>CAVUGC010000001.1:0-130251 GCA_963740955.1 uncultured Actinomycetota bacterium
GATAGGGAGGTGATGACCGCGTTCCAGGCGCACCCTTCGGGCTGCTCGAGTTCGAGCTTGCGCCGCAGAGCGGCGTTGGGAGGCGCAGTGCCCGCCCGAGTTCGAGGGCTTCACCGGTGGCGTAGTTGAAGACCGAGGGAATGACCACGCCCTCGCAAGCGAGCAGGCGCGCCCTCGCGAGCGAGATCGGCTGCCCTTCCAGAAGAGGCAGGCGCCCGGTGTCCTTACCCTGCAACGTCTCGATGTCGACCACGAGATCCAGGGTGGCCGTGTGGCCGTGCCGGGTCGCCGCTTCAGGAGAGGCGCCGTAGCCCGCGAGGAACTGGTGGAGTGCTTCGGCATGCCGGTTCGGGGGGGGAGGGAGCACGCCCTCGGGCGTCGGTCTCCTCCTGGCGGGGGGGTGGGCAGGCGGTCTTCAAGTACTTGTCCAGCAGCCTCCCGGTCTCGTCGGAGAGTTCGCCGGAGAGGGACCACATGCCGTTGCCGGTCTCGGCGATCTCGATCCACTGCAGGGACTGCTCGCCGAGGGAGTCGAGCAACTCCGACTCATCAGCCAGCTGCGCGGCCAGCTCCTTCAAATGCCGCTGCAAGTCCTTGAAAGGCGCATGAGCGCAGTACTGGGCGATCAACGCCTCAGGAGTCGCACACAGCGTCTCGGCATCGAAGGGCGAGGGGACTGGTTCCCTGAAGGGCGTCTTGGCGAACAGGCGCATGGCCGGGGTCTTGTCCAACCACCGGACCGCGAAGGCGACCTGATCGATCCGGGCCTGCCCGTCGTTGCCGCCTGAGCCAGGACCGAGAACTTCGGGGACAGTTTAGCGATCACGGCGATCGAGCCTGCCGTATGAGCGTGAAATCGAACTGCGAAGCAAGAGCGACCGGAGAGCGGAGAACCCGAACTCGGAGCGGTGCAGGCCTGACTCCTTCATCGCGATCACCGCCGAGCACCTGGGCGTGGTGAGCGTTGATGGCCTCAGCAGCTTGATCGAGGGTGGACCGGATGGGCGCTCGCGCCCGGGATCGTGCCTGTCAGTCCCTGATGAGTAGCTGCGGTGGCCATCGGGTTCGCCCCCTTCCCTGTTCTCGAATACTCGACCTGTTTTCGCTTCCTTGTTCGTAGTTCAATGGTGACACATCACCAGGGCGGTGTCATCGCCCATTCGAGTGAATTATCCATTGAGGAATATCGATCCCCCGCCCCAGCCCCCCAACCACCCTGCAGCGCAATCAAACACCGGCCATCCTCGGTGCTCCGCACCTCGGCCATAGGGCGGCCTGGCGGCCGCTGTCCAGCGCCCTGGAATGCTGCCACCTCTTTGTCGCTGCCGCCTGAACCCCAACCCCACCGACACCGGGCAGCCGAACACGAAGCGAGGCCAGATCAGCCTCCCTTTGTCGCCGCCATCTTTAAGTCGAGCCGACGTTCCCAACGCCGTATGAACGGAACACCAAAGGGCCCGAGCGCATCGCACTCGGGCCCTTCTAAGTCAGTCATCGTTCTGACAGGTGATCGGATTATCGCAGCTCTCGGTCGGATCCTCTGAGGTCTGACCGCCGCCCCCGCCGTCTTCTTCAGCGGGCGTGATCGTGATCTCGGAATCGGGAGCGACCGCTGTGCCGCTCGTGAGGTCGCCATCCGGGCCGGCGACGCTCTCGATGGTCTCCAGCGTCGCGTCACCATTGATGGTGGCGGTGAGTCCTGCGGCGTTCAGCGCGTCGGCGAGCGCCTGCGGCGTGGTCGTGGCGTCCCACTGGACCACCACGCCCCGGGCAGTGATGGTCACCGTGGTGCCTTCGTCGAGCGTGGAGCCCGCTCCCTGATCCTGCTCGTAGACCACGCCTTCGGTGTCGCCGCCGTTGCCGTAGACGACCTCCACCTCGAAACCGGCCCCATCCAAGGTGTCCGTCGCCGTCTGAACGGACATCCCGAAGACGTCCGGGACGGTGGCCTGCCCGCCTGCGGAAACCGTGAGCGTCACCTCGGTGAGCGGCTCGACCGAGCTCCCCGCCTTCGGGTCCTGCGTCAGGACCTCCCCGGAGGTGCTGGGCTTTCGGTCTCCACCTTCTTGACCTTGAGGTTCTGGTCCTCAAGGGTCTTCTTGGCGTCCTCGAAGTCATCCCCGACGACGTCTTCGATCGACACGTTCTCGGGTTTTTGGAGGACGGTGATCCTGACCGTCTCGCCCTTGTCGACCTCGTCGCCGTTGGCCGGATCCTGCTCGGTCACCGTGCCGATGGCCGTGTCCGTGGGATCCTCGGCGACCTCGTACTTGGCGTTCGACGACGAAGCCCTCGGCTTCGAGCGCATCCGTCGCGTCCGCCTCGAGCTGCCCGACCACGTTCGGCACGGGACCGTCGCCGAAGTCTCGAGCATCTTCATGATCCCCCAGGCCGCCGCCGTGACCGCGACCAGCGCGAGGATCACCCCCATCGCGATCAGCCACGGGCGGCGCTTGCTCGAGGAGGTCGCGATCGGCGTGATCGGGGCCGTCGAGTCGGCGCCGCCGGCGAGGAGCTGGGTCCGGTCGCCCGCGCTCATCACCGCGGGGGCCATGACGGCCTGGCCGCGGGCGGCGCGGATGAGGTCCTCGCGCATCTCCCCGGCCGAGTGGTACCGGTTCTCGGGGTTCTTCGCGAGCGCCTTCATGATCACGGCGTCGACCGAGTCCGGGACGTTCGGGTTGAGCTCCGAAGGCGGCCGGGCCTCCTCCCGCACGTGCTGGTAGGCCACGGAGACCGGGGTTGTCGCCGGTGAACGGCGGGTGCCCCACGAGCAGTTCGTAGAGGACGCAGCCGACCGCGTAGACGTCCGAGCGGGCGTCCACGGTCTCGCCGCGGGCCTGCTCCGGGCGAGAGGTACTGCGCGGTGCCGATGACCGCGCTGGTCTGCGTCATGGTCGCCTGGTCCGCTGGCCAGCGCCCGGGCGATGCCGAAGTCCATGACTTTGACCTGGTTGGTGTCCGAGAGCATCACGTTGCCGGGCTTGACGTCCCGGTGGATGATGTGGTGCTTGTGGCTGAAGTCGAGGGCCGCGCACATGTCGGCGACGACTTCGCAGGCGACGGCGGAATCGAAGCGCCCTTCGGCGAGCAGGACCTCTTTGAGGGTGCGGCCGTTGACGAACTCCATCACCATGTAGGGGATGCCGGCGTCTTCGCCGGTGTCGAAGACGGCGACGATGTTGGGGTGGTTCAGGGAGGCGGAGTTCTGGGCCTCGCGCTGGAATCGGATGAGGAACGACTCGTCACGAGACAGGTCGGCTCGCAGCAGTTTCACCGCGACGTCGCGGCCGAGTCGCAGGTCGCGGCCGCGGTGGACTTCTGCCATCCCGCCGTAGCCGACGACCTCGCCGATCTCGTATCTGCCGCCGAGCAGGCGGGGCTCTGTCGTCATCGCGTTTTACGTCCTCGTGTTCCGTTCATCGCGGCTTGATTCTAATCGCAGCGGCAGGCGCAGAGCCCGCTATCAGTCACAGGTGACCCGCAGGCAGGAGCCGAGGCCGCCGCCGTCGGGGTCCTGTTCGGTTTCTCTCGGGGGTGGTCGCGTCGTCGGGCGAGGCGTCCTCGCTCTCCTCGGTCTGGGTCTCCCCGGTGGTCTCTTCGCTGCCACCGGGTTTGCCGCCGCCGTTCAGCTGGAGGAGCAGCAACACCATACCGCCGACCACGACGAGGGCGACCACGCCCGCGAGCACGGCCATCAGGCGCCGGTTCATCCTGGCTTGGACGCCGGGGAGGGCGGCACGGCTCCCAGATTGATGCCGGAATGCGGCGGCGTGGAGCCGGGCGGGGGCATGTGCGGGGCGGCCGCCTGGGGTTCGGCGACGCCTGCGGGCGGGCCGCCCATGTTGACCACGCCGGCGCGGCGCGGAAGCTGGCCGACCGGCGGCATGACCGAGGTGGCCGGGGGCGCGTCGACGGCGACGCGTGCGGCGGCGGCCATCTCGGTGGCGCTGGCGAAGCGCTGGTGGGGGTTCTTCTGGAGGGTGCGGTCGACGAAGGCCCGCACGCCCGGAGGGATGTCCTGCGGCAGCGGCGGGGCGGGGGTGCGCACGTGGTGGAGCGCGAGTTCGATGGGGTTCTCGGCCTGGAAGGGCCGGTGCCCGGTGAGGCCGTGGAAGGCGACGACGCCGAGCGAGTACATGTCGGAGGCGGGCAGCACGCCGGTGCCTTCGGCCTGTTCGGGGGCGATGTAGGAGGCGGTGCCCATGACCGAGCCGGTGGCGGTGAGGTCGCCGGAGGCGCCTGAGCGGGCGATGCCGAAGTCGGTGAGGACGGCTTGGCCGTCGCGGTCGCGCACCAGGATGTTGCCGGGTTTGATGTCGCGGTGGATGATGCCGCGCTCGTGGGCCTGCTGGAGGGCTTCGGCGGTGGCGGCGATGATCGGCATGAGTTCGCGGGCGTCGAGGCGGCCGCGTTCGGCGATGAGGTCGGCGAGGGACTTGCCTTCGACGAACTCCATCACCAGGTAGGCGGTGGTCTCGCCGCTGGGCAGGTCGGCGTTGCCGAAGTCGTGGACGTTGACGATGTGCGGGTGGGTGAGGCCGGCGACCATCTTCGCCTCGGCGATGAAGCGCTTGGCGAAGCCCTCTTCGCTCAGGAGGGCGGGCAGCATGGCCTTGACGGCCACGGTGCGTTCCAGGACGGTGTCCTCGGCCCGCCAGACCTCGCCCATGCCGCCCACGGCAACGCGTTCGCGCAGGCGATAGCGTTGCCCGAGGAGCATTTCGGGGCTCAACACGGCGTCTCCTCATTTCTCCGGGGGATCGACGCTTCAGTCTACTGGCAGGCCGCCCAGGACCAGGCACGTCGTGCGGCCGCACTGTCGCGCGACACCTTGGTCCCGACCTCTCCGAAGATCCACGTTCCGGCGGGCCCTTCGGTTGCCGCGTCAGGGGATCGTGAGGAAACTGTGTCCTTATTCCTGCTGGCCCTCCAAGACCTGCTGCATGAGGGTCCCGGAGATCTCGGCGGCCTTGGCGGAGGCGCCTTCGCCGTAGGAGTCGAGGAACACGCAGACGGCGACGGCCGGTTCGCCTTCCTTGTCCTTGGCGAAGCCGTGGAACCAGCCGTGGTCGGGGTCGGGGTTCTCGCCGTCCTCGGAGTGCTCGGCGGTGCCGGTCTTGCCGTAGACGTCGTAGCCGTCGATGTTGGCGGTCTTGCCGGTGCCGTCGTCCACGACGGCCGCCATGAGGATCTCCAGCTCCTGGGCGGTGTCGAGGTCGATCGCGCGGCCCAGGTCGTCTTCGGAGAAGTTCTGGACGGTGTTGCCCTCGGAGTCGGTGAGCTCGGCGACGATCTGCGGGGCCATGCGCTCGCCGCCGTTGGCGATGGTCGCGGCGATGACCGCGTTCTGCAGGACGGTCTCGCGGACTTCCTGCTGGCCGATGCAGGCCTGGGCGCGGAAGGCGTCCTCGGAGAGGTCGCCGGTCTGGGAGGGCACGGTCGGCAGCGGCGTCTCGTAGGCCTCGCCGAAGCCGAACGCGTCGGCCATGTCGGTGATCTGCTCGGTGGTGAGCTCCTCGACGCACAACTTCGCGAACGTGGTGTTGCACGATTTCTCGAAGGCGTCTTCGAGCGAGTACTCCGGGTTGGGGCACTGGTCCGAGGAGTTCGTGATCTCGTGGTTCGTGTCGGGCGCGGTGTAGGCGTTCCCGGCCGGGACCATGTCGTCGGCCTTGCCGCCGTTCTCGATGTACGCCGCGGCCACGATGGTCTTGAAGGTCGAGCCCGGCGGGTAGTAGTCCTGGCGGGTGCGGTCGAGCCGGGATCTCTCCGGACTCGTCGAGCGCGATCTTCGGCCGCCTCGGCGGTCTCGCCGTTGTTCGAGGAGACCTCGGTCGGGTTCCAGCCCGGGTAGGAGGCCTCGGCGAGGATCCGGCCGGTCTTCGGGTCGATCACGACCGCGCCGCCCTTGACGCCGGCGTCCGCGATGGCGTCGTAGGCGGTCTTCTGGAGTTCGGCGTCGACGGTGGTCACGACATCGCCGCCGACCTTGCGCTCCTTGAGGATCGTGGCCCAGAAGTCGTCGAAGGCCAGCAGGGAGCTGGTGCCGTTCAGCAGCGAGTTCTCCGCGGCCTCGAGGTTGGTGGCGCCGTACCGGAGCGACTTGAAGCCGGTGATGTTGCCGAAGTAGTCGCCCTCGGGGTAGTCGCGCTTGTACTCGTAGTCGCCGCCGTCGGTGGGGACCGACTGGGCGAGGACGGTGTCTCCGGCGAGGATCTGGCCGCGCGGGACCGAGTACTCGGCGACGATGCTGCGGCCGTCGAGCTGGCCCTGGTAGTCGTCGTGGTGGAAGAAGCCCACCCAGGTGGACTGGGCGATGAGGGCGCCCAGCAGGATCAGCGCGAGGACGCCGGTGCGGCGCAGGGCCGGGTTCATCGACCGCCCTCCTTGTTCTGGTCGTCGCGGCCGGCGGGGGGCTGCGGGCGGCGGTGGTAAGGGGCGCTGTCGAACGCCGAGGACGGCGGCGGGGGGGAGACGGCGGCGGGGTCTGCGGGGCCGGGCGGGTGGGGTTGCCGGGGGGGGGCGGGCTGCCGTAGGCGGAGCCGGGCGGAGGCGGCGGCGGGTACTGCTGGCCGCGGGGGTCCTGGCCGGCGGGACGAGTGGGGCCGCCGCCGGGCGGCGGGGACATCGGCGGACCGGAGACGGGCCCGGGAGGGCCGGAGACCGGGCCGGGCGGCGGGCTGACCATGTCCTCTTCGATGGTGCCTCGGCCGCCTTCGGCCGTGGTGCCGGGGCCGCCGGGGAGGTGCCCGGGAATGATGAGTTCGGTCGGCTGGTCGCCGCCGGGGATGGGGCCGGAGTCGGCCACTTCGGCGAGTTCGCCCTTCGCGGCCTCTTCCGCGGCGCGGCGGGCGGCCTGCTCGGCCAGGAACTCCGGCGGGGCCTCGGTCTTCATGAGGCCGAAGGAGGCCTGCCAGGGTTTGCGGGCGTCGTCGGAGACGCGGACGAACAGGCCGACCAGCAGCCAGGAGCCGACCAGCGAGGAGCCGCCGGCGGCGAGGAACGTCGTGGTCTGGCCGGTCATCGGGATGAGCCCGGTGACGCCGCCGAACACGACGAACAGCTGGAACGCGACCAGGAACGAGAGGCCGCCGGCCATGAGCTTGCCGAACAGGTCCCGCGACATGATGGCGGTCTTGAAGCCGCGCTGCACGAGGACCGCGTACAGCAGCAGGATCGCGGTGAGGCCGATGAGGCCGACCTCCTCGCCGATGGCGGCGAGGATGAAGTCGGACTCTGAGGCGGGGATCCGGTTCGGGTTGCCCGATCCGGGTCCGTTCCCCAGGAGGCCGCCGGAGTTGAGGGCGACGAGGCCTTGGACGAGCTGGTAGGACGAGGTCACCGGGTCGTCGACGTACTTCCACGGGTCGAGCCAGATCGCGACGCGGATCTGGAGGTGCGAGAAGAACGGGTAGATCGCGACGCAGCCGCCGATGAACATCGTGAGGCCGATGAGGATCCACGAAGCGCGGCGCGTGGCCATGTACAGCATCGACAGGAAGATGCTGAACAGCAGCAGCGAGGTGCCGAGGTCGCGTTCCATGACGAGGATGACGAGGCTGGCGGCCCAGACGATGACGATCGGGCCGAGGTCCTTCATGCGCGGCAGCTGCAGGCCGAGGATCTTCGGGCCCGCCACCGAGAGCATGTCCCGCTTGCGCACCAGGTACACCGCGAAGAAGATGAGCAGCATGAGCTTCGCGAACTCGCTGGGCTGCACCGAGAAGCTGCCGAGCCGGATCCAGTTCTTCGAGCCGCCCGACGAGGAGATCGAGGCGGGCAGGAAGCCCGGGATCGCCGCGAGGAAGATGCCGGCGAACAGCAGGATATAGGCGTAGCCGCGCAGGATCCGGTGGTTGCGCACGAGCAGCAGGAGCACGGTCATGAGGACCACGCCGGCCATGTAGTACATGAGCTGGCGTCCGCCCGAGCCGGCGAAGGCGCCCGCGTCGGCCGGCAGCCGGTCTTCGACGAAGGTGGCCGTGCGGTCGATCCGCCTGATGTAGACGATGCCGATGCCGGTGAGGAACGCGGCGATGGGCACGAACAGCGGGTCGGCGTACGGGGCGAGGAACTTCACCGAGGCCCACGCGCACATCGACACGATGAAGATGAGGAGCGGCAGCAGGTAGGTGACCGAGGTGGTCGTATCGGTGAGCGCCACGTCGATGGTGAGCTGGAAGAGGAACACCGCGATGCCGCCCATGAGGAGCAGCACGATCTCGCGGAACGTGCGCTTCGGCATGCCCGTCAACGGAGTGAGCGGCGTCTCCGACGGTCCCGCCGGCCGGGCGGTCGCCGACATGGGCTGGGCCATCGATTCCCCTTGCGTCTCGCTACTACTCCGTGAGCGCTTCGAACGGTTGCGCGCCTGAGCACTCGGTGCCCGGCCCCTCAGGGCGCGGACGCAGTGAGCCTACATCGACCACGCTCAGTCGTCGCGACAGTCCTTTGCAGCCGCCGGAACCGACTCGCCACCGGCGTCCGCAGTCGAGCAGAGCGGGTCGAGACTGTCGTTGGCGGCGGCGGGATCCACGAGTTCGTTCAGCTCGTTCTCGGCGCCTTCGACGCCGCCGTTTACGGTGATACCGGACTTGAGATCGGACTCGACCGCGTCCACGGCGTCCTCGGCGGGACGGCCGGAGTCGATGTCGAGCCACGCCAACCGGTATCCCGCCACCTCAAAAGGGAGGCCTCGGAAGACGCTGATGTTGCCCGCGTCGGAGACTCCGATGAAGTACTGCGTGCGGACCCACCACACGCCGCCGCCGGCGACGAGGGTGAGGACGATGAGGCAGGCCAGGACGGTGCGCCAGACGCGGCCCTTCCGGCGGGCCTTCGGCCGGGGCTCCGCGTCCTCGGACTCGGCCTCCTGCTCCGGCTCCTCGGCTTCCCGGACCGCGCGCAGCACGGCCGTGTCGGATTCGGCCAGGCGCGCGTCGGCCGCGGCGCCGCCGATGATCTGGCGCTGCTCCCCCGGGTGCTCGGCGACCACGTCGGCGACGAGCACCGTCACGTTGTCGGGGGCGCCGGCGTCGAGCGCCTGCTGCACGAGGATCTCGGCGGCCTCCTGCGGGGAGGCGGCGTGCTGCAGCGTGCGGGCGATCTCGGCGTCGGAGACGGGCCCGGAGAGGCCGTCGGAGCACAGGACCAGGCGGTCGCCGGGCACGCCCTTGATGGTCTGGAACGCGGGCTCGACCTCGGAGGCGCCGAGCGCGCGCAGCAGCAGCGAGCGCTGCGGGTGCCGTTCGGCCTCCTCGGCGGTGATGCGGCCTTCGTCCACGAGCATCTGCACGTACGTGTCGTCGACGGTGATCTGCTCGAAGGCCCCGTCGCGCATCCGGTACGCGCGGGAGTCGCCGATGTGCACGAGGTTGAACCACTCGCCGTCGAACCAGAGGGCGGTGAGCGTGGTGCCCATGCCCTCCTTCTGCGGGTCGTCGGCCACGGCGCGGCGGATCGCGCGGTTCGCGTCGGCCACGGCGTCGGCCAGCTCGTCCACCACCGAGTCGGCGGGCGGGGGCACGTCCAGGCGGGCGATGGTGTTGATGACGATCGCCGAAGCGAGGTCACCGGCGGCCATACCGCCCATGCCGTCGGCAACGGCGATGAAGTGGGCCCCGGCGAACACCGAGTCCTGGTTGCCTTGCCTCACCACCCCGCGGTCGGAGATGGCCGCGTATCGCAGGTGCAAACTCATGTATCAACCGCCGTAGCGCGGGCACGCCCGCTGTTCGATATCGACATCGCCGTCTCTCGTCCCCGCGCTGCTAGGGACGCAGCTCGAAGGAGGAACGCCCGATCCGGATGGGCACCCCGAGCGGGACCGGCGTGGGTGCAGTGACTCTAGCGCGCCCCAGGTAGGTGCCGTTCGTGGAGCCCAGGTCCTCGACCACCCACTGGCCGTCCTGGGGCCGCACGCGGGCGTGCCGGTTGGAGGCGAAGTCGTCGCGGATGACGATCGTCGAGTCGGGGGCGCGGCCGATGGAGATCGGCTGGCCGGAGAGCACGAAACGGCGGCCCTGGAGCTCGCCGGTGGTGACGACCAGCCACTGCGCCGCGTGCGCGGGCTGCTGGCGGTTGCCGCGCCCGGGGGCGGGCGGGGCCGAGACGGGACCGGCCGACGGGCCGGCGGTCGCGGGGCGGCGCTGGGCGAGCAGGTCGCGGGTGATCGTCCGGGCGGCCGCGAACACGAACAGCCACAGCAGCACGAGGAACCCGAACCGGGCAACGGTCTGGACTATCTCAGGCATTCGGCGCTCCCAGCGGCTGAACGATCGGTCCCCGACACGGTAGCCCACCGCGGCGCGGCCGCAGAGACGAGCCGCCGGACCCAGCGGGTCATCCCACCGCTACGGGCATGCGGCCGTGGACGACTGGCGACGCCAGTGCCTGGTGCATCCCGCGGCCTGCACCTGTTGACGACCCGGGCCACCGGGGCCGTCTGAGTGGAAATCTGACAAGGCTCGTGAGGAGCTAGTACATGGAGCGGAGCTCTGCGGAGCGGTACTTGCGACGAGCGAGCCGCAGCTCAGATTTTCTCTCAGGCGGCCCACCCGGGCCACAACGGACCTTTACCCCGCGCTGAGCGTGAGCGAGGTCGTTCCTATTTGGATGACGTCGCCGGGCTGCATGGAGACCGTGGCGATCCGCTGGCCGTTGACCAGGGTGCCGTTGGTCGAACCGAGGTCGGTGACCGAGACCTGGCGGCCGTCGAAGTCGACGCGCACATGGCGGCGGGAGATGCCGACGTCGGGCAGGCGGATCTGGGCCTGCTCGCCGCGGCCGATGATCGTGGCGCCGTGGGCGACCGAGAACTGGCGCCCGTCGGCGGTCACCAGGACCGGTCCCGTGGGGGCCTGCGGCTGGGCGGGGCCGTAGCCGCCGCCGGAGACCGGCTGGTCCACACCCTCGTTGAGGGCCGCGACCTCCGCGGTGACCCGGAACATGCCGGTGTCGAGTCCTTCGCCGCGCTCGATCTCCACGATGACGTCGCCGTAGACGGTCCAGCCGTTCTCGCCGATGAACTCGGCCTGGGACTGGGCCAGCTCCTGCGCCAGCGCCGCCGCGTAAGGGGCGAGCCGGTCGTGGTCGGGGGGCGAGAGGTCTATGACGTAGCGGTTCGGCACCAGTACGCGCCCTCCGGCGAGGACCGCCTTGTGGGTCTCCGCCTCGCGCTGCATGGCGCTGGCGATCTCGACCGGGTGCACAACGCCCTTGAACATCTTGTTGAAGGTGCCCTCGAACAGGCCCTCCAGTTGTTTCTCCAAGCGTTGCAGAACGCTCACCGGTTCTCCTCCTCGTCAGACGCCATCCGGGCCGTGACGCTCCCTTGAATAGCCGCGTCGTCTCCCGATGGTATCGGCTGGCTTCTCGTGTCGGCGAGCGGTTGAGACGCAACCCTTCCCCGAGTCGCTTTCATATCCTCTGTTCGGGTGAGTCCGATGTCGGCTGGTAGTACCAAATGTCGCGATGGCCAGGCAGGGGTGGGTGGCGGCTTGAAGGATAGGCGCGTATGGTGACGCGGGTGACAGATCGCGACTTCAGCTCATTCGTCCGGGACGTGCGCAAACGCGCCCACGTCGCGACGCGCGAGCTCTCCGACTCCGCCGGGGTCTCGAACCCCTACCTCCAGGGCGAGCGCGGCGTGCGCCGCCCCAGTGGCGCGGTCCTGCGGCAGCTGGCGCTGGCGCTGCGGGTGACCACCCCGATCATGTACCTCCGGGCGGGCTTCACGCCCGAGAACGGCTCGGCGACGCCGCTGGCGATCGCCACCGACCGCGAACTCACCTCGAAGCAGAAGCAGACCCTCGCCGAGATGTACGACTCGTTCGTCAGCCAGAACGAGCGAACGGCAAAGTAGACGGAGAACCGGGCGCCGGTGGGGCGCCCGGCCCTCCATCGCTCGTCCGTTACGGCCGCACTCTTTGCCTACGTCTCCTCGACGAACGCGCGCAGCGCGTCGAGCAGGGCGTCATTCTCCTCGGGCAGGCCGATCGTGACCCGTACGCCGTCGCCGCCGAAGGGCCGCACCAGGATCCGAGCCCCTCGCAGTGCGCGGCGAACGCGACGGCGGCTTGTCCCCCAAGGGAAGCCAGAAGAAGTTCGCCTGCGAGTCCGGCACGTCGGGCACCAGTTCCCTGGCGCCCATGACGGTGCGCTTGCGCTCGGAGGTCACGAGCGCCACCCGGCGGCGCATCTCGCCCTCCGCCTCGAGCGCCGCGAGCGCGGCGCGCTGCGCGGCCGCGTTGACGGCGAAGGGGATCACGCACCTGCTCACGGCCCCGGCGACCTCGGGCGTGGCCACCATGTAGCCCACGCGGAGTCCGGCCAGGCCCCAGGCCTTGGAGAAGGTGCGGAAGACGACCGCGTTCGGGCGGTCCGGAGTAGCGCTCGATCGCGTCCGGGCAGGCCGGGTCGGTCACGAACTCGCGGTAGGCCTCGTCGATCACGACGAGGACGATCCTCGGGCACCGCGTCGAAGACCCGGTCGATCTCCTCCGCGGTAAGGCCGGTCCGGTCGGGTTGTTGGGGCTGCAGATGAGGATCGCCCGCGTGTCGGGCCCGACGGCGGCGATCATGGCGTCCACGTCGTGGCGGTGGCCGGCGGTGTTCGGCACCTGGACGCTGCTGAGGCCGGCGACCGTGGCCGCGATCGGGTAGGCCTCGAAGGAGCGCCAGGAGTAGACGACTTCGGCGCCGGGGCCTGCGACCGCCTGCATGAGGTGCCCGATGAGGGCGACCGAGCCGGTGCCGGTGACGATGCGCTCGGCGGGGAAGCCCGAGCCGGTCGGCGAGCACGTCCCGCAGTTGCACGACGCCGAGGTCGGGGTAGCGGTGGATGCCTTCGGCCGCCTCGGTGATCGCTTCGACCACCCCGGGAAGCGGGCCGTAGGGGACTTCGTTGCTCGAGAGTTTCACGGCGTCAGGGATCGCCTTGCCGGGAACGTAGCGGGGAATGGATGCGAGGTCTTCACGCAGAGGATCGCTCATCGTGAGGGCTCCTTCTCAGGATCGGCCTTCTCGCCGCCCACCTCGACGACGGCGGTGCCAGGGGATTTGTCGTGCAGGCACTGGCGGAAGGGTTGGTCTCGGATGCACCATATCCCGTCCAGGATCCACAGGACCGCGCCGAAGGGGAAGCAGATGAGCGGCAGCGCCGCGTAGGACCAGCGCAGCAGCAGGCGGCCCCAGCCGAGGTCGATCGGCGCGAGCGAGACGACCTTGATCCCCATGAGCCGCTTGCCGAGCGTCTGCCCGGTGTTCAGCGTCGCGGGCACCTCGTAGGCGAACCACAGGCCGATCGCGATGAGCAGCACGACCCACAGCTGGTCGGAGAGGCGCGAGGGCACCGGCACGTCGGCCGGGGTCGGAGGCCGAGGCGACCTCGAGGAAGTACGGCCAGAAGGTCTGCCACATCTGGTAGATGAAGTAGCCGTTCACGACGGCGTTGAGCGCCAGCATGCAGACGACGTCGACGATCCGGGCGACGAAGCGCTGGCCGGGGTGGGCCAGGACGCGGCCGCCGAGGATGCGGTGCACGTCGTGGCGGGTGATCCAGCCGACGGTGACGCCGAGGGAGCGGATCGGGACGGTGTCGGGCGGCTGGACCGCGCCGGGGACGCGCTGGACGACCGCGGCGGCGGCCCGTCGCCGTAGCTGCGGTCCATCGGGAGCGTCTCGACCGCGGGGTCCGGCGCAGCCGCGTCCTTAGAGGACTTGAGAAGGGGATCCGGCTCGGGGTCGACCGGTTCGGGTTCGGCGGGGGGCTCGGCGTCGGCGGGGACGGGTTTGCCGACCCAGGCGGCGCCGTCCCAGTAGCGTTGCGTGGCCGGCTCGGCGGGGTCCGGGTACCAGCCGGGTTCGATCGTGGTCATCGAGGCCCATTCTTGCAGCCTCGGCCGATCATTCCCAGTCAGTTCGCCCACAGCGGCATCAGGGCACGAACGGAACGTTCTGAGGACAACGACACGGCCCAGTCGGTTACTGCCTCGACTGGGCCGCTCGCAACAATCTGCACTTCCGACCGAGTTACCAAGCGTGGTGTCTTTATAGCGGTGTCCTGCCCCTAGGTGCTGGACCCGCAGTGCCTCCCGACGGCTCAGGTCGCACGTGGGTGCTCGGCGGCGGTGCGCGAATCCTTCCGATCTGCGGAGAGCTTGTCCCCGGGAAGTCCTTCCGGATCCGTAACTCATTTCTACTCGCGTACTGACGGGTAGTAAACCCCTAACCCCAAAAAATCCGAACAGAGTTCTCGAATGGGCGATGCGGCGCGACGCGAAGCCGCGGCCACCGGTTCCCCTGAATCCCCACGGGACCTGTGGGATTTGGACTACCTTGCGGGACAGCGGCGCCGCGCGCCTTCAAGCAGCGGCGCCGGAAGCCGAGGAGGGCACCATGACGACGTACCCGCCGACACCAGGGCCACCTGAACCGGATCCGAACGAACCGGAACGTGCGGACAGACCGAGGACGGCGGGACCCCGTTCTCAGGGAACCAGCCGGGCCCGACCCCGCCGCGATCGGGGGGGATGCCGGACAGGACGTCGGGACCGACGCCCGGGGAGACGCCGCGTCCGCCGTCCGAGGAGCCCCAACTCGATCCCGCCGGCGCCGCCGGTGCCGGGCAGCGGCCCGGCCGCGCCGCCGCCCGCGAGCGGCGGGTACAGCCCGTACATGGGCGGGGCGGTCCCGCCGCCGCCGCCACCGCCGGCGGCCAACTACGGCGGCGGGCCCGATGCAGGGCCAGGAACCGCGCAACCGCCTGGGCACCGCGGCCCTGATCTGCGGCATCATCGCGGTGGTGCTGTCGTTCATCCCGGCGCTCAACGCGTTCACCTGGCCCTTGGGGGTCCTCGCGATCGTCTTCGGCGCGATCGGATGGAACCGGGCGAACAAAGGCCAGGCCACGAACAAGTCGATCGCCATCACCGGACTGGTGCTGGGCATCCTCTCGTTCTTCACGTTCTGCCTGATCTACATCATCATCGGGGCGGGCAGCGGATCGATGTACTACGACACCGCACCGATGTTCTAGGGACGCAAGCGAAACGGGCCGAGCGCAACAGCACCCGGCCCGTTCGCGTTCGCTCAGACCCGGAGCCAGACCCCGCGGCGCATCACGGAGACCAGGTTGAAGTCGTCGTCGAGCACCACCACGTCCGCGTACTTCCCGGCCTCGATGGCACCGACATCGCCCAGCCCCAGCAGTTCCGCAGGCGTCGCCGAGGCCATCTGGGAGGCGGCCTGGACCGACTGCCCGGCGAGGCGGACCGCGTTGCGGAACGCATCGAGCAGCGTGATCGTGGAGCCGGCGATGATGTCGGTCCCGGCGACCGTGGCGACGCCGTCGACGACCTCGACCTCATGGCGCCCGAGCATGTAGCGCCCGTCGGCGAGCCCCGCCGCGTCCATGGCGTCGGAGACGAGCAGCGTCCAGGCGGGGAGCGAGGTGTCGAAGGCGAAGCGCATCGTGCCGGGGTGCAGGTGGACGGGGTCGGCGACGATCTCGGAGAAGATCCGCTCGTCGTCGAGCAGCGCCGGGATCGGGCCCGGTTCGCGGTGGTTGAAGGCGCGCATGGCGTTGAACAGGTGGGTGGCGGCCTGCGCGCCCGCGTCGATCCCGGCCGCGGTCTGCTCGTAGCTGGCGTCGGTGTGCCCGATCGAGGGCACCACGCCGCGCTGGTCGAGGAACTCGATGGCCTCGAGCGCGCCGTCGAGCTCGGGCGCGATCGTCACCATCTTGACCGCACTGCCCGCGCCGTCCAGCTGCCCGGCCTCGATGAGCTCGGTCAGCTCGGACAGGTCGGGATCGCGCAGGGCCTCGACGCGGTGGGCGCCGCACTTCGCCGCGGAGATATAAGGCCCCTCGTAGTGCACCCCCGCGAGCGTCCCGTCCGCCACCAGCGGTTTCAGGGCCCGCGTCGCATCGAGCAGGAACCCGTGGGTGGAGGAGACCAGCGAGGCCACCAGCGAAGTGGTCCCGCGCGAGGCGTGGAACGCGGCGGCCCCGCGGGCGGATTCGGCGTCGCCGTTCGCGAGCGAGAAGCCCCCGCCGCCGTGGCAGTGCACGTCGACGAATCCGGGCAGCACCCAGCCGGTGGGCTCGCCCTCGCGTTCCAGGATGCCCTCGAACCGGTCGCCTTCGACGATGAGCGTGCCGTTGACGATTCCATCGGGGGTGACGATTCGGCCCACGGCCGGCAGCATGACGCCGTCCACCGGCGCTCCTTCCAATCGATCCGGCGTGTGTCGGCCCACCCCGGTCAGGCACAATGATCGTGAGCGCACGAGCATGGCTTGAGCACCGCCCGAGCGCCAACAGACGTACTTCGAACACTATCGTGCAGACCGCGGCGGCCCGCCGCGATCCCGACCCGAGGAGCGCCGTGGACCGCTATGCCCGGTGGAACACCCTGCTGGAGATCCTCGCAGAGACCGGACGCATCACAGTGGAGGAAGCGGCCGAACGGCTCGGCGTCTCGCAGGCGACGATCCGGCGCGACTTCGACCAGCTCTCCCAGCAGCAGATGATCACGAGGACCCGCGGCGGCGCCGTCGCCGGCGGCATCTCCTACGACCTCCCCCTGCGCTACAAGACCGCGCGGCATGTCGAGGAGAAGCACCGGATCGGCACGGCGGCAGCGGGTCTGGTGAGCCCGGGCCAGGTGATCGCCTTGAACGGCGGCACCACGATCACCGAGGTGGCCCGGTCGCTCGCGATGCGCACCGACCTCGTGGCGACCCCGGGATCGACCGGGCTCACGATCGTGACGAACGCGCTGAACATCGCCAACGAGCTGATCGTGCGCCCGCATCTCAAGGTCGTGGTGGTCGGCGGCGTGGTCCGCCCGCAGTCCTACGAGCTGATCGGCCCGCTGGCCGCGCCCATCCTGCGCGAGATCACGCTGGACATCGCGTTCCTGGGCGTCGACGCCATCGACATGAAGCTCGGTGCGACGAGCCATCACGAAGGCGAGGCGGCGATCAACGCCCTCATGGCGGCCCGGGCCCGCAAGGTCGTGGTCATCGCGGACGGCTCCAAGATCGGCGGCCACGCCTTCGCCAGGATCTGCCCGACCGACCGGGTCCACACCCTCGTGACCGACGGCAACGCCCCGCCGGAGCAGTTGCGCGGCTTCGAAGAAGCGGGCATCCGGGTCATCGTCGTTTAGGTACCGTAGTCGTTCAGATAGCGCAGTCGTTTAGATAGCACTGTCGTCTAGGGGCACCGTCGTCTAGTCGGTGGCCTCCATGTTCTTGGAGACGACCTCGATCGTGTTGCGCAGTTCGTCGGTGGGGCTGAACTCGACGAGTTCGGTGCCCGCGAACAGCACCGGCGTGTGCCCGGGGGCGACGTGGTAGGCGTCGCCGGCCTCGAACGTCTCGTCGCCGTCGGCGGTCTTGAACATGACCTTGCCCTTGAAGACGTAGCCCCAGTGCTCGCACTGGCAGCTGGTCGCCCGGCAGGCCCTTGAACATGTCCTTGAGGTCGGCGTCGGCCGTGTACGTCTCGAACCCCACGGTGTAGCCGGTGTCCATCTCCGTGAAGTGGCCTTCATAGCCCTCCAGCGTCACGGATTCGGCGGAGTGCGCTTTCGATGCCTTCGGCATGGTGTTCCTCCTCAGCTCGGAAGGAACGCCCGCTGCGAGACCAGGTTCACGAACTGCCTGGTCACACGCCTCGCGCGTCCCTGACAGCGGTGACGGGGGCCTCCCCCAATCGTCCCCTCGCCCGAAGGCCCCGGGCCGCGATTCGCGAAAACGGCGATGGCCGGCCGCCCGGGTCGAAACCCCGGGCGGCCGGCCACTGAACGTTCGCTAGCGCGGCGCCGCGGTCGCGTCCGGCAGGGTCGGCTCGAACAGGCCGGTCCCCACGTAGTCGTCACCGCCGGTCGGCTCGAACGGGACCATTTCACCCGTGTGGGCGGCGGTCTCCGGTTCGACCGGTTCCTTCGGGCGGCCGAGGCGGTCGAGGCCGAAGGCCACGAAGAGGCCCAGCAGGAGCAGGCCCGCGTAGAGCACGCCCGTCCAGTTCACGAAGAACTGCGGGTCCGAGGCCGGGCCGGAGAGGCTGGTCCAGACCTGGAGCAGCGCCCACAGGGCCACCGCGGCCAGGGACGTGCCGAAGACGCCGCCGCGTCGGCCCCACGGGCTGGTGCCGGCGAGGAGCACCACGATGAACACGAAGGGGCTCACCGAGAGCGTCGCAATGGTCGAGAACGCGAACAGGCCGCCCACGGCCCACTCCGAGCCGGCGCCCGCGCTCGCGAACACCGCCGGAACGAACCCGGCCGCGCCCGCGAGCAGCAGCGACAGGAACGTGGCGCCGATCAGCGAGAAGACCGAAGCGCCAGTGCGGGCGCCGGTGCCCTCGACCGCGGCCTTGACCGCGGTCATACGGTCACGCACCCCCGGAAGGAGGCCGAGGAGGCCGCCCGCGACGGACACCGCGACGGCGCCGAGGAACAGCCACAGGCCGCCCGGGTTCGACCAGGTGCCCGCCTCCTCGGTGAACCCGATTTCGCGGGCGAGGTATCCGAGCGGCGCCTGCATCGCGGCGACGGCGAACGCCGAGGCCAGGCCCGCGAGCCACGCGGGGACGCGCAGCACCGCGGTCAGGATCACGAACAGCACCGTGAGCAGCGCTGCCGCAGCCGCCATGAAGCCGAGCCCCACCAGGGGATTCGCGCCGACGAAGAGCGTCGGCACCGCGATCACCAGGTACGTGAAGGCCGGCAGGGCGAAGTTCACCGCGCCGAACCGCAGCGACAGGCCGAAGCCGGTCGCCAGGAGCAGGAGCGCGGACAGGCCCGTCAACTGCGGATCCACCACGTCCAAGGAGGCGGATTCGCCGAAGATCCGGTCCTGGCGCTGGTAGACCAGGAACAGCGCGTTCGCGGTCAGCAGCAGCAGGATCGCCTCCCACACGAACTGGAAGACCACGCGGTCCTTCGCCGGCCGAGGCTGCTCGGCGTAGCCGACCGTGGTGGCCGGCTGACCCGCGAACGGGTCGACCGGCCGGCCGGCCTCGGGGGCTGCCGGAGTGAAGTCGAGCTGCCGGGTCTGGTCGATTTCGGGCTCCGCCGAGTTGCCCTCAGGGCGGTCAGGGGGTACGTAGGTCATTGAAGTGTCCTTTATGGGGGATGGGGATCACGTCGTCGGGTCAGCGGCCGTGGCGGCGGTCGGCGGGCGAGCCGTACCCGTCGCGGGGCGAATCGCGCAGGTCGTCGAAGACCCCCGAGGCGCCGAAGGGATCGGCCACCGCGCCCTGCTTGGGAATGCCGCCGGTGGTCCTGATGCCGCCGGTGTTCGTCCACGGATCCCCGCCGGAGCCGAGGCCCGCGAAGTCCTCGTCGAACTCCTCGTAAGCGTCGGTCCGATCCCGGTCCGCAGGCGGCGGGTCGTCCTCGCGCAGGTCCGCGAGCGAACCGGCGCGGCGCGTCGAGGCCCGCTCCGATTCGTCCACAGTGTTCATGGCCTCGACCAGGCGGGTGACGAGGAAACCGGCGACGATGGCGCTCAAGGCGATCCAGCTCGGATCGAAGCCCCAGCCGCGCCCCTCGGCCAGCCACATCAGCGACAGCACCAGCGCCGAAGCGAACACCGTGCCGCACACGCCGCCGCGACGGCCCATGAGGCTCGTCCCGCCCAGCAGCGCCGCGCCGAGCGCGACCACCGTGAGCAGGATCGGGTCCGGCATCGCCGCGGCCCCGCCCTCCGGCACCGCGGTCCACGCCGCGACCACACCGGCCGCACCGGCCAGCGTCGAAGAGAGCAGCACGCCCACGAACACGAGGCCGCCGCGTCCGTGCGACTCCCCCACCGGGGTGTCGCGGATCGGCGCCAACCGGGAACGGACCCCGGCGAACGCGCCGACCAGACCGAAGAACAGCGACACGCCCACCGCCGCGCCGAGCGCCGCGAGCACGCCCGTGTGCGGCAGCTCGGAGAGCATGAACGAGCCCGGGTCGCCGGCGGTCCCGGCCCACAGGCCGATCGCACCGCCGACCGCGCCGCTCGCGGCCCAACCGGGGGCGCGCAGCCACGCCGTGAGCGTCGCCAGCACGATGCCGACGAACGCCGCCACGCCCAGGCCCACGCCCAGCGCCATCGCCGAACCGGAACCGGAGGCGTCGACGAACATCCAAGCGGAAAGAAGCGCGATCGGACCGACGGCCAAGTTGACCGCGCCGACGCGCAAGGACACGGCCATCGCCGTGGCCAGCATGATCACGGGCGCCACGGCCGCGAAGAGACCGGACCACGATCCCTCCGCGAAGGGCCCGCCGGAGGCCTGGGTGAGGGCGAACAGCACGCCGCCGGCCAGCAGCAGCAGGCCGATCTCCCAGACCACGTGCACGGCCATCCGGTCGGAAGGGGCGTCGTCGTCGCTCCGCGACACCGCCTTCGCCGGTCTGATGCTCATCTGCGAGGTCGAATCGCGGTCGTCACTTCGACTAGGGGAGTCAAACTTCATGGGGCGCACCTCTAAACGCGCGAAATATTGGGGATATGGGGATGGGTTCAGCAATCGGGGTCGGTCAGGGACGGGGCGGCTCTTCGGTATTCCGGTCGTCGTCCTGCGGGGGGATGCGGCAGGAGTGCTCGAGCCAGAGCGCGGCCGCGACGAGCACGGCGCACGCGATCGTGCCGAGGACCGCCTCAGGCAGGTCGTCGGCGGCGGCGGTCAGACGCCCGGACTGCACCGCGAGCCACACGGTGAAACCCAGATAGGCGCCGAAGAATGCGGACCCGGCGATCGCGGCGGCCTTGGCCAGCACCGCGAAACGGGCGATCTGGAGCGCGTGCTCCGGACCCTCCAGCCTGCCGGGAGCGCGCGCGGGGCCCTGCCCGGCGATGTCCGCCGCCCGCATCTGCCTGCCACTGGGACGCAGGGTCTTCCGGGTGGTCCAGGCCATCCACGCCAGCAGCACCGCCAGCGCGAAGACGACCACAGAGTTGTACCAGGCCAGGTCGGGGGCCTGCTGGTAGTAGCGCGCGACGAGCAGCAGCGTGAGAGCGGCCCCGGCCAGACCGACCACCGCGAGGGTGGACGGCGAAGTAGGTCGCAGGCTGGGCCTGCGGCCCTGCTCATCGCCACTCATACTGCCCCCATTCACGGCTCGCGAGCTTCGCCGTGTTCCGACCATATCGGGTGGAGCCTGCGCAGTGCACGCGCGTCCGCCGCGACGGACTCGTCGCGTAGCAGGTCCCTCACCCGGCCCCTGCCGGGCAGCGCCGCGTCGCGGTCGATCGCGAACCACGGGACCAGCACGAACGCCCGCAGATGGGCGAGGGGATGCGGCAGGGTCAGGCGGGTGTCGTCGCTGAGGACGGGGGCGCCGTCGTCCTCGAAGACGGCGATGAGGTCCACGTCGAGGGTGCGCGGCCCGTAGGGGCGCTCGGGGTCGCGCACGCGGCCGGCCTCGGATTCGAGGCGCTGGCCGAGGGCGAGCCAGTCGTCGGCGCTGCGCGCGGGGTCGGCGGCGATGACGGCGATGTTGTAGTAGGTGGGCTGCTCGTCGTCGCCGCCCCAGGGCGGGGTCTCGTAGACGTCGGAGACGGCGTCGGGGTTCACGGCGGTGATGGCGGCGGTGAGCGCGGCCTCGCGGTCGCCGAGGTTGGTGCCCATGCTGAAGACGACCCGGGTCATGACCGTGTCCTTTCGATGGTGACGGACACGTCGCTGAAGTGCTGGGCGATGGGCGCCTGCGGCTTGTGGACGGTGACGAGGGCGGCGTCGACGCGTTCGAGGGCGAGGCAGGCGTCGGCGAGTCGTTCGGCGAGGGTCTCGATGAGGTTGACGGGTTCGCCGGCCACGATGTCGGCGAGGGCGTCGGCGAGGGCGCCGTAGTCGACGGTGTACTTGAGGTCGTCGGTGGCGGCGGCTTCGGCGGTCGAGGTGCGCAGGGAGACATCGACGATGAAGTCCTGCCCGGCTTCCCGTTCGTGGTCGAACACGCCGTGGCGCCCGTGCACCCGCAGGCCGGACAAGGTGATCAGGTCGGTATCCACGCGCCCGAGCCTACTCGAACGGGCGGGAGCGTCGAGGAAGGACGATGCGAGCGGGCAATGCGGTGTAAGCCCGGCGCTTGCCAACAAATCGGGCCCCGGGGACCCCCGTTTTCAACCCTGGCACGGGGGTCCGACATTTCGGGGCGGCCGTGCCCCCGGGGTCGGGTTGTCCGTTCGGAGCGTCCCCCGGATCAACTGTGGCGCGGGGGTGCGACATCGGGTCGGATGGGCCGCAACGTTATTCGAGTTCGCCTTCGGTGGCCACGGCCGGTTCGGCGGCGGCGCGTTTCGCGGCGCCGTGGTTGCGGAAGATCGCCCAGGTGGCGACCGCGAGCACGGCCCCGGCAAGGAGGATCGGGAGGAGCCGGAGGTTGGCGTCGAGCCAGTGGAGGAGTTCGCGGTACTCGGCGTGGGGGTCGAGGAGGAGGACGGCGGCGGTCACGGCGGCGACGACGCCGGCGCCGGTGAAGAGGCCGGACTTCCACCAGAGGCCGAGGCTGAGGCGGCGCCCGAGGATGCCCGCGGCGTCGATGATGCGCTTGGCGCGCAGGACGCGAAGGGTGCCGACGAGGTAGGCGAGGCGCAGGACCTGGGCGCCGCCGGCGGCGGCCACGAGGCTGACGAGGGTCAGCACGCAGACGAGGATCATCCACTTGTGCCGCCAGAGCCATTCGCGCTTGTGCTCGGCGGCGAGGAGCAGGATCACCGATTCGAACCACAGCACCGCACCCGCGACCCAGCCGATGACCTTGCCGGTCATCGCGAGGTCGCCGTCGGCCCAGACGGTGAGGAAGACGGCGGGGATGGAGGCGCAGACCGCGACGATCACCGGGATGCGCAGCTTGAACTGGAGGAACCGGGCGAAGACGGTGAGCTTGTCGGGACGCGAAGGGGGAGAAAGGCTCACGAATCCAAGTTACCGGTCCCGTGCGCGCGCCGCGGCCCCGGTACGGCCCCGGACTGACCGTGATCGCACGCGTACGTGCAGGTCGCGGTGCGGACGCGCACCCCGCGCCCGGCGGGCGCCGACTCGCCGGAAGGCCGGGAGGACCGATCCGGCCGATCGGCTAGACTCGGCTCTCGTCGCCCCCGTAGCTCAGGGGATAGAGCGTCGGTTTCCTAAACCGTGCGTCGCAGGTTCGAATCCTGCCGGGGGCACCATCGTTCTTCACGGCGGCGTCATCGCGCCGCATCCGCAACGCCCGGTCGGCGACTCGCCGCGCCCGGATTCCGAAACTTCCGGAGAAAGTACCGAAAGTTCTCCGGAACTTATTGACGCGCCTCGATGGCAATCCGCATACTTCTGGCATCGATGAACTTCTATGCGATCTGGAGGACGCATGTCAGAAGAACACTCATCCATGGAAGCGCCCAAGGCGCACCCGTTCAGCCGCAGAGGGCTCCTGCTCGGCGGCGGGGCGCTCGCGCTCGGCACGGCTTCGGCGCTCGCGGTGCCCGGCGTCGCGAACGCGCAGACCCTGACGCAGAACGCGACGGGCACGCACAACGGGTACTACTACTCGTTCTGGACCGACTCCCAGGGCAGGGCCTCGATGACCCTCGGCTCGGGCGGGAACTACAGCTCCCAGTGGAACGGCGCCAACAACTGGGTCGGCGGCAAGGGCTGGGCCAACGGCGGACGCCGGACCGTCAACTACAACGGCTGGGTCAACCACGGCAGCAACGGCTACCTGGCCCTGTACGGCTGGACCTCCAACCCGCTGGTGGAGTACTACATCGTCGAATCCCACGGTCCGTACAACCCCAGCACCGGCGGCCGAGAACCGCGGCACGGCCAACATCGACGGCGGCACCTACGCCCTCGGCAAGTCCATGCGCTACAACGCGCCTTCGGTGGAGGGCACCAAGACCTTCGCGCAGTACTGGAGCGTCCGCCAGGGCGCCCGCAGCTCCGGCTCCATCAACACCGGCGCGCACTTCGACGCCTGGGCGCGGGCCGGCATTGAACCTCGGCGCCTTCAGCTACTACATGATCATGGCGACCGAGGGCTACCAGTCCACCGGCAGCTCCAACATCACCGTCAGCTGACCCCGGGACCCTCACCGCTCCGCGGTGCGAGGGCCCCGGACACACGGAAGCGGGCGGGGCCTCACGGCCTCGCCCGCCTTTCAGTGTGTCAGCACTGTTCGCGATATTTCAAAGCTCTGTTTGCAGAGCTCGGGGAGGCCCCCACCGGCCCCCCCGAGGCTCTATCCCACCAAACAGAGCAAAGTCTCGGGTGCGCAGCGATCCCTGCCAGGCGGCTGCGCTCGCTTCTTCGCGCCTAACGGAAGCGCGCGGTGTAGATGTCGCCGTCGCGGATCCAGGCGAGCTGGAGCGAGGCGAACATGTCGTCGACGATCTCCTCGTCGGGGAGTCCATAGTGCTCGCCGAGGCTCCGACCGCGGTAGTGCCACAGGAGTCCTGCCTGGACCTGCGCGGCATTCGCGGTGTGCTTTCCGCACGAGCGGGCGCAGCGGTAGAGGATGTGTCCGCCGCGGTCGTATTCGATCGCCATCACCTGCTGACACATCGAGCTCCGCAACTTGCCTGCCGCGGCGGCCCCCAGCAACGTCTGCGCCTCGAGACGTTCCATGGCACCCAACCCCTCTCCGGGCGACGATCGGTCCCTCGCCGGAACGAGGCCCGGCCAGGCTCTGCAAAACGACTGGCGTGTCCGGTTATGCGATGCAGGTCGCCGTGACGCGAAGGCGATTGCCGATCCGCGGGGTTTGCGTCCCCTTGACCGTCGATGCGCTGTCGCGAGCACGAACGCCGGTTTGACGGCTTTTCGAGTCCGTGACCACGGTCGCACACTTTGAGCGCCGTGTCTATGTGCATTGTCACACGCATCGTAACATGCATCGACACCGGGCAGATGCACGTGCATCCGCGCGAGCATCCGCGCGCGCATCCTCATGTGCAATCACGCTCTGTAATGTGGGACACTTGATCGCGATCTGCGATCGGAATGTCGGAAATCGTCTGCCGCGGGCCACTCTGGTAGGGCTCGCCGGGCATATCCGTACAAATCGGGCGCCGGTCACCTTTATGGCGGATCCGGTCGGTCATTCCGGCCATTGGTGGAAGGATCTCTGATGAACAAGGCACGCAATGGAATCCCGGCAGGGGAGCTCCCCTCGTCACTCAACTGGCGCAAGAGCGTCCGCAGCGGCCCCAACGGCGGCAACTGTGTCGAATTGGCCACGCTCCCCGGCGGAGACGAGATCGCAGTCCGGAACTCGCGGTTCCCCGAGGGCCCGGCCCTCATCTACACGGTCGCCGAGATCAAGGCCCTCGTCGAAGGCGCGAAGGACGGCGAGTTCGACGACATGATCGCCTGACTCTCGCTCGGCGAGAGCCCTTGGGCGACACTCTCACCCTGGCGGGGCAGGCTTAACGGCTACCCTGTCAGGGTGAGTTTTTCGTCCGCGACGATCCCATTCGGAGGGAGGTGAGCAATGGCGAAAAACCCAGCAAGGAGGACCTGCCGAGCGGCCCGACGACACTGCGGGTCATGATCGGCAGCAACCTGCGGCGCCTGCGCGAGGAAGCCGGCATCTCCCGTGAGGACGCGGGCGAGGAGATCCGCGGCTCCGCATCCAAGATCAGCCGCGTCGAGCTGGGCCGAGTGTCGTTCCGGCTGCGCGACGTGCGCGACCTCATGATCATGTACGGCGTCAGGGACGACGACGAGATCGAGCGTTTCGTCGACATGGCCAGCGAGGCCAACCGGCCGAGCAAATGGCACCGCTACAACGACTTCCTGCCCGACTGGTTCAGCAGCTACCTGGACATGGAGGGCGCCGCGTCCATGATCCGCACGTACGAAGTCCAGGTCATGCCGGGTCTGCTCCAGAACGAGGCGTACGCCCGCGCGGTGATGATGCTCGGCTACGGCCACACGCCGCTCACCGAGATCGACAAGCGGATCGACGTGCGCTTGAAGCGCCAGGAGATCCTCGACCGCGAGGACAAGCCGCCCGAACTGTGGGCGGTGATCGACGAAGCGGCGCTGCACCGGCCCTTCGGCGGCGCCGGACGTCATGCGGGGACAGATCCAGGCCCTCATGGAGGCCTGCGACAAGCCGAACGTGCGCATCCAGGTCGTCCCGTTCGCCTCGGGCGCCCACTCCGGCGCCGGCGCGCCGTTCACCTGGCTGCGCTTCGCCTACGAGGAACTCAACGACGTCATCTACCTCGAACACCTCACCGGCGGCCTGTACCTGGAGCGCGACAACGAGATCGACGCCTACCAGGCGGCCATGGAGCACCTGTGCGTCCAGGCCACGCAGCCGAACAAGACCCAGGACTTCCTGCGGCAGATCCTCAGCGACCGTTACAGCTAGTAATCGCCGGAGCCTCCTGACGGTTCCGAACCGCTGCAATGAATTCACCCGATCGGGTGAGGCCCCTGAAACGACGAAGGCGCGCAGCTCCCCCGGAGCGCGCGCCTTCGATGCGTGTGGACTATGCCTTGTAGGCGACGCCGACCATGATGATCCGCTGGTGCTCCTCGAGGTCGTCCGCGGCCGGAACCTCCCGATCGGGCTCCCCGGGGAACCAGCGGGTGGGGTAGTCCAGGCCCGGCGCCACCAGCGGCAGCCCCTGGAAGTGCGCCTCGATCTCCTCGGGCGTGCGGATCCAGCCGTTGCCGAGCGCCTGGATGCAGGACTTCTCCATCGCCTTCTGCTCCGGGTAACCGGTGTCGGCGAAGTCGGTGATGTGCAGGTACGACCCGCTCGGGCAGGCGTCGAGCAGCGTCCGGATCCAGCTGCCCGGGTCCTCGTCGGGGTGGAAGTGCATCATCAGGCCCACGACCATCAGTCCGACGGGGCGGGTGAAGTCGATGATCTTGTTGACGTCGGGGTGGTTGAGGATGCTGGCCGGGTCGCGCAGGTCCGCGGTGACGATCGTCGTGGACTCGTTGTTGTGCGCCAGCAGGGCCCGGCCGTGCGACGAGCACGATCGGGTCGTTGTCGACGTAGCAGACCTTCGCGTTCGGGTTGACGGCCTGGGCCACCTGGTGGGTGTTCTCCATCGTCGGCAGGCCGGCGCCGATGTCGAGGAACTGGTCGATGCCCTGCTTCGCAACGTACCGCACGCCCTTGGTGAGACCGAGGCGGTTGTCCTGGCTGGCCTCGCGGATCTTGGGCACGTGCTTCGCGATCATCGCCGCGCCCTTCGCGGTCGACCGCGAAGTTGTCCTTGCCACCGAGGGTCGCGTCGTAGACGCGGGCGATCGTGGGCTTGGAGATGTCGAAGTCGGGCACGTACGCTCTGCGTTCTCTGCCATCGGCTCAGCCTCTTCGTTGAAGGAACGTTGCGCATATGGTACGACCTTGATCACACTGCCGGGCTTCGGGATCACCGCATCGAGCCACAGTGTCACATTCGGTTCACTCGAATCATCAGGCGCAGCAAGCACTTCAGATGACAACAGTCCACTGCGGTCGGCTTTCCGGTGCGGAACGCCAAGGGCCCGAGCGCGAACGGCCCGGGCCCTTGCGGTCAGGGAGGCTACTCGCCGTCGTCCTTCGGGGTTGGCCTCGATCCAGTCGGCGACCTTGTCGTCGCGGACGGCCTCCCAGAGGCTCACGGCCTCGGGGTTGCTCGTCCTCCGGGCTCTCGGGGTCCTCGGAGTAGACGACGACCGACTGGCCGCCCTGCTCGCCGGTGCCGAGGTTCGGCGTGGTCATGAAGACCAGGTCGTCGCTGCGCATGTCCATCAGGTTGATCCCGGTGGACGTCGCGTTGAACTCCGTGTCGACCTTCACCGCATCCGACGGTGGAGGCGATGAAGGAGGTGAGCTTGTCCTCGTCGGTGAGCATCCCCGCGCTCAGCGCGGAGTCCATGATGGCCTTGATGAGGTCCTGCTGGTGGCGCATGCGGGCGAAGTCGCCCTCGTTGTACTGGTTGCGCTGCCGCACGTAGTCGAGGGCCTGCTCGCCGTAGAGCTTGTTCCCGCCCTTGGGAAAGAACGTAGCGGTCGCCGTGGATCGAGGTCGACGCCGGGCGCGTCGTAGTAGTCGGGCGCGTCGGCCCATTGGACGTTCATCTTCACGCCGCCGAGGGCGTCGACGACCTCGACGAGGCCGTCGAAGTCGATCTCGACGACGTGGTCGATGCGCACGCCGGTGAGCTCCTCGATCGTGCGGACGGTGAGGTTCACGCCGCCCCAGGCGTAGGCCGCGTTGAACTTGTCCGCATCGGTGTACTCCGGGAAGTACCTTCGCGTCAGCGAACTCCGGGACGTACACGTAGAGGTCGCGCGGGATCGAAACGCCGTACGCCTCGGTGCCGGACTCGTTGACGTGCATGATGATCGTGGTGTCCGAGCGGGCGTCGCACTCGTCGTAGTCCTCGCGGCGCGTCCGAGCCGATCACGAGGATGTTGATGCGCCTCGTTGAGCTTCTCGGGGCGGCCCTCCTCGGGGATCCTTCGAGGTCGAACGCGCGGTCGAGCTCATCGTTGACGCTGTTCGGCGTCGACCAGACGGCGTATCCGCCGCCGGTGGCCGCGATCGAGGCCACCAGGCCGATCCCGGAGCCGATGAGACCACGCCGGGTCGGACCGCCGGAAGCTGCTGCGGCGACACGGGCTCCGCCGCCGCTGCCGCCCGCGGGCGGCACCGAAGCGCTGCCGCGGTAGTTGGAGCCGGAATGCGTCATGGCCCCAGCTTACGTGGTGGCCGCCAGACGACTCGGCCACCGAAGGCCCTGCCGTGTCTCAGAATGCTCTCAGGAAACGTCGAATCCGCTCGTGTCCGTGTTCTTGGTCGCGAAGAAGTCGATCGTCGACTTGAGACCCGACTCGTAGTGCACCTGCGGCTCGTAGCCGAGCAGCTCGCGCGCCTTCGTGAGGTCGGGGCGGCGGCGCTCCGGGTCGTCGGAGGGCCGGTCGGTGAACTCGATCTTCGAGGACGAGCCGGTCATCCGCAGGATGATCTCGGCGGTCTCGCGCACCGTGAGCTCGTACTCGGTGCCGAGGTTGACCGGGCCGTACTCGCCGGACTCGAGGAGCATGATCAGGCCGCGCACCAGGTCGTCGACGTAGCAGAGCGAACGGGTCTGGGTGCCGTCGCCGTGGACGGTGAGCGGCTCCCCCGCGAGCGCCTGCGAGATGAAGCTGGGGATGAAGCGGCCGTCGTCGGGGCGCATGCGCGGACCGTACGTGTTGAAGATCCGCACGATCGCCGCGTCCAGGCCCTTGTGGCGGTGGTAGGCCGCGACCGCGGCCTCGCTGAAGCGCTTCGCCTCGTCGTAGCAGGAGCGGATCCCGATCGGGTTCACGTTGCCCCAGTAGGACTCCGGCTGCGGGTGGATCTGCGGGTCGCCGTACACCTCGGAGGTGGAGGCCATGAGGAAGCGCGCGCCGTCTGCCAGCGCGCGGTCGAGCGCGTGGAAGGTGCCGATGGAGTCGACGCGGAGGATCTCGACGGGGAGGGTCTCGAAGTCCACCGGGCTGGCCGGGCACGCGAAGTGCAGGACCGCGTCGAAGGGTGCGTCGCCGACGGGCAGGCCCTCGGTGACGTCGGCCTCGACCACGGTGAGGCGCGGGTGCGCGGTGAGGTTCTCGCGCGAACCCGGTGGACGAAGTTGTCGACAGCGGTCACAGCGCAGCCCTTCGCCAGGAGTGCGTCGACCAGGTGGCTGCCCACCAGGCCCGCGCCACCCGTGACGAGGATGCGGCTGCCGGTTCCGTAAGTAGTCATCAAGTTCCCAGATTATCAGGGTTGGCCTGGCGTTCACCTGGACGCGAGCTGTGTATCTGCTCAATACACGCCTTCGTGCCGCTCAGTACGCGCCCTTTCGGCGCAACACTACAGCGACGGTGCGGAACAGGATCTGAAGGTCCGTCGTCAACGACCAGTTGTCGACGTAGTAGAGGTCGAGGCGGACCGCGTCGTCCCAGGACAGGTCGGAGCGGCCCGAGACCTGCCAGAGGCCGGTGATGCCGGGGCGCACGAGCAGGCGGCGGCGCACGTCGCCGAGGAAGTCGCCGTTCTCTGCGGGGAGCGGGCCGGGGGCCGACGAGGCTCATTTCGCCGCGGACCACGTTGATGAGCTGCGGGAACTCGTCGATGGAGGTGCGGCGAAGCCATTTCCCGACATTCGTGATGCGCGGGTCGTCCTTCATCTTGAACAGCAGGCCGTCGGTCTCGTTGTGCATCATGAGCGCGGCCTGGCGCTCCTCCGCGTCGATGTACATGGTGCGGAACTTCCAGCAGCTGAAGGTCTCGCCGTCGCGGCCGACCCGGTTCTGGCGGAAGAAGACCGGCCCGGGGCTGTCGGCCTTGATGGCGATCGCCACACCGAGGAACAGCGGTGAGAGCAGCGCGAGGCCGAGCACGGACCAGGAGATGTCGAGCACGTTCTTGATCAGCCAGCCGATGCCGGAGATCTTCGGCTCCTCCACGTGCAGGAGCGGGAGGCCTTCGACGGGGCGGATGTGCACGCGGGGGCCGGCGATGTCGGTGAGCTGGGGGGCGACCACCAGGTCGCGGCCGGTGCCCTCGAGCTGCCAGGCGAGGCGGCGCAGGTCGGCGGCGTCGGCCGAGGCGGAGCCGACGACGGCGAGCGTGTCGGCCTCGAGCTGTTCGGCGCAGGTGACGACGTCGGTCCCGGCGAAGACCGGGACCGGAGTGTCGAGATTGCGGACCGAGGAGGCGCCCTCGGTGACGTATATGCCCACGGGGACGAGGCCGGCGGCGGAGGCGCGGCGCACCGTGCGGTAGACCTCGAGCGCCTCGGGGTAGGCGCCGATGAGGAGGACGCGCTGCACGGCGCGTCCCGACCGCGCGCATCCGGTGCAGGCCGTACCGGGCGCCGTAGCGGAAGGCGCTGACGAGGAGGGCCGCGACGAGGAGGATCACCGCGACCGCGACACGGGAGACGTCGGCCTTGAAGGTCGAGCGCGGCGAAGGAGACGAGGGCCAGCATGAACATGGAGGCGCGGATGACGCGCTTGAACTCCTCGTTGCCCATGCCGAAGTAGCGGCGGTCGTAGGAGCCGGTGCCCCACAGGGAGAGCAGCCAGGCGGCGGCAGGAGCAGCAGCCACACGGTGAGGTAGAAGAAGTGCAGCTGGTTGTTGGTGTCGAAACCGGCGCTCGGCGAGTGGGTGAGGTTGACGGCGATGACGGTGGCGAGCAGGACGGCGAGGAGGTCGACGCCCACGAGGGCGGCTCTGGTAGTACCGGTGCCAGTTCGAGGCGCGGACGAAGCGGCGCCAGGCGGAACGGGTGACCCCGTTGGTGACGAACTGCGGGTCTCCGCCTTCGCGTGCTCTGGCCACCGGCGATCCTCGTCCGTCCGTGCGGAACACTGCCACTTCCGTGGCGATCCTTTGCTGGGCGTTCCAGGCTCGTAGCCACTGCACATCCCTGCGGTCGTCAGCTTACGGTGGAGGTGAGTGTCCGCGGGCGGAGATCAGCGCTGCGTCTCCGACTGCGCCTTTTCTCGAGCTGGGCGGCCCGCCGACACGGTACCCGACAACCTACACCTATTCGGCTGCTGCGGTATCTTCGGCCGATCCGAAAGCAGCCCGCGCCACCCGGCGGACGCGAGTGGACAACCCTGTGAGGACAACCCTGTGAAGATCGTCATCGCCCACAACCGCTACTCCTCGGCGCAGCCGTCGGGCGAGAACGTGATCGTGGACTACGAGATCGGGGCGCTCCGGGAGGCGGGCGTCGAGGTGGTGCCGTTCCTGCGCTCCTCCGACGAGATCGCTTCGCTTCCCGCCCATAGGAAGGCGATGCTGGCCGCTTCGCCGATCCACGCGGCCGGGACGCAGCGCGAGCTCGCGGCGCTGCTCGAGCGCGAGCGCCCGGACCTGCTGCACCTGCACAACCCGTACCCGCTGCTGTCGCCGTCGGTGGTCGGGACCGCGCACGAGCACGGGGTCAAAGTGGTGCAGACCATTCACAACTACCGGCACGACTGCGTGAACGGGCTCTACTTCAGGGACGGCCACGACTGCCGCGACTGCCACGGGAAGCGCTGGAACGCGCCCGGCGTGCAGCACGCCTGCTACCGGGGGTCGCGGGCGCAGAGCGCGGTGATGGCGGTCGCACTCGGTTCGCGCCGGGGCACCTGGCGGAGCGTGGACCGCTTCATCGCCCTGACCGACGCGATGGCCGGGTACCTGCGGAGCATCGGCATAGAGGAAGGCCGCATCCGCGTGAAGCCGAACGCGGTCGCCGACCCCGGCGCGGTGCCGCTCGGCGAGGGCTTCCTGTTCGGGGCCCGGCTGGTCCCGGAGAAGGGCGTCGAGCTGCTGCTGAACGCCTGGAAGCGCGCGGACCTGCCGGGGAAGGTGCTGCGGATCGCGGGCGACGGGCCGCTGCGGCCGCTGGTGGAGCGGCGGCGGCCGAACGGGGCGACATCGAGTACCTCGGGCAGCTCGAACCCGCCGAGCGGGACGCGGCCCTGGCGGCCTCGGCCGCGGTCGTGGTGCCGTCGATCTGGCAGGACATCCTGCCGACCACCGGCATCGAGGCGCTCGCGGCGGGCCGCGCGGTGGTGGCGACCCGGATGGGCGGCGCGCCGTTCATCGCCGGGGCCGGCACCGAAGCGCCTGCGGGCGTGGCGGTCGCGACGACGCCGCGAGGCTTCGGCGCGGGGCCTCGAGGCGGTCGCGAAGGACCCGTCGTTCGCCGCGAACGCCAGGGCGCGTTACGAATCGGTCTTCGCGCCCGAGGTGACGCTGCGGCGGCTCGATCGAGATCTACGAGAGAGCTCATCGCGTCCTGAGGTGCGGGCGACTGACCGGAGGGAGGACGCGCGGGCGTTGCTCGCGATGCTCGCCAGGAGGAACAGCGCGTTCACCGCGCCGAAGCCGAGCAGCACCACGGCCATGAGCTCGGGCCAGAGGAGCGCCAGGGCGATCACGGCGATGATGAAGCCGTAGTCGCGCACGAGTTTGATGACGCGGACGATGATGCTGGTGCTCTTGACCATCGAGACGCCGTCGTCCTCTTTGGCCATCACGGCGGTGACGAGGTTGGTCATCCACAGGGCCGCGAAGGCCGCGCCGCACCAGGCCGGGAGCTCGGGCGTGTAGGCGCTGGTGACGGCCACGACGACGGACACGACGGAGGCCTGGATGGCGATGTCGCACAGGATGTCGACGCGCGCGCCCGCGTCGGAGCCGGTGCGGGTGACGCGGGCGAGCTGGCCGTCGGCGCAGTCGAGCATGTAGGCGATCTGCCAGAGCACGAGCGCGGCGAGGGCCACGGGCCACCAGGGGGCGCCGTCCATCGCCGTGCGGGATGTAGGCGATGACGCCGGCGCTGACGCCGAGCCCGATGACGAGGTTCAGCAGTGAGAGGTGGGTGGGCTTGAGGCCCGTTCGCCATGCGGCGTAGGCGAACACGGCGCCGCCGCGCTGGTCGAGGCGAGGGTGGCGAGGCCCCCGCCGCGGTGGGCGGCGAGGAAGTCGGCGGGCCGGTGGGGCGGGCGCGGTGCGGTCACGCGCGCATCCTACCCAGTGCACGGTGCGTCCCCGTTCGGCAGCGGATGGTGACCCGAATGACCACTGTCGCGACCTGGCACGGTACTGACCGTGGCTTCGGGGAACCAGGTTGTGTCAAGATGCCGACACCACGGCCTATCGTCGGTCCCTAATATGAGCGCGATCCACACCATTTGGGACGAAAGTACTTCTCCCTTGGTAGCCAGCACATGACCGAACGCTTAAGGTTGATGAACCTTCAATTCCTGGGGAGGAAAATATGGGGGACGAGGTGACCGGTTCTGCCTTGCGGCACTGGGATCATCCCGCCTACACGGCGAGACTCCAGGCGGGCCGCACGGCCCTCGCGCAGCTGCTGGCCGACCGGCGGCTCGACCGCGACAGGCCGATGACCGGGCTGGAGTTGGAGCTCGATCTCGTTGAGCCGAACGGGGATCCGGCGTTCGCGAACGACTCGGTCCTGGAGCATCTGCACACCTCGGGCGAGGAGGACGCACTCTACGGCGCACAGCATGAGCTGGGCGCCTTCAACATCGAGCTGAACCTCCCCCCGCGGCTCCTCGACGGCGCGGGGATCTCCTGGTACGAAAGCGATCTGGCGGCGGTGCTGTCGGAGGTGCGCGAGGCCGGCGACAAGGCGGGGGTGCAGGTGTGCCCGATCGGCACGATGCCCACCCTGTTCACCGACCACATGAGCGTGGACGCGCTGTCGCGGACGAAGCGGTACCGGATCCTCAACGACGAGATCATGGCGCAGCGCGGGGAGGACCTGCGCATCGACATCCGCGGGGCGGAGTCGGTGGACTTCACCTCGTCGTCGATCGCGCCGGAGTCGGCGAACACCTCGGTGCAGTTCCATCTCCAGGTGTCCCCCGAGGACTTCGGGCGGTACTGGAACGCGGCGCAGGCGGTCGCCGGCGTGCAGGTGGCGATGGGCGCGAACTCGCCGTACCTGTTCGGGCGGCAGCTGTGGGCGGAGACGCGGGTGATCCTGTTCGAGCAGGGCACCGACACGCGGCGGGCGAACCAGCGCGCGGAGGGGGCCCGGCCGCGGGCGTGGTTCGGGGAGCGGTGGATCGACGGGGTGCTGGACCTGTTCGATGAGAACTACCGGCATTTCGCGCCGCTTTTACCGCTGTGCGACAAGGAGGACCCGCTCGCGGTGACCGCGGCCGGCGGGGTGCCGTCGCTGAGAGAACTGCGGTACCACAACGGCACCGTGTACCGGTGGAACCGCCCGGTCTACGACATCCACTTGGGACGCCCGCATGTGCGGGTGGAGAACCGGGTGGTCGCGGCGGGGCCCACGGCGGTGGACATCTGCGCGAACATGGCGCTGTTCTACGGCCTGGTGGTGCACTTCGCGAACGCGCCGGTGCCGCTCAGCGAGCAGATGGACTTCGCGCAGGCGGCGGCGAACTTCCGTTCGGCGGCGCGGCACGGGATCCAGGCCGACCAGGTGTGGCCGGGCGCGGGCCTGGTGCCGGCGCGGCGGCTCGTCCTCGACGAGCTGCTCCCGGCGGCGGCCGAGGGGCTCGCGTCCATGGGCGTGGCCAGCCGGGACATCGGGCGCTTCCTGGGGGTGATCGAGTCGCGGTGTCGCCGGGGCGTGAACGGCGCGTCCTGGCAGGTCGCGCGGGTCCAGGTGGCCGAGCACCGGCAGCGGCTGGAGCGGCGGGACGCGTTGCGGGCCATGGTCCTCGACTACGCGGCCCGTTCTGCCGACGGCAGGCCGGTGCACGACTGGGAAGTGTGAATAGCTTGAACGGCCGGGCTCCTGGGGGGAGCCCGGCCGTTCTCTTGCCGAGGGTCGAGGGGACGCCTCGCGGGGTTCGCTACTCGTCTTCGGTCGGCTCGTCGGTGTTGAGCTTGCGCCGGCTGCGGCTGGTGGTCTTCTTGGCGCGGCGGGCGGGCTTGGGCTTCGCCTCGGGTTCGGGCTCGGCGGGCTCGTCCATGTCGATGGCCTTGAGCTCCTGGACCCAGTCGACGTCGGGGTTCGGGTCGTCGTCGCCTTCCTGGGGCTCCCATTCGGCGCGCTTCTGCTCCTCCTGCTTGGCGGCGCGCTTCTCGCGCCGGGTGGTGCGCTTCGTCTGCTCGGGCGGTCGGGGCCCGGCGGGCAGGTCCTTCGTGTCGCCCTTGCGCGCGTCGTCAAATGCGGACGCGGGTTCGGGGACGGTCCAGCCGGGCGCGGACTCGACCAGCCCGGTCGGGCAACTCGTCGGCCTCGGGGCGGTCGTCGATCTGGCCGCCCGACTTGGGCAGCGCGCAGACGATCAGGGAGCCGAGCAGCCCGGCGATGGCCGCGTACGGGCCGACGAGGATCACCGACATCAGTTCCGCGTTGTCGACCCGGGACGGGCCGGCGACCAGGTGCGCGACCGTGACGATGAGCGGTCCGGCGATCCCCGAGGCCGCCGCGATCCGGTAGCCCGAACTGGTGATGGGGCCGCGGCGGGCCAGCACCGCCACGATGGCGCCGATGAGCGCCGAGCCGACGATGAACGGGACCGCGATCGAGAAGCCGCGGCGCCCGAGCGCCGAATCCGGTCCGGCCCACGAGCCCCACACCGCGAGCTCGGTCACCGGCGAGACGCGGTCGCCGATCTCCACGAACACGGCGAGGATCGCGAGGACCCACACGAGGACGACCGAAGCGCCCACGTTCACGGCCACCGAGCGGGAGCTGAGCCCGATGAGCGCCAGCGCGAACCCGACGGCCGCGCCGATGCCGGAGGCGATGAGCGGGTCGGTCGGGAAGCTGGAGAACACCGCGCCCTGCTCGGCGGAGAGGGACACGAGCGGGCCGACGGCGAAGGCGCCGGCGGCGCTCGCGACGACCGCGGTAACGCGGGTACCGCGTCCGTGCCGGGTGGACGCGCGCGACCCGATGGCGCCGGAGGCGAGGCCGCCGACGACGCACGAGGCGGCCGAGAACCAGGCCACCCATGCGAGGTTGGCGTTCCAGCGGTAGTCGAGGACGGGGTCGGCGGCGCCGGGGGCCGCGTCGGCCCAGGAGAGGAGGCCGAAGCCGTAGGCCAGCCCGAGCTGGGCGAGCGCGGCGAGTGCCGCGACCGCGAAGCCGGCGCCGACGGTCTTTGCGGCGGTTCTAGGTGACATACGTCGCACCGTACTGCGTGTACGCAATGGAGTCTCCGACGGGCGATCGAGTGAGCGCAAAGGGGGTGGGTCCGTCTCACAGGTGAGGAAACGCCGGGGTCTTCCCCCAGGGGGTGCGGCTATGCTCGGGGCATCAAGGCCACCTGCCCGGTCGCCGTGCGAGATCATGCCGATCAGCGAGGAGCATTGCATGTCCGACGCCTACGAGGCCCTCACCGCGTCGCTCGCGGCCATCGACCCCGAGATCGAGAAGGCCATCGAGAACGAGGGTCGCCGCGAGTCCGAGAAGATCCGACTCATCGCGTCCGAGAACTACGTGTCCCAGGCGGTCATGGAGGCGACGGGTTCGATCCTGACCAACAAGTACTCCGAGGGGTACGCCGGGAAGCGCTATTACGAGGGCCAGCAGTTCATCGACGTCGTCGAGCAGCTGGCGATCGACCGGGCGAAGGCCCTCTTCGGGGCCGACCACGCGAACGTCCAGCCCTACTCCGGGTCGCCGGCGAACCTGGCCGTCTACATGGCGTTCCTGTCCCCGGGCGACAAGGTCCTGGGCATGGAGCTGCCGATGGGCGGGCACCTGACCCACGGCTCGAAGGTCTCCGCGACCGGCAAGTGGTTCGACGCCGTGCACTACGGGGTCCGCCGCGACACCGGCCGCATCGACCTCGACGAGGTCGCCGAGATCGCGCGCCGCGAGCGCCCGAAGATGATCATCTGCGGCGGCACCGCGATCCCCCGCACCGTCGACTTCGCGGGCTTCAAGGCCATCGCCGACGAGGTGGGCGCGGTGCTCATGGCCGACATCGCCCACATCGCCGGGCTCGTGGCGGGCGGGGCCCACCCGACCCCGGTCGGGCACGCCGACGTCGTCACCACCACCACGCACAAGACGCTGCGCGGCCCGCGCGGCGCGATGATCCTGGCCAACGCGGAGCACGCGAAGGCCATCGACAAGGCGGTCTTCCCCGGTCTCCAGGGCGGCCCGCACAACCACACCACCGCGGCGATCGCGGTGTCGCTGCGCGAGGCCGCGAAGGAGTCGTTCAAGGACTACGCGGGCCAGATCGTGAAGAACGCGAAGGCGCTCGCCGAGGGCCTGAACTCGCGCGGCTTCGACCTGGTCTCGGGCGGCACCGACAACCACCTGATCCTGGTGGACCTCACCAGCAAGGGCATCGGCGGCAAGCCGGCGGCGAAGGCCCTGGACGCGGCCGGTATCGAGCTGAACTTCAACACGGTCCCGTTCGACCAGCGCAAGCCGTTCGACCCGTCGGGTCTGCGCATCGGCACGGCGGCGGTCACCACCCGCGGCATGACCGAGGGCGACATGGACGCGATCGCGGGCTGGATCGACCGGGCCGTCTCGGCGGCCAAGGACGGCAAGGACAACGAGCTGGAGACGGTGGCCGCGGAGATCCGCGACCACTGCCGGGCCTTCCCCATCCCGGGCTGGCACGCGTAACAGCGGACTCGCTGCGACGCTCGAACCTCAGGGCGCTCAACCGTTTCGGTTGGGCGCCCTGTTCGTTGTGCCCTCGAGCACTTCGGAAAAATTCTGAATCCTCATTGCAACCGGTGTTCGCCCGCGTGCGTCTAGTTGGTATCAAGTCCCCCTGACCGGTAACGCCCCTGACCACGGCGGCAAGGTCTCTCCAAAAAGGAAACCACCCATGCATTCGTCATACCCTCAGAACGCTGGAAAGCGTTTGCTCACCGTGTTCGGTGCAGCGGCCCTCGGGGTCGGGGCGTTCGCGCTCCCGGCTCAGGCGCAGGCCCCCGTGCCCACCTCGGTCGATCTCGACTTCGGCCCCGAGATCGTCGCCGACGGCGACAACTACACCGGCGGCCTCACCATCGGCTTCGGCGACGACTTCGACGCCGGCGCACACCAGGTGACGGCCCAGTTCGACCTCGACGTCGAATCGGGCATCCGGCTGTTCGCCACCAGCCCCGAGTGGGGCGGCTGCGGCCCGGACGCGTCGACGGGCCAGCTCCTGTGCGTCGCCGACGACGCCCAGAACCCGGTCGACTTCGCGTTCCGCTACGCCGCCGACGTCGACACGGTCGAAGGCCTCCACGACTACACCGTCGCCATCGCGGTCGACGGCGAGACCGTGGAGACCGTCGAAGGCACCATCGAAGTCCTCCCGCCCGACGGCGGCGGCGGCGAAGACGACCGCCCGTACCTGCACGCCGACGTCGCCTACAACGGCGTCGAGCCCGGTTCCACCGTCGATGTGGCGCCCACGTTCCTCCAGGCCTCGGCGCTCGCCGAAGGCACCGAGGCCGTGGTCGTCACCACCTGGGCCCCCGAGTACCTGCCGCACGGCCTGGCCTGGCCCGGCGCCGACTACGACAACTGCATCGAGACCGAAGGCGTCAACGTCACCTGCGTCGTGACCGACTTCGAAGACCGGCCCGACAAGGCGTTCACGTTCGACACGCCGATCGGCTACACGGTCCACGAGGACGCCCCCGGACCGATCGACGTGTGCGACTGCGTCTACGAGGTCTACACCGTCGACGCCGACCGGCTCGAGGCCGACTTCGGCGGCGTGTTCTGGGACGAGGGCTCGAGCAACCTGTTCGGCCTGCGCACCGTGGACGGGCCCGGCAGCGAGCTCGAGTTCCGCGACGAATTCCAGGGGCTCATCGACATCACGACCACCGCGAACCCGTTCGACCTCGCCGTCGACGACCTGAACGCCAAGGGCAAGCAGGGCGACAAGGTCGGCCTCACCGCCACCGTCACCAACGACGGACCGGCCGCGGCCTCCACCTTCTTCGACGGACCCGGCTCCTACGCGCTCCTGGGCGACCTGCCGAAGGGCCTGTCGCTGTCGGAGATCGGGCTCGGCGACGACGTGCCGTTCAACTGCATCGAGGACTTCGACGAGTACCTCGAGAGCATCCTGCCCGACGTGGACCCGGCCGACTACGACTTCATCTGCCTCTTCCAGGGCGTGGACGTGGGCGAGTCGCTCGAACTCGACTTCAAGGTCGCGATCGACGACGCGGACACGAACGCCAAGGGCTCCCTGGAGGTCGTGGCGCTGGAGTACGACGGCTACCCCGGCGTCGCCGACGCCGACACGAAGAACAACACCGCCGACATCACCGTGAACGGCTCCGGCTCGGGCAAGCTCCCGACCACCGGCGTCTCGCTGACCATGGTCATCGGCATCGCCGCACTGGTCCTGGTTGCGGGCGTGGTCATCCTCGTCGTCACCGCCCGACGCCGCAAGGCGGCCGCCGCCGAGTAGTGCGCCGGACGCTCGATCGGTCTGACGCATAAGGAAACCCGAACACACCCAAAGGGCCCCGGCCGATTCGGCCGGGGCCCGTTCGCGTCCCCACCTCGAAAAACATCCGCGCCGTGCGCAACGCGTCACGGTTCGAGCGCGTTGTGTCCATATAGTCGGTTCACCGGGCGCCACCAAGGCCCGGGTGATCACGAAGGACACTCATGCGAACCTCATCCGCACGCCGCGCGGGCACCCGCGCGCTCGCCGCCCTCGGGGCGGGCGCACTCGGCGCCGTCGCGTTCGCGCTCCCGGCCGGGGCGCAGACACCGGTCCCCGTCGAGGTGAACTTCGACTTCCCGGGCCCGATCGGCACCGGCATGGACACACCGAACACCGGCGCCATCGACGTCGAGTTCGGCGACGACTTCGCGCCCGGCGTCCACGACCTCACCGCGACCCTGAACGTCGACATCGGCTCCGACGAGTTCATGTTCGCCGACCCCGACAACGTGTGCATTCCGAACAGCACGGGAAACGAGCTCGTGTGCTCCGTCCCTGCGGCGGACGCGATCGAGCACATCGAATTCGCGTACGGCGCCTACATCCGCGCCGTGACGGGTTCCTACGACTACACGCTCGCCATCGGCGTCGACGGCGAAACGGTGGACACCCTCACCGGCGCGATCGAGATCCACGGCGAAGCGCCGGCCCCGTTCCGCCCGTATACGTACGGCGACTTCAGTGTCGAAGACGTCGAGTCGGGATCGACGGTCGAGGTCGCACCGGAATTCCTCCAGGCGGACCCGCTCTTCGGCGATCCGACGGCGGTGGTCGTGACGTTCACGCATCCCGAGCACATCCCGAGCGGCACGCGGGCGATCGCGGACTACGACAACTGCATGCCGGGGCGTCTCTCCACGAGCGGGGACGAGGGCGTCACCTGCATCGTCACCGATTTCGAGGACTCACCCGGCACGGTCTTCACCTTCGCGACGCCGGTCGCCTACGTGATCGGCGAGGACGCTCCCGGTCCGGTCGCGATCTGCGGCTGCTCCTATGAGCTGTACACCATCGGGCAGCAGTGGCTCGACGAGCAGTTCGGCGGCGTCACCTGGGACGTGAACTCGGACAACCTGTTCGGGCTGCGGACGGTGAGCGAACCCGAGTCCGAGTTCGACGCCAATACCGGCACCATCTGGATCGGGACTGCCGAGAGCCCGTACGACCTCACCGTCGACGACCTCGATATCGAGGGCGGCCAAGGCGATCGGGTCGAACTCACGGCCACCGTGGCGAACGAGGGACCCGCCGCGGCGTACGAGTTCTTCGGCGGACCCGGCTCCTACGCCGTGCTCGCCGACCTGCCCGACGGCGTGCGGCTGCACAACCTCTGGAGCGACACCGGGAACGTCGGCGAGCTGTTCTGCATCGAGGAGGGCGACTGGGACGGGTGGGCGACCCGCCTTCCCGGCGTCGACCCGGGCGAACTCGACTTCGCCTGCTTCTTCCCGGCTCTCGGGGCGGGCGAATCGTTCGACGTCGACTTCAACGTCGACATCACCGACGCGGACGCCGACGACGCGGGCAGGCTCGAAGTCGTCGCGCTCGAAGACGACGGCTATCCCGGTGTCGCCGACGCCGACCCGGCGAACAACACCGCCGACATCACCCTCGGCGGGAACAGCTCGGGGCAACTGCCGGCCACCGGCGCCTCGCTGGGCCTGATCATCGGCGTCGCAGTGCTGGTCATCGCGGCCGGGATCGTCCTGTTCGCGGTCGCCTCCCGCCGCCGTCGCGTCGCCGACGAGGTGGACGAGACCGACTGACGCGCAAAAAACACCGGGAAAGAACACCGCCATGACCCCTCAACCTCCGGCTCCGCACGGTGAAACGCCTGGCGGACGTGCTCGGCGCGGCCGCCCTGGGCCTCGGCCCGTTGCCGTTCGGTTTGGTTCGGTTCGGTTCGGTTCGGGGATTTGTGGGGTTGGGGGTGACTTTCTGGACTGCGTTCCGGTGGCCTGGGGTTGAGACCGTTGGCGGACTTCTGGTGGCGTGTGGCTTGTGGTTCGAGCGGGCAGCGACGGTGGGGTGCCATTTCGCTGGGGTGGGTTGGCGGCTGGCTGGCCCGGTTTCGGTCGGGGTTCAGGCGGGCAGCGACGGAGGGGTGCCATTTCGCTGGGGCGAGTTGGCGGGGCCGGGCCCTGTTCGGTTGGGCTTCAAGCGGGCAGCGACGGAGAGGTGAGTAGTTGGGCGGGGGCGCGCTGGCGGCTTCCCGGTCGGTTTCGGTTGGGGTGCAGGCGGATCGGGCCCGAACATGAGAGGTTTCTCGTCTTGTGGGTGATGCGGGTGCCCCTGGGGAGGTGGATAATTGGTATACGCACAGGGATATGGATTCCGTACAGGAGTCGAGTAGGTGCAAGCAGACTAAGCCAAGCCTCTGGCCTACTCGCCCCGCTGGCAGGATCCGAGACCACCAGGCCCGCTCTCGGGTCAGGGGGTGCTCAGCCCGGGGCTTGCATGGTATGCCCCACGTGCTATCGGGACTCGCTCCCAGGCCGAGAAAGCAACAGTGACGGACTCGGAACCGTGGAGCGAGAGATCGCCCGGAAGGGATCACCCCAACCGGAGGCAGTGCCCCGAACGAGGCACACACACCAAACCAACACACTCATGGGAAGGACACACCCGGAACACGCCCACTGACCGCAGTCAGCAGTACGCAATCGGCAGTTGGGAAATGGCAGTACCCAGCACGCAGTATCGGAAGGAGGTGACACCGCACATGCACACGCCCGCAACGACACACCCCCAAGACAGCCACACCCAGTGGAAGAGCGCACCGCCCCCGACACTCGGCGAACCCACCCGACCGGCAAACCCCAGCCCGGCCAGCGCAGCCGAACCGGCTCCGGCTCCGGCTCCGGCTCCGGTCGACCCTGGACGCCGGACGGCCCGGCCCGCCGCACCGACAGCACCCCAACCACCGCCACCGCCGCTTCCACTGTCGCTGCCGCTGCGACCGCGCAGGCACGCCAGTCCCGACAGCTCCGACCCCGGTCGGACACCCCGACCCCCGCCACACCGGCCTCCGTCGCTGCCAGCCCGAACCCCGACCGACACGGCGCCCCGACCCGGCAACACCACCGCGAAAACACGCCACTGCACCGTCGCTGCCGCCTGAACCCCGACCCAAACCAACCGGGTCCCGGCCGCGAACTCCTGGCAAATTGCAGCCTCTTCGTCGCTGACCGCCTGCAGCTCAACCGAAGACCGGCCCCGGACCCAGCCAGCGACCTCGGTCAACCACTCGCCTCTTCGTCGCTGCCGCCTGCAGCCCGACCCAAACCAACCTGGCCCCGGCCGCGATCCGCCGGCAAACTGCAGCCTCGCCGTCGCTGACCGCCTGCAGCTCAACCTAAGACCGGCCCGGCCCCAGCCACCGACCTTCGGCTGTCACCCGCCTTTTCGTCGCTGACGCCTGTGACCCGGCCGAAGACCGGCCCGGCCCCGGCCGGCGACTTCGGGCAAGTACCCGCCGTTTCGTCGCTGACCGGTGTAAGCCCGACCCAAAACCTGCCCGGCCCCGGCCAGCGAGCCACGTGCACGCAACCCAACGGCATCAAGTCAGGACCTTCGCGCTCCCCGCCTCGGCCTCGGCGAAGACCCGCACTCGCCCCATCGCCGCCGACTGAGCCCATTCGCATACGCCGGAGGCGGGCCCCGCCTTCACGGCCGGGCCCGCCTCCGGGAGAGCGAAACGCGCCGGGCTCTCTTGGAAGCCGCAGCGCGTAACGATCTGGTTCTTTGAGTTGTGCAGTCTTGCGGTCGGCGCCTTGTGGGCGCTCTCACCTCAGGCCTTAACGGGCCAGGCCGGCGAGGGCGCGGCCCTCGACACGGTCGGCCGCGCGGCGCAGGACGCCGGCGGTCGAGAGGCGGACCTTCTCCGGGCGGGTGACGCCGAAAGCGTAAGGCTTGTCGGCACGCCCGTCGTCAACGACCGGGGCGTTCGGCAGAGCCGAGCCGGCAACGGTGTTGGCGGCGTCGACTGCGAGGTATGCACCTACGAACTCGTACATGATGATTCCTTCCCGGCAGGGTATGCCGGATTGTGTTACTGAAGGGGGGACCGCTCGTCGATGACGCCATTGTCGACGGCGGGAATCCGAAGCTGCTGCGCTTCGGGCCGGGGCTTGAGAGCGGTTGCGGGTTCACCGTCCCGCTCCTGCTTCCCTCGGCTTCACCATCAATGCTAAGACCGCCCGCCCCGGGAACGCCAGGTATTTCGCGTGGGTCACAGGTGTCCCGCAACACTGTCCACAAAGAGCTGAGTTACCGTTCGGTTATGGAATTTTTCGCGCGCCTGCTCGACCCGTGACGGTAGTCTGTCCGGATGCGGGACTTGGGAGTTCGCGTCGGCCACTGGACCGGCGAGCACACCGGTTGCACGGTGCTGCTGTTCGAGGAGGCCACGACCGCCTCCGGCGAAGTGCGCGGCGGGTCCCCCGCCAGCCGGGAGATCGAGCTGCTCGACCCCATGCGCGCGAACACCGGCATCGACGCGGTCCTCTTGACCGGCGGTTCCGCCTTCGGGTTGGCCGCCGCCGACGGGGTGATGCAATGGCTGGCCGAACACGACCGCGGCGTGGCCACCCCCGGCGGCGTGGTGCCGATCGTGCCCACGCTCGGGCTGTTCGACCTCGACGGATCCGGCAACGTTCCCGGTGCGGCCCAAGGCTACGAAGCGTGCGACGCGGCCATGGCGCCGTTCGAGCCGGCCCTCGACGGGCCGATCGGGGCGGGCCGCGGCGCGACCGTCGGCCAATGGCGCGGCGTGACGCTCCCCTCAGGGCTGCGCACGGCCACCGTCTCGGCCGGACCGGTCGCGGTGTGCGCGCTCGCGGCCGTGAACGCCTTCGGCGAACCGGGACCGCTCGACCGGGAGCTGCTGCGGCCCGAAGGGTTCGCGCTCGGCGCGTTCGGACGGAACACGACGATCGGCGTGGTGGTCACCAACGCCCGGCTCGACAAGGTCGAATGCGCGCTCGTCGCGCAAGGCGCCCACGACGGTCTCGCCAAGGCGATCAGCCCCGTGCACACGCGCATGGACGGCGACGCGTTCGTGGCCGCCTCGACCGGGAAACTGGAAGCCTCGGTCGACGTGGTGCGGGCGCTCGCGGTCGAAGCGGTCGCCGAGGCGATCGGCGAGGGACTCTGACGGCGAGGCGCGCTTCCGAAACGTGAACGGAGGGTCCCGGCGAATCGGACATTCGCAGGCGCCCCCGGCTCGACACCACACGCCCGGTCCGACATCGCGGCAGGTCGCTTTCGTGGCGTTCCTCCCTTATGCTGCAACACATGAGACGCCTTCGCGCCGCAATGCCGGCGGCCCTGCTCCTGCTCCTCGCCGCCTGCACGCAGGACGCCGAGGCGACACCGGGCGCCGAGGCCCCGTACCCCGAGCCCTCAGCGGCCGCCGAGCAGCCCGCGAACTGGATCTACCAGCTCTCCGGCTACGAGAACGACGGACTCGAAGCGCTCACCGCCGCCCCCCACGAAGCGGCCGTCATCGACCTCGCCCGCGACGGCGGCGAGGACTACTTCACCGCCGCGGAGATCACCGCGCTCAAGGACTCCGGCAAGACCGTCTACGCCTACTTCACCATGGGCTCCATCGAGACCTACCGGCCCGAATACCCCGCCGTGACCGAGGCCGGACTCCTCCTCAACCACTGGCCGGACTGGCCCGACGAGTACTTCGTGCAGTACTGGGACCCGCAGTGGTGGGACCTCGTGATGCAGCCGCGCCTCGACCAGGCCGTCGCCGCAGGCTTCGACGGCGTCTACCTCGACGTGCCGAACGCCTACGAGGAGATCGACCTCGCGCTCGTCCCCGGCGAGACCCGGGAGAGCCTGGCGCAGAAGATGGCCGACCTCGTGATCGCCGCCGACGCCCACGCCGCAGGCGACCTCCAGATCCTCGTCCAGAACTCCCCCGAACTGCGCGAGTTCCCCGGCTACGTGGACGCCATCGACGGGATCGGCATCGAAGAGCTGTACTTCCTCGACACCGACGTGCCCTGCACCGAGGACTGGTGCGCCGAGAACCTCGACAACACCCGCGCGATCCGCGACGCCGGCAAGATCATCCTCGCCGTCGACTACGCCGCCGAGGAGGCGAACATCGCCGCCGCCTGCGCGCGGTACGCGGAAGAGGGCTTCGCCGGAGCCGTGGCCGGGGTCGACCTGGACGCGATCTACGAACCGTGCCCGTAACGCGGGGCTTAACGCGTTCCCCTCCCAGAAGTTCTTGCGCGACCGCTTCATCTGGTACATCGCCTGATCGGCGGCCCACAAGGTCTGGGAGGGGTTCCCGCCGACCGCCAGGCGCGCCCAGCCGATCGACACGTCCACCGGCGTGCCCGGCACCGAGTACTCCCAGTTCTCGCCCGACACCGCGATCCGGATCCGCTGCGAGACCGCGTCCGCGTCGTACTCCGTCGCGCCCGGCAGCACCAGGATGAACTCGTCGCCGCCGGTGCGCGCCAGCAGGTCGCCCGTGCGCACCACGCTCGACAGCAGCGCCGCGACCCGCTGCAGGATCGTGTCCCCCGCCTGGTGGCCGTGCGTGTCGTTGACCGCCTTGAACCCGTCCAGGTCCAGCACCGCGATCATCCCGTCCCCGTCCACATCAGACAAGAACTCGTCGAGGCGGCGCCGGTTCGGCAAGCCCGTCAACTCATCGGTGTTCGCCCGGTCCGCCCAGCCCGCCACGGCACGCCGCAACTGGTCGCGGTCCACCAGCGCACCCGCCGAGTCGAGGTAGATCGAATGGAACTCGTTGATCTGCTTGTAGAGCGCGTACGTCGTCGCATGCGCCGCCAGGATCGACGCCGCATGATCGCCCTTCGCCACCAGCGCCAGCGACTTCAAGTGCTGCGGCTCCATCACCCCGAGGGTCTCGTCTCCGATTTCACGCGCCTCCAGCACTTCCAGGGCCTCCAGGCCCCGCGCCTGCGCGATCAGCCGCGACGCCCGCGCCAGCGTGCGCAGATCCATCGCCTCCACCGACGAGGTCTCCTCCGGCAGCAGATGCTCCACCGACCACTGCTCGCCGACCCCCAAGAGACTCACCCGCGCCAGCGCGTAGTGGATCCACTCGATCTCGCGCGTGTCGAGCTCGTGCAGGCTCGGCTTGACGCGTCGCAGCTCCTTGAGCAGCAGGTAATTGCAGGCCCGCGAGTCGCCCGTGTAGTAGCGCAGGAGCGCGTCCCGGACCCGCACCTCCACGCCCTCCACTGAGGACCGGCCGACGCCGGTGCGCTCGGCAAGCGTGTGGCACGCGTCGAGCGCATGGGACGCCTGCTGCTGATACCCGCAGTTGGAGAGGATCACCGCGAGGTCGTACCACGCGTCGACGGCCGCCTGGCTCTCCTCCGTCATCGCCTGCAGCGCGCGGCGCGAGAGCACCAGCTGCTCGGCGGTGAGACCGAGGGCCTTGATGTAGTGGTGGTAGTACCAGGCCGCGAGCGCGTGGTACTTGCCGGTGAGGCGGGGGTCCTGGCAGCGGTTGACGGCCGCGCCGGCCTGGTCGATGGTGCCGGGGATCTTGTCGGTGGCGCGCTGGCTGATCTGGCCCTGGAGGATGAACAGCCACGCCTGGGCCCGCTGGTGGACGGTGTCCGAGTTGTAGACGATCCAGGTGGCCTCCGCGACGGCCTCGGCGACCTGGCCTGACCGCATGAGGGCACGCAGACGCCCGTACTGATCGGCATAATCACGCGCAGACGTGATCCCCCTCCGTGGCGTCACGCGCTCTATCCTGCCACCGCGGAGCCGATATATCCAGTGGCGCACGTCGTGGCCGTATTCGCCTTGTGTTCTCGGATGGGCATGGGCCCGAACCGTTTTCCTCCACGGGGCGGCGGCGGCGCATAAAGTGGGAGCAGTGCCCGAAATGGAAGGTTGGTGGCCTTTGATCCCTGCACGTCCGTACCGTACACAGTCCTGCAGCTCCTGCGGCGAGCCGATGCCGGTGACGCCCGGGGCCACCGTGCTGGCCTGCGATTCGTGCGGCACCGAGCTGCACGGGCGGCCGGCTTCGCGGCGGCGGGTGGATCCGGACTGGGTCGCGTTGGCGCCCAAGGCGATGCTGCGGTACGCGGACGACACGGCGGAGGAGCTCATCGCCCCTGAATCGCTCGTGCCGTTCCGGATCGACCGGGCGACGGCGCTGCGGCTCCTGCGGGACTGGGCGCGGCGGAGCCGGATCGCGCCGGAGTCCTTCCGGCGGATCGACGAGTCGACGTCGTTCCGGGGCGCGTTCCTGCCGTTCTGGGTGTGGGAGGCGCGCACGCGGTCGCGGTACCGGGCCTCGCGCGGCGAGCGCTACTGGTCGGGGCTCGGGGGTCGGCGGGCGCAGCGGGTCCGCTGGGCGCCGGTGGCGGGCGCGGTGGACCGCGACTTCACCGAGGTGGCGGTCGCGGCGACGGTGCGACTGGAGGGGAAGGCGCTCGCGGATCTGATGCAGGACTGGCGACTCGGCGGCGCGGTGCCGTTCCGGCAGGAGATGCTCGAGGGGTTCTGGGTGCAGCGCTACGACCTCGAGCCGGAGGTGGGCCTGGCGCTGGCGAAGGCGCGGATGGCGGGGGCGGTGGAGAAGAAGGTGCGGCGGTGCGTGGGCGGGGACGAGCAGCACGTGCCGGCGATCGAGACGGCGTACTCGGATCTGTCGTACCGGTTGGTGCTGCTGCCGGTGTGGCTGGTGTCGTACCCGTATCGGGGGCGGCAGCGGATGGTCGCGGTGCACGGTGAGACCGGCCGCGTGGTGGGCGAACGGCCTTGGAGCGCGGCGAAACTGGTTTTCTCAGGGATCCTCATGTTCGCTGTGGCTTGCGCCATACTGTATTTCAGCCTTTTATCCCTTTCGTCCGCTGGTGATGGTCGGCCGAACGGTGGACGAGGCGGTTACGCGATGTTCATGCTCTATGGTTCGGAGAACGCAACGCCGCAGGTGAACTGCGCGTGTATCCCTCAGAGCGGGCGCCAGCCTCCCCCGGCTGCGCCGCGGCACCCCACGGACGTTCCCGGGAGAGGCAATGAGCAGCCCGATGAAGCACGCCGCCGCCAAGGCGTCCTCGCCTTGGTGGGCGAAGGCCATGGTGATCAGCGGTTCGATGGTCATGGTCGATCTCCGGGGGCGCCGCGGTCGCGGCCCAGGTGAGCGTGAACCTCCTCAACGACTCCGTCAACCAGGAAGACCTCCTCGGCGACCAGCGCGTCGCCACCGACGAGGGCGAGGAGATCAAGGGCCCGTTGAACTTCCTCGTGCTCGGCACCGACGAGCGGGTGGGCGCGGGCGGTGAGGCCCGCACCGACGCGGACATCATCGTCCACGTCAACGAGGACCTCACGCAGGTCAGCATGATCTCGCTGCCGCGCGACCTGCTCGTGGAGATCCCCTCGGGCGTGCCGGCCGAGGAGACGAAGCTGACCGAGGCGTTCGCGTACTCCGAGGACTGGGGCGAGTCGTTCCAGAACACGGCCGAGACGATCACGAACCTGACCGGGATCCAGTTCGACGGCGGCGCGATCGCGAACTTCGAGGGCTTCCTCGACATGGTCGACGAGCTGGGCACGATCGAGCTGTGCCCGTGGCACGAGATCACCTCGATCCACACCGACAAGACCTTCGAAGAGGGCTGCGCGGAGTACGACAAGAAGGACGCGCTCGACCTGGTGCGACAGCGGTACGGGTGGGACTCCGAGGAGGACTACGCGAACGGCACCTGGGGCGACTTCGGCCGCCAGAAGATGCAGCAGCAGGCGATCAAGAAGATCCTCGAGCGGGCCAAGGAGCAGGGCTACGCCTCCGACCCGACGAAGGCCGTGGACCTGCTCAACAGCTTCGGCGACGCCCTGACCCTCGACGTGGGCGGCTACAACCTCATCGACCTGATCACGCAGATGCGCGACGTCGACCCGAACGAGATCATCTCGATCGGCACGCCCTCCTCGGAGGGCGACGTGAACGGCACCTCGTACGTGCTCATCCATGAGGGCACGGACGAGGAGACCTCGTCCGAGGCGCTGTGGGAGGCGATCCAGAACGACACGATCGACGAGTGGGCCTGCACGAACGACAAGTGGCTCAGCGGCGACTCGAAACCCGACTGCTCGGCGACGGTGCCGACGGGCGGGGGTGCGGCCGACGAATCGGCCACCGCGGATGAGACCGTGAACTGACCCCACCGCCGCCGGCACCGGCGGTGCGACCCCTCGCGTTTATCGAAGCGTTACGCCTAGTGGATAATGCTGATCTGACCATTGGAGTTGCATGGCTGGCAAAAGCGGAGCCCCCTGGTGGGCCCACATGATGCTCTACGCGGGCGGGATGACGATGGTCGTCGCCGGTGGCGCGGCGGCGGTGACCCAGATCGGCCTGAACACCGCGAACGGCGCGGTGGAGCAGGAGGACATCCTCGGCGACGCGCAGGCCGACATGGACGTCGAGAACATCTCGGGGCCCTTGAACATCCTGGTGCTCGGCGTCGACAAGCAGGGCGGGTCGACCCGCTCGGACACCATGATCATGGTCCACATCAACGAGGACCTGACGCAGGCCAGCATGGTGTCGCTGCCGCGCGACCTGTACGTCGAGATTCCCGACTGCGGGCCCGACTGGGGCAACAACACCTGCATGCAGAAGCTCAACCACGCCGCGTCGATCAGCGACGACTGGGACGTGACCCGCGCGAACGTGGTGAGCACGATCTACAACCTCACCGGTGTCGAGTTCCACATGGGCGCCACAGTCGACTTCAACGGCTTCATGGACCTCGTCGACCTGGTCGGCGAGATCGAGCTGTGCCCGTGGCACGAGATCACCTCGATCCACGGCGACAAGAGGACCTTCCCCGAAGGCTGCAACTACTACGGCAAGGAAGACGCGCTCGACCTGATCCGGCAGCGCTACCCGTGGGACGAGCCCGAGGACTACGAGAACGACCTGTGGGGCGACTACGGGCGCCAGGCGATGCAGCAGCAGGCCATCAAGGCGCTCATCAAGGAGCTCAAGGCCGACGGGTACCACAAGGACCCCGGGAAGCTGAGCGACGTGCTCGAGGGCCTGGAGGGCAAGCTCACGATGGACATGCCGGACGGCCTGACCACGATCGACCTGGCGATGAACCTGCGCGACCTCGACCCTGAGGACATCACGTCGATCCGGGTGCCCGCGACGTCGCAGGAGACGGAGGTGGGCTCTTCGGAGGTCATCGCCGAGGGCGAGCAGCAGGCCGCGGCCGACGCATTGTGGGACGCGCTCCAGAACGACACGATGGAGCAGTGGATCGCCCAGAACCCCGAATGGGTCAAGCAGACCGGCAACGCCGGGACGGAGACCGACCCGACCGGCGACGCGTCGGAGAGCACCACCGACTGATCCGGCGGGCCATGCAACCAGGCGGCGTTACCGCGGCGTTATCGCTAGTGGAAGACGCCGACCCGAACTGGGAGTTGCATGGCTGGCAAAAGCGGGGCGCCCTGGTGGGCCCACATGATGCTCTACGCGGGCGGTCTGACGATGGTCGTCGCCGGAGGCGCGGCGGCCGTGGCGCAGATCGGCTACGACACCGCGAACAACGCGCTCGACCAGGAGGAATTCCTGGGCGACGCGCAGGCCGAGATGGACGTCGAGAACATCTCGGGGCCCTTGAACATCCTGGTGCTCGGCGTCGACAAGCAGGGCGGGTCGACCAGGTCCGACACGATGATCATGGTCCACATCAACGAGGACCTCACGCAGGCCAGCATGGTGTCGCTGCCGCGCGACCTGTACGTGGAGATCCCCGACTGCGGGCCCGACTGGGGCAACAACACCTGCATGCAGAAGCTCAACCACGCCGCGTCGATCAGCGACGACTGGGAGGGCGTGACCCGCCCGAACGTGGTGAGCACGATCTACAACCTCACCGGTGTCGAGTTCCACATGGGCGCCACCGTCGACTTCAACGGCTTCATGGACCTCGTCGACCTGGTCGGCGAGATCGAGCTGTGCCCGTGGCACGACATCAACTCGCACCACACGGACAAGCTGTTCCCCGAAGGCTGCCAGTACTACAACAAGGAAGACTCGCTCGACCTGGTGCGCCAGCGCTATCCGTGGAACCTGGACTCCGACTGGGCGAACGGCCTCGGCGGCGACTACGGCCGCCAGGCGATGCAGCAGCAGGCCATCAAGTCGCTCATCACGGAGCTCAAGGCCGACGGCTACCACAAGGACCCCACGAAGCTGACCGAGGTGCTCGAGGGCCTGGACGGCAAACTCAAGCTGGACATGCCGGAAGGCCTGACGGCGGTCGACCTGGCGATGAACCTGCGCGACCTCAACCCCGAGGACATCACCTCGATCCGGGTGCCGGCGATCGAGCGAGGCGACCGAGGTGGGCGACTCGGAGATCATCCACGAGGGCGAGGAGCAGACCGCCGCCGACGCGTTGTGGGACGCGCTCCAGAACGACACGATGGAGCAGTGGATCGCCGAGAACCAGCAATGGGTCAAGCAGACCGGCAACGCCGCGGTGGAGACGACGACCGAGACGGCCGAGGAGCCCGGCTCGGGCGGCTGAACCGCAGACGACGAAGGGGCCGCGCTGGTGCGCGGCCCCTTCGTCACGTTGCGGGTGAGGCGGTCAGCCCTGCTTCTCGCGTTCGGCCTTGCGGCGCAGCTTGTCGGCGATCTGCTGCTCGACCTCGGCGGCGGGGACCTCCTCGAAGTCGTCGTCGACCTGGCCCCTCGCGTGGTCGAGGAAGAAGTCGGTGTCGACCCACGCGGCGGCGGAGAAGCTGAAGACCTCCTGGTGGAGGGTCCCGCCGGTGCGGTAGGTGCGCAGGAACCCGTCGGGGTTCGCCCGCGACGCCCACGCGTTCGTGATCACGAAGTGCTTGAGATCATCCACCGAAATTCCTCAGATCCTCGACGTTGGACGGGTGCGGCACGTTGTTGAAGACCTCGGCCTGCTGCCTCGCGAGTTCATTGTACTTATCGGGGTCTTTCTCGAGTTTCATCTGGTCGTAGATCTTGTGCGTGCCCTCGTCCTTGGCGTAGAAGCTCTCCGGGGTGTGGTGCTGGACCTCGAACTGGGTGCCGGTCTCGGGGTCGCGCCAGGTGGAGTTGATCCCCTGGTAGGTGCCCTTGTCGTTCCACTTGTACTTGTACTGCTTCGGGTCGGGGTCGAACCCGCTGTCGTTCAGGAGCCCGTGCGTGCGCTTCACGCCGTCGGTGTAGCCGTCCGGGGAGTGCTCGACGGTGTACCTGACCGAGTCGTTGACCCGGTCGAGGGCCTGCTCCGGGGTGAGGTCGGGGTTCTTGTCCATGATGTTCCACAGCTTGGTCTTGAGCGAGTCCTCGCCCTTGAGCCGGTATTCGCGGCCGAGCAGGTTCGCGGGGAGCTTCTCCGCGAGCTCGTCCATCTTCGGCGTGACCTTGGCCTCGGTCTTCCGCGCGTTCTCGAGGAACTTGTCGGCCGCGGCGTTCGCCTCCGGACTGAGCTTCATGTCCGGCTTCTTCGGGTTGACCCATTCCTTGGGCGCGGGCGGGACGTCGGCCGGGCGGTCGGGGGCGGGTCGGTCGCGGCTCTTGCGCGGCGACATCTTCTTGAAGAACTTCGTGGCGGAGCGGAGGAACCCGCCGGCTTTGGAAGGCATCGCTCACGCCGCCTTCGCGTCGAGGTGTCCGGCCATACCGATTCTCCTGGGGGTGGGAGGAGTGGAGCTTTCGGTAAAGAAGCTATCGCATGGAGATATCGCTGGCGATGCCGGTTTCGCCTGGGAGGCTTGCGTTTTGCACGGTTCCCGGGCCGACCTGCGGCCCGTCGCTCAGTTCCCGGCGGCCTTGGCCTCGTCCTCGTCGTCGACCTTCCGCCATTCGGCCTTGGAGGACTGCCAGCCGTCCTCGTCGTGGCCCAGGCGCCAGTAGCCGGAGATCGACAGGCGCTCGCGCGGGACCTCGTGCTCGAAGCGCAGGAGACGGCGCAGGTCGCGGACGAATCCGGCCTCGCCGTGGACGAAGGCGTGCACGTCGCCCTCGGGGAACTCGAAGGCGCGCACGGCCTCGACGAGGCGTTCGCCGACGCGGGCGTCGCCGCGGTGGAGCCAGGTGACGGTGAGGTCGGCCGCGGACTTGAACTGCTGCTCCTCCTCGGGGCCTTCGACTTCGAGGAAGACGTGGGCGCGGGCGCCGGGGGCGAGGCGCTCGACGGCGACCGAGATCGCCGGGAGGGCGCTCTCGTCACCGGCGAGGAGGTGCCAGTCGGCGTCGGGGCCGGGGCGTAGGCGCCGCCGGGGCCGGCGAAGCGGACGAGCGTCGCCGGGCTGGACGTTCGCGGCCCAGGGCCCGGCGACGCCCTCGTCGCCGTGGTAGACGAAGTCGATCGAGATCTCGCGGGCGGCCTTGTCCCAGCCGCCGCACCGTGTAGGTGCGGGTGACGGGCCACTGCTCGCGCGGGAACTCCTCGCGGATGCGGGCCAGGTCGAACGGTTCGGGGTACTCGACGCCCTCGAGCGGGGAACTGCAGCTTCAGGTAGTGATCGGTGCAGTCGCCGCAATCGAACGCTTCGAGGCCCTCGCCGCCGAGCACGACGCGGATCATGTGCGGCGTGATCCGCTCGGTTCGCAGCACTTCGGCGGTGGTGACCCTGGGGGCCCTGCGTCCTCGGCCTTCAGCCATCTCGCGCTCCTCCGATACACGACTCGCGCTCCCGGTCGCCGGCGCCTGCAAGCCGTCCGTCAGCCTCGCACGAGAAACTTAGGTTTCCCTAACTATCACATCCGGAAACCGGAAGCCGCCAGTGGGATGGGGAACGAAGCGGGGCCGCCACACCGCTCAGGCGTGGCGGCCCCGCTCGATTCCCTAATCGGGTCGGGGGCTCACGTCGTGCATGACCGACCGCAGGAGCGGGCGGGACACGGCCGAGGCGGCGATGACGGCGACGACACCGGCGGCCACGGTCGCGCCGAGGATGAGCGCGCCGCTCGCGTCGAAGCCCTCGCCGCCGATGAGCGGCGCCGTCAGGAGCATCCCGGTGACGATCGACGCGCCGCCGATGAACCCGAGCGGCAGCAGCGTCTCCTGGCGCCGGGCCTGGTCGAGGACCTTCTGCTCGGTCCCGGCGAGGTGCAGGAGCCGGTAGGTGCGGCGGCGGTCGAGGACCGAGCCGATCGCGCTGATCGCCGCCGAGACGGCCGCGGTCGCGAACACCACGGCCAAGACCACGGTCACGCCGGTGCGGACCGAACCGATGAGCCGGTTCGACATGATGCTCGAGTCGACCTCCCGTTCGGGTGCGTCGCCCGGCAGGGCCGCGGTCATGATGGTGCGCACGGTTTCGAGGTCCGCGCCCGTCGTGGTCGCCTCGATCACCGCGAAGCCGTCGCCGGCGGTGAGGAGGCCGCTGCCGTCGACCACCGCGACCTCGGCGAGACCGCCGAGCTCCTCGCTCAAACCGGCGACGAGCGCTTCGGCTTCGCCGACCGGGACCGGGGCCGCGATCGTCTCGGTGCCCTGGGCGCTCGTGTCGGTCTGGAGCATCGGGAACATCGCGACCGAGCCGGCCACGAACCCGGCGATCGCGACCCCGGCGACCGCGCGCCACGCGGCCTTCGGATCGTCGGCGAGCCGCCGCGCCGCGAGCAGCCGGGCCGGGCCCTTCGCGGTGCGCGCCAGGGCCCTCCCGAGCTTCTGGACCATCCACGGGCCGACGAGGTTCACGGCCGCGAGGGTCGCGCGCGAACAGGCAGATGAGGATCGCCACGGCGATCATGCCGCCGTCGACCGCGTTCGTGGCGGCCACGAACGCCACCGCTAGCACATGCGAACACGACCAGGCGGATCGCCTTGAGGCCCTTGGTCTTCACGCGCCGCGCCACCCCGAGCGGGCTGATCACGACACCGCGCAGGCCGATGAGCGCCGAGACGGCCACCAGCGCCGGCACCGCGACCGCCACCGCGAGCCATCCACGGCGCCCCGGCCCACAGGTCGCGCGACATACCAGCGGCCGCCGTCGATCGGGATGAGCGCGACCAGCGGCGTCACCGCCATCCACGCCAGCGTTCCCGCGACCGCGCCCGGCCGCGGCCGCGAGCGTCGTCTCGATCAAGGTCAGGCGCATGACCTGGCCCGGGGTCGCGCCGATGAGGCGCAGCGTCGCGAGCCGCTCGTCACGGCGCGAGACGGTGAGGCGGGCCGCCGCCGCGCCGAAGACCGCGGCGGGCACGGCCATGAGGATCGCGGCCAAGATCATGAGGATCATGTAGAAGCCGTAGACGGAGTCGGCGCTGCCGCCCTCGAAAGTGGTCGAACTCCATGGGGGACACCGTCGTCGGCGTTGGACCGTTCGGCGGTCATCACCGGATCGGCGGCGTCGCGGCCGACCACGGCCACGAGCTCGTTCGGGTGCGCGAGCGCCTTCGGGCCCGAGCTCGCCGGCGACCTGGACGTCGCCGTAGCGGGCGAGGAAGTCTGGATTCGGGACGCCTTCGAGCAGGTCGGCGGCGGCCGGGGAGAGCCAGACCTCGCCGGGCGCGGGGAACGCGTCCATGCCCGGCGGGACCGGGGCGTCGTCGCCGATCGCCGCGAGGTCGACGCGGGTGATCGTGTGGCCGCCGAAATGGTCGGCGGCCGTGGCGATGATCGCCTCGGCGGCGCCGGCCGCGGGGGCGGGTTCGCGCCAGGAGGTGCGTTCGCCGCGTTCGTCGAACGCGAAGTTCCCGGCCACGGCGAACTGGAGGAGCAGCGTCGCCACGGCGACGGCGAGCGCGGTCAGGCCGGTGCTCAGGAGGGCGCTGCGCCCGCCGAGGCGGGTCAGGCGCCAGGCCAGCTCGGTCATCTCCAGACCTCCACCACGGGCTGGCGATGCGGGCGCGGAGCCGAGGCGGCGCCGCCCGGCGCGGCCGAGGTGCCGACCTGGCCCGCCGGAACCGGCCCAGCCGTCGCCGGGCCGGGCCGGTAACGGCGCGAAAGCGCCACCGCCGCGCGCCGACGGGCCGGCGGGTCGTCTTCCGGCCGCGACGGCATCGGTCCCGCCGTCGACCGGGAACGGCCCCGTGCGGGGCGCGAACGCGTCGGCGCCGCGGCCCACCGGCCCGAGCGGGCCACCTGCGCCGAGACGCGGCCCGACTCGAACCCCGGGGCGGCGGGGCCGGCGGCGGATACCGACCGGGCTCTCCACTGCATCATTTGGCGCCGACAGTGCGGGACCGGCACGCGTCGCGCCCCGACCGGCGAACCCGTCGAATCCGGGCCGCTCGCCGTCCCCGGTACGCGGCGTGCCGCTGAGCCGCCCGTCGCGGATCTCGATCGTCCGGGTGCAGCGCGCGGCGATCCGCGGGTCGTGCGTGACCACGACGAGCGCGGCGTCGAGCTCGGCCACCGTGTCGAGCAGCACCCCCATCACCTGGTCGCCGGTCGTACGGTCGAGCGCACCGGTCGGCTCGTCGGCGAACACCACCGCCGGACGCACGACCAGGGCCCGGGCCAGCGCGACCCGCTGCGCCTCGCCTCCCGACAACTCGCCGGGGCGGCGGCCCTCCTTGCCCTCCAAGCCGAGCCGCCGCAGTTCCGCGCGCGGCCGGCTCGAGCGCGGCCTTGCGCGGCAGGGCCGCCGAGCATGAGCGGCAGCGCCACGTTCTCCTCCGCCGGCAGCTCGGGCAGCAGCTGCCCGAACTGGAACAGGAACGCGAAGCGGGTGCGCCGCAGGTGGCTGCGCTGGCGTTCGGAGAGGGTGTCGATGCGCTCGTCGAACAGGCGCACCTCGCCCGAGTCGGGCCGCATGATCCCGGCCAGGCAGTGCAGGAGGGTCGACTTGCCCGAGCCGCTGGGTCCGGTCACGGCCACCGACTCGCCGGGGCCGACGCCGAAGTCGACGCCTGCGAGCGCCGGGGCGGTGCCGAAGTGCTTGGTGAGGGAGCGGGCGGTGAGCATGGGCGGCCTCATCGGCGCACCTTCCTTTCGGTCGATACGAAGGGCACGGCCACGCCGGCGACGATGAATGCGGCCATGAGCACCAGGCTCAGGACGGTGCCGACTTCCACGCTGAGACTCAAAAAGATGTCGTTCATGGAGCCAGCTTCGCCCGATGGCGGGCGGTCCTCGGCTTCGGCTCGACGGACCGGTTTCGGGCGCCCGGGGTCGGCCGTTCGACCGAGGGGCCGTTTACCAGCGGTTACCGTCGTGGCATGACCGAGCCAGCCGCCCGGGCCACGCCGGCCCGCTCCCCCGGGGTCAACCGACTCAACCGCCTCTTGATGCGGCTGCTGAAGATCGCGATCATCTCGACGCTGCTGTTCATGCTGGCGGCCGAGATGCTCTCGAGCGCACCGGATGAGCGGCCGCCGATGGTTTCGGCGATCGCCTGGGTGCAGTGGGCGGTCTCGATGTTCACGATCGGCGTGTACGTCTGGTACCGGCCCGGCCGCAAGCGCTGGATCGCGGCCGCGGCGCTGGCCTCGTTGGCCGCGACCGGACTCGACGCGATCGTCGACCAGGGCCCCCGCGGCGTGGGAACGGCGGAGCTGTTCGCGCTGCTGCTGCTCATGCTGTTCGCGGTGCGGCACTGGGACGCCCCGCCGGGCCGGTGGGTCGCGATCGCCGTCGGCGCGGCGCTGTCGTTCATCGGGCTCCGGCTCTTCACCACCGAATACGAGGGCGCGCAGGTCGGCGGGATCATCCTGATCCTCATGGCGATGTCGACCGTGATCGGATTCGGGGCGTACTTCCGCAGCATGGACAAGCTGCGGCGCGAGACCCAGGAGGAGGTCCGCCAGGCCGAGCGGCTCGAGCTCGCGCGGGAGATGCACGACTTCGTCGCGCACCACGTCACCGGCATGGTGGTGCTCGCGCAGGCCGCGCAGGTGACGAACACGGATCCGAAGCAGGCGTTCGCGGACATCGAGGAGGCGGGGCTCGCGGCGCTGACCTCGATGCGGCGCATGGTGAAGATGCTCCGCAACGACGATTCGGGCGCGGGGGTGAACCCGCTCGGCGACCTCGCGCAGATCGAGGACCTCGTGGACCGGTTCAACCGCGAGGGCACCGACACGACCTGTTTCATCTCCCCGGAGCTGGCGGGGAACGTGGCGCCGGAGATCGCGGCGACGGCGCACCGGGTGGTGCGCGAGGCGTTGACGAACGTGCGCAAGCACGCCCGCGGGGCGACCCGGGTGCGCGTGGTGGTCGCGGCCGCGAGCGGGCAGGGCCTGGAGGTGTCGGTGCGCGACGACGGCAGGGCCGCGCGCGGGCGGCTCGCCGAATCCGGGGGCGGCATGGGTCTTCTGGGCTTGGGAGAGCGCATCGAAGCGGTCGGCGGCCAGTTGCGGGCGCAGCCGCGGCCTGAAGGCGGTTGGGAGACGGCGGCCTGGCTGCCGCGGGCGGCGGCCGAGGTGGCTTGATGGCTTCGGGGCAGCGGCGGACCCGCGTGGAATGCCGGGAACCGCCGGTACGGCGGACCGGGCTTGCCGCGGTCGGAGCGCCGCGCGGGAACAAGAACGGCCCGCGACCTGGTGGTCGCGGGCCGTTCCACTACATGTGGCAGGTGCAGGATTCGAACCTGCGTAGGCAATGCCGGCTGATTTACAGTCAGCTCCCTTTGGCCGCTCGGGCAACCTGCCTCGCTGTGTAGCGAGAGCAAGAATAGCCTCCCCTCCTACGGGTGGCGCAAGCGGGTTCTCCCCCGATGAGACCGCGTTCACTGGCGCGGCTCCCGAATGCGCGCGTCCGCGGCGGCGGGCCCGGACTAAGCTTGACGATCGCGCCCCTCGCGCCGAGCTTCTGACACCGTGCCCCGAACACTGGGCCGCCACACGACATGGAAGGACCGGACTGCCATGGCTGACGCCTCGTTCGACATCGTCTCCGAAATCGACCTGGCCGAACTCGACAACGCGATCAACCAGGCGCAGCGGGAGCTGAGCACCCGGTTCGACTTCCGCGGCACGGGCGCCGACGTGGAGCGCAGCGGCGACGAGGCGGCCGTGATCACCGCCGAGACCGAAGACCGCGTCAAGGCCGCCCTCGAAGTGCTCAAGGAGAAGCTGATCAAGCGCGGCATCTCTTTGAAGGCGCTCGACGCGGGCGATCCGCGCCAGTCCGGCAAGGAGTCCAAGATCGACGTGACCTTCAAGCAGGGCATCTCGACCGAGGACGCCAAGAAGATCGGCAAGATCATCCGCGACGAGGGCCCCAAGGGCGTCAAGCCCCAGGTCCAGGGCGACAAGCTCCGCGTCACCGGCAAGAAGCGCGACGACCTCCAGGAGGTCATCTCCCTGCTCAAGGGCAAGGACCTCGAAGTGGCGCTGCAGTTCACGAACTACCGCTAAGTGCCCCTCTCGTTCGTCAACATCCTGGTCCTCGCCCTGTTCGTCGTAGGCGGGGGCCTGGTGGCGCTCATGGTCACGGTGACCCAGCGCAGCTACAGGAAAGACGAGCAGTCCGAGCACTGGGTGGTGTACCCGACAGCGAAAGGAGCGATGACGATGGTGAGTGCGCATCCGGGCCTGCCCGGTGACTACGCGGTCGTCCTCGACGAGCCCGGGCGTAAGCCGATCCGCGTCATCAAGGAGATCCGCGCGATCACCGGGCTCGGCCTCGGCCCGGCCAAGAACCTCATCGACAGTGCGCCGTCGACGGTGCTGTCCGGCGTCGACCACGCGACCGCGACGGCCGTCCACGGGAAGCTCGCGAAGGTCGGCGCGGTCGTCCGCATCGCCGAGGCGTAGGGGCCCTTGGCGAATCCCTGACAGCCGGGGATGCGCCGACACCTCCTAGCGCTTCTCGGAGAGCCGGCGCAGCAGCGTCTCGAACGGGCCGCGGTGGCCGGCGCGGCGCATCCATTCGGCGAGCGCCAGCGAGACCAGCCAGATCCCGATGCCGACCGCGAAGCTCCCGGCCAGGCCCATCGAGCCGCCGAGGTCCAGCGTGAACGGGTAGTACAGGGCCAGGAACACCGCGGACTGGAAGATGTAGAAGGTCATCGACCGCTGCCCGAGGGCCGCGACGGCGGTCGTGAAGGGCCCGCGGCGGGCGAGGCGGACCGCGATCAGACCCACCAGGGCGGCGGCCCCGACGCCTCCGGCGTAGCCGCCGAGGGAGTGCCCGGCCGTGGCGGCCAGGCCCCGTGCGCCCGTGTCGGCGTCCCAGACGCCGGTCTGCATGAGGGTGTACGGCACCCGGGCCGTGAGCGCGACCGCCAGGAAGCCGAAGGCCGCGCCGCGCAGCAGGCGGAGGTGGCGCTCGGGTTCGTCGAGGACGCGGCGGCGCGCGGCCCACAGGCCGAAAACCATCGCGGGCACGATCATGACGACCGAGCCGAGCGCCTTCGACGGGAAGACCGCGAGACCCATCATCAGGTGGGAGCCGAAGTCGTCCTTGATGAAGTCGACGCCCGCGCCCGGCTGGGAGCCTGCGGCGATCTGCTTCAGCTGCGCGATCTCGGTCCACATGCTCAACGCGATCGCGGCGACCAGGACGGCGGCGCCGGTCCACAGGAGCGTCTTGTCGCGGGCCCGGACGAGACCGGCGAACAGCAGCAGCGTGACCCCGTAGGCGGAGATGAAGTCGAGCGGGACGAGCACGACCATGTGGGCGAAGCCGATGACGAGCAGCCAGAAGGCCCTGCGGCGCATCAGCTTCCGGATGTCCGTCCAGTCGCTGCCCTTGGCGGCGCGGCTGAGCGCGAGCTGGCCGAGGCCGTACCCGAACAGGAAGATGAACATGATGCGCGCCTGGTTGTCGAACAGCAGCACCCGCGCGGTGTCGGCCGCGGCGTTGAAGCCGCTCGGCCCCAGGTCCCAGTCGGCGATGAACGCGGGGATGTGGGCGAGCGCGATCGCCAGCAGCATGAAGCCGCGGGCGAGGTCGGGTGCGAGCGACCGGCCGCGTCGGGCCGTGGTCTCGGGCGGGGCCAGCAGGCTCGCGGCATCGGGGTGGGACATCGGTGCTCCTTGTGCGGCGGAAGCGGGGTACGGCTTCCGGGCTGACGGTGAAGTGGGTGGCGCGCCATCGCCATCAGCATAATATACATATACGTATAGTTGGAGTCAAGCGAGCCCGCGGCATGCGCATACGTGATCGTCAGGTGTCGAGCCGGTGCGTCAGGCCCGTGTGGCGTTTGCCGGTGCCCTTGGTGCGCACCGCGACCGCCAGGGCCTGCTTCGAGCCCACGAGCACCACGAGGCGCTTCGCGCGCGTGATCGCCGTGTAGATCAGGTTGCGCTGCAGCATCGTCCAGGCGCTCGTCGTCACCGGGATCACGACCGCCGGATACTCCGAGCCCTGCGAGCGGTGCACGGTGATCGCATAGGCGTGCACCAGCTCGTCGAGCTCGGTGAACTCGTAGTCCACGTCCTCGTCCTCATCGGTGCGCACCGTGAGCGTCTGCGCGACCTCGTCGATCGCCTGCACCAGGCCCACAGTGCCGTTGAAGACCCCGGCCTTGCCCTTCGTGTAGTTGTTGCGGATCTGGATCACCTTGTCGCCCAACCGGAAGACGCGGCCGCCGTGGCGGCGCTCGGGCAGGCCCTCCTTCGCGGGCGTGAGCGCCTCCTGCAACCGGGTGTTCAGGTTCCCCGCGCCGGGCCCGCCGCGGTGCATCGGCGCCAGGACCTGCACGTCGCGCACCGGGTGCATCCCGAACTTCGCCGGAATCCGGCGCGAGACGATCTCGACCACCCGGTCGGCGACGAGCTCGTTGTCGTCGCACGCGAACCAGAAGAAGTCGGGGTAGCCGTCGAGTTCGGGGAACTGGCCCTGGTTCACCTTGTGGGCGTTCGCGACCACACCCGACTCGGCGGCCTGCCGGAAGATCCGCGTCAACCGCACCCGCGGCACCGCCGGCGCGGCGAGGAGGTCCCGCAGGACCTCCCCGGCGCCGACGCTCGGCAACTGGTCCACATCGCCCACGAGCAGCAGATGCGCCCCGGGCGGGATCGCCTTCACGAGCTTGTTCGCCAGGATCGTGTCGAGCATCGACGACTCGTCCACCACGAGCAGATCCACATCCAGCGGATTGTCGCGGTCGTACACGGCCTCGCCGCCGGGCCGCAACTCCAGCATCCGGTGCAGCGTGCGGGCCTCGAAACCGGTGAGCTCGGCCAGGCGCTTCGCCGCGCGCCCCGTCGGCGCCGCGAGCATGACCTTGGCGCCCTTGGCCCTCGCGAGCGCCACGATCGACGAGACGGTGAAACTCTTGCCGCAACCGGGCCCGCCCGTCAGCACCGCCACCCGCTCGGTGAGCGCCAGCCGCACCGCCTCGGCCTGCTCCGGCGCCAGCTCGGCGTCCGAACGCCGCCGCAGCCACGCGAACGCCCGCTCCCAGTCCACCGTCGCGAACGCCTCCAGGCGGTCCTCACCGGCCCGCAGCAGCCCCAGGAGCCCGGCGGCGAGGCCCCGCTCGGCATGGAAGAACGGCGCCAGATACCGGGCCGGCACCGTGGAGTCCTTCGCGGGGACCTCGTCGGCGATCACATGCTCGCCCTCTGCGGACAACTCCGCGAGGCCCTGCGCGACCGGACCCGATTCGAGGCCGAGGAGTTCCACCGTGTCCGCCACCAGGTTCGGGGCCGGCAGGAAGCAGTGCCCGGCATCCGAAGCCTGCGACAGCGTGTACTGCAACGCCGCCTTGATCCGCTCCGGCGAGTCGTGCGGGATCCCCACCGCGCGGGCGATCGAGTCCGCGGTCTTGAACCCGATCCCCCACACCTCGTTCGCGAGCCGGTACGGCTCGTTCTTGACCACCCCGATCGCGGCGTCCCCGTACTTCTTGTAGACCTTCACCGCGAGCGACGTCGACACCTCCACCGACTGGAGGAAGACCATGACCTCCTTGATCGCCCGCTGCTCCTCCCACGCCGCCGCGATCAGCTTCGTGCGCTTCGGGCCGAGCCCGGGCACCTCGGCGAGGCGCGACGCGTCCGCGTCGATCACCTCCAGCGTGGCCGCACCGAAATGCGCCACGATCTTCCCGGCCGTCTTCGGACCGACCCCCTTGATCAGACCCGACCCCAGATACCGCTCGATCCCCTGCACCGTGGCCGGAAGCACCGTCCGGTACGACCAGACCTCGAACTGGCGCCCGTACTTCGGATGGCTCGACCACCGGCCCGTCAACGACAGCGACTCACCCACCTGCGCGCCCAAGAGCGGGCCCACGATCGTGACCAGATCCGACCCGCCGCGCGCCGGACTCGCGCGGGCGATCGTGTACCCGGTCTCCTCGTTCGCGTACGTGACGCGTTCGAGCACCGCCTCCAACTCAGTACCGCCGCCTCGGGGCTCCGCCATGGGCACAAGGCTAGACGCGAGGTACGTCAATGTTCGAACCGCGAAGCCCGAATAGGCGGATTGTCGGACCCTCCCGGTACCGTGTGGCCATGAGCGAGCGATGGTTTGAAGGGCCCCTCCTGGGCTTCGACACCGAGACGACCGGCGTCGCGCTGGACCGCGACCGGATCATCCAGGCGGCCCTGGTCAGCGGAACAGGCGCCCCCGGCGGCGAGACCGCGAGCGTCTGGCTGATCAACCCCGGGGTGCCGATCCCGCCCGGCGCCACCCGGGTCCACGGGATCACGGACGAGCAGGTCCAGGCCGAAGGAATCCCGCCCGAAGAGGCCCTGGCGCAGGTCGCCGCGGCCCTGCGCGGAGCCGTGGAAGGCGGCGTGCCCGTGGTGGCCTACCGGGCCGGCTTCGACTGCACCATGCTCTCGTACGAACTCGAGCGGCACGGGATCGCGCAACCCGACTGGGCGAACATGGCGATCGTGGACCCCTCCGTGCTCGACAAGCAGGTGGACCGCTACCGCAAGGGCAAGCGGACCCTGGGCGTGACGGCCGCGCACTACGGTGTCCCGCACGCGGAAGCGCACTCGGCGGCGGGAGACGCGGCCGCCACGGTGGCGCTCGCGCGCGCCATCGGCGCGATGTACCCGGAGGTCGGCGACGTCACCGCTTCGGATCTGCATGCGGCGCAGGTGCGGTGGTTCGCCGAAGACGCGGCGAGCCTGGAGGCGTACTTCCGCCGCAAGGGCCGCGAGGAGGCGGTGGACCGGCGCTGGCCGCTGTGCCGCTGAGGACCTTAGGGCCGTTGCCGTCCCGAGCCCCCACCCGCCCAGAGGGGACTGCGCGAGTCCCAGCGCGATCGTGGCAGCCGGGTCCGACAAGAAACCGGCCCGCGAGCCGTCGCGCGGCGAGGATTCACTCGATCGGGGTCGCCCCGATCGGAGAGACGAGCGGGGCCCCGATCCGACCGGATCGGGGCCCCGCTCGAACGTTTTCCGGCCTAGTGGCCTTCGGCCGCTTCCTCGGGCTCGAAGAACGAGCGCGAGGGCTCGTCGTCGGCCACGGCCTGGCCCACCGGCAGATCCGCCGTGACCTCGGTGCCGTCGGCGAACGTGAAGACGACGGTGATGAAGTCGCCGGAGGCGAGCTCCTCGGTCAGGTTCTCGATCATGAAGTAGGTGCCGGCCTCGGCGTCCTGATCGAGGCGCACATACCCGGCCGGGGCGATGGCGATGGGCTCGAAGACCTCCGCGCCGTCGAGCTCCTCGGCCTCGGGGGCCTCGGTCGCGTCACCGGCGGGAGCACTGGTCTCCTCGGTGGACTCGGCACCGTCGGTGTCGTCGGCGTCGGTCTCTTCGGTGTCGGTCGCGCCGTCGGACTCGCGGGCTTCCTCCATGGCCTCTTCGGCCTGGGCCACGGGGTCCACGTACGTCACCGTGCCGATGTCGGTCGTGACGCTCGCGAGCTGCACTTCGTCGGTGCCCTCGTTGCCGATCCACAGCCGCAGGGGCGCGTCGTCGCCGACGGCGTAGCCCTCGTAGCCGGTGAATTCGACCTGGAGATCGCGAAAGTTGAGGTCGTCCTTGTCGATGTTCACGCCGGCGATCGCGCTGACCTTCTCGTCGGTCTGGGTCTCCAGACCCGCGCCGCATGCGGACAGAGCGGTCGCAGCGGCCCCCGCGATCGCGATTGCGGCCGCGCGACGCACCGTGATCGCCGTGCTGATTCCCCTGACCACTGCTGGTCCTCCCTGAGTTCCGACAGGAATGCTCACGACAGCGTAGACGACGAGCACTCCTCGCTTCCCTTGGCCGGGCGCAAGGCGAGCCCTGGATCTCATCCAGGGCATGGAATCGAGCGATTCGGTTGGGGTGCAAGGAGGTCGCACCTGGACGTGGCCATCGCGGCAGGTCGTCGGCATGCGGGGCGCGGCGGGGCACCGCCCGCCCTCACCCCGCGGGAGCAGGCCGCGGAAGCGGGCCGCGGCGCCGGACACACCAGAGGGACGCAGGCCTCATTTGTCTCCTCCGCGCGCCGCCCGGAAGCCCAAGGTGCCGTAGAGTAATCAGTCACATACCAATTGACCAGGGAATTCGTGGCGATCCGCTGTCGGGGAAAAGCCTGATCCCGTGTTAGGCTAGACACAGCGAAAGGGGTTTCGATCCTATGGGTTTTAGTGTCGGCGAGACCGTTGTCTACCCCCACCACGGGGCCGCACTCGTTGAAGCTGTAGAGACTCGCACCATCGGTGGTATCGAACAGGAATACCTCGTGCTGCGCGTCGAACAGGGTGACCTCACGGTCAAGGTTCCAGCAAAGAACGTCGAGCTCGTCGGCGTCCGGGAAGTCGTCGGCGCTGAAGGCCTCGAAGAGGTCTTCGAGGTGCTGCGCGCGCCCCACACCGAAGAGCCCACCAACTGGTCGCGGCGTTACAAGGCCAATGTCGAGAAGCTCGCGTCCGGTTCCCCGCTGAAAATAGCAGAGGTCGTGCGCGACCTGTGGCGGCGTGACCGCGAACGGGGTCTGTCGGCCGGGGAGAAGCGCATGCTCTCCAAGGCCCGCGAGATCCTCACCGGCGAGATCGCCCTCGCCGAGGACTGCGTGAAGGGCGAGGCTGACAACATCCTCGACCGGGTCCTGCTCTCGGAGGCCCCGGTCAAGTAGCCGGTCCCCCGTCAGCGAACCGCATCAGCGTGAGTTTCGATCACAGTGCGGACTCCCACGAGCGCGTGAGCGCGAAAGACAGTGCGAGTCCGCATACGCCCTTCGTCATCGGGCACGGCAGTGACGTGCACCGATTCGACGAACAACAGCCATGCCGCCTCGCCTGCCTCTCCTGGCCCGGCGAGGCGGGCTTGGCGGGGCACTCCGACGGCGACGTGGCCGCCCATGCGGCTTGCGACGCCCTGCTCTCGGCCGCCGGACTCGGCGACCTGGGCTCCAACTTCGGCACCGCCCGGCCCGAATGGGCCGGCGCCTCCGGTGCCGCGCTCCTGTCCGAGTCCGCCCGCCGCGTCCGGGCGTCGGGCTGGTCGATCGGCAACGTGTCCGTCCAGGTCATCGGCAACCGCCCCAAGATCGGTCCCAGGCGGGCCGAAGCGGAGGCCGCCATGACCGCGGCGATCGGCGCGCCCGTGCGCCTCTCGGCCACCACCACCGACGGACTCGGCTTCACCGGACGAGGCGAGGGTCTGGCCGCGACCGCGGTAGCGTTGCTGTACCAGCCCTGATCTCCGTTCGGAAGTTATCCCATGGACTCAGAACCCTCTCGCCGCACCGTCGCCGAGCACCTTCAACGCGCCGAGCTCATGTATGAGCTCGGAGTGGTGCGTGACGCCCGCGCCGAGGTCGACGCCGCGCTGCGCGTCGACCCCCTCGACCCGGACGCCAACGCGCTCGCCGCCGCCTGCGCGCTCGCCGAGCAAGACCCCGACGAGGCCCTCGTGTTCGCCGGCGCCGCGCTCGCCCAGACGCCGGTGCACCAGCGCGCCATGATCATCCGCGGCTACGCCCTCGCCGACGCCGAACGCCGCGACGAGGCCATGCAGGCCGCCGCGAGCCTCCTCGACCTCGACCGGGCCTCGTGGCGCCACCACATCCACTACGCGCTCATCACCCGCCGCGCCGGGGCCGCCCAGCCCGCGCTCGACGCCGCGTGGAACGCCGTCAACCTCGCCCCCGACCAGCCGCGCACCCACCTGGCGCTCGCCGCGATCGCCGAGAGCCTCGAGATGAACGACCTCGCCAAACGCTCCCGGCAGGCCGCCGCCGACCTCGACCCCGAGGACACGGACGCCGACAAGGGCGACGGGAAGCTCGGCTTCGACGTCGCGGCCGAACTCCCGCCCGAGGCGAGGCGAGCGAAACGCCGCTGGGTCGACGCCGACGCCGACGACCCCGCCTGGCGCGGGAAGATCTACGGCCCCGGCCTCTTCCGCGGCGCGATCGGCCGCTCGGTCCTGCTCGGCATCGCCGTGGTCTTCGCCGTCCCGGCCCTTCTCGGCAGCGAGATCGACACCGGGCCGCGCCTGTTCTTCGCCATCGTCGCCATCGCCGCATGGGTGGGATGGTTCACAGTTCTCCGCCGCCACCGCAACCCTGAGTGACCTTTGGCGTGCGGCGCTCGTTAGTCCTTCACCACAATCTTTGGAGGACGAGCAAGTGACGACGTGCTGGGTTCCCGGGGCCGACGCTAGCCCCTACAACATCCACAATCTCCCGTTCGGGGTCTTCTCGACCGCAGACGAGAACCTGCCGCGGATCGGCGTGCGCATCGGCGACCAGATCCTCGACATGTACAAAGCCGTCCTCTCGGGCGACTGCCAGACCTGCGCGGCCTGCACCGCCCTGCGCGAACCCGCCCTCAACCGGCTCCTGTCACTCGGCAGAGAGGCGTGGAAGCAAGTCCGCGCCCAAGTGCAGGAGGCCCTGACCGAACCGAGCCTCCAGAACATCGCGAGCACCTGGCTCACGCCCCTCAGCGAAGCGATCATGCACAGCCCGGTGCTCGTCACCGACTACGTCGACTTCACCATGCGCACCCCCGACGCCGCACGCGCCTTCCCGCGCGCCTCCAACGGCCGGGCCTCGACCCTCATCCCCTCCGGGATGGACCTCGTGCGCCCCGCCGGGCACCGCCGCGGCGCCGACGGACAGCCCGCGTTCGGGCCCACCCGGGCCCTCGACATCGAAGCCGAAGTGGGCTTCCTCGTCGGCGGCGAATCCGCCATCGGACAGCCCGTGTCCCCGGACGCGTTCGAGGAGTACGTCTTCGGCGCGATCCTGCTCAACGACTGGACCGCCCGCGACTTCGCCGAACTCGAGACCGACGGCCTCGGCCCGTTCGCGTCCAAATCGTTCGCGACCTCCATGAGCGCCTGGGTGACCCCCATCGAAGCGCTCAACGCGGCCCGCACCGCCGCCCCCCAACCGCGCGCCGACATGGCCTCCTACCTGAAGGAATCCGACCGCTACGGATTCGACCTGCACCTCAACATCGAGGTCAACGGCGTCGCCGTCGCCGGAGCCGACTTCGCGGAGTCCTACTGGACCCCCGCGCAACAACTCGCCCAGCTCACCAGCGGCGGCGCGCTCCTGCGCCCCGGCCTGCTGTTCGGCTCCGGCGAAGCCGCCACCGGCCGGTTCCGACTCGAGAACGGCGACACCGTGAAGGTCACCGCGACCGCACCGGGACCGCGCGGCACCACCATCGCCCTCGGCGAAGTCGCCACCCGCGTCCTGCCGTCCGATCACGTGACCCCAGGTGCGCCTTAGCCTCCGAACACCGGCGCCCGCGATTTCGGGACCCGGCCTCCGGACGCGAACCGGCCGGCCCCGCCTCACGGCGGGACCGGCCGGAAACAACGACTAGACCAGTACGGTCTTCGCGCTCGGGGCGAGCTGCGCGATCAGCTCCACCTCGACCGGGGCGCCCAACGGCAGCTCGGCCACACCGACCGCACTGCGGGCATGCGTCCCGGCCTCGCCGAAGACCTCCCCGAACAACTCCGACGCCCCGTTGAGCACCTTCGGCTGACCGGTGAACCCGGGCGCCGAAGCCACGAACCCGACGACCTTCACGATCTTCACGACCTGATCGAGCGGGGCGATCGAAGCCACCGCGGCGAGGGCGTTCAACCCGCAGATCCGGGCCAGCTCGTAACCGAGCTCCGGATCGACCTCGGCACCGACCTTGCCGGTCGCGGCCAGCACGCCGTCGACCATCGGCAACTGCCCCGAGGTGTACACGTAATCGCCCGAACGAACGGCCGGCTGATAGGCGGCCAACGGCGGCACCACCGTCGGCAGCGAGAGTCCCAGGCGCGCCAACGCCTTGTCCACATCGGTCACCGCTACTGCTCCTTCTTGCGCTTGAAGTACGCCACGAGCTGCTCCGAGTTCTGGCCGGGCAGGACGGTCACCAGTTCCCAGCCGTCGTCCCCGAAGGTATCGAGGATCATCTTGGTGTTGTGGATCAGCAGCGGCGCGGTGAAGTACTCCCATTTCTCCATGCGCCCACAGTACGGCGTCTTGATTCGCCCGCGACGCACCGCTACGCTCAGAGTTGCGTCGCCTCCCCAATGCCTCACAGTGCCGCCGCAGCAGGCCGCACCAGTCGAACCAGGGAGTTCCACGTGTCGTCAGACACCACGGCCCAGCCGTCAGACACCGCGGCCCGCGCAGACCTTGCAGCCCGGCCCTCCGACGCCACCGATCCACGGCCCGGCCATCGCGGCCGGCATCAAAACCCACGCGACCGCTCAAGCCGTATGTGGGCGTGGATCACCACCGGCGCGGCCGTCGCCTTCTGCGTCGCCCTCGTCCTCGGCGCGATGCGCCTCTACGTCGACGTCAACGACATCGTCGACACACCCGAACGCACCGTCGACGCCTTCCTCCAAGCACTCCTCGACCAGCGCGACGCCGAAGCCGCCGCCACATGGCTGTGCGAGGACAAGTCCGACCGCGACCTGAGCGAAGCCGTCGCCGCGCTCTCGTTCATCGACGGACCCGGCGAATTCAAATGGGGCGAGGTCACCGAGACCGGCCGTTCCGTCGGCGCCGCCACCGTCACCGCCGGCATCCGCATCGGCGGCGGACACGACGACACGTTCTCATCCCCCACCACATGGGTGTTCTCGCTCGTCGCCGAGGAAGGGGACCCGCAATGGCTCATCTGCGGGATCACCGCGGAATGACTAGACTCCGATGAATGACAGCCTCCGCGATCCCGGTGCCGCGCCTCCACGTCGTCACCGGGAAGGGCGGCACCGGGAAGACCTCGGTCGCGGCCGCCCTCGCACTGGCGCTGGCCGGCTCGGGCAGGCGGGTCCTGCTCGTCGAAGTCGAAGGGCGCCAAGGCATCGCGCCCCTGTTCGACGCCCCGTCGCTCGGTTACGAGGAACGGCACCTGGCCGCGGGCCTCGACGGCGGGGAGGTGTTCGGGCAGTCGGTCGACGCCGACGAGGCGCTCCTCGACTACCTGACGATGTTCTACCGGCTCGGTTCGGCCGGGAAGGTGCTGCAGAAGTTCGGGGCGATCGACTTCGCCACGACGATCGCGCCGGGACTGCGGGACATCCTGCTCACGGGCAAGCTCAAAGAAGCGGTGTCGCGCACCGAAACAGGGCGGATGGCCTACGACGCGGTGGTGCTCGACGCCCCGCCGACCGGCAGGGTCGTGAAGTTCCTGAACGTCACGGTCGAAAGCGGCCGACTCGCCAAGACCGGCCCGATCGGGAAGCACTCGCGGTCGGTCGCGCGCATGCTGCACTCCTCGCTCACAACGGTGCACGTGGTCACGACCCCCGCGGCGATGCCGGTGCAGGAGACGATCGACGCGCACCGCGACCTCATGGCCGCAGACCTGCCGGTAGGGCACCTGGTCCTCAACCGGGTCGCCGGAGCGAAAGCCGTCGAAGTCGGCGCAGACGAGATCGCGGCGGGCCTCGCCCGGGCGGGCCTGCCCGCGGACGAGGGCCTCGTCTCAGGCCTGCTCGAGGAATACGCGGCGGCCCGCACCGAGATCGAAGCGGTCGACGCCTACCGCGACCGGCTCGAACAACTCGGCCGGCCCGTGGCGGAACTGCCACTCCTGCCGGAAGGCGTCGACCTGTCGGGCCTGTACCAGCTCGCACAAGTACTGCGCCCCAACATGGCCGGAACCCGGCGCGGAGGCCCCGATGCAACCTGACCCCGCCAAGGGCCCCGACGCGCAGGCCCCGAAGCAATCTGAACCCGCCAAACCTGAAGCCCCGATACAGCCCGATCCCACCAAGACTGAAGCCCCGAAGCAATCTGCACCCGACAAGAAACGCGCCGCGGAACCCCTCACCCGACCCGAGACGGTCCCGGGAGGCGGCAGGCGGGAAAGGGCCCCGATGCGACCCGAACTCGACGTCGACACCCTCCTGGGCGACGAGGGCAAGCACGTGATCGCCTGCTGCGGTTCAGGAGGCGTCGGCAAGACCACGACGGCGGCGGCGCTGGCGCTGCGCGCCGCGGAAGTGCACGGGCGGCGCACGGTCGTGCTCACGATCGACCCGGCCCGGCGGCTGGCGCAGTCGCTGGGAATGGACGCGCTCGACAACACCCCCCGGGCGGTCGCAGACGTACGCGGCGGTTCGCTCGACGCGATGATGCTCGACATGAAGCGAACATTCGACGAGGTCGTGGCCTCACATACGACGCCGGACCGAGCGGCGGAAATCTTCGCGAACCCCTTCTACCAAGCAGTCTCGTCGACGTTCTCGGGCACGCAGGAGTACATGGCGATGGAAAAGCTCGGGCAGTTGCGCGCCACGGGCAACTGGGACCTGATCATCCTCGACACCCCACCGTCGCGGTCGGCCCTGGACTTCCTCGACGCCCCCGCCCGCCTGGCCCGCTTCCTCGACGGCCGCGTCATCCGCCTCCTCTCCGCCTCCACCCCCGGCGCCCGCCGCTCGATGCTGTCGCTCATGGGCGCGAGCGCGGCGGTGTTCACACGCGTGTTCAACAAGGTCCTCGGCGGGCACCTGCTCACCGATGTCGCGGAATTCACCGCGAGCCTGGAGGACACCTTCGGGGGCTTCCGCAAACGCGCCGAGGCGACCTTCCGTGCACTGCAGGACGACCAAACCTCCTTCCTGGTGATCGCCGCCCCCGAGCCGGCCGCGGTGGGCGAGGCCGTGTACTTCACGCGGCGGCTCACCGAGGAGCGGATGCCGCTGGACGGCATGATCCTCAACCGGCTGACGCCGGTCTCGGCGGACCTGTCCTCGGAGCGGGCCCTGGGCGCGGCGGCGGCGCTGGAGGAGTCGGACTCGGATGACCCCGTGGCGGCCGTACTGCGAACCCACGCCGACCTGGCGCGGCGGCGCGCCGCAGAAGAGCGCGTCGCGGCCCGATACGCGGCCGCATGCCCCGAGATCCCGCAGCGGTGGCTCCCGGCGCTGGGGGTCGAGGTCGTGGACCTCGATGACCTGCGCGCCTTCGGCGCGGTGATGGCCGCCGGAGCCCAGCCGTCGTGACCGCCTGCGTGTCCTAGGCGCGCATGGCCGCCGAGGTTGAGGCGGGCGAGGCTTCGTGTCTTCAGCGCTCACTGGCCCCGCGAGGCTTCGGTGTCGCGCTGGCTTCGCGGTCTCCGGTTCGGTCGTGTCAGGCGAGGCCTGCGTGCTCTCAGAGCGCTCACTGGCCGGCGGGCGTCGGTGTGGCGCTGGCCTGCGTGGCTTCGGTTCGGTCGTGTCGGGCGAGGTGTTGGTGCGGGCGGATCGCTGGTGGCGATCCGCCCGCGATCTTACCTCGCGAGGTGTGCCGGTAGGAGCCGCGCGCGGAGGCCTCCGCGCGCGGTCTTCGGGGGCGGCTCCCGGGATTCCCACTATGCCGCCGGTCCTACCTGCACCGGCCGCCGATCCGCACTTCCTCCACCACCGGCGAAATCGACGTTTTTTCTCTACTAACGATCACATGTCCGGTCACTTCCGCCAAGAACTATTTTCCGACCTGTGGATAACTTCGCGAACATTGCTTATCTTGCCTGCTCGCATGCGTCGAAGTTTTCCACAGGACGCGAAAACGCGCCCGGACGGCGATGCCGTCTCGGGCGCGGTGTCTGCCTTCATGAGAGAGGCTCGCCGGTAAGAAGTTGATGTCTACCGGTATCCGGCGCCGGTTGCCCTTGCGGGCACTTCGCTGTTCCTCCTCCAGAGCGACTTCGAAGACCGCCCTCCAGGAGCGGACGTCGGTGTGCCTTCGCAGCAGCGCCCTCCGCTCCCGCTCGGTCATACCGCCCCAGACGCCGAACTCGATGCGATTGTCGAGCGCGTCGGCGAGACATTCCAGCCGTACTGGACAGCCACGGCACACCTTCTTCGCGTTGTTCTGCTCTGCGCCTTGCACGAACAGGGCGTCAGGATCACTTTCCTGACATAGTGCCTTGGTCGTCCAGTCAATCAGCAGTCCCATCCGCATGACCTCCCCGTGAGATCTTTCCCTTCATACCCCCCGACGACTACAGTCGAGTGATCTCTCGATCACACAATGTGGCCGTCAGAACGGACCCTACACCTCTTGTAAGGGTTTGACTACTCTCCGAGACGAAAATCGGACTCGGTGGGACGGCTTCACCCCTACGGTTCACTACGCGAAGGCAGCTCGCGATAATAACGATTCCGATACGAGGGCATCTCGCCCTCGAGGCTGCGGCGTATCAATGGAGGGCATTCGCCTCCTCTTGCAGGCGAGTCGCCATTTGGCACATCTATGCAGCCGTTCCCGCACGTCAAAACGTTCGTTCTAATCTGAGGCGGTGGAGCCCTTGAAACGCGACCGGAGTCCCCTTGGGGACGGCATAGCGCTGCTGATCTGCGGCGTGCTCGCCGGTGTGCTCGCGGCCGCGGCCGCCTTCCCCCTCGTCGGACTCGGCGGCCTCGTGGCCGAGAACAGCGTCAACTCCTTCGAGGCGCTGCCGACGGAACTCACCCAACCCACGCTGCCGCAGACGTCCTATGTGTACGCATCGGATGGCGAGACACTCATCACCTCCTTCTACGAGGAGAACCGCCGCGAGGTCTCCCTCGACGAGGTCTCCCCGGTCATGGTCGACGCACTTCTGGCCGCCGAGGACTCGAAGTTCTACGAGCACAACGGAGTCGACTGGGCCGGAATCGTCCGGGCGGCCGTGGCGAACCAGGGCGGTGACTCACAGGGGGCGTCGACCCTCACCATGCAGTTCGTACGCAATACCCTGATCTACTCCGCCTCAACCATCGACGAAGTGATCGCCGCGTCCGAGGACTCATACGAGCGCAAGCTCCGAGAAGCCCGATACGCCATGGGCATTGAAGAGACCATGTCCAAAGAGGAGATCCTTGAGGGCTACCTCAACGTGATCTACCTCGGCAACCAGGCGTACGGCGTGCACGCCGGCTCCTACTCCTACTTCAACAAGCCGCCGAGCGAGCTCACCACGGCCGAGGCAGCCACCCTCGCGTCGCTGCCGAAATTCCCCTCGCTCGCCGACGGCCTCCTCGACGGCGAGGGCGAGGACACCGAGATCATCGACCGCCGCAACTGGATCCTCGACCGCATGGCCGGCCTCGGCACCATCACCCAGGCCGAAGCCGACGAGGCCAAAGCGCTGCCCCTGGGCCTGAACCCGCGCCCGGTCCGCAGCGAATGCGTCGACGTCGCGACCTCCAACTGGGGCTTCTTCTGCGACTACTTCAAGGAGTGGTGGTCCGGCCAGGAGGCCTTCGGCGCCGACGAGCGCGAACGCCTGAGCCTGCTCAAGCGCGGCGGCTTCCGGATCGTCACCAGCCTCGACGCCGAACTCCAGAACTCCGCCACCGAGCGGCTCTCCGACGAAGTGAGCGTGAACAACCCCGCCGCACTCGGCTCGGTCACCATCACCCCGGGCACCGGCCATGTGCAGCATCGATGGCCGTCAACCGCAACTACAGTCTCGACCAGACCGAGAACAAACCGAGAACCGACGGCGACGACAGCAAACCCTCGAACTATCCGAACACGACGATCCCGCTGCTGTCCGGCAACGAACGCGTCAACGGATACCCGGCGGGCTCGACGTTCAAGATGTTCACGATGCTCGCCGCCCTCGACAAGGGCTGGCCGCTGGAGACGCGGATCCCCTCACCGGCGACCTACACGTCCAAGTACATGACCAGCGCCGACGACCCGTCGTCCTGCGGCAGCACCGACTCGCAGGGCCAGCGGCACTGGTGCCCGACGAACGACGGCGGCGGTCGTCCGAACCGCTCAACCTGTGGGGCGCCTTCGGCCGCTCCTCGAACACGGCGTTCGTGCGGCTCCAGGAGATGGTCGGCACCAGCAAGGCCTACGAGGCGGCCGTCGCCGCGGGCATCGACTTCTACAACAACCCCGAGCTCGACCAGCGAGTCGAGGACGGCACCCTCGACGACTACGGCACCTTCACCCTCGGCTTCGACGCGACGACCCCGCTCGACATGGCCGAGGCCTACGCCACGGTCGCCGCGGGCGGCAAGCACTGCGAGCCGCTGCCGGTCATGCAGGTCATCGGGGCCGACGGCACCGAGTGGACCGACGCCTCGACGCCCAAGTGCGACCAGGCGTTCCCCGAGGAGGTCGCGTACGCGGCCGTCAGCGCCGGGCGCTGCGTGGTCGGCCAGAACGCCGACGGCACCCAGTGCTCGGGCACCGGCACCGCCGCCGGATACACGGGCGGGTTCGACCGGCCGCTGTTCGGCAAGACCGGCACCGCCGACTCCGACCGGTCCTACTGGTTCATCGGCTCGACCCCGAACGCGACCACCGCGACCTTCGTGGGCGACCCCGATGCGACGCACCGGTCGGGCGTGGCCACAGCGGCCCTCAAGGTCTCGGTGAAGGAGGCCGGCGTCTCGATCCTCAAGAAGGCCGTGAAGGACCTCGACGACCCGGGCTGGCCGAAACCCTCGAACACGATGGTCAACGGCAAGAACCTGGTGTCCATCCCGTCGTTCGACTGCATGGACGCCGACGACGCCCGGTCGAGGGTCTCCGGGGCGGGCTTCGACGCCGAGATCTCCCCCGGCAAGTTCGACTCGGACTGCAAAGAGGGCGAGGCGTTCTCGACCTCGCCGACCGGTTCGGCCCCGAACGGCGCCCCGGTCTACATCCTCATCTCGAACGGCTCCGACTTCAAGGAGGACGAGAAACCCGGCGACGACCAGACCACGGACGACCCACCCGGCCGGGACTGATCCCGCAGGGCGCCTGCGGGAACCAGGCGACCCGACTGCACGGCCGCGGCCCGCTTCCGAAAGGGAGCGGGCCGCGGCCGTATGCGTGTGCGAGTGTGCGGGAGGCGCGACGGCGTCGATGGCGTGCAGCTGTGCCTCTGGGCGGCTGCGGGTGGTGCGGGAAGCGTTGCGGCGCAGACGGTGCGCTTCACCGGCCCGCTGAAGGGTGCGACGGGTGGTGCGGCGCAGCCGGAGTGCCGTACGCCTTCGCGGCTGCGGGCCGCTGCGGAAAGACTGCGGGCCCTCGCCTTTCGGCGAGGGCCCGCAGTCTTTCTTTGGGAGGAAGGAAAGTTCGTCAGGTGGCCTTCGGCATCACCAGGGTGCCGCGCCCCGCCCGGTCAGTGGGCGTCTTGTCGGCGTGCGACTTGTCGTCGTGAATGTGGTTGCCCTCGCGCAGTTGGCCGTCGCGGATCGTCACCGCGCGCTCGGCTCGCTCGGCCACCTCGTGGTCGTGGGTGATGATCAGGATCGTCAGGCCCTCGGCATGAAGTTCGTCCAATGTGGCCATGATCGAGTCGGCCGTCTTCGAGTCCAGGTTGCCCGTCGGCTCGTCGCACAGCAGCAGGCTCGGCTCGGCCGCCAGGGCGCGTGCGATCGCGACGCGCTGGCGTTCACCGCCCGAGAGCGTGGTCGGCAGCGAGTCCAGGCGGTGCGAGAGGCCCACCAGTTCGAGCTTCTCGCGCGCGATCTGGCGCCGCTTGCGCTTCGGGATGCCTTGGTACACCAGGGACATGGCGACGTTCTCCGTGGCGGTGCGGTGCGCCATCAGGTGGAAGGCCTGGAAGATGAACCCGATCTTGTCGGCGCGCAGCTGCGTGCGGTGCGACTCCTTCATCTTCGACGTGTCGTGCCCGTCGAGCCAGTATGTGCCCGCCGTGGGGGCGTCGAGGAGCCCCAGCAGGTTCAGCAGCGTCGACTTGCCCGAGCCCGAAGGGCCCACGATCGCCACGTACTCGCCGTCGGCGACCCGCAGCTCGACCGGCTTGAGCGCCTCCACCGGCGGCGGCCCCGGGTAGGTCATGCCCACCCCGGCCAGCTCGATGAGCGCACGGTCCGCGTCGGCGGGCTCGGCGTCGTCGTCGACGCGCGCGAACACCGCGGTGTCGTCGGCGCCGGCGCTGACGGTCGGCAGGATCATGGTCGCGTCGTCTTCGGTCACGTCTCCAAGACGCCGGGACCGTCGCGAGTGGTTGCACGCCGCAGGCGATCGCGTCGGACGAGACTCAGGAGAATCGCGAAATCAGCCAGGACCGGGCGATGGTCGGAAGCGGTCGCGTCCAGCACATTCGAGCCCGTGGCCTCCAGGCCCCGGTACAGGACCTGGTCGATTCGCGCCAGGGGCGTGTCGGCGGGCCAGGTGAACCCGAAGCCCTTCCCGGCGTCGGCCTGCGCCGAGGAGAGCTGGAAGGTGATCGGGGCGAGCGCCCGGTCCTGCGAAGTGCCGTTGAGGTCCCCGGCCAGGACCACGCGGTTCAGCTGCTCGTCCGCGATGGCCTCCCCCAGGAGCAGGGCGGTCTCGTTGCGCTGCGCCGACGTGAAGCCCTCGGAGTTCACGCGCACCGACAGCAGGTGGGCCACGTAGAACGCCACCGGCTCGCCGTCGATCTCGATCGCGGCGCGGAACGCGCGGGCCCAGCCGAGGTTGAGGTCGACCTCGTTCGAGTCGACGACCGGGTACGTCGACCACAGCGCCACCGTCCCGTACGACACCGAGTACTCGTACCGCTCGTCCAGGACCTCGCCCCAGGCGACGCGCTGGTCCTCGGTGAGCTCGACCAGGACGATCACGTCGGGGTCGGCGGCCAGGAGGGTCTCGGCGGTGGCCTCGGTGTCGGCGTTCTCGGCGTTGACGTTGTGGGCGACCACGCGGAAGTCGCCCTCGCCGACGTGCTTGTCGGGGATGAGCGCGGCGTACATCTGGAACCACACCAGGCCCGGCAGGAGCGCGCAGACGATCGCGAGCGGCCTGCGGCGGATCGCGGCGAGGATCAGCAGGATCGGGACGGCCAGGCCGAACCAGGGCAGGAACGTCTCGATGAGGCTGCCGAGGTTGAACCAGCGGTTGGGGATGAACCGGTGGAGGAGCAGGATCGCGGACAGGAGCAGCGACAGGAAGATCACGGCTCCGCTGAAGATCTTCCCGCCCGTCGAGGATCGGCTCACCCGCTGCCCGCCTTTCGAAGTCCGTGCGGCGCCCGGCGCCGCCGCGCCGCCGTCCAGCGGCGCGGTCCCGACAGGTTAGCCGCACAAGGCGAGGAACGGCTAATGCCGGGCCTGAGATCCAGACCCGGCGTTCACATTCGCTGGTGGTGGCGGTGGGATCTGGACCCATCTCGGTCAATCGAGGACTGCGAACGCCTCGACTTCGACGAGCACGTCGGGTTCGAACAGATAGTCGACGCCGATGAGCGACACGGGCGGCAGCGGCTGCGGGAGGCCGAGCTCGTCGGCGACGCTCTGGATGCCGGCCATGAAGTCGTCGATCTTCTCCGGGCTCCAGTCGGTGACGAAGAACCGGAGGCGAACGACGTCGGCGAAGCCCGCGCCGGCGCCGGCGAGACCGCGGGCGGTGTTGCGCAAGCGCCTGCGCGACCTGGCCGGCGAGGTCGCCGGTGCGCGACGTGGCTTCGCCTCGGCGTCGCGCGCGATCTGGCCGGCCACATGCACCTGCCGGGTTCCGGTGCCGATCGAGACGTGGTGGTAGGGAACGGGCTGGAACATGCCCTCGGGGGTGAGCAGCTGGACGGTCATGGGAGGTCCCTTCGCTCGATAGCAGGTATCTCATGTATACCTGGTTTCCAAAGGGAACTTCAACGAGACTAGGTTTCATGACTGGAAACCGCCCACGCCGCGTCCGATGCCCCCCAGCTCACCGCGGAGCATCGCGAACTGCTCGACCAGGTGCTCGACAAGTGGTCACTGCAGGTGCTCGATCGATTGTGCGGCAGGCCCTCGCGCTTCAACGAACTGCGGCGGGCAATCCCGGTCGTGACACAGAAGTCGCTCACGGCCACCCTGCGGCGCCTCGAACGCAACGGCATGATCGAGAGGGTGGTCGTGAACACGCGGCCGGTCGCCGTCGAGTACCGCATCACCCCGCTCGGCGACACGCTCCAAGAACTCGTCGACGCACTCCTGTACTGGACCACCGAGAACATGCCCGACGTCCATCGCGCACGCGACCAGTTCGACGAACAGGCACAGTGACCGACACTCGCCACATGCCCGCGGCTCGACCCGGGCGGAAGCCGACCGGGAGACCCGGTCGCCGCCTGAGGCCCGCGAAGGTGGGGAACGCGAGATCACTCGAAATCGGGCCTGAGGCCGGGGGATCAGGTGGGGAATCGGGTCCGGAGCAGCCCACTAACCGGAACGATCCTGGCGGACGCAAAAAAAGTCCCAGTCCAATCGCCCTCACGGGCTCTTGAACTGGGACTACGTTGGCGGTGGCGGTGGGATTTGAACCCACGGTTGAGGGTTACCCAACACTCGCTTTCGAGGCGAGCTCCTTCGGCCGCTCGGACACGCCACCGCCGAGAACACTACCGGATCCCGGTCGCCCGCATGCGACTGGGATCGGCGATCCAGCTCACAGCCGGTCCCCGCAAATTCATGGGATGTTTATGAGAAGCTGGCGTCATGACTGCACACATCTCCGCCAAGCCGGGCGACATCGCCGAGAGCGTCCTCCTGCCCGGTGACCCGCTGCGTGCGAAGTGGATCGCCGAGACGTTCCTGACCGACGCCGAGTGCTACACCGAGGTCCGGAACATGTTCGGCTTCACCGGCACGTACAAGGGCAAGCGAGTGTCCGTGCAGGGCACCGGAATGGGCCAGCCGTCGGCCTCGATCTACACCCACGAGCTGCTCGACGTCTACGGCGTCAAGACGGTGGTGCGCGTGGGCTCGGCCGGCGCGATCCACAACGACATCGACCTGCGCGACGTGGTGGCCGGGATCGGCGCCTCCACCAACTCCTCGATGAACCGCATCCGCTTCAACGGCGTGGTCGACTACGCGCCCGTCGCCGACTTCGGCCTGCTGCGCGCCTCGGTCGACGCGGCCGCCGCCCGCGGGATCAACCTGCACGTGGGCCAGCTGTACTCCTCCGACACGTTCTACACCGACGCACCCGAGGTCGAGGCCAAGCTCGCCGACTACGGCATCCTCGCCATCGAGATGGAGGCCGCGGCGATCTACACGCTCGCCGCGAAGTTCAAGGCCCGCGCTCTGGCGCTGTGCACGATCTCCGACCACATCCTCAAGGGCACCGAGCTGCCCGCGGCCGACCGCCAGGAGTCGTTCTCCGAGATGGTCGAGATCGCGCTGGACGCGGTCACCGCCTGAGACGTTCGCTAAGGCCCGGCTCGATCGAGCCGGGCCTTTTCGCCTACCCGGCCTCGGGTCGCGAGGGCGGCGGCGAGCTCGGCCTCCAGGTAGGGGCCGAGGGTCGCCGCGTACGTGTTCGTCATGTGCGCGTCGTCGCGGTAGACGAGCACGTTGCCGACCACCGGCGGGCAGGCCCGCGGGCCGCAGATGTAGTCGGTGAGGTCGACCTTGCGCACGCCCTCGGGGACCTCCAGGGCCTCGAACGCGCCCTCGTCGTAGTACGAGGCCCGCTCGACGGCGCATTCGGCCGCGTTCGCGCCGTTGAGGTCGACGCACAGCGGGATGTCGAAACGCGGGCTCGGAGTGTCGCGGATCGCGACGACCGGAGCGCCCGTGGCGAGGAGCTGCTCGTAGCGGTCGGTGTAGTCGGGGAACGTCTCGTACGCCTCGTAGCCGACCCGGGAGCCGTAGGTGAAGACCAGATCGGGCCCGATCTGCGTCGATCTCGGCGACCACGGCGTCGTTCCAGGCGGCGCAGGACCGGTAGCGCTCCTCGCCGAGGGACTCCTGGCCGGTCTCGATGATGCACGCGTTCTTCGTGTACGCGATCACGTGCCAGTCCTGGGCTTCGGCGGCCGCGAGCACGGCCGGGAGCCACTGCCAGATCTTCGAGCCGCCGTACATGACGACGGTGGCGGCCGCTTCGGATTCGTCTGCGCCGAAGTCGCACCGGATCGGCTCGTAGCCCTCCATGGTCTGGTTGCACCGCCCCGAGAGCGCGGGGTCGTAATCCTCGGCGGCGTCCAATGTGGAGGGGACGAAGTCGGCTTCGGCGACCTCGATGCCCTCGGCGAGGGCGGCGGCCCCCGGGTACAGGGACGTGTCCGCGGCGGCCTCGGCGAGGCGGTCGCTTTCGAACGAGATGTACCAGGTCAGGGCCGCGTACGCGGCGAGCACGAGCGCCAGGCAGGCCGCGCCGAGCGCGAACGCCCCGCGTTTCGTCCGCTGGCCCCAGCCGGTTGCGGGAAGCCGCTGCTCGAGGGCCCAGTGAGTGGCCCACGCGAGCACGGTCGCGACGGCGAGGATCCCGAGCCCGCCCAGGAGCGAGGCCGTGTCGCGGCCGGTGGCGGTGAGATAGCAGACCAGGATCGGCCAGTGCCACAGGTACAGCGTGTACGAGAGGTCGCCGAGCCATTGGACCGGACCGGTGTTGAGCAGATGCCCCGCACCCGTGCCAGGGCTCAGGGAGGCGGCGATGACGACCGCGCAGGCGCCGCCGACGGGCCAGAGCGCGGCGAGCCCGGGGAACTGTGTGCTCTCCAGGAAGAACCCCGCCCCGAGCAGGACCGCCACGCCCGCCCAGCCGAGCACGACGGCACCGAACGCCACCCGCGGGGCGTCCGGACGGCGCACGGCCGCCCGCAGCCGCGGCAGGGCCACCGCGAGCAGGCCGCCCGCGGCGAACTGCCACAGGCGCGCCCGCAAGTCGAAGTAGGCGAACGCCTGGTTCGCCGCGGTCTCCCACAGCGCGAAGGCGAACGAGGCCGCGAAGACGAGCGCCAGCGCGGCGGCGAGGGTGCGGCGGCGGCTCCATCCGGTGCGGCGGGCGAGCCAGACGGAGGCGGCGATGAGGATCGGCCACAGCACGTAGAACTGGGCTTGGACGCCCATGGACCAGTAGTGCTGGACGATGCTCGCGCCGTTGTTGGAGGAGAGGTAGTCGACGGAGTGGAGGGCGAGGTTCCAGTTGCCGTAGTAGAGGGCCGTGGCGAGGATGTCGCCGAGCTGCTGGTTCCAGGTGGCGCGGGGGAGCCAGAGGACGGTCATGAGGACGGTGGCCGCGGCGACGACGAGGGCGGGCGGGAAGATGCGGCGCACGATGCGGGCGGCGAAGGCGAGGGGTGCGACGGAGCCGGTGCGTTCGACCGATCGGAGGAGGCTCGCGGTGATGAAGAAGCCGGAGAGCAGGAGGAAGACGTCGACGCCGCCGGAGACGCGGTCGAACCAGATGTGGTAGACGGCGATGACGACGATGGCGAGGCCGCGGAGGCCGTCGATTTCGCGCAGGCGCGGGGGCCGGGTGGGGGTGGCGGCCGGTGCGGGAGCGGTGGTCGGGGCGGCACTGGCGCTCACGGGGCTGCTCATTGAACTCCAGGGGAGGCGGCGTGGGGGACGGGCGGCGGTCCTCCTGAGCGTAGCGGCGGCGGTTGCGGAGGGGGCAGGGGAGGAAGTCGTTCGAGCGCATGGTGATTGCGGCGGTTCGCGGCGGATGCCCGCAAATCGGGCGGCCGGAGGCGTCCCCGGTTTCAAGGGTGCCCGAGGGGTCCGACAGGGGGGTGGGGCGGGGAATGTGAATGCGGAGGAATCGGGCGTCGTGAAGCGCCCCCGTTGCAACAGTGCCCGAGAGGTCTGACAACTGAATAGCCGGTGGTGTGGATCCGTTGACACGCGGACGCGGGCGGGACACAATATGCTTGCCTTAACGATCGTTAAGGGACAGCAACCGGCAAGGAGGGCGGCGGCGTGGACTTCAGCGGGGACTACCCGGCCGAACGCACGCGTATCGAGCGCGGCGGCGCCGAGAAGTACCACCAGGCGGCCGCCGCCGCGGGCAAATACCACGCCCGCGAGCGCATCCGGCGCCTGTGCGACCCCGACTCCTTCCGCGAGGACAGCCTCTGGGCCAACCCGGACCCGACCCTCCCCGCCGACGGCGTCGTCGTCGGCACCGCCACCGTGCAGGGCCGCCCGATCCGCCTCGTCGCCAACGACTCGACCGTCAAGGCCGGATCCTGGGGCGCGCGCACCGTCGAGAAGATCATCCGCACCGTCGAGGCCGCACAGCTCGAACAGCACCCCATCGTCTACCTCGTCGACTCCGCCGGAGCCCGCATCACCGACCAGGTGCAGCTCTTCCCCGGCCGCCGCGGCGCCGGCCGCATCTTCCACGAACAGGTCCGCGCCTCCGGCCGCATCCCCCAGGCCTGCGCGCTCTTCGGCCCCTCCGCCGCCGGCGGCGCCTACATTCCCGCCTTCTGCGACATCGTCGCCATGGTCGACGGCAACGCCTCCATGTACCTCGGCAGCCCCCGCATGGTCGAGATGGTCACCGGCGAGAAGACCACCCTCGAGGCGATGGGCGGCGCCCGCGTCCACTGCGAGCAGTCCGGCGTCGGACACTTCCTGTGCCGCAACGAAGACGAAGCCATCGCGAACGTCCGCCGCTGGCTCTCCTACCTGCCCTCCAACTGGACGCAGCCCGCACCCGTGCGCGCCGCCCGCCCCCCGCTCCCCGTCGACCTCGCCGCGACCATCCCGCCCAGCGAATCGGCCGCCTTCGACATGCACGACTTCCTCGACGGCCTCGTCGACCGCGACTCCACCCTCGAAGTCCAGGCCCGCTGGGCCGGCGAACTCATCACCGCGTTCGTCCGCCTCGACGGCCGGCCCGTCGGCGTCGTCGCCAACAACTCGGCCGTCCGCGGCGGCGTCCTGTTCTCCGACTCCGCCGACAAAGCCGCCCGCTTCGTCTCCACCTGCGACTCCTTCAACGTGCCCCTCCTGTTCCTCGCCGACGTCCCCGGCTTCATGGTCGGCGCCGCCGTCGAACACGGCGGCATCATCCGCCACGGCGCCAAGATGATCGCCGCCGTCGCCGAAGCCACCGTGCCGAAACTCTGCGTCGTCGTCCGCAAGGCCTACGGCGCCGGCCTCTACGCCATGGCCGGACCCGCCTTCGGCTCCGACGCCGTCCTCGCCCTCCCCACCGCCCGCATCGCCGTCATGGGCGCCGAAGCCGCCGTCAACGCCGTCTACGCCAACAAGATCGCCGCGATCGAAGACCCCTCGACGAGAGAACAATTCGTCGCCGACAAACGCGCCGAGTACGAAGCCGACGTCGACCTGCGCCGCCTCGCCGGCGAACTCGTCGTCGACGACATCCTCGAACCCGCCGAACTCCGCGATGACCTCATCGCCCGATACCGCCGGCTGACCCACAAGGACCGCCGGTTTTCCGACCGCAGACACCCGATAACACCGGTGTAGGAGGAGCAGCCATGAAACTCGACGTCGAGCAGACCGAATTCGCCGCCGCCGTGCGCGAATTCGCCAGGGACCAGATCAGACCCGTCATCGGCGATTTCTACGAGCGCGGCGAATTCCCCGCCGACCTCATCCGCGAACTCGGCAAGCTCGGCGTCCTCGGCGTCACGCTCCCCGAGGAGTACGGCGGCGCCGGAGCCGGCCTCTTCATGCTCGGCCTCGCCATCGAGGAGATCGCCCGCGTCGACGCCTCCGTCGCCGTCACCGTCGAGGCCTCCGTGACCCTCGGCGCCGAAGGCATCGCCCGCTACGGCACCGCCGAACAACGCGACCGCTGGCTCCCGCGCCTCGCCGCCGGCGACGGCCTCTGCGCCTTCGCCCTCACCGAACCCGGCGGCGGCACCGACGCCGGACACACCGACACCAAGGCCCGCCTCGACAACGGCGCATGGGTCATCGACGGCGCCAAGTGCTTCATCACCAACGCCGGCACCGAGATGACCGACCTCATCATCGCCACCGCCCAGACCGGGCCCGGCGAAGTCTCCTGCATCGCCGTCGAACCCGGCACCCCCGGGCTCGAGATCGGACCCGAATACTCCAAGGTCGGCTGGCGGGCCTCCGACACCCGACCCGTCTACTTCGACAATTGCCGCGTCCCCGAGGCCAACCTCGTCGGCCAGCGCGGCCGCGGCTTCGTCCAGTTCCTCGAACTGCTCGACTCCGGACGCGTCGCGATCGCCGCCCTGGCGACCGGCTCGGCGCAGGGCTGCCTCGACGAGGCGCTCGTGCACGCCAAGGAGCGCGAGGCGTTCGGGCGGCCGATCGCCGAGAACCAGTCGATCGCGTTCATGCTCGCGGACATGCGACTGCGGGCGCACACGTCGCGCCTGGCGTGGCAGGACGCGGCGTTGAAGGCCGACGCGGGCGAGCCGTTCGGCACTGATGCGGCGCTGGCGAAGCTGCATGCCTCGCAGTCGGCGGTGGAGAACGCGCGGGAGGCGACGCAGATCTTCGGCGGGTACGGGTTCATGAACGAGACGCCGGTGGCGCGGGCGTGGCGGGACTGCAAGATCCTGGAGATCGGGGAGGGCACGAACGAGGTGCAGCGGATGCTCATCGCGCGGTCGCTGGGGCTCTAAGTGTTGCGGCGGCTTTGACCTGGCTGCGTTGTGGGCCCTCCTGATACGTGTTGTATCGGGAGGGCCTTTCGTCTTGCGTGCGTGTGCACGGGCTCGGGTGTCGCGTTGCCGGGGTGTATCGATGCCCCTTGGCGGCGGCGCGGGTGTGTCGGGTGTGTCATTCAGATTGCTGAGAGTTTTATGAAAGCTTCAACTAAAACTCTTGATATTGGACGTCAACGCGTGACAAGCTCGGCATTCCGGCGTTAGCGTTGCGGCCGCAGGCGCCGCAAGGGCACGGTCGCGACTCGCAGGCATGTCGCGATCGGCCAGGGCGCCGCATCTGAAGCGCAAGGAGCTCAACAATGACCGACACCAAACCCGCAGCGGCCGGTCTGGCCAAGAGCGTCACCTCACGGCGCGGGGTGATGTGCGGGCTGGCCGGGATCGGTGCGGCGGGTGCGCTCGCCGCGTGCGGCACCGCCGAATCCCCCTCCGGTTCCGACGCCACCTCCGGCGGGACCGACTCCTCCACCGGCGGCTCGACCGAAAGCGGCGCCGCCACCGGTATCGCGGCGACCACCGACGTCCCCGAGGGCGGCGGCATCGTCGTCGAGGAGACCGTGATCGTGCAGCCGAGCGCGGACGAGTTCGTGGCGTTCTCGGCGGTCTGCCCGCATCAGGGCGCGATCGTCGCGGCCCCCGACGCCGACGGGAACATCATCTGCCCGCGGCACCAGTCGACGTGGACCATCGAGGGCGAACTCGAGGAGGGTCCGGCCGAGGTCAACCTGTCCGAAGTGGCGATCACGGTGGAGGACGGCCAGATCTTCCTGGCATAGTGCGAGCAGCGACAGCGGCCGGAGAGCATTGCTCTCCGGCCGCTGTCGCATTGCCGGTGTGGTTCGCGGCCCGCCGCTGCCGCGGGGCCTTTAGGTCAGGGCGTCGGCCGCGGCCGGGTCCGAGTCGCGCAGGAACTGAGCGCAGCGGGCGGCCTCGTCGGCCTCGCCGATCGCCGCCGCGGCCCGCGAGAGCTGGTACAGCGACTTGAGGAACCCGCGGTTGGGCTTGTGCTCCCAAGGGACCGGTCCGTGCCCCTTCCAGCCGCTGCGGCGCAGCTGGTCGAGCCCGCGGTGGTAGCCGGTGCGCGCGTACGCGTAGGCGGCGACGTCGTCGCCCGACTCCAAAGCGTTCTTCGCCAGGCGCGCCCACGCCGCGCAGAACCACGGGAAGTGACGGACCGTGTCCTCAGGCGAATGCTCGTCGAGATAGGTCCTGGCCTCGGTGTCCTCGGGCAGCATCGTCGCCGGAGGCTGGGACATGAGATTCTGCGGAGCCAATACGCTGTCCTCACTCTAGGTTCGGGTCACTGTGAAACGCAGTCAGCCAAGCCTAACGCCGCGTCGGCGCCGTCCTCCACAGCCCGCTCGCCGTCCGTCGCTTCTCGGTGCGGTTTCGGGGCGGCCAGGTGCACCGCGAGCGCGCCGAGCAGCGCCGCGATGAAGGAGGCGCAGAGGACGCCGATCTTGCCCTCGTCGGTGAGCAGCCCGGCGTCGCCGCCGCGGAAGGCGAGTTCGGTGATGAACAGGGCGACGGTGAAGCCGATGCCGGCGACCATCGCGATCGCGGCCAGCAGCGGCCAGGCGGTGCCGCGCGGCATGTGCCCGAGGCCGAGCCTGACCACGAGCCAGGTGGTGGCGGTGATGCCGACGAGTTTGCCGACGACGAGGCCCAGGATGATCCCGAGCGTCACCGTCGAGCCCATGGCGGTCGCGAACAGGTCGGCGCTGAGCGCGACCCCGGCGTTGGCGAGCGCGAACAGCGGCAGGACCACGAACGAGGAGAACTGGTGGTTGCGGTGCTGGATGCGCTCGGACGGCGGGACGGCGTCGCGGGCGAGCTTGACGAGCCGCTCGGTCTCCTCCGACGGTGAGTCCGTCCTTGGCCAGCTCCTGGGCTTCGGCGTGGGCGACGCTCGGGTCGAGCAGCGGCTTGGCGGAGATGATGAGGCCCATGATGACGCCGGCGATCGTCGCGTGCACGCCCGATTCGAGCATCGCGACCCACAGGGCGATGCCGATGACGAGGTAGACCGGCGTGGACCAGACGTTGAGCAGCCGCATCGCGATGGCGAGCGCGGTGAGCGCGCCGGCGGCGGCGAGCCAGCCCATCGAGAGGTCGTCGGTGTAGAAGATCGCGATCACGGCGATGGCGCCGAGGTCGTCGACGATCGCGAGGGTGAGCAGGAAGATCCTTGCGGCCGAAGGGATGCGGGAGCCGAAGAGCGCGAGGACGCCGACGGCGAAAGCGATGTCGGTGGCCATCGGGATGCCCCAGCCGTGCGCGCCCTCGCCGCCGGCGTTCAGGGCGACGTAGATGACCGCGGGGACGGCCATGCCGCCGATCGCGGCGGCGATGGGCGTGACGGCGTTGCGGGGGCTGCTCAGCTCGCCGGAGACGATCTCGCTCTTGATCTCCACGCCCACGACGAAGAAGAAGATGGCCATGAGGCCGTCGTTGATCCAGTCCTTGAGCGTGTGGTGCAGCTCGAAGTCGCCGATGTGGAGCGAGATCTCCAGGCCCCACACGGCCTCGTACGACGCCGACCACGGCGAGTTCGCCCACAGCATGGCGATCACCGCGCAGAGGACGAGGACGACGCCCGCCGCCGGTTCGATCTTGAGGAACTCGGCGGCGGGGCGGCCGACGTAGCGGGCGATGGGACGCTTCGAATACAGGAACGCGGGTTCGGAGCGCCAGATGCGGTGACTTCCAGGGTTCCTTCGACTGCGTCATGCGGGTGAGCCTATCGACGCGCGTGCGCGGTCACCGCGACGTCGCCGCTATTCGACGTGCTCGCGCCACATCGGCCTCGTCCGTCTCCCACACCTGGAGTCCTTTGAGGCCGGGCACGGACTCGCGGGTGAACACCGGGTCGACACCGGCCCTGCGCTGCTCGTCGTAGTCGCGCAGGACCTTCACGGTGACGCCGGTGAGGGCGAGGATCGCGATGAGGTTGACGGTCGCCATGAGGCCCATCGTGACGTCGGCGATGCTCCACACGGCGTCGAGCGAGGCGATCGAGCCGAGGAAGACGAGGCCGACGACGATGACGCGCAGCCCGTAAACCATGTAGGGCCGGTCGCGCAGGTATTTGACGCTGGTCTCGCCGTAGTAGTAGTTGCCGACCACCGAGGTGAACGTGAAGAGCACCAGGATGAGCGCCATGACCTGGAGGGCCCAGCCGCCGAGCGCGGCGTCGACGCCGCGCGTGACGAGGTTGACGTTCGCGTCGCCGTAGACGGGGCTGGTCGTGAGGATGATGAACGCCGAGATCGAGCAGATGAAGATCGTGTCGAAGTAGACGCCGAACGCCTGGGTGAGGCCCTGCTTGACCGGGTGGCTGACGGAGGCGGTGGCGCCGGCGTTCGGGGCCGAGCCCATGCCGCCCTCGTTGGAGAACATGCCGCGGCGCACGCCCATGAGGATGACGGTGCCGAGGGTGGCGCCGGCGAACTCCTGGATGCCGAAGGCGGAGTTGAAGATGTTCGCGATCGCGCCGGGCAGCTGGTCGGCGTTGATGATGACGATCGCCGCGCCGAGGAAGCAGGTAGACGAGCGGCCATGATCGGGACGGCGAGCTGGCTGAAGTGGGCGATGCGCTTGAGCCCGCCGAAGACCACGACCGCGGTGATCGCGGCGAGGACGACGCCGATGACGACCGAGGTGGACTCGCCGGTCGCCACGCCGATCCCGGCGAGGGAGTCGTTGACGGCGCCGGTGAAGGTGTTGGCCTGCACCATGTTGAAGCTGAACGGGTAGGTGAAGATGAGGATCACCGAGAAGACGACGCCCATCCACGGCAGGCCGAGGCCGTGGCGCATGTAGAACGCGGGCCCGCCCCGGAACGCCCCGTCCCCGGTGCGCTCCTTGTAGACCTGGGCGAGCGTGGACTCGGCGAACGCGGCCCCGGCCACGACGAACGCCATGATCCACATCCAGAAGACCGCGCCCGGCCCGCCGACCGCGATGGCGGTGGAGACGCCGACGATGTTGCCGGTGCCCACGCGCGCGGCCGAGGAGACCGCGAAGGCCTGGAACGCCGAGATGCGCTTCGGTGCCGTCGGCCGCCTCGCCCGGGTCCTCGCGCAGGCCGCGGAGCATCTGGCCGAACAGCCGGAACTGCACGCCCTTGGTGAGCACCAGGTAGAGGAGGCTGGTGAAGACGATCAGGGGGATGATGCCCCACAGCCAGAACTGGTCGTTGACCGTCAGCAACTGGTCGAGCAGGTCGTCCACTGCGGACTCCTTCGAACGGGCGGGCAGGCTCGTGGCCTGGACCGGGCGGGCGGCAGGGGTGCTCGCCGCCGGTTCGGGGTCGCGGCGGCCCGCCGACCGTAACGGAGCGGAACAGGACAAGGCAAGCGAAACGGGCAGTCGTGATCGTATCGTCACCGAAGCGGTACTAGAGCGCGACAGTGACGCGCCCGCCGCGAAGCGGTGAAAGCCTTGCGGGCGTTAGGAAGCGGCGGCCTGGCACTCCGGGCACAGGCCGCGGTAGGTGATCGAGGCGCGGGTGACGGCGAAGCCGTGGCGCTCGTCGCCGGGGAGCCAGTCGATCGGGTCGGAGCACGCGCTGACGTCCTTCATGAGACCGCAGTCGTCGCAGATGAGGTGGTGGTGCTCGTGGTCGGCGTTGGGGTCGTAGCGCTTCGAGCGCCCGTCGAGGCTGAGCTCGAGGATCTCGCCGAGGGCGACCATCTCGTTGAGGGTGTTGTAGACCGTGGCGCGCGAGAGCTCGGGCATGCGCTCGCAGGCGCGCTCCAGGATCTCCTCGGCGGTGAAGTGCACGTGGGAGCCCTCGAGGGTCTCAGCGATGACGCGCCGCTGAGGCGTGATGCGCCAGTTGTGGCGCTTGAGTCGGGTAACGAGGTCGCTCATGCTGTTCTCTCACACGGTCGGGGGGTGAAATACCACTCTAGCAGGCGAAACGCTGTGGCTCCATTTACCCTGGACTGGATCTTGACTTAGACATAGTCTAAGCTAGGATTCAGTCGAAGACAAGGATTCCGTCAGCGGCCGTGCTGCGGGAGCCAGTGAATCCGTAGAGAGGGCCTTGCCATGAGCGAGCAGTTCGACAACACTGCCGGGCCGCTGACCACCGAGTCCGGCGCGCCGATCTCCAACAACAACCAGAGCGAGGCCGCCGGCGTCGGCGGGCCCCTGCTCATCCAGGACCAGGTGCTGCTCGAGAAGCTCGCGCACTTCAACCGCGAGCGCATCCCCGAGCGCGTGGTCCACGCCCGCGGCGCCGGCGCCTACGGCACCTTCACCGTGACCGCCGACGTCACGAAGTACACCAAGGCGAACTTCCTCTCCCAGGTGGGCAAGGAGACCGAGACCTTCCTGCGCTTCTCGACCGTGGCCGGCAACCTCGGCTCCGCCGACGCGGTGCGCGACCCCCGCGGCTTCGCGCTGAAGTTCTACACCGAAGAGGGCAACTACGACCTCGTCGGCAACAACACCCCGGTGTTCTTCATCCGCGACGCCATCAAGTTCCCCGACTTCATCCACACCCAGAAGCGCGACCCGTACACCGGCTCGCAGGAGGCGGACAACGTCTGGGACTTCTGGGGCCTGTCCCCCGAGTCGACCCACCAGGTCACCTGGCTGTTCGGCGACCGCGGCATCCCCGCGACGCTGCCGCCACATGGACGGCTTCGGCTCCCACACCTTCCAGTGGGTCAACGAGGCCGGCGAGCAGTTCTGGGTCAAGTACCACTTCAAGACCGACCAGGGCATCAAGAACCTCACCCGGCGACGAGGCCAACAAGCTCGCCGGCGAGGACCCCGACTCGCCACCAGCGCGACCTGCGCGAGGCCATCGAGCGCGGCGACTTCCCGTCCTGGACCGTGCAGGTGCAGATCATGCCCGCCGCCGAGGCCGCGAACTACCGGTTCAACCCGTTCGACCTGACCAAGGTGTGGCTCGCACGACGGACTACCCGCGCATCACCATCGGCAAGCTCGAGCTCAACCGCAACCCGGAGAACGTCTTCGCCGAGGTCGAGCAGTCGATCTTCTCCCCCGCGCACTTCGTGCCGGGCATCGGCCCGTCCCCCGACAAGATGCTGCAGGGCCGCCTGTTCGCGTACGGCGACGCCCACCGCTACCGCGTCGGCATCAACGCCGACCACCTGCCGGTGAACCGCCCGCACGCCACCGAGGCGCGCAACGGCAACCGCGACGGCTTCTGCTACGACGGCCGCCACAAGGGCGCAGAAGAACTACGAGCCGAACTCCTTCGGCGGCCCGTACGAGACCGGCCAGCCGCTGTGCGGCGCCGGTCCAGGTCAGCGGCGCCACCGGCGAGTGGGAGACCCCGAAGCACGCCGAGGACGACGACTTCGTGCAGGCCGGGCAACCTCTACCGCCTCATGAGCGAGGACGAGAAGGAACGCCTCATCGCGAACCTCGCCGGGTTCATCGCGAAGGTCAGCCGCGACGACATCGCCGAGCGCGCCATCGCGAACTTCGCGAAGGCCGACGAGGACTACGGCAAGCGCCTCTCCATCGCTGTTTCGGAGCTGCGCAAGTAAGACGCCGAAGGCCGCGGGCCCAATAAGAAGCCGCCGGGCCCGCGGCCATTCGACAACGACCCGTTCCGACTCCCCTGTCGGCAGCACCGGAAACGGGTCCGACCGCCCGGTCGGGGCCTTGGGAAGGGCACCCCGGCCGGGCGCTTCGCGTCCAGGCGACCAAGCAGCAGCACGGCGGTGCCGCGAACCGGCCCGGGCGCGAAACAGCCCGGCGGGGACACCCGCCGGGCCGGTCTACGAGTCCTCAAGGACACGCCCGCACTCGCCGCATTCCGGCGGCTTCTGGCGCGGCACCTCCACGAACTCCTCGGCCACGATCCACAGCTTCCAGTGCTCGTCGTTCTCGCGCATCACCGTGATCGACGTGATGTCGTCGCGGCTGGGCCGCTCCAGGCCCCACATGATGTCCAAGGGCTCCTTGTGCTTCGCGAGCTTCACCTCGCGGCCCTTCAAGTAGTAGCCCGCCCGCGAGTACACCAGCTGCGTCTGCTCACCGTGCTCCTTCGGCACCGGCTCGCGGCTGCGGCCGTTGATGAACGAGTGGTACTCGGTGTGGAGCTGCCGCGCGATCTGCTGCAGCGGCACCGACGAATAGGCCTTGACCCACCGGTTCGCGGGCTGGTTCTTCCATTTGGTCAGGCGGGCCGAGATCTCCGCGTACGAGATCTTCTCCCCCCGGGCGCGCCATTCGCGCTGGAACACCGCCAGCGACCAGTTGTACACGGCCCGAACCGCTTCGAGCGTCTCCTCCAGGTTCCGCCGCTGCTGGTCATCGGGGTCGAACGTATACTCGTAGCCGCGTTTCACCAAGTGGGTCATAGGCTTCGTCATGTCCATCACCTGTTGATATCAGACGATTACACACCGACACGTGTTCCTCACCTCATCGGCGTGTCTCCTGACCGTGCGGCAAGTAATTTGGCCTGGTGCCCTTCGACATCGACCCCGGTCTGTTCGCCCTGCTCATCGCCGCGGCGATCTTCGCCGGATGGGTCGACGCGGTCGTCGGCGGCGGCGGCCTCATCCAGCTCCCCGACACTCCTGGTGGCCTTTCCCACAGCGCCCCCGGCGCTGATGCTGGGCACCAACAAGATGGCCTCGGTCTTCGGCACCGGCACCTCGGCGATCACCTACGCCCGCAAGATCAAACTGGAGCAGCGGCTGCTGTGGCCCACGGTCGGCCTCGCCCTGGTCGGCTCCGGCGCCGGGGCCGTCGCGGCCCTCGCGGTCTCGGCGAGCGCGTTGAAGCCCATCATCATCGCCGTGCTCCTGGCGGTCCTCGTGCTCGTCATCGTCCGGCCCCAGATGGGGCTCGAACCGCAGCCGAAACTGCGCACGCCGCTGCGCGCCGCGGCCCTCATGCTCACCGTCGGCGTCGGCATCGCCTTCTACGACGGGATCATCGGGCCCGGCACCGGGATCTTCCTGTCGATCGCGTTCACCACGATCATCGGATCGACTACATCACGGCCGCCGCGCACACGAAGGTCGTCAACGCTGCCACCAACCTCGGCGCGCGTCACCGTCTTCGCGCTCCAAGGGAACGTGTGGTGGGTGCTGGGACTCACGATGGGCGTGGGCTGCATGCTCGGCGCCTGGTTCGGGGCGCGCACGGCGATGGCGCGGGGCTCGGGCTTCGTGCGGGTCGTCCTGGTCGTGGTGGTCCTCGGACTCCTGGCCCGGTTGAGCTGGGACGTCTGGAACACCTGGCAGGGTTAAGGGTTAATGGCCAGGAACAGGTAGGCCGCGAGCAGCACCAGGTGCACCCCGCCCTGCAGGCGCGTGGCACGCCCGGGGACGACCGTGAGGACGCTGACGACGACGGTGAGGCCGAGCAGCACGATCTCGGTCGAACCCAGACCCAGCAGCAGCGGCCCGTCCATCCAGAACGAGGCCACCGCGATCACCGGGATCGTCAAGCCGATCGAGGCCATCGCCGAACCGTAACCGAGGTTGATGCTCGTCTGGATCCGCTCGCGCGAGGCCGCGCGGATCGCCGCGATCGACTCGGGCAGCAGCACCAGCAGCGCGATCGCGACACCGACCGACGAGGCCGGGAACCCCGCCGCGAGCACCCCGGCCTTGATCGCGGGCGACTCCATCTTCGCGAGGCCGACCACGCCGACGAGCGCGACCAGGAGCATCACCAGACTCAGCAGCGCCGTCCTGGCGCTCGGCGGGTCGGCGTGGTCCTCCTCCTCGATCACCCCGCCCGGGGTGATGGGCAGGAAGAAGTCGCGGTGGCGCACCGTCTGGTTGAACACGAACAGGCCGTAGAGGACCAGCGAGGCGAGCGCGGCGAACACCAGCTGCGACGTGGAATATTCGGGGCCGGACTCACTGGTGGTGAACGTGGGCAGCACGAGCCCGAGGGTGGCGAGGGTGGCGACCGTGGCGAGGGCCGCGCCGCTGCCTTCGGGGTTGAACAGGGTCGCCCCGTATTTGAGGGCGCCCACGAGCAGGGCGATGCCGATGATGCCGTTGGTGGTGATCATGACCGCGGCGAACACCGTGTCGCGCGCGAGCGTCGAGGCGTCCTCGCCCCCGGAGGCCATCACGGTGACGATGAGCGCCACCTCGATGACGGTGACCGCCACGGCGAGAACGAGCGAGCCGTACGGTTCGCCCACACGGTGGGCGACGACCTCGGCATGGTGGACGGCCGCGAGCACCGTGGCGATGAGCGCGACCGCCGCGACGACGACGAGACCGGCGCCGAGCTCGCGCCCCCAGACCGCGGCCAGCACCACCATCCCCAGGATCGGTGCGATGACGGTCCAGGAGAGCAGCGGGTTTCTCTCTGACGGCGGCCATGGGCGCATGGTTTCACAACCCGGCCGCAGGTCCGTGCACTTCACGGATCGGATGGAACCGCCCACAAACCGTTGATCGTCCCCATTGTCCCTGGCAGCATGGGCCGGTGAAGGTACTGGTCGACGGGGCACTGACCAGTGGGGGCGCTGCGCGGTCTACCCGCCGGTAGCCGATTCCCGCTAGGCTCATGGCATGACCGGCAACGAGATTCCCTCCACGGTGGCGCGCCTGCGCACCCACTTCGCCACCGGCCGTACCAAGCCGCTGCCGTGGCGACTCGAGCAGCTCAAGGGCCTCGACCGGATGGTGCGCGAGGCCGGGGACGAACTGGCCGACGCGCTGCGCGAGCCGACCTGGGCAAGGCCGCACCCGAATCGTTCCTCGCCGAGATCGACTTCGTGGCCGCCGAAGTGCGGGCCCTGCGCAAGCACCTGCGGACCTGGTTTCGCCCCAAGCGGGTCTACACGCCGCCGCACCTCCAGCCCGCGAAGGCGTACGTGCTGCGCGAGCCGCTCGGCGTGGTCACGGTGATCGGGCCGTTCAACTATCCGGTGCAACTGCTGCTCGCCCCGCTCGCGGGCGCTCTGGCGTGCGGGAACGCGGTGGTCGTGAAGCCGAGCGAGGCCGCGAACAGGACTGCGGTCGTCCTCGAGCGGCTCATCGGCGAGTACCTCGACCCCGACGCGGTCGCGGTCGTGCAGGGCGGGCCCGCGGCGACCGAGGCGCTGCTGGCCGAGCGGGTCGACCACATCTTCTTCACCGGTTCGGCGCGCGTGGGCAAGATCGTCGCGAAGGCGGCGGCCGAGCACCTGACGCCGGTCACGTTGGAGCTGGGCGGGAAGAGCCCGGCCATCGTGGAGCCGGGCGCGGACCTGGCGACGGCGGCGCGGCGCATCGCGTGGGGCAAGTTCATGAACGCCGGCCAGACCTGCATCGCCCCCGACTACGTGCTCGCCGTCGACGGGGTCGGCCCGGAGCTGGAACGGCATCTGGCCGAAGCGGTCCGGGAGATGTACGGGCACGCGCCGGCCGACAGCCCGGACTTCGGGCGGATCATCGACGAGCGCGCTTTCGACCGGCTCTCGCGGTTCCTCGACGAGGGCCGCCTGGTGTGCGGGGGCGGGTACAACCGCGCGGAGCGCTACATCGCGCCGACGGTGCTCGCGGACGTCTCGCCGAAGGACGCGGTGATGGGCGAGGAGGTCTTCGGGCCGATCCTGCCGATCCTCGCGGTCGACTCGCTCGACGACGCCATCGCCTACGTCAACGGCGGCGAGAAGCCCCTCGCGCTGTACGCGTTCACGAACTCGGACCTGACCCGCCGCAAGGTCCTGACGCGCACCGCCTCGGGCGCGGTGGGCTTCAACGTGCCGATGGCGCACGTCGACGTGCCGGGCCTGCCGTTCGGCGGCGTGGGGCAGTCGGGCCTCGGCGTCTACCACGGGAAGGCGTCGATCGAGACGTTCAGCCACGCGAAGTCGGTGCTGGACAAGCCGCTCGCGCCGGACACGATGAAGGTGGTCTACCCGCCGTTCACGGCGCTCAAGGAGCAGGTGCTGCGGCGCCTGCGCTAGAGTCCGTTCGCGCGGGCCCGAGGCGCCGCGCCGCTAGCCTCCGGCGAGGTGGGCGTTGACGCGCCCGAGCAGGTCGAACAGCTGCCGGCGCTCGGCCGCCGACAGCGGCGCGAGCATGTCCTCATTGGCTTCGGCGAGCAGCGCGTCGAGCTCGGCGAGCCGCTGCGTGCCCGCCTCGGTGACGGTGATGACGTTGCGGCGCTTGTCGCCCGGGTCGGGCGCGCGCGAAACATGCCCGGCGTCGGCGAGTTCGTTGAGGACCGCGACCAGGTCGGAGCGGAAGATGCCGGTGCGGTCGGCGAGCTGCGCCTGACTGGCGGGCCCGGCCTCGGCGAGCGCCGAGAGCACCATGAAGTGGCGCCGGTGCGCGCCGACCGAGCCGAGGGCCCGGCCGGCGATCCGGCCCGCTTGCGCGGCGGTCATGCCCACGAGGCGTGAGAACTGGTGCCGCATCCGTTCGGGCATCTGCTCGCCGCGGTCGAATTGCAGGTCGTCCTGGGTGTCCATGCGCTGATCCTACCCCTGTTGCGTTAGTGACACTAACGATGTATATTCGTTAGCAACACGAACGTTAGCATGACTAACGAATTAAGGGAGTCTTCCATGTCCGACCGATTGATCCGGCAACTCGCCGACCGCGCCGAACTGGCCGACCTCGTCGCCCGCCACAGCCTGTGGATCGACGAGAACCGCTGGGACGAGACCGACCGGCTCTTCACCGAGGACGTCATGGTCACCTCCATCCGCGGCGAGGCCCGCGGCATCGAGTCGCTTCTGGCGCTCGTGAAGAAGGGCCACGACGCTCTCGCCCGGACCTTGCACTGCAAGTCCAACCTCGTGATCGAGATCGACGGCGACACCGCCCGGGTCCGCGCCCACGACATCGGCGTGTTCGTCATGGACGACACGACCGAGGCGATCGCGGCCGGCATTCACCACTACGGCGCCCGCCGCACCGAGACCGGCTGGCGTTTCGACAGCCTCCGCGTCGAGCCGGTCGCCCTCACCGAAGCCCTCACCCGAGCCCTCTGAAAGGCACGCGCATGCAGACCATCGACATCCTCGACTCGCACATGTCCTACGTCGACGAAGGCCGCGGCGACACCACCGTGGTCCTCCTCCACGGCAACCCGACCTCCTCGCACATCTGGCGCAACGTGGTCCCGCGCCTGACCGGGGCGGCCCGCGTGATCGCCCCCGACCTGATCGGCATGGGCGACTCCGGCAAGCCCGACATCGCCTACGACTACGCCGACCACGCCGCCTACCTGGAGGCGTTCCTCGACGCGCTCGGCGTCGCCGCGCCGGTCCTGGTCGGCTACGACTGGGGCGGCTCGCTCGCCCTCGATTGGGCGGCACGGCATCCGGGACGGGCGCGGGGCGTGGTCGTGATGGAGACGTTCCTGCGGCCGATGACCTGGGACGAGTTCCCGGCCGGGGCCGTCGAGTTCTTCCGGACCCTGCGCACGCCGGGCGCGGGCGAGCAGATGGCGCTCGAGGAGAACTGGTTCATCGAGAACGCGGTGCGCGCCACGAACGGCGGCATCACGGACGAGGACCTGGCGGTCTACCGCAAGCCCTACCCCGACCCCGAGTCGCGGCGCCCGCTCCTGGCCTGGCCCAGGCAGATCCCGCTCGCCGAGGCGCCGGGCGCGTTCGAACCGGCCGCGGTGGCCGAGCGGTTCGACGCCTACGTCGACTGGATGGGGCGCACGCCGGAGGTGCCGAAGACGCTGCTGACGGCGAGCCCGTACTCGCTCGGATCGCCGGCGATGATCGATTGGGCGAAAGCGCACGTCGCGGGGCTCGAAGTGTCGAGCATCGGGGAGCACGTGGGGCACCACGCGCCCGAGGACGCGCCCGAGGCGATCGCCGAGGCGGTGCTGGGCCTGCTCGACCGGCTCGCGTGAGCGACGCCCGGGCACGGGGACGGAAAAGAGCCCTGGCCGGCGAAAACGCCGACCAGGGCCCATACCCCTCGAAGACAAGCTTGGCAGAATCGTACCAAACCACTTGCGCGCGCTAGACCTGGGCGGGCGCACACCGAACGTCCACGGCCCCAACCAGATCGTAGTCATTGAGGACCACTCATAATCCACAAAGGATTCGCATTGGCCCCAGGCCCTGTCGAGGACGGTCCGTCCGGGTCTGTACATGAGAGGCTCCGATCGGTTATATTGTGCCTCTTGGCAGAGACAATCCCTTCCTTTGGGGACATGAATTCCTTAAAGGACATAGCGCCTTGAGGACGCCATTGATGCGACGTATGGTGCTCAACGCCGCGCTCGGACGCTCGACGCGGGCCCGCCGCGATCCTGAAGCGGCCCTGGCGGCCTGGCGCGAGCGGTCCGCCGAGATCGCCGACGCCGCCGACACCGGCACCGTCCTCGACCCCGGCGACCAGGCGTTCATCGACGACCTGGGGTTCCTGCTCCAATGCTTCGCCCGCGTCCCCGAACTCACGCCGCTCGGCTGGACCGTGCAGTGGCGCAGCGCCGAGCAGCGGCTCGAGAACCGCCTGCGCATCAAATGGATCCACTCCCAGAACCCGCTCGTGGCCGCCGAGCCGATCGAACGGCCCGTCTTCATCGTCGGCCTCCCCCGCAGCGCCACCAGCCTCGTCCACCACCTGCTCGCGAGCGCCGAGCCGCACCGCGGTCCGCTGCTGTGGGAACTCCAGCGCACCGGCCTCGACCGCGACGCCGCGAGCGCGGCCCGCGCCCGAAAAGCCGTCGAACGCGAGGTCAGGGCGTTGACGCGGCTCGCGCCCGACTACCACGCGATCCACCCGCTGCGCGCCGACCGGCCCGAGGAGTCGATCGCGCTCATGTGGCGCACCTACTTCCCGCTCAGCTGCGCGCCCCTGCCCGACTGGCGGACCCGGATCGACCAGACCGACGTGGCCGCCGACTACGAATACCTCAGGCAAGCCCTCCAAGTGCTGCAGTACGGGCGCGAGCGGCGCCGCTGGATCCTGAAGTTCCCCGGCCACGTGGCCCACCTCGACGTGATCCGGCACGTCTTCCCCGACGCGGTGTTCGTGTGGATGCACCGCGACCCCGTCCCCGCCGTCGGCTCCTTCTGCTCCCTCGTCGAATCCCTCCAGGGCGTGCACTGCAAGCAGACCGACCCGGCCGCGATCGGCCGGGTCTGGCTGGGGATCCTCGCCGACTCGATCGCCCACGGCCGCAAGCTCCGCCGCGCGCTCCCCGAGGAGGCGATCGCCGACGTCAGCGCCCACCGGCTCGTCTCCGACCCGCACCGCTATGCGCCGCAGGTGTTCGAGCAGATCGGCGCCGCCTGGACCGGCCGGGACCGCGACGCCCTCAACGCCATCGCCGGCCCGCCCGGCCGCAAACCGGCGCACGCCTACACGGTCGAGCGCTACGGCCTGACCCCCGAAGCGGTCGAGGAGGCCTTCGGCGATTACCGCGAGAGGGTCGCCGACCTCAAACGCTGACGCGCCTTTCTACAGGTACCGCCAGCAGACCGTGTACGCGTGGTCGGGGAAGTCATCGCTCGTCCACGTGCTCCAGCCGTCGTTCCCGCACCAGTCCAAGGCCTCGTACTCGTTCGTGCGGCCGGTGACGTACACGTTCGCGCTGTCGCAGTCGGCGAACGTGAACACCGCGGTGCCGCCGTCCGGGTCGCCGCTCATCGACATGCAGTCGTCCTGCACCGCATACCCCATGTCGTCGGGGTAGATCATGCTCAGGCACAGCACCACGTCCAGATAGGACTGCCCGGTGGTGAAGGTGTAGTTCTGGTTGTAGTACGTCGAATCGGTGCACGCGCCCGGGTCCGACTCCCCCTCCAGGCGTTCGAGCACCTCGAACGCGCCCTCGGTGCAGTCGATCGGGTACCACGGCGAGACGCTGTCGTTCGGCCCGTACACGCACTCGCCGACCTCGGCGTGATACGCCTCCCCGTTGGGGTGCAGGTAACTCAGGCACAGCACCAGGTTCCCCGAGGAGGACGAGACGCTCGAGGACAGGTCGTCCACCGCATCGCACGCCGCCAGATCAACGGTGTCGTAGAAGATGTCGACCACCTCGAAACTGCCGTCCTCGCAATAGGACGGCTCGAGGTCGGCCGTGGTCTCGTCGCCGTAGTCCCAGAAGCAGTCGCCGATCGACGCGTCGTCGACCGGATCGGTCGCCGTCTCCACCGGATCGGTCTCGGACCCGCCGGAACCGGGATCGTAGTCGGTGTCCGTCCCGTCAGACGGCGTCTGGTCGTCCATCGTGATCGTCGGATCGTCGTCATCGGCCAGGCCCGGCAGGATCACGATCAGCGCGAGGACGACCACGGCCATCACCGCGAGCACCGCGTACAGGACCGTCCGGTCCGGCTTCGGGCCCTGCTGCGGCGGGTACTGCCCGCCGTGAGGCAGGACCGGCCCGCCCGGCGGCGGCCCCGCGGGCGTGTAGACCGGCGGCGGCACCGGCGAATAGTTCACCGTGGTGCCCTCCGGCGCACCGGGATACGGCTGCGCGGGCACGATGCCGGGCCCGAACATCACCACCGTCCGGTCGGGCCGCACCAGCGTGTCCCAGCCGTGGCGCCGCGCGAGGTCGGCGACCTCGGCCCGCTGGCGCTCCTCGAGGGCGGCGACACCGGGCGACCACGGGCCCGCGAGCGGCTCACCGATGCGGGTGAGGACCTCGGCGGCCGTGATGCGCTCCTCGGGGCGCTTGCGCATGCACGGCTCCACGACCTGGCGCAGGCCCTCGGGCAGGCGCGCGAAGTCGGGCTCGCCGTTGACCACCCGGTTCATGATCGCGAACAGGGCCTCGTCCTCGAACGGACTCACGCCCGTGTTCGCGGTGAACACCGTGGTGCCCAACGAGAACAGGTCCGTGGCCGGACCGACCTCCTGCTTCGTGATCTGCTCGGGCGACATGTACGCCGGGGCGCCGATGAGCGCGCCCGTCTCGGTGATCGTCGTCTGGCTCCCGCTCGAACCCGGCACGCGCGCGATCCCGAAATCGATGAGCCGCACGCCGTCCTCGGTGAGGATCACGTTGGAGGGCTTGAGATCCCGGTGGACCACACCGTAGGAGTGGATCTCGGCCAGCGCCGCGGCGAGCCCGTGCATGAGCCGGCGCGAGGCGGCCTCGTCCAGGGGCCCGGCGGCGTTCACGGCCTCCGCGAGCGTGGGCCCGTTGAAGAACTCGGAGGCGAGCCAGGGTTCGGGGCCGTACTCGCCTGTGCCTTCGTTCGCAGCGAGCACCGCGGCGGTCCAGCGGCTGGCGGCGACCTCGCGGGAGGTGATGACCTCGCGGCGGAACCGGAAGCGGAACTGGTCGTCGTGCAGCAGGTGCGGGCGCATGACCTTGAGCGCCACGAGTCGCCCGTCCCCGCCGGCGGCGAGGAGCACGCGGCCCATCCCGCCCTCGCCCAGTTCGGCGAGCACCCGGTAGGGCCCGATCTCCCGCGGCTCGTCATCGCGGAGTGGCTTCATGCGACGGCTCCTGGTCTCAGTGAATCCCAACGTCTCGCAACGCTAGAACCCCCCGTCACAACTCCGTCATGACCGGCCGCGCGGAGATCCCCGTCCACGCCTGATCGCGCCGCCACCCATCGGACTGTGGTCGCCGTCCGGTGGTCAGTCCAGGCGCCGCAGCACTACGGTCACTTCGTTCCGGTTGTGCCGCAGCTGGCGGGCGAACACGATGTCGTATTCCTCGCTGAGGATCGTGAAGGACTCGTCGATCTGCGAGAGGACGTGGTGGTTCCCGGTCTTCAAGGTCGTGATCGCGAATCCGAACGGGCTGAGCAGCTTCATGGCGTCGATCATCAGGCGGCTCGACCGGTCGGGGCTCATCTTCATGTCGTTCACGATGAGGTCGAACCGGCCCCGGCCGGCGCGGAGGAAATTGCCGGCCGTGGTCCGCTCGTGCACGACGCCGCGCAGGCGCAGCACCCGCGGGTCGAGGTCGGCCGGGTCCACGGCGGTGGTCCTGAGGCCGTGGCCCGCCAGGATCCGGGTCCAGCCGCCGGGGGCCGCGCCGAGGTCGAGGGCGGTGCCGAGGTCGTCGAAGGGGAACGGGAAGGCCTTGAACAGCTCTTCGAGTTTGAACTCGGCCCTGGAGACCTGCTCGGGGGTCTTGGAGAGGCGGATTTCGCCGCCCGGCCAGGAGCTGAGGCTGTCCTTGACGCGGTTCACGCCGACGACCGCGGCCTTCGGGGTGAAGCAGATCGACACCGCGATCGCGCTTCCCGTCCGGTTGACCTGGTAGCCGCGGTCGGTGAGGACCTGGGCGGCGTTCTCCCAGGCGTCGTGGCGGCTGAACTTGTAGGGGACCTTGCCGCTCAGCCAGATCTGCAGCGAGATCTCGGCGCCGCCTCCCAGCGCCCGAACGGCCGCGTCGACGGGTTCGACGACGGTGTCCAGGCCTGCATTGGCGTGGTCGAATTCAGCGACCACGTCCGTCACGTGCCGCGGGAACACCAGGGGCACGCGGTTCGCGAGCCGGGCCAAGTCCCTGGCGGTCGAGGTCTCGGCCTCGACGATCGCGGACTCCTCGCCCACTCTGCGCATCGCCACGAGATCGTCGACATGGCGGGTGATCTCCTCCTTCGCGAGCGGGAACGAGTCCGCCGCCATGGAGATCAATGACTTTCGCGATGCCATGCCGAATCCTTCGATAGAGGTGCCGATTGCCGCTTCGCCCGGGCCGGTGCCCCACCGGTCGCCGCCGCCCGCAGCCGAATACAAGAAATCCCCGCCTCCCAGTGTCACCACTGGCAGACGGGGTTCTCGCTGGTGGCCAGGGCCGGGATCGAACCGGCGACCTATCGCTTTTCAGGCGATCGCTCGTACCAACTGAGCTACCTGGCCAGGATGCGCATCGTGCCCGCATCGCCGTGAACACTGTACAGCACCGCCGGTCACGCGCTCGATGCGGTATTGCCGAGAACGCGACCCCGGCCCCCGCCCGCGCTCGAACCGGCCCCAGACGGCCTTTTTCAAGCTCAGGGCATGCAAACCCAAGGGACACAATCTGTTACGGAGGCGTGGTGACGCGCGACAGTAGGCGCGGGTAGCGTACATGGGACCCAAACCCCGAGGAGGTTTCTGTGACCCGACTCGCTGCCACGCCCCCCATGGGCTGGAATTCATGGGACGTGTTCGGCACTTCGGTGACCGAGGCCGAGGCCCGTGCCAACGCGGCGTTCATCGCCGAGCACATGGCCCCACACGGCTGGGAATATGTTGTCGTCGACATCCAGTGGTACGACCCGGCGGCCCGCGCGGGCGGCTTCAACACCGCGGCCCGACTCGTCCTCGACGAATACGGCCTCCCCCAGCCGGCCCCGAACCGCTTCCCTTCGGCGGCGGGTGGCGCGGGCTTCAAACCGTTGGCCGACTACGTGCACTCCCTGGGTCTCAAGTTCGGCGTCCACATCCTCCGAGGCGTGCCGCGCCAAGCGGTCGCGGCGGACACGCCCATCAAAGGCAGCGAATACTCCGCGGCGCAGATCCCCGACCGCGAACGGCTCTCCTCGTGGGTCGACGACAACTGGGGCATCGACCACTCCCACCCCGGCGGCCAGGCCTATTACGACTCGCTTGTGCGCCAGTTCGCCGAGTGGGGCGTGGACTACATCAAGGCCGACGACATGATCGCCCCCTACTGGGAGGACGAGGTCGAGGCCTTCTGGCACGCAGTCGACCGCGCCGACCGCGACATCGTGCTCAGCCTCTCCCCGGGGATGAGCCTCTCCACCGAGCACGCCCCCCACCTGGCGGATCACTCGCACCTGTGGCGGATCTCGGCGGACCTCTGGGACCGCTGGCGCGACATCGACACCCAATTCGACCTGCTCCGCGACTGGGCCCCCTTCGGCGGCCCGGGCCACTGGCCCGACGCCGACATGCTCCCGTTGGGCCGCATGGGCCTCCGCGCCGAAGTCGGCGAGCCCCGCGAGAGCCTGCTGACTCCCGAGGAGCAGCGCACGATGCTCACCCTGTGGTGCATCGCGCGGTCACCGCTCATGGTCGGGGCCGATCTGCCGGCGTCGAGCGCTGAAACGATCGAACTGCTGACGAACCCCGAAGTGCTCGGGGCCCAACGCCATGCCGCGGCTTCGCGGGAGGTCTGGCGCGAGGGGCGGCATGTGGCGTGGGCTTCGGAGGACGGCGCCTTCGCGGCGGTCTTCAACCGGGGCTCAGAGGCGGCCGAACTGCAGCTGCCGTGGTCGGCCCTGGGCGTGGACCGGCCTGAGTTGATGCGCGACTGCTGGAACCGGTCGGACATCGTGCCCGGGGACCATCTCCGGGTGAAGCTTCAGCCGCACAGTGCGGCGCTGTACCGCCTCTCTTGATGCGACGGCTCGTGCAGTTGTGGCGGGGCGGTCGGGCTGGTGTGCCCGGCCGCCCCGCGTTTCCTCCGCGGAGGAGGAGGGGTGTGGCACCTGGCGGGGACCGCGCGCGGGTGGCTTCCCGCGCGCGGCCTCGGTATGGCGACGTTCGCGAATCCCCTTGTGTCGCCGCCATCCCGCAGGTGCCAGATGGCTTTTTTGCTATCTACTACAACATGTGCGGTAGCGAAGCGGCAACAGAAAGTTTTCCCCTGTGGATAACTTTCGGCGAAGTGGCCTCTCGGCTGGTCGATGCCTTGTGGATGGTTTCGTCTTGGCGCATGGATCAACGGTGACACGAGGCGTATCGAGCCGACAACCATGAGTTTCCAGCCTGTGGATAACTCGGGGGCGGTCATCCACTGGACCAGTTGGATGACGACGCCGTTGGGGTCGGCGGTCTGGAAGTAGCGCTCGCCCCATTCCTCGGTCTCGATCGGCGTGGTGATCTGCGACGCCCTCGGCCTGGACGCGGGCGTATTCGGCGTCGATGTCCTCCACGACGAAGGCCAAGAGAAGGCCGTCGGCGTGGCCCTTGGCGCTCTCGGGCTTGAAGGTCGACAGGCCCGTCTTCAGGAAGATGACATGGAATCCCGCGTCCGGTCGCGAGAGCGAGATGAAGCCTTCTGCGGACATGTCCTCCGCGAAGCCGTAGTGGCGCTTGAGGAACTCGGCCGATGCGGTCGGGTCGGTGACATTGAGCGAGACGGCGGACGAGGTGATGCGCATGAGCGGCTCCTTTTCTTCGTACGTTGTATATTGTACAACGTACGATGTACAACGTACAAGTTTTTCGGATAGGATTTCCCCCGTGACTGCCGCCACTGAGACGCCGAAACCGAACCTGCTCGAACTGCTCTGGAGGGCCGCGCCGGAGACCGGCCGCGGGCCCCGCAAGGCGTTGACCGTCGACGAGGTGGTCCAGGCCGCGGTCGGCCTCGCCGATGCCGAAGGGCTGGACGCGGTCACCGTGCGCCGCCTCGCCCAGGAGCTCGGGAAGGCCCCGATGACGCTCTACACGTATGTGCCGGGCAAGTCCGAGCTCGTCGCACTCATGCTCGACTCGCTGTTCGAGGGCATGGACCGGACTGCGGCCCAAGGCCCTTGGCGGGAACGTCTGACCGCTGTGGCGCGCGACAACTACACGCTCTACCGCGCCCACCCCTGGGCCGCGGCCGCCTCGCCGAGCCGGCCGCCGCTCGGGCCGGGCCAGTGCGCCAAGTACGAGCACGAGCTGGTGGCCCTCGAAGGCCTGGGGCTCGGCGATGTCGAGATGGACGACGCGCTCGCCTACCTGCTCGCCTTCGTGCGCACCGCCGCGCAGGACGCGGCCCAGTCCGACGCCGAGCGCGAGGCCAGCGGCATGGACGACCAGGAGTGGTGGGAGGCCAACGGCCCCCTGCTCGCGAAGGTCCTCGACACTGCGAAGTTCCCGACCGCCGTCCGCGTCGGCCAGGCCGCCGGCGAAGCCCACGACGCGGCCTACGACGCCGAGCACGCCTTCGCCTTCGGCCTCGAACGCACCCTGGACGGCCTCGCCGCCCTCATCGAACGCTGACCTCAGATCTGCAGCGGCGCGTTCAGGCTGTCGGGCTTCCAGCGGCGCCGGGAGGCGACGACCATCGATGAGACCGCTAGCGAACCGACCAGGTACGCGCCCAAGACGATCACCGCGTTGACCGCGTGCGAGGTCTCGCCGCCGCTGATCGTCACCCGCAGCGCGTCCACCACATAGCTCATCGGCAGCAGCGGATGCAGCGCCTGGAAGAACCTCGGCGTCGTCTCCACCGGGTACAGGCCGCCCGCGCTCGTCAGCTGCAGCATCAACAGCACGACCAGGAGCAGGCTCCCGGCGGTGCCGAACGCGAGCTTGCACAGGTGCGCCATCGCCGAGAACGTGAGGATCGACCAGCACCGAGAGCCCGAGCGTGGCGAGGGCGTGTTCCGGGTCGAGGCCGAGTCCGAGGTCGATCGCGAGATACAGGACCAGGGCCGAGAGGACGCCGAGGAACGCGCCCGGGAGCCAACCGCCGATGGCGATCGGGACGGAGCGCAGCGGTCCCGCCAGCGCCCGGCTGTTCACCGTACGCAGTACGAGGTAGCCCATGAGGCCGAAGACCCACAGTGCGATGGCGATGAAGAAGGGGGCGAGGCCGCGGCCGTAGGTGCCGGCGGGGTTGGCGTTGTCCTCGTCGACGGTGACGGGGCTGCCGTAGGCGTCGGCGTTGTCGGCGTCTTCGGCGGGGTTGGTGCTGGGGACGGTTTCGGCTGCGGCCGCGAGGGAGCCGGCGAGGGTGTCGGCGCCGTCTTGGAGCCGGGTGAGGCCGTCGGCGAGGTCGCCGGCGCCGGTTTCGGCGGTGGCGGCGGCGTCGGCGACCTGTTCGGCGCCGGTGGCGACGTCGGCTGCGCCGGTCTTGAGGTCGGTGAGGTCGTCGGAGGCTTGTTCGAGGGTGCCGGTGGAGGTGTCTTGGATGCTGGTGTTGGCGTTTTGGATGTCGTTGTCGACGGTGTCGGCGTCGGTGATGAAGGTCTGGAGCCTGGTGCAGGCGTCGGGGTCGGCGATGGGGTTGGCGGTGCAGAGGCTGTCGTAGACGGTGTCGAGGTCGCTGTTGGCGCGGGTGGAGAGGTCGGCGGCGGCGGAGGAGCCGGTTTGGATCTGGGTCCAGTTGTCGGCGAGGGTGTCGACGACGGGTTGGGCAACGTCGACGGCTTGGTCGACGCCGTCGCTGACTTGGCCTGCGCCGTCGGCGACTTGGTCGGCGCCGGTGGTGAGTTGGCCGAGTCCGGTTTGGAGGTCTTCGGCGCCGGTCTGGGCGGTGCCGATGCCGTCGGAGAGCTCGTTTGCGCCGTCGGCGGCGTCGGTGAGGCCGGCGTTGAGTTCGGTGAGGTCGCCGAAGATGGTGGTGGCGAAGGTGACGTAGACGGCGGTGTTGATCTGGTTGCGGAGTTCGGCTTCGACGGTGGAGGCCATGATGCCGGCGACGTAGCCGTTGGCGTCGTTGAGGTCGAATTCGACGGTGGCTTGTTCGGGGTCGGTGCCGGAGAGGCTGGCGAGGCGGGTGGAGAAGTCTTCGGGGACGGTGATGACCATGTAGTAGTCGCCGTCTTCGAGGCCTTGGCTCGCTTGGGAGGCGGAGACGAAGCGCCAGTCGAAGATGCGGTCGGCTTCGAGTTGGTCGATGAGTTGGTCGCCGCCGTTGATCGGGGTGGTCTGGCCGTCGACGTCGACGGTCGCGCCGGTGTCCTCGTTGACGACGGCGACGGGCATCTGGTCGAGTTTGCCGTAGGGGTCCCAGGCGAACCAGAGGTAGAGGCCGCCGTAGACGAGGGGGATGAGGACGATGGCGACGAGTGCGGCGGTGCGGAGCGGGTGGCCGCGGAAGCGGCGCAGTTCGGTGGCGGCGAGCTTGAAGGGGCTCAGCGTGAACGGGCTCAACAGTGCTCTCATTTCCGGTGGCCTCCGTTTCGGGTGGGCTCGTGGTGGCGCGTGCAGGGGGTGCGCGGGTCTTTGGCGCGGAGGTCGACGACGGTGTCGGCGGGCGGGTCGGTGCGGGTGCTGGTGGCGATGACGAGTTGGCCGGCGTCGGCGACGGTGCGGAGGGCTTCGAAGACGCGTTCGGAGCCGCAGGTGTCGAGGCCGGTGTCGGTGTCGTCGACGGCGATGGCGGGGGTGCGGCAGGCGGCGGCGCAGGCGATCGAGAAGCGGATCTGTTCGATGCGGGGCAGGAAGCCGAAGGTGTCGCCGGTGTCGGCGCCGACGGCGAGGCGGTCGAGCCAGGCGTTGATGTTGGTGCGGGTGGCGGCGCCGTTGGAGGTGGTGATGGTTTCTTTGATGCAGGCGCCGATGGTGGCGTAGGGGTCGTAGCGGATGGGGGGTCCGGCTTGGGCGATGGTGAAGCGGCGGCGGATCTGTCGGGGTGTGGTCTGGCCGTCGACGTCGAGGGTGCCGGTGTGGTGGGCGAAGCGGCCGGTGAGGGCGAGGAGGAGTGAGGTGCGGCCTTCGCCGCCGTCGCCGCAGAGGGCGACGACTTGGCCGAGGGCGGCGGTGATGGTGATGTCGGTGAAGATGGGTCCTTGGCGGCCTTTGGCGGAGAGTCCTCGGGCGGTGAGGAAGGGTGCGCCGGGTGGGCGGTCGAGGATCGCGTGGTCGATGGGTGCGGTGCGGCTGGACGGGGTCGTGTTGTCGAGCGGGGCGGTGACTTCGAGGGGGGTGGTGTCGTGGGGTGCTGCCGGGGTTTCGGGGGACGGTGCGTTTTCGGTCGGCTCGGCGCGGTCGGCTTCGGCGGCCGGGGTGTTCTCGGTGGGCGCGGCGGTTTCGTCGGCGGGGTGGCGCTCGAGCGGGGTTTCGTCGATGGCCTGCGGCGGGGTCGTTTCGCCGCTGCCGGATTCGCTGTCGCCGACGGGGCCGTCGATCGCGGAGGTTTCGGGCTCTTGGCTCGCCTCGTCGCTCCTGTCGCTCATGGACACTATCCTCACAGGCCGGTGCGCCCTGGTTCGGGCGATTTCGCGGGTTGTTGACCACCCAGATGTTACTCGCGAGTAACTTACGGGTGGGGCGAGGCGGTCGTGCTGTGACCGGCACGTCCCGCGCGCGGCCCTTACAGTTGAGGCATGTCGGAAACGCAACCAGCGAAACCCGCGGCTCCCCGCCGCGATCACCCGCGCACTCACCACGGCGACACCGTGAACGACCCGTACGCCTGGCTCAACGACCGCAACGACGAGAAGGCCCCCGAGGTCCTCGACTATCTCAAGGCCGAGAACGCCTACACCGAATCGCGCACCGAGCACCTGACCGAGCTGCGCAAGACGATCTTCGGCGAGATCAAGGACCGCACCCAGGAGACCGACCTCTCCGTCCCGTACCGCAAGGACGCCTGGTGGTACTACGGCCGCACCGAAGAGGGCAAGGACTACCCGATCCGCTGCCGCCTCGCCGCGACCGGCGACACGCCGCCGAGCATCGAACCGGGCGTGCCCGTCGCGGGCGAGATCGTCGTCATCGACGACAACGAGCTGGCCGCCGGCCACGACTTCTTCCTGCTGGGCGTCTACGACATCTCCCCCGACGGAAACCTGCTCGCCTACGGCGTCAACTACACCGGCAACGAGACCTTCACCCTGCGCTTCAAGGACCTGCGCACCGGCGAGGACCTCCCCGACGCCATCGAGGGCGTCCTCTACGGCGGCGCCTGGTCGGCCGACGGCTCCGCGTTCTTCTACACGAAGATCGACGACGCCTGGCGGCCGTTCCAGATCTGGCGCCACCTCCTCGGCGAGGCCGAGGACACGCTGATCTACCAGGAGGACGACGCGCGGTTCCGCACCGGCATCGGCCTCACCAGGTCCGAGCGATTCCTGATCATCGCGATCGGCTCCTCCACCACCACCGAGTACCGCTACCTCGACGCCGCCGACCCGACCGGCGAGTTCACGCTCTTCGGGAACGGCCGCGAGCAGGGCGTCGAAGTCGAGATCGACCACCAGGGCGACCGGTTCTGGGTGCTGCACAACAAGCACGCCGAGAACTTCACGCTCGGCTGGACCCCGGTCGACGACACGACCCAGTTCCACGAGGTCATCGCGCACGACGCGCAGGTCCGCCTCGAATCGGCCGACGCCTTCGCCGACCACGTCGTCGTGTCCCTGCGCCGGGCCGGGCTCTCCCAGCTCGCGATCCTCGACAACGAGGGCAATCTCAGCGAGATCGCCTTCGAGGAGCCGATCTACACCGCCGGTCTCGGCGCCAACCCCGACTACGAGTCGCGGCACCTGCGCCTCACCTACACGTCACTGGTCACCCCGGCGTCGGTCTACGACTACGACATCGACAACCGGGACCTGCTGCTGCGCAAGCAAACCCCGGTGCTCGGCGGGTTCGACCCGGCCCACTACCGGCAATACCGCGAATGGGCCACCGCCGCCGACGGCACGCAGATCCCGATCTCGATCGTCGCGAAGGCCGGCGTCGAAGCCGACGGCACCGCGCCGTGCCTGCTGTACGGGTACGGCTCCTACGAGGCCTCGATCGACCCGTACTTCTCCACCGCCCGCCTGAGCCTGCTCGACCGCGGCGTCGTCTTCGCGATCGCGCACATCCGCGGCGGCGGCGAGATGGGCCGCCAGTGGTACGAGCAGGGCAAACTCCTGCACAAGAACAACACGTTCACCGACTTCGTGGACGCCGCCAACCACATGGTCAAGGTCGGCTGGGCCGCCCACGACCGGATCATCGCCCGCGGCGGCTCCGCCGGCGGCCTCCTCATGGGCGCCGTCGCGAACCTCGCCCCCGAACGGTTCGCCGGCGTGCTCGCCGAAGTCCCGTTCGTGGACGCGCTCAACACGATCCTCGACCCGACCATGCCCCTCACCGTCGGCGAATGGGAAGAGTGGGGCAACCCGCTCGAGTCGGCCGAGGTCTACCAGTACATGAAGGCCTACTCGCCCTACGAGAACATCACGGGCGTCCGCTACCCGTCGATCCTCGCGGTGACCAGCCTCAACGACATCCGGGTGGGCTTCCACGAGCCCGCCAAATGGGTCGCGAAGCTCCGCCACGAGAGCCCCGACTCGGACGTACTGCTCAAAACCGAGATGGAGGCCGGCCACGGCGGCCGCTCCGGACGATACGACGCCTGGGAGGAAGAGGCGTTCAACCTCGCCTGGGTGCTCGACAAGCTGGGCGCAGCCCAGATTGCCTGAAGCACGGTAGCTGGGCGCAGCCAAGACCGTCTCGGGCACGGCGGCCGACGCTCGGCCCGGACATGCACGAAGGCCCGGTCCCGCGAGTGATCGCGGGACCGGGCCTTCAATGCTGCTAGGGGGTGTTTAGGAACCCCTAGTCGCCGTGCGGTTCCTCGTCGTCCTCCGGGACCTCGGCCATCTGATCGGCCGCGTCGGCCGGATCGACCTCGTCGGGAACCACCCCCTGCGACTCGGTCACGCTCGCCTCGGGATCGTCCTCAGGCGGCGGCTCAGACGAGTCGGCCAGGTCGAACTCGGACAACTCGTCGTTCTCGTCCGCCCATTCCTGGTGATAGTTCATATAACCCACCGTAGACGCGCCCGAGCCCACGCGGCCAGTGATCCAACAGGTAGCCTGAGGAGGGCCTTCACATGCTCGTGGGCAATACTTCATCGCGACGCAACAGTTCGAGGCCATCAGACAGCGGCGTCTGAGTCCCGCCCCCGGTCGGGGAGCAATCAACGACTTGTCTAAGGAGCAGGCAGCATGCCTATCGCAACACCCGAGGAATACAACGAGATGCTCGACCGGGCGAAGGCCGGCTCCTTCGCCTACCCGGCCATCAACGTGACCTCGACCCAGACGCTCAACGCCGCGCTGGCCGCGTTCGCCGAGGCCGAGTCCGACGGCATCGTCCAGGTCTCCACCGGCGGCGCCGAGTACCTCTCCGGGCCCACCATCAAGGACAAGGTGGCCGGTTCGGTCGCCCTCGCCGCCGCCGCCCACGAGATCGCCAAGAACTACCCGGTCAAGGTCGCCCTCCACACCGACCACTGCCCGAAGAACCACCTCGACGGCTTCGTCCGCCCCCTCCTCGCCATCAGCGAAGAGCGCGTCGCGCGCGGCGAACTGCCGCTGTTCCAGTCCCACATGTGGGACGGCTCCGCCGTGCCGATGCAGGAGAACCTGGAGATCGCCCAGGACCTCCTCGCCCGCACCGCCAAGGCCAACATCATCCTCGAGATCGAGATCGGCGTCGTCGGCGGCGAAGAGGACGGCGTCGAAGCCGAGATCAACGAGAAGCTCTACACCACCGTCGAAGACGGCCTCGCCACCGTCGAAGCCCTCGGCGCGGGCGAGAAGGGCCGCTACATGACGGCCCTGACCTTCGGCAACGTGCACGGCGTCTACAAGCCCGGCAACGTCCACCTCCGCCCCGAGATCCTCAAGGAGATCCAGGACGCGGTCGGCGCCAAGCTCGGCAAGGACAAGCCCTTCGACCTGGTCTTCCACGGCGGCTCCGGCTCGACCGCGCAGGAGATCAGCGACGCGGTCGACCACGGCGTCATCAAGATGAACATCGACACCGACGCCCAGTACGCGTTCACCCGCCCGGTCGTCGACCACATCTTCCGCAACTACGACGGCGTGCTCAAGGTCGAGGGCGAGGTCGGCAACAAGAAGGCCTACGACCCGCGCGCCTACGGCAAGCTCGCCGAAGCCGGCATGGCCGCCCGCATCGTCGAAGCCTGCCAGCAGCTCCGCTCCGCGGGCAACAAGATCAAGTAAGACCGCACGAACAAAGGGCCCGGCCGCATCGCGGCCGGGCCCTTCGGCGTTCACTCTCCGGCGGGGACGACCGTCTGGCAGCGAATGCCGGGCGCATTGGCCAGTCGCTGGTCGCGCGTCCAGAACGGCACGTTCAGCGCCTCGGCCAGCGCGATGTAAGCCGCGTCGTACGAGGTGACGTCGTGCCGCAGTTCCCAGACGCGGCCCGTCAAATGGGTGTGCGGGAAGCGTTCCATGGGCAGTTCGGCGAGCCGCTGCACGGCGAGGTCCGCTTCGGCGGCGGTGATCTTCCCGGACCGGCAGTGGCGGCGGTAGACCGACATGACTTCGATGTCGAGGATCTGGGGTGCGATGAGTTCGTGCCCGGCGAGTTGGGCGCGGAGGCCGGCGCCGTCGGGGTCGGCGTCGACGAGGGCCGGGGCGAGGACCGAGGAGTCGACGACGATCAACGGGACTCCCGGTCGTCGCGGAGGATCGCCACTGCGTCGGCGCTCGACAGGTGGCCGGTGGCCTCGCGGTCGACGCGGTCGAACACCTCTTTGGCGCTGGGGAGGCGGGCTTCACGGATGAGTTTCTGGAGGAGGTACTCCTCAAGGGAGACGCCGGCGATCTCGGCGCGCCGCTCCCAGTATTCGCGGGTCTCGGGTGGCAGCCCCTTGACGATGTCCATGGTCTGAGCGTAACTCTCGATCATGTGGGCAGGATATGGAAGAAGCGGTCAGAAAAGCCGAATTGGGTTCGCCCGGCGTGTCACGGGGAGGCGCGAGGGGCCCGGCCGCATTGCGGCCGGGCCCCTCGTTTTGCTCGGGTTACTTCTTGAACCAGACGGTCGCGCCGCCGGGGAGGGTGGCGTTGTCGAGCGGGGTGCTCGCGAGGAGGACCTCTTTGCCGTAGCCGTCGACCGGGACCGGTTCGTCGCCGAAGTTGACCACGGCGACCAGGGCGCCGTTGTCGAACGCGAACGCGTTGTCGCCCGCGTCGGCCAGCCAGGTCAGGCCGGTCGCCTTGTGGTCCTTGCGGAGCGCCAGCGCGGCCCGGTAGAACTCCAGGGTGGAGCCGTCGATGCCGTCTTCGGCTTCGGCCGAGATCGCGGCCCAGTCGGCCGGCTGGGGGAGCCATGAGCCGCCGGTGCCGAAGCCGAAGGAGGTGCCTTCCCTCGTCCACGGGAGCGGGACGCGGCAGCCGTCGCGGCCGATCTGTTCGCCGTTGGTGCGGAAGAACGTGGGGTCTTCGCGGACTTCCGCGGGCAGGTCGAGGACTTCGTTGAGGCCGAGTTCCTCGCCTTGGTAGACGTAGACGACGCCGGGGAGGGCGAGCAGGAGCTGGGTGGCGGCTTTCGCGCGGGCCAGGCCGATCTCGCCGCCGCCGTAGCGGGTGACGTGGCGTTGCACGTCGTGGTTGGACAGGACCCAGGTGCAGGGTGCGCCGACGCCCGCGTTGTTGGCGATCTCGGAGTCGATGGCCTTGCGGAAGTCGGCGGATTGGAACGGGGCGAGGACGAGGTCGAAGTTGAAGGCCTGATGGAGTTCGTCGCTGCGGAGGTAGAGGGAGCGGCGTTCGGCCGAGTCGGTCCAGGCTTCGGCGACGAAGATCCGGTCGCCTTCGTATTCATCGATGATGGGGCGCCAGGTGCGGTAGATGTCGTGGACGCCGTCCTGGTCGAAGAACGGGGCCAGCGTGGTGCCGATCATTTCGATGGTGCCGTCGCCGCCCGTGTCGGGGAGCCCGGGGGCTTTGACCATGCCGTGGGCGACGTCGATGCGGAAGCCGTCGACGCCGCGGTCGAGCCAGAAGCGCAGGATCGCTTTGAACTCTTCGTGGACTTCGGCGTTGTCCCAGTTCAGGTCGGGTTGTGAGGCGTCGAAGAGGTGGAGGTACCACTGTTCGCCGCCGGGTGTCTTGGTCCAGGCGGGGCCGCCGAAGATCGACTGCCAGTTGTTCGGGGGCGTGTCGGGGGCGGCGGGGTCGACGTCGCGGAAGTGGTAGCGCTCTCGCTCCGGCGAGCCGGGGGCCGCGGCGAGTGCGGCCTGGAACCACACGTGGTCGGAGGAGGTGTGGTTGGGGACCAGGTCGACGATGAGGCGGATCCCGGCGGCGTGCGCGGCCTGGAGCATCCGGTCGAAGTCGTCGAGGTCGCCGAAGCGGGGGTCGATCGCTCGGTAGTCGGCGACGTCGTAGCCGGCGTCTTTCTGGGGCGAGGCGTAGAACGGTGAGAGCCAGATGGCGTCCACCCCGAGCTCGGCCAGGTAGGGGATGCGGGAGCGGATGCCCTCCAGGTCGCCCATGCCGTCGCCGTTCGCGTCGGCGAACGAACGGGGATACACCTGGTAGATGACCGCGTCGCGCCACCAGTGTTCACTCATCGGTGCAGTGCCTTTCAGTCTCGGGGTGCCGCACCGGTGGAACCGCGTACGACGAGTTCGGGTCGGAACAGGTATTCCGACGACGGCGTGGGCTGCCCGGCGATCTCGTCGAGCAGGGCCCGGGCGGCGGCGGTGGCGATGTCGCGCACCGGCTGCCGCACGGTGGTGAGCGGGGGGTTGGTGTGCGCGATGAGGGGTGAGTCGTCGTAGCCGACGACGGAGAAGTCCTGCGGCACGTTGAGGCCGCGTTCCTCGGCGGCGCGGATCGCGCCGAGCGCCATCATGTCGGAGCCGCAGACGACGCTGGTGGCGCCGCGGTCGATGAGGCGGCTGGCGGCGGCGTATCCGCCCTGTTCGCCGAAGAGGGTCAGTTCGATCAGTTCGGGGCCGACCCCTTGCATGGCGGCGCGGTAGCCGGCGATCTTGCGGCGTACGGGCCAGTAGCGGTCGGGGCCCGAGACGAGGCCGATCTTCTCGTGGCCGAGGCCGGCGAGGTGTTCGACGGCGATGCGGGCGGCCACGTTGTCGTCGCAGGAGAAGGAGGCGGCCTCGACGCCTTCGGGGTGGCCGGTCACGAACGCGACCGGGAGGCGCTTGTCCTTGAGTTCCTGGTAGCGCTCGGTGCTCGCCGTGGTGTCGGCGTGGAGGCCGGAGACGAAGATGATGCCGGCGACGGCTCTTTCGCGGAGCATCTCGACGAACTCGTCCTCGGAGACCCCGCCGGGGGTCTGCGTGCAGAGCACCGGTGTGTAGCCCGATGCCGGCCAGCACATTGGAGATCGTCTGCGCGTAGAGCGGGAAGATGGGGTTCTCGAGTTCGGGCACGACGAGGCCGATCAGGCCGATCGCGTGTTTGCGCAATGCCTGAGGGCGTTCGTAACCGAGCACGTCGAGAGCAGTGAGGACGGACTGTCGGGTCTGCTGACCGACCCCGGGTTTGTCGTTGAGCACCCGGGACACCGTTGCCTCACTGACCCCGGCCTGCCGGGCGATGTCAGAGAGTCGAAGCCGCATGATGACAGCGTAGCCTATCTGAAATTTGGCAACAGTTTGGTTGCAAGGGTTTCCTGTTTCTGAAACATCTTGCTAATCTTCGGGGACGGGGCGCGAGCCCCCAGTCACCGGCCCCCGCCCCGGGGCCCCTCAATGAGGAGAGTAGAAGACATGCGCAGAAGGACCCTGGGTATCACCGCCGTCTCGGCCGCCGCCCTCGGCGCGGCCGCCGCCTGCGGTTCCGACGACGGCGACTCGGCGAGCGACGAGTCCACGCAGTTCTCCGGCGAACTGGTCATCTGGGCCGACGAGACCCGCACCCCCGTGCTCAAGGAGTTCGTCAAGGACTTCGAGAACACCGTCGGCGTCAAAGTCACCGTCGAAGAGCACGTGGAGACCCTCCGCGAAGACTTCCTCACCGCCGCCGAGCAGGGCCAGGGCCCGGACATCATCGTCGGCGCCCACGACTGGTCCGGCCAGTTCGCCGCCGACGGCGTCATCGCCCCCGTCACCCTGAACGCCGACCACCAGGCCGCCCTCAACGAGACCACCGTCAAGGCCTTCACCGTCGACGGCAACGTCTACGGCGTCCCCTACGCCGTCGAGAACCTGGCCCTCATCCGCAACACCGACCTGGCCCCCACCGCCCCCGCCACCTTCGAAGAGCTCATCACCGCCGGCGAAGCCGCCGGCACCGACGAGGTCATCACCATGGAGGTCGGCGTCGACGGCAACGCCTACAGCGCCTACCCGCTCTTCGCCTCCTTCGGCGGCTACCTCTTCAAAGACGACGGCACCGGCACCCTCGACCCCACCGACGTCGGCGTCGACTCCCCCGGCGGCATCGCCGCCTTCGAGAAGTTCGCCGAACTCGGCGCCGCCGGAATCCTCAAGACCACCATCGACGCGACCAACACCATCCCCTTCTTCGTCGACGGCAAGACCGCCTTCATGATCTCCGGCCCCTGGGCCCTCACCGACGTCCAAGGCGCGGGCCTGAACTACGAGGTCACCGCCATCCCCGGCTTCGAAGGCCAGGGCCCGGCCTCCCCCTTCCTCGGCGTCCAGGGCTTCTACGTCTCGGCCACCGCCAAGAACGCCGTCTTCGCCCAAGAGTTCGTCACCAACTACGTGCTCACCGAAGACCTCCAGGTCAAGCTCGCCGAAGCCGGCGGGCGCCTCCCGGCCCTCACCGCCGCCGCCGAGACCTACTCGGCCGACAACGCCGACGTCCAGGGCTTCGCCGCCGCCGGCGAGAACGCCGTCCCCATGCCGAACATCCCCGCCATGAACGCCGTCTGGGAGCCCTTCGGCCGCGCCGAAGCCGACGCCGTCGACGGCGTCTCCACCGGCGCCGACGCCGCCGCCACCGCCGCCCAGGCCATCCGCGACGCAGTCGCCGGCTAAGCACCCCAGGCACGACGAGCGAAGGAAGAACGCACTGTGCTCGACCAACGTTCCCCGGCGGCCGGCTCCACGACCGCCGCGGGCCTGATCGTCAAGATCGCGGTACTCGCGGTGGTCGCCGCGCTGGCCGTCTGGGCGGCATTGCCGCTCGTCAGTGCCGGAGCCTGGTGGGGCCTCGCGCTGGAGGCGGCCGTGGCGGCCGTCCTGTTCTACGTCTACCTCCAGCGCCGGGCCATCCAGCTCAAATACCTCATCCCCGGCACCCTGCTCCTGCTCGCCTTCCAGATCCTCCCCGTCGTCCTCACCATCGGCACCTCCTTCTCCAACTACGGCGACGGACACCGCGTCCACAAAGAACAGGCGATCGAGGCGATCATCGCCACCGGCGTCCAGCAGACCCCCGGCGGCGCCACCTACCTCGTGGCCGTGGGCGAATCGAGCACCGGCGAACTGACACTGCTCCTCACCGACAACGCCGACGGCTCCACCTGGGCCGGCACCGAAGAAGGCCTCACCGAACTCGACGACGCCACCGTCGACCCCACCGGGCGCGTCACCGCCGCCCCCGGCTACGAGGTCTGGACCCTCGCCGAACTGGGCGAACGCCAAGCCGAACTCGCCGACATCGCCGTCCCCACCGGGCCCGAGACCGGCATCAGACTCCAGGGCCTCTCCGCCTTCGAAGGCGCCTCGACCCGCTCCTACGGCGCGGCCTGCGACTGCATCACCGACTCCGAGACCGGCACGGTCTGGAACGCCGACAACGAGACCGGCACCTTCGTCACCGAAGACGGCGAAGCCGCACTCGTGGGCTGGCGCGTCGACATCGGCGCCGACAACTACCTCGACGTCCTCACCGACCCCGACATCCGCGGCCCGTTCCTGGGCGTCTTCACCTGGAACATCATGTTCGCGGCCGGATCGGTCCTGTTCACGTTCGCGATCGGCCTCGGCACCGCCATGGCGCTCAACAAACCGAACATGCGCGGCACCAAGGTCTACCGGACCCTCATGATCCTGCCGTACGCCATGCCGTCCTTCGCGATGCTGCTGGTGTGGGCGCAGATGTTCAACCGCGACTTCGGCCTCGTCAACGAACTGTTCAACCTCAACGTGAACTGGTACGGCGGCACCTGGTCGGCCCGGGCGATGGTCCTCATCGCCAACACCTGGCTCGGCTGGCCCTACATGTTCCTCATCTGCCTCGGCGCACTCCAGGCCCTGCCCTCGGACTCACTCGAGGCGGCCAAGATCGACGGCGCCACGGGAGTCACCGCGTTCCGCAAAATCACGCTCCCGCTGCTCCTCATCGCACTCACCCCGCTGCTCATCTCCTCGTTCGCGTTCAACTTCAACAACTTCAACGCCATCGAACTGCTCAGCGGCGGCCACCCGTTCATGGCCGGCGACACCGTCGGCGGCACCGACCTCTTGATCACCTACGCGTTCCGGCAGGCCTTCGGCTCCTCCAGCGCCGACTACGGCTTCGCCAGCGCGATCAGCGTGTTCATCTTCCTCATCGTCGCCACGATCTCGGCGGTCATGTTCCGCTTCACCCGCAACCAGGAGGACGTGTACTCATGACCGTGTCTGGGGCGAAGGCGCCGCGCAAGGGGAAGCATCCGCTCGTACGGCGCTCATTCAAAACATGGGTCGCGGAGTTCGGCTGGCGGCATGTGGTGGCGGTGGCGGTGCTGCTGTTCGGGATCGTGCCGATCGTCTATGTCGTGTCGGCGGCGTTCAATCCGAACGGGACGCTGTCGTCGACGAGTCTGCTGCCGACCTCGTTCGGTTTCAACAACTTCGAGAAGCTGTTCACCGACCCGAACGTGCCGTTCGGGCGGTGGTTCCTGAACTCCCTGGTGATCGCGGTTCCGGCGGCGTTCATCTCGATCTTCATCTCGTCGCTTGCGGCGTATGCGTTCAGCCGGTTCCGGTTCCGGGGGCGGCGGCCGATGCTGCTGTTCCTGCTGCTGATCCAGATGTTTCCCGCGTTCCTCGCGGTCGTGGCGCTGTATCTGATCTTCGGTGCGATCGGCGAGTTCTACCCGGTGGCGGGCCTGAACACGAAGCTCGGGCTGATGCTCGTGTACATGGGTGGGGCCCTCGGGGTTTCGACCTGGCTGATGAAGGGCTTCTTCGACACGATCCCGAAGGAGCTCGACGAGGCCGCGACGATCGACGGGGCCTCGCACGCGCAGATCTTCTTCGGAATGATCCTGCCGCTGGCCGCGCCGATCATCGCGATCTCAGGGATCCTCGCGTTCGTGGGCACCATGAACGACTTCATCCTGGCGAGCCTGTTCCTGACCGACCGTCCCGAGATGACGCTCGCGGTGGGGTTGAAGACGCTGACGGCGGAGAACTCGCCGGCGAGCTACTTCGGCATCTTCGCGGCGGGGACCCTGCTGACCTCGGTGCTCACGGTTGCGGTGTTCATGAGCTTGCAGCGTTATATCGTCTCCGGCCTTACGGGCGGAGCCGTGAAGGGCTAGCGGTTGACGAGAGACCTCTGCTCGACACAGAAATCCTGTCCCCCAGGGCAGGTGAACGAAGGCCCGGATCCTGGAGAGCCTCCCTCTCCGAGATCCGGGCTTTCGCTTGGTCAGGACAGAAGTGTCGGAATTCCGACCATTGACTTTGAATTTCACTGAATGTGAATCTCTTAGTACTTTAGGTGATAATTTCGATCGGCTTGCGCCGCAATGGCGAACGACAGCAGGCAAGCACCCGATCGCAAGGAGGATGCGCAATGCCGCGCAAACGTAGCAACGTCCTGGTGGTCCTCTCGGCCGCCGCAATGCTCGTAACTGGATCAGCCACGACCGCTCAGGCCGCGGCGCCAAGGTTCGATCCAGAATCCGTGACGTGCCAGGACATCGACGGCGGCACCTGGTGCCAAGGCACCGCGTCCGGCTCGGACATCTTCTCCTCAAAGTGCATCTCGAACTATTACCACCCGACCAACCGCCACAGTTCCACGGCGATCATCGGCGGCAACACCCAGCGAGGGGTGGCCGAAGCCGGTCAATGGTCTTACGCCAGTACCGAAGCGGGTTCGGCGCACACCTGCTATACCAAGTACAACCCGGACTTTTAGTCGACGTCACCGGAGGCTGCGGGGGAAGCCTGCCGACGTCACGGGGGATGCGGACCGCGTCGCGTTGGTCGTCATGATTCCCACGGAAGGTTGTTCGGACGCCGCGCCCAGAGCGCGGGTGGGATGTCGGCCGGGCGCCGCCGCCCCCAGCGGTCGAACTCGGCTCCGCCGTCCGCGACCGTGAGGCGATTGAACTGCTCGTCGATCGTGAACAGGACCGCCTTGAACTTTGCCTGCAAGCCGGTCGGGAGGCTGCCGATCGCGGTAGCGGTCTCGGCTCGGTTGAACAGGTCGTTCAGGTACTCGTCGATGAGGTAGTAGCCGTCCGGCGGCCAGTCGTTCCCCATCTTGTGCACAAGGGTCTCCCACATCGCGAAGCGATTCCTGAGGGAGTACACGGGGGCGGTCATGATGTGGCGGAACTCTTCCGCTAGGCGTTCGCGCTCGACCTCGAGCCGTTCGGCGTCGACCGCTGCGATGCGGGCGAGCTCTTCCGAGTCGAGCCCGGCCCACAGCGCTTCCGTGAGCGGGTTGTCGTACAGCATTGCGACCCTTTCTAGGACCTGCTCCTAGTAATACTTGTACCCACGGCCCAGCTGCAATGAAGGTGCCGTCGGTCCCCTCGCGGATGATCCTTCGGGTCCCGCTGCCACGCAGTTCCCGCCGCTCCCCCCGGGATCCCGCGGCCGGTGCGCCGACGGCTCGAACGTATCGGCGGCTTGCAGGTCAGTGCTGGTCAAGATTAGGGCGGGCAGCGACCAAGGGGTCCGATGGTGGTGGGGCTGATGTGTTCGACAGCCCGCGCCGAGCAGAGCCGACTTAGAGCGGGCAGCGACAAAGAGGTGGCAGCATTCCCGGGCCCGCATAGCGGCCGCCAGGCCGCTCGATGGCCGAGGTGCGGAGCACCGATAACCACTTACTTTGTTTGCGGTGCAAGGTGGCTGGGACGGCAGATCGATGTTCCTCAATGGATAATTCACTCTTTCGGGCGATGACACTGCCTAGGTGGCGTGTCATCATTGAACTACGAACAAAGAAGCGAAAACAGGTCGAGTATTCGAGAACAGGTAGGGGGTGAATCCGATGGCCACCGCAGCAGCAGTCAGTGAAGACAGGCAGACCCAAGCGCGAGCTATTCGGTCCACCCTTGAGGAAGCGGCCGCAGGGATCAATGCCTTCCATGCTCAGGTGCTCGGTGCGGTGATTGCGATGAAGGAGTCGGGGCTTCACCGTTCCGTGTTCGGGTTCTCGGCCCTCCGCGATCTCTTGCTCTCCCAGTTCGACTTCACCTTCAACACGGCAGGCTCGATCGCCGCCATCGCTCGCCTCTCCACCAAGTTCAAGGTGCTGGCTCAGGCGGCAACGACAGGCCAGGCTCGGATCGATCAGGTCGCCTTCGCTGTCCGCCAGCTCGACAAGACCCCGGCCATGCGACTGTTCGCCAAGACGCCCTTCCGCTCCCCAGTCCCCTCACCTTTCGATGCTTCGGTCGAGTGCACCACTCCCGAAGCGTTGATCGCCCAGTACTGCGCCCATGCGCCCTTCAAGGACTTGCAGCGGCACCTGGATGAACTGGCCGCGCAGCTGGCTGATGAGTCGGAATTGCTTGACTCCCTTGGCGAACAGTCGTTGCAGTGGATCGAGATCGCCGAACAGGGCAACGGGATGTGGGGCCTGTCCGGCGAACTCTCCGACGAGACCGGCAGGCTCCTCGACAAGTACTTGAAGACCGCCTGCCCACCCCCTCGCCAAGAAGAGACCGACACCGAGGGCGTGCTCCCCGCCGCTCCCAACCAGCATGCGGAAGCACTCCACCAGCTCCTCGCGGGCTATGGGACTTCGCCCGAGGCAGCGACCCGCCACGGCCACACGGCCACCCTGGATCTGGTCGTCGACATCGAGACCCTGCAGGGCAAGGACACCGGCCGCACGCCCCTCCTCGAAGGGCAGCCGATCTCGGTCGCGAGGGCCCGCCTCCTTGCATGTGAAGCCGGTGTCATCCCCTCGGTGTTCAACTACAAGACCGGTGAAGCGGTCGAACTCGGCCGCGCCTTGCGCCTCCCCAACACGGCACTGCGGCGCAAGCTCGAGCTCGAGCAGCCCGAGGGTTGCGCTTGGTCGGGTTGTTCGCTCCCGATTGCTTGGACCGAAGCACACCACATCCAGCACTGGGCCGACGGCGGTGTCACGAACGCCGAGAACTTGATCTTGCTGTGCCGTTTCCACCACGGCCGCATCCACACTGCTGGCTGGACGGTCGAGAAGACCGGCCCCGGCCATGCCATCATCACCCACCACGAAGACCACGAAACCCAAGGCGGCAAAGGCACGGATGGGTGTGGGTGTTCGGACTGGCGGACCGATGCGGACATGGATGCCGAGCACCTGGCGGATGACTTCGACTACTTCCCGACCGGGCTCTACCGGTCCGAATGGTCGGAGAACATGAAGTTCGATCTCGATGCCAGAGCAGAAGCCGCCGAACAAGCCCGAAGCCTCGCGGCCATGCGAGAGGCCGCCAAAGCCAAATGCCGAGCCAAGATTCGCACCACGATCAACCGAGTCCGAGGCGAAGCCGCGACCCAGGCGAGGCACCCGAGCCCGAGCAGCCCAAACAACCCGACACCCGTAGGGGCACCGACCTCGGTGATCCGCCGTTCTTAAGGTGCCCGCTCCGGGGCGGAACCGGGGCGGGAAGGGAAAGGCATCAAGGCCTCCCAGCTCGAACCCTCCAGCGGGTTCGGGCCCATCCCCATGCCCGGCAACAGCAGTCAACACGAACCGGCACCCACTCATCCCACCCTATTGCCAATGGGACCTCTTCGTCGCCGCCCGCCTGAACCGCAACCATCAGGACACCGGGCAGCCGCAGAACCCCGCCCGGCCATCCCTCACCTCGTTGTCGCTGCCGCCTGAACCGCAACCATGTCGGCACCGAGTCGCCGGAGGGACCCCGCCCGGCCTTCTTCTGCCTCGGTGTCGCTGCTGGCTTGAAGCCCAACCATCTCCGCACCGGGGAGCCGCAGAGCTCTGCACGGCCCACTCCTGCCTCGTTGTCGCCGCCGCCTGAACCCCAACCATCCCCACACCGGATAGTCGAAGAGTCCTGCCAGCCCGATACTCTCGTGGTTGTCGCTGATCGGTTGAAGCCCAACCCAAAACCAGCCCGGTCCTAGCCACGGTCGGATACCCCGCCTGCGGCGGCGGTCGCGTATTACCGCTTCGCTTGGATCCCAACCACTTCGCGCAGGACGTCGAGGGGTTCCTTCAGCTCGGGGAAGTCTCTGGTCTCCGCGAAACGGTCACCGATCTGCTCCAGGCACAAAGTCAGGACCCTGGTCAGGCCGCAGTTCGGGTCCTCGAGCATTTCGATGGCGCCGTCGACAAGGTCGAGGGCGTCGGCGAGGATCTCCAGATCATCGGCGTTCTGGATCCTGGCGATGGCGTAGGTGTTGATCGCCAGCGACTGCAGGTCGTTGGCGTTGTCGATGTCGTCCATCGTCGGCTGCCACATGGCCGCGAGGCGTTCCCAGTTCGCCTGCCGCTCCTCGTGCGCCTCCGCCAGTTCGGCGCGCAGCATCACCGCCTCGATGACGAGGGTGATCTGCGCTTCGGGTGGAAGCTCGCCTGATTCGCCGAGTTCGGGAGTCATCGGTCCATTTTCGCTGCCACGCGCGCGCCGCACAAGTGCCCCGGCCCGGCCATGACCTGATCGAGACCTGGCCCCGGCGAGACTCCGGAAGCGACCTGATCGGGCACTGCGCCTGCGGGGTGCGGACCGGATCCGGTCATTACCAGTGCGGGGGACGCTCGGCCAGCAGGTCGAGGTCGCGGGCCGACAGCTTGGAGCGGGTCGGTCGCGGGGCGACCGCTTCGCCCCAGCCGTGGTCGGTGTCGTCGGAGGTCTGGTCCGGGAGCACCGAGAAGTCCTCGTCGAGCTCGACGGAACGCTCATCGTCGGAGACTGCCATGCCCCGACTGTACTTCAGCGACGCCCCGATACCGCAACGACGAGGCCCTGAACACCCGGTGAACGGGTGTTCAGGGCCTCGATCGGTGAGTGTTACGCGGCCGTGCCGACGAGTTCGTAACCGGCCTCGTCCACGGCCTCGCGGACCTGGTCCTCCGTGAGGGCGGCCTCGCTCTTCACGGTGACCTTGCCGGTCTCCAGGGCCACGTCGACGCCCTCGACCCCGGGGAGGGCCGAGATCTCCTGGGTGACGCTTCCGGCGCAGTGACCGCAGGTCATGCCCTTGACGACGTACACGGTTTCCATGTCAACTCCTCTTGTCCGCTTCGGGATGCGTTGCGAGCCGTGCATCGGCTCGGTGTGGGTTCAGGTTCTGAGTAGCCGGGCCACCGCGTTCGAGGCCTCTTTGACCTTGGCTTCGGCGGCGGCGGGGTCGCCCGAGGTCTGCGCCTCGGCGACGCAGTGGGCGAGGTGCCCTTCGAGGAGGTTGAGCGCCACGGCCTGGAGTCCCTTGGTGGACGCCGAGATCTGGGTCAGGATGTCGATGCAGTACTCGTCGTCGTCGACCATCCGCTGAATGCCGCGGATCTGGCCCTCGATGCGCTTGAGGCGACGCGTGAGCGCGGCCTTGTCGCCGTGGTACCAGTAATGGCCGGCATCGTGCCCTGCGGGTCCTTCGCCGGGTCCACCACCGTGGCCGTGCGCGCCAGGGGCCGGCAGCGCGACGCCGTCGGCCTCGGTGCGGTCGGTCTGATCGCTCGTCATGTCGTTCCCTCCGATCGCCAGTGTATACCCCAAGGGGGTATCACGGCAACTGCTCGTCATGCCCGTGGAGCGGCCCGTAGTATTCCGTGCCATTGTGCGAGAAATTCTCCCCCCGCCCTTGTCAAGGGCCACAACGGGCTCTAACGTGAACCCGTCGCGTCGGAAACTCGGGGGCACCCCGCACCCGCCGCGCGACACCGCCGAATCGGCGAAGCCCCCAGCTTCATCGAACCGGGGAACCAGCAGTCGGCGCAAGCAGGGGCCGACGGGGTGAATCGCGCTCTCGGGCGCGTAGGGCGACCCTTCCTTCCGCCCGAACCCGACAGCTAACCCGGTAGGCGGCCAAAGGAAGGAGCGCATCCGTTGGTGCGTACCCGGCGAATCGCGGCTGCCATCGCAGCCGCCGCACTGCTACCGGCGACCGCTGCCCTGTTCACCTCCTCGCAGGCGAACGCGCAGACGAGCGACGAGATCCAAGCGGAGATCGACCAGCGCAACGAGGACCTCGAGAAGGTCATCGAGGAGTACAACGGCAAGCGCGAAGAACTCGACGACGCCAATGAGCTCATCGCCGAGATCGAGGCCCAGCTCCCCGTGCTCGAGACCGAGGCCGCCGCGGCCAACGAGGCGCTCGCGGAATACGCCGCCTCGGCCTACACCGGCGGCGACATGCAGATGGTCAACTCGGTCCTGGCCGGCGACCCCTCGGACTTCGCCGACCGCCTGATGTACCTCGAGAACCTCACGGCGTCCGAAAGCGAAGCGCTGCAGGCGAACTTGGCCGAGGTCCAGGAGCTCGAGACGCGCAAGACCGAGCTGGAGACCCTCAAGGCGAGCGCCGACGACATCCTCGCGGAGATCGAGCAGCAGCAAGAGGACATCGAGGCCGAGATCGCCGACCTCGAAGAGGACTACGACGACGCGTACGCCGAAGAGAACCCCGGGCCCGAATACGACTACGAGGGCTCGTCCGCAGCGGTCGCGTTCGCGTTCGAACAGCTCGGCGAGCCGTACGAGTACGGCGAGGCCGGCCCGGACTCATGGGACTGCTCGGGCCTGACGCAGCAGGCGTGGGCCGCGGCCGGGGAGAGCCTCTCGCACAACGCCGCCATGCAGTGGGACGAGACGGCGCGGATCTCCCGCGACGAGCTGCAAGAGGGCGACCTGGTCTTCTACAACGACCTCGCCCACGTCGGCATGTACATCGGCAACGGCGAGATCATCCACGCCCCGAACTCGACCACGGTGGTGAAGATCGTCGACATGGACTACAGCGGCTCCATCGTCGGCTACGGACGCCCGTAACGCGGAACCGGAGTTTCCGGTCCCTTCGGGACCGGTGCGGACTCCCCGGCGACGGCGACGGCGGTCCCGATTGCTGACCCTGCTGCTGACCCGCAATGCGCCGACGCCGCCGTCGGGGACTGACCCATAGTAAAGAAACCCGTGCGAGCCGCTTCGGCGGCCCGCACGGGTTCGCTTTCACGCCAAGGGCATTCGGCCCCGATGCTCGCTGCTACTCGGCCTCGTGCTCGGTGAACGTCCAGTCGAAGCGGTGGCGCCGGCCCGTGCCGCCCCGCTGCCACGGCTTCGGCCCTTCGAGCGGCCGGTACCCGATCCCCATGGCGTGCAGGCGCTCCAAGTGGTCGCCCAGGCGGTCCATGACCGGGTTCGCCTCGCGCACATCGAGGTTCGTCCAGCCGACCTCGGCGAGGACCGACAGGCGCGGGAACGCCGCGTACTCGACGTCCTTCGGGCTCGGCAGGTACTCCGACCACAGCTGGCACTGGATGCCGAGGACCTTCGACCCGTCGATCCCGGGCGGCACCGGGTCCCAGCCCGCGACCTTCTCGACCGGCGTGAGCCCGTGGATGCGCAGCGGCTCCTCGGCGCCGTCGCTCTCGTAGTGGTCGTAGTACACGTACGGCTCGGGCGAGGCGACCACCTGGTGGCCGACCGCGATGGCCTTCTTGACATAGGCCTCGCTGCGCCACACGTGGACCACGGCCTCGTGGGGGGCGCCGCCGTCGAGGATCTCGTCCCAGCCGATCACGCGCTTGCCCATCCCGGTCAAGTGGTCGCAGAACGCCTTCGTGAACCAGGCCTGGACGCCGCGCACGTCCGCGATCCCCTCGCGCTCCATGAGCTCGCGCGCGATCGGCGAGGACTCCCACTGCGTCATCGGAACCTCGTCGCCGCCGATGTGCACGAACGGGCCCTCGAAGACCTCGCCGATCGCCGTGTAGGCCTCCAGCGCAAAATCGAGCGCGGCCTGGGTGGGCTCCAGGACCTCCTCGAACACGCCGAACGTCGGGCACACGGGCTTGTCCTGGCCCGCCCCGAGCTCGGGGTAGGCGGCGAGCACCGCGCGGGCGTGGCCCGGCAGGTTCACCTCGGGGACGATCATGATGTGGCGCTCGCGCGCGTACGAGGCGATCTCGCGCAGGTCCGAGACCGAGAAGAACCCGCCGTGCGGGGTCGGCTCGTAGCCCGCGGCCTCGTCGCGGGCGTGCCCGACCTTCGTCTCGGCGCGCCAGGACGCGATCTCGGCGAGCTTCGGGCGCGAGGGCACCTCGAAACGCCAGCCCTGGTCGTCGGTGAGGTGCAGATGGACGACGTTGAGCCGGTGAATCCAGGCCCGGTCGATCATCTTGAGCACGAAGTCCTTGGGCTGGAAGTGCCTCGCGACGTCGAGCATGACGCCGCGCCAGCGCAGGCGCGGCTCGTCGGTGATGGACACGAGCGGTACGACCGGCGCGGCGGCGGGGGCCTCGCGGAGGGCGTCGGCCGGCAGGAGCTGGCGGAGGGTGGCGATGCCGCGGGCGATGCCGGCGGGGTGCGCGGCAACGAGGTCGAGGCCCTCGGCGGTGACGTCGAGGCGGTAGGCCTCGGCGGCGGTGGTGAAGTCGTCGGGGCGGTCGCCTTCGAGGGCGAGGCGCAGGACGCGGCCTTGGGCAGGGTCCTTTTCGGTGGGTTCGGTGACGATGAGGCGCAGGCCGGTGCCGCGGTTGACGAGGTCGGACAGGAGCCAGGCGAGGGGGTGCAGCTCGGTGTCTGCGGCAATGGCGCTGAGGGTGGCGAGGTCGAGGTCGCCGTCTGCGGCGGTGAGCTGCTGCGGCTGCGGGATCAGCGAGATGCGGCGCTGCATGTGCGGGGGCTCCTGTGTCGGTTGTGCCGTGTTCGGCTCGCGCGGTGTCACGGCGGTGGCGCTCGCGCGGGCCCTTCCGGGGGGGGGGCGGGGGCGCCGGAACGACCCCACCGAATTAGTTCAGTTTATTTATAATATAGGGCCGCGCCGCGGTCGGCCAGTGCGGCGAGCGTTTTCACTCACCGTCCCGGCTGACCGCGGCGCGCGGCACCCTACTGCTTCAGTTCATCGCGGGCTCAGGGGCAGGGCCTCAGCGGACCACCGGCAACTGCTGGGTCCGGTCGATGTCCGACCGTCCCGCTGCTTGTTGATCAGAAACGGCGCGGACTCCGAATCGAAGACCGCACTCGAAGCGCTCAGCGAGACCGGCGAATCGAACCCGCTCCCGGTCGCCGGCAACTCGTAACTCGAGAGTGGCTCGACAGCGAACTCGATGAGGGCTGCGAGAGG
>CAVUGC010000002.1:0-33746 GCA_963740955.1 uncultured Actinomycetota bacterium
CCCGAACCAGTCAGGCCGACCGACCTCGGCGATCCGCCGTTCTTAAGGTGCCCGCTCCGGGCGACCGGGGCGGGGAGGGAAGGCGCACCACCCGGGCCTCCCAGCTCGAACCCCCACGGGTTCGGGCCCATCCCCATGCCCGGCAACAACAACCAACACGAACCAGACAGCCACCCATCCCACCCCCACGGCAATAGGACCTCTTCGTCGCTGCCCGCCTGAACCGCAACCATCTCCGCACCGGGCAGCCGCATAACCCGCCCCGCCTTGCGGCTACCTCGTTGTCGCTGCCGCCTGAACCGCGAGCATTCTCGAACCCTCAAAGCCGAAGGCCAACCCCGGGCAAGCTGACCTCGTTGTCGCTGCGGGCTTGAAGCTCAACCATCTCGCACCAGGCAGCCGGAGGACCCTGCCGCCCAACGCTTACCTCGTTGTCGCTGCCGTTTGAAGCCCAACCATCTGACCACCGGGCAGCCGGAGAACCCCGCCCGCCCCACACCTGCCTCGTTGTCGCCGCCGCTTGAAGCGCAACCATCTCCACACCAGGAAGCCGATGTTCCACCGGCAAGCCTGGTGACCGGTACGAAGGGAACCGTGCAACGACAGTGGTGACGGCCTACAAGGCCACCGTGCCCGATTACGTCAGCTCAGCCTTCGTCCCCCGATCAGCCTGTAGCCGGTACCGCCTTCAAGACCTCGGCGAACGCTCTCGGATCCTCCATGAAGCCGCCATGCCCGCCCGGGAACTCGGTCGTCTCGATGCCGAGCCGCCCGGCCAGGGCCTTGGAGGTCACATCGGTGATCATGCCCTCGGTGGCCGTCGTGGCCCCGACCCCCACGATCACTCGGGTCCGGCCGTTCGTCAGCGCTTCGATGTCGGGCTCGTACGTCACCGTCCCCTGCAGCACGTGGCCGAAGAAGTAGGCGCCGTCGGCGATGTCCTGCTCGGACGGTTCACCGAGCGCCGGGGGCGCGGCACCGGGATCGACGCCGATATTGACCATGAACCGCATCCACGCCGCTCCAAGCCCATCGCGGTGGAAGACCGCCACGTTCTCGTCGGCCGCCTTGAAATGCTCGGCCGCGTTCGGCAGCAGCGCCATCAGCGGCGGCTCGTGTGCCACGAGGGTGCGGAGCAGCCCGGGGTGGCGGGCCACCACGGCGAGGCCGGTCGTCGCTCCGCCACTCGATCCGAGCATGTCGGCGCTCGCCGCGCCCAGGTCGCTCAGGATCGCGGCCACGTCGTCGGCCCGCACGTCCGGCGGCGAGTCCTGTTCCGGGTCGTTCAGCCGGCTGCGGTTGATCCCGCGCGGATCGGCGGTCACGACCGTGTAGTCATCCGCCAACGCCTCGGCGACCGGCGTGAACGGTCTCGCGTCCATGGGCGATCCGAGCACGAGCATCACCGGCCCCTCGCCGCGGACCTCGTAGTGGAGGCGACCGTCTGCAGTCTCGACGGTACGTTCAGTGGCCATCGGGTATCCCTTTCAGCTGTCCTCACTTGATCAGACGACAGCGGCGCCTCCGATTCAGCTGAGTCGGCGAAAATTCCTGGGAAAGACCGGAACCCACGCACCATGGCCGTGTGGTCCGCTTCGGAGACCGGCAGTGCCCCTGTAATGCCGGCACCTCGTAGAGCACTCGCTAGGGGGTCTCGCGGATCCAGACCGCCATGGTGCCCTTGCCGCGGTTGGCCCAGGCGTAGTACGGCACCGTGCGGATCGCGGTCGGCTCGGCGGCCGGGGCGCTCGGTGCGGTAGAGGCCGCCTTCGGCGGGGGCGTCGACCAGGCCGTCGGCGATGATCGCGTCCTGGCCGTCCGCGTGCTCGGTGCGCAGGTCGCCGGTGCGGGCGATCACCAGGTGCGTTACCGGGGCGGCGTTGTCGACCTCTTCGACGCAGTGGACGATCGGCCCGCGCTGGATCGCGACCTTGCCGTGGGCGGACGCGACGCGCGCGTCGGCGCGGACCAGGGACGGGGCCATCGGCAGCGTCAGCTCGACGCGGTCGCCCGGGGACCAGGTGCGATTGAGCACCGCGTAGCCGTTGTCGGTGGTGTACGGGAGTGTGGTGCCGTTGACGCTGACCGAGGCCGTCCCAGTGGTCCACTCCGGCAGGCGCAGCCGCAGCGTCATGGGAAGGGGCGCTTCGGCTTCGGTGATGCGTGAAGGCGATCGTGCCGTCCCACGGGTAGTCGCTCTCCTGGGTCACGGTGACGCGCTGGCCGCCGTGGGCGAAGCGGGCCTGGCCGGTGACGTAGAGGTTCACCCAGAGGCCCTCGGTGTCGGCGACGTAGACGTAGTGCTCGAGGGAGGTCAGGAGCCGGGCGAGGTTGGGCGGGCAGCAGGCGCAGTCGAACCAGTCGCTGCGTTCGACGGTGCCGTCGCTGGCGAGCGGGTTGCCGTAGAAGTAGCGCGTGCCGTCGGCGGAGGCGCCCGAGAGCACGCCGTTGTAGAGGGCGCGTTCGAGCACGTCGACGTATTTGGCCTCGCCGGTCAGGAGCATCATGCGGTGGGCCCAGAAGACCAGGCCGATCGCGGCGCAGGTCTCGGCGTAGCCGGTGCGGTCGGGCAGGTCGAAGGCCGGGCCGAAGCCCTCGATGGACGGGTCGGAGCCGATGCCGCCGGTGACGTAGAGCTTGGTGGCGACGAGGTCGTCCCAGAGGCTTCTCGCACGCCTCCCGCAGGCCCGCGTCGCCGAGTTCGAGGGCGAGGTCGGCCATCGCGGTGTACTGGTACATCGCGCGCACCGAGTGGCCCACGGCCGTGTCCTGCTCGCGCACGGGCGCGTGGCTCTGGTTGTACTCGCGGCGCGGCGGCTTGTCGCTGCGGACGACGGCGCCGAAGTGGCCGCCGAAGTAGCCCGAGTCGCCGCGGCGTTCGGCCTCGGTGTCGAAGTAGAACGGGGCCTTGCCGCGGTTGTCGGTGAGGCGCAGGGAGAGTTCGAGGTAGCGGCGTTCGCGGGTGGCGCGGTAGAGCTTCACGAGCGCGAGCTCGATCTCCTGGTGGCCGCAGTAGCCGCCTTCGCAGGAGCCGCCGGGGCCGAACTCGCGGTCGATGAGGTCGGCGTAGCGGCGCACGATGTCGAGCAGGGTGGTCTTGCCGGTGGCCTCGAAGTGGGCGACGCCGGCTTCGATGAGGTGCCCGGCGCAGTAGAGCTCGTGGGCGTCGCGCAGGTCGGTGAAGCGCTTCCCGGGTTTGACGGCGGTGAAGTAGTTGTTGAGGTAGCCGTCCTCCTGCTGGGCGCCGGCGAGGAGGTCGATCGCCTTGTCAACGGCCGCATCGAGTTCGGGGGCGTCGCTCGCTTGCGAGCACGTAGCTGGCGGCCTCGATCCACTTGGCGACGTCGGACTCCCAGAAGATCGGGAAGCGCTCGCGGTCGTCGTCGTCGTGGCTGCGGGGCTTGAGGAGCAGCGCCTCGAACTGGCCGCCTTCGCGCAGGCGGGTCTTCCTGGTGCGGGATGGTCCTGGTGCGCACGGTCTCGCGGCGCGGGGACCAGAACTCGTCGCTGATCGACACGTCGGCGAGGGGGAGGGAGGTCCGGTGCGGAGCGGGCATGGTGGTTCCTTCTGGCGTGGCGGCCGGAGGTCCGGCGAACGGGACGGAAAAGGTTTTCGGAAAGGCTACCGCGCTCGCCGCATTTACCGATATACGGGTCCCATGCTGCGGAACGCCCGGTCTATCGAGCGGCCTGCGGCGGAGATGGCGTTTCCGAAACGACTGCAGGCGCCTGAGGGGCGTGCGCAATCCGAGAGCGCCCCTTCACCTTCTTGTTCACTTACGGTTGGCGAACGGGGTACCCGCGGCGCATAGCCTCCGGAATCGGAACGCGTCGATCCGCCGCCCCGAATCCGCGCATCGGCGATCCTGTTCCGGACGTACTGCCATAGGAGTCCCAAATGAATCGTCGTGACGCCGCCAAGCGGCGCAAGCTGCCGCTCCTGTCCGACCACATCGGCGGCCGCTCGCAGCTGACCTGCCTCTACCGCTGCGGCGACGCCTGCAGCCACCCCGTGCCCAACACCTCGGACAACCCGTACATGGGCGACCTCATCGCCTCCGCCGTCTCCCGCCGCTCCCTGTTCAAGGCCGGCGTCGTCGTCACGGTCGGCGCCGGCGCCGCGGGGGCGCTCGGCGGCGCCGCGTACGCCTTCGAGCCGACGACGGCCCAGGCCTCTCGGCGTCTCTGGGGCTCGATCCCGCGCGGCCTGCGCTTCGACGCCGTGGAGCCGAACAAGGAGGACGCCGTCACCATCCCCGAAGGGTACGAGCAGCAGGTCGTGATCCGCTGGGGCGACCCGATCCTCGACGACGCGCGCGAGTTCGACCCCGCGGCCCAGACCCCCGAGGACGCGGCCGGCCAGTTCGGCTACAACTGCGACTTCCTGGCCCTGCTCGACCTCCCCGGCGAGCGGCGCCGCAAGGTGCTCGTCGCCAACCACGAGTACACCAGCGAATCGATGATGCACTACGGCTACGACTCGGCCGCTCCGACGCGCGAGCAGGTCGAGATCGGCTGGGCCTCGCACGGCCTGTCGGTCGTGGTCCTCAAGGAGGACGGGCACAGCGGCGACCTCACCCCGGTCGTGGGCCACGAGCTCAACCGCCGCATCACCGCCACCTCCGAGTTCGTCATCTGCGGGCCCGGCCGCCGGGAGCGACCTGCTCAAGACCACCGCCGACGCCGAGGGTGCTCTCGCGCTTGGGCACGCTGAACAACTGCGCCGGCGGCGTCACCCCGTGGGGCACGATCCTCTCGGGCGAGGAGAACTTCAACCAGTACTTCGCGAACGCCGGGCAGGTCACCGACGCGACCGCGAAGGCCCGCCTCGCCCGCTACGGCCTCGCCGGGAACGCGAGCGAGCGCAAGTGGGAGCAGTTCGACCCGCGCTGGGACGTCCTGCAGGAGCCCAACGAGCCCCACCGCTTCGGCTGGATCGTCGAGCTCGACCCGTACGACCCCGACTGGACGCCGCGCAAGCGCACCGCCCTGGGCCGCTTCAAGCACGAGGGCGCCGGGCCGCGCGTGGACCGCCAGGGCCGCGTGGTGGTCTACATGGGCGACGACGAGCGCTTCGACTACATGTACAAGTTCGTCTCCAAGCACAAGATGAAGTCCGGCGGCGGCCGCAGCGCCCGCGAGCACAACCGGAAGCTCCTCGACGAGGGCACGCTCTACGTCGCGAAGTTCACCGGCGACAGCCCGGTCGAGGAGTTCGACGGCACCGGCGCGCTCCCCGAGGACGGCGCCTTCGACGGCTCCGGCGAGTGGATCAAGCTCGCCAGCGGCGACGAGTCCTTCGTGGACGGCATGACCGCCGAAGAGGTGTACGTCTTCACCCGCCTCGCGGGCGACAAGGTCGGCGCGACCAAGATGGACCGCCCCGAGGACGTCGAGGTGAACCCGAAGTCCGGCAAGGTGTACGCGGCCCTGACCAACAACACCGAGCGCGGCAAGCCCGCGGAAGGCCGGCGCCGACGAGGCCAACCCGCGCAACATCAACAAGCACGGCCACGTCCTCGAGCTCGAGGAGCAGGACGGTGACGTCGGCGCGCCGACCAGTTCGGCTGGAAGCTGCTGCTCGTCTGCGGCGACCCCGAGGACCCGAACACGTTCTTCTCGGGCTACCCGAAGGACAAGGTCAGCCCGATCTCGTGCCCGGACAACGTGGCCTTCGACCCGCAGGGGAACCTGTGGATCTCTACCGACGGCAACGCGCTGGGCTTCAACGACGGCCTGTTCGGCGTCTCGCTCACCGGCTCGACGCGCGGCCTGACCAAGCAGTTCCTCAGCGTGCCGCTGGGCGCCGAGACCTGCGGCCCGGTCGTGCAGGAGCGCCACATCCTCGTGGCCGTGCAGCACCCGGGCGAGATCGACGGCGCGAGCGCCGAGACCCCGCTCTCGCAGTGGCCTGACGGCCCGGACGGTTCGCTCCCCCGCCCGTCCGTGGTGAACGTGGTGAAGGACCGCTTCGGCAGCATCGGCTGCTAAGCGGCTCAACGAGAACGGGGCGACCGGTGACGGTCGCCCCGTTTTTCGGCGGCTAAGGAGTTGCGGCCGTGGACCACGAGGGCCCAGGCGAGGGCGAGGAGCGAGAAGAGGGCGGCCACGCCGCGGACCGTGTTCCAGGCGGTCCAACGGGCTTCGATGCTCGCGCGGAGCGCGGCCGGGTCACTGATCGCGGACGGGTCGCCCGCGGCTTCGAGGCGGTCGTTCATCGGCACGTTCACCGCGATCGTGCCGATGAACATGACCAGGGCCAGGATGAGGGCGAGCAGGATCCACGGGGACGCGGCGCGGTTGCCCGAGAACCAGTTCAGCGCCAGCGCCGCGGCCGGTGAAGAGCACGGAGCCCATGAACGCGGTCATGAACCAGCCGTTGAGGATCACCTTGTTGATGTGCTGCATCCCGGCGATCCATCCGCGGTCGTCGAGGATCTTGAGGCCGGGCATCACCGCGTAGGAGAACCCGGTGAAGAGCCCGGCCATGAGGCCGACGCTGAGTGTGGACGCGAGCAGGGCGAGGAGTTGGAGGAGTTTCAAGGGGGTCATGCCTTTCGGTAGGTCTGGACCGCCGCTCCCGAGTCGAAGGTGCGGTTCTCGACGAGCGTGAAGCCGGTCGGATCGTACGCCCCGGCGAACATCGAGATCCCGCCGCCGAAGAGCACCGGGTAGCGCTTGACGATGATCTCGTCGATCTCAGGTCCCAGCGCGGCCGCGAGCTTGCCGCCGCCGCAGAGCCAGATGCCCAGGCCCGCTTCGGCTTTGAGGTCCTCGCACGAATGCGACGGGATCGGAGGCGACGATCTCGACGCCCGCGTCCGCCTCCAGCGTGCTGGAGAAGACGCATTGGCGCAGGTGGGAGTACGGACTCGGGTTGCCTCCCGTGCGGTAGCGTGCCCCCGCCCATGAGCACGGTGTCGAACGCCTGGTTCGGGGCGTCCGCGAGGCCGGCGATCTCGCGGAAGGCGGTCGGCACGGTTTCAGGCCGGGCCGCGTTCATCGCGGCCGAGACGTCGGGCTCGATCGGCAGGGCGTCGAACTCGTCGCCGGGGCCGGCGATGTAGCCGTCCAGCGAGGAGCCGATGTAGTAGGTGAGCGGTTCGCAATGCGGTCAGGCCTTTCGGTAGGTCTGGATCGCCGCGCCGGATTCGAAGGAGCGGTGTCTCGGTGAGCGTGAAGCCGAGCCGGCTCGTAGGTGCCGGCGAACATCGGGATGCCGCCGCCGAAGAGGACCGGGTAGCGCTTGACGATGATCTGGTCGATCTCGGCGATCAGCGCCGCGGCGAGGTTCGCGCCGCCGCAGAGCCAGATGCCCTTGCCTTCGCGCGCTTTGAGGTCGCGCACGAGGTCGAGCGGGTCGCCGGCCGACGAAGTTGACGTCCTTGTCGGTGTCGGCGTCGAGGCTCGTTGGTGAAGACGTACTGCTCCATGTGGGCGTACGGGCTCGTGACGCCCATGGCCAGGCCGGGGTCGTAGGTGCGCCGGCCCATCACGAGGGTGTCCCAGTGGCGGTTCGGCGCGTCGTCGATGCCGAAGGACTCCCGGGCGAAGGTCGGGAGGGTCTCGGGCCATTCCTCCTTGATCGCCTCGAGGACGTCGGCGAAGACCATGAGCGGTTCGACCTGGTCTTCAGGGCCGGCGATGAAGCCGTCGAGGGACGTGCCGATGTAGTAGGTGAGTTCGCGGTTCTGCTCGCGCATACACACTCCGTTTGAAGTACTATGATTGAAGTGGTTTGAACTTACCACTACACTTGAAGTGGTGTCAACTCGAGGAGCGGAACGATGCGCCAGAACCCCGAACGCCGGACGGCCCTGATCGACGCCGCCATCGAAGTACTCGCAGATCAAGGGGCCCGCGGGCTCACGTTCCGGGCCGTCGACAACCAGGCGGGTGTGCCGATCGGCACAGCGTCGAACTACTTCCCCAGCCGCGATGCCCTACTGACGCAAGCGGGCCAGCGCGTCTTCCAACGGCTCGACCCGGGCGCCGGGCGTGGTGGGCGAGGCGCTCGCGCTGCCGCGTACGCGCGAGTCCGTGGACCGCCTCATGCACGAGATGGTCGAGCGGATCACCGAGTTCCGCTCGGGCTACCTGGCGATGCTGGAGCTGCGGCTCGAGGCCACGCGCCGCCCCGAGCTGCGCAGGTGCTCACCGAGCAGATCCGCGAGAACGTGCAGGAGAACATCGACTTCCACCTCGACTCGGGCATGCCCGGCGACGCGGACACGGTCGTGCTGCTCTACCTGGCGTTGAACTGGCTCATCGTGGAGCGGCTGACGCTCCCGGACGTCTTCGGCGACGACCGCACGGCGGAGCTCATCTCGGCCGCGGTGGACCAGATCGTGCCGAGCGGATAGTTCAGGGCCGGTGCCGTTCGATGAGGTCCTGGATCTCGCCGTAGGCGGGCAGTCCTGGAGGGAGGAGCGCGTCGTCGCGCACTGCCGCGGCCGCTTGAATAAGTGCGCCAAGGGAAGCGCGGTAGAGCAGCGAACCGGTGCTCACGCGGGCCACGCCGAGGTCGGCGAGCGCATCGAGGCTGGAGTGGGCGGGCGAGAAGAGCACGTTGAGCGGCCCGTCGATGCCGTCCACAAGGGTCGTGATGTCGGCGGCGGTCACGGCCCCCGGCACGAAGATCCCGTCGGCCCCGGCCTCGCAGATACCGTTCGGCGCGTTCCAGCGAGCGCGCGAGCGGCCCGTCCAAGCCGAGCCAGTACGCATCGGTGCGGGCGTTCAGCGAACAGGTCGGGGCAGCGCCGCTTCACGGCCGTGACGACCTCGGCGAGGTGGCCGGGCTCGGTGAGCGTACCGTCGGGCCGCCCGTCCTCGATGTTGACGCCCGCGATCCCCAGATCGACGCAGCCGCGAGGCGAACACCGCGACCTCCTCGGGCGCTTCGCTGAAGCCGCCTTCGATGTCGACCGTGATGTGGGCCGGCAAGGCGACCAGCGCCCGCGCCAACGCGAGGGTCACGTCGCGGGTGAGCCCGGCGGCATCGGGCAGTCCGGCGGCAGCGGCGACGCCGAGGCTCGTGGTGCCGATGGACTCGAATCCCATGGCGGCCAAAGCGGCCGCCGAAGCGAAGTCCCACGCGTTCGGCAGCAGCAGCGGCACATCGCCGTGGTGGGCGGCGTGGAAGTCACGCATCACACAGCACCTCGCAGACGCCGACGGCGATCGCCAGCGCATGGTCGATCCCGGGGCAGTGGTGGGCACCGGCCCCGAAGGGCAAGGCAGTGAGGTCGACCTGGACGAGGGCCCCGGAGGCGATCGATGTGCGCACCGTGGCCCGCACGGGTGGGTCGGCGAGCAGTGTCTCCGCGACCCGCAGTTCGGCCGTGTCCGAGCGCATGCGCAGGGCGTTGGCGATCAGGCCGGCGGTGGCGTCGCACGCCTGGACGAGCAGGCCGATCTTGGCGGCGGTCGGCTCGTCGGCCTCGCCCCCGAACGCCTTGACCATGATCGCCACGGCCGCGTCGGCCGCCGCGTCGTCGGTGTCGAGCTTGTAGTGGGCGGCGATGTGGCGGACGGCGGCAGTGTCGGTGTCGGCGAGGCCGAGCGCCTCACCGAGCACGGCGACCGGCACATGCCGGGCGATCTCCGCAGCGCCTTCGGTGAGGAGTGCGGCGGTGCGGTGGCGCGCCTGCTCGCGGAGCGACGCGGGATCGATCGCGTCCAGGAACCCGGTCGCGAGTTCGCGCCGCCGCAGATGCGTCTCGCCGCTGGAGAACCGGGCGACGGTGGCGCGCAACCAGCGAATGCCGCCGGGCGGGCCGTCCTGTGCCGGAGGCGGAATGAAGGCCGGGTCCGTGAGGACACGGACTGCGTCGTGGTGGATCGCTGTCACGACTGCAACCCTAGGACCGGAACGTTTCGGTGGCCGCCGAAACGTCGGAGGCGCACAATGTGCGGGTGACCAAGGATTCGAGCGCCGATCGGTTGGCCGAACTCGCGCGGGCCCTCGCGGACCCGACGCGGGCGGCGTTCTGTCTGGCGCTGCTCGACGGAAGAGCTTGGACCGCTGGGGAACTGGCCCGGCACGCGGGGGTCGCGGCCTCGACGGCGACCGAACACCTGCACCGGCTGATCGCGGTCGGCGTGCTCGCCGAGCGGCGGCAGGGCCGCCACCGGTACGTGGAGCTGGCCGAACCCCGGGTGGCCGAGCTGATCGAGGACATGGCCGGACTGCGGCCACCGGTCGCTGCGGCGGCCACGGGCCTGAAGTCTGCGACGGCGGCGAACGCGCTCGCTCGGGGCCGCACCTGCTACGACCATCTCGCGGGACGACTCGGCGTCGCGCTCACCGACGCGCTGGCGGCGCGGGGGCATCTTGCGACCGAGGGTGGGTTCGCCTTGAGCGGCAAGGGTCTGCAGTGGATGGAGGAGGCGCTGGGGGTCGACACGGCGGCCTGGACCGGGCGTCGGCGCCCGGCGGCGAAGGCCTGCCTCGACTGGACCGAGCGACGTTCGCACCTTGCCGGTCAGGCGGGGGCGAGCCTTTGCGAGGCGCTGTTCGCGAGGGCTTGGACGCGTCGCGTCGGCTCGGGCAGGGCGGTGCGACTCACGGACAAGGGAAGTGAGGCGCTTCAAGAGCTGCTCGGGATCGATGCGGACGTACAGGGCTTGCGCTGACGCTGAAGAACCCGGCCACGCTGGGTGCGGCGTGGCCGGGTTCTCCTTGTGCACGACCGGAAGGGATCGGCCTTCACGGTCTGCGGCTTCGGTTCGCCCGGGCGCGGCGGCTTCAGTGTCAAGCCGTACGGCGGGCGCAGCGGGCGAAACGACTCGGTCCGGCGGCGGTGCCAGTTGACGACGGTGGTTGACGACAGTGCCGGTTGACGGCGGTACCGGTTGACGGCGGTACCGGTTGACGACAGTGCCAGTTGACGACGGTGCCGGCACAGTGTCGTTGCAGTGCACCGACACCGCCGTCCCGAACCACTGGTCTACGCGTACGGGTCCTCTTCCTCGTCCTCGGGCGCGCCGCCCCAGACGTCCTCGTCTTCGGCGATCCAGAACTGGCGCTCGGACTCTTTGTCGTCGCCGTTCCCTCGGACCGGGCCTGCGCCGCCGGGGGCCATCATGCCGCCGGCCGCTCCAGCGCCCGCACCGCGTCCGCCGGCACCGCCTGCGGCGCTTCCGGGTCCCCCAGGCCGCGCCCGGAGCCTGAACCCGACCCGCTGCCCGAGCCGAGTCCGGATCCGCTGCCGGAGCCGAGACCGCCGAGGCCGCTGCCGCGGCCGCCGGAACCGGGGGGCGATCCCGTGCCGCCCAGGCCCTTGCCTGTCAGACCCGACGTGCCGCGACCGGAGTCGAGCTTGCGGGGCCCGGAGCTGCTCGGGTTGAGGCCACCGAGTTTGCGCGGTCCGCCACCGTGGTGGTGGAGGAGGGCCTGCGCGGGCCGAGGTTGGGCGTGGGGGTGGGCGTGGGGGGCGGGAGGTGGTTGCTGCCGGGGCCGAGGCCGGTGCCGCCGATGTTGCTCGGGCGGCAAGGTGGTTGGGCCCGCCGCTGGCGAGACCGCCGGTGACGTCGTCCGGGTCGGTGGTGGAGTTCCACGGGTTGTCGTCGAGGCCGTCGAGCGCCGTGCCGCCCGAGTAGTCGCTCGGCGGGAGGCCGCCGCCGTTCGGGCCGAGCCCGCCGCCGCTCAGTCGGTGTCCGAGGCCGTTCCCGTCGGCAGTTGCAGGCCGTTCCGCCGGCGTACCCGGTGGGCCGGTTGCCGGTCAGGTTGTCGGGGTCGTGTTCGGGGCGAACGGGTTCTCGTCGTTCAGCCAGTTGAGGTCGCCGTGCCGTTGACGCCGCTCGGCGAGGTCGGCGTTGTTGCCGTTCAGACCGCCGGTGTCGCCGTTCAGGCCGCTGGTGTCGCCGTTGAGGCCGCCGGGGCCATTGCCGGCGAGGGACTTGAGGTCCGCGGGCGGGCGCCATGTCGTCCATGCCCGCGCCGTCGAGGTCGGGCATGCCGCCGCCGTCGCCCGTCCTCGAGGTCCGGCGGGTCGAACTTGTCGGTCTCGCCGTCGTTGAACGTGGTCGCCTCGCCCTTGCGCACGTCGGGCGCGATCTCCTGGACGTGGGCCTCGACGTTCGCGTGCCGCTCGGTCACCTCTTCGTTGACGCGGGCGGCCTCCTCCTCGAGCTGGTCGGAACCCTCCGCGCCCAAGGAGATCAGGCGCTCGTCGGCGTACTCGTCGGCCTTCTTGCGGGCCAGCTCCTCGCCCTTGACGCCGCCTACTTCGTACTCGGGGTTGGCGTTGACGTACTCGATCCACGGAGTTGTACGTGGTCTCGCGGCCCTCCTGGACCTCGTCGATCACCGTGGGGTCGAACCCGGCGAGCTCGACGGCCTTCGAGATCTCGTCGTTCTTGTGGATCTCGCAGTTCTTGAAGAACGGCGGTCGAATGTGGATCTGGTGCGAGCCGCAGCTGGTGCCCTGCATGTAGAACTTCGGGGCCGGGTAGGCGCATGAGGTGCCGCCCTGCTGGTCGTAGATCTCGGTCTGCTTGTCGTCGAGGAGCTTGACGACGCCGCCCTTGCCGTCCTCGCCGGCGATGTCGCCGCTGACGGTCTTGCAGTTCTTGAGGACGGTCTCGGTCTGCTCCTCGAAGCCGTCGAAGTCGTCGCCCTTCCAGAAGCCCGAGAGCGTCGCCAGGCCCTCCTTGAGCTTCGGGGCGATGGTGGCGAACTCCTCCTGGAACTCGACCCACTGGTCGCGGATGGTGTCGAGCGCGAAGTCGGCCTCGGGCTGCGGCCGGATCGAGGCGACCATGCTCTTGATGGTCTTGCCCTCGGGAAGCATCATCGTGCCCTCGCGGGCGGCCTTGATGCTGTCGATCTGGGTCGCGGCCTGGGGCACGGCCGACATGAGCTTCACCCAGGCCGGCTCGGCCGGGTCCTCAGTGGCGTTGGTGCACTCGTCATGGCTGCACTGCGGAGCGACCGAGCAGGGCGTTCTTGCGCGGTCGTGTGGTCCGCGCCGCTCTGGCCTTCGGAGAGCTTTCCGTACTCGGTGCGCTCGAACTCTTCCTCTTCGGACATCGCTGCTACTCGCTCTCTGCCTCAGGGAGGGTGGCGGTCAGGGACTGCGGCGGGTCAGAGCAGGTCGTCATAGCCGTCCATCTCGTCCGCGGCGGCCTGGTCCGACTCCTCGGCCAGGTCGGCGGAGTCGTTGAGGGTCTTGATCATCCCGTTGCAGGGCCTCGCGGAGGTCCTGCAGGTTGTCCCAGGTGGTCGAGTGGAACGTCTGGTAGTTCGTGCGCGCGGTCGCGGACGCGTCGAGTTGCCCGAAGGCGGGCAGGAGGCCGAGGCGCTGGCCGTGCTCGAGTCCGGGGAATGAGGGATTCGAGGTGGTCGAGCTGCTCGCGGACGAGGGTGCGGTACTCCTCGAGCGCTTCGGTGTCGATTACTCGTTCAGCCATGAGGTCGCCTATCCGTTGGTGGGCGGCGCTCGCCTCACCCGGTGGCGCGGACACGGCGCGGATCGGCGAGCGCTCTCTGGGGCGCACGCCGCCGAGAGGGTTCGACTCGGCTGGCGCGCGCGAGGAGCGGAGATGGCGCCAATGATAAGCACACCTTTCCGAATACCTGGTGTTCGGCACCGGTCGCACCGAATGTACGCGAACGGATGGATACCAACGGATTTCGATGTCTTCGACAGGGCTGAACTGAGGGACGCCGAACCGCCGCCCGCCGCGGAGCGGACGGCGGCGCGACGTCGAAGGAGGTGCATTCGGATTCGTTACACAGAACTTCATCAACGCTATTGGAACGAGTCCGGGCGAACGCGGATCCGCCTGGGGCGCAATGTCACTGCTTCACCGCGCCCGCGACGAGACCGGACTGCCAGTACCGCTGCAGGAACAGGAACGCGATGACCAGCGGGATGATCGACAGCAGCGAGCCGGTGATCACCAGAGGGCACCAGGTCGCCGCTCGCGCCGCCCGCGGCCGCGGCCTGGCCCTGCCAGCGCGCCAGGCCGACCGTGATCGGGTACAGCTCAGGGTCGTTGAGCATGATCAGCGGCAGGAAGTAGTTGTTCCAGGTGTGCACCAGGGCGAACAGCAGGACCGTGGCGAAGCCGGGCGCGAGGAGCCGCAGCACCACTTGGAAGAAGATCCGCAGTTCGCTCGCGCCGTCGATGCGGGCGGCCTCCAGGAGGCTGTCGGGCACCGCCGCCTCGACGTAGACGCGCATGAGGAGGAGCCCGAACGGGTTCACGAGGGACGGCAGGATGATCGCCCAGGGTGTGTCGGCGAGGCCGATCTCGCTGAACACCAGGTAGGTCGGGATCGCGAGCGCGGTGGTCGGGACCATGACCGCGCCGAGCACGACCATGAACATGGTGCGGTTGCCTTTGAAGCGGTACTTCGCGAAGCCGTAGCCGGCGAGGGCGGCGAGCAGCGCGCCGCCGCCGGCCGCGGCGACCGCGTACAGCAGCGTGTTCCACATCCAGTTGAGGAAGACGCCGTCGTCGTGGGTGAGCGTGAGCTCGATGTTCTCGAACAGGTGGAAGTCGCCGGAGAACCAGAGTCCGAAGGTGGAGAACAGGTCCTCGCTGGTCTTGCTGGAGGCGACGATGAGCCAGAACAGCGGCAGCAGGAAGTAGGCCGCGGCGGCGATCATGCGCGATGGTGAGGATGGTGCTGCGCTTCGGCTTGCGGCGGCGCGGCTTGATTGCGGTGGTGGTCATCGCCGGCTCCTGCGGTTGGTGGCGAACATGAACGCGTACGAGCCGACCAGGATCACCAGGCCGAGCACGAACGAGACGGCGGCGGCGTAGTTGTACTCCTGGCCCACGAACGCGAGGTTGTAGGCGTACAGGTTGGGCGTGTAGGCGGCGTCGATGACGGTGGGCGCCAGCGACTGCATGAGCTGGGGCTCGTTGAACAGCTGGAAGGCGCCGATGATGGAGAAGATCATGCAGACCACGAGCGCGGACTTGAGCGCGGGGATCTTGATGTTCCAGGCGATGCGCCACTGGCCGGCGCCGTCGACGGCGGCGGCCTCGTAGATCTCGGTCGGGCACGGCCCGCAGCGCGGCGAAGAGGATCACCATGTTGTAGCCGGTGAACTCCCAGAACACGATGTTGGCGAGGGAGCCGAGCATGAGGTCGGGCCCGAGGAAGTCGGGGGCGCTCGCGCCGATCTTCTCGGCGATCTGCGCGAAGGGCCCGAAGTCGGGTCCGTAGAGGAAGCCCCACATGAGGGTCGCGATGACGCCGGGGACGGCGTAGGGGACGAAGATGCCCAGCCGGGTGGTCCGCTTGAGGCGGACGAGGCCGGTGTCGAGCGCGAGCGCGAAGGCGAGCGAGGCGACGAGCATGATCGGGACCTGGATGAGGAAGAACAGGCAGACACGGCCGATGCCGGTCCACAGCTGCTTCGTCGCCGAAGGCGCGGGTGTAGTTCTCGAGGCCGACGAAGACGTTGCCGCCCACGAGTTGTTCGCGGAAGAGGCTGAAGTAGGCGGCGTAGAGGAGCGGGACGAGGAACATCGCGAGGAACACGACCATGAACGGGGCCACGAACATGTATCCGGCGAGGGCGCGGCGGCGCGTGCCTTCCTGGCGTTTCCCGGTCCCTTCGGGGCGGGTGCGGGTTTCGGTCGTCGCTGTCATGGCTGCCTCACCGTGAATCCCTGGTATTCGGCGTATTCCTCGATGCGCTGCCTGCCACTCCTCCATGGCGGCCACGGCGTCGGTCTTCTCGGCGACGGCGGTGCCCACGGTCGCGGTGAAGTCGGCGTAGACCTTGTCCTGGAACGGGGCCCACTGGAAGTCTTCGCTCGACGGTGGTGCCGATCTCGGCGAAGAGGGCGTTGACCTCCTGGCCGCCGTAGAACTCGAGCTGCTGGCCGGTGAAGGCCGGGTCCTCCAGGAGCGCCTTCGTGGGCGGGTAGAGGAACTGCTCGTTCGCCATCGTGTCGGTCGATGCGGGGTCGGTGTTGATGAACTGGGCGAAGACCGCGGCGGGGATCGGGTTGCGGGTGGTGGCCATGACCGCGGAGGTGGAGCCGCCCCAGTTGGAGGAGACCTGCTCGTCCTGCTTCCCATTGCGGGAGCGGCGCGACCCGCCAGAGGCCGGAGGTGGAGGCGGCGGCGGATGAGAGGAAGGTCGGCGCCCAGGCGGGGGCGACCCAGGTGGCGTACTTGCCCTTGTTGAGCGGACTGGTACCACTGGTCGTTGAAGTCCGCGTCGACCGAGATGAGGTCCTGTTCGGACAGGTCGCCCCAGTAGCGGGCGACCGTCTCGGCCTCGGGCGAGGTGAGGTCGACGTTGAGGTCGGGCCCGTCGGAGCCGCCGAACGGGTTCGCGCCGGCCTGCCAGAGCATCGCGGCGAAGAACGCGCCCTGGGAGGGCGAGAAGTTCGTCAGGTACACCTCGGGGTCGGCCTCGTGCAGCGTCTTCGCGGCGGCGGCGAAGTCGTCCCAGGTCGCGGGGACCTCGATGCCGTGGGCCTCGAAGATGTCGGTCGCGGTAGAGCATCCCCATCGGGCCGGTGTCCTGCGGGATGGCCCAGACCTCGCCGTTGGTGCCGCTCACCTGGGACCAGGCGAACTCGACGAACTGGTCGGCGAGCGTCCGAGGCCCCGTAGGGGCCGAGGTCGAGCAGGTCCTCGGTGATGACGAACGAGGGGATCATCTGGAATTCGAGCTGGGCGACGTCGGGGGCGCCGTTGCCCGCGCGCAGGGCGGTGCGGAGCTTCGCGTAGTGCGGGTTGCCCTGCCCGGCGTTGACGATGTCGACAGTGATCGCGGGGTAGGCCTCCTGGAAGAGGGCCACTTCCTTCTCGAGGCCCGGCGTCCAGGTCCAGAAGTTGAGTTCGGTGGGCGTCTGCATCGCCTCGTCGATCTGCTCTTTGCGTGACGTGGGCGGGCGGGTCCACGGTGTGCCTGCCGCAGGCCGCGAGCGCGAGCGGGCTCGCGAGTGCGGTGGCGAGGCCCGCTCTGCGGCTGAAACGCGGAGTCAAAGTTCGGTCCTTCCTGTTGCGCGCCAGTGCGAATCAGGAGATGTCGTCTGGCATGGCCTTCTCGGAGAGGGGCGGTGCGGTCGAATCGCGGACGACGAGGCGGCGCGGTGCGGCTCCCCCGTCGTCGGCGTCCGGCTCGGCGGCTCCGGGCAGGAGCCGCATGAGGACGTCAGGCCGTGGGTCGCATCGGCTTCGAAGTCCTGCCGGACGGTGGTCAGCGGCGGTGAAAGGTAGGCGGCGGCGGGGATGTCGTCGAAGCCGACGACCGAGACGTCCTCGGGGACGCGGCGCCCGGCCTCGTGCGAGCGCCCGGAGCGAGCCCGATCGCGGTGTCGTCGTTGGCGCAGAACACGGCCGTGGCCTCGGGCGGCAGGTGCGCGCCCGGCGGCGTATCCGGCGGCGGGCGACCAGTCGCCCTCGAACGGCGGGGGCGGTTCGATGCCGCGCTCGCGGTGGGCGGCGGCCCAGCCTTCGAGGCGCTCGCGGCCCTCCCACCAGTCCTGCGGGCCGGCGACGTGCCAGACCCGCTCGTGGCCGAGGCCGAGCAGGTGCTCGACGGCTTCGCGGCAGGCGGCGGCGGTCCGGCCGCGGGCGAGGGCCATGCTGCTCGTCGGGCAGGCCCGGGGCCTGGCCGAGGCTCACGATCGGCACGCCGGGTCGGGGCGCAGGCGCTGGCCCTCGTCGATCGGCTCGGAGAGGATGATGCCGTCGACGCCTTGGGCGAGCAGCCAGTCGACGGCGCCTTGGATCGCGTCCGGTTGGCCCTCAGCGGTGTTGGCGACCATGAAGGAGAAGCCCGGCGGCGCGGGTGGCCCGTTCGAGCGCCACGAGGATGGAGGCCGGGCCGTACAGGGCCGAGCCGAGGGAGACGACGCCGATGCGCTGAAGCGGCCGGTGATGAGCGCCCGGGCGGCGGTGTTGGGGCGGAAGCCGAGTTCGGCGGCGGCGCGCAGGACCTTGTCGCGCAGTTCCTCGCTCACGTAGCGCTCGTTGTTGACGACGCGGGAGACGGTCTTCTGCGAGACCCCGGCCAGGCGCGCCACATCGGTCATGCCGGGCGGGCGCCGCGCGTCGGCGGGGCCGGGGGCGGCGGCGTCGGCGTGACGGGGAGGACATAGGGCTCCAGAAGCGATTCTGACTACGTTGTCAGACGTAACCTACGCCACTCCCTCGAACGATGTCAAGCCGAGCACCGAGCCCCTGCCGAGTGCCTTGCGCCGGAACGGACAAGGGCCCGAGCCTTGTGGCCCGAGCCCGGACATCGAGACCCGAACGCCGGACACCGAGTTCGGATCCCGCCCGGATGCGCCGCTGGAAGAACGGCCATCCACCAACCCCCACCCTCCCGAGAGGGGCAAAAGCAGTCTGGCGCCGATCCTCCCGCGCGGCCCCGACAAAAACCGGGCCGATCGGCGCCCGTGTCACCCGATCGTGATCGGTTCAGATCGTGCTGACCAGCCCGTGAGGCGGGGTCGGAGGCGGCCGGGAAGCCCGGCCGCCTCCGTCCGGTCAGTCGGTCAACGCGGTGACGGCGATCCGGTCGAGGTTCGGCGCGTACTGCGAGCGCAGCAGCACGTCGGGCCACGTGTCGGAGGCATAGCTGGTGCCGTCGAACTGCGGTTTCTCTTCGCCGCTCACGCTGATCGAGTTCACCCCCTCCTCGAGGTCGACGACGACGGTGCGCTCCCAGAAGTTGTTCTCGTGGAACGAGTGCGGGAAGACCACGCGGATCGGGTCGGCGCCGTTGATCGAGACGAGCGCGTAGCGGGCCACGGGGTCGGGGTTGTAGTGGGTCGCCGGCGACTGCTCCTCGTTGGAGTAGCGGAAGGTCAGCGCGTAACGCCCGGACTCGGGGGCTTCGACGGCGTCGAAGGTGAGCGTGTTGCCGTTGCCCGGTTCGCCGCCGATGCCGGTGACGGCCTGGCCGCCGGAGGCGAGGGAGAAGTCCTGGGCGGTGGCGGTCCCGGCGAGCGTGCCGTCCTCGGCCTCGATAGGCCCGGGAGTCGAGCGCTTCGGACGGGGCCGACGGTGAGCCGGTCGATCTGGAGGCCCTTGGCGCCCTTGACGACGATCTTGTTGACGCCGCCGAGGAGGAAGGCGTCCACAGTGCCGTTCTTCGCGGTCGTCACGCTCTCGCCGTTGATCTCCAGCTGCACCTTGCCGTCTCCGAGGTCGAGGAGCGCCGCGGCGTCAGCGGGCGAGTAGGCCCAGAAGGTCGCGGTGGCGCCCTTCGGGATCGAGGCGCCGCTGTCGTAGCCGTAGACGGGCGCGGCGCCTTCGAGTTCGGCGTACTCGGCCTCGTACACGTCGCTCTCGTGCTCGGGGTTGGGCAGGGACAGGTCGATCTTGTCGACGAGCACGTCGCCGGTGATGGCGCCGTCTCCGGTCGAGGCTCTTGGTGGCCAGGGTGATCACGTGCTCCCCGGCGGTGAGCGCCACGGTGGTGTCGGTGTGGTCCCACACGGTCCACTTGTAGCCCAAGGGCAGGAAGACCTCCTGCTCCGCCGCGCCGTCGACGCTGAGGAACATGTTGGTCGGGCCTTGGGCCTGCACCTCGGGGTCGGTGTTGAGCGAGCCGGCGAAGACGCTGAGGTCGTACTCGCCGGTCTTCGGGGACATCGACGGTGAACTGGAGCCCGTTGTCGGTGCCGGTGCGCATGCCGCCGACGTTGTAGCCGCCGGAGGTGTAGAACTTCCCGACGTCCGAGGGCGAGCCCTCGGGGCCGTTGACGGTCAGGCCGGTGCCTTGGAATTCGGCGTCCTCGGCCTCGTAGGTGGCCTCCCAGGTGGTGCGCGGCTCGGCGGCGGCGCCGGTGTCGGCGCCCGGGGTCACGATGACCTCATAGGACGATTCGGCGTTCAGCTCGGGCAGGTCGCCCGCGCCGAAGTGCACGGCCGCATCGGCGGCGGGCACGTCGAGTTCGGCGATGGTGTCCGGTTGGGCGCTGTCGCCGATCTGGCCGCTCCAGCCGATCTCGCGCACGGCCACGTGCGACCGTGTCCCCGAAGACGTCCGTGGGGACGTTGCCGAGGCGGAGCGTGTAGTCGCCGCCGGCGCCGCCGAGGATCACGCGGCTCTGCTTCAGGTCCTCGTCGAGCGTGGCGACGCCTTGGAGCGTGTAGCTCTGGCCCGGGTGCGGCGGCGTGACTTCGACGGTCTGGCCGCTCATCTGGCTGTAGGCGTTGAGGAGCCACCACTGGCCGTTGGCGCGGTTGGCCTGCACGGCGGAGTCGGAGAGGTTGCCGTCGATGTTCCAGTAGGCGATGTCGCCGTAGACCTTCTTGTCCTCGAGCGCGGAGATCCACTGGATCATCTGGCCGGGAACGGAGGTGTGGTAGTTGAAGGCGTACTCGGTGATGTTGATCGGCAGCTCGGTGCCCTCGAGTTCGGTGCCGGCGAAGAACTCGGCCTCCCAACCGCGGTAACGGTCCACATTGGCTCTGATGTTGGCGGGGTCGGAGAGCTCGTGCCACACCACGGTGTCGGGCACCGTGCCGGCCTCGATGGTGTGCTCCATGAAGCCCTTGACCTGGTTGAACAGGACGCTGGTGTTGGGTCCGCCGACGCGGGCGTCCGGCAGCACCTCGTGGATCACCGCGTAGGCGCGGTCCCAGGCCGCGAAGAAGTCGGCGGGGTCGTCGAGCCAGCTGGTGCCGTCGTAGCTCCACTCGCCGGTGCCGAACATGTTGCCCTCGGGCTCGTTGTACGGCATGAACACCACATTGGACTGCTGCTCGGCGGGCAGTGTCGCGACCTGCTCGGCCTGCGCCTGCAGCTTCTCCATGTAGGTGTCGAGCTTCTCCTCCGGGGTGTCGCCCGGCCACTGGTACGGGAAGCCGCGGTGGATGTCGGTCATGTAGATGTAGACGTCGCCGTTCGAGGCCTCGACCAGCGGGCCGAGCACTTCGAGCGCGTCCGCGCCCGGGTGCTGCGGGCCGTCCTGGGCCTTGGTGGCCACGGTGCGCGAGGTCGATGCCGTCGATGAGGTTCTCGGACGGCAGGCCCTTCGTCGTAGAGGCCGTAGAGGGTGCCGGAGGCGCCGCCGAGGAAGTCGCCGGTGGGGCTGCCGAGGTCCACGTTGATGGCGTTCTCGACCACCTCCACAGTGGCCGTTACGGCGAGGTCGTGGCCGACGACCTTGCCGGCCACGGTGAACGTGCCGGGCTCGCCGTACTGCTCGGCCGGGATGTCGTCCCAGTCGATGGCCACGTTGCGGCCGATGCCGTCGCTGAACGCGGCCGGGGCCGCGGTGGGCAGTTCGGGCGCCTCGCCGACGACGGTGCGGACTTCGAACGAGTCCTGCTGCAGCCCTTCGATGACGGGCAGCTCACCGCCGTAGAGCTCGGCGACCTGCGCGCCGTCGAGGGCGAGGTCGTAGACCTGGAACTCGTCGATCGCGCCGTCGAAGAACGGGTGCCCGGACCAGAACGCCTTGCCGAGGAAACCGGAGGTCGTGCCGTTCGGGTCGTGCATGACCGCATCCAGGTCGAGCTGCGCCTGCGTGCGGCCGACCTCGACGCCGTTGAGGTAGTAGACGATCTCCTCGCCGTCGATGGCGGTGACGGCCTGGACCCACTGTCCCGCAGGGAGCTTGCCGGTGCCGTCCACGCCGACCTCGGTGCCGCCGTTCACGGGCTTGATGGAGGAGCGGTTCGTGCCGGGGCCCTGGAACGAGGGGGTCAGGAAGGTTGCGGAGGCGTTGTCCTTGCCGAGGTTGTAGACCCATTGGAAGTCGGCGCCGCCGTCCCAGCGCAGCCAGGTCGCGATGCTCATCTCGTTGCGGCCCTCGAAGAGTCCGTGCGGGATCTCCACATAGGGCGCGGTGGTCGAGGACGCGGCCCCGCCGGTGAGGTCGAGCGCAGAGGAGCCGTCGGCGCGGCCGGGCACCAAGGGCGCCTGCCCGGAGTTGACGACGCTGCCGTCGAGGCCCGAGGGCGACAGGTCGTCCACGGTGCCGTCGGCGACCTGCCCCTCCTCGAACGAATAGGAGAGGATCAGGTGCTCATCGAGGGTCTGCGCGGAGGCGGGCACCGCCGCCAGCGGCACGATCGCGAACGCGGCGAGAACACTCGCCGCTCGCACAGGTGCTCGGGACTTCATGTCGACTCACTCTCGTCTTTGAGAGGTTCGCTCGGGAGGGAGTTCCCAGCGAACCGGTTCGCTCGATACCGTACCGAGGTTGGAGGTTCGTTGGCAAGGGCTTCGCGAATCGGTTCGCCCATTAATGTGCTTCGATCCGCTCGGGTGAGCGGGCCTTAATCGCCGCGGGTCAGGCCGCGATGCGGCGGGCGGCTTCGCGGGCGCGGTCGATCGCGTCGCCCACCTGGCCCACGTCGGTCATGACGAACGCGCCTTCGTGCAGGAGCAGCAGTTCCACGGCATTGCCGTGGGCATCGGCGATCCCGGCTGCGGCGAGCAGGTCGGTGAACCGGCCCAGCAGCCACTGCTTCTGTTCGGCCGCAAGGGCACGCGAGGGATGGTCGGGCGCGGAGAGCTCGGCGCGGGCGTTGATCATGGCGCAGCCCCGGTCGGCGTTGGCGCCGTGCCACTCCTCGAGGGAGTCGAAGACGGCGACGATGGCGCCGCGTGCGTCGGCGGCCGCGGCGACATGCCGCTCAACGACGCCCCGCCACCGCTCGTCGCGCTCGCGGAGGTACGCCATGACCAGGTTGTCCTTCGACCCGAACCGGTCGTAGATGGTCTTCTTCGTGACCCCGGCCTCGGCGGCGATCAGGTCGACGCCGACCTGGGTGATGCCCCTCCGGTAGAACAGCTCGCTCGCGGCGTCCAGGACGCGGCGGGCCGCGTGGGTCAGCTTCAGGTCAGTGCTCATACGGCGGCTCCAGAAAGTTCTACTGGAAGTATACCCACCGGTGGGGTTACTCTGGCCGGACCGAACAGAACCGGAGGTGAGACGGTGCGTCCTCTCGATCGGCTCTTCGCAGCGGGCTTCGTGGTCGCATGGAGCGCCGGCTTCATCGGCATCGAGCTGGGCACCCGCCACGGCTCCGCGCTGAGCCTGCTGGCCTGGCGTTTCCTCGTGCTGGCGGTGCCGTCGGTCCTGTGGCTGGTCTGGCGGCGCGTGCGCTGCGACCGCCGCGTCCTCGGCACGCACTTCGTCATCGCCGCGCTCGCGCAGGTCGGCTACCTCAGCGGCATCGCCTTCGCCGCGCAGCTCGGCGTCGCGCCCGGCATCGTCTCGCTCATCGCGGGCCTGCAGCCGATCGTCATGGCCGTGGCGGCCTCACTGCTGCTCGCGGAGCCGACACGGCGCGTCCAGGTCGTCGGCCTGGCGGTCGGCTTCGCCGGCGTCGCGCTCGTCGTCTCCGCGGACCGCGTGGCGGGCGACGCGCCGCTGTGGGCGTTCCTCCTGCCCGTGGGGGCGTTGCTGAGCCTGGTCTCGGCGACCGTGATCGAACGCCGCGTCCGGCCCGAGGGGCTCGGCCCGATCGACGCCCTGGCGGTGCAGTTCCTGTTCTCGGCGTTCGCGTTCACGCTCATGGCGGCCTGCAGCGGCGAGCTGGCCCCGTCTGCGGCCGCCGGATTCTGGATGGGCGTCATGTGGACGGTCGTGTTCGCCGGGATCGGCGGCTACGGGCTCTACTGGGTCGTGGTCCGCCGCAGCGGCGCCACGACCGCATCGAGCCTCCTCTATCTGACGCCGCCCACGACCCTGCTGTGGGCGTGGCTGATGTTCGGCGACGAACTTTCCTTGCGCGCCTGGCTCGGCCTCGCGGTCACCGCAATCGGCGTGCTCCTGGCGCTCAGCCGCGGAAGGCGCCCGGCCGAGACCGAGTCGGTGCCGGTCGTCAGCCGATCGTGACGTCGAGGGTCGTGGTGTGCCCGGCCACGGTCAGTTCGACGGTGCCCGAACCGCTCGCGGCCTTCGCGGCGACGGTGTAGCCGCCGAGCCCGTCCGGTTCGACCGAGAGCAGACCGGAGTCGTAGTCGAGGTCGATGTCGGCTGGGTCGATCGGCGCGGTGACCCCGCGGGAGTCGGCGCCGATCAGCTGGAACGATGCGGCGGCGTCCCGGTCCGCCAGTGCCACGCTCGCCAGCGAAGGCGTCACTTCGGCCAGTGACCCGAGCACGGTCAGTTCGGTCGCGCCGCCCACGTCGCCCGAGAGCGCGATGACGGTGACCTTCCCTGGGGCCCAACCCGCATGGAAGACCGCGTCGTCGTCCACCGACCCCGACCGGCCCGGGCGGGCGGTCCAGTTCGGCGTCGCCTCGGCGGGCCCGTACGCGGCGTCGTGGGCGGCCCACCAGAGCGGGCGGGTCAGTCCCGGGAAGACCCGGTCGTATTGGGCCCCTTGAACGGCGCCGGGATCGAAGGGCGACTGCGGCGCGACCGCGAACCCGGCGGCCTCGCCGTCGCCGTCGGGCACGGTGAGCGCGATGCCGTTGGCGACCGCGCGTTCGGTGCCGTCGGAGGGGTCGTTGACGGTGACCAGGTCGTCCGTGCCCGGCACGCGGGCGAGCAGGGTGGAGGATCCGCCGCCGTCGAGGTTGAGCGCGCTGTGCGCGCCCATCGCCAGCAGCTGCTCGGCGACCTCGTCGAGCGTGTAGCCGCCGCTGAAGGCCTGGCGGCCGTCGTAGGTGACCGCGTACATCGTCAGGCCGTCCTCGGAGAACCCGACCGCGGTGCGCGGGTGGCGGGCCGGGTCGTCGTTGTGGACGATCGCGCCGTCCTCGATGAGGAGCTGGTCGCCCGCGACGGCGGTCTGCGGGACCTCGCCGTCCACGACGGGCGCGTAGTCGATGGTGACCGCGTCGCCGATCGCCAGGGCCGCAAGGGCATCGGCTCCCGCTTCGCGTCCCACGAGGGTCACGGACCCGTCGGGGATCGCGCCTTCCACCGGCGCATCGGTGGTCGCGGACACGACACCGTCGACAATGGTCACTTCGCGGAGGTCGCTCACGCCGTCGGCGACCCGGGCCCGGCTCGCGGTCCCCCAGTCGGCGTTGTACAGGCCGATCGCATCGGCCGGGAGCCCGGTCACGTTGAGGCCGTGCAGATCGAGCGTTCCCGCGTCGGTGGCGGCGGTGCCGGTGAAGCCGATCGTCTCGATCGAGCCGCGGCCGTCGGCGTCGAAGGCGACGGTGGTCGAGGTGCCGGTGGTGGCGGACTTGAGCAGTTCGCCGTCCGCGATCGCGGTCCCGAGGGCCCCGCCGGTGTCCTTGATGTCGAAGAAGTCCGCGTTGAAGGCCAGCACCACGTCCTCGTGGGCCTCGACCTGCTCGGGGATCGGGGAGACGGCGGCGACCGAACCGGCCGAGAGGTACTCGGTCGCGATGTCCGCGGTGAGGTCCACGGTGACCGCGTCGCCGCGGATGCGGCCCTGGTCTTCCACGCGGTCGAAGGAGTCGAGGGTGATGCCGGGCGCGACAGTCGTTGCCGCGGAAGCGGACGGGAGGGCCCTGGGAGCCGCCTCCTGGGCGGCCGCGGGCGGGGCGAGAATGAGCGCCGCGAATACTGAGACAGCAGCGACGCGCAGGGTGGTTCGCACGTTGGGACCTGGCCTTCGGGGTGTCCTCGGACAGGCCGCCAGAGGCGGACCCGCCGTCGATCATGGTCCCCTTACGATCCGTCGGCGGGCCGCCTCGGCGGTAGATCCTAAATCGAGAACAGACTCCTAAGAGTGGGCGAACCGGACAAGGCCTCCGGGTCCGAAACCGTCAGGTGAGCCGGAAGGTCGCGTCGGTGCGGTCCTGAGCGGTGGCGATGGTCTGAACGTAGGCCAAACCGCCGGTGCCGCGCAGGAACCGGCCCGGCGCGTTGTACGACTCGAACGACTCCGCGGCGGCGTCGGCGAGCCCGTCGCGCTGATAGAAGCTCGCGTCGCCGTCGAAGAGCGCGGTGCCGTCGTCGGCCTCGACCCACATCTCGTAGTTCTTGTGCCGCAGATAGCGGCCCGGGAAGTTCGCCGACTCCAGCGAGACCGTGCCGAACCTCCGGCCAGGCCCGGCACGATCCGGAACTGCGAGTCGGCGAGCATCGCCACGGCGGCGCTCGCCCGCACCCGGAAGTCGTAGTGGTGCAGGTAGGAGCCGGCCTGGCCGTAGAGCGCCAGCCGGTACGGGGTCGCGCCGGCCGCGACCGGGATGCCGAAGTCCGGCGTGCCGTCGGCCCGCCAGTAGACCTTCTGGATCCTGGTGTGCCGGTTGGGATCGTAGAGCGGATCGCCGCTGATGGCCTTGTAGGGCCGGGCGTGGTAGACGAGGATGTCGCTCTGCCCGTCCTCGGAGACCGTGAACGAGTTGTGGCCGGGCCCGTACTGGCTCGTGGCGTCGTTGCTGCGCAGCACCGGCTGCGCGTGCTTCGTCCACGACGAGGCGTTGAGCAGGTTCGCGCCCGAGGAGGCGGTCAGCAGGCCGACGGCATAGTTCGCGTCGGTGGCGCTGGCGGAGAAGGTCATGAAGATCCGGCCGTTTCGGGTGATGACGGCCGGGCCCTCGTTCACGTTGTGCCCGATGGTCTCCCAGGCGAGGGTGGGCTTGCTGATGCGCACGGGCGTGCCGGTGATGGTCCACGGGTTCGTCATCGCGGCCAGGTAGAGGCTGGTGCCCGAGCCCAGTTCGGGGTCGCTCTGGGCCCAGCAGAGGTAGCGGGTGGAGCCCTGGGTGAAGGTGGTCGCGTCGAGCGAGAACGATTCGCGCGGCGTCACGATCCTGGCCCTTCTCGGTCCAGGTGCCGCTCATGGGGTTCGCGCTCGCGTTCTCGAGCACGTACATGCGGATGGCCCAGACGTCGTCGGTGCGACCGGCGGCGAAGTAGACGTACCACTTGCCGTTGACGTGGTGGATCTCCGGCGCCCAGATGTGGGCGCCCATCTCGCCGCTGGAGTGCTTGGTCCAGATGGTGGTCTCGGCGGCGGTCGCGAGGCCCTGCAGCGTGGTCGCGCGGCGCATGACGATGCGGTCGTAGGCCGGGACGCTGGCGGTGAAGTAGTAGTACCCGTCGGTGTGGCGCCAGATGTGCGGGTCGGCGCGCTGCTGGATGAGCGGGTTCACGTAGCGGACCCCGGGCGTGTCCGCGGCATGGGCGGCGCCGGCGGCGAACCCGACTCCGGCGGCCTGCGCGGCGGCCACTCCGGCGGCCTGGAAGAGCCTGCGGCGGCTCATCGGCGGGAACTGCATGGGGGACTCCTCGAGGGGTGGGCGCAGCGCCTTGTGATCGATAACACCTTGTCGCCAGAGTAGACAGACGCCCAACGAAAGTCAACGATATCGATCCATAAATATCGATGAGAAGGAATATCCGGTGCCTCCGGAGAGGCACCGGATGCGGCTACCAGCGGTGGTGGACCTGCCCGCGAATCCGATCGTCGTAGAGGACGCGCACGGCCGCGAGGGTCGCTTCCGGCAGCGGCGCGAGATCGGCGGCTGCGGCGTTCGCCCGGGCCTGCTCGGGGCCCCGGGCCCCGGGGATCACCGTGGTGACGCCCCGCTGCTGGATGAGCCAGCGCAGCGCGGTCTGGGCGGGCGTCGCGCCTTCAGGCGCGAGATCGGCGAACGCGACGGCGGCCTCCACCCCGGTGGCGTAGTCGACCCCGGAGAAGGTCTCGCCCTGGTCGAAGGACTCGCCGTGGCGGTTGTAGGTGCGGTGGTCGTTCGCGGCGAAGACCGTGTCCTTCGTGTACTTGCCGGAGAGCAGGCCGGAGGCGAGCGGGACGCGGGCGATGATGCCGACCCCGGCGGCTTCGGCGGCGGGCAGGACCTGTTCGAGGGGCTTGAGCCGGAACGGGTTCAGGATGATCTGGACGCTGGCGGTGCCCGGTCGGCCGATCGCGGTCATGGCCTCGTCGCAGGTCTCCACGCTCACGCCGTAGGCGGCGATCCGCTCTTCCTCGACGAGGGCGTCGAGGGCGTCGAAGACCGCGTCGGAGGCGTAGACCGCGGTGGGCGGGCAGTGCAACTGCACCAGGTCGAGCCGGTCGACGCCGAGGTTGGCGCGGGAGCGGTCGGTCCAGGCGCGGAAGTTGTCGAGGGTGTAGAGGGCCGGGTCGAGGTCGACGCGGCGTCCCATCTTGGTGGCCACCAGGATCCCGGCGTCGGGGCGTTCCTTCAGGAACCGGCCGATGAGCTGCTCGCTTCGCCCGTCGCCGTAGACGTCGGCGGTGTCGAAGAAGGTCACGCCGGCTTCGGCGGCGGCGTCGAGCACCGCGAGGGCGTCCGTTTCCTTGACGTCGCCCCAGTCGGCGCCCAGTTGCCAGGTGCCGAGCCCGACCACCGAGACCCGCTGGCCGCTCCTGCCGAATGCACGCTGCTCCATCGGTCCCCCATCTCATCGACGCATGTCTCGGGGGCAAGTGTAGGGAGGCCGCCGGTGCGGCGGCGGGCCGCCTGAGGAATCGGACCGGAAGCCGCCGGATCACGCCGTTGGAGCGCCTCGGAGCAGGGCGACGTCCCTCCCGAGCGACGCTCGGCATGAGTCCTAACTGGCGGCGGAGTCCTAAACTCGAAGTCGCCCGCCGCCCCGCCCCCGCCCGAGACCCTTTGGAGCCCCCGTGGTCTATTCGCCCTACCCGCCGCAGTACCAGCCGCCCTGGCGGCCCGTGCCCCAGGGCAACGGCTTCGGGGTCACCTCGCTGGTGCTCGGGCTCATCGGCCTGGTGCTCTTCTCGTGGTTCCCGTTCGTGAACATCTTCACGGGCGGCCTGCTCGGCCTGCTGGCGATCATCTTCGGCATCGTGGGCGTGGGCAAGTCCGGCTCGCGCGGAGGCGCCGGACTCGGCACAGGCGGCACTGGCCTGGTGCTGGGCATCGTGACGATCCTCATCGTGATCAGCGTGAACGTCTGGATCGTCAACTTCTTCGGCGAAGCCGCCGACACCGTGTACGAGGAGCAGCGGGCGGTGTGCAGCTCCGAGGGCGTCTACACCGAGCAGGAGTGCGAGGACATCTGGGGCTGACGCCGCCGCCCACGCTTCGTTCGGCAGGAGGCCGGTGTCGCTCTTCGCCGATGCGGGCGCGCGTTCGCAACGGAGATTATGGTCGCATCGCGCCCGATGCATCCGAGAATCCCCTGTTTTCGTGCCGACTCGCCCCTGTTGAGGGGATGATGCGAATCGAGACGACGAACACTGGAGGAGTCATGGACCGGAGCATGCTGGCCGTCGGCGGGACCGTCCTCGCCGCCTGGCTGATGATCATCGCGGGCGCCTGGCAGGTCCTCGTCGGCATCGCGGCGCTGGCCAAGGGCGATTACTTCGCCTCCGGATCCGGGTACGCCTACGAATTCAATCTCACCGGCTGGGGTTGGGTGCACCTGATCATCGGGGCGATCGCCGTGCTCGTGGGCTTCAGCCTGTTCACCGGGTCGGACTGGGCGCGGGCGCTGGGCATCGCGATCGCGATCGCCTCGATGCTCGCCAACTTCATGTGGCTGCCGTTCCAGCCGTGGTGGTCCATCATGGTGATCGCGCTCGACGTGTTCATCATCTGGTCGCTGGCCGCCGTGGGCGACCGCCTGCGCTTCCCGGACCAGGAACCCGACCACTAGACCTTCAGGTTTCGGTCAGCGGTGCAGGTGAGTCGCAGCGAAGGTGGCTGCGGTGTCGTCTGGTGCGGGAGTGGTGTAACCATGGGGCATGGTTCTTCCTACTGAAGTGGTCGCGCCGGTCATGGTCGAAGTCGGCCGAGGACATCGTCTGGCGGTGCGCCGCACCGGGTACGGCGGTGTCCCGCTGCTGCTCGTCCATGGGTTCCCGTGCACCAGCCTGATCTGGTCGCACAACCTGATTCCCTTGGCCGAGGCGGGATTCGATGTCGTCGCTGCGGACCTGCGCGGCTACGGCGACTCCGATTTCGCACCCGACGAGTGCTACGACTTCAACGCGTTCAACACCGACCTGACCGGGCTGCTCGACGCATTCGGGTGGGAGAAGGCCGTCGTGGCCGGGCACGACCTGGGCGCGATGATCGCCATCGACATGGCGACCCGCCACCCCGACCGGGTCGACCGCCTGGTGATTCTCGACGACTCCATGCCCGACCTGGGTGAGGCGTTCGCCGCCGCCGGCATCCCGGCCGGGCGGCCCAAGCCCGCCGTGTACGACTATCAACGCCGCCAAGGCCTCAACGCCGATGCCTTGGTCGCCGAGCTGGACACGCCCGAGCGACGCCGACGGTACGTCGGCGAATTCTTCGGCCACCGCATGTGGTGCCCGCCCGACGCCTTCGACGAGGACGAACTGGCCTACTTGACCGAGCCCTACGGTGACCCGGCCCGGTTGCGCGCCGCCTTCGCCGACTACGAGGTCGTCATGGGCACCAGGAAACTCTCCGCTCCCGAGATGACCGACCGCCCCGTCCACCACCGGACCCTGATCCTCATCGGCGCCGACCAGGTGACCCTCGGCGAGCACATCGAGGAGAAATGCGCCATCGCCTTCCCGGCAGCGGTCGGGCCGTTCTGGGTCAAGGGCGCCGGGCACTTCATGCCCTGGGAACGACCCGAAATCGTCAACCGCACCATAGCCTCCTTCTGCGGCGACCTCCTGGCCGCGTGAGACGCCACCGCGCCGCGAAGTGAGTTCTTGGCCTGCTGCAGACGGACTCAGGGCCGGAATCCCGAAGTTGGGAAACCGGCCCTGAGCTGTTTCGTCTGCTGTCGGGACGACAGGATTTGAACCTGCAACCCCCTCGTCCCAAACGAGGTGCGCTACCAAATTGCGCCACGTCCCGATGGCCGCCTCGGAAGACGGCCGTAGCCAGGTTACAGTACGGCCGCCTTGAAGCGCCGCCAGGTATTCGCGCCGCGCACTGAGTTCACAAGGCGCAGATCAAGGTGTGACCTGCGCAAACCGCTGCAGTGGGCGAAGCCGAAGTGTCGCGGTGCCCGCCTGGAATCGGACCCCGGACACCATGAAAGCCGCTGTCCTTCGAAATGAAGGGCAGCGGCTTCGTGTTCGTGAGCTAGATGCTAGAGCGCACGCAGGTTAGCGGCCTGCGGGCCCTTGTTGCCCTGCTCGATGTCGAATTCCACCCGCTGGTTCTCCTCGAGCGACTTGTAGCCGTTGCCGGCGATCGCAGAGAAGTGAACGAAGATGTCCGGGCCGTCGCCCTCCGGAGCGATGAAGCCGAAGCCCTTCTCCGAGTTGAACCACTTAACGGTGCCTTGCGCCATTACTTAAATCCTTGGTGTTGATGCTCAGATCGACGGCCGTGTTCCGAGGATTGCTCCCCGGCGACACTTTCTGCCGCCATGCGATCTGATATTGCCGCCATTGCTGGCGCTTCACCGCTTCGATTCGAACCCGAACCGAGGTGGCCATTGGACCTTACATCACTCTCGCCTCAAAGCACCCGGCCATCGCGGAAATTCTTCTCGCATTTGCCCATTTGCACCGTATTGTCCGCTAATTTTGTGCAAATGCGTGCCGAAAGTCATGCGGTTCCGGCCAAGGCGAGGATCGCTTCGATCGCTCGGGCCACGCCGTCGTCGTCATTCGAGCCGCACCGGTCGGTGGCGGCCGCGGCCGCTTCGGGATGGGCGCCGGCCACGGCGAACGAGCGGCCCGCCCACTGCAGCATCGGCACGTCGTTCGGCATGTCCCCGAACGCGATCACCTCCGCCGCGTCCAACCCGCGCGCGGCGCACCACGAGGCCAGCGCGGCGGCCTTGGAGACGCCCGCGGGGCTGATCTCCAGCAGGCCTTGGCCTCCCGAATGGGAGAGGTGGACTCCGGTGAGGTCCGCGGCGCGGGCGGCGGCGAGGAGTTCGTCGGCTCTGCTCGCCGGGTCGTGGACGAGGAGTTTGACGATCTGGTCGGCGGCGAAGATCGCGTCGGGTGTCTCGACGAAGACGCGTTTGTCGCCGACGCTGCAGACTTTGGCGTAGCCGGGTTCGGCGACGACCTCGAAGCCGGTCTCGACCGCGAGTTTCACGCCCGGCAGCGTCGCGCGCAGTGTCTTCGCGACGGCCGCCGCGGTCTCGGCGTCGAGGGTGCGGGTGGACGCGATCGTTCGCGTCGCGGGCGCATAGACGATGGCGCCGTTCGAGCAGATCGCCGCGTCGAGGGAGGCGGCGAGCGCGGTCCATTCGTCGAAGACGCGGGGCGGCCGCGCCGTCACGGCGACCACGGCGATGCCGCGTCCGCGGGCGGCGCGCAGTGCGTGCCGGGACCGTTCGGAGAAGGCGCCTCCGGTGCCGAGCAGGGTCCCGTCCAGGTCCGTTGCGATCACCCGCGGCGCGCTCATCGGTCCAGTCTTCCAGGCGCGCATGCCGATGGCGGGACGAGGCGCGGCGGGCGGGAACGCCGACGGGCCCGATCGCCTGCCAAGGCGATCGGGCCCGTCGGCATCGCGGCTATGGGCGGTTGTCGTCCGGGCGGCTCGAGACGACTCGGTCGGATTCGCGCGTTCCCTTGAGCGGCAGCGGTTCTGACGTGCCGAGGCGCTGGCGGAGCGCGGACAGTCCTTTCAGGGTGATGCGCAGCTGCGGCGGGTCGAGGATGAGCTCGCCGGTTCGCGGGTGGTGGTGGGACTGCGGGACCTCGGCGAGCCAGCCGCAGTCGACCGCGGACTGGCGGGCCCGCCAGGCACGGTCGCCGCGCTGGCGGTACGCCCACGCGAGGTGCTCGAGCGTCCTGAACAGACGGTTCTGGCCGAGGTCGATCGCCGGGTCGCGGGAGAGGATCTTCGCGGCGTCCGCCGCGGAGAACGTGCCGCGGGCGGAGGCGAGGCGGTGCCAGGACTCCGCGGCCGGGGCGAGCGACGCGATCTGCGACTCGGATGCGGAGGCGTACGCGGCGAGCCGGGATTCGGCGGTGTCGGCGCGGTCGGCCTCTTCGAGCACCATGAGTGCGAGGTCGCGGTTGGTCAGTTCGCGGTGGCGCGACCGGGTGTCGGCCGCGGGGTACGGGCGGGCGCCGGCCTGGGTGGGGCGGCGGTCGGTGTGCGGGGTAGGGACGGTCATGTGGCTACTCCGTTCTTCGTGCGCTGAGGTCGACTCTACGCGGGGGGTACGACATTTCCGTCCGTCCGCGAACGCGCGAAATCACAGCTCAAGGCCGCCGCGGACCCGGTTTCGCCCGGGGCTTCGGGGCCGCTGCACCGGCCCCGTCAGAGGGTGCCCAGATAGGACTCCAGCGCTTCGGTGTATGCCGCGGGGTCCTCGTTCCAGGACGCGGTGTGGCCCGAGGCCGTCTTGACGACCGTGGTCCGGTCGGGGTCGAGGGCGTCGGCGAAGTCGAGCGTCGCGGTGTGGTCGACGGTCTGGTCGTCGGTGTCCACGAACAGGAGCATCGGCACGTCGAACTCGTCGATGAAGTTCCGCTGGTCGAGGTCGTCGAGGTCGAGGTCGGCGCGGAACTCGATGATGCGCTTGGCGGCCCAGGTGATCGGGTCGATGACGTCGCGGTCGGCGGCCTGCATGTCGAGCGTGGAGTTCCAGTCCATCACCGGCGAGTCGAAGACCAGGCCCTTGACCGCGCTGGTGTCGTCGAGCTCGCGGTAGGCGGTGGCGACGATCGCGCCGCCCATGGACCAGCCGTGGAGGATCACGTCCTTCGCGCCGTTGGCGAGGGCGTAGTCGACGGCGGCGACGACGTCGTCGCTCTCGTATTCGCCGAGGCTGTGGAGGCCGTTCGGCGCGGCGGGCGCGCCTTCGTCGTTGCGGTAGGTGACGGCGAGGACGGGGTAGCCGAGGCCGCTGTAGATGCCCACGCCGCGGAGGGTCTCGGCCGGGGAGGCGTTGCGGCCGTGGACGGTGATGACCCACGTGTCGGACTCGCCGGGACGGCCAGGCCGGCATGTCGCCCAGGTCGGTCGGGA
>CAVUGC010000003.1:0-72053 GCA_963740955.1 uncultured Actinomycetota bacterium
GCTCGCCATCCGGCAGCTGTCGACCGCAACGTGGTCAGCGGACCTGTCGATGATCTTCACCGGCACGTTGATCTCGATCATTCCCATCGCGATCCTGTTCGTCGTGTTCGGACGGCAGATCGTCAGCGGCATCATGGAAGGTTCCACGAAGTAATGAGCAACGATTTCGACGGGCCCGCACTCGCGGCCCGGTTCCCGGCCGGCTTCGCCTGGGGTGCGGCCACCTCTTCGTATCAAGTGGAGGGATCGACCGGCGCCGACGGACGCGGCAAATCCATCTGGGACGTGTTCGTGAACGAACCGGGCCGGGTGGTCGACGGTTCCAACGGCGACACCGCGATCGACTCCTACCGCAACATCGCAGCCGACGTCGCGACCGTCAAACCCTCGGCCTGAGTAGCTACCGGTTCTCCCTGTCGTGGCCCCGGCCCTGCCCCGACGGGGACGGCCGCGTCAACGCCGCGGGCCTCGCGTATGACGGTACCCTTGGGGACGCGCTGCTCGCCGAGGGCATCACGCCGTGGATCACCCTGTACCACTGGGACCTCCCGCAGGCCCTCGAATACGCGGGCGGCTGGCCCGAGCGGGCCACGGCCGAGCGCTTCGGCGAGTCGCGCGGATCGCCCATGCGGCCCTGGGCGACCGCGTGAAGCACTGGATCACGGTGAACCAGCCGGCGGTGCGCGCCGCGTCCCCGGCTACTCCTCGGGCGAGCACGCCCCCGGGCGGCGCGAGCCGGGCGCCTCGATCGCGGCCGCGCACCGCACCTCGACGCTCGCCCACGGCCTCGCCGCCCGCGCCATCAAGGCGGCGGCACCCCAATACGACGGCGAGCATCGGGCTGAACTTCTACCCGGTGCACGCCGCCGGCGACGACCCCGTGGACGTGGACGCGGCGCGCCGGGTCGACGGCGTGCAGAACCGGTGGTTCACCGAGGCGGCGCTGCGCGGGGCCTATCCCGAGGACGTGGTGGAGGACTTCAAGGCGATCAGCGACTTCTCGTTCGTCGAGGACGGCGACATGGAGACCATCCACGCGCCCGTCGACGTGCTGTCGGTGAACTACTACAGCCGCTTCACCGTTACCGGTAACGGGGGTGCGACCTCGGCTTCCGCGGCGCCCACTGGCCGCGGGTTCGGCGTGGCCGGCCAACGAGCACATCGGGTTCGTCTCGGCCGGGCTCCCCGTCACCGACATGGGCTGGGAAGATCTCAGTCGGCCGGGCTCACGGCGATGCCGTAGCGCCTCCATGCGGGCTACCCCGAGGTGCGGCTCGCGGTCACCGAGAACGGCGCGGCCTTCCCCGACAAGATCGAGGACGGCGAGATCCACGACCCCGAGCGGCTCGAGTACGTGCAGGGGCACCTGGCCGCGTGCGCCGACGCCGTGGAGGCCGGGGTCCCGCTCGTGGCGTACTTCGCCTGGTCACTGGCCGACAATTTCGAGTGGGCCTGGGGCTATACGAAGCGTTTCGGACTGGTGTACGTCGATTTCGAGACCGGTGAGCGCACGGTCAAGGACTCCGGTCGCTGGTACGGCGACCTGGTGGGAGGGGCCCGTTCGAACCGTGAGGCAGAATAGATCCACGCTAACGTTGCCCAAGGTGATGGACGATGACCGAGACCCAGCTTGAGGTGCCCGGCGAGCCGACGCCGGCCGCCGGGAGGGGCGAGCGCCGACGCCGCAGCGGCGGACGGCCGACCCTCGACACCGTCGCGCGCCATGCCGGCGTGGGCCGGGGCACGGTCTCGCGCGTCATCAACGGCTCGCCCAAAGTCGCCGAGGACACCCGTGCGGCCGTCCTGGCCGCGATCAAGGAACTGGGGTACGTCCCCAACCAGGCGGCCAGGACCCTCGTCACGCAGCGGACGGACACCGTGGCGCTGGTGGTGACCGAGTCGCAGGAGTGGCTGTGGTCGGAGCCGTTCTTCGCGGGGGTGCTGCGCGGTATCACCGAGCAGCTCGCCGAGGAGAACATGCGGCTCATGCTCACGTTCGCGCCGCGCGACGGCAACCGGGCCGACCTCGAGTCGTACCTCATGGGCCAGCACGTGGACGGCGTCATGATGGTCTCGAGCCACTCCGGTGACCCGCTCCCCGAGCGCCTCGAGGACGCGGGCATCCCGATCGTCCTGTGCGGCACGCCCGCCGGGTTCCGCCCGATCGCGTACGTCGACTGCGACAACCGCTCGGGCGCCGCCAGGCCGTGGAGTACCTGGCCGAGAAGGGCCACAAGCGGATCGGCCTCGTCGCCGGCCCGCAGGACATGGCCGTGGGCGTCGACCGCCTCAGCGGGTACCGCGACGGCCTCCGCGGCCACCGGCTCCCGGTCGAGGAGTCCCTCGTCTCGGTCGCCGAGGGCTTCGACGAGGCCAGTGGCATCAAAGCCGCCCGGCACCTCTTCGACACCGCCGGCGACCTCGACGCGGTCTTCGCCCACTCCGACCCCCTCGCGATCGCGACGCTCCGCGTCGCCCGCGACGGGGCATCCGGGTTCCCGAGGACCTCGCCCTGGTCGGCTTCGACGACTCGCCGCTCGCCGAAGTCGCCGAACCGCCCCTGACGACGGTCCACCAGCCCACCGAGACGATGGGCCGCGAAATGGCCCGCCTCCTGTGCGGCCGCATCCGCGGCGAGGAGGCCGGACCGCTCGTGACGATCCTGGGCACCAGGATCGTGGTCCGCGAATCCGCTTAACAGGCAATGTGAAAGGGCCCGGATCCAGATGGATCCGGGCCCTTTCACATTGTGGCACACGGGGCCCGGCCTCGAAAGCAACCGGGCCGCACACACGAACCGGCTCAGGCGATGAAGTTCATCGAGTTCCAGCCGTTGCCGACTGGGAGCGCGAGCGGGCCGCCCGCGCCGTTGCCCGGGTAGAGGAACAGGGTGCCGTCGAGGTCCGGCGGCGAGCAGTCGGCGTGCCCGTCGCGGTTGAAGTCGCCGACGGCGGTGATCTGGTCGTAGGTCTCCCAGCCGCAGCCGACCTTGACGCGGGAGTTGAACGTGCCGTTGCCGGTCCGCTGTAGAAGTACAGGCAGCTGTCCGAACTGCTGATCGCGAGCAGGTCGGCGTGGCCGTTGTGGTCCAGGTCGCCGACCGCGGTGACGTCGCGCATCGCGTTCCAGCCGGTGCCGATCAGGGCGCGCGAGCCGAACGTGCCGTCGCCCTTGCCCGGGTACAGGTACAGGTTCCCGGTGGAGTGGGCGGCGATGAGGTCGTCCTTGCCGTCGCTGTTGTAGTCGTGCCCGCCGGTGATGGTGCTCATCGCGTTCCAGCCGGGACCGACCGGATCCCACTGGAACCCGGTTCGCTCGCGTCGCTCCCTGGCGACGTAGCGCAATTCGCCGGTGTAAGTGCGGATCAGCATGTCGGTGCGCCCGTCGGAGGTGTAGTCGCCGCCGGGGATGGTCATGGTGATGCCGTCGCAGTTGTCGCAGATGTTCACGCGCTCGCCGTGCCCCTTGCCGGTCCCCCAGTAGAGGTAGAGGTCGCCGTCAGACTTGCGCTGCGCGAAGAAGTCGCTGTAACCGTCGTAGTCGATGTCGTAGATCCGGTCGAGCACGGTGACGGGGAGGCGGACGGTGTTCCAGCCGTTCTTTCCGACGCCGTGCCCGCATCTCGCTGGGAACGTTCGGATCGAAGGAGCGCACGAGGAGCTCTCCGGTCTGGAGGTCGGCCGCGGCGAAGTCGGGCGAACCGTCGCGATCCAGGTCGCCCACGCCCACGGTCTGCTCGAAGCGGATTGCCGTAGGTGTGCAAGGCCTGATTCAGCTCGTAGACCTCGCCCTGAGAGGAGAAGACGTAGTAGTGCCCGTCGAAGTTCCAGCGACTCAGGAACTCGTCGTAGCCGTCGCTGTCGACATCGCCGATCGAGGTGATGACGTCCATGCCGTCCCACTGCTCGCTGACGAACTCGCGGGCGCCGAACTTGCCGTTGCCGAGGCCCGGGTAGTAGTACAGATTCCCGTCCGCGTATGAGGTCGCGTAGAGGTCGGGGATGCCGTCGCCGTCGTAGTAGCCGACCGAGATCTGGCCGACCTTGCCCCAGCCGGTGCCGACGGTGATGCGGGCGCGGAGACCGCCCGTGCCGTCGCCCGGGTACGTGTAGAGGGTCCCGGTCGTGTTGTCGCGGGCGACGAGATCCGGCAGGTCGTCGCCGGTGAGGTCGCCGGCCATGACGATGTCCATCTTGCCCAGCCGGTGGCGACGGTGAGCGCGGACCCGTAGGTCCCGGCACTGGTGCCCGGATAGAGGCGGAGCGCCCCGTCGGACTTGCGGATCACGAGGAGGTCCTCGTAGTCGTCCTGGTTGTAGTCGTAACGGGCCTCGTAGGCGTCGTTGTAGATGAGTGCGAAGTCGCTTTCGGGGTTGCCTTCGAAATCGCCGTCGTATAGACCGCGCCGATCTCGACCGCGCCCTGGAAGGCGGTGGTGTCGGTGATCTTCACGGTGTAGGTGATGTCCGGCCGTGCTCCGAAACCGAACTTGTCGAGCGCGCAGGCGAAGTCGAACCGCTCGAGGGCGGTGGTGGTCGCCGCGTAGACTCGAAGCGAGCTCGTCGGCGTCGTAGCATTCCCATGCGCCGCGCCGTCGCTGTCCACCCGCACCAGCTCGGTGCCTTCGGGCAGCTGCGCCCGGACGAGGTACGAGTCGCTCTCCGGGTTCAGGTCGGGGCCCCCGGCCGGACCGTTGTTCTCGATGTCGGTGGTGACCGTGACGGTGTTGCCGACCATGCCCTCGATGAAGGTCTCCGAGACCTCCAGGTCGTAGGTGCTGTCCTTCGTCGTGAGGGTGATGTCGCCCCGGTAGTAGGCGATGGACTCCTCGGCGCCGTCCCAGCCCGCAGGCGCGGTGGTGAGCTCGAGTTTTGTCCCGGTGCCGGGTCCCAGGACAGGTCGTCGTACTGTCGGCGAGGGTGTCGGCGTTGATCGTCGAGACGCTGTAGCGGCAGTCGCACACGTCCAGTGGACCGACCATGCCGCGGCGACCTCGTAGATCACGCCGTCGCAAGGGTCAGGAACTGGCCCTTCGCGTCGGTGAAGTCGGTGATGACGCAGTCGACACCGCTGGCGGCGGCGCCGTCGTAGACCGTTCGGCAGTTGTTGTACCCGTCGACCGGTTTGGCGAGGCCCGACGTGTTCAAGTCGACGCCGGGGAGCGGGTTGGTGAAGGAGATGACCACGGCGGCCGCAGTGGGGGCCAGGTCGAAATCCTGGTAGAAGACCGGATTGACCTTGACGTCGGCGCTGCCGCGACATCGGTGACCGTGAAGTCCCCGTGGGCGTAGGGGTTGTGGACGTCGTAGGTCGAGGCGACCCCGAAGGCGCCGGTGCTGCTCGCGACGTCGAAGCCGTCGACCGTGATCTTGAACGTGTAGTCGATGGTGTCGTCCTCCGCGCTCGCGAGGCGGGGAGGCTCGAAGGGGAACTCCGTGTGGGGCCGGCGTCGGCGGAGCAGACGATCTTCGCGGGGGTGGCGACGTCGCAGGCCGGGTCTCGGTGGTGATGTCGAAGACGCCGTAGGGGTCGTCGAACACGAGCTCGGTGACGACGGCGTGCGTCGCGTGCGCCTTGGCTGGGGCGTATTCGACGGTCATCGAGCCGAGGAGGGTTTCGCCCGCGGTGACGGCGGCGCGAGGGCAGTGCGGCGACCGGGTCGCCTTCGATGCCGGGGATCGCGGCCGCGGCGGGGGCCGCGAAGCCGGCCGCGGCGAATCCGGCCGCTGTGGCGGCGAGCCGGCGCAAACCCGACGGGCCCTGGGGGAATCAGGGGACATGGGGCTCCTGTTCAGTTGGGCTGTGAGGTGGGGTTATGGGAGCCGGAAAGATCCAGTGCTGTTTACACGCGCACTGGTGGAGACCGGTTGCAGCAGCGTTCACTTCGGAGCGGGCCCGGTTCGCCAAGATGGCTACTAGTCAGTAACATGTATCGTGATCGGGAACACCGCACTGCCGAGAGGTCGCCATGGGAGTCGTCCAAATCGTCACGGCCACGGTCGCGTTCGCGTACACCGCGGTCGCCATCGGGCTGTTCGTCCGAGCCGGGCTCGGGATGCTCGGGCTCATCAGGCTCGGTACGCCCGACAAGACCCGGAAGGGCGACCGCGAGACGCGGGTCAAGACCATGCTGCGGGAGACCCTGGGGCACACCAGGATGCTCCAGTGGACGTGGGTCGGTCTCGCGCACTGGGCGGTGTTCTTCGGGTTCTTCCTGCTGGCCCCGGCCCTCGCCCAGTCGTACTTCGAGGTCCTCAACCCCGAGTGGGCGCTGCCGATCGTCGGGCACTGGGGGCCGTGGCTGCTGTTCTCGGAGATCCTCACCGTGCTCACGGGGCTGGCCATCCTCGCCCTCTTCGGCATCCGGATGTTCGGGCAGCCGCGAGCGCACCGGGTGCCGCCGCAGGGCACCGCCTCGGACGCCGGGCAGCGGCGCTCGTCGTCCAGGTTCGAGGGCTCCCGGCAGTGGATGGCCTTCTACATCGAGGCGACGATCTTCACGATCGTCCTCTCCCACATGGCGGTCCGCGTCTTCAAGGTCTCGCTCGGCGAGGTCCCGGAGTGGTCCTCGCCGGTCTCGGCCCTCTTCGCGAACGGCCTGAGCGGCGCGTCCCACGACGCCCTGCTCAGCGCCATCACGCTCACCGCGGGGCTCGACATCCTCGTGTCGTGGACGTTCTTCCTCATGCTCGCGCTCATCCCGTCGATGGGCATCGGCTGGCACCGGGTGACGGCGTTCTTCAACATCTACTTCAAGCGCAACGCGGACGGCGCGGTCTCGCTCGGCGCGGCCAAGCCCATGCTCATCGACGGCGAGCCCGCCGACTTCGAGACCGCCGACCCCGAGACGCAGCCGTTCGGCGTCGCCACGATCGCCGACTTCTCGTGGAAGGGCCTGCTCGACTTCTCCACGTGCACCGAATGCGGCCGCTGCCAGTCGCAGTGCCCCGCATGGAACACCGGCAAGCCGCTCTCGCCGAAGAAGCTCATCACCGACCTGCGCGACCACCTGTACGAGCAGGCGCCGTACCTCAAGGCGGCCTCGCTCGCGGCCGAGCGCGGCGGTGAGCCCGACCCGCACGAGAAGATCAACATCATCGGCTCGGTGATCGACCCCGACGTGCTGTGGGCGTGCACCACCTGCGGTGCGTGCGTGGAGCAGTGCCCGGTCGACATCGAGCACGTCGACCCCATCCTGGACCTGCGCCGGAACATGGTGATGATGGAGTCGGACTTCCCCGACGAGGCGCAGACCATGCTCCGCAACCTCGAGAACAAGGGCAACCCGTGGGGCGAGAACCCGGCCCACCGCCTCAAGTGGGCCGAGCCGCTCGACTTCGAGGTGCCGATCGCCGAGGCCGGCGGCGACTGGGAGTACCTGTACTGGGTCGGCTGCGCGGGGGCCTACGACCCCAAGGCGCAGAAGACCTCTCGTGCGGTGGCGACGCTGCTGCACGACGCGGGCGTGAAGTTCGCGGTCCTCGGCGAGGCCGAGACCTGCACGGGCGACTCGGCGCGGCGCATCGGGCACGAGTTCATGTACCAGATGCTCGCCGAGCAGAACGTCGAGACGCTGAACGAGGTCGGCGCGGTGAAGATCGTCGCGACCTGCCCGCACTGCCTCAACACCATCGGCAACGAGTACGAGGACCTCGGCGGCAAGTACGAGGTCGTGCACCACACCGAGCTGCTGAACGACCTGGTGAACGCCGGGAAGATCACGCCAGTGGAGGAGCACGAGGGCAAGCTGACCTACCACGACCCCTGCTACCTGGGGCGGCACAACCGGATCTTCACGCCGCCAAGGGAACTGCTCGGTTCGTTCGCGGAGATCACGGAGATGCCGCGCACCGAGGAGCGCTCGTTCTGCTGCGGCGCGGGCGGGGCCCGGATGTGGCTCGAGGAGCCGATCGGCAAGCGCGTCAACCGGGAGCGCGCCGACGAGGCGGTGGCGACCGGCGCGAAGACGGTGGCCGTGGGCTGCCCGTTCTGCTCCACGATGCTGCGCGACGGCGTCAACGACGCGGGCCGAGAAGACGTCGAGGTCATCGACATCGCCCAGTTGCTGGCAAGGACGCAGGAGAAGCGGGCGGAAGCGGCGGCCGCCGCTGCGGTCGAGTAAACGGCGAGGCGACAGGGCGGACGGGTTCCCGTGCCGCCCTTTCGCTTACCGGCCGAAGTACGCTCGGAGCAATGCCGCGGATTCGGCTTCCAGGACGCCGCCGTAGACGTCGGGGTTGTGGTTGAGGCGCGGGTCGCGCACGACGTCCCACAGGGAGCCGACCGCGCCGGTCTTCGGTTCCCAAGCGCCGAACACGATTTCACCCACTCGGGCGAGCACGGCCGCGCCCGCGCACATCGTGCACGGCTCCAACGTGACCACGAGCGTGCATTTTTCGAGCCGCCAGCCGTCCCCGTGGAGGGCCGCCGCCTCGCGCAGCGCGATCACCTCGGCGTGCGCGGTCGGGTCGCCCAGGGCCTCACGGGCATTGGCGGCCGCGGCGAGTTCGCGCCCGTCGGGGCCGATGACGACGGCGCCCACGGGCAGGTCGGGGCGACGCGCGTCACCGTGCGCAAGGGTCGTCGAGGGGCGTTGTCGGCGTGCGGAATGGCGGGAATGGCCGGCGACGCGTCGGCCGGGTGTGCCGGGTCGCCCGGCCGGGGCGGCGCGGTCCGCCGGGAGGCCTCCGGTGCGCGCGACCTCAAGGGCGCGCCGCATCCAGCGCTCGTGGACCTCGCGGCGGGACTGCATGGTCGGGGCTCAGGGGGCTAGGAGCCGGTGGCGTCTTCCAGGGCCTCGGTGAAGCCGATGGACTTGGCGACCTCGGCGACCACGTCGGAGGGCATCATGCCCTCCTTGGCGCACAGGGCCAGCAGGGTCGAACCGGGCACGCCCAGGTCGCCCAGCACGTCCGCCTCGCCCACGGGCTCGGCGTCGAGCTCGGTCGGGCGGGCCGAGATCGACTCCTCGTCCTCGGTGTCGATCTCCTCGGTGTCCTCGGGCTCGAGGTCGCCCAAGAGGGCCTCGCCCAGGCGCGACTGCGAAGCGTATTCGGCGTCAGAGCCGAAGGTGCGCAGGTCGTCGCCGTTGTCGAGGCGCATCACCGTCAGGTACTCGTCGTCGGCGTCGACGAACAGCAGCGTCAGGTCGGCGTCAGGGAAAGCCTCACGCATGACCTCGGCCGCGTCCTCGACGTCGGCAACAGCGTCGAGGTCGACCTCCGAGGCCTCCCACTCGTCGCCCTCGCGGCCCACAGCCACAGCGAAATACGACACGATCCGTCCCCGTCTTCTCATTCAATGGAACCTGCGGCCCGATAGGGCAGCCGTTCGATACGACCTACTGAAGGATGTGGCGACCTGCGGTTGATGTAACCACAGGATCCAATCGCCGGTCAGCAAAAGATACAGCTCGCATGAGAGCCCTGTGACCCCAGCGGCCGTCCCTGCGACCGCCGCTACGCCGACCGCGGCCCCGCGGTCACCGTAGCGCGCCAGCAGCGCTGCGGCGACCGCCCCGATCGTACTCGCGGCCAAAGTCACCCAGGCGAAGCCCGCCGCGGTCGGGGCCGCTCGCCAGTGCTTCTGGCGTACGCCAAGAGCCACAGGAGCACCCACAGGCCGGAGAGGGCCGAGCCGGCCGCTACAGGGCCGACGCGGACCGGATGGGGCTCCCTCCAGCGCGGCCTGCCCGAGCGCGGCGGGGGCGCTCTCGGGAGGCCGGTCCAGGAGGTGGGCCCGATGGGTCCCTCATGCATAAGTGACAGGGTACGCAGGCGGCGGCGCCAGCGGTAGCGGCATCACCGGCTGCGCGGGCGCTTCGACCGGCCGGGTCTGGCCGTCGGGGAACGTGATGTGGTACCTGGCGGCCGTCCCAGAGGGCGGGGGGCGTGCACGGGTCGGCGCCGGCGTAGACGGCGCGGGCGGCGTGCATGCGGTGCACGGCGTGCTCGATGAGGCGCTCGTCCCAGGGCCGCCCGATGCGACGCCAGGTCGTACTGCTCGGCGACATCGGAGGCGGCCCGCTGGAAGTCCTTCATGGCGGCCTCGCCGCGCTTCCCGGCGAAGCGGTGGGCCCAGGCGCGGGCCGCGGCGCGGCGGGAGAACGACGCGAGGGACGCCAGTTCGGGCGGCGAGACCTGCCCGGCGGCCACCATCGGGGCGAGCGCGGTCTGCGTGCGGCGGGCGTCGGCGGCGCGCAGCCACAGGGCCGCGCCGACCATGGTGAAGAACAGGGGCGCGAGGAACGCCGGGTAGAGCGCGAACCACAGCGCGGGCATGTCGAGCTTGACGCCGAGCACGGAGGAGCCGTTCCACAGGGCGTGGAGTCCCATGCCGCACAGGAGCATCCCGATGATCCAGAGGGTCTGGAGGCCCTTGCGCCGGGGCTTGCGGGCGGCGCTGCCGAGGCCGATCGCGGAGAGGCCGGTCATGAGCGGGTGGGCGAACATGGTGGCGAGGCCGCGCACGACGATCGAGCAGCGTGACCTGTGCGATCCCGGCGGCGGCGTCGAGGGACTCGGCGCCGTACAGGTAGGCGCCGGAGGCGTAGAGGACGTTCTCGGCGACGCGCGAACCCGGCGCCGGCGAGTCCGCAGTAGACGAGGGCGTCGAGGGTGCCGGTGAGGTGGCGGCGGGCGAACCAGTAGACCAGGAGCGGGCCGAGGAGCTTCGTGATCTCCTCGATCACGGGGGCGGAGACGACGGCGGCGAGGTTCTGGTCGAGTCGTTCTTCGCGAGCAGGACCGCCGCGCCGGTGTTGACGGCGAGGGAGATGCGCGGTCGAGACGCACGCGCCCCAGCCGAAGCAGAACGCGAGCACGAGCCAGGGGCGGCGCCGGTAGCGCCCGAGCCACAGGAACGTGCCGACGAGGATCGGGGCGGGCAGGATCGCCGCGGCGAGGCCGACGGCGGCGGCGCGGGCGCCCGCGCCTTCGACGATGGCCCAGGCGAGGACGGTGGCGCCGCCCGCGAAGAGCAGCAGCGTGCCGGCGATGAGGACGGCCGCTGGCTTTGCGGGCCAGGCCGATCCAGGCGAGCGCGATGCCGCCGAGCGCGAGGATGCCGGCGGCGGCGAGGATCGCCTGGCCGCGGTGGTGCTGAGGTTCATCGCAGAGGGCTCCTGACGGGGCCGTCGGGCCGGGGCGGCCGTAGCTCTGGCCGCTGTCGGTGCCGGTCTCCTCGATGTCGCTGAGGCCCGAGTCCGGGGCCGCGGGGGTTTCCGGGCTCGGGTTCGCGGATGACGAAGTGCTCGCCGATGCCGGAGACGGCGAGGAGGCGTTTGAGGAAGTCGCCGAGGTTCGCGAGGACGAGCACGGCCCTGGCGCGGGCCGCCGCGCGCGCGAGGATGACGAGCGTGCCCAGGCCCCGCGAGTCGCAGAACGTCACGCCGCGCATGTCGAGGACGACCCGGACGGGGTCCTCCGCGAGCGCGGCGTCGACGGCCGCGGACAAGCCGGGGCGCAGTGTGCAGGTCGATTTCGCCGGTCAGCACCACGATCGTCTCGTTCGCCTCGCGGTATACCGAGATGTCGAGCTTTTGGTGCACCACGCGGTCAACCCTAACCGGTTTCCCGCCGAGACAGCAGCCCCGGCGGCCGATTCAACGCGAAACCTTGCCCCACTTACGCTTCGAACACCGCCACCCCACCGATGTCACACCCTCGAGTCAGGGTTTAGACCGGGGGCCCGAGCGGAGCCCGAACCTCTTCAGCATGCCGTTCGGCGGCCCGGGCAGTCCGGCCGGCGATGTCGGACCCTCGTGTCAGGGTTAGACCGGGGGCCCGAGCGGAGGCCGAACCTCTTCAGCATGCGCCAGGCCGGGACGGCGCTAGGCCTGACCGGGCTCCAGGAGCTCGATGATCCGGTCGATCTCGGGGTCCGCGTCGCGGCCCTCCTGCCAGGAGGCGAGCGCGTCGCGCACCTGGTCGAGGCGCCGCGTCAGGAGCCCTTCGCGTTCGCGAAGGTCCTTCGTGCGCTCGGAGGTCTGGCGCAGCGCCTGCCCCTGGGCCCACAGGTCGATGAAGACCTTCACCTTCGTGCGCAGCATCCACGGGTCGAACGGCTTCGTGATGTAGTCGACCGCGCCCACCGAATACCCGCGCATCGCCAGGTGCGCGTCCCGGTCGGCCGCCGTCAGGAAGATGATCGGCGTGTGCCGCGTCTTCTCGCGCTGCTTGATGTGCCGCGCGGTCTCGAACCCGTCCATCCCGGGCATCTGCGCGTCCAGCAGGATCGCCGCGTAATCCTCCGACAGGAGCCGCTTCAAAGCCTCCTCGCCGGAGGTGACCGCGATCGTGTTCACCGGCAGCCCTTGGAGGATGGCCTCGAGAGCGAGGAGATTCTCGGAACGGTCGTCAACGAGCAGGACGCGGGCGGTGCTCATGCGGTGCCTCCAACGGTCGGTTCGCCATTGTCGCGTTCGGAGTCGCCGCCGCGGCGCTCGGGGCCCGCCCCGTGTGCGCGACCTCGCGGAGCGTGGCGCCCGTTCCCGCTCGGCTCCACGCCGATCCACTGCGACATGGTGTCGAGCAGCAGGTCGAGGTCGACCGGCTTCGTGAGGTAGGCGCTGGCGCCGGCCTCGACGGACTTCTCGCGCTGCTCGGCGAGCGCCTGCGCGGTCAGGAACACGATCGGCAGGTCCGCGAACTGCGGCATCCGGCGGATGACGCGCGTCGTCTCGTTCCCGTCCATGCCCGGCATCATCGAGTCCATGAGGACGATGTCGATGCCCGGATGGTGCTGGAGCGCGTCGATGCCGTCCGCGCCGTTCTCCGCGTAATGCACGTCGATGCCGTGCAGCTCGAGTGCGGCGGTCAGCGCGAACACGTTGCGGATGTCGTCGTCGACGATGAGGACCGTGGCGCCCTCCAGGTGCTGGGCCGCCGCCGACGAGGACGGCGTCTCCGGCGCGCCCGTGAGGATCCCCGGGGACGGCTCGCGCACCGGCGGCAGCTCCGAGAGCACCGGCGAGAAGTCGCCGTCCGCGTCGATCTCCACCGGGACCACGAACGTGAACTTCGAGCCCGCGTCGCCGGTGTGCTCGATGTACACGTCGCCGCCGAGCATGAGCGACAGCGACTTCGAGATCGACAGCCCCAGCCCGGTACCGCCGAACGTGCGCCGGGTCGTGCCGTCGGCCTGCTGGAACGGCTCGAAGATGATGCCCTTCTTGCCCTCCGCGACCCCGATGCCGGTGTCGATGACGCTGAACGCGATCCGCTCGGCCGCCGAGTTCAGATGCGGGGCGTCGAACCGCAGGTCGGCGGGGACGCGCCGCACCGCCAGCGTCACGGACCCGACCCGCGTGAACTTCACCGCGTTCGAAATGAGGTTCCGCAGGACCTGCTGGAACTTCTGGCCGTCCGTCTGCATCCGCTGCGGCACCCCGTTGCCGATGTCGACCGCGAACTCCAGGCCCTTGTCCTCGGCCTGCGGCCGGAACGCCGCCTCGATGTCCCCGAGGATCTCCGCGAGATCGACCGGGTGCACCGACACGTCCATGCGCCCCGCCTCGATCTTCGACAGGTCGAGGATGTCGTCGATGAGCGTGAGCAGATCGGTGCCCGCGTTGTAGATCGTGCGGGCGAACTCGATCTGGCGGTCCGAGAGGTTCCCGTCCGTGTTCTCCGACAGCAGCCGCGCGAGCAGCAGCAGCGAGTTCAACGGCGTGCGCAGCTCGTGCGAGACGTTCGCGAGGAACTCCGACTTGTACTTCGAGGCCTGCGCGAGCTGCTCGGCCTTCTCCTCGATGTCCTTGCGGGCCGTCTCGACCTCTTCGTTCTTCAGCTCGATCGCCTTGTTCTGCGCCGAGAGCAGCTGCGCCTTCTCCTCCAGCTCCACGTTCGTCTCCTGGAGCCGGTTCGACTGCGCCCGCAGCTCCTGCGCCATCCGCTGCGACTCGCGCAGCAGCACCTCGGTGCGCGCGTTGCCCTCGATCGTGGCCAGCGTGACCCCCACGTTCGGGGCCAGCGCGTCCAGGAACCGCTTGTGGAGCCCCGAGTAGGTGTTGAACGAGGCGAACTCGATCACGCCGCGCACCTTGTCGCCGAACTGGACGGGCAGGATGATCAGGTCGGTCGGGGTGGCCTGGCCGAGCCCGGAGGAGATCTCCAGGTAGCCCTCGGGGATGTCGTGCAGGTGGATGGTGCGCTTGGACGCGGCGGCCTGGCCGACCATGCCCTCGTTGTCCTCGATGAGCTTCTTCTCGCCGGGGTTGGGGTGGCCGTAGACGGCGTTGAGCCGGTAGGTGACGTGCCCGGAGACGTCCTCGTGACGGACGTAGAACGTCGAGGTCTGCGCGTCGATGAGCGGTGTGACCTCGTCGAGGACCATGCGGGTGACCTCTTCGACGCCCCTGCGGCCCTGGAGGAGCGAGGAGATGCGGGCGAGGTTGGAGTTGAGCCAGTCCGCGTCGGTGTTCTGGCGGGTCTTGTCGCGCAGGGCGGTGATCATCTGGTTGATCGACTCGGTGAGGTCGGCGATCTCGCCCGCGGCCTCGAAGTCGACCGACTGGGTCAGGTCGCCCCTGGCCACGGCGTGGGCGACGTTGGCGATGGCGCGCAGCTGCAGGGTGAGGGTCGCGGCGAGCGAGTTCACGTTGCGGGTCAGGGCGAGCCAGGTGCCGGAGACGCCGGCGACCTCGGCCTGGCCGCCGAGGTTGCCTTCGACGCCGACCTCGCGGGCGACGCGGGTGACTTCCGTGGCGAAGCTGGAGAGCTGGTTGACCATGGTGTTCACGGTGTTCTTCATCTCCAGGAACTCGCCCTGGGCGTCGACCGTGATCTGCCCGGTGAGGTCGCCGCGGGCCACGGCGGTGGTGACCTCGGCGATGTTGCGGACCTGGAGGGTCAGGTTGGTCGCCATCGAGTTGACGTTGTCGGTGAGGTCCTTCCAGGTGCCGGAGACGCCGGGCACGTTGGCCTGGCCGCCGAGGATGCCCTCGGTGCCGACCTCGCGGGCCACGCGCGTGACCTCGTCGGCGAAGGACGAGAGCCGGTCGACCATCGCGTTCATGGTCGATTTCAGTTCGAGGATCTCGCCTTGGGCGTCGACGGTGATCTGGCGGTTCAGGTCGCCGCGGGCGACGGCGCTGGCCACGGAGGAGATGTTGCGGACCTGGCTGGTCAGGTTCGAGGCCATCGAGTTCACGTTGTCGGTGAGGGCCTCCCAGATGCCGGAGACGCCCTGCACGTTCGCCTGCCCGCCGAGCTTGCCGTCCGTGCCCACTTCGCGGGCCACGCGGGTGACCTCGTCGGCGAACTGCGACAGCTGGTTCACCATCGAGTTCATCGTCGACTTCAGTTCGAGCATCTCGCCCTGGGCGTCGACGGTGATCTGCCGGCCCAGGTCGCCCTTGGCGACGGCGCTGGCCACGGAGGAGATGTTCCGGACCTGGCTGGTCAGGTTGGCGGCCATGAGGTTGACGTTCTCGGTGAGGTCCTTCCAGGTGCCGGAGACGCCGGGCACGTCGGCCTGGCCGCCGAGGCGGCCCTGCGAACCGACTTCGCGGGCCACGCGGGTGACTTCGTCGGCGAAGCGCGAGAGCTGGTCGACCATGGTGTTGACGGTGGTCTTGACCTCGGCGACCTCGCCTTGGGCGTCGACGGTGATCTTCTGGCCGAGGTCGCCGGCGGCCACGGCGCTGGTGACCTTGGCGATGTTGCGGACCTGCTCGGTGAGGTTCGCGGCGAGCTGGTTCACGTTCTGGGTGAGGTCGCGCCAGGTGCCGGAGACGCCCTGCACGTTCGCCTGGCCGCCGAGGCGCCCGTCCGTGCCGACCTCGCGGGCCACGCGGGTGACCTCGTCGGCGAAGCTGGAGAGCTGGTCGACCATCGTGTTCACGGTGGTCTTGAGTTCGAGGATCTCGCCCTGCGCGGACACGGCGATCTTCTGGTTGAGGTCGCCGCGGGCGACCGCGGTCGTGACCTTCGCGATGTCGCGCACCTGGTCGGTCAGGGACGAGGCCATCGAGTTGACGTTGTCCGTGAGGTCCTTCCAGGTGCCCGAGACGCCCGGTACGTCCGCTTGGCCGCCGAGGCGGCCTTCGGTGCCGACCTCGCGGGCCACGCGGGTGACCTCGCCCGCGAAGACCTGGAGGGTCGCGGTGAGGGAGTTGATGGTGTCGGCGAGCTGGGCGACCTCGCCGGAGGCCTTGACGGTGATCTTCTGGTTCAGGTCGCCGGCGGCGATGGCCTGGGTGACCGTGGAGATCGAGCGGACCTGCTCGGTCAGGTTGGAGGCCATGGTGTTCACCGCGTCGGTCAGCGACCGCCAGGTGCCGGAGACGCCTTGGACGTCGGCCTGCCCGCCGAGCTGGCCTTCGGTGCCCACTTCGCGGGCCACGCGCGTGACCTCGCCGGCGAAGTCCCTCAGGAGCCCCACCATCTGGTTGACGGTCTCGCCGAGGCGGCGGAACTCGCCGCGCAGCTGCTTGCCGTCGATCTCGAGGGCCGCCTCCTGGGAGAGGTCGCCGGCGGCGACCGCCTCGAGGACGCGCCCGAGTTCGGTGGTCGGGCGCACCAGGTCCTCGACCAGCCGGTTGACGCTGGCCGCGCCCTCCGACCAGCCGCCGTCGAGATGCTCGACGATGAGCCGGTGGTTCCAGGAGCCCTCCTCGCCCACGACTCGGGCGATGAGGGCGAGGTCGCGGGTCTGGCGGTCGGCCTGCTCGACCACGGCGTTGAACCGGTCGACGACCTCCCCGGCAAGGCCCTCGCCCCGTGGCAGCCGCACCGAGAAGTCGCCCCGCTCGACGGCGCCCAGCGCGTCGGCCAGGCTTCGGAGCAGGTCGGACTCATCGGTCGGGTTCGCTGTACGGGAAACGGTGTCCGTCATGGCGTGGTTCCTCAGCTGCGGAGACAGGCTTGCCTAACAGGTTGTCACATGAACCGGGCAAACGTGAAGGCAGGTTACTGAGGGCATTGTGCTCGGTCACGCCACGTTAGTGAAAGAAAACTGACAGAACATCGCAACCGGTGTCTTCTGTGATGCGTGTGCACTGTTGCAGCGCTCCCGCGGTGCAGTGGAGACCGCGGGCGCGCCGCACCCCGATCGAAGATGTCCATAGGAGCACCATGCCCACCCCCAACGGCCTGCGCATGGCCGCGGCGGCCCTCACCCTCGCGGCCGGCACCCCCGCGTTCGCGCAGACCGAGGCCCCGGCGACCGACGCCACCGGCGGCTCCGCGATCGTCCTGGTCGCCTCGGCGGCCGCCATGCTGCTCGCCGGCACCGTCGTGTTCCTCCTCATGCGCCGCCGCCGGCAAGCCGGGAGTGAGCAGTATCCAGATCCTGTGACCTACGAGCGCGCCCGGACCTTGCGGCGGCCGCCCCGCCCGGGCGGCCGCCGCTTCGCGTTCACCCTGCCGCCCAATGCCACCGCACCCCACCCGACCCGCAGGTCCACGCCGCTCCACGCGCGCCGACGCGGTGCCGCGGACAGCGGCCCGACGGGCATAGACTGGTGCCCGTGACGTACCCCGAGAGGTTCGCCCGGCGCCTCCGGCTCCCGGCCGACGACCGCTCCCCCGCCGCCGCCCGCGCCGCCGTGCGCGCGGTCCTGGCCGAGGCCGGGCTCACCGAGCTGCTCGACGAGACCCTGCTGCTCACCACCGAGCTCGCCACCAACGGCGTCGTCCACGCCGGCACCGACATCAACCTCACGGTCGCCGCCGACCCGATCGGCGTGCGCGTCACCGTCACCGACTACCGCTCCGGCGGCATCGACCCCCTCGACACCGCGATGCCCGAGGTCACCGCCGAAGGCGGCCGCGGCCTCCTCCTCGTCGACCGCTTCGCGTCCTCCTGGGGCACCACCCACGACGCGACCGGCAAGTCGATCTGGTTCCGCATCGACCGCGACCCGGACGCCCGGCCCGCCACCCGCCCCGACCCGGACGCCGACACCGAGGCCGCCCTCCCCGACCTGAGCCAGCTCGCCGCCCTCCTCACCGTCGCCCCCGTGCTCCAGTCCCGCCTCCCGGTCGACCAGATCATCACCGAACTGCTCGCCCGCTGCCACGACGCCACGGCCGCGGCCGGCGGCGCCATCGAATACGACGCCGGCGACGGCACCGGAACCCAGATCCTCGCCAAGTTCGGCGACGTCGGCAACGTCGCCGTCGCCGTCGCCGTCCCGCTCCCGCTCACCGCCCCCGCCTGCGGCAAGCTCCTCCTCGCCGGCGACCCCGAGCCGAGCTGGCGCCCGCTCGCCGAACTCGTCGCCGAACGCATCGCGCTGGCCGTCCAGATCGACCGCATGCGCACCGACGAGCAGCGCCGCTCCGGCTGGCTCACCTACCTCGCCGAGGCCGGCGAACTGCTCGCCCACTCCCTCGAAGAGCACCTCACCGTCGCGCTCATCCCGCAGCTCATCGTGCCCCAGCTCGGCCGCTGGGCCGCCGTGCACCTCACCGGCGACGGTGTCGACCTGCGCCTCGCGGCCCTCACCCACGCCGAAGAGTCCGAGCTGGAGCACCTGCGGCTCAAGCTCGACAGCGCCGCCCCGGCCCTCGCCGCCGCGCTCGCCACCGACGGCTGGACCGGCATGGAACTGCCCGTGCCCAGGGGCCTCGACGGCATCGCCGTGCCGCTGTCGGCCCGCGGGGCCACCATCGGCGTCCTCACGGTCGGGCGCCACATCGAACGCCAGCACTCCTCGGAGGAGCGCGCGGTCGTCGCCGACCTCGCCAAGCGCAGTGCGCTCGCCCTCGACAACGCCCGCATCCACGCCGAACGCCAGGCCGTGGCCAACGAACTCCAGGCGGCCCTCATGCCGGGCTCGCTCCCGGACGTCGCCGGCGTCTCCTTCGCCGCCGAGTACCTGCCCGCCACCGCGCGGCGCCTGCCCGGGTCCGGCCCCGGCCCGGTCATCGGCACCGAGGTCGGCGGGGACTTCTACGACGCGACCGAACTGCCCGACCACCGCCTGTGGGTGGCCATCGGCGACGTGTGCGGCAAGGGCGCGCAGGCCGCGGCGGTCACCGGCGTCGTGCGCGACGTCCTGCGGGTCATGGCCCGCGACGGACGCCCGCTGCCGCGCGCGCTCGAACTGCTCAACGCCACACTGCTCGAGCAGCCCGGCGACATGCGCTACGCGACCATCGCCTCCGCCCTGCTCGAACGGGGCGACACCGGGTCGCTCACCGCGACCCTGTGCCTGTCGGGCCACGAGAAGCCGCTGCTGCTGCGCGGCGACGGCGAGACGGCCTGGGTCGGGCGCGAAGGCACCGCCGTCGGGCTCTTCCCCGACGTGAAGGTCAACCCCGTCGAGGTGCGCCTCGAGCCCGGCGACGCCCTCGTGTTCTTCACCGACGGCGTCACCGAGCGCCGCGACGGCGCGGCCATGTACGGCCACGAGCGCATCGAACGGGCCGTGCGCGACGCGGCGGGCAAGGGCGCCAGGCAGATCGCCACGGCCCTCCTGGAGAGCGTCGAGGCGTTCTCCCCCGAGTCGCCCCGCGACGACATCGCGATCCTCGTGGTCCGCTGCGACCCGAGCTAGGCATCGCAGGCGCTGACGCCACCGCGGCGACCGTCCCGGTCTTCCCCGCGACGTGACCTCGCGAAGCGCCGAAGGCCCCACTGACGGTCGTGGGCCTCCCCGAGCACCCGCGCCAGAACGAGCAAGGCCCCGCGAGATCACTCGCGGGGCCTTCGCAGTCGCAGGGCACTAGTGCAGGAGCGTGCCCGCGCCGTAGTAGCTGTTGCCGTGGTGCACTTCGACGACCTTCACGACGGTGGTCGAGTTCGGGGCGTGCACGATCAGGCCGTTGCCGATGTACATGCCCACGTGCGCGAGGCCGTTGTAGAACACGAAGTCGCCCGGCTGGAGCTCGTCCTCGCTGATCTGCGCGACCATGTTCCACTGCGCGGCCGCGTTGTGCGGCAGGTCGATCCCGATCTGGGCGTAGGCGCCGAGCATGAGCCCGGAGCAGTCCCACGAGTTCGGTCCGGCCGCGCCCCACACGTACGGCTCGCCGCGCTGGCTGAGCGCGAAGTCGACGACGGCCAACTGCTGCTCGTTCATGTACGGCAGGTCGTACTCGTTGAACCCGGGGACCTCTTCGCCGGCGGCGGTCTTCCACTCCTCTTGGAGGTCGCTCATCCGCTCGGTGAGGTCGTCGGCCTTCGTCTGCAGCTCGGCCTCTTCGGTCTCCAGGTCCTCCTGGAGGTCGGAGAGGAGCTCGAACTGGGTGGTGTACTCGTCGGAGGCGGCCCGCAGTTCGTCCATGAGGGCGAAGTTGTAGAGGTTCGCCGAGTTGAGCCGGTCGAGGCGCTCGACGAACGCGTCCGGGGTGCCCGATTCGAGGAGCATCGCCGTGTCGCCGATGCCCTGTTCCACATAGGTCGAGCCGATGTAGTCGGCGAGCTGGTCGCGCAGGGCGTTCAGGTCGACCTCGGCCTCATCGAGCGAGGCCTGGGTTTCGTCGATGAGCTGGCGGTTGTCGTCCACCGCCTGCGAGGCCTGGTTGTACTCCTCGACCGCCGCGGCGAGGTCGTCGTCGGCCGCGTCGATCTCGTCGTTGATGTCCGAGGTGTCCTGGGCCCAGACGGGGCCGGAACCGACTGCGGCGAGAAGGCCGCCGGCCAGGGCGGCTGACGTCCACTTGCGTCGAACAGACGACTGCTTCACGAGGAGGATGCTCCTTCGGGATGGGAAGACGGGGTGCACTCACGACACACGCGCGGGGCCGCCCGTGGGATGCACGCCGAGGGGCGCCGCCGGGAGGCCGAACATGAGCCTAGCGCGCCGCATTCTGCTCGGGAAGACCCCGGCTACGACAAATTCGCTGCGTAGCGGGCATTCCACCGATGGTGTGTCGCTCCTGTGAGTTGGCTGGGAATTGGTACGATGCCCGCATGACCTTCTCGATGTGTCGTCGTCACCGCTGTCACCAGCGCTGAGCCGCGTTCCGCCGCTCGGCGCGCCCTGGACCGACAACCGTTCCGACGCATCGAAAGTCACATCGAACCATGAGTTCCAGCCTGCTGCTGCCGACCGCCCCCCTCGCCGCCGACCGGCTCGCGTCGCTCGCCGCGTTCTACGCAGCGAATCTCACACTCGGCCCGCGCTTCACCAAAGGCAGCCGCTGGGCCCGCAAGGTGCTCGCCGGACCCGGCCATGAGGCGTGGCTGCTCGCTTGGCTGCCCGGGCAGGGCACCGAACTCCACGACCACGGCGGCGTCGCCCGTCCGGCGGCGGCCGCGGTCGCGGTGGTCTCGGGGCGGCTCACCGAGTTCACCGTCGAGCCCGGCGACTTCCCGGGCCTGCGCCGGAGGCACCTCGCCGCGGGCGAGGTCTCGGTCGTCGACGACCGCACGGTGCACGGCATGCGCAACGACGCCGACGAGCCCGCGGTGAGCCTGCACGTCTACTCGCCCGGCCTCGAAGCGATGCGCACCTACCTGCTCGACGAGACCGGCCTGGCCCCGTCGCAGATCAAGCGCGCGGGCGAGGACTGGTAACGGCCCGAACGTGAACGGAGGGTCTCCGCAAATCGGGCACCCGGGGACCCCCGATTGCAACGCTACGCGGCAGCTGCGACACCCCGATGGGGTTACGCGCCAACGTGAACGGAGAGTCCCGGCAAATCGGACATCGATAGGCCCCCGGTTTCGACCCTAGGGGTGCGACACCGTTGCCGGTCAGCATTGTCGGTCGCCGCTGCCGGTCAGCATCGGCGGCGGGGTGCCTCAGCGGCCGAAAGGACGGCGCCGACCGCTCCAGGGAGGGCCCGGGCCACGTCTGAGGCGGTGACCGTGCGGTGGCCTTCGGCGGCGATGCCGCCGGCGACGCCGTGGAGGTAGGCGGCGGCGACCGCCGCTCTGACCGCGCCCATGCCCGAGGCCAGCAGCGAGGCCATGAACCCGGCCAGCACGTCCCCCGAACCGGCCGTCGCCAACTGCGGGCGCCCGGTCGGGTTCGCCCACACTTCGCCGTCGCTGGAGGCGACGACCGTGTGGTGGCCCTTGAGGAGCACCGTGCAGTTGAGCCGCTTGGCCAGCGCGGCCGCGGCCGCGCCGCGGTCCTCGGCGGGCGGTGAGCCGTAGAGGCGTTCGTATTCGCGGTCGTGCGGGGTGAGCACCACGGGCGCCTCCCGCTGCGAGAGCACGGACGGGTATTCGCCGATGAGCGTGAGCGCGTCCGCGTCGAGCACGACGGGTGCGGGCGAGACGAGCACGTGGCGCAGTTCGGCGAGGGCGGCCTCGTCGGTGCCGAAGCCGGGTCCGGCGAGCCAGGCCTGGACGCGTCCGGCCTCCTTGACCTCCTGGGTGCATACGACTTCGGGGTGGCGGCGGCGCACGTGTTCGGCGGCCGTTCCGGCGTAGCGCACGTACCCGGAGGGGCCTGCGAGGGCGCCGGCGGTGGCGAGCACGGCCGCGCCGGGGTAGTGCTCGGATCCGGCGGCGACGCCGACGACGCCGCGGGTGTACTTGTCGTCGTCGGGTCCGGGTTCGTGCCACCAGGCGGCGATGTCGCCGTCGGAGGCGACGCGCACGGCCGGGTGCGGGTCGAGGTACGGCCCGAGTCCGATGTCGATGAAGGCGAGGCGGCCGGTGCGGAGCGCGGCGCGTCCGAGCACGTGGCAGGGCTTGCGGGAGCCGAAGGCGACGGTGACGTCGGCGGTGACGGCGTTGGCGGGGACGCACCCGGTGTCGACGTCCACTCCGGAGGGCACGTCTACGGCGACGATGGCGTCGGCCCGGATGCGGGCGAGCTGGTCGATGGCGCGCCCGGGCAGGCCGGGTCTGCCGCCGATGCCGAGGATGCCGTCGAGGAGCAGGTCGCAGTGTTCGGGCGGGGTGGCCACGAGTCGGCCGCCGGCGCGGGTGAGCGCGGCGGCGGCGACGGGGTGGACGCGTTCGCCCATGACGGGTACGGCGAAGACCTGTGCGCCGCGGCGGGCGAGGCGGGCGGCGGCGAAGAGGGCGTCGCCGCCGTTGTCGCCGGGTCCGGCGAGCACGATGACGGTGGCGCCGTAGACGCCGCCGTCGACCGCTCCGCCTTTGCGGCGCTTGAGAATTCGGGCGCACTCGACGGCGAGTCCGGCCGCGGCGCGCTGCATGAGGGTGCCCGGCGGGAGCTGGGCCATCAGTTGGGCTTCCGCGCGGCGGACCGCCGCTGCTGACCAGGCACCGTCCATGGCTTTCCCTCTCCGGCCGTATTGGCCGTCATGCCGTTTCGGCGATCACCACCGCTGTCGCGATACCGCCATCATGCGACAGCGACACGTGCCAGCGTGAGACGCCACGCTGTGCGGCCGCGGCCGCCACCGATCCGGTGATGGTCAATGTGGGGCGTCCGTCGGGGAGGGAGAGCACTTGGCAGTCGGCCCAGTGCATGCCGCCGGGGGCGCCGAGTGCTTTGGCCACGGCTTCTTTGGCGGCGAAGCGGGCGGCGAGGGATTCGGTGCGGCGAACGCGTCCGTCGGGAGCGTGGCGTTCGGCTTCGGTGAAGAGCTTGTCGGCGACGTGGGGGGTCCGTTCGAGCACCCGCTCGAACCGGTCCACTGCCACTACATCTATGCCCACGGCGACGATCACCCCCCAAGAGTGCCACGGGATCGGGCGTCGCGCCCCCGCATCGGACGGTTCACTGCCGCGAGTGACGCTTTGCCCGGGCGCACTTGGGGTCAGGTGGTGTCATCCGGTCCGGGGCGGGAGGCCGACGGCGGGGAGGATCGCCTGGTCGACGACTTCGGCGAGGTAGGCGTCGCCGGGGTCGGCGCCGGTGTCCATCATCCGTTTGGTGACAAGGGCTTCGCCGATGTCGAGGACGACGGGGGTGAGGCGGGCGGGGTCGAAGCGGCCGTGTTCGGCGTAGTGGCGCAGCACGGTCTGGGTGAAGGTGCCGCCGCGTTCGGCGAAGACGCGTTCGAAGAGGGCTTCGACGGCGGCGGGGTCGCGGGCGGGGTCGGCGACGATGGCCATGACGGCGCGTCCGGCGGGGCTGAAGGCCCAGTCGCACATGAGGCGCAGTGAGGCGATGAGGTCGCCGCGGAGGTCGTCGGCGCCGGGGGCGGGCTGTTCGACGGGGTGGAGGTCGGCGAGGGCGTCGAGGAGGAGGTCGGTGGGGTCGGACCAGCGGCGGTAGAGGGTGGTGCGGGCGGTGGCGGCGCGTTTGGCTATGGCGTCCATGGTGAGTCGGCCGGGGCCCGCGATCGCGGCTTCCTCGACGGCGGCGGCGTAGATGGCGTCGAGCAGGTCCTTGCCTCGCCTGCGCGTCTGTCCTTCGGGCATCGCCCGCCCCCGATCTTTAGCTACATTCATGTACCTTATCGTTTTAGATACAACCGTGTACCTAAAACCTGGAGAACGAGATGGCACTCTCCCCGCCCGCCATTATGAGCACCCCCCTGCGCGAGCGCTCGCTCGCACCCGACCTGGCCAGGGGCTTCATGCTCCTGCTCATCGCACTCGCCCACGCGCACATGTTCCTCGCCCACGAGACCACGGGCTTCCGCGGGTACGCCGTGGACGGCGCCGCCCTCGACCGCATCGTCGCCGGACTGCAGGTCCTGTTCGTGGACGGGCGGGCGCTGCCGATGTTCGCCGCGCTCTTCGGCTACGGGCTCGCCCGGCTCGCCGACCGGCGCTTGCGCACCGGAGCCGAAGCGCGCCAAGTGAAACGGCTCGTCCGCCGCCGCAGCGCCTGGCTCCTCGCCTTCGGCTTCAGCCACGCGCTGCTGCTGTTCTTCGGCGACATCCTCGCCGCCTACGGCCTCATCGGCCTCGTCTTCACGGCCCTCCTGTGGAGCCGCGATCACGTCCTCGTCCGCACCGCGTGGATCGCCGCCGCCGCCCACATCGTGGTCGTCGCCGCCCTCGGCGCCTCCGCCGAGGCCGCGGGCCACGCCAACGCCTCCCCCACGCTCATCGCCGACCCGCTCGAGGCCGCCGCGATGCGCCTGGCCGTCTGGTCGGCCCTGACCTCCACGTTCTACATCGTCAGCGTCCTCCCCGCGTTCGCCTTCGGCATCTGGGCCGCCCGCCGCCGCCTCCTCGACGAACCCGGCCGCCACCTGCCGCTCCTGCGGCGCACCGCCCTGTGGGGCATCGCCATCGGCGTCGCGGGCGGCCTGCCGCTCATGCTCGCCGACACGCAGGTGTGGCACCCCGACGCGCCTGTCGCCGTCGCCTCCTACGCCCTCCACAGCGTCACCGGTCTCGCCGCCGGGTTCGGCTACGCCGCGCTCATCGCTCTGGTGGCCGCCCGTCCCGGCAGGGCCGCAGGGCCGATCGCGAACGCCCTCGCCGCGTGCGGCGGGCGGTCGCTCACCTGCTACCTGCTCCAGTCGGTCGCCTTCACCGCGATCTTCACCCCGCTCGCCGGGAACCTCGGCGCGAGCGTGGGCGACGCGGCCGCGTCCGGGATCGCCGTCCTCGTCTGGGCGGCAACGGTAGTGCTCGCGGCCTGGATGGCCCGGGCGGGGATCCGCGGCCCGTTCGAAGTGCTCCTGCGCCGACTCACCTACGGCCGCAGCTAAATCCGAATCAGAAGCGGCCGGCGGTGGTCCCTCCACCGCCGGCCGCGGTACGTCAGCCCTCTTGGTGCCGCAGCAGCTCCCACGGGTCGTGAGCACTGAAGACCGACACTTCGTCACCGTGGCCCTGCACGAGTTCGCGCAGTCGGTCCTGGGTACCGACCCGCAGGTCGTGGTGGACTTCCGCGCCGGTCTGCACGGCGTCCAGCAGCGGGTGCGGATGCCCTTGGGGCTCAAGCTCCTTGTGGTAGTAGTAGGCGTCACCGCAGTGCAGGAGCCACCGGTCGTCGCCCGCGACCGCGACGCCCATATGGCCCTCGGTGTGGCCGCCGAGCGGGACGAGCCGGAACGCGTCGCCGAGGACCTCGGGCCGCAGCGCCCGGAAACCGAACCAGTCGTCCTCGGCCGCGGGCCCGTACGTCGTCCACCGCGGGCCGTGGGCCCAGTGCGCCGACCGATAGCGGCGGTCGTTCCCGGCGGCCAGGGCCGCCTCGAGTTCGGCCTCCATCACGTGCACTCGGGCACTGGGGAAGTCGGGGAGTCCGCCGCAGTGGTCCACGTCGAGGTGGGTGACGATGATGTGGCGGACGTCCGCAGGGTCGTATCCGAGGCGTTCGACCTGCCGGATCGCGGTCTCGTGCTCGTCGAGCACCGGTTCGACCATCGCGACCCAGTCGGCGGCGAGGCTGTGTTCGGTGCCCTGCACGTCGCCGAGCCCGAGTCCCGTTTCGACGAGGACGAGGCCGTCCCCGGTTTCGGCGAGCAGGCAGTGGTTCACGGCCGGCGCGGGCGCGGGGCCGTCGTAGGTCGCTTCGAGCCGTCGCATCGAACCGCAGTTGAGATGATGGATCTTCATGCGAGCTACGTTGGCACTTGAAGCGCACTTGAAGTCAAGTGCCGCAACCGGACAGGTGGTGCGATGGAACTGCTCGACATCGGAGAGGTGGCGGCGCTGACGGGACTCGCGCCATCGGCGCTGCGGTTCTACGAGCAGCGGGGGCTGGTGGAGCCGGCGGGGCGCATCGGGTTGCGGCGGGCGTACGAACCGGAGGCGGTCGTGCGACTGCGGTTGATCGCGTGCGCGCGCCGGGCCGGGTTCGCCGTGTCGGAGATCGCGCGGTTCCTGACGCCCGACCAGGACGAGGCGGCATTGCGGGACCGGTTGGCGGCCAAGGCGGCCCGGGTCGGGGAGAACATCGCGAACCTGGAGCGCATGCGCAGCGCGCTGCATCACGCGGCGACGTGCGAGGTGCACCCGTTCACCGACTGCGCCGAGTTCCGGGCGATCCTGGGCGCCGCGACGGCATGAGGGCCCGGACGCTGCGCGTCCGGGCCCTCTGCATAACGAGTCGGCGGTCTTTAGCAGACGGCCGGCTCGTAGTAGGAGCATTCCTTGTCGCCCGGGATCACCTTGGCGGGATCGGTGACCGACTCGTCCTCCGAGAAGGTCTTGATCTCCGCTTCGGTCGCGTCCTGGCTGTGGCTCGCGAGCGCGACGGCGACCTGGTCCTCGAGGGACTTCACGGAGTCGGCGAGGTGGTCGTTGAACAGGACGCTGAAGACCAGTTCGCGCCCGTCCGCGTCCGTGACGTAACCCGAGAGGGCCGAGACCGAGGTGAGCGTGCCGGTCTTGGCGTGGACGTTGCCTTCGGCGGCGGTGTCGCACATGCGGCTCGCGAGGGTGCCGTCGGCGCAGGCCACCGGGAACGAGGCGTACCAGGCGTCGTACCAGGAGGCTTCCTTGGCGCCGATGAGGAGGTCGGTGACCATGTCAGCGGTGACCTCGTCCCAGCGGGACATGCCGGAGCCGTCGACCTGGCGGATCGGGTCGGTGTCGACGCCGTACTTCTCGATGGCGGCGTAGACGCCCTCCTGGCCGGCTTCGAACGTGCCCTCGCCGGTGGTCGCGTTGCCGACGGCCTTGAAGAAGGCCTCGGCGTAGGAGTTGTTCGAGGGCTTCATCAGGGACGCGGCCAGGTCCGAGAGCGGCGCCGAGTTGTGGCTGACGAGGGTCTCGGGGCCCTGCGGGGTCTCCTCGCCGGAGACGACGTCGCCGCTGAGGGTGATGCCGTTGTCCGCCAAGGCGTCTTCGAAGATCGAGGCGACCATGGCGGTGGGGTCGATGACCGAGCGGGTGCCGTAGGTCTGGCCGGCGTCGGTGCCGAGGGTGCCGGTGACGGTGATGGTGTTCGAGTGCTCGTCGCGGTTGATCGAGATCTCGTCGCCCGAACCGGCCGCGCCGGTCGTGGCCTCGTTGACGATCTCGACGTAGTCGTTGGCGGGAACCGTGGTGATCTTGGCTTCGTCGCCTTCGGCGGCACCGGGATCGACGAAGACGCGGACGGTGCCGGCGTGGTGGTTCTCGGTGGAGGAGCCCACGGTCAGCGCGGAGATCTCCATGGCGTCCGCGTACTGGAGGTCGCCCCAGGCCCATTCGTCGCCGTGGCGGGCGTCGTCGAAGGCGGTGTCGTCGGCGACGAGGTCGCCGGTGACCGAGGAGACGCCCGCGTCGGCGAGGTCGGCGGCGAGCTTCTGGTAGTCCTCGATGAGCATGCTCGGGTCGCCCGAGCCGCGCAGGTACAGGTCGCCGTCGACGACGCCGTCCACCGGGCGGTCCCCGAGGACCTCGGTGGCGAACGTGTAGTCGGCGCCGAGGACCTCGAAAGCCCCTGCGACGGTGGCGATCTTGTTGTTGGAGGCGGGGATGGCGCGCTGGTTCCCGTTGTGGTCGTAGACGACTTCACCGGTGGTGGCGTCCTTGACCAGGATGTTCGCCTGGGAGTCGACGAGCTTGGGGTCGGCCAGGATCGCGTCGATCGCGGCGGCGAGGGCGTCGTCGCCGGTCTCCTGCGCTTGGGCGACCATCGTCCCGGCGATGGTGATGGCGCCCGCGGCAGTGACCGCGACGGCGCCCGAAATCAGGGTGCGTTTTCTCACGGCGCGAGCCTAGTCCGCTCAAACCAGTGAGCACCGTCTATACCGGGTGCAAGTGTCCGAAATTGCAGCAGCGCAAGGCAACCGCAGGGACGGGAGCGAGCGTATGGGGCGCGCGAAGCCGCGCGCCCCAATCGCAGACTATGCCGCTTATTCCACAGTGACCGATTTGGCGAGGTTGCGCGGCTGGTCGATGTCGCGGCCCAGGGCCGTGGCGAGCTCGGCCGCGAACTCCTGCAGCGGAACGGCGGTCAGCAGCGGCGCCAGCAGCGTCGGCGAGGCCGGCGTCTCGATCACGAGGTCGGCGTGGGCCGCGGTGATGCGGTCGCCCTCCTCGCACACGGCGATCACCTTCGCGCCGCGGGCCTTCACCTCCTGGATGTTGGAGATGATCTTGTCGTGCAGGAGCGAGCGCCCGCGCGGGCTCGGCACGATCGCGATCACGGGCGTGCCGTCCTCGATGAGCGAGATCGGGCCGTGCTTGAGCTCCCCGGCGGCGAAGCCCTCGGCGTGCAGGTACGCGAGCTCCTTGAGCTTCAGCGCGCCTTCGAGCGCGACGGGGTAGCCGACGTGGCGGCCGATGAACAGGACGCGGTCGTTGCCGGCGGCGGCGCAGTCGCGGGCCATCTGGCGGACCGGGTCGAGGTTCTCGATGACCTTGGCGATCTTGCCGGGCGCGGCCACGAGCTCCTCGAGCACGGCCCCCACCTCGTCGGCGTACTTGATGCCGCGCACCTGCGCGAGGTGCAGGCCCACGAGGTAGCAGGCGGCGAGCTGGGTGAGGAACGCCTTCGTGGAGGCGACGGCGACCTCGATGCCGGCCCTCGTGTACAGCACCGCGTCGGACTCGCGCGGGATCGTGGAGCCCACGGTGTTCGAGATGGACAGCACGCGGGCCTTCTGGTCCTTCGCGTGGCGCACGGCCATGAGCGTGTCCATGGTCTCGCCGGACTGCGAGATGGCGACGACGAGCGTGGAGCGGTCGAGCACCGGGTCGCGGTAGCGGAACTCGCTGGCGAGCTCGACCTCGCAGGGGATGCGCGTCCAGTGCTCGATGGCGTACTTGGTGACGAGCCCCGCGTGGTAGGAGGTGCCGCAGGCGATGATGAAGACCTTGTCGATGTCGCGGAAGTCCTGGTCGGACATGCGGACCTCGTCGAGGACGATCTGCCCGAACTCGTCGATGCGCCCGCGCAGGGTGTCGGCGACGGCGGCGGGCTGCTCGTGGATCTCCTTGCGCATGAACGTCTCGAAGCCGCCCTTCTCGGCGGCGGCGATGTCCCAGTCCACGGAGTACGGCTTGCCTTCGGAGGGCTGGCCGTCGAAGCCGCGCACGGTGATGCCGTTCGCGCGGTTGATGGTGACGATCTGGTCCTGGCCGAGCTCGACCGCGTCGGTCGTGTACGCGATGAACGCCGCCACGTCGGAGGCGAGGAAGTACTCGCCGTCGCCGAGGCCGACCACGAGCGGGGAGTTGCGGCGGGCGCCGACCACGGTGTCGGGGTCGTCGTCGGCCACGGCCAGGAGCGTGAAGGCGCCTTCGAGGCGCGAGCAGACGCGCGTCATGGCCTCGGTGAGGTCACCGTCGACGGCGTACTCGAGGCCCAGGAGCTGGGCGGCGACCTCGGTGTCGGTGTCGGAGGCGAAGTCGATCCCGGTGGTCTCGAGCTCGGCGCGCAGCTGCGCGAAATTCTCGATGATGCCGTTGTGGATGAGGGCGATGCGCCCGTCGGCGGAGAGGTGCGGGTGCGCGTTGCGGTCGGAGGGGACGCCGTGGGTCGCCCAGCGGGTGTGCCCGATGCCGCAGGTGGACGCCGGGAGCGGGTGGTCGGCCAGGGCCGCTTCGAGGTTCGCGAGCTTCCCGGCCCGCTTGTCGCATTCGAGGCGTCCTTCGCCGACGAGCGCGATGCCCGCGGAGTCGTAGCCGCGGTATTCGAGACGGCGAAGGCCGTCGAGCACGACGTCAACGGCGCTGCGGCGGCCGACGTATCCAACGATTCCACACATGCGAAGAACCCTACAGCAGTTTCGCGCATCACTCATGCGCGGATGGCCCGGAACTGATCACACTGATTGATCATTCAGTGGTGGAGGTTCGTTCACCGCGATGTGAACGCGCGTTCGCGCCCGCCGCGGCCCGGGACGGTGCCCGGGGCGGCTGCTCGTTCACTTCACGACGGCGATGCCTCGAGTGCCCTCCTCGTCGACGTAGCTGATGGCGGCCCCCGATCCGACGGGGCTGAGCTGCGCGTCGTGGCACCAGTTGGCGGGGATCGCGGCCCCGTCGGCGCGCTCGGCCGAGAATTCGACCTCCTTGGCCTCGCCCTCCTCGATCTCGTAGAGGCGGCAGTCGGGGCTGGTCGGGTCGAGCGAGAGGTCGGCGGCGAGCATGGCCCGGTTGTCGGGGAGGACGGCGCCCCAGCCGCGCGCGACCTCGGGGTCGAGCGGGGTGAAGCCCAGGCGCACCGAGTTGTCGTAGAGGCGGTCGCCGGAGTCGGCGTCGAAGGCCATGACGCCGAGCCAGGAGCCTTCGCGGTCCTTCGCGGTGTAGCACTCGATGATCTGGACGGTGCGGCGTTCGGTGGACGGCGCCTGCCCTTTCGCGTCGCCGCCGGCGGCGACGCCGGGCGAGGGGTCGGCGGTCGGCTGGGACAGGTGCAGGGTGCCGCCGCAGGCCGAGGAGTTCGTGGAGCCGAACGTCTGGTCGGGGCTGCGCCAGCGCTCGGTGCCGTCGGCGATGGCGTAGGCGATGAGCCGGTGTTCGAAGCGGCGGGCGGAGAAGGGCCCGTCGGTGACGCGGTCCTCGATGCGGCTGTCGAGGACGATGGTGTCCTCGGTGACGAGGAAGGACTGGGGGACGACTTCGGCGTGCTTGTCGATCTCCTTCTGCCAGGCGGGGGTGCCGTCGTCGAGGTCGAAGGCGAGCACGTAGTCGCGGGCGACGGGCCGGTCGGGGGCGGGCACGCAGTCGGCGAGGACGAGGGCGCGGGAGTCGGCGAGTTGGGCGGCGGTGCCTTCGCAGCCGTCGGGCATCTCGGCGTCCCAGACGAGGTCGCCGTTGAAGTCGTAGACGGTGAAGACGTCGCTTTTGTCCTTGGCGTAGAGGAGGCGGTCTTCGGCGAGGGCGAGGAGGGCGCCGGGGGAGCCGCCGAAGTCGGCGGTCTCGACTTCGCTGCCGTCGCCGGCGTGCAGGATGCGGGTCTGGTAGTCGCCCTTGTTGTCGGCGCGCGGGCCGGAGAGGGCGACGAGGTCCTGGGCCTGGGAGAGGACGGGGGGCTGGGAGGCGAGCCAGTTCCAGCGGCGGTGGTACCAGATGGCGGCGCCGGTGGTCGGGTCGAGCATGGTGACGGCCTGCGGGGTGGGGTCGGCGGGGTGGTCGGTGCGCAGGAGGCCGTAGGGGGTGACGGTGAAGCGCTCGACGCCGGCGAGTTCGGCGAGGCCGTCGAGTCCGGCGTCGGTGGCGGCCTCGTCGCCGACGTGCACGTCCTGGTTGGCGAGTTCGGCCCACAGCTGCATGGCGGGGGCGAGCGCGGCGGCGCTGCAGATGGTGATGGCGGCGGAGAGGACGGCGACCTTGCGGCGCAGCTGCTTCGGGGCGGGGGCGCGCCCGCCCGCGTAGCCTTCGACGACGAATTCGGAGAGGGCGAGGAGGCCGCCGCCGATGACGCCGAAGCCGTAGGCGAGGGCGGCGACGCCGGCGCGGTGGGTGATGTACTGGCCGGGGCCGGCCTCGGGCATCAGGGAGTAGACGGTCCATCCGGCGATGGCGGCGAAGACGGCGGCGAAGATGGCGCCGATGATGGTGCGCAGGCCCGCGTGGGTGGCGGCGATGGCGATGACGATGGCGACGAGCAGGACCGAGGCGACGGTGCCGACGATCATGTAGGCGCCGGAGGAGCCGGAGCTCACGCCGGCGCCGAAGGAGGCCCAGACGATGAGCACGGCCCAGCAGGCGAGCGCGGTGATGCCGGCGGAGCGGAGGAAGACGCGGGCGAGCGGGCGGGCGGTGCGCGCCTTGGGATCGCGCTGCGTCGCCGGGGAGGCGACGGTACGGTGGCGGCCGGTGCCGGAGGCGCTGTGGGACATGCCCTCTTTCTACCGGTCACCGGTGCCGGGAGCGGGGCTTTCGCACAGATCGCGAGGCGGTTTCTCCCTTCGGTCCGGTGGGCCGGTCCGGGGCGGCATCCGACGGCAGTGGCCGGTCGTTTCGAAAGCAGCGCAATGCGGGCCTGAAAAGGCTGGTCGCCCAACCAATTTCTGGGCCCCCGGGTCTCAATACCGTGACACAGGGGTACGACATTGCCGTCCGGCAGGCCGAAGCGCGCCGGCATGGGCCGCGTATTGCGACCGCGCCTCGGGTTCGTCCAGGCGGGAGCGTGCGCCGGATCGGGGCGCATTTCCGAACGCGCGTCCGGCTCGGGGCGCGGTCGAAGGCTCGGTGCTATCCGAGCGGGGCGGAGGCGACCGGGGTGTAGTGCGGCTGGGAGCCGACCGGTCCCTTGGTGAAGTCGGAGCGGTAGAGCACGACCTCGTTCGCGGTCCAGCTGGGGCCGTAGTAGCGGCGCAGGGTCAACAGGTCCTGGGCGGCCTGCTGGTTGGTGACGCGGTCGCCGGGGCGGGCGAGGGTCACGTGGGGGCGGTACTGCTTCTGGTCGACGGGCAGTCCGCCGGCGATGAGCCCGGCGCGGATGCGGTGGACGAGGTCGACGAGGGCCGCGACGTCGCCGTCGAGCCCGGCGTAGACCACCGAGTAGCGGCCGCGGCCGAATCGGCCGCCGCCGGAGACGCACAGGCGCATCGGCTCGGAGGCGGCGGCCGCGGCGGCGATGACCTCGGCGGTCTCGGCGCAGCGGTCGGCGGGGACCTCGCCGAGGAAGGAGAGGGTCAGATGCCAGTTCTCGGAGCGGACGAGCCGCGAAGACGAGGGGCGTCGGCCGGTCGCACCGGGGCGGCTGGGGGCGCCCCGGCGTGCGATGTTGAGGTCGGAGACGACCTCGGCGAGATCGGCGACGGCGTTGTCCGGAAGCGGGAGCGCGGCGAAAAGGCGCTCAGTACGCACCTGGGTCGCGGTCTGCTGGACCGCTGTGGCGGAGGCACTCACTGGATTCCCTCCAGGGGCTCTACTCGGGGTCAGTGACACGCGCTGCGATGAGTGGTGTGTCGTCGCGGCGTGGTCGGGGCTGTCACGATGTGACCTATCCTCGCAGCAACTCCAGGAGTTCATTCAGTGAAATCCCATTGGACGAGACAGTAATTTCGCGTAAGTAACACTCGGGTGCACTGCTGAGGCGACGGAGACGCAGGAGGTTCCGGGCACCCCAGGAGCACTCGGACGATTCGCTCCAACGTATTGATGAGCGTCATTCATCAAGTGGAATTCGCCGGATAGAAGTGAACCGAAAATTCGCGCCCGAGAATTGTCGTACCCCTATGTCACGGTATTGAGACCGGGGGCCCAGAAATTGGTTGGGCGACCAGCCTTTTCAGGCCCGCATTGCGCTGCCCGGATCATGGCATCGCCTTGCCGGTGAGGGCTTCGGCGCGGCGCTTGATCTGCGCCCGCTTCGCGAGAGCCACCGCGGCGGGCGTGACGATCGCGATAAGGCCGCCGAGCCACAGGCCGGCACGCGCCCCGTAGACCTCCATGAACCAGCCGACGATCGGCGCGAACACGGCCGTCGAGCCGAGGAACACGAGCATGTACAGGCTCAGGACCCGGCCGCGGTAGTCGGAGCGGACGCCCATCTGGATGCGCTGGTTGGCGGCCTGCGCGTAGTAGACCATCGCGAAGCCGGTCGGGGCGAGCAGCGCCATCGCCGACCAGAGCGTCGGCGAGAACCCGACGATCATGGTGCCGACCCCGAGGAGCGCCGAGGAGGTGAGCATCGTGGCCAGGCTCGGGCGGCCTCGAGCGGCGGCCGGAGGCGAGCGAACCGGCGAGCGCGCCGACCGCGAGCGCGGTCAGCAGCAGGCCGTAGCTGTCGGCGCCGGTGTCGAACTCGGTGCGGGCGAGCATCGAGAGCGTCAGCGCGAAGTTGAACGTGAAGCCCGAGACGAGGAGCGAGACGACGAGGACGGCGATGAGGTCGGGCCGGGCGGCGGTGTAGCGCAGCGCGTCGCGGATGCCGTTGCCGCCGGCAGTGCGGGGCACCGGGTTCGACAGGCTGCGGCGCAGCAGGACCGCGCAGGACAGGGCCGGGCCGAGGAAGACCACGGCGCACACGGCGATGACCGTGCCCGTGGAGGTGAGCGCGATGAGCACTCCCGCGAGAGCGGGGCCGGCGATGCGGCTGGTGTTGAAGATGGCGCTGCCGAGGCTCACGGCGTTGGGGAGCGCGTCGCGGTCGACCAGTTCGGAGTAGAACGCCTGGCGGGCCGGGCCTTCGACGACGGCGACCGAACCGAAGGCGAACATGCCGACGTAGACCATCCACAGTTCGATGTGCCCGGTGAGCGCGACGGTGGCGAGTCCGGCGGTGACGGTGGCCGAGCCGAGGGAGCACAGGAGGAGGATGCGCCGCTTGTCGAAGCTGTCGGCGATCTTGCCGCCTTGGAGGGCGAAGAGGAGGTAGGGGCCGAACTGCAGGGCGAGGCTCCAGCCGAGGGCGGTGCCGGAGTTGCCGGAGAGTTCGAGGACGAGCCAGCTGATGGCGGTGGTCTGGAGCCAGAACGCGAGGGTGCCCACGAGCTGCCCGGCGGCGTAGACGCGGAAGCCGGGGTAGGCGAGCGCACGGAACGTGCGATGCAGCTGACTGATGATCACGGGGGACATTGCATTCAAGTCTATTTACTTACCGGTCGGCAAGCCAGTAACTATGACCGACTTCTCGCAACCCGACGGGCCCGACGCCCGACGCCCGACGCCCGACGCCCGACGCCCGACGCCCGCCCCGACGCCCGACGCCCGACGCCCGACGCCCCGGAATTGTCAGACCCCCGCGTCATCGTTGCATCGGGGGGACCTGCGACCCGACACACCCGACCTCGGGGGCCGGACGCGAAACGGCGGGGCGGGCCCGAAGGCCCGCCCCGCCGCAACGGCTGTCGTTGTGCGCTAGTCCTTGCCGGCCCCGCCGAACAGGACGTCGTCCCAGCCCGGAAGCTGGTTGCGCGGCTTCGAACCGGCCGCGGCGAGCGGCAGCGTGTTCATGTCGTCCTCGGCCACCGAGCGCTTGCCCGGACGCAGCACCGCGAGCGACGGCACCTCCGGCGTCTCGCGCTGCTCCGGCGCAGACGTGCCCGGCAGACCCAGCTGCGACGTCCTTCTCCCGCGGCCGGCCATGTCGTCGAGCGGACGCTCGAGCACCTCGCGCAAGCGGTCGCGCCGCAGCGGATCGGGCTGCGAAGCGTCGTCCTCGCGCAACCCGTGCATCGGGTCCCGCGAGGGCCGCACCGGATCGCCCGGGCGCACCCCCAGCTCGGAGAGCGGCTCCTGGTGACCGGGGACCTGCTGCGGCAGCGGCGTCGAGAGGAACTGCGCCATCTCGTCGTCCGGCGTCACCGTCTGGCGGGCCCGGTCGAGCTTCCAGCGCGCCCTGGCGGTCGTCTTGCCCGACGACCACGAGGCCTGCACGGTCCACGAGCCGTCCTCGGTGCGCCACGCGTCCCACGAGACCGCCTCGGGGTCGACCCCGTGCGTCCCGAGCTTCACATCGACCACGTTGGACATGCGCTCGCCGCGCTCCGAGGTCGCCAGCCGCGAACGGCGGGCGGCCTGGGCGAGCATCGCGCGCTCCTGCAGGACCGGCCCGGCGTAGCGCAGGACGCGATCGACCGCGACCTGCGCGGACGCGGCGATGTCCTCGGCGCTCTCACCGGCGCGGATACGGGTCTGGATGTCGCGGGGAGACAGGTTGACCGCGGCCGGGCGCTGCGGCATGGGACGCCGGGAAGCCTCGGCTTTTCCCTGCGCACCCTCTACTTTGGCCCGGAGGGCCTTGCCGCCCTCGGGCACGTCGACGACGGCCGCGACACGTTCGTCGATCGGCAGCGCGAGCAGCCTCCCGAGTTCATCGGCGAGCACCAGCGCATGACCGTCCTCTGAGAGGGCTACGAACCGTACCGGCCTCATGCCTTCCACCCCTCGCGTGTCTTCTGTCAGCGCCGCATCGCCAGCTCATCCGAGCGTACGCCCAACCCTACCGGCGGACCACAACCGGCGGGGTGCCGATAACGGATCGCCTTCGCGCGAACGCTTCTCGCGGCGCTCTTCCCGCCCGCGGCGACGCGACACCACTTCATGTCAGCGTGACCGATTGTCGCAGGCACTGACGCAGCGTACATTGGCAGCGTGTCCACCGACGGAACTTCCCAGCCACCGGCCTCGTCCGGCTCGTCGGCATCCCCGCGCGAGGCCTACAAGCGCGTCAAACGGACCCCCGAACTGCCGGCCCCCGCGGCCGTGCAGATGCGGATGACCCCGATCGCCGCGGCCGGGACTCTCCTGTGGACGATCGCGCTGGTTCTGACGCAAGTCTTCCGCGAGGAGCTGGTGGACTCGGGCCGCGAGTGGTGGGTCTCGTGCGCGCTGGCGGGCGTGCTCCTCGGTCTCATCGGCACCGCGATGATGGCGGTGGCCGACAAGCGCCACTTCGGCAGAGCCGACCGGAACCGGGGCTGACGGACCGCCGCCGGTTCGCGGGCAGCCCGAATAAGGTCGTCTTTCGATTCTTTGGGCCCCCGGTCAACAACCCTGACCTAGGGGTACGACAAGACGGCCCCGTCGGGGCGGGACGTCACCCGAAAGGGGACTAGAGGATTTCGGAGCCCTCGTCGTCGTAGATGACCTCGGACTTGTCCACGCCCTGCGGGGTGGTGTCGACGAACTCGCTGATCTGGGAGTGGGCGCCGCAGCCGTGGTCGGCGGAGACGACGCGGGCGTCTTCGGAGGAGTACAGGTTCGCGCAGGCGCCGAACGCCAGGCGCATCGAACCGGCCAGCGGCAGGAAGAACCCGCAGGTGCCGCAGCGGGCGGGTGCCGGGGCGGCCTCGGCGATCGGGGCGTGCGGGCCGCGGTCGCCGTCGTACCAGCGCTGCGCGGTCTCGGCTCGGCCCTCGCGGTTCATCACGCGTTCGCGGCCGAGGCCGAGCTCCTGCGTGATGTCTTCGACCGCGTCGTCGTCGGAGAGCAGGTACGCGGGCATGAGGCGGTCGTCGTCCTCTTCGGTCGGCAGGACCTCGCCGGTGCCGACTTCGCCGCCCTGTAGCCGGTCGGCCCACGGCACCCACGCGGGGGCGCGCAGCGCGTCCGGGCCGGGCAGCAGCGCGGTCTCGGAGACGGTGGCGACGCGGGCGCGCGGGGCGCGGGTGAGCACGACGGCCCAACGCCAGCCGCGGTATCCGGCAAGGGTGCACTCGAAGTAGTGGGTGACGACCCGTTCGGTCTCGGCTTCCACGCTCAGGTGCTCGCCGATCCCGTCGCCGGCCTCTTCGGCGGCCTCGCGGGCCAGGTCGAGGGCGTCGGCGAGGGCCCGGTCAAGGCGCGGTTTGCGGCTGCGGGCCTTGGCGGCGGCGGTAGAGGTGTCAGGCACGTCTTCAAGCATAGGTCAGCTCGCGGCCGCACCCGGCGGACGGTGCACCCGGTGAGAAGCGGCATACGACACACTTCCCTGCTGGACGGCCCCGAACTGTCGGACCCCCGAGCAATGGTTTGAGCCGGGGGCCCACACTTCTGACGGCCGACCAGCCCAATATGTCCCGCTTTGCCCTGCCCGAGAGGTGGTCGCCACGGTCGCAGCGGCGGCAGGGCGCACTTACGGCCCGGTAGGTTTGACGCCATGCGAATACTCGTCGTGTGCGCGGTCGCCGAGGAAGCCCAGGCCATCGAGTCCGGGCGCTCACTGCGCCATGAGCTGGACGTCCTCGTCTGCGGGGTCGGACCGGCCGCCGCCGCGGCCTCCACCGCCCGGACCATCGCCGAGAACAGCCACATGGGCCGCGCCTACGACGTGGTCGTGAACGCCGGCATCTGCGGGGCGTTCAAGGGCCGGGCCAGGATCGGCGACCTGCTCATCGCCACCGACTCGGTCGCCGCCGAACTCGGCGTCGCCCTCCCCTGGCGGTTCCAGCCGATCGACGAGATCGGCTTCGGCACCAACCGGATCGGCTGCAACACCGTCCTGACCGTCGCCGTCGAGGGCGTGCGGGGCGAGATCCTCACCCTCGCCTCGATCACCGGCTCCGACGGGCTCGCCGCGAACCTCGCCCACCGCTACCCCGACGCGATCGGGGAGGCCATGGAGGGATTCGGCGTCGCCACGGCCGCCCAGCAGGCGGGGCTGCCGTTCGCCGAGATCCGCGCCGTCTCCAACTACATCGGCGACCGCGACGTGGAGAACTGGGACTGGGCCACCGCATTGAAGACGCTGACCACCGGGATCCGGGAGCTGTAGGGCATGGACGCATCGAATCTCGCCCCCGCGCCGGGCGCGCTGCACCTGGCGCACTCGCCGTGCCCGAACGACACCTTCATCTACCATGCGTGGACCTCGGGCCTCATCGACGGCGCCCCGGCCACGCGGCTGACGTTCGCCGACATCGACGTCACCAACACCGCTTGCGCGCGAGGCGAGTTCGACGTCGCCAAGGTCTCGTACGCGGCCCTGCCCCACCTCGGCGACGAGTGGCGCCTGCTGCCCGCGGGCGGCGCGCTCGGGCGCGGCTGCGGGCCGCTCGTGCTCACCGGCGGCGGGATCGACGCGAGCGACCTGGCCGGGAGGCGCGTGGCCGTGCCCTCCGATCGCAGCACCGCCTTCATGCTGTTCAACCTGTGGCTGCGCGACCTCGGCTCGCCCGAGGTGGCGTGGGAGGTCGTGCCGTTCGACCAGATCATGCCCGCGGTGCAGGCCGGCCGTTTCGACGCCGGCCTCGTCATCCACGAGGCCCGTTTCACGTACGGCGAGTACGGCCTTCAGTCCCTGGTCGACCTCGGCGAATGGTGGGAGGGGAGCACCGGCTGCCCGATCCCGCTCGGCGCGATCGTGGCGAAGTCGCATCTCGACACCGACGCGATCACCGCGGCGATCCGGGCCTCGCTCGACCACGCGTGGGCGCACCCGGAGGCCAGCCGCGACTATGTGGCCGGGCACGCCCAGGAGATGTCGGACGAGGTGTGCCGCAAGCACATCGACCTGTACGTCAACGAGTTCTCGCGCGATCTGGGGGCCGAGGGCCGCATGGCGGTCGAGCGGCTCCTCGGCGGCGCGGCCGAGCTGGGGCTCGTCCCGAAGCTCACGATGCCGATCCCGTAGGCGCGCAGCCGGGGCCCGGGGCTCGGGCGTTCCAGTGAGGAGTCCGGCAGCGGTGCGTGTTCGCGTGGTCACCAGGGCGATCCGAGTCGTTCGGCCCGGGCCACGCTAGGCTTGACGGGCTCATCAGTTTCCCTGCAGACGAGAAGTTCGAGGTTCAGCGGTGCCCAGTGGTCGAGTGAAATGGTTCGACGCCGAGAAGGGATTCGGATTCGTCTCCCGCGATGACGGCGGCAAGGACGTCTTCGTGCACCGCGACGCGCTCCCCGAGGGCGTCGAGGAACTCGCCAAGGGCACGAAGGTCGAGTACAGCATCCTCGACACGCGCCGCGGGGTCCAGGCGATGGGCCTGCACGTGGTGGCCGTGCCGCAGGCCGGCGCCGCTCCCGTCGCGGACTCGACCAAGCGCTCGCCCGAGGACCTGAACAGCCTGCTGCAGGACATGATCGGCGTCCTCGAGCAGCAGGTCATGCCACCGCTCGCGCGCGGCCGTCGCCCCGACCGCAAGACCGGCGCGAAGATCGCCGAGATGCTCCGGGCCGTCGCCAACGACCTCGAATAGCCGCACCGACTTCCGGCGAGGGACGGCGCGGAGCGCCCGCAATACCGAGGGTTCCTCTTGAACCATTCGGTGTCACACCCTGGTGTCAGGGTTGTTGACCGGGGGCCCATCGGTTGGGACATATCCGGAATGCCCTGAGAAAACGGTCGGTCGAGCCGGGCGGGATAGGCTCTGTGAGGTGACCTCCCAGGCTCAGGCGACTCCCCACGCGACCGACGCCGCCGACCGCGCCGGCACTTTCGCAGCGCGCGACGGCGCCTTTGCCAACCGTGCCCCCGCCGACCGTGTGGACGCCCTGCTCGACCGGCTCTCCTCGCTGCCGTCGCTCATGGTGGCCTTCTCCGGCGGCGCCGACTCGGCGTTCCTGCTCGCCGCCGCCGTCCGCGCGCTCGGCGTCGAGCGCGTCGAGGCCGCCACCGCCGTCTCGCCCTCGCTGCCGCGCATCGAACTCGACCGCGCCCGCGAGTTCGCCACCGAACTCGGCGTGGCCTTCCACGCGCCCGCCACCGACGAGCTCTCCCGCGAGGGCTACCGCGCCAACGCCGGGGACCGCTGCTTCTTCTGCAAGACCGAACTCATGAGCGTCGTCGGCCCGCTCGCGGCCGACCGCGGCATCGCCGCGGTCGCCACCGGCACCAACGCCGACGACCTCCGCGCCGGGTTCCGGCCCGGCATCCGCGCGGCCGCGAACGCGGGCGCTCTCACTCCGCTGGCCGACGCCGGGCTCACCAAGGACGAGATCCGCGCCGCCTCCAGGGCCTGGGGTCTCCCCACTTGGGACAAACCGGCCGCCGCCTGCCTCGCGAGCCGCATCGCCTACGGCGTCGAGGTCACCGCCGCCGGGCTCGAGCGCGTGGCCGAGGCCGAGCAGGCGCTGCGCCGCGCGTTCGCCGACGCCGCGATTCCGGTGCGGAACCTGCGGGTGCGCGACATGGGCGACGACACCGCGAAGGTCGAGATCGACGCCGAACTCGTGGCGGCCGTGGCCGACCGGCCGGGCGTGCTCGGGGCGGTCGAGGGCTTCGCCGCGGTGCGGCTCGATGAGCAGGGATTCCGGTCTGGGGCGATGAACGAGCTGCTGCCGAACCCGGAGCGCTTCCGCTGACCGAAGCCCTTTTGGAGGGCATGGTTTATCGGGATATTCCGGATATGTTCCGGACGATGGCCCCCCGGTCAACAACCCTGACATCAGGGTGTGACACCAGGTGATGCGAGAGCAACCTTCGGTTTTTGAGGGGGCGGCGAGGATGCGCCAATTCAGAGGGAGAGAGTGCCCGGTGAGACGGGCCAGCGGCGATCGTCAGTGGAGGATGAGTCCGAAGATCCGCCTCACCGGGTCCATAACCCCTCGGGAACCCCTCATTCCCCGAGGCCCCCACCGTGGGACATGAGCCTGAGCCGGCCCTGAACCATCCCTGGCAATTTCCTGATATAGGGGTGTTCAGCCCATAACGGGCAGTGTGCCCACCACGGACTCCCGACGCCTTTATCATCCCTAATCGACACTCATATGATCCGATCTGGACTTCTCTCCCGCCTCACTGCCACCTCGTTTCCCGTGCAGGCTCCGACGGCCCGATCGAGCGTGTAGAACAGTGCTGTGGAGGTTTCGTGCTGCTCCAGCGTCTACCAGCCCGGCTGCTCGGTCGGCTGCGGCGCGCCCCTGGCCGCCGCCTGCAATCCCGGCGGTCCCTGCAATGCCTGCTCGGCTCCCTGCGGTGGCGCCACCGATCCGGGCCCGTTCCATTCGCTCGGCTTGGTGCTCTTCGGGCCCGGCAGGCTCACCTCGGAGCGGTTGGCAGACGCGCGGGACCGGCATCGGCCCAGGCCGCGGCGCCTCGGGCTGCGTCTCATAGCGCTCTATCGGCGTCGGCTCTCGCCTCGCGTCCAAGTGGAGTGCCGGTTCGTGCCGAGCTGTTCGGGCTTCGGGTATCGGGCCGTGTCGCGGTACGGCCTGTGGGTCGGCGGGCGGCTCGCGCTCGGGCGGGTGCTGCGCTGCCGACCGGGCGTGACACCCGGCACCCATGATCGCGTGCCCGGCCGCTGAGGCGACCGATAAAATCCAGCACATGAGTGACTCGAACATCGCCAGCAGGCAGTCCGACATCGCGTCCGGCGATGACCGCAGTGCGGCCAAGACGCGCAGCCGCATCGTCAAGCCCGGGCACCTGGAGGTCGGTGAGTTCACCTCCGGGCACATCGGCGCCTCGTCGCCGTTCGGCACCTCCTCCTTCCCGCTGCCGGCCGCCACGATCTACTACGAGGCCTCGGAGCCGGTGGCGACGCGCATCCTCGACGACGAGCGCGACTAAGCGGCGTTCGCTCGGCACGCAACCTCCAACGTGAGTTGAGACGGTAGCGATTTCCTAACGAAACCGGCCTTGACAGGCCGGGAATACTAGGGATTAGTTTCGGATCCCTGAAACCGGGGCGGGCGCGGCACCCGTCCCGGTTTAGCGTCTTCTGAGGATTGCTGAGGGGGACAGGCGTCGCGGGTGCCGGTTACGATCGGTCCATGACGTACCCCCCGCAAGACCCCGCCGGTGCGGCCGGCGACCAGTACGGGCAGTCCCACCCGGGCGCGCAGCCGCCCGCGGGAGGCTACGCCCCCGGGCAGGTCGGCGGCGAGGCGTACCCGACCTCGCAGCTCCCCGCCGGATACAGCCAGCAGCCCCCGCCCGGTTACGGCCCCGCCCAGCCCGACCCGAACCAGGGCTACCCCGGCCAGGCCCCTTACGCGCAGCCCGGCTACGACCCGGCCACCGGCTACCAGGTCCCTTACGGCCAGTACGGTCCCCCGCCGGTCCAGGCCACCACCAAGGGCGGCGGCGGCACCGCGATCCTCGTGATCGGCGTGGTCCTGCTCATGGCCATCGGCGCGGTCGGCGGGTACTTCCTGCTCGGCGGCAAGGAGGAAGGCGACCTCTCCGCCGGCGACGACACCACCTCCGAGAACACCGCGCCCGACGACGAAGAGGGCGGCGGCGAGGAGCCCACCGAGGAGGAGGCGCCCGCCCCGTCCGGCACCCACCTCACCGTCAGCTCCCTCAAGTCGGCCACCCCCATCCCCGGCCCCGAATGGGTGTACTCCGGCGGCCCCGGCGGTTCCGCCGAACCCATGAGCGACGCCGAGATCTACACCATCCAGCACACCGAAAGCTGGATCTCCTTCTTCGGCGTCGGCCTCTTCTCCAGCGCCACCGCCGTCTACGACCCGACCGACCTCAACGCCAGCGCCGCCAGTGCCGCGGGCGTGTGGCTCGACGGCGCGTTCGACTCGACCGAGGGTTACGTGCAGGGCGAGATCACGTACACCGAGGTCGAGGTGGACGGTCGTCCGGGCGTGCTCGCGGAGTGGCGCAACTCGTGGACCTCGGCCGCGGAGACCACGGACCTGTTCGAGGACACGGCGATCCTGGTGGTCGACGTCGACGGGGTGAACGGCTTCCTGGGGGTCGCGAGCGTCTCCCAGTCGGGTGAGGCCTCGTACGCTCCGGCGATCGAATCGCTCCTTGCGACGGATTTCGACGCCGAGTCTGCTTGAGCCGCAAGCGAATTGGAGGGCAGTGCTTGTGGGCGCGGCCCTTTCGCTATGCGTGGGCGGCGAGTTTGCCCCTGATGCGGGCGAGTTCGTGGTGGGCGCCGTATTCGATGCAGGCGCGTTCGACCCTGCGCCATTCGGCGAGGGCGGCCGGGAGGTCGCCCTGGGTCTCCAGGACGTCGCCGACGAGTTCGCCGACGAGCGCGGCGCTCATGGGGAGGCCGTAGTCGGCGAGCAGGGTCTTGCCGAGGGCGTAGCCGCTGAAGGCGTCTTCGAAGCGGCCTTCCTTGTGCGCGACGAGGGCGAGGCCGAGTTGCGCGTTCGCGATGGCGGGGGGCACGTTGAGGGCCTCGGCGGCGGCCAGCAGCTTGCCGAAGACGGCGTGGCCTTCGTCGAGTTCGCCGAGGAGCACGCTGTGCCAGCCGATGACCCATTCGGAGCGGTACATCCAGATCGGGTCGCGGCTCTGCTCGAAGTGGGACAGGGCGCGGCGGGCGAACGCGACGGTGCCGGCGTCGTCGTCCTGGCGGGCGCGCAGGATGGCGTGGGCGTAGCAGACGAGGCCTTTCGCCCAGGGCTGCTTGAGGTCGTCGGCGAGGGTCATGGCCCGTTCGATGTGGCGGTCGGCGGCCTGCCGGTCGCCGACCAGCATCGCTCCGGCCGAGAGGTAGCCGAGCGAGACGACCTGTCCGAAGCCGTCGCCTGAGCGCTGGGCGGCCGCGAATGCGGTGGTCTGGGTTTCGAGGAGGTCCTTGCCGATGCTGCGGTCGACCATGTATCCGGCCATGCACCAGGCGAGGCGCCACACGTTCGGGTCGCCGCCGGGCATGGCGTCGCGGCGCAGGAGTCCGAGCAGCACTTCGTATTCGTTGGCGAACCAGGCTGCGGCCGTTCGGGAGTCGGTGATCGCTTCGGGGAGCACGCCGGGGCCGGGCTCGCCGAAGTCGACGACGTCGCCGCGGAGGCCGATGAGGATGTCGGCGGCGTGCGTGGAGTGGATGAAGTATTCGGTGAGGCGGGTTTCGGCGGCCAGGCGGTCGGGTGGCGCGACCTCTTCGGCCGCGCGTTCGGCGGCGTAGGAGCGCAGCAGGTCGTGCATCGTGTACCGGCCTTCGCTGGGCTGGTCGACGAGGTGCACGTCGGCCAGTTCGCGCAGGGCCGCTTCGGCGTCGGCGATCGGCAGGCCCATGAGGCTCGCCATCGCCGGGACGGTGAGTTCGGGGCCGGGGTGGAGGCCGAAGAGGCGGAACGCTCGCGCGGCTCTGCTCCCGAGTTCCTGGTAGGAGCAGGCGAAGATCGAGCGCGGGTCGGAGGCGATGTCGGGAGAGGTGAGGACTTTGAAGACGCTGGTGGCGCGCTCGAGGCGGTCGGCCAGGGCCGCGAGGGAGAAGCCGGGGTGGGCGGCGGCCCAGGCGCCGATGAGGTTGAGCGCGAGGGGGAGCCTGGCGCAGGCGGTGACGATCCGGCGCATGGGTGTCTCTTCGGCCATGGCGCGGGGTACGCCGATGCGCCGTACCAGGAGTGCCCAGGCGTCGGCCTCGGAGAGCAGTTCCAGAGCGACCACGTCGGCGCCGTCGGTCACGTCGAGGCCGGAGAGGCGGTCGCGGCTGGTGACGAGGGTGAAGCTGCCGGGGGCGACGGGCAGGAGGGGGCGCACTTGGGCGGCGTCGCGGGCGTTGTCGAGGACGACGAGGACGCTGCGTTGGGCGAGGACGGTGCGGTAGAGGCCGATCCGTTCGTCGACGCCGGCCGGGAGGCGGTGGGGTTCGACGCCGAGGGCGACGAGGGCTTCGGCGAGGACGGCGCCCGGGTCGGCGGCGGGCGCGAGCGGGTCGAAGCCGCGGAGGTTGAAGTAGAGCTGGCCGTCGGGGAAGCGGTGGGCGACGCGGTGTGCCCAGCGAACCGCGAGCGCGGTCTTGCCGACGCCGCCCATGCCGGTGATGGCGGCGAGTCCGGCTTCGCCCTCTGCGGCGTCGAGGAATCCGTCGAGGTGGCGGATCTCGGGTTCGCGGCCGGTGAAGCGGGTGTTGGCGTGGGGGAGCATCGCGGGGACGCGGCGCGGGAACGGGGTCTCGGTGGCGGGGGGCGGCGGGTTCGCCCCGCCTGGGGAGGGGGGGTCGCGGAGGATCGCGGTGTGGAGGTCGCGCAGGGACTGGTCGGGGTCGGCGCCGTAGTTTTTCGGCGAGGCGTTCTTTCAGGGCCGCGAAGGCTTCGAGGGCTTCGGCGGTGCGGCCGGAGGCGTGGAGGGCGCGCATGAGGAGGGCGGTGAATCGCTGGCGGGTGCCGTGGACGGCGACGATCTGGCGCAGTTCGTCGACGACTTCGGCGGCGCGGGCGAGTTCGAGGTCGAGGTCGATGCGGCGTTCGAGGAGGGCGAGGCGGTGTTCGTCGTAGCGGCGGCGGATGGCGTCGACGGTGGCGCCGGAGAGGTTGGCGAGGGCGGGGCCGCGCCATTCGCCGAGGGCTTCGCGGAGGGCGGCGACGGCTTCGTCGAGGCGGCCTTCGGTGCGGAGGGCGCGGGCGCGGTCTTCTTTCGCTTTGCAGCGGGCGGTGTCGAGTTCGGTGGCGTCGATGTGGATGCGGTAGGCGCGTCCGACGGTCTCGACGCGGTCGCGGGCGGCGCCGAGTTTGCGGCGCAGGACGCCGATGGTGTTCTGGACCTGGGTCTCGGGGTCTTGGGGGATGTCCGTGCCGTAGACGGCGCGGACGATGCTCTCGAGCGTGACGACGTTGTTCGCCTCGTCGAGGAGGATCGCGAACACGGTCGCCGTGTTCCCTCGGGGGATGGCGACCGGGACGCCGTCGACGCTGACTTCGAGGGGTCCGAGCAGTCGCACGTCGAGGATGGGCATGGGTTCCGCCTTCACTCACACCGGGGCAGGGGATGTCCAGTGTCCCACAACGCTATAAGTGGCGCATTCCTCGAAGCGGCGATGGCGGGGGCATGACCGATCGGTGACCGATCCGTGAGCGGCGCGGTGAGGATCGCGTTCGTCAGCGCATGTTCGTCCGTGCATGTGTCCGTCTGCGCATGAGGAGGAAGGCCGATGAGCCGGATCGAGATCCCCGAGGACTACGAGGACCGTTTGGCCGCGGGGCGCCATGCCGCCGCACGTCTCCCCGCGGGGCCGGTGCGGGACGCGGTCGACCGCGCGCTGGAGGCGGCGCCGAGCCGCGAGCGGTACGAGCAGGCGGCGACGCTGGCCGAGCGTGCGAAGGCGTTGACCGAGGAGTTGATGGGGCAGGGCTTCGACGGGACCGACGCGGGCCGGGTGGCGTGGCTGCGCCTGGACTATTTGGGGCGCTTGCAGTCGCTGGCGTTGAGCCCGACGATCGACCGGTTGAGCAATCCGGCGGTGGCGGATGCGATCCGGGCGGCGTGGACGGCGGCCGAGGCGGCGCGGTCGGAGCATGTGCTGCATCTGGAGCGGACCCATGGCGACCTGTTCGCGGGGCGGGTGCCCGACCGCGCCGGTGACGACCTGCGGGACCGTATCGCCCGCTGCGCGCATGAGCGTTTCGAGCACACCACGGACGACGACCTGTGTTCGGCGGAGGTGAACGTGGAGGGCCGTTTGACGGCGTTCAAGTTCCTGGTCCCGAACGCGACTCTCGACACCGAGTGCGAGGAGCTGTCCGCTCAGGCGACGGCGACGATCCAGGCCGCCCAGGGGAAAGCGTTGGAGCGCTTGGCGGGCCTGCTGGAATCGCACGGCGGCGAGCGGTGAAGGGCCGCGTCGAGGAAGTGCTCCGGCGTGGGCCGGGGCGGCGCTGGAACGTCGCGCTGCTGAACCTCTCCGGGCTGAGCCTCGGTTTCTTCTACCTGCGGCGCTTCAAGGCCGGGCTCGTGCACTCGGCCGTCACCGCGGTGCTCCTGTGGATCGCCGGAGCGGGCGCTGTCGCATCCGCTCCCGGCGTCTGGCTGGTCGTCTTCGTGCTGTGGCTGGGGTGGATGGCCTTCCACGCCTGGAGGATCGAGCGACGGCTCGCCGCCGTCCCGCGGGCCGGGCGCGGCGTGGACGGGCGAGGGCTGGACGATCGGGGCGACGACGGCCCGCTCACCGGCGCGGACGGGAAGGCATCGCCTGTCGAGGGCACCGAACGCCTCGACGGGGACGCCGACACCGCTGAAGCCCGCGAGCCCGCTCCAATCCGTCCCTCATGGACGGTAACTGCGGTCGGCGCGGCGCTGCTCATCGCACTGGTCGTCAGTGTGCTCGCCATGCGCAGCGCGGCCGACGGCGAGTTCGACGCGGCGCTGGCCGCACACGAGGTCGGGGACTGCGTTGCGGCTGAAGGCCACTACGACCGCATCGACGCCCGCTACCAGCTGTCGTTCAGCGGCGTGCTGCCGCTGGCGGCGCAGGACCGGCGGCAGTGCGGGCAGCTGGTCGAGGCGCGCGAGACGGCCGAGGCCGGCGACTACGAAACGACCGTGGCGGCCTACGACGCCTACCTGGCGCACGACGACCCGCCCGCGGCGGCGGTGGCCCGGCTCGAGCTGTCGGAGATCCACTTCGCGCAGGCGGCGTCGCTGTCCGAGGAGGTCCCGGACGAACTTCAGCCCCTACACCGAGGCGATCGGCATCTACGCGCTGCTGGCGGCCGAGTTCGGCGACACCGAGGCGGGACAGGGCGCCCCGGATGCGGTGCAGGCCATGTACGAGCGGGCCACGGCGGCGGCGAGCGCTGAGCCCTGCACCGCGATCGACGCCTTCGACTACTTCGTCCGCGGCGACTGGGACGCCCTGGCGGTGTACGAGGACGCCGCCGCCGAGCTCACGGCGGCGGCCGTGCAGGACGCCGCGGCGCGACTGCCGGGCCTCCTGTTCGCCTGCGGCAGCGAAGCCTACGGAAGCGACCTGCGCGACGAGGCCGAAGCCCTGCTGCTCCAGCTCGTCGCGGACTTCCCGGACGACCCGAATGCCGCTGCGGCGCAAGCAATGATCGACGCGATCGTCGCCGAGCGCGAACGTGAGGCCGAGGAGGAGCGGCAGCGCGAGGCGGAAGAGGCCGCAGAGGAGGAGGCCGAACGCCAGCGCGAGGCGGAGGAGGCGGCCGAACAGGCGCGCATCGATGAGATCCGCAGTGAGATCGACGAGGCGAGCAGCGGCGGCGACAACCTCGCCGACCCCGATTCAGCCGGTTCCACCGGCGGCTCGATGGAACTCAAGCTCGGCAACTCCTCCGGCTACACGCTCGAGATCCTCTACGACGGGCCCGAGACCGGGAGCTTCACCATCGGCGGGTGCAGCGATTGCTCAGGCCAGTGCGGCGACGGTTGGGCGGTCTGGGAGACCGTGTCGCTCCCGGCGGGCGAGTACGAGATGGTCGTCAAGGCCACCGACGACTACGTGACGCCGTACTACGGTGTGTGGGACCTCGATTCGGGCACCGCCTATGAGGAGTGCTACTACATCGAGTCCTATTGAGCCTCAATGCGGTGGGCGGGCCGGGTGCCGAAGCACCGGGCCCGCTCGCCGAGCCGGCGCCTGCGGGTTCGGCGTCAGGGGGTCCGGACGGGGAAGAGGATCGTGGTGGCGACGGTCCGGTCGCGTTCGTCGGCCATGGCGAGGCGGCGGGGGTCGGCCATGTAGGCGTCGATCGCGGCCTGGTTCGGGAAGCGGTAGACGTGGATCTCGTGCGGGTTGCCTTCGGCGCCGTCGCCGATCACGCGTGACAGCAGTTCGCCCCCGTGTTCGGGGACGAGCGCGGTCACCTTGTCCTCGTATGCGGTCATGGCCTGCTCGGCGCCGGGCAGGGCCCGCAGGAGGCAGCAGAGTTCGATCGGGGCGTCGTTCATGGCGTCCATGATCGCAGCCGCCGCGAGGTTCACTCCTGGTCGGGGACCCAGCGGAGGAGGTCGCCGGGCTGGCATTCGAGGACGCGGCAGATCGCCTCGAGGGTGGTGAAGCGGACGGCTTTGGCCCTGCCGTTCTTCAGGACGGCGACGTTGGCGGGCGTGATCCCCACGGCCGCGGCGAATTCGCCGACCGACATGTTGCGTTTGGCGAGCTGCACGTCGAGGTCGACGATGATCGGCATCAGACGACCTCGGCCATCTCGGTCTCGAGGTTCGTTGCTTTGCGCAGCAGGCCGCGCATGACGACCATGAGCATCATGAAGGCCACCCCGACGCCGACGCACACGATCGAGCCGAGCCAGAGGCTGAGTGTGTCCATGCCGTCGACTCGGCTGGGGGCGAAGGTGAGGTGCGCGGCGGTTGCGAACGCCAGCAGGGTCGCGGCGAGTGCGGCGCCGATGATCGTGTCGATCCACCGGAAGGCCCGCGGGGAGAAGATCGACTCGCGCTCGACCATGGCGAGCAGCATCCACAGCGCCACGAGCGCGACTTGGACGCAGGCGACGCCGAGAATGCCCACGGCCGTGTAGATCTCGTTGATCGGACCGATGGGGTAAGTGACGCCTTCCATGTCGGACAACGTGGTCGGGATGACGATGATCTGGCCGAAGAGGCCGAAGAAGATGACGGCGCCGATGCCGGCGCGCAGGACGATGGTGAAAAATTTGCTCATGCATCGATTATCGATCGGTTCCTATCGAAAATCAATAGATCGGCGGCGGTTGGCACGACTTCGGGAGCAAGTGACCGCTCCCGGCTCGGCGCTCGCAGGACGCCGCCGCCCATGCCGAACCCGTCACCGGCTGAACGCGAACGTCACCGGTCTTCGGCGGCCGGTTCGCGCGGCAGCGCGTCGAGGAGCGCCCTCGTCGCGGCGGCCAGCCGTTCGGCGTTCACCGGATCGAGTGAGCTCAACGTGAGCGGCAGCGTCCTGCCGCGGTCGATCGCCGCGAGCGGAGCCGGCGGCGGACGGTCGATGAAATCGTGCATGGGCGCGACCGACTGCTCGACCGGACGCGCGGCGAACCTGGCCAGGGCCCGGATGACCAGGCGCGCGGCGGCCGGCAGCGTGCTGAGGTCGCCGCTCCTGGTGAAGCCCGGGTGGTACAGCACGTACCGGGCGGGTCCCTGCCCCGCGGCGTAGGCGACGCCGAGCAGGTCGTTCGCGCGCCCGGCCTGGAGCTGGGCGGCGATCGCGCCGTACTTGCGCTCGAGTTGCAGGTCGTCCCAATGGATCGCGCCCTTCGTCATCCCGACCCCGGCGACGTTGACGATCACCGGGCCCCGGCTGCGGCGCAGCAGCGGAGCGAGCTCGTGGCCGAGCACGTAGCGGCTGAGGTAGTAGAGCGCGAAGGTGCGCTCCAGTCCCTCACGGGTGACGACGCGTTGCGGCGACGGACGATTCGCGAAGAGGCACAAGGCGTCGACCACGTCATGGCGGGCGGCGATCTCGCGGATCACCCGCCGCGTGGCCGCGACGCTCGACAGGTCGGCCTGCACGAAGTGCACGCGGTCGGCGGCGCCGATCCGCTCCGCATCCTCGAGAAGCCGCCTCCCTTTGACCGGGCTGCTGCCGATCGCGACCACGCGATCGCCGCGTTCGGCGCGGCCGAGGGCCAGCGCGCGCCCCATCCCGTCGGTGCCGCCGCTGACGACGATGACCCGGGGGTCTTGCGAGTTCGATTGCGGGACAGGCATGTGCTGCATCCTCAGAAGGTTGTTCTCAATACGAACTACCATCGTCAGGAACCACCGCCGATCGCGCAAGGAGGCAGTTTCATGTCCGGTACGCACACGGAAGTGCCTTCCATGGTCAGCGCGCCGCTGCCCGATCCGGTGCCGGTGGACGAGTACGAGCGGTGCCCGGCCACCGACGTGTTCAGGCGGATCGGCGACAAGTGGTCGATTCTGGTGATCGTGCTGCTCGGGAAGCGCCCGCACCGGTACAACGAGCTTCATCGCGGGATCGAGACCATCAGCCAGCGGATGCTCACCCGTACGCTCCGCGCCCTGGAGACCGATGGGCTGGTGCACCGCGAGGTGTTCCACACGAATCCGCCGAGTGTCGAATACCGCCTCACGCCGCTCGGGCGGACGCTGCTCGCGCCCCTCTCTGGCCTGGCCGACTGGGCCGTGGAGCACGGGCCCGACATCGAGGCCGCGCGAAAGCGGTCCGAGGACGCGCGCCGCGTCTTACGGTGCGCGTCACGCCGTGCCTGGACGAGACCGTCGACGCCTACTTCATCGACCTGGAGGTGCCGCCGGCCGGCTTCAGCTGCCCCGCAGTGCCGTAACCCCAGTGGCAGGGCCTGCGGCCGGTACCGGCCGCAGGCCCTGCCCGCGTGCCCGGTCATGAACGCCGCCGGACCGGCCGCACTGACCGGGACCGGTCCCGAGCGGTTCATGGTGTCCTGCAGGTACCGCCGACCGAGGAGCGACCCATGTACCCCGAGACGGAGCCCCCAGAACCGTCGCCGCCGCTGCCGCCCCGGTTCGAGCCTCAGCCGAAACCCCCGTTCGTCCCCAGGCCCGTCGACCCGATAGCCGCCATCGCAGGGAACGCCACCGCACTCGGCCTGGGCTACATGCTCATGCGCCGCCGACGCCTGGCCGCCACCGCGATCATCGGCACGGCACTCATCCTGTCCGCGCTGGCCGCCGCCCCCGACAACCTGCCGTGGCGCCTCCTGTTCGGCCTCTGGTGGTTCATGATGTGCCTCCATGCCCGGCACCTCACGCGTGGCACCCGGCCGGGCACCGGCCGCCGCCGCGACCGCCTGCTCGCCCTCGGCGCGGCCGGGCTCGCCCTGCTTGTGGCCCTCGGCCTGCGCACCGACGCCTGGCTGATCGTGCGCGGCGCCGAGAACGCCCACGCCGCCGGCGACTGCGTTGCGGCCGTCGACACCCTGGAGCGGTTCAACGCCGGCCATCGCATCGCCTTCGGCGCCAAGGTCGCCGAGGTGGAGGAGCAGCGGGAGGCGTGCAACCTGCTCCTGGAGGCTCGCGCCGAAGGCGGGGAAGCGGGCGCCGCGATCATGGCGGCGTACATGAACGAGGCTGCGGCGTGGGACGGCGCCGGGCTCGAGCGTGCCGCGATGCTCTTCGACGCGGCACTCGAGGGCGGCGACCTCGACACCACCCTCAAGCTCGGTTTCGGGCAGCTGAACGACACGCTCGCAACGGATCCGGACCAGACCGGCGGTGTCCGCGAGACGGTGGAGCAGTTGATGACCGGGCTCGACACGGACGCCCTGCCCTGCGACGCCCTCGCGATCGACGACTGGATCCAGGGCCAGACCTGGGAGGTGCCCGAGCTCACCGAACCGGTGGCCGCGGCCGCCGCGTCGGTGCCGTTGCACCTCCTCGGCTGCGCCCGCGACCGGTCCACGGCGGGCGACCTCTCCGGGGCGCAGTGGGCCTACCAGCGCTTCATCGCCGAGTACCCCGACCATGCCGACTTCCAGGCCGCCACCGACGAGCTGTACGAGGTCGACTCGCGGATCGAATTCGAGAACGTGCAGGCGCTCCTCACCGCCGAGGAGTACTGCCAGGCCCCCGCTCCCTGGCGCGGCGCGCCGGCCTTCGAGGGCCGCGGCGCGCATCCGATGTGGATGATCGGCCTCGATCCCAACGGGTACGACTTCCCGGCCGAATGGACCGCCGACAGCGTCAGGGCGACCGAGCTGATCGTCTGCGTCGACGGGCCCGAGCGGGGCGAGTTCCTGGAATCCTGCTACTACGAGGGCGGCATCAGCGCCTTCGGGGACTACACCGAGGTCAGCTTCTACGCGACCCGGATCAAGGTCAAGGTCTTCGAGCTGCGGACCGGCGAGCAGGTCGACTCGTACACCAAGGAGTTCAAAGGCGACCCCTGCCCCAAGACCCTGGAGTACGAGTACTACTACGCCGACTACGGCCCGCCCAGCGAAGTCGAGGCCGAGGTCAGCGACTCCCAGGTCCGCAGCGCCTTCGATCGGCTCCACAGCTGAGCGACGCAGGGCGGTCGAGCGCGCCTCGGGTCATGTGCGGCCTCCGAGCAGGCGGTTTCCCGCGTGCTTCTTGTGGACCGCCTGTTTCGAGACGCCCAGGACCGTGGCGATCTGGGCCCAGCTGGCGCCGTTGTTGCGTGCGCGGCGGACCAGGACGGATTCGAGGCGCTCCGCTTCGGAGCGCATCTTCGCCACGGCCTGCAGGCCCCGCAACGGGTCGGGTTCGTCTTCCGCCAGCGCGGTGAACTTGTCATCGGACATGCGTCAACCGTAGTTGACGATCACTCGATCGTCAACTACGGTTGACGCCGGAGTCCGGAGTCCCGGTCGCGTTGCTCGCCTACTCGAAAAGGTCGTCCGCTGCTTTGCCGATGCCCCAGACGTCTTCGTCGGGGTCCTCGGTCAGGAACGACTCGCGCTCGACTTCGTTCTCGTTCTGGCCTCCGGCGCCGCGGCCGCCGCCGGCGCCCATCATGCCGCCCGTGCCCGTCTTGCCCCCTGAGCCCGTGGCGGTCCCCGCCGCCTGCGCGCCGACCATCGTCGCCGCGCCCATGCCGCCGCCCGAGGAGGGGACGCCGCCGCTCGGGACACCGCCGCCGCCGATGCCGCCGCCCGCTCCGCCGCCACCGGAGGCGAGACCGCCGCTGGGCTCTTCGGGCGCTTCGAGTTCGGAGGGGTCGAAGGGGTCGTCGAGTTCGGGGATCTCCGGCTGCGTCATGTCCTCCATGCCCGCGGGGGTCTCCGGGGTGGTGGGTTGCTGGCTCTCCGGCTGGGTCGATTCCTGCTGCTGGTCCTGCTCGGGCTCGGCGGTCTCCTCTTCCTTCTTCTCCTCTTCCTCCTCTTTGGACTCTTCTTCGGAGGCTTCTTCCTGCCCGCCCGAGTCCTCGGTGCCGCCGGAGGAGTGGTCTTCGGCCATGGCGTGGGATTCGAGGTCCTTGCCGGTGGGGTTCGACTTGTCGTCCAAGGGCTTCAGGAGGTCCGCCGCCGTGGAGAGGGCCGCTCCGGCGGTCGCGTCGGCGGCGTTGATGAGGGAGGTGAGGGTCTGGAGCCCGAGCGTGCCGGCCATGGCCTGCACCTGGAGTCCGGCCTCGAGGAAGGAGCCGAACGGGCCCGCCATGGCGATCGCGGTGCGCTGCGCCGGGCCGAGCGTGACGAGCGGCGCGGGCTGGATGTTGAACCCGATCGCCTTGAGCGCGGCGTCGGCGGCCTTGAGGCCGGTGCACTCCAGGAGCATCTGCGCCGCCGTGGCGGCGAGACTCCCGGCGGTGGCGGTGACCTCGCCGATGACCTGGCTGAGGTGGGTGTTCACGTTGCCGACCTCGCCGTTGAAGGCGTCGTTCGCGGTGTCCTGCCAGTGGCTGTTGATCTCGGCGACCTTGGTGCCGTAGTCGGTCTGCTGGGTGGCGAGATCGGCGGCCGCGGCGGTCATCTCCGAGGCGTAGGAGAGGAACTCCGAAGGGTTGGCCGAGAGCGCGTCCTGGTAACTGGGCATGGGGTCCTCCTATGGCTTCGGACGTGGTGGGGATCTGGTCTCTGGATGCCGCCGAAGCGGGAGCTCATCTCCTTGTCGGCGGCGTCGAGGTCGTCGGCGCTGCCGACGACCTGGTCGCCCTGCCAGGTGAGGCGGCGCTCGATGCCGGTGGAGACGGCGGCGAGCGCGGTCTGCCAGCGGCGGCCCGCCTCGCCGGTGGCGAAGCCGGCGTTGCTTCTCGGCCGCGGTCGCCGCCGGGCGCTCCACCCGCCTGGATGCGGCCTGGCTGTTCGGGGCCAGGCTGCGCAGGCCGGTGCCGCCCGTTCGCACATCGTCAACGTCCATGTGCATGGTCATGGGCTCCTCCTTCTCCGAGGTGTCGACGCCCTCGCGGGCGGACGCCCGGCGGCGTCAGGAGTACTGTCGCGCGCCCTGTCACGGGTCGGTCCCGGCGCGCACTTGATCAACCCATGACGGATTCGTGACGACGCCGGCTTTCCATGGGCCGCACACGCAATCGAGGCCCGGGATCGGGCCGTCACGTGAGGAGGTGCGCCGCCGATGACCGATGAGCTTTTCGCCGGTGGTGACGACCCGGCCACTGACGACCGGTTCGCTGGAGCTGCCGACGTTCGAGTTCACGATCGCCTTCGGCGACACTTCGGCGCTGGGTTCGGGCGACCGCGCCGGCTGCTTCGCGGCGGCAGTGCCCGCACCCGGTGGCGCACCCGGCGGAGGAGGACTGGGTGCAGTTGGCCTCGGCGGTGCCGGTGGAGGGGCAGCGGGACCGGTTCAAGCCGCGGTGCGAGGGCATGGCGTACCCGACGGAGGAGGACTTCCGGGCCGCGGTGACCGCGGTGCGGCCGGAGGACGCGGACGCGTTCTCGTTGCAGCGCTTGCGCACCGGTTGGACCGAGGAGGTCGGGACGCGGGTGGGGACGTGGCCGGAGCGGTTGCAAGTCGAAGCTGGCGGCGCTCGCGGAGGGCTGGGCCGGGGAGGACTTCGACGCGTTCGTCGGTGCAGGCCGAGCGAGGCGCGGACCCTGGTGGAGGGTGCGCTCGACGACATCGAGGCCACCGTCGCGGAGCTGGCGAGCCGGTGAGGCGGCGATCTACACGCTGCAGGGCGGCGACTCGGGCGAGATCCCTTATCCCGCACCGATGGTCGGGACCGAGGGCGAGTGGTCGAACCTCGTTGCGCTGCATGTGCGCCCGGCCTGGTGGCACGGCGACTGCATCACGATGACCTGCGAGGAGGCCGAGAAGGCGCTGGAGTTGGCGGGGGCCGACGCGGGGCTGGCGACCGAGGTGCGGGAGTTCGTCGAGGAGCGGGTGGGGCAGCAGCTCTCGGGGCTCGGGGCGCTGGTGTCGGAGGTGCGGGCGCTCGTGGGCGAGGAGGCGAAGGAGGTCTTCTCGCGAGCGGGTGGCGGCCGAGCTGGCGGCGTACGTGGAGCGGCAGGCCGCGATCGACGAGGCGATCGCGGAGAAGCGTGCCGGGCAGAGCGCGGAGCTGGAGGCGGTGCGGACCACGGGCGAGGACCGGCCGTACCCGAACTCGCGCCGACGACGTCCTATATGGATCTGGCGGTGCCGGAGGCGGAGCAGCCCGCCGCGCCGGTCGCGCCGCAGACGACGCAGGACCCGAGCCCGGTGCCGCCGGGCGGCGACGGGACGGTGATGGCGGAGGAGGCCCCTTGGGAGAGCGAGGAAGCGGACGACGACGAGGCCGTCGGGCGGCCTCGCGAGCGGCGGCGGCGGTTTCGGGGGCGGCGGTTCGGGCGGCGCGCGCGGCGGCTCGCGGCGGCGGTGGCCGCGTGCCGGGGGCCGCGATGCCGACCACGACAGGCGGTGTGCCGCAGGGCCTGTTCGGCCCGGCGGTGACCACGCCGACCACCGCGACCACGGCCGGGTCGCGGGCGGCTCGAGCGGCGGGCTGTTCCACGGCGCCGAACGCGGCGGCGGCGCGCCGGCAAGGGCGCGAAGGCGTCGGAGCGTTCGGAGCCGGAGAAGAAGCACGACGGACGACGGAAGGCGAGGAGGAGCCGCAGAACCTGGCGCGGCGCGAGACCGGGAACGTCTGGGGCTACATCAAGCCGAACGAGGACCCCTACAACTAGGCGCTCACGCGGAGGGAGGCAAGACCATGGCGGATCGGGTGTTCGACCCGGAGGCGATCGGCGAGTACCGGCAGTTCCTGCTGGAGCTGATCGAGGAGCTGGAGAGCGAGGTGCTCCCGGTGCATGGCGACCGGGACGCTGAGCCGGGCCCCGGCGTTCGGCACCGCGCCGGGCGCGGCCGAGAACGCCACCGGCCAGTACCTGGAGTTCCACGCGGCGATGTGGCGGAACCTGCAGTACCTGCGCGGCACCCTGTACGGGCTGGACGCGGCGCTCGCGGAGATGACGAGCGGCGACGACCAGGCGGCGGTCTTCTTCGACTTCGACCGCGGTCGACCCGACGACCGGTGCGAGCTGAATCGCGGCGGCTTCCACGCCCCGAATGACGAAAACGGAGACCGATGTCCCAGTCCGATCCCGACGCCCCCAATCCCGTGGGCGCACTGCTCGTGGGGCTCCTCGTGGGGGGCTTCATCCTCCTGTGCGGGTTCAACTTCCCGGCGGACGAGCTCGAATTCGACGGCCATTCGGTGGCCGCGAACGACTACTGCTACGACTTCAGCGGCGATTACAACGAAAGCGACTCGAACCGCTGCTCCGAGGTCGCCAACGTCGTATCCGACCGGTCCGGCATCCGGGCGTTCTTCAAGGTCGTCGGTGTCGGCGTGATCGTCGCTGGGCTCATCTGGGCCGTCGCGGAGGCGTCGAAGCCCAGGGACGGAGAGCCGGGGGCGCGTTCATAGGCCCGGGCCGTGACGACCATCCACATCCCCCACCCACCCAGAGGGGATGCGCGGGTCCCGGCGCGATCGTGGCAGGAGGGTCCGACATGAATCGGGCCCGATCGGGCCCCGCCGCGGCGAAGTCACCCGAAAGAGGTCGCCGAAGTGGCCGGCGGCATCCGAGCGGTACGAGACCGGGCCCCGGAACGACGTCGGCGGCCGTCCCGGTTCGGGACGGCCGCCGCGTTCGGAGTATTCGGTTAGAAGGCCTCGTCAGGGAGGTCCATCGGCATCAGGTCCGCGGCCTCGACGACCTTGCGGTCGGCGGTGAGGCGCGGCAGGACCTCCTTGGAGAAGAACTTCGCCGCGGCGACCTTGCCCGCGGTAGAAGTCGTCGTCGGCGCCCTGCGTCCAGCTTGTTCTGCGCGATCTCGGCCTGCCGCAGCAGCAGCCAGCCGACCATCAGGTCGCCCACGGCCAGCAGCAGGCGCCGCGAGTGCAGGCCCGCCTTGTACAGCTCGCGCGGCTCGTCGCCCATCGCGGCCATGAGCGCCGGCTGCAGCGCCTCGAGGATGCCCTGCACGTCGCCGAGCGCGCGCAGGACCTTGCCGCGCACCGTCTTCGAGCTCCGCGTGGCCGTCCTGCGTGGACTCCATGATCTCGCCCGCGACGACCATGAGCGACTCGCCGTTGTCCTTGATGATCTTGCGGAACAGGAAGTCGAGGCTCTGGATCGCGGTGGTGCCCTCGTACAGCGTGTCGATCTTCGCGTCGCGCACGTACTGCTCGAGCGGGTAGTCCTGGAGGTAGCCCGGACCCGCCGAACGTCTGCAGCGACCTCGTCGCTCAGCAGCTGGTACGCCCGCTCCGAACCGCAGCCCTTGACGAGCGGCAGCAGCAGGTCGTTGACCTTCTTCGCGGTCTCGGCCGCCGTCCTCGTCGCCGTCGATCTCGGCCAGGCGGGCCTTGTCCTGCCAGGAGGCGGTGTACGCGACGAGCGCGCGCAGGCCCTCGGCGTAGCTCTTCTGCATGAGCAGCGAGCGGCGCACGTCCGGGTGCTTGATGATCGGCACGCGCGGCGAGGCCTTGTTCGCGGATCTGGAGCAGGTCCGGGCCCTGGATGCGGCTCTTCGCGTAGTCGAGCGCGTTGAGGTAGCCGATGGAGAGCGTGGCGATGGCCTTGGTGCCCACCATCATCCGCGCGTACTCGATGATGAGGAACATCTGGCGGATGCCCTCGTGCTTCTCGCCGAGGAGCCAGCCCTTCGCGGGGGACTTCTCGCCGAAGGTGAGCTCGGCGGTCGCCGAGACCTTGAGGCCCATCTTGTGCTCGATGTTGGTGACGTTGACGCCGTTGCGCTCGCCGAGCTCGCCCGTGGCCGGGTCGAACAGGTACTTGGGCACGATGAACAGGCTCAGGCCCTTGGTGCCGGGGCCGCCGACGCCCTCTTCGCCCACGGGGCGGGCGAGGACGTAGTGGACGATGTTGCTCGGTCATGTCCTGGTCGCCCGAGGTGATGAACCGCTTGACGCCCTCGATGTGCCAGGAGCCGTCGGGCTGCTTGTAGGCCTTGGTGGTGCCGGCGCCCACGTCGGAGCCCGCGTCGGGCTCGGTGAGGACCATCGTGGCGCCCCAGCCCTTCTCGATGAAGAGCTTGGCCCATTCCTGCTGCTCGGCGGTGCCCTCGACGTACGCGCTGTGCGCGAAGGAGGAGCCGGCGGCGTACATCCACAGGGCCGGGTTGGCGCCGAGCACGAGTTCGGCGAGGGACCACCAGAGCATGCGCGGCGCGCTGGTGCCGCCGAGGACCTCGGGGAGGTCGAGGCGCCAGTACTCGGCGTCGATGAACGCCTTGTAGGACTTCTTGAACGCCTCCGGCAGCGTCACCGAGTTGGTGGCGGCGTCGAACACGGGCGGGTTGCGGTCGCCCTCGACGTAGCTGGCGGCCAGCTCCTCCTCGGACAGGCGTGCCAGTTCGGTCAGGATCTCGCGGGCGGTCGCCTCGTCCAGGTCCGCGAAGGCCGGATTGTCGAGAATCTTGTCCGCTCCGAAGACCTCGAAGAGATTGAACTCCAGATCCCGGAGGTTGTGGCGGAAGTGCGTCATTGCGGGTCCTCCATTACTCGGTGGTAACCACCATCATATTACCCGTCAGTAGCCGAGCTCAAGTATCCCGCGCCGAAGATCGCCGGAACAAGCCCGGAACGAGGAGAAAGCCGTCGGATATCGAGCTGATGCGACGAGCGGCCGTTCCTTCGATCGGGTGAGCGTTCCGAGAGTTCGGCCCGGACTCGCCGTAACCTGCGCACCCGTGCCTCGTTGAACCGAAGGACAGACCGCTTGTGCGAACACCGGGAGCACTTATGATCCGAGCCGTCGCCGACCGCATCGCCTCGCGCGCACGACCCGCCTACATCGGCCGGCACCGCCGCGCCAGGCCCGTCCTCCACCGGGTCTTCCGCGTGCCCGTCATGGCCGCGGCCGTCGAGGAGGCCGCGCCGTGAACATCCGCCGCGAACCCCCCGTCCGCCTCACCAAGCGACGCCGCGCGTTCTCGCGGATGCGCCGGCTGCGCCGCTGCCGCATCGGCCAGCCCGCGCAAGGCCGCTGAGCCGCTGCCCCTCAGCCGGTGTCCGGCCGGTAGTCCAGCAGCAGCAGCGCGATGTCGTCCGTCAACGGGCCGCCCACCCAGCGGCGCAGCGCCGACTCCAGCGACGCCAGCCCGTCGCCCACATTCCCGTGGCCGATCAGGCTCCAGGCCCGCTCGCGGATCGGGAAGAACTCCCCGTCCTTGCGCGCCTCCGCCAAACCGTCCGTGTACAGGAAGATCCGGTCCCCCGGCTGCAGCCGCACCGTCAACTCCCGCGCCGACGGGTTCAACCCCAGCGGCGGCGCCATCGACTCCGGCTCCAGATACGTGGCCACCCCGTCGCGCACCAGCATCGGCGGCGGGTGCCCGCAGTTCACGATCTCCAACGTCCCGCCGCGCTCCTGCAGCAGGATCGCGGTCACGAAGTCCTCGTCGCCCGCGTTGCGCGCCACCGCGTGGTCCAGATCGTTGATCATGCAGCGCTGATCGGCCCGCTCGAACGCCACATGCCGGTACGAGCCGAGCACCGTCGACGACAGCCGCACCGCGTCCAGGCCCTTCCCGCGCACGTCGCCGATGATGATCCGCACCCCGTAACTCGGTGTTCAGGGCCTCGTACAGGTCGCCGCCGATCTCCGCGCCCGACCGCGCCGAGACGTACCGGGCGGCGATGTCGAAGGGCCCCAGCCGCTCCCCGATCGGCCGCAGGATCGCCTGCTGCACCACCGAGGCCAGCTGCGTCAGCCGCTTCATCCGCTCGTCGTCGCGCTCGCGCACGATCGCCACCGCCGCCGAGATCACCACGGCCACCGCCACGACCAGGAAGTCCACGCCGTGCGAGACCACGCCGTGACATCGCGAAGTCGTACAGGATCCAGAGGTAGACGAAGGCCGCCGCCATGCTCGCGAGCCCGACCCCGGCCACCCACCGCCACGGCAGGAACGCCGAGGCCGCCAAAGGAGGCAGCGCCAGCCACGAGACCGCGTGCGAATCGTCGCGCACGGTCAGTCGCAGTCCGACCAGGACCACCACGACCGCGAACGCGGCGGTGAACGCCGTCCGCACCGAGGGCGCCGACCAGCCTTGCCAGCGGTCAGCGCGCGCCATCTCGGGCCTCCGTCGCAGCATAGTGCGCATGTGGGTGAATGCCTCCTTCCTACCGGATCGCGGCCGGGTCGCCCGCGCGTTCGCAGAAGCTCCTGCGCGGGAGGTCCGGATTCGGGCGCGGGCGGTCCCGAGCCCCGGGCGCGCCCGGCCGGAGCCGGGGGGATGTGCGTACCCGCGTGCGGTCGAGGGCGAAGCGGCACCGGGATCACCGCCCTGCGAATGCAAGTCGCAAGCGTCGCCAAGCACCAGACTTCGACCATCGTCGATGGAGTGCCCGGGATGCCGGACCCGATTTCGACCATCGCCGATGTGAAGATCGTAATGGTCCGCGCGCGCGCTACCGGGCTTGGAGGACGCTGCCGGAGCGGTGAGCGACGAAGTCTGTGCGTTCGGTCGGCCGCAGCCGCCGAACGGAACCTCGGGCCTCATCTGTTCGGACGGTACCGAACCGTCCTGAACTGCGCACTCGGCGCCGCCGCGAGGATGCGGCCCGGCTCCGCCCGCACCCGCCGGGACCCGCGAGGGCAAGGCACGCAGCGTGATCAAACGCGCTGGCGTCGGTCACGGCGGTTATGCGAAAGTTGATCACGTGCAGTACACGCTTTCGCAGACCCGGTTCGACAACCCTGTGGCGCAGACGCTCTGCGCCGAACTGCAGGAGGAGTACGTCCGCCGCTACGGCGGGGGCGACGAGACGCAGCTGGGCGAGGACGACTTCCACCCGCCGAACGGCGACTTCATCGTGGCCTACGACGAGACGGGCGAGCCGGCCGGCTGCGGCGGCTGGCGGTCCCACGAGGACGACGCGCGAGATGAAGCGCGTCTACGTCCGCGAGAGCGCCCGGCGTCAGGGCCTGGCCCGGCTCCTCGTTGCGGCCGTGGAGGCCTCGGCGACCCAGGCCGGACGCAAGCGCCTCATCCTCGAGACCGGCCCGCGCCAGCCCGAGGCCGTCGCCATGTACGGCGCCCTCGGCTACGTGCCGGTGACGCCCTTCGGCCACTACGCCTGCACCGACGGCTCCCTCCACCTGGGCAAGGAGCTCCGCTCACAGCGCGGGTGAACCGCCGCTCACGTTGCGGCGGGGCGGCATGACGACCGGACGGGACCACGGCCCGTCCGGTCGTTCCCGTTGCCCCGGAAGACGTTTGCCTTTTAACTCTCTAAAAGTTCTTTCCCTCTCACGCAACCATCAATCCCGCACACTGCGTCTTTCGGTCTAGGACGGCCAAACGGTCTAACCCTCACATCCACCCCGAAAGGATTCACAGTGGACAGGAAGAAGAAGAACCTGGTTCGCCTCGGCGCAGGTATCGGCGCCGTGGCCGGCGCCGCCGCCATCGCGTGGGCCGGCATCGCCGCCAACGCCGACGAGCCGGTCAAGCCCGAGGGCGACTTCGAGGCCCAGATCATCGGCGGCCAGCCCGCCGAAGAGGGCCAGTACCCCGCGCTCGTCGGCCTCGGCTCCGCGGGCGAGGGCAGCCCGTACGACCGTCAGTTCTGCGGCGGCTCGGTGATCGCCGAAGACATCGTGCTCACCGCGGCGCACTGCGTCGAGGAATCCGCGGGCGACCCCGAGTCGCTCGTGATCTTCTCCGGCAGCGTCGACCTCGAGTCGGCCGACGTCGTCGAGACCTCCGTCGCGGCCGTGCACGTGGCCGAGGACTACAACGACCCGATCGCCATGGCGAACGACTGGGCGCTGCTCAAGCTCGACGAGCCGCTCGACGTGGAGCCGATCGCCCTGGGCACCGAGCCTGAGGAGTTCGACGTCCTCGAGACCGCCGGCTGGGGTGACACTGGTGAGGAGTTCCCGACCGTCGCCCAATGGGTCGAGGTGCCCTTCGTCAATGACGCCGACTGCGAGGCGGCCTACCCGGACGAGGTCGACGCGGCCTCCATGCTGTGCGCCGGTGACCTCGAGAACGGCGGAGTCGACTCCTGCCAGGGCGACTCGGGCGGCCCGATCATGGCCACCGACGAAGACGGCACCAAGACCCTCGTCGGCATCGTCTCCTGGGGCTACGGCTGCGCCGTGGCCGGTCAGCCGGGCGTGTACGGCGAGACCGCCGACTTCGACGAAGCGATCGACGAAGTCATCGCCGGCTGGGAGTAGCCGACCCTCGGGCTGGACACGGCAGGTGCAGCTCGACCGTTAACCCCAAGGGCCGCATGGCAGGCGGCTCGATTCACTCATAAGGACCAGGCGGGCCCCGCGCGACATGGGGCCCGCCTGGCGCCTTTCACGTGCCGTCCAATGTCGCCACCGGCATCGAACCGAAATGGACCTTTAACGGTTCGCCGTCCCCATTGCCATGACACGTTCGTAAATTCGGGCTTATTCACTGAAATACCGGCTCTGACTGGAATATATGAATATGAGGGATTTTCCCGTAGGCTCCTGAAAGGCAGCTCACAACGCCGCCGCTTTCGGACCACCCACTCGAAAGGAACTGCGCGTGCAGAACCGCAGAAAGACCCTCACCCGCCTCGGCGCCCTCACCGCCGCCGGGCTCGGCGTGGCCGCCCTGGCGCTCGGCGCCACCAGCGCTTACGCCGATGACAACGCCCCCAACGACATCGAGCCGAAGATCATCGGCGGCCAGCCCGCCGAGGAAGGCCAGTTCCCCTACATCGTCGCGCTCGCCGACGCAGGCGACCCCTCGTTCAACTTCTGCGGCGGCCAGCTCGTCGCCGAGGACGTGGTCCTCACCGCCGCGCACTGCACCGAGGGCAGCGCCGCGGCCGACATCGTCATCCGCCACGGGTCGACCGACATCACCCAGACCGACGTCTACGACGTCACCGACATCTACGTCGCCGAAGGCTTCGACGGCTCGACGATGGTCAACGACTGGTCGCTCATCAAGCTCGCCGAGCCGATCAGTGGGGCCGAGACCGTGCCGCTCGCCGAGAGCGACACCAAGGACTGGGGCACCCTGACCGTGGCCGGCTGGGGCACCACCGAGTCCGGTTCGACCTCGCAGGACCTGCTCTACGTCGACGTCCCGTACGTCACGGACACCGAATGCTCCGGCGCTTACGGCTCCGAGTTCAACGCCGACAGCATGATCTGCGCCGGCGACCTCGCGAACGGCGGCGTGGACTCCTGCCAGGGCGACTCGGGCGGTCCGCTCGTCTCCGCCGACGGCGTCCTGGTCGGCATCGTCAGCTGGGGCTACGGCTGCGCGGACGCCGGCAACCCCGGCGTCTACTCGAACGTGGGCCTGCTCTACGACGACATCACCACCAAGCTGGCCGACTTCTAAGGCCTGAAATCCGAGAGCGGCGGCGGGGTCTCCGGGCCCCGCCGCCGCGGCCTTGTATACTTCGATCGGCTCCGTTCGCCGGAGTTCGCGGGTGTAGTTCACTGGTAGAATGCGACCTTCCCAAGGTTGAGAAGCGGGTTCGATTCCCGTCACCCGCTCCACGAATGTCACGGCCGTCCCGGATGGGGCGGCCGTTTCGCGTTCCCCCTCGGACCTCGGCATTGCGCCTTCCCCTCCGACCTCGGCATTGAGCTGCATCCATACCTCGATTTCCGGATCGCGGCGTTCGCGGACGGAGACCCTCTTCACATCCACGGTCCTCGCAGGTACTATGACCGCATCGAAAGTTTCCGGTACTTACTCCGAAACTTTCGGTTCACCCTTCATCCCTCGAGAGGACGACCTAGATGCGCAATCTCCTCCCACGACCGCGAGCGCTGGTGGCCGCAGGTGCGGCCGCGATGCTCGTGCTGAGCGCCGCCGCGTGCGGCGACAGCGGCGAGAGCGACGCCGACGTCACCTTCTGGCACATCCAGAACGAAGACCCGATGAAGTCCACCTGGGCCGCCATGGCCGACGAGTGGTCCGAGGAGTCGGGCCTCAGCGTCGAGACCTCCGCCATCGAGGTCGAGGACTTCAAGACCCGCCTCGCCACCCAGACGCAGGCCGGCGACCTCCCGGACCTCTACAACACCTGGGGCGGCGGCGTGCTCGCCGAGCAGGTCGAGGCCGGGCTCGTGCGCGACATCTCCGGGCTCCCCTGCCTCGACAAGGTCAACCCGATCGCCTTGGAGGCGTACACGATCGACGGGAAGCTGTACGCGATCCCGTTCGACCAGGGCGTCGTCGGGTTCTGGTACAACAAGGACCTCTTCGCGGAGGCCGGCATCACCACCCCGCCGACCACGTGGACCGAGTTCACCGAGGACGTGCAGACCCTCAAGGACGCCGGGATCACCCCGATCGCGCTCGGCGGCGGCGACAAGTGGCCCATCCACTACTACTGGACCTACCTCGCGATGCGCCTCGCGGGCCTCGACGGCCTCGAAGCCGCCGCCGAGGCCGGGGACTTCTCCGACCCGGCGTTCGTCGAAGCCGGTGAGCTCCTCGGCGACCTCGCGGCCATGGAGCCCTTCCAGGAGGGCTTCGAATCCGCCACGTACGGCGAGGCCGACGGCCAGGCCGCCAACATGGGCGAGGGCATCGCCGCCATGGAGCTCATGGGCCAGTGGGGCCCGCAGGTCCAGCGCGACGCCTCCGGCACCGAGGGCATCGGCGAGAGCCTCGGCTTCTTCCCCTTCCCCGCGGTCGAAGGCGGGCCGGGCACGGCCACCGAGTTCCTCGGCGGCGGCGGCGGCTTCGCGGCGGGCGCCGAAGCGCCGGACGAGATCGAGGACTTCATGTGCTACCTCCTCGAAGAGGAGAACCAGGCCCGCTCGGTCAAGGACGGCAACATGTCCACCGTGGCCTCCAACCCCGAAGCGGTCCTGCCCGATCCCAACCACGAGCAGCAGGCCGTGATCGACGCGATGGCCACCGCCACCGACACGCAGCTGTACCTCGACCAGGCCTACCCGCCGTCGATCGGCTCCACGATCAACGACGCCTCGCAGGGCCTGATCCTCGGCGAACTCTCCTCCGAGGACTTCATCGCGATGGTCAACGAGGCCTGGGCGGCCGAGCAGTGACCGCAGTGAGCACCAAGCCCCCGGCGCCGGCTTCGGCCGGCGTCGGGGGCGCTCCCCGCAGCAAGGGCAGGGGCCGGCGTCCCAGTGCCGGCACGATGACCGTGTTCATCGCCCCGGCCCTGATCCTCTTCGCCCTCTTCGTGCTCTTCCCGGTCCTGTTCGCCGCCTACACCGCGTTCTTCCGCTGGAACGGGCTCGGCGGCCTGCCCACCGAGTTCGTGGGCCTGGAGAACTTCAAGGCCCTCATCGGGGACGAAGTGTTCCTCGGCGACATGTGGCGGATCGCCCTCATCACGATCCTCTCCATCGCAGTGCAGCTGCCGCTCGCCTTCGGCCTCGCGATGCTCCTGCACCAGAACTTCCCCGGCCGCACCGCGTTCCGGCTCCTGTTCTTCGTGCCGTACATCCTCACCGAGGCCGTCACGGCCGTCCTCTTCGGACTCATCTTCTCGCCGCGCCGCGGCTTCGCCGACTCGCTCCTCGCCGGGCTCGGCTTCGACGGGGGCATCGGCTGGCTCTCCGACCGCGGCATCGTCATCTTCGTGCTGTTCGGGATCCTCACCTGGAAGTTCTTCGGCTTCCACATGATCCTGTACCTGGCCGGGCGCCAGAACATCCCCGAGGAGCTCTACGAGGCCGCCAAGGTCGACGGCGCCACCGGCAAGCAGCTCTTCCGGCACATCACGCTGCCCCTCATGGGCCCGACCATCCGCATCACCGTGTTCCTCTCGGTGATCGGCACCGTGCAGCTCTTCGACCTCGTCTACGTGCTCACCAAGGGCGGACCGTTCCACGCGTCCGAGACCCTCGCGATCACCATGTACGAACAGGGGTTCGTGCGCAACCAGATCGGCTACGCCTCGGCCCTGTCGATCGCCATGTTCCTCGTCAGCCTCGTCTTCGCCCTCATCTACCAGCGGTACGTGCTGGGCCGAGACCTCCAAGGCTCCCTCACGAACGGAGGCCGCGCATGAGCGCCAACACGCCGCGCGCGAAGCTGCTGCGCAACACCGGGTTCTACGTGGCCGCGTTCGCCGCCGCGGTCTTCGTGGCCACCCCGATCCTGTTCGCGCTCCTCGGCGGATTCAAGGACAACCAGCAACTGCGCGAGAACTCGCTCGGGCTGCCGAACCCCTGGAACTGGCAGAACTACGTCGACGTCCTGGCCGACGCCTCGTTCTGGCGCCAGCTCGGGAACTCGGTGTTCATCGCGGTCGCGTCCACGTTCATCGTGGTCGCCGCCGCCTCGGCCGTCGCGTACGTCTTCGCGCGCTTCCAGTTCCGGGGCCGCGAAGGGCTGTTCACGCTGTTCGCGGCGGGCATGATGTTCCCGTTCGCGGTGGCCGTGCTGCCGCTGTTCATCATCCTGCGCACCTTCGAGATGCTCAACAGCCCGTTCGGGGTGATCCTCCCGCAGGCCGCGTTCGGGCTGCCGCTCACGATCATCATCCTGCGCAGCTTCTTCCGCCAGATCCCCGCCGAGGTCGAGGAGGCCGCGACCATCGACGGCGCCGGGCCCTGGCGGTTCTTCCTCCAGATCCTGCTGCCGATGTCGCGGCCCGTGCTCGCCACGGTCTCGGTGCTGGCGCTCGTGGGGTCGTGGAACTCGTACCTCCTGCCGCTCGTGGTCCTCAGCAAGCCCACCTGGCAGACGCTCCCGCTGGGCGTGACGCAGTTCCAGGGCGAGTACGCGACCGAGACCGCGAAGGTGCTCGCGTTCGTCATGCTCGCGATGCTCCCGGCGCTGATCTTCTACGCGTTCGCCGAACGCCAGCTCATCAGCGGCCTGACCTCGGGCGGCACCAAGGGGTGAGTCGTCCGATCCGCGACGGGCCCGGGGGCGTCAATTGGACGCCCGCGGGCCCGTCGTCTTTGCTTTCGGAACATCGAAATGCACGGCAGTCGCTTGCTGGAATCGCTGCGGCGCCCGTCGGCAATTATTCGTGGGAACCGATCGGCGGGCCGCGGCGTCCGAAAAGGCATGAAGACCAGACTCCTCATCGCACTCGCCTCGGCGGCGACAGTCGCCGCCGCCGGCGCGTGCACCTCTCAATCCCCTGACGCCCAGATCGAGTCACCCCCTTGGGTTCCCGTCTCGGCCCATCTCGCCGCCTACGAGTCCTGCGACGACGCGCTCGAAGGCATCCAGGACGCGGCGGTCGCCGCGTACAGCACCTGGGAGTTCAACGACGTCGCCCGCGGCGGCGAGATCGAGGACTCCGCGGCCGGCGCCGACGAGGGCATGGCCTCCGACAGCGCCGAGGCGCCCACGCAGACCGACACCGACGACGCCTTCTCCGGGACCAACAACGCCGTGGAGGGCGTCGACGAGCCCGACATCGTGAAGACCGACGGCACGTTCGTCTACAGTGTCCTCGGCTACGCGCTGCGCGTGGTCGACACCCGCTCCGGCGAAATCGTCGCCGATCGCGACCTCGACGACGAGAGCTGGGACCACCAGCTGTTCCTCGGCGACGACGAGCTGCTCCTGATGTCCGACATGACCATCGAGCAGGGCGACGAGTACGTGAGCGAGTTCCGCCTCGACCGCCTCGACCCCGCGTCGCTGGAGATCCTCGACACCTTCACCATGGAGGGGTCCATGATGGACGCCCGCCTGGTGGACGGCGAGGTGCGCCTGGCCGTGGGCTCGGAGCCCCAGATCCAGCCGGTGTGGGAGTCGATGTGGAGCGAGGACACCACCGACGCCGACATCGAGGCGGCCGTGCGCCGCACCGAGATCGAGGACTGGCTCCCCGAGTTCAGCGTCAACGGCGAAGCGCAGCAAGTGGACTGCGCCGAGGTGGCGCATCCCGAGCGCTTCACCGGCTCCTCGGTGAGCGTGCTCGCGCTGCCCGCTGACGGCGACTGGACCGAGGCCGCGCCGCAGACGGTGATGGTCGACGGCGAGACCGTCCACGGCACGCCCGAGAGCCTCTACCTGGCCCACTACGACTACGCCTGGGGCGAGGAGGAGCCGGAGGCCGAGAGCGAGATCTACCGGTTCGAGTTCGCCGACGGCAAGGCGCGCTTGGCCGGTGAGGCCGCGGTCCCCGGTTCGCTGCTCAACCAGTACTCGCTGAGCGAATACGACGGGCACCTGCGGGTGGCCACGACCGAGGCCGCCACGGGCTCGGACGGGTGCGGGCCCTGGAACGACTGCCTGTGGGGCGGCGAACCGGACGTGGCGGCGGCCGAGCCGTCGAAGTCGACGGTGACGGTCTTCGCGGTCGGCGACGACGCCCTGACCGAGACCGGCTCGGTGACCGACCTCGGCGTGGACGAGCAGATCTACGCGGTGCGCTTCATCGGCGACACCGGCTACGTGGTGACCTTCAAGCAGACCGACCCGCTGTACTCGATCGACCTCTCCGACCCCGCGAACCCGGTGGTGACGGGCGAACTGAAGATCACCGGCTACTCGGCGTACCTGCACCCGGTGGGCGAGGACCGCCTGCTCGGCGTCGGCCAGGAGGCCACCGCGGAAGGCCAGACGACCGGCCTCCAGGCGAGCCTGTTCGACACGGGCGCAGCCGAAGCCACCGTCCTTGACCAGTACTACCGCGAAGGCTCCCAATCCGCGGTGGAGTGGGACCCTCACGCCTTCCTGTACTGGGCGGACGAGGCCATCGCGGTGCTCCCGGTGTCGGAATGGAGCAGCAATTACGGCGATGTGGGCGCCGTGGTCCTCAGCATCGGCGACAGCACGGTGGAAGAGGTCGCCTGGATCGACCACAGCACGATCGAGGGCAACGCCTACAACCAGGACCCCTACAACCGGGAGGTCTTGCGCACCTTGGTGATCGGCGACCAACTCTGGACGCTCTCCAACTCCGGCCTCCAGGCGAACCGGCTCGGCGGCGACTACGCCACCGCAACCTCGGTGGCCTGGTAACGACCTCCCCCACGGGGAAAGCAGGGCCCGCACCGCTTTCGGGTGGCGGTGCGGGCCCCTCTCACATCAGAATCAGGGTCTTCCCCACGGCGGAGCGATCTTCGACCGCGGCATGCGCCTCGGCGGCGCGCTCCAACGGGAAGGTCTGCCCGATCAGCGGCCTCACGAGTCCTGCCGCCGCCTTGGCCATCATCTCCTCCGCCCACCGCGAGATATTCGGTCCGAAATCGAAGAGCTGCTCGATACCGATCACCTCGACGCCCGCGCGACGCGCTTGTTCGGGTTCGATGAACGTGACCTCGCCGCTGGAAGCGCCGTGGACTGAAAAGCGGCCGCCACGCGCGGCCGCCGCGAACGCGGCTTGCCCGATCTGGCCGCCGACACCATCGAAGACCACGTCCGCCCCCGCGCCTCCAGTCGCCTCCAGCACCCGATCGATCCAGCCCGCCTGGGAGTAGTCGACCGCCTCGTTCGCGCCCAGTTCACGGATGACCTCGAGTTTCCGCTCGCCGCGTGCGGCTCCGATCACCCGTGCTCCCGCCTCGCGGGCGAGCTGCACCAGCAGGCTTCCCACCCCGCCGGCCGCCGCTTCGACCAGTACCCAATCGCCTGAACCGATCTTGGCGTTCTCGGCAAGCCCCAGGGCCGTGCTGCCGTCGCTGTAAGGCGCGGTGGCCTCGGGCAGGGCCAGACCATCGGGAACCGGAAACAGGTCTTCGACCCTCGCGACCGCCCGTTCAGCGAAGCCGCCGGTCTCCCCGGTACCGGCGACAACACGCCGGCCCAGCCAGTCCCCGTGCGCCTGCGAACCGACAGCGCTCACGCGCCCAGCCACCAGGCCACCGGGGATGTAGGGGAGCTGCGGACGCTCATGCCATTTGTCGGTGCCTCGACGGGTCTGCGTCTCAACGAACGTCATACCCGCGACCGCCACCTCGACCACGACCTCGCCCGCCCCGGGGACCGGGTCTGGTGCCTCGGCGGGTACCAATTCCTCGGGGCCACCGAAGCGGATCACCTTGGCCACTCGCATATCACCGGCTCCGATCTATTCGGCTTCGCAAACTTGAACTCCAGACCATTGAACTCGAGGCAAGGAACTCGAGGCAAGGCGAAGCGGACAGCGCCACAACCCCTGAGAGACGCGGACCCTAGCCAAGAATTGTCTACATTGTCTCGACGGCTGCGGTGGGATGTCTCTGCGCGGCCCCGACGTTGCCGCAGGCACAGCGAGCTATTCGGCTGCCATGCCCGGCGACGGTGGGGGTTCAAACTGGCAGCGACCAAGGGGTGGACGTCGGGCGGGGCGGGGCCGTGCGACTGCCCGGTGCGGACATGGTTGAGCTTCAAGCAGCGGCGACAACGAGGTAGGCGAAGGGAGCGGCGAACCCTGCGGCTGCCCGGTACGGACATGGTTGGGCTTCAAGCACTCAACGACAACAAGGTATGCGAGAGGCGGGCGGACTCTGCGGCTGCCCGGTCTCCAGATGCTTGGACTTCAGGCGGGCAGCGATGAAGAGGTCCCATTGGGAACGGGTGAGCTGGGTGGCTGTCCGGTTCGTGTTGGTTCCGG
>CAVUGC010000004.1:0-75749 GCA_963740955.1 uncultured Actinomycetota bacterium
CCCGCCACCTCTTCGACACCGCCGGGCACCTCGACGCGGTGTTCGCCCACTCCGACCCGCTCGCGATCGCCACGCTCCGGGTCGCCCGCGAGCGGGGCATCCGGGTTCCCGAGGACCTCGCCCTGGTCGGCTTCGACGACTCGCCGCTGGCCGAGGTCGCCGAGCCGCCGCTCACGACGGTGCACCAGCCGACCGAGACGATGGGCCGCGAAATGGCCCGCCTCCTGTGCGGCCGCATCCGCGGGGAAGAGGCGGTCCGCTGGTCACGATCCTCGGCACGAGGATAGTGGTCCGCGAATCCGCTTAAGACGCAAGCGAAAAGGGCCCGGCTCCGATTGGAGCCGGGCCCGTTCTCGTAGTGCGGTGTCCGGATCACGGGGCCCGGCCTTCGCAAAGCAACCGGGCCCGTCACATCATCCGAACCGGCCTCAGGCGATGAAGCTCATCGAGTTCCAGCCCGTGCCGATCTGGGAGCGGCTGAGCGACCCGCCTGCGCCGTTGCCCTTGTAGAGGAACAGCGCGCCGTCGGAGGTGCGGCGGGCCAGCCAGTCGGCGTGGCCGTCGCGGTTGAAGTCGCCCACGCCGGTGATCTGGTCGTAGGAGCCCCAGCCGCAACTGACCTTGACGCTGGAGCCGAGGGTCCCGTTCCCGCGTCCGCTGTAGAGGTAGAGGCAGCCGTCCGACTTCCGGATCGCCAGAGCGTCGGCATGGCCGTCGTGGTTGAGGTCGCCCACGGAGGACAGGTCGCGCATGCCGCCCCAGCCCGAACCGATCTTGACGCGCGATCCGAAGGTGCCGTTGCCCTTGCCCGGGTAGAAGTACAGGTTTGCCGGTGGACTGCTGGCGTGCGAGCAGGTCGTCGCGGCCGTCGCCGTTGTAGTCCTGGCCGCCGGTGATGGCGTCCATCCCGTTCCAGCCGGTACCGGCCTGGATCCCGGTGGTGAACCCGATTTCAGTGTTGTCGAGCCCGGGGACGACGTACAGCGCGCCGGTGTACGCGCGGTACAGGAGGTCGGTGCGGCCGTCCGCGGTGTAGTCGCCGCCAGCCGCCGAGGTGGTGATGCCGTCGCAGTTGTCGCACAGGTTCCAGCGGGTGCCGAGACCGGCGCCGGTCCCCCAGTAGAGGTAGAGGTCCCCGTCGGACTTGCGCTGGGCGATGACGTCGCTGAAGCCGTCGTAGTCGTAGTCGTAGGTGCGGTCGAGCAGGGTGACGGGGAGCCGGACGCCGTTCCAACCGGAGCCGATGCCGTTCCCGTTGAGTTCGGTGATCATGTCCAGGTTGATGCTGCGCACGAACAGCTGCCCGGTCTTGAGGTCGGTGGCGCCGATGTCGGGCCTGCCGTCGCGGGTCAGGTCGCCGAGGCCGACGACCTGCTCGAAGCGGGGATCGATGCCGTACGTGTTCAGGTCCTGGGGGAGTTCGTAGGTGCCGCCCTGGGACGAGTAGACGTAGTAGCGCCCGTTGTAGTTCCAGCGGGCGAGGAACTCGTCGAAGCCGTCGCCGTTGAGGTCGCCGTGGATGGTGACGACGTCCAGGCCGTCCCACTGCCTGCTGATATCGCGGGCGCCGAAGTTGCCATCGCCCAGGCCGGGGTACAAGTACAGCTTGCCGTCCGAGAAGCTGGTCGCGAAGACGTCGGGTACGCCGTCGCCGTCGTAGTCGCCGACGGAGATCTGGCCCATCCCGCTCCAGCCGGCGCCGACCGTGATGCGGGCGTCGTGCCCGCCCTTGCCGTTGCCCGGGTAGGTGTACAGGACGCCGGTCTTGTTGTCGCGGGCGAGGAGGTCGGGCACGCCGTCACCGGTGAGGTCGCCGGCCATGACGATGTCGAACTTGCCCCATCCGGTGGCCACCGTGACGGCGTTCGCGTAGGTGCCCGAACCGTGCCCGTGTAGAGGCGCAGGGCCCCGTCGGATTTGCGGATCACGAAGAGGTCTTTGTAGCGGTCCTGGTCGTAGTCGTAACGGGCCTCGTAGGCGTCGTTGTAGATGAGCGCGAAGTCGCTGGAGGGGTCGCCCTCGGATCCGCCGTCGTTGTAGACCGCGCCGACTCGCGCGCCTGGAGGCGGTGGTGTCGGTGAGCGTCACCGTGTAGGCGAGGTCGGGGCGCGCCCCGAAACCGAACTGGTCGACGGCGCAGGCGAAGTCGAACCGCTCCAGCGCGGTGGTGGTCGCCGCGTAGATCGAGCGAGTCGTCGGCGTCGAAGCACTCCCAGGCGCCGGCGCCGTCGCCGTCCACCCGGACCAGCTCGGTGCCCCGGGCAACTGCCCGCGGACGAGGTACGAGTCGCTTCGGGGTTCAGGTCGGCGCCTCCGGCCGGACCGTTGTTCCGATGACGGTGGTGACCGTGACCTCGTCGCCGACCATGCCCTCGATGAAGGTCTCCGAGACCTCCAGGTCGTACGTGTTGTCCTTCGTGGCGAGGGTGATGTCGCCGTGGTAGTAGTCGATCGACTCCCGGCGCCGTCCCAGCCCGCGGTCGCGGGGCGAGGCCGATTTCGACCCGGTGCCCGGGACCCAGGTAATGTGGTCGTACTCGTCGGCGAGGGTGCCCGCGTTGATCGTCGCGACGCTGTAGCGGCAGCGGCACATGTCGAGCGGACCGACCACGCTCGCGGCGACTTGTAGTTGACGCTTTCGTGAGGGTAGGACCGGCGCCCTTGGCGTCGGTGAAGTCTGTGAACACGCAGACGAGGCCGGTGGCGGCGGGGTCGCCGGAGACGGTCCGGCAGTTGCCGTAGCCGTCAACCGCCAGGCAGGCCCGAGGGGTCCATGCCGACGCCGGAAGCGCGTCGGCGAAGGAGACGACGACGGCGGCGGTCGTGGGGGCGAGGTCGAGTCCTGGAAGAACACCGGGTTCACCGGGACGTTGGCGCTGCCGGCGACATCGGCGACCGCGACCTTCCCGTGCACGTAGGGTTGCGGACGTCGAGGTCGAGGCGACCCCGAGCGTGCCGGGGGTGTTCGCGACCTCGGTGCCGTCGACGGTGACCTTGAAGGTGTAGTCGACGGTCGCGTCCTCGGCGCTCGCCGCTGCGGTGAGGCCGAAGGCGAAGCCGCTCGCGGGGCCGGCGTCGGCGGAGCAGACGATCGTCGCGGCGGCGGCGACGTCGCAGGCCGGGTGGTCGGGGGCGAGGTCGAAGACGCCGCTCGGGTCGTCGAGGACGAGCTTGGCGATCACGGCGTGCGTGCCGCCTGCGCCTTCGGCCGGGGTGTAGTCCACGGTCATCGAGCCGGGGAGGGTTTCGCCCGCGGTGACGGCGGCGCCGAGGGCGAGTGCGGCGACCGGGTCGCCGACGATGCCGGGTATCGCGGCCGCGGCGGGGGCCGCGAAGCCGGCCGCGACGAGTCCGGCCGCCGTGAGGCGGCCAGGCGCGCGCCGACCCGACGGGCCCTAGGGGTATCGAGGGACATGGGGCTCCTGTTCAGTTGGGCTGTGAGGGTGGGGTCATGGACGCCGGGTAGGGTCCGGCCCTGACTACACGCGCATTGACGGATACCGGTTGCAGCAGCGTTTACTTCGGAGCGAGCCCGGTTCGCCAAGATTGCTACTAGTCAGTAACATGTATCGTGATCGGGAACACCGCACTGCCGAGAGGTCGCCATGGGAGTCGTCCAAATCGTCACGGCCACGGTCGCGTTCGCGTACACCGCGGTCGCCATCGGGCTGTTCGTCCGAGCCGGGCTGGGGATGCTCGGGCTCATCAGGCTCGGTTCGCCCGACAAGACCCGGAAGGGCGACCGCGAGACGCGGGTCAAGACCATGCTGCGGGAGACCCTGGGGCACACCAGGATGCTCCAGTGGACGTGGGTCGGTCTCGCGCACTGGGCGGTGTTCTTCGGGTTCTTCCTGCTGGCCCCGGCCCTCGCCCAGTCGTACTTCGAGGTCCTCAACCCCGAGTGGGCGCTGCCGATCGTGGGGCACTGGGGGCCGTGGCTGCTGTTCTCGGAGATCCTCACCGTGCTCACGGGGCTGGCCATCCTCGCCCTCTTCGGCATCCGGATGTTCCGGCAGCCGCGGGCGCACCGGGTGCCGCCGCAGGGCACCGCCTCGGACGCCGGGCAGCGGCGCTCGTCGTCCAGGTTCGAGGGCTCCCGGCAGTGGATGGCCTTCTACATCGAGGCCACGATCTTCACGATCGTCCTCTCCCACATGGCGGTCCGCGTCTTCAAGGTCTCGCTCGGCGAGGCCCCGGAGTGGGCCTCGCCGGTTCCGGCCCTCTTCGCGAACGGCTTGAGCGGCGTCTCCCACGACGCCCTGCTCAGCGCCATCACGCTCACCGCGGGGCTCGACATCCTCGTGTCGTGGACGTTCTTCCTCATGCTCGCGCTCATCCCGTCGATGGGCATCGGCTGGCACCGGGTGACGGCGTTCTTCAACATCTACTTCAAGCGCAACGCGGACGGCGCGGTCTCGCTGGGTGCGGCCAAGCCGATGCTCATCGACGGCGAACCGGCCGACTTCGAGACCGCCGACCCCGAGACGCAGCCGTTCGGCGTCGCCACGATCGCGGACTTCTCGTGGAAGGGCCTGCTCGACTTCTCCACCTGCACCGAATGCGGCCGCTGCCAGTCGCAGTGCCCCGCATGGAACACCGGCAAGCCGCTCTCGCCGAAGAAGCTCATCACCGACCTGCGCGACCACCTGTACGAGCAGGCGCCGTACCTGAAGGCGGCCTCGCTCGCGGCCGAGCGCGGCGGTGAGCCCGACCCGCACCAGAAGATCAACATCATCGGCTCGGTGATCGACCCCGACGTGCTGTGGGCGTGCACGACCTGCGGTGCGTGCGTGGAGCAGTGCCCGGTCGACATCGAGCACGTCGACACCATCCTGGACCTGCGCCGGAACATGGTGATGATCGAGTCGGACTTCCCCGACGAGGCCCAGACGATGCTCCGCAACCTCGAGAACAAGGGCAACCCGTGGGGCGAGAACCCGGCCCACCGCCTCAAGTGGGCCGAGCCGCTCGACTTCGAGGTGCCGATCGCCGAGTCCGGCGGCGACTGGGAGTACCTGTACTGGGTCGGCTGCGCGGGGGCCTACGACCCCAAGGCGCAGAAGACCTCTCGTGCCGTGGCGACGCTGCTGCACGACGCGGGCGTGAAGTACGCGGTCCTCGGTGAGGCCGAGACCTGCACGGGCGATTCGGCGCGGCGCATCGGGCACGAGTTCATGTACCAGATGCTCGCCGAGCAGAACGTCGCGACCTTGAACGAGGTCGGCGCGGTGAAGATCGTCGCGACCTGCCCGCACTGCCTGAACACCATCGGCAACGAGTACGAGGAGCTCGGCGGCAAGTACGAGGTCGTGCACCACACCGAGCTGCTGAACGACCTGGTGAACGCCGGGAAGATCACGCCAGTGGAGGAGCACGAGGGCAAGCTGACCTACCACGACCCGTGCTACCTGGGCCGGCACAACCGGATCTTCACGCCGCCGAGGGAACTGCTCGGTTCGTTCGCGGAGGTCACGGAGATGCCGCGGACCGAGGAGCGCTCGTTCTGCTGCGGCGCCGGCGGCGCCCGCATGTGGCTCGAGGAGCCGATCGGCAAGCGCGTCAACCGGGAGCGGGCCGACGAGGCCGTGGCGACCGGCGCGAAGACGGTGGCCGTGGGCTGCCCGTTCTGCTCCACGATGCTCCGCGACGGCGTGGCCGACGCCGGCCGCGAAGACGTCGAGGTCATCGACATCGCGCAGTTGCTGGCGAGGACGCAGGAGAAGCGGGCGGAAGCGGCGGCCGCCGCTGCGGTCGAGTAAACGGCGAGGCGACAGGGCGGTACGGGGTTCCCGTGCCGCCCTGTCGCTTACCGGCCGAAGTAGGCGCGGAGCAATGCCGCGGATTCGTCCTCCAGGACGCCGCCGTAGACGTCGGGGTTGTGGTTGAGGCGCGGGTCGCGCACGACGTCCCACAGGGAGCCGACCGCGCCGGTCTTGGGTTCCCAAGCGCCGAACACGATTTCACCCACTCGGGCGAGGACGGCCGCGCCCGCGCACATCGTGCACGGCTCCAACGGACCACGAGCGTGCATTTTTCGAGCCGCCAGCCGTCCCCGTGGAGGGCCGCCGCCTCGCGCAGCGCGATCACCTCGGCGTGCGCGGTCGGGTCGCCCAGGGCCTCACGGGCGTTGGCGGCCGCGGCGAGTTCGCTCCCGTCGGGGCCGATGACGACGGCGCCCACGGGCAGGTCGGGGCGACGCGCGTCATCCGTGCGCAAGGGTCGGCGAGGGGCGTTGTCGGCGTTCGGAATGGCGGGAATGGCCGGCGACGCGTCGGCCGGGTGTGCCGGGTCGCCCGGCGGGGGCGGCGCCGCTCCCGCCGGGAGGCCTCCGGTGCGCGCGACCTCAAGGGCGCGCTGCATCCAGCGTTCGTGGACCTCGCGGCGGGACTGCATTGGTCAGGGGCTCAGGGGGCTAGGCGCCGGTGGCGTCTTCCAGGGCCTCGGTGAAGCCGATGGACTTGGCGACCTCGGCGACCACGTCGGAGGGCATCATGCCCTCCTTGGCGCACAGGGCCAGCAGGGTCGAACCGGGAACGCCCAGGTCGCCCAGCACGTCCGCCTCGCCCACGGGCTCGGCGTCGAGCTCGGTCGGGCGGGCCGAGATCGACTCCTCGTCCTCGGTGTCGATCTCCTCGGTGTCCTCGGGCTCGAGGTCGCCCAAGAGGGCCTCGCCCAGGCGCGACTGCGAAGCGTATTCGGCGTCAGAGCCGAAGGTTCGCAGGTCGTCGCCGTTGTCGAGGCGCATCACCGTCAGGTACTCGTCGTCGGCGTCGACGAACAACAGCGTCAGGTCGGCGTCAGGGAAAGCCTCACGCATGACCTCGGCCGCGTCTTCGACGTCGGCAACAGCGTCGAGGTCGACCTCCGCGGCCTCCCATTCGTCGCCCTCGCGGCCCACAGCCACAGCGAAATACGACACGATCCGTCCCCGTCTTCTCATTCAATGGAACCTGCGGCCCGAAGGGCAGCTGTTCGATACGACCTACTGAAGGATGTGGCGACCCGCGGTTGATGTAACCACAGGATCCAATCGCCGGTCAGCAAAAGATACAGCTCGCATGAGAGCCCTGTGACCCCAGCGGCCGTCCCTGCGACCGCCGCTACGCCGACCGCGGCCCCGCGGTCACCGTAGCGCGCCAGCAGCGCTGCGGCGACAGCCCCGATCGTACTCGCGGCCAAAGTCACCCAGGCGAAGCCCGCCGCGGTCGGGGCCGCTTCGCCGGCGCTCCTGGCGTACGCCAAGAGCCACAGCAGCACCCACAGTCCGGACAGCGCCGAGCCGGCCGCTACGGGGCCGACGCGGACGGGGGGGGCTCCCTCCAGTGCGGCCTTCCCGAGCGCGGTCGGGGCGCTTGGAGGCCGGTCCAGGAGGTGGGCCCGATGGTCCCTCATGCATAAGGGACAGGGTACGCAGGCGGCGGTGCCAGCGGTAGCGGCATCACCGGCTGCGCGGGCGGCTCGACCGGGCGGGTCTGGCCGTCGGGGAACCTGATGTGGTACCTGCGGCCGTCCCAGAGGGCGGGGGGCGTGCGCGGGTCGGCGCCGGCGTAGACAACGCGGGCCGTGTTCATGCGGTACACCGCGTGCTCGACGAGGCGCTCGTCCCAAGGCCTGCCGATGCCCGCCAGGTCGTACTGCTCGGCGACGTCGGAGGCGGCCCGCTGGAAGTCCTTCATGGCCGCCTCGCCGGGTTTTCCGGCGAAGCGGTGGGCCCAGGCGCGGGCCGCGGCGCGGCGCGAGAACGTGGCGAGGGACGCCAGTTCGGGCGGCGAGACCTGCCCGGCGGCCACCATCGGGGCGAGCGCGGTCTGCGTGCGGCGGGCGTCGGCGGCGCGCAGCCACAGGGCCGCGCCGACCATGGTGAAGAACAGGGGCGCGAGGAACGCCGGGTAGAGCGCGAACCACAGCGCGGGCATGTCGAGCTTGACGCCGAGCACCGAGGAGCCGTTCCACAGGGCGTGGAGTCCCATGCCGCACAGGAGCATCCCGATGATCCACAGGGTTTGGGCGCCCTTGCGTCCGGGGCGGCGGGCGGCGCGGCCGAGGCCGATCGCCGAGAGGCCGGTCATGAGCGGGTGGGCGAACATGGTCGCGAGGCCGCGCATGACGATCAGCAGCGTGACCTGTGCGATCCCGGCGGCGGCGTCGAGGGACTCGGCGCCGTACAGGTAGGCGCCGGAGGCGTAGAGGACGTTCTCCGACAGCGCGAACCCGGCGCCGGCGAGTCCGCAGTAGACGAGGGCGTCGAGGGTGCCGGTGAGGTGGCGGCGGGCGAACCAGTAGACCAGGAGCGGCCCGAGGAGTTTCGCGATCTCCTCGATCACGGGGGCGGAGACGACGGCGGCGAGGTTCTGGTCGTAGCCGTTCTTCGCGAGCAGGACCGCCGCGCCGGTGTTGACGGCGAGCGCGAGCGCGGTCGAGACGCACGCGCCCCAGCCGAAGCAGAACGCGAGCACGAGCCAGGGGCGGCGCCGGTAGCGCCCGAGCCACAGGAAGGTGCCGACGAGGATCGGGGCGGGCAGCAGCGCCGCGGCGAGGCCGACGGCGGCGGCGCGGGCGCCCGCGCCTTCGACGATGGCCCAGGCGAGGACGGTGGCGCCGCCGGCGAACAGCAGCAGCGTCCCGGTGATGAGCACGGCCCTGGCTTTGCGGGCCAGGCCGATCCAGGCGAGGGCGATGCCGCCGAGCGCGAGGATGCCCGCGGCGAGGAGGATCGTGGCCGCGGTCGTGCTGAGGTTCATCGAGAGCGCTCCTGATCGGGGCCGTCAGGGCCGGGGCGGCCGTCGCTCTGGCCGCTGTCGGTGCCGGTCTCCTCGATGTCGCTGAGCCCGAGTCCGGCCGCGGGGGTTTCGGGCTCGGGTTCGCGGATCACGAAGTGCTCGCCGATGCCGGAGACGGCGAGGAGGCGTTTGAGGAAGTCGCCGAGGTTCGCGAGGACGAGCACGGCCCTGGCCCGGGCCGCCGCGCGCGCGAGGATGACGAGCGTGCCCAGGCCCCGCGAGTCGCAGAACGTCACGCCGCGCATGTCGAGGACGACCCGGACGGGGTCCTCCGCGAGCGCGGCGTCGACGGCCGCAGACAAGCGGGGCGCAGTGTGCAGGTCGATTTCGCCGGTCAGCACCACGATCGTCTCGTTCGCCTCGCGGTATACCGAGATGTCGAGCTTTTGGTGCACCACGCGGTCAACCCTAACCGGTTTCCCGCCGAGACAGCAGCCCCGGCGGCCCATTCAACGCGAAACCTTGCCCCACTTACGCTTCGAACACCGCCACCCCCACCGATGTCACACCCTCGAGTCAGGGTTTAGACCGGGGGCCCAAGCGGAGCCCGAACCTCTTCAGCATGCCGTTCGGCGGCTCCGGGCGGTCCGGCCGGCGATGTCGGACCCTCGTGTCAGGGTTTAGACCGGGGGCCCGAGCGGAGGTCGAACCTCTTCAGCATGCGCCTAGCTTGATTTTTAAGCTTGTGCGCTGGTGAGGCGGCCCCGCGTGAGCATGAGCGAAGCCCTTGCTTGATGATTCTTGTTGCGACACAAGGAATCACATACAGCAAGGGCTTCGGTTGTCTATTCTTCCTGACGCTGGCCCCGCCGACGGCGCGGGGTCGCTGGCAGCGTTCCGCGCCGGTTTCTACGGCTGCCTGACCGCTCGGGCGGACGCGTTGTTCGAGCTGACCGACGCGCTGCTGTGCCACAGCGGCCCGGTGGCGTCGCTGCCGGTGTTGTCGCTGGCCGGAGTGTTCGGCCGCGGCCATGGTGGACTCTACGATGGGCTCAATTCCGGGGCTGTTGACGCTGATCGGCTTCGGCGCCTGTTGGCGGATCGACCGATCGAGAAGGTGCGCGGGCGGATCGTGCTCGCGGTCGACGTGACCGCATGGCTGCGCCCGGACGCGAACTGCTCGCCGGGACGCCTGTACTGCCATGTGACCGGACACGGCAGAGGCCAGGACCAGATGGTGCCCGGCTGGGCCTACTCCTTCATCGCCGCCGTCGAACCAGGCCCCACTTCATGGACACAGGTCCTGGACGCGCAGCGACTCGGCCCCGACGACGATGCCGCCGAGGTCACCGCCGTCCAAGTGCGCTGCACTGTCGAGCAACTCGTAGCGGTCGGACAACACGCCCCTGGCGATCGGCCGATCGCGATCGTGGTCGATGCCGGCTACGACGTCCCCCGCCTGGCCTACCAGCTCCGTGACCTGCCGGTGGTCGTGATCGGCCGGCTCCGCTCGGACCGGGTGCTCTATCGGGCCGCACCGCCCTACGCAGGTATCGGGCGGCCTCAGCGGCACGGGACCCCGTTCCGCCTGACCGACCCGTCCACTTGGGAAGCGCCGCAGGCCCAGACGCTTACCGACACCGACCGATACGGGAAGTTCGAAGCGCAGGCTTGGGAGGGCCTGCATCCCTGGCTCAAACAGCGCTCGGCATGGATCGACCACGACCAGACGCTGCCGATCATCGAGGGCACCGTGATCCGCATCAAATCCGAACGCCTACCCCACACCGGCACACCCGAACCGGTCTGGCTCTGGACCTCGGCTCGCGGCATCGACGACGAACTCCTCGACAGTCTGTGGTCGGCCTGGTTGCGCCGCTTCGACATCGAGCACACGTTCCGGTTCCTCAAGCAGACTCTCGGATGGACCGTCCCCCAGATTCGTGACCCCGAGGCCGCCGATCGATGGACCTGGCTGGTGATCGCTGCCTTCACCCAACTGGCCGCCGCGAGGTCGCTCGCCGCCGACCTGCGTCTGCCCTGGGAAGCACCCGCGAAACCCGGCCGGCTCACCCCGGCTCGCGTCCGCCGGGCTTTCCCGGACCTCCACGCGAACCTGCCCCGCCTGACCAGCGTCCCGAAACCCTCCAAGCCCGGGCCCGGCCGCCCTGCCGGGCAACGGAACCGACGCAAAGCACCGATCCGCGACCCCGGCAAGAAAGCCAAGCGCGACAAGACCCTCGCGCAACGCAAGCAACGCCTCACCAGCGCACAAGCTTAAAAATCAAGCCTAAGGTGGGGCCCGAAAGTGAGGGTTGCTCCGTGACCAAGTTGAACCAGATCATCGCGATCGAGAAGAGCGTCAAGGCGAAGGCCGTGCGCGCGCTCGGCGACGCCGGGCGCGAGCTCGGCAAGGCGCCGCTGCTGTCGGGCATCTCCCGCACGTACCAGCCGAAGGACGAGGAGGGCGAGCAGTTGCCGCCCGAGTCGACGAAGGTGCAGCGCCGGGTCGAGGAGCAGCTGCGCGAGGTCTCGGCGGCGATGACGCGGCTGTTCGACGTCACGGCCACCAAGGACCGCACGAACGCGCTCGCGACCGCGGACATCACGGTCGACGGCGAGGTGCTCGTCGCCGACGTCCCGGTCACCTACCTGCTGTTCCTGGAGAAGCAGCTCGGTGAACTGCAGGCGTTCGTGAAGACCCTGCCCGGTGCTGGACGCGGGCGAGTCGTGGACGTTCAACGACGCCTCCGACTGCTTCGCGACCGACCCGGTGAAGACGGTGCGCACCAAGAAGATCCCGCGCAACCACGTCAAGGCCGAGGCCACCGAGGAACACCCGGCGCAGGTCGAGGTGTACTACGAGGACATCCCGGTGGGCTACTGGACCACGGTGAAGTTCTCGGGCGCGGCCCCGGCCAAGCGGGTGGTGCAGCTCGCCGACCGGCTCGAGAAGCTCCAGCTCGCCGTCAAGTTCGCCCGCGAGGAGGCCAACGGGACCGAAGTCGTCGACGAGCAAGATCGGCGACAAGGTCTTCGGCTACCTCCTCGGCGAATAGGCACACAGACCCCCCTGTTTTGAGCGACAGGGGTGGCGCCCGAAAAGCGCCGACAACGCTGAAACTGAGAATCAGTCCGAATAACACGCGGGAACACTTGGGGATCCGAGTCCCCTGCGGACCTTAACCCCGCAGCCGCCTGGCACACGTTCACCGCCGAAATTGAGACTCTCGCTCCAGCTTCAGCATTCGCCACGCCGCGCGTATCCGCGAGTAGTCCCCTGGGACATCGATGTTGGGGGTTCGAATCCCTCCCGCCCCACCACAAGGGGCGGTAGCTCAATGGCAGAGCACGGTGCTAGCAGCAGACTCATCGGCTACCGGTAGGGATCGCAGCGGCGACTATGTGGCACATGGCGGCCCGGTGTTGAGGTCAACAACCCGGGCCGCACCTTCGTTCTCCCGGCACTCTGCGGCGGCGCCGGCGAGCGGTACGCGCGCCGCCTTTCCGGGAACGATGCGGTCCCAGGCGTCGCCGATGAAGCTCGAGCACCGGTCAAAGCAGCGTCAACGCCCGCTGGACCGCACGTCCATGCCCGGCCGCGCAGGCAGTCCCGAGGACGCGGGTAGGGCTGGCCCTACCGGTCAAATGCCTGCTCGCAGGCTCGTTCCAGGGCCCGGTCCGGACGAGGATTAACGCCATGAACAAGATCTTCAAGCAGCTCGGCGCCGACAGTGCGTACCTGCTCTCCTCGTTTCCGATCGCCCTGCCCGCGTTCGTCATCACCGTCACCGGATTCGCCGCGGGACTCGGGACCGCCGTGGTCTGGGTGGGCGTGCCGATCCTCGCGGCGACGCTGCTGGCGATGCGGGGCCTGGCGGCCGCCGGGCGCAGCCAGCTCGGGGCCGTCCTCAGGCAGCCGATCAACCCGCCGCGCTACAAGCGGGCGGGCGATGGGGCCTCGGCGCTGCGGCGGTTCCTGACGCCGCTCACCGACGGCCAGTCGTGGCTGAACCTGCTGTGGGGCCTGGTGAACTTCCCGCTGGCCGTGGCCGGGTTCTGCGTGGCCCTGTCCTGGTGGGCCGCCACGGTCACCACGCTCACCTATCCCCTGTACGCCTGGGTGATCCACCGCGCCACGGGCGATGGGGACGGCGACGGCCTCGGCTACGCGACCCGCTGGCTCGGCTGGGGCGACTCGTACCTCGCCGTGTCGGTCCTGGCGCTCATCGGCGGCCTGATCCTGGCCCTGCTGCTGCCGCTGGTCCTGCGGGGCTTCGCGCTGACCCAGGCCGGGCTCGGCCGGGGCCTGCTGGCCTCCCTCTCGGAGTCGGACGCCCCGCACGGGCCGGTCCGCACCGCCGCGGCCGCCACCGAGGTCACCCGCGTCCAGGAGCGCCTCACCGCCGCATAACCGGCCTGCACCAAGGAAACCGCACCACCTCCGGGCGGCCGCCTCACCGCGGCCGCCCGGTCGCTTAATTCCATACGGGAACGGTTTTCAACGGTGATAGGTTGGGCCGCATGGGAGCACATCACCGGCACGGGGACCACGACGACACTGCGGCGTTCGACTTCGCCGAGGCCGCGCCCCGTTTCCGCGAGCGCGCCGACGCCGAAGCCGACAAATACCGGCGCCTCGCCGAGCAACTGTCCTCCCCCGGCGACCGGGTCGCGGCCGACATCGGCTGCGGGGCCGCGTCGATGGCGTTCGCGCTCGCCGCAGTCCTGCCCGAGGCACGGATCGCGGCCGTCGACGCCGAACCGGCGATGCTCGACCTCGTGCGCGAGCGGGCCGCCGAGACCGGATCGCAAGTGCGGACGGCACTGGCGTCGGTGGACGACCGGGAGGCGCTCGCCGCGGCCGTCGGAGAGCCCGCCGACCTCCTGTGGGCCGGGCACGTGATCCACCATGCCGACGATCCTCAAGCGGCCCTGGACAATCTGGCCGGCCTGCTCGCACCCGGCGGGCGGCTGGCGATCGGCGAGGGCGGCACCGCCCCGCAGTTCCTGCCCTGGCATGTGGGCGTGGGCCGGCCGGGACTGGAGCTGCGCCTCATCGAGGCCGGTTCGCGCCGGCTCGAGGACGAGCGGGTCGCCCACGGCGCGACGCCGCTCGCCGTACGGCTGGAACCTCGCGCTCGAACGCGCGGGACTGACCGGCGTGCGCGTGGTCAACGAACTCGTCTCGTCCCCGGCCCCGCTCGAAGGCCCTGACCTGGACGAAGCGTTGCAAACGTTGGGCGCCAAGGTGGGCTGGTTCGAGCACCACCTCAGCGAGGAGGACCGGGCCGCCTGGGCGGCACTGCTCGACGAGGACGGCCCGGACTGGCTCGGCCACCGCCGCGACCTGCACCACCTGGGCGTCGACACGATCTTCATCGCCGTCAAACCCTGACCGACGCCCGTCGGCGCTCAGTTCTTCGGCGCTTATTCTTCAGTGCTTATTCTTCGGTGCTCATGCACCGGCGGTCAGTCATCGGTGTCGAGGCTCCCGGACTCGACCTCCAGCTGGAAGAGCCGGTCGAGCGCGGCCAGACCGTACACGTCCTCCAAGTCCTCGGCCCGAGCGAAATCGCTGAGCAGGTCGAAGCCGTCGCGCACCCCCAGCCGCCCGAGCCGGTACGCCGCCTCGATCCGCCCGAACCAGTGGAAGCACGAGTCGACGGCCAGCACCGAGTACGCCTCGACGCCGACGTCGGCGCTGATCCCGTGCATCGCCTCGGCCGCATCGATCCCCAAGTGGTAGTCCATGACCACCTCGACGCCCTTGATCAACCGCCACAGCGCGTCCTCGGCGTCGATCACGGAGTCGTCGGCGAGCTGCTCGGCGCAGATGATCCGCAGCCGCGCCGTCACCAGCGGGGCGTTCGCCAAATGCCGCAACGCCATCGCCGCCGCGGACCGGTGGACCCGGCGCAGCATGTTCGCAGCGCTGTGGCGCACGTACTCGCTCACCGCGTCGTCGGTGACCAGCTGCATCAGCGCGGTCCCGGCGGCGCGGGCGGCGCAGTCGACGAGGGCGCTGGCGGCGTCGAGGCGGTACTTGTCGTCGACGGCGTCGTCGGCGGCGATCGCCTCGAGGGCCCTTGCGGCGTCGTCGACGCTGAAGCGGCCCATGTGCTCGGCGGCTTCGAGCCGCACCTCGACGTCCACTTCGGAGGCTACGGCGACGGGTGAGAGGCGCATGGCCATGTCGCGGCCGCCGAGGTCGACGAGGTCCTGGATGAGTTGGATGCGCAGGTCGGCGTCGATCGTCTCGTTCTTGATGGAGCCCACCAGGTTGCTCATGGCGCGGTCGCGGCGCTGGTGCGGGACGGTCGCTCCGGCGACGGCCATGCCGATCGACGGCTCCGGAGCGTCGCCCAGGGCAGCACTGCTCGCGCCGACCTCGTTCCAGAAACCGGAGCGGGCCTCGGTGGTGTCGGCGCCCGCCTCGTCGCGCATGCGGGCGAGTTGGCGGCGGCGCTGCCAGCGACCGGTCGCCCAAGTCGCGGCCATCGCGGGATAGAGCAGGCCGTAGCCCCACAAGCGGTTCACGCCGAAGAGCTCGACCATCGGCACCGGCGCGAGCGCGGCGGAGAAGCGGAGTGTCCAAAGCTGCATTGCATTGGCATTCGCCATACGTCGAACCTCGGGTAGAAGCGTGTCTCTTTGCTGCCAGAACTTCTCGGTACGGCTCCGCCGACGGCCGCGGCAGAGGACTGCCTCGGCGACGCGCATGGCCGGTGTGGGATCGGCCGAATCTTGCGAGCAGTGCCGCGTGCGGGGGTGCCGGGGCATGAATCGTAGTCCCCCAAGGCGATTCGACGTCGCACAGGGTGTGCGACGGGCCGCGCGGCGTGGGGGCGCGGGGAACGGTTCGCACCCATATGGCGGCTTCGCGGCCCGCCACGGCCGCGACCTGGCGTTTTCTGGGTGCCACGATGTCGCTCGGTGCCTGTACGATCGAGAACACCCCGGTGGAACCCGTTCACCGACCGATGGCCCCGAGCAGACGAGGCGTGTAGAAGCGATGACGTATCCGCCCCCCGGCGGCGAGAACCCGCAGTACCAGCTGCAACCCGAGCCGCAGCAGCCCAGCGATCCCTACATGCAGGGGTACAACAGCACGCCTCCGCCCGGCAACTACTATCAGCAGCCGCCGCAGTACACGCAGCCCCAGTACTCGCAGCCTCAGTACCCGCAGCAGCCCGGCCAGCCGATGATGCCGCCGCAGGTCGGCGTGCAGCCCGGCTACCCGACCGCGCCCGGATCGGTGCTGCCCCCGCCGATTCCGCCCGCCAAAGAGGGCGGCAACCTCGGCATCATCCTCGCCGTGGTCGTCGGCCTGGTCGTCGTGCTCGGTGTCGCCGCCGTGCTGATCATCCCCGGGATGGTCAACAAGGACGACGAGGACCCGCAGGCCGGTGGCGGCGACGACGTCACGAGCGAAGAGGCCGCCAAGTCTGAAGAGGCGACCGAGGAGGAGCCCGCGCCGACCGAGGAAGAAGCTCCGGTCGACCCGGGCGGCGAGGACGACTTCGCCACCTGGGGCACGCCGATCAACTCCGAGCAGTACGAGACCGGCACGCCTGAGGCCGCGGCGCTCAACTACCGGCTCGCGGCCGACACCGACGACGACGCGATGATGCAGTCGCAGGTGTGCGCGAGCCCCAGCGGCGCGATGCAGAGCGATCTGGATTACGAGCTGGATGCCGAGGGCGGCAACTACGGGTTCCTGCTGTGGAGCATGTCGCGCGAGGTCACTGGCGGCATGGAGGTCTGGGTCGGTTGGACCTGGGACGACAGCGAGCCCAGCAACCAGGCCGAGATCGACGAGGGCAGCGGCTACATCTTCACCGCCGTCGAAGAGGGCGGCGAGTGGAAGCTCTGCGATCGGACTTACTGACGGCCTGAGCGGCTCTCGAGCCGCTGAGCGCCAAAGCATTCGGCGCCGGTCGCCTCCCTCGGGAGGCGGCCGGCGCCGCTCGCGTTTGTGGGGCAGGACACCGAGAATGTTGTCCACAGGCCCTGAACTGCACGTCTACCCGGCGATCGAGAGTTATCCACAGGCCGAAAAGAAGTTGTTGACGATCGGTAGTCACTGGAACACAGTTGATGCATGACGCAGATGCCGATGTACCGCACCGCAACAGCCACACTTACCGCACCTCGCCCCTCGGGCGCGACCGAGGATCTCCTGCTCCGCTTCGAGGCCGCTTTCGAATCCGATTACCGCCTGGTGGCGACGGGCCGGACCGCGGCCTGGATCCACGGGTTCGATGTCCTGCCACCGGGTGCCGATCAGCGCGAGTGGCCGGTGGAGAGTTCGCCCGATCCGCCGCTCGCGGACATCACGGTGATCGACGGGCTGCCGGTCACCCGCCTGGCCCGCACTTTGGTCGACTGCGCCGCGGACCTGCCGCGGCTGGAGGCGGTGGCCGCCGCCGACCAGATCCTGCGGGCCGGCATCGATTCGGGGGATCTCGCGGAGGCGCTCGAGCCGGTGCACGGCGAACGGCTGCGGCGGGCGAACGCGACGCTCCTGGCGGCCGATCCGAGGTCGCAGTCGCCGATGGAGTCCTGGACGCGCTGCCTGATCGGCGACGCCGGCCTCCCCGCTCCGGTCCCGCAGTTGCGGGTGCGCACGCCGAACGGGCGCGCGAAGTTCCTCGACCTCGGTTGGGAGCAGTGGCGGGTCGGGGTCGAGTACGACGGCATGGGCGCGCATCTGGGCCTGGCCGCCGAAACCGGCGACCGGCGCCGGCATCAGACGCTCCGCAACCTCGGATGGGAGGTCATGGTCTTGACCGCCTCCGATGTGATGGAGCATCCGCGGCCCTGGCTGATCCGGCTCCGAGAGGTACTCCTGGAACGGGGCTGGGATCCCGACCCGAATGAGCTGCGCGACATCAACGAGCGCATCGAGGCGGTGAACATGGCTTTGAGCGGCCGGTGACCGCGAGACCGGTGGTGCGGGAAGGCGCCTCCCGCACCACCGGACGCGAACCGAAGCCCGGGGTGGGCGGGATCGAGCGACAGGGCAGAGGCAGGGCTGCCAGCGGAAGGCGCGCAAGGCGACCGGGGTGTGGGGCGAGGGGTGGGGTGGGTGGGGGAGGGGGAGCCCCCCGACGGGGAACGGCATCGCAGCCTTCATAAGCGAACACGAGCCGACCCCCAAGGAAAACCTTCGAGACGAACCGGTCCAAGAGATGAAAACGCGGGCCGGGCGTGGGGCGCGGCCGGGCTAGGATCGGTGCGAGCATCGTTCGAGTCGGCAGGAGCGGAAGTGGCGGAAGGGTCCTTCACCGGGTTCGCGCGCCCAGCCGTACCCACGCCGCAGGAGATCCGGGACTGGGCGCTCGACGCGTATTCGACCGCCCCCGAGGGCCGCCAATGGGACCTCACCCTCGCCACCGACGAACTCGTCGACACCTGGCTCGATCTCGCCGCCGACGCCACATGCCCCAAGCGCTCGTTCGCGCTGCACGTGCTCTACATCTACGCGGGCGACGCCGTGCGGACCAAATTCCGCGTCCATGCGCGCAAGCGCGTCGACAAGCTCCTCGAGAAGGCGGCCGAATCGCGCGACCAGTACGTTGAACTGTGGGCCGCCAACACGAAAGCGCTCATCCGCCAGCCGGATCTGTTCGACTATCACGAATGGTGCAACGGCGGGCTGGTGCGCAGACCGCGGCGGCTCAACCCCGGTCCGACGAGAAGGTAAGAGCACCGATGACGCCCAAGACGAAGCCCGCGAGCCATAGATGACGCACCAGCCCGACCCGAACATGCGCGTCTCCAACGCCGAGCGCGAGGCGATCATCGCCAAACTCCATGCCGCCACAGAAGAAGGCCGCCTCGACCTCGACGAGTTCGCCGACCGCTCCCGCCAGGCCTACGAGGCCCGCACCTACGGCGAGGTCGAGCGCCTCCTCGCCGACCTGCCCGACACCGGCGGCACCCTCGCCGTCCCCACCGCCAAGAAGCCGCCCCGAACGCCCCCGCCGAACTGCGCCTCAACCCGACCGGCTCCTCGGTGGAGCGCAAGGGCGACTGGGCGGTCCCGCCGAAGATCATCGTGAAGGCCCTGGGCAGTTCCTCGGTGAAACTCGACTGCCGCCACGCCCGCATCCGCTCCTCCACGGTCGACATCGACGTGAACCTCACCGGCGCGTCCCTGACGGTCGATCCTGCCCGAAGGGGCGTACGCGGTCGACGACGACACCGAAGTGTTCGGCAGTTCCGTGAAGAATCGCGCCTCCTACAAAGGAGGGACGGGAATACGGTTCGCGCTCGCGGGCAAGGCCAAGGGCAGCTCCGTGAATTTCCGCTACGAGCGCCGATTCCTCTGGTGGCGATGGTGATCGACGCATTCGCAAACTGGGAAATTCACTGAATATCCATCCACCGGAACGTCCTTTGTAACGGCCTCATAACAGTCATGCCTGATCCCGGCATTCTCCTCATATGAGGGTTTACAGCGAACGCGCCTCGCAATAGGCTCGTTTCCGTGCGCCGCGGCGCGGCCGAAAACGCAAGCCGCGCTCGAGTACTCACCCGCGGCGGTGCACGCCCCCTTGAGAGGAGCTCATCGCATGGGATCTCCGTCCCCCCGTCTGCTGCGAAGGCGCGCGACAGCGCGCGCCAGAGCAGGAACCAGAGCCGTGCTGGCGGCCGCGTCCGTCCCGCTGGTGGTCGTCGCGCTCACCACCTCGGCCGGTCCGGCCGCGGCCGAGCCCCCGGCGCTCCCTGAGGTCACACCCGAATACCTCAAGGAAGCCGCGACGCTGCCGGTCGACTACGAGGACGGCCACTACATCGTCCAACTGGCCGCCGACCCCATCGCCACCTACGAGGCCACCGCGCCCGCCGAGGGCGAGACCATCGACTTCGGCGCGTCCGAGGTCGAGGAGTACCGCGACTTCCTCTCCGAGGAGCGCGGCGAGATCATCGCCGACTACGGCTTGGACGCGATCGCCGAATACGACACCGTCCTCAACGGCTTCGCCGCCGACCTGACGGCCGCCGAGGCCGAGGAACTGGCCGCCAGCGACGAGGTCGCCGCGGTCATCCCCGAGACGATCTACCAGCCGACCTCCAGCGCCGTCGACACGAGCGGCTTCCTCGGCCTGTCGGGCGGCGACGGCTCCTGGAACGAGGAGTTCGGCTCCCCGAAGAACGCCGGTGAAGGCGTCATCGTGGGCGTCCTCGACACCGGCGTCTGGCCCGAGAACCCGTCCCTGGCCCCGCTCTCCGAGCCGCGCCCCGACCAGGACGTCATCGACGCCAAGTGGAACGGCGAGTGCGTCACCGGCGAGGACGAGGACCCGGCCAACAACATCGAGTGCAACAACAAGCTCATCGGCGCCCGCTACTTCGACACGTGGGGCTACGCCGAGGACGGCTTCGCCTCGCCCCGTGACCAGGATGGCCACGGCACCCACACCGCCACCACCGCCGCGGGCAACTACAAGACCAAGGTGGAGATCGACGGCGAGAAGATCGGCACGGTCTCCGGCATGGCCCCGGCCGCGCGCGTCGCCGCGTACAAGGTCTGCTGGGGCGGCTGCCCCGGCGCCGACCTCGTCGCCGGTATCGAAGCGGCCGTGAACGACGGCGTCGACGTCATCAACTTCTCCATCGGCTCGACCGGCACCCCCGAGTTCATCGACTCGGTGTCGCTCGCGTTCTTCAACGCGGCCGCCGCGGGCGTCTTCGTGGCCGCCAGCGCCGGCAACGACGGCCCCACCTCGACCGTGGACCACCAGGAGCCGTGGGTGACCACGGTCGGCGCTTCGACGCACGACCAGACGTTCCGCACCGAGCTCGAGTTCGGCCGCGAGGAGATCACCGCCGCCGGCTGCTGTCGGCGGGGCCGAATGGCCGTGAAGAACGCGGTGGACGCGGCGTTCGACGGGACCGATGCGGCAGCGGCAGCCGCTGCGACGCGGGCACGCTGGACCCGGAGAAGACCGAGGACTTCGCGATCATCTGCGTGCGCGGGAACACGTTCACCGACAACGCGGACCAGATCGCCGCCGCGGGCGGTGTGGCGCTGATCGTGCGCGACCAGTCCGAGCGCGGCCCGGCCAATGATGGTCACGTCGCAGTCGGTGCCGGTCGTCCACGTGAGCTACGAGGACGGTCTCGAGCTGGCCGAGTGGGTCGCTTCGGAGCGACAGCCCCGAGGTCGAGGTCGACACGGCGGAGCTCGAGGACCAGAACGCGCCGAGCATGGCGGCGTTCTCCTCGAACGGTCCGGCGCTCGCGTCGGAGCAGAACCTGCTGAAGCCGGACATCACCGCGCCGGGCGTGGAGATCCTGGCCGGCATCACGCCGTACAACCACGGCGGCAACGACTACGCGACCGAACGCAGGGCACGTCGATGTCGAGCCCGCACATCGCGGGCCTGGCGGCGCTGCTGGTGTCGGCGAACCCGGAGTGGTCGCCGATGGCGGTCAAGTCGGCGATCATGACGACGGCGTACCAGACGGACGCGAACGGGGACCCGATCCAGCGCGGCACCGAGGACGCGACGCCGTTCGACTTCGGGGCCGGGCACGTCGACGGCCAGGAGATGTTCGATCCGGGCCTGGTGTACGAGTCGAACCCGACCGAGTGGATCCAGTACATCTGCGGCACGCCGGAGGCGGGCAAGGTGCAGTCGTACTGCGACGAGCTGGGTGCGATCGAGCCGTCGCAGCTGAACTACCCGTCGATCACGGTGGCGGAGCTGACGGGTACGTACGAGGTGTCCCGTACGGTCACGAACGTGGGCGACAAGAAGGCCACGTACAAGGCGGACATCACCGCTCCGGCGGGCTTCGAGGTCACTTCGGACATCGACGAAGTTCACGTTGAAGCCGGGCGAGTCGGCGACGTACACGCTGACGATCACGCGCACTGACGCGGCGTTCGACGAGTGGTCGTTCGGCGATGTCACGTGGGTGGAGAAGAAGGGCTCCCGCACGGTGCACGAGGTGCGTTCGCCGATCGTGGTGAAGCCGGTGCAGTTGGCGGCCTCTGACGAGGTGTCCTTTACGGGCGCTTCGGGTTCGGCGACGCTGTCGGGCACGTCGGGCTTCGACGGGTCGCTGGGCGCTACGGTGTCGGGTCTGGTCGCGTCCGAGGTGAAGACGGCGACGCTGTCGGACCCGGACTCGTCGACGTTCCCGTCGGAGGCTCCGGTGGAGAACTCGCACGCGGTGTCGTACGAGTTCACGACGCCGGAGGATGCGGCGCTGGTGCGGTTCTCGACGTTCGATGCGGATCACCCGGCGGGGACCGACCTCGACTTGTTCGTGTACACGAAGGACTGCTGAGGGCGCGCTGACGTTGGTGGGCAATTCGGCTTCGGGCGGTTCGAACGAGACCGTGTCGCTGCCGGGCGGCTACACGTTCGTGGTGTTCGTGGACGAGTGGGCCGGTCCTTCTCCGTTGGAGGCGAAGCTGCACGCGTGGGTGGTTCCGGGCTCTGACGAGGGGAACCTGGCGGTCGATCCGGCCGAGCAGTCGGTCGCGATGGGCGATGAGTACTCGGTGGGTCTGACGTGGTCGGGCCTGGCTGAGGGGCAGCGGTTCCTCGGCACGGTGAACTACTCGGCCGATGGTTCGGCGATCGACTCGACGATCGTTGGGATCACGACCTGATGGGTTGAGCCGCAGGGCTTGATGTGATCGACGCGCCCGTCGTGGGCGGCTGGGGCCGGATGGCTCTCGGTCGGCTGCGGCGGGCGCTGTCTGTCCCGGTGGTCTTCATGGGGGTTTCGCGCCGGGACCGGTCTCGGCGCTCGTTCGGCATGCTGTAGCCCTGAGTCCTCTTGAAGTAGAAGGCGGCGTGCGATGTCGAGCCAGCTCCGGTTTCCCACCTATAACGCTCCCCGGTGGGGAGGCGACGGGAAGGGGCTCAGGTTGACCGGACTTTGCCTGATCGGCTTGAGTATCAGCGTGAGAGCGCTCCTCCAGAGTGGAGTTTCACTGTGGTTCGGTATCGGCATCCCCGCCCTGATACTCGTCCTGCTGCTGGGGCTGGCCGTCATCCTCAGACGGATGCACACCGACACCGACCGCGAGCATCTGATCGTCCAAGGTGCGTTCAGGACGCGCAGAACGGCCTGGCGCGATATCCGGGCGATTGCGATCGAGCACCGAGCGGGGCTGGACTATGCGGTCGCCCGTGACCGCAATGGCCGCAAGGTGACCCTCCCGTTCGTCAACTCCAGCAACCTCCCCGATCGGCATCCGAAGTGTGCGCCGGTCCCGGCAGCGGGCGTCCGAGAGGAAACTGGGCGGGGGACCCGAGCTGGGCGGGAGTGGCCGAAATTCGGACGTCGAACGGATTGACCGATGCGAGATGTTCCCGTTAACATCGACCGTCTCAATCCATCGATTTTCAGACAAGGCGGTCTTCCATGAAACGGAAGCGCACCACCCTCATCGCCGCGACCGGCGCGGTCGGACTCGCCGCCGCCGCACTGGCGATCATCACCCCGGCCGCGCTGGCCGACCCCGGAAAGAACGAAACGGAACGGCAACGCGCACGGCCACGACAAGCAGCTCTGCGACACCGCCGCACCCGGCACGCTCGGCGGCGACCTGGGCGCGCACGACCCGGGACTGTTCGTCCCCTGCCAGGACGGCGAGCCCTGGTACGTCTTCGCCACCGGCTACGGCCCCCTCGGCGACGGCAACGTCACCATCCGCTCCTCCACCGACGACGGCGCCACCTGGAACTATGTGGACACCGTGTGGGACGAGAAGCCGCAGTGGCTGACCGACGCCGTCCCGGGCGTGGACAACCTCTGGGCGCCGGAGATCTTCTACGACGACGGCGCCGACCGCTACTACCTCTACTACTCGGCTTCGACGTTCGGCAACCAGACGTCGGTCATCGGCCTGGCCACGAACACGACGCTCGACCCGGCCGACGACGACTACGAGTGGGTCGACCAGGGCCAGGTCTGGGAGTCGAACCCCGGCGACCCGTACAACGCGATCGACCCGACGATCATCGAGGCCGGCGGCGAGCACTACATGGCCTACGGCTCGTGGTGGCAGGGCATCTACATGCTCGAACTCGACTGGCCCTCGGGCAAGGTCGCGAGCGGCGCCACGCCGGTCCACATCGCCGGCCGCGGCGGCTCGGGCATCGAGGCGCCCTCGCTGACCGAGCACGGCGGCTACTACTACCTGTTCACGTCATGGGACGCGTGCTGCGCGGGCGCGGACTCGACGTACAACATCCGGGTCGGGCGCTCGACCTCGCCGACCGGCCCGTTCGTGGACGCGAACGGCGTGGCGCTCACCAACGGCGGCGGGACCCTCGTGCTCGGCGCCCACGGCGACTACGTGGCGACCGGCGGGCAGTCGATCTCCAACGGCCTCATGGCCTATCACTCCTACCACGAGGACGGCCACTTCGACCTCGGCATCGAGGCCATCGAGTGGAACGCCGAAGGTTGGCCCGTCCTGGACGGCGAGCCTTGGACACGGATACAAGACTGGACCACGTCCCGGACCGCCCGGATCGGCCCGAGGACGGAGAAGACCTGGGCCGCTGAAGCGGCCCACCGTGCCGTTCCGAAGCGCGGCGCCGCGTGGCGGCCTGAGAACGCCGAGAAGAACCGTGATCGGTTCCGCACGGCTGCATCGCCGGTTGCGAGCCGTCCGGATCGCGGCTCGATGAACGTCTCCGGCGCCCACGGCGACAGCACCGCTCGCAATGTCGGCGTGTCGCTCTGGCGGGCCGCCGACATCGCGGTCTACCACCCGAACCCCCTGACCCTCCCTGAGGCGGACCGAAGCAGGATCGGCACGCCGCTCATCGGCAGCGGGGTCCGACACGGAAACCGACCGGGCCTAGGTGCAGCGGTCGGGCGACCGCTGAAGCTGCGCTTCGAGAGGAGTGCGGCACCGCTGCGGTGGCCTGCGATCTCCGATCTGGATCGCGGCCCCGCGTCGGCTTGTCGGCCCTGCGGTCGCGGCCGGCGACGTCCCGGCCCGATGCCAGACCTGCGGCCCCTAGGCGTAAGGGTCGTCGTCGATGGCGCGGATGCCCCAGATCTCCTCGTCCTCCTCGAGCCAGTCGCGGTGCTCGCCTTCGGCCTGCTGGCCGTCGTTCATGCCGCCGCGCCCGCCGCCCATGCCGCCGCCCATCATCCCGCCCATGCCGCGGCCGCCGGAACCCGAACCGGAGCCGGAACCGGACCCGCCGCCCTCCAACGTGGAGGTGGACGGTCCGACCGGGAACGACCCGCCGCTGCCGAGCGTCGCGCCGCCGCTGGCGAGACCACCGCTGACCCCGCCGGGAGGCTCGAGCCCGCCGCCACCGCCACCGCCGCCGCCCTCCGGGTCCGGGGGCGGATCGCCCGGCTGCACGCCGCCCGAGCCCGCGTCCAGGCCGCCGTAGTCGCCGGCGAAGGCGTCCGAGGCCTCGCGGAACGTCGACGGGTTCGACGGCCGCGCCTCCGGTTGGAAGGTCCCCGCCGACTCCTCGGCGTTCTCCCACCGGTTGATCACGTCCTCGTTGGCGATCCGCGACCGCGACTCGTAGTCCTCGACGCCGGTGTCGACGTCGGAGGCGATCTGCGTGTCCGCGTCGGCCTGCGCCCACTGCCTGGGCCTGCTCATATGTGGGCGGCGGCTTCTCGTTCTTGAACTTGTCGAGGTAGTACTGCGTCTGGTTCTCGACATACGTGGAAACCTCGTCCACGTAGTCCTTGTTGAACCCGCCGAGCTCCATCATCTCGCCGAGAAGCCCGCCCTCGTGCTCGCAACCGGCCGTGACCTGGCACATCCCGGTGGCGAACGGCGGCCTGCACGTGCATGAACGGGTCGGTGAACATCTGCGTCATGTCCGAGATCCAGTACTGCGGCGCAGGGTAGGGCAGCTCTCCCGAATCGCCGCCCTGAAGGCCGTAGAACTCGTCGGCCTTCTGTTCCAGCAGGCCCACCGCGCCGGTGGAGAGCGTCGCCGATGTCATCGCAGACCGCCAGCGCAGTTGGCCATGACGACCTCGACCTGCTCGGCGAACGCGTCGAAGTCGTCGCCCTTCCAATGCTCCGAGAGCGTGCGCAGGCCCGCCTTGAGCGTCGGGGCGATCCCGGTCTCCGGATCGGTGTCGAAACCGTCCTTGAACTGCTGCCAGTACCCGCTGATCTCCCTGAGCGCGTAGCGGTCCGCGCCATCGGGCCTGACCTGTTCGACCAGTGTCTGGATCTGGCCCTGATCCGGCGCGGCCGTGCCTACGGTGACGACCGAGAGCCCGGCCACCTGCCCGGCCACCGGGATCGCCGAGACCAGCTTGATCCAGGCGGCCTCGGCCTCGGTGTCCCGGTTCTCGCAGGTCGGCATGCGGGCAGGGCGTCCCGGACAGGAACAGCGCCTGCGTGTCGAGCCGCTGGTACTCGTGGACCGCGGAGTCGTCGGGCGCGGCGCCGCCCTCCCAGTCCTCGCGCACGTAGTCGGGCTTGCCGGGACGGTCGTCCTCGTCCTTGCCGTGGTCCTGGTCCTCTTCCTCTTCTTCCTCTTCTTCGTCGTCCTCGTCCTCTTGGTCGTCGTCGTCCTCGTCTTGGTCCCGGTCCTCGTCCTGCTCGTCGTCGGGATCAGGATCGGGATCGTCGGGGTCGACGGGGTCCTGGTCGGCGTCCGGCTCCTCGTCGAAGTCCTCGTCCGGTTCCCGGTCCTCGTCGAACGCGTCGTCGAGGTCCGGAACTCTGGTTCTGGTTCTGGTTCTGCGTCTCGGGCATGGCGGTCAGTCCTTGCTTCGGGACAGGTGGACGGCGGAGGACTCGTCGGTCGTCGACGGCACGCTCGGCGACGCCGTCGAGGGTGGCGATGATGCCGGTCAGATCGGCCCGCAGGTCCTGGAGGTTGGACCAGGTCTGGCGATGGAACTCGCGATAGGCCTCGCGCGCGGTCGTGGCGCTGTCGAGAAGCCCGAACCCGGGTTCGACGCCCAGCTCGTTACCGTGGCGCAGCTGATCGATCAGCGTTTCGAGATAGTCCAAGCGGCCCTGGGCGATCTCGCGGAACTCCGCGAGGGCTTCGGGGTCGACGGCGCGATCGGACACGGGGTCACACTCCAAGAGGGAAGGTTAGGTCCAAAGCGAACTCAATTCTAACCACCGAGCGCAATAGCTTGGGTACTCTGAGTTGCGGCTTTTGTCCCGATAGGACCTTCACTGGACCCTATGGAGAATGGTAAGTTTTCCTTATCCAAACGCATTGGCACACGGCCGATTCGACTTCAGTTCGCACTGTTTCACCAGTGAGCACACTCCGCCACTCAGTCAACTTTGGACACAAAGAAATCGAGCGGGCCCGCATCGCGGACCCGCTCGTCACATCACTCGGGAGTGGGAAACCAGTACTAGGCGTCGACCCGCTCGGGAGCCGGTTCCGACTCGCGCAGGTTCTCCGGCGGCGGCGCCACGAACTTGTAGCCGACTTGGCGGACCGTGCCGATCATCGACTCGTATTCGCTGCCGAGCTTCGCGCGCAGTCGCCGCACATGGACGTCCACGGTGCGAGTGCCGCCGAAGTAGTCGTAGCCCCACACCTCCCGCAGCAACTGCTCGCGGGTGAAGACCCGGCCGGGGTGCTGGGCGAGGAAGCGCAGCAGCTCGAACTCCTTGTAGGTGAGGTCGAGCGGCGTGCCCTTGAGCTTCGCGGCGTACGTGTCGGGGTCGACGGTGAGGTCGCCGGCGCGGATCACGGCCGGGCCCGACGCGGTGGCCGCGTTCGGCTTCCCGGTGGCCAGGCGCAGGCGCGCCTCCACCTCGGCCGGTCCCGAGGACGCGAGCAACAGGTCGTCGACGCCCCAGTCGGCCTGAAGCGCGGCCAGGCCCGCCTCGGTGACGATGGCGAACAGCGGCACGGTCAACCCGGTGGCCTGCAGCACACGACACGTGGCGCGGGCGTCGGCGAGGTCCGACCTGGCGTCGACCATCACCGCATCAGGGCTCGGACCGCTCAGCAGCGCTCTGACGTCCCGGCCGGCGTAACGCGCGCGGTGCGGCAGCAGTTCCAGGGAGGGCAGGATCGACTCAGGGGACTCCGGCACGGGGTTGGAAGTGAGGATCAGAATTTCCACAGCAGTCCTCCGCTGTTAGGTGAGCACACGCGACTATCGCTCTTCCCGGCTTCGGCGGCGGGCGGGCTTACTTGCGGTAGGTGGAGTCCTGGACAAGTGTAAACGGTCACCAACCAAAAGACCAGCGTCACCGCAACGAAACCTCACCATGCGGGACGGTCCGAAGCGGAGGAGACCGACAAACCGCGTTCACCACACCGACACGACCCGGTCACGCACGGGACCTGCCCCGTTGGCCCCCAGACCGATCCGGGCGGCCCTCCGAGGCGAGCGGCCGGAGCGGGCCGCACGGCGACCAGACCCGTCCACATGATGGGACCGCGATGGTCCGGCACCGCCCGCGCCGGGCCGGATCCACCGGCACCGGCCGGGCCTCCCGACCGTCCGCAAGGGTGACTCCCGCGAAGGCCGCAAGCCGCGAATTCATGCTGCCGTAGGCTGTGGACGTGTCGTACAGCCGACCCGACGAGACCTGGGGCTACGAGCCTGCCGAGGCGTCCGCCGCCGCCGAGGGCGCCGCCTGGGGCGACGCCTACGCCGGAGCCGCGGACGGCCCCGATGCGGCGCCGAGCCGAGCCGAACGCCGCCGCGCCGCGAACGCGCCCGGCCGCTCCGGCGCCACCGGCGCGCACCCCCAGAACACCGGCTCCTACCGGACCACCGGCGCCGACGGCAAGGAAGACCACACCCTGCCGCCGCCGAGCCCCGCCCTCCTCCACCGCCTCCCGCCGCTCGCGATCACCATCATCATCAGCGCCGGCCTCGTCCTCGGCGCGCAGATGGAACGGCCCGTCTACGCCGCCGGCATCGCCGTCCTCCAACTGGCCACCGTCGGCCTCGTGACCTGGGTCCGGAAGGTCGACGGCGCATGGGTGCCCCTGGCGATCGCCTCAGGCCTGGCCATCGCCGCCGACGCGGCGGCCGTGGCATGGACGCCGGTGTCGCTGGTGCCCATCACGGTGCTGCTCGCGCTGGCGTTCGGCGCCGCCGTCGCGGCGCAACTGGTGCGCCGCACCCACGTCGGGGTCACCGAGAACCTCGGGTTCACGATGCTGCTGTGCGTCGCGGTCTGCGGCTACGCCTGCTACATCGCCCTGTCGCGGCTCGGCTCGGCCCCGCCCGCCATGTACTCGGCGGTGGTCGCGGCCGGCACGGCCATCCTCGCGGCCCGGGCCGTAGACCTCGTGATGCCCGATCCGCGGATCAACCGGCAGGTGACGCGCGGCGCGTTCGGCATCGTCATCGGCACCATGTGCGGCACCGCCTCGGCCGCGTACGCCGGACTGGTCATCGAGGGCCCCGAGCCCTCGCACGCGGCGATCGGCGGGCTGCTCATCGCCCTCACCGCGGTCCTCGCGGACCTGGCCTGCGGATACATGTCGGCGGCGCGGCGCATCGACGGGGCGGGCACGGCCCCGAACGCGGTGGTGAACGTGGCGGGACCGCTGCTCGCGTTCGCCGTCGCGGGCCCCGTCGTCTACTTGCTGAGCGCCTATTACATGATCGACTGACACAAACCGTCCGTCGATCCCCCCGCATGGCGAAGCACGCGAGCCATGAACGCAGCTCTGGAGACCCCCTGGTGAAGATCCTCCGCCGCCTTCTCATCGCCCTGGTCATCGTCGTCGCACTCGTCGCCTTGGGCGACCGGGTCGCGAACGCGCTGGTCGAACGGCGCATCGCGACCGAGGTCGCGAACACCGCCGCCGACCACGGCGCCTACTCCGACCAGCGCCCGGACGTGACGGTCCACGGCTGGCCGTTCCTGACCCAGGCGTGGTCGGGCGACTTCGAGCAGATCGACATCACCCTCTCGGACGTCGGCTCGAACGGGCTGACCTTCCCGTCCCTGGAGCTGGTCGCGCACGACGTGGACGCCGACTGGCGCAAGCTCTCGGACGGCGGCGACGCGGTCGCGAGCACCCTGGACGTGAGCGGCAGCGTCTCAGTGGACTCGATCGAGGCGCTGCTGGCCGAGGAGACCGGTTTCGACCTGCAGATCGGCGAGGACGGAACGGCGTCGCTGCAGTCCACGAAGGAGCTGATGGGCGTCGAGGTCGACCTGGAGGCGACCGGTCAGATCGTGATCGACGGCAGCACGTTGAGCTTCAGGCCCGAAGCGGTCGAGTCGCTCACCGAGAACCTGCCCGCGGAGGCCCAGCCGCTGGTCGAGCAGGCACTCGACGAGTTCGCGTCGTCGGTGGACCTGCCGGAGCTGCCGTACGGGATCCAGCTGGTCGAGATCGCGTTCGAGGGCGATGTCGTGACCGTGTCCGGCTCCGCCGAGGACGTCGTCCTCACCTGATCCGCTCGATCTCCGGGGCCCGTCCGCCGCGTGCCGGGGGCGGGCACCCGGGGGCATCATGTCGTCGCTCTGGGTCTTCATCACAGTCCGCATCGTAAGAACGGGTCTGGATTCGGGCCGGGAAGTCTGCTAGCGTTCCAGCCATGCGCAAGCCGATGCTCACCAAGCGGCGCGCGATCGACTACTGCATGATCGCGACCACGCTCTGTCGAATGCCCTAGGCGACTCGCCCGGCCCCAAGAGGCCCGACGGCAGTCGCCGCATTTGCGGCCCAGCGTGCGCGAACTTCAGAGCAAGGCTTGCGAGTCACCGAAATCCCATGCACCGCTTCGGATAGCGGACTACGGGTGTGACGTCGAATCGGCTTGAATCCCGGACATGCGGTCTCAGGACGAACCCTGCTCAGCTGCGCTTCGGCAGCGTTCCGCCCCCGCTTCGCTTCACGCCCTGGGCGCGCTCTCGAACTCGGAACTCGAACTCAAGTCTCATTTACGTTCAGGAGAGAACAAGCCATGGCTCGTGAAGACGTGCTGGTCACCGCCGATTGGGCGGAAGAGAACCTCGACACCCCCGGAGTCGTGTTCGTCGAGGTCGACGAAGACGCCTCCGCCTACGACTACGGCCACATCAAGGGCGCGGTGAAGATCGACTGGAAGGACGACCTCCAGGACCCGATCCGCCGCGACTTCGTCAACCAGGAGCAGTTCTCGCAGCTGCTGTCCGAGCGCGGCATCAGCAACGACGACACCGTCGTCCTCTACGGCGGCAACAACAACTGGTTCGCGGCCTACGCGTACTGGTACTTCAAGCTGTACGGCCACGAGTCGTGAAGCTCCTCGACGGCGGCCGCAAGAAGTGGGAGCTCGACGCCCGCGACGTGACCGCCGATGTCGTCAAGCGCGAGGCCACGAGCTATGTGGCGAAGCCGCTGGACTGGGACCTGCGCGCCAAGCGCGACGAGGTCGAGGCCGCGATCGGCGCCAAGAACCTCATCGACGTGCGCTCCCCCGACGAGTACGCCGGGCGCCTGCTGGCCCCGGCCCACCTGCCGCAGGAGCAGTCGCAGCGCGCCGGCCACATCCCGACCGCGCTGAGCGTGCCGTGGAGCAAGGCCGCGAACGAGGACGGCACGTTCAAGTCCGAGGCGGAGCTGCGCGAGCTCTATGTGGACGAGGCGGGCCTGGACGAGGGCAAGGCGACCATCGCCTACTGCCGCATCGGCGAGCGCTCGAGCCACACCTGGTTCGCGCTGCGCGAGCTCCTCGGCTACACGGATGTGAAGAACTACGACGGCTCCTGGACCGAGTACGGCTCGCTTGTCGGCGTGCCGATCGCGCTCGGCGACGAGCCCGGAACCAAGTAGACACCGGCGACGGTACGGAAAGGAATACCCCATGTCTGACAGCTGCGCTGCACCCGACCAGGACGCGGCCCTGCCGGCGTCGGTCGACATCGAGAAGGAGACCGTGCTCACGGGCACGGTCGTGAACGACGAGGGCGAGGTCGTGCAGGGCGCCTATGTGCGTCTGCTCGACGGCTCCGGCGAGTTCACCGCCGAGGTGGTGACCGGTGAGGGCGGGCAGTTCCGCTTCTTCGCCGCGCCCGGCAAGTGGACGCTCCGCGCGCTCTCCCGCTACGGCGACGCGACCGGCGAAGTCGAGGCCGCGCGCGGTCTCAACGAGACCAAGCTGGCCGTGAGCCGCTAGTACTGCTTCACCGCCCCGATGCTGGGAGCAGCATCGGGGTTGGGAGCAACTCGGACCGACCGGGGCGATTCAGCTCGTATCCCAGTCTGAAAGGCGGGGCCGCATCCGCGGCCCCGCCTTTTGCGTGCCCGGCGGCGGCCGGTCGAGATTGGGGCCGCTGATGCAACGTCGCCGCGTTATCGGGCGGGGCCGCCGGGGTGCACCTACTCCTTCTCTTCCTTGTAGCGGGCGGTCTTGGTGGCCGGGTCGTAGAAGCCGGCCGGGGTGCGGAGGGTGACGTTGATGCGGTTCCAGGCGTTGATCTGGGCGCACATCGCCACCAGGGCGGCGATCTGCTCGTCGTCGAAGTGCTTGCGCACGCCCTCCCAGGTCTCGTCGCTGACGCCGTGCGGGTTGTCGGCGATGCGGGCCGACTCCTCGGCCAGCGCGAGCGCGGCGCGCTCGGACTCGGTGAAGGCCGGGGCTTCGCGCCAGACGGTGACGAGGTTGAGGCGCTCGGGGTCCTCGCCGGCGTGGACGGCGTCCTTGTAGTGCATGTCGACGCAGAAGCCGCATCCGTTGATCTGGCTGGCGCGCAGCTTGACCAGTTCCATGGTGGTGTGCGGGACCGGTCCGGTGTGGAAGAGCATCTCGTTGGCGAGCATGTTCTTGTAGTACTGCTTGGCGAACTCGGTCTCGGTGAAGGCGAGTCGGGGTTCCATGGCGGTTTCCTTTCCTACTGTTCGGCCGGGCCCTGGTCGGTGGTGCGCAGGCCGTGGAGTTTTTCCGGGTTGCGGACGAAGTCGACGGTGGTGATGCGGCCGTTCTCGATGCCGAGGGCGATCACGCCGTCGACGAGGCCGCCGCCGACGGTGATCAGTGCGGGGCTGCCGTTGATGACGATCTGGAGGTGGTGGCGGTCGGGGTACTTCGCGGTGAGGCCGACGAGGAAGCGGGCGATCTTGTCGGCGCCGTGGATAGGGTTGCGGGCGGCTCTGACGATGCCGCCGCCGTCGGAGACCAGGACCGCTTCGGGGTCGAGGAGTTCGACCAGGCCGTCGAGGTCGCCGGATTGGGTGGCCTGTGAGAAGGCCTCGACCACGGCCCGGTGGGCTTCGGGGTCGACGTCGAAGCGGGGTTTGCGGCTCTCGACGTGGTCGCGGGCGCGGCTGGCGAGTTTGCGGCAGGAGGCGGGGGTGCGGCCGAGGGCGGCGCCGACCTCGTCGAAGGTGAGGCCGAAGACGTCGTGGAGGACGAACGAGGCGCGTTCTGCCGGGCTCAGGGTCTCGAGGACCACGAGCATCGCCCAGGACATGGAGTCGGCGAGGCTCACGGTGTCGGCCGGGTCCGGCGCGGTCTCGACGGGTTCGGGCAGCCAGGGGCCGACGTAGGCCTCGCGGCGGGTGCGGGCCGAGCGGAGGACGTCGAGGGCGAGGCGGGAGGTGGTGGTGACGAGCCAGCCGGTGAGGTCTTCGATCTGGTCTATGTCGCTGCGCTGCAGGCGGATCCAGGCGTCTTGGACGACGTCTTCGGCTTCGGTGAGGGTGCCGAGGAGTCCGTAGGCGACGCCGAAGAGGCGGGGGCGGAGCTCCTCGAACTGCGCGAGCGCGCGGTTCGTGGGCGTCGCCTCGGCGGGGGCCTCGGTGGTGTGCGCTTTCGGTTCGTTCATATCAGGTGGACGGGGCATGGTGCAAAAGTGTGACACTCGATCGCAGATTGTGATCGGCATCTCGCTGAAGGCGTAGGGCAGACTGTCAGGCGTGTTCTCGAACGTCTCGGCGCTGTGGCGCCGCCGCCTGCGCATCGCGGTCGTCGTGTGGGCGGTGCTGCTGGTCGCGGCCGCGTTCGCCGGTTCGCGCGCGACGGTGCGCGAGCAGGTCGACGCGGCCGAGGCCCGGGCGGTGATGGACGCCGTGGTCGGGCAGGCGGCCGCTGAGTTCACTGGTGCGGCGGTGCTCGCGGTCGGGCCGTTGACCTGGGAGTCGTGCGAGGTGACGCCGGTGCGTGCGGGCCTGTCGCTGGAGCGGACCCTGCAGGTCTCGGGTGCGACGGTCGGGCACGTCGAGGCGCTGGCGGAGCAGTTCGCGCTGCGCGCCTTGACCGAAGGGCCGGATGGCGCGTCGTGGTCGGGGACGACCGAGGATTTCATCGGTGTGCGGGTCAACGCGCCCGAGCGCGGATCCGCCGGGCGGCCGCTGGTCGGAACCCGTTGCGGTGCAGGCGGTCACCGGGTGCCGGCCGCTCGAGGCGCCGGTGGCGGCGTTCGCGCCCGACCCGCCGGTCGGAGCGACCGACGGACTGGGACGTACGGCTCGGTGGACTGCCCCGGCGGCGAGACCTCGTCGAGCTGGACCGAGCCGGTCGACGGCCCAGCCCATGCTCGTCCACGAGACCACCGGCGGCTGCGCCTGAGGCCCCGGCCTCCGTGGGTCAGTACTCCTCGGTCGCGGGCCTACTACTTGTCGATGTCGCCGACCACGAAGAACATCGAGCCGAGGATCGCGATCATGTCCGGGATCAGGCAGCCGGTCATGAGCGTCGACAGCGCTTGGACGTTCGCGTAGGACGCGGTGCGGAGCTTGAGCCGCCACGGGGTCTTCTCGCCCCGGCTGACCAGGTAGTACCCGTTGGCGCCCAAAGGGTTCTCGGTCCACACGTAGGTCTCGCCGACCGGGCGGTTTGAAGATCTTCGGCTGCTTGACGTTCACCGGTCCGGGGGTGTTCGCCACCTGCTCCAGGCATTGGCGGGCGAGGTCGATCGAGACCTGCGACCTGGTCGAGCAGGCAGATGAAGCGCGCGTAGCAGTCGCCTTCGGTGCGCGTCACGATCGGCACGTCGAGTTCGCTGTAAGCGAGGTAGGGCTCGTCGCGGCGCAGGTCGAAGTCGAGGCCCGAGGCGCGCGCGACCGGGCCGGTCACGCCGTAGGCGGCGGCGGTCGCGGCGTCGAGCACGCCCACGCCCTTCGTGCGCGCCGCGAAGATCTCGTTGTGCCGCAGGAGTTTGTCGAGGCGGACCATGCCGTGCTCGACGGCGTCGAGCGCGAGGTGCGCCCGGCCCTCCCAACCGGAGGGGACGTCGGCTTTGAGGCCGCCCACGCAGTTGTACATGTAGTGGATGCGGCCGCCGCTGGCCTCCTCCATGACCGCCTGGAGGCGTTCGCGTTCGGTGAAGGCGTAGAACATCGGGGTGATCGCCCCGATCTCGAGCGGGTACGAGCCGAGGAACATGAGGTGGTTGAGCACCCGGTTCATCTCGGCGAGGGCCATGCGCAGCCATACGGCGCGCTCGGGCACCTCGACGCCGGCGAGGCGTTCGGCCGCGAGGGCGACGCCGAGCTCGGACGAGAACGCCGAGAGCCAGTCGTGCCGGTTGGCGAGCAGCATGATCTGGCGGAAGTCGCGCACCTCGTAGAGTTTCTCGGCGCCGCGGTGCATGTAGCCGATGATCGGTTCGCATTCGGTGACGCGCTCGCCGTCGACGCGCAGCCGCAGCCGCAGCACCCCGTGCGTGGAGGGGTGCTGGGGGCCGATGTTGAGCACCATGTCGGTGGCCTCGGTCCCGGCCCCGACGCCGACGATCATCTGCTCCCGCTCGCTCACGGTCCCATCGTTGCAGCTTCGCGGTCGCCGGGGAAGACTCGCCACGGAGAAGGTTGCGAGGCGCGTCTGCAGTAGGGTCGGCGGAGCCTGCGGGGGCGCAGGTTTCCTCTGGCGTGTGTTGACGCTTGCTGGCATTCTTGACGAAGCATCCGACTATGGAGGTGTGGCCGAATGGACCGCGATCAGATGCGCGCGTCGGAGTCCGACCGTCAGGTCGTGATGGAGCGGCTGCGGCGGGCCGTGGAGGAAGGGCGCCTGGACGTGTCCGAGTACCAGGACCGCGTCGACGCCGCGATGCAGGCCAAGGTCTACTCCGAGCTCGACATCCTGCTCTCCGACCTCCAGCAGCTGCCGCCGCCGGGGTACTCGGACGCCGTCGAGCCGACCACGGTCATGCCGACCTCGCTGTCGAAGGCGAACCAGCAGCTGCGCGACAGCGCGGACGAGGGGTCGCGGAAGTGGAAGATCGCGGGCGTGGCGGTCGCCATCGCCGCGGTGCTCTCGCTGATCCTGTTCGCGATCGCCCCGCAGTTGTTCCTGTACATCGCGATCGCGGTGCTGGTGATCCTGGTGCTGTTCGTGGTCGCGGCCGTCGCCGGGCTCTTTTGACCGTTGCGCGGCACCGCCGCGGCGTTCGCCGACACGATCGCCCGACCCGGCCGCCGCGGCCTTCGGACCCGCCGCCGACGAACTCTGGCGGGCGACCGGACCTTGGTACGCTTACCTGCGCGAAAGCGCTGATCACCGCCGACTCCCCCGACTCCCGGTAAGGAAGCACCGTGACCGACAGCGACGCCTACCTGAGGGCCTGGGAGCCCGACAACGTCATCCAGTTCCCGCGCGCCCAGTGGATCCGCGAGTTCGACGCCCCCGCCGGAACCTTCCCCGAGGTCGACTTCCTCCCCATCGACATGTCGGTGGTCTACACCGCCTATCTCGAAGGCGCCCGCTTCGACCTGTACAGCAAGATCAACCTGGAGATCGGCGAGGAGGGCACCCTCGCGCTCGTCGTGGTCGGCGCCGTCCCCTCCGACAAGGACGACATGCTGTTCTGCCTGGACACCGCCAGCGGGCAGATCCTGCTCCTCGGCATCAGCGACGGCACGCTCGAACTCGTGAACTCGACCTTCAAGGCCCTCGCCGACTTCCTCTACCAGTTCGCCCTGTTCATCGACGCCGACACCGGCGGCACGGGCCGCCGCCGCCGCGCGGCCGCCCTGCGCGCCAAGCTGAACGGCATCGACCCGAAGGCGCTCGCCGACCGCGAGTCGTGGTGGTCGATCGCCCTCATGCAGCTCGAAGGCGCGAAGGGCTAGCGATGGACTACCCGCGGGAGAAGCTCATCGACCGGGGCCTCGACCCCGCGGCGCTGCCGGAGGACCTCGAGGGCCTGCCCGACTCGATCCCGCAGCTCTACACCTCGACGCTCCCCGAGGGCCTGGCCCCGTTCAACATGATCCGGCTGACCGCCGAGGGCACCGACCTGGACGTGCGCCTCATCGTCGTGGGCGCCGTCGAGGGCTCGCCCAGCCTGCTCTACACGATCGACCCGAACACCGGCGAGGTCTTGCAGTTCGACACCGTGAACAACAACGTGCGCGGCGTCAACTCCTCGTACCGGACGTTCGTGGAGTTCCTGCGCCGCATCGCGTTCGCGCTCGAGATGAGCGGCGTCGCGGACGTCGCCTCGATCATGAACCGGGGCATGCGCTTCACCCTGCGCGCGCTCGACGAGCGCGCCTTCGACGAGGCCGAATGGTGGCCGCTCGTCTTCGACAGCATCGGCCGCGAACGGCCCTAGGGCCGTTCGACGAAACGCGGCTAGGCGGTGAGCTGGTCGAAGACCAGGGGCCACCAGGCTCCTTGGGTGAAGGCGTTGGGGTCGATGCGATGCAGGATCTCGCGGAAGGTGGTCGCGCGTTCGGCGCGGCCCGGTCTGCCCTCGTCGGCGTTGACGAACTGCTGGAAGTGGTAGAGGAACTCGACGAAGCAGCGGTAGTTGGAGTTCACCGCCTGCACGTCGCGGGGGTTGGTCTGGTCGAGCTGCACGATGTCGCCCGAGTCGGGGTGCAGGGCGTACAGCAGGTTCTTGTCGTCCTCGACCGCGCCGATGACGATGAGGCGCAGGTCGACCGAGCCGTCGTCGGTGCCCAGGCCGATCGTGTCGTACAGGGCGATGCCGCCCTGGAGGAACGCGGTGTAGACGACCTCCACGTCAAGGGGCACCTCGTCGCCCTCGGGGAGGGCCGCGGCCGGGAAGCCGTCCGCGAGCCAGTCCTCGCGCGGGTACGGGATCAGTTCGTCTTCGGTCCACAATGCTTGGTATTTGGCCGCCGCGGGCATACGGGCCTCCTCAGGTCGGGGGTGCGGTCAGGTGCCGGTGGGTGTCGTGTTGCGGGTCAGGCGAAGCCGAGGTCCTCGATGAGGAGGCGCCATTCGTCCTCCGCTTCGTCCTCGGGGGTCTGGTAGCCGCCCGCGAGGTCGATGAGCTCGCGGTAGCGCGGGCCGAACAGGAACGCGTCCGCGAACGCGACCGGGCTCGGCGCGAGCGGGGCGTGGGCGAGCGGCCGCCCTGCTCGACGGCCTCGACGAACTCGTCCGCGTCGAGCAGGTGCACCGCGCCGGTCGCCGCGTCGGCGCACAGCGCGAAGCTGTAGCAGACGTTGCCGAACTGCACCAGGCTCGGAGCGGGGTCGTGCAGGTCCCCCGCGCCCTTCTTGGCGAGCTCGGCGAGGACGTCTTCGGCCGAACGATATCGAGAGGCCCAAGCGGGTGCTCAGGCCGTCGAAGATCGCGGTACAGGTCCGCGAGCGCGGGCGGCAGGCCCGCGGTGTCGGCGGGCCCGCCGAGCTCGTGGGCCCAGCCGTTGCGTTCGAGTTCCCCGATGCGGGGGCGGACCAGGGCCACCTTCTCGGCGAGTTCCATCGTGAACGGCTCCTTCAGTATCCGAGGACTCTGATGATGACGGGCGTGCCGTCGGGGACGCCTCTGAGCTGCCCGGCTATCTGGGAGCCGATGGTGCGGTTGGTGTAGGCGTCCATCCAGCGGAGGTTATCAGCGTGGTCCCTGCCGCCCAGCTGCAATTCGTGGACGTGGTCGGGGTCGAGCCCGTCCCCGGCCCGGTTGGCGGAGGTGCGGCCGCTGAACTTCTGGGCGATGCGCCGCTGCTCGGGCCGGTTGCCGCGGTGGCGCCCGGTGAGTCTGCGGATGGTCTCGCCGCGGTAGTTGCGGGTGATCTGCGGGTCGCGTTTGACCGGGGTCTTGCGGAGCTTGCCCTCGCGGCTGAGGCGCAGGAGCGAGTCGGCCTTGGTGCGGAAGTCCTTCTTGCTCATCTTGGCGTCGAACTTGATGGTGACGACGGCGGGTTTGACCCCGCGGCCCTTGCCCGCGCGGAAGAAGCGCGGGTTGTCGATGAGGCCCGAGAGGATCTTGGCGCCCTTGGAGACCGACTTGCGGGCGGCGCGCGAACGAACCCTAGCCATTGAGCACCGCCTCGATCGCCATGTTGAGCAGCTGGTCGATGAGCATCGACGTGATCATCTTGAAGATGGGGATCTCCAGCAGCGAGGCCCCGAAGGTCGCCACGGCCGTGGCGATGGCCTGCGCGATCTGGATCGCGAGGGTCACGAGCTGGACGATCATCTGGAGTTTCAGGGCCAGGACGACGCCGGCGGCGATCATGAGGCCGATGCTGATGATGTTGGAGGGTTCGCCGATGTCGGCGATGTTGCGCACGGCCGACTCGCCGTCCTCCCATTCGGACCGGAAGGCGTCGATGTCCTTGCTGATGTTGCCGTCCGTGACGGTGCGGGCGGCGTCTTCGAGCTGGTCGATCGCGCCGGTGATCTGGTCGGAGAGGTTCGTCCACGTGTTGCCGAGGTCGAACAGCTTCTCCTCGTCCGATTCGGGCCAGTCGTAGCCGAGCATGCTCAGCAGGCTCGTCAGCTCCGAGGGCAGTTGCATACCCACTGGGGGCTCCTTCGTAAGGGGAGGGACACAAAGGGTTAGTGTGCGGGCGCGCGGGCCGGTGCCGGCGGCCGGGTGCGGGCGGGGGCTAGGGGGTGTTCGCGAATCCCCTAGTAGCCGAGTTCGGCGAGGAGCTCGCGGAAGATGCGGGCGGCCTCGTTGTCGGCCGCTTCGTGGCTGTTCGGCCATCTCGCGGAGGTTCTCGGCGTAGTCGAGGAGGTCCTCGATGTTGGTGCTCGATGCACTCCATCAGGGCCTCCATGCAGACCTGGTGCGCGAGGTCGAGGAGCGAGCCGATCATGTCGCCGCCGAAGGAGCCGATCAGTCCTTCCACTGCGGACTGAAATTGGTCGAGTAGGCCTTGGACCGCCTCCGTCGCGGCGTCGAGCTGGTCGGCGCCCTGGCGGATCGAGTCGAGGTCGAGCTGCACCACCATGTCAGGCTTCCTCCTTGGAGTTTCTTCATGACCGTGCTGATCTGGGCGCTCATGGCCCGCATCTGGGCGAGGCCCTGGTCCTGGATCTGGGCGACGGCCTCGCCGATGGCCTCGAGGTCGGGGGCCGCGGTGCCTGCGGCGAGGGACTCGGCGCGGGCGTTGAGCGCGGCGTTGACCGCGTTCTTCAGCTCCTCTTCGAGGAATTCGGTGCCCTCCTTGAGGACCCTGACCTCCACGAATTCGAAGCGCTCGACGCGGCCGTCCGCGCCGAGGGTGATCTTGATGCGCCCGTCGGCCGCTTCGGCGGTGACGGGCGGGACCTGGTGGTCCTGCTGCGTTTGTCTGACGACATCCAGTTTCGAGCGGGCCTGCGCCAGCTGCTGGGCGATAGCGTCCTCACCGAACATGCCGCCTCCGGGGGGCTCAGTGGACTCGGTACGAGACTCAGCATAGACCGAACGCGCCACCTTCGGGTCCCCAGAAAGTGCCGCTCTACCAGGGGTTTTGGCAACCGTGTTTACAGAGCGTCATGATGTCGTCTCTGTCCATATTGGTACTGATTCGATCGTGCACTCGGGCCTCACTGGAGCGCGCCGGCATCAGGGCGCGGCCTCAGAGCGAGCCGCCGCGCAACGCCGGGGCCTTGGCCGGGTCGGGGCGGTAGTCGAAGGGCTCATCCCGCTCGCAGCGCAGCCAGCCGCCCTGCACGTGGAGCCGTGCGACCTGGACGGTGGAGCGGCGCCCGCCTCCGGGGTGGGTGAAGTAGTAGAGGTATCCCTCGTCGGGGCCCTGCGTGAGGGCCATGGCGTGGTGGCCGAGGGCCTCGTCGTAGGCGCGCCTGCCGGGTCCGGCGAGGAGCGGCAGGGGCTGGCGGTGCCAGTGCTCGAGGTCGGTGGAGCGGTGCACGAGGAGCCCGGACCAGCCGTCGGTGACCATCCAGTAGACGCCGCCGAGCGCGAACACGGTGGGGCCCTCCTGGGCCTGGCCGGTGACGGCGGGGCCGGCGGGGGTCCAGGCGGCGAGGTCCTCGGAGTCGGCGGTGTAGATGCGGCTCTCGCGGCGTTCGTCCTTGAACCACATGCGCCACTTGCCGTTCGGGAGGCGGTGGACGGTGGCGTCGATGGCGCGCTCGGAGTCGACGTCGAGCGTGGAGCGGTAGGCCCAGTCCTCGAGGTCGGCGGAGGTGTAGTGGCGGATCTCGGCGGGGCCGGTCCAGTCCTCGCGGATGCCCTCGAGGTAGGTGACGTACATGTGCCACCGCCCGTCGTGGCGCAGGATCTCGGGCGCCCACCAGGTGTTGCCGCGCGCGCAGTCGGGGCCGGCCATGGTGCCGGCATAGGTCCATTCGCGACCGTCGGGGCTGGTGGCGTGGCCGATGTCGGTGCCGTGGACCCAGGCGACGCCCGCGTCGGCGGCGTTGGCGCGCCGCTGGGTGTAGAACAGGTGCCACAGGCCGGTATCGGGGTCGAAGACGACGGTGGGGTCGGTGGGCCCGTCGAACACGGGGTCGGCGAACAGCGGGGCCGGGGCGCGGAAGTCGCTCGGGGTCGGACCGGTCGTCATGGTTCCTCCATGGGAATGCGGCGGCCGGATGGCCGAGCCCGGTGGGGTGCTTGAAATCTAGCGAAAGAAAACGCTTGCCGCAAGCCGGTTGCGGACGCCTTCGAGGGTGGGGTTTCACCCCCTGTTCCCGAAGCGCCCGAATACCTCGCACTCCGGTACCGTTTACGCATGGACCTCAACGCGGACCTTGGGGAGGGTTTCGGACGCTGGGAGCTCACGGACGACGACGCACTGCTGCGCATCGTCACGAGCGCGAATGTCGCGTGCGGTTTCCACGCCGGGGACCCCGCCACCCTGCGCCGCGTCACCGCCCTGGCCGCTGCCAGGGGCGTGCGGATCGGCGCCCAGGTGTCCTATCGGGACCTTGCCGGGTTCGGCCGACGCGAGATCGACGTCCCCCCAGAGGAACTGGCCGCCGAAGTGGCCTATCAGATCGGCGCCCTGCAGGTGTTCGCCGAGGCCGCCGGAGCCGACGGTCACTTACGTGAAACCGCATGGGGCGCTTTATGATCGAGCGGGACGCGACTCCAGCCAAGCTTGGGCGGTGGTCGAGGGCGCGAAGATCGCGGGCGTGGGCACCATCCTCACCCAGCACGGCAACGCGCTCGACCGGCTGGCGACCAAGGCGGGTCTGCGGGTCGTCGCCGAGGCCTTCGCCGACAGGGCCTATCGCGGCGACGGGCGGCTCGTGCCGCGCGGCACGCCGGAGGCGCTGCTCGGCCCCGACGCGGCCGAGGCGCAGGCCGTGGCACTGGCGACGGAGGGAGCGGTGACGGCGATCGACGGCACCCGCGTCCCCGTTGCGACCGAATCGATCTGCGTGCACGGCGACAGCCCCGGCGCAGTCGAGGTCGCCGCGTCCATCCGGGCCGCATTGGACGAACGAGGCATCGACGTGGAGGCATTCTCGTGAGCACCGACCACCGCCGCCAACCGGCTCAGGCCGCTCCCGGCAGGGCCGCGGGGCATCCTGATCGACTGCGGCACCACCGAGGCCGCACGCGCCTGCTACCGCTCGCTGCAGGCCCGGCGCATGTCCGGGCTCCTGGAGGCCGCCGACCTGGTGCCGGGCGCGACCACCGTGCTCGTCGACGGGATCGACGAACCCGAGCTGCTCGCCGCCGAACTGCCGGGCTGGCCGCTCACCGAGGAGGCCGACGCCGGAGGCGAGGCCGTCGAGATCCCCGTCTGCTACGACGGACCCGACCTGGAGGCCGTCGCCGACCCTGTGGGGCGTGAGCCCCCGAGGAGGTGGCCGAGATCCATTCCGGCATCGAGTACGAGTCGGCGTTCTGCGGGTTCTCGCCCGGCTTCGCCTACCTCGAAGGCCTGCCCGAGCGCTACCACGTGCCGCGGCGCGACACCCCGAGGACCACGGTCCCGGCCGGGTCGGTGGCCATGGCCGGGCCCTACACGGGCGTCTACCCGCGGTCGAGTCCCGGCGGCTGGCAGCTCATCGCGACGATGACGAACCCCGGGCGGCTGTGGAACGAGCACCGCGAACCCGCGGCGCTCCTGGTGCCCGGCACGAAGGTCCGGTTCGCGGCGGTGCGGGTATGAGCCACATCGAGATCCTGCGCGCCGGAGCGCTCACCACCTGCCAGGACGCCGGACGCCCCGGCTGGGGGCACCTCGCCGTGCCGCCCTCGGGCGCGGCCGACCGGCCGTCGTGGCGGCTCGCGAACCAGTTGGCGGGCAACCCGACCGGCGCGTGCGCGCTGGAGACCACCTTGAACGGGTGCACCGTGAAGGCGCACCGGAACGTCACCGTCGTCGTGGGCGGCGCACCGTGCCCGGTCACGGTGGACGGGCGCCCGGAGGCCTGGGGCCAGCCCGTGAAGCTCAAGGCCGGTTCGGTGCTCGACGCCGGGCCCGCCGAGGTCGGCGTGCGCTCCTATCTGGCGTTCTCCGGTGGGCTGCACCCGAAGTCGAGCCTCGGCTCGCACTCCACGTGCCTGCTCTCCGGGCTCGGCCCGGCCCCGCTGGCCGACGGCGACACGATCCCGCTGGGCCCGAGCCCCGCGCACCCGCCGCTGCCGACGCAGTGGCCCGCGCCGTGGGCCGGCGTCAGCGCCGAACTCGTCATGAAACTCCACTTGGGACCGAGGCTGGAGTGGTTCCGGCCCGAGGCGGTCGCCGAGCTCACGCGCGGCGTGTGGACGGTCTCGGAGCACTCCAACCGGATCGGACTGCGCCTCGACGGCCCCGCCCTGCGGCGCATCGACACGGCCGAACTGCCGAGCGAGGGCATCGCCGCGGGTGGCCTGCAGGTGCCGCCGAACGGGCAGCCGATCCTCTTCGGCGCCGACCACCCGACGACCGGCGGCTACCCGGTGATCGGCGTCGTCGGCCTCGAAGCCCAGGCCGCCGCGGCGCAGGCCCGGCCCGGCACGACCATCAGGTTCGCCCCGATCCCCATGCCGCACTGGAGCAAACGGGCATAGGGCCTGTCCTGTGCATCAGGGAGTAGCGGTATCCGAGTCCGTTTGTTCGCTCGCAAGGCGGAAGGCCCTCCCGATACCGGTGTTGTATCGGGAGGGCCGACAACGCGGCGAGCGGGCAAACGGGCCGGATAACGACCGGTCTGATGCACAGGACAGGCCCTATGCACACCTGAGGGCCCCGTTCGCCTGCCCGCTAGTCGCCGAGCGCCCGGGCGAAGTCGGCGATGAGGTCTTCGGCGGCCTCGATGCCGGTGGAGAACCGGATGAGGTCGTCGCCGATCCCGGCCGCCGCCCGCTCCTCGGCCGTCATCTTGGCGTGGCTGCTGATCGCCGGGCGGGTGATCAGCGACTCCACCCCGCCCAGGCTCGCGGCCGCGTACGGGATCGTCAACGTCTTCAGCAGCCGCTCGGCCGCCTCCAGGCCCCCGGCGGGCCGGAACGCCAGCATCGACCCGAAACCGCTGAACAGCGCCGCGGCCCTCGCGTGGTCCGGATGCGACTCCAGGCCCGGGTAGTGCACTTCGGCGATCGCCTCGTGCCCCTCCAGGAACCGCGCCAGCGCCAGAGCGTTCGCGTTCTGTGCCTTCACCCGAATCGCAAGGGTCTTGAGGCCGCGCGCGAGCAGGAACGCCGTGTGCGGGTCGAGGCTGCCGCCGAACAGCATGAGGTGGTGGCGGACCCGCTCGATCCGCTCGGCGCTGCCGGTGACGACGCCGGCGACGAGGTCGGAGTGCCCGTTGAGGGCCTTGGTGGCCGAGTGGCACACCAGGTCGTAGCCGATGGTGTGGGGCCGGAACAGCATCGGGGTGGGGAAGGTGTTGTCGATGATGGAAGTGAGGTCGTGCGCGCGGGCGAAGTCGGCGAGCCCGGCGAGGTCGCCGACCCTGATGAGCGGGTTGGTGATCGACTCGACGTAGACCGCTCTGGTCTCCGGCCGCAGGGCCGCCTCCCAGGCGGCGGGGTCGTCGGCGGCGACGAAGTCCACGCCCCAGCCGATGCGGCGGGCCTCTTCGGCGAGGAGGGCGTGGGTGCCGCCGTAGATGTTGCCGGCGACGATGATCCGGTCGCCGGTGGCGAGGACGGCGTTGAGGGCGGTCGCGATGGCGGCCATGCCGGAGGCGGTCACGACGGCGGCTTCGGCGCCTTCGAGGGCGGCGAGCTTGTCCTGCAGGTAGGTCTGGGTGGGCGTATTGGAGTAGCGGATGTAGTCGACGCCGCCGCCGGGTTCGATCTCGTAGACCGTGCCCTGGTAGATGGGGAAGACGACGGAACGGTCGCGGGCGGGCCGGGGTTCGCCGGCGTGGACGGCGAGGGTCTCGAAGGAGGTCTGCGGTTCGCTCATGCCGCAACGGTACGGCCGGGCGGGCCCGGGGCGCATCTGTCGTTCGACCGGAACGGCACCTGACGATCGACCGGTGCCCGCGTCCTGAGTCAGCGTCGTTCCTGGTCGAGGCTCGCGAGGTAGGCGTTGTAGACCTCGTGCGGGTCGTCTTCGGGGTGCCCGCTCTCGGTGGCGCGTTCGGCCATGCGGTCGAGGCGGCGGCCTTCGCGTTCGTCGGAGCGGGCCCATTGGGCGATGAGCACGCAGATGATGATGAGGCTCGGGATCTCGCCGAACCCCCAGGCGATGCCGCCGCCGGCGCGCTGGTCGGCGAGGAGGTCGCCGACCCAGGGAATGGCGATCTGGGTGTACCAGCCGGCGGCGATGAGGTTGGTGCCCATCATGAGGGTGAGGCCGAAGATGGCGTGGAAGACGATCGACACGAAGTAGAGGAGGACCTTCGCCGGGTAGGTGAGGGGCCTGGGTTTCGGGTCGGGGCCGATGACGACCCAGAAGAAGAGGCTGCCGGCGGCGAGGAAGTGCGCGGTCATGAACAGGTGCCCGAAGTGCGAGCGCATCGCCCACTCGAACATGCCGGTGAAGTACATGAGGTACAGGCTCGTGAGGTAGACGAGCAGTGCGATGAGGGGGCGGGAGACGAAGCGCGACCAGCGGCTGTGGACGGCGGCGAGGAGCCATTCGCGCGGGCCGCCGGCGCGGTCGGGTTTGAGGGCGCGCAGTGCGAGGGTCACGGGCGCGGCGAGCACGAGGAGGATCGGCGCGAGCATGTTCAACGCCATGTGCTGCACCATGTGCGCGCTGAACAGGACCATCCCGTACTTGCTCAGGCCGGAGGAGGTGGTGATGACGACGACGGCCCAGCCGGCGATCCACAGGGCGGTGCGGTACCAGGGCCAGGCGTCGCCGCGGCGGCGCAGGCGGACCACGCCGGCGACGTAGCCGCCGACGAGTGCTATTGCGGCCGTGCAGAACAGGATCGACGGGTACCAGTCGAGGGCGACGGCGGCCGCGGTGAGCGGTTCGGGGGTGGGGAATCCGAGGAGTGCCGAGTTCGGGTCGGGGAGTTCTTCGGCGGGCGGCGGGGTCACCGAGAGGGAGGAGGCGAGGCCGAACGCGATCGCCATGAGTCCCAGTTCGACCGCGGCCAGGCGCGTGAACGCGCCGCGGTCCCCGGCGGCGACGGCGGGGAGGGTGCGGCGGCGGTGGGCCCAGCCGAAGACGCCGCCGATCGCGAGGACCGCGAGTTTGGCGAGCGCGATGCGCCCGTACGGGGAGGTCCACAGGTCGGTGAGGTTCACGTTGGCGCAGAAGACGATGAGGCCGGAGAAGCCGATGGCGGCGTAGGCGAACACGGCCGCGTTCGAGTAGCGGCGGACGGCGACGAGGGGGTCGCGGCGGGCGATGAACAGGGCGAAGAGGCCGCCGGCCCAGAACGCGGCGGCGATGATGTGGATGAGCAGGCCGTCGACGGCGATCTGGTGGTTCCCGTTCGACGCGGAGTGGCCGGTGAAGACCGGCGGTACCGCCGCGGCGACGGCGAGCGCTGCCGCGCCGACGGCGCCGGGGATCGTGAACGCCCTGGCGGCGACGACGGCCGCGGCGGTCGCGAGGAGCGCGGTGAGGCCGAGCGCCTGACCCTGCTCGTATTGGGCCACATACGACCACAGGCCCGGGACGGTGACCTCCGAGAGCGGCCGGGCGAACGTGTTCGCGAAGTCGACGGGGAGGCTCACGAGCGCGACGGCCGCCCACAGGCCCGAGGCGGCGGCGCCGACGCGCAGCCACCGCCAGGACTGGGCGGTGAGGCGGGCGCGGTCGCCCTGGCGTCCGGGGAGGAAGCACGCGGCGGCGATCATGCAGCCGACCGCAGTGAGCATCGCGAGGTCGTAGCCGTATTTGAGGAGCCCGGCGGCCCAGGTGACCGCGGGGTCGGCGGCGGCGAGGCCGGGGAGCGCGGCGACGTCGACGGCGCCGCCGAGGTCGAGGGCGATCACGGCGACGGCGAGCCCGGCGAGGACGGCCGCGACCACGGCGAGCGCCCGCAGACCGCGCCGGGGCGCCTGCTCGCGGACGCGGCGCCCGCCTCGGGACCCTGCGCCGCCGCCAGGTATGGTGGCGGCGGTGTTTTGGCTGGTCTCGGTCGATGCGGTCACGTAACCCAGCATGGCTGATTGTTCCAGCTCACGCCCCACCGGGTGGGGTCCAGTCATCTCCGGCAACTCCACGGCGAGCCCTGCGGGCGTCTACCGGCCGTGTCGGGGTCATAAGCACGATCACGGAGCGCTGTTCGCGGAGCCGTGCATTGGCAGTCACGGCGGCGCGTGTGTCGCCGTAGTTTTCTATGGTGGATCGCGATGGGAATCATCGAAAGACGCGGTGAGATCATGAACCTGCTTCAGGGGAGCGGCGGCGTGCTCGGCAACATGCACTTCACGCTCGACGGATCGGACGACCCGTCGAACGTGCTGAACCTCATGGCCCTGGACGCGTACGTCTCCGGCGCCCAGCCCCATGCGGTGGTGCGGGCGCTCGACCTGGTCGCCGACGACGTGGACCTCATCCCCGAGGGCGGTTCACTCGTCCGGTCGATATCCGGGGCCTCCTTCCTGCAGCTGGTGGTCGGCGAGGGCTGGACCCTGCGGACGCAGCGGTGGCGGGACGGCTCGGGCCAGGCGGTCGTGACCGCCGAGACGCGCGAGCGGGCCGAAGAGATCGCGGCGTACCTCACGGACCGCACCGGTTCGGTCGAGGAGGTCGGCGAAGACAAGGTCGACATGGGGTTCTGGTACCGGTCGGCGCGGGGCCCGTTCCGTTCCACGCGGTCGATCAGCGCGCCGCGCTGGCCGGAGATCGAGCGGAACTACTCTTCCAGCGCCGGTTCGGCGCTGGGCAAGCTGATGGCGACGCAGGTCTCGGACGTGGCGGGGCGGCTGGTGCTGTTCCACGGCCCTCCCGGGACGGGCAAGACCACGGCGCTGCGGGCGCTGGCGCGCGAGTGGGCGCCGTGGTGCCAGGTGGACACGGTGCTCGACCCGGAGGCGTTCTTCGCGGACCCGTCGTACCTGATGGAGGTCATCATCGGGTCGGAGATGGATCTGGCGCTGGACGCCGACCTCAATCCGGGCGAGCCGCGGCGCGGGCATTGGCGGCTCATGGTCTTGGAGGACTGCGACGAGCTGATCCGCGGCGAGGCGAAGGAGGCGTCGGGTCAGTCGCTGGCGCGCCTGCTGAACCTGACGGACGGCCTGCTCGGGCAGGGCCGGGAGATCATGGTCGCGATCACGACGAACGAGCGGCTCGACCGTCTGCATCCGGCCGTGGTGCGCCCGGGCCGGTGCCTGGCGCAGATCGAGGTGGGGGCGCTGTCGGCGCTGGAGTCGAGCGACTGGCTCGGCGGCGACGAAGGTGCGCGAACTCGATGACGCTCGCCGAGCTGTACGCCCGGCGCAGCGGCACGGACCCGACCACTACGGAGACGTTGATCCCGCAGCAGCACGATCGGGCCAGTACCTGTAGACCTCAGGCCGCATTTCGGGCGCCGGCCTGCAAATCGGACACTTGGGACCCCCAGATTCAAGGTTGCCCGACGGGTCCGACAGCCGAGGGGCGAATCGCGATCGCGATGCGCCCCTCGGCTTTATGTGAATGAATCTCAGGACCGGGCCGGTTCGACACATGCCGAGGGCGAGGCGCAGGTGCGTTCGAGTCAGCTCGCGCACCTCGGCGGTGCCATGGGCAGAGTCTGTGCTCAGTCGGTGCAGTCCGGCGTCGTCGCGCGCGGCGAAGACCTCTCTGGCGGCCTCGACCGCGTTGATGGCGGCGGGGAAGCCCGCATAGACGGCGATCTGGATGAGCGCCTCGATGACCTCTCCCCTGAGTGCAGCCGGCGTTGAGCGCGCCGTTGATGTGGAAGCGCAGCTGCGGGGCGGCGTTGCCCAGCGCGGCCAGCGCCCCGACGGTCACGAGCTCGCGGTCGCGCAGCTCGAGTTCGGGGCGGGTGAGGACGTCGCCGTAGGCGAACTCGGCGATGAACCGGCCGAGGTCCGGGGCGATGTCGGCCAGTGAGGTGACGACCGAGGGTTCGGCTTCGCCCGAGAGGTGCTGCAGGGTCTTCAGCCCGCGCTCGTAGCGTTCTCCGGGATGCTCCATGCGGGATCCTCCATGTTCGTGTGACGGCCCGGTCGGGGGTGGGCGCAGCGGTGCGCGCGCCCAGTCTCGTGAGGGGTCGGGATCGCTTGCCCCACAGGGCCAATCCAACAGCAATCGCAATCGCGGCCGCAAGGCTCCGAGGCGTGGTGGAGGAGCGTCGGCGGCGACTCGCCAGGAGCGGGACCGTCATGGGCGGCTCGGGTTTCGGTCCGATCCGGTCGTTTCACCCATTTCACCGCCTTCACCGCTGCTAGGGTCGTTCGCGGCTCCCCCGGCCGCCACCGAGGACCATCTACTCCAGGGAGAGCGCCATGCCATATGCGAAGAACACGCCGAAGACCCGTGTGCGGGCGCGGAGCGCCAACGGATCGACCGACGCGGGCCGCACCGGATCGGCCGTCTCGACCGACGCGGGGCCGTCCGGTTCCGACGGCGGCGCGGGCGGCACGCTGGCCGTGGCCGGTACGGCTCTGCGGCCGTTGCTGTTCGCCACGGGCGGGCTGCTCGTGGTCGGTACGGCTGTCATGATCGCGACGGTCCGACGCAGGAGGGCAAGCTAGGAGCATGATCCGCAGCGCCGCACGCGTCGACCGCCTCTTCGGGCACGCCTGGACCGCTCTCGTGCTCACGGCGATTGCGGGCGCGGTCGACGGTGCGGGGTTCCTGAGCCTGAGTCAGCAGTTCGTCGCGAACCAGACCGGCAATGCCGTGCTGCTCGCGGTGGCCGTGTCAGGGGAGCTCACCGGGCGTGAGGACGGGCTGTCCCCTGTGGGGCCGTTGTGGTCGCTGCTGGGGTTCTCGCTGGGCGCGGTGCTCGCTTCGCTGGCGACGCGCAGGCATGTGCTCACGAGTTTCGGGGTGCCGCTGCTGCTCGTCGTCGAGGTGGTGGTGCTCGGCCTGGCGGGGCTGTCGGAGCGGTTCGAGCTGTCGATCGCCTTGGCGGCCTTCGCGATGGGCGTGCAGAGCATCCACGCGGCCCGGATCGGGCTGTCGGGGGTGTCGACCACGGTGCTGACCGGGACGCTGATCGCGTTGTTCGTCAACATCTCGGGCGGCCGCCGGGGGCTGCGGTCGGCGCGGCTGCAGGCGGGGGTGTGGGCGGTGTACCTGGTGGCGGCCGGGCTCGGGTCGGCGCTGGCGCACGCGGTGTCGTTCGGGGCGGTGTGCTGGACGGCCGCCGCTGTGGCGGCCGCGATGGCGGTGGCGGCGTTCGCCGAGGCGCACCGGAGACCGGCCCTCCGGTAACCGACCGACCCAGCGGCCGGCACGGCGGCACGGCGGCACGGCGGCACGGCGGCACGGCGGCACGGCGGCACGGCGGCACGGCGGCACGGCGATCTTCGTCGCGCCGCGCAGTGGAGCTTCGTCGGGGCGGCGGACTCAGCTTCCGGTGAGGGCGCGAACGGCTTTGAGGCCGGGGCGGCGCAGCAGCGGCCACTTTCGGGCCGCGGCCGTGCGCCGTGCGAGGTCGTCGGCGGCGGCTTCCCATGCGGGGTAGTCGAAGGCGAATCCGGCGGCCTCGAGTCGGCCGGGGATGACCCGGCGGCTCTTGAGGAGCAGTTCGGTGTCGCTGCGGAGTGCGAACGCCCCGATCTCGGCCATCCACTTCGTCGCCGGGAGTCCGAAGGGCGCGCCCCAGGCGCGGCGGAGGGTCCGCATCAGGTCCCGTTGCCGCAAGGGGTGCGGGGAGGCGATGTTGACCGGCCCGGTGAGGTCCTCGCGTTCGAGGAGGAACGCCACGGCCCGCGTGAAGTCCTCTTCGTGGATCCACGACACGTACTGGCGGCCGCCGCCGACGGGGCCGCCGAGGCCGAGCAGGGACATGCGGGAGAGCACGTCGAAGACCGAGCTTCGGTCGGTGCTCATCACCATCGCCGAGCGCATCGCGACCTTGCGGGTGCGGGGCGTCTCGGCCTCTTCGAGGGTCCGTTCCCAGGCCTGCGCGATGTCGATGCTCTTGGCCCAGTAGGCGGGTACGTCGGGTTCGCTGCCGCCGATGACGCCGGCGGCCTCGTCGTTGGCGCGGCCGAGGGTGTGGGCGTAGATCGTGGCGGTGCTCGCCTGGAGCCACACTGCCGGGGGATCGGCGGCGGCGGCGATGGCTTCGCCGACGACTCTGGTGGAGTCGACGCGCGAGTCCATCATGGCGGCGAGGTTCTCGGGGGTGTAGCGGCAGCTGACGCTGCGGCCGGCGAGGTTGACGACGGCGTCGGCGCCGTCGATCGCCTCGGCCCACGGGCCGAGGGTGCGCCCGTCCCAGTGGAGGTGGTGCGGGCGGGAAGGGCGGCGGGTGAGGACGGTGATGCGGTGCCCGGCGGCCAGGAGCCCGCGTTCGAGGACGGCGCCGACATTGCCGGTCCCGCCGGGGATGACGATCTTCATGGTCTTCCTCCTTCAGCGCCAACATTACCCTCGCACTTGAACACGTTCAAATACGAAAACCGCGTAATCCGCGACACCAGAGGCACGGCTGCGGCTGCGGCCGACTAAACCACTGACGAAACGCGGACGGTACACGACTCCCGAAGCGCCCGCTAGGGATGCGGCGCGCGGCGGCCACATTGCGACTCGATCGTATGGGGCGCGCACGACCCTTGAGACCGCCGCTAGAGATGCGATCCGCTGCGGCCGCATCGCGATTCGATCAGTTGCGGCGCCCTGGCCAAAACGTGCCCGCCAGAGATGCGTGGCGCGGACGGCCGCCTGGCGATTCGATCGTGTGGAACGCACGAACCCCGAGACCCTGCAACGTCTCGGGATCACGAGCGAATCCGTGCCGACGCACGACTCCCTCTGCGCGGCACCGAGGGACGGCCGCTCCCGCCGATCGAAGCATCGCGAACCCCCGAATGCGTTGCCGAGCCTGCGCCACTGTTGTCTCGAGGGTGCCCTCTGAAACCGACGCACCCGACCCCGGGAGGCGACCGTTCGCCTGGAATTGTCGGTGGTGGCGCGTAGCCTGCCCAGGTTCGCGAGGAACCGAGGAGGCCCGGTGAAGTTCAGAAAGATCGACGAGCGGCGTTCGATGCGCAAGCCGCTCTTTGAAACCGATCGGCTCGTACCGCTGGAGGAGGAGCCCGAACCCGACTTCGAACTCAGCGAGCGGCTGGTCGACGGCCTGGAATGGAAGGGCGGGCACGGCGACGGGAGCCTGGAGCAGTCGCTCCTGCGCAACGTCGACCTGTCGGGAACCGCGTTGTCGCCCTTCGAGATCGTCGACGTGACCGTCGAGCGCTCGGTGCTCGCGAACGGCCGCTGGGAACGCGCCACCGCACGGCGGCTGGAGATCACCGACAGCCAGCTGGTGGGCTGGCAGGCGCAGTTCTCGCTCGCCCAGGACGTCTACATCGCCGACTGCCGGGCCGATTTCGCCGGGATCTCCATCGGCACCGCGAAGGGCCCGGTGGTCTTCGAGCGGTGCCGGTTCACGAACGCGACGTTCCTGGGGGACTTCTCAAAGGCGGTCTTCATCGACTGCACCTTCCCGGGCGCGGACTTCTCGCGGGTCGCGAACGCCAGGGGCTGCGACCTCCGGCGCGCCGAACTGTCGGGCATCACCGGACTCATGAGCCTGCGCGGCGCACTCATCACCGCAGACCAGGCGGTGGACATCGCCGGTGAACTGGCGACCGCCGCAGGCTTCAAGCTGGCCTGAGCCGGGAGGTGGCGGCGTTGCGGCGTTGCGGCGTTGCGGCGTTGCGGCGTTGCGGCGTTGCGGCGTTGCGGCGTTGCGGCGTTGCGGCGTTGCGGCGTTGCGGCGTTGCGGCGTTGCGGCGGCCGATTCTGACCATCTGGTCGCCGCCTTCACCGCTGGTGGCGTCGACTTGCCTCGGTGTCGCGACCGAAATCGATCTTCCCTGCCTACTTCACCTCCTTGAATTTCGCGGCGTGGACCTCGCCGATCCGACCGCCACCGGCATCGAACGACCAGTACCCGGTGATCGTGCCGGTGTTGAAGTCCATCACGTGGGCCACCGCCTTACCCGAGACCTCGTTCCAACCGACCAGGTAGATCCCGGCGGCGACCACGCCGACATGCAGCTCGACGTCTTCCGACGCCCCCTCGGCAGCGCCGTCGATCGCCGCGTAATGAAGCTTGTTGCCCTCGGCCGCAAAGGTGTTGTGGAAGACGACACCGTTGTCCATGCGGACTTCGAAGGTCTTCCCCGCGAATTTGAAGTCAGTCATGACCGGCCCCTTCCTCGAATTCGCCCATGCGCCGTATCGGCGCGGGCGATGTCGGCCGTCCTCCAACCTAGGAGATCGGCGGGCCGGGCACCGGCGATTCATCGACCTCGGCATGGTCAAGATCCGACACCCGGTGAGCCGGGTCAATCCGAACTGGCGCGGTTCATGCTCGTTCAGGCGAGGCGCTCGGGGGCGGTCACGCCTGGGCGCCGGTCTTCGGCGGCGTCCCCCCTTCCGCTTCGATGGCCGCTCGGGCGGCTTCGAGCCGGGCGCGGAAATCAAGGTCCTCGGTCTCGGCCAGCGCTTCCGGCGTGGTCTGGCGTCGTCGCAGCGACCGTTCCAGCCATGCCTGCCATTCGGGTGAGGCTTCGGCCGCGGCGATGGTCGCCGGGCGCCAGACCGGCATGGGCGATCCGAACGCAGGAAAGCGCGGGTTCGGTTTCAGCCCTTCGGGTCCGGGCAGAAAATCGCGGACCGCGGCGTCGGTCCAGCCGCGTGAGCGCAGGATCGGTTTGGTCACCCAGACGGTGCCGTCGCGCTGGCGGACGAACTGTGGTCGGGGCGGCGCGGGCGGGCAGTTCTGCCATTCCAGCGGTGGAGGATCGGCTCTGCGGGGGTCGTGAGGCGAGCCGTTCGCGAAGCGCGGGTCGGTCTCGTGCAAGTCGGGGGCCGGCCGCGCCTTCGGCAGCGGTTCGGTCTTGCGCGGATCAGGTGCCGGCGGGGTTTTCGGCGATGGATCGGTCTTGCGCGGGTCGGGTGCCGGCCGTGCCTTCGGCAGGCGATCGGACTTGCCTCGAGTTGTCGGTGGCAGCGGATCGGCTTGGTGTGCTTCGGGAGGCACTGTCGTCTCGGGCGATGCGGGCCGGCCTGGTCGGCCGTTGGAGGTTGCGGGGGTCTCGGGTTGGACCGTATCGGCCAGGGATCGGACCAGCCATCGGGTGAAATGCGCGCGGAGCGGCTCGTCGGGAATGGTCTCGAACGGCAGTGCCCGGGAGAGCACCTCGGGGCTCGATGGCCGTTGCGGGCCCGGTGGTCTTCCGTCGCTTCGTCTGCGGCGGCGTTTCGCCTCGCGCGGCGCGCCTTGGTGATCGGCGAGGGCCTCGGGCCCTGCCTGGTTCCGTGAACTGTCAGATGGGTTCGTGCTGCCATCGCGCCGTCCAATCGGTCGTCGCGCCCCGCCCTCCGGGCGATGCGCGCGCTATTCAGTTGCCTCGGCAACCGTATGCAGCGGGGTACGACAGTTCTTCCCCGCATCGAGTCGCAGCAGCGCAATTGGGGTGCACGTCACAGGTTTGGCCGTTGGGCGGCCAGGCCGCCCGGTCGTCAGTGGCGCGTCAGTGCGCTGTCAGCGCGCCCGGCGATGGTTCTCGCATCAGGACCGCCCGGCGCCGAGCCGGAGAACCGAAGGGGAACACCATGACCGTCAACGAACTTCACCAGATCGTCGCCCAGTCCGCCGCCGAGTACGCGGTGCCCGGCATCGCCGTCGGCATCTGGCACCAGGGCCGCGAGATCTACTCGTCCCACGGCGTCACCAGCGTCGCGAACCCGCTGCCGATCGACCGGGACACGATCTTCACCCTCGGCTCGACCTCCAAGACCTTCACGGCGACCGCGCTCGTGATCCTCGCCGAGCAGGGCAAGGTCGACTTCGATGCTCCGGTGCGCCGCTACCTGCCCGACCTGAAACTCGCCGACGAGGAGACCTCCGCCGCGATCACGGTCGGCAACCTGCTCAACCACACCGCGGGCCTCGACACGTGGATGCTCCTGGACACCGGCGACGGCGACGACGCCCTCAAGACCTATGTGGATCATCTTGACGAGCTGACGCTCATCGCCGAGCCCGGCGAGCGGGCCTCCTACAGCCAGGCCGGCTTCAACCTCCTCGGCCGGGTCATCGAGGTGGTCACCGGCCAGACCTACGAGCGGGCCGTCGCCGAGCTCCTGCTCGAGCCGCTCGAGCTGGAGAACACCACGTTCTTCGCCGCCGAGGCCATGACCCGCAAGTTCTCCCTGGGCCACAGCGTCACCGACGACGGCACCACGGTCTCCCCCAAATGGAAGCTCCACCGCGCCCAGAACGCCGGCGGCGGGGGTGCGTCGAGCGCGGGCGACCTCGTCCGCTGGGCCCGTTTCCACCTCGGCGACGGCCGCACCGAGTCGGGCGAGCGGCTCGTCTCCGCCGAAGCGCTGCAGGCGATGCGGCGCCAGACGGTCGAGCTGCGCGGCAGTTCCATCGGCGACGGGTTCGGCATCTGCTGGTTCCTGCGCGAGATCGACGGCGCGGCCACGTTCGGCCACGGCGGGTCGTCCCACGGCCAGTTCGCGGACTTCATCGTCGTGCCCGAGCACGACTTCGCGATCGCCGTCACCACCAACGCCGAACCGGGCGGCACGCCCTGCAACCAGGCGGTCATCCGCTGGGCCCTGGAGCACTACCTGGGTCTGGTCGACCGCGACCCCGAGCCGGTCGCACACGACGCCGGGCGCGCCGCCGAGATCGTCGGCGACTACGAGGTCGACATGATGACGGTGAGCATCGTCGACGAAGGCGACCATCTGACGCTCGCGGCCCGGATCAAGCCGGAACTGCGCGCGGCCTCCGACGAGGCGATGCCCGCCGACTGCGAGCCCGCGCACATGGGCTTCCTCGCCGAGGACGGCGACGACTACATCGTCACGGCCGGTCCGCTGCAAGGCCAGCGCGGCTATTTCACAAAAGACGAACACGGTGTGGTCAACGGCATCGACCTCGCCGGACGCAACTTCCGGCGGGTGCTGGCGAAGGCGTGAGGCGGGGCGGGCGCGACTTCAGGCCGGGTGAGAAGGCCTGAACGGGCGGGAAGCGACTTCGCAGCTTCGCACGCCTCACGGCGGGGGACCGGTCGGCTTTGCCGACCGGTCCCCCGCCGTTTTGTCGTACCCCAGGAGCACCCTTGGATTCGGGGCGCTGCGAATCGACCTAACGCCTTCGTGTGCTCTCGATGTGGTCCGCTCACGATGCTCAGTCCCGCACCTTCAAAAGCGCGATGGCACCTGTTCCTCGCCCTCCCCCACACCCCTGCCACAGCCTCCGGGCACACTTGGCTTCATGCGCGTACTCCTCCTAGGGCCGTTCGACATCCGCGACGGCGAGGACCGGCCCGTCGACCTCTCCGGGGCGCGGTTGCGGGCGCTCGTCGCCCGCCTCGCGCTCGAGCCGGGGCGCGAGGTCTCGGCCGACACGCTCCTCGACGCGATCTGGGAGGACGACGCCCCGTCCGCGAACGCCCTGCAGGCCTTGGTGTCCCGAATTCGACGCGCGATCGGCGGCGAAAGGCTCACGCGCGGGGCCGCCGGGTACCGCCTCGCCGTCGAACCCGCCGACGTCGACATGGTCCGGTTCGAGCGTCTCGCCGAGACCGGCCGCCGGCACGGCGACCTCGCCGCCCTCCGCGAGGCCGAAGCCCTCTGGAGGGGACCGGCCCTGGCCGACCTGCTCCACCTCCGGTTCGCCGAAGCCGAAGCGATCCGCTTGGAGCGCTTGCGAACCGAGACCACCCGCGAACGCCTCGCCCTCGAGATCGCCACGGGCACCGATGTACTCGCCGAACTCGAACCCCTGGCCGGCGCGCATCCGCTCGACGAGCGCTGGCAGGCCCTGCTCATGCGCGCGCTCTACGCGACCGGTCGCCCCGCCGAAGCGCTCGACGTCTTCGAAAGGGCCCGTCGAGCGTCTCGCCGACGAACTCGGCGCCGACCCCTCCACCGAACTCGCCGAACTCCACCTCCAGATCCTGCGCCAGAGCGCCGCCCCGGCCGAACGCGCCGAACGCCGCCGCTCGAACCTGAAAGCCCAGCTCACCAGTTTCGTCGGCCGCGAAACCGACCTCGAAGCGCTCACCGAAGCGGTCGCCGCCTCCCGCCTGGTCACCGTCACCGGGCCCGGCGGCGCCGGCAAGACGCGCCTGGCCGTCGAAGCCGCCGCGCGCATGTCGAACCTTGCGCCCCAAGGGGTGTGGCTGGTCGAACTCGCGACGGTGGTCGACGACGCCGACATCCCGCCCGCGGTCCTGCGCGCCATCGGCGCCCGCGAGTCGGGGCTACTGGAGCCGTCCGCGCACGACGCCGCCTCCCGCCTGGAGGAGTACTTCGCCGACCAGAACGCGCTCCTCGTCCTCGACAACTGCGAGCACCGGATCGGCGCCGCCGCCGAACTCGCCGCGCGGCTCCTCGGCGCCTGCCCGGGCCTGCGCGTCCTCGCCACCAGCCGCGAGGCCCTCGCGATCGGCGGCGAGCGCCTCTACCCGATCCCGCCCCTGCCCATATCGACCGACCGTCCTGAAACGAGCCCGGCGGTGCGGCTGTTCTGCGAACGCGCCGCCGCGGTCCGACCCGATTTCAAACTCGACGCGGCCAATACGCCTGCGGTCGTGGAGATCTGCCGCCGCCTCGACGGCCTGCCGCTCGCCGTCGAGCTGGCCGCCGCGCGCATGCGGGCCCTGGACGCGGCCCAGATCGCCGCCCGCCTGGACGACCGGTTCGCGCTGCTCGCCGGCGCCGACCGCACCGCGCCCGAGCGGCACCGCACCCTCGAAGGCGTCATCGCCTGGAGTTGGGATCTCCTCTCGGACGCCGAACGGGCCCTGGCGATGCGCATGTCGGTCTACCCCGGCGGCGTGGGTCTGGACCGGGTCGCCGACCTCGACGCGATCGCCGGACTCATCGATAAGTCCCTTATAGAACGTGACGGGGAGCGGTACCGGATGCTGGAGACCATCCGCTCCTATGCCGCCGCGCAACTGGACCGCAGCGGCGAAGCGCAGGCCGAACGCGACGCGATGACCCGATACTGCCTCGACCTGGTCGAGCGGTCCGACGACGAGATCCGGTCAGCCGCGCAGATCGAGGCCATGGCCCGCCTGGACGCCGAACACGACAACCTGCTCGCGGTCCTCGGCCGCTCAGTCGCCATCGGCGACAAGACGACCGGATTGAGCATGGTCGCCGCCCTGTTCTGGTACTGGCACCTGCGAGGCTTCCGCACCCAGCTCGCCAACTGGTTCCCCGCGGTCCTCGACCTGCCCGGCGACGTCCCCGCCCCGCTGCAACCCGCGGTCCTGCTGATCATGGGCATGGCGCAGACCCAGAGCGGCGACCTCGACGCCAGCGCACGATCGATCACCGAGGGCATCGAACTGGGCCGCAAGGCAGGCGGCGCCATCGTCGGCCGGTCGCTCCTGGCCATCGCCCCGGCCTTCCTCTCGGATCCGGCCGTCGCCGGCGACCCCGAATCGGCCGAAGGCTGGGAGCTGGGCATCATCCTGCTCACCGCGGCCGCGGTCGGCGAAGGCGCCACCGGCGATGCAGGCGTCACCCAGGTGGAACGGGCCGAAGCCGAGTTCGCGAAGCTCGGCGAACGCTTCGGCCTGGCCTCGGCCCTGCGGATGCGCGCCGAGTACCGGGCGCGCCGCGGCGAACACGACGCGGCCAAGGACGCGCTCACGCAGGCGGCAACGCTGTTCGACGAACTCGGCACCGCCGCCGACGCCGCCGAGACCTACGCCGAGCTCGCTCTCGTCACCGCGCTCGGCGGCGCGGTCGCACACGCCTGGGAGCCCATCGAACGCGGCCTGGAGCGGGCCGATGCCGACCGCGACCCGCACACCACCGCCTACGTGCGGTGGTGCCGCGCCCAAGTGCTGCTGTGCGCGAACGAGCCCGAAGCGGCGTTGAGCGAACTCGCCGCCACGGAACGGGTCTTCGACGGCACCGCGGAAGACTCGCGCGTGCAGGTGTGGGGTGCGGCGCTGCGCGCCATGGTCGCCCTCGCCGACGGCGATGCGGCGCTGGCGCACCGCCGGCTCGGTGCCCTGACGGCTCGCCAGATGGAGGGGGCGGCCGACCCGAATCTGACCGTGGCCGCCCGGGTCGGTGCGGCGATCGCCCTCGCGGACGGGGACGCGGCCCGTGCGGCGACACTGCTGGGTACGGCCGCCGCGCTGCTCGGCACCGAGGATCGCCGGGGCTACGACGCGGCACTGCGCACACCCGAGCGCGTGCGGGAGGCGCTGGGCGACAAGGCTTTCGAGACTGAACACGCCCGCGGCGCGGCGCTGGGCCGCGACGATGCGATCGCGTTCCTGCGCGACTGGACACCGGCCGGCGGCCCCGCCACTGCGGGGCCGCTGCGGTCGTGACGTTCAGCCGCGCCCGAAGTAGTACCGGGCCGGACGCAGGGCCAGGAGGACCACACCGAGGACGCAGCCGCCCGTGACCACCGCGAAGCGCGCGCCTTCGAGGACCGGCAGCCAGTCGGGGTAGGCCGCGAACGCGGTGTCCAAGATGGCCGCGGCGTCGAGCGAGCGAACAGCCGCGTCACCGGAGGCGTCGAACAGCGACTGCACCTTCGCGGCGGCGGTCGCGTTGCTCGCCATGATGAGCGCGTTCCCGGCGAGCACCAGCGGCAGTGCGATGAACGACAGGACGCGAGCGAGTCGCTTGCCCGCCAGGATGAAAGCGCCGAGGAGCGCGATGGCGGCGGCGATGGCGAACGGCGCCCAGAGCGCGACGCCGTGCTCGTCGAAGGCGAGCCCGTTGGCGGCCAGCAGGGCCGGGTCCTGGCCCTGGCGGGCGATCTCGGCTTCAGCGGCGGCCTGGATATCGGCGCCGTAGACCAGGCCGATGACCGGGATCGACGCGAACGCCAGACTGACGGCGAAATGCAGTAGCGCGGCGAACGTGACGACGGCGGGGCGACGGGCGTTCACGGGAGTCTCCTTCGGTTGCGGGCCCGGCGGGAGGCCGCGGCGCTCGGGTTCATGCCGGTACTGTCGCCCGGCCCGCTGACGCGGCACTGACGCGCCGTTGACGGAACCGACGGGGCCGCAATGGTTTCGGAGACGCCGCAGTCCGCGACCGGAGACCGGTCGCGGACTGCGGGGGGATCGCTGTCAGTCGGCGTAGCGGACGCTGAGGTCCCCGACGCTCGTGGCCACGGTGATGACGTAGTCGGCGTGGCTGGACGCCGAGGTGTCGATGTCGAGGTTCTGGCTGCCGACGCTCGACTCGAACCGCACCTCGAACGTGGTGCCGTCGTCGGGCACGACGATCTCGACGTCGCCGGTGCTCGTCGTGACGTTGATGTCGCCGAGGACCTCGGTCGAACTCGAGCTCGATCGAGCCGACGCTCGATTCGACCTTGGTCTCGGTGGCGCGCAGGTTCTCGCCGTCGATGTCGCCGACGCTGGTCTCCACGTCGATCGCGCCGTCGAGGCCGTCCAGGTGGATCTCGCCGATGTCGTTGTTCGCCTCAGCGGCGGCGCCGCTGGGCAGCGCGATCGTGTAGTCCACTTCGCACTTGTCGCCGCCGAAGGAGAACATGCCGTCGTCGCAGTTGCCGACGGCCGTGAAGGTGTCGCCGTGCCGCTGCTCGACGATCTCGGGTTCGCTGCCGCGCCAACGGGCCTCGCGGTCGACGACGAGCGCGTCGCCGCCGGAGGCGTTCAGTTCGATGTCGCCGACCTCGACGGCGACGTCGACGCCCGTGACGGCCTGCGTGAACTCCTCGTTGTAGGAGGCGGTCTCCTCGGGTGAGGAGACCGACCAGATCCAGGCGCCGAAGAAGGTCATGGCGGTCAGGAGCACGGCGCCGGTGATGGAGCCGCCGACGATCCACCAGACCTTCCGGGTCGACGTGTCCTCGGATTCGGGCTGCGGGGCTTCGATTTGCTTCTCGGGGGTGTCGATCATGACCGGTCCTTCGTGTTGCCTTGCAGGAACTTGAGGATGGCGAGCACGCGGCGGTTGCCGCTGTCGGTGGGCGGGAGCCCGAGTTTGCTGAAGATGGAGTTGATGTGCTTGCTGACGGCGCCTTCGCTGAGGACGAGCACCGCGGCGATCCCGGCGTTCGAGCGGCCCTCCGCCATGTGCGACAAGACCTCTCGCTCCCTCGGGGTGAGGCGGTCGAGCTCGTCGCCGTGGCGGCGCACCAGGAGCTGCGAGACGACTTCGGGGTCGAGGGCGGTGCCGCCCTCGGCGACGCGGCGCAGCGAGTCGAGGAATTCGGCGACGTCGGCCACGCGGTCCTTCAGGAGGTAGCCGATGCCGCGCATCTGCCCGGTGAGCAGCTCGATCGCGTACCGCTCCTCGACGTACTGGGAGAGCATGAGCACGGCCAGGTCCGGGTAGCGGCGGCGCAGCACCAGGGCGGCGCGCACGCCCTCGTCGCTCTGGTCGGGCGGCATCCGCACGTCGGCGACCACGAGGTCGGGGCAGTCGCGTTCGACCGAGCGCAGCAGCGCCTCGGCGTCGCCCACGGTGTCGATGACTTCGATGCCGCCGACCTCCATGAGCCGGGCGAGGCCCTCCCGCAGCAGGACCGAGTCTTCGGCGATCACGACGCGCATGGCAGCTCCGCTTCGATGACGGTGGGCCCGCCGAGCGGGCTGGTGAGATGGAAGGTGCCGTCGACCGAGCGGACCCGGTCGGCAAGGCCCTGGAGTCCGGTGCCGCCCTGGGGGTCCGCGCCGCCGCGGCCGTCGTCGGCGATGCGCAGCCGCAGCAGCTCACCGCGCAGGTCGACCTCGACGGCGGCGTTCGCGGCGTCGGCGTGACGGGCCACATTGGTCAGTGTCTCGGAGACGACGAAGTAGGCCACGGCCTCCACGTCGCGGGCGACGCGCCGGTCCATGTCGACGCGCAGCCGCACCGGGACGGGCGAGCGGGCCGCGACCGCCGAGAGCGCGGCGTCCAGGCCCCGGTCCTCGAGCACGGCCGGGTGGAGGCCGCGTACGAGGTCGCGCAGCTCGGTGAGGACCTGCTTGGCCTCCTCGTGGGCCTGCTCGATGGCGCGGGCGCCGTCCTCGGGCAGGTCGCCCAGGGTGGCGCGGGCGATCCCGAGGTTCATGGCGAGGGAGGTGAGGCGCTGCTGGGCGCCGTCGTGGAGGTCGCGTTCGATGCGGCGGCGCTCGGCATCAGCGGCATCCACAGTGGAATTCCGGCTGGCGGCGAGGTCGGTGACCCGCGCCTCGAGCACCTCGGTCCGGCTGGTGCCGAGGAGGAGGCGGGCCAGGAGCCCGTCGAGCATGGCGAGGCCGCGGGTGATCCAGGGTGCGGTGAGGACGAGGAGTATGCCTGCGCCGCAGAGGATCCAGTGCCGACCTGGAGACCTGTGCCGAGGCCGAAGAGCGGCGCGAAGATCATCGCGACGCCGCCGGTCCAGGCCGCGACGGCGAGCAGCGCCGCGAAAGGACCGTAGTACCCGGCGATCACGTGATAGGAGAAGTGGCGCCAGGTCTTGGGGTTGCGCACCAGGGCGAGGAGGGCGCGGGGAGTGAACTGGACCGGCTGCGCGTAGGGCCCGCCGGGCCATTCGGCGCCGAGGAACGCGGTGTGCCGGCTGCGCTGGGCCACGGTGAGCGCGCCGCTGACGACGAGGAGCGCGCCGCCCGCCACGAACGGGATCACGATCGTGAAGAGCCCGGCGAGGCCCACGATCACGAGCGCGGTGATGACGATCCCGCCCACCGTGCCGAGCAGCGATCCGGTCACCAAGTGCATGAGAGAGCGCCATGTCGCGCCGGACCACAAGGCCCGCAACGCTATCCGAGGCGCTTGTCGCCAGAAGTCCGCTGGCGTCGCTGTGAGTTCCATACGTGAAACACTAGGTTCGCGGCTGCTGGAGCGCATTGCCGCTGCCGCCCGACTTCGCGGTGAAGTTTTCTCCACCCCCGTCCGGGACCTCGGTCTACGCGGGTCGCGCATCGCGAATTCCGGACGCTCCCGACAGGTATAGTTGCCGTTGTGCGCTACTATGTTCAGTTTCCTGCCGGGACCGGCGAATTGGTCGCCGAGTCGATCGCGTCGTATGTCGACAGCCCGGATGTCGTCTATGCCGACGACAGCTCGATGATCTTCGAGTCGGACACTCGGCGCTCGGTCGTAGAGCAGATCCCGTTCGTGAAGAACTCGTTCACCGTGATCGCCGATGTGCCGCGGCGCCGCATCGACGACGGCGTCATGGAGCTCACCGACACCATTCGTTCCGGCGGACTCGACGCCTATGCCGACACCTTCCGCGTGATGTTCCATGTCGACGGCGAACTCGTCCCCGTCAACCCCCGGGTGAAGAGCGCACTCGAAGCCGAGATCACCTACGCGTCGGGACAGCGCATGGTCGGCAGAGGCACGGGCGAAGAGTACTGGGTGGTCGGAAGGACCGACTTCGATCGCTTCATGCTCTGCCGCCGCCATATCAGGGCCAAGCGCGCGACGAAGGCCGCAGGCGCGATCTCGCACGAATTGTCGTCACTGCTCGTCGCGGCCTCGCATCCCGATCGGGGCGACGTCTTCCTCGATCCCTTCGCCGGATCGGGTTCGTTCACCAATGCCCGCTTGTCGTTCCCCGCGAAGCGCATCGTCTACTCCGACACCGATCTCAAGCAGCTCGGAAACGATTTCCCGCAAGCCGTGCGCGAGAGCCGCGACATCGAATTCCTCGCCGACGACGCATTGGCGCTCCCGTCGATCAAGGACCACGAAGTGGACGTGATCGTCACCGATCCTCCTTGGGGCGAATACGAGGAACTGCCGATGGAGCTGCCCGAGTTCCTCGACGCGACGGCCCGGTCGTTCGACAGGGTCCTCGATCTCAAGCGCGGGAGATTCGTGCTCCTGATCGCGCGGATGGCCGCCGATACGGCCGTGAAGGCGTTGACGGGCAACAACCTCACCATCGCCTCCGTGCACGAAGTGCTCGTCAACGGGCACCCCGCGACCGTGCTCATCGGGGGCCGCGAAGCCGCATTAGGACCACGCCGCCTGCGGGCGGCGCACGCGTCGCCGACGGCACTCGATCCGGTTGGGCCGCTTCATCTTTGACCGATATTCGATGCTTCGCGAGGGTTCCAATGAAAGCGATCCCACGGTAGGGTGATCGCCGCGGGCCGGTGACGGCCCGATCCTCCACCGCGGCAAAGGAGCGGCCATATGAGTCTGAAGGTCCTGTTCATCGGCGGCACGGGGACGATATCCGCCTCCTGTGTGCGCGAAGCGGTCCGCAAAGGCGTCGACGTCACGGTCCTCAACCGCGGCACCACCGGCTTCCGCCCGATCCCCGACTCGGTCACCCGGCTCACCGCCGACATCGACGACCCCGCGGCGGTGCGCGAGGCCCTCGGCGACCGGTCCTTCGACGCCGTCGTCAACTGGATCAACTTCGAACCCGCGCAAGTGCAGCGGGACATCGACCTCTTCACCGGGCGCTGCGGCCAGTACGTGTTCATCAGCTCCGCCGCGGCCTACCGGACCCCGATCGAGCACCGGCCGATCACCGAGTCGACCCCGCTCAAGAACACGCTCCTGCGCTACGCCGCCAGCAAGATCGCGTGCGAGGACCTCCTCGTGAAGGCCTACCGCGAGCAGGACTTCCCGATGACCATCGTGCGCCCCTCGCTCACCTACGACGAGACCATCGTGCCGTTCGACGGCGGCTGGACCGTCATCGAGCGGATGCGCGCGGGCAAGCCGATCGTCGTGCACGGCGACGGCACCTCGCCGTGGACGATCACGCACGCGCGCGACTTCGCGGTCGGCTTCGCCGGGCTGCTCGGCAGGGACGCCGCCATCGGCGAGGCGTTCCACATCACCGGCGACGAGGCGCCCACCTGGAACCAGATCTACCGCACGTTCGCCGAAGCCGCCGGCGTCGACGACCCGCGCCTGGTCCACGTTCCCTCCGACGCCATCGAGGCCGTCGACGACTGGTGGGGCGCGAGCCTCATCTCCGACAAGGCCAACACGATGGTCTTCGACAACACCAAGGTGCGGTCCATGGTGCCCGAGTTCGGGCAGGGCGCGACGCCGCTCAAGCTCGGCGCGCGCGAAATCGTGGCCTGGTTCGACTCGCACCCCGAGCACCGGGGGACGGACGAGCGCATGGACAAGGTCATGGACCTCCTCATCGAGGCCTACACCCCGCGGAACCTGGAGGTCACGGCATGAAGCAGCGAGCATTGGTGTTCGGGGCCGGCCGAGCCGGCGAATGGTATCTGAAGTACTTCCTGCCCGATCTCGCCGAACGCTGCGAGATCGTGGGACTCGTCGACGTCAACGAGACGGCCCTGCGCGAATACGGTGAACCGCGCGGCCTCTGGCCCGACGCCTGCTATGCGTCGATCGACGCGGCATTCGCGGCGGTCGACGCAGGTGCGATCGATCCGACCTGCGCTTTCGTCGTGCTCCCGCCGGAAGTGCATTTCCCGGCGGTCACCGGCTGCATGGAACGCGGCATTCCCGTCCTCACCGAGAAGCCCCTCTCCGGCGACTTCGCCGAATGCGCCGCCATCGCCGATGCGATCACGCCTTCGCACAAGGTCGCGGTCGTCCAGAACTATCGGCACAGCCCCGGCATTCAGGCCGCGAGGAAAATGCTCGCCGAAGGCGCCATCGGACAACCGCATTCGATCGCGCTCCGGTTCAGGAAGGACTACCGCGAATTCGGCACCTGGGACGGGCCGGACCGCCACAACCAGCCGCATCCGATCCTCCTCGAGGCGGGCATCCACCACCTCGACCTGCTGCGCTACATCAGCGGTGAAGAGTTCACCAGCCTCGTGTGCGAGGAATGGCGCCCTCCCAAGGTCGAGAGCTTCACCGGCGGCTGCTGCGTCAACCTCATGGCCCGCATGAGCGGCGGCATGCGCGCGACCTACGAGGCGAACGTGGTCTGCGGCGGCGAGCAGCGCTCCTGGACCGAAGAGGAGATCCGCGTCGAGGGCGAGCACGGCGCGCTCCTCGTGATCGCCGAACGCCTCTGGACCGAACGCCTCGAAGACGGCGAGCTCGTCAAGGAGGAGGTCCAACTCGAACCCATGCCGAACAAGCTCCACGTCAAGACCATCATCGACTTCCTCGACTGGCTCGAGGACGACGACGTCGAGGTCGCGACCGTGCACGACAACATGGGCTCCCTCCGCGCCATGTTCGCGGCCGTCCAGTCCGCACAGGACGAAACCTGGATCCACGTCGACACCATCGGCGCCGCCGCCGCATAGCCGCGCTGCCGTGAACACAGTCAGGGCCGGAATCCCGTATATGGGAGACCGGCCCTGAACTGTATTTTCATCTGTCGGGTTGACAGGATTTGAACCTGCGACCCCCTCGTCCCGAACTAGCCCTGTCGAAACTACAGGGACCCTAGGCGACCTGCTGTTCCTCGGTCATATTGGTTCTCCGACCTGCGGAAACGCGCTCAGAAACAGTCCCTGAGCGTACCTGCGGGTCCCTTGCCATCCCACTTGATCAGACAAGCGAAAGGCAAGCGAGAAGGAAATCGGAGAACCATCCCCATGGGCTACTGCAACAAGAAACTCAACAGGTTCGGCCAACCCCGTTACACCGCCATGTACCTCGACACGGATGGCAAGTACCGCTCGGCGGGCACCTACGACCTGAAGAAGGACGCCAAGAAGGCCTGGCAGAAGGCTGAGTCGAAAGTTCATGAAGGCCAGGGCGAGTACCTGATCCGCGGCCGGATGAGCTTCGAGACCTACGTCGACGAGCACTGGAGGCCGAACCTCACCGTCGAGGTGAAGACGCTCGAGACGTACTCCTACGAGCTCCACGCGCACATCCTCGGCTACTTCGCCGAGCGACGGATGATCGACATCCGCGCCGCAGACATCCGACGCTGGCTCACCCAGTTGAAGCAGTCCGGCGTCTCGGCCGCGACGAGGAAGTACCTCAAGACGCTTCTGTCCACGATCTTCTCGAACGCCGTGGACGACGACATCGTCCCGGCCAACCCCTGCCTCAAGGTCAAGACCGCGAAGGTGGCGAAGAAGTCACTCCGCATCATCACCCCCGAGCAGTACGACAAGTTCTACGCCGCGCTCGTCCACGACATCTGGAAGCTCCTGGTCGAGGTCGCGATCGAGACCGGGATGCGTTGGGGTGAGATCACCGAGCTGCGCGTCAAGGACTTCGAGCCCAAGCAGCACCGCATCCGTGTATCCCGGGCCGTCGTCCAGGTCAACCGCAAGTTCCACCCAGAGGGTGGGCGCTTCCTCGTCAAGCCGCCCAAGGACCACGAGCAGCGCGTGCTCCGGATCCGCGAGGGCCTGACCAAGCGCATCAAGGACCACATCGCCACCCACAACCTGAAGAAGGAGGACCTGCTCTTCTGGTACATCCCCGAAGCCGTGGAGCCAGGCGTCATCGAGACCGCACCGACCGATCTTGGCCGGACCGAACCCATCGAGAAAGGGCCGCACGTACCGCCACGGCACCATGAGCGCGTACACCGCTGGCAAGTGCCGCTGCGAATACTGCAAAGGCGCAATGACGGACTACCGCCGCATGCGCCGAGCATCAGGGAAGGACCAGCCGCGTAGACAGCGCCGCTGGGACACCGACGGCCACATTCCGAGTCGATGGTTCCGCGAAAAGGTCATCCGGCCCGCGCTCGCCGCGGCCGATCTGCCGGTGGATATCCGGATGCACCTGCTACGCCACGCGCACGCCTCGTGGCTCCTCAATGGCGGCGCGACCCTGATGGACGTCAAGGACCGTTTGGGACACGCCAGCATCCTCACCACGGAGCGCTATCTCCACACGGTGGACGACTCCGGTATGGCGGCCCTCGATGCTCTAGAGAGGGTTCGCCAAGGCGGCCACCCCGACGTCGAAGTCCTCGGGTCGGTCATCCTCAGCGGGCTGGTGTCGCAGGAGCCCCTGAACCAGGAGGAACTCGCGAAGATCGACTCCCAACTGCTGTTCAGCTATCTGGGGACCTTCCAGGCGGAGATGAACCGACGCCTGATTCAGAACGAGATGAAAGTCGATGCGGCCGTATGAAGGGCTTCTTCAAGTCATTGCGGCACTGGATAGCTCGTCCGGACCGGCCGAAGCCCGCCGACCGCGAGGTTCCCGCCGAGGAGCCCGTGGTCGACTCGCTCCCGATCGGCCCTGGTCTGATTTACCCCGACGTCCTCCCAGAGAACGTCTGGGGCTCGAACCTCCGCGGCATCCTCCCGCGTGCCGATTGGGACCGGCTCCGCATCCCGGTGTGCGAGACGGCCGGAATGCGCTGTGAGGTCTGCGGTCAGCCCGGTTACGACCCGCAGACGGGTCGCCCCCGTCGTCCGGACTGCCACGAGCTCTGGCACTTCGAGGTCACCTCCACTACGGCGGTCCAGCGGCTCGCCCGGCTCATTGCGCTCTGCCCGGATTGCCATCGGGTGCAGCACATCAGCCTCGCGAATGTCCGTGGCGAGCTTCAGCTCGTGAAGATGCAGCTGAAGGCCGTGAACTCCTGGAGCGAGGAGGAGATCCGCATGTCGCTTGAGAACGCGACCGAGCGCTTCGCCTGGAGAAGCGGGTTCGATTGGGACCTCGACCTCTCGCTCTTGGCTGGAACGATCCAGATCAACGGGTGCCCAAGCTTCTTGATCTCGGCGGCAGAGCGTCGGCGACTGGGGAACTCCTTCTTCAAGAACTAGACGCAGGCAGGTGGGCGGTGCCGAATAGCGGCACCGCCCACCTGCCCTACTGTCCGTTGACACCCAAATCCCGACGAGTCCTTGAGATTCTTCGCCTGGTCGGAACCGCACCTGCGTCACCGTTCACAACATTCCATTCCTCGACCACTCTGCCAAAGAAGACAAACTTGTCAAGGACCACCTAAAATATCTCGCCAACCACTGCGGCGCAACGTTCATCTACACCTGGGGCACGACCTAAACACTCGGGTTACGGCCGCGATCAAAAACCAGCAGAAATAGGTCCGGACGTCGGCATTCGCGACTCAACCTCAACTCATGAGGGATGACCACTTCCGCCGAGGCATGCACGGCCTGAGCTTGAGGTTGACGGCCGCTCTTAGGGCATCTGGACCTTTGGCTGACCGCCTGACCAAAGGCGAAATGCGCGAAGAGGACATCATTGAGTCACTTCGTCCGCATATTCCCAGGAGATACGAAATGACGAAGGGAATAATCGTAGCAGCCGATGGTTCAGAAAGTGATCCCCAAGATATCATCCTGGTCGACTCCCTCACCATGCCGCAAATATTCGGAATGGGCCACAACAAGGCTGTCCCAGTTGAGAGCGTCGTCGGGACTATTCAAGTTAAGAGTCACATTACCACCACTGAGATCAAGAAAGCGGTTAAGAACATCGCTTCGGCAAAGCGCATGCTCTCTGATGAGACAGAGGTATGGGTTTTCCGCCGCAGGAAGTAGTACCAGCTATATGGAATCCACATCCGCAACCTTCTTCGGCGGGATAATATTTAGAAAAAGAAGCCAGGATCGCGGGACGCAACTCATACCAAGAATTTTGCAGAAGCAGTGATGTCGTTGCCAGAACGCGAACGAACCGATGCAATGTGTCTGCTTGATGGCTTCACAGTCCTTTGGACGAACATGGATCCTGCCGCTCCTGGCGATCTCGAGCTTTGCTTCAGAGGAGAGCAGGCAAGGAGACCCATATTCCTCGAATGTGGTGAAGATAGCATCCTATTCTTCTACCTGACCCTAGCCGAACACCTCGCCAACTGGATTACTCCACCAATTAGCTGGTTGAAGTATGCAAGGCCGGCTCAATTTGATTACCGACTTTGGGGATCAGTCCTCGGGCTCTATGCGACCGTTCGGAACATTGAAGAGAACGCTCAATCTTCGCCCGTATCCTCCAATATTTAAGACGAGGACCGGCTCTGCATCAAGGTTCTGAGATTCGTCAGCGCTGGACCACGGAACATGACCGCGCTTCGCACGATTTGGAAGTCATCAGAGACTCGAGATAGTCGCCCAAAAACGTCACGATGCCATCTTCGATTTTCGGTATCAGTAAATGATATTGTAATCCCAATTGGGCCAAGCCTAGACGTTGCCTCCCATCTTTCGCTTCCATCCGCTTGGGTAACCAGGGTTTCGAGTGGAACCGGCGCCTCAGTGCGAAGTATCCATGAAGCCGCGATTCCAGGATCGTTAGCTGCCGCGCTATTGACAATGTCGCTAATATCAGACAAGTAACCTTGATCGGCAAGTGGCGGCATGATTGGCTGTCGAATCAATTGCGGCTCGGAGAGCTTCGGATTTACAAACCCGATCGTTAGCTCATATACTGGAAGCCTACTTGCATTCACACACATGGCAGTAAACTCGCCTGACTGAAGTCGATCGAGCCAGACTGCGACTAGAGACGCTTGCGACTGCTCGTCTTGCCGAGCGCGATCCTTGCTGTCCTTCTTGAGTTCACGAAGCTGTCCGCTTGCGGCGATCGCCGCCCATACCGCAGCCACCACAGGGCAAAGAAGCTCACCCCTGCAGTCACCAGTTCCGGGAGCGAATCCCATTTGTCCGCTCAGATGGCTCCATGTCCCCGTTGACCCATCACAAACGCAATGAACTTGTCTGGTCTTGCGCCAATAAGGGACGGATGACGTTCTAGAAGAGCCCGTAGCGCGCTCAGCGTCAGCTCTTGCACACGGTCTCGGCAGTTCTTGTCCTCGCCTGAATTCAACTGGCGGCCTCCATGGACAATCTTGCTCCGCAGGTTGTAGAACTTCTTGATCTCATTCTGAAGTGCTACTCGTTCAGCCGGGACCTGGAAAATAACGCACGCCATACTCATCGAAACTCGATAGCTCAGCTCCTGAACATCACCGGTTCCAAACAGACACTCCCAGACGATCACTCCGTCGATGAGGGCGTCAGCATTATCCACGAGGCGGTTCAACATGAGCGTCGCTCGATCGATGGCAATAGCGGACAATGGAGATGCTCCTACCAACCCCATCCACCGTTCAAGCTCGGCTACCTCCTCTTCAGAGAACTCCTTTCCCTTGAGGAAACCGGCCAAAGGATCCTCCACCGCCACCCCCGTCCAAGGTCTCCAGACAGAACCACGGGAGCACAGGACGAGCCTCAGAAGGATTTTGAGCCAGAAGGAAGCCAAGCGCCGCCTTCTTCCACCTGAGATCTTCAATACCTGATAGCTGAAGGACCCGTTGTCCATCAGGAAGAGTCGTCCATGGGTTGGACACACGAGCCTGAAGGATGCACCCCCTACCAGGGTCGTATTCAATCCCGGCGGTCCGCAGAACCTCAGAGTCTTCTGGACGGCGGGCCCGCAGTTCCCCCCACTCGGTCGAGATCGAGGTCCCCGCCGGCAAATCTGCCCCGAACCCAACCCAGACATCAAGACCTCGACTGTCCATTGGCCCTAACCTCCGACATCGCAAACAGGCTCGCCCCAGCACTCAACGGCCGCCCCAAGTGGATCTGAACCTGACGACCATGCACGTTACGCGATCTGGCCGACATTCACCATCGGTCAAACAGCGCCCAGCGGCATCTCATCGGATACCGAAAACGTCGCTACGCCAGGGGAAGTCTCTGCTGGGCAGCAGAACGTCGGAGACCCACATCGGGAACAAGTCCGGGCGGAAACCACCTGGAGATCGCCGCCATGCGCGGCATGCTTTCCCTACCACCACAAATACCTTGCCGGAAGGGCTTATTGTCCAAGCACTCCGAGGCGCCAAGCACTCAACGAACCCAACGCGATTGACTCCGACGTTGCCACCTGCCTCCAAGCGTTACTCGCTTGATGACTGCTTTCGCAGGTGGAGGCGTTGGGTCTTCTTCCGGAGTTCTTCAGCGTGGCTGCTGAGCGTTGCTTCTGGGCTTCGTAGACGGCGATGGCGTTGGGGTCGGTGGCGCGGACCCAGGCGTCGTTGCCGTCGAGGTTCCACCAGTGGCCGGCGTACTCCGCGGTCATGTCGAGGAGCGGGGAGAGCGGGCGAACTTCGCCTCGGCGCCAGCGGCGGCGCATCTCGGCGGCGGTCATGACCATGGGGAGTTCGGTACGCGAGGGCTTGGCGGCGTCCTCATCGGGTGCCCTCCGCTCGGCCGTGGTGCGGAGCGATATCGGGCTCGGGGGTGGGCGCAGGTGGTGCGTGTGGATCGATCTGGGCCGGGTTGGCGAAGATCGAGGCCGGGCTGATGCGGATCTGCTGCTCCAGCTCGGGCCCGGGTGTCGCACTCACGTTGTGCCGAAGGTCTTGGGCGAGAAGCTGACGGGCAGTGTCGAGTCCGGACTGATCGGTGATCTCGGTGCGGGAGACCTTGCAACAAAGGCGGCGTCGGGCTCGGTGTAGGTAGGCGGGGTGTCGCCCAAGGCTTTCGCGATCTCTTGGGCTTTGGCGATCTGCCAGACGAGGCTGACGTCGGAGGTGTAGTCGCCGTCCCATGCGGCGGAGGCGACGACCTCATAGGCCACGCGGCAGCGGAAGTCCTGGACGGTCTCGGGCGGGACGATCCCGACAAGGGTCTTGGCCTGTTCGGGGTAGGCCATGAGGGAGGCGACGAGGAGTTCTTCGTGGCCGACACGGTAGCGGCCTCGGGGGCAATGGCGGCTACGGCTTGGTCGGGCCAAGGCGTGTTGAAGAGCTTTTGGTACTGCTCGACGTGGCCTGGTTCGCCGCGATCGTGGCGAGTTCGCGTTGGGCGCTGGCGTCGAGGATCATGCCGACGTAGAAGGGAAGCTGCTCGGTGTCGGGTGCTTCCACTCGCAGGAGTTCAAGGCGGTCAGCGTCGAGTCCGGGTGCTCCGGCCTGCTCGGCAACGGCTCGGGTCAGCTCGGGCCCTTCGAGGTCGGGATGTTCGCGGTGGATGTCGTTGACCGCTTGGTAGACGCGGGCGTATCCGGGGTGGGCGAAATCGTTCGCCTGGATCTGGTCAAGGGCGAGGTCGGGTTCGTCGAGGACCGCGGCGAGGTAGCGCCGCTCGGCTTCGGTCAATAGTGTCGACATCGGTTGCAGTCCTTCGGGTTAAGGCTGTTCGGTAACGGCGAGGTTGTCGAGTCGGCGGGCCAGGTCGGTGTCGGTGACCTTGTTCCAGTCCCCGGTCTCGCTATCGCGCGCCCACCAGTCATCGAAGGAGCGTGCGTACTTGTCATCGCCGAGGTCGAGGCTGCGCGCGCTGCCGAGTTCGAGGCGGCGGTGCATTTCAGCGGCAGGCAGACCGCTTGTGGGCCTTGCGGTTCGGGCGGGCTGACTCGCTGGCGCGGCGATAGCGCTGGTGGGATCGGCTCCGAGCCACGTGGCTTTGAGGTCGGTTTTCGAGCGCTCGGTCAGGGGTTGCCCGCCGCGGTGTTCGGCGGCGCAGCGTTCGGCGTAGAAGCGGATCTGGCCGAAGAGGTTGCGCAGGTCGGTATGCCAGTAGCGGGCGTGCTGGGCGAGGCCGCCGGCCTCTTGTCCGATGAGGACACCAGTCTCGGTGTCGGTGGTGTAGAGGGCCTCGCGCCACATCTTCAGCGCCCACAGCTCCTCGATGAGGCCGGGATGCTGAGGCCAGCACTCGGGCAGGCGCGAGGCGATGGAGAGCTCGTAGCGGTCATGGAGCCAGGCGACCCATTCGACGAGACCGGTCCAGGCTTCGGATCGCTGCTCGTCGGTCATGGAGTGCCATTCGAGCAGGCGGCCCTTGATCGCAAGGACACCCGATCCGGAACCGGATGCGGACGTGCCGCTGTCACCCGAGACACCGCGGGGTCGGCGCAGGGTCGGCGTTGAAGGCCGTTGCGGCTGTGCAGGTGTCGGCATGATGCCGTCCTCTCGTTGGTTCAGCGGGCCGTGCCGCGCCAGCGGTCCACAGACTCTGCGACGGCCGCGCCGCGCCCGAGCATCTGCTTCGTCTCGGTGGCCGACCGCTCGTAGTCCTTGGCTTCCGCCGACTCGTAGTGGCGGCGCATGAGGGTCTTGACCGCAGGCGTCGAGGCGTGGATGACGAGGGCTTCGCCGCGGTCCGCGTTGAGGGTGCGGACCTCTTTGGCGGTGATGGTCGGCCGCTCGCGTTCGGTCGGGGAAGTGGAGCTGCCGTTCGGGCCGTGCTGGCGGTTGACGACGTGTTCGCGCCAAGTGCCGGAGAGGTCGGCGAACCACTGCGCTTCCTCCCCCGCGAGGCCGGCGAGGGCGATCTTCACTGTCGAGGCGCCCCAGAGCATGTCGGCGCCGTCGCGGCCCCACGCGGGCGCGGGCCTGGGCGATTCTTGCAGGATCGCGACGACGAAGATCCCGGACCCGGCGGAGTACGACATGAGGGCGGGCAGGTCTTCGAGCGGGACGACGTTGGCGACCTCGTCGCAGGATCAGCGCCGAGCGGCGGGTCGAGCCGTCCGGCGGGTGACTGGTCGGCGAGACGGCGTGGCGACCTCGGTGAGGTCGTCGACGAACGCGGAGATCAGCGGGGCAGGTCGGCCGGCCTGGTTGGAGGCGCAAGCAGGTACATCGTGCCGACTCGCGTGAGGAACTGCTCCAGGTCGATCGCACTTCGCAGGGTGGCAGGAGAACAGCCGTTGGCCTTGGCCGACAGGAGCGGGGTGACGGCGGTCTGCACGGTGTTGCACAGGTCGCCGCGGGAGTCGGGGTTGACCGTTGTAGAGCGAGAAGAGGTCGCCCGCGACGCCGGGCACCGTGCCCGGATTGGCGCGCAGCAGCTCGATCGGTTCGTCGTCGCCGGGGTCCATGGCCCAGCGGACGACATCGTCCATGGTCCGGCCTTCGAGCGCGGCGATGTGGAGCCAGCCGGAGAGCAGGTTGACGGCGTTGTTGTGGAAGTAGCCGGCGTTGGTCGAGTCGCCGCCGCTCCTGCCGACGGTGACCATGACGTTCGCGCGTGCGGCGGGCCTGGTCGTAGTCCTCGCAGCCGGCGACCGGACTCCACCTGAGCGGGTAGGGCCATTCGGTGTCGGAGACGTCGAGGACGGCGACCGGTCCGGCGTCGCGGCGCAGTTCGTGGGTGGCGAGGACGACGTCGCGGCGGATGGAGGTCACCAGTGCCGGGCCGCGCCAGGCCCGCAGCCAGGGAATGATGACCTGGCTGGTCTTGCCTTGGCGGGGTGCGGCGAGCACGAGGATGGAGTTCTCGATGCTGGCCGCCAAGCGCTTCCCGAAGCCGCCGACGGCGCGGCCGAGGTCCACGGCGACGTCCTCGATCTCTGCTTTGCGGCCGAGGCCGGGGCGCAGGCGCTTGGCTTTCCTGAGGGCGGCGCGGTGTGTGAGTGCGCGGTCGAGCTCGGCGGCGCTGGCGAAGCCGCGGGGGCCGCGGACGGTGCCGAGGAGCCGGATCAGGAGGATGCCGGCGGCGGTCAGGCCGCTGAAGACGAGCAGGGCGGCGAGGTAGAAGCCGACCGGGCCGGGCAGTTGGGCGGCGACCGCTTCGGGCCAGGCCTGGGCCGGGTCGTCGAAGTTGCCGGACAAGCAATACGTCGTTGAGGCGACA
>CAVUGC010000005.1:0-42476 GCA_963740955.1 uncultured Actinomycetota bacterium
CTAGGCGGCGCTGAGCCGGCCGCCTGAACGGGGGGAGGCGCGGGTTGGATCGCGGGCCCGCGCCTCTTTTTCCTTGCGCGGCAGCGCGATACGCCCCTACTCCAGGTCGTACTCCTCGACGTCGTAGACAGGCGCCGGCAGCGATGCGGCCAGCGCGATGACGTCCTCGCGGCCGTACCCGTCGATGTCGCCCTCGACCATCGTGTCGTACTCGACGGCCCAACCGGCGGGGTCGAACACGTACACCATGTACGAGACCGATTCGCCCACGGTGATCCTCCGGAGGACGACCGTGCGGCCGTTGACCTCGGTCGCCTCCTCGCACACCTTGGCCGGGTCGTCCTTGCTGCACGGGGGCAGGTACAGGTCGGGCGTCGCGTAGTCGAAACCGGGGAGCCAGCCGCCGGGCAGGTAGTACGTCAGGTCGTAGGTGACGGGGTAATCGGTGTCGTCGGTGAACCCCATATCACCGTCGCCCACGTATACGCGGCGGGCGAGGTCGCCGGAGAGGATGTGCTGGTTCGCGGCACCGTCCCGGGGCTCGGCGTCGGGGTAGGCGGCGGCGATCGTGTCGTACGCGGCGTCGATGCTGGCCTGCGCGTCAGCCGCGGCCTCGGCCGGCCAGACTCGTCGAGCACCCAGGCGTCGGGGAACTCGATCAGGTCCTCGACCGGGGTGAGGCCGGTCGTGTCGAAGTCGATCTCGGGCATGGCGAGCATCGCGTCCCGGAGGTCGCCGAGGGCCATCTCGCGGCCCTGGCCCTCGCAGTCGAGGTCCCACGAGGTGCGCAGTGCCGAGCCGTTCGGGTAGACCACGGCGGCCTCGTAGGCGCACCCGTGGTCGGCGGTCATCAGCGTGCGGCCGTCGCCGAGATCCTCGGTGGCGAACTCCGGGGCCTGGTCGGTCCAGGACGCCTGGTCGCTGATGAGGTGCTGCGGGAACGCCACGTCGCCGGTCGGGCCGGGCTCGGCGGTCCAGCCGCCGGGCAGCATGGCCTCGAGTTTGAGGCCGGGCTGGTCGCCCTCCTCGTCGCCTTCGTGGGCGGCGTAGCTCTTCAGGTACACCTGCCCGCCGTTGCCCGTGTCCGAGCGTGCGTTGAACAGCAGCGGCGTGTCCGGGTGGAGACCGAACTCGTCGGCGAGGGCCCCGGTGTAGTCGAGGTCCAACTCGTCCATGGCCTCCTGCGCCTCCTCGTCGGAGGGGAAGTCGTAGTCGAGGCCCTCGGCGCCGAGGAATCCGGCGTCGACGGCGAGGTCGCCGAAGGCGTCCTTCGCGGCTTGGTGAGCTCTTTCATCTGGTGATCGATCCCGGAGACGGGAGCCGTGGCGTCCGGCGGGTAGCCGGCCATGGCCGTGTCGAAGTCGAAGTCGGCGGCCGGAGGGCCGTCCGTGCCGTCGTCCCGGTTCGGGACGATCCCGATGGACAGGGCCAGGACCGCGGCCACAGCGGCGACGCCGGCGCTCCCGGCACCGCCGATCACGGCGCGCTGGCGGCGGCGCGCGCGGTAGCCGTCGCGCACGATCCGGTCGAGGTCGAACTGCGCGGGCGGGGGAGTCGTCTCGGGCATGGCGTTGCGGAACACCGCCCCTGGGTCGTCTTGCAGGTTCATGAGTCTTCGCTTCCTTTCCGCTAGGCCCGGGCCAGGACGGCCGATTCGGTGAGGATTTCCTTCAGCTTCCGCAGTCCCTTGGAGGACTGGCTCTTCACCGTGCCGGTCGAACAGCCCATGGCGGTAGCGGTCTCGTCGACGGACAGTTGCTCCCAATACCGCAGGACGAGCGTCGCGCGTTGCCTGGCGGGCAGTCTTTCCAATGCCGCGACCACTTCGAGCCGCACATCGACGGACTCTTGTGGACGGTCGAGCAGCTGCGTCGGCAGTTCGGCGCTGGTCCGTTCGCGGCGGACCCAGGCCAGGCGGCGGTGGGAGATGTACACGTTGGTGACGATCTTGCGGACGTACGCGGGAGCGCCGCCCGGTTCGACGCGCTTCCAGGCCGCGAACATCTTCGTCAGCGACTTCTGCACGATGTCGTCGGCTTCGTACCAGTCCCCGCACAGCAGATACGCGTAGCGGCGCAGGCTCTCGCGCTGGGCGACGGCGAAGGATCGGAACTCGGCCTCTTGCTGCTCCTTGGTCTTCACTGGGCCTCTTTCAGGTGACGGGTAGGGGAGGGGCCGGCCGCGGTGTGGTGGATACGGCGTGGCCCGACACGCCCATTACGCGTCCCCGAAGGCCGGGGTTGCCCGGGTTCGGAGGATTTCTGCGAAGTTCGACCGCGGGCATCGTAGACCGACCGCGCGACGCGTTTCGGCACGCTCGCGCTCCTCGCGCGCCTCGTGCTCCACGTCACCGGAACCCGTTTGTAGGGCCGTGGGCGAGTCCGGTACAGTTACATCCGTCGGCGCAGCGAGCTTCAAAGCGTTGACGAAGCATTGGGGTATGGTGTAATTGGCAACACGGCGGTTTCTGGTTCCGTTGTTCTTGGTTCGAGTCCAGGTACCCCAGCCATAAGACATAGCGTTCATGGGCGGTCATCACATCGATGACCGCCCATTCGCGTTATGCGGCCCGAGCGGTGCGTCAGGGCCGTTCCTGCCGCTCCGACTCCTTGAGCAATGCCAGCTCTGCGGCGTCTTCGGCCTCGATCTCGGCCGCCGCCTTGGGATCGATCCGTTTCCACCGCTTGTAGAGCTCGTCGGCCGCCTGCCGGCCGTCCGGGCCGGTGAGGTCCGTGATCCTCCACATGAGGAGGTGCACCTCGTGCAGCGCGCCCGGTTCGGCAGCGACGACTGCGTCCGCCCAGTCGAGACCGCCGGAGGCCACGCGTACGACGGGTTCGAGCTCCTCGACCGTCGCCGCCGCGGTCTTGCCGGCCTTGCGGCGCGCCAGGGACTTGGCGAGCTTCTCCAAGAGCGCTCTGCTCGCGGCGCCCAGGATGAGGCCGGTGATGACGCCGATCGCCAGGCCGCTTCCGAAACCTTCCAGGACCGGAACGAACGCCGCGGTCGCGATGACCGCGCAGACCAGGAACCACCAGTTGCCGAGCCGCTCGAGGAGCCCGAACCAGGCCGCGGGTGGGGAGGCGAATCCGGTGAGCGCGTTGTCGAGCCGCACCACCGCGGCGGGAACCGTCGACGACGCGGCGTCCGGTGCGGTGACGAATACCTTCATCGAACGCGGGCCGTCGACCAGCCACGGCACTGCGGGCATGGATGCTCCTCGGGGGTCGGGGGTCGGGGTCGGGGGTCGGGGGTCGGGGGTCGGGGGTCGGGGGTCGGGGGTCGGGGGTCGGTCAGGGCGATGGACCGTTGCCGCCGCAGACCCTCGCCTGCGGAGAGCGCTTCGCATCGGCCTCGACCAGGGCCTCCGGCCACTCGGTCCACGATACCGTCGCTCCGATCCCGCCGCTGCTGCGCGGAGGTCAGTCGGCCTGGGCCTGGAGGACTTTCGGGGCTTTGGACTGGAGGTCCTCCAGTTGCGCGGTGGGGATGTCGGCGTCGACGATGACGAGGTCGAAGGCCGATACGGGCGCCATCTGGTAGAGGCCGCGGCGTTGGAACTTGGTGTGGTCGACCAGGAGGATGCGCCGGTCGCAGGCCTCCATGAGCGCCCGTTTGACTGCCACGGTCTCGGGGGACTGGTGGTAGCAGTTCCCGCGGGTGATGGCGGTGGTCGAGGCGAACAGGACGTCGGCGTGCAGGCCCGCGACGGCGTCGATGGTGCGGAGTCCGAGGAACGCGTCGTACGCCGGGTAATAGTCGCCGCCGAGCGAGATGAGGTCGATGCCGGGCGTGCCCGCCAGTTCCCGGATGACCGGCTCGAAGTAGGTGATCACGGTGAGCGGCGCGCGCCCGGGGAGCAGCCGGGCGAGGGCGAGGGCCGTGGTGCTCTCGTCCAGCAGGATCGACTGGCCCGGTTTGACGAGGCGCAGCGCCGCCTGGGCGAGCGCCTCCTTCTCGGGTGCCATGGCCTGCATGCGATGTCGCACGTCTCCGTGGAACGCCGTCGACGGCTGCGCGGTGGCGCCGCCGCGCACTTTGCGCAGCCACCCCTTGCTCTGCAGGAAGTCCAGGTCGCGCCGGATCGTCATGGGAGTGACGCCGAGGTCGGCCGCGAGCTGCTCGATGCGGACGAAGCCCTCGTCGACGACCCGGGTCCGGATCTGCTCGCGCCGGGCCTGCGGGGCGCGGCCCGCCTCGGGTTCGGTGTCCGGCGCCATCGCCCACCTCTGTTCATTTCCTGTGAATCGAACATCGCCCTTTCACGGCCGATATCCGATCGTGATCTTCCTTCTGACGTGGTGTTCTCTTGGTTTCAGGTGAAGAAGCCACCCGGGTGGAGTGTGCGAGAAAGGCCCTATCGGCACATCATTCCGGTTGCTTCTCACATCAATGCTGTTCGATTCAGGTCGGGTAGTGACATCCTACTGTCCTTCGGCTTACGGTCTCCCTACTCGTTGCAACCCCTCCCGCAAGGGATTCCGACAAAGGAGTCGAACATGAGAAGACTGGCAGCCGGCGCCCTCACCGGTCTCGTGGTCCTGTCCGCCCTCGCGGCATGCGCCGAAGAGCCCGACGCCGGCAACGGCGACAGCGGCCCCGGCACGGTCGCGTTCCTGATGCCCGACCTCGCCTCGACCCGGTACGAGGAGTACGACGCCCCGATGTTCGAAGCGCGCATGGGCGAACTCTGCGCCGACTGCGACGTCATCTACCAGAACGCCGACAGCGACGCGGCCCTCCAGCAGCAGCAGGCGAACTCCGCGATGGCCCAGGGCGCCAAGGTCCTCGTCCTCGACCCCGTCGACTCCACCGCCGCGGCCACCATCGTGCAGACCGCGCAGTCCCAGGGCGTCAAGGTCGTCGCCTACGACCGGCCCATCCCCGACAAACCCGCCGACTTCTACGTCTCGTTCGACAACGAGGCGATCGGCGAGGCCATCGGCCAGTCCCTGGTCGACCACCTCGACGAGAGCGGCGCCGAAGGCGGACTGCTCCAGGTCAACGGCTCGCCGACCGACGCCGCGGCCGGCCTCATCCGCGACGGCATCCACAACGCCATCGACGACAGCGGCTACGAACTGCTCGCCGAGTACGACACCCCCGAATGGTCGCCCGAGAAGGCCCAGCAGTGGGTGAGCGGCCAGATCGCGCAGTTCGACGGCCAGATCGCGGGCGTCGTCGCCGCGAACGACGGCACCGGCGGCGGCGCGATCGCCGCGTTCAAGGCCGCTGACGCAGACCTGCCCCCGATCACCGGCAACGACGCCGAACTCGCCGCGATCCAGCGCATCATCGCCGGCGACCAGTACAACACCATCTCCAAGCCCATCACGATCGTCGCCGAAGCCGCCGCCGACGTGGCCTACAAGCTCATGCAGGGGGAGGAGCCGGAAGCCGACGCGACCCTCTTCGACACCCCGTCGCAGCTCTTCCAGCCCACCATCGTCACCCAGGAGAACCTCAAGGACGTGATCTTCGGCCCCGAAGGCGTCCTCAAGGTCGAAGACGTCTGCACCGCCGAATACGCCGAAGCCTGCGCGAGCCTGGACATCGCGTAAACCCGACCCTGCGAACGAAAGTCGAGCACATGACAGCAGTCGAAGCGCAGGCCCCGCCCGACCAGGCGGTGCTGTCACTGCGGGGGATCTCCAAGAACTTCGGCGCGGTCGCCGCCCTCACCGGCGTCGACCTCGACGTCAGCGCCGGAGAGGTCGTCGCGGTCGTCGGTGACAACGGCGCCGGGAAGTCCACCCTCGTGAAAGTCCTCGCGGGCGTGCACGGACCGGACGCGGGCACCATCCGCTTCCAAGGCCGGGAAGTCGCCGTCGAATCCCCCGCGCAAGTCCACGCCCTCGGCATCGCCACCGTCTTCCAGGACCTCGCGCTGTGCGAGAACCTCGACGTCAAGGCGAACCTCTTCCTCGGCCGCGAACTGCGCCCGTTCCTGCTGGACGACGTGGCGATGGAGAAGAAGTCCTGGGAGCTTCTCCGCCAGCTGTCCGCGAAGATCCCGACCCTCAAGGTCCCGGTCGCGGCGCTGTCGGGCGGACAGCGCCAGACCGTGGCCATCGCCCGAGCCCTGCTCGGCGACCCCAAGGTCATCCTGCTCGACGAACCCACCGCCGCGCTCGGCGTCGCCCAGACCGCCGAAGTGCTCAACCTCGTCGAACGCCTGCGGGACAAGGGCCTCGGCGTCGTCATGGTCAGCCACAACATGGAGGACGTGCGCGCCGTCGCCGACCGCGTGGCCGTCCTCCGCCTGGGGCGCAACAACGGCGTCTTCGACGCGCGGTCGGTCTCCTCCGAGGACATCGTCGCCGCGATCACCGGCGCCGCCGACAACGCGGTGTCGAAACGGGCAGTGTCGAAACGCGCCTCCCGGAAGGAAACCCCATGACCGCAGTAGACGACCAGCCCGCCGTCGACCTCCAGGACGAACGGCTCATCGCCCCGCAGACCTACGGCGACAGCGTGCGCGCCGCCGTCCGCAGGGTCCGCGACGGCGACCTCGGCATGCTCCCGGTCTTCGGCGGCATCATCGTGATCTGGGCGGTCTTCCAGCTGCTCAACCGCACCTTCCTGTCCAGCACCAACCTCGTCAACCTCTCCTTCGACATCGTCCCGGTCGGATTCCTCGCCCTCGGCATCGTGTGCGTCCTGCTCGTGGGCCAGATCGACCTGTCGGTGGGATCCGTCAGCGGCGTCTCGGCCGCCATCACCGCCATGGTCATGGTCCAATACGGACAACCCACATGGCTCGCGATCCTCGCGGCCGTGGCCGCCGGCAGCGTCATCGGCTGGGTCTACGGCCAAGGGTTCAACCGGTTCGCCGTGCCCAGCTTCGTGATGACCCTCGCCGGGCTCCTCGCGTTCCTCGGTGTGCAACTGTGGCTGCTGCGCGGCCAGAACGCCGTCAACCTGCCGTACGACTCGAACCTCGTGCAGTTCGCCCAGCTCTGGTTCGTCCCGGCCTGGCTCGCCTACCTGTTCGCCGTGCTCGCCGCGGCCGGCGTCTTCGCCGCCGGCTGGATCGGCGCCCGCACGCGCCGCCAGGCCGGCCTCTCCGCCGCCCCGATGCGCCTGCTCGTGGCCCGATCGGCACTGATCCTCGCCGGCCTCGTCTTCGCCGTCTACTACCTGGGCCGCACCCGCGGCGTGGCCTGGATGTTCGTCCTCTTCGTGGCCGTGGTCCTGGTGATGCACTACGTCCTGTCCCGCACCAAGTTCGGCCGCTCGATCTACGCCGTCGGCGGCAACCCCGAAGCCGCCCGCCGGGCCGGCATCAACGTCAAGAGCATCTACACCTGGGTGTTCGTGCTGTGCTCCACCTTCGCGGCGATCGGCGGCGTCCTCGCGGCCGCCCGCCTCGCCGCCGCGACCCAGAGCACCGGCACCGGCGACGTGAACCTGAACGCGATCGCCGCCGCGGTCATCGGCGGCACCAGCCTCTTCGGCGGCCGCGGCTCCGCGTTCTCGGCCCTCCTCGGCATCCTCGTCATCCAGTCGATCTCCAGCGGCCTCACACTGCTCAACCTCGACTCCTCGTACCGGTTCATGGTCACCGGCGCCGTCCTCGTCGTCGCCGTCGCCCTCGACTCCTTCGCGCGGCGCTCGCGCCAGGCACACGGCAGAGGATGACGCGATGACCAGGATTTCCGTCGACGCGGGCACCACCGCGATCAAGGCCGTCGCCCACGGCGACGACGGCACCGAGCTCATCGTCGCCCGCCGCGGCGTCAAAGTGGAGCGGCCCCGCCCCGGCTGGGCCGAACAGGACATGGGCCAGGTCTGGGACGCCACCGCCGAAGCGATCCGCGAGATCGTCCGGCAACTGCCCGAGCCGCCGGACGCGCTGGCGCTCACCGCGCAAGGCGACGGCTGCTGGCTCGTCGACGATGAAGGCGAACCGACCGGGCCCGCGGTGCTGTGGTCGGACGGGCGCGCCCACCGGACCGTCGACCGCTGGCGCGACGCCGGGATCCTCGACGAGGCGTTCCGGATCAACGGCTCGTTCACCTTCCCCGGCCTCGCGAACGCGATCCTGTCGTGGCTCGCCGAGCACGACCCGGACCGGCTCGCTCGTTCCAGCGCGGCGCTCACCTGCGGCGGCTGGCTGTTTCAGCGCCTCACCGGCGTCGTCGCCGCGGACGAGTCCGACGCCTCCGCGCCGTTCCTCGACCCGCGGACGCGCGCCTACTCTCGGGATCTGATCGGCATGTTCGGCCTTGAATCCCAGGAGCGACTGCTGCCGCGGGTCGTCGGCGACGACCGCCGCGCGGCCGGGCTGCGCCCGGAGGCCGCCGCCGCGCTCGGGCTCCCCGCCGGGGTGCCGGTCGTGATGGCGCCTTACGACGTCGCTTCCACGGCCATCGGCGCGGGCGCGGTCACCACCGGGACCGCGTGCATCATCCTGGGCACCACCCTGTGCACGGAAGTCGTCCGCGACGAGGTCGACACCGCGGGCGAGCCCGCGGGACTCACCGTCGCTCTGGACTCTGCTTCCAAGGACAGGACCGGCCGCTGCTGCGCGTCTTCCCGACCCTGGCCGGCACCGAGGTGATCGACTGGGCCACATCGATGCTCGGCCTCGACTCGCCGCAGGCACTGAGCGAACTCGCCGGCCGTGCCACAGGGGACGGACCGGTGTTCCTTCCGTACCTCTCTCCCGCAGGTGAACGCGCCCCGTTCCTTGACACCGCCGCGCGCGGCACCTTCTGGGGGCTCTCGCTCGAGCACGGCCGCGAGCAGATCGCGCGGGCGGTCTTCGAGGGCCTCAGCCTCACGATCAAAGACTGCGTGGCCGCGGCGGGCGACTCGGCGACCGAACTGCGGCTGTGCGGCGGCGGCACCGGCAGCGACGTCTGGTGCCAGATGATCGCCGACGTCACCGGCCTCCCGGCGGTGCGCACCGAGGACAGTGAAGTCGGCGCGAAGGGCGCGTTCCTGTCCGGACTCGTCGCCACCGGCGCCGAACCCGACCTCGCGAGCGCGGCCGGCCGGTACGTGCGCCCAGGCGACCGGTTCACGCCCGATCCCGAAGCGGCCGAACGCTACACGCGCCTCTACGAGGAGTTCCTCGACCTGCGGGCGATCGCGCGGCCCGGCTGGCGGCGGCAGGCGGCGCGCCGTGAGTGACCGGATCTGGATCGGGATCGACGTCGGCACCCAGAGCGTCAAGGTGCTCGCCGTGGACGACACCGGCGACGTGCTCGGCCGCGGCTCGCACCCGCTCACCGGCGAGCGCCGCGGCGAACGGCACGAGCAGGACCCCGAGCAGTGGTGGACCGCGACCTGCAGTGCGTCCCGAGAAGCGATGCGCGGCCTCGACCCCGCCCGGGTGAGCGGCCTCGCCGTCGACGCCACCTCCGGCACGATCCTCCTCGCCGACGCCGCCGGGCGGCCCCTCACGCAGGGGCTCATGTACGACGACGCGAGGGCGGCCGCGCAGGCCGAACGGGTCAACGAGATCGGCGGGGAGGTCTGGCAGCGCCTCGGCTATCAGCGGATGCAGCCGAGCTGGGCCCTGCCGAAACTGACCTGGCTCTGCGAGAGCACCGCCATGGAGGACGGTTTGCGGCTGCTCCACCAGCCGGACCTGATCACGTGGCGGCTCGCGGGCCGCCAACTGCCCTCGGACGCGAGCCATGCGCTCAAGACCGGGTACGACCTGCTCGCCGACCAGTGGCCTGAGGACGTGTTCGACCGGCTCGGCCTCCCCGCCGCGATCCTGCCGGAGGTGGCACGGCCGGGCACCGTCATCGGCACCGTCTGCGCCGCAAGTGAATCCGCGACCGGTATCCCTGCCGGGACGCCGATCATCGCCGGCATGACCGACGGCTGCGCGGCGCAGCTCGGCGGCGGCGCCCTCGGCGACGGCGCCTGGAACTCGGTGCTGGGCACCACGCTCGTGCTCAAAGGCGTTTCGGACCACCTGGTGCGCGACCCCGGCGGCGTCGTCTACTGCCACCGCGGGCCGGGCGACACCTGGCTGCCCGGCGGCGCCTCCAGCAGCGGCGCCGGTGCGCTCAGCCGCCGCTGGCCCGACGCCGATCTGGAAGTGCTCACCGAACGCGCCGCGTACCGGGGGCCGGGCCCTGTCGTGTACCCGCTCGCGGGCGAACGCGGCGAGCGGTTCCCTTTCGCCGCACCGGATCTCGAGCCGTTCACGCTCGGCGAGATCGTCGACGACGTGGACGCCTTCCATGGCATCCTCACTGGACTGGCCTGTGTGGAGCGTCTCTGCTTCGACTACCTGGACCTGCTGGGCGCGCCCACGGGCGGCGCCCTGACGTTCACCGGCGGCGGCGCGTCGAACCGGTACTGGTCGCAGCTGCGCGCCGACCTCCTCGGACGGCCCGTGCTCCTGCCGGAACAGGCCGAATCCGCGGTCGGCATGGCGGTCCTCGCGGCCACCGCCGACGGCAGATCCGTCGCAGAGACGGCGGCGGCGATGGTGCGGATCCGCTCCGAGATCGAACCGGACGCGGAGCGGCACGCCCGCTTGACCGACCTCTACCTGCGGTTCGTGGACCACCTGCACGACCGCGGCCGGCTCCCGCAGCCGCTGACCACCCACGCCTACCGGAGGGCCGAACACTGACTGACATCGTCATGGTGCGCCACGGAGAAACCGTCTGGCACGCCGAGAACCGCTACACCGGCGCGAGCGACATCGCGCTGACCGGCCGCGGGCGCGAACAGGCGAAGCGGCTGGCCGCGTGGGCCGCCACCGCGGGCCTGGCCGCCTGCTGGAGTTCGCATCTGACGCGCGCCGTGACCACTTTGGAGCCCGCCGCGGCCGCTGCCGGCCTGGAGCCGCGCCATGACCAGCGCCTCCGCGAGGTCGAGTTCGGCGACGGCGAGGGGCTCACCGGCGCGGAGATGCGCGAACGCTTCCCCGACCGGTACGCGGCCTTCGAACGCGACCCCGTGGGCAGCCACCTGCCCGGCGGGGAGAACCCGGTCGAAGCCGTGGAGCGCGCCACCGCCTGCCTGGACGAGATCGCCTCAGAGTTCGACGGCGGCCGGGTCCTGGTGGTCTGGCACTCCACGCTCATGCGGGTGGTGCTGTGCGACTGGCTCGGCATCCCGCTCTCGGAGTACCGGCGCACGCTTCCCTTGGTGCGCAACGTGGGCCTCACCGAAGTGCGGGTCGCGGGCGGGCGCCGCTCGCTGCTGCAGTACAACACTCCCATCGACATGGCCGCACCTGAGGAGGACCGCCGATGACCGTTCGAGTGCTGGCCGCGGGCGATCATTTCGTCCTGCCGAACCTGCTCACCGAGGCCTTGCGCGCGAGCGTGGACGCCGACCTGGAGATCGTCGAGCACTCGCTGGAGTGGCCTGACGTGCCCTTCGGCCCCGTCGCCGAGGTGCGCGAGGCCTCCGGCACCGAGGACGCGATCATCGAAGCGCTGCAAGGGGTCCGGGTCTGCGTCACCCAGATGGCGCCGATCACCGAGCGCGTGCTGCGCGAATGCCCCGACCTGGAACTCGTCGCCGTCGGCCGCGGCGGGCCCGTGAACGTCAACCTCGAAGCCGCCACCGCCCACGGCGTGGCCGTCACGAGCACCCCCGGCCGGAACGCCACCGCCACCGCCGAGCACACGATCGCCCTCATGCTCGCCGCGATGCGCCGGATCCCGCAGGTGCACGGCGACCTCGCCAGCGGCACTTGGCGGGGCGACTACTACCGGTACGACTCGGTGGGCCTGGAGTTGGAAGGCCGCACGGTCGGCCTGGTCGGCTATGGCGCCATCGGCAGTCGCGTCGCCCGCGTCGCCGCGGGTTTCGGCGCGCGGGTCGTGGTCCACGACCCCTATGTGGACCCGGCCGCTCTGGCGGGGATCGCCGAGCAGGTGGACCTGCCGGACCTGTTGGCGCAGTCGCACGTCGTGTCGCTGCACGCGCGGGTCACGCCGGAGACGACCGGCATGATCGGCGCGGCCGAGATCGCGGCGATGCCGCGCGGCTCGGTCCTGATCAACTGCGCGCGTGGGGTGCTCGTCGACTACGACGCGGTGTGCGATGCGCTCGACGACGGTCAGTTGTTCGCCGCCGGATTCGACGTCTTCCCCGAGGAACCGATCCCGCCCGGCTCCCGCCTCCTCGCCACCGAGGGCATCGTCATGACCCCCCACCTCGCGGGCGCGAGCCGGGAGACCGCGCACAACGCCGCGCGGATCACGGCCGAGGAGGTCGGGCGCTTCCTGAGCGGGAAGCCGTTGCTGCACTGCCAGAACCCGGAAGTGTTCGCCGCGTAGGAAACCGCGCAGCCGCTACCGGTCGGCGGCGGCGACGGCCACGGCGATGCCGTCGAGGATGAGGTCAAGGCCGAACCGGAAGTCCTCGGCCGCGGTGTCCTCGCCGGTGTCCTCGAATGTGGACGAGGCGAACAGCGCGGCCACGTCGGGGAAGCGCTCGGGCTCGACCAGGGCCGCCATCGCGCGGCCGTAGGCCTGCTCGGCCGCGGCCTGGTCCGTGTCGGTGCCCGAGCGGCCGGCCTCGAGTCCTTGCACCAGTTGGGCATTGCTGCGCACGTACTCGCTCACGAGCATGACGGCGCCGACCTTCGCGCCCCAGTCGAGGCCGGTGAGCCGGAGTGCGCGCAGCCCGGCGTCGAACCAGCCGATGAGATGCGGCCCCCGCGGCGGTCCCGAGACGGGGGCGGTCGCCAGCCACGGGTGCCGCTCGAAGAGTGCGACCTGCTCGGTCGCCCACAGCCGCAGGCGTTCCCGCCAGGGCCCGGTGCCCTCCAACGACATGGGGACCGGTCCGGTGGCGGCGTCCTGCATGAGGACGAGCAGCTCGTCCTTCGAGCCGACGTGGCGGTAGAGCGACATCTTCGTGACCCCGAGGGTCTCGGCGACCTTCGGCAGCGTCGCCGCCGCGAGTCCCTCGCGGTCGGCGAGCGCCACGGCCGCGTCCACGACCCGGCCGACGTCGAGCTTCGCGGGCCGCCCCAGGCGCGATGCCGATGAGATCCGCCACAGTCTCGCCAGCTCATCCGGCACTGGTTCCCCGTCCATGCGCTGCAGTCACCTCCGTCCCTTCGCTGCCCCGCCTGCGGGCCATCATCGCATACGCTATTAGTATCTCTAGGATAGTATCCCTAAGATATTAAATCTTCCGATCGCGAACCCCGAAGGATCGACATGACCGCCCAAGCCACCCTCCCTGAGCCGCGCATCCGCCGCGGCCCCGTGCGCCCCACCGAGCGGGCCCTCGCGCCCGACCTCGCGCGCGGCGCGATGCTCCTGTTCATCGCGCTCGCCAACAGCGCCGGCTACTTCCTCGCGAGCGCGCCCGGCGTCGAGACCGACCCGCGCGGTTTCGAGCGCTTCTACAACTTCTTCATGGTGGAGTTCATCCACGCGCGGGCGTTCCCGCTCTTCGCGCTCATGTTCGGCTACGGGCTCGTCCAACTCGCCCGCCGCCAGGAGGAGGCGGGCGCGACCCCCGGCCAGGTGCGGAGGGTCCTGTTGCGCCGCAACGCGTGGCTGTTCGTCTTCGGCATCGCGCACGGCCTGCTGCTGTACTCGGGCGACTTCCTGGGCGCCTACGGCCTCATCGGCATCGCGTTCACACTGCTGCTGTTGCAGCGCTCGGACCGCGTGCACCGCTTCGCGCCCTGGTACCTCGCGGTCGGCGGGCTCTACACGCTCGTGCTCGCCGCCCTGGTAACGGTCGGCCTGGGCGCTTCGGGCGACGCCGCGATCCCCGTGTCGCCGTTCCCGTCGGTCGAGGCGACCACTTACCTTGCGTCGCTGGGCGAGCGGCTCGCCGAATGGCCGGTGCACACCGCCACGCTGCTGCCGATGATCCTCATGGTGTGGGTCGGCGCGTGGGCCGGCCGGCGCCGCCTCCTCGAGACGCCCGAACGGCACCTGCCGCTGCTGCGCTGGGCCGCGATCGGCGGCCTGGCCGTCGCGGTCCTCGCGGGGATGCCGATGGCGCTGCTCAGCGGCGGTTTCCTGCACCTCGACGAGGGCACGGCCGCTTCGGCGAAGATGCTGTACGAGACCTCGGGCTTCTTCGGCGGCATCGGATACGGGGCCCTGTTCGGCCTGCTCGCGCACGCCCTGTCGGGCCGGCGCGCCGGGCTCGTGGTGACGGCGGTGAGCGCGCTCGGGCAGCGGTCGCTGAGCGGCTACCTGTTCCAGTCCGTGGCCTGGATGGTCCTGGCGACGCCGTTCATGCTCGCCCTGGACGAGCGGGCCAGGCAGCCCGCTGCTGGTCTCGCAGGCCAGCGCGCTCGCCGTCTGGGCGCTGACCGTGGCCGCCGCGTACCTGGCGCACCGCCGCGGCTACCGCGGCCCGGCCGAGACCCTGCTGCGGCGCCTCGCCTACGGCCGCAGACGCTGAGGACCCGGATCCCGCGGCCCGCCGTTCGCGGCGGGCCGCGGGATTCACCTGGCCTAGAATCGAGCCCTACTCGCCCGTACGTTCAAAGACAGGACCCCGCCGTGCCCGAAACGATGCGCGCCGTGATGCAGACGACCCTCGGCGGGCCGGAGGTGCTCGACCTGGTCGAGACCGAACGGCCCGAACCGTACTACGGGGAGATCCTGGTGCGGGTGAAGGCGGCGGGCGTCAACCCCGTCGACCCGGCCGCCCGCGAAATCGGGCTCTACATCGGACAACCGCCGTTCACGCTCGGCTGGGACGTCTCCGGCGTCGTCGAGAAGGTCGGCATCGGCGTGACCCGCTTCAAGGTCGGCGACGAGGTCTACGGGATGCCGAACTTCCCGCACCGGGCCGGGACCCACGCCGAGTACGTCGCCGCCCCCAGCCGCCACTTCGACCACAAGCCCGCCTCGCTCTCCCATGTCGAGGCCGCCGCGATCCCCCTGACCGGCCTCACCGCCTGGCAGGCGCTCGTTGACCACGCCCGCCTCCGGTCCGGGCAGACCGTGCTCATCCACGCCGCCGCCGGCGGCATCGGCCATCTCGCCGTCCAGATCGCCAAATCCCTTGGCGCCCATGTCATCGGCACCGCCAGCGCCGCGAAGCACGATTTCGTGCGCGGTCTCGGCGCCGACGAGATGATCGACTACCGGGCCGTCGATTTCGCCGATGTCGTCTCGGACGTCGACGTCGCGCTGAGCACGCTGCCCGGCGACTACGCCGAGCGTTCGATCTCGGTGATCCGCGACGGCGGCGTGCTCGCCCAGCTGTACTACTCGAAGCGGGACGCCGAGTTCCCCGAGGCGGTCGCGCGCGGCATCGAGACCCGTTTCATGCTCGTCGAACCCGACCTCATCGGCCTGCAGGCGCTGTCGCGTCTGGTGTCCGAGGGGAAGCTCAAGGTCCACGTGTCCGAGACGTACCCGCTGGAGGCGTTCGCCAAGGCCCACCAGGCCATGGAGGAAGGCCACGCCACCGGCAAGATCGTGATCACTGTCAATTAGGGACCGTCGACTAGGGATCGTCAGGCGGCGTCGCCCGCGGTGATGAGCTGGGCCTCGGTCTCGGCGGCGGCGTGCGGACGCCCGAGATGGGTGAGCGTGCGCTTGCCGTTGGCCAGCACGAGGATCGACACGACCAGGGCGCCCACGCCGAACCAGTAGGGCGCCCCGGCGCCCATCGTCTCGGCGATGGCGCCGGAGACCGCCGGGGCGACGGCGCCGCCGAGGAAGCGCACGCCCGAGTAGGTGGACGAGGCCACGTTCCGGGGCAGGTCGGTCGCCTCCATCACGGTCTCGGTCAAAGCGGTGTTGAGCACGCCCAGGAACAGGCCCGCCGCGATGACGACCGCGATGAGCACGGGCGCCGACCGCACCCCCAGCGCCATCGTGGCGAGGCTCGCGGCGAGCAGCCCGAACATCGTGTACAGCACGGGCGGGAGCCCGAACCGGCGCGTGAGGACCGGTGCGACGAACACCGAGGTGACCGCCAGGGCGGTGCCCCAGCCGAAGAAGACGAGCCCCAGTTCGTGGGCGCCGAAGTCGAGTCCGGCGTCCGCCGCGGCCGCTTCGAGCGGGTAGGGCGTGTACGCGAGCAACGTGAAGAACGCGTAGTTGTAGAACAGCGCGGTGACGGCGAGGGTGCGCAACGCGGGATGGCGCAGGGCCGCAAGCCCGGCGGTGAAAGCGACCGGCTCGGGCCGGGCGGCGGGCCCGCGCAGGAGCACGGCGATCGCGATGAGGCCCACGGCCATCAGCGCGGCGGTGCCGAAGAACGGCCCGCGCCAGGAGGCCTCGCCGAGCGCGCCGCCGAGGAGCGGGCCCACGGCCATGCCGATGCCGAGCGCCGCCTCGTAGAGGATCACGGCCTGGCGGCTGCCGCCCGAGGCCGCGCCGACGATCGCGGCGAGCGCGGTGGAGATGAACAGGGCGTTGCCCAGGCCCCAGCCCGCGCGGAATCCGATGATCTCGTCCACGGTGTTCGACGCGCCCGCGAGCGCGGCGAAGGCGACGATGAGCGCCAGGCCCGCGAGCAGGGTGCGTTTGACGCCGAGGCGGCTCGATATGAAGCCGGAGAAGAACATCGCGATCGCGGTGATGAGCAGGTAGCTGGTGAACAGCAGCATCGTCTGCGACGGGGACGCTTGAAGGTCCTCAGAGATGGCGGGCAGGATCGGGTCGACGAGGCCGATCCCCATGAACGACACCGCGCAGGCGAACGCGATCGCCCACACGGCGGTCGGCTGGCGCAGGATCGAGGGCTGCCTCGGTTGGACGTGGGTCATCGGAGTGCTTCCTGATTCGTGTCGGGCGGGTGGGTCACCTTAGGTGGTCGGCGAGGTCGCTGAGCAGTTCGGCGGCGCGGGCGAGGACGGCGAGGTCGTCCTCGCCGAGCCGTTCGAGCGCGGGGCGCACGCGGGCGGCGGCCCGCATGCGGAACGCCTCGAGCTCGGCGGCGCCTTCGTCGGTGATCCGCACGATCGACGCGCGCGCGTCTGACGGGTCGGCGCTGCGGGCGACGAGGCCGTCCTCTTCGAGCCGGTTGACAGTGGCGGTCATGGCGGGCTGCGTGATCGTCTCGCGCTGCGCCAGTTCGCCGACCCTGAGATCGCCCTCCTGCCGGAGGTTCGCGAGGACGCGCAGCGCGATGAGCGACCGCTGCTCGCCGGCCTTGCGCGAGGCGGTGCGGGCGAACCGGCTGCCCTGGGAGATCAGGCTCGCGGCCAACTCGTCGATGCCGTCAGTGCTCCTTGAAACCCCGGTGCTCCTTGAAACCATAGACCAACTATATACATGTCTTATGTAAATCGGCACATGCCCAGGTCCGGCCCCTTTTTCGGCGCTGGCAGAATACGGCGGTGCCCATCACGATCGCGCATCTCAAGGACCAGCTCGACGCCTATCTCGAGCGCTGGCCCGAATCCGCGGGCGACATCGCGCCGCTGCTCGCGCTGGCCTCGCCGGACGGTTTCGACCGCAAGGCCATGCCCGGCCACGTCACGGCTTCGGCGATCCTCGTCAACGACGCCGGGGAGGTCCTCCTCATCCACCACCGCTCCCTCGACCGCTGGCTCCAGCCCGGCGGGCACCTCGAACCGGGCGACGAGTCGCTCCCGGCGGCGGCGCTGCGCGAGGCCGTGGAGGAGACCGGCATCGCGCCGTCGGCGCTGCGCCTGGCCGACCCGGTCCCCATCCACATCGACGTGCACCCGATCCCGGCCAACCCGCGCAAAGGCGAAGGCGCCCATGACCATTACGACGTGCGCTACCGCTTCCACTGCGGCGACGCCGAACTCGACCCGCAGGTCGAAGAGGTCCACGCGGCCGAGTGGCGCCCGCCCACGGACCTCGACAGCAGCGTCCTCACGGCACGCGTGAACGAGGCCTCCGTCTAAAGCGGACGATCAGGCGGCGGGGTCGCGGTTCCAGGTCCAGGCGTAGTCGGTGTCCTCCACGTCGAGGGCCGGTTCGCACAGTTCCAAGGGGCGGAAGGTGTCGACCATGACGGCGAGTTCGTCGAAGTAGTCGGCGCCGATCGAGCGTTCGGCGGCACCGGGCTGGGGGCCGTGGGTGAAGCCCGACGGGTGCAGGGAGATCGAGCCCTGCTCGATGCCCGAGCCCCGGCGCGCTTCGTAGTTGCCGCCGCAGTAGAACATGACCTCGTCGGAGTCCACGTTGTGGTGGTTGTACGGCACCGGGATCGAGTCCGGGTGGTAGTCCACTTTGCGCGGCACGAAGTTGCAGATGACGAAGTTCGGGCCCTGGAAGACCTGGTGCGCGGGCGGGGGCTGGTGGATGCGGCCGGTGATCGGCTCGAAGTCGTGGACCGAGAACACCCACGGGTAGAGGCAGCCGTCCCAGCCGACCACGTCGAACGGGTGGTGGGCGTACGTGAACTTCGTCCACAGTGTTGCCGACCCGCGGCCGCGGTGCTGGACGTACACGTCCACGTTCTCGCCGTCGACCAGCAGCGGCTCCTCCGGGCTGCGCAGGTCCCGCTCGCAGTACGGGGAGTGCTCGAGGAACTGGCCGCGCACCGACAGGTAGCGCTTGGGGGGCGTGATGTGGCCCGTCGACTCGACCACGAGGGTCCGCAGCGGCTCGGTGCCCTTCGGGACGACCCGGAAGATCGTGGACATCGGCATGATCAGGTAGTCGCCCTGGCCGATGTCGATCGCGCCGAAAGAGGTCTCGACGGTCGCCTCACCGGCCTCCACATAGATGCACTCATCGCCGATCGCATTGCGGTACAGCGCGGAAGGCTTGGTGGCGATCGCGTACGAGATCCGGCAGTCTGCATTGGACAGCAGATGGTTGCGGCCGGTGATCGCGTCGCCCGCCCCGTCGAGCTTGTGCGTGCGGAAGTGCCGCGGCTTGAGCGGGTGGTTCGCGACCGGCTCGGCCTTCTCGGGCCGGTGCTCGGTGCTGGAGCTGATCGCGGTCGGGCGGAAGCGGTGGTAGAGCAGCGAAGAGTCGGAGGAGAAGCCCTCCTGGCCCATCAGCTCCTCGGCGTACAGGCTCCCGTCGTCTTGGCGGAACTGCGTGTGTCGCTTGTCGGGGATCTGCCCGACCGAACGGTAGAACGGCACGTCGACTCCTTTGTCGGTTCGCGCGGCGGGCGAGGGTGACGCCCGCGCGGCGCTGGATATGCCCTGAGGATAACCGTCCGGCCGTTCGATTTCGACCGCTCTGCGCGCGGGCGCTCGGCCGCGCGCCCGTTTCGCGCATCGGGTGCGCGGACCGCTGGACCCCGGCCGCCGGTGGCTCTAGGCTCTGGGCATGGTTGGACCGATACCCGCGATGCTGCGGGGCCTGATCGACGACGCGGCGCTCTTCCCACCAGGAAACGCGCCCATGGAAGCGGCCGTCCCCGCCCACCGCGGGTACCGCCAGTCCTGGTACGAGGCCATGATCGGCCCGCTCCTGGTGCCGCAGTCGCGGCTCGCCGACCTCGGCCGCGACCTCAATCCCGGACGCGGCGAACTGCGCATCGGCGTCATCGTCGACGAGGACCTCGAGCATGTGGCCGCCGACGTCGCCGCCCTCCCCGCGCAGGTCACCGTCCTGCACTTCGAGTCGCGGCACGCCCTCGAACACCTGGCGAAGTTCGCGACCTCCTGGGGCAGGCCCGTCTACGCCGAGCTTCCCTTCGGCGACGACGCGCTCGACGCCGTCAGGAGCACCGACTTCACCCCGAAATTCCGCACCGGCGGCCTCGCCGCCGAGTTCTTCCCCGCCCCCGAGACCCTCGCCGCCGCGATCGAGGGCTGCCGGCGCCGCGGCCTCCAGTTCAAACTCACCGCCGGCCTCCACGATGCCGTGCGCCACCGCGACCCCGTGACCGGTTTCGACCACCACGGATTCCTCAACGTCCTGGTCGCCACCGCCGACGCCGCGGACGGGGCCGATGTCTACGACATCGCCGCGACCCTCGCCTCCACCGACGCCGAGGACCTCGCGGCCCGGGCCCGCCGCCTCCTCAACCGCCCGCGCGCCCTGTGGACCGGCTACGGCTCCTGCAGCATCGGCGAACCGCTCGGCGACCTCCTGAACCTGGGCCTCCTGCACCGAGGAGACGACACATGACAGCCACCAGCTGGGTCGACGGCGCCACCGCCGGGCCCTTCGGCCTCGACCACCTGCCCTACGGGGTCTTCTCCACCGCGAAGGACCCCGCGCCGCGCATCGGGGTCCGCATCGGCGACCAGGTGCTCGACCTGCGCGGGCTCGCCACCGGCACGTTCTTCCTGCCCTGGATCCGGCCCGCGTTCCACGAGCACGCCCTGAACGGCTTCATGGCGATGGGCCCGCCCGCGTGGCGACTCGTGCGCCACCAGCTCACCGAACTGCTCAGCGACCGGCGCTACCAGGACCAGTCCTCGACCTTGCTGACACCGGTCGCCAAGGCCCGCATGCACCTACCGTTCACCGTCGCGGACTATGTGGACTTCTACGCCTCCGAAGAGCACGCCACGAACCTCGGCCGGCTCTTCCGGCCCGACTCGGAACCCTTGCTGCCCAACTGGAAACACCTCCCGGTCGGCTACCACGGCCGGTCCGGAACGGTCGTGCCCTCCGGAACGCCGATCGTCCGCCCGCGCGGCCAGCGCAAGTCGAAGGACGCGCCCGTGGAGTTCGGGCCGAGCGCGCGCCTCGACATCGAGACCGAGGTGGGCTTCGTGGTCGGCGTCGGCACCGAGCTGGGGCATCCGGTGAGCCCGGACGACTTCGCCGAGCACGTGTTCGGCGCGGTGCTCGTGAACGACTGGTCGGCGCGCGACATCCAGGCCTGGGAGTACGTGCCTCTCGGGCCGTTCCTCGGGAAGTCCTTCGCGACCTCGATCGGGCACTGGGTGACGCCGCTGGAGGCGCTGGCGGGGGCGAAGGCCGCTGCGCCCGTGCAGGATCCGGCGCCGCTCGGGTATCTGCAGGAGGCGGAGCGGTTCGGCTACGACCTGGCGTTGTCGGTGCGCTGGAACGGGACCGAGGTCTCGCGGCCGCCGTTCGCGGGGATGTACTGGACGCCGGCGCAGATGCTCGCGCATATGACGGTGAACGGCGCGAGTCTGCGCACGGGCGACCTGTACGCCTCGGGGACGGTCTCGGGCCCGGGGGCCGATCAGCGCGGTTCGTTCCTGGAGCTGACGTGGGGCGGGAAGGAACCGGTCGCGGTGGGGGAGGGCGAGACGCGGACTTTCCTCGAGGACGGCGACACGGTGGTGATCGGCGCGACGGCGCGGGGCGCGGACGGCGGCGAGATCGCCTTGGGCGAGGTGTCCGGCACGGTGCTGCCGGCGCTTTCCTGACGGCCATCCACAAACCCCCACCCTCCCGAGAGGGGAAGGAAGCCTGGGGGCCGAGCATCCCGCCCGGGTCCGACAAGAATCGGGCCCGGGCGGGCCCGCGCGCCCGAAGTTCACCCGGTCGGAGGACCGGATTCGCCCGCGGCCTGCGCCACGAGCGGTAGGGTCCGGTACGGGATCTGCTCGGCCAGGGCGATCACCGTCGTGGCGCGCAGCACGCCCTCGCTGGCGAGGACGCGGTCGATCACGCCCTGCAGCTCCGCGTTCGTGCGCGCCACGATGCGGCACAGCATGTCGCCCGCGCCCGTGACCGTGTGCGCCTCGAGCACTTCCGGGATCCGCCCGAGCCGCCGCGCCATGTGCTCGTGGCCCACCGCCTGCCGCAGCTCCAGGGTCACGAACGCCATCACCGGGTAGCCGAGCGCCGCCGGGTCCACATTCGGGCCGAAGCCGCGCACGACCCCGCGCGACGCGAGCTTGTCGAGCCGCGCCTGCACGGTCCCGCGCGCCACCCCAAGTCGCCGCGAGCACTCCAGCACCCCGATGCGCGGCTCGGCCTCGAGCAGGTCGATGAGCTTGGCGTCGAGGGCGTCGATTCCCGTTTCACTGGTCATATCGTCCAGTGTACGAGGCCGATGACTGGTACTTTTGCGCAAGTTGCCCAGGCGGAATTGCACTGCTTGCCCAGTCTCAAGATATGAACAATGATCAGAGCCACAGCATCCCCGGCGGCGTTCGCGAGCCGGGATCGAGCACCTGGCGAAGCTTGCGAGCCAGCATCGACACCGAGGAGGCCGCCATGGTCGACACCGCCAACCGCTCCAGCAGCGGGGCCGACGCCCAACTGGTCGGCGCGGTCGAGCACGACATCCGCGAGGACGCCTTCCCGATCAAGGGCTGGGACCATGTGCGCTATTACGTGGGCAACGCCCGCCAGGCCGCCCATTACTATTCGACCGCGTTCGGGATGACGCTCTTCGCTTACCGCGGTCCCGAGCAGGGCTACCGCGAGCACGCCGAGTTCGCGCTCAAGTCCGGCGGCGTGGTCTTCGTGCTCGCCGGCGGCGTCACCGCCGACGCCGAGGCCACCCGGCACCACGCGGCCCACGGCGACGGCGTCATCGAGGTCGCCCTCGAAGTGCCCGATGTGGATGCGAACTACGAGCACGCGATGAAGCAGGGCGCCATCGGGATCGAGAAGCCCCACGACCTCACCGACGAGCACGGCACGGTCCGCCGCGCCGTCATCGGCACCTACGGCGAGACCCGGAACGTGCTCATCGACCGGTCCAAATACGACGGACCGTTCCTGCCGGGCTTCGTCCGCTGCGAGCCCATGGTCGCCCCGCCCCAGAAGCGCTTCTTCCAGGCCATCGACCACGTCGTGGGCAACGTCGAGCTCGGGCGCATGCGCGAATGGGTCGGCTACTACGAGCGGGTCATGGGCTTCACCAACATCGTCGAGTTCGTCGACGACGCGATCGCCACCGAGTACTCCGCGCTCATGAGCAAGGTCGTCGCCAACGGCAGCCGCAAGATCAAGTTCCCGATCAACGAGCCCGCCGAGGGCAAGAAGAAGTCCCAGATCGACGAGTACCTCGAGTTCTACGGCGGTCCCGGCGTCCAGCACATCGCCCTCGCGACCAGCGACATCCTCGCCGCCGTCGATGCGATGCGCGAGCGCGGCGTCGAGTTCCTGGAGGCCCCTGACGCCTACTACGAGGACCCGGAACTGCGCGACCGGATCGGCGAGGTCCGCGTGCCCATCGAGGAGCTCCAGCGGCGGCGCGTCCTGGTCGACCGCGATGAGGACGGCTATATGCTCCAGATCTTCACCAAACCGCAGCAGGACCGGCCGACAATGTTCTACGAGATCATCGAACGGCACGGCTCGCTCAGTTTCGGCAAGGGCAACTTCAAGGCCCTGTTCGAGGCCTTGGAGAAGGAGCAGGCCAAGCGCGGCAACCTCTGATGGTGGCGGCACAGACGGGGAGCGGACACATGCACGCACCACACGGCCCTGACCTGCACTGCAAGACCTGGCAGGCGGAGGCGGCCTACCGGATGCTCCAGAACAACCTCGACCCTGCGGTGGCCGAGCGCCCCGACGACCTGGTCGTCTACGGCGGCACCGGGCGGGCCGCGCGCTCCCGCGAGGACCTCAAGGCGATCCTGCGGACCCTCCTGACGCTCGAGGCGGACGAGACGCTGCTCGTCCAGAGCGGCCGCGCCGTCGGCGTCATGCGCACCCACGAATGGGCCCCGCGCGTGCTCATCGCCAACTCGAACCTCGTGCCCGATTGGGCGAACTGGCCCGAGTTCCGCCGGCTCGAAGCGCTCGGACTGACCATGTACGGGCAGATGACGGCCGGTTCGTGGATCTACATCGGGACGCAGGGGATCCTCCAGGGCACCTACGAGACGTTCGCGGCCGTCGCCGAGAAACGGTTCGGGGGCACGCTCAAGGGCACGCTCACGCTCACGGCCGGCTGCGGCGGCATGGGCGGCGCGCAGCCGCTCGCGGTCACCATGAACGACGGCGTGTGCCTCATCGTCGAAGTCGACCCCGAGCGCCTCGAGCGGCGCCTGCGGACCCGCTACCTCGACACGGTCGCGGCGGACCTGGACGACGCGATCGCGCAGGCCCTGGCCGCCAAGCGGAGCGGCACCGCGAGGTCGATCGGCCTGGTCGGCAACGCCGCCGAGGTCCTCCCCGAGATCCTCAAGCGGGGCGTCGAGGTCGACATCGTCACCGACCAGACCTCCGCGCACGACCCGCTGTCCTATGTGCCCGCGGGCGTCGTACTACCGGGACGCCGCCGACATCGCCAAGGCCGACGCCGAGGCCTACACCGACCGGGCCCGCGAATCCATGGCCCGCCACGTGGAGGCCATGGTCGGGTTCCTCGACGCGGGCGCCGAGGTCTTCGACTACGGCAACTCGATCCGCGGCGAGGCCCTCGAAGGCGGCTGCAAGCGCGCCTTCGCCTTCCCCGGTTTCGTGCCCGCCTACATCCGGCCCCTGTTCTGCGAAGGCAAGGGCCCCTTCCGATGGGCCGCCCTCTCCGGCGACCCGGCCGACATCGCCGCCACCGACCAGGCCGTGCTCGACCTCTTCCCCGAGAACCGCTCCCTGCACCGCTGGATCTCGCTGGCCCGCGAACGCGTCGACTTCCAGGGCCTTCCGGCCCGGATCTGCTGGCTCGGCCACGGCGAACGGGACGTCGCCGGCGTCCGCTTCAACGAGATGGTCGCCGACGGCACCCTCAAGGCCCCCATCGTGATCGGCCGCGACCACCTCGACTGCGGCTCGGTCGCCAGCCCCTACCGGGAGACCGAGGGCATGAAGGACGGCTCGGACGCGATCGCCGACTGGCCGCTGCTCAACGCCCTCGTCAACACCGCCTCGGGTGCCAGCTGGGTCTCGATCCACCACGGCGGCGGCGTCGGCATCGGCCGGTCCATCCACGCCGGACAGGTCACTGTGGCCGATGGGACGCCGATGGCGGCCGAGAAGCTCGCGCGGGTGCTCGGCAACGACCCGGCGATGGGCGTCATCCGGCACGTGGACGCCGGTTACGAGGAGGCCGAAAGCGTCGCCGAGGACCACGGCATCCGGATACCGGTCAGGGAATCCTGAACCGAGTCGGGACGGCCTGCGAGACCGAGTGCGAACGGGGATAGACATGGACACGGGTGAATTCCGTCGACTGTGGAACGAATTGGCTCCCATCGGGCGCACCGACACCGGCGGTTACCTCCGGTTCTCCTGGTCTGAGGCCGACCTGGACTGCCGCCTGTGGTTCCGGGCCCAGGCCGAGCAGCGCGGCCTGCGCTTCGAGGCCGACCGCAACGGCAACCTTTACGCCTGGTGGGACCCGGTCAAGGAGGCCGTCCAAGATCCCGAGCGCCCGCACCGCGGCGGCGCGGTGCTCACCGGCAGCCACTTCGACTCCGTCCCGCACGGCGGCGCCTACGACGGGCCGCTCGGCATCGTCTCGGGCTTCCTCGCCGTCGACCGGCTCCAATCCGAGGGCGCCGAGCCCCACCGGCCCATCGCCATCGCCGCCTTCACCGAAGAGGAAGGCGGCCGCTTCGGCGTCCCCTGCCTCGGCTCGCGCCTCATGACCGGCGTCATCGACCCCGAGAAGGCCCGCGCCCTCACCGACTCGGGCGGCACCACGCTCGCCGAAGCGATGCGCGCCGCCGGAGCCGACCCCGATCTTCTCGGCCGCGATCCGCAGCGGCTCGAACACATCGGGACCTTCATCGAACTCCACATAGAACAAGGGCGCGCCCTCGACGGCAGCGAATCGCCCGTGGCCGTGGCCAGCGCGATCTGGCCCCACGGCCGCTGGCGCGTCACCTTCACCGGGGAGGCCGACCACGCCGGGACCACGCGCCTGCCCGACCGGCACGATCCGATGCTCACGTTCGCGTTCGCGGTGCTCGCCGCCCGCAAGGAGGCCCGCCTCGCCGGTGGCCTCGCCACGGTGGGGAGGGTCGAGGCCGAACCGAACGCCACCAACGCGATCGCCGGGAGGGTGACCGCCTGGCTCGATGCCAGGGCACCCGATGAGGCGGTGCTCGGCGAGATCCTCAGCGGTTTCGAGTCCAAAGTGACCGAACGTGCGGAGCGCGACGGGACGCAGGTCGCGATCGAGCCTGAGTCCGAGTCGCCCGTCGTCGAGTTCGACGGCGCCCTGCGCGACCGGATCGCGGCCCTCCTGGGGGGCGCGCCGGTGCTGCCCACGGGCGCCGGCCACGACGCGGGGGTCCTCTCGGCGCATGTGCCGACGGCGATGCTGTTCGTGCGCAACCCGACCGGGGTCTCGCATGCGCCGGGCGAGTCGGCGAGCGACGAGGACTGCGCCGCGGGTGTGGCGGCGCTCGCGGCCGTGCTGCGGGAGCTGGCGTGCTGACGTTCTGGGCCGAGTACGCCTGGCTCCCCGGCGGTCTGGCGGCAGCGGTGACGATCGAGGTCGCGGGCGGGCGTTTCACCGCCGTCGAACCGGACAGCGAGCGGCGGGGCGAAGTGCTCGCGGGCGTGACGCTCCCGGGTTTCGCCAACGCGCACTCGCACGCGTTCCACCGGGCGCTGCGCGGGCGCACCCATGCGGGGGCCGGCACGTTCTGGACGTGGCGGGAGGGCATGTACGCCCTCTCCGAGCGTCTGGAGCCCGACACCTATTACCACTTGGCGCGCGCGGTGTACGGCGAGATGGTGCTGGCCGGGATCACGAGTGTGGGGGAGTTCCACTATCTGCACCACTCGCCGGGCGGGCGGCCGTATTCGGACCCGAACGCCATGGGGGAGGCTCTGATCCATGCCGCAGCGGATGCGGGCATCCGGATCACGCTGCTCGACACCCTGTATCTCGCGGGCGGTTTCGGCCGGCCGCTGGAGCCGGCGCAGTGGCGGTTCGGCGACGGGAGCCTCGAGGCCTGGCTCGACCGGGTGGAGAAGCTCGACCCGCCGGACCATGCGGTCATCGGCGGCGCGGTGCATTCGGTGCGGGCCGTCCCGGAGGAGGCGATCGCCGCGTTCGCCTGCTCGACCGAGGGCCGGCCGGTCCACGTGCACCTCTCCGAGCAGCGGGCCGAGAACGAGGCCTGCCGCGCCGAGCACGGCTGCAGCCCCACCGAGCTGCTGGAGCGGTGCGGGCTCCTCGGCCCGGATCTGACCGCGGTCCATGCGACGCACATGGCGGGTCACGACATCGACCTGCTGCGCCGTTCGGGCACGACCGCGTGCTTCTGCCCCACCACCGAACGGGACCTCGCGGACGGTCTCGGCCCGGCGCGGGCGCTCGCGGAGGCGGGCGTGCGGCTCTCGCTGGGCACCGACAGCAACGCCGTCGTGGACATGTTCGAGGAGGCCCGCGCGGTCGAGATGCATGAGCGGCTCGTGAGCGAGGAGCGCGGCCGGTTCACCGTGGAAGAGTTGATCGGCGCGATGACCAGGCACGACAGTCTCGGCTGGTCGGATGCGGGCCGGATCGAGCTCGGTGCCCGCGCCGACCTGGTCACGGTGGGCCTGGAGACGCCGCGCACCGCCGGCGTCGATCCTTCCGCGGTGGTCTACGCGGCGACCGCGGAGGACATCACCGACGTGCTCGCGGACGGGCACCGCATCGTGGCGGACGGCGGGCACCTGCGCATCACGGTGGGCGCGGAGCTGACGGCGGCGATCACGGAGCTGTGGGCATGAGCCTTCTCAGCAGGAGCCTCCTCAGCCGGAGCCTCCTCATCGATGGCATCGGCGAGCTGTTCACGGCCGACACCGACGGCGCCTTCTCCGAGAGCGGCATCCTCCGCGACGCCGCGGTCGTCGCCGACGGCGACCGCATCGCGTGGATCGGCCCCAGTGCCGGAGCGCCCCAAGCCGATGAGCGTCTGGACGCGGGCGGGCGGGCCGTGATTCCCGGTTTCGTCGACTCCCACGCCCATCTGGTCTTCGCGGGCGACCGCTCGGCCGAGTTCGCCGCCCGCATGAACGGCGAGCCCTACACCGGCGGCGGCATCCGCACCACGGTCGCCGCGACCCGCGAGGCCGGCGATGTGGAACTGCGGGCCACCGTCGCCCGCCTCACGGGCGAGATGCTCCGCCAGGGCACGACCACAGTGGAGATCAAATCCGGTTACGGCCTCACCGTCGCCGACGAGGCCCGGTCGCTGCGCATCGCCCGCGAGTTCACCGCCGAGACCACGTATCTCGGCGCGCACACCGTTCCCTTCGGGGCCGACGCGGACGAGTACACGGCGCTCGCCTGCGGCCCGATGCTCGAAGCCTGTGCGCCCCATGCGAAGTGGGCCGACGTGTTCTGCGAGCGGGGCGCCTTCGACGGCGACCAGGCGCGCGCGGTGCTCACCGCGAGCGCGAAGGCCGGTCTCGCCCTTCGCGTGCACGCCAACCAGCTCACCGCCGGGCCCGGCGTGCGCCTCGCCGTGGAGCTCGGCGCGGCCTCCGCCGACCACTGCACGCACCTCACCGACGCCGACGTGGACGCCCTCGCCGGCGGCGACACGGTCGCGACGTTCCTGCCCGGGGCCGAGTTCTCCACGCGCTCGGCGTATCCGGACGCCCGCCGCCTCATCGACGCCGGCGCCCCGGTGGCGCTCGCGACCGACTGCAATCCCGGTTCGTCGTTCACCAGCAGCATGGCGTTCTGCATCGCGCTCGCCGTCCGCGAGATGGGCATGACGCCCGCCGAGGCCCTCGCGGCCGCCACCGCGGGCGGCGCTCGAGCGCTGCGCCGAGGCGACATCGGCCGCCTCGCCGTGGGCGCCCGCGCCGACCTCGTGGTGCTCGACGCGCCCAGCCACGTCCACCTGGCCTACCGGCCCGGGACGCCCCTGACCGAGACCGTCGTACACGGCGGCACCACAGTGCATTTGAAAGACGCGCGTTGAGGAGTAGCGATGTCCACAGTCCACATCAAGCCGGTTCCGGTCACCCCTGAGGAGGTGATCGCGGTGGCCCGCGGCCGCGCCCGCGTCGTGATCGACGCCGAGGCCCGCGAGGCGATGGCCGCCAGCCGCGCGCTCGTGGACGCGATCGAACGCGAGGGCCGCCCCGTCTACGGCGTCTCGACCGGTTTCGGGGCCCTCGCCAACACCTTCGTCGCGCCCGAGCGCCGCGCCGAACTGCAGCACGCGCTCATCCGCTCGCACGCCGCCGGCGTGGGCGACCCGATGCCGAACGAGGTGGTGCGCGCGATGATGCTGCTGCGCCTGCGCTCGCTCGCCATGGGCCGCTCCGGGGTCCGGCCCGAGGTCGCCGAAGGCCTTGCGGCGCTGCTGAACGCCGACATCACGCCTTGGGTCCCGCGCCACGGTTCGCTCGGCGCCTCCGGCGACCTCGCGCCGCTCGCGCATTGCGCGCTGGTGCTCCTCGGCGAGGGCTGGGTGCGCGCGGCGGACGGCTCCCGGCTCGACGCCGGCCCGGTCCTCGAACACGCCGGGATCGCGCCGATCACCTTGTCCTCCAAGGAGGGCCTGGCGCTCATCAACGGCACGGACGGGATGCTCGGCATGCTGATCCTGGCCGTGGCCGATCTGCGGCACCTGTTCACCATGGCGGACGTGTGCGCGGCCTTGTCGAACGAGGCGATGCTCGGCTCCGACCGCCCGTTCCAGCCCGAGCTGCACGAGATCCGGCCCCAGCCGGGCCAGGCGGCGAGCGCGGCGAACATCCACAGGCTGCTGCAGGACTCCGAGGTCATGGACTCCCACCGCAACGACCTCGCGCACGCGGTGCAGGACGCCTACTCGATGCGCTGCGCCCCGCAGGTGGCCGGCGCGGCAAGGGATGTGCTCGCCTACGCCGAGACCGTGGCGGCCCAGGAACTGCGATCGGTGGTCGACAACCCGGTGGTCCTGCCGGACGGCAGGGTCGAGTCGACGGGGAACTTCCACGGCGCCCCGCTCGGTTACGCGGCCGATTTCCTCGGCATCGCGGCGGCGGACGTCGGCTCGATCGCCGAACGCCGCGTCGACCGCATCCTCGACGTCACCCGTTCCCGGGGCCTGCCGGCGTTCCTGAGCCCGGACCCGGGCGTGAACTCGGGGCTCATGATCGCCCAGTACACGGCGGCGGGGATCGTGGCGGAGAACCGCAGGCTCGCCGCCCCCGCATCGGTCGACTCCGTGCCGACCTCGGGGATGCAGGAGGACCACGTGTCGATGGGCTGGGCGGCAGCGTGCAAGCTCCGCACGATCATCGACAACCTCGGCACGCTGCTGGCGGTGGAACTGCTGTCGGCGGTCCAAGGGCTCCAACTGCGCCAGCCGCTCATTCCGAGCCCGGCGGCGCGGGCCGCGATCGCGGCAGTGTCCCCGATCGCCGGCAAACCGGGCCCGGACCACTTCCTGGCCCCGGTCATGGAGCAGGTCAAACACCTCGTCGAGAGTCCCACGCTCAAGGCGGAGATCGAAGCGGCCGTAGGCCCCCTCGCCTGAGAAGCGGAGCACCGGGCTCGTTTCGCCTCCGGGGATCGCGGGCATCCGCCCCCGAGGAGGTGGCCATGGGTGCGGTGAGCGCTGGGGCCGGGGTGCACGCGTACCTCGCCGAGCAGGTGAAGACGCTGCGCAAGATGCGGAAACGGGTCGCGAAGCGCAAGCCCGACTCGGTGCGCAAGATGCGGGTCGCGACGCGGCGGCTGCGCTCGGTGCTGGCCACCTACTCGCACCTCTACGCGGAGGTTCCCTTGTCGCGCAAGCGGCTGAAGTGGCTCGCCGCCGAGCTCGGGGAGGTGCGCGATCTCGAGCTGCTGCGAATCCGGTTCGCGGCGCGGCTGAACGGTGAGCGGCCCGAGTGGTTCCTGCATCTCGTGGAGCAGGAGCGCCTCGCCTACGAACGACTCGACAAGGCGTTCGCCCGCAAGCGGTTCGCGACGCTGCTGCGGGCGGCCGAGACCCTGGCCGCCTCGCCGCGCTTCTCGCTCGCCGCCGTCGAACCGGCGGCCGCAGTGCTCGCCGCCGACGTCGCCGCGGCCCGAACCGGCCTCGTGGCCGCCTTGGACGCCACCGCCGACGCCGCCGATCACGACGCGGCCTGCCACGAGGCCCGCAAGGCCGCCAAGCGGACCCGGTACACCGCCGAAGCCGCCGCCGCAGCCCTCGACGGCCCCGCCGAAGCGGTCGCCGCCGGGGCCGAGCGGTTGCAGACGATCCTGGGCCGCTACCAGGACGCCGTGGTCGCCCTCGCCTACTTGGAGACCCACGCCCCCGACGCCGAGATCATCGGCGCCGAACGGCGTGCGCACGACGAGGAACTGGCCGCCGTCGAAACGGCGCTGTCCGAACTCCGCTGAACCTCAGGCCGCCAACAGGTCCTGCGCCTTCTCCAGGTAGCCCCTCGTCTCGTCCTGCCAGGCGAGGACCTCCGACTCGTGGTCGAGCATCCGGCCGATGTGCATGGCCCGCCACCGGGTCTCGCCCGCTTCGCGGTAGCCGGTCTCGTCGGCGCACGCGGCGAAGTCCTCGGCCAGCGCGATCTCGATGCCGAACGCCTTGTCGTAGTCGTACGGCGCGTCGGCCGGGACCTCCGGCATGAGCGCCAGCTGCCAGTCCGGCAGCGGGTCGAATTCGATCCCCGCGTTGGCCGGGTCGGGCTGGTAGAGGTCCTTCAGCCACCAGTAGGTGTCGACGTACCCCTCGTCGTTGAGGTCCCAGCCGGGGTTGCCGCCTTCGTCGAGGCAGGTCAGGAACGCGATCTCCTCGGTGGCGGTGAGCTCGCGCCACTCGCGGAGGTCGTCGTAGTGGTCCCAGTCGACGTACATCGGATGGGTCGGGCCCCACTGCCAGTAGACCGATTCGGCGTCGGGGTCGGCGACCCGGACGGGGTCGCCGTAGATCGCGCGGTGAACGGAGCCGTCGCAGCCGCCGGGTTCGGGGCGTCGCATCTCGTCGGCGTCGCCGTCGCGCCATTGCTCGACCTCGACGCCCCGGTACGCGCGGTCCCAGGCGTCCCGGTCTTCGCCGGGGAGGTCGTAGAACGGCATGTCCATGGTCGCGTGGTAGTCGGCCATGTAATCCGGGACCTCCTCTTCGGGAGCGTGTTCGCTGCCCTCGTAGGTCACGGCCCAGGCCATGAAGCCGTTCTCGGCGGCCTCTTCGGCGGTGGGGATGTGGTCGACCGGCGCCTCGAATTCGAGGGTCTGCTCCGCGGGGGTCGGCCAGATGAACAGCTCGGCCTCGTCGTGGACGGTGAAGCCCTTGTCCTCCATGCATTCGCGCAGCAGCCGCTTGACGGCTGCCTCGAGCTCGCCGGCGACGTCGTCGGCCTCTTCCATGGCGGCGATGAGGCGCGCTTCGTCCTCTTCGTCGGCTTCGAGGCCGAGTTCGAGCTGCTCGGCGCGCTCGTCGGCCGGTTCGTCTTCGCCGCCCGTGCACGCGGTGAGCGCGAGGAGGGCGGCACAGGGAAGGGCGGTCAGGTTGCGTCGCATGAACTGCAAACGCTCCGGGCGCCCGAACCGGTTGCGCGGACGCGAAGCGGCCCGGCGGATCTGGTCCGCCGGGCCGCCTTCGGTACGACAATCGGGGTAGGGGCTCAGAGGCCGGAGAGTTTCTGGCCGGCGCGGATGACGGCCATGCCGAGGCGGTCGCCGGGGCGGCGTCCGAGGCGCTCTATGGGTCCGGACACCGAGATCGCGGCGACGACGCGACCGGTCTTGTCGCGCACCGGCGCTGAGACGCTGACCACACCGGGTTCGCGTTCGGCGACCGACTGCGCGAAGCCGCGGCGGCGGACTTCGGCGAGGGTTTTGGACGAGAATCGGCACTTGGGCAGCAGCGGCAGAATCCCTTCGGGGGGTTCCCACGCCAGGAGCACTTGGGCGCCCGATCCGGCGGTCATCGGGAGGCCCGCGCCGACCGGCACCGTGTCGCGCAGCCCGGAGGCGCGCTCGGCGGCGGCGACGCAGACGCGTTCGTCGGCTCGCCTGCGGTACAGCTGGGTCGATTCGCCCGTCTGGTCGCGCAGGAGGTTGAGCACCGGTTCGGCGGCGCTGAGCAGGACGTCGGCCGTGGACCCGGCGAGCTCGCCGAGTTTCGGGCCGGGGCGCCAGCGCCCTTCATGGTCGCGTTGCAGCATCTCGTGGGCTTCGAGGGCTTGCGCGAGGCGGTGGGCCGTGGCCCTGGGCAGATCCGGTCTCGTGCACGAGCTCAGCCAGGCTGGCGCCGTTGGTGCAAGCCGTGAGGATGAGCACCGCCTTGTCAAGGACGCCGACTCCGCTGATAGTATTCGTTCTCACGAGCTGAACATTACCTCCCATATTTCGAGAAGTCCAACGACTGGGAACAGAGATGTCACGTACACCACACGAAGCCGAGGGGACGCGGCCGCGCACCCTCGCAGCAAAAGGTCTGGGACGCCCACGTGGTACGCACGGGCGGCCAGCAAGCCGGACCTGCTCTACATCGACCTGCACCTCCTTCACGAGGTGACCAGCCCCCAGGCCTTCGACGGCCTGCGGCGTGGCGGGCGCAAGGTCCGCCGGACCGATCTGACGATCGCGACCGAGGACCACAACACGCCCACCGACAACCTCTTCACCATCGCGGACCCGACCAGCCGCAAGCAGATCGAGACGCTCCGCGACAACTGCGAAGAGTTCGGCGTCCGGATCCACTCGCTCGGTGACGACAACCAGGGCGTGGTCCACGTCGTGGGACCCCAGCTGGGACTCACCCAGCCGGGCATGACCGTCGTGTGCGGCGACTCCCACACCTCGACCCACGGCGCGTTCGGCTCGATCGCGTTCGGCATCGGCACCAGCGAGGTCGAGCACGTGCTCGCCACGCAGACCCTGCCGCAGGCGAAGCCGAAGTACATGGCCGTCACCGTCAACGGGTCGCTGCCCGAAGGCGTGTCCGCCAAGGACCTGATCCTCAAGATCATCTCCATCACCGGCACCGGCGGCGGCAAGGGCCACATCGTCGAGTACCGCGGCCAGGCCATCGAGGAGCTCTCGATGGAAGGCCGCATGACGGTGTGCAACATGTCGATCGAGTGGGGCGCCAAGGCCGGCATGATCGCGCCCGACGCGAAGACCGCCGAGTACGTCAAGGGCCGCGCGCACGCGCCCCAGGGCGAGGACTGGGACGCCGCCGTCGCCTACTGGCAGACGCTCACCACCGACGAGGGCGCCGTCTTCGACAAGGAGATCGTCATCGACGCGGCCTCCCTGAGCCCGTTCGTCACCTGGGGCACCAACCCCGGGCAGGGCGTCGAGCTCTCCGGGAACGTGCCGCACCCGAGCCGAGTTCGCCGACCCGATCGCGCGCACCACCGCCGCCGGACGCCCTGGAGTACATGGGCCTCGAGGCCGGCACGCCGATGCGCGAGATCGACGTCGACGTGGTCTTCCTCGGCTCGTGCACCAACGGCCGCATCGAGGACCTGCGCACCGCCGCAGACGTCATCAAGGGCCGCAAGGTCGCCGAGCCACGTCAACATGATGGTCGTGCCCGGATCCGCGAAGGTCCGCGAGCAGGCCATCGCCGAAGGCCTCGACAAGGTCTTCATCGATGCCGGCGCCGACTGGCGCTTCGCGGGCTGTTCGATGTGCCTGGGCATGAACCCGGACCAGCTCACGCCCGGCCAGCGGGCCGCCTCCACCTCGAACCGCAACTTCGAGGGCCGCCAAGGCAAGGGTGGGCGCACCCACCTGGTGAGCCCGGCCGTCGCCGCGGCCACCGCGGTCACCGGCCACCTCGCCAGCCCGGCGGATCTGTAGGAAGGGCAGGGAAAAAAATGGACAAGTTCACGACCCACACCGGTCACGTGGCGCCGCTGCGGCGCTCGAACGTCGACACCGACCAGATCATCCCGGCCGTCTACCTCAAGCGGGTCACCAAGACCGGCTTCGAGGACGGCCTGTTCGCCGAATGGCGCGAGGACGAGAAGTTCCTGCTCAACCAGCCGGAATACCGCAAGGCCACGATCCTGGTGACCGGCACCGAGTTCGGCACCGGCTCCTCTCGCGAGCACGCGGTCTGGGCCCTGAAGGACTACGGCTTCAAGGCCGTCATCGCCCCGCGCTTCGGCGACATCTTCCGCGGCAACTCGCTCAAGAACGGTCTGTTGACTGTGGAACTCCCCGAGGCGGCCGTCGAAGAGCTCTGGCTGCTCGCGGAAACTCGACGCCGACGCGGAGGTCACCGTCGACCTCGAGCAGTGCGAAGTCCGTGCGGGCGAGCGCACCTGGAGCTTCGAATTCGACGAGTTCCTGCGCTGGCGCATGATGGAAGGACTCGACGACGTGGCCTTGACGCTGCGCGACGAGGACAAGATCGCGGCGTTTCGAGTCGAACCGGGACGCTTGGCGGCCTAGGACTCTCCCCGTTCAGGTCTAGTGTCCACAACCCGATCCAGTTAGACCTCACGTACGGAGCCGGTGGCGATCGCCACCGGCTCCAGGCGTGTTCGGGTCCCTCCCAACGGGGTTGCGAGCGTCGATTTCGGGCAGCCGAATAAAAATTCCCTGCGACACAACGGGTCTATTTTCGCGGAAACAGTTGCGTTCGCTTTCGAAACGTCATAACGTGCGCTTAACAAGCTGGTATGGCTCCAAGGACTATCGGGAGGGTAGGACTCGTGAACAAGGCAGAGTTCGTCGATCGGATCGCCGCACGCACTGGCGACCGCACCGCTGCGAAAGAAGTCGTGGATGTCGCGATCGACGAGATACAGCGCGCGGTGGTGAAAGGGGAGAAAGTCTCCTTCGCCGGTTTCGGCGTCTTCGAGAAGCGCCAACGCGCCGCTCGCATGGCGCGCAACCCGCGCACCGGGGAGGCGGTGAAGGTCAAGAAGACCGTCGTCCCCGCGTTCCGTCCGGGCACGGGGTTCAAGGAACTCGTGACCGGCAAGCGCAAGGCCGCCAAGTCCGCCTCCGCCGCGAAGAAGGCGGCGCCGGCCAAGAAGGCCACCGCGAAGAAGACCACGGCCAAGAAGACGGCCGCCAAGAAGACCACGCGGGCCGCCTCCACGGCGAGCCGGTCGATGACCACGGGCCGCGTGGGGGCCAAGAAGACCGCGGCGAAGAAGTCCACGGCCAAGAAGGCCTCCACCGCGAAGAAGGCCGTGCGCAAGACCGCGGCGAAGAAGTCCGCGGCCAAGAAGAGCGCGGCGAAGAAGTCCACGAAGCGCGGACGCAGCTGATGCCGCGGCCCCGATCGGTTCGGGGCACGGTGAGGCACCCGGCCGAACTCGCACGGGGAAGAGGGCATTCAGGATCCACCTGAATGCCCTCGTTGCTTTACCGGAACACGCGCGTCACGCGGCACCGTTCACTAGCGTGCGGCACCGCCCGCGACTGCGGCCGAGAAGTCATTCGCGAACTTCCCCTCTGGATCGACGCGTTCGCGCAGTTTCGCGAAGTCCCCCATTCGCGGATAACGCGAGCGAACCTCGTCCATTGGTATCGTAAACAATTTGCCCCAATGCGGTCGCGGTGAGAACGGTTCCAGTGCTTCCTCAAGCGCCGACATCACCGGACCGAACCGACTCGAAGTCGCTGACCCAAGTGAAATGCAGCCCCACGGTGTCGCGCCCGAATGCCGGCGAGAGCCACAGGTCGTCCGCCGCCATCGTGCGGACCTCGCAGATCTGCACCACTTCGGCGAGCCTGCTCGCCGAGCCCCGCCAGCGCCTCCAGCGCCGCGGGAGCGTCCGCCCGGTCGACCAGGAACTCCGACTGCAGCTCGTCGCCCGCGCTCGGCGTGAACTCGGGCTTGAAGTGCGGCAGGCGCTCGTGCCAAGGGCCCGTCTGCCCCTGCTGCACGCGTGCACGCGGCCGGGTCGACGCCCGGGATGGGGTGGCGCGGCCCGTCGGCCAGCGGCGCGCCGTACCAGTTCGCCTGCGGGAACGGGTGGCTCTGGTCGGACGTGCGCTGCTTGACCCAGAACTCGAACGTCGGCGCCGCGCCCCACGCGGTGAACAGGCTGGTGCTGTAGGCGGCCGAGGTGAGCTCGTCGAAGTGCGCCACGGCCTTGTCGAGACCGAGGCCCTCGTACACGTACTGGCGCATCGCGAAGCCCGGCAGGAGGTCCAGGGTCACCGCGTGCACCACGCCCAAGGCGCCCAGATGGACCACGGAGCCGGCGAAGTCCTCGTCGCCGCGGGCGACGGTGCGCAGTTCGCCGTCGGCGCCGATGAACTCGATCGCGGCCACGGCGGTGGCGAGATTCCCGTTCCCGTTGCCGGAGCCGTGCGTGCCCGTGGCGATCGACCCGGCCACCGAGATGTGCGGCAGCGAAGCCATGTTGTGGAGCGCGAACCCGGACCGGTGCACGGCGTCGCTCAACGCGGCGTAGGTGATCCAGCCCGAGGCGCGGACGGTGCCGGTGAGGGCGTTGATCTGGACCTCGGGCTCGATGCCCGCGAGGGAGATCATGGTCGCGTCGGAGGCGGCGATCGCGTTGAACGAGTGGCCCGAGCCGAGCACGCGCAGGCGCGGCGCGGCCGCCACGGCCGCCCGGGCTTCGTCGAGCGTGGCGGGCGCCTCGAAGCGGCTGGGGGAGAAGCGGATGTTCCCGGCCCAGTTCTGCAGGGCGGTGGGGGCGCGGTCCGGCACGGCGGCCTTCCTCCTAGTCGGTGCGCACAAAAGAGTGCGCGATGGCGCACGGGGTGCGGTTGCGCGGGCAACGGTACCGCGACCGGAACCCGCGCCGTCCCGATCGGCCCGCAACGCGGGAACGCCGGCGACTCGGGCGCGCGGCGAAGCCGGACCACCGTGGTCAGCGCCATAGCTCGAAGGCGGGAAGTCCGCGGGGGCGACCACCGGTCAAGGGCGTCGTGGACGATCGCCGGTTTCGAAGGGGGCCTAGGGTCGGCTCGGTGCATCCGGCCGGGCGTTGGCTCGGTGCCGTTCGCCGCGTCGTCTCCCGATCCGACACCGGCATCCGGAGGGCCGTCCGCCTTCAGGGCCTAGAGCGGCCTGTGAGGCCGCTGTGGCGGTTTTCGCCCTGCGCCCTAGAGACGCTCCACCCCTACGAGCTTCTGGCCCGACAGGGACAGCACCCACGCCTCTCCGGGCCTGGTCGACACATCCGGAGTCTCGACCCCGTCCTCATCCGCCAGGATCGCCACGGTGTCGCTCACGACTTCCGGGTCGGCGCAGACGATCGCCGCACCGCCGCCGCCCGCCAGCTCCCGCAGGCGCGAACTGGAGCGCCCCGGATTGCGTTCGTGGGCTTCGGTGTCGAACACCGAATCGCCGCTGAGGCGGCACCGCACCGCCTGCGCGATCGGCTCCAGCGTCTGCACGCTCGCGCGGCCGGTGGCGCAGAAGGACCGATCCGGTTGGTACAGCGACGCGAGCGCCGCCAACCGCACCGCCTGGTCCTGCCCGCGCCGGCTCAGCGGCCGCGTCACGTCGGGGCCGTCCCAGCCCTGCTCGACCTCCGCCGGGGCCGCCAGCAGCACCGTCGCGGTCACCGACGGCAGCGCCGCGAACGCCTTGAGCACCTGCTGATCCCTCGGGCGCGTCAGCGCCACACGGGCCTCGGCCAACGTGATCCAGCGCCGCTCACCGATCTCTTCGTCGGCGATGAACAGCGCATCGGGCTTCTCAGTGCGCATCGACCAGTAGTCGACGTACTTGAGGATGTCCCCCGCGGGATTGGGCAGCACATACGAGGCCCGGCACAGCCACAGCTGCGGGATGACCGGGATCCCGGTCTCCTCCTCGACCTCGCGGCAGGCCGCCGTGAGCGGGTGCTCGCCGGGGTCGAGCTTGCCTTTCGGCAGCGACCAGTTCCCGACCTGGGGCCGCCACACCGCGACCACTTCCACGAGGCCGCGCTCGCCGTTGCGCCACAACAGGCCGCCCGCGGCGGCGACCTGCCTCTGCGGCGCGCCGTTCACGACAGTGTCCCGCTCCACACTCACGCGTCCTACGGTACTGGGACTCACCCAATAGCGGTAACCATGCCACTCGTGCGGATGAGGCCGGGGCCCGCTCAGCCGTGCATCGTGAGGATGCGGACGGCGACCACGTGCCCTTCCGCGTCGCTTTCGAGCGAGACGCGCTGGCCGAGGCGCAGGAAGCGCAGGCCGGAGACGGCGAAGGCCGCCGCGTCGAAGTCGACGCGACGGCCGTTGTCGAGGACGACCTCACCAGAAGTGTCCTCGTTGAAGTTCGAGACGGTACCCTGCATCGCCCCAGTCTGGGCCAAGCATGGCGAGGGCGCCAGTAGAAGCGACCGAACCATCCGCTTCCGCGGCGGTGTCGCCCTCGGCGGGGCCTCCCTCTATTTGCGGATCTGCCGGCGGTCGGCGCCGCCGATAGCCTTGTACCCCTTGTAGCAGAAGTACCCGATGACGCCGATGATGCCGACGACGAGCGCGAACTTGAGCAGGAATCCGAGGGCGCCGAAGACCCAGCCGATGACGGTGAAGACCAACGAGATCGCGATGATCGCACCGCCGAAGAGGGCCGCGAGCCAGCCGAAGAGACGCCAGTTCATGTCACTCACTCCGAGTCGAGTCGAAATTCGAGCCGACCCGGGCGGTCGGCAAGTCAGATGTCATTGTGACTCTATGATGACATCATAGCGGGTTGGCGCAACCCCCGGGTACCCGCCGCCTGCGCTTCGCCGCCGCGGCCCGCGCGCCGCGTACCTGGGGGTTCACTCGACGTATAGCGATACCCCGCCAGGGGGAGTCAAACCCCACGCTTTGCTTCCCGTCGCCTGAGGAGCCCGGCGCGGGCGTTAGAGTGCAATGCACTGACGATCCCGTACACAACGGCACAGCCTGATCCCTCCCCGGAGCCGGGCGGACCGTAGAGAAAGAGAGCCACAGGTGACCGAGCCGACGCCCGAGGCGCAGTACACCTTCCGCCGCCGCGGCGGCGAGTCCCTCACGCCCTCGTCCACACCGTCGGCAGCCTCGTCAAGGGCGGCATGATCGGCCTGAGCAAGCGCTCTGGGACCCGATGGACCACATCCCGCTCAAGGGGCCCGTGATCCTCGTCTGGAACCACTACTCGGACTTCGACCCGATGCTCGTCGTCCACTACGTGTACAACTCCGGACGCCACCCCCGCTTCCTGCTCAAGAACTCGCTCGTCGAGATCCCCGTGGTCGGCCCGATCCTCAAGGGCGTCGGGCAGATCCCGGTCTTCCGCGGCCGCGCGGACGCCGCCGAGTCGCTGCGCGTCGCCATCGAAAAGCTCAAGGACGGCGTGCGTTCATCGCCCCCGAGGGCTCGGTCACCAAGGAGCCGAACCGCTGGCCCATGCGCGGCAAGACCGGCGTGGCCCGCCTCGCGCTGGAGACCGGCGCGCCCGTCATCCCGGTCGTCCAATGGGGAGCGCTCGGCATCCACGACCGCCACCGCAAGCCGAAGTTCAAGCTCGGCCGCACCCGGTCACCGTCAGGGCGCTCCCGCCGGTCGACCTGTCGCAGTGGGAGGGCGAGGAGATCAACCGCGCCGACCTCACCGCCGTGACCGACCAGATCATGGAGGCCGTCCGCGTGGGCGTGGCCGAGATCCGCGGCGAGACAGCTCCGCCCCTGTTCGACCTGAAGGCCGACAAGAGCCGGTCGACCGGCAGAACCGACCCGACGAAAGCGAGCCGACCGAGTGAGAGCAGCCGTCATGGGGGCCGGTTCCTGGGGGACCGTGTTCGCCAAGATCCTCGCCGACGCCGGAACGCCGGTCACGTTGTGGGCCAGGCGTGCCGAGGTCGCGGAGGCGATCAACGCGCGCCACCGCAACCCCGACTACTTCCCGGACATCGACCTGCCGAGGCTCGTGAGCGCCACCAACGACGCGTCGGGGCCCTGCGCGGCGCCGACCTCGTGGTCCTGTCCGTGCCCAGCCAGACCCTGCGCGGCAACCTCGCCGCCTGGTCCGGGCACCTGGAGTCCGTCGCGACGCTCCTGAGCCTCATGAAGGGCATCGAACTCGGCTCCACCGAGCGCATGACCGAGGTCATCGCGGAGGTCACCGGCGCCGCCGAGTCGCGCATCGCGGTCCTCTCCGGCCCGAACCTCGCCCGCGAGATCGCCGAGGAGCAGCCCACGGCCTCGGTCGTCGCCTGCATCGACCACGGTCGGGCCGTCGACATCCAGAAGGCCGTCACCACCTCCTACTTCCGCCCGTACACGAACACCGACGTCGTCGGCTGCGAACTCGGCGGCGCGGTCAAGAACGTCATCGCCCTCGCCTACGGCATGGCCGCCGGGATGGGCCTGGGCGACAACACGAAGGCCACGATCATCACCCGCGGCCTCGCCGAGACCACCCGCCTCGGCATGCGCCTGGGCGCCGACCCCACCACGTTCGCCGGCCTCGCCGGTCTCGGCGACCTGGTCGCCACCTGCTCCTCCCCCTTGTCGCGCAACCACACCTTCGGCGAGCAGCTGGGGCTCGGCGCCACCCTCGAAGAGGCCGCCCGGGTCACCAAGCAGACCGCCGAGGGCGTCAAGAGCTGCCGTTCCATCACCGATCTCGCCCGCAAGGTCGGCGTCGAGATGCCGATCTGCGATGCCGTGGAACGGGTCTGCCACGAGGGACTCGACCCCAGAGCGGCGGTCGCCGAACTCATGGGACGCGAGACCAAACCCGAAACCGACAGTTTGAGGTCCGACAATGACTAAACCGACCGTCGCCGTGTACTTCGGCGGACGCAGTGTGGAACAGCCGGTCTCGTGCGCTTCCGGCTCCGGCGTGGCCAAGGCGCTGCGCGACCGGGGTTTCGACGTCACCACGATCGGCATCACGCGCAGCGGCGAATGGGTGGAACTCTCCCCGGACGCCGCGTTCGCGATCGAGTCCGCCGACGCGCTGCCCGAAGTCACCGCCGAGGCCGGCAAGGCGGTCGCGATCGACCTCGGGCCCGGCGCGCAGCCGGTGGCCGACGTCTACTTCCCGGTCCTCCACGGGCCCTTCGGCGAGGACGGCACGATCCAGGGCCTGTTCGAGATGGCCGGGGTCCCCTACGTCTGATCCGGCGTGCTCTCGAGCTCGCTGTGCATGGACAAGGAGTTCAGCAAGCGCCTCCTCGCGGCCGAAGGCGTCCCGCAGGGCGCGTTCGACGTCCTCAAGGCCGGCGAGAAGCTCGACGCCGAAGCGGTCATCGGCAAGCTCGGCCTGCCGATCTTCGTCAAGCCCGCCCGCGCCGGGTCGAGCCTCGGAATCAGCAAGGTCAACTCGGGCGCCGAACTCGCCGACGCGGTCGAGAAGGCCCGCGAGGTCGACGAGAAGGTCGTCTTCGAGGCGGCCTTCGAGAACGCCCGCGAGATCGAGACGGGCGTCCTCGAGACCGCTCGAAGGCGACATCGAGATCACCTTCCCGCTCGAAGTCCTCGCCAAGGGGGAGGACGGCTGGTTCGACTTCGAGGCCAAGTACCTCGACAACCCCGAGCCGTTCAACCTCCACCCCGACTACCCCGAGGGCGTCGCCGAGCAGGCCCAGGCGCTCGCCCGCAAGGTCTTCCGGCTGCTCGACTGCCGCGACCTCGCCCGCGTCGACTCGCTTCTCGGCGAGGACGAGTGGTCTATCTCAACGAGGCGAACACCATGCCGGGCATGACGCCGATGAGCGGCGTGCCGCAGGCCTTCGCCGCCGAGGGCATCTCGTACGGCGAGCTCGTAGAGCGCCTGGTCACTCTCGCCGCGGCCCGGGTGGGCGAACGCTCCTAGGGCGAGTACCCTGGCAAGGTCGTGGCATGCTCCTGGCGCGCAGTCAACGCAGCCAACACCGTGTGCGCGCCAGTCCCTACTGATCTTTCAAGGACGCCCGGTGAACA
>CAVUGC010000006.1:0-34480 GCA_963740955.1 uncultured Actinomycetota bacterium
ACCAAAAGCTCGACATCTCGGTATACCGCGAGGCGAACGAGACGATCGTGGTGCTGACCGGCGAAATCGACCTGCACACTGCGCCCCGCTTGTCTGCGGCCGTCGACGCCGCGCTCGCGGAGGACCCCGTCCGGGTCGTCCTCGACATGCGCGGCGTGACGTTCTGCGACTCGCGGGGCCTGGGCACGCTCGTCATCCTCGCGCGCGCGGCGGCCCGGGCCAGGGCCGTGCTCGTCCTCGCGAACCTCGGCGACTTCCTCAAACGCCTCCTCGCCGTCTCCGGCATCGGCGAGCACTTCGTGATCCGCGAACCCGAGCCCGAAACCCCCGCGGCCGGACTCGGGCTCAGCGACATCGAGGAGACCGGCACCGACAGCGGCCAGAGCGACGGCCGCCCCGGCCCTGACGGCCCCGATCAGGAGCGCTCTCGATGAACCTCAGCACGACCGCGGCCACGATCCTCCTCGCCGCGGGCATCCTCGCGCTCGGCGGCATCGCCCTCGCCTGGATCGGCCTGGCCCGCAAAGCCAGGGCCGTGCTCATCACCGGGACGCTGCTGCTGTTCGCCGGCGGCGCCACCGTCCTCGCCTGGGCCATCGTCGAAGGCGCGGGCGCCCGCGCCGCCGCCGTCGGCCTCGCCGCGGCGCTGCTGCCCGCCCCGATCCTCGTCGGCACCTTCCTGTGGCTCGGGCGCTACCGGCGCCGCCCCTGGCTCGTGCTCGCGTTCTGCTTCGGCTGGGGCGCGTGCGTCTCGACCGCGCTCGCGCTCGCCGTCAACACCGGCGCGGCGGTCCTGCTCGCGAAGAACGGCCTACGACCAGAACCTCGCCGCCGTCGTCTCCGCCCCCGTGATCGAGGAGATCGCGAAACTCCTCGGGCCGCTCCTGGTCTATGGTTCGCCCGCCGCCACCTCACCGGCACCCTCGACGCCCTCGTCTACTGCGGACTCGCCGGCGCCGGGTTCGCGCTGTCGGAGAACGTCCTCTACGCCTCCGGCGCCTACCTGTACGGCGCCGAGTCCCTCGACGCCGCCGCCGGGATCGCACAGGTCACGCTGCTGATCGTCATGCGCGGCCTCGCGACCATGTTCGCCCACCCGCTCATGACCGGCCTCTCGGCGATCGGCCTCGGCCGCGCCGCCCGCCGCCCCGGACGCAAGGGCGCCCAAACCCTGTGGATCATCGGGATGCTCCTGTGCGGCATGGGACTCCACGCCCTGTGGAACGGCTCCTCGGTGCTCGGCGTCAAGCTCGACATGCCCGCGCTGTGGTTCGCGCTCTACCCGGCGTTCCTCGCGCCCCTGTTCTTCACCATGGTCGGCGCGGCCCTGTGGCTGCGCGCCGCCGACGCCCGCCGCACGCAGACCGCGCTCGCCCCGATGGTGGCCGCCGGGCAGGTCTCGCCGCCCGAACTGGCGTCCCTCGCCACGTTCTCGCGCCGCGCCGCGGCCCGCGCCTGGGCCCACCGCTTCGCCGGAAAACCCGGCGAGGCGGCCATGAAGGACTTCCAGCGGGCCGCCTCCGACGTCGCCGAGCAGTACGACCTGGCGGGCATCGGCAGGCCTTGGGACGAGCGCCTCGTCGAGCACGCGGTGTACCGCATGAACACGGCCCGCGTTGTCTACGCCGGCGCCGACCCGCGCACGCCCCCGCCCTCTGGGACGGCCGCAGGTACCACATCAGGTTCCCCGACGGCCAGACCCGCCCGGTCGAGCCGCCCGCGCAGCCGGTGATGCCGCTACCGCTGGCACCGCCGCCTGCGTACCCTGTCCCTTATGCATGAGGGACCCATCGGGCCCACCTCCTGGACCGCCTCCAAGCGCCCCGACCGCGCTCGGGAAGGCCGCGCTGGAGGGAGCCCCACCCCGTCCGCGTCGGCCCCGTAGCGGCCGGCTCGGCGCTGTCCGGACTGTGGGTGCTGCTGTGGCTCTTGGCGTACGCCAGGAGCGCCGGCGAAGCGGCCCCGACCGCGGCGGGCTTCGCCTGGGTGACTTTGGCCGCGAGTACGATCGGGGCTGTCGCCGCAGCGCTGCTGGCGCGCTACGGTGACCGCGGGGCCGCGGTCGGCGTAGCGGCGGTCGCAGGGACGGCCGCTGGGGTCACAGGGCTCTCATGCGAGCTGTATCTTTTGCTGACCGGCGATTGGATCCTGTGGTTACATCAACCGCGGGTCGCCACATCCTTCAGTAGGTCGTATCGAACAGCTGCCCTTCGGGCCGCAGGTTCCATTGAATGAGAAGACGGGGACGGATCGTGTCGTATTTCGCTGTGGCTGTGGGCCGCGAGGGCGACGAATGGGAGGCCGCGGAGGTCGACCTCGACGCTGTTGCCGACGTCGAAGACGCGGCCGAGGTCATGCGTGAGGCTTTCCCTGACGCCGACCTGACGCTGTTGTTCGTCGACGCCGACGACGAGTACCTGACGGTGATGCGCCTCGACAACGGCGACGACCTGCGAACCTTCGGCTCTGACGCCGAATACGCTTCGCAGTCGCGCCTGGGCGAGGCCCTCTTGGGCGACCTCGAGCCCGAGGACACCGAGGAGATCGACACCGAGGACGAGGAGTCGATCTCGGCCCGCCCGACCGAGCTCGACGCCGAGCCCGTGGGCGAGGCGGACGTGCTGGGCGACCTGGGCGTTCCCGGTTCGACCCTGCTGGCCCTGTGCGCCAAGGAGGGCATGATGCCCTCCGACGTGGTCGCCGAGGTCGCCAAGTCCATCGGCTTCACCGAGGCCCTGGAAGACGCCACCGGCGCCTAGCCCCCTGAGCCCCTGACCAATGCAGTCCCGCCGCGAGGTCCACGAACGCTGGATGCAGCGCGCCCTTGAGGTCGCGCGCACCGGAGGCCTCCCGGCGGGAGCGGCGCCGCCCCCGCCGGGCGACCCGGCACACCCGGCCGACGCGTCGCCGGCCATTCCCGCCATTCCGAACGCCGACAACGCCCCTCGCCGACCCTTGCCACGGATGACGCGCGTCGCCCCGACCTGCCCGTGGGCGCCGTCGTCATCGGCCCCGACGGGAGCGAACTCGCCGCGGCCGCCAACGCCCGTGAGGCCCTGGGCGACCCGACCGCGCACGCCGAGGTGATCGCGCTGCGCGAGGCGGCGGCCCTCCACGGGGACGGCTGGCGGCTCGAAGAGTGCACGCTCGTGGTCACGTCGGAGCCGTGCACGATGTGCGCGGGCGCGGCCGTCCTCGCCCGAGTGGGTGAAATCGTGTTCGGCGCTTGGGAACCCAAGACCGGCGCGGTCGGCTCCCTGTGGGACGTCGTGCGCGACCCCCGCCTCAACCACAACCCCGACGTCTACGGCGGCATCCTGGAAGCCGAATCCGCGGCATTGCTCCGCGCCTACTTCGGCCGGTAAGCGAAAGGGCGGACCGAACCCCCCGGAACCCCGTGCCGCCCTGTCGCTTCGCCGTTTGCTCGACCGCAGCGGCGGCCGCCGCTTCCGCCCGCTTCTCCTGGGTCCTCGCCAGCAACTGCGCGATGTCGATGACCTCGACGTCTTCTCGGCCGGCGTCGTCCACGCCGTCGCGGAGCATCGTGGAGCAGAACGGGCAGCCCACGGCCACGGTCTTGGCGCCGGTCGCCACGGCCTCGTCGGCGCGCTCCCGGTTGACGCGCTTGCCGATCGGCTCCTCGAGCCACATCCGGGCGCCCCCGCGCCGCAGCAGAACGAGCGCTCCTCAGTCCGCGGCATCTCGGTGATCTCCGCGAACGAACCGAGCAGTTCCCTCGGCGGCGTGAAGATCCGGTTGTGCCGCCCCAGGTAGCACGGGTCGTGGTAGGTCAGCTTGCCCTCGTGCTCCTCCACTGGCGTGATCTTCCCGGCGTTCACCAGGTCGTTCAGCAGCTCGGTGTGGTGCACGACCTCGTACTTGCCGCCGAGCTCCTCGTACTCGTTGCCGATGGTGTTCAGGCAGTGCGGGCAGGTCGCGACGATCTTCACCGCGCCGACCTCGTTCAAGGTCGCGACGTTCTGCTCCGCGAGCATCTGGTACATGAACTCGTGCCCGATGCGCCGCGCCGAATCGCCGTGCAGGTCTCGGCCTCACCGAGGACCGCGTACTTCACGCCCGCGTCGTGCAGCAGCGTCGCCACGGCACGAGAGGTCTTCTGCGCCTTGGGGTCGTAGGCCCCCGCGCAGCCGACCAGTACAGGTACTCCCAGTCGCCGCCGGACTCGGCGATCGGCACCTCGAAGTCGAGCGGCTCGGCCCACTTGAGGCGGTGGGCCGGGTTCTCGCCCCACGGGTTGCCCTTGTTCTCGAGGTTGCGGAGCATCGTCTGGGCCTCGTCGGGGAAGTCCGACTCGATCATCACCATGTTCCGGCGCAGGTCCAGGATGGTGTCGACGTGCTCGATGTCGACCGGGCACTGCTCCACGCACGCGCCGCAGGTCGTGCACGTCCACAGCACGTCGGGGTCGATCACCGAGCCGATGATGTTGATCTTCTGGTGCGGGTCGGGCTCACCGCCGCGCTCCGCCGCGAGCGAGGCCGCCTTCAGGTACGGCGCCTGCTCGTACAGGTGGTCGCGCAGGTCGGTGATGAGCTTCTTCGGCGAGAGCGGCTTGCCGGTGTTCCATGCGGGGCACTGCGACTGGCAGCGGCCGCATTCGGTGCAGGTGGAGAAGTCGAGCAGGCCCTTCCACGAGAAGTCGGCGATCGTGGCGACGCCGAACGGCTGCGTCTCGGGGTCGGCGGTCTCGAAGTCGGCCGGTTCGCCGTCGATGAGCATCGGCTTGGCCGCGCCCAGCGAGACCGCGCCGTCCGCGTTGCGCTTGAAGTAGATGTTGAAGAACGCCGTCACCCGGTGCCAGCCGATGCCCATCGACGGGATGAGCGCGAGCATGAGGAAGAACGTCCACGACACGAGGATGTCGAGCCCCGCGGTGAGCGTGATGGCGCTGAGCAGGGCGTCGTGGGAGGCGCCGCTCAAGCCGTTCGCGAAGAGGGCCGAAACCGGCGAGGCCCACTCCGGGGCCTCGCCGAGCGAGACCTTGAAGACGCGGACCGCCATGTGGGAGAGGACGATCGTGAAGATCGTGGCCTCGATGTAGAAGGCCATCCACTGCCGGGAGCCCTCGAACCTGGACGACGAGCGCCGCTGCCCGGCGTCCGAGGCGGTGCCCTGCGGCGGCACCCGGTGCGCCCGCGGCTGCCGGAACATCCGGATGCCGAAGAGGGCGAGGATGGCCAGCCCCGTGAGCACGGTGAGGATCTCCGAGAACAGCAGCCACGGCCCCCAGTGCCCCACGATCGGCAGCGCCCACTCGGGGTTGAGGACCTCGAAGTACGACTGGGCGAGGGCCGGGGCCAGCAGGAAGAACCCGAAGAACACCGCCCAGTGCGCGAGACCGACCCACGTCCACTGGAGCATCCTGGTGTGCCCCAGGGTCTCCCGCAGCATGGTCTTGACCCGCGTCTCGCGGTCGCCCTTCCGGGTCTTGTCGGGCGAACCGAGCCTGATGAGCCCGAGCATCCCCAGCCCGGCTCGGACGAACAGCCCGATGGCGACCGCGGTGTACGCGAACGCGACCGTGGCCGTGACGATTTGGACGACTCCCATGGCGACCTCTCGGCAGTGCGGTGTTCCCGATCACGATACATGTTACTGACTAGTAGCAATCTTGGCGAACCGGGCTCGCTCCGAAGTAAACGCTGCTGCAACCGGTATCCGTCAATGCGCGTGTAGTCAGGGCCGGACCCTACCCGGCGTCCATAACCCCACCCTCACAGCCCAACTGAACAGGAGCCCCATGTCCCTCGATACCCCTAGGGCCCGTCGGGTCGGCGCGCGGCTGGCCGCCTTCACGGCGGCCGGACTCGTCGCGGCCGGCTTCGCGGCCCCCGCCGCGGCCGCGATACCCGGCATCGTCGGCGACCCGGTCGCCGCACTCGCCCTCGGCGCCGCCGTCACCGCGGGCGAAACCCTCCCCGGCTCGATGACCGTGGACTACACCCCGGCCGAAGGCGCAGGCGGCACGCACGCCGTGGTCGCCGAGCTCGTCCTCGACGACCCGAGCGGCGTCTTCGACCTCGCCACCGAGCACCCGGCCTGCGACGTCGCCACCGCCGCGACGATCGTCTGCTCCGCCGACGCCGGCCCCGCGAGCAGCTTCGCCTTCGGCCTCACCGCAGCGGCGAGCGCCGAGGACGCGACCGTCGACTACACCTTCAAGGTCACCGTCGACGGCACCGAGGTCGCGAACACCCCCGGCACGCTCGGGGTCGCCTCGACCTACGACGTCCACAACCCGTACGCGCACGGGAAGGTGGCGGTCACCGATGTCGCCGGCAGCGCCAACGTCCCGGTGAATCCGGTGTTCTACCAGGACTTCGACCTCGCCCCCACGACCGCCGCCGTAGTCGTCTCCTTCACCAACGCGCTCCCCGGTGTCGGCATCGACCCCTCGGGCCTCGCCTCCGCGGTCGACGGCTACAGCAACTGCCGGACCGTCTCCGGCGACCCCGCCGCCACCGGCCTCGTCTGCGTCATCACGGACTTCACCGACGCCAAGGGCCAGTTCCTGACCCTCACGAAAGCGGTCAACTACAAGATCGCCGCGAGCGTGGTCGGTCCGCTCGACGTGTGCAGCTGCCGCTACAGCGTCGAGACGATCAACGCGGCCACCCTCGCCGACGAGTACGACAACCTGTCCTGGGTCCCGGGCACCGGGACGAAGCTCGGCCTCGCCACCGCGACCGCGGGCTGGGACGGCGCCGAGGAGTCGATCGACTACTACCACGGCGACATCACCCTCACCACGAAGGACAACACGTACGACCTGGAGGTCTCGGAGACCTTCATCGAGGGCATGGTCGGCGACGAGGTCACGGTCACCACCGACATCGTGAACAACGGTCCGGCCGGAGGCGCCGACCTGAACCCCGAGAGCGACTCGTACCTCGTCCGCGGGCAGTTGCCCGAGGGCACCGAGCTGGTCCGGGTGGACAGCGACGGCGCCGGCGCCTGGGAATGCTACGACGCCGACGAGCTCGCTTCGATCTACGCGGCGACCACCACCGCACTGGAGCGGTTCGACTTCGCCTGCGCCATCGACAAGTTCGGTTTCGGGGCGCGCCCCGACCTCACCTACACGGTGACGCTCACCGACACCACCGCCTACCAGGGCGCGATCGAGATCGGCGCGGTCTACAACGACGGCGAATACGAGGGCGACCCCTCCAGCGACTTCGCGCTCGTCTACAACGACGCCTACGAGGCCCGTTACGACTACGACCAGGACCACTACGAAGACCTCTTCGTGATCCGCAAATCCGACGGGGCCCTGCGCCTCTACACGGGCACCGGTTCGGGCACCTACGCGAACGCCGTCACGGTGGCCACCGGATGGGGCAAGTTCGACATCGTCATGGCCGGCGACCTCACCGGTGACGGCGTGCCCGACCTCATCGCCCGCGACAACAAGACCGGCACCCTCTACACCTACCCGGGCGACGGCGAGGGCGGGCTCGATGCCCGCATCACGGTCGGCGGCGGCTGGGGCCGGATGGGCCAGATCTCCGTGGGCCACTACGACGGCGACGGCGTCCCCGACCTCTTCGCGACCGCCTACTCGGACGGGCTGCTGTACTACTACCCGGGCCTGGGCGATGGCAAGTTCGGCCCCCGCGAGTTCATCAGCGAGCAGTGGGACGGCATGGACGTGATCACGTCCACCGGCGACCTCGACGGCGACGGCTACGACGAGTTCATCAGCCGCTGGAACTACAACGGGCGCTACTACGTCTACTCGTCCCAGGGCGGCACCTACGAACTCCCCCAGGACCTGAACACGTACGGCATCGATCCCCGCTTCGAGCAGGTCGTCGGCCTCGGCGACCTGACCCGCGACGGCAGGCCCGACATCGGCGCCACCGACCTCAAGACCGGGCAGCTGTTCGTGCGCAGCATCAACCTGGACATGATCACCGAACTCAACGGGAACGGCATCGGCTCCGGTTGGAACGGCGTCCGGCTCCCCGTCACCCTGCTCGACCGCACCTACGACTACGACTACGACGGCTTCAGCGACGTCATCGCCCAGCGCAAGTCCGACGGGGACCTCTACCTCTACTGGGGGACCGGCGCCGGTCTCGGCACCCGCTGGAACCTGTGCGACAACTGCGACGGCATCACCACCTCGGCGGCTGGCGGCGACTACACCGCGGACGGCCGCACCGACCTCCTGTACCGCGCGTACACCGGCGCGCTGTACGTCGTCCCCGGGCTCGACAACACTGAAATCGGGTTCACCACCGGGATCCAGGCCGGTACCGGCTGGAACGGGATGGACGCCATCACCGGCGGCCAGGACTACAACGGCGACGGCCGCGACGACCTGCTCGCACGCCAGCAGTCCACCGGGTACCTGTACTTCTACCCGGGCAAGGGCAACGGCACCTTCGGATCGCGCGTCAAGATCGGTTCGGGCTGGGGCGGCATGCGCGACCTGTCCTCCGTGGGCGACCTCAACCACGACGGCCATGCCGACGCGATGGCGATCCGGAAGTCGGACGGCTGCCTCTACCTCTACAGCGGACGCGGGAACGGGACCCTCGGCTCCAGCGTCAAGGTCAGTTGCGGCTGGGGCTCCTACGACCAGATCACCGGCGTGGGCGACTTCAACCGCGACGGCCACGCCGACTGGCTGGCCCGCCGCACCTCCGACGGCGCGCTGTTCCTCTACAAGGGCAACGGCGCAGGCGGGTCGCTCAGCCGCTCCCAGATCGGCACGGGCTGGAACTCGATGAGCTTCATCGCCTGAGGCCGGTTCGGATGATGTGACGGGCCCGGTTGCTTTGCGAAGGCCGGGCCCCGTGATCCGGACACCGCACTACGAGAACGGGCCCGGCTCCAATCGGAGCCGGGCCCTTTTCGCTTGCGTCTTAAGCGGATTCGCGGACCACTATCCTCGTGCCGAGGATCGTGACCAGCGGACCGGCCTCTTCCCCGCGGATGCGGCCGCACAGGAGGCGGGCCATTTCGCGGCCCATCGTCTCGGTCGGCTGGTGCACCGTCGTGAGCGGCGGCTCGGCGACCTCGGCCAGCGGCGAGTCGTCGAAGCCGACCAGGGCGAGGTCCTCGGGAACCCGGATGCCCCGCTCGCGGGCGACCCGGAGCGTGGCGATCGCGAGCGGGTCGGAGTGGGCGAACACCGCGTCGAGGTGCCCGGCGGTGTCGAAGAGGTGGCGGGCGGCCTTGATGCCGCTGGCCTCGTCGAAGCCCTCGGCGACCGAGACGAGGGACTCCTCGACGGGCAGCCGGTGGCCGCGGAGGCCGTCGCGGTAGCCGCTGAGGCGGTCGACGCCCACGGCCATGTCCTGCGGGCCGGCGACGAGGCCGATCCGCTGGTGGCCCTTCTCGGCCAGGTACTCGACGGCCTGGCGGGCGCCCGAGCGGTTGTCGCAGTCGACGTACGCGATCGGGCGGAACCCGGCGGGCGTGCCGCACAGGACGATCGGGATGCCCGCGTCCTCGAGGCGCTCGGGGAGCGGGTCGCCGGAGTGGCTCGAGACCATCATGACGCCGTCCACGTGCTGGCCCATGAGGTACGACTCGAGGTCGGCCCGGTTGCCGTCGCGCGGCGCGAACGTGAGCATGAGCCGCATGTTCTCCTCGGCGAGCTGCTCGGTGATCCCGCGCAGCACCCCCGCGAAGAACGGCTCCGACCACAGCCACTCCTGCGACTCGGTCACCACCAGCGCCACGGTGTCCGTCCGCTGCGTGACGAGGGTCCTGGCCGCCTGGTTGGGGACGTACCCCAGTTCCTTGATCGCGGCCAGGACGGCCGCACGGGTGTCCTCGGCGACTTTGGGCGAGCCGTTGATGACGCGCGAGACCGTGCCCCGGCCCACGCCGGCATGGCGCGCGACGGTGTCGAGGGTCGGCCGTCCGCCGCTGCGGCGTCGGCGCTCGCCCCTCCCGGCGGCCGGCGTCGGCTCGCCGGGCACCTCAAGCTGGGTCTCGGTCATCGTGCATCACCTCGGGCAACGTTAGCGTGGATCTATTCTGCCTCACGGTTCGAACGGGCCCGTCGCACCAGGTCGCCGTACCAGCGACCGGAGTCCTTGACCGTGCGCTCACCGGTCTCGAAATCGACGTACACCAGTCCGAAACGCTTCGTATAGCCCCAGGCCCACTCGAAATTGTCGGCCAGTGACCAGGCGAAGTACGCCACGAGCGGGACCCCGGCCTCCACGGCGTCGGCGCACGCGGCCAGGTGCCCCTGCACGTACTCGAGCCGCTCGGGGTCGTGGATCTCGCCGTCCTCGATCTTGTCGGGGAAGGCCGCGCCGTTCTCGGTGACCGCGAGCCGCACCTCGGGGTAGCCCGCGTGGAGGCGGTTCAGCATCGCCGTGAGCCCGGCCGGCTCGATCTCCCAGCCCATGTCGGTGACGGGGAGCCCGGCCGAGACGAACCCGATGTGCTCGTTGGCCGGCCACGCCGAACCCGCGCCCGTGGGCGCCGCGGAAGCCGAGGTCGCACCCCCGTTACCGGTAACGGTGAAGCGGCTGTAGTAGTTCACCGACAGCACGTCGACGGGCGCGTGGATGGTCTCCATGTCGCCGTCCTCGACGAACGAGAAGTCGCTGATCGCCTTGAAGTCCTCCACCACGTCCTCGGGATAGGCCCCGCGCAGCGCCGCCTCGGTGAACCACCGGTTCTGCACGCCGTCGACCCGGCGCGCCGCGTCCACGTCCACGGGGTCGTCGCCGGCGGCGTGCACCGGGTAGAAGTTCAGCCCGATGCTCACCGTGGTCTCGGGGTCCGCCGCCTTGATGGCGCGGGCGGCGAGGCCGTGGGCGAGCATGAGGTGGTGCGCGGCCGCGATCGAGGCGCCCGGCTCGCGCCGCCCGGGGGCGTGCTCGCCCGAGGAGTAGCCGAGGAACGCGGCGCACCACGGCTCGTTCACCGTGATCCAGTGCTTCACGCGGTCGCCCAGGGCCGCATGGGCGATCCGCGCGAACTCGCCGAAGCGCTCGGCCGTGGCCCGCTCGGGCCAGCCGCCCGCGTCCTCGAGGGCCTGCGGGAGGTCCCAGTGGTACAGGGTGATCCACGGCGTGATGCCCTCGGCGAGCAGCGCGTCCACGAGGTTCGAGTAGTACGCGAGGCCCGCGGCGTTGACGCGGCCGTCCCCGTCGGGGCAGATCCGGGGCCACGACAGGGAGAACCGGTAGCTGCTCAGGCCGAGGGATTTGACGGTCGCGACGTCGGCTGCGATGTTGCGGTAGGAGTCGATCGCGGTGTCGCCGTTGGAACCGTCGACCACCCGGCCCGGTTCGTTCACGAACGCGTCCCAGATGGACTTGCCGCGTCCGTCGGCGCCGGTCGATCCCTCCACTTGATACGAAGAGGTGGCCGCACCCCAGGCGAAGCCGGCCGGGAACCGGGCCGCGAGTGCGGGCCCGTCGAAATCGTTGCTCATTACTTCGTGGAACCTTCCATGATGCCGCTGACGATCTGCCGTCCGAACACGACGAACAGGATCGCGATGGGAATGATCGAGATCAACGTGCCGGTGAAGATCATCGACAGGTCCGCTGACCACGTTGCGGTCGACAGCTGCCGGATGGCGAGCTGGATCGTGGGGTTCTCGCCGCTCAGCACCATGAACGGCCACAGGAATTCGTTCCAGTTGAGCATGAAGGTGAGCAGGGCGAGCACGACCATGGCCGGGCGCAGGGCCGGGACCACGATCTTCCACCAGATGCCGAGCGTGGAGGCCCCGTCGATGCGGGCGGCCTCGATGATCTCGTCGGGGACGGCCTGCTCCACGTACTGGCGCATCATGAAGATCCCGAACCCGTTGATCAGGAACGGCAGGATCACCGCCTGGAGGGTGTCGAGCCATTCGAGTTCGACCATGACGATGTACAGCGGGACGATGCCGAGCTGCTGCAGCGGCACCATCATCGAGAACAGGACCGTGCCCATGAGCACCTTGGACCCGCGGAACTTGAGCTTGGCGAACGCGAAGCCGCCGAGGGTGGAGATGAGCACGACCGAGAACGTGACGATGCCGGTGATGACCATCGAGTTCCGCAGGCCCAGCAGGAGGTTCGCCTCCGGGTCGGTGAGGGCCTGCTGGAGGTTCTCGAGGAGGTTGGGGCCCGGCAGGAGCGCGGGCGGGAATCCCGCGGCGTTCGCGGTGGTGGTCGAGGCGATGACGATCATCCAGTACAGCGGGAAGATCGACAGGGCCGCGACGGCGAGGAGGCCGAGCCGGGTCAGCACCGTCGGGGCGTAGACGCCTTCGCCGGACTCGACCTCGCGGCGCTTCTTCTTGCGGCGCGGCGGTTTCGGGGCGGCGCCCGCGGCGGCCGGCTGGACGGGGCGGGGCGCGGTGGCGGTGCTCATTTGTTCCCCTGGATGCGGTTGACGACGAGGAAGTTGAGGCCTGCGACGATGGCGATGACCAGGAAGAGGAGCCATCCGGCCGCCGCCGAGACCCCGTAGTTGCCGTGCGTGCGAAGGATGTCGACCAGGACCATCGCGGTGGTCTGGTACTGGCCGTCGGTGCCGCCGAGGAGCCTGCCGGAGTCGAACATCATCGGCTCGACGAACATGGTCATGCCGCCGACGGAGGAGACGAAGACGGTGAAGATGAGGACGGGCTTGAGCTGGGGGATGGTGATCTTCCAGAACTGCTGGCGGGACGTGGCGCCGTCCACGGTCGCCGCCTCGTAGAGGTTGCGGGGGATGGTCTGCATGGCGGCCAGGAAGATCAGGGCGTTGTAGCCCATCCAGCGCCAGTCCACCATGGACGAGATGGCGATCCAGGAGCTCCACCGCTCGGCCTGCCAGTCGACCTTGTCGATGCCGATGACGTCGAGGAACCCGTTGACCATGCCGTACTCCTGGCCCCAGATGCGGGCGAAGATGACGCCGACGGCGACGACGGAGGTCACGATGGGGGCGAGGATGAGCATCCGCCACAGCATCGGGCGCCGCAGGCGCTTGTTGAGGGCGTTGGCGACCATGAGCGCGCACACCAGCTGCGGGACGGTGGCCAGCAGGAACATGCCCAGGGTGTTGACGATCGACCAGTTGAAGCGGTCGTACTCGAACAGCAGGAACTCGTAGTTCTGCAGGCCCACGAACTCACGGTCGGGGCCGCCGAGCTTCCAGCTGTGGAGCGAGGCGTACAGCGTGTAGCCCATCGGGAACAGGCCGAAGATCGCGAAGAGGATGAAGTACGGCGAGACGAGCGCGTACGGGGTGGCCTTGAGGTCGGCCCTGGAGAGCCGGAGGCGCCACTTGGAGGCCGAGGCTTCGGTATCGGTGGTCATGGGACTTCCTTGCTGTCACGGCGAGCGCTTGCAGTGCGGCTCATCGGCAGGGACGCGAATGTGGCCGAGGGAGCCGGCCCGCCGCGGGTTGGGGCGCGGCGGGCCGACACGGTGCCGCCGGGAGGGGTGGAGACCGGGTCCTGGGGCGGGACGGCGACCCGATGCCGGGCAACGGGTCGCCGCTCGGTCTCGTCCCGGCGGCACTGCGGGTGCAGCGGCTTCGGCCCCGGTGGTGGGGGCTTCGAGCGCTGGACCCGGGGCCTGACTCGGCGGCGGCAGGTGCCGCCGAGTCGGGCCCGCGGGAGCGGGGCTTACAGCCCGCTTCCGGCGAGTTCGATCGCCTCTTCGGCCGCCGACTGGATCTCGTCGAAGGCGTCCTCAGGCGGGAAGGTGCCGTCGACGACGCCGTTGAGGATGGTCTCGACCGCGCCCTTGACCGGCGGGTGGTAGTACGAGTAGGTCAGCGCCGGGAAGTCCTGCACCGAGGCGGTCAGGATCTGGCCGGTCGGGGCGTCGCTGAAGTACGCGTTGGTGGAATCGGCGACCTTCGGGTCCGCCTGCGCCGCAGGGGAGGACGGGAAGTTGCCGACGGCCTCGAAGACCTTGACCTGCTGCTCGGGGGCGCTCAGCCAGGCGGCCAGTTCAGCGGCCTCCTCCGGGTGCGGGCTGCTGGCGGGGACCGCCAGCCAGGAGCCGCCCCAGTTGCCGCCCACGCCGGGCGCCGCGGCCATGTCCCACTTGCCGGCGTTCTCCGGGCCCGAGTTGGGCTCGATCACGCCGCTGGGCATCCAGCCCGGGCACGGCATGACGGCGAAGCCGCCTTCGGCCTGGGCCGCGATCCACTCTTCGCTCCAGGAGACGAAGTTGCCGATGGCGCCCATCTCGTTCAGGTCGAGGATCGTGCCGACCGATTCCTGCACCGCCGGGGAGTCGAGGGTCAGTTCGCCCTCGGCATCGACGTACATCTGGCCGTCGCCCTCGCCGGCGAACTGGCCGAGCAGCATGTTCTGCAGCTGGGTCGGGCCGTCGAGGAACGCGACGCCGGTGTCGGCGTCCACGTACTGCTGCGCGAGGGTCTTGAAACCGTCCCAGGTGGCCCATGCCGCCGCGAGCTCGGCGCGGTCGGTCGGGAAGCCCGGCCGCCTCGAAGAGGTCCTTGCGGTAGCACATGCCCATGCCGCCCACGTCGGTGCCGAATCCGACCTGGGTGCCGTCGGAGGCCTGGCCGAGCTCCCACTTCCAGTCGACGTAGTCGCTCGAGCGGTCGGCGTAGTCGGTGCCGAGGTCGTACCAGTGCTCGGAGTTCGAGAGGAGCTGGACGACGCCCTGCTCCTCGATGCCGACGACGTCGCCCGCGCCCGAGCCGGTCTCCAGCGCGGTCTCCAGGGTGGGCCGGAACTCGGCGTCCCAGTTGACGCCGTCGCCTTCGATGACGACGTCGATGTCCTCGTGGGCCGCCTCGTACTCGGCCTCGAGGCCGGCCTCGGTGTAGCCGAAGGTGCCGAAGAGGGAGACGGTGAGCTCGATCTTGCCGTCCTCGGTCAGCGCCGTCGTCGTCATCGCCGCCACCGGAGCAGGCGGCCGTGACCGCGAGCGCCCCGGCGGCGACGGCCGCCATGGCCACCCTGCCGTGCTGTCGTTTGAGGAGATGCATGTCGGCTGGTTCCTTTCGGGCGCCTCGGCGGCGCCGGGTTTCTTCCAGAGGGGTTATGAGGGAATCGATTGCGTTGGCGCGCATGGCGGTGGGGATACGGGCCGCCGTGGGTGCACGGCGGCCCGCGGATTGAAACCGCCGGGGCGATCGCCCTTGGGAGCGATACCAGGATCGTACGGGAGCGTGTTCCACAGCGCAAGCCCAGATGTGAGGGTCGTTACTTGCTTGTTACCGCGCCGCCCACGGTCGAGAAATCGAAGGTCGCAGATCTATAACTATGAAATCGGACGAACACGGCGCTGAACTGGAAAAATGTTTGCCAAACGGGGCGTCGTTCGCCCAGTCCAAGTAGAAATTTAGAGATATCAATGTATTGACATTTCGGGACGAGGCTTGGGAGCATGGCCTGGGAGCGCTTCCGCAAAGCGGTCCGTTTCGTTCCACTCGTGCGGTTCGAAGGCGGCCGTCCCGGCATGAGCGCTCCCACGGAAACGGACACACCACCCACAGGAGTAGCCATAATGGAACTCGACAATCTGGCCCCGCCACGGCCCCGGCGCCGATGGCGCCGCGCCGCGGCGGTGACGCTGCCGGTCGCCCTCGTGGGGACCTTCGCCGCGGTGGCCGCCCCCCAGGCCTTCGCCGCCGAGTACTGCGGCGGGATCCAGTACAACGTCGTCTCGACGTGGGGCGGCGGCTTCCAGGCCAATGTCGTCCTCACCGGCGGGCGACGCCGGCCTGAACGGCTGGGACATCGAATGGGACTTCCCGGCCGGCACCAGCGTCTCGAGCGCGTGGAACGTCGACTGGAGCCAGAGCGGGGGCCATTTCACCGGCTCTGACGTGGGCTGGAACGGCTCGGTCAGCGCGGGCCAGGCCAAAGAGGTCTTCGGCTTCATCGGCACCGGCACGGCCACCGCGCCCACGGGCATCACCGTCAACGGCGAGTCCTGCGACGGCGAGGAGCCCGTCGAGCCCGAGCTCGCGGTCTCCCGCGCGAACGTCGTGGTCGACGCCGGCTCCACCGCCTCGATCGACGTCGGCTTCTCGGCCGCCACCGATGCGGCGGCCACGGTGACCACCGCGCGGACCGCCGGTTCGAGCGACATCACGGTCGCCTCGGGCGGGTCGCTCAGCTTCACCGCCGGTCAGACCACGACCAAGCCGGTCACGTTCGCCGCCGCGGCGGGCGCCGACCCCTCGGCCTCGGCGACCTTCACGGTCTCCTCGCCCGGTTTCGATCCGGTGCTGGTCACGGTGACCGTCGCCGACCTCGGCGAGGTCACGCAGAACGAGGAACGCTTCCTCACGATGTACGACCAGCTCGCCGGTGCGGACTCCCCGTACCTGCACGAGACGGGCGTCCCCTACCACTCGGTGGAGGAGCTCATCGTCGAGGCGCCGGACTACGGCCACGAGACGACCTCGGAGGCGCTGAGCTACATGCAGTGGCTCGAGGCGGCTTACGGCCAGGTCACCGGCGACTGGTCCGGGTACAACGAGTCCTGGCAGATCACCGAGGACTACGCGATCCCGGACCTGAACCCGACCAACTACAACCCGTCCTCGCCGGCTTCGTACGCGCCCGAGGCGGACTCGGTCACGTCCTATCCGACGCAGCTGGACTTCAACGCGTCGGTCGGCGCCGACCCGCTCGCCGCCGAACTGCGCTCGACGTACGGCACCAACCAGGTCTACGGGATGCACTGGATCCTGGACGTGGACAACGCGTACGGCTTCGGCGAGTGCGGCGACGGGACCACCGAGCCCGCTTACATGAACACGTTCCAGCGCGGCTCGCAGGAGTCGACGTGGGAGACGGTGGCGCACCCGTCGTGCGAGACCTTCGACTTCGGCGGTGAGAACGGCTACCTCGACCTGTTCGTGGGCGACTCGCAGTACTCCCAGCAGGAGCGCTACACCGACGCCCCCGACGCCGACGCGCGCGCCGTCCAGGTCGCGTGGATGGCGCAGCAGTGGGCCGCCGAGCAGGGACAGGAGTCGGCGATCTCCGGTTCGCTCGACAACGCGTCCAAGATGGGCGACTTCCTGCGGTACGCGTTCGCGGACAAGTACTTCAAGCAGATCGCGGGCGACTGCATCGGGATCAACAACTGCCCCGACGGCAGCGGCAAGAGCTCGTTCCACTACCTGCTCTCCTGGTACTACTCCTGGGGTGCGGGCATGAACGGCGACTGGTCGTTCCGCATCGGCGGTTCCGGTGTCCACCAGGGCTACCAGAACCTGATGGCGGCGTACGCCCTCTCCGACGGCGGCCTCGCTCCCGACTCGCCCACCGCGGCGAGCGACTGGGCCAAGAGCCTCGACGCCCAGCTGGACTTCCTGGAGTGGCTCCAGGTCCCGGCCGGGTCCGAGGGCGCCGGCGCCATCGCGGGCGGTGCGACGAACAACTGGGGCGGCAACTACGGCAGCCCGACGACCACGACGGCCGAGCACGACGGCCTGTACTACGACGAGCAGCCGGTGTGGCACGACCCGCCGTCGAACCGCTGGTTCGGCTTCCAGGTCTGGGGCATGGACCGCGTGGCGCAGTACTGCCACGAGACCGATGACGCCCGCGCCTGCGACATGCTCGACGAGTGGGTCGACTGGGCCCTGTCGGTGTGCGACATCAGCGCGACCGACTACAGCCTGCCGGGCGACCTGGAGTGGAACGGCGAGCCGGGGGCGGGCCTGTCCGCTTCGGTGATCAACATGTCGAAGGACCCGGGTGTGGCCGGCGCGTTCGCGAAGATCCTGTCGTACCACGCCGCCGCCAGCGGTGACACGGCTTCGCAGACGGCCGCTTCGAACCTGCTGGACGCCTGTGGGCGTCAACGACGGCATCGGCGTGACGCAGACCGAGGGCCGGGCGGACTACTGCCGCTTCGGCGACGAGGTCTACATCCCCGAGGGCTGGACGGGCACCATGCCGAACGGCGACGTGCTGGAGAACGGGGTCACGTTCATCGAGACCCGCTCCTTCATGAAGGAGTTCGACGGCTGGGACCAGGTCCAGGCGTACATCGACGGTGGTTGCTCCGGCCCCGCGCCGGAGTTCGAGTACCACCGATACTGGCACCAGGTCGAGGTCGCGACGGCGTTCCAGACCTACGCCGCGCTCTTCGAGTAGCGAAGTCACGCGGCCTCGGCGAGCTCGTGAGCCGATGTGCGGCGCCCGGTGACCAAGCCGGGCGCCGCATCCACCAAGACGCAGTGAACGGCGCGATCGGTTGCATGGCATCCGATCGCGCCGTCGTGTTCGTCGAGTCTGCGCCGCTTCGCTTCGGTGCGGTCCGCTGCTGAGCACACAGGTCGGGTCCGCCGGACGGGGATCGATGGGCCCACCGGGCCCGACCTCTATGCTCAGCGCTTGCTGGCCCCCACCGCCAGAGCGCTGAATGCAGTTGTGGCAGTCCGGATCCGGGCATGTCAGTCGACGTCGATGTCGAGGTCCTGCGCGGCGTCCCAGAAGCTCTCGGACACGGGCCGGGTGCTGGCGATGCCGGCCATGGCGGGGACGCCGCCGGGGAGGTAGGTGGAGGCGATGGTGGTGTAGTCGACGCCGTCGTCGGCGTGGGCCACGGTGATGGTGCCGCCGGCGCGGATGAGCCGCAGCCAGATCTCGTCGGATTCGGTGTCCACCGGAGAGAGCGACCAGTTGGTGTGCTCGCGGGTGGTCACGGTGGAGACGAGGTGTTGTCCCCCAAGGTATTCGGCTCCGGTCTTGACCCAGTTGGATTCGTCGACGCGAATGGTGAGGGAGGCCTCGGCGTGCTGATGGCGGTGTTCGGGGCGGAACCGCATCGCGATCTCGCCGTCGCCGTTCGAGCTCGAGGCCGTAGATGTAGACGTGTTCACGCAGGTGCTCGGTGCCCGCACTTCGATTGAAGATGGTCTTGATCTCGAAGTAGGGCGTGATCAATCCACCGTCAACCGTCCATTGTACTTCTTCTGAAGGAGACTGCATAATCCCATGATGCCACACGTGATCGGGACGATATCCGGCAAAACGGACGTGGTAACCCAAAGTTAATGCATTCTTCGGGTCCGTCACAATCTCGAAACAGCAGCTCAACCAGGATATGCAGCAGGGAGTGCGGCTTCCGTTACGCTTCTTGGAGAACGCCGGCCAAGCCCTCCGGCGGTGGGCCGAACGCTTGTCGCCCAAGGAGCGTCTCGCATTGACCGGCCTCTGCGCGCGATCATCGGGCCGATGCGGACCAGGTTACCTCCGTGGCGCGAGAAATCAAAAGCCGAAATCGTAATGAATCTTCGTGTTGCGTGTGATCCGGAATGGTTCCGGAGTTCGCCTCCGTTCACAACTGCGGCAGGCGGACTAGAGTGCCGAGTGCTCATGCCCGTGTCCTCGTGGCCTGCTCGACCGTTAATCCGGATAGAGGAGTACGCAGTGCACGGGAGCGAAGGCGAATGAGGAGATAGCGTGAGTATGCAGCATTCAGCGAGGCAGGCATCGCACGACGTCGACGCGCCCGAAACGGGCGCGGATCCTGCCGCGTCAGGACCGCTCCGCACCGCCCCGCCGTTCGCGTCATACCGCCGAGTCCGCCCCGGACGTGCTCGACCCGGCCTCGATGGTGGTGCCGATCCCCGCCCGCTCGCGCCGTTCGCGCCGCGAGCAGCCCTCGAAGCTCTTCTCCCTCGAGCAGCCCCCGCCGCTCGAGGCGCCCCTCGGCATCACGGAGATCACCGGCTGGTACCTGGCCTCGGCGATGTGGCGCGACCACCTCCCGGACCAGCTGCTCGGCATCGAGTGCTCCTCCTGCAAGCAGGCCTGGCCGTGCCTCACCTGGAAGATCGCGGACGATCTCCTCACCGAATGCTGCGAGGCCGCGGCCGACGCCGCCGGAGCCCGCTAGTCCCACCCGTCGCAAAGTTGAGTCGACCCGACTCAACTTTCGTGCACTTCGTCACAATCCCCGTGGTGAACTTGACAGTCGGTACGGGTCGGATCGAACATTGAGTCTATCCGGCTCAACTTGGTTCAGGGTTCCCGCCCGGCCGCTTGAGACAGAAGCTCGTCTCCGCTCCCGGAGACATCTGTTCGACTACGTCAGGAGATCAACATGGCACGTGCGGTCGGTATCGACCTCGGCACGACGAACTCCGTGGTCAGCGTCCTCGAAGGCGGGGAGGCCACGGTCATCACCAACGCGGAGGGGGCGAGGACCACCCCGTCCATCGTCGCGTTCGCCAAGAACGGTGAAGTGCTGGTCGGAGAAGTGGCCAAGCGCCAGGCGGTCACGAACCCGGACCGCACCATCCGCTCCGTCAAGCGCTACATGGGCACCGACTGGACCGTCGACATCGACGGCAAGTCGTACACCGCGCAGGAGATCAGCGCGCGCATCCTCATGAAGCTCAAGCGCGACGCCGAGGCCTACCTGGGCGAGAACGTGACCGACGCGGTCGTCACCGTCCCGGCCTACTTCTCGGACGCGCAGCGCACCGCCACCAAAGAGGCGGGCGAGATCGCCGGGCTGAACGTCCTGCGCATCATCAACGAGCCCACTTCGGCGGCCCTGTCCTACGGCCTCGACAAGGGCGAGGAAGAGCAGACCATCCTCGTCTTCGACCTCGGCGGCGGCACCTTCGACGTGTCCCTGCTGGAGATCGCCGACGGCGTCATCCAGGTCAAGGCCACCTCGGGCGACAACCACCTCGGCGGCGACGACTGGGACGACCGGGTCATCCAGCACCTGGTCAAGACCTTCAACGGTCAGTACGGCGTGGACCTGTCCAAGGACAAGATGGCCATGCAGCGCCTCAAGGAGGCCGCCGAGAAGGCCAAGATCGAGCTGTCCAGCGCCACCCAGACCTCGATCAACCTCCCGTACATCACCGCCGGCCCCGACGGACCGCTGCACCTCGACGTCTCGCTCTCGCGCGCCGAGTTCGAGCAGATGACCTCCGACCTCCTCGACCGCTGCAAGAAGCCGTTCGAGCAGGCCGTCAAGGACGCCGGGATCAACGTCTCCGAGGTCGACCACGTCATCCTCGTCGGCGGCTCCACCCGCATGCCCGCCGTCTCCGACCTGGTCAAGCGCCTCATCGGCCGTGACGCGCACAAGGGCGTCAACCCGGACGAGGTCGTCGCCATCGGCGCCACCCTCCAGGCCGGCGTCCTCAAGGGCGAGGTCAAGGACGTGCTGCTCCTCGACGTCACCCCCCTGAGCCTCGGCATCGAGACCAAGGGCGGGATCTTCACCAAGCTCATCGAGCGCAACACCACGATCCCGACCAAGCGCTCGGAGGTCTTCACGACCGCCGACGACAACCAGCCCTCGGTGCTCATCCAGGTCTTCCAGGGCGAGCGCGAGATCGCGGCCTACAACAAGAAGCTCGGCACCTTCGAGCTCACCGGCCTGCCGCCGGCGCCGCGCGGCGTCCCGCAGATCGAGGTCACCTTCGACATCGACGCGAACGGCATCGTGAACGTCTCCGCGAAGGACTCCGCCACCGGCAAGGCCCAGTCGATGACCATCAGCGGCGGCTCGAGCCTCGCCCAGGACGACATCCAGCGGATGATGTCCGAGGCGCAGGAGCACGCCGAGGAGGACCGGCAGCGCCGCGAGGAGGCCGAGGCCCGCAACATGGGCGAGTCGCTGGTCTACCAGACCGAGAAGCTGCTGGCCGAGTCCGGAGACAAGATCCCCGAGGACCTCAAGGGCCGCATCAACGACGCCACCGGCACCCTCAAGGGCGCCTTGGGCGGCAGCGACATCGAGGCGATCAAGACCGCCACCGAGGAGCTGTCCAAGGTCAGCCAGGAGGCCGGGCAGGCCATGTACGCGGCGGCGCAGGCCGAACAGGGCACGCAGGCCTCCGCCGCCCCCACCGCGGACGCTCCTGGCGCCGATGACGTCGTCGACGCCGAGATCGTCGATGACGACAAGGACCAGAAGTGACGGATGAGGGCAACAAGGACGACGACGCACTGCAGCCGGACGAAGGCGCTGAGGGGCGGTCCGGCGACGCCGAGAACGCCGACGAGGACGCCGACCACGAGCTGACCGTGGACGACATCCTCGCCGCCGCCTCGGACGACGGCCAGGCCGCCGACGACACGGTGTCCGTCCTTCACGCGACGATCGAGGAGCGCACCCGGGACCTGCAGCGGGTCACCGCCGAGTTCCAGAACTACCGCAAGCGGGTCGAGCGCGACAAGGCCCGCGCCGGGGAACTGGCCACGGCCGGTGTCCTGCAGAGCCTCCTGCCGGTGCTCGACGACCTCGACCGGGCCCGCAGCCACGGGGACCTCAACGGCCCCTTGGGTTCGGTCGCGGAGCAGTTGGTCAACGCGCTCGGCAAGCACGGTCTGGAGTCCTTCGGCACCAAGGGCGACCCGTTCGACCCACAGGTCCACGAGGCCGTGGCGCACATGCAGATGCCGGGCGTCGACGGACCCACGTGCATCGACGTGATGCGCTCGGGCTACCGCCTCGGCGACAAGCTGCTGCGCCCCGCGCTGGTGGCCGTGGCCGAGCCGTCGGACGAGGCCGAGGCCGCAGCCGACGAGGCGCCTGAGGCCGAGGCGCCGGGCGAAGCGGTCGAAGCCGAAGCGCCGGAAGCGGCAGCAGGCCGAAGCGGCACCGTCCGAGGACGGCGTTGATGAGGCCGCCGAGACCGAGGCGCCGGGAGAAGCGGTCGAGCGCGGCAAGGCCGAGGACAAGTCCAAGAAGAAGAAGCACAAGGGCGACAAGGACTCCTGAAGTCCAGCCCGACGACAAGCAGTGAAGGAGGCGTCCGGTGGCATCCCAGGAATGGCTTGAGAAGGACTTCTACGCCATGCTCGGCGTGCCGCAGGACGCCTCCAAAAAGGACATCGAGCGGGCGTACCGCAAGCTCGCCCGCGAACTGCACCCCGACCACAATCCGGAGCCGGCGGCCGAAGAGCGCTTCAAAGGCGTCTCGGAGGCCTATTCGGTGCTGCACGACGACAAGGCCCGCGCCGAGTACGACCAGATCCAGTTGATGAAGACCGGCCGCGGCGGCTTTGGAGGCATGCACGGTGGAGGCATGCCCGGCGGCGGGAGCGTCAACTTCGAGGACCTGTTCGCCAACCCGGGCTCCTCGGGCGGGTTCTCCGACCTGTTCGGCGACCTGTTCTCCCGCGGCAGCGGCGGCGCGCACCGCCGCCGCAGCGGTGCCCAGCGCGGCAACGACCTGCGCACCCACATCACGCTCGACTTCGCCGACGCGGTGAAGGGCACCACCGCCGACATCAGGATGCGCGCGCCCGGCGAATGCGAGACCTGCCACGGCTCGGGCGCCAGGCCCGGCACCGCCCCCACCACCTGCACCCGTTGCGGCGGCAGGGGACTGGTCACCGAGAACCAGGGCGCGTTCAGCTTCGCGCAGCCGTGCCCCGAATGCGAGGGCACCGGCACCGTCGTCGCCGACCCGTGCGCCGACTGCGGCGGCACCGGCGCCACCACCAGGGACCGCGTGATCACCGTGCGGGTCCCGGTCGGCATCGGCGACGGCCAGTCGATCCGCCTGGCCGGGCGCGGCGCGCCGGGTGAGCGCGGCGGACCCGCCGGCGACCTCCTGGTCAAGGTCGCGGTCCGCTCCCATCCCCTGTTCGCCCGCGACGGCGACAACCTCACACTGCGCCTGCCGGTGGCCTTCCCCGAGGCCGCGATGGGCGCGAAGGTCAAGGTCCCCACCCTCGACGGCCCCGTGACTTTGAAGATCCCCGAGGCGACCCCCACCGGGCGTGTTCTGCGCGTCAAGGGCCGCGGCGTCCCCGGCAGAGGCGACCTGCTCGTCACGATCGACGTGGAAGTGCCGCGAGGCCTGTCCGCTGAGGCCCGTGAGGCCCTGGAGAAGTACGCGGCCGCGGCTCCCGCAGCCGACCGCGCGAAGCTGGAAGAGCTGACGGGCCAATGACGTTGCAGATAAGGCACCGCACTCGACCGCGCCCCGCGCGGGCGGGATCGGCCGGTGGCGCCCAGGCGTCCCGCCGCGGTGCTCACGGCCGACCGGACCGAGGAGGAGGGCTGAGGGACTGATGACCTTGCAAGTAGTGCATCGCATGCGACCGCGGGCCGCCCGCACCCCGCGGGAGGCGCCCCCGGCGACGGACACCGCCAAGACGTCCGTGTTCCGCCGCGCCGCACGCGCCGCGGGCACGGCGGCGAGCGCCCTCCCCGAATCCCGCGCCGTCCAAGTGGGCGTCGTGGTGGCGGGCACGGTGGCGAGCGTCGTCGCCGCCCACCCCGGCATTTGGAAGGCGGGCCTCACCGCCGCGGGCACCGTCCCGGTCCTGCGCCCGTACGTGAAAGTGGCGGTCGCCGCCACCGGCGCTGTAGTGGTGCTCCGGCGCGTCGCCCGAGCGAAGACCGCCGCCACCGACGCCCTCGCGGCATTGCGTGTCGACACCGACCCGGAGAAGACCGGGATGGCCCACGCGGGCAACGGCTTCGACCCGAAACGCCAGGCCAACGGCTTCGGCCGGCGCACCGCGCCCAGGCCCGCGGGCTCCGGCGTCCGCCGCCGCGCCGCGGCACTGCGAAGGACCAGCACCGAGCTAGGGAGGGAACCGTGACCGCCACCGGCCGCACCGGCTCCGGCCCGCGCGAAGCGGGCGGCACCGATGGGCCCGGCCGCCAGGGCGACCGCTCGACATGGGCGCCCGCCACCAGGTGCGCATCGAGATCGCCTACCGCCAGCGCATGCCCGGCGGCGGGGAGATCGACTACGACGCCAAGATCCTCGCGATCTCGGCCGCCGCGGAGATGGCCGGCATGCACCCGCAGACCCTGCGCCAGTACGACCGCCTCGGCCTGGTCGAGCCCGCCCGCACGCCCGGCGGCGGCCGCCGCTACTCCGTCCGCGACGTCACCCGCCTGCGCGAGATCCAGCGCCTCAGCCAGGACGAGGGCGTCAACCTCGCCGGCATCAAGCGCATCATGGACCTGGAGCGCGAAGTCCAGGCCGTGCGCGCCGAGGCGAACGCCGCCGTCGAGGAGCTCGTGGAAGAGCTCCACCGCACCCGCACCCAGCTCGCGGAGCTGCAGGCGTGGCCGGGCCGTTCGGCCGCTCAACGGACATCGTCCTGTGGCGGGGCGAACAAAGATGACCGCTTGCCTTCGGCCCCGTTAAGATCGGCCCCATGCGACGAAGAAGACGACGCTCGGTCGTGGCGAGCAAGCCGCGCCGAGCCGACATCGAAGTCCCCGGCCCGGCTGCGGCGATCGGCTCCGGGCATCGGGACCGCACTAGGAGGCGTGAGCGATGCTCATAGCCATCGGACTGGTCATCATCCTGGCCGTCACCGCCGCCACGGGCTTCTTCGTGGCGCTCGAATTCGCCTACACCGCCGTCGACCGCTCCCGCCTCGAGGACATCGCGAACGACGGCGACCCGCGCCGGGCCGCCCGCGCCCGCCGGGCCCTGAAGATCTGCACCTCCCTCTCGTTCGCCCTCTCGGGCGCGCAGCTCGGCATCACCGTCACCGCCCTGTTCGTCGGTTTCTTCGCCGAGCCTTACCTCGGCCAGGGCCTGGCCGATCTGCTCGGCGTCGCCGGCGTCCCCGCCGCCGTCTCGGTCACCATCGGCGTCACCTTCGCGTTCCTGTTCGCGAACGTCGTCCAGATGATCCTCGGCGAGCTCGGCCCCAAGAACCTCGCGATCGCCCGCACCGAGGCGATCGCGCTGTCGCTGGCCGCGCCCACCCACGCCTACCTCACCGTGTGCGGGCCGATCATCCGGTTCTTCGACGCGGCCTCCACGAAGCTGCTGAAGCGCTTGGGGATCCAGCCCGTCGAAGAGCTCGACCACAACGCCACCCCCGAAGACCTGCACCGCATCATCGACGTCTCCCGCGACGAGGGCGCCCTCGACCAGGGGCCTCTCCGACCTGCTCGACCGCGGCCTGGACTTCTCCGCCACCGTCGCCGACCAGGCCATGACCCCGCGCGTCAACGTCCAGACCCTCCCCGCGGAGGCCACGGTGGCCGACGCCGTGGAGGCGCTCGCCGGGGGCCACTCGCGCTTCCCGGTCGTGGGCGACGACGTGGACGACCTGCGCGGCGTGGTCGGCATCGGCCAGATCATCGGCGTCCCGCGCGAGGAGCGCGCCACGGTCCGCGTCGGCGAGGTCGCCGACCCGGCCCTGCTCGTGCCCGCCTCACTGCCGCTGCCGATCCTGTTGGAGCGCATGCGAAGCCAGCACCGCCAGCTCGCTTGCGTGGTCGACGAGTTCGGCGGCTTCGCCGGCATCGTCACCCTCGAAGACCTCGCCGAGGAGCTCGTGGGCGAGATCCGCGACGAGCAGGACCGCTTCGAGGCCGTCCCGGTCTCGCTCGCGGGCGGCGCCTGGCTCATCCCCGGGGCGCTGGCGCATCGACGAGGTCGCCGACGCCACGGGCATCGAACTTCCCGAAGGGGAGCATTACGAGACGATCGCGGGTCTGGTGATGGCGCAGCTCGGCCGGATCGCCCACCCGGGCGACACGGTGGACGTGGACACGGTGCTGCGCATCGGCGACGACGGAGCATCCCGATCGCGCGTCCCGCCGGGTGCGCATGGTCGTGGTCTCGTGCGCCCGCCATGTGCCGCAAGCGATCGAGCTGCGGCCCCAGCCGGTGGGGGTGGACGCGTGAGCACCGGTCCCGCACTGCTGATCTCCGTACTCCTGTTGGCCGCCAACGCGTTCTTCGTGGCCGCCGAGTTCGCCCTGGTGGCGTCGCGGCAGCACCGCCTCGAGCAGGACGGTTCGGCCGCCGCGCGGGCCGCCTTGCGCGGCACCAGGAACCTGTCGCTCATGCTCGCGGGCGCCCAGCTGGGCATCACCGCGTGCACCGTGGGTCTGGGCGCGCTCGCTGAACCGGCGTTGGCGCATGCGATCGAGGTCCCGTTGGAGGCCTTGGGTCTCGAGGCGGCGGCGCACGTGATCGCCTTTACGATCGCGCTGCTGATCGTGGTGTTCTTGCACATGGTCGTGGGCGAGATGATGCCGAAGTCGTGGGCGATCACGCATCCCGAGGCTTCGGCGATGGCGCTGATCTGGCCGTTCACCGGTTACGTGTGGGCGACCAAGCCGATCCTGTTGGGCCTCAACCACGGTGCGAACGCGTTGCTGCGGGCGTTCGGGGTGGAGCCGGCGGACGAGAAGGCGCAGGCGCACTCGCCGGAGGAGCTGCGGTATCTGCTGCGGTCGTCGGCGGAGGCCGGGATGCTCGGCGAGCCGGAGCACCAGATGCTCACGCACGCCATCGAAGTGCAGCGCCGTCCGGTGGGCGAGCTGTCGATTCCGTGGGCCGAGGTCGTGACGATCGCGGCCGGGTCGACGGCGGTCCAGGCCGAGGACCGCAGCCGCGAGACGGGCCGTTCGCGCCTGGTCGTGGTCGATGCGGACGAGCGTCCGGTCGGGCTCGTGCATGTGCGGGAGGCCGTGCAGGCCGAGCCGGGTGCCGCGGTCGCCGATCTGGCCGCCGCGCCGCTGCTGGTGGGCGCCGAGACGACCGTGGCCGCGGCCGTGGCGCTCATGCGCCGCCAGCGGGCGCAGCTCGCCCTCGTCCACGGCCCGGACCGCGAGGTCACCGGCCTGGTCGCCATGGAGGACCTCCTCGAGGAGATCATGGGCGACTTCGAGGACGAGACGGACCGCGCCCGCTAACGAGTCGAACAAGCGCGGAGGGGCCTCAGCTTCGGTTGAGGCCCTTTCACTTTCATGCTTCTAGACGTTTTCGCGACGACACGCGGTGCGGGCGTGTTCGTCTCCGGTTTCGGGCCGTTCAGGCGTGATCATGATTCATCAACCGTTTCCTGTGACTCTGGAAGACCATGTCGAAATTCTTCGAGGAATCCGGGCCCGAATTCGCTGTCGCCATGCGCGGCTACGACCGCAATCAGGTCGAAGCGTTCACCACCCGGCTGTACGAGAACATCAAGTCCCACGAGCAGCACCGCGACGAGGCGTCGCGGGCATTGGAGGCCGCGGAGCAGCAGCTGCGCCGCGCCGAGGAGCGCATCCAGGTGCTGGAGCGCGGGGTCTCCGACCGGGCCACGCAGATCGCGGAGGCCGAAGCCCCGACCCTGGCCGGACTCGGCGCGCGCGTCGAGAAGATCCTGCGCGCCGCCGAGCAGGACGCGGGAGTGCAGAAGGCCGACGCCAAGCACCAGGCCGCGTCCCTGCTCAAGGAGGCCCGCGCCGAAGCGGAGACGATGACGCGCACGGCCCACGTCGAGGCCGCCGAGATCACCGCCACCACTGAGCAGGACGTCACCGAGATCCGCGCCCGCGCGGTCAACGAGACCACCGAGCTGCGCGAGAACGCGCGCCGCAACCACGATCTGGCCCTGGCCGACTCGCAGCGCGAGGCCCAGACCGCGCAGGGCCAGTCGCGCGCCCGGGCCGAGAAGCTGCGGTCGCAGGCCGATCGCGAGATCGCGGTCCAGCGGGCCACGGCCGAACGGGAGGTCACCGAGCTCAAGTCGCACGCCGCCCGTGAAGCCGACGAGCAGCGGGGCGCCGCGCAGCGACTCCTCGCCGAGGCCGCCGAATATCGCAAGAAGAAGACCCAGGAGCTCATCCTCGCCGAGGCCGACCGGCGTGAGCGCGCCCAGAAGGAGGAGGCCGACCGCCACCAGATGGCGATCGCGACCGCGCAGCGGATCGTCTCGGAGGCCGAGGACCGTCTGGCGCTCGCCGAGGAGCGCACCCGCAGCTCCGAGAACCGGGCCGTCGAACGTCGCGAAGAGGCCGACCAGCAGGCCAAGGACGCCGTGCACCGTGCGGTCGAGCAGGTCAAGGTGGTCAAGGCCGACGCGGCGAAGGAGGCCGAGCGGTTGCGCCGCAACGCCGAGGAGCGCGCCGCCGAGCGCGTCCATCCCCTCGCCGAAGAGGTCGAGGCCCTGTCGCGCCAGAGGGACAGCGCCGGTTCGAACCTGACGGACCTGCGCCGCCAGCTCGGTCTGGTCTCCGGCGAGGAGGAGCCGACCCTCTCGCAGCCCTCATCGAGTTCGCTGTCGAGTCGCTGTCGAGCTCACTCTCGAGTTACGAGTCGCCGGCGACCGGGAGCGGGTTCGATTCGCCGGTCTCGCTGAGCGCTTCGAGTGCGGTCTTCGATTCGGAGTCCGCGCCGTTTCTGATCAACAAGCAGCGGGACGGCTCGGACATCGACCGGACCCAGCAGTTGCCGGTGGTCCGCTGAGGCCCTGCCCCTGAGCCCGCGATGAACTGAAGCAGTAGGGTGCCGCGCGCCGCGGTCAGCCGGGACGGTGAGTGAAAACGCTCGCCGCACTGGCCGACCGCGGCGCGGCCCTATATTATAAATAAACTGAACTAATTCGGTGGGGTCGTTCCGGCGCCCCCGCCCACCCCCGGAAGGGCCCGCGCGAGCGCCACCGCCGTGACACCGCGCGAGCCGAACACGGCACAACCGACACAGGAGCCCCCGCACATGCAGCGCCGCATCTCGCTGATCCCGCAGCCGCAGCAGCTCACCGCCGCAGACGGCGACCTCGACCTCGCCACCCTCAGCGCCATTGCCGCGGACACCGAGCTGCGCCCCCTCGCCTGGCTCCTGTCCGACCTCGTCAACCGCGGCACCGGCCTGCGCCTCATCGTCACCGAACCCACCGAAAAGGACGCTGCCCAAGGCCGCGTCCTGCGTCTCGCCCTCGAAGGCGAGCGCCCCGACGACTTCACCACCGCCGCCGAGGCCTACCGCCTCGACGTCACCGCCGAGGGCCTCGACCTCGTCGCCGCGCACCCCGCCGGCATCGCCCGCGGCATCGCCACCCTCCGCCAGCTCCTGCCGGCCGACGCCCTCCGCGAGGCCCCCGCCGCCGCGCCGGTCGTGCCGCTCGTGTCCATCACCGACGAGCCGCGCCTGCGCTGGCGCGGCGTCATGCTCGACGTCGCGAGGCACTTCCAGCCCAAGGACTTCGTGCTCAAGATGATCGACCGGGCCTGGATGCACCGGCTCAACGTCGTCCATCTGCACCTGACCGACGACCAGGGCTGGCGTTTCGAGGTGCCTTCGCGCCCGAAGCTCGCCGAGATCGCGTCCTGGCGCGCCGAGACGAAGGTCGGGCACGCCCGCGACGAGGCCGCGGGCTACGAGCCGACCCCGCACGGCGGGTTCTTCTCGGTCTCGGACCTGCGCGAGATCGCCTCGTACGCGCGCGAGCGCCACATCATGATCGTCCCCGAGGTGAACCTGCCGGGCCACGCCCGCGCGGTGCTCGCCGCCTACCCCGAACTCGGGGCGGGCCAGGACAAGCCCGTGTGCCCGACGTTCGGCGTGTTCGAGGAGGTCCTGGAGCCCACCCAGGCCGCGCTCGATTTTGCGCTGGAGGCCTACACGGCGATCGGCGAGGTCTTCGAGGGCCCGTTCGTGCACATCGGCGGCGACGAGGTTCCGATGACGCAGTGGGAGTCCTCGCCGATCGCGCGCGAGCTCATGGAGCGCGAGGGGATCGCGGACGTGCGCGGCGTCCAGGCCTGGTTCACGAAGGCGTTCTGCGACCACTTGACCGGGATGGGCAAGCGCGTGATCGGCTGGGACGAGATCCTCGACGGCGGCGCCCCCCACGAGGCCGTGGTCCACGTGTGGCGCAGCGAGGCCTATGTCAAGAAGGCCATCGCGGCCGGCCACCAGGTGGTCGCCTCGCCCGAGCCGTACGTCTACTACGACCACTACGAGAGCGACGGCGCCGAGGAGCCGCTGCGCATCCACGGGCTCACGCCGGTCGAGAAGGTCGCGGGCTGGGACCCGGTGCCGCCCGGGATCGACGGGTCGAAGGTCCTCGGCATCCAGTGCCAGCTGTGGTCGGAGTACCTGCCGAGCCCGAAGGACGTCGAGTACGCGGCGTTCCCGCGCCTGTCGGTCCTCGCCGAGGTCGGCTGGACGAACCTCGATGTGCGCGAGGCGAACCCGGTCATGGACCGCCTGGGCGACCACTTGGAGCGCCTGCACGCCATGGGGATCGGGTACCGGCCGCTCGAAGGGCCGAAGCCGTGGCAGCGGGGCGGCACGGGCCGGCGCCACCGCTTCGACTGGACGTTCACCGAGCACGAGGCCGAGTAGCAGCGAGCATCGGGGCCGAATGCCCTTGGCGTGAAAGCGAACCCGTGCGGGCCGCCGAAGCGGCTCGCACGGGTTTCTTTACTATGGGTCAGTCCCCGACGGCGGCGTCGGCGCATTGCGGGTCAGCAGCAGGGTCAGCAATCGGGACCGCCGTCGCCGTCGCCGGGGAGTCCGCACCGGTCCCGAAGGGACCGGAAACTCCGGTTCCGCGTTACGGGCGTCCGTAGCCGACGATGGAGCCGCTGTAGTCCATGTCGACGATCTTCACCACCGTGGTCGAGTTCGGGGCGTGGATGATCTCGCCGTTGCCGATGTACATGCCGACGTGGGCGAGGTCGTTGTAGAAGACCAGGTCGCCCTCTTGCAGCTCGTCGCGGGAGATCCGCGCCGTCTCGTCCCACTGCATGGCGGCGTTGTGCGAGAGGCTCACCCCGGCCGCGGCCCACGCCTGCTGCGTCAGGCCCGAGCAGTCCCATGAGTCCGGGCCGGCCTCGCCGTACTCGTACGGCTCGCCGAGCTGTTCGAACGCGAACGCGACCGCTGCGGACGAGCCCTCGTAGTCGTATTCGGGCCCGGGGTTCTCTTCGGCGTACGCGTCGTCGTAGTCCTCTTCGAGGTCGGCGATCTCGGCCTCGATGTCCTCTTGCTGCTGCTCGATCTCCGCGAGGATGTCGTCGGCGCTCGCCTTGAGGGTCTCCAGCTCGGTCTTGCGCGTCTCGAGCTCCTGGACCTCGGCCAAGTTCGCCTGCAGCGCTTCGCTCTCGGACGCCGTGAGGTTCTCGAGGTACATCAGGCGGTCGGCGAAGTCGGAGGGGTCGCCGGCCAGGACCGAGTTGACCATCTGCATGTCGCCGCCGGTGTAGGCCGAGGCGGCGTATTCCGCGAGCGCCTCGTTGGCCGCGGCGGCCTCGGTCTCGAGCACGGGGAGCTGGGCCTCGATCTCGGCGATGAGCTCATTGGCGTCGTCGAGTTCTTCGCGCTTGCCGTTGTACTCCTCGATGACCTTCTCGAGGTCCTCGTTGCGCTGGTCGATCTCCGCTTGGATCTCGTCGCTCGTCTGCGCGTTCGCCTGCGAGGAGGTGAACAGGGCAGCGGTCGCCGGTAGCAGTGCGGCGGCTGCGATGGCAGCCGCGATTCGCCGGGTACGCACCAACGGATGCGCTCCTTCCTTTGGCCGCCTACCGGGTTAGCTGTCGGGTTCGGGCGGAAGGAAGGGTCGCCCTACGCGCCCGAGAGCGCGATTCACCCCGTCGGCCCCTGCTTGCGCCGACTGCTGGTTCCCCGGTTCGATGAAGCTGGGGGCTTCGCCGATTCGGCGGTGTCGCGCGGCGGGTGCGGGGTGCCCCCGAGTTTCCGACGCGACGGGTTCACGTTAGAGCCCGTTGTGGCCCTTGACAAGGGCGGGGGGAGAATTTCTCGCACAATGGCACGGAATACTACGGGCCGCTCCACGGGCATGACGAGCAGTTGCCGTGATACCCCCTTGGGGTATACACTGGCGATCGGAGGGAAACGACATGACGAGCGATCAGACCGACCGCACCGAGGCCGACGGCGTCGCGTGCCGGCTCCTGGCGCGCACGGCCACGGTGGTGGACCCGGCGAAGACCGCAGGGCACGATGCGGCCATACTGGTACCACGGCGACAAGGCCGCGCTCACGCGTCGCCTCAAGCGCATCGAGGGCCAGATCGCGGCATTCAGCGGATGGTCGACGACGACGAGTACTGCATCGACATCCTGACCCAGATCTCGGCGTCCACCAAGGGACTCCAGGCCGTGGCGCTCAACCTCCTCGAAGGGCACCTCGCCCACTGCGTCGCCGAGGCGCAGACCTCGGGTGACCCGGCCGCCGCCGAAGCCAAGGTCAAAGAGGCCTCGAACGCGGTGGCCCGGCTACTCAGAACCTGAACCCACACCGAGCCGATGCACGGCTCGCAACGAATCCGAAGCGGACAAGAGGAGTTGACATGGAAACCGTGTACGTCGTCAAGGGCATGACCTGCGGTCACTCGCCGGAAGCGTCACCCAGGAAATCTCGGCCCTCCCCGGCGTCGAGGGCGTCGACGTGGCCCTGGAGACCGGCAAGGTCACCGTGAAGAGCGAGGCCGCCCTCACGGAGGACCAGGTCCGCGAGGCCGTGGACGAGGCCGGTTACGAACTCGTCGGCACGGCCGCGTAACACCACCGATCGAGGCCCTGAGTACCCGTTCACCGGGTGTTCAGGGCCTCGTCGTTGCGGTATCGGGGCGTCGCTGAAGTACAGTCGGGCATGGCAGTCTCCGACGATGAGCGTTCCGTCGAGCTCGACGAGGACTTCTCGGTGCTCCCGGACCAGACCTCCGACGACACCGGCCACGGCTGGGGCGAAGCGTCGCCCCGGCGACGACCCGCCGAGTTGTCGGCCCGCGACCTCGACCTGCTGGCCGAGCGTCCCCCGCACTGGTAATGACCGGATCCGGTCCGCACCCCGTAGGCGCAGTGCCCGATCGGTCGCGACCGGAGTCTCGCCGGGGCCAGGTCTCGATCAGGTCATGGCCGGGCTGCGGCACTTGTGCGGCGCGCGCGTGGCAGCGAAAATGGACCGATGACTCCCGAACTCGGCGAATAGGCGAGCTTCCACCCGAAGCGCAGATCACCCTCGTCATCGAGGCGGTGATGCTGCGCGCCGAACTGGCGGAGGCGCACGAGGAGCGGCAGGCGACTGGGAACGCCTCGCGGCCATGTGGCAGCCGACGATGGACGACATCGACAACGCCAACGACCTGCAGTCGCTGGCGATCAACACCTACGCCATCGCCAGGATCCAGAACGCCGACGACCTGGAGATCCTCGCCGACGCCCTCGACCTTGTCGACGGCGCCATCGAAATGCTCGAGGACCCGAACTGCGGCCTGACCAGGGTCGTGACTTTGTGCCTGGAGCAGATCGGCGACCGTTTCGCGGAGACCAGAGACTTCCCCGAGCTGAAGGAACCCCTCGACGTCCTGCGCGAAGTGGTTGGGATCCAAGCGAAGCGGTAAACGCGACCGCCGCCGCAGGCGGGGTATCCGACCGTGGCCAGGACCGGGCTGATTTCGGGTTGGGCTTCAACGATCAGCGACAACCACGAGAGTATCGGGCTGGCAGGACTCTTCGACTATCCGGTGTGGGGATGGTTGGGGTTCAGGCCGGCGGCGACAACGAGGCAGGAGTGGGCCGTGCAGAGCTCTGCGGCTCCCCCGGCGCGGAGATGGTTGGGCTTCAAGCCAGCAGCGACACCGAGGCGGAAGAAGGCCGGGCGGGGTTCCGGCGACGCGGGCCGAGATGGTTGCGGTTCAGGCGGCAGCGACAACGAGGTGAGGGATGGCCGGGGGGGGTTCTGCGCCTGGTGGGTTGATGGTTGCGGTTCAGGCGGGCGGCGACGAAGAGGTCTCATTGGCAATAGGGTGGGATGAGTGGGTGCCTGGTTCGTGTTGACTGCT
>CAVUGC010000007.1:0-71259 GCA_963740955.1 uncultured Actinomycetota bacterium
CTTCCGATACGGTGTGCGCATGGGAATGTGTGATCGCCGCCTGTCCCGGGCCGCGCGATGACCGTCGGCCCGGGGATCACTGGCGCCGTCTGACTTCGACGGACCGGCGTCTGTTGCGGGCCAACCGAATCGTGCGCTCCGGAAGGTGCTTGCGCTCCGGCGCCGCGCGAGCCCTGGCGGCGCTCGCCGGATGGCCTCACGTGGTCGAGATCGCCGCCTGGATGCACCGTTCAAGCGTCCCGGCGACACCCTCTGCGGTGGTCTGGCGATCCGGTCCGGCCATGCTCCGGCGCTACACGAGCGAACGCGCCTCCACCTCGCCGGTCCTCGTGGTGCATTCGCTGGTCACCCGTTCATGGGTGCTCAATCTGGCGCCGGGCCGCAGCCTCGTCGCCGCGCTGCTCGAAGTGGGCCATGACGTGTACCTGCTCGACTGGGGGATCCCGGGAGCCGCCGAGGCGGGCCACGGATTCGACGACTACGTGGCCACACTGCTGCTCGCTGAGCAGGAGGTCCGCGAGCGGAGCGGCCGCCCGGCGGTGCACCTGGTCGGCTACTGCCTGGGCGGCACGCTGACGTTGGCCGCGCACGCGGCCCTCGGCGATGCCGGGCTGGGGTCCCTCACCGCGATCGCCCCCTCGATCGACACGACGGTCGAGGACGAGGGGATCCTGCGTGTTCGACCTCGTCGACCACGCCCGCAATAACGCGCTCAGCGACGGCGGCTGGATCGTGCACGGCCGGCCCGCGCGCCTCGAGAGCCTTGACGTGCCCGTCATGCTGGCGGTCGCCGCGGCCGACCACATCGTGCCGCCGGGGGCCAGCCTCGCGCTCGTCGACCTCCTGCGCCGCCCACCCCGGGTGGTCCAGTGCCCCGGCGGGCACGTCGCCATGCTCGCAAGCGCCAGCACCCGTTCGATCCTCTGCCGCGAACTCCTGGACTTCCTGGCCACCGCCGATGATCGCCATTGACCGGCTCCCCGCAGCGCCGCGACGACTGGGGGACCAGCTGCGCTACCGCCGTCCCGATCTGGGATGTGCGGCTTCATCACTTTGGGACCGGCCGCCGCGCCTGTACGCTGAAGCCGACGCGAACGACGACTACCACCCCTACGGCAATCCCGCGGGTGCCCTCATGACCCGCCACTACCGTGAAAGGACCGCTTCGTGACCGGAGCGACCCGGACGCTGGTGCTCGACGCCGGCCAGACGAATATCAAGATCCGCCACATCGGCGACGGACCGCGCACGGAGTGGACCGCGCCCGGCATCCGCACCGACCGGCCGATGCTGCCCCAGCTGACCGCGGTCGTCGAGGCGGCGATCGCCGACGGATGGGCTTTTGAGCGGCTCACGCTCGGCTCGTCGGGCCTCGAATCCGGTGCCGCGGAGGCGCAGGGACTCCTCGAGACGACGCAAGGTCACGGCGTGCGGTCGGTCCATATCGCCCACGACTCGGTGACCGCGTTCCTCGGCGCCCTCGGCACCCGATCGGGTGTGGTCGTGGCGGCGGGCACGGGCGTCGTCACCCTCGCCGTGGGGCGCACGGCCGTGGCCCGGATCGACGGCTGGGGGCATCTCTTCGGAGACGCCGGCAGCGGATATTGGATCGGCCGGGCCGCGCTCGACGCCGTGATGCGCGCCTACGACGGCCGGGGCGAGGCGACCGCGCTCACCGCGGTGGTGCAGGCCGATTTCCCGGACCTCGAGTGCGCCTATCTCGAGCTCCAGAGCGACGCGAACAAGGTGAGTCGCATCGCCTCGTACGCCCACGCGGTGGCGACCGCGGCTGCGGAGGGCGACGCCGTCGCCGCCGGGATCCTCGCGAACGCCGGCCGCGAGCTCGCGCTGTCAGCGCTCGCCGGGCTGCGCCGCACCGGCGAAGCCGACGATGCCGCACCGCGGGTTCGCGGGCTCGGCGGCGTCTTCGGCGGGGAGCGGCTCGCGGCGGCCTTCACCGCGGAGGTCCTCGCCGCTCTGCCGGAGGCGGACGTCGCGATCGGCGAATCGCATCCGCTCGACGGGGCGCAGCTGCTGCCCGAGGTCGATGGGTCGAGCGCGCTCGCCTCGCGCGTCGCGGTCGCCCGAGTCCCCGCCGGCTGATCCCGGCCGTGAATTGTAGGAATTCGTGGATTCTCGTTGAGCGGTCGTTGTTCTCGGAAGCGTTTGCCGCTATGCTGAACCGGATATATCGATAGATTTCGATGTTCCGTAAGTTTCGATGTTCTGTGGAGTTGGAACGGTCGGCCCGGCACGGTCGTGTCGCCGACTCCGCACGGCGCCGTCTCGGCGCGATCATCGGACTCCACTCAGCACGATCGGAGCAATCATGCGAACCTCCCCGATCCGATGGCCAAGAGCGCTGTCGACGATGGTCACGGCCGCGGTAGCGGTCGTGACCGTACTGGTACTCAGTCCCTCCGGCGCTTCGGCGGCGCCCGGCGACGCCGATGGCGACCTCGGAGCGAGCGTCGCGGGATGCACGGGCACGGCGCCGATCGTGTGCCATTTCGATGTCGCCCCAGGCAACTACGACGTGACCGCGGTCCTCGGCGGCAGTACGGCCGGCTCGACCGTCGTCACCGCCGAGGCGAGGCGCACCATGCTCGGGACCACGACGACCGCCGCGGGGGAGCAGGTGACGAAGCGCTTCAGCGTCAACGTGCGCAACCCTGAAGGCCAGCCGACCGGGTCCACCGGCAGCCCCGGCCTCGACCTCTACTTCGGCGGCACCGCACCGCGGCTGAGCGACCTCACCGTAGCCGCGAGCGCGCCGCAGCGGCTGTTCCTCGCGGGCGACTCCACGGTCTGCGACCAGTCCACGGTCCCGTACACCGGATGGGGGCAGCAGATCCCGCAGTTCTTCAATCAGGGCCTGTCGGTCGCGAACTACGCCGATTCGGGTGAGAGCTCGGGCTCGTTCCTGGCCAACTCGAAGCTGTTCCCGACCATGCGCCCGCTCATCGGCGACGGCGACGTGGTGCTCATCCAGTTCGGGCACAACGACAAGCAGACGAGCGCCTCGAGCTTCCGCGCCAATCTCACCAGCATGATCAACAGTGTGCGGGCCGAGGGCGGCACCCCGGTGCTGGTCACGCCGATCGTGCGCCGCTGGTTCAACTCCGACGGCACGTTGAACAACGGCACCGCGCTGCATGTCAACGGGCTCGGCGTCGACCTGCCCGCCGAGATGCGCAGCCTCGCTCAGCAGCAGGGCGTGGATCTCATCGACTTGACCGCGCTCAGCAAGCGGCTGGTGGAGCAGATGGGTCCGGAAGGCTCCAAGGCCCTGTTCCTCACCAATGAGGCGAGCGACAACACGCACACCTCCGAACGCGGCGCCACCGAGTTCGCGCGCCTGGTGCTCGGCGAGCTGCAGGCCCGGCAAGTGCTTCCCGCGGGCCGATTCCGCTGATCATTGACGACGGGAGGGCAGCGGCGACCGAGCCGCTGCCCTCCCTTCGCAAGTCGGACAAGGTGCGTGGCCTCGGCACCGATCAGCGGTAGGCGCGCAGGAACGCGTCCACACCGTCGGTGATGATCGCCTGGATCTCCGACTTGTTCACTTTGCCCGCCGGGGCCTGGTCGATCGCATCGAGGACGAGGCGCATGGTCAGGGCGATGAAGTGCTGCATGGCGCGGTGCGGATCGCTCGCCTTGAGCTCGCCGTTCGCCGCGAGCTGCGCGAACCGCTCCTCGAGGATCCGTTCGGGCTCGTCGTTCGGCCTGTCCGGCAGCCGCGGCGCCGACGTCGCACGGGCGAGCAGGTGCCGGAAGGTCGCGTAGGTCGACGACGGAAGGACGTCCGTCGTCAGGCGCTGCACGAAGGCGAGCAGGGCCTCGCGCAGATCCCGCCCGTCCGTCAGCTCCTGCTCGACCGCCGTTCGCATGGTCACGAGCAGGGCGTCGTCGACCCGTCCCACGACGTTTTGGAAGAGGGTCAGCTTGTCGCCGAAGTGGTCGTAGACGGTGCGTTTGGACACTGAGGCCCGCGCGGCGATCGCATCGACGCTGGTGAGTTCGTAACCGGAGGCCACGAACAGCTCCTCGGCCGCGTCGAGGATGGCGGACCGCTTGAGCTCGGCCTGCCGTCGCCGGCCCGGAGTCGTCGATGTCGGATTTTCCACGCCCTCAGGCTACCTCAAGCAAAACTACACTGCACGGTGTAGTGTATGTTCGAGAAGCCGTCGCCCGCATCGCGGCGATCGGGAGACGGCGACGCAACCTGCGACCAGCGCCGGTCGCACCACGAGTCGGGCCCTTTCAGGACCATCGCCGCAGTCAGGAACCTTCATGCAGGAGAACACAACCATCAGCACCGATGCCGGGGTGCGCACGAAATGGACCGGGCGCCTCGTCGGCCTGGTCGCCGTCCTGGCCCTGGTGAACTTCATGGTCGACTCCGCGATCACCGCACCGCTGCTGGTGCTCTCGGAGATGCTCGACTACTTCGACACCGATCAGGCGGCGTGGCTCAACGCCAGCGCCATGCTGGCGGGCGTGATGTGGGCGCCGCTGCTCGGCAAGTGCGCCGATGTCTACGGCAAGCGCAAAGTGCTCGTCCTGACACTGCTCATCAGCGGCGCGGGCGCCGTCCTGTGCGCCGTCGCCCCCACCATCTGGCTGTTCGTACCCGGGCGTCTGCTGCAGGGCGCGGCCCTGGCCGCCATGTTCCTCGCCGTCGCCATCGTCCGCGAGGTCTTCCCGCTCCGCACCGCCATGGTCGTCGTGGGCATCGTGACCTCCGGGACCGCGGTGCTCAACATCGCCGCGCGCTTCATCGTCGAGAAACTGGCCTACGAGTTCGGCTTCCAGATCCTGTTCCTCATCGCGGCCGCGGTCGCGATCACGATGGCGGTCTCCGTGGTCCTCGTCGTTCCCGAATCGAAGGTCAGGAGGCCGGGCCGGATCGACTTCGGCGGCGCGGTGCTCCTCGGCGGCGGTCTGGTCGGCGTGCTCAGCTACGTCAGCCTCGGGTCGCACTTCGGCTGGCTCGCCATCGGTCCGGTGGCGCTCCTCCTCGCCGGAGCCGCAGCGCTGGCGCGCTGGTTCGTGACGTCGGGCCGCAAGCCCGAACCGCTGATCGACGTGCGGAACCTGGGCCGACCGCTGGTGCTCACGCTTTTCGTCATCTTCCTCGCCGCCGGTTCGTACCAGAGCGTGTTGCAGTTGTTCTCGCTCATCGCCGAGGTCTCGGCCGGCCAGGAGCTCGGCTACGGGCTCGCCGACCAGGGCTCGCTGGCCTTGCTGCTCGCGCTGCCGGCCGTCGGCGTCACGCTCGGCGGGCCGCTGTCCGGCGCGCTCGCGACGCGCATCGCACCGGCCCCGACGCTGGCCGGTGCCGTGCTGCTCGGCACGGTCGGCACCCTCGGGATGTTCCTCGGGGCCTCCCACCTCGCCGCCGCGCTCGTATCGGCGCTCCTGTTGGGGCTCACGGTCGGAGCGCTCGGGACGGCCGGCTTCAACATGGCGGGCAGTTTGGCGTCCGCCGACCGGCAGGGCGTCGTGTCCAGCCTGGTCATGGTCGTGGTCTCGATCGGATCGGTGGTCTTCAACTTCGTCGGTGCGGCCGTGCTCGCGTCCACTTCCACGGTCGTCGACGGCGAGAACGTGAACACGGCCATGGGGGTGCTCAGCTACATCGGGATCGGCGTCGCCGCGTTCGCGCTCGCCGCGGTGCTGGCCATCAGGCTGGCGCGCGGAACGCGGTCGGTGCAAGTGGAGTCGAGGATTTGAGGAAGCACATGGAGCAGTTGACGAAAGACACGGCATCGCAGGGGAAGGGCACGGTCCTGGTCTCCGGCGCGAGCATCGCCGGACCGGCCGTGGCGTACTGGCTGCACCGCTACGGTTTCGCGGTGACGGTGGTCGAGAAGGCCTCCGGGGTGCGCGACGGCGGGTATCCGATCGACGTGCGGGGCACCGCGATGGAGGTGGTGCGCCAGATGGGCATCCTGCCGCGGCTGCGGCAGGCGCACGTCGAATCACGCCGGCTGACCTTCCTCGACGCCGACGGGGGCACCGTGGCGTCGCTGCATCCGCAGGCGGTGGTCGGCGGGGTCGAGGGCCGGGACGTCGAGGTGCCCCGGGGGGATCTGACCAGAATCCTCTACGAGACGGTGGCCGACGACGTCGAGTTCGTGTTCGGGGACTCCCTCGAGACCCTCACCGAGCACGCGCACGGCGTGGACGTCACGTTCCGCAGCGGCGTGCAGCGCAGCTTCGACCTGGTGATCGGGGCCGACGGCCTGCATTCGCGGACCCGGGCGCTCGTGTTCGGGCCCGAGGAGCAGTTCCACCGCTACCTGGGTTACTGCTTCGCGGGGTTCACCATGGCGAACAGTTTCGGTCTCTCCCATGAGGCCATGCTCTGGAGCACTCCCGGCCGGGGCGCGGCGCTGTATGCGGTCCGCGACAGCGATTCGCTGCACGGCCTGCTCGTGTTCGCGCGCCCTGAACCGCCGTACGGCGCGTTCCGTGATCCCGCAGCCCAGCGCGACCTCGTGGCCGCCACCTTCGCCGACGACGGCTGGGAGATCCCGGCCATGGTCGCCGCCATGCGTAAGGCCGACGACCTGTTCTTCGACGTGGTCAGCCAGATCCGCCAGCCGCGCTGGACCAGTGGGCGGGTGGCGCTCGTCGGCGACGCCGCCTCGGCACCGTCGTTCCTGACCGGGCAGGGCTCCAGTCTCGCGCTGGTCGGCGCTTACATGCTCGCTGGTTCGCTGGCCACCCATCGGGATCACGCCGCGGCGTTCGCCGCTTATGAACGCGACACTCGCGGATTCGTCGAGGTGAACCAGGCGCAGATCGGTGAGGGCGGCGCGGCGCTCTTTCCGGTCACCGAGGAGGCGCTCGCACAACGCAATGAGCGGCTCCGCCGCATCACCTCGCTGCCGCCGGCAACCGGTCGGCCGGCGCACACCGCCCTCACCTTGCCGGCCTTCGCCGCGTAAGAGGGTCCCCGAGGTCAACGTCGACGCGTTGGCCTCGGGGCGCAATTCGTCATCGTCCACATGGGAACTAGTTGTTCACCAGTCGTGGACTGTTCCGTCGGCGAGGCGGTTGAACGGCAGGTAGGCCTGGACGTACGGGTATTTGCCGGCTTCGTCGGTGTCGAGTTCGACGCCGAGCCCAGGCCGGTCGCCCGGGTGCAAGTAGCCGTCGGTCCAGGTGAACGACTGCTCGAAGACCTGGTCGGTCCGCTGCCCGTGTCGCATGTATTCCTGGATGCCGAAGTTGTGGATCGACAAACCGAGGTGCATCGCGGCGGCCATGCCGACCGGGGAGATGTCCGTGGGGCCGTGCATGCCGGACTTGATCTGGTACTGCGCCGCGTAGTCCAGGACCTTCTTCAAATGGCTGATGCCGCCGGTGTGGGTGACCGCCGACCGCACATAGTCGATCAACTGCTCGCGGATGATCTGCTGGTAGTCCCAGACGGTATTGAAGATCTCCCCGATCGCCAGAGGCGTCGTCGTGTGCTGGCGGACCAGGCGCAGGGCTTCCTGGTTCTCGGCCGGGCTCACATCCTCGAGCCAGAACAGGTCATACGGCTCCAAGGACTTGCCGAGTTTCGCGGCCTGAATCGGAGTGAGGCGGTGGTGGGCGTCGTGCAGCAGCGGCAGTTCGGGCCCGAACTCGCTGCGGACCGCTTCGAACACGGTGGGGACGTGGCGCAGGTACGCGCGGGTGTCCCAGTCTTCTTCGGCCGGTAGTGCGCCGCGCTGGGCCGGCTCGTGGTCGTAGCGGACGCCTTCCATCGCTTCGAAGGTGGCATTCGAGGCGATGCCGTAGATCGACTTCAGGCCCGGCACGCCGGTCTGGATCCGGATCGCCCGGTAGCCCTGCTCCTGGTGGGAGCGGATGGAGTCGAACAGTTCCTCGGTGGTTTTGCCGGAGGCGTGGCCGTAGGCGAGGAGCCCGTTCCGGGAGGCGCCGCCGAGGAGTTGGTAGACGGGCATGGCGGCGGCTTTGCCTTTGATGTCCCACAGCGCCATGTCGACAGCGGCGATCGCGGCCATCGTCACCGGACCGCGGCGCCAGTAGGCGGAGCGGTAGAGGAACTGCCAGGTGTCCTCGATCCGGTGCGCGTCCCGGCCCAACAGGAGCGGGACGACGTGGTCGGCGAGGTAGGCGACGACGGCCATTTCACGGCCGTTCAACGTCGCGTCGCCGAGTCCGGTGAGTCCGTCGTCGGTGGTGAGCTTCAGCGTCACGAAGTTCCGGTCGGGGCTGGTGACGATCACTTCGGCTTTGTCGATGATCACGGGGGCTCCTAGTCGTTGTGGCAGGGCTTGCGCCCGCCGAGGCCGCTCCAGCGACGGCGCAACGCGAACGCCGCAGACTTCGGCCTACGGTCGCCACATGCATACATGATCATTCTTCGCTACACCAGAGCTGTCGCAGATGCTGGTTGAGCGCCGTGGTCGCGAAGACGATCACGCCAGGCACGAAGTACCACATCGCGGGACCGGGGTTGTAGTCCAGTTCGGGCCTCGCCGCTGCGAACGTGAAGTAGACCGGGACCAGCATGCCGACCAGCAGCAGCCAAGCGACGACCTGGGCGGTCCGTACCGATCCGGGCCCGGCCCAGCGACGCCACTGGACGAAGCAGATCCCCACCGCGATGACGACGCATGCCAGCAGTCCCAGGAAGCCGATTCCCACAGCCACCCCGAAAGCTACGTGGTCCTCGTCCTGGCGAAGGGAACCGAAGGCCACGAACGGCGCGTTCAGCAGCCGCGTTGTCACAGGGTCGAACTCCCTCGTGTCGGTGAATGTCGGCAGCGCACTGCCGAGCACCAACAGGACGCCCGCAAAAAGCGTGAGCGAACGGATCGCGATCGACTCGAGTGTGTGGACCCGGACTTCCAGGTCCAGCATTCGCCGCCGGATCCGCTCGACGTCGGTTTCAGTGTCGGCCATGCCGTACCTCCCTGCTCACTTGACCCGGCTGCAGCAGCAGTCCGCACCGAAGTCCGTCCGGATCCTAGCCGCCCTACCAGGCGCTCCGGTGATCAGTTTGCACTCCCGTTGCAACCGCAGTTCCGCGTAGGCACCGGTCATGCCGAACCTGCTGTCACCCTTGCATCCTCGGGTCTTGTGAGGGGTCGGCGTACATGGGCGGGCAGCCGTGGTCGATCGCTTCGTGGCGCAGCTCGAAGTGCCAGGGCTCGTTGCGGTAGATCCGGCACAGTCCGAACGCGGCGCCGTGCTCGGACAGCCACGCCGCGGCGTCGACGGGCCCGATGTCGACCGCGTCCCCCGCCACGTGAGCAGATCGCTCCGCAGTGGACACCCACCGGGCGGCCGCCTCCTCGGATCCGTACTCGGCGACGGCCTCACGGCGAAGCTGCCGCTGGTACTCGGGGGAGCGCCAGCCGCTGTTGACATAGAACTCGACCCCGGAGGCCGCGGCGAGCGCCGCGGCCTCCCGCAGGGCCGCGAGGAGCGCCTGATCAAGATTGGCCACGCCCGGCACGGCGTCGTCGAAGACCTTGGTGCGGAAGGGGATCGCACCGTCGGCCACGCCCAGCCCGCCGCGGTTGCGGAGGCGGAGCAGCCGGTAGCCGAGGGCTTTGGCGAGCGCCGCGAGGACGACCAGCAGGCCGGCCACGAGGCTCCTGCGGATCCGACGGCTCGTGGTCGCGAACATCCGGGGAATCGGACGGTTCGCCGTCCGTGCCGGGGCGGTTTGACTCATGCCCACAGTCAAGGCGGCGTGGCGTTGTCAGCAGGTATGCGGTTTTCGATATGCCGACGATATGGTCCGGATCGTAGGATCGGCCGCATGCGTGTACTGGTCGTCGAGGACGAACCCTTTCTGGCAGAGGCCATCCGCGACGGGCTGCGTCTGGAGGCGATCGCGGCCGACATCGCCGGTGACGGCGACACCGCTCTGGAGCTGCTGAGCGTCAACGCCTACGACATCGCCGTCCTCGACCGCGACATCCCCGGGCCCTCCGGCGACGAGATCGCCGAAGGCATCGTCGCCTCCGGCAGCGGCATGCCGATCCTGATGCTCACCGCCGCCGACCGGCTCGACGACAAGGCCTCCGGATTCGAGCTCGGCGCCGACGACTACCTCACCAAGCCCTTCGCGCTCCGGGAACTCGTGCTCCGGCTCAGGGCCCTCGACCGCAGGCGCGCGTACAACCGGCCGCCGGTCCGGGAGATCGCGGGTCTGCGGTTGGATCCGTTCCGCCGCGAGGTCTACCGGGACGGCCGCTACGTCGCGCTGACCAGGAAGCAGTTCGCCGTGCTCGAAGTGCTCGTCGCCGCCGAAGGCGGTGTCATCAGCGCCGAGGAACTCCTGGAGCGCGCATGGGACGAGAACGCCGACCCGTTCACCAACGCTGTGCGCATCACCGTGTCGGCCTTGCGAAAACGACTCGGCGAACCCTGGCTGATCGCCACGATGCCCGGCGTCGGCTACCGCATCGACGTCGAGGGAGCGGACCGTGGATAGGGCTCCCGGCGTGAGCGCCCGCCTCAAACTCACCCTCAGCTACGCCGGGTTCCTCATGGTCGCCGGCGCGCTGATCATCGCGATCGTGTGGCTGTTCCTCCTGCGCTACGTGCCCGCCGAGGCGGTCTCCCTCGGAGAGCCCTGCGAACCCGGCACGGGGGGCCGATGCCCTCCCAGTTTCTTCAGCCCCGGCCGGTACGACCTTTGGCGCGCCTTCGCGCCGAAGGCCGGCGCGCTGTTGGTGTTCCTGCTGGTCCTCGGGCTCGCGGGCGGATGGTTCCTCGCAGGCCGCATGCTGGCCCCGCTCACCCGCATCGCCCATGCCACCCGCATGGCCGCGAACGGATCGCTCGACCACCGCATCCGGTTGGCGGGCCGCCGCGACGAGTTCCGCGAGCTCGCCGACGCCTTCGACGCGATGCTCGCGCGGATCGAAGCGCACGTCGGCGAGCAGCAGCGGTTCGCCGCCAACGCCTCCCACGAACTGCGCACCCCGCTGGCGATCACGCAGACGCTGCTCGAGGTGGCCCGCAGCGATCCGGACCGCGAGGCCGACGAGCTCGTGGACCGCCTGCATTTCGTCAACGCCCGCGCGATCGACCTCACCGAGGCGCTGCTCCTGCTCAGCCGCACCGACCTGCGGTCGTTCACCCGCGAGCGCGTCGACCTGTCCCTCGTGGCCGAGGAGGCCGCCGAGACGCTCCTGCCCCTCGCGGAGCAGCGCGGCGCCGAGATCATCGTCTCCGGTGACGTCGCCGCCGCCGACGGCTCGCACGCGCTGCTGCTCCAGATGGCCACGAACCTGATGCACAACGCGATCGTCCACAACCTGGCCGACGGCGGCACCGTGTGGGTCGCGACCGCGGTGCACTCCGGCCAGGTCGCCATCACCGTCGAGAACACCGGCCAGAAGCTCACGCCGCATCTGGTCTCGACCCTCACCGAGCCGTTCCAGCGCGGCAGCCGACGCATCCGCAGCGACCATTCCGGCGTCGGCCTCGGCCTGGCGATCGTCAAGAGCATCGTCGGCGCGCACGACGGCGACCTCACCCTCGCGCCCCGCCCCGACGGCGGGCTCCGCGTCGAGGTCCGCCTACCTCTGGAGGTCGCGTAGGAACCGCGACGAGGTTCCGGCCTGGTCGATGTAGCCGCGGCCTCGGTAGAACCCGTGCGCGTCCAGGCGGCGGTCGGCGCTGGTGACCTCCATGCGCTCGCAGCCCCGGTCGGCGGCGAACGACTCGGCCTTGGCCACGAGACGGGCGCCGACGCCTTGTCCGCGTGCGCGTTCGGCCACGACCAGGGCCACGATGCGGCCCCAGGACCCGGCGCGTTCGAAGAACGGGCAGGTGTGGACCGCGATGACGCCGAGGACCTCGCCGTCGGCCTCGGCCACGAAGACCGCGCCGGCCGGGTCGTCGCCCCAGGATTCGATCCGCTTCGCCGCCGACTCCGGGCCGTCTTGCGGGTAGCCCAACTGGTGCAGCAGCGCATCGACGGCCGCGGCGTCGTCGGCGCGCGCCGCACGTATCAGCATCCGCGCCTATCCGATCGGGAAGTCGAAATAGGTGTCGGGATGGGGTTCGTCGATCAGGGAGTAATGCCACCATTCGCACTCGTACGCACGGAAACCGCAGGACTCCATGATGGAGCGCAGGTTCCGCCGGTTGTCCGCTTCGACCCGCGTGATCCCCACGGCCCCATGGTGCGAGACCGCGTCCATCAGATCGTGGCCGCCACCCATCGCAACGAGTTCGCCGGTGTCCGAGTGGTACAGGGTCAGGTCGACGGTGCTGCCGCGGCTGTGCCCCGACTTGGCGATCACATAGCCCTTCGCGAACATCTCGGTCCGGTCGATGTTCGGATAATGCCGCTGCTTCGTCCGACCGTCCTCCGGCTCCTGCGACCACGCCATGAAGCGGTCGACGGCGCGCTGGGGCCGGTAGCCGTCCCACAGCAGCAGACCGAGGTCGCGCGATGCGGCCTTCTCCCGCACCCGTTCGAGGGCCGCGCACAACGCCGTCGTGCCGACGATGCGATTCGCCAGGTAGCCGTCCACCGGTGTGCCGGTGAAGTTGTCCCAGGTGGCGTACTTCGCGTCCCAGCGGATGCCGGGCACGAGCTCGTCCACGAAGACGAAGCCGTCCCTCATCGGCGTGCTCCCGCCAAGGCTCCCGTCAGTGCCAGCGACACCATCCCGTCGATCACCTCGGCGAGCGGCATCCCCGCGGCCGCCATCATCCTGCGGGTAGCGGCTGTACGAGGTCATGCCGGGGAAGGTGTTGACCTCGTTGAGGACCACGGTGCCGTCGTCCTTGAGGAACAAGTCGACTCGCGAGAGCCCGCCGCATCCCAGGGCGCGGTACACGGCCTTCGCCGTCTCCTGCACGAGTGCGCGCTGCTCGGCCGAGATGTCCGCGGGAACGATCGGCGTCGAATTGTCCGAACCCGTTTCGGGCGTGCGCTCCTGATGGATCCTGAAGAAGCCGTGCGACAAGGCGATGCGGTCCACCTCGCCCGCGATCAGATCGTGGTCGCCGCCCAAGATGGCGCATCCGACCTCGCTGCCGGCGACGGCCTCCTCGATCAACACCTTGGCATCATACTGTCTCGCGAGTTCCACGGCGCCCGCCAGTTCTTCGCTGCCGGACACCTTGCTGACGCCGAAGGAAGATCCCGAACGGGCCGGTTTCACGAAGCAGGGGTAGGTGATCTGGTCGGGGTTCGACCTTCTCGCCTGCCCTGATGATCCAGAAGTCCGGCGTGGCGATGCCCGCGCTCTTGACGACCGTGTAAGCGAGGGACTTGTCCATGCACAGGGCCGAACTCTGGATGTCGCAGCCGGCGTAAGGGATGCCGGAGAGCTCCAGTAGACCCTGGATCGCGCCGTCCTCACCGAGCCTGCCGTGCAGCACGGGCAGCACCAGGTCGAGGCGGATCGTCTCGTACTTCCCCTGATCCAGCACGAGCAGGCCGGGGGTGCTCCGGTCCGGTGACAGCACGGCCGCACGGCCGTCGCCCTCGTCCCAGCCCGCCTCGGGTCCGTCGCACAGCCTCCAGGCGCCGCTCTTCGTGATCCCGACGTAGAACGGCTCGTATTTCCCGGTGTCGAGGTGCCTCGCGATCTCCTGCGCCGACTTGACGGAGACGGGATGCTCTTCGGAGCAGCCTCCGAAGAGGATGCCGACCTGCAACTCATCCATGCTGTTTCCCGCTTTCGAATTCGAGGCAATTGGTGATGGAGTTCTCGACCGTGTCCATCAGGGCATGGTCGGTGTAGTAGGCGGTGTGCGGACTGATGAGCACGTTCGGCAGCTCCTGCAGCCGCAGGAGCTGCTTGCTCTCGATGGGTTCGTGCCGGCGGTCGGCGTAGAAGACGCCTTCCTCCCCTTCGAGGACGTCGAGCGCGGCGCCGCCCAACCTGCCACTCTCCAAGGCCGGCACGAGCGCCTCGGTGTCGATGAGCGCGCCGCGTCCGGTGTTGACGATGAGCGCGCCGGGCTTCATCTGCTCGATCCGCCGTCGGTCGAGGAGATGGTGCGTGCTCGCGTTGAGCGGCGTGTGGAGCGTGACGATGTCGCTCACGCGCAGCAGTTCGTCGAGCGGCAGGCGGTCCGCGCCGCTCTTGGGGTTCCTGTCGTGGGCCACGGTCCGGCAGCCGAACCCCCGCAGCCGGTCCACGACCGCCGCGCCGATGCGTCCGGTCCCGATCACGCCGACGGTCAGATCGCGCAGTTCCCTCCCGCGCACCTCGTGCAGCCGGTAGTCGTGGACGTCCGCGCGGACGCATCACCGACTTCGCGTGTCGGATCGCCATGAGCATCAACATCAGCGTGTAGTCGGCGACGCTGTCGGGCGAGTACGACACGTTCCCGACGCGTGATGCCGAGGCTCTTCGGCGTACTTCACGTTGATGTGGTTGTAGCCGATGCTCCGCGTGGAGATGTAGGCGACGCCGGCCTGGCCGAGCGCGCGGAGCGCCGCGTTGGGAATGCGGGTCTGGTGGTCGACGCTGATGCACCGGTTTCGCTGCGCCAGTTCGGTATTGGCCTCGGACACCGGTGCCTCCGTAATGGTCGGCAGCGACGCCGAGACGAGGCGCCAGCTCCCGGAACAGGGCCGCCTCGTCCCGCCCGCATCCGTACACGGTGATGCCGAATCGCGGGACGCCGAGCGATCGGGTGCGGACGCGGCCGGCGGTCGTGCTGGTTCGCTCTGGGTCATGCGCCCATTCAAGGAGCCGCGGCGTTGTCACGACGTATGCGGTTTTCGATAGGCCGGCAATATGTTACTCATTGGTAGCTTGTCGTGGGTGTATCGAAAACCGCATACGCGCCCACAACACGGCGCCGCCTTGACTGCAGGCATGATCCCACTCAGCCTCAGCGAGATCGCCGCGGTCGTCGGCGGGACGGTCAAGGGCGACGGTGCCGTGAAGGTGACCGCGCCCGCGGTGCTCGACGGCCGCCGAGCCGAACCGGGCGGCCTCTTCGTCGCCTTCGCCGGCGAGCACGTCGACGGCCACGACTACGCCGACCAGGCCGGCCTCGCCGGCGCGGTGGCCGTGCTCGGCTCCCGACCCACGTCGCTGCCCACCGTCGTCGTCGAAGACGCGCAGGCCGCACTGCAGACGCTCGCCGCCGAAGTCGTGGCCCGGCTGCGCGAGGGGCTGACCGTCGTCGGCGTGACCGGCTCCCAGGGCAAGACCAGCACCAAGGACCTGATGGGGGCGGTGCTCGTCGAGCGCTGCGCCGACGATCGCCACGTTCGGCTCGCACAACAACGAGCTCGGCGTGCCGATCACCATGCTGCGCGCCGACGCGGCCACCCGCTTCCTCGTCCTCGAGATGGGCGCCCGCCGCGTCGGCGACATCGCCGCCCTCACCGACCTGGTCCCGCCCGACGTCGCCGTCGTCCTCAACGTCGGCCAGGCCCACCTCAGCTAGTTCGGCTCGCGCGCGGCCATCAGCCAGGCCAAGGGCGAACTCGTGCAGGGCCTGGCGCCGGGCGGCACCGCCGTCCTCAACGCCGACGATCCTCGCGTGGTCGCGATGCGCGCGCTCACCGACGGCCCGGTGCTGACCTTCGGTCTGGCGGAGCACGCCGACGTGCGGGTCCTCGACCTGACGCTGGACGCGGCTCGGCAGGCCGTCCTTCACCCTGCAAACCGCCGAGACCTCGGCCCCCGTCGTACTCCCGCTCGTGGGCGCCCACCAGGCGCTCAACGCAGCGGCCGCCGCAGCGGCGGGGCTCGCGGCCGGCGTACCCCTCGATACGGCCGCGGCGGCCCTCGCCACCGCCTCCTCTCGAAGTGGCGCATGGAACTGCGCGAACTCGCCCGCGGTGTGACGCTGATCGACGACTCCTACAACGCCAACCCCGACTCGGCCCGCGCCGCCCTGGACGCGCTGGCGGCGATCGAGGGCGTGCGCCGAATCGCCGTCCTCGGCGGGATGCTCGAACTCGGCGACGAGAGCGATGCCGAGCACCGCGCCGTGGGGGAGTACGCCGTCTCCCGGGCCCACCTCGTGGTCGCGGTCGGCGAGACCGCGAGGCTGATCGCCGACGGCGCCGGAGCGCGCGGCGTGGCGCTGGCCGACAACGACGCGGCCGTCGACTGGCTGCGCCACAACCTCGCCCCGGGAGATGTGGTGCTCGTCAAGGCCTCCCGCGAAGCCCGCCTCGACGAGGTCGCCGCCGCGCTCGCCTGAAGCGACGGAACGAACGCGCTCTCCGGACGGCTACGCGCCCATGGCGATGCGCACCGCCTCGATTTCCGAGGGCCGCGAACGCTCGTCGCCGATCGTCGGGTGCGGTTAAATCCCCTGTGGAGCGTCAATGTCGACGCACGAACGGTTCGCGGGCAGCGGCAAAGCGAACGGGGCCGGTCTCCAGAAGAGACCGGCCCCGTTCGCTGACCTTTACCAGGCGTAGGCCTCCGGGGCCGCGCCGCCGGGGCCGGGGAACAGTTCGTCGAGGGTCTTCAATTCGGTGTCGTCGAGCTCGACCTCAAGGGCCGCAACCGCGTCCTCGAGCTGCCCGATGGTGCGCGGGCCGATGATCGGGCCGGTCACGCCGGGCTGGTGCAGGATCCACGCCAGGCCCAGGATCGCGGGCGCGACGCCCTTCTCTGCGGCAAGCGCCTCATACTGCTCCAGCTGCGGCCGGTGCTTCTCGATCCGCTCGGCCATCTGCGGGCCGGCGCGCCGACCGGTCTCGGCGGCCTCGCCGAGGACCCCGCCGAGGAGCCCGCCCGCGAGCGGCGACCACGGGATGACGCCCAGCCCGTAGTGCTGCGCCGCCGGGACCACCTCGAGTTCGATGTGGCGGTTGACGAGGCTGTAGATCGACTGCTCCGCGACCAGACCGAGCCCGCCGCGCTTCGCGGCCTGCTCGTTGGCGCGCGCGATCGTCCAGCCCGCGAAGTTCGAAGAACCGGTGTAGACGACCTTGCCCTGACCGATGAGGACGTCGATCGCCTGCCAGATCTCCTCCCACTGGACCGTCCGGTCGACATGGTGGAACTGGTACAGGTCGATCCGGTCGGTCTGGAGGCGCCGCAGCGACGCCTCGATCTGAGCCCTGATGTGATAGGCCGAGAGCCCCCGGTCGTTCGGGTCGTCGCCCATGCCCCCGTAGACCTTGGTGGCCAAGACGATCCGGTCGCGGGCCTCGGGACGCGACGCGAGCCAGCGGCCGATGATCTGCTCGGTCCAGCCCTGGTTCGGGGCGTGCCCGTAGACATTGGCGGTGTCGAAGAAATTGACGCCGAGTTCGAGCGCGCGGTCCATGATCCGATGCGCTTCGTCCTCGTCGGTGGCCGGGCCGAAGTTCATGGTGCCGAGAACGATTCTCGACACCTTGACGCCGGCGCGCCCCAGCTGGGTGTACTCCATGGGTCCTCCAAGCGGTACGGGCCTTCATCCTAACGCCGCGGTGAAAGCCCTTTCCATCCGTCGCGGAGGGCCTTGCGAGCACCTATTCCTCCGCAACTCCGATGGAACCGCAGATTCTTTCCGTCGAGTCGTTGACGGAAAAATCCCGGGCCCATAGCGTCCACCTCATGGCGACGACGACCGGTGGTCACACGATGGTTCGACGCACGCACGAGGGACGGGTCCTCGCGGCCCTCCAAGTGGGCGGCGCGCTCAGCCGCGCCGAGCTCTCCGAGCGCGTAGGGATGTCGCGCACGAGCCTCTCGGAGATCACGGCGACCCTGCTCAAGCAGGGGTCGATCGTCGTGGTCGACACCGACGCGGCCCATCGGCGCGGCAGCGGACGGCCCGCCGAACGACTCGCACTCGATCCCGCGTCAGGCCAGTACCTCGGCGTCGACTTCGGCCACCGCCGCGTCCACGTCGCCGTCGCGAACGCCTCGCACGAGATCATGGCCTCGGGCCTCCAGCCGTACGACGACGGCACGAACTGGGCCACGCGCATCAGCCTCGCGTTCGACCTCGTCGACCGCCTCAGCGGCGAACACGGCCTGCACTTCGGCGCACTCCAGGCCGTCGGCATCGGCGTCCCGGGCCCGTACGCGGGCAACCAGGCGAGCGGGCCCCGCGTCACCTGGAAACCGCACGCCGAACCCGACGACGTCGCGACCGAGTTCGCGGTGCGCTTCGGCGCACCCGTCATGGTCGACAACAACACCCGCCTCGCCGCGCTGGCCGAGGCGGTCTCGAACCCCGAACCGGTGGGCAACCTGGTCTACGTGCGGCTCTCCGACGGTGTCGGCGGCGGCCTCGTCGTCGCCGGCCGGCTGGTCACGGGCGCTCGCGGATTCGCCGGCGAGCTCGGCCACGTGACCGCCGACCCCTCGGGCGTCGAGTGCCGCTGCGGCAAGCGCGGCTGCCTCGAGACCGTCGCCTCCGTCCCCGCCATCCTCGCGGCCTGCCGTGAGCGGGGCGTGGACCTCAACTCGCTCGAGGACCTCGCGGGCGCGGTCGGCAAGGGCGACCCCATCGTCGACGCCGTGCTGCGCGACGTCGGTTCGGCGCTCGGCCGGGTGCTCGGCACCGCGGCGATGACGCTCGACCCCGACCAGGTGGTCGTGGGCGGCGAGGTGGTCCACGTAGCGCCCGTGATCGTCGAACAGGCCGCCGCGGCCCTCCGCTACGAGCTGTACTCCATCCCGGCGGCGAAGCCGATCGTCGTCCGCGTCGGCCGGCTTCGCGACAGCGACGGCGCCCTCGGGGCGCTCGCCGCGACCTTCCACCAGTCACCCCTCCTCGCCGAGTACCCCGAACTGGAGACCAAGGCCGAGGCGGGCAATCCGCAAAGGAACGCACTGTGAAGACCTCCAACCCCAGTCGCGCACGGAACGGGCCCGACGCGACGGCCGACGCCGTGCGCGGGCCCCTCGCGGGCACGCCCGACCCCGCGTCCCGTCGCCGGCCCGCCAAGCGGACCGTGCTGCTCGTCCTCAACGCCGTCTCGATCGTCGCCGGCATCGCGACCTGGTGGATCCTCGCGCTCAACGGGTTCCAGTTCCCGGCCCCGCTCGAAGTCGTCGAGAAGGCGACCGAACTCTGGCAGGACGGGATCCTGCAGCGCGACATCCTCGCGAGCCTCGGGCGCGTGCTCACGGGCTTCCTGCTCGGTTCCGCGGTGGCGGTCCCGGTGGGATTCCTCATGGGCTGGTACACCGTGGCGCGCGGCCTGTTCGAGCCGTGGATCCAGTTCTTCCGCACGATCCCGCCGCTCGCCCTGCTGCCGCTCGTGCTGGTGCTCATGGGCATCGGCGAGACGCCCAAGGTGTTCGTCATCTTCCTCGCCGCATTCCTCGCCTGCGTCATCTCGACCTACCAGGGCGTGGTCGGCGTCGACAGGACCCTCATCAACGCGGCACGCGTGCTCGGCGCCAAGGACGGGACGATCTTCCTCAGCGTCGTCGTGCCCGCCTCGTCGCCGTTCATCCTCGTCGGCATGCGCGTCGGCCTCGGATCCGCCTGGGCGACCCTCGTGGCGGCAGAGCTCCTCGCCGCGCAGGCCGGCCTCGGCTACCGGATGCAGCAGGCCCAGTACTACTACGACATCGCGACGATCTTCGTCGGCATCGTGGCCATCGGCGTCCTCGGCCTGGCGATGGACCGGCTGCTGCTGCTTCGCGGAGTCCAAACTCACCGGATGGCAGGAGCGGCGATGACCACCACGACACCGGGAAGATCTCCGTGCAGGAGGTCGGCAAGACCTTCCCGCTCAAGGGCGAGGAGTTCGTCGCGCTCGACCGGGTCTCGCTCGACATCGCGGACAACGAGTTCGTGACGGTCGTCGGCCCTTCGGGCTGCGGCAAGTCCACCCTCATGAACGTCCTCGCCGGACTCGAGACCCCGACCTCCGGCCGAGCGCTCGTCGACGGCGGCGACGTCTCCGGCCCCGGCCCGGACCGCGGCGTCATCTTCCAGCAGTACGCGCTGTTCCCCTGGCTGACCGTGCGCAAGAACGTCGAGTTCGGACTCAAGGTCGCGGGGCTCGGCAGGGCCGAGCGCCGCGAGCGGGCCGAGCACTTCATCCGGCTCGTGGGCCTCGAGCAGTTCGCCGACGCGCTGCCCAAGACGCTCTCGGGCGGCATGAAGCAGCGCTGCGCCATCGCCCGGGCGTACGCCGTCGACCCCTCGATCCTGCTCATGGACGAGCCGTTCGGCGCCCTCGACGCGCTGACCCGCGTCAAGCTCCAGGAGCAGCTCCTCGACACCTGGAACCGCGAGAAGCGCACGGTCATGTTCATCACCCACGACGTCGACGAGGCCGTGTTCCTCGCCAACCGGGTCGTGGTCATGGCGGCCCGTCCCGGCCGCATCTACGACGTCATCGACGTCGACCTGCCCCACCCCCGCACCGAGGACGTGCGGCTCAGCCCCGAGTTCGGCGAGCTGCGCAACCGCGTGTGGCACGCCGTCTACCACCAGACCCCTTTTGAAGGATGACCATGCATATCCTCCGTTCCCTCGGCGCCGCGACGGCCGCGGTCGCCCTCGCGCTCACCGGGACCGCGTGCGGCGACGAAGGCGACCCCAACGAGGTCGCCTTCGGCTACATCCCCGACTTCAACGGCATGAGCCTCCTCGCGATCGCCGAGGACCAAGGCCTGTGGGAGAAGTACGACCTCGACGTCACGACCACGTCGTTCACCAACGGGCCGTTGCAGATCCAGGCGCTCGGCACCGGTGACCTCGACTTCGGCTACATCGGTCCCGGCGCGTTCTGGCTGCCGGCCTCGGGCCAGGCCGAGATCGTCGCAATGAACACGCTCGGCCAGGCCGACCGCGTCGTCGCCCAGCCCGGCATCGAGACCATGGAGGACCTGCGCGGCAAACAGGTCGCCGTGCCGGAGGGCACCTCCGGCGACATGATCCTCACGCTCGCACTGCAAGCCGCGGGCATGACCAAGGAGGACATCGAGGTCGTCCCGATGGAGCCCTCGGCGATCGTCACCGCCCTGTCCTCCGGGCAGGTCGACGGCGCGGGCCTCTGGTACCCGGCGCTCGCCACGGTGAAAGAGGAGGTGCCCGACCTCGTGGAGATCGCCCAGAACAGCGACTTCGAGGACTCGATGGCGTTCCCGACGGCGTTCGTCGCCGGCAACGACGTGGTTGCGGGCGAACAGGACAAGGTCGACCGCGTGCTCGCCGCGCTCCGCGAGGCCATCGCCTATCGAGCGGAGCACATGGACGAGACGATGCAGCTCACCGCCGAGTTCGGCGACCTCGACCCGGCCGCCGTCGAGGCCGATGCCGCCAACGTGCAGGTCCTCAGCCTTGAGGAGCTCGATCAGCTCACCGAGGACGGCACCGTCGACTCCTGGCTGACCGGCATGGTCGACTACTTCGTCGCCTCCGGCCGACTCCCCGAAGCGGTCGAGCCCGGCGAGTTCTACTCGGGGGATCTGTTCCTTTCGGCCGGAAAGGAAACGGAGTGAGCGACGCAGCGCGCGAGGCCGCGACCAAGCCGAGGAACGTCCTGTTCCTCATGACCGACCAGCATCGCGTGGACACCCTCGGGGCCTACGGCAACCCGCACGCCTCCACCCCGGTGCTCGACGAGCTGGCGCGCACCGGCACCCGCTTCGACCGGTGGTACACGCCGACGGCGATCTGCACCCCCGCGCGGGCCAGCCTCCTGACGGGCCAGGCGCCGTTCCGACACCGCGTGCTCGCCAACCACGAGCGCAACGTGGGCTACCGCGAGGACCTCGCGGACGGCACGTTCACCTTCGTGGAGGCGTTGCGCGCCAACGGATACAACACCGGCCTCGTGGGCAAGTGGCACGCCGGCACCGAGAAGGCCGCGGCCGATTTCGGGCTCGACGGGCCCGACCTGCCCGGCTGGCACAACCCGGTCGAGAACGAGGACTACCTGAAATACCTCGCGGACCACGACCTGCCGCCGTACCGGATCGCAGACCGCGTCCGCGGCACGCTGCCGAACGGCGGGCCGGGCAACCTGCTGGCCGCCCGCCTCCACCAGCCGGTCGAGGCGACGTTCGAGCACTACCTCGCGACGCGGACCATCGAACTCCTCGAGCGGTACGCGGACGAGTACCGGTCCGGGGAGCGGCCGTTCTTCCTGGAGCTGAGCTTCTTCGGGCCGCACCTGCCCTACATCGTCCCCGACGAGTACTTCGACATGGTCGACCCGGCCGACGTCGAGCTGCCCAAGTCGATCGCCGAGACCTTCGCGGACAAGCCGCCGGTGCAGCGCAACTACAGCGCGCACTGGACGTTCGACACCATGCCGATCGAGGTGACGCGCAAGCTCATCGCGGTCTACTGGGGCTATGTGGCGCTCATCGACCGGCAGATCGGGCGCGTCATGGAGGCGCTCGAACGGCTCGGGCTCGCGGGCGACACCGCCGTGTTCTTCACCTGCGACCACGGGGAGTTCACCGGCGCGCATCGCCTGCACGACAAGGGACCGGCGATGTACGAGGACATCTACCGCACGCCCGGGCTGCTGCGGATCCCGGGCGGCCCGGCCGGCCAGGTGCGCACCGAGTTCGTGAGCCTGCTCGACTGCACGGCGACGATCCTCGAGCTGGCGGGCATCGACCCGGCGCCGGCGGTGGACTCGCGCAGCCTGCTGCCGCTGGCCCGCGGCCGGGACGTGGACTGGGCCGAGGACATCGTCTGCGAGTTCCACGGGCACCACTTCCCGTACCCGCAGCGCATGCTCAGGGAGGACCGCTACAAGCTCGTGGTCAACCCCGACTCCGTCAACGAGCTGTACGACCTGCACACCGACCCGGACGAGCTCATGAACGTGTACGGGCACCCCGAGACGGACGGGGTCCGGCGGCGGATGATGCGCCGGCTCTACGAGGTGCTGCGGGAGCGCGGTGACAACTTCTACCATTGGATGACGACCATGTACGACGTCGGCGAGGTCGACCACGACCCGACGCAGTCGGGCCTCGACGAGACCACCTACCGGTCCGCGGAATCCGCATGAGCGACGTGAGCGCCGAGCCGCGGTTCCCCCGGTCCGTGTACGGGGTGGGCAGCGACCCCGACCCCCGGTTCAGCCTGGCCAACGAGCGCACGTACCTCGCGTGGGTGCGCACGTCCCTGGCCCTGTTCGCGGCGGGGGTGGCGCTCGAGGCGCTGCAGGTCCCGGTCACGCCGGGTTTCCGGGTGGCGTCGGCGGCCGTGTTCGTGCTGCTCGGCTTGATCGGGGCGCTGCAGGCGTGGCTCGGCTGGGTGCGCACCGAACGCGCGCTCCGGCAGGGGCGCAGCCTTCCCGCCCGGTCGATCGGCGTGGTCCTGGTGTCGGGCGTCGCCGTGGGCATGCTGCTCCTGGTGGCCGGGGTGTTCATATGAACGCGCCCCCGTTCGATCCGGGCCTGCAGTCCGAGCGGACCCTGCTGGCCTGGCGGCGCACTTGCCTCGCGCTCGGTTTCGCCTCGGCGGTGGCGGTGCGGTTCGCGGCCGAGGCGCTCGGTCCTCCGGTCGCCGTGCTGGGCGCGGCCGGCATCGGCACGGCGCTCGCGGCCCATCTCATGGCGGCGCATCGGCATCGCACCGCGCATGCCGAGCTCGCCGCGACGGGACGCCTCGCCGTGGACGGGACGGCGCTCGGCCTGCTGACCGTGACGCTGCTGCTGACCGGTCTGGCCGCCGGGGTGTACGTGATCGGAGCGCCGTGGCGATGACGGACGAGAAGGTGACCGCAGCCCTGGTGCCGATAGCGGGCCGCACGTTCCGGATGGGTTCGGAGGGCTGGTATCCCGAGGAGGGACCGGTGGTCGAAGTGACCGTCGAGCCGTTCGCGATCGCCCGGTACGCGGTGACCAACCGGCAGTTCGCCGAGTTCGCGGAGGCCACGGGCCATGTGACGACGGCCGAACGCGAGTTGGACCCCGCCGAGCTGCCCGGTGTGGACGACCTCGAACCCGGTTCGCTCGTGTTCACGCCCACTGCCGGGCCGGTCGACCTGCGCGACTGGCGGCAGTGGTGGCGTTGGGTTCCGGGCGCGAGCTGGAGGCGCCCGCGGGGTCCCGGCTCCTCCGTCGAGGGACTGGACGACCATCCCGTGGTGCAGGTGTCGTTCGACGACGCGACCGCCTACGCGGCATGGGCGGGCCTGCGGCTGCCCACTGAGGCCGAGTGGGAGCTGGCGGCGCGCGGAGGGCTCGACGGCGCCACGTTCGCGTGGGGCGAGGACCCGAACGACAGCATGCGCGCGAACACCTGGCAGGGCAGGTTCCCGTACCGCAACACGGGCGCGGGCGCGTCCGGGTGGGTCGGAACGGCCCCGGTCGGTTCGTTCCCGCCCAACGGGTTCGGTCTCTTCGAGATGACCGGCAACGTGTGGGAGTGGACCGCCGACGCGTGGACCGACGGACACCCGGGCCCTGCCGCAGCACCACCGAAAGTCTCATGTGGATGCAGCCCGGACCCGGTCGCCGGGCCGGGGGAGGACCGCCGGGTGCTCAAGGGCGGCTCGCACCTGTGCGCACCCGAGTACTGCCTGCGCTACCGGCCCGCCGCCAGATCGCCCCAGACCCCCGACTCCGCGACGACGCACATCGGCTTCCGGTGCGCCCGTTGAACTGAGGGCGGCCGCCGCCGTCGACGGCCGCGAGGCAAGGTGTCAGGCGAGGAACAGGAGCGCGCTGATCACCAGCATTGCGGCCGCGGTGGCGCCGTGGACGCCGTAGGCCGTGGCCTTGGGTCCCTTGCTTCGCAGGACGGTCACGGCGTCACAGACCGGCATGAAGGTGGCGGCCAGCATGGCCCAGCCGAGCAGGAGCGTCGAGCCGTTGGCGATCAGGACGAAGAAGAACAGTCCGGAGCCGATGTCGCGATTGGCCTTCACCATCAGCCAGGCCCGGAGGGCCGGGTCCTCGGGCCGGGTGTCGGGAATGCCGAAGCCGACCGCGTTCTTCGGCTTGAGCATGCCGAGGACGCCGATGAAGAAGATGCCGGCGCCGATGAGGCCGGCGAGGACGGTGGCGATGATCGTGAGCACGGGGTGCTGCCTTTCTCGAAGGGTGACCAAGAATCTATCAGTGCTAGATTCACGATCAATGATAGACATGCCGACGGCAGTAAGTCTAGTGCTGCTAGAATGTTGTGATGTCTGCTACCGAACGCCGCGAACGCGAACGCGCCCAACGACACCAATTGATCATCACCGCCGCCCGCGAACTCGCGGAGGCCGAAGGCTGGGAGGCGGTGACGACCCGGAGGCTCGCCGACCGCGTCGAATACAGCCAGCCCGTGCTGTACAGCCACTTCGCCAACAAGGACGCCATCCGCGACGCCGTCGCGGTCGAGGGCTTCGGTGAACTGGCGCAGCTGCTGCGCGAGGCCCGCCTGGCCGCCCCCGCATCGGAGGGCGTCCGCGCCATCTCCTCCGCGTACCTGGAGTTCGCCGCCGAGCACCCGGCGATCTACCACGCCATGTTCGAAATGCCGACCCAGATGAAGTTCGCCAGCGATGAGACGCCGCCGTCGTTGCGCGCCGGGTTCAACGAAATCATGGGCGTCTTCGGTCCCGAAAGCGAGCGGAACGGGGTGCTCGCCGAACTCATCTGGGGTGCGCTGCACGGCCTGGCCGTGCTCGCGAAAGGCGGCCGGATTCCCCCGGAGTTCCACCGGCAGCGACTCGACATGCTGGTTGCACTCTTCACGAATGTGCCAGGCCCCCAGGACGTCTGAAGCACGCCGCAGCCTTCCGATCCCGGATCCGTCACGCGCGGCGGATCCGAAGCCACCGGATCTCCTGAACGTCAGGACGATTCCGTGATCCGACGTGATGCAGTGGTCGGCACACGGCATGGACCGAGTCGCCCAGTGCGAGTTCGAACCATGCCGAGACCGAATCCCTCGCGTGCGGAGGCCCCATGCAGCCCTTGTCTCCCAACGACTCCAAGCAGATCGGCCCCTACCGGGTCATGGCCGAGTTGGGACGCGGTGCGATGGGCCGGGTGCTGCTCGGCGCCGGACCGGACGGGCGGTTGGTCGCCGTCAAGATGATCCGCGAGTGGATGGTCGAGGACGAGGAGTTTCGGGCCCGGTTCCGCGAAGAAGGCCGCAAATCGCGGCAGGTCTCCGGGCAGTACACGGCCGTCGTGGTCAAGGCGGGGCCCGACGATCCGATCCCGTGGCTCGCCACCGACTTTCTCCGCGGACCCACACTGAATCGGGCGATCGAGGCGGGCGGTCCCCTCCCCGAAACCGCGGTGCTCCGCCTGGCGGCCGGGCTCTCCTCCGCCCTGGACTCCATCCACGAGGCGGGGGTGATCCATCGGGATCTCAAGCCGAACAACGTGATCCTGGAGGCGAACGGGCCCCGGGTCATCGACTTCGGCATCGCCCGCGCGGCCGAAGGCTCCGACCTCACCCGAACCGGCGCCGTCATCGGCACACCCGGGTTCATGTCACCCGAACAGGCGCGGTCGCTGCCCCTCACGCCCGCCTCGGACATCTTCTCGCTCGGCTCGGTGCTCGTCATGGCCTGCACGGGAACCAGCCCGTTCGCCGCCGCATCCACTCTGGACATTCTGAACAACGTGGTCCGCGCCGAGCCCGACCTCACCGCCATGCCGGGGCGGCTCCGAACGATCGCCGCCCGGTGCCTGGCCCCCGATCCTGCCGACCGGCCCACCCCGGCCGAACTGCTGGAACTGATCGGACCGGTGGCGCCGACCTCCAGTCCCTGGCCCGGCGCCGTTGCGGCGCTGGCGGAGGAGCAGCACCGTGAGCTCGTGCGCCTCCTCGACAGGGTCGGGGAGGACCCCACCCTCATCGACAACGGCTCGACCATGACCACCGACCCGAACCAGCCCACCTGGGGCCCGAAACCGTCCGCGGCACCAGGATTCGAGGCTCCGCCGCCCAAGCCGCCCAACGCCAGCCGCCCGTGTCCACGCCGCCCGCACCGCCGCCGGTGGTCCCCACTTCCAGCGGCCGGTCCGAGGTGCAGGCCGGCGGTGGGCTGGTCGCCTTCCTCGTCTGCATCGCCGTCATCGCGGCCGCGGTGTGGTACGCGACCCGCGAGGACGAGCAGGACACCGACTCGCATGCCGAGTACGTGCAGGAGTGCCAGGACGACGGGTACACCGAGGCGGATTGCGAAGCCTCCTGGTCGAACGATCCTTCGTACACCTGGACCGGGCAACTCTCCGGGACGGTCGAGGAGAGCACCTACTACGAACCGTCGCAGTCCGAGGCGTACATCGATGAATGCCAGGAGGACGGCTATTCCGAGGCCGAATGCGCCGCTTCCTGGGGGAGCGATCCTTCGTACACCTGGACCGGAGACCTCTACGAAACCGAGGACGACTCGGACGACCCGTCGCAGTCCGAGGTGTACATCCTGGAGTGCCAGGCGGACGGGTATGCCGAGGTGGACTGCGAGGCGTCCTGGCTGAATGACCCTTCGTACACCTGGACTGGAGTGCTCTACTAGCCGTTCGCCCGCGTTCGAAACTACAAGTCTGGAATTCCGCGACCCGCCCCCGGAACGGGGACCGGGGCATTACAGCGCAGGCATTGCTTTTCCACGTGGATTCACCGATTCGATGACATCGGGGCGGTTCGCCAATAGCCTCAAGTCGTCATATCCGCAACTCCATTGGAGGTAGACGTCGATGCAGACGTCAAAGAGCAAGCGAGCAAAGGTCGTTCGCCGCGTCGCGACGGGCGCGATCGCCGCGTCGGTCGTGGGCGTGGCGGTGGCGGGTGTCGCCGTGGCGGCCCGGAGGACCGAGCAGGTCGTTCCGAAGCTGCCGGCACCCGGCGCGACCATCGAGGTGGATCTCGCCTCGAAGGGGATCGAACTGGTCTTCGCGGGCCAGAAGGTCAACACCGGCGGCCTCAAGGGCAAGGCCACCTTCGAGATCGAGTCGAGCAAGGGGGACCCGTCTGCGGTGCAGACCAAGGTCACCGAGTTCTACCTGACCTCACCGGCCAAGCAGGGCGGCGTCACGATCGCGTTCGAGACGAACAACCGCAATGTCAAGGGTCGGTCGGTGTTGCGGCACGACAAGGCGGGATCGCCGAAGCTCCACCACACGCTCAGCGTGGCACTCACCATCACGGTCCGGTATCCCGAGGTTCTCGGCCTGCCGGCCGACACCGACGAGCCGCTGTCGTTGACGGCGAAGGACGCGGCGACGCTGGTGGGCAAGCTGAACGATTTCCCGCCTAGAGGCACTCGCTACAAGCTCAAGGACGAGGCCACGTTGTCGCTTCCGGGTCAGCCCCAGAGCGACGTTGCGACGATCCTGAAGTTCCCCTTGAAGGTGGAGGGCCTCTAGGCCGCGTCGAGGAACAACTGAATGCCTCCGGCGAACCTGTCGGGCCGCGACCGGGTCCAGTCGGAGGCTTCCACCGTTCGAATCCGCACCGGGAAGGGTGCGCAGGAGACGGTCGCGTGATCGCCGCCGGGGGCCGGCACCCCCGGTGGTGGATGCCGAAAAACACGAATCGAGCCGCACGGCTCGGAAGGAACGGCCGAGTACCGCCCCAAGCTGTGGACTCAGACGCTGTCTCGGGCGAGTTCGGCGTTCCGCAGGTTGGCTTCGGTGCGGGCCCGGATGTCGTTGCAGGCCTCGCAGACCGAGGCGGGGATGAGGCCGAGGCGAGTCAGCAGCGCGAAAATCTTGCAGCCCAGGCAGAACGCGAAGACGGCCTCCAACGTCGCGGCGACGGCCAGCGCGGCCAGTACGATCCAGCCGGCGAGGTCGGCGTCGAAGACGAGCAGGAGCGTCGCCGAGGTGAGCGAGAAGACCGCGCCGATGCCCTGAGCGAAGCGCTTGGGCGGGCCGGGGACGGGATTCGCCCGGGCCGGCAGCCGGGGCGTGATGACCCGGGTGACCAGTTGCCCGAGCACGCTGAGGGTCGGTCCGGTCGCCACTCGGGCGACGAACCCGACCGCGATGACGACCACGAGCCATTCGAGTTGGAACGCCAGCGCGGCGACGCTCATCAGCACGACGCCTGCCGCCACGAGACGGGCGGAGACCTCGTTGACCGGGTTGGGGAAGCTGAACAACTGACGCATCGGGCGGATCACTCCATCAGGGCAGGGACGGGCAACCTGGCAACCCTACTTCTTCAATAGGAATATTCCCAGGCCGCGTCCGACATGCGGGAGGACCACTGCCGCCGCGGCGGGCCGATCCGCCTTGCGCGACGCCGACTCCGTGCGAAGAAGCAAAGACCGATAGTCAGCGGACGCCATAGGGAATCCCTATGCGCCCCTTTCGCTGACGGCCTTGAGGGACGCCGGGTGTCCGGACGGCGGCCGGACACCCCGCGCCGCCGCTAGGCGAGGTCGAAGCGGTCGAGGTTCATGACCTTCGCCCAGGCCCTGACGAAGTCGCTCACGAACTGCCGCTCGCCGTCGTCGCTCGCGTACACCTCGGCCACTGCGCGGAGCTCCGAGTTGGAGCCGAACACCAGGTCGACGCGGCTGCCGTGCCATTTGATCTCGCCGGTGGCGTTGTCGCGCGCCTCGTAGGCCTGCGCGTCCTTCTCGGTCGTCTTCCAGGTGATGTCGGGAGCGAGCAGGTTGGCGAAGAAGTCGTTGGTCAGCGTGCCGGGCCTCGCGGTGAACATCCCGAGCGGCGAGCCCTCGAAGTTCGCCCCCAGCACCCGTAGGCCGCCGACGAGGACGGTCATCTCCGGCACCGTGAGGGTGAGCAGGTTCGAGCGGTCGACGAGGAGGAACTCCGCCGGGACCGGGTGCTCTTTCCCGAGGTAGTTGCGGAATCCGTCCGCGGTCGGTTCGAGCGGCGCGAAGGAGTCCGCGTCGGTCTGCTCCTGCGTGGCGTCGACGCGGCCCGGCGTGAACGGGACCGCGATGTCGTGCCCGGCCACTTTCGCGGCCCGTTCGACGCCCGCGCACCCGCCGAGGACGATCAGGTCGGCCAGCGAGACCTGCCGGTCTCCGGTGTTGAACGCCTCCTGGACGCCCTCCAACGTGCGGAGGACGGTCGCGAGGTTCCCGGGTTCGTTGACCTCCCAGTCTTTCTGCGGCTCGAGCCGGATGCGGGCGCCGTTGGCGCCGCCGCGCTTGTCGCTGCCGCGGAAGGAGGAGGCCGAGGCCCATGCCACGGAGACCAGTTGCGGGACGGCGAGGCCCGAGGCGAGGATCCGCTCCTTGAGCTCGGCGATGTCGCCGTCGCCGATCAGCTCGTGCGTGGCCGCCGGGAGCGGGTCCTGCCACAGCAGCCGCTCCTGGGGAACCTCAGGGCCGAGGTAGCGGTTGATCGGCCCCATGTCGCGGTGGGTCAGTTTGAACCACGCGCGGGCGAAGGCGTCCGCGAGCTCGTCCGGGTGCTCGAGGAAGTGCCGCGAGATGCGCTCGTACACCGGGTCGAACCGCAGCGAGAGGTCGGTGGTCAGCATCGTGGGCGCGTGGCGCCTCGAGGGATCGTGCGCGTCGGGGACGGTGCCCGCGCCTGCGCCGTCCTTCGGCTGCCACTGATGGGCCCCGGCCGGGCTCGCCACCAGCTCCCATTCGAACCCGAACAGGATCTCCAGGAAGCCGTTGTCCCACTGGGTCGGGGTGCTCGTCCAGGTGCCCTCGAGCCCGCTGGTGATGGTGTCGGCGCCCTTGCCGGTGTTGAACGCGTTGCTCCAGCCCAGGCCTTGCGCTTCGAGCGGGGCGGCCTCGGGTTCGGGGCCGAGGTTCTCCTCGGGGGCGGCGCCGTGGGTCTTGCCGAAGGTGTGGCCGCCGACGATGAGCGCGACGGTCTCCTCGTCGTTCATCGCCATGCGGCGGAACGTCTCGCGGATGTCGTCGGCCGCGGCCACGGGATCCGGGTGGCCGTCGGGGCCTTGCGGGTTGACGTAGATGAGTCCCATCTGCGCGGCTGCGAACGTGTCCTCGAGTTCGCGGTTGCCGCTGTACCGCTGCTGCGCGAGCCAGTCGGACTCGGGGCCCCAGTAGACGTCCTCGTCCGCCTCCCAGGCGTCCTCGCGGCCGCCGGCGAAGCCGAAGGTCCGCAGCCCCATCGACTCCAGGGCGACGTTCCCGGCGAGGATCATCAGGTCCGCCCACGAGAGGCCGCGGCCGTACTTCTGCTTGACCGGCCACATCAGGCGGCGGGCCTTGTCGAGGCTGATGTTGTCGGGCCAGCTGTTGAGCGGGGCGAAGCGCTGCTGGCTGGTGCCCGCGCCGCCGCGGCCGTCGCTGATCCGGTAGGTGCCGGCGCTGTGCCAGGCCATGCGGATGATGAGCGGGCCGTAATGCCCGAAGTCGGCCGGCCACCAGTCCTGCGAGGTCGTCAGGACCGCTTCGATGTCCCGCTTCACCGCCGCGAGGTCGAGGCGTTCGAAGGCCGCGGCGTAGTCGAAGTCCTCGCCGAGCGGGTTGGCGGGGTTCTTGGCGAGCAGCTTCAGGTTGAGCCGGTCGGGCCACCAGCCGCGGTTGCCGCCGCCCTGGACGGGGAGGAGCGCTCGGCGAAAGCCCGCCGGGCAGCCGCCCTCGGACTCGGCGTCGGGCATGTTGGCTTCTTGGTTGGCAGACATGGGAATCCTCACGAATCGTCGGTTCGGGGAGCCCTCGATCCGCGATGGGGGAGCCCCCTCAAGGTCATATCATCACAATACCCACGAATGCCGTGAAATCACTTGAAGTCGACCGCGTCTGATCGTCTCGCAGTCCTTGGCCGAACGCGACGCGGCCGCGTCCCGGCTCAGCGCCTGACGAGGGTGTACCAGACTTCGGGGCGGCCGACGCTGCCGTAATGCGGCTGCCGCTGGGCGATGCCGTTGTCGGCGAGGTATTCCAGATAGCGGCGCGCGGTGACCCGCGCGATCCCCACGGTCGTCGCGATGGCCGCGGCCGACAGGCCCTCCGCCGCCTTGCTCAGCGCCACGTTGATCGCGTCCAAAGTAGACGCACTCAGGCCCTTCGGCAGCGGTCCGTGCCCGGGCGTGCGCAGCTCGGCCAGCATCCGGTCGACATCGGTCTGCCCGCTGACCTCCCCGGGCCCGCCCACCTGCTCCCGCCACGCCGCGTAGCTCTCGAGCTTCCCCCGCAGCGTCGCGAACGTGAACGGCTTGAGCAGGTACTGCATCACCCCTGAAGAGACGGCCGCACGGACGACGGACAGGTCGCGCGCCGACGTCACCGCGATCACGTCCACCGGGGCGCTGGCGGCCCGCAGCGCCGCGCACACCGCCAGGCCGTGCGTGTCGGGCAGGTAGAAGTCCAGCAGCACCAGGTCGACCGGCTGCCGGGAGCAGAACCGGATCGCGTCGTTGCCCGAATGCACCACGCCGGCCACCGTGAACCCCGCGACGCGCTCGACATACGCCCGGTGGGCCTCGGCGGCCACCGGATCGTCCTCCACCACGAGTACGCGGATCATCGGCTTGACGATATCGGTAGCCGCACGGTGAACACGGCGCCGCCTTCATGGGGGGCACCGCCGCAAGCCCCGCCGTTGGCGACGTCGATGCTGCCGCCGTAGCGGCGAACGGCCTGCCCGACCAGGGCGAGGCCCAGCCCGCGCCCGGTCGCGGCCGTCGGCTTCGTCGACCACCCCCGGCGGAAGATGTCCTCCTGCTCCACGACCCCCGGACCGGTGTCGGCCACGCGCACGAACAGCTCGCCCGGCTCCGTCCTCACCGTGACCGTCACCTTCGCCGCCCGCTCGGCCGCGTTCTCGACCGCGGCGTCCAACGCGTTGTCGATGAGGTTCCCCAAGATCGTGATCAGGTCCCGGGCGTCGATGTCCTCACCCGAGTCCTGCATCGCGGTGTCGGCGGTCAACACCAACTCGACCCCGCGCTCGCTGGCCTCGCTCAACTTGCCGAGCAGAAGCGCCGCCAGCACCGGCTCGGTCACCGAGCCCACGACCTGATCGGTGAGCTGCTGAGCCGTCTCCAGCTCCGCGGTCGCCAGCGCGACGGCCCCGTCGACGCGGCCCAGCTCGATCAGCGAGATCACCGCATGCAGCCGGTTCGCCGACTCGTGCGCCTGCGAACGCAGCGACTCCGCGAACCCGCGCACGGTGTCGAGCTCCCCGGTGAGGCTCTGCAGTTCGGTGTGGTCCCGCAGGGTGACCGCGTTGCCCATGCTCTGACCGCGGGACCGCACGGGAACCGTGTTCACCAGCAGCATCCGCGTGTCCGTCAGGTGCAGCTCGTCGCTGCGGGGCTCGGACGAGGTGAACGTCGCCGCCAGGTCCTCGGCCAGGCCGAGCTCGGCGACCGGGGTGCCCCTGATGTCGGCGGGCAGCCCGAGCAGCTCGTACGCAGCGTCGTTGCACAACGCGATCCGCCCGTCCCTGCCGACCAGGACCAGCCCTTCCCGGACCGAGTGCAGGATCGCCTGGTAGTACTCGAACATGTCGCGCAGTTCCGCGGGCGCGACGCCGCGGGTCTGCCGAGCCAGCCGGGCGCTCACCAGGTAGCTGCCGGTGCCGCCGACGATGAGCACGCCGACCGCCACCACGGCCAGCGGCACGAGCCGCTCGTTGAGCTCGGCCGAGATCGCCTCGACCGTGATCCCCACGGCGACCAGCGCCACGACCTCGTCGTCCTCGCCGAACACGGGCACGACCGCGCGCACCGACGGCCCCAGCGTCCCGGTATAGGTCTCGACGAACGCGTGACCGGCCAGCGCCTCCGCGGTGTTGCCGATGAACGGCTTGCCGATCTGCGAGGGATCGGGATGCGTGTACCTGATCCCGTCCGGATCCATGATCGTGATGAAGTCGACCCCGGTATCGGCCCTGACCTGCTCGGCGAACGGCTGCAGCTCCCGGCTGGGGTCCGCGGTCGACAGCGCGGCGGTCACGCTCGGCGAGTCGGCGACCGTGGAGGCGACCGCGACGACCGTCTCCTGCGCGTTGTCGTCGGTCGCCCGCCCGGCGTCGAGGTACGCCAGCACCATGCCGACGCCGACGAGCAGACCCACCAGGACGAGCTGCAGCACGAGGAGCTGCCTGGCCAGGGTCCACGGTTTGGTCACACCCCATGTGTACACGCGCCGCTAACGAGACCGTAATGAACGAAATAGTGACTGGCCCCACAAACCGATGGACACTTTCGTCATTCCGAACCATCCCTTAGGAGCCAATGATGTCCTCCGCGCCACCCCCGAAGCGTCGCGATCGCACGCATTACCTCTACATCGCCGTCATCATCGCCGTGGTCCTCGGTATCCTCGTGGGCTTCGCGTTCCCCGAGTTCGCCGTGCAGCTGAAACCGCTCGGCACCGGATTCGTGGCCCTCATCAAGATGATGATCGTCCCGATCATCTTCTGCACGATCGTGCTCGGCATCGGCTCGGTGGCCAAGGCCGCCAGCGTCGGCAAGGTCGGGCTCATCGCCTTGGGCTACTTCATGCTGATGTCGACGTTCGCGCTGGCCATCGGCCTGGTCGTGGGCAACGTCCTGCACCCGGGTTCGGGCATGAACCTCGACCCGGCGGCGGCGTCGGCGGCGCAGGAGACGGCGGCCGAGGCCGGCGGCCACACCACGGTCGACTTCCTGCTCGGCATCATCCCGGAGAGCATGGTGTCCGCGTTCACCGAAGGCTCGGTGCTGCAGGCCCTGCTCGTGGCGCTGCTCGCCGGCTTCGCCCTGCAGAAGATGGGCACGGCCGGAGAGCCGATCCTGCGCGGCATCGGGCATCTGCAGCGGCTGGTCTTCCGCATCCTCGCGATGATCATGTGGGCGGCGCCGATCGGCGCGTTCGGGGCGATCGCGGCCGTGGTCGGCGAGACCGGCTGGGACGCGCTGAAGAGCCTCGCGGTGATCATGTTCGGCTTCTACGCGACCTGCCTGCTGTTCGTCGTCTGCGTCCTCGGCACGGTCCTGTGGCTCGCCGCCCGCGTCAACCTCTTCAAGCTGCTGCGCTACCTCGGCAGGGAGTTCCTGCTGATCGTGTCGACGTCCTCGTCGGAGTCGGCGCTGCCGCGGCTGATCGCCAAGATGGAGCACCTGGGCGTGAGCAAGCCCGTCGTCGGCATCACCGTGCCCACGGGCTATTCGTTCAACCTGGACGGCACCGCGATCTATCTGACGATGGCGACGCTGTTCATCGCCACCGCGCAGGGCGAGCCGCTCGGCATCGCCGAGCAGATCTCGCTCCTCGTCTTCATGATCATCGCCTCCAAGGGCGCCGCGGGCGTCAGCGGCGCCGGCATCGCGACGCTCGCCGGCGGCCTCCAGTCCCACCGGCCCGAGCTGGTCGACGGCGTCGGCTTCATCCTCGGCATCGACCGGTTCATGTCCGAGGCGCGGGCGCTGACCAACTTCGCCGGCAACGCCGTCGCGACCGTGCTCATCGGCACCTGGACGAAGGAATTCGACCGCGATCAGGCGAACCGGGTCTTCGCGGGGCAGGAGCCGTTCAACGAGGCCACCTTGGTGGACGACCACCAGCCCGCGTCGGTGCCTGAGCAGCAGCAGGCCAAGGCACTCGAACCTGTCTGAGGCCCGCCCAACGACCGGCATGCGCTGCCGCGCCCGCGCCCCCGACACTGCTCGCAGTGTCGGGGGCGCGGGTGTTCGCGCACTCGACGCGCACAGCGGTTTCCCCGTCCTCAACCCGGACAAGCGCATCGCGGCCGCTCCGCGCAAGGCGGTCGATCCATTGCGACTCAGGCGGTCTCGACGGTCCATGCCCTTGTGACCGCGGTGCGTTCCTCCCACTGCCGGACGCTGGGCCCGCCGGGTTCCCAGCGTTCGCAGAAGTCGCGAAGCTCGACGCACCGGGCGATCATGGCGTCCTGGCGTTCCGGCCACTCCGGTACCGGCAGGCCGTAAGCCGTGAAGCAGCGCTCAAGCGCCGTGACGTCCTCGGGGTGGTGCATCCGCACGATCCACTCGCACCACGCCAGGTCCGTGACCCTCGCCCCGGCGTGGGCGAACTCCCAGTCGACGACGGCCGTGACCGCGAACGTGTCCGGATCGATCAGCAGGTTGTTCGGTCCGAAGTCGCCATGGACCACCACCGATCCGGGCGCTGAGCCCGGCGGCGGCACATCGTGGATCAGCCGCAGCACGGTGCCGCACGCCCGCATGACCTCGGCCGCGTGCCCCGACTCCATCAGCTCCTGGCCCGGCGTTCCCGGCATGAAGCCGAGTTCGAGCGTGCGGCCGTCGGAGCCCAGCACCGGCGGCACCGGGACCACCCCGTGCAGTCGGGTCAGCATCCACCGTTCGCGGTGGATCCGGGCCGCGGCGTCCGGGCCCTCGTAGCGCTTGACGACGGTCGTGCCGTCGCCGACGGTGTGGTTGGTGTAGCCGTGCCGCAGCTGTCGCATCCCCCGATCATCGCGGGCGTGTCAAGCCGGTTGTCCGCCATGCACACGGGCTCGGTGTGGAGACGACAGACGCGACCGGCGTGTCCGGGCGGCGCGGCAGGCGTTCGCAAACGTCATGCGGCCGTTCAGGCCGGCGTGGCGTGAGGCCCCCAGTGGGGCGGTCGTCGCCTCGTACACTCGGCGGATTCCGGCAACATACGATCGTTCGACTCGATCGCCCGTAATTCGACAACTCAACCTCGTTGCCCCAGCGGCGACCCGCGCAGAACAAGGACGCCAATGCCCCGACCAGTGCCCGGACCAGGGGCGCTCGTTTCGTATATCCGGACCGGCGACCGCGATGCCCGCATCGCGTACCGGGAGCTGCCCGACAAGGAGCGTCTCGCATACCGCGACACGGTGAGCCGCGTGTACGACTCCGCCCTCTCCCATCATTTCGGCGATCATCCCTCCGACGACCAGGTGCACGACCTCATCGAGCGGGTCGCCGCCCGGCATCCGCAATACGCCGGAGGCGTCAGGCGCGTGCTGCGCGCACTCGAGGAAGGGGGGCCGAAAGGCGGGATCAACCCGCGGCAGATCCTCACCGCGCAGCACCTCGTCATCCGGGAGATCGCCAAACTGCATCAGGACTTCCGCGAACGGGCCCAACGGATCGTGGAGGAGTCGTCGCGGATGCCGGTCCCCGCCGGCGCCCTGCCGGAACCGTCGGGTTCCGCCGACCTCGAGGTGCTGCGGCTCCGCTCCGAGATCCAAGCCCACCAACTGAAGGTCGTGGAGATGCGCGCGGCGTTGCTGGACGCCGAGTTCACCGGCACCGACGCCGCGTCCATGGTCGCGGTGACACTCGGACTCGACGGCTCGTTGCGCGCGCTCGAGCTGATGCGCGGCGTGGAACGCATGGGCGGCAGGTCGATCGCCGCGGGCACCGTGAAGGCCTGGGTGGACGCCGAGAAGCAGCGCTGGCGCCGCGCGAAGGACCTGGAGATGCACGACTCGGTTCCCGAGATCGGCTCGGGCGCGGGCAGCGGCGACACGTTCCGGTGCGAGGCGTATTCCACCAGCCGCCTCAGTAGGGCCACGGTGGACCGTCACGGGCGCCTGCGCGGCATCACCTTCATGCGCAACGGGCTGTTCGGCGATGACGGGCGCCACGGCCTCGCCGAGGACATGCGCGAGGCGATCACCGGAGCGCAGCGCAACCTGAATGCCGCATGGTGAACCGTCCGTAGCCGCGCGCCTCGGGTCGAGGTCAGGACGACTCGAGGACGATCGGTTCGAGGAGCCGGCGCGGGCGGTTCATGGCGCGGCTGACCCGGTCCTCGCGCTTGGGTCCCGGACCGGGGTACATCTCGACGTCGCCGGGCGGGATCGGACCGCATTGGGGGCAGTCGCTGGAAGGCAGGAGTCCGCTGCCGCATTCGGCGTGGCGGAACAGCCGCGGCGGCTCGCCCCCGATGTGGCGCCTGCTCCACACGCTGAGGGAGTAGATCATCGGCCACAGTTCCACGCCCGCGTCGGTCGGCAGGTACTCGTAGCGCGGCGGCGACGACTGGTACTGGTGCTTCTCGAGCACCCCGCCCTCGGTCAAGCGGACCAGGCGATCCGAGAGCACCGCCTTCGGGATGTCGAGGCGGACCTGGAAATCGCTGAACCGGCGCACGCCGTAGATCGCGTTCTGCACCACCAGCAGGGTCCAGCGCTCACCGAGCAGTTCGAGCGCGCGGGAGAGTGAGCAGTCCTGCCCCACGTAGTCCTTGCCGAGTGCCATGACTGCATCCTACCCTGGTTCAATGAATGAACCAATGCTGCTACGCTCCGATGAGTTCATTGAACGAACCTAGGAGTCCCGTCATGACGACACTCGCCGCCCCCAAGGCCCCCACCAGGACCGGAACCGTACTGGCCGTCCTCTGCGCCGCCCCGCTGCTGGTCATCCTCAACTACTCCACCCCGCTGATCCTCGCCCCGCAGACCGCCGCCCACCTCAACGCGAGCGCCACCGGCCAGACCTGGATCATCAACGCCATCTCCCTCGGACTGGCCGTCCCGCTGCTCACCTCCGGCAGCCTCGCCGACAACCACGGCCGCCGCAAGGTCCTCGTCGCCGGGTCATGGCTCTTCGCCGCCGCGATCCTGCTCGCCGCGCTCGCTCCGAACACGCTCGTCTTCGCCGTCGCCCGCGTCGTCCAAGGCGCGGCCAGCGCCGCCCTGCTGACCTCGAGCCTGGGCATCATGGGCGCGGTCTTCACCGGGCCCGACGAACGCCAGCGCGCCACCGCCGCCTACGGGGCGATGATGGGCCTCGGCGTGGGCGCCGGAGCGATCGTCGCCGCGCTGTTCGACGCGGCATTGGGCTGGAACGGCCCCTACTGGCTGTACGCGGCGGCCGCGGCCGCCCTCGCCCTGGCCGCGCACGCCTTCCTCCCCGAGTCCCGGGCCGAGCACCCCCGGCGGGCCGACGTGGCCGGGACCGTCACCCTCGGGCTCGGTGTGGCCGCGCTCATGTCCGGTTTGACACTCGGCCGCCAAGACTGGTCGGACCCCGTCGTCGTCGCCCTCCTCATCGCCGCTGCGGCGTTCACCGCCGCGTTCATCGCCGTCGAGCGGCGCGGCCGGGAGCCGATGCTCGACCCCGGCCTGTTCGCCCGCCCGGCCTTCCTGGTCGCCTCGCTCGGCGCCCTGGTCGCGGGCATCGCGGTCATCAGCATGATGAGCTACCTGCCGACGGTGCTCCAATCCGAGACGGGCCTCGGGCCGGTGGCGACCGCCGTCGTGGTCGCGATCTGGTCGACCGCAGCGTTCGTGGTCTCGTTGCAGGTCAAGCGGTTCGGGTTCACCTCAGGCTCGCTCCTGGCGATCGCCCTGGTCGTGGCCGGTGCCGGCTCGGTCCTGCTGATCGGCCTCGCCGACCACTGGTCCTGGTGGCACGCGGCGCCCGCGCTCCTCGTCGCCGGGGCCGGCTACGGCGCCGTCAACCCGGCGCTGACCAGGCTCAGCATCGACAGCGTCCCGGCCGACCGGGGCAGCATGGGCTCGGGCGTGAACAACACCATGCGCTACATCGGCACCGCCGCGGGCATCCCGATCGTGGCGACCCTGGTCGACACCCTCGGCACCGACGGAGCACTGTGGATCTGCGCCGTGCTCGCGGCCGCGGCGGCGGGCGGGTTCGCCCTGCTCATGCGACGCGTCTGACAGCGGGGCGGCCCGGTCCCGGCGCAAACCGGTGGCCGCCCGGGCAGCGCTCTGATTGCATGGACCCGGTACGCCTTCGGATGAAAGGACCGCCATGGAGCCGATCGCCGACTTCCGCATCGACATCCCCCGGGCCGCGCTCGACGACCTGCACGACCGGCTGCGGCGCACGCGCTGGCCCGCCGCCAGTCCGGAACCGGGCTGGGCCCGCGGCATCCCGGTCCGCGACCTGCGGCGCCTCGCCGACCACTGGCTGCATCGCTACGACTGGCGCGCCCACGAGGCGGCGTTGAACGCGTTCCCGCAGGGCCTCACCGAGATCGACGGCCAGCGGATCCACTTCCTCCATGCGCGCTCGCCCGAACCCGATGCGCTGCCGCTGGTGATCACCCACGGCTGGCCCGGCTCGATCGTGGAGTTCACGCGGATCCTCAAGCCCCTCACCGACCCCCGATCCCACGGCGGCGACCCCGCGGACGCCTTCCATGTGGTCGCCCCGTCACTGCCCGGGTTCGCGTTCTCCACGCCCCTGTCCGCGTCCGGGTGGGACCATGCCCGCATCGCGCGCGCCTGGCTGGTGCTCATGGACCGACTCGGCTACGGCCGCTTCGGCGCCCACGGCGGCGACACCGGCTCCAAGGTCTCCCCGGCCCTCGGCCGCCTCGCCCCCGACCGGGTCGTGGGCGTGCACATCAACGGGGGCCTGGAGCTGCCCGACGCCGACGACCCCGCCTTGGCCGAGCTGAATCCCGCAGAGCGCGCCCGTCTCGACGGCGTCCGCGATCTGGTGCGCGAGGGCACCGGCTACGCCGACCTCCAGTCCACGAAACCGCAGACGCTCGCCTACGCCCTCAACGACTCCCCGGTCGGGCAGCTCGCCTGGATCGCCGACAAGTTCAAGGACTGGACCGACCCCGCCGCCGATCTCCCCGAACACGCCGTCGACATCGACCAGCTGCTCACCAACGTCACCCTCTACTGGCTCACCGGCACCGGCGGGTCCTCCGCGCACCAGTACCGGGCGGTGCGGGACGAGCCGGCCCCGGTCCGGTCCGAGGTGCCGACCGGTGTCGCGGTCTTCCCGACCGATCCGGCCGTGCGCCCGCTCCTCGAACGCGCGCACCGGATCGTGCACTGGTCCGAGTTCGACCGCGGCGGCCACTTCGCCGCGATGGAGGCGCCCGACCTGCTCGTCCAAGACCTCCGCGACTGCTTCCGCCCGCTGCGCGCCCGAGCGGCGATGTGAGAGCATGTCATCCTTTGGCGCGCAGTCACCTCTGGAGGGGCACATGTTCAAGACCTCGCTCGGTGAGGGTGCCGAGCTGCGCCCGCTCCTGCCGGACCTGGCCGAGGAGTTCGCGACCCACATGGACCGCGGACGCGAGTTCATCGGACGGTACGTCGCCATCGCAGATGTGGTCTCCGATGCCGAGGCGGCCCGGACGTTCCTGGAGACCTACGCCGACAAGGCGGCCGCGGACACCGGGCGGATCTGGGGCATCTGGGTCGACGACACGCTCGTCGGCGGTGTCCTCTTCCGCACCATGGACTTCCGGATGGAGACCGCCGAGGCCGGCTGCTGGTTGGAACCCGCGGCCCTCGGCAAAGGCCTGGTGACCCGGGCGGTCACCGCGATCATCGACTGGGCCGTGGACGTGCGCGGCATCCACCGCGTCGAGTGGTGGGCCGCGACCGGCAACGCCGCGAGCCTCGCCGTGGCCCGCCGGCTCGGCATGACGAAAGAAGGCGTCGTACGCGAGTCCTACCTCCACCGGGGCGAACGCTACGACATGGAGGTCTGGTCGGTCCTGGCCCCAGAATGGCGCGCCGCCCGCAAGGCCTGACTCCTCGGAGGCGGCGAACGGAACGGGCGGCGACGCTCATGCCCGGCGCGCGGTGCTAGGCTCGCCCGCGTCGGATTCACCGGAACACGTTGGGAGGCGGTATCAGTGGACATTTCCCGTGCCATGCGTTTCCGCCCCACCAGGAGCACGACTGCCACCTGAGCGGAAACGAACCCCCGTTCCCGAAGGTGAAAAGCATTGCCCCCCTTTAAAACCGCCGTTGCAACGGCACCCGCGCTCGACCGCTCGTTCTGGAAACTGTTCGCCGCATCCGCGACCGCCACCTGCGCCGACGGCATCAGCAAGGTCTCGCTGCCGCTGCTCGCGGTGTCGCTGACCGACGATCCCGTGCTCATCTCCGGCCTCACCGCGTTCGCCTTCCTGCCCTGGCTGCTGTTCGGCCTGCCGGGCGGAGCCCTGGTGGACCGGCTCGACCGCAGCCGAGCCATGTCCACCGTCAACATCATGCGGGCCGTCCTGCTCGCCGCCCTCGTGCTGCTCGTCGCCACCGGCGCGGGAAGCATCCCGGTCCTGTACCTCGCCGCGTTCGCGCTCGGCCTGTGCCAGGTCGTCTACGACTCGGCGGCCCGCGCCATCCTGCCCCAAGTCGTCGACCGCCGGAACCTCGACAAGGCCAACAGCTGGCTGACCGTGGAAGAGACCCTCGGCCAGAGTTTCGTCGGACCACCGGTCGGCGCGGCGCTCTTCGCCTGGTTCCGCACCGCCCCGTTCATCGGCGCCGCGATCGGCTTCGCGCTGGCCGCCGTCCTCGTGCTCGCCGTCCCCGGCCGGTTCAAGACCGAGCGCACCGAGCCCACGACGCTGCGCGCGGACATCCGCGAGGGACTGCGCTGGCTGTGGCGCCACCCGCTCTTGCGGGGACTGACGATCCTCACCGGCCTGATCGCCGGGTCGATGTCCATGGCCACCTCCCTCAACGTCCTGTACGCCCTGAACACGCTGCACCTCAGCGCCTCGATGTACGGCGTGCTGTTCATCGCCATGGGGGTCGGCGGTCTGGCCGGCTCCGCCCTTGTCGGGCCCCTGACCAGGCGATTCGGACGGCCGCAGATGATCGTCATCGCCGCGGCGATCGCTCCGGTGATGTGCGTGCTGCTCGGCACGGTCGCCAACCGCTGGGCGGCCGGGGTGTGGTTCTTCGGCATCGCCCTGGGCGTGACGATGTGGAACGTGCTCTCGATGTCGCTGCGGCAGGCCATGATCCCCGCCGAACTGCTCGGGCGGGTGCTCGGCGCCAACCGCGTGGTCCTCTGGGGCGGCATCCCGGTGGGCGCCCTGATCGGCGGCGTACTGGCCGAACAGGTCACCGTGGCGGCGGCGTACCTCGTGTCCGGCCTCGCCCAGCTCGTGGTCGTGGTCCTGGTCTACCGGCTGATCAAACGGCACCGGCGCCTGATCGCGGACTCCTTCGGGCCATGACCGGGACGCGGAAGGCCCGCGTCATCCGGCGCGGGCCCTCCGTCTCGTTCACGCCTTCTTGGCGATCCCGGCCATCTGCGTGCGCTCGTACGGTTCCAGTTCCTCCACGGCCCTGACCGGTCGCTCCGGCTCTTCTGGGAACCAGCGCGGGATGTACTCCAGCCCCGGAGCGACCATCTCCATGTTCTGGAAGTGGCTCTCCAGCAGCGGGATCGGGCGGATCCAGCCGTTGCCGAGCGTCTCGATGCACGCCGCGGACAGCGCCGCCTGCTCCGGCTCGCCGGTGTCAGGCCACGACGTCAGCAGCAGATGGCTGCCCGGCGGCAGCGCGGCCATGAGCGTCGCGATGATGTCGTTCGGGCGCTGGTCGTCGCTGATCTGCATGATCATCCCGACCAGCAGCAGCGCGATCGGCCGCTCGAAGTCCAGAAAGGACCTGATTTCGGGGCGGGAGAGAATATGGTCGGGGTCGAGCAGGTCGGCCCCGATCACGATGGCGCTGCCGCTGTCGGCGAGCAGCGTGTTCGCGTGGGCCACCACCATCGGGTCGTGGTCGACGTACACGACCTTCGCCTTCGGGTTCAGCCGCTCGGCGACCTGGTGCGTGTTCTGCGCGGTCGGCAGGCCGCACCCGATGTCGATGATCTGGTCCATCCCCGCGGTGCGCACGAGGTACTCGACGCCGCGGATGAGCGCGCTCCGGTTGAGCTTCGCGCACTCGCGCGCCTGCGGGATGTGCTGCGCGAACACCTCGGCGGCGTCCCGGTCGACCGCGAGGTTCGTAGACCCGCCGAGCAGCGCGTCGTACACGCGCGCGGTGGCCGGGACGTTGAAGTCGGTGCCTGGTGGCAGCTCGATGTCGTTGTCGTGCATGGCCTGCCTTCCCGCCGCGAACGGCGAACATCGGAGGCGCGGGGCCCAGGCCCCGCAGGGGGAGTGACCACGACGCTACCGGCTTTCACCGCTCCGCGCCGGACACCAAGTGCGGCTTGAACTCTCAGGCGCCGCCGGAGACAGCAGGCTAGGGTCGGACGGTCCGTCCACTCATGAAAGGCCCGCATCGGTGCGCACGCTTTACGTTGTCACTCATCCAGAAGCGACCCATCACATCGACGGCCTGGTCGGCGGGTGGCACGACTCGCAGCTCACGCCCGACGGCATCGGCGCCGCGAAAGCCATCGGCCAGGCGCTGCGGGACGCGGTGCCCGACGGCGCCGAAGTTGACTTGTTCTCCTCAGACCTGCAGCGCACCGCTCAGACCGCCGAGATCATCGGCGAACGGTTCGGAGTGCCACCGGTCTTCGATCCCCGGCTGCGGGAGATGTCGTTCGGCGAGGCCGAGGGGAAGCCGAAAGCGGCATGGGATCGGCTCTTCGTCCCGCCGCCGGAGGCCGGGGACCGGATGGCGCACGTCGATGTGCCTGGGGGCGAATCGAAGACGACGGTCGCGAAGCGCATCTACGCGGCCATGGACGAGGTCCTGGCGCGCGAGCGCGAGCACCAGATCATCGTGACCCATGGGTTCGCGATGACGTTCGTGGTGGCCGCCTGGATCAAGATGCCGATCGAATCGCTCGGCCATGTCCTCTTCAAGGTGACCTCGGGCAGCATCAGCACCTTGTTCGAGGACGACGTCTATCACGGCCGTCTGGTGCTCCGCCTCGGCGACGCCCGCCATCTCGAGGGCGCCGCGACCGTCTGACCGTGGACTGATCGTTCGGGTCCCCCGTGCGAGCTACCGCTGATGACCACTGCAGCGGGATGTTTCCGTCCTTGCGGCCGCTTAACGTCGGCGGTGCCGCGGGAAAGCCGCGGTTACTTCAGCGGAAGGTTCGGACACCATGGCACGCACGCAGCAGGACGCCCTCCCAGCGGCCCCTTCCCTCGGCCGGCGGCGATTGCGCTCGTTCCGAGTGCCCGTTCTCGTCGTCGCGCTGTTGGCCGTGATGATCGCGGCCGGCGGGATCAACCGGCTCGTCGCGCCCGTCCCGGTGCTCGCACTGGCGGTCGGGCTCGCACTCGCCGTCGCGGGCCTGGCCTGCTACCACTGGCTGTCAAAGACCGTCGAGCTGCGGACGAGCGTCCCCGAACTCGCGAAACAAGGACGCTGGTCGCAGCTGGGCCGCGGCGCGCTGATCGGGTTCGCCGCGTTCACCTCGATGATGCTGCTGATCGCGGTCCTCGGCGGCTGGGAGGGCCTCGCCTGGGGCTCCTTCGGCGGGTTCGTCGCCACGGCCGGCATGATGGCGGGCGTCGCGGTCACCGAGGAGGTCCTGTTCCGGGGCGTCGTGTTCCGCATCCTGGAAGAGCGCACCGGGACCGTGCTCGCCCTGGTCCTCTCCTCGGTGCTCTTCGGCGCCATCCACCTGGTCAACGTCAACGCCACCCTGTGGGGCACGCTCTCCATCGCCATGACCGGCGGCGTCATGCTCGCCGCGGCCTATGTCGCGACCCGTTCGCTGTGGCTGCCGATCGGACTGCACTTCGCCTGGAACTTCACGCATGCCGGGATCTTCGGGGTCGTCATCTCCGGATCGGACACGCCCCCGCACGGCCTGCTGAGCGCGACGCTCTCCGGCCCGACCCTGCTGACCGGCGGCACGTTCGGGCCCGAAGCGAGCCTGACCGCGCTCCTGGTGTGCCTGGTGCCCATCGTGCTCCTGCTGCGCAAAGCCGCCCGCGACGGCCGGATCCTGCCCCGCCCGCGGCGGGCCGAAGCCGCGGCCGAACGTGAGGAGTAGGGGAGTAATGCCAGTCCCTCCCGCGTCGGCGACCACGGCATTACGGTCGGGGCATGGAAACGAATCTCCAGTTGAACGCCAACGTGTCCATGCCGGCATTGGGCTTCGGCGTCTTCCAGACCCCGCCCGAAGTCACCGTCGCGGCGGTCGAATCCGCGCTCGAGGTCGGCTACCGGCTCATCGACACGGCCGCCGCCTACGGGAACGAACGAGAAGTCGGAGAGGCCATCCGCCGCTCCGGTCTCGACCGCGGCGAGGTCTTCATCGAGACGAAGGTCTGGATCTCCGACTACGGCTACGACCAGACGCTCCACGCCTTCGACAAGAGCGCCGGCAAGCTCGGTGTCGAGCAGATCGACCTGCTCCTGCTGCACCAGGCGCTCCCGAGCGCGTTCGACCGCACGCAGGAGGCCTACCGGGCGCTGGAGAAGCTCCTGGCCGACGGGAAGGTCCGCGCGATCGGCGTCTCGAACTTCATGCCCGACCACCTCGAAACGCTCATGGAGCGCGCCAGCGTGGTCCCGGCGCTGAACCAGATCGAGGTCCACCCGTACTTCGCGCAGCCCGAGCTCCAGAAGGCCAACGCCACCCGCGGCATCCTCACGCAGGCCTGGTCGCCGATCGGCGGGATCACCAGCTACCGCGGCAACGGCTCGGGGAGCACCTTCGACGACCCGGTCATCACCGACATCGCCGAGGCCCACGGCAAGACCGCCGCCCAGGTCATGATCCGGTGGCACCTCCAGGAAGGACGGTCGGCCATCCCGAAGTCGGTGAACCCCGACCGGATCGCCGCGAACTTCGACGTGTTCGACTTCGAACTGACCGCCGCGCAGACCGCGGCGATCGACGGCCTCGACTCGGGCGTGCGAGGCGGTCCCGAACCCGAGGACGTGACGCTCGAATCGTTCGGCCGCGACATCCCCGAAGCCTGAGACCACAGTGAAGGAGACGAGGACATGCGATTGCTCGTCGTAGGGGCCACCGGCAGCATCGGCCGCCACGCCGTGGCGGCAGGACTGGACGCAGGCCATGAGACCCGCGCTCTGGTGCGCGATCGCGCCCGCGCCGAACAACTACTTCCGGCCGAGGTGGACCTGGTGGTGGGGGACGGGACCGATCCTTCGACGCTCGCGGCCGCGGTCGACGGGATCGACGCGGTCGTGTTCACGCACGGCTCGCACGGCGCGCCAGGCGAGGCCGAACGCGTCGACTACGGCGTGGTCCGCAACGTGCTCGACGCCGTGGGCGCCAGGCCGGTGCGCGTGGCGCTGATGACCGCGATCGGCGTGACCGTCCACGACGGCGCCTTCAACCGCAGCTCCGGCGGGCACGACTGGAAGCGCCGGGCCGAACGGCTCGTGCGCGCCGGCGGGAATCCTTACACGATCGTGCGCCCGTCCTGGTTCGACTACAACGAGCCCGACCAGCGCCGGATGGTGTTCCTGCAAGGGGACACGCGGCGCGCCGGCTCCCCGGCGGACGGCGCGATCGCTCGCGACCAGATCGCCCGCGTGCTGGTCGCGAGCCTCACCTCGCCCGGCGCCGACCGCAAGACGCTGGAGCTGGTGGCCGAGACCGGACCGGACCAGGCCGACCTGGAGCCGCTGTTCGCCGCGCTCAAGGCCGACCCCGAAGGCGCCTTGGACGGCGTCCTCGACCCGGACACGCTCCCGCTCGACGGCGAACCCGCCGGGGTCATGGCCGAGATCCGCGCGGCCTCGCAACGGCAGTGACACCACTGGAAAAATCGCGAACGCATGAAAGCCGCCCCTGACCGACCCGCCCGCTTACTTGGCCTGCGCGCGAGTGAAGGTCACGTGCGTGACGCCGCTGGGGCCGGACGTGGCCTCGACCTGGAACTGCTCCTCGAGACCCTCCAGCCCGTCCCAGAGGCGCACGCCGCGCCCGAGCAGGATCGGCACCACCGCGACGTGCATGTAGTCGATGAGCCCGGCGGCGAGGAAGCCGCGGAGCATCGTGGCGCCGCCGCCGATGCGGACGTCCTTGCCGCCCGCGGCCTCACGGGCCGCCTCCAGCGCCTCGGCGGGCGAGGCGTCGATGAAGTGGAAGGTCGTGCCGCCCTCCATCTCGATCGACGGACGCGTGTGATGCGTCAGGACGAACACCGGCGTGTGGAACGGCGGGTTGGCACCCCACGCGCCCTTCCACTCCGGGTCCTCGTGCCACCCCGGGAAGCCGAACTTCCCGGCCCCCATGATCTCCGCGCCGATGCCCGGACCATGCTGGCGCACGAACGCGTCGTCGACACCGCCGCTCCCGCCCGCCTCCCACCACCGGGTGGCGAACATCCACTCGTGCAGCCGCTCCCCGGCATGGCCGAAGAACGCGTCGCGGCTCAGGCCCTCACCGGTCCCGAAACCGTCCAGCGAGATGGCGAAATTGTGGACGCGGGCGAGTGACATGGCCGGTGCTCCTTCGGTTGATCGAGCTTCGTCGATACAGGTCGGTCCTGAAGTGATGATGCCCGCACGACGTCGAGATGTCCATCGCCAATTGTGTCCAAATTTCCCGGGCGAACCCGACGAACGCCGAACCCGACCGCGCGGGTTTAGCCGAGTTCTGAAACGGAAAGGCCACGAGGCCTGACATCATCGGCGCACCGGCGCACGCGCGAAGGAGAAGGACATCGACGAAGAACTGGCACCATCGACCGCGCCCGACCCGGAACGGACCGTGCGGCACCGCGTCCTCGAACTCGACGGCATGCACGTCTTCTATCGCGAGGCCGGCCCTCCCGAAGCGCCGGTCCTCCTCCTGCCCCACGGCTACCCGTGCTCCTCCTACCAGTTCCGGAACCTCATGCCGGCCCTCGCCGACCGATGGCGCACGATCGCCCCGGACTTCCCCGGATTCGGATACAGCGGCACGCCCGACCCCGAGCGGTTCGACTGCACCTTCGACGGCTACGCGCAGTTCCTCGACCGGTTCACCGAACACCTCCGCCTCGACCGGTACGCCCTCTACCTGCACGACTACGGGTCCCAGATCGGCCTGCGCCTCGCCATCGCCGAGCCGCAGCGGGTGGCCGCGCTCATCATCCAGAACGGCGACGTCTACGAGGACGCGCTCGGCCCGAAATACCAAGGGCTCCAGGACTACTGGCGCGAACCGACACCGCAGGGCCGGGCCGCGCTCGAGCACGCGGTGACCGAGGCCGGGTTCCGCGAAGAGTTCCTCAACGACGTGCGCGAGGACCTGGCCGCGGCGATCCCGCCGGACCTGTGGACCCTGGCGTGGTCGCAACTGCGCAGCCCCGAGCGCCGCCGGATCATGGTCGGCCTGATGGAAGGCCTGCGCGAGAACCTCGACTGGTTCCCCCGCTACCAGGACTACCTGCGCACCCACCGGCCCCCGACCCTGATCGCGTGGGGACCGCAGGACGGCTACATGCCCGAGGCATCGGCCCGTGCCTACCTGCGCGACCTTCCCGACGCGGAACTCCACCTCCTCGACGGCGGCCACTGGGCACTGGAGACCAACCTCGCCGAGATCACCGCGCTGGCCAGGGATTTCCTCGGCCGCGTGCATCGCTAAGACCTCCGGCGGCACTCCGGTTCGGGAGGGGTCCCGACCGCATGTGGATATTTTTCGGGTCAGGACGGCCAAACGGCCTATCCCTCACCTCCATCCCGAAAGGATTCATAGTGGACAGGAAGAGGAAGCACCTGGTCCGCCTCGGCGCGGGCGCCGGTGCCCTGGCCGGCGCCGCCGCGATCGCATGGGCGGGCATCGCCGCCAACGCGGAGGAGCCCGCCGCACCCTCGGGGGACTTCGAAGCCAAGATCGTCGGCGGCCAGCCCGCCGAAGAGGGCCAGTTCCCCGCCCTCGTGGCGCTCGGCGTGGCCGGTGAGGGAACGCCTTCCGAGCGCCAGCTTTGCGGCGGCTCGGTGATCGCCGAGGACATCATCCTGACGGCGGCGCACTGCGTGGTGGCGTCCGCGGACGACCCCGGGTCGTTCGTGGTCTTCTCCGGCTCGGTCGACCTGGAGTCCGACGCGATCGTCGAGACCGCCGTGACGGACGTGCACGTCGCGCACGACTACGACGAGCCGGTCGACAATGCGAACGACTGGGCGCTGCTCAAACTCGACGACGCGCTCGACGTGGAGCCGATCGAGCTCGGCACCGAGCCCGACGAATTCGACACGCTGGTGACCGCCGGCTGGGGCAACCTCGGCGACGACACGTACCCGACGGTCGCCCACTGGGTCGAGGTGCCCTTCATCGATGACGAGGCCTGCTCCGAGGCCTACCCCGACAAGATCGACGAGGCCACCATGCTGTGTGCGGGTGACCTGGAGAACGGCGGGGTCGACTCCTGCGACGGCGACTCGGGCGGCCCGCTGCTGGCTCCGGGCGAGGACGGCCAGATCCTGGTCGGCATCGTCTCCTGGGGTCTCGAGTGCGCCGTCGCCGGCCAGCCCGGCGTGTACTCCGAGATCGCCGACTTCAACAGCGCGATCGACGATGTCATCGAGGACTGGAGCTAGCCACCCTTGAGGTGACGTCAAGGGCCGCAAGCCGGTCGAATTGAATCCGGGTCGGGAGGGTTCGCCCTCCCGACCTTCGCACTGCCAAAGAACCGACGCGTGTCCGAGTCGACTCGGGCCGGCTCGCGAAGTGGCCGCTGACGGGACCGATTTGTTAGTCTTCGAGGCCACTGCGGCGGGACGTCCGTGTTCACGTGCGCCCGCCGTGTCTTCGATGGATGAGCAGGGATTCTGGAGGGCTCATGGTCGTCGTTCGTCGCACTGCCCGCGACATCCGCAGCGAGTCGCGGCTCGTGGTCGTGCGAGCACTGCTGGCGGCCGGCGGGTCGACCCGCGGCGACCTGGCTCAGGAGACCGGCTTGAGCTTCGCGACGGTCTCGTCGATCGTGGGCGAGCTCCTCAAGTGCGGCATCATCGCGGAGACCGGGTTGATCAGCGGCCCCATCGGACGGCCCACCACCGGCCTGCGGATCAACGCCGATCGCGGCCGCGTCGTCGGGATCTACGTCGAGGACGGATATCTCCAGGCGACGGTGTTCGATGCGGCTCTGGGCCGGCTGGCCTCGGTCGAAGTGGAGACTGATGCGCGCGTCGACCTGGCCGACTATGTCATCGACAAGATCCTGGGAGCGCTCGATGCCGCACTGGGACGCGCGAAGGCCTCCCGTGGAGACGTGCTGGGCGTGGGCATCCTCCTGCCGGGCGGGATGCAGCGGCCGGTGAAGGCCGCCGCCACGGTGCCGGACGCGATCTGGCTGCACCTCGACCGCCTGCGCGACCACTTGGGCCTGCCGGTGGTGGTCGACAACCCGCTCAAGGCGATCGCGACCGCGGAGCTGTGGCTCGGCAGCGGGCAGCGTTCAGCGAACGTGGTCACCGTCAACCTCGGCGAGGGCGTCGGCGCAGGGATAGTGCAGGACGGCGTGCTCATGCGCGGGGCCACGGGCACCGCCGGCGAATGGGGCCACAGCCTCCTGGCCTTCGAAGGGCGCCAATGCCAGTGCGGAAGAAGAGGCTGCGTCGAGGCCTACATCGGAGCGGCGGGCGTCCGGCAGACGCTCACGGAGATCGCCCCCGACCACCCCGCGGCCGGGCTCGGCTACTTCGAGCTGGGCGAGGCCCTGACCGCCGCGCTCGCGGCCGAGACCCCCGATCCGGCAGTGGCCGCAACCGTCGAACGCACCGCGCACTATCTCGGCGCCGCTCTCGCCGACCTTGTCGCGATCGTCAATCCCGAGGTGATCGCCCTGACCGGTTGGGCGAACGGCCCCTTGGGGGATCGCATGCTGCCGGTCGTCCGGCGCAGAGTTCTCGACGACGCTCCCGGCGACGCGGCGGTCGACCTCGCGATCGAGGTCTCATCGAGCAGCGGCATGGACGGCATCGCCGCGATCGCGCTGGAACGGTTCATGAGGGACGTCGGCCTGGTCACCACCAGAGTCCTTCCCGCGCTCTGAGCCCCGGGCGGGCCGGTCCGCATCGGCGGAGACGAACAACGGCACCGTCACCGAAATCTAGTGTGGATCCGCTCTCGCTTTTCGCGGTCGAGGGCACTACTCTGGTGCTCGTTGCGTGCGCGGCCCGCTGTCTATCCACTATGGACAGATGGTTGCGGATGGGGTGCAAGGCGTTCCATGCGGCGGGTGTTTCGCGTTGCCCTGATTGCGAAACCGGCTTTCGTCAATGATCGGACATCACCCGTAGTGAGTAAAGCGACACTCACATTGCGACATTGACTTTAGGATTCGATCATGGTCCCCGCCATGATTCCTCCGCATCCTCCAGCGCCGGTCACCGAACCGGCCGATCCCACCTTCTCCGCCGGCTCGACCGGTCGGATCTTCGCCGGCGGCGCGCCGGTGCCCTCCACCGCCGCGACTCCGTTCGGTGGCACCATCTGGACCGAGGAGGTCTAGACGTGGAACTCACTCTTGACGGCGACTTCGTTCGACAGGCCGTCGCGATCCTGCTCAGCGCGAACCAGCTCATCGCCTACTGGCTCGCGGGAAACAAGAACAACCTCGGCTGGCTGCTCGGTGTCCTGGGCGGCGTGCCCTGGGCCGTGTTCATCGTCGTATGGGACGTGTGGGGCCTCGCTCCGCTCGTGATCGGGCTCCAGTTCATCTACATCCGCAACCTGATGCGCTGGTGGCGAGAGAGCCGGGGCACCGATCCGGCGATCGAGGTCCCGGTGGTCGCCCCTGCGAAGGTCGGCGCGCCGAGCGCTTCCTGATCTGGTCGGCGCCCGTACCGCGAAGCGTCGCAACGACGACGGCCATCGAAGCAGGCTCAGCCCGCCGCGATGGCCGTCGTCGGCGCCGCCGCTACGGCGCGGATTCAGGACATGAAGCTGCCGTACGGTCCGTTGAGGATGCCGTTCTTCTGCTGGTCGTTGAAGTGGCAGTTCGGGTACTCGTAGAACGACGCCGACATCGGCGTGCCGTCGGTGAACGACGAGTCGGGGAGTCCGAGGGCGTGGCCCATCTCGTGGACCATGCCGCCGTACCAGCGGTTCATGTCGCCGCCCAATCCAGCGGCGCCGTCGGCGTCGTGGCCGGACAGGATGGCCCATCCGCCGCCGCCACCGCCGCCGGAGACGCCCTCCTTCTCGGCGCTGATCTCCCCGATGTTGATCCAGCGGGAGTCCGGGGCCTGGAGGCCGAGCTTGCGCATCAGCTCCTGCTGCATGTTGAACACGACCCACCAGTACTCTTCGTCGCCGTTGGGGGTGTTCTCGTACCAGCTCGCGGGGTGGTCGCCGGCGACGACCTCCACCACCGGGTCGTTGAGCGTGAACGTCACGCCCAGTTCCTGTTCGTAGTAGCGCTGCGTCTCTCGCATGACGGCCGCGATGCCGTCGGGGTACCGCTGGTCGTGCGCCACATCCGTGGGCCTGAGCCAGTAGGTCCGGACGGTGCCGGTGGGCGGGGCCGCATGCGCGGCGTCCGCGAACGCCATGGAGCCGAACGCCCCCACGGCGGGCGCGGCGCCGGCGACGGCGCCCAGGCGAAGCGCGTTTCGGCGCGAGAATCGGGGATTCATGACGGCCCGCCTCGGGTGGTGAGGGTCGACCGATGCTGTCGTGTCATTGCATACCTCCGGGAGTGTCGGCAGGTAAGGCCGGGCGGCGTCCGAAACTTTCCGAAAAGGTTTTCGGATCACCGTACATGTCACCATATGAGCCGATCTCGAACATGTCAATGCATCGACAAGAATCAATGAAACGTGTTCGGTCTGATCCCGACTGCGACTCCCGCTGGCATCGCGAGCAGATCGGTTGGCGCTCAACCGGTGACGGCGCTCAATTCCGCGCCTCCAGCACGGCCATCGCCGCGTTGTGGCCGGGGATGCCGCTCACGCCGCCGCCGCGCACTGCGCCCGCCCCGCAGAGGAGGACGTTGGCGTGGCCCGTCTCCACGCCCCAGCGCCCCGATGCCTCGTCGGTGCGGAACGGCCACGACAGGTCCCGGTGGAAGATGTTCCCGCCCGGCAGCCTGAGGTCCCGTTCGAGGTCCACCGGTGTCTTCGCCTCGATGCACGGATCGCCGTTCTCGTCGGTCGCAAGGCAATCGGCCAAGGGCTCGTCGAGGTACTCGTCGAGCTGCCCGATCGTCGCGTCGAGGAGCGCCGCCTTCGCCTCCCGGTTCGCGGCCTCCCCGCCCTCGAACAGCCGCGCGGGCGCGTGCAGGCCGAACAGCGTCAACGTCTGATACCCCTGCCGCACCAGATCATCGCCCAGAATGGACGGATCGGAGAGCGAGTGGCAGTAGATCTCCGACGGCGGCCTCGACGGGAGCCGCCCGGACGCCGCCTCGGTGTACGCGGCCTCGAGCTGCTCGAACGTCTCGGACACATGGAAGGTCCCGGCGAACGCCTCGCGGGGATCGACTGCCGCATCCCGCAGCCGGGGCAGTCGCTTGAGGAGCATGTTGACCTTCAGCTGCGCTCCCTCGGCCCGCTCCGGGGCCCCCTCGCCCAGGAGATCCGCCAGCGCCTGCGGTGAGGCGTTGACCAGCACGTGAGCGGCCTCCACGGTCCCGGTCCGCTCCTGCGTCGCATAGGACACCTCCGCCCGCGAGCCGTCCGTCGCGATGCCCGAGACCTCGTGGCCGGTGAGGATCTCCGCGCCCGCCAGGCGGGCCGCGGCGGCCAGCGCGTCGGTCAGGGCGCCCATCCCGCCGACCGGCACGTCCCAGTCGCCGGTGCCTCCGCCGATGACGTGGTAGAGGAAGCAGCGGTTCTGCCGCAGGTCCTCTGCCCAGGCGGAGCTGAAGGTCCCGATGAGGCCGTCGGTGAGGACCACGCCGCGAACGAGGTCGTCGGTGAAGACGCGTTCGATCGTCTCCCCGAGGGGCCGCTGGAAGAACCTGGTCCAGGCCTCGTCGTCGCCGACTCGCTCGCGCAGTTCGGCTTCCGACGGGAGCGGCTCCGTGAGCGTGGGGAAGACCTTCGCCGCCAGGTGCGCCGCCGAGCCGTAGAACGCCTGCCACGCTTCGAATTCGGCGTCCGAGCCGGTGAGGCGTTCGAAGGCTTCCCGGTTCCGCTGTTCGTCGCGGGTGACGAGGAGTCCCGTCGCGCGTCCGCCGCGGTCGGTCGGGGTGTACGAGGAGATGCTGCGCTTGCGCACCTGGAAGCGCAGGCCGAGATCGTCGATGATCTTGCGCGGCAGCAGGCTGACCAGGTAGGAGTAACGCGACAGCCGCGCGTCCACACCCGGGAACGCCGGGGCGGAGATCGCCGCGCCGCCGGTGTTCCCCAGTCGCTCCAGGACCAGGACGCGCTTGCCGGCGAGGGCGAGATAGGCCGCCGAGACCAGGCCGTTGTGGCCGCCGCCGACGATCACGGCGTCATAGGACTTGTGCTGAGGCATGCCTATTCCTAACACGGACCGGCCGCGGCCGTGCCGGTCGCGGAACCACTGCTCCGCGACCGGCACGGCCGGCACGCTAGTAGACGCTCGCTCCGATCCAGTCGTCGTAGCCGTAACCGGCCGGGTCGGCGTAGTCGCGGTCGGCGAGTTGGAATCCGCTCGCGGCGGTGCCGCATCGGGTCAGCACCATCGGCGCCGCGACCGCGGTCCCGTTGAAGCCGATGCACAGGTCCGAGTGGCCGACCGGTTGGACGCCGGTTCCGGTCACCGTGAACTCCTGGTTGAGGCCGCCGTTGCAGTCCCACAGCACCAGTGGGGTGCCGGCCTGCATGGTGGCGCCTTCGACGTCGAGGCAGCGGTCGTGGCTGAGTTCCACGTGCAGCGACCCCTGTGCTTCGTCGTACCAGAAGCCCTGGTTTCGGGCGCCGTCGCAGGTGGCGGCGATGAGGGCGGTGCCGTTTCGGGAGTCGTAGCCCTCGCCTTCCGCGCACAGGCCGCCGGCGGTGTTCTTGAGGTCCTGGAAGTCGAACAGTCCTTCGTAGAGCACGGCGGCGCCGGTGCTGGCGGGGTCGACGCAGGTCGAGGTCTCCCAGTCGGGATGCTCGTAGAACTCGGTGATGCACTGGGCGAAGGCCCCGTGGCCGAGGAAGTTGGGATGCAACGACTGCCGGAAGGCGTTCTCCGAAGGCAGTTCGCCCACTTCGACGTAGACGCCGCGGGCCCAGGGTTCGGCCTCGCAGACGCCGTGGCCGTCGAAGAGGCGCTGGGCGTCGAGGTAGCGGACGTCCTTGTTGAGCGCGGCTTCGCGGATGCCCTGCTCGAACAGGGGCACGGCCTTGTTGCGGGCGAAGGCGGCGTCGGCGAGGTAGAGGAGGCAGCCGCCCGACCACCAGCCGGGGAAGTCGGGGTTGTCCTCGACGTCGGGTCCGCCGGGGCTGGGGTAGGACATGACGACCATGTCGTAGTCCGTGCCGAGGTATCCGGCGTCGGTCATGGTCTGGCGGACCGCGTCGATCGCGGTCTCGACGCCGTCGCGGCTCACATCGACGCGGGCCTCCCAGTCCTCGGTGTGGTCGGGCCAGCACGGCCCGGAGAGGAGGATGCGGCCGGTGACGCACCCGGTGACGGTCGGTCCGAACTCGATCCCGCCTTCGTCGTTGGCGCCCACGACGATCCACACGAGCTTGACGTGGGTGTTGCGGGCCTTGACGGCGAGGTTGTCGCCTTGGTTGAGCTCGTTCCACTGCTGCCGGCCGGAGCCTTCGACGAGGTGCGGGGTGGCGCCGCCGGAGCAGGAGACGTTGTACTGGACGTCGCTCTCGATGCCGGAGCGGAACAGCGCCTGGTCGTAGGAGCGGTCGCACCAGTTGCCGTCGGTGTGGGTGCCGGGTTCGTAGTTGCCCACGCCTTCGCCCGAGATCTCGCTGTCTCCCATGGAGACCAGTGCGGTCTTGCGGTCGTCGAGGGGGAGGATGCCGGGGCCGCCGTAGAGCTCGGTGGCTTCGGCGGCGCGGATGGTCTCGAGATGGTCGGGGAGCGGGACGATGTCGGGGCGTTCCGCGGCCTGAGCGGAAGTGGCCACTGTGGACAATGTGAGGGCGGTGAGCGCCGCGGCGGCCAGCACCGCGGTCACTCGTCTCGGGGGAGTGGACATGGCAGTCTCCTTTTCGGAAACATCGCTGTCGACGAGTTGTAGTTGAGAGACTACCGTTACCCGCTAGTAATGTGAAGCTTGCGCGGTATGCCAGTTTTGTTGGCATGGAAGGCGACCGCGGTCGCTAAAAGCAGGTGTTCCCCGGAGGGTCGGTCAGCGCGAGGGTGATGTCCCCGTCCGCCCCGATGGCGGGGGAGACGTAGTCGAACCCGACGCCGCAGCGTCCAGCCACAGTGGTCTCTCCGTCCTCGTATGTCGCGGTCCCCTTGCCGCTCAAGGTCATCCATCCCGGTTGGACCGCTTCCAGGCGCAGGTCGCGGTCGAAGCGGACCCGCGGGTAGGACTCGACGGCCCAGTCCAGTTCGTCCACGGTCGTGAACTCGTTGTGGCCGTCGTAGGCCACGCCGTAGTCGGAGGCCGCGCTGAACGGGCACCCGGCCGGCGCGAGGTCGGCGCTCTCGGCGCAGCCGTCGAGCCAAGCGGCGATCGCCTCGTTGAGCCGCGACTCGATCGCCTCGCTGCCGGTGAGGGGACCGGTCATGAGCGCGTTGAGGTCGATCGCGTCGGCGCTGTATCCGCCCGCGGCGGATCCGGGCATGGCGAGCACCGAGAGGCCGTCCTCGCCGGAGAACTCGGGAACGCTCGCGAACAGCGAGTAGGAGCCCGGGTAGAGCGCCACGGGGAGCGCCTGGCCGTCGGCGGCCTCGACTTCGCCGCTGACGCCGCCGATCTCGAGTGAGGCGAACAGCGGGCTCGCGTTCGTCACGTACATGTACGGGTTCGCGATGAGCGGGTCGTCCTCCGAGCCTTCGAGAGCGAAGGCGCCCTCGGCGCGTTCGCCCCCGGAGGTGATGACGGCGTGGACGGTGCTCGAGGTGGCGGACTTGCGTTCGACCGAGGCGATCTCCCAGTCCGAGGACATCGCCTCGGCGGTCAGCCACGACCGGTCGGCGTCCAGCCCGTAGGAGTCGGACACGAAGGTCTCGGCGCGCTCGACATCGCCTTCGCGAAGCGCCTCGAGGTAGGCGGTGACGACGTCGACCGCCGCCGGCTCGTTGTTCCCGATGACGGCGATCGGCCACGCCGCGAGCGCGACCACGGCCGCCAGCACCGCCTCGACGAGGATCGACCAGCGGCGGGGACGGGCCCAATCCAGCAGTGCCATAACGGGTCTCGCCTTCATTCGGTGCCCCTGCACGTCTCGGCCGCCGGCTCGCCCAGGGGCGCGATCCGGATCGAGCCGTCGGGATCGGCCAGGACGTGGAGCGTGCCGCCGCCGAAGCGGCAGGCCGCGGTGAACGGCTCCCAGACGCCCCAGTCCTCGGTGGCCGTGCCCTGCAACGTGAGCCGGCCCGGCTCGGTGAACTCGACCAGCAGCACCGGCTCCCCGTACACGCCGCTGCCGGGAACGACCGTGGCCACCGGATACTCATCGACGGTCCACACGGGATCGCGTACCTCGTCGACGCGGCGCCGGTCGGTGGTGTCGACCTGGCCGTCGGACACGAAGGGGCAGCCGCGGGGCGCCAGCAGCCGGTATTCGACGCACGAGTCGATGAAGTCGTCGACGGCGCTCTGCAGCGCCGCCGCCGCCTCCTCGCCGGGTTCGGGCAGCGGCGCCCCGATCACCGTGGAGCCGGAATCGTCGTCGTCGCCCAGCAGGGCGACCTCGTCGCCGCCGAAGAACCGGTAGACGCCCGGCAGCAGCACGATCGTCCGGTTCGCCTGGGCGTTGTACCAGGCGGCCCAAGACGTTTCGAGCGGCATCGGCACGGTCCGGTCGTTCACCTGGACCGATAGGTACGAAGAGGCCGACACGGTGACGGTCTGGAAGGGGTCGTCGAGGGTGTACTCGCCGTCCAAGTCGTCCACGGTGAAGGTGCCCTCGGCCGTGCCCTCCTCGGTGCCGATGGTCACCGTCACCCGCACCTCGTAATCCAAAGGAATGCTGGGCTCCGCTTCGACCTCCAGCAGGTCCCATTCGCCGATGGCGTCGGGGTGGAGGAACGCGGCCTCCTCGCCGGCCGGGATGCCGCCTCCGACGAAGCTGTAGGCCCGGTCGAGGTCCTTGTCGCGCACCGCCTCCATGAACGCCGTCACGACCTCCTCCGGCGAACTCGGTTCGCGCACTTGGTACCACGTCGTCAACGGGATCAGGCTCAGCAGCGTGAACAGCATGATCCACCCGACGCGCAGGCCTTCGCGGCGCGTTCGGGACTCGAGGGGATCGGTCGGGGACATGGGCACATCCGGGGGTCGGGGCACGAACGGTCCGAGGATAGCTGCCCGATGCCAGCTTGCGACGCATCGTTATGGTGCGAAGCGAGCCGCCCTCGCCCGCCCCTTGGAGGACCCATGTCGCCGCAGACCGACCGCACGACGCTGTGGCAGGAGCTGCGCAGCTGGCCGCGTCCCGTGCAGTTCGGCTTCGCGGGCCTGTCGCTCGCGGTCTTCGCGGTGACCTTCGTGCTCGAACCGCTTGCCGCGCATGACTTCCCCGATCGCTCCGAGTGGCCCGAGGGCGAGATCCGGAACGGCCTCCCGGTCGGCGCCGTCGAGAGCCCCGACGAACCCGGCTCGGGGCTCCCCGCGGACGTCACCGTCTACCAGGGCGAGCCGCTGTGGTCCGCCGACCTCACCTCGGACGGTGAAGAGGTCGCCGAGGTCGACCAGGGCCTCCTGCGACTGACGGACGAGCGGCTCGAACTTGAGAAGGACGGCGCGACCGTCTGGACCCACCAGTTCGAGGCGTACGCCGAAGTCGGCGTGGCCGACGAGGTCGTCGTCATCGCCGAGCCCATCGAAGAGGGCTCCGGCGGGACCTACGAATGGCCCGGCCGCCACGACGCCTTCGCGCTCGACCTCGACACCGGCGACGAGGTCTGGCGCAACGACGACGCCTCGTTCGTCTCCGTGTTCGCCGACGCGGTGATCATGACCGAGTGCACCGGCGAGCAGGACGACCGCATCGGCGACTGCACCATGTACTCGCGCGACCCCGCCGACCTCTCGGAGCAGTGGTCGACCCCGACCTACGCCAGCGCCGAACCCGCGACCGACGAGCCCTGGAACGCCGGGCCCGCGCCGGACCGGCTCCTCGTCGAGTCCTACCCGACCGGCTACGAGAGCCGCACCGTGGACGTCTTTGAGGACGGCGAGAGCCTGGTCAGCGTCGCGACCCAGGACAGGACCGCGCTCGCGGACGACACGCTGATCGTCTACGACGACTACGACGACAACCCCGCGGACGGCTGCACCGCGACCCTCACCGGCCACCGCCTCGGCGAATCCAAGGCGGCCTGGGAGATCGAGGCCATGACCCGCAAGACCGCCGACTTCGCCTCCTGCGGCACCCTCCCGACCGACGAACCGCGGGACGGCAAACTGCCCTTGACCATCGACGGAGTGCCGTCGATCGTGGACGTGGCGACCGGCGAGACCGTATGGGAGGCCCCCGCCGAAGGCCAGGCGATCGCACTCAGCCCGAAGGCCGACCTGCTCGTCACCGCCGACTGGGAGGCCGAGGCGGACAACCTGGTCGCCTACGACACCGCGACCGGCGAGGAGCGCTGGCGGGTGAACGCGAGCTTCAGCAGCGACGACCATGCCTGGACGGTCGGCTCGACGCTCTGGCTCCTCGGCAGCGGGACCCTCTGGGGCCTCAGCTCCTACGACGTGTACGCCTACGACCTGGCCACCGGCGAGGGCGTGGCCCTGCCCGGCACGCCCCGTACTACGTCCCGGGCCGGATCGTCACCACGGCCCAGAACGCCGATGCGGCCGAGCGCAACGTCTGGCCGACCGAGCTGTGGTGAACACCCCCTAGATCGACCACAACACGAGCACGCCGCGGTCGGTGGCCGCGGCCTCCCGCAACCAACCCACATCCTCACGGCATCTCGATGACGATCTTCCCCAGGTTGTCCCCGGCGGCGAGCCTCGCGAACGCCGCGGGCGCCTCCTCCAGCGGATAGACCCGGTCGACCGCGCCGCCCACGGCCTCGCTGTCGGTCACCAGGGCGGTGACCGCCTCCAGATCGGCGCGCGACTGCCGCACCATCAGCACCTTGACCCGCTTGCCGTCCTTCCGGATCGACCAACCGGCGGCGAACGTCGCGAACAGCACCCGCGTATGCCCGCCGACCATGAAGTACACCCCGCCGGGGCGCAGCGCCCGCTGGACGCGGAACGGCGAGCGGTACCCCACGAGATCGACGACCCGGTCGAATCGGCCGCGCCGGTCGGCCCAGTCCTCGTCCTCGAACGCGATCGTGTCGTCGGCCCCGAGCCGCAGCAGGTGCTCGGCCTTGTCCGCGCGGTCCACGGCCGTCACCGTGGCGCCGAGATGCTTGGCGAGCGCGATGACGAGCGCGCCGCCCGCCCCGCCCGCGCCGTTGACCAGCACCCGGTCACCCGACCGGACCCCGCGCGTGGCCTGGAACGCGATGCACCCCGCCTGCGGGATCGACGCCGCCTCCAGGAAGGACAAGCCGGGTGGTTTGCGGGCCAGCAGCCGCGGCGATGTCGCCACGAACTCCGCGAGACCGCCGCGGTACCCGGCCAGCTCGCCGAACACCGCATCGCCCACCGCGAACTCCGTGACCGAACTCCCGACCGCCGCCACGACCCCGGCGACATCCGATCCCGGCACCGGACGGCGCGGCCGACGCAGTCCGCCCAAACGCGCGTAGAAGGGGCTGCCGGCGAGGTTCTCGCGATCCGACCCGTTGAGGGACGAGGCCCTGACCTGGATCAGCACCTCATCGTCCGCGGGGACCGGCTCGGGAAGGTCGCCGACGCGGACGACCTCGGGGGGCCCGTACCGATCCTGAATCACGGCTCTCATGAGCACTCCTGTCTCGCGGCAGCGAATCTCTCCACTGTAGTCCGATCAGGAGCGGGCATGGGCCGACCGCCCGACGCCAGGCAGTAGCCGCGGCGAACGTCGGGACCCCTCCCGATCCGCGGCCGGTACAACTGGAGGCCGACGGCCCGGAGGCCCGATTGGCCCGTCGGCACCTGCGTCGACTGCGGCTCTACCTTTCGCCGCGGCGGCGCTGAGCCCACTCACCGTGCGGCGTAGAGCATTTCGAGCTCACGTCGCAGCAGCGGATCCGGTTCCGCCTCCACGCGCTTGAGGAGCCGGTCCGCTTCGACGAGGGTCATCGCGTGCTCCCAGCGGCGGCGGTACAGGTAGGCGTCCAACGCCCGGTGGCGCTCGCAGAAATGGTCGAGGTTGCGCATCAACTGGGTCCGCATGAGGCGGATGGCCACCGTCGGATCGGGATCGGCCAGCGGATGGACCTGGTGGTAGTTCACCGCGCCCGTGCTCACCGAGAACCGCAGGCCGAGCCGGTGAAGCCGGTAGCTCAGATCGGTGTCCTCCAGGCCCCAGCCGGTGAAGGACTCGTCGAAACCGCCGACCGACTCGACGGCCTCGCGCGGCACCGCCAGGTTCGCGGTCGTCGCCAGCGCCCAACCGAAACGGAAATCCTCCAACTCGAGGCCGTACGCCTCGATGATCGCCCGGTGGTTGTCGGGCTCGTCGCCCATGTGGACGCGGGCGAGCGCCCCCTCCGGGTCCGCTTCGAGCTCACCGCGTTCGAGCAGGTGCCGGGCCTCGCGCAGCCGCGACGTCCCGCCGACCCGGACCGCGAGCCGCATCAGATCGTCCCCGCCGATCGGCAGCGTGCCGGGCCGCCACCACGTGAGCGCCCGCCGCTTCCACCCGATCACGCCCTCGCCCGTCGCGGCGGCCGCGTGCGCGGCCACGAAATCGGGCGCGGCCATCCGGTCGTCGTCGATGAAGACCACCAGATCGCCCTGCGCCCGTTCAAGAGCGCTGTTGCGGGCCGAAGCCCGGCCCCGGTTCTCCTGCACCACGACGGTGAGGTCCAGGCGGTCCTCGAACGGGGCCACGACATCGGCCACACCGCCCGCCGTGCCGTCATCGCACAGCACCACCTCGAACCGCGAATCGGTCTGCGCGAGCAGGGATTCGAGCGTGAGCGCGAGGTATTCGCGCTTGTCGCAGGTCGCCATGATCAGGCTGACCGAGGGTCGCTTCGCCATCCGGGCCTCCATCGGCGTCGCCGTCGCGGCCCGCCGAGGATCGAGGAAGGCGTGCGCGAGGCGACTCCCGGCACTCTATGCATACGCGGCAAGGACGGCCGGCGCCCGAACGGGCACCGGCCGTCCTTGCCCTCAAACCGCGGCGTCAGTCGCCGGACGCGAGTCCTCGACCGTCCAGGTGTGCTCGCCGGAACCGACCTCCTCGGGCTCGCACCCCGGCAGCGAGACCAGCGCAGTCGTGTTGGGCGGCACCGTCGCACGCACGACCACCCGCCCGTCCCGCGCCTCCCACCGCACCGTGGCCCGGCCGTACGGCGTCTCGTGCTCCGTCGCCGCCCAGTCGAGCCCCGCGAGCGGCACCGGCGCGATCGCGATCCGCCGGTACCCCGGTTCGAGCGGCGCCAGACCCGCGAGCGAGCGGTGCATCCAGTCGGCGATCGCACCGAACGCGTAGTGGTTGAACGAGGTCATCTGGCCCGGATTGATCGTGCCGTCCTCGAGCATCGAATCCCACCGCTCCCAGATCGTGGTGGCGCCCATGGTGACCGGATAGAGCCACGACGGCACCCCGGTCTGCAGCAGCAGCGCCCGCGCGGTGTCGACGTGACCGGTCCCCACCAGGGCGTCCTGGATGAGCGGCGTACCGACGAACCCGGTGCCGATCCGGTGGTCCGCCTTCTCCACGAGCCGCGCCAACCTGTCGCCGAACCGCCGACGCGAATCCGCGTCCAGCGCGATGTCGAACATGATCGCCAGCGCATACGCCGTCTGCGCATCGGAGACGATGCGCCCGGCCGGGGTCACGTACTCGTGGAGCCAGGCGGCGCGCACCTCCTCGGCGAGCGCGCCGTAACGCGCGGCGTCCGCATCGAGGCCGAGCACCTGCGCGGCCCGGGCGACGAGCGTCGCCGAGCGGAACAGGTACGCGCTGGCGGTGATGTCGTGGTCGGTCTTGGCGTTGCCCGGCTCGTCCGGCGGGGCGTTCGGGTCGAGCCAGTCGCCGAACTGGAAGCCGCCCTCCCAGAGCCGGCGCGGGCCGGCGATCGTGGCGATCTGGTCGACCCAGCCGCGCATGCTCGGGTACTGCCGTTCGAGCAGGCCGCGGTCGGCGAAGCGCTCGTAGAGGACGGAGGGCACGACCGCGGCGGCGTCGCCCCAGGCCGCGGCCGGGGTCTCGGCCGATGCGAGCACGTTCGGCACGATGAACGGGACCCCGTTCGATGCCGTCTGCTCGAGTGCGAGGTCCTCCAGCCAGGAGGCGAGGAAGCCGTCCGCGTCGAACAGGTACGAGGCGGTGGGGGAGAAGACCTGGATGTCGCCGGTCCATCCGAGGCGCTCGTCGCGCTGCGGGCAGTCGGTGGGGATGGAGAGGAAGTTGCCGCGCATGCCCCAGACGACGTTCTCGTGCAACCGGTTCAACTGGTCGTGCGAGGAGTCGAACCAGCCGGTGCGGGTCATGTCGGAGTGGACGACGACGGCGGTGACGTCGGCCGGGTCGAATTCGCCGGGCCAGCCCTGGATCTCGGCGTACCGGAACCCGTGGAACGTGAACTCGGGCTCCCACGACTCGATCCCGTTGCCCGCCAAGGTGTAGCGGTCGGTGGCCTTCGCGTGCCGCAGGGGGCGCACGCCGAGTTCGCCGTGCTCGAGGACTTCGGCGTGGCGCAGCACGACCGTGTCGCCCTCGCGGCCGGAGACGCGGATGCGCAGGTGGCCCACGAGGTTCTGCCCGAAGTCGACCACCGTGCGGCCGCTCGGGGTGGTGATGACCTCGGCGACGGCGATCTCCTCGGTGGCGCGCACGGGCGGTGCGGTCCGCGCGACCGGCGTCAGCGCCTTGGCGGGGTCGGGCCGGGCGTCGAGCCACGAGCCGTCGTCGAAGCCGGACGACGACCAACCCGGGAGCGCGCGACGCGCGTCGTAGTCCTCCCCGGCGTAGATGCCGCTCGCGGTCACCGGCCCTTCCGCCGTGGCTCTCCAGCGGCCGTCACCGGTGGCGACGACCTCCGCCGTGCCGTCCTCGTAGTCGAGCACGAGCTGCGCGGCGAAGCTCGGGTACTTGCCGTAGTGCGGCCTGGCTTCGCCGTGGAAGCCGAAGCTCTCGGTGTACCAGCCTCCGGCGAGCGAGGCCCCGAGCGCGTTCGGGCCGGCCGTGAGCAGACCGGTGACGTCCGTGGTCTCGTGCACGATGCGGTGCTTGTAGGCCGTCCAGCCGGGCTTGAACCGCTCGTCGTCGACGGGGACGCCGCCGATCTCCACCTGGTAGACCCCGCGTGCGGCACTGTAGAGGGTCGCTGATCGAAGTCCTTCGCGCACTTGGAATTCGCGCCGCAGCAGCGCCGGCTGCCCGATGTCGGCGGGCTCGGGCACGGTCAGGAACCGGGCCTGCCATTCGCTTTCGGCGAGGAAGCCCGCGCGGATCTCCAGCGGGGCGCTCCAGTCCGAGGCCGTGCCGTCCGAGCCGCGCACCCGGACCCGGAGGCTGCCCCGCTCACGGGGAAGCAGCGACTCGAACGGCCAGGCGACGAGCACCGAGTCGGCGCCCTCCACGTGGGCGACCGCGGCCGCCTCGCCTCGCCGCCACTCGATGTCGGCGCCTTGCTGGGTCCAGCCGGAGGCGGTGGTCTCGGTCTTCCAGGACAGCCGCGGGCGGCTCGTGCCGACGTACGGGGAGTCGGTGCGGTATTCGGCGCGCACGCCGTAGACGGATGGAGGCGTGTCGGATGGGTGCATTCGGTTCTCCCGGGTGTCTAGCCCTTGACCGCGCCGGAGGTGAGTCCGGCGACGATCTGGCGGTTGAAGAAGGCGTACATGATCAATGGCGGGATGGTGATGAGCAGGATGTCCATGAACAGCAGGTTCCACTGGGTCGTGTACTGGCTGCGGAAGTTGTAGAGGGTCAGCTGGACGGTCGCGTTCGAGTCGCCGGGCAGGAAGTACAGGGGGTTCTGGAAGTCGTTGAAGACGGCGACCGACTGGACGATCACGACGGTCACGATCACCGACCGCAGCAGCGGGAAGACGACCTTGAAGAACAGGCGCACGGGTCCGGCGCCGTCGATGATCGCGGCCTCGTCGAGTTCGCGCGGGATCGTGGCGACGAACGCCCGGAACATCAGGACGCAGAACGAGAGTCCGAACGCGATCTCGATGAGGATGAGCCCGTGGAGGGTCCGGAACAGGCCGAGTCCCTGGAGGACCCAGATGGTCGGCACGACCGCGGGCGGGATGATGAGCCCGGCGAGGACGAGCGCGTTCAGGGCCGGCGTCCAGCGGCTGGGGCGGCGTTGCATCACGTAGCCGCACATGGCCGCGAGGACGACCATGACGGCGACGCTCGCGACCGTGAGGATCGTGCTGTTCACGAACGCGGCCATGAGCATGTAGTCGCGCGCTTGGACGACGGCGAGGAAGTTCTCCCAGATCGCCCAGTCGCCGGGCAGCGAGAACTCCCGCAGCGCCGACTCGCCGCGGGTCTTCGACGCGGTGAGGACGATGAAGGCGAAGGGGACGAGGAAGACCACCGCGGAGACGGCGATCGCGATGAGGCCGGAGATCGTCCCGGCCGAGCGGCGGCGCCTCACTGCTCCACCTCCTTGCGGTTCAGCTTCCAGTAGAGCGGGACCATGAGCGCGGCCACGAGGAGGAAGAGCACCACGTTGCCGGCGCTGGAAAGGCCCCAGAAGCCGGCCTGGTACTGCTTGAAGATCACCGAGGCCACCACGTCGGAGGTGAATCCGGGTCCGCCCTGGGTCATGGCCCAGATGAGGTCGAACGACCGCAGCCCGCCGATGAGGGAGAGGACGATGACCGTGGCGGTGGCCGGGCGCAGGAGCGGAAGGGTGATGTACCGGAGGTTCTGGAACCCGCTCGCGCCGTCCACGCGCGCCGCTTCGAAGTACTCTTGCGGGATCGCCACGACCCCTGCGATGTAGATCAGGGTGGCCAGGCCGACGCCCTTCCACACGTCGACCAGCGCCACCGAGATCAGCGCGAGGTCCGGGTCGGTGAGCCAGCCCGGCCCCGCGATGCCCACCACGGCGAGGGCCCGGTTGATGAGGCCCTCTTCGGGGTCCATGAGCACGGTGAAGGTGATGCCGACGCCGACGGTGCTGACCAGGGTCGGGAAGAACACCACCGAGCGCAGGTATCCGCGGGCGATGATCTGCGAGGTCAGGAAGACGGCGAGCAGCAGCCCGAGCACCACTTTGAGGCCGGAGGTGAGCAGGCCGTAGATGAAGGTGTTGATCAGCCCCTGGAACAGGTACGGCTCGCTGAAGAACAGTGCGAAGTTCTCGAAGCCGATGAACTCGGTTCTGGCGATGGACCAGCGGGTGAACGCGAAGTAGAACGAGGCGATCGTGGGGACGATGAACAGGACGCCGTAGACGACGCCGGCCGGCAGGTAGAACCAGAGTGGATAGTGCTTGCGGGGATCGCGCCGCCGCTTGCGCGGCGCGGAGAGGGCGGTGGTCGTCATGAGGCGTCTCCTAGGAGGCGCCGCTCCCGGGATGCGGCCGGGCGCGGCCCCTGGATGGTCGGCGTTCACTCCGGTTCGGGGAAGCGAGCGCAGCGAGGGATTGGGCCGATCGGGCAGTTACCAGCCTTCGAGGCCGAGCTGCTGGGCCTGCTTCTTGACGTCTTCGTCGTAGAGGGACGCGGCGTCGGCCGCCGAACGGATGCCCGATCCCACCTCGACCGTGATCTGCTCCAGCGCCGGCCCCTTGACCGGCGACAGGAACTCCAGGGCGGGGGCGGTGAGCCCGGCGTCGAAGTAGGCCTGGAGCTGGGTCACGGCCGGGGGCACGTCTTCGGGGACGGTGCAGCCGTCGATGAAGTACGGGCCGATGACGCTGACGCCCGCGGTCTGCGCGTCGCAGCCCTCGGTGCTGGCGACGAAGGCCAGGAAGTCCTTCGCCGGGCCTTGATCCTCAGTGGACTGCGGCAGGTAGAGCGCGCCGGGCAGCCAGGTGGTGAGTCCGGCGTTCGCCGCGTCGGTGCCGGGCAGGGCGAAGAAGCCGAGGTCGTCCACGGCCTCGGGGTCGGTCGCCTCGATCTCGGTGAGCGCGTTGGTGAGCATCGGGTAGTGGACGCCCTCGCCCGCGACGAGGGCGGCGAGCCCCTCGTTGTAGGTGAGGGACGCGAAGTCCTCGTTGAGGTACCCGGCCTCGGCCACCTCCTGGAGGTGCTCGAACCCGGCCGCCGCGGCCGGGGTGTCGGCGAAGTGCGCCTCGTTCGCGGTGTACGCCTCGGCCCAGTCGGATTCGGCGGCGAGCACGTTGTAGTTGTCGGCGAGGATGAACAGCTGCGAGGTCCACGCGGACTCGGTGCCGTACGACTGGATCACCGGCGCGAGGCCGCCCGCGTCGAGGATCGCCTGGTTGTTCGCCATGAAGGCGTCCCAAGTGGTCGGCACCTCGAGGCCGAGCTCTTCGTAGGCCGCGAGGTTGTAGAGGACGCCGCCGCCGATGGCGTGGCCGACGGGGACGCCGAAGACCGCGTCGCCCGAACGCACCCCGTCCTTGAACGTGTCGGTGACGACGTCCATGTAGGACTCTCCGGCGAGGTCGACGAGGGTCTGGTCGGGCGCGAGGGCCTGGAGGAGCGAGCCGGAGTTGTAGAAGAACAGGTCGGGCATGTCGCCGGTCTGGAGGCGGGTCTTGACGATGTTGTCGCCCTCGCTGCCGCCGGGGCGGATCTCCAGTTCGACCTTGACGTCGGGGTTGGCCTCCATATAGGCGTCGGCGAGGGCCTGCATGAGCTGGCCGGTGGCCTCGGAGTTGTCGATGAGGATGTTGAGGGTGCCGTCGTCGTCGCCACCGGTGGAACAGCCGGTGAGGGCGAGGCCGGCCACCAGTGCGGCGGCTGCTCCCGCCGCGGTGCGGCGGAGGGGTCGATTGGTCGAATGCATGGTCGTGACCTCCATTGGTAACGCCCGATCGTCCCGATTGGAACGATTCATTTCCGAGGGATCGCTATGCGGTTGTGCTAGTGGGGAACGGGTGTCAGTGCTCGCCGAGCGCCTGCAGGCGCGTGGCGGTGCCGCGGGGGCGCGGCGGGCGGGTGCTGGACCGCACGACGAGGTCGGGTGCGACCACTTCGTGCCGAGGTTCGGTTCGTCCCGCGATGCGTTCGAGCAGCAGCTCGACGGCGAGGCGGCCCATCCGCTCGCCGTGCTGATCCACAGTGGTGAGCGAGACGCCGGGATGCCCGGCGAGCTCGATGCCGTCGTAGCCGGCCACGGCGACCTCGTCGGCGGTGAGTCCCGCGTCGGCGACGGCGCGCTGGACCCCCAGGGCCGGCTCGTCATGGCAGGCGAAGATCGCGGTCGGGCGCTCGGCGCCGGTGAGCAGCCGCAGGGCGGCCTGGTACGGGCCGGTTCCGGTGGCGGGGGCGCGTTCGATGCGGATGCGGCCTTCGAAACCGGCCTCCTGCATCGCCTCGCGGTACGCCTGCAGGCGGAGCGCCTGCGGCGCACCCGATCCCGGCGCCGTCCGGGCGGCCTCGCCGGTGACATGGGCGATGTCGCTGTGCCCCAGTTCGAAGAGGTGCCGCATCACCATGCGGGCACCGGCCGCGTCGTCGCTCACCACGGTGTCGTAGCCGTCCGAGCGGTCGTGGCGGCCGATCATCACCACCGGGACCGTGGCGGCGAGCTCCGCCAGCCAGGTCGGTTCGACCATGGGCGACACCGCGATGACGCCGTCGACCTTCCGGTCGACCAGTGCCTGGATGGCGCGGTAGCCCTCGCTGTGCGCGGGGTCGGCCGGAGCGATGATGAGCTGGTACGGGGAACCCGAGATGGCCGCCGTGGCACCGGTGAGCAGCAGCGGGAAGAACGGGTTGGCGAGCTCGGGGATCTCGATCCCGAGTGTGAAGGTCGCCCCGCGCATGCCGCGGGCGGAGACGCTGGGGCGGTAGCCGAGCTTCTCGATCGCGGCCGTGACACGTTCGCGCATCGCCGGACTGACGCCGTAGGCGTTGCGGATGACCTTGGAGACCGCGGCCCGCGAGACGCCCGCTTCGCGCGCGACGTCCTCAATGGTGACCGAACCGGCCGGGCTGCGCGATGCCGCCATGGGAACCTCCCCGTCGAGCGATGGAGATCAATCTACACATGATGTAGACCGATCTACAAGAGGAGGACGCGCAGAAATTTCCGGGCCGCCCGAGACACTCGGACGGCCCGGACCGGGATGCGTTGCAGGACTGCGCTAGGTGGTGGTCGAGCACCCCTGAGGGCCGATATCCGGCCCGCCCCGCTCGCCGCGTTGTCGGCCCTCCGAAGACCACACCGGTATACGAAGGGCCTTCCGCCTTGCGATCGAACGGACTCGGATATCGACCGCAGGTGCCGCCCTACTCGGCGATCAGGTGCAGCATGATCGCCTGCACCGGCCAGCAGGCGGCGGGAGCTGCAGGCCGATCTCGGTGAGCACGCGGCCGGACACCGTCACCGGGTCCTTGCCGAGCCAGGCCGGGGTGGTCCAGCCGTGCGTCGCCGCGCCGATCTCGTCGCGCACGCGCACCGTGTAGCGCCGTTCGGGGTCGAGGCCGTCGAGCCGGAGCCGTTCGGCCAGCGCGTCTTCGAGCGAGGACGACCGTGGCGACCGTGAACACGGCCTCGGACCGGTCGGCAGCCACGACGCCGCGCACGCGCAGCGCCGGGTCGACGCACGTCGGGGTGCACCACGGTGCCGGTGTGCAGCAGGCCGCGCAGCTCCTTGTACAAGCGCGGCGAACGCGGTGATCTGCTCGGTCTCCTCCTCGGTGCAGGACAGGAGGTCCCATTCGAATCCGGCCGATCCCTGCATCGAGGTCGCGATCCGGTAGGCGAGCGCGGTCGCCCGCCGCGACGAGTGCGCGGGGGAGGGGCCGACGTGCGCGCCGATCAACTCCGGCGGCAGCACGAGCTCGGTCCAGCGCTGGATGTCCTGCCGCTCGACCGGGTCGTTGGAGTCGGAGGCCCAGACCCGGTCGGTGCGCGCCGAGGATGCCCGAGGTCGGTGCGGGCGCCGCCGGAGGAGCAGGACTCGATCTCCAGGCCGGGGTGGTCGGCCTTGAGCCGGTCGATGAGGCGGTAGGCCGCGAGGGTCTGCGGGTGCGTGGCCGGGCGCGCCGTCGTGGACCGGTTCGACGAGGTCGCGGTTGTGGTCCCACTTGATGAAGGCGATGCCGAGCCGCTGCACCAGGGCGGACATCTGCGAGCGGACGTGCTCGAACGCCTCGGGGTTGCGCCAGGTCGAGCACGTACTGCGTGCGGAACGACAGCCCTTCGGGGGAGGGCACGGACGCCGGGTTGGCGAGCAGCCAGTCCGGGTGGGCGCGGGCGAGGTCGGAGTCGAGGTTGACCATCTCGGGCTCGAACCACAGGCCGAACTGCATGCCGAGGGACTGGACGAGCTCGGCGAGCGGTTCGAGGCCGTCGGGCCAGACCGCGGGGTCGACCTCCCAGTCGCCGAGCCCGGCCCGGTCGTGGCGGCGGGCGTGGAACCAGCCGTCGTCGAGCACGAACCGCTCGACGCCGATCGGCGGCCGCCTTGCGGGCCAGGGCTTCGACGCGGGCGGGGTCGTGGTCGAAGTAGACGGCCTCCCAGGTGTTGAGCACGAGCGGGCGGGCGGTGCGGCGGGTGCTGCGGGCGGGCGCGCATCCAGGTGTGGAAGCGGTCGGCGATGCCGTCGAGCCCGGTGCCCGACCAGGAGAAGTACGCGGTCGGGGC
>CAVUGC010000008.1:0-357415 GCA_963740955.1 uncultured Actinomycetota bacterium
CTTCGCAAGCGAGCAGGCGGGCCCTGGCGACGAGATCGGCTGCCCTTCGAGGAGGGGCGGGCGCCCGGTGTCGTTGCCCTGCAGGGTCTCGATGTCGACCACGAGGTCGAGGGTGGCGGTGTGGCCGTGCCGGGTCGCTGCCTCAGGGGAGGAACCGTAGCCCGCGAGGAGCTGGTGAATGGCTTCAGCGTGCCGGTTGGGAGCGGCGGGGAGCACGCCTTCAGCGTCGGTCTCTTCTTGGCGAGGAGGAGGACAAGCGGTCTTCAGGTACTTGTCGAGCAGACGCCCGGTCTCATCCGACAACTCGCCGGAGAGTGACCACATGCCGTTGCCCTGTTCGGCGATCTCGATCCACTGGAGTGACTGTTCGCCGAGGCCGTCGAAGAGCTCGGTCTCCTCAGCCATCTGCGCAGCCAGCTCATCCAAGTGGCGTTGCAGATCCTTGAATGGCGCATGGGCGCAGTACTGGGCGATCAGCGCTTCGGGAGTGGTGCACTCGACCGAAGCATCGAAGGGGGAGGCGACTGGTTCCCTGAAGGGCGTCTTGGCGAACAGGCGCATGGCCGGGGTCTTGTCCAACTGCCGGACAGCGAAGGCGACCTGATCGATCCGAGCCTGCCCTGTCGTTGCCGCCTGAGCCAGGACCCCGAACTTCCCAGCAAGGCGGGCGATGGCGGCGATCGAGCCTGCCGTGTTGAACGTGAAATCGAACTGGGAGAGCAAGCAGATCCCGGAGCGCAGAGAACCCGAACTCGGAGCGGTGGAGACCGGACTCCTTCATCGCGATCACCGCAGACAACACCTCGGCATGCTGCTTGTTGATCAGATCAGCGGCCTGGTCGAGGGTGGAGCGGATGGCCTGCGCCTGCGAACGGCGATCCGGGCGAGTAGAGGAGGTGAAAGGGGCGGCCTGGGAGTCTGCGACTGGAGTAGTAGTCATGGTGTCCATCGGGGCTTCGCCTCCCTTCCCTGTTTCTCGAATACTTGCCTTGTTTTCGCTTCCTTGTTCGTAGTTCAATTGTGACACCTCACCAGGGCACTGTCATCGCCCATTCGAGTGAATTATCCATTGAGGAATATCGATCCCGCCGTCCCGAACCACCCTGCGGCGCAATCAAACACCGGCCATCCTCGGTGCTCCGCACCTCGGCCACAGGGCGGCCTGACGGCCGCAGTCCGGGGCCCGGGAATCCGCTCACCCTTTGTCGCTGCCCGCTCTAAGCCGGCTCCCTGCGGCGCAGGCAGCCGAACGCGAAGCGGGGCCGAATCTGACCCCTTGTCGCCGCCGCCTGAACCTTGATTTGATCGAACCGGGACATAAGTGTCAAAACAACACGCCCGATCGGGCCGCCGTCCCCGCCCGGCCAGTCATTCCCGATCCTGCATGCCGGTCGAGTAGAATAGCGTCGGCTCGCCGGGATACCGGTGCTGACCAGCCGCTGTAGCTTTAACGGTAGAGCAACGCACTTGTAATGCGTAGGTTGCGGGTTCGAATCCTGTCAGCGGCTCCATCACGCCTCCTCTCGGCGGCACCAGTCTCGGGATTCCGCGTTCAGCATCGCCCAGGCCAGCGCCACCGGAATCAGACAGAGCAGCGCCGGCACCAGCCAAGGGCCGGTGCCCTCGCTGAACAGGTCGACCACCGCCGCCACCACCAGTCCGAGCGTGTACGCCGCCGCCAGCGCGATCGTCACCCACCGTGCCCAGTTCCGGTGGTACGAGAACGCGATGTTCAAGGCGGCGTGGACGATCGCGAGTGCCAAGGTCGCCCCGGCCAGCCAGGCCACCCCATCCGTGGACACCGCGTCTTCCGCTGCCAAGCCCAGCAGCGCTGACGAGCCGATGTAGAGCGAGACGCCGACGGCGGTCCAGAGGACGAGCAGCGCGGCCACCACCAGGTAGGGCGGTTGTGCGGCTTTCTCGATCCGGGGGCTGTGTCGGGGCGCGTCGCTGTCGCACCAGTCGCGGGCGGGGCGCAGGAGCAGGAGGACGAGCACTGACGCGAACACGATGGTGCCCGCGATGCCGATGCCGGCCTTGAAGCCGACTTTGGTGAGGACTGCGGCGGTGAGGGCGATCGTGGTGACGATGACGACGGTGCGCCGCGCCCAGTCGCGGCCGCTCCACACTTTGGCGGCGAGCAGTCCGGTGAGCGCGGCGACGGCCGTGATCAGCAGTGGTTCGATGAACTCCAAGGGGCTCAGAGAGTCGGCGTATCGGGCGGTGACCTCGAAGGAGGTGGCGACGGTGGCGATCGCGGCGGTCCAGGCGGCGGCGATGGTGAGCAGCCACAGGAGTGCGACCGCGGCGATGACCGCTGCGGGTGTGCGGGGTTTGGGGGGCGGTTCGGCGATGTCCATGGGCGCGGCTTTCGTCGAGGTGTGACCTGTTTCGAGCCTAGGGCATTCGGGTCCGCGGCACCACCGCTCCGTTCAGTCCTCGGCGGTCACCGTGCCCGAGACCAGGCCTGCTGCGGCTTCGGCGGCGAGGGTTTCGGCTTGGGCTTCGGCTCGGGCGAGGGCTGAGCGGAGGTCTTCGAGCCGGGCGTAGGCGGCGCCGCGTCGCTGCTGTTCGGTGAGGGTCAGGCGGGGGATCTTGACGGAGAGGAGGCGTCGTTTGGCGCCGGTGGCGGTGCGTTTGGCGGCGGTCGGGAGTCGGGCGGCGAGGGCGGCGGCGATCCAGCCGAGGTCGACCGCGTCCGTGCACGTGACGGTCCATTGTGTCTCGCGGGCGTCGCCGAGGTCGCCGAGTCGCACGGGGGGTTCGCCGATGGGGTCGACGATGACGCAGCGGCCTTGGCCGCCTTCGCCTCCGGGGTTGACGGTGAGGTGTCCGTCGCGTTCGAGGTCGGCGAGGCTCGTCTCCGGGGCGCTCTCTTCCGTGCCGGTGCCGAAGCGCGGCAGGGGGCGCTGCGCGATCGCTTCGACGTGCTCGCCGAGGGCTTCGACGGCTTCGGCGAGGTTCGCGGCGTCGCCGGTGGCGCTCGCGAGGTAGACGGCGGGGGAGATGTCGACGTCTTCGTCCCACAGGCGCATGAGCGGGACGGTGGCGGAGTCGGCGGTGGCGACGGGGGCGTCCGGGTCGGCGGTGAGGGCGCGCCAGGCGTCGGCGAAGTCGCCGCCGCCGGAGACGAGGAGTTGGCTGGTCTCGCCGCGGGGGGCGAGGATCCAGATGTGCGCCTTGGCTTCGGGCGAGTCGACGACGGCGCGGAGGGCGCCCCAGCGCAGGAGTTCGGAGCGGATGCGTCGGCCGGTGCGGCGGTGGGCGACCTGGGCGGGCATGCGTACGACGGCGTGGCCGCCGGGGGCGAGGAGGGCGACGCAGTGCAGGGCCCAGGCGAGTTCGGGTTCGGTGCGAGGCGGGGTGCCGTAGGCGAGGCGGGGGTCGTCGCCGGCGGGGAGTTGGCCTGCGCCCCAGTCTTTGACGTTGAACGGCGGGTCGCATACGACGAGGTCGAACCGTTCGTCCATGAGCGGGTTGAGGAGTGAGTCGCCGATGCGGGCGACGACGTCCGCGTCGTCGTCGAGGAGGCGGAGCCGCTGCTCGGTGATCGCGGCGCGCGGGGCCGAGAGGTCTTGGCCGCTGAGGACTTTGCAGCGGCCGGTGCGGCGCGCGACCGCGGCGAGGAGGTCGCCTTCGTCGCAGGCGGGGTCGTGGACGGCGGGAGCGCCGGTGCCTTCGGTGACGACGGCGGCGATGTCGGCGAGGGGCGCGATGCCCGGCGGGACGCCGGTCCCGGCGGCTTCGCGGGCGCGTTCGATGAAGAACTCGAACAGGTCGCCGAAGCGGGGGTCTCCTGCCGCAGGTCTTTGAGCTCCTTGGCGGTTGCGGGTTCGCCGGCGGCGCCGAAGGCCGCGGCGACCGCGCCGAGCGCGGCTTCGGCGCTGGGCTGCGCTTCCGGCGAGGGCGAACCAGAGGCGGTCGGCGCCGGTGACGTGGAGTGCGCGGCCGTGCGTTCGGCCCACTGCTCGAGTTCTCGCAGGGCGAAGCGGGGGCGGCGGGCCGATTCGTCCACGGGGGCGGGGAAGTCGGGTTCGCGGCGGCGCCAGTTGCTGACGGCGTTGCGTCCGACTCCTGCGAGGCGGGCGAGGTCGGTCAGCGTGATGGTCGCGCCGGGCGGGCGTTTCGGGTGGTCATGCGGCTCCCCTGTCTGGATTTATCGAATCGTAACCCACCCCGCGTTGCTGAGGCTTGACACAGTCTATTAGTCTCGTGAAGTAAGTTCACAAGCTATGAAACGCGAACGCCACACCACGAAAGGAAGATCATGACCCTCGAATTCCCCGAGATCTCCAAGCGCCTCCTCGCCGCCTCCGGCGCCGGCCTCATCGCCCTTGCCGCCCTCTCCGCTTGCGGCGCTGAGGACTCCGGCTCGGACGACACCGAGAACGCCGCCGAGGCCGGGGACGAAGTCCCGCCGAAGAAGAGGCAGTCGAGACCTGCGAGGTCGCCCCGGCCGTCGAGGGCGGTGGCACCGACTTCGCCGCGCCGCTCGAGCTGTGCCAGGCCGCGAGCATCGAGGGCGTGGGCATCGCCGTCACCGAGGTCGACGCTCGACGCGACCGCGCGGTCATGGGCGCGAACAGTTCAACGAAGAGCCCGCCGACGGCTCGCAGTGCCTCATGTTCACGCTGACGGCACCAACACCGGCACCGAGACCGTCGACCCGTGCATCGGCGTGAACACCGCGGTCTGGGCATCGCGGACACCTGCTACGACAGCACGACTGCATGAGCGGCGTCGCGAACGACATCGCCATCGTCCGGCGACGTCGTCCCGGGCGAGACCTCCACCGCGAACGGCCTGCGTCTTAGTCGACCCGGCGGGAGTCGAGGAGTCGTGCTCGCCGTTCGCGACTTCATGTCGCATGGACGAGACCGAGGTACTATGTCGAGATCGGCTAGTACCGACGCACCGACCGGAGGACGCGGAGACCATTGGGCGGAACCCGCGTCCTCCTTTGCGCCCCAACCATTCCGCTCGAAACAGCCGAGGATTGCTTCCGGCTTGACCGAATTGCAACCATCGTGATCCTCGTCATGCACGCCGGTCCACGGCTTCCACGGTCGGCACGAAACACCAGGTCAGCAGCGTGGCAAGCGTCGGGTGACGACACCTGACGCATCGGTAGTTGAAACTCCCCCATAGTGTCGCGCTGAATTCAAGAGCACCGCCCCACCCGATCGGCGGTGCCGCACAGAAAGCAGCTCATGAACCTCAGCACTGAGTCCTTCGGCCCCATCCGCCGTCTCCTCGCCGTCGGCGGCATCGCCCTCGCGGGCAGCGTCGCCCTCACCGGCTGCGGCATCCTCGAAGACGCCGCCTCCGACAGCGCCACCGACAACGAAGTCAGCGGCGAGCAGGTCGACGCCGTGGCAGAAGCCGCCGCCGGCGACTGTCTGCCCGAAGCGATGCTCGGCGCCGACACCTCCACCTTCGCCGTCCCCTGCGACGACCCGACCGCGTTCTGGTCCATCACCGCGATCGAGGCCGACCCGGGCCTCACCGCCACCTCCGACGGCGGCAGCCTCACCGACCCGCAGCCCATCTTCGACATGTGCGGCGAGGAAGTCGGCGCGCAGGTCCCGGGCGCGACCTGGACCGACTGGAGCATGGTCTACGACCAGACCACCTTCGCGGTCGACTACATCTTCTGCGTCGAAGCCCTCGGCGTCCCGAGCTCCTGGGCTCCACGCCGGTCGTGCCCGCAACGTCGGCGAGTGCTTCAACTCCATGGCCGGCGAGTGCCAGTACGGCACCCTGCGTGCGACTCGCCCGATGTCGACTCCACGTCGTCGACGTCATCGAGGTCGACCCCGGCCGAGTGGACGGCCGCCGACGCCAACGCCGAGGCGATCGCCGCGAGTGCTCCGGCGACTCATTGCGTACCTGCCCGCAGTCGACCAGTTCGGCCGCACCGCCGCCGTCTACTGCCTCGCGTAACAGCGACCTGACGCGCTCTCGTAGCGCGGTGAACGGCACAGGCCCCGGGGTTGCACGCCTCGGGGCCTTTCCTTGCCGCTCGTTAGGGAATGAAGACGCAGTACTCGCGCAGGTGATGCTCGAAGGTCGGGCTGATCTCGATCACGAGCATGACCTCGCCGAGGCTGCTGAACGGCCCGGACGCGCTCGACCCAGTCCTGGATCTGGCGGGCGCTGCGCTCGGTGACGCCGGGCAGGGACATCAGCACGGGCAGCGGGGCGTGGTTGAGGTCGACGAGGCCGCCGTCGTCGAACTGGCGCGGCAGGTCCGGGCGCCCGATACCGAGACGCTTGGCCAGCATCGGGTCGGCCTGCGCGGTGCGGCGGGCCTGGTCGCGAAGCTTCCGCGCCCGATCGACGACCTCCATGCTGGACAGCCGCGCCACCGGCACGTGCGGGTGCTGAGGCGGCGCCCACACCAAGGACCGGATCACCAGCAGATGCGCGGTGGCACCGAACGCGGACAGGGCCATCGACGTGCCGAAGGCGGTGAGTGCCCAAGCCGGCGTCGGGTCGCCGGAGCCGAAGACGGCGAAGCAGCCGACGAGGATCAGCGCCGAGTGGGCGATCAGCGCCGCCAGTGTCAACGTGTCGCGGCGCCGTCCCAGGGCCATCCCGAACACGATCGGCGCGGCGTATCCGCACGTGAGCAGTGGTGCGAAAGCCCAGATGTAGGAGCCGACCTGAACCAGGCGGCGATGGTTGCGGGCTTTCGTTTCGTTGACGGGCGGGGCATAGGGACCGAGGGCGGTCATCGAGGAGGGCTCCCAGGCGTGGTCGAGGGCGGCACCTGCCACGCCGGACCCGCCTGGGGCGACACGGACCAGGCCCGCAGCAGCCGTTCGGCTTCGATGGTATCGGCATCGGCCGGGCCGAGCGCCGCGGCCATCTCCTGAACCACAGTGGACAACTGCTGGTAGCGCCTCCGGCCCGCGCCCCAGGGCCGCGAGCATGTCGACCGCCACGCGTCGCGACCGCAGCGTCGACCGCGCCCGTTCGCCTTCGAGGCGTCGCTGCCGCTCGATGACGCTGGTGAGACCGGTGAGTGCGCTGGCCGCGTTGCCAAGGGCTGCAAGGCATTGCGCCGATCGCATCTGGCAGTGCAGGGCCAGCGCGGGGTTCGGGGTCTCGAAGTCCTTTGCGAGGGAGCGGAACACGGTGAGGGCGCCGTTGTAGTCGCCGATGCCGAAGGCCCGGTCGGCTTCGGCGATGCGCTCGGTGGAGCGGTCGGGCGGCACGGTCGCGCGCGGCGGCGGCCCGGCGGGCGACGCGCGCGGGCGCGAGCGGGGCACGGAAGGGCCAGGTGGGGTCGCCGCAGTCGTGCACGGGGGTCTGCGAGACGGGGGCGGCGGCGAGGAGCCCGGCGAGGCGGAGGTGGACCGCGGCCGCGTCCGAGCCGCGTTCGGCGGGGTCTTTCGACAGGAGCCGCGAGACGAGCGCAGTCGAGCTCGGGGGGGAGGTCGGGGCGGTTGCGGCGCACCGGTTCGGGCATTTCCTTGAGGTGGGCGGTCTGGACTTCGTAGGCCGAGCCGCGGTCGGCGAAGAGGCGTTCGCCGGTGGCCATCTCGTACAGGAGCGCGCCGAGGGCGTACAGGTCGGCGGCGGGGCCGGCGGGCTGGGCGCGGATCTGCTCGGGTGCCATGTAGTTGAGGGTGCCGGGTTTGTCGCCGGTGGCGGTGAGGCGGGAGGCGTCGGGTTCGAGGACCGCGGCGATGCCGAAGTCGACCACGTGCACGAGGCCTGCGGGGCCGATGATGATGTTGGCGGGCTTGAGGTCTCGGTGGACGACCTGCCTGTCGTGGGCGGCGGTGAGGACCGAGGCGAGCTGCGCCCCGATGGCGAGGGTCCAGTCGCCGGGGAGCGCGCCGGTCTCGTCGAGGAGGTCGCGGAGGTTGAGTCCGGGCAGGTAGGACATGACGAGGTAGAGCTCGCCGGAGCCTTCGTCGAGGCCGGCGTCGAAGATGGCGGGCACGCCGGGGTGGCCGATCTGGGCGGTCACGCGGGCTTCGCGGCGGAAGCGGGCGGCGGCCTCGTGCTTCTGCGGGCCGTCGAGGAGGTCGGGTTTGACGACTTTGACGGCGACCTCGCGTTCGAGGTGGAGGTCGAGGCCCTGCCAGACCCGGCCCATGCCGCCCGCGCCGACCGGCCGCACCAGCCGGTACCGGCCGCCGAAGACCTGGGGAGTGCTCACGCGTACAAGCATGCCCGGCGCGCCTGGGAAAGCGAAGGCCGGACCCCTTGAGGGAGGGGCCCGGGCCTCTGTCTACTTGGCGGTGTGCTCTTACTCGGTGATCTCGAGTTCGGCGCAGTCGTTCGGGAGGTTGTCCTGGGCGCCGTCGACGGTGCAGATCTCCATCACGTAGTCGATGCCGGCGCGGATGTTGTAGGCCAGCGCCACGTATTCGCCGGTGCCTTTGCCGTTGTAGAAGCTGTCCATGCGGTTGCGGTCGCCGTTCGCGTCGATCCGGTAGATGGTGCCGCGGACGCCGTGGCCGTCGGGGTACCAGTCGTGGAGGGTGAAGACGTCGTCGGCGTCGTGGTGGGTGATCGATCCGACCAGGTCGCCGTCGACGAGCAGTTCGAGGTCGGCGTCGGCGGCCTGTGCGGGGGCCGCGATGCTCGCGGCGACCGCGAGGCCCGCGGCGAGGGCGAGGGAGGACCTGGCGATCCACTGCTTCAACATGTGAGACTCCTGTCGGTAAGGGGCGCACCGGATTCGGTGGTCCGTTCTCACCGATGAAGACGTGAATCCGGATCGGTTTCCGTACCCCTGGATCGAGTGGCGTACGTCTCCTGCGGCTGGTGGATCGCCGGACAGGTGAAAGCCGGGCCCTCGGGGAGGCGAGGGCCCGGCGGCTCAGTGGATGCCGTCGGCTACTCGCAGGTCCAGACGACGGCCTTGAGGATGTGCGTGTCGGTGGCGTCCTGGCCCGCGTAGACCTGGCCCGCGAGCAGCGAGCCGTCCGCGTTGATCTCGGTCGCGGTGTCGCCGAACGGGTTGTCGGCGGGGTCGGTCAGGCCGGGGAGGGCGACGGCCTCGCTCTCGGGACCGGCCTCCTGGTAGACCGCGTCGGGGGTGCGCTCGCCGACGGCGGTGCCCGCCTCGTTGATCGCGGGGGTGTAGATCATGTCGAGGATCTCGACGGTGCCCGCTTCGAGGTTCCAGCGGAGGCCGTACTCGGCGTCGGGAGTGAGCACGCTGCCGCTGGCCCAGTTGTCGGCGACGTCGTGGGCGGCCGCGGTGGCGGTGGCCGGGTCGATGCCGTCGGGCAGTGGCAGGGCCTCGGCGGTGCCGTCGGGATGCCAGACGTACGGGACGCCGTTGAAGTTCGCGTCCTGGTAGCCGCCGACGACGGTGCCGTCGTCGCCGATCTCGGCGGCCCACCCCATGTTGGCCTCCTCGGGCAGCGGCAGCTCCTGAGGTTTGACCTCGCCGTCGTGCCACACGACCGGGACGGACCCGGAGGAGCCGGCGATGTCGCCGGACTCGTTGATCCCGTTGGCGCTGCCGCCGCCGTCGGCGGCGAGCTCGGTGAGGACGCCGTCCCGGTAGACGTACGGCAGGTTCACATCATCCACCATGGACGATCCGACGGCTGTGCCTCCCGAATTGACGTCGCCGAGGTACTGGTCCGTGCCGGGCATGGGCACCTCGACGGCCTCGCCGCCCGTGTACAGGTACGGGTAGCGCACGTCGCCTTCGAGCCCGGCCGGGTAGGCGCGGTAGGCGATGACCGAGCCGTCACCGCTCATGCCGGTGACGATGCTGAAGTACTGGTCCTCGGGCATCGGCAGTTCCTGCATCACGCAGGAGGCCGCGGCCGCGGGGGCCGCGCTCGCGGACTGGAAGGGGACCGCGGCGGCCGCGGCCGCCGCGAGGAGTGCCCCTCCGGCTGCGAATGCGATGCGCCGCTTGCTGTTTCGCGGAGTGCGGGATTCGACGGCATGCACGAGTGTGTTCGACACGAGGTGATCCTTTCGTCGACGAGTCGGGGTGAACGTGCCCCGGCTCCCTCGAAGACGCAGTCCGATGTGTCCCGGGTTGCACGCGCTTGCGGTGGATCGCGGCGGTTGCCGTCGAACGGTGTCGAACAGCCTTGGTTACCGGTCGGTTCGTTTCGCCCCTCGGGACACTTGCGACTCACGCGCGGCAGCAGTGAAACACCTGCGTAACACGTAAATCGTCGCGCAAGGATTTCTGCCGCCCGCGTTGACTCGGGCCTGTGTCGGACGCTACAGTTCTTCACAAATACCCTTCCGAGTGAACGCGCACTCACCCCCACAGGTGAACCCCAAGTGGTAGGGAGCCATATGCCGACGGTGATCTCAGACCAGCGAAGCGTTCGACTGCGCACAGTAGACGGATTCAACGCGCTCGGCATACCCGCGCCCCCCGCCCAGCTCCCCATGCCCTTCCCCACCGGGCAGCTCCCGCGCCTGCGTCCCCGCGGCCACGTCGAGGCCCGCGCCGCGATCCTCAACATCGTGCAGGCCCGCGTCTTCGACATGCCCGAGGAACTCGCCATGCGCTGGCTCCTCGACGCCCACGTCCTCGACCACCTCACGCCCGACGAATGGGGCTTCATCGCCTGCGGCAGAGGCGAACGCGCGCGCTACGCCGACCAGCTCGAGAGCCTCTACACGGTCTCCTGGCTGCTCGGCCTCGTCGACCACCTCGACCCGGCGGTGCCCTGCAGCGAGGAGCTCCCCGAACTGCTGCCGGACCTGCGTCGACCCGAGTCCTTCGGCGCCTGGCGCGACCGCCAGCTCACCCCGACCCGCGCGATCCTTCGGTCGTCGCCGAGATGCTCGACCTCTACTACTGCCTCGACTGGGTCTGCGACCAGGCCCGCCGCGTCCGGGCAGACGCCGCCGCGCGGCGTCGACGACAATCTGGTGTGGCACCGGCGCTGGGCCCTCGAATGGGCCGTGGTCTTCGCCGAGGAACGGCCCGTCCACTGGGACGAGGTCCGGTTGTGAGGCAGGCCCGCGAAACCGGCTGACTATATTCATGGGATGAATTCGTCTGCACCGTTCAGCAACGCGCTCACCCACGAACAGCTCCGCGCCGCCCCCAAGGTCGTCCTCCACGAGCACCTCGACGGCGGCCTCCGCCCCGAGACCATCATCGAGATCGCCGACGAGATCGGCCACACCCTGCCCGCACAGAACCCCGAAGAACTCCGGAACTGGTTCTTCGAGGCGGCCGACTCCGGCACCCTCGAGCGCTACCTCGAGACCTTCGCGCACACCGTCGCCGTCATGCAGCGCGCCGACGACTGCTTCCGCGTCGCCTCCGAAGCGGCCCAGGACCTCGCGAGCGACGGCGTCGTCTACGCCGAGCTCCGCTACGCCCCCGAGCAGCAGCAGCTCGCCGGCCTCAGCCTCGAAGCAGTCGTCGAGGCCACTCTCGCCGGATTCAAGGACGGCCAGCAACGCGCCGCCGAGAACGGCAACTCCATCGAGGTCCGCACCATCCTGTGCGGGATGCGCCATGCCAACCGCACCAAGGAGATCGCCGAACTCGCGGTCGCCTTCCGCTACGACGGCGTCGTGGGCTTCGACATCGCCGGCGGCGAGATCGGCAACCCCGCCCAGCACCACATCAAGGCCTTCGAATACCTGCGCGGCGAGAACATGCCGTTCACCATCCACGCGGGAGAATCCTGCGGACCCGAGTCGATCTGGGGCGCGGTCTCCGTGTGCGGCGCCAACCGCATCGGCCACGGCGTGCAGCTCATCAAGGACATCGACCTCACCCGCGACGAGCCGAAGCTCTCGAATCTCGCCCACTACATCCGCGACCGCCGCATCGCCCTCGAGATCGCGCCCTCCTCCAACCTTCAGACCGAGGCCGCCGAATCCATTGAGACGCACCCGATCAGCGTGCTGCACAGCCTCGGCTTCAACATCACCGTCAACAACGACAACCGCCTCATGAGCCGCACCGACACCTCCCGTGAGTTCCAGCTCCTGTCGGAGACGTTCGGCTGGGGCTGGGCCGAGGTCGCGGGCTGCACCGAGAACGCCATGATGGCCTCGTTCCTGCCCTACCCCGATCGCCTCGAGATTCTCGAAGAGGTCATCCGCCCCGCCTACGCCGCGCTGGGCTCCACCAACGCTGAGTAAGCTCGTGCTCATGCACGTTTACACCGCTCCTGTCGTCGTCCCCGTCGCGGACGAGCCGATTCGCGAGGGCGCGGTCGGGGTCGACGACGGGCGGATCGCCTACGTCGGCCCCGCCGCCGACGCCCCCGAGGCCGAGTCGTCCACCGCCTTCGACGGCGTGCTCACCCCCGGGCTCGTCAACGCCCACACGCACCTCTGCTACTCCGCCTTCGCCGACATGTACGGCAACGAGAAGGAGTTCTTCGAGTGGATCCAGGACTTCGCGCGCCGCAACCCCGCGACCGCTGACGAAGCCTGGAAGGCCTCCGTCCAGCTCGGCATCGACGAGTCCATCGCCCACGGCGTCACCGCCGTGGCCGACATCGTCACCCCCGCAGCCGGATTCGCGCCGCTCTTCGCCTCCGACCTCGCCGGCGTCGCCTACTGGGAGGCGTGCTTCATCGACGACGCCGCCTGGGAGGTGCGGCGCAGCGCCTGGCGCGAAGTCGTCACCGACAGCCGCGCCGTCAACAATTCCGATGTCGCCGTGGGCATCAGCCCCCACACGCTCTACACGCTCGGCACCGAGGTCGGCAAGAGCCTCGCCGAACTCGCGCGCACCCTCGACATCCGCCTCCACCCGCACCTCGCCGAGACCATGCACGAGGACATGTTCGTGCGCCGCGGCTCCGGCCCGTTCGCGTTCATGAACCGCCGCGCCGGCCTCGAACTCGAGATCGCCGACGGCGGCGTCGGGCACTCCCCGGCCGCCCAGATGGAGAAGGTCGGCTGGCTCGGCGCCGACTCCCATGTCGCCCACGGCGTCCACATCGACAAGGCCGACCGCGAGCTCCTGCGCAACCGCCGCACCGCCGTCGCCGTCTGCGCCCGCTCGAACGCCCGCCTCGAAGCCGGCGAGCCGCCCGTCGCGGACCTGCGCGCCGAAGGCAACACCGTCGCGATCGGCACCGACTCGCGCGCCTCCAGCCCCGACCTCGACATCGCCGCCGAATGGCCCGTGCTCCGCAAACTTGCACTCGCCCAAGGCGACGGCGGTGAAGGCCTCAACGAATGGCTCGTGCGCGCCGCCACCGAAGGCGGCGCCGCCGCCCTCGGCCGCACCGACATCGGCGCCATCAAGGTCGGCAACCGCGCCGACCTCGCGCACTTCGCCGTCACCACCGAAGGCGACCCGTACGCGGCCCTCGTGAACGGCGCCGCCGGCAACTGCACCGCCACGATCCTCAAAGGCAATCTCATCGAGCGTTAGACGGTCCTCCCTTCCTCGCAAGCGGTCCTGCGCCGATGATGACGCGCCGAACCTGAAGGGGACCTGAAGCCACCTGAAGCGGAGCTGAAGCCGCGGCGGGCCGGAGCCCGGTCGGGAGTTACCCACGCGTTCCAATCCGGGCCCCCTGGCCTATACCGTGCCAGCGGGAACCTGAAGCGGAGCTGAAGCCGCAGCGAGCGAGTGCCTGGTCGGGAGTTACCCGCGCGTTGCGTTTGAGCGCCCCTGGCCTAAACCCTGCCTGCGGGAAGCTGAAGGGGAGCTGAAGGCCGTCCGTCGATAACGCTTCGATCTCGACGCTTGTCGATCGGCCGGTCGTCCGCGATGCTGAATGGGGCCCGATTCCGGGCCGATGACCTCATTCACCGGAGAGGCCGAGCCTCTCTGTGTATCCCCTGGAGAAGGCGGGGCGCGCGCAAGCGCGTCCCGCCGATTTTCATCCCGGACAGGACCGTCTAAACCGGCACAACCAGCGGTTATCCGGCCTTTGTGACGAGCCTGCCGCTCCCTGTGACAACCGGCACGCCCTAGTTATCGGATGGGTTACGCGGGATAACGGTTCGGTTTCATAGATCGACATCACAGCCTTCATGCGTCAGTGTGGTGCTGTAGCGCACGCCGCACTCGGAGGATCTCCCAGCGTCATCCCAGCCGGGACCGAGGCGATCGGCGCATCGAACGAACCACTGGACTTCGACAGCCGGAAGGGAGACGCCCATGGCACGCGCACTCGCGAACGCCGCAGCGCCTTCCACTGCGCCCCAGCAGTTCCAGACCCGGTTCCAGACCCCTCATGAAGCTCTCCCACAGGGCGAGCGAGCGGCCGTACCCTGCTCCCTCAAGGCCGCCCGCGCCGCGTTACCCCGCGCGCGCCCGATATAACCCCTTGATCCGCCGGGGCCCACACCGACAGGGCTCCGGCGGATTTTCCGTTTCCCGTGTGCAAGGCTGTCGGTGTGATCGAGGCGAACGAAGCGAATACCCCGCGTAAAGAACCCGGCCGCATCGCGGCGATGTTCGACCGGGTCGCGCCGGGCTACGACCGCACCAACACCGTGATGGTCGCCGGACAGGACAAGCGCTGGCGCAAGGCCACCCGCGAGGCCCTGAGCCTCCAGCCCGGCGAGCGCTGCCTCGACCTGGGCGCGGGCACCGGCGTCTCCACGGCCGAGCTCGCCAAGTCCGGCGCCGACGTCATCGGCGTCGACTTCTCCCTCGGGATGCTCAAGAACCACCAGGACCGCCAGGTGCCCCTCGTGAACGCCGACGCGCTGCGCCTGCCGTTCGCCGACGACACGTTCAACGCCGTCACCGGCTCCTTCTTCATCCGCAACGTCGTCGACCTCGACGCGTGCCTCACCGAGATCCGCCGCGTCCTCGCGCCCGGCGGCCGCATGGTCCTGTGCGAGGTCTCCCAGCCCGTCTGGAAGCCCTACCGCAAGGCCCACGGCGTCTTCGTCAAGCACGTGCTCCCGAAGGTCGCCTCCCGCGTCGCCTCCGACCCCGAGGCGTACCAGTACCTCGCCGACTCGACGATGGCCTGGCCCGACCAGGCCGCCCTCGCCGACCGCATCGTCAAGGCCGGCTTCCGCAAGGTCGCCTGGCGCAACCTCGCCGGCGGCGCGGTCGCCATGCACCGCGGCTTCAAATAGAGGCGCCGCCCGCGCCGCAAAGTGGGTGCGGCACGGACGGCGTACGCGGGCGGAGATGAGACGATCACCGGCCCGCGGCATTCGGGTCTGCCCCCCTGGCTCGACCCGAAGCGATCAATTGAGTTGGAACGAGCGCTTCGAGAGGCCGAACCAGTAGCCGTCGATCACGGTCGTCGCCGCCTGCTCCTGCTCGCTCGCGGCCCCGTAGGTCACGAACAGCGGAACGTAGTGGTCCACCGTCGGGTGCGCGTACGGCATCCCCGGCGCCTGCGACCGGTAGCGCGCCAGCTCTCGATGTCCCCGCGCGCCAAGGCCTCCGAGGCCCACTCGTCGAAGTCCGCCGACCAGCCGGGGACTTTCTCGGGGCGGTGGAAGTCCAGGAACGGCAGGCCGTGCGTCATGAAGCCCGAACCCGACGACCAGGTAGCCCTCCTCGCGCAGCGGCCGCAGCCGCGCGCCCGATCGCCATCAGCCGGTCGGGGTCGTGCGTGGGGATCGACATCTGCAGCACCGGGATGTCGGCGTCCGGGTACATCACCTTGAGCGGCACCCACGCGCCGTGGTCGAGCCCGCGGCTCGCGTGCTGGTGCAGCGGCTCGGTGTCCGGCATGGCGGCGGCGACGCGCTGCGCCATCGCGCTCGCGTCCGGCGTCGCGTACCGCATCTTGAAGTACCGCTCGGGGAAGCCCCCGAAGTCGTAGACGAGCGGCGTGCCGGCGGCCGGGCTGGAGAGCATGAGCGGCGCGGCCTCCCAGTGGGCCGAGACGATGAGGATGCCCTTGGGCCGCGGCAGGCCCTGCGCCCAGGCGAAGAGCTGCGCCATCCACTCGGTCTCGTCGAACAGCGGCGGCGCGCCGTGGGAGAGATATAGCGTCGGCAGGGCGCCGTCCTCGGGCGTCCAGTCGCGGCGCTCGGCCGCGAGGGGCGCGGTGGTCTCGAGGAAGGCGTCGAACGCGGCGCCGGGTCGCCCGGACATGAAGAACTCCTGCTTCGTTGAATCTTCAATAAATCTAGCTCGGGATCCTTGATGCATCAACTAGTCAAGTTAAGCTTGTTACATGAGTGATGAAGCGCCCTGGCTGGACGAAGAGGAGATGGCGACCTGGCTGGCGTTCGTCCGCGTGGTCATGCGGCTCCCGAGCGCCCTCGACGGACAGGTCAGGAACGACGCCGACATCAGCTACTTCGAGTACAGCGTGCTCGTGGTCCTCGAACACGCCGACGAGCAGACGATGCGGATGAGCGACCTCGCGTTCCTGTGCAACGGCTCGCTCTCGCGGCTCTCCCACGTGGCCCGCCGCCTCGAGAACGACGGCCTCATCCGGCGCTTCGCCTGCCCCACCGACGGCCGCTCGACCCTCGCCGCCCTCACCGACGGCGGACGCGAGAAGCTCGCCCAGGCGGCCCCCGGCCACGTGAAGCTGGTGCGCGCCTTCGTCTTCGACGAACTCACCCGCGACGAGATGCGCCAACTCGGCGAGCTGTCGGAGCGGATCCTCGCCCGCATCCAGTCCTGACCCGAGGCGCGAATCCGCTTCGCCGACCGCGTTTGCGCTGCGTCCGCGCGATTTCCTCTACGTTCCGTGTGGCTTTGGTCCGATATAGTGAGTGAAAGATTCGTTCCTAGCTCCCGAGGACTCGAACCATGCCCCTTGCGCCCCAAATAGTCCCGCAATTCCCGTGTCCATTCGGCGCCGTCGCGGAGACCGACCATGGCGGGCGCTGACGTCTTCGCCATGGACCCCGGCGAGGTCCACAAATCCGTGGAGATCCTCTTCGAGATCGAAGAAGAGGTCGGCCGCCAGACCGAGGCGATGGCCACCGCGAACGCCGAAGCGGCCGGCCCCCTCAAGGACGCCGACACCGCCATCGGCCCGGCGCTCGAAGCGGCCGGGGAATGGTGGAAGGTCCGCCGCGCCGGCGGATTCTGCGGCCTGGTCGGCAACACCGGCGAATACCTCGCCGTCTGCGCCGAAGAGGCCGTCGAAGTCGACGACTACACCGCCGGCGACTTCGCCTCCGTCGCCGACCACGACCGCTACCCGGGCCGCGCCAACGCGAACGCGACCTCCCGGCCGGACTGGTAGGGGCCGGCCATGAGCGAGATGACCTGGCAGCACCTCCGCGACCTCGACTGCGCCGCGGTGCGGACCCTCGGCGACACCTGGAAGGCCTACGTCGACAAGCAGCTCGAGCAGACCGAGCGCCTGCGCACCGACGTCATCGAAGGCCACCTCGGCGTCGAGCACTACGAATCCGACACCGCCACCCAGGTGCGCGACCAGATCGGCATGACCGCCGACCGGTACGAGGACGACCTCTCCGACTACGCCAGCACCCGCATCGCCACCACGCTGTTCGAAGCCGCCGACGCGTTCGAGAAGGAGCAGGCCGAGATCAGGGAGCTCATCCCCCTGATCGAGCGGCACGACTTCGAAATCGAAGGCCCCCACTACGAATACGACGTGAACCTCTCGGGCGACCTCCACCGGGCGATCCTCACCCTCGACCCGCCGCAATGGCTGTGCGACAAGGTCGGCATCGCCAAACCCAGCGGCTTCTGGGACATCGACACCATCAAGGCCCTGTTCAACAGCGTCGACCTCTACGGCACCGCGATCGAGATGGCCGGCCAGTACCAGGACTGGCTCCGCTCGGTCATGTCGCGCGCCCACGACGCCGACGACGAGGCCGCCGCGGCCCTCAAAGCGATGAGCGAGAACCCGACCGAACTCCCGCCCCAACTCGGCGCCACCTACGACGACCTCGTCGACGACTACAAGACGGCCGTCTCCGAAGAGGTCGCCGGTGAAGCCGAGGCCATCGCCGAAGGCACCTCCGGCATGTCGCCCGAACAGGTCAACCAGTGGTGGGACGGACTGAGCGACACCGAACGTGAAGCCCTCATGAACGAGCACCCCGAATGGGTCGGCCCGGTCGACGGCATCCCCACCGAATCCCGCGACACCGCCAACCGGACACTGCTCGACAACGAGATCGACGCCCTCGGCACCCGGATCGCCGCCAAAGAGCAGGCACTGGGCGGCCTCGACCCCGAGTCCGAGGAATACAAGCAGGCCAAGGCCGAACTCGACGACCTCAAGACCGACCGCGACGAACTGTCGGGACTCCAGGACAGGATCACCGACGACGGGTATCCGAAGGCGCACGGTGAGACCGGCCAGCCGTACTACCTGCTCGGCTACGACACCGAGAACAGCGGCAAGGCGATCGTCGCCATCGGCAACCCCGACACCGCCGACAACGTGAACACCTTCGTGCCCGGCACCGAGAGCAGACTGGGCGGGGTGGGCAGCCTGCTGAACAGCGCCGGAACAATGGCGGCCGACGCGCAGTTCTACGCCCCCGGCGAGGAGACCGCCACCGTCATGTGGCTGGGCTACGACGCGCCGGACACGCTGATCGAAGCCACCGACGACAAATGGGCCGAGAGCGGCGCCGCCGACCTGGAGTCCTTCACGCAGGGCGTGCGGGCCACCGCCGAAGGCGACCCTTCGAACCTCACGGTGACCGGACACTCATACGGCAGCACCATGATCGGCACTGCCGCCGCGACTGAGGGCATTGCGGCGGACAACCTCATGTTCATCGGCTCGCCGGGAGTCGGCGTCGACACGGCCTCGGCGCTCGGTGTCGATGAGGACCGCGTCTGGGCTTCGACCAATGACGAGGACGCCATCCGGTACGGCCCGGTCCACGGCACCGCCCCGGTCGACGACTCGTTCGGCGGCAACACCTTCACCAGCGACTCGCCCAGGGAAGGGAGCGAGTGGTGGAAGTTCTGGGAGGGTCCGATCGAGAACCACAACTCGTACTGGGACACCGAAGACAGCGACACCGGCCCGAACACGAGCAGCCGCTCCAACCAGGCGTACGTCGTGACCGGCCAAGAGAGCATGGTGCGATGAACGCCGCGCCCGGCAGGGCACCGCGCCCGCGATTCGCGCTCGCCGTCGGGATGATCGCCGCCCTCTCCGCCACCGCCTGCTCGACAGCGAAGGACACCATGGACGCAGCAGCACCGCCGGAATCCGCCTACACCCAGGCCGAGGCCTACGCGCCGATGGAGGCCGCCGCCGCCGAGACGGTCGACGCGCTCGCGGACTTCCCGGGCTTCGAGAAGCGCAGCTGGACCGAGATGCCATGCAGCCACAACGGGATCGAAGACCCGGACTACACCAAGATCGAGATCAGGTACCTGTTCACGCTGCCGGACTCCGAATCCGCACTCGTCAGAGACCAGTACACGGAGGCGCTCCGCGGCCATTGGACCGAACTCGGCTACACGATCGCCACCGACGAGGCCGTCGAAGGCGCCGACCGGACCGACCGCAACCTGGTCGCGGTCCGCGAGGACGGCATCAGCCTCTGGTACGCCGTGGGCGGCTACGTGGGCCTCTTCATCGGCTCCGGCTGCGTCCCGGCCAGCGACAAGTCCGAAATCGAGTACATCGCCCCGACCGGCGGCATTGCACCCGGCGGCGCGAACGACCTCGTAGGGGACTACTTCCCCGACGGCATCCCGGCGACCCGCGAAGCCATCGCCCCCTTCGAGACCCCGGAATCCTTCGAAGGCCACCTCTGAACGGACGCGACCGCCGCACAGCCGAAAGCGCCCGCCTGGAAATCCAGGCGGGCGCTTTTCAGCTGCTTGTTCCTTAGACGGCCGCGGCGCGGCCGATCTTGAGGGCCTTGGCCGTGTCGACAACGCGCTCGGCCTGGGCGGCCGCGGCGGCGAGGGTCGTGTCGTCGATCTCGGCGCCGTTGAAGTGCGAGACACCGTACGGCGAAGCGTTCGCGAAGAGGGCCTCGTTCGAGTAGCCCGGGGCCACGACGATGCCGCCGAAGTGGTGGAACGAGTTGTACAGCGCCAGGAGCGTGGACTCGTTGCCGCCGTGCTTGCCGGAGGCCGCGGCGAAACCGGAGTAGACCTTGCCGGCGAGCTTGCCCTGGAACCAGAGGCCGCCGAGGGTGTCGATGAACTGCTTCAGCTGCGAGGCGACGTTGCCGAAACGGGTGGGGGAGCCGAGGAAGACCGCGTCGGCCCAGTCGACGTCCTCAGGGGTGACCTCGGGGATGTCGGCGATGGCCTGCACATTGGCGGCCCACGCCGGGTTCGAGTCGATCGCGTCCTGCGGGGCCAGCTCGGCCACGCGGCGCAGACGCACCTCGGCGCCGGCCTTCTCAGCGGACTCGGCGATCTGACGGGCCAGGCCGGTCACGTTGCCGGTGGCGGAGTAGAAGGCGACGGTGACCTTGACGGATTCGACAGACATGTTCCTACCTCTGGTGAGCGACTTTAGTTCAGATTTGAATTACCCAATCGACCATACGGCTCTCGCGATGAAGTTTCAAATTTGAACCTTGTGTCGCTGCCCACGTTGCCCCCGGCCGCCGCATTTCCGTATGGAAGTGGCGATCGCTGCCTCGGCACGTGTTACGAGAGTGTTTCCGGTGGATGGGAGTGGCAAGGGTGGGTGAATGTCGGCTTTCTCACGCTCGGCCGCCGCGTCACCACAGGCGCTCCCATCGCTTTCGCACCTCTGGTTCAAGCACTCTTGTATGCCTCGTGACCTCGAATAATGACAACTTAGGCGGACCTAAGTGACAGGGCGTAGATAGCGGAGTTCTAGACTTGCGGCAAACGCTTGTGAAGATCTTCACAAGCCTACTGGTCGTCATAAGGATCACTGCCCCGTTCGCCTGAGAGGACGCCCGTGACCACTCACGCAACCCCGGAGGCCGACGTCATCGTCGTCGGCGCGGGACCTGGTGGTTCGGCCGCGGCCTACCACCTGGCCTCCCGGGGCCTCGACGTACTGCTGCTCGAGAAGACCCACTTCCCCCGCGAGAAGGTCTGCGGCGACGGCCTCACCCCGCGCGCCGTCGCGCAGCTGCTCAAGATGGGCGTCGACACCTCCGAATCGGCGGGATGGATCCGCAACCGCGGCCTCCGCGTCGTCGCCGACGACATCGCCATCGAACTCGACTGGCCCACCCTGCAGGCCTTCCCCGACTACGGCCTCACCCGGACCCGCCTCGACTTCGACCAGATCCTCGCCGACCGCGCCGTCGCCGCCGGGGCCGATCTGCAGACCGGCGTCAAGGTCTCCGCCCCGCTCTTCGACCTGGCCGGCCGCGTCTGCGGCGTGACCGCCGTCCGCGAAGGCGAGCAGCTCACTTACCGCGCGCCGCTCGTCATCGCCGCCGACGGCGTCTCCGGGCGCCTCGCGCTCTCCTTGGGCCTCAAGCGGATCGAAAGCCGCCCCATGGGCGTCGCCGTCCGCCAGTACTACTACTCCAAGGCCAAGCACGACGACGACTACCTCGAGTCCTGGCTCGCGCTGCGCACCGCGGCCGAGCCGGACGTGCTGCAGCCCGGCTACGGCTGGATCTTCGGCCTCGGCGACGGCCGCGTCAACGTCGGCCTCGGCGTCCTCAACTCCTCCGAGGGCTACGGCAAGACCGACTACCGCGCCCTGCTGCGCGACTGGCTCGCCAACACCCCCGAGGAATGGGGCCTCACCGACGAGTCGAACGCCGACGGGCCCATCCGCGGCGCCGCGCTCCCCATGGGCTTCAACCGGACCCCGCACTACAGCCGCGGCCTCATGCTCGTCGGCGACTCCGGCGGCATGGTCAACCCGTTCAACGGCGAAGGCATCGCCTACGCCATCGAGGCCGGCGAGATCGCGGCCGCCACGGTCGCCGAGGCCTTCAAGGCCCGCTCCGTGCCCCGCCGCGAAGCCGCGCTGCGCACGTACGCCGACCGGATGGACGACCTCTGGGGCTCGTACTACCGCATGGGCGGCATCTTCTCCCACCTCATCGGCAAGCCCGCCGTCATGAAGCTGTGCACCGAGCACGGCCTGAAGCGTCCCGCGCTCATGCGCGTCGTATTGAAACTGCTGGCGAACCTCACCGACCGACCCGGGCGCGACACCGCCGACCGGATCGTCAACGGGATGCGGATCGTCACGCCCGGACTGGGAAGGAGGGTCTGAGGAGATGGAAGTCTACGTACCGGTCGTCATCATGTTCGCGATCGGCGCAGGGTTCGGCATCGTCTCGGTGGTCGCCTCGCGCATCACCGGCCCCCATCGGAAGAACCGCGCCAAGTACGACCCCTACGAATGCGGCATCGAGCCGGCCCCCACGACCGCGGGCCCGACCAAGTTCCCGGTGAAGTTCTACCTCACCGCGATGCTGTTCATCGTCTTCGACATCGAGATCATCTTCCTCGTGCCGTGGGCGGTCCACCACGACGTCCTCGGGATCTTCGGATTCTGGGCCGTCCTCATGTTCATCGCCGCGCTGTTCGTCGCCTACGCCTACGAGTGGCGTCGCGGCGGACTGGACTGGGACTGAGGTTCCGATATGGGTGTAGAAGAGAAACTCCCGCAGGGCATCATCCTCACCTCCGTTGAGGCCCTGGTGAACTGGACCCGCAAGGCCTCGATGTGGCCCGCCACGTTCGGCCTCGCCTGCTGCGCCATCGAGATGATGGCCACCGGCGCCGCACGCTACGACACCGGCCGCTTCGGCATGGAGGTCTTCCGCGCCTCCCCGCGCCAGGCCGACCTCATGATCGTCGCCGGACGGGTGAGCCAGAAGATGGCCCCCGTCCTGCGCCAGATCTACGACCAGATGCCCGAACCGAAGTGGGTCCTGTCGATGGGCGTGTGCGCCACCTCCGGCGGCATGTTCAACAACTACGCGATCGTGCAGGGCGTCGACCACGTCGTGCCCGTCGACATGTACCTCCCCGGCTGCCCCCCGCGCCCGGAGATGCTCCTCGACGCGATCCTCAAGCTCCACGAGAAGGTCCAGCACGAGCCCCTGGGGGACAAGCGCCGCCAGGCCCTCGCGGACCTCCCCGAGCCCGTGGTCAAACCCGGCGCGATGCCCTCCTCCTACCGCTTCGACAAGCAGCGCAAGAAGGAGTGGACCGAGGCCGTGAAGGACGGGACCGAAGAGCAGCTGCGCATCCGGAAGGCGGTGGCGAAGCGATGAGCACCGACCCAACGGGGACCGGCGCATCGGGCCCCGATGACGTCCAGCCCGTCGGCATGCAGCGCAAGGGACTGTTCGGCGTCGCCGACTCCGGCGACACCTCCGGTTTCGGCGGCCTCGTGCAGGCCACTCCGACCGCGGGCGAGCTCGTCTCCAGCCCCGAGCCCCTGGGCGAGTACTTCGACGAGATCGTCGGCGCCCTCAGGGAACGGCTCGGCGACGACATCACCCGGGCGGTGATCGTCGACCGCGGCGAGCTGACGATTCACGTCGCGCCCGACCGCGTCGCCGACGTCTGCCAGGCCATGCGCGACGACGAGAGCCTCCGCTTCGAGCTCTGCGCCTCGGTGTCCGGTGTGGACTATCCGGACCGGCGCAACCGGCTCCACGTCGTCTACCACCTGACCTCCATGACCTACCGCCGCCGCGTGCGCCTCGAGACCGCCGTGGGCCTCGACCACCCGGTGGTCCAGTCGGTCACCGCGGTCTACCCGACCGCCGACTGGCAGGAGCGGGAGGCCTACGACATGTTCGGCGTCGTCTTCGAGGGCCACCCGCACCTCACCCGCATCCTCATGCCCGACGACTGGGAGGGCTTCCCGCAGCGGAAGGACTACCCGCTCGGGGGCATCGCCGTCGAATACAAGGGGGCGCATATTCCTCCGCCGGACGAGCGGAGGGCCTACAAGTGACGACGGACCAGAGTTCCCCACTGGTGCGGGGTGGCGAAGCCCCCCGCCGAAAAAGCACTGTGCGCCGCTGGACGAACGGAGGGCTTACAAGTGACCGCCACTGATCACGGCACCGATGCGTATGCCGCAGAACGGGACACGACCGAAGGCCGCGTCTACACCGTCACCGGCGGCGACTGGGACGAGCTCGTCGCCTCGGTCGACCCGGTCAGCGAAGAGCGCCTCATCGTCAACCTCGGCCCGCAGCACCCGTCCACGCACGGCGTGCTCCGCCTGGTCTGCGAGCTCGAAGGCGAGACCGTCCGCTCGGTGCGCCCCATCGTCGGCTACCTCCACACCGGCATCGAGAAGAACCTCGAATACCGCAACTGGACCCAGGGCACCACGTTCGTGACCCGCGCCGACTACCTGGCGCCGATCTTCAACGAGACCGGCTACTGCCTCGCGGTCGAGAAGCTCCTCGGCATCGATGTGCCGCGGCGCGCCGACGTGATCCGCGTGATCATGATGGAGCTCAACCGCATCAGCTCCCACCTGGTCGCCCTCGCGACGACCGGCATGGAGCTCGGCGCGCTCTCGATGATGATCTACGGCTTCCGCGACCGCGAGAAGATCCTCGACATCTTCGAGGCCGTCTGCGGCCTGCGCATGAACATGGCCTACATCCGCCCCGGCGGCGTCTCCCAGGACCTGCCGTCCGACGCGATCAAGATGATCCGCGAGTTCGTCGACTACATGCCGCAGGGCCTCGACGACTACGAAGGCCTCCTCACCGGCAACGCCATCTGGCAGGAGCGCACCCAGGGCGTCGGCTACCTCGACGTCTCCGGCTGCCTCTCCCTCGGCGTCACCGGCCCCGTGCTCCGATCCGCCGGCCTCCCCTGGGACCTGCGCAAGACCATGCCGTACTGCGGGTACGAGGAGTACGACTTCGAAGTCCCGACCCACAACGGCGCCGACGCCTGGGCCCGCTACGTGGTGCGCCTGGAGGAGATCCGCCAGAGCCTGCGGATCGTCGCCCAGGGCCTCGACAAGCTCGAGCCCGGCCCGGTCATGGTCGAGGACAAGAAGATCGCCTGGCCCGCGCAGCTCGCCCTCGGCGGCGACGGCATGGGCAACAGCCTCAACCACATTCGGCACATCATGAGCCAGTCGATGGAGGCGCTGATCCACCACTTCAAGCTCGTCACCGAGGGCTTCCGGGTCCCGGCCGGGCAGGTGTACACCGCCATCGAGGCCCCGCGGGGCGAACTCGGCATCCACGCCGTCTCCGACGGCGGCACGAGGCCGTTCCGCATCCACATGCGCGATCCCTCCTTCATCAACCTGCAGTCGCTCCCCGCGCTCGCCGAAGGCGGCCTGCTCGCGGACGTCATCGCGGGCGGGGCATCGCTCGACCCGGTCATGGGAGGTTGCGACAGGTGAACTACCCGGAGAAGATCCGCGAGCAGGCCGAGGCCATCCTCGTCCGCTACCCCGAAGGCCGCGAGCGCTCGGCGCTCCTGCCGCTGCTGCACCTGGTGCAGTCGCACGACGGCTACGTCTCCGACGACGGCATCGCCTTCTGCGCCGAGACCCTCGGCATCACCAAGGCCCAGGTGCAGGCGGTCTCGACCTTCTACACCATGTACAAGCGCGAACCGGCCGGCGACTGGCTGGTCTCGGTGTGCACCAACACCCTCTGCCACGCCAAGGGCGGCCAGAAGGTGTTCGACGCGCTGAGCGACGAACTCGACGTGGGCCACGACGAGACCACGCCCGACGGCAAGATCACGCTCGAGCACGCCGAGTGCCTCGCCGCCTGCGACTACGCGCCCGTCGTCACCGTGAACTACGAGTTCTACGACGACATGGACGAGGCGAGGTCGCTGGAGCTGGTGCGCGAGCTGAAGGAAGGGCGCCGTCCCGATCCCCAGCCGCGGCGCGCCGCTGTGCACGCTCCGCGAGATCTCGGTGCAGCTGGCCGGGTTCGACGAGGAGCGCACCGCCGGACTCGAAGGCAACGCCCAGGGCGACGCGACCCTCGCCGGGGCCCGCCTCGCCGCCGAGGCCGGGATCACCGCCCCGGCCTTCGATCCGGCCGCGCCACTGCTGGCCAAGGAACCAGAGGAAGCGAAGTGAGCGTTACCGTGCCCGGTCCCAGGAGGCCCCGCGAGGACGTCCTCAACAAGCTCAAGCCCGTCGTCACCAAGCGCTGGATGTCCCCGGGCGCGTGGCGGCTCGACGTCTACGAGCAGCTCGACGGATACAAGGCGCTCCGCAAGGCGCTCAAGTACTCCGAGGGCGACCTCATCAGCTTCATGAAGGAGTCCGGCCACCGCGGCCGCGGCGGCGCCGGGTTCCCGGTCGGCATGAAGTGGCAGTTCGTGCCCGACGACGGCCAGGAGCACTACCTGGTCGTCAACGCCGACGAAGGCGAGCCGGGCACCTGCAAGGACCTGCCGCTCATGATGAACGACCCGCACTCGCTCATCGAGGGCATCGTCATCGCCTCCTACGCGATCAAGGCCTCGCGGGCGTACGTGTACGTGCGCGGCGAGGCCATCCACGCCGCGCGGCGCCTGCGCAACGCGGTGCGCGAAGCCAAGGAGGCCGGCTACCTCGGCAAGGACATCCTCGGGAGCGGCTTCGACCTCGAGGTCGTGATCCACTCCGGCGCAGGCGCTTACATCTGCGGCGAGGAGACCGCGCTCCTGGACTCCTTGGAGGGCAAGCGGGGCCAACCGCGCCTGCGTCCGCCGTTCCCCGCCACGCACGGGCTCTACAACAAGCCCACGTGCATCAACAACGTCGGCTCCATCGCCGCCGTCCCGCACATCGTGCTCGGCGGCGCCCAGTGGTGGAAGGACCTCGGCTCCGAGAACGCCGCGGGCACGATGATCTACTCGCTGTCGGGCCGCGTCAAGCGCCCCGGCCAGTACGAGTGCTCCTTGGGCACCACGCTCCGGGAGCTCATCGAACTCGCCGGCGGCATGGAGGAGGGCCACGAGCTCAAGTTCTTCACCCCCGGCGGCTCGTCGACCCCGATGCTCTCGGCCGAGAGCATCGACGTGCCGCTCGACTTCGACAACGTGGCGAAGGCCGGGTCCATCCTGGGCACCACCGCGGTCATGATCTTCTCCGACCAGGACTGCCCGGTGGTCTCGTGCTGGCGGTGGATCAAGTTCTACGCGCACGAGTCCTGCGGCAAGTGCACCCCGTGCCGCGAGGGCAACTACTGGATGGTCCGCGTCTACGAGCGCATCCTGTCGGGCCGCGGCTCCCTCGGCGACCTGAAGCTCCTCGAGAGCGCGTGCAAGAACCTCCTCGGCCGCTCCTTCTGCGGCCTCGGCGACGGCGCGACCTCGTGCGTGACCTCCTCGCTGAAGTACTTCCGCCAGGACTACCTCGACTACATCGAGGGACATAAACAGCCTCTCTTCGACGCCGAAATGATCGGAGCGCACTGACATGACCGATCAAGTCACGTTCACCATCGACGGCGTCGAGGTCACCGTCCCCAAGGGCACCTTGCTCATCCGGGCCGCCGAGCAGCTCGGCATCGAGATCCCCCGGTTCTGCGACCACCCGCTGCTCAAGCCCGCCGGGGCCTGCCGCCAGTGCCTGGTCGACGTCCCCGACATGGGCAACGGGCGCGGCATGCCCAAGCCCGCCGCCTCCTGTACGACCACCGCCATGGAGGGCATGGTCGTCAAGACCCAGCACACCAGCGAGGTCGCCAAGGAGGCGCAGGAGGGGATCATGGAGTTCCTCCTGATCAACCACCCCCTCGACTGCCCGGTCTGCGACAAGGGCGGCGAATGCCCGCTCCAGAACCAGGCCATGAGCACCGGCCGCACCGAGACGCGGATGGAGGCGGCCGACAAGCGCACGTACAAGAAGGCGCTGCCGATCTCCTCGCAGGTGCTGCTCGACCGCGAGCGCTGCGTCCTGTGCGCGCGCTGCACCCGCTTCTCCGACGAGATCGCCGGCGACCCGTTCATCGAGCTGATGGAACGCAGCGCCCTGGAGCAGGTCGGCGTCTACGAGGACGAGCCGTTCGAGTCGTACTTCGCGGGCAACACCGTCCAGATCTGCCCGGTCGGCGCCCTCACGGGCACCCAGTACCGCTTCCGTTCCCGGCCTTTCGACCTCGTGTCGAGCCCGAGCGTGTGCGAGCACTGCTCGGCCGGGTGCTCGCAGCGCTCGGACCACCGGCGCGGCAAGGTCCTGCGGCGCCTCGCCGGCGACGACCCGGCCGTGAACGAGGAGTGGAACTGCGACAAGGGCCGCTGGGCCTCCTCCTACATCGACGCCGCCGACCGCATCACGAAGCCGCTGGTGCGCGAAGCGGACGGCTCACTGCGGGAGGCCTCCTGGCCCGAGGCCCTGCGCCGCGCCGCCGCCGGTCTCGGCCGCGTCGGCGAGAGCGCGAGCGGCCGCGTCGGGGTGCTCCCCGGTGGCCGCCTCACCGTCGAGGACGCCTACGCGTACGCGAAGTTCGCGCGGGTCGCCCTCGCCACCAACGACATCGACTTCCGCTCCCGCCCGCACTCCGCCGAGGAGTCCGAGTTCCTCGCCCACGCCGTCGCCGGGGTCTACCCGTCGAGCGGCGCGGTCACCTACGAGGACCTGGAGAACGCCCCCGTGGTGCTCACCGTGGGCCTCGAAGTCGAAGAGGAATGCCCGATCGCGTTCCTGCGCATGAGGAAAGCGGTCAAGAACAAGGGCCAGCGCGTGCACGTGGTCGCGCCGTTCGCCACGCGCGGCACGTCGAAGCTCGACGCGAATCTCATCGAGGCCCTGCCCGGTGAGGAGGCCGAGCTGCTCGACGGCTGGCAGCGCGGCGGTTTCGTCCGCGACGCGCTCGGCGAATCGGGCGCGGTGATCCTCCTGGGCGAGCGCCTCGCGATGGTCGAGGGCGCGTTCTCCGCGGCGGTCCGCCTGGCCCGCGCCACCGGCGCGCGTCTGGCCTGGATTCCGCGGCGGGCCGGTGACCGCGGTGCGGTCGAGGCCGGCTGCCTGCCGGGTCTGCTGCCCGGCGGTGGTCTCGCTTCCTATGCGGCCGACCGCGATCAGCTCGCCGAGTACTGGGGCGTCGAGTCCCTGCCCGGCGGGGACGGACGCGCGGCGTGGGACATTCTGCAGGCCGCGGCGGACGGCGAGATCGACGCGCTGCTCATCGGCGGCGTCGACCCGTACGACTTCGCGGGCGGGCCCGCCGTTGAGGCGGCTCTGTACGCGGCGCGTTTCGTGGTGTCGCTGGAGATCCGGCATTCGGCCGTGACCCGGGTGGCGGACGTGATCCTGCCGGTCGCTCCGGTGACCGGCAAGTCCGGTGCGTACTTCGACTGGGAGGGGCGCTTGCGGACGTTCGACACGGTGATCCCCTCGGATCTCATGTCGGACCACGCGGTGCTCGACACGCTGGCCGCGGCGATGGGCTTCGAGCTCGGTACGGCCGAGACCCGCACGGTCCGCGGAGAGCTCGCGGGCCTGCCGGATCCGATCACGCGTCAGCCCGCTCCGGACTGGTCTTCGGATCGTCCGGCGCACGCCACCGAGGACGGCAAGGCCGTGCTCGCGACGTGGCGGCAGCTGCTCGACGGCGGTTCGCTGCAGGAGAACAACCCGCATCTGGCGGGTTGCGCCCCTGACCCGGTGGTGCGTTTGAGCGCGTCCACGGCGAAGGCGATCGGCGCGAGCGAGGGCGGCGGTGTCACGGTGGCGACCTCGATCGGCGGGATCACCTTGCCGCTCAAGGTCACCGACATGCCCGAGGGCGTGGTGTGGCTGCCGCAGAACGCGCCGGGTCGCGGGATCTACCGCCACCTCGGCGCGGGTTCGGGCGATGTCGTCTCGATCCGGGCCTACCCGAACACGTCTCGCCCGGCCGACGCCGGTGATGAGAAGGAGGCGGTCAAGCGATGAACGACCCGATCTGGCTGATGCTCGTCAAGGGCGTGCTGGTCTTCGTGGTGCTCGTGCTGCTGGTGCTCTTCACCATCTGGTACGAGCGGCGCGTGGTGGCGATCATGCAGGTGCGGCCGGGGCCGAACCGCAACGGGCCGTTCGGTCTGCTGCAGTCGCTCGCGGACGGCCTGAAGCTGGCGTTCAAAGAGGACGTGATGCCGCGGACGGCCGACAAGGTCGTGTTCATCGCGGCGCCGGTGATCGCGGTGGCGTGCGCGTTCACCGCGTTCTCGGTGATCCCGTTCGGGCCCGAGGTGAACCTCTTCGGGATCGAGACGGAGCTGCAGCTCACCGACTTCGAGGTGAGCGTGCTGGTCATCCTGGCGTGCTCGGCGCTCGGCGTCTACGGGATCGTGCTCGCGGGCTGGTCCTCCGGTTCGGCGTACTCGCTGCTGGGCGCGCTGCGCGCGGCGGCGCAGGTGATCTCGTACGAGATCGCGCTGGGCCTGGCGGTGCTGACGGTGTTCTTCCAGTCGCAGCTGATGTCGACCGGTGCGATCGTGGAGGCGCAGGCCGAGGGCCTGCCGCTCCAGTTCGGCGGCACCGAGGTGACGCTGCCGGGCTGGTACTTCATCATTCTCGCGCCGAGCTTCGTGATCTTCGTGATCGCGATGGTCGGCGAGACGAACCGCGCCCCGTTCGACCTTCCGGAAGCGGAGTCGGAGCTGGTGGCGGGGTTCGCGACCGAGTACTCGAGCCTGAAGTACGCGTCGTTCTTCCTGGCCGAGTACGTCAACATGGTCACGATGTCGGCCCTGTGCGTCACGCTCTTCCTGGGCGGCTGGGCCGCGCCGTTCCCGACCTCGTGGTGGCCGGGCGCGAACGAGGGATTCATGCCGCTGGTGTGGTTCTTCGGGAAGGTCCTGGCGTTCCTGTTCTTCTACGTGTGGCTGCGCGGGACGCTCCCGCGGCTGCGCTACGACCAGTTCATGCGCTTGGGCTGGAAGGTCCTCGTGCCGGTGTCGCTGGTGTGGCTCATGGTCCTGGCGGCCATGAACATCGGCCTCGACGCCGAGAACGAGCTGCCGACCCGGATCGCCTTCGCGGGCGGTGCGGCGATCGCGGTGATGGCCCTGATCTTCTTCTGGCCCAGCCGGAAGCAGTACGTGGTTCCGGACGAGCCCGACGCGGGCCTCGGGGGCTTCCCGGTGCCGCCGATGGACCTGGCGGTGCCGCCGAACCCGCGGGCCCTGAAGGAACTCGAACCAGCCAACACAGCTGCCGTGCCCGTCAACGGCTCCCGCGCGACTGAGCCCATGTCCGGCTCGCAAGCAGCACCGAATGGGAAGGAGGAGTAATGTCCGGTTTCGCAAAAGGCTTCGGCGTCACCTTCTCGCACATGTTCAAGCCGAAGGTGACGGTCGACTACCCCGAGGAGCCCTCGAAGCTCCAGCCGCGCTATCACGGCCGGCACGTGCTCAACCGTCACCCGGACGGGCTCGAGAAGTGCATCGGCTGCGAGCTGTGCGCCTGGGCCTGCCCGGCCGACGCGATCTATGTCGAGGGTGCGGAGAACACCGAGGCCGAGCGGTTCTCGCCCGGTGAGCGGTACGCCAAGACCTATCAGATCAACTACGCGCGCTGCATCTTCTGCGGCCTGTGCATCGAGGCCTGCCCGACCCGTTCGCTCACCATGAGCAACGAGTACGAGCTGGCCCGCGACGACCGGCGCGACCTCATCTTCACCAAGGAGGAGCTGCTCGCCCCGCTCATCGAGGGCATGGAGCAGCCGCCGCACCCGATGCGCCTGGGCGACAGCGAGAAGGACTACTACGCGTCGGGCCCGTCCAACCCGGTGCGAGCGAGGGCGCGGAGTTCTCCCTGACGGAGATGCTGTCGCAGAAGAACGGAGGCGCGCAGTGATCGACGTCGCCCGCAGACCGTCGCAGTACGCTTCGATGGGCGAAGCGGTCTTCTTCTGGATCCTCGCGCCGATCGCGCTCGGCGGGGCCATCGGCCTCGTCCTGGCGCGTTCGGCGATCCACGCGGCGCTGATGCTCGCGATGACCATGATGTGCCTGGCGGTCTTCTACATCATGCAGTCCGCCCCGTTCCTCGGGTTCGTGCAGATCATGGTCTACACGGGCGCGATCATGATGCTGTTCCTGTTCGTGCTCATGCTGTTCGGGCGCGACTCGAAGGACTCCATGTTCGAGACGCTGCGCGGCCAGCGCTTCTTCGCCGTGTGCCTCGGCATCGGCATGGCGGCGCTCCTGGCCTCGGGTCTGGCCCGCGCGGTCTCGGGCATGACGATCGCCGCCGACCCGGCTTGGGCCACCGGCGCCCAGTCGAACGTCGAGGCGATCGCCGAGGCGCTGTTCTCGACCTACCTGTTCCCGTTCGAGGTGGTCTCGGGCGTGCTCACCGTGGCCGCGGTCGGCGCCTTGATGTTCGCGCACGTCGCCAAGAAGGGCGGCCACCGCGGGCAGAAGGAGCACAGCCGCGAGCGGTTCGCGCCCGGCGTCTACCCGGGCCCGCAGCCCGGTCCGGGCGTGTTCGCGAACTCGGACTCGACGGCGACTCCCGCGCTGCTGCCGGACGGTTCGATCGAGCCGGCGTCGCTGTCGCCTTATGTGCCGCCGCGCCAGCTCACCGCTGCCGAGTCGGCCCCGAAGCACACGGAAGGGCGTGAATCATGAGCCCGGAGTACTACCTGATCCTGGCCGCCGCGCTGTTCTCCATCGGCGCCGTCGGCGTCCTGGTGCGGCGCAACTCGATCGTCGTGTTCATGTGCGTGGAGCTCATGCTCAACGCCGGGAACCTGACGCTGGTCACGTTCGCGCGGACCACCGGCACCATCGACGGGCAGGTGATGGCGTTCTTCGTGATGGCCGTGGCCGCCGCCGAAGTCGTGGTGGGCCTGGCGATCATCATGTCGATCTACCGGTCCCGGCGCTCCGCGTCCGTCGACGACGCCAACCTCCTGAAGGCCTAGAGGGGACACAGTGGACATCTCGTACGCGCCCGCATCCGGTCTGCTATCGCTGGTCTGGCTGCTCATCGCGCTGCCCGCGGCCGGAGCCGCGATCCTGCTGCTCGCGGGCCGCCGCGCCGACAAATGGGGGCACTGGCTCGGCGTCGCCACCACCGGCGCCTCCTTCGCGCTCGCCCTGGCGATGTTCGCCACCCTTGCGGGACTGGAGAACAAGAGCGCCGACCTCGACCTGTTCACGATCCTCTCGGTCGCGGAACTCCACATCGAGGCGAGCCTGCTCTTCGACCCGTTGAGCTCGGTCTTCTGCCTGCTCATCACCGGGGTCGGGTTCCTCATCCACGTCTACGCGGTCGGCTACATGTCGGTCGACACCGGACGGCGGAAGTTCTTCGCCTACTTCAACCTGTTCACCGCCGCGATGCTCGTGCTCGTGCTGGGCGGCAACTACTTCATGACCTTCATCGGCTGGGAGGGCGTGGGCCTCGCCTCGTACCTCCTCATCGCGTTCTGGCAGCTCAAGCCCGCCGCCGCGACCGCCGGCAAGAAGGCCTTCCTGACCAACCGGGTCGCCGACGTCGGGTTCCTCCTGGCGATGTTCACGATGCTCGGCACGCTCGGCACCCTGGACTTCGCCGAGGTCTTCAACGGCGCCGAGTCCCTGTCGGCCGGAACGAGCCTCGCGATCGGGCTGCTGCTCCTCGCGGCGGCCTGCGGCAAGTCCGGCCAGTGGCCGTTCCAGACCTGGCTCCCGGACGCGATGGAGGGCCCGACCCCGGTGTCGGCGCTCATCCACGCGGCCACGATGGTGACCGCGGGCGTCTACCTGATCGCCCGCTCGAACGTCATCTTCAGCGTGAACGCGGACGTGCAGACCGCGGTGGTCGTAGTCGGCGCGGTGACCCTGCTCTTCGGGGCGATCGTCGGCTGCGCGAAGGACGACATCAAACGCGTCCTCGCCTGGTCCACGGTCTCGCAGATCGGCTACATGTTCCTCGCGGTCGGCCTCGGCGGCGGGGCGTTCGCGCTCGGCATCATCCACCTGCTCGCCCACGGCTTCTTCAAGGCCGGGCTGTTCCTCGGCTCCGGTTCGGTCATGCACGCCATGAACGACCAGACCGACATCCGCCGCTTCGGCGGCCTGTGGCGCGTGATGCCCTGGACCTACGCCACGTTCGCGGCCGGCTGGCTCGCGATCATCGGCCTGTTCCCGTTCTCGGGCTACTTCACCAAGGACCCGATCATCGCCTCCGCGTTCGCCCGCGAAGGCTGGCAGGGCTGGGTCGTCGGCGGCGCCGCGCTCCTGGGCGCGGCCCTCACCGCCTTCTACATGACGCGCCTGTTCGTGCTCACCTTCCACGGCCCCAAGCGGTGGACCGACGACGTGCACCCGCACGAGTCCCCGGTGATCATGACGGTCCCGCTGGTCCTGCTCGGCCTCGGCTCGCTCGTCGCGGGCGGCCTCATGGCCAGCCCCGTGGCCACCTGGCTGACACCGGTCTTCGGTGAACACCATGAGGCCCACGGGCACCTGACCCACATGCAGGTCACCATCGCGACCACCGCCGTGGTGGTCCTCGGTGCGGCCCTGGGCTGGTTCCTGTTCCGCGGCGGCACCGACGAGGTGCCGCGCGCGGCCGCCTGGCCGGTCCGCGTCGCCCGCGCCGACCTCGGCGGGGAGGCCGTCAACCGCGGCCTGTTCGAACGCCCGGGCCGCCTGGCGGCCAACGCCTCGGTCGCCGTCGACGCCCGCGGCGTCGACGGGATCGTCAACGGCCTCTCGGCGGCGATCGGCGGGACCTCACGTCGCCTGCTGATGCTGCAGACCGGCTTCGTCCGCTCTTATGCCCTGTCCATTCTGTCCGGCGCCGTCATCGTGGTGGCCGCGCTCATGGTGGTGGTCGTCCAATGAACGAACTCCCGTTGCTGTCGGCGCTGGTCGCCGTGCCCCTGATCGGGGCCGTGATCGTCGCGTCGATCAGGCGCGAGAACGCCGACGCGGCCAAGTGGACCGCGCTCGGCGTCTCCGGGGTCGTAGCCGTGATCACCGCTCTGGTGGCCCTCGGCTTCGACTACTCCGAAGGCGCGCCGTGGCTCCAGTTCACCGAGTCCTACACCTGGATCTCGGCCTGGGACCTCAACCTGTCGTGGGGCATCGACGGCATCGCGCTGCTGATGGTCGTGCTCACCGTGGGCCTCACGCCGATCACGATGCTCGCCGCCTGGCGCGACCTCGACGCCGTGAAGCGGAGCGTCCCGGCGTTCTTCGCGCTCATCCTCGCGCTCGAAGCGGCGATGCTCGCGACGTTCCTCGCCTCCAACGTGCTGCTGTTCTACTTCTTCTTCGAAGCGATGCTCGTGCCGATGTACTTCCTCATCGGCTCTTACGGCACCGGCCCGAAGAAGCAGTACGCCGCGGTCAAGTTCTTCCTGTACTCGCTGCTCGGCGGCCTGCTCATGCTCGTCGCCGTCATCGGCCTGTGGGTCAACAACGGCGGCGTCTTCGACTGGCAGACCCTCGTCGAGGCCGGCCCGATGGGCGACGGGACGCTCCAGAACTGGCTGTTCCTGGGCTTCTTCCTCGCCTTCGCGATCAAGGCCCCGTTCTTCCCGTTCCACACCTGGCTCCCGGACGCCAGCGGCGCGGCCCCGGCCGCGATCGCCGCGCTCCTGGTCGGCGTCATGGACAAGATCGGCACGTTCGCGATCCTGCGCTACTGCATCCCGCTGTTCCCCGACGCGACGCAGACGTTCGCGCCGTGGGTCATCGGCATGAGCGTCATCGGCGTGCTCTACGCCGCGTTCGTCGCCATCGGGCAGACCGACCTCAAGCGGCTCGTCGCCTACACCTCGATCGCCCACTTCGGCTTCATCGGCATCGGGATCTTCGCGTTCACCAGCGAGTCCGCCACGGGCGCGGTCCTCTACATGTTCAACCACGGGCTCGCCACGGGCCTGCTGTTCATCGTCGTCGGGTTCCTCGCGATCCGCCGCGGCTCGTCGCAGATCGCCGACTACGGCGGGGCCGCCAAGACCCTGCCGCTGCTCGCCGGGATCTTCCTGTTCGCCGGGCTCGCCTCGCTCTCGCTGCCGGGCACCGCGCCGTTCATCTCCGAGTTCCTGGTCCTGTTCGGCGCCTTCACCGCGAACGAGCCCGTCGCGGTCCTCGCGACGCTCGGGATCATCCTCGCCGCCGCGTACGTGCTCTGGATGTACCAGCTCACCATGCAAGGCGACCGGAACCCGGCCCTCGACAAGGTGCCCGCGATGAAACGCGACCTCACCCTCCGCGAGAAGGCCCTCGTCGCACCGCTGGTGATCGCGATCCTCGGCTTCGGCTTCTTCCCGCAGCCGCTGATCGACGCCGTCGAACCGGCCGTCGACAACACGCTCCTGTTCATCTCCGGTGAACACGAAGCACTGCCCGCCGCCGAAGGAGCGACCAATGAATGAGGCCCAGCAAGCGGGGCTCCAGATCGACTGGGCCGGCCTGGCCCCCATGATCATCGTCTTCGTGGCGGCCTTCGGCGGACTCCTCGTCGAGGCCACGGTGCCCAAGGCCCGCCGGCTTCCCGTCCAGGTGATCCTGGCGGTCGGGGCGCTCGCCGCCGCGTTCGTCGCCGTCGTGCTCAACGCCGGCAAGCACGCCGCCGCGTTCTCCATCGAAGGCGCCGGCCTCGGCTCGGTGGTCCTCGACGGGCCCGGCCTGTTCCTCCAGGGGACGCTCGCGATGCTCGCCATCGTGGCGGTCCTGCTCCTCGCCGAACGCCGCACGACCAAGGGCGGCGACTTCGTGGCGGAGGCCGCGGTCGTCGCCGACTCGGCGGCCGACAAGAGCCAGCAGCGCGAGGACGGCGCGACCGAGATCTTCCCGCTGACGCTCTTCGCGGTCGTCGGCATGATGATGTTCGTCGTCGCCGGCGACCTCCTCACCATGTTCGTGGCCCTCGAGATGCTCAGCCTCCCGCTGTACCTCCTGTGCGGCCTCGCCAAGCGCCGCCGCCTCATCAGCCAGGAAGCGGCCCTGAAGTACTTCCTGCTGGGCGCCTTCGCCTCCGCGTTCTACGTCTACGGCATGGCCATGCTCTACGGCTTCGCCGGGACCGTGGACCTCGCGGGGATCAACGAGGCGGGGATCAGCTCCGGCGAGCCCCGGCTCCTGCTCTACATCGGCGTCGCGATGATCGCCGTGGCCCTGCTCTTCAAGGCCGCGGCGGTCCCGTTCCACATGTGGACGCCCGGACGTCTACACGGGCGCCCCCACGCCGGTCACCGCCTTGATGGCGGCCTGCGTGAAGGTCGCCGCGTTCGGCGGCCTGCTGCGGGTCTTCAACGTGGGCCTCGCCTCCTCCGCATGGGACTGGCACACTCATCCTCACCGTGATCGCCGTGGCGACCATGATCGGCGGCGCGATCTTCGCGGTGACCCAGCGCAACATCAAGCGCCTGCTCGCCTACAGCTCCATCGCGAACGCCGGCTACCTGCTCATCGGCGTCATCGCCCTCGGCGAAGCGGTCGGCCAGACCATGTTCTACCTGGCCGCCTACGGCTTCACGGTGATCGCGGCCTTCGCCGTGGTCTCCCTGGTGCGCGACGGCGACGAGGAGGCGACCCACCTGGCGCGCTGGGCCGGGCTCGGCAAGAAGTCCCCGGGCACCGCCGTGGTCTTCACGATCCTCATGCTCGCACTCGCCGGCCTGCCGTTCACCAGCGGCTTCACCGCCAAGTTCAGCCTGTTCGCCGCCGCGCTCCAGGCCGACGAGCTCGGCCTCGTGATCGTCGGCGTCGTCTCCTCGGCGATCCTGGCCTTCCCGTACCTGAAGGTCGTGGTCCTGCTCTGGCTCAACGAGCCCGCGCCGGACGCGCCCACGGTCAACCTGCCGAGCCCCATGGCCGGCACCGTGGTCGCCGCGGGCGTCGCCGCCACCATCATCCTGGGCATCGCGCCCGGCTTCCTCCTCGACATCGTGGATCAGGCCAGCACCTTCTTGAACACCTAGCGGACAACGAGAAAGCCGCGGGGAGCATCGGCTCCCCGCGGCTTTCGTCTGCGTTCTAGACGGTCTTGACCGCTTCGTGTTCGGCGGTGCTGGTGAGTTCGCGGTCGATCTCCTCGAACAGCTCTTCGGCCGCGAACCAGGCCTTCGAGGCGCGGGTCCGCAGGAGCAGGAGGGTCGCGGTCGGGAACGAGCCGCAGACGACGACCATCGCGGCGGCGCTGATGAAGAACGGCGCCTCATCCGGGAACGTCGCGAAATACGCGCGGGCGAAGATCCACGTGAACATCGCGGCCGGGACGATCGCGAGCGCCCACCAGGCGGCCTTGACCGCGTGGGCGCGGCGCTGGCCCAGGCGGGCGGCGATGAACGGCATCGAGACGGTGACGGCGACGCTGAGCAGGATCGTGACCAGCCGTTCGAGGCTGATCGAGCCCAGGACATCGAGCATCGTGTCGTGGCTGGAGGAGGATCTCGTCGCGTCGAACAGGAAGCGCACGCCGATCGAGTAGAGCAGCAGAATGGCCGCGAACTGGAGCCAGATCACGCCTTGAGCGGCGAGAACGGTCTTCGGCTTGGCAGAGGGCCCGTGGTTTCTGGGTCGCACTGCGCTCCCTTCTCGGCGGCGGCAGCGCGCCGGAGGATCGCCCGGTGGATCGCGATCGACACCGGAACAACAGCAACACGCGCGGCTCGCAAGCTTCGCCGCGGCTGGGGGCGCCGCTTCCTGGGGAGAGCGACGCCTTGAACCATAGCGAACCCCGGCCACCTGCGGGGACCCGGTGCGAGCCAGAACACGTACGGCTCGGACACACTGCGCAAGCGCCTTGACAGCCAATATTCTGATAGCTACTGTCAAATGACAGTTACTCCCAGAATTGAGGCACCATGGCTCCCGTCTCCTCCCGCCGCCGCTGGTGGGCCCTGCTCTCGCTCCTGTTCGGCCTCCTCGTCGTGGGCCTCGACATCACGATCCTCAACGTCGCCCTGCCGACCCTCGCGGTCGACCTCGACGCCTCCACCGCCGACCTCCAATGGATCGTCGACGCGTTCATCGTGGCGCTCGCGGCCCTGCTCCTGCCCGCCGGACTCCTCGGCGACCGGCTCGGCCGCAAGAAAGTGCTCCTCTCCGGGCTCGCGATCTTCGGCGCGGCCTGCGCGCTCGCCGCCGCCGCCGACTCGGTGGAGGTGCTCATCGCCGCCCGCGCCCTCATGGGCGTCGGCGCCGCCGTCGTCATGCCCGTCTCGATCGCGGTGGTGCCCAGCATGTTCAGCGGCGCCGAACGCACCCGCGCGGTCGCGCTCCTGACCGCCGGCATGGCGATCGGCCTCCCGCTCGGGCCGCTCCTCGGCGGCTGGCTCCTCGAGCACTACGAATGGAACTCCGTGTTCCTCATCAACGTGCCGCTGCTCATCCTCGGCTTCATCGCGATCGCGGTGCTGCTGCCCGAGTCCACCGACCGCAGCGCCCCGCGCCTGCAGCCGCTCGCGGTCGCCGCGGCCGTGCTCGGCCTCGGCGCGTTCGTGTACGGCATCATCGAGGCGCCCGTCGACGGCTGGCTCTCCGCGTCCACCCTCATCGGCGGCCTCGGCGGCCTGCTCCTCATCGCGGCCTTCGTCGCCTCGCAGGTGCGGTCGGCCGCACCGATGGTCGACATGGCCCTGTTCCGCGACCGCGCGTTCCTGTGGGGCTCGGTGATCGCGACCGCCGTGACGATGGTGATGATGGGCGCGCTGTTCCTCGTCCCGCAGTACCTCCAGATCGTGGAGGGCCACAGCGCCTTCGGCACCGGCCTGCGGCTGCTGCCGATGATCGGCGGCCTCATGGTCGGCGGCCTCGGCGCCGAACGCGTCGCCGCGAAGCTCGGCTACCGCTTCACCGTGATCACCGGCCTGGTCCTCTCGGCCGCCGGGTGCCTCCTCGCGCTGTTCTCCGAACCCGGCACCGCCTACGGACTGACCGCGACCTGGCTCGCGGTCCTCGGCGCCGGTTTCGGCATGTCGCTGGTCCCGGCCACGGACGCGGTGCTCGGGGCGCTGCCGCCCGAGCGCGCCGCGATCGGCTCGGCCCTGATGCAGACGCTGCGCCAGACCGGCGGCGCGATCGGCGTCGCCGTCTTCGGCTCGATCGCCTCTACCGTCTACCAGGACGAACTCGTGCTCCCGCCGCTCCCGGCCGAAGCCCGGAGCGCCGCCGAGGACTCGGTGGCCGCGGCCGCGGCCGTCGCCGAAGCGCTCGGATCCCCCGAGCTCGCCGCTTCGGCGAACACGGCCTTCACCGGCGCGATGGGCGCGGTCTTCCTCGTCTGCGCCGCGCTCGCGGTCCTCACGGTGTTCGCGGCGGGACCCAGGTTCCCGAAGCGGCCCGGAGCGGACGAGGCACAATCGCAGCATGAACCGTCCCGGACTGCGTGAGCGCAAGAGGCTCGAGACCCTGCACCGGATCCAGGAGGAGGCCCTGCGGCTGTTCGACGAGCAGGGCTACGACGCGACCACGATCGAGCAGATCGCCGAGGCCGCCGGGGTCTCCCCCTCGACCTTCTACCGCTACTTCCCGGTCAAAGAGGACGTGGTGGTGCAGGACGAGTACGACCCGCTCATCGTCGAGGTCTTCGAGAGTCAGCAGGAGGGGACCGCGCCGCTGGAGGCCCTGCGCGCGGTCCTCGCCGCCCTGTTCGGGAGTTCACGGACGAGGACATCGAGCGCGTGCGGCGGCGGGTGCGGCTGATCTTCTCGGTCCCGGCCCTCCGCGCCCGCCAGGTCGGGCAGTCCGCGGCCACCGAGCGGCTCCTCGCCGAGATGGTCGCCGAACGCACCGGCCGCTCGCCGCAAGACCTGGAAGTCCGCCACTTCACCGCACTCGTGGTCGCCTCATGGACTGTCGCGATCAGCGCCTGGGCCGAAACCGACGGCACCAAAGGCGACCTCGCCGCCAACCTCGACCGATGCCTTGCCCACCTGGAAGCGGGCGCCCCGCTCTAGTGCCGCACATCGACCATGCGCAGATGCGGGCCGAAGCGGATGCGGTCTTCGGAGAGCACCGCCCCGGCGACGACGACCCGTGGGAGCGGGCCGGCGTCCGCAGCTTTAGGCGTCGCGTTCGATCATGTAGTCGCAGATGTCGACCAGGGCCTTCTGGGCCGGGCCTTCGGGGAGGGACTTCGCGAGGGTCCGGGCGCGTTCCTGGTACTGCAGGAGCGTCGCCTTCGCCTGCTCGAGGGCGTTCGAGGCGCGAAGCAGCTCGCAGGGCCTCCGGCAGGTGCTCCTCCGGGACCGGGCCCGCGACGAGTTCGCGCAGGCGCGCGTCGGCCGGGTCGTCGTCGGCGAGCGCGTAGATCACCGGGAGGGTCGGAACGCCTTCGAGGAGGTCCGTGCCCGGGGTCTTGCCCGAGGAGTCCGAGGCGATGTCGATGATGTCGTCCGCGATCTGGAACGCCACGCCGATGACCTCGCCGAACTCCTCGGCGGTCGCGGTGGTCTCCTCGGCCGCGCCGCGAACCAGGCGCCGAACTTCGCGCAGGTGGCGATGAGCGAGCCGGTCTTCTCGGAGAGGATCTCCAAGTGCCACTCGACCGCGTCGATGCCCTCGGGCTGCGGCATGGTCTCGTTGATCTGGCCGCGCACGAGCCGCGCGAACGTGGCCGCCTGGATGCGCACCGCCTCGGTGCCCAGTTCGGACATGATCTGCGCGGCCTGGCTGAACAGGTAGTCGCCGGTGAGGATCGCCACCGAGTTGTCCCAGCGGGCGTTCGCACTCGGGGCCCCGCGGCGCACGAGCGCCTCGTCCATCACGTCGTCGTGGTACAGCGTCGCCAAGTGCGTCAGCTCAAGCGCGACGGCCGCGTCGAGGATGCCCGGCCGGCTCGGGTCGCCCAGATGCGCGCACGCGAGCGTGAGCATCGGGCGGAACCGCTTCCCGCCGGCGCGGATGAGATGGGACCCGGACTGGCGCAGCAGCGGCTGGTCGGTGTCGACCGCCTTGAGCAGGCGCTCCTCGACAAGGTCGAGGGAAGCTCTGATCTCCTCGGCGAAGGCCTCGTCGGAGAAGGTCAGCGCGGTCTGTGCACGTCGGGTGGTCACCACAGGCTCACCTTATCGCGTGTTCGCGCCGGACCGGTCGGCACGGGAACGGGGAGTCGCCCGCGCCGCAACGAGGAACGTCAATGCGCTGCTCTCCTGACCGCGATACCGCCCGCCACGATGAACAGGGCCGACGCCGCCATGGCCGTGATCGCGGCGGTCCACCCGGCCTGCCAGCCCGCGTGATCCACGATGAGCCCGAACCCGATCGGCCCGACCGCGCCCCCGAGGAAGATCCCCGTCTGCGTCACCGAAGTCGCCAGAGCGGGCGCGTCCGGGTACCGCTTCGTCACGGCGTGGTTCATCAGTCCCGGCCACGCCCAGCCGAGCGCGTAGGCCGCGACGGTGCCGAACGGCAGCAGCCACGGCAGTGCGAACAGGTAGGTGGCGAGCCCGGCCGCGCCGCCCAGGAGCATGAACGTGATGACGGCGAACTCGCCGCCCTTGCGGTAGTCGGCGAGGGCCCCGAATCCGGTGCGGCCGAGGATCCCCGCGATGCCGCCGATGGTGAGCACGAGCCCCGCGTAGCTCTCCGACCCGCCGACGTGGACCGTGTACGTGGTCAGGAACGAGCCGATCGGCGTGGCGGCGCAGGCCCCGAGGACAGGTCGCGACGGCGAACAGCATGCAGCGGCGCGTCGAAGGACCGCGCGTCCTTGTTCCTGGCCCGCACCGCAGGCTTGCCCAACCCGGCCAGCGGCACGAGCGCGAGCAGCACCAGCGCCGCGCCGAAGACGAACGCCCACCGCCAGCCGAGCGTGAGGGCCACGACCGGGACGCTGAGTCCGCCGATCATGATGCACAGCGGCACCGAGGCCTGCTTGGCGCCGAAGAGGAGTCCGCGGTGCTTCTCCGGGGCCCATTCGGTGAGCACCGTGTTCGACGCGAGCTGCCCGAGCCCGTTCGCGGGCGCGCACAGCACGATGAACACGGTCAGCACGATCGGGTCGTGGGCGAAGGACGCGATGCCGAGGAGCGCCGGCCGCGGAGATCCCGACGGCGATCGCGGGCGGTCACGAGCGCGCCGAACCGGTCGACGAGCCGCCCGGAGGGCACGGTGGTGATCGCGGAGACCGCGAAGTAGATGCCGGAGACCCAGCCGATCGCGCTGACGCTCATGCCGAGTTCGTCCGCGATCTGCACGGCGAGCCCGCCGAAGAGGAAGAGCGGGAGGACGGCGGCGACCTGGACGGCCATGGCGGTGGTGATGGTGGTGGAGGTCTTCGGCCGGGCGGGGCGCGAGGGCGGTGGACACGACGGCAACCGTACTCCGGCATATCCGATACCTGATTTCCGCTCACATAGGGAGATCCGCCCGCGAGTGCGCGTCCTCCGTCGCAGCGTGAGCTTGTCTTGACGCGGACACACAGCGTGTGCGACTGTGGCTACGACGCGGCCCACCGGTCCGAGCGCCACCTGCGGCTGCGCCCGGTCGGTTGCCTGCCGGACCGCGGCGTATCGCTTCTCTCCACAGGAACATGGGGCAAGGCGAAACGCGGCGGCCCTGGTGGGAGGGAGCCGCCGCGTTTCGGTTATTCGAATGTTCCGCGGCGGCGACGAGGAAGTTTGGTGGGGACTCGACGCCGCCGCCGCGGTTTGTCCGCGACCGGCGGGAGCCGGACCGCGAACGGTGCTGACACATAGATACTGCCCTGTATGCGACCGTGACGCAACCGGCTGTTGTTTATATAGTTAGATCACGGCCGGTCCGGCCGGCGTCGACCCGGCGCCGACCGTCGGATCAACTGGTGCAAATTGGAGCGGCGGCATGGTGGAGCAGCGGCGACCAGGTGACGAGCCGCGAGGCGGCGGCCCGGGCGACAAGAGGGCGCGCCCCGACAACGCGCGGCGAGAGAACCGGCCGGTACGGACCGGACCGCAAGCCCGCCAAGGAGCGCCTCGGCGGCGGCAGCGCGTTCCCGGGCGTCGCAGGGCGAGCCGACCAAGATGATCCAGAGCGTCCAGACGGGCACTGCGCATCATGGAGCTCGTGGGCCGCCATGCCGACGGCGTCACCGGCCCCGCGCATCGCCTTCGAGTGCGGCCTCAACCGGGCCACCGCCTACAACCTGCTGCGCACGCTCGTCTACGAGCACTATCTGCGCCGCGACGACGAACGGCAAGCTACACGCTCGGCCTCGAGGTCTCCGACCGCTACTCCGAGCTCACCCGCGCCATGGCCGGGCCGAGCACCTGCGGCGAGTTCATGCGCCGCATGTCGACCGAGACCGGCTACTCGACGTTCATCGCCCGCTTCGTGGAGGGCCGACCGGCCGTCACCGACGTCATCGAGGGCACCGCAGCCCGCACGTGGAGGAACTCATCGTCGGATTCGACGACGGCGCCCATGCCACCGCGCTCGGCAAGGCCCTCCTGGCGACGCTCCAGCCGCACGACCGCGCCCGCTTCCTCAAGTCCGCCGGGATGCGCCCGTTCACCCGCCGCACCCTCACCGAACCGGACGCCTTCGAATACGACCTGGCCGTCTACGGCGAGTCCGGGGTCTACGCCGAGATGGGCCAGTTCAAGCGAGGGCGTCGGCTGCGCCGGTGTCGTGGTCCGCGAAGGCGAGGTGCCCGGCGAGCGGATCGTCTTCGCCGTCGCGCTCCCGCTGGAGGAGATCCGCAACTCCTGGCAGCTCCTCACCCAGCGCCTGCGCAACGCCGCAATCGAACTGGAACCATTGCTCTAGCAACCGCACAGCCACGCGGACGCGTCCTCCAGGAGTCGAATCACCTTCGACCCCATTGAGAGGAACGCGGATCGATGCAACGCAAGATCCGGGCCGCCGGCGCCCTCTGCGCCGCGCTGGCCTTGGCGGCCGCGGCCGCCTGCACGGACGATTCGGGCGGCGGCGACGGGAGCGGCCCTGAGGGCGCGGGGGAGGTCTTCGAAGAGGACCGCCTGCTCGACATGGTCAACGAGAGCTCCCGACTCCTGTACGACCTGGAGAACGCCGAGAACCGGATCATCCAGAACTGCCTGGAGCGCCAAGACTTCACCGTCCACGACCAGATGTGGTTCACCGCCGATGAGCCCGCAGAGCAGGAGGCCCTGTTCGGCGCCGAGGACTGGGGCGGCTGGCTCCCGGAACTGGACGAGGCCGCCGAGTACGGTCTCGGCACCTGGTCGACCACTGAGGACGGCCAGTCCGACCCCGACCTCGACGCCTATCGCGAGTACAAGGGCTTCGTCGAAGACGGCATGGCCGAGGGCGACGCTGGCGGTGGCGCGGGCCCGGACAACAGCGAGTTCGAGGCGCTCTCCCCTGAGGAGCAGTACGACTGGTACGTGGCCTTCTGGGGCGAGGCGACCGCCGCGCAGGAGAACGCCTACCTGCTCGGCGAGGAGCGCCCGGACGCCACTGACGGCGGCTCCACCGAGGGCGAGATCGATCTCGGCGAGGACTTCGACTACGTGCAGCCCGAACCGGGCGGATGCCAGCGGGAGATGATCGACGCCCTCTACGGGGACGGCCTGCAACTGGTCGAAGACCCCGAGGGCGGCGAGTACCGCACCGCGAACTGGTCCTGGCGTCCGGCGAACCCCATGGACGACTTCGCGAGCATCGACGAGGCCAACGTCGCCTACCGCGAGCAGATCGCCGCGGTCGAAGGCGAGCTGGTGGACTGCCTCGCCGAGCACGGCCAGCCGGGCTGGGCGTTCGACGAGGAGGGCAGCCTGCCGTTGAGCGACTACTTCTACGAGCTCTACGAAGGCTCTGTCGACGTCCACGACCACCCGGACCTGCCCGACGACGCCCCCACCGACTACGAGGGCAAGAAGGAGTTCGAGATCGCGTTCGCCGTCGAGCTCGCCGAATGCGGCGACGAGACCGGCTTCCGCGACACCGCCACGCAGGCGTGGGCGGACTCCCGCAACGACTACTACCTGTCGATCGAGACCGTGGTCTACGCCTGGCAGGACGAGATCCGCAGCATCCTCACCACGGCCCAGGAGGCCATCGAAGGCTAAAGTCCCCCGGAAGAGGGAAGCGGGCCGGACCCGAAAGGGACCGGCCCGCTTCCGCCGCCTTCACCGAACTTCGAACGCGGGCAAGGGAAACGGCCGGTCCGCTCGGAACCGGCCGCAAGGGGCCTATTCGGTGAAGCCCTGGTAGGAACAGCCCGCGATCGCGTGGCACAGCCGCATCCGGTACGGAATCAGTTCGAGCACGTCGAACCCGAACTTCACGGGGTTGCCGTCGCCGGAGCCGTTGTGCTCGCATCGCAGCGTGACCCAGCCCGTGCGCGGGGTGTAGCTCTGGAGGCAGCCTTCGGGGCCGTAGCCGTCGGACTGGTCGTCGTAGATCTTGAAGACGTCGCCGTCGTCCACGTGCACCATGTGCGCGACCTGGCGTCCGTCGACGTCCGACAGGAGCAACAAGGTGTCTCCCGCGTACGCGGGACTGGTGGTCCCCAGGACCATCGCCACGCCCACCGCGCAGGCGATGGCGAAGCGGGTCAGCCATTGCTTCATGCTCGATCTCTCCTTCGTCCTCGGCGCCCCCGTGGACGTTCGGTAACGTTGCGCCGCAGGCGACTCGGTGTGAGGTGAATCGCCACGAGTAGTACGCCTTCTTGGAGCGGAGGAGTTGCGCATGTCGCGACAGTTTTCCGACGGCATGGCGAAAGCCCTGGTCGTGACCGACCAGGGCTCGTCGCTTTCGACTTAGAGGACGGTCCAGGTGTCGCCGGAGTGGAGGAGGCGGTCGAGGGCCTCCTTGCGGTCGACGCCCGTGGCGGCCTCGTCGACCTGGGTGCGCACGTCCGCGTCGTAGGTGGGCCGCTTGACGTTGCGGAACACGCCGATCGGGGTGTGGTCGAGCGCGATGCCCGACAGCCGCGACAGCGCGAACGCGTAAGCCGGGTCGTCCACATCGGCCTTGTGGACCACCACGTCGGCCGCGTCGACCTCGGCGGCGTCCTTGACCTGGAGGCCGTAACCGGACTGCACGACGACCTTGTCGCCGAAGCTGATCGGTTCGCCGTCCTGGAGGCGGATGATCGACTCGTCCCGGGTCTCGGGGTTCTTCAGGACCTCGAACGCGCCGTCGTTGAAGATCGGGCAGTTCTGGTAGATCTCGACGAACGCGCTGCCCTCGTGCTCGGCCGCGGCCCGCAGCACTTCCTGCAGGTGCGCCCGGTCGGAGTCGAGGGTGCGGGCCACGAAGGTGGCCTCCGAGCCCAGGGCCAGCGACAGCGGGTTGAACGGCGCGTCGACCGAGCCCATCGGGCTCGACTTGGTGAGCGTGCCCGGCCCGGAGGTGGGGGAGTACTGGCCCTTGGTGAGCCCGTAGATCCGGTTGTTGAACAGCAGGATCTTCAGGTTCACGTTGCGGCGCAGCGCGTGGATGAGGTGGTTGCCGCCGATCGACAGCGCGTCGCCGTCACCGGTGACGACCCACACCGACAGGTCCGGGCGGGAGACCGCCAGGCCCGTGGCGATGGCCGGGGCGCGGCCGTGGATCGAGTGGAGGCCGTACGTGTTCAGGTAGTACGGGAACCGCGAGGAGCAGCCGATGCCGGAGATGAACGCGATCTTCTCGCGTTCCAGGCCCAGCTCGGGCAGGAACGACTGGACCGCGGCCAGGATGGCGTAGTCGCCGCAGCCGGGGCACCAGCGCACCTCCTGGCTCGACTTGAAGTCCTTGGCCTTCAGCTTGGGGGCGTCGAGCTTGACGTCAGCCATTCTTGATGACCTCCTCGAGTGCGTCCTGCAGTTCGTTGGAGGTGAACGGCAGCCCGCGCACCTTGTTGTAGCCGACCACGTTCGTGCCGGGGAAGTTGCCGCGCAGCAGGAGCGCGAGCTGCCCCAGGTTCATCTCGGGCACCACGACCCTGTCGTAGCGCGCGAGGATCTCGGCGGTGTTCTTCGGCATCGGGTTGAGGTAGCGCAGGTGCGCGCGGGCGATCGGGACGCCCTTGTCGCGCAGGCCGCGCACGGCCGCGCCGATCGGGCCCCACGTGGAGCCCCAGCCGAGCACGAGCACTTCGGCGTCGCCGGTCGGGTCGTCCAGTTCCAGGTCCGGCACCTCGACGCGGGCGATCTTCGCCGCGCGGGTGCGCACCATGTGGTCGTGGTTCTCCGGGTCGTAGGAGATGTCGCCGGTCTTGTCGGCCTTCTCGATGCCGCCGATGCGGTGCTGGAGGCCGGGCGTGCCGGGGACCGCCCACGGGCGGGCCAGGGTGTCGAAGTCGCGCAGGTACGGCAGGAACACCGGCTCGCCCTTGGCGTCCACGCCGTTCGTCTCGGTCGCGAACTCGACGGAGATGTCGGGGAGCTCGGCGATCTCGGGCAGGCGCCACGGCTCGGCGCCGTTGGCGATGTACCCGTCCGACAGGACCATGACCGGGGTCCGGTAGGTCAGCGCGATCCGCGCGGCCTCGACCATGATCTCGTAGCAGTCCGAAGGGGACTGCGGCGCGAGGATCGCGACCGGGGCCTCGCCGTGGCGGCCGAACATGGCCATCATGAGGTCGGCCTGCTCGGTCTTGGTCGGCAGACCCGGTCGAGGGCCCGGCGCGCTGCACGTCGACGACGAGGAGCGGCAGCTCCAGCGAGACGGCGAGCGAGATCGTCTCCGACTTGAGCGCGATGCCCGGGCCCGAGGAGGTGGTGACGCCGAGCGCCCCGCCCCACGAGGCGCCGAGGGCCGCACCGACGGCGGCGATCTCGTCTTCGGCCTGCACGGTGGTGACGCCGAAGCGCTTGTGCTTCGACAGCTCGTGGAGGATGTCGCTGGCCGGGGTGATCGGGTACGCGCCCAGGAACACCGGGAGCCCGCTCGCCACACCGGCGGCGGTGATGCCCCAGGCCAGGGCCTGGTTGCCGGTGATGTTCCGGTAGGTGCCCGCGTTGAGCTTCGCCGGCGGGATCTCGAAGCGCACGGCGAACGCCTCGGTGGTGTCGCCGTAGTTCCAGCCGGCCCGCAGCGCGGCGATGTTCGCCTCGGCGATGGCGGGCTTGGCCTTGAACTTGCCGCGCAGGAACTCCTCGGTCGCCTCGGTCGGGCGCGAGTACATCCACGAGACGAGGCCGAGCGCGAACATGTTCTTCGAGCGCTCGGCGTCCTTCTTCGCTGACCTCGTGCTCGGCGAGCGCGCCGATCGTCAAGGTGGCGAGGGCGACGGCGTGCACCTGGTAGTCGTCGAGCGAGCCGTCTTCGAGCGGGTTCGCGTCGTAGCCGACCTTGGTGAGGTTCCGCTTGGTGAACTCGTCGGTGTTGACGACGATGGTGCCGCCCGCCTTGAGGTCGCGCAGGTTCGCCTTGAGCGCCGCCGGGTTCATCGCGATGAGCACCTCGGGCTGGTCGCCCGGGGTGAGGATGTCGGTGTCCGCGAAGTGGATCTGGAAGCTCGACACGCCCGGGCAGCGTGCCGGCGGGGGCCCGGATCTCGGCGGGGTAGTTCGGGAGTGTCGACAGGTCGTTGCCGAGCTTGGCGGTCTCCGCGGTGAAGCGGTCACCCGTGAGCTGCATCCCGTCGCCGGAGTCCCCTGCGAAGCGGATGACGACCCGGTCGAGCTGCCGGACGGTATTCACCTAGTTCTCCTCATGCGGGTGCTGGGGCACGCAAGGATCTGCGGCGTTTCGTGTTCGGGGAGCGGGGCTCCGCCGAGTCTGCTACTTGCGATGCTACGCGGGCGTCGCGTCGCGGTGCCAACCCTGCGACGCGGGCGCGATGTAGGCGACACCACTTCCCGCGATCTGACTCACATGCTGAGACAACTCGAGGTCCGCAGTGACCTGGACCTCTCGTTTCGGCTGTCCCCGAGCCGCATCACACGCGCTCGGGCGTCCCGGATCGTGGACGTGAGGACCGTAACACGACACGCCGGAGTCGGAGATCCGACCCCGGCCCGTCTCCTATCAGGACCCGCTGGAGGTCGTCGCCCGTCGTGCTCGTCGAGCGTCGGCGTCTCGTGCCGGCGCGGGGCTGCTCGAGCTCTCGTCCGGCGCCGGCGTCCGTGGTCGCGTCGTCCTCGACGCGCGCGAAGGATCCGGCGACGGCGTCCCACACGTACTGGAACGACGCCGGTGTGCGTCGGGGTGGCCGGCGTCTCGGCGTCGACGGTGACGACGCCGTCCGCGATCGAGGTGACCGCGGCGGTGCGACGTGAGCGAATACGGCTCCCACACCCAGCCGAGCTGCTCGAGGGAGGTGCCGTCCTCGTTCCACGAGAACGCGGCGACGCCGGCGGTGAACATGTCGTCAGCGCCTGCCGGGCTGTAGCATTCGAGCACGGCCGCCACGTCGTCGCCGCCGTCGCCGTCCACATCGCCGAGCACCGGCCCGACGCCCGCTTCGGCGTCGAACGCGATTGCCACGGCGTCTCGTCGGTGAACGTCCAGTCCTCGACGTTCAGGCCGAGGGACACGTCGGCGCACGGCGTCGCCGTACTCGCAGGGGTCGGTGATGACCAGCGTCGTCTCGGCCGGGATCTCGGCCTCGTCGGTCGGCTCCTCGCCGCTCGTTCGAGCTGCGGGCTCGCCGGGTCGCCGATGCTGAAGCTCGGGGTCTCGTCCGACGGTCGAGGCCTCCACGGAAGTGTTGCTCGCTGTCGGCGGGCTCGGGGCCGAACGCGAGCGGGCCGATCGTCTGGGCCACGGCGAAACCGCCCGCGGTGACCGCGGTGCACGCGCCGACGATCGCGGCGAGCGAGACACGAGCCGGCGGCGGCGCATCGCGGCCGGGCCGCGGCCGAGCAGCTCGTTGACCGGCGGCGGCGGGAAGTGCGCCGGCGGACTCCGCCTTCAAGCTCGCGAAGGCCGCCGCGACCTGTGTCGTCCTCAGGGTCGACGGTCATGAGCGGTCCTCCTTCACGGAAGCTCGGCGGTTCGCGGCCCGGGTCACCCGCTGGGCTCCCGGGATCGCGCGCCGGATGCGGATCGGCATCGTGTCGGGGTCGGCCTCGGCGTCGTCGGCCTTCGCCGCGCCGTCCTTCGCCGCGTCCCCGCCGGCCTTGGCCTCGGGCGCTCGTCGGTGAGCAGCGCCGCCAGTTCCTTGCGGCCGCGGTGCAGCCAGGACTTCACGGTGCCCTCGCGCGCGCCGGTCTCCGCGGCGATCGCGCTGATGGTCATGTCGGCCATGTAGTGCATGACGAGCGCCTGGCGCCGCTTGGCCGGGACGAGCCGCAGCGCGGCGACCAGCGCCACGTGGTCCGGGCTCGCGGCGGGGGCGGCCTCAGGGGCCGAGGACTTCTGGAGGAACTTCCGCGCCACCTGGTTGCGGCGGTGCCTGCTGGTGGCGAGGTTCCACGCGACGCGGCGCACCCACGCGACCGGCTCCTCGTAGCCGCCGACCTTGTCCCAGCGCTGCCACGCCCGCAGGAAGGCTTCTTGGACCAGGTCCTGGGCTTCGGTGGCGTCGCCGAGGTAGGCGCATACCTGGGCCGCGAGCTCCGAGAAATGCTTCTCGTAGAGGTCGGTGAACTCCGCCTCCGTTCGCACATCCGCTCCAGCGCAGGTAGGTGGGACAAGGGCATCGTCCGGGTCATCGTGTATCGTGCCCGGGGGCCACCATTGTCGCTTTCGCGAAGTCGGAGACGCGAGGCGGGGTCGCTATGTCGACAATCCTTTCTGCGACCGGATCGGCGGGCCCGGCAAGGGTCTCGCCGCCGACTTCAGCAGGCCGCCCGAGCCTCGGCGAGACGAGCTCGGGGTCGAGTGCCATCAGCGTCAGGAGGGACGGCTGCGCATATCCGCGGCCGGGTAGCGTCACCGAGGCCGCGGGTCGGTGTTCGGCCCGTGGCAGCGGCGGTGCGCCGGCGGCGGTCATGTCCGGTGTTCCCATTTCTCTTACCTGTGCATAGTGCGCGCGAGTGCCGCTCGGCCCCGCTGGACGGGGGCCTCGCCGCATCCGGCGTGAATCCTCTTCGTACAACAACACGCCCGCGCCGCCCGCCCGGTTGCGCTCAAGGCGGCGCGAGTTCCCTAAAAGACGCTCGGAATCGCATGGTTTGCGAACGGGTGCGATTCGGGCGCGCTCGCGGCTTCCACAGACCCCCTTGCGGCATTAGGGTGTCCGTATGGACACCACCCGACTGGGCGACTACGGAACCTTCGGGGTGCTGCTGCTCACCGGGTTCGCGTTCGTGGCCGCCGCGATGACCGCGAACCGGCTGCTGCGGCCGAGCGCGCCTTCGCCCGAGAAGGGCCAGACCTACGAATGCGGCGTCGACCCGGTCGGCAAGGACTGGGCCCAGGTCCAGATCCGCTACTACGTCTACGCGTTCCTGTTCGTGCTCTTCGCGGTCGAAGCGGTGTTCCTGTTCCCGTGGGCCGTGGTGTTCCGCGACTTCGGCGCCTCGGCCGCGGTCGAGATGGGCCTCTTCGTGGGCGTCCTCGCCCTCGGTCTCGCCTACACCTGGAGGAAAGGGGTCCTGCGATGGCGGTGAAGCTCCCGTTCCCCCGCCCGGCGGGACGACGTGAACCTCCTCGGCGAACCGATCCGCTTCGTCCTCAACTGGGGCCGGCGCTATTCGCTGTGGGTCTTCAACTTCGGGCTCGCCTGCTGCGCGATCGAGTTCATCGCCGCCTCCATGAGCCGCCACGACTTCATGCGCCTCGGCGTGATCCCCTTCGCGCATTCGCCGCGCCAGGCCGACCTCATGGTCGTCTCGGGCACCGTCACCGACAAGATGGCCCCCGCGATCAAACGGCTCTACGAGCAGATGCCCGAGCCGAAGTACGTGATCTCCTTCGGCGCCTGCTCCAATTCCGGCGGGCCCTACTGGGACTCGTACTGCGTCACCAAGGGCGTCGACCAGATCATCCCCGTCGACGTCTACATCCCCGGCTGCCCGCCGCGCCCCGAAGCCCTCCTCTACGGCATCGGCGAACTCCAGAAGAAGATCGCCGCCGAACCGCTGCGCAAGCCGAGCCTGCGACCGCTGCTGAGGAGGCCCGATGCCTGAATTCTGGGACGACCGCGTGCGCGCCGCCCTCGACCTCGAGGACCTCGGCGCCGACGGCCCCCGCTCGGTCGCCGACATCGACCCCAAGCGCTGGCACGCAGTCCGTGCGCGCCTGCCGCGACGACCTCGGCTGCGACTTCTTCGACTGGCTCTCCGCGGTGGACGAGGGCCCTGCCGATATCCCGGCCGAACCTGACGGCGACGCCGAGGCGCCTCCTGCGCCGGCGTTCCGCATCCGCGTCGTCGCCCACCTCTGGTCCGTGGCCGAACGCCGCGGCGTCCTCCTGCGCGCCATGCTCACCGAAGGCGCCGTCGCCTCCGTCACCGACCTCTACCCCGGCGCCGACTGGCACGAGCGCGAGACCCACGAGATGTTCGGCGTCGACTTCCCCGGACACCCCGACCTCCAGCCGCTCCTGCTCGCGCCCGAGTTCGAGGGCCACCCGCTCCGCAAGGACTTCGTGCTCGCCGCCCGGGTCGTCAAGCCGTGGCCCGGCGCGAAGGAGCCCGGCGAAGGGCACGGCACGGTCCGCAAGCGCGCCCCGAAGCGCCCGCCGGGCGTGCCGGAGGACTGGATCGAAGGCCGCCGACCCGCAGCCGAGCGGACCGAGGCGAACCGGACCCCCGCCTGAGGCGCCCGATGCTCTTGAGATCGCGGTCAAGATCGTCGCCGTGCTCGCCGCGTTCCTGGTGCTGCCCCTGGTCGTGGGCCAGACCGAGCACAAGCTCATGGCCCACATGCAGGGCCGCCTCGGGCCGATGCACGCCGGGGGCTTCCACGGGTGGGCCCAGCTCATCGCCGACGGCGTGAAGTTCGCCCAGAAGGAGGACCTCGTCCCCGACGCCGCCGACAAGCCCGTCTTCAAGCTCGCGCCCGCCGTCGCGCTCCTGCCCTACCTCCTGGTCATCCTGTTCATCCCGCTCGGTCCCGGCGATCTCGTCGGGCGCGAACCTCGACATGGGCCTGTTCATCGTGGTCGCCCTCGTCGGCGTGGGCGTGCTCGCGGTCCTGATGGCCGGGTGGTCCTCGGCGAACAAGTACACACTCGTCGGCGCGCTGCGCGGGGCCGCGCAGCTCATGGCCTACGAACTGCCGCTCGTGCTCGCCGCCGCCTCGGTGGCCGTGGCGGCCGGCACGCTCAGCCTCCCCGCAGATCGTCGAGGCCTGGAACCCCTGGTGGCTTCTGTGGCAGGCCCCGGCCGCGCTCGTGTTCTTCACCGCCGGGCTCGCCGAGATCCGCCGGCCCCCGTTCGACGCGCCGGTGGCCGACTCCGAGCTGGTCTTCGGCTACCTCACCGAGTACGCCGGGCTCCGCTTCGCGCTGCTGCTGCTCGCCGAGTACGTGGGCATCGTCGTCATCTCGGCGCTCACCGCCGTCCTCTTCCTCGGCGGCTGGCGCGGCCCCGGGCCCTGAATCGCTCGGCTGGGTCTGGACGCTCGTGAAGACCGGCGCGCTCGCGGGCGTCGTGATCTGGCTCCGCGTGGCCTGGCCGCGCCTGCGCGTGGACCAGATCCAGGCCCTGTGCTGGAAGGGCCTGGTGCCGATCGCGCTCGCGCAACTGGTGCTCACCACAGCGGTCGCATTGGCCCTCTGAGCCACTCTCGCCCCATTAAGATGCTTTGCGCGCCAAAGCAACTGGATGGCGGCATTCGAGCGTATTCCTCACATGGAAGGTCGAGACACCGCCGACGAGACCGCCGGGCCGGGCCGCACGATCAATTTGCGGCCCTTCAGAAAGCGGCCGAGCGGCACCGCTGAGGCACCCGCAGAGCGACCCCCGAGGACCAAGCCGAAGCACCGCCGCAAGAAGCGCAAGATCGCCGCCCTCGGGCTCGTCGTGGCCGTCCTGGCCACGACCGCGTTCGTCGTCGGCTCGGTCTTCTACGCCACCGTCGACCTCCCCGAGGAGCTCGACGCGACCCTGAGCCAGGGCTCGACCGTCTACTACAGCGACGGCACGACCGTCCTGGGCGAGCTCGCCGCCGAGCAGCGCACCTCCGTGGAGCTCGACGAGATCGCCGACGACCTCGAGCACGCCGTCGTCGCCGCCGAGGACGCCAACTTCTACAAGCACCCCGGCGTCGACGCCAAGAGCGTGCTCCGCGCCCTCGTCAACAACGTCAAGGGCGGCGACAAGCAGGGCGCCTCGACCTTGACCCAGCAGTACGTCGGCCTCGTCGCCGACATCCGCGGCGACGGCTCCTACCTCCGCAAGGCCCGCGAGGCGGCCATGGCGATGAAGATGGAGGAGGAGTTCTCGAAGGACCAGATCCTCAACCACTACCTCAACATCGTCTACTTCGGACGCGGTGCGTACGGGGTGGAGGCCGCGTCCCAGGCGTTCTTCGGCCGCCCGGCCGCCGACCTCTCCACCTCCCAGTCCGCGCTCCTGGTCGCCCAGATCAAGTCGCCCGACGGGCCCTACGACCCGCGCGACCCCTACGGCAAGGGCGGCAACGTCGAGGACGCGACCGAGCGCTGGGGCTACGTGCTCAACCAGATGGTCGTCACCGGCGACCTCGACCAGGTCAAGCGCAATGCGATCACCGGGCTGCCCGAGACCCTCGACCCCACGAACGACCCCGACGGGCTCGGCCCGGAGGGCTTCGTCACCAACGGCTTCGTGCTGCAGGAGCTCGCGGAGGCCGGGATCGGCACCGACGAGGTGCTGCGCGGCGGCTTCGACATCACGACCACCCTCGACGCCGAGCTCCAGGACCTCGCGGTCGACCGGACCGGGATCCGCGAGGTCGCCGCGAACGACGAGAACATCGCCGCCGCGCTCACCGCGGTCGAACCCGGCACCGGCCGGGTCCTCGCCTACTACGGCGGCGAGAACGGCGCCGGCCTCGACCTCGCCGCCGACGTGGGCCACCGGCCCGGGACCATGTTCAACACCGTCGTCGCCGCGGCCGCCGTCGAATCCGGGATCGACATCTGGTCGCCCGACCTCGACGGCTCCTCGCCCCAGACCTTCGCGACCTACCTCGACGAGGAGGGCGAGCCGAAGGACCTCGTGAACATCGGCGGCGCCTCCGATGACGAGATCAGCCTCTCCGAAGCCGTCCACCGGAAGCTGGACACGCCCGTCTACGCCGTCGCCGAGCAGCTCGGCGGCGCCGCTATCGCCAAGGCCGCCGCCGACCTCGGCATCGACCGGATGTGGGACCCGCACGACGTCGACGAGCACGGCGTCGCCGCCGAGGTCGCGGCCGACGACGACACGGTGAAATTCCAGCCGGACATCGGCATCGGCGCCTACCCGGTCACCACCCTCGACGCCGCCTCGATGCACGCGACCCTCGCCGCGGGCGGGACCGCCGCCGAGCCCTTCTTCGTCGAGAGCGTGGACGGTCCCGACGGGCAGGTCTACGAGGCCGACCCGAAGAGCACCCATGCCGTGGATTCGGGGGTCGCCGCGGAGGCGGTCTCGACGCTGTACCCGAACACCTGGGAGTCTGCGGAGCATTTCGACGTCACGATGAACGCCTCCTCCACCTGGCACACGGGCTTCACCGGGGGACTCTCGCTCGCGGTGTGGGCCGGCGACGAGACCAAGGAGGGCGACGGCACCTCACATGAGGGCACGGTCGCCGAGGCGATCTGGTGGAAGGTCATGAACGACCGCCCGGATCGCTTCTACTTCGACGATCCGAAGGTCGCCGACCGGTTGGGCGAAGGGATCCAGACCGAGGAAGGGGAGGCGCCGCCTCCCGAGGAGGAAAGGCCGCCCAGGACGCCGCCCAAGAAGAGGCGCCGCCCAGGAGGACGCCGCCCAAGAAGAGGCCGGTGTCGAGACCGACGAGGGCAAGAGCGACGAGCCGACCGAAGGCGTCGGCGAGACGCCGAACGAAGACTCATCCGAGTGGCCCTGGGACTGATCGCCCCCGCAGCGCACCGGTGCCCGGCCGCGACTTGCGCGACCGGGCACCGGTGGTGACGTTCAGATGTGTGCCGCTCAGGCGGCTTTCGCGGCGCTCTGGAATCGGACTTGGCGGGTTTCGAAGCGGCGGCCTTGGTCTCGGACTTCTTGACTCCGACTTCTCTCGCTCTTCTTCGCCCCGTTCTTGGAGCCGTTCGAGCTCAGGGAGCTGGAGTCGGTGGACCTGGAGTCGGTGCGGTAGAACCCGCTGCCTTTGAAGGTCACGCCGACGTTCCCGAAGACCTTGCGCAGGGCGCCCTTGGCTTCGCAGCTCGGGCAGTCGGTACAGGCGCGCTTCGGAGAACGACTGGTGTTTGTCGAACTCGTACCCGCACTCCTTGCAGCGGTATTCGTAGACAGGCACGTCCTAGACCTCCAGCAGTCAACACAAATCCCGATCGACATTAGCAGTCAACGCTGAAGAGTGCTAATCCCATCCGGGTCGCCGGACAGGCCACAGGGCCCTTCGCGTGCGTGCGGGCGGTGGACCGGCCCGGCCGGGACCCGCGTGTGGCCTATCTCAACGAGGTGAACCCCTTCGCCGGGGTGATCACACCCGTCACCGGCCGGTCGTGCGGCTCGGCCGGGACCTGGACGCCGAACTCGCCGTCGCGCAGCAGCGCCACGATCGGCACGTCCGGGCCGACCCGGGCCAGCGCCCGATCGTATGAACCTCCGCCCCGACCGAGCCGCATCCCGTCATTCGAGACGGCGAGGCCGGGGACGATCACCGCCGCGGCCTGCTTGATCGCCTCCGGTTCCAGCAGGCTTCCCGCCCGGGTCGGGGCCGTCCCCGCCTTCGGAGTTCTGGTCCGGTTCCTCTTGCCCCCCAGGGCCTCCGACCTCACGCCAGGCGAGGTCCTTGTCCGGCAGGAGCACCGGTTCGAGGACCTTGTAGACCACCGCGAGCCGTTCGGGCAGTTCGGGTTCGAGCGCCGCGCCCGGTTCCGAGCCGAACGGCCGGTACGCCGCGATCGCGGCGCCTTCGTCCACGGACTTCGATCAGGAAGTCCCGCAAGGCCTTCCAGGTGGCCAGGTCCGGCCTATCCGCGCTGCCTCACCGGGCATCGCGTTCCGCGCCTCGAGCAGGTGTCGGCGCGCTGCGGTCTTCGCCTCTTGCATGGCAGTTCCTTCCTTCTGTCGTCCGTACCTGGAAGGATTCCCCTGAACGGAGACTCGCACTCATCCTTTCGGTTAGTCCTGATCGGGAAAGCCCTTGCCATGTCGTGTCGAGTCGGTAGCTCTAGGTAGTCTCTAAGTAGTGAACTTGAGGGGGATTCGGTGTCGCTGCGCTCACGGCTCACCACGGCGTTCCTCGTCGTCGTGCTCGGGCCGGTCTTGGTGGGGGCCGTCTTCGTCGCTGCCGTCATGTCCCACCTGGCGGACTCCCGCGGCGACGCCCTCGCGAACTCCGCGGTGACGATGGTCGACTCGACCCTCGGCACCATCTGCGAACGCATCCAGGCCTCGGCTGCGGCCGTGGCACTCAACTACCGTAGCGGCGACAGAGAGACGCGGTCGAGATGGCGCAGCTCCTCGTCGACCGCGCCGTGGTCGACGGCGTCGTCTTCTCCAGCCTCGCCTCGGTCGGCACAGGACGCGGGCACCGACATCGGCGCGGAGGCCCCCGACGGCTCCTGGGTCGACTGCGGCGAGACCGTCGCCTACGCCGGATCGGGCCCGATCGTGGCGCTCGGCGCCCAGGCCGAAGTCCAGAACGCCGACGGCTCCACCGCCGGTCTTCAGCGCCTTCCGCGCGGTCGACCGCGAGTTCCTCGGCCGCCTCGCCCGCGTCGCGGACGCCGACATCATCCTCCAGGACGCCCGCGCCACCCCCCTCGCGGTCGGCAGCGCCGACGCCGGGCGCTGGGACTTCACGGACTCCTTCCTGCCCTTGAGCATCGGCACCGTCGCCACCGACGTGACCCCGATGTACTGGACGCTCGCCGCGATGGTCACCGCCTCGGCGTTCTGCGCGGTCGGCCTCGCCGCCTGGCTCGCCCGCTCGACCACGCGGCCGCTCGCGGAGCTCTCGGCCGCCGCCGAGCGCGTCGCCGAAGGGGACCTCAACGTGCGCGTGCCCGTCCACGGGCGCGACGAGGTCGCGCAGCTCGCGCTACGCGTTCAACCGCATGACCGCCCAGACCCAGGCGTACGTGCAACGCCCTCACCGCCTCCCGCGACCAGATGCGCGGCCAACTCGGCCGCCTCGGCCAGACCCTCACCGCGACCCTCGACCTCGACCGCATCCTGGAGGTCATCCTCGACACCGCGATGGTGACGGCCGGGGCCGAGGCCGGGGTCATCATGCTCGTCGACGTGGACGACGCCGACCAGCTCCGCGAGCGCGCCGGCGAAGGCTACCTCGGCATCGACCGAGCCCGCGAGCATCCGCATCGGCGAGGGGATCATCGGCGCGATCGCCGCCGGCGGCGTCCCCGCCCACGGCCGGATCGTCGACGGCCGCTTCGAGGGCCGCCACCGCGCCGACTGACCGAACCGGACGCCCACACGATCGTCGCCGTGCCCTTCAGCGGGCGCCAGCCCGTTGAATACGAGTGGAGCAGCGGGCGTCAGTCCCCCGACCATGAACGCGGCAGCGTCCACCCCGTCGACCAGGTGCGCACCAGCGGCCAAGCGGTCGAGCACGACCGCTCCCGCCAAGGCGACGGCGAGTACGGCGGCGCGCCGCGCACCGAAGCCGGGCGTCCTCGGCGTGCTCGTCCTCTACAACCGGATCGCCGGGGACGAGTTCGAACCGGGCGACGTCGACACCCTGCGGACCTTCGCCGGGCAGGCCGCCGTCGCGGTCGAGAACGTGCTCCTCCACCGCCACGCCGAGCGGCTGAGCCTCACCGACCCGCTCACCGGCCTGTGGAACTACCGGTTCATGCAGACCTCCCTGCGCCGCGAGGCCGAACGGTCCCGCCGCTACCAGCGGCCCTCCGCGCTCCTCGCGATCGACCTCGACCGCTTCAAGGACGTCAACGACACCTACGGCCACCCCGTCGGCGACCAGGTCCTCGTCGAGCTCGCCCGCCGCATCACCGGCGCAGATCCGCGAAGTCGACCTCGCCTTCCGCCACGGCGGCGAGGAGTTCATGGTGCTGCTGCCCGAGACCGACGCGAGCGGCGCCTCGGTCGTCGCCGAGCGGCTCGGCCGAGCCGTCAACGCCAAGCAAGTTCAAGGTCAACGACGCCTCAGGCGGCCGCGAACTCCGCATCACCGTCTCCATCGGCATCGCCGTCCTCGGCGAGCACGCCGAGACCGCCACAGGCATCCTCGCGGCCGCCGACGAGGCCCTCTACGCCGCCAAGGCGGGCGGGCGCGACACCTGGAGGGTCGCGGCGGCCTGAACCCGGACCACCCGACATGAACGTTCACCTCTGTTCGGCAGGGTGGCCGACCGCCGACGCAGCGTGTGCACGCTACCCTCGCGGTATGTCAGCAACCGCGCCCCGCGCCACGAAAGCCGTCATTCCCGCGGCCGGCTTCGCCACCCGCTTCCTGCCGGTCACCAAGGCCATCCCCAAGGAACTCCTGCCGATCGTCGACAAGCCGGTCCTCCAGTACATCGTGGAGGAGGCCGCCGCCGCCGGCGCCGATGACGTCACCCTCGTCACCGCCCCCGGCAAGGACGCCATGATCGACTACTTCGACGCGCGCGCCGACCTCGACAACGCCCTCAAGGCCAAGGGCAAGGACGCGATGCTCGCCAAGGTGAAGGCCCCCGAGAGCATCGCCGAGATGACCGCCATCCGCCAGGGCGGCGCCAAGGGCCTCGGCCACGCCGTCGGCCGCGCCGCCTCGCACGTCGGCGACGAGCCCTTCGCGGTCCTCCTCGGCGACGAGTGGTGCCACCTCGACGACAAGCTCCTGCCGCGCATGATCGACCTCCAAGTCCGAGACCGGCGGCATCGTCCTGGCCCTCATCGAGGTCCCCGAGGACCAGGTCTCCCGCTACGGCGTCGCCGCCGTCCGGACCACCGACGCCGAAGACGTCGTCGAAGTGACCGGCCTCGTCGAGAAGCCCGCCGTCGAGGACGCGCCCTCCAACCTCATCCTCATCGGACGCTACGTCCTCCCCGGCGCGATCTTCCCCGTGCTCGAGCAGACCGAGCCCGGCAGCGGCGGCGAGATCCAACTCACCGACGCCATGGAGGCCATGCGCGCCAAGGGAACCCCGGTCCACGCGGTCGTCTTCCGCGGCCGCCGCTACGACACCGGCGAGCCCGTCGCGTACCTCCAGACCCTGGTCGAGCTCGCCAGCGCAGCGCGACGACTTGCCCGGCTTCAACGCCTGGCTGCGCGAATTCAGTGCGACACTTGACTGACCCGGCGACCGCGAGGCGGCGCTGAGAGGAACTTGACCGACGGGGGGATGGGGAGTGAAGGGGACCGGCGAAGCGACACCATTGGCCGACTTCCTGGCGAAGGCGCTGGCCTTGGTGCGACCCCTGCCCCCGGTCGACATCGACATGACCCAGTCGACCGGGTCGGTCCTGGCCGAGAACGCCGTCGAACCCCGGCCCGCTCCCGGCCTTCGACTACGCCGCGATCGACGGCTACGCCTGCAACGGCGACGACATCGCCGGGGCCAGCCCCGAGCGCGGCGTCGGCCTGAAGGTCCTCGGCGACCTCGCCGCCTCCTCCTGGCGCCCCGTGCGCCTCGTCTCCGGCACCTGCTTCTCCGTCGCCGCCGGCGCCGCCCTTCCCGTCGGCGCCGACATCGTCGTGCCCCTGGCCTGGACCGACGAGGGCATGGCCACCGTCGAGGTCCGCCAGGTGCCCCGCCGCGGACACGGCGTGCGCCGCATGGGCTCCGAGCGGCCCGCGGGCGAGATCCTCGCCCACGAGGGCCGCCGCGTCACCCCGCACCTCGTCGGGCCTCCTCGCCGCGCGCCGGCATCGCCGACGTCGTCGTGCGCCCCACCCCCCGCGTCGTCGTCATCGCCACCGGCGACGAACTCGTCGACACCGGCCGGCCCTCGCAGCCCGGCCAGCTCATCGACGTCAACTCCCACCTCGTCACCGCCGCCGCCTCCGAGGCGGGCGCCCACGCGTACCGCGTCGGCATCTGCGACGACGAGCCCGACGCGCTCCGGTCCGTGCTCGACGACCAGATCCTCCGCGCCGACCTCGTCATCACCACCGGCGGCACCGGCACCGGACCCGGCGACATGGTCCGCCGCACCTTCTCCCGCGACGGCGCCGTCGACTTCAGCGCCCGTCGCCGTCTACCTCTGCGAGACCATGGGCTTCGGCACCATCGGCCCCGAGGAGGTGCCCGTCGTGTGCCTCCCCGGCGACCCCGTCGCCGCCACCATCGCCTTCGAGGTGATCGCCCGGCCGCTCATCCAGCGCCTCGCCGGGGCCGAGCCCGTTTTCCGGCCCAGCGTGCGCGCCAACCTGACCGAGCCCGTATCCTCACCGAGCGGGCTGCGGGAATTCCGGCCCGTCCGCGTCGCCGAGAGGCGCGGCGGCGGCTACACCGTCGCCCCGCTGGGATCCACTTCCTACACGCTCTCCGGACTCGCCGAGGCGACCGGCCTCATGACCATCGGCGAGAACGCGACCCGGGTGCCCGCCGGGTCGACCGTAGACGTGCTGCTCCTGGACCGGAACCGATGATCTTCACGAACGACCCGCTGCTGGAATTCGAATGACCCTCTCCAACCCCGGCTGGCCCGTGCACCTGACCCACGGCGACGTCAGCGTGCGCCCCTTCCGACGCTCCGACGCCGCCCGCTGGTCCGAACTGCGCCGCGCCAACGAAGCCTGGCTCGCCCCTTGGGAACCCGGCACCGGCACCACCTGGCACGAGGCCCACTCGCCCGCCGCGTTCCGCGCCATGGTGCGCGGCCTCAAACGCTCCATCAAGGACGGCACGAGCTGGCCGCTCGCCGTCTGCTGGCAAGGACAGCTCGTGGGCGGCCTCACCGTCGGCAACATCGTGCGCCGCGCCTTCGGCTCCGCTTACGCCGGCTACTGGATCGACCGCGGCCACGCCGGGCGGAACATCACCGCCACCGCGCTGGCGCTCGTCGTCGACCACGCGCTCACCGTCGGCCGCCTCCACCGCATCGAGGTGAACATCCGGCCCGAGAACGGCCCGTCGAACCGGGTCGCCGAGAAGCTCGGCCTGCGCCGCGAGGGCCTGCACAAGCGCTACCTCTACATCGACGGCGACTGGCGCGACCACTACGGGTACGCCGTCACCGCCGAGGAGATCGCGACGGAGCGGATGCTCGACCGCATGGCCCGCCTGGCGAGGGCCGAAGCGGATCACTGAAGCGGATCCGCGCCGAGCCTGCGAGGCGCCCGCTAGTTCCTGGCGGTCAGCACGATCGGCCCGTCCTCGGTGACCGCGATCGTGTGCTCCATGTGCGCGCCGCGCGAACCGTCGGCGCTGCGCAGCGTCCATCCGTCCGGGTCGTAGACGATCTCGTCCGTGGTCTGCAGGAACCACGGTTCGATCGCGATGACCAGGCCCGGCTTGAGCTTCATGCCCCGGCCCGGGCGTCCGTCGTTCGGCACGTGGGGGTCGCCGTGCATGGTCCGGCCCGACGCCGTGCCCGCCGAACTGGGTGTTCACGCCCAGGCCGTCGCCGCGCGCCACGGTCGCGATCGCGTGCCCGACGTCCCCGAGCTTGTTCCCCACCTGCGCCGCCGCGATGCCGGCCTCGAGCGCCCGCGCCGTCGTGTCGATGAGGTGCAGGTCCTCCTCGCGCGCCTTCCCGACGACGACCGACAGGGCCGAGTCGGCGACCCAGCCGTCCACTTCGGCGGCGAAGTCGAAGCTCACCAGGTCGCCGTCCTTGAGCTTGTAGTCGAACGGCAGGCCGTGCAGCACCGCGTCGTTCACCGAGGTGCACAGGACCTTCCCGAACGGGCTCCCGCCGAACGACGGGTGGTAGTCCACGTAGCAGGAGACCGCCCCGGCCTCCTTGATGCGCCGGGTCACGAGGTCGTCGAGTTCGAGGAGGTTGACGCCGACGTCGGCGACCTTCTCCAGCTCGGTGAGGATCCCGGCCACGAAGCGCCCGGCCGGGCGCATCGCTTCGATCTCGGCGGGGGAGTACAGCTCGATCATGGCGGACCTTTCAATGGTGGACGGTATTTTTATACCGGTACTATAATACCGATATGATTCGGCCTCCGCTGAGACCCGAGGAGCACGCGCGCGGGCGCGCGCTCGGCCGGACCCTGCGGACCCTCAGGGGCTCGCGGAGTCTCCACGACGTGGCCGCCGCGGCCGAGATCTCGCCGGAGACGCTCCGCAAGATCGAAAGCGGGCGCATCGCAACGCCGGCGTTCTTCACCATCATCGCTCTCTGCCGCGCGCTGGGGCACTCGGCCGACGAACTCGCCGCGGCCGCCGCCGAACATACATCCGATGATCCGCCGACGATGCAGGTCACGAGCGGCGGCGAACCCGACGAAGCGCGTTGAGCGCCAGGTTAGGCTCTGGCCGTGGACGCCGCGACGCAACTTCCGACGGTGGGCATGATCGGCGCCGGTCAGCTCGCCCGCATGACCCATCAAGCCGCCATCGCCCTCGGCCAGAGCCTCAAGGTGCTCGCCGCCGACCCGGCCGAGAGCGCCGCGGTCGTCACCCCGGCGACCACGTACGGGGACTATCGCAGCGTCGAGGACCTCCGCGGCTTCGCCAAGGGCTGCACCGTGGTCACCTTCGACCACGAGCACGTCCCGCAAGCGGCCCTCCAGGCCCTCGTCGCCGAAGGCGTCGAAGTCCAGCCCCGCCCCGAGGCCCTGCTGTACGCCCAGGACAAGCAGGCCATGCGCACGCGCCTCACCGAACTCGGCCTGCCCCAGCCGCGCTGGGCCCCCGTCGACTCCATCTCGGACGTCGAGGCCTTCGGCCTCCCGTGCGTCCTCAAGGCCGCGACCGGCGGCTACGACGGCAAGGGCGTGTGGATGATCGACACGCCCGCCGACGCCGAAGCGGTGCTCGCCTCCGGCATCCGCCTCATCGCCGAGGAGCGCATGGCGCTGCAGCGCGAACTCGCGGTCCAGATCGCCCGCTCCCCGCGCGGCGAGACCGCCGTCTACCCGGTCGTCGAGACCGTCCAGACCGGCGGCATCTGCACCGAGGTCATCGCCCCGGCCCCGCGCCTGACCGACGCCATCGCGGCGGCGGCCACCCAGATCGCCGAGACGATCGCGTCGGAACTCGGCGTCTGCGGCATGCTCGCGGTCGAGCTCTTCCAGACCTCCAAGGCCGGTGTCTTTCAAGGGCTCAGCGTGAACGAACTCGCGATGCGCGCCCACAACTCCGGCCACTGGACCATCGAGGGCGCCCGCACGAGCCAGTTCGAGCAGCACCTGCGCGCCGTCCTCGACTACCCGCTCGGCTCGACCGAGACCGCCGCGCCGTTCACCGTCATGGCCAACGTCCTCGGCGGGCAGCCGGGCGGTCCGCGCCTCGACGAGCGCCTCCAGCACCTCCTCGCCGAGGACCCTGGCGCGCACGTGCACCTCTACGGCAAGGCGGTGCGCCCCGGCCGCAAGATCGGCCACGTCACCGTCTGCGGCGACGACCCCGACGTACTGCGGCGCCGCGCGATGCGGGCCGCGAAATGGCTCCAAGAAGGCGAGCAGGACTGACATGGCAGAGCAGGCAAAGGCCCGCGTCGGCGTCATCATGGGCTCCGACTCGGACTGGCCCACAATGGAAGCGGCCACCGAGGTCCTCGCGGACTTCGGCGTCGCGTTCGAGGTCCGCGTCGTCTCGGCCCACCGCACCCCGCACGGGATGCTCTCCTACGCCGACTCGGCCGCCTCCCGCGGCCTCCAGGTCATCATCGCCGGCGCGGGCGGCGCCGCCCACCTCCCGGGCATGGTCGCCTCGGCGACCCCGCTCCCGGTCATCGGCGTGCCGGTGCCCCTCAAGCACCTCGACGGCATGGACTCGCTGCTCTCGATCGTCCAGATGCCCGCCGGCATCCCGGTCGCCACGGTCTCGGTCGCCGGGGCGAAGAACGCCGGCCTCCTCGCGGTCCGCATCCTCGGCGCGGGCGACGAGGCCCTGCGCGACAAGATGTCGAACTACCAGGTGGACCTGGAGCGCATGGTCACCGAGAAGGACTCGAAGCTCCGCTACAAGATCGCCCATCCCGAATAGCGGAGCGGGCAAAACCGGTTCCGCGCCAGGGGCTTCGGCCATAGACTCGCGTTGTGGTGAACCAGGAACTGCACCCCACCGGGGGCTATGAGCACGTGACCGTCGTCGAGTCCGGACGGGTCGCCTTCCTGGCGGGCCAGTGCCCGGTCGACCAGGACCAGCAGGTCGTCGGCATCGGCGACCTCGAGAAGCAGATCGACCAGGTCGCGGCGAACAGCATCGCCGCCCTGAACTCGGTCGGCGCGCAGCCCGAGGACGTGGTCCGCTCGGTCGTCTACGTCGTGAGCGCCGACAGCGCCACCGTCGGCGCCGCCTGGCACCGCTTCGCCGAACACACCGACCTCGCCCCCGCCTTCAAAGCCGCCAGCACGGTGACCGGAGTGACCGCCCTCGGCTACCCCGGCCAACTGGTGGAAGTAGACCTGACGGCCCGCCTCCCCGAGTGACCCCTCATTCGGGGCGCGAACGCTTGCGCGAGCTGCTCGACGACCACGTCATGAAACACGGTGGGTTCACGCGCGAAGAACTCGCCGAGGCCCACGACGCCCTCTATGAAGCGACTTCAATGCCTTCCGAATTGATGGTTGCGATGGCGTACAAGGTCACGGCGAAGGCCTGGGAACACGGTTGGGAACTTCACATCGAGGGCGTTGGCGTCACGCAGTCCGAAGGTGTTGAAGACGCCGAGGCGATGGTGCGGCACTACCTGGAACTCGAAGGCCTCGACAGCACCGCCCAAGTCGACATCACCTTCGAGCCGTATGAACGCTCGACGTTATTAACGCAATGCGTTACTATTGGGCGTGATCAGATCATTCGCCGACAAGGAAGCCGAGCGGATTTGGGAGAGGAAGCGATCGAAGAAGTTCGCCGACGCCACGCAACGCGCCGCGCTCAGGAAGCTGCTGATACTTGACGCAGCCGAGACGACCGAGGATCTGCGGGTGCCGCCCGGCAACCACCTCGAGAAGCTGAAGGGCGACCGTGAAGGACAGCACAGCATCCGCGTCAACCAACAGTGGCGGGTGTGCTTCCGCTGGACCGACGCGGGCCCGGAAGGGGTGGAGATCGTTGACTATCACTAGATTGAGGTGGACGAGGCACGGGAAGGGGAGGCCGATGGAAGCGTTGATGCCACCGATGCACCCGGGAGAGATCCTGGCCGAGGAGTTTCTGGAGCCCCTCGGCATCTCGCAGTACCGGCTCGCGATGGCGATCGGGGTCCCGCCGCGCCGGATCAATGAGATCGTGCACGGCAAGCGGCGCATCAGCGCCGACACCGCTCTGCGACTGGCGAGGTATTTCGGCACCTCGGACAGGTTCTGGATGAATCTCCAGAATCGCTACGACCTCGAGATCGAGCGCGACCGGCTTGCGAACGACCTGCGTCAGATCAAGCCGTACGCAGCCGCCTAGGCCTCCTGGCAGAGGAGCGCCACGTGGTCCGCGCCCACTCGGGTCGCCACCAGTGTCGCTTCGTTCGGGCCCTTGAGCTTGAGCTGCTTTCGCAGGGCCGCCGGGTCGATTCCCGTTCCTCTCTGCTTGATCGTCAGGCGGCCGATGCCGCGTTCGGCCAGCAGGGCCTTCAGCTTCTTGGGGTGGAGGGGCCAGACCTCCTCCACCTTCCAGGCCCTGGCGAACGGGGTCTCCCGCAGCTCATCGCTGTACAGGTAGGCGATCGTCTCGTTCGCCGTGTGCGCTTCCAGCCGCTCCGCCAGCTCGGCCACCAGGCCCGCCCGGATCACCGCTCCATCCGGCTCGTAGAGGTACGCCGCCACCTCACCGACCTCGGCTCGCTCCTCGCCGTCGCCGGTCAGCTCGTGCCATTCACCGGCCTTGTAGAGGCTCGCCCTTCGCTTGACCTCCGCCGCCTCGCCCAGCCACAGACACGCCTCCACCACGTCCCGGTCCACCGAGACCCATTCCGCCTCGGCGCCTTCCGGAATCCACTCGTGGCTGATCCCCGGGCCCAGCTTCACCGCAGCGAACCTCGCCTCCGCCATGTGGACCAGGAGTTGGTCCAGCGGCGGCGAGTACTCGGCCGGGTTGAAGTTCCGTCCGGCGCCCGATCGGCGGGCCGGGTCCGCGAACACCGCTTCCAGCAGCGGCGTCTGCAGCGCGTCGCCGATCGTCACTTCGACCGCAACGCCCGCCGCCTCGGCGTTCGCCTTCGCGTACGCGGCCGTGTCCTCATTTCTGTCCACGGCCTCGACCCGCAGGCCCGCTTCAGCGAACGCCAGGGCCTCGGTCCCGAGCCCGCAGCACAGGTCGGTGACCGACCCGGCGTGCCTCGCGAACCTCGCCGCCCGGCGCTCAGCCACCACCCATCTCGTGGCCTGTTCCAGTCCCGCCCTAGTGAAGTAGAGCTTTCCGGCGCGCTCGCCGAACTTCGCCTTCGCGTGCTCGCGCAGGTCCGCCAGCGTCAACGCCGCGGCCGCCAGAGCCGGGTCCACGCCCGCCTTCCGCAGCGTCAGCGGCGCCCGGTCGCCGTCGCTGCGCAGGGCCGCCTCGGCCCTCCGCTGGAGGTCGTCATCGGCTCTCAGGGCTTCGAGCAGGCTGGTGTCCACGTGCCTCATGGTATGACGTTGGAGACCCGGCGTTGACGTCCCCACCTGGGCGAACTAACCTACGCCTTAGCACTCGCAGACCGAGATTGCTAAGCGCTATGATCGGCTTGGCACTCTCACCTTGAGAGTGCCAACGGCCACGAGCCGGTGCCTCGGCACCCGCGACGACGAGACCCGCGCTGACGTGGCGGACATCGTATTGAACACGCAGGTTTGGAGAAACCAAGTGAGCAAGGCTGCCATCAAGCCGCTGGGCGACCGCATCGTGGTCCAGGCGAACGAGGCCGAGACCACCACCGCCTCGGGCCTCGTCATCCCCGACACCGCCAAGGAGAAGCCCCAGGAGGGCACCGTTCTGGCCGTGGGCCCGGGCGCCTTCGACGACAAGGGCAACCGCCTCCCGATCGACGTCAAGGTCGGCGACGTGGTCATCTACTCCAAGTACGGCGGCACCGAGATCAAGTACAACGGCGAGGAATACCTCGTCCTGTCCTCGCGTGACGTCCTCGCGGTCGTCGAGAACTAGCACGCTTCGGGCCCTCTGCGGAGGGCCCGTTCGTGTCTTAGGAAAGGGACACCATGCCGAAGATTCTCAACTTCGCCGAGGACGCGCGGCACAACCTGCTGCAAGGCATCGACGAGCTCGCCGACACCGTCAAGGTCACGCTCGGCCCGAAGGGCCGCAACGTCGTCCTCCAGCGCTCCTTCGGCGCTCCGCTCATCACCAACGACGGTGTCACCATCGCCAAGGAGATCGAGCTCGCCGACCCGTACGCCAACCTCGGCGCGCAGCTGGTGAAGGAGGTCGCGACCAAGACGAACGACGTCGCGGGCGACGGCACCACCACCGCCACCGTGCTGGCCCAGAAGATGAGCCACGCCGGCATCAAGGCGATCACGGCCGGGGGCAACCCGATCGCGATCCGCAAGGGCATCGAGGCCGCGGCGAACGCCGTCTCGGCCGAACTGCTGAGCCAGGCCATCCAGATCTCCGACCACGAGAACATCGCGCAGGTCGCGGCGGTCTCGGCGCAGGACCCGGAGATCGGCGAGCTCATCGCCAAGGCCATGGACGCCGTCGGCGTCGAAGGCGTCGTCTCCGTCGAGGACGGCTCCAGCCTGGAGACCGTGCTCGAGGTGACCGAGGGCATGCAGTTCGACAAGGGCTTCATCTCGCCGAACTTCATCACCGACCAGGACCTTCGCCAGACCGTGTTCGAGGACCCCTACATCCTCATCACGAACGGCAAGGTCGGCTCGATCGAAGAGCTGCTGCCGGTCCTGGAGCGGGTCGTCGAGACCTCGAAGCCGCTCCTGATCATCGCCGAGGACGTCGAGGGCCAGGCCCTCGCGACCCTGTCGGTGAACGCCCTGCGCGGCACCCTGCGCGTGTGCGCCGTCAAGGCCCCGGCCTTCGGCGACCGCCGCAAGGCCATCCTGGGCGACATCGCGGCCCTCACGGGCTCCGAGGTCATCTCCTCCGAGGTGGGCCTCGAGCTCAAGCACGCCGACCTGTCGCACCTGGGCCGGGCCCGCCGCGTCACCGTCTCCAAGGACGCCACCACGATCGTGGACGGCGCCGGGGAGCGCAAGGACGTCGACGCCCGCATCGCGCAGATCAAGCAGCAGGCCTCCACCACCGAGTCCTCCTGGGACCGCGAGAAGCTCGAGGAGCGCCTCGCGAAGCTCTCGGGCGGCGTCGCCGTCATCCAGGTCGGCGCGGCCACCGAGGTCGAGCTCAAGGAGCGCAAGCACCGCATCGAGGACGCCGTCAACGCGACCAAGGCCGCGGTGGAAGAGGGCATCGTCGCCGGCGGCGGCGCGGCCCTGGTCCACGCGATCAGCGTGCTCGACAAGATCGAACTGGACGACCCGGAGGCCCGCGTCGGCCTCAGGATCGTCGAGGCCGCCCTGTCCGAGCCGCTGCGCCGCATCGCGATCAACGCGGGCGAGTCGGGCGACGTGATCGTGAACGCGGTCCAGGGCAAGGGCTGGCGCGAAGGCTGGAACGCCGCCACCGGCGAGTACGAGGACCTGGTTTCGGCCGGGATCATCGACCCGGTGAAGGTCACCCGCAACGCGCTGCTCAACGCCGGTTCGATCGTCGGCATGCTGCTGACGACCGAGGTGACGATCGTGGACAAGCCCGAGGAAGAGGAAGAGTCGGCCGGTCACGGCCACTCGCACTCCCACGGCGGGCACAGCCACTCGCACTAGCGCCGGGCCGGGGACCAGCGGTCCCTGACCCGCGACGGGAACAAGAGCAAGGCCGCCGACGCTCGTCGGCGGCCTTGCTCTGTGTCCAGGTCCTGGTCGAACGCGTCTGGACGGAATTGCAAGTGTCAACATCCCGACAGTCACTCGCAGTACTGTCGGGAAACCGATAGAGTTCAAGTGCCTTCGCGGCCTTTGGGGATCGGAGCCGCGAAGGCACTATTCTTCCCGAAAACCGGTGGTACGCCCACTGGCTTCGGAGACTCGGCCCAGCCGCGGAACGGCAAGGGCCGCACCTTCATTCGCCGCTTTCGCGGACCCGCAGCTCCCGCATCCGGTTGAGCGTCGCCGCCACCTCGTGCCGCCGCGGCACCGCCAGGTCCACTTCACGGATCCGCAGCAGTTCGGCCGTGCCCTCCGCGTCCAGCGCCTCGTCCAGCCGGTCCAGGACCTCCGCCACCGTGGCGTCCCCGTCGATCCAGCCGCGCCGCACGGCCGCCTCGATCGCCAGCCCGATCCCGGTCGTCATCGACGGGTCGGTGATCTGCTCCACCGATCGCACATCCACATCGGACTCGCCGAATCGCAGCCCGTCCGTGCCCCCGGCCTTGATCTTCTGCCTGCCCCGCGACTCGGAGGACACCGAGCGCGGGTCGATCACGCGCGCCCGCGGCATCCGGAACCCCTCGGCCTCCACCTTCCGCCCGGTCGGCTTGGCCGCCAGGGTCTTCGCCCGCTCGGTGACGTCCTCGGGCCGGTACGCGTCCATGAGCACGACCCGGTCGGCGACGTCCATGTAGTCGCCCGAGCCGCCCATGACGAGGATCGTGGCCACCCCGTGGTCGTCGGCCATCGACCGCACCAGGTCCACCAGCGGTGTCAGCGGCTCGCGGTCCTTCGCCACGAGCTCCTGCATGCGCGCGTCGCGGATCATCAGGTTCGTCGCGGCCGTGTCCTCGTCGATGAGCAGCGCCCGTCGCGCCCGCTTCCAGCGCCTCGACCACCGCCGCCGCCTGCGAGGTCGAACCGGACGCGTTCTCGGTCGTGAAATGGCGCGTGTCGTCGCCGCTCGGCAGGTGGTCGACGAACGCGTGCACGTCGACGCCCGTCACGGCCCGGCCGTCCTCGGCCCGGATCTTCACCGCCGACCGGTCCGCGACCACGAAGTCGCGCCCGTCGCCGGGCACGTGGTCCCACACCCCGGATTCCAAGGCCCGCAGCAGCGTCGACTTGCCGTGGAAGCCGCCGCCGACGATGAGCGTCACTCCGGGCCCGATCCCCATGCCCCGCACCGCGCCCGCGTGCGGCAGCGTGAACTCGACCGCCATCGACTCGGGGGACGCGAACGCCACGCCCGACTCCAGCGGCCGGTCGTCGACGCCCGAGCGCCGCGCCAGCATCGCCCCGTCCGCGACGAACCCGACCAGGCCCGCGGCCGCGACCGCCTCACGGAGCGCCGCTACGTCATCGGCGTGCCGGACCCACCGCTCGGCCTCCTCCTCGCTCACCGCCAGCGCTTCATCGGCCGCGTCGGGGAGCATCTCGCACAGCAGGCGCGCGGCCTGGCGCCCCGCGATCCGCCTGCCGTGGCCCGGCAGTTGCGCGCCGAGGCGGAACGCCACGGACCCGTCCTCGCCGACTTCGCAGGAGGCCCGCCGCAGGATCTCCTGCCCGCCGGCGTCGATCCGCAGGTCCCTGGTCGGACACGCGGTCCGCAGTCGCTTCGCGAGCAGGACCGCGATGGCGCGCCGCCGCTCCGGACTCGAGTACCACTCTTCGTGCAGGTCAGCGGTTTCGGCGTCGAAACTGAGCGCCACTCGGCTCGGCGGCGCGTACGGGTCCGACTGGATCTTGGAAATGTCCAGAATCGCCGGTCCTGCCCACCATTTGCCACGCAAGGATTTATATCGGCCGTAACTCGTACCTTCCAGGGCCGTTAGTTCGTTAAGTAGGTCATGGCGAGGTGGATGTGAACGATGATCACCAATATCGCGGGACTCGGCCCGGTGCTGTCGTCCGCCTCTTCGCTGTGTCATGCCCCCAGTTTCCCATCCGGGGCGGGGAATCTCGCGTCAGCGAACCCGAACACCATGCGTCCACGCCTCTTCCCGGAAACCTCGAAAAGTCACTCAAAAAATTCGCGCTCATACGCGTCATGGCGGCGGACCGCCTGCGTGCTGGAAGTAGACGCACGCACGGCCTACCGCAGCGAAAGGTAGAAACAAGTGAGAACCGTACTGGTCTGTGTTAAGACTCCTCAAGCTGGACAGAAGATCTCGGCCTGCGCGACCCGCATGGGCCTGGCGCAGGCCGTCAAGTCGGTCGAGGGCTCGCCCGAGCTGTTCCTCGAGCTCGGCCGCCGCCAAGTGGACGTGGTGCTGGTGGATGTGGCTCTCGCCGCGCCCGACCCGGTCAAGTTCGTCAAGACCGTCCGCGCCCGCTCGCCCCGGACCGGGGTCCTCCTGTCCGGAGCGGCCGACCCGCGCACGGCGGCCATGGTGGTCGCCGCGGGCGCACGGGGCGTCATACGCACCCCGTCCAGCAACTCCGACGACCTGCTGGTCGCGCTGGCGCAGGCGATCATGTTCGCCTCGCCGACGTTCCAGCGCGTCACCGAAACCGTGCCCAGGCAGCGCTCGACGCTGCAGGGCATGAAGCTCACGGAGCGCGAACTCCAGGTCCTCCGGGGTATGAGCGAAGGGAAGTCGAACGCGGAGATCGGGCGCGACCTGTTCGTCTCCGAGGACACCGTGAAGACCCACGCGCGGCGCATGTTCCGCAAGCTCGGCGCCCGCGACCGGGCCCATGCGGTGGCCGAGGCCTTCCGTTCGGGCCTCGTCTGTTGACCTCTGCTGAGGACGCACCGCTCCCGACCGGCAGGAAGGGACGCGACCGACCGGTCCCCGGACCGGCACGTGCGCGAGGGGACCCAGGCGACGAGGCAGGTCGCCGCGCCACCGGGTCGCCAACGCGCGCAACGAGGGCACATCAAGAGGACCGAGGGATCCGCGGGGCGAGCGAGCCCCGCGGCACCGCCCGGTCCAGGCCTACGACGACGGCACGCGGCGGCGGGGGCTGCGGACCGATCGCCCTGGACCGCGAAAGATCGGCGACCTAGCGGCCGAGTGCCGCGGCCCGGACCGCCGCGATCAGGCCAGCGCCAGCAGCGTTTCGTCGCCGCCCGGTGCGGCCACGAGTTGCAGTCCCACCGGCAGGCCTTCGACCGTGCCGGCCGGCACGGCCAGGCCCGGTGCTCCCGCCAGGCCCGCGATGCATGTCAAGCGCACGATCGCCTCGCGGTTCGGCGCGTCTCCGATCGTGAACGCCGGTCCCGGCGTGGCCGGGATCGCCAGTGCGGTGCCCTCCGGCAGCCGGTCCCGAACGAGCGCGATGATGCCGCTGCGCACCCTTTGCGCCGCAGCGATGTCGCCGTTGCCGATCTTCGCCGCGTTCGCGAACCGGACGGCCACGCCCGGCCCGAACTTCGGCCGGTGCTTCTCGATCCAGGCGCCGTGCTGCTGCCATGCCTCCCAGGCCTGCAAGGCCGCGTACGCGACCCTCGCGGCCTCCAGCGGCGCCGGTCCGGTGCCGTCTCCCGAACAGCGGTTCGCGGTCCACTACGAGTCCGAGTGCCTCGACTTTCGGCATCACCGCCGCCCGCGTCGCCTCCGGGATCTCGTCCCAGATGTCCTGCGGCGCGAGCAGTCTCGTGATCGGACCCGCCTTGGCGTCGCCTTCGAGGAGCACGCCCATCGCGAGTCGCAGCGTGGCCGCGTCCCGTGTGAGCACCCCGGCCGTGTCGAACGACGGCGCCAGCGCCACCGCGCCCTCCAGGCTCACCCGTCCGTGGGTCGGCCGCAGCCCGTACAGCCCGCAGTAGGAAGCCGGGACACGGATCGAGCCGCCCGTGTCGGTGCCGAGCCCGATGTCCGCCCGCCCCAAGGCGACCGCTGAGGCCGAACCCGACGACGACCCGCCGGGCACCGCCCGGGCGCGGCCGGATTCTCGGGTGTCCCGTAGTGCGCGTTGGTGCCGTTGAGGCTCCATGCCAGTTCATCGGTGATCGTCTTGCCCACCACCCGTGCGCCGGCCGCGCGCAGCCGCGCCACCGCCGCAGCGTCTTTCACCGGGGTCTCGTGGGTCTCGAGCCAGCGCGGATTCCCCGCGCCCGTCGGCACCCCCGTGAGGTCGAACAGGTCCTTCACGGCCAGCCGCAGTCCCGCCAGCGGGCCTTCGCAGCCCGCGTCCTCGAAGGCGCGGATGAACGGGTCGGTCATGGTCTCTCTCCTTCGGCAGTGCGAGGCGTCGTCCGGGTCCTGGTCGGGCCCGGCCGCACTCCAGTGTTCCGCAGGCTCGGCGCACGGCCCGCCGAGGGCCGCGGTGTGTCGGGGCATCGGTCATCGGGCACGTCATCGCCGCAGAGTCAGTAGTCGGCACTGGTACGCCGATAGCCTGGAAGCCTTCGGAGGGAGGTCCGATCGACGATCTCGAGTACTTCTTCCTGACGCATCCGCGCCGCAGTCCGGCAGGCGTGCTGCGCAGGTACCGCGTCGGGGCGGTCGTGCGCACCGAGGAGTACGACTTCTCGACGACCGGTTGGAAGCCGACGCTGCACTTCCTGGACTACCAGCGCGGCCATATCGACTACGACACCGAGTCGACCACGTCCGAGGCGGCTTCGGCCTGGATCGAGGAGCGACTGCGCGGCAGAGCGAGTCGCGGTGAAGCACCGGACGGCACTGCCTCGGGCTGATCCGCGTTCGTGCCGCTTTTGCCGAGGCCGAAGGCGATGCCCGCGCCGACGATGACGGCGCCCGCCACGTCGGGGGCGGTCACCGGGGCGATGCCGAGCACCGCGGTGGTGAGGAGCGCACCGACCGGCACGAGCCCGGCGAGCAGGCCGCTGCGGTCCGCTCCGATGCGGCGGAGCGCGTTGTACCACAGGAGGAACGCGACGGCCGTGACCAGGACGCCGAGGTAGGCGTAGGCCGCGCCTTCGGTGAGCGTCGGCATCCGCAGCGCGTGCGTGCCTTCGACGACCAGTCCGGCGGCGAGCAGCATCGGCACGGCGAGCGTGGCGGCGTGGGCGGACACGCGGGTGGGCCCGAGTTTGGGGAGCAGCGGGATCGCGAGCAGGGAGAACAGCACTTCGCAGCCGAGCGCGCCGATCGCCAGGAGCAGTCCGGCGGCGCTGCCGGTGCCGAGCCCCGCGGCGACGGCTGTGCCGCCCGCGACCACGAGCGCCGCGATGACCGTTCTGCGTGAAGGCCTGCGCCGCTGCAGGACCGGCCCGAGCAGCGCCAGCGCGACCGGGACGGCCCCGACCACGGAGCCGATCATGGCGGGACCGGCATGCCGGGTCGCCTCGATGAGGAAGAGGTTGAATCCGGCGAGGCCGGTGGCGGCCAAGGCGACGAGCAGGAGGAGGTCGCGGGGGGTGAGCCGGACGCGGGGGAGCCGCTGCGCCCGCACGACGGCCAGGAGGATCAGGGCGGCGAGCGCGAAGCGGATCGACTGTCCGATGAGGACGGGATAGTCGGCGATGGTCGCCGCCACGGCGGTCGAGGTGCCGACGAGCAGCATCGCGGCGCCACCGCCGAGGACCGCGAACCGCTTCGCGCCGTCGAAGGCGTGGCTCACCGCGCCGCTGCCGTCTCGGCCTTCGGGGCGCCGTCGAGCACGGACCGGGTGACCCGTTCGCCGATGGCGGCGACGAGTGCGCGGGGGCGGCGCGGCATGAGGTGCGCGCTGAGGGCGTTGCCGAATCCCGGAGTCACGTAGGCGCGGTTGCGGTCGAGGGCGCGCAATGCGGTGCGCACCACGCGGTCCGCCGGCAGCAGTGAGCCGAACGACGCCGCCTTCTCGTTGCCGATCGCCTCGACGAACCCGGTCGGCACCGGCCCGGGGCAGACGGCGAGGACCTTCACGCCGCGCCCCCGGTATTCGTGCCGGAGTGCGAGGCTGAAGTTGAGCACGAAGGTCTTGGCGGCGCTGTAGACCGCGAAGTACGGCGAGGGCTGGAACCCGGCGGTCGAGGCGATGTTGACGACCGAGCCGCCGCCGTTCGCGAGCATGCCGGGCAGCAGTTCGTGGCTGAGGTCGACGAGGGCGACGACGTTGACCATGAGCTGGTCGTGGTCGCGTGCTCCAGGGATCTCCTCGAACCGGCCGCAGGTGCCGAACCCGGCGTTGTTGACGAGCAGGTCGACGTGGAGTCCGCGGGCGTCCAGTTCGGCTTTGATGCGCTGCGCCGCCTCGGGTTCGGTGAGGTCCTGCACGATGGCCTCCGCGTTCACGCCGTGCTCGGCCCGGACGCGGCTGGCCTCGGCCTCGAGCCGGTCGCGGCCGCGGGCCACCAGCACCACGTCGTGGCCGCGTGCGGCGAGCTGCGTTGCGAACTGCGCGCCGAGCCCGGAGGAGGCGCCGGTGATGAGGGCGGTGCTTGTCATGGTCGTGCTCCGTTCCATCGGTATCTGAGACAAGACTGTACACGAAAATCTATTAATTGCAACAGTCAAGTTTCACTTACTTGGCTTACGCTGACGATCGTGTATCGTTTGTGCAGCGCGAGGGACGGGAGCGACCATGGAACCGACGACGAAGCGACCGCTGCGGGCCGACGCCGAGCGCAGTGTGCGCTCGATCCTGGAAGCCGCCCGAGCAGGTGCTCGCCGCCGATCCCGGTGCGTCGATGGAGCAGATCGCGACCGCCGCGGGCCTCGCCCGCACCACGGTCCACCGCCGCTTCGCCAACCGCCAGGCCGTCCTCGACGCCCTCGCGGTCTCGGCCGCCCGCCAGCTCATCGACGCCGTCGACGACGGCCGCCCGGACACCGCACCGCCGCTCGTCGCGCTCCACCGGATCACCGCGAACGTGCTGCAGGTCAAGCACTCCTGGACCTACGCACTCGGCCTCCCCCCGGCCCCCGGCAGCGAGGCGGCCCGCCTCCACGCCGAGGTCCAGGCCCGCTGCACGGCCGTCCTCGAACGCGCCCAGCACGACGGCCTCCTCAGCCCGGACGCCGACCTCGACTGGGCGCGCCGCGTCTACTACGCCCTCGTCGGCGAATCCCTCCACGGGAACGACGCGAACGCCGACCCGGACGCGATCGCCGCCCGCCTCGTCGAGACCTTCCTCCACGGCTTCGCCGTCGCTAAATAGCCGAATCATCTTGGGCGGGAAAGAGCTTCGCCGCCGCGCGGTGAGGCGGGAGCCTCGATGCGCGGCGGCGTAGTCGTGCTTGCGGCTCTCTTCTAGGCGTCGAGGGCCTCGGTGATCTTCCGGGCCATCGCGGCCATGCTCGGGCCCGGCTCGCCCTTGTGCGCACGCGTGGCCGCCTCGACCGCGGTGACCACAGTGGTCCGGAAGTTCGCCGCCTCCTCCGCGTCCTGCTCCTGGAGCAGGTGCACGGAGGCGGTGAGTGCGGGCAGGACCTGGTCGGCCAGCGCCGCGGCGGACTTCGCGCTCAGCTTGAAGTCGTTCTTCTTCGACGCCAGCACATGGCCGACGGCGCCGGTCGCAGCGGCGTAGGCCAGCGTCCCGTCGGTCGCGACCTTGTGGGCCGACCCGGCGATGCCGGCGAACGACATGAGCGTGACGGCGCCGAAAGCGGCGGTGCGGATGGTGGTGCGGTCCTGGGCGGTGAGGCTGACGTTCATGTCGTGCTCCGTTTTCGTCTCGGTCTTGCCTGCTGATGAGGCAACTATCGACCGCCCGCCTTGCGCCGCACTGACACCGACCTGACACCCCCGCTGACATCCGAACCGGGGAGGGCTCAGAGGTGGGAGCCGCCGGTGGCGTCGAGGATTTGGCCGGTGGTCCATCGGCCCGCTTCTGAGGCCAGGAACAGGACCGGGCCTGCCACGTCCTCGGGCAGGCCGATTCTGCCGAGGGCCGCCCGTGCTGCGGCGGTGGCCTGGGCTTGTGCGTTGCCGCGCAACCAGGAGGCGTTGACGTCGGTGTCGATGATGCCCGGCGCGCAGTGTTCACCGTGATCCGCGGGGTCCGAGTTCCGCGGCGAGCGCGAGCGTGAATGTGTCGACCGCGCCCTTGGACATGGCGTACGCGATGCCGTCGGGGAAGGCGATGCGGGTGACGCCCGAGCCGGTGTTGATGATGCGGCCGCCGTCGGGGATGAGCTCCAGTGCCTTGCGGGTGAGGAAGAACAGCGACTTGGTGTTGACCGCGAAGACGCGGTCGTAGTCCTCCTCGCTGACGGTGCCGATGCCGCCGTAGGCGCCGATGCCGGCGTTGTTGACGAGGATGTCGAGAGGGGTCCCGCGCAGTTCGGTGGCGAGGGCGTCGATGAGGGCGTCGGCGGCGCCGGGTTCGGCGAGGTCGGCGCGGATGGTGAAGGCGGTGCCTCCCTCGGCTTCGATCGTTGCGACGGTTTCCTTGGCGGCCTGGGCGTTCGCGCTGTAGTGAACCGCGACGCGGGCCCCGGCCTTGGCGAGTTCGACGGCGATGACGCGGCCGATGCCCCTGCTGGCGCCGGTGACGAGTGCGGTCTTTCCGGAGAGGGTGAACACGGCGACTCCTTTATTGAGTGATCGATCAAGAAGTTGATCGGCACGACGTTACCAGATTCTCGAACGATCGCTATACAATGGGGTGGTGACCAGAGGAAGACCCAGGTCGTTCGACCGAGACGCGGCACTCGAGCAGGCCCTGCGCGTGTTCTGGAAGTGCGGGTACGAACCCGCCTCGATCGCCGCGCTCACCGAGGCGATGGGCATCCGACCGGCCAGCCTCTACGCCGCCTTCGGCGACAAACGCCGCCTCTTCAGCGAAGCCGTCGCCCGCTACCAGGCCACCTACGGCGCCTTCACCGGCGCGGCGCTCGCCGAGGAACCCACCGTGCGCGGCGGGATCGAGCGGATGCTCCGCGAAATCGCCGTCAACTACACCGATCCGAGCCATCCGCCCGGGTGCCTGATCATCTCCGGCGCGATCAACCACGGCCCCGACGCGACCGAGGTCGAAGACGAGTTGCGGGCGATTCGACTCCAGTGGCAAGCGGCTATCGCCGAACGCCTCCGCGAGGGAGTTTCGAACCGCGAGCTTCCCGCCGACACCGATACCGACGCATTTGCAGAGTTCATCGCAGCCGTAGTACGGGGCATGTCACGATCCGCACAGGACGGTGCGACCGCCGAATCCCTCCTCGCCGTCGCAGACCTGGCCATGAGGGCCTGTCCGCAACCATAAAGGACCGACCGCAGGGAGCCCGGCCATGTCGATCAAGGGAACTGCGAGCTACGCGGGAGTCCAAGGGCTGCCGGGGATCGTCTCGGCTGCCGTCGAACTCGCCGAAGCGCTTGGGTTCCCGTCCTCGTGCCGGTTGGAGCAGGGCCGGCTGCTGCACGCGCTGGCGGGTGGTGCGGCCGGGAGCATCGGCGAGACCGGGACCGGTTGCGGCGTCGGGCTCGCCTGGTTGTGCGCGGGGCGGCGGCCGGGGGTGCGGGTGGTGAGTGTCGAGCGCGATGCGGAGCGGGCGGCACGGGTCGCCGAGCTGTTCGCCGAGGTGCCGGATGTCCAAGTGCTGCACGGGGACTGGACCCTCATCAATGAGCACGGCCCGTTCGGCCTGCTCGTGGTCGACGGCGGCGGGAACGGGGAAGCGCGGCGCCGCCGCCGATCCGCAGCGGCTGCTGCACCCCGGTGGCAGCCTGGTCATCGACGACTTCACGCCGCTGACCGAGTGGCCGCCCATGCACGAGGGCCGGCCGGACGAGGCCCGGTTGAGCTGGCTCGAGCACCCGGCGCTCATGGCCGCCGAGGTGCGGCTGGCGCCCGACCTCTCGACGATCGTGGGCACCCGGCGCCCGTAACGGGAAGCCGTGAACGCCGAAGCGGCGACGCTCCCCGAACAGGGGAGGGCCGCCGCTCAGTCGATCGCCGGCTACTTCGTCCAGAACAGGTGGTGGGTCACGCCGCTCGGGCTGGGGACGACGTCGAGGTGGAAGCGGTCGAGCAGCTCGTCGGGCGAGTCCCAGAGCCGCACGCCGGAGCCGAACTCGACCGGGGCGACGGCGACGTGCAGCGTGTCGACGAGGTCGGCGTCGAGGAACTGCGCGGAGTCGTGCGCGCCGCCGCCGAGCCGGACGTCCTTGCCCTCGGCCGCCTCCCTCGCCTGCTCGAGGACCGTCGGCCGGGTCGCCGTCGACGAAGTGGAACGTGGTGTCGGAAGGGTGAACGACGGGCGCACGTGGTGGGTCATGCACGAACACCGGCGTGTGGAACGGCGGCTCGTCGCCCCACCAGCCCTGCCAGTCCTGGTCTCCCACGGGCCGCGCTGCGGGCCGAACTTGTTGCGGCCCATGATCTCGGCGCCGATGTTGTGGTCGAAGTCGCGGGTGAAGTAGTCGTCGAGGCCGCGGCTGCCGCCGGGGTCGGTGCGGTTGGGCCAGCTCGCCGTGGCGACCGGCCCAGGAGAACAGGTCGCCGGGGTCGGCGTGGCCGAACGGGCGCTCGAGGCTCTGGTCCTCACCGGCGCCGAAGCCGTCCTGGAGACGTTGAAGTTCTGGACCCTCAGCAGCTGGGTCACGTGCGTGCCCTTCTCTGGTGACTGCCATTGATGTCGTTGAGACTCCGCGCGCCCCGCAGAATCATCGACGCAGCGAAGATGGGACTTGTGTGACGTGTCACTTCATGGTGCGCGTAGTGCGGGTCCTCGGGGTCGGTTCTTCGGTTTCGATGTCGCGTGCGCTCGCGGTTCGGGCGGGCGGCGACGACGAGGTGGGAGGGGCTTGGCCGGGTGCTGCGGCCTCGCGGTCGCGGTGGGATGCGGTTCAGACGGGCGGCGACGAAGGAGTGAGTGGGGCCGGGCTCCCTATTCGGCTCTCCGGTGGTGTGGAGCGCGACCTTTCCAGGCACTGTTCGGGCCCTGGGCATGCTGAGGGGCCCGGCCCTTTGCGGGGTTCGGGCTGCGCTGCTCAGGTGTTGCGGCGCTTCCCCCCAGCAGTTGCCCGCTGGGGCAGCCTAAGAACGGCGGGTCGCCGTATTCGACTGGCGGGGTCCCACCAGCACTCACCTTCGGCGGCTCGGTTGCGTCGAGTGCCTCGGTGACCGGCGATGGCGCTGTGTCCTGGCGAGTCCTTGTGAACTTCGCTCGGCACTTCGCTTTCGCGGCTCGCATGGCCTTGTTCGCACGGTCCCGGTCGATGGCTTCGGCGAGTCCGTCGAGGTCGGGACGCATCGCGTCGGACCATTCGGAGCGGTAGAGGCCGGTGGGGAACACCTCCCAATCCGTGCCCTGGTGCTCGGTGTCCATGTCGTGGTCGGTGCGCCAATCGGAGCAGCCGCACCCGGCCGTGTCGGCGGGGGCGCTCGCAGTGTGGTCGTGGTGGGTGATGAGGGCCTGACCGGGGCCGGTCTTCTCCACGGTCCAGCCGGCGGTGTGGATGCGGCCGTGGTGGAACCTGCAAAGGAGGATCAGGTTGTCGGGAGCAGTCGCACCGCCGTCGGCCCAGTGCCGGATGTGGTGGGCTTCGGTCCATGCGACCGGGCGGGAGCAGCCGGTCCAGACGCACCCTTCCGGTTGCTCGAGTTCGAGTTTGCGCCGCAGGGCCGCGTTGGGGAGGCGCAGGGCCCGGCCGAGTTCGACGGCTTCGCCGCTCCGGTAGTCGAAGACTGAGGGGATGACTCCGGCTTCGCAGGCGAGGAGGCGGGCGCGGGCGACACTGATCGGCTGGCCTTCCAGGAGTGGCAGGCGGCCGGTGTCCTTGCCCTGCAACGTCTCGATGTCGACGGTGAGGTCGAGGGTGGCGGTGTGGCCGTGGCGGGTCGCTGCCTGCGGGGAGGACCCGTACCCGGCAAGGAGCTGGTGGAAGGCTTCGGCGTGCCGGTTCGCCTGCGGGGGCAGCAGACCGGCCTCCTCAGCGTCCGCTTCTTCTTGTCGGGGCGGGGGGCAGGCGGTCTTCAGGTACTTGTCCAGGAGGCGGCCGGTGGCATCGCTGAGGTCGGCGTCCAGGTGCCACATGCCGTTGCCTTGAGGGGTCAGCTCCAGGCGCTGGAGGGACTGCTCACCCAAATCGTCGAACAGTTCGCTTCATCGGCGATGGCAGCCCAGAGTTCGTCGAGATGGCGGCGCAGGTCGTTGAACGAGGCGTGCGCGCAGTACTGGGCGACCATCGCTTCGGGGGTCGCGCAGAAGACCTCGGGGTCGAAGGGGGAGGGTGCCGGGGCGCGGAACGGGGTGCGGGCGAACAGGCGCATGGCGGGGGTCTGGTCGAGCTGCCGGACAGCGTAGGCGACCTGGTCGATCCGGGCCGTCCCTGATATCGCCGCCGTGCGAGGAGCCGGAACTTCCTGAGAGCCGGGCGATCGCGGCGATGTCGGCGGCCGTGCGGTTGTGGAAGTCGAACTGGGACAACAGGAGATCACGAAGGGCAGAGAACCCGAACTCAGAGCGGTGCAGGTTCGCCTCCTTCATCTCGATAACTGAGGAGAGGACTGCTGCGTGCTGAGCGTTGATGAGGGAGGCGGCGTCATCGAGAGCGGAGCGGATGGCTGCGGCGCGGGCAGGACGGTCGGAGACCAGAGGAGGGAAGGAGTTGGGGGTTGTGGCCATCTCGCACCTCCTCGTACTATCCGGTTGATTTCGCTCGCTTGTGCTGTATCAAGCATAGGTCGGGCAGGGGTGCGGTGTCATCACCTAATCGGGTGAAAGTTCGGTGTTTTCGCAGGTCAGTGGCATCGTCCCCCGCGGTCGGGCGTGTCGGCCGGGTCGGGGGCAGGGCGTGGACCATCTGGCAGGTTCCGGGCCGGGGCCGTCGTGCCAGCGCCCGAGGCGGACCCGAGTCCGCAGTACGACCGGGGTGGCTCGGTCCGCTCTGTCGCTGCCAGATTGAACGCCGAGGGGCATGGACCAGGAATTCGAAGGTTCAGCAGAAGAGCCTCCCACCTCTTTGTCGCCGCCGCTTGAAGTAGGGTTGGAGTCCTTTCGGCCGCGTACTGCTGAGATCGGCATCAGCCCTAGGACACTGCCGCTTTCACCAGGTTCCCGATGACCAACATGACTGGTCGCCTGTCGGTACGCTCATGTCGCTCTGACATGAGAAGGGAACACACACCCAATGACCCGATCGGTCTCACGCCGCAACCTGTTCAAGATCGGCAGCGGCGTCGCCGCAGCGGGGGTCGTCGCCTCCTCGACCTCGGCTGCGCACGCGCAGGACGTCGAGCCCGCCCAGGTCTGGCATTCCAGACTCGTCTACCCCGGCACCGACGGCAAGCTCAACTACGCCATCGATGGCGAGAGCAAGAAGAAGATCCCCAACTTCAGCTGGGCCGGGTACCGCAACGGCGAAGTTCCCGTTCCGACCGCCTCGACCGTCCCGACCGTCCTACGGATCGACCCGATCCCAGACGAGGACGACGCCACCGGCCGCATCAACGACGCTCTGGCAGAGGTCGCCGCGATGCCCATGGGCGCGAACGGCTTCATCGGCGCGCTGGAACTGAGGGCGGGCGTGTACAACGTCGCCGAGACCATCAAGCTCAAGTACAGCGGCGTGGTCCTGCGCGGCGCGGGCCGGACCGGCGACCACACCGTGAGCACGATCATCAGGTCGACGGCCAAGGAGGGCACCGAGAAGACGGGCGGGGTCGAGTGCCCGATCAAGATCGGCTCCGATGACACGAGCGTCAATTGGGAGACCATGCCCGACGGCACCGCCCCCGTCCCCATCCCCATCACGTCCGAGCTGGTGACCGCCGGTTCGCGGAGGTTCGCGATCGGATCCACTGCCGGTCTGGCGGTCGGCGACAACATCATCATCTGGCACCCGGGCACCACGAGGTGGATCGATGAGATCGGCGGCGGCGGCGTGAACACGCGGCCGCCGTGGAGGCCCGACGAGCACCCCATCATGTACAGCCGGTTCATCAAGGCGATGCCGACTCCGAACGAGATCCTCATCGACGCCCCCGTCTTCAACGACCTCGACCTCGACCACTCGAAGAGCTACATCTACAAGTGGTCCCACCCGAACGAGGTGGTCAACGCGGGCGTCGAGAACCTGCGTGTGGACATGGGCCTCCTCGCTGAGGGGACCGAGGAGGAGCGGCAGGACGAGGCTCACGCCGACAGCTGCATCGTCGTGTCGCGCAGCCGGGACACCTGGGTGCGGAACGTGTCGACCCTGCACTTCAAGCGGTCCGGCGTCATGGTCCGCCGCAGCCACCGGGTCACCGTCGACGACGTCTGGGCCCGCGATCCGAGGTCGAAGCCGGAGGGCGGCAGGCGCTACAACTTCTGCGCCGGGCACATGGCCCAGCAGGTCCTGTTCACGAACGTCTGGGCCTCGCAGGCCAGGCACGCCTTCGTCGCGGGCGGCGGCACTTCGACCTCAGGCGTCGTGTGGCTCGACAGCCGCTCCAACAACGGGCTCAAGGAGTCCGGGGGGCACGCGCACTGGAGCCAGGGCCTGCTGTTCGACAACGTCCGGGAGGAGACGAGCGAAAGCGATCGCGATGAGGTGCTGAACCTGCACAACCGCGAGGATGCGGGTGCCGACGAGTCGGCCGACGCCCACGGCTGGTCCTCGGTCTACAGCGTCCTGTGGAACTGCACGGTCGGCGACGGCAAGGACGGCTTCGGCACGCAGGCGTGTGTACAGCAGCCGCCGACCTCGCAGAACTTCGCCATCGGCACCAAGGGCACCGGTGCCGAAGACACCGACGGCGTGGTCAGGGTCGTCACCGGCGAAAGCTGGATCGTGGCGGAGCCGATCGGGTTCGTGGAGCACACGAACAAGACCGTGGAACCGGTGTCGCTGTACCGCAAGCAGCTCGAAGACCGGATGGCCTGACCGCCGCGCGGCTTGGGGACTGCGCATTGTGGCCGTTAGCGGTATCCTGAGGACAATCCGATTCCGCCGCTCCACCGCACCCCGAGCGAGGCCGAATTGTCCGATGCATACGCCCACGATGCTCCACGGTATTGGAACGACGACCACCCCGTCCTCGAACTGATCCGGGCGCGCCAAGCCGCCGGCTCCGCGCCGGGTTCGCGCGTCGACGGCTTCAAGCTCGGTCTGGCCGTCGAAGGCGGCGGGATGCGCGGGGTCACCTCGGCCGCGATGCTCGTCGCCCTCGACGACCTGGGGCTGCGCGGCGTCTTCGACGCCGTGTACAGCACTTCGTCGGGTTCGATCAACGCCGCCTACTTCCTGGCCGGCGGCGACTGCTGGTACCCGCTGACGATCTACTTCGACGACCTCTGCACGCGCAAGTTCGTCGACATGCGCAACATGTTCGGCAACCGCCCCATGCTCAACCTCGACTACGCCTTCGACGAGGTCCTCGAGGTGATCAAGCCGCTCGACTTCGAGAAGATCCTCAAGAGCCCGGCCGAGTTCCACGTGGCGATCAGCCTGGTGGACAGCCTGACCGCGATCGGACCGCACGAGTTCGAGTCCAGAGAGGACCTGAGGTCGGCGCTCAAGGCGAGCTGCTGGATGCCCGTCGCCGTCCCCGGCACCGGCATGTTCCGCGGCGAACGCGCCCTCGACGGCGGCGTGCTCACCGCCCACCCCCACCTCCTAGCCCTGGAAGACGGTTGCACCCACGTGCTCTCCCTCAGCACCAAGCCGCTCAAGGCCCCGCCCACCCGACTCTCGCCCGGCCGCCGCTGGTCCGTCGCCTACCTCGAGCGCATCCGGAAGGGGCTCGGCAAGGCCTACGCCGCCTCCCAGTTCCAGTACCGCTCGCAGCGAAAGCAGTTGCAGCGCTGGATGACCGAACCGAGCCCCGGGCCGCAGGTGCTCGACCTCGCCCCGCTGCCGTGGATGCGGGAGGTCGGGAACCAGACCCGCGACCGGGACGCGCTCATCGGCGCCGCCCGCCACGCGCACGCCGTCATGGCCGCCGCGATCCAGGGGATTCCCGTCGCTGAGCTGCGCGACGGCTCGTTCCGGTCCGTGCCCCGCATCGTCACCGTGAGGACCGCCGATGGCAAGCGCATCAGTTGACCTGCTGAGCGCCGCCTGCGCGCACCTCACCCGCAGCCCCGAAGAACGCGAAGCGGATCACCGCGGCGACGAGACCCGTGACGCCGCAATCGAACTCGACACCTGGGACGCCGCAGACTGGCGCGCGGCCCTGCTCGACGTGCCCCTCGACGAGCGGGCCTACGCCGACCGCTTCGGCATCGAGCGGTCCGCCGAGATGGACCGGCTGTGGGCCTGGTGGTCCGACCGAACCGACGAGCGGGTGACGCACGCGACCACCGGCTACCTCGGGTTCTTCCTGCTCACGCTCATCTCGATGCACCGCTCCGACCGGATGCGCTACCACGGCGAGTCCTACGGGAGCAGCGAGATCGCCGACCGCCCGGGGGACGAGCTGTGCGGCGAACTCGTCGCGCATCCGTATGTGCAGCATGCGATCGAGCACCTCTACGCGCCGTCCGAAGAGGACGACGAAGCGGCGGTATGGGACACGATCGACTTCGCCACCATGGCCTTCCACCGCCAGGGCACGACCTCGATCATCGTCAAGGTGGACTCGGTCGCCCCCAAGGCCGGCGACCCTGAGGAGTACGCCCTCAAGTGCCTCATCTACCCGTACCTGCGCATGCAGCCGATCGTCGAGGCGACCAGAGGCTACAAGCGCGAGTTCGGCGGCAAGCGCCCCAAGGATTCGCCCCTCGTCACGGTGTGGGACAGCTACGACAGCTGGGTGCTCATGAGATTCGTCGAAGGGAAGACGCTCTCCGACCACCTCCGCGAGACCGCCGAGCAGCGCAGGCAACCGAAGTCCGAGATCCTGCGGCCGGTCGACATCAAGCAGCTGCGGGCCCTCGGCATGCTCCTGCTCGACGCGATGGGCGTGCTCGCCGAGAACGTGGGCCACCACAACGACCTCACACCCTCGAACATCATCGTCCGGCGAGAACGACACTCCCTTCAAGCTCAAGCTCATCGACCTCGGCGTGAACTTCCTCCACACCCGCCTGCTCCCCGGGGCCGAACCCGGCGAGCCGGGTACGTCGCGCCCGAGGTCAAGGCCGACGGGGACGGCGGCCAGAGGGCCGACCTCTACTCAGTCGGCATGGTGCTCATCGCGATCGGCGGTATCCCGCACACGCGCCGGCACGGTGCCCGACCAGTTCTACGTCGCCTCGGTCGGTCTCGCCCGCCTCCTCGAAGACCTGCTCGACGCCGATCCGGGCCGGCGCCTGATCGTCTCCGGCATCGAACCCGGCCCTGCCGCTTCAAGGAGATCCGCGACCTCTTCGTGCGCGAGATCGAGGTGCTCGAGGCGGCCGAGTACGGGAAGCCCAGGACGCTGCGCAGCGGGTGAAGGGCATCCTGCCCGGTGCCCTGGAGGTCGGCCGGCAGCGGGCCATCTCGAAGGTCCGCAGAAAGCAGGCGAAGGCGACCGACAAGAAGACGCATCCGACGCAGGCCCACCACCTGCGGCAGGCGAGGGGGCTCAAGCACTGGGCGATCGCCTGCGCGTGGTTGGCGTGGATGACGATCGCGCTGGTGCTGACCTGGTGGTCGCGGGACCTCGACCTCTTCTGGCAGGCGAAGTAGGTCGAATACGCGAACTGCTTCCTCAACCGCTCGGGGCAGGGCATCCCGTTCCTCGACGACATCCGCGCCGCCGACTACCCGATTCCGGACGCCTGGGACAACCTGCCGGTGCGGATCGTCGCCCTCACGTACGCGCTTCCGGGCGTGCGGCTGTACATGAACATCTTCGCCGACATGACGCCGCATTCGGCGCTGCGCCGGCGCGGCTGGAAGGGCGTGCGCACGGCCGCGGCCTCGTTCATGATGCGGGTCACGGCGATCTATCCGTTCATCTACATCCTGCTGCCCACGCTGGTGCAGCGGAAGTGGTGGATGATCTTCTGCCCGTTGGGGATCATCACGGTGGCGGTGATGATCTCGGCATGCCTGTGGTTCGCGCGCGACGCGAACGCGCGGGCCCGCGAGGCCGGGCTCTCCACAGTCCCCAAGGGAGAGATCATGACGTTGCAGCGCATGGAGTCCTGGGCGCCCGCCGCCTGGCTCTACGCCGTGCCGGTGGTCATCATCGGGATCTTCCTCTACAACGACCGGTTGCAGGACGAGCTCATGTACGCCATCGCGATCGGCACGATCAACATGGGCATCCAGTACGTCAAGAACACCGGCTCCGACGCGCCCTACGTGCGGGCCGGGCTCACGCGGGCGATCCTCGCGGCCGAGCGCCTCGACGTGCTGGAGGCGAAGGCGCGGGCCCCGAAACCGCGGGCCGAAGGACCCGAGCCGTGCGCGAGCCCGTCGGTTAGGCGCCCGCGGCGTCCTCGCCGTGCTGCTTGACCCAGCAATCCGAGAAGCCCCGGGCGTAATCCCAGGTCACGTAATGCGCCGGATCGGGGTCGAAGGCGGGCTCATGGACTTGCGCGCAGTTGGCCTCCAGGAGGCCGCGCAGGTTCGCCATGAGCAGGCCCCAGGTGAAGTAGTGCGGTTCATTGCAGTCGTCGCAGTCGACCACGACGCCGCGGTAACCCTGCGGATGCAGGACCTTCTCGAACAACTCCAGTTCGTGGAGGTCTTCGAGGAGGTCGGCGCGGTCGTCGTCGTCCAGCTCGGGCTCGAACGGGGCGAGCGCCTCCGCGTGGTCGGGATCGTCGGCGAACGGGTCGCGTGGCTCCTCATACACGTCTACCAGCCTAACCCTTGGGTACGACCGCGCCGGGCGCCTGCGGGGGCGGGCCGGTGACTACCGGATGCGTGCCAGCCTCGTGGGCGTGTGGTGACACCGTGCGCCCTGCTGGTTAGCATGGGCCGCAAGTCAACCCCAAGACAGAGGAGACGGCCATGGACGGTTTCGGCGAGAATGTGGAAGAGATCTTCGACGACGTGGTGGACGGTGTCGCCGACGCGGTCACCGACATCGACGCCACCGAGGTCTGGGAGGACGTCAGCGACGGCGCCACCGACGCCTGGGACGCCGTGTCGGAGTCGGACGCGTTCGAGACCGCTTCTGAGGAAGTCGAAGACCTTCTGCTCTAGGACAAACCGGTTAAACCCGCAACGGGCCTGGAGTAAGCGCGGCTTCGCCCCGCTTGCAAATTCTGGCAAGAGTGGTGGTTAAGTGCGGTTTCGCTCTGCTTGCAAATTCTGGTAAGAGCGGTGGGTAAATGAGGCTTCGCCACGTTTACAAATCCTGGCACGTGCGACGGGTAAGCGAGGCTTCGCCTCGCTCACAAATCCGCCGCTCTACCGCCGGGCCCGTCCGGTCATCCCCTGAATACGCGGTGTTTCCGCTGCGAATCACACCTCAAGGGGACGTGTGCGCTTCGGAGCGACGCAGGTTACGGCTCTACGATTGGTGCATGGCGTTCTCAGGGGATTTCGGAATTCAGGGGCACGAGGGTGCCGCCGGTGAGCGGGTCGGGGGCACCACGGTGCCGATGGGCGCTGCCAGCGCCATTCCACTCGGCCTGACCTTCGACGACGTACTGCTCCTGCCCGGCGAATCCGACGTGATCCCGTCCGAGGTCGACACCTCCTCGCAGCTCACCCGCAACGTCCGCATCTCGGTGCCGCTGCTGACGGCCGCCATGGACACCGTCACCGAGGCCCGCATGGCCATCGCCATGGCCCGCCTCGGCGGCATGGGCATCCTGCACCGCAACATGTCCGCCGAAGAGCAGGCCCAGCAGGTCGACCTCGTCAAGCGCTCCGAGTCGGGCATGGTCGCCGACCCGGTCACCTGCTCCCGCACGACACGCTCGAGCAGGTCGACAAGCTCTGCGGCCGCTACCGCATCTCCGGCCTCCCCGTCACCGACGAGGACGGCAAGCTCATCGGCATCGTCACCAACCGCGACATGCGCTTCGAGAGCGACATGTCCGTCACGGTGGCCTCGTCATGACCTCCCGCAACCTCGTGACCGCCCCCAAGGGCGTCTCCAGCGAAGAGGCCCTTGCGCTGCTCAAGGCGAACAAGATCGAGAAGCTCCCGATCGTCGACGCTGAAGGCCACCTGCGCGGACTCATCACCGTCAAGGACTTCTCCAAGCGCGAGGAGTTTCCGAACGCCTCCAAGGACGACGTCGGGCGCCTGCGCGTCGCGGCGCCATCGGCGTCGGCGACGACCAGTACGCGCGCGCCGGGCAGCTCGTCGAGGCCGGGATGGACGTCCTGTCCGTCGACTCCGCGCACGGCCACTCCCGCGGCGTGCTCGACATGATCTGCGCGTCTCCAAGGACTTCGGCGACAAGGTCGACATCATCGGCGGCAACATCGTCACGGCCGAGGCCGCGACCGCCATGATCGACGCCGGCGCCGACGGCATCAAGATCGGTGTCGGGCCCGGTGCGATCTGTACGACCCGCGTGGTCGCGGCGTCGGCGCGCCGCAGATCTCGGCGATCATGGACACCGTCCGCGTCCCCCGCCCAGCGCGGCGTCCCGGTCATCGCCGACGGCGGCATCCAGTACTCCGGCGACATCGCCAAGGCCATCGTCGCCGGTGCGTCCTCGGTCATGATGGGACAGCTCTTCGCCGGTTGCGCCAGAGCCCCGGCGAGCTGATCTACATGAACGGCAAGCAGTTCAAGTCCTACCGCGGCATGGGATCGCTGGGCGCCATGCAGTCGCGCGGCGAAGCCAGGTCGTACTCGAAGGACCGGTACTTCCAGGGCGGCGTCGACTCCAACGAGAAGCTCGTCCCCGAAGGCGTCGAGGGCCAGGTTCCCTATCGCGGGACCCTCGCACAGGTGGTCTACCAGCTGGTCGGCGGACTGCGCAGTGCCATGGGCTACACCGGGGCCGGTACGATCGAGGGGATGCATGAGCGTGGACGGCTGGTCCGGATCACCGCTGCGGCCTCAAAGAGAGCCACCCGCACGACATCCAGATGACTGTTGAAGCACCCAACTACCACACGCGGTAGTCGGGCCCTGTAGGAGGAGTGACTGTGCGGGAATTGGTCGAGATCGGCCCCGGCAAGATCGTGGCGCGGGGCTGGCGGCTGTCCGAAGTGGCGCTCGTGCCGACCCGGCGGACCCGGGACATCGACGACGTCTCCACCGAATGGCAGCTCGACGCCTACCGGTTCGAGATCCCGGCCGTGGGGCACCCGTCCGACGCGACGATGAGCCCGACGTCCGTGATCGAGATGGGCCGCCTCGGCGGCCTGGGCGTGCTCAACGGCGAAGGGCTGTGGTGCCGCTACGTCGACCCCAACTCGCTGCTGAAGGAACTGGCGGACACGCCGGCCGAGACCGCCATCGAGCGGCTCCAGGAGATCTACGCCGAGCCGGTCAAGCCCGAGCTCATCGCCGAGCGGATCGGCGAACTGCGCGCGGGCGGCATCACCACCGCCATCCGCTTCAGCCCGCAGCACACCGCCGAACTCGCGCCGCTCGCGGTCGAGGCCGGGGTGGACCTGCTGGTCATCCAGGGCACCATCGTCTCCGCGGAGCACGTCTCCTCGGGCGGCGACGTCCTGAACCTGAAGCAGTTCATCGCGGACCTGGACGTTCCGGTCGTCGTGGGCGGGGCCACCAACTACAAGACGGCGATGCACCTGATGCGCACCGGCGCGGCCGGCGTCATCGTCGGCGTCGGCTCCGACGACTGGTCCACCACGGACACGGTCCTCGGCATCGACGTCCCGATGGCCTCGGCGATCGTGGAGGCCGCGGCGGCTCGCCGCGACTACCTCGATGAGACCGGCGGGCGCTACGTGCACCTGATCGCGGACGGCGAGATAGCAACTGGGCGCCATCGCCAAGGCCATCGCGTGCGGTGCCGACTCGGTCATGCTCGGCTCGATCCTCGCGGACGCCGCCGATTCCCCGGCCGCCGGCGCCTGGTGGCACTCCGCCGCCTCGCACCCGAAGCTCCCGCGCGGCCGCTTCCGCCCGGCGACTCCGGCGACGTCGAGGTCCCCGACCTGGAGGCCATCCTCTACGGGCCCTCGAACTCCTCCGACGGCAGCCAGAACCTCTTCGGGGGCCTGCGCCGCGCCATGGCCAAGACCGGCTACACCGCGGGTGGCCGAGGATTTCAGAAGGCCAGCCTGGTCACGCGTAGCAGCACCAAGCCAATCGAGGCCCGGTTCCGCGTCGGCGGAACCGGGGGTGGGCGCATTTCCGCGGTCAGTCACTGCGCCACAACGCCGACACCGGAACAGCCAGTGCGGTCATCCAGCGCTCGCGTGTTGGCACCGCCATGGACTACCGGACGAGGCGTTCCTGAAACAGTTCTCCGAGTTTGTCCCGCAGCCACGTCGGTGCTTGGCGTGCTTGTGATGCGGCGTCGATGACAGTTTGACCTCGATCGCGGCTATCTCCCCGGACCGGCGCTACTGCACGATCAGGTCGATCTCGCCGCCGTGCCGCCCGTCCCGGTAGTGCCTGACATCGACGCTGTGCTCGCTCCAGGGCCATCTGCTTGGAGACCCTTGGTGATCGCAGAGCTGTCGAACAGCGCGCCTGCCAGCGCAGGGTTGCCGTTGGGAGTGAAGGTCTTCTCTCCAGCACCGCAGAGATGGCGGCCAACCCGGTGTCGACGAGCACTGATTTGGGACGCTGTGCTTCACCGGGGAGGTGGCGCTGGTCGACCACGCCGGAATCGTGACCACCAGATGCAGGGCTCCGAAGAGCGCAAGGTGCTTTGTTACGTCGTGCGCTGCTGTTGGGCGTCATTGGCGATGTCGGAGATCTGCACCTCGGAAGCGGTGCGAGCGGCCATGAGCCTGAACAGCATCCGGAGGTTTTCCTCGCTGCAGGACTGGGCGATCGGCCGCAGCTCTTCGCGCGAGATCACGTCATGGGTGTACGCCTGGGACACCGACTCCCGCCGAAGCCGTGGCCCGGTGACGTACTCGGTAACGATTTCCAGGGCCACCGCCCTCGTCGATGAGGTCGGCGATCTCCGCCCGCGAGATCGGATCGACCCCCGGCGACGTCGCCGACTCGGAGTTGAGAACAGCGAATCGACGAAGGTCTCTCAGACAGAGCGTGTTCTCCCACCGACAACGGCCACAATGCGATCCGCCCGACCCGGCCAGCCAGCTGATCGGAGTTTCCGCGAGCGGCGAGATAGTTCGCGGATCCGGTGAGCAGGAGCTGGCCGCGGTCGCCGCGGCGGTCGGCCGCCATCTTGATCGCAGAGGCACTGGCCAGCTCCTGGCGCCAGCCAGCTGGACCTTCGTCGATGGCTGCGGGAACTGGAAGCGTGTCGATGAAGCCGACCGGGTAATTCACGGGCCTCGTCGGCTCCAGCGCCTCGTTCTCAAGGCTGAACCAGGCGTCATCGGGAGAAGTTCGGCCAGAATACCGCGCGAGAGTGGTCTTGCCGGTTTGCCGGGCGCCCTCGAGGAGCACGACCCGGAAGGATTTGAGCATGGATTCAACTCGTGACCTGGAATTTCGCTGGAGCAACGACATCATGAAAACAGCCTAATGCACAAAACGCCGGTATCGTCGTGATCAAAACGCCGGAACTGAAGTGATCAAAACGCCGGAATCGCGTCCTGGTTGAGGTTCAGGGCCTGGCGATCCGGCAGCGCTTTTAGTGCCTCGGGGGTCGGGGGCGCGAGTGGGCAGGGGCTTTCGCTGCGAAACTGCGGAAGCCATGCGGGCGGGCGAGGCTCAGGGGATTTTATTGGGGTGGGCGGGGCTGTGGGTTCTGCCGGGGCGTCCGGTTTGGGATCGGCGGGGTGAGCCTTTTGGCTGATCGGCTGGTCCGCCTCTAGGGTATTTGTCTCTCCACGCAGGGGTCTGTTAGCTAGGCCACGTATCCTTGCGAGCGTGAAGCGCAAGAACCACCCCATTCCCACAAGGAGTGGGGAACAACACACCCGGCCCCGGCGTTGGTGCTGCTGTGACCTGCCCATTCTGCTCCGTGCCCACCGTGCCCGGCGCGCGCTCTGCCACAACTGCGGGGCGCCGCTCTCCCCGGAGGCGACCGCCCCGCAAACGGAGCGCCGGTACGTCACGGTGCTGTTCGCCGACCTCTCCGACTTCACGACCTCGTCCGAGAACCTCGACCCCGAGCGGGTCTCGTCCGTCACCGACCGTCTGCTCGCGGAATGCGTCTCCGCGGTGAACGGGTTCGGCGGGCATGTCGACAAGCTCATGGGCGACGGCCTCATGGCCGTGTTCGGCGCGCCGTTGCGCACGAAGACAACACCGAGGGGGCCATCCGCGCCGCTCAGGCCATGCAGAAACGGATGGTCGTCTCCTCAAAGCCGAGTCCGGTGGTGGTCTTCCCATCGGACTTCGCATTGGGCTGCGCTCCGGCCTCGTCGTCGCCGGCATGCAGGCGAACCTCGAGTACACGGTCATCGGCGACACGGTGAACACCGCTTCCCGCATCTGCGCGATCGCCGTCGGCACCATCTCGGCCGCGAGGAGACGTGCGCTCCACCAAGCACGCCGCCGCCTGGCGCCGCCTCACCCCCGTGCGCCTCAAGGGCAAGCGCGAACCCGTGGACGTCTTCCAGCTCCTGGGCCTCGAGGACGAGCCCGGGACGCGCGCAAGCCTCGGCGACACCGCCCTTTCATCGGCCGCGACACCGAGATCGGCCTCGTCACCGGCCGGCTCGAAGCGGTCATCGACCGCGGCGAGCCCCTGGTGCTCATCCACACCGCCGAAGCCGGCATGGGCAAGACCCGTTTCGCCCGCGAGGTGCGCACGTCGCCACGAGCGCGGCGCCGAGACCTGACCGTGCGGGTCGCCGTACGGCGAGGGCCGCCGGTTCGGGCCGCTCGCGGATCTGGTTCTCGCAAAGCCGCAGGTCTGCGCTTCGACGACGACCGGGCCACCGCTGAGGCGAAGCTCCGCCGCATCGCCGACGGGCACGCCGACCACGGCGTATGCCGCCGGGACATTACCCTCCTGCTCGGCCTGCTCGGGCACGGGCGCCCCGGCGCGACCGACCGCGTCGGCGGGTTCACCGGCCAGCAGTCCGACGCGACACGATCCCCAAGGTCGTCGCCGAGCTCATCACGCACATGGCCACCCAGGGCCCCCTGGTGCTCAACATCGACGACCTGCACACCGCCTCCGCGGACGGCATCGACGCCCTCGGCGTCGCGCTCGCCAAGATCCACGGTCCGGCGCTGGTCCTCCTGTACGGCCGCCCCGAGCTGACGCGCTCCTCCGGTGTCCTCACCCGCATCTCCGAAGCCGAGGTCCACCCGCTCCCGCCGCTCACCGGCGCCGACGCGGCCCGCGGGGTCCGCGAGTTCCTCGGAGGCGGGCGCATGCCCAAGCCCGACGAGGACCGCCTGCTCGGCTTCGCCCAAGGCAACCCGTACTACCTCGCCGAGCTCGTCACCCTCCTCACCGAGCAGGGCCTGCTCTCCGGCGAGGGCGACACCTGGCGCCTCGCCGCCGGATCGCTGACGGGACGCGTCCTCTCCCGCGACCTCGCGCAGGTCCTCGGCGCCCGCATCCACGCCCTCAGCCCCGCGGCCCGCGCGCTCCTGCGCGCCGCCTCGATCTTCGGCGACGCCGTCCCGCCCGAAGCCGCGCAACTGCTCGAGAAGGAAGTCCCCGGCGAGTTCGAGCGCGCCCTCCAGGAACTGCTGGACCGCCGCATGCTGCGCCGCCGCTCCTACGGCGGCTACCGCTTCGTCACGCCGCTCCTGCGCCAAGCCTGGCCCTACGCGCCCATCTGGAAAGCCGACGCCGCGCACGCGCACGCCGAGATCGCCCGCTGGGCCGCCGACACCGAACTAGAAGGCCAGAGCGCCGACGACCTCGTGGTCTACCACGCCGAGCAGGCCGTCACCCTCGCCAAGGAAGTCGAGATCGAGAAGCTCGACGAGGTCTGGAACGTCCTCCCGCTCGCCGTCGAAGCCGTCCGCAAGCAGGCCGCCCGCGCCATGGACGCCTCCGAGCCCGAGCGCGCCGTCGCCCGCTCAACGGCGTCGAACGCCTGGCGCATTGGTTTCGACGACCGCCTCCTGCGCGGCCGGGCCCCTACCGCCCGGGCCGCACCGAAGAGGCCGAAGCCCGAGATCGAGGGCCTCGCCGTCGACATCGCCGCCTCTCCCCGCCGACAAAGCTTGAGCACGGGGAGCACGAGGAGCACCGTCCGGGCGCCTCTTCGGGGACGACTTCCCCAGGACGAGGCGGAGCTCGTCGCCCAGCTGCCGCTCCTTCGCGGCCGGCTCCACCGCTACAAGGGCGAGCTCCAGGACGCCGGCACCGCCTGGACCGCGGCCCTGGCGCTCTCGCGCCGCGAGGGCCTCGCCGGGCCGCGCTGCGACGCGCAGTGCCGCATCGGCCTGCTCGACTTCCTCGCCGGGCACCTGAGCGAGGCCGAGGCCCGCTTCCTCGACGCGTACGACACCGCGTTCGGCGTGGGCGACGACAAGCGCCTCGCCTGGGCCCTCCAGCACCGCGCGTGGGTCCTCGTGGCCCGCGGCGACTTCGACGGCGCCGACGACGTGCTCCGTGAAGCGGCGAAAGCCTTTGCGCGCCAGATGGACCTGGTCGGCCGGGCCTGGGTGCGCGGCGTCTCCGCGTTCGCGCTCCTCATGGCCGGGCGCTTCACCGAGGCGAAGCGACTGTCCGATGTGTTCATGCCGATCGGCGAGCGCTCGGGCGACGTGTTCGCCGTCGGGCTGCTGCGCGCCATCGGCGCCGCAGCCCAGGTCGGCCCTCGGCCACCCGGAGGGCGCGGACGCCGCAGCCCGCAAGTCCTTCCGCGACTTCGAGCGCATCGACGACGACTGGGGCCGCGGCTTCGCCAAGTACGTGCGGGCCCTCGCGGCCCGCTCGATCGGCGCGCTCGACCACGCCCTCGACCTCGCCGAAGGCGCCGAGGAGTACGGCGCCAAGACCGGCCACCCGCTCCTGATCTCTTTGGCGCACAACCTCAGAGGCCGTGCGCCCTCGAACTGGGGCGACCCCGCGGCCGCCGAGGCCGCCGCGGAAGAGGCGCTGGCGCTCGTCACCGACGACGTGCTCGAACCGGGCCGCGCGGCCAACACCGCGCTCCTGGCCGACGTGCGCGCCGCCAAGGGCGACCGCGCCGAAGCCCTGCGAATGCTCGAACCCCTTGCGGCGCATCACGACGAGCCGGCGCTGGGCCTTGCGCGCCGCGCCATCGTGGCCCGCTACGCCCGCCTCCTCGACGAGGACGGTCAGGTCGAAGCGGCCCGCAAGTGGGCCCAGACCACGCTGAAGTCCTTCGGAGAGGACCCGGAGTCCACCGCCTGGGCCGAGGCTACCTCGAGAGCGCCAAGGTGTCGTGAAGTACCGCTGGCCGAAACGGCTCTCAGGCGCTTTAGTCTTAATTCCTCCGGACTCACGTTTTGCACTCGTGAGGGCACGGCGCATGAAGACATCATCTCCTGAAAGGACGCACTCCCTGTACGCCGATGGGCTCAGGCGCGCCTGCGATGCTTGATCGCGTGGGGGAGACGCAGCGGGTGGACGGGCGGCCCTTTCGGGCCGAGGCCTTGCGGCACGGGGCCCTTTCCAGTCGGACCGCCCGTCCTCCCGCGCGCCACACGGGGGATGCATCCACTATGGGCCACCGACACTTCGCCCTATGGAAGCGACATATCAACCGTTCGGCCAGTTATCGCTGGCTCTTCGTCCAGGGGTATACAGAATCGTGGGCGCGTTGCCGTAACGTTATGCGTCAAAGGTCCCATGACTCGGTTCCCCCAGGCCCGAGTGCCGCGACCTGAGGTCCGGAACAACCCCACGCGTCGATCGGACGACCGGCGCACCGACCTGCACCAGGCACGATGCCAGCGGCTCACACCCGTGCGCGTCGCCGAGAACGGAGGCTGTATCACAGTGGACACCATCTCGTCCTACGGTGCTCCAACCGGTCCCCACCTCGCCCCGTCCACCCCCGCCTCACCCCCAGGTCGCGCCCCGAAGCCGACCCGGAAGCCCTCCTTCAAGGCATCGAGCGCCTCACGGGCTTCCGCGAGATCGACCGCGGCGCCTACTCGACCGTCTACAGCGCCACCCGGTTCGACGACGGCTCCGAAGTCGCCGTCAAGGTCGAGGCCCGGCCGCTCACCGACGACGACGCCCGCGAGCGCTTCCGCCGCGAGGTCCAGACCGCCGGGCGCCTCTCCGACCACCCGTGCGTGGTCAAGATGCTCTCCGCCGGCCTCACCCACCAGGCGAACCCGTACGTCGTCATGGAGCGCTGCCGCGGCACCGTGGCCGACCTCCTCGACCGCCACACGACGATCCCGCCGCACCGGACCATCGAGATCGGCATCCGCATCGCGGACGCCCTCGCCGCCGCGCACGAGGCCGGCATCGTCCACCGCGACGTCAAGCCCGCGAACCTCCTCGTCGACCACCACGGCCACGCCGTGCTCGGCGACTTCGGCCTCTCGAGCCTCATCGCCGCGCCCCGCCCCGGCGAGCCCGTCTCGACCATGGCCACGCCCGCGTACGCGCCGCTGGAGGTCTTCCAGATGCGCGAGGTCGGCCCGAGCGCCGACGTCTACTCGCTCGCGGCGACGCTCTACACGATGCTCTCCGGCATGCCGCCGCGCTTCCCCGCCGACGGGGTGCTCGACATCAACGACGTGGCGGCCCTGTTCGACCAGCCGATCCCGGCGATCCCCGGTATATCGCCGCTGCTGCTCGAGATGCTGCGCACGGCCCTGATCAACAACCCCGGCGGGCGCCCGACCGCGGTCGAGTTCCGCGAGTTCCTCGCGAGCATCCCCGAGGCCTCCACCGGGGTCTTCTCCCGCGTCACCGACGACCCGCCGCCGAGTTCCCCCGCGCCCCAGGGCGTCGGCGTCTTCGGCGCGTACTCGTCGCCGCCGCGGGACGAGATCCGCACGGCCTCACCCCCCGGCTACGCCCAGCTCGACCCGAGCGCGTTCCCGGACGCGCCCACGACGCTGCGGCTCGCCCCGGGCAAGCGCCGCGGCCGGGCCCCCGAAGCCCAGGCGGCGCGCGCGGCCGCACCCGTCCTCGAGGAGCCGTTCACGTCTCCGGTGGTCCCGGACCTGAACACGCGGCTTCCTAGCCCGCCGGTCAGCCCTCCCGTGAGCCCCATGGAGGGCGACTTCGGCAACGAGACCACCGCGTGGAAGTCCTTCGCGTCCGGCGGGAGCCGCGACGACCACGATGCGCGCCTGCCGGTTCCCGTGCCGCGCAACGAGACCGGCCTCACCCGCCGCGAGCGGCGCCTCAAGGAGGGCGACAACGACTCGAGCGTCGGCCGCATCGTCGGCATGGGCGCGGGCGCCCTGGTCATCCTGGCGCTCCTCGTCTTCGGCGGCATCAAGCTCTTCGGCGGGGAGGAGACCCCCGACCTCGCGGCGCAGTCCAACGCGGGCGACTACGTCAGCTCGTGCACGCTCGAGACCGAAGGGGTCGGCTGCGTCTCGGAGGCCGCGTGCTTCGACGAGGCGTTCGCCGCCGCCAACTGCGACGCCGCCCACAGGTGGGAGGCCTACGCGACCGGGCAGCTCCCCGAGGGCGTCACCGACGCCGACGGGGCCCGCGCCGACGCCGCGGTTGCGGCCGCCTGCGTCGACGCCAAGCCGAAGGCGGGCCGCTCTCGCAGCTCATCGGCGGCGACTCGCTCGACTGGGTCACGGACGTGTACGTCTCCGGCGACGGCACGTTCCAATGCGTGGCCGCATTGAAGGACGGCGCCGAGGCCACGGGCTCACGTTCGTCCGCGCGCCGGCTAGCACAGCCGCAGCGAAAAGGGCCCGGTACCTCGCGGTACCGGGCCCTTTTCGCCGCGGCTGGGACACGATCACGGCTCGATCGCCGTGCCGCCGCGGCCTCAGATCAGAACTCCTCGTCGAGGTCGACCTTGCCTTCCACGGCCACTTGGTAGGCGGTCGGCACGGCGTTCGAAGAAGTTCGTCAGCTCTTGCACGTCCTGGAGCGCCATGAACGGGAACGGGTTCTCCGAGCCCCACTGCTTGGGCATGCCGAGGCGCACGAGGCGCTGGTCGGCGGCGTACTCCAGGTACGACTTCATGTCCTTGACGGTCATGCCGGGCATGCCCTCGCCGATGAGGTCCTCGGCGAACTGGAGCTCGGCCTCCACGGCCTCCTCCATCATCGTCGGCGACCTCTTGGCGCATCTGGTCGTCGAACAGCTCGGGCTCCTCCTGGCGCACGATGTCGACCACGCTGAACGCGAAGTTCATGTGGCAGGACTCGTCGCGGAACACCCAGTTGGTGCCGGTGGCGAGCCCGTCGAGCAGGCCCCGGCTGCGCAGCCAGTACACGTAGGCGAAGGCGCCGTAGAAGAACAGGCCCTCGATGCACGCGGCGAAGCAGATGAGGTTGAGCAGGAACGTGCGGCGGTCCGCGGCGGTCTTGAGCTCCTGCATGTCGAAGGCCGAGTCGATCCACTTGAAGCAGAAGTCGGCCTTGCGCTTGATCGAGGGGATGTTGTTGACCGCGTCGAAGGCCTTGGCGCGCTCCTCCGGGTCGGGCAGGTAGGTGTCGAGCAGCGTCAGGTAGAACTGGACGTGCACGGCCTCCTCGAAGAGCTGCCGCGACAGGTACAGGCGCCCCTCGGGGGAGTTGATGTGCTGGTAGAGGTTGAGCACCAGGTTGTTCGCGACGATGGTGTCGCCGGTGGCGAAGAAGGCCACGAGGCGGTGGATGAGGTGCTGCTCCTGGGGCGTGAACGCGGCAGGTCGGTCGAGGTCGGACGCGAGGTCGACCTCCTCGACGCGTCCACGTGTTCTTGATGGCGTCCCGATACTGGTCGTAGAAGTCCGGGTACTTCATCGGTCGCAGGGTCAGGTTCATGCCCGGGTCGAGCAGCATCGGCGGGTCCTCTTTCGTTGCTGTTGGTGCAGAAGGCGAGGGGCGGGGCGCGGCGGGGGCCCGCAGGCCCGCCGCCGTCGCGGTCTTACTGGCAGGCCTCGCAGCTCTCCGGGTTCTCCAGGGAGCACGCGATGTCGGCGGGGACGACCTCCAGCTCGGTGGGCTTCGCAGCGGCCGGCTCGGCGCTCACCGTGGTCTGGTTGATCCGCGTGGCCGGGCGGCTGCGCAGGTAGTACGTGGTCTTCAGCCCCGACTTCCAGGCGTAGCGGTACATCGACGAGAGCTTGCCGATGGTCGGCGAGGCCTGGAACAGGTTGAGCGACTGGGCCTGGTCGATGAACGGCGTGCGCGCGGCCGCGAGGTCGATCAGCGCGCGCTGCGGCAGCTCCCAAGCGGTGCGGTACCGCTCCTGGAGGTCCGCGGGGATCACGTCGATGCCCTGCACGGAGCCCTCGGCGACCACGATCGCCTGGCGGACCCGCTCGTTCCAGATCCCGCGCTCCTTCAGCTCGGCGATCAGGTGACGGTTGACCTGCAGGAACTCGCCCGACAGCGTCTCGCGCTTGAACACGTTGGAGACGACCGGCTCGATGCACTCGGCGCAGCCGGCGATCGAGGCGATCGTCGCGGTCGGCGCGATCGCGATCATGAGCGAGTTGCGCAGGCCGTGCTCGCCGATCTCGGCGCGCACCGCGTCCCAGCGCCCGCCCAAGGTGACCCGGGCGTCCGCGTAGTGGTCCACGTGGAGCACGCCCTCGGCGGCGCGGGTCTCGGCGAAGTTCGGGTGCGCCCCGAGCTCGGCCGCGAGCTTCGCGGAGGTCTCGTACGCCACGATCGCGATGCGCTCGCTGATCGCGCGTCGAGAGCTTCAGCGCCTCTTCGGAGTCGAACGGCGAGCTTCAGCTTGAAGAACACGTCGGCGAGGCCCATGCAGCCCAGGCCGATCGGACGCCACTTGCGGTTCGCCTTCTCGGCCTCGGCGGTCGGGTAGAAGCCGAGGTCGATGGTGCGGTCGAGGAACTTGACGGCCGTCGCCACGGTCGTTCTCGAGCCGCTCGAAGTCGAAGCCCTCGGTCGAGCAGTGCTCGGCGAGGTTCACCGAACCGAGGTTGCACACGGCCGTCTCGGAGTCGTTCGTCACCTCGAGGATCTCGGTGCACAGGTTCGAGAGGTGGATGACGTTCTCGCGGCGCGCCGTCTGGTTCGAGGTCCGGTTCGCGGTGTCGGAGAAGGTCATCCAGCCGTTGCCGGTCTGCGCCAGCGTCCGCATCATGCGCCCGTACAGCTCCCGCGCGGGCACGGCCTTCTTCGCCTTCCCGGCGGCCTCGGCGGCCCGGTACGCCTCGTCGAACTCGTCGCCCCACAGGTCGACCAGCTCGGGCGTCTCCTTGGGGTCGAACAGCGACCACTGCGCGTCGGCCTCGACCCGGCGCATGAACTCGTCGGGGATCCAGTTCGCGAGGTTCAGGTTGTGGGTGCGGCGCTCGTTGTCACCGGTGTTGTCGCGCAGCTCCAGGAACTCCTCGATGTCGGCGTGCCAGGACGCGAGGTACACGCACGCGGCGCCCTTGCGGCGACCGCCCTGGTTCACCGCGGCCACCGACGAGTCGAGGGTCCGCAGCCACGGCACGATCCCGTTCGAGTGCCCGTTCGTGCCCCGGATCAGCGACCCGCGCGAACGCACCCGCGACCACGCGATCCCGATGCCCCCGGCGTACTTCGAGAGCCGCGCGACCTGGCTGTAGCGCTCGTAGATCGAGTCGAGCTCGTCCTTGGGGGAGTCGAGCAGGAAGCACGAGGACAGCTGCGCGCGGCGGGTGCCGGAGTTGAACAGCGTCGGCGACGACGGCAGGTACGAGAGCGTCGAGAGCAGGCGGTAGAGTTCGGCGGCCTCTTCGACCGACTGGCTCAGCCCGCACGCGACGCGGAGCATGAAGTACTGGGGGCGCTCGAGCACGGTGCGGTGCTCGGGGTGACGCAGCAGGTAGCGGTCGTACACCGTGCGCAGTCCGAAGTACTCGAAGCGGTCGTCCGCGGCGTCGTCGATGACGGCGTCCAGCGCGGCGGCGTTCGCGTTCACGAACGCGACCAGGTCGTCGGCGAGCAGACCGTTCGCGTTGCTCGCCGCGATCGACGACGTGAACGAGGTGACGCCCTCGCCCGCGGTCTCGTCGGCGATGTGCTCGGCGAGGAGCCGCGCGGCGAGCTTGGAGTACGTGGGTTCGGAGGCGACCGTGGCCGAGGTGATCTCGATGGCCCGCTCGCGCAGGGCCTGCTCGGTCGCGCCGGGCCAGAGGCCGGCCTCGATCTGGGTGATGACCCGCTCGGCGTCCACGTCGGGCAGTCCGGCGGCATGGACGCGGAGGCGAGCGGCGATCCGGGCGGCGGGACCCTCGGGTTCCCGCTGCTGCGGTGCGGTGGTGGTGGCGGATGGCGTGGTGGCGAGCCCGGTCATCTCTGCATCCCCTCGTGCTGTGTGCGATCTGCTGCGGATCGCGCTGGCGGCGCGGCGGCGCCGCCCTCCCCACGCAGTGGGAACGGGAGCTGACAGCACCGACCTGACAGAGCAGAATCATACATGTAGTGGTCGGGCCTCGGGGTCGCCCCAAGATGTTGCGGTTTTCCAGTGTTTTAGACACTGAACCCCCAGCGTGTCCGCTAGGCTCGGGGGTTTCCGAGGGGTCAGCCTATGCCGCGGATCCGACACTCTTCTCGAAAAACCGCCGGAGCCGTCCGGGTGTGATCCTCGCCGGCCAAACCGGCTGCGACCCACCTTCCGAAGACTGATAACATCGTTCCGGTCCGACGCACCGTCGGCCGCGCCTCCGTAGCTCAGTGGATAGAGCACTGGTTTCCGGGACCAGGTGTCGCAGGTTCGAATCCTGCCGGGGCACAGCATTGCACCGCCGCGCTCTCGCGCGGCGGTTTTCTTGGGCTTGTCGGCCTGAAAACGGTGATCGCCACCTGGAACTGCAACGCCTCGTACCCGAGCGGGCAGCAGCTCGTCGCCACGCCCAACGGCAGCGGCAACAACTTCGGTCTCACCATCCAGGCCAACGGCAACTGGAACTGGCCGACCGTCGGCTGCGGCTAGAGCCGCCCTCGGAACACCCCGACGCGGCGCGGCGGCTCGATGCCGCCGCGCCGTTTCCGAGCGCTAGGCCGGTTGAGCGGCCCGTTCGGCGTCCAGGAATTCCTGCTTCTTATAGCGGTGGAAGACGAAGGGGGCGAGGGGGATCACGGCGCTGACGAGGGCGACGAGGGTGGTGCCGAAGCCCCATTCGAGGCGGCGGCGGATGACGAGGGTCGCGATCACCAGGAGCACGAAGAGGGCGCCGTGGAGCGAGCCGAGGGGCATCACGAGGTCGATCTCGGAGACGCGGCTCAGCACGGAGCCGAAGACGAGCAGCAGCACGAACGACCAGCCCTCGGCCAGGGTCAGCATCCGGTAGCGGAAGACGGGGTTCGCGATCACGGCAGGGTGTCTCCTGACATTGCGGGCGGCCGGTGCGGCCGCGGCGTTGGCCGCGCGGCGGATCCGGCGGCCGAAAGGTTCCGGGAGCACGTCCCAGTGGGTGGTACGGGGTTTCCTGGGCCGACCCTAACACCGCATTCGGCGAGCGCCCCTTGCGATCTTCGGCGCCCTGATCCCGATCACGTCGAGGGCTTCACTGCCGTCGCGGGTGCGCATAGGATCACGTCATGCGATCGATACCCCTCCTGCTCACCGCCGGTCTCGCTCTGCTCGCGGTCACCGCCTGCTCCGGCGGCGACGACCTGCCGCCCGCCGACGAGATGATCCCCGACGCCACCGATGCGATGAGCGAGGTGCAGAACGTCCGGTTCGATCTGACCGTGGACGGCGAGATCCCGGGTCTCACCGTGAAGGCCGCCGACGGGGTCGTGACCGCCGACGGGTCCTCCGAAGGCAACGCCACGCTCACGATGCTCGGCATGGACGTGGAGGCCGAGTACGTGATCATCGGCGAGGACGCCTGGGTGAAGGGCCCCACCGGGGGCTACCAGCAGATTCCCGTCGGCGACGACATGCTGCCGTACGACCCGACGATCCTGCTCTCGCCCGATTCGGGGATCACCACGCTGCTCGAATCCGTCGAGTCCGCCGAGCCGCAGGACACCGAGCAGGTGGGCGGGTTCGACACGTACCGGTACGAGGTCGTGTTCGATCCGGCCGCGTTCGCCCGGTTCATTCCCGCCGAAGGGGACTGGAACGCCGCCACCGTCTGGTTCGACCAGGAGACCGCGCGCGTGGTCAAGGCCGAGTTCGCCCAAGGCGACGCCACGGTGACGATGCTGCTGTCCGACTACGACGAAGACGTGACGATTGAAGCGCCCTGACGACCGTCCGGCCCGCAGGCGGGTCGCGATCGGCGCGGCCGGAGCCGCCGTCCTCATCGGATCGATCGACGCATATGTGCTGGTGTCCGTCCTCGTCGACATGATCGGCGAGTTCGACATCCCCGTCAACCATCTCGAGCGGGCCACGCCGCTGGTGACCGGGTACCTCCTCGGCTACACGGCCGGGATGCCGCTGCTCGGGCGCTTGTCGGACCGGTTCGGACGCAAGATCGTCATCCACGCCTGCCTGGCCGCCTTCGCGATCGGGTCGGTCGTCAGCGCCACCGCCACCGAGCTCGCGCCGCTCGTCGCCGGGCGGGCCCTGCAGGGGCTCGCCGGAGGGGCGCTGCTTCCCGTCACGATGGCCCTCGCCGCCGATCTCTTCGCCGCCAGGCGCCGGCCCGCCGTCCTCGGCTGGGTCGGGGCCGCACAGGAACTCGGGGCCGTCCTCGGGCCGCTCTTCGGCGCCGGCGTCGCCGCCCTCGTCGGCTGGCGCGGCATCTTCTGGATCAACCTGCCGCTCGCCCTGCTCGCCGCGCTCGCCATCCACTTCGCGCTGCCGAAGGCGACCTCTCGGCGCGACGCGGTGCGCGTCGACTTCCTCGGCGGGCTGCTCCTCGCGATCGCCTTGGGGCTGTTCACCATCGGGCTCTACAACCCCGAACCCGAGAACGGCGTGCTGCCGTCCTGGGGCCTGCCCACGGTCATCGCCGGTGCCGCGGTGCTGGTGCTCTTCGGCCTGCAGCAGTGGCGTTCCCCGGTGCGCCTCCTCGACCCGGTCGGGGTGCATTGGCGGCCGTTCGCCGCCGGGCTCATCGCGAGCCTCGCCGCCGGGGCGGTCCTCATGGTCACCCTCGTCGACGTGCAACTGCTCGCGCAGACCCTGCTCGACCTGGACTCGACCGGCGGGGCGCTGCTCCTGATGTGGTTCCTCGTCGGGCTGCCCCTCGGCGCGCTCGTCGGCGGCTTCCTCGCCTCGCGCTTCGGCGAGCGGATCCCCGCCGTCCTCGGGTTCGCCGCCGCAGCCGCCGCGTACTTCTGGATCGGCCAAGCGGTGCCCGACATCGAAACCGGCCTCGCCCTCGCCGGGGCCGCCCTCGGCGTCACGATCGCACCGCTCTCCTCGGCCGCGCTGCGCACCACCCCTGAAGACAGCCACGGCACGGCCTCGGCCGCGGTCGTCGTCGCCCGCATGATGGGCATGCTCGTCGGCGTCGCCGCCCTCACCTCCTGGAGCCTCCACCGCTTCCAGGAGGCCACCGCCGACCTCGACACGCCCTTGCCGTTCGGGATCACCGAAGCCGAGTTCCTCGAACGCCAGGCCGTCTACCTCGACGCCCTCGACGCCGCCCTCGCCACCCAGTACGCCGAAGTCTTCACCGCCGCCGCCTGCATCTGCGCCGCCGCCGCACTCGTCGCCCTCGCTATTCCCGGACGTGTGCGAGAGCGCACTTCCTCGCTGACCGGGGCCGGCCCTGGATAGTGTTGCGGACATGGCGGATCTTTCAGTGGTCGAGAATGTCGACGAGAACCGGTACGAGCTGCGCGACGACGCCGGCGCCGTGCTCGGATACCTGGAGTACCTGACCCGCGAGGACTTCGTCGTGCTGCCGCACACCGAAGTGGACCGGTCCCTGCGCGGCCTCGGCTGGGGCGACCGGCTCGTGCGCCACGCCCTCGACGACCTGCGGAAGAAGGACGCCAAGGCGTACCCGACCTGCCCCTTCGTCGACCGCTGGATGCAGAAGCACGAGGACTACAACACCGGTATCTGGCGGGCCTTCCGTCTTGCGAGCGAACAAACGGTCTCGGATACCGCCGCTCCCTGAAGACCTCCGCTACCAGCCCTGAGTCCCACTGCCGCAGACTGTTCACCTCGAAGACAACTCCGGGTTCAACCACCGTTCACTTAGGGATGAAGCATCTTCAATATGCCTCTCCCGGTTGCCGCGACCCGGCCTTCGCCCCGCCCCTTCGCGAACGGGGGCCGCTGATGCTGTCCGCGCTCATCCTGCTGCGCCACGTGGCCCTCCCCGCCGCCGAACCGGCCCCGCTCACCGACGCGCAGTCCCGCCGCGCCTGGGCCCTCGCCGACTTCCTCCAGCTCTACAGCCCCACCACCCTGCTCAGCGGCCCCGGCCGCGCCTGCAACGACACGCTCGCGCCCCTCGCCGGACGCCTCGACCTCCGCGTGACCGTCGCCGACGACCTGAGCGCCGAGACCCCGAAGCTCCCCGGCCCCGCCCACACCGCGATCTGGCTGGCCGCCAAGGCGATCCGCACCCTCCCCGACCCCCGCCGCACCACGGTCGTCTGCGCCGAGGGCATCGTGCTCGCCGCGCTCCTCGTCGCCGTCGCCGCCCGCGACGGCCACGACCTCTCCGGCTACGACACGACCCTCCCGCTCGAAGGCCCCGACCTCGTGCCGCCCGGCGGCGGCTGGGTCCTCCACCGCGACGACGGCCGCCTCGTGGACGTCAAGCCGCTCGCCGCCCGATAATCGATTGCTCCCGCAGGTCAGGTCTCAGTAAGCTCGACGGTTCGTCTGCTTCGCAATCCTGATCAAATCCACCGGGAGACCCTTGTGTCGGAAGCCGAACTCCAAGCCGAAATCGCCCACCACGAACGCGCCCGCGCCTACATGTCCGCCATGCACCGCGACACCGCCAATGTCCACGAACTCCACAGCGCCGACTTCGGCGAGAACAGCGAAGGCGGCAGCGGCAACGGCGACGTCGGCCCCGACAAACACCTCGGCTGGGCCATGGCCAACTACACCATCGCCCGCATGGCCGACCTGAACGACCGCGACATCGCCCTCTTCTTCGGCCGCATCTGGATGGACGACGACGAGGACTTCCACATCGGCCGCCGCCACATCCGCGACGAACGCAACGACCCGCTCGTCCTCGACTGGCGCGCGCCCCTCTCCGAGCAGTACTACCGCGCCTCCGCCCACAACCGCCGCGACGTGGCCCGCCGCCGCCGCTTCGGCTTCCAAGGCGCCCGCATCACCGGCTTCGAGGACGAGAACCTCCTCCTCGGCGAAGAGGTCGCCTCCGACATCCTCACCACCGAGATCGAACGCCCCCGCACCGGACCGATGCGCGACATCGTCGCCACCATCCAGCCCGAGCAGGACGAACTCATCCGCCGCGGCGCCGACACCAACATGTGCGTCCAAGGCGCCCCCGGCACCGGCAAGACCGCCGTCGGCCTCCACCGCGCCGCCTGGCTCCTCTACAACTACACCGAGAAACTCGACAAGGCCGGCGTCCTCGTCGTGGGCCCCAACGAGGGCTTCCTCTCCTACATCTCGGGCGTCCTCCCGACCCTCGGCGAGACCTCCGTCTGGCAGGTCACCGTCCAGCAGCTCACCGGCGCCCACACCGCGACCGCCACCGACACCCACGAAGCCGCCCTCGTCAAGCACGACGCCCGCATGGCCCTCGTGTGCGAGCGGGCCGTCTGGGGCCACGTGGGCACCGCCGCAGACGCCGGCATCACCCCCGACGACGGCCTCCTCATCACCGACGGCGGCTGGCGCTGGCGCCTCGGCCTCAGATACCTCGACGAGGCGATCGCCAACGCCCGCAAGCACACCCGCACCTACAGCGCCGGACGCAAATCCGTGGAGGACGCGATCGTGCAGGGCGCGCGCCGCCAGGCCGAGATCCGCTCCGGCCACTCCCCGGACGGCAAGTGGGCCACCAAGCTCAAGCGCGCCCCCGCCGTCCAGGCCTTCCTCGACGCGGTGTGGCCCAAGCTCAACACCAAGACCGTCATGAAGAAGCTCTACGGCGACGCGGCCTTCCGCGCGGACGCCACCCGGGGCATCCTCACCGAGGACGAGGCCGCCCTCCTGGCCGGGAAGCCCGCCAAGCCCACCCCGGGCGACCTGCTCATCTCCGACGAGATCGAGTCCCACATGAAGCTCCGCGAACCGTCGGAGTCCTTCGGCCACATCGTGATCGACGAAGCCCAGGACCTCTCGCCGATGCAGTGCCGGGTCATCGCCCGCCGCTCCGGCAAGGGCTCGGTGACCGTCCTCGGCGACCTCGCCCAGGGCACCACCCCGTGGGCCGCCGCCTCCTGGTCCGACCAGATGCGGCACTTGGGCAAAGAGCAGGTCGAGCACACCGAGCTGACCACGGGCTTCCGCGTCCCGGCGGTGATCATCGAACTCGCCAACCGGGTCCTGCCGCACCTGGGCGTCGACGTCGCGCCCGCCCGCTCGATCCGGTCCGACGGCTCCCTCGACCGCATCGAGACGGCCGATCTCGAAGCGGGCGTTCGCGAAGCGGTCGCGAAGGCCCTCGCAGAGGAAGGCCTGGTCGGCGTGATCGCGGCCGACGCGCGGGCCGCCGAACTGCGGCCGGTCCTCGAGGGCACCGAACGGGTGGAGCTGGTGGCGGCGAGCCTCGCCAAAGGACTCGAATACGACCACGTCATCGTGGTCGAACCCGCCGAGATCGTGGAGGCCCCCGCGACGGGCGGCGCGACGATCGACGGCGTCGGCCTGCGGCACCTCTATGTGGCGCTCACACGGGCGGTCTCGCGCCTCACCGTGGTGCACGCCCGCGCGCTCCCCGCCGAAATGGACGCCTGACGGGCCACGCGTGGTGACCGAGAGGTCGGTGGTCCCCGACTCTAGGTTCATACCGATTCGATCACAATTACTGAACGCCGAGTCGATCGACCGGAATGTCGGTGGGCGCGCCGATACGTACGCACTCTTTACGATTCAGGCTAAACCTGGCCTCCACCTGCCCGAACGCCGTGATTCCCGAGTTTGTCCGTTCCCATTGGACGGTCAATGAGGACAGTTGGGGCACGCTGGCATCGCATGCTCATATTCGCTCAGAGCGACGCGAATCTAAGAGGAGTGCGATGTTGCAGGAGAAACGACCGGCAGCCGCCGCCATCGGCGTGGGCGCGGCCCTGGTCATGGTCGCCGCCGCCACAAGCGGCTGCGGGTCGGGCGACACCAGTGCCAGCCCCGGATTCCAGGACTGCGAGACCGACCCGGTCACGTGCAACTCCGGCGAACGAAAAGACGGCGGCGAGATCACCTGGGCCCTCGACGGGTCCTGGACCGGCTGGAACCCCACCACCAGCGCGGAGTACACCAGCTACACCATCCAGGTCACCTCCCCGTACCTCCCCTCCGTCGGCCAGTTCGACCAGGAAGGCGAGTTCGTCCTCAACGAAGGCGTCTTCGCCGAGGAACCCGCCCTCGTCAACGAGACCCCGATGACCGTCGAATACACCCTCAACACCGACGCGAATTGGGGCGACGGCACCGCCCTCGGCATCGACGACTTCATCTACAACTGGTACGCCCGCTCCGGCAGCGCCGACCTCTGCGCCGGATGCACCCCCGCCGCCGCGACCGCCGCCAAGATCGCGTCCATCGAAGAAGGCGACGGGGCCGACAAGGTCATCGTCACCTACCAGGACGACTACTCCTCCTCGGAGTGGAAGTACGAACCCATGCTCTCCAACCCCGCCCACATCGCCGACGGGCAGGGACTCGACTGGAAGAACGACCCCGCCGCGATGAGCGAGGCCGAGACCTACTTCTCCACCACCGTGCCCACCTGGTCCGCCGGCCCCTACAAGATCACCGACGCCAAGGTCGGCGAATACGTCGTCTACGAACCCAACGACGACTGGGCCGGATCCACCGAGGTCACCCTCGACAAGATCACCGTCAAGTCCTTCGACTCGGTCGACTCGATCATCACCGAACTGCGCCAAGGCACCGTCGACGGCGCCAGCCCCACCAGCGTCAGCGCCGAGAACATCGCGATGCTCGCCAGCGAACCGACCATCGCGTTCAACGTCGCCCCCGGACCCGGCTGGGGCCACATCGACCTCAACACCAAGAACCCGTTCCTCGCCGACCAGGCCCTGCGGACCGCCGTCTTCCAGGCCATCGACGTCGAAGAGCTCATCGCGCGCACCTACGCGAACGTCCAGCCCGACGCCTCCCGCAAGCTCAACCACCTGTACCGCAACGAGTCCGTGAACTTCAAGGACATGCTCTCCGCCACCGGCCAGGGCGCCGGCGACACCGAGCAGGCCCGCGACACGCTCGAGGCGGCCGACTACTCCTGGAACGACGACGGGATGCTCGAGACCCCCGAAGGCGAAGCGGTCGCGGTCAACTTCCGCTTCGCCGAGGGCAGCGACGACCGCACCACCATGGCCGAACTCGTCGCCTACAACCTGGCCGACATCGGCATCGAAGTCGAACTCAAACCCTTCCCGGTCACGGACCTCGGCCCCACCCTGGCCGAGTCGGACTTCGACATCATCAACTACGGCTGGACCTCCCAGCCCCTCGTCGTCACCAGCGCCACCCAGTGGTGGAGCTCCGGCTCCGCCACCAACTTCGGCAAGAACGAGGACCCCGAACTCGACGCCCTCCTCGCCCAGCTCGGCTCCGAAAGCGACCCGGAGAAGGCCGCCGAGATCGCCAACCAGGCCGTCGAGCGCGTCATCCAGGACGCCTACGTCCTGCCCACGGTGGACACCCCGGTGGCCGTCATGGTCAACGAGGACCTCGTCAACGTCCGCGACAACTGGGCCTCCCAGCAGAGGGCCATGCACAACATCGCCGAATGGGGCCTCAGGGCCGAAGAAGACTGAACCACCGAGAACGCCAGGGGCCCGGAGCGAAGCGACGGGCCCCTCGCCGCGTGAAGCATTGCCGCTTTTGATGTGAATTAGCCCGAAACCTGCCCTTCCAGGTGTAACGATGATCCAGTCGCGGGCCGGCCGCAGCGCGGCCCACAGGGGATTCACACACGGGGGAGTGGTCATATGCGACCTGCACAAGCGAGGGCCTACGCCCTCGCCGGATCGGCCGCGCTGGCCGCCGCGGCGCTCGGCGCCTGCGGCGGGGGCAGCGATTCCGGTGGCGGGGACAGCGACGTCACCTGGGCGATCAGCTCGGGTTGGGAGTCGTGGAACGAGAACACGGCCGACGGCAACAACTCGTACCTGCACCAGGCCATGACCCCGGGCTACACCGTCCTCGGCGACTTCGACCCGGACGCCGAGTGGGTCTTCAACGACGCCCTCCTCGCCAAGGCCCCCGAACTCACGAGCGAATCGCCGATGACCGTCGAGTACACGCTCAACGCGAACGCCCAGTGGTCCGACGGCGAGGCGTTCGGCGTCGACGACTTCACCTACCTCTGGTACCAGATGTCGGGCGACGCGGCCAAATGCGACCAGGCCGCGTGCATCCCGGCCTCCACCGACTGGGGCGCGAACGTCGCCGCCATCGAGCAGACCGACGACGTCGTCACGATGACCTATGCGGACGGCTACCTCGACCCCGAGTGGCAGTACTTCGGCCTCTCCTTCTACCCGGCCCACATCGCCGAGGCCAACGGCTTCACCGACTGGAAGACCGACCCGGCCGTCATGGGCCAGAGCGCGACCTGGTTCGCCCAGAACCCGCCGACCTGGGGCACCGGCCCGTACATGCCGACCGACGCGGTGGCCGGCGACTACGTGGCCTACGAGCCCAACGAGAACTACCAGGGCTCGGTCGACCCCGGTCTCGCCAAGCTGACCATGAAGGTCGTCGAGGGCACGGAAGCGATCATCACCGAGCTGCGGCAGGGCTCGATCGACGGCGCCTGGCCCTCCGAGTTCAGCCAGGAGGAGCTCGACAAGGTCGCCGACGACGAGGCGATCACCACCGAGGTCTACGAGGGCTCGATCTGGCTCCACATCGACACCAACACGAAGAACGCATTCCTCGCCGACCAGGTGCTGCGCCAGGCGGTGTTCACGGCGATCGACAACGCGGACGTCATCGCCAAGGCCTACCCCGACACGAAGGTCATGACCCGCACCAACCACTTCTTCAACGAGCAGTCCGAGTTCTGGGTCGACGCGCTGGGCGCGACCGACCCGGTGCAGGGCTCGGGCGACGCCGAAGCGGCGAACGCGCTCTTGGCGGGCGCGGGCTACACGACCGGCGACACGCTCATGACGCCCGGCGGCGACGCCGTCACGCTGGTCTTCCGCTACGGCGAGGGCGACGCGACGCGCCAGCTGGCCGGCGAGCTCGTCCAGTCCTATCTGGCCGAGATCGGCATCGACGTGGAGCTCACGGCGATCCCCGACGGCGAACTGGGCACCGTCCTCTCCGAAGGCGAGTTCGACCTGGTCATCTACGGCTGGTCGGGCACGCCCGCGTTCACGACCGCGCCGCAGCAGTACTTCGGTTCGGACTCGTCCTCGAACTTCGGCGGCTACACGCTCGACGGGCTCGACGAGGCGATCGCGAAGGTCCGCTCGACGACCGACATCGCCGAGTCGGCGCAGTACACGAACGATGTGGAGACGATGGTCATGCCCGCCGCGTTCACGCTGCCGGTCTTCGATGAGCCGCAGTCGATCCTCTACAACAACGGCACGCTCGCCGGCGTCACCGGCAACGGCAACAGCCAGGCCGGACCGATGTGGAACATCCAGGAGTGGAAGCCCGCGTAGGGCACAGCGCTGCGTCGAACCGCGAATCGCAGGGCGACTTCTCCGAAAAGAGAAGCCCGCGTGGAGCGGTGGTGAATTGTCGGGGGCGGTCCGTTCGGGCCGCCCCTGTTGCATATCAGTCGGGTAACAATGATCCGCCAACTTCGTACCGATGCGTTCCATTCACCCTTGCCGCACGGCTAACGTTTGACTGAGCACTGCCGAGCGGCCGCCTGGCCCCCTCCGCGAACCCCCGCGACCCCGGAACGGCGAAGAAGCCGCCCCGCGGCCCGCATCGGGCGAACCCCTCGGCCGGAACACCCTATGGAGGAGACTTAGCAATGGCTCTGACTCGTAGAGCACTCGGCGGCCTGACGATCGGCGGCTCGTCTGCCCTCATGCTGGCGGCCTGCGGCGGCAACGAAGAAGGCGGCGGCGAAGCCAGCGGCGAACTCACCTGGGCGATCGCCTACCCGTGGGAATCCTGGAACGAGAACACCAGCACCGGCAACAACTCCGCCGGGCACCTTGCCATGGCCCCGATGATCGCGGCAGGCGGCAGCGCCGGCGGCTACGACTTCGACCCCGACGGCAACGTCTTCTACGACGACGCGATCTTCGAGGGCACCCCTGAGCTCATCAGCGAGGCGCCGATGCAGGTCCAGCTGACCCTCAAGGAGGGCGCCCAGTGGTCCGACGGCAAGCCGGTCCGCCTTGAGGACTTCATCTTCCAGTGGTACAGCCGCTCGGGCAATCCCGAGCACGCCAATCAGGAGAAGGCCCTCCCGGCCGACGTCGCCTGGGGCTCCAGCGTCGAGAAGATCGAAGCGGGCGAAGGCAACACCATCCTCATCACCTTCGTCGAGGGCAAGACCGACCCCGAGTGGCTCTTCACCGGCGGGGTCTACCTGCCCAGCCACTTCGCCGAGGAGAACGGCTTCGCCGACTGGCAGACCGACCCCGAGGTCATGGGCGACGCCATCGTCTGGTTCGACACGAACCTGTGGACGGTCGTCACCGGCCCGTACAAGCCGGTCGACAACAAGCTCGGCGAATACATCATCTACGAGCCCAACGAGAAGTACCAGGGCTCGAAGAAGGCCAGCTTCACCAAGCTCACCATGAAGCCCGTCACCGGCATCGAAGCCGAGGTCACCGAGCTGCGCCAGGGCACCATCGCCGGGTGCTGGCCGAACGACTTCAGCCTCGAGATCCTCCAGGAGCTCGACGAGAACCCGGAGGAGTGGGCCTACGAGACCTACGCGGGCGCGACCTGGTCGCACCTGGACTTCAACATCCGCAGCGGTTTCCTCACGGACGTCGCCCTGCGCCAAGCGGTGTTCACCACGATCAACATCGAGGAGATCAAGTCGCGTGCCTTCCCCGGCACCGAGGTCCCCTGGCTCGGCAACCACTTCTTCACCGAAGAGAGCCCGTACTACCAGGACTACACGACCGCGGCGAACCAGGGCCTGGGCGACGTCGAGGCGGCCAAGACGATCCTGACCGACGCGGGGTACACCTGGAACGGCGAAGGCAAGCTGATGAAGGGGAGCGACCAGGTCGTCTTCAACTTCCGCTTCGCCACCTCCAACGAGATCCGCAAGCTCACCTCCGAGGTCATCCAGGCCCAGCTCGAGCCGCTCGGCATCGACCTGGAGCTCAAGGGCTTCGGCGACGAGGACTTCTCGGCCACGCTCGACCAGCACGACTTCGACCTCATCGTCTTCTCGTACGTGGGCAGCCCGTCGTTCACCACCGCCCCGAGCCAGTACTTCTCCACCGAGTCGGCCTCGAACCGCGGCGGCATCGACGACGCGGTCATCAACGAGCTGCTGCCGCAGATCAACAGCACCTTCGACCTGGACGAGGCGGCCGAGTACGCCAACCAGGTCAGTGCCCAGGCCGTGGCCCAGGCGTACATGCTCCCGCTGTACTCCAGCCCGCTCTCGGTCATCTGGAACAAGAAGCTCGTCGAGGGCCCCGGCGTCAACCCGGCCAGCCAGGCCGGTCCGACTTGGAACGTCCGCGAGTGGAAGCAGCCGTAAACCGACGGCGAACGCCTTTCCGGGAGCGGAAAAAGCCGTAATCGAAACGGCACGATCCGTCCCGATAATTCACTGAATTCCCCCGTGGGGCCGATGCCATATCGGCCCCACGGTCCATGTCGAGCACCGGCTTCGCGGCTCAACGTCACGAATACATCACGAATAAACTCCAGTTGGTGCCTCGGCCATGTCAATCGCCTCACGTCTGTGCAAGTGTTTGTCACAGCACACCGCCGAGGGCTTTGCAGCCTTCCCCATACCCTTTTCGTTCGGACGCGAGGCATCGGCGCCTTCGCGCCCTCGCGGAGGCCCCTCGGCAATTATTCTGGAGGAGAACACTCATGGCTCTGACCCGTAGAGCGCTCGGCGGCCTGACGATCGGCGGCTCGGCCGCCTTCACCCTCGCCGCCTGCGGCGGCAACGACGGCGGCAGCGGCTCCGGCGCCGAAGAGCTCACCTGGGCGATTCCCTCGGCATGGGAGAACTGGAACGAGAACACCCAGGCCGGCAACAACTCCTACGGTCACCAGGCGATGGCCCCGATGACCCTCGGCGTCGACGGCAACTCCTCGGGCGACTTCGACGAGAAGGGCGAGTTCCACCTCTGTGACGCCGTCTTCGCCGACGCCCAGGTCCTCGGCGAGGCCCCGTTCCAGGTCGAGTACACCCTCACCGAGAACGCCCAGTGGTCCGACGGCAGCCCCATCCGCGTCGAGGACTTCATCTTCCAGTGGCACAGCGTCTCCGGCCTCGCCGAGCACGCCGACCAGACCAAGGCCCTCCCGGCGTCCACCAGCTGGGGACCCAACGTCGCCTCCATCGAGGCTTCCGACGCGGGCGTCGTCGTCACCTACGTCGAGGGCTTCCTCGACCCCGAGTGGAAGTACAGCCCCACCGTCTACCTGCCCTCGCACGTCGCCGAGGCCAACGGCTTCGAGACCTGGGCGACCGACCCGGCCGTCATGGGCAACGCCATCGACTGGTTCGCCAAGAACCTGTGGGACGTCGTCACCGGTCCGTACAAGCCCGTCGACTCCAAGATGGGTGAGTTCATCACCTACGAGATCAACGACAAGTACCAGGGCTCCATCAAGCCCACCGTCAAGAAGATCACCATGACGGTCGTCGAAGGCACCGAGGCGGTCATCACCGAGCTGCGCCAGGGCACCATCGCCGGCGCCTGGCCGAGCGAGTTCTCCCAGGAGGAGTTCGACAAGGTCAAGGACGACGAGGTCATCGGCCAGGAGATCTACGAGGGCAGTGTCTGGCTCCACATCGACACCAACCTCAACTCCGAGCCGCTGAAGGACGTGGCGCTCCGCCAGGCCATCTTCACTGCCATCAACGTCGCCGACGCCATCAGCCGCACCTACCCCGACACCGAGGTCTCGCAGCGGCTCAACCACTTCTTCGGTCAGAAGAGCAAGTACTTCGTCGACTACCTCACCCCGTCCGGCCAGGGCTCGGGCGACCTCGTGAAGGCCGCCGAGATCCTCACCACGGCCGGCTACACCGGTGCCGCCGAAGGCGAAGCGCTCACCAAGGACGGCACCGCCGTCCCGAGCCTGACCTTCCGCTACGGCGAGGGCGACGCCACCCGCACCACCTTCGCCGAGCTCGCTCAGGCGCAGCTGGCGCTCATCGGCATCACGCTCGAGATCGTCGCCATCCCGGACGGCGACCTCGGCACCGTGCTCTCCGAGGGCGACTTCGACCTGGTCATCTTCGGCTGGTCCGGCACCCCGGCGTTCGTCGCCGCGCCGAACCAGTACTTCGAGACGGGCGTGAACTACGGTTCGTACTCCTTCCCGGAGATCGACGAGGCCATCGCCAAGATCAAGACCACGGTCGACGTGGACGAGGCGGCCCAGTACACCAACGAGGTCGACGCCCTCGCGGTGCCGCTGGCGCTGACCCTGCCGCTCTTCGACGAGCCCCAGGGCATCGTCTGGAACAAGAACCTGATCGAGGGGATCCTCCCCAACGGCAACAGCCAGGCCGGCCCGATCTTCAACGTTCGCGAGTGGAAGGCCCTCTAAGGGCTCAGTGAGCTGAGCGGCGGGGCCTTCCGGGGCCTCGCCGCTTCTCATCTTTCAACCGAAGATTTCGACGGCGTCGCACTCCCGTGAACAACCGTCGGCGCCCCTCGCGCGCCCCCTCGCAAGCCCCTCTCCGTACCCGGCCGCAGTGTCGCGACCGACCCTTCACGCTCCGGGCGAACGCTCGCCCCGCGTGACGGGCCGCTGCGGATAACCCCTGGCAGGCAGTGAATTTTCACTTATCACAGCCATTCAGGGAATGAACATCACGGGAACATAACGAACGAAACTCATCTCGTGTTCGGTTGTCCGAAACCCGGGATTCCCGTGGAAGGCTGTACCTCGCGTCACCCGACCCGCCCGCCCAGGCGGTGCCCGCGAGCCCCCGACCGATCTTGCGATCCGGTCGGGCGCGCGAGCCCACCGGCGGCACGGCCCGGGAGTCCACCGAATCCACCACGGTGCCCTCCCCGCCGACCGGCCGGCGACGCAAACCTTCGAGAGGAACCATGAAGCGACACCACACGGCGGCCGTCGCCGCCCTCGCCTGCACCGCCCTCACCTTGGCGGCATGCGGTCAGGGCGACGTCACCTCCTCCAGCCTGGAGTCCTGCGTCACCGACCCGGTCGGCTGCAACGCGGGCGAACGGGCCGAGGGCGGCGAGATCACGTGGGCCCTCGACGGATCCTGGGGCTCCTGGAACCAGAACACCGCCGAAGGCAACAACGCCTATGTGAGCGTCGCGCTCGTCGGCATGTGGCCCTACACCGGCCAGTTCGACCCCAACGGCGACTACATCGTCAACGAGGGCCTCTTCGCCTCCGAACCCGAACTCGTCAGCGAAGACCCGGTGACGGTCGAATACGACCTCAAGAGCGGCGCGAACTGGGGCGACGGCACCGAGATCACCGCCGACGACTTCATCTACCACTGGTACGCGACCTCCGGCGACGCCGCGCTCTGCGAAGGCTGCGACCCGGCCAACATCACCCGCGGCTCCCAGGTCGCGTCCATCACCGGCGACGGCTCCAAGGTCACCGTGGTCTACAAGGACACCTACCACTCCGCCGAGTGGCAGTACGAGGAAGTGCTCTCCGAGCCCGCCCACGTGGCCGAGGAGCAGGGCTTCGACTGGAAGAACGACCCCGCGGACATGAAGGCGGCCGAGGACTACTTCGCGACCACCGTCCCCACCTGGACGACCGGGCCGTTCAAGATCCAGGACGCCAAGCCCGGCGAGTACGTCATCTACGTCCCCAACGAGGACTGGGCCGGCGACACCGAGGTGACCCTCGACAAGATCACGTTCGAGGTCGTCGACGGGCTCGACAACATCGTCACCGCCCTGCGCAACGGCGAGATCGACGGCGCCTCCCCGTTCTCGGTCACCTCCGAGGCGATCACCCAGCTCGAGAGCGCCGAAGGCCTCTCCTACTCGGTCGCCGCCGGGCCCTCCTGGGAGCACATCGACCTGAACACACGGAACGAGTTCCTCTCGGACCCCGCCCTGCGCCAGGCCGTGTTCACCGCGATCGACGTCGAGAACATCATCTCGCGCACGTACGCCTACGTGCAGTCCGACATCGAGCGCAAGGGCAACCACCTCTTCCGCAACGGCTCGGACTACTACAAGGACTTCCTCTCGGCGACCGGCCAGGGCACTCGGCGACATCGAACTGGCCCACGGGCTCCTCGAAGAGGCCGGGTACACCTGGGACGCCGACGGCCTGCTCCTCAACCCCGAGGGCGACCAGGTCGAGCTGAACTTCCGGTACTCCGAGTCCAAGGAGAACCGCAAGGTCACCGGTGAGCTCACCCAGGCGACGCTCGCCGACCTCGGCATCCGCGTCGATTTGAAGGCCATCCCCGACGCCGACCTCGGCACGGTGCTCGGCGAGGGCGACTTCGACATCATCAACTTCGGTTGGAGCTCCGACCCGCTCTTCGTCGGCGCCGCGTCCCAGTACTGGGAGAGCGGCTCCGGCTCGAACTTCGGCGGCCTCGAGGACCCGGAACTCGACGCGCTCATCGCCGAAGTCAACGGCACCCTCGACTACGACCAGGCCGCCGAGCACGCCAACGAGGCGGTCAAACGGGTCATCGAGGACGCCTATGTGCTGCCGATCGTGGACACACCGGTCGTGGTGATGGTCTCCGATAGGTTGGTCAACGTCCGCGACAATTGGGCTTCGCAGCAGCGAGCGGCCTACAACATTGCTGAATGGGGGGTCAGCGGTGAGTGACAGCGGCCGACCCTTCATGGCGGCTTCGCCGCGAACAGGCCCTGCTGAATGGGGTGTCGCGGCTGAGTAGTTTCGTCGACAACCCGCGGGGCCGCAGGCGCCCCGCACCGCGAGAAATGCAGTGAGTTTGGAAGAGTGCCAGGTGCGCACCGACCCGGCCAGAACGGGGAGTCGGTGAGCCGTAGGAGAAGCCGCGTTGCAGCGCGGCCGGGCCGGTCGGCAGGCGTACCGGTCCACACCAGAGAAACCGTTAACGAGGCATTATGGTTGTATTCATAATCCGGCGCACCCTGATGATGATCCCGGTGCTGCTGGGGGCCACTATCTTGTGCTTTGTCCTGGTCGATTTCGCCAACGACCCGGTCCAGGACAGGGTCTTCGAGATCGAGCAGTCCACGGGCGAGCCGGTACCCCAGTCGACCATCGACGCACTGGAGACATCCTGGTATTACGACCGGTCCGTCCCCGAACGATATTGGATCTGGCTCACCGGCATCGGTGACACCAACGGCGACATCGGCCTGCTCAAGGGCGAATGGGGCCCCTCGATCGATGGTTCCGCGATGGACATCGGCTACGAGATCTCCAGCCGCTTCTGGATCACCCTCAGGCTCGTCCTGTTCGCCACCATCGCGTCCGTCGGCATCGCCATTCTCTCCGGCGTCGTCAGCGCGGTCAAGCAGTATTCGCGCACTGACTACACGTTGACCTTCCTGGGCTTCCTGTTCCTGGCCATGCCGATCTTCTGGCTCGGCTCCCTGTTCAAGGAAGGCGCGGTGCAGCTGAACAAGGTCCTCGGCTCCACGGTCTTCCAGACATACGGCTCGGGCACCACCGGTTTCCGAGGGAACGGCTGGGCGGTCTTCGTCGACTCCCTGCCCTACCTCATCGTGCCGACGCTGGTGCTCATGCTCGGCGGCTACGCCGCCATCTCCCGGTACCAGCGCGCCAGCATGCTCGAGGTCATGAACTCCGACTACGTGCGACTCGCCCGCGCCAAGGGCGTCCGCAACGGCACCGTCATGCGGCGCCACGCCCTGCGGACCGCGCTCATCCCGGTCGCGACGTTCGCGCCGCTGGCCCTGTCCGGGGCCATGGGCGGCGCCATGGTCACCGAGAGCATCTTCGGCTGGCGCGGCCTGGGCGTGTACTCCCTGGACGCCATCCAGGCCGGCGACACCTTCGCCGTCATGGCCTACGTGCTCATCTCAGGCATCGTCGTCCTGGTCGGCGTCCTGATCTCCGACATCCTGTACGGCGTGCTCGACCCGAGGATCCGCTATGAGTAACACCGCTGCCTCCCTTGAATCAGAGGCCATCACCAGCAAAGAGCGCGGCCAGTGGGAGATGGTGGGCCGCCGCTTCTTCCGCCACCGCGCCGCCGTCGTCAGCCTCGTGATCTTCGTGCTCATCGTGCTGTTCGCCTACCTCGGCCCGTTCATGTGGAAATGGGACTACAAGATCCACTCGGAGATCCCCTCGTGGGCCGCCCCGAGCCTGGAGCACCCCTTCGGCACCGACAAGGCCGGGCGCGACATGCTCGGCGCGATGATGCAGGCGACCAAGCAGTCCCTGAACGTCGCGCTCGTCGTGGCCATCGGCTCGACCGTCCTCGGCGCGCTCTACGGCGCCGTCGCCGGCTTCTACCGCGGCTGGATCGACTCGGTCATGATGCGGTTCCTCGACATCATGTTCGTGATCCCGTTCCTGGTCATCACCGGTGCCCTCGCGGGCGCGATCGACACCAGCGTCCGCTGGTACCACATGGCGTTCATCCTCGCGGTCTTCGGATGGACCTCGATCGCCCGCGCGGTGCGCGCCGAAGTGCTCTCATTGAGAGAGAAGGAGTTCATCGAGGCGGCCCGTTCGGCGGGCGGCTCCGACTGGCACATCATCGTCAAGCACCTGATCCCGAACACGATGAGCGTCATCATCGTCTCGGTGACCCTGCAGATCGCCTTCGCGATCCTGTCGGAGACGACGCTGTCCTTCCTCGGTCTGGGCATCCAGAGCCCCGACACGTCCCTGGGCCTCCTCATCGAGGCCGCGGGAGCGTCGGCGTTCAACGAGCACTGGTACCTGTTCTACATCCCGGGAATCATGATCATCCTCATCGCGCTCACCATCAACTTCATCGGTGACGGCCTGCGCGACGCGATGGACCCGCGGCAGACGATGGTGAGGCGATAACGTTGTCGGACATCTCAGTCAGCACCAATGGGGCCAAGCGCCCCACCGGCACCAAGGGCGACAGCGTCCTCGAGGTCAAGGACCTCAACGTGTCGTTCCCGACCGACGACGGACTCGTCCACGCCGTCCGCGGCGTCTCCTACTCGCTGCGCCGGGGCCAGAGCCTCGGCATCGTCGGCGAGTCGGGCTCGGGCAAGTCGGTCACCTCGATGGCGATCATGGGCCTGCTGCCCAAGACCGCCGAGATCTCCGGCTCCGCCAAGCTCGAGGGCGAAGAGCTCCTCGGCCTCGGCGACGCCGAGCTCTCCCGCATCCGCGGCAAGAAGATCTCCATGATCTTCCAGGACCCGCTGACCAGCCTCAACCCGGTCTACACGGTCGGCTTCCAGCTGGCCGAGGCCGTCCGCGTCCACTACCCGGACGTGAACAAGGCCGAGGCCCGCAAGCGCTGCATCGACCTGCTCGACTCGGTCGGCATCCCCAACCCGCAGCAGCGGGTCGACGCCTACCCGCACGAGCTCTCGGGCGGTATGCGCCAGCGCGTGGTCATCGCCATCGCCATGGCGAACAACCCGGACGTCATCATCGCCGACGAGCCCACCACGGCCCTCGACGTGACCGTCCAGGCCCAGGTCCTCGAGGCACTGGAGAAGGCCCGCGAAGAGGTCAACGCCGCGCTCATCCTCATCACCCACGACCTGGGCGTCATCGCCGGTCACACCGACGAGGTCCTGGTCATGTACGCCGGGCGCCCCGTCGAGCAGGGCAGTGTGGACGAGATCTTCTACGAGCCGCGCATGCCCTACACCCTGGGCCTGATCGGTTCGCTGCCGCGCATGGACGAGGGCCGGGGCCACCGCCTCACCCCCGTCCACGGCACGCCGCCGTCGATGCTCAACCTGGCGCCGGGCTGCCCGTTCCGTCCGCGCTGCCCCATGCACCAGGACATCTGCTCGGAAGTCGAGCCCGCCCTGCTGCCGGTCAGCTCGACCGGGCACGTCTCGGCCTGCCACTTCTCGGACCAGCTCGAGGGCAAGGCCCCCGACGACGTGTTCGCGCCGGTGGCGACCGATCTGTCCGTCGAAGCGGAGGTCGAGGCCGCCGAGGCCCAGGCCGCCGCCGAGAACGAGACCTCCGAGGAGGGGAAGTGAACGCCATGCTCGACACTCCGCAGACCGCGGCGAACCCGGTCATCGCCGGGAAGAACCTGGTCAAAGAGTTTCCCGTGCGCTCCAAGGGGCTCCTCCGGCGCAAGGTCGGCGCGGTCCACGCCGTATCGGGCGTGAGCCTGGAGATCGGCCAGACCGAGACGCTGGCGCTCGTCGGCGAGTCCGGTTGCGGCAAGTCCACGACCGCGCGGCTGATGATGAACCTCATCCCGCCGACCTCGGGCGAGATCCTGTACGAGGGCCGCGACCTGACGAAGCTGTCGCGCAACCAGATGCGGCCGATCCGGCGGGACCTCCAGCTGGTGTTCCAGGACCCGATGGCCTCGCTCGACCCGCGCATGACGGTCTTCGAGATCATCGCCGAGCCGCTGCGCGTGCACGGCATGTTCAAGAACGGCGGCCGCGACCGGGTGAACAGCCTGATCGAGATCGTCGGACTGAATCCCGAGCACCGCAACCGGTACCCGCACGAGTTCTCCGGCGGTCAGCGCCAGCGCATCGGCATCGCCCGCGCGCTCGCGCTCCAGCCGCGCGTGCTCATGCTCGACGAGCCGGTGTCGGCCCTGGACGTCTCGATCCAGGCCGGCGTCATCAACCTGCTGGAGGACCTGCAGGACGAGCTGGGCCTGTCCTATCTCTTCGTCTCGCACGACCTTTCGGTGGTGCGGCACATCGCGGACAAGGTCGCGGTCATGTACCTGGGCAAGATCGTGGAGGAGGGCACCACCGACGAACTCTTCGCCGGTCCCGCCCACCCCTACACCCAGGCCCTCATGTCGGCGATCCCGCTCCCGGACCCGCGCAAGGAGCGGACCCGCGAGCGGATCGTCCTCCAGGGCGACGTGCCCAGCCCGTCGAACCCGCCTTCGGGCTGCCGCTTCCGCACCCGCTGCCCGCTCTTCAAGGAGCTGGGTGAGTCGGAGCAGGCCAAGTGCATCGATATTGAGCCGCTCCTGCGCTCCGACCACGCGGGCCTGACCCGCGCGGCCTGCCACTACGCGGAGCCGAAGCAGCTGGTCTAGCAAGCGCTGCAAGAGGGCCGCCCCACCGGATCCACCGGCGGGGCGGCCCTTTTTTCGTTGTCCGCGAAAGTGCTTGGCAGGGTTGCCGGTGTGGTGCGAGACTGCCGATATGACTGCACCGAACGCCGAAGCGACCGTGACCGCCCTCCTCGCCGAATTCGGCGAGGCATGGCCGACCCCTGAGGAGATCGCCGCCGTGAGGGAGCGCCTCATCGCCGACATGCCGGGCTGGAAACTCCCGGCGGCCTACGGGATCGGGATCCTCGACGTGACCGGGGAAGTGGTCTTCGGCAAGACCAACGTCGGCGAGCACCCGCTCCCTGCGGTGGTGATGGCGACGATCCTCGGGCACCCGGGCGGTTCGGCTTCGTATCGGCTCGACTCGGCCACCTTGGACCAGGCCATCCGCCTGCTCGCACCCGCCGAGGTCTGCACGGCCTACCAGCACCCGAACCTGGAGGCCTGGAGAGCGGTCCGCAAGGCGATCGACGGCGGCGGCACTGCGGTGATGGTCTTCGTCGGCGACCTGGGTGAGATTCCGGGTGATGATCCTGACGTGGAGGCCTTGCGGGACATCGCCTTCTACGCGTAGGGCGTTCGAAGGGGAGGGCGGGCTTGGGTCTGCCGGGGTTGCGGTTACTTCGGCACCGACAAAGGGGCCCTTGCCTTCTGGGCTTGGACTTCGGGTTCCGCTGCTTGGATGGGCGTTGTTACTGCGGCAGCGACGAAGAGGTCCCGACTCCCTGGGCCTTCGTGTCAGGTTCGGGGAGGCGGTTGGGCGCTGTCAATGCGGCAGCGACAAAGAGGTCCCAAATTCCCGGGCTTCCGGTCGGGCTCGCCGAGGCGGTTAGGCGCTGTCACTGCGGCAGCGACAGGCGGCGGCGGGCGGGGCTTCCCGGGCTCAGATTCCTTCCCTGGACATGCTGAGGGGCCCGGCCCCCTTGGGGATCGGGCTGCGCTGGCCTTGACCTGCGCTCCCCTCAGCAGTCGCCCGCTGAGGGCAGGTTAAGAACGGAGGCCCGCCGGGATCTTCCCGGAGCACTACCGGTGTAGCCGGTTTGGCCACCCTGGCAGGCTCGTCGACCTGGATCTGCTTCAAGTTCGCCGCATCGATCTCCCGGAATCGCTCCCTGGACTTCGCGATGCTCGCTTCCATGCTCTTCTGCGCGAACCAGTTGGCATGGTCGGTCAGCTGACGTCGGTACGTCGGCGACCATTCCGTGGAGTCATGCCCGTTCGGGAGATCCGGATCGGCTTCCCATTCGGTGTCGCTCAAGCCAGTTCGCTTGTGCCGAATCTCCGCCGCGCCAGGGCCGGTCTTCCGAATGTCCCATTTGCCCGTGTGGATCCGGCCGTGATGGAAGCGGCAGAGGAGGATCAGGTTCTCCGCGATGGTCGAGCCGCCGTCCGCCCAGAACTCCAGGTGATGGGCCTCGGTCCAGGAGACCGGAGCCCGGCAGCCGGACCAGGCGCAACCACCGGGCTGCTCAAGCTCCAGCTTGTGGCGAAGGGCCACATTGGGAAGGCGCTTCGCCCGACCGAGCTCGACCGCCTCACCCGTGGTGTAGTTGAAGATCGAGGGAATGACCCCGGCCTCGCAGGCGAGGAGGCGGGCCTTCGCAACCGAGACGGGCTTGCCGTCCAGCATCGGCAGCCGACCGGACTTCTCACCGCGCAGCGTGTCCAGATCGCAGGTGAGGTTCAAAGTGGCGGTGTGACCGTGACGCTTGGGGGCGTTGGGGTCGGTGCCGTAAGCGGCGACCATCTGGTGCAAGCGCCTCTGCGTTCCGCCCGGAAGCCCGGGGGAGCAGGCCGTCTGCATCCGCCTCATCCTGGCGAGGAGGAGGCACAGCGGTCTTCAAAGCATTGCTGATGAGCTTCCCGGTGTCATCGGTGAGCAGGCCTTCGATGTCCCACATGCCATCAGGGCGCTGGTTCACTTCCAGCCAGGCGAGGGACTGCTGGCTCATCTGATCGAGCAGGGACTGCTGGTCGAAGAGCTCGGCGCAGATGCGGTCCAGGTGCTCGGCGAGTTCAGCGCGAGTGGAGTGGATGCAGTACTCGCGGATCAGTTCCTCAGGGGTCCTGCAAAACACTGCGTCGTAAGGGGATTCGACCGGGAGTGGGGTAGGGAACCCGGGTGTACACGGCCAGACCTTCTCGCTCAAGACGGCGCATGGCGTAGGCGATGGCATCGATGCGAGCGAACCCGGAGAGGGCGGCCGAGGCGAGGTGCTTGAACTTCGGGGCGAGGCGGGCGATGGAAGCCATCTGACCTGCGCTGGCGGCATTGAAGTTGAAGCTCTCCATGATCCAGTCGCGGATGCTGGAGAAACCGTCGCAGTCCTTGTGGAGGCCTTCGGAAGTGTAGGCGATGACAGCCTGGAGGAGATGGGCCTCGACGGCGCACAGCTGGGCGGTGAGGGAGTCGAGTTGGGGGCGGAGGGAAGCGGCCTGGGCGTCTCGATCTGATTTGATGGCCTTCATCCTGCTCACCCCCTGGGGAGTTATCCGATTGTTCGACTGACTGTTATATGTCAATGATGACAGGTTTAGGGGGTGGTGGCATCACTCAAAAGGGTGAAAATATGTCCTAAAGAGACTTTAGAGATCTGTCGCCGCCGCCCAGGGGCAACCGCAAAATCCAAGTCGGACAAGGACTCAATAGACCCTTTTGTTGCTGATTAAAGAACCTTGTGTACAGCCATCTGAAAGCCGAAGGGGGGCAGTCGAACAGAAGGCTCGTTGTCGGCGCGCAGTGACCGCATCCCAAATGAACCTGAAACCCAAAGAGAGAGAACAACCTTCTGTCGGCAACACGACACTTGCCTGTTCTGGGAGGTGGTGGGGACCACGTGCCGAACTTGGGGGGACCATACTGGCCGGTTTCCCGCTAGCGTGGCACCATACGGGCCCGAGTGGTGGAATCTGGTAGACACAGTCGGCTTAAAACCGGCCGTCGGGAGACTTGCGGGTTCAAATCCCGTCTCGGGCACGGAGGTGGGATCGACTTGCCGGCCAATGGGATCGGGCGGAGTGGGGCCGTCCGGTCCTAGAGTGGCGTTCCTCGCATTCCGGGCACCGCCTCCCGAACGGGTGATCGTCCCACCGCCCTCGAGAAGTGCTCACTCTCCGTGTTCTCACCGTTCATGACCTGCCCAATTAGGTCTGTGAACCCCGAGTTTCGGACCCGATGACGGTACTGCATCGACAGGTTGACTGCACAGGGCAGCCATGCTATCCAGGGAAGCGAACGCTGATACCATTCTGTCGAGTCAGCCGGTGGGGACATGGCTTTCCCTTCCGCTGCAACGACTTTGTCACTTCCCGGTATCGCGGAAGCCGTAGGCCAGTGTCGTGAGGATGGCGATGCCCGAAACACCTCGGTCCACAACCCATACTTTCCAACCCTCCGGGCCCGCTCCCCTGACTTCCGGCTACATCGCCGGCGAGGAGTCCGGCAGCCCGGCCGATCTCAAGACCCGCCTGCTGCGAATGGCGCTGCTGCCGCTCACCGCCGCCGCGATACTCGGCGCCGGCGTGGCGGTGTTCCTGACGCAAGCCCCCGAAAACCCTCCATCATGGATGGTACCCGTCGTACTCGGCTCCGCCGCGGTCCTCATCGCCCTCGTGGCGTATCTGGCCGCCAGCGCCGCCGGCAAGACCCAGGCCGACCTCGGCCGCCAGGTCCTCGCGGTGCGGCGCTCCACGGTCGAGACGCACTACAAGGTTTGGCAGGTCCTCGACGACCTGCAGCGGGATCTGCCCGCGGACCAGCGCTGGTCCGTCCCGCTCCCCAACCCCGCCGCCAGCGCCCCGAGCGCCGATGAGTCCCTGCGGCTCCTCGCCTCCGAGGCGCGGCAGCTCCGTGCGGCCGCCGAGGCGGTCGCCGCGCGCGGGGCACGTCCCGCGCCGCGGCCCGCTCCGGTGCCGCAGCAGATGATCACGTCGGGTCCGATCGACGCGGTGAGCGTGAACTCGCGCGTCGGGATCTTCGTGAACCTGGCCCGGCGCCTGCAGTCGCTGGTGCACCGGGAGATCGAGCAGCTCGACGAGCTGGAGAACCAGGTCGAGGACCCGGATCTCCTCAAGGGCCTGTTCTCGGTGGACCACTTGGCCACGCGCATCCGGCGCCACGCGGAGAACCTGGCGGTCCTGGGCGGTGCGACCTCGCACCGGCAGTGGTCGCGTCCGGTCAACGTGTACGAGGCGCTGCGAAGCGCCGTGGCCGAGGTGGAGCAGTACGCCCGCGTGAAGCTGGTGCGCCCGATCGACGGCACCTTGAAGGGCCATGCGGTCGCGGACATCATCCACCTGGTGGCGGAGCTGGTGGAGAACGCGACGACGTTCTCGGCGCCGAACACGCAGGTGCTCATCCGGGTCGCCCGGGTGCGCACGGGTCTGGCCGTGGAGGTCGAGGACCGCGGTCTGGGCATGGAGCCGCACGAGCGGGACCGGTTCAACAAGATGCTGGCGACGCCGGACCAGGTGGACCTGGACGAGCTGCTGGCGGACGGCCGCATCGGCCTGTACGTGGTGTCGTCGCTGGCGCACCGCCACGAGTTGACGGTGCAGTTGCAGTCCAACATCTTCGGCGGCACGCAGGCGATCCTGGTGGTCCCCGAGGTGCTGCTCGGCGACGACTCGCCGAAGGCCCCCGAGCCGCGGGAGCTGCCCGCTCCGGCGCCGGCGCAGCCGATGCCGGTGCGTCAGCCCGGTGCGATGACGCCTCCGCAGCTGCCTTCGGTGCAGTTGCGCCCCTTGCCCACCGCCGGTACCGGCCACTACGGTAATTCGGTGCCTCAACCCCGTATGGACCCAGTCGAACGGCCACGCAGCGTCATGCGTGTCGACACGGGCGCACTGCCGGTGACGGCGGAGCTGCCCGCGATCACGGCCGAGCGGCCGAACGGGTATGCGTTCGGCCCGGACGGGCGTCCGGAGCTGCCGAAGCGCAACAAGCAGACGCACTTGGCCCCGGAACTGCGGGATGCCCCGCAGTCGGGAGCGCGTGGTTCGGACGTGGGTCACGACCCGGGTCTGATGAAGGCGTTCCAGCAGGGCCGTCAGCGCGCGGACACCGGTCCGCAGATCCCCGCATCCGATGGTTCCGTTTCTCCGTACAGGAATGAGGAGTTCTAATGGCAGGCGATGAGGCAGGCGCGCAGTCGGATCTCAGCTGGCTGCTGGCCGGGCTGGTCAGGAAGGTGCCGCACACGCGAAGCGCCCTCCTGCTGTCCTCGGACGGCATCAAGAAGGCCTTCCACGGCATGGGCGTCGACCAGGCGGACCAGCTCTCGGCGATCGCTTCGGGCATGTTCTCGCTGGCGCGCAGCGCGGGCGTCCAGTTCGGTTCGTCGGCGGGCGTGCGCCAGGTGGTGGCGGAGCTCGACGACACGCTGCTGTTCGTGTCGACGGCGGGCCAGGGCGCGGTGCTGGCGGTGGCGGCGGGCCGCGAGGCGGACGCCGGCGTGCTCGGCTACGAGATGTCCATTCTGGTCAAGAGCGTGCGTCCGTACCTGGAGACGCCCGTGCGCAGGACCGCGAACGCCAGCGGTGAAATGGTCGGCTGATGACCGACTTCGAGCACTAGTCGCTGCTCGACGACGATGCGGGGCCGCTGGTGCGGCCCTACACCGTGTCGAACGGTCGGACCGCCCCGACGAAGAAGTTGGACCTGCTGTCGCTGGTGCGGTCGACGGGACAGATGCGGCCGGCGCAGTTGGAGGCCGAGCACGCCGAGACGTTGATGCTGTGCCGTGAGCCGATCTCGGTCGCCGAGGTCTCGGCGCACATGCGGCTGCCGGCGATGGTCATCAAGGTCCTGCTGTCCGACCTCGTCGACTGCGGGGCGATCATCACCCACGCTCCCGACCCTGCTGTGGACCCCACCGACAAAACCGTATTGGAGGCACTCCTCAATGGCCTACAACGGCGACTCTGACCAATCGCCCGCACAACAGCAAGTCCTGCCCACCGCCATCAAGCTGCTCGTCGCCGGGGGGTTCGGGGTCGGCAAGACCACCTTCGTCGGGGCGGTCAGGGAGATCGAGCCGCTGAGCACCGAGGAGACCATCACGATGGCCTCGATCGGGCACGGACGACCTGACCGGCGTCGGGGACAAGGTGACCACGACGGTGGCCATGGACTTCGGCCGGATCACCCTCGACCAGCGAGCACATCCTGTACCTGTTCGGCACGCCCGGCCAGGAGCGGTTCTGGTTCATGTGGGACGAGCTGTCCGACGGGGCCTTCGGCGCGGTGGTGCTCGCCGACACGCGGCGGCTGGAGGACTGCTTCCCGGCGCTGGACTTCTTCGAGCGGCGCGGCACGCAGTTCATCGTCGCGGTCAACGAGTTCGAGACGGGCTTCCACTACGAGCCGGAGGAGGTCCGGGCCGCCCTGGACCTCAAACCGAATATCCCGATCGTCTGCTGCGACGCACGCGATCCACGTTCCGCAACCTTGGTGCTGGTCACTCTGACCAAGCACCTGATGTCGGCCGCTGCTTCCAGCGTCCGGTAAAGGAGCCCAGCATGTCCATGCCCGAGAACGAGTTCCGACTCACGATCACGCCCGACGACCCGGGAGCCACCGAGCGGGCCAAGCGCCTGCGCGACCTGGGGATCGGCAACCTGCCCGACCCCGAGTTCGACGAGTTCGCCCAGCGAGCTGACCGAGCTCACCGGCGCGCCCTACGCGATGGTGAACTTCATCGACGAGGACCACCAGTACTTCGCCGGCCTGGCCACCCCGGGCCCGGACGCGGCGAGCCAGGCGATCGCGGGCGCCTCCGAGGCTCCCGAGGTCGGCCGGGAGATGGACCGCGACCACGGCTACTGCCCGCACGTCGTGGTGCGCCGCAAGGCGCTGGTCCTGGAGGACGTGTGCGACTACCCGCGGTTCGCGGGCAACCCGTGGTCGACAAGATCGGCATCCGCTCCTACCTGGGGGCGCCGCTGATCGACGACGAGGGGAACACGCTGGGCACGGTGTGCGTGGTCGACACGGAGACCCACGACTGGGGCCGCCCGGGCCTGGAGACCATCAAGGGCATGGCCGCCAAGGTGATGGACCGGATCCGCGAACGCAACGCGGGCCTGCAGCCGGCAGATTCACTGCAGGGGTGAAGCGAATGAGGAGGCCGCGTGAGCCGCCTCCTCGTTCGCGTATGGAGATGTGGTGCTCGATCTTCCGGCCGATCCTCCGGATATCGCGCGCTCTAGCGGACGCCGACGGCCTCGCCGTGGACGATGCGCTCAGACCACTGGCCCTTGGTCCGTCCCATCGCCACCTCGGCGAGGCGCAGGCGCTGCACGTCGGAGGTGCCCGCCGGCGCGAAGATGTGGTAGGCGTCGCGCAGGAACCGCTCGACCGGCCGGTCGGTGGTGAGCCCGATGCGCGGCGTGGATCTCCATGGCCTCGCGTGCGGAGTCCAGCGCGGACTCCACGTTGACGAGCTTGGCGTTCATCAGCTCGATGTCGCAGGGCTGGCCCTGGTCGAGCAGGTGCACCGCGTGGTAGGCGGTGATCCTGGCCGTCATCAGCCGGGAGGTGATCTGGCCGATCTTCTGCTTGATGTTGTCGAGTTCGGCGATGGGCTTGCCGTACAGCTGCCGTCCTGACGCGAAGGCGACGGTCTCGTCGAGGATCGCCTGGTGGATGCCGAGCGACACGGCGGTCAGGTTGGAGCGCCCGTAGAGGATCGACGAGGAGTAGGCCACCGCGAGGCCGTCCCCTTCGTCGCCGAGCCGGTTCGCGGCCGGGACCCGGCAGTTCTCGAACAGGAGCTCGCCGAAGCTGAATCCGTGCAGGCCCATCGTGGACTGCTGCGGGGCCAGCGCGAACCCCGGCCGGTCGGACTCGACGAGGAACGCGGTGAGGCCCTGCGGCCCCAGTCCGGTGCGGACGACGACGCCGTGGACGTCGCCGACATGGCTGTTGCCGACGAAGACCTTGTGGCCGTTGAGGATGTAGTCGTCGCCGTCGCGGACCGCCCTGGCCCGCATGCCGAGCACGTGGCCGCCGGAGGCGGATTCGGTGACGGCGATGGTGGGGAGGCAGACGCCGTCGGCGACTCTGGGCAGCCAGGTCTTCTTCTGCTCGTCGGAGCCGAAGTGGAGGATCTTGGCGACGCCGAGCTGGGAGGCCTGGACCATGGCGCCCATGGCGCCGGAGACCCGGGCGAGCTCTTCGATGATGATCGTCTTCGCCAAGTGCCCCATGCCCATCCCGCCGTACTCGAGGGGGATGGTCACGCCGAGCCATCGCTGGGCGGCGATGAGTCGGGACAGCTCGTGGTGGACGGACCTCTGCGTCTCCATCTCGGAGACGCGGGGGCGGACCTCGCGTTCGGCGAAGGCCCGGACCTCGGCTCTGAGGGTGTCGTGCTGGTCAGTGGTGAAGTAACCGGTCGTCAACGGGTAACCCCCTGTGGGCGTGTCGCTCGTCTATGACCGCTCAGCAGTCCCCACCAGTGACGAGCTGTATATGCGAGTTGTTCTCGCAGTGACTGTAGCAACCGTTATCGCATGGGGCAAGAGACGTCAATGTGGACATAGAGTTGTTACGGTGTGGTAACAAACTGTTGTGCCGCAACGGCTCACGTGCAACAACGTTCGTCTCAAATGACGGGAGTGAGGGTGCGCGCACGGTCGCGCTGTGTTAGTGCGAATCATCGCGTTCGTTATCGCGCCTTTGTGAAGGCGTTATGCTGCGTTGACTCGAGTGCAATCGTCCCATGATTGGATCAGCATGGGGCGGCTCGGCCCGCGCCATACCCATCGACCTCCCACGGAGTGCCATGTTCACCATCAGACGCAAGCGCCGTGCCGTGGCCGCCGTCGGCGCCGCCGCGCTCGCCGCGACCACCCTCGCCGTCGGCGCCTGGTCGGCCAACGCCGACCAGAGCGACCGCCATCGCGAAGTCGACCTGCAACTGCTGGCCGTCAACGACTTCCACGGCAACATCGAGGCCTCCTCCGGCCTCACCTATCCCGTCGACGGCGTCGACGTGCCCGCGGGCGGCGCCGAATACCTCGCCACCCACCTCGACGAGGCCCGCGAAGGCGAGCGGTACTCGACCACCGTCGCCGCCGGCGACCTCATCGGAGCGAGCCCGTTCCTGTCGGCCGTGTTCGACGACGAGCCGACCATCGAGTCCCTCAACGAGATGGGCGTCGAGGTCTCCTCGGTCGGCAACCACGAGTTCGACGCCGGCTACCCCGAACTCCAGCGCATCATCGAGGGCGACGAGGACTTCGAGGGCGCCGACTTCCCCTACCTCGGCGCGAACGTCGTCGACGAGACCACCGGCGAACCCGTCCTCGATCCCTACTGGATCAAGAACTTCGGCCACGGCGTCAAGGTCGGCTTCATCGGCATGACCCTCGAGGGCACCGGCGACATCGTCTCCCAGTCCGGCATCGAGGGCCTGGAGTTCCTCGACGAGGTCGAGACCGCTAACGAGTACGCCAAGGAGCTCAAGCGCAAGGGCGTCAACTCGATCGTGGTGCTCCTCCACGAAGGCGGCGAGCCCGTCGCCGAGGACACCGGCCACGACTGCGAGTCCCTCGACGGCTCCGGCGTCGGCATGTCCGGCCCGATCGTCGACATCGCCGAGACCATGAGCCCGCTCGTGGACATCCTCGTCACCGGCCACACCCACCAGGAGTACGTCTGCTCGGTTCCCGACCCGCGCGGCAACCCGCGCATGGTCACCTCGGCCTCCTCCTACGGCCGCGTCTTCACCGAGATCGACGCCACCTATGACAAGCGCACCGGCGACATCGTGCGCTCCAGCGTCACCGGCTCCAACACCGTGGTCACCCGCGACGTGGAGGCCGACGAGGACCAGAGCGAGATCCTCGCCGAGTACGGGCCCCTCGCCGAAGAGGCGGGCGGGCGCGTCGTCGGCCACATCGCCGAGGACATCAAGCGCGGCGCCACCCGCGCCGAGGAGTTCCCGCTCGGCAGCCTCATCGCCGACGCGCAGCTGTGGAACACCGCGCGCGGAGGACGTGGGCGGCGCGGAGATCGCGTTCATGAACCCCGGCGGCGTCAGAGCCGACCTCCTGTACGCGCAGGGCACCGCGGGCGAGGCGACGTACGCCGAGGTCTTCACGGTGCAGCCCTTCGCGAACTACGTGGTCACCCTCGACCTGACGGGCGCGCAGATCCTCACCGCGCTCCAGCAGCAGCTGCCGAGCGAGGACCGCTCGACCACGCTGTTCCTCCAGGTCTCCGAGGGCTTCACGTACACGTGGGACAAGACGAAGACCGGCACCGACCAGATCGTGGCCGACTCGCTCAGCCTCAACGGCGAACCGATCGTGGCCGACCAGACGTACCGGGTCACCATGAACTCGTTCCTCGCCGACGGCGGCGACTCCTTCGCGGCCTTCGCCGAAGGCACCAACCGCCTCTTCGGCGAACTCGACGTGGACGCCTTCGAGGACTACATCACCGAGTTCGGGACCACCGCGGCCCCGCTCGAGGCGCCCGAACTCGGCCGCGTCACCGTCATCTCCTAGTACCTGAGTAGATTCACAGCGGCGGAGCAGGGAATGCTCCGCCGCTGTGTCGTGTTTCCGGCATGGACCGGATAGGCTGAAACCACCCTTGAACTTCCAACGGAGGACCGCAGGTCATGGCAATGCAGAGCAGGAACTCATCCCTTCGAAATATGGTCAAGACCCAGTACAACGAGCAGCAGCACATGGGCGGCGCGTACGGGCCTTACGGACAGATGACCCAGGCGCCGCAGACCGAGACCATGCGGATCGACGACGTCATCGTCCGGACCGTCGCGCTCGTCGGCGCGACCTTCGTGGCGGCGCTCCTCACCTACTCGATGGTCGCCGAGGGCATCGCGAACAACGACGCCGCCGCCGTCGGCACCGCGATGATGCTCGGCACGGTCGGCATGGTCGTGGGCCTCGGCATCATGATCTTCTCGATGTTCAAGCCGGTCACCAACCCGTTCGTGGCCTTCGCGTACGCGATCGGCCAGGGCCTCCTGCTCGGCGGCGTCTCCGCGATCTTCGAGCAGCAGTCGGACGGCATCGTCCTGAACGCCCTGCTGGCGACCATCCTGGTCTTCGGCGCGATGCTGGCGCTCTTCAAGTTCCGCATCCTCAAGAACTCGCCGGTGTTCACCAAGGTGATCGTCGGCGCGGGCATCGGCATCTTCGCGCTCTCCATGGTCAACCTGGTCGCGAGCCTGTTCAGCGTGAACCTCGGCCTGTTCGCCGCTCCCGGCGAGTCGGTCTCGGCCCTGCAGTGGATCATCGCCATCGGCATCACCCTGTGGGCCGCGTTCTCGTTCATCCTCGACTTCGACATGATCGAGTACTCCGCGCAGCACGGCGCCCCGAAGAAGTACGCCTGGGCGGGCGCCTTCGGCCTCACCGCCGGCCTCATCTTCCTGTACTGGAACCTGCTGCGTCTGCTGTCCTACTTCCAAGGCGACTAGCCGCGGAAGCATGAAGCACAGTCAGGGCGAAGCGTCTGAGCACCAGAGGTGACCGAGCATTTGAGCACCGAACTCGAGCGGGCGATCGGGCGTGTCGTTGAAGGCACGCGCCACTGGTCGTCCGCTCGCTGGTCTTCCCGGGCCGCGGCGATGCACGCGCTGGTCCAGGAGCTCGCCGACATCGCCGCCGACGCCGAAGGCCAGCCGAGAAGGCCGGTCCCGTGGCTGCCCAACGACATGCAGCTGCCCGACCAGCTCCAGGTGATCGGCCTCGATCTGTTGGAGTTCGAATCCAAGCTCACTGAAGATCAGCGGACCGCCGCTGAAGCAGCGATCCAACAGGCCCGGGCCGCCCTCTTCTAGCTGATCTCGGCGACTTCCCCGTCCCAGAATGTGATCGAAAGGCCGAGCGCCCCGCCCATCGCAAGTGCGTAGCGGGCGAGCACGTCGGTGCCGGAGATATCGCCTTGCTCGATCTGAGAGATTCGGCCCTTGGTGACGCCCATCTGGTCGGCGACCTGCTGCTGGGTCATGTTGCGGGAGCGGCGGATCTCGGCGAGACGCGCCCCGCGGTTCTCCCAGCGGAGCTTGTCGACGCCCTTCTTGAAGGCCTCCTCGCCGCCGGCGCGCTCGACGGCGCTCTTCCGGATGTCTTCCCAGTTGGTGTAGCCCTTCATTTCTCCTCCTCGGCTTTGCGATCCTCGATGTACTGGCTGTACCGTGTCTCCGCGAGTGGTATCGAGTCCTCATACCAAACGTTCCAACGATTCGCCTTGTCGCCGACTACCAGCAGGATGCAGGACCTCCACGGGTCGAAGGCGAACAACACGCGGACGGATCCCTGTCTGAGCTCCTTGAGGTTCGGGATGGTCGAGCCCTTGATGGTGTCCACGAGCGGTCGCCCGAGAGCAGGGCCGTGGGCACGAAGCAGATTGATGGCGTCGATCATGCGGTCGTAATCAGCTTCGTCGAGTGCCTCGATCCAGCTGCGAACCTCATCGACTACGTAGACGTCCCATTCACAGGTTTCTTCCTCCATGGCCGCGAGTATAGGTATCACTATACTCATTTGGCGGAGGACACACCAGCTTGAAGGTCGATAATTCCCAGGAGCTCATGAGCAGGACCGCGTCGTCCAGCGCCTCCACGAGGTTGTCCGCCTCCCAGCGCAGCACGCTGCGGCGCGTGCGCGTGTCGCGGTCCTCGATCGCGGCCAGGCGCAGGTCGAGGCGGTTCACCGCCTGGCCCAAGTCGATGCCGCGCGGCGGGGCCACGCCCCTCGCGAACGCCGCCAACCGCAGGTACGCGCCGTCGAGCGCGTCCGCGAACGTGTCCACTCCCGACAGGCCCTTCGCCTGCTCGTCCCGGCCGAGCGTCGCGTTCACCGCGACCAGTGCCCTTGCCGCCCTTGACAACGCGGCCTCAGCGCCGAGCACGTCCGCCGAGAGCGGGCCCGGACCGGACACCGGTTCGGCCTTCGCCTGATCGGCGGCGCTCGTCAGGGCGGCCCTTCGGGCCCGGATCTGGTCGATCGCGGCGTGCATGACCTTCCGGTCGTAGTCGGCCGGGTGCGCCTGGCGGTCCAGCGAGAGCCGGGCGTAGTCGCGGTAGGCGTCGACCAGGTCCCCGAGGAGGTCCCCGAGCCGCCGGGTCTGCCACGTGGGCACCAGCATGTAGAAGCCGATCGCCAGACCCGCGCCCACGAGCGTGCACACGCCCCGGTCGACCGCGGCGAGGAGCGGACTCTCGCCCGACAGGTCGATCTGGAACACCGTGAAACCCGAGACCGCCGCCGCGAACACGAGCATCGACACCGGCCGCGTCAAGTAGGCGACGAGCGCGTAGGCGAGCACGATCAGGCTGAGCCACAACTGGTCCGGTGGGAGCAGCAGCCCCAGGAGCGAGGCGAGGACCACGCCGCCGGTCGTGCCGACCGCGCGCGTGACGCCGCGCGTCAGCGTCCCGGCGAAGTCGGCCTGGAGGACCAGCCAGGCGGTGAGCGGGACCCAGTAGCCGTGGCCGGTGGGCCAGGCGAGGCCGATCGTCATCGCGAGCGCGATGACCCCGGCGCGGCGCAGCGCGTGGTGGATCACCGGGTCGCGGCGGTGCAGTCGGGCCCGGAGCTGGCCGACGGCCTGCCGGGCGGTGCTGGTGGCGTGCTTGAGGGCCGGGTCGGCGATCACGTCCTCGCCGCCGGCGGTGATGCGCTCGGCGAACCCGCCGGTCTCGTGGAGCGTGCGCAAAAGCCCGCCGATCTCGCTCGGCATCGTGCCCGTCGCGGTCGCCATCGGGTTCTGCGAGAGGCCGTCGAGGAGGGCGTCCCAGTCCAGTTCGGCCGGTTTGCGGGCGGTGATCTGCTCGGCGAAGTGCTTGAGGAGCCGCGCGGCGAGTTCGAGGGCCTCGGAGTAGAACTCGACCGTGTCGCGGTCCTGCGCGTCGGCGCGGGCGCGCGCGGAGGCGTTGCGCCCGATCGCGGTCGAGACCGCGTAGATCTGGCGGCGGGCCTCCCGGATCGCCGCCGGGAGCACCCGGCGCCGGTCGAGTTCCTGCGCGGCTTCGAGGAGCGGCTCGGTGCGGAACGGCGCGTCGGGGTCGGCGGCGAGCGCGTCCGCTTCGGCGGCGAGGGCGAGCCAGGCGTCGGCGAGGGTGCGCCGGTCCTCGGCCCACCGGTAGTACGGCGGCAGCAGCGACATCGCGGCCTGGACCGCGCCGCCCGCGGCGACCGCGAGCGCCGCGAACAGGACGCTGGTGCCGGCGGTCAGATGGTCGGCGAGAAAGAACACGATGCCGGACACGGTGAGGGTGACGCCGGCGGCGTGGGTGACCGAGCCGATGAACGTGAGCGTGAACGCGTAGGCGGCCGCGGCGGCGATGAGGATCACGGGGTTGTCGACCGCGCCGAGCACGACCCCGAGCGCGCCGGCCGTGCCCACCAGGATCGGCGGTGTCGGGCCGGTGCGGGTGCCGGGGCTGAGCATCGCGACGCCGCCGAGCCAGGCGCCCATGATCGCGGCCGCCCCCCACGAGGGATGGCCCAGGAACGCCACCGTGCTCATCGCCACTGCGATGCCGCAGGCGGCGCGTACCGCGAGCACCGGCGCGGCCTCGCCCCAGGTCCATGACCGCAGGTCCCGGCCGACCCGGCGGAACGATTCGGCGACCCCAGGGTTGAGCACGTCATCAGGGTAGCCGCGCCTTTCGGTGTGAGACCGACTACCGGTTACGCTGGTGGCATGCGACAAACGGTGCTGGTGGTCGACTTCGGTGCGCAGTACGCGCAGCTCATCGCGAGGCGTGTGCGCGAGGCTCACGTCTACTCGGAGATCGTGCCTTCTTCTATGCCCGCGAGCGAGATGCTCGCCAAGGAGCCGGCCGCGATCATCCTCTCGGGCGGTCCTTCGAGCGTGTACGCCGAAGGCGCCCCGCAGGTCGACCCGGCCCTGTTCACGGCCGGTGTGCCGGTCCTCGGGATCTGCTACGGCTTCCAGGCGATGGCGAACGCGCTCGGCGGCACGGTCGCCAGGACCGGCCTCTCCGAGTACGGCGGCACCGAGCTCGACGTGCTCTGCGCCTCCAAGCTCCTCGACGGGCTGCCCGAGCACCAGTCGGTGTGGATGAGCCACGGCGACTCGGTCACCGAGGCCCCCGCCGGGTTCGAGGTCGTCGCCCGTACCGCGGGCGCGCCCGTCGCCGCGTTCGAGAACCTCGAGTCGCGCCTCGCGGGCGTCCAGTACCACCCCGAGGTCGCCCACACCCCGCACGGCCAGGCCGTCATCCGCCACTTCCTGCACGACATCGCCGGGATCAAGCCGAACTGGACGAACTCGGCGATCATCGACGAGCAGGTCGCCGCGATCCGCGAGCAGGTCGGCGACAAGCGCGTCCTGTGCGCCCTCTCCGGCGGCGTCGACTCCTCCGTCGCCGCGGCGATCGTGCACCGCGCCGTCGGCGACCAGCTCACCTGCGTGTTCGTCGACCACGGCCTCCTGCGCGCCGGCGAGGCCGAGCAGGTCGAGAAGGACTACGCGCAGCTCACCGGCATCGACGTGCGCACCGTGGACGTCTCGGAGCAGTTCATCACCGCCCTCAAGGGCGTGACGGACCCCGAGGAGAAGCGCAAGATCATCGGCCGCGAGTTCATCCGCACCTTCGAGGCCGCCGCGCGCGAGATCGCCGAAGAGCAGTCGATCGACTTCCTCGTCCAGGGCACCCTGTACCCGGACGTGGTCGAGTCCGGCGGCGGCACCGGCACCGCGAACATCAAGAGCCACCACAACGTGGGCGGGCTCCCCGACGACCTCCAGTTCGACCTGGTCGAACCGCTGCGGACCCTGTTCAAGGACGAGGTGCGCGCGATCGGCCTCGAACTGGGCCTCCCCGAGGCGATGGTGTGGCGCCACCCGTTCCCCGGGCCCGGCCTGGGCATCCGCATCGTCGGCGAGGTCACGCGCGAGCGCCTCGACCTGCTGAAGGCCGCGGACGCGATCGCCCGCGCCGAGCTCACCGCCGCCGGGCTCGACCGCTCCGTGTGGCAGTTCCCGGTCGTGCTCCTGGCGGACGTGCGCAGCGTCGGCGTCCAAGGCGACGGCCGCACCTACGGTCACCCGATCGTGCTGCGCCCGGTCTCCTCCGAGGACGCGATGACCGCCGACTGGTCGCGCCTGCCCTACGAGCTGCTCGCGAAGATCTCCACGCGCATCACCAATGAGGTCGCCGACGTCAACCGAGTCGTGCTCGATGTCACCAGCAAGCCGCCTGGCACGATCGAATGGGAATAGTCATCTCCTAATCACGCCGTACAGTTGAGGGATGCAATTCCGGATAGCTGCGTACGGGGAGGTCCGTGACGAGAACGGCCGGGTCCTGCTGACTCGGAGGAACCGGGGACGTGAAGCGGGGCCCTGGCACCTGCCGGGCGGCGTGCTCGACCACGGCGAGCCTCCCAAACGGGCCGCCGGCCGCCTGGTCGGCGAGCACACCGGCTACGAGGTCGTCGTAGGCACACCGCTCGAAGCGGTCGCCGTCGCCAGACGCGGCGTCCACACCAATGCGATCATCTACGCCGCGAAGGTCGCTTCCGGCCCGCAAACGGACTTCGACGGCGACGCCGCCGAATGGGTCGACCCGGCCCGGGCGGCCGCCGAACCCCATTCACCGTTCGTCTCCGCGTGCCTGCACCTCGCCGACGACCGCCTCGCGGGTCGCGTGGACAAGGCGCCGCAGGAGACCCGGCCCGTCCCGCCGGCGAAGGCCAAGAAGGGCCGCAGGCGCCGGGGCCAGCGTTTCGGCGCGTACGGGGTCGTCGCCGATGGCGACGGCCGGATTCTGCTCGCCCGGATCGCCGAGGGCTACCCCGGCGGCGGCACCTGGCACCTGCCCGGCGGCGGGGTCGACTTCGGCGAGTCGCCGCGCGCGGCCGTCTCCCGCGAGATCTACGAGGAGACCGGCCAGGAGGCCCTGGTCGGCGAACTGCTCAACGTCACGTCGTTCCGGCACCGCCGCGCGATCGGCCCCGAGGGGTACCCGCTCGACTGGCACGGGGTGCGGGCGATCTACTCGGCCACGGTCCCGGACCCGTCAGCGGCCCAGGTGGTCGAGGCCGCGGGCGGCTCCACCAGCGAGTCGCGCTGGTGGAACGCCGACGCCCTCGACGACCTGCCGCTCTCGGCGGCCGTCGAAGACGCACTCCAGGTCGTGGACCTGAAGAACTTGGCCGCGCAGGCTTAGGGCCTGTCCTAGCCCGTTCCGCGGCTTCGCCCACGCGAACGAGTCTTAACGCCACCTGGCGATGACGGTCTCTCCGGCGCGCACGAGTTCGCCGGGGACCACTGCGGCTTCGGCGGCGCCGGCCGGGAGGTACACGTCGGTGCGGGAGCCGAACCTGATGAGGCCGTAGCGTTCGCCCTTGGCCACGCTCGCGCCCGGTTTGGTGCGGTTGACGATGCGGCGCAGGACCGCGCCGGTGCGCTGGGCGACCACGACGCGGCCGCGCGCGGTCGACAGGACCGTGTAGCAGGCGGCGTTGTGCTCGGCTTCTGGCGCGCTCACCTTCGCGTAGCCGCCGCGTTCGGTGAACACGTCGACGACCTCGCCCGCCACGGGCGCGCGGTTGATGTGCACGTCGGTCACCGAGAGGTAGGCGGCGATGCGCAGCCACTCGGATCCGGCGGTGCCGGTGGCGGCGCCGAAGCGCTCGTCCACGACGGTCTCGACGGCCATGATGCGCCCGTCCGAGGCCGCCAGCACCGCTTCGGGTTCGTCGTCCTCGGCGCTCAGGTCGGCTTCGCGCTGCGGGTCGCGGAAGAACGCGGCCACGGGCGCGGCGGCGAGCGCGGGCAGGATCCACGCCTTCGAGGAGGGCCGGATCCGCTTGACGGCCCAAGCGGTGCCGAGGAGCAGCCCGGCGGCGATCACGCCGTTCGAGTCCAAGTGCATGTTCGGCGTGACCGCGACCGAAGAGGCGCGCCAGGCGGGCGCCAGGTCCTCGGCGGGGGCGATCGCGCGCGACTCGCCTTCGCGTTTCGCCGCCGTGCCGATGCGGAGCTTGTGGATGCGCACCGGCGGGAAGGACCGAACGATGAGGTCGGTGCCGATCCCGTAGTCGGCCACGAGTTCGGCGATCTCCTCACGGGCCGGGGCGGTGAGGGTCGCGGCGAAGGAGAGCACCCCGCCGGGCTCCACCTTCTCGCGCAGCAGCGCGATGTCGTCGATGAAGGCCTCGGCCTCCACGGTGACCGGCGAGGCGAGCATGACCTCTTCGGCCGGTTCGGCCTCGGCGAGGGAGGCGACGGCGGTGACGTTCCCCGCGGTCCAGGACCCCTCGGCCGCGAGCGACGCCTTCAGGTCCTCAATGGAGATCGGGTCGGCGACGACGGTGAGCCGGTCGGCGGGCATGAGCGCCTCGAGCGCGGCCGTCAGCACCGGGTTCCCCCAGACCGCGCCCACGACCAGGCCGGTCTTGGGGCCCCTCCGGCGAGCGAATTCGTCGGTGATGCCGCGAGCGGCGGCTTTCGAGATCGGCATAACCCCGACTATAGAGCGCCGCGCCGGGCGGGCCGGGTCGCGCTCGCGTGTTGTTTCGCTCCCGAGAAGCGACCCTTGCCCCGTTTTGGGATCGTACTTTCGGAGGGTTCTCCACATCGTTCGGTCGAGTGCCCGAGCCGCCGCTCCGGGTCCTCTCGTTTCCCTTTCTGTCAGGGGTCCTGGCAGGAAACCACGACCGCACACCTCACGTCCGCTCCCAGGAGGACCGAACCACGATGAGACTCAAGACGATCCGCACTCCGATCGTGGCCACGGCCGCGTTCCTCGCCGTTCTCGCGGGCGCGCCCCGCCCACGCCGAGGAGCCCGCGCCGGTCTCCGGCGACATCGTCACCGCCCCCGGCCTGGAGCTGCGCGGCGAGATGGACGAGGAGCGGTACGACGTGTGGGCCAACGTCCTCGGCCTCCAGCCGCACGGCACCGAGGAGACGCTCGTCGTCTACTGCATCGACATCCGGACCCCGCTCGACACCGAGAGCCCCTACGCCGAAGGCGAATGGGAGGAGTCCGAGGTCGCCAACCTCGAAGCGGTCCGCTGGGTCCTGTTCAACGGCCTCCCCAACGTCGGCGCCGAGGACCTCATCGAGGCCTCCGGCGGCGAGGTGAACCCCGACTGGTCCGATGAGGAGGTCAACGAGGTCGCCTACGCGGGCACGCAGGCCGCCGTCTGGCACTTCACCGACGCCTGGGACCTGTTGACCGACAACCCGGTCAAGGGCGGCAACAGCGGCGAGGACGAGGCCGTGCTCGCTATCTACCAGCACCTCACCGAGGACACCGGGCGCGTGCCCGACCCCTCGGAGTTCACCGTGGACCTCGAAGGCGAAGAGGCCGCGACCTATCGAGGACGGGCGCTTCGGCCCGTACACGATTCGCTCCAACGCCGGACCCGTGACGCTCACCGCCGAAGGCGGACGCCTGGAGACCGAGGACGGCGAAGCGGCCGCGACCCTCGACGACGGCGAGGAGTTCTGGATCGCCCTCGACGAAGGCGAGAACGAGATCACCGTCTCCGGCACCGCCGCATACGACCTCCCGGTCGGCCGGGTCTTCCTGGCCACCACCGACGAATCGCTCTCGGGCGACGCCGTCAACCCGGTCACCTCCGGCGAGTCGCAGAAGCTCATCCTCGCGCAGCCGCGCGAAGGCGAAGTCCCCGCCGAATGGAAGTTCGCCCTCGACGCGCCCAGCGAGCGCCCCTCCGACTCCGGCGGCGGCAAGCTGCCCACCACCGGCGTGAGCCTGAGCATCGCCTTCGCGGCGGGCCTGGCCCTGCTCGTGGGCGGCATGACCGTGATCGTGGTCGGCAAGCGCCGCAGGCATGAACGACCACTAAAAGCCTGATGGACGCGCGCGGATGCTTGCCGATGGCATGCGCCCGCTGCCGCAGGAGCGTTCCGGACCACGTCTGAACGGTCCGACCCGGGCGCGCTCCGCGGCTCGATGCAAGGCCCGGCGCATGGAGCGGCCGGGACCGGAGGAAGCGATCCCCTCCGGTCCCGGCCACTCTGGTCACTTCAGTGACCGGCAGTCACGGTCCTTCATGCACAGCGCTGGGCCGATACCGAATCGTTATAGTGGCGCGGCTCATTCGAGCCGCGCCTTTCCCCTTGCCGCACAGCCAGAAAACGCAGCTCCGTAATAGATGGCCGCCGAATGCAACCGGCAGCGTGCCGCTAACGTGTCGCATGAAGAGTAACCGCGTCAATCCCTCGGAAAAGCAAAGGGAAATCAATCAATGATGACCAAAGCCCTGAAAGGGACGCTGGCGGCAGCCGCGGGCGTCGCTCTCGGCCTCGGCGGCGTCGCCGCCGCCCAAGCCCAGGATGAAGAAGCCGGGATCGCCGCCGCTGGCAACGTGATCCTCGAGGACGGGATCCGCCTGAACGGGGAGACCCCCAACGGTCAGCAGAGCCCCGAGGCCACCATGATCGGCCTCGACCTCGGTGACGGCGAGACCCGCACCGTCTACTGCATCCAGCTCCAGGTCGGCCTCGAAGAGGCCCTCGTCCACGAAGAGCGCCAGTGGGACGACGTCCCGGTCGAAGACCTCCCGAAGGTCCTCGGCGTGCTCTCCAACGGCTACAACGGCTCCAACGCCGCCGAGCTCCTCGAAGCCGCGGGTGTCGCGGGCGAGGACCTCGAAGGCTTCAGCGCCGACCAGGTCGCCTACGCCGGCACCCAGTCCGCCGTCTGGTCCCTGACCGACGGCTGGGTCCTCGACTCGGCCGACGCCGCGGACGCCGCCGTCCAGGGCGTCCAGGACTACCTGATCGAGAACTCCGAGCCCGTCGACGAGCCCGACTTCGAGCCCTACTTCGAGGTCGACGACTCGCAGGCGAAGACCGAGGGCTCCACGGTCGGCCCCTTCACCGCCTCCACCAACTTCGACGCGGTCACCTTCGCGCAGCCCGAAGGCGCCACGATCGTCGACGAGAACGGCGAAGAGGTCACCTCCTTCACCGACGGCCAGACCTTCTACGTCAAGTTCGACGAAGCGGCCGACAGCGCCGTGACCCTCGTGACCGACACGATCACCTGGACCACCCCCGCCGGCCGCACCTTCGTCCCGGTCGACGCCGAAGGCGCCGACGTCGAGGGCCAGCGCCTCATCCTCGCCGAGGAGCACACCTCCGAGTACGCCGCCGAGATCGAGTTCGAGATCGCCGTCGAAGAGGTCCCCAGCGAGTCGCCCGAAGCCGCAGCTGCCCGTCACCGGTGCCAGCCTGACCACCGTCGCCTCCGTCGGCGGCGCGGTCCTGCTCGCCGGCGTCGTCGCGATGGTGCTCATGCGCCGCCGCGCCGCCCGCGCGGACTGGGGCTCGGACGCTTAGCTAACGCTGCAGCGACGAACACTGCGATAACTGCCACACGCCCGCTGGTCTGACCGGCGGGCGTGTGGCATACTTGCCGCGTGACTCAGAGCGCGCGATTTTACTTTTACTACGGCCGGAACGTCCGAGCCGTAGGTCTTCGCGCTGAACACAGACCTACGGCCCCGGGCGAACAGCCCGGGGCTTTTTTCACGCCCAGGGCCACCGCCCGGAGTTCGATACCGCATCGCTCTAAGGAGAAGCCCTGATGACCGCCACGCGCATGAACTGTCCAACGAGCCGCTCCCGACGAACTCAAGGACCTCCGCGTCGAGATCGACGCCCTCGACGCCGAGATCATCCGCCTGTGGCAGCGCCGCGCCGAAGTCTCCAAGCGCGTCGGCGAGATCCGCATGGCCAACGGCGGCACCCGCCTGGTCCTGGACCGCGAACGCGCCATCCTCGAGAAGTACCGCGCGGCCCTCGGCGACGACGGCATCCAGATCGCGATGCTGGTGCTCCGGTCGGGTCGCGGTCCGCTCTAAGCCGCAGACGCATAGAGCGAGCCGCGCCGACCTGTGCCTCGGAAAGGTGTCACACCCGGCGCGGCATAATTGATCCCGATGAACGACCTTCTGACCGGCCTCAACGAACCGCAGCGCCAAGCCGTCGAGCATGCGGGATCTCCGCTGCTCATCGTCGCGGGCGCGGGCTCGGGGAAGACCCGTGTCCTCACCCACCGCATCGCCCACCTCCTGGCCGAGCGCGGCGCCCACCCCGGCGAGATCCTCGCCATCACCTTCACCAACAAGGCCGCCGCCGAGATGCGCGAGCGCGTCGACGCAGCTCATCGGCCCGCGCTCGCGCGCCATGTGGGTCCTCACCTTCCACTCCGCGTGCCTGCGGATCCTGCGCCGCGAGGCGCACCGGCTCGGCTGGAAGCCGAGCTTCACGATCTACGACACCGACGACGCCCGCCGGCTCCTGACCCAGATCGTCAAGGAGCTCGGCCTCGACTCGAAGAAGCACTCGCCGCGCTGGCTCGCCGCCGAGATCTCGCGGTTGAAGAACGAGCTCATCGGGCCCGACCAGGCCGCCGCTGCTGCCGACGACGCGCGCACGAAGCTCGTCGCGGACGTGTACGGGCAGTACGACGAGCGGCTGCGGCTGGCCCAGGCGGTCGACTTCGACGACATCATCGGGTCCATGGTGCACCTGTTCCGGTCGTTCCCGGAGGTCGCGAAGTCCTACCGGATGCGGTTCCGCCATGTGATGGTCGACGAGTACCAGGACACCAACCACGCCCAGTACACGCTCGTGCGCGAGCTCGTGGGCACCGGCGACGACAAGGCCGAGCTGTGCGTGGTCGGCGACGCGGACCAGTCGATCTACGCGTTCCGCGGCGCCACGATCCGCAACATCATCGAGTTCGAGCGGGACTTCCCCGACGCGAAGACGATCCTGCTGGAGCAGAACTACCGCTCCACGCAGACGATCCTCGACGCCGCGAACGGGGTCATCCGCAACAACACCGAGCGCGGCCGCGAGAAGCGGCTGTGGAGCGACGAGGGCCCCGGCGGGCGCATCCTCGGGCACACCGGCGACAACGAGCACGACGAGTCCGCGTGGGTCGCCAATCGGATCGACGAGCTCGTCGACGCCGGCGACACGAGCTTCGGCGACACCGCGATCTTCTACCGCACCAACGCCCAGTCCCGTGCGTTCGAAGAGGTGTTCGTGCGCCGCGGCATCCCGTACAAGGTCGTGGGCGGCGTGCGCTTCTACGAGCGCAAAGAGGTCCGCGACATGCTCGCCTACCTCAAACTCACCGCGAACCCGGACGACACGGTCTCGGCGATGCGGGTGGTGAACGTGCCCAAGCGCGGCGTGGGCGACCGGGCCGTGGCGGAGGTCGAAGCGCTCGCGGCGCGGCTGCGGATCTCGTTCCCGGCGGCGCTGCACCGCGTCGCCGAGGCGCCCGGGGTCTCGGGCCGGGCCCGCACCGGCATCAACCGGTTCTGCGAGATCATCGACGCCGCAACGGAACTGGCGCGGACCGCGCCGCCGGAGGAGGTGCTCGACAAGCTCATCGCCGAGACGGGGTACCTCGAAGGCCTGGAGCAGTCGAGCGACCCGCGCGACGAGGGCCGGGTGGAGAACCTCCAGGAGCTCGTCGCGGTCGCCCACGAGTTCACCGAGCAGGTCGTGCGCGGCACCACCGACGACGACGAGGCGGACCTGAACGCGGACGTGCCGTCGTTCCTGGAGCACGTGGCGCTCGTCTCCGACGCCGACTCGATCCCCGACCCCGAGGCCCAGGAGGGCGGGGTCGTCACGCTCATGACCCTGCACACCGCGAAGGGCCTGGAGTTCGACACGGTGTTCCTCACCGGGCTCGACGACGGGCTGTTCCCGCACGAGCGGTCCATGAACAAGCCGGGCGACATCGAGGAGGAGCGGCGGCTCGCGTACGTGGGGCTCACGCGGGCGCGCAAGCACCTGCACCTGACGCGGGCGGGGACGCGGAACATCTTCGGGCAGCCCGAGTACTACGCCGCGAGCCGGTTCCTCGCCGAGATCCCCGGGGACCTCATCGAATGGAGCGAGTCGGCGCCGCCGCAGCGCGTGGTGCAGTCGAAGTCGACCGCCTACGTTCGGGTCGCCGATCGTGATGCGCAGCGCCGCTGACATCCCGTCGCTGGACGTGGGGGACCGGGTGTCGCACGACAAGTGGGGCCTCGGTCGCGTGGTCGAACTCAAGGGCTCGGGCCCGAGGGCCCAGGCGCGCATCGACTTCGGCGACGGCGAACCCAAATGGGTGATCCTGCGGTTGGCGCCCGTCTCGAAGCTGTAGCTAAGTAGCTAGCGCAGGTCGAGCCCGGCTTCCGCGAGGTAGTTCAAGGGCTCGACCGGCTGGCCGTTCACGTGGATCTCGAAGTGGACGTGGGAGCCGAAGGAGCGGCCCGGTGTTCCCGGCGTTCGAGATCTGGCCGCCCGCGTCCACCCAGTCGCCTTCGCTCACGAGCACTTCGGAGTTGTGGGCGTAGTAGGTCTCGACGCCGTCGCCGTGGTCGATGATGACGAGGTTGCCGAAGCCGGACTCCCATCCGGCGTGCGTGACCGTGCCCGGGTAGGCGGCGTAGACCGGGTCGCCGGTGGCGGCGTCGAAGTCGACGCCGTTGTGGTTGCGGCCCCAGCGCTGTCCGAACAGGGACGTGATCGTGATGTTGTCGAGCATCGGCGTCCACGCGATCTGCGCGTCCTGACCGGTGACCGGGGAGGTCCGCTCGGTCAGGGCGACCTCTTCGGCGGTGGTGCCGGCGGGTGTTCGTCGCCGGGTCGGCCTGGGCCTGGCCTTCGACGGGTCTCCGGGTGCGCTCGTCTCGTCGGCGAGCGCGGCGATGTCGGCGACCGCCCGGGAGGTTCCCGGTTCCTGCTCCTCGGAAGGCATGCCCGCGCCCGTCGCCATGGCGACGATCGACGCTCCGGCGACGGCCGAGCCGACGACGGCGGTGTAGCGGCGTTGCGTCCCTGCCAGCAGCGGGGAGAGTTCTGCGGCCCACGAGGCGCGGTGCTGGCCCCTCGTGCGGTGCGGCCGGGCGGCGTGACGCCTGATCGAGTAGGCGGTGACCGGTCCGGTGTCGGACATCCGTCCTCCGAGTCCGTGGCGGTGCCCATCGGCGGCGCTGTGGAACCGGGGCCGCGGAGCGGCGCGGGCTCCGGGGGCCGTCCGTGAGCTTGGCAGCGCCACACGGTAACGCCGCGGAGGCCGGGCGGGCGAGATTCGTCACCGCCCGGCGTGTCGCGACAATCAGGACAAATCGGGACGGTATCAGGCGTTCTCGAGTGACGCCTTCGACTCGGTGAAGAGCCGGACGATCTCCGGGCGGACCTCGGCGCGCTCGGACAGCGGTCCGGCCCAGTCGACGCGGATCGGGAGCCTCGGCGCCGTCCACGACCGCCGCGAAGTCCGCGCCGTCGCCGTCGAAGCCGGTCATGCGGGCCGTCTCGGCGCCGCGCCGTGCCGCCCGCGCCCCGGCAGATCACGAGCGTGTCGGCCGCGTGGTCGGTGTTCATGTGGTGGCAGATCGCGGCGATCACCTTCGGCTCGAAGGGGTTGCGGCCGAGGCCTTCGCCGAGGGCCGCGAGCACCGCGCCGTTGTGGTCGTAGGCGAGGAGGATCTCCTCGATGACGCGGACCCTGTCGGCCTCGGGCAGGTCGACCGCGTCGAGGCGCGCGCGGTACTCCTCCTTGAACGCCTTGGGGCTCTTGATGTCGGCGAACTCGTAGAAGGACGCGCCCTCGCCGTCGAAGCCGTAGTTGCGCGCTGGCGGCCTTGCCGAAGGCCTGGCCGCCGGAGAGGTCGCCGAGGTAGCGGGTGTACGCGTGGGCGATGTAGCCGCCGGGGCCAGTCGGCGCAGGCCGCGTCGATCCGGTCCACGTAGGCGCTGCGTCGCCGGGAGCGGCTCGATCCCCGAGCGCCACTTCGGACCCATGAGGAATCGCAGGTCCGCCTCGATCGCGGGCACGCGCGCGAGCTCGGGGAACACGAACGGCCCGGCCACGGCGTCGTCGGCGAAGCGCTCGGCCGCGGCCTCGATGGCCTCGTAGACGAAATACTGCTGCGCGTGCCAGCGCGTGTAGTCGTCAAGGGTCAGTGAGCCGTCGAAGAGCCGGTCGAACACGCCCGGGGCCTTGTCGGCGTCCTCCTCGGCCGACGGGTCGAGCCCTTGGTGGCGCGACCAGGAGGCTTCGCGGATCCGGGCAGAGAAGAGGGGCGTCTCGGCGTCGGCCGGTCCGTTCGCCGCGGCGGTGTCTCCTGGCATGTGCGCATTCCTTATCGAACAACTGATTGGCTAAGGCAAGCCTAACCTACAGGATCGCAAAAGGGACGGCCAGCGAACGGCCGACCCGTCAGCGAACGCGCTCCGGGCATCGGTGAGAATGGTCATGAGTCGCTACTCACCCGTACGGACTGAACCAGAAAGAGCGCGAGAATCACGGTCGCAAGCCTTCCCCAGTGCGAGCGCGACTGTGGCACCATGGGCTCAACTGGTCCCCTTGACAGCACATTCCCACACCTCACGGGAGGCCTCGTGAACCTGGACAGACTCTTGAAGAAACTCGGCGCCGCCGTCGCCACGGGCCTGATCGTGCTCGGACTGATCGCCGGAACCGCAACTGCCGCAAGCGCGGACGGCGGCGGCTCCGGTGAGATCGGCGATGTCGAAACCAACGGTTCGGGCGAGATCGCCTCGCTCGGGCACGGCTCCGGCGAAATCGGCTGACAGCCGCACCCCCCGACATGGTTGACGCGCGATGTCCGTGATCAGGAACCGATACCCCAGGTTCTTCCGGATCATGCCTCGCGTGGTCACCGGTCTCATCCTCGCCGTCGGGCTGGGAGGGCTGGTCTACTTCGGCCCCCCTGAGACGTACCCGTTGGCCCAGGTGGCCCTGTTCGTCGCTGCGTTCATCGTCTGCCAGGGCCTCCTGGTCCAACACCATGCCCGCGGGATGCGGATCGCCTTCAACCTCACCGACATCCCGCTGGTCCTCGCCCTCTTCTACCTCTCGCCGTTCTGGGTCGTGGCGGCCAAGTGCATCGCCTCGACGATCTACTACGCCAGCCGGTACATCCGCGAGGACATCGACCTCCTCAAGCCCACGTTCAACATGGCGCTGACCACCGCGGGCACCGCGGTCGCGGCCCTGTACGTCCGCTACCTGGGCCTCGGCCCCGCCGCCGACCCGCGCACCTGGCTCGTCCTGCTCTCGGCCATCGTCCTCACCGGGCTCGTCACCACGGTCTTCATCTCGCTGATGCTGTACTTCATGTCCGGTTGGGACAGCGTCGTCAAGGCCTGGGTCGGTTTCGCGCTCACCATGATCGGCCCGATCCTCTCGGCCGCCGTCGGCGTGATCTTCCTCGTGCTGCTCGACGCCACCGTCTGGTCCTCGATCCTCATCGGCTTCCTCGTGGCCGCGATCGCGTACCTGGCCCGCAGCTACATGGCCCTGCGCCGCCAACGCCACGTCCTCGGCGAACTCAACGACTTCACGCAGCTCGTCGTCGACTCGGTGCGCTCCAAGCGACTCATCGACGCCATGCTCGGGCGGCTGCGGGACATCCTCTCCGCCGAGTCCGCCACCGTCTGGGTCCCCGCCGCCGGGCGGTACCCGCAGATCCGGCTCACCTCCACCCTCGACGACGCCGGGCTCACCGACCTCGACCCGATCCCCGACGAACTCCAGCACGAGGTCATGAACTCCGGCAAGGGCCTGCTGCTGAGCCCGAAGAACGGTACGCGGGAACAGAAGGCGACCCTCGAGGCCGCCGGCCTGCGCGGCGCGATGCTCGTGCCGCTGCGCTCCGGTGACGAGGTGTACGGCTGCCTGTCGGTCTCGGACCGCATCGGCGGCGAGGTCTCCCACTTCGTGCCCGTGGACCTCCAACTGCTGGAGACCATCGCCGCGAACGTCGGCATCGCCGTCCAGAACGAGCGCCTACTCGACCAACTGCGGTACGAGGCCTACCACGACCCGCTCACCGGGCTCCCGAGCCGCAGGCGCTCCCTCGCGGCGCTCCAAGAGGCCCTCTCGATCACCGTCCCCGGCGAAGTCGTCGCCGTCCTCATGTTCGATGTGGACTCGCTCCACGAGATCAACGACGCGCTCGGCCACGAAGCCGGCGACACCGCCCTGAAGGAGTTCGCGAAGCGCCTCAAAGCGCACGCGCCCGCCGCGTCCTTCCTCGGCCGCATCGACTCCGACGAATTCATCCTCCAGACCCGCCTGGCGTCCACCGACGCGGCCATCGAGACCGCCAGGCGCCTGCGCCTCGCCCTGCAGGGGCCGTTCGAGGTCGGCGGCGTCGCCGTCAGCCTCTCCGCGGCCGTAGGCGTCGTCACCCACCCGGACTTCGCGGCCGACGCCGACGAACTCCTCAAACGCGCCGACGGCGCCACCCGCCAGGCCAAGAACACCGCCGACGGCGTGCAGCTCTACCACTCCGGACTCGAATCGGAGAGCCTGCGCCGCATCGGCCTCGCCGCCGACCTGCGCCGCGCCCTCGACCGGGGCCAGCTCGAAGTGCACTTCCAGCCGAAGGTCCGCCTCGACCGCCCCCTGAACGACCCCGGCGCGGTGATCGGCGCGGAGGCGCTCGTGCGCTGGCCGCACCCCACGTTCGGTCCCGTGGCCCCCGAGGAGTTCATTCCGATCGCGGGCTCCACCGGCCAGCTCGGGCAGCTCACCGAGACCGTGCTCGACGAGGCGCTGCGGCGCTCGGCCGAATGGGCCGGCGAAGACGGGCCGCTGCCGATGGCCGTGAACCTCTCGCCGCGCACGCTCGCGGACACGGCGTTCCCCGACAAGGTCGCCGCGCTCCTGGAGCGGCACGGGGTCCCCGCGGACCGGCTCACGTTCGAGATCACCGAGGACGACGTGGTCTCGGGCGAGCCGCGGCTCACCCCGGGGCTCGACCGGCTGCACGAGATGGGCGTGCGGCTCTCGGTCGACGACTTCGGCACCGGGTACTCCTCGCTGTCGTACCTGCGCCGGCTCCCGGTCCAGGAGATCAAGATCGACCTGCGGTTCGTGCAGGGCATGGCCACCGACGCCGACGACCGCGCGATCGTGGAGGCGATCCTGGGCCTCGCCCGGCACTTCGCGATCGACGTGGTGGCCGAGGGCATCGAGGCCCACCAGACCGTCGAGCAGCTGCGCGAACTCGACTGCGAGGCCGGTCAGGGCTACTACTTCTCGCGCCCGCTGCCGGCCGACCGCTTCGCGGCCTGGCTCGACAACCAAGGCGGCGGCAGGGGACAGACCCGCCTCCGAGTCGTCTGACCGCACTGTTGTGGCCCGCACCGCAAGCCGGGCCCCGCGTTCGATCTGGGCGGCCTGTCATGTACTCTTGTCAAGGCCGCGCGGGACACCTCGCGATCGCCCCAATAGCTCAGTCGGTAGAGCGTCTCCATGGTAAGGAGAAGGTCTGCGGTTCGATTCCGCATTGGGGCTCGGAAGCACTTCAAGTTACTATTCAGCGAAGTGCTGGACTGCTCACACGGTTTTTCTGCTCACGCAGGGCCATCTGGTGGCAGTGAGCGCACGGCGGTGTAGCTCAGTGGTAGAGCAAACGACTCATAATCGTTGTGTCGGCAGTTCGATCCTGCCCATCGCTACTTTTGTAAAGCGTCGACCACCGAGGTATGCTGGTCGACGCTTTGTTTTGTTCAAGGAACGGTCCGCACTCCGCGGGCCGAGTTAGAGGAAGGCACTCATCGTGGCCAAGGCTACTGACGTCCGCCCCAAGATCACCATGGCGTGCGTGGAGTGCAAGGAGCGCAACTACATCACGAAGAAGAACCGGCGGAACCACCCCGACCGGCTCGAGCTCAAGAAGTACTGCCCGCGCTGCAAGACCTCGCAGGTCCACAAAGAGACCCGCTAGATCTTCCCGCTCAGGTACATGCTCAACACTTCGTATGCGGGCCGGTCCTTGCCGTCCACCGCACCGGTGGTGATCACCCCGGATTCGGTGACCCGTTTCGCCCAGGCCCTCGGCCTGCACGACGACGGGACGGTTCCGCCCACATTCTTGATATCGCTCACGCTGCCCGCGGCGGAGCCGCTCGTCGACGATCCCGAATTCGGGCTCGACTCAGAGCCGCGTCCTGCACCGCGAGCAGCGTTTCGCGTACCACCGCGAGCTGCGGGCGGGCGCGGAAGTGACGTGCACCGTGACCGTCGAGTCGATCAAGACCGTCGCCGGGAACGACCTCCTCGCCCTGCACACGGGCGTGGCCGTCGTTGAAGAGGGCACCGTCGCCGATGGGCTCGCCGCCGAGGTGTGGACCACACTCTTCGTCGCTGGAGACCCCGCATGAACCTGAGCGACCTGGCGGTCGGCGAGACCGTGTTCACCGCGACGTTCGCGGTGAGCGGGCGGACCTCGTCGCCTACGCCGACGCCTCCGGGGACCAGAACCCGATCCACCAGGACGAGGCCGCGGCCAAGGCCGCCGGGCTTCCGGACGTGATCGCCCACGGCATGTACACGATGGGCCTGGTCTCCCGCGCGGTCCTCGAATGGGTCGCCGAGCGCCGGGATCGACGCGACCCTCACCGAGTTCTCGCCCGCTTCGCCAAGCCCGTGGTCGTGCCCGCCGAGGGCGGGGCCGCAGTCGTGGTCGAGAGCAAGGTGCGCAAAGCCGACGGCGGCTCGGTCGAGCTGGCGATGACCGTGACCAGTGCCGGTGAGAAGGTGCTCGCTCCCGGCGCGGGCCACGCTCGTCGCGAATATAAGCTACAGAGAACGGCGCGGACCTGCTGGTCCGCGCCGTTCTCGTCTGTCCACAGCCCTGTGGATAACTCGCTGTAGTCGAAGAAGCCCTTGCCGCTCTTGCGGCCGATCTCGCCGGCCGCGACCAGGCGGCGCAGCAGCGCGGGCGGGAAGAACTTCGGGTCGGCCGTGTCCTCGTAGATGTTCTCGGTCGCGTGCGTGATCACGTCGATGCCGGTGAGGTCGGCGGTCGCGAGCGGACCCATCGGGTGGCCGAAGCCGAGCCTGCACGCGGTGTCGAGGTCCTCGGCGGAGATCACGCCGTCCTCCACGAGCCGCGCGGCCTCGTTGACGAAGGCGCAGATGAGTCGCGTGGTGGCGAAGCCCGGCGACGTCGCGGTTGACGACGACGCAGATCTTGCCGGCGGCCTCGGCGAACTTCCGGGCCGCGGCGAGGGCCTCGTCGCTGGTGTGGATGCCGCGCACGAGCTCGCAGAGCCGCATCATCGGCACCGGCGAGAAGAAGTGGGTGCCGACCACCCGCTCGGGGTGCGTTGCGGCCGCGGCGATCTCCGTGATCGGGATGGCCGAGGTGTTCGTCGCGAGGACCGTCTCGGGGGAGCAGATCGCCGAGAGCTTCCGGAACACGTCCTGCTTCACCGCGAGGCGCTCGAAGACGGCCTCTACGGCGATCTGCGAGCCCGCCGCCGCCTCGAGGTCGGTGGAGACGGTGATGCGGGCCTGCGCGGCCTCGGCGTCCTCAGCGGACACCTTCTCCTTCGCGACGAAGCGGTCCAGTGAGCTTCGGATGGCCGCCTGAGCGCGCTCCAGCGCGCCCGCGTCCGTGTCGATCAAGGTGACTGCTGGCCGCCCAGGCTCGTGACCTGCGCGATTCCGGAACCCATGAGTCCCGAACCGATTACCGTGACTGTAGTCATGGTGGCGAGGCTATATGGTCGAAGCCATGACGGTCAATCTCACCAGGATTTACACGAAGACCGGCGACGACGGCACGACCGGACTCTCCGACTTCACCCGCGTCCCGAAGACCCATGTGCGGCTCGCGGCCTACGGCGACGTGGACGAGGCGAATGCGTGCATCGGGGCGGCGCTCGCGCTGCACACCGGGCGAGATCGGCGAGCGGGAGAAGGAGATCCTCCTCGCCGTCCAGAACGACATGTTCGACGTGGGCGCCGACCTCGCGACGCCGGTGTCGAAGGACCCGAAGTATCCGCCGCTGCGCATCGACGAGTCCTATGTGACCCGTCTGGAGGGCTGGATCGACGAGTGCAACGCCGATCTGGAGTCGCTCAGGTCGTTCATCCTGCGCGGCGGGACGCCGGGGGCGGCGCTGCTGCACCAGGCGTGCACGGTGGCGCGGCGGGCCGAGCGGTCGGTGTGGGCGCTGCTCGAAGCCGAGCCGGACACGACCCACCCGGTGCCGGTCACCTACCTCAACCGCCTCTCCGATCTGCTGTTCGTGCTGGCCAGGAAGGCGAACCCGGGCGGGGACGTGCTCTGGAAGCCCGGGGCCGAGTACCGCGGAAGGTTACGGTCGGCGCGTGTCGCCGAGTCCGGAATAGGAACCTTCACGCGCGCTCCGTAACCGCCATGTTGTGAAATCGTTACGGCCTTCAGGTGGGATCCAGCTTGACGAGACCGATAACACAGGTGAGGATATGAGCGGTAACATGCGTTAGCGCAAATATCGAAAACCCTCATTATCCACCTTTGAAAGGCGACCCCCAACGTGTTCAAAAAAGCACTCGCCGGCATCGGGGCCGGCGCACTCCTTTTCTGACCATGACCGCCTGCGGCGGCGGTGACGGCGGCAGCTGACGGCGGCGTGCGATGAGGCGCCTCGTCATCGGCTTCGCCCAGGTCGGCGCCGAATCCGCATGGCGCACCGCCAACTCGAACTCGATCCAGGAAGCGGCCGAGGCCGCCGGGCACGAGCTAAGTTCGAGGACGCGCAGCAGGAGCAGGAGAAGCAGATCGCCGCGGTCCGCGACTTCATCACCCAGCAGGTCGACGCCATCGTCCTGGCACCGGTGGTCGAGACCGGCTGGACCGACGTGCTCCAGGAGGCCGACGACGCCGGCATCCCGGTGATCCTGGCCGACCGCGGGGTCGAAGCCGCCGACGAAGACCTCTACGTGACCCGTCTGGGCTCCGACTTCGCAGAAGAGGGCCGCAAGGCCGGCACGTGGGCGGCCGAGACGTTCGCCGACGACGCCGACGGCACCAAGATCCTCGAGCTCCAGGGCACCACCGGTTCGGCTCCGGCCAACGACCGCAAGGCGGGCTTCTTCGAGGTCCTCGACGCCGAAGGCCTGAACTACGAGATCGTCGACTCGCAGTCGGGCAACTTCACCGCCGAAGAGGGCAAGGCGGTCATGGAAACCTTCATCACCACCCACGGCCTCGACGGCATCGACCTGCTCTACGCCCACAACGATGAGATGGGCCTCGGCGCGATCCAGGCCATCGAAGAGGCCGGCAAGGTCCCCGGCGTCGACATCCAGATCATCATCGTGGACGGCTCGAAGGCCGGCTTCCAGGCCGGTGTCGACGGCAAGGTCAACTACATCGTCGAATGCAACCCCGCGTTCGGCGAGCAGCTGATGGAGGTCGTCGAGTCGGTCGTGAACGGCGACGAGGTCGAGAAGTTCACCCCGGTCGAGGAGGGCGTCTTCGACTCGACCCAGTTCGAGGCCGAGCTCCCGAACCGCCAGTTCTGATCGAGATCGCCTCCACGTCCGGGCGGGCCGCCAGGTCCGCCCGGACGCTTCCAATCCCGCAGTGCACCAACCCCACAGCGAAGGTCGAATCCCATGTCTGACGACCCGATCGTCCAGATGACCGGGATCAGGAAAGACTTCACCGGTGTCCGCGCCCTCGACGGCGTGGACTTCACCCTCAGGCCAGGAGAGATCCATGCCGTCATGGGGGAGAACGGCGCCGGGAAAGTCCACGCTGATCAAGGTTCTGACGGGCGTCCACACTCCGGACGCCGGCGATATCCTGCTCGACGGCAAACCGGTCCGGTTCAACAGCCCGGGCGCGGCTCAAGCCGCCGGCATCTCCACCGTCTACCAGGAGGTCAACCTCACCGACAACCTGTCGGTGGCCGAGAACCTCTTCGCGGGGCGCGAACCGCGCGTCGGCCCGTTCATCAACTTCCGCGCCATGCGCCGCAAGGCGAAAGCGCTCCTGGACGACATCGGGATCGACCTCAACGTCGCCGCGCCGCTCTCGTCCTACTCGATCGCCATGCAGCAGCTCGTCGCGATCGCTCGCGCCGTCGACATCGAGGCGAAGGTGCTCATCCTCGACGAGCCGACCTCCTCGCTCGACCGCGACGAGGTGGCCGTGCTCCTCGGCGTCATGCGCCGCCTCGCCGCCAAGGGCACCGCGATGGTGTTCATCTCCCACTTCCTCGACCAGGTCTACGAGATCTGCGACCGGATGACGGTGCTGCGCAACGGCACGCTCGTCGGCGAATGGCCGACCGCGGACCTGCCGCAGAACGCGCTCATCGGGCACATGCTCGGCCGCGAGGCCGCCACGCTGGAGCAGATCGAACGCACCGCCGCCGCGCACCACGTCGAGGACGAGGAGCCGCTGGTCCAAGCCGTCGGCCTGGGCCGCAAGGGCTCCATCGCCCCGTACGACCTCGACGTCCGCCGCGGCGAGGTCGTGGGCCTGGCCGGGCTCCTCGGCTCCGGCCGCACCGAGACCGTCCGGCTCATCGCCGGCGCCGACCGCGCCGACTCCGGATCGCTGGCCTTCGACGGCCGGAGCACTGCCGCCTTCGGCATGGGGGGCCACAACCCGCGCACCGCCGCCGCTCGCGGCATCGCGTTCTGCCCGGAGAACCGCAAGACCGAAGGGCTCGTAGGGGACCTGACGGTCGCGGAGAACATGATCCTGGCGATGCAGGCCGCGCGCGGGTGGGCCCGGTCCATTCCGGTGGCCCGCCGCGACAAGCTCGTCGCGGAGTTCATCGAGAAGCTCGACATCCGCCCGGCAAACCCGGACATGCCCGTCAAGAACCTCTCGGGCGGCAACCAGCAGAAGGTGCTCCTGGCCCGCTGGATGCTCATCGAACCGAAGCTGCTCATCCTCGACGAGCCCACGCGCGGCATCGACGTCGGCGCGAAGGCCGACATCCAGAAGCTCGTCGCGGAGCTCTCGGCGGACGGCATGGCCGTCCTGTTCGTCTCCGCCGAACTCGACGAGGTCACGCGCCTGTCCGACCGGATCGCCGTTCTGCGCGACCGGGAACTCATCGCCGTGCTCGAATCCGAGGCCGACATGACCACCGAACGCATCGTGGAAACCATCGTCGCGGGAGGGCACAGCGATGAATAGCTACGCGAAGCGCCTCATGTGGCCGGTGCTGATCCTGGTGGCGCTCATCGTCATCAACATCATCGCCACCGGCGTCGACTTCATCGTTCCTTCGGTCAACGACGGCCGCCTCGGCGGCGCGTTCGTCAACATCCTGCGCCGCTCGGCCCCGCTGCTGCTCATCGCGCTCGGCATGACGCTCGTCATCGCCACCAAGGGCATCGACCTCTCCGTCGGCGCCGTGTACGCGATCGGCGCGGCCATCGCCTGCCAGACGATCATCGACGCGCCCGACCAGACCGCGGCCGGCCTCGTCTTCTCCGCGATCGCCATGGCGCTCGCGGTCACCGCCGTCATCGGCGCGTGGAACGGGACCATGGTGGCGTACTTCGGGATCCAACCGATCGTCGCCACACTGATCCTCATGATCGCCGGGCGCGGCATCGCGCAGCTCGTCACCGGCGGCCAGATCCCGAAGGTCCAGGACACGAGCCCGTTCACCGAACTCGGCCGCGGCTCGTTCCTCACGATCCCGCTGCCGATCTGGATCGCCGCCCTGGTCCTCGTCGCCCTCGCGCTGTTCACGCGCCGAACCGCATTGGGGATGCTGCTCGAATCGGTCGGCGGCAACCCCGAGGCCAGCCGCCTCGCGGGCATCCGCTCCAAGGGCATCACCGTCCTGGTGTACCTCGTGTGCGGCCTGTGCGCGGGCCTCGCCGGGCTCATCGGCGCCGCCAACCTCGGCAGCGCCGACGCCAACAACGGCGGCCTGTGGATCGAGCTCGACGCGATCCTCGCGGTCGTCATCGGCGGCACCGCCCTGCTCGGCGGCCGGTTCTACCTGCTGGGCACCACGATCGGCGTCGTCATCATCGGGACCCTCGAAGACACCATCATCAACGTCGGCCTCTCCAGCCAGTGGCAGTTCACCGCCAAGGCCATCGTGGTCTTCGTCGTGGCGCTGCTCCAGAGCCCCGAGTTCCGGGCCTGGATCCTGAAGCCGTTCAAGCGGAAACCGGAAATCCCGGCGCCCGCCCCCGCCGAGGAGGTCCTGGCGAAATGAGCACGCAAACGCTGACCGAGCGCCCCGCGCGCTCGACGCTCTTCGACGGCCTCACCCGGTACATCCCGATCGGCGCCACCGTGGCGCTCCTGATCGCGCTGTACCTCGGCGGCATCGGAAGCTACCCGAAATTCGACAGCCCGCAGGTCATCGCGAAGCTGTTCATCGACAACGCACCGCTCCTGATCATCGCCGTCGGCATGACCTTCGTGATCCTCTCGGGCGGCATCGACCTCTCGGTCGGCTCGGTGATGGCGTTCTCGACCATGGCCTGTGCCTGGCTCACCGTCGACGCCGGCATCCCGGCGCCCGCGGCACTGGTGATCGTGCTGGCCTTCGGGACGGGCTGGGGCTTGCTCATCGGCGCGGTGATCCACCACTTCAACGTGCAGCCGTTCATCGCGACTCTGGTGGGGCTCTTCCTGTTCCGCGGTCTGACGCTCCAGATCTCCGACACCGACGTGTCCATGCGCGAGGTCGACTTCTGGCAGTGGGGCATGGTCCACGCCGTGGACGTCGGCAAGATCCGCGACGGCGGCTTCTGGCTGCCGAACCTGTCGTTCGTCGCGTTCGCGGTGGTCATCGTGTCGTTCGTGGTGCTGCACTACACGCGGTTCGGGCGCGGCGTCTACGCCGTCGGCGGCTCGGAGCAGTCCGCGCTGCTGATGGGCCTTCCGGTGGCGCGCACCAAGATCGGCGTCTACGCCATCAGCGGGTTCTGCGCGGCCCTCGCCGGCGTGCTGGCCGCGTTCGCGACCAAGAGCGCCAACCCGCTCGCGAACGTGGGCGCCGAACTCGACGCGATCGCCGCGGTGGTCATCGGCGGGACGCTGCTCACGGGCGGGGCCGGGTTCGTGCTCGGCACGGTCGCGGGCGTCATGGTCTGGGGCATGCTCAACACCCTCATCGCCTTCCAGGGGAACCTGTCCTCGTGGTGGGCGCGGATCGTGATGGGCATTTTGCTGCTCGCGTTCATCCTCCTCCAGCGCGTGCTCGCCCGCTCGGGCGAGAAGCGGCGCACCTAACGCTCTCCTCTTCGCACTAGAAGGGCCGTCGACCGCTGGTCGGCGGCCCTTCGCTATTCCGGTTTGCCAGAGGTCTGCATCAAGATGTAGCATGAGTGCTATCAACTAACGGACTTCTGTGACGGAGTGACGATGGAACACCCCCAAAACGGGCCGGCGATCGCCGTGTCGGATCTGCGGATGCGCTACGGCGACAAGGACGTGCTCACCGGGATCGACCTCCAGATCGAGCGCGGCGGGGTCACCGCCCTGCTCGGGCCCAACGGCGCCGGCAAGACCACCACCATCGAGATCCTCGAGGGCTTCCGCAACCGCTCCGGCGGCGACGTCGAGGTCCTCGGCTCCGACCCCGTCCACGGCGACGAGGCCTGGCGGGCAAGGCTCGGCGTCGTGCTCCAGGAATGGCGCGACAACGGCAAATGGCGCGTGCGGGACATGCTGCGCCACTTCGCCGAGTACTACAAGCCGTACGCCCAGCCGTGGGGCACCGACGAACTGCTCGAAGTCGTGGGCCTCACCGAGCAGGCCGGGCAGCGGATCCAGAGCCTCTCCGGCGGGCAACGGCGCCGCCTCGACGTGGCCGCCGGGATCGTCGGCAAACCCGAACTGCTGTTCCTCGACGAGCCGACCACCGGCTTCGACCCGCACGCCCGCCGCGAGTTCCACGAACTCATCCACCGGCTCACCGACCTCGAAGGCACCACGATCCTCCTCACGACGCACGACCTCGACGAGGCCGAGAAGCTCGCCGAGCGGATCCTCATCCTCGCCGGCGGGCACGTCATCGCCGACGGCTCGCCCGACCAGCTGGCCCGCGCCGCGGCCACCGTCGCCGAGGTCTCCTGGACCCAGGACGGGCGCCGGCAGGTGCACTCCACCGAGGACGCGACGGAATTCGCCCGCAAGCTCCTCGCCACCGACGACGGCGCGGTCTCAGACCTCGAGATCCACCGCGCCAGCCTCGAAGAGGCGTACCTGACCCTCGTCGAGCAGTTCGAGACCGGCCAGGCCGACCGGGCCGTGAACGCCTTCAAGGAGGCCACCAAGTGAACACCGCCGCACACGCCTACAAGACCGGCTGGAAGCGGGCCCTCATCGAGACCCGCGTCATCCTCACCTCGCCGAGCGACCTCGCGGGCATGATCCTGCCGATGCTCATCGCCGTGGCCATCCTCGCCTTCATGCGCGGCGTCGACATCGCCGGCGCCCCCGTGTCCTTGGGGGCCATGAACATGCCGAGCCTCATCGGCATGAACGTGGTCTTCGGCGGGATCGTCACGATGGTCAGCGCGCTGGTCATGGACCGCGTCAACGGGACGCTCCTGCGCGCCAAGTCGATGCCCGGCGGCATGACCGGCTACCTCGTCGGGCACCTGGGGTCGACGGCGATGTTCCTGTCGTTCACCTCGCTCATCCTCCTGGCCGTCGGCGTGCCGCTGTTCGACGGGCTGGAGTTCGACAGCCCCGACCGGTGGCTGCTGTTCGTGGCGGTCCTGGCGATCGGGATCGTGGCCGTGCTGCCGCTCGGCGCCGTCCTCGGGTCGCTCATCAACAGCCCGAAGAACATGGGGCTCGTCATGTTCCCGGTCATGGCGTCCGTGGCGATCTCGGGGATCTTCTACAAGATCACCGCGCTGCCCGAATGGCTCCAGGCGGTCGGGCAGGCGCTGCCGATGTACTGGATGGGCCTGGGGATGCGCCAGGCGCTGCTGCCGGATTCGATGGCGGCGGTGGAGATCGGCGGCGAGTGGCGGACCTTTACGATGTTCGCCGTGCTCGCGTTGTGGGCCGTCGTCTCGATGGTTTTGGCGCCCAGGCTCCTGCGGCGGATGTCGCGGCGCGAGTCGGGGTCGGCCGTCGCGACGCGGCGCCAGCAGATGCAGCAGCAGTGGGGGTAGGAAGCGATGGCCGACGACGTCGTCTATAACCGGATCGCGATGCTCCGCGCCGAACGGGGCATCACGAGGCGGCAGCTGGCCGACGCCCTCGGCGTCCACTACCAGACCGTCGGCTACCTCGAACGGGGCGAATACAGCCCGAGCCTGTTCCTGGCCCTGAAACTCGCCGAGCACTTCGAAGTGCCGGTGGAAGTCGTCTTCTCCACGAAACCCTTCCCGCGCCTCGGCGCCTGAAGGGCTTCCCGACCCGACTCCCCGGCAACACGCCCCGCGCCCGGCAACACCACGGCCCAAGCCGGCCGGGGCGCGGGGCGCTTGTTCATGTTGCGGTCACCGTGAGTCGGGTCGGGGTGCGAGGGTGGGCCGAAATGATCCCCCACGGCTCTCTGGAGTGAACGTGAACCTCAACTCGAAGGCGGCTGCTCGCCGCCGGCGCCGGCGGCGCGGTCCTGCTCGGGACTCCCGGCATCTCCTTCGGCCTCGGCCCGACCGGCCTGACCCACGGCGTCCAGTCGGGGACGTCAGCGACCGCGGCGCCGTCCTGTGGACCCGCGCCGACCGCGGCTCCGACATGCGCGTCGAGCTCGCGACGCGCTCGGACTTCAAGCACGCCAAGACGATCAACGGCCCGGCGCTCACCGAGGCCACCGACTTCACCGGGAAGGTGAAGCTCAAGGGCCTGCGCCCCGGGCCAGCGGTACCACTACCGGATCCAGGCCGAGGGCGAGAGCGAGTCCGAAGCGCTCGAAGGCTCGTTCACCACGGCCGCATGCGAACCGGCAGGACATCAGGTTCCAGTGGTCGGGCGACCTCGCCGGCCAGGGCTGGGGCATCAACCCCGACTTCGGCGGCTACCGGATCTTCCAGGCCATGGCCGACGCCGAACCGGACTTCTTCCTCTGCTCCGGCGACTTCGTGTACGCCGACGGCCCGATCGTCGAGACCGTGGCGCTGCCGGACGGCACCACGTGGAAGAACACCCTCACCGACGAGAAGTCGAAGGTCGCCGAGACGCTCGAGGAGTACCGCGGCCAGTTCAAGTACAACCTGCTGGACGAGAACCTCCGCGCGTTCCTCGCGAACGTGCCGATGGTGAACCAGTGGGACGACCACGAGGTCACCAACAACTGGTACCCCGGCGAGATCCTCGACCTGCCGCAGTACACCGAGAAGAACGTCGACGTGCTCGCCGCGCGGGCCCGGCAGGCCTTCGCCGAGTATCACGCCCGGACGGCTTCGGCCGGACGACGAGGCGGGCCGGATCTACCGCAAGATCGCGTACGGCCCGCTGCTGGACGTGTTCGTGCTCGACATGCGGACCTACAAGAGACGCCAACCCGGACGCCGACGACGCCCCGACCGGCGGCGCGATCCTCGGCGCGGCCCAGCTCGCGTGGCTCAAGCGCGAGCTCTCGCCGCTCGAACGCCACATGGAAGGTGATCGCCGCGGACCTGCCGATCGGCCTGGTCGTGCGGCGACGGCACCGAGCAGCTACGAGGCGGTCGCGCAGAGCGACGCGGGCGGCGCCGCTGGCGGCCGCGAGGTGCGAGATCGCGGACCTGCTCTCGTACGCGAAGCGCGAGAGCGTGAAGAACCTGGTGTGGCTCACCGCGGACGTGCACTACACCGCGGCGCACCACTACAGCCCCGACCGGGCGGCGTTCCAGGACTTCGACCCGTTCTGGGAGTTCGTGTCCGGGCCGCTGAACGCGGGCGCCTTCGGGCCCAACAAGCTCGACGCGACCTTCGGTCCCGAGGCGGTGTTCGTCAAGGCGCCGCCGGCGGCGAACACCTCGCCGGCGCAGGGCTACCAGTTCTTCGGCCAGGTCGACATCGACGCCGAGACCGGGTGCTCACGGTGTCGCTCAAGGACCTCGACGGCACCGTGCTGTTCACGCAAGGCCCTCGAACCGGTCGCTTAGAACGACGACGCCTCCTCCGTGCGACGGAGGAGGCGTTCGTTCAGTCCCGGCCCGAGTAGAACTCGGCCCCGGGCGGGGCCGCTTCGAGCCAGGAGAGGAAGCCGGTGACGGCCGAAGTGGTCATCGCGAGCTCGACTTCGCCGGTAGCGCCCTTGCAGCGCAGGATCGCGACTTCCGGGGGGAAGATCTGGGCTTCGGGGCCGGCCGGCTTGCGGCGCTCGGAGACCTGCACGTCGTGGCGCAGCAGCGAATAGCGCGGCCCGAACGCCAACGAGAACATCCGGTACCAGTGCAGCGTGCCGCTCTCGTAATCGCGAAGCCGGGGGCCCAGCCGCGCCCTTCCATGTGCCGGGAGAGCCGGGCGGCCATGGCCACCGAGCCCGACGGGACAGGAAGGAGCGGCGGACGTACGTCAGCACCAGGAACACCGCGACGGCCGCCGCCATGGCGGCGACGACGAGCAGTGCCTTCAGCATGACTATGCCGAAGCGGGGGCGACCGCCTCGGCGGTCTCGGCGAGGATGGTGACCCCGTCGGTGGTCACCGACAGGAAGCCGCCCTCGATCTGCCAGGCCAGTTCGCCGCCGTCGACCGGCTGCACCCGTACGGTGCTGTCGATCTTCAGCTCGCCCAGCAGCGGCTGGTGTCCGGGGAGGATGCCCAGTTCGCCTTCAGTGGTGCGCGCGTACACGGCCTTGGCCGCACCGGACCACACCTTCGAGTCGACTGCTACGACTTCGACGTTCAGTTGCCCTGCCACAACGCTCCTTCAGCAGACTCCGGGATGGTTACCGGAAGTCTAGACGGACGCGGGCGCGAACGTCGAGTCGCCCAAGGCGTGGAACCCGGGTGATCACCGGCACTTGCTCGGAAGAAGCGACGAAGGCCCCCGGCGAAGCCGAGGGCCTATCAAGTTCATCCGTGGGAGTTACACGCGGGCGCGCCGAGCCAAACGCTCGGGGTCCATGATGATCACGCTCTTGCCGTCGAGGCGCAGCCAACCGCGCCCGGCGAAATCGGCCAAGGCCTTGTTCACGGTCTCGCGGGAGGCGCCGACCAGCTGGGCCAACTCCTCCTGCGTGAGGTCGTGGGTGACGCGCAGGACGCCGCCGTCACGGGTGCCGAAGCGGCTCGCCATGTGCAGCAGGGCCTTCGCGACACGACCGGGGACGTCGGTGAAGATGAGGTCGGCCATCGAGTCGTTCGTGCGGCGAAGCCGGCGCGCTATGACGCGCAGGAGCTGCTCGGCGATCTCGGGTCGGTTCGCCAGCCAGGGGCGCAGGGCCGTCTTCGACAGGCGGGCCATGCGGGTGTCGGTCAGAGCGGTGGCGGTGGCGGTGCGGGGTCCGGGGTCGAACAGCGCGAGCTCGCCGACCATGTCGGACGGGCCCATGACCGCGATCAGGTTCTGCGGCCGTCGGCGGAGCGGCGCCCGAGCTTCACCTTCCCGGACATGACGATGTACAGACTGTCACCCGGCTCGTTCTCCGTGAAGACGGTCTGGCCCTTGTTGACGTCGACGTACTCCATCTCTTTGATGAGCGACTCGACAGCTTCCGGGTCGACCCCCTTGAACAGGGCGGCCCTGGCCAATACATCTTCCATACCCGTTCGCACCTTTCTTCAACGCACCGCTAGTGCAAGTACTGAGTCTATGCCTCTTGTCCGCATTGCGGGAGCGAGACCCCCGTAAATCCACATGCGCACCTTGGAAGCCGAAATCGACATTCGTATCCGAATGAATGCGTTCCGTCCGTTCCGAGCGTCACCCCGAGAGACTCACCACGCCGTCTCAGCTGGAGTTACATTCCGGAAAACGGAAAGCGTCGACAGCGACCGGTACAGCCTACCTGCAATGTGACGCCACGCCCAGTACCAGGCAATGGCGTAATCCCACAGGAACCCACAAGGTCACGTGCACGATCCGGTGCCGACGGGGTCCGAAGCGGTCCGCCCCGCGTCCAGGACAGGCGCGGATTCGTCCATCGTCAGCGCGTAACCGGTCTCCGGATCGTCCACCGCGGCGGCGAAGATGACACCGATCACCTCACCCTCAGGGTTGAGCAGCGGGCCGCCCGAATTGCCGCCGATGATGTGCGCGTACAGCTGGTAGACCTCGCGAGTCACGGTGCCGTCGTCGTAGATGTCCGGGCCCGTGACCACGCGGGCCTCGCGCACGCGCGCGGCCGTCGCGGTGTACGGGCCGCCGCCCGGATAGCCCAGGACGATCGCGTCGTCGCCCGAACCGGCGGTCTCGCCCTGCAGCGGCAGGGATCGGCGTCCAGGCCCGGGACCGACAGGATCGCCAGGTCCTTCTCGGGCTCGAACACGATCACCTCGGCGTCGAGCAGGTCGCCGTCCGATTCGACCTGCACCTCATCGGTGCCGGCCACGACGTGCGCGTTGGTCACGACGAGGTCGTCTTCGTAGACGAAGCTCGAGCCCTCGATCTGGCGGTCGCACGAGGGCGCCGATCCGTGCACTTTGAGCACCGAGTCCTCGGCGTTCACGACCACCTCGGAGGCCGCGAGTTCGGGATCGGGCGGGTCGACCGAGCGGGCCTCGGTCGGGTCGAGCCCGGAGAACACGTCGGGCATCCCCGAAGTGTTCAGGGACTCGCGCAACGACTCGTAGACGCCCTTCACGGCTTCGGGCATGTACTCGTCGATGCCGCTCACGAGGCTGGAGTTGCGGATCGCGGAAGCGACCGCCGGCATCGAGGAGTTCGCCAGAGGGGCGGCGGCGACCCAGGTCACCAGTAGTACGGCGACCACGGAGACCACCGGGCCGGCGAGATGGTCGATGCGTTTGGAGCCGTTCGACCGCAGCCGCTTGCGGAGCCGGTAGCCGAGGGCGGTCGCGAGGGCCATGCCGCCCAAGGAGAGCGCGAAGACGACCACGAGCGCGGCGATGAGCTTCGCGAGGGCCTCGGTGTAGAAGTCGGCGGCGAACGGCGCGATCTGGATCCCGATGAGCGCCCCGCCGAGGAAGCCGAGGAACGTCGTCGCGGAGGCGATGAACCCCTCGCGGTAACCGTTGATCGCGAACAGGAGCGCCAGCAGCACGATGACGACGTCCACGAGGAGTCCCGCAGCGGTCGGCTCCATTCGCCACCTCTTTCTGGATGCCCCTCAGTGCTAGGGCGTGTTTACGAACCTCTGGCGGCCGCTATCCGGCCCGTTCGCCCGCTCGCTGCGTTGTCGGGCCTGCGAATACCGGTGTTGTATTCGCAGGCCCTCCGCCTTGCGAGCAGACAAACGGACTCGGATATCGACTCGCCGGAGGTTCGTAAACACCCCCTAGTCGAGCTCCATCGTCCGGCCGGTGTCCCAGGGGCGGGCCCAGCCGCCCAGGTCCAGGAGCCACGACAGTACCCCGGCGGTGAAGCCCCAAATCAGGGGTACGCCCGGGACCTGGAAGCCCGGTCCGGCGCGGCCCGAAGGGAAGGTGACCATGCCGCGCGAGGCCGGATCGGCCAGCAGCTGCAGCGGGACCTGGTGCGCGGCGGCGACTTCGGAGGCCGCCTGCGGCGCGACCGTGTGCGGCTGCGTCCACAGCGCGAGGACCGGGGTGACCGCGAAGCCCGAGACCGGGATCCACAGCGGCGGGAGGGTCCCGCCGACCGCGACCGAGCCGGGCTCGACCGCGAGTTCTTCGGCGGCCTCGCGCAGCGCCGTGGCCACGGCATCGGCGTCGCCGGGATCGGCTGCGCCGCCGGGGAAGGCGACCTCGCCGGGGTGGTTTCGGAGCGTGGCGGCCCGCTGCTGGAGCAGGACCGAGGGGCCGTCGCCGTCAGGGTCGTCCTTGAGAAGCACCAGGACCGAGGCCGACCGGGCGTGCTCTTCGGCGTGCGGGTGGAAGTGGTCGGCGATGACGCGCATGACCTTGGGCGGCTCGGCTTCCGCCGCGGCCTTCATCAGCGGTCGCCACCAGTCGGGGCATGGATCGGGCGTCACGACAACTCCAGACCGAACGCCGACTCGGCGGTCTCGGTGAGGCTCTCGGCGGTGACGCCCGGTTCGACCACGAGTTCGGCGACCGTGCCGTCCGGGTTCACGAACGCGACCCCCGGCAGGGCCGGGATGCCCAGGCCGATGCGGATCGCCTCATCGGGATCGGAGACGGAGGGATAGGTCATCGCGAACTCCTCGGCGAACCAGCGTCCCTGGTCGCGCGTGTCGGCGGTGTCGACGCCGAGGACGTCGACCGCGTCGCCGTGCGCCTGGTAGAAGGCCTCGACCTCGGGGGCCTCGGCCTGGCAGGGCACGCACCAGCTGGCCCACAGGACCACCATGAGCGGCTTGTCGCCTGCGCCGACGGCGGTGGCCGCTTCGTCACCGAGGCAGTCGAGTTCGAGGTCGCCGACCCCGTCGATCGGGGCCGAACCGGGGGCGCAGGCGACCGACCAGGTCGGATCGCCCTCATCGGGGACCGCGACGTCCGGCTCGGGGGACTCGCTCGTGCAGGCCGCCAAGAAGAACAGTGCCGCCGCGGCTGTCAGGACTCGCTTCACGCGCCCACCGCGTGTTCGATGCCCGCCAGGCGAATGAGCTCTTCCACGTTGTCGCCCTTGAGGAGTTTCGCGGCCTCGGCCGGGTCCGTGGGGCCCTCGCCGAACGACGGGCAGTGCGCGGCGAGCGTGCAGGCCCCGCACGCGGGCTTGCGGGCGATGCAGACGCGGCGGCCGTGGAAGATGATCCGGTGCGAGAACATGGTCCACTCGCGGTGCTCGATGAGCTTCTGGAGCTGGAACTCGAGCTTCACCGGGTCGTTGCCGTCGACCAGCCCGAGCCGGTTCGTGATCGGATCATGTGCGTGTCCACGGTGATGCCCGGGACGCCGAAGGCGTTGCCGCGGATGACGTTCGCCGTCTTGCGGCCGATGCCCGGGAGCTTCACCAGGGACTCCATGTCTTGTGGGGAGCTTCCCGTCGTGGTGCTCGACCAGGGCCTTGCCGAGGCCGATGATCGACTTGGCCTTGTTGCGGTAGAAACCCGTGGGCCGGATGATCGCCTCGACGTCCTCGGGGTTCGCCTCGGCGTAGTCGGCGGCGTCGCGGTACTCGCTTGAAGAGCGCCGGCGTGTCAGGTTGACCCGCACGTCGGTGCACTGCGCCGAGAGGATCGTGGCGATCGCGAGTTCGAGCGGGTTGCCGTAGTCGAGCTCGCAGTGGGCGTCCGGGTGGGCCGCGGCGAGAAGGCGGTTGATCTTGCGGGCCCGGCGTTTCTTCGCCAGCTCGCTTTCTGTGCCCTTCCGGGCGTCGGCGGCGGTCACCCCGCCATGGTACGCGGGCGGCCCGGCACCCGGCCGCCTCGCCGATGCCGCGTCCGCCCGCGCAGCAGCAGCGCGGACATGCCGATCAGGCCGCCTCCGGCGGCGGTCGCGGCCGCGCTCCAACCGGGAGACCCGGCCTCGACCGGCGCGGCGGCAGCGGCAGCACGTCCGCCTCGACCGCCGCGGCGACGTCGACGATCCCTTCGCCGAGACCCGGCGCCGCCCGGGACCGCGGTCTCGGTGAGCGCCCGGCGGACCTGGTCGGCGCTCCACTCCGGATGCGCCGAACGGACCACCGCCGCCGCGCCCGAGACGACCGCCGAAGCGAACGACGTGCCGGTCACGGTCTTGTACCCGCCGCCCGGTTTGGGCGCGTCAGGTCCACGCCCGGTGCGGCGAGATCGGTCTCCTCGCCGGTGACCGCGGTCCTCCACCGGTCGCCGTGCTGGTCGGAGCCCGTCACCGCGAGCACGTCCGACACGCGGGCGGGGAACCAGACGTCGTCGTCGGCTGCGCCCTCGTGCTGGTTCCCGGTGCAGGCCACGATGAGCACGTCATGCCGCTCGGCGTAGGCGATGGCCTCGGCGAATGGCGGCGAGTCGTAATGGCCGCCGAGCGAGAGGTTCACGATGTCGGCGCCGTTGTCGACCGCCCATTCGACCGCCGCGCCGACCATCGCCGAATCGTGGTAGCGGTTCTCGTCGTCCAGGACCCGCACCGGCAGGATCGCCGCGTCCGGGGCGATCCCCGGGTACCGCGACTGCGCGCTCCCCGCGATCAGCCCGGCCACCGCCGTACCGTGCCCCACCGGGTCGGCCTGGCCGAACGCCCGCTCGTACACCGGCCCCGGATCGGACCCGAACGCCAGCAGCCGCGGCTCCGCACCCGGGTCGATGTCGACATAACTGCGGCCGGGGAGCACCGCCCCCTCCAGGGCCGGGTGATCTGCGTCCACACCCGAGTCGATCACCGCCACCGTGACCCCCTCGCCCGTCGCCACCGGCCAGGCCTGCGAGGCACGGACCGCCGAGAGATGCCAGGCGACGGGCGCGGACGCTTGGCCCGTGTGCGCGGAGAGCAAGAGCGCCAACAGCGTCGAGCACAGGCAGGCGAGAACGAAGCGTGCAGAGCGGTCCCCCATGAGAACCGGATCGTTACACAGCGACAGGCCCACAGCGTGGGAATGACACACGTTCTCCTTTATGAATTCGTTATTCTCGCCCTACTGACGGAAACTTGACAGCGCCCTCGCGTTACGGTGACGATCGCGAGGGGACGCCGCGTTCGCTCGAACACCGCCCCGTCCAAGACCGGTAGGGGGGAAGGGCTGAGTGGGATCGATGTGGGAACCCAGTAACGAGATCGAGCACCGCCTCCGCGAGGCGCTGCGAGCCGAGGACCAGGACGGATACTTCCGCATCCTGGCGCAGATCGAACTCGTCCTCCCATTGTCCTATGAGGACTCAAACGGGTCGGGCGCCGACACCTGGGCCACCTGGACCACCGACGACCGCACCCACATCCTCGCCTTCACCTCCGAGACCGCCCTCCAGACGTGCCTCCGCGACAACGCCGGCGCCTCCCGCCGCGTCTCCTTCGCCGCGCTGGCCGAGGCCTGGCCCGACGAGGAGTGGTGGCTCGCCGTCAACCCCGGCCTGCCGATCGAGGGCTACCTCCCGGCCTGGTTCGTCACCCAGGTCGCCCAGGGCATGACCACCGTCCCGGCCGACCCGGCCCCTGAACCCGCCGCCGACCCCTACGGCGACACCTATTCCTCTGGCGCGCAGAGCGTCGCCGTTCTCGGCGGCGCAGTCCGACCCGTTTGCGAACCCGATGGCGCCCGCCCCCGAGCCGCGCCGCGAGAGCTTCATGCCCCCGGCCCCGCCGGTGCCCGAGGTGCCGCCCGCGCCGCGGCGCTCCTCGGACCTGAACGGGTCCACCGCCCAGCAGCAGTCGACAGTCGGCGGCACCACCTCCGCGGGCCTCCCGCTGCGCCAGCCGCCGCGCGACGCCGAACGCCCGAAGCCGACGCGTTCAACGGGCACTCGTTCGCGTCCCAGCCGCCGCCCGAGCCCGAGCCGTCCCAATCCCGGCCGCCGGGGTTCGGCTCCCAGCCCCGCGGCTTCGGCTCGCAGCCGCGCGGGTTCGGCTCGCAACCGCGCGGGCTTCGGGTCCCAGCCGCAAGGCTTCGGATCCCAGCCGCAGCACTTCACTCGCAGCCGCCAGCCGGCCCAGCCCCGCAGGCGTTCCCCGCCGACTCGCAGTGGCCGAGCCGGGAGTCGGGCCAACCGAAACCGCAGGACCAGTGGCCCGACGCGCCCGACTGGCTGCGCGACCAGCAGCCCGACCCGTCGACGCTGCCCACCCGCGCACCGGCCCCGCCGCACGCCGCGCCGGACCCGTACCCGGCCGGCGAGTCCTTCGGCGGCGCCGCCGGCGTCGGCGTCGCGGCCCCGACCCGCGGCGCGCGCCGAGCAGCCGGACCAGCGGCGGCGACGACCCTTCGGCAACGACCCGTTCGACGCCGACGCGCGCTCCGCCGAATCGTTCGCGTCCATGTCGAGCGCGTTCGGCCGGCGCCCCGCCGACGAACCGCAGCCGAGCGTCCAGCCGCAGGACCAGGGGCAGCCGACGGAGCTCACCGGCGACGAGGCCGAACCGCTGCTCGCCGAGGCCGCGTCCTCCGGCGACACCGCCGCGTTCCTCCAGACCCTCCTGTGCGCCAGCGTGATCCTGCCGATCGGCGACCCCGAGGCCGCGCACCTGCGCGTCGGCGACCCGGCGTTCCGGTGGGCCAGCGACATCGTCGACGGCATCATCGGCATCACCGTCTACACCACGATCGAGCGGATGGCCGAGCGCGCCGGCGAGGACATCCCGCACACCGTCGTCCCGTTCGGCTGGCTCATCCAGCACTGGCCCGCGCAGGACTACGCGCTGTACGTCAACCCCGGCACCTCCGTCGGCGCCAACATGTGCGGCCCCGAGATCGAGCCGCTGATCAAGTGGGCCGAGGCGAAGGACCTGCTCACGTTCGCGACCGAGATGGAGAAGCGCCAGGCCGCCGCCGCGCGCGCCGAATCGCCGTCGCACAAGGTCCAGCCGATCCTGTGGCAGAAGACCATCCCGCACCAGCAGGTGCCGTTCTACCTCGACCGCGGCTACGACCGCGTCGGCGGTTTCATCCACCCGGCCGAGGCCGTGGACCACCTGCGCACGCCCGCGCAGCTGTACCTCGCGCTCGGGCTCATGCGCTTGAGCGAGGAGTTCAGCCCCGCCGACGACTCGGTGCACGTGCTCCGCTGGATCGGCTACCGCACCGACCTGTACCCGACCGCCATCGGCGGCAACGACTTCGCCACGGCCGAGTCGCGCGGCGGCACCGTCGTCGAGCCCGGCCCGTTCCGCGGCGACGGCTTCGCGCCCTCCGAGGGCGACGAGCGCATCCCCGAGCACAAGGTCGACTCGGTGCGGCTGCCGCACGGCGCGAAGATCCTGCGGATCGACTCGCGCGGCGAGGTCACCGAACTCGCGCTCTACGACGCGGACACCCGCGAGTGGACGCCGATCGACGGCGCGTTCGGCGGCCCCGCGGCCATCGAGGCGCCCTCGACGCCGGCGCTCCCCGCCGGGCTCCGTCTCCGACGGCCCGCCGCCGAGCGGTCCGATGGGCGAGGCCTACGGCTACGACAGCACCGCCGGTTATGGCAGTGCCACCGGATACGACAGTGCCACGGATACGACAGCGCGCTCGGCGAGGCCTGGGGCGACGCCGACGGGCACTACGACCTGGTGCGGCCCAAGCCCGAGGAGCGGGCGGCCTCCGTCCTGGACCCCGCGACCACGAATGGAAGGACGCCTGATGCGCGACGGTTACATCGCCCGCTGGAAGGGCGCCGAATACGACTCCAGTCCCGACGGCGCCCACGTGCGGCTGTACTCGCCGACCGGCGGCGACGGGTTCGTCGAGGTCGCCGACGGCCGGTACCGGCGCGGCGTGCCGATCGGCGAGCTCGAGGACTTCTTCTACGTGCGGACCGTCGCCACCTGGAGGGGCGAGCCGTTCTTGGTGCTCGGCTCCTCCGGCGAGTGGCTGCGCCTGGAGTACTGCGGCGGCCGCAGCGACGTGGCCCGCTCGCTCGGGCTCGAGCCCTATGACAACGGCGTGTACCAGATCTGGGCGCCCGCCGAAGAGGTCACGGACATCGCGGAGCAGTACCTCTAAACTCGAGAGCCCCGGCCCGGTGGGCCGGGGTTTTCTCGTTTCCGCCGGATGCTGCGGCGGAGACCTTCCCCCGGGCGGCGATCCTTGCTATAAATCAGTCAAGAGACCGCTTTCACATGGGTGTCGTTTTGAGGTATAGTTCAGGAAACTAAGAAAGCGTTTGCCTGACTCGTCTGGAGCACATCCCTATGGCAGAGAGAATCACCGTCGGCATCGCCCTCAACGGGGTGACCGGGCGCATGGGCTACCGGCAGCACCTCGTGCGCTCGCTCCTCGCCATCCGCGAGCAGGGCGGCGTCGAGCGTGCCGACGGCAGTGTCATCTGGCCCGAGCTCACCCTGGTCGGCCGCAGCGCCGACAAGCTCGCCGAGATCGCCGACCGCCACGGTCTGGACAAGTACACCACCAGCCTGGACGAGGCCCTCGGCGACGACAAGATCGACGTCTACTTCGACGCCCTCACCACCCAGCACCGCCTCGCCGCCGTCAACAGCGCGATCAAGGCCGGCAAGCACGTGTACACCGAGAAGCCCATCGCCACGAACCTCGACGACGCCCTCAACCTCGCCCGCGCCGCACGCGACGCCGGCGTCAAGAACGGCGCGGTCGCCGACAAGCTGTACCTGCCCGGCCTGCGCAAGCTCAAGCGCCTCGTCGACGCCGGCTTCTTCGGCCGCGTCCTGTCCGTGCGCGGCGAGTTCGGCTACTGGGTCTTCGAAGGCGACTGGCAGGCGGCCCAGCGGCCTTCGTGGAACTACCGCGCCGAAGACGGCGGCGGCATGGTCCTGGACATGTTCCCCCACTGGTCCTACGTCTTCGAAGAGACGTTCTCCCCGGTCAAGTCCGTGACCGCCCACGTCACCACCCACCTCCCCGAGCGCTTCGACGAGAACGGCGAGGCCTACGCGGCCACCGCCGACGACGCCGCCTACGCGATCTTCGAACTCCAGGACGGCACCGTCGTCCAGATGAACTCCTCCTGGGCCACCCGCGTCGACCGCGACGAACTCGTCGAGTTCCACGTCGACGGCACCGAGGGCTCCGCGATCGCCGGCCTGCGCAAGGCCCGCGCCCAGCACCGCGTCCACACCCCCAAGCCCGTCTGGAACCCCGACCTCGACCAGCCGATCCCCTTCCGGCAGCAGTGGCACGAAGTCCCCGACAACGAGGTCTTCGACAACGGCTTCAAGCTGCAGTGGGAGGAGTTCCTGCGCCACGTCGTCGACGACGAGCCGTGGCACCACGACTTCCTGGCCGCCGCCCGCGGCGTGCAGCTCGCCGAGGCCGGCTACCGGTCGGCCCGCGAAGGCCGCCGCATCGACCTGGAGGATCTGGTCCTGTGACCCGCAAGTTCACGTCGCGCGTCATCTACTCCGCGGCACACGTCGTCGCCGACCCGCTCGCCGACAACGGCCCCGGCCGGCCCGCCGCGGTCGACTGGGACGCCACGATCGGCTACCGCAGGCACCTGTGGGACCTCGGCCTCGGCATCGCCGACGCCATGGACACCGCCCAGCGCGGCATGGGCCTCGACTGGGAGGCCACCAAGCAGCTCATCCGCCGCTCCGCCGAAGCCGCGGGCCCGGACGACCTCCTCGCGTGCGGCGTCGGCACCGACCAGCTCGGCGCCGTGCCCACCACGATGGACGAGATCCGCGCGACCTACCTCGAGCAGCTCGCCGTCGTCGAAGACGCCGGCGCCGGCACGATCCTCATGTGCTCCAGGGCCATGGCCGCCAGTGCCAAGGGCCCGGACGACTACAAGGCGCTCTACTCCGAGCTGCTCGGCGAGGTCAGCGGCAAGGCGATCATGCACTGGCTCGGCCCGATGTTCGACCCGTCGCTCGAAGGCTATTGGGGCTCTTCGAACCTCGACGAGGCCGCGGACACGTTCGTCGAGATCATCACCGAGAACGCGGCGAAGGTCGACGGCATCAAGATGAGCCTGCTCGACGCCGAGGCCGAGATCGCCCTGCGCCGCAGGCTCCCCGAAGGGGTGCGCTGCTACACGGGCGACGACTTCAACTACCCGCGGCTCATCGCGGGGGACGAGTTCGGCTACTCGGACGCGCTGCTGGGGATCTTCGACCCGCTCGCGCCGCTCGCGGCGAAGGCCGTGCAGCGTTTGGACGAGGGCGACGTGGCCGGCTTCCACGCGATTCTCGACCCGACGATCCCGTTGGCGCGCAAGGTCTTCGAAGCGCCGACGTTCAACTACAAGACCGGTGTGGTGTTCCTGGCGTGGCTCTCGGGCCACCAGGACCACTTCAAGATGGTCGGCGGCCTCGAAGCGGCGCGGTCCATCGCGCACTTCGGCGAGATCGTGGACCTGGCGCTCGAAGTGGGCCTGTTCCCGGACGAGGCGCTCGCCATGGACCGGTTCAACGCCCTGCTCAAGGTCGCGGGCCAGCCGAAGCGGACGCTCGCATGAGCGCTCTGGACCGGTTCTCGTTCAACCACGCCACGGCCAAGTTCTGGGACCAGCGCGAGGCCGTAGAGGCTTGCGCGCGAACGGGTTCGGGCATCGGCCTGTGGCGTGAGCCGGTGCAGGAGATGGGCGTCGAGGCGAGCGCGAAACTCGTCAAGGACGCCGGCGTCGCCGTCACCAGCCTGTGCCGGGCCGGGTTCTTCACCGACCCGACCCGCGAAGCGATCGACGAGAACAAGCGGGCCATCGACGAAGCGGCCGAACTGGGCGCGCCGACCCTGGTCCTCGTCTCGGGCGGCATCCCTGAAGGCGGCACGATCGACGGCGCCCGCGAGGGCGTCAAGGAAGCGCTGTCGCTGCTCGCCCCCTACGCGGGCGAGCGGGGCGTGACGCTCTCCATCGAGCCGCTGCACCCGATGTTCGCATCGGACCGGTGCGTGGTGACGACGATCGACGAGGCGCTCGATCTGGCCGCGCCGTTCCCGGCCGAGCAGGTCGGCGTCGTCGTCGACACGTACCACATCTGGTGGGACCCGCAAGTGTGGCAAGGGATCGCGCGGGCCGGTGCGGAAGGCCGCATCGCCTCGTTCCAGTTCGCGGACTGGGTGACCCCGCTCCCGGCGGGCGTGCTCACCGGCCGGGGCCAGCTGGGCGACGGCTGCGTGGACTTCAAGCGCTATCTCGCCGAAGTGGACGCGACCGGGTTCGACGGCCCGATCGAGGTGGAGCTGTTCAACGACGCGCTCTGGGCCAGGCCCGGGGCGGAGGTCTTCGAGGAGACCAGGGCCGCGTTCGCGCGGGTCCTGGAGTAGGAGCGCCGCGGGCGCGGGCCGGCAGCGTGGTTGGGAACGCCGGTCCCGCGTCCGCGGAGGCGCCCCCCGGAATGCCGCGGGGGCGGGGACGGCAGGGGTCAAGCACTCCGTCCCCGCCCCCGCGGTCGTTCAGCGGCAACAGTGTCGATTCGCACGGGGCCGGGTTCTGCGGCTGCCGGGCGCGGCGATGGTCGGGGTTCGGACAGGCGGCGACAACGAGGTACGTGTAGGACGGCGGAGTTCTCCGACTGCACGGCGCGGCGATGGTCGGACTTCAAGCGGGCGGCGACAACGAGGCCAGCTTCTCCTGGTGGGCCTTCGGCCTTGAGGTTTGAGGATGCTCGTGGTTCGGGCGGGCGGCGACGAAGAGGTCTCTTTGGCCTTGGGGTGGGATGGGTGGCTGCCTGGTTCGCGTTGATTGCTGTTGCCGGGCATGGGGATGGGCCCGAACCCGTTGGGGGTTCGAGCTGGGAGGCGGTGGTGCCTTTCCCTCCCCGCCCCAGTCACCACTGGAGCGGGCGGCGTAAGAAGGGCGGATCGCCGAGGTCGCTTGATTCCGACGACGCAGATTCCCCGGGCTTCCCGGGTTCGGGTGCCTTCTCGCTCGGCTCGGGCGGGGTCGCCTCGACCCTTGCCGGCCTTGCGAATCGCTCTCGGCATTTGGCTTTGGCGGCTTTGATCGCTGCCTGGCATCGCTGTTGGTCGGCAGCTTCGGCCACCGGGTCCAGTTCGGGTTTCATGGTTTCGGACCATTCCGAGCGGTAGAGGCCGGTCGGGAAGGCATCCCAGTCAGAGCCTTGATGCTCGGCATCCATGTCAGCGTCAGTGCGCCAGTCCGAACACCCGCACCCGCTCGAATCGGTGGCCTGATGGTCTTCGTGGTGGGTGATGATCGCTTGGCCGGGGCCGGTCTTCTCGACCGTCCAGCCAGCAGTGTGGATGCGGCCGTGGTGGAAACGGCACAGCAGGATCAAGTTCTCGGCGTTCGTGTCGCCGCCGTCGGCCCAGTGCGTGATGTGGTGGGCTTCGGTCCAAGCGACCGGGAGCGAGCAGCCGGTCCAGGCGCAACCGCCTGGCTGCTCGAGTTCGAGCTTGCGCCGCAGCGCCACATTGGGGAGGCGCAAGGCGCGGCCGAGTTCGATGGCTTCACCGGTCTTGTAGTTGAACACCGAGGGGATGACCCCGGCTTCGCAGGCGAGGAGGCGGGCCCTGGCGACCGAGATCGGCTTGCCTTCGAGGAGTGGCAGGCGGCCGGTGTCCTTGCCTTGCAGGGTCTCAACATCGACTACGAGGTCGAGGGTGGCGGTGTGGCCGTGCCGCGTCGCGGCCTGCGGGGAGGAGCCGTACCCGGCGAGGAGCTGATGCACGGCTTCGGCTTGGCGGTTCGCCTTCGGAGGCAGAACCCCATCGGAGTCGATTTCCTCCTGGCGGGGCGGGGGCACTGCCGTGGCGAGGTACTTGGCGAACAACTGCCCGGTGTCAGACGAGAGAGTGGCGTCCAGGGCCCACATGCCGTTGTCGAGCTCCACAAGCTCCAAGCGCTGCAAAGAGTCCTGACTCAGGCCTTCCAAGATCTCTTCACCGGAGTCCAGTGCTGCTTCGATCTCGTCGAGGCGGGCATGAACCTCTTTGACCGTGGAGTGCCTGCACCATTCGCTGATCAGGTGCTCGGGTGTGACGCATTGGGTCTGAGGGTCGAAGGGAGAGACGACCGGTTCCCGGTAGGCGGTCTTGGCATAGACGCGCAGGGCTTTGGTCGCTTCCAGGCGGCGGACTGCGGCGGCGACCAGGTCGATCCGGGCAGCACCAGTGGTGGCGGTCTCGGCCAGGACGGTGAACTTCCTGGCACAGCGGGCGATCGCGGCCAGATCAGCGGCGGTACGAGTGTGGAAGTCGAACTTGGCGCAGAGCCAGTCGCGGAGACCGGAGAAGCCGTCGATGTCGCGGTGGATCTTCCATGCCTGGGCTTCGATCACCGAGGAGAGCACTCGGGCGTGGAAGGCATTGATGGCGGCCGCGGCTTCATCGAGAACGGTGTGGATGGCATCGGACTTGGAGGTGCGCTCGCCCTGGGCTGTGTGGGTGATGGCCATCTGATGCACCTCCTCGAACTATCCGGTTGATTTCGCTTGTTTGTGCTGTATCAAGCATAGACCGGGCAGGGCAGGGCGTCATCACCTGAAAGAGTGAATCTGGAGCGTTTCTGCAGCTCAAAGGTGTCGCACCCCGGGGTCGGGCGTGTCGTCCCGGCCCCGAACGCGCCAGGAAGGCAGCCGCACACCAGCACAGGATCCGACCCTTCCGTCGCCGCCCGCCCTGACCTTGACCACCCCGCAGCCCGAGGCCCGAATCCGGCGGCGAAAGAACCCCACCCCGTTGTCGCCGCCGCCTGAACCCGACACTCCGCAACCCCAAACCAGAGAACAAGCGCAGGGAATGCCCCACTGTCGCCGCCCGCTCTGACCCTCACCGAGCCACCCGCCGACCGCGAAGAATGGCACCCCGCAAGGCGAACCGATCAGATGCGCCCCACCGTCGAAGCCAAGGCCAGAGACATCGCCCGCGGGTGAACCCGGAGCACTGCGGGGGTGAGACCGCAAGGGGCTCGCTCGGTCCCGCCCCCGCAGTTGGGTTTTCAGTGCGCTTGCGAGATGCAGAACTCGTTGCCGTCGGGGTCGGTGAGGACCGTCCAGGAGAAGGCGCCGCCGGGCGCCTCGTGGTCGGACACCCGGGTGGCTCCGACTTCGACGAGGCGCGCGATCTCCTTCTCGGCGTCGGCCGCCACGAGGTCGATGTGGATGCGGCCGGGCTTCGTGGCCTCGACGTACTGGAACGCGAGGCCGGTGCCCCCGCCGAAGCCGATCATGACGTATTCGCCCCAGTCGGCGGTGATCTCGCCGCCGAGCGCGGCAACCCACCACTGCGCCAGCTCCCCGGGCCGGTCGGTGTTGACGGTGACGTTGACGATCTTCAAATCCATGCCCCGACGCTATCCGAGGGGTCCGACAGTCCGTCCGCTCCGGAGCGCGCCTCAGCGGTACAGGTCGGCGGCGGCGATGAGCCGGACGTCGTTTCGGGCCTCGGCAGCCAGCCGCAGATGGTCGTTGAACCCTGCTCCGCTGAAGCAGAGCAGGCGAGTGCCGGTCGTATCGAACGTGCCCGAGTTCTCCAGGAGGGTTCGGATGCGTTCGAGCCGTTCAAGATGCGCGCGTCCCATGATGTCCTGCCACTTCGCCTCGCCGATGGCGAGCAGACGGGGACGAGCTTCACCGGTGGCTTCGATGACCGCGACGTCGACCTCGTGGAGTGTCCGGGCCTGCGGGTCGTTGACACCTCCGCTCACGACTGATGTCGGCAACGCGCCGAAGATCTCCGGGTCGGCGTGGAACAGCGCCCATTCCCTGCACAGCTGCTCGAAATGGGGGCCGAGGATCTTGCTGGCGAATCGGTGGCCCGAAGCCCGCCAGACCCGCTCCGCCATGCCGGGGCGTTGCAGTTGGTCCCAGACCGGGCGCATTATTCCGGCGTAGAAGGCGACCACCGGCTCGGCGATGCGATAGGCGGAGCGGTTCTTCCGGAAGGCGTCACCGTCGCGTCGCAGCAATCCGATGTCCTCGAGCACGGAGACGGGATGGGCGATTTCGACCGCCTTGCGGCCCAAGTAGTTGGCAATGCCGCCATTGGTGGTGTTGCCGTCAGCCACCGCCGAGAGCACCGACAGGTAGAGCGCAGGGTCGCGCACGTCGGCTTCTTCGGCGAGGAGGTAGCGGCCTTCGCGGAACAGCGGGGTCTGAGGGTTGAGCGCGGTGCGTACCACCCAGTCGTCGAAATCGTCGATGCCTTGGGGGACATCGCCGCGAAGGAATTCGTTCGGGTAGGCCGGGGTGCCGCCGACGACGGCGTGTGTCCTGATCGCGAGCTCGGGGTCGGTGATGCCCCAGAACTGCGCGGCCATCCGGTATTCGAGGGGGTGGACGACCAGCTCCAGGCCGGCTCGGCCGCGCAGCGGAGCACCGCCGGAGAGCAGCCGCCCCATGAACGACATCGCCGACCCGCACAGCAGCAGCCGGGTCTGGGACCCTGTCCGTTCGGGCCGCAGCGGCCCGAACGCCTGTTGCAGGATCGACGGCAGCTCCGGCTGGGCCCGCGCCAAGTAGGGGAACTCGTCGATGACCACCGGGATCGGACGCTCGGCTCCGAGGGCCAGCAATGCGTCGACCGCTTCGGTCCAGTCTTCGAAATGGAACGCCGAAGGCGGGGAGACGAAGCGGGTGAGCGCGTCGCTGAACCGGCGCAGCGATTCGGCGTTCGTGGCCTCTGTCGCGCCGAAATAGAATCCGCCCGCGGCTCTCGTGATCGCGTCGAGCAGGAAGGTCTTGCCTTGGCGGCGGCGGCCGGACACCACGCCGAGCGTCGCGCCCGGGCGGGTGTCTGCGACGAAACTGGACAGCGCCGACCACTCGCTCTCGCGGTCGAACATCTCACTTGGCTTGTCCAAGACCCGCTCCAGGTTTTAGAAGTACGATTTATAAAACTGTACTCCTAAAAACATGGGGACGTTCAGTCACGGCCCATGAAGTGGTCGGGGCCGTTGAGGGGGCGGTTGCGGTCTTTCACTGTGGGCTCGCGGTGGGCGAGGTAAGTCGCGAAGACCACGAGGTTCTCGGTGTAGCCCGACTCGCGGTCGAAGTCGCCGCCGCAGGTGATCAGGCGCAGGGCCGGTTCGGGCTCGATGCCGAAGACGTCCTCGTAGGGGAGGCGTTTTTTCTCGTAGGACTCGATCGCGATGACCTCGTAGGCCACGACGACGTCGTCCTCGCGGGTGACCTCGATGCGGTCGCCTTCCTCGATCTCCTTGAGCGGGAAGAACACCGCCGGGCCGCTGCGTTCGGTGTCCACGTGGCCCAGGAGGACCGTGGCTCCGAACTCGCCGGGGGCGGGGCCGGGCTCGAACCAGCCGGCCTCGTGCGGGCGCCACTGCTTCGGGACCTCGAAGTTCCCCTCATGGTCGAGGCCGAGTGCGGTGAGCGGGGCGTGGACGTCGACCGCGTCGATGTCGACGCGGGTCGGCTCGGAGCGGTCGAGCCAGGTGCCGCCGGCGGGATCGGCCACCGCGAACGGGTCGTCCTCGAACGGGTTCGCGAAGTGCGGCATCCGGATCGCGATGGTGCTCCCGAGCATCAGGCCGAGGCCGCCGGCCAGCAGGATCGAGAGCAGGGCGGCGGCCACCGGCCGGAACGCGGGTTCCGGCCGGTGGACGGGATCGTCGATGGCGTCAGGCGGCGGTGACATTGTCGCGGCGCCGGATCATCCAGAGCCCCGCCACGGACGCGAGCACGAGCGCCGCGCCCGACCAGAGGACCGCGGTGGCCGCGTGCGAGGCGGTGGCGCCGCCGCCGGTGGCGGCGCCCGTTCCCGAGGCCACCGTGAACCTCGCCGAAACCTTGTCGGCGCCGCAGGTCACGGTCACCGTGTGGTCGCCGGGCCGCATCTGCTCGGTCACGGTGAAGTCTCCCAGGGCGTTGTTGTCGCCCTTCGGCAGTTTGAAGCTCACATCGGTGCCCTCGACCTCGCCCGTCGCCTTCTCGGGGCAGTCCGAGGCGAGCACGTCCACGCGGGTGCCGGCGGCGGCGGCGGTCGGCGTGAGCGTGACGGTGACGACCGCGTTCGCGGGAGCGGCGGTGGCCGTCAGCATGAGCGCGACGCTGAGGATCAGGAGCATCCCTCGGATGGTGTGCGTCATTCGCATGGGCGCGGTTCCTCCCTCGACGGCACCGGGCCCTGCCCAGTACGTGATGTGTCAAGTGCTCACGCTAACGGCTCCGGTGGGCCGCACGCCGGGTTTCCCGGAAAGCGCGGTCCATCGCGGCACGTCGGGAATCGGACAACACGATTCGCAAGGGACGGCCGCAGGTCTGGAAAACCTCGGTGGCATCTGCCACGATGAAGGCATGAGGCTTCCCGGGAGCGGACTGGTCAGCGGTCTCGCCGCGACCGCGCGCACCGCCACGCGCCGCGCCGTCACCAGCCAGTACCCCGAGAACGAACCCGAACTGCCCGAACGCACCCGGGGCGTGATCGCCCTGCACGAGCCCAGCTGCACCTCCTGCATGCTGTGCGCCCGCGAATGCCCCGACTGGTGCATCTACATCGACTCCCACAAGGAGACCGTCGAGGTCGAAGGGGCCGCCCGGCCCCGGCAGGTGAACGTGCTCGACCGCTTCGACATCGACTTCTCGCTGTGCATGTACTGCGGGATCTGCGTCGACGTCTGCCCGTTCGACGCCCTGTTCTGGGCCCCCGACTTCGCGTACGCCGAAGGCGACATCCGGGACCTGCTCCACGACAAGGAGCACCTGGGGGAGTGGATGGCGACCGTGCCGGAGGCCGCCAAGACCGAGGCCGTGAAGGCCGACGAGGCCGCCGAGTGACGCTCGCGGACGTCCTGCTGCTGGCCTTCGGGCTCCTCGCGCTCGGCGCCGCGCTCGCGGTCGTGACGACGAAGCGGATCGTGCGGGCCGGGCTGTGGCTCGCGGTCGCGTTCGCCGGGATCGCCGGGGCCGCGCTCGTGCTCACCGCCGAGTTCCTCGCGTGGGTGCTCGTCCTCGTCTACGTCGGCGCGATCGTGGTGCTGCTGCTGTTCGCGACCATGCTCACCAGGGCCCCGACCGATCCTTCCGACGACCTCGACCGGCCGCGCCTGCCGGGGGCGTTCATCGCCGGCGGCGTGGGTCTGGGTCTCGCGGCCGTCGTGGTCGGCGCGTTCGGCTGGACCGGGGCCGGTCTCGACGAGCGCGAGAGCGGCGGGGCCGCCGTCATGGGCGAAGCGGTCTTCGCCGACTGGGTGCTCCCGTTCGAGGTGCTGTCGCTGCTGCTCCTCGCGGCCCTGGTCGGGGCCGTCGTGGTCTCCACCGGAAGCGGCCGAGCGAAACAATCACGTAACGAAGGATTACTAGCCGCGCGGTAAGCTGGCGGCCATGACCTCACCGATATTCGCATTGGCCGACGAGTACATCACCGCGTTCGCCCGACTCCACCCCAGTTCGCGGGGGCCGCCGGCATCAAGGGCGACTTCGGTGTCGCCACCGATTTCGGCCCCGAGGCCGTCGCCGAGCGGGCCAAGCTCGACCGCGACACCCTCGCCAAGCCTCAAGGCCCTCGCGTCGACCGGGGCCGCCGACGACCTGGCCCGCCTCCACATGGCCGAGCGCCTCGAGGTCAGCGTGGCCCAGCACGAGGCCGGCGAATGGCGCCGCGCCCTGCGCGTGCCCTACGGGATGCTCCAGAGCCTGGTCAGCTATGTGGACCTGACGCGCGCGCGGGACCGAGAACGACTGGCGCCTGAACGTCTCGCGGATGCGGGCCATCCCCGAGATGCTCGCGACCTGGCGCCAGACCATGAACGCCGGTATCGAAGCGGGCCAGACGGTCGCGCTGCTCCAGGTCACCGAAGGCGTCAAGCAGGCCCGCCGCAACGCCGAGTCGCGCGTGTTCGACAAGCACGTGCAGGCCTACGGCGACGGCCCGCAGGCCCGCGACCTGCGCGACGCCGCCGACGCCGCGTACGGTGCGTTCAACGCCGCCGCCGAATACCTCGAGCGCACCTACGCCCCGCATGCCGAGGAGCGCGACGGCGTCGGCGAGGAGCGGTACCTCCTGGCCGCCCGCAGCACGCTCGGCGCGGCCCTCGACCCCCACGACGCCTACGCCTGGGCCTGGGACGAGCTGCACCGCATCGAGGACGAGATGGCCGCCGAGGCCGACAGCATCTCTTCTGAGGCCGGGCTGCCGGGCGCGGGCCTCTCCGAGGTCATCGCCCACCTGGACGCGACCCAGACCGTCCCCGACCACGAGTCGTACCTCGCGTGGCTCACCGAGAAGCACCAGGGCGCGCTCGAAGCGCTCAACGGCGTCCACTTCGACATCGACCCGCGCCTGCTGAACCTCGACGTGCAGGTCGTGCACGGCTCCTCCGCCGGCTCGGCCTACTACACCGGCCCCAGCGAGGACCTCTCCCGCCCGGGCCGCACCTGGTGGCCCGTGGCCGACCGCGAGACGTTCCGCACCTGGGCCGAACTGACCACGGTCTTCCACGAGGGCGTGCCCGGCCACCACCTCCAGATCGGCCAGACGAAGGTCACCGGCGACGGCCTCTCGCGCTTCGCGAAGGTCTTCGGTTCGGTCTCGGGCCACGCCGAAGGCTGGGCCCTCTACGCCGAGCGGCTCTCCGACGAGCTCGGCTGGTTCACCGACAAGGGCACGCGCCTGGGCATGCTCAAGGGCTCGGCGCTGCGCGCCGCCCGCGTCGTCATCGACATCGGCTGGCACCTGGACCTGCCGCTGCCCGCGGCCGAGGCGAAGCGCCACGGCGAGCGCTGGAACTTCGACGTGGCCCTGGAGGTCCTCAAGAACCGCGGCCGGATCGCCGAGCACCGGGCCTACCCGGAGATCGTCCGCTACGCGGGCTGGCCGGGCCAGGCCATCTGCTACAAGCTCGGCGAGCGCGCCTGGATCGCCGCCCGCGACGAGGCGCAGGCCGCGGGCGGGGCGGACTTCGACCTGAAGGCCTGGCACACCAGGGCCCTCAACCTCGGCCCGATCGGCCTCGACAACCTCGCTTCGGTACTGCGCGGCTAGACCGATGACGCCAACGACGGGCCCGGGGATTCGCCCCGGGCCCGTCGTCGTCGCGCGTCAGCGCCACCGTTCGATCATGTCCGTGGTGGCGACGTCGATCTCATCGCTGAGTCGGCGCAGATGCTCCTTCTCCAGTTCCGCCAGGCTCGCCGTGAGCTTGTCGGCCCGCTCGGCGCCGGGCAGGCGCAGGAGCCAGTTGCGGGCGATCACCGCCTCCCGGTACTGGTCGAGCAGGTGCGCCAGGTGGGCGACCGGGACGAGGATGTCGTCGGCGCTGCGGCCCAGGGCCGGTTCGGCGGCTTCGGCGAGGAAGTGCAGTTCCCTTGCGGCTATGCGGGTCTCGTCTCGCGCGAGCACGAGGTCGGTGGCTTGGCTGAGCCTGCCGTGGGTGTCGAGCAGGTGCATCTTGGCCTTCGAGAGGTCGCCCATGAGCGAGGATGCGGGCCTGTCGCCGTCGCGCGTGTAATGCACGTGTTCGGCGAACCCCCTGACCTCGGTGAGCAGGACTGCGACCCACGTCTGCGTGGCGAGGGCGTCGACCTGCTCGTAGGAGTCGTGCATCTCGTCCTCAAGGGCCTCATACCATTTCGGGAACTTGTGTTCCTCGAGGTCGAGCTCCTCGAAGCGGTCGATGAAGTGGACGCGGAGCCTTTCGAGGTCCTCGGTGTGCTTGAGGGCCTCCAGGAGCCGGTCGAGGTGTTCGCCGCCGTACGGCGTCTTGGTGAACAGGTGGGCGTAGCCGCGGATGGCCGTGCGCAGCCGGTGGATCGTGACGCGGGCCGCCCCGGCGGAGCCGGCCGCATCGCGTTCGACGGCGGCGATGGCGCGGTTGAGCGCGTCGACCTGATCGGCGACGTAGTGCCGGACGACGTCACCGGCGCGTGTGGACGCCGTCATCGGCTCGGGCTTGGCGTGTGCGGCCGGCGCTGCTGATGCTGACATGGCTCCTCCCCCCGAAAGACCTGCTGAAACAAGTATCCTGCAGGCCTCCGGAGGGAGGAGCCGAAGCGGTGATATTCGATGTTCGCTCAGGTTCGGGCCCGCGCCCTCACCCTCGCGAATCACCGCGGTGTCATGCGGGCATGCAGTCCATCGCCGGCATCGTCGTCAGGGTGCCGGTGACATTGAAGCCGAAGGTCGCCGTCCCGCCCGACGCGATCGTCGCGTTCCAGCCCGCCGGGCCGGCCATCTGCATGTCGCCCATGGTCGAGATCGAGGTGTTCCACGAGTCCCTGATCACGATCCCGGAGTTCGGCGGCCACAGCCAGTGGATCATCCAGTCGCTCATCGCCGCCGAGCCGGTGTTCTTCACGGTGATGTTCACCGTGGCGCCACCGTTCCAAGAGGAGATCGAGGCCGCGGCCGTGCAGACGCCCGTCGGGTTGCCGGTCGGGTCCCCGGTGGGGGAGGTCGTCGGGTCGGTCGGAGGGTCCACCACGCCGCCGTCGTTGCCGGGCAGGTTCGCCCCGGGTCGGATGCCGGTGATCTCGCCGTTGCCGCCGTCGAACTCGACGTCGGAGCACGCGTAGAAGTTCTCGGTCGAGTCCGAGCGCACCCAGTGCGTGAAGATCATGTGGTAGCCGCTCTTCTGCGGGAGCGTCATGTTGGCGTAGTAGTAGTGATCGTTGGACCCGGCCCCGCCGTTGGACGCCGGGTTCGAGATCGTCTGGAACTTCTCGAGGTCGTCCCAGGCCAGCGGCTGGCTCGGGTCCCACCCGTCCTTGGTGATGTACAGGTCGAACTTGCCGGGGTGGTGGGCCCAGTTGTTGTAGCGCCATTCGACGGTGTCGCCGGCGGTCACGTGCGTCTTGGGCCAGTTGCCCGGGTCGTTGAACGCCGAGAAGTCGTACGGGCCCTTGCCGCCGCCGTTGCAGATCTGGCCGTCGGGAATGTAGCCGACGGTCTGGCCCGCGCCGTTGGAGTCGAGGTTCCCGAACCAGTTGTAGAACGGGGTGGCGCCGCCCTCGTCGAACGCCGCCTGGCAGGCCTCGTTGTAGGGGTCGAGCGCGCCGTTCTCCGAGAGCGCGTCGAAATAGCAGAAGAACTGGCGCGACCCCGGGAAGACCGTGGCGCCGTGTGCCTCTGCGTCACTCTTGGTGAAGAGTGTCGTGATGGTCAGGGCCGCTACCGCGGCCAGGACCAACGACATGACGGCGGCGATGCGGCGGCGTCTGCCGCCCAGCGCCGCCGTGACGGTGGTGGACATGGAAATACTCCTCTGCCGGACATGGAGCGCTCCCAACCAGGCCCACTCGGAGCCAAAGCGATCTTGTGGACTGCTGCTGACGGTATTGTGATATTCGAGTGTATCTATATAATCGCGTGTAATGCAACGGGTCCGGGTCAGAAAGGGCGGGTTCAGGCCGGGTCGGGGTTTCGTTTCCGCGGATAGACTCGGCTTCATGGACACCGGAGACACCGCACCCGCTTTCACCCTCGACGACGAGACCGGCGAAGCCCGCACCCTCGACGGGCTCCTCGAGTCCGGCCCGGTCGTGCTGTTCTTCTACCCGCAGGCGATGACGGCCGGCTGCACCGCCGAAGCCTGCCACTTCCGCGACCTCGCGCACGAGTTCAAGGCCCTCGGCGCGACCCCGGTCGGCATCTCCCACGACTCGGTCGACCGCCAGGCGGCCTTCGCCGAGAAGCACTCCTTCGGCTACCCGCTCCTGTCCGACCCCGAGGGCAAGGTCGCGCAGGCCTTCGACGTCCGCCGCAAGCTCGGCCTCGTCTCGACCAAGCGCAAGACCTTCGTCATCGACGAGAACCGCACCGTGATCGGCGCCTTCAAGAGCGAACTCAACATGAACGCCCACGCAGACAAGGCCCTGGAACTCCTGCGCCGGCACAAGGCGAAATAGGGAAGAGGCGGCCCGAAGGCCGCCTCTGCACCAGGTCTCGTGAGCGCTAGATCTTGGAAGCGAGCTCCCGGAACGCCTTCCCGCGGTGGGAGATCGCGTTCTTCTCCGCGGCGGAGAGCTCCGCGCTCGTGCGGTCGAACCCGTCGGGCGTGAACAGCGGGTCGTACCCGAACCCGTTGGCGCCCTTGGGCTCGCGGCCGACACGGCCCGGCATCTCGCCGTGCACGACGAGCTCGCGCCCGTCGGGGTGGACGATCGCCGCCGCGCACACGAACTTCGCGGCGCGGTGCTCCTCGTCCAGGTCGGCGAGCTGGTCGAGCAGCAGCGCGTTGTTCGCCGCGTCGTCCTTCGCGCTCCCGGCCCAGCGCGCGGAGAGCACCCCGGGCATCCCGTTGAGCGCGTCGACGGCGAGCCCTGAGTCGTCGGCAACGGTGGCGAGGCCCGTGTGCTTGACGCCGTCCCGGGCCTTGAGCAGGGCGTTCCCGGCGAAGGTCAGCTCGGTTTCGGGAGTCTCGGGGTATTCGGGAACGGCGTCGAGCCCGACGAGCTCGATGTCGGGCGCGGCCTCGGCGAGGATCTGCCGCAGCTCTTCGATCTTCCCGGCGTTCCGAGTCGCGAGGAGGACCCTCATGAGGTCAGGAGGGTCCGGGCCTGGAGGCCGGCGAGTTCCTTGCAGCCCTTGAGGGCCAGGTCGAGGAGCGAGTCCAGCTCGGCGCGGCTGAAGACCGCTTCCTCACCGGTGCCCTGGACCTCGACGAAGTCGCCTTCGCCGGTGCAGACCACGTTCATGTCCACGGAGGCGGCCACGTCCTCCTCATAGGGAAGGTCGAGCACCGGCACGCCGTTGACGATCCCGACGCTGATCGCGGCGACGGAGGTCGTCAGGATCTTGTCGGGCTTGCGGGCGATCTTCTGGTCCTTGAGCCAGTCCACGGCGTCGTGGAGCGCGACGTAGGCCCCGGTGACCGAGGCGGTGCGCGTGCCCCCGTCCGCTTGGAGCACATCGCAGTCGAGGGTGATCGTGTTCTCGCCGAGCGCCTTGAAATCGACGCAGGCCCGGAGCGAGCGCCCGATCAGCCGCGAGATCTCGTGGGTCCGTCCGCCGATCTTGCCGCGGATGGATTCCCGGTCGCTGCGCGAATGCGTGGAGCGGGGGAGCATCGAATATTCGGCAGTCACCCATCCTTCGCCGGAGCCGCGGCGCCAGCGCGGCACGCCGGGCGTGACGGACGCGGTGCAAAGCACTCGGGTTCGGCCGAATTCGACCAGGACCGAGCCTTCGGGGTGATCGGTCCAGGACCGGGTGAACTTCACGGGGCGCAGCTCATCGGCGGCGCGCTTGTCAGGTCGAGTCATCCGCACCAGACTACGGGACCCCACTAGCGTGTGAAACACTAGTTGCTGCTCAAATGATCATGCCCGCGCGAGTGGCGAATGCACTTCAGGTCCGCCGCGTCGCGCATCGCGCGAGTGGCGGAACTGGCAGACGCGCAGGATTTAGGTTCCTGTGTCCTAGGACGTGGGGGTTCAAGTCCCCCCTCGCGCACCGACCCTCTTCACCGAACCCGGCAGGCAGTGCTGCCGGGTTTTCCGCTTCCAGATGCAGGAGGCGGCAGCGGGCTTCGCCGGGGTCGGCTCCGAGTCCTGACCTGCCGTCAGTTCGACGACCACCAGGTCGACGGTGACGCCGTGGTGAAGCCGAGGGATTCGTAGAGCTGCTTGCCCAGTTTCGATGCCGTGAGCGTGACCGGTACCGGCGCCAGTGGCGCCAGGGAGCCGAGCATGACGGCTCGGCCCACGCCGCGGGACCGGAAGGCCTCGGTGGTGCCGACCCAGTAGTGGCTGCCGAATCCGTTCGCCGCCACGGTGACGCACGCACCGGCGATCTCGTCTTCGAGCCGGGCGACGAACACCTCGACGCCCGGCTCGTCCAGCAACGACTTGGGGAACAGCTCGCCGCCGCGGTGCGGCTCGAACCGGGCCAGCCCGAAGCTCTCGATCACGGCCCGCTCGGCGGCGTGCAGGTCCGCGCCGTCGCGCACCCGGGCCACCTCGATCGAAGGTGCGGCGACGGGGGAGGGGAGGCGCAGCATGACGGGCATCTGCCAGGAGCGCATGCCCAGGTGGCGCAAGTCGGTGGCGCTGAACGGATCCTCCATGTCCACCGGGCCGGCGGCGCCGGCCGCGAGCGCGTCGATCTCCGCCACTTCGTCGGCGGTGAGGTCGGGTTCTTGGATCAGCACGCGCAGTCCCGCCCGGGCGTCGCCCGCGACGGCGAGGTAGCCGCGGCGGCGGATCACGTCATGGCCGCGGGAGCGGCCGGTCGCGGCCCAGAACGCGGCGGAGTTGCGGGCCTGCAGGATCGGCGCATCCTTGAGCGCCGCCGTCCCGTCGAGAGCATTCGTCATGACCGCAACGATCCCTCACTCGTCGGCCGATTCGCCACCCAGGCTGTGGACCGCGATGCGCTGGACCATGTTGTTGGCGAAGCCGCCCCGGTTCCAAGGCTGGCTCAGCGGCTGCGTGCCGCCCTCGGCGTCGGTGGCCCGCGCGCTCAGGACATGCGTGCCGGGCTTGGCCGTCCATGCGAAGCGCCATGCGCGCCAAGCCCAGCGGTGCACCGGTTCCCCGTCGAGATCGGCTTCGTGCCAGGTGCGGCCGTCGTCGGTGGTGACCTGCACGGACACGACCGGCGCCCGGCCCGACCAGGCGCGGCCTTCCAGCGTCACCTGGCCGGGCCGGACCATGCGTTCGCGGGACATGAAGTCCGGGAAGCCGGGCGGGATCATCAAGGCGCGCGGTGCGATGCGGTCGACCGGCTCGCCGATCTCCTCAGGCTGCTGCCGGATCCGGTACGCGATGGTCTGCTGGAACCCCGTGAAGGGCGTGTCGGTGACGGTGATGTCGCGCAGCCACTTGACGTGCGCCATGCCGTACCAGCCCGGGACGACCAGACGCAGCGGGTATCCGTGCTGCGGCGGCAGCGGCGCGCCGTTCATCGCATAGGCGACCAGCACCTCGGGCGCATCGCCTGCCGCGACATCGACGGGCAGCGATCGTTGGTAGTCCTGTTCGACGCCTCGCTCCACACCGTGGTCGGCGCCGGTGAAGACCACGTCGACGGCGCCGTCCTCCACGCCGGCTTCGGCGAGCAGGAGCCGCAGCGGGACGCCGGTCCAGTCGGCGGTGCCGACCGCTTCGACCAGCCACGGCTGGCTCACCGGCCGCGGATCCAGTCGGGCCCGCCCGTTGCCGGCGCATTCCATGGTGACGCGGGTGGTGACGGCCGGGCACGCCTCCAGTTCGCTCAACGCCATCCGGAGCGGACTGCGGACGGCGCCGGCGATCGTCAATCCCCAAGGGGCACCGTCATTGACGTAAGGGATGTCGTAGTGGGTGAGGACGTAGTGCAGTCCCGGCGGGGTCACGTCGTAGCGCAGCGCCTCCAGCGGCAGACCGTGGTTGCGGGCGGCGAGCGCCAATTCGTCCTCGCCGATGCCCTCCCCGGGCCCGGCCAGCCGGGCGGGCCGGGAGGTGTCGCCGATGCCGCTGCTCATTGACGGATCGTATCGCCGGGCCGCGCCGTCGAGCTCGACATCCGTCAAAGGGCGCGCGGTCAAAGCGCGGCTTCGATCTCCGGTCTCGTGGGCATGGAAGTGGTCGCACCTGGACGGGTCACCGCGATCGCGGCCGCGGTCGTCGCCCAGCGCATGGCTTCCGGGAGGTCGTCGCCCGCGCCGAGCCTGGCGGTGAGGACCCCGACGTAGGTGTCGCCGGCCGCAGTGGTGTCGACCGCGTTCGCCTTCCTGGCGGCGATCCGGTCCGCGAGCGCCCCGTCCCGTGCCAGGACCGAGCCGTGCTCGCCGAGGGTCGCGATGACCGCGCTTGCCCGGTGGGAGAGCCTGATGGCCGCCTGCTCGGGGTCCTCGATGCCGGTCAGGTGGGTGGCCTCCCCTGCGTTGAGCACCAGGAGATCGGTGAGTTCGAGGAGCTCCGGGTCGTGGTCGATCACCGGGGCCGGAGTCAGGACGGTCCTGACGCCGTGCGAGCGGGCGAACCTCGCCGCCTCCAAGAGCAGCGACGGGCGCAGTTCGAACTGCATCACCAGATACGCGGCCCGTTCGATCGCTTCGCGGGCGCGTTCGTCCAGGTCGTGAAGTTCGGCGTTCGCTCCGGAGCAGACGACGATCGCGTTGTCGCCCGAGTCGAAGACGTTGATCAGGGCCACGCCGGTCGGGGCGTCGACCGTTCGCACTGCAGCAGTGTCGATGCCTTCGGACGCGAGGAGGGCCTTCAGGGTCTCGCCGTGGCCGTCCTCGCCCACGGCCCCGGCGAAGGCGACGTTCGCTCCGGCCCGGCTCGCGGCCACCGCCTGGTTCAGGCCCTTGCCGCCGGGCACCGTGGTGAAGTCCGAGCCGAAGACGGTCTCGCCGATCCGCGGCGGCCGCGGCAGGCGCGCGATCAGGTCCATGTTGGCGCTGCCGAGTACGGCGATGTTCGCGTTCGTCATGGGGCTCAGGCGTAGAGGTCGACCGCGCGGCGCAGTTCGGCGAGGGTCTGCTCGTCCGGGGTCTCGACCGCCATGCGCGGGACGCCTCCTTCGATGTCCATGAGGCCGTAGACCGCCTTCATGCGGCCGATGTCGCCTGCGACCGTTGCCACCACGTCGTCCACCGCTCGCTGCGCGTCCGCGATCGCGGCGGGGTCTCCCGATGCTACGGCGGCGGCGAGGGCCCGGAACGGTTTCGGGAAGACCGAGCTGACGCCCGAGATCACGCCCTGCGCGCCGAAGTCGGCGGCGTTGCCGAGGTCGCGGTCGGCGCCCGTGTAGAGCTTGAACCCTGCGGGCACGACTGCGCGGTACGCGGCGATCTGCTCGAGGGGTTCCTCGCTGACCTTGGCGCCCACCAGGTTCGGCAGGGACGCGAGTTCGGCCATGAGCTCGGTGCTCACGAAGTTGCCGGTGCGCTTGCGGTAGACGTAGATGTAGACGTCGAGCCCGTCGGACGCGGCCGAGACCGCGGTGAAGAAGTCCCGGAGCGCGGCGTCGGAGGCGGGCAGGTAGTACGGGGTGATCACGGCGATCTCGGTCGCGCCGGCCTCGCGGGCCTGCGCGATGAGCGCCAGGACCTCGCTCAGGCTCGGGGCGCCCACGTGCACGATCACGCGCATTCGCGCCGAGAGCTCCTCGAGGCTCATCGCGGTGAGCCGCCCGCGCTCCTCGTACGTGAGCGCCGGGAACTCCCCGGTCGTGCCGAGCACGAACGCGCCCTCGTTCCCGGAGGCCGCCACGTACCGCAGGATCGCGCGGGAGCCGTCGAGGTCGAGGGCGCCGTCGGGCCGGAACGCGACGGGGACGGCGGTGATGATGTCACGAGTGGTCAATGGAATCTCCTTGCGGTGCTAGCGGTATGAGGCGTTGGCGGTGGGCGTGACGACGAGTTCGTTGACGCAGACGCGCGGCGGCAGGCCGGCGAGGAAGCGGACCGTGGCGCCGAGGTCGCCTGCGGTGAGCATCAGTTCGCGTTCGGCGGCGCTCGGCACGACCGGGCGGGACTCGAGGATGTCGGTGTCGACCTCGCCCGGGCACAGGTGCGTCGCGCGGATCCCGTGCGGGCCCTCCTGGGCGTTCAAGGTCTCGGCGAGCGAGCCCATCGCGGTCTTGCTCGCGCTGTAGGCCGCGCCCGCGCCGGGCGAGTGACGCCATGCGGCCCAGGAGGAGACGAGGATGATCAGGCCCCCGCCCTTCGCGCGCATCCCGTCCAGGACACTGTGGACGGATCGTGCGGCGCCGTTGAGGTTCACGTCGACGACCCGCGCGAAGTCCTCGGGGGTCGTGTCGGACCAGAAGCGGTTCGGCACGTTCGTTCCGGCCGAGTAGACGAGGACGTCCACGGCCGTGTCGATCATTCGCCTTGCGGCCCTGATCGATGCGGCGTCGCCCGCATCGGCCTGCAGGGCCGATGCCCTGCCGCCGCCGGCGGTTATCGAAGCAACCGTGGCGTCGAGTTCGCCTCGGCGCCTTCCCGAGACGACCACCGTATGGGTCTCGGCCAGAGCCTGCGCGGCGGCCCGGCCGATGCCCGAACCTCCGCCGATCACCCATGCGGTCTGCTCCATGCCATCAGCCTTTCGTCGCGCCGGCGGTCAGTCCGCTCACCACGTACCGCTGCGCGATGAGCGCGATGACGATGACCGGGATCGTGATGATCACCGAAGCGGCCATGAGGCCGCCCCAGTCGACCGAGGCGTAGCTCGTGAAGTTCGCGATCGCGACCGGCAGCGTGCGGGTCTCCTGGTCGGAGAGGACGAGCGCGAACAGGAAGTTGTTCCAGCTGAAGATGAACGACAGGATCGTGGCGGTCGCGATGCCCGGCACCGACAGCGGCAGCACCACTCGCGCGAACGCCCCGATGCGGCTCGTGCCGTCGATCTGGGCGGCCTCCTCCAGTTCCTCTGGGATGCCCTCGAAGAAGCCGGTCATGATCGCGACCACCAGCGGCATCGTCACGAAGACGTGCGTGAGGATCAGGACCGCGTACGTGCCCACGAGTTGGATCTGCGAGAACAGGAAGTACCACGGGATCAGGAGGCTCACCCCGGGGATGACGCGTGCGAGCAGCAGGAACGCGGTGGCGTTCTTGATGCGGTAGCGGGCGATCCCGAACGCGGCCGGGACGCCGATCACGAGGGCGATCAGGGTCGCCCCGGCGCCCACGACGAAGCTGTTGACGATGAACGGGCCGAAAGCCTGCGCCCCGAACACCGTCTCGAAGTTCTGCAGCGTGGGCGTGAAGTCGAAGGTCTTGCTCGGATCGATGATCTCGAGGTTCGACTTCAGGCTGGCCGCGAGCATCCACATCAGCGGGATGAGGAACGTCAGCACCACCAGGAGGATCGCCGCGGCGCGGACGACGCGAGTCGCGGTCTTCATGTCCGGTCTCCCTTCTTGCGGAGGATGGCCAGGGCGGCCAGGACGACGACGATGAGCAGGAAGAACAGCATGAGGAGAGCCGAGGCCCGCCCGTACTGCGAGTACTGGAACGCCTCCCCGTACGCGAGGATGTTCAGCGTCTCGGCCTCGTGGCTGGACCCGCCGCCGCGGCCCTTGGTCGCGTAGATGACGTCGAAGGTCTTGAACGCGTCGATCGCGCGGAGCATCGCGGCGGCCACGATGAGCGGCATGAGCAGCGGCAGCGTCACATGCCGGAACCGCTGCCAGGCGTTCGCGCCGTCCACCCGGGCCGCCTCGTCGGGCTCCTCCGGAAGGGTGGTGAGCCCGGCGAGGAGGATGAGCACGACCATCGGCGTCCACTGCCACACGTCGATGAACACCAGCGTGTTCAGCGCGGTGTCCTTGTCCGACAACCAGCCCTGGGCCGGGATGCCGAGCGAGCCCAGCAGCGTGTTCGCGAAGCCGATCGTCGGCTCGAAGATGAGCAGCCACATCATGCCCACCGCGACCGGCGTGGCGACCAGCGGCAGCAGGATGAGGACCCGCACGAACCCCTGGCCCTTGAAGGTGCGGCGCAGCAGCAGCGCGATCGCCAGGCCCAGACCGAGTTCGAGGATCAAAGCGGCCGCGGTGAAGTACGCGGTGCGGCCCGCGGCGGGCCAGAACCGGTCGGTGTCGGTGAGCCAGATGGCGTAGTTGTCGAACCCGATGAACTCGAACGGGCGGGTGACCGCCCCGGCCGAGTCGGTCACCGAGAGGAACGCGGTGTAGCCGATCGGGAAGGCGATGAGCAGGGCCACGAACACGACCGCGGGCGCGGTGAGGACCCACTTGAGGTTCGCGTCGATCCAGTCGATCACGCTGCGGCGGGGCAGGGTCGGGCGTTCGGTGGTCACGGAAGCTCCCTTCCAGTGTCGTTCGCGGGGGTCACTGCTCGTAGTCCAGGAGCTCTTGGAACTCGTCGTTCGCTTCACGGGCCGCCTCGGGCACGTCGCCGCCCTCGATGGCGGTCACCGCCGGCTCGCCCGCGTATTCGCGGGCGCGCGCCACCTGCTCGAGCCGCGGGCGGTCGTAGGCGACCGAGCCTTCGGCGTCGCGGATGATCGCCACGAGCGCCTCGGGGTAGGCCGCGGCCGATTCGGGGTCGTCCCAGGCGGACTGGCGGGCGGGCGGCGCGGTCTGTTCGACCAGGAGCCGCTTCGAGTTCGCCTCGCTCGTGGCCCAGGCGAGGAAGTCCCAGGCCTTGTCCTGCTTCTCGGAGTAGGCGTTGACGCCCAGGCACTGCGGCACGATGTTGTAGAACTTCGAGCCGGCCGGGCCCGCGGGGAACCGCGCGTAGGCGACGGTGTCGACGACGGCGCTGGCCGATTCGTCGAGGAACGTGTACGCCTGGCTGTCGGCGTCCACATAGAACACCGCTTTGCCCTGGGCGAAGATCGCCGAGGCCTCGACCCAGCCCATGTTGGTGGCGCCGGGCGGGCCGTATTCGCGCAGGAGCCGGCCGTAGTACTCGTAGGCCTCGACGGCTTCGGCGGCATCGAGTGCGGCGTTGCCGCCCGAGTCCTGGAAGTCGCCGCCGAAGCTGTAGAGGAACGAGGAGAACTGGGTGACGAGCGGGACGAGCGCGCCGCGCATCGCGATGCCGTAGAGCCCGCCGTCGGGGTCGTGGAGGGCCGCCGCGGTCGCTTCGAGTTCGTCGAGGGTTGCGGGCACTGGGAGGTTCGCGGCTTCGAGGAGGTCGGCGCGGTAGTAGACCACGTGGCGTTCGGTCATCACCGGCACGCCGTAGACGGCGCCGTCGAGGGTGACCGCCTCCCTTGCGGGGGCTTGGAAGTCCTGCCAGTTCCAGGCCGGATCGGCCTCGACCCGGTCGGTGAGGTCGGTGAGCCAGCCGTTGTGGGTGAACTCGCGGATCACGTCCTGCGGCTGGTAGGCCATGAGGTCGACATCGGTGGACCGGGCGTTGAGCTTGACCTTGTACGTGTCGTTCAGCTGCTCGTTGCCGTAGGTCTCGACGCGGACGGCGATGCCGGTCTCGCGTTCGTATGCCTGCGCGAGGGTCTTGACGCCCTCGGCCCAGGGGCTGTTGGCGGCGAACAGGGTGAGGGCGTTCGGATCGCTCTCGCCGCGGGTGCAGGCGCCCGCGGCCGCCGCCGCGGCGGCCGCGACGGGCAGGGCGACGATGCGGCGCCTGCTGCAGCGTGCTGTGAACATCATTGTTCCTCTCTGCGGTGCGCGCTCGAGAGCGGCTCAGTTGGCGAGGTGTTCGGGTCGACGGCCTGAGAAGACGTCGATGATCGCCTGCGCCGTGGAGAGGCCGATGCGAGTGTAGGCCTCGGCGCTGTCGGCGGCGGCGTGCGTGGTGGCGACGACGGTGTCGAAGCCCAGGAGGGGGTTGTCGGCGGTGACGGGCTCGGTTTCGAACACGTCGACTCCGGCGCCGGCGATCTGCCCGCGCCCCAAGGCGTCTGCGAGGGCGTCCTCGTCGACCACGCCGCCGCGGCTGGTGTTGATGAGCACGGTTCCCGGCCGCATGGCGGCGAGGAGTTCGGCGCCCACGAGGTGGTGGGTCGCGGCGGTGCGGGGGGCGTGGACGCTCACGACGTCGGCGGCCCCGACGACCGCTTCGAGGCCGTCGAGGTGAACGCCGAGCTCGGCCGCGACCGCTTCGTCGGCGAACGGGTCGAAGGCGCGGACGGTGACGTCGAAGCCCTGGAGGCGCTTGGCGACGAGCCGCGCGGTGGCGCCGAAGCCGATGAGGCCCACGGTCTTCCCGGCGAGTTCGTTGCCCACGTAGCGGTCCCAGCGGCCCGCGCGGATGTCGGCGTTCATGGCGGGGATCTTGCGGAGCACCGCGATCATGAGGCCGATCGCGAGTTCGGCGACGGCGTTGGCGTTGCCGCCGGGCACGTTCGCGACGTCGACGCCCTGCGCGCGGGCGGCGGCGAGGTCGATGTTGTCGAGCCCGACGCCGAGCCGCGAGATGACCCGCAGGTTCGGGGCCTTCGCGAGCGTGTCGCCGGTGTAGACCTCCACGCCGCAGATCGCGGCGTCGGCGGTCGCGAGCAGCGGGTCCATGTCGGCGGGCTCCCACGGCAGGGTCGACTCGTTCTCGACGAGGGTGAATCCGGCGTCGAGGAGGCGCGCCCGGCCCTCCGCGCAGAGTTCGGCGTACCGGACCGGTCCGACGATCACGGTGCGGCCTTCGCCGACGGGGGAGTGTGCTGCCATGTGGGCCGCCTTCGCTTTCCCGATGCGACCCGGACGGTGCCGCGGCTGTGGACCGCGGGACCGGTGCGTCGTCATCGACTCGTGCTGTGCACTGACTCGTACTGTGAACTGTTAACAATTAACGTATCAGTGCGATCGAGGACACGCAACGGCCCGGACCCGGTTTTTCGGGGACGGCAGCGCGAGGCGGACGGCTTCGATTGCCGCCCTAAGAAAGTGGCACTCAGGATTTGTCGTCGGCGGCGCCGAGGACCTCGCGCACGTGGGTCTTCGCGAGGGCGAGGTGCCGGTGGAGCCGCTCCACGGCCGCCTCGGTGTCGCCCGAACGCAGTATGTCGAGGAACCCCTGGTGGTCGATCACCGCGGACGGGATGTCAGGGGTGTAGCTCATCTCGAAGAGGATCGCGAAGGTCCGCTGGTAGGGCCGCCAGGCTTCGACGAGGCGGCGGTTCCCCGAGAGGCGGTACAGGTTCGTGTGGAACTCCATGTCGGCGGCGGCGAAACGCTCGAAGTCGTCCCGCTCGCCGGCCTGGCGCATGTCGTCGACGATCTCCTGCACGCCGTCCCAGTCGCGTTCCTCCGCGTGCTGCACTGCGAGGCGGATCGCAAGGGACTCAAGGGATTCGCGCAGCACGTACAGTTCCTCGATGTCCCGCATGCCGAGCGAGCGGGCGTACAGGCGCTTGCGGCGGTTCTCCACCAGGCCTTCGCTCTCGAGCTGGCGGAGGGCGTCGCGCACGGGGCCGCGGCTCACGTCGAAGCGGTTGGCGAGGGCGTCCTCGGCCAGGTGGGTGCCGTCCGCGACGGCGCCGGTGATGATGTCCATGCGCAGGCGGTGCGCGATCTGGTCGCCCATGGCGAGCGGCCGCAACGGTGCGGGCACGATTCCCCCTTCCTGGCCTTGACGGGAGTTTTCCCGCGAACGGGACACGGGACACGTTCGATCTCGGCGAGTGTAGCGAGGGGCGGCCCGGGACGGAACCACAATCTGGGGCCGAGTGAGCCGAGCCTCCGATCCGGGCCGACCCCTCAGCGGCGCAGGCGGGTGCGCACGGCGAGGGCGGCGCAGGCCATGACGGCGAGGCCGCCGAGCGCGGTCGGGACCGTCACGGGCTCGTGCAGGAGCATTGCGGCCCAAGCGATCGTGAGCACCGGCTGCACGAGCTGCGTCTGGCTCACCTGCGCCATCGGGCCGATCGCGAGGCCGCGGTACCAGGCGAAGAAGCCGAGGAACATGCTCACCGCCGCCAGGTACGCGAACGCGGCCCATTCGAGCGGTGTCGCCCGGGGGAGCCCTTCGGTGAGCGAGAAGGCGGTCGCGGCGGTCATCACCGGCGCGCCCAGGACCAGGGCCCACGAGATCGTCTGCCAGGAGCCCAGTTCCCTCGAGAGGAGGCCGCCCTCGGTGTAGCCGACCGCCGCGGCCGCCACGGCCGCGAACAGCAGCAGGTCGGGCCAGCCGAAACTGCCGAGACCGCCGTTGCCCAAGGCCGCGAAGGCGATCGCGCAGGCCGCACCAGCTGCGGCCGCGGCCCAGAACGCGGCCGGAGGGCGCTCGCGGGTGCGGATCACGGTGGTGGCGGCGGTCGCCGCGGGCAGCAGCGCGATCACGACGGCGGCGTGCCCGGCGGAGGTGTGCTCGAGCGCGAACGAGGTGAGCATCCCGAACCCGGCGACCACGCCCGCGGCGACCACGGCGAGGCGAAGCCATTGCCTCCCAACGGGCCTGCGCTGCCCGGTGATCGTCAGGGCCGCCGCCGCGAGCGCCGCGGCGACCACCGCGCGGCCGGCGCCGATGAACAGCGGGGAGAAGCCGCCGACGGCGAAGCGCGTCAACGGCATCGTGAACGAGAAGGCGAGCACGCCGAGCGCGCCCCACCAAAGTCCATGGATCTGGCGCGATATCACCGGGGCTGCAAGAACAGTAGCGCTATTGTTGCTTCTCATGTTCAACGATAGCAGTACGCGGATCGCCGCGGGCCTGCGCGAATGGATCGCGGCGGTCGCGCCCGGCGCGCAGCTGCCGTCGACGCGGTCGCTCGTCGCCGAATACGGCGCGAGCCCCGTCACCGTGCAGAAAGCCTTGCGGGCCTTGGCCTCCGAAGGACTCGTCGAGGCCAGGCCCGGGGTCGGGACCTTCGTGCGGGCCGTGCGCGCGGCGCGTCCGAGCGACTACGGCTGGCAGACCGCCGCGCTCGGCTCCCCGCGCGCCCGCATCCCGCGCCAGCCCGCGGCGCTGCGCCCGGCCGCGAACGACGTGATAGCGCTGCACTCGGGCTATCCCGACCGCGAACTCCTGCCCGAGCGCCTCGTGCGCGCCGCGTTCACTCGCGCGGCACGCGGCGACGCCGCGCTCAGCCGCCCGCCGACGGCCGGCCTGCCCGAACTCCAGTCGTGGTTCGCCGCCGAACTCGGCGAAGCCACGCCCGCCGGAATCACGCCGCCCGCGCCGAGCGACGTGATCGTGGTGCCCGGCAGCCAGACCGGGCTCTGCTCGATCTTCCGCGTCCTCGTGGGCACCGGCCGCCCGCTGCTCATGGAATCGCCCACGTTCTGGGGCGCGATCGTCGCCGCCGCAAGGGAAGGCGTCGAAGTCGTCCCGATCCCCAGCGGGCCCGCCGGGCCCGACCCGGACACGCTCGCGCGGGCCTTCGAGCAGACCGGGGCGCGCGCCTTCTACGCCCAACCGAACTTCGCCAACCCCACTGGCGCGCAGTGGACTCCAGGGCTCACGAGCCGCGTGCTCGACGTGGTGCGCGAGCACGGCGCGTTCCTCATCGAAGACGACTGGGCCCACGAGTTCGGCATCGACGCCCAGGCCGCCCCGGTCGCCGCCCGCGACGACGCCGGCCACGTCGTCTACCTCAGGTCCCTCACCAAGAGCGTCTCGCCGTCGGTGCGCGTCGCCGCCGTCATCGCCCGCGGCCCCGCCCGCGAACGCATCTTCGCCGAAGCCCAGGCCGAATCCATGTACGTCAGCGGCACCCTCCAGGCCGTCGCGCTCGACATCGTCACCCAGCCGGCCTGGCGCACCCACCTGCGGGGCCTGCGCCACCAGCTCGCCTCCCGCCGCGACCTCCTCGCCCGAAGCCTCGCCGAGCACGTCCCGGCAGCGCACCTCGACGCCGTTCCCCAAGGGGGACTGAACCTCTGGCTCCGCCTGCCCGACGACACGGACCTGCCGCGCCTCGTGCGCGCCTGCGAGGACGACGGCGTCCTCGTCGTCTCCGGCGACGAATGGTTCCCCGCCGAACCCACCGGCGCCTACCTGCGCCTCAACTACTCCGGCCCCGGCCCGAGCGCCTTCCCCAAAGCAGCCACGGTCATCGGCCGTCACCTCACGTCACATTGAGGCAATTCGGACATCGATCGTTGTCACCACGCCCGGTCCGGTTCACCTCCGGTTCGCCTGGCGTACGCCTGCAGAGTGGACGTTCAGAGCATGGCTGACGACATCGAGCGGGTCGCCGCTCTCGCCCTCGCGGTGCAGCGGTCGGGACTGCTGCCCCAGGAGGAGCAGGCCGCCCTGCTCGACCGGTACCGGCGCCTGCGCGAGCACGTGCTCCGCACCGGCACCGCCGACACCGCCCGGCGCCTCCTGGAGATCGACGGGGCCGCCCGACCGCGGCCGCGGCGGGCGCTCAGCCGGATCTGACCCGGTTCATGCAGGTGGGAGCACCCCCGCCCGGCGACTTTGACCTATCTTTGAGGTGACTCCCAGCATCGCTGCGGCCTGGGCCGATAGGCATGCCTGGTACGAACCGAAGGAGTCCAGGTGACCGAAGCGCCCGAACACAAAGACCGCGTCCTCGTCGTCGACGACGAAGAGAACATCTGCGCGCTCATGTCCGCCACCCTCCGCCTCACCGGATTCGAAGTCGAGATCGCCCGCGACGCCGCCGAAGCCCTGCGCGCCGCCGCGAGGTTCGAACCCGACCTCGTCATCCTCGACGTCATGCTCCCCGACATGGACGGCTTCGAGGTCGCCAAGCGGCTCCGCGCCGCCGGACGCGACCTGCCGGTCCTGTTCCTCACCGCCCGCGACGCCGTCCGCGACCGCGTCACCGGCCTCACCGTCGGCGGCGACGACTACGTGACCAAGCCCTTCGACCTCGAAGAGGTCGTCCTGCGCGTCCAGGCCATCCTGCGCCGCGCCAAGACCACGGCCCCGCCCGAGGACCGCGTGCTCCGCTACGCCGACCTCGAACTCGACGAGACCGTCCACGAAGTGCGCCGCGCCGGACAGCCCGTCGAACTCTCGCCCACCGAGTTCAAACTCCTGCGCTACCTCATGCTCAACGCCGGCAAAGTGGTCAGCAAGTCCCAGATCCTCGACCGGGTGTGGAACTACGACTTCGGCGGCAACGGCCGCATCGTCGAGTCTTACGTGTACTACCTGCGCAAGAAGATCGACCAGGTCGACCCGCCGCTCATCCAGACCGTGCGCGGCTTCGGCTACGCCCTCCGCGAGCCGCGGCACCCGAAGTGAGGAAGCCGCGCCGCTGGCGGCACTGGACCGTCCGCTCCCGCATGGCGTTCACCATCGTGACGCTGTGCGCGCTCGCGCTGGCGGCCGCGGTCCTGGCGGCCACGGGCCTGCTCCAGAACGTGCTCACCGACCGGATCGACTCGCAGCTGCAGAAGGCCGCGGCGATGGTGCACGCCGAGGACCCGCCGGCCGAGGAGCAGTCCGGGGACGGCGGGTTCGAGCCGCCCGGGCCGCAGCCGGGCCTGCCGGACGGCCCGCGCGTCTACGTCTACGGCGCGGACGGCGAGTTCCTGCACCCGCTGGGGAACGCCGACGACACGACCGAGTTCGTGGGTCTGGGCGATCTTTCAGCGAACGTGGGCGAGATCTACACGGTGGAGGACGCCGACGGGAACGCGTGGCGGGTGCTCGTGCAGGACGCCGAGGATTCGGGCGGGTACCTGGTGTTCGCGGTGTCCTCCGAATATGTGGGCGCGGCGACCGAGTCGCTGCTGCTCATCGGCGGCGCGGTCATCGTGGCGATCCTGCTGCTGCTCGCGGTGAGCGCCTTCTGGGTCGCGCGCATCGGGCTGCGTCCGCTCGACCGGATGCAGGAGACCGCCGCGGCGATCGCCGAAGGCAGACTCGACGCGCGCGTCACCGACACCGATCCGCACACCGAGACGGGGCGGCTCGGCGCGGCGCTCAACACGATGCTCGCGCGCATCCAGGCGGCGCTCGACGCCAGCGCGGCCTCCGAGGCCCGGTTGCGGCAGTTCCTCGCCGACGCCTCGCATGAGCTTCGTACCCCGTTGACCTCGATCAAGGGGTTCGCGCAGTTGTACCGGAGGGGCGGGGTGCCGCCGGGGCCGATGATGGACGAGACGATCGGTCGGATCGAGGCCGAGTCGCGGCGGATGGGGCTCCTGCTGGACGATCTGATGCTGCTCGCGGCCCTGGACCGGCAGCGTCCGCTGCGGCGCGGGCCGGTGGATCTGCTCGGGGTCGCGGCGGACGCGGTGGGGGATGCGCATATCCGCGAACCGGGGCGTTTCATCGCGCTCGAGTCCTTGAACGAGGCCGCGCACGACATCGACGACGAGCTGCTCGACGCGGTGGACATCACCGGTGACGAGCCGCGGCTGCGTCAGGTGCTCACGAATCTGGTGGCGAACGCGCTGCGGTACACGCCGCCCGACGCGCGGATCGCGGTGCGGCTCGGGTGGAGTTCCAGCCCGGGGCCGCGCGCCATGGCGCAGGTGGGGGAGACGCCGGCGCTGCCGGCGGCGGTGGTCGAGGTGGCGGACACCGGTCCTGGTGTGGCGCCTGAGCACGCCGAAGCGGTCTTCGAGCGGCTGTACCGGGTCGACCAGGGTCGGGCGCGCGGCGTCGAAGGCGGTTCGGGGCTCGGCCTGTCGATCGTGGCGGCCATCGTCGTCGGACACGGCGGTTGCGTGCGCCTGTCGCAGACGCCCGGCGGCGGGGCGACGTTCCGGGTGCTCCTGCCGAAGTCGTGACCCGGACGGGCCGCTACTCCTCGAGGCCGAGCTGCTTCTTCAGGCGCCCGACGTGCCCGGTGGCCTTGACGTTGTACTGCGCCAGGGCGATGTCGCCCTGCTCGTCGATGACGAACGTGGAGCGGACGACGCCGACGATCGTGCGGCCGTAGTTCTTCTTCTCGCCCCACGCGCCGTACTCCTCGAGCACCTTGTGCTCGGGGTCGGACAGGAGCGGGAAGGTCAGGCCGTCGCGTTCGACGAACTTGGCGAGCGCCTCGGGTTCGTCGGGGGAGATGCCGAGCACCGCGTAGCCGGCGGCCTGCAGGCCGGTGAGGCTGTCGCGGAAGTCGCAGGCCTCCTTGGTGCAGCCGGGGGTCATGGCCTTCGGGTAGGCGAAGAGGATCACCTTGCGGCCTTGGAGGCTCGACAAGGTCACCGTGTCGCCGGTGTCGGTGGTCAGCGTGAAGTCAGGCGCCGTCTCACCAGGCTGAAGTCGTACGTTCACAGGTCGCAACCCTACCCGTCGTCCCTGACAATCGCCTGTGAGCACGCCATGCGTTCCCTGTCCGGCCTGTCGTCGTCGAACCGACACTTGCCGGTCCCGCTTGACGGCGGCGGGACGGCTATTGCAAAATGATTGCAATAGCCCAACGGTGGGTTGTTGATTCCACGTGTGGGCGCCTTGCATCCGGCAGGGCGACCGCCATCGCCTCCCCGGTCGCATCCCAGACCCCACAACCAGTCGAAAGGCGGCACTTGCCCGTGTCAGACCTGGCGCTGCACATTCCCACGGACGTCGTGAACGGACCGACGTCCCTCGCCTTCGCCGCCATAGCGGCTCTCGCCGTCGGCGCCTGCGTCGTCATGGCCCGGCGGAACCTCGACGAGCGGCTCGTGCCGCTCGCGGGCCTCGCGACCGCGTTCATCTTCGCCGCGCAGATGCTCAACTTCCCTGTGGCCGCAGGCGTCTCGGGGCACCTCCTCGGCGGCGCGCTCGCCGCCGCGCTCCTCGGTCCCTGGCTCGGGGCGCTGTGCGTCACCGTCGTCATCGTGATCCAGGCGCTCCTGTTCGCCGACGGGGCCGTGACCGCCCTGGGTCTCAACGTGGTGAACATGGCGGTCATCGCCAGTTTCACCGGCTACGGCGTGATCGCCTTGGCGCTCAAGGTGCTCCCGCGCACCCGCTGGGGCCTCGGCGTCGCGGTGTTCGCGGCCGCGGTCGTCAGCGTCGTGGCCGCCTCGGCCGGGTTCGTCCTCCAGTTCTGGCTCGGCGGCGAAGAGGTCGGCCAGTCCTTCGGCGCGATGGCCGCCGCGATCCTCGGCACCCATGTGCTCGTGGGGATCGGCGAAGGCGTGATCACCGCCGGGGCCGTCACCGCGGTCGCGGTCGCCCGGCCCGACCTCGTCCACGCCCTGCGCGGCACCAGGCTCACCCAGGACACCGCCACCGTCAAGGCCGCATCGTGAAAGGGCAGCGCATGAAGACCACATCGATCTGGATCGCCGGGGTCCTCGTCACGCTGGTCCTGGCCGGCGTCGTGTCCCTGTTCGCCTCCGCCTCGCCCGACGGGCTCGAGTCGGTGCTCCTCACCGGCTGCGACACCGCCGACGGCGAGATCACCGGCGGCACCTGCGTGCTCCAGGCCGCGGGCGACCACGAGATCGGCGGCGCCTTCGCCGACTACGGCATGTCGTTCCTGGACAACGAGATCCTCGGGGCCTCGCTCGCCGGGATCCTCGGCGTCCTGTTGACGCTCGCGATCGCCACCGGCTTCTTCTGGCTCCTCGCCCGCGGCAAGAAGACCCCCGCCTCCGAAGAGTCCGCGTGAGCCCGGTCGACGGGCTCCACCTGCCGGGGGACTCACCGGTCCACCGGCTCAGGCCGCAGGTGAAGATCGTCGCGCTCGTCGCCTTCACCTGCGCCATCGCGGCCACCCCGCGGGAGGCGGTGTGGGCCTTCGGGGCCTACGCGGCCCTCCTCGCGGGGCTGTTCGCGCTCGCCCGCGTCCCCGCCACCTGGGTCCTCTCCCGCAGCCTCGTCGAATCCCCGTTCCTGATCCTCGCGGTCGCGTTCCCGTTCATGATCCAAGGACCTGCAGTCCACATCGGATTCGTCACGGTCTCCGAACCGGGACTGTGGGCCGGCTGGAACCTCTTCGCCAAAGCCACCCTCGGCGTGTGGGCCGCACTCCTGCTCTCGGCCACCACACCCATCGCCGGCGTCCTCGCCGGGCTCTCGCGCCTGCGCTGCCCCGAGATCCTCCTCCAGATCACCGCGTTCGCCATCCGCTACGCGCACCTCACGGTCGCCGAAGTGACCCAGATGCGCCTCGCCCGCCTCGCCCGCTGCGACGACCCGCGATTCCTGTGGCAGGCGGGCGCGCTCGCCCGCAGCCTCGGCGTCGTCTTCATCCGCTCCTTCGAACGCGGCGAACGCGTCTGGCAGTCCATGGCCGCCCGCGGCTACACCGGCCGGCTCCCGCTCGAAGTCGGCCCCGCCCCCGCCAGCGCCCTCCAATGGTCGGCCGCGCTCGCCGCCCCCGCCCTCGCCGCCGCCATCGCCACCTGGACGGCGGTGTTCGCATGAAAGCCCTGAGCGTCAACGGACTCCAGCACGTCTACCCCGACGGGCACCGCGCCCTCGACGGCGTCGACCTCGAAGTGGGCGAAGGCGAACGCGTCGCCATCCTCGGCCCCAACGGCGCCGGCAAGACCACCCTCATGCTCCACCTCGCCGGACTCCTCACCGCCACCGAAGGCACCGTGGCCGTCGGCGGTGTCACAGTCGAGAAGAAGACCCTCGCCGAGACCCGCCGCCGCGTCGGCATCGTCTTCCAAAGCCCCGACGACCAACTGTTCATGCCCACCGTCGCCGACGACGTCGGCTTCGGCCCCGCCAACCTCGGCCTGCGCGGCCCCGAACTCGCCGCCCGCGTCGCCGAGGCACTCGCCGACGTCGGCCTCACCGACCTCGCCGACCGGCCCCCGCACCACCTCTCGGTCGGCCAGCAGCGCCGCGCCGCCCTCGCCGGCGTGCTCGCCATGCGACCCGACATCGTCGTCTGCGACGAACCGAGCGCCAACCTCGACCCGGCCAGCCGCCGCGACCTCGCCCGGATCCTCCACGCCACCGCGCCGACCCTCATGCTCGTCACCCACGACCTGCCGTACGCGCTCCAACTGTGCGAACGGGCCGTCATCCTCGACGCCGGCCGCGTCGCCGCCGACGGCCCCACCCAGGAGATCCTCGCCGACACGGCACTCCTGGAACGGCACCGGCTCGAACTGCCCTTCGGCTTCTCCCTGGAGACGGCGCTGGCGGCGATGCGGACGTAGCTCCCGTCCCGCGGTTCCCGCTCCCCGTTGGGAACCGCGGGACCGGAGCCGCGTCCGGGCACACGTCACCGCCGGCGCCAAAAAAGGGGCGCAGCCGCGAAAGCGGCTGCGCCCCTGCGAAATCCTTGTCAGCCGGCGTCGATCGCGGCCTGGACCTGAGCGACGAAGTCGGCGGGCTCGACGTCGTCGCCGTTCAGCTTCACGGTCGGCGTGCCCGTGACCTGCTGGTCCTGGGTGGCGCTCTCGGTGCCCTCCTGGACCCAGCCGCGGTACGTCTCGTCCTCCACACAGGACTGCCAACCGGCGTCGAGGCCGACGTCGTCGGTGCCGATCTCGATCAACTTCTCGTCCGTCAGCCCTTCCGAGTTCTCCGCGGGCTGATTCGCGTACAGCGCCACCGTGTAGTCGAGGAACTGCTGCTCGCCGACATCGGCCGCGCAGGTCGCGGCCGCAGCGGCACGGCTCGAGTACTCCGTGCCCGAGCTGAGCCGGTCGAGGATCGCGATCGTGTGGTAGTTCACCGTCACCGAGCCGTCGTCGAGCCACGACTGGATCTGCTCCGCGTACGTCGACTCGAACTGGTTGCAGGCCGGGCACATGTAGTCGATGAACAGGTCGATCTCCACCGGGCCGCTGCCCAACTGGATCCCGTGCGTGTCAGTGACGGCCGCTGCGGGGTCGTTCACCTCGAACTCGGGCTGGCTGTTCTTCCAGATGCCCCAGCCGAGCAACCCCCCGATCAGCAGCACGGCGGCGCCGATCGCCACCCCGAACACGATTTTGCGGCGCCTGGCCTCCGCAGCCTGCTGCTTCCGCAGCGTCGCCGCGGCAGCCCTGCGATCGGTATTCCGGTTCGACTTGCCCATGTGCCCTCGCTCAGCCTTTCTGCGGTCCAACTCTCGATTCACGAAGCGGTTTCGAGTACGCTCAGCGGCGATGCGCTCCAGTTCGAACGACCGCCGCCCCGCCGCATTCGCGACCCGCCTCGCCTGGACGTCGCTCGCGGCGGCACTCGTCGGCGCGCTCTGGGCCACGGGGGCCTGGGCGCACGCCACGGCCACCAAGACCGACCCCGCCTCCGGGGAGCTCCTGGACACGCCTCCGAGCGAGGTCGTCGTCGAGTTCAACGAACCAGTCACCCCCGTAGACGCGGCCACCGGCGTCGTGGCTCCCGATGGTGACCGAGCAGACACCGGACTGACGCAGAACGAGGACGAAACCGTCCTCACCATCGCCGTCGACGCCGACCAGGAAGGCACCTACCTGGTCGGCTACCGCGTCGTCTCCCACGACGGCCACCCCGTCTCCGGCACCTTCACCTTCACCGTCGGCGCCGAGACCGAAGCCCCAGGCGCCGAAGCGCTCGTGGCCGGCACCGACCCCTTCGTGCAGGCCCTCCTCTACGGCAACCGCTGGTTCGGTTACGCCGCACTCGCACTCGCACTCGGCGCGGGCATCCTCCTCGTCGCCGGCGCCCGGCCCCGCCACGTCGCCGCCAAAATGGTCGCCACCGGCCTCGCCGTCGTCGCCATGACCGCCGTCCTCGGACTGCCCCTCCAAGCCGCCTACGAGACCGGCACCAGCGTCTCCGGACTCGACGCGACCGGACTCCAAGCCGTCATGGAGTCCAACGTGGGCCTCGCCGGACTCCTGCGGCTCCTGCTCGTACTCCTCGCACTCCCGCTCATGCGCATCGTCGTCACCAGCGAAGAAGAACCGAGACCGCTCCTGGTGACCGGACTCGCCGGCGTCGGCCTCGCCCTCGCCGCCACCTGGCCGCTCGCCGGGCACCCGATGGCCACCGAACCCGTCGTCGTCGCCTTCGTCGCCGACCTCGTGCACCTCGCCGCCGCGCTGGCGTGGGCGGGCGGCGTCTTGGCGCTGCTGATCCTCGCGCTGCGGGGGGACGGCGAGATCCCCGACCGCACCGGCGAGACCTGGCTGGCCCTGGTGCCGTGGCTCGTCGCGAACGTGCTGGTCGCGGGTCTCGCATCGGGGCTGCTCCACATCGACTCGATCGCGGCGCTCACTGAGACGACCTACGGGCGCTTGGTGATCCTGAAGGCCGCGCTGTTCGTCGTGATCGTCGGCGTCGGCCTGTTCACGCGGCGCGCGCTGCTGCGCGGCGTCGAAGGCAGGCGGCGGCTGCGGGTCGCCGCGGGCGTCGAGATCGTGTTCCTCGCGGCCGTGATGGCGGCCGTGGCGGTGCTCGTGCAGGCCGTGCCGGCGAAGACCGCGCTGCTGGCGACCGAGACGGGCGATACGCAGTCCACCGAGACCGCCACGCTCGTGACCACGGACGTCTATTCCGCGCAGCTCGTGCTGGAGCCGGGCCGGCCCGGGCCCAACAGTGTGCGGATCCTCGCCGACGACCTCGAAGGCGCGCCGTTCGCGGCGACCGAATGGACCGCCGAGTTCGGGCTCGAAGGCGAGGACACCGAGGAGATGCGGCTCATCTCGCTGCGCACGGGCGTCTTGGCGGGAGAAGTGAGCCTGCCCGACGAGGGGCGCTGGGTCTTCACGTTCACACTCACCGATGCCGAAGGCAACACCGCGACCGCCGAAGCGGCCGTGGACGTCAGCTGATCAGCGGGGCGCGGTCGAACGACTCGCCGCCGCAGCGTCTCGTTGCTGCGGGGGTTGCAACCGCTGGGCCGTGTGTGCCCAAAGCGCCGCCGCCGCTTGGCGGCGCTGGCGCCGGGCCGCTCGCGCCGCCGTTCGGGTGATGACCTTCAGCGGCGCTACCAGTCGCCGAACGCCGCCTCGGTGTTCTTCCACAGGCGCTCGCACCAGGCCTCGAGGTCGCGTTCGAGGTAGTCGGCGAGGAAGCGGGCCGTGTAGTTCGTGAGCGCCGGGTGGTTCCGGTAGCCGCGCACGGGGATCGGGGCCATGAACGGCGCGTCGGTCTCGACGAGGACGAGCTCGGCCGGGGCGACTGCGGCGGCGTCGCGAAGGTTCTGGGCGTTCTTGAACGTGACGTTCCCGGCGAAGCTCATGAAGAACCCGCGGCGCGCGCATTCCTTCGCGAACGCGAAGTCCCCGGAGAAGCAGTGCAGCACCACGCGGTCGGGCGCGCCGTCGGCGTCGAGGATCGACAGCACGTCCTCGTGGGCGTCGCGGTCGTGGATCACCAGGGTCTTGCCGCGCCGCTTCGCGATCTCGATGTGGGCGCGGAAGGAGCGCTGCTGGGCGGCGCGGCCGGCCTCGTCGGTGCGGAAGTAGTCCAGGCCCGTCTCGCCGAGGGCCGCGACGCGGGGGAGCGCGGCGATCGCGTCGATCGCCGCGAGCGACGCGTCGAGGTCGGCCTCGCGCGGGGCGTCGTTGGGGTGCAGGGCGGCCGCGGCGAGCACGCGCGGATCGGCGGCCGCGAGGGCGGCGGCCCAGCGGGAGGACTCGACATCGGTGCCGACCTGCACCACGCGCGCGACCCCGGCGGCCTGCGCCTCGTCGAGGCGCGCAGCGACCTCGGGCGCGTCGGGCGCGGGCACCGGGAGCTCCTCCTCGGACCCGAACGTGTCGACCAGGTCGAGGTGGGTGTGGCTGTCGGCGATGGGAAACGGCAACGGTTCGGGCGGCGGCGCGGGTTCGGATCGGTACACGCCTCAACGATGCCACGAGACGACACGAGGCCGCCCCGGGCCACAAGCCTTCGCCGGCCCGCCGCTCTCCGCGAGCCTCGCGTCGCCTGCCCTCCATTCGAGGCACCTTTCGCGCTCACGACGCAACCGTTCAGGCCGCGCTCGGCCTGCCGCCATCCTTCACGCCCGTCTTCGCCGCGCGGCCCGGCGCCGACGCCACTTTCCGCTGCGCGGCCCGCCGCTCGCGTCGCTTGCGCCCGCTTGGCCCGGAACACGATCGGGTGACTCGGTCGTCTCGACCCCCCGTTCTTGTCGGACCCGCGCGGAAGCATGGCGGCTACGGTCCCCGGGTGGGTGGGGGTTAGGGATGGTAAGCGCCTTTCCAACCCCTTGTACTGCACGATGCCGCGTCCGTAACATCTTCTTCATTTTCCGGACATCCGCGCCTGACAGGCGACGCCTACGTTGGCGGACAGTCGAAACAACCGGCTGTGGACACTCCACTACCGTCCGGCGACAGAGCAGTCGCACCACGGCCGTCGCATCCGCGCATGACGAATCGAGACGCACATGACCCGCGACCTCGCGTCCCGCCGCAACCGCGCCGCAGCGCTCCAGCAACGCCGCCCCGCCGTCCCGGCCGAACCGACCCAGCCCCCGCAACTCGTCACCGTCGAATGGCGCGGCGAGAAATACCCGGGCACCCCCTACGCCGAAGGCGCCGCGTGGGAGCTCTTCTCCGCCCTCCCGCGCCCCGACTTCCTCCCCAACCCGCGCACCGACAGCGACTACCCGTACCGGCAGTTCGTCCAAGCCGGCGAAATCCTGCGCGACGGCATCCCCGTGTCCGTCGCCGACGACCGGTCCCTCACCGTGCCGCTCGCACCCGGGCTCGACCTCGAATACGTGCGCCGCCTCACCCAGACCCCGCACCTCGACCCCGCCGCGCGGGTCCTCCTCGACCGCGTCCGCCACTCCTCGCCGCTCATCCCCGGCGAGATGCTCGAACGCCCCATCACCCCCGCGCAGATCGCGCGCCTCGTCGAGACCGCCGCCGTCCCCGGCGGCTTCTGCTACCGCCGCAGAGACACCGCGCACCTGCGCACCCCCTCCGCCCGCTCCGTCCTCGGCGGCGAGACCGAACCGGCCGAACGCTGGGTGTTCGCGCTGCGCTGGCCCGTGGTCGACCCGGTCGACTACCACGCCCCCGTCGCCCCCGAATACGAAGGCCTCATGGCGATGCCGTCCTCCGACCGGCGCGGCATGCCCGTGCTCGGCACCGGCTTCGCGATCTCGACCGCGCACCTGCTGCCCGAGTACGTCACCGCCGACCTCGCCGACCTGCCGCTCCCCGAAGGCTCGCTCATCGTCGCCTACACCGAGCACGGCACCGAGAGCGAACTGTTCGCCTACGCCGGCCAGCACTGGTCGCCGCTCACGCTCGAACGCCGCGTCGACATCCCCGGCGTCGAGATCGGCCGCACCCACCAGGTGCGCCGCGTCCTACGCGAAGCCACACGCGTGGTGTGGAAGGGCATCGCCGGGACCCTTGTGGACGCCGACGACGACTGGGCCCGCTTCCGCCTCGCCCGCCCCAGCCCCGAAGTCCTCTCCCGCACCGGCGCCGAAGCCGTCCGCCGCGGCGTCTACGAGAAATGGGTCGAACGAGGCGAGATCGCCCCGGCCGTCTGAGAGCACAAAAAGGGCCCGGCGCGAGCCGGGCCTTGCCGCCTCAGACCTCGCGGACGCCAAGCATCGAACGCCGCGAGTCACGGGAATGGAAACCCTCGAAGCGCTACGCGTGTCGCGCTCAGAAAATGGTGCAGGCGGGACCCCGTCGGGCCCCGCCTTCGAACGATCGCTGCTACGCGTTCAAGCGCTCGATCTCCTCGTCCACGATCGTCGGCTCGAGCTTCGTGAACACCGGCGTCGGCTTCTGCAGCACCGTGCCAGGCGCCAGCGGCACGGACTCCCACTTCGGCACGTCCGAGTAGTCGCCGGTGAAGATCGGGTACGGCCCTTCGGTCGCGCCGCCCTCGTCGAGGTCGGCGACCTCCTCGATGAACGGCATCGGCGAGAACACGCCCTCGCCGCCGAGCAGCTCGTGCACCCGCTGCGACGAATGCGGCAGGAACGGGCTCATGATCGTCTTCAGGTCCGAGACCGCCTGGAGGACCGTGTACAGGACCGTGCCCTGGCGCTTCGGGTCCTCCTTCATCTTCCACGGCGAAGTGTCCGCGAGGTACTTGTTCGCCGCCGCGACCGCCTTCATGGCCTCGCCGATACCCGCGCGGACCTTGTTCTGGCCGATCAGATCGCCCACCGTGTCGAACGCGGCCCGCGTCGCCGCCAGCAGCTCGCGGTCGACCTCCTCGAGCTCACCGGGCTCGGGAACGGCCCCGAAGTTCTTCGCGGCCATCGCGATCGAGCGGTTCACCAGGTTGCCCCAGCCCGGCCACCAGCTCATCGTTGTTGCGGCGCAGGAACTCCGCCCACGTGAAGTCCGAGTCCTGGTTCTCCGGACCCGCCGCGCAGATGTAGTACCGCAGCGCATCGGGGGAGTACCGCTCCAGGAAGTCGCGCACATAGATCACGACGCGACGCGAGGACGAGAACTGCTTGCCCTCCATCGTCAGGAACTCCGACGAGACCACCTCGGTCGGCAGGTTCAGCTTGCCGAGCCCGCCCGGCTCGCCGCCGCCCGCGCCCTCGCCGTTGGCGCCCAAGCAGCATCGCCGGCCAGATCTCGGAGTGGAAGACGATGTTGTCCTTGCCCATGAAGTAGTAGGACACCGCCTCCGGGTCCTGCCACCAGCGCTTCCACGCCTCCGGGTCGCCCGAGCGCCGCGCCCACTCGATCGTGGCGCTCAAGATAGCCGATCACCGCGTCGAACCACACGTACAGGCGCTTGTCCGGCCGCTCCATGCCAGCCCTCCAGCGGGATCGGCACCCCCCAGTCCAGGTCGCGCGAGATCGGGCGCGGATGCATGTCGTCGAGCAGGTTCTTGGTGAACCGCAGCACGTTCGTGCGCCAGCCCGTGCGCGTGTCCAGCCACGCGTTCAGCGCATCCGCGAACGCCGGCAGGTCCAGGAAGAAGTGGTCCTCCTCCACGAACTTCGGCGTCTCGCCGTTGATCCGCGACTTCGGGTCGATCAGGTCGATCGGGTCGAGCTGGCGCCCGCAGTTGTCGCACTGGTCGCCGCGCGCCGAGTCGAACCCGCAATGCGGGCACGTGCCCTCGATGTACCGGTCCGGCAGCGTGCGACCCGTCGACGGGCTGATCGCGCCGAGCGTCGTCTTCTGCAGGATGTACCCGTTCCGTACAGCGTCGTGAACAGCTCCTGCACGGTCTTGTAGTGGTTCCCCGTCGTCGTGCGCGTGAACAGGTCGTACGACAGGCCCAGCGCGTCCAGGTCCTCCACGATGATCCGGTTGTACTTCGCCGCGGCCTCGGCCGCCGTCAGACCCTCCGCGTCGGCCTGCACCAGGATCGGCGTGCCGTGCTCGTCCGTCCCCGAGACCATGAGCACGTCGTGACCGCGCATGCGCATGTAGCGCGCGAAGACGTCGGCGGGGACCCCGAATCCTGCTACATGGCCGATGTGGCGCGGGCCGTTGGCGTAAGGCCAGGCCAGCGCGGTCAATACATGAGTCATGCGCCCCATGTTATCGGTCCAGATGTCAGGACCGGCACAGTCCGCACACCTAGGCGGCGCACGTCTCGACCCGTCCGACACGCGTCCCGACACGCCGCGAAATCCGCCGCCCGATTCCGCCCTGCTCAGCCGGTTCGGTGATGCAATAACCGGTATGTCTGGAAGCAAACCGCGCGGTCGACCCCCAGCACCAGCCCGTGCCCCCCGACGCACCGGAGCCGGACGTGCCCGTCCCCGAGATGCCCGCCGCCTACGGGGTCGTCCGGGACACCGCCCGGCGACCCCGACCGGGAACCCGCCCGACGCCGCCCCCCGCCCCGTCTCCCAGCGCGGCCCCCTCGGCTCCCAGACCGACGGCATGGCCGCCATCCGGGCCGTATGGGAACGCGCCGCCGAGACCGACCGCCACCGCCCCGCCAAACCCGGCACGCCCCAGCCCCGCCGCGAACCCAAGGCCTTCGCGCCCGCCCTCCTCGGCATCCTCATCTGCGCGTGCCTGCTCATGTTCTTCGCCTGGACCGCCGCCCCCGCCCTGTGGATCTCCGTGGGCCACGACCAGTACGGCACCGTCGAGGTGACCTCCTGCCAGGACGGGTTCGCGCCCTCCTGCACCGGCCGTTCGCAGACCGACGACTGGTCCAAGGAACTGCACCTCACCGGAGAGGTCGACCCCGCCGACCTCGGCGCCGAACTCCCCGCCCGCGCCACCGGACCCGGCGCCCACAGCGCCTACGTCGGCGATACCGCGGGCCTCCTGCTGCGCTGGGCGCCCTCGCTCGTCCTGTTCATGGCGGCGACGTTCGTCCTCGTCGGCGTCTCCGGCGCCACAAGGCTCTACGAAGGACGGTCCCAGGCCATCGGCCTGTGCTGGGCCGCAGCCGGAGCCGTGCTCGCGGTCGCACTCGGCTTCGCCTGGTGAGCGACCGAACGCACACCCGGTCCGCCGCCACCGGTAACCGTCCGGGCACGCTTGCCGCGGACGGCGCGCCAACCCTCGGACGCGTTGTAATCGTCCCCACCCGCGTCGGACGGGCTCCGAGCCCGCGAGGCGCGGCGTCGTAGAGTGAACGCGCCCCCGGAACTCCGCCTGGACTCGGCGCCACACCGCGCCCAAATGAATTGACCGTTCCTTTCCCCAAGCGGGGCTCTTCGGGAGACAGCGTGAGTGCATCTTCGAAACCGGTGGCGCAGACCTGGTTCGGCCCCATCACCGCCGTGCAGCGACGCGCCATGTTCGCGCTCGTGCCGGTGGCGGTCGCCTTCGGTCTCGTCGTCGGCCTGGCCTTCCTGCCGATGGCCAGCGGCTTCGGCGGCCTGGCCAAAGTCGGTTCCGAAACGGTCCTCGAACTCCCCGACGAACTCGTCCTGCCACCGGCGCCCGAGTCGTCCACCCTGTACGCCTCCGACGGCTCCACCGTCATCGCGACCTTCGGCGACCAGTACCGCGTCCAGCTCGACTACGACCAGATCCCCGACTCGGTCATCAACGCCCTCGTCGCCACCGAGGACTCGAACTTCTTCGAGCACAACGGCGTCGACCCCGAAGGCGTGATGCGCGCGCTCGTCACCAACATCGCCGACGGCGGCACCTCCGAGGGCGCCTCGACGATCACCATGCAGTACGTGCGGCAGGTCCTCTCCTACACCGCGACCACGCCCGACGAGGTCGCCGCCGCCAGCGAGGTCACCATCGACCGCAAGGTCAAGGAGATGGGCTACGCGCTGGCGCTCGAAGAGGAGATGACGAAAGAGGAGATCCTCACCAACTACCTGAACACGGTCTACTTCGGCCACGGCGCGTACGGGATCGGCGCGGCCGCGCAGGTCTACTACGGGAAGGTCCCGGCGGACCTGACGGTGGGCGAGTCGGCGATGCTCGTGGGCCTGATCCAGTCCCCGTCGAACTACGACCCGATCAACGGCTCGTCGGAGGCCGCGCAGGTGCGCCGCGACCACGTGATCAACCGGATGGTGGCCATCGAGGCGCTCACCTCCGCGGAGGGCGACGAGGCGAGGGCCGAGGGCCTGAACCTGAACCCGCAGGAGGCGAACAACACCTCCGGTGGCGCGATCGACTCCGACTACGGGTTCTTCGTCGACTACTTCGAGCAGTGGTGGGAGCAGCAGAAGGACTTCGGGGAGACCGAGGAGATCCGTATGGCGCGCCTCTACCGGGGCGGGTACGAGATCGTGTCGACCCTCGACGTGGACCTGCAGGACGCGTCGCAGGAGGCCGTGGAGCGGCAGAAGCCCACGGGTTCGGAGTTCGCGCTCGGATCGGTCGTGGTCGAGCCGGGCACCGGCAACATCCAGGTGATGGCCGTGAACCGGAACTACTCCAACGACACGTCGGACAACGGCGACAACACGTCGAACCCCGATTTCAAGGGCAGCTACCCGAACACGACGAACCCGCTGCTGAGCGGCAACTCGGCCGTGCAGGGCTACCAGGCGGGCTCGTCGTTCAAGATGTTCACGATGCTGGCGGCGCTCGAAGAGGGCATGCCGCTGGACACGACGATCTATTCGCCGTACCAGTACACGTCGAAGTACGTGGTGGGCGACGGTGCGGCCGCGTGCGGGAACAAGTGGTGCCCCAAGAACGCGTCCGCGTCCGAAGTCGGCGAACTACAACATGTGGACCGGTTTCGGCGAGTCGGTGAACACGTACTTCGTGCAGTTGGCGGAGCGGGTCGGGGTCGAGAAGGCCATCGACGTGGCCGAGCGGCTGGGCATCAACTTCCGCAACACGCAGGACCTCAGCCTCGTGACGAACAACCCGGAGTCCTTCGGGCCGTTCGTGCTCGGTGTCACGCAGACCACGCCGCTCGACATGGCCGCCGCGTATGCGGCGCTGCCGGCGGACGGCGTGTACTGCACGCCGATCCCGGCGATGAGCGCCACCACGCTGGCCGGTGAGACGATCCCGTTCGAGAGCGAGTGCGACCAGGCCGTGAGTGTCGAGGTCGCCCGCGCCGCGGTGGACGCGGCCCGCTGCCCGACCGGGTACGGCGCGGCCGCCGGGAACTGCACGTGGGGGACGGCCGAGCAGGTGGGCGGGGCCGTCGACGGCCCGGTCGCGGGCAAGACCGGCACCACCGACTCCAACTCCACCAACTGGTTCGTGGGCTTCACGCCGAACGCGGCCGCCGCGGCGTTCATCGCCGACCCCGACAGTCCGCAGAACGTCGTCGGCAAGGGCAACCTCGGCAAACCCGCGAACGCGGTCGCCGAGATCCTGGCCGAGCAGTGGGAGACGAACGGCGAAGGCGAGTTCACGCCGCCCACCGAACTGGTGCATTGACAGGAGCAACGCGCTAGGGCCTGACTCGCCGTCAGCAGGCGTTCGGGCCCTAGACTCACTCCGGTGAGCGCCACCGCAGTCCGGCCCGAGCAGCCGCCCGCCGCCTGGCGGCCGACGCCGCTCCCTGGGCCCCTTCCCGCCGTCCGGGCACGCCTCGCGAGCACCCTTCCGGACGACCGCCGCCGCGCCCTCTGGGTGACGCTCGTCGTCACCGGGATCGCCGCCGCGCTGCGCCTGATCGGCCTGAACCACCCCAAGGGCCTGATCTTCGACGAGGTCTACTACGCGCAGGACGCGCACTCGATGCTCGAGTACGGCGTCGAATGGGACCCAGGCACGGACGGCTCCGCGTATGTGGCGCACCCGCCGTTCGGCAAGTGGCTCATCGGCATCGGCGAATGGGCGTTCGGCTACGACGAGGTCGGCTGGCGCATCGGCGCGGCCTTCGCCGGGATCATCGGCGTCGCGATCCTCATCCGGCTCATGCGCCGCCTCACCGGTTCGACCCTGCTCGGCGGCACCGCGGGTCTCCTGCTCGCCGTCGAGGGCAGCCACCTGGTCCTGTCGCGGACGTCGCTGCTCGACATCTTCATCGCCACGCTCCTGCTCGGAGCGATGTACTGCCTGGTGCGCGACCGCGACTGGCGCCGAGCCGGCTGGCTCGCCGCGATCGAGGACGGCCTCGATCCGCGCCGGCGCCGGCCACGCCTGGGCCTGCCGTGGTGGCGCATCGCGTGCGCGGTGCTCCTCGGACTCTCCATGGCCACCAAGTGGAGCGCCCTGTGGTACATCGTGGTCGTCATCCTGCTGTACATCGTGTGGGACTGGCGGCTGCGCGTCGATGTGGGCGCGCGCAAGCCCTTCCGCGACACCGCTCATCTACGAGTTCGGCCAGAACCTGTGGTTCGGGTTCCTCGCGATCGGCGTCTACCTCGCGTCGTGGACCGGCTGGTTCCTCAACGACACCGGCTCCTACCGCCACTGGCTCGCCGACCAGGGCCAGAGCGAGACGCCGGTGATCGGCGCGCTCGTGAACTGGTGGCAGTACCACTTGAGCGTCCTGCAGTTCCACGAAGGCCTCTCGTCCGAGCACGCCTACCAGTCCTGGCCGTGGCAGTGGCTGTTCGACCTGCGGCCCGTCGTCTTCTACTGGAGTTCGGACGTCAACTGCGGCGTGGGCGAATGCGCCGGCGAAGTGCTCCTGCTGGGCACGCCGCTGCTGTGGTGGACGTTCGTGCCCGCGACGCTCGCGCTGCTCACGTGGGCGCTCTACAAGCGCGACTGGCGGGCCTGGTTCCTCCTGGCGGGCATCGGCGCGGGCATCCTCCCGTGGTTCGCCTACCCGGAGCGGACGATGTTCTTCTTCTACACGGCCCCGGCCGTCCCGTTCTTCATCGGCGCGGTCACCTGGGGCCTCGGCATGATCGTCGGCCGGCACCGGCGCGGCGAACTCCGCCCTCGGCTCCCCGGAGCGCCGCCTCACCGGCGCCCTGATCGCCGGGGCGTTCCTCGCCGTCGTCGTCCTGTGCTTCGCCTACTTCTGGCCGATCTACACCGGCGACGCCATCCCCCGCGAGGAATGGCACGCCCGCATGTGGCTCGACTCCTGGATCTAGTCCGCCAGAACGAGACCCGCCCCACACCGCTCCCTCGCGGGCCCCTCCCGCGGCTGTGCTAACCTTGTCGCCGCAAGGGGCTTTGGCGCAGTTGGTAGCGCGTTTCGTTCGCAATGAAAAGGTCAGGGGTTCGAATCCCCTAAGCTCCACCAAAGGGTTCTTACTTGAACCCTGACCCAAGGAAACGGCATCGGCCTTCGGGCGGGTGCCGTTTCGGCGTTCCCGGGGTCTGCGTGGCCGTCGCGGGGCGCTGGAGCGCTTGGAGGGCAACCGGATCGCGGCCCGCTCGCGGGATGCCGCCGAGACGGCCTTCGGCGTCGGACCGGCCGCGGCGCCGGCGGCCCCGGTGCAACCTGCCGATGCGGCCATGAGCGCGTCTTTCGTCACTACGATGGCATTTGTCGTGCAAGCGTTCCCGGCCCGGCGGCGACCCCGGGGTGGCGAGGAGGTCCGATGGCCGGTCTGACCGTGCTCGCGGTCGTCATCGTGGCTTACACGCTGGTGGCGTCGCGGCTCGACCGGTGGTGGATCACCGGCCCGATGGTGTTCGTGGCCGCCGGGGCGCTGCTCGGGCCCGGCGGCGCGGACCTGCTGCCGCTGTCATTGGGCAACGAGGCGGTGCTGACCCTCACCGAGTTGACCCTGGGCCTGCTGCTGTTCTCCGGGGCGTCGACCGTCCGGCTGCGCGACATCGGGAGCGACCTCGGACTGCCCAACCGCCTGCTGTTCATCGGCCTGCCGCTCACGATCATTCTCGGCGCGGTACTGGCCTACCTGGTCTTTCCCGGATCAGGATGGGCGGCGGCGGCGCTGATCGCCACCATCCTGGCGCCCACCGACGCGGCGCTCGGCCTGGCGGTCGTCACGAACAAGTCGGTTCCGGTGCGGATCCGGCGCGCCCTCAATGTCGAGAGCGGTCTCAACGACGGCATCGCCACACCGTTCGTCACCCTCTTCATCGCCATGGTGGCCGCCGAGGAGGCCATCGGCGACAACGCGTGGGGACTGGAGGCGCTCAAGCAGATCGGGCTCGCGGTCGTCGCGGCGGTCGTGGTCGGATTCCTCGGCGGGAAGCTGCTGGTCTTCACCAAGGGCCGGGGATGGACCTCCGCGGTGTCCGAGCAGATCGCCATCCTCGCCTTCGCGCTGCTCGCCTACCAGGGGGCGGTCACGATCGGCGGGAACGGCTTCGTCGCGGCCTTCGTCGGCGGCCTCCTGTTCGGCGCCGCGACCGGGCGCCGCCTCACCGAACGCACCAACTTCACCGAGACCCTCGGACTCTCCGCCAGCTTCGTCGTCTGGTCGCTGTTCGGCGCGCTGTTCGTCGGCGAACTGCTCATCCACGACCTCTCGGCGCGCCCGATCGTCTACGCGATCCTCAGCCTCACCGTGATCCGGATGGCCCCCGTCGCCATCGCGATGATCGGCACCGGCCTCAGACCGTCGACGCTGGCGTTCATGGGCTGGTTCGGCCCGCGCGGCCTCGCCTCGGTCGTCTTCACCCTGCTCGCCCTGGAGGAGTTCGAGCGAGGAGGCGCCAGGCTGCTCGTGGAGACCGCGACCTGGACCATCCTGCTCTCGGTGGCGCTGCACGGCCTCTCCGCGTCGCCGCTGGCCGCCCGGTACGGCGCGCTCATCGGCAAGGCGGGCGACGTTCCGGAGCAGACGCCGGACGCCGAGCCGGAGATCCGGATCCGCGACGTCGCGGCCCGCCGCAACCCCACGGAGTAGCCGCCGCTCACCCGCGCGCAGGCCCGACGTGAACGCCAGCGAAGGCGTTCGACGCCACATTCCCGCCCGCATGCGGGCACGTCCCGGGCGGTCGCTGCCCAGACACGGCAGCCGAACCAGAGCTCACGCCAGCAGACCTCGGAAAAATTAAGATACTGATGTTGATATCTTCAAAAAATCAATGTACAAATGAATTATGAACAGGTCGTCGAGCATGAAGGAGCCCGCGATGGACTGGCACGAATTGACCGATCTGACGCGCGGACAACCGTTCGTCGTCGAACGCGTCCGCCTCACCGACAGCGGCATCGCCGTCGAAGGCGAATTCGAACCCCCGCAACTCGCGCAGCTCGGCCCCGACGACCAGGTCTTCGTCGCCGCATTCGTCCGCTCCCACGGCTCGATCAAAGAGATGGAACGCATCTTCGGCGTCAGCTACCCCACGATCAAAGCCCGGCTGAACCGGATCGCCGGACACCTCGACTTCGTCGACACCGACCCCGCACCCACCGGCGCCGACGTCATCGACCGCCTCAAACGCGACGAGATCAACGTCGAAGAAGCCCTCGCCGAACTGAAGCGGTCCCGATGATCCCGCAACTGGTGACCATCCGATACCGCCGACCAGACGGACGCCACCGGCGCCTCTGGATCCCGGTCCTACCCGTCGTCCTCCTCCTGTCGCCCCTGCTGCTGCTCGCCGTCCTCGGCGGCGTGATCGCCTGCCTCATCTTCGCGATGCGACCGGCCGCCAGCCTGCGCGGCATCGGACAGCTCCTATGCGCACTGCCCGGCACGAGATTCGAAATGCGGCAAGGCCCGACGGCCGTGCTCGTAAGCGTCAGATAGTCAGAGAGGAAAAAGCAATGAACGAGGAACGCCGCCAGATCCTGGAGATGCTGGCCGAGAACAAGATCACCGCAGACGAAGCCGAACGACTGCTCGACGCGATCGGACGCGAACTCCCCGAACCCGGACCGGGAACCGCACCCGGCTCGAGGACCAAACCCAAGTACCTGCGCGTCGACATGAACTACGACGACGGCACCGGCACCGACACCGAAGGCCGCATCAACATCCGCGTCCCGCTCCGACTCCTGCGCGCCGGCGTCCGCCTCACCAGCCTCATCCCCCCGCGCGCACTCGACAAGGCCAGCGAGGAACTCGACAAGGCCGGATACCCGATCAACCTCGCCGACCTCAAACCGCAGCAGCTCGAAGAACTCGTCGACGCCCTCGACGAACTGTCCGTCGACATGGACGACCCCGGCAGCAAGATCCGCATCTTCTGCGAGTGACACCACGACTGCGCGGCCCCGGCTCAACCCCGCCTCAACCAGCCTCACTCACGCGGACCGGAAGGGAGCATCCCCATGACGAACACCCAGAGCACGGCGGCGGCCCCCCGACCGGTCCGCGCGGGCCGGAGCCTGCGCCGCATCCCCCTCGGCGTCCGCCTGCGCTGGCGGTGGTTCCGGTTCAGGCTGCGGATCCACCGTGCGGCGGTCGACTTCCGCTGACTCGAGCGCCGGGGCCGCCTCGCGATGTCCGTTCTGTTCAAGATTTCCGGACGCCATGGCCATAGCGTGAAGGGCATGGGACGCATCAACGACACCATGACCGAGCGGGCGGCCGAGTTCATCTGGCTGACCGGGAGTGCACTCGACCAGCGCCGGATGGCGCTGTGGCTGGGCGCAGGGGAGCGGGACGCGGTGCTCGCGGCCTTGGCAGGCCACCGGACCGCCGACGGCGGGTTCGCGTTCGCGATCGAACCGGACGTGAAAGGCCCTGAGCCGCAGCCGCTTTCGGCCATGGCGGCACTCGAGGTCCTCGACGAGGCCGGGGGCCTCGACCAGGGCGCGGCCGGGCCGATCTGCGATTGGCTGACGCGGCACACGGCTCCCGACGGGGGAGTGCCCGACCTGCTGGCGAGCATCGCCTCGTATCCTCGGCCGCCTTGGGTCGAGGCGCCGCCCCCGGACCGGGGAGGCCTCCTCACCACGGCCCGCGCCGCCGGGCTGCTCCTCAAGAACGCGATCGAGCACCCGTGGGTCGCCGGCGCCACCGGGTTCTGCCGCAAGGCGATCAGCGAGCTCGAGGCCACGCACCCCTACGAGGTCCTCAGCGTCGTCCGCTTCCTCGACCATGCGCCCGACCGGGATTGGGCGCAGGCCGAGTCGAAGCGGATCGGCGCGCTCGTCCGGGACGACGACCTCGTGCTCCTCGATCCGGCCAACCCGACCGGGATCGCCACGCCTCCCGGATACGCGGAGGCGGAGTTCACGTTCGCGTGCGAGTTCGCCTCCTCGCCTGACAGTCTTGCCGCGCCATGGTTCTCCGCGGAGGAGATGCGCGTCGCCCTCGACCATCTGGCCGGTGAGCAGCGGGACGACGGCGGTTGGCCGATCAGCTACCGGCTCTGGAACCCCGCCATCGAACAGCAGGCCCGGCCCGGGCACACGCTGTCGGCGCTCCAGGTGCTCCGGGCTTGGGATCAGGTGGTCTGAGCGGCGAGTTCGCGCGGGGTCGCGCCCGACCAGCGGCGTATCTGGCGGCTCAGATGCGCCTGGTCGGCGTAGCCCTGCTCGGCCGCGACCCGGCTCCAGTCCGCCCCCGGCGCGGCGGCTTCGAGCGTACGGCGGAAGCGCAGGATCTGCTCCAGGGTCTTCGGCCCGTACCCGGTCGCGGCCTGGACGCGGCGGCGCAGTTGGCGCTCCGAGAAGCCGAGTCGCCATGCGAGACTGCCGATCCCGGGCGGGCGCGGGCGGTCCAGCGCCTCGGCGACGGTGATCGCGACCCGGTCGGGTTCATGCACGATCGCCCGGGCGCCGAGCGCCCCGGCGAGGGTCGCGGCGATCCGCCAGGGATCGGGAGTCTCGGTGAGCGAGTCCGTGAGGCGCAGGGCCGCTTCGCCCCAGAGCCGGTCCAGTTCGGGCTGGGCGTCGGCGACCGCCGTCGCCGGGGTCTCGCCGAGCAGCGGTCGCGCCGCGCCCGGCCGCAGCCGGACGCCGACGATCACCTCGCCCGGTTCGAGCACGACCCGGCGGTGACCGGTGTCCGGTCCCGCGATCGCCAATGCGCCACGCCGCCAAAGAAGATCGGTGCAGCCGTCCGGGACCACCCGGGCGGCGGTCGTGACCTCGGGGGCGCGGCGGACCCACATGCAAGGGGACCAAAGCAGCGCCCCCGGCGCCGGGCGCTCCTCGTACGTCGATCGCGCAGCCACGACTCCACCGTAGCGCCGCGGTCCGACACGCTCCCGACGTCGTCAGGCGGGGACGGGCACGCGGCGCAGGTCCTCGACCACGGTCGCGTACGGGAGGTCGTGCAAGGACTCCTCGGCGAAGAAGCGGCCCATGAGGTCGACCAGTTGCGTCGGGCGCTCCAAGTGGATGAGGTGGTCGGCCCGGGCCAGTTCGACGTACCAGCTCTCGGGGCACGTGAACGCGAGCTCGCGGCACAGCTGCGGCGGCGTGAGCGAATCGTGCTCGCCGGTCGTGAAGAGCGTGGGGACCGCGGGCGGAATCGAGTCGTCGATGAGGTCCCGCGACAGCAGGCGGTTCGTGTTCGCGATGAACTTCAGCAGGTCCGTCTCGTCGGCGCTGCTGAACCGCATCGACAGGATCCGGCGGACGACCGCCTTCGACGCGATGTCCGGATGCGGACTCATGAGGGCCTCGACCGCCGCCGGACCGAAGTGCTCGCGCGGGCCCCGCTCCGCCAGCGCCACCGCGGCGCGCATCATCGGGCGCGACGCCGGGGGGATGCCGCCCATCGTCCCGGCCAGGACCATGCGGGCGATCCGCTCGGGATGGGTCTGCGCCAAGCGGTAGCCCACCGAGGAGCCGTAGGAGCCCGCGAACACGTTCACCCGCTCGATGCCCAGGTCGTCGAGGAGGCGCACGAGCGCCTCGGCCGGGATGTCCGTGCCGAGGAAGGGCGGCAGGAGATCGGCCTCGCCCCAGCCGGGCAGATCCGGGCAGATCACGTCGGCGAACGCCAGCAGGCCCTGCTCCACGCGGCCCCAGTCCTCCTTGCGGTGCAGGGCCCCGCCGATGAGCACGACCGGGTCGAGCCGCGGCGCGTCCGAACGGGTGCGTCTCGACCAGTACGTATAGCCTGCCAGGCGGTGCTTTCGGACGGTCGGGGTGGAGGTACTGCTCGGCATGGAGGCTCCCGTTCGAGGTTCGCGGCACGGTGTTCGGTACCGGAGATACGGGAGTTGACCCTAGTGGGCGAAATGCGAATTTCTGGTATTTTGCTAGTTCGACAGAGGTATGTCTGACAACTGCGGTAAAAGACGGCCCGGGGCCTTCGCCCCGGGCCGTGTCGTTCAGGCCGCGACGCCCTTCCACGCCCACCACAGGCTCGCGTACGCCCCGCCGGACTCGAGCAGCTCCGCGTGAGCGCCCTCCTCGGCGATGCGGCCGTCCTGGACCACCGCGATCCGGTCGGCCGACTCGGCCGCCTGCAACTGGTGCGCGATCGCGATCACCGTGCGGCCGTGCAACGCCGCCGCCAGCGAAGCCTCCACATTGCCCGCACTGCCGGGATCGATCCCCGCCGTGGCCTCATCGAGGATCACCACATCCGGGTCCGCCAAGATCACCCGCGCCAGCGCCAACTGCTGCGCCTCGGCGAGATTGAGCTGATGGTGCTCGTCCCCGAGCATCGTGTCCAGGCCCTCCGGCAGGTCGGCCGCCCAGCGGGCGTCCACAGTGGCAAGCGCATCCAGCAGCGCCTCGTCGCCCGCCTCCGGAGCCGCCAGATTGAGGTTCTCCCGCAGCGTCGCCGTGAAGATGTAATGCTCCTGCGTCACCAGGATCACCTTGCGGCGCAACGTCTCCAACGGAATATCGGCCACGGGCGCACCGCCGAGGGACACCGACCCGGCGCGCGGCCGGTCGATCCCCGCGATCAGCCGCGCGATCGTCGACTTCCCCGCACCGGACGGCCCGACCACCACCAGGCGCTCACCCCGCCGCGGATGCAGGCTCAAACCGTGCAGCACATCGGGACCGTCCCCGTACCCGAACGTCACATCGTCCAAGCGCACCTCGGCACCCTCGGGAGCGGCATCGCGCACCTCGTCGGGCATGAGATGAACCCCCTCGACACGCGCCATCGCGGCCCCGCCCATCTGGAACTCGCTCAGCGACATCATCGACCGGAACACCGGACCGTCCAGCCGCAGCGTCAACATCGCGACCGCCACGACCTCGCCGACCGTCACCCAGTCGTTGAGATACCACAGACCGCCCACGACCGTGACGACCACCGCCGGCGTCAGGAACGTCAAATCCGTGGCCGGAAAGAACCAGGTCTGCAACCGCACGATCCCCCGCAACCGATCCATGTGCGTCGCCGCCCGCGCATACCCGGCCTCACCGCGCTCGCCCTGCATCCGATACGCCGCAACGGTCTGCGACCCCGCCGCCGACGCCGTCATCGTCTCCGCGATCTCACTCATCGCCGCCCGCTCGCTCAAGAACACCGGGCTCGCCAGACGCAGATACCGGCGCCCGGCGAAGAACAGCATCGGCATGCCCACCACGAACAACAACCCCAGCAGCGGATTCACCACGAACGCCGCCACGATGATCACCGTGCCCTCGATCACCGCGACCGCCACCTCCGGCGCCGTCTTGCGCAGCAGCTCCGCAACCGCACCCACATCACCCGACGTACGAGTCGCCAGGTCACCGGTCCCCGCCCGCTCCACCGTGCCCAACGGCAACCGCAGCACCCGGTCGATGAACGACTCACGCAAACGCGCCGCCGCCCGCTCCCCGAGCCGGTACCCCAAACGGCGGCCAGTACGCATCAGCACCAGCTGCAACACCACACACGCGACGATCGCCCCGCAGATCAGATCCACACGGGACGCCGTCCAACCCGTCCCGATCCCGTCGATCACCGCACCGAGCATCACCGGCAACGCCGCCCCGGCACCCGCCGCGAGCACGTACAACGCGACCACACCCGCGAACGCACGCCGGTCATCGAGGATCAACCGCTTGATCGCCTCGACCATCGCCGGACGATCCGCGATCGGCAGACGGGCCGCGCTCTCCGCCGAACCGGACGCAACGACAGTGCTCATCAGGACTCCTGCCTAGAAGTGAGGGACCGGTACTCGTCTTGCAGCGAAAGATCGGCATGCGAACCGACCGCGCGGATCTTGCCCTCCCACATCCACGCCACCTGCTCGGCACGCGCCAACCACAGCGGAGAAGCGGTCACCACCGCAGTCGTGCGCCCGGCCCGAGCCGCACTCACCCGCTCCGCGATCAGCGACTCCGTGTGCGCGTCCACCGCCGAAGTCGGCTCCACCGCGAGCAGGATCTCCGCATCGGCCGCGAGCGCCCGCGCGAGACGCAGACGCTGGCGCTGGCCGCCCGAGAGGTTCCGGCCGCCATTCGTGATCTCGCCGTCCAGCGTGGACCCGAGACTGGAATGCACGTCGCCCGCGCACGCGGCCTCGATCGCGGCGAGCGCGCCCGCCTCGTCGACCCGGAGGGTCTCGCCGAGGCTCTGCGCGAACAGGTAGTCCTCGCGAAGGAGCAGCACCCGCTCGCGGACCTCGTCGAGCGCGAGGTCGGCCAGTTTCGCCTCGCCCCATTCGGCCCCGGAATCGCGGTAGCGGGCCAGGCGCTCCAAGGCCGCCTCAGCAGGTTTGGCCTCGGCACTGACCACGACCGTCAGCCGTCCCGGCTCGATCGCGAGCCCCGACTCCGGGTCCCGCAACACGCCCGCCGCGCCTGTGGCCGTGCCGTCGTCCGCGATGTCGCTGCGGGTGGCGAAGAACGCGGTGAGCCGCCGCGAAGCCACTTGAGCGGCGATCACGGACTGGGCCATGCCGATCATCGCCCCGGAGTGCTGCGCGACGAGCGCGGTCACCCCGAACGCGGCCGACAACTCCCCGACACTGATCGACCCTTCCAACGCCAGACGCGCACCGACCCACGTGACCGCGGCGATGAGCGCGAGCGGCAGACTCGCCCGCAGACCCTGCACCCACGAGTCCGCGGTCGCGACGCCGTACCCGGCCTCGCGCAGATCAGACGACGCGGCCCGGTAGCGCTGCGAGAACTGCGCCTCGCCGCCCACCCCGCGCAGCACCCGAAGCCCGCCCACCACATCGCTCGCCTGCCCGGTGAGCGTCGCCACCGAGGAGCGGTAGGCGATCTGGTGGTGCTGCAGGCGACTGAGCACCGGGCCCACCACGAACCCGATGAGCAGCACCCCGATCAACGTCGTCAACCCGAGCGCCGGACTCGCCCGCCACAGCAGCACCGCACCGACCGCGGTCATGACCAGACCCATCCAGCCGAAACCCAGCTGGAAGATGAACGAGCCCGTCTTATGGGCGTCCTCGGTGGAGAGGTTCACCATCTCCCCCGGGGAGATCGCGCCCCGCACACCCGTGCCGGCCCGGTTCAGGTGATCCGTCAGATTCCGCACCGTGCGCACACGGGCATGCGACTCGGCCAGGAACAGCGACCGGTACCCGGCGACGAACACCCACGACGACGCGATCGCCACGAGCCCCAGCGTGATCGACCACCGCAGCAGCGGCTCGGCCGTGCCCGCCAGCATCACCTCGTCGATGATCCGCGAGATCGTCCACGGCAGCAGGATCCAAGCCGCCCCCGAAATGCTCAGCAGCACGAACCCGGCCGTGACCAGGCCCGTCTGCGCTCGGGCGACGTACAGCAAATACCGCCAGGGGTCGGCGGGAATGTCCGCGGGGGACAGCGCGAGAGGGCGCAGCGGGTTGGGCTTCACAACTCTCAAACGTAAGCGCGCCGCTTGCCGAGCGGCAAGCGGATATCCGATTGCAGCCGGTGTGATTCGACCCGCAACCCGGGTGATGCGAGCGGCCGGGCCCGGGCCCGGCCGCTCGCGCTCCTCCATGGAGGCGATGGCCCCTGCGGGGACCGCGCGCGGGTGGCTTCCCGCGCGCGGCCTCGGTATGGCGACGTTCGCGAATTCCCTTGTGTCGCCGCCATCCCGCAGGAGCCAGATGGCTTTTTTGCTATCTACTACAACATGTGCGGTAGCCAAGCGGCAACAGAAAGTTTCCGCCTGTGGATAACTCGCCGTGCCCTGTGGATAACTCGGTGCGCTGGGCCCGAGCCAAAGCTTCAGCCGCAGCATGGAGACCCGCGGTGAACCGCGGGTTCGCGGCCATCACCGGCTCGGCCCGCGCCACCGCCCGCCACGCGTCGTCCTTGTACGACTCCTCACCGGTCACCTGGAACGCCTCCAGCAGCGCGGCCGCCGCCAGCGCCCAACCCGACGCGGTCGGACCGTCGTGCACATCGGCCGGGCGCATCACCAGCGCCTCGGCATCCGCCGCGGTGTCGTAGAAACCGCCCTGGAAATCGGTGAAGTGCTCCCGGATCTGCTCGATGAGATCCTGCGCGCGGGCCGTCCACTCGCCGCCCAGACGCAGGAACCCGAGCGCGACCGCCGCATAGTCCTCGAGGATCCCCGGCGCCTCCGAGGCGACCCCGCCCAGCGAAGCCCGCGCCAAGCGGCCGTCGGTCCGAAGGTGGACGTGCCACAGCGTCTCGGCCGCGCGCTCGGCCGCCACCGACGAATCCCGGTGGCCCGTCCGCGACGCGTACTCGGCGAGCGCCGCGATCGCCAGACCGTTCCAGGCCGCGACCACCTTGTCGTCGCGGCCCGGCTGGGGGCGGCCGCGCCGGGCCGCGAGCAGCCGGTGGCGCACCGCCGCGAAGCGGGCGCCGTCGGCCGGATCGCGCGGCAGCTCCAACACGTTCGCGCCGTGCTCGAAATTCGAACTCCCAGGGGCGATCCCGAAGCACTCGGCGGCCCAAGCGGCGTCCTCGCCGAGGACGGCCTCGAGCTCGGCCATCGTCCACACATAGGTGAGGCCCTCGACGCCGTCGGTGTCGGCGTCGAACGCCGCCGCGAAAGCGCCCTCCTCGGTCGTGAAGCGCTCCAGCAGGAACGCGGCCGTCTCGTCCGCGACCCGCGCGAACAGCGCGCCCTCGCCGCAGAGCCGCGCATACAGCCACAGCAGCTCCGCGTTGTCGTAGAGCATCTTCTCGAAGTGCGGCACCGTCCACGCCGCGTCGACGCTGTAGCGCGCGAACCCGCCTTCGAGCTGGTCGTAGATCCCCCCGCGCGCCATCCGCTCCGCGGTGAGCTTCACGTGGTCGAGCAGCGCGGCGTCACCGGTGCGCACGTAGGCGTCGCACAGGAACCTGAGCGCGGGGACGCTCGGGAACTTCGGGGATGCGCCGAACCCGCCGTTCACCGCGTCAGCGGACGCCAGCGTGGTCGCGGCGGCCGCGTCGAGCATCTCGGTGCGGATCGGCGGCGCGGGCGGGCACGGCCCGTCCAGCGGGCACGCGACCGTCACGTCCGCGAACGCCGGGCCGCCCTGCGCGCTCGCCTCCACGATCGCCGCACCCTGATGCGAGAGCTCCTCGCGCTGGTCGGTCCAGGCGGTGTGCACGGCGTCGAGCAGCCGCAGGAAATGGGTCTTGGGGAAGTAGGTGCCCGCGAAGAAGGGGGTCCCGTCGGGGAAGGCGAACACCGTCATCGGCCACCCGCCCTGCCCGGTGATCGCCATCGTCGCCTGCATGTAGACCGCGTCCAGGTCCGGGCGCTCCTCGCGGTCGACCTTGACGGCCACGAACCGGCTGTTGATCGCGTCGGCGACGGTCTTGTCCTCGAAGGATTCGTGCGCCATCACATGGCACCAGTGGCAGGTCGAGTAGCCGATCGAGATCAGCAGCGGGACGTCGCGGCGTTCGGCCTCGGCCAGGGCCGCCGGGCCCCACTGGCGCCACGCCACCGGGTTGTCGGCGTGCTGTCGCAGGTAGGGGGAGAGTGCTCCGGCCAACTCGTTCACCCCTCAAGCCTCGCACACCGATCGGGGCGGCGAGCGGGAGCGAGGAGGGTAGGGCAGGCGGTACCGCCCTCCGGGTGCTGGCGGGGGGAGCGATTCGGGTGCCCGCGTGACTGATTTCAGGCCCCGTTTTCGCGAGTCTTGACACATGATCATTCATGCGCCCCTTGGCGATGCGCGAGACCACCCTCAAGGGACTGACGACGGCCGGGTTCACCTCGCTCGCCGTCGGCGTCGCCGCGATGGTCGTCCTTCACGCGACCTCGGGCCTCAACCCCGTCCGGGTCGTCATCAGCCTCCACCTCTACACCCCGCTCGGCTGGCTCCTGCCGGTCGCGCTCGTGCTCTTCGGGCTCGGCGCCTGCGCCTTCGCCGCCGTGGCGCGGCAGGTCGCGGCCCCCCGCTGGCTCAGCCCGATGCTTCTGGTCTGGGCGGGCTTCCTCAGCCTCGTGGCCATCTTCCCGACCGACCCTCCCGGGCTCCCGGAGGTCTCGCTGATCTCGGCGATCCACCGCTATGCGGCGTTCTGCGCCTTCAGCACGATGGCGGTCATGGGCCTGGCGTTCGCGAAATGGGCGCGCGGCACCGACTGCCCCGACAAGGTGCGCCGGGCGGTCCTCGCCTGCAGCTTGGTCGCGGCGGTCGCGTTGACGGCCTGCTCGGCGCCGTACGTCGCGGAGTGGTTCGGTGTGCCGCGCGAGCCCGGTGCGTTCGCGGCGGGCCTGCTGCAGCGCACGACCGTGGGCATGGAGCTGGTGGCGCTCGCGTTCGTGGGCGCCTGGCTGAGTCAGTCGGTTCGCCGGGATGTCGAGTTCGCCGACTGGGCGGCGCGGTTGACGAGCGCTCCGCCTCGGCCGGAGGCGAAGGGGATCGCGGACACACCACATACAGAGTCGCGAAAGCGTCGACTATCTGGTACACTTGTAGTATTGCGGTACTCGCGAGTCATGAAGGCACGAAACCGACTTCGGTCGGCTGGCACGGTTTCCCTTGGCGTGCAGCGGGCGTTGGAGAACGACGGCATCGCAATATATTCGGGCAGTAGTCAACCGGCCCAACGGGAGCGTTTCGCGCCCCAGTGTCGCCGATACGCCGCGTCCAGCGGCGGGCGCGAGCGACAAGCCGCCGCTTCGGGTGGTAGTTGACTAGAAGCCCTCGGCCTAGTCGAGGGGCAGCGCCTCACCGCAGGTGTCTTCGGAGCCGATGTCAGACTTGGTGCTGGCGTCGGCTCCGCTGTTTCCGGCGCTGCGGCTGAGGTGACAGCCAGCGGCGGTCCTCAAGGGCCGCTTCGGCTTCCGCCTGCTGTTCGGCGGCGGCTTGGCCGGGGTGGCGGGCGTCGATCTCGGCCGGGTCGTCGGTGATGGCGGAGACGGCGATGAGGGCGCCGATCGCGAGTACCACGAGGGCGGCGATCCGGGCCCCGTAGCGGGTCAGCTTCGGGATCACGGGGTGGCTCCAAAAAACGCCGATGCCCGGCACGTGGCCGGGCAGCGGAAGGGTTGTCTAGTACCAGCCGACGTCTTCGGAGTGGTTCCAGGCTTCGCAGGGGGTGCCGTAGCGGCCTGAGATGTAGCCCAGGCCCCACTTGATCTGGGTGACCGGGTTGGTCTCCCAGTCGGAGCCCTCGCTCTCCATCTTGGAGCCGGGGAGGGCCTGGGGGATGCCGTAGGCGCCGATGCCGTTGGCGGCGGTCTCGTTCCAACCGGACTCGCGGTCCCACAGGGCCACGAGGCAGCCGACCTGCTCCAGGTCGAAGCCTTCCTCCTGCGCGAGCGCGCAGCCGGTGGCCTTGTTGCCCGAGTAGTCGCTGCAGCTGCCGGGGATGTCGACGGAGGTCGGGTTGGAGTTCGCGGCCTCTTCGGCGGCGGCCTCCTCTGCGGCCTGGTCGGCGTCGGCCTGCGCGGTGTCGAGGCCCTCGGCCTTGGTCGTCGCGTAGTCGGCGACGGCTTCGGCTTTGACGGTGACGTCGGCGCCGGCGGTCTCGGCGATGTAGTTGACGTGCAGGTAGCGGACTTCCTCGTACGCCTCTTCGGCTTCGGCCTGCTGTTCGGCGGCGGCCTGGCTGGGGTGCTGGGCGTCGAGTTCCGAGGGGTCGTCGGTCACGGCGTTGACGGCTATGACGGCCCCCAGTGCGAGGACGAGTACGGCGGCGAGCTTCGCGCCGTAACGGGTCAGCAGTGGGATCATTCGCTCTACTCCTGTGTCCCGGGCGTCTGTCCACAGACGCCCGGGACACAGCATGCCAGAGCTGAATCCCTAGCCTTCGAGCAGGTTGGTGACCATCTCCGCGATCTCCGAACGCTCACTGCGCGTAAGCGTGACGTGAGCGAACAGTGGGTGGCCCTTGAGCACGTCGATCACGGACGCGACCCCGTCGTGGCGGCCCACCCGCAGGTTGTCGCGTTGGGCGACATCGTGAGTGAGCACCACTTTGGAACCTTGTCCGATGCGCGAGAGCACCGTCAGGAGCACCCCGCGTTCGAGCGACTGCGCCTCGTCGACGATGACGAACGCGTCGTGGAGGCTGCGGCCGCGGATGTGCGTGAGCGGCAGGACCTCCAGGAGTCCGCGTTCGAGGACCTCGCTGATCACGTTGTCGTTGGTGACCGCGCCGAGCGTGTCGAACACCGCCTGGCCCCACGGGCTCATCTTCTCGCCCTCGGAACCGGGCAGGTAGCCCAGCTGCTGGCCGCCGACCGCGTAGAGCGGGCGGAACACGATGACCTTCTTGAACAGCTCGCGTTCGAGCACCTGCTCGAGCCCGGCGCACAGCGCCATCGCGGACTTGCCGGTGCCGGCTTTCCCTCCTAGGGAGACGATCCCGATCTCGGGGTCGAGCAGCAGGTCGAGCGCGACCCTCTGCTCGGCCGAGCGGCCGTGGACGCCGAAGGCGTCGCGACCGCGGATGAGGCGGACCTGCTTGTCGACGGTGACCCGGCCCAGCGCTTTGGAGCTGTTGCCGGTGAGCACGAGCCCCGTGTGGCAGGGCAGGTCGATGTCGTGCGGCAGGTCGGCTTCGCCGCCGTCGAACAACCGGTCGATCACGTCGTCGGCGACCGCGAGCTCGGACATCCCGGACCACGTGGGGTCCACGGCCTGCCCGTGGCGGTACTCCTCTGTCGGAATGCCGACAGCGGAGGCTTTGACCCGCAGCGGCATGTCCTTGGTGACCAGGACCGCGTCAGCGCCTTCCAGGGCCAGCGCCCTGGTGACGGCGATGATGCGGGAGTCGTTCGTGTTGACGGCGAATCCGGCCGGAAGGCCGGAGGTGTCGACGTGGTTGAGCTCGACCCGGAAGGAACCGCCGTGGTCTCCGACTGCGATCGGCTCATCGAGGCGCCCGTGCCGGATGCGGAGTTCGTCGAGGCGCCTGAGGCACTCCCGGGCGAACCAGCCCAGCTCGGGATGGTGACGTTTGGCTTCCAACTCGCTGACTACGACGAGTGGAATGACCACGTGGTGTTCGTCGAACCGTGAGAACGCACCAGGGTCTGATAGTAGAACCGAGGTGTCGAGGACGTAAGTGCGTTGCACTGGCACGGTCGCCTCCCGGGTGTCGATGTGTGGGGGACCTGGCCCCGTTGGTACTCACACTGTAGTTGGGAGGTACGTCACTTCGCTACCGTTAAATGCATTGAAAGCAACACTCGTTGTCACCGTGGCGTCGGAAATCCGACAAAGCAGACACGCCCGGTTGTCGCTCGGTCACTGAAAGTGGGCTTGATCTCGGTGAGAATGAGCATCGTGTCCACCGTGAGCGTCGCCGAACTCAAGTCCGCCATCGCCGCCGCCCTCCAGCAGGTGCGCGACGGCCAGGCCGCCATTTCCTCCGCCAGCAACAACATCGAAGCCGCCCAGGGGAGCCTGACCGCCGTCACGGCCGGATCGGGTCACGACTCGGTCGCCACCGCCCAGGCCGCGCTCGCCCAGGCGGCCGCGGAACTGGAGCAGTCGCTGGCCGCCACGTTCGCCGCCGCCGAACAGGCCGAGGCGTACGCCGCGACCCTCTAGAACGGAGACCCCTGTGGACGTCGCCGCCCTCGCCGGGCGCCTCAAGGCCCTGGCCGCCGACCTCCCCGCGCCCGCCCTCGACACCGCCGACCAGTGCCTCGAAGCCGCCCAGGCCGAACTCAAGGAGGCCTCGCGCGACTCGAACGCCGAGATCGGGCTCCACAGACTCGGCGCCGCCCGCGAACGGCTCGACTCGGCCCGCATCCGCCTCGGCGCGGCCGTCACCGCGATCGACGACTACCTCGACGGCATCGGCGCCGGAGCGGGAACCGCGGCGCCGCTCGCCGCGGCCCCCAGGGGGAACGCGGTCAAGTCGCCGCCGGTCGACCCGCGGCAGTGGTGGACTGACCGCGTGAACGAGTTGTGCGACCGCACCGGCGCGGCAGATCCGCAGCGGGTGCCGCCGACGCGCCTGTTCAACGAACTGCTCAAGGCCGCCGGCGACGGCAACGCTGAGGCCTACTGCAAGCGCCTGCGCGACGCCGGGCCGCAGACCGGCGTGAAAATGCCCGGCCTGGCCTGGCCGCTGGTGCGCACGCTCGCGGCCGAGCACCTGGGACGGACGCCGACCGCGAGAGACGTGCCGGCGCTGCGCGACAAGTGCGCCGACAAGGTGCGGTCCCTCGTACCGAAGGCCGAACCCGACCACATCGGAGCTGCGCTCGCCTCGGCCTGCACGCTCGGGCGCGGCGGCAACGACGCGGATGGCGATGCGGCGTGCACCGCGGCGATGGGACCGGCGCTGGTCGCCGCGCTGCATCGATTGAGCAAGAGCGAGCGGAAGGCCTGACCATGAGCAGTTGGCGGCGACGACTGGTGGTGGCGATGGGCGACGAACTCGGGCGCGCCCGCGGCGAGGCCCGGTTCCTCGCCGAACGGACCGCGGCCGAAGCCGAGACCGAACGCGGCAGGGCGGAACAGGTCATCACCGACGCGAACCGCAAGCAGACGCAACTGCGGAGCATCCACGAGCGCATGCTCGCCACGCTCGAATTGCGCAAAGCCGCTGCGGTCCAGGGCGCACATGAGGCGGCGGCGACGGCCGCACGAGACGCCGCCCCGGCGGCCGCCGGGGCACAGTGGAGCGACTGGCGCCCCGAGTCGGGTCTGAGCCGAGGCCCGGCCCCGATGCTCCGCATCGGCGACATCGCCGACAGCGAGTCCGCCGCCTCCGGCCTCCCTGTCTCCCCCTCCCCCCGCCCACCCACCCCCTCCTCCACCACCACCTCCACGCGCGGCACCGCGACCGGTCTCGCCACCGACGGCACCCGGGCCGCCATCGGTAGCTCCAGCGCACCCGGCCTTGCAGCCGACGGTGCCCAAGCTGACAACGGCAGCCGTGCCGCGCCCGAGCTCGGCGCTCCTGGCGCCCAGGCCGCTACCGGCATCACGCCCGACCTCGCCACTGACGACGCTCAGGTCGACATGGGCGCTGGCGGTGCGCTCGGCTTCGCCGCTGACGGTGCTCAGGTCGACAGTGGTGGCGGCACCACATCCGACCTCGCCGCCGACCCCGCCGACGGCGTCCGGATCGGCATCGGCACCGGTGCAGGCGTTGCGCTCGGCCTCGCCGCAGGCGGTGCTCAGGTCGCCAGTGCCGGCGGCGCCATACCGGCCTCCGCTGCCGAACCCGCCGCCGATGGCACCCGGGTCGACATCGGGACCTGCTGCACGCCCGGCCTTGCTACCGACGGCGCCCGCGTTGACATGGGCACCGGTGGCGCGCTTGGCCTCGCCGCTGACCGCGCCCGGGTTGACATTGGAGGCCGCGCCGTGCCCGAACTTGGTGCCGACGGCACCCGGGTCGACATCGGTAGTGGCTGCGCACCCGACCTTGCCGCCAACAGCGGCCGGCTCGACGTGGGGAATGCAAGCGAGTTCGGCTCCGGCCGTGCTCAGGTCGCCATCGACGGCACCGCACTTGATTTCGGTGCCGATGGCGCTCGAGTCGCCATCGGCGCCGCGCCTGGCCTCACCGCCGACAGCGCCCGGGTCGCCGTCGGGGATGGGGTCGGGGCGGGTGCGGTGGCCGGCGGTGGTACCCCCGCCGGGGGCGGCTCCGGTCCGGGAGTGGGACGCGCCGCCGCTCGCGAAGGGGCGGGATCGATCGCGGAGCCCGGCTCGGCCGCCGCCGACTCCGTCGATGTCGCCCGCACCGCTGCCGGTGCCGCCGAAACCACTGTGTCCGTTGCTGCTGCTGCCACCTCCTCTCACCGTCGCATCGCCCTCGGTGATGCAACGATGACAGAGGGGTATGACAATTTCGAGGAATCGGTGACCGGCGTCTCATTGCCCGCGCTGCTGCCGCTGCTCGACCGCGCGCATCTGCGCATCGATTCCGATGCGGGCCATGCGCTTCCCGGCCTGCTGCTGCGCGCCGTCGGGTCGGTTCCCGCAGGGCTCGTCCGGTTCCACGTCTACGACCCCGAGCACCTCGGCGGGTCGCTCTCCGCGTTCGCCGCCCTCGGCAAAGCCGGGCTCCTGTCATTCGTCGGGCCCTCCGGCCTGCGCGAAGCGCTCGACTCGCTCGTCGAGACCGTCCGCCGCGTCAACGCCGACGTGCTCGCCGGCGAGCACGCCTCACTGGCCGACCTCGCCGCCGCCACCGGGCGCCGCCCCGAGCCCTGGCGCGTGCTCGTGCTCCTCAACGCCGACCTCGCCTCCTGGCCCGCCCACGACCAGGCCCAGCTCGCCCGCCTGCGCCGCACCGGCGTCGCCGCCGGCGTCCACCTCGTGATCGTGGGCGACGACACCGCCGGGCCCGCCGACCTCCCGCGCCTCACCCGCACCGCCTACACCGGACTCCCCGGCGCCGCCCTCGAACTCGACAGCGCCCCGCCCCTGAGCACCATCACCGCCGCCGCCAAATCCGTCGCCGAGAAGCACAGCGCCGGAAGAGAACCCGCCCGCCTGGTGGACCTCCTCCCGCAGCACCTCTGGTCCGCCTCCTCCGCCACCGGACTCCAAGCCGCCATCGGCGAGACCGCCGCCGGCGACGTGGCCCGACTCAGCCTCGGCGACAACCCGCCCCACGCCCTCGTCGGCGGCCCCTCCGGCTCCGGCAAGACCAACCTCCTCTACGCCTGGATCGCCGGACTCGCCTCCCACTACAGCCCCGACGAACTCGCCCTCTACCTCCTCGACTTCAAGGAAGGCGTCTCCTTCGCGCGCTTCGCCTCCGGGCGCCGCGACCCCTCCTGGCTCCCGCATGTGCGCCTCGTCGGCGTCAACATCAACGACGACCGCGAATTCGGTCTCGCCCTCCTGCGCCACCTCAAAGACGAGCTGCGCCGCCGCGCCGAGGCCGCCAAAGCCCACGAGGCCACCAAACTCGAAGAGCTCCGCGCCGCCGACCCCGAAGGCCACTGGCCCCGCATCGTCGCCATCGTGGACGAGTTCCAGGTGCTCCTCGAAGCCCGCGACACCGTCACCGACGAAGCCGTGCAGCTCCTCGAAGACCTCGCCCGCCGCGGCCGCAGCCAAGGCATCCACCTCGTCCTCGCCTCCCAGGACGTCGCCGGGATCGAGGCCCTCTGGGGCCGCCCCAGCCTCGTCGCCCAGTTCACGATGCGCATCGCCCTCCCCAAGGCGCGCAGGGTCCTCGCCGAGAACAACCACGCCGCCGACACCGTCGCCCGCTTCCACGCCGTCGTCAACGACGAATCCGGCCACACCAGCGCCAACAAGATCGTCGCCATCCCCAACGCCGGACACGCCGACGCCTGGGAACCGCTCCAGAAACGCCTCTGGGACGCCCGGCCCGCCGCCAACACCCCGCCCGCGCTCTTCGACGGCGACCACGTCCCCGAACTCACCGCCACCGCACCCCGGCCCGAGACCGCACTGCTCGGCCAGACCATCGACGTCGCCTCCCGCGGCGCCGAATTCGCCCTCCACCGCGCCCCCGGCCGCAACCTCGCCGTCCTCGGCACCCGAAGCGCCGAAGCCGCCGACATCCTCGCCGCCGCCGCGCTCACCGCCGCAGTCGGAGCGCGACAGAGCGGCCAGCGCATCAGCGTCGACCTCTGCTGCCTCGAACCCGACGCCGCCTCTTCCGCGCTCGCCCTCGCCGCCGCCCTCGAAACCGAAGGCGCCGAAGTCGACTGGCACGACAACCTCGTCTCGGCGTGCAAGGACTGGGAGCAGCGCTGCGACGGCGCCCTGCGCCTCAACCTGATCTACGCCGTCGACGCCGGGTCCGCCCGCCTCGACCCCGCCGGGACCGCCCGCCTGCGCGGCATGCTCATCGACGGCCCCGAACGCCACCTCCACACCCTCGGCTGGTGGCGGTCCGTCCCGCGCCTGCGCGACGACCTCGGCGGCTTCTCGGCGCGCTTCGACGCCGTCGACGCCTGGCTCGCCCTCGACGTGCAGGGCCCCGAACTCGCCCCGCTCTCGCCCGCCAGCGGCGGGCCCGCCTGGTACCCGAGGGAACGCCGCGGCCTCTACTTCGACCGTGCCCGCCACCGCACCCCGCAGGTCGTCATCCCCTACCGGACCACTGCTCGACTCCCGCGACCCGAGGCCATCCTCGACCTGCCGTAAAGGGGTGCCATGCCGAACCACCGCGCCAAGCCCGACGACCGTGCCAGACCTGACGACCGCGCCATGCCGGGCCGTGCCCTGCCCGGCCGCACCGACTACCCCACCGCCGTCGCTTCCTATCTGAAGGAGCGCGCCGACGCCGAGGCCGAGATCCGCGCCGCCGTCGCCGCCTACCGCAGCGAGGCCGACCGCCTCACCGCCGCCGCCGAAGCCGCCCGCGTCGCCCGCGACGACGCCGACAGCGCCGCAGTGGACGCCGCGGCCCTCGTCGCCGCGACCGACAAGGGCGTCGCCGTCCTCTGGCGGTCCCTCGGCGACTTCGTGGGCCACCGCCGCACCGGCCCCACGCCCTCGGCGGGGGAGCCCGACCCCGATCCCGACACCGAGCGCGTGCGCACCCGCCTCGAACGCTCCGGGCGCCTCCTCTCCCTCGCCCGGCAGGGGGAACTGCCGATCGACGCGCCCCGCCACACCGAGGTCACCGCCGCCGTCATCGGCCTGGGCGTCGGCGCGCTCGCCGTCGCCGTCGCAACGTGGATCCTCAGGACCGACGACACCGCCGTGCGCCAGGCCCTCGCCGCGATGACCCTCTTCCTCGGCGTCGTGACCGGACCGATCGTCCTCGGCGTGTGGCTGTCCTGGCAGTACCGGGTGCGTCCGCGACCCGCCCAGACCTTCGCCTGCCTGGGCGCGGGCGTGGCCGCGGTGTGCGCGCTGGCGGGACTGTTCATGCGGGGGCTCTAGGGGAGCGACCGCCCGGGATTCCCGAACACCCCCTAGCGATCCGGGCCCTCTCGCGGGGGGCTCAGTCGGCCGGGCGTTGACGCGATGAGGTACACCTGATGCGTCACCGCAACGTGAGGAGTCCCGTCAATGGCCGCCAACGACGACACCGGCTCGTGGCACTACGGCCCCCTGCCGTCCACTGACGACGCCCCCGCCTGGATCTACGGGATCGTCCCTGACGGCTGGATCGCCGGCATGCCCGATGTCACGGTCGACCGCGACGAGATGATCATCATCTGCCCGCTGCCGACCCCCGACCACCCCGCCGACGCGACCGAGTCCGACCGGGCCGCGACCGAGGAGGGACGGATCTCCCGGTTCCGGGAGGCCACCCGCGACATGCGGGTCCAGATCGCGCAGCAGCTCCAGTACCGGTACCACCGGCAGGCCTCGTGGGGCGCGCGCTGCGGCTCCACGACGATGGTCTTCACCCACCAGTCCCTGCCGGTGACCACGCGGCTGCGCCAGCCCGAGCGGCTCGTGCTCGACACGCTCGTCGGCTCGGGCGTGGCCGCTTCGCGCTCGGACGCGCTCGCCTGGTGCGTGCGCCTGGTCGAGCAGCACGCCGAGGACTGGCTCAAGGAACTGCGCGAGGCGATGGTCAGCGTCGACGAACTGCGCCGCCGGGGGCCGTCCGTCTAGGGAACGGGATATGCGAAGGGCGGGGACGGCGCGTCCCCGCCCTTCGGCGTGCTCACCTGAGCAGCAGGTAGGCCAGCACGATCGCGAGGACGATCACGAGCGCGGCCACGAAGCCGATGGTCGCGGTCCTCGCGCGGTTTCCATGCGGCTGCGGTTCACGGTGCGCCATCGACGTCTCCAACGCTTCGACACTCGGTTGCGGCTGCTTCGAATCTGCATCTTCACCCCCAGACGCGCGCTGCGCGGGGGATTCGGGGCAAAAGCTCCGCCGACTCGTGCGCGCAACATGCTCGCGACAGCGCGCTAACGCGCTCGTTCCATGATCGAAACCGATCGCATTAGTTGAGAGCGAGCGATCAAATTCAGATGTTCGGTGCTCGGTCATGCGCGGTCACGCAGAAAGTACAAGTACTTGTGCTCGTTTCGAGCTTGAATGAGCATCTTGATCGGGAATCCTCTCGAGGAGCCCCAGTTCAGGCCTGGACCGATCGCGCACGAGTGCCTGCGCGAGCGCGGGTATTCCCGTAGCGTCCGAAAGACCGGTCCCGGCCGGAGCGTCCGAGCCCGGCCGGCACGGCGCTCGAGCCGTCACAAGCGGCCGCCGCGCGCCGTGCATGAGAACAGCACCGAAGGAGCCACCGTGAGCATCGAAGTCTCCACCGCCAGAGTCGTTGAGACCAGCACCGCCTCGATCGGACTCACCGATCCGCCCACCCGCCACCACAGGCTGCTCGCCTGGGTCGGCGAGGTGGCCGAGCTGACCGACCCCGACCAGATCGTCTGGTGCGACGGCAGCCCCGCCGAATGGGAGCGCCTGACCGCCGAGCTCGTCGCATTCGGCACCCTCGTCCCGGTCCCCGCCAAGCCGGACTCGTTCCTCGCCCGCACCGACCCGAACGACGTCGCCCGCGTCGAGGAGCGCACCTTCATCTGCTCGGTCGACCCCGAGGACGCCGGCCCCACCAACAACTGGACCGCGCCCGACTACATGCGCGAGACCATGACCGGCCTCTACCGCGGCTCCATGCGCGGGCGCACCATGTACGTCGTCCCCTTCTGCATGGGCTCGCTCGAAGCCGAGAAGCCCATGTTCGGCGTCGAGCTCACCGACTCCGCCTACGTCGCGGTCTCGATGCACATCATGACCCGCATGGGCACCAGCGTGCTCCAGGCGATGGGCCGCGACGCCGACTTCGTCAAGTGCCTCCACTCCGTCGGCGCGCCCCTCGAACCGGGCGAGACCGACGTGGCGTGGCCGTGCAACGACACCAAGTACATCTCGCACTTCCCCGCCGACCGCGAGATCTGGTCCTACGGCTCCGGTTACGGCGGCAACTCCCTGCTCGGCAAGAAGTGCTACGCCCTGCGCATCGGCTCCGCCATGGGCCGCGACGAGGGCTGGCTCGCCGAGCACATGCTCATCCTGCGCCTGACCAGCCCCGAAGGGAAGGTCTACCACGTGACCGGCGCGTTCCCCTCCGCGTGCGGCAAGACCAACCTCGCCATGCTCGAACCCACGATCCCGGGCTGGAAGGTCGAGACCCTCGGCGACGACATCGCCTGGCTCCGCTTCGGCGAGGACGGGCGCCTGTGGGCCTCCAACCCCGAGTACGGCTTCTTCGGCGTCGCGCCCGGAACCGACCACCGCACCAACCCGAACGCCATGCGCACCATCGAGAAAGGCCACACCCTCTTCACGAACGTCGCGCTCACCGACGAGGGCGACATCTGGTGGGAGGGCATGGGCGAGGCCCCTGAGCACCTCATCGACTGGAAGGGCCGCGACTGGACCCCGAACTCCGAAGGGCCCTCCAGCCACCCGAACAGCCGCTTCTGCACGCCGATCAAGCAGTGCCCGGTGCTCGCCGACCAGTACGACGACCCGCGCGGCGTCCCGATCGACGCCATCCTCTTCGGCGGCCGCCGCGCCACCACCGTCCCGCTCGTGACGCAGGCCCGCGACTGGGTCCACGGCGTGTACATGGGCGCGACCCTCTCCTCCGAGACCACCGCCGCCGCCGCAGGCAAGGTGGGCGTGGTCCGCCGCGACCCGATGGCGATGCTGCCGTTCATCGGCTACAACGCCGCCGACTACTTCGGCCACTGGATCGCCATGGGCAAGGCCGCGCAGCGACGAAGCGCTCATGCCCGAGGTCTTCTACGTCAACTGGTTCCGCCGCACCGACGACGGCCGCTTCCTGTGGCCCGGCTTCGGCGAGAACTCCCGCGTCCTCAAATGGGTCGTCGAACGCCTCGAGGGCCGCGGCGGGGCCGTCGAGACCCCGATCGGGTTCTGCCCGACCCCCGAGGCCGTCGACATCGACGGGCTCGACCTCAGCGAAGCCGACCTCAAGGCCGCGCTCGAAGTCGACCCCGAGGAGTGGGCCGCGGAGATCCCGCTCATCGAAAGCTGGTTCGCCCGCTTCGGCGACAAGCTCCCGACCGTGCTCTGGGCCGAACTCGACGCTCTCAAGCAGCGCCTCGACCTGCAGTAACGAGCCATCAGCCGCCCGCGTGCCACCCGGCGCGCGGGCGGCGGCGCGCACGCGGTGACCTCTCGGCGCCGAAGCGTGCGAGCGCCGTTTTCACGGAGCCTACAATTGCCGGTTGTGGCGATCTCGAACCTGCTTTACCGGATCTACGAGCGTCGGCTCGCGCGCGAGCTGACCGGCCAGCCGCTGCCCAGGCACATCGGCGTCATGGTCGACGGCAACCGTCGCTGGGCCCGCGACATGGGCCTGACCGACCCCAACGACGGCCATCGCGCCGGCGCGAAGCACATCGAGCGCTTCCTCGGCTGGTGCGACGAACTCGGCGTCGAGCACGTCACCATCTGGCTCCTCTCGACCGAGAACCTCACGCGCCCCAAAGCGCAGCTCAACCCCCTCCTCGACATCATCGACGAACTCGCCGGCGAACTCGCCGAAGACGACCAGCCCTGGCAGCTGCGCATGGTCGGCGCCCTCGACCTCCTCCCCGAAGAACACCAGGCCGCGCTCAAAGGCGCCCAGCAGCGCACCGCCGAAAAACGCGGCATGCAGGTCAACCTCGCCGTCTGCTACGGCGGCCAGCGCGAGATCGCCGACGCCGTGCGCTCCTTCATCCTCGAACAGGCCGCCTCCGGCGCGAGCCTGGAGCAGGTCGCCGAGTCCCTCGACGCCGACTCGATCGCCCGCCACCTCTACATGACCGGGCAGCCCGACCCCGACCTCGTCATCCGCACCAGCGGCGAGCAGCGCATCTCCGGGTTCCTGCTGTGGCAGTCGGCCTATTCGGAGTTCTACTTCTGCGACTCGAACTGGCCCGACTTCCGCCGCGTCGACTTCCTGCGCGCCGTGCGCTCCTTCGCCACCCGCGACCGCCGCTACGGCAAGTGAGACGAATCCCCCGAAAAAGTCCAAGTCTCGCTGCGTCATTCGGGCCCCGACGTTCGTGTGGATAGTGCGATCAACCTGACTGCACGTCAATCCCCTGGAATCGAGGAACCGGATGACTGCGAGCCCCTTGGTGCAACAGTCCACTGTGTCCCAAGTATCGTCCGCGCCCACCGCGGGCCACGCCGACTTCGACGGCTTCTACGCCGCGAACGTCGGCCAGATCACCGCCCAGATCCGCGCCTACGTCGGCGACCTCGCCGAAGCCGAGGACCTGGTCGCCGAGGCCTTCTGCCGGGCGCTGGCCCGCTGGAAGACCATCAGCGCCTACGACAACCCCGCCACCTGGGTGCGCCGGGTCGCCTGGAACCTGGCGACCTCCCGGCTGCGCCGCGCCGCCGTCGTCAGGCGCTTCCTGATCTGGCAGCGGCCACCGACCGCGGAGGGACCCCAGCCCGACCGGCTCGACCTGGAGCAGGCGCTGTCCGAGCTGAACGAACGCCACCGCAAGGCGGTCATCCTCCGCTACATGGCCGGCATGACGACCGCAGAGATCGCCGAACAGGAGGGCGTGGCCGAGACGACCGTCCGCACCTGGCTCACCAGAGGCAAGAAGGCGCTCGCCGAGCGCCTGCGCATCCATGAATACAAGGAGCAGCGATGAACACCCCTCAACGAGACCCGCTGGGCGCCATGTTCGACCAGTACGCCGAGGCCACCGCCGCCGAGACCGCGCCGCCCACGACCGGGCAGCTGCGCCGGCGGATGCGGCGGCGCCGCAGCTCGCGCGTCGCCGCGGCCGGAGTGGCGGCGGCGATCCTGGTCGTCCCGGGCGGCTGGGCGTTCCAGATGGCCAATGCGACCGACGAGAACCCGGGCGCAGCGGACGGCGGCCCCGCGGCGGAGTCCTCCTCTGGCGAACCCTGCGAGGACGTGGAAACCACCCCCGGCGAGGAGCACTCCCCGCCGCCCGAGGACGACGAAGGGACCCCTTCGTACGAACCCACCGGTGACTACGTAGAGACCCCCTCGTACGAGAGCGAGTCGCCCACCGGCGGCGCGACCCCCACCAGTGACGAAGCGGGCACTCCCAGCGAGGAGCCGTCGCAGTGCGCGACCGACGAGCCGAGCGAGGGCTCCCCGACTGACGACGAGGAGTCGCCGAGCGAAGAGGCGCCCACCGACCGGGGCGACGAGTCGCCCAGCGAAGAGGCAACCGACGACGGCGGTACTCCCAGCTGGGAGCCCACGGACGGCGACGACGCCACGCCGACCGATGAAGGACCCGGCGGCGGGGACGACTCGCAGAGCGAGGACGCCACGCCGAGCGAGGAGTCCACTCCCTGACCGATCCGCCCCTGCCACGGCGAGGCCCCCGCGAGCATCGCTCGCGGGGGCCTCGCCGTGTCTCGCCTCAGGCGACCAGGACGCCCGCTTCCTCGAAGTCCTTGAGGGCCTTCGTCTTCGTCTCCTCGGCGACCGCCGCGGTGTACTCGAGGAGCACCGTGGCCTGGAAGCCCTCGGTGACGGCGTCGAGCGCGGTGGCCCTGACGCAGTGGTCGGTGGCGATGCCCACGACGTCGACCGCGTCGACGCCGCGTTCGCGCAGCCACTCGGAGAGGCCGGTCTCGCCCGCGGAGCCCTCGAAGCCCGAGTAGGCGGCCTCGTAGGCGCCCTTGTCGAACACGGCCTCGGCGACGCGAGTGGTCGAAGGCGGGGTGGAAGCCCGCGCCCGCGGTGCCGACCACGCAGTGCGGGGGCCAGGAGTCGCGGAAGTCGGGCTCGGCCGAGAAGTGGAGGCCGGGGTCGATGTGCCAGTCGCGCGTGGCGACGATGTGGTCCCAGCGGCCCGGGGTGGAGGCGATGAGTTCGGTGACCGCCGACGCGACGGCCGCGCCGCCCTCGACGGCCAGCGACCCGCCCTCACAGAAGTCGTTCTGGACGTCTACCACGATCAATGCCCGGCTCATATCACCGATCCTAGTGACGAGGCCCCGCAGTGGGAAGGGCCCGGTGTGCGACTGCGCCGAATTTCCGGTTCGGAGGTGCAGAAAAGCCCGGGAGCGGCTGCTCCCGGGCTTCTCATGCTCGTTTTAGTGTCCCTTGACTTCCTTGACCAGGTGGCCCCACTTCTCGTCGAAGACGGGGCGCTCCGAGCGGATGCGCGGGAGGCGGTCGAAGTTCCGCAGCGGCGGCGGGCAGCTGGTGGCCCATTCGAGCGAGCCGCCGTAGCCCCACGGGTCGTTGGTCTCGACCACGCGCCCGGCCTTCCAGGACTTGAACAGGTTCCAGATGAACGGCAGGGTCGACAGGCCCAGGATGAACGCGCCGATCGTGGAGATCATGTTCAGCGTCGTGAACCCGTCCGACTCCAGGTAGTCGGCGTACCGGCGGGGCATGCCCTCGGCGCCGAGCCAGTGCTGCACCAGGAACGTGGCGTGGAAGCCGATGAACGTCAACCAGAAGTGGACCTTGCCGAGCCGCTCGTCGTACATGCGGCCGGAGACCTTCGGGAACCAGAAGTAGACGCCGGCGTAGACGGCGAACACGATGGTGCCGAACAGGACGTAGTGGAAGTGCGCCACCACGAAGTAGGAGTCCGAGACGTGGAAGTCGACCGGCGGGCTGGCGAGCAGGACGCCCGAGAGGCCGCCGAGGAGGAACGTGACCAGGAAGCCGATGCTGAACAGCATCGGCGTCTCGAAGGTCAGCTGGCCCTTCCACATGGTGCCGATCCAGTTGAAGAACTTGACACCGGTCGGGACCGCGATCAGGAACGTCATGAGCGAGAAGAACGGCAGCATGACCGAGCCGGTCGCGTACATGTGGTGCGCCCACACCGCCATCGACAGGCCCGCGATCGCGAGCGTGGCGGCGACGAGGGTCTTGTAGCCGAAGATCGGCTTGCGGCTGAAGACCGGGAAGATCTCGGAGACGATGCCGAAGAACGGCAGCGCCACGATGTACACCTCGGGGTGGCCGAAGAACCAGAACAGGTGCTGCCACAGGATCGCCCCGCCGGTGTCGGCGTCGAAGACGTGGGCGCCGAGCTGGCGGTCGGCCATGACCGCGAGGAGCGCGGCGGCGAGGATCGGGAAGACCAGGATCACGAGCAGGCTCGTGATGAGGATGTTCCAGGTGAGGATCGGCATCCGGAACATGAGCATGCCCGGGGCGCGCATCGTGATGATCGTGGTGATCATGTTGACCGCGCCGAGGATGGTGCCCAGACCCGAGATGGTGAGGCCCACGAACCACAGGTCGGCGCCGATGCCCGGCGAGTTGACCGCGTTCGACAGCGGCTGGTAGGCGAACCAGCCGAAGGAGGCCGCGCCGCCGGGGGTGATGAACCCGGAGACCGCGAGGATCGAGCCGAGCAGGTACAGCCAGTACGCGAAGGCGTTCAGACGCGGGAACGCCACGTCGGGCGCGCCGATCTGCAAGGGCACCAGGTAGTTGCCGAACGCGAACACGATGGGTGTCGCGAACATCAGCAGCATGATGGTGCCGTGCATCGTGAACAGCTGGTTGAACTGCTCGGAGGACACGATCTGGAGACCGGGCTGGAACAGCTCGGCGCGGATCAGGAGGGCGAGGATGCCGCCGATCGCGAAGAACGCGAAGGACGTCACGAAGTAGAGCAGGCCGATCTGCTTCGCGTCCGTCGTGCGGAGCGTGCGGGCGAGCCAGGAGCCGTTGGGCTCACGGCGTACCGGCCAGGGACGCGCGACGATAGGCGTTGGCTCAAGCTTCGGCTCAACCGTGGTCACCTGTGGGCCTCCATGAATTCTTTCCAGGTTAGCGAAACGCAGCATAGCTCCGGGCCGTGCCGCCGGTGCGGAGGGGCGAGGCTCTGCGGCGTGGCGGAGGGTGACGGATCGATGCGCGTTCGGTGGTCGTCGCAGGTCTCGCCCGCGACAGGGCATATAAGAGCAGTATCACCCGCGGGCGGACGCCGGCGGCGCAAGCCCGCGGGTGAGCAATCTCCTACAGAACTAAAGGCCGCCGCGGGCTTCGGGTTCGAGCGCGGCGTAGACCCGCTTGACCAGCAGGGCGGTCTCGTAGCCGACCTGGCCGAGGTCGCAGCCGGCGTTGGCGAGCACGGCGAGCTGGGCGCGGTCGCCGACGGCCATGAGCAGCAGCACGCCCTCGTCCATGTCGATGACGGACTGGCGGATCCGCCCCGCGTCGAGGACCTTGGCCGCCCCCGTCGTGAGGCTCGCGAGCCCGGAGGTGATCGCGGCGAGCTGGTCGGCCCGGTCGGTCGACAGGCCCCTCGAGGCGGCGATGGCGAGGCCGTCGACGGAGACCGTGAGCGCCTCTGACACGTCCGGGACCTTCTCCACGAAGGAGGTCAGGAGCCAGTCGAGTTCACCGACGTTCTTGTCCTTGTTATCCACCATCTCGCTGCTTTCTATTGGCGTTGTTCGTGCGCGGCGGCCGCCGCGATGCCGGAGGCGAAACCGGCGAGCCGGTCCCGGATCTCGGCAGGGTCGAGGTCGGTTCCGCCGCCGCCCGAGCGCGGGCTGGGAACGGAGCCGGGGAGCAGCTTGGATCCAGGCGCGCGACGGGGCAGTTCGGCGCCGTTGACCCTGCCCGAGGATTCCAGTGCTCTGTTCACCTTCCTGAAGGTAACATCCAGCGACTCGCCGCCGGGCCCCGCAGGTGCATGGGATCCGTTGGTGCCGCCCCGTGTTCCGCCAGCTACAGGGCGTGGTTCGGCGGCCGTTCCGGCCTTGCGCGGACGCGGGACGATCGGCTCGACCGCGCCCGCCACGCCAGTCTCGGCGCCCGTGCCGGTCACCGGCAGGTTCGCGGCGCGGGCCGAGAGCGCGAGCCGTGCGGCCGAACCGCCCGAGCCGTCGGGGGAGAGGCCCACCGGGTCCTCGGCGTGCGCGCTCGCAGGGATGCGCACCAGCGCGAGCGTCCCCTTGCCCATTGTGGAGTGCAGTTGGACGCTGATCGAGTGCTCGGCGGCGAGCCGGCCGACCACCAGGAGGCCCATGGTCGCGGTGAGTTCGGAGTTGAGCTGGGTCGGCTCGGCCAGGCGGCGGTTGATCGCGGCCATCGGCTCGGGGGCCAGGCCGATGCCGTCGTCGGCGATGGAGATGACGATCTCCGAGCCCGAGCGGCGGGAGGTGACGCGCACCGACTGGGTCGGCGGCGAGTACGAGGCCGCGTTGTCGAGCAGCTCGGCGAGGATGCGCACGAGGTCGCCGGCGGGTTTGGTCTCGAGCCGCGCCCCGACCTGGTTCTCGACCACGACGCGCCCGGCGTCCTCGATCTCGGCGACGGCGTCGCGGATGATCGCCTCCAGGCCGGACGGGTGGTTGTAGCGCCGCTGCGGGTCGCCGCCGGCGAGCAGGAGGAGGTTCTCCTCGTTGCGGCGCATGCGGGCGAGCAGGTGGTAGACGCTGCGCCACTCGTCGGGGATCGACGGCGGCCGAGGTGCCCTCCACGAGGGCTTCCATGACCTGCTGCTGGCGGCGGATGAGGCTCTGGCCGCGGCGGGCGAGGGTCTTCATCATCGCTTCGACGTCGATGCGCAGCAGGGCCTGGTTCGCGGTCTGGCGCAAGGCCTGGTGGTGGGCGGCGCTGAACGCCTCGGCGAGGCTGTCGAGCTCGTCGGCGTACCGCGAGTCGGTCGAGAGCACCGTCTGGCGCTTGGCCGCCTGCAGCAGCCGGTCCACTTCACCTGCGTTGGCGGCCTGGGAGACCGCGGCCACCGTCTTCGGCAGCGTGTCGTACGCGGCGGTCAGGGTCGCCTCGCGGACGCCGTCCACGCGGAGGCTGATCCGGCGGGCGAGCATCGCCGCCGAGATGATCGAGGTCAGCGCCAGCACGAGCACCAGCGCGAAGGTCGTCAGGAGCGTGCGCGAGGAGGCGTCGCGCATCTCGTTCACGTCCTCCTGCATGAAGTCCAGGACCGCGTCCTGCGTGGTGTCGAGCGAGGCGACGATCGCGCCCTGCGCGACCGAGAACTCCGCGGGCGTGATGGTGGGGATGTTGCCGCGCAGGTAGACGCCGAGGGCCAGCTGCGCGTCGTCGACCTCCTGGGAGTCCATGGCGTTCTTGTACTCCGCGCTGGTCTCGGCCGAGGCGTTCGCCTGGAACTCCACGATCTGCTGATCGAAGGAACCGGACAGGAGCGCCACGGTGCCGAGGGTCTCGCGGCCCACCAGGACCGCGCCCTCGTCCTCCAGGATCGCCAGGTCGGAGGCGACGGTGAACTGGATCTCGGCGGCGATGCGCCCGGCCTGCATGACCGCGGCCAGGGAGTCCAGGTGCGCGGAGACCTGGGCGTCGTCCACGAGGCGGGGGAGGATCGAGGCGATGCCCACGATCTGGTCGGCGACGTTGCGGTAGATGAGGAACGCGGCCTCAACGTCGTCGTCGGTGTAGGTGGCCTCGCCGTTGGCGAGCCGGTCGAAGGCGCCGCGGGCGGTCTCGAGGTCGTCGGCCTTGGCGAACAGGTTCGCCATGTCGTCCTCGAGGTCGGGGAACCGGGCGATCGGCGCTGTCGGAGGTCTGCTTGCAGCGCCTCGAAGGCCCAGTCGGTCTCGCGGCGGGCGACCGCGGAGTCGAACTGGCCGCCGCCGCCGTTGATCACGGCCATCATCAGCGGGCCGGCCTCGCGCTGGTGGGTGTCGAGGGTCCGGTTCAGCGACTGCGAGAGTTCGGCGAGCACCTCGGCGTCGGTCGCGTTCTGGTATTCGTCCCACACCGTCACCGTCTGGAACAGCCCGAGCACCAGCATCCCCATGAGCGCCGCGGCGATCGGCAGCATCAACTGCATCCGAATGGGGAGACGACTAGTGCGCTGCCGGGCTTTACGGGACATCGGGGGGCGTCCTTTCTGGGGGCGACGATCCGCGCTGCGGCGTGCTGGTGACCATCTTCGCTTGTGCTTCCAGGGCCTCGTGAGGCGGGGCTCACTCCACGGGTCGGCCGATCAGCCCACGAGCGGCCGTCCTTCCGGGTATCGGTACAGGCGGTGGCGGGAACGGAGCGCGAGCGAGGCGGCGAAGAGGACCGGCCCGATGCGGCCGGTGTACATCGCGATCGCCAGCAGCCACTTCGACGAGTCGTTCAAGTCGTAGGTGATGCCGGTGGACTGGCCCACGGTCGCAAGCGCGCTCGCCGCCTCGAACAGGAGCGGGGCCAGGTCGGTGTCCGGCTCGAAGCGCTGCAGCAGGAACACCGTGAACACGTTGCAGGCCACGAACACCAACGCCACCGACAGCGCCTCCCGGACGACCGCGTGGTCGATGCGGTGGCGGAAGGCGGTGACGTCGGGCTCGCCGCGCACCTCCGCCCAGATGACCCACAGCAGCACGAAGAACGTGGTGACCTTGATGCCGCCTGCGGTGGAGGCGGAGCCGCCGCCGATGAACATGAGGATGATCGTCGCGAGCAGCGAGTCCTCGCTCATCGCGCCGATGTCCACGGAGTTGAAGCCCGAAGTGCGGGAGACCGCGGACTGGAAGAACGCCGGCAGGAACCGGTCGTGCCAGGCCCACTGGCCGAAGGTCGCCGGATTGCTCCATTCGAAGGCGAGGAACGCGGCCCAACCCCCGACGAGCAGTATCGCGCTTCCGGTCAGGGTCATCTTGGTGTGGACGGACCATTTGCGGCGGCCCCAGCCGCGGCGGGTCGTCTCGAAGACGACGGGTATGCCGAGACCGCCGAGGATCGCCGCGGCGCAGACCGGGAGCGAGATCCAGGGGTCGGTCGCGAAGCCCATGAGCGAGTCCGAGAACAGCGCGAACCCCGCGTTGTTGAAGGCCGACACCGAGTGGAAGACGCCGAGCCACAGCGAGTTCGAGCCGTGGCCGATTTCGGCGAAGCGGATCGCCAGCGCAATGGCGACCACCGACTCCACCGCGACGGTGAAGACCGCCGCACGCAGGAGCACGGCCCGCACGTCGCCGAGGTTGAGCCCGGTGCTGTGCTCGGCGCGGGCCATGAGCCTGGTGCGCAGGCCCAGCCGTTTCGAGACGATGAGACCCAGCAGCACACCGGTGGACATGATCCCGAGCCCGCCGACCTGGATGCACAGCAGGATGACGACCTGCCCGAAGGTCGACCAGTGCACCGGAGTGTCTACAGTGACGAGACCGGTGACGGCCACAGCCGAGGTCGAGGTGAAGAGCGCGTCGACGAACCGGGTGTTCCCGGGTTCGGCCTGAGAGACCGGGAGCATCAGGAGGCCCGCACCCGCGAGGATGAATCCGATGAAGCCCAGCGGGATGACGCGCACGGGATGGCGGATGAACGCCTTGATCTTGTCGCCCATGTCAGGTGGTGGAGGCGAAGGCCTCGACCTTCGTGGTCGCTCCCGAGACGATGAGGGTGTCCCCCTCGGCGATCACAGTGGCGGGCGTCGCATAGGTGAAGTCCTCACCGGGCTGCTTGACGCCGACCACCGTCACCCCGTACTTGCTCCGCAGCTTCGACTCGCCGAGCGTGCGGCCGACGGCTTCGGCGGGGGCCTTGGTCTTGACGATCGCAAAGCCGTCGTCGAATTCGATGAAGTCGAGCATCTTGCCGCTCACCAGGTGCGCGACCCGCTCGCCCATGGCGGCTTCGGGGTAGACGACGTGGTGGGCGCCGGTCCGGTGGAGGATCTGGCCGTGCTTGGCGTTGATGGCCTTGGCCCAGATCTCGCGGACGCCGGCCTCCTCGCAGGCGAGCACCGTGAGGACGCTCGCCTCGATGTCGGTGCCGATCGCGACCACGACGTGGTCGAACTCGCCGACGCCCAGCTGAGCGAGCACCGCCGACTCGGTCGAGTCGGCCTGCACCACATGGGTGAGGGTCTCGGAGGCCTTCTGCACGATGTCGGGGCGTTCGTCGACGGCGAGAACTTCGTGACCGAGCCGGGTGAGGGATTCGGCGACGGCGGACCCGAACCGGCCCAGGCCGATCACGGCCACGGTCTCCTCCGTCGGGCGCTCGCCTCTGCCGAACAGGTTCATCGGTTCACTTCCTTGAACGGGCGCCGCCTCGGGTGCGGTGCTTCACGACGCTTGATTCTGCCATTCGCCGCCCATCGTCGAAGTTCGCACTCAGGCCTGCCCCGTGACCTGGTCCGCCGCCTCAGCCGACCATCGGCCGGGACTCGGGGTAGCGGTAGCGGCGGTGCCGCGGGCGCAGCGCCAGCGAGGCCGCGAAGAGCACCGGGCCGACGCGACCGGTGAACATCAGGCTCGCCAGCAGCCACTTGGAGGCTTCGGAGATCTCGTAGGTGACGCCGGTGGACTGCCCGAGGGTCGCCAGCGCGCTCGTCACTTCGAACATGATCGGCATCAGCTTCAGGTCGGGCTCGAAGCGCTGCATGAGGAACACGCCGAAGGCGTTGCAGGCGACGTAGACCAGGGCGATCGTGAGGGCTTCGCGGATGACCGCCGGATTGATGCGGCGGCGGAAGGCGGTGACATCCGACTCGCCGCGCACCTCGGCCCAGATCACCAGGAGCAGCACGAAGAACGTGGTGACCTTGATGCCGCCTGCGGTGGAGGCGGAGCCGCCGCCGATGAACATGAGGATGATCGAGGCCAGTTGCGAGTCGTCGCGCATCGCGCCGATGTCGATCGAGTTCAGGCCCGCGGCCCGGACCATCGAAGTCTGGAAGAACGCGGGCAGGAACCGGTCGTACCAGGGCCATTGGCCGAAGGTGGCGGGATTCGACCATTCGAAGAGCAGGAACACGATCCACCCGCCGACGAGCAGGACCGCGCTGCCCGCGAGCGTGAGTTTGGTGTGGACCGACCAGCGCCGGTAGCCCCAGCGGCGGCGGGTCGTCTCGAAGATGACGGGCATGCCGAGGCCGCCGAGGATGGTGCCGACGCACAGCGGCAGGCAGATCCACGGGTCCGTCGCGAAGCCCATGAAGGAGTCCGAGAACAGCGCGAACCCGGCGCTGTTGAACGCGCTTCCGGCGTGGAACACCCCGTACCAGACCGCTTTGCCGGGGTCGAATCCATAGGCGGAAAACCGGATCGAGAGGATGATGGCGATCGCGGCCTGGACGGTGAACGAGACGGCGGCGGTGCGCAGGAGCACGGCGCGCACATCGCCGAGGCTCAGGGCCTGGCTGATCTCCATGCGGGTCATGAGCTTCGTGCGCAGCCCGAGTCGTTTGCTGACCAAGAGGCCCACCAGGACGGCGCTGGTCATGATGCCGAGGCCGCCGATCTGGAAGAGCACCATGATGACGACCTGGCCGAAGCCGCTGAAGTGGAGGGGCGTGTCGAGCACCGCGAGGCCGGTGACCGAGACGGCCGAAGTCGCGGTGAAGAGCGCGTCGGTGAAGGAGTAGCCGGCGCCGGAGCTGGCCGCCGGGAGCATGAGCAGCAGGGTGCCCGCGAGGATCACGGCGAGGAAGAAGAGCGGTATCAGGCGTGCGGGATGGCGGAAGAAGGCCTTGACATCGTTGCTCATGTCAGGCGGATCCGGTCGGCGCGGCGCCGGGATCGGCCGATGGGCGCAGTCGACGGGCTCATCGGTTCGGTCTCGCAATGCCGGGCACGGTTCCAGATTGTGCCACTCGCCGGCAACGCCGGCCGCCGTGCCCGCGCCCCGGAATCGCCATACGGGCGAAGAAAAGAGGGGGGCGGTCGATAACCCCTCATGACCGCCCCCCTCGAACACCCCTAACACTCTCCAAGGATGGAGGAGACCCCAAGTCTACTCCGCGAGAACGGCCCTGAGGAAGTCCTGAGTGCGCGCTTCTCGGGGATCGGAGAAGATTTCATCCGGGGCGCCTTCCTCGACGATCACCCCGCGGTCGAACATCATCACGCGGTTCGAGACGTCCCGCGCGAAGCCCATCTCGTGGGTCACGATCAGCATCGTGATGCTGGTCGTGTCGGCGACGTCGCGCAGCACCCCCAGCACGTCGGCCACGAGCTCCGGGTCGAGCGCGCTGGTCACCTCGTCGAGCAGCAGGATGTCGGGATCCATCGCCAGCGCGCGGGCGATCGCCACGCGCTGCTGCTGGCCGCCCGAGAGCTGCGACGGGTAGTTGTCCACCTTGGCCGACAAGCCGACCAGTTCCAGCAGGTCCCGGGCCTTGGCCTCGGCCTCGTCCTTGGAGCGGCCGAGGGTGTGGACCTGCGCCTCGGTCACGTTGCGCAGCACCTTCATGTTCGGGAACAGGTTGAACTGCTGGAAGACCATGCCGATCTTCTTGCGCACCTGCCGCTTGTGGCGTTCGTTCGCCACGACCAGCTTGCTCCCCTTCTCCATGTGGGACAGGGGCTTGCCCTCGACCCAGATGACGCCGCCGTCGGCGGCGGGGTCCTTCGCCGGGGTCACGTGCTCCAGGGTCATGAGCAGCCGCAGGATCGTGGTCTTGCCCGAACCGGAGGGCCCGATGAGCGTCACGCGCTCGCCCGGCGCCGACGTCGAAGCTCAACTGGTCGAGCACCTTCAGATCCCCGAAGGACTTGTTCACCCGGTCGAAACGGATGATGGGCTCGCCGTCAGTAGTTGGATTTTGCAAGTCGGTTCTCCAATCTCCGCGCCGCTACCGCCACAGGGTAAGAGGCGGCCAGGAACAGAATTCCTGCGATGGTGTAGCCCTCGACGGCACCGTCGTAGTGCTGTCCTTGGTATTTCTGGGCCTGGGCGATCATCTCGAGCACGCCGATGATGAACAGCGTCGGCACCTCTTTGAACATGGCGATGATCCAGTTCGCCACCGCCGCGGTCGAGCGCCGCATCATCTGCGGGAGCACGATCGCGCCCCACACCCGGTGGGTCGGCAGGCTCAGTGCGGTGGCCGCCTCCCACTGCCCGACCGGGATCGCCTCGATCCCGGCCCGGTACGACTCGGAGGTGTAGGAGGCGTAGTGGACGCCCAGCACCGCCGAACCGACGGCGAAGGCGCTCCACTCCGGGTTGATGTACAGGCTCGTCGCGGTCCACACGAACAGCACCTGCACCAGCAGCGGGGTGTTGCGGATGAACTGGAAGACGCCGGAAAGGACGCGCTTGAGCCACGGCGGGCCGATGCGCTCGCCGATCGCCACCAGCAGTCCCAGCAGGATGGCGATCAGGCCGGCGACCAGGGTGACCTGGAGGACGACGATGAAGCCCTGCCAGATGGCCGGGAAGACCTCGATGACGATCTCGTTGTTCCACTCGTTCATCAGGTCAGTCCCTTCTCCGCGACGGCCGGGGTCAAGCGGCCCTTGACGGGCTTCGCGTCGACCCCGATGCCGCGCTTGGCGCGGCGCTCGAGCGCCCGCATCCCGGTCCAGATGAGCCAGGCGAGGACGAAGTAGATGACGAGGATGAGCGCGTAATGCGGCAGCTGGTTCACGCCGCCGTCGCGCCCGCCGATGAGGCCCGCCATCGCGGTGAGGTCGGTGACGCTGATGAGCGAGACCAGGGCGCTGGCCTTGAGCAGCATGATCGCGAAGGCGCACAGCGAGGGGATCATCTCGGGCCAGGCCTGGGGGAGGACCACCAGCCTGAGGCGCTGGAGCGGGGTGAAGTTCACGGCGAGGCTGGCCTCCAGCTGCCCCTTGGGGACCGAGGCGATGGCGCCGCGCACCACCTCGGAGGAGTAGGCGCCGTAGTTGAGGCCGAGCGCGATGATGCCGGCGACGATGGCGTAGTCGAACTGGACGCCCAGGATCACCGGCATGGCGAACGCGAACCAGAACAGCTGCACCACCACCGATGAGCCGCGGATGAACTCCACGAACACCCGCGCCGGGGTGCGCACCGCGAGGTGCTTCGAGCTCGTCATGAGGCCCAGCGCGAACGCCACGACCAGCGCCAGGGCCGCCGAGGCCAGGGTGACCTGCGACGGTGACCAGCAGCGGCTCGCGCGTACCGGGGCAGCGAGTCGATGACCGCTTGGAAGTCCATGGCGCCTACTGGTAGGTGTCCGGGCAGAGGTCTTCGGCGGTGAGGCCCTCGGGGTGGTTCTCCTCGACGGTGAACCCGTACTCGGACGACCAGGCCCTCCCAGGTGGCGGTGTCGGCCAGGAGCTTCTCCAGCTCGCTCGTTCACCGCGTCCCGGAAGTCCTTGTCGTTCGGCTGGAAGACCGCCGCGCCCGCGCCGATGATGTCCTCGCCGGTCTCGGGGTCGACGAGCCAGAAGCCGTCGGTCACCTCGACCTCGGGGTCGGCCTCGGCCGCCAGCCTGAGGTTCGCGCCGGTCAGCCCGATCGCGTCGCAGCGCCCGGCCTTGAGCTCGAGGATGAGCGCGGTCAGGTTGGCCTGGACGTTGATGCGGTCCTCGTCGAAGAGCGCGTCCGCCACCTCCTGCTCGCTGGTGCCGTTCATGACGCCGATGACGCCGTCGGTCTCGGCCATGTCGTTGAGCGTGGTCCACCCGCCCGGATTTCCGGCCTGGACCAGCAGCGCGTCCGGCATGATGTAGTCGGGGTTCGCGAACGCGACCGCCTCGCAGCGGTCGGGGGTGACGTACATGCCGGCGATGACCATGTCGTGGTTGGTGCCCAGGCCCGAGATGAGGGATTCCCACTTGGTGTTCTTCCACTCGATCTGGTCGGCCTTGATGCCGAGCTTGTCGAGCAGGTAGAGCTGGACGGCCACCGACTGGCCCGGTGACGGAGTCGTCGTCGGCGGTGTACGCGTACGGGGCCTCGTCGGCATAGGCGATGCGGATGGTGCCGCCGTCCTGCGCCTTCTTCAGCAATCCGTTCCCACTGCCGCCGCCCTGGTCCGTGCGGGAACAGGCCGCCAGCGCGAGTGCCGCGGCCCCGGCGGTGGCTCCGCCAAGGAGATTGCGGCGGTTGAGATGCAGTTCGTTCGACACGATGGTCGCCTCCTGAGATGGACTCGGGTACCTTGCCGACCCTAACGTTCTATTGTAAGTTTGTCGACAATACGATGATCGACGTTCGATAACAAAAACGCAAGCATGTTGACGGGGGCCGCAACCGGAGCTTGCAGCCGAACGTGATGTACCGGCAGCGATAGGATGCTGCCCAGAACAGACAGAGGGGGAACAGACAGACGTGTCTGATCGCAGCAGCGGATTGAGCGGCCTCACCGGAGCCCGCCAGGTGGGCCGCCTGGCCCCGGTGCGACGCACCTCGACGGTGGACCTCATCGCCGATCGACTCCGCGACGCGGTCGTGGACGGGTCGCTCCCGCCGGGGGCCGCACTCGGCGAAGCCGAACTCGCCTACCAGCTCGGCGTCAGCCGCGGCCCGCTCCGGGAGGCCATGCAGCGCCTCACCGCCGAAGGACTCCTCGTCATCCCCAGGCGCCGCGGCCTGGCCGTGCGCATCATGACCCCCGAAGACGTGCGCGACATCCACTGGCTCCGCGCCCGCATCGAACCCGAACTCGGCCGCCGCGTCCTCGCCCGGCCGCTCGTCGAGCGCAAGACCGTCCTCGCCGAACTCGGCTCCGAGGTCAAACGGATGCACCGCGCCCTGCGGAAGGACGACGCGCGCGCCCTCGGCGACGCCTACCTCGACTTCCACCGCGCCCTCGCCGCCTGGGGCGGCTCGATCCGCCTGGCGCGCATGATGGCCACCCTGCTCATCGAGACGCGGCTGTGCACCTTCTCCATGTACGAGCACTTCGAAGTCCACCGCGATCTCGTCCCCGAGCACGTCGCCTTCGTCGAGGCGCTGGCCGCCGAGGACGCCGGCCGCTTCGCCGCCCTGTTGGAGGCGCACCTGGACGCCGAGGTCCGGCGTCTGCTCGCCGAGCCGGAAGCGGCCAAAGAGGACGATGCCGACCGGCTCCTGGCCGAGACCCCGGACGAGCCGCAGCCGCTCGACCGCCTCGACCTTCCCGAAGGCATCTAGGTCGAAGGCACGCTGAGTCGCGTCCACGCCTGGTCGCGGACGCTTTGCCACGCAAGAGAGAACGATGTGTGTCAATATTCTGACATTTTACGTTCCGTTGGTAGACCGTCCGTTACGAAACCTATATAAATAGGGCCCCGACCCCGGACAAAATTCGAGACGGAGCCCAAAATGTCCATCCCCAGACGAATCTCCACAATGGCGGCCGCAACGGCCGCCGCTTTCGTGTCCGTCATGGCCCTCACCGGCGGCACCGCCCAAGCCCAGACCATCGAGTACGTCGCGCTCGGCGACTCCTACGCCTCCGGCGTCGGCACGCGCGACTACATCGACGACGGCTCCGACTGCAAGCGCTCGGACGCCGCCTACCCGTCGCTGATCGCCGACGAGCTCGGCGCCGACCTGACCTTCGCGGCCTGCTCGGGCGCGAAGACCGGCGACGTCCTCGCCGACCAGCTCGGCGGCCTCTCCTCCAGCACCGACCTCGTCACGATCACCATCGGCGGCAACGACACCGGCTGGACCGGCGTGGTCCAGCAGTGCGCGTACCCCTACCCGTGGACCTGCACCGCCGAGATCGACGCGGCCGAGAAGTTCATCCGCGAGCAGCTGCCCGCGAAGCTCCACGCCGTCTACGACGCCATCGAGTCGGCCGCGCCGAACGCCGACGTCGTCGTCCTCGGCTACCCGCGCCTGTTCAACGGCGAGGAGTGCAACGCGATCACCCGCATCAGCCCCGGAGAGCAGGCCGCCCTCAACGACGCCGCCGACCTCTTGGGCGACACCGTCGGCCAGGTCGCCGGCAGCCACGGCTTCCGGTACGCCGACGTGCGCGACGCCTTCGAGGACCACGCGGTCTGCGACGACACCGAATGGCTCAACGGGATCTCCTACCCGATCGTCGAGTCCTACCACCCGAACAAGTCCGGCCAGCAGGACGGCTACTTCCCGGTGCTGAACTCGATCGTCTGAGGCGCCGGGTTTCCTGAGGCGCCGGGTTTCCTGAGGCGCCGGGTTTCCTGAGGCGCAGACGAAAAGGCCCCGACGGTTTCCCGTCGGGGCCTTTCACTTGTCAACGTCTAGAGGAAGCCGCCGTCGCCGCAGACCTTCCAGACGCCCTCTTCCTTGACCAGTTCGATCTCCATCGACTCGTCCATGGGCGTGGACTGTCCGTCGTACGTGGCGTCGCCGGTGATCGTCGCGGGCACGGTGGCCGTGTCGCCGTCGACGGCCTCTTCACCGACGGTGTACTCGAGGTTGAACTCGGCGCCGGCGAACAGCTCTTCCACCTCGGCCAGGTCCCCGGCGTCGGGGTCCTCCACACTGGCGTCCATCTCCTCCTGCAGCTCGGAGCACACGTACGGGCGCAGGTCGGCGGCGAGGGCTTCGATGTTGCTGAAGTCGCCGGAGTTCATCGCGTCGACCATCACGCTCATATAGCCGTCGGCCACATCGGTCGGGGAGTCGCCCGCGCCGGGCCCGGCCCAGGGCTTCATCACGAGGAGGATGATCGCGACGACGAGGACCACGGCACCGCCGGCGATGCCGACGATCAGACCGGTCTTCGACTTCTTCGGGGCGGGCGGCAGGGCCTGCCCGCCGTACCCGGGCTGGGCGCCGTAACCGGGCTGCTGCGGCTGCGGGTATCCCGGCTGCTGGCCGTATCCCGGCTGCTGCTGGGGCTGCTGGCCGTACCCGGGCTGCTGCGGCGCGCCGTATCCCGGCTGCTGCGGTTGCTGCCCGTACCCCGGCTGCTGGCCGTATCCGGGCTGCCCCCCTTGGGGCGGTTGCTGGTTCGGGTCGAACCCCGGCTGCTGGGGCGGATAGGCCATGACGAATCCTCGCATTGTCGGGAGTGTGTCGCGCCAGGCTAACACGCAGGCACCACACACGACTCCCGCAGAACGAGCGACGCCGGGACCATGAAGGTCCCGGCGTCGCTCGTGTACTGCTTGCGGTCAGCCGCCTTCGCCCTCGGCGGGCGATTCTTCCTCGGTCTCGAACGCCGGCACCTTGGCGTCGTCATAGACCAGCTGCTTGCGGGCCTCGAACGGGTCGAGGTCAGCGCCGCGCGGGATGAGGGAGATCATCGTGTCGGGCACTGAGACCGGATCCACATCGCCGTAGCCGAGGAGCTTCTGGGTCGAGTCGGTCTGGCCCTTGTCCACGATGCCGAACTGGAAGCCCAGGCTGTCGATGAGGAACGTGTTCGCCTGGATGGTCGCGCCCGAGTTCGTCCGCGAGTCGGCGAGCACCGCCCGGCCCGGCTCCACCACGGTCTGCGCGGCGATGCCTTCAACGTTGGAGAAGATGTCGCCCTCGTCGGTGAACACGACTGCATCCGCGGGGTCCGTGAGCTGGCTCGGGGCGGTGTCGTACATGGCGACGCGGATCTCGGTCCCCACGGTTCCCTCGTTCGTCTCACTGCCCGGGTCGTAGACCGAGCAGATCGCGGGCCGACCCGAATCCGGCTCCCACACCGTGTCACTGAGAACCGTGGTCGGGAAGTCGTCGGTGCCGAAGTCCCCCTGCGCTCCGACTTGGGTCAACGCCGTCGGCTCGAGAACCAATGGGTTCCCGCTGACCGATTGCAGCAGCGCGTTTTCGGTCGCCGTGATCTCCGCCAGTTCGTCGCCGTTCTCGCCGTCCTTCACCAGGGTGTAGAACGAGCCGCCGATCTCCAGCGGCTGCGCGTAATTGATGGTCGTGCCGTCCGCGGCCTGCACGCCCTCCTCGGAGGGATCCCCGTAGTACTCCTCAGCGTCGATCGTCAGCGGCGCGCCGGGCAGGATCGTGTTGATGACGTTCTCGTTCACCGGGATCGCCTGGTCCTCGTTGAGGCTCAGGGCATCCAGCGCCAGCAGGTTGACGACCTCGTACTTCTTGTCGTTCCACAGCAGGAAGTAGACGGGCTCCTCCTGGATTCCTCGTCGATGGCGGTCTTCACCAGCACCCACTTGTCGTCGCTGAGCCAGCTCGTCGGCTCTTCCATGTCCTTGATCACCAGTTGCGTCAACTGGAAGCCGGCGGTGCTGCCCTGCTCGCGGGGCATCGAGCACGCGTTCCAGTTCTGGTTCTGGAGCAGTTCGGCCTTCGACCGGCGGCTCCGCCGGGATGCCGTCGATCCCGACCATGAAAGCCGCGCGGCATTATCGCGAGCGACTCGGCTTGAGGGTCTGCACCGGCACCTTGCCTTCGATACCGGGCTGCAGCAGCAGCAGCGCCGACGTGTAGTTCGTGACGTGCCAGAGCTTCGCCGGGTCCTCCTCGGTCGGCTCCTTGCCGTCGTCGTGATGTACACGTAGACCGCGTTGGTGCCCTTGATGGTGATGATGCTGCCTTACGACCGGGAGCGCGTTGCCCTTGCCGAACAGGGTCGCGATCGCGAACCCGGCGAAGATCAGCGCCAGCACCATCACCGAAGCGAAGATCGAGACGCCGATGCGCCGCAGCGGACGCTCGATCGAGTCGGGGTTGGCCAGCACCAGCGCCTGGTTCATGCGCGAGGTGATGAACTTGTGGGCCTCCACCTGTTCTCGGCGGGAGCGCATCTGGGCCATTCGGATTCGCCTCTCTCGGGAGTCGAGGTCAGGGGGTGGGGGTCAGCCGCGCAGCGACAGGGCGATCGAGTACAGGTCGCAGACCCAGCCGACCAGCGGCAGGATCGAGACGATGAGCAGCGCCTCGATGATGTCGAGGGCGCGGCCCCAGGTGGGGGCGATCTTCTTGCCCGCCACGGCGAGGCCGTAGACCATCGCGATGAGCGTCAGCAGCGTGAGCGCGCCGAGGATGACCGTGAGGCGCACCAGGATGTTGTCCTCGCTGGCGACGAAGATCGCCGCGAGCGTCGCGGCCAGGCCGCCCATGCCGCCGGTGAGCATCACGATGCGGGCGGCGCGGTCCTCGACCGATCCGCGACCGGCTCAGCAGCACCAGCGACAGGATCGTGGAGAGGATGAGGCCGGCCGGGACCTCGCCCGAGAACGCCAGCGCGATCGCGGAGATCAGGCCGACCACGGCCGCGAACGAGTAGAGGGCCTCGAGGTAGTTCCCGGCGTGCTCGGAGAGCTTGAGGATCCGCTTGCCGTCGATGGCCTCGGCGTCGCCCTCCTTCAGCTCCTCCGTCGTCGTCGGCAGCTGCGGGGTCGGGACCATCGCCATGGACAGCGAGAGCCGCGGCGCCGAACGGGGAGGATCGAGAGCGCCAGCGGCGCCGCGATCGCCGCCGCGGTGGCGGCGGAGCTGGTCCGGGATGATCAGCATCAGCCCGGTCGAGATGCCGAGCACCACCGCGCCGAGGATCGTCACGATGAACACCGGCGCTGATGCCATGTCGCCCACGGCGACCATGGCCAGCACGCTGAACAGCAGGATCGCCGAAGCCGCGATGAGCACGTCCGGGCCCGTCGAGATCGAGCAGGCTCGTGGTCTCGTGTCGGCGTGATGAGCAGGCCGCCCACGCCGGCGTAGAGCACCGCGGTGATGCCGAAGTACGTGGCCGCGCGCGAGTCGCCGACCGCGCGCGAGAGCAGCGCCGAGGCGCCGACCAGGATCGAGGGCGACCGCCAGGCCGACGATGGCACTCGCGAGGTGGCCGGTGAGGAGGACCGCGACCGCGCCGAGGGCGAGGGCGGCGGTGCCGACGCCGACGCTGAAGCGCTTGGTGGCCAGGTAGTCCCAACGGTTGCCGCGCTGCTCGGTGGCGGTGGCGACGGCGTCGATGACGTCGTCGAACACGATCTCGGGCTTGGCCGCGTCCGATGGGTTGAGGTAGAGCATCTCGCCGTCGGCGATCGACAGCTGCGAGCAGGAGTGCCCGGTGTCGATCGGCGCGTCGCCGAGGCGCGCGAGGATCCAGCCGCCGTTGTCGCCGGCTTCGTCGATGTAGTACTCGCCGGCTTGGTGCAGGATCGTCGGCAGCAGGTCGGAGAGGGGGACGTCTGAGGGCAGTGCGAGGTCGATCCTGGTGCGAGGACTGACGATCGTCACCCTGGATAGAGTGGCCGACTTGGTGCTCACCGCGCGAACCTCCGGGTCAGGTCGGTAATCGGGGGACCGTTACAGGATAAATCCCTCATGCAACGGCGGGTGTACCGGCTGAGTGGTGATGCGGTTCTACCCTGTAAGTGCGATACTCGACAGAGCGCACTTACAACATTTATACGGCAGGGCGCATCCCCCGGTGAGTACAAGGACCCTCTGTGACGACCAAACTCTTCCGCAGGCCTCCGCGTAAGCGCGGACCGCAGGCACCCCGCGGCGACATCCTTCTGGAGTCGCCGCCGGACATGCCTGATCCGCAGCCCAAGAACATCTCGCAGTATCTGATGATCCTGCCGATGCTCTGCGGCGCCGCCGCCATGGCGATGATGATGATGATGCGGACCACCGGCGGTTCCGGCTCGGGCGGCAACAACACCATGCGCATCGCCATGGGCGCCATGATGGGCGTCTCCATGGTCGGCATGATGGCCACCAGCATGGGCGGCAACCGAGCTCAGAAGAAGGCCGAGTTCAACGCCGACCGGCGCGACTACATGCGCTACCTCAACCAGGTGCGGCGCCGTGCCCGCAAGGGCGCCGAGCGCCAGTGGCGCGCCGCCCGTTGGCGCCACCCCGACCCGAAGGCCCTGTGGTCGCTCGTGGGCTCCCGCCGCATGTGGGAGCGCCGCACGAAGGATGACGACGCGCTCGATGTGCGCGTCGGCATCGGCAAGCAGCGCATGACGATGAAACTGGTGCCTCCCGAGACCAAACCGGTCGAGGACCTGGAGCCGATGACCTCGATGGCGCTGCGAAGATTCGTCGCCGCCCACTCGAACGTGATCGACATCCCGCGGTCGATGAAGTACACCGAGGCCGCGCGCATGGTCCTGCGCGGCGACCGCGCGCTCGTGCTCGACAATCTCCGGGCGCAGCTGGTCCAGCTCGCCACGCTCCACTCGCCCGACGACGTCATCGTGGCGGTCGTCGCGGACAACGAGCGGATGTCCGAGTGGCACTGGTTGAAGTGGCTGCCGCACCTCCAGCACCCGTCCGCCGAGGACGGGGCCGGACCGGTCCGCATGTTCTACAACACGACCACGCAGCTGGAGAACTCGCTGCGCGAGCAGCTCTCGAGCCGCGGCGCCTGGTCGCCCGGCGCGACCGCGGGGGAGAGCCAGGCGCAGCTGGTCGTCATCCTCGACGGCGGCGAGGTCGACCCGACCGGCATCATCGCCGCCGACGGTATGGCCGGGGTCACCGTGTTCGACTTCTCCGGCTATCTGCCGCGCAAGCCCGGGCCGCAGATCAAGCTGTACGACGTCACGCCCGAGGAGATCTACACCGACCAGGCCGGTCGCCGGCGCGTGCTCGGCAAGCCCGACCGCATGTCGTACAACCAGGCCGAGGGCGTCGCCCGCTCGCTCGCCCCCTGGCGGCTCACGCTCAAGGGCGTCGCCGGGAAGACCGAGTCCGGTGACGAGGACGCGTCGCCGCTGGCGAACCCGTCGAGCCTGCCGGAGATGCTCGGCTTCAACGACGCCGCGGCGCTCGACCCGGCCGTGCACTGGCGCGACAAGCCCGTCAAGGACTACTTGAAGGTGCCGATCGGGCCCGGTCCGGACGGCGGGATCGTCGACATCGACTTCAAGGAGTCGGCCGTCGGCGGCATGGGCCCGCACGGGCTGCTCATCGGCGCGACCGGTTCGGGTAAGTCCGAGGTGCTCCGCACCATCATCGGCTCCCTGATCGCCACGCACTCTTCGGAAGAGCTCAACTTCATCCTCGTCGACTTCAAGGGCGGCGCGACCTTCGCGGCCCTCGACGACCTGCCGCACGTCTCGGCGGTCATCACCAACCTCGCCGACGAGATCGAGCTGGTCGACCGCATGGCCGACGCGCTCGAAGGCGAACTGGTGCGCCGCCAGGAAGTGCTGCGCGGCACGGGCAACTTCACGAACCGGTGGGAGTACGAGAAGGCGCGATTGGCCGGGCAGCCGCTCGACCCGATGCCGACGCTGCTCATCATCGCCGACGAGTTCTCCGAAATGCTCGTCGCCAAGCCCGAGTTCATCAACCTGTTCCTCCAGATCGGCCGCATCGGCCGCTCCATCGGCGTGCACATGCTCCTCGCATCGCAGCGCCTGGAGGAAGGCAAGCTCAAGGGCCTGGACACGTTCCTGTCCTACCGCGTCGCGCTCCGCACCTTCTCGGCGCAGGAGTCGCGCACGGTCATCGGCAGCGGCGCGGCCTACGAACTGCCGCAGGCGCCCGGCCACGGGTACCTGCAGGTCGGCACCTCCGACCTGGTGCGATTCCGAGCCGCGTACGTCGGTGGCCCTTACAAGCCGCCGAAACGGATCGCCTCGCGCGCCGAGCGCATCGCGGCCGTGCAGCACAAGGTGCAGCGCTTCCTGCCCGGCTTCGTCGAGCTCCCCCCGGAGCCCGAGGTCGAGGAGGAACCTGAAGAGGAAGTGGTGGCCGAGACCGAGGACGAGAACGAGAAGCTCTCCGAACTCGAAGTCATGGTGAACAACTGCCTCGGCATGGGCCGCCCGGCCCACCAGGTGTGGCTGCCGCCGCTGCTGGAGCCGCCGACCCTCGACCAGCTGCTGCCGCCGCTGGAGGCCGACCCGGTCCGCGGGCTGTCCCCGAAGGGCTTCTCGCTCAACGGGAAGCTCCACGCCGTGCTCGGTGAAGAGGACCGTCCGTTCGAGCAGCGCCGCAGCCCGTTCATCGTGGACCTCTCGGGCGCCCAGGGCACCGTGGCCATCGCCGGCGGCGCCCAGTCGGGCAAGTCGACGATGCTCCGCGGCCTCATCGGCTCGCTCGCGCTGCTGCACACGCCGCGTGAGATCCAGTTCTACTGCCTCGACTTCGGTGGCGGTACCCTCCGCGGCATCGAGGACCTCCCGCACGTCGCGGGTGTCTTCGGCCGCCAGGAGGAAGAGGGCGTGCGGCGCACGATCCAGGAGGTCACGACCATCCTGGACGAGCGCGAGCGGTTCTTCACCGAGAACAAGATCGACGGTATGAACTCCTACCGGCGCATGAAGGCCGACGGTCGGTTCCAGGAAGACCCGTACGGGGACATCTTCCTCGTGATCGACAACTGGATGACGCTGCGCGAGGACTTCGAGCCGTTCGTCGACCAGGTTCGCGCCATCGGCAACCGGGGTCTGGCCTACGGCGTGCACGTCATGGTCACCTGCACCCGCTGGGGCGACATCCGCATGAACATGCGCGACATGTTCGGCCTGAAGCTGGAGCTGAAGCTCTCGGACAACATGGAGTCCGAGATCGACCGCAAGGCGGCGGCGAACGTGCCGAAGAACCGTCCCGGTCGGGGTCTGTCGCTGCAGAAGCTGCACTTCCTGTCGGGTGTGCCGCGCATCGACGGCATCCGTGACGGCGACGACCTGCAGGGGGGCGTGGAGGACTTCGTCAAGAAGGTCAAGCAGGCCTGGCGCTTCCAGCCCTGCCCGCCGGTGCGGCTGCTGCCGCGCCAGCTTCACGTGGCCGACTTCCTCAAGGCCGTCGACCGCTCGAAGCCGGGCATCCCGATCGGCCTCAACGAGGCCGGGCTCAAGCCGGTGTACCTCGATTTCCAGACCGAGCCGCACCTGCTCGTGTTCGGCGACTCGGAGTCCGGCAAGACCAACCTGCTGCGGCACATCGCCCGTCAGATCCAGACGAACTACACGCCGCAGGAGGCCAAGGTCATCATGGCCGACTACCGGCGCGGCATGCTCGAGGAGATCTCGAAGCCGACGCTGCTGGACTACGCCATGTCGGGCAAGCAGTTCGAGAACTCGGTGAAGAACCTGAGGGGCCCGATCGAGAAGCGGCTCCCTGGGGACAACGTCTCCCCGGCGCAGCTGCGCGACCGGTCGTGGTGGACGGGTCCGGACCTGTACCTGATCATCGACGACTACGAGATGGTGGCGCAGCGCGTCAACCCGCTCGCCCCGATCGCCGAACTGATCCCGCAGGGCCGCGACATCGGCTTCCACGTCATCATCGCCCGCCGCGCCTCCGGCGCGTCCCGCGCGATGATGGACCCGATCGTGGGGCAGATCAAGCAGCTCGAATCCCCAGGCCTGCTCATGAGCGGCCGCAAGGAGGAAGGCGCGATCTTCGGCAAGCTCCGCCCGAGCCCGCAGCCTCCGGGCCGCGGCACCCTGGTGCGCCGCAAGGACGGCGAGCAGCTCATCCAGACGACGCTGCTCCCGCCGAACGGCACCGCTTAGTAGGACCCAAATCGCTGGGCCGCCGACCGCAACCGGTCGGCGGCCTCGCGGCGTATTAGGGTCAGAACGGACGCGAAGCACCCTCGCGCCGCAGGAACCCAAGGGCCCGAATGAAACCGCTGCTCACCCCTCCATGCCTCGACACCACCCCGATCGAGGCGGCGAACCCCCGTACCCCGGCGCGGCCGCCGTCGAGCGTGCAGGCCCTCCAGGTCGTCCTCTTGGCCGCCACGGCCGCCGTCGTCGCGATCTGGCTGTGGACCTGGAACGGCGTGCAGGCCTATGCGTGGCCCGGCGTCGACAACGGGCTCGCCGCGCGCGGCCTCGCCTATCTCCTCATCCTCGCGCCCGCCGTCCCGGTGAACCTCCTCGCCGCGATCTGGCTCGCCCGCGGCGGCAGAAGGGCCCGGCTCTATCTCGCCGCTGCCGGGGCGCTCGTGCTCGTGCAGACGATGCTGCTCCTCACACCCACGGCGATGCCCCTGAGCGACGCGATGAGCGACGGCGCCTCAGCCGTGGGCATCCGGTTCCTCATCGTCATGGGCCCGTTCCTGTTCCTAGGCGCGTGGATCGCAACCTCCACCCGGGCCCGAACCTGGATCGGCGCCGGCCCCGCCCGCCCCCGCCGCCTCCTGGGCGCCGAGGCGGCCGTCTGGTGCCTCGCCCTCGCCCTTGCGTTCGGCATGGGAACCGAAGTCCGCCAATGGGCCGAGACGGCCGCTGAAACTGAAGCCCCGAGCGGCGAATACACCGAGGAGGGCACCTGGGAACGCCTCGAACTCGCCGTCGCCGAGACCACCGAAGCGATCCCGGACTTCCAGGGCTTCACCACCCGAACCCTCGACGTGACCCCTTGCGGCTACAACACGCCCGCGGGCCTGCCGACCTACCGTTACGACCTCACCTACGAGCTCCGCGAGGCGGCCGGCGAAGCCATTGCATCCCGCTGGGCCGCAGACGATTTCGCGCTCACCTATGACGGCGAAACCCTCGAGAACACCCGCCTCATCACCGCCGAACGCAGCTACGCCACCGAAGGCGACACCTCCCACGCCATCACCCTCGACTACACCGAGGACCCCGCCGCGGCCCTCCACCTCCAAAGCCCGTGTGCAGAACGAACGGGAACCCCCGAATGCCTTGAACCCCAGGGCGACCCGATCAAGGACATCATCATCGGAATCGCCTGCCCGAGACCGAATTAGCGAAACGCGTCGCCGCGGCAACGTCCGGCACGGGCCTACTGAGGGGTTTGCACCTTTCTGCTACCGTCGCGTCGTGTCTCTGATGAGCAACTACAACCGCAACTTCCCTCAGCGGCCCGACCAGTCCAGCTCGCAGAAGCCCTCGCAGCAGTTCGGGGGCGTCGGACAAGGGCAGCACCCGTTCCCGGGTCCGCAATCGGCCCCATCGGCCGACGGGCCGAATCCGCCCGCACCGAAGAAGCATCGCGGGCTGCTGGTGACCCTCCTGGTGGTCGGGATCGTGGTGGTGGTCGCAGGAAGCGCCGGCGCCTACTGGTTCCTCGGCACGGACGACGAAGGCACCATCACGGCCGTCGAATCGCAGTCTCCCGGCGAAGGAGCGAACGACGCCCCCACCGTCTGCGACCTCAGCGTGGAAAGCCTCGGCGCGACGATCCCCTCTCCTGGAGCGGACTGGGCGCCGGTCGAGTCCGAAGCAGGTGACGGGTATGTCTCCGTCGACTCGACCGGATGCGAAGTGCAGCACGAGGATTCGAAGTCCTACATCGAATCCGGAGCCTTGAGCCCCGACGCCCCCTACGACCCGGTCGACCTCGGGAACACCGCCGCAGCCCTCGCGACCGAATGGGCCGGCGGCGAGCACATCACCGGAGCGGAGGCCCCTGGCAAGGGGTTCGGCACCACCGAGACCCGCGAAACGGAATTCGAAGGCCGCCCCGCCGCCCTGGCGACGCTCCGAGTCACGTGGGACCCCATCGAGGGCTTCGCCGACACCTACGAAGACGTCTCCGTCCTCCTCGTCGACGTCGACGGCACCAGTGCCCTCGTAGTGCTCGTCAGCATCCCCGAAGGCGGCGAAGGCCTCTACGAATCAGCCTCCGAAGCGGTCCTCGCCATGACCTTCACCGAATAACCGCTCGCTGCAGAGAGGGCCACCGGAAAACCCCGGCGCCCGCGCAGACCGAACCGGGGACGGGCAGCGAAGCCGCCCGCCCCCAGCAAGGTCGTCATCCGTTGCAGGCACGCGTGACGGACTTCCACACACTGACCGCCTCGGACACGATCACCTCCGCGTGAACACGGGCCCACTCCAACTGAAGCGGCGCGGCCACACGCAGTCCCGGCGTTTCCGTATCGAGGTGGATCACCGACCCGAGGACATCGGACTCTTCCCAAGGGTCCGCGAGGGTGACGCGGAGACGGGCCTGGAGCACCATGGCCTCGAAGTGAAGCCGACGGCCGTCGACCACCGCGGTAGCGGTGTACGCAGCAAAGCTCACAGCACCACCGCCTCACGGAACGCCTGGGCGGCATCGAAATGCCGCTCCCAGTCCAGGACGAACGGACTCACCTGCGAGGTCCGTGCGGGCCCCTGTGAAGCCCGGCCGGCCATCGGGGAACCACTCCAGGAACCAACCGGTCGTGCCGCCTCCGGCCTCGCACCGCCCGCATCCGCTGAACTCGCACCAGGCGCGACACCCGACCAGGCGGAAGAACGCAAGGGTCCCTGCCGACGAGGCAGGAAGAAGCGGACCACCGCGAGGATGAATGCCGCGAGGCGCTCGCGGAAGGTCACGGGCGCAGAGAAATGCGCCTCGAACAGCACCGCGGAGTCGGAGAGGAAGGACGGTCCAGGCATCCTCCCGCAACCTCCCGAAGTCATACCGCCGACGGTCATCGGCATCCCCCCAGAACCGCGACCGAGAGGAAGGCGGCGGCTCGTCGCCCCGACCACGCCCAGGCCGCGGCCCGCTGCCCTCGGACCCCGCCTCCGGTTGGTCGCGCTCACCGCGTCCGGGCGATGGCCTCCTGGTCGAAGAGTTCGGCTCCTCGGCTTCTCTTGGCGGATCGGGCAACTCCGCCCGCCGGTGCCGCCCGGTCCGGTTGTCCGGGGCCCAACCGGGCGATCCGAATGGCCCGGGGTCGAGGGGATCATTCGGCCGGTCTCGATCGATGATCCAGGTATCCCCGGGCCGGTGTCGCAGGTGCGGCGGCTCGAACCGAGGCGAACGAGGATCCGAGTCGGGAACCGAAGGGTCGTTTGCAGCCGGCCTGTACCGATAGGCCCTAGGTGGATCGGCTTCCGCCGAGGCGACGTCGAATCGAACGTCCGGGCACGGCAAATCCCCAGGCCAGCGCCTGGAAGAACCCCCGGAATGCCTGTTCCCAGACAGCCCGGAAGAGGGTATGGTCGTAAACGCCATAGGAGGCAACTCCCTTGGTGTAAGGGCCGCCCGGTGGCTACCAGCGACCAAACTTGAGGCCACCGGGCGGCGTGATTGAACTTTTTTCGCGGGCTCACCGAGGTATCGGTGGGCCCGCGAAGTTCATGTTGAGGCCCTTACAGACCCAATGTCAACCCCAACCCCCGGCGTGTCGCCAACTCCATTCAGGAATCATTCGCAGGCCTTCTCCTCGCCGGACTCGCGGCGGCGGCAATCGCCAGCCAAGGTCCCAAGATCCAGAATTCACCAAACCGTCACAAAACCACGCTGAGTGCCCACCGGGCAGGCAAGATCAAGACATTTCGGGTGTTTGCAACCCTAGCGATTACCAAGAGTGACGAAATGTCATTTCGGCTCACTCAAACCATCACCTCTGCCTCACAACGAGAACCCCAAACCTGTGCCCACTCCCTTACTCTGAATGAGCCCTCAGCCCCTAACACGGAGATGCAATCGCATGCCCTCGATGAGCAGGGACAGCGGCTCGCGGCCGCAAGGACAGGTCCAAAGCACTGCCGTGGACTACTACCATCTCGCGAACCTGGCCAACCGCAGTTATCAAGCAGCCGAAGCCTACGGCGAGCTTCTGGCCTACTTCAATGACACCTACACTGCCGATCCCGACTTGTGCGATGCGGAAGGCACAGCAACTGAGGCGGACCAGGAGGTTATCGCGCTCCGAGACGAATTCATCGAGTACTGCAAGACAACGGCCGGCCGCTACGAGCTTGCCGGTGGACAGCTCGAACAGGCACTTCGGGACTACATGGACTCAGACGACCAGGCGGCCGCCGACATTGAAGCCGCTCTGAACGACTGGACGCCCCACGGCTATGGCTCCAGCAACCCATCTTGGGATGAGGCCGATTATGCGGGGGCAACCGAACGTCCCGCGGAAGCTACGGAGACAAGCCCAGGGAGCATCGCCTACGACGACGAGCTCACCGCGGAAGGGGCGTAAGTATGCCAGGCCCTGCACCGACCATCGACGAAGGCGCAGTTGAAACAGATCACGCCGAAGCCACAAGCTTGTACCTTAACCGGTTCCAGGCCGCGGTCGCCGAGCGCTGGCAGGACACCATGGTCACCGCTGTCCGCAGTGATTCGACTATCCCGAGGCCGTACTCGGCTTATGGCGACCGTTACACCCCGCCAGATCTGCACCGCAACGCAGCCATGGCAGCTCATGTTGCAGTGGGCCAATGTGACCAGATGGCCTGGTATGACGGTGGCCGAGACGGCTCGATCCCTTCGTCTTGTCATGGGCGCACAGCCCCCGAAGGCGTGAGCGAGTTCCGCACATTCGAGTACCAGGGAGTGACCCAGGAGATTCCACTCACCGTGGACTGCTGCATAGGCGAACTGCTCGCCTTGGCGGAGGACTGGGCCTGGGAAACTCGGGAGGTCATCCGACAGCGGATCCCGGCCTTCGCAAGCCAGAGCGCCAGCAACCTGCAGAGTGCCCGCAACGCCTACGCGAAGATTTCCGCAGCGATGGGGGTGGCCCCAGGTGGTCAGGAACTCGTCACAGAAAACGAAACGCTCCCTCATTACATTGAGGAGCTTTCGCGAGGAGGCGGTGGCGCAGATCAAAACTGGATGGCCGACTGGACAGGGCTGGCTGCCGATTCGGCAAGCGAAGGCTACCTTTCCACGGTCGGCCCAACACTGAACAACCACATTGTAATCGCCACCTGCCTGGCGAACCTCGTCACTATGAGATACGAGATAATCTACAACTGCAGGGCCAGTACCATTGCAATCCTCAACGCTGCAACCGTGCAGCTAGGCGCAACAGAAACCGTCACTGAGACAACTAGTCTCGGAAATATTTGGATGGCTGTTACGGGAACCGGAACCGCTCTTGGCATTGTTGGCGACGCGATTGCGTTGACCCCGGCCGGCGGGACACTCGACAAGATCATCAAGCTCGCCGGGTCCGGGATGCGGATGCTGGGGTGGACAGGGACAAACTTCGCCAATCAGTTCGAGATAACTATCGAGCAATACGTTTATTCTCCTGAAGAAGTTGTGGTCAGTCTCCTCAGTCAGATCCAAGACCTGAAATCCAAACTCTCCGAAGCCGAGGAAGCGTACTCGGTTGCTGCGAGGGAGTTTCGCGAGTCCTTGAACAGTGCTCCGAGTGAAATGCTGGAGCTCTACAACTTCCCCCGCAATGAATCTGAGAGTTAGGCAGATTCGCTCATGAGGAACATCCATGCCGTTCGTATAGCATGTGCTCTCTCGGCAATGTCGTTGCTGTTCGGATGCCAGGGTGCTACCGATTCTGGTGAAAATAATGCCTCAGCCGAGCCTGGCTCGGCTTCATCGAAAGATGAGGCATCCGACGCCCCTTTGTATTCTAAAGCTCTCAGTGCCATAGACGTTTGTCCCGCAGCGGGGGAACTCGAATCGCTGCCTACCGGAGTCAGTTTCAAAAATGGGGAACTCATCTCTGGTGGAACGAACTCCCTTGAGGAAACGAATCTCGACTGTGTGTACGGCATATATGTAAACTATCCAGAGTATGACCGCATTGAAGAGAATTTCATTGCACTGGACATTTCGGTGAACATTCGCGACGAAGAGATTCGAGACTCCCCCGAGTATAGATTGACCTATGGTCCGCTTTCTTATTTCGCAGAGTGGCAAAACGTCTCGTGGACCTATCATGAGGGTGAAACTACCGACATCTGTGTCGGGGGTCCCGATGAGTTTCTGACCCCTGGGCTGGCGCTCGACACCTGCCGCGAAGGTCCGAACACGCTCGTCTATGCCTCATCCGTATTGCTTACCTCTGTCGGAAACCTCCAGATTAGCCTTCAAGGCGCGTATTACTCCGCTGGAGACCCGATCGAAGACTCTGAGGAAGAAGCGCTCGGTGCAGCGATGACTGAGCTCACCACGCTGGTTATGGAACGAATCCCGCTGGTCGAGAACTGAACTGATCAGAACCGCAGAGAATCTCAGGGCCGGCGAGCGCGCAGGACACGATCTGGTGACATGGCGATGCCCTGCGATCCTCGCCCGTTCGGGGCATGGCGCGACAGCAGCTCTTTCGTCAGCTGATGGCAGCCGGCGTCGATCCGACGGGGCTCGCAGGCTGAACTCTGGTCCGGTATCTTGTGGGGCAGAGCGGACAGCGCTGTAACGACCGGCACACGGAAGGGGTCCCACCCTATGGCCACACCTCTCACGCCAATCCCTCCGAATCCCCAACCAGCGCAAGCGCAAACCACGGTCCCGCATCGCATTCGGCGCAGGCATCGCCGCCCTCACCGTCGCGGCAACCATTGCCGCCACCCCGAGCGCAGCCCTCGCTCAAGACGACACCTACGCATCGGACAACGCCTGGGTGCCCGAGCAGGTCCAAGCCCCTGCGGCTTGGGAGACCACCAAGGGCAAAGGCATCACTGTTGCGGTGATGGACACGGGCATCAACGACCACCCGTTCTTCGAGGACAAGGACATCCTGGCTGGCTATTCCGCTTCGGCACCGAAGACGGAACCGGTTGGAACGACACGGATGGCCATGGATCCGCTATTGCGGCCGGGGTCCTGCTCGCTGCGCCGGAGGCCACAATCATGCCGGTTCGATTGGGAACAGGTGCGACAGTCCTCTCGGGTGCATGGGAGACATACGAGTTTGACGCATTTCGATGGGCCGTCGACAACGGTGCAGATGTCCTAGTTGTGCCTTGGGGCATCTATGGGAGCGGATTTTGACGGGGATACCTCGAGGTCCTTCAGTATGCAATCGACAAGGGCGCGATCATCGTTGCATCTGCGGGCAATGATCCTGCCGAAGAAGTTCCCGTATCCTGGATTCGTGCCTGGCGTGGTCGCTGTCACCGGTACTGATCGCAATGGTGACATCTGGTATCGAGAACACCACCACTGGTCCCGAAGTTGTGTCGCAGCACCTGCCGATGAGATGACCGCCCCTCTGCCGCAGGACAGCGCCCTCGGAAACACTGAGCTCTATGCCGATGTCGTTGGTGGCACCTCGATGGGATCTGGCGTTGTTGGCGGGGTAGCTGCCTTGACTTGGGCCTGCCCATCCGGATCTTGACGCGAGCAACGTCATCCAGCGCGTGATCCAGACTGCTGGAGACGGCAGCGGCAATCAAAGCGAAGACGCCGGCTACGGATTGGTGAACGCCGACCAGGCCGTCCACGCCGAAGGCATCGAGGAAGTCAGGAGAACCCGCTCGGCTATCCGATGGGTGAAGCCGGCGCGAGCGGAGCCACTCCGGATGACAGGCTTCCGACGAGGAATCCGAGGCCGGTGCAGAGTCCGACGGCCCGTCGGTCGGCGGCCGAGGGAAACAAGGAATCCAATCTCTCGACCATCATCGTGGTGGCCGCCGCGGTCGTTCTCGTCGGTGCTGCGATCGCAGTATGGCTCGTTCTGCGCGGTCGCGGACGGAAGGCCGCAGCTGCCGCTGAGACCGGGGCGTTCAATCCCGGCAATGGTCCGGCCCCGGGCGGGTTCCAGCAACCCGTTGCGCCGCAGCAGCAGTACGGCCCTCCGATGGGCGGCGGCCAAGGTTATGGCGGCCCTCCTCCTGGCCCAGCAGGGCTACAGCAGCCCGCCTCGCGGACAGCAGGGATTCAATCCGCCGCCCGGACGGCGGTGAGGCAGGGCGCGCCTTGGCGCCCGAGTGATCCGAATCGGCAGTAAGTGAATGGAAGAAGGGCCTCATGCAGCAATGCATGAGGCCCTTCGCCTTTGCTCGACTTGAAATGGTTGAGGGGCGGACGGCCTTGGCCGTCCGCCCCTCACACATTGCTCAACGGCCGTCAGTCTTCGTCATCGTCGTCGAGCTCTTCGTGCCGAACATTGTTCCGGCCCCACTCGACGTCGTCCTCCCGCAGCCAGGTCTCGCGGGTGTAGGTCTCGTCATCGTCATCGTCGCTGTACCCAGAACGGGTGCCACCGCGCGTGTTGTTGCCCGCTGCCGCCCTTGATCGCGTTGCGGCTGGACTGGGAGAGCCCGCGACCGTTGCCAGTGCCGCGGCCGTTGGCGCCGGAACGGGCAGGGCTCGAACCCGGCTTGCCGTTGGCGCCAGAGCGCGCAGGGCTGGAGCCAGCACCACGGCCGCTGGTCGAACCAGAGCCGCCCTGGGCGGGACCGAAGAGTCCTGCGCCGCCGGCGAGGGTGGAGCCGCCCATGCCGCCGCCACCACCGACGGTCGACATGCCGCCACCGCCGCCGCCGGGAATCACGCCACCGCTGGCAAGACCACCGGCAGCGTTCGAGTCGACGTCGTCGTACGAGCCGTAGTTCCAGTCGCCGTCGACAGGATCGAGGTTGTCAGAGTCGGCGAATCCGTCACCGTCGAGGTCGGCACTGCTCGGAGGGGCGTTGTCGAGGGAACTGGACGAGTCCAGTCCGGTCTCGGCGAACACGCCGCCGGTCGGCGGCTGGTAGGTGTTGCTACCCGGCATGTCGCTCGGGGGAGGAGGCGGAGGTTCGCCGAACGTCTCTTCCTTCGCCTTTGCGTATTCGTCGCCGAGATTCGCGACGATCAGAGCCAGATCTGCGTGATTCTTGTTCAGATCGGTCTGGTACTCCTGCTCCCACTGCGTCTTCTTCGACTGAGCCTCAGGGCTGGCGGGGTCGACATTCTTCGTGCTCTCGACCCAGTCCTCGTACTCGTCGATGTACGCGGGGTTGAGCGCTTCGGATTGAGTCTGGGCCTCTTTGAGGCATTCGAGCCAGACGCGGGATCGCGATTTCTCCAGCGTCTGCATGCCCTCTTCGGACTCGACACTGTACTGCTTGACGAGGTTCATCCGGCCCTCGAACTCGTCCGAGGCCGCGCCGGTCCACTGAGCGCGCAGGGACGTGACGTGGGTGTCCATCTCCTCGCGAGCGGCCTTCATGCCGCTGGCCGCGGAGATCCAGATCGAACCTGCACGCTCGACACTAAAGTCGTCGCCTTCGTGGAGCATGTCCCAGAGCTGCTCGTGCGTATAGGTGCTCTGGTAGTAGTCCTGGCCTTTGCCTTTGGCGGCCATCTTCGACTCCTTCCTAGGGGGTCAGGTCTTCAGCGATGTACGAGGACTAGAGCTGTCGAGGCTGCTCGTCGGAACCGGATTCGGTGTCGGCGCCGGGCTCAGTGCCGGTGGCCGGCATGTCGGTTCCGCGGTCGTTCTCCGCGCGAACCTCGTCGACCTCGCCCGCGGAGATGTTGGAGTCTCGGCTGTCGAACTCGCTCTGGATGCTGACCACGTCGGCAGTGATGTTGCCGTCGTTCTCGAGGTAGCTGGTCTTGATGTCCTCGCTGATCACGCGGCCCGTGTCGAGGCCGTGGAAGACCCGGTCGAGCTGCTCTGCACGGGAAGGATAGAAGACCTTCTTGTAGGCCTCCTGCAGCTCGAGTGCGTCGTCGAACCCGCCCAGCTTGAGGGTAGACGGCGTCCACTTCCTCCATGGCGCCCATGCTCAGGTAGTCCTGGTTCCAGCCCTCGCGGACTGTGACGACCGTGCCCTGAAGGAGCCTGTCACGGAAGAGGCCAAGGTCATCGATCGTGACGCCCATCTTGGAGATGAACTCCTCGAAGGACTCCTCGGTCATCTGGAACTTCTGGCCGCTGGAGTCCGTGACCGTGTACATGTTCGTGCTCTGGCTGTAGCTAGCAGCAGCCATGTCTTCGGGAGGAAGCGCCAACGTCATCACCTCGGTGCAATGATCGGGTTTACAGGGGGTATAGATCCGAGCCGCTCTGCAGGACGCGACGGGCACGGTCGCTCGATTTGTACTGAGACAAGCATAGCGAGTTACCACAACCTGGACTGAACAGGCCGAGCAGTGTGGCACGAACATGGGAGCTCGACCTGCCACACGACCGGGCCCGCATAACCTGTCGCTTCCGTTGAGCCGGTTCGGGCCTCGCCTCTCCACCTTTTCACACCGCGAGAACCCCGCCCGAGGACGCTGGCCGGCTCTCCCGACCATCCCGGCCGCCCCCGAACCACCTCCGAAAACGAATCCCGAAACCAACCGTTCGCCCTGGTAAGCCCGCTATGCGAATCGACTTGCCGCACACGCGATCGCTCCTGCAACAGCACTCACCCGATCGGGGGAAGAGCACCTGCGGAGGTGGCACAAAGTGGGGATACATGCGCGATGCCACGCCTAGTAAACTCAGAGGCGCACCGCCAACCCGGTGAGTTTGCACGGACGGGTTATGGTGACTGCGGAATCGATCAAAAACTCACTGGGATACCCCTGACGGCCTAGATCCCTAGCGCCTCAGCCCCCGGTTTATCACTTGGAGGTGAACATGGCCGGTGTCGCAATGGACACAGAGACAGTCGCCCAAGCAGCGGGTGACACGATCAACGCCAAGCTTTCGGTTGACGGCAACCTCGACCGACTGAAGGCCCTGTGTGACGAGCTCGCCGCAGGCTGGACCGGTGCGGGCGCGGGTGCGTTCCAGAACACCATGCTGCAGTGGGACGCCGAGGCCGCCAAGCTTCTCGACGCCCTCCAGGACATCGCGGACTCGCTCGACTCGTCCGCTGCCGCCCAGGCTGAGCAGGACGCTGAGTCCCAGAGCGACTTCAGCGGCTTCGAAGGCGAACTCTAAAAACACCCCCCCCGACTACGAATAGAGGTGAAGCATGGGCCAAGGCCGCATTGCAATGAGCTATGTGCAGCTCGAAGAAGCCACCGCCGAGATCGCGTCGCAGTCTGGTGAAATGACCAGCACGCTCGCCGACCTCCGCACCCAGCTCGATGGCATGGACTGGGACGGTGGCGACAAGGCTGCCTACGAAGAGGCGAAGGCCCAGTGGGACGCCGCCTACGAGAAGATCAACGACATCCTCGAGGCCGTCGGCCGCGCCGTCGACAACGCGAAGCAGCGCTACGCGGAGACCGAGGCCGCGAACGCGGCTCGCTTCAGCTAGTAGCCGCTCGTCGCTCGAAGACGTCTGGAAACCCGGGTAGGTCCACCAGGATCGCCCGGGTTTCTTCATGTCTCGAGGGCCGCCGCACAGCCGAAGCGCGTCGAGTCCCCTCTGCACAACCGCCTCAGCAAGAAGACGGCAAGCAAGGAGGGGCGGAGCCCATCGGCTCCGCCCCTCGCACGTCTTGCGGGAAACCCCGCTAGCCCTCGGCCCGCGCCTCGGTCGCGACCTTCACCGGCACGTTGTCCGGCCGCCTCGTGCCCGGTCGCCAGCCGCGCTTGCGGCCCTTCGGGATGATCTTCTTCAACACCAGGACCAGCGTGATGAGCACGATCGCGATGCCCACGCTCGCCCACGCGACGAGCTTTTCGAACGCGAGCGGGTCGTAGTCGATGTCGACCGCGGCGATCGAGTCCTGCTCCTCCGGAACCACCGGCTCCTCGAGAGAGGTGTCGATCGGGGCGACCTCGTCGTCCGACGGCGTCTCGCCTTCCAGGAGCGGAGCGGTCAGAGCCAGTGAAACGTTGAGCACCCCGTGACCCTGGTAGACGTTGAACCCGTCCGGCGGGTGGATCGCGGTCGACTCCAAGCGCTTCTGGATCCACGCCGGCGAAGCGCCTCCCCGTACTGCGCCTTCAGGAGTGCGGCGGCACCCGCCACGAACGGGGCCGCGAAGCTGGTTCCCTGGTCGCTGAAGTACCCGCCACCGGCGTACGGGAACGTGACGTCCTGGCCCGGGGCGAGCAAGTCGAGGTTCTCGCCGAAGTTCGTCGCCTCATAGAAGTTGCCGTCTTTGTTGTGCCCACCCACCGCGATGACCTCGGGATAGTTCGCGGGATAGAACTTCGCGTCCTCCGCTGCGAGGGAAGTGTCGTCCATGTTCAAGTTGCCGTTGCCGGAAGCCGCGACGATGACGACGTCCGCGGCGATCGCGGTTTCCACCGCGCTCCTCAGCTCGTCCGTGTCCGGTAGGGCGATCGAGATGTTGATGACGTCGGCGCCGTTGTTCACGGCGTCCACGATCAACTCGGCGACCATCCCGGCCTTGGTGTCGTCCGCGCCCTCGTCGCCTTGGAAAGACCCGCATCGGCAGGATCGTGGCCGCTGGCGCGACGCCGACGAACTGTGTCCCGTGTGCCGCTCCCGCGGCGATCGCGGCCACGCCCGTGCCGTGGTAGTACGCATCGCACTGCCCTTCGCGTCCGGGTCCCAGTAGTCGAACCCGTCACGACCTGGTTGGGGGAGAAGGCAGGCAGATCGGCTTGGACACCGGAATCAATGATCGCGATCGTCACCGGTGTGCCGTCTTCGAACCGGACGCCTCGTTGTACTGGTGCGCCTCGTCCAGGCCGATGAAATTGTTCGTCCAGGTCTCGGCCGAGATGTCGTCCTTCGCGTCCGTGCGGGGCTCGCACGGCACCTGGTCGTCGGCGGGAAGCACCTGGGCGCTGAATTCGGCTTGAGCAGGCGTGGTCGACAGCAGAACCGTTCCGGCCGTTGCCATTGCGACAGCGGCGGAATAGAGAGGTACACGCGGGAGGAATCGCACCCGGTCAGTCTAACGCCGCAGCGCCAGCAGGCCGGTCCACCCATAGAAGGGCCGAAACACGACAAGGGCGGGGGACCAAGAGGTGGACTCGTCCGCTTACGATAGGTACGACCACTCACCTTCATCTTGGAGACGTCGCCAATGACGATGCTGCAGGCCCAACAGCAAGCTCGCGGCACCGCGTCCGTGCAAACCGACACGGGCACCGCCCCGGCCCCAGGCGAGACGGTCGTGTTCACGATCCGCTCGTCCGGCAGGCTCGGCCCGCTCACCGTCGCGCAGCTGATCACCGTCGAACTCGCGCTCACGCTCGCACTCGCGTGCCTCGCATTCGGGCTGATCGCTGGAGCCGCCGGCGGCGCCGTCGCGCTCGTCGTCCTGATCCTCGTCTTCTGGCGCAAGGGCGACTACTGGTGGTACCAGACCTGGCCGCTCAAATCGCGGATGAAGCGGCGCATCCGCTCCCTCGACCCCGAGCAGCTCACCGAGGTCCTCCACCGCATCGCCCCCGACCTCGGCATCACCGGCATCGAGGACCGCGACGAGAACGTCGGCATCGGCCACGACAACGGCGGCTGGTTCTCGGTCATCGAAATCGGCATCACCGACGAGGGCACCAAGGCCGTCCCGCTCGAACGCCTCGAGCGCCTCTTCGACGAGACCTCCGTCCCCGTCACCGCCGTCCAGCTCATCGGCCACACCACCCCGGTCGGCCTGAGCGCCTACGACAACAGCGCGGCCTCCCGCTCCTACCGCGAACTCCTCGGCGACTACCCCGCCGTGGTCCACCACAAGGCCTGGCTCGCCGTGCGCCTCGGCGCCCGCGACGCCCGCGACGCCTCCGCCGAGCGCGGCGGCGAGGTCGACGGCGTCTACAAGGCACTGGCCTCGACCTCCCAGCGCGTGAGCAAGCTCCTCGGCAACGTCGGCGTCCCCAACCGCATCCTCGACGCCGAAGGCGTCCGCGAAGCGGTCCAGCAGTCCCTCGGTGTCGCGTTCGCGCCGGTCCCCGGCGAGCGGACCGCAGAGGAATGGAACCACTGGTACGCCGACGGCCTGCGCCACGTCGCCTACCGGATCACCAAGTGGCCCAGCGATGCCGCGTCCCTGCACCGCACCGCCGACGCGCTGGCGGGCGTGCCCGCCGCCTTCGTGACGGTCTCGACCGTGGTCACCGCGGGCACCAACGGCAAGGTCAACCCGGACGGCCGCGTCACCGGACGCCAGCTCGCCGTCGACGGGATCGTCCGCCTCGCACTCGACCAGGCCTCGTGGGAGTCCGCGCAGAACCAGCTGCTGAACGTCGCCGACCAGCTCGGCGTTCGCCTGCAGCGCCTCGACGGCGAACACGGCCCCGCCGCCTACGCATCCGCCCCCACCGGAGGAGGCCCCCGATGAGCGACCGCAACAACGGCAACGGCAACGTCTACGGCGGCGGCACCTACCAGGGCGGCGCGTACCAGAGCGGCGCCCACCGCACCGGCCGGCACTCCGACGACGACGAGCAGCAGAACGGCGACCAGCGCCCCGTCGACGACGAGTCCTCGGGCACCGCCAAGATCCGAGGCGCGGGAGCGGCCGGTCAGGCTTCGCCGCCGCAGCCGCCCAGCGCCCGCGGCGGCGCCCAGCCGCCGCAGGGCGCGGTCTACGGCCAGCCCGGCCCCGGTCAGACCGGGCCAGCCTGGGCAGACCGGCCAGCAGGGTGCCGTCTACGGTGCGCCGTCGGCCCGCCAGGGCCAGCCGCCCGCGCAGCAGGGTCCGCCCGCTTCGCCGCCGCAGCCGCCCAGCGCCCGCGGCGGCGCCCAGCCGCCGAGCCCGGCCCAACCGCCCGTGCAGCCGCAGCACCAGACGCCTCGGCCGCCCGAGATGCGCCCGCCGGCGCAGCCCCCGGCCGGCCAAGCCCAAGCGCCGCAACCGTCTTCGCCGCCGCAGTACCAGCAGCCGCAGCGCCGCCGCAGCGCCCGCCCGCGCAGCCGCCCGCCAGGGCCCCAGCCTCCGGGGCCGCAGCCTTCGCGCAGCCGCCGCGGCGCAACCGCGCGTCCGCAGCAGCCTGCGCAGCCGCCGTACCAGCTGCCCACGACGCCGCAGCCGTCCCAGCCCCAGCCGCAGCAGCCTTCGGTCGCGCCGGTCTCGGCCGCGCCCGTGAGCGCGCCCGTCGATCTCCCCGGTTTCGGCCCAGCCGATCTCGGGGCAGCCCATGTCCGGCAGCCCCGTCTCCGGGCAGCCGTACTCCGCGCAGCCCGCCTCGGCCCAGCCGTACTCGGGCATGCCCTACTCGGGCGCGGCCCCGATCACCGGCGGCCCGATCAGCTCCCTGCCGACCTCGGCGGGCCTGTTCGGCGTCGGCTCGGTCTCGGCCGGGCCCACCGAAGGCACCGTCTACGGCCTCCCGGTCACCGACCGTGTCGGTCGAGACTGCCAGCAACGCGGGCCGCGCCGATCGAGGCGGTCAAGTCCGCCCCGCAGATCCCGACCGCGCGGGCGCTGGAACTCATGACCTCCGCCAGCCCGCCGTCGGGCCTCGTGATCGGCCGCGACGCCGAGCAGGTGCCGGTCGTCGCCCCGTTCTTCCGCCCCGAAGAGACGCGCATCAACCTCATCGGCGGCGTGTACCTCGCCCGTCTGCTCGTCTTCCGCGCCTTGGCGATCGGCACCCGCGTCGCGGTGTGCACGACCCGCCCGCAGGAGTGGAACGGCCTGGGCGAGACGGCGACGGGCCGCAACGACCGCCTCGCGGTCCTGCACGGCGACCAGCCGGTCACCGTCGAGGCCAGCCAGCACTCCCCGGCGCTGTACGTCTACGACGTGGGCGAGCGCGGTTCGCAGACCAAGCCGGTCCTCGGTCCGTGGCGCACCCAGCTGACGGTGCTCCCGCGCCTGACGAACTACGCCGACGACCTCACCGGCGAGGCCCACATGACGGTCCTGCAGCGGCTCACCGCCGAAGAGGCCCAGATCGCCCGCTCGGCGATCCGCGTCAACCAGGAAGTGCTGCAGTGGCTTCAGATGCTGCACGACGACATGATCGCGATGCTCCGCAAGGGCCAGAAGGAGCGCTACCTGTGGTGCGCGCCGACGTCGATCGAGTCGCAGATGTTCGGCGCCCCGATGCGAACGTACTGATGCGAGCGACGATAGAAAGGAAGGGGCGGGGCCATCGGCCCCGCCCCTCCTTCGTTCATGTCACTAGCTCGCGTCGCGCCAGTTCTCCAGGTACGAGTTCGCGATCTCGGTCGTCAGGTCCGTCAGGCCCTGCTGGTCGAGCCCGGCGTCCTTCGACACGGAGAGGCGCACCACCACGTAGACGTTGTCGTCCTGGAGGTGCAGGTGGAAGTTCGAGGTGCCGTCGTCGACGACGCGCGCGACCGCCGCCGACTGGTCGCCGATGGACGGCGCCGGGTCCACGACCGTCCAGGCCTCGCCCGACTCGGCGAGGTCGCCGGTGCCGAGCTCGAAGTTCACGCTGGCCTTCGCGTCCGTGTCGAAGACCGTGCCCTCGACCTCGAGCAGTGCCGCCGCTTGTTCGGGCTCGCCGTAGGTCATCGAGCAGGACTGCACCCAGCCGCGGCTCTTCTCCTCGGCGTCGCCCACGGCCTCGGGTTCGGTTCCATCGACAATGGCTTCGAGCGGCGCCGCGTCGACCAGGGAGCAGGGCTCGCTCGCTGCCGTCGTAGGTCAGGTTCGAATCGGTCTCCGCCCGCGCCGTCGCCGGCGGGCCGGTTCATGAACCACCACACGCCGCCGCCGATCAGGGCGAGCGCCACGACGCCGATGATGATCTTCGGGATCGGGCTCGACTTGCGGGCCCGGCTGCGCACCTTCTGGAAGTCCGAGCGCCGGCGCGGCTCCTTGGGCATGTACCCGAGCCGCCCGATCGCGGTGGTCTCGCCACCGCCGCCCCATTCGCCGCGGCCCTCGTCGACGAACGCGGTCTCCTCGAACGGCTCGTCCTTGCGCGCCGGCGGCTCGGCGCCGCCCGGCTGCTGCTGATACTGCGGGTCGCTCGCGCCCCGGTTCGGGGTCGAGCCCGCGTCGCGCCTCGGCGGCGAACCGGCGTCGCGCCTCGGCGGGGATCCCGCATTCCGCTGGTCGGTGCGCGGAGTCGAGCCCGTCGACGGGCCGCCTTGCGGACGCTGCGACTCATAGCCCCCCGGCGGGGTCGAGAAATGCTGCGGCGACTGGTTCGGGCCCGGCTGCTGCCCGCGGCCCGCGGAGGGTCCTCCGGCGCGCGGCGCGCCGCCGCGCGGGTCCTGCGAAGGCCGTCCCGCCTGCGGCATCGGGCGCTGCCCGCCCTGCGGACGCCCGGCCTGCGGCCCCCCGCCCTGCTGCCCGCCGCGGTCGTAGCCGCCCTGCGAACCGCCGGGCGCGCGCGGCCCGCTCTGGTACTGGCCCGGTTCGCCCTGCGGCGGCTGCTGCGGTTCGCCTTGCGCCCCCCGCGGTCTGCCCGCCCTGGGCCGCCACTGGCCCGTACCCGACCGCGGCCCGTCCTCGGGCTGCTCGTCATATGCCGGGCCAAAGGGTGGTGTGGCGCTCACAATGATCCTCCGCGAATGATTCCCGGCGTGTCGACTTGACGCCGCGGTAGTCACCGCCAGCTTAAAGGGGGCCGCCTAATTCTCCACCCGGGGGAGCGCATCGATGAGCGCCGCCGCCAGATCCTTCGTCAACTGCTCCACGTCGCCGCCCTCAGGCGGCACGCCCGTGAGGAACATGTTCAGGCTCACGGTGGCGTTCGCCTCCTGCACGTGGAGGCGTACCTGGGTCTCATCGCCCGAGGCGATGACCGCGGCGGCCGCCTGCTCGCCGATCCCGCCGACCGAGGAGGTCTCGTTGCCCTCAGCGGCCTCGAACTCGAGGACCCCGGCGTAGCGCGGCTCGCGCCTTCGCCGAATCCTCGTAGACCTGGGTGGTCGCGAAGAGCGTGACCAGGCGATACGCCTCATCCCCGGCGTATTCGGCCGAGTAGGTGCAGTCGAACGTCCGCACCTTCTCCTCCGAGGACTCCTCCGGGTTCCGCGCCTGCTCGGCGTCGGCCCACGGCGTGAGGAGCTCGGGGTTCACCACGAGCTCGCACATGTCGCCGATCTTCCCCGCGTCCACGGCCGGCCGCTCGTCGCCGATCCCGGAGGACCAGAAGAGCACGGTGCCGCCGCCCGCGAGCAGGAGCGCGACCACCGCGAGCACCCAGCCGACGCTGGTGAGCTGGCGAAAGAGGTCGGCACCACGATGTCGCCCCTGGTAGGTGGAGGGTTTCCCGTCCGCCCGGGGCTTCTCGGACTCATCCGAGTCGATCACCTGGAGTGCGATGGTCGTTCCTATCTTCAGGCTCGCTGCTGACGCGCCAGCACACAGCTTATCGAGTACATGGGACACGAGCCACGCTCCGACCGTGCCAACCACGAGGAGTCGTGTTTTCTCACCCTTTCGTGACGCCTGACACTGAGAGCGGCGGCACCGGCTTACTGACCGGCTCGGCGAATGACGCAGAGTGTGCGATACTCGACCTTGTCGTACCGCACACAGCAACGGACGGTGCGACCCGGAGATGTCCTGTCCGCGTCCCTCACGACGGCGACGGACTTGACCACTCGGCTGGGGCAGAGGTGTTTTCCCAGTGCGAGTTGAGGCTTTCAGTGCGGCCTGAACGGCATGATCGCAGCCGGAGCAAGGCTCGCAAGCCTCTTGGGCGAAACGAACCGGATTACGGCCTCGCCACGCCGGGAGGACCGCACTGCTGATGCCGCGCCCGTGCGGCAGCGGACGCAAACCGCGTCACGCGCCCGGGCGGCGGCTGGAATGGAGATTTATTCATATGCGCGAGAATGAGCCGCGCGAACAGGTTCCCGTGGTTGCGGTGACCTTCATGGCTCCTCAGAAACCCAAGAACGACGAGCCTCCGGCGGATCCGCCGCGGACCGAGCGCCCCCGCGCCGCCGCAGCGACCGCCGCGCCGATGTTCGCCCCCCCGCCGAAGGTCCAGCCCAAGGCTGCCGAACCCAAGGCCGAACCCGCCAAGCGCGAACCGCGCGAGGAAGAGCCCGAGCCGCGCCGCGGCCAGGCGAAGAAGACGCAGGCCAAGAAGGCCCAGCCCCAGGAGCAGCAGGCGACGCGCAAGCGCACCCGCAACCGCTCCGAGAACCGCGCCGCTGATCGAGGCGGCGCGGAAAAGGGCGGCGCCGACAAGGGCCCCGAGAAGCACGCCCCCGAGAAGCCCGAGCCGAAGGCCGAAGAGCCCGCGGCCGAAGACTTCGACGACGACGATTTCGACGACGATGACGACTCCGAGGCCGGGCGTCGCCGCCGCGGTCGCCGGGGCCGCCGCGGCCGAGGCCGCGGCAAGGGCGTCGACGGCATGTCCGACGACGAAGACGACGACGACGACGACGAAGACCGCGAGTCCGATTCCGACGAAGAGGACGACGAGGACTCCGGGGCCGACGGCCCCGAGGTCACCCGCCGCCGCCGCCGCCGCCGCAGGCGCGCCGGCTCGGAGGACTCCGACCGCTCGCGTCCGGAGGAGAGCGACGACGACGCCGAAGTCGTGGTCAAGGTCCGCTCCCCGCAGCGTCGCACCTCCTCCAACGAAGAGGTCCGCGGCGTCTCAGGCTCCACGCGCCTCGAAGCGAAGCGTCAGCGCCGCCGCGACGGCCGCAAGTCCGGCCGCGGCCGGGGCGTCCAGGTCGTGAGCGAGGCCGAGTTCCTCGCCCGCCGCGAAGCCGTCGAGCGCCAGATGATCGTGCGCATCCGCGAAGGCAAAGTCCAGGTCGCGGTCCTCGAGGACGGCATCCTCGCCGAGCACTACGTCTCCAAGTCCGGAGCCCAGGGCCTGGTCGGCAACGTCTACCTCGGCAAGGTCCAGAACGTGCTCCCGAGCATGGAGGCCGCCTTCGTCGACATCGGCCGCGGCCGCAACGCGGTGCTTTACGCCGGTGAAGTGAACTGGGACGCGACAGGCCTGGCCGGGAAGGCCCGCTCGATCGAGCAGGCCCTGCGGCCCGGCGACGCCGTGCTCGTCCAGGTCACCAAGGACCCCGTCGGCCACAAGGGCGCCCGCTTGACCAGCCACGTCGCCCTGTCGGGTCGGCACCTGGTCTACGTCCCGGGCGGCAACGCCTCCGGGATCTCCCGCAAGCTCCCCGACCGTGAGCGCACCCGCCTGCGGGCCGCGCTCAAGAAGCTCGTCCCCGAGAGCGCGGGCGTCATCGTGCGCACCGCCGCCGAGGGCGCCGGGCCCGAGGAACTGGCCCGCGACATCTCCCGCCTCCAGATCGAGTGGGAGGAGATCCAGGCCAAGTCGAAGAAGGCCAACGCTCCGGCCGTCCTGCACTCCGAGCCCGACGTGCTCATCCGCGTGGTCCGCGACGTCTTCAACGAGGACTTCAAGGAGATCGTGGTCGAGGGCGACGGCGCCTACGACGAGATTCACAAATACCTCGAGTCGGTCTCGCCCGAGCTGCTCCCGCGGCTCAAGCACCACACCGGGACGAAGGACGTCTTCGCCGAGAAGCGCGTCGACGAGCAGCTCCTCAAGGCGCTGGACCGCAAGGTCTACCTGCCTTCGGGCGGCTCGCTCGTCATCGACCGCACCGAGGCGATGACCGTGATCGACGTCAACACCGGGCGTTTCACCGGTGAGGGCGGCAACCTCGAAGAGACCGTCACCAGGAACAACCTGGAGGCGGCCGAGGAGATCGTGCGGCAGCTGCGCCTGCGCGACATCGGCGGCATCATCGTGATCGACTTCATCGACATGGTGCTCGAGTCGAACCGCGACCTGGTGCTGCGCCGCCTGACCGAATGCCTGGGCCGGGACCGGACCAAGCACCAGGTCACCGAGGTCACCTCGCTGGGCCTGGTCCAGATGACCCGCAAGCGCGTCGGCCAGGGCCTCATCGAGGCCTTCTCCGAGCCCTGCGACCACTGCAAGGGCCGCGGGGTCATGGTCCACACGGACGAGATCCTCGGCAACACCCGCAAGAAGGGCAACGGCGGCGGGGGCGGCAACGCGAACGCCGGCCAGAACCAGCAGGGCCAGAGCCAGGGCGGCGGCAAGAAGAAGAAGGACCGGTCCAAGTCCGGCCAGCAGCAAACAGCAGCAGGGCCAGCAGAAGAAGCAGGACCAGGCCGAGCCGCACGTGAAGTCCGCCGCGGCCGAGACCGCCAAGATCGCGGCCGCCCTCGGCGAGCACGACGATGACGACCACGAGCACGACGCACGAGGACGTCGAGTTCACCGACGAGACGTCCTCCGAGCCGATCGGTCAGGACGACTCGGACGAGGCCGACCACGTGGTCGAGACCGAGCCCGTGGACATCGCGGCCGCGACCGAAGAGGCCGTCCCCGCGGACGCCGACGAGGTCCTGGCCGAAGAGCAGACCACCGCTGACTCGCGAACCGAGGCAGCGGAAGCCGACACCGAGCCCGGCGGCGACGCCGGTTCGACGGCGACCGAGCATTAGGCCGGCCCGAAGCCGCGGACTGTGACGTCCGCGGCCTCGGGCCCCGCCCGATGCCGGAACCAGCGGGTACATGACGTACCCTAGTGAGCGGCCTATAGAGCCCTCAGCTTTTCGCCCTCGCACCTGCGGGGACGAACGCGGAGCTCGATCGGCGGCCCAGCCAAGGCGACGTTCAACGGAGCCGGAAGTTGGCACGGTGCGTGACACCGCGAAATTTGACAGACACCGTTCCCCTGCGGGGAACTCATTTCCCCGCACCGGGGAGGACCCAAGGAGACCGCGTCGACATGTACGCAATCGTCAAGACTGGCGGAAAGCAGTACAAGGTCGCCGAGGGAGACGTCCTCGAAGTCGAGAAGCTTCAGGGCGCGCCCGGCGACACGCTTACGCTGCCTGCGGTGTTGCTCGTCGACGAAGGCACTGTGGTCACCGACGCCTCTGGCGTCACGGTGAGCGGTGAACTTCTCGAGCACACCAAGGGCCCGAAGATCAAGATCCACAAGTACAAGAACAAGACCGGCTACCACAAGCGCCAGGGTCACCGCCAGCCGCTGACCCGCGTCAAAGTCACCGGCATCTCGAAGTAAGGGGTTGAACGATGGCACACAAAAAGGGCGCATCCAGCTCCCGCAACGGGCGTGACTCCAACTCCAAGCGACTTGGTGTCAAGCGCTTCGGTGGTCAGCACGTGAGCGCGGGCGAGATCCTCATCCGTCAGCGCGGCACGAAGTACCACCCGGGCGACCTGGTCGGCCGTGGCGGCGACGACACGCTGTTCGCTCTCGCCGAGGGAGAAGTCCTCTTCTCCAGCAAGCGCGGTCGCAAGCTGGTCAACATCGTCCCCGTCGAGGCGGCGTAAGACCAGAGCGGCAACGCTCGAAAGCATGTAAAGGGCCGGGCCCGTCGAAAGACGGCCCGGCCCTTTCGCGTACCCGCCTTCAGGTCTGCCCTTCCTCTTCTCTTGGGCACCCGTCGCTCGAACACGGCTCGAACACGGATCGCTTCCATTCGTTCACCGTGACGACCACCGGATGTCGTACCCCTCTTATAGGTTCGAACCGGGAGCCCCCGTGAAGGCGCGCGTTGTCGGCGCCGGCGACGGAGTTGATTGGGCCGCAGCGATATCGCCGCAGCTCAACGCCATCGCGATCGAAAAGGGGACCCCCTGTTTCATGCCCTCGAAAGGCCGTGTAATGTTGTCTTTGCCCGCGGGGGAACGGAACAGCCGAGAAGGCCTGGTCCGGAAGCCGCCGGAGACCAGCGACAGACTCACAGAGTTATGGCGCGGTCCGGAAGCTGAATCGCGGGATTCTTTGAGACTCATTAAGAGGCTCGATCGTGTGTGACACAGGTTAATCAGCCTGAAGTTTGCAGAGCGATCCGAGGCTGTTAGAGTTGAGAGGTTGCTCCGGCTGAGGCCGAATCCCTAATGTGGATCGACTTGGGTTGGCGTGTTGTTTGAGAACTCAACAGGGTGTTTGGATGGTCAGCGTGCGGGCTGATTGAGGATTGCTGGCCTAGGTGCTGGTGGTTCTTGGTTGGTACTGTTTTTGACTGTCTTTTCCTTGGGATGCTCAGCCGGTTGGTTGGGTGTCTCGTGAAAAATCGGTCAGGACATGCTTCGACACATACCAAAGTCGCTGTTCTCGTAAGAGAGCGGTGCGCAACAGGTTTTTGTTGGAGAGTTTGATCCTGGCTCAGGACGAACGCTGGCGGCGTGCTTCACACATGCAAGTCGAACGGAAAGGCCCGCTTGCGGGTACTCGAGTGGCGAACGGGTGAGTAACACGTGGGTAACCTGCCCCCATCTCTGGGATAACCGTTGGAAACGGCGGCTAATACCGGATACGACCAAGGCCTGCATGGGTTTTGGTGGAAAGTTTTTGCGGTTGGGGAGGGGCCCGCGGCCTATCAGCTTGTTGGTGAGGTGAAAGCTCACCAAGGCTTTGACGGGTAACCGGCCTGAGAGGGCGGTCGGTCACATTGGGACTGAGATACGGCCCAGACTCCTACGGGAGGCAGCAGTGGGGAATTTTGCACAATGGGCGGAAGCCTGATGCAGCGACGCCGCGTGAGGGATGACGGCTTTCGGGTTGTAAACCTCTTTTATCCACCACGAAGGCTCCGTATTCGCGGGGTTGACGGTAGTGGTTGAATAAGCGCCGGCTAACTACGTGCCAGCAGCCGCGGTAAGACGTAGGGCGCGAGCGTTGTCCGGATTTATTGGGCGTAAAGGGCTCGTAGGCGGTTGATTGCGTCCGCCGTGAAAGGCCTCGGCTTAACCGGGGTTTTGCGGTGGATACGGGTCGACTTGAGGCAATTAGGGGAGATCGGAATTCTACGTGTAGCGGTGAAATGCGCAGATATGTGGAGGAACACCGGTGGCGAAGGCGGATCTCTGGGATTGTTCTGACGCTGAGGAGCGAAAGCGTGGGGAGCGAACAGGATTAGATACCCTGGTAGTCCATGCTGTAAACGGTGGGCGCTAGGTGTGGGGTCACGTTGGTTGATTCCGTGCCGTAGCTAACGCATTAAGCGCCCCGCCTGGGGAGTACGGCCGCAAGGCTAAAACTCAAAGGAATTGACGGGGGCCCGCACAAGCGGCGGAGCATGCGGATTAATTCGATGCAACGCGAAGAACCTTACCTAGGTTTGACATCACCCGGAAACCTCTAGAGATAGAGGCCTCTTCGGACTGGGTGACAGGTGGTGCATGGCTGTCGTCAGCTCGTGTCGTGAGATGTTGGGTTAAGTCCCGCAACGAGCGCAACCCTTATCCCGTGTTGCCAGCATTCAGTTGGGGACTCACGGGAGACTGCCGGGGTTAACTCGGAGGAAGGTGGGGATGAGGTCAAGTCATCATGCCCCTTATGTCTAGGGCTTCACGCATGCTACATTGGCCGGTACAGCGGGTTGCGATACCGTGAGGTGGAGCGAATCCCTGTAAAGCCGGTCTTGGTTCGGATTCGAGTCTGCAACTCGACTCGATGAAGGTGGAGTCGCTAGTAATCGCAGATCAGCAACGCTGCGGTGAATGCGTTCCCGGGCCTTGTACACACCGCCCGTCACGTCATGAAAGTTGGCAACACCCGAAGCCTGCGGCCTAACCGGTTTACCGGAGGGAGTGGTCGAAGGTGGGGCTGGCGATTAGGACGAAGTCGTAACAAGGTAGCCGTACCGGAAGGTGCGGCTGGATCACCTCCTTTCTAAGGAGTCCCGACCCTCGCTGAGGCGAGGCGTCAACCATCCGCTCCGGTCTTTTGACCGGCCCGGTCACCGAGTGGTGGCAGGGTTTCTAGCGGGTGTGTATGGACTAAATGTTTTATAGGTGTGTCGACTGCACGCTGGGAAAATACCATCCTTGAGACTCAATGGTCTCTGCGTCGAATTCTTCGGGGTTCGCTGTGGTGACTTTGGGTCTCGCACCCTGTTGGGGTTCTGAGACAACACGTCTCTGAGCCTGGTCATGCTGCGGACATGCAGTGATGCCTTGATGGCCCTTGTGGCGACGAAGGCGTGTGTGTCGGGTGTGGCTTATGTGTTGTTTGAGATTTGTATAGTGTGCGTGAGTGTCTTTGTTTCTATCTGACTTTGACCGTGTTGGTTAAGTTGTGTAGGGCGCATGGTGGATGCCTTGGTGCCGGATGACCGATGAAGGACGTGTGAGGCTGCGATATGCCTGGGGGAGTTGCCAACTGGACTGTGATCCCAGGGTTTCCGAATGGGGTAACCTAGCCGCTTTGATGAGCGGTTGCGCTCGCCTGAATGTATAGGGCGGGTTGTGGTGTGGCGGGGAAGTGAAACATCTCAGTACCTGCTGTGGAGAAAACAAGAGTGATTCCGTGAGTAGCGGCGAGCGAAAGCGGAGGAGGCTAAACCTGGTTCGTGTGATAGCCGGCAGGCGTTGCGGGTCAGGGGTTGTGGGACATCATCGTTGGTTTCTGCCGAAGCCAGGTGCACGCAGCGTTGTCTAGTCGAATGGTGTGGGAAAGCCGACCGTAGAGGGTGAGAGTCCCGTAGATGAAGGATGGCGTTGGTGTTCGGATGATGCACCCGAGTAGCGCGGGTTTCGTGGAGGCTCGTGTGAATCTGGCAGGACCGTCTGCTAAGCCTAAAGAGGTCCGGTGACCGATAGTGGAGAGTACCGTGAGGGAATGGTGAAAAGTACCCCGGGAGGGGAGTGAAATAGTGCCTGAAACCATGTGCCTGTAAACCGTCAGAGCCCGGCAAGTGGCTTCGTGCTGCTTGTAGGCGGGTGATGGCGTGCCTTTTGAAGAATGAGCCTGCGAGTTATGGTATGCCGCGAGGTTAAGCCGTGTGGTGGAGCCGGAGCGAAAGCGAGTCTGAATAGGGCGTTGAGTGGTGTGTTGTAGACCCGAAGCGGGGTGATCTACCCATGTCCAGGGTGAAGCGGCTGTAAGAGGTCGTGGAGGCCCGAACCCACCTAGGTTGCAAACTGGGGGGATGAGGTGTGGGTAGGGGTGAAAGGCCAATCAAACTCCGTGATAGCTGGTTCTCCCCGAAATGCATTTAGGTGCAGCGTCGTATGTTGCACCGTGGTGGTAGGGCGCTGGTTGGGTGATGGGCCGTGTCGGTTACTGAGCTCAGCTAAACTTCGAATGCCATGGTGTTGAGTGCGGCAGTGAGTCGGCGGGTGAGAAGATCCGTCGTCGAGAGGGAAACAGCCCAGATTACCGGCTAAGGCCCCTAAGGGTGCACTGAGTGGAAAAGGATGTGGGGTCGCGTTGACAGCCAGGAGGTTGGCTTAGAAGCAGCCACCCTTGAAAGAGTGCGTAATAGCTCACTGGTCGAGTGGTTTTGCGCCGATAATGTAGCGGGGCTGAAGTGCACCGCCGAAGCCGTAGCAATGCCTGTCAGATACGTCTGGCGGGGTTGGGTAGGGGAGCGTCGTACATGGGGTGAAGCTCCGGGGTAACCCATGGGGTGGACTTTGTACGAGTGAGAATGCAGGCATGAGTAGCGAAACGCAGGTGAGAATCCTGTGCGCCGATTGACTAAGGGTTCCAGGGGACGGTTGTTCCGCCCTGGGTTAGTCTGGGCCTAAGGCGAGGCCGAGAGGCGTAGTCGATGGATAACCGGTTGATATTCCGGTACCCGAGTGCCGCGTATGAGTGATAGCGGTTGTGCTAACCGGCTGTGAGCCGGCGCGAGACAGTCTTCGGATTGTTTTGTGTTGGTGAGTGGTTGGGGTCCTTTCCGTGTGTAGCGTAGTGATGGAGTGACACAGTGGGGTAGCTATACCGTCTGGTGGATTAGGCGGGGTAAGGTGGTAGCCCGACTCTTTAGGTAAATCCGGAGGGTCCCAGTTGAGTCTGGTGGGTGAGCGCTGAAGCATAGGCCTTTTGGCTGAATTTGGTGATCCCGTGCTGTCGAGAAAAGCTTCTAGCGAGTGGTAGTCGGCCAGTACCCTAAACCGACACTGGTGGTCAGGTAGAGTATACTGAGGCGTTCGAGTGATGTGTGGTTAAGGAACTCGGCAAATTGCCTCCGTAACTTCGGGAGAAGGAGGGCCCCAAACCGTGGCACGTGCGTGCGGAAGCGGTGGGGGGTTGCAGAGGCCAGGGGGAAGCGACTGTTTACTAAAAACACAGGTCCATGCGAAGCCGTGAGGTGAGGTATATGGACTGACGCCTGCCCGGTGCTGGAACGTTAAGAGGATCCATCAAGCCGTAAGGCTGCAGTGGTGAATTGAAGCGCCAGTAAACGGCGGTGGTAACTATAACCATCCTAAGGTAGCGAAATTCCTTGTCGGGTAAGTTCCGACCTGCACGAATGGCGTAACGACTTCCCCGCTGTCTCAACCACATGCTCGGCGAAATTGCAGTACGAGTAAAGATGCTCGTTTCGCGCGGCAGGACGGAAAGACCCCGGGACCTTTACTATAGCTTGGTATTGATGCACTATTTGGTTTGTGTAGGATAGGCGGGAGCCTGGGAAGCCTCAACGCTAGTTGGGGTGGAGGTGTTGGTGAAATACCGCTCTGATCTGATGGTGTGTCTCACCCGCGGCCCTGATCGGGTCGGGGGACAGTGCCTGGTGGGTAGTTTAACTGGGGCGGTTGCCTCCTAAATGGTAACGGAGGCGCCCAATGGTACCCTCGGGCCGGTTGGAAACCGGTCGGTGAGTGTAAGCGTAGAAGGGTGCTTGACTGTGAGACCGACGGGTCGAGCAGGTGCGAAAGCAGGGGCTAGTGATCCGGCACCGACGTACGGATGTGGTGTCGCTCAACGGATAAAAGGTACCCCGGGGATAACAGGCTGATCTTCCCCAAGAGTCCATATCGACGGGATGGTTTGGCACCTCGATGTCGGCTCGTCGCATCCTGGGGCTGGAGTTGGTCCCAAGGGTTGGGCTGTTCGCCCATTAAAGCGGCACGCGAGCTGGGTTTAGAACGTCGTGAGACAGTTCGGTCCCTATCCGCCGCGCGCGCAGGAGATTTGATGAAGGGCTGTCCCTAGTACGAGAGGACCGGGATGGACGAACCGCTGGTGTGCCAGTTGTCCCGCCAGGGGCATGGCTGGTTGGCTACGTTCGGGAGCGATAACCGCTGAAAGCATCTAAGCGGGAAGCGTGCTTCGAGATGAGATCTCCGTCAACCGTTAGGTTGGTGAGGCGCCCTGTAGATGACGGGGTTGATAGGCTCGACATGGAAGCGTTGTAAGGCGTGGAGTGGACGAGTACTAACCGCCGAGAACTTAACCTATAACCACGGTCCGAGACCGGATGGTAGAAACAAGCGAGACATTCACGCACACTATGCGATTCTGAGACAACACGATCTCAGGCTCGATCGCCACACCCCGCCTAGGGGTGTATATCCAGGCAGATCGCCGAGACACGTCTCGAAGATTTGTTTGGTGGTGAGAGCGGAAGTGACACACCCGGTCCCATTCCGAACCCGGTCGTTACGGCTTCCAGCGCCGATGGTACTGCACTCGAGAGGGTGTGGGAGAGCAGGACACCGCCAAACATTGTCTTATAGAAGCGCCCCACCGCAATGCGGTGGGGCGCTTTTGTGTACCCGGAATACGAGTATGCGCATAGAGAAGGGCCGCAACCCATTCGGGTTGCGGCCCTTCTTGTTTGCTCTTAGACGTACGGGCCGTCGAGGTGTTCGCCGGCGTGTTGGCGGTACCAGAGTCCTCGGTAGCAGCGCCACGGTTGCGGGCGCAGCAGTGTCGGGGCGAAGATCTGTTCGAGGAGGCGCCTTGCTTCGAGGAAGAAGTCGAGGCGTTCGTCGGGTGCGGCCACGTGCTGCGAGTCGTCGACCGGGGATTCGGCCGGGAGGATCGTGAGCGAGGGCCACATGGTGGTCTGCTCTGCGAGCGGGAGCAGCCAGGCGCGCATCTCGTCGAGGGGTTCGCTGCCGACCGTGTACGTGAATGACGTGCGGTGGCCGGCTTCGCGGGCTGCGGCGAGGATCTCCGAGAGTCGTTCCGACTGGTGACTCGCGACGGGTACCAGTGGGTCTGCCGCTGCGGCGGCTTCGGGGACGGTCGGCTCGGCCTCGGTGGCAGGGCTGTCGTCTTCGAAGGTCTCGGTGGTCAGGAACAGCAGGACCGGCCCGACTTGCGATGCCAGTTCCGTGAACGCGGACTCGCTGTGGAGCGCCGGGGTGAGGACCCCGAGGGTCGTCGAGTCCGGCAGGCCTTCAGCGGTCATCGCTTCGCGGACGGCCACGAGGTGTTCGACCACGAGGGCCTCGTCGTGGACGCCGCCGGCGGAGAGGGTGACTTCGTCGAACAGGTGCGGTTCGCCGTCGTCGGCCAGGTCGGAGGCCAAGGCCTGCAACAGGTCGCGATAGCACTTCACCAGTTCGGGTGATTCTGTGCCGGCCTGCAGGAGCAGGGTCGCGGCGGTGCCGTCGGCGCGGAGGTATCCGCGGACTTCTTCGCCGGGTTCGGCTTCGATGATCTCGGCCACCGGGGTGCCGTCGACGCAGAGCTCGCTCAGCCCGTGCTGGGGTGAGGAGGGGTCGACATGGGCGCGGAGGCTGAACGGCGAAGTCGCACGGTCGGCCGGCAGTACCAGCATGAACTCTTCGTCTTCGGAGTTCAGCCGCAGGCGCATGCCCTCGGAGTTGTTGCCGCGCAACCCGTACAGGTTCAGCGCGATCAGTAGGAGTTCGCTCCACTCGAGGTCGTGCCGGACCGCCAGGCGCCGCCAGCGGTGCACCGTCGACGAGATCGGCCCGGCTGAGTCAGCAGGCTGTGTTGGCTCTTCCATGACCAGTTCCGATCTTTCCTCTCGTCCCCACCGCAGTCACTCCACGGTACAAGAGACTTGGCCGTACAGGTGGACGCGGTCCACCCCTATGCTAGTGCTAATTCATGGCGCGCAAGCCTCGCCAAGAGTGTGGGTCGGAAGACAAAAGCACCCGTCGTGGGCGTCGGCACGTGGTTTGAGCCCCGCGGAGGCCCGGTTGTCGCTCTGGGTGCTCATCTGCTGCCCCGGTCGAAATGCCCCTGAGCGTTCTGGAGTCGGGAATGAGCGATGCTGCCGACCGTTCCGGGATCTCGTCTCCGCGTGCGCAGGGGCGGGTCCTTCAAGCGGTGAACAAGACTTGGCCCGGTTTCATTTCCGGCGCCGTCGAAGGGCGTGCGCGGGAGTTGATCGACGAGGCGCGTTACGACGAGGCCGCCGACGTCTTGGAGCAGGGCATCGAACGGTATGGTGCCGCGTCGGTCTCGCAGCTGATGCTCGCGTGGTGCCTGCACTTGGCCGGGCGACGGGAACCCGCGTTGGATTGGGCGGGTCGAGCCATCGAGCAGGACCCGGAAGACCCCGACGCGCATTGGATCCAGGCGAACATCTTGTTCGAGCTGGGGCGACTTGAAGAGGCCTCGCAGGCCATGTGGCGAGTCGTCGAACTGACGCCCGACGACGGCCGAAACTACATGCAGCTGGCCTGGATGCAGTACCGGGATCGGGAGTTCGCCAAGACCCGCGAGCTCGTCGAACTGGCGTTGGAGCGCGCGCCGGACGACGCCTGGGTGCAGTACACGGCCGGCCGGATTTACGACCACCATCTCAGGCTTCGGCGGGCCCACGCGCACTACGAACGTGCACTCGAACTCGAACCGGGCGACGAGGCGGTCCGGGGCGACCTGGCCGAGATCCTCCAGGCCCGGGGGCGGTTGAGCTCGGGGGTGCGGATGGCTTGGGAGACGGCCGAAACGGCGGGAGCGGAGTCGTCCGCGGCGGGTTCGTACGACGTGGCGCTGCGGCGGTGGTCGTGGCGTTGGTACGAGTGGGCGCTGCGGGCGGCCTTGGTGCTCAACGTGATCGACTGGATCTTCCCCACGCCGGTGCCGTGGGGGCGGTGATCGCGGGGGTGTTGGCGGCGGTGTACGCGGCGGGCTTGGTGCGGTCGCTGCTCGTGTTGCCGCTGCAATGCCGCCGGGACCTGGTGGGCAAGGGCAGGCGCGGGCATTTCATCGGGGCCTTGGCGCGGACGCTGCTGGTGCTCGCCGGGATCGCGTTGGTGTTGTTCGGGGAGCTTTCTGCGTTGCAGCACTTGGGGGTTCTCGCGCTCATCGTCGGCGGATACGTGGAGTGGTGGTGGCGTGTCATGCGGATCTCCGGAGGGCGATAGGTCGGGGCGGTGCGGAACGCGGCGCCGGTCGTCACTAGCCGCCGGCAAGGTAGGCTTCGAGGCGTTGCTGAAAGCGTGTCGGACCTGCGGTTCGATGCGTTCCGATTCCCCCCGGGCGGGCCGTTTCGCGGCCCGCCGGTTTGTGCAGAAGGAGGCCCCGTGGTCGATCAGGGTGCGGTCTGTTCGGTCGATCCGCTCGTGAGCGGCATCGGACGCGAAGTGCTCGCCAACGGCGGCAACGCCGTCGACGCCGCGATCGCGGCGGGCGCGGCCCTGACCGTGGTGGCCCCGCATCTGTGCGGGCTCGGCGGGGACCTGTTCACGCTGGTCCACATGCCGGGCGAGGCTATTCCGGCGTACCTGAACGCCTCGGGCCGTGCCGGTTCCGGCGCGGACCCGGAGGGCTTGCGGGCCGAAGGGCACGCCGTGATGCCGTTTCGGAACGACCTGCGTTCGGCGACCGTGCCGGGTTGCGTGGACGGCTGGTTCGCCCTGCACGAGCGGTACGGGACCCGGCCGATGAGCGAGCTGCTCGCGCCGGCGATCGCGCTCGCGTCGGGCGGTTGGCCTGCGACGGCGATGCTCGCCAAGGCCGGCAAGACCCTCGCGGGGGTCGAGGGCGCCGAGGACTTGGCCGGGCTCGAGGCCGGTGTGTCGGTGACTGCGTGAGCGGACCGCCGGTGCTTTGCGTGCGGCTGCCGAAGGCGGACGGGACGGGTTCTACTTGGGCGAGTTCGGGAAGGGGCTCGATGGAGCTGGGGGAGGGCCTGTTCACAGAGGCCGATCTGGCTGCGTCCCAGGCGGACTGGGAAGAGCCGTTGAGCGTGGAGGCGTTCGGGCACCGGATCTGGGCCGCGGCGCCGAATTCGCAGGGGTATCTGCTGCTGCTCGCGCTGGGGATCGCGGACCGGCTCGACCTGCCGGCGGATGCGGGTGACCCGCTGTGGGCGCATTACCTGGTCGAGGCTTCGCGGCAGGCCGGGTACGACCGGCCGGAGCGGCTGTTCGAGGGCGCGGACGTCTCGGATCTGCTGGCCTCGGCCGGGGAGCGGGCGGCGCGGATCAGCGCGGAGCGGAAGGCCGAGGTGCCGGTGCATCAGGCCGCGGGCGGGACGACGTACATGGCGGTGCTCGACGGGAACGGCATGGGGGTCTCGTACATCCAGTCGAACGCGGCCGGGTTCGGGACGTGGCTGTTCGAGCCGCGCACGGGGATCGGCCTGCAGAACCGCGGCACCGGGTTCAACCTGGAGCCGGGGCACCCGGCCGAGTTCGGGCCGGGGAAGCGGCCGCCGCACACGCTGGTGCCGGCGCTGGTGACGCGGGCCGACGGGTCGCTGCGGCTGGTTGCCGGGACGATGGGCGGCGACTCGCAGCCGCAGATCGTGGCGCAGTTGATCGCACGGGTGCTTCACGGCGGCGAGTCGGTGGAGGAGGCCGTGAGCGCGCCGCGTTGGCGGCTGCATCCGGGCGAGACCGGGTTCGGGACTTGGACGGGCGCGTACGAGATCGACGTCGAATTGGAGGCCGGAAGGCCTGAGGCATGGGCCGGCGGGCTGCGCGAGCGCGGTTTCGCCGTGCAGGACGCCGAGGCCGGGAGCGGTTTCGGGCATGCGCACCTGATCGAGGTCGGCGAGGACGGCCGGGTCACCGGCGCAGCCGATCCGAGGGCGGAGACGGGAACGGCGGCGTTCGCCCCGAACTAGGGAGAGCGGTGGCCATCGGGGTTGGCGCTGGCCGGCCCCCGGGGTCGGGTGTGTCGGATCGCAGGGTCCCCCGGTTCAACGATGGCGCGGGGGTACGACAAGTTAGGTGGGGTCCGGTTCCCGAGGTCGGGTGTGTCGGATCGCAAGGTCCCCCGATTCAACGATGACTCGAGGGTCCGACAAGTTTTGGGCGTTGGGCGTTGGGCGTTGGGCTGGCCGGGAGTCGGGGCCCGAAGGATTGTCGGTCGTCGGTTGTACGGTCGGGGTGATCGACGTTTTGTTTTGAGAGGACCGGATCTGTGCCTGAGTCGTTGCGGCTTGCCGATGCCCGTCGGATCGCCATCGCCGCGCAGTTGCGGCCGAAGGCGTCCCGTTACAAGACCGTTCTCGAGCGGCTCGGGTGCATCCAACTCGACACCATCTCGGCGGTTCGTCGCGCGCACGAGTTGACTCTCCTCGCCCGCGACCTTGACGTCGATGAAGCCGTGCGGAGCCTGGACCGTCGCCGCGCGCCCATCGCGTTCGAGTATTGGGCCCATGCGATGTCACTCCTGCCCGTCTCGGCCTGGCCCTACTTGGCCCGGCGCCGGCGCAACTGGCGTGATCGATACACCGACGACTCCCTGGCCGTCGCCGAAGCCGAAGTCAAGGCCCTGCTCGCCGAGCGCGGTGCGATCACCGTGTCCGACTTCCCCTCCGGCGCGATGCACCGCGACCGCGGCACCGGCAACATCGGCGACAGCTGGAACTTCCGCACCGACCACAAGCACGCCGTGGAGCGCCTGCTCTGGTTCGGCGAGGTCGCCTGCACCCACCGGATCGGGTTCAAGCGCGTCTACCAGCTCGCCGAGAACGCGATCCCCGCCGAGCACTTCTGGGACGCCGACGACGAGGCGTGCCTGCGCTACATGGTCACCACCGCCCTGCGCAACCTCGGCGTGGGCACCTCGAAGGACATCGCCGACTACTTCCGTCTGAAGATCGCCGACACCGAACGGGTGCTGCGCGAACTCGAGATCGAGCAGGTCGCCGTCGAAGGCTGGAAGGGCCGCACCTGGATCGACCCGCAGTTGCGCCGCACCCGCCTCACCGGTGCGGAGCGGGCCGTCGCGGTGTCGATGTTCGACCAGCTGGTGTGGCTGCGCGAGCGCATGGAACGCCTGTGGGGCCACGGCTGGAAGATCGAGATCTACGTGCCCGAAGCCTTGCGCACCTTCGGTTATTACTGCCTGCCGATCTTCGTCGGCGACGACCTCCCGGGGCGAGTCGCCCTGCGCCGCAGCAATGGCGACCTGGTCGTGGAGGCCGCGCAGTGGGACGACGCCCGCGCCGACCGCGAGCACCTGCATGCCGCCGTCGAGCGCGCGGCCTCCTGGGTCAACGCCGAAGTCCGTTGGAAGGCGGAGGTCCGGGGAACCACCGAGGATCCTGTCTGACGCTGTTTTCCGTTGGGGCTCATCCGGTTCTGTTCATCTGACAGCGACCTTTATGGAATCGGGACACGCCGGGCAGACCAGGCATTGTCGATCAATTGACAGGCGTGCAGTGTGGACGCCGCTTACGATTCACGCGTGATTCACACTCCTCCGCCACGCTGCGTCATATGACCCCGCCCCCCCGCATTCGCCGCAACTGGCGCGTACCCGCCCTCGCCTTCGGGCTCGCGGCCGCGCTGGTGCTCTCGGTTCTCGCTTACGAGGCGACGCCGTCCGCGCAGGCCCAGGCCGGCCCCAACGTGCTCATCAGCGAGATCGCCAACGCCGGGCCCGCCGGCAGCTCGGACGAGATGATCGAGCTCACGAACTACGGGGACGCGCCCGCCGACCTTACCGGCTGGCAGGTCTACCGTTGCGCCGCAACGGGTTCGCGCACCTACGACCCGCAGGTGCCCCCGCTCGGCGGCGTGACACTCGCGCCGGGCGAAACGTTCCTGCTGGCGAACGCGGGCGGGACCATCGCGAACGCGGACGCTTATTACACGGCCGGCATCGCCAATGACGGCTTCGGCATCTGGCTCGAGGACGCGAACCGCATCGTGGTCGATGCGGTCGCCGCGTACGCCGCTCCCGGCGACAGTGAATGCGCGATCGGGGACACGCCGCTTCCCAACGATCTCAACGGGGTTCGCAACCAGACCTGGCAGCGCACCGGCGACACCGGAGTCCTCGCCGACGACTGGATCCGGGCCGTGCGCACGCCCGGCGAGCCGAACGCGACCGAGCCCGACCAGGGGTTCGTCGCGAGCGACGTGCTCGTCTCCGAGCTCGGCAACGGCGGTCCCGCGGGCAGTTCGGACGAGGTCGTGGAGTTCGCGAACTACGGTCGGTCGGCGGTCGACATCAGCGGCTGGCAGTTCTACCGCTGCTTCGCGACCGGCCGCACCGACAACGGCGCCCTCCAGGTCGTGTTCCCCTTCGGCACGGTCCTCGACCCCGGCGGGGTCCTGGTCGCCGCCCACACCTCCGTGAACGTGCCGCCCGGCGTGGAGACCGTGCGCTTCTCCGTGAACCTCTCCAACGACGGCTTCGGGGCCCTCCTGGTCGACACCGCGGGGAACATCCGCGACGCGGTCGGCGTCTACGAGGCCGACGGCTACCACCAGCCCGCGACGGACAGTCCTTGCACGCAAGGCGATTCGCTGCCGAACCGGCTCGACTTCGGTTGGGACCAGACCTGGCAGCGCGCCGGCGACACCGGCGACAACGCCGCGGACTTCGTGAAGGCCGAGCGCACCATCGGCACCGCCGGGAATCCCGTGCCCGACGGGGAACCTGAACCGGTCGACACCGGCGTTCGCGTCAGCGAGCTGGTCAACGCCGGACCCGCGGGCGTCAACGACGAGTTCTTCGAGCTTGCGAACCTCGGCGACGAGCCGGTCGACATGGCCGGGTGGCGGGTTCACCGCTGCGGAGAGGACGGCCGCCGCGCCGCCGTGCTCCTGATCCCCGCGATCGGCGATGTCGTGCTCGACCCCGGCGAAACCTACCTTTCAGTCCATACTGGATCATCCTTGTATACGGGCGGTGATTTCGACGCCTCCTACTCTGCCGGGCTGAACGCGAACGGCTACGGCCTCATCGTCTTCGACGCCGAAGGGCGCCTAGTCGACTCGGTCGGCGTCTTCAGTTCGCTCTACAGCCCATGCACACAGGGTCTGGCGCTGGTCAACGTCCTCGCGTCCGAATACGGCGACTCCTACCAGCGCCTGGACCACACCGCTTACAACGCCGACGATTTCGTGCCCGCCGAACGCAGCCCCGGCACGCTTCCCGACGATCTTCGCCACCCCGCCGACTTCACCGACGCCGAGCTCGAACCCGTGGGTGTCGAACCCGCGCCGAGGCCCTTGAGCCCCACGGTGAACGCCGAGATCCTCGGCGGCCCTTCGGCCGAACTGACCGCGGCCGCCGAACATACGACAGGGGAGACCGCCGAGATCGCCTTCACGGGCGGCGAGGCCATCGAGCTCAACTCCCGGTCCTCCAAGGTCTACGTCGGCACCACTTCCGAGACGCCGCCTTCCACGAGAGTGGTCGACGGCGAGGAACGCGTGGACGGCGACGGGCCGATCGTGACCGAGACTGTAGAAGGCTCCCCCTTCCAGCGCTTCGAGTTCAAGACCGACGACCAGCAGCGGCGCGATTTCGAGGTCACCTGGTCGGGCACCTCCACCGGCACCAGCGAACTCCAGATGTACGCCTGGAACCGGTGGCACGAGCGCTGGGACCTGCTCGACGCCGACGGCGGCCTCACCGGCGGCCGGATCACGCTGACCGGCGCGATCAATGTCGCCACGTACGTGCGCGGGGGCCGCAACCTCGACCTCATCATCATGGACGGCCCCGAGACCCAGACCGCGTTCAGCGACGACGCGAGCGAGCCGAACCTCGCGTTCAAGGACCCCGCCGAGTACGACTTCTCGTTCGGGTACGTCACCGACACCCAGTTCCTCTCCGAGGGCTACCGGGACGCCTACGCCGAGATGCCGCGCTGGCTCGCGACGAACGCCGACGCCCGCGGGATCGAGTACGCGGCCCACACCGGGGACCTGATCCAGAACTGGCTCAACGGCACCAACTCCTCGGAGCGCGCCGTCGACGAGTACGAGTTCGCCTCCGACGCGATGGGCGTGCTCGACGAGGCCGGTCTTCCCTACGGTGTGATCCCCGGCAACCACGACACCAAGTGGGGCCGCGAAGCCGACCTGTACAACCGGTACTTCCCGGCCGAACGCTACGAAGGCGAGGACTGGTACGGCGGGGCCTGGAAGGACGACGACGCCCAGAACCACTACGACGTGATCGAGGCCGACGGCGCGAAGTTCCTCTTCCTCTACCTCGGCTACTTCGCCGGGGAGGGCTCGATCGAGTGGGCCAACGAGGTCATCGGCGCACACCCCGACCACAACGTCATCTTCGCGACGCACGAGTACCTGCATCCCGACGGCTCGCTGTCCACACCGGACAACTACCGGTGGACTTCGCTGGCCGACAGGTACTGGAACGAGATCGTCCTGCCCAACGACAACGTCTTTCTCGTCCTCGCCGGGCACCACCACGGCGTCGCCCTCAACATCAAGCGCGACGTGAACGGCGTCGAGGGCCGGATCGTGGTCGAGATGATGGCGAACTACCAGAACTTCGAGGACCCGAACGGGCGCTTCAACGCCGGGTTCCTGCGCCTCCTCCAGTTCGACCTGGACGCCGGGCTCATGGCCGTCAACACGTACTCGCCGATCCGCGAGGAGCACAACGCCTGGGAGTACAAGCCCGACGACCTGCCGTTCGCATACGACGACGCGACCGACGAGTTCGTGGTCGAGGTCGACCTCAACACGAGCTACGACAAGCGGATCGCGACGGATCTGATCGCCCCGCACGCGGCCGCCGAGGACCTTGGGTCGGCCTCGGCCGCCGACGGGACCACGGTCGCGGTGACCTGGGACGACCTCGAGTTCTGCACGTCCTATGTGTGGGGCGCGAATGCTGTGGACGCGAACGGCCGCACCGCCCGGTCCGCCGCGTCGCTGCTCCAGGTGCCCGGTCGCGGTGGGCGCGAATGCGACTGACGACCCGGGCGTGCGCGGTCGGCCTCGCCGCGATGGCATTCGGAGTCGCTGTGCCGCCCGTTTCGGTTGCGGCGCATCCGCTCGGCGATCCGCAGACCGTGCGGCTCTCCGCCGAGGGCGATCAGGTGACGGCGCGCTGGTCCGCGCCGCCTGACGATCTACTCGTGCTCGGATCGGTCACCGGCGTGCTCGCCGACCGGCGGGAGTACGTCTTCGACATGGGTGCCGACGGAGAACCGGAACCGGTGGGAGACAGCGACGCCGACCTGCTCACGGCCTCGGACGAGGTCGCCGACTACCTGGCCGCGAACATCACCGTGACCCAGGACGGGCGCGAATGCCCGGCCGAGGTCGACTTGAGCGGCCTCGTAGACGACGGCGCGGAACTCGTCTTTACCTGCGGCAGTGCGGTAACGGCCGTCGATGTCGCGGTCACCATGCTCACTGACGCCGACCCGGCCTACCGCACCGTGGCCTTCGCCGAAGCCGCCGACCGCGAACAGCAGCTGTACTCGGCCGACTCGCCCAGCGCCGCTTGGCGTTTCGACGTGAATGCGGCCGGTGGCGCGAACTGGGCGGTGATTACCGCGATCGGTGCCGTGCTGGTGCTCGTGGCCGTGACGGCCTTCGTCGCGTTGCGCCGACTCCGGCGGGCGGCCCGCTCGTGACCGGGTTCGACGCGCGACTGCTCGATGCCTTCGACAGCGCCGCCATCGACCATGCCTTGTGGCCCACAGCGATCGCCCTCGCGCTCCTCGTCGGCGCGGCGCACGCGCTGCGTCCCGGCCACGGCAAGACCCTCGTGGCCGCCTATCTCGTTGCGGAACAGGGCCGTTGGATGCACGCCGCAGCGCTCGCGGTCATCGTCGCCGGGCTCCACACCGTCTCGGTGCTCGCCATCGGCCTGCTGTGGTGGGCCGTCGCCGGGGAGCGGGCCGGGTCGATCGAACCGCTCGCCGTCTGGGGCCGACTCGCGGTGGCGCTCATGGTCTTCGCTCTCGGCGCGGTCGTGCTGCGCCGCCAGTGGCGGGCGTTCCAGCACCGGCGCTCGCACCACCACGATCACGGTCCTGCCGAGGGCGTGGCGCCGTGGTCCTGGGCGGGCCTGTTCGGGATCGCCTCAGCCGGGGCGCTGATCCCCTCGCCCGCTGCGTTCCTGCTGCTCGTCTCCGGACTGCTGACGGGACAGGCTGCACTGGCCGTTGCCATGGTGGCCTGCTTCGGCATCGGGCTCGCTGCAACCGTCCTCGCGGTCGGGCTGATGGTGATCGCCGGGCGGGACTGGCTGGGCCGCAAGGCGAAGACGCACCGACCGCTCGCGCGACTGGGCGCCGTGACGCCGCTGCTCGGCGCGGCTGCGATCGTGTGCGGTGGGTTTGTGCTCTCGGCTGCCGCGCTGGCCGCCCTCGTGGGTTCCTGAACCCCCGATGGCCGTGACCGTCTTTGGACGCTGACCGCGACCGCGGGCCGGTCCTGGCTCCTCGCCGTGGTGGGTGAGCACCGCGAGCGGCGCGATCGGTTCGCGCTCATAGCATGGCCCGCGGCGCTCTACTACTGGTTCATCGGAGCGTCAGGCGCACCGGCCCCGGCCGGGAGGAACCGGCCGGGACCTGGGGAGACGGGTTCAGGGGCTGCCGAAATCGCAGTGAGCGGCCGGGCGGGCTGGATTGTGGCCCTAGGGCTCTCGAACCCCTAGCTGCTCGTCGCGACGCCCACGCTGATCGTGGCGACGTAGCCCGATGCCGGGTCGTTCTCGTCGTTTTCCGTCAGTGTGAGCAGGCCGCTGGCGGCCCCGCCGCCGTCGTAGATGCCGTCCTCATCGAGGGTCAGCCAGTCGCCGCCATGCTGGTTGTACGGCGCGATGGCGTAGACGGCGGCGACGGTGTCGTCGTCGAAGAAGAACTGCCCGGTGTGGAGTTCCGAGCCGCCTTCGTAGTCGCCGTTCTCGCCGACGGTGCCGCCGGTGTGGACCTTGACGTGGATGTGGCAGCAGCGACCCTGGTACGAGCCGGGGAAGATGCTGGTGAGCGTGGCGACGCCGTCGGCGCCGGAGAGCACGTAGCCGCGCAGGAACGTGTTCTCGTCGCCGATGCCGTCCTCGGGCGGGACGTTGCCGCCGGGGCTGTTGCCGGTGAAGCCGGAGTAGTAGCCCCACTGGTCGCAGTGCCAGATCTCGACGGCGGTGTTCGGGAGAACCGCGCAGGTGGAGGCGTTGAGGACGGTCACCTGGAGGGTGAGCGGGGCGCCGGGCTTGCCTTCGGTGATGTCGGCGCGCTGAGTGGATTCGAGGTAGTAGGGGCCCTCGGTCATCTCGGTGGTGAGCACGCAGGTCTGCTCGGGGAGTCCGGTGCTCGGGGACGTGCTCGGCTGCTGGCCGGGTTGCTGGGCGCCGGCGGCGTAGGCGGCGAGGCCGACGCCGGCGACGCCTGCGGCGGCGCCGCTGACGGTGAGGGCGGTTCGGCGAGTGATCTTGTTGCCGTTGGCAGTATCGGTCATGCGAAAGATCGTAGGACGTCTATATCGACTGAAACCAGATCAATCACCGCATTTTGAGCAGACTTTGAGGTTCGGCCGCACTCACATGGGCGAAATCAGTTCACTGTGCACAGTTGGGGAAAGTGGAGAGGGCCTCCCTTGCGGAAGGCCCCCAACATATATGCGGTTATGGCGCGAGTGCTAGCTCGTGACGAGCGTCAGGCCCCAGGCGCTCAGGGCCGGTCCGATCGGCTGGAAGTAGGTCGTGCCACCGGAGGTGCAGTTGCCCGAACCGCCGGAGGTCATGCCCTGCGCGCTGTTGCCGGCGATGAACGAGCCGCCCGAGTCGCCCGGCTCGGCGCACACGTTGGTGCGGGTGAGGCCGGAGACGCTGCCCTCGGCGTAGTTGACGGTCTGGTTGAACGCGCCGACGGTCCCGCAGTGCCAGCCGGTGGTCGAACCGGAGCGGCAGATGGAGGAGCCGACGGCGGCCTGCGTCGAGTTCGCGACGTCGCGGGTGCCGGAGTACATGTTGACGTCGTCGAGCAGCTGCTCGCTGGTGCCGACGGCCACCCAGGCGCGGTCCGCGCCGGGGAAGACCGAGTTGCGGAAGGTGCCCGGGGCGGCCTCGCCGCTGGTCACCTGGTCGCCCGCGGAGCCGCAGTGGCCGGCGGTGACGAAGCCCGGGGTCGAACCCTGGCGAACCGAGAAGCCGACCGAGCAGCGCCACGAGTTCTCGACGATGTAAGCGTCGCCGCCGCGCACGAAGAACGTCTGCGGTGCTTCGGCTCCGGCGTCGACCGTGACGAGCGACGGGTCGATCCCGGCGGCCTCGATCAGGTCGGCGGCCGCGGCCTCGTCGGCGGCCTCGATCACGAGCGTGTTCGTGACGACGTCGACGTAGTTGCCGTAGTAGCCCTCCATGACGATCGGGGAGATCGCCGCGGCGGCGTCCTCGAGTGCGGCCAGGTCGTGCTCGACCAGGACAGGCGTCGCGCCTTCGGCGCGCAGCTCGTTGGCGTCGGCGGCGTCGGTGGTGGCGACGAAGATCTCGTCGGCCTCCTCCGAGACCCACAGGCCCGCATAGGACTCGTCGAGGGAGGCGGGGACCTCCTCGAGCAGGTCGGCCGCGACGTCTTCGACCGCGAGGCGGTCATAGGCCTCGGCCTCGGTGAGCCCGAAGGTGTCCTGGAGCTCGTCGATCAGGTCGGGGGAGACGTTGCCGGTCAGGTCGGCGCGGGCCTCTTCGGCCTTGACGTCGAGGATCTCGGCCGAGGCGGGGGACGCCCCGGCGGCTAGGGAGAGAGCGGTGGCGATGGCACCGGCAGCGGTGACTGCAAGCGCGCGTTGGCGATTCATGTGATGCATGCCTTTCGGGTGAGGGCATAGACGGCCGACGGGGAGGCGGCCGTCATGGCAGGCCGGCGACGCCCGCTGGTTGCGGACGAAACCGAGATGATGGTGAGCCATGCCATACAAGGAGACTAGGGCCAAACCGAAAAAAGTTAAAGATGCAAGTAATTCAGTTAATATCAACCTAAGTGGTGCGTTGTTTCAGGAATGTCAATTAACCTGTGAATTCCCAGAATTACCGGCAAAAGGGGCGCTGCCGCAATCGCGGCAGCGCCCCTTTCGGTCTCGTCTATCTAGCGGAACGCCTCGGCGTGCTCGGCGGCCCACTCGGCGAAGCTCCGCGCCGGCCGGCCCGTGACGTCTTCGACGGTGCTCCTCACGGTCTTCCCCTCCTCGGGGGTGTTGCCGAGGGCCTCGGTGAGGAACGCGATCACGGCTTCGGGCATGCCCTCGCCGCGCCACTTGGCGTGGGCCTCTTCCACGGTCAGCTCGACGAACCCGATCTCCCGGCCGATCGCCTCGCTGAGGACGCGGACCTTCTCCTGCATCGTGAGGACCTCGGGGCCGGTGATCACGAGCGACCGGCCGTCGTGGCCGCCGTCGAGCAGGACCTTCGCGGCGACTGCGCCGATGTCGGAGGGGTGGACCATCGCGCTGAGGCGGTCGCCGAAGGGCTCGCGGATCGCGCCCTCGGCCTTGATCGGCTCGGCCCACCACATGATCGCGTTCGACATGAACTCGACCGGGTGGAGGTAGGTCGTCTCGATCTGGCTGGCTTCGAGGAGCCGTTCGAAGGGCCCGTCGGCCATGCCGGCGAGGACGGTGCATCGGCGCACGCCCGCCTGCTCGGCGAGGGCCACGACCGCGGCCGGGTCGGGGAGCGCGCCGTACTGCTCGCCCGCGAAGTTGATGAAGTGGACGGCGTCGACGCCCTTGAATGCGTCGGCGAGGGTCTCGGGGGAGGCGAGGTCGCCGACCGCGAGTTCGACCTCCGCGGGGAGCGCGGCTTCGGGGTTGCGGCTCAAGGCGCGCAGTTCGGCGTCGGGGGCGAACTCGCGGAGCTGCTCGATGACGTTGCGGCCGACGGTGCCGGTGGCTCCGGTGATCAGGATGCGCATGGGGTTCTCCTCGCGGAAATATTGGAACGGAATGAGATGTTCCAATCATAGCAGAGCGGAATGATCTGTTCCAGTAAGGCGGGGGATTTTTGAGGGGTGATTTCTTCCGAAGGTGTTTACCCAGCTCCCTGGGCTGGCTCCTACTGCTCTCTCGGGTCGCCCGCGTTCACCAGGCCTGTCTCGTAGGCGCAGATGACCGCTTGGGCCCGGTCGCGCAGGCCGAGTTTGCTGAAGACCTTCCCCACGTGCGTCTTCACCGTCTGCTCCGAGACGAACAGGGCCCCGGCGATCTCCGGGTTCGAGAGGCCGCGCGCGATCAGGCGCAGGACCTCCTCCTCTCGCGGCGTCAACGTGTCGAGCTTCTTCGACCGCGTCAGCGCGGGCCGCGCCTTGAAGGACTGCTCGATGAGCCGCCGCGTCACCGACGGCGCCAGCAGCGCGTCCCCCGCCGCCACGATCCGCACCGCCGCGATGAGGTCGCCCGGCGGGGCGTCCTTCAGCAGGAACCCGCTGGCGCCCATGCGAAGCGCCTCGTACACGTAATCGTCGAGATCGAACGTCGTCAGCATGAGCACCCGAGGGCGTCGCTCCTCCGGCGTCGACAGGATCCGCTTCGCCGCCTCCAGGCCGTCCATGGTCGGCATCCGCACGTCCATGAGCACCACATCAGGGCGCAGCCGCGAAGTCGCGGTCACCGCCGCCACCCCGTCCTCGGCGTCGCCGACGACCTCGATGTCCTCCTGCGCATTCAGCAGCGCCGCGAACCCGGCCCGCACCATGGCCTGGTCGTCGGCGATGAGCACCTTGATCGTCAAGAGGACTCCTCTGCGGTCGAACGGTTCTCGATCGGCAGCACCGCGTGCACACGGAAGCCGCCGTCGGCGGTCGGCCCGGTCTCCAGCGTCCCGCCGTCTAGCGAGACCCGCTCGCGCATCCCGACCAGCCCCAGCCCCGAACCGTGCGGATCAGGCGCCGCGGCGCCCGGAGGAGGCGGACCGTTCACCACCGTAACGGCGACCTGCCCGTTTTCGACCGCGACCCGAGCCTCGGTCAGCGCTCCCGGCGCATGCCGCACCACATTGCTCAGCGCCTCCTGCACCAACCGGAACACGGTGAGCGCCAGCGTTTCCGGCAGATCCTCGGGCAGATCGCCGACCGTCAGCGACACCGGCGTCCCGGCCCGCTCCACCGCTTCCGCCAAGCCCCGCAGCGCCTCCGGGCCCGGCTGCGGCTCGCGCACGCCCGCCTCGTCCTCGCTGCGCAGCACGCCGAGCAGCCGCCGCATCTCCGCTAGCGACTCGCGCGCCTGGTCGCTGATCGACCGGAACTCCGCCTTCGCCTCTTCGCTGAGATCCGCCAACCGGTACTCGGCCGTGGAGGACTGGACCGTGATCACCGACATGTGGTGGGCGACGATGTCGTGCAGCTCCCGGGCGATCCGGGTCCGTTCTTCGAGCAGCCGGCGCCGGTGCCGTTCGGACTCGGCGACCCGCTCCTCTTCCGCGACGCGAGCACGGCCCTGCCGCCAGATCCGCACCGTGAGGCCGATCAGGAACGCCAGCGCGCCGAGCAGCGAGCCGAGGAAGAGGCTGTCGGTGGCGGGCGTCGGGGTGGGGTTCGACACGGGGTCGGACACGACCGTCACGAGCCGTGCGTTGGACGCCCAGATCGCGACGGTGCCCACGAGGAAGTACGAAAGCCAGACGAAGACGCCTATCCACGGCCGGCGGTCGCGGCCGATCGCGAAGAGGACCACCATGAGCGCGAAGAGGTTCTGGGTCGTGAGCGGCCAGGGGAGCCAGCCGATGAAGCTGGCGCCGACCAGGGTGGCGATGAGCGAGGCCAGGACGAGCAGCCAGGACTCGACGGGGCGGAATCGCGCGAGGACCATTGCGACGGCGGTCGCGAGCGCGGGCAGCAGGCCCCAGCCGATCGAGTAGTCGTTTCGCAGCATGTGGTAGTGGCTGAAGAACAGGAGCGAGGCGAACGGGACCGAGCCGGGGCCGACGAGCGAGAGCGTCGAGGCGAAGGTCCAGCGCCAGGTGCCGGAGCCGGCCGGACCGGCGGCGATCAGGTAGCTGATCACCATGCGGACGGGGCTCGGCTTCAAGGGTTCGGGCGCGGTCTTGGACTTCACCGCACCAACCTATGCCGCCAGTGGCCTGCGCGGCCTCACTCCCCGGTACGGGTCCGGACGGCGTTTCTCACCCCTGGGTATGAGTCCGGATTCCACGCCTCGGCTTGAGGGAAGTGCGCTTTCCCGGAACCTACCGTTCGCCGCATGACCCACACCCTGTTCCGCTCGCGCGCAGCCGAAGTGACCGCCATGGCCGCGGTCGCGGCCAGTCAGGCCGGTTTCGCGGTGATGCACCTGACCCAGTCCCACGCGGTGGACGCCGTGGCCACGCCGGTCTCCAGCTACGCCTTGACCTGGCCGGGGATCGTCCTGTTCCCCGTCTCGGTCTTGAGCCTGGCGCTGGCGTGCACGATCCTCGCCGGGCGCGGGGTCGGGCTCGCCCGCGAGGGCTTCATTCGGTTCCTGCTGGGGACCACGGCCGTGATGCTCTTGTGCGCGGCGGTCTTTCGGACCGGCACGCCCGAATCGGGGCTCACCTGGTGGGCGCAGATCCACCGCTATACCGCCGGTGCGGCGTTCGTGCTGCTCACCGTGGTGGCGGCGTTGTGCGCGGCGCGCATGAAGGAGGCCGACGTGCCCGACTGGGTGCGGCGGGGCACTTGGTGGGCGACGGCGATGGCGGCGTTGATGTTCCTGACGACGACGGTGAACACGTTCCTGCCGAAGGTGCTCGACGGCGGTGACTGGCGCGGGATTCCGCAGCGGGTGCTGCTGGTGGTCTTGTCTGCGCTGGTGTGGATCCTGATCGCGAACACGAGCCGCGCGACGATCCCGGCCTCGACAGCGACGCCTGCGACGGCGCCGGTCGAGACGGCAACGCCCGCAATGGCTTCGAGTGGGGTGGGCGTGCCCGCCCAGTCCTCGGCTGCGGTGATCGCTGACGCAGGCGCGGTTCCCGCGCTGGCCGGGACGCGGCCATGAGCGGGCTCGCGCGGCTGCGGGCCCGGCTCGGCCGGGCGCGGATGGCGGTCGGCAAGTGCGGGGAGTTGCGGTGGACTCGGTGTGACGGGCCGGTCTTCCGTCGCCCGGAGGAGGCGCCGCCGGGCCCGAGTTTCGGCAGCTGGTTCTAGGCCTGGAAGTCCGGCAACTGGCGGTCCGGCCCCCGGGGTCGGGTGTGTTGGAAGTGCGGTGCCCACGGTTTCGATAGTGCCCCGGGGGTATGACAGTCGCAGCGGGGCGCAGACCGCGGCGTTTGGCTTGGTCCGCTTCTAGATCGAGTTCGCGTACTGCTCGAAGGTGTCCGAGCCGCCCTGGAACAGGGTGAGGGCCTCTTCGAGCTTTTCCTTGGCCTGCTGCCATTGGGAGAGCGCTTCGCCGGGGAGTGAACTGCCGGTGTCCTGCGTGGCGGCGTTGCCGGCGCCGATCGCGCCCTCGGTCTGGGATTGGGCGCCGCCGACGGCTCCCATCGCCTCTTGGATCTGCTCGATCGCGCCTTGGATCTGGGCCTTGATCTCCGCTGTACTGGCCATGCGTCCGCTCCTCGCTGGGGAATGCCGGTTCACCGCTCACGGTAGTGGATTCGCGGCGTGATCCGAGGTCGACGCGTCGCCGGCCCATTACATTTAAGTCACTTGACTGATATGCTTGCTTCTCGGTTCCCATTCGAGTTCGAGGAGGCAGGTCGATGAGCGGCACCGCACGGGGCACCAGGGCCGCGGCCACCCGCGAGGCGATCCTCGCCGCCGCGGAGCGGCTGTACGCCGAGCACGGTGTCGGGGCGGTCTCGGGCCGCCAGATCTCCGAGGCCGCCGGGCAGGGCAACAACACGGCCGTCGGCTACCACTTCGGCACGAAGGCCGACCTGGTGCGCGCGATCGTCGACCGCCACATGGCCTCGGTCGAGGAACTGCGCGCGGTGCGGCTGAACGCTGTCGGGGATTCGGGCGACCTGCGCGACTGGGTCGGGTGCTTCGTGTTCCCCACCTTCGACCACCTCGGCAACCTCGGCGACCCGACCTGGTTCGCGCGCTTCACCGCCCAAGTCCTCACCGACCCCGCCCTGCGATCGACGCTCGAGGAGCGGGCCATGGAGTCCCCAGGGCTGCAGCGGATCCAGGCCGGCCTGGACCGCTGCCTCGCCGATCTGCCGAAGGCCGCACGCACCGAACGCGATGACATGGTCCGCCAGCTCATGGTCCTCGTCCCGGCCGTCCGCGAAGCCACCCTCGCATCGGGTCGCTCCACCGCGCGCGACACGTGGCACGACGCCGGCGTCGGCCTGGTCGACGCCATCGTCGGCCTCTACCGCGCCGAGGTCACCGAGCCGGACCGGTAGCGTCCAGGAAGCGGGCGTTGCACTCCCGCTGCAGTTCGGCATCCGCCCACATGGGATGGTGCGGGGCGGCGTTGGAGCAGACGATCGTGCCCCAGGCGTCCGCCTCGATCGACAACGCGACCGCGTCGCGGCAGATCTGGGCGCCGACCGGGCCCTCCTCGAAGCGGCAGTCGCGCGGCGTGTAGCCGACCCAGCCTTCGCCGAAGATCAACGGCACGTCGAGGCGCCGCGCGTGGTCGGCGGCGACACCGATCCAGTCCCGCAGTTGCGCGGCCATCGCGAACCGGTGCGCGCCATAGCGTTCGTACAGCCACCGGTCGACCTTCTCGGGGTCGCACCAGTCGTGCACGTAGACCTCGGTGCGCTGCATGATCGACGCACGGCGCTTCCACTCGGCCGCCTCCGGGACGTCCCAGTCGGCCAGGCGCGGCGCGCCCGGCCGGAGCAGTTCGGCGTCGGCGCGTTCCTGCGGGAACTCGGCCGGGTCGCGGCGCAGCCCGAACTCCTCCACGAAGTCGTCGAGGACGCCGTAGACGTACGGGTGGAAGGCCAGAGCGGTGGCATTGCGCGGGAGGCCGCGCATCGCGGCGACCGGGACGCCGCCGTAGTTGGGGGCGCACAGCACCTCGGGGTGGCGGGCCTGGAAGGCCGCGATGCCGGCTTCGAGGCGGTCCCGGAGTTCGACCACCGAATCGTCGCGGCCGGGCAGCCCCTCAGTGAGATAACCGATCTGGACCTCGTTGTGCGGCTCGACGAGTGCGATCATGTGGGCGAGGCCGTGCTCCGCGAGGAAGTCCACGAGGTCGGCCATCGCCTCGCCGAGCACGGTGAGGCGCTGCTCCGGGGCGACCGCGTGCAGGGCCTCGTACCAGGCGGGATCGGCCGCGAAGGCCGGGCTCTGCTGGTACTCCCACGAGGAGGCGATGACGGCCACGCCGTGGCGGTCGGCCGCGCGGAAGAACGCCAGCAGATGCTCCCGGGCATCGATCACGGTGGGCTGCTTCAGGTCGTACCAGCGCACGCGCTGGCCGTAGTCGCCGCCGAGCGGTTCGAGCCGCAGCGCCGAGGTGTCCACGCCGGACTTGAAGAGCAGGAACGGCATGGCGCAGATGCGCACCGCGTTGTAGCCGAGCTCGAGGGCGCTCGCGAACGCGGCGTCGAGGTCCTCGAACGGCTCGCCCGGGCCCGTTCGCACGTACCAGGAGAAGTCCCAGAGCGTGATGGAGAGGCGCTTCGGCAGATGGTCGGGAATGGTCATGTCAGTGCTTCCTGTCGGTGTGTCGGGTGTCGATGAGCACGGGCCCGCACCGGCCGGTCGGCGATCGCGACCGGACGCTCGGGCAGGACGATCCGAGACTCACGTTGCGGCATGGCATCGACCGTACGGGCACTTGACATGCCTGGTCGATAGCCGTTTCAATCGAGGATATGGATGAAACAACGGCCCTCGACGATCTCGGCTCCATCCCCGAAGGCTTCGCCGGGCAGCGGATGCTCGTCGTCCCGCGCCAGGTCGTCGGCGAGGCCTTGCAGCATCCCGTGACAGGGAAGCTGCTGGTCACCGATGCCGGCTGGTTCCCGCACGCGGTCCGCCACGGCCGCGAGCGCGCCCACGGCGCACGCGAGCACCTCATGCTCCTGTGCACCGGCGGCAACGGCTGGTGCCGCACCGAAGAAGGCCAGGTCACCGTCACTCCAGGCGGCGCGGTGCTCCTGCCCGCCGACCGGCCGCACGCCTACGGCGCCGCGTCCGACGACCCCTGGACGCTCTGGTGGTTCCACTTCACGGGCGCCGACGCCGCCGACCTCATGCAGGCCGCCCGCACCGCCGCCGGAGGCCCGGTCACCCACCTGCGCGACCCGGCCCCGGTCGCGAGCCTGGTCTCCCAGGTGATCGACGCCCTCGACGCGGGCCCCACCACCGCCGGTCTCACCCGGGCCTCCGGCGCGGCCTGGAACGCACTGGCTCAGGTGATCGCGAACGGCCGCAGAGCCCCCGGCCCGAGCCTCAGCCCCTTGGAACGCGCCGTCGAGCATCTCCGATCGACTGCGCCGCAACGGACCTCGGTCAGCGCCCTCGCCTCGATGGTCGGCCTCAGCACCTCCCAGCTGACCGCCCTCTTCCGGCGGCACCTGGGCGTCTCACCGCTGCGCTACCAGACCCAGCTCAGGATGGGACGGGCCCGAGAACTCCTCGACGGCACGACCCTCCCGGTCTCGACGGTCGCCCGAGCGGTCGGCTACGACGACCCGATGTACTTCTCCCGCCAGTTCACCCAATTCCACGGCACGCCACCCACCACCTACCGAGCCCGCCCCTCGAGCCCCTGACTCCCTGACCACCGCGCGACCAGCAACGGAAGGCGGGCACCGAACGACCCGACCGGACTTGACCCGAGAGTCCACGTGCGGTGGTGGGAGGCCGATACGATCGGGGGCGATCACCCCGGCCCGTGCTTGCCCGTTTCGCCGCGTCGACTGGGTGCGTTTGCCCCACAAGGAGGTTCGCGGTGAGGACTTTTGCGATCGGATTCGCCTGGATGGTCGCCCTGCTGTCCGGACTCGCGACCATCTTCGCGCTGTTCGGCGGCCAGCAGTGGCTGGAGCAGAAGGGGTGGACCCTCGACACGAGCGCCACCGCCGACGCCACGACGGACACGACCACCGCAGACGCCACCACCCCCGAACCCGAGCCCACCGAGACCTCCAACCCCGCAGGCGAACCGTCGGGAACGGACTGGGACGGCGTCTGGGCCGGCATGACCACCTGGTCTGCCGAGACCTTCGACAACCCGCTCTGGGGCATCACCGCGATCGGCGTCTCGATGCTCCTCGCCGTGGCGATGGGCTCCCTCATCGCCCACGCGCTCATCCCGATGTCGGCGTTCACGGGATTCTTTCAATGGCTCCTCGCTGTGGCGTGCGCTGTGGCCGTGGTCGTCATGGGCGTCCTCCTGCACACCGCAGACCCCGGCTACCTGGTCTGGTTCATCATCTTGACCGTCATCAGCGTGCCCGTGGGCCTCATCGCCCCAGCGCTCGTCTCAGGCTGAGACGAGCGCGCACGTCGGCCCTTCCAACCGCATCGCCCAAATCGCTGCCGGGCGCGGTTGCCCGGCTCGTTTACACTGCGTCGGGGGAGCCATACACCCGAGTTGCAACCCTTGTACCGAGATCGGCGTGCACCTTGACATATCCGACTCCTGGCGGGTTCGATCCGCAGCGTCCGCCTCAGCAGCCTCCCGGCCCGATGCCCGGGCATCGGTACGCGCCCATGCCGGGGCAACCGGTCCCGCAGTACGGCATGCAGCCTCCCGGCCCCATGCCCGGATACGGCTACCCGCCGCCTCCCCAACCCCCGCGTCCCCCGGCGGCGGACGGCGATCGGGCCCCGCGCGGGAAGCGGATCGCGTCGTGGGCGATCGACGCGGCGATCATCGTCGTCATCGCGATCACCTTGGGCGCCTCCGCCATCGAGAACCTGCAGTCCTCCGTGGCGACCCGCATGGCCGTCAGCGTTCCCGACGCGATCTTCGGCCTGCTGTTCTCCGGCGCAGACGTCGACCAGGCGGCCAAGGACGTCGGCGGCACCGTCTGGCGCGCGATCGTCTCCTCCGTGCAGCGCACGATCATCCTCATCATCGTGATCGAAGCGGTCTACCACTTCGTGATGGTCTTCTGGAAGGGCCGCACCGTCGGACGCCTGGTCACCGACCTCCAAGTCCGCAGATCCGACCCGTCCAAATGGAAGACCGCCCAGAACGCCGCCCCCGTGAGCCGCTGGAAGGCGATGCGCAGGGTCACCGGACCCGGCGTGGCCCCCGCGCTGGCAAGGGCCCTCGTCACGGCCGCGGCCAGTAGCGGGCTGTACGGCCTGGCCTGGATCATCCTCGTCCACGGCAGCTTCGGACTCGCGTTCCTGATGTGGATGGCCGCGGTCGCGCTACTGGTCGCCAACATCCTCCTGGCGCTGCTCGGCAAACGCCGATCGGTGAGCGACCTCCTCGCCGGGACCGTCGTGGTCCGGACCCTGAACTACGCCAAGGCCGCAGCGGCCGCCGAGCGGGCGCGATACGCGGTGCAGGCCTCCGGCCAGGTCGCCGCGCAGGTCGGCAGGGAGAACGCCGAACGCGTCGCCCAGAGCCAGACCGTTCAGCAGCTCAAGGACACCGGCGCACGCTGGCGCGAGCAGGTGAAGGCCGGCGACTCCGGCCAGCGGTTGGGGAAAGCGGGCCAGAACCTGGCATCCCGCGTCAAGGACGCCTACGACGACAAGCGCAAGGCCGGCAACGGCGTTCCGCCACAGCCGCCCACCGACGGTCAGCCCCGCCAATAGGCCATGGAGTGCATGCGGTCCTTGGGGATCGCGAGCTCTTTGCGGGCGAACGCGGTGAGCGCCCGAGTCGATCCGGCTTCGCACGCGATCCAGAAGTAGATCTCGGCGGGGCGCTTCGCGAACTCGGGGAGCTCCTTGCGCACGCGGCTCACCAGCGACTCGCCGTCGTCGGCCCGCGGGACCAGGCGCAGGTCGTGGCGCTGCGAGGTCCGGAACGGGAGTTCGTCGTCGTTCGCGGTCTCGAACCAGATCGTGGCCGGGGTTTCGGGGAAGGCGTCGAGCAACGAGTTCACGGCCGGCAGTGAGGCGGCGTCGCCGACGATGAGGAGGCGTTCCGGGGCGGGCTCGAGGGGCGCGAAGCCGGTGCCGTAGACCGTGGCCTGGATCGACTCGCCCGGCTCTACGCTCTGGGACCAGTCGCTCGCGATGCCCTTGTGCAGCGCGAACTCGATCGCGAAGGTGCCGTTCTCCGGATCGGGGTCCACGATCGTGTAGCCGCGCTGGTGCGGCTTGCCGTTGTCGTCGAACCAGATCCGGACCCACATCGTCGGGTGCGGCGGCAGCTCGGCGAGGAGCCCGCCGTCGGTGAAGGTGAGGCGCCGGTAGTGCTCGGTGATCTGCGTCGCCCCGGTGACGGTGAACTTGAAGTCCTTGGCGCGCAGCAGCTTCAGCACCGCACCTTCCCAGCCGTGCCCCATGCCGAATCCTCCTGCGTCCCGGTCAAGATCAATGTTCTAACGGTTAGGTTAGACTAACCTAACTATGAGCTTCGTGTGCTACCGGGACGCCTGGGGCGTCCCTCATCTGCGCGCGGCCGATCCCCTGTCGCTCGCGTTCGCCCAAGGCTGGAACGCCGCCACCGACCGCGCCTGGCAGCTGGAGACCCTCAGCCGCCGCGCCACCGGGACCTCGGCCGCGGTCTTCGGCGAGGAATGGCTGCCCTGGGACCGGCTCGCCCGCCAGACCGGGGTCGTCGACGCCGCGCGCGCCGCCTTCGACCACCTCGACCGACGAGACGGCCGACTGGGTCCGCGCGTATGTCGCGGGCATCAACGCCGCCCTGCCGAAAGCGGCGGCTACCGCCCCCGAATTCGCAAGCGCCCCAGCGACTTGGGAACCCTGGACGCCCCTGGCGGTCTGGCACGCCGAGCACCTGCTCTTCGGGTCCGGTTTCCCCGCCAAGCTCTGGCGCGAGCGCGTCATCGCGCATCTCGGGCAGGACCGCGGTCGGGCGCTTCGCCATGGACGGGCCCGCCCCCACCGGTTCGAACGGCTGGATCCTCGACGGCACCCGGACCGCCTCGGGCGCCCCGCTCCTGGCGGGGACCCGCACCGGTTCCTCCAGCTTCCCGGTTCCTACCAGCAGATCCGGCTGGCCTGCACCGATGGCGGCGCCGACGGTTTCGACGTGGTCGGTCTCGCGATGCCGGGGATCCCCGGCATCGCGCACTTCGGGCACGCGGGCTCGGTCGCCTGGGGCATCACCAACGCCATGGCCGACACCCAGGACCTGTTCCACGAGCGCTTGCGCCGCAAGGAGAACGGTTCGATCGAGGCGTTCGGCCCCGACGGCTGGCAGCCCGCGAACTCGCGGACCGAGACGATCGAGGTCGCCGAACGCGAACCCGCGGCGGTCGAAGTCGTCGCACACCGCCCGCGGATCCGTGATCGCCGACGACGACGGCGCGGCGCTCAGCCTCCGCAGCCCCCTGCACGCCGACCCCGACCTCGGGTTCGCCGCACTCCCCAGACTGCTCCGGGCCCGCACGGTCGCCGATGTCGATGCCGCCCTCGACGGCTGGGTCCTCCCGGTGAACGTGGTCATGGCCGCCGACACCGCCGGCGGCCTCCTGCACCGCGTGGCCGGCCGCGTCCCCGAACGGGACGCCGAGAACATGGTCCGCCCCGTCCCCGCCTGGGAACCGCGATTCGCCTGGCGCGGATGGAAGACCATGCCGCACAGCGCCGTCGACGGCATCGCGGCCATGGCCAACGACCGCGGACTCTCCGAGCCCCTCGGCGTCGAATTCTGCTCACCGCACCGCGTCGAACGCATCCGGTCGCTCCTCGCCGCAGCGTGCCGACTGGGCCGCCGCCGACATGGCCGCCGTCCACACCGACACGCACCTGCCCACGGCGACACCACTGCTCGACCTGCTGCCCGGCCTCGCGCTCGACGGGCCCGCCGCACTGCTGCGCAAGCGGCTCCTCGCCTGGGACCGCCGGATGGACGCCGACAGCACCGACGCCGCCGCCTTCGCCGCCGTCCGGGCCGCGTTCATCCGCCGCCTCGCCGCACTGCCCGTCTTCGCCCCGCTCACCGAGCCCTCCCGCTACCCCGAGGTCTTCGCGCCCTGGCTCGTCCTCGAGCCGCGCATCGGGTTCGCCTTGGAGCACTTGCTCACCGGCGACCTCGTCACGGCCGAGGAACGCGACGCCGCACTGCGCGCCGCCATCGAGGAAGCCGCCGGCACAGCCGCCGACCGCCTGGGGCGAGGTGCACCGGCTCGTGCCCTGGCGCGACGCCGATCCGCCGGAGGCGCTGACGGGCATGTCCGGCGACGCCGACTGCGTGCTGTCCACCTCGGGCGCGCCCGGGCTCACCGAGGACTTCTCCCGCGGCCCCGCCGCCCGCTGGGTCTGGGACCTCGACGACCGGGACCAGAGCCTCTGGATCGTCCCCTTCGGATCCTCCGGGATTCCCGGGCCCCATTTCCGCGACCAGTTCCCGCTGTGGCGGCGCGGCGAACTCGTCCCCGTCGTCACCGATTGGCGACAGCTGCAAGAGGAGTACCGCATGATCGACCGTCCCGCCGTGTTCGAGCAGCCCGTGGAAGGCTTCGGCCTCGTCTCGATCGTGCCCGTCAGGCCCGCCGAGGACCTCGACCTCATCTACGGCTGGGTCACCGAGGAGCGGGCCAAGTTCTGGGGGATGACCGGGCACTCGCGCGAGTACGTGCTCGAGATCTACGAGTACCTGGATTCGCTCTCCACCCATCACGCGTACCTGATCCTGCGCGACCACGAGCCCATCGCGCTCTTCCAGACCTACGAGCCCGACGCCGACCCGGTGGGCGAGTGCTACGAGGTCGAGCCCGGCGACATCGGCGTCCACCTGCTGGTCGCCGCCGTCCCGCGGCAAGGCCCGCGTCGGATTCACCGGTGTTCTCATGGGCGTGCTCGCGGCCTACCTCTTCGCGGACCCGAAGCGCGGGCGCATCGTGGTCGAACCCGACGCCCGGAACGAGCAGGCCGCGGCCCGCATGCGCCGCACCGGCTTCACGCTCGGCCCCGAGATCCAGTTGCCCGACAAGACCGCCCGCCTGGCGTTCCTGCGCCGCGAGGACGCCCCGTTCGGATAGCGAGCGGCCCCCGGCACCGGTGCACAGTGTCGGGGGCCGCTCCTGAATTCAGCGACAGTGTCTATCTAGGAGCACCCCGGCGCAGCTCAGGTCCCAATTTCGGGCTGCGGTCCGCTGAATTCGCCTACGAGCGCCGGGACGGCGGAAGCCGGGTCGGCCTTGTAGTCGTAGAAGTCGCGCGGGTCGAACGCGTCGCCTTGCTCGGTGATGATCCCGTCGTCCCAAGTGCAGTCCACGGTGATGTTGCCGCGCTGGACGAGCTCGCCGGTGACCGTGTAGTACGGGTTGTGCGTGCCCTCGAAGTAGCTGTTCTCGATGACCGCGCTCGTCGAGCCGCGCACATAGTTGCCGTACGCGGTGGCGTGCTGCAGGTAGTTGTTGTACATGTGCAGGTTCGCGATGTTGTCGGCGCTCGGGTTGCGCTGGACCGTGTTCTTGAACCAGTTGTGGTGGATCGTGATCTGCGAGGTCACATTGGGCGTCCAGCCGATGCCGAAGGTCTTGTTGTTGTCGAAGAACTGGTTCCAGGAGACGGTGAGGAACGTGGTGTCCTTGCGGCTGTCGAGGAGGCCGTCGTTCATCCGCGTCAGCTTGTTGTGGTCGATCCAGATGTGGTCGGCCGTGTCGAGCTGGATGGCGTCGTAGTCGAAGTCCTTGTCGTCCGGGTCGTCCTCGGGCATGAGGGTGTCGCGGATGGTCAGGTTCCGGATGATGACATTGTGGACGCCGGTGCCGAGGAAGAACCCGCCGCCGACGATCTCACCCTCGGTGCCGACCCCGATGATCGTCTTGTTCGAGGCGACCTTCAGCTCGGTTCCCTTGGGGCTGATCGCGATCGCGTCGGCGACCTCGGATGACGTACGGCTCGGCCGCGGTGACGTACGCGTTGAGCTCGTCCTGCGTGTCGACGGTGACCGTCTCGCCCGCGGCGCCGCCCGGTGGTGGGTCCGCGTCCCAGCCCCGGAAGGGAGGCGAAGCCGTCAGCGGTGTCGGACCAGCTCTGCCGCGGGCGGCTGGGCGGTTCGGCGCTCGCGCTCGGGACCGTCGCGGCGGCGGCGAGGCCGGCGAGCACCAGGCTCGCGGCCGAGGCCAGGGCGATGGCGCTGCGGCGCAGTCGGGCTCTCGGGTGAAGGGTTCACAGTGACGCTCCTAGCGATGAGGGATGGGCGTGGCTGTCTCGGCTCAGCGTAGGGCCGCTCGATCGATTACCGTCAATGGGTTGCCGAATTCGATTTATTTTTTTCATGGCTTGACATAATCATGGCAAGCGCTCTACCCTGATCCCACTCATAGAGTCCGATCGATACCCCGGACCCCTCGTCCGTGTGAAGGGACCGCAGCGTGACCACTGAACAACCCCCCGGCTCCGGCTCGGAGCTCAACCGCCGCAACCTCATGAAGCTCTCCGGCCTCGGCCTGGCCGCCGTCCCGGGCCTCGCCGCCTGCGGGCGCGGCTTCGGCGGAGGCGGCGACGACGACTCCGGCGACGGCGTCACCCTCAACATGGTCTGGTGGGGCGACGCCACCCGGGCCGAGAAGACCCAAGCCGCCCTGGACATCTTCATCGAGGCCAACCCCGGCATCGAGATCAAGGTCGAGTACCAGGACTCCGGGCCCCTACCAGGACAAGCTCGCCACCCGCTTCGCCGCGGGCGACGCGCCCGACCTCATGGCGATGCGCATGGACTCGCTCCGCGAGTACGCCGACCGCGACGCGCTCCTCGACCTGAACGAGTACGGCGACGACATCGACCTGAGCGGACTCAGCGAGAACGCCGCCAACCTGGCCGAGGTCGAGGGCAGCGTCTTCGGCGTCCCCGCCGGGCTCAACGCCGTCGGCTTCGTCATCCGCAAGGACTTCGCCGAGCAGTACGGCGTCGAGATCCCCGACGGGGACACCTGGAGCTGGGACGACCTGGGCGCCTTCGCACAGGCGATCAGCGACGCCTCCGGCAAGGAGGTCTACGGCACCGGCTTCGACGCGCAGACCCTCCAGAACCTGGTGGTCTGGGTCCGCCAGCAGGGCGAGGACCTGTTCACCGAGGACGGCAAGCTCGGCGCCACCGAGGCCACTATGGAGGCCTGGTTCACGATGATCGACGGACTGCGCCAGTCCGGCGCCTACCCGCCCGCGGGCTTCTTCGAGGAGATCGGCGGCGGCCCCGAGTCGTCCTACATCGCCCAGGGCAAGCTCGCCTCGCAGATCATCCCCACGAACAACTTCCTCGGACTACAACGAGGCCTGCGGCGGGAACCTCGTACTGCTGCGCATCCCCGGTGAGGTGCAGGCCGTGCGCCGCGGCCAGTCGGTCGACTGCCCGCACCTGTGGTCGGTCGGCAAGGCCTCGAAGCACCCCAAGGAGGCCGTGAAGCTGCTCGACTTCCTCACCAACGACCCGGAGGCCTCGCTCGCGACCGGCACCACCCGCGGCGTCCCCGCGAGTTCGGCCGTGGCCGAGGAGATCAAGGACTCCCTGGAGCCCGACGACCTGATCGCCACCGAGTACCTCATGGGCCTCCAGGCCGAGGACCTGCCGCGCTCCTACACGTACCCGCCGGGCGGCAGCGCCATCGCCGACTTCCTCGACGTCATCGCCGTCGAGGTCGAGTTCGGCCGCCAGACGCCCGCCGACGGAGCCGCCCAGTTCATCGCCGAGGCGACGGCGGCGATCGAAGGGTGACCACGTGCCACCGAAACCGCCGTCATGCCGGGGGCGGTCGCCCCTCCTGCGCCGCAGCCGAAGCAGCGGCGCAGGGGGGCGCGCAAGGACCGCGCCGGCTACCTGTTCCTGCTGCCCTGGTTCATCGGGATGCTCTTCACGATCGTCCCGTTCTTCGCCTCGCTCTACCTGGCGTTCACCGACTACAACCTGCTGAACTCGCCGCAAGTGGATCGGCCTCGAGAACTTCACGGACATGTTCCGCGACCCGGTGCTGCTCAAGTCGCTCAAGGTCACCTTCGTGTACACCTTCGTGTCGGTGCCGCTCTCGCTCGCGGCCGCACTCGGCGTGGCGATGATCCTCAACCGCGGCATCAGGGGCCTGCCCTGGTACCGGGCCGTGTTCTACCTGCCCTCGCTGCTCGGCGCGAGCGTGGCCGTCGTCCTGTTGTGGCGCTACGTCTTCGGGTTCGACGGGATCGTGAACGCGTTCCTCGGCTGGTTCGGCGTCGGACGCCATCTCCTGGACCTCGGACCCCGACTACGCGCTGACGACGCTGATCATCCTGCACATCTGGACGTTCGGCTCGCCCATGGTGATCTTCCTGGCCGGGCTGCGGCAGATCCCGGCCATGTACTACGAGGCCGCGGCCGTCGACGGCGCCTCGAAATGGCGGCGGTTCCGCTCGATCACCCTGCCGCTGTTGAGCCCGATCATCTTCTTCAACCTGATCCAGTCGCTCATCGCCTCGTTCCAGACGTTCACGCAGGGCTTCGTCATGAACAACGGCGGCGGCGGACCGGCGAACTCCACATTGTTCTACAACCTGTACCTCTACCAGCAGGGCTTCGGCCAGTTCAACATGGGCTACGCCTCGGCAATGGCCTGGACCCTGCTCGTGATCATCGCCGTGTTCACCGCGATCACCTTCTTCACCGCCAAGTACTGGGTCAACTACGACAGCTGAGGTCCCTCCCATGTCATCGACCTTGCAATCCCCGCGGGCCGCGAAGCCCAACGAGGACGCCGACGCGCTCATCGAGCGCTTCGGCAGCACCCGCAAGAGCCGCTTCTCCCGACACGTGATCCTCTGCGTCATCGGCCTGGTCATGATGTACCCGCTGCTGTGGCTCGTCTCCAGCTCGCTCAAGCCGAACGACCTCATCTTCTCGGACCTGTCGCTGTGGCCGGCCGAGTGGAACCCGTCCAACTACACCGAGGGCTGGAACGCCCTCGAGTACGACTTCGGGATCTACTTCTCGAACTCGATCGTCATCGTGGTGCTGAGCATCATCGGGAACCTGTTCTCGTGCTCGCTGGCGGCGTACGGGTTCGCGCGGCTCAACTTCACCGGCCGCAAGCTCTTCTTCGCGCTCATGCTCGGCACCATGATGCTGCCCGGGCACGTGCTGCTCATCCCGCAGTACATCCTGTTCGCGAAGCTCGGCTGGCTCAACACCTACTACCCGCTGCTGGTGCCGAACTTCCTGGCCACCAACGCGTTCTACATCTTCCTGATGGTGCAGTTCATGCGCTCGCTCCCGCAGGAGCTCGACGACGCCGCCCGCATCGACGGCTGCGGCCCGTTCCGCACCTTCTGGAGCATCATCATGCCGCTGTGCCGCCCCGCGTTCGCCACCACCGCGATCTTCACGTTCATCTCGGTGTGGAACGAGTTCTTCGGTCCGCTGCTGTACCTGACCGACCCGGAGCTGTACACGGTGCCGCTCGCGCTGCGCCAGTTCATCGACTCCGAAGGCCAGTCGCAGTGGGGCCAGATGTTCGCGATGTCGGTCCTCTCGCTCGCGCCCATCATCGGCTTCTTCATCGCCGGACAGAAATACCTGGTCAAGGGCATCGCCACCACCGGCCTCAAATAGCTGCCCATATCGAACGGGAACCGATCTTGTCGAACGACGGCCTCTACCGCAACCCGATCCTCAACGCGGACTGGTCCGACCCCGACGCGATCCGGGTCGGCGGCGACTTCTACATGACCGCCTCGAGCTTCCACCGCGTGCCGGGCCTGCCGATCCTGCGCAGCCGCGACCTCGTGCACTGGACGATCATCGGCCACGCGCTCACGAGGCTCGTGCCCGAGGAGGACTTCCGCACCCCGCAGCGCGGCGGCGGCGTGTGGGCCCCGGCGATCCGCCACCACGCGGGCCGGTTCTGGATCGTCTACCCCGATCCCGACCGCGGCCTGTTCGTCACCAGCGCCGAAGACCCGGCGGGGGAGTGGACCGAGCCGCACCTCCTCAAGGGCGGCAAGGGACTCATCGACCCTTGTCCCTTGTGGGCCGACGATGGTTCGGCCTACCTCGTGCACGGCTGGGCCAAGAGCCGCTCCGGGATCAACAACCGCCTCACCGTGCACCGCATGAGCGACGACGCGACCGAACTCCTCGAGGTGCTGCTGAAGACGTGCTCTGAGACAGCGGCACGGTCGTCATCGACGGCGACGCCCTGCCCGGCTACCGCACCCTCGAAGGCCCCAAGTTCTACCAGCAGGACGGCTGGTACTGGATCTTCGCGCCCGCGGGCGGGGTGAAGGACGGCTGGCAGTCCGCCTTCCGCTCCCGCGATCCCTTCGGGCCCTACGAGGAGCGCATCGTCCTCGAACAGGGCGACACCGACGTCAACGGCCCCCACCAGGGCGCGTGGGTGACCACTGAGGACGGCGAGGACTGGTTCCTGCACTTCCAGGACCGCGGCCCGTTCGGACGGGTCGTGCACCTCCAGCCGATGCGCTGGGGCGAGGACGGCTGGCCCGTGATCGGCGACAAGGGCAGGCCGGTCGCGACCGGGACCGCATCCCCGTCCCGGGCGGCACCGCGACCGCACCTCCCGAAGACTTCGCGAACGGCATCGGCCCGCAATGGGCCTGGCAGGCCAACCCCGAACCGCACTGGGCGAGCACCGGCCCCGACCTGCGGCTCGCTGCGTCGACACCGGCGACCGAGGACCTGCGGCGCCTCCCGAACCTGCTCGGGCAGCGCCTCCCCGGCGACCCGTTCCGGGCCGAGACCACGCTCCGCCTGGACGGCGCCGAGCCGGGCGCGCGCGCCGGCCTCGCCGTCGTCGGCGACACCTACGCCTGGATCGGTCTGGTGCAGCGGCGAGCACGGCACCGTGCTCGTGCACCGCTGCGCCGACGACATTGTCGAAGGAGGCGATGTTGAAGGCGGCGAGTGGAGTACGACGCGGTCCCGGCCGTCCCCGTCGAAGGGGACACCGTCGACCTCGGTATCGACGTGGACGCCGAAGGCCGCTGCCGGTTCCTCGCCGGGACGCCGCTGCAACCGGTCGGGCCGCCGTTCCAGGCCACCGAAGGACGCTGGGTCGGCGCCGCGCTCGGCCTGTTCGCCACCGGCAAGGGCGCCGGGGCCGGCGAGTTCGACGCCGTGCGCCTCACCGCCGCGGACGCCAATGGCTGACCAGGTGACCCTTGTCCAGACCCACCCGTTGATCCTGGGCGGCCAGACCGTGGCGGAGTACGTGTGGCGACCCCACGTGCCGAACACCTTGTCGCCCAGGCCGTTCCTGCATCCCGTGCGCACCCTCGCCGGGACCGAGGTCACCGAGTTGATGCCGCCCGACCACCTGCACCACCTCGGGGCGAGCATCGCCGTGCCCGACGCGGGCGGCGCGAACTTCTGGGGCGGGCGCACCTACGTGCGCGACAAGGGCTCCGTGCCGCTGCCGAACCACGGCGTGCAGCGCCACCACCGCTGGGAGGCGCAGACCGACGCCGTGCTCGCGCACGAACTGCACTGGATCGGCCCCGACGGCCAGGCGCTGCTGCGCGAGCGCCGCCGGATCGCCGCCCGCCCCGTCGACCACCGCGCCTGGGCCCTCGACTTCCGCTTCACGCTCCAGAACCTCACGCCCGAACCGCTCACCATTTCGAGCCCGGGTGTCAAGGGCCGCACCGGAGCCGGGTACGGCGGCTTCTTCTGGCGGGCCCGGCGGGGCCTGCGCAGCGTCGCGATCCTCGGGCCCGGCGTCTCGGGGGAGGAGCGCCTGCACGGCGCGAGCACCCCATGGCTCGCGCTCACCGCGACCGGCCCCGACCCGTGGACGCTCGTCTTCGTCGACGTTGCGGGACAAGGCGATCCGTGGTTCGTGCGCGGCGGCGACTACGTGGGCGTGGGCGCCTCGCTCGCCTGGTCCGAGCCCTTGACGGCCGCCCCGGGCGAGGGCCCGCGGCGTCGTATCATCACCGTAGTCGCCGACGGCGAACTCGGCCCGCGAGCGATCGAGGACCTGGTCGAAGCCGTCGCCGCGAGCCCCGCACCTCGCGAGGCGTAAGTGATTGGGGGCGCAATGGAGCACTCCGGTACCGGCCGATCGATGGTCGCCGAACGGCCGCCCGACGCCGTCCGACTCCAAGTCGACGGCCGCGAAGTGGCCAGCTACGTGTGGCGCTCCGAGCTGCCCGCCTCCATCGCGCCCCGGCCGTTCCTCCACCCCGTGCGCACCCTCGGCGGATGCGTCGTCACCGACGCCCGCCCGCACTCGCACACCCACCAGCTCGGCATCAGCATCGCCGCGCCCGACATCGGGGGCCGCAACTTCTGGGGCGGGCGCACCTTCGTCGCCGGGCACGGCCCGGCCTGGCTCGACGACCACGGGTCCCAACGGCACCGGCGCTGGCTGCGCCACACCGAATCCGAACTCGCGCACACCCTGCACTGGGTGGACCGGGACGGGGCCGCGCTCCTGCGCGAGCGCCGCGCGATCGCCTGCGTCCCTTTGGCGGCGAACGCCTGGACGCTCGCCGTGCAGACCCGCCTCACCAATGCCACCGACCGGCCGCTGCAGATCCGCAGCCCCGCGGCGCTCGGGCGCGTCGGCGCCGGCTACGGCGGCTTCTTCTGGCGAGGACCGGCCACGACCGGTCCGGTGACGGTGCAGAGCCCGGCCGGGACCGGCGTTCGCGCCGTGCACGGCACGACCGCCCCGTGGCTCTCGGTCTCCGGCGCCGACCAGCAGGGTCACGAGTGGACGATGCTGTTCGTTCCCGCCGACGCGACCACGGCGCAGGACCGCTGGTTCGTGCGCGCCCGCGACTACCTCGGCGTGGGGTCCTCACTCACCTGGGACCGTCCACTGGTGCTGGAGCCGGGCGACCAGATCGAACGGCATATCCTCGCTGTCGTGGTAGACGGCACTCTCACCGAAGACGCGGCCGCCGCGCTCGCGACCCGAGCGCGGTCGGCATGAGCGCGGCCGAAATGCCCACCCTCATTGCGAAAGCGAGCGTGTCGAGCATCGACTTCATGTGCGCGCTCACGCCGAGACCGGGCCTGGGCGTGGTCCTATCGAACACCGACGCAGCGCGGACCACGGCATGAACGCCGCCGCGGGCACCCGTTCGAACGACCCCGCCCGGCAGGAACGGCTGCGCGCGCTCAACCTCGGACTCGTCTTCCGGCAGGTCCTCGCCACCGAGACCCCCGTCTCGCGCACCGAACTCTCGGCGGCGACCGGCCTGACGCGGCCCACGATCACCCGCATCGTCGAAGAACTCATCGCCGGGCGGCTCATCACCGAGACCGGCGCGACCCCCGACGGCCGGGCCGGCCGACCCCGCATGGGCCTCACCGTCTCCCGCAGCGGACCCGGCGGGCTCGGGCTCGACATCCGCACCGACGGCCTCGCCGCGTGCGTGGTCGACCTGAGCGGCGCGGTCCGCCACCTCGCGTTCGCGCCGTTCACCGACGCCGAAGCCCCGGCCGTGCTCGACCGCCTGGGCCGCATGGCGACCGAGGCCGCCGACGCCGCCGCCGCCGAAGGGCTCACCGTCGCCACCGCCACGCTCGCGGTCCCCGGACCCACCGACGGCGGCATCGTCCGCACCGCGCCCGCGCTCGGCTGGCGCGACGTCGACGCGGGAGCGCTCCTCGCCGAACGGCTCGGGCACCTCGACGTCGAGACCAGTGTGGACAACGAAGCGAACCTCGCCGCGCGGGGCGAACTCCACCGCGCCACCCCCGACCACTTCCTTTACATCTCAGGCGGACTCGACATCGGCGCGGGGATCATCCTCGACCGCCGCCTCATGCGCGGCTCGCACGGCTGGGGCGGCGAACTCGGCCACCTCACCGTCGACCCCGACGGCAAACCGTGCCGCTGCGGCTCGCGCGGCTGCCTCCAGACCTACGCCAGCCTCGCCGCGATCCTCGGCGGCGAGACCCTTCCCGCCGGGATGACCGCCGACGCCGCGCTCCTCACCTGGGCCGACGCAGGCCGACCCGAGACCATCGCCGCCCTCGACACCGCCGCGACCGCACTCGGCATCGCCATCGCCAACGTCCTCAACCTCCTCGACATCGACACGGTGCTCCTCGGCGGCAGCTTCGCGCTCCTCTCGTCCTGGCTCATCGCCGGCGTCGAAGCCGAAGTCTCCCAACGCGTGCTCTCCGCCCGCTGGGCACCGATCACCGTGCGCCCCGCCACCCTCGGCCCCGACGCGGCCGCGATCGGCGCCGCGATGGTCGTCGTCGACCGCATCCGCCGCGACCCGGCCGCCTGGCTCGCCGCCGGACGCTGACAAGACCCCCTCCGACAGGGCAGGATGTTCGCAGACGCCTTAAGGAGAAGTGCAATGACGCACCAGCCCGACGACGCTGTCGACGGCCCCGGCCAGGGGACCCTCTCGATCGCGGCCATCCTCGCCGAGACCGCCCGCCGCAGGCCCGAGGCTCCGGCCCTGTACTTCATGGGACAGACCATTCGCTATGGGGCCCTTTGGGACCAGACCCGCGCGTATGCCGGGGCGCTGGCCGCGCGCGGCATCGGGCCCGGCTCGCGCGTCGCGATGATCGTGCCGAACGTGCCCGACTTCGCGCGCGTCTACTACGCGGCGCTCGCCCTCGGCGCGGTCGTCGTCCCGGTCCACCTGCTGTTCAAGGCCGAAGAGATCCGGTTCGTCCTCGAGGACGCCGAAGCCGACCTCGTGGTCGCCGCCGCGCCGATGCTCGGCGAGGCCGCCCCCGCCGCGATGCTCGCCGGGGTCCCGCTCGTCACCGTGCTCGCCCCCGAGGGCTTCGAACTCGGCGGCGCACCTGTTGCGCGCCTTGAGGACGAGGCCGCCGCAGCCGAGCCGATCGTGCGCCACCGGACGCTCCACCCGCTCGCGGCCGCCACGATCCTCTACACCTCGGGCACCACGGGCACGCCCAAAGGCGCGGTCGGTTCGCACCTGGCGATGATCGAGCAGGTCCACACCGGCCTGCTCGACACCTTCGAGTTCCGCCCCGACGACGTGCTCTACGGCGGGCTGCCGTTCTTCCACACCTTCGGGCAGACCGTCGTCCTCAACGCCGGGTTCCGCCGCGGGGCGGCGATCATCCTGCTGCCGAAGTTCGACGCCGACGAGGCCCTGGCGCTTCTGGTGCGGCACAAGGCGACCGTGTTCGCGGGCGTGCCCACGAACTACGCCGCGATGGTCGCGGCCGCCAAGCGATCCCCCGATCGCCCGCCGCTGCGCATCGCGATCTCCGGCGGCGCGGCGCTCCCGACCGTGCTGCTGGAGGCCTTCGAAGCGACCTATGCGGCGCAGGTATACGAGGGCTACGGGCTCACCGAGACCTCACCGGTGTGCAGCTTCAACCTCGTGTCAGAGCCGATCCGGCCGGGCACCGTGGGCAAGGCCATCTGGGGCGTCGACGTGGCGATCGCCGACGCCGAGGTCGAGGACCGCATCGAGATCCTGCCCGAACCCGGTGCGCTCGGCGAGATCGTGGCGCGCGGCCACAACCTCATGAAGGGCTACCTCGGCCGCCCCGACGCCACGGCGGCGGCCGTGGTCGACGGCTGGTTCCGCACCGGCGATCTGGGCACTGTGGACCAAGAGGGCGTGATCCGCATCGTCGACCGCAAGAAGGACATGATCATCCGCAACGGCTACAACGTCTACCCGACCGAGGTCGAGGCCGTGCTCTCGCGCCACCCGGCGGTGTCGATCGCGGCGGTCTTCGGTGTGCCGCATGAGATGCACGGCCAGGAGGTGCACGCCGCGGTCGTCCCGGCCGAGGGCGCCGAGGCCGATCCCGCCGAGCTCGTGGCCTACGTGAAGGAGAAGATCGCCGCCTACAAGTACCCGCGGGTGGTCCACGTGGTCGACGCGCTCCCGTTGGGCCCGAGCGGCAAGGTCCTCAAACGCGAGCTCCTGCGGATCTACGGCGGTTAAGCGCGGAGCTGTCCGGTTAGGAGGTTGGCCGGTTTCTCAGGCCGGTGTTGCCGTGGATCGGTTGCGGCAGAGTTCGGGGTTCCAGCCCGATTCGGTGGCGGGTACGTGGCTCGCGTGCCGGAGTCGGAACCGGGTTGGTTTTCGTGAGGGTTTCAACCGGTCCGCGACGAAGCGGTAGGGATTGTCTTCGGCGTCCGGCGTCCGGCGTCCGGCGTCCGGCGTCCGGCTGGCCGGGCCGGGCCGCTCTTCGGTTGAGCTTCAACCGGTCAGCGACGAAGAGGTGGGAATTGCCCGAGGGCGCCGGGCTGGGCCGGGCCGCTTTTCGCTTGGGCTACAACTGATCAGCGACAAGAGGTGAGTGATGCCTCGAGGACGCTTGACCGGAGCCGGGCCGGGTCGGGGGTGGGCTTCAACCAGGCAGCGACGGAGAGGTGGCGACCGCCCGAGGTCGCAGGCGACATACGGCTCCGGAGTGGCTTGGGCTTCAAGCCGTCAGCGACGGAAGCGGGTGTGCCCGGGGTCGGGGACTGTCGCCGGGCTGGGGCGCCGTTTCGGTTGGGGTTCAGGCAGTCAGCGACGGAAGCGGAGGCGGCGGGGGTCGGGGTGTGTTGCCGGGGCCGGGGCTGACGGGGCTGGCGTGCCTGCGCGTTCACAACGACAGCGACAGCGGCAGCGACAGTGGAAGCGGCGGTGGCGGTGGTGCTGTTGGTGCGGCGGGCCGGGCCGTCCGGCGTCCAGGATCGAGCCGGAGCCGGAGCCGGTTCGGCTGGACTGGCCGGGGTGGGGTGTGCCGGTCGGGTGGGTTCGCCGAGTGTCGGGGGCGGTGCGCTCTTCCACTGGGTATGGCGGTCTTGGGGGTGTGTCGTTGCGGGCGTGTGCATGTGCGGTGTCACCTCCTTCCGATACTGCGTACTGCCGACTGCGATTTGCCAACTGCCAACTGCCGATTGCGTACTGCTGACTGCGGTCAGTGGGCGTTCCCGGTGTGTCCTTCCCATGAGTGTGTTGGTTTGGTGTGTGTGCCTCGTTCGGGGCACTGCCTCCGGTTGGGGTGATCCCTTCCGGGCGATCTCTCGCTTCACGGTTCCGAGTCCGTCCTTCTGGCTTTCTCGGCCTGGGAGCGAGTCCCGATAGCACGTGGGGCATACCATGCGAGCCCCGGGCTGAGCACCCCCTGACCCGAGAGCGGGCCTGGTGGTCTCGGATCCTGCCAGCGGGGCGAGTCGGCCAGAGGCTTGGCTTAGTCTGCTTACACCTACTCGACTCCTGTACGGAATCCATATCCCTGTGCGTACACCAATTATCCCCCACCCCAGGGGCACCCGCATCACCCACAAGACGAGAAACCTCTCATGTTCGGCCCCGATCCGCCTGCGCCCCAACCGAAACCGGGCCGCGAAGCCGCCAACACGCCCCCGCCCCACCGGCCACCTCTTCGTCGCTGCCCGCCTGAACCCCAACCGAACACGGCCCGGCCTCGCCAACTCGCCCCAGCGAAAGGGCACCCCTCCGTCGCTGCCCGCTTGAGCCCAAGCCACCCGGACCCAACGCGACCCCACCTCAAGCCGGCCCCCAGCCGCCCCCGGGCCTCAGACCAGACCAGACCAGACAGCGCTAAGCGGGCCCCGGCCTCCACTGGGGATCGCGGCCGAGCACGGCGAGCAGGCGCTCCAGCTTTCCGCGGTCGGGCGCGAGCGGCACTGCCGGGCCGAACGGCGCGTAGGGGCCGCTGCGGGTCGGGCCGTCGAGGGGAACCTCCTCGGCCAGCGGCAGCACCGCGTCCAAGATCTCCTCGTCGAACAGGTCCTCGTGCCGGAGCCCGATCGACACGGCCACGTCCCAGCCGTGCACCACGTAGTCGATGAAGTGGAAGCCCATGGCCTTGCCGCCGGGCACCGGCATCGAGTCGTTGGCGCCCACGAGGAGGTGCCACTGCCGCTCCGCGGCGCCCTCGCTGGCGAACGCGGCGACCGTCGCCGCGGCCGACTCCGCGAACACCGGGCCCGGCGCACCGAACACGGCCCGGTCGTCCCAGACCGCCGCGGAGAAGGCCTCGCCGCGCGCGGCCGACGCGAACCCGTGGTTCTGCCCGATCATGTGCGCGAGCAGCCTGCCGAGATCCCAACCGGCGCAGGGCGTCGGCAGTCCCAGCTGGACGGGGTCGATGCGATCCACGATCGCGGTGGCGGTGTCCATAGTGCGGCGGTGCAGGTCGAGGATCGCTGTCATGAACGGGATCCTATGCCGCCCGCTCCCGCCCTGGTGGGCGGTCCCGCGGCGCCCCGCCCATCAAACGGGACGCCGCGGTGACCGGTCAGCCTCGCAGGTCCGCGAGGTCCTCCTCGCTGAGGTCGAGGGCGCCCGCCGCCACGTTCTCCTCGAGATGGCCGAGGTCGCCGGTGCCGGGGATCGCGAGCGTGTTCGGCGACTGCGCGAGCAGCGCGGCCAGCGCGACCTGTTGCACGGTCGCGTCCAGGCGCGCGGCGACCTTGCCGAGCCGTTCGGTCTCGAGCGGGCTGATGCCGCCGCCGAGGGTGAAGAACGGCACGTACGCGATGCCGGACTTTTCGCATTCGGCCAGCAGCGCAAGGTCATCGGTCTGCCGGTTCTGGACCGCCGCGACGGGTGCGATCGCCCTGGCCTCGGCGAGCTGGGCGGCGCTCACGTTGCTGACGCCGAGGTGGCGGATCAGGCCTTCGTCGCGGAGCTCGGCGAGCACTGCGAAACGGTCGGCGATCGACTCGTCGTCGGGTTCGGTCATCCCGCCCGCTCGCAGGTACACCAGGTCGAGTCGGTCCAGGCCGAGGGCGAGCAGGTCCGCTTCCACCAGGCCTCGCAGTTGATCGGGCGTGGCGTCGCCGGTGGGCCTGCCGCCCGGTTCGCGGATCGGCCCGACCTTCGTGGCGATCACCAGGCCGTCGCGGTACGGCGCGAGTGCGGAGCGGATGAGCGCGTTCGCGAGTACGGCTCCTCTGCCGTAGTAGGCGGCCGTGTCGATGTGGTTGACGCCGAGTTCCACGGCGCGGCGGAGCACTGCGATACCGGTCTCCGGAGGGCGCGACGGGCCGTCGAACGTGCCCATCGCCAGGCGCATCGCGCCGAAGCCGAGCCGGTTGATGTGCAGGTCGCCGCCGAGATTGAAAGTCTTGTTGGTCATGGGGCCAATCCTGTCCGTCTCGGCGGCGACCGGCGAGTCGTTGGCAGCTTGCTGCCAGCCGGCGATTGCCGCGGGGCGAACCTGCTGGAAGACTGGAACGATGCGGAGCGAGCCGGTGTTCTCAGTGCGAGGCGACGACGAGCTGATCGCGCGCGCCGGGCACCTCTTCGAGTCCGTGCGGACCGAGTTCGTGTGCGCCGCACGCGACCTCAAGACCTGGGCGCAGCCTGAGGCCAGGGCTTCGATCCGGCATCGGGTGGCCGCGGGCAGCGAGGGTTTCACCGCCCGGAAGCTGCTCAGTCCGGTCGCGCTCGCCGAGGAGGCGGACCGTGCGCATCTGCGTCTGGTGCGCGGCAAAGGGGCGCTGGTGCGGATCAGCGGTTCGCCGCTGCCGCACGAGATCATCCTCATCGACCGGCGGGTGCTGATCCTCGCGGGGCGCGAGACCTCTGGCGGGCGCGAGTACACCGTGACGACGCAGCAGACCCTGATCGACGGGGTCGAATCGCTGTTCCGGGCCGTGTGGGACGCCGCCGTCGATTTCGAGGACTACCTGCGCAGCGACGTGCCCCACCTGGACGCCGACGGCCGGGTGATCCTCAACGCCCTCGGGTCGGGGCTCACGGACGAGTCGGCGGCGAGGCGGCTCGGCGTCTCGCTGCGCACGTACCGGCGGCGGGTGGCCGAGCTGATGGAGAAGCTCGAAGCCGGTTCCCGTTTCCAGGCCGGGCTGCGCGCGGGCGAACTGGGGCTGCCCCGGTAGGGATCGACCTCCGCGGGCGTCCTCGCGGGTAGGATCGCTCGCGGCGCCCCCGCCTGGTAGGCGGGACGCCGTATCAGAAGGAGTTCACCGATCAATTCCGAGACCGACCGCCTGGTCGCTTTCAGCACCCAACTTCGCACCGTTCACCAGCAGCTCCGTCGGGCTCTGGACCTCGCTCGCCGCTCGATCGACGGCGAATTCGAGGACGTCCCCGGCCAGGATCTGCTCGTCTTCTGCCGCGGATTCTGCTCTGCCCTCGACGGCCACCACCGCAGTGAGGACACGGGCCTGTTCCCGCAGATCACCGCCGCGCATCCCGAGCTCAAGCCGGTGATCGCCAAGCTCATGAGCGATCACAACATGCTCGACCACCTGATCGGCCGGCTCACGGCCGCAATGGAAGCGGACGCCGACGAGGAGACCCTCCACAGTCATCTCGACGGTATCGGCGCGGTCATGGAGACCCATTTCCGCTACGAGGAGCATCAGCTCCTCACGGTGCTCGACGCGCTCGCCCTCACCGGCGAACCGACGGCGCTTCTCGGGGATCTCGCGTTATCCGAAGGCCGTGCCGAAGGCCGCCCAGATCACGGGTGAGTCTTCGATGCGGCCTTCGGCTTCCCAGCGGTCGGCCCGCTCGCGCTGCCAATTGTTGAGGGCCGCAACCGGGTCGGGGCTGTCGTGGGCGGCGTCGACGGCGATGACGGTCTGGGGGATCACCGTGGTCTCGGGCGTCGCCGCCGGGGCGAAGCGGCGGAGCCCCGCGTCCGTGGGCAGGGTCCAGCGGGTCGCGGTCACGAATTGCGCTCCAGTGTGGAGGGCGGCGGCGACCAGGCCGACGGGTTCGGCGAACCGGACTTCGCCGCCGCTCTCGCAGGCGATGAACGCGACGCGGTTCGGCATCCGCCAACCGCCCGGGTGGCCGGGCCGGTGCCCCAGCACGATGTCGGCGGCGGTCAGCGGGCGATGGCCGGCGACGGCGGCGGCTCGCCCGGTGGTGCCTGCGCCGCAACTCAAATGCAGCCGCGCGTCCAGGCCGTGCGCCGAGGTGGTCACGTGTCCTACATAGAGGAACCGTGACGCATCGTCGAGCAGCGGTTCGACCGTGTCCCGTGTCAGGTCGGCGCGGCGGAACGCCGAAGCCGCCGGGCCGGGAATCAGGCGGGATCCGAGACGTTCAACCATGTTGGACAGCGTCGATCCTTCGGCGACCGGGCCGAGGACCGATCCGAGCGCGCTGCCCGCACCGGGGACCTTCGGGTCGAGCACCGCCACCACGTCGCCGCCCGGCTTCCACGCCGACACCCGCCGCTCGGGCGCGTTGCGGACCGTCGCCGGGGGCAGGACCGACAGGTCGGCGTTCGTCACGCACCGCTCGTTCGTGTCCACATGCAATGCCTCCCAAGGCACCTGCGCCGTGGCATGCGGAGGGCTGGATGCGCACGTGCGGCCGGAGTCCCTGCTTCCAGGTAGGGCGTTCATCTCCTGGGCCAGCTGGTAGGGGATCAGCGCGTGCGCGAGCGCCGTCGTCAGTTCGAATCTCGCGTTCGCGGTCCATGAACGGCCCGGTCAGCGCGCGTTCGAGCGCCTGGTCCACGGTCTCGCCCGGCAGTGGCGTCGGCAGCGCGGCGGCGAGCTCGTCCAGTACCGGCCGCACGGAGTCGCCCGGCACCATGATGTTCTGGATCGCGCCGAGGTCGTGCTCCCACCGCCACGAGTAGTAGAGGTGGTCGGTGTCGACGAGCTTGAGCTGCACGGTCGGTCGCGGGCCCGGGTTCACCATGTGTCCACCACCTGGTCTGATCGGATCGCGAAACCGTAGCGCCGCTCGGTCTCCCGAATCCAAGGCTCCAAATGCGACGGACGGTTCGGGTTGACGCGCAGCCGCGGCGGCAGCGAGAACCGCGGGGCCGGGAAGTCTCCCGACGTCCCGGTGACGAATGCGCCTGCGGCGAACGACAACAGCTCGGGCCCGTCCTGGAGCAGCATGTCGAACGGGTCCGGGGCGATCGCCTCGGCGGTCGGGGCCGTGTGGCCCGGCGCGTGCAGCGAGACCGTGGCGCTCATGTGCTCCAGCAGTTCGGACATCGAGCGCGCCGTCGCGCAGCATGGTGGCCAGGCCCAGCGCGTGCGCCATGGCGGGAATCGCGACCGTGGCCGCCCACTGCTCGCGGGCCGGGCCGGGCGCGTACTGGTGTCGGATCGCGTCCGTCGCCAGCGCCGACGGCAGTGAGAGGTCGAGCGCCTTGCGCAGCAGCCGATGCTGTTTGAAGCCGCCGGACGCGGCCTCGGCCTGGGCCGTCACGGCGAAGGAGCGACGCATGTCGAAGCGCGCGAGGTGGTACCGCGCGCCCATGGCCTCGTAGAGTCGCGCGGGCCTCGAGATAGGCGGCCTCCGCGGCCTTGAACTCGGCCCCGTCCGCGAGCATGTCGCCGTGGAGGCCGAGGGCTTCCGCGAGCATCACCACGTGTTCCGAGCGCCGCAGGAACTCGATGGCCTGCGGGAGCAGGGAACGGGCGAGGTCGGCGTCGCCGGCCTGGAACGCGGCTCCGGCGCGGGTGTAGCGGATCTCGGCGGCGCGCAGCGGCTGCTCGCCGTCGAGGAACGCCTCCTCGGCGGCGGCGAGGAGCCGTTGGCCGGCTTCGACGTCGCCTGCGCCGGAGGGCGCCGCGGGCCTGGTTGGCGACCGCCAGCGCGGCATTGACGGCGTCGCCGGCCGCGGTGTGGACCTGTTCGGCCAGACGCAGGTATGACATGGCGGTGTCGTGGTCGTTGGTGGCCTGGGCGATGAGGGCGAGGTTGGTGTACGGGTGCCCGGTGAGGCGCGGGTCGAAGGCCGCGGCCAGCTCCAGGGCGTGCCGGGCGGCGGTCTCGGCCTCTTCGAGGCGTTCGAGGCCGATGAGCAGCACGCTGCGGGTGTTGTGGAGCGATGAACGCCAGCAGGCGGCTCGTTGCCGTCCGCGTCCTTGTCGGCGGCGATGGACAGTGCCGCATCGAGAGTCGGCGAGGGCGTCGTCGAGCCGGCCGAGGAGTTGGAGCGTCTGGGCGCGCTGGATGAGGATGTTGGCGCGGACGGCGACGGTGCCGTGTCGGTCGCCCACTTCGCGTTCGGCGCTGTCGCAGGCGAGGAGCGCTTCGTCGGTGAGGCGCAGTGCCTCGGCGGTGTCGCCGCGGCCTTCGGCGAGGGTGGCGAGGTTCCCCAATGCCCTTGCGCGAGCGTCGAATCCGGCGCCGTCGACGTCCTCGACAAGGGTCTCGCGGTAGGCCTCCTCGAACTTCGCGGTGGCCTCGGCGGTGCGACCTTCGCCGACCATGAGGGCGGCGGCGTTGTTGAGCTCGCGGAAGCGTGCCCAGCGCGGCCCGCTGGTCTCCTTGCCGCGCAGGCCGATCAGGTTGTCGGGGATCTCGCTCATGCCGCACCGGTCCCTCGAGTCGCGGCGCGTTCGGCGAGGCTCGTGTCCGGCGCGTTGAGGCGTTCGCGCGCGAATTCGACGATCGCGATCCTTCTCGCCGCCGCGTTGGGACCGGTTGCGGCGCCGGCGGTCGCGAATGCGGGGGCGTGGACGCGCAGCGCGCGGTCCGCCGCCGGGAGCATCAGGAATCCTTGCGGGGCTTCGGCTTCGCCGGTGAACGTTCCGGTCTGCTCGTCGCGTTGCAAGCGGGACGTGGCGGTCCCGATGGCGGCGACAAGCGCGGCGTCGCGCGCCTCCGGCGCTGCCGGGACGGCGACCGTGAGCATCGAGGCGCCGCGTCGCTGCGCGAGCGTCCAGGTCGCCTCGGCCGCGGCGTCAACCAGGCCTTGGGGAACGAGTTCCCAGTCCACGGGCGCACTGCCGTTCGCGACCACGAGGTCGCCGGTCGGTGCCCGCCCGCCGCGAGCGCCCAGTCCTCCGGCGCGAACCGCGCCGGGTTCGCGCGGAGTGCGACGCCGTAGTCCTCGGCGAGTCGGTCGATCGCGGCCGCCAGAGCGCGGACTCGGGGCCCAGCACCGGGTGGGGCTTCGAACGCCGCGTGGTCAGGTCGACGTCGGCGAGGGCGCGCTCGATCGCCTCCTCGTCGTCGAGCAGGTGCTCGAGGCCGGCGGTGCGCTTGCGCGGCCTCGGCCCGCAGGAGCCCCGGCGACAGTGCGGGCATGGCGGCCTGCGTGCGAGGACGGCCACCACGCCTCGGCCCAACGCAGATGCGCCAGCGCTCGCGCCGCCGTCGAGCACCGGCGAGTCCCATTCGGTCGCGACCTGATCCGCTCCCGCGAGGATCGCGCTCGCACGCGTCGGGCCCATAGATCTCCCACAGCCAGTCGGCGGCCAGGTCCAGGTCGTAGATCTCGGCGGCCGGGTGCGGCTGCCGGTCGAGGACGTCCCAGAGCAGCAGCGCGCCGCGTGCTTCGAGCGAGCGCGGTCTGCTCGGGGTGGGGCGGCCGGGCGCCGACGCCAGGATCGCCCGCCGTGCGGTCGCGTGTCGACCGCGAAGTCGGTCATGACCCGGCCTCCCGTCGCGTTCGAGGGCGCGCCGCAGCCGGTCGCGCTGGTCCATGACGACCGAGCGCAGCACGCCGTCGAGCAGGTCCCACACTTCGTCCGCCGCGGTGGTCTCGCCGCGCAGTTCGCGGCCGTGCAGCCGTGCCCAGAGGCGGCGCAGGTAGGCCCGTCGCACGGTCCGCACCTCTTCGCGCAGTCCTCGGGGATGCCGTGCGGCTTGCGGATCGGGAAGGCGCAGCACGCGATGCACGTAGGACTCTCGCTGCCACCGGCGGAGCAGCCGCGCATTGGCATCGGAGGCCGGCGGGACGCCGAACGGCGAACCCGGCTTGCCGGGGTCCGAATCCGGCCCCGCTTCGACTGTTGCGACCGGTGCCGTCGAGACCGGCGCTGGCCTCGCGGCCGAGCGCCATGGTCACGCGGCCCGGTTCGTCCGCGAGCTGCCACGCGGCGGCGGAGCGGTGGATCTCGCCCGACGACCAGGGACGGGATGTCGGCCATGGACTCGCGCTGGAACACGGCGGTGAACGCGGCGAACAGTCGCTCCATGATGGACCGATCGAAGGGTCTGGGCAGCTGTCGCTTCGAGGCCCGGTCGCCCAGGGCGGGTGGTGTCGGCCGGTCCCGCTCGGTGAGGCCGAAGTCGCGCGCGACCCCCGGCCGGTCGAGTTCGACCGCCGCAGCGGTGCCGATGCCGTTGTCCGCCAGGGATTGCCACAGGCGCTCGTCCGGCTTGGTCGCGCAGCCGTCCAGGAATTCGGTGAGCCCGGACCCGGCTCCCGCCGCTCGGCTGCTCGGGCGCGCGGTCCTCCCAGGCGATGCGCAGGAGACCGGTGAGCTCGATGGCGCGGACCGGGTCGGTCACGAAGCGGCGCAGGCGGTCCACGGTGACCTCACCGCGCTCGGCGTGCACGTCGGCCACGGTCTCGGCCGCGATGCCCGCGGCCCCGGGCAGGCCGCGAGGGTCGCCGTGCGCATGCGCGAGTTCGTAGCAGCGCTGGAAGTACAGGTCCTGCGGGTGGCCCTCGGTGATGCCCGGCGCGCCGCCGGGCCCGCTTCACGAGCTGGAACCAGGCCGCGGTCGCGGCCAGGGCCGGGCCCGCGTCGAGGATCGCGCGGCGCAGCTCGTCCACGTGCTCGACGCCGACGATGCCGCCGGCGAACCGCGGGTTCAGGGTCGGGCGCAGCACGAGCGGGTCGAGGAGGAGCTTCACGGTGCGCGCGAGCGGCCGCCCGACGGGTTGCTCAGGGGCGCGACGGCGTCGCCGAGCTGGGCCCAGGCGTCAGCGATGAGCATGCCCCGGGGCACGGCCGCCGCGGCCGCGATGCCTTGCACCATGTCGCGAAGTGTAGTCGGATCCGGCCGGGCCCGCGGGCGCCGACCGAAGTTGTGATCGGTAGGGGCCCGCGCGGGGCGACGCTGACGCGTCATCAGCGCACGAAGGAGGCCCGTCATGAGCCACGTCCCCGGCTACTCGTCGGCCCGGCCGTTCCCGGCCCACCAGCAGCCCGTGCGCTCCCCGTACGGCACCCCGAGCCACCCGCTGACCCCGAAGCGAGCGCCGCTCCCGCGGCTCTCGGCCTGTTCGCGTCTGGTGCTGGTGCCGCGCTGGGGATCGGCGCCGTCGCCGATCTTCGGGTGAGCACCTGACGGCGCCCGACCCGGACGTCACCGTCCAGTCCGGGATCGGCTTCGCCTCCTACGACGGCACCGACCTCGCGCTCGTGCCATACGACCGCAACGGGTCCGGGGGCCTGATCGCCGTCGGCCTCGAGCACGACATGTTCGAGGTGCGGCTCGCCGCGGTCGACCTCGCCACGGGCGACACGGCCTGGGACGTGCAGCTCACCGACGAGCTCGGCTGGAACGCGGCGGTCGTGGCGGCGGGGGAGCGGTACGCGTACCTCGCCACGCGACGACGGCCTCGAGATCCGCTCGCTCGACGACGGCGAGATCGTCACCGAAGCCGGGGACGATTCCCGGACTCGAAGGGGCCCAGGCGGTCTCAGGCGCGGCCTACGCCTTCGACCCCGCGGTCGGCGGCCGTGGTCGCGCTCGATGTCAACGGCGGCATCCACACGATCGCCCTCGACACACTCGAAGCCGTGCCCGCCGACGACGCGCACCGCGGCCACCTGGACCGGCCTGCTCTCCGCCGAAGGCACCATCCCCGACATCGGCGGGATGACCACCACCGAGGCGCTGCTCGCCGACGGCGAGAGCAGCCTGCGGGTCGAGCCCACCGCCGACGGCTCGCTCGGCGGCGGCCTCGTCCTCGAGGACGCCGACGGCGGCCAGCGTGCGCTCGGCAACCGCGTCTTCTACGAGGCCGCGATCGTCCTCGACCAGACCTCCCTCACGTCCACCTTCTCCGTGGAGATCGACGTGGACGAACTGATCGAGGACTTCATGGACGACGCCGCGGCCGCCGGCCAGGACCTGTGGACCGGCCTCGGCTCGACCGCGGCCGGAGCCTCCTCCGGGCACGCCCTGATCGAGAACAAGCCCGAACCGGCCGGGGAAGCCTTTGCGCTGCATGTCGATCTCGCTCGACACCGGCCAGGTCACCGCGTCCATCGACACCTACGGCCACCTGGGCCGCGCCATGACGAGCGCCTCCGGATACGCGGTCGTCATCGCCGCGCCCGAGGACGAGTCGTGGCTCAGCGACCTGGTGGTCGTCGCCCCCGACGGCTCCATCGAGCGCATCGAGATCGGCATCGACACCCGCTGACCGACGAAAACCTGTGACCGGTAGGCCCCCCGCCGATCCGACACTGAATCCGCACCGCACTGAACCCGCACCGCTACTTGCGAACCCGCACCGCACACCGAAAGGAACACCTCATGTTCAAGGTCATCAACTGGATCGTCTTCCTCGTCGTGCGCCGCCGGCACGGCCGATGTACGTCGTCACCGGCCTCGAACGGCGGGGGCCCCGACCGCCTGGGCCAACGGCTGGATGGCCTGGCCGATCATCCTCGCTCACGCTCCTGCCGTTCATGGCCACCATCGGCCGCTTCGCCGAGCCGCTCCGCGAGATGCGCGGCCTGACGCCCAAGGGCTTCGAGGGCGCCCCGATCGGCATGGGCACCATCGTCTCCGCCTCCCGCACCGGCCTGAGCATCAACGACCAGCCGCAGCTGGAGATCCTCTTCGACGTCGACACCATGGACGGCCAGTCGTTCCGAGGCGTCGCCAAGGCCATCGTCGACATCACCGAACTCGCGGCCGTCGTCCCCGGCGCGATCCTCCCGTCCGCTACCGCCCCGGCAGCACCGACGGCAAGGTCGCCATCGCCGCCGACGCCCCGCAGGAGGAGCTGCAGGCCGTGCTCGACCGGGTGCGCCTCGCCAAGGGCCTCGTCACGCCCCGCCAGCTGCAGATCTCCGAGCAGGGCACCGAAGCCGCGCGGTCGTGCTCACGCTCAGCCCGACCGGCGAGATCCGCGGCGACCGCGCGGTCATGGACATCCAGTTCCGCGTCACCCGCCCCGACCAGACCGTCTTCGACCTCGACCAGCGAAGCCCGTCGACGCGAGCGCCCTCCCGCAGCTCCAGCCGGGCATGGTCGTGCGGGTCCGCTACCTGCCGCACGACGAATCCGAAGTCGTGGTCCTGACCGTCCTCAACCCGTGAGCCGCACTCGGCTCGAGAGGGCCTCGACCGCATCCAGAACGCGGTCGGGGCTCCTCACCCGACATGGTCCATTGCAATCGCAACGCAACGTAAGGTAGGCGCACGCAGATGGTTGGAGCACGTCATGACACTTCGCACCTCCGGCCGCATCGCCGGCGCCCTTTTCCTGGCCGCCTTCGTCCTCTACGGAGTCGGGGCCGCATTGGGCGACGCCCCGGGCGGCATCGCCCTGGTACTCCTCAACTCGATCGCCGTGGTCGTCATCGGCCTGCTCATCCGCCGGTGGCTGCGGCCGCACGCCCCCAAGATCGCCGACCGCTACCTGTGGGCGCGCGTGGCCGAGGCGGTGCTGCTCGCGGTCGGCGTCTGGTTCCTGGCCGCCGACCGCCCGGGGGTCAACGACCTCTTGTACGCCGCCGCGATGATCGCCCTCGCGGCCGGGAGCATCCCGATGCTCCTCGCGCTCGCGCGACTCGGCCTGTTGCCGAAGTGGTTCGCCTACTGGGGAGCGATCGGGTACGCGCTGCTCGCCATCGGCGTGATCCTGGAGTTCCCGTTCCCGGGCGTCGGCATCCTGTTCCTGGTCCCGGGCGGCCTGTTCGAGGTGGCCTTCGGCCTGCTGCTGGTGTTCGCGGGCTTCCCGACTCAGCCGGACCCGGACGTGGCGAGCCGTTCACGGTAGGGGCGAAGGAGTTCGAGCACCTCCTCGAGCGCACCGGCGTCGGTCCACAGCTCGTGCCACTCGTTCTCCTTCGGGTCGGTCACCCGGTCGAAGACCCGCAGGGCCTCCAGCCGCAGCTCGCCGTCGGCGGTGAACGGGTGCGAGGCGAGCAGTTCCTCCGCCGAAGTGCTCGAAAGCTCCGCGCCGAGCCGCGCGGCGACCAGGACCGCCGCCGCCACCGCGGCGTCGGCCTCCGGGTTCTCGATGTGCTCCCCGCTGTCGGTGACCTCCCGCATCGCGCCGAGCAGGCCGCTGACGATCGCGCCCGGATCGGCGTCCGCGAGGTCGCCCACGCAGTCGAGCGCCGCGTCGTTCTCGAATGGCCCCAGGCCCCAAGCCCCCATATGATCCTCCCGATCGAACGTGTTCTCGGACTGGTCGCCACAGTAGAACCGGGGTCCGACATCGCGGTATCCTCGCGAAGGATCGACGGCCCCCGCCTCCACCGACGACCAGCCTCTTTACCCCCTTCGCCCCCCTTTATTCGCCCCTGCGGCACAAGTGAGTAGGACAGCGTGCAGACCTCCGTTTGGCTAGCCGTCGACCTCGGCACCACCCACACCGTCGCCGTCATCGGCCGCGCCGGCCAAGAACCGCGCTCGCTGCTCTTCGACGGCTCGCCCCTGCTCCCGTCCGGCGTCTTCCTCGACACGGCAGGCGAACTCCACACCGGACGCGACGCCCAGCGCCTCGCCGCGTCCGCCCCCGAACGCTTCGAGCCGCACCCGAAACGCCGGATCGACGAGGGCACCGTGCTGCTCGGCGACCGCGAAGTGCCGATCGAGGAAGTGCTCGCCACGGGCCTGCGCCGCGTCGCCGAAGAGGCCTCCGTCTCCGGCCTGAACCCGACCGAGACGATCCTGACCTACCCCGCCGACTGGGGCCCGGTGCGTCGCGCCGTCCTGGAGCGAGCCGCCGCGACCGCCGGACTCGGGCGAGTCCGGCTCCTCGCCGAACCGATCGCGGCCGCCACGTACTGCGCGGAGGTCCTCGGCCAGGAGATCCCGCACGGCGGGACCGTCGCGATCTTCGACTTCGGCGGCGGCACTTTCGATGTGGCCGTCGTGCGCCGCGAGGACGACGAGACCGGCCGTTTCCGGACCCTCGCCGTCGGCGGCCTCGACGACCTCGGCGGGCTCGACATCGACATGACCCTCGCCGCCCACCTCGGCCGCGTCGTCGCCAGTCGCGACACCGCGCTCTGGAAGCGCCTCTTCGAACCCGAGACTACTGCCGACCTGCGCGACCGCCTCGCGTTCTGGAGCGAAGTGCGCGCCGCCAAGGAGATGCTCTCGCGCACTTCCACCGCGCCCGTCGCGCTGCCCGGCCACAACCCGATGGGCCTGCACCTCACCCGCGACGAACTCACGAGCCTCGCTGAACCACTCGTCGCCCGCGCCGTGGACGAGACGCGCCGGACCCTCGAACGCGCGGGCATCGCCCCCGCCGACCTCACCGCGCTCCTCCTCGTCGGCGGCTCCAGCCGCATGCCGCTCGTGGCCACCCGCCTGCACGCCCGCCTCGGCGTCGCGCCCTCCGTGCCCGAACAGCCCGAACTGCCGGTCGCCTTCGGCGCGTTGCGGTTCGCCGTCATTGACCAGGCCGACCCGGCCGTGTCGACCCCGCCCGCGACGCCGCCCCCTGGCGAACCCGGCGTGCTGAACTACGCGCCCTATCCGGTGGACGGGATCCCGTCCCCGGTGCCGAGCCCGTTCCCCTCGCCCGCGCCGTCGCCGCCCCCGACCCCGGCCGGAACACAGCCGCCGCCGATGCAGACCCCGGCCGGCACGCTGCCGCCGCGCACCGAGTTCACCCCGCAGGCCCCCATCCGGCTGACCTTCCGCGACATACCCAAAGTGCCGCAGGGGTTCCAGGGGCACGTCAGGCGCGTCGTCGGCGGCGCGCTCGCCACCGTGATCGTGATCGTGATCGCCGTGGCCTTCGCGGTCTCCCAGTACGACTGGGACGGCGCCACCGGCAACCTCACCGACGGCCTCCTCAACGGCGTCGAATCCCTCGGCGACGGCATCGAGAACCAGGGCGCCACCGGCCCTCAACTCGCGCTCGTCCACGAGCAGCAGCTCAGCGCCGACGGCGCCACCGCCGTGGCCGCCGCCGACGGCATGGCCCTCCTCGCCGAAGTCGTCGAAGGCGAGACCGTCGTCGTCGCGATCTCCCCTGCGGGCGAGCAGCTGTGGACCAGGACCCTCGAACTCGAACCCACCGACCTGTACCTCACGGTGGTCGAGGACCTGCTCATCGTCGACGCGACGGCCTCGGCCACCAATGCCGGTGAGGACATGCGGGCCGCCCTCGCGCTCGCGGACGGCGCCTTCCTGTGGCAGCGGCAGTGGACCGACCGCGCCGACCTCGCCTTCTACGGGACAGACGCGGTCGTGGACCAGCACCCGGGCATGGACGACAACGCCCTGGTCCGGGTCGACCTCACCACCGGCGAGGACAAGTGGTCCAAGGGCGGGTCCGAGGGCGAGTACCCGGACTACCGCTACCGCGCCGCGACCGTGTGGGACGAAGGCGACGGTGCGGGGACCATGCCGCCGAACTCGCACTCGCTCTTCGACAATCTCGCCGCCGGTGACACGATCGTCGAGCTCGAGCCGCGCGAGGGCACCGGGTCGGTCCGCGATGCCGCCGACGGGAGCGTGGCCGTCAGCGGCGACCTCCCGCTCGACGAGGACGCCTGGACGGTCTACGACGGCCTGATCGTCGGCCTGGCGAACGACGAGGCCTCCCCGGGCCGCGACACCCTGATCGCCTACTCGCTCGCCGACCTCGGCGAGGCCTGGCGGATCGAACTCGACGTCTCCTACAGCGTCCAGAGTGTCAAAGCCTGCGGGCCGCAACTGGTCTGCGCCGCCCTCGACCACTCCGACGCCCACGACCAGTACAAGACCGTCGCCTACGACACCGCGACCGGCGAGCATCGCTGGGAGGTCGCGGTCGACTGGGCCACCGACGACCACTGGTACACCTCGCCGAGCGGCCTGGTCCACGGCGACCAGTCTTTCGACACCGTCGGCCATGCCAAGGTCATCGACTTCGAGGGCGGCATCGTCCTCGGCGACGGCGAACCGCTCGACTCGGTCCTCGCGGTCCGGCAGGACCGGGCGGTCGTCGAGGGCTACGGCAGCGGCTTCGAGGTCTCGGTGCTCGACATGGCGACCGGCACGACCACCGCCGGGCAGACGGTCGGCCCCGACGTGCCCGAGCACGCCTCCCTGGCCGGGGACCTCCTCGTGGTCCTCACCGGCGACATGCGGGCGATCGTCTACACCATCCCGGACCTCACTTGATCTGCACGGCGAGTCAGGCACGCCCGAACCCATTGCGCCTCACCTGAGCTGCAAGGCAAGAGGTCAGGCACGCCCGGGCCCACTGCCCGAGTCGCACGGCTGCGGCCCAGGACGGCTAGTGGTTCTCACGTACTTTGTCCCAATTGACCTTGCAGTCCTGCCCGTCCCCGTAGTCGTCGATGTACGCGCAATCGAAGTCCTCGGTCTCATAGGGACAGCCCCAGTTGTGGATCGAGTTCGGCTGAGCATCGGCGCACACGATCCGATCGAGCGGACCGCCGTACCAGAACAGCGAAACGCAGCCGCAGCCGCAAATGAGCGTCACCACCGCAAGCGCGATAAGCACGATCTTCGAGGATCTGGAGGCGAAGGGAGAGGTTGCCATGGGCGGATGGTACGGGGAGCGCCGGAAGGTGCGCCAAGGCGAGGGTCCCGGGCGCGTGGTCGTTCAGCTTCGTTCTGGGACAATGACTTGGATTTGGCTAAAAGCCAGGTTCGCGTCCAGAGAGGTGACGGGATGGCGCTCGGTCGATCCACATCAGAAGATGATCAGCTTTGGCGAGAGGCGACCGCCGATGCGGTGGAGATCCGGCGTCTGACGAGCGGACGGCCGTTCTGCGCGGGCGTACTGCTCGTGCGCGACGGCACGTTGCTCACGACGCTCAGCGCCGACGGCATCGATGCGGCGGAGGCCGGCGGAACGGACTGGTTCGTCGGAGGTGTCGGCGGCGGGCAGGAGCCAGGTGAGGACATCTGGGACTGCGCGCTTCGCGAGGCTCATGAGGAGCTCGGTGCACCCGTCCGGCTGGTGTCATCAGCGCGAACCTACTTGCACGACATCGACATCGACAGCGACGAGCTCCGGGAATCGCGGTCCGGCGACCGGCCCGCACCGTTCATCGTGCAGCGCGTCAAGAACGCAGACGCGACCACGCCGTTCAAGCCGGGTCTTCCCGCGGGGCCGTTCACTTACTTCTGCATGTTCCTCGCGGAGCTCGTCGATGAGGACGCCGTTTTCCAACCGGACGACCCTGACATCGCCGCTCTGGTCTGGATGCCGCTCGACGTGGGAAGCGCCCTCGCTGGAGGCGTCACGTTCGCGGATCTCACCACGGCCGGGGCGACGGTCGCAGCGGGCGGCCCCATCGCAGGAGACGCTCGAATCCACCTGAGGAGAACCGAAACCCTGAGGGTGGCCGGCCCCCTCCTCGCCGCCGGTCACGGTCGGCAGACCGCCGCCGAATAACCGCAATCGCGGGTTTTCGCGACCACCGGTGGGGCCGCCGAACGCTCAAAAACAACCCTTATGGGCCTATTTCCGCCCAGTTCGTCTGTCGCATTTCTGACAGCTGCTGCATCGCGGAATCGGCCACGCCAGGGGCCTGCTCGTCGCAAACTCGGTTGTGAGCGACTCTCGGAAGATCCGGAGTCTTCATCGAACACGGGGGAACAAGATGACCCAGGCACAGCAGCGGCCCGACCTCAATGAGGACGTCGCCTACCAGGCACCGCGCATCACTGAGGCCTCGCCGGAGTCTGGTAGGGACGGCGACACCATCACCATCCGGGGCAGCCACCTGGCGACGGTGGACAAGGCCACGTTCCAGGTCGGGCAGGACACTCGCCGCGGCGAGATCATCCAGCGCGGCGAGGACAACCAGGTGAAGGTGCGGGTCCCGCAGGACCTGCCCGCGGGCAAGGGGCAGATTCTGGTGTCGAACGGCACCGGGGAGAGCAACCGGCTCAAGTTCACTGTCCGGTCCTGATCGCACTAACGGTCACTGCCGCCCAGACTCCTTCGAGTCTGGGCGGCACCGTCGTGTGCCGGTCATTCAGGACTTTGAACCTGAGGCGGGTCGCGTTCTGCGTCGGGACGGCGTTGGTCCGCTCGAGTCGGATCGGGCCGCCCAAGTGCTCGAAGAGGCAGATGCCGTCGGCGAGCAGGATCGGCATCAGGTGGATCTGGATCTGGATCTGGATTTCGTCGAGCAGACCGGAGGCCAGGCACTGCTGTGCGGCGCTCGCGCCGTGTACGCCGACGACCTTGTCTCCGGCGGCCTTCTTCGCCTGCGCGACCGCGCTTTCGATCCCGTCGCTGACGAACGTGAAGACCTCCCGGGCCCGTACGGTCGCCGGTTCCGGCGGGCGGTGCGTGAGCACGAAACACGGCACAGGACCCGCCGGGCCGCCGTCACCCCACCCGCCCTCGCCCTCGGCCAGATCGTAGGAGCGCCGGCCCATCAGGATCGAGCCGAGGCCCTCGCGCATGGCGTTCAGCAGGTCGATGTCGCCTTGATCCGGTTCGACCAGCCACTGGTGCAGCACCTCGCCGCCTTCGCCCAGCTGCTGCTCGCGGTTGATGTTCGGACCGGTGATGAATCCGTCCAACGACATCGAGATTCCCGCAATGGCCTTGCCCATGATCGTCTTCTCATCGGTTGATCGCCACATTCGAGGCACAGTCGCGGCACAGTATGCACCGTTTCGAGCCCCGGTCACCTCCTACCGGGAATGACGACCGACCCGCCGGGGATTCATCGCTCTGCGGTCATCCTGTCCTCGCCGCCGCTGGCGTGCCACTCGTAGGCCTCCGCTTCGTCCTTGAACTCGAGCAGGTGCTCGCCGTCGAGTTTTGCCAGCGCGTCCCGAACCTGCCCGGGCGTGACATAGAAGAACTCCCGGCGCTGGTTGACGCGGTTGACTCGGTACTCGGCGAACGTGTCGTGCAGGCGAGCCTCGAGTTTTGGCGCGTCAGGGCTGTGGATCAAGGCATGCACGTCGAACCGGAACGGCACTGAGGCGTCGCCCAGTTCGTTGACCCGCTCCATCGGCTCGAGTCTGCGAGTCATACCGATCTTGACCATGTTCGGCCCGAAGGCGCCTCGGTTCGAGATCACGTAGACGACGCCGATCGCGGTGTTGGCCTGACGTTCTTTGACGTGCTCGAAGGCAGCTTCCACTTCGGCGAGTTTCGCGGTGAGGTCTGCGACGGCCTCGGTGTCGCCGTTCGCCGTCAATTTGTCGATCGCCGATTGGAGGTGCGAGCGCTCCTTCTCGAACTTCTCCTGCTCGCGGAGCAGTTCACGCTGGACCTTCTCTTCCTCGCGCTCTCGTGCCCGCTGCTCGCGGATGTGTTCCTTCTCCTGCGCGGCCTTCTCGAGGTAGTCGGCGGTGAGTTGGAGTTCCTTGATCCGCAAGCTGGTGGTAGTCGGTGGTAATGCGGATGCTCAGGGTCGAGCCGAGTTTTGCGATGGTTTCGCGGGTCTTCTGGAGCCGCGCAACGGCTGAGGGCAGTTTGTACGGCTTCATGGTCCGCACGAGGTTGTCGGCTTCGGCGTTGTAGGCGCGCAGCATGAGTTTGGAGGTTTCGCGGACCATCTTCTGACCCTGCGCGGCGGAACCGTTGACCTGCCAGCTGGAGTTTCCGGAGACCGCTTGGTCCTGCTTTGCGAGGATCTTGTACCGAGTCTTGATCGTTTCGAGCGTTGCCTTGTAGGCGACGGCGTCTTCGAGGGGGTGGGTGAACTCGTAGATGCCGACTTCTTGGAGGATCAGGTGCTCCCGAGTCTCGACGAGCGCGTTCTTCGCCTGGCCGATTTCGACCGCAAGGCGATGCAGTTCCGCATTGGCAGCGGTGGCCTGCGCTCCGATCTGCCGGAGCTGTTCCTGAGCCTCCGCGTCCAACCGGGCTTTGCGAGCTGTGGCCTGCGAGTCGACTCGTTCGAGCATCGCTTGTCGCCGGGCGATTTCGACGGACAGTTCTGCGGCTTCGAGTGCGCCGAGCGTTCGGAGCTCGCCGATGGTGGCGATCAGGGCTCGCTGTAGCCGGTCGGCGAATTGTTCGAGTTGTTGGACTTGGGATTCGAGGCGGGCTTTGCGACCGAACCTGCCGTCGTCGGTGGCGGTGAATGACGAGACCGGTGTTGTCAGCAGCGCGTGTAGGTCGGGGTTCAAGCCAGTTTCGGGCGGGATCGTGTCGGGCGCGGTTTCGGCGACCCGTGGCGTCTGCGTAGGAATCGACGGGGAGTCCTGAACCCACCATTGCCAGCCATGCGGGGCGGGCGGCCAGTCGTTGGGGGCCTTCCAGTCCGCTGGAGGCGCCCAGCCTTGGGGCACAGGCCATCCTGGGGGAGCGTTGAATCGGTACATCGTTGTATCCGTTCCTGTGCGGCACACGTTGTGTGACTTCACGATTTCATTCTGTCTGCATGATCACAAGGTCTGAGCACTGGAATGCATGAATGGACGGCCCATCCCGTCTGATCGGCTGAGTCCATTTCAGAGTTCGGCGATCAGGACTTTCGGGGAGGTTGAGAAGCCGTTGCGGGCGTATACGGGGATGGCTCGGGTGGTGGATTGGACCGTCACTTTGTAGAGGCCGAGCGCGCGGGCCTCTTCGAGGGCCGCGGCCACGAGGCGGCTGCCGAGGCCGGCCGTGCGTTCTTCGGGGATCAGGTAGACCGATTGGAGGTCGCCGGTCTTGCGGATCATGGCGTCCGGCGTCGGGACTCGGGTGACGACCGCCAGCCAGGCCATGCCGATGGCGGTTCCGGATCGGGACGCGACGATGCAGCGGTGCGAGTCGGTGTGCCGCGCGGCCCAGTCGGCGAAGCCGTCCACGAACGCTGATCGGGCGATGGTCGGCGACTCGCCGCTTTCGAGTTCCCAGCGCCAGCGCAGATCCGCGACGGCGTTGAACTCTTCGGTGCGGGCGGGGCGGATTTCGACAGCTTCCATAACGTCAAGTGTGACGGCCCCGGACCGAAAGGTCCGGGGCCGTCGGTTTCCTGGTGGCTTAGACGTCGGAGCGCTTGAGGCGCCAGGCCGCGGCGCCGACCACGGCGACGACGTAGGCGAGGAAGACGGCCAGGCCGGCTCCCGGTGTGAGCGCGTTGTCGGCCTGCGTCACCGCGGTGAAGGCGCTCGCGGCCTCGGAAGGCAGGTACTGCTCCACGTCGCCCCAGCTGTCCGGGATGAGCAGTGCGGCCACTCCGCCGAGGAGGAACAGGACGCCGAAGAGCGTCGTGATCGCGCCCGGTGTGGAGCGCATGAGCGCGCCGAGGCCGATGCCGAGCAGTCCGGAGCCGGTGA
>CAVUGC010000009.1:0-373303 GCA_963740955.1 uncultured Actinomycetota bacterium
ACGTAGCGGCGGGCGCGGAATCTTCCTCCATTGAGCTCTATCCGAATGCGGCGATCGCTGCCATACTCACTGGTATCGATACCATCGGACGGAGGGCAGTCTTGAGAAGACTTCCGATCGCTTGCGCTACAGCGGTATTCGTCAGCATGCTGGTCATCCAGCCCACCCAGGCCGCCCCACCGGAATCGGCCCCTGAGACCACCCCCCATGCCGAGGTGGAGACCGAGGAGCTCCAGCAGCAGGGCGTCCCCGAACCCCAGCCGTTCGACCAGGCCGCCTTCGACGCGTTCACCGACGACGGCGACGCCGAGTTCGGCCCGTACGAAGCGGGCTCGGCTCGGGCCGCCGAGAGCAGTGCCGTGCGCCAGGAGATCACCGCCGAGTCGCTCGACATGGAGCCGTTCGCCATGGAGGACGCCGCCACCGCGGCGGCCGACGACTGCGCCTCCTCCTACAACTACAACTTCCACGACTACGAGTGCCAGGCGTTCGCGGGCGACTTCGTGTTCCTCTACGACGTCAAGGACAACCCGGGCGACACCCGCGGCGTCCCCGCGGCCGCCGGCGCCAACGGCCGCGCGACCGCCGTGGTCGACATGATCAACGCCATCGACGAGGCCCAGTCGGCCTACCGCTCGATGGGCTACGAGGTCGACCCCGGCAGCGGGCCGTGGGCGGTCATCGTGGGGCTCAACGACACCCAGGAGGGCTGGTTCAACGGCGGCGCGTTCACGCTTCCGTTCGGCGCCAACGACCAGCCGATGATCATCCTGCCCTCCGACCCGGGCTTGATACGACGCGGACAACTTCGACTACCTGCCCCGGCACGAGTTCTTCCACATCGTCCAGTACCAGTACTGGGACGATACCGGCGACATCGGCTGGGCGTACGTGCAGCGACTGGTTCGGCGGCAGCGACTTCAAGACCATGAACTGGTGGATGGAGTCGACCGCCGAATGGGCGACGCTCATGTCCTACCGGCTCCAGCCGTACGACCCGCGCAACCCGACCGCCGCGAAGATGTACGCCCACGCCTCCCCGACTCCTCGGCGACCCGGGGCGCGCCTCAACGCCGCCGAAGAGCTCGGCAGTTCGCGCCAGTACAGCACCTTCACGTTCGCGTTCTACATCAACGAGACCACCGGGAGCATCAACGGCGGTCCGCAAGACCTGGGAGCACATCAGAGACCACGACTCGACGCCGATCACCGCGATCAAGGCCGTGCTCACCGGGTACGGCATCGACATCCCCTCCACCCTCCTGGGCTACTCCGTGGCGAACTACCGCCTCGCGGCCGAGCAGGGCGGCGCGCCGCCGAACCCCATGGCCGGGTACGGCTACAACGACACGAGCGCGACCTGTGGCGCGACTACCTCATGGGCGACTCCCGCACCGACGACCACCTCCTCGGGGAGTACCGCCCGCCCGCACCACCCGCGCCGTCCCCCTGGGCACCCAGGAGACCTACGCGGCCGACATCGAACCGGGCGGCTCCGCCTACTTCGACTTCTCGGCCGTCCAGAACTCCGGCGACCCCACCGACGGCTACCAGTCCAAGCTCACCATCTCCACCGAGGACCGCGACGACCTCGAGTACGTGGCGATGGTCTGGTCCCCGCAGGGCAGTCCGACCAGCCTCTCGGAGTACCCCACCGCCGCACGCGCGGTCTACCCCGACGTCAACAACGTCATCACCGTGACCGACTACGCCTACCCGATGGTCGTCACCCTCATCGCCACCCGCACCGACCTCCAGACCAACTCGGTCGAGGCCGACGGCGACGGCCGCGAGTACCGCTTCCGCGTCGGGCCCTGGTCCCGCTCGACAGCCCGTCGTGCAACTTCTCCGACCTGGACGTCAGCAACCTCAGCGACGACGGCGTCGCACCCGAGCAGCAGTTCCTCGACTACGCCGAGACCACACAGAACGGCTGGACCGGCGGCGACTCCACCTACTCGGTGCGCCTGCCCGACGGCGACCTGCTGTGGCTGTTCTCCGACACGTCCTGGGGCCGCTCAACAGCGACGGCGCCAGACCGGTCACCGCGCGTTCATCAACAGCACCTTCGTGGGACAAGGACGGCGGCAGCTTCTCGACCATGCAGGGCAGCAGGGGCCACCGCCAACCCTGAGGCGATCATGCCACCGCCCGAGGCCAACCACTGGTACTGGCTCGGCGACGGCATGATCTCCAACCGAGACGGCACCGACTACCTCCAGGTGATCTTCCAGGAGTACCTGCGGGTTCGGCACCGGCGACTGGGACTGGCGGTTCGACCAGAACATCGTCGCGACCTTCTTCCTGTGGGACCTTGCAGCGACCCGATCAGCGTCGAGGGCCCTGCCCTCGCAGGCGGGCGCCTGGGGCTCGGCGCTGCTCCCGGCCAGCCAGTCCGGGGACGGCTACACCTACATCTACGGGCTCGCCGACGCGCCCACGAACAAGAAGCAGCGCATCGCCCGCGTCCATGGCTCCGACCTCGGGGCGACTGCGAAGTGGCAGTACTGGACCGACGACGGCTGGACCGCCTACGAATCGGACACCGGCATCGGCCTCAACGGCATCGCCAACAGGTACTCGGTGACCGAGTGGAACGGCCAGTACCTCCTGGTCAGCCAGGACTCCACGGTCGGGTTCAGCAACAAGGTCTACGCGTACACCTCGGGTGCCTAGCGGCCGGACCCTTCACCAACCAGAGCCTGGTCTACCAGATGCCGGAGACCGGGATGTTCGGCGTCCCCTACTACGACGAGCGGATCTTCGCCTACAACCCGCATATCCACGCCACGCTCAGTTCGGGCAACCAGTTCGTCATGTCCTACAACGTCAACACCTTCGACAGCCGCATGACCGCCGAAGGATCGCACTACACGGACCCGAGCATCTACAAGCCCCGGTTCATCAGCTTCACCCTGAATTAGGAAGTCGCAGAGCGAACCAGCCGGATCGCTCAGTTCGGGCCCAACCAGCCCGATGGGGCGGTCCGGCGGTTGAACCGCCGGACCGGATCTCGGACGAGGCCCTCAGTCCTGAGCAAAAGGAGGATGTTTCCGGGAGGTCTGGTGGCGGTCTGGCCGGGAGGAGCAGGATGTTCACGCCGGGATCTTCTCGGCGGTGAGTTCGTTGACGTCCTTGTCGTACGTTGCCTGGAGCACGAAACTCGGGGATGAGTCGTGTTCGGCCAGTTCGGGGGCGTACGGGTCTGTGACATGACCTGGGCGGGAGCTGAACCCATGCGCACTTTGACCGGCATGGAGACTGGACTTGCGGTATCGCCGGGGCTCTTTCCCGGCGGTATTCAGGTAGCGGCCCTGGTCGTCGCAGTTTGCTTCCTGTGTCGAGCGCAACTTGCGAGGCGTGTGGGTTCGAATCCCTGCAGGCCCTGAATCGGTGTGAAGCACAGAACGAACCTGAGCAGTCCGGGCGGCCGGGACAGATCTTGCTAATTCAACTTTCGCGAGGGAAGGCACGTCGACGGGTTCGGCGAAGCTGCGGTCCATCGCGTCGCGGGCGCCAGGAGCCGGCGGTTCTGGTCTTCGCCTGGGGTCTTCACTGCGTCCTCGGGCTTCGCTCGTGCGCGTATGCCGATGATCGCATGAACGGAGGCAAGTCACACCGGGACCTGCACCCCTCATATTGATAATGAGTTCCGTTATCTTTGTCGATATCAATTGCCCCGGCGCTTCCCTCAGCGCCCACTGCCCCGGTGAGGTCCCTTGCGCACCATACGGTCCTTTACGGCGCAGCCCTTGCCGTGCGGCTGCTCCTGGTGAACCAGTCGGCGTCAACCTCGGCTTCTACATGGTGATCCCCTACCTCGCCGTCCACCTGGAGGACTCCGCCGGCATGTCCCTCGCAGCGATCGGCGTCGTGCTCGGCGTGCGCAACCTCAGCCAGCAGGGCCTGTACCTCATCGGCGGCACCGCCTCCGACCGGCTCGGCCCCCGCGGGGTGATCATCGCCGGATGCCTCCTGCGCGCCGTCGGGTTCGGCCTGTTCGCGCTCACGCCGTCCATGGCGGTGCTCATCGCCGGCTCGATGATCAGCGGTGTCGCCGGGGCCCTGTTCAACCCCGCGGTGCGCGCCTACGTGGCCGAGTCCGCGGGCGACCGCCGCGCTGAGGCGTTCGCCCTGTTCAACCTGTTCGCCAACATCGGCATGTGCCTGGGGCCGCTGGTCGGCAGCGCACTGGTCGCCTTCGACTTCCGCATCGGCGCGGCCGTCTCGGCACTGCTGTTCGCCCTCCTCGGCGTCGCGCAGGCCATGGTCCTGCCCCCGCACCGGGGCACCGCGGCGTCGACGACGATCTGGGGCGGATGGGGGCGCCTTCGCCGACCGCGGCTTCCTCGCCTTCACCCTCGCCACCGCCGCGCTCTTCGCCCTGCAGAACCAGCTGTACCTGCTGCTGCCGAAAGCGGCCGTGGACGCGACCGGCACCACCTGGGCGACCGCCGCGGTCTTCGCCGCCTCGACCGTCGCCACGCTGGGCCTGCAGATGCGCACCACGGCCTGGTGCGAGCAGCACTTGAGCCGAGCGGGGGCGATCGCGCTCGGCATGGCGCTGCTCGGCGCGGCGTTCCTCCTGCCGGTGATGGTCCCGCCCGACGCCGCCGCGCCGCGGTTCGGGGCGGTCCTCGCCTCGGCGTTCCTGCTCTCCATGGGCGTCATGATCGCGCAGCCGTTCGTCATGGAGCTCATCCCCGGCTACGCCCCGGAGGGACTGACCGGCACCTACTTCGGCGTCTACTACCTGCTGTCCGGCATCGTCGCCGCGGTCGGCACCAGCGGCGTCGGGCTCATCGCCGACCTGGCCGGAACGAGCGCGGAGTGGGCCTCGTGGCTGTGCTGCGCGCTCCTCGGCCTCGCCTCGGCGGCCGCCGTGGCCGCACTGCGCGGCTCGCGGTCACTCGCGCTGCGCAGGCGCCGCAACGCAGGCCCGCAAGGCGCGCGACAAAATTCATGACGCCCAACGACAAGGAACCATCATGCATGAACCCCGACAGAACCACCCGGCCACTGATTCCGGTCGCACCGAGGCGCCTCGGTGGACGATCTCTTTTTTTTTTTTTTTTTTTTTTTTTTTTTTTTTTTTTTTTTTACACAGCGAACCAGGCCTCCTCCGCCGCCGGACCGTCCTCGGCGCCACCGGCATCACCGCGAGCGTCTCCGGTATCACGCCTCCTCGCCGGCTGCGGCGGACCGACCCGACACCGCCGAACCCGACACGGGCGGCCCTGCGCGCCGCCTTCGCCGGAGGCGGCGCGAGCGAGACCCTCGACCCGCACCTGGCCAACCTCTTCGCCGACGCCGCCCGGGCCAAGGCCCTGTTCGACAAGCTCGCCGACTACGGCGCCGACCTGGCCGCCGTGCCCCGCCTCGCCGAGAAGTGGGAGGCCGAACGCCGACCTGACCGCTGGACAGGTCACCCTGCGCAAGGCCGACGTTCCACGACGGCAAGCCGGTGACCGCCGCCGACGTCCTCTACAGCTACCGCCGCATCGCCGACCCCGAGCAGGCGTTCCGCGCCAAAGCGGCCCTGGCGCCCATCGACCTCGAAGCCAGCCGAGCAAACGGCGAGCGGACATCGAGTTCGTCCTCAAGCGGCCCACCGCCGAATTCCCCAACGTCCTAGCCGCGTTCGGCGCGTACATCGTCCCCGAAGGGGGCCGGCGACTTCGACGAAGCCGATCGGCTCCGGCCCCTTCCGTTCGTCTCCTTCGCCCCCGGCCGCTCCGCCGTCTCGCCGCAACGACGACTACTGGGAGGGCGCCCCGCACCTCGACGAGCTCGAGTTCGTCGTCGCCAACGAGGAGTCCGCCCGCATCAACGCACTCCTCGGCGGCCAGGTCGAGTACGCCCACGAACTCAACCCCGACCACCGCCCGCGCCCACGAGGGCAAGGGCGGCGATCGAGATCGTCGGCCCGCGGCAGCGCCATGCGGGCTTCGCGATGAAGACCGACCGCGCCCCCTTCGACGACCCGCGGGTCCGCGAGGCGTTCTTCCTCATCGCCGACCGCAAGGAACTCGTGGACGGCGCCCGTCCGGCCGCGGGCAGGTCGGCAACGACCTGTTCGGCAAGGGCTACGAGTACTACGCCGACGACCTCCCGCAGCGCGAACAGGACATCGACCGGGCCGCGCGCCTGCTCAAGCAGGCCGGCGCCCAGGCCTGAAGGTCACCCTCGACACCTCCGCCGTCGCCGCCGGCTTCACCGAGGCCGCCCAGATCTTCCGCGACCAGGTGCGCGAGCCGGGCGTCGACGTCGAGGTCAACGAGGGCAACGAGGACTCCTACTGGACCGACATCCTCGACGCCGGCACCCTGTGCTGCTACCGCTCCGGCGCCATGCCCATCGAGTCCCACATCTCCCAGCGGCTGCTCACCGACTCCACCACCAACGCCACCAAGTGGCGGCACGAGGACTTCGACGCGCTCTACCAGCAGGCCCAGTCCACCAGCGACGAGACCGAGCGCGCAGCCCTCTACGGGCGGATGCAGCGGCGGCTGCACACCGAGGGCGGCTTCCTGGTCTGGGGCTTCGCCGACTGGATCCTCGGCACCGCGCCCGGCGTGCGCGGAGTCGAGCAAGGCACCCGCCAACACCCTGGACTGGGCGCGCTTCGACAAGGTCTGGCTGGCGTGAGCTGCGCTCCTACGTCGCCCGGCGGCTGCTCCTCGGCGCCGTGCAGGTCGCGGCGGTCGTCCTGCTGGTCTTCGCGCTCACCGAGGCGCTGCCGGGCGACGCCGCCGTCGCCCTCGCCGGCGACCAGCCCGACCCGCCGCGCATCGCGCATCCGCGAGGCGATGCGCCTCGACCGGCCCGCCCACGAGCGGCTCGCCGACTGGTCGGCGGGCTGCTCACGGCGACTTCGGCACCTCCCTGACCTCCGGCCGGCCGGTCGCCGGCATCCTCGCCGACGGCTCGGCCCGACCCTGCTGCTGGCCGCCTCACCCTGGTCCTGCTCTGCCCTGGCGGTCGGCCTCGGCGTCCTGGCCGCCCGCCACGAAGGGCGCGCTCGCCCGACCGGCTGATCAGCTCCGTCACCCTCGGCGTGTACGCGGTGCCCGAGTTCGCCCTGGCGTGCTGCTGGTGAGCGTCTTCGCCCTCGGCTGGGCTGGCTGCCGCCGACCGCCGTCGGCGTGCCGCGCTGCTGGCGGACCCCGCCGTGCTGGTCCTGCCCGTCTGGTCCTGCTGGCCCGGCCGGTCTGCTCACTGCCGCCTGGTGCGGGCCGGCATGATCGAGGCGCTCGCCTCCCCGTACATCGCCCACGCCAGCGCGTACGGCATCTCCGGCGCGCGCATCCGCTCGCCCACGCCCTGCCCAACGCCCTCGCCCCCGCCGCGCAGCAGCTCGCCCGCACCGTCGACTGGCTGCTGTGCGGCGTCATCGTCGTGGAGGCCGTCTACGTGATCCCGGGACTCGGCACCGTCCTGATCAACGCCGTGCGCCGACGCGACATGCCGGTGGTCCAGGGGCTCGCGGTGGTCTTCGGCGTCGCCACCGTCGCTCGTCAACCTCGGCGCCGACCTCGTCGCCCACCGGCTCGCACCCCGGGCTGGGGGTGGCCCGTGAAGCGGCACCTGGAACCGGGCCTGCGTCGCCCGCGGCGTCGATCGGCGTCGCCGCTCGCCTCTCGTCCTCGCCCTGCTCGGGCCCGGTGCTCGCGGGCGCTCCAGCGGCCGCGGACGGCCGCGCCCTTCACGCTCGGCGCGGGCCCTGGCTCGGCACCGACTTCGTGGGCCGGGACGTCGTGGCGGCGCTGCTCGGCGGCGGCCGGGGCTCGTCGCTCACCGCCCTCGCGGCCACCGCCCTCGTCGTATCTCGTCGCGCTCCCGCTCGGCCTGCGGCGCGCTCACCCACCGCCGCTGGCTGGAGGAGGTGCTGATGCGGCCCCTGGACGTCCTGCTCGCCGTCCCCTCGCTGCTGCTGATCCTGCTGCTGGCCGCCTCGCCCCGCCGGCCGCGTGGGCTCGGCGCTGCTGGTGGCGCTCGTCAACGTCCCGGACGCCGCCCGGATCGTGCGCGCCGCCGCCCGCGAAGGCGGCGCCCGCCCCGCGGTCGAGGCGCTGCGCATGCAGGGCGAGAGCTGGTGGCGCATGGCCGTCGGCTACGTCGGGCGTTCCATGCTGCGCACCCTGGCCGCCGACGCCGGGATCCGGCTGACCGGCGTGCTCTACCTGGTCGCCACGGCGGCCTTCCTCGGCGTCGGGGTCGCCCCGGACGCCGCCGACTGGGCGGTGATGGTCGACCGCAACCGCACCGGCCTGTTCGTCCCCGTGGGCCGTGGTCGTCCCCGCCCTGCTGATCGTCGCTCTCGATGGGCACCAACCTGCTCTTCGACCGCGCTCGCGGACGAGAAGCGACCGGCGCGAAGGCCGAGCATCTCCCGGACGCGACCAGGACCACCCGCGCCGGCAGGGAGCGAAACGCCCGTGAGCCACACCGACGAACGCAACCGTGCGGCGTCGCCGACCTGCGCGCCACCGCCGGACCGAAGACCCTGGCTCGACGGCGGAGCGATCGTCGACGATGCGAAGCCGGCCGGCACGCTCGCCCTGGTCGGCGCGTCGGGCAGCGGCAAGACCACCACCGGCCTCGCCCTGCTCGGCGAGTACCCGCCCGGCGGCCCACGCACCGGCGACGTGACGCCGGGCGGCGTCGACGTACTGCAGTGGCCGCGGCGAAGTGCCCGTCGGCTACATCCCCCAGCACCCGGCCGCCGCCCTCAACCCCGCCCGCCGCATCTCCGCCCTCCTGACGGACATCGCCCGCGCCAGTACGCCCCGCCCCGCGGCCGACGCGCACAGCGGCCCGCGAACGCGTCGCCGACGCCCTGCTCAGCCCGACTCTCGGACGGCGAGGCCCTGTTGCGCCGCTACCCGCACCAGCTCTCCGGTGGCCAGCAGCAACGCGTCGTCCTCGCCCAGGCCCTGCTGCTGGGCGCCCGGGTCGTCGTCGCCGACGAGCCCACCACCGGTCAGGACGCCCTGACCAAGAGCCGTGTCGTCGACCAGTTGGCGGCCGTCGCGGCACGGGGCATCGCCGTGGTCCTGCTCAGCCACGACCTGGACGTCGTACGGGCGCTCGCCGACGAGGTGATCGTCCTGCGGGCGGGCGGGTCGTGGAGTCGGGCCCAGCCCAGCGACTGCTGCTCGCGCCGCGGCACGAATGGACCCGCGAACTGCTCTCCGGGCAACCGGAGTACACGCACCGGAAAGCCCGACCGGCACCGGCCGCCCCGTCCTGCGGACCCGCGACCTGACCGCCCGCCACCGCGACAGCACACGCGGCACGACCGAGGTACTGCGCCTGACGCCGAACTCGACCTGCGCGCGGGCGAAAGTCTGGCCGTCGTCGGCCGCTCCGGAAGCGGCAAGACCACCCTCGCCCGCTGCCTGGCCGGACTCCACCGCGACCACGACGGAGAGATCCTCCTCGACGGCACCCCGCTGCCCCGCAGCCTGCGCGACCGCGACCGCGCGCAGCTGGCGGCCGTGCAGTACGTCTTCCAGGACGCGCATGCCGCCTTCGACGAACACCGCCCGGTGCTGCACCAGGTCGCCCGCACGGCGGTCCGGCTGCGCGGCACCGACGACTGCCGCCGAGACCGGAGGCCCTGACCCCCTGGACCGCCTCGGTCTGGCGCCGGGACCTGGTGCGCACGACGCCCCGACGCGGCTGTCCGGCGGCGAACTCCAGCGCGCGGCCCTTGCCCGTGCGCTCCTCGCCCGGCCGCGCGTCCTCATCTGCGACGAGATCACCTCCGGCCTGGACACGGTCACCCGCCGCGGCATCCTCGACCTGCTGGAGGCCCTGAAAGAGGAGGTCGGCATGACGATCCTTCTCATCACCCACGAGAAGGCAGTCGCCGAACAACTGGCCGACACAGTGATGAACATGAATAACGGCAAAACCGCCAACACTCAATCGCCGGCCACCCCAACCCGGGAGGGGACCCCTGGGTCACCTGCTGGCTTGACGGCTGGCAACGCTCAGAGCCCTTACAGCGACGAAACGAAGCACTCGCGTGCACCGACGCGGAAGTGCTCCGGGCGTCTCCCTCGCCAACACCCGGCTCAGGGGCTGGCCGTCACGGAGGTGGAGGGAAGACTATACGAGTCATGCAGAGGACATTTGGGCTACTAATACGGAACTGTGAAGTTGGTCGGTCGGGTGTCATTCCTGTTGGGCTGCAGTGATATAGGCGAGTTCGGGGTGGTTGAAGAACCGCTGGACGGTCTCGGGAAGTTTCTGGAGACTTCGGAGAGCACCGAGGGCGACGCGTTTCATGTCGTGCTCGTTCTTGATGACGGCTTTCCCGATACGGCCGTTCTTGACGGTGTTCCAGACCAGTTCGTCGGGGTTGAGTTGGGGTGAGTAGGGCGGCAGGTAAAACAATCGCAGTCGCCCTTCGGCCTGTTCCTCGAACGCTTTGACGATCTTGGCGTGGTGGACGCGGGCGTTGTCGACGATGAGGAACACCGGCCGGTCGGTGGTGGCCATCAACCGTTTGCAGAAGTCGAGGAACGCGGACGCGTCGAACGAGCCGGAGTGCAGTCGGAACCGCAGCTGTCCTTTCCGCGAGATCGCCGAGACCATCATGATCGTCTTGCGGCCCCCGACCGGACCCGAAGCGGTCACGACCGGCGTCTGCCCTTTCCGGCCCCAGGTGGTCCCGGCATGAAACCCCAGCTGGATGGCGGATTCGTCCCCGAAGAAGATCGCAGCACCCTCCGCTTGGGCTTGCGCTGCGATGGCCGGAAAGGTCTCGGTGCGCCATTGCTCGACCGCGGCCGGATCGGCCCGGTCCGAGCGGTACCGCGGCCGTTGCGGAGTGAACCCCAGATCGGTAAGGATCCGTCCGATCCACTTGGGCGAGAACGCAATCCCGAATCGCTCCTTCACCAGTGCCGCGGCGATCTCGCGGGTCCACAGCCGCGAATCGAAACCGTGCTCCTCGGGCGTGGTCGACTCGATGATCCCGGCCAGCTGGGCGCGCATCGACTCATCCATCGCGCTCTTGCGCTCGGGCCGTTTATCGCCCAGTCCCGCCGCGCGGCCCTCACGCGCCCACCGCGCCCAGTTGAAGACCGAGTTCGTCGAAACCCCCAGCGCCCCAGCGATGAAGGCCGCGGTGTGCCCGCTCGCTCGCATCTCCAGGGCCCTCGCCCGAAGCTCCGCGCTCGCGCGCGGCTTTCCCGTTGCCATGCAAACATTCTCGCATCACCACCCAGAACCCAACTTCACAGTTCCGGACTAGTAGACGCGCAGTCCCTACCGGACGGTTGCCTCCGGGATCTGGATCACCAGGCCGGTGACGTCGTCGTCGCGTGAATAGCCGCCCGAGACGAACTCGGCCCGCAGCCGCGACCGGAGCTTCGTCGGCTCGCGCGTCCCGGCCGAAACGAGGGCGTTGATCCGCTCGACCAGGGGAAGGTCTCCCCGGAGGCGTTGCGGCCTTCGATGAGCCCGTCGGAGAACATCACGACCAGGTCGCCGGGCATGAGCGTGGCCTCGCGGATCTGGGTGCGCTGGAGGGCGAAGTCGGCCAGGCCGAGGGGCGGCATGGGCCGCGACGGACAGCGGCTGCGCTGAGCCGCGGACCAGCAGCGGGGAGGGGTGGCCGCACAGGAGGTGCGGACCCTGATGGTGTCGAAGCGGGGCGTGATCTCCACGAGCACGGCGGTGGCGAAGGACTGCTCCCATTCGCCCCGGCCGCGGTTGTGCATGCGGACGCGGCGCTCCATGCGCGCGGCGAGGGTGTGGAGGTCCGGGTCGTCCAGCGAGCGCTCCCGGAAGGTGCCCAGCAGCGCTTCGGTGAGGTGGACGGTGGTCAGGCCGTGGCCCTGGACGTCGCCCACGACCGCGCGGATGCCGAGGTCGGTCTCCTGCACCTCGTAGAAGTCGCCGCCGACGAGCCCGGGGCTGCCCTGGTGGGTCCGGTAGGCGACGGCGACGCGCGCGCCGCCCACGTGCGAGGGCAGTTCGGGCAGGATCGCGGTCTGGACGGCCTCGGCGACGAGCGTCATGTCGAGCAGGCGCACGACCATGCGGTTCCTGACCCATGCCAGTGCGGTGCAGACGATCCCGATGACGGCGACCGGCGGCACGTCCGACCAGCTCGACTCGGGGTAGGGGAGCAGGCCCAGGGCGTCCTCGCCGAGGCTGACGACGGCGACGACCAGGAGCGTGGACCCGAAGGTCGCGACGGGCCCGTTGACCAGGGCGGTGAAGGCGGGCAGGAGGACCACCGTGAAGTCGGCGTACTGGGCGGCGGTGTCGTCGAGGAACGCGATCGGGAAGGTCACGGCGATGAGGAGGTAGGGCATGAGGCGCAGGATCAGCACGGAGCCGGGCTGCCCGGCGGCCAGGCGGCTCCAGGGGTTCTTGGACGGCACATAGGACCTGAAGTAGCCCTGCATCTCAGCGCCGCCGCGGCTGGTCCTGCTCACGGGGAGAGCGTAAGCGGCCCTTCGTGCACCCGCGTCCTGAACAGCGAAAACGGGCCTGGAGACGGCGAAAGCGGACGGGGGCCGCTCCCGTCCGCTCCGTGCTCGGTGATCAGGCGCGCGACTTGGCGGCCGTCGATGAGGTCGCGCAGGCGGGCCTCCTCCTCGGTGGAGAGGTTCGTCTGGAGGAGCTTGCCCTGGTACTGGCCGTGGAGTTCCTCGAGGACCTTGTCCTCGGTCATGGTGCGGACGAGGAGCACGAGCGCGGCTGAGCCCGGGCTGAGTTCCTTGCCGAGGTTCTTCATGAACGTGTCGTCCACGCCGATGTCGGACATGGCCCCGCCCGCGGCCCCCGCGGCCGCGCCGACGGCCATGCCGAGCAGCGGTGCGAGGAACAGGAGGCCGATGAGCCCGCCCCACAGCGCACCGCCGGTGGCGCTGACGCCGACCAGCGAGGTCGACTGGTGGAGTTTGACCTTCCCGTCGTCGCGCCGCTCGACCACGACCGCGTCGTCGAGCTGGATGATCTCGCGCTTCTGCATGTCGGCGATCTTGGCGAGGACCGTCTGGGCGGTGGGCACGTCCGGGTAGGCCACGGCGATGAGTTTGCTCATGCGTCTTCCTCTCTGCGGGCCGCCATCGGCGGCGTCTCGCCCGATTGTGTCCGCGTTCGTGCACTCCGCCGGGAAACGCCCGGCAAACCCTGATTCGGGTGGGTGCGAGGGGCGTCACTGACCTGGGCATTCCCGCCTGGCGGGACCCCGCGGTTGACGCTCGCCCGACGTTCAATCTATATTTCCCATAGATTTGGTAGAGAAATCGTTCCGGTTATCAGTCTCGGAAGGCTCCCCAGTGCGCACCCTCGTCCTGCTCGGCCTCGTCGGCCTCGCCGCCCAGCTCGTGGACGGCAGCCTCGGCATGGCCTACGGCGTCACCTCGACCACGCTGCTCCTCGCCATCGGCGCCAACCCGGCCGCCGCCTCGGCCACCGTCCATCTCGCCGAGATCGGCACGACCCTCGCCTCCGGCGCCTCGCACTGGCGCTTCGGCAACGTCGACTGGAAGGTCGTCGCTCAAGATCGGCATCCCCGGCGCCATCGGCGCCTTCGCGGGCGCCACGTTCCTGTCGCGGCTCTCCACCGAGGTCGCCGCCCCGGTCATGTCGATCATCCTGCTCGCCCTCGGCCTCTACGTGCTGCATCCGCTTCACCGTGCGCGGCCTCGACCGCAAGCAACCTCGGCAAGCCGCTGCGCAAGCGGTTCCTGACCCCGCTCGGCCTGGTCGGCCGGCTTCCTCGACGCCACCGGCGGCGGCGGCTGGGGCCCGGTCGGCACGCCCGCGCTGCTCGCCAGCGGCCGCATCGAGCCCCGCAAGGTCATCGGCTCGATCGACACCAGCGAGTTCCTGGTGGCGATCGCCGCCAGCGTCGGCTTCTTCGTCGGCATCGGCAGCGAGGGCATCGACTTCGCCTGGGTCGGCGCGCTGCTCGTCGGCGGCCTGATCGCCGCGCCGATCGCGGCCTGGCTGGTCCGCCACATCCCGCCGCGCGTGCTCGGCTCGGCCGTCGGCGGCGTCATCGTCCTGACGAACTCCCGCACGCTGCTGCGCAGCGACTGGATCGCCGCCCCGACCGGGGTCGCGATCGCCGTCTACATCGCCATCGCCGTCGTCTGGATCGCGGCCGTCGGCTATTCGGTGCGCCGCCACCTCGCCGAGCGCGACGTCGGCGGGCCGGTCCTGGACAAGGCCAACAATCCCCCGCGAGGCCGGGGCGCCCGGTGCGGAGTCGACCTGCCCGCCACGGGAGTCCCCGCCGCCGAGACCGCCTGAACCGTTCGGGTTCCCACAGGAACCCTGCCCGCCTCCGGCCCGCACCGCTCCCGGTGCGGGCCGGCGCGCGTGTCCCGACCGTGCAGCCCACAGTCCCTATTGGATTTGGGGGACGTCTGCAAGGTGAACTTCAAGTAGCATGTTGCCTCAACGTGGCCGTGAGCTGGACCGTTGGAGGCGCAATGACGCAGTTCTACCAAGCTTTGCTCCGGGACGGAGGGCCCCGGCTGGGGCCCCGGCTGCGGCGGTGCTTCGCCGCCTGGGCCGGCGTCGAGGACGACGGCGACCCGGCCCTCGAACATCGCCAAGCGGCCGGACCCGGATCGCCTTCGCCGACAACGAACTCTGCGGGCGCTACACGCAGGACGGCCCCACCGGCGGCGGGCGGCTCCGCACCACCGCGACTTGGGCCGCGGGCCGCAAGGGCGCGCCCGGCTGGGTCCGCGTCACCGTCGAAGGCGATCTCGAAGCGGCCGAGGTGACCGCCCCCGGCTTCATGCCCGCGTTCCTCGCCACCGGCCGCGCCACCGACGGGGCCGTCCCGGTCGAGGCCGGACCGCACCTCATCGGCCCCGAGGAGGTCAGGGAGCTGACCGGCTGGCTGGCCCGCGCCGACCGCGGCGTCCCGGTCATCGTCCTGACCGTCGACCGCTCCGACCCGAACCTGGTCGCCGCCTGCGCCGAGCACCTCGCCGAGACGCTCGCGGGCGTCGCCCTCGTGGCCCGCCTCTACGACGCCCGCACCCAGGACGACCTCAACGCCTGGCTCGGCGGCGACCTCAGCGTCTTCGGCGGCGGCCTGCGCACCTACCTGCCCGGCGTGCGCCCGGGGGAGGAGACTTACGCGATGCGCCACCAGCCCCGAGGCGGCGGTGCGATACGAGACCAGGGCGTTCGCTCACTCGAAGTGGTCGTCAAGGGGGTCGTCGAGCTCTCGGTTCACCGGCCGCTGCCCACCGACATACGCCAGAGCGAACCGAGGATCGCCCGCATCCTCGCCGGCGGCCTGCGCCCGAGCGAACTCCACGCCGCGCCGCCCAGCCCGGCCGCGATAGCCGTCCCGCGCGGACCGAAGATCCCCAGACCGGCCGCACCCTCCCGAGACGCCGGACCCCGACACCGGAACCACCGCCCGAGACACCCGAACCGCAACCCGAACTGACGACCGAACCCACTGAGCCGCAATGCGAACAGTCAACTGAGACCGCACCGGCCGTCACCGCCGACCTCGCCGACGCCATCGCCGCGAAACTCGCCGACCGCCTCGACGACAGCGTCCTCGACGCCCTCGTCGACATGGCCCGCGGCGGCGACTCCGAGACCACCGCGCTCATCAAGACCATGTCCGCCCACCTCGAAGCCCTCACCCGCGCCGTCGAGCCCGCCGGACTCCTCGGCACCCGCGGCCCGAGCCAGGAACTCGAACGCCTCCGCCGCCAGTACGACCAGCTCGAACACGACTTCGTGGAACTCCAAGAGCACGAACGCAAAGCCCAGGACCGCATCCGGTGGCTCGAGAGCCGCCTGGCCGAACACGCCGACCCCGTCTACGGCGTCCAGACCGACGCCGACCCGAGACGGCCCTGGGAGGCCGAGAGCCTCATGGACGTCCTCCAGCGCGCCCGCAAGCAGCTGCGCCACCTCGACCTGCCCGACACCCTCGACACCGAAGTGTCCAAACTCGACGTCATGTACCCGCGCCAGCGCCGCCGCTGGACCGGCCGCACCTGGGACGCCCTGCGCGCCCTCGACGCCTACGCCGCCGCCCGCGCCGAGGCCCGCTTCACCGGCGGCTTCTACGACTGGTGCGGCCGCCCGCTCCCCGGGGCGCCCGTCATCACCCCGACCATGGTGTCCATGAAGGAGTCCGACTCGGTCTCGGGCAACCCGAAGTACTACCGGGCCCGGATCTTCCGCGTCCCCACCGAGATCGACCCGTCCGGACGCGTCTACATGCCCTCCCACATCAAACTCCAGCCGGTCGGCTCGCCCGCGCCCCGCATGCACTTCCTCGACGACGCCGGCGGCACCACCGGCAAGGTCTGGATCGGCTACCTCGGCGACCACCTGCCCAACACTCGGACCAACTGAGACGCGGCCGGGCGCCCCGGGTCCCTCCCGTAGGCTCGAGTGCAACCCGGGAGGAGCCCCGATGGACTTCATGCGCCGCAACGCGAGATGGATCGCACTGGCCGCGCTGCTCGCGATCCTGGCCCCGTTCATCGCCCAGGTGTTCAACGCCCTCTTCGCGGTCGACACGCTCCTCGTGGCCGTGATCCTGCTGGTCGCCATCGTGATCGCCGTCGCCGTCCTGGCCCGCTCGCAGAACGACGAGGACTGAACCCGGTCACCCCTCCCGGACCTCGAACCCGACGAGGCCCTCCGGCTCCTCCACGAACACCATGACGTGCTCGACCACCGCCATCGACGGCCCATGTCCCATCCAAGTGCTCATGGCCTCGACCTGCGCCGCAGCGCCCTCGAACACCGCCTCGACCGTGCCGTCCGCATGATTGCGGACCCACCCGGCCAGCCCGAGCGACTGCGCCTGCCGCCGGCATTCGGCCCGGAAGAACACGCCTTGCACGCGTCCCTCGACCGTCACCCTCCGCCGCAGCACCACCGTCCCCATGCCCGCGAGTGTAGTGACCTCGCCCTATATCCGCGGGTACACCGGCGGTCCACCCGACCCCGCCGCCACCGCTAGGCTCCGAAGCAGGACCATCCCCGAGGAGCACCCCATGGCACGCCGCAAGCGCCCCCTGTTCGCCCGCTGGTACCCCGACGCCGCCGCCCGACTCGAGGAACGAGGCCTCGGCGCACAGCGCGCCCGCCTGCTCGCCCCGCTCGAAGGGCGCGTCCTCGAGATCGGCTGCGGCTTCGGCGCGAACTTCCCCCACTATCCCGACACCGTGACCGAACTCGTCGCCGTCGAACCCGAGGAGCACTTCCGCGACCTCTCCCGCGAGCGCGCCGACGAACTCGGACTCAAGGTCACCATCATCGAGGGCACCGCCGAAGCACTGCCTGTGGAGACCGGCTCGTTCGACGCCGTCGTCGCCACTGCCGTCCTCTGCTCGGTCGACAGCCAGGCCGACGCGCTGGCCGAGATCGCGCGCGTCCTCAAACCCGGCGGGGCACTCGTCGGCTTCGAGCACGTCGGCTCGCCCGGCCGCGCGCGGCACACGACCGAGAAGGTCCTCGACGCCGTGCTCTGGACCCACCTCAACGGCGGCTGCCACCTCTCCCGGGACACCCTCGGCGCGATCCGCGAGGCCGGATTCGACACCGCCGGGATGAGCGCCGAACGCTTCTCGTTCCTGCCGTTCCCGGTCTCGAAGAGCCCGCACATCGTCGGCACCGCCCGCAAACCCGAGTAGCGGAGCATAGGCTCGAAGCAGAGACGTCCCCTCAGAGGAGGCCCGCATGGCCCGCCGCCAACGACGCCTGTTCGCCCGCTGGTGGCCCGGCATGGCCGCCTCCCTCGAGGAGCACGGCCTGGGGGAGCCGCGCCTCCGCCTCCTGGCGGGACTCGAAGGACGCGTCCTGGAGGTCGGCTGCGGGGACGGCGTGAACTTTCCGCACTATCCCGAATGCGGCGACCGAACTCGTTGCCGTCGAACCCGAGGCGCGCCTTCGCGACCTCGCCGGGGAGCAGGCCGCCGCACTGGACCGGAAGGCACGGTGGTCGACGGCCAGGCCGAAGCGCTTCCCGTGGAGAGCGGCTCGTTCGACGCGGTCGTGACCACCCTGGTCCTGTGTTCGGTCGAGGATCAGGACAGGGCGCTGGCCGAGATCCATCGGGTGCTGAAGCCCGGCGGCGACTGCGCTGCCTGGAGCACGTGGCCTCGGCGAACCGGGTGATCCATCTGGGGGAGCGGGCGTTCGACGCGGTGTTCTGGTCGCACGTGTTCGGCGGCTGCCACACCGGTCGGGACACCGGTGCGGCGATGGTGCGGGCCGGTTTCGACACTGGTACCTGATGCCGCGGCGATTCCCGGACCTCCCGTTCCCTTTGTCGGTGAGCCCGCACCTGATCGGCAGCGCCCGCAAACCCGCTGAGCCGCCGCGATCGGCCCCGCCGCCGGTTGAAGCCCGGGCCGGGCCGTCGTCAACCGGGAGCATGCATTGTCCGCCATCAGCTGGACCGAAGCCGACGATCGCCATGCCGCGGCTTGGCATTCCGAGAACGCGACCCGGCGCCGCCGACATCGTCGTCGCGGACGACCGGACGAAGGCCGACGCCGCGTACCGCTTGGCCGTCAAAGGCACGGCCCTGCTGTGGCGGGGCGACTTCCACAATGCGCGCCAGCTCCTGAGCGCCGTCGACCGCCGCATCCGCGAACCGCGCGGGCCCGCAGCGTAGCGCCGCCGAGACCTTCCACCGGCACCGGCAGTACCGGGGCCACCGCGCCCGAGTGCTGGGGCGTGCTCATCGTCCTGCTCGGCGACGACTACGAGCTGGACCTGCGCCGGGCGCCCGATGTGCGGCGAGGCCTGCACGGAGGCGTACGGCCCGTCTCCGGGCCGATGGCGGTCGCCTTCACCGAACTGCAGGGCGTGCTCAGCGCGCACCAGTGGCGCGAGAAGGGCGTGGACGTCCCCGCGCTCGGCGCCCGCGTCCACCCGCACTACGGCGTGTTCTCACCGATCCGCGGCGAGTACATCGACCTCGTCGCCGCAGCGCACCACTGCCCGACCCAGACCCGGCGCAGTCCAGCACCGCGGCTTTCGACCTCGGCACGGGCACCGGCGTGCTCGCCGCGGTCCTGGCCCGCCGCGGCTTCGACCGCGTCGTCGCCACGGACATCAACCCGCGCGCGCTCGCCTGCGCCCGCGACAACGCCGAACGGCTGGGCCTCGCCGACCGCATCGAGGCGACCGGACACCGGCCTCTACCCGGACGGCCGCGCCGACCTGGTCGTCTGCAACCCGCCGTGGCTGCCCGGCCGCCCCGTCTCCGCCGTCGAAGGCGGCGTCTACGATCCCGACGCAGCCATGCTCAACGGCTTCCTCGCCGGCCTCGCCGACCACTTGCGCCCCGGCGGCGAAGGCTGGCTCGTCCTCTCCGACCTCGCCGAACACCTCGGGCTGCGCGGCCGCGACCGACCTGCTGGACGCCATCGCCGGACGCCGGGCCTCCTCGTCGCCGACGGCATCGAGACCCGCCCCACCCACCCCGGCACGGAGCGGAACCCCGACCTCCTCGCCGACGCCCGCCGCAGGGAGGTCACCTCGCTCTGGCGCCTGCGGCCCGAAACTGATTGAGCCGACGAGACGGCGCCCGCTTACGCTGCAGCACATGGAATGCACCAGCGAACCTGCTGAACGTGATCGATGTCGAAGCGACGTGCTGGGAGGGGCGGCCGCCGCCCGGGGCGATCAGCGAGATCATCGAGATCGGCCTGACCGTCGTCGACCTCGATGCAAGAGCGAACGCCTCGCCAAACACGCCTCCTGGTGCGGCCCCAGCGGTCCCGCGTCAGCGCGTTCTGCACCGAGCTCACCGGCCTCACGCAGGAGGAGGTCGACACCGGCGTGGAGTTCGCCGAAGCCTGCCGGATCCTCATGGACGAGCACCGGGCGGATTCGACGGCCGTGGGCGAGTTGGGGCGATTACGACCGAAAGCAATTCGAGCGCCAATGCAGGGCGACCGGCACGCGCTACCCGTTCGGGCGGTGGCACACCAACGTGCGACTGCAATTCACCGAGTCCCGCGGACTGCGCCGTAGACCGGGGATGGCCGCCGCGCTCGACATCGCAGGTTTCCCGTTGGAGGGTCGCCACCACAGCGGTGCGGACGATGCTTGGAACATCGCCGCTCTGGTTCTCGATCTGGTCGAGCGCGGCGACTGGCCTGGAAAAGTTCGACAATTCCAGCAACTAGTACTTTCGGCTATAAATCCTGGCCGTAAGGGTGAATTCTGAACTATCCAGTAATATCGTAATGTGGTATGATATGTCCAGTTCGGAGTTGCGAATGGACGGGCGAAACACACCAAAACCGGTTCAACCGAACGTGTGCACGCCAAGTCCAGCGATACCGCGGCGCAGCGATTGCGCGCGGCCCGATCGATGCAACCGGTGCGTCTGAAGAACGCATTTCGCGAGTGGCTGGCGACTGCGAAGGCCACACCGATCCTCTCGAATGGCAAAGCCATGAGGAAAATTATATTTGTGGCATTCGCAGCCTTTGTGCTGATGTTTGCCGGAAACTCAGCCGCGTGGGCCGGTAGTCCACACTTCGTCGACGTCTCCTACACCGTCTCCGGAGACACCTTGACCGTCCAGGGCAAGGAAGCCGGACTCGGTAACGAAGACCAGGTGCACATCGAGGTCACGGCGACCGCCGAGTGCATCAACCCGGGCCAGCACCACCCGAAGGCCGCGAACAAGGCCGATGTCGCAATCGCGGGGGACTTCCCCGTGCAGAACGGGAAGGCCCTCTTCTCGTTGACAGCGACGGCCGACTTCCAGCCGGACTGCTCGCCGCCGATGGAGGTCAGGTACACCAATATCGTCGTCACTGACACGACGAACGGGATCAGCAAGACGCTCAGATGACCCCGTTAGGGCAATGCGACTTCGGCATCACTGCCGGGGTCGCACGCCGCTGTCCGAGTCGAAACCGGACGGCGCCGGGCGCGACGCGTTATGCGATGCGGCCGTTGGCCTGGAGCGTGAGCAGCGTGGCGAGGGTGAGGTGGCCGCCCCATTCGTGGACGACGACCGGTGTCCACATGTCGAAGTTCGGGGCCCAGCCGCCGTTCTCGCCCTGGGTGTCGATGAGGTGGTCGAGGTGCAGGTCGATCTCGTCGTCGCTGAAGAGACCGCGCGCGAGCGAGTCCGGGTGCGGAGCGAGGTCGAGCGGGGAGTGGACGTGTCCTTCCGCGTTCGGGTCGATGGCGGCCGAGGCGCGCAGTGAGTCGCGCAGCCGCTCGAATTCGGCCGCCGCGCGGTCCTTCTCCGGGACGCGTTCGAGGAACGCGAGCACGCACATCGCGTCGTAGGCGCCGACCTCCTCCAGCTCGGCGATCTTGCGCCAGCAGAACTCGGTGGCCGGGCCGATCCACCGGTGCGCCACCCCGTTGGCGTGCAGGAGCCCGACGATCGGCGCGGTCGGGTTGAGCGCCCCCGGGGGTCGCTCGCCCTGGGGTTGCCACCACGGTCCGCGCTCGTCGTCCACGACACTGGGCAGCACCCACGGCACGCCGTGCTCCTCAGTGGCGTTCGCTTCGAGCCATGCGCACGCGCTCAAGACGATCGTCTCGTCGAAGGCGCCCACGTCGTCCAGTGCCCACAGTGCGGTCTCGGCGCCCTGCGGCTGGCTTCCGGCCCCGCGCAGGTCCGGTTCGATCGCGTGGCCGAAGCCGCCGTCCGGGTTCTGGTAGGCGCGCACCGCGTGCAGCACCGGGCTGACCGGTCCGTCGGAAAAGCGGTAGGCGAAGCGGGCCCGGTCGAGCAGGCGCGCGTTGAGTGCCATGTACCGCTCGGCGGCGGCGAATGCGTCTGGGCTGAGCGTCTTCACGGGCGAACCCCTTCGTTCGGTCTGCGGTGGCGGGGCGACCGTACCGGCGGGGTGTGACATGGCGGGGGAGTCGCAGGTCAGCCCATCGCGCGTTCGAAGGCCGCGTACATCTCGTCGTTGAACAGCACGAAGCGGATGTCGTCCATGTTCGTGTCCGTCTTGCGCACGGTGCGGACGGCGATCTCGGCCGCCGAGTCGGCCGGCCAGCCGTAGATCCCGGCCGACACGGCGGGGAACGCGATCGAGTCGGCGCCGAGGTCGCCGGCGACCTTGAGCGATTCGCGGTAGCAGGAGGCGAGGAGCGCGCTGCGGTCCTCGGTCTCGGAGTAGACCGGGCCGACCGTGTGGATGACCCAGTGGGCGTCGAGGCGTCCGGCGACGGTCGCGACGGCCTGGCCGGTCGGCAGGCCCGCGCCGTAGTGGGAGGCGCGGAGTTTGCGGCAGTCCTCGAAGATCGCCGGGCCGCCCGCGCGGTGGATCGCCCCGTCGACGCCGCCGCCGCCCATCAGCGAGGAGTTCGCGGCGTTGACGATCGCCTCCACCCGCTGCCGGGTGATGTCGCCGTGCCAGATCGTGATCGCCATTCCCGCATTCAAACACGCCTCCCGGGCGCTTGATCGGGGGACGCCGTTTCGGAGCCGGGCGTCCCGGGGGCCAGTAACGTTCCAGGTCAGCGGGTTGTTACCGAGTCGTGATGCGCGGAGACTCCCGGAACGCGTTGACAATGCAACAAGCAACCATGTATAACCAAATAAATCCAAATGAAACGGGGGTGAAACCACATGTTCGCGGAAGAGCGTCAACAACGCATCGCCGAACGTGCGCGCACTGCGGGACGCGTGGACGTCGCGGCCCTGGCGGCCGACTTCGAGGTCACCACCGAGACCATCCGGCGCGACCTCACCGCCCTCGAACGACAGGGCGTGGTCAAGAAGGTCCACGGCGGCGCGATCCCCCTGGAGCGGATCGGCTTCGAACCCACCGTGGCCGCCCGCGACACCGTGCAGACCGCCGCCAAGGAGCGCATCGCCGCCGCCGCCCTCGCGGAGGTCCCGGCCGAAGGCGCGATCCTCCTTGACGCGGGCACCACCACGGCCCGCATCGCCCAGTCCCTCCCGGTCGACCGCGACCTCACCGTCGTCACCAACGACGTGCTCATCGCCTCCCTCCTGGCCGCCAAGCCCCGCCTCACCGTCCTCATCGTCGGCGGCAAGGTGCGCGGGCGCACCATGGCCGCCGTCGACGACTGGGCCCTACGCGCCCTCGCCGAGACCTTCGTCGACGTGGCCTTCATGGGCGCCAACGGCATCAGCGTCGAACGCGGCCTGACCACCCCGGACACCGGCGAGGCCGCCGTCAAGCGCGCCATGATCAACGCCGCCCGCAAGACCGTCGTCGTCGCCGACCACACCAAGGTCGGCAACGACTGCCTCGCCCGCTTCGGCACCCTCGACCAGGTCGACCTGTTCGTCACCGACACCGGGCTCGACGACGACCTCGCCGAGGACCTCGAAGCCACCGACCTGAAAGTGGTGCGCGCATGATCGTCACCGTCACCGCCAACCCGAGTCTGGACCGGACGATCGAGGTCGACCGGCTCCGGCGCGGCGAAGTGCAGCGGGCCATCGGCGACCGGGTCGACCCGGGAGGCAAGGGTGTCAACGTCTCCCGGGCGCTCGTCGCCAACGGCCACGCCACCCGGGCCGTCCTCATCAGCGGCGGCCACGCCGGCACCGAACTGCTCGACCTCCTGGCCGAAGCGGACGTGCCGATCATCGAAGTGCCGGTCTCCCTCGGGGTTCGTTCGAACCTCACCCTCGCCGAAGCCGACGGCACCGTCACGAAGCTCAACGAGTCCGGTCCGGTCCTGCGCGCCGAGGAGATCGAGGAGCTGCTCGACGCCGCCATCGCGGCGCCGCCGAACTACGCCCTGCAGACGCCTTCGAGCAGCATCGAGCGGCCGACCGCCTGGATCGCCGGCTGCGGGAGCCTCCCGCCCGGCGTGGGCGACGACTTCTACGCCGTCCTGGTCGAACGCGCCCGCGCCGCCGGAGCGGCCACGGTCATCGACTCTTCGGGTGCGGCACTGGAAGCGTGCCTCGCCGCCCGGCCCGACCTCGTCAAACCCAACCTCGAAGAACTCGCCGAAGCCTCGCACACGCCCATCACGACGTTGGGCGACGCCGTCGAGGCCGCCCAGGTGCTGCGCGCCGCGGGCGCCGGCGCCGTTCTCGCGAGCATCGGCGCCGACGGGGCGATCCTCGTCGACGCCGAGGGCGTCTGGCACGCGCGGGCGACCGCCACCGGGCCGGTCGCCAGCACTGTGGGCGCCGGGGACGCCGCCCTCGCGGGCTTCCTCGCCGCCGGGGGCCGCGGCCCCGAAGCGCTCGCGGCCGCCGTCGCGTGGGGCACCGCCGCGGTGTCCCTGCCCGGCAGCATCATGCCCTCCCCGGAGGACATCGACCTCGACGCCGTCGAGGTCACCCGAACCCCGGACGCCGGCCGGGTCCTGAGCTGACAAGAAGGAGCATCATGTCCGATCTCATCACCGCCGATCTGATCGACCTCGACCTGACCGGGGCCGACCGGCACGAGGCCACCGCGACACTCGCGGGCCTCCTCGCCGCCGCCGGGCGCGTCACCGACGTCGACGGCTTCCTCGCCGACGTCCGCGCCCGCGAAGAGCAGATGCCCACCGGCATCGAAGGCGGGATCGGCATCCCGCACGCCCGCAGCGCCCACGTCACCGCCCCCAGCCTCGCCTTCGGGCGGGCCCCGGCCGGCATCGACTTCGGCGCCGAGGACGGCCCCGCCGACCTCGTGTTCCTCATCGCCGCCCCCACCGGCGGCGGCTCGGAGCACATGACCATCCTCGCGTCCCTGGCGCGCAAGCTCATCCACGACGAATTCAAGACCGCCCTGCGCCAGGCCCCTGACGCCGAAGCGGTCGCCGCCCTCATCAAGCAGAACCTGCCCAGATAGAAGAAGGTGCACGAACAATGAAGCTCGTAGCAGTCACCTCATGCCCCACAGGCATCGCCCACACCTACATGGCCGCCGAAGCGATCGAGCAGGCCGCCAGGGACGCCGGGCACGAGATCCACGTCGAGACCCAGGGCGCGGCGGGCGCTGAAGCGCTCGACCCCACCGTCATCGCCGAGGCCGACGCGGTCATCTTCGCCGCCGACGTCGACGTCCGCGACAAGGAGCGCTTCGCCGGCAAGCCGCTCGTCTCCGCCGGCGTCAAGCGCGGCATCAACCACGCCGCCGAGATGGTCGCCGAAGCGGTCGAGAAGGCCGAGGCCGCGCCCGCATCCGGCGCCCCGGCCGCCGCCGCTGCGGCGCCCGCCGGGCCGAAGCTCGGCCCCGGCGCGAAACTGCGCCTGTGGCTCATGACCGGCGTGTCCTACATGCTGCCGTTCGTCGCCGCGGGCGGCATCCTCATCGCCCTCGCGTTCATGATCGGCGGGGCGAAGATCGCGAACGTCGTCAACGGCGGCGTCTTCGAAGGCGTCACCTACGAGGCCATCACCGACCCGACCCAGATCCTCAACCAGGCCGGCATCGCCGGGCTCATGTTCTACATCGGCGGGCTCGCGTTCTCGATGCTCGTGCCGATCCTCGCCGGATTCATCGCCTTCGGCATGGCCGACCGCATGGGCATCGCGCCCGGCGTGGTCGGCGGCATCATCGCCGTCAACGTCGGCGCCGGCTTCCTCGGCGGCCTCGTCGCGGGCCTCCTCGCCGGCGCGATCGTCATGGCCCTCAAACTCATCAAGGCCAACCAGGCGCTCCAGGGCATCATGCGCATCGTCGTGATCCCGCTCATCAGCGTCTTCGTCGTCGGCTTCATCATGCTCGTGGTCGTCGGCAAACCCATCGCCGAAGCCCAGGCCTGGCTCACCGACTGGCTCGCCGGACTCTCCGGCGCCAACGCGATCCTGCTCGGCCTGCTGCTCGGCGCCATGATGGGCTTCGACCTCGGCGGCCCGGTCAACAAGGTCGCCTACCTCTTCGGCGTCGGCGCCCTCGCCAGCGGCGACTACACCGTCATGGCCGCCGTCATGGCCGCGGGCATGGTCCCGCCGCTCGGCCTCGCGCTCGCCAGCGTCGTGCGCGGCAAGCTGTTCACGCAGGCCGAACGCCAGTCCGGCAAGGCCGCCTGGCTCCTGGGGGCCTCCTTCATCACCGAAGGCGCGATCCCGTTCGCCGCGGCCGACCCGCTGCGCGTCGTCCCGTCCACCGTGGTCGGCGGCGCCGTCGCCGGCGCGGTCTCCATGGCCTTCGGGGCCACTCTGCGGGCTCCGCACGGCGGCATCTGGGTCCTCCCGCTCATCGGGAACCCGGTCGGCTTCATCGTCGCGATCCTCGCCGGCACCGCCGCCACCTGCCTGTGCGTCATCGCCTTCAAGACCGTCTGGCGCTCGCAGGCCGCCGCAGACCAGGACCTGGTCACCATCTAACCCAACGGGAAAGGAACAGTCACATGCCAGAACGGAATGTCGTCATCGCGTCCGAAGTGGGCCTCCACTCCCGGCCGGCGCGCCTGTTCGTGCAGGAAGCCGCCAAGCAGCCCGTCAACGTCACCATCGCCAAACCCGACGGGGAAGCGGCGGACGCCGCCTCGATCCTCTCGATCCTCGCCCTGGACGCCAAGGGCGGCGACGAAGTCGTCCTGCGCGCCGAGGGCGAGGGCGCCGAGGAAGCGCTCGACGCGCTCGAAACCTTCCTGAAGATCGACCACGACGCGTAGGAGCCGGCGATGACCGCTACAGAGATGACCGGCATCGGCGTCAGCCCCGGCGCGGCCGCCGCGCCGGTGGCCCGCCTCGCCCCGCCGCCCGCGATGCCCGACGACACCGGGCCCGAGCCCGACCCGGACACCGCGCTCGCCGACGCGAAGGCCGCACTCGAAACGGTCGCCGCCGACCTCGAGCACCGCGCCGAACGGGCGCAGGGCCCCGCCGCCGAGGTCCTCTTCGCCCTCGCGATGATGCCCCGCGACCCGGCCCTCGCCGGCCGGGTCGCCAAGGGCCTCAGCGACGGCCGCTCCACGCCGCACGCGATCGCCGAAGGCTTCGCGTTCTTCCGCTCCGCCCTCGAGGCCGCCGGCGGCTACCTCGCCGAACGCGCCGCCGACCTCGACGACCTGCGCGACCGCGCCATCGCCGCACTGCTCGGACTGCCGATGCCGGGACTGCCCGACCCCGACCACCGCTTCGTGCTCGTCGCCCGCGACCTCGCACCGGCCGACACCGCCGCACTCGACCCCGCGAAGGTCGCCGCGATCGTCACCGAACAGGGCGGACCGACCAGCCACACCGCGATCCTCGCCAAGTCGATGGGCCTGCCCGCCGTCGTCGCCTGCCCCGCCGCCGCCGCGCTCGCGGACGGCACCGAGGTGCTCGTGGACGGCCGGACCGGCCTCGTCGTCGCCGACCCCGAACCCGAACGGGTGCAACGGGTCACCGAAGCCGAGACCCGCCGCATCGAGGCGCTGGCCTCCAGTCGTGGACCGGGCGCCACCGCAGACGGGCACGCCGTGCAGCTCTTGGTGAACCTCGGTTCGCCGGCCGACCTGGCGGGCGCCGCCGCGGTCGACAGCGAAGGGGTGGGCCTGTTCCGCACCGAGTTCCTGTTCCTCGACCGCGAGACCGCGCCCACCGTGGACGAGCAGGCCGAGTCCTACGGGCAGGTGTTCGCGGCGTTCGCCGGACGCAAGGTCGTCGTCCGCACCCTCGACGCCGGGGCCGACAAGCCCCTCGCGTTCGTCGACCACGGCGAGGAGCCGAACCCGGCCCTCGGCGTGCGCGGGATCCGCCTGGCCCGCACCGATGCCGGCGCCGCCCTCCTCAACGACCAGTTGACGGCGATCGCCGCCGCCGCGGCGCGGCACTCGGCCGAAGTGTGGGTGATGGCCCCGATGGTCGCGACCCCCGGCGAGGCCGCCGCGTTCGCCGACCAGTGCCGCGCCCACGGACTGCCCACCGCGGGCACCATGATCGAGGTTCCTGCCGCGGCGCTGCGCGCCTCGCGGGTGCTCGACGGCTGCGACTTCGCGAGTCTGGGCACCAACGACCTCGGCCAGTACACGCTCGCCGCCGACCGCATGAACGGCGCCCTCGCCGACCTGCTCGACCCGTGGCAGCCCGCGCTGCTCGACCTGGTGAGCCTGGCCGCGGAGGCCGGCCGCGAGGCCGAGAAACCGGTGGGGGTGTGCGGGGAGGCCGCGAGCGACCCGCTGCTCGCCTGCGTCCTGGTCGGCATCGGCGTCACGAGCCTGTCGATGGCGCCCTCGGCGGTGGCGGCCGTGCGGGCCGAACTGGCGACGAAGACCCTCGCGGATTGCGCGGGGATGGCCGCCGAGGCGCTGCACGCGAACGACGCGGCCGACGCCCGCCGACTGGTCGCCGCATTCCAGTAACGGCGTGCGGACTGCGTGCACGCGTCCGATGAGCTGCGGTTTCGGCGACCCCGGGTTGCACGGCTTGGGAGGCGCTTGCCGAACCGGCTGAAGCGGGACCCTTCATCTAACCCATTTACAAAGGGGGCATTCGCGTCGTAGCATGCATCCATGAAGTCCACCTCGCGCGACATCCGCCTTCGCAACTGCTTCGCAGTGCTCCGGCACCTGATCGCGGACTCCCCGACCTCCCGCCAGATCCTCGCCCGTGAGACCGACCTCAGCGTCGCGACGGTCTCGAACCTGGTGACCGACCTGATCGAACTCGGCGTCGTGGTGGAGGTGGGCCGGGAGGACTCCGGCGGCGGCAGGCCCCGGGCCCTGCTGGCGCCCAACGTCGGCGGCGGCGTCATGATCGGCGTCGACGTCGCGGAGACCTATGTGCACCTGGAAGTCTACGACCTGTCGCTGGCCGTGGTCGACCGGGTGGACGAGCGCATGGAGCCCAGCGAGAACGCCCCCGAGCAGGTCATAGGCCATATCGCCTCGGCCATGGACCAGATCCGCGAACGCCTCGGCGACCGGGCCATCCTCGGCCTCGGCGTCAGTCTCCCCGGCCAGGTGGACGTGGCCTGGGGCGTCTCCGGCTTCGCCCCCAACTGGAACTGGCACGACGTGCCCTTCCGCAAGCTCCTCGCCGACCGCCTCCAGCTCGGCGTGCCGATCTACCTCGACAACCCGCTCAAGACCATCACCGTCGGCGAGCTGTGGTTCGGCGAAGGCCGCGGCGTGGACCGGCTCGCGGTCCTCATCCTCGGCACCGGCGTGGGCGCCGGACTCGCCTTCAGCGGCCAGCTCTACCGCGGCGCGACCAACTCGGCGGGGGAGTGGGGCCACACCACCATCAACCCCGGCGGCCCCCAATGCCGTTGCGGCGCCAGGGGTTGCATCGAGGCATACGTGGGCGCCCCCGCCATCCTCTGGCACTGGGGCCAGCTCGACGGCCGCGCCACCGCCGGGTCCCAGACCGAGGCCATGGCCGCGCTCGCCGCCGCCTGGGAGACCGGCGAGTCCAGCGCGGTGCGCACCATCGAGACCATCGCCGAGTACCTCGCCGCCGGAGTCGCCAACCTGCTCAACCTCTTCAACCCCGACCTGGTGGTCTTCGACGGGTGGGTCACCGGCATCCTCGGCGACGCCCTCGTCCCCGAGTTCGAGCGCCGCCTGGCCGACCACGCCATGGAGGCCCCGCTCAAGGCCGCCCGGCTCAAACGCAACAAGCAGGACCGGAACATGGTCTCCCTCGGCGCCGCCGCGCTGGCCCTCGAAGGCCACCTCAACCGCCTGAACACCGTGGGCTCCCGCAGCCGCCGCTGACCGCCCCTCCGCGCAACCGAATATCGCGGCGACGGGCCCGATCCGTCGCCACTCTGACCACACGCGCCCCAGTGATGCATGCTGCCTGGGCGCCGTTATTGCTGTGCGCTGCGGATACGCCTGAGGCCCCTGGGAGTGATCGCTCCCACTGTGACCGAGTGCAAATCGTTATTCGGCCACTTACAACAACCCATTGACAAAGTGAGAGACGCTCGCAACACTTGGAGGCGAATCGACGGTCGTTGATTCTCCGCTGCGGCGTCGCCAAAAGAGGTCGCACGGGAGCCGTTCCGACCTCTCAACGTAGCGAGGAGCCAGCAATGGTTGCTTCCAGCAACAACAGCCCTTCCAAGCAGATGCTCGCCGGCCTGGCCATGAACCGCCGCCGCATGCTCGCCCTCGGCGGACTCACCGCCGGCGCCGGGGCGCTCGCCGCCTGCGGCTCCAACACCGGGCGCGGCTCAAGCGAAGGCGTCAACCTCTCCCAGTGGTACCACCAGTACGGCGAGGCCGGCACCCAGCAGGCCGCCGAGAAGTACGCCGCCGCGTACAAGGACGCCACCGTCACCATCAACTGGATTCCCGGCGACTACGACACCGCGCTCTCCTCCGGCCTCCTCGCGGAGAAGGAGGGCGACTACCCGGACGTGTTCGAGGGCCACCTCAACCGCGCGATGGTCGAGAGCAACCAGATCGTCCCCCTCGACGACATCCTCGCCGACGTCCTCGACGACTACACGCCCGACGACCTGGCCCGCAACACGATCGACGGCAAGATCTACGGCGTCCGCATGATCGACGACCCGCAGTTCCTCTACTACCGGCCCTCGCTCCTCGAAGCCAAGGGCATCACGCCCCCGGCCACCTTCGACGAGCTCATCGCCGCCGCCGCCGAACTCACCACCGGCGACGTCAAGGGCCTCTTCCTCGGCAACGACGACTCGGCCACCAAACTGTTCCAGCCGATCGTCTTCTCCGCCGGCCAGACCCTCCTCACCGACGACAACCAGATCGGCTTCGACAAGGACACCGTCCTCGCCGGCGCCCTCCAGGCCAAGGAACTCCACTCGTCCTCCTCGCTCCTGATCGGCGCGCCGACCGAAGCATGGGACCCGTCCTCGATCATCCAGGAGCTCTGCGCGATCCAGTGGTGCGGCCTGTGGGCCCTCCCGCAGATCGTCGAGGCCCACGGCGACGACATCAACGTCATCCCGTTCCCGGCCTTCGGCACCGGCACTCCCACCGTCTTCAACGGCGGCTGGGACACCTTCGTCAACGCGAACTCCGCCCACGTCGACGAAGCGAAGGCCTTCGTCAAGTGGCTCTGGGTCGACAACGAGGAGTTCATCCTCGACTGGAACCTGTCCTACGGCTTCCACATCCCGCCGCGCCTGTCCATGCGCGGCAGCGCCGAGAAGCTCGCCTCCGGGCCGGCCGCCGAGGCCGTGCGCATCTCGCAGGAATTCGGCTGGGCCGAGAACCCGAACTGGACGCCCACCATGGAGACCGCCGTCGACGACATGATGACCCACATCGTCCTCGAGGGCAACGACCCCGACGCCGAGTACGAGACCGCCGTGGCGACCATCCAGGGCGAACTCGACAGCATCTTCGGCTAGGCGGGAGCACTCGTGGCAGTCGCATCAGCAGCCGCCGCGGACACCGACCGGGCGGGCACCGGGGGCAAACGCCCCCGGCCCCGCCGATCGGGCCGCTGGCGCACCGCGCTCGCCTTCTGGGGCTTCGTCGGACCGTTCCTGGCCGGACTGACGATCTTCACGTTCATACCGGTCGTCTGGAGCGCCTACCTCTCGTTCTTCGACGCCCAGAACACCGTCGCCCCCCTCGCCGAGGACTTCGTGGGCTTCGGCAACTACGTCGACATGCTCACCGACAAGGCGTTCCAAGACAGCCTCATCACCTTCTCGGTGTTCGCCGCCTTCATCGTGCCTCTCACGTTCGTGTGCTCGATGGGCCTGGCGCTCATGCTGAACAAGCTCCGCTTCATGCGCGCCTTCTTCCGCTCGGTCTTCTTCCTGCCCTTCGCGTGCTCCTACGTGGTCGCCGCACTGGTGTGGAAGATGTCGATCTTCAACGGCGTGCGCTACGGCCTCGCCAACTCGATCCTCGACCTCTTCGGCATCGAAGACGTCGCGTGGCTGTTCAACCCCAACCCGCCCTGGTACTGGCTCGTCATCGTCTCCCTGCGCCTGTGGATCCAGTGCGGCTTCTACATGATCCTGTTCATCGCCGCGCTCCAGCAGATCCCCGAGCACCTCTACGAGGCCGCCTACGTGGACGGCGCCAAGCCCGGCTGGCAGACGTTCTGGCACATCACCCTGCCGCAACTGCGGGCCACCTCGGTCGCCGTGCTCATGCTCATCCTGATCGCCGCCTACCAGGCCTTCGACGAGTTCGTGAACCTCATCGGCAACCAGGCCTACGCGAGACCGCCACTGGTGTACCTCTACTACACCGCGCTGGGCACCCAGCAGGACCTCGGCCGCGGCTCCGCCGGCGCACTGATCCTGGCGCTCATCATCGCGATCGTGACCCTCCTGCAGGGCAGGTTCCTCGGCTTCGGCAACAAGGAAGGTCGGTGAGCGACATGGTGACCGCGACCCCGCACAAACGACCGGCCGGCTACAAGCCCGGCGTCGGCACCAAGGGCGCCCGAGCGGCGAACTTCATCATCCTGAGCGTCCTGGCCGTCCTGTTCCTCATCCCGTTCTACCTGATCCTGCGCAACGCGCTGGCGACCGACGCCGAGATCACCGCGCCCGGGTGGATGTGGTTCTCCTCTTCTCCCGCTTGGGAGAACATCACCAAGCTGTTCAACGACCCGGCGGTGCCGATGGCGCGCAGCCTGCTCAACTCCGCGATCGTCGCGGTCACGACCACCATCGGCACGCTGCTGCTGTGCACCACCGCCGGATACGGGCTCGCCCGCATCCCGTACCGCCACGCGAACAAGGTCTTCTACCTGGTGCTGGCGACGCTGATGATCCCCGGCGCGGTCACCTTCGTGCCGAGCTTCGTGATGGTCTCCAGCCTCGGATGGATCTCGGACTTCCGCGGGCTGATCATCCCGACCCTGTTCAACGGGTTCGTGACCTTCCTGTGCCGCCAGTACTTCCTGGGCTTCCCGCGGGAGCTGGAGGAGGCGGCCCGCGTCGACGGACTCGGCTACTGGGGCGCGTTCTGGCGCATCGTGGTGCCGAACTCGGGGAACTTCCTGGCCGCGGTCGCCGTGATCACCTTCGTGGGCGCCTGGAACTCGTTCCTGTGGCCGCTGGTGATCGGCCGCTCGCCGGACTCGTGGACCGTGCAGGTGGCGCTGTCGACGTTCCTCACGGCGCAGACCGTGAGCCTCTCGCAGCTGTTCCTGGCCGCGCTGGTGGCGATCCTGCCATTGGTATTCGTGTTCCTGTTCCTGCAGCGGTTCCTGGTCCAGGGAGTGGCGCAAACCGGCCTCAAGGGTTGATCAAAGAGGACTCCCTCGCTCCATAGGCGACAATCAATGATGCTAGTGTGAGCCGCACTTGGGTTCACAGCGTGCCCAATCGGCCGCGGGGGTCTCCCCGCGGCCGAACGCTTGACCGAGCTCATCCCCTTTGCAAGGAGTCATCTGCGCACCGACCTTTCGCACGCGGAGGCGAAGCCCCCGGCCGTTTTCGGCCGGGGGCTTCGTGGTGCGTGACGCGTGATATGCCACTGCGCAGCACAGACGGGGAACGGAGCGTCCGCGACCGGCTAGTCTTGCCGCTGTGGATCTGACCGAATACGTGCCCGTCGTCCCCGACTTCCCCGAGCCGGGAGTCGGCTTCCGCGACATCACGCCGCTGCTGGCCGACCCGGACGCCTTCCGCGCCTCGGTCGACCGGCTCCAGGAGGCCTGCGAGGCCCACCCGTACGACGCGATCGCCGCGTTCGACGCCCGCGGCTTCCTCTGGGCCGCCCCGCTCGCCGACCGCACCGCCACGGCGCTCATCCCGATCCGCAAGGCCGGCAAGCTGCCTCGCGAAGCGGCCGTCGAGACCTACCGCGGCGAGTACGCCCAGGTCCGCGTCGAGATGCACGCCGACGCGGTGCGCGAAGGCGACCGCGTCCTCCTGGTCGACGACGTCATCGCCACCGGCGAGTCCATGGCCGCGGGCGTGCGCCTCGTGGAGGGCCTGGGCGGCACGGTCGCCGCCTGCGCCGCACTCCTGGAGGTCGCCAGCCTCTCGGGCCGCGACCGCCTCGACGGCTACCCGGTGATCTCCCTCCTCGGCAAACTCTAAGCCGCCGAGAAGAATCCGAGTGACCATCGCGACCTGCGGAAACTGTCGTACCCATGAGTCAGGGTGGTACCGGGGGCCCAGCGAGCGAGTAATACGTGACATGTCACGTATTACCTCCTCTGAGCCTCCCGCCCGATTCGCTTCCGTGAACGCCGAATGGCGCGTGACATGTCACGCGCCATTCGCCTTGGTTCGTGCGCTCAGCCGACGAGCTTCGCCAGGTTCGCGGGATCGGCCAGGGCCGAGCCCATGCCGATGACCGAGGCCCCGGCCTTGAGGTAGGTGTCGATCTCGTCGGGGCCGACGCCGCCGGTCGCCACGAACCGCATCTCCGGGAACGGCCCGTGCATCGCCTTGAACCAGTCCGGTCCGAGCGTCGAGGCGGGGAAGACCTTCACCCACCTGCAGCCGAGGTCCCGCGCGAGGCCGACCTCGCTGGCCGTGGCCACACCCGGCAGGTGCGGCAGCCCGGCCGCCTGCGACGCCTCCAGGACCGCGGGGTTCAGGCCCGGCGCGATCGTGTAGGCCGCGCCGGCCGCGGCCGCGCGTTCGACGTGTCCGGCCGAGACGACCGTGCCCGCGCCGACGGCGCGCCCGCTCGCACTCGCGGCCTTCACCGCCGCGGCCAGCGCCTCTTCCTGGCCCGGCTGCCCGATGGGCACCTCGACGAGGTCGAAGCCGGCGTCCCAGACCCGCTCGGAGAGCTGCACGGTCTCGTCGGCGGGCAGTCCCCGCCAGATCGCCATCACGCGCTGTCCGGCGAAGAGGCGGTCGAAGAATTCGCCTGGGTCTTGGGTCACTGGTCCTCCAGGATGGCTCGGACGGTCTCGGGTGGCGGCGGGGGCGCGAGGTCCCCGACGGTCTGCAGGGCTCCGGCGGCGAGCCGGTGGCCCAGCCGCATCGACGCCTCGAGGGAGGCGTTGTGCAAGCGGCCGTAGAGGAATCCGGCGGCGAAGGCGTCGCCGGCGCCGACCGGTTCGACCACGTCGACCGGTTCGGCGGGGGAGTAGCGGCGCTCGGCGCCTTCGAAGGCGGTGACGCCGTCGCCGCCGTCCTTGACGACGAGCACGCCCGCGTCGGTCAGGAGTTCGCGCACGTCGTCGGCGGTCTTCACGCCCCACAGGGTCTGGGCCTCGTCGAGGCCCACGAACGCGATGTCGGCGGCGTCTGCGAGCTCGCCGCAGCGCCGGTCCGGCCTCGGACACGGGCCACAGGGCGGGCCGGTAGTTGACGTCGAAGCTCACCAGCGCCGGGGCCAGTGCCCGTTCGACGAGGAGCTCGTCGATGAGCGCGGCGCACGAGTCGGAGAGGACCGGGGTGATCCCCGACAGGTGCAGGATGCGGGGCGCGGCGGGTCCCGGCGAGGTGGCCGGGCCCCATCGTGGAGGCGGCCGAGCCGCGCCGGTAGTAGTGGACGCGGGTCCCGTCGGGCCCGGGGTCCTTGAAGTAGACGCCGGTGGGCCGCTCGGGGTCGGTCTGGACGCCGGAGCAGTCGACGCCGGCCGCGTCGAGGACGTCGCGGATGCGCTGTCCGAGCGGGTCGTCGCCGACCTTGCCGCACCAGGCGGCGCGGGCGCCGAGCTGCGCGAGCGCGACGGCGACGTTCGATTCGGCCCCGGCGACGCCCATGTGGAGGTCGACGGCGCCGCGGAGGGGGCCGGCGGCCGCGGGGGCGAGGACGATCATCGATTCGCCCAGGCACAGGACGTCCATGTGGCTCCCTTCGTGTCCGCGGCTCGCGCGTCTCGGGGGTCGGCAGGGGTCGCCTTAGCCTACCGATTGGAAAACGCATACACAACGGCGCCGCCGCGCGGCGGTTCGCGCACGGGAGCGTCCGTCCCGCGTAGACTTTGTGTTGCAGGCCTCTCACCCTGGAGGTGACATGGTCGACCGGCGCCTGGTCAAGCTCTTCGCATGGGCCATCGGCGTGCTGATCGTGCTCTGGATGCTCGCCGAGTGCCTCGGCGGCCCGGACGAGGCCGACCCCGACATACCAGGACCTCGATCGCGACACGGAGCAGTACGCCGCCGATTGCGAGCGCACCTGGCAGGCCCTCGACCTGGCCGCGGACGTGGACCACGGGAACGTGGACGTCCTGCTCGACCAGATCGACACGCTCGGCACCGAGATCGAGGACCCGAACCTGAAGGCCTTGACCGCGGACTTCGCGCAGCAGGCCCAGCAGATGGTCGCGGCGGTGCCGCCGGAGGACGAGGACGGCTTGGAGGAGGCCCGGATCGACTTCCGGGACGGTGCCGCGCTCGATCTCGCGACGCGCTGCCCCTCAGGTGAGCGGGCGGTCCGCGTGGTGGACACCGGTATTGACAGTGTTCGAAATTGCCGCTAACTTCTACACGTTTGAACATCCTTCTGCCCGAAGGATGTCCAGTCGACCTCATTGTGGAGGGACGCGGCAGGGCGCGCGAGCGTCCGGCCGGTCGGGCCTCCACTCGGACTTTGCTCTGGGGTTGACGGGGCGGGACCGCCCGGAGGCGCCCGGGCCGCGTGATCGCGGCCGCACGGCGACGCCGGACGGGCCCGCCCCGTTTCCATTCCGGCGAGCGGCCCGATAGGCCGGCCCGCGCCCGCGCAAGCGTTCGTCTGCATGCGCACACCGGCGAGTTGGCGAGTGACCGACGAGCTGCGGTTTCACACTTTCTCAGGCGTCCGCCGCGGGCCGCGCGTTTGGGTTCGGGCCCGCACTTGTGGCAAAATGGCACGTCTGCCTTTGACACGTAGGAGCCTCGTTGCCACCCAGCGAATTGCACGCCACCTTCCTGCCCGACCACGCCTCCCCGGCCGACGGTCGGCTGCTGTTCTACGGCGGTGCGCACCCTGGGGCCGCGGTGGCCGAGCTCGGGCTGCCCCCTGGGGACCCGGTGGACGCCGAGGTCTACCTGGGCGGCGAGCTGTTCGAGGTCGAGGGCGTGGCCGTGCCGGTGCGTCCGGTCCTGCCCGCGCTCACCCGGATCGCCTCGCGGCCGGACATCACCGAGTCGGTCGCGATCTGGGCGCGCATCGCGAACGCGGTGGACGACGACAAGTTCGACGACCTCGACCGGATCGCCGGCGAGCTGCCCGCCGAGGGCCACTCGGTGCCGCACTCCGAGGGACACGTGTGGACCGCGAAGGCCCTGGTCGGAGCGTTCGTCGAGTCGTTCACGGAGCTGCTGCGCTCGGACTCGGGGCTCAACCTGCGTCTCATCACCGCCCAGCACTCCGACCCCGGTGACGTGCGCGTCAACGCCGATCTGCGCAAGTACCAGGCGCACGGCATCGCGTGGCTGGAGGCCGCGGCCGAGGGCGGCGCGGGCGTCATCCTCGCCGACGACATGGGTCTGGGCAAGACCCTCCAGTCGATCGGGCTGCTCGTGCGCCGCGCCGGCAACGCCCCGCACCTGGTGGTCTGCCCGACCTCGCTGGTCGGCAACTGGCAGCGGGAGATCGCCCGCTTCGCACCGCAGCTCACCGTCCACCTGCACCACGGCCCGGCCCGCACGAAGCACCGCGCGCCGCTGACCGAGGCCGACGTGATCGTGACCTCGTATTCGATCGCCCTGCGCGACGTGAAGCTGCTGCGGCAGATCGCGTTCGACACCATCGTCATCGATGAGGCGCAGGCGATCAAGAACCACCGCTCGCGCACTGCCGGGGCCGTCCGCGACCTCACCGGGCGAGTGCGCGTGGCCCTCACCGGTACGCCCGTGGAGAACCACCTCTCGGAGCTGTGGTCGATCTCGGAGTTCGTGAACCCGGGGCTGCTGGGCGGACAGACCGATTTCAAGCGCCGTTTCGCCGACCCGATCGAGATCGGCCGCGACCCGGTCGCGGCCGCCACGCTCCGGGCCCGCATCGACCCGGTCGTGCTGCGCCGCATGAAGGAAGACGTGGCCGCCGACCTGCCGCCGAAGATCGAGGCGGTCGTCGCCTGCACCATGACCGACGAGCAGTCGGGGCTGTACAAGGAGGCCATCCGGGAGGCGTTCGACGAGGGCCTGGGCGACGGCATCACCCGCCGCGGCCGCGTCCTCAAGCTCTTGACCCGGCTCAAGCAGATCTGCAACCACCCGGCCCAGTACGTGGGGGAGGGCGACGGCGGGCTCGCCGAGCGCTCCGGGAAGCTCGACCGCGTCACCGAGATGCTGGCCGAGGTCGTGGACGAGGGCGACAAGACCCTCATCTTCACCCAGTACCGGCAGATGGGGGAGCTGCTCGTCGCGCCACCTCCACGCCGAGCTGGGCGTGTTCGCGCCGTTCCTGCACGGCGGGCTCGACCAGCCCGCCCGCGACCGGCTCGTGGACGAGTTCCAGACCGGTGAGGGGCCGGCGATCCTGCTGGTGTCCCTGCGCGCGGGCGGCACCGGCCTCAACCTCACCGGCGCCTCGCATGTCGTCCACTACGACCGCTGGTGGAACCCCGCGGTCGAGGACCAGGCCACCGACCGGGCCCACCGGATCGGGCAGACCCGCACCGTGCACGTCCACAAGCTGGTCACCGCCGGTTCGCTCGAGGAGCGCGTCGACGAACTGCTGGCCCGCAAGCGGGCCATCGCCGAGGCCGTGGTCGGCTCCGGCGAGGACTGGCTGGGCGACCTCGACGACTCGCAGCTGCGCAAGCTCATCGAACTCGACGACGACGGAGGCCACCTGTGAGCGACCCGTACGGCCGGACCTGGTGGGGCCGCAAATGGTGGCGGGCCCTGGAGACCATCGGCCTGAACTACCCCGACCAGCGGATCGTCAAGGGCCGCTCCCTTGCCGGGCACGCGGCGGTCACCGGGGTCGCGATCGAACCGGGCTCGGTGACGGGCCGGGTCGCGGACGCGAGCCGCGTCTTCGACACCGCGATCAACATCCCCGTCTACAACGCCTCTGCCTGGGCCGCGGGGATGACCGCGCTGTCGCTCTCGCCCTCGTGCGTGGCCGGGCTGCTCGCCGGGCGCCTGCCCAAGCGGATCGACGACGTGCTCGCCGAGACCGGGATGCGCCTGCTGCCCAAGAAGTTCGTGGCCGAGGAGCACAACCGGATCACCGCGAGCTGCCCGTGCGCCGACAGCCGCGAGGTGTGCGCCCACATCATGGCGCTCGCTCTGGTGAGCGCCGCGAAGATGGACGACGACCCGTGGCTGGTCCTGCTCCTGCGCGGCGGTCCCACGCGGGACCTCGCCGGGCGCCTGCGCGCGGCGAGGCTCGCGAGCATGGACGCCGCCCAGCCGGTCTGACCTGCGAATGCCGAAGCCGGGCCGTGGAAACGGCCCGGCTTCGGCATGCTCGTCAAGGGATCGGTCGTCAGGGCGCGCCCGGGTTCAGGGCAGGGTCACGGTCAGCCCGGTGTCGTTGGCGGACACGGTGACGCCGAGCATGTCGGGGATTCTCGGGAGGCCTTCGGCGGCCTCGCCCTTGTAGTCGCCGACCACTACGGTGGTCGCGCCTGCGGCTCGCGCCGACATGAGGCCCGCCGGGGCGTCCTCGAAGACCACGGCCTCGCTCGCTTCGAAGCCGAGTGCCTTGGCCGCCAGCATGTACGGCTGGGGGTGCGGTTTGCCCTTCGTCACGTCGTCGGCCGCCACCAGGATCTTCGGCAGCGGGATGCCCACCGCCGCGAGCCGCCGGGTCGTCAGCGCCCGCGTCGCCGAGGTGACCACCGCCCACCGGTCGCGGTCGAGGCCGCTCAGCAGCGCCGCCGAGCCGGGGATCTCGCTGATCCCGTCCGTGCGGTCGATCTCCTCGGCCTCGATCCGGTCGGTCTCGGCCACCACGTCCACGCCGTGGGGCGCGAACTCCGCGACCACCTCGATCGTCGGCCGCCCGTGCGCCACCGCCAGGATCGCCGTCGCCTCCAGGCCGTGCCGGGCGGCGAACCGGCCCCACGCCCGTTCCACCGACGCCGTCGAATCGACCAGTGTGCCGTCCATGTCGAACAGCAGCACTGAAGCCGTCAGCACCGAATCGCCCATGCGTACCTCCTCGAGTCGAATCGTCACGCTACCAACGGAACATGACGGGCACGCTAATTCCGGCGAAGGATTCGCGGGATCGTGCCGTGAGCCCCGGCCCGCATCGTGCGCGGAGCCCCGTTCACCCTAACGCTTCAATTGTGTACGGTGTAAACATGATGTCGACTGCCGAGCGGATCGCCCACGCCGCCAAGGAAATGGTCATCGAAGGCGGCAGTGCCGCGGCGAGCATGCGCAAGATCGGCGACGCCCTCGGCCTGTCTCCGATGGCGGTCTACCGGCATTTCCCGAACCGGGAGGCGCTGCTCGCCCGCGTCGCCGACGACCTGTTCGAGGACGTCTGGGCCGAATGGAGCCGCAAGAGCATTCCCGACGACACCGAGGCCGCACTCCACGGCGCGATCGACGACCTGGTGGACCTCGCCCTCGCCCAGCCCCACCGGTTCGCGTTCATGTTCCTGGAGCGCCGCGAGGGCGCACGGGTCTTCCCCGCCGACTTCAGCGGCGGACGATCCAAGGTGTTCACCCTGATCACCGGCATCATCGACAACGGGATCGCGAACGGCACCCTGCGCGAGGCCGACTCCTGGAAGGTCGGCCTCACCCTCACCGCCACCCTCCACGGCCTCGTCGAACTCCATCAGGGCGGCCGCATCGCCTTGTCCGACAACGACTTCCGCACCCTCTGCCACGACTCCCTCCAAAGGCTCCTCCATGGCATCCTCGCCTGACCGCCCCGCCCCGCCCCGCCCGGCGCCCTCCTCGCCATCGGCGCCGCAGCCGCCACCGCGGTGATGCTCGCGTTCGGGTTCGCGCCGCTCGTGCGCCGGCCAACTCGGGGCCATGACCATCACCGACGCGAGCGGGAACGTCCTCGCCGAGGACGACCGGCTCGCCGTCGCCGATCTCCCGACCAGCCGCACGGCAACGGTCTACGGCCACTTCGGCGACTGGTTCATGATGCCGGTCGCGCTGATCCTGCTGCTCGGCATCGCCGGGATCCCGCGCCGACGAGAGCCCACTGCCGAAGCGGCCCAAGCCGATGCGCCCGAACGCGCCCGCGCCGCATAACGGTTGCGCCGATCGGGGCGGTCCTTTAGCGTCGAAACCGTGCCAGAACTGATCCTCCCCACCGACCGCCTCGGCATCTCCTTCGCCGAGGCGGTCCGCGAGTTCGTCGCCGAAGGCCGCGGCGGCCCCGACGACCACTCCCTCCTCGGCAACCTCGTCCAAGAACTGGGGCCCCCGGACGAATCGGCACCGTGGATCGCCGGCGTCCTCGCGTTCGAACACAGACTCACGAACGACCCGCCCGCCTCCTTCGTCCCCGCCACCACCTACTGGTGGACCGAAGGCGACACCTTCCTGGGCCGCATCAACCTCCGCCACCGCCTCAACGAGCTACCTGCGCGAGGCCGGCGGCCACATCGGCTACGACGTCCGCCCCAGCGCCCGAAGGCGGGGCCACGCCACCGCCATGCTCGCCGCCGTCCTGCCCCGCGCCGCCGCCCTCGGCATCGAGAAGGCCCTCGTCACCTGCGACTACGACAACACCGCCTCCCGCAAGGTCATCGAGGCCAACGACGGGGTACTCGAAGACGGGCGCGGCGACAAACTCCGGTACTGGGTGCCGACCGCGCCATAGCACTGCACCGCAAGACGACCGAGGTTGGGGGAAACAAGGTGGGACTCAAACGCGTCGACTACGACCGCACACAGCACGCCGGATACGCGAAGGGCCGCAGACTCCTCCCGGCGAGCCGCAGAAGCTGGCTCCGGGCCTTCCGCGAACACGCCGGGAACCGCCGCATCGCCACCGTCGTCGATGTCGGCTCCGGCACCGGCCGGTTCACGCCCGCGCTGGCCGACGAGTTCGGGGCCGAGGTGATCGGTGTCGAGCCCTCGGCGCGGATGCGGGAGGTCGCGCATGTCGAGTCCTCGCACCCGCTCGTCTCGTATGTGCCGGGCCACGCCGCGGACCTGCCGGTCGACGACGCGGGCGCGGACCTGGCGCTCATGTTCCTCGTCTGGCACCATGTGCCCGACCGGCCCGCCGCCGCGCGGGAGCTGGCGCGGGTCCTCGCCCCGGGCGCGCGGCTGCTCATGGCGACCACGCTCGCCGACCGGCTCAAGGACCTGCTGCTCTACCGGTACTTCCCGCGGACCCGCGACATCGACGCCGAAGTGTTCCCCACGTTCGACGAGACGGTGTCGCGTGTTCGCCGACGCCGGGTTCGCGCACACCGGACTCGCGGAGGTGCACCACCGCTCGGCCGACAGCCTCGTCGAATACGCCGGGCGGCAGCGGATGCGGGCGCTGTCGGTCTACGAGCACCTGTCCGACGAGGAGTACCGGGACGGGCTCGCCGCCCTGGAGGCGGACGCGGCCGCCGAGACCGCGCCGCGCCCGGTCGAATCGGAGTGCGACCTGCTCGCCTTCACCCGCAGGTAAAGGGCCGCAATGCCATCCGATCAAGTAGTACTACGTGCCGCGTGACATACCACTGCAGGTCCTGAGCGGTTTGCGGCGATATCGGCTTGACCGGAGCCAAATGCCGCGTGACATACCACTGTCGGGCGCACGTGGGTCTCCGATGCGATCGAGTCGGTGCCATGTGACAGATCACCGACGCGCCGCTGCGGTTCGCCTGCGCTTCGCCTGTGGTTCGTGTGCGGATCGCTTGCGGTGCTCAGTGGTTGTCGGGGGAGACGAGGCCGGTGTTGTAGGCGAAGATGACCGCCTGCACCCGGTCTCGGGCGCCGATCTTGGCGAGGATGCGGCCCACGTGGGTCTTCACCGTGGACTCGGCGAGGTGGAACCGTTCGGCGATCTCGGTGTTGTTCCAGCCCCGGCCGATCGCCGTCAGCACTTCCTTCTCGCGTTCGGTGAGCACGCCGAGCTGCGCGGCCGCCACGCCGGCCTCCGCTTCGGCCTCGACGGGGAACTGGTCGGCGAACCGGTCGAGGAGCCGGCGCGTGAGCTTCGGCGCGACCACGGCGTCCCCGGCGGCCACCACGCGGATGCCCGCGAGGAGTTCTTCGGGCTGGGCGTCCTTGACCAGGAACCCGCTCGCCCCGGCGCGCAGCGCCGCATAGGCGTACTCGTCGAGGTCGAACGTGGTCAGCACCAGCACCCGGCTGCGACCGCCCGAGGCGATGATCCGGCGCGTCGCCTCGATCCCGTCCACGCCCGGCATGCGCACGTCCATGAGCACCACGTCAGGACCCAGCTCCGTCGCGCGGCGCACCGCGTCGGCCCCGTTGTCGGCCTCGCCGAGCACCACCAGATCCGGCTGGCTCTCCACCAGCATCCGGAACCCCATGCGCTGCAAGGGATGATCGTCAACGATCAACAACGTGGTCACCGGCGTTCCTTTCCGTTCCTGGGCAGCCACAAGGCGACCCGCCATCCGCCGAGCGCCTCGGGCCCGGCCACCAGCGTGCCGCCGAACGCCGCCGCCCGCTCCGTCAAGCCTGCCAGACCACGGGCCGTACCGGCCTCGTCCACCCGGTTTCCCGTGTTGGACACCGTGACCGCCATGCCCTCGTCCCGGTATTCAATGGACACCTCAGCGCGCTTCACGCCCCCCGCGTGCTTGAACACGTTCGTCAGCGACTCCTGCACCGTACGGTAGACCGCCAACTGCTGGTTCTCCGACAGCTCCCAGTGATCGCCCGACACCGTGACCGTCACCGGCAGGCCCGCCTCGCGGACCCGCTCGATGAGCGCTTCCAACTCGGCCAGGCCCGGCTGCGGAGCCAGCTCGACGTCGCCGCCGTCCTCGGACTTGAGCACCGACAGCACTCGCCGCAGCTCCCCGAGCGCCTCCCGACTCGTGCGCCCGATCGCCTCGAGCGCCTCCTTCGCCTTCTCCGGCGCGGCCGTCGCCGCATACGCGCCGCCGTCCGCGAGCGCGTTGATCACCGCCAGGTTGTGCCCGATGATGTCGTGCATCTCCCGCGCGATCCGGGTGCGCTCCTCGGACACCGCCTCACGCGTCACCTGATCGCGCTGCGTGCGCTGGAAGTCCCGCCGGGTGCGGATCAGCATCCCGATCGCGATCACGAAACCGAAATAGACCGCCGTCGGCACGAAGAACCCCGCGAAGCTCCCGAGCGACATCTCGTGGTTGACGAGCCAATCGATCAGCGGCGGCGCCAGCGAAACCACCGCCGCCCACCACAGCAGCTTGAGCGGGCGCCGCAGCACCAGGTTGTAGAGCACCACCGTGAACGCCAGGGCCGCGGCCCCGTCGACGGGCCCCGAACCGTTCCCGGTCAGGCCCAGCGGGATCGTGATCGCCAGCGGCGCGAACTGGCTCAGCAGCACCGCGAACGGGTACCGGCGCCGCCAGATCGTCGGCACCAGGAACAGCACCACCACGACCACCTGGGCCAGCGGGTGACGGAACACCACATCGGCGAGGGCCGCGCCGATCAGGCCCAGGCTGCAGACGAGGACGTACAGGAAGATCGGGAAGAGATTCCAAAGCAGCGGATGCCGGGAGTCGAACTCCGACATCCGCTGCCACATCCCGCGTTTGCGGGGAACGGTCACGGCATCTGCCACGGCGGCATTCTCACACGTCGCGACGCTTGAGCAGTCCGCCCGCGAGCCCGAACGTGACCACCAGCCAGATGCCCATCCACAGCCAGGACGTCCCCAGCGACAGGTCCGCGCCGGCCGTGTCGACCATCGTGAGCGTGTTGGACACGTTGCCCGGCGCGTACGGCGTCACGTCGCCGACCCAGTTCCACGGCAGCAGGGTCGCCAGCTGCGGCAGGATCATGATCACGCCGATGTAGAACCCGATCGAACCGGCCGAGTTGCGCAGGATCGAACCGATCCCGAGCGCCAGCAGCGACAAGTACACGATCATCGCCGAGTGCCCGAGCAGCGCCCGGAGCACCCCGTCGTCCGAAAGCGACACGCCACCCAGGTCGGTGCCGCTGAACAGCGCCTGCGTCAGGAAGAACGTCAGGAACACCATCACCGTGAACAGGACCGCGACCACGGCCCCGAACACCGCGGCCTTCGCCCACAGCACCGACAGGCGCTTCGGCGCGGCCGACATCGTGGACCGGATCGAACCGGTCGAGTACTCGCCGGTCACCGTGAGGATGCCGAGCACCGCCACGAACACCGAGGCGAGCGTGACCCCGGACATGGAGACGCCGATGGCCATCGGGGCCCCGCCGAACGCCTGATCGGTCGGCATGCTCGCCGCGATCAACGCACCCAGGCCGGCACTGAACACGACCGCGCACAGCAGCACGATCCACGTCGAACGCAGCGACCACAGCTTCGTCCACTCCGAATGCAGCAGCCCCGCCGCACTGAGCTTGTAATTCGCCGGCGGCGTGTAGGCCGCCGGGCGGTCGGTCATCGCAGCGGCGGTCATCGGTTCGCCCCTTCCATGGTCTGGCGGTACTCGACCGCGTCCGCGGTCAACTGCATGAACGCGTCCTCAAGGGACCCACGGTCGGTGCGCAGCTCGTGCAGCACCAGGCCGTGAGCGGCCGCGGCCTGCCCCACGACGGCGGCCTCCGTCCCCGACACGTCCAGGACCCCCTTCTCCGGACTCGCGATGGTGATCCCCGGCCCGGCCAGGTACTCGGCCAGCCGCGCCGCATCGGGCGAGACCACCCGCACACGGGACTGCCCGCTGCCCGACACGAACGCGTCGACCGTGGTGTCGGCCAGGAGCTTCCCCTGCCCGATCACGATGAGATGCTCGGCGGTCTGCGCCAGCTCGCTCATCAGGTGCGACGAGAGGAACACCGTGCGGCCCTCGGCCGCGAGGCCCTTGAGCAGCAGGCGGATCCACTTCACGCCGTCAGGGTCGAGGCCGTTCACCGGCTCGTCCAGGATCAGCACGGCCGGGTCGCCCAGCAGCGCCACGGCGATGCCCAGGCGCTGGCCCATGCCGAGGCTGAACCCGCCCACGCGCTTGCCGGCGACGTCATGCAGGCCAACGAGGTCGATGACCTCGTTGACGCGGCGCTTGGGAATGCCGTGCGTGCGGGCGAGGGCGAGCATGTGGTTGTAGGCGCTGCGCCCGGCGTGGACGGACTTCGCCTCAAGGAGCGCGCCGACCTCGGTCAGCGGGGAGCGGAACTCCGAGTAGTGCTTCCCGTTGACGCGGGCCAGGCCGCTCGTCGGCTCGTCCAGACCCACGATGGCGCGCATCGTGGTGGACTTCCCGGCGCCGTTGGGCCCGAGGAAGCCGGTGACGACGCCGGGTTTGACGGCGAACGTCAGATCGTCTACGGCCGTCTTCTTGCCGTAGCGCTTCGTCAAGTGCTCGATCTCGATCATGCCCTGAACGCTACGGCCCGAAGAGCGTCCCTCCATCCGTTCAAAGAGCGAACTTCCGGGGCCCGAGTGGTACCCGAGTACTACGACCCGCGGCGCCCCGAACGGCGAACACCGTTGCGCGATGTGGCGAACGTCCGTTGTGGTGTTTCCGGCAAGTGCCAGTGGCGCAGGCGAACACGCTCCGCAGTCCGCGATACTCACTCCGAATCACATATCCACCCTATAGAGGATGTAATGGTAAATAGTCTTCAACAGCGGCGCCGCCGCCGATACCGCGCCATAGCGGCCGGCACCGCGGCGCTGGCCGCCGCCGCCACGATCGGCGCGGTCGCCTGGAACGCCGGAGCCGAAGAACCCGAGGCCTCCTCTCGCCAGGCCGAATACACCGCGGCGGCCGCCGAGCACGGCGTGCCCGAGGCGGTCCTCCTCGGCGTCTCCTACATGCAGTCGCGCTGGACCGACCACGGCGGCGCCCCCAGCACCGCGGGCGGCTTCGGACCCATGCACCTCACCGACGAGGTCGAGACCCTCGCCGGCGCCGGGGACCACCACGACAGCGACGCCCGCGGCGACGACACCCGGCCCATGGACCTGCCCGAGGAGGAAGCGGAGCCGGTGGCCTCCTCCGGCCCCGTCACCATCGACGACGCCGCGACCCTCATTGGGGAGAGCGAGTCCGAGCTGCGCACCGACCCGGGCGCCAACATCGCCGGCGGCGCGGCCCTGCTCGCCGACTACCAGGCCGACCTCGGCGTCGACTCCGACGACCCGGCCGACTGGTACGGCGCCGTCGCCCGCTACGCGAACGCCGAGGACTCGACCACTGCGGCCCGCTTCGCCGACGAGGTCTACTCGGTCATCACCGCCGGTGCCGTCGAGGACACCGACGGCGGCCGCGTCGAACTCGAGGCCACCGCGGTCGACGCCGACGAGAGCCAGCTCGCCCTGCTGGGCCTCGCGGCCCCCGCAGGCACCGACCGGACCGTGTGCCCCGAGCACCTGGGCTGCGAGTGGATCCCCGCGCCGTACGAGAAGACCGGCGACCTGCCGAGCAACTACGGCAACCACGACCTCGCGAACCGCGAGGAGGACGTCGACATCAACGCGATCGTCATCCACGACACCGAGGGCAGCTACAACGGCACGCTCGATGTCGTCCAGGACCCCAAGCGGATCTCGTGGAATTACACGATCCGCTCCTCCGACGGTCACATCGCCGAGCACCTCGACCACAAGAACGTGGGCTGGCAGGCCGGTAACTGGGCGGTCAACATGCGCTCGCTCGGCATCGAGCACGAGGGCTTCGCCGCCAGCGGCGCCTGGTACACCGAGATCCTGTACCGCAACTCGGCCGAACTGGTCGGCTACCTCGCTGACCGCTACGACGTGCCGCTCGACCGCGAGCACCTCCTCGGCCACGACAACGTTCCCCAGTCGGACCACTGGGACCCGGGCCCGTACTGGGACTGGGGCCACTACTTCCAACTCCTCGGCGTCCCGCTCGAGCACGCCGCCGGCGGCATCACGGGCGGTGCCGTCACCATCGCGCCGGACTTCGACGACAACCGCCCGGTCATGACCGGCTGCGACAAGAACGACGACGCCGCCGAATGCCCGGTCCGCGGCGCCTCGACGGTGTTCCTCTACTCCGAGCCGCGCTCCGACGCGCCGCTGCTCAACGATGCCTCCAACTCGGTCGACGACATCGGCGCCCGGGCCGGCTACGGCCAGCGGTTCGCCGTCGCCGAAGTCCAGGGCGACTGGGTCGCAGTGTGGTACCAGGGCAAGAAGGGCTGGATCCAGAACCACGAGGACCGCCCGGTCCTCGCCCAGGCGCGCGCGCAGGTCGCGATCCCGAACCGCGACGACGTGCCCGTCTACCGGGACACCTTCCCCGAGGCCTCCGCCTACGAGGGCACCGGCGCGATCTACCGGCCCAACGCCGTGGTGACCACGATCGACGCCGACCAGTCCTATGTCGTGGGCCAGGAGCTTCAGTCGCAGGCGCTGTGGGCCAAGACCTTTGAGGGCCCGAACTTCGTGGTCAACGGCGAGACGTTGTTCTACCAGATCCAGATCGGCCACCGGATCGGTTACGTCGACGCCGCCGACGTGACGTTCGCTTACGTCTGACGCACCGGTAGGCAAGCAGCTGAGGGCCCGCGGCATTGCCGCGGGCCCCTTTCACTTCGCTTCGGCGTAACTGTCGACCACTTTGGGGCGCAGCGGGATCCGGACCGGCATGTCGCCGAAGAGGGTGGCCGTGGCGGCTTCGGCGGTGCGCTCGATCGCCGCGCAGACCGCTTCGGCGTGCTCGGCGGGGCAGTGGACCACGACCTCGTCGTGCAGGAAGAACACCAGCTCGCCGAGGCCGCCTTCGTGGAGTTCGCGCCGCAGCATCGCCAGCAGCACCAGGGCCCACTCGGCGGCCGTGCCCTGCACGATGAAGTTGCGGGTGAAGCGGCCCCTGCCCGTGGCGGCCTTCGTGCCGTCCTCTGAGTTGAGCTTCTGCCACCACTTGTCGCCCGGGCCCGGGACGGTGCGGCCGAGCCAGGTGCGGACGAGGCCGCCCTTCTCGCCGGTGCGCGCAGCCGACTCGACCCGGTCGAACGCCGCCGGGAAGCGGTCCTTCATGAGCTGCACCAGCTGCGCCGCGTCACCGGCGGTGCCGCCGTACATCGCGGAGATGAGCGCGATCTTCGCCTTCGACCGCTCGCCGCCGAGGCGCGGGGCCAGCTCGGTGTACAGGTCGTCGGCGGCCGTGGCGGCGATCATGGCCTGGTCGCCGCTGATGGCCGCGAGGAGCCGCGGTTCGAGCTGGGCGGCGTCGGCCGCCACGAGCTTCCAGCCCGGTTCGGCCCGGATCGCCTCCCGCACCGCGTGGGGGAGCTGCAGGGCGCCGCCGCCGTCGGTGCCCCAGCGGCCGGTGTCGGCCCCGGCCACGATGTACACGGGCCGGAACCGGCCCCGGTCGGCCGCGGCCCCGCCTTCGACCGCGGCCCCGCGCGGACCGGTGCCGGAGACCCACGCGTCGGCCCAGTTCCAGCCGAACGCGGTCCACACGCGTGCGTGCTCGCGGTAGACCTTGAGCGCCTCGACGGCCGGGTGGTCCACGGAGTGCAGCTCCCAGGAGTGCGTGGTCTTCACGTCGAGCCCGGCCGCATGGAAGGCCGCGAGGACCTGCTTCGTCGAATCGGGGTTGAGCTGGTGCCCGAACGCGTCGACCACGTTGTCCGCCAGGGCCTGGAGTTTCTTGGGGCGCATGCCCTTCGTGGGGCGCGGACCGAGCAGGTCGCGCAGGAGCCGGTCGTGGACGCCGCGGTCGAACGGGACGCCGGCGCGGCTCATCTCGGCGGCCACGAGCCCTCCGGCGGACTCGGCGGCGAGGAGCGTGCCCAGGCCCGCGATGTCGGCCGCGGCCGTGCGGCGGCGCTGGTCGAGCCAGGTCGCCTGGAGCCGGATGAGGACGCCGGGGCCGTCGACCGGTTCGGGCTCGCGCTCGAAGAGGGTCCCGGCGTCGGGGTCGGACTCGACGACGGCGGCGGGCGGCTCGTGCCCTTCGACGCGGGAGAGGATGCGCTCGGCGAGCCGCAGGTCCCGGCAGCGGTCGAGCCGCGCGCCCGCCGCCATGAGCGGCGGATAGTCCCGCGCGACGTCGGCGACGACCCAGCGAGGCGGGCCCTCGCCCGCTCGAGCTGCGGTGGGAGACACCGTCGGAGCGCCTGCCGAAGCGCCACCCGCTGCAACGACCCCGGCCGCGGCCTCGATCGCGGTCACGGCCGCGGCAAGGTCCTCGTGGTACTCGACGGCGCCGCCGGGGAGGGGCATCGTCCACCCCTCCCCGCCACGTCCGTGCACCAGCGCGACCTCCATGCCCCCAGTGGACCACGCAGGTACGACATTCCGGCCCGTTCGGAACGCGCCTGACCGTGATTCCTCTTCGCATTGCACGCCGCCGCGATCTGTCGGACCTTCGTGCCAGGGTGGTACCGGGGGGCCCGTAACTCCAGTAATACGTGATATGTCACATAGCGCGGCCATTCGGTGGAAGCAGTGGGCGAGAGAGGACTGTAGACATACTTTCGCGCAGTCCTGGGTAACCGGTCCGCATGGCATTGATTCTTTGGATCCTCGCGGTCATCCTCGTCGTGTACGGCATCTGGATGATCTTCCGAGGACAGCTGCTGCTCGGTATCGTCGTCATCATCGTCGGCCTCCTGGTCGGCCCCGGCGGGGTGAGCCTGTTCACCTAGCCGGGCCGCACTCGGGCCCGCGACCACGCGACGTTCGAAGTGCGGCCTGACCAGGCGCGAACCCGCCCGGGACCGACTCCCGGCATCCGTTCCGGCACTGTGGCCGGGGCACTCTCGAGTGCCCCGGCCACAGTGACCGGTCAAGCGGATTCGCGCAATACCAACTCGGTGGGGAGAATCGTCAGCGGTTCGACCTCGAGACCCTCCAAGAGCCGCAGCATGGCCCGGGCCATGCTGCGGCCTATCTCCGCGATCGGCTGGCGCACCGTCGTCAGCGGCGGGTCGCAGTACGTGGCGAGGCTGATGTCGTCGAAGCCGATCACCGCCACGTCCTCGGGCACCCGCCGGCCCGCCTCCCGCAGCGCCTGCAGGGCGCCGTGCGCCATGAGGTCCGAGGCCACGAACACCGCGTCCAGATCCGGCTCGTCCGCCAGGAGCTGGCGCATCCCCGCGTGCCCCGACTCGGCCGTGAAGTCGCCGACCGCCACGATCGCGCGCCGGTCGGCCGCGGCCAGCGCCTGCCGGTACCCGTCCAGGCGCTCGCGGCCCGCCACCATGTCCTGCGGGCCGGCGACGGTGGCGATCCGCTTGCGGCCCTTGGCGATCAGGTAGTCGACGGCGCCGCGCACCCCGCCCACGTGGTCGACGTCGATGCACGGCGCGGCCACATGCGGCAGTCCGTTGCACACCACCGGCACCCCGCGCCGCAGCATGAGCTCCGGCAGCAGGTCGGCGTCGTGCAGGGACGCGAACATGACGCCGTCGACGTGGCCGCCGACCGCGTACCGCTCGGCGCGCGACCGCGCCTCGGCCGAGCCCGTCGTGAGCAGCACCAGGAGTTTCCCGGCCGCATCCAGTTCGGCGGCGACGCCGCGGATCACGCTGGGGAAGAACTGGTCGTCGGAGAAGACGCGGTTCGGGGACTCGGGCAGGATGAGCGCCACCGAGTCGGTCCGGTGGGTCACCAGGGACCGGGCCGCGGCGTGCGGCACATAGCCGAGCTCGGCGGCCGCCGCCTCCACGGCCTGCCGCAGGTCTTCGGCGACCGTGGTCTGGCCGTTGACGACCCGCGAGACCGTCGCGCGCGACACGCCCGCCCGCTCGGCGACCTCCTCCAAGGTGGGCCGCCCGGGCCGGGTTGCCCGCGCCGTCCCGCCGCCCGGCACCGCTTCCGCTCGCCGCATCCCGTCCGCCTCCGTCCGTCTCAGCCTTTGACCGCGCCCTGCATGATCCCGCTGATCATGTACTTGCCCAAGAGCGCGAACACCGCCAGCAGTGGAAGCGTAGCCAGCATCGTCCCGGTCAGCACCAACGACTGGTCGGTGACGTAGCCGCCGCTGAGCGAGGACAGCGCCACCTGCACGGTGTACTGCTCCGGGCTGGAGAGCACGATGAGCGGCCAGAAGTAGTCGTTCCAGGCGGTCAGGAACGTGAGCACGCCGAGCACCACGGCCGCGGGCCGGGCGGCGGGCATGACGATCTGCCAGAAGATCCGGAACGTGGAGGCCCCGTCCATGCGGGCCGACTCGATGAGCGATCCGGGCATCGCGCCGCGCAGGTACTGGGTCATGAAGAAGACCCCGAAGGCGTTCACCAGGCCCGGGGCGATGACCGCCCACAGGGTGTCGGTCCACTCCAGTTCGATCATGAGCATGAACAGCGGGATCACGCCCAGCTGCACCGGCACCATCATGGTGGCGACCACGGCCACCAGGAGGACCTTGGCGCCCTTGAACTCGAGCTTGGCGAACGCGAACCCGGCGAGGGTCGAGAAGAACACGACCGAAGCGGTCACGGTGGCGCTCACGATCACCGAGTTCCACAGGGCGGTGCCGAACGGGACCGTCGCGAAGACCCGCTCCACGTTCGCCACGAGGTTCGCGCCGGGAAGGACCGGCGGGGGGATCTGCGCGAGCGCCGAGTTGTCGCGGGAGGCGACGACGAAGCTGTAGTACAGCGGGAAGCCCGAGAAGAACAGCACCGCGACCAGCGTGAGGTACGCGAGGCGGCCGGGCTGCTCGCGCAGGGCCCGCAGGCGGGCTCGTGCCCGGCGGTCGGACCGGCCCGGCAAGGCTGTGCGGTCCGACCGCCGGGGGTCGGGGGAGGGCGGCGTGGACGGCGAGGGGGCGGTGGCGCCGTCGGTGGGGGCGAGGTTCGCGCTGGTCATGAGTCGCTCCTGATGCGGCGGATGAACACGTAGTTGAGGAGGGCGACGAGGACGATCACGGCGAACATCGTCCACGCGACCGCGGAGGCGTAGCCGAACTCGAAGCCGCGGTTGAAGCCGTGCTCGTACAGGTAGAGCGTGAGCGTCTGGAACTGCCTCGAGGACCCGCCGGTGACGCCGTTCGGTCCGCCGCCGCCGAAGAGCTGCGGTTCGGCGAAGATCTGGAGCCCGTAGACGGTCGAGACGATCACGGTGAACACGATGGTGGGCCGGATCATCGGGACGGTGACGTGGAACAGCTGCTGCATCCGCGAGGCGCCGTCGAGGTGGGCGGCCTCGTAGACCTCCTTCGGCACGGCCTGCATCGCGGCGAGGTAGATGAGGGCGTTGTAGCCGGTCCACTTCCACGCCACCATCACCGCGATGGCCACATGCGAGGAGGCGGTGCCGGACTGCCAGTCGATGCGTCCGGCCCCGAGCGATTCGAGGATCCAGTTCACGAGCCCGAAGTCGCGGCCGAACAGGGTGCTGAAGATGACCGCGACGGCCACCACGGAGGCGACGTTCGGCAGCAGCATCCCCATGCGCCAGAACGTCTGTCCGCGCAGGCGCATGCTCATCAGGTGGGCGAGGAGCAGTGCGGCCAGCAGCTGCGGCACGGTGGCGAGCAGCAGGATGGAGACGGTGTTGCCGAGGGCGTTCCAGAAGTACGGGTCGCTCAGGAGCGTCTGGTAGTTGCCGAAGCCCACGAACACGTGCTCGTCGGACAGGAGGCTCCACTCGTGCGTCGACACCCAGGCGGTGTAGGCGAGGGGGAAGAGCCCGAAGGCGGCGAACAGGACGAAGAACGGGGCGATGTACAGGTACGGGGAGGCTTTGAGGTCGAGGCGGTAGCGCAATCGACCGGTGGTGGGGGAGGACCGGCCGGTGCGGCCGGCGGTTCCTTTGGCGGCGATGGTCATCGGGTCGCTTTCACGTTGGCGCAGTGGTTCGGTTGCCCGGCCCGCGCGGTCGGGCGTGTCCGGATCGGCGTCCCCCCGGATGGCTGGGAGGACGATCCGGCGCGGGCCGGCGGTGTGTCCGGTCGGGGCCGGCCGGGAGCAGTGCGGCCCGGCCGGCCCCGAAGGGGCTAGAACGATTCGAGGTCCGAGAGCACCTGGCTCCAGGCCTCCTCGGGGGACTGGCTGCCGTCCTCGATGCGGCCGAGGCCCTGGCCGATGGTCGCCAGCACGTCGCCCTGGAGCGGGCCCTGGTACTGCGGTTCGACTGCCTGCGCGGCGGCGGTGAAGATCTGGCCGACGGGCGCCTCGTTGAAGTACGCCTTCGTCATGCCGGTGAGCGCCTCGTCCTCGTACAGCGCCGGAGTGGACGGGAAGTTCCCGGTCGACTCGAACACCTTGAGCTGCTGCTCGGGCGCGGTGAGCCATTCGAGGAACGCGTACGCCTCCTCGGGGTGCTCGCCCTGCGAGGGCAGGACCAGGTGCGATCCGCCCATGTTGCCGGCGCCGCCGGGCACGGTCGCGATGTCCCACATGCCGGTCGAGTCGGGCGCGTTCGTCTCGATGTAGGAGGTCATCCACGCGGGGCAGATGATGGTCGCGAAGGTGCCCTCGCTGAACCCGGCGTTCCATTCGGGCGTCCAGGCCTGGAGGCGGTTGGACATGCCGGCCTCGACGGCCTCGACCGTGAGGTCCCAGGCCTCGCCGATCGCGGGGTTGGACTCGACCACGAGGTTGTCGTCGCGGTCGTAGACGCCCTCGTCGGCCTGCTCGACCATGGCGCGGAACATGTTCCCCGAGGATTCGAAGAAGTAGTCCCCGCCGGTGGCCGCGGAGTACTGGCGGCCCGTGTTCACGTAGTCCTCCCAGGACCCGGCCCACAGCGCCGAGACCTCGTCGCGCTCGACCGGGAGCCCGGCGGCCTCGAACAGGTCGCGGCGGTAGCACATGGCCATGCCGCCGACGTCGGTGCCGAGTCCGATGAGGGACTCGCCGTCCTTGGAGAGGGCCTGCTGCCACTTCCAGTCGAGCCACTGGTCCTCGAGGTCGGCGGCGCCGAGGTCGAGCAGGTTGTGGAAGCGGTCGGGCTGGGCGGTGTACTGGGAGATGTAGCCGACCTCGACGGCTTCGATGTCGGCCGCGCCGGAGCCGGTGGCGAGGTGGGTGGTGAGGTTGGTGTGGTGATCGGCGAACTCGGCGATGCGCTCCTCGAACTCGATCTCGGGGTGAAGCTTCGTGTACTCCTCGTAGAGGGGGCCGAAGCCGAAGTCGCCGAACAGGCCGACGCTGAGGGTGATCTTGCCGTCGTCGTCCCCGCCGGAGCACGCGGCGGTCCCGGCGGCGACGAGCGCCGCTGCGGTGGCGACCGCGAGGGCGGTGCGGATCGGTCTGGTGTTCATCGGTGCGTCTCCACTGTGTTCTCTGGGATCTGGGCGGTGAGGGATCCGCGACCCGGGGCCGCGGTTCGCGGTCCGGTCGCCGCCGTCGCGACCGGACCGGGCTCTTGGGTTGAGCGAGGCCATCGTTCGCCCTCTCGGATCGAGAGAGCGCTCTCTGGCCCGTATTTCAGGCCCCGAAGCGGTCCACTCCGGGGCCTTGTCGACCGGAGCCGCTACCGGCTCCGGTACGTCACGCGTGACATGTCACATGCCACTGGGGTCGGCTCGCAGGTGAGCCGGGCTCGGCGCGGCCGCAGCGCACGGCCGCGCCGAGGGGATCAATGTCTGAAGTGGAACCCGTCGACGGACACGAAGTCCTGCGACTGGCCCGAGGTGAAGCGTCAGGTACACGTCGTGGACGCCCGTCACCGAGGCCACGTTGCCGGGCACGTCCCGCCACGAGGTCCAACCGCCGGTGTTGCGCGATCGCGAACGACCCGATCGGCGTGGCCGTGGCCGAATCGATCCGGACCTCGACCAGGCCGCTGACCGCCTCACCGGCTCCCGAGGCCACCCGGGCCACGAAGTCCAGCGGACTGGTCGAACCGAAGTCGACGTCGTCGTAGCGGGCCCAGTCCCCGTTGCCGAGCGGCCCGATCGCACCGCCGGAGGCGGTCACGCCCGACGACCCGTCGAACGAGGTCGCCTCCACCGTCGCGTAGGCGTCGCGCGAACCGCCGCCCGGCGTCGTGGTCGGCTCCTCCGTCGGTTCACCCGTACCGCCGCCAGGGGCGGTGTACACCCGCACGTAGTCCACGAGCATCGAGTGTCCCGGCACCGTCGCCGCCGTCGGCGTCGTCTGACCCGACACCCCGTCGGGGAAGGCCCCGCCGATCGCCAGGTTCAGCATCAGGAAGTACCCGGCGTGCTCGGTCATCTGCGCCCACGTGTCCGCGGGCAGGTCGCCCTCGTCGATCGTGTGGTACAGCGTGCCGTCCACGTACCAGCGCAGCTGGCCGGCCGCACCCGAATCGTCCCACTCGAACCCGTAGGCGTGGAAGCCGTTGTGGCAGGACCCGCCGCAGTAGGTCTGCCCGGCGATCCCGTTGAACTCGTTGCACGGACCGCCCGGGGCCACACCGCAGTGGAGCGTCCCGAACGTCCAGTCCAGACCGTTGACGTTCTCCATGAAGTCGAGCTCGCCGATGCCGGGCCAGTTGTGGTAGTTCCCGCGGAACGGCGAGCCCAGGGCCCAGAACGCGGGCCAGTACCCGAGCGCCGCATCGCCGGTCACCTGCGGCAGCTGGAGCCGGCCCTCGATCTTCAGCGACCCGCCCGCGGGCGGTTTGAAGTCGGTGCGCACGGACTCGATCCGCGCCGAGGTCCACGCCCCGGCGCCGTCGCGCAGGGCGGTGATCTCGAGATTCCCGCTGCCGTCCATCGAGACGTTCGCCGGGTCGTTCGTGTGGGCGGCGATCTCGCCGGTGCCCCAGTTCGCGGGCCCGCCGGGGTAGTTGTGCCCGATGTCGTAGATCCAGTTCGAGGTCGAGGGCTGCGACCCCGCCGATCCGTTGAACTCGTCGGACCAGACCAGGTCCCACGTCTGTGCGGCGTCCGCGTCCTCTTGGGCGCTGGCGTTGGTGACGGTGAGGCCCGCCGCGGCGATCACCGCCGCGCCCGCAGCGGTGGCGGCGATGACGCGGACGAGCCTGCGCCTGATCGTCGGTCGTCTCGTGTGTTCGGAGGTCTGCGCTTGTGCCATGACGGCTCCCTTGCCGAGGGTTTCAGAGACCGCTCTCTCGGATCTGATCTGGCATCAGATCGATCATGAGAGAGCGCTCTCTCAGTCGGTCCAGGTCTCATTCCTACCGAACGAATTTGTACATGTCAATGGCTCGTATCCGAACCGTTATCGACCGAGTAAGGCGGAATGCCAGGTAAGCCCTTGCAGCCCTTGGCCATCGACCACCGGCGAAAAAACCGGTACCTCAGCGCGCGCCCTCGTCGCCCTCGGGCTGCGGCGGCTGCTGCGCCTCCCGCGAACGCCGCTGCAGATCGCCCAGCCGCGCCTGGCGCTCCTCCCGCAACCGCTCCAGGCGCTGCTGCCGCTCCCGCAGCTCCTCGGGCGATTCGGTGCCGCCGAGCATCCGCTTCTCCAGCCACTCCACGTGCTCCGCGTGCGCCGCCGCGTTGATCGCCCGCACATCCTGGTAGGTGCCCCGCAGCGACTCCATCCGCTTGAGCGCGTCATGGCATTGGGCCAGCAGGATCTCGATGTCGGCGTTCTCGGCCGGATTGGCGTCCTCCCGACGCGCCTCGAGCCACGCGATGCCCTCCCGCAGCTTCTCGCGGGCCTTGAGATTGTGCATCGCCAGGTCTTCCACGATCTGATCGGTCAGCTCGAGGAAGCTCAGGTGCGGATCGGGGCGGTCGTCGGTGCCCATGGGGGCCGTCCTTCCACGAGGAGGTGCCTCTTCCCCCTCTACCATACGGGCGCGGCTACGATCATCCTTCACCGCGCGACCGATTCACCCCGAATAGACCGAGGCCAAGTGGAACCCTTCGAGACCCTCTTCGACACGCTCACCCGTACCCAGGACGCACCTCCCGTCTGGGTCATGATCGCCTGCCTGGCCGCCGCGGCCGCGGCCGTCCTCTACGCGCCCGTGTGGCGCTGGTCCCGCGGCCTGGTCACCATCGCGCACGAAGGCGGCCACGCGCTCATGGCGGTCCTCATGCGACGCCGCCTCACCGGCATCCGCCTCCACGCCGACACCTCCGGCCTGACCTTCTCGCGCGGCAGGCCCACCGGGTTCGGCGCGGCCATGACCCTCTTCGCCGGGTACATCGCCCCGGCCGCGCTCGGCCTCATGGCCGCGGCCCTCACCGGCGCCGGACGGATCGTCCTGCTCCTGTGGATCACCCTGGCGCTCTTGGCGATCATGCTGATCTTCATCCGCAACTGGTACGGCGCGCTGGCCCTGATCGTGGTGGGCGCGGGCGTCTTCGCCGCCACTTGGTACGGCAACGCGATCGTGCAGACCGTCGCCGCCTACCTCGGAGCCTGGCTGCTGCTGCTCGGCGCGGTGAAGCCGGTGATGGAGCTGGGGTCGCGGCGCCGCGGCGGTCGCGGCAGGGGCCAGTCGGACGCCGACCAGCTCGCCGGGATCACGCCGCTGCCGGCCGGGGCGTGGATCTTCCTGTTCACGCTCGTGACGATCGCCGCCGCGGTGTGGGGCACCTACATGCTGCTGCCGTTCGACGACTGGGACCTGTTCAGCGGCGCCGTCGCGTAGCGGCGTCCGCGGCGGGCGGGCCTTGTTCAGCGCGGCCTCGGTTTGACCCTCGCCGTCGGTTCGGCTGCGAGCGGGTTCTCGGGCCACGGGTGCTTGGGGTAGCGGCCGCGCATCTCCTTGCGCACCTGCAGGTACGGGCCCTCCCAGAATGACGCGAGGTCCGAAGTGACGGCCAGCGGCCGCCCCGCCGGGCTGAGCAGGTGCAGTACCACGGGGACGCCCGCGATGCGCGGGACCGCGTCGGTGCCGAACATCCGCTGGAGCTTCATCGCCAGGACCGGTCTGCCGCTCGAGTAGTCGAGGCGGCCGCCGTGCCCGTTGGGGAGGCGGAGCACCGCGGGGGCGACCTTGTCGATGTCCTCCTGCCACGGCAGGGCGTTGCGCAGCGCCTGCTCGGTGGGGATCTGCTCCAGGTCGCGCCGGCGGCGCGCGCGGGACCACCACGGCTCCAGCCAGAAGGTGTCGTCCAAGAGCGCGTCGTCGCCCACGTCGGGCCACGGTTCGCCCGACTGCTCGTGGCAGAACGCCATCCGCTGCCGAAGCCACCGGGCCGCCTCCGACCAGCGCAGCAGTTCCAGTCCTTCGGCTCGCAGCCCTTCGAGGAGCGCTGCGCCGACCAGGGCCGGATCCGGTTTCGCCAGCACCTTGGAGGAGACCTCGATCGCACCGAGCGATCGCACCTGGCGCGCGGCCACGTCGCGGCGCTCGGGGTCCCATTCGACGCGTTCGCCCACGCTGTCGCCCACGAGTTCGCAGGCGAGCTCGCCGTCGATCGGCACGGCCGCGCGGATGATGGCGGCGGCGCGGCCGGGGGAGCGGTCGGCGTCGGCGATGGCGAGCCATTCGCTGCCCGAGAGCGACGAGCCCTCGGCGGCAGACGGCGCCGGTCCCTGCGACCGTGCGCCACTGGCCGGTGCTCGTCGCGGCGGCGGGCCGGTTCGAGGCGGTCGCCTTGCCCTTGGCCGGTGCGCCCTCCTGGCGCTTGGCGACCCGCTCGGGGAAGGCCAGGGCGATGACGGTGGCGGCGGCTTCGTCGTCGCCGACCGTACGGCTCGGTGTGCTTGCGCCGCTTGGCGATGACGCGCGAGCGCCCGCCTGGGGCCCGGAGGCTCGCCGCGTCCGTCCGGCATTGCTCGGCGACGCGCCGCTCTTGCGGTCCTGCGCGGCCGAGAGTCCTCTGGCGAGGCGCTTGACCTCGCTCTGCCACTGGCGGTCCCGGCTCGTGCGGAGTTGGCGCCACTGGGCGAGGAGGTCGTCGCCTTTGCGCGCGGCGGTCGAGGTTCAGCAGCGCGGCGACTTCGGTCGGCCTTCTCGGCGCCGACGTGCTCGGCGCCGTCCACGAGCGCCCGCGCCAGCCGCGGGTGGACGCCCATGCGTCGCCAGGGCCCGGCCGCGGTCGGTGGCCGCGCCGTCGGTCGTCGATGGCGCCCAAGGAGAGCAGGGTCGCTTCGGCGGCTTCGATCGCACCGGCGGGCGGCGCGGCCCGGGAGCGCCAGGTCGGCGACCGGGGTGCCCCAGCAGGCGGCTTGGAGGCGGAACGCGGTGAGGTCGGAGCAGGCGATGTCGGGGGCGGGCTGGGCGGCGCGGCGGGTGTGCTCGGCCTCGCTCCAGCACCGCCACACCGCGCCGGGGCCTTCGCGTCCGGCGCGGCCCGCGCGCTGGTCGGCCGAGGCGCGGGAGGCGTAGGCGGTGGTCAGGCCGGGCAGGCCCCGGGCGTGGTCGATGAGGGGGCGGCGGGCGAGGCCGGCGTCGACCACGATCCGCACGCCCGGGAACGGTGAGGCTGGACTCGGCGATGTCGGTGGCGAGGACGACCCTGCGGCGCTTGCCGATCCGCATGGCACGGTCCTGTTCGGCCGACGAAATCGAGCCGTGCAATTGAATATATATCGACTCCGAGGCTTTCCGCCTCGTCGGTGGGCCAGGCGCTCGGCCACCCTGCGGATCTCGGACGCACCGGGAAGGAAGACCAGGATGTCGCCGTCGCCGGCGTCGAGGGCGCGTTCGACCACGTGCGCGACGTGGGCGAGGAATCGCGGGTCGACGCGCATCCCGTCGGGGGCGTTGAGGCGCTCTCGCGGTGGGGCCCAGTGCATCTGGACGGGGTGGCGCATCGGTTCGGAGCTGACGGCGGGCGCGGGTTCGCCCTCGGTGCCGAGGAGTGCGGTCCAGAGTCCGATGTCGGCGGTGGCGGAGGCGGCGACGAGGCCGAGGTCGGGGCGCAGGATCTGGCGGGTCTCGGCGAGGAAGGCGCAGGCGGTGTCGGTCTCGAGGTGGCGCTCATGGCATTCGTCGAGCACGACGAGGTCGACGCCGGGGAGTTCGGGGTCGGCGATGAGCCGGTTGAGCAGGACCCCGGTGGTCACGACCTCGACGCGGGTGGCGGCGGACCGGCGCGATTCGCCCCTGATCTGGTAGCCGACCCGTTGACCGGCCTGCTCGCCGAGGATCGCGGCCATCCGCGTCGCGGCGGCCCGGGTGGCGAGCCGGCGCGGTTCGGCCACGAGGACTCGCCGCTGTGGCATATCACGTGTCACATGTTCGCGGCCTGGCCGGAGGCGTCGCCTGCGGGGATGAGGCCTGCGAGGGCGAGCGGCGCGAGCGTGGTCTTGCCGGTGCCCGGGCGGCGCGGCGAGCACGGCGGTCCCGGTACGCGCGACGGCGTCGAGGAGCGCGGGAAGCGCTTCGCGGATCGGCAGCTCGGGCAGCGCGGGAGGTTGCGGCATGCCGACCATTCTCGCCGAGCCCGCGCGGCAGCGGCGAGCGGAGGACGCGAGTGTGCGCAGGCGACGTGACGCGCCGCTGATGAATGTGAACGGCGGTTCCCGACAAATCGGGCATTCGCAGGGTCCCCCGAATCAACAGTGCCCGGTCGGTACGACATGGGCGGGACGACAGACGCGTGGGGCGCGATCGCCATGGCGATCGCGCCCCACGCGGTCGGGTGTTTCTCGGCGCTGGGCCCCCGAATTCAAGAGTGGCGCGGGGGTATGACAATCCGGCGCGGCTCAGCCGGCTTGATTGCCGTCCGGGCAGGAGTCGTCGTTGGCCACGTATTCGAGCTCGATCGCCGTGTCGTAGCCGACCTCGGTGCCGCTTTCAGGGGACTGGTAGAGGACCTCGCAGGTCTCGTGGTCGCCGCTCTCGGGGGCGGTCGGGATCGCGGTGACGTCGGTGAAGCCCTGTTCCTCGAGATCCGCGACGGCGTCGGTGGCGCTCCAGCCCTGGTAGTCCTCGATCTCGACGAGTTGGGTCTCCTCCTCGGTCGTCTGCGTGTCGTCGTCGTTCCCGCCGCCGTTGTTGTTGTGCCCGAGTCGTCCTCTTCGGAGTCGCCGCCGGAGTCCTCTTCTTCAGAGGTCTCCTCCTCGTCCGCGGTGTCCTCGGTCGGCCCGTCGCGGAGTTCGAGTGTCGCCGCCGGTCGCGGTCGTGTCGTCCTCGTCGCCGGAGTTGTCCCACGGCTTGATCAGGAACAGCGCGATGAGCAGCACCGCGATGCCCGCGACGACCACCAGGATCGGGCCGGTCGGGTTGCGCTTCGGCTCCTCGGCCTCGCGCGGCGGGGGGAGCGGGCGCTCGGAGTTGGCGCCGGTCCGGTACTGGCCGGTCCCGGCTCCGCGGATAGTCGTCCTGCTGCATCCGGTGCGGCGAGGTGTGCGCCGCGACGATGCCGGCGCCCATCGCCCGGGCCCGCGCCCGGCGTCATGACCTGCGTGGACTGGGGGGACTGCGGCGGCGGCGAGGCCGGGGCCAGCATCGCGGTGGTCCCGCCGCCCATGCCGCCCGAGCGGCACACCTGCGCGAGCTCGGCGGCCGAGGCGAACCGCTGGCGCGGGTCCTTCGCCAAGCAGCGCATGATGATCTGGCCGACCGGCCCGGGGACGTCGGGCGGCAGCGGCGCGGGCTGGCCGGTGAGGTGCCCGGCGATCGCGGCCGTGGGTTCGTTCCCCGCGAACGGGGGCCGCCCGGCGAGGGCCTCGTAGCCGACGATGCCCAGCGAGTACAGGTCGGTCGAACCGGTCAGCTGCGAGCCTTGGAGCTGCTCGGGCGAGGCGTAGGCGAGGGTGCCCATGACGGTGCCGGTCTCGGTGAGCCCGGCGCCGCCCTTGGCCGCGGCGATGCCGAAGTCGACGATCTTGACGCTGCCGTCGGAGTCGACGAGCAGGTTCCCCGGCTTGATGTCGCGGTGGATGATGTGCGCCTGGTGCGCCACGTCGAGCGCCTCGGCCGCGGACGCCATGATCTTCAGCGTCTCGTTGGGGGACAGGCGGCCCCGCTGGCGCAGCACGTTGTCGAGCGCCTGTCCGCGCACGAGCTCCATGATGAGGTAGGAGACGAGCCCCTCCGGGGCGTGCTCCTCGCCGTAGTCGTAGAGGCTCACGATGCCCGGCGACTGGAGCTGGGCCACGGCCTGCGCCTCCTGGTGGAAGCGGGCGCGGAACCGGTCGTTCCCGGACAGTCCTGAGTGGAGGAGCTTGACGGCGACGACGCGGTTGAGCCGGGTGTCGGTGCCGCGCCATACCGCGCCCATGCCTCCGGCGGCCAGGCGCTCTTCAAGCCGGTAACGGCCAGCGATCAGGTTCCCGGGTTCCACCCTCGGCCTCGCTTCGTCATTCGGGGATCAGGGGACGAAGGTGAGCTTAGTCGGGGCGCCGCGAGCCCGACCGCGGCGTGTCCGGGCATCCCGCGGTACGAACGCCATGTGCACTGTGTGACACGTGATATGTCACCGTGCATGCGGTTCGGGCGCAAGTGAACCAGGCGGTCAGGCCGCGTCGTCGGCCGGTTCCAGCGAGATGCTGATCGAGTTGATGCAGAAGCGGGCGTCCTCGGGGTTGTCCCAGCCCTCGCCGTAGAACACGTGGCCCAGGTGCGAGTCGCAGTTGGCGCACCGCACCTCGGTGCGCTGCATGCCGAGGCTGTCGTCTTGGAGGAGCCGCACGCTCTCGCCGGCCAGGGGCGTCCAGAACGAGGGCCATCCGCACTGGGAGTCGAACTTCGTGTCGGAGGCGAACAGCTCGGACCCGCAGGCCCGGCAGCGGTAGACGCCGCGGCGCTTCTCGTTGACGTACTCGCCCGTCCACGGCGCCTCGGTGCCGCCTTGGCGCAGCACCTTGAACTCCTCGCGGGTGAGCTTCTCGCGCCATTCCTCGTCGGTCTTGCGGTCCTCGGCCATGCTCTCAAGTGTAGGAGGCCGGGCCCGCGTCGTCTCCTCCACGGACGGCTAGGATCGGGCACATGCGGTACCTCCTTGGCGACTACACCACTGAAGGCGGCCCGGGCCTCGTCGTGGCCGGCCCTGACGGACTCGGCGCGGCGGCGGCGGTGGTCAACCCGACGTGGGTCCACGTCGGCCCCGAAGCGGTCTACACCCTCACCCACACCTCGCCCGGCTTCGCCGCGGCATGGCGCCTCGGCGAGGACTTCACGCTCGAGCGGGCCGGCCAGGGCCAGTCCACCGGCGGCGACAACCCCTGCCACGGCACGGTCGACCCGAGCGGGCGCTGGCTGCTGGTCGCCAACTACGGCGACGGCGACGGGGGCGGCTCGGTGGCGGTCCTGCCGATCGGCGAGGGCGGCACCCTGGGCGAGGCCACCGACATCTTCAAGCTCTCGGGCACGGGTCCGCACGCGGACCGCCAGACCGGGCCGCACGCGCACCAAGTGGTCTGCCACCTGGGTCGCGTGCTGGTGACCGACCTGGGCGCCGACCGCATCCACGCGTTCGACCTCGGCGAGGACGGCAAGCTCGACCCGGCCGCGACCACCGAGCTCGAGCCCGGGTTCGGCCCGCGCCACCTGGCGTTCGTGGGCGACCGCGCGATCGTGGTGGGGGAGTTGGCGAACGCGGTGGTCGTCGGTGCCTTCGACGAGCGCTCGGCCACCTTCTCCTTCCGGGCCCCGGTGGCCCTGCCCAGCGGCGAGGTCGCCGATTTCGCGGCGCTGCCCGACATCGGCCTCGATGAGGACGCGCCGAGCCCGCTTCCGGCCGCCGTGGTCCCCGACCCCGAGCGCGGCCTGGTGTACGTGACCGTTCGCGGCGCCGACCAGGTGGCCACGGTCGATCCCGCCGACGGCTCGCTCCTCCGCTCGGTGCCCGTGGGCGGCGCCTGGCCCCGCGACGCCGTGCTCACCGCCGACGGCACGCTGCTGGTGGCCTGCCAGCACTCGGGCGTCGTCACCCGCGTGGACCCGACCGGCGAGACCGAGCCGGTCACGGAGTGGACCGTTCCCGGCGCCACCTGCGTGGCCCCGCTCACGTAAACCTTTCTCACCAGGAAAAATTGCGTCTACTGCAAAATTTCTTCATGCGCATCTTGTAAACATGAGCAACCCCTACTAGGGTTGCCTCATGGTCGACCAGTCCGGACTCCGCGAGCGCAAGAAGGCCGCCACCAAGGTGGCCCTCTGCGAGGCCACTCTGCGCCTCGCCGTGGAGAAGGGCGGTCTCGACGCCGTCACGGCCGACGAGATCGCCGCCGAGGCCGGGGTGTCCACGCGCACCTTCCACAACTACTTCCCGAGCAAGGAAGCGGCGTTCCTCCACGACTTCCACGAGACCACGGGGGAACTGCTCGACCAGCTGCGCGAGCGCGCGCAGCGGCAGCCGATCTGGCACGCCCTGCGCGACGCCTGCATCAGCCTGCACATGGACGAGCGTTTCGACCTCACGCAGATGCAGTGCCGCGAAGAGCTCATCCACAACTCACCCGAGCTGATCAAGAACCAGGCCGGGCAGTTCATGGAGCTGTTCGCCGAAGCGCTCGGGATCGTCGCCGAAGCCACCGGCACCACGCCGGAGAACCTGTACCCGCGACTGGTGCTGGGAAGCGCCCTCGTCGCCATGAAGACCTCCAATGAGGACTGGCTCGCGAACCCCCGTGGCCGGCAGCTCTCGGACGTCATCACCGCCGCCTTCGACCAGCTCGAGGCCGGCATCGCCGCACCCGTATCCGCAATGCAGAGCTGAAATACCAGGAAACCCGCCGCCGAAGACGCCGGCGAACACCACCCGAGCCGACCGGCTCCGCCGCCGCACACCCAAAGTCCTTAATGGACGCTGTGCGGCGGGGCCGGAAGGCGAACCCCGTAAGGAGCACCCACCGTGGCCACCTTCCTCTACCGCCTCGGCAGAGGGTCCTTCAGACTGCGATGGCTCGTCCTCGTCGTCTGGGTCCTCATCGTCGGCGGCGTCGGCGCCGCAGCGGCGACCATGCAGCAGGAGACCAACCCCGAGTTCGTCCTCCCCGGCACCGAATCCCAGGAGGCCTTCGACCTGCTCGAAGAGCGCTTCCCTGAGATGAGCGCCGACGGCGGCAGCGCCCAGATCGTCTTCGAATCCGAGAACGGCGAACCGCTCACCGCCGAGTCCAACAAGGCGGCCATCGACAGCCTCGCCGCCGTCATGGCGGACTCGCCGCAGATCGCCTCGGTCACCAGCCCGTTCGCGGTCGACGAGGCCGGCAACCCCATCGGCATGCTCTCGGCCGACGGCCAGAACATCGCCGTCATGCAGGTCGCCTACGCCGAGCCCTCCATGGAGCTCGACGAGGGCACCATCGACTACCTCGAAGACGCCGTGGCCGACACTGAGAACGCGGGGCTCCGCGTCGAGGTCGGCGGCGACGTGCTCCAGTCGATCCCCGAGACCGGCGCGACCGAGCTCATCGGCATCGGCGTCGCCCTGGTCGTCCTCGTGATCACCTTCGGCGCCCTCCTCGCGGCGGGCCTGCCGATCATCACCGCGGTCCTGGGCGTCATGCTCACCACCGCGGGCATCCTGGCCGCGACCTCCTTCATGAACGTCAGCGAGTCCACCGGCACCCTGGCCTCCATGATCGGCCTCGCCGTGGGCATCGACTACGCGCTGTTCATCCTCTCGCGCTACCGCAGCGAACTGGCCAAGGACGGCCGCGTCGAGGACAAGCAGGCCCGCGCCGAAGCCATGGGCCGCGCCGTCGGCACCGGCGGCTCCGCCGTGGTCTTCGCCGGCCTCACCGTCGTGATCGCCCTCCTGGGCCTGTCGATCGTGAACATCCCGTTCCTGACCGAGATGGCCGTGGCCGCCGCCGTCACCGTCGTCATCGCCGTGCTCATCGCCGTCACCCTGCTCCCGGCCTTCGCCGGGTTCACCGGGAAGCGGATCTTCACCAAGCGGCAGCGCCGCCGCATCGCCGAGGGCGTGCACGACGCCAAGCCCAACGGCGGCAAGCGCTGGGCCGGGTTCGTCACCCGCCACCCGATCCTGGTGGCCCTGGTCGGCATCGTCGGCCTCGGCACCCTCGCCTACCCGGCGCTCGACCTCGAACTGGGCCTGCCCGACGCCGGGACCTCCGGCGAGGAGACCACGCAGCGCCAGGCGTACGACCTCATCAGCGAAGGCTTCGGCGAAGGCTTCAACGGCCAGCTCATCATCGTGGGCGACCTCGAGGACGGCGTCGACGCGATGGCCGCCGCGCAGGACATCACCGAAGAGCTGAACGGCATCGACGGCATCGCCGTGGTGGGCCAGGCGTTCCCGAACGCCGACCTCGACACCGTCATGGTCACCCTCATCCCGGAGACCGGGCCGTCGGACCACGCCACCAACGAACTCGTGCACGAGATCCGCGGCGTTCTGGCCGACGACACGGACGCCGACTGGTCGGTCACCGGCGCCACCGCGCTGAACATCGACATCTCCGACAACCTCAACGACGCTTTGCTGCCGTACATGCTCATCGTCGTCGGACTCGCCGCACTGATCCTGCTGCTGGTCTTCCGCTCGATCCTCGTGCCGATCATGGCCACGCTCGGGTTCATGCTCAGCGTGTTCGCCGCGCTCGGCGCACTCGTCGCGGTCTTCCAGTGGGGCTGGGGCGCCGAGCTGTTCAACGTGGACCAGCCCGGCCCGATCATGTCGATGATGCCGATCCTCATGATCGGCCTCGTCTTCGGCCTGGCGATGGACTACCAGATCTTCCTGGTCACCCGCGTCCGCGAGGCCTACGTGCACGGCGCCGACCCGAAGCAGGCCATCGTGGAGGGCTACGGCCACTCCTCGCGGGTCGTGGTCGCGGCCGCGCTCATCATGATCAGCGTGTTCGCGGCGTTCATCTTCAGCGCCGAGTCGCTCATCGCCTCGATGGGCTTCGCGCTCGCCGCGGCGGTCGTGTTCGACGCGTTCGTCGTCCGCATGGCGATCATCCCCGCGATCATGGCCCTCATCGGCCGCGGCTCGTGGTGGATCCCCAAGTGGCTCGACCGCATCCTGCCGAACGTCGACGTCGAAGGGGAGAGGCTCCAGCAGCACCTCGCCAAGGACGAGCGTGAAGACGAGCGCGAGCTCGTCGGAGCGTCCAAGTAGCCGAAGCCCGCAGGGGGACCCGGGCCGACCCCCGGCCCGGGTCCCTTGGGCTTTCGGTGAACGGGGGGACCTCATACGGTCTTCTTCTGGGCGATGCTCATCCTCATCGGCATGGTGGTCGCCGACTTCTTCGTGCCGATGCTCCCGAGCGCGCACGCTCGTGACCGCAGCCGCAGGACTCGTCTTCGGCAACCCGCTCCTCATCATTGTGCTGCTCGTCGGCGCCGCCGCCTCGTCGTGGCTCGGCGAGTTCCTCGGCTACCGGCTCTTCCGCACCGTGCGGGCCGGACTCGCGCACCGCAGCCCGCGCGCGGTGCACGGCCTCGTCCAGGGCACCGCCCTGAAACTCGAGGCCCTGCTGGAACGCACCGTCAGCGACCATCCCTACCGGACGACGATGGTGGCGCGCTTCCTCCCGGCGGGCCGCACCGCGCTGGCGTGGGCGGCGGCCGGAACGCAGCGACCGCCGTACGCGCGCATGGCCGCACTCGGCGGCGTGCTGTGGGCGGTCTACTCCGTGGGCCTCGGCCTGGCGATCGCGTGGATCGCCGGACCGGGCCTGCAGTCCCTGGTCGGCTCGGTGGTCACCGTCGGCGCGGTGGGCCTGTTCCTCAGCTGGCTCGCCCGCCGCTGGCAGCGCACCCATCCGCACCTCCCGGAGGCCGCGGTCCTGCAGGCCCGGGCCGAACCCGACCCGGCCCTGCCGGGACCGGCCCTCGCTCCGCCTGGGGCCGAACCCGAACGACCCGCGCAAGCGGCCTGAAGGCCACAGGGCCCGTCCCTCCGGACGGGCCCGCTCGCCGTTGCGGGCGCCGCATCGGCGGGACCACTTGCCGGATCCCGGCGGCGTTGATAGCGTCTGCCAGCGTGACATCACCACAGCGCATCTTCGGACCGCTTGACCACAGCTACACCGGGTGGGCCTCGGCCGCGCTCGCGATCGGGAGGCCCGCCGCCGATCTGGCGTTCCAGGGCCCCGAGGCCATGCCGGTCACCATGTCCAACCACTCGCACGAAGAGGACTGGTTCGAGCTGCTGACCCGGCCCCTGTGGGGCCTGGCCGCCGCCAAGGACTCCGTGCCGGGCGACCTCTGGGCCGCGTACGCCGCCACCCTCGCCCGCGCCCTCGACCCCGCCGACGCCTGGTACGTGGGCTCGGGCGGCGGCCAGCGGCTCGTCGAATCGGCCTCGGTCGGCTGGGCCCTCTCCCTCGCCCCCGAGAAGCTCTGGGAACCACTGCAGCCCAAAGCGAAGGACGTCGTCGCCGCCTGGCTCCAGGAGGCCTACCAGGCCGAGCCCGCCGACACCAACTGGCACTACTTCCCGGTCTTCGCCGGGCACGGCCTCAAGCGCATCGGCGCCGCGCACGACCCCGCACTCGCCACCGCGCACCTCGAACGCATGGGGGAGTTCCAGCTCGGCAACAGCGTCTTCGAGGACGGCCCCGGCGGCCGCGTCGACTACTACAACCCCTTCGCCTTCCACACGTACGCGCTCCTGCACTTCAAGCTCAGCGGCGACGACCGGTACGTGGCCAACGCCGCGGCCTTCGCGCGCAAGTTCCGGACCTGGTTCGCGGCCGACGGCGCGGCCGTCCCCTACGGTCGCAGCCTCGGCTACCGCTTCGCCCAAGGGTCGCTGTGGACCGCGCTGGCCGCCGCCGATGTGGAGGCGGTGCCGTGGGCCGAGGCCGCCGGGTTCGCCCGCCGCCACCTCGAATGGTGGTGGGACAAGCCGATCCTCGACCCCCAGGGCCGGCTCACGGTGGGCTACGCCTACCCGAACGACGCGGTGGTCGAGCAGTACCTCACCGCGGGTTCCCCTTGGTGGGCGACGAAGATCTTCGCGGGGCTCCTCGCCCCGGTCGAGCACCCCTTCTGGACGGTGGAGGCGGCGGTGCCGGAGCCGGTCGTGGAGCCGCACAAGGCCGCCCGTGCCGTGCACGTGCGGGACCGCGGCGGGCATGTGACGCGCCTGAACGGCCAGGCGTGGCACCCGTGGGCGCGCAACGGCCAGGCCTCGTACGGCAAGTTCGCGTACTCGACGCTGGCGGGCTTCTCGCATGCGACGCGGCCGGCCCGGGTCTGGAGTGCGCGGTGCCGGACGGGGCGCTGCTGCTCTCGGAGGACGGGCGGCACTGGCGGGGCCGCGAGGACTCCGACGAGGGTGCGATCGACGCGAGCGGCGTGCTCAACGATCGCTTGGCAGCCTTGGGAGGACGTGACGGTGACGACCTCGCTCGAAGCGGCCGTGGACGGCTGGCACGCCCGCGTCCATGTGATCGAGACGGAGCGGACGCTGCACACGGGGGAGGGCGGCTGGTGCGTGCCCATGCCCGGTCACGTGGCCGAGGTGCAGGAGTCGCAGGTGATCGTGGCGAGCCAGGGCATGCGTTCGGAGATCATCGACGGGGACTCGGGCAGGGAGGCGGCGCTCATCATGCCGATGCAGGGCACGCACCTGTACTGGCCCAGCACGGTGCTGCCGGTGCTCAGGGGCGTCCTCGAACCGGGCAAACATGTCCTGAAATCTCTGATATATATCGGCTCCGAGGTTTAGAACCTCGTCTTCAGAACAGGCAAAAAGACTAGAAACGTGCGCGGCTTCGCCACGCTCTCACCAGAAAACAACTGCGAGCCCGGTCACGATCGCGACTCTGGGTGTCACAGACGGCGGCCCTGTATTGCTCTTGGAGTGCGACTACCGAGAACGAGGAGGGCCGCCGTGAACGCAGATCCGGATCCGCAGGCCGCAGGTTCGCCGAGCACCGCGAGCTGCTGTTCGGCATCGTGTACGGGATGCTCGGCACCGTCGCCGACACCGAGGACGTGCTCCAGGACGTCTGGCTCGCTTGGGAGCGCGCGATCGCACGGCGCGCCGATCGAGCATCGCCCGCGCGTACCTGGTGCGCGTGGCGATCAACGCCGCGATCGCCCGCCAGGAGGCCGTTGAGCGCCGCCGCGAGACCTATATCGGGCCTTGGCTTCCCGAGCCGGTGCATGACCGAGTCGGTGCCCGACGCGGCCGAGCCGGCGCTGCGGGCCGAGTCGGTCTCCTTGGCGCTCATGGTGGTCCTCGAATCACTGACGCCCGGCCGAGCGGGCCGTGTTCGTGCTCGCCGAGGTCTTCGGGTACGCGCACGGCGAGATCGCCGAGCTGCTCGGGCGCTCGCCCGCCTCGGTCCGGCAGATCGCGCACCGCGCCCGGTCCCACGTGCAGGCCCGGCGGCCGAAGTACGCGGTGGACCCGGCGGTGCACCGCCAGGTCACCGAGCGGTTCATGGCCGCCGTCTCGGGCGGGGACATCGACGCCCTGCTCGGTCTCATGTCGCCCGAGGTGGTCCTCACCTGCGACGGCGGCGGCCTCGGACCCGCGGCCGGGCCCCGGCCCATGCATGACGCCGAGCGGATCGCCACGCTTGCTGGTCAGCCGCCGGTTCCGCCGTTCCGAAGGTCTCGCGATCGAGTTCCGGCCCGTGAACGGTTCGCCCGCCGCGCTCATGATCCGCGATGGCCGCGTCGTCGGCGTCCTCATGCTCGACCTGACGCCCGCAGGCGACCGGGTGACCGCGGTCTACGCGGTCACCAACCCCGAGAAGCTCACCACCCTGCACTGACAACACCCACAAAGGAAACCCATGAAACTCACCGTCATCGCGGCGACGGGCGGGATCGGCCGTGCCGTGCTCGCCCAAGCCCTCGAAGCGGGCCACGACGTCACCGCCGTCGCCCGCAATCCCAAGAACCTCGACCCAGGGGTCCGGTCCTTCGCCGTCGACCTCACCGAACCGGTCGCCGACAACCTCCGCACCGCCGTGTCCGGGGCCGATGCGGTCCTGTCGTGCATCGGCCCGCGCCGCAAAGAGGAGACCGGCATCGTCAGCGCAGGCACCGCGCGCATCATCGCGGCGATGCAGGCGGCCGGAACACGACGGATCATCGCCGTCGCCGGCATCGGCCTCTCGACCGTCCCGACCCCGAACCGTCCTCGGCGGCGCCTGCGAGCCAGGTGCAGGAACGCTCATGACCCTGGTGACGCTGCCGCTCGTGCGGGCCATGCTCGGCCCGCACATGAGCGATGTGGCCGCCATGGAGGAGCAGCTCGCCGAGAGCGGCCTCGACTGGACCAGCGTGCGCCTCCCGCGCCTCACCGACGGGCCGCTCACCGGGAAGTACCAAGTCGCCCACGGCATCAGCCTGCCCAGGGCCTTCAAACTCTCGCGCGCCGACGCGGCGCACTTCATGCTCCGAGCCGTCGACGACCGGCACGCGGTCGGCCGTCACGTCACCGTCGCCTACTGAACCACGAAGGACAAGTCATGGAAACCCTCTACTACGTCATCGCCGCGACCGCGGCCGTGCTCAACTTCGGTTCGGGCGTCGGCGCGATGGTCCGCCTCAAGGTGATCCTGCCGCTCATGGACGGCGCGCACGTGCCGCATTCGATGCTGGTCTTCCCGATCGGGGTCCTCAAGGCCGCGGGCGGCATCGGGCTCGCGCTGGGCCTGTTCGGGGTGCCGCTCGTCGGGACCGCGGCCGCGATCGGGCTGATCCTGTTCTGGACCTGCGCGGTCCACACGCACGTCCTCGCGAACTTCTGGCCGAAGGAGACCTACGGGACCTTCACCTTCCTCGGCCTGTCGATCGCGACGCTCGCCCTCGACCTGGCCCTGCACTTCTAGCCCACCCCACCCGCCCCGCCGCGAGTTCACCCCGCGGCGGGGCCGCATTTCCCCAGAGGTCTTGAACATTTCGCATATTTCGGGCAATCTGATTGCGCCATAACCGAAGCCGCGACCCACCCGGCGAAAGACAACTGGAGAACCATGCGTACCCCGCACCGCTTGGCGGCGCTCACCGCGCTGACCTCGCTCACCACCCTGGCGCTCGCCGCCTCCCCGGCACCGGCGACGGCCCAGGAGACCGCCCAGAGCGGCGACCTCTCCGTCCTCTCCTACAACGTGGCGGGCCTCCCGCTCGGGATCGGCGACGGCGACCCCGAGACCAACACGCCGATCATCGGATCGCGCCTGGGCTCATACGACATCGTCCACGTCCAAGAGGACTTCAACTACCACGCGGCGCTCTACGCCGCCGACGACCACCCGCACCGCACGGCCACCAGCGGCGGCGTCCCCTTCGGCGACGGCCTCAACACCTTGTCCGACATGCCGTTCGAAGACTTCGAGCGCGTCGCCTGGGACGACTGCGCCTCCGGCTCCGGCGACTGCCTCACCCCCAAGGGCTTCACCTTCATGCGCGCCCGCCTCGCCGAAGGCGTCTGGGTCGACCTGTACAACCTCCACACCGACGCCGGCAGCGAAGCGGCCGACATCGCCGCCCGCGCCAAGAACCTCGCCCAGGTGTCGGCCTTCATGGACGCGCACTCGGCAGGCAACGCCGTGATCGTCTACGGCGACACCAATACCCGCTACACGCGCGTGGGCGAGGGCATCGCCGACTTCACGGCCGACAACGGCCTCACCGACGCCTGGGTCGAGCAGATCCGCGGCGGCGACGCCCCGAACGAAGGCGACGAAGCCCTCGTCTGCGACGACGCCACCGTGGACACGACCTGCGAAGTGGTCGACAAGGTCCTCTACCGCTCCGGCGACCACGTGCGACTCGACGCCGGCCAGTACCGCAACGACCACGCCGCCTTCCGCGACGGCGCCGGGAAGAACCTCTCCGACCACTACCCGATCGCAGTGGACTTCGCCTGGTCGACCAACGGCGACTTCACCCTCTCCGACCAGTTCGGCGGCCCGCACGGCGACTTCTTCACCGACGTGAACGACCTCGACGCGGACGACGCGCCCAGCGTCCTGCGCCTGCGAGCGGGCACGCGAGTGGACTCGATCGGCGCGACCCTCGCCGACGGCACCGTCCTCGACCACGGCGGCAGCGGCGGCACCTTCTCGGAACTCGCACTCGCATCGGGGGAGTACCCGGTGTCGCTGCACCTGTGCCAGGCCGAGAACGACGGCCACACGCGGATCTTCTACGCCCGCTTCACGACCAGCACCGGCCGCACCCTCGCGGCAGGCACGACCACGAGCGACTGCACCACCTACACGGCCCCGACCGGCTGGCAGATCACCGGATTCCACGGCCGCGCAGGAGCCGAACTCGACAAGGTGGGAGTGATCTACACTCGCCGCTGAACCGCGACCCTGACTAGGAGGCCCGCCTTCCGTCGCGTTCGTCCTCCGCTCGGTGGTGCGTCGGTCCGGGCCGGAGGCTCTCGAGAGGCACTGGCCCGGCACGCCCGATGGGCTCGCCGCGATTCGCCGTCTGGCGGGGGACGGACCGCAGGTCAGGCCGTGATGCCGTGAGCTCCCGGGCCCCTCGAAGATCCGCGGAAGGTTCACGTTTTTCGCCGATTCATGATTCGCAGCGGGCCGGCGGCATAGGCTTAAAGCATGTTGGCAGCAATTGTGATCCTGCTGGTCATTTGGGCAGTGCTCGCGATCGTCGGTTTCGCCATCGAAGGCCTGCTCTGGCTGGCCATCATCGGAATCGTCCTCTTCGTCGGCACCCTCGTCTGGGGATTCGTCAGGCGATCGGCCCACCACGGCCACCACGCCTGATCCACCGAACCAGAACCGGCTCCCCGACCTCGCGGTCATCTCACGAGGTCGCGGATTCGTCGCGCCATGCAACCGGATCGACCGATCGACGCGTGAAGTAACCGGACGCGAAAGCAGCGGGCCCTTCGACGGGGCCCGCCGAGAACGCGGAAGGACCACGCGATGCACGAGGTTTCCGGACGGACGACCGATGAGCGGTTCCAGTCGGTCGACAACTACCGCAACGCTGAGGGCCTGGCGGTCCGGCAGGGGCTCTACGCCTACAAGACGCCCGACTACGACCTGCCCGGCATCGTGGCCGCCGCGATCACCGATTCCCCGAAGCGTGTGCTCGACATCGGGTGCGGCAACGGCAACTACACCCGCAGGCTCAGGGCCGCCTTCCCCGACGCCGAGGTGATCGGCGTCGACCTCGCCGCGGGCATCCTCGAGGCCGTTCCCGAACCGACCGTCGTCGCCGACGCCGCGAAGCTGCCGTTCGAGGACGGTGCTGCCGAGGTCGTGCTCGCGATGCACATGCTCTACCACGTGCCCGACATCCCCGCCGTGCTCGACGAGCTGCAGCGGGTGCTGGCGCCCGGTGGGGTCCTGTTCGTCTCGACCCTCGCCTCCGACGACAAGCACGAGTACGGTCCGATCTGGCGCGATGCCGCGAAGGCGTCCTTGGGTATCGAAGTGCGCCAAGCGCTCTCGGTGGTCGTCGACCGGTTCTCGCTGGAGGCGGCGGAGGCGATGGTGTCGGAGCGGTTCGGCTCGGTCGAGCTGCACGACCTGCCGGGCGTGATCGCACTGCCCGAGCCGGGCCCGCTGCTGGCGGCGTTCCGTTCCGAGGCCGACTTCACGGCGCTGGCCCCGGCCGATTTCGAACGCTTCATGGCCGCGATCGAACAACGCCTGGAAGCCCATTTCGCCGAGCACGACCTGCTGCGCATCACCAGCCACTCGGGCATCCTCGAGTGCAGGGCGGGGGGCCGGCAGCATACGCCGAACCGGTTGCGCTAGCCGTCGTCGGCACCCTCGGCGGCAGTGGGCGGGACGTCGGCAAGCTCGGCAGCCCACCGCCGCGACCATTCGATGACCGGACCGAGGGACTCGCGGGCGTCGTGGCCGAGCGGGGTGAGGGTGTAGTTGCCGTCGCTCAGCACCTCGGCGAGCCGAGCCTCTTGGAGCTCTCTGAGCCGTTGCTGCAGGACGCTTGACGACATGTCGTCGCAGCGCCGCTGCAGGAGCCGGAAGCCGAGCGGCCCGTTCCCCAGCTCCCAGATGATGCGCAGCGTCCAGCGGCGCCCGAACAGGTCCAGTGCCGCCATCAACGATCGTCCCGTGGTGGAACCGCGGACCGGCCGGCCCGGCATGGGTGTCGGCGACGTGTTCATGATGCTCCGTCAACTCTTGTGCTTCGGATTCCGAAACGGTAGTGTCGCACATCGCGGCAGCGCTTCGGAATTCGAAGCACGCATCCCAACACTGGAGGTTCCATGCCCAAGGGCTACTGGGTCAGCGTCTACCCCACCATCGAGGACCCCGAGAGGCTTGATGCCTACAACGAACTGGCAGGTCTAGCCGTCAAGGCCGCGGGCGGGCGGGTGCTCGCCGGCATCGGCGGCCGGGTCGAAGCACACGAAGCCGGCATCGCCGAGCGCGTCGTCCTGATCGAGTTCGACAGCTTCGAACAGGCGGTCGCCGCACGCGCGAGCGCGGCCTACCAGGAGGCGCTGGCCGAACTCCCCGAAGGTTTCGAGCGCGACTTCCGCATCATCGAAGGCCGCGACTGACCGAGGTCCAGTCGGATCTTCACTGAGGCTTCAATGAGTCGAGGCCCGGAGCACCAAACGCTCTGGGCCTCGGTGATCATCGATCCGGATCGGCCGGCATCCGGTCAGCGACTGCTTCTTGGCCGATGCCGGGCCCGGCGCCGGACCGGGCGACGAGACAGCACGGCAGCCGTGAAGAAGCACATGGCACCGAGGATCGTGCCGAGGTTCGCCCAGAACTCGCTCGCGAAGTCGCCGGTCCGCGGCACCACGTACGCCCCGACCGCAGACGCGGCGAAGGCGATCGACCCGAGCATGTTCAGCCAGGTGCCGTGCCAGGTGCGGGCCTCGCGATCCCAGAGGGCGAGTCGATGCCGGGCCGCCACCACGGCCAGTGCGCTCGACACCAGGAAGGCGAGTGAGCCGTACGCATCGGGGCGCCAGCCTGCTCCGATGACGTCGGGTGCGGCGATGGCCGCGGCGAGTGCGGCGCCCGTGCTGAGATTGAAGAAGAGCGTTCCGACGAATTGGACGGCGGCCGACCACCAGTCGGATCGGTCGGCCCGGTTGGTCTTCGCGCGTGGCGGCCTGCGGCCGCTGAGGCTCAACTGGATGAAGCCTGCCGCGGTGAAGAACAGCGACCCGACGAAGAACGTGACGCCGGCGCCGACAGCGCCCGCCCACTCGGCATAGAACGGCAGCGCGCCGGCCAGGAAACACAGCGAGCCGATCGCGAATCCCCACGCCTCGCGCCGCAGTCGCAGCGTCCGGCGGTCTCCGGGTGTCGCGGAGGCCGGGGTTCCGCGGTCGGGAGCCGCTCCTTCACTCATGCCGCACCTCCCGCCGCGTGCGAGCACCTCACGGACCCGAGGTCATGGCGCCCTCGGTCGACCTTGTATGCGCCGAACATTACGCCTCGGCCAATGGTCGCTCAACGAAAGTGGCAGCAGCCGGGCCGCCTTGGATTCGCCGAAGAACTTGAAAGCAGGTCTTAGGGTTACTGGTGGTCGATTCCTTCGTGGAGGCAACGATGCGTAATACCGAAATGGCGAAGCTCGGCGGGCTCGTGGGCGAGTGGCGGACGACGATCTCCGACGCCTGGTTCCTCGAGCCGCCCGGCACCACGATCCCAGGGGAGACGGTCGTCGAGTGGCTGGGGGAGTCGCTCCTGGTCGTGCACTCGACGTTCGGCGGAGAGGGGCATGAGGGCTCCGAGATGCGTTTCGTGCTCGGGCGCAGCGATGCGAACAACCGCTTTGTCGCGCTCTATGAGGACGAGCGCGGTGTCTGCCGCGAGTTCGAGATGACCTTTGACGACGGGCACTGGGAGATGAACCGCGAGGACCCCGACTTCCACCAGCGGTTCATCGCCGAGGTCAAGGCCGACCGGATCCTCGCTCGCACGGAGGCCTCGGATGACGGGGGCCAGACCTGGCGGAAGGATTTCGACCTGACTTACGAGCGCGTCTGAGCAGCGGCGTCGTCCGGTCTCGACGATTTATTCAATCTGGATTAAACAAGTTGGGTTGAGTGATCTAGTCTTGCGGCATGGACGAGAAGACTCCGGCACTCTCGGCGTCGGCCGCTGCGGCCGCGCGTGAGCTTCGGGTGGTGTTCGGGCGCCTGTACCGGCGGTTCAAGGACCTCTCCGACAATCAGGGGCTCACGCCCTCGCAGTCGGCGATCCTCAGCCGTTTGGGCAAGGACGGCGATGCTTCCGCGAGTGGCCTCGCTGCGGCGGAAAGGGTTCGGCCCCAGGCGATCACGCCGATCCTGGCCGCTCTCGAACAGCACGGGCTCGTCGCGCGTCGCCCTGATCCCGCAGATGGCCGCCGACAGCTCGTGTCGCTGACGCCGACCGGCCGGGCCCGGTTCGACGACGCCCGCCGCGAAGGCGACGAATGGCTCAGCCGTTCCCTGCAGGAGCGGTACACCGAGGACGAGCGCGAAACCCTCATGGAGGCGTTCACGCTGCTGCACCGACTCACCGAACCACCGCACTGAGAACGCACACCAAGAACGCACTCAATGAAGCACTGAAAGGCGCGCCCATGCCGCTCACCACCATCGATCCACAGACCGCGCTGGTCCTCGTCGACCTCCAGAACGGCTTCCGGCACCGCCCGGCAGGGCCGAACACCGCCGACGAGGTCATCGCCCGCTCGGTCGCGCTCGCCGAGGCGTTCCGGGCCCGCGATCTGCCGGTCGTGCTCACCCGCTTCGTGATGGCCCCCGACGGCGCGAATGCTCCGGGCCGCACCGACCTGTCCGGTCACTTCAGCGAGATTCCCGAGGCCATGCTCGCCCTCGTCGACGAGTTGGCCGGGCACGCAGGCGACATCGTGATCACGAAGCGAGGCTGGGATTCCTTCTACGGCACCGATCTCGACTTGCAACTGCGACGCCGCGGTGTCACCCAGATCGTCCTGGCGGGCGTGGCGACGAGCATCGGCGTCGAGTCGACCGCCCGCACCGCGCGCGAGCGCGGGTACAACGTCACGCTTGCGACCGACGCCATGACTGATTTGAATCCGCAGGCCCATGAGCACACCACGCAGCGCATCTTCCCGATGCTCGGCGAGACCGGGACGGCTGAAGGGGTCATCAAGCTTCTGTGAGAACGGGAAAGGGCCGGAAGCCGAACGGCTCCCGGCCCTTGTTCTAGTCCGAGTTGCAGCGCGGGCGCTGCGGGTTGGGATGTGCCTCTAACTTGGCGACGGCAGTGAGGAAGCCGCGCCAATCAGCGGGGGAGGCGTCGAGGATCGGCGAGGTCTCGCCGAGCTTGGTGTCACGGACCTGGACGACGCCAGCGTGGCCGCGAACCTCGAGGCACTGCCCGCCTTCAGACCCGCTGTACGAGGACTTCTTCCACCGTGCCTCCACGCAGGCCCCACCCTCCTGGCCGCTGCGGGAGGACTTCTTCCATTCACCTGTCAGCATTGGATGCTCTCCACTCGTCTAGCCCGATGACCAACGCAAGTAGGGCTGAGAATACGACACGGCCCTGGCGGACTCTCTCAGGCTCAGCTTCGTATTGAGCGCCGAACATGTGCTCCTGGTAGATCACATCGGGTTCGTTCTTGGAGGGGAATGAGAGAATCATGAAGGACCTTCCCATGCCCGGGTGAATGCCGTCGGAGGGCAGCACGAAGACCTCAATCTCGTCTCGCGAATCCAGCTCCGACAACCAGTCAAGCTGTGCCGTCATGAGTCCGGCGCTCTTCAGCCTGGTAATCGACTGCTCCGATTGAACAATCCGAAGTCGGGGTGGCCCTCCGTCCTGGTTGAGGATTGCGACGTGTCGTTGTGCCCGCAGCGCGAGTGTTTTCGGGAGCGTCTCGGCCGTCAACAACGGGCTGGCCCCAAGTGTCGCGCTCGCATAGCTGGGTGTCTGCGCCAACCCGGTAATGAAGGTCTCCTCGAAGATGTCGATGGCGCTCGCACTCGCCTCCAGCTGTACGAAGCGGCTGAACCACGGGGGCGTGTTCTCCTGCATGCGGGCCGGGTCGCCGAAGCGAATCCAGCGGGCTTGTTCCTTGGCTTGGATGACGACCTCGTCAGGTGCGCCGTAGTCGCGGAGCCAACCCTCCATGATGTGCGGCTCCATGTATTGGCGGGTTCCGCTTTCGTAGGCGTCGAGGATGTCGCGTGAGGTGCCGAGGAACCACACCGCCTCCGACTTACTCAGTTTCCGCTTCTCGCGATAGTGGATCAGGAGCTTCGCCAGGTGGGCTTGTACGAATTTCGCTGCCATTCCATGATGGTCGCATTGCGTATTCGTAGCGTGTCAACCCCAACGCACCCACGGGTTCTCCGAGCGGATCGGCCGATCGGATTCTCCCCGCGAACCGGATCGGATTTCCCGATCGGGAAATCCGATTGGCGTTTCGGAGAGAGTTCCGCGAGGCGTCTCCGTGCGGAGAAGAAGCAGTAGCGATGTGTTCTGACCTGCCCTTATGTTGTGTTCAGCTGAGGTGAGCAATCCGATCAGGAGGGGCAACAATGTCCAATACGATCCATGACCAACCCGAGCCGCGAGATTCGTTGGTGCGCGGTGATTTCCGCGACATCACCACTCGCTACACCGTCCGCGCTTCGAGTGCGACCGCTCCAGACTCGTTCCAGGTCAGTGCGAACAGCAATTGGGCGGACATCGTCCTCATCGTCTCCGGCATCAACTCCGGCCGTCTCCACGCCACGTGGGGCGACGGCTGGCGCGCGTTCAACCCGGAGTGGAAGATCTGGGTTGAGGACACGGCCTTCAAGGTCTTCTACGGCGTCGACCTTGCCGGTAAGGGCTCGGGCCCTTCCGGCGGCGGTCCCGGCCCGGTCCGGTTCTGCAATGGCTAAGACCGCGAGCCCTGCCGATGAGGGACCTTACCGACTTCGCTCGGACGGCCTGCCGTGCACACTCGGCTTCCTGGGCGACTTCGTCAGGGGCCCAGCGCTGTTCACGCTCTACAAGATCGCTCGCGATCAGGGAACCTATCCGAACGGGCCCGAGTCGTATCTGATCGATGTGGACGACGGCGTCGGCGCCCGCGAATGCTGTCGGTTCACCGACGAGCCCGGCGAGACCGTCGAGTGGAACGGCTCGTGGAAGGGCGACGCCTGGTGCCGCTGGATCATGAAGCGCGCCCGCGCCCTGATCGCGAAGTCCGCGAACACCTGAGCCACACTGCGTCCCTCAAATGGGTGCTCAGTTGCGCCCCTCGATTGGGCCGGTCGATCTCAGGTGGGGGATCGACCGGCCTCATCCACGCCAATTTTCAGTCGGTGCTGTGGATTCGATCGCGCTGTGGGGCTTACGGACCTGATCTCGATGGGGGTATTGACCGGCTCGTTTCCGCCGGGTCGGGCGATGCTCAACCGTCTGCACGGGACGGTTTCGGAACACGGGCCAGGCAGTCAAGGTCCGGGCGGAGGTTCCCAAATTTGCAGTGACAACTTTGCAAAGTGACAACCTGGTAGACGATATACCTTCGTTACCGGTATATTGGCTCCATGGCGACAACCATGCGAGAACCGACGTTCTTGATCCTTACAGCGCTGGCGCGAGAGCCCCTGCACGGCTACGGGATCATCACCGAGGTTGCCGAGCTTTCCGACGGCCGGCTCACCCTGCGGCCCGGCACCTTGTACGGGGCCCTCGACCGCTTGGTCGACGACGGCCTCATCGAAGCCGACCATGAGGAGGTCGTCGAGGGTCGGCTCCGCCGGTATTACAAGATCACCGACCGCGGCGCCGCCGAACTCAGCGCCACCGCCGAACAGATGCGCCGGAATGCAAAGGCCGCCACCGAGCGACTGCGCAACCGAGGGTCTGGCGTGACCCTCGGCAACCCGATCACCTCCCACCGACTGGCAGGAGCCTGACGTGACAGATGAGCTCGCCCACCGCTACCGGCAGCTGCTTCGCCTCTACCCCAAGGAGTACCTGGCGACACGAGGCGACGAGATGCTGAGCACCTATCTGGATTCCGCGCCGCACCACCGCACCCGCCCGACCTTCGCCGACACCGCCGACGTGACGCGCGGCGCGGCACTGCGGTGGCTGCGCACCACCCGCACAGGGGATCTCCCCGCCGGACTGCGGATCGCAGGGGCCCTGTCGCTCGCGGCCGCGGTCGGACTGGCCGCGTTCTGGCTGCTTCGGGTCGAACTGGCGCCGGTGCCCGACAACTACATCATCCAGTCCCGCTGGGGCATCTTCCAATCCGCGAGTGCCGTCGCCTGGATGGTCTGGCTCCTCGCCTGTCTGACTGCGGCACTGCTGCCACGGGCGACCAGGGTGGCGATCGTGGCTGCGCTCATTGCGACAGTCGTCGCCGTTCCAGTCTCGACGCTGGCCTCGCTCAACGCGACACCGATGTTCATCGTGACCGCGCAGGTCGGCTTGGGCCTGATGGCGTTGGCGTTCCCAGTGAAGCCGAACCTGCTCGAACGCCTGCTGCCGCCACTGACCGCCGCTGCCGTGGTGGTCACCGCCGTAGCGACATCGGCGTGGCGGCAGCCGACCAATTATCGCAAGGCCGAGGGGCTTTACGATCTGAACTCGGTTCTGGAGCTGACGGCGCTCGCGATGGCGCTCGCGGTCGCAGTCTGGGCGATCGCGGACTTGGTCGTGCGGCGACGCGCTCGCGGTTCTTGGGCGGCAGTGCTGTTGCTCGGTCCGATTCTGATCGCGGCATTCCGGTTGTTGGAGCCGTCGCAGGCGGATCCGGTCGATTCCGCTGCGGCCACGGCGTACTGGCTTGCATTCGCGGGCGTCATCGGTGCCATAGTGGGCGGCTCGCTGATCGTGCTGTCGGCGGCGGTGGTCTGGCGAGATCGCGCCCGGGTCAGCGACGGCTGAGCGCTGGGAGACAAGGTAGGGCCGGAAGCCACACGGCTCCCGGCCCTTGTCCTCACCTGCCGGTTATCAGCCCGAGGAATCCCGCCGCCCTGCGCCCGCTTCAGTGCTACCGGGATCAACGGTTCGGTGATCTCCCACAACCCATCGGGCACCATGCGTCCGCCGAACTCATCCATGCCGGATCTAAACCAGATCGGTTGCACGGCAAGCGGGGCGAGCTCAAGAGGCTGAGCTGGACGTGCCTGGAGGAGGCGTCCAGCTTCGATGCATGCCGGTGCTGTAGCCGATGAGCAGGTTCACAGCGGCCAGGACCAGGAGGAGAAACAGCACGTTTCCGGAGCGACCCGGGTGCCACAATGCCAGTAGCCAGACCAGATAGCCGGCGATGAAGGAGAGGCTGTAGATGCCGGGGGCGGCGAGTCGCAGCCTCACGGCTACTAGGGGTCCGATGATCATCGCGCCGAGTGGGGCGAACAGCAGGAGGGCCAGCGCGTACGGTATGCCCGCGCCGGGGGCGAACTCTTCTGAGCTGTCAGCCCAGGATGAGGAGACGGAATCGCCGGCGAACGTGATCGCGGCGGCAGCTGCAACCTGAGCGAGGCTGACCACAAGGGTCTTGCCCATGGCGACCTCGCGTCCCTTGCGCCGCAAGGCGGATCGGCTCTCATGCCCCTGGGGGTTCGCTTGTTCGCTCATGCGACCCGAGTTTACCGAGCAGTTTCGCCGCAGCTCTTCTCTGAGAGCAGCGAATACACCAACTGAGATGCGCTCTAAGTCGGTTTGCAGTAGGTGCTCGGCGTTGGCAAGTTTGTCGAGTCCCCACGCCTGGCCGAATTCGAGGACGTACAGACCGGTGGCGACCCGCTCTATGAAGCCCCATTCCCAGATCGCCTGCCGGTCGACACCGGTCGACTCGGCGAGGTGCGAGCAGATGGTCTGGGCGAAGTAGAGCGGGTCGTTGGCGGCCGCGAGCTCACCGTCCCAGTCGCGGAGGACAACGCCCAGGTCGTAGGCCGGTTCGATGGCGCCGCCGTCGGGGTCGATGAACACGAACCCCGATTCGGCGCCAATGCGAGGACGGCGGACCTGCAGCGCGTTGCCCGCGTGCGGGTCGCCGTGGGCGTACACGCACTGCTCGGGATCGTATGCGCGGCTGCGGCGTTCGGCGTAGCGCAAGGCCTGGTCCACGACCGCCCTGGAACTGGGCCGCCCGAACTCGTTCCAGTTCCGTTCGATGAGGCCCGCCAAGTCGGTGGCCTTGCGCTCGCCGAACCACAAGGTCGCCTCATCGACGGGCAGCGCCCAAGCCTGCCGCAAGGCGGCCGTCTGTGCCTTGATCGTCTGTTCGGGCGGCAGGTGCAGGCTCGAGAGCGTGGGGCCGAGCGCTTCGAGGAGCATGGCGTGGCGGTCTAGGTCGGCTTCGAGCAGGAGCGCGTAGCCGTGCCCGTTCGCACGCTGCAGAATCTCGATCTCGTTGCGGCGGTGCGGTCTCGGAACGGTCAGTTTGAGCACGGCCGGAGTGCCGTCGGTGCGCTCGGCCCAAGCCACATAGCCTTCGCCCGCTTCCGGCAGCGGCTCGCCCACAGTGATCGACCACCGGGTCTCGAGCTCGGCGATGAGGTCGGGAAGCCCGTCGAGCCACGCCCGTCCGTCCTCGCCGAGGTGCCTGGCGTAAGCCGAAAGTCTGGGGGAGATCGCAAGGGGTGTCGCGTCCATCAAGCGATCCTCGCCGGTCCTCACGCGGCGGTCAATCCGTTTTGGAGCGAAGAACCCCTCGGCCGGCGATCTTCCTTATGGGCCCTTCGGTTGTTCGGGCGACGTCAGTTGGCGGGCTTGCCGAACCAGCGGGAGAGGTGGTCGTTCAAGTCCTCTTGTTTCTCGCCGATCCAGGCGATGTGGCCGTCCGGACGAAGCAGGACGCACGGAGCGTCCAGTGCCGCGGTGGGATCCGCGACGAGATCGACGCGGTCCGACCAGTCGCCGACGGTCAGGCGTTCGGTGCGGTCGATCAGCAGACCCCGGCCGTGAGGCAGCAGGTCGTAGAGGCGGCCCGTTTTCAGGTCGATGTCGCGCTGGCGGCGGCCGAGCGGGTCGGGGCCGTCGCCGAGGTCGTAGCGGGTGTCGATGGCGGTGATCTTCTCGATGAGATGGCGGTTCACCTCGTCGAAGTCCATGAGTTCGGTGAGGAGTCTGCGCACGGCCTGCGGGCCCGGTTCGGTGGAGAGGAGTGCGGTCTGGGCGCGGGTGTTGTCGAGCACCGCTTCGGCGACCGGGTGTCGTTCGGTCTGGTAGGTGTCCAGCAGTGTCTCGGGCGCCCATCCGCGGATCTGGGCGGCCAGTTTCCAGCCGAGGTTGCATGCGTCCTGAACGCCCAGGTTGAGGCCCTGTCCGCCGATGGGCGGGTGGATGTGGGCGGCGTCGCCGGCCAGGAGTACGCGTGCGACCCGATACCGTTCGGCCAGGCGGGTGGCGTCGCCGAAGCGGGACATCCAGCGTGGGGAGTGCACGCCGAAGTCGGTTCCGGTGATGGCGCGGAGTTGTTGTTTGAAGTCGTCGAGTGTGGGCGGTTGGGCGCGGTCGCCGGCTCCTGTGGCGGGGACGAGGACGCTGTAGATCCCTTGGCCGAAGGGGCGGAGCCAGAATCGCTGGTGGGTCCTGGGGTTGCCGCGGGTCTTGGCGGCGATTTCCTCGGGCGTCGCTCTCGCTTCCATTTCGCCCATGAGGGTTTCGGTGCGGGAGGGCTCGCCGGGGAAGGCGACGCCGAGTTGTTTGCGGACGGTGCTGCGGGCGCCGTCGCAGCCGACGAGGTAGCGGGTGCGGAGTTGTTCGCCGCCGGTGAGTTCGACGGTCACGCCTTGGTCGTCCTGTTCGAATCCGGCGACCGCGCTACCGTGTCGGACTGCTGCGCCGAGTTCGATCGCGTGTGTTTCGAGGAGGTCGACGATGGCCGGTTGGGGGATGCCCAGGAGGTAGGGGTGTGCGGTGTCGAGGTCCGGTGGGTCCGCATCCGGCGATGATGACGTCGAACTGCGTGTCGTTCGAGGGCGGCTCGGCGGTGGTCTTCGGGGCGTTCATTGGTGGTGCCTTTCGGGAGTGCCTTGGCGGGCGCTCCCGGCGACACCTACGTCAATCGCCCGACCGTGACGCGAAGGGGGAGGACCCACATCGATACTTCGTTCATGGGTCTCACCTCCTCGGGCAGAGTCTCGGTCCACTGCAACGTACAAGTCCGGGTATCAGGTCGTCAATTCCTTTCCCGGCCGCGCGTGGTCGGGGCGGTCGGGGTCTGGGGGTGCGGGCACTTGTAACGTTGGTGGGCATGACTGATGCTGCAGCCTTGACCTACGACGCGTTCATTCGGGTCGCCGGCGACGACCCGGCGGTGGTCGGCCTTGTCCTCATCGGTTCTCGGGCGCACGATGGCCTCGTCACCGAGTACTCCGATCACGACCTGTGGGTGGTCCTCGCCGACGGTGCCGCCAGCGACCTGCAGGGCCTCCACGGGCGTCGGACCGCCCTGCTCGACTTGGTGGTGGTGTCGCTGAGCCAGTTCAGGGCCGCCGGCATGCCGGGATTCGCGCGCTATGCCTTGGCGCGCAGCCGCGTTGTTCTCGACCGGCTGGGTGGGGAGATCACTTCGATCATCGCCGAGAAGCAGCGCCTCGGTGAGCGGGAGGCGCACGACCTTGCCGGCCGATTCCTCGACGATTATGTGAACCTGCTCTACCGGGCGCTCAAGAACCACCGTGACGGGCACCTGCTCGCGTCGCGGCTCGACGCGGCCGACAGTGTCGGATGTGCGCTCGATCTGCTGTTCGCGATGGATCGGCGACCGCGCCCCTACAACAAGTACTTGGAGTGGGAGCTCGCTGAGTTCCCGCTCCCGGGCTGGGATGCCGCCGCGTTGCTGGAGACCCTCGGAGCGATCGTTGCGACAGGCGATGTGGCGCTGCAGCGGCGGCTGTTCGAGCAGATCGAGACGAAGGCCCGCGGTGCCGGATACGGAGCGGTTCTCGATGCTTGGGGTGATGACCTCGCGTTGATGGTTCCTGGGGCCGCCGGTTGAAGACTCGGTCCGCGTGTGGGGGTCGTTGCGCCGTCGAGTCGTTCGGGGTGGGAAAAGCACTCGCTCGGCCGGCGCGTGGGGAATTAGGATCCGGTTTCGTGACTGCTGCGATTGATCTTCTGGTGCGGGGTGCTGCTCGGAATAATGCCGAGTGGTGCGCTTCGATGTGTCGGGCGCATGGCCTGCTGGAGGCGTTCGGGGCGGAGGTTTGGGCGGCTCCTGAGCGGACGCCGATGTATTACCCCGATGCGGTGACGCTGGTTCCCAATGCCGACCCGACTGCTTTGGTGGCCCTGATCGATGTCAAGGCCCCGGGTGCCTCGGTGAAGGACAGTTTCGCCGATCTCGATCTGTCCGGGTTCGGTTTCGAGGTGTTGTTCGAGGCGCAGTGGATTCGCCGGGAGCCGGGTGCGGCGGCAGTTGGTACTGAGTTGACTTGGCGGTTGGCGAATTTTCCGGATCTGTTGCGTGCCTGGGCGGTCGCGTGGGGTGGCGGTGAGGGTGATGCGGGGGTCTTCGGGCCTGAGTTGCTGGCCGACCGGTCGGTGTTCGTCATCAGTGGTGTCTCCGGCGATGATCGGGTGGTCGCGGGTGCCGTCGTGAACCGTAGCGATGCGGTCGTCGGGGTCTCGAATGTGTTCGGGGATGTGGATGCCGCGTGGCCGCTGGTTCTTGAGGCGGTGGACCGGTTGTTTCCCGGTTTGCCGGTGGTGGGGTATGAGCACGGTGATGATCTCGATGCGGCGGTCAGGTACGGCTTCAAGCCGATCGGTCCGCTTCGGGTCTGGGTGCGCGCCTGAGGGTTTCGGGTCAGCGGTAGTGGCGGCATTCGCCGGGGAAGACCCTTGTCAGGTTCGCTTGGAGCATGGTCTCGGCGGCCTCGGTGAGGGTCTGTTCGTCTACGGGGCGTTGGGGTTCGCGGTAGAGGTCGTCGGCGAGGCCTTCGATCAGTGTCGCGAGTTCTACAGCTGCGAGTTCGGCGCTGGTGTCTTCCTCGACTTCGCCGCATTCTTTGCCGTTCGTGACGGCTCTGGCGATTTCGGCCCGGATGATGCCTGCGGTTTGCCTGGCGACGTCGGCGATCGTGGGGTTGTCGAGGGAGCGGGCGCGGAAGACTCGGCCCACACGGTATTCGCCGCGTCTGGCCTCGTCCAGTGGCCACAGTTGGGGCATGCAGCGCAGCAGGATTGCGCGGATCGGCTGCTGCGCGGCCTCGCCTTCGGCGACGAGGTCCGCGACTCGGTTGAGCTGGTCGGCGGTCATGCGTTCGTAGGCGAAGAGCAGGAGTTCGTCTTTTGATTTGAAGTAGTGCTGCACCAGTCCGACTGAGAAGCCTGCTTCGCGGGCGACGGCTGCCATGGTGGCGGCTTCGAAGCCGGCGTGGGCGATGAGGTGTTGTACCGCTGTGGCGATCTGGGTGCGGCGGAGATCGTGGTCGGCGGTCCTTGGCATCCAATAATCATATACCTGTATGGTTATCAGGTAGTCATACGACCATATGGTTATCTCCGTCCCCGACACCACCCGGGAAATACCATGCACACCACCGCAATCGCCGTCCTGGCCGCGCTCGCACCGCTCGCCGGTCCGCTGCCGCAGGCACCCCAGGACGAGACGCCGAACGACCTCATCGCCGCCGTCAGCGACTACCTCGACTCCAGCTTCGAAGCCAACGGCGTCCCCGGCGCCGCCTACGCCATCCTCAGCGCCGACGGCGACACCACCACCTCGTTCTGGGGCGAGGACGGCGACGGCGAGGCGGTCGGCGAGGACACGCCGTTCCTGTGGGGCTCGGTCGCCAAACCCGTCACCGCGACCGCCGCCATGACCCTCGTCGAAGACGGCCTCCTCGACCTCGACGCACCGGTCGTCACCTACCTGCCGGACTTCGCGCTGGCCGACAAGGCGCACTCGGACCGGATCGCCGTGCGGCACCTGCTCGAGCAGACCTCCGGCATCCCCGAAGGCACCGGCATCACCGACCGGTACGACCGGAGCGACGACCCCTACGGCGACGCGGTCGCCGACCTCGCCGAAGTCGCACCCCTCGCCGCACCCGGCGAGACCTTCGAGTACGCCAGCGCGAACTATGTGGTCGCCGGTGCGGTGATCGAGGCCGTGACGGGCGTGCCCTATGCGGAGTATCTGGAAGCGGCGGTGCTCGGTCCGATGGGGATGGACGGTGCGGTGGCGACCGCCGAGGCGACTGCGGGTGTGGCCGACGGGTTCGCGCCGGTGTTCGGGCAGGCGATGCGGGTCGAGACGCAGTTCGATCAGACCGGGCCCAGTTACGGGTATCTGGGCGGGGGCATCGGGGATCTGGCGGCGTTCGCGTCGGCGCATCTGGGTCGGGAGGGTGCGGCGGTGGTGTCGGGGGAGTCGTTGGCGCTCATGCACACCGGTGCGGCCGAGGTGGGTGAGGGGCTCGATTACGGTCTGGGTTGGCGGGTGGATTCGCGCAATGAGGACCTGGGCACGTCGACGGTGTGGCATACGGGTGCGGCTCCGGGTTTCTCGGCGGGGGTGCTGATGCTGCCGGGGCTTGATCGGGCGCTGGTGGTGGCGCAGAACCGGTACGGGCATTTCGAGGAGGGTCCGCTGATCGGGTCGATGTTGGGTGCGGCGCGGATCCTGGCGGGGGGCGAGGCTGATCCGGTCGGTGTGGATCCGTTCTATCCGGGGGCGTTGGCGGTGCTGTCGGTGTTGCTGGTGGCGGCGTTGGTGTTCGCGGTGTGGTCGTTCGTGCGTATCGGCAAGGGGCCGGGGCCTGCTGCGCGGCGGGGTCTGGTGTGGGCGGGCGCGGTGTGTTGGGTGGTGGTGGCTGCGGTGGTCGCTTATGTGTCGTGGGTGGTGGTGCCGGGGCTGGCGCCGAGTCGGGCGGCGTTCTTCCTGCTTGCGCCGGATGTGGCGTGGTTGCTGCTCGGGCTGGGTGCGGCGGCGCTGCTGTTGGCGGTGGCGCGGGTCTGGCTCGGGCTGGTGCGGCTGCGGCGCGCGGCCTGACCGCGGTCCAGGCGGCACCGTCCTGGGCCGGCGTCTCGTGGCCTGCGGGCTCGCCCGGCTCTTCGCCGGGCGGGCCCGTGGTGTCGTTCAGGGCCTGCGGCCGGGAAGGTGCGGGGAAGGCGTGCGGCTCCGTTCCTGGTTCGCGGGACTCGCAGCCGGGCTAGCGCAGTGCGGGTTCGCCGGCGCTGATGGTGCGCATGGCGCGTTCGACGGTGTCGGTGTTCTCCCCGACCGGGGCGACATAGTCGATGACATCGCGGGCGGCCGCTTCGCCGATGGTGCGGGTGATGGTCCAGGCGGCGAGGTACTGCGAGGCGAGGCAGCCGCCGGCGGTGGCGATGTTCCCTTCGGTGTGGAAGGGGACGGCTCCCTGAGTTCGGTCTAGGGCGATGAGTGTAGGGCGGGCGGGGCGCGGTTGCGCACCGGTTTTCGGGCCGAAACCCACACCGTTTCGATCGAAGTATGTCGATAGTTCTCACTCGCGTCATGTTGTGCGGTGCGGGCTTTTTTACGTCCCGGCAACGGTTGTTCATATTCCCGTTCTTGACGCGCATTGCGGTGAAACATCGCGGCCTTAGGTTCTCCCCATAGCGGATACGACGCTGTATACGCACCTGTACACCGCCGCTGCCTGCGGCGTCACCCCTTACAGGCCCGGTGCCCCATCGCACCGGAACGCTCCCCGCGAAAGGTCGAACCCCGCATGCCACACCGCTTCACGATCAGAGCCCGAGACCTCGCCCGCACACTCACCGCCACCGCCGCCATCGGCGCCCTCGCCCTCACCGCCGCGTGCGGTTCCCGAGCCGGCGAAGAGACCGCCGCCGCCGAATCGTGTGTGGACACCTCCGGTGACACGATCAAGGTCGGCGCCCTCAACTCCCTGTCCGGCACCATGGCCATCTCCGAGACCACCGTCCGCGACGCGATCTACCTCGCCGTCGACGAGATCAACGCCGCCGGCGGCGTCCTCGACAAGAAGATCGAGATCGTCGCCGAAGACGGGGCGTCCGAACCCACCGTCTTCGCCGAGAAGGCCGAGAAACTCATCCGCGAAGACTGCACGGCCGCCGTCTTCGGCGGCTGGACCTCCGCCTCCCGCAAAGCCATGCTCCCGGTCTTCGAAGACAACGACTCGCTCCTGTACTACCCCGTCCAATACGAGGGCCTCGAAGCGAGCGAGAACATCTTCTACACCGGCGCCACCACCAACCAGCAGATCATCCCCGCCCTCGACTACCTCGCCGAAACCGGCGTCAAGTCCCTCTACCTCGTCGGCTCCGACTACGTCTTCCCGCGCACCGCCAACGCGATCATCAACGCCTACGCCGAAGCCAAAGGCATCGAGATCCTCGGCGAGGACTACGTGACCCTCGGCTCCACCGAGTTCTCCACCATCGTCAACCAGGTCAAATCCGCCGGCGCCGACGCGGTCTTCAACACCCTCAACGGCGACTCCAACGTCGCGTTCTTCCGCGAATACGCCAACGTCGGCCTCACCGCCGACCAGATGCCCGTCATGAGCGTCTCCATCGCCGAAGAAGAAGTCGGCGGCATCGGCATCGAGAACATCGAAGGCCAACTCGCGGCCTGGAACTACTACCAGACCGTCGAATCCCCGGCCAACACCACCTTCGTCGAGGCGTTCAAAGCCGCCTACGGCGCCGACCGCGTCACCTCCGACCCCATGGAAGCCGCCTACAACTCCGTGTACCTGTGGGCCGCCACCGCCGAGAAAGCCGGCTCCTTCGCCGTCGCCGACATCCAGGCCAGCGCCGACGGCGTCTCCTTCGACTCCCCTGAAGGGACCGTGGTGATCGACGGGGACAACCACCACGTCACCAAGACCGCGCGCATCGGCGAGATCAAAGGCGACGGCCTGCTCTACACGGTGTGGGAATCGCCCGGCCCGATCGAGCCGGACCCGTTCCTCGACGGCTACGACTGGGCCGCCGACCTCTCGGTGAGCGAGTAGCGGTGCGGGCGATCAGGAAAGAGGCATCATGGACCTCCTCGTAGGGCAGTTGTTCACCGGACTCAGCACGGGTTCGATCCTGCTGCTGGCGGCGCTGGGCCTGTCGCTCACGTTCGGTCAGATGGGCGTGATCAACATGGCGCACGGCGAGTTCATCATGGCCGGCTGCTACACGGCGTACGTGACGCAGCAGGTCGTGGGGGACGCCGGGGCCTCGCTCCTGATCGCCCTCCCGGTCGGGTTCCTCGTCGGCGGGGCCATGGGCCTCATCCTCGAGGCGCTGCTCATCCGCCACCTCTACCACCGGCCGCTCGATACGCTCCTGGTCACCTTCGGGGTGGGGCTGGTGCTGCAGCAGGTCGCGCGGGACGTCTTCGGCGCCCCGGCCGTGAACGTCACCGTCCCCGAGGCCCTGCGGGGCGGGGTCGACCTGCTCGGCACGACCGTGCCGAAGACGCGTCTGTTCATCCTCGCGCTGGCCATCGTCGGCGGTCGCGGCCGTGACGCTGGTGCTCAGGTTCACGCCGGCGGGGCGGCGCATCCGCGCCGTGGTCGGCAACCGGGATCTGGCCGAGACGGCCGGGATCTCCTCGCGCACCGTCGACGCCGGCACGTTCTTCATCGGGTCGGGCCTCGCCGGGGTCGCGGGTGTCGCCTTGACGCTCATCGGGTCGACGAGCCCGACCACGGGCCAGTCGTACCTGGTGGACGCGTTCCTCGTCGTCGTCGCCGGCGGCATGGGCCGCATCAAAGGCGCGGTGGTGGCCGCGATCGCGCTCGGCACGTTCCAGGCGGTGTTCGAAACGTATTCGACCGCTTCGCTGGCGAAGGTCGGCGTGTTCGTCGTCATCGTCGTCTTCCTCCAACTGCGCCCCCAAGGCCTGTTCACGCTGCGGACAAGGAGCCTCGCATGAGCAAGTTCTTCACTACTCGGGCTGGGACGTGGACCGGGTTCGCCGCCGCGGCGCTCGTGCTGTTCGGTGCCGTGCCGCTGCTGCTGTCGGGGTTCCGGCTCGGGCTGCTCGCCCAGTTCCTGTGCTATGCGATCGTCGCGGTCGGCATCGGGCTCGCGTGGGGGCGCGGCGGGATGCTCACCCTCGGGCAGGGCGTGTTCTTCGGCATGGGCGCCTATTTGATGGCGATGCACATGAAGATGGCCGACGCCGAGTTCCGCAACGGGCCGGGTTCGGTGCCGGACTTCATGGAACTCGCCGGCATCCGCGAGCTCCCGGCCTACTGGGCGCCGTTCGCCTCACCGGTGTTCACGATCGCAGCGATCCTCATCGTGCCCACCGGTTTCGCGGTGCTGCTCGGGCTCGCGGTGTTCAAACGCCGCGTCAAAGGCGCCTACTTCGCGATCCTCTCCCAAGCCCTCGCCGGCGCCTTCGCGATCCTCCTCATCGGACAGCAGTCCATGGGCGGGTTCAACGGGCTCTCCCGGTTCCGGTACTTCTTCGGGTACAACCTCGACGACCCGGTCAACCAGCAGATGCTCTACTTCATCGCCGCAGGCGTGCTCCTGGTCGTGGTCGCCCTCGCCTTGCAGCTGCGCCGCTCCCGGTACGGCGAATTGCTGGTCGCGGTGCGGGACGCTGAAGAGCGGGTCCGGTTCCTGGGCTACGACGCGGCCAACATCAAGGTCGTCGCCTACGCGGCCGCGGCCCTGTTCGCCGCGATCGCCGGGGCGATCTTCGTGCCCGTGGTCGGGATCATCTCGCCGGCCAGCATCGGCATCGTGCCGTCGATCATGTTCATCCTCGGCGTCGCCATCGGCGGCCGGGCCAGTCTCGTCGGTCCTGTCGTCGGCGCGCTCGCGGTCGCGTGGGCGCAGACGGCCCTGTCCGAACAGTTCCCCTCCGCATGGACGTATGCGCAGGGGCTGCTGTTCATCGTCGTCATCGCCTTGCTCCCCGGCGGGATCGCCTCGATCGCCGCCGCCACCAAGCGGTTCCGGAAGGAACCGGTTCTCGCGGAGGCCGCAGCATGAACCAGGCCGCACTCACCTGCACCGGCATCGAAGTGGACTTCGACGGGTTCAAAGCCGTCAACGGTGTCGACCTCGAACTGCACCGCGGTGAGGTCCACTTCCTCATCGGCCCCAACGGGGCCGGGAAGACCACGCTCGTCGACGCCATCACCGGCCTCGCCCGCTATTCGGGTTCCGTCGTCAAGGACGGGACTGAGCTGCGCGGCAAGAAGGTCCACCACATCGCCCGCAAAGGCATCGGCCGCACCTTCCAGACCGCGACGGTCTTCGAGAACCTGACGGTGGCGCAGAACCTCGACATCGCCGCCGGATCCGGGCGCTCGCCCTGGACCCTCCTGCGCCGCCGCAAGCACCTGCCCGACAACGTGGTCGCCGTCATGGAGCAGATCGGTCTCGAAGACCAGGCCGCGACCCCCGCAGGCATCCTCGCGCACGGCCAGAAGCAGTGGCTGGAGATCGGGATGCTCCTCGTCGGCGACGCCGACGTGCTCCTTCTCGACGAGCCGATCGCCGGTATGGGCGCCGAGGAACGCGAGACGACCGGGCGACTCCTCCACGACATCGCCGCCGACCGCGCCGTCGCCCTGGTCGAACACGACATGGACTTCATGCGGGCCTTCGCCTCCCGCGTCACCGTCCTCCACGCCGGCGCCGTCCTCGCCACCGGATCGGTCGACGAGGTCTCGGGCGACCCGCGTGTCCAAGAGGTCTACCTCGGCACCACACACGAGCAGGAGACCGCCGATGCTGCGACTGCGTAACCTCACCTGCGGCTACGGCCGCACCCCCGTCGTCCACGGCATCGACCTCGACGTCGGCGCCGATGAAGTCGTGGCCGTCATGGGCCACAACGGCGCCGGGAAGACCACGCTGCTGCGGGCGGTCGTGGGCCTCATTCCCCTCATGTCCGGCACCATCGAACTCGCCAACACCGCAGGCGAATACGAGACCATCAACCGCAAGCCGACGAACAAGCGCGTCAAAGCCGGCATGGCCTACGTTCCCCAAGGCCAGCAGTGCTTCGCGCACCTCACCGCAGGGGAGAACCTGCGCCTGGTCGCCGACGGCCGCAAGAACGGCAAAGCCCTCATCGACGCGCAACTCGACCTCTTCCCCGCCCTCCAGACCCTGCTGAGTCGCCAAGCAGGACTCCTCTCCGGCGGCCAGCGCCAGCAACTCGCCATCGCGCGCGCCCTCATCACCGAGCCGCGGCTGCTGATCTTGGATGAGCCGACCGAGGGCATCCAGCCGAACGTGGTCGCCGAGATCGAGTCCACCATTGTGGATCTCGCATCGCGGGGTGGGCTGTCGGTGCTGCTGGTCGAGCAGCATTTGGGGTTCGCGTTGCAGGCGGCGTCGCGGTTCTCGGTGCTGCGTTCGGGCCGGGTCGCCTCCGCAGGGGCGACCGGTGCCGGGGCTGCGGGCCTGGTGCGAGAGGCGATGGCCATATGAGCGCCTTCACGTCGCTGCCCGAAGTGGACGAGCCGCTCGCGGCCCGGGTCTATGTGGCGTTGCGGGCCGATCTGATGGCGGGGCGGTACGAGCCGGGCAAGCGCCTCGGTGAGGAGCGCCTGGCAGGGAACTACGGGGTCTCGCGCACGCCGGTGAGGGAGGCGTTGAGTCGCCTGTCCGCCGACGGTCTCGTCTCGCGTGAAGTCGACGGCCTGTACCCGTACCGGCCCCGGATCGACCAGTTGAACGACCTCTACGAGGTCCGGTTGACCCTGGAGTTGCGCGGACTCGCCAGGGCGGCGGCCGACCCGGAGATCCGGCACGACCGCGACGTCCTCGGCCCGGAGCTGGACCGGTGGTATGCGTTGCAGGCGGCGGTGCCGGCGCCGGATGCGGGGATGGTCGACGCCGACGAGCGCTACCACCTGACCCTCCTCGCCTCTTCGGGCAACGCCCAGTTGGCGGAGGTGCTGAAGTCGGTGAACAACCGGATCCGGCCGGCGCGGATGTTCGACTACTTCACGCCCGAACGCATGGCCGCGACGATCGCCGAGCACATCGCGATCGCCGAAGGCGCCCTCGAAGGACGCTACGAGGAGGCGACATTGATCCTCGCCCGGCACATCGAGACGTCCCGTTCCATCGTGGTCGGCAGGGCAGAAGCGGCCCTGACCTGGGCCCACCTGGCCAACGCCGTCCGACCCTGACCCTCCATCTGGAAGCGAGGCCGCTCGTGTTCGACCGCATCCTCATCGCCAACCGCGGCGAGATCGCCCGGCGCATCACCCGCACCGCCCACCGCCTCGGCATCGAGACCGTGGCCGTCTACTCCGAAGCCGACGCCGCCTCCCTGCACGTGCGGGACGCCGACGAGGCGGTGTGTGTGGGCCCGGCCGCGCCCGCCGAGTCCTATCTCAACGTCGACGCGATCCTGTCCGCCGCGAAAGACACCGGCGCGCAGGCGATCCACCCCGGGTACGGGTTCCTGGCCGAGAACGCCCCGTTCGCGCGGCGCGTGGCCGATGCCGGACTCGTGTTCATCGGCCCCACCCCGGGCCAGTTGGAACTGTTCGGCGACAAGGTCACCGCCCGGGAAGCCGCCACGCGCGCGGGCGTGCCGCTCGCGGCAGGGACCGCCGCCCTCGACTCCGTGGGGGAAGCCGTGGCGGCCGCTGCCGGGATCGGGTTCCCGGTGATCGTCAAAGCCTCGGCCGGCGGCGGCGGCATCGGCATGCGCGTCGCCGAAAACGCGAGCGACCTCGAAGACGTGTTCACCACCGTCAAGCGCCTGGCCGCGGACAACTTCGGCGACGACGCGGTCTATCTGGAACAGTACGTGCGGCGGGCGCGGCACGTCGAGGTGCAGGTCTTCGGCGACGGGCAAGGCCGGGTCGTGAGCCTGTCCGACCGCGACTGCACCCTGCAGCGGCGCCACCAGAAGGTGATCGAGGAAGCCCCCGCACCCGCGCTCCCGGGCGCCGTCCGCGAGCAGATGCACACCGCCGCAAGAGCACTCGCTGCTTCGGCCGACTACCTGTCCGCGGGCACCGTCGAGTTCATCTACGACAGCGAACGAGAAGCCGCGTCGTTCCTGGAGTTCAACACGCGCCTCCAAGTCGAGCATCCGGTGACCGAGCAGATCCTCGGCATCGACCTGGTGGAGTGGATGATCCGCGCCGCCGCCGCCGACACGGGCTTCCTCACCGGCCTGCCCGACTCCGGGCCCCCCGTCTGCGGCGCGGCGGTCGAAGCGCGCGTCTACGCCGAAGACCCCACCCGCGACCACCTCCCCTCCGCCGGGCTCCTGACCTGCGTCGACCTCCCTTCTACGGCGCGTGTCGACACGTGGATCGAACGGGGCCTCGACGTCCCCGCCACCTACGACCCCATGCTCGCCAAGATCATCACCGCCGCAGGCACCCGCGAGCAGGCGTGGGCCGCCCTCGCGAGCGCCCTCGGCGAGACCCGGATCGAAGGCGTGCACACCAACCTCGGCCAGCTGCAGGCCGCCGCCGTCGACGAAAGCGTCGCCGCCGTCGCGCACCACACCGGGACCGTCGCCTCCATCAAGGACACGTCGCCGCGCATCGACGTCATCAGCGCCGGGGTCCTGACGACCGTGCAGGACTTCCCGGGCCGGACCGGGTACTGGCAGGTCGGGGTGCCGCCGTCGGGGCCGATGGACGACTACTCGTTCCGCCTCGGCAACCGCGCCCTCGGCAACCCCGAAGGCCTCCCCGGCCTCGAATGCACCATCGCCGGGCCGACCCTGCGATTCGGCGTACCGGTCACGGTGTGCGTCACCGGCGCCCCCGCACCGGTCACCTTGGACGGCGTCCAAGTCGAGCAGTGGGAGCCGATCGCCGTGCCCGCCGGCGCCGTCCTCGCCGTCGGACAGATCGCACGGCGCCGGGGCACGCACCTATGTGCTCTTCCAAGGGGGCCTTGACGTCCCGACCTTCCTCGGCTCGGCCTCGACCTTCCCGCCCGGGCGCATCGGCGGCTACACCGGCGACCAGCTCAGGGTCGGCGACCGCCTCATCCCCGCACCCCCCACCGGCGCAGCCGCCGTACCGGTCCCGGTCGAGGAGCGGCCCGCATTCGGGCACGCATGGACCCTCGCCGTCACCCCCGGGCCCCAACCGGCCCCGCACTACTTCACGTTCGACGACATGGCACGGCTCTACGACGCGACCTGGACCGTGCAGGTCCACGCCGGCAGATCCGGTGTGCGCCTGGACGGGCCCCGGCCCGGGTGGGCCCGCACCGACGGCGGCGAAGCCGGCCTCCACCCCTCCAACCTCCACGACAACCCCTACTCGGTCGGCACCGTCAACTTCACCGGCGACACCCCCGCACTGCTCGGCCCGGACGGGCCGAGCCTGGGCGGGTTCGCGTGCCCGTTCACCGTGACCACCTCCGACCGGTGGAAACTCGGGCAATTGCGCCCCGGCGACACCGTCCGATTCCTGCCCGTCAGCGAGCACGAAGCCGACCGGCTGCGGGCCAACCCCGTCAAGGCCCCGATCGCCCTCGTCGGCGCGAAAGACGACACGGCCACCCTCGCCGAAATCGAGGCCGGCGAGGACCGCCCGGCCGTCGCCTACCGCCGCGCCGGCGACGACGCGCTCCTCCTCGAATACGGGCCCATGCACCTCGACCTGGGCCTGCGCATGCGGGTCGGCGCCCTCATGGACGCCCTCACCGCCGCGAACCCGGCCGGGATCATCGACACCACACCAGGCGTGCGCTCCCTCCACCTGCACGTGGACCCCGACGTGCTCCCCATCCGGGCCCTGGCCGGGCTCCTGGTCGAACTCGAACAGGACCTGCCCGACATCAACGACATGGTCGTCCCCTCACGCGAAGTGCGCCTGCCGATCTCGTGGAACGACGCCGTCGTCGACGAAGCCATCGCCCGCTATGCGACGAACGTGCGCGACGACGCCCTGTTCAACCCCTCGAACATCGAATTCATCCGCCGCATCAACGGCCTCGACACCATCGAAGACGTCGCCGCCATCGCCACACAAGCCGAATGGCTCGTACTCGGCCTCGGCGACGTCTACCTCGGCGCGCCCGCCGCCGTCCCCGTCGACCCGAGGCACCGGCTCGTCACCACCAAATACAACCCGGCCCGCACCTGGACCGCCGAAGGCACCGTCGGCATCGGCGGCTCCTACATGTGCATCTACGGCATGGACTCACCCGGCGGCTACCAGCTCGTCGGCCGCACCGCCCCCATCTGGGCGGGCCTTCGCGACCTCGCCTCGTTCCACGACGGCCTGCCATGGCTGCTGCGGTTCTTCGACCGCGTCGTCTTCGAACGCGTCACCGAAGCCGAACTCGCCGAAACCCGCCGCGAACTCGCCGCCGGCCGCGCCCGGATCGACATCCGCGACGGCCACTTCGCCTACGCCGACTACCGCCGGCTCCTGGCCGACAACGCCACCGAGATCGACCGCTTCCAGGCCCGCCAGGCCGCCGCGTTCGAAGCCGAACGCGGCCGCTGGGCCGCGGCCGGCGAATTCGACCGCGACCACACCGAACCGGCCCCCGCCGGGGCCGGGGCCGTCGACCTCGCCCCCGGTGAGACCCTCGTCGAAGCGCCGATGGCCGCGAGCGTGTGGCGCGTCAACGTCGCCGCCGGCAGCGCCGTGAACGCCGGGGACACTGTGGTGGTCCTGGAGGCGATGAAACTCGAAATGCCCGTGCACGCCCACGTTTCAGGGACCGTGACGCGCGTGCTCACCGCGCCGGGCGACCAAGCCGGGCCCGGCACGCCACTGCTCGTCATCAGCGAACCGTAGGCGACGTGGACAACAGGACAGGGGACTCCGTGAACCATTTGAGCGCCAACACCATGAGCGCCGTCGACCGCGTCGAGGCCGCGCTCGCCCGCATCGGCGAGACCGACCGGCCCGAGGCGTGGATCGCCTTGCGCGACAAGGCCGACCTCCTCGCCGAAGCCGCGAGCGTGGACGCCGCGGCAGCGGCCGGGGCGGACCTGCCGCTGGCCGGGCGAGTGTTCGCCGCCAAAGACAACATCGACGTGGCCGCACTCGCGACCACCGCGGCATGCCCCTCGTTCGCCTACGAGCCCGCCCGCGACGCGACCGCCGTCGCACGGCTGCGCGCGGCCGGAGCGATCTGCCTCGGCAAGACCAACCTCGACCAGTTCGCCACCGGACTCGTCGGCACCCGCAGCCCCTACGGGCCCGTCCGCGCCGCCGCCGACCCCGACCTGATCTCCGGCGGCTCCTCCTCCGGATCGGCCGTCGCCGTCGCACTCGGCATCGCCGACTTCGCCCTCGGCACCGACACCGCCGGATCCGGGCGCGTCCCCGCCGCACTCAACGGCATCATCGGCATCAAAGCCAGCCTCGGACTCGTCCCCGTCGACGGCGTCGTCCCCGCCAGCGCCTCCTACGACTGCCTCACCGTGTTCGCCCCCGACCTCGCTCTGGCGACCGAGGCCATGCGGATCATGTCGCTCCCGGCAGTGTCCGAGGACCCCTCGGGGCCGGCGGATCCCGCAGGCCGGGTCTGGCCGTCCGACACCGTCCTCGCCGCCCCGCCCGCACCCCGAGTCGCGGTCCCGGTCGAGGGGAACCTCAACCTCGATGCCGCGTTCGGGCCCTTGTGGGAGGCGGCGCTCGCCCGGTTCGGTGCCGCCGGTGTCGCGCTCGTCCCGGTCGACGTGCAGCCGCTGCTGGACACCGCGCGGCTGCTCTACGAGGGCGCGCTGCTCGCCGAGCGGTACGCCGCGTTCGGCGGGCACCTCGACGGCGCGCCCGACGCCGACCCGACGGTCGCCGCGATCGTCACGCGCGCAGGCAAGTTCAGCGCCGCCGACCTCGTCAACGACCAGCAGCGGCTGCGCGCCGCCCGGAAACAGGCCGAAGCGCTCCTGGACGGGTACGACGCCCTGGTCCTGCCCACCGCGCCGGCGCACCCGACCATCGCCGAGGTCCAGGCCGACCCGATCGGCGTCAACGCACGGATGGGCACTTACACGAACTTCGTGAACCTGCTCGACATGGCCGCCGTCGCCGTCCCCGCCGGGAAATCGGGGACCAAAGGGTTCGGCGTGTCCGTCATCGTCCCGGCCTTCCGTGATCAGGTCGCCATCGACCTCGCCGCGGCCTTCCAGGACACCGCCGCCCCGCTGTTCGCTCCCGCCGGTGCTGAACTGGTCGTCTTCGGCGCCCACCTCACCGGGATGGCGCTCAACGGCCAGCTCACCGGCCTCGGCGCCCGCTACGCCGGCGATGTGCGGACCGCGGCCGCCTACCGGATGTGGGCCCTGGACACCGAGCCGCCCAAACCCCTCGTCGTCCGCAGCTCAGGCGGCGCGAGCCTGCCGGGTGAGCGCTGGCTGCTGAGCCCGGCCGCATTGGGCCGCTTCCTGAACGCACTGCCCGCGCCGATGACCCTCGGCAAGGTCGAACTCGACGACGGCACCTGGGCTACCGGCTTCGTGGCGAACCACCCCTCAGGCAGGACATCACCGCCGCTGGAGGCTGGAGGGCCCACCAAGGCCAGTGACGCCTCGCCTCAGCGGATCACGGTCTCGCCCTTCGGATGCCGCAGGGCCCCGAGGTAGACGCCGAGGAGTACCAGCGGCGCGCCCAGCAGCAGCGACCAGGTGAGCGGCTCCCCGTCGAGCCAGGCCGACAGCAGGATCGTCACCGGCGGGATCACCACGAATATGTACACCGACCGCGACGGGCCCCACCGGTCCACGAGCATCAGATAGCACACGAACGTCAGCACCGACCCCGCCACCACCAGGTACGCGAGCGCCCACCATGTGGCGGCCAGGCGCGGGGCCACCCAGTCGTCGCCCGCCGCGAACGAACCGGCGAACAGGGCCAGCGCGGCCGCGGTCATGCCGACCGCGTTCATCGTGACCGGGTGGACCTTCGGCAGGCGGTGGACCAGCACGGCCGCTTCGGCGAAGGATCCGACCGCGCCGAACACCGCCAGCAGTGCCAGGAGCGGCACCGATGCGCGCAGGGGCGCCTGCGAGATGACGGCGACCCCGGCGGCGGCCAGGAGCGTGCCGACCAGGAGTGCGGGCCGGAAACGCTGCTGGTGCTGGGCCACGGTCAGCAGCAGTGTCACCAGCGGCACGAGCGACAGGATCGTCTGTGCGAGGCCGGCGTGAATGTAGACGAGGGCGTAGTAGGCGAGGGCGAAGGTGACACCGAAGTTCAACAGCCCGAAGGCGACCGCGCCGGCCAGGGCCTTGCCGCGGGGGAGGGGGAGGCGGCGGGCCGCCATGATCAGCAGGAGCACGATCGCGGCGGCGCCGAAGCGGAGGGCCGCTCCCCAGAGCGGGTCGAGTTCGCGGTTGGAGAAGCGGACGCCGACGGCGTTGCCGCCGCCGAACACCGCTGCGGCGGCGAACAGGGCGATCCCGATCCGGTCCACGCGCTCCCGCATCACTCCACGGTAGACCGAGCGCCGCCGGCCGGGGGCGCACCTGCCCGGTTGCACTGGTGTTCGGCGCTGGAGGCGGGCCCGTGGGGCGTGTCGTCACCGATGCGCCGCCGGGCGTCGACCTCACCGCCGTCGGCCGGCGCGCGCGACAGCAGTTGGCGCAGATACCCGACCCCTGCCCCGATGTGGAGTGCGGCGGCGCAGGCCAGAGCGGCCTGCCCCGCCACCGGCACCCAGTCGGGGCCCGGAGCCATGCCGACCATCAGGACCAGGAAGCCGCCCATCGCGACAGCGGTGCGGGCCTTGCCGATCCAGGTGACCCTGAGCTGACGGTCGCGTCGCGCGAGGTACGCGCCGAACACGATCAGGTCCACGGTGGGGAAGACGGCGATCGTCCACCACGCCGCAGCTCCGCAGGCCGCTAGAGCGGCCGCGATGCACGCGATGCCCAGGCGGTCGGCGAGCGGATCGAGGATCTCCCCGGCCCGGCTCACCTGGTCGAGCTTGCGCGCGAGGTACCCGTCCATCCAGTCCGAGGCCCCGTAGAACGCCGCGAGCATGGCCGCTCCGAGCGGGTGGAACCACCACAGCAGCAGTGCCACGATCGGCGCGATCAGCGCGAAGCGGATCGCGGTGACGAGATTGGGGACCGTCCACCATGCGGGACGCCGACTCGCCGGTGTCATGCGCGCCCGCGCGCTCGGCCGCAGGGCCTGCCGGCGAGGTGCCGCCCGCCTGTCCGGGCCGTCTTGAACCACCAGGTGAGGGCGACGCTCAGCGCGCAGGCGGCGGTCGCGGTCGTGGCGGCCGACCACAGTCCGGCGCCGAAGATCGACCCGATGAGGAGACCGAGACCGACCGTGATGGCGGCCCACGAGCCTGCGGCGATGGCCGACACTCGCGCGCGGGGGTAGTCGGGGGTGGTCACGGCGGCCCAGGCGAGCGCGGTCCTGCCGGCGGGCAGGAATCGGGCGATGATCGTCGTCGAGTAGGGGCGGTGCCTGAGCGTGGCACGGAGCTTGATCTCGAGGCGGGTGACCTTGGCCGAGGCCGGGATCGGTGTTCGCCTCCTGGCCCGGGTGTGGCGCAAGGCGTGGTAGCCGAGGAGGTCGCCGAGCCAGGACGCTGAAGCGGCCCAGGCGATCAGGGCGGCGATGAGGAGGGGGTCGCCGGCGAGGAATCCGGCGAGCGCGGCGATCATGGTGGCGCTGGGGAGCATCGGTATGAAGAAGTCGGCGATGACCAGGCCGGCCAGGATCAGGGCGGCGATCGGGAGGCTGAGGCTCATCGCGGTGCCGTCCGTCTCGCGCGGGCGCGACCGATGAGGACGAGCGCGGCCACGACGGCCGCCGACCCGAGCGCGGGAAGTGCCGCGCGTTCGGCGAATTCGAGGAACGCCGATCCGAGGGCGGCACCGCCGAGGACCCACAGCAGCGACCAGGCGAGAGCGGCGACGCCGGTGGCGGTCGCGAAGCGCCGGTAGCGCATCGCCGACGCGCCGGCCGCCGCGGCGATGAGTGTGCGGATGCCCGGCAGCAGGCGGGCGACGACGATGATCCCGACGCCGCGCCGTTCGACGAACCGGGACGCGTCGTGCCACCGCTGGACGCCGATCCGGCGCACCGCGCGCGTGTCGGCGATCCTCGACCCGAGCCTCCTGCCTACGGCGAAACCGACGTGGTCGCCGAGGAAGGCGCCGGCCGCGGCGGCGACCACGGCGGCGATCAGCAAGGGGCTCTGGGCGAGGATGACCGCGGCGAGGACGAGCGCGGTTTCGGCGGGGACGAGCGCGCCGAGACCGAAGACCGCCTCCACCGTCGAGACGACGAAGACGAACGCGAGCACCGCCAGGCCGTACTCGCCTGCGGCGTCGAGGAACCGGGTGCATTGATCGAGCATGCGACCGACGCTAAGCGGGGCGGGGCACCGCCGGGCAGTGCTGAAAGCGAGGCGAAGCACTAACGAAAGCGAGTTTCGGCAATGGCCTCCCCTCCCTATGTTGGAGGGGTGTCCGCCAACGATCCGCTTCCGCCGACCCGCCTGTCCCGCACCGGGAGGACGGCCCTGGCCGTGCTCGCCGGTGTCGCCTTCGGGTTCACCATGTACTGGCTCGGGCTCCTGGGGATCGTGGAGTGGCCCGGGGTGGTGATGTTCGATGCGGGGCAGGCGGCCGTGATGGTGTCCGCGACCGCGACCGGCATCGTCACCGCGTTCTTGAAACCGCCGCTGCCGCTGGTCACGGTCGCGGTGACGGCCGCGCTCATCGCCTCGACCGTGGTGGGAGTGACCTCCTCGGACAGCATTCTCGGTTTCTTCTACGGCATGGCCGGCACCTTCTGCTTCCTCCTCGCCATGCTGGTCATCGCCGTGCGGCGGGCGCGGCGGAACTATCTGCAGGGCGGATGGGACCTCGCCTTCGCCGAGGTGAGGGAACACGAGGCCCGCATCGAGCAGGCGGTGCGGCGTGAACGCGACGCCATGGCCAGCGAGATCCATGACGGCTTGGGACACCGATTGACGCTGATCGCCGTCCAAGCAGGCCGGCTCTCCCTCGACGAGTCGCTGCCGCCCGCGGTCAGAGCCGAGATGCAGCGCATTCGGGCGAACGCCGCCGACGCGGCGGACGAGCTCGGCGAGACCGTCGCGCTGCTGGCCGAGCGGACCTCCGGTGTCACCGCGTCCCTGAGCGGTCTCGCCGTCGCGGACGTGATCGATCGGGCACGATCCTCCGGCGTGACCGTGCGCGCCGCCCTCGCACCGGACATCGAGGCCGTCGCGGGCGACCACACCCGCGCCGCGCTGCTCCGGGCACTGCAGGAGGGGCTCACCAACGCCGCCAAGCACGCACCGGAAGCCACGGTGCACGTCGCGATCGACCTCGTCGAAGGCGACGTGGTGCTGCAGATGCGCAATTCCTTGCCCGGTCGGCGGTCAACGCCCGGTCCGCCCGGTCGCGGCATCACCGGATTGCAGCACCGGGTCGCGCTCCTGGGCGGCACCCTGGCGGTGGAGCGAGGCGAGGACTTCACCCTCACCGTTCGGCTGCCCTCCGCGGCGATGCCGTCGCCGACCGCGGACACCGACCTCTCCTCTTCGAGGATCCGCTTCCTCACCGCGGAGGCGGCCGTCGCGAAGCGGCGCAACCGCCGGGCGACGCGGCAGGCTTGGCTGGTGCCGCTGGCGATGTTCTTCATCGCGGCGGCAGTGGCGATCGGATACTTCGTGTACGTCACGGTCGCCTCGGTCCTGCCACCGGAGCGCTTCGCCGCGATCGAGGTCGGCGACACCCGGGCGGAGACGGCACTGCTGTTGCCGACAGGGGAGATGCTCGACGCCCCGAGCGCGGTCGTCAGCGAACCCCCGGGCGCCGAGTGCGCCTACTACGAGGCGACCGCGAGTTTCGCCGCCCGCGACGACGTCTATCAGATCTGCTTCGCAGACGGCCTGGTCGTCGCCACGAGGACCATTCCACCCGGGTACTGATAGCGTGTCGCCCTCATGACCGAACCCATCGCCGAAACCTCGGAGCCGCAACGGCAAGGCCCGATGCGGGTGCTCCTGGCCGACGACGACCGGCTCGTGCGCGCAGGAATAGCCGGGATCCTCGCCACCGCGCCCGGCATCGAGGTCACCGCCGAGGCCGTCGACGGCCTCGAAGCGGTCGATGCGGCCCGACGGCACCTGCTCGACCTCATCCTCCTGGACATCCAGATGCCGCGCCTGGACGGCATCCGCACCCTCGAACGCCTGCACACCGATGCACCGGGCACACCGGTGGCGATGCTGACGACGTTCTCCGACGAGGCGTACATCGCCGACGCCGTCAGGCTCGGGGCGCTCGGCTTCTTCCTCAAATCCGACGACCCGCAGCACCTCATCGCAGGCGTGCGCGCCATCGCCGGCGGCGGCGCCGCGTTCTCCCCACGCGTGGGCCGCTGGCTGATCCGCCGACGCACACGCACCCACCTCGACCGCGCCGCCCGAGCCCAGGCGATGGTCCGCGAACTGACACCCCGCCAGCGCGAACTCCTCACCGGTGTAGGGAAAGGACAGTCGAACGCCCAGATCGCCAAGTCCCTGCACCTGTCCGAGGGCACCGTGAAGCAGTACCTCAGCGCGCTGTTCACCGCCCTCGGCACCGAGAACCGCGTGCAGGCGGCACTCATCGCCTTCGAAGCGGGACTCGACGGCGACCGGTGAACTGTCGCACCCGCCTGCGAGGATCATCGGATGGACTTCCCCGCCCTGCAGGCGCATCTGGTCACCGAAGCCGCCCTCCTCAAGGCGGCCGCCCTCGCGGCCGCACCGGACGCACCCGTGCCCTCATGTCCTGAATGGACCGCTGCCGGCCTGCTCGGGCACGTCACCGAAACGTACGACCACAAGATCCAGTCGATGCGGCTCATGCGCTCCCCGGCCGACACCGACCGGATCGACCGCCCCGGCACCGCAGCGGACCGTTTCGATGCGGCGCTGGCCGACCTGGTCGCCGAGTTCGACGCGCGGGGCCCTGAGACCCTCGCCTACACCTGGTACGGGCCCGACCAGTCCGTCGGGTTCTGGATCCGGCGCATGGCCCACGAGACCGTCGTGCACCGCGCGGACGCCGAACTCGCCGCCGGCCGCCCGATCGGCCCCATCGACCCCGCGCTCGCCGTCGACGGGGTCGACGAGATGCTCGACATCATGCTCGCGTGGGGATCGCGCGCCTACCGCAACTGGGCCGCCGACGACCTCGCGGCCAACAACGGCCTCGCCGTCGCCCTCGAAGCCGGCGACCAGGCGTGGACGGTACAGGTCGCCACCGAAGGCGTGAGCATCATCCGCGGCGTCAGCGCCGACGCGCAGGCCACGGTCGAAGGCAGCCCCGGCGAGATCCTGATGTGGCTGTGGCGGCGCGTCCCGGCCGCAGCGGTCGTGGTGGAAGGCGACCGGGAACGGGCCCAGCGGCTCTACGACCTCATCCTCACGTTCACGCAATAACGCCCGCGGGTAGACGGGTCGGTCACTGGGGCGACTCGGGTAGGGTCGCGGCCATGAAACCCCCGCCGACGCCTACGGTCCGCCGCGCCCTGATCGCCGCCGTGTGGCTCGCGGTCGTCTTCGGCGGGATGATCGCCGCGGTCTGGGCCGTGGGGTGGTCCCTGGAAGGCGGCCCCCAACCCAGTGCCGAGTCGGTCGCCCAGGCCACCCACGTGTCGTTCCCCGACGGCACCGACGTGCTCGAGTCGGACCTGACGCAGATGGAGACGCCCGACCCCCGGGGACCGGGCCGAAGTCACCGTCGACATCCCCTCGAAGGCCTTCGACGACTTCATCGCCGACAACGCCATGGAGGCGCCGCTGCTGGCCGGGACCACCCCCAACGGCAGCGCCTCGGGGATCATCCCGGCCGGGTGCAACGCGGACGTCTGCTACTCCGCGACCATCGTCGTCAACGACGACGCGGTCAACGTCCGACTCACCGTCACCCTCCTCTAGGACGACTAGGCGAACAGGGACGGTTCGCCGCGCTCGAGCGACAGCAGCCGCTCCTTGCGCCACAGGCCGCCGGCGTAGCCGGTGAGCTTCCCGTTCGCGCCGATCACCCGGTGGCACGGTACGACGATCGCGATCGGGTTGCGCCCGTTCGCCAAACCGACCGCGCGCACCGCCTTGCGGTCGCCGATCGCTTCGGCCACATGCATATAGGACACGGTCTCGCCGTACGGGATGCGGCACAGCTCGGCCCACACCCGCTGCTGGAAGTCCGTGCCGGTCGCGGCCAGCGGCAGGTCGAACTCCTTCAGGTCGCCGGCGAAATAGGCCTCCATCTGGTCCACGGCCGCATCCAGCACCGGCGTGGACTCCTCCGGCCCCCAGGCGTCCTTCATCTCCTCGACACCCATGTTGATGCAGGTCAAGCCTTCATCGACCGCTGAAATGGCCATGATGCCCAGCGGCGATTCCATCTTCACGATGCCTCGCACTGGCGTTGGTGTTCATCGCGCACTCACTTCCTCATCGGTCGGCAGACGGTTCGTCGGATGCTCACTGGAGGCCCACAGGTACTGGACCGCGTAGGACCGCCACGGCCGCCACGCCTGCGACCGGGCCTCCAAGGCCCGCCCCGCCCCGAGCTCCAAATGGGCGGCGCCCTTGATCACGCCGAGGTCCTTCACCGGGAACGCGTCCGGGTCGCCCAGGGCCCGCATCGCGATCATCTCGATCGTCCACGGCCCCACCCCCGGCACCTGCGCGAGGGCCGCGCGGGCCTCGGCCCAGTCCGCGCCCGGACCCACCTCCACCCGGCCGTCGGCGAGCGCCCGGGCCAAAGCGATCACGGTCGCCTTGCGTTTGCCCGGCATCGGCAGATGCGCCGGGTCGGCTCCAGCGATCGCCTCCGGAGACGGAAACAACCGCGTCAGGCCGCCGTCGGGGTCCTCGACCGGTTCGCCGTAGCGTTCGGCCAGACCGGCCGCGACCGTCGCCGCCGAAGCGGTCGCGATCTGCTGGCCGATGACGGCCCGGATCGCGTACTCGGGGCCGTCGGCCTTGCGCGGCACCCGCCGGCCCGGCGTCTTCGCCACCAACGGCGCCAACACCGGATCGCCCGACAGGGCCTCCATGGGGGCGTGCGGGTCCGCATCCAGATCCAGGGCGCGGCGGCAGCGGGCGACCGCCGCGGTCACGTCCCGCAGATCCGACACCCGCAGCCGGCATTCGACATAGCCGGGGCCCGGACGCAGCGCGGCCGTACCCGGCCCGTGCGGCAGGCGCAACGTGCGCCGGTAGGCGCCGCCCGCCCATTCTTCGACGCCGGGGGCGCTGGCGGCGGCGAGGTGGCCGAACAGGTTCGACGGTTCGAACGGTTCGCGGTAGGCCAGGCGCAGCGTGATCGCGCCCCCGCCGGTGACGGTGCCTTTGGTTTTCGTGCGCAGTTCGGTGGGGGAGCAGGCGAAGACCTCGGCGACGACGCGGTTGAACGCCCTGATGGAGGCGAAGCCGGCGGCGAAGGCGACCTGGCCCATCGGCAGGTCGGTCGATTCGATGAGGGTGCGCGCGACCTGGGCCCGCTGGGCGCGGGCGAGTGCGGCGGGCCCGGCGCCGACCTCGGCGATCAGGAGCCGCTCGAGTTGGCGCAGGGAGTAGCCGAGGCGCTGGGCGAGGCCGGCGGCGCCGTCGCGGTCGACCACGCCTTCGCCGATGAGGCGCATCGCCCGGGCGCACACGTCGCTGCGCCAGTCCCAGGCGGGGGAGCCGGGGGAGGCGTCGGGGCGGCAGCGTTTGCACGCGCGGTACCCGGCGTCCTGGGCGGCGGCCGCGGACGGGTAGAACCGCTGGTTCTCGCGTTTGGGTTTGACCGCCGGGCATGAGGGGCGGCAGTAGATGCGGGTGGAGGTGACGGCGAGGAACACCCAGCCGTCGAAGCGGGCGTCCCGGCCGGCGACGGCGGCGTGGAGCCGCTCTTCGCTGCCGATGATCGCTTGGAAGTCCATGCCCCCAAGACTGCCCTGCGGGTACGACAACGGCTAGCCAGAAATCGACATCACGATTCGGGGAGCTGGAGGCGGTCGACGGCCTCGCGGGAGCGGCGGGCCGGGCGGCGGTCGTAGCGGGCCGTGGTCGCCGGTGAGGCGTGGCCGACCAGCGACTGGGTGATGGCGAGGTCGACGCCGGCGTCGAGGAGCTCACCGATGAACGTGCGGCGGAAATCGTGCGGGGTGTGGCGCCGCTGCCCGGCCTCGACCAGGCGTTTCGTGAGCAGGTCGGCGATGGCCTGGCCGGTCATGCCCGCGAACTGGTTGCCGGTGCGGCGCAGTTTCCCGGCCTTGTTGATCGGGCAGAACAAGGCGCCCGGGTCGTTGCCGCGCACGTTGGTCCAGCGTTCGATGCGGGCCTGGGCGGCTTCGGTGACGTAGACGGCCCGTTCCTTGTTGCCCTTGCCGACGATGCGGATCGAACGTTCGGCCGGGTCGTAGTCGGCCAGGCGCATCGAGGCGATCTCGGAGCGGCGGCACCCGGTGGAGTAGAGGGTCGCCAGGACCGCCGCGTCCCGCGCGCCGGCCGGGCCGGGGTCGGCGTCGCACGCGTAGAGGGCCGCGCCGAGCGCTTCGGTGTCGACCTGCTGGCCGACCGGGAGGCGCTGCGCCTTGACCGGTTGCAGGTCGCAGGCCCGCTGGTAGTCCTCGGCGGCCATCAGATCGAGCCGCCACGCTTCTTTCAACACCCGCCGCAGGGCCGCGAGGTGCTTGTTCACGTACGCGCCCGACCAGCCCGCGTCGATCATCGCCGCCCGCAGCCGCGACGTGTGCTCATAGCGCAGCAGATGCCACGGCTGGCCCTCGCCGGTCGTCTCGGGGTCGCCCGAGAGCAGCTGCGCGATGCGGTCGAGGCACCCGCGCATGGTCCGGCGCGACTCGGCCGACCCGAGCGTGTCCAGATAGGCCCGGTACGGGTCGGCCCCTGGCGCGACGACCACGGTGCGGTCGCCCCAGTCGAACCCGGTGATCTCTGCGGACATGTCTCCCACGATAGTCCAAGCCCCGCAATCGTTCCGGTGCTACGCCGCGGCCATGTCGCGCAGCTTCGTCACCGTGCGCAGGTTCCGGGTGGTGGTCGCCACGTCGCCCAGGCTCTTCCAGAACCCGGTCCGGTCCAACGTCGATCTGCCCATGCCCTCGGGGTAGTACACCCACACTTCGGCGCCCGCGGTGAACGCCTCCTCGGTCTGCCCCTCCGGTACCTCCAGCGGCCCCGGCGCGGGCGCGGACAGGAACGTCACCGTCACCTTCGACGCATCGAGGTCGCGTCCGGCGAACGGGTCCGACGCCACGATGCGGTCCAGCTCGGCCCCGGTGCGGACCATCACCGGCACCGTGTGCCCGAACCGCTGGGCGATCACCGCCCCGATCCGGCCTTCGACCCGGCCGGCGCTCTCACCGGAGTCGACCAGGACGTTCCCCGACTGGATGTAGGTGCGCACCCGCTCGAACCCGGCCTCGGCCAGCGCCTGACGCAGGTCGGCCATCGGGATCTTGCGGTTGCCGCCCACGTTCACGCCGCGCAGCAGCGCCACATATGTCGCCATCGGTCCTCCTCTGGAGCGAACCGTACCCCGGTGGTGGACACGGCGTAGGCGGCGGCGTGGCAAGATCAGCGGTTATGAGCCCGGCGTTCCACACCACCACCCTCGCCGTCCACACGGGACATCGCGAGGCCGTCAAAGACCTCACCGGCGAATGCGCGGCGTTCTTGGAGCGCATCGGCGCCCGCGAGGGGCTGCTCAACGTGTTCGTCCCGCACGCCACGGCCGGGATCGCGGTCATCGAGACCGGCGCCGGCTCCGACGAGGACCTCCTCGACGCCCTCGGGGACCTGCTGCCGCGCACCGACCGGTGGCGCCACCAGCACGGCTCGACCGGGCACGGGAGGGACCATGTCCTTCCGGGACTGGTCGCCCCCCATGCCACGCTCCCGGTCGTCGCCGGCCATATCGCGCTCGGCACCTGGCAGTCGGTGCTGCTGGTCGACACCAACCGCGACAACCCCGACCGGACCGTGCGCCTCAGCTTCCTCGGCTAGACGGCTTCGGTCAGGCGCCGCCACTGGTCGGCCTCGAGCGTGAGGTCGAGGCCGGCGGCGACCTCGTCGAGCTGCGCGACCGAGGACACGCCGACCAGGGGGATCACCGGGGTCTCGTGTCCGGCGAGCCAGGCGAGCACGACCTGGTTGCGCGTCGCACCCGTCTCGGCGGCGACCTCGTCGAGGGCCTTGAACCGCGCCTCAGTGCCGGGGTGCGCGTAGTGCTCGCCCAGGGACTTGGCCGGGTTCGTGTACACGCCCGACAGGAGCGATGAGTACGCCAGGATCGCCATGCCCGGCGTGGCGCCCACGTAGTCGATGTCCTCGGGTGCGGCGTGGACGTGCCCGCCCTCGGGCAGGACCGTCTCCGGGCGCGGCTTGAGGTAGGAGTAGCGGTTCTGCATCGCCGTATAGGCGGCCGCGCCCGAGGCCGCGGCGATGCCGCGGGCCCGCTCGACCCGCCAGGAGGCGTGGTTCGAGGCCCCGACCATGCGCGCCTTCCCGGCCCGCACCACGCTGTCGAAGCCGGCCACGGTCTGCTCCAGGGGCGTGTCCCGGTCGTCGCGGTGCGACCAGAACAGGTCCACGTAGTCGGTGCCGAGCCGCTCGAGCGACTCGCCCAGCCCCGCTTCGATCCGCTCGGCCGTCAGCGGCTCGGAGTGGTCCAGGCCCCCGCCGGGGAACGAGGGACGCCGGCCCACCTTGGTGGCGATGACCAGGTCCTCGCGGTGTCCTCGGGCGGCGAGCCAGCGCCCGAGCAGCAGCTCGGACTCATCGCCCGTGCCGCCGTCGATCCAGAACATGTAGCAGTTGGCGGTGTCGATGAAATTGCCGCCGAGTTCGACGAACCGGTCCAAGATCTCGAAGCTCAGCGCCTCGTCCTGCACGCCGCCCAGGGCCATCGCCCCCAGGCACAGGCGCGACACGTCGATCTTGTCCGGTCCCAATGCGATCCGCTCCACAGCGGTCCCCTTTCGTCGTCTTGTTGGTTTCGACGCTAGGACTTGGAGTGGACTCCAACGCAAACCCGCAGGCTGCTGTCGTGGAGTATCCTCGTCTCTCGTGGCAGCCAACTCAACCGCGCAGTCCTACACGATCGGCGAATGCGCGCGCCGCTCCGGTTTCACCATGGACACGTTGCGCTATTACGAACGCATCGGCCTCATCGACGCCGTCGACCGCACCACCACCGGCCAGCGCCGCTTCAGCGACGAACACCTCGAATGGCTCGGCACGTTGAAATGCCTGCGCGACACCGGTATGCCGGTGGAGCAGATGGGCACCTTCGCGCTGCTGGTCCGCGAGGGCGACCACACGATCCCCGAGCGCATCAAACTCCTCGAGGAGCACCGGGTCGCCGTCGACGCGCGCATGGCCGACCTCGCCGCCAAACGCGACTACATCTCCGGGAAGATCCAGTACTACAAGAGCGTGTGAACACCGGAGCCTGAACACCCGAAACCCACCGCCTGAAAACCCCTCGACGCCCCGCCTAGGGGACGGCGATACTCGACGGCGTGCACCACACCCTCCACGCGACCCGGGTCGCCGAACAGGTCGCCGCCGACATCGCCCCCCAGGCGCTCGGCATCGCCCTGTTCGGGTCCGTCGCGAACGGCACCGACCACCCCGACTCCGACATCGACCTGATGATCGCCGTCGAAACCGACCCCGGCGTCGAAGTCCGCCAGGTCGACGCCCGCATGGTCGTCCTCACCCGCAAGACCCCGGCCGACCTCGAAGCCGCCTTCACCCGCCCCTGGGAGGCCCCCGCCGCCGTCCCCGCCTGGCGGTACGCGCGGCCCCTCCACGACCCCGACGGCCTCATGGCCCGCCTCCAAACCGAAGCCCGAGCCTGGACCTGGGACGCGATCGGCGCCGAAGCGGACCGCTGGGCCGCAAGCGAACTCGTCGGCCTCGCCGAAGAAGTCCACAAGGTCCGCGGCATGCTCGCCCAGGGCCGGCCCCGAGCCGCCGCCGCGAACCGCCAGATCCTCACCCTCCAGCTCGGCCACCCCATGGCCGCAGCCAACCGGATCCTCTTCGACTCCGAGAACGACCTGTGGGACGCCCTCGCCGACACCCTCGGACCACTCTGGGCACAGGCCTGGGACGACGCCGCCGGCATCACCGGATGCGACCACGCCCACGGCTGCCGCGCCGCCCTCAAGCTCTACCGCCTCGCCGCCGCCCACCTCGAAACGCACCTGGACGGAAACGACCGCGACATCGTCCGAACCGCCCGCGACCTCGCCCTCGACACCTACCGAAAGCAACCGTGATCCGCCGATACCTCCTCACCGGCGCCCCCGGTGCCGGCAAGACCACCGTCGCGAGGCTCCTCGCCGACACCGGACACACCGTCATCGCCGAAGCCGCCACCGACCTCATCGAACTCCAGCAAGCCGCAGGCGAGACCGAGCCGTGGGAACGGGCCGACTTCTGCGACCAGATCGCCGCCCTCCAACGCGACCGCCAGATCGCCGCCACCGGGCCCGTCCAGGTCTTCGACCGGTCCCCGATCTGCACGCTCGCGCTGGCCCGCTTCAAGAACCATCCCGTCGGCCCGGTGCTGGCGGCCGAACTCGACCGCATCAAAGCCGACGACATCTACGAGGCGCAGGTGTTCTTCTTCGACCTGCTCGGATTCATCGCCCCGACCGCGGTGCGCCGCATCGACCTCGAAGGCGCCCGACGGTTCGAACAAGTCCACCGCGACGCCTACGCCGAATACGGCTACGACCTCGTGCGAGTGCCCGCCGCAGACCCCGCGGAACGGTCCCGCCTCGTCCACGCGCACCTGACGAAAGGCACCCGGCCATGACCGCCACCCCCGACATCACCGCCGAGCTCGTCCAGGCGCTCGTCGCCGAACAGTTCCCCGCATGGGCCGACCTGCCGGTCATACCCGTGCCGCGCCAAGGCTGGGACAACCGCACGTTCATGCTCGGCACCCACCTGTCGGTGCGCCTGCCCAGCGGCGGCGGCTACGCCGCCGCCGTCGAGAAAGAGCACCGCTGCCTGCCGGCCCTGGCCGAACACCTCCCGGTCCCCATCCCGGCGCCCGTCGCGATCGGCGAACCCACCGACGCCTACCCGCACCCGTGGTCGATCCGGTCCTGGATCCTCGGCGAGACCCTCCAGGACTCGCCCGGCATCGACCGCGCCCGATTCGCCCGCGACCTCGGCGCCGTCCTCACCGCCCTCCGCGCCGCACCGGCAGAGGACGGACCGGCCGCCGGCTGGCACTCGTTCTTTCGCGGCTGCCACCCCAGCGCCTACGCCAACGAAGTCCAGCGGGCCCTGCGCCTCCTCGCCGACACCGTCGACGTCGCCGCCTGCGAAGCGGTCTGGGACAACGCCATGACCACCGTCTGGACCGGGCAACCCGTGTGGTTCCACGGCGACATCGCCGTCGGCAACCTCCTCACCCAGGACGGGCGACTCTCAGCCCTCATCGACTTCGGCACCTGCGGCATCGGCGACCCCGCCAGCGACCTCCAGATCGCCTGGACCTACTTCGAAGGCGACGAACGCCGCATCTTCCGCGAAGCCGCCGGCCTCGACGACGACACCTGGGCCCGCGCCCGCGCATGGACCCTCTGGAAAGCCCTCATCATGATGTCCGGCGTCTCCGGCACCGACCCCGAAGGCCTCCAAGCCCGCACCCTCGCCAACGTCCTCGAAGACCCCGTCACCGACTGAGGTCGGCCACCAGCAGCTCACCCTCGACCCAAGGCCCGAACCCTGACTCCGTGTCCAGGTGCCCGGCGTCGCCCGCGTCCACCAACGACGCACCCCACGCCTCGGCATAGGCCCGCGACTGGTCGAACGTGCAAAACGGGTCGGTGCGGCTGGCGACGACCACCGACCGAAACGGCAACGGCTGCAACGGCACCCGCCACGGCACATCATCAGACGAGGCGACGTCCGGGCCCTCGAACGACGGCGGCGTCACCAGCAGCGCGGCATGCACCGGCCCCGTATGGGAAGCGGCCCACATGACCGTCGCCACGCAACCGGCGGAATGGGCGACGATGAGCGCCGGCTCATCACTCGCGGCCAGCGCCGCCTCGAGCGCGGCGATCCGGTCGACGAACACCAGCGGCGGCCCCGGCGGCTCAGGCGCCCACACCCACTTCGGATCGGACGCGGCCCCACCCGGCGCATCCATTGCTCAGGTTTCGGGACGCCCCGACCGGGAACCAGCAGCAATCGCATCGACCCATCCTGGCACCCGATCCACTAGGGCGTCAATCAGATCGGGTCCTGCCCGACCAGGCCGCGCGCATAGTTCACCGTCGACCGCTGATACCGCGGCAGATGCGGCGCCAACGCCACCAAAGCGACCGACAGGCCCTCCCGGTCGCGCCCGAGCTTCGCGAGCGTCAACGCCTCGCACATCGCCAGCGCACCGTCGTACTCGTCCGAACCGCGCCCGCGCTCCTCAGCGATCATTTCAAGGGCCCGCTCAGGGTGCCCGGTCTCGCGCAGCGACGACGCCATCTGGATCGACACACGCCGGCGCCGCACCCCGCTCAGCCCGGCCGCGATCGCCCGCTCGTAATAGCCGACCGCGATCTCGGTGTACCCGGTCGAATCGTGCGCGCCACCGACCTCGAACAACGCCACCGGATCCTCCGGCCCGCATTCGGCCGCGAGATCCTTCATCGCCTGCACGAACTCGTCACGGCCCAACTCGTCCAGCCGCTCCCACAGCGCCGCGCAGCGCGCCTCCCAAGCTTCATCCGCCATAAACGCGAACCCTACTCGCGCCGCCACTCCGCCGGCGACGACCTCACGGAGCAGTGAGCCCGTCGTTGAGCGCCCCCAATGAAGCCAGCAGCACCAGCCGCTCATGGGCGTCCAACGCCGCATAGACGGGCTCATCGAGACGGTCCGTCTCAGCCTCGATGGCCTCCCACACCGGACCGGACTCCAGCGCCCGGATCTCGTCCACGGTCAAACCCGCGCCACCCCAAGCAGCACGGTGCGCATCGGCCCGGTGATGGCGCAGCGCCTCCAACCGCGAGACCAGCAGCGCCGACGCCGACGCACCCGCCGGCTCCCACACCGGCGTCAACGCCCGGAACACCACCCCACCGCTCGCCTGCCCGGCCACCAACAACCGCTCCACCAAAGGCAACGCAGCCTCGACCGCGGCCAGACCCGACATCGCCGCGGTCGCCCGATACGACCACACCCGCTCCGCCGCGGCCGCGAACACCCGGTCCACCTCCAGCGCCACCTCACGCCCCGCCGCAGTCAAATGCCACGCACCGCCAGCGCGCGCCACCAACCCCGGGACCTCCGCGGCATCCGGATCGAATGGGACGTACACCATCCGTGCCGCCAGCGCCTCCTCAGGCACCGGGTGGTCCAAGAGCGCGTAGAACACGTCGCTCTCCACCCCCGGAGTCAACCCGCGCGAGCCGTACAGTTCCCGGACCCCGGCTCGCGCGGCGTTCCGCAGCGACACATGGACCCGGTCGATCACCGGGCGAATCAAAGCGGCATAGGACATGAAGCCCTCCTTCTACGAACGGCGGCAAAGGACCAGCCTCCATGATCCCAGCCGCAGCGCCGAACCCTCCAGCCCGCACGCGGCTCCGCCGCTACCCGGCCAAGCCGTCCGCCAGCGCCCCCAGCCCACCCAGCAGCTCCAGACGCTCATCCGCATCCAACGCCGCATAGATCGGCGCGTCCAAACGGTTCGTCTCTGCATCGATCGCCGCCCGCACCGGCCCCGCCGGCAGCGCCTGGACTTCCTCGGCACTCAACCCCGCCGCCTGCCACGCCGCCCGATGCGCATCCGCCCGGTGATACCGCAACACCGTCAACCGCGTCGACAACCGCACCGCCGCACTCGCGTCCACCGGCTCATACACCGGCGTCAACTCCCTGAACACCAGACCACCGGAAGCCCGCCCGGCCACCAACAACCGCCCGACCAACTCGTTCAACCGATCCAAACCATCGAGACCCTGCATCGTCGCGATCGGACGCCTCACCCACAGCCCCGCGGCCGCCTCCCCGATACCGCGCTGGTTCGCCGCAGCCCCCGCCCGCCCCAAATCCGTCAGATGCCACGCACCATCCGCATCCCGCCGCACCGTCCCGATCGCCTCAGACCGGTCCGCCTCCGCGTACACCAGCGCCGCCGCCACCGCCGCACCACTCATCGGCCGCGCCAACAGACCCGGATACAACCGCGTCTCCATACCCGGCCCCGCCAGACCCAACGCGCCGTACGCCTCCCGCATCACCGGCCCCGCCGCAGCCAGCATCGACACGAACACCCGGTCGATCACCGGACGAACCACAGCCTCGAAACCCATACGCTTGCCTCCCTTGGGGATAGGGTTCCCTCCATGTTCGCATCCGACCCACTCCTCGCGCTGGCCGTCGAATCCCGGCGGCTCGCAACGGTCCTGGCGGGACTCGCCCCGGCCGCATGGGAGACCCCGACCCGCTGCGCCCCTTGGGACGTCAAGGCCCTGGCCGCGCACATCACCATGACACTCGCACGCATGGGCCCGATGCTCGACGCCCCCGCACCCGAGACCGCAACGGTCGACGCACCCGGGTACTACCGGCCCGATGAACGCTTCTCCCCGACCGTCAACGACACCCGCATCGACAGCGCCACCTCGGCCGCCGGCGATGGGGGACGGGCGATCGCCGCCCGCTTCGCGACCACATCACTCGCAGCACTCGAGCGCTGCGCGGCCGAACCGGCCGGGCGTCTGGTCACCACCCGCCACGGCGACCCGATGACCCTCACCGACTTCCTCACCACCCGCGTCGTCGAAGTCGCCGTCCACGGCATCGACCTCGCCGACGCCATCGACCGGCCCCGCTGGACCTCGCCCGAAGCCACAGCAGTCGTCACCGGGCTCCTCCTCGGACCCGGCCACGAGAACGCGCTGGCCGGCTTCGGCATGGATCCGGTCGTCTTCATCGCGAAGGCCACCGGCCGCGACGCGTTCACCGATGACGAACGGGCCGTTGCCGAAGCGCACGGCCTCACGTGGCTGGCGCTCGGTCAGCAGCTACCGGTCGTGTAGTCCAGGAGCGCGGTCTTCTCGGCTTCGTCGACACTGAGGTGCCATTCGGTCTTCACTTCGACCCAGGCCCAGATGTAGGCGCACCACACGGCCTCGTCCTCGGGCATCCACTCCGCCGGGTCCTGGTCGGACTTGGAGCGGTTGGAGGAAGCGGTGACGGCGATGAGGTGCCAGTTGTTCTCCTGCCAGTTCGCGTAGGCCTGGCGGTCCTCGGTGGTCCAGTCGACCGCGCCCGAGCCCCACGCCTCCTTGAGCGGCACGAAGTGGTCGATGTCGATGTCACCGGAGTCGGTGACCGTGGTGCCGTCGTACATCGAGACCCATTCGCCGGTCATGGCCGCATCGCAGTCGGCTTCGGTCAGGTTCCCGGAGCGGTCCTGTTTCACGAGCACGTCGTCGCGGGCGTCGCAGCCGTTGCCGTCGTCGTCCTTCCAGTGCGGGAACAAGGAACGGTCGTAGCCCGAGTCCCGCTCCTCGGCGACCTCGAGCGCCTCGATACTCGCCGTCAAAGCGGCGGGGTCGACGGTGACGGTGAACGGCGCGGTGTCGCTGAAATCGCCGGAGACTTCGGATCCGGTGCCGGCGGGGGCACTGGAGGTGGCGTCCTCGACGAGGTCGGACAAGTCCGAGCATCCGGCCGCGAGCAGCAGCGGAAGGACCAGGAGCAGACGGGAGGCACGCATGGGCGACGTCCTAACGGGACCGAGTGGGCTTGGCGGCGCGGCATCGCGCCCAGGGTGTTCGCAACGTAACACGAATCAGCGTTACCGAACAGGTCCGGTCCTGTTAGATTCCTCCGCATGATCGTATGGCTCAACGGCAACTTCGGCGCCGGCAAGACCACGACCGCGCGCCTGCTCAAAGACGCCCTCCCGGCTCGGATCTTCGACTCCGAGCACATCGGATTCATGCTGCGGCCCATCATCGGCGACGTCCCCTGCACCGACTTCAAGGAATGGGCGCCGTGGCGGGGACTGACGATCGAGACCGCCCGGCAGGTCCTCGACTTCGTCGGCGGCACCCTCGTCATCCCGCAGTCGGTCCTGCAGCGCGAGTACTGGACCGAACTCACCGAAGGATTCGCCAAAGCCGACATTCCCTTGCGGGCCTTCACACTCCACGCCGACCGCGACGTCTTCGCCGCCCGCGTCGAAGCCGACACCGCCGAACCCACCGCCAAGCAGTGGCGCCTGGACCACCGCGACGCCTACGAGACCGCACTCGACGCATGGATGCGCGACGAAACCACCGTCATCGACACCACGCACCGCACGCCCGCCCGGGTTGCGGCCCACATCAAGGAACTCCTCGGCGAGTGAAACCGCGAACGGCCTGAAAACGTCACACCCGGGCGCGACGATGGGGGCGAGTAGCCACATCGACCGGCAAAGGAGCCCGCCATGGCCTACCTCGTCCTCATCGGCACCCGCAAAGGCCTGTTCACCGCCACCAGCGCCGACCGCGCCACCTGGACCATCAACGGACCCCATCAACTCGACGCCGACGGATTCACCGCCGTCGCCGAGATCTACGCCGCCGCCTGCGACCCGGCCACCGGCCGCATCCTCGTAGGCGCCTCCACCTTCTTCGGGCCCAGCATCTGGCGCTCGGACGACTACGCCGCCACCTGGCAAGAACCCGACAAGGCCCCCATGGCCTTCCCCCAGGACCTGCCGTACCGGCCCCTGGACTTCTCCGAGACCGCCGGCATCGACCAGCCCGACGCCGAAGAGACCAACACCGTCAAACGCATCTGGCAGCTCGCCTTCGGCCCCGGCGACCGCGTCTGGGCCGGCGTCGAACCCACCAGCCTGTGGACCAGCGACGACGGCGGCCGCACCTTCGCGTTCAACCAAGCCCTCTGGGACCACCCCCAACACACCACCTGGGCCTCCGGCGCCGGCGGACCCGCCGTCCACACCATCGTCCAACACCCCGACGACCCCGAATCCCTGACCGTCGCCATCTCCTCAGGCGGGATCTACCAGACCCACGACGACGGCAAGACCTGGAACGGGATCACCAAAGGCGTCACCGTCGACTACGGCCCCGACACCGAACCCGACTCCGGCCAATGCATCCACAAAGTCACCCGCGACGCCGCCGGCACCTTCTTCGTCCAAAGCCACGGCCCCGCCTACCGCTCCACCAGGCCCGACGGCGGCTGGACCAACATCTCCGCCGCCCTGCCCTCCAACTTCGGATTCGCCATGGTCGCCCACCCCACCGACGCCGGCACCGTCATGGCCTGGCCCGTCGGCGAATCGATGGACCGCACCCCGCCCGACCACCGCATCGGCGCCTGGCGCACCACCGACAACGGCGACACCTGGACCTCCTGGGGTGCCGGCCTCCCCGAAGAGCCCTACTTCGGCACCGTCATGCGCGACGGCGCCTGCACCGACGGCGCCCCCGCACCCGGCTGGTACTTCGGCACCCGCTGCGGCGACGTGTGGGCCGCCGACGACAAAGCCGGCGAATGGCACCTCATCGCCGCCCACCTGCCCGACGTGCTCTGCGTCCGCGCCATGGAGACCCCGTGATGATCGACGTGAAACTCCCCGCCGCACTCGCCTCCGAATGCGGCGGGGCCCGCCACCTCACCGTCGACGTCGACACCGGAGCCACCCTCGCCGACGTCCTCGACCAGATCGAGACCACCCACCCGCGCCTGGGCCGCAGACTCCGCGACGAAGCCGGCAAACTCCGCCGCTACGTCAACATCTACATCGGCGACGACGAAAGCAGACGCCTCGAAGGACTCGCCACACCCGTAGAAGGACACGACATCCAGATCCTCCCGTCCATCGCCGGAGGCGCATGACACGACGAAGGGGCGCCGCGCACCAGCGCGACGCCCCTCCGAACCGCTTACTACGACTTGCCGTTGATCGACACCACGTCGACCACGAACACCAGCGTCTCGTTCGGGCCGATCACACCACCGGCGCCCTGAGCGCCGTAACCGAGCTCCGACGGGATCACGATCAGGCGACGGTCGCCCACCTGGGACCCGACCAGGCCGTCGTTCCAGCCCTGGATCACCGGCGCCGAACCCAGCGGCGAGACCTCGAACGGCTGCGCGCCACGGTTCCACGACGCGTCGAACTCCTTGCCGTTCGACCAGTTGAACCCCGCGTACTGCACCGCGACCGCGTCCCCGGCCTTCGCCTCCACGCCCGAGCCCTCGACCACGTCGAACGTGAAGAGCTCCTTGGGCGCCTCGGCGTCCGGCACCGACACGACCGGCTTCGCACCCGTGTCCTCGGACACCGAAACCTCGACACCGTCACTGATCTGCACCATATTGCCTGCATCCCCTTCATCCGCAGCGCCATCCGCGCCGCAACCGGCCAGCAGCCCCACGCTCACACACGCAGCGGCCGCCGGCAACCAAAACCGACTCACAAGCCTAGGTGCCACCGAGGGAACCTACCACCCGGACCCCGAACCCGCCCCGCTCGCCCGAGACGCCCGATCCGACTACCCTTCAACCCGAGACCCCACTCGCGCAAGGAGCCGCATGAGCCTCACACCCGCCGACCAGCGCCCCATCCACCCGCTCCGGCGCGCACTCACCCTCTGGGGAACCCTCATCGCCCTCATGTGGCTCCTGCTCATCACCGACTGGATCCTCCCCGCCCACCTCACCGCCTGGGGCATCACCCCGCGCACCCTCGACGGCCTCGTCCCCGGCCTCCTCGCCGCACCCTTCCTGCACGCCGGCGCCGGACACCTCATCTCCAACATGGTGCCCCTCGCCGTCATGGGCACCATCGCCGCGCTCCGCGACTGGCGCGGCATGTGGACCGCGCTCGCCCTCGCGCTGGTCGCCTCCGGGATCGGCGTGTGGCTGCTGTCCCCGGCCGGATCGGTCACCGTCGGCGCCTCCGGGGTCGTCTTCGGGCTCTTCGGGTACCTGCTCGCGCGCGGCGTCGTCATGCGCCGCATCGGGGACCTGCTCATCGCGCTGCTCCTGGTCGCCGTCTACGGCTCCATGGTGTGGGGCGTCTTCCCGACCCAGCCGCACATCTCCTGGCAGGCCCACCTCTTCGGGTTCCTCGGGGGTGTGGTCGCGGCGTTCATGGCGCGGGCCGCGGCCAAGACGAAGAGCCCGGCCGCTTGAGCGCACCGAGCGGCTTCTCCTACACGGAGCGCGCCGACGGGTCCGTCCTCATCGTGCACCGGGGGAGGACCGCCGCCACCCTCCGCGGTGCCCGCGCCGCCAAGTTCCTCGACGAGATCGCTGCCGGCGATGCGCAGCTGGTGATGGCCCGCTGGACCGGCGCCTACAAGTTCGGCAACGAGCGCGCGGCCCGCCGGCACCCCCGCAACCAGGGCCGATAGCCCGAAACAGGGAACGGTCGACCCCCGAAGTTGACGACCACACCCCCATAGTCCTATAGTACTAACATCCTAGTGAAATAGAGAAAGCCCGTGATCGACTTCCATCTCGAACCGCGCTCCGGCGTGGCCCCGTACATGCAACTCGTCCACCAGGTCCAGCAAGCCCTCCGACTCGGCATGCTCGACGTGGGGGACCAGCTGCCCACGGTCAAACAGGTCGTCGCCAAGATCGCGATCAACCCCAACACCGTGCTCAAGGCCTATCGCGAACTCGAGCGCCAAGGCCTCGTCGCGCCGCAGCCGGGACGCGGCACCTTCGTCACCGACACCCTCGCCGACGCCAGTCTCGACGCGCACGCCGAACTCAAAACCGCACTGCAGCAATGGATCACCCGTGCCCGCACGGCCGGACTCGACGACGACGCCATCCAGGCCCTCTTCGACACCACCATCAGAAAGGCACCTCAGGCGACCCCATGAACACCCCAGTACTCACCGCGCATGCACTCACCAAGCGGTACGGCAGCCACAGCGCACTCACCGAAGCCACACTCGACATCCCCGCCGGACGCATCGTCGGCCTCGTCGGCCCCAACGGCGCCGGCAAGTCCACCCTCCTCGCCCTCGCCGCCGGACTCATCCGACCCACCAGCGGCCACATCGAAGTCCTCGGCCGGGCACCGGCCGCCGACGCGAAACAACTCGCCCGCGTCGGCTTCGTCGCCCAGGACACCCCCGTCTACGCGAACCTCTCCGTCGCCGACCACCTCAAACTGGGGGAGAAGCTCAACCCCACCTGGGACAAGCAGTTCGCCGCCGCCCGCATCAAGCAGATCGGCCTCGACCCCAAGAAGAAGGCCGGACGCCTCTCCGGCGGCCAGAAAGCCCAGCTCGCCCTGACGATCGCCGCCGCCAAACGCCCCGAACTGCTCATCTTCGACGAACCCGTCGCCGCCCTCGACCCCCTCGCCCGACGCGCCTTCCTCCAGAACCTCATGGAGTTCGTCGCCGAAGTCGACGTCTCCGTCATCCTCTCCTCGCACCTCATCGGCGACGTCGAACGCGTCTGCGACCACCTGATCATCCTGGCCGAATCGCGCGTGCAGGTCGCGGGGGAGATCGACGACCTCACCGCGAACCACCACCGCCTCGTCGGCCCCCGCGACGGCTTCACCGACCTCCCGCCCGGCATCGAAACCATCAGCGCCGACCACACCGACCGCCAGACCACCCTCATCGTCCACAACACCACCGGCAACCCCATCGCCCTCCCCGGAGCCGAACCCATCGGCCTCGAGGACATGGTCCTCACCTACCTCCACCGCGCCGAAGGCATCACCGCCCCGATCCTCCAGGAGACCCGCGCATGATCTGGCTGACCTGGCGTCAAATGCGCGCCCAGACACTGTGGACCGCCGCACTCGTCGCCGCGGCGGCCGCCTACCTGCTCTACCTCGCCTTCGACATCCGCGAGGCCCACCGCCTCGCCACCGTCGACTGCGCCGAACTATGCTCCGTCGCCCAGCACACCTTCGGCGACCAATACCGGTCCGCGGTATATCTCCTCGGCCTCCTCCTCATCGCCGGACCCGCCCTCATCGGCGCGTTCTGGGGCGCGCCCCTCATCGCCCGCGAACTCGAAGCCGGCACCCACCGGCTCGCCTGGAACCAGTCGGTCACGCGCACGCGCTGGCTCGCGGTGAAACTCGCGCTCGTCGGGGGAGTGAGCGTCGTCCTCACCGGGGCGCTCAGCCTGCTGCTGTCCTGGGCGGCCGAACCGTTCGACGACATCATCAACAGCCGGTTCGAGCCGCTGACGTTCGCCTCCAGGGGACTCGCCCCGTTCGGGTACGCGCTGCTGGCGTTCTCGATCGGCGTCGTGATCGGGCTGTTCACCCGCAAGACACTGGCGGCGATGGCCGTGACGCTCGTGGTCTTCGCCGGCTACCAGTTGCTCATGGCGAACGTGGTCCGCGAGCACTTCGCCGAACCGGTCACCCAGACCGTCACGTGGGCCGACGCCGACACGCTCGGCACCATCGACTCGTTCGGCATCGGCCCGGCGGGCGCGGGCATCCAGGGGTACACGATCACCGGGGCGTGGGTGATCTCCGACTACATCACCGTCTACAAAGGCGACGGCAGCGAGGTCACGTCGGAGGACATCGCCGCGTGCGACGACACGGCGACCGGCCCGGAGGAGTGCATGATGGCCCTGGACGCCTCGTTCGAGGTCGTCTACCATCCCGCCGACCGGTACTGGACGTTCCAGTGGCTCGAGCTCGGCGCCGCCGCGGCGCTGTCGGCCGTCCTGATCGGGCTCGCGTTCTGGCGGTTCCCACGCGGACTCAACTGAGATTCCCGCAAGTAACAACGAACGAGGCGGGTGTCGGACCTAGGGTCCGGCACCCGCCTTCGTCGCGATTCGTCGCCGCTAGCTGCTCGTGCCGGAGATGTTCACCATCCAGTTGATGCCGAACTTGTCGACGAGCGCGCCGAACTCGTCGCCCCACATCTGCTTCTCCAGCGGCATCGTCACGTTCGCGCCGTCGCCCAGGCCGTTCCAGTACCCGCGCAGTTGATCGGCGTCGTCGCCCGAGAGGCTGATCGAGATGTTCTGACCGGGCTTGTACTCCATGCCGGGCGGCATGTCCGAGGCCATGAGCGTGAACCCCGCCTCGGACTTGAGGCTGGCGTGCATGATCTGGTCGGAACCGGGGCCGGGGATGCCCGACTCGCCGAACGTGTTCAACTCCAGTTCACCGCCGAGCACGCTCCGGTAGAACTCCATGGCCTCCCGCGCGTTCCCGTCGAACGACACATACGGGTTGAGGATCGAACCCATCGCAGACTCCCTTCGTCGTCGAAGCGATATACCGCCATCCTCGCAAGTCACGGCGGCGCCGAGCCCGTATTCGCCGATTCGGGCCCTCAGCCGGCGGCCTTCCTGACGAGCTCGCCCAGCACCGCGGCGCCGGCGTCGTCCAACTCGGTCAGGGCGTACGAGGTCGGCCAGATACCGCCGGGCTCGTCGAGGTTCGCCTGGGCGGTGAACCCGAACGTGGAGTACCGCTCCTTGTCGTCGTGGCCGCTGCGGAAGAAGCACACGACCTTGCCGTTCCTGGCGTAGGCGGGCTGGCCGTACCAGAGCTTCGGCACGAGTTCCGGTGCGGCCGTGGCGATGAGGCGGTGCAAGCGCTCGGCCAGCGCGCGGTCCGGTGCGGCCATTTCGGCGATCTTCGCGAGCACCGCGGCCTCGGCCTTCCCGGGGGGCCGGTCGCTATGGAACTCGGCGTGCAGTTCTTCGGCGCGTCCCTTCATGGCGGCGCGCCCTGCCTTGGAGGATCCGTTTGCCGGTGAGGCGTCCTTGTTGGTTCTCGCGGTGCCGCTCATGACGGTGGTCCGTTCCTTGTCCGGGATTCCCTGCCTTCCACGTTATCGACGGCGGCGGCGGCGCGCTCGTCGAATCCTGATCGCCTCGGCGGCTCTTGGGGCCGTTGTCGGATCCCATTTAATGTGTCGCAAGTCGGGGCCCCTGACCTGCGGTGCGACAGATAGAGGGCCTTCGAACCGCTGCAGGAAGTCCCACCTAATCTGTCGCAACTCGGGAAGAAATCGGCCGCGTCCTTGCGCGAAACACGGCTCAAGAGTCGGTAGGACGCGATAGTACGTAGACTCGATCGCTGAGCTTGCCGATGAGCCGGTAGATGTGCCAGAGGCAGTCACCGAGTGCGATCTGGTAGTTGTCGTCGCCGAACCGCTGGATGTAGCGGTCTGGGTCGCTCAAGAGCCGGGCAGCGTGAAGCAGGTTCCTGCTGCCCTTGCCCGAATGCTCCTCGCCATATTGGCCCCATTCGGTTCCGAGAACGTGGCACTCATCGATCTGCAACCCAGCGGTGCGCATCGCGGCCTCTGCAGAGTCTGGCCCGCATGTTCTGCTCGACGCACCCCATCGTCGGCAGCAGCCAGGCTGCCTCGCGCGGCTCGATCCTGTCGGTGCAGAACATCTGATAGATCAACGCCCGGCCTCCGGGGACTAGTGCCCGGCGAAACTCGGCGAATGCTGTGGGAAGGGCGTTGACGTGGACCAACACGTCGCGACACCAGATCAAGCTCATCGAGGCGTCGGGGACCGGGAGCGCCTCGGTTCTCCCGAGGTCGAAGGACACCGCGTCTTCCAGTTCTGGGTGTGCCTGAGCGCGGTCGGCAAGGTCGTTCCGGGCAATGTCGATATGACGTTGAACCGGATCGAGGCCGCGAATCTTCCAGCCAAAGCGTTGAGCCAGTTCAAGAGTGTGTCGGCCCTCGCCGCAGCCGACATCGAGAGCGTCCGCGCCCGGTTCGAGCCCGAGCTGCGCCGCAACCTCATAGAGCATGCTGGGACCTCGAGGACTGAGGCTCTGATCCAAAGCTCCTTGTATTCCTCTTCAACCTCCGCGAACGCGTCATAGCTGCGGGAGAGGAATGCTTCGTCCGCCATGATCACTCCAGTCTGGTGGCCCCCGTTCCAATTTCGTCCCGTTGACGACAAGGGGCGGCCCGGGTCTCTTGCGGAACCTAGTGGAGGTGTTCTTGGACAGCAAGTCTTTTGCCGTCTCACAGGTATCCCGGTGGGTCCCATTGCTTCTGTCACAGATCGAAGACGCGGTCGAGCAGGTCTCGGAGGAGCCGGATCCATTCGTCTGGGGTGAGGTCATGGTCAAGCTCAAGGTAGTCGCGGGCCCAGTCGGTGCGGCCAGGTGGCCAGTACTTGAGTTCGGCGATCAGCCAGAACGGGATCGGAGGCTTGCCCGTCATCGTCAGGCTCTCCAGCCAATGGACCATGGTCGCTTCGGCGGCGGGGATCCCGGTGCGGATGAGACCAAGCCGGTGGAGCCATTCGAAGAACAGGAGCCGTTCGCTGAGCGGTGCCTCGGTCAGGACCGTGCGCCAGTAGGGCGAGATCAGCCAGGTGGCGAAGGTGACGATATCCGGGTAGTGGGCGGCTTCAAGGTAGGTGGCGGGAAGGCGGTCGGTGCCGGTGTCGTTGAAGAACTTCTTCATGCGTCGTTCGAAGGCTCGGGAGTTATCGAACCAGGTGAAGACCTGTTTGGCGTCTTCGCAGTGCATGATCCGGCTAGCTCCGTTGAATGCTTCAGCGACCGCGGTGTGACCATGGCGGCGGATCAGGCGGCGGTGCCTGACTTGGGCGCGCAGGATGTCAGGGTGTTCGGTCAGGTCCGCCTGGCCTTCGACGTTCCGATTGCGGTGGCCGGTCCAGCGACGGTGCTTCATGCAGATGAAGTGGTCTTCCATGGCCCAGACCGTCACGGCCTTCTCTTTTGCGAGCCCTTTCGATGCGAAGCAGCGCAGGCAGGCAAGCGTCGTTTCGATGAAGAGTGCGTTGAGCCCGCGTCCGCGGTGGAGGGGTTGGATGCGCAGTTCGGGCAGGCTGCGGAGCAGGTGGTCGCCGGGAATGCCGGTCACTTCGGCGAACGGTTCGACGGGGATCGGGCGCTGCCTGGTGGAGTGGCCGGTCAGCAGGAAGCGTAGGTCGCCGGAGGTCAGGTGGTTCGCCTTTTCAACGCGGTAGAGGTAGGAGCGCAGGGTCTCGTTCGCGAACGGTGGCGTGGTCCGTGGGAGCGGCCGGAGCCGAGATCGCAAGGGAAGCATGGCCGTTCACTGCCTTCCTGCGGCTTTTTCAGCGACGTGATCGAGCAGGATGTGGTCGAGGAGCTCGCGGGTGATCGCTTCGTCGCCGTCGAGGATCGCGAGCTGGGCGCAGCCGGATGAGGTGGGACAGGCTGCCGATCATGCCGCCGGTGCGCTTGTGCAGGTACTCGGCCATGTCGGTGAGGGTTCCCTGTTGGTGGCAGTAGAGCCGGATCGCGGACTCCATAGTGGCGATGAGGGCCTTCCATTCGGTGGCGCGGGGAACGCGGTGGTGTTGAGAAGGACGCATCGGCCTTCAATCTGCTTGCCACGGAGGCCGTCGAACAAGCCCGAGTTCTTGACGTCGATGCCGGCGTATACGAAGGTCGCTGAGAGGTGCTCGGTGAAGTACTTCAAGTGGTCGGACATGTCCGCGCCGGGAGCGGTGGCGAGGTTGAGATTGTGGATCTCGTCGATGAGGACGAGCTCGCATCGGGCGTCGATGAGGACGCGGCAGACCGCAGAGGTGACTTCGACGGTGTTGAAGCGGCGGTTGAGGATCGGCGGCCCAAGAAAGTTCGCGAGCTCAGTGGTCAGTTGCTTGGGCGAGCCCTTCGGGGGCGTTGTGACATAGACGACCGGGATGCGGTCCTGGCCGGGTAGCGGCTGCGGACGCGAAGCTCATGGGTGCGTCGAGTTCCTTGATGGCGGTGGTCTTCCCCGAGGTCTGGGGCCCGGAGACGATCATGCCGCGGCGAGCTCCTGTCTCATTGCGGTTGAGCAGGGTCAGCAGCCGACCTTGCTTGGTGACCTGTTCGACGGTTGAGGTGGCGACGATGACCATGTCGGAGTGGTAGTTGACGCGTGCGTCGTCGTAGGCGGCCCGAGCCGAGGGCGAGAGCGCCTGCCAGGCGGTCATGGGGAGCAGCGTGAAGGTCGGCGAGGATCCGACGAAGCTGCGCCAGCCGTCCAAGGTGAGCGTCGGTTCCTTGCGGCCTTCAGGATCGGTGGCCGGGTTCAGTACCACTTCTGGGACTCCTTCCTAGCGTCGAACACCGGCAGGGGGATGACTTTCCCTAGCGGCCCGGTCTCCTCCTCGACGTCGAGTGCTTCGTCCTCGGCGGCTTTGGGTTCGGCAGGTGGTAGGGGCGTCGTCGCCGTGGCCTCGCGGGCGCGGGCGGCGATGCGCCGCTCGCTGCGGCTCGGTCCGGCCTCGGCCCGGTCGAGCAGTTCCTCGGCAACGGCAGCGATCGCTGCCTGGTCGGGCTGATGCTCCGCGCGTTCGGCCAGAACGCGCCGGGCCCGGTTCCAGAGCTGTTCGCCAAGGGGGCAGCGGCCGAGGACAGGTGTGTCCAGGTCGCTTGGATCCAGCCGCCGGCGAGGTGGCCCCGGGCCCAGACTCGGGAGAGGTCGTAGGGGTCGAAGTGCGACCTCCCATAGTCCGTGCTGGGCGGCAACGCCGGAGTGGCGCCGCCGGTAGGGGTTGAGTTCGACCGAGTCATAGCGGCGGTGAGCGATCTGGATCCCATAGGCGTTGATTTGCCGCCAGGTGAAGGGCAGCAGCTCGATGTAGTCCTCGGCCGTGATCGGGGCGTGGACGAACCCGCAGGACCTGACCGCGATCGCATACTGCTCGTTGGGAGTGAGGGCCTTCGCCGGCGCCGCAGGGTGCCGGAGTCCGTTGTGCGGGCGGTTCTGCCAGACCGCGGTGATCCACTCGTCCAGCAGCGCCTGGAGTTCGGCCATCGACCAGACCGGCGCCGTCGCCTCGGGGGTGCCGCGCCGGTCGACGCTTCGACCGACGAACCCGGCGACGTACTGGGCGAACATGGTGTTGAGTGTGTCGAAGGACCGTTCGACACCGCCCTTCTCCCAGGGCGATCCCTTGTGTGTGGGCTGGACGTTGATGCCCCAGGCCCGGCAGGCGTTGTCGAAGGCGCGGGACCGGTAGACCTTCCCGTGGTCGACCACGATGGTCTCAGGGACGATGACCGGCCGGGCGGCCGCGTCCGAAAGCCGCTGATCGATGTCGGTGAGCTCGCGGTAGGGGAGCACCGACCTCGACATGCGCAGCGCCTCTGACCAGCCTGGACGCATCGGTTCTGGTGTGAGCGCATGGGCGAGGAGGACCGCGGCGTCCGCGGCTTTGGTCGAAGGCCGCAGCAGTGCTGCCGGTATCGATCGGGTCGCCCAGTCCAGGATCCAGGTCAGCTCGACCCGGTCGCTCATGCCGTTGTCCAGGACTACCTGGATGTCGATCGGGGTGGAGTCGATAAGCATCCACTCGCCCGGGCGTGTTGCGGTCACCGCTCCGAAGGGGCCGTCGGGCCGCTTCGCGAGGGACCGGCGGGTGGCAGCCGAGTCGAAGGTGTGTTGGCCCCGATCAGCCTGAGCGGCAAGCCGATAGAACGTGCTCCTCGAAGGCATGACCTCGGCCGGGTCGACCCCATCGGCGGTCAGCAACTGCTCGACCCTGCGGCGGAGCCGCAAGACCGTGCCCGTCGACTGGTCCTCCTCCGCCTTTATGGCCCGTTCAATCGCTTCGACGACCCGGGCATCGGTATAAGGCCTCGACCTGCGGAACCGTCGGCTGTCGACCAGGCCCCAGAGTCCGAACTGCTCGTATCGGTGCCGCTTGCGTTGGAGCGTGCGCAACACGAGCGCGTGCCCTGTCGGCGTTGAGCTCAGCGAGTTTCGCCGCTCCCGCTGCCGAAGCGACCGCTGCTCCGGATCGTATTCGGGCCGGGGGAGCACTGCCTCACCATCGTCGGGACGGCGTCCGGTCATGACCTCGATCAGATGGGCCTGCCACCACTCGGCCTGCTCGACTTCCTCGGGCGGCAGGGAGTCGAGCGCGCCTTGCGGCGCGAGCCCGGCCGTGGGGCTGGAGACCTTGAACGAGGTGTCGGCGAACAGCTCGGGGAGCGGAAGGTCCCAGACGAGCCCTTGCGCATCGCGCAGCCGGATCTCAACCGCGGAGACCGCGACAACCGTATAGGTGTGGCCTTCGCAGGCGACCTGCGTTCCAACCGCCAACTCAGCTGGCCGCGCGATGCTCATGGGCAGCCTCCTTTCGGACGATCGTCGACTCCGACAGCAGGCCGGTATCCAAGTCCGCAGCGAAGACACCGCTGCAAAGCAGATGGAAGAGGGTTGGCAGCACCGCGACCCGCGGCCCGATGGTGTCCGCGAGCTATGCAGCCCGATCGAACCGCCCGCGGCAGCGAGGAGCCGCCGCGCAACTTCAGGGTCGAAGCAACGCGGGTGCCGGTAGCCAGCAAGCCACCGCAGGTTCGCTCGCAGCGCCTCGCCGAGCACCCCGACCCGCTGGACTCCTAACCGACCAACGAACAGGCCCTCGCGGTCTGTTCGAACCGCGCCGAGTCGGCATCCTTGATCCGGTCGTCGGCCCGGACATCGATCACACGGCCGTTCCCGTCGGCAAGCCGCGCGAAGAAATCCGGTGCGTGCCGCCCGCCCGGCCACGACAGCCAGAACGGCTGCGAGGCAACGCCGACAACCTCCGCATCGAAGTCGAGTTGCATGACCCGATCCCGCTCCAGCCAGGACTCGTAGCCGACATGCAGGCCGGTCGTCGCGAACCACCACAGCCCCGGAAAATGCTGCTGACCAGGACGCGAAGCGAACCTGCGCACCGGGTGGACCGTCTCGAACGCGGTTGGCCAGCACAAGCTCAGCGGTTCTCGATTCCGAGCTCCCGCAGCATCAACGTAGGACAGGACGAAGTCATCACTCTTGGCACGAGCCACACCGCACCCACCAGTAACGGACAGTCAGGTTGAAACCAGACCTCCACGGTAAAGCGGCGCGCGGAGCAGGTCTAGCCCTCAGTCGCCGATGCGACAGATGAGATGGGACTCGCGTCAGACGTGTCGGGACTTGCGACAACTAAAACGAGATCCGACAGCCGTCGTTCGTTGCATGGTCGGTTTCGGGCCCCACAACTCATTACTTGCGGGAACGACACTTCTCGTGAGTTATGTAGCTCAGCGGGATACGCTTGTTTTTCCGTTATTTAAATATTAAAAACGGAAATTAATAATGGTAGGTTGTGTTCATGACGAAATCAGGTACGACCACGACCGCCTCCCCGACGACCAAGCCGGCTTTGAAGGGGGCGACGCTGTGCAAGCGGTGCGGCACGCCGATTCCGCAGCAGCCCGGGCGCGGGCGCCCGCGCCTGTACTGCGCTGAGGGCGACTGCGCCGCGCAGGCCAAGCGTCAGCGGGAGCTGCGGCGGGCCACGCCCGGACTCGAGGGCGCTTTGGCGCGGGCCGAGGAACTGTACGAGCAGATCGAGCAGTCGATGGCTTCGGCGCTCGCGCCGCTCGCCGAGGCGCTGCGGGCCGAGACCGACCCGGCCGAGGTCGAATCGCGTCTCGCCGAAGTCCGGTCCGACGCCGCCGCTTCGGTGGCCGCGGCGAGGGCGGAACGCAACGAGGTCGCCTCGCGCGCTGAGGCGCTGCGTGAGGAACTGGCCGCCGCGCACACCGAGGCCGAGCGGGTCGGCGCGGCGCTGGCGACCGCTGAGGCGCGGGCAAAGGAAGCGGTCACGGCGCGGCTGGCGGCAGTGCGATCAGCAGAGGCCGCGCGTGAGGAGACTGCCGGCGCTGTTGCGGAGGCGGCGGCCGCGGTGCGCGGGCGTGAAGCGGCTGAGTCGCGGGCGGTGGCCGAACATGAGGCGGCGGTCGCGGCGGTGCTGGAGCGGGATGCGGCCGTGAGCGCTCGTGAGGCGGCCGAGCAGGCGGCGGTCGCGGCGCGCAGTGACGCTGAGGCGGCTCGGGCCCGGGCCGATCAAGTGGCTGCGGAGGCCGCGGAGGCGCTGCGGGCCGGTGAGGCGGCGTTGGAGCGGGCGGAGACGCGGGCGTTGGGGTTCATCGGTGAGCGCGACGCCGAGCGGTCCCGGGTGGAGTCGCTGGTCGCCGAGGTGGCGGTGGCGAGGCGCGATGCCGAGCAGGCCGGCACTCAGGCGGCCGCGCATGCGGCGGCGTTGGAGCGGGCTCGCGGTGAGCTCGCCGGTGCGGTGGCGGATCAGCGGGTGCTCGCGTCGCGGATCGCGTCGGCGGAGGCCGGTGGCGCGGAGTCGAAGGCGGCGGTGGAGTCGTGGCGGGAGCGGGCGCTCGCCGCCGAGGCGCGGTTGGTGGAGCAGGAGCGGGCGAAGGGGTAGTACTCCCCCGCGCCTCAGGGTGCATGTTTTGTCCGGTTCGGTGGGTCGGGCCCCGATGGTGCGTGCGCTGTCGGGGCCCGCGGTCGTTACCGGCCGGAAGCTTGGCGGGCGGCTTGTTCGGCGGCTCGTTCAACCTTGTCGCGGTAGGCGGTCCACCATGCGGGGTCGCCGTCGGCGAGGTTGCTGTTGCCGTCGCGCAGGCCGGCGGCGCCGTCGATGGTCTCGCGGACGATGTCGGCATGGCCGGCGTGGCGGTTGGTCTCGGCGATGAGGTGCACGATGATCTGGTGGAGGGTGACGGTTTCGTTCTCCCACCAGGGGACGCGGCCTTCGGCGTCGAGGTCGAGGGCGTCGATGGTGGCGTTGGAGTGGTCCCAGACGCGCTTGTAGAGGCCGATGATGGACTCGCTGGTCTCGTCGGCGGTGGCCCACAGGTCGGTGTTGGGTTCGACGTTGTCGAGGTCGAACCAGGCGGGCGGGTCGGGGAACGGGCGGTCGAACACGAGGCCGAGGTATTCGACGTCGACGCAGGCGAGGTGTTTGACGAGGCCGAGGAGGTTGGTGCCGGTGGGGGTGAGGGGGCGGCGGAGGTCGTACTCCCCCAGGCCGTCGAGTTTCCAGAGCACGGCTTCGCGGGCGGCCTGGAGGTAGTGCTTGAGGTGGGTCTTGGCGTCGGTCATGGGTGCGAGTGTTCCATTCGGGTGTGACATCAGAGGCTGGTGGGCGTGGAGTCGAAGAGCTCGACTTCGGCGGGCCGGGAGCGGTACGGGTCGAGGGCGGCGCTGCCGGTGATGTGGTGGGGTGCGTCGAGGTGGGCGTTGAGGGCCTCCATGTCGGTCCACTGCTCGACGCAGACGAACGCGTTCGGGTCGTCGAGGGAGACCCAGAACTCGTAGCGCAGGCACCCGGGGTCGTTCGCTCTCGTGGAGGTCTGGAGTTCGCGCAGGCCTTGGATGTAGGCGTCGCGGTGTTCGGGCTTGGCGTAGACGTAGGCGTGGACGGTGATCATGGGGGCCACGGTAGTGGGCCGGGGTGGGGCGGGCAATTCGTTTGCTACCGGTGCCGGGTGTTGCTAGCGTGGCGCGCGATGACTTCTCATGACGGGCCCTCTCGATACGGCCATCTCGACTGCAACTCCCCCATCGCTTCCTGGCGGTTCGAACGCCAGGTCGACGAGTGCGCTGCGGCGGGGCCGCAGACCATCGTCGACATCGGGTGCGGGTGGGGCGAGCTGCTGCAGCGCGTCACCGCGAGGGTTCCGGGCGCGAAGGCGCACGGGATCGACTCGGACCTCGAGCTGCTGGAGCGGGGCCGGGCGGGTGCGATCAAGCGCGGCATCGCGGGGCGGCTCGAGTTCGTGGAGTACCAGGGCGAGGACTGGACCGAGCCGGCGGATCTGGTGATCTGCATCGGTGCGGTGCACGCGTTCGGGACCGGCGCGGACGCCCTGCGGGAGCTGTACAAGATCGTCAAGCCCGGCGGGAGGCTCGTGTTCGGCGACGGGATCTGGAACCGGACTCCGACCGAGGCGGACCTGGTCGACATGTGGCCGGAGACCACGACCGGGGACTTCCTGTCGCTGCCGGACCTGGTGGACGTCGCTGTGGCGACGGGGTTCCGGCCGTTGCGCGTCGAGTCCGTCGAGCAGTCCGAGATGGACGACTTCGAGTCGCAGTTCCTGGCGGACAAGGAAGTGTGGCTCCTGGAGAACCCGGACCACCCGAAGGCCGCCGAGATCCGCCGGCAGGCGGACGCGCACCGCGGCTGGTGGCTGCGCGGGCACCGGCACCTGTGGGGCTTCGCTTACCTGACGCTGGGCCGACCGGTCGTATAGGCGTACGTCGAAGGCCCCGAACCTGAGAGATCCGGTTCGGGGCCTTCGTGGTGTCCGCTCCCCCACAGTGTCGTCAGAGGGCGGCGAGGATGGCGAGGGTGATGAAGAGGATCTGTTCGGCGGTGCGGATGCCGATGGGGGTGGCGGGTTTGCCGGCGAGCGGGATGGCGCGGCGGGCGGCGGAGACGTTGGCCGGGAACATGGCGACGAGGAGGAGGGCGAGGCAGATGGCGGCGGCGGGTGCGGTGGTGGGGATGAGGAGGCCTGCGGCGCCGGCGATTTCGAGGATCCCAGTGATGGTGACGAGCGCGGCGGGGGCGGGGAGGTTTTCGGGGACCATGCGGATCATGTCATGGCGGAATTTGGGAGCGAAGTGGACGGTGCCGGTGAGGAGGAACATGGCGGCGAGGCCGATGCGCAGGCTGGTCTGCCATTGGTCGAGGGGGTCGGCGCCGAGGTGACCGGTGAGGCGGGCGAGGAGGGTGACGGCGGTGAGGGTGATGATGGGGGCCACGGGGCGGGGCCTTTCTGGGCGGGTGGTGTCACGACCCGACGGGTCTTGACAGTGTCAAGTTTATGATGCGGCAGTGGTCTTGACGCTGTCAAGTGATTGTGGCGGGGGCCGCTAAGCGCGGCGTTCGCGCCAGGCCTGGACGGCGGCTTCGGCGTCGAGGAGGCCGAAGCGCAGGGGCGGGCCGTCGATGGGGCCGATGAGGGCCTTCCTGATGCGCGCGTTGAGTTCGTCGAGCGCTTCGCGCACGGCCGCTTCGTCCTTCAGGCGGTCGAGCGTTTCGGGGAGCTGTTCGACTTCGCGGCTGAGCTTGAGTGCGGGAGGGAGGGCGTCGAGGCCGATGTTCTCGCGGGTGGCCTGCTGGTGCAGCCACCAGTCCTCGCGCAGCGGCTGCCCGATCCCCGGAAGCGGCTTGCCGGCGCCGGGAAGGTTCTTGAACTCGCCGCGGGCCTCGGCGTCCTGGATCTGGCGCTCGACCCCTCGAGCCTGCTTGTCGCTCATGCGGACCTCCCTGGGTCCGATGATATCGGTCAGGCCGAGGCGGCGACCACGAGTGCGACGCCGGCGAACTGCGCGATGTAGGCGGCGATCGTGAAGGCGTGGAAGACCTCGTGGAACCCGAACCACTGCACGGACGGGTTGGGGCGCTTGAGCGCGTAGATCACTCCCCCGATGGTGTAGAGCACGCCGCCGGTGAAGATCAGGACGGTGGCGGGCACGCCTGCGCCGTCGATGAGCTGCGGCATCACGAAGACCGCGGCCCAGCCCAGGATGATGTACAGCGGCGTGTACAGCCAGCGCGGGGCGGTGACCCAGAGGGTGCGGAAGGCGACGCCGGCGAGGGCGCCGGTCCAGATGACGGCGAGGAGTGCGGTGCGGGGGGTGCCGTCGAGGGCGAGGACGGCGATGGGTGTGTAGGTGCCGGCGATGATGAGGTAGATGTTGGCGTGGTCGAGGCGTTTGAGCCAGGTGGTGGGGCGGGGTGCGAGGTTGGTGCGGTGGTAGAGGGCGGAGATGCCGAAGAGGGCGGCTGAGGTGGCGATGTAGACGGCGGTGGAGAGGCGTCCGGGGAGGGTGGGTGCGGTGGCGATGAGGATGAGTCCGGCGGTGATGGCGGCGGGGAAGGCGCCGAGGTGGAGCCAGCCGCGGAGTCGGGGTTTGGGGTCGGTGATCGCCAGTGCCATGGGTTCGACGGTACGCCCGATGGTTACCGGCTGGTAGTGCTGTTGGTCCCCCGGTTTGGGGTGGGGTTAGGCCCCGAAGTGGTGTGTGGGGGCCGGTGGGGCCGTTAGGCTCCGGGCGTGGTGTTGGGCGGGGATGTGGCGGTCCAGTTGCTGGTGTTGGCGGCTGCGGCGGTGGCGGCGCCGTTGCTGGTGGACCGGTTGGAGCGGTGGGTGCGGTTGCCGAGTGTGGTCGTGGAGATCGTGCTGGGGATCGTGATCGGGTCGCAGGTGCTGGGTGTGGTGCATGCGCATGCGCTGTTCGAGACGGTGTCGCAGTTGGGGTTGGCGATGTTGTTCTTTCTGGCGGGGTATGAGATTGATTTTCGGGCGGTGCGGGGGCTCCCGATCACGTTGGCCGCGGTGGGGTGGGTGGTGTCGTTCGCGGTGGCGGCCGGTGGGTTGGCGGTGGCGGGGGCGGGTGCGGCGGTGTTGATCTTGGCGATCGGGTTGAGTTCGACGGGGCTGGGGACGATTTTGCCGATCGCGCGGGATTCGGGGTTGTTGGCGGGGCCGGTGGGGCCGTTCTTGATGGCGGTGGGGGCGGTCGGTGAGTTCGCGCCGATCGCTTTGCTGGCGTTGTTCTATTCGGATGGTGAGCATTCGGGGCGGACGACGTTGGCGATCGCTTTGGTGGGGTTGGCGGTCGCGGCGGCGGCGATCGGGTCGCTGCGTCGTTCGGGGCGGGTGTCGCGGTTGTTGTCGGCGACGTTGGGGACGAGTGGGCAGTTGGCGGTGCGGTTGTCGGTGGCGGTGCTGCTGGGTGCGGTGGTGTTGGCTGCGGAGATCGGTGTCGATATCGCGTTGGGGGCGTTCGCGGCCGGGGTGTGCATGCATGTGCTGTTGGCGGCGTTGGACGAGCGGGAGGAGGTGTTGGTGCAGTCGAAGCTGGACGGGATCGGTTTCGGTGTGGTGGTGCCGGTGTTCTTCGTCTATACGGGTGTCACGTTCGATCTGGACGAGTTGTTGTCCTCCCCTGTGGCGCTGGCGTTGATCCCGGTGTTCTTGGCGGCGTTCGCGGTGGTGCGCGGGGTGGTGACGTATGCGATGTTCGGGCGGGTGCTGTCGGGTGGGCGGCGGGGTGCGTTGGCGGCGTTCTCGGCGACGGCGTTGCCGATCGTGGTCGTGGCGGCGCAGACGGCGGCCGATCGGGGTCTGGTGGAGGAGGCGGTGGCTGCGGCGATGATCGGGGCGGCGATGCTCTCGGTCCTGTTGTTCCCGCTCGTGGGTCTGAGGTGGGCGCGGGCGGATACGAGGGCGGTGGCGGCCGAGCCGATCTAGGCGCGGTGGCGTAGGGGCGAATACGTTCGCGCGCGGATGCGCGCCGGTGGTGGCGGGCGCGATCGTGAAGGGCATGTTCAAGCTTCGCCGCCCTGCGTATCGGGCTGTCATCATCGTTCACGTGGTCGCTTCGGTCGCCTGGCTCGGGTTGAGCCTGTGCCTGCTCGTGCTCGGGGTCTGGGCCACCTCTACTACTGCGGCGGCCGAGCAGTATGCGGCCGGGACGGCGATGTCGACGCTCGCCGGGGCGCTGGCGGTGCCGTTCGGGGCGACCGCGCTCGTCTCGGGGGTGGTGCTCATGCTCGGGACGCGTTGGAGTCTGGCGTACACGTGGGTGCTGGTGAAGTTGCTGGCGACGGCGGTCACGTTCGCTTTGACGGTGTTCTCGCTGCGGCCGGGCCTGGCCGAGACGGCCGCCTCGCTCGACCCGCAGGCGTTGCAGGTGCTGGATTCGCAGATCCTGGCGGCGCCGATCGTGTCGTCGTCGGTCTACTTGGGGGCGACGATCCTCTCGTACGTCAAGCCGTGGGGACGGCGAGCCGCGCGCGTGCCGGCCCGAGTGCCAGCGCCCGCTCGTAGTGTCCGATGAGTGCGTCTCCTTCGGCTTCCCAGGTGCGCGTGTGCACTTTGCGTCGGCCGCGTTCGCCCCATTGGCGCAGCAGGTCCCGGCGGCCTTCGAGGGCGTGCACGGTTGCGGCCAGGGCGGGGGCGTCGCCGGGCGGGAAGTGGGTGCCGTCGACGCCGGGGTCGACCAGTTCGGCTGCTCCTCCGGCGTCGACGGCGACGACGGCGACGCCGGAGGCGTGGGCTTCTTGGATGGTCTGGCCGAAGGTCTCGAAGGGGCCGGTGTGGACGAACAGGTCGAGTGAGGCGTAGAGGCGTGAGAGGTCGTTGCCGTGGAGGGCGCCGAGGAAGGCCGCTTGCGGCAGGAGGCGTTCGAGGGCTTTGCGGCGGGGGCCGTCGCCGACGATGACGAGTCGGACGCCGGGTACCTCGGCGAGGTCGGTGAGCCAGTGGAGTTGTTTCTCGCGGGCGAGGCGGCCGACATAGCCGACGAGGAGTTCGCCGTCGGGGGTGAGGGCGTCGTGGAGGGTGTGGTCGCGGTAGCGGGGGTGGAAGCGGTCGGTGTCGACGCCGTGTGGGAGGACGGCGAGGTTGCCGATGCCTTGGGCGGCCAGGGCTTTGGCGGTGCATTGGGAGAGGGCGAGGTTGACGCGGGCGCGGGCGTGGATGGAGCGCAGGCGGTGCCAGACGAGTTGTTCGAAGGCGGTGAGGTGGTAGGCGCGGGTGTAGGCGGGCAGGTCGGTCTGCCAGACGGCGACGGTGGGGACGCCGCGTCGTTCGGCCCAGGCGGCGGCGCGGGCGGTGTAGCCGAAGGGGCTGGCGAGGTGGACGACGTCGGGGCGGTGGGCGTCGAGGGCGTCGTCGAGGGCGCGGGTGGCGAGTCCGGCGCGGAAGTGCTTGTAGGCGGGGATCTGGATGGAGGGGACGTGGACGACGGGCCAGTCGAAGACCGGGCGGGGTCCGGGCCCGGGGGCGGGGGCGATGACCACCGGTTCGATGCCGCGTGCGGCCAGGTGGGCCGCGGCCCGGGCCACTGAGCGGGCGACGCCGTTGACCTGGGGCGGGAAGGATTCGGTGACGAGTGCGACTCTCATGCTCGGAGCGTAAAGGCGCTGGTGGGCGGGTGAGGGAATTCGGTATGGACCGGGTTTGAACCGCAGCCGATATTCCGGGCCGGGTCGGTGTGGGGCCGGTCGGGTGGGGTGCGGGGGTGTTCGGGTGCGGCGGTGGGTGGCTCGGGGGGCGGGGCGGGCGTGGGCGACTTCGCCGCGGGGTGGTGTCGTACCCGCAGGGTAGGTATTGGAGGATGCAGCGACGGCCGACCGCAACCGGCCGGGCTGTGCCGTTGCAACCATGTGAAGGAGCCCCCGATGTCACTGTCGAGTGCCGACATCGCTCACCTCGAAGCGGTGTTGGCGCAAGGAAAGAAACCGAAGGTGGTGTTCACCGACGCCGCCGGGCAGGTCGCCGGGCGCACCGGCAAGGTCGTCGCGCTCGATCCGGAGGGTGTGGACGACTTCGTCCATGTCGCCTTCGGGTCTGACGAGTTGTCGTTCTCTGCCGTCGAACTGCGCCTGCCCGTCCCTGGTGAGAGCGCGCGGCGCGCGCCGCGCCAGCGGTCGAACGCGGCTCCTGCGGCGCCCGCCGCGCCTTCGGGTCCGGGGCTGCTCCCGGACGAGCCCGCACCGAAACCCGAACCCGCCGTGAGTGAAAGGAAGCCCGTGACCGTACCCGAGGTGGCGCCGTCCGTCGCCGCAGAAGCCGCGCCGGCCCCCAAGAAGAAGGCCGCCCGGCCGCGTGCCGGTGCGGCCAAGCACCCTGAGCTGTCGATCACGTTGACCTATGAGGACGGTGAATGGTCGGTGGCCGCCACGCGCGGCGCCCGCACGGTCGTCAAGGGCGCGAAGGTCGCCCACCCGAACGCGCTGGCGATGTGCCAGGCGTCGGGGTCCGATGAGGTCGCCGAGATCGTGGACGAGGTGGTGGAGAAGATCCGCTCCGAGGCCGCCGAGGAGGCGTCGCGGCTGCGACGCCAGCTCGAGGAGGCCGAGGCACGGCTCGCCGAGCTGAAGTAGCACCGCACCCGGTGAAGCCGACGGGCCCGGGCGCCCGGCCGAAAGGCCGAGGGCGCACCGGGCCCGGCTGTTTGTCGGTGCCGTCGCGGCCCGCGATGTGGGCGCGTCGCTCTGCCCGGACCGGGAATCTGCTGGCCGACAGGATTCTTGCGGACTTCGAGGGCCGCATCAATGTCGCCACCGCGGTTGCGGGTTCGGATCGACGCTGGGGGTCGGGTGTGCCCGGTGCCCTCGGGTGACGAGTGTGTCGCGGGTTCGACGTCCGCCGGGGCGTCCCTCCCTCGGGGCCGGGTGTGTCGATAGTCGGGCCCCCTGTGCACAAGGGTGCATCGCCGGTCCGACATGTCGAGCGGCCCGCTGCCGCCCGGGGCCGGGTGTGTCCGGATCGGCGTCCCCCGGCCTTTGATGACGCCCGGGTGTGACGGTCCGGCGGGCCTAAGGCAGGTGTGCCCGGTCGCGACGGGTCAGTCGCGGGCGTGCTTGATGTAGATCATGACCGCCTCACGGGTGGTCTTGACGCCCAAGGACTGACGGGCCGCGGCGATGCGGCGGTTGGCCGTGCGCAGCGACACGAACTCCGCTTCAGCCGCCGCCGCGATCGTCGAACCGGCCGCCAGACGCCCCAGCAGGGCCCGCTGCTCGGCGTCCAAGTCGAGCCCGTCGGCCGCTTCGGCCTTCCCCGGGGTCACACCGAGCGGCCCGACCCGGCGCAGGTCCGCGGCCAGCGACAGCGCCAGGGCACCGGTCGCGACCGCGACGATCCCGGCGCCGCGCGCCGCGGCCAACACCGCCTGCGACGCGGTGTGGTCGTCGGCGATCGGGCCGTGGCACACCAGGCGCCGCTCGGCCAGATCCCACGCCGGCTCGAGCAGCGCGAACCCCCGGTGGGCGGCCCAGCCCGCCGCCGCGCAGCGCCGCACGATCGCATCCGCGTCCGGTGCGGCCGCGACCACGTGCAACGGAACCTGGTCGCCCATCACGCCTCACCGCCTTCAGCGGCCGTCAGCAGCACCGCCGCTTCCGTACGGGTCTTCGCCCCGAGTTTGCGCATGCCCGAACGGATATGGGTCTCCACCGTCTCGGCGGTGATCCCGAGGATCTCGGCGATCCGCCGCGACGGATGCCCCGCCGCGACGTGACGCAGCACCTCGCTCTCGCGGTCGGTCAGGCCCCCGCCGCCGCGGGCCGAACGGCGGTCGCGGCGCACATCGTGCTTGCGCAGGCCCCGCCGCGCCCGCCCGGCCAAGACGATCAGGCCGTGCTCGTCGGCGATCCGCTCGGCCGCTTCCAAAGCCGCCACCGCGGCCTTCGCGTCCCCCGCGTGAGCGGCCAGCGCCAGGAGGCAGCGGACCTGCTCGCGGGCGGCCAGGCCGTCCCAGGCGGTCGCGGCCTGCGCGAACGGGCCGGGTGCGGCCTTGTCCCACGCTGAGAGCGTGGAGGCCACGGGCACCGGCCAGGGCGCGAGGTCGGCGGTGACCGGTTCGGTGCCGGTGTCGTAGGCGATCCAGCGGCCGGTGATGTGCGCGAGCCCGCCGACCAGGCCCGGTTGGGCTTCGGGGGCTTCGGGGCCGGGTTGGCCGTCGAGCCAGGCGGTCTCGTGTTCGAGCCAGGCCACGAGGCCCTCGAGCGCGGCGGGTGCGTCCTTGAGGCGGGCCAGGCGGGCGCGGGCGGCGCCGAGGGCGCCGGTGTCGGCTTCGGCCAGCGCGATCGAGGCGTCGATGAGCGTGTCCGCGACGGCGGGCAGGGCGTGGTCGGCCAGGGATTGGGCGGCGGCGATGACGTTGTCGAGGCCGGTGCCCGAGAGCACCAGGCACCATGCGGCGGCGGCGAGGAACCGGGTCTGCCAGGAGTAGGCGCCGGCGGCGCCGGCCCGGTCGGCCGCTTCGTGGGCGACCGCTTCGGCCTCGACGAGGCGTGCGGTGTCGGCCAGGGCGATCACGCGCGACCATGCGCACCAGAACGCGGTCGTGGCGTCTCCGGCGTCGCGGGCGAGCGCTTCGGCGAGGGCGAGGGCGTCCGGGTCGTCGCCGGCCAGGGCCGCGGCGAGCCCGGCGTGGGCGAGGTCGGGGTGGGCGGTGCGGATGGTGTCGGCGAGGGCCTCGCGTTCGGCGGGCGGGGCGGACAGCAGCCGCAGCTGGTCGGTCTCGGGGCCGTCGGGGGCGTGTTGGAGTGCGGCGCGCGCTTGCGCGGATTCGCCGAGGGCGAGCAGGGCCCAGGCGCGGGCGAGCGCGGCTTCGGGGCCCGCGTCGGCGCGGTCGAGGACGGAGAGGGCGGCGCGGGTGCGGCCGGCTGCGAGGGCGGCGCGGGCGGCGTCGACGGCGTGGACCGGGTCGAGGTCGGCTGCGAGCAGGAGCGCTTCGGCGCGGGCCTGCGGGCCGGTGTTCTCGGCGGCGGCCAGCGCGGTGTGGAGGGCGCGGTCGGCGAGGCCGGCGGCGTGGGCGTGGCGGGCCGACTCGACGCCGGTGGTGGCTTCGGCGAGGTGCTCGTGCATCGACTGGCGGGCCTCGTGGTCGAGGATGCCGGCGGCGACTTCGGCCATCCAGGGGCTGGAGGCGCGCAGGTGGGCGCCTTCGGCGACGGCGAGCCCGGCCTCCAGGAGGACGGAGGCGCCGTCGCCGAGGAGGGTCGGGTGCGCCGGTCGGCCGAGGAGGCCGAGTGCGGCGAGGGCGGTGCGGCCGGCGCGGGGCAGGTCGGCGATGGCGGCCGCCGCGGCGGCGGCGGGGTCGCCGGGGGTCTCCAGGTCCATGTCGGTCGCCTCGGTGTGGGCGGCGTCGAGATGGGCGGCGCGTTTGGCGAGGGCGGTGAGCGCGAGCGGGTTGCCGCCGGCGCGGACGGTCAGCGCCGCGGCGCGCGCCGGCGGCAGTGCCGGTGCGGCTTCGGCGACCAGGCGGGCGGCTTCGGCGTCGGTCAGGTCGGGTACGGCGATGACGGTGGCGCCGGCGAGCAGCCGGGCCAGGGCGTCTTCGCCGATGCGGTTGGGGGTGCGCAGGGCGCAGGCGACCGGGAGGCGCTCGGCCAGGACCGGTAGGACGGCGAGGGTCGCCGCGTCGCACCATTGCAGGTCGTCGATGATCAAGAGTCCCCCGCGGGTGCGCGAGTAGACCGCTTCGGCCAGGAGCGGCAGGTCGTCGGCGGGCATGCGCGCCCGCGTCGCCCGCTCCAGGGCGAGGGCCGGGGCGCCCGAGAGCATTGCGAGGCCCCCGCCGGCGTGCACGGGCCGTTTCGAGGCGCGCGCGAGCCGCTCCAGCAGGCGGGTGCGCCCGCACCCGGGCGGGCCGTGGACGACCACCAGGCCCGGGCCGGCCAGCGCGCCGGCCATGGCGCGCAGCACGTCGTCGCGGTCACCGGCTCCGGCGTCGGTGGGCGCGGCGGCGTCGCGTGGTCGGGCCAGACCGGGGGTGGGCGGCGGGGCGGCCAATGGGGCTCCTAACGCTGTGGCACGAATGGGGGAGGCGGCCGTGCGGCTGCGGTTTGTATCGTCGTCTTGTCGACGGTTCGCCGACGCCTCTCATGATATTGCGGAAGCTTCGATGCCGCAGACCGGCGTCGGCGGGCGCGGTGGTGGAGGAACGAACGAGAGGGCGGACGCGGGAGCATGGTGGCAGGGCAACTCACCACGAGTGTGGCGGGCATGTGCGAAGAGCTGGCCGGCAAGGTCAGCGGCGCGTCTCGTCCCGTGGTCGAGGAGGTGGCCTCCCGGCTCGGGCAGCCGCTTCGCGTCGCGGTCGCCGGGCGGTTGAAGGCCGGCAAGTCCACGCTCGTCAACGCGCTCATCGGGCGACGTGTCGCGCCGACGGCGGCGGGCGAGTGCACGCGGGTGGTGACGCAGTTCCGGTACGGCCCCGCCGACCGCGTCGATGTGGTCGCCCGCAACGGGACCAAGCACGCGGTGCCGCTCGATGCGGCGGGCATGATCCCCACGACACTGCCGATCCCGGCCGACGAGGCCGCGATGATCGACGTGCAGTTGTCCTCGGACCGGTTGCGGGACTTGACGGTGGTCGACACGCCCGGTCTGCAGTCGGTCAACACCGACATCTCCGATGCGGCGCGCGAGATGCTGTTCGCCGCGCCGATCGCCGATGACGTCGACGACGACTCCCGTGCCGCGGTCGAGTCGGCCGAGGCGATCATCTACGTGTTCACCCAGCAGGTCCGCGCCGACGACGTGGAGGCTCTGGAGGCGTTCGCGAAGGCGTCGCAGCAGCTGTCGTCCTCGCCGATGAACGCGCTGGGGCTGTACAACAAGGCCGACAAGCTCGCCCCGGGTCCGGGGCAGGACCCGTGGCCGGTCGCGGGGCCGATCGCCGGCGACCAGGCCGCGGTGCTGCGCCGGTCGGTGTGCGACGTCGTCCCCGTCGTGGGGCTGCTCGCCGAGACCTCCGAGGCCGGTCTGCTGACCGCCGCCGACTGCGAGGCGCTGCGCACCCTCGCGGGCCTGGACGAGGACAAGCGGGCGTTGATGCTCGCCTCGGCCGGCCTGTTCTTGTCCACTGAGGGGCCGGTCGACCAGCATCAGCGCCAGCGCCTGCTGGAGCGGCTGGACCTGTACGGGATTCACTTCGCGATCGCCCATCTGGGTGCGAACCCGCATCTGGCGACCGGTGAGCTCGTGCGGTTGCTGTTCGCCGCCTCGGGGTTCCCGCGCCTGCGCACCACGCTGCACCAGATCTTCGGGGTCCGCGCCGATGTCATCAAGGCCGGTTGGGCGCTCGCTCGCCTGGACGCCGCGGCGGCTTCGGGGCCCGCGGCCGACCGCGACCTGCTGCGGGGCGCGGTCGAGTCGATCGTGGCCCGGCCCGAATACCACCGCCTGCCGCTGCTGGAGGCCGCCGCGCAGGTCACCACCGGGCAGGTCGCTCTGCCTGAGGCGATGGAGGCCGAAGTCGCCCGCCTCGCCTTGACCGACGACGCCGGTGTCGTCCTCGGACTGCCGGGCGAAGCCCGGCCGCAGCTGCGCCGCGCCGCCATCGAGGCCGCCGCGCGCTGGCGGGCCTTCGCCAACGGCGGGGCCACGCCGGCGCAGGCGAGGGTGGCGAACGTGGTGCATCGTGGTTTCCATCTACTCGCCCAGCGGCTCGGATGAGCCCCGCAGTACCTGCACGACATAAGGAGAGCATTGTGACGAATCGACTCGGCGGACCGCTGGTGGGGGCCTTGGTGGGTCTTGCCGCCGCCGCCCTTGGCGCGGTGTTCCTCACCGGCGGGTTCGATCCGGTGACCTTGGCCGTCGCGGCCGGGTCGGTCGTCATTGCCGCCGTCGTCGCCGTCCTCACCGGACGGTCGATCGCCCCGAAGGCGCCCCTGTCGCCTCCGGTGGGCGCTTTCGCGCCCGCCCCGGGCACCGGCGCCGGTTCGGGCCCGATCCCCGTGCAGCAGCTGCAGGAGCCGGCCCGTGCCGCTCAGGCCCTGTCGGACCGGACGGTTCTGGTCGAGGCGTGCATCTGGATGCGGGACCGCGCCACGTCGCCGGCGTTGGCGCAGCACCTCGACGGCGCTTTCACGCGCGTCGGTGTGACCGGTGTGGATGCGACCGGGCAGCGGTTCGACCCGGCCGTGCACGAGGCGGGCGGCACGATCGCCGCCGGTTCGCCGGCCGAGGACGGCATCATCGCGCGCACCGAGCAGGTCGGGTACACCGACCGCGGTCGCCTCCTGCGCCACCCCATCGTCACCGTCTACCGCGGGCAGGTGCGGGCATGACCGACACCGCGACCCCGTCGCCGGCCAAGCCGGCGCCCGCCAAGAAGACCGCTCCGGCGAAGCCGAACCCGGCCCAGCAGATCCACAAGCTGTGCGCCAGGGCCGCGAAGGCCGGCAACGCGTCGCTGCGGACCGTGGACGCCCGCGCGGCGGCCGAAGTCGACGAGGTCACGCGCTGGCAGCCGGACAAGCCGGTCGCGGTCGTCGTCGGTGAGACCAAGCGCGGCAAGTCCTCGCTGGTGAACGCACTCCTGGGCATGCCCGGTCTGTCTCCTGTGGATGCACAGGTGGCGACGACCGCGTACCTGGAGTTCGCGTGGGCCGAGCAGGCTTCGGTGCGCGCCTGGCAGCCCGGCGCGGCCGACCCGATGCTCCTGGGCGTGGGCGACCTGCGCAACTGGGCGACGCGGCTGGGCACGATGCCGCCGGGGATGGTGCCGCCGCGGCGCATGCTCGTGGGCCACCCTTCGGCGCTGCTCAAGCACATGTCCGTGGTCGACACGCCCGGCACCGGCGGTCTGGACCCCGACCACGCGCAGATCGCGCTCGAGGCCGTCGCCCGCGCCACCTGCCTGATCATGGTCACCGACGCGTCTTCGCCGATGGCCAAGACCGAACTGGACTTCCTGACCGAGGCGTCCAAGCGCGTCAACTTCGTCGTCTTCGCCCTGACCAAGACCGACACCTACCCGGGTTGGCGCACGGTCATGGAGGAGAACCGGTCGCTTGATCGAGGCGCACGCGCCCCGGTTCCGCAACGCCCCGCACTACCCGGTGTCGGCGATGCTCGCCGAGCACGCCCTCAACTCCCAGGGCCCGACCCGTCAGGCCCTGGCGAAGGAGTCGGGGATCGGGAAGATGCAGCGGGCCCTCGTCAAGGTCGCCACCGCCGGCAAGGCCCTGGTCGCCGCGAACGTGGTGCGGGCCGTGCGCACCGAGTTCCAGCGCCTGGCCGTCTCCGCGGCCGAGGACATGAAGGCCTACGACCCCGACCCTGAGGCGGCCAACCGGCTCAAGGAGGAGAAGAAGCAGGCGCTCGCGCTGCGGCGCACCGAGACGAAGAAGGCGAACCTCGCCTTGCGCGTGGAGACCCAGCGGGCCAAGATCGAAGTCCAGGGCCGCCTGCGCACCCACCTGCAAGAACTCGAAGAGGCCCTGCTCGACGAGGTCGAGAAGGCGAACAAGGCCGCGCTCGAATCGCTCCCCCAGCGCGTGGACATCGCGTTGCAGGGGATCGCCGCGCGCTTGTCCGGTGAGCTGCATCAGCGGTTCGTGCTGCTGGCCGAGCGCGTGCTGCGCCAGGTGTTCAACGACGACGAGCTGCGCGGGGCGACCAACTCGATCTCCGCGGGGCTGCGCACGGCCGCCTCCGGGCGGGCCCGCCGCGACGCGTCCTCCGACGGTGCGCTGCTGGTCGCCTCTTCGGCGGGTGTGGCGATGATGGCCGGGCGCGTGGTCACCATGGGTGCGGGCGCGATCGGCCTCGGGGCCTTGACCGGCATCGGCGCGGTCGCCCTGTCGGCCTCCGGTGTCGGCGTGGGCCTCGCCGCCGCGGCGTTCCTGCTGTACCGCCGCAAGATCCAGGGCAACCGCCAGGCGGCGAAGCAGTGGATCCAGCGGATCGTCGCCGAAGCGAGGGCGAACCTCAACGAGGAGATCAGCTTCCGGTTCACCGAGGTCGAATTCGTGTTCAACTCGACGTTGGACGACGCGTTGGAGCGCCGCGCCGCCGAGTTCGACGCGCGCATCTCGGCCGCCGAGAACGCCCAGAAGGCCGACCAGGCCGCCCGGGCGAAGAAGCAGGGGGCGCTCAAGCAGCGCCGCGACTCCATGGCCGCCAAGGTCAAACAGCTCGACGAGGTGCTGGCCAAGGCCCGCACCCTCGTCCCAGGCGAGGAGGAAGCGTGATGGATGAGTTCGATCCGTTCGATCCCGAACCGAACGCGGACTTCGACTCCGGCGACCTCGACGACGACGCGGACGCCCCCGACTTGGACGAGTTCGAGGACGGCGAGGTTCCCGACGAGGACGACCTCGACGCGTTCGCGTTCGACGGCGCCGAAGCGGAGTTCGAAGGCGAGCTCGACGAGGACTTGAGCGCCGAAGCCGCCTTCGACGAAGCCGACGAGGCCGACGACGATGAGGCCTCCGGTGACGAGACCGCGTACGCCGCGACGTACGAGGACCTGCTCGTCGACGAGGCCGACAACCCGCCGAGCTTCCCGCCCGAGCTGGACCTGGACGTGCCCGAGCCGGTCGACGGCTACCCGTGGGTCGACCTGGACGTGCTCGGCTCGGCCGAGGCCGAGCCGTGGGTGAACTCCGTCCGTCGAGGCCTCCGAGTTCGCCATCGCCGACATCGACGACCCCGCCGCCTCCGCGCTCGCCAGGTTCTGGCAGGGCTAGACCGCTTCGCGGGCGGACCCGGCACGGCGCCCGCGAAGCGGATCACACCACAGCTATGCATCGACAATGGTTGATGGCGGCGGTGTGCACTGTCCGATGTCGCCACCATCGGCGCGCGCGGCAATGGCCGACCGAATGGGACGCCGGCCCCACTCGAGCGCACCCTCACCATTCGTACGGCCGATGGTGAGGGGAATCCGGCAGACCAGTGACAGTGCGAAGGGTCTTCGGCGAAGGCGACTCGTGACCTCCACTGTGTCACCGTCCCGCGTGAAGTGAGACGCATCCGTATGAATTTCTCGGACCTGACGACACCCACAGGGCGAACCGGCGGTAGATTGGCTCCATTACCGTCGAGTCCGACGCCCGATTCCCCTCGCCGGGCACAGGCCCGTCCCCGCACGACCGACCGGGAGCCGCGTGGTGAACGAACCAGACCACTACCGCGTCCTCGGGGTGAGCCCGCTGGCCCCGAAGGCCGACATCCAGGCCGCCTACCGCCGCCGGCTGCGCGAGACCCACCCCGACCGCGGCGGCGACGAAGACGAGTTCCACCTCGTCCAAGGCGCCTGGGAGACCCTCTCCCACCCTGGGCTGCGCCGCGAATACGACCTGCTGCGCTTCGGCCGGCGCGCCGCCCGCCGCTACGGCAAGGCCGCCGCCAAACCCTCCCACCGCAAAGTCCGCGGCTGGAACGTCGCCCCCGCACCCCAACCCCAGCCCGCCGCGCAGGGCTTCCCCGCCGAAGGCGCCCTCATCGCCGTCCCCTGGCACGCCCGGCTGCGCCTCGGACCGCCCCGTCCATCGTCCCTCCGCGTGGACCGCGGGCGGGCTCAGCGCCGCCGTCGCCGCCGTCTGGGTCTTCACCGGCCTCGGCTACCTCGGCCAGGCCCTCGCCGCCGACAACTGGCTGTTCCTGGCGCTGGCCATCCCGGTCACGATCACCATCGCCATGATCGTGTTCGTCCAGACCAGCCGGGCCCTGCGCCGCCGCCCCGACTCCGCCCCGAACCCGCCCACCGGGCGCCTGGTCATCGCGTTCCTGTTCGCCGCCGCCGTGATCTGGCTCGCCGGACTCAGCACCCCGTGGGGTTGGGCCCTGGGCGTCTACGTCCTCACCGGCGCCGGACTTGCCTGGACGGTCAAACGCCTGCGCTACACGCTCGCCCTGCGCCGCTCCGTCGGCGGTGCGCTGCGCCAGTTCAACGCGTTCGGTCCTGTAGGCACGCGCCCCAAAGCCGACCGGGCCACCGGGAAACTCCTGCGGGAGGTCCTCACGAACCTGCCGGCCGCGAGGCTGTTCGTCGCTCTGCCGGCGGCCGAGGCCACGCGCGTGCCGCACGCGATCGTCTGCGGCGACCGGATCGCACTGCTGTGCGCGCCGGTCGGACGCGACAGCGTCGACGTGGACTCGGTGAACCTGGCCGAGGCCGTCAAAGCCCTCGACGCGGCGCTGCCGGACGCGACCGTGCAGGGCTGGGTGCTGTGGCCGACCCTCCCCGAGACCGCCCGCGCCGGCGAAGCGGCCGCGGTCCACGACGTCGCCGTCGGACAGGCCGCGGGCGACATCGGCCTGTGGCTCGCCGCCGGCGGCATGGTCTACGACCTGCCGGTCCTCCAGACGCTGCGGATGCGCCTCGCCTCCGTCCCGGCCCCGCGCACCGGCGACCGGACCCCCGCCGTGCGCACCTGAGACCCCCACTGCCGCAAGGTAACCGTGCGGTTCGTGAGCAATCGCACCCTCCACACGGGCGTCATCGGCCAGTACAGTGCAGGCCATGAACGCCACCGCCCGCGCCGACGCGATCGTCGCCGCACGCCTCCGCGCCGCAGCAGTGCGCGAACCGCTGCCGGGCGCGGCGACCGGGACCACCGCCGCCGAGCTCGCCGCATCACTCAGCGCCGGCTCGCCGCACGCGGCCCGGTTCAGCGGCGAGATCGCCGCGGCGGTCCGCGGCACGGCCCTCGCATTGGAGGCGGCCCGCCCGCACCCGAGCGACCTGTGGGCCGCAGCCGAAGCGGCGCACCCGGACCCGAGCGTGTGGTTCGAGCAGGCCGTGCTCCTGGGACACCCCACGCACCCGCTCGCACGAAGCCGCGGCGAGCTGACCGACGACGAGATCCGCTCCTACGCACCCGAACACGGCGCCCGCTTCGACCTGGGGTTCTATGAGTTCGAGCAGTTGCGGGAGCCGCCGCTGTGGCTGTCGGTCTGCGGCCGTTCAAGTCAGCTGCCGGTCCACCCCTGGCAGGCGGCCCGGCACGGCCTGACCGACCCGCAGCGTGTGTGCGCTGGCGCCGCGCCGCTGATGAGCCTGCGCACGGTCTCGATCGGCGACCTCCAGATCAAGACCGCCGTGGACCTCCAGCTCACCTCGGCCGTCCGCCACGTCTCCGCGGCCGCGATCCACAACGGGCCGCTCCTGTCGCGACTGGGGAAAACGGCCGACGCCCACGCCATCACGCTCCTGCCCGAACACGCCGCGATCAACGAAGACCCCGACGGGGAACCGCAGCCGCATCTGGCGGCCATCGTGCGCCCCGCCCCGCACCTGCTCGGACACCCGCGCACCGTGCCGCTCGCCGCGCTCGCCGAACCGTGCCCGGCCACCGGCCGCCCCATCGCCGCCGCCATCGCAGGCGACGACCTCGAAACCTGGTGGACCGCGTTCACGGCGCTCGCACTCGCACCACTGCGATTGTTCGCCGACACCGGCGTCGCCCTCGAAGCGCACGGCCAGAACACCCTCGCCTCCTTCACCGGCGACCACCCGACCTCCTTGGTGTACCGCGACTTCGGCGGCATCCGCGTCCCCGCCCCAGGACTGGCCCGACCTCGATCGGCGACCTCCCCGAACCCGACCCCGCCGCACGCCTCACGAAACTCCTCGCCGCACTCTTCCCGACCACCCTGACCTCCATCGTGGACGCCCTCGCGGCCTGGACCGGAACCGACCCGGGCCGCTGGTGGGCCACCGTCGCCGAAGCCGTCCGCGACCTCGATCTCCCCCACGAGGTTCACGCAGCGGTCGCCGAAGCCGCTTGGCCCATCAAGGCCACCACCGCGATGCGCCTGGCCGACAACCCGACCGAGGACATCTGGACCACTGTCGACAATCCTCTGGCGGACGGCGTGAACCTCTCCTCGCAGATCAAGGCCGCCGCCTGGCGCGAGAACCTCAACGGCTACCGCGAGCGACCGCTGCCCGAAGGCGCCCGGGAAGGGGCGTTCAACCAGGCCACCTTCGCCGACAGCGCCCGACGAGGACCCGGTCAAGACCCTCGAGGCGATCCTCGGCGCGGCCGTGCCCGAACACCTCGCGGCCGAACTCCACTCCGCGCAGCAAGGCCTGGCGTTCGCCCGGTCGCGGGCGGCGAGACGCAACCGGCACTTCGCCGCACTGGCCGCACGCGCCGGGGCCGCAAGCCTCGCCGAACTGATCGCCTCCTGCACGCGGGACACGCACACGACCGCGCGGCTGCTCGAGACGCTCGCCACCGAAGGGCACCAACTGCATCCGTGCGCGCGCACCCGCTCGGGCTGGGACCGCGGCGACCTTGCACGCTACGACCTCGAGACCGCCCGGCCCGTACCGATCCGGCTCATCGCCGACACCGGCGCCGTCCTGGAACGCACCGGCGACGACTTCCGCAACCACCCGATGCTGCGCGGCCTCGGCCTGCCCGATCCGGTCCTGCCGGTGCACCCTTGGCAGTTGGAGCACCGGATCCTCCCCGGATACCGGGAGCTGTTCGACTCAGGCAGGCTGCGCGTGCTGGAGACGACGGTGCCGGCCTGGCCGACCGCGGCGATCCGCACCCTCGCCGGGCACGACGCGCCCGGGTTCCTCAAGCTCGCGTTGGGCATCCAGATCACCTCGACGCGCCGCGACATCTCCCCTGCGACCGCGCTGCTCGGCCCGCGCCTGTCGGAAGTGATCGGGCAGATGCACCGCATCGGCGACAACGGCCTGGAGAACCAGCACCGCATCGTCTGGGACGTCGCCGGCGCGTGGCTGCCGGGCTCGCGCGAGCTCACCGCGCTCGCCCGCTCCCCGCTCACCTCCTACGAGCAGCCCGGCATCGTCTACGTCCCCGCGACCGCACTCACCGCGACCTCGCCGGTCACGGGCATGAGCCTGGCCGCCGAGTACGCGCAATGGTCCGGCGACCCCGAAGCGTGGATCCGCCGCTATGCGCGCCTGTTCACCTACCCGATCCTGCGCACCGCCGAGCGGGGCATCGGATTGGAGGCGCACCTGCAGAACTGCCTGGTGGGCATGCGCGGACACGAACCGGTCTTCCCCGTCACCCGCGACCTCGGCGGCGCCCGCATCCACCTGCCGACCCTGCAGCCGTGGCGACTCGAACTGCCGCAAGGCAGCCCGGTGAACGCCGACAACATGGACCAAGTCAGGTCCAAAGTGGCGTACACGCTGTTCCAGAACCACTTCGCGGCCCTGGTCGCGGTACTGGAACGCGACCTCGGACTCGACGGGGCCTCGTTCTGGGCCGACCTGGCCGACGACATCGGCTCCCGCTGGGACGCTCCCGTACGCGACGCCTACCTCGCACCGCAGCAGTCCACGAAGGCGCTGCTGACCATGCGCCTGCACCCGGGAACAGCGATCGAGACGCTGGTCGACAACCCGTTCGCCACGCCACGCCGGCCCGTGTTCGACCACGCCGCCCTCGATGCGGCCGTGCGGGCCCTGCCCTCGCCCTCCAGCGCCTGGATCTACCAGCCGTCGGTGTTCACCGAACGGTTGGCGTCGCTGCGCGAGGCCCTCGACGGGCACCTGATCCTGTACGCGATGAAAGCCTGCGCGAACCCCGCGATCCTGGCCGCCGCGGTGAAGTTCGCCGACGGCATCGAATGCGCCTCCGGCGGCGAGTTCGCCGCGGCCCGAGCCGCCGGCGCGGCCCGCCTCGCGTTCTCCGGCCCCGCGAAAACACCCGCGGACCTCGCCGCCGCCGCAGCCTGCGACGTGCCGATGACGGTGCACGCCGAAAGCCGGCGCGAACTCCACGGCCTCGCGGAAGCCGGATACGGCGGGCCGGTCGCACTGCGCGTCAACCGCGGCCGGACCCTGCCGGGCACACACCAGATGACCGGCGCGCCGACACCGTTCGGCATCGATGAGAACGCGGTCTCCAACGCGATCGATCTGGCGCGGGGCCTGGGATTGAACCTCACCGGATTCCATCTGCACGCGGTCTCCAACTGCCTCGACGCCGATGCGTACGTGCAGCATGTGCACGAGTCGGTGGCCTGGTCGCAGGCGGCCGTGCGGGGGCGGTTCGACCTGGCCTACATCAACGTCGGGGGCGGTCTGGGCGCCGACCCCCGCGGCGATCAGATCGACCTTCGGGTGCTCGAGGAGGGGCTCCGCGGGATCGACATGCGCGGCGCCAAGCTGGCCTTCGAACCCGGCCGGTACCTCGCGGCGGCCGCGGGCTGGTATGTCGCCGAGGTCGTCGACGTCAAGACCGTTCGAGGCCAGGCGTTCGCGATCGTCCGCGGCGGCACCCACCATTTTCGGCTTCCCGCGGCCTGGGGCTACTCGCATCCGTTCGCCGTGGTCCCCGGTCCCCGCACCAGCGAAATCTGGACCGATGTGGAGGTCCGGGTATGCGGGGAACTGTGCACGCCCAGAGACGTGCTCAACGGCGGCCAGCGCGTCGCGCAGATCGCGGCCGGAGACCGATTGGTGTTCGCGAATGCCGGGGCGTACGGGTGGGAGATCTCGCACGACCGTTTCCTGGGCCATCCCGGGCCCGAGCAGGTCGTGATCGGCTGATCGGTTGATCCGAAATGCTCACTGTGCGTCTACGATGAAGGGCCCGATGCACATGCGCCGTCCGTCCCGACCGCGCGCCTGACCGCCTCGATCCCCTCATTGAGGAGTCCGAATGCCCAATCGGCGTCACGCCCGACGGACGCATCGCGATGCCGCGAAGCTGGCGGCCGCGGGCAATCATCAAGGCGCCCTGGCGATCTACGCGCACGCGGAGGGCGAGTTCCGCGGCTGCCTGGCCGTGCATCCGCAGGACCGGGCGACCCGCAGTGACTTCGCGGAGCTGCTGGCCGATCTGGCGGCCTCGCATGCGGCGGTGGGCGAGTCGGCCGAGTCGTATGCGGCGCAGCGCGAGCGGGTGTCGATCACGTTGGGCCTGGAGACGGGTCCGGTCGAGCGGGCCGCGGCGCGCCTGGATCTGGCCGAGGCCGCGGTCGGGGCCGGGCGGCTGCTGACGGCGGCGACCGAGGCGGATGCGGCGTTGAGCCTGCTCGACGATGTGGACCCGGGGGATCCTTCGAGTCCGGGTTTCACGACGTTGGCGGATGCGATCGCGCGGTCGGCGCGGGTGTTCTACCGGGCGGCCGATCCTGATCTGGCGGTCGGTGCGGCCGATCAGGCCGCGCGGATGCTGATCGCCGCCAGGCAGGTCGCTCCCGGCGGGGCCGGTGCCGCGAGTATCGGGTTCGACGGTACGGCCGAGCTGCTGCGCGACAGTCTGCGGCTGGCCGCGGCGCTGCATGCGGCGGCCGGTCGCGGCAGGCATGCGCAGGGGGCTGCCGATCTGCTGGCGAAGCACTGCGCGGGCGCCGAGCTGGTCTCGGTCCCGGCGCCGTTGACGCTGCGCGGGGCGTTGGAGACGGCGCTGCGCATGGGCGTGTTCCTCGATCCGGGCCTGGTCGGGCGGCTGTGTCCCGATCCGGCCGGTCGCGGGGCGCCGCCGACGGTGAGCGCCCGCTGCGACCTGGGGTTGGCGGCTGTGGCGCTGCATGCGGCGGAGCCGGCGGTCGACGTGCTGGCGCGGACGCACCCGAACCTGGCGTGGCGCATCGCGACCGAGGTGCACTATCTGCTGACGGCGGCCGACCGGCAGGGCGAGCGCAACCTGCATTTGAACTTCCGCGATCACGGACCGGTGTGGCTGGCGATGCTCATGGCGCTCGCATCGACCGGGAAGCAGGGGCCGATCATGCGCGACCTGGCGACGGCGCTGGCGGAGTTGTGCGAGCGGCTGCACACGCGGCATGCGGCGGCGGATCATGCGCCGCTGGTCGTCGCCGCGTCGCGGTTCATCACCGCGCATCGTTCGTGACGGTCATTGGCCGCCGCTGAACCAGCCGGGGGCGTCGAGGCGGAAGAGTTCGCCGGGGGTGAGCGTCCGCAGGTCGTCTTGGAGTGCGGCGAGGCGTTCGGGGCCGATGGTCTGGGCCCATTGGGCTTGAATCGTGTCGAAGGCCTGGGCGGACTTGGTGAGGACGTCGACGCCTTTGGCGGTGAGGCGCACGGTTTTGCGGCGGGCGTCGGCCGGGTCGTGGGCGCGTTCGACGTAGCCCTGCTGTTCGAGGGTGGCGATGGTCTTGCCGGCGGCCTGTTTGGTGACGCCGAGGCGGGCGGCGAGTTCGACGGCGGTGGTGCCTCGGGTGCCGATGGCCTGGAAGACGAAGCCGTGCATGGGCCGCACGTCCGGGTGGCCTTGGCGGGTGAGTTCGGCGTGGGTGGCGTCGATGACGGTGCGGAAGGCGGCGAAGAGGCGCAGCGGGAGTTCGTATCCGGGGGTCGCCTCAACCATGATCGACAACCAGGTTTACTATATGGGTAACCATGTTGTCCATCTTAGGAGTGCACCTCTTGCGCATCGTCCGCAGCACCGAATCCCGCCGCAGTGAGACCCCCGCGGCGGTCATGACCACCCTCGCCTCCCCCGGCCAAGGCGCCGCGGCCGCACCGATCTGGAAGGTCGAGGCCGCCGCCGGGACCGCCGGACCCGTGCACCACATCGACGCCGAACAGGTCTGGACCGTCCTCGAAGGCACGGCCACCGTGACCGTCGAAGGCGTCGGCACCGACCTCGCCGCGGGCGACCTCTCCGCGGGCGACACCGCCGTGATCCCCGCCGACGCCGCACGCCAGTTCACGCCCGGCCCCGAGGGCTACACCGCCATCGTCACCGGCCCGGCGGGCATGCGCGCCTACATGCCCGGCGCCCCCGACAAGAAGATCGACCTGGCCTGGGCCGCTTAGCGCCCGCGCCGGCGGCGCGAGTAGTCGCGCAGGGCCCGGAGGAAGTCGACGTGACGGAACCCGGGCCAGTAGACGTCGCAGAAGTAGAGTTCGGCGCCGGCCGACTGCCACAGCAGGAAGCTCGAGAGGCGCCGCTCGCCGCTGGTGCGGATGATGAGGTCGGCCTCGGGCAGGTCGGGCGTGTACCGGTGCGCGCCGATGTCCTCGGCGCTCAGGCGGTCGGCGAGGTCGGCGATGTCGGTGCCTTGGGCCGCTTCGGTTTCGAGGAGATCGCGGACGGCGTCCACGATCTCGGCCTGCCCGTCGTAGCCGATGGCGATCGTCAGGTGCCCGCCGGCGCGGTCGGCGGTGGCCTCGCGGGCGGTCTTGAGCGCGTGCGCGGTCGCATCGGGGAGGGCGTCGAGATGCCCGGCGAGGTGCAGGCGCCACCGGTTGCCCGGGCGCATGAGGCGCTCGGCGATGACCTCCTCGATCATCGACATCAGATGGGCGACTTCGCCTCCGGCCCTTTTCTGGAGGTTGTCGACCGAGGCGACGTAGACGGTGACGTGGTCGATGCCGATCCCGGCGCACCAGTCGAGGAGGTCCTCCAGGTGCTCGGCGCCGTAGCGGTGCCCGATCCCCGGATCGTCGAAGCCCTGCCGGCGGGCCCACCGCCGGTTCCCGTCCATCGCGACCGCAAGGTGTCGCGGCAGCCGTTCGCCGCGCAGCTCGCGGCGCAAGCGCCTCGCATACAGCCGGTACAGGAATCGGGGTGCGCGCATGGCGCAGAGCCTATCCGGTCGCCGAAACGGGGCGGCCCGATCGTTGGCCGCCCCGCAGCGTCTAGACCTGCCGGTCCCCGCCCAGGATTCGAGTCATCTCGCCTTCGCGGGTCGCGTCGTCGTCGCTCATGGCGAGGATCGTCTGAATCGGGCTCCCGGGCCAATCACTCGGGTACACCGGCCTCCGGTCGATGTCGTCGGTCGTGAAGGAGGTCAGTCGGACCTTCCCTTCGGCGACCAGTCGGGAATAGATTCCCGAGTCCGCGATCGGCTTGCCGTGCTTGTGAACCGCCACTGGCGCTCCCTTCTCCGGCCTGCGTCCGACCCGGATCGTGCGTACCGGATCAGCGGCGTTGTGCCGGCGTCGGCGCCGAGGCTACAGGTTCACTTCGGCGTAGGCGTCCATCGCCGCCCGCATGTACTCGGCGAAGCCCTCGCCCACCTGGTCGTACGTGTCCTTGAAACGCGGGTCCTCGGTGTACAGCGCGCCCAGTCCCTGGTACGCCTCCGCGGTCGGGCCGTCACCGCTGGAACCCCAGTGGCGGGCGATGAGCCGGTAGTGATCGGCCGTCACCGCCTGGACCTCCGCGTCTTCTGGCCCCTTGCCCGCTTCGCGGCACGCGTGCAGGCGCTCGTTGATGTCGTTGAACTCCTCAGGGATCGCCCGGCGCTCCTCAGGGCTCAACTCCTGCAGCGTGTCCCACGCCCGTTCGACCACGGCCTGGCCCCAGCGTCTGCGAGCCTCCTCGCGGTATTCGGCTTCGGTGGCGGGGTCGAGCCCGCCGAACCAGGTCTCCGGTGCCATGTCCTGGCCTCCCTCGAGTTGTCGGATGGTCGCATCGACGGTGGCGGCGAGCCGCCCGAGACGTTCACGCTCGGCCTCGAGCTCCACCGCATGGCGCTTGAGCGCCTCCACCGGCTCCAGGCCGCCCTCGAGGATCTCCGCGACCACGTCCAGACGCAGCCCCAGCCGCTTGAGCAGCAGGATCCGCTGCAGCCGCAGCAGCTCGGCCCTCCCGTAGCGGCGCAGTCCCCCATGACCGTGGCCGACCGGCTCCAGCAGCCCGATCGCGTCGTAGTGGCGCAGCGTGCGCGCCGAGACCCCGGCCAGGCGGGCGACCTCGGCGGTCGACCAGACGTCCATCGATGGCGCTCCCTCGTTCGTCATGCGGCTCCGACCGTATCGGCTGACGCAGCGTCAACCGCAAGCCAAGAGAGATACGGGTCACTGTCAAGCGCCGCGACCTCGACGCGGCCGGGTCGTTGTTCACATGGGGCGACATCGACCCGCTCACGTGGGAGCGAACCCGCCCCGGGTCTCCCCGCTCACGCGGGGCAGGAAAACGAGAAGCCCCCCGGCAGCGCCGGGGGGCTTCTTCACGCAGCGCCTAGGCGGCGCGGGTCGCGGCCTTGCGGAAGTCGCGGTTGAGCTTGCCGATCACGTCGAGCCCGATCTCCTTGGGGCACGCGCTGGCGCACTCGCCGGTGTTGGTGCACCCGCCGAAGCCGGCCTCGTCGTGGGCGGCGACCATGCCGAGCACGCGCGTGGCCCGCTCGGGCTGGCCCTGCGGCATCAGGCTCAGGTGGGTCACCTTGGCGCCCATGAAGAGCATGCCCGATCCGTTGGGGCAGGCCGCCACGCACGCGCCGCAGCCGATGCAGGCCGCCGCGCTGAACGCCGCGTCGGCGTCCTGTTTGGCGATCGGCACCGCGTGGGCGTCCGGGGCGGTCCCGGTCGGCGCGGAGATGTACCCGCCGGCCTGGATGATCCGGTCGAACGCGGAGCGGTCGACCACGAGGTCCTTGATGACCGGGAACGCGCCCGCCCGCCACGGCTCGATGTCGATCGCGTCGCCGTCCTTGAACTTGCGCATGTGCAGCTGGCAGGTGGTGGTGGCCGCCTGCGGGCCGTGCGGCTGGCCGTCGATCACGAGCGAGCAGGCACCGCAGATGCCCTCGCGGCAGTCGTGGTCGAACGCCACCGGGTCCTCGCCCTCGGCGATGAGACGCTCGTTGAGCACGTCGAGCATCTCCAGGAACGAGGCGTCCTCGGAGACCTCGTCGATCTCGTAGGCGACCATCGCGCCCTTGGCGTCGGCGTCGCTCTGGCGCCAGATTCGCAGAGACAGCTTCACTTGTAGCTCCGTTGGGTGGGCTTGACGTATTCGAATTCGAGGGCTTCCTTGTGGAGGACGGGCCCGTCCTCCCCGAACTCCCAGGCCGCGACGTACGAGAAGTTCGCGTCGTCGCGCTTGGCCTCGCCGTCCTCGGTCTGGGACTCGGCCCGGAAGTGCCCGCCGCACGACTCGGTGCGGTGCAGGGCGTCGATGCACATCAGCTCGCCCAGTTCGAAGAAGTCGGCGACGCGGCCGGCCTTCTCCAGCTGCTGGTTGAGCTCCTCGGCCTTGCCCGTCACCTTGACGCGGCGCCAGAACTCGTCCTTGAGGCCGCGGATGAGGCCGATGGCCTTGCGCAGGCCCTCGTCGGTGCGCTCCATCCCGCAGTACTCCCACATGATCTTGCCCAGTTCGCGGTGGAAGGAGTCCACGGTGCGGTCGCCGTCGTTGTTCAGGAAGAACTCGATGCGGTCGTCGACCTCCTTGCGGGCGGCGACCACGGCCTCGTGGCCCTCGTCCAGGGCCTCGAAGGGCCCGTCCGCGAGGTAGTCCGAGATCGTGTTCGGCAGCACGAAGTATCCGTCCGACAGGCCCTGCATGAGCGCCGAGGCGCCCAGGCGGTTCGCGCCGTGGTCGGAGAAGTTCGCCTCGCCGGTCACGAACAGGCCGGGGATGTTCGACGACAGGTCGTAGTCGACCCACAGGCCGCCCATCGTGTAGTGCACGGCCGGGTAGATGCGCATCGGGCGCTCGTACGGGTTCTCGCCGGTGATCCGCTCGTACATGTCGAACAGGTTGCCGTACTTGGCTTCCACGGCCTTGCGGCCGAGGCGCTCGATGGCGCCGGCGAAGTCGAGGTAGACGCCGAGCCCGCCGGGGCCGACGCCGTGGCCGTCGTCGCAGACGATCTTCGCGGCGCGCGAGGCGATGTCGCGGGGCACGAGGTTGCCGAAGGCCGGGTAGCGGCGCTCCAGGTAGTAGTCGCGCTCGTCCTCGGGGATGTCGGCGGGGTGGCGGTCGTCGCCGCGCTGCTTGGGCACCCAGACGCGGCCGTCGTTGCGCAGGCTCTCGGACATGAGCGTGAGCTTCGACTGGTGCTCGCCGGACTGCGGGATGCACGTGGGGTGGATCTGCGTGTAGCAGGGGTTGGCGAAGTAGGCGCCCTTGCGGTGCGCGCGCCAGCCGGCGGTGACGTTGCAGCCCATGGCGTTCGTCGACAGGAAGTACACGTTGCCGTACCCGCCGGTGGCGAGGACGACGGCGTCGGCGATCTCGGTGGAGATCTCGCCGGTCACCAGGTCGCGCACGACGATGCCGCGGGCCTTGCCGTCGACGATGATGAGCTCGAGCATCTCGTGGCGGGTGTGCAGGTCGACCGTGCCGGCCGCGACCTGGCGCTGCAGTGCCTGGTAGGCGCCGAGCAGGAGCTGCTGGCCGGTCTGGCCGCGGGCGTAGAACGTGCGCGAGACCTGGGCGCCGCCGAACGAGCGGTTGTCGAGCAGGCCGCCGTACTCGCGGGCGAAGGGCACGCCCTGGGCGACGCACTGGTCGATGATCTCGGTCGAGACCTCGGCGAGGCGGTGCACGTTCGACTCGCGGGAGCGGAAGTCGCCGCCCTTGACGGTGTCGTAGAACAGCCGGTGCACGCTGTCGCCGTCGTTGCGGTAGTTCTTCGCGGCGTTGATGCCGCCCTGCGCGGCGATCGAGTGGGCGCGGCGCGAGGAGTCCTGGAAGCAGTAGTTCGCGACCCGGTAGCCCAGCTCGCCGAGCGTCGCGGCCGCGGAGGCGCCGGCGAGGCCGGTGCCGACGACGATGACGCGGAGCTTGCGGCGGTTGGCGGGGTTGACCAGCCGCCCGGAGAAGCGGCGCTGCTCCCAGCGTTCGCTGATCGGCCCGGCGGGGGCCTTGGTGTCCTGGGCGGGTTCGCCCTCGCGGTAGAAGTCAGTGCTCATTTTCAACTCACCAGCCCGAACGTGACGGCCAGGGGCACGATCGCGAACCCGGCCACAATGAGGACGGCCACGGCCAGGGCGATCGCCTGGGTCCGCTTGCGCCATTTGGTGTTGGGCCCGGCGATCGTCTGCACCGCAGACCAGATCCCGTGCCGCAGATGGAAGCCCAGGGCAGTGAGGGCCAGCAGGTAGAAGACGGTGACCGGCCAGCGCTCGGGGCTGAACGTGGCGATCACGGCGCCGTAGGCGTCGTGGGTCTCCTTGACGGGGTTGACCGTCCGCCAGGTGAGGTCCAGCAGGTGCCAGACGACGAAGAGGAAGACGACGATCCCGCCCAGGCGCATGACGAGGGAGGCGTTGGGCGATTCGCCCTTGTTCTTGTGGCGGTGGGCGTACTTGACCGGCCGGGCGTGGTGGGAGCGCACGGACAGGACGATGCCCGTCCAGATGTGGACGACGATCGAGGCGATCAGTCCGATGCGCAGGACCCACAGCAGGCTCTCGTGGGGCAGGAGCGGCTCGCCGAAGGAGCGCAGGCCCGCGGCGTAGGCGTTCATCTCCTCGCGGCCCTCGAAGATGTGGAGGTTGCCGGCCATGTGGACGATGATGAACAGGACCAGCAGGACGCCGGAGACGGCCATGGCGATCTTGAGGCCGATGTTGGAACGCCAGGGCGCCAGGGGCGCTCGGGTGCGTTTGTCCGGCCTTGCGGCGGGGCGTGATTGCAAATCCGTAGACACGTCCAGAGGCTAGACGCGATGCGGCTCACGGGTCCAATTCATGGCGGGGTCATATTCCATGCCGATACGTTATGGATATGCGTCCGCAGCAACTTGAAGCCTTCCTCGCAGTCGCACAAAACCGGCATTTCACCCATGCGGCTGAGGATCTCGGTGTGACACAACCGTCACTGAGCAAGCAGATCCAGGCGCTCGAAACGGAGCTCGGCGCGCCGCTGTTCACGCGTGCGCGGGGCCGGATCGAGTTGACGGACGCGGGGCAGACGCTTGCTGCCGCACGCGCGGCGGATCACGGCGGCGGTGACGGCGGCGCGGTCGGACATCGACGACGTGCTCGCGGTGCGGGCGGGGCACCTGCGGCTGGGGGCCACGCCGAGTCTGTGCTCGTGGCTGATCGCGCCGCTGCTCACACGGTATCTGGAGGCGCATCCGGGGGTGACGGTGACGTTGACCGAGGACGGTTCGGGGCCGCTCACCGAGCGGTTGACCGCCGGCGACCTCGATCTGGCGTTCACGATCGGCGACAAGGCCGACGCGACCGGGTTGACGGTGCAGCCGCTGCTGTCGGAGGCGCTCGTGGTGGCGTCGGCCGCGCATCTGCCGCCGCTGACGCGCCAGGGCTACATCGGGTTGCCGCAGCTGCGCGAACAGGCGTTCGTGCTGCCGGCGCACGGCTACGACCTGCGGGATCTGACGATCACGACGTGCGAGGCGGCCGGGTTCACGCCGCGCACCGGCGTGGACGGGGGCGCGACGGACGCGGTGGCGTCGCTGGTGGAGGCGGGGCTGGGGATCGCGCTGCTGCCGGCGATGATCGCCGCCGGGCGCCAGGGCCTGCGGGCGACGCCGCTGGCGCCGCCGGGCGCGAGCCGCACGATCGCGCTCGCCGCCAGGCGCGAGTCGCCGTTGACGAAGGCCGCCGGGGCGTTCGCGGCGTCCCTGGAGGCGCATTTGACGGACCTGCACGCCTGGGGTCGCCTCCCGCAGGGCATGCAGGCCCTGTGACGCCTATTTGAAGGTGTCGCGGTCGAACATGGCGGCGATCTGGCGGGCCGAGGGGGTCCCGGCGTCGGGGTCGGCTCCGGCTTCGAGGAGCACGGTGACCACGTCGCCGTAGTCCTTGAAGACCGCGCCGGCCAGCGGGGACTGGTCGCGGTCGTTGCGTTTGTCCACATCGGCGCCGGCTTTGATGAGGGACCTGGCCGCGTCGGCGTGTCCGTGGTAGGCCGCCAGCATCAGCAGCGAGTCGCCCGAGCCGTTCACCAGGTCGACCGGGAGTCCTGCCTCGACGTACCGGATCAGGCGCTCCGCTTCGCCGGCGCGCGCCAGGTCGAATGCGGCCTGGGCAATTTCGCTGAAATCCTCAACATCGCTCACGCACACCAGCTTGACACACGCGCACGGTCCCTGCAGCCGCTCGCCCCGGCCTCCGCAATGGACCGCTCCCAGCCGGGTTCACCCTCGCAGATGCCGGTCCGCTATTGACACGGCTGCACAGGGGTGGCAAAGATTGATGCGGGGCCCGCGCGGGCGCATCGCTGACACGAGACCGCCGCGGCTTCGACAACGGTGGGACACAAACGGTGAGGACTCGGGCATGAGCGAGCCGAAAATCCTAGGGCAGTTCCAATTGGAACATCGCACTATTCAAGTGAGCGGCGACGACGGCAATGCCGGCACGGTCTGGCTGCGACGAGTCCACCCCGATCCACCCATGGCGCTCGGCTGCGTGGTCGAACTCGACTCCTCCACGCCGCGGCTGCGCCTGTACCGGGCCGAGTGGCCCGATGCGCTGCGGGAGACGGCGAAAGAGCAGACCCTGGCGATCTGGCGCGCCACGCGCGCGTGATCAGAGGACCGAGCCGAGTGCGGCGGCGACTCCGGCGGCCTTCGCTTCGGCTTCGGCCACTTCGGCTTCCGGCGCCGACCGCCAGGTGATGCCCCCGCCCGACCAGATGTGGGCGTGCGTCGCGTCGAGCGCGACCGTCCGGATCGTCACGCCCAGCCGCGCCTCCCCGCCGCTGAGGAAACCGAACGCGCCCATCGCCGGTCCCCGGCCGACAGGCTCGAGCCCCCCGACGAGGTCGAGCACCGCGAGTTTCGGTGCGCCCGTGACCGAACCGGGAGGGCACATCGCCCGCAGCAGGTCCGCGAGCCCCGTCCCCGGAGCGAGCGCGGCCGTCACAGTGGACTCGGCCTGCCACAGGTCCGCCCAGCGGCCGATGCGGAACAGGTCCTTGACCGCGACCGAACCGGGGACGGCGACCTGCGCGAGGTCATTGCGTTCGAGATCGACGATCATCACGTGCTCGGCGCGTTCCTTCACCGAGTCCAGCAGCGCCGCCCGCCCCTCATCGGTCGCAGGAGCGGTGCCCTTGATCGGGTACGTCGCCGCCGAAGCGGCATCGGCGGTCAGGAAGCACTCGGGCGAACCCGAGGCCACGAGCCAGTCGTCGCCGGACAGCACACCGCCCCAAACCGCGCCCTCCACGCTCGACGCGGCGGCGGCGATCGCACCGGGATCGCCCGACCAGGCCGCCCTCCGGTGCCCGACCACATTGGCCACATAGACCTGGCCGCGCGCGATCGCCTCCTGGACGGCGACGATCGCCTTCGCATGGTCGGCGCCCGACCACGAGGCCCGCCACGGCCCGACCGCGAACGCCCCGAGCGACTCAGGGCCCTGTTCGGGGCCGTGCGCGTAGGCGACGAGCGCGAGATCCGGGACGGCCGGGACCGGACTCGGCGCGCCCGTGGCGCCACCGACCATCACCGCACCCGCGGCCGCGGAGATCAGCACCGCCACCCCGCAGACCGACCCTTCGTCACCGGTGTCGGGTGCCGGCGGCATGGCGGGCGCAGAAATCGGCCGCCAGCGCGGCCGGGTCGCCGCCGTCGCCCAGGCGCCATTCGAGCCGGTCGACTTCGACGAGGCCGGTCCCGGCACGCCGCGGCCGCGCCCGGCGGGGCGGGGCGGACGGCGCGGAAGATCGACATGGGTCAAGTGTCGCGCAGACGGGCGCGACGGCCAGAAATCTGTGGCTCACCTCACCGATTCGGTCAGGAGCCGCCGATCGCCTCGAGGACGCCGCCTTCGGCAGGCGCTTCGATGAAGGCGCCGCGGTGGCCGACGGCGAGGGCCGTGAGGTTCGTCGACGTTCGCTCTCGCCGAACCCGACGGTGTAGACCGCGACCGACCCGCCCAGGCCCGTGAGCGTCTCGGCGGTCTGGTCGACCGTCGCGCTCGCTGACGTCGTCCTGGCCGCTGTTGGTCAGCACCACGATGACGCTCAGGGCGCCGTCGGCGGCCTGCCCGTCCATGAACTGCGTACGCCTCCACCAGCGAGTCGTACAGCGGCGAGCCGCCCTCGTAGGGGTTCGCGGAGAGCGTCGAGCATGTCCTCGATGAGGCTCGCCCGGGCGTCGTCGGACATCTCGGCCACGTCGGTCACCGATCTCGCGGTCGAACCGTCGCCGGGATCGACCCCGTACTCCCACAACCCGGCCTTGTAGGTCGACTCCATGGCCTCGACGGTGGCGACGGCCGTCCGGACCGCCGCGTCACCGGCGTTGAGGTCCTCGCCGCCATAGGCGACCGTCTCGTCGTTCACGGCCGAGGACCGGTCGACGAGGAACAGCACGTGCAGGTCCTCGCGCCCGACCTGCCAGGCGCTTGACCGTCTCGCCGACGACCTCCGGGGTGGTCTGCGCCAGCGCGGCCTGCGGGTCGTCGACGGCCTGCAGGTCGGCGTCGTCGAACTCCCCCGCGTCGACCTGCGACTGGAGGAAGTCCCCGAACCGCTGCGCGATCCCGGCGTCGGATTCGGAGACCCAGTCGGCGCCGCCGAGCACCAGGTACGTCGCGACCGCGCCCACGGCGGACCCGCTGGGCGTCACCGGCACGAGCGGGTCGTCCGAGGGCGTGTCGTTGTTGAATTCTCGATCTGGTAGTCCAGGGCGGTGAACACCTGCGTGGGGTCCGCGGACTCGGCGTAGGCGTCGAGCTGCTCCTCGATGTCGTCCGTGACGGTGCCCCGCCTCGATCGCGGCGTTCTAGGCGCCCATCGCATCGGCCGAGAACCCGCCGGCGCCGTCGGACGTCGCGTTGAGCATCGCCACCAGGCCCTCAGTGGAGGTCCGGGGATTGGCGGCGGCGAGATTGATCGTCCCGGCCTGCGCGGCGGCCGTCACATCGGCCCACGTCGGCGGCTGGCCCCCCAGCCAGTCAGTTCGGTCGCTTTCGACTCGGCCACGGCCAGGACGGAGGAGGCCTGCCCCAGCACGAGCGGGTCGCTCGAGACGTACCCGGCGGTCGTCTCGCTCGAACCGACCCACGACGCCCACGCCTGCGAATCGGGGACCCACGCGATCGGGCCTGGCCCCGAACGACTTGTCGTCCCAGGTCGCCGGAGGTGATCCCCCGCGAGGCGTCAGCGGACGGCACCTCCGGACCTCGACGCCGATGCATTCGCCCGTCCACGCCCGGCTCGGTGGCCTCCCAGGCCTGCGCGGCGTCCTCGAGCGTGTTGAACATGCTCGGCGCGGCCGCGACCTCACCCGGAACATCCCATCGCAACCCGACCGCAGCAAAGTCACGAAACCCCAGGTGAGACCGGCCGCGACCAGGACGCAGACCAAGGTGATCACGATCCAGGGGGCCACCACCATGCGATTGCCGCCCTTTTTGCGCCGCCGCCCGAGCCGGTGCGACTTCACCTTGTGCGTGGTACCGAAAACCATCAGCTTCACTCCTGGGGGAATCGTCGGCGCCCAGTGTAAAGCCCTTGCCTCAGCGCGGAAGTACGGCTAGCAGGCCTCGACGCCCGGCCCGCCCACAGTGGTGGAGCGGGGCCGGCGTCCGGCTACTCCCCGAAGGCCTCGATCGGCGGGCACGTGCACGCCAGGTTCCGGTCGCCCCACGCATTGTCGATCCGCCCGACCGGCGGCCAGTACTTGCCCGCTCGTGACCCTGCGAGCGTACCCGACCCCGGCGGGCCAGGCCGCCTCCGTACCGCGAGTACGCCCGGCCCCACTCGTCGCCGGTGGCCACGGCGGCAGTGTGCGGCGCGGCGCGCAGCGCCGAGTCCTCCACCGCGACCTCGCCGCGCGCGACGGCCTCGATCTCCGCGCGGACCGCGATCATCGCCTCGCAGAACCGGTCGAGCTCGGCCAGGTCCTCGGACTCGGTCGGCTCGACCATGAGCGTCCCGGCCACCGGGAACGACATCGTCGGCGCGTGGAACCCGTAGTCGATGAGCCGCTTCGCCACGTCCTCCACGGTCACGCCCGACCGCTTCGTCAACTCCCGCAGATCCAGGATGCACTCGTGCGCGACCAGGCCGTGCGCACCGGTGTACAGCACCGGGAAGTGCTCCCGCAACCGCGCGGCCACATAGTTCGCCGCCAGCACCGCCGCGGCCGTCGCGGCCGTCACCCCGGCCGAGCCCATCATCCGCAGATACATCCACGGGATCTGCAAGATCCCGGCCGAACCCCACCGCGCCTGCGACACCGGCCCCACCGGACCCGCCGCCTCGCCCATCGGATCCGAAGGCAGGAACGGCACCAGATGCTCGGCGACCGCCACCGGCCCCACACCCGGCCCGCCGCCGCCGTGCGGGATGCAGAACGTCTTGTGCAGGTTCAGATGCGACACGTCCGCACCGAACCGGCCGGGCTTCGCCCAGCCCAGCAGCGCGTTGAGGTTCGCGCCGTCCACGTAGACCTGCCCGCCCGCGTCGTGGACGCGCGCGCACACCTCCACGATCGTCTCCTCGTACACGCCATGCGTCGACGGATAGGTGACCATCAAGGCGGCGAAGCGGTCCGCGTGCGTCGCGATCTTCGCCTCGAGGTCGGCGAGGTCGACGTTCCCGGCCTCGTCGCAGGCCACGACGACCACGCGGAGCCCGGCGAGGACCGCCGAGGCGGCGTTGGTGCCGTGGGCGCTGGCGGGGATGAGGCAGAGGTCGCGGTCGGTCTGGCCGCGGTCGTGCTGCCAGGCGCGGATGGCGAGGAGGCCGGCGAGTTCGCCTTGGGATCCGGCGTTGGGTTGGACGGAGACGGCGGCGTAGCCGCAGACTTCGGCGAGCCAGGTCTCGAGCTGGTCGATGAGGGTCTGCCAGCCGCGGGTCTGGTCGGCGGGGGCGAGGGGGTGGACGTCGGCGAACTCGGGCCAGGTGATGGGTTCCATCTCGGCGGCGGCGTTGAGCTTCATGGTGCAGGAGCCGAGGGGGATCATGCCGCGGTCGAGGCCGTAGTCCTTGTCGGCGAGGCGCTTGAGGTAGCGCATCATCGCGGTCTCGGAGTGGTGGGTGGTGAACACCGGGTGGGTCAGGTACGCGTGCTTTCGCGTCGCAGCCGGTGGGGATCGCGGTGCCGGCGGCGTGCCGGCGAGGGGCGCGTCGAAGGCGTCGCAGACGGTGCTGCAGGTCGGCTTCGGTGGTGGTCTCGTCGCAGGCGGCGGCACGGTGTCGGCGTCGATGCGGCGCAGGTTGACGCCGGCGGCGGCGGCGCGCGGCGATGATGGTGTCGGCTCGGCCGGGGACGCGGGCGGTGACGGTGTCGAAGAAGTCGTCGCCGGTCGAGTTCGATGCCGGCGGCTTGGAGGGACGCGGCGAGGCGTGCGGCGGACGGTGGCGGCGTGCTCGGCGATGGCGCGCAGGCCTCTCGGGGCCGTGCCAGACGGCGTAGGAGGAGGCGATGACGGCCGGGAGCACTTGGGCGGTGCAGATGTTGCTGGTGGCCTTTCGCGGCGGATGTGCTGTTCGCGGGCTTGGAGGGCGAGGCGCAGCGCGGGGGCGTCGGCGCTGTCGCGGGAGACGCCGACGAGGCGGCCGGGGAGTTGGCGTTGGAGGGCGTCGCGGACGGCCATGTATCCGGCGTGGGGTCCGCCGAAGCCCATGGGCATGCCGAGGCGCTGGGTGGAGCCGATGGCGATGTCGGCGCCGAACTCGCCTGGCGCGGTCAGGAGGGTGAGGGCGAGGAGGTCGGCGGCGACGGCGACGAGGGCGCCGTTGCCGGTGGGCGGCTTCGACCGTGGGGGTCCAGTCGTGGACGGTGCCGTCGGCGGCGGGGTACTGGAGGAGGATGCCGAAGGCGCCGGCCGGGGACGGCGGCGGGGTCGGCGAGGTCGGCGACGACGAGGTCGATGCCGACCGGTTCGGCGCGGGTCCGCAGGACCGCGAGGGTCTGCGGGAGGACGCGGGCGTCGACGGCGAAGACGTTCCCGGCGGTTTTCTTGGCGGCGCGCCTGGCCAGGAGCATCGCTTCGGCGGCGGCGGTGGATTCGTCGAGGAGGCTGGCGCCGGCGACGGGCAGGCCGGTGAGGTCGGCGCACATGGTCTGGAAGTTCAGGAGCGCTTCGAGGCGGCCTTGGGAGATCTCGGCCTGGTAGGGCGTGTACGCGGTGTACCAGGAGGGGTTCTCCAGGACGTTGCGGCGGATGACCGCGGGCGTGTGGGTGCCGTAGTAGCCGAGGCCGATCATGGACCGGGTGGGGCGGTTCTGGGCGGCGAGGGCCGCGAGTTCGGCCTGGGCCTGGGTCTCGGTGACGGCCGCGGGGCAGTGCGAGGCCGTCGCCGGAGCGGATGAGCGCGGGCATGCAGGCGTCCATGAGCGCTTCGAGGCTGGGCTGGCCGACCGCCTTGAGCATGGCGTCCTGGTCGGCGGTGCTGGTGCCGATGTGGCGGGCGGCGAATGAGCGGTCGGTCATGGGGCTCTCCGGTGACATGGTCGACGACGGTTGCGGCATCCCCTCGTCTGTCACCGACCGAAACGCGCTAGCTTCAGAGCGGCCTGTGCCGGGCGGTCCTGGTACCTGAGAGTTTGAAGCGAGGGACTTGCCCCTTCGGTGCCGTGTAGCGCATGTGGCCCACGGTCTCTCCCGCCCGGTTTTGCGGCTCTGCGGCCATGGTAGGTCAGGATGCGGTGCGTCGGCGACCGGGCACGGTGCCGGTGTGGCGTCCTTGGGTCTGCTCGGGCGGGATGCAGGCGGGTCGGGGCCTTGACGGGGGCTTCGCCGGGGAGGGTGGCGAGGCGGCCCATGACTTCGGTGACGGTGGTGCGCACGGCGATGCCGAAGACGCCTTGGCCGCCGCGCAGGAGGTCGATGACCTCGCCGGCGGAGCGGCATTCGTAGACGGTGGTGCCGTCGGACATGAGGGTGATCTCGGCGAGGTCCTTGACGCCGCGCGAGCGCAGGGCCTCGACGGCCTTGCGGATGTTCTGGAGGGAGACGCCGGCGTCGAGGAGGCGTTTGATGACCTTGAGGACGATGATGTCCCTGAAGGAGTAGAGGCGGTTGGATCCGGATCCGGCGGCGCGGCGGATCGAGGGCTCGACCAGTCCGGTGCGGGCCCAGTAGTCGAGTTGGCGGTAGGAGATGCCGACGACGCGGCAGGCGGCGGTGCCGCGCCAGCCGCGGATCTGGCTGGGGGGGACGGTCGGCCGCCCTGCGGGTTCACTGTGGGCGTCCATGGCTTCCTCCGCTCGACTCGCTGGTGACGAAGGTGAGCGTAAACCGCCGAACCCTCCACGATGGGCAGAACCAGAGAAATGCTCGGGCAGGTCGCGGGGGTTATTGGCTCTCGCCGAAGTCCTCGGGCGTGACCTCTTCGAGGAACTCGCGGAACTTCTCCACTTCGTCCTCTTGGGTGTCGGGGAGGACGACGCCGGCTTCGTCGAGCACGGCGTCGGCGCACCAGATCGGGGCCTCGGTGCGCAGGGCGATGCGCGATGGCGTCGGAGGAGCGGGAGGAGACGCGGGTGCGCCCGTCGAGGACGAGTTCGGCGAAGTAGACGGTGTCGCGCAGTTCGGTGATCTCGACGGCGGTGAGGGTGACGTCGAGGGCGTCGAGGACGTCCCTCATGAGGTCGTGGGTGAGCGGACGGGAGAGCTGCACGTCCTGCTGCTGGTAGGCGATGGCGGCGGCTTCGACGGTGCCGATCCAGATCGGCAGGTACCGGTTGCCGTCGGTCTCTTTGAGCAGGACCACCGGCTGGTTGCTCGGGAGTTCCACGCGGACCCCGACTACGGTCATCATCCGCACCGGTTCGCCTCCAACGGGTCGCCGTGTTCCTGAAACGGACCCGCACCGGGGTGGCCCCGGGCGGGTCCTTGAGACTTTCAGCCTACTCGTGGTCGGCGTCCGCGGGGCGGTCGCCGGGGGTGAAGCGGGCTCGTCAGGCCGCGGCCAGTTTGGGGCCGCTGACGAACACGAGGCGGAACTTGCCGATCTGGACTTCGTCGCCGTTGCCCAGTCCTGCGGTCTCCACGCGTTCGCGGTTGACATAGGTGCCGTTGAGGCTGCCGACGTCGCGGACGGTGAATCCGGCCGCGTCGCGGTGGAATTCGGCGTGGCGCCGCGAGACGGTCACGTCGTCGAGGAAGATATCGGAATCGGGGTGCCGCCCGGAGGTGGTCACCTCCGGGTTGAGCAGGAAGCGCGCGCCGGCGTTCGGTCCGCGGCGGACGAGCAGCAGCGCGGTTCCCGCCGGCAGCGAGCTCCGCCAGATTCGGGCGGCGTTCAGTCTCCGCGTCGACCTCGCCGCTCTCCTGGAGAGCGGACAGGTTCATCGTGGCCGTCACATCCGGCGGAGGGAACTCGTCATTCGAACGCGTCATGGGATTGCCACCTTCTACAAGTCTGGACCCTCTGGTCACTCCGTAAGCTTCGCATACGCACCGGCGTCGAGCAAAGCAGCGAGCGAGCCGGCATCCTCGACTTCGATGTCGAACATCCAGCCCGCCGCATAGGGGTCGCTGTTCACCAATTCCGGAGATTCCGACAATTCGTCATTGCGTGCAAGAATCTTACCGGTCAACGGAGCGTACACGTCGGAGACGCTCTTGGTCGACTCGACTTCGCCGACCACGTCACCTGCCCGAACCTCGGTGCCTGCCTCCGGGAGCTGGACGTATACGACGTCGCCGAGCGCGTTCTGAGCGAAGTCGGTGATGCCGATGCGAACGACGCTCGCGTCGCGCTCCTCGACCCACTCGTGCTCCGCGGTGTAACGCATCTGCTCCGGAATCACCTGGCGCTCCCCTCATGGAAACCCCGCCGGGTGGCGGGTCGGACGATCATGACCGTATCGCCCGGGCCGAGGCGGGCTGCGGCGGGGCCGAGGCACGTGATGATCATCGGGTCGGCGTGGCTCAGGCGGCGACGCGGTGCGGGCGGCCTTCGCGCAGGAGCCCGGCGGCCTGGCGCAGGTAGACGAGGGCGGACAGCCAGTACAGGCCCAGGCCCCACCAGGCCAGGGCCCAGCCGAAGGGGGCGGCCCAGGCTTCGGCGTCGTCGACCAGTCCGGCGATGACGAGCACGGGGAATGACATGAACACCACGGCGGTGGCGCATTTGCCCAGGAAGTGGACTTGTGGTGGGGCGAAGCCGTGCCAGCGCAGGACGATGACGATCGAGACCAGGAGTGCTTCGCGGGCGAGCACGGCGAGGGTGAACAGCCACGGCAGGAGGCCGATGAAGGTGAGCACCAGCAGCGAGCTGAGGATGTAGAGGCGGTCGACGAAGGGGTCGAGGAGGCGCCCGAGTTTGGAGACCTGGTTGAGGCGGCGGGCGAGCTGCCCGTCGACCCAGTCGCTGCCGCCGCCGACCGCGAGGACGAGCGCGGCCTGCCAGTAGTACTGGGTGGCCAGCAGGAGGTAGCAGAACAGCGGGATGCCGAGCAACCGTACGGCCGTGACCAGGTTGGGCCACGTCCACACGCCCCATCCCGGGGGGGACGCTGCTGCTGATTTGCTCAAGGCGGTCCTCTCGGCGGCCCAGTGTCTTGCGACGACTGCGTGCCTGGGTCGGTCTCCTCTCGCTCGCCGGTGCGGCGAGCGGTCGCTGTCGTTGCCGAAGCGCCGTGCGTTTCGGTTCGGTGGGTGTACATGGATTCTAACCGCAGGGTCCGACGCGTGTATCCCGGAATTTCAGCGCGTCCGCGGCGGCCGGGAATGGCGTCTCGGTCTGATCGGGCGAGCTGGGACTGACTTTGTTCTGTCCTCTGGGGAGGGTCAGGGTGCGGGCGGGGCTTCGAAAACGTGACAGGAAACAACCCGAGCCGGCCCTTGCGGGTCGACTCGGGCCGTTTCGGGGTCAGGCCGGCGGGGCGCCGGGGATGTAGGTCTGGGCCTCCTCCTTGCGGAAGTAGGCGTTCGCGGAGGGGACCGCGAGCAGGATGATCACCGCGATGGAGCCGAGTGTGGCGAGGGCGTAGACGCCGTAGTCGATGAATGTCGTCCAAGCCGGGAACGCGCCGTACATGGCGTCGACGACCGCTTGCACGTCGAGGTCCTCGGGGCCGCCGGTGGAGTCGATGCCGGCTTGGATGAACTGGGCGAGGAACAGCTGCGAGACGGCCAGGAAGCCGCCGCAGATGAGCACGAGCGGCTGCGCGATCCAGGTGATGAGGCGCGCCGGGCGCTTGCCGGCGTTGTTGAGCACGGCCAGGACGATCAGGAGCAGTGCGAAGACGATCGGGATGAACGATGTCACGCCGCCGGTCTCGAACGTGGTGCCTTCGGGCATGTCGGACATGCCGAAGCCCTGGGCCTCGAGTTCGGCCTCGGCCGCGTCGGCGGCGTCGGCGCCGTAGACGAAGCCGACGACGGACTGGGCGATGAGGAACAGTCCGAGCAGGATCTGGAGCCACGCCGCGGTGGTGACCGACCCGGGGCGGGTCTTCGGTGCGGCGGGCGGGGTGGTGGGGGCGGGGGGTGCGGGCGGGTAGGTCATGGTTCCTCCGGGCGGGTTCACGGTCGCCGGCCGTCATGGCTGGGCCACGTAGGGAAACGAACTTCCCTCACGCTAGCAACCATTGACGACCTTCGCTGGAAGGAATACCCGTCCTTCTCAAGCACTACACGCCGGTCGCGGCCTCCTCCTCGCGGGCGATCCGGCGCCGCCGCACGGCGACCGCGGCCCCGATCAGGCATCCGCTCATCGGCACGACCAGCAGCCACAGCGCCCACGCGCACACCGCCAGGACCGCCACGCCGCCCAGGAGGATCCCGGTGCCGCTCGCGTCGGTCCGGGTCGCCTCGACCGCGCGGGAGAACAGCGACCGCCAGCGCTCGCCCGGCGACCAGTCGGCGCCCGCTCGCAGCAGCACGGTGACCGCCAGGCCCGCGATGATGAACGTGGCCAGGGCGAAACCGGGCCGGCCGGGCACGCCCTCCTGGGCGAGCACGAGCAGGTTCAGCACCAGCAGGACGGCGGCACCGACGAGTGCGAGGCCGGTTCGCCACGACTGGCGCCACGCGAGGCGCAGGTCGGACCAGAATGCGCCCCATGACGTCGCGTCGCCTTCGGTGTAGGCGGTCAAGTGGCGTGAGGCCGCGGCCAGCGCCGCCGGAATCGTCACCACCGGCAGCGCCGCCATGGCGAACCAGACGCCGGTCAGCAGGCATTCGGCGAAGAGGGCGAACCCTTCACCGAACGCCTGCCGCCGACGGGCTGCGGAGGCCACGCTAGCCCTTCACACCCGAGGTCGCGATGCCCTTGATGAGGAACTTCTGGAACACCAGGAAGAACAGCACCACCGGGACGAGCGACAGCAGCGTCATCGCCATCATGCCGCCGTAGTTCGACACCGCCTCAGTGTTGTTGTAGGACTGCAGCAGTCGCGGCAGCGGGAACTTCTCGATCTCATGCAGGTAGATCAAGGGCCCCATGAAGTCGTTCCACGACCAGATGAACGTGAAGATCGACGACGTCACGATCGCCGGACGCAGCAGCGGCAGCATGATCGAGAAGAAGATCCGGAAGTGCCCGGCCCCGTCGATCGTCGCCGCCTGGTCCAACTCCCTCGGGATGCCGCGCAGGAACTGCACGTACATGAACACGAAGAACGCGTCCAGGCCCAGGAACTTCCCGATCACGAGCGGGAAGATCGTGTTGACGACGTCCATCTCGGAGAAGATCAGGTACTGCGGGATGAGCATGACCTGGCCCGGCAGCAGCAGCGTCGCGATCACGACCGCGAACATCGCCTTGCGACCGGGGAACTCAAGGCGCCCCAGCGCATACGCGGTGATCGAGCAGGACGCGAGAATGCCGACCACCGACAGAGCCGCGATCACGAACGAGTTCCAGAAGAACCGCCACAGCGGCACCCCGGCCATGCCGTCGAAGGCGCTGGCGAAGTGCTCCCAGGTGATCGAGGTGGGGATCGGCGAGATGCTGGTGAGGATCTCGGCGTTGGGTTTGACGGCGGCCGTCAGAACCCAGAACGCCGGGTACAGGACGACCACGAGGACTGCCAGCAGCGCGACATGCCAGACCACGGACTTGGCCATCTCGCCGCCGTGCGCTTCTTGCGCGCGATCACGCGTGGTGGGTTTTCAACAGTGGCGCTCATTTGTTGTCCTCCCCCGCGTAGTAGACGAGGTTCTTGGCGGCGCGGAACATGATCAAGGTGACCACGCCGACGGCGAGCACGAGCATCCACGCCCACGCCGAGGCGTAACCCATGCGCAGGTCCACGAACGCCAAGCGCGTAGATGCGGACGGTGTAGAACAGGGTCGACCAGGCCGGTCCGCCGGCGGTGCCGCCGATGATGAACGCGGGCCCGAACAGCTGGAAAGCGTGCACGGTCTCCATGAGCACGTTGAAGAAGATGACCGGCGAGAGCATCGGGATCGTGATGTGCACGAACCGGTGCCACTTGCCGGCGCCGTCGACTTCGGCCGCTTCGTACAGCTCGGAGGGGACCTGCAGGAGCCCGGCCATGAAGATGACCATCGGCGCGCCGAACGTCCACACGCTCAACAGCACGAGCATGAGGATCGAGACCGACGGGTTGCCGATGAAGCCGCCGCCTTCCCAGCCGAACCAGGACATGAACTGGTCCTGCGGGCCGCCGCCGGCGAACAGGGCCTTCCACACGATCGCGATGCCGACGCTCATGGCGATCAGCGAGGGCATGTAGAACGCGGCCCGGTAGAAGCCGATCCCCCGCCGCGACTGCGTCAGCAGCATCGCCACCGCCAGTGAGGCGATGAGCTTGAGCGGCACGGCGAGCAGCACGTACAAGAGGGTGACCTTGACGGCCCGACCGAACATCGGGTCGGCGAACATCGCCGTGTAGTTCTCCAGGCCGATGAACTCGCCGCCCAGCAGCAGGTGGTAGTCGGTGAACGACAGGTACAGCGACCACAGCATCGGGCCGACTGTGAAGACGAGCGACCCGATGATCCAGGGGGTCATGAAGGTATAGCCGACGAGCCGCTCGCCGCGGCGGGAGATCGGGGTGCGGCGCTTGGCCGCCCCCCGGCTCCCGCCCGCGGGCGGCGCTCCGGCCCCTTCCGCCGCGGGTGGCGCGGTCGTGGAGGGAGAAGCTGACACGGTGAAGATTCCTTAAACTGGGTCTACTGCTCGTTGGCCAGCAGGGTCGCGGCCTCGGTGAAGAACAGCTCGGCAGCGGCGTCCGGGGTCATCTCGCCGTACTGCACCTGCTGGTACAGCTCGCCGAACTTGACCTCGATCGCGCCGGTCGCCGCCGGCGGGGCCGGCGGCGGCGTCGTCAGGTACTGCGCGACGGACGCCTCGTAGTCGATGACCGCCTGCGAAGCGGCGTCGAGCTCGACGTTCTCCAGGCCGGCGTTGGTGGCCGGGATGCCGCGGCTGGTGCCGAGGATCTTGATGGCCTCGGGGTCGCCGAGCATGAATTCGATGAGCTTCGCCGAGGCCTCGGCCTGCTCGGTCGCGGCCGAGATCACGAACTGCATCGATGGCTTGAGGTACAGACCCAGGTTCGCCGGGTCCAGGCTCGGCGGTGCGGCCAGCGCGAGCGTGCCGCCGTTGGCCTCCACGGTGGGCGAGAAGCCGGGAACGAAGTTGTCCCAGCCGATCTCGGAGGCGAGCATGTCCTGCACGAGACCGCCTTCGACCCATTCGACGGTGGTCGCGACCGGCGGGACGTCCCCGGCGGCGTACAGGGCCGCCGTGGTCTGCCACCACTCGGCGAGCTTCGCCTGGTCGAACGCGAGCTCCTTGCCGTCCTCGGTGTAGAAGCTGCCGCCTTGCTGACGCAGCCACAGCTCCATGAAGTGGTACTGGCCGGCCCAGTCGCCGCCGCCCCACTTGCCTTCGCCGAGACCGGCGGTGACCGTCGCGATGTCGGCGGCGTACGCGTCCCACGAGTAGCCGGGAGCGGGCGCGGTGACGCCGTGCGCCTCGAACCAGTCGGAGCGGTAGATCAGGCCGAGGGTGTTGCCCGCGGCCGGGACGGCGACGAGCTTGCCGTCGAGCTTGGCGGTCTCGAGGAAGCCCTCGCGGAAGTCGTCGGTCTTGACGACGCCTTCGAGGGGCAGCAGCAAACCGGTGGAACCGAACTGACGCAGCCGCGAGTAGTCCATCTGGAACACGTCGGGCAGGTCCCGCGAGGCCATGCGGCCGGTCATGCCCTCCCAGAACGTCGGGAAGTCCGCGAAGTTCGTCTGGACCTTGATGCCGGTGTTCTTCTCTTCGAACAGGGCGATGGCCTCTTTGGTGATCTCGGCGCGCGTGTCGTCGCCCCACCATTCGAAGCTGATCTGGATCGGGTCGTCGGCGGTGCCGGCCGGGCCGTCGTCACCGCAGGCGGCGGCCGCGGCGAGGACCGCGGCGGCCGAGGCGCCGGTGAGGACGGATCGGCGCCGCAGGCCGTGAGGGTTGCGCATCATCGTTGACTGCTCCTTCTATATCATGAGGGGTCCCGCCGGGGCGGGCCTTGGGGGGGTCTATTCAGTTCTGTGGCTCCGCGGCGCTTGTCAGGCGCTGCGGGAGGGTTGGAGTCGCACCTTCGCCGCCGCCCAGGGCACCTTGGGGGCCTTCGGGTGCGAAGCGGCGCGGGCGGGCGGAGGCGCGGGCGGCCGCGCGCCGGGCCTGCGGCCCGGGTGCGATGAGGCCGAGCGCTTGGGCCTGTACGAGGGCGTTGCCCAGAGCGGTGGCCTCGTCGGGTCCGGCCAGGACGGTGCGGCCGGTGGCGTCGGCCGTCAACTGGCACAGCAGGTCGTTGTTCGAGCCGCCGCCGACGATGTGGATCGTCTCGACCGGTTCGCCGGTGAGGGCCTCGAGCGCGGCGATCGCGCCCCGGTGGGCGAGCGCGAGCGAGTCGAGCACGCACGCCGCGACCTCGGCCGGGGATACCGGGACGGGCTGGCCGGTCTCGGCGCAGTAGGCGCGGATCCGCTCGGGCATGTCGCCGGGATCGGCGAAGCGCGCGTCGTCGGGGTCGACGACCGAGCGCAGGCGCTCGCATTTCGCGGCCTCGGCGAGCAGCTCGGCGAGGTCGATGTCGAGCCCTTGGGCGCGCCAGGTGGTGACCGACTCGCTCAGCAGCCACAGTCCGGCCACGTTGCGCAGGAACCGGATCGACCCGTCCGCGCCCCGCTCGTTCGTGAATCCGGCTTCGAAGGCGGCGACCGTGGTGATCGGCGCCTCGCGTTCGACGCCGACGAGCGACCACGTGCCGCAGGAGATATAGGCCGCCCCGCTCGCCCTCGAAGGGGACGGCGGCGACCGCGGCGGCCGTGTCGTGGCTGGCCGTGGCGATCACCTTCGTGGAGGCGGCGAGCCCGGTCGCTTCGGCGACCTCCGGCAGGAGCGTGCCCAGGACCGTGCCGGTGGGCGTGACCGGCCCCAGCCAGCCCAGGTCGATCCCGAACCGGTCGGCCAGCGCCGCCGACCAGTCGCCGGTGGCCTGGTCGATGAGCCCGGTCGTGGAGGCATTGGTCGCCTCCCACGCCACGGCACCGGTCAGCCAGTAGCTCAACAGGTCCGGGATGAGCAGCGCCCGGTGCGCGCTCGCGGTTTCGGCGGCGAGCTGGAAGACGGTGTTGAACGGCTGCGGCTGGATGCCGGTGGCCGCGAACAGGTCGGCGGCGCTGACCTGTTCGAGCGCTGTCGCTTTGGCGGCGGCGCCGCGGGCGTCGCGGTAGCAGAACGGGTTGGCGACCAGGTGCCCGCCCGCGTCGATGAGGCCGTAGTCGACCGCCCACGAATCGACGCCGATCGCCTCGGCGCCGCCGAGGGCGCGCAAGCCGTCGAGGACACCCGACCACAGGCCGAGCACGTCCCAGTACAGGCGCCCGCGCACGGGCACGGCGCGGTTGGGGAACCGGGCGGCCTCGGTGAGGTCGATCCGGTCCCCGTGCACATGCGCGGCCATGACGCGGCCCGAGGACGCGCCGAGGTCGACGGCGGCGAGCAGCGGTCACCGCAGGAACCCTTGCGGGTTGCCCGAGTCGACCGGGAGGTGCACGCCGGTGGTGAGCCCGAGGTCGGGGCCGACGAGCGCGTACACCGCGTCGGCCACCGAGGAGGGCAGCACCTCTTTCTTCAAGAGGGTGCGTCCGGCGTAGTACTTGCCGAGTTCGGCCTCTTCCACGCCGTACACGGCGGCGCGCTTGGCGCCCCAGCCGCCGGCGAAGATCCCCGAGCCGCGCACGACCCCGTCGGGGTTGACGCCGTTGACGCGGATCCCGTGCTCCCCCAGTTCCGCCGCGAGCAGCCGCACCTGGTGGGCCTGGTCGGCCTTGGTCGCGGAGTAGGCGATGTTGTTGGGGCCGGCGAACACCGAGTTCTTCGAAGCGATGTAGACGATGTCCCCGCCGATGCCCTGCGCCGTCATGACGCGGGCGCTCTCGCGGGAGACCAGGAACGAGCCCTTGGCCATCACGTCGTGCTGCAGGTCCCAGTCCGCGGCGGTGGTCTCCAGCAGCGGCTTCGACAGCGACAGCCCGGCGTTGTTGACGACCAGGTCGATCCCGCCGAACGCCAAGGCGGCCTTGCCGATCGCCGCCGAGATGGCGCTTTCATCGGTGACGTTGCAAGCGACCCCCACCGCCACATCCGTGCCACCGATCGCGGCGGCGGCCTCGGCCGCCTTCGACTCGTCCAGGTCCGCGATGACCACGCACGCGCCTTCGGCCGCGAGCCGCTCGGCGATGGCCCGCCCGATGCCGCTCGCCGCGCCGGTCACGAACGCGACCCGCCCCGCCAGGGGCTTGGGCGCCGGAAGCCGCTTGAGCTTGGCCTCCTCGAGGTCCCAGTACTCGATCCGGAACTTCTCGGATTCGTCGATGGGCCGGTAGGTCGAGATCGCCTCGGCCCCGCGCATCACGTTGATCGCGTTCACATAGAACTCGCCGGCGACGCGCGCGGTCTTCTTGTCCGGCCCGAAGGAGAACATGCCGACCCCCGGGACCAGCACGATCGCCGGATCCGCACCACGCATCGCCGGAGAGGCGCCCGTCGCGAACCGCTCATAGTAGGCCCGGTAGTCCTCGCGGTAGGCGCCGTGCCGCTCCTGCAGATGCGCGAGGACCTCCTCGAGCGGCGCCCCCGCCTCGGTCTCCAGGACCAGCGGACGAACCTTCGTACGCAGGAAGTGGTCCGGGCACGAGGTGCCCAAAGCCGCGAGCTCGCCCAACCGTTCGGAGGCGAGGAAGTCGAGGACCACCGCGTCGTCGGTGAAATGCCCGACCTGGCGCCGATCGGTCGAGACCAGGCCCCGGATCACCGGCGCGAGCGCAGCCGCCCGCTCCGCACGAGCCGCGGCATCGAGCGGTTCGGCCACGCGGGCGCCGAACGGCTCCGACCTGCCGCGCTCGGCGATGAACGCCTCGCACCCGCGAATGATCGCCAACGAGTTCGCTTCGCATTCCTCGGACGTCGCACCCCACGCGGTGATGCCGTGACCGCCGAGGATGCAGCCGATGGCCTGCGGGTTCGCATCCTTGATCGCCGCGATGTCAAGGCCCAGTTGGAAACCGGGACGACGCCAATCGACCCACACGACCCGGTCGGCGAAGCACTCCTTCGTGAGCGCCGGGCCGTCGGCGGCCGTGGCGAACGCGATACCGGAGTCGGGGTGCAGATGATCCACATGCGCCGCATCGACCAGGCCGTGCATCGCCGTATCGATCGAAGGCGCCGCACCACCCCGCCCGTGCAGACAGAAGTCGAACCGGGCGACCATCTCGTCCTCGGCATCGACACCCGGATACGTACCCACCATGGCCCGCATCCGATCCAGACGCAGCACCGCCAGACCCGACTCGGTCAACGTCCCCAGGTCACCACCCGAACCCTTGACCCACAACAACTCGACGTCCGCACCCGTCACCGGGTCGGTCTCGATGCCCTTCGCCGACGTGTTCCCACCGGCGAAGTTCGTGTTCCGCTTGTCCGCACCCAACCGGTTCGACCGGGCGATCAACTCTCCCGCAGCGCTCACCTACGCCCCCCAACCGGCGGCCTGACCGCCCTGACGGTCGGCCACGATCTTCGCCGCATACCCCGAAGCCGCATACGCCGCCATCGGATCGGCCTCCAGACCCTGCTCGCCGCGAAGCTCCTCCAGCAGCGGACGCACATCCGTGTTGTACGCGTCCATCATCACCGCGTTCGCACCCAGCACGTCACCCGACGCCTGCGCCGCCGCCAACGCACCGCGATCGACCAGCAGCGCCTTCGCCGTCGCCTCCTGCACGTTCATCACCGAACGGATCTGCCCGGGAATCTTCGGCTCGATGTTGTGGCACTGGTCGAGCATGTACGCGATCCCCGAATCCGGACCCACCACACCCCGCAGCGCCAACTCGTGCATGATCCGGAACAGCTGGAACGGATCGGCCGAACCCACCATCAGGTCGTCGTCGGCATAGAACCGCGAGTTGAAGTCGAACGCGCCGAGCTTGCCCTCACGCAGCAAGATCGCCACGATGAACTCGATGTTCGTGCCCGGCGCGTGATGCCCGGTGTCGATCACGACCTGCGCCTGCGGCCCCAGTTTCAGGCAGTGCGCGTACGCGGTCCCCCAGTCGGGGACGTCGGTGGTGTAGAACGACGGCTCGAACAGCTTGTACTCCAGGAGGAGGCGCTGGCCGGCGCCGAGTTTGGCGTAGACCTCGGCGAGGACTTCGGCGAGGCGGTCCTGGCGGTCGGCGATGGAGTCCTGGCCGGGGTAGTTGGTGCCGTCGGCGAACCAGAGTTTGAGGTCGGTGGAGCCGGTGGCGTTCATGATGTCGACGCATTCGAGCAGGTGCTCGGTGGCTTTGCGGCGGATCTTGGGGTCGGGGTGGCAGACCGAGCCGAGCATGTAGTCGTCGTCTTGGAAGGTGTTGGAGTTGATGGTGCCGATCTTCACGCCGAGGTCGGCGGCGTGGGCGGCGAGGGCGGTGTAGTCGTCGACCTTGTCCCAGGGGATGTGGAGGGCGACGGTGCCGGCGGCGCCGGTGTACTGGTGGACCTGGGCGGCGTCGGCGAGTTTCTCGTAGGGGTCGCGGGGGACGCCCTGCTGGGCGAAGACCTTGAAGCGGGTGCCGGAGTTGCCGAAGGCCCAGGAGGGCAGTTCGATGTTCTGGGACGCCAGGATCTGCTTGGCGTGCTGCACTGTGCCGTTGTCACTCATTGCCGGCTCCTTCGCCTTCTGCCTGGGCCAGTTGGGTTTCGAGGTTGAACACTTCGGTCAGGACGTTGAACGAGTCGTCGGCGTTGGCGCCGTCGGTGCCTTCGAAGAAGGGCGCCATCTCGGCTTGCCAGCGGGTGTTGACGTCCTTTTCGGCCATGGCGGCGCGGGCGGCGTCGAAGTCGTCGGTTTCGAGGTAGCCGACGAGGAGGCCGTCTTCGGCGAGGAAGAGGGAGTAGTTCGACCAGCCGGTGGCGGCGAGGGCTTCGAGCATGTCGGGCCAGACGGCGGCGTGGCGCTCGCGGTATTCGTCGAGGCGGCCTTGCCGGACGCGGAGCGTGAAGCACACGCGCGCCTTGGAAGGCGCTTGCAAGCCGTTGGTCGGGGCTGCCAAGGGGGTTCCTCCTCGCGGGGCGGTCGCGGCGGTGTGCCGCCACAATTTTGAATCGATTCATGAAGGGGTTTCGATAAGTTAAAACCCCGCACCTCTGGTTGTCAAGGAGCGGCCCGAAGAAATTCGAACACGGTTCGGTATATGCTCCTCAAGCTCCTCGTTCGCCGTTGAACCGTTTCAAACGGAGCGGGCGCCGGCCGGCAGTGGCGTCCGGCGGTCCGCGGAGGCGGGCGCCGCGCACCCCTGCATTACCCTGGGCTCCCGTTAGACTTCTCGAGGTGACGATGACCACTACCAGCATGAAGGACGTCGCGCGCGCTGCGGGCGTGTCGGTCGGGACGGTCTCCAACGTGCTCAACCGGCCCGAGGCCGTGGCCGAGGAGACCCGCTCGAGGGTCCTGGCCGCGATCAGCGAGCTCGGCTACGTGCGCAACGACTCCGCGCGCCAGCTGCGGGCCGGGCGCTCGCGCACGGTCGCGGTGGTCGTGCTGGACGTGGCGAACCCGTTCTTCACCGACGTGGTGCGCGGGGCCGAGCCGCTCATCGAGTCGGCCGGCGGCGTGGTCACCGTCTGCGACTCCGGCGAGGACGTGCGCCGCGAGCGGCGCCATCTCGAGATCCTCGAGGAGCAGCGGGTCCTGGGCCTGCTCATCACCCCGGTGGACGATTCGTCGGCGTCGTGGATCGAGCGCTTGTCGGGCCACGACATTCCGCTGGTGCTGGTCGACCGCGGGGCGGGGCGGCATCCGCACTGCTCGGTCGCGGTGGACGACGTGCACGGCGGCCGGCTCGCGGCGGCCCATCTGGCCGACCGCGGGCACGCCCGGATCGCGTTCGTCGGCGGGCCGGCCTCGATTCCGCAGGTCGCCGACCGCCTGGCCGGGTGCCGGGAGGTGTGCGAGGAGCGGGGCGTGGCCTTGGAGGTCTTCACCACCGCGGGCCTCAATTTCGCCGCCGGCCGCGAGGCCGTGGAGCAGATGCTGGTCCTCAAGGACCGCCCCACGGCGGTGTTCTGCGCGAACGACCTGGTGGCGCTGGGTGCGCTGCAGGCGTTGACGATGCACGGGGTGAAGGTCCCCCACGAGTGCGCGATCATCGGCTACGACGACATCGACTTCGCCGCCGCGGCGGCCGTGCCGCTGTCGTCGATCCGCCAGCCGCGTTCGCAGCTCGGTCGCACGGCCGCGCAGCTGCTGTTCGACGAGATCGGCGAGGGCGAGGGCCACACGCACCGCAACGTCGTCTTCCAGCCCGAGCTCGTCGCCCGTGCCTCGACCGGCCAGGAGCGGTGAGCGCAACCCCCTGACCAGTACCTGTAACGGTAAAGCTCGCGTCTGGTAGCGTCTTCGCAACCGACCCGCGAGGGTCGCCGGTGAGCGATGACAACCAACCCTTCTGGGAGGCGACTATGGCCGAGCACCACCGCGCGCGCATCGAGTTCGATCCGCGCTTCACCGTGGCCGAGGTGCCCGAGCGCCTGTTCGGGTCCTTCGTGGAGCACCTTGGCCGGTGCGTCTACACCGGCATCTACGAACCCGACCACGCCACGGCGAACGACGACGGTCTCAGGCAGGACGTCCTGGACCTCATCGGCGAGCTCGGCCCGACGATGATCCGCTACCCCGGCGGGAACTTCGTCTCCGGCTACCGCTGGGAAGACGGCGTCGGCCCCAAGGAGGACCGGCCGCGACGCCTGGACCTCGCCTGGGGCACCACCGAGACCAACCAGTTCGGGCTCGGCGAGTTCATGAAGTTCTGCCGCACCGTCGGCGTCGAACCGAACATGGCCGTGAACCTGGGCACCCGCGGCCTGCAGGAGGCCCTCGACCTCCTCGAATACGCCAACCACCCCGGCGGCACGCACTGGTCGGACCTGCGCCGCTCCCACGGCGACGAGGAACCCTACGGCATCAAACTGTGGTGCCTGGGCAACGAGATGGACGGGCCCTGGCAGATCGGCCAGAAGACCGCCACCGAGTACGGGCGGGCGGCCGACCAGGTGGCCCGGTCGATGCGGTACATCGACCCCGAACTCGACCTCGTCGCGTGCGGATCCTCCTCCCGCGCCATGCCCGAGTTCGGCGCCTGGGAGGCCGAGGTCCTCACCCAGTCCTACGAGTCGGTCGACTACATCTCCGCCCACGCCTACTACCAGCCCCGCGACGGCGACGTCAAGTCGTTCATGGCCTCGGCGCAGGACATGGAACTGTTCATCGACGGCGTCACCGCGACCGCCGACGCGGTCGGCGCGAAACTCAAGAGCGACAAGAAGATCAACATCTCCTTCGACGAGTGGAACGTCTGGTACCAGAACGCGCCCACCGGCGAGCGAGAAGAACCGTGGGCCGTCGCCCCGCGCCAGCTCGAAGACGTGTACTCGGCGATGGACGCGGTCGTCTTCGGGTCGCTGATGATCACGCTGCTGCGCCGCTGCGACCGCGTCACCGCCGCATGCCTCGCGCAGCTGGTGAACGTGATCGCCCCGATCATGACCGAGCCGGGCGGCCCCGCGTGGCGCCAGACCACGTTCTTCCCCTTCGCCGAAGCCTCGAAGTTCGGGCGCGGCAAGGTCCTGCGCGTCAACGCCGACTCCCCCGCGATCGCCACCGACAAGTACGGCAGCGTCGACGCCCTCCACTCGGTCGCGGTCGCCAACGAGGACGGCACCGTCACCGTCTTCGCGGTCAACCGCGACCTCGAAACGCCGATGAGCCTCCAGATCGACCTCTCGTCCCTGCCGGGCACCGGCGACATCACCTGCTCGACACTCACCGACGCCGACCCCAACGCGAAGAACACCCTGCAGGACCAGACCCGCGTGGCCCCCGTCGCCAACGACGCCATCAAGATCGAAGGCACCGTCGCCACCATCGAACTGCCCGCGATGAGCTGGAACACCATCCGCATCGCCTGACAGCGCAACAAAAAAGGGGGCCCGCAGCATCACGCTGCGGGCCCCCTTTTCGTGAACCGCTCAGGCGCGGGCGGCGCGGACAGCCGCCGCGAGCTCACCCAACAGCGCCTCGGTCTCATCCCAGCCCACGCACGCATCGGTCACCGACTGCCCGTACGTGAGCTGCTCCAGCGGGCCCGGCTCCTGACGCCCCGGCTCGATGAAACTCTCGATCATCAACCCGGCGATACCCTGCTCCCCCTCGGCGATGCGCGCGGCGACCTCACGCACGACCTCCGCCTGGCGCACATGGTCCTTGCCGCTGTTCGCGTGACTCGCATCCACCACCAGACGCTGCGCCATCCCATGCTTCGCCAACAGCGCGAGCGCGTCGCGAACATCGGCCGGACCGTAGTTCGGACCCGTACGCCCACCACGCAAAATGATGTGGCAGTCGGGGTTGCCGCTGGTGGACACGATCGAAGCGCGCCCCTCCTCATCGATCCCGAAGAACACATGGTCACCCGCCGCGGCCCGGCAGCCGTCGATCGCCGACGTCAGATCCCCGTCAGTGGTGTTCTTGAAACCCACCGGCATCGACAGGCCCGAAGCGAGCTGGCGGTGCACCTGGCTCTCAGTCGTGCGGGCACCGATCGCACCCCACGAGACGGCGTCGGCGATGTGCTGCGGACTCGTCGGCTCCAAGAACTCGCAACCCACCGGCAGACCCGCATCCAGCACATCGAGCAGGACCCGACGCGCCAGACGCAGACCCAGCTCGACATCATGCGTGCCGTCCAGATGCGGGTCGTTGATCAGACCCTTCCAACCCACGGTCGTGCGCGGCTTCTCGAAGTACACCCGCATCACGACCATCAAAGCGTCACCGAGCGGCGCCACCGCAGCGGCGAGACGCTGCGCGTAATCCTTCGCCGCAACCGCATCATGCACCGAACACGGACCGACGACGACCAGCAGCCGGTCGTCCTCACCGTGCAGCACCCGCTTGACCTCACTCCGGGAGCGCTCGACGAGCGCGGCACGGTCGGCACCGAGCGGCAGCTCACCGCGCAGCACCGCCGGAGCGACGAGCGGCTGAAATTCGAGAACGCGCAAATCATTGGTCTGCGGCGAACGGTCGGCAGGCAAGGTCATCGAATCTGGGTCCCATCTGTGCGGCGAAGCGGGCCCGCGTCCACTCGTGCGATCAACACCCGAGCCGGCCCGCCACAACGACGAAAGGCAGCGACGGGTGTCGCTGCCTTGCTGGCTCCGGGTGTTCGTCTAGTCAGCGCAAGCGACTACCGGCTCCACCCGGAGCCAGCATAAAGCGCTGATAGCGACGAACAGTCGTGGACATGGGGCGAACCGTAGCACACGCACCGGCCACCGGCCAGCGCGTGCACCGCGGCGGTGTCACAGACCGCTGATCGTCCCCGGCGCACGCTCACTGCGCGCAAGCGCCCGCACCAGGGCGACCTGCCCGTGCCGTTTCGCGGCCAGGCGACCGAGGATCCACACGGCCGTGTCGAACACCTCCGCATCGAACGCCGGCGTATCGATCCCCACCGAATAGGCCAGGTCATCGCCATGAACCACGATCTCCATCAGGCGCGTACACAGAAAATCGTCAAGACTCGTCGCATACGGCCACCGCACATTCCCCGACGTCTCGGACCCGTCCATGCCCGGCAGCGCCGCTTCCAACTCGGCGAAGGCGCCCCTGGTGTTGTCGAGGACGCCCGCATGCCCCGAGCTCGCTGCCTGCTCACCGCCGGCGCGAATACCGGCGTTGTACTCGTTGTCGATATCCGACGCCAACCACGCCGCCCGGTCGAAATGCTCGAACAGGCCCACGACTTCCTTCCCGGACTGATCCGCATAGAGCGCGACGGTCACGGACGTGACCTGCTGAGCGAGATGCGTCGCGAGCCCACCGACCGTGAACCCCTCCAGCGCCGAGGGTTCAGCCCAGTTCTTGACGACGGCCTCGTCCTCCAGCAGCGCGAGCGCAGTGCGGGCGGCGGTCAGGTACTGGCGGCGCAGATCAGTCACTGGAATTCCTCATCGCATGGAGACGTGGACATGGTTGGTGTGGTCACCCGCAGGCGACCCGTCCTGACCGGAGTAGGACTTCCACCCACTCGACGGCGACCAGAACTCGCGATACCAGATCACGTACTCGACCTCGAGCGTGTCGGCATTGTTCACATACCAAGCCGCCAGCTGATCACCGTACGTCTTGTCATCACCCGAAGCGTCGGTCGTCCTGGAAACCCGACTCGTCCGCGGCCCAGTCACACGCCCGACCCTTCGGGTGCTCACCGCCACCCCCCGAGCGGTAACACGAGACATAGTGGTCGAACCCGGCCTCCTTCGTCTCGTTGTACATGTGCAACGTCCGCGGCGTCAAACAACCCGACGTCGTCGGATCGTCCTCCGTGCAACCCTCATCCCCCGAACCGTTATAAGCCTCCGGCGCGGGCGCACCACCGTCAGAACCGGGCCCGGCCGCGTTCTCGGCCTGCAACTCGTCGAGCTGCTCCTCGAGATCGTCGGCAGCCGCCTCGGCCTCCTCCAACGCCACCTCAGCGGCTTCGATCTCGTCCGCATGCGATGCACGTTCGGCCTCGAGCTGATCGACCAGCGCCCCCGCCTCGGCCACGAGCGCGGCCCGCTCATTGCCGAGGAACCCCGTGTACGTCATCGCGTCAATGAGGTCCTGACCATCACTGGAGGTCAAAGGATCGCGTTCGTGGTCTGCAGATCGCCTTCGGTGTGCAGGAAGACCGCGTACTCGTCGAGGTCGACGCTCAACTCGTCGAACAGCGCCTGCGTCTCGGCGATCTTCGTCTCGAGTTCGGCGGCGCTGGCGTTGGCGGCGTCGACCGCGTCCTGTGCGTCGGCGACCTTCTCGATGGCCGCGGTCAGGTCGGCTTCGAGGGTTTCCTCGTCGGGGTCGGCCGCTGCCGGGGAGGGAAGAACGCGATGAGCGCGATGAGGAGTACGGCGGGGAGGATCTTGTTGCGCACGGGTGGTGGCCTGGCTTTCCGGGCGGGTTCGGGCGCGGTTGAGGGCCGCGCGGGGTTTACAGGTCGAGGTCGATCACGAGGGGGGCGTGGTCGGAGGCGCCTTTGCCTTTGCGTTCGTTGCGGTCGACGTAGGCGTCGGTGACCGCCTTGGCGAAGGCGGGGTTGGCGAGGGCGAGGTCGATGCGCAGGCCGCGGTTCTTGGGGAAGTCGAGGTTGCGGTAGTCCCAGAACGTGAACGGGTGCGGGTGTTTGAGGGCGCGGGGGAACACGTCGGTGAGGCCGGCGGCTTTGACGGCCGCGAGCGCGTCGCGTTCGGCCTGGGTGGTGTGGGTGGTGCCGGGCCATTCGTCGACGTCCCAGACGTCGTCGTCGGTGGGGCAGATGTTGTAGTCGCCGAGGGCCGCGAACGGGAGCTCGCCGGCGGCGTCGGCTTTCGACGTCGGCGGCGAGGGCCTTGAGGAACGCGAGCTTGTAAGGAAAGTGCGGGTCGGCGACGTCGCGGCCGTTGGGGATGTACAGGCTCTGGACGCGCACGGGCCCGCAAGTGGCGGTGATGGCCCGCGGTTCGGCCTCGTCGCCGAACACGGGCTGGTCGGCGATGCCGCGGCGCACGTCGGCGATGCCGATGCGCGAGAGGATGGCGACGCCGTTCCAGCGGCCCAGGCCCCAGGAGGCGGTCTCGTACCCGGCTTCGGTGAGGGCGTCGAGGGGCACGTCGGCGTCGGCGCACTTGAGTTCTTGGAGGCAGACCACGTCGGGCTCAGCGGTCTCGAGCCAGGCCAGGAGCCTTTCGAGGCGTGCTTTGAGCGAGTTGATGTTCCACGTGGCCACGCGCATGCGCCTCACGATACCCGCCGCCGGGTCCGCGGTCGGCGGACCCGGGGTGCGGGGTCAGTTTCTGCTGGTCGGGGCAGTTGCGATGGTGTCCGCTGTGGTGGGTTCGGTACGTTCGGTGCGGGGCTGGACGGCAATGGCGAGGAGTCCGAATCCGAGGGCCACGGTGAATCCGGGAATGGCGATCCCGGAGTCGTTGACGAGCGCGCCGACGACGGCGACCGCGGTCAAACCGATCACGGCGGCGCTGGTCCGGTCGGAGCGGATCGGGGCCCGTTTGCGCCAGATGATGATCGCGCCGATGAGCGCGGCGAGCGAGATCCACGTCATGGAACGCCCGATCGTGCCGATGGCGGCGTCGGCCTTGCGGATGACGATGTTCATGGCGGTGCCGTCGAGGACGGACCCGACGAAGCGGCCCAGGTGGGTCTGGTCCTCTTGGGGGCGCAGGTAGTCGAGGAACCCGCCGACGACGAACACGGCGAGGGAGATGCCCCCCGCGAGGAGCACGGCCTTGACGGTCAGTTTGCGGCCCCACAGCTTCCAGCAGCACAGGATCACGGCGGCCACGAGCGTCAGCGTGCCGCCCATGTCGCGGCCCAGGTTGGGGGCGCCGACGATGACGACGGCGCACACCCCGATCGCGATCGGCCCCCAGACGCGGGCGCGGCCCCGCCAGGGCAGGAAGCAGACGAGGAGGATCACGGCGGCGGCGAACACGCTGAAGGCGTAGTTGCCCGAGGCCGGTGAAGCGGGCCCCGGCCGCGCCGTGTACCCCATCGGGGTGTGCAGGGGCCACGTCGCGCCCGAGACCTGGTCGACCGCGATCAGCGCCGCCGCGGCCCCGGCGATCAGCAGCGTCGGGCGCGCGCCCCGCCGCGTCCACGGCAGCGACGCGGCGACCGTGAGGACGGCCACGCCGGCGGCGATGAGCGCCCAGAACACCAGAGTCGGGTTGTCGGCCCGCCACCAGGCGGAATGCCCGCGGCGACGCCCGCGACGGGAATCGCCGCGACCGCGATGCAGCACGGTACGCGCCAGCGCCCCGGAACCGGTCGGACCCGACCAGGAGCCAGACCGCGGCGGCGACAGCGACGATGCCGAGACAGGAGAGCGCCACATAGAACGGCCAGCTCACAACGGACACGGCCTGGGAAGCCCCGGCCTCGTCGATGCCTTGCGCGACGGCCTCGGCGCTCGGTGCGCGCATCGTCCGGCAGCACGGTGACCGGGGCGCCCGCCACGGTCGCGGGAATCTCCGCGCCGACCGCCGCCAAAGCGGTCGCCGAGAGGTCGACGAACTGGACGTACCCGTCGCGGCCCGTCGTCGCCGACGTCAAAGCGCCGGCCTCGACACCCGCACCCGAATACAGGACCGGATGCAGCGCCGAAGGCGCCGAGGCATCCGGCATCCCCGCGACCAGCAGCCGCCAGTCCTCGGGCAGCGCCGCTTCGACCTCGCCCACGGCGGCGTCCGCCTCCGCGGCCGGCCGCGTCACGCACCGCGGCCGCCTCAGGCTCGATCTCCCCCGCATCCGCGTCGGCCTCGGTCGGCTCCTCGGAGCCGACGTCGGTGTCGTCCTGACCCAGCTGGTCGTAGTCGGTGCTCGAATCGGGGGCCTTGTCGGCGGTGTCACCGATGATCACGCCCGGATCGACGATCACCACATCGCACGCGGCCATCGCCGCACCGAGCTCATCGAGCCCGGGAGCCCAGAACGAGATCCGACCCTGCGTGTCGGCCGCCGCGAAAGCCGCGCCGTCGCCGATCCCGGCCACACACGAACCCGGCTCCGGCTCCACCGCGGTCTCGCCGTTCGCCTCCGCCTCGGCAGCGGCCGCCTCCTGCTCGGCGGCCATCTCGGCCACCGTGTCGGCGAGCGAACCGAGCCGCGCACCGTAGTTGAACTCGGCATTGGCCTCAACGACCGCATCCCAGCCCTCGACCGCCCAACCCTCGCTGTCCTCGACCGGCGCCAGCAGCCGCGACTGCGCCGTGCACTGCGCCTCCCGCGGCGCCACACCGCCGGCGCGCTCACCCGCACCGAGACTCACCCAACCGGACTCCGGACACGTCCACGACCCGATCGTGCGCACACTCATCGCCGCCGAAGCACCCGACCCGGCCAGATCCCACAGATGCGGCGTCCCCGCCGCATCGACGTCGGTCCACTCCAGGCCCGGAATCCCCACGATGATGATCCCGGCGGCCTCGTCCTCCTCAGCCGCCACAGCAGCCGGAGGCATCGCCAGCGCCGCGCAGACCACGGCCAACGCGGCCGCGGCCCCCCGCACCCATGAACTGCCCCAAGGCACACGCACGCCTGCCACCGATGTCATGACACGTAGTCTATGGGGTCCCCCCGCCACCCCCCGGTGCGTCCCGCCCGGCCTCCGACGAACCCGCCGCGCCGCACCCCGCCGACGTCACACGCCCGCGTTAGGCTGGGGCGATGCGCACCATCGCCACCGCCAACGTGAACGGAATCCGAGCCGCCGCCAAGAAGGGCATCATCCCCTGGCTCGAGCAGACACAAGCAGAAGTGGTGCTGCTCCAAGAGGTCCGCGCCGACCACACCCAGATCCCCGCCGAAGTCCTCGAAGCCGGCGGCTGGCACTGGCACGTCGCCCCCTCCACCGTCGCCAAGGGCCGCGCCGGCGTCGCCGTCCTCACCCGCGCCGAACCCGAGGACACCCGCACCGGATTCGGCTCCACCGAGTTCGACACCCACGGCCGCTACGCCGAAGTCGACCTCCCCGGCCTCACCGTCGCCAGCCTCTACCTCCCCTCCGGCGAGACCGACACCCCCCGCCAGGTAGAGAAAGAACGCTTCATGGCCGCCTTCGCCGAATACCTCGCCACAGCCGCCGCCAAAGCCCACGCCGCCGGCCGCGAAATGCTCGTCTGCGGCGACTGGAACATCGCCCACGCCGAAGTCGACCTCAAGAACTGGAAGGGCAACAAGAAGACCGCCGGCTTCCTCCCCGACGAACGCGAATGGCTCACCACCCTCTACGGCACCGGCACGTTCGTCGACGTCGTCCGCACCCTCCACCCCGACGTCGAAGGCCCCTACTCCTGGTGGTCCTACCGCGGCCGCGCCTTCGACAACGACGCCGGCTGGCGCATCGACCTCCACGTCGCCACCGCCGCACTCGCCAAAACGGCCACCAAAGCCTGGGTCGACCGCGCCGCCGCCCACGACCAGCGCTGGTCCGACCACGCCCCCGTCCTGGTGACGTACGACCACTAGACCCGCCTGGCCGACCGGCCAGGGCAGCGGGCACCATTGAACACCGTGAGCCTCATCGACTACCTGCCCGCCTCGAACGCGCCCGAACCCGACGACGTCTACACCGCCTTCGCCCAATGGGCCGAGGACGCCGGGATCGTCCTCTACGAGCACCAGGAAGAGGCGCTCCTGGCCATCTGCACCGGCCAGAACACCGTCATCGCCACCCCCACCGGGTCCGGCAAGTCACTCATCGCGGCCGCGGCACACTTCAACGCCCTCGCCAACCAGCGCACCTCCTTCTACACCGCGCCCATCAAGGCCCTGGTGTCGGAGAAGTTCTTCGAACTGTGCGAACAGTTCGGCCACGAGAACGTCGGCATGCTCACCGGCGACGCCGCCGTCAACCCCGACGCGCCCCTCATCTGCTGCACCGCCGAGATCCTCGCGAACCTCGCCCTGCGCGAAGGCGCCGCACTCGACTGCGACTCCGTCGTCGCCGACGAATTCCACTTCTACGCCGAACCCGACCGCGGCTGGGCCTGGCAGGTCCCCCTCCTCGAACTCCACCGCGCCCAGTTCACCCTCATGTCCGCGACCCTCGGCGACACCGAGTTCTTCCAGACCGACCTCACCCGCCGCACCGGCCGCGAGACCGCACTCGTCGCCTCCGCCACCCGGCCCGTGCCACTGCACTACGAATACCGCAAGACCCCGCTCCACGAGACCGTCGAGAACCTGGTCGAACAACAACCGCGCCCCGGCGTACATCGTGCACTTCACGCAGGCCGCCGCGCTGGACACCGCCCAGTCGCTCTCAAGCCTCAACCTGGTCGACAAAGACGCGAAGACCGCCATCAGCGCCGCCCTCGGCGGCTTCCGCTTCACCACCAAGTTCGGCCAGACCCTCGCACGCCTCGTCCGCTCCGGCATCGGCGTCCACCACGCGGGCATGCTCCCCAAATACCGGCGCCTGGTCGAACGCCTCGCCCAGCAAGGCCTCCTGAAGATCATCTGCGGCACCGACACCCTCGGCGTCGGCATCAACGTGCCCATCCGCACCGTCGTCTTCACCGGCCTCGCCAAATACGACGGCCGCCGCACCCGCCGCCTGCGCTCACGCGAATTCCACCAGATCGCCGGCCGCGCCGGCCGCGCCGGATTCGACACCGAGGGCTTCGTCGTCTGCCAAGCCCCCGAACACGTCATCGAAAACGAGAAAGCCCAGCAGAAATTCGGCCTCGACCCGAAAAAACGCAAGAAGATGGCGAAGAAGAAAGCCCCCGAAGGCTTCGTCGGCTGGTCCGACGAGACCTTCGCCTCCCTCTCCGAAGCCCCGCCCGAACCATTGCAGAGCCGCATGCGCATGACCCACGCCATGCTCATCAACCTCCTCGCCCGGCCCGGCAACACCTTCAACCACGTCCGCACCCTCATCGAGGACTCCCACGCCGACCGCACCGTCCAACTGAAAATGGCCCGCACCGCCCTCACCATCGCCCGCACCCTCCGCGACGCCGGCATCATCGTCATCGACGGCGGCAAGGTCAAACTCACCGTCGACATGCCCGACCACTTCGCCCTCAACCAGCCCCTCGCCCCGTTCGCCTTGGCGGCGCTCGAGCTGCTGGACACGGAGTCGGACGAGTACCCGATGGACGTCGTCTCCATCGTCGAGTCGACCCTCGAGGGGCCGGGCCAGATCCTGGCGGCGCAGCGCAGCAAGGCCAAGGGCGCGGCGATCGAGGCGATGAAGGCCGAGGGCCTGGACTACTACGACCGCATGAACCAGCTCGAGGACGCCGAGGTCGAGTACCCCAAGCCGCTCGAGGAGCTGCTCGAAGAGGCGTTCAGCGCGTACAGGACCAGCCACCCGTGGGCCGCGGACTACCAGCTCGAACCGAAGTCGATCCTCCGCGAGATCTGGGAGGGCCGCATGAGCTTCGGCGAGTACATCGGCCTCTACGGCATCCCGCGCGGCGAAGGCCTCCTGCTGCGGTACCTCTCGAGCGCGTACAAGGCCCTGATCCAGACGCTCCCGGAGGACACCGGCGGCGCCGAGCTCGACGACCTCACCGCGTGGCTCGGCGAGACGATCCGCCAGACCGACTCCTCGCTCATCAACGAGTGGGAGCAGCTGACCAACCCCGCCGACGAAGAGGACATCGACACCGGCCGCCCCGCCAGGGCCTTCACCGACAACGAGCGGGCCTTCACCATCGCGGTCCGCAACGCCGCGTTCCGGCACGTGGAGCTGGCGGCGGCCGACCGCGTCGACGCCCTCACCGCGCTGGAGACCGGCTGGCCGGCCTCCAAATGGGACGCGGCCCTGGAACGGTACTTCGCGGCGCACAACGACATCGGCACCGCCGGCGCCGCCCGCGGCAACGAATACCTCGACATCGCCAAGGAAGGCCGGACCTGGACGGTCCGCCAGACCATCGACGACCCCGCCGGCGACAAGGACTGGGCCATGGTCTTCAAAGTCGACCTCGACGCCTCGGACGAGACCGGCACCGTCGTCATGGCCCTGGAGGACTTCACCGACTTACGGTGGACCACAAAGGATCCGAGGAGTCGATAGCATCACCCGATGCCCCGACTCCTCCCTTTTGACGCCCTCGACGGCCCGCCGGTGCGGGCCAGATGGACCGCGATCCTCACCGTCGCCCTCGCGATCACCGCATGGAACACCGACTGGAACGCCGCGTTGAACACCACCCGCGGCCTCGCCCCCGCGCAGATCGAACGCCACGACTGGAACACCGAAACCCTCACCGCCGCACCGGAAATCAAGGACCGCACCGGCCTGACCGAAGGCATCGACGACCCCGCCGGCGCCGAGACCGCACGGCTCGAGGCGGATGGTGTTGTCCTGGAACTGATCTGGGAAGCGGCCCTCGAACTCGATGAAGTTCGACTCGAATCCTATCGGGATCTTTTCGGCACCGGCTTCCGCCTCGGCATCGCGGCCGACTCGACGACCCGAGGCGGACCCAACTGCGTCAACGCCCGCATCACTCGCGACGGCAAATCGACACTTGCCGACTGGTGCTCCCGCTCCGACCAGCACGAGCCGGTCGACATGGCATCCTTTCTCGGCAAGGAGGACGATGGCGGCTGGAAACCCGACCAGCTGTACGTCACCCAGACCGCCAACTTCGACCCGCCCAACGACTCGACGCTCTACCAGATCGACTACTACGGGCTGGGCATTGAGACCGGCGACGCCTTCGAGTCCGGGCTCTGGCCGGTCGGTTACTGGATCCAGGGCGAGAACCTGCAGACCTGCAACGAGCCCGGCAAACGCGAACGCCTCGACGACCTCCACCTCACCGACCGCTACGACGACCCGGAAGCGCACCAGAGAACCTCCGAGTACGTCTACGGAGCGCTTTCGGCCTTTCCCGAGGAGGGCCGTCTACTCGTCCCCGGCTGCGTGCGCCGCTCGAACACCATGGGCCACGACATAGTCACCGAGCCATTCCTCTCCATGTCGCCGACACCGCTCGCGGGCGTAGCCCCGTACAACGCCTCCACCCGCGAGGTCCGACCGTTGCGCACGGCATTCGTCATCGACCTGCGCACCTGCGACGCCGATCCGGTCTACTGTTCGAGCGACGAACCGGACGACCACGCGCAGAACACGGGCGCGGGCGCGGTCTTGATGAACGAACTGCTCGACACCGGCCGCTAGCCAAAGCCGTCGCGTCCTGAGATGCCGGGATGGCAGAATCGGCCGGTGCTCACCGACCTCCTCCACTCCCCCATCGGCACACCGGTCCACACGGTCGCCGCGCTCCAACACAACACCGGCAACCAGGCCACCGGCGGAATCTGGCGGCTCTCCGGGCCCGGCGGCGACGCGATCCTCAAACACCTCACCCCCAAAGGCGACGGCCACGCCCACTGGGCCGCCTCCGACGACCCCCGGCACTGGAACTCCTGGCAACGCGAATACCTCGCCTACACCACCGGATTCGCCGCCGCCTACGGCCAAGAGTCCGGCATCGGCGCACCCGCGCTCCTCGCCGCCGGCGAACGCCCCGACGGCAGCCGCGAACTGTGGCTCGAAGCCGTCCACGGCGTCCACGGCCGCCACTGGACCCTCCCGATGCTCACCGACTTCGCACACCGCCTCGGCACCGTCCAAGCACACCACCGCGACAGCCCCGAACAACCCTGGCACTCCCGCCGCTTCCTGCGCCGGTACGCCGGCCGCCGCGACTTCCACGACATCCCCTGGAACCACCCCGCCGCGGCCGCCCACTGGCCCGCCGAAACCCGCGAGGGCCTGCGCCTGATCTGGGAACGCCGCACCGACCTCTTCACCATCGCCGAAACGCTCCCGCAGACGATCTGCCACCTCGACGTCTGGCCGATGAACCTCATCCACCGCGACGGCCAACCCGTCCTCCTCGACTGGTCCTTCACCGGCCGCGGCGCCATCGGCGAAGACCTCGCCAACCTCATCGCCGACACCTTCCTCGACGGCCTCCAACCCGTCGAACGCCTCGCCGAGACCGAGAACGCCCTCACCGACGCCTACCTCACCGGCCTCGCCGAAGCAGGACACCGAGACGAGGCCGCCACCCGAAAAGCCATCGCCGCCACCGGCGCCGCCAAGTACTGTTGGCTCGCCCCGACGATGCTCACCGGCCTCGCCGCCGGCACACCCATCGCCAGCGCCAACTACGATGCCGCCGAAGACGAAGCGGTGCTCGAGCGGCGACGCCCGATCTTCGACATGCTCGTCCGCTGGGCCCGCACCGCCCTCGACCCCTGAGAGACCACGATGCCCGTCCACGTCACCGAGACCATCGCCATCCCCGACAGCGAACTGCGGTGGCGGTTCTCACGGTCCTCCGGGCCGGGCGGGCAAGGCGTCAACACCACCGACTCGCGCGTCGAGCTCGTCTTCGACATCGCCGAGACGAAAGCACTGCCGCCGGCGCTCATCGAACGCGCGCTCGCACGCCTCGGAAACCGGGTCGTGGACGGCGCGGTCGTGATCGCCGCCTCGGAGTTCCGCTCGCAACTGCGCAACCGCGAAGCCGCGACCGAACGGCTGGCAGAGCTGCTGCGCCGGGCGATCGCCGCACCGCCGCCCCCGCGCAAGGCCAGGAAGCCCTCGAAGGGCGCGAAACGGCGGCGCCTGGAGGACAAGCGCCGCCGCTCGGACGTCAAGAAACTGCGCCGCAGCACCGACGACTAGGGCCCGTTTGGGAATCCCGGGCGGTCGCTATCCGGGGATTCCCAAACAGGCCCTAGTTCTCGGGAAGCGGCTCCCCGAAGTCGGGCGTGCCGTCCGCGTTCCAGCCGAACGGCTGCACGCGGCAGTGCCGGTCGGGGTTGTCGAGCGGGTCGCCGACGATCTCCTCGTAGGCGCGGGCGTGGAAGACCAGAAGGTCGTTCCCGTCCTCGTCCACGGTGAACGCGTTGTGGCCGGTCCCGAAGATGCCGTTGGCCGCGCTGGTGGTGAAGACCGGGCGTCGGGGTGCTTGGTCCAGGCGCCGGGGTCGAGCAGGTCGGCGTCGGCGTCGGCGGTGAGCAGGCCCATGCAGTACTCGGCGCCGGTGCCGGCGGCCGAGTAGGTGATGAAGACCTTGCCGTTGCGGACGATCGCGTAGGGGCCTTCGTTGACGGCGAAGCGGATGGTCTCCCAGGGCAGTTCGGGGCGGGAGAGCTCCACGGGTGCGCCCTTGACGGTCCAGGGGTTCGGCGAGTTCGGCGAGGAACAGGCTCGTGTTGGAGCCTTCGGGGGCGCGGGGTCGTGCTGGGCCCAGCACAGGTAGCGGGTCCCGTTGTGGGCGAAGGTGGTCGCGTCGAGGGAGAACGAGTCGATCGGGGTCGCGATCTGGCCCTTCTCGGTCCATTCGCCGGTCAGCGGGTCGGCGTTGCGGTTCTCGAGGACGTACATGCGGATGCGCCACACGTCGGCGGTCGCCGATTCGGCCTCGCCGGCGGCGAAGTAGACGTACCAGGCGCCGTCGATCCAGTGCAGTTCCGGCGCCCAGATGTGGGAGCCCATGGGGCCGTCGGGGTGCTGGACCCAGATGGTGGTCTCCTCGGCGTCGCGCAGGCCGAGGAGGGTGTCGGCGCCGCGCAGCACGATCCGGTCGTAGGCCGGAACCGTGGCGGTGAAGTAGTAGCGGCCGTCGGTGTGCCGGGTGATCTGAGGGTCGGCGCGTTCGAGGATGAAGGGATTCGGCAGTGCGCCCTCGAAGGCGGTCTTGTTATCGGTCACAACAGCGATGTTACAACTCCACGCGGAGCGTCCCGGCGGGATCCACCTCGGCGGCCCCGGCCGTCTGCGAGGCGAGCCAGTCGACCATCAGCTCGACATCGGCGCATGCCAGGTCGAAGACCACCGTAGGGCCGAAGGCCACGTTCACCAGGCGCACGTCCTCCCGCAGGCGCAGCAACCCCTCCAGACTCCCGGCCTGGCCGTAGTCCACCCGCACCGACAACCGCTGCCAGGTGGCCAGCGCGACCGTGCCCGCCGCGTCGACCGCGGCCGAGACGGCGCCGCCGTAGGCGCGCACGAGGCCGCCCGCACCGAGTTTCACGCCCCCGAAGTGGCGGGTGACGACGGCGAGCACGTCGGTGAGGTCACGCCCGCGCAGCACCTCGAGCATGGGGACGCCGGCGGTTCCGGCCGGTTCCCCATCGTCGTTGGAGCGCGCCGCCTGACCGCCGTCGAGCACGTAGGCGGTGCAATTGTGGGTGGCGTCCCAGTTGGCCTTGCGGTGCGCGCTGATGCGCTCGCGCGCCTCGGCATCGGTCGCGACCCGGTAGAGGGTGCACACGAACCGGGACCGGTTGACCACGGTCTCGGTCTCGGAGCGGGCGACGGCGATGGTGTACACGGCGGATCAGCCCACGACGCCGTGCTCCCAGGCCCACGCCGCGATGCCCACGCGGTTGCGGACCCCGAGCTTCGCTCGCACGGCCTCCATGTGCGTCTTCACCGTGGAGACCGAGACGAACAGGGCCGCGGCGATCTCGGCGTTGGTCTTCCCTCGGGCGACCAGCTCCACGACGTCGAGCTCGCGCTCGGTGAGCACGTCCGCCGCCTTCGGCCCTTGCGCCGTCGGTTCGGTCAGCCGCTCCAACAGCCGCACCGTCACCGACGGCGAGATCAGCGACTCACCGCTCGCGGCGGCCCGCACGGCCTCGACGAGCAGGGTCGGACCGGAGTCCTTGAGCAGGAAGCCGGTCGCGCCCGAGCGCAGCGCCCCGTACACGTACTCGTCGGTGTCGAACGTGGTCACCACCACGATCCGCGGTGCCGTCCCGTTGCCGCCCGCCAGGAGCGTGCGCGTGGCCTCGAGGCCGTCGAGCCTCGGCATGCGGATGTCGAACAGGCACACGTCGGGCTTGAGCCGGCGCGCCTCGGATACCGCCACCACCCCGTCGGGGGCGTCGGCCACCACTTCCATATCGGGCTGGGCGTCGATGATGGCCCGGAACCCTGCCCGGACCATCTCCTGGTCGTCTGCGATCAGCACTCGGATTGCCACGCCCCGAGCCTAACCGGCTCCCGCACTCAGGCGGCCGCGCCCGCCAGTTCACGCTCGCGCGGCACCGTCTCGAGGACCGGCTCGAACACGGGCTCGAGAACCGGCTCAAGGACCGGCTCAAGGACCGGGGCCGACCGGACCGGCGCCACGGCGGAGGCCTCCGCCTCGCGCTCCAGCACCGACCGGAGCCGCGCCTCGCGCTGCCGGATGGCGAAGGTCGTGCTCACCATCACCAGCCAGGTGCCTTCGAGGAGGATCAGGCCCCAGTCGTGGCCGATGATCGCCGCGCTCAGCAGGGTCGAGCACGCCGAGATGACCAGGAGCAGCGACGCCGGCTTCGTCGCGTGGATGCGGTGGGTCTGCAGGAGCAGGAAGTTGGTGATGTACAGGAACGCCCCGATGATCTGGAGCGCGATGCGGATGTCGAAGTCGTGCATGGTGATTCCTCGAACAGTATTGAAGGCAGGCAGGAAGGAGCCCGCGCCTGACGGCGCGGGACTTTTGAGAAGAAGGGAAACCCTTGGTTACGGAGCGACGGCCGGATGGCCGCTCGGTCTGCTCCGCGCGCAGATCTCCAGACCTGAGCCCCGCAGGACGCGGGTCTGGAGCGACCCGCATATGCAGCGGGTCCACACCGTCGCGCCGGAGGCGCTCGGGTGCCTGGACACGGTCGTCACCGGATCGTCGTCGGGCCAACCGCAAAACGGGCAGCACTGCATGACCGCGTCCTCCTTACAAGGCATCGGGAATCATCAAGGACGAGCGTTCGGCCGCTTCCGCTCCTGCGGAGATCGCGCACCGTTTTTACGCTCAGTAACGAGGTTAAGGTCCCAATCGTCCGGGCTACAACACCTCGGTGACGCTAGTTTGCGAAACTCATCGTGAAGCGAACGCTAAAGGGATGGAGGCCACATACGGTGATCGACCTCAGGCGCCTGCACGTGCTGCGGGCGATCGCCCACCACGGCACCGTCTCGGGCGCGGCGAAAGCCCTGCACATGTCGACTTCGGCGGCCTCGCAGCAGATCCGGCTGCTCGCCAAGGACCTCGGCGTGCCGCTCCTCGAACCGGTCGGGCGCGGCGTGCGGCTCTCCTCGGCGGCGCAGGTCCTGATCGCCCACATCGACGCCATCGAGGCCATGTGGCGCCTGGCCGAGGCCGAGCTCCAGGCCACCGAGGGCGAACCGTCCGGGATGCTGCGCCTGTGCGGCTTCCCCACGGCGATCGCCACCCTCCTCGCGCCGCTCGTCGACGCCGCCCGCGACCGCTATCCGGCGCTCGAGGTGCGGCTGCGCGAGGCCGAGGCCTCCGAGAGCTTCGACCTGCTCTTCGCCGGTGACGCGGACCTCGCACTCGTCGAGGCCACGCCCGAGAACCCGCCGCCCGAGGACATCCGCTTCGACGCGCAGACCGTCTTCAACGACCCGTTCGACCTGGTCGTGCCCGGCGGGCACTGGTGCGTCGGGCACGAAGCGGTCGACCTGCGCGAGCTCGAGCGCGAGCCGTGGATCCTCGGTGTTCCCGGATCGATGCACCGCCGCCACGTGCTCACCGCGTGCTCCAACGCCGGGTTCCGGCCCACCGTCACCGGCGAGGCCCGCGAATGGAACGTGATCGCCGTGATGGTCGCCCACAAGATGGGCGTCGCGCTCATCCCCCGGCTCGTCGACCTCCCCCACCACCTGGACCTCGTGCGCATCCCCGTCTCCGGGCCCTTCACTCCGTTCCGCCACTTCCGGGCCGTGACCCTCCGCGGCGGCGCCCGCCGCCCCTCCGTCGCCGCCGTCATGGAACTCCTCGACGAGCAGGTCCGCGCCGCCGAAGGCATCGGCCCTCTCCCCGAAACCCACACCTGAGGCGCGCCCAAACGGTCCGTACACCGGTTCTGAGCTGGGCGAACCAGAGAACGCGAATGCCCCTACTGGACACTGAACTCCAGTTACGCTGACCCAATGTTCGACTTCGACGGAACCGCACCTACCGGGCCCCGCCACCTGCGCGTGCACGGCGGCACCGCTCTCACCGGGTCGATCGATGTGAAGACCTCCAAGAACGCCGGCGTCGCACTCCTGTGCGCCAGCCTCCTCAACCGCGGCCCCACCATCCTGCGGCGCGTGGCCCACATCGAAGAGGTCAACCGGATCCTGCGCGTCCTCGCCAGCATGGGCGTCGAACACGAATGGCTGAGCGCCGAAGGCGACCTGCTCCTCCAGCCGCCCGAGCGCCTCGACCTCACCGGCATCGACGTCGACGCGGCCCGCCGCACCCGCTCCATCATCATGTTCCTCGGCCCCCTCCTCCACGACTACCACGAATTCGAGCTGCCGCTCGCCGGCGGCTGCGAACTCGGCGACCGCACCGTCGAACCGCACCTCGCCGCCCTGCGCCGCTTCGGCCTGTCGATCGAACGCTCGAACGGCAGCTACCTGGCCACCGTCAAGGAGGACGTCGATCCTCCCGGGACGATCGTGCTGACCGAACGCGGCGACACCGTCACCGCCAACGCGATCATGGCCGCCGCGCGCTTCCCCGACGTGACCGTCATCCGCAACGCCTCCTGCAACTACCAGGTCCAGGACCTCTGCTTCTACCTCGAGCGGCTCGGCGTCCGCATCGACGGCGTCGGCACCACCACGCTCACCATTTACGGCGAGAAGGACATCGACACCCCGGTGGACTACGCGCCCGCGGAGGACCCGATCGAGGCCTGGAGCCTCGTGGCGGCCGCGATCGTCACCGAGTCCGAGATCACCGTCCGCCGCACCCCCATCGAATTCGTCGAGATCGAACTCGCGCTCGCCGAGGAGATGGGCCTGGCGTATTCCAGGAGCGAGGAGTACCTGGCCGCGAACGGGCGCACCAGGCTGGTCGACCTCACCGTCCACCCCTCGCCGCTGCAGGCGGCGGCGGACAAGATCCACCCGATGCCCTTTCCGGGGCTCAACATCGACAACCTGCCGTTCTTCGCGCTCATCGCCTCCTGCGCGGACGGCGCGACGATGATTCACGACTGGGTGTACGAGAGCCGCGCGATCTACCTGACCGAGCTCAACCGGCTCGGCGCGCAGGTGAAGCTGCTCGACCCGCACCGGCTCCACGTGCAGGGCCCGGTGAAGTGGACGGGTGCCGAGGTCGTGTGCCCGCCCGCGCTGCGCCCGGCCGTAGTGCTGCTGCTGGCGATGCTGCGCGCCGAAGGCACGTCGGAGCTGCGGCACGTCGACGTGATCCACCGCGGCTACGAGCAGCTCGCCGAACGCCTCCAGCTCCTCGGAGCCGAGATCGAACCCATCTGAGCCACGGACGCGAGCCCGCGACCGTATGTGACACTTCAATTCATGAACATGCCGTCCGATGTGCCGCCGCAGGCCTTTGCGCTCCTGAGCCTCGTCCAGGCCCATCTCAAGCACCTCGACAAGGTCGAGGGCGAGATCCTGGGGAGTCCGCAGTGGGAGGCCACGGTCGAGTCCTCGCGGACGGTGGCGGCCGCCAAGGCCCCGGGGATCGAGGTCACCGCGGCCGACATCCCGATGATCGTCGGCACCGGCTCCCCCGACCGGAAACGGCGCCTGTACACGACGATGCCGGTGAACGCCGAGATCGCGGCCCTCGCCGACGAGTCCGATGTGGCGCTGTTCGCCTACAACCGCCGCGGCCGGCTCCAACCGGCCAACCGCACGGCGACCCAGGACCAGGCGCGGGCCTGGTATCCGCCGGCGAAGGCCCTCGCCCCCATGCGGATCATCGACGACACGGTCTGGGAACCCGTCGCAGCCGCCACCGGCGACTCCGGCCGCCCCGGCATCCTCGAAGCCGCCGCGGGATGGCTCGTCCTCCTCGCGGTCATCGCCGTCATAGCGGCGGCGGTCTATCTGGCCCTCCGCTTCTTCGACATGTTCTGATCCCCCTCGCCTGTCCTCCCTCGAACAAGACCCCGAGAGCCTCCTGTTTTCGCTGCTCAGCAAGCGAATCCAGGAGGCTCTCTTTGCGCCTGCTCTTTTTGGTGAGTGCGCGGGCGGAGCCCGTGCTCGTGCTTTGTTCCGGCCGATTTCGTTGACTGACAACGAGGTTCTCTACCTCGGAGTCGATATATCTTGTATTAACTGCCATAATGGACGCATGCTGAAGATGGCCATTCTCGGATTCCTGCGGGACTTCCCGCTGCACGGCTACGACCTCAAGAACCGGGTCGCCAGCCTCGCCGGACACGTCCGGCCCATCGCCGACGGGACCCTCTACCCCACCATCAAGAAACTCGAAGAGGCCCAGTGCCTCACGCGGCGCACCGCCCCCGGGTCGGTCGCCGCGCCGCGCCACATGCTCGAGATCACCCAGACCGGCACCGACCAGTTGCGACGGTGGCTTCGCGACCCCGAGCAGGGGTTCATCACCGACGACAACAAGTGGTACGTGATGCTCGCGTTCCTGCACCACCTCGAGAACCCCCGCGAGCAGGCGCTCGTGCTCGCACGGCGGCGCGAGTTCCTCGACCAGCCCGCGCAGCTGTTCTTCGACGAGCACGGCGCACCGATCCCGACCGAGTTGCTCGAGTCCCCGTTCCGCAAGGGCCTCATGCAGATCCACCGGTCGACGAATCTCACCGAGATCGACTGGCTCGACCGTCAGATCGGCGACCTCAACCGCCGCGCCGGGTTCGCGGTCCGCCAGCGCGGTGGCGGCGGCGAGTAGCTAGCGGTTGAGGATCGTCGACAGGAGCACGAAGAAGATGACGATCAGGATGATCACGGCCGCACCGGTCACCAGGACGGCCGGTTCCTGGTCAGCGGGCGCTTGCCGCCGGCGTGGTGCTGCTGCTGCGGCTGCTGGTAGCTCTGCTGCGGGGCCTGGGCGTGCTGCGGGTAGTTCGTCTGGGGCGGCAGCATCTGCGGGGCCTGGACGGGCGCCTGCACGGGCGGGCGGGGCGCGGACATGTGGCCTGCGGGCGAGACGGGGCCGCCGGAGGTGGGGCGGTCAGCGGCTGGTCGGAGGGGGCCGGGCCGGAGGCGGCGCGCACGGCGCCTTCGACGACGACGGTCTCGGGCTGCTCGAAGGTCTGCGGCGGCACGCCGAGCTTGGAGTGGATGAGCTGGGAGATCGCGGGGATGCGCGAGGAGCCGCCGACGAGGAAGATGCCGACGAGGTCGGCGGGGTTCATGCGGGCGGAGCTGATGGCCCGCTGGAGGCAGTCGACCGTGCGTTCCAGGGGCGGGCGGGCGATGTCCTCGAACTCGGCGCGGGTGAGGTGGGCGTCGACTTCCAGCGCGGGGAGGTGGATGTCGGCGCTCGCGGTGCGCGAGAGGGTCTCCTTGGCGCCGCGCACGTCCTCGTAGAGCATGCGGCGGTAGCGGCGGTCGCGGTCGTCGGCGGGGCTGAGGAGGCGCTTCCAGTCGTCGGGGTGGGAGGCGCCGTAGGTCTTGCCGAGGTGCTCGACGATGCCGTGGTCGAAGTCGAGGCCGCCGATGTCGCCGATGCCCTCTTCGGCGAGGACTTCGAAGCCGGTCTGGGTGCGGCGCACGACGGTGGCGTCGAAGGTGCCGCCGCCGAGGTCGTAGATGGCGAGGCGAGCGTCCGGGCGGGACGGCGGTGCCGAGCACGGAGGTGAAGTAGGAGGCCGCGGCCACGGGCTCGGGGATGAGCTGGGGGGCGGGGAGCCCGGCGAGGCGGGCGGAGTCGACGAGGATGGACGCGGCGGCGCTCGCCCCAGCGGGCGGGGTGGGTGAGGCGGACCTGGCCGGGCATCTGGCCGGCCTGGCGCTGGGCCTCGAGGGCGACCTGCTGGAGCACGTACGCGAAGACCTGGGGCACCGGGATCTCGGAGGTGCCGAGGAACAGCGAGCCGTCGTCGATGCGGCGCTTCGGGTTCGGTTCGAAGCGGGCGGGGTCCATGCGGGCGTTGCGCTCGGCGTCGCGGCCGACGAGCATGCGGCCGTCGGAGTTGTAGTAGACCGCCGAGGGCAGGATCGGGGCGCCGTCGAACAGCAGGGGGCGTACGCGTCCGTCGGCCGAACGCAGCACGGCGACGGTGTTCGAGGTTCCGAAGTCGATTCCAAGCACGTGCATGTGAAACCCCTCGGGACGCTTGCGAGCAGTGAACGCCTTGTCTGATGCACACCATACTGGGCGCGTCCACGCCGGATGCGACCCGTTCGGTGTTCACGCGTCGCTCGCGCCCCGTTCGCACCGGCCCGGCCGGATCAGGCGGGACGGCGCTTGCCTCGGGTGATGTTCCACCATCGGGCGCGGAACGGGACGAGCGGCATCTCACGTGCTCGTCCGCGCGGATCCGGGCCGGTGTTGTGTCACACTTCAAGGGGACGTCCGTGGGCGGCCGTAGGAGCGCCGGGCCACACTTGGGGGTCCGCATCGCGAACGCGGCGCCTGGTGAACGGCGGTGCCGGGAAGGATCCGGCCGCGTCCCGGCGTTGTACGAAGCGAAAACCCCAGGAATCGGCGTGATCGGCTGGGGATACGTGCGGCCGGCTCAGGGCTGACCGGGTCGGCGAGCGTGTGGCAAAGCGAATGCTCCAGAGGAAGTGCAGGGGAACATGGGCGACAGAATGCTGAGGGGCTCCCGTCTCGGCGCCGTCAGCTACGAATCGGACCGCAACACGGAGCTGGCCCCGCGCCAGACCCGCGACTACGTTTGCCCGCAGGGCCACCGCTTCGAGGTGCCGTTCGCGGTCGAAGCGGAGATCCCGTTGACGTGGGAGTGCCGGCTCGACGGTTCGACGGCCAAGCTGGTCGACGGCGAGGAGCCGGAGACCAAGAAGGTCAAGCCGCCGCGCACCCACTGGGACATGCTGCTGGAGCGCCGGTCGATGGAGGAGCTCGAAGAGATCCTCGACGAGCGACTGCAGGAGATGCGCGCGCGCCGCGGCGAGCGCGTAGAAGCGCGGTTACGAAGGCTCACGGGCCCTGGTCGATTGACCGGGGCCCGTTCTGTGTCCCCGTATTTGACGGGCGCGTCGGGGTCGTTCTCGGCGCGATTCGGGGTGGCGTTGCGCTCGTCGATCACTTCGCCGTCGATGACGTCGGCGCCGCCGAAGCGCATCGTGGGGGTGCGGGCGGCGATCCAGCGTCCGAGGCCGCGGAAGAGCGAGGCGGGTGGGCGGGAAGAGCAGGAGCAGGCCGATGAGGTCGGTGACGAAGCCGGGGACGATGAGGCAGACGGCCCCGGCGAGCGCGTAGCCGTTCGGGCAGTTCGCGGGAGGGGTCGCCGCCGGAGTTGAGGTAGTCGCGGGCGGCCCGGAAGGACTTGGCGCCCACGTACTGCACGAGGGCCACGCCGAGGAAGCTGGTGCCGATGAAGATCATGAGCGTGTAGCCGATGCCGATGAGGTAGGCCAGGCCGAAGAAGGCGGCGGCCTCGGCGATGACCCAGATCGCCAGCGCGAGCCGGATGGCGAACGGGGCGCGTTTGGGCGCCGTGGGCGGCTGCTGGTACGTCACTCTTCGATTCTGCCACGCCGGAATGCGCGGCGTAGTTGGCGTGCGCGGTGGGCCAGGCCCCAGCGGCTCACGTTCCACAGGGCCTCAACGGTGATGGCGCCGTTCATCTTGGACGCTCCGGCGCGTCGTTCGGTGAAGACGATGGGGATCTCGCGGATGTCGAATCCGGCTTTGACGGCGCGCCAGGTGAGGTCGATCTGGAAGCAGTAGCCGACGGAGTTGACGGTGTCGAGCTGGAGTTTGTGGAGGGCGTCGAGGCGGTAGGCGCGGTATCCGGCGGTGACGTCCTTGACGCGCAGGCCGAGCATGGCGCGGGTGAAGATCCCGGCGCCGCGGGAGAGGGCGAGGCGGTGGAGGGCCCAGTTGCGGACGGCGCCGCCGGGGATGTAGCGGGAGCCGATGGCGACGTCGGCGCCTTCGTCGAGGGCGGCGAGGAGCCGGGGCAGGTCGGCGGGGTCGTGGGAGCCGTCGGCGTCCATTTCGACGACGGTGCGGTAGCCGTGCTCGCCGGCCCAGTCGAACGCGGCGAGGTAGGCGGCGCCGAGGCCTTGTTTCTCGGGGCGGTGGAGGACGTGGACGCGTTCGTGGGCCTCGGCGAGGGCGTCGGCGATGTCGCCGGTGCCGTCGGGTGAGGAGTCGTCGACGATGAGGATGTCGATGCGGTCGCGTCCCGGTGAGTGCGGCGGCGACGGTGGTCTCGATGTTGTCGCGCTCGTTGTACGTCGGAATGGCCACTATGGCCGGACTCGGTCTGACTGCCGGTTGGGTGCCGGTCCGGTGTCTCGCTCATGGCGTCGGCTTTCTAGGTCTGGCTGCGGCGGTGCTTGACGTTGATCGCGATGGCGCAGGCCAGGGCCACCAGTGCCGCTCCGGTGAGGACCGCTTCAGGAAGGATACCCATTGTGGAGGCCGGAGTCGAGCGGTCGGAGAGTGTCAGGTCCGATTGGATGACGGCGGCGGTGTTGAACTCGGTCGCCTGGGAGACCTCGCCGGTGTGGTCGGTGAAGCCGGAGACGCCGACGGTGGAGGCCATGAGGCCGTCGCGGGCGTGCTCGATGGAGCGCAGCTGGACCATGGCGAGCTGCTGCTGGGCCTCGTTGGTGTCGAACGTGGCGTTGTTGGTGCCGACGGCCATGAGCTGGGCGCCGTCGAGGACCGATTCGCGGGTCTCGGCGTCGAAGGCGATCTCGAAGCAGATGAGGCCGGTGAGCGTGTGGTCGCCGACTTTCGACGATGCCGGGGTTCTGGCCGTGCTCGAATCCGGCGACGTTGTCGAGGCCTTCGGACATGCGCGGGTCGATCCATCCGGCGACGGTGCTGAAGAAGGCCTTGTAGGGGACGTATTCGGCGAAGGGCACGGGGTGGCGCTTGGAGTACATGTAGACCGGGCCGTCTTCGGGGTCCCAGACGATGGTCATGTTGGAGCGGGTGCCGTCGTCGTTGTGGACGATGCCGCCGAGGACGATGGGCGCGCCGATGGCGGCGGCGGCCTGGCTGATGAGGTCGTAGGCGTCCTGGTTGGCGAGGGGGTCGATGTCGGAGGCGTTCTCGGGCCACATGACGAGGTCGGGGCGGTCGGCGCGGCCTTCGTTGACGGCGTCGGCGAGGTCGAGGGTGGCCTGGACGTGGTTGTCGAGGACGGCGCGGCGCTGCTCGTTGAAGCTCAGGCCGAGGCGGGGGACGTTGCCTTGGACGACGGCGACGTTGATGGTGTCCCCGGCGGGCGCGGTCGAGTTGATGCGGCAGGGCCAGGGGGGCCAGCGCGGTGAGGGCGGCCGCGGCGGTGAAGGCGGCGGCCTTGCGGATGCCCGGCGGTCTCGGCGGGTGACGATGGCGAAACCGGCGGCGAGGAGGAAACCACCTGAGAGGGCGACGAGGAAGCTCAGGAAGGGGGCGCCGCCGAGCCAGATCGCGGCGGCGGTGGGCGCGTCGGCCTGGCTGAAGGCGAGGTTGCCCCAGGGGAAGCCGCCGAAGGGCTGGCGCGAGCGCAGGGCCTCTTCGGCGACCCAGGCGACGCCGGTGAGGGGCGCCCAGGTCCAGCGGTGGGTGTCGATGAGGCGCGAGCAGGCGGCGAGGCCCATGCCGAGCAGGCCCATGCCGAGCGCTTCGAGGGCGCACAGGAACAGCCAGGGCCACTGGCCGACCTGGGTCGAGGACCAGGCCAGGAGCGGCAGGAAGAACGCCATGCCGTAGACGAAGCCGACGCCGAGGCCGCCGCGGAGGCGGCGGCGGTGGACGGCGGCGCCGAATCCGGCGACGGAGACGGCCGCGAGGGGCCAGGCGCCGTAGGGCGGGAAGGCGAGGACGGCGAGGAGGCCGGAGGCGACGGCGAGGACGAGCGCGGCTGGGAGGGTGAGACGGCGGCCCAGCGGGGAGTCGGTCAGCAGGAGCGGGCGGCGCTTGGACGCGCGGGCGGGTCGCCTCGGGCGTCGCGGCGGCGTCGCGGTCGTCGTCGATCACGGTGCTCAAGTAGGGCGCTCCTCGCTGGTACGCGGTGTGCTCGGGCCTCCCGGCGGCATGGCGGCGAGGGATCCTCGCCTGGCCGGGGGGGCTCGAGGGGGAGCTCATCACCCCCTAGCGTACTTCGGGTACGGCAAAGGGGCGTAGCTGTGTCCGGCTACGCCCCTCGCACGGGTTTCTCCCAGTCCCTGTACGGCCGGTGTCCCCTGCCGCGTCGGCTGGTGATCTTCGGACCAACTCGCACCCGTCTGGCTGAGCGTCTACGAGTTGTTGTCTAGGGATCTCCTGCGTCTGCTGCGGGTCCACCACCGGCGACCGGCTCGCCTTCCTCCGCCGACCCCCGCGATCTGGACCTGGCCGCCGGTAGCAGTGCGGCCGCGCTGCCACCTTGTCCAGTCTGCGTGGGAGCAAAGCAAGTCGAGTCGCCCCCGACGTTCGGCGGGCTTCCGTTTCGGGTCGTCCGCCGAGGACCAGACCACCGTAAGCCAAACTGCGCCGATGGCGTCAACCGGGTCGGAATTTTGATACCACAATTTTTCTCGCGTCGTTCGCGCCCGTGACGGCGGTCCTGGTCAGGCGCGGCGAGTACACGAGGCGGCCTCCGGCGACGGTCATCGAGCACTTCGGATCGGGCGTTCGCGGGTCACTCAGGTCGGGAAGCGCCCCGGTCGGTGAGGTCCCACACGGTGAAATTGGCGCGCTGGGAGGGCGCGAGCGCGCCCGGCGTCGTCGATGCCCAGGGCCCTCCAGCCGCCCCTGGTGGCCGCGGTGAAGGCCGCGGCTATCGGGAGACGGGAAACCGGGTTGCGGTGCAGCAGCGCCGGCTCTCACGCCGCCCCAGGGGTCAAGGGCGGTCACCGGGGCGTCCGATCCGAAGGCGAGCGGGACGCCGACGCCGGCGAGCTTCGAGAGCGGGTTCGCGGCGAGGGCCCGATCGCGGCCGAGCCGGGCGGCGTACATGCCGTCCGCGCCGCCCCAGGCGGCGTCGAACGCGGGCTGCACGGAGGCGTGGACGCCGTGGTGGATCATGCGGGCGATGAGGGCGGTGTCGAGGAGCTCGGCGTGCTCGATCCGGTGGCGGGCATGGCGGATCGCGTCGATGCCGAGGGCGGGCTCGACGAGGTCGAGGCCGTCGAGGACTGATTGGACGGCGCCGTCGCCGATGGCGTGGAACGCCGCGGGCAGGCCGATGCGGTGGCAGTCGATCAGGTGCGCGGCGACGTCGTCGGCGGTGAGGTACTGGGCGCCGAGGGTGTCGGCGTCGCGGTAGGGCTCGCGGAGGAACGCGGTGCGGGCCCCGAGGGAGCCGTCGGCGGAGAGGTCGCCGCCGCAGCCGTGGGCGCCCAGGTCGCGGGCTTTCTCGGCGGCCGCGAGCTCGCCCCACCAGCCGTAGACGGCGGGGAGGTCGGGTTCGGCGCCGAGGGCGATGAGGCCTTGGAACTCGGCTTCGGTGAGCGGGTCGGCGGCGTTGGGGATGGCCATCTCGGCGACGGCGGCGATGCCGAGGCTCGCGGCGTGCGCGAGGGCGGCGCGGGCCGTGATCAGGCGCTGGGCGACGGGCACCGCGGTCTGGAGCAGGGCGCGGGCGGCCCGGTGGGCGGCGCGGGTGAGCACGCCGGAGGCGTCGAAGCCGTCGAGGGCGGCGAGTTCGGGGTGCTCGGCGAGGAGCCGGGTCCTGGCGACGCCGATGTGGCCGCAGGTCCGCGAGAGGTAGGCCAGGCGGCCTCCGGCGGCGCGTTCGACCTCCTCGGCGGTGGGCGGGGCCGGGTCGGCCCAGGCGGTCTCGTCCCAGCCGCCGGCGAGGACGATCGCGTCTTCGGGCAGTGAGTGCGGCGAAGGAGGCGACGTGATCGAGGACCGCTGCGGCCGAAGGCAGGTGCGGCGAGGTGGAGGCCGACGAGGGACGCGCCCGTGCCGAGCAGGTGCACGTGGGAGTCGACGAACGCCGGGGTCACCAGAGCGCCGCCGAGGTCCACGGTCCGGTCGGCGGCGGGCGCCTCGTCGTCCGGCCCGACCCACACGATCCGGTCGCCTTCGGTGAGCAGGGCCGTCGCGGCCGGACTCGTCGGACTGAGCACGCGCCCGCCGCGCCACAGGACCTTCTCGGCACGGGGTGTCGCAGGACCGCTCTTCTGCAGGAGGCTCATGCCTCCCATGATGTCAGTCGACCGGGTGGAGAACGCGGTGGAGGAAGCTGCGTGCCCGCTCGGTCTTGGGATTGGCGAGGACTTCGGCGGGCGGCCCGGACTCGACGATGACGCCGCCGTCGAGGAACAGGACCCGGTCGGCGACCTCGCGGGCGAAGCTCATCTCGTGGGTGACCACGAGCATCGTCATGCCTTCGGCGGCAAGGCCCTTCATGACCGACAGGACCTCCCCCACCAGTTCGGGGTCGAGGGCGCTGGTGGGCTCGTCGAACAGCATGAGCTTGGGGCCCATGGCGAGCGCGCGGGCGATGGCGACGCGCTGCTGCTGCCCGCCCGACAGCTGCGAGGGCCGGGCCCGCTCCTTGCCTTCGACGCCCACTTCGGCCAGGCGCCGCCTGGCCTCGGCCGTCGCCTCGGCCTTCGAGGTCTTGCAGGACGCGGCGCTGGGCGATGGTGACGTTGTCGAGGATCGACAGGTGGCTGAACAGGTTGAACTGCTGGAAGACCATGCCGATGTCGCGGCGGGCCGACGTCGAGGTCGGCGTCGCGGGCCGGTCATGTCGTGCCCGGCGGCCTCGATGGTGCCCTCGGTGGGGGCCTCCAGGAGGTTGACGCAGCGCAGGAGCGTGGATTTGCCGGACCCGGAGGGGCCGATGAGGCACACGACCTCGCCTTCGGCGATCTCGAGGTCGATGCCGCGCAGGACCTCGTTGTCGCCGAAGCGCTTGTGCAGGCCGCTGGATCTCGACGATCGGGGTCGCTTCGGTGTTCATCGGGCTTCTCCTCGCTTCTCCAGGCGGCGGGCCAGCAGGCCGAGCGGGATGGTCAGCAGCAGGTAGAGCAGGCCGCCGACCAGCAGCGGGGTGGCGTTGGCGTTGGCGGTCAGCTCGTTGCGGGCGAACTTGGACAGCTCCATGGTCGCGGCTGGTGACGCCGAGGACGAACACGAGGCTGGAGTCCTTGGTGAGCATGACGAGCTCGTTCGTCAAGCGGCGGGATGACGATCCGCAGGGCCTGCGGCAGGACCACCGTGATCATGGTGCGGGTGTGGCTCATGCCCAGCGACCGGGCCGCCTCGACTTGTCCCTTGGGGACGGCCTGGATGCCGGCGCGGACGCTCTCGGCGATGTAGGCCGAGGAGGTCAGGCCCAGGCCGATGGCGACCTGGCCGTAGACCCCGCCGGGGTACTGGATGCCCGGGAAGGCCGCGGGACGCCGAAACCGACGAGGAACAGCACCAGCAGTGCGGGCAGGCCGCGGAAGATCTCGATGTAGACGGTGGCGAACTACCGGTAGGGGCCGAAGGACGAGACGCGCATGAGCGCGATCGGGACGCCCACGACCATGCCGCAGACGAAGGCGAGGAGCGGTGTAGACGATCGTGTTCCAGAACGGGCGTCCACACCGCCGGGAACATGTCCGCGGCGATGTCGAGCCGGAAGAACGAGTCGGCGATCTGGCCCCAGTCGGCCAGGAACGCCAGCGCGATGACGATGACGGCGAGGACGGCGTACTGGATCGTGCGCGAGAGCCGCCGCCGCTGCGGTCGGCGTCATGCGCCGCTCGGCGGTTTCGGTTCGGGTGCCCACTACTGACCGGTGTCCCCGGTGTAGGGCTCGCCGATCCACTTCTCGTAGATCTCGGCGTAGGTGCCGTCCTTGAAGGCCTCGTCGAGCATGGCGTTGACCTCTTCGAGGAGTGTCGGCGTCGTCCTTCTGGACGGCGAAGCCGTAGGCTCGCCGGTGTCGATCTTCTGGACGAGGGTCAGGTCGGTCGCGGTCTCGACCATGTCGGTCCAGGTGGCGAGGTCGGCGATGGAGGCGTCCACGCTTCTGGGCGGTGAGCGCGGAGGCGATGTCGCCCATGGACTCGAAGGAGACGACCTCGTAGCCGTACTGGGCGGCGTTGTCGTTGGCGTAGGTCTCGCCGGTGGAGCCCGACTGGACGGCGACGCGCATGCCGGAGAGGTCGTCGAGGGTCGCGACGGTCGAGTCGGCGGGGACGACGAGGGCCTGGTCGGCGCGGTAGTAGGCCTGGGACATGCCCATGGCGGCCTGGCGCTCCTCGGTGATGGTGAGGCCGGCGGCGGCGATGTCGCAGGTGCCGGCGTTGAGGGCCGAGCCCGAGGCGATGGAGTCGAAGTCGATCTCGACGACCTCGACGTCTGGTCGAGGCGTTCGGCCAGGAGGTTCATGAGGTCGATGTCGAAGCCGACGTACTCGCCGTCCTCTTTGGACTCGAAGGGTGCGAACGGGACTTCGTGCAGACGGTCAGGGTGGAGTCGTCGCCGGAGTCCGATGTGCATGCGGCGCGGCCAGACCGGTCCCGATCAGGGCCAGTGCGGCGGCGGCGCGGCGGGCGTTGGTGTTCACCTGAGGGCTCCTCATAGGTTCGCTGATGCGGCCGATCATTCCGGTCGGACACACCCATCGTTGTTCCAGCCGGTGGAAAATGTGGCAGGTTTCGCACTAAATGAAGCGGTCGAATCGCCGTTCTCACGTTGTGTCGCCCCGGCCGCGGCGAAGCTTGCGAGCCGTAAATGTGTCTGTGAGACAGTGGTGGGCATGCTGATGCTCATCGACGCCGCCTCGCTGTGGTACCGCGCCTACTACGGGCTCCCCTCCTCGATCAAGGCCCCGGACGGGCGGCGCTCGGGGGCGGTGCGGGGCTTCTTCGACGGCCTGGCCGTGCTGGCGCGCAAGTACTCCCCCACCGGGATGGTGTGCTGCCTGGAGGGGAACTGGCGGCCGGAGTGGCGGATGGACCTGATGCCGGGCTACAAGGCCGACGCGGGCGCTGCAGGACGGCTCGGAGGACACCCCGGAGGGCTTGGACGATCAGGTCGCGGCCATCGAGGCGCTGCTGCCGGCGCTCGGGCGTGGCGACGGCGACGCACCCGCGGTTCGAGGCCGACGACGTGATCGCGACGCTGGCGGCTCGGACGGCCGAGCCGGTGCTGGTGGTGACCGGCGACCGGGACCTGTTCCAACTCGTCGACGACGAGCGGGACCGCAAGGTCGTATACCTCGCCCGCGGGATATCTAAAGCAGAATTGTTTGACGGCGAGGCGGTCGCGACGAAGTTCGGCGTGGACCCGCGCCACTATGTGGACTTCGCGGTGCTGCGCGGCGACCCTTCGGACGGGCTGCCAGGTGTCAAGGGCATCGGGGCGAAGACCGCGGTCACGCTGGTGAACACGTACGGCGGCATCGCGGGCCTGAAGGCCGCGGCGGCCGAGGACGGCTCGGACCTGCCTGAGCGCCAGCGCAAGGCGATCACGGAGGCCGCCGAGTATCTGGACCGGGCGGTCAAGACCTCGACCGTGGTGGCCGACGTGGAAGTCCCCCTGATCGACGCGACCCTGCCCCGAAACCGAAGGACCCGGAGGCGGTCGAAGCCCTGTCGGCGCAGTGGGGCGTGTCGTCGGCGCTCAAGCGCTTCAACGAGGCGATCCAGACCGAGGTCTAACTCACGGGCGCTGAAAGACCGCCGCGCCCCGAAACTGTCGTACCCCCGAGCCACGCTTGCAACCGGGGGCCCAAACCCAGACCCGACACGCACTTGCGGCGTGCCCACCAGCCGGCCCGCAGACGGCCCGCCGAAATGTCGTACCCCTCAGGCACCATTGCGAACCGGGGGCTCAAACCCGAGGGTCCCGAAGACGTTCGCCGTGCCCGCCGGCCGCCGCCTCGCGCCCTGCCTGCTGACCGCTCTCCCGCGACCGTCGCCTCACTCCCAGACGTTCGCCGCGGCTTCGAATGCCGCGCGGTCGGAGTGGACCGGGATCACGCACACGATGTGGCCGCCCGGGACGCGCAGGGTGCGGCAATCGAGCCAGCGCGAGACTTCCGTGGCGCCCAAGGCCAGCAGCCGCTCGGTCTCCGCGTCGAGGTCGTCGGTCTCGATGTCGACGTGGATGCGCGGCTCGCCGCCTCGCCTGCGGCGGTGTCGAGTCGCTGCACCGCCGTCACCAGACCCGGCAGTGCGCCTTCGAGCGGTCGTGAACTGGTCCTCCCCCGCGCACCGGCTTCGCCGGTGCCGCGAGCGCGGCCGACCAGAACGCCGCCGACGCCTCCGCGTCGGGCGTGTCGATCAGGACCGTCGAGAGTCGGCTTCGGTGCATGGCATTCCCCAGTTCGGCGCGGCCTGCGGCGCGCCTTGCAGGACGCGCCGTCGATGCCTTGTTCTAGACGTCGGCGACCACGCCGCGGCGGATCGCGTCCACCGCGTCGAAGGCCTCGTCGGCGAGCTTGTGCGAGGTCTCGGTGTCGAGGTAGCGGGCCGCGGTGCCCATCTGGTGGAGCAGGTCGGCGGTGCGGCGGGCCCAGCGCACGAAGTCGCCGCCCGGCATCGGCCACGGCCCGTCAGCGGCCGCGAGCGCCTTCGACAGCTCCTCGCCCTTGGTCCACCGGTAGATCGGCCAGGCCAGGCCCAGTTGCGGGCGCGAGATCAGCGACAGGCCGCGCGTGTTCTCCGCGCGCCGGATCCCTTCCCAGCGCCGCACGGTCTTCGCCACCGGTTCGGTGATCGGCCCGGGCACCGCCACGAAGAACTCGTCCTCCTCGAAGCGGGACTCGTAGATGACCGTGGAGGCGATCGCGGCCAGCGCGGGCGCGTCGAGGCCCTCCCAGATGCCGTCGCGCAGGCACTGCGCCACAAGGAGGTCGGTCTCCACGAAGAGGTTGCGCAGCAGGCGCCCGTCGCTGGTGACGGTCTCGCCGTCGAGGTAGCCGAACTCGGAGAGCACCTCGCGCACGGCGGTGAACTGGCGGGCCAGGGAGTGCTCGCGGCGCTCGGAGCGGTGGCGCAGCAGCTCCTCTTCGCGTTTGAGGCGCGCCCAGCGGGAGGCGTGGACGGTGTGCTGCCCGGCGTCGGAGCAGGTGCGGCACGGATGGGCCTTGACCTCTTCGCGCAGGCGCGCGATCTCGGGGGTCTCGGCCGCGCCGCCGCGGCGGGTGGGGCGGGAGCGGTCGCGGGTGGCCTCGCGCAGGCTGGAGGCGAGGTCGGAGCGGGACTTGGGGTCGCGGCGGTCGAAGCGCTTGGGCATGCGGATGCGGGTGACGACTTCGACGCCGCCGTCGAACGCGGAGGTCTCGAGAGTGCCGGTCCAGCCGTCGGCGGTGAGCACGGACCAGCGCGAGTCGTGGTGGCGCGAGCCGCCGGTGGGGCGCAGGAACACGGCCCAGCCGGTGCGTTTGCCGCGGGAGATCCAGACGACGTCGCCGCCGCGGAGCTTCTCGAGGTGGGTGCGGGCCTCGTCGCGCAGGGCGCCCTTGCGGCGCTTCTGGGCGCCGCGTTCGGCCTGCGAGAGCTGCTGCGTGAGTTCGTAGTAGGCGAGGAAGTCGCCCTTGTGGCAGGTGGCGCCTTCGGCGGCCTCGGTGGCGCGCCGGCCGAGGGTGCGGGCCTGCTCGGCGATGTGGACGGCCTCGGAGTCGGACTGGAACTGCGCGAAGGAGGAGGCCAGGACTTCTTGGGCGCGTTCGACTCCGGCGGCGCCGATGAGGTTCACGGCCATGTTGTAGGAGGGGGCGAAGCTCGAGTTGAGCGGGTAGGTGCGCTTGGAGGCGAGCCCGGCGAGTTCCTTGGGGCGCACGTCTTCGGCCCAGACGGTGACGGCGTGGCCCTCGACGTCGATGCCGCGGCGCCCGGCGCGGCCGGTGAGTTGCGTGTACTGGCCGGGGGTGAGCATGACGTGGTCGGAGCCGTCGTATTTGATGAGCCGTTCGAGGACCACGGAGCGGGCCGGCATGTTGATGCCGAGCGCGAGGGTCTCGGTGGCGAAGACGGCTTTGAGCAGGCCGCGTTCGAAGAGCTTCTCGACGACCTCCTTGAAGACGGGGAGGAGCCCGGCGTGGTGGGCGGCGATCCCGGCGGCGAGGCCGGCGAGCCAGCGGTCGAAGCCGACCGCGTCGAGGTCGGCGGGGTCGATGTGGGCGACGGCGGCGGTCGCGTAGTCGACGATCTTGTCGCGTTCGCGCGCCGCCGGTGAGGCTGAGGCCGGCGCGCACGCATTCGTCAACGGCCGCATCGCATCCGGCGCGGGAGAAGATGAAGTAGATGGCGGGCAGCAGGGCGGCCTGGTCGAGGCGGGAGATGACGCGGCCGCGGTCGACGTAGGGGCGGCCGCCGCGGCGGCGCCCGCCGGAGCGGCCTTCGTTCCGCTCCCGGGCGCGGGCGTCCTTTTTGAGCAGTTCTTTGGAGACGTAGTCGCCGTCGGGCTCGAACAGGTCGAGCAGGGCGCCGCCGACCATCATGTGCTGCCACAGCGGGACCGGGCGGGTCTCGGAGACGACGACCTCGGTGGAGCCGCGCACGCTCTTGAGCCAGTCGCCGAACTCCTCGGCATTGGAGACGGTGGCGGAGAGGGAGACGACCCGGACCTCTTGCGGGAGTTCGATGATGATCTCCTCCCACACCGCCCCGCGGAAGCGGTCGGCGAGGTAGTGGACCTCGTCCATGACCACATAGCGCAGTCCGTGCAGGGTGGAGGAGCCCGCGTAGATCATGTTGCGCAGGACCTCGGTGGTCATGACGACGATCGGGGCCTCGCCGTTGATGACCGTGTCGCCGGTGAGCAGGCCGACGTTCTCGGCGCCGTGGACGGCGACGAGGTCGTTGAACTTCTGGTTCGACAGCGCTTTGATCGGGGTGGTGTAGAAGCACTTCGCGCCCTCGGCCAGGGCCAGGTGCACGGCGAACTCCCCCACCACGGTCTTGCCCGCGCCGGTGGGCGCGCACACGAGCACGCCGTGTCCGCCTTCGAGGATGCGGCAGGCCTCGACTTGGAAGTCGTCGAGTTCGAACGGGTAGTCCCCCGCGAAGGCCGCCAGCTGAGGCCATTGCCGACGCGCCTGCGCGGCAGCGTGGCGTTGGGCCGGGGAGCGGTCGTCGGCGTAAGGCACGTCGGCGTTAACCATGACCTCAACACTAGTCTGCCACCCCGACAAGAGCACTCCGGTAACGCGCTTCCGCACCCGGCTGTGACGACGCCTACACGGCCGGGTATCGTCCGGTTGTGCACCGGGATTCCTCACCAGGAGATGACGATGCGGGACGCGGAGGGGTCGACGCGGTCCTGTTCGATTTCCACGGCACCTTGGCGCAGCTCGAACCCCTGACCCGGTCGGTGTCGCTCGCGGCCGAGGCCTGCGGCAGGCAGCTCAATCCGCTCGCGGTGACCGCGCTGGCGGACGCCATCGGCGCGCAGGGCTGGCTCGGTTCGGGCATGGAGCCGCGGGTGCGCCCGCATTTCGCCGACGCCTGGGCCGACCGCGACCTCGACGAGGACGCTCACCGCGAGGCGTTCACCGCGCTCGCGGCGCAGGCCCACGGCGTGTTCGACGGCCTCGCCGAAGCGCTGTACGACCGCTTGGCCTCGCCTGAAGGCTGGGTCGCGTTCGCCGACACCATCGCCACCCTGGTCTCGTTGAAGGCGCAGGGGTATCCGATCGCCCTGGTGTCCAATATCGGCTTCGACGCGCGCCCGATCCTGCGGCGCCTGGGCATCGACCGGTTCATCGACGAATGGGTGCTCTCCTACGAGGTGGGCTACTGCAAGCCCGACGAGAAGATCTTCTACACGGCCTGCCACGCACTCGATGTGGAGCCGAGCCGGGTCCTCATGGTCGGCGACACGATGGCCGACGCCGGCGCCGCCAGGATCGGCGCCCGCTGCTACCTGGTGCCGCATGCCGAAGCGGGCCGGGTCGTCGGCCTCGACGCCGTGCTGCGGCTCGTGCGCACCGGCTGCTGAACCACCAGAACGCCGGAAGGGCCCCACCGCGATGCGGTGGGGCCCTTCCGTTCTGTCGCCTCAGTCCTTACCGGACTCAGGTGATGTCGTCGTACCCGTCGACGCGGCGGCCGAATCGGTTGCGCCGCTCGTCCGGATAGTCCTCGTCGTCGAGGTTGCTGGCCCCGACGTCCGCGGTCGCGGTCATGTCGTCGGAGGAACCGATGTCGCTGGCCTCTTCGTCGTCCCACTGGTCTTCGTCGGTGATGCCCTTGCGCTTGTCGTTGAGCGTCGCCACGATCAGCGCGATCCCGTAGAGGAAGAGCATGCACAGCGCGAGCGCGGTCATGCCGAACGGGTCCGGGGTCGGCGTGAAGATCGCGGTGAACGTGAAGCTCACCAGGACCACGATCCGCCACCAGCCGCGCATCCGCTTGGCCGTCACCAGGCCCATCACGTTGAGCATCAGCATGATCAGCGGGAATTCGAACCCGATGCCGAACACCATCATCACTGCTATGTAGAAGTTGATGTAGGCCTCGAGGTCCAGGGAGATGTTCAGCCCTGTCCCGTTCATCAGGATCATGATGAACTGCATGCCGTGGGCGACGATGAAGTACGCCAGGATCGCGCCCGCCAGGAACAGCGGTGCGGCGATGCCGATGAACATGTAGGCGTACTTGCGCTCGTTGCGGTGCAGGCCCGGGGCGATGAAGGCCCAGAGCTGGTAGAGCCAGACGGGTGCTGTACCGACGAGGCCCATGTACAGCGAGATCTTGAGGTACAGGCCGATGTGGGAGATCGGGGACTGCAGGTTGAAGTTACAGCCGACCAGGCCATCACCGGTCTCCTGGACCGCGTGCTGCGAATTGCAGTACGGCACGGTCAGGAACTCGATGACGACCTTGGAGAAGGCCATGCCCAGAGCGGTACCCACGAGGATCACCACGACGGCGATGAGCAGTCGATGACCGCAGGTCCTGCGAGGTGCTCCATGAGCGTCATGGAGCCGTCGGCGGCGCGCTGGAACTTGGACTTGCGTCTGCCCGCGCGCCGCGGTGGTTCGTCAGCCATATTCCGTTACGGCCGGATCCGGGCTAGCGGGTCTTCTTGTGGTCGACCGATTCGCCGTCGATCACGGACTCGTTGACCGGCGCCGGCGGGTCGAGCGGCTCACGCGTGTGCTTGGGCTCGGCGCGGGTGTCGCCGTCTTCCTCCGGGTTGCCCGAGTCCTTCTTCATGGCCTCGGTCTCCGACTTCAGGATCCGCATGGAGCGACCCAGACCACGCGCCATGTCAGGAAGCTTCCTGGAGCCGAACACCAGCAAGATGACAACGACGAGAATGATGATGTGCCAGGGCTTCAATGCACCCATTGTTCGGTCCCTCCGGATATATGTCGGTGACGTTAACCATCGTATGCCGCTTGGAAGGCGGCTGCCACGGAGCCCGAGTCTCGGTTCGGTACCGAGGTCACCTGCGATGGCGTGGCTACGACATCGTCGAGCCGGACAAGCATGACCGACGTTTGACACTTCCGTCAACACTGGAGGCTTCGGGAACCCTGATCTTTATCAGAATGTGGCGGCGGTGACGGGATCACGTCACTTCTTCGGCAGCGCGGCGGCCGTGCGCTGGGCTTCGGCAAGCGTCGCGTTCAGGCGTTCTTGCAGGTCTTGTAGCCTCGCCGGCGCGTTCTTGGACACGTTCGAGGCCGAATTGGAGTTCGTTGAGCCCGCCGAGGAGGCGGTGCGCCGCGATGGCCAGGATCACGAGTCCGGCGAGTGCCAGCACGACCGATATCGCCCAGATCATCGGCGACAGTCTAGCTGCGGGCGCCGCTCGGTTCGAGCGGGCCCGGCGGCGGGTCGGCCGGTTCGGGTTCAGGCGGCCTGGTAGCGGTCCAGGCGCGGCGCGGGCGGTCTGGTCGGACGGCGTCGCGCAGTTCGGTCGGGGGCGAGGACTTCGGCTTCGCCGCCGAGGCCGAGGACGAAGCGGCGGGCCCAGTCGAGGTCGCGCACGCGCATGGTGACGCGGCGGCGGCCGTCGCTCTCGCCGATGACCTCGTCGCACGGGTAGGCGTCGGTGACGGCCGTCGCGCCGGGTCCGAGGAGGAGCTGGATGCGCGGCAGTTCGGAGGCGAGGAACGCGGTGGGCGCGGGCTGGTTGGTGAGGCGCAGCGGCTCGGAGGGCTCGTCGAGTTCGGAGCAGGCGTCGATGCGGTCGATGCGGAACTGCCGGATCTCCCCCGCCGTGCGGCACCAGGCGCGCAGGTAGGCGTGTCCGTCGGCGGCGACGACCTCGATGGGGTCGACGACGCGTTCGGAGGTGGTGTCGCGGCTGGCCGAGTAGTAGGTGATGCGGGCGGCGTGGCCGGAGGCGACGAGGGCCGCGTAGCGCTCGGCCTGCGGGTCGGTGACGCGTGTCGCGGACGGTGACGTCGGCGGGGGCCTCGCCTGCGGCGGCGGCGAGCTTGTCGAGGGCCGAGGCGATCGCGGCGCGGTCGCCGACGCCGGGCGTGTCGGCGAGGACCCGCAGGGCGACCGAGAGGGCCATGGCCTCATGGGCGGCGAGGCGGACGGGGCGGTCCATGCCGGCGGCGAAGAGGACGCGGACGGTGTCGGCGTCGAAGGCGAGGTCGATGAGGTCGCCGGGGCCGTAACCGGGCAGGCCGCACATCCACAGCATGGTCAGGTCGGACTGGATCTGGTCGGCGGAGACGCCGAAGTCGGCGGCGAGCTCGGCGATCGGGACCCCTTCGGGCCGGGCGACGAGGTACGGCACGAGGTTGAGCAGGCGCGCGAGGCGGTTCTGGGTCACGGCGTCTCCTCGTCGTCGGCCAGGTTCTGCAGGCAAGCGATGGTCTCCTTGACCAGTTCGGGCGGTTCGGTGACGAGCACGTCGGCGCCGAAGGACGCCAGCCAGGCGGCGGTCGAGCCGGTGTCGGTGTAGGAGAAGCAGACCTGGTCGCCCGCGGCGGTGCGCGGACCGATCTGGTCGGCGCGGCGGCGCACGCCCCAGGCACGTTTGGGCCGGACCAGGAGCGTCGCGCGGCTCGGGAGCTGGCGGGACTCGGATTCGGAGGCGAAGGCGAGCACGTCGACGCCGTCGGGGATCGCGAAGGCTCCTTCGGGGCCGTTGAGGCGGACCTTCCCGGTGATGCGCGAGAGCCGGAAGCAGCGTTGGGCGCCGCGGTCGAGGTCGTATCCGGCGACGTACCAGCGCCCGCGCCAGGCCGCGCAGCCCCAGGGCTGCATGCGACGCTGCTGGGCGGACTCGTCACGGGGGCCGAGGTAGTCGAAGACGACGGCGCGACGGGAGGCGACGGCTTCGAGGAGCGGCGCGAGGGCCGCTTCGGCGCCGGGCAGGGACTTGACCGGGGACGCTGCCGCGTGGGAATCGACGTCGATGCCGGCGGCCCGGAGCTTGCGGAGCGCGTCGGAGGAGCCGGACTGGAGTTCGGGCTGCTGCCACAGGCGCGCGGCGGCGGCCACGGCGGCCGCTTCGGCGTCGGTGAACTCGATCTGCGGCAGCTCGAAGTCCGAGCGGGCGATGCGGTAGCCCGGTTCGCCGTCGCCGAGGTAGTCGAGGCCCGATTGGAGGGGGATGCCGATGCGGCGCAGTTCGGCCTTGTCGCGCTCGAACTTGCGCTGGAACGCGTCGTGGGCCTTCTTGTCGTCGAGGTCGTGCTCGTAGCCGGGAACGGTCCGGGCGATCCTGCTGGAGGTCTGGAAGCGCCGCGAGGACAGCAGGCAGAGCACCAGGTTCACCAGTCGTTCAGTGCGATCGTTGGACACCCGCCCAGCCTATGCCAGGCGCAGGAGGCGCTGCCAACACGCCTGCCGGCGCGCCTGGCGAGTCGGCGGGCGGGCGCGATCCGCCGCGGGCCGGCGGGCGGCGAACGGGCGCGGGGTGCGGTCCGCGGCGGGGTCGGCGCGTTGCGCCGCTTGAGGGTGCGCTTGATAATGTCCGGGCGTGATCAGATGGCGATACGGGACCGTCACCGGCGTGCGCGGCGGCTGGCGCGGCTGCACCGAGCTGGAAGTCGACGTCGAGGCCCGCGAAGGCGAGGACGCGTTCTCGTGCAGGGGGCTCGCGTACGACGAGCTCGTCGGGGTGCCCGAGACCGGCGACCGGGTGCTGCTCAACTGCAACGCCATCGCGAAGGGCCTGGGCACGGGCGGGTACGCGCTGGTCGTGGCCGTGCCCGAGCGGCTTCCGGCGGACGTGGAGGGCCCGGGGCACATCGTCAAGGCCCGGTACACGCCGATGCAGGCGATGCGCCTGGCCGTGGACGAGGACGACTCGCCGTACCGGGCGGCCGTGGAGGACTGCGAGGATCTCGGCGGGATGCCGGTGGTCGTGGCGGACCTGCATTCGGCGCTCGCGCCAGTGCTCGCGGGGATCCATTCGACCGCGCCCGACGCGCGGGTCGCGTATGTGATGACCGACGGCGGCGCGCTCCCGGCGTGGTTCTCGCGCCAGCTCGACCAGCTCTCGGATCGGCTGTGCACGACGGTCACGGCCGGGCAGTGCTTCGGCGGGGACCTGGAGGCGACGAACGTCCACAATGCGCTGATCGCGGCACGGGTGGTCGGCGGCGCGGACATCGCGATCGTGGCGCAGGGCCCGGGGAACCTCGGGACCGGCACGGTGTGGGGATTCTCGGGGACGGCGGCGGGCGAGGCGGTCAACGCCGCGGCGGTGCTCGGCGGCAGGCCGGTGGCGTCGTTGAGGATCTCCGAGGGCGATGCGCGCGAACGCCATCGGGGGGTGTCGCACCATTCCATGACGGCGTACGGCAAGGTCGCTTTGGCGGCGGCAGACGTGCCGGTGCCGGACGAGCTGCCCGCCGAGCTCGAAGGCAGATCAAACGCCAGCTCGCGGAGCTCCCCGAGCGCCACCGCCAGATCGAGATCGACTGCTCGGGCCTGGTGGAGGCCATGGAGGCCCTGCCGGTGCGACTGTCCACCATGGGCCGAGGCCTCGACAAGGACCGCGTGTACTTCGTGGCCGCCGCAGCGGCGGGAAGGCACGCGGCCCAAATCGCGACCCGCCGCGACTAGCCGCTCCCCCACCGCCCTCGAGCCTAGAGGCGCGCTTCAGCTCGGCCCTTCAGGTTCACCGCGCTAGCGTCGAAACCGGGGGCCCTTTCCCAGGACCGGATCGCACGTTCGTCGTGCCCCGGAATGCGAAACGCCCCGCCGGCGCTTGCACACCGGCGGGGCGTTGTTTCGTTCGCTAGAGCACGAACAGGGCCAGCGCCCACAGGCCGATGACCGCGGCCAGGGCGAGGACCAGGCCCCAGGTCGGGACCGTGTACTCGCCACGGCGGTTCCTCGCGATCTCCTCGCGGATCCGCGTGGTGCGCCGCTCGTAGGCGGACACCGGATCGAGTGAGCTCAGGGCGCCGGATCGACGCTCGGGCCGCTCGTTCCCATGCGCCGCTTCGGCAGTGCCATCGGTGTCGGCCGGGCGCTCCTGCTCGGCCGCTCCGTTCCGGTCGGACATCGCTGCTCGTCTCACATGCTGGCGATGAGCTTGTCGACGCGCTCGTCCCGCGAGCGGAACGGGTCCTTGCACAGGACCGTGCGCTGCGCCTGGTCGTTGAGCTTCAGGTGCACCCAGTCCACAGTGAAGTCGCGGCGCTTCTCCTGTGCCTTGCGGATGAACTCCCCGCGCAGGCGCGCCCGCGTGGTCTGCGGCGGCACTTCCTTCGCCTCGAAGACCTCGACGTCGTGGGTGAGCCGCTCGGCCTCGCCGCGCTTCTCCATCAGGTGGTGCAGGCCCCGGCCGCGCCGGATGTCGTGGTAGGCCAGGTCGAGCTGGGCCACGCGCGGGCTCGAGAGCGCCAGGCCGCGCTTCTCGCGGTACCGCTCGATCAGCTTGTACTTCGCCACCCAGTCGATCTCGCGCGACACCGAGTCGAGGTCGTCGGCCTCGACGGCCTGCAGCACCCGGCCCCACAGGTCGATCACGCGCTTGGTGCCCGCGTCGGCACCGCGCTGGTCGACGAAGTCGATGGCCTTCTCGAGGTATTCGCGCTGGATGTCCAAAGCGGAGGCCTCGCGGCCGCTCGCCAAGCGCACCAGGCGCTTACCGGTGGTGTCGTGGCTGATCTCTCGGATCGCCCGGATCGGGTTCTCCAGGGTGAGGTCGCGCATCGTCACACCGGTCTCGATCATCCGCAGCACCAGGTCGGCCGAGCCGACCTTCAGCATCGTGGTGATCTCGTTGATGTTCGAGTCGCCCACGATGACGTGCAGGCGCCGATAGCGCTCGGCGTCGGCGTGCGGCTCGTCGCGGGTGTTGATGATCGGGCGCGAACGCGTGGTGGCCGAGGAGACGCCCTCCCAGATGTGCTCGGCGCGCTGCGACAGGCAGAAGCGCGCGCCGCGCGGGGTCTGCAGGACCTTCCCGGCCCCGCAGATGAGCTGGCGCGTGACCAGGAACGGGATGAGCACCTCGGCGAGGCGCCCGAATTCGCCGTGGCGGCTCACGAGGTAGTTCTCGTGGCAGCCGTAGGAGTTCCCGGCCGAGTCGGTGTTGTTCTTGAACAGGTAGATGTCCCCGGCGATGCCTTCGTCGTGGAGGCGCTTCTCCGCGTCGATCATGAGGCCTTCGAGGATGCGCTCACCAGCCCGGTCATGCTTGACCAGGTCCTCGATCGAGTCGCACTCGGGGGTGGCGTACTCGGGGTGGGAGCCCACGTCGAGATAGAGGCGGGCGCCGTTGCGGAGGAACACGTTGGAGGAGCGGCCCCAGGAGACCACTCGCCTGAAGAGGTATCGGGCCACTTCGTCCGGGGACAGGCGACGCTGTCCCCGAAAGGTGCAAGTGACCCCGTATTCGGTCTCCAGTCCGAAAATGCGCCTGTCCATGTCGAAACCCTACCCCGATTCGGTTGAGGAGAACACCCCTCGCGGTCGAACGGTTCCGTACCGCGACGGGCACTATGGAGATTGTTCGATTTGCGGCGGTATGCACCGGGCCAAACCGGGCATCGTCGCAGTGGATCGTCCATTTGCGAGGAACGGTCCGTTCTCGAAGGAGTGTCGTTGATCGAACCTTGCCCGGACGCCGGGACGGATGCCGACCGGGCCGATCGGGGCCCGCGATAACGCGGGTACCCCGCTCGGCCCGGTCTCAAAGCGTCCCGGCGCCGGGCAGATGTCAGGATTCGTCGGTTTCGGGAGATTCATCCGATTCGGCGGCGGCCTCGGGTGCGGCCCCCGCTTCGGGACGTGCCAGCAACGCGTCCAGGGCCAGGCCCTCGATGCGCCGGAAGGCGCGGCCCGGGCGGGCACGCTCGAGCACCGCGACCTCCAGGACCTCCTTGGTCAGCTCGCGGCGGGTGCCGTTGCCGCCATCGCTGGAGAGAGCCCGCAGGGCCAGCGCGAACGCGTCGGCGAGCGGGGCCGCGAAGTCGTGGCCGTCGGCGAGGACCTCTTTGAGCTGGTCCGCGTCGCCGCCCATGGCGAGGTAGCCGGGTTCGTCGTTGATCGAGCCGTCGAAGGTGAGCCGGTACAGCTCGTCTTCCTCAGGGGCCGCCCCGACGCCGGCGACGCAGATCTCGACCTCGAAGGGCTTGGTCTGCTCCGAGAAGATCGCGCCGAGGGTCTGGGCGTAGGCCTTGGCGAGGCTGGCGGCGTTGACGTCGCGGCGGTCGTAGGAGTAGCCGCGCAGGTCGGCCATCCGGACGCCGGCGGTGCGCAGGTTCTCGAACTCGTTGTACTTGCCGACGGCGGCGAAGCCGATGCGGTCGTAGAGCTCGTAGACCTTGTGCAGGGCCGAGGAGACGTTCTCCGCGACGAGGAGGACGCCGTCGGCGCAGGAGAGCACCACGACGTTGCGGCCGCGGGAGATGTTCTTGCGGGCGAACTCGGCCCGGTCCCGCATGATCTGTTCGGGACTGGTGTAGAACTGCATGGCCATGTCCGGCTCCTCTCCTTATCCGTAGGGGTTCTCGGTGCGGGCCGCGATGACCGAGCGGGCGACGTCGGCCACGACGGCCTCGTCGATCCGCTTGGAGCCTTCGGCGGTGGCGGTCATGACCACGGGGTAGAGGTCGCGGGTCGGGTCGGGTCCGCCGGTGGCGGAGTCGTCGTCGGCCGCGTCGTAGAGGGACTCGACGGCGATCTTGACGGCCTCGTCGGTGCCGATGTCCCGGTGGTAGCGCTTCTTGAGGGAGCTCTTCGCGAAGATCGAGCCCGAGCCGATGGAGTCGAAGTCGCGTTCGGCGTAGATGCCGCCGACGACGTCGAAGCTGTAGATCTTGCCGGCTTCGGGGATCGAGGGCGCGTCGAGGTCGAACCCTGCGAACAGGGGCACGACGGCGAGGCCCTGGAGCGCGATGCCGAGGTTGCCGCGCAGCATGGTGGCGAGGCGGTTGGCCTTGCCGTTCAAGGTGAGCGGGGCGCCCTCGATCTTCTCGTAGTGCTCGAGTTCGAGTTGGTAGAGCTTCACCAGCTCGATGCCGAGTCCGGCCGTGCCCGCGATGCCGACGAGCGAGTAGCCGTCGGCGGGGAAGACCTTCTCGATGTCGCGGCTGGAGATGTAGTTGCCCATGGTCGCGCGGCGGTCGCCGGCCATGACCACGCCTTCGGCGGTGCGCAGGGCGACGATGGTGGTGGCGTGCGCGCTGATCGCGGCGAAGTCGCCCGGCGGCAGGGGTCTACGCCCCGGCAGCAGTTCGGGTGCCACCTGCATGAGGAACTCCGAGAAGGAGGAGGTTCCAGCCGTCATATACGCGTTGGGCAGTTTGCCTGGGAATCCTTGACCTGTCACGACATGACCTCCCTGATCCTCTATTCAAAAAATGCGCCGGTAGAACACGGCTCGCCGCTCCGGACCCGCGGGTCCGGAGGGCCGCCGGTGGGGCAAGGCCCCCCGATGCGCCTGTAGGCGTCGCACCAGGTGGCCTTGTCACCGGCAGGGGGCTGCTACTGGCCGCCCTTTTGCACGAACGAGCGAACGAATTCCTCGGAGTTGGTCTCCAGGACCTCGTCGATCTCGTCGAGCAGGTCGTCGACTTCTTCGGTCATAGCTTCGTGGCGTTCGGCAATCTCGGGGTCTACAGCGGCCTCGGTGGCCTCGGCATCTGCTTCCTGCCGCGACCGCTGTGACTGCGACTGCCCGCCGGAGTCCTTCGCTGCCATAGCTGTTCCCTTCTACCTCGACGGTGCCTAAACCGTACCGCGAGAGTACGACAGCACGCCAGATACGACGCTGTACCGCTCTGTAATATTCCCGCGGACGAAATGGAGAGCCTAGTCGGCCGTGATGACGTCGAGGAGGTCCTTCGCGGCTTCGCAGCGCTCGAACAGCTCCCCCACATGGGCTTTGGTGCCCTTCTCTGGTTCCATCATGGGCACTCGCACGAGCGAGTCGGCGCCGACGTCGAAGATGACCGAGTCCCAGGAGGCGGCAACGACTTCGGAGGGGTACCGGGCGAGGCAGCGGCCGCGGAAGAACGCGCGCGTGTCGCTGGGCGGCTCGGTCATCGCGTCGATGATCTCGGTGTCGGTCAGCAGGCGCTTCATCTTGCCGCGGGCCACGAGGCGGTGGTAGAGGCCCTTCTCGGGCCGCACGTCGTGGTACTGCAGGTCGATGGCCTGGAGTTTCGCTGAGCCCCAGTCGAGGTTCTCGCGGTCGCGGTAGCGGTCGAGCAGCGAGAGCTTCGCCGGCCAGTCGAGCATGTCGGCCAGTTCCATGGGGTCGCGGGCCAGCGTGTCGAGCACGTACGCCCACAGGTCGAGGACCTCACGGGTGTCGGGGTCGGCGTCGGCGCCGCAGTAGGCCTCGGCCTGCTCCAGGATGGACTTCTGGAGTTCGATGGCGGTGAGGCGCTTGCCGTTGCGCAGTTCGATCTTGTGGGTGAGCGTGGGGTCGTGGCTGACGGCGCGCAGTTCGGCAACGGGCTCGGCGATCGCGAGGGTGCCGTCGAAGGCGCCGGACTCGATCATGGCGAGCACGATCGAGGCGGTGCCGACCTTGAGGAAGGTGGCGTGTTCGGCGAGGTTGGCGTCGCCGATGATGACGTGGAGGCGCCGGTAGCGTTCGGCGTCGGCGTGGGGCTCGTCGCGGGTGTTGATGATGGGTCGCTTGAGCGTGGTCTCCAGGCCGACTTCGACCTCGAAGAAGTCGGCGCGCTGGGAGATCTGGAAGCGCTGCTCGGAGGCGTCCTGGCCGATGCCGATGCGTCCGGCGCCGCAGAAGACCTGGCGGGTGACCAGGAACGGCGTGAAGTGGGCGACGATGTCGGCGAAGGGGGTCTGGCGCGACATGAGGTAGTTCTCGTGCGCGCCGTAGGAGGCGCCCTTGTTGTCGGTGTTGTTCTTGTACAGATTGATCGGACCGATGCCGGGGGTGTGGGCCGCGCGGAGGGCGGCTTCGGCCATGGTCATCTCGCCGGCCTTGTCGAACAGGACGATCTCGCGCGGGTTGGTGACCTCAGGCGTGGAGTACTCGGGGTGCGCGTGGTCGACGTAGAGGCGGGCGCCGTTGGTGAGGATGACGTTGGCGAGCCCGGAGTCCTCGTCGGCGAGGTTCTCCGCGGGGTCGTAGAGGGCGCCGGTGTAGGTGAAGCCGCGCGCGTCGCGCAGGGGGGTCTCCTCCTCATAGTCCCAGCGTGCCCGTCCGCCCTTGGAGAGCTCAGGGCGGGCGGCGTAGGCGTTGACGATCTGCGAGGAGGTCACCATCGGGTTGGCGCCCGGCTGGCCCGGCACGGAGATCCCGTATTCGATCTCGGTACCCATGATGCGGCGTACGGTCATGCCTTCGAGCCTAGTCCCTTCGGGCGCGGCGGTGCTCCCTCCGATCGGAGACGATTCGATTTCCGGGCCGCCGATCTTCGCGCCTGTGAGGTTCTCCGTCTTCATGACGACTGGTTACCCGGTGCGGCGGTGCCGACACGTTCGGCGGCACGCCAATCGGCCGGCGGGGCTGTCCGCCGGCCGATCGAAGCGCTGGTGATTACCGGTGCTTACAGGCCCTGCTTTCGGTAGCTTTCGCTTCGCTACAGGCCCTGCTTTAGGTACCTTTCGCTTCGCTACAGGTACTGGCCGGTGTTCGACACGGTGTCGATGCTGCGGCCGGAGTCGGGTCCCTTGCCGGAGACGAGCGTGCGGATGTAGACGATCCGCTCGCCCTTCTTGCCGGAGATCCGGGCCCAGTCGTCGGGGTTGGTGGTGTTCGGGAGGTCCTCGTTCTCACGGAACTCGTCGACTGTGGAGTCGATGAGGTGGCTCAGGCGGATGCCCTTCGACTGGTGCGTCAGGAAGTCCTTGATGGCCATCTTCTTGGCGCGGGCGACGATGTTCTCGATCATCGCGCCGGAGTTGAAGTCCTTGAAGTAGAGCACTTCCTTGTCGCCGTCGGCGTAGGTGACCTCGAGGAACCGGTTCTCATCCACTTCGGAGTACATGCGCTCGACGACCGCCTGGATCATCGACCCCACGGTGGCGTCGCGGTCCTTGTCGTGCTCGGCGAGGTCGTCGTCGTGCAGCGGCAGGGTCGTGGTGATGTACTTCGAGAAGATGTCCTTCGCCGATTCGGCGTCGGGCCGCTCGATCTTGATCTTGACGTCCAGGCGGCCGGGCCGCAGGATCGCCGGGTCGATCATGTCCTCGCGGTTGGAGGCGCCGATGACGATGACGTTCTCCAGGCCCTCGACGCCGTCGATCTCCGACAGCAGCTGGGGGACGATGGTGTTCTCGACGTCGGAGGAGACGCCCGATCCGCGCGTGCGGAATATGGAGTCCATCTCGTCGAAGAACACGATGACGGGCATGCCTTCGCTGGCCTTCTCACGGGCCCGCTGGAAGACCAGGCGGATGTGCCGCTCGGTCTCGCCGACGTACTTGTTCAGCAGCTCAGGGCCCTTGATGTTGAGGAAGTAGCTCCGTCCGGAGGCCTCCTCGCCGCGCATCTCGGCGACCTTCTTGGCCAGCGAGTTGGCGACGGCCTTTGCGATGAGCGTCTTGCCGCAGCCCGGAGGGCCGTACAGCAGGATGCCTTTCGGCGGGCGCAGTTCGTGCTCGCGGAAGAGATCGGCGTGGAGGAACGGGAGCTCCACTGCGTCGCGGATCATCTCGATCTGCCCGTCGAGGCCGCCGATGTCGTAGTAGTCGACGTCGGGGACCTCTTCGAGGACCAGTTCCTCGACCTCGCTCTTCTGGATGCGCTCGTAGGCGTACCCGGCGCGCGGCTCGATCATGACCGAGTCGCCCGCCCGCAGGGGGCCGTTGATGAGCGCCTCGGAGAGCAGCACGACCCGCTCCTCGTCGGCGTGGCTGGTCACCAGCGCGCGGTCCGGAGGACTGCCGTCGGTGGTCTCGATGAGCTCTTTGAGCGTCACCACCTCGCCGATGCGCTCGTAGTCGAGCACCTCGACCACGTTCATCGCGTCGTTGAGCAGGACTTCCTGGCCACGTTCGAGCTCTTCGACGTCGATCGACGGCGCGAGCGAGACGCGGAACTTCCGCCCGGAGGTGAAGACGTCGACGGTGCCGTCCTCACGTGCGCCCAGGAACACGCCATAGCCGGACGGCGGTTGTGCGAGCCGGTCGATTTCCTCTTTCAGTGAGACGATCTGCTCGCGGGCCTCTTTCAAGGTGGCCACGAGCCGCTCGTTCTGCTCCGACAGGCGATCGATCTGCGATTGAGCGGCGGCGAGCCGCTCCTCCAGAATGTGCATGTGTCGGGGCGTTTCGGTGAGACGGCGTCGGGCAGCGGCCAGTTCTTCCTGGAGCTCTTCGACCTGTCCTGACAGTTCGTCGTGCTCTGAGCCCTGGCTCAGGTTCTGTCGACGGTCATCGTTGCTACGTGCCACGGGTCACACCTCCCGAGTGAGGGTTGTCCTACACCAACCGTATCTGGTTGTGGAGGCCAATAGTAAGGCTCGACACCGACATTCGCCAGATCCTTTGGCGGCATCTAGTCTGGTTTCTATGTCAGAAAATCGTGAGCTGGAAGTGTCGATCGATCAGGACGCCTGTACGGGCGACGGTCTGTGCGTCCAGTATGCGCCGACGATCTTCGAGTTCGACATCGACGGACTGGCCTACGTCAAGGACCCGGACGGTGAGCTGTTGACTACCGCCGGTTCGCAAGTCAACGTGCCCGAACACCTGCGTCTGGACATTGTGAACGCGGCCCACGACTGCCCCGGCGAGTGCATCTACGTCCGCGACCGCGGCGACAAGACCCCCGTCGCCGGGCCCGGCGCGGACGATTAGCGAGAAGAAATCAGGACGGGAAACGTGAATACGTCTCCCGTCCTGTCTCGTTTCCGCGCTTGGAAAGTCGTGAATCCGACTCAGAGCGTGACCGAATCGTTACGAATCGGGAGTGTCGCCCTGCCCGTTCTGGAGCGCCTCGGCCGCGCGGGCCTCGGCCTCGGCGGCGATCCGCTCCTTGCGTTCGCGAAGCGCCTGCTGCCCCTTGGAGGGCTTGAGCTTTCGCATCGGCGCCACCGTCCCCGGCGCGAGTTTGCGCGCGGTGATGAGGAAGGCGGTGTGCGCGATCATGCGGTGGTCCGGCCGCACCGCCAGCCCCTCGAGGTGCCAGCCGCGGATGAGCGACTCCCAGGCCTGGGGCTCGGTGAAGGTCTTGCGCTCGCGCAGCGCCTCCACGAGCTCCGACATCTGCGTGGTGGTGGCGACGTAGCCCACGAAGACCCCGCCGGGCCGCAGGATGCGCTCCACAGTGTCCAGAACGTCCCAGGGCGACAGCATGTCGAGCACGACCCGGTCGACCGGCTCGAGGTCGGCCTCGGCCACGTCCCCCACCGTCAGCGTCCAGTGCTCGGGCACCTCGCCGTAGTAGCCCCGGACGTTCTCCTCCGCGATCTTCGCGAAGTCCTCGCGCAGCTCCCACGAGTAGACGTGCCCGGTCGGACCGGTCGCCCGCAGCAGCCAGTTCGTCAGCGCGCCCGACCCGGCCCCGGCCTCCACGACCCGCGAACCGGGGTAGATGTCGCCGAACGTGAGGATCTGGGCGATGTCCTTGGGGTAGATGACCTGGGCGCCGCGGCGCATCGACAGGCCGTAGTCGGGCAGGAGCGGGCGCAGCGCCAGGTAGGCGGTGCCGCCCTCGGTGGTGACGGTGACGCCGTCGGGACGGCCGATGAGGTCGTCGTGGAAGAGCCTGCCCCGGTGGGTGTGGAACGCGCCGCCCTCGGCGAGGGTGATGGTGGCCATGCGGCCCTTCGCGTCGGTCAACTGGACGCGGTCGCCCGTCGCCAGCAGGTCAAATGCCACTTCGCGTGTCTCCTTCGGTAGGTCCGAAGCATCTTAACGGAGGGCTTTGACCACGTCGGCGGTGTAGAGCAGCCCTGTCAGGCGGCCCTCATCGACCACGAAGAACCGCTCGGCGCCGCTCTTGCCGATCACGTCCACCAGCGCCTGGCCTTTGAGTTCGGCCTTGAGGCCCGGAATCGTCGCCGCCGAGCGCAGCAGCCCGGCCAGGGGCATCGCGGCCACCTGGTCGGCCGGGACCGCCTCGGCGGCGGCGCGGTCGAGGACGCCGACCGGCTTGTCGTCGATGGCGACGACCTCGCGTCCGGCGGCGGCGTCAGCGCCTCCCCCAGCGTCGCCGAGGCGGCGCACGAGGACCACCGGGCGGGCCAGCGCCGCGGCGTCGAGGGCCTTGACGCGCGGGCCCATGCGGGCGGCGCGGATCGCGGCGGTCGCGCCGCGCCACAGCTCGAAGGCGACGAAGAGGAGCAGGATCAGGCCGAACGCGGAGAACCAGTTCGATGGCGAACAGCCACAGACCCGCCGCGACGGTGCGCGACGGCGACGACGCGCCCGGCCCAGCCCGCGAAGCGGAAGCCGGTCCAGCGGTCGCCGGTGGCGGCCCAGATGCCGGCCTGGAGGGCCTTGCCGCCGTCCAGCGGCAGGCCCGGCAGCAGGTTGTAGACGGCGACGAGGAGGTTGGCGACGCAGATCTGGAAGGACGAGCTGCCAGGGCAGGGAGCCGGGGGCGGTGAGGAACAGTCCGGCCAGGCCGATGGCGCCGAGGACGGCTGAGACGGCCGGTCCGGCCAGCGCGATCGCGGCGGCCGTGCTGGGCCGGGGGGCCTCGCGGTCCATCTCGGTGAAGCCGCCGAGGGCGTCGAGGTTGATCTGGCGCACGCCGATGCCGGCGCGCAGGCTGACCAGGGCGTGGCCGAGTTCGTGGAGGAAGACCGAGACGAGGAGGGTGACGGCGAAGAGGGCGGCGACGATGAGCGCGGCGCCGGTGCTGAGGCCGGGGACCGAGCGCTGCACGATCGGGGCGTAGACGAGCACGACCACGGCGGCGAGGAGCAGCCAGGTGTAGCCGAGGGTGACGGGGATGCCCTTGAAGCGGAAGAGCGTGAATCCGGATCGGCGGAAGGCCAGGACGTTTGTGGTCGACATCGGCGGCAATGCTACGCGCCCGCCCGGTGGAGGGGTCCGTCGAACCGCTGGGGCGGGCGCGCTTGCGAGGATTCCGATCCGTCAGGCGGGGCGGACTTTGAACGCGTAGGTGTTGTAGGGCATCGCGAAGGAGTCCTTGCCTCGGAGGTCGGGGTGGGTGTCGAGCGACGTCGTTGACGACGGCGAGGATGCGTTCCTTCTGGGCGTCGTCGGCGGTGAGGTAGTAGGAGCGGGACTGGACGAGGCGGCAGGAGCGCCGGCCCGGTCGAGGGGCCGCTCGTGGCGGAAGACGCGGTACTCGGGTTCGGCGAAATCGCGGCCGAAGTAGCCCGGTTCGGTGGCGGCGAGGGCGTCGCGTTCGCCTTGGGAGGAGCCGATGGCCTCGGTGAGGGCGCCGACCCAGCCGGTGGCGTCGTCGCGGACGTTCCAGATGGGTGCGAGGAGTCCTTCGGGGCGCAGGACGCGGCGGATCTCGGGGAGGGCGCGGGAGCGGTCGAACCAGTGGAAGGCCTGGCCGGCGGTGACGATGTCGGCGCTGGCGTCGGTGAGCGGGAGGGCTTCGGCGGGTCCGGCGTGGGCGGCGGTGAGGCCGGGGCTGGCGGCGATGAGTTTGGCGAGCATCTGGTCGTCGGGTTCGACGGCGGTGACGCGGTGGCCGAGGGCGATGAGGCCGCGGGTGAGCAGGCCGGTGCCGGCGCCGAGGTCGACGATGTCCTTGCGGGGTGTCGCCGGTCTGCCAGCGGAGGGCTTCGGCGGGGTAGGTGGGTCGGATGGCGTCGTAGAGGTCGGCGGCGGGGCCGAAGGAGCGGGCGGCGTTCGCGTCGATGGTCATACCTAAACCGTACACGCGTTATGTTAGTTGGAGTGCGGCCGGTGCGGCGGGTCGGGATGTCGGTGGCCCGTCATATGCTCGGGGCATGCCGCACGCCGCCCGTCCGACTCAGCTGTCCCCTTCGCGCGCCGGGGATTTCAAGCAGTGCCCGCTGCTGTACCGGTTCCGGGCGGTCGACCGACTGCCCGAGCCGCCGTCGAAGGCGCAGGTGCAGGGCACGCTCGTGCACTCGGTGCTCGAGCGGCTCTACGAGCTGGACGCCGGGAGGCGCACCCCGCGGCAGGCGCTGGCGATGATCGAGCCGGAGTGGGCGAAGCTCCAGGCCTCCGGGGAGTACGCGGAGCTGTTCGAGGGCCTCGACGACGAGTCGGGCGTGGCTGCGGAACGTGCGGCGCCTGGTCGAGACGTACTTCGCGATGGAGGACCCGCAGCGGCTCCAGCCGCACCGCACCGAGTGCCTGGTGACGACGACGCTCGACGACGGCACGTCGCTCAAGGGCTTCATCGACCGCGCCGACGTCAACCCGGACGGGCTCGTGCGGCTCGTGGACTACAAGACCGGGAAGCGCCCGCCGGACCGGTTCGCGGACAAGGCGCTGTTCCAGATGAAGTTCTACGCCCTGGTGTGGTGGCGCACGCGGGGGACGGTGCCCACCTTGCTGCGGCTGATGTACCTCGGCGACGGGCAGATGCTCGACTACTCCCCCAACCAGCGCGAGCTGGAGGGCTTCGAGAAGACCCTCAAGGCGCTGTGGTCGGTGATGCGCGAGGCGATCGCCACCGGCGAGTTCCGGCCGCAGAAGTCGAAGCTGTGCGGCTGGTGCGCGCACCAGGAGCTGTGCCCCGAGTTCGGCGGCGAGCCGCCGGCGTACCCGCTGCCCACGGTCCTGCCGGGCTTGGCGATGCCGGTCGAGGACGTGCCGTTCGAAGAGGCGCCTCCTTCCTGAGACGGACTCGCGAATCCTTCTCGCGTTCGATGAAACGGGACGTGAGCGGCGGATACGGTGTAGAGCGTGCAAGCCGCCTTCTCTTTCCGACGCCTGCGGTGCTGGCTCCACGAGCGGCCGCTCCTGTCCGACGCGTTCCTGGCCCTCGCCTTGGCCGCCGGGTACCTCATGTTCTACGGCATCTCGATCGCGATCAGCCCGGAAATGTCGCTCACCTGGGCCGAGGCCGGACAGATCGCGATCCCCTTCTGCGCCATCTGCCTGCGACGCAAGTGGCTGTGGGGTGGCATCGGGCTGTCGCTGGTCATCCTGACGCTGGCGGTGCTCGTCAAGCCGCTCCAGACCATGAGCATGGACAGCGGCGTCGCGCTGTTCGTCATGACTTACACCGCCGCCGCCTACCTGCCGCTGGCCAGGGCGCTCATCACCAGCGCGGTCATCTGGGTGCCCGTAACGGTCGTGATACAGTCCGCCGCCTTCATGGGCGGGAGACCATCTGACCAGCACCTTGGTGTCGCTGCTCAACATCATCCTGGCCGCGACGGTGTTCTGGATCGGCTGGGTCATGCGCAACCGCCGCGAGAAGGTCGAGGAGCTCTCCGAGCGGGCCCGGTTCGCCGAGGAGCGCCAGGAGGCGCTCGCGGCGCAGGCCGTGGCCGACGAGCAGCGGCGCATCGCCCGCGAACTGCACGACGTGGTGGCGCACCACATCTCGGTCATCGGCGTCATGTCCGAAGGGGCCAAGCGGGTGCTGCGGACCGACCCGGAGGCGGCCGAGGACGCCCTGACCACGGTGAACCAGACCGCGCGGACCGCGCTGCGGGAGATGCGGGACATCCTCACCGTGCTGCGCCAAGGCCACGACGAGGGCGGCAGCGCCGACCTCGAGCCGCAGCCTACAGTGGACTCCCTGCGGGCACTGGTCGCGCAGACCAAGGACGCCGGCCTGCCGGTGCGCTACACCGTCCGCGGCGACGAGTACGCGTTGCCCACGGGCGTGAGCCTGGCGGTCTACCGGATCGCCCAGGAGGCGCTCACGAACACCATCAAGCACGCCGGGCCGCAGGCCAGGGCCGGCGTCGTGGTCGACTACGGCGAGGCCGAGTTCCGGATCTCGGTCGGCGACTCCGGGCACGGCGCCCCCGTCGTCGACGGATTCTCCGGAGGCCACGGCCTCATCGGCATGAGGGAGCGCGCCACGCTCTACGGCGGCTCCCTCGAAGCCGGGCCCCGGCCCGGCGGCGGCTACCTCGTCGAGGCCCGCTTCCCCAAGAACGCGCACCTCCAGGGAGTCACACGTTGAACGACCGGCCGATCCGCCTGCTCCTCGCCGACGACCAGCAGCTGCTGCGCGCGGGCTTCAAGATGGTCCTCGGCGCCGAGACCGACATCGACATCGTCGGGGAGGCCGGCGACGGCGTCGAGGCCTACGAGCTCACCAGGCGGCTGGTGCCCGACGTCGTCCTCATGGACATCCGCATGCCCCGCCGCGACGGTGTGGCCGCGACCGCCGACATCGTCAACGCGAACCTGCCGAGCCGCGTCCTGGTGCTGACCACCTTCGACCTCGACGAATACGTCGTGGGGGCGCTGCGGGCCGGGGCCGCCGGGTTCCTCACGAAGGACGCGCCCGCCGCCGACCTGGTCGAGGCGATCCGCACCGTCCACCGCGGCGGCGCCGTCGTCGCCCCGCACATCCTCACCACGCTCCTCGGGCGGTTCGCCGAGCACCGCGGCAGCGACGGCGACGCCAAACCGGCGATAGTGGACTGCCTGACCGCCCGCGAGCGCGAAGTCCTGCTGCTCTTGGCCAAAGGCCTCACGAACGCCGAGATCGCCGACGCGCTCACCGTCGGCGAGACCACCGTCAAGACCCATGTCGGGCACTTGCTCACCAAGCTCGGGGTCCGCGACCGGGTCCAGGCCGTCGTCCTCGCGTACGAGAGCGGCCTGGTCAAGCCGGGCCAGACGGGCTTATCGGGCGGCCGCCGCGCCGAAAGTCATACGCCGGTACCCGCCGTCTCCGACTTCCGACGTAGACAAAGACCGTTCTCGAAGCGGATGCGGGTACGACCGGAGTCCAATATCGTCGAACCATGATCACGCGACCCACGACGTCACTTGACATCATGTATGGTGTCAGAATCAGGCGTGCCGACGTCATCAGTTCGAATCATGCATAGCACCATGACTTCGCGGGCGACGTCTCGCGAGCCAGGAACCCAACACCGAATCCCTCGGCACATCGACACCTTCATCGAAAGCGAGAGCGTCGTGTCCACCGCATCCCCCGTCAAGACCACCGCCGTATCGGCCCAAGGCGTATGGAAGGCCTACGGCTCGGGCGAGGCCCAGGTCGTCGCGCTCCGCGACGTCTCGGTCGAGTTCGCCTCCGGCGCCTTCACCGCCATCATGGGCCCATCCGGGTCCGGCAAGTCCACCCTCATGCACTGCCTCGCCGGCCTCGACACCACCGACCGCGGCACCGTCCACATCGGCGGCACCGCCATCACCGGCCTCGAGCGACAAGGCGCTCACGAAACTGCGCCGCGACAAGATCGGCTTCATCTTCCAGCAGTTCAACCTGCTGCCCACCCTCACCGCCGAAGAGAACATCACCCTGCCCGCGGCCATCGCCGGCGCCAAGGCGGACCCGGCCTGGGTCGACCAGATCATCAAGACCCTCGACCTGGCCGACCGCCTGTCGCACAAGCCGACCGAGCTCTCCGGCGGCCAGCAGCAGCGCGTCGCCTGCGCCCGCGCCCTCGCCACCCGCCCGGACGTCGTCTTCGCCGACGAGCCCACCGGCAACCTCGACACCCGCTCCGGCGCCGAAGTGCTCCGCTTCCTGCGCACCAGCGTCGACGACTTCGGGCAGACCATCGTCATGGTCACCCACGACCCCGGCGCCGCCGCCTACGCCGACCGCGTGGTGTTCCTCGCCGACGGCCAGATCGTCGAGGACATGGCCGACCCGACCGCCGACTCCGTCATCGACAAGATGAAGCACTTCGAGGAACTCGTCGCCGCCGCTCAAGGGGAGAACGCCTAGCCATGCTGCGCGCCACCCTGAAGGGCATGGCGAGCCGCAAAGCCCGCCTCGTCCTCACCAGCCTCGCCGTCGTCCTCGGCACCATGTTCGTCGCCGCCGCCATGGTCTTGACCGCGACGATGGAGAAGTCGGTCTCCGGCGTCATCGCCGACGCCTACACCGGCGTCGACGGCGTCGTCACCCGCGAGACCTCAGAGTCGGCCCCCGGCGGCAGCCCCAACCTCGCCGCCGTCACCATCCCGGCCGAAACCCTCGAACAGGTCCAAGGCGTCGACGGCGTCGAGCGCGCCGACGGCGCCATCGAAGGCCAGGTCAACGCGATCGGCAACAACGGCAAGCTTGTCGGCACCTTCGCGCCCACCATCGGCCTCAACTGGCAGTCCGCCGAAGGCCAAGGCGACTACATCGAAGTGCGCGAGGGCAACGGACCCGAAGCCGACGACGAGGTCGCCGTCTCCGCCAAGTTCGCAGCCGACTCCGGACTCGGCCTCGGCGACACCGTCACGATCTACTCCTACACCGCCGAGCGGGCCGACTACGAGATCGTCGGCGTCTACGGGCTCTCGGGCGACCGCGACTCCCTCGCCGGCGAGACCCAGGTCGCCTTCACCAACCCCACCGCCCAGCACCTCATGACCGGCGGCGAAGACGTCTACACCTCGATCTACGTCTACGGCGACAGCGTCTCCACCGACGCCATCGCCACCGCCATCGGTTCGGACTTCAAAGTCCAGACCGGCGAGCAGGCCAGCGAAGCGGCCGCAGAGGGCTTCGCCGTCGTCTCCGACTTCATGGGCTACATCTTCCTCGGCTTCGGCCTGGTGGCCGTGTTCGTCTCGATCTTCCTGATCATCAACACCTTCACCATCATCGTCGCCCAGCGCCAGCGCGAACTCGCGCTGCTGCGCGCCATCGGCGCCGGACGCGGCCAAGTGGTCCGCTCGGTCCTGACCGAAGCGCTCGTCATCGGCGTCGTGGCCTCGATCGTCGGCCTCGGCCTGGGCCTCGTGCTCGGCTGGGGACTGTCGCAAGTGGTCAGCTCCACGATGATGGGCGGCCTGCCTGTCCAACTGCTGATCCCCGCGACCTCGCTGTGGGCACTTGCCGTCGGCATCGTCGTCACGGTCCTGTCGGCGCTGGTCCCGGCCGTCAAAGCCTCCAGCGTGCCGCCGGTCGCCGCGATGCGGCAGGCGGTCAACCCGCCCAAGCCCTTGCGCGGCATCACCATCGCCGGCGCGATCGTCTTCGGCATCGGTGCGGTGCTCCTGGCGTTCGGGCTCACGGACAACCTGGGCGACAACACGCTCACCGGCATCCTCACTGGCGTGGGCATCGCGTTCGTGGGCATCACCATGCTCACGCCGATCCTGTCGCGCCCGCTCGTGGCGCTGCTCGGCGCGGTCATGTCGTGGAGCTTCTCGGGCCGGCTCGGCAAGCTCAACGCCGGCCGCAACCCGCGGCGCACCGCCATCACCGCCTCGGCGCTCATGATCGCCGTCGCGCTCATCACCGGGATCGCCACGCTCGTCTCCAGCATCAAGTCGACCACCTCCGAGGCGCTCGACCTGAACCTGAACTCGGACCTGATCGTCAGCGGCGCGCAAGGCGGGGCGAACATCCCCTCGTTCTCGCCGCAGACGCTCGAGGAGATCCGGGCCCTGCCCGAAGTCGCGTCGGTCGGCGACGTCTACATGGACTTCTTCGGCACCAAGGTCGACGGCGAGGACGCCCCGCTGGCGTCCAGCAGCGACCTGGACGCGGCCCTTGCGGTCTTCGGCGGCACCGTCGCCGAAGGCTCGGTCGCCGACCTCCCCGCCGATGCGGTGGTGCTCGACGAGGGCACCGCCGAGGACCGGGGCCTCGCGCTCGGCGACACCGTGGAGGTGACCTTCGCGGACGGCGTGGTCGAGCCGCTGCAGGTCACCGCGATCCTCGAGGGCTACGACCTCACCAACGGCTGGTGGGTCGCCCCCGAGCAGATCGAGCACTTCACGCTGCCCAAGCCGATGCAGGCCTACATCGAGGTCGACGAGGGCGCCGACGTGGCCGCGGTCCAAGGCGAGGTCGACGACATCCTCAAGGACGAACCGGAAGTCAGCGTCACCAACAACGCCGAGTTCGTCGAGCAGCAGACCGGCAGCCTCGACACCATTCTCGCGGCCGTCCAGATCCTGCTCGCGCTGGCCATGATCATCGCCGTCATCGGCGTGGTCAACACGCTGGTCCTGTCGGTCCTCGAACGCACCCGCGAGCTCGGGCTCCTGCGGGCGGTGGGCATGACCCGCGGCCAGGTGCGGCGGATGATCACCGTCGAGAGCGTGATCATCTGCCTGTTCGGGGCGGTCCTGGGCATCGCGGTCGGCATCGGCCTCGGCTGGACGGTGCAGCAGGCGCTCGAAGAAGAGGGCCTCACGAACTTCGCGCTCCCATGGGGACTCATCGCCGGATACCTGGTCGCGGCCGTGGTCGTGGGCCTCCTCGCGGCGATCGCCCCGGCGGCGCGCGCGGCGAAGCTCAACGTCCTGGGGGCCATCGCCTACGAATAGCTTCAACTCTGAACAGGAAACCAGGTGAGGGGCGGCGCCGATCGGCGCCGCCCTCCCGTTCACTTCCAGCCGGAAGGCGGACCCGCGGGACCGCGGCACTCCGTCTTTCGGCCGACTCGAGGCGCGGCGCTCCGCCTCAGGGAGGACGGAACTCCGGCCCGCGGACCGAAGCGGTCGCGGGCGAAATTCAATAGCGTTGTGGCGACAAGACATCCGACAGAAAGGCGCACCCGTGCCACTCGCTACTCCCCCCGCCCCTCGAATGACGCGCACGCGCGCCGCGGTCACCGCATCCGGCCTGTGGCGCGCCTACGGCTCGGGCGAGGCCCAGGTCGTGGCCCTGCGCGACGTGTCCGTCGCCTTCGAATCCGGCGCGTTCACCGCCATCATGGGCCCCTCGGGGTCGGGCAAGTCCACGCTCATGCACTGCCTGGCCGGGCTCGACACGACCGACCGCGGCACCGTCAACATCGGCGACACGGTCATCACGGGCTTGGGCGACAAGGCGCTGACGAAACTGCGCCGCGACAAGATCGGCTTCATCTTCCAGCAGTTCAACCTCCTGCCGACCCTGACGGCCGAGGAGAACATCCTGCTGCCGGCCTCCATCGCCGGCGCGAAGTCCGACCCGGCGTGGATCCACCAGATCATCAAGACACTCGACCTCCAGGAACGCTTGTCGCACAAGCCGACCGAGCTTTCCGGCGGCCAGCAGCAGCGCGTCGCCTGCGCCCGCGCCCTCGCCACCCGGCCCGAAGTGGTCTTCGCCGACGAGCCCACCGGCAACCTCGACACCCGCTCCAGCGCCGAGGTCCTCCAGTTCCTGCGCCAGTCCGTGGACGCCTTCGGGCAGACCATCGTCATGGTCACCCACGACCCCGGCGCGGCGGCGTACGCCGACCGCGTGGTCTTCCTCGCCGATGGCCAGATCGTCCACGATCTCCGCAATCCCACCGCCGACGCCGTCATCGACACGATGCGCGGCTTCGAGAACCGCGTCCCGCTCGCCGGAGAGGCCGCATAACCGATGCTCCGCGCAACCCTCAAGGGCATGGCGGCCCGCAAGGCACGCCTGGCTCTGACCAGCCTCGCCGTCGTCCTCGGCTCGGCGTTCATCGCCGCCGCGCTGGTCCTCACCGCCTCCATCCAGACCACGGTGGACGACCTCAACGGCGAGTCCTACTCCGGGTCGGACGTGCTCGTCCGGCCCGTCGAACCCGAGACCCAGGGCGACCGCCTCGTCCGCGAGGGCGTCTCCGCCGAGACCTTGGCCGCCATCGAGGCGACCGACGCCGTCGGCGAGGTCACCACCACCGTCTCCTGGATGGTCAACGCCATCGGCGACAACGGCAAGATCGTCGGCGGGCTCTCCCCCACGATCGCCTCCAACTGGAGCGACGAGTCGACCGAACGCGAACTGCGTGAAGGCCGCGCCCCCGAGACGGACGGCGAGGTCGCCGTCTCCGCCAAGTTCGCCACCGACTCCGGCCTCAACGTGGGCGACACCGTCACCGCTTACTCCGCGACCACCGAGAAGACCGAGTACGCCATCGTCGGCGTCTACGGCTACCCCGGCGGCCGCGACTCGATCAGCGGCACCACCGAACTCGCGTTCACCACCGCCGAAGCCCAGCGCCTGGTCTTCGACGGCGAGGACGCCTACTCGATGGTCGCCGTCGACGCCGCCGAAGGCACGGGCACCGACGAGCTCCTCAAGGCGCTCGAACCCGTGATCGGCGCCGAGTCCCAGGCACTCACCTGGGACGACTACAACGCCGAGATGAACGCCGAGACCGCCGAGGCCACCGACCTCATCGGGAAGTTCCTCCTCGGCTTCGGCCTGGTCGCCGTGTTCGTCTCGGTCTTCCTCATCGCCAACACCTTCTCGATCGTCATCGCCGGCCGCCTCAAGGAGATCGCGATGATGCGCGCCATCGGCGCCGGACGCGGCCAAGTGGTCCGCTCGGTCCTCGCCGAGGCGTTCCTGCTCGGCACCGTCGCCGCCATCGTCGGCGCGGCCGTCGGCATCGCGGGCGGCGGCCTGCTCACCTCTGTGGTCGCCAACATGGTCCTCGACGCGGGGCAGACGAGCCTCACGATCCCGCCGATGGCAGTGATCGCCGCACTCGGTGTCGGCATCGGCGTCACCGTCCTGTCCGCCCTGGTCCCGGCCGTGCGGGCCTCGAAGATTCCGCCGGTCGAGGCGATGCGCGAAGCCGTGAAGGCCGACAAGCCGATCACGGCCCTCACCGTCACCGGATGCATCGTCACCGCCGCGGGCGCGGGCACGATGGCCTTGGGCCTCACCGAGAGCCTCGGCAGCGACACCGCCGACCTGACCGCTGCCGCCGTCGGCGCCGGGCTCGTCTTCATCGGCGTCACGCTGCTCACCGCCTGGCTGTCCAAGCCGCTCGTCGGCGCGCTCGGACTGCTGTGGTCGTGGAGCTTCGCCGGAAAGCTCGGCAGGCGCAACGCCAGCCGCAACCCGCGGCGCACCGCGGTCACCGCCGCGGCGCTCATGATCGGCGTGACCCTCGTGACCGCGACCGCGACCCTGCTCACCAGCGTCAAAGCCAGCATCAGCCATTATTTCGAGGACAACGTCCAAGCCGAGCTGTTCGTCTCCGGCCCGATCACCGCCGCCGTCGCACCGTCATTCGACCCGGCGCTCATGGACGACATCCGCGCCGTTGACGGCGTCGAATCCGCCGTCGAGCTGTACTACGACATCAGCGACATCGACGGCACCGAGCAGCGCGTCTACGCCACCAGCGACCTGGAGGCCGGCGTCGGGCTCTACGGCGGCGAATTCCTCGAAGGCGAGACCACCGAACTCGCCGACGACGAGATCGCCGTCAACGAGACCGCCGCGGAAACGCTCAGCGTCAGCATCGGCGACACGGTGACCACTACCTTCAGCCGCGGCACCGAACCGCGCGAGTTCACCGTCGCCGCGATCCTGAAGGACAACGAGAACACCGACGGCTGGTACGTCGCCCCGGCCTACACGGACGAGTTCTACACGACCCGGCCGACCTCGGCCCTCGTCGACGTGGCCGACGGCGGCGACGTCGAGGCCGTGACCACCGCCGTGGACGACCTGCTGGCCTCGGAACCGGAGGTGAGCGTCCAGAACCACGAGGAGTTCACCTCGCAGATCACCGTGTTCTACGACTTCGCGATCCTCGCGATCCAGCTGCTGCTCGGCCTGGCGATGATCGTGGCCGTCATCGGCGTGGTCAACACGCTGATCCTGTCGGTCCTCGAACGCACCCGTGAACTGGGGATGCTCCGCGCGATCGGCATGACCCGCGGCCAGACCACGCGCATGGTCACCGTCGAGAGCGTCACCATCGCCATGTTCGGCGCGGTCCTCGGCATCGCCGTGGGCCTCGGACTGGGATGGGCGCTCCAGGTCGCGCTGGCCGAGACCGGGGTCGACGTCTTCGCGGTCCCGACCGCGCTGATCTTCGGCTACCTCGCCGCGGCCGTCCTGGTCGGGCTCCTCGCGGCCATCGCCCCGGCGGTGCGGGCTTCGAAGGTCAACATCCTCGGCGCGATCTCCTACGAGTAACGTTCAATTACAAGGAACACGGCGAGGGCCGCCCGGTGGGGGCGGCCCTCGTCTCCGTTTCGGCGCATTCGGCGGTCAATCGGTCGTGGAGAGGGTGCCGCCCTCGAGCCGCTCCATGTCCTCCAGCTCGACGCCCTTGGTCTCCTTGATCATCTTGGCGACGAAGAAGAAGGAGATGAGCGCGAATGCCGCATACAGCCCGTAGGCCAGGAACAGGCCGATCTCCGCGAGTTCGGGGAAGGTGACGGTGATGAGCCAGTTGCTGATCCACTGGGCGGCCGCCGCGACACCGAGCGCCGAGGCGCGGATCCGGTTGGGGAACATCTCCCCCAGCAGCACCCACACGACCGGGCCCCAGGTGAAGGCGAACCCGAAGACGAACACGTTCGCCGCGATCAAGGCGACGATGCCCTGCGACGTCCCCGAGGATCGGGTTGTTCTCGGCGTCGACGTTCGCCGTCGCGAAGATGACCGACATCGTGCCGAGCGCGATGAACATGATCGCCGAGCCCCACATGAGCAGCTTCTTGCGCCCGACCCGGTCCACCAGGACGACGGCGAGGATCGTGCCCGCGATGTTCACGACCGAGTTGATGACGCTGGTCAAGAACGCGTCGTTCTCGCTGAACCCGACGGACTGCCACAGCGACGTCGAATAGTAGAAGATGACGTTGATGCCCACGAACTGCTGGAACATCGACAAGAAGATGCCCACCCACACGATCGGCAGCAGTCCCACGCGCGGACCCCGCACATCGGAGATCCGCGGCGGCTTGTCGCTGTGCAGCGACGCCTGGATCTCCACGATCCTGTTGTCGACGTCCCCGCCGACGTACTTGACCAGGATGTCCCTGGCCTGCTCGAGCTTCTGCTTCCCGACGAGGTACCGCGGCGACTCGGGGATGTTCAGCGAGAACATGAAGTAGACGAACGCCGGGATCGCCGCCGCCGCGAACATCCACCGCCAGGCGGTGCCTCCCCACGGGACCTCACCGCTCGCGCCTCCGGCCGCGGCCTGGATGGCGTAGTTGACCACCAGGGCGCAGAAGATGCCGAGCACGATGGCGAACTGCTGCAGCGACCCGAGTCGTCCGCGCAGGTGCGCTGGCGCGATCTCGGCGATGTACGCGGGCGCGATCACGCTCGCCGCACCGATCGCCAGGCCGCCGCAAACGCGCCAGATCGTCAGGTCGACGGGCCCGATCGCCAGGGCGCTTCCCAGGGAGGTGATGAAGAAGACGATCGCCGCGATCATCATGACTCGCGGACGGCCGAGCTTGTTCGCCAACGTGCCCGCGAACCAGGCGCCGACGGCGCAGCCGAGCAGCGCCGAGGAGACGACCACGCCGGTCTCGATCGAGTCGATGTTCCATTGGGTTTCCAACGCGGTGGTGGTCCCGTTGATCACGGCCGTGTCGTAGCCGAACAGGAATCCGCCCAATGCGGCGGCGATCGAAACGAACACCGCCGACCCCGTGCTCGCGTGGGACTCGCCGCGCATCAGACCGTCTTTGTCCGTGGTCATCACTCACTCCCGTTCGCGACTCGATACCGGTGCCACACGTCCCGAAATCCTAAGCCGCTTTTGCCCTGTAGTTCGCGTATTGCCGCAATCTGCAGTTCTACCCAACAGGCGTGGGCGCCAACCATGAACGCCCTTAAATCAGGCCGAAAGGTCGTCGTCGATGCGCACGTCGAGCGCCCGCAGGATCCGGGCGAGGGCGATGTACGTGGCTCCCGTGACCGTGAGTTCGGTCTGCTCGGCCGGGCTGAAGCAGGCGTCGAGCGCTTCGTCGTCGCGAGGCGCGCCGGCCCCAAGATGCTCGGCGTACCCGAGCACTGCCCTCTGCGGGGCGCTGAAACAGTCGGCATCGCACCAACGCTCGAGCGCGTCGAGCTGCTCGGCGTCAAGGCCCGACTCGGCCGCCATCGGAAGGTGATGGGCGAGTTCGTATGCCGAGTCTTCGAGCTGCGCGATCCTGCAGATCATCAGCTCCCGCAACCCGCGGGACACCGCGGCGTCGAAGCGCAGCGCATGGATGAGGTCGAGCACGGGCGCCAGAAGCGCCGGCGCGTGCGCGAGCGCCCTGTGCAGGTTGATCGGATCCCGTCCGATGGCCGCGAGCCGCCGCGAGGCCGAATCCGGAAGCGCTGCAACGGGAAGACGCGAGATGGCACTAGAGTCCACTAATGTGACCTAACTAACTTGTGACGCCCATAACGTACTGTCCAACGATGTGGGACAATAGCTCAAGGGCATTTACCCAGCCGACGAGCCTGCAACGGAGGAGGCCACGTGAGCACATTTTTCAGCGTCGTAGGTGCGATCGGAATCGCGATCGCCCTCGTGACCGTGTCGCTACTGACTTTCCTGGTGACAGGGGCGATCTTCGGGATCGGGGTCGGTGTAGCCAAAGTCAGAGATGCGCTCTCGACTTCTTCCTGACCCAAGGCATGCAAAAGGGCCCCCACCTCGCGGTAGGGGCCCTTTTTGAAGTTAATGTTTGGCGGTGTCCTGCTCTCCCACACCCTCTCGAGTGCAGTACCATCGGCGCTGGAAGCCGTAACGACCGGGTTCGGAATGGGACCGGGTGTGTCACTTCCGCTCTCACCACCAAACAAACCCTGGAGACACACGGTCTCAAGAATCCGTTCGGATTCGAGCACAAACGTGTGTTGTCTCAGAATCGCATAGTGTGCGTGAATGTCTCGTCTAGCTAAAAGCTGACAGGTTAAGGGTTTATTGATGTTAAGTTCTCGGCGGTTAGTACTCGTCCACTCCACGCCTTACAACGCTTCCATGTCGAGCCTATCAACCCCGTCATCTACAGGGCGCCTCACCAACCTAACGGTTGACGGAGATCTCATCTCGAAGCACGCTTCCCGCTTAGATGCTTTCAGCGGTTATCGCTCCCGAACGTAGCCAACCAGCCATGCCCCTGGCGGGACAACTGGCACACCAGCGGTTCGTCCATCCCGGTCCTCTCGTACTAGGGACAGCCCTTCATCAAATCTCCTGCGCGCGCGGCGGATAGGGACCGAACTGTCTCACGACGTTCTAAACCCAGCTCGCGTGCCGCTTTAATGGGCGAACAGCCCAACCCTTGGGACCAACTCCAGCCCCAGGATGCGACGAGCCGACATCGAGGTGCCAAACCATCCCGTCGATATGGACTCTTGGGGAAGATCAGCCTGTTATCCCCGGGGTACCTTTTATCCGTTGAGCGACACCACATCCGTACGTCGGTGCCGGATCACTAGCCCCTGCTTTCGCACCTGCTCGACCCGTCGGTCTCACAGTCAAGCACCCTTCTACGCTTACACTCACCGACCGGTTTCCAACCGGCCCGAGGGTACCATTGGGCGCCTCCGTTACCATTTAGGAGGCAACCGCCCCAGTTAAACTACCCACCAGGCACTGTCCCCCGACCCGATCAGGGCCGCGGGTGAGACACACCATCAGATCAGAGCGGTATTTCACCAACACCTCCACCCCAACTAGCGTTGAGGCTTCCCAGGCTCCCGCCTATCCTACACAAACCAAATAGTGCATCAATACCAAGCTATAGTAAAGGTCCCGGGGTCTTTCCGTCCTGCCGCGCGAAACGAGCATCTTTACTCGTACTGCAATTTCGCCGAGCATGTGGTTGAGACAGCGGGGAAGTCGTTACGCCATTCGTGCAGGTCGGAACTTACCCGACAAGGAATTTCGCTACCTTAGGATGGTTATAGTTACCACCGCCGTTTACTGGCGCTTCAATTCACCACTGCAGCCTTACGGCTTGATGGATCCTCTTAACGTTCCAGCACCGGGCAGGCGTCAGTCCATATACCTCACCTCACGGCTTCGCATGGACCTGTGTTTTTAGTAAACAGTCGCTTCCCCCTGGCCTCTGCAACCCCCCACCGCTTCCGCACGCACGTGCCACGGTTTGGGGCCCTCCTTCTCCCGAAGTTACGGAGGCAATTTGCCGAGTTCCTTAACCACACATCACTCGAACGCCTCAGTATACTCTACCTGACCACCAGTGTCGGTTTAGGGTACTGGCCGACTACCACTCGCTAGAAGCTTTTCTCGACAGCACGGGATCACCAAATTCAGCCAAAAGGCCTATGCTTCAGCGCTCACCCACCAGACTCAACTGGGACCCTCCGGATTTACCTAAAGAGTCGGGCTACCACCTTACCCCGCCTAATCCACCAGACGGTATAGCTACCCCACTGTGTCACTCCATCACTACGCTACACACGGAAAGGACCCCAACCACTCACCAACACAAAACAATCCGAAGACTGTCTCGCGCCGGCTCACAGCCGGTTAGCACAACCGCTATCACTCATACGCGGCACTCGGGTACCGGAATATCAACCGGTTATCCATCGACTACGCCTCTCGGCCTCGCCTTAGGCCCAGACTAACCCAGGGCGGAACAACCGTCCCCTGGAACCCTTAGTCAATCGGCGCACAGGATTCTCACCTGCGTTTCGCTACTCATGCCTGCATTCTCACTCGTACAAAGTCCACCCCATGGGTTACCCCGGAGCTTCACCCCATGTACGACGCTCCCCTACCCAACCCCGCCAGACGTATCTGACAGGCATTGCTACGGCTTCGGCGGTGCACTTCAGCCCCGCTACATTATCGGCGCAAAACCACTCGACCAGTGAGCTATTACGCACTCTTTCAAGGGTGGCTGCTTCTAAGCCAACCTCCTGGCTGTCAACGCGACCCCACATCCTTTTCCACTCAGTGCACCCTTAGGGGCCTTAGCCGGTAATCTGGGCTGTTTCCCTCTCGACGACGGATCTTCTCACCCGCCGACTCACTGCCGCACTCAACACCATGGCATTCGAAGTTTAGCTGAGCTCAGTAACCGACACGGCCCATCACCCAACCAGCGCCCTACCACCACGGTGCAACATGCGACGCTGCACCTAAATGCATTTCGGGGAGAACCAGCTATCACGGAGTTTGATTGGCCTTTCACCCCTACCCACACCTCATCCCCCCAGTTTGCAACCTAGGTGGGTTCGGGCCTCCACGACCTCTTACAGCCGCTTCACCCTGGACATGGGTAGATCACCCCGCTTCGGGTCTACAACACACCACTCAACGCCCTATTCAGACTCGCTTTCGCTCCGGCTCCACCACACGGCTTAACCTCGCGGCATACCATAACTCGCAGGCTCATTCTTCAAAAGGCACGCCATCACCCGCCTACAAGCAGCACGAAGCCACTTGCCGGGCTCTGACGGTTTACAGGCACATGGTTTCAGGCACTATTTCACTCCCCTCCCGGGGTACTTTTCACCATTCCCTCACGGTACTCTCCACTATCGGTCACCGGACCTCTTTAGGCTTAGCAGACGGTCCTGCCAGATTCACACGAGCCTCCACGAAACCCGCGCTACTCGGGTGCATCATCCGAACACCAACGCCATCCTTCATCTACGGGACTCTCACCCTCTACGGTCGGCTTTCCCACACCATTCGACTAGACAACGCTGCGTGCACCTGGCTTCGGCAGAAACCAACGATGATGTCCCACAACCCCTGACCCGCAACGCCTGCCGGCTATCACACGAACCAGGTTTAGCCTCCTCCGCTTTCGCTCGCCGCTACTCACGGAATCACTCTTGTTTTCTCCACAGCAGGTACTGAGATGTTTCACTTCCCCGCCACACCACAACCCGCCCTATACATTCAGGCGAGCGCAACCGCTCATCAAAGCAGCTAGGTTACCCCATTCGGAAACCCTGGGATCACAGTCCAGTTGGCAACTCCCCCAGGCATATCGCAGCCTCACACGTCCTTCATCGGTCATCCGGCACCAAGGCATCCACCATGCGCCCTACACAACTTAACAAACCAACACCACAAACTCACCGAACAAGCAACAACACCGCTCGCCAGGCCTAAGCCCGACAACGGTGAGTTCTTCATTCGCTGAGCCCGGTCAGTTCAAGTAGAACAAAGACACTCACGCACACTATACAAATCTCAAACAACACATTAGCCATATCAGAGGGCTCGCTACCAGCGAGCATTCCAATATGACCGGGTTTTGAGACGTGTTGTCTCAGAACCCCAACAGGGTGCGGCACCACGTTCCTCAAGAGGATTCGTGATGCCAAGGATGGTATTTTCCCAGCGTGCAGTCGACACACCTATAAAACATTTAGTCCATACACACCCGAGCAGTAACCACCAGAACCAAATTGTTCCAGCGGACTCGGATGGTTGACACCGGCAATCACGCCGGGTCGGGACTCCTTAGAAAGGAGGTGATCCAGCCGCACCTTCCGGTACGGCTACCTTGTTACGACTTCGTCCTAATCGCCAGCCCCACCTTCGACCACTCCCTCCGGTAAACCGGTTAGGCCGCAGGCTTCGGGTGTTGCCAACTTTCATGACGTGACGGGCGGTGTGTACAAGGCCCGGGAACGCATTCACCGCAGCGTTGCTGATCTGCGATTACTAGCGACTCCACCTTCATCGAGTCGAGTTGCAGACTCGAATCCGAACCAAGACCGGCTTTACAGGGATTCGCTCCACCTCACGGTATCGCAACCCGCTGTACCGGCCAATGTAGCATGCGTGAAGCCCTAGACATAAGGGGCATGATGACTTGACCTCATCCCCACCTTCCTCCGAGTTAACCCCGGCAGTCTCCCGTGAGTCCCCAACTGAATGCTGGCAACACGGGATAAGGGTTGCGCTCGTTGCGGGACTTAACCCAACATCTCACGACACGAGCTGACGACAGCCATGCACCACCTGTCACCCAGTCCGAAGAGGCCTCTATCTCTAGAGGTTTCCGGGTGATGTCAAACCTAGGTAAGGTTCTTCGCGTTGCATCGAATTAATCCGCATGCTCCGCCGCTTGTGCGGGCCCCCGTCAATTCCTTTGAGTTTTAGCCTTGCGGCCGTACTCCCCAGGCGGGGCGCTTAATGCGTTAGCTACGGCACGGAATCAACCAACGTGACCCCACACCTAGCGCCCACCGTTTACAGCATGGACTACCAGGGTATCTAATCCTGTTCGCTCCCCACGCTTTCGCTCCTCAGCGTCAGAACAATCCCAGAGATCCGCCTTCGCCACCGGTGTTCCTCCACATATCTGCGCATTTCACCGCTACACGTAGAATTCCGATCTCCCCTAATTGCCTCAAGTCGACCCGTATCCACCGCAAAACCCCGGTTAAGCCGAGGCCTTTCACGGCGGACGCAATCAACCGCCTACGAGCCCTTTACGCCCAATAAATCCGGACAACGCTCGCGCCCTACGTCTTACCGCGGCTGCTGGCACGTAGTTAGCCGGCGCTTATTCAACCACTACCGTCAACCCCGCGAATACGGAGCCTTCGTGGTGGATAAAAGAGGTTTACAACCCGAAAGCCGTCATCCCTCACGCGGCGTCGCTGCATCAGGCTTCCGCCCATTGTGCAAAATTCCCCACTGCTGCCTCCCGTAGGAGTCTGGGCCGTATCTCAGTCCCAATGTGACCGACCGCCCTCTCAGGCCGGTTACCCGTCAAAGCCTTGGTGAGCTTTCACCTCACCAACAAGCTGATAGGCCGCGGGCCCCTCCCCAACCGCAAAAACTTTCCACCAAAACCCATGCAGGCCTTGGTCGTATCCGGTATTAGCCGCCGTTTCCAACGGTTATCCCAGAGATGGGGGCAGGTTACCCACGTGTTACTCACCCGTTCGCCACTCGAGTACCCGCAAGCGGGCCTTTCCGTTCGACTTGCATGTGTGAAGCACGCCGCCAGCGTTCGTCCTGAGCCAGGATCAAACTCTCCAACAAAAACCTGTTGCGCACCGCTCTCTTACGAGAACAGCGACTTTGGTATGTGTCGAAGCATGTCCTGACCGATTTTTCACGAGACACCCAACCAACCGGCTGAGCATCCCAAGGAAAAGACAGTCAAAAACAGTACCAACCAAGAACCACCAGCACCTAGGCCAGCAATCCTCAATCAGCCCGCACGCTGACCATCCAAACACCCTGTTGAGTTCTCAAACAACACGCCAACCCAAGTCGATCCACATTAGGGATTCGGCCTCAGCCAGAGCAACCCGAACAACATTACTAGTCTCGAACCGCATTGTCGAACCTGGGGTGATTGACCCTGGTCACATACGATTGAGCCTCTATGGAGTCTCAGGTGATCCCCGCGCTTCGATCTCGGACCGCGCCATGACTCTGAAAGTCTGTCGCTGGTCTCCGTGACCTCCGAACCGGCTTCGTTTTCCTCGGCCGTTCCGTTCCCCCGCGGGCAGAGACAACATTACACGCACCCGAAAGGGCCGAAACCCGGGGGGTCGCCTTCCATTCAACGATACGCTTGACCAGGGAGGACATCAAGGGCTTCCGGAAAAGTCGGCGGCAGCACCACGTGCCGCGCCACCGGCGCGGACCGTCTTCCCAAGGCAGCTTCGGCTGTTAGCCTGCGAGCGAAGGAACTCCGATCAGAGGAGAAGGCATGTCAGCCACTCGCAATGCAAGCACCCGATGGACCGGCGATCTCCAGAGCGGCAACGGTGTCACCACCTTCGTGTCCTCGGGTCTCCCGGACACTCCGGTGACCTGGGCCGCGCGCACGACCAACCCCGAGGGCAAGACCAGCCCGGAGGAACTCATCGCGGCAGCGCACACTTCCTGCTTCTCCATGGCGTTCTCGGGCGCCCTCGGGAAGGCCGGGTACACCGCGGAGAAGATCGTCACCGAAGCCGCCGTCACGTTCAAACCCGGCACTGGGATCACCGACATCGCGCTGACCGTCCGTGCGGTCATCCCTGGGATCGAGGCCGAAGAGTTCCAGCTCATCGCCAACGGCGCCAAGGAGAACTGCCCGGTCAGCCAAGCGCTGAAGGCGGTCCCCATTTCGCTTGAGGCGACCCTGGGTTAGGGTCGTCACAAACGCCTGAAAATTTCATATTCACGCACAGTGTGCGCGAAAGCATCGGGTGCACCATCCGTGGCCGAAACGTCACGGAGCCGAGCGCGGGCGGCAACGCCCGCGGGGCGGCAAGGTGGTCGTTGGTTTCGCGCACTTGTTTGTAATCAGGCCTGCCTGCCCAGTTGCAAACCGACATCGCTAGAGGAGGGGGTTCTCGTGACTGCTCCTGAAAACACCGGTAGGCGCTTCCAGGCCTACACCATCCGCCACCTGGACGAGTTGCTCCAGCGAGCGCCGCTGACCGAGGAGCAGCGGCTCCGGACGAGGGCCGTGGCGTCGGTCCTGCCGTTCCGGACGAACGCCTACGTTGTGGACGAGCTGATCGACTGGGACCGCCCGTTCGAGGATCCGATGTTCCGGCTGGTCTTCCCGCAGGAGGACATGCTGCCGGCCGAGGACGTCGACCACATCTCCGGCCTGCTCAAGAACGAGGCCTCCAAGCAGGAGGTCACGGCCGCGGCCAACCAGATCAGGTTCAAGCTCAATCCGCACCCGGCCGGGCAGCTGCAGCTGAACATTCCCAAGGCCGGCGAGGAGCCGATCCCGGGCCTCCAGCACAAGTACCGCGAGACGGTGCTCTTCTTCCCGCAGCAGGGTCAGACCTGCCACGCGTACTGCACCTACTGCTTCCGCTGGGCGCAGTTCGTGGGCATCGCGGACCTGAAGATGGCCAACAACGACGTCGAGCAGCTGACGGGCTATGTACGGGAACACACCGAGGTGAGCAGTGTGCTGCTCACCGGCGGCGACCCGATGATCATGGGCGAGCCGGTGCTGCGGCGGTACATCGAACCGCTGCTCGAGATGGACCACGTGGAGTCGATCAGGATCGGGTCGAAGGCGTTGGCCTACTGGCCGCAGCGGTTCGTGTCGGACCCCGACGCGGACGACACGCTGCGGCTGTTCGAGCAGGTGGTGGCGTCGGGCAAGAACCTGGCGTTCATGGCGCACTTCTCGCATCACAAGGAACTGGAACCGGAGCTCGTCCAGGAGGCGGTGCGCCGGATCCGCGTCCACCGGTGCGGTGATCCGGACGCAGGCGCCGCTGATCAGGACGATCAACGACGACGCGGACCAGTGGGCCGGGATGTGGAGGACCCAGCACAGGATGGGGATGATCCCCTACTACATGTTCGTCGAGCGCGACACGGGTCCGCAGGACTACTTCTCGGTGCCGCTGGCGCGGGCGTGGGAGATCTTCCGCGACGCGTTCAGCCAGGTCTCGGGGCTGTGCCGGACCGTGCGGGGTCCGTCGATGTCGGCGACGCCGGGCAAGGTGGCGGTGGACGGGATCGTGGAGATCGGCGAGGAGAAGGTGTTCGCGCTGCGGATGCTCCAGGCCAGGGACCCCGACCTCGTGGGGCGGCCGTTCTTCGCGAAGTTCGACGAGAACGCGGTGTGGGTCGACGACCTGAAGCCGGCGTTCGCGGACAAGTTCCCGTTCGAGTAGGGCGGTAGGAACGGCAGTGAGTCCGAGCCGGAGCGGCGATCGCCGCTCCGGCTCTTTCGCGTCTCAGGCGATGTGCAGGGCGAATCCGGTGGTGCCCTCGGCTTCGCGGCCGGGCAGGAGGCGCTTGTGCTCGTCGTAGTCCTCGGACTGCTTGCGGTAGGCGATCGGCTCGGTCTCGGCGAGGGTCTCGAGGCGTTCGCGCAGGTGCTTGACCATGTCGGTGTACTCGGACTGCCAGCCGGCGCCGGTGATCACCACGGGCGGGAGGATCTGCCATGCCGGTGTAGAAGAGGACGCCGTGCTGGATCGGGAAGAACAGGTCGTTGATGTCGCCGTTGATCCCGCGGTCGGACAGGTGCGCGTCGGCCGCGCCGGTGGTCACCACGATCATGGCGCGCTTGCCGGCGAGGACGCCGTCGCCGTAGCGCTTCCAGGCGCGGGAAGTCCCGTAGCCGAAGCCGTTGGCGAAGACCCGGTCCATCCAGCCCTTCATGATGGCGGGCACCGTGAACCACCACAGCGGGAACTGCAGGATCACGTTGTCCGCGGCGAGGAGCTTCTCCTGCTCGGCCTTGATGTCGGGAGCGAGCGCGTCCTTCTCCCAGGCTTCGCCGGCGGCTGCGATGAAGTGCTCGCTGTCGGTGGGACCGAAGTCGTCGTAATCGGCGACGGCTTTGAAGTCCATGGCGTAGAGGTCGGAGACGGTGACGGTGTGGCCGAGGGCTTCGAGCGATTGGACGGCCTCGTCGCGGAGGGCGGCGTTGAGCGAGCCTGCGTGCGGGTGGGCGTAAACGATGTGGGTTCTCATGCGGACCATGTTGCGGCGGTTCCGGGGGGGCTGCCAGACGTCTGTTCGACCTGGGGTTGTTCGACCCTAGGACTGACAGACCTAGGCATTGGCGGGATTCGCGGCGATACTTGTCGCGGAGGTTTGCGTGATGACATCTGATGCGGCAGAGACCGAGAAGGCGGCGATCCACAAGCTCGAAGACGTGGTCGACCTGGGGAAGTTCCTGCAGGCGCGGCGCGCGCGGGTCAATCCGGGCGAGGTGGGCTTGCCGGACAACGACCGGCGGCGCGTGCCGGGGCTGCGGCGGGAGGAGCTGGCGCTGCTCGCCGGGGTGAGCGTGGACTACTACACGCGCCTGGAGCAGGGGCGGGCGAAGCACCGTCGGATCAGGTGCTCGACGCGGTGGCGCGGGCGCTGCGGCTGGACGAGACGACGCGGGCGCATCTGCACCGGTTGGCGGGGAATTCGCGGTTGAGCCCGATGCAGGCCAGCGCGGGGGTGCGTCCGTCGCTGCAGACGATGCTGGCGGCGATCGACGGGTTCCCGGCGTTGATCATGAATCACCGGCAGGACGTGCTGGCGTCGAATCGTTTGGCGCGCTTGCTGTACGGCGGGTTCGGGTGGGATCTGGAGTCGAATCCGAACTTCGTGCGGCTGCTGTTCGACGATGATTCGCGCGAGTACTTCCCGGACTGGGAGGACGGTGTGCTCGTGGGAGACGGTGGCGCAGTTGCGGAAGATGGCGGCGCTGTTCCCCGAGGACACCGAGTTGACGGCGTTGATCGGCGAGTTGTCGGTGCGGCACCGGTTCTTCGCGGAGTTGTGGGCGAAGGCCGAGGTGAAGGACTGCAATATCGGTTCGGTGCGGTTCGAGCATCCGATGGTGGGGTTGCTCGAGCTGTACAAGGACCAGTTCCGGGTGGCGGACGGTTCGGGGCAGATGCTGGTGACGTTGACGGCGGCGCCGGGGACGGACGACTACGACAAGTTGGCGCTGCTGGGGGCGGATCGGCTAGGCGGCCCGCCCCGCGGGGCGGTGGTCAGCTGATGGTGAGCTGTTCGATGACGCTGATCCAGTCGGCGGTGCCGCGGCCGGTGGCGCTGAGTTCGTCGAGGTGGCTCATGAGCGGTTCGAGGAAGTCGGCTGCGATGCCCTGTTCGCGGGCGGCGGTGATGAGCGAGCCGACGGCGGCTCGGGTGAAGTCGACGCTCTGGCCGGGGGCGGGTTGAAGTCGCGGCTGTCGATGACGGCGGCGAAGTGCTCCGTGTGCGGCAGGATCGGCGCCGAGCCAGCCGGCGACTTCACCTGCGGTCTCCGTCGCGGAGACGCCGACCGTCCGCATCATTGCAGCGGCCTGCATGAAACCGCTGAACATCTGGTACATGGACGTCAAGAGGGCCATGTCCTTGAGTGAGGCGAGTCCGGCGTCGGTGCCTTCGAAGTCGGCGGTGCCGAGGGTTTCGAGGGCGGGTTTGGCGATGGCGTAGGCGTTCTCGTCGCCGGAGTAGAGGAGCCGTGCGACGGGTTGGCCGATCATCGCGGGGACGGCCATGATGGCGCCGTCGAGGTAGGTGATGCCGTGTTCGACGGCCCAGGCCGCGGTGGCCCTGGATTCGTTGGGCGTGGTGGTGGTCAGGTTGACGACCACCTTGCCTTTGAGGTCGGCGGCGACGGGTCGAGATGCTCGTGGACGCTGGCGTGGTCGAGGAGGACGACGAGGACGATGTCGCTCGACTGCGGCGGCTTCGGCCACGGTGGCGGCGGCTTTGGAACCGGCTTTGACGTGCGGTTCGGTCTTGGCGGCGGTGCGGTTCCAGACGGTGGTGGCGTAGCCGGTCTCGCGGAGGCGGTCGGCGATGGCCGAGCCCATGGCGCCGAGGCCGAGGATGCTGATGGTGCCCTTTGGCATGGTGGTTTCCTTTGTGGTATGTGTGCAGAGGCTTTGGGGCTTGGTGGGTGTGGTCTAGTGGATGGTGAGGCGTTCGATGACGCGGATCCAGTCGCTGTCGCCGTGGCCGGTGGCGGCGAGTTCTTCGAGGAGTTTCTGGTGGGGTTCGAGGAGGTCGGCTCGGATGCCCTGTTCGCGGCTGGCGGTGATGAGCGAGGCGATGCCGAAGCGGTCGAAGTCGACGCTCTGGCCGCCGGTGTCGTAGGTGCCGCCGTCGACGATCGCGGCGAGTTCTCTGCCGTGCGGGAGCATGGCGGCGAGCCAGGCTTCGACTTCGGCGGCGGTCTCGACGGCCGGGGTTGCCGGCGGTGCGCATCATGGCGATGGCCTGGACGTAGCCGAGGAGCATGAGGTCCATGGCGGAGAGCAGGGCCATGTCCTTGAGCGAGGCGAGGCCGGGGTCCTCCCCCGTGAACTCGGCGGTGCCGAGCGTTTCGAGGACGGGCCGGACGGTGTCGTAGGCGTGCTCGTCGCCTGAGTAGAGCAGGCGGGCGTGCGGTTCGCCGATCATCGAGGGGACGGCCATGATGGCGCCGTCGACGTAGCCGGATGCCGTGTTCGGCGGCCCAAGTCGCGGTTTCGCGGGCCTGGTTCGGCGTGGTGGTGACGAGGTTGACGACGGTCTTGCCTTTGAGTTCGGCGGCGACCGGGTCGAGTCGTTCGCGGACGCTGGCGTGGTCGAGGAGGACGACGAGGACGATGTCGCTCGCGTTGACCGCTTCGGTGATGGTGGCGGCGGCCGTTGAGCCGGCGTTGACGTGCGGTTCGGTCTTGGCGGGGGTGCGGTTCCAGACGGTGGTCGTGAAGCCGTTGTCGCGGAGGCGGGTCGCGATCGCGGAGCCCATGGCGCCGAGGCCGAGGACGGTGATGGCGGGTGCGGCATGATGTGCTGCTCCCTATGCGGCGGTGCCGCGGAAGATCTGGTAGACGGGGACGACTTCGCCGGTCTTCTCGGTGGCGTCGAGGGCGCGCTGGTAGTAGTCCTGGATGGTGTGGGTGAGCGCGGCGTCGACGCCCGCGTCCTCGCTGGCGTCGATGACGTGCTGGGCTCCGGCGTGCATCATCTTCAGGGCCGCCAGGTCGCCCCAGCCGCCCTGCTTGGCGGCTTCGGCGAAGTAGAGCGTGAAGTCGCGCTGGCTCTGGGCGTCGTCCTTGGTGAGTTCGAGGAACGTGTCGACGTCGCCGCCGGAGCGTTCGATCATCGCCAGGGCCTGCTGGAGCGAGGTCAGGTAGGCGTGGAACATGGCGAGGCCGGCCTGGTAGTAGAGCTGGGCGAGGCCGTAGTCGGCGCCGAGGTACTCGTTCGTGCAGAGCAGTTCGAGCAGTGGGCGGAGGGCGTCGTGGAGTTCTTGGGGCCGCTGACGTAGAGGTGCGAGGCGGGGTGCTGGATGTCGTCGCTCTGGGTCATGTAGGCGCCGGTGAGGAAGCGGGCGCCGCGGTCGAGGACCCATCCGGCGCCCTTGGCGGTCTTGGCCGGGGAGTCGGAGGAGAGGTTGACGATGGTCTTGCCGGTGAGGTCGGCCGGGCCCTGCTCGAGGACGCCGTACATGGCGTCGTAGTGGATCAGGGAGAGCAGGACGATGTCGTTGGCGGCGATGGCTTCGGCGACGGTGGCGGCGGGTTTGGCGCCGAGTTCGGCGAGCGCTTCGGCCTTGCCGGGGGTGCGGTTCCAGACGGTGACGTCGACGCCGGCGGCGAGGAGGATCTTGACGGTGGCGCGGCCCATCGGGCCGAGGCCGATCACGGTGACGGAGTTTGCGCAGACATGTTGTGCCCCTTGGGAAGTGATGGATTCATGGTTGCCTTGACGGGATCCATGGTCGGTCGTCGCCGGGTAGGCTTCGCAAGACCGCACTTCCAGGTGGGGTTACTTACCGAGACGTTCGGAATATGGTCGGGAGGGACCGCAATGCAGGCGATGAGTGACGTAGATCAAACCTGCGGCATGTCGATCGCGATCGAGGTCGTCGGCGGCAAGTGGAAGATGCACCTGATGTGGGTGCTCGCCGAGGGGCCGGTCCGGTTCGGGCAGATCCGCCGCAAGCTCGACGGGGTGAGCGAGAAGGTGCTGGCCGAGAATCTGCGGCAGCTCGAGGCGAGCGGGGTGGTGCACCGGGAGCTGTACGCGGAGGTGCCGCCGCGCGTGGAGTACTCGTTGACGCCGCTCGGCGAGTCGTTGAACGAGGCGCTTGAAGCCGCTCGAGGACTGGGGTGACGGCACCGCGACGCGGTGGCGGCGCGCAAGCAGCATTGAAACGCAGCGCTGTTCGAGCGTCCCGGGCGGGTGCCGTCGGGCCGACCGCCGGGACGTTTCGACCCTCGCTAGATCGGCGGGGCCTCGCGGCGGCGGTACTCCTTGCCGCCGAGGGTGCGTTCGAGCAGGAGCTCGTCGATCATGTCGCGGCGCAGCTGCAGCGGGTCGTGGTATTCGGTGGCGAGCGTATCGGTGATCTCGGCTCGGTGTAGACGCGGTCGAACTCGAAGTGGCGGCCCGCGAGGTCGCGCAGGAGCGCCACTCGGGTGCGGCGGTTGACCGGCATGGTGCTGACGCGGCCGTTCGAGTACAGCTGGGCGACTTCGGGACTGGTGCCGGGCGGCGCGTCGGGGGGCGCTTCGCGGGCGGCCGCGGCGGCGGCCCTGAAGGCTTCCGGTGCGGCGCGGATCTTGCCGTCCTCGCGGGTCACGAGACCGGATTCGAAGAGGCGGATGAGCGCCTTCTCGGCGCGCGGATGTCGCTCTTTCAGCTCGGTGACGCTCGCGCCTGATTCGGTGAGGACGATGTCGGCGAAGACGCGCAGGCGTTCGGGATCGGCTAGCGCTTTGACGATGGCGTGACTTGGCTCCATGCGGACAGACTGGTACGAGCCGCCCGGTTCGTCAAAGGTTTTAGCCGAGGGTGCGCAGGTAGGCCAGGTCGATGCCGTCGAGGGTGTCGAGGCGCAGGACCTCGATGTCGGCGGGCAGCTCGACCTCGCTGGGGATGGCGAGGGTGACCGCGCCGGCGGCCAGCGCGGAGCCGACGCCGGAGACGGAGTCCTCCAGGACCACGCAGCGTTCGATGTCGACGCCGAGTTTGTCGGCGGCGGCGCGGTAGGGCTCGGGGGCGGGTTTGCGCTCGTCGACTTCGTCGCCGCAGATGGTGAGGTCGAAGTTGTCGGGGCCGATGTGGCCGATGATGAGGTCGGCGAGTTCGCGCGGGGTCGAGGTGACCAGTGCGGTGGGCACGCCGGCGGCGCGGCATTCGAGGAGGAGTTCGCTGCGCGCCGGGCTTCCACTCGACGGTTTCGGCGAAGAGTTCCTTCATGCGGCGTGCGCAGCCAGGCTTGGTGGGCGGGGGCTTCGGTGAGGGGGATGCCGAGGCTTTCGAGGAGCATGACGACCGAGGCGTCCTCGTTGGTGCCGACCATGCGGGCGCGGACGGCCGGGTCGAGGGTGCCGCCGAGGAGGCGGGCGAGTTCCTCGATGCCGGTGTCCCAGACGCGTCTCGCTGTCGACCAGGGTGCCGTCCATGTCGAAGAGCACGGCTTGCGGGAATGTGGCTTTCGGTAGGTCAGTCACACTGTCAACAGTACGGGCGTCGCACTTGGGCAGGCTCGGATCGAGGCGTGGCCGCGAGGAGGCTCACAGGGGGCCGTCCTGGGAGTCAGGCGAGTCCGGCGCGGTGGTGGCGGCGGCACAGGACGGTGTAGGAGTCCATGTCGCCGACTTCGACGAGGTCGCCGGAGAAGACCATGACGCCGTCGCGCAGGCGGGCGTTGTGGGTGCCGCGTTCGCCGCACCAGCAGTTGACGCGGACCGGGAGCTCTTCGACGCGGTCGGCGAGTTCGATGAGCCGCTGGGTGGCCGGGAAGAGGCGGCCGAGGAAGTCGGTCTTGAGGCCGAAGGCGTAGACGTCGAGGTTCGAGGCCGTCGACGGCGTCGGCGAGGTGGTTGATCTGCTTGGGGGCTTCGAGGAACTGGACTTCGTCGACGATCACGTACGGGGGCCGGATCGCGGCGAGGTCGTCGTAGATGTCGAAGCCGGGTTTGACTTCGCGGGCTTCGTGGCTGAGGCCGATGCGGCTGGAGACGACGCCTTCGCCGCCGCGGTCCATGGAGGTGTAGACGACGCCCGTGCCGCCGAGGGAGTGGTGGTACTGGAGCGCGAGGGTGGACTTGCCGGCGTCCATGACTCCGAGATAGGCGACGAGTTCGTGCGACATGGCTCTATCGTGCCGGGCGGTCGAGCGTTCGGGTGAACGTCAGGCCTAGGGGCGCGGTGCCCGGCGCCGCAAAGGCGCCGGGCACTCACCTGCGTCACTTGGCGTTGAAGTAGCTCGCCTCGGGGTGGTGGAGGACGATCGCGTCGGTGGACTGCTCCGGGTGGAGTTGGTCCCCTTCGGACAGTTCCACGCCGATGCGGTCGGCGCCGAGCAGTTCGACGAGGGTGGCGCGGTCGGCGAGCTCGGGGCAGGCCGGGTAGCCGAAGGAGTAGCGGCAGCCGCGGAAGTCGACGTCGAGGATAGCCCTTGAGGTCGCCGGGGTCGGCGTCGGCGACGGTGCCGCCCGAGGGCAGGACCCATTCGCGGCGCATGCGCCGGTGCCAGTACTCGGCGAGCGACTCGGTGAGCTGCACGGTGAGGCCGTGGACCTCGAGGTAGTCGCGGTAGGCGTTCGCCTGGAACAGCTCGTTGGTGTACTCGGAGACCTTGGAGCCCAAGGTGACCAGCTGCATGCCGAGGACGTCGAGCTGCTCGCCGTCCTTGGCGCGGAAGAAGTCCGCCAGGCACAGGCGCCGGCCCTGGCGCTGGCGCGGGAAGGTGAAGCGGGCGCGCTCGGCGTGGCCGTTCTCGTCGAGGACGACGAGGGTGTTGCCCTCGGAGTAGGCCGGGAAGTACGCGTAGACGACCTTCGCTTCGAGGACGTTGTCCGTGGCGAGGCGGTCGAGCCAGTAGCGCAGGCGCGGGCGGCCCTCGGTCTCGACCAGCTCCTCGTAGGAGGGGCCGTCGCCGCGGGCGGGCTTGAGGCCCCACTGGCCGAGGAAGGTGGCGCGCTCGTCGAGCAGCGCGGCGTACTCGGAGGTCTGGATGCCCTTGAGGACGCGCGAGCCGTAGAACGGCGGGACCGGGATCTCGACGTCGGTGGCGACGTCGGAGCGCACCGAGGTGTCGTCAAGGGCCGGAAGGGTGTCGGCGACCATCGTGGCCTGCTTGGCGCGGCGTTCGCGGCGCAGGGCGATCTTCGCCTCCTTCTCGGGGTCGACGATGGCGACGCCGGTGCGGCGGGCGGTCATGACCTTGTTCATGAGGTCGAGGCCCTCGAAGGCGTCGCGGGCGTAGTGGACCTGGCCGCCGTCGAACATCTCGCGCAGGTCGTCCTCGACGTAGGCGCGGGTGAGGGCGGCGCCGCCGAGAAGGACCGGCCAGCGCCGGTGGAGGCTGCGGGCCATCATCTCGGCGAGGTTGTCCTTCATGATGACGGTGGATTTGACGAGCAGGCCGCTCATGCCGATGACGTCGGCCTTGTGCTCTTCGGCGGCGTCGAGGATGGCGTTGATGGGCTGCTTGATGCCGAGGTTGACGACGGTGTAGCCGTTGTTGGACAGGATGATGTCGACGAGGTTCTTGCCGATGTCGTGCACGTCGCCGCGGACGGTGGCGAGCACGATGGTGCCCTTGTCGGTGGAGTCGGCCTTGTCCATGTGGGGTTCGAGGTGGGCGACGGCGAACTTCATGGCCTCGGCGGACTGGAGGACGAACGGCAGCTGCATCTGGCCGGAGCCGAAGCGGTCGCCGACGACCTTCATGCCTTCGAGGAGGTTGTCGTTGATGATGTCGAGCGGCCGCTTGCCTTCGGCCATGGCGTCGTCGAGGTCGGTGTCCAGGCCGTTCTTGTCGCCGTCGATGATGCGCTGGGCGAGTCGCTCGTCCAGCGGGAGGGCGGCGAGAGCCTCGGCGCGGGCCTCCTTGGTGCCGGCGAGGCTGACGCCGTCGAAGATCTCGATGAGCTTCTGGAGCGGGTCGTAGTCCTCGGCGCGGCGGTCGTAGACCATGTCGAGGGCGACCTGCTTCTGCTCCTCGGGGATCGAGGCCATCGGCAGGATCTTGGAGGAGTGGACGATCGCGCTGGTGAGGCCCGCTTCGACGCATTCGTTGAGGAACACGGAGTTGAGGACCTGGCGGGCGGCGGGGTTGAGGCCGAAGGAGATGTTGGAGACGCCGAGGGTGAAGTTGACGCCCGGGTAGAGGCGGGCGATCTCGCGGATGGCGGCGATGGTCTCGATGCCGTCCTTGCGGGTCTCCTCCTGGCCGGTGGAGATGGGGAAGGTGAGGGCGTCGACGAAGATGTCCTCGACCTTCATGCCCCAGGTGCCGGTGAGGTCGTCGATGAGGCGGGCGGCGACGCGGACCTTCCAGTCGCGGTCGCGGGCCTGGCCCTCTTCGTCGATGCAGAGGGCGACGACGCCGGCGCCGTGCTCGGCGACGAGCGGCATCATGCGCTGGTAGCGCGAGGTCGGGCCGTCGCCGTCTTCGAAGTTGACGGAGTTGACGACGCATTTGCCGCCGAGGGCGTCGAGCCCGGCTTCGACCACGTTCGGCTCGGTGGAGTCGAGCATGATCGGCAGGGTCGAGGCGGTGGCGAAGCGGGAGGCGAGGACTTTCATGTCCTCGGCGCCGTCGCGGCCGACGTAGTCGACGCACAGGTCGAGCAGGTGGGAGCCGCCGCCGGCCTGCTCGCGGGCGATCTCGACGCAGCGGTCGAAGTCGGCGGCGAGCATCGCGTCGCGGAAGGCCTTGGAGCCGTTGGCGTTGGTGCGCTCGCCGACGTTGAGGATCGAGGCGTCCTGCTGGAACGGGACGTGGTGGTAGGAGGAGGAGACGCCCGGTTCGAGGACCGGCTTGCGCTCCTTGGGCTTGATGAGGTTCTCGGGAGCGCCGGTGTTGTCAGGGGCGCTGAGGCGGGCGCGGACCGCGCGGATGTGGTCGGGGGTGGTGCCGCAGCAGCCGCCGACGAGGTTGACGCCGTAAGTTCTTGACGAAGTCCTCATGGGCGTCGGCGAGTTCTTCGGGCGTGAGGGGGTAGACCGCGCCGTTCGGGCCGAGGGTCGGCAGGCCCGCGTTGGGCATGACCGAGATCGGGACCGGCGAGTGGCGGGAGAGGTAGCGGAGGTGCTCGCTCATCTCCTCGGGGCCGGTGGCGCAGTTGAGGCCGATGAGGTCGATGCCGAGGGCCGCGAGGCTGGTGAGCGCCGCGCCGATCTCGCCGCCGACGAGCATGGTGCCGGTCGTTTCGACGGTGACCTGGGCGATGATCGGGACGTTCGTGCCGAGTTGGGCATTGGCGCTCTTGGCGCCGATGACGGCGGCCTTGGCCTGGAGGAGGTCCTGGGCGGTCTCGACCAGGAGCGCGTCGGCGCCGCCTTCGATGAGGCCGACGGACGCATTCCTGGTAGTGGTCCCTCAGGAGCGCCATGGGCGCGTGGCCGAGGGTGGGCAGGCGGGTGCCGCCGCCCATGGAGCCGAGGACGAAGCGGGGCCACTCGGGGGTCGAGTACTCGTCGGCCTTCTGGCGGGCGAGGGTCGCGGCCGCGTGGGCGAGCTCGCGGGCGCGGTCGACGATGTCGTATTCGACGAGGCCGCCGAAGTTGGCGTTGAAGCTGTTGGTCTCGACGCAGTCGGCGCCGGCCGCGAGGTAGGCGTCGTGGATGCCGAGCACGATGTCGGGGCGGGTGACGCACAGGATGTCGGAGAGGCCCTCGTGCCCGTCGTAGTCCTCCATCGTGGGGTCGAAGGCCTGCAGCATCGTGCCCATGCCCCCGTCGGCGATCACGACGCGGCGGCTGAGGACATCAAGGAAAAGGCTGTTCGCAGACACGCGTCCAAGGGTACTGGCGCGTGCCGCCAAGTGGGAACTCGGTTTCACTGGATGGGCACTGGGTCGGTTGAAGATCACACGCGGACGAATAGGATGAGTGGTATGGATCAACCCTTCGTAGCGCTTCTCTTCCTCGCGATCGGCGCTTACGTCCTGTACTGGACGGTCCGCTACGCAGTGAGGCACGCGCTCGCCGACGCCGACGAGCGCCGCAAAGGGGGTGGCTCGGAGGGCGCCTGACGGCGTAGCATCGGGTCGTAATGGCCTCCCCCCGAAGGGAACCGGATGGACACCGTAGACAGTCGCCAGTGGACCGAAGTGACGGACCCCGCGCAGCTCCGAGAGATCGTCGGCGACGTGCCCGCCCAGGCCGCCACCAAGGAACGTGCCCGGCTCCATGAGCACGACCGAGCCTGGTTGGCAGCCTCCCCCTACTGCATCTTCGCCACGGCGGACGCCGAGGGCAACTGCGACGCCTCCCCCAAGGGCGACCCCGCCGGGCAGCTCATCCGCGTTCTCGACGACGCCACGGTAGCCATTCCCGAGCGCCGCGGCAACCACCGTGTCGACGGATACCACAACGTGCTCGCCAATCCGCACGTCGGCATCCTGTCGCTCATCCCGGGCCGCCGGGAGACCCTGCGGATAAACGGGCGCGCCCGAGTGGTCTCGGACGCGCCCTTCTTTGCGGACATGATCGTCAAGGGCCACAAGCCGATCCTCGCACTCGTGGTCGAGATCGACACGATCTACTTCCACTGCGGCAAGTCGGCCATGCGCTCGGGCGTCTGGAAGCCCGAGACGTGGACGCCCGACGCCCTGCCCTCCCATGCCCAGCTGGTGAAGGCGACGCAGGACATCGACCAGACCCTTGAGCAGTTGGTGGACAAGTACGGCCCCAAGTACGAGGCGGGCCTGTACTAGCGCTGCTCAGCGGCGCGCCCTAGTCGGTCCCGCCCTCGGCCTTGAGTCGCTCGATCGACTCGTCGTCGCAGGTCTCCCAGAACTCCCCCACCACGTCTTCCAGCTGCTCCATCGACCCCGCGTCGAAGAGTTTGTCCTGGTAGTGCGTGATGTCGTAGTCGATGGTGCCCATCGTGTAGAGGTCGAGCGGCATGATCGTCCATGTCGCGGAACTCGTCGATCTCCCCGTACGAGGAGAGGATGCCGGCGCCGTAAGCCTTGAGGCCGTCCTTCTCGCTCATGACCCCGAACTCGAGGGTGAACCAGAAGACGCGGGAGACGAATTCGAGCGCGTCCTCGGAGTGGACGCGGCGGGCCGCCTCGCCCGCGGCCCGGTAGAGGGCGGCGAAACGCGGCGAGGCCAGCGCATTGGCATGGCCGATGACCTCGTGGATCACGTCCGGTTCGGGCGTGTAGAGCGGCACCGAGTGGTGGCGGATGTACTGCGTCGCGTGGAACTTGGCGTCCGAGAGCACCCCGTAGAACTCGCGCAGGGGCACGAGCCCCGCCGCGGGCAGGTAGCTGAAGCCGGTGAGCGGCGCGAGGTGACTCGGAGACCTCGTGCAGCTGCGGAATGTGGTCGGCGGGGAGTTTGAGGCGCTCGGCGCCCTCCAGGTACTCGTGGGCGGCCAGGGCCTGATGCTTCACGGCGAGTTCGGCGCTGACCAGCCGCCATATCTCGTGTTCGGTGTCGGAGTAGGAGACGGTGGGCATGGGTAGGCCGGGTTTCCAGTCCATTGCGAGGGCCGCGATGGCGTTGCGCCGGTCGCGGTACTCGGGGTCGGCGAAGCCCGGGTGGTTCTCACCCAGTTCCACGACGACCGTGCCGTCGGCGTCGGTGTTGACCGGCGCGAAGTACTGTCCTTCTTCGAACATAGGGACAGTCCATCAGGTGGGAACCCGCCTGTCAACGCAGTGGGAAGACTGGCAAGCCCTGTCCGTGGGGCGCGGTCTGGGGTTATGCGAAACGCAGCTTCTGCGGGGTCTCGGTCGGGGCGGACTTGCCGAGGAAGGCGCGGCGCTTGGCGTGGAAGCCGTGCCGGTCGTCGAACATGTCGCGGGCCATCTCGGCCAGCTCGATCGTCTGGTAGTACGACAACGGCTTGGACTCGGCGCGGCGGCGGGCCTTGGCGGCGAACATGCGCCCGCGCGTGACCGGCTCGTTGTAGCCGATGGCGACGGCGCGCAGCCAGCGCTGGAACTCGTCCCAGTCGCGGGGGCCGACGGCGCCGATGAGACCGATCTGCTTGGCCTCGGCGGCGGAGATCGGGAGCTTGTCGCCGAGGAGGCGGGCGGCGGTCTGCTCGCCGACGCGGTTGGCGACCGACCAGGTGTGCAGCTCGGAGCCGTAGATGCCCATGTCGTAGTAGGGGTTGAGGACGACGCCGTCGCGGGAGACGGTGACGTCGGCGCAGAGGGCGGCCATGACCCCGCCCGCGCCCGCGTTCGCGGAGAAGGCGGCGACGGTGAGCTGCTCGGCGTCGGGCGATCGCGAGGCAGCAGTTCGTCGATCGCGTTGATGTTGTCCCAGGCCTCGGCGGCGGGGTCGTCCGCGGCGTCGATCACGCCGAGGTGGATGCCGTTGGAGAAGGCGTGCTCGGTACCGGTGATGACGAGGAGGCGCGTGTCCTCGGTGAGGGCCTTCTCGACCGCGCCGGTGAGGCGGCGGCACTGCTCGGTGTGCATGGCGCCGCTGTAGGAGCGGATCGTGAGGTAGCCGATGTCGCCTTCGCGGCGGTAGACGGACTCGGCGATGGCCTCGGGCGCGGGCTTGAAGGGTGCGCTCGCGGCGTCGATGACCATGGCGGCCGGGAGTTTCGGGCCGCGCTTGGGGAGCTTGCGACCCAAGGATGAGTCCAGCTTTTCCAGGAGGGCGGCGTAGCCGACCCAGAGGGTGCCGCGGCCGGTGGCGAAGGCGATGGACTCGCAGTCGCGCCCGACGATGGTGCCCGGTTCGGCGCCGGTGTGCTCGCCGGTGGCGGTGGCGTCGAAGAGGCAGTAGGTGCGGCCGTCGAAGACGACGGGTGCGCCGGGGGCGCCGTCGGCGGCGGCGATGCGGCGGGCGAGCTCAGTGGCCGAGGCGCGCCAGTCGAGGGCGAACGCGTTGCGGCGCAGCAGCGGAAGCTCACCGGTGCCGGGAACGGCGCGGGGGTACTGGTCGGCCGGGACCGGTCGATCGCCGCCCGCGACCTTGCGGACCACGGTGGCCACGCATTCCATGGCGGCGTCGGCCACGAGGCTGTTGTAGAGCGCGGACTTGGTGATGCCCTGGGGGACGTCGAATGTGGAGCAGGCCCAGACGGGTCCGGCGTCCATCTCCTCGACCGCCGAGAGCGCGGTGACGCCCCAGCGGGGGCCCTGGCCGAGGATGGTGTGGTCGAGCGAGGAGGGGCCGCGGTCGCCGACCGGTCCGGGGTGGACGATCACGGTGGTCCAGCGCCGCCAGACCTCTTCGGGCACACGGTGCTTGAGGAAGGGGCACAGGATGAGGTCGGGGTCGATCCGCTCGACCGCACGGGTCAGCGACTCGGGGGTGCCGTGGGCCGGGGCCAGCTCCACGCCCACCTCGTGGCCCTGTTCGCGCAGGGTGCACCACACGCGCTGGGTGAGACCGTTGAAAGCGGACGCCAGCAGCAGGATCTTCAATTCGACTCCAGGGGGACGGGGGAGTCGGCCACGCTCAACTGTGAGCGTACCGATACTCGGCATTTCGCACAATCAGCGCGTGCAGTCTATGCCGAGCAATCCTCCGATCGTGTCGCGGGCGAGGGTCGGAGCCGAGGGATCTTCGCCTCCTGCGGCGAGGGTCTCGGCGGCCCAGGTGTCGACGGCGGCGAGGGCACCGGCGGTGTCGAGGTCGTCGGCCAGGCGCTCGCGGACGGCGGTCAGCATGGCGCCGGCGGGCGCGGCGAGTTCGCGGGCGACGGCCGCGCGCCAGCGGCCGAGCCGCAGTTCGGCCTCGGCCAGCGCGGCGGCGCTCCACTGCCGGTCGGAGCGGTAGTGGTCGGCCAGGAGGGCCAGCCGCACGGCGGCGGTGTCGACGCCTTCGGCGCGGAGCTTGGAGACGAACACGAGGTTGCCGAGGGACTTCGACATCTTCTCGCCGTCGAGGCCGATCATGCCGGTGTGGACGTAGGCGCGGGCGAAGGGCCTGGTGCCGGTGAGGGATTCGGCGTGGGCGGCCGAGAACTCGTGGTGGGGATAGATGAGGTCGTTGCCGCCGCCCTGGACGTCGATGCTCTCGCCGAGATAGTCGAGGGCGATGCAGGCGCACTCGATGTGCCAGCCGGGGCGGCCGGGACCCACAGGCGAGTCCCAGGAGGGCTCGCCTTCGCGGGGGGCGACCCACAGGACCGCGTCGAGCGGGTCGCGCTTGCCTTCGCGGTCGGGGTCGCCGCCGCGGTCGCGGGCGTAGTGGATCATGGTCGCGCGGTCGTAGTTCGACTCGGCGCCGAAGTCGGGGTGGGATTCGACGGCGTAGTAGACGTCACCGGATTCGTGGCGGTAGGCCGCGCCGGTCTCGACGAGGCGGGCGACAGCCTTGCCGACGGAGGGGATGGATTCGACCGCGCCGATGTAGTGGCGGGGCGGGAGGACCTGGAGGGCCTCCATGTCCTCGCGGTAGAGGGCGGTCTCGCGAAGGCCGAGGACCTGCCAGTCGGTGCCGTCGCGTTCGGCGCGCTCGAAGAGGGGTTCGTCGACGTCGGTGACGTTCTGGGCGTAGTGGACGTCGATGCCCTGGTCGAGCCAGTAGCGGTGCACGAGGTCGAAGGTGATCATCGTGGCGGCGTGGCCGAGGTGGGTGGCGTCGTAGGGGGTGATGCCGCAGACGTACATCGAGGCGCTGTCGGCGCCGGGCTTGACCGTCTCGAGCAGGCCCGCCGAGGCGGTGTCGTGCAGGCGCAGGGCCGGGCCGTGGCCGGGCAGGGCGGGAACGTTCGGTGCGGTCCAGGAATCCATGCCCGCGATCATATTTCGATACCGGCCGACCGGCCAGTGCCCGGAAAGCGACCAGCTGGGGCCGTCGATGTCCTTTCAAGCGCACCTGAGGCTTTCACGCGAGGGTTGCTCGATGTAACTTGTGTGCTCATGGAACGCCGACCACTTGGACGCAGCGGCATCGAAGTCTCCTCGCTAGGCCTGGGGACGATGACGTGGACCACCGACGAGGCCGGCCTCGAGGATGCCGCGGCGCAGCTGCAGACGTTCGTGGAGGCCGGCGGCACGCTCGTGGACACTGCCGACGTGTTCGGTCAGGGCGCGGCCGAGGCGGTGATCGGGCAGCTCATCGGCAAGATCGTGGCGCGCTCCGAGCTGCACATCGCCACGAAGGCGGGGGTGCGCACGGACGGTGCGCCGCGCAAGCGGGACACCTCGCGCGGGTGGCTCATGCGCTCGCTCGAGGGGTCGCTGCGGCGCCTCGGCACCGACTACATCGACCTTTGGATCTTGCACGTGTACGACCCGGACACGCCGCTGGAGGAGACCATGTCGGTCCTCGACGCGGCGGTGTCGAGCGGGAAGGTCCGGTACGTGGGTCTGTCCAATCACACCGGGTGGCAGACGGCGCGCGCGTTCGCGTGGCAGTCGGCGTGGCCGGGACGGACCCCGGTGGTGGCCAATCAGGTGGAGTACTCGCTGCTGCAGCGCGGGGTCGAGCGCGAGGTGCTTCCGGCCTGCCTCGCGTTGGAGATGGGCGTGCTGGCGTGGTCGCCGCTGGGCCGGGGCGTGCTGACGGGCAAGTACCGGTTCGGGAGGCCCGCGGACTCGCGGGCGGTCTCGGCGCAGTGGTCGCGGTTCGCCGGGGTGTACCTGGACGAGCGGTCGGCCGGGATCGTCGAGGCGTGCGCGACCGCGGCCGAGGGGCTCGGGGTGAGCCCGCTCGAGGTGGCGCTGGCGTGGGTGCGGGACCAGCCGGGCGTGGCTTCGGCGATCGTGGGCGCGCGAAACGCGACGCAGCTGCGGGCCTCGCTGGCGGCCGAGCAGCTGTTCCTGCCTCCGGAGATCCGGTTGGCGCTCGACGACGTGTCGGCGCCGACGGTGGGGTATCCGGAGAGCTATTGAGCCTGAGAGCGGGGCGGGCCGATGGGCCCGCCCCGTTTCACTTGTCGCGCTTAGCTTTCGCTCGGCTCCGCCATGGAGGCGATCCATTCGTTGATGCGGCGCTCGGCCTCCTCGTGGGTGACGTCCTCGACCCGGGTCATGATCGACCAGCGCCGCCCGAAGGGGTCGGCGATCGACGCGTAGCGGTCGCCGGTGAGGAACACCGAGGGCTCCTCGCGCACGGTGGCCCCGGCCTCGACGGCCTTGGCGAAGACCGCGTCGCAGTCCTCGACGTAGAGGGCGAGCGAGGCGGTGATCTGCTCGGCGTTGGGCACGGCCAGGCCCCACTGCGGGTTCGCGTCGCCGAGCTGCAGGACCGAGTCGCCGATCTTGAGGTCGCAGTGCATGACGGTGCCGTCGGGCCCGTCGTTGCGCATGAGCACCTCCGCGCCGAAGACCTGCTTGTAGAACTCGATGGCCTTGGCGGCCTCGTTGACGACGATGAACGGTACGAGGGAGTGGTAGCCCTCGGGGATCGGGTTGACTTTGGCATTGTTCGATTCAGTGCTCATGGCACCAGTCTCGCGTCCCGGGCCTGCGCTCGCTTGTAAAAAAGCGTCAGACCTCGCGGCTAGCATTCGGGGCGTGAACGGAGCTACCGCGAGCGACAAGGGCATCCTGCGACCGCAGGAGGCCACGCAGTTCATCGACCTGCGGCGATACCGCGAAACCGGGGCGCTGGGCCAGTACGTCGAGCGGTACTGGTCGGTGCATTGGGACCTGCCCGAAGGGGACTCGTACGAGTCGGTGGTGATCCCCCACCCGTGCGTGAACCTGGCCTTCATGCCGATGATCGGCGCGGAGCTGCACGGGCCGGGGCTCGCCGTCTCGCGGCACCCGCTCTCCGGCCGGGGCCGGGTGTTCGGGGTGAAGTTCCGGCCCGGCGGATTCACCGCGTTCAGCGGCTTCGAAGCGGCCGCGCTCGCGGACTGGTCGGCGCGGGCGAGCTCGGTTCTCGGACCTGAAGCCGATGAGCTGAACGCGATCGTCATGAGCGGCAGCGACATCGCGGCGATCCAGCTGGTCTCGCGGTTCCTCTCGGACCGCATGCCCGAGCGGCCGGACCCGCGGTACGGACGGCTGCTGGCGGTCGTGCAGGCGATGCTCGGGGACCGGGCGATCACGCGGGTGGACCAGGTGGCGGCCCGGTTCGCCATGTCCCCCAAGACCTTGCAGCGGCTGTTCCAGGACTACATCGGGCTCGGGCCGAAGACGCTCATCCGCCGCTATCGCATCCACGACGCGGCGGACCGCCTCGCCGAAGACCCCGGCGCGGACCTGGCCCGACTCGCCGCCGAACTCGGCTGGTCGGACCAGGCGCACTTCACGCACGACTTCAAGGACCTCATCGGGTACCCGCCGTCCGAGTACGCCGCCCAATGCGCCACGGCGGGGAGGGAACTCGTCATCGCCCGCCGGTGAGGGGAGTGAGGGGGTGTGGCGGGAAGGTGAGGAAACCAGGAGGCGAGGCTCGTTCTCATTGCGCGCTGTTTGCGGATACGCGCCGTTGGGGCGGGGTTAGAGCGGCAGCGACAAAGAGGACGGATTGCGGTCCGACTTCGACGTTGGTTGCCCGCGCCATATGGGTTGAACTTCAGGCGGCAGCGACAACGGTGCCTGATTTGGCCCCACTTCGCGTTCGGCTGTCTGCGCCGTGGGGAGCCGACTTAGAGCGGGCAGCGACAAAGGGGTGAGCGGATTCCCGGGCCCCGGACTGCGGCCGTCAGGCCGCCCTGTGGATGAGGTGCGGAGCACCGAGGATGGTTGCCGGTGTTTGATTGCGGCGCAGGTGGTTGGGAGGACTGGGGCGGCGGATCGATGATCCTCAATGGATAATTCACTCGAATGGGCGATGACACCGCCCTGGCGAGGTGTCACAATTGAACTACGAACAAGCAAGCGAAAGCAAGGCAAGTATTCGAGAACAGGGAAGGGAGGCGAAGCCCCGATGGACACCATGACTACTACTCCAGTCACAGACTCCCAGGCCTCTTTCACCTCCTCGACTCGCCCGGATCGCCGGTCTCAGGCGCAAGCCATCCGCTCCACCCTCGATGCAGCCGCTGAGGCCATCAACGCTCAGCATGCTCAGGTGTTGTCTGCGGTGATCGCAATGAAAGAGTCCGGTCTCCACCGCTCCGAGTTCGGGTTCTCCGCTCTCCGCGATCTCTTGCTCTCCCAGTTCGACTTCACCTTCAACACGGCAGGCTCCATCGCCGCCATCGCGCGCCTTGCAGGGAAGTTCGGCGTGCTGGCTCAAGCGGCAACGACAGGGCAGGCTCGGATCGATCAGGTCGCTTATGCTGTCCGGCAGTTGGACAAGACCCCGGCCATGCGACTGTTCGCCAAGACGCCCTTCAGGGAAGCAGTCGCCTCGCCTTTCGACTCCGAGATCCTGTGTGCGACTCCTGAGGCGTTGATCGCCCAGTACTGCGCTCATGCGCCTTTCAAGGACTTGCAGCGGCACCTGGATGAACTGGCCGCGCAGCTGGCTGATGAGTCGGAGTTGCTTGACTCCCTTGGCGAGCAGGCCCTGCAATGGATCCAGATCGCCGAGCAGGGCAACGGCATGTGGAGCTTGTCCGGGGAACTCTCCGACGAGACCGGCAGGCTCCTCGACAAGTACCTGAAGACTGCCTGCCCGCCTCCTCGCCAGGACGAGACCGACACCGAGGGCGTGCTCCCTGCTGCCCCCAACCGGCATGCGGAAGCCCTCCACCAACTCCTCGCGGGCTACGGCTCCTCCTCTGAAGCAGCGACCCGCCACGGCCACACGGCCACCCTCGACCTCGTAGTCGACATCGAGACCCTGCGCGGCGAAGACACCGGGCGCACGCCTCTCCTGGAGGGCCAGCCGATCAGTGTCGCCAGGGCCCGCCTGCTCGCTTGCGAAGCCGGGGTCATTCCCTCGGTCTTCAACTACGCCACCGGCGAAGCCCTCGAACTCGGCCGGGCACTGCGCCTCCCCAACGTGGCGCTGCGGCGCAAGCTCGAACTCGAGCAGTCAGGCGGTTGCGCCTGGTCGGGTTGTTCGCTCCCGATCGCTTGGACCGAAGCCCACCACATCACGCACTGGGCCGACGGCGGTGTCACGAACGCTGAGAACTTGATCCTGCTGTGCCGTTTCCACCACGGCCGCATCCACACTGCGGGCTGGACGGTCGAGAAGACCGGCCCCGGCCAGGCGATCATCACCCACCACGAAGGCCACGAAACCCAGGGCGGCAAGGCCAGTCGGGGCAGTGATGGGTGTGGGTGTGCGGACTGGCGCACCGATGCCGACATGGATGCCGAACACCAGGCAGATGACTTCGACTACTTCCCGACCGGGCTCTACCGGTCCGAGTGGTCAGAGAACATGAAGTTCGATCTCGATGCGAGAGCAGAAGCCGCCGAGAATGACCGCGCTCTCGCAGCTATGAGAGCCGCGAGAGCCAAATGCCGAGCCAAGTTCGCACCAGCAAAGACCGAAGCGAACCCCGGCGAGCCCAGCGAGAAGGCACCCGAACCCGAGCAGCCCAAACAACCCACACACGTGGGGCCCTCGGATCTCGGCGATCCGCCCTTCTTAAGGTGCCCGCCTCGGTGGCGACCGGGGCGGGGAGGGAAGGCGCACCACCCGCCCTATACGGGCCACGCCTCCCAGCTCGAACCCTCCACGGGTTCGGGCCCATCCCCATGCCCGGCAACAACAACCACAAGCGAAACGGGCCAGGCAGCCACCCATCCCACCCCACGGCAATACGACCTCTTCGTCGCCGCCAGCCCGAACCGCGAGCATTCTCGATCCTCAAGGCCGAAGGCCAACCCGGGCAGGGCTGACCCCTTTGTCGCTGCCCGACCGAACCGCAACCATCTCCACACCAGGCAGTCGAAGAACCGCGCCGCCCTACACCTGCCTTGTTGTCGCCGCCCGCCTGAACCGCGAGCATTCTGGAACCCCAACGCCGAAGGCACACCCCGGGAAAGCCGGCCTCGTTGTCGCTGCCAGATTGAAGTCCAACCATCGCCGCACCGGGAAGCCGATGAACCGTGCCCGCCCCTCCCCTACCTCGTTGTCGCTGCCATCCCGAACCGCTACCATCCCCACACCAGACAGCCGAAGAACCCCGCCCGCGAAGAACCCCGCCCGCCCCCTCGCCCACCTCGCTGTCGCTGCCAGCCCGAACCCCTGGCATCCGCACACCGGGATGCCAAAGCGTCCCGCCCTGGGAAGTCTTATCCGGTTGTCGCCGTGCTTGAGCCGCAACCATCTACACAAACCAAGAAGATAGAAGAAGGGCGGACCACATCAGCGTGGTCCGCCCATATCCTGTGCCCGTCGTCGTGCCGGAGTCCGCCCGTTATGAACCGGCGTTGATCGCGCCGGCGTTCATTTCGAGATGGCGGCCTTGGAAGGACTGCCTGAGGCGTCGGTCGTGGCTGACGAGGATGACCGTGCCCTGGTAGTCGGCCAGGGCCTCCTGGAGTTGTTCTGCCAGCATCGGGGACAGGTGGTTGGTCGGCTCGTCGAGGAGCAGCACATCCACTGGCCTCGTGACCAGTCTCGCCAGTTCCAAGCGGCGGCGTTGGCCCACGGAAAGAGCCCTGACCGGTGTTCCGAACTGTTCGTGTGCGAACAGTCCCAGGCGGTCCAGTGCCTCGGCGTGCTCTTCGAGCGTGCCGACGCGGCCCTCCGCAAAGGCCCGCAGCACTGACTGGCGTCCCGATCCCGGTCCGGCGAGTTGGCGCAGGTGGCCGATCGCGCCGGTGCGCTCGACTTCGCCTTCGTCGGGCTCGAGTTCGCCTGCGAGGACCCGCATGAGCGTGGTCTTTCCCGCCCCGTTCGGGCCCGTGATCAGGATGCGTTCGCCGTGGGCGACCGACAGTCCGTCGACCTTGAGCCGATCGCCCACTCGGATGTCCTTGAGCACCAAGGCGGGCGCGTCAGTGCCGACGGTGGTGGTCTCGAGACCTGACTCGAAGCGCATCGGCTCGGGCGGCCTTGCGACCGGGTTCTCCCGTAGTCGTTCGAGCATCTGCTTGGCAACCTTGATCCGACTGCCAGCGCCGTGGTCGCGGTTGCGCGCGCGGAAGGCGCCGGTGGACATGTTGGCCAGCGGGACCTTGCGCGGTATCGCGGCCATGCGGCCCGCGTTGTGGTCCACGATGCCTTGCTGGCGTTCAAGTTCGGAGGTCCAGCGTTCGTAGGCCTCCTCTGCCTGCTGGCGTTCGGTCTCCTTCGCGATCAGATAGCCGGCGTAGCCGTTGCCGTAGCGGCGGGCGGTCCGGTCGGCGACTTCGAGCATGGTGGTGGTGATGGCCTCCAGGAAGGCGCGGTCGTGCGTCACGGCGACCACCGTTCCCGGCCAGTCGCGCAGTTGCGCTTCGAGCCAGGTCACGGCGTTGTCGTCGAGGTCGTTCGACGGTTCGTCGAGCAGGAGCAGCGCAGGCCTCGATGCGAGGGTCGCGGCCAGCATCAGTCGCGACCGTTCGCCGCCCGAGAGCGTCCCCAGGGGACGGTTTCGGTCGAGGCCCGGCAGCCCTAGGGCTGCCAGTGCCTGGTCGACTCGCATGTCGGCTTCCCAGCCCTCGCGGGCTTCGAAGTGCGCCATCAGGTCGGCGTAGGCCTCGCCTGCGGCTTCGTTGCCGTCGGCGATTTGTTGTTCGGCCTCGCGCATGGCGGCCTCGATCGCGCGCAATTCGGCCAGCGCGAGGTCGATCGCGTCGGCGACCGTGTCCTGTTCGGGCAGGTCGAGTTGCTGCGGCAGGTAGCCGATGCCTCCGGGGGAGGCGACGGTGAGGTCCCCGTTGTCGGGTTCCTCGACGGCGGCGAGGAGCCTGAGCAGGGTGGACTTGCCGGATCCGTTGTCGCCGATGATGCCGAGCTTCTCCCCCGGTTTGACGGCGAAGGTGACCCGGTCGAGGACGAGGTGGTCGGCGTAGCGCTTGGTGACGTCTACAAGGGTGAGTTGGGCATGGCGGAACATGTGCGGCTCCAGAAAGCAGTCGTTCGCGAAGGGAGTTGCGGAAAGACGGCACGCAGCGAGCACCAGTGACTTCATGGGTTTGCGATGCGTGCCTCGACGGTCATCGCGGAGCGTGGCTCTACGCGGCGACCTGGCTGCTTTCTAAAGGAAAATCAACATCGCGTTCGACTTTAGCGGAGTTTCGGAAGTGGTGTCAAGGAAAGCGCGGGCCCTGAGTCAGTGAAGGCGATCACCGGCTCAGGGCCCGTTGGGTTCTCGTGGCTAGGAGCGGGAGACGAAGCGGTCCATGACGTCGACGCCGAACTTGAGGGCGTCGAGCGGGACGCGCTCGTCGATGCCGTGGAACAGGGCGGTGAAGTCGAGGTCGGCGGGCAGCTTCAGCGGCGCGAAGCCGAAGCAGCGGATGCCGAGGGTCGCGAAGGCCTTCGCGTCGGTGCCGCCCGAGAGCATGTACGGGACGGTCTTCGCGCCGGGGTCGGCCTGGCGGATCGCCTCGGCCATCGCGTCGACGAGCACGCCGTCGAACGAGGTCTCGTAGCCGGGCTGGCGGATCTCGTACTCGAAGTCGATGCCTTCGCCGGCGAGGCGGCGGAGGGTGGCCTCGAGTTCGTCGTTGCGGCCCGGCAGCGAGCGGCAGTCGAGTACGGCTTCGGCCGTGGACGGGATGACGTTGGTCTTGTAGCCCGCGTTGAGGCGGGTCGGGTTGGCCGTGTTGCGCAGGGTCGCGCCGATGAGGCGGGCGACCGGGCCGAGCTTCGCGACGGTCTCGTCGGGGTTGTTCGGGTCGAACTCGATGCCCGTCAGCTCGGAGACCGACTCCAGGAACTGGCGCACGGTGGGGGTCATCTCGACCGGGAACTCGTGCTGGCCGATGTTGGCGACCGCGCGGGTGAGGCGGGTGACGGCGTTGTCGTCGTGGAGCATCGAGCCGTGGCCGGGGCGGCCGGTGGCGCGCAGGCGGAGCCAGTCGAGGCCCTTCTCGGCGGTCTGGACCACGTAGACGCGCAGGTCGTTGGGCAGGGTCATGGAGAAGCCGCCGACTTCGCCGACCGCTTCGGTGACGCCTTCGAAGACCTCGGGGTGCTGCTCGACCATGAAGCGGGCGCCGTAGTCGGAGCCGGCCTCTTCGTCGGCGGTGAAGAGGAGGACGAGGTCGCGCGGGGGGACCTTGCCCTGGCGCTTCCAGTCGCGCACGAGGGCCAGGAGCATCGCGTCGAAGTCCTTCATGTCGACGGCGCCGCGGCCGAACAGGTAGCCGTCCTTGATCTCGCCGCCGAAGGGGTGCACGGTCCATTCGCTGGCCTCGGCGGGGACCACGTCGAGGTGGCCGTGGAGGAGGAGGGCCCCGCGGGAGGGGTCGGCGCCGGGGTAGCGGCAGGCGACCGAGGCGCGGCCGGGCGCGGACTCGTAGATCTTGGCTTCGAGTCCGACTTCGGCGAGCTTTTCCGCGACGTATTCGGCGGCGGCGCGCTCGCCCTTGGCGGTCGCGTTGTCGCCGGTGTTCGTGGTGTCGATGCGGATGAGGTCGCGGGCGATGTCGACGACCTCGTCTTGCGGGCGGGGCGGGTTCGCGGTTTCAGCCATCTATGAGTTCTATCAAGCGCCGATAACGGATCGCACGGCGCTGTGGCGGCTGTCGCAGCGTTCACTCGAATACCATCCCGAACCCCCACCCACCCGGGGACCGTAGGCGTCGATCGTTCCGCGAGGGTCCGACAAGAACAGGGTCCCGCGGCGGGCTTGTCACCCGATCGGGTGCCGTGACGGTCGCCACGGCACCCGATCGCAGTGGTCAGGACGCGGAGGCCTGTGCGAGGCGTTTCGCCCGGTTCTTCTTGCGGCGCTTGGCGACGATCGGTCCGGCCAGTCGCGGAGCGAGCGGGCCGATCGCGGCCAGGATCAGCACGTATGCGGCCGCGACGGAGCCGAGCGCCGGGTTGAGGCCGGCCGTCACACCGAGCCCGGCGATGACGATCGAGAATTCGCCGCGCGGCAGGAGCACGAGCCCGGCGCGGAGCTTGCCGGTGAAGGCCGAGCCGTTGCGTCCGGCCGCCCACCAGCCGGTCGCGAACTTCGTCGCGATCGTGCAGACGGCGAGCGCGATCGCCACCGGGAGCACCGGCGGCAGCGCGGTCGGATCGGTCTCGAGCCCGAAGTTGACGAAGAAGACCGCCGCGAAGAGGTTCTTCAGGGGTTCGAGGGTCTCTTCGGCTTGGCGCGAGACTTCACCGGAGAGCGCGATGCCGACGAAGAACGCGCCGACCGCGGCCGAGACGTGCACCTGCTCGGCGAGCCCGGCCACGACCAGGACGATGCCCATGACCTTGAGCATCAGGATCTCGTCGCTCGACGAGGAGAGGAACCGCGAGAGCAGCCCGCCGAAGCGGGAGGCGACCACGAAGGCCCCGGCGACGGCCAGCAGCGCGATCCCGAGGCCCGTGGCGGCCTGCGCGAACGCGAGCCCGGCCAGGAGGGTGGTGAGGATAGGCAGGTAGAGCGCCATGATCATGTCCTCGGCGACCAGGAGCGCGAGAACTGTGGGGGTCTCGCGGTTGCCGAGCCAGCCGAGGTCGGACAGGACCTTCGCGATGATGCCCGAGGAGGACACGTAGGTGACGCCGCCGAAGACGACGGCGGCCACGGGCCCCCAGCCGAGGAGCAGCGCGCAGACCACGCCGGGCGTCGCGTTGAGGACGAGGTCGACGACGGCGCCGAGCCAGGAGGTCTTCATGGTGCCGAGCAGTTCGCGAGGCGTGTACTCCAGGCCCAGGGTGAACAGGAGCAGCACGACGCCCACTTCGGCGCCGACGTCGAGGAAGCCGGTGATCGCGTGCATCTCGTAGATGCCGCCGTGCCCGAAGGCGAGGCCGGCGAGGAGGTAGAGCGGGATGGCGGAGATGCCGAACTTGCCGGCGATCGCTCCGAGCAGACCGAGGGCTCCGATGAGGATGCCAAGTTCAAGGAGGAGCTCGACGGTCCCGTGCATTACGACGAACCACGCAGAATTCGGTCGACGGCGTCGACGGCCTCCTGGGTCCCGATGGTCACGAGGCGGTCGCCGACGTGCAGGATCGCAGACGGGGCGGGACCGGTCTCGACGCTGTCGGCGCGCACGATGGCCACAATGGACGCACCGGTGCGAGTCCGGGCCCGCGTGTCGCCGAGCGGCCGCTCGGCGTAGGGACTGGTGGCGTCGATGTGCAGCTGGCGGGAGACGAGGTTGTCGATCTCGTGGTGCAGCCGGTTGAGCTTCTCGACGATGCGGGCGCCGCCGAGGAGTTCGCCGATCGCGGCCGACTCGTCGGCGGAGAAGACGATGCAGTCGAGCATCGAATCGGGGTCGTCGGGGTCGTAGATGATGAAGTCGCGGCGGCCCTCGCGGTGGGCCACGATGCCGAGGCGCACATGGCGTTTGGTCTCGAATTCGAACCGCACGCCGATTCCGGGCAGCTCGGTGCGCTCCACGTCCACTTGGTCACTCCTTTTGTGTGGGATACGCACCGAACCGTACAGCACCGCCCGGGTCAGTCGGCCGCGATGACCGTCTCATCGGTCTTGCGAAGGGCATTGCGTACCTGCTCGGGGACGCGCAGTCGCCCGTCGGCCTCGTAGCGTGAGCGAACGTCCGCGGCGGTCTCGGGATCGGCGGTGACGGCGGCGAGCTCGTCGAAGAGCGCGGTCATCTCCTCAGTGATCTCGTCTTCGGGCTCGGGCATCACGCCCCACACGTCCCAGGGCAGCAATTCCATGTTGGCGAGGGAGGCGACGTCGCGGATGAGGTTGGCGGCGATCCACCAGGCGCCCTGCTCCCCCGGGATGGTCAGGCCGCACTTGTCGGGGTCGACTTCCCGTTCCGGTAGGCGATCCAGGCCTGGCCACCCACGACGAAGCGGTCGCGGGGGACATCGGCGGGGTCGAAGTCGAAGCCGATCACCTTGGTGAGGAGGGGGTCCATCTGCGCGTCCGCGAGGATCCACTCCTTCCCGTTCCAGTACTCGGCGACCCAGTGGTCGATGTGCCAGCCGGGGTCGAAGTAGTTCCCGAAGCCGCAGCGGGCGCGGGCGGGGATGCCGTGGACGCGCATCGCGGCGACGGCGACGAGGCTGAAGGTGCGGCAAGTGCAGGCGAGCCTGCGTTCAGGGGTGCGCGGCTCACTCAGCGGCCGGGCGTCCTCCTCGAGGATGCGGCCGAGGATCGGTCGGTCGAACGGAAGTGCGCGGTGATGCGGCGCTCCTCGGGCATCGCGAACCCGTAGACGCCGGCGAGGTCCTGGTGCACGAGGATGCCCTGCACGGCGGCGAGGAGGCGGGGACGTCGCCGGGGACGGCCAGTAGGGCGTCGCGGTGGACGCCAGCGTCCGAGATCGGGCCGGGTTCGGTGTAGTAGGCGAGGACTTCTTTGGCGCTCATGGCGTTCCTTCCGAGAGATGCATGAAGCCTAGAGAGATTTACCTCGAATTCCAAATTCAATCGTACAAATGTACGGGCCTTGAGATTGTGGGGATTTCAGTCCTCCGGCGCGCGGGCTCTCCGGGCGGCCGGGGCCGGCGCGGATCAGGCGGCGTCGATGCGGACCTTGACGCTGCTTCTTCTAGTACGTCGAGGCGGCGGTGTAGCCGGGGAGGTCGAAGGACGACTTCGGCGAAGGTGCCGATGACTCTGGCCTTGACCAGCGGGAGCGGACGCCTGCGACGGGCGGGCGCTGCGGGTCGAGGATGAGTTTCAGGACCGCGCCGGATGCCAGGGTGGCCTTCTTGGAGATGTCGAGGGCGGGTTCGTCGTCGTCGTTGAGCATCAATTGGAGGGTGGCGGTCGACTGGCGAAGGCGCGCAGTTCGAGCTGGCCGGCGTCGACGGCGAGGGTGCCGCTGGTGACGGTGACGCCGCCCTTGCCGAGGGCGTTCTAGGAGGCCGCGCGGAGGGTGCCCTCCTGGAGGACCACGCCGCCGGAGAACGAGTTGTCGCCGGTGAGCGTGAGCGAGCCGGTGCCGGTCTTGGTGAGCTTGCCGGAGCCGCCGATGTCGCCGCGCCAGGTGTCGGCGGCGCTGAAACCGCCCTCGGCGGCGTCCATCGCGACCGTGACGTCGGCGTCGAAGCGGCCGTAGCCGTCCGCGGCGGCGAAGTGGTCGAGGCGGCCCCACTGCTCGGGTCCGTCCAGGAGCGGGTACCCGGCCTTGAGGGCGGTGGTGCGCAGGACCTCGCGGCGCTGGTCGGCGTCGAGGTAGGGCAGGCGGGTCTCCAGGAGCACCTCGGCGCCCTTGGGGACGGTCAAGGCGTCGTCGCGCGCCGGAGCGTTCGCAGGAAGTAGGTGAGGCGTCGGCGTAGCGCTCGCGGTTCGGCGTCGCGGTCGGCGTACGGTCGGTGTCGGGGCCCTCGCGGTGGGCGTAGGCGTGCAGCTCGTCGGCCGAAACGTCTGCGGCCGCGGTGAAGTACGCGAGCGCCTGGGCGCGGGCCGTCGGCTTTGATCGCGGCGTTCGCAGGGTCGTGCGAGTGCGGCGGCGGCCAGCGCGGTGCCGAGGATGCGGCCGCCGACGACGTCGACCACCGAGTGCATCCCGGCGATGATGCGCGAGTCGCGACGTCGGAGGCGCGGGCGAGCAGTTCCTGGAACCGCTCGGGGACGGCGTAGGCGAAGCGCGAAGGCGGCGAGCCAGGCGGCGTTGGTGTGGCCGGAGGGGAAGCCGCCGTCTTCGGCGGGGTGTCGGAGCGCTGGCGCAGCAGCTGCGGGGCGACCAGCGACCTCGGACTCGTAGGCGGGGATCGCCGAGGACGGGGATGCCGCCGGACTCGGCGACCTCGCTGTCCCGTTCATGCGCCAGGGCCGGGGGTAGAGGTAGGCGAACTTGCTGGGGTTGCGAGGAGGTGAAATCGCCGCGGACGGTGTTGACGAGCTGGGCGACCTTGCCGAGTTCGGAGTCGGTGGCGCCGGAGCCGATGGCCGATCCGGCGGGGGCTCCGGCGGGACGGAGTCGCTCGACTTGCCGGCGGGGATGCCGTCGGGGGCGCTGGTGATGGCGGTGACGGCTTTCGCGCCGGTCTTGTAGGCGGCTTCGAGGGGGCCGAGGCCGCCGATGGCGCTGTAGCTCTGGTGCTGGCGGTCGAAGATGAAGGCCTGCTTGGCTTCCGCGACGGTGCGTGCGCCGGTGATCTCGGCGCTGTAGGCGAGGTTGCCTTCGAGCGTGTCCTCGTCGACGACGGTGCCGTTGTCCCAGGTCGGGCCGGTCTGCCAGAGCGTCCTGAAGCCGCTGAGGACGCGGACGGCGGCGTTGGTCTCGGGGGTGGTGTTCGGCGTGATGTTGGTGGTGTACGTGTCGACGAAGGCGGGGCCGTCGTACTGGGCCCATTGGGCGGTGGCGCGGATGAAGGGGTCGCGGCGGGTTCGACGGCGGGGTCGATGCGTTGCCGATTGCAGATTGTCTATTGTGGACTGGAGCGCGCTAGTCGCGGCGTTCGCGGAGGCCGGTTCGGCGATCGGCGGCGGCCGCGAGGCCTGCGGCGATGGCGGCCGAGCCGGTGAGGAGGCGGCGCCGGTCGATCGTGCGCGGTGCTATGGACATGTCGTGTGTTCTTTCGGGAGGGCGGGCCGTGAGGGCCCGGGGGCCGGGCCCGGGAATCCCAGGTTGCGACACCAGACTGTCGCAGCCCGTCGATGAACGATCGTATTGCGGGTCGGTGGCCTGGGGCTGCACGTCGGCTAACGCTTGCATCGACGACGCCTTCGGACGAGAGCCCCCGGCCGACGGTGCGGCCGGGGGCTTCACGCTCGTTACTGGACCAGGTCGCCGTTGAGGGCTTCCTGCTCGACTTCGAGCGTGACCGCGTCGGTGGCGGCCAGGCCCGCGGCGTTCACGATGTCGAACATCTTGCGGCCCATGGTCGCGTGGGCCTGGACGGCCGGGTGGGTCGCGCCGTAGTTGCCCCAGTGGTGTCGTACTGGGCCATGAACGAGTAGACGAGGGCCGGCGCGCCGGCGGCGCTGTAGACCACGCCGGACTCGCTGCGCGGTGGCGTCGTCCGCGCCGTACTTCATGGCGATGCGGGCGCGCTCGACCGAGGACATGTTGCGGCGGAACCCGTCGTGGTAGCCGCTGAGTCCCTTCAGGACGTTGAGGAAGAAGCTCGTGCTCTCGGTGGAGAGCAGTTCGCCCTTCGCGAGGCGGGTGAGGAGGATCGTTGGTCTCGAAGGTGGTGGTGTCGCCGAGCCACATGCGGTTCGGGTTGGCCGGGTTGGGGATCACGCGGGTGTCGGTGAAGCCCTTCGCCTCGAGGGTCTCGTTGATCTCGGCGGGCGGGCAGACCAGGCCGCACAGCCGCACCGAGGTGTTGTCGGAGGTCAGGAGCATCGCGACCAGGACGTTGGCGACGGTGATCTCGTCGCCGTACGCGGTCTGGTGGAAGTAGAAGCCCGAGCCGGTGAGGATGATGTCGGACGTGAGGGTGATCCGGTCGTCCAGGGCGAGCTCGCCGCGGTCGATCTTGTCGAGCACGCCGAGCGCGATGCCGAGCTTGTTGATGCTCGCGGCCGTCTTGATGCTCCTCGAGCTGTGGTCCACGGCCACGACCGGCGCGGCCGTGCCGTTGAGGAGGGTCACATAGCCCTGCCAGGTGCCTCCGGCTTTGGCGATCTCGGTGTTGTAGACCGCCTTGATCTGGGCGGCCGTCGTGACGGCGGCCTGCGTGGTCGCCTGCTCCGCGTGCGCGGCGAGGCGGAGCCGAGGATCGGCCCCGCCTGCGGTCACTGCGGCACCGAGCTTGATAACATCGCGTCGTTCCATGGTCGCCTTCCGTTGGCATGCAAGGGTGTTGAGGAATGTCCAATCATCGATACGCGCAGAGGGGGCCGAGCGGTTGTCCCGAGTCAGAACGAAGTGGACCTCTCAGAGGCGTCCGATCGCGGGCGCTGCGCGGTGGCCGTTCGCGGCTGAGGAGCCCGGCCGGGGCGAGCCGGTAGTCGGCGTCGATCGCGAAGCGGGCGTCCTTGGGGGGCCGGACGCCGCCGGAGGTGTCGGCGCCGACCGCTTCGCGCAGCCACGCCGGGGCGTCGGGGTCGCGGCGAAGGATGCCGCCGGAGCCGACGACGAGGCTCACGGCCGCGAGGTCCTTGCCGCCGCGCAGCGGCTCGGTGGGGCCGCCGATGCGCTCGCCTCGGGCGTGGCGGCGCACCGCGATGCGGGCGGCGAGCGCGCTCAGCTCGGCGTCGTCCGACGGGTCGGTGGCGCGGAAGGCCGGGTTCGCGGCGCGCAGCCGCGCGGCCTCCGGGAGGCTCCAGCTCGTGGGGAGGTCTTCGTCGTCGGCGGCCTCGGTGATGCCGACGGCGGTATGGCGGACGCCGAGGTCGCCTTCGACGGTCCTTGAGCGCCAAGCGGTTCCGGCGACCTCGGCGCGCGGGCCCTCGCGTTCGGCATCGGGGGTGAGCACCGAGTAGACGTCGGTGGTCGCGCCGCCGACGTCGACCACGAGCAGGTCCGCGTCGGTGGATTCGGCGAGGAGCTCGACCCCGGTGAGCACGGCGTCGGGTGTGGCGGCCTTGACCATCCGGGTGAAGTCGGCGCTGGCGGAGAGGTGCTTCCCGGCGATCACATGGCGCAGGAAGACCTCGCGGAGCGCGGTGCGGGCGGGGACGGGGTTGAGCACGCCGATGCGCGGCAGGACGTTCGCCACGCGGGTCGTGTCGATGCCGGCCCCGGTGAGGAGGGCGGCGATGTCCGCGGCGGCGTTCGCGTTGCCCGCCAAGACGACCGGGGTCTTGATCCCGGAGGCGGCGAGGGCTTCGGCGTGGGCGCGCAGGGCGGTCTCGTCGCCGCCGTCGGTGCCTCCGGCCAGGAGGATCACGTCGGGACGGGCCGCGGCGAGGTCGATGAAGTCGCCCGCCTTGAGGCTCCCGGCACGCACGTCGACGACGCGGGCCCCGGCGCTGAGCCCGGCCCGGTAGGCGGCGCGGGCGGTCACGAGGGGCTCGTTGCCGATCACGGCGAGGCGCAGGCCGCCGCCCGCGGAGGAGCAGACGAGCGTGTCGATGACATTGGCGCCCTTGGGGGTCGCCGCTTCGACGGCTTCGCGGAGGCCGTCCATGACGTCGGTGCCGATCGTGGTCGGGCGCGAGGCCGTGCCGAGGAGGTCGCCGGTGTCCGCGTCGACGACGGCGGCCTTGGTGTAGGTCGATCCGACGTCGACGCAGACGACGGCTCGGTTCACGGCACGACCACGGTGCCCGTGGCGGTGGTGGCGATGATCGGCTCGTCGAGCACGGCCGCGGCGGACTCGCCGCGTTCGGGATCGGCGCGGCAGACGATGGTGAGCGTGAACTCGACCGTGCGGCTGCGGCGGCCGGTGCGGATCACGGTGGCGGTGGCCTCCACGACGTCGCCGGCCTTCACGGGCGCCTTGAACTGGACGTCCGCATAGGACGCGAACAGGCCCTCGTCGCCGTCGGTGAGGATGCACAGCTCGGTGGCGACGTCGCCGAACATGCCGAGGCCGTACGCGCCGTCCACGAGGTTCCCGCCGTAGTGGGCGTGGCTGTAAGGAATGTAGCGGCGGTGGGTCACGGTGATACCGTCATGGCTTGCGCTCATGCTGCATCTCCTTGCTGGTGACGAGGCGGTGGACGAGGTAGGAGGCGACGTCCGAGGGGGTGGTGCCGCGGGTGAAGATGCGGTCGACGCCGAGGTCGTTCGCGGCGCCCTCGTCGAAGCGGGGGCCGCCGACGACGAGCAGCGGGCGGCTGCCCGGCGGCAGGGCCTCGCGGAAGGCGGCGGCCATCTCGCGGGTGTTGTGCAGGTGGGCGTCCTTCTGGGTGACGACCTGGCTGACGAGCACCGCGTCGGCCTCTTCGTCGACGGCCCGGTTCACGAGGTCGGGCACGGCGACCTGCGCGCCGAGGTTGACCACGCGCAGCTCCCGGTAGTACTCCAGGCCCTTCTCCCCCGCCACGCCCTTGATGTTGAGGATCGCGTCGATGCCGACGGTGTGCGCGTCGGTGCCGATGCAGGCGCCCACGACGCAGAGCTTGCGGCCGAGCCGCTCGCGGATGGCGTCGTTGACCTCTTTGGGGCTCAAGTGGGGGTAGTCCTTCTCGACCACTTTGACCTCGTCGAGGTTCACGAGGTGCGTTGGAGGCGCCGTAGACCACGAAGAACGTGTAGGCGTCGCCGATGGGCTTGGCGTGCACCAGCATCGCGCCGTCGAGGCCCATCTTGGCGGCGAGCTGGAGGGCGGCGCCCTCGGCGCGCTTGTCGTGCGGGACGGGCAGGGTGAAGGAGAGCTGCACCATGCCGTCGCCGGTGGTGTCCCCGTAGGGCCTGACGATGCGGCTCATCGGGCGGCCTCCTCGCGCACGGCGGCGTCCTGGTCGGGACTCGTCGGCGTCCAGTTCGTCCGCGGCGGGGTTCCAGTAGTCGTCGGCGCGTTTCGCGACGCCTTCGAGTCCCCGGCCGCCGTCGGCGGGGCGCTTCATGATGCCGAACGTGCCGTCGGCGATGGCGTTGAGCAGGCCGTCGTCCACGATGCGGCCCGAGCAGGTCCACGGCCTCGCCGAGCACTTCGTCGGCGCGGTTCGCGATGAAGCCGTCCTGCGGGCGGATGGAAGTCCTCGGCGAGCCCGGCGCAGGCGCTGAGCACGTAGCGGACGTTCTGGAGCGCGATGTCGCGGTCCGAGAGCCAGGGGGTGACGACCGCTTCGGTCATCATGCCCACCAACAGGATCGACTGGCCGGTCATGACCCCGGCGAGGTTGAAGAACCCGTCGAGGAGGTTGCCGCGGAAGACGTCGCCGGTCATGTGCTTGGTCGGCGGCATCCACTTCAGCGGCGCGTCCGGGAACAGCTGGCGGGCCAGCAGCGCGTGCGCGAGTTCGAGCCGGAACGACTCGGGCACTTCGGGGTTGATCTCGAAGGCGTGCCCGAGGCCGAGCAGCGGGTCCGGGAGACCGGCCTCGTGCGCGAAGCGCTCGTTGAGCAACTGCGAGACGGTGACGGTGTGGGCGGCCTCGACCGCGTCGGCGGTGGTCAGGTAGTTGTCTTCGCCGGTGTTGATGATGATCCCGGCGCGGGCGTGCACCTGGCGCGAGAAACGCTGGTCCACGAAGGTGCGGATCGGGTTGATGTCGCGGAACAGGATGCCGTACATCGAGTCGTTGAGCATCATGTCGAGCCGGTGCATCCCCGCCAGCGCGGCGATCTCGGGCATGCAGAGCCCGGAGGCGTAGTTGGTGAGGCGGATGTAGCGGCCGACCTCGCGGGAGGTCTCGTCGAGGGCGGCGCGCATGAGCCGGAAGTTCTCGCCGGTGGCGTAGGTGCCGGCGAAGCCTTCGCGGGTGGCGCCCTCGGGGACGTAGTCCAGGAGGGACTGGCCGGTGGAGCGGATGACGGCGATGACGTCGGCGCCGGCTTTCGCGGCCGCCTGGGCCTGCGGGATGTCCTCGTAGATGTCGCCGGTGGCGACGATGAGGTAGATCCAGGGGCGCTGGGGCGGGTCGCCGATCTCGGCGACGAGTTCGTCTCGGCGTTGCCGGGAGCGGTCGATGCGGTCGAAGCCGTTGCGGACGGCCGCGGCGGCGCGTTCGCGGGCGGTCGTGGGCCGCTCGGCCCGGTGGGGAGGGTGAAGCGGACGCCGCCCGCGGCGGCGGCGTGTGCGAGGCGGTCGAGGTCGGGGTAGTCGTTGAGCGCGTGGAAGACCGGGAGGGCGATGCCGTGCTCGATGCCGACCTGGTCGGCGACGGCGTCGGCGAGGCGGTTGACCCAGGGGATGCCGTCGGGGTCGGCGCCGGTGAGTCCGGCGAGGCGGAGGGTGGCGCGTTCGACGGAGACGGTGGTGTGGCTGCGGGCCAGGTCGACGACGGGTTGGGCGGCTTTGGCGGCGAGGCGGCGGGCCTGTGCGACGACGGCGGGGTCGAGGGGCAGGAGCGGCTTGTCGGTCACGTCAGTCTTCCTTGCCGACGCGGTCGATGAAGAGGTCCTTGAGGTGCGGGTTCGCTCTGAGGAGGTGGAGCGCGTACTCGGCGTGGCCGGGTACGTAGCCGTTGCCGATGAGCATCTCGACGTCGGCGGCGAGGCCTTCGGCGCCGAGGGCGGCGGCCGGGAAGGAGGTGGCCATGGAGAAGAAGACGACGGTGCCGCCGGTGGCGGTGGAGAGGATCGCGCCGTGTTCGCAGCCGGGCACGTCGACGCAGACGACGGTGACGTCGGCGCCGCGGCCGTCGAGGGCGTGCGTGCGACCTTCTCGGCGAGGCGAGCGGGTCGGTGGCGTCGGCGACGACGATCTCGTCGGCGAGGCCGGAGCCGCGCAGCTGGGCGGCCTCGATCTCGTCGCGGACGACGGCGACGACCTTCGCGGCGTGGGCGTCCCGGGCGGCGGCGAGCGAGAGCGAGCCGGACTTCCCGGCGGCGCCGAGGACGGCGACTGTGGTGGAGGCGTGGGGGCGGCGGGCGACGACGCGTCGGACGAGCGCGGGGGCGCCGCACACGTCGAGGACGGCGAGCGCGAGGTGCTCGGGCAGGTCGTCGGGGAGGACGGCGGCGATGGAGCGGCCGAAGAGGATCGCGTGGCCGCTGGTCGGAACCTGCTCGGAGTTGCCGTCCCAGCGCGTCAGACCGTCATCAATGTGCAGCGGCGTGAGGGTGAGGGAGACGAGGGTGGCGACCTTCTGGCCGGGTTTGAGGCCGAGCGGGGAGCGGGGGCCGACGGCGTCGACGGTGCCGATGAGCATGCCGCCGGAGCCGGTGACGGGGTTGTGCATCTTGCCGCGGCGCTCGATGATGGCGAGCACTTCGGCCCGGATCGCCTCGCCGTCGCCGCCGTGGGCGGTGTGGAGCTGCCGGTAGGAGGCCGCGTCGAGGTTGAGGCGCTCGACGCTGATGCGGACCTCGTCGTCGGCGATCTCGGGGTCGGGGTCGAGCCGGTCGGCCGCTTGTGGCAGCGCTCCGGCGGGGCTGACGACTCGGTGCGATCCGACCGGTGAGCCTTTCGACATCGTTGCCGCCCTTCCTGGTAGCAGGGAATTTATGGAGTCTCAATATGCGGGACCTAGCGCACTACAGTAACGGAAGGTTATCCTCGTCACAAGGACGGTCATCCCCGTCCGCGAGGTTTCCCCGGGCCAACAGCCCGGACATGGAGGTGAGAAGGTGTCGGATCGACCGACGGGAGACAGAGCGCCCGTGATCGAGCAGCCCTACCAGTACCGGCGTCGCAGGCTGGAGGAGCCGGACTGGACGCGGTTCCCCGGCTGGGCGGACGTGACCGAGGCCGACTGGGCTTCGGCGCAGTGGCAGCGCGTGCACTGCGTCAAGAACGTCAAGCAGCTTCGGGAGGTCGTGGGCGACCGGCTCCACGAGTCGTTCTACGAGGACCTCGCCGCCGACATGGCGCATTCGGCGACCATGTCGATGCTGCTGCCGCCGCAGATGCTCAACACGATGGCACCGCTCGATCGAGGAGACCGGCCCGGGCTCGTGGACCGACGCGTTCTACGCCGACCCGGTGCGCCGCTACATGCTCCCGGTCGCCTCCGACCGGCACACCGACTGGCCCTCGCACCCGTTCGCGACCCGCGACTCGCTGCACGAGCACGACATGTGGGCCGTCGAAGGCCTCACCCACCGGTACCCGACGAAGGTGCTCGCCGAGCTGCTCTCGACCTGCCCCCAGTACTGCGGGCACTGCACGCGCATGGACCTCGTGGGCAACTCCACGCCCACAGTGGACAAGCGGCGGCTGGCGCTGAAACCGGTCGACCGGCAGACGGCGATCCTCGACTACCTCGACGCGCACCCGGGCGTGCGGGACGTGGTCGTCTCGGGCGGCGACGTGGCGAACCTGCCGTGGAAGCAGCTCGAGCGGTTCCTCGACCGGCTCCTGGACGTCGAGACCATCCGCGACATCCGCCTCGCCACCAAGGCGCTCATGGGGCTGCCCCAGCACTGGCTGCAGGACGAGATCGTCGACGGCATGGCCCGCGTCGCCAAGCGCGCGGCCGGGCAGGGCGTCAACCTCGCGATCCACACCCACATCAACCACGTCGAACTCGGTGACCCCGGCCGTGGCGAAGGCGGCGGCGGCGATGCTCGACGCGGGCGTGCGGGACGTGCGCAACCAGGGCGTGCTCATGCGCGGTGTCAACGACACCCAGGCCGACCTGCTCGACCTGTGCTTCGCGCTGCAGGGCGAGGCGAACATCCTGCCGTACTACTTCTACATGTGCGACATGATCCCCAACGCCGAGCACTGGCGCACCTCGGTCGCCCAGGCCCAGGACCTGCAGACCGCGATCATGGGGTACCTGCCGGGGTACGCGACGCCGAGGATCATCTGCGACGTGCCGATGGTCGGCAAGCGCTGGGTCCACCAGCTCTCCGAATACGACCGGGAACTCGGCATCTCGTACTGGACCAAGAACTACCGGACCTCGATCGAGGCCGACGACCCCGACGCCCTCACCCGCCGGTACCCGTTCTACGACCCGATCGACACGCTGCCCAAGGCGGGCCAGGAGTGGTGGGCGAACATGCACACGCCGATGCGCGCCAAGGAGGACGGGGACGCGGCCGCCGCGCGGTCGCGCCGGGCCGCGGCCCGCCAGGACGAGACGGCGGAGGTCGCATGACCGGCACCCTCATCACGGTGGCGCCCACCGGGGCCGAGGTCGACAAGGCCGAGGTCCCGGCGCTGCCGGTGACGCTGGACGAGCTGGTCGACACCGCGAAGCGGTGCGAGCAGGCCGGGGCGTCGATCATCCACGTGCACCTGCGCGACGACGAGACGCGGCCGACCCTCGACCCGGTGCGACTGCGCGATGCCGTTGCGGCCCTTCGGGAGACGACCGACCTGATCGTGCAGCTCTCCACGGGCGGGTCAGTGCGCGACGGGGAGGCGGCCCGCCTTGCGGTGCTCGACGCGGAACCGGACATGGCCTCCTGCACGATGGGCACCGTGAACTTCGGCGACGACGTGTTCATGAACCGCTCGGAGTTCATCGTCGAACTGCACCGGCGGATGCAGGACAAGGCGGTCGTGCCCGAGTACGAGCTGTTCGACCTCGGCCACCTGGCGCGCTGGAACGGCTGCTGGACAAGGAGGGGCTGCCGTTCGGCGGGCATGTGCACGTGGACTTCGTGCTGGGCGTGCCGGGAGGCGCGGCCGGCGACGCCGCGACGGTGACCGCGTTCGCCGAGGGCGTGCGCCGGTACCTGCCGGAGGGGACCACGTTCTCGGCCACTGGCATCGGCAGGACGACGCTCCCGGTCATGTTCGCCTCGCTGGCCCACGGCGGGCACCTGCGGGTGGGCATGGAGGACACGGTGTCGTTCGCGAGACGGCAGGCGGTCACCGGCAACGACCAGCTCGTGGAGCGCGCGGCGGCAGCGGCGGCGCTGGCGCAGCGGCCGGCGATCACGACCGTCGAGGCCCGAAAGCTCCTGCGGATGCGCGACGCCGACTGATGAGTGCGGACGCATGACCCTCCTCGACCCCCGACGCACTGCCGTCGTCCTGGTGGACCTGATGCCGAGACTCCTCGACCTGGAACTCGAACCACATTCGGGTGCCGAGGTGCTCGCAACCTCCCTCACCTTGGCCGAGGGCTCCCGCTCAGCGGGCGCCCCGGTCGTGGCGATCGGGGTGGAGCGCCCGAACGTCGAGGAGCAGCCGCCGGGAAGCGAACTGGCCGAGTTGATCGCGAAGGCCGCCGATGCGGTCGTGGTCAAGCGCAGCATCGGCGGCTTCTACGGCACCGACCTCGACGCGGTCCTGCACGGACACGGGGCCGAGACACTGGTGATGGCCGGGATCATGCTCCAACCTCGGGGTGGAGTCGACCGCGAGGGCGGCCTCCGACCACGGGTACGAGCTGGTCTTCGTCGAGGACGCCATGAGCGCCCTGAGCAGTGCCGAGCACGAGGCCCCTACTGGCCTCAACCTGCCCCGCTTCGGCGAGGTCGTGCGCCTGTCCGACCTGGTCTGGCAGACCAGTGCCTGAGCGGTACGGCGAAAGGCCGGGCCGCGACGGCCGGGCCTTTTTTGGTGACTTCCGGCTGCGCCCCTAGCGGCTGCTCTCGATCTTCTTGAGCCCCGCCATCAGGTCGTCGAGGTTCATGACAGGCGCGAAGTCCACCTGCGCGTTGAGGCCCTCGAACAGGGGTTCGGTGATCGGCGGGATCATCGACGTCTCCTTCAGATCGAAGAACAGCATCATGGTCCGCATGCCGTCCTGCGGAAAGAAGTAGGCGGCCTCGGGATTCAGCTGGTCCATGAGCGTCTTCAGCTTCGGCTGCATGTCCCCGTCCGTGATCGCCTTGTTCCCCGCTTCGACCGGGATCTGCACTTTCAGGCAGACTCGCATGGCACTCATCCTCCTGGACACCGCACCGGTGGACCGCGCGTCGGGCAGAACACCCACGCAGGCGACGCCACCATCACACCGCGCCCGAGCGCCCCTGTCCGGTTTTCAGAAATACCCTCATACGCCCCCGGGTCGGGGCGAAACGCGTGAAAGCGGCCGGTTGCGAACCGGCTGTGCGGGGCAGGCCGCGATGCCTACGGCGAACACGATCTGCGGTCCGCGCCGGGGCACGGCAGCGGACCGCATGAGACTTCAATGCAATCGGTTCGGGGTCAGTCGTGCCAGCGGCGGCGACCGACACCCTGAAAGGACCTCCCCGATTGCGATGTAGACCAGGGCTGCGATGCCGTAGTCGACGACGGCGCGCACCTTCGGGTCCTCGATCTGGGTGAACATGTCCTTGAACAGCCAGGCGAACCAGTTGGCGAGGTCGCCGACGAAGTTGACCAGCGGGTTGGGGGGGTTGGCCTCCAGGAGGACGAACGTGAGGTACAGCAGGATGATCAGGGCGATGAATAGAAGACCCCCGAGATGATGTGCACGATGACGGGGTTGTGGCGCGTGGCGACGTAAGGCATGACGATTCCATTCGAGTCGGTGATCTGTCGCTCTTGGACTCGGGGTATCCCGCCGCGCTGCAGCGAAAACGGGAAACGCGACATTGGCACAGGCGGGTATGCGACAGATTAAGCGGTTTTCGGAAAACCGGTCGGCCGGTAAGCGTGGTTCCCATGCCCTCCAGACCCGCTCCGGGCCAGGGGCCCCGCCGCGGACGGCCGCTCACCCCGCTGCGCCTCCTCCCCGGCCTCGCCCGGCCCCACACCGGCCGGATCGCGTTGGGCGCTCGATGTTCCTCCTCGCGGGCGGCGCCTCGATGTCGCAGCTGTGGATGCTCGGCCGGATCGTCGACGAGGGCTCATCGCCCGTGACGGCGGGGACTTCATGTTCTGGCTGGCGCTCATGGCCCTCGCCGTGACCGCGCAGCCGATCTTCTGGGTTCGGCTTCCGGCAGTTCAACCGCGCGGAGGCCGCGAACCAGCGGGTCATCGTCCAGCGACTCACCGACCACCTCAACACCGCCGGAACCGGCGTGCGCGGGCGCGTCTCCGCCGGAGAGCTGGTGAACCTGCCCAGCGAGGACACCCGCATGGCGGCCCGCGCGGTCTCCGAGATCGGGTTCTTCTTCAACAACTTCGCGATGTTCATGGTCGGCTCGGCCCTGGTGTGGTCGATCCACCCGCTGCTGGGCGGGATCGTGATCGCCGGGAGCGTCGTCACCGCCGTCGTCACCGGGCCGCTGCTCGGGCGCCTCCAGCGCCGCCAGGCCGACTACCGGGAGATGATCGGCGACCTCACCGCGCAGGCGGCCGACATCGTCGGCGGCCTGCGGGTGCTGCGCGGCATCGGCGGGGACCTCATGTTCGCCGCGCGGTACCGGGAGCGGTCGGCGGCCCTGCGCGACAGCGGCTACCGGGTCGCGAACTCCAGCTCGTGGATCCACGCGCTGCGCAGCTCGATGCCGATCGTGTTCGTCGCCGTGATCACCTGGACCGGGGCGCTCCTGGCCGTCGAACGGCGCGATCACCATCGGCGGCCTGGCCTCGGCGTTCAGCTTCGCGACCATCTTCATCGCCGTCTCCGGGAACTTCATCGTCTCCGCGAACTACCTCGTCGCCGCCTGGGTGGCCTCCGGTCGCCTCACCCGGTTCCTCGCCATCGCGACCGATGTGGACGACAGGGGACGGTCCACGGCGACGGCGGCGAGCTGCGCGACCCCGATTCGGGCCTCACGGTCCCGGTCGGCGGCCTCACCGTGCTCGTCACCGCCGAGACCGCCCCGGCGCTGGAAGCCTGCGAGCGGCTGGCCCGCTACCGCGACTCCAAGCGGTCTGGGGCGCGAATCCCTTGGAGGCGTATGCGCTCGCGGAGGTGCGCGAGCGGATCATGCTGCTCACCGACGAGGACTACCTGTTCGCCGCCACGCTCGCCGAGACGCTGCGGGTCGACCGGACGCGGCGTCACCGCGATCGAGACCGCCTGCGCCGCTGACGTGTACACGGGGCTCGGCGGCACCTTCGACGGCCGCATCGCCGAAGGCGGACGGAACCTCTCGGGCGGCCAGCGCCAGCGACTGCGCCTGGCCCGCGCGCTCGCGGCCGAGCCGGAGACGCTGCTGGCGGTCGAGCCGACCTCGGCCGTGGACTCGCACACCGAGTCGCTCATCGCCGAGCGGGTCGCCGCCGCCCGCGCGGCCGGCGGTCCACGCTGGTCGTGGCCGCCTCGCCGATGTGGCTGGGCCGCGCCGACCGCGTGGTGTGGATGGTCGAGGGCAAGGTCCACGCCGTCGGCTCCCACGCCGAACTGCTGCACGACCCCGCCTACCGCCGCCTCGCCTCCCACGACCGAGAAGATCTGCAGGAGACCTCATGAGCATTGCCGAGCAGAGGCGTCCGGATGAGCGCCACCGACACGCGAGCGCGCCTGCCGATCGCGGGCCCGGCGGAGGTGCGGCGGGCCTTCCGGGAGCTGCTCGCCGCCGACAAGGGCCGGGCCGTGCAGGTCCTCGTCCTGTACACGCTCGCGGCCGGGTGCAGCGTCGCCGTGCCGGTCCTGCTCGGCCGGGTCGTCGACGGGATCGGCGCGGGCTGGGACGCGGGCGGACTCAACCTGGTGTGCGTCCTCATCGTCGCGTGCGTCGCGGTCCAGTTCGTGCTCAGCCGCCTCGGTCGGCGCGCGGGCTACCGGTTCGGCGAGCGGGCCGCGGCGCGGCTGCGCGAGGGCGTCGTGGCGAGGGTGCTCGGGCTGCCGCTCGACCGGGTGGAGCAGGCCGGGCGCGGCGACCTGGGCACGCGGACGTCCTCAGACGTGAACACGGTCGCAGACCTGCTGCGCGACAACGGCCCCCCGGTCGCGACCGCGATCATCGAGGTGCTGGTGCTGTACGTGGCCACGTTCCTGATCGACCCGTTGCTGGGCCTGTGCGCGCTGGTGACGCTGCCGCCCCTGCTGCTGGCCGCGCGCCGGTACCTGCGCCGGGCGAGCGGGGCGTTCCTCGCGCAGCGCGCCGCGATGAGCGAGGCGGCCGAGACGCTGTCGGCCTCGGGCGCCGGGGCGAGGACCGTGGCCGCGCTCCGACTCCAGGAGGAGCGGCGCGAGGCCGGGTACGCCCGCGGCGAGGCCATGTACGAGCGGTTCCTCCGCGTGATGCGGCTGCAGATCGAGTTCTTCCTGCTCCTGTTGTGGCTCAACCGACTCCAGTTGATCATCGTGGTCGCGGCCGCCGGGTTCTGGTATTTCGACGGGGCGCTGAGCCTGGGCACGGCGATCGCGGCGATCACCGTGGCCGTGCGGATCGCCAACCCCACGAACCAGATCATGGTGCAGCTCAACGAGTTCCAGCAGGGTTCGGCGGCGCTGGCGCGCATCGAGGGCGTCGAACCTCATCGAGGCCGAACCGCGCGAGGCCGTGCCGGACGGGAACGACCTGCGGCTCGAGGCCGTGACGTTCGGGTACGGCGACGGCCCGGACGTGCTGCACGGTCTCAGCCTGCATCCGCGGCAGGGCGATCGGCTGGTCGTCGTGGGGCCTTCCGGGGCCGGGAAGTCGACGATCGCGCGGCTGCTCGCCGGGATCGACCGGCCGCGCACGGGTACGGCGACGCTCGGCGGAGTGCCGGTGTGCGACATCGCGGTCGAGGAGCTGCGACGCCGCGTCGTGCTCGTGACCCAGGAGCACTACGTGTTCACCGCGACCTTGCGCGAGAACCTGATCCTCGCCGCCCCGGACGCGGACGACGCGCACCTGGCCGCGGCGCTGCGGCGCGTCGACGCCGGGTGGGCGCTCGCGGCGGGGCTCGACACGATGCTCGGCGAGGAGCACCGCAAGCTGACCACCGCTGAGGCGCAGCAGATCGCGCTCGCCCGCGTCGTCATCGCCGACCCGCCGATCGTGATCCTCGACGAGGCCACCGCCGGGATCGACCCGGCGAGCGCGGGCAAGGTGGAGGCGGCGTTGGCGGCGGCGCTCGCGGGGCGCACGGTCATCGCGATCGCCCACCAGCTCCAGGCGGCCCGCTCGGCCGACCGGATCGCGGTGGTCGAGGACGGGCGGATCGCCGAGGAGGGCCCGCACGACGAGCTGCTCGAGGCGGGCGGGGTGTACGCCGGGCTCTGGCATGCGTGGCAGGGCGACTGAAGCGGGTTGCCCGGCCGGGGCGGACCGCTAGGGTCCAAGCATGACCAGAACCCCTGTGACCGGCGCCGATGTCTCACGGGCCGTTGACCTCACGGCGAACGCCTTGCGCGAAGCCCCCGCCGAGGTTTGGGCCCGCCAGGCCGGGCCGATGGACTGCGACTGCTGGGACGCCCTGGACCACTTGAACAACGGCCTGTTCTCCTACGCGCTGCGGCTCGCACCGCAGGTGCCGTACCTCCAGGGCCGTCCGACGATCGTGTGGCAGCGGCCGGGCGAGCAACCGCTGCCGATCATCACCGACCGCGAGTCCGGCCCCGAGGCCGGGATCGAGGTCCTGTTGATGATGGGCGGCCTGGTCGCGGCCGTGGTCGACGCGCGCCCGCCTACGGCACGGTCCTGGCACATCTGGGGCACCGCCGACCCCGAGGGCTTCGCGGCGATGGGCGTGGTCGAAACGCTCGCGCACGCCTTCGACCTCACGCAGGGTCTGAAGGTGCCGTTCGCGGCGCCGGGCGATCTGGTGGCCCCGGCGCTGGCGCGGCTGTTCCCCGAAGCGCCGCAAGGCACCGATCCGTGGGCGACGATGCTGTGGGCCACGGGCCGGGGCGAGCTCGAGGGACGGGAGCGTGTGAGTCCGGATTGGCAGTGGCACAGCGCGCCCTTGGACGAAGAGCCCGCCTAGGAGGCGGCCTTCGCGCGGGTCGGCGCCGTCAGTGGCGGCCCGACAGGGCGGGCAGGTTCGCGACCAGGTGCGAGTAGTCGCCGAAGGCGTCCTCCACCGCCGTCTGGCTGAGGCCGTAGCGCGAGAGCGTGTACTCGTGTCGGCGCCGCCGCGTCGGCAGGTCGAGCAGGTACTCCAGGTTGTCCGCTTCCGCCTCGCCCCAAGGGAGCCCGAGCCGGGCGAACAGGCGCGGCACCTGGTTGCGGGCGTCTCCGGCCAGATGCGGATAGCCCACGTCGATGACGTTCTCGCCCCGCAGCCGCAGGCCCACCTCGCGGGCGCCGCTGATGGCCTCGGTGAGCATCGACAGGCAGGTCCGGCCGAGCGTGTGCGGGTCGAAGCGGCGCTGGTAGACCGACCAGCCGACCTCGACGAGCGAGCAGTACGAGCCGAGCACGGTGACCGGGTCGCGGTGCGTCCAGACGACCTTCGCGTCGGGGAACGTCTGCACCAGGGTCTCGAGCGACCACAGGTGGCACGGGCTCTTGAGCACCCACCGTTTGCGTTCGCGTCCGAACTGGAGGATCTGGAGCGCCTGTTTGAAATAGCGGTAGTCGTCGGTGTAGTCGCGTTTCGCGCACCATTCGCGATAGGCGTCCATCGGGCCGACCATGTTCCAGAGGAAACTGTGGAACGGCAGCAGGAAGACGCATTCCTCAGGGAGCATCGCGGCCATCGGGTGGATGTCGGGGAAGACGGGCACGGCCTTGTTCATGGAGACGACCCACTTCTGGGTCGACTCGACGGCCTGGCGGCGCACGGCGTCGTCGGCGTCGCCGGGGACGGTGCTGAACAGCTCCCAGAACAGCGGTGCGCGGTTCGCCTCGGGACCGGCGATGAGGTTGTGCGCCAGGGTGGTCGCCGTGCGGGGCAGCCCGGTGACGACGATCGGGGCCTCGATCGGCTCGCGCTCGATCTCGGGCCGCTCGGCGATGGCCTTCGCGACCCGCAGGCGGTTGGTGATGCGGCGCTGCACGTCGCCCATGATGGCGGTCCATCCGAGGAAGGAGGCGTACGGCTCGTCCGCGTAGCAGTGCAAGAGGAACCGACAGTCCTCGATGTACTCGCGATGCTCCCGTGCCGAGGCGCCGGTCTCCTTCTCGGCGTTGTCGACCAGCTTCGCGATCGCGGCGTCGACCTTCTTCTTGCGCCCGGCGACGGCGGGTGCGAACACCGCGTTGACGGCCTTGACAGTGAGCGTCGCATGTCCCATATGGATCTCCTTTGTTGGGCGACAAGCCAATCGGAGGGATCGGAGAACCCGTGCAGACTATGCGTTTCGATGCGCGGACGCAATACTTTCGCGCGTCATCTCCTGAGACGATGCGACAGGGGTGAATTGAGTTCGCGCGGACCGGTCAGGCGAGTTCGGGCTCGCCGACCCAGCCGCCGATGAGGACGAGTCCCGAGGGGCGGTGGCGGGCGAGGTAGGCGAAGGGCCGGTCGAAGCGGACCGAGATGCGCACGTGCTTGTGGTTCATCTTCGGGATGCCGGCGGCGCGGGCCATGGCCATCGCGGTGATCGCCGCAGCCTCGAACCCGGTGGCGCTGAAGACGGCGGTGCAGGCCTGCTTGGCCTGGCTCACGTAGACCGGTTCGGCCGCAAGGCGGTCGAAGCGGGCGCGGTCCTCGTCGGAGGCGAGGACGAGGCCGAGCGCGGCGGCGTCGTCGCCGAGGTCGAGGTCGCTGTCGAGCTTGAAGCGGACGGTCTGGACGTCGATCTCCGGGCCGGTCTGCGGCCGCATGGCCCGGTGCTCGGCGACCTCGACGCCCACGGCCCGCTCCCCCACCGCCATCGCCGTCGCGGAACGGCCCCAGGCGGGGTCGGTCGCCGCGTCGATGAGAGCGCCCATGACCGCTTGCGGCGCAAGGTCGTCGCGTCCGATGCCGAGGAGCACGTCGATGTCGCCGTCGCCGGGAACGGTGAGGACCGAGGCGTCGTCGGCGACCCTCAGGAGATCGTCCGTGAAGGTCGCGCCGAGGGTGCGGCAGCGTCCGATCCCGGCCCAGGGCCCTTCCCTGAAGACCCGATTCGTGTCGTGGAACGGCGTAACCCAGGTGGTGCGCACCGAGAGGGCGCTCGCGAGGACCAGGTCGATCGGCTGGCTGAAGTCGAGCGGCATCCGCTCGATGAGGCCGCCGGTGTGCTCGGAGGCCCAGGCGTCGAGGGCGGCCTTGTCGGCGGCGGCGTCGCCGGTGAGCGAGCCGACCGCGCCGACCGGCAGACCATCGGTCCACTCAGGATCGAGCGTGACCCGCGAACCGGCCCACACGGCGAGCGCGAGCCGAAGTGCCGGGGCCGACCGGGCCGCGTCGAGCAGTGCGCCCGGCACCTTGGCGGCCTGATCGGCGTCCAGGCCCGCGGCGGCGAGCAGTTCCTCGCGCGTCGCGTCGACCGAGCCCGTGGCCAGCGCGGCGAGCAGCGGCCAGATGCCGAGCCCGGAGGCGACGGCGGGCACCTCGGCCCGGGTGGCGAACCAGCGCCGGGTCAGTTCGTTGGCGGCGGCGATCTCGGCCGCGGTCAGCGCGTCCTGCAGTGTCTTCTCGGTGCCCATCCCCCGGATGCTAGCTCGCCGGGGCCAACCCGCCGGCCGGGTCGTCGATCCAGCCGGCCACGAGGATGAGCCCGGTGGAGCGGTGGACCGCGAGGTAGGCGAAGGGGCGGTCGAAGGTCACCTGCGCGTACCGGTGCCGGTGCGTCTGCGGCGCCGGCTCCTCGAACCCCATCCAGTCGATGCCGAACGCGGTGACGGCCGCGGCCTCGAAGCCAAAGGCGCTGAATGCGGCAGTGCACGACTGCCGGGCCTGGTTGACGATCAAGGGTTCGGCCGCGAGCCGCGAGAGGTTGCCGCCCTTCATGGCGCGGGCCAGCCCGAGGGTGTCGGCGTCGTCGCGCAGGTCGAGATCCTCGGCCGCTCGGAACTCGGGTACGTGGGCACGGACTTCGGGGGACGTCTGGGGTGCGTCGGTCCAGTATTCGGCGACCTGAACGCCCACGGCCTCGTCGCCCGGGGCGAGCTCGGTGGCGGAGCGGCCCCAGGTGGTGTCGTCGATGGACTCCAGGAGGAACCATGCGGCGGTATTGGCGGCTTTGTTCAGCTCTTTGACGACCGCATTGGGCGAGAGGCCTTCACGGCCGAGTCCCAAGAGGACGTCGATGTCGTCATCGCCGCGGACGGTGAGGATGGTGACATCGTCGGCAACGCGCAAGACGTCCTCGTGGTACGTGGCGTCCAGGACGCGGTGCCGGTCCGGGTCGGTCCAAGGGCCGGCGGCGAAAGGCGCGCGGCGCTCGGTGAATGGCGTGATCCACTTGGTGCGAACGGCCAGTGCGCTGGCGAGGACGAGCTCGATCCGTCGCGTGAGGTCGACCGGCATCTTGTCGACGAGGCCGCCCGTGTTCGCCGAGGCCCATCCGTCGAGGGCGGCCTGATCGGCGTCCGCGTCGCCGCTGAGCGAACCGATCACCTGCGATGGGAGTCCCGCGACCCACTCGGGTTTGAGCGTGACCTCAGTACCGGCCCACACGGCGAGGGCGAAGTCGATCCCGGGCGACGAGCGCGCGGCGTTGATCAGCGCGGCCGGGACTCCGGTGGTCTGCTCGATCTCGAGTCCGGTCGCGTCGAGCAGGTCTTCTCGGGTCTCGCCGTCGGCGCCGGAGGCGAGCATGGCGAGTAGAGCGAAGACGCCGAGCCCCGAGGCTGCGGAAGGAGGCGCCTCGCGGGAATTGAACCAGTCCTCGGTGAGCCAGTTGACATCGAGGATCTCTACCCCGTGCAGCGCGTCCTCGAACGTGGTCGGGCCTTGGGTGTGCATGGTCCCGAATGCTAGTGGGCGGAGTCGAGCTAGGGCCTGTTTGATTCCCAAACAGGCCCTAAATCGGTTGCGCGGCCCCTCGGGGGGTTTTAACCTCGGGCTCATCGTCGGACCAGACGTGTCAGTCCTCGTACCAGCAGGAGATCGCCATGCGCCAAACCTCGGAGTGCTTCATCCGAAACCAGTCGATCTCACTCTCGAGGACTTGCATTGTCGTATCTCAATCTGGGGATTCTCGCCCATGTCGACGCCGGTAAGACCAGCCTGACCGAGCGTCTGCTGTTCGACGCGGGCATCATCGACCACGTCGGCAGCGTCGACTCCGGCAGCACGCAGACCGACTCCATGGATCTGGAGCGCCGCCGCGGGATCACGATCCAGTCGGCGGTCGTCGCGTTCCAGCTCGACGGGCTCACCGTCAACCTCATCGACACGCCCGGCCACACCGACTTCATCGCCGAGGTGGAGCGGGCGCTGCGCGTGCTCGACGGCGCGGTCCTGGTGGTCTCCGCGGTCGAAGGCGTGCAGGCGCAGACGCGGGTCCTGTTCCGCACCTTGGAGCGGCTCGGGGTGCCGACGCTCCTGTTCGTCAACAAGATCGACCGACGCGGCGCCCGCGAGGCGGACCTGATCGAGGACCTGTCCTCGATGCTCAGCCCGCGGCTGCTGCCGATGGGGACGGTCCACGCGATCGGCTCCGGTGCGGCCGAGGTGGCGCCGTTCTCGTTCGACCGGCCGGGATTCGCCGAGCAGGCCGTGGAGATGCTGACGGCCGGTTCGGACGAGTTCCTCGCCGCGTACCTCGACGACCCCGGCGCGCTCGACTGTGAGGCGGAACTGGCCTCGCAGGTGCGTTCGGGCGGGGCCCATCCGGTCTACTTCGGTTCGGCGGTCACCGGCGCGGGCGTGGCGGCCCTGACCGAGGGCATCCGTCGGTTCCTGCCGGTGCCGCAACGCGACCCGGAGGGCGAGGCGGTCGGGCACGGTGTTCAAGGTGGAGCATGCGGCCGCGGGCCAGAAGGTGGCCTACATCCGCTTGCACTGCGGCCGGATCGCGCCGCGCGAGCAGTTGACGTCGTTCCGCCGCGTCGAAGGGACCGTGGAGGCGTTCGAGGGCAAGGTGACGGCGGTCGAGGTCTTCGCGACCGGTACGACCACCGTCCCGGCCGTGGCGGAACCGGGAAGCATCGCGAAGGTCAAGGGCCTCACCGAGGTCCGCATCGGCGACGCGATCGGTTCGGAGGAGGCGTTGGCGAGCGGCGGGTTCTTCACACCGCCGACGCTCGAGACGGTGGTGCGCCCGGCGCGGCACGGCGACCGCATCCCGCTCAATCGGGCGCTTATGAGCCTGGCCGAACGCGACCCGCTCGTGGATCCGCACCTGGACGACCTGTCCGAGGAGATGGCGGTGCGGCTGTACGGCGAGGTGCAGAAGGAGGTCGTGGCCTCGCTGCTCCTCGAGGAGTTCGGCATCGCGGTCGAGTTCGAGGAGACGCGGGCGATCCACATCGAGCGCCCGCTCCGAACCGCCTCCGCCCTGCACGAGATGGGGCCTTGGCAGCAGACGCCGCACATCGCGACCGTGGGGCTGCGGATGGAGCCGGGCGAACCCGGTTCGGGCGTGCAGTACGCGCTCGAGGTGGAGCGGGGCTCGCTGACGCGCGCGCTGCGCAACGCCGTGGAGGAGACCGTCCACAAGGCCCTGAAACGGGGCCTGTACGGCTGGGCCGTCACCGACTGCCGGGTGCTGCTGACGGCGACCGGTTATATCGGCAAGGCGAGCACGGCGAACGACTTCCGGGCGGTCACCGCGTTCCTCCTGGACGGGATGCTCAAGGAGGCCGGCACCGAGGTCTGCGAGCCGATCAACCGCTTCGACGTGGAGTTCCCGGCCGGAACCGGCAACGCGGTCCTGAAGACGCTCGGTGAGGCGCGGTCGAACATCAAGGGCCAGTTCTCGACCGAGACCACCGGCTACGTCTCGGGATTCATGCCGACCGAGGCCGTCCACGGGGTCGAACGCCGCCTGCCCGGCATCACCGAGGGTCTGGCGCTGTTCACCACCGAATTCGCCGAGTACCGCCCGGTCTACGGCACCCCGCCGCGCCGCGGTCAGGCGGCCGGAGAGTGACGGCGTCGCGGGTGAGGTAGGTCGAAGGCCGCGCGAGCCGAGGTCCGTGCCGAGATGGCTGGACCTCGGCTGCCCGGCGTACTTGAATGGGGCGATGGATTCTCATGAGGTACGCCGGGTCACCCTGCGGGCGGAGCGTCGACCGTCAGAGCGCCATTGGCTGTGGGCCTATGTCGACCACGACGGGGCGCTCCACGTCGACGGCCAGGACATCGATCCCGCGCTCGAAAGCCGCTTCGGCAAGGACGAAGTCGAGATCTTCCAGACCGTCCGGCCCGAGCACGTGGGCCGACTGGTCGAACTGCTCGGCGGGGAGCCCGGCTGCGATGTGCTCGATCTCCTCGCCGAGCGCTGCGCCGGTCCGGGCTCCTACGAGTTGCAGCGGCTGCTGAACGGAGGAGCGGTTCCGGTCGAGCGATACGTCCGCTGAGGGCGAATCGGGCTGCCCGTGCCGAGGGCCGAGGTTAGGAAAGGCTTCGGGTGAAGGCGTTTCGGTAGGCGCTCGGGGTCAGGCCGATGTGGCGGGTCATGTGCTGGCGCAGGGACTCCGCGGTGCCGAAGCCGCTGCGGCGGGCGACCTGGTCGACGCTGAGGTCGCTGGCTTCGAGGAGTTCGCGGGCCCGGTGGAGGCGCTGCTGCAGCAGCCACTGGAACGGGGTCATGCCGGTCTCGTCGGTGAAGCGGCGGGCGAGCGTGCGCACGCTCATGTTCGCTTCGCGGGCCAACTCGTCCAGGGAGATCGCCCGGTCGAGCCGGCCGAGGGCCCAGACGCGGGCCTCCGCCAAGGGCGAGCCGGTCTCGGGCGGCAGCGGCGTCTCCACGAACTGGGCCTGCCCGCCTTGGCGCACGGGCGTGACGACGGCGGCGCGGGCCTGCGTGTTGGCCACGGCCGCACCGTAGTCGGAACGGATGAGGTGCAGGCACAGGTCGATGCCGGCCGCTGAGCCGGCGCCGGTGAGGACCTGGCCGTCGTCGACGAACAGCACGTTCGGGTCCACCGACACCGACGGGTGCGCCTGCCGCAGTTCGTCGGCGAGGGCCCAGTGGGTGGTGGCCGTGCGGCCGTCGAGGAGCCCGGCCTGGGCGAGGATGAAGGCGCCGGTGCAGATCGAGGCGATCCGCTTCCCGGCCGCGGCGGCGGCGCGGAGGGCGTCGAGGGTCGTCTCGTCGGCGTCGTGGCGGCGGGCGGAGGAGGGGACAATGATCGTGTCGGCCTCCTCCATGGCTTCCAGACCGGCGTTCACGACCAGGTCGAAACCCCCGGTGGAAGCGGTGATCCCGGGTTCGGCCGTGCAGACCGTCACCTGGTAGCCGGGCCTGCCTTCGACGGTGACACCTTCGAGCATGGTCGAGGGCATCGAGAGGTCGAAGGGCTTGACGGGAGGGACGGCGAGCACCGCGATTCGACGCATGGCTGGATCCTTGGGAAGTGTGGCGTTCAGGCCACTAGGCTACTCCCCCGTTTCGGCGCAGCATTGGTGCCACGGCGAGGCCTCACCGTGGATCACTTACTGGCGCAATCGAATGGAGCCAAAGTCATGGCAGTACGAGCAGTCATCGGAAGAGGCGCGACCGCGAGCGCCACGGCCCGGCGCTTCGCCGACGCCGGCGACGAGGTCCGCCTGGTCTCCCGCAGCGGCGGCGGCCCCGAGCTTCCCGGGATCGAGCGAATCGCGCTCGACGCGGGCCGGACCGAGGAGCTCATCGCGGCCGTCCAAGGCGCCGACACGGTCGTCAACGCGGCCGCCACCCCCTACCACCTCTGGCCGGAGACGATGCCGGCCCTCTTCGGGTCGATCCTCACCGCGGCCGAGAAGGCCGGGGCCGACTATGTCATGCTCGGCAACCTCTACGGCTACAGCCGCGTGACGGGCACGATCAGCGAGCGCACCCCGATGGAAGCGCCCACCCGCAAGGGCCGGGTCCGCGCGGAGCTGTGGCGGCAGGCGAAGGCCGCGCATGACGACGGGCGGCTGCGGGCCACCGAGGTGCGCGCGGGCCAGTTCCTCGGGGCCGGGGCCTATTCGGCCTTCACCCTTCTGGTCGAGCCGCATGTCATCAAGGGCGAGCTGGCACTGGTCCATGGCAATCCCGACACGGTCCACACGTTCACGTACATCGAGGACGTCGCGGCCGCGCTCGTGGCGGTCGCCCGCAGCGAATCGGCCTGGGGCCGGGCCTGGCACGCCCCGATGATCACCGCCACGGTGCGGGAGGTGGCCACGCGGCTCGCCGAGCTGCGCGGCGCCCCCGAGCCGCGGCTGGAGGAGTTCACCGAGCGGGAGTTGACCGTGCTCGGGTTCACCGATCCGCTGTGGAACGAATTCCGGGAGATGAACTACATGTCGGACCGGCCGTTCATCGTGGACGACACCGATATGCGGGAGACCTTCGGGCTCAAGGCGTCCCAGCTCGATGAGGCCCTCGCGGGCATCTGAGTTCATCAGGGGCGGGCCCGGTCGGGCCCGTCCCGACCCCGACCGGCCCAGGCTGGACGGCGACGGCCCGGCGTACTTGAATAGGACGATGAACGATCACGAGGTGCGGCGGGTGTCGCTGCGCGCCGAGGACGACCCGCCTGAGGCGCATTACATGTGGGCCTATCTCGACGCGGACGGGGCGCTCCATGTGGATGGTCACGACATCGACCCCGGGCTCGACGAGTTCGTCGGGAAGGACGAGGTCGAGTACTTCTACACCGTTCGGCCCGAGCATCTCCCCGAGCTGACGGCATTGCTCGGCGGGGCGCCCGGTGGCGACGTGCTCGACCTGCTCGCCGAACGCGGCTCGGGAGCGGGCTCGTATACGTTGCGCAAACTGCTGGTCAGCGGCGCGTTCCCGGTCGAGCGGTCTACGCACTGAATCCCCGCGCTCGGCGTCGACACCCCGGTTCGAGACGTGTTCTCAAGCCTCACCGACGTCGCGGTTTACCCCGGTCTCGAGGGCGAAGCACGGCGCTCGCGGATGCGGGCGAGGCGTTTCTCCAGGGCTGCTTCGGCTTCGGGCCATTCGGGTCGGATGATCGCGAACATGGCGGAATCGCGGAGGCGGCCGTCCTCACCTGGAGCCCATGAGCGGGACCAATGGCGCAGGACGCCTTCGAACGTCGCGCCCGCGGCTTCGATTGCGGCGCGGGAGCGGGCGTTGCGGGCGTCGGTCTTGAGGTCCACACGGTCGACGGCCAGGCGGTCGAAGGCGTGCCGGAAGAGCAGGAGCTTGGCCTCGGCGTTGAGACCGGTGCCCTGGGCGGAGGCGGCGAGCCAGGTGAAGCCGACCTCGACCGCGTACAGACCCCGGTCCGGGAGCGTGCGCGGGTCCCAGTACGCGGTCGCGCCGACCGCCCGGCCGGAGGCGAGGTCGATCTGGGCGTACGGGGCCATCGTGCCATGCGCCCGGCGTTCGAGCTGCTGGTCGATGTAGTCGCCGACCTCGCGGGCGCGCGGCACCCACGTGAACCGGTACGGGCCGCGGTCCTCCTCGGCGGCCTCGGCGAGGTCCGGGGCGTGGCGGTGGCCGAGCGGCTCCAGACGCACCAGATCGCCTTCGAGCACCGGGCCGTGGAGCTTGGATTCCATTGGGGCATCGGTCCCTTCGTGGTCGCTGAGCGCCAGGTTAGAGGCGTGGGCGGAGGGCGGTCGCGTCGTTTCCACGATGCGGGAGCCGGGCGCGGCGCACAGTGTGCGCTATCGTGTCCGGTACTTCAGGAGGTGCGCATGGCAGAGCCGTCGATCCCGTCGGTCTGGGCCCGCGAGGCCGGGCGCGAGCAGACCGGGCTGAACCGGGAGCGCATCGTCGCCGCCGCCCTGGAACTCCTGGATGCGGAGGGCTTGGCGGCGTTGAGCATGCGTTCGCTCGGCAAGCGGCTCGACGCCGGGGCGACCTCGATGTACCGGCACGTGGCCAACAAGGACGAGCTGATCGAGCTGGTCGTCGACGAGGTCTACGGCGAAGTCGAGGTGCCCGACCCCGATGGCCGCTGGCGCGAGGGGATCGGCGCCTCCGCGGGGAGCCTGCGAGCGATGGCGCTGCGCCACCCGTGGGTGACCGGGGTGCTCGGGCAGGTGGGGCTGGCTTACCTGGGGCCCAATCTGTCTCGGGTCTCGCAGCGGATGCTCGAGGTGCTGGGCGCGGGCGGGTTCGACCCGTTGGAGGCCGACCAGACGATGGGCGCCGTGATCGCCTATGTCGTCGGCATCGTGACCAGCGAGACCGCGTGGCTCGGCATGGTCGCGCGCAGCGGCAAGACCGAACTGGAGCTCGTTGCGGGCCTTCAGGAGACGCAGGACCATCTGAACGAGACGGCCGCCGCCGAGACATACGACGACCCGGCCCGGTATCGCGAGGACACGTTCGCGTTCGGACTCGACCTGATCTTGGACGGGCTCGAAGTTCGACTGAACCGCAAGTCCTGACTTTGATCTGAGCGGGCGGCGCCTTCGCGCCGCCCGTTTCTTTTGCGTCCCAACCTGGTCAAAGGCATTGCAACGCCCCCTCCTTGCGCTTGCCGCGCCATGATGCGTACAGTGTTCGCATGACGCGCACAGTGTGTGCACGAGAGTAAAGGAGTCATGATGACCGACATCGAAACCAGCATCGAAACCGCCGCACCCCGACGCAGATCGCTCGGCCGCCGCCTGCTCGGCGGGCTCGGGCGCGGACTCGCCTGGACCGTCGCCGTACCGACCGTCCTGATCGGCTTCGCCTTCTTCGGCGCCCCGATTCCGCTCGGCCCGGCCGAGGACACCGTGAGCGTCATGGCGATGCTCGTCCCTTGGATGACCGCGGTCCTCATCGTCTTCGGACTCATCGGGATCGCCACGGTCGTATACGCGTGGCGGGCCCGGCGGCGGGCCCTCGCGACCGCCGGCGCGCTCGCCGGGATCGCGGCCTCACTCATGATCGTCGTGCCGTGGGCCGCGATCAGCGCAGACGCCGACGTCTCGTGGGCCGAGTCCTTCGCGGCCGCCCCCGAAGCCCAACCGGACGCGACCGAGACCTACGCGACCGTGGACGGCGAAGACCTGAAGGTCGACGTCTACACGCCCGCGGAAGCGACCGGTCCCGTCCCGGCGGTCGTCTACGTGCACGGCGGCGGCTGGTCCGGCGGTTCGCGATCCGCAAGCGCCCCTTGGCAGCAGTGGCTGGCCGACGGGGGCTACGCGGTCTTCTCGATCGACTACCGGCTCGCTCCCCCGCCGCGCTGGCAGGACGCGGTCGGCGACGTCAAGTGCGCACTGGGCTGGGTCCGCGCCAATGCCGGGGCCTTCGGCGCCGATCCCGCGTCCGTCTCGCTCGCCGGCGACTCCGCGGGCGGGCACCTCTCGATGATGGCCGCGTACACGCTCGGCGACCCCGAGTTCGCTCCCTCGTGCGAGGTCGAGGAAGCCCCGGTGGCCTCGGTGATGAGCTGGTTCGCGCCGACCGACCTCACGACCCTCGAAGCCGACTCGGACATGCCCGCCAGCGCCGACGGCTACCTCACCGACTTCCTCGGCGCGGGACTGGACGAGGAGCCCGGCCGGTACGAGGCCACCTCGCCGCTCGCCCATGCGGGCGCCGACCTGCCGCCGACGATGATCGTGCAGGGCGGAGCCGACCGGCTCGTGCCGCTCGAGCAGGGCGCCGCGCTCGCCGACGCACTCGAGGACGCGGGTGTCCCGGTCACGGAACTGGACTTGCCTTGGGCGCACCACGGGTTCACGGGCCAGTGGGGGTCGTGGGGTTCGCAGGCGCTGCGACCGGCCGCGCTCGAATTCCTCGACGCGTACGCGATCTAGGGAACCCTGTCCCACGCAGCGGCGTCCGGCTCGGGTGGCGGTGGGAGACGAGTGAGCGGGCCGGATAGCGACTGCCCGGGATTCTCAAACCGCCCCCTAGTCCCCGCCGGGACTTCCCAAAAGGCGCACGTTCCTCCACCCCCGTGTAGGCGGGCCTGGTTCGGGCATACTCTCTGATCGAGCCGAGTTCGGAGGGGCAGGTGAGTCGGATCGAGACCGCCGACGTGGTCGTGATCGGGGCCGGAATCATCGGCGCCGCGTGCGCCGAGGCGCTCAGCGCCGCGGGCTTGCGCGTGCTCGTGCTCGACCGGGGCGCTCCCGCGGGCGGGACGACCGCCGGCGGCGAGGGCAATGTGCTCCTGTCCGACAAGGCCCCTGGACCCGAACTGAAACTTGCCGTCGCATCGCGGCGGCGCTGGCCCGAACTGCTGGAGTCGCTGCGCGCCGAGATCGGCGACGAGCTCGCGGATGTCGAATGGGAACCCAAGGGCGGCTTGGTGGTCGCCACCGATGAAGACGCCGTGGGGCCGCTCGGGATCCTCGCCGAGGCGCAGCGCGCCGCGGGCGTGCAGGCCATCGAATTGGATCCGTCCGCGGCCCGGGCGATGGAACCGCACCTGACCGAGGACGTCGCCGGCGCCGTCCACTATCCCGGTGACGCCCAGCTGCAGCCGGTGCTCGCGGCGACGGCGCTGCTGGCTGCCGTGCGCGCCCGCGGCGGCGAGGTGCGCGGCGGGGCCGAGGCGCACGGACTGGTCTTCGACGCGTTCGGCACGGTCTCAGGGGTGCGCCTGGGCGACGAGACGGTGCCCTGCGGCGCCGTGGTCAACGCGTGCGGGCCGTGGGCCGGGCACTTCGGCGTCGCTGCGGGCGCACCGATCGAGGTGCTGCCGCGGCGCGGCATGGTCTTGGTGACCGCGCCGCTGCCGCAGGTGGTGGGCCGCAAGGTCTATGCCGCCGATTACGTTGCGGCCGTGTCGAGTTCGCACGTGGACCTGCAGGTGTCGTCCGTGGTCGAGTCGACCGCGACGGGCACGGTGCTCATCGGTTCGAGCCGCCAGCGCGTGGGCTTCGACGAGGCCCTGGAGGTCGAGGTGCTGCGCCGGTTGGCGCGCAGCGCCGTCAAGCTGTTCCCGGTCCTGGCGGGCGTGCCGGTGATGCGGACGTACGGCGGTTTCCGGCCGTACACCCCCGACCACCTGCCGGTGATCGGCGAGGACCCGCGATACCCCGGCCTGTGGCACGCGTCCGGGCACGAGGGTGCGGGGATCGGGCTGGCTCCGGCGACGGGGCGGCTGCTGGCGGATCTGATGTGCGGGCGGGAACCCGAGGTGGACTCAGGTCCCTTCCGGGTGGACCGGCCCGCGGTGATCGCGGAGGTGCGGACGTGAGAGTGCGGTTCGACGGCGAAGAGGTCGAGGCCCAAGAGGGCCAGACCGTCGCGGGTGTGCTGCTGGCCAAGGGGATCCGCTCGTGGCGGACCACGCGCGGCGAAGGCCGGCCGCGGGGCCTGTTCTGCGGCATCGGGGTCTGCTTCGACTGCCTGGTGCGGGTGAACGGGGTGCCGGACGTGCGGGCGTGCCAGCGGCTGGTCGCCGACGGGGACGACATCCGGACCCAGGCCGGGGCGGAGCTGCCGTCATGAGGCGCATCGTGGTGATCGGCGCGGGGCCGGCGGGGATGGCGGCGGCCCGTGCGGCCGCAGCTGCTCGGCGTCGATGTGGCGCTCGTCGACGCGGGCGCGAAGCTCGGCGGGCAGTACCACCGGCAGGACGCGCTCGCGTCCGGGGACCGGTTCAGGCTCCCTGAGAATGTGGAGCACATCGCGGAAGCCGCCGTGTGGGCGATCGAGCCGGTCGACGGCGGGCATCGCGTGCACATGCGGATCGGTCCGGCCGACGACCCGTCGCGCCGGGGCCGGGCGGTGGAGGCGCGGGCGCTCGTGCTCGCCACGGGTGCTTACGACCGCGCACTGCCGTTCCCGGGCTGGGATCTGCCGGGCGTGTTCACCGCCGGTGCCGCGCAGGCGCTGGCGAAGGGCCAGGGCGTGGCGGTCGGTGACCGGGTGGTGGTCGGCGGTACCGGCCCGTTCCTGCTGCCGGTGGCGGATTCGCTCATCGCGGCGGGCGCGCGCGTCGTGGAGGTCGCGGAGGCGAGCACGGCGGTGACCGGGTGGCTCTCGAACCCGGGTGGGGCGCTGGCGGGCTGGTCGAAGGCCGGTGAGCTGGCGAAGTACGCGGGGATTCTCGCGCGGCACCGGGTGCCCTACCGGTCGCGGACGGCCGTGATCGAGGCGCATGGCGGCGACTGCGTGGAGTCGGTGACGGTGGCGAGGCTGGACGGCCTGTGGAATCCGGTTCCGGGTTCGGAGCGGCGCCTCGTGGTGGACGCGGTGGCGGTCGGGTTCGGGTTCACGCCGCAGTTGGAGCTCGCGCTGGCGGCCCGGTGCCGGGTCGAGCACGGGTTCGTGGTGGTCGATGCGGCCCAGGGGACCACGTCTCCCGGCGTGTTCGCGGCCGGGGAGCTGACGGGCATCGGTGGTGCGGATTTGGCGGCTTCGGAAGGGGCCGTGGCGGGTGCGGCGGCGGCGAAGTACGTGGGCGCGACTGTGGCGGCGCCGTTGAAGGCGATGGCGCGGGTGCGGTCGGGGCGCCGGTTCGCGGCCGCTCTGGACGCGGCGTACCCGGTGCGGGAGGGCTGGCAGGGCTGGCTGCGCGACGACACGCTCGTGTGCCGGTGCGAGGAGGTCACGAAGCAGGCGCTGTTCCGGGCGGTCGACGAGCGCGACGTGGGCGCGGTGCGTTCGCTCAAGCTCGTGAGCGGGGCCGGCCTCGGGTTGTGCCAGGGCCGCGTGTGCGGGCGGAACGTGGCCGAGCTGGCGGGCGTCGACGGCGCCGGGTTCGCGAAACGGCCGATCGCCTCGCCGATCCGGCTGGCGGAGCTGGCCGAAGAGGAGCCGGTCGAGGGATCGATCGACGCAGAGGAGTCCGGTCGGGCGCTGGGCGTCGAGTACTAGGACTCGTTGGCGGTAATTGCATTCGGCTGAACGCGGGCCCGACTCGACGGCCCGCGTTTCCGCCTGCGGGGAACTGGGTTGACATACGCTGCCGGGTTGCGTACGGTACCGCTGACTACGTAGTCAGAAGGAGCCGCAGATGAGCCACTGGCCGAACCCGATCCTGTTCGGGGCCGCGTATTACTTCGAGTACCAGCCGGACGCCGTTGAAGGATTCGACACCGAGGCCGCCCGTGCGCGGCTCAAGACCGACCTGGACCTCATGGTCGAGGCGGGCTTCTCGGTGATCCGCGTGGGCGAATCCGTCTGGAGCACTTGGGAGCCCGAGAACGGGCAGTTCGAACTCGACTGGCTCCAGCCGGTCCTCGACGGCGCGCACGAGCGCGGCATCGCCGTCATCCTCGGCACCCCGACGTACGCCGTCCCGCCGTGGCTCGTGCGTCTCTACCCCGAGATCGCCGGCGAGCACCGCACCGGCGAGCGCATCGACTGGGGCGGACGCCAGGAAGTCGACTACACCCACGCCGCGTTCAAGTTCCACGCCGAGCGGATCATCCGCAAGATCATGGCGCGCTATGCCGACCACCCGGCCGTGATCGGCTTCCAGGTCGACAACGAGCCGGGCCTCCAGATCTTCCACAACGAGGGCGTGTTCCAGCAGTTCGCCGACCGGCTGCGCCATCAGTACGGCGACGTGGAGACCCTCAACCGCGAATGGGGCCTCGTCTACTGGAGCCACCGGCTCTCCACCTGGGCCGACCTGTGGCGGCCCGACGGGAACGCACAGCCGCAGTACAAGCTCGCGTGGCGGCGGTTCCAGGCCGATCTAACGACCGAGTTCATCGGCTGGCAGGCCGACATCGCCCGCGAGTACGCGCGCGAGGACCAGTTCGTGACCACGTGCATCTCCTACTCGCGGCCCGGGATCGACGACCCGTCGCTCACCGAGCGCCTCGACGTGACCGCCGGGAACCCGTACTACGCGATGCAGGACGGCCTCGAGATGCCGGCCGCAGACGGCGGCGACGCCATCGACTGGAACACCAAGGGCGCCTGGGCGCTCTACCACTCCGCCGACCGCATGTACTCCTCGAAGCAGGCGCCGTACCTGGTCACCGAAACCAACGCGCAGGCCATCGGCATGCCCTGGTGGAACGAGCCGGCCTACGACGGGCAGTGGCGCCAGGCCGCATGGGCGCTGGTGTCGCGCGGTGCGGCCATGATCGAGTACTGGCAGTGGCAGACCCTCCACTTCGGCGCCGAGACGTACTGGGGCGGCGTCCTGCCGCACAGCGGCCAGCCCGGACGGACCTATCGCGAGCTGGCGCAGATCGGCAAGGAGCTGCGCAAAACCGGTGGAGCCCTTGAGGGTCTGGTGCCCGGGGCTGACGTGGCGGTCCTGTACTCGAAGCGGAGCGAGTGGGCGCTGGCGGCGGAGCCGCAGATCCAGAAGGACGACGGGAGCCCCGAGCACCGCTCGTTCGAGGTCATCCACGGCCCGTTCTACCGGGGCGCGTTCGACGCCGGCCTCCAGGCTCGGATCGTCCACACCGGCCAGTTGGGTTCGCCGGAGGAGGCGGCGGCGGAGTATCCGGTCCTGGTCGCGGCCGGGCTGTACGCGGAGGACGACGACCTGCTCGACTGGCTTACCGCCTACGCCGCAGCGGGCGGGCACCTGTTGGTGGGTCCGCGCACCGGCTACAGCGACGAGGAGGCCCGGGCGCGCCGGGACGTGAAGCCGGCGCGAATGACCGAGGCGGCCGGGGTCTGGTACGAGGAGTTCGCGAACCTCACGGGCGAGATCGCCGTGCAGGCCGCGGAGGGTTCGCCGCTGGAGCTGGAAGCCGGAGCGGCGGCGGTGAAGTGGGCCGACGGGCTGTACGTGGAAGGCGCACCTGGTGTTGAAGGGGCGCAGACGCTGGCCGAGTACGTGCACCCGCACTACGGCCGGTTCGCCGCGGCGACCACGAAGACGCACGGCGAAGGCCGGATCACCTATGTGGGCACGATCCCCAACTCGGCGTTCGGGAAGGCGCTGTTCAAGTGGATCGTCCCCGAGAACGCATGGCGGCCGCAGCACCCGAGCCTGACCGTGACCAGCGGCGTCACCGGTGAAGGCCGCACGGTGCGGTTCGTGCACAACTGGTCGTGGAACGAGGTCGATTTCGCACTGCCCGCGGCGGTGAGCGACGCGATCGACGACACCGCGTACGAGGCGGGCGCGTCGCTGCCCCTCGGCCCGTGGGACGTGAAGGTCCTCATCGAACAGTAGTGGCCGGTCGGTGGCCGAGCAGTGAGCAAGGCCACCGGCCCTCGCAGGCCGAGAGCGATCGGAATTGTCGTACCCCGCTGCGATCGTTGCATAAGGGCACTTCTTCCCGGGCGCCGATGGCGTCGGCCCTGCCCGGAAACGCCGGGAGCAGTGCACCATGAGCTTCGGGGCGGCCGGCGCGCAAAGCGCGCCGGCCGCCCCGAAGTCGTTCCTAGCACCAGGCGCGAAGCGACCCACCGCAACGACCGCCTCCGCGCCGTCGCTGCACTCGAAGCAGCGCGGCCGCGGGCCGCGGCAGTCTTGCAGCGTCAGTCGTCGAAGGTGGCGAGATCGAGCAAGGCGATCGTGTCCGGGTCGTTCATGATGTCGATGCTCGCCACCTTGCCGTCGATCACGGTGAACGACAGCACCGAGCGCGGCGTGCCGCCCGGGGCCCACATCACTCCGACGAGGCCGTCCACGACGACCGCCACCGCGTTCTCGGCCTGGCCGTTGAAGATCGCCGCGACCGCCGCGGCGCCGATGACCTCGCGTCCGGCGAAGCCGGTCGCCACGGCCGCCTCGTCGGCCACCACGGTGATGTCCGGGTCGAGCACGGCGAGCAGGTCCTCGAACCGCCCTTCCCGCGCGGCGGCGAGGAAGGCCTCGACCACCGTCTTCTGCTGCCGCACATCGCGATCCGCGCCCGCGCGGAACTGTCCGTCGCGCACGCGCCTGCGCGCGCGGCTGGCGAGCTGCCTGGTGGCCTCGGTGGTGCGGTCGAGGATCGGGGCGATGCGGTCGAAGGGCACGCCGAACAGGTCGTGCAGCACGAACGCCAGGCGCTCGGCCGGGCCGAGCGAATCGAGCACCACCTGGAGGGCGAGGCCCACCGAGTCGGCCATGACCGCCTCGGACTCAGGGTCGCCGCCCGCGTTCGGGGCCGCGACCAGCGGCAGGTCCGCGTCGAGCGCGTCCTCTCGGCGGGTGCGGCGCGATCGCAGCAGGTTCAGGCAGATCCGTGAGACCACGGTGGTGAGCCAGCCGCGCAGGTTCTCCACCTCGGCGGTGTCGGTGCGGGCGAAGCGCATCCAGGTCTCCTGGACGGCGTCGTCCGCCTCACCGGTGCTGCCGAGCATCCGGAACGCCACGGCTCGCAAGTGGTCGCGGTGCTCCTCGAAGCGCTGCAACGGAAAGTCCTCGTTCATCGCATCCTCCGCAAGGGTCGCCCAACCCTACCGACCCCGCAGGCCTCGGAATCGTGACAAGTCGGGGCGAAGCCGCAGGTCGATCCAGGTGAACTGCCGCACCTGGACCGCGGGGATCGACTCCCACCGGGCGCGTTCGGGTTCGCGACCCGGCGTGCCGCGCACATCTATCTAGCGACGCTAGACATTCGAGCAGCGGCATGTTAGTGTCGCTCATAGATCTATCGACGCTAGACTTTCTAACCTCGTAAGGAGCCCCCCATGGCACTCCGCGTCACCGCCAATGTCCTCACCATCATCTCCATCCTTTTTGCCTTCTACCTCGGCGTCTCCTTCCTCTTCTTCCCCGAGGCGAGCGCCGCGGGCGTCGGATTCGACGTCTGGCCCACCGGCGAGGCAGCCCAGTTCCTCAACATGAAAGGCGTCCGCGACTTCGTCACGGGCGTCATCCCGCTGGTCTTCCTGGCCCTGCGCCAGCGCCGGGCGCTCGGCTGGTCCCTGCTGTGCATCGCGCTCGTCCCCGTCGGCGACGGCACGGCCATCCTGCTCAACGGCGGCAGCGCCGCCGCCGCGTTCGGCATGCACTACACCGCGGCCGCCTTCGTGGCCGTCACGGGCCTGGTCAACCTCCTGGTCGCGCGCCGGGCCTGAGGGCCAATTGCGTTGCGGGCGTTCACGCAGGCTGTGATACTCGCCCGGTGACCATCATTCGACGCGAAATCGAGGGCGACGCGCCCCTCATCCACGCCATCCACGACGCCGCCTTCGCCACGGTCGCCTACGCCTCCGGGACGGAGGCGGCGATCGTGGACGCACTCCGCGCCGGCGAGGACTGGGTACCGCAGCTCTCCCTCGTGGCCGAGTCCGACGGGAAGCCGGTCGGGCACGTCGTGTGCTCGTACGGGCGTCTTGCCGGGGAGCGGGTCCTCGGGCTCGGCCCGATCGGTGTGGCTCCTGAGCTGCACGGCAAGGGCATCGGTTCAGCGCTGATGCATGCGGCGATCGCGGCGGCGGACGCGAGGGACGAGCCGGCGATCATCCTGCTCGGCAACCCGGACTACTACGGCCGCTTCGGTTTCGAAATGGCCGCGCCCCTCGGCATCGAGCCGCAGGACCCGCATTGGGCGCCCGCGTTCCAGGTCCGCCGCCTCGCCAACTGGCGCGACGACTTGCGCGGGCGCTACACCTACTCCCCCGGTTTCGACGCGCAGAACTGAGCTGCCACACCAGATCGGTGTGATCCGAATTTCGTCCCCATTGTATTGAAAAATTGAAAATCGTAGCGTCGGGAGGCACGGTTCCCCGCTTCTTGGAGGCTTCGATGTTCCTGCCCTACACCGGCTCCGGCCGCTACTGCTACGCCAACTCGCTTTCGATGGCATTGGGCCCCGCTTCGCCGGGGCCCGGTGTCGTAGAGGTCCTCACCGGCTCGCCGTTCGGGATGCAACTACTCGACGGCGACACGCCGTTCTTCGACCCGGCCGGCTGGGAGGGCGACATCGCCCTCGACGCGGCCGCCGCCGCGCTCGGCTGGGAGTGCACTCGTGAATCCGGCGGAACGCCGGAGGAGGCGGTCGCGAGGCTGGAGGCGGCGAGCCCGGCCGAACCGCTGCTCGTCGGCCCGGTCGAGATGGGCCTGCTCACGCACGCGCCCGGGCGCGGCACGCCTTGGGGCGCCGACCATTACGTGATCGTGCTCGGCGTGGAGGAGGGGCTGGTCCGGTTCCACGACCCGGCCGGGTTCCCGTTCGCGACGCTCCCGGTCGAGCAGTTCACTTCCGCTTGGCGAACCGACTCGCTCCTGTACGGCGAGTCGTACACGTCCCGGCGCGGTTTCGTCCAGACCCGGGAGGTGACTGCGACGGAGGCGGTCCGCGCAAGTCTGCCTGTGTGGGTCGCGTGGCTTCGCGGCGAGCACGGTTTTCCGGTCTCGGCGGGGACGCTCGCGAACCGCGAGGCGGCCGAGAAGCTCGCGGCGAGGTGCGAGGACGGCCTGCCCGAGAAGACCCGGAACGAGTTGACGGGATTCGCGATCGCGGTCGGCACGCGCCGCCTCACCGATGCGGCGGTCTGCTTGGCGGCGGACTTTGCAGAGGCGTCGGCGATCCTCGCCCGGCAGGCCTGTCTCGTAGGCGGGCTTCAATACGACCTCACCGCCGGGCGGACGGCCGAGGCCGCGGCGGCGCTTCGTGCGCTCGGGCCGACCTACGACGAGCTCGCCGGAGCCTTGGATCTCGCCCGATGAGCAGAATGCCTCACGGGTCCAGGTCGCCGCGACCGGCGCGGCCCGCTCGATGACGAGGGAGACCCGGCCGCCGCGGTCTAGGCGGCCGGGACCGGCTCCGGTTGCGAGAGATCGCGCATGTTCCGCAGCGGAGAGAAGAAGACCGGGAGGAAGGCGAGGCAGACGCCCACCGCGCCGATCCAGAGCGTCGCCCTCGCGCCCAGGAGTTCTCCGAGGACGCCGCCGGTCAAGGCGCCGACCGCGCTGAGCCCCCAGGCCAGGAAGCGGACCGTGGCGTTCATGCGGCCGAGCAGCCGGTCGGGGGTCAGGCGCTGGCGGAAGCTCACCTGGTTCACGTTGTAGACGACCGAGCCGATCCCGACGGCGCCCATGCCGAGCGCGGCGATCCAGATGCGCCACCCCGGTTCGGCGGCGGGGAGCAGGAGCAGGCCGGGCGAAGTGGCGAGGGTGGAGATCCAGATGGCGCGCCCCTGGCCCAGCCAGGCCGTGACGGGTCCGGTCACGAAAGCGCCGATGAGGCCGCCGACGCCGAAGACGGCGAAGAGCAGGCCGATCGCACCGGGCGTCATGCCCATGTCCCGCGGCAGGAACACCACGACCATCGCCATGTACGCCCCCATCCAGAGGTTCCACCAGCTGGTCGCGGCCACGATGGACGCCAGGATGCGATTGCGGAAGACGAACGCCAGGCCTTCCTTGATCTCCGGGATGATCCGGGCGTCATGGGCGACTTCCGGTTTGGCCTCGCGGCGGCGGATGCGAACCAGGAACAGTGCGGAGGCGCCCATCGCCACGGCGTCGAACGCGAGGGCCACCGGTGCCGTGAGCCATTCGATGAGTTGGCCGGCGAGCACGGGACCACCGAGGTGTGCGGTTGAGCGGACGGTCTCGAGCTTCGCGTTGCCTTCGACGAGCTTGTCGCGGCCCACGAGGTGCGGCAGGTAGCTCTGGTACGAGACGTCGAAGAAGACCGTGAAGACGCCGATGGTGAATGCGACGGCATAGAGCTGCCAGATGGTGAGCGCGTCGGCCCACCACGCCACGGGCACGGTGAGGAGCACGGCGGCGCGCACGACGTCGCTGACGATGAGGACGCGGCGGCGGCGCATCCGGTCGATCCAGGCTCCGGCGGGGAGGCCGATGAGGAGGAACGCGACCATCGTCATGGAGGAGAGCACGCCGACCTCGAACTCGCTGACGTCGAGCGCGAGGACCGCCGCGAGCGGCAGGGCGAGGGTGGTGATCTGGTACCCGAACTGGGCGACGGTGGTGGAGAGGAAGAGGCCGCGGAAGTCGTGTTCGCGCAGCAGCCCGAGCCGGTCCGGTTCTTCGGGCGTGTCGGGGAGGGGCTCACCGAGGGAGATCATGTGATTGAGTATTCCCAATCGATTGGGAAAAGTCAATCGGTCGGACCGCTAGGATGATCTTGTGGCAGAGAAGCGCAGCTCCGAGAGGCTCAAGGACGATCGGCCGGTGGCGACCGAGGCCGAGGCGAAGGCAGTGGCCTCGGCCGTGCGCCTGCGCATTCTGCGGCTGTGCCTCGACGCCCCGCTGACCAACAAGGAGATCGCGCAGCGGCTCGGGTCGAACCCGGCCACGGCGCTGCACCACGTGCGCAAACTCGTGGAGACGGGTTTCCTTGCAGCGCAAGAGGAACGAGTGGGCACTCGGGGTGCGCGGGAGATCCCGTACCTGGCGACGCGGAAGTCCTGGGCGCTGCAGCTGGGCGAGGAGTTCCGGTCGGACCTGTCGGTCGCGATGCTGGAGGCCTTCCGCACCGAGGTCGCGCAGGTCCCCGATCCGGCGCAGGTGAACGCCGGCCGACTCGGGCTGCGGCTGAACGAGGAGCAGTACCGGGAGGTCGCCGACCGGTTCAGGACGCTGTTCGACGATCTGTCGAGCATGGAGCCCGGACCGGACGCACGCCCGTACTCGATCTTCATGGTGATCCACCCGGACGCGAGCCGGGAGTTACCCGGCCTTCCCGGCCTCAGGCTTCAACGGACACGCGGGGCTTCCGACTCCACAATGGCTCAGGGATGACATCGTGGCGAGGCCGCCCCGCGAGCGATCCTCTCGTGCATAAAGGAGAGGGCGGGGACCCCTCAGACCCCGCCCTCTCCGCTCCCTCATCTACCTTCTGTCGAGCAGTGCTTGGACTTTGGCGCGGACCTCGGGCGTGTCGAGGCCGCGGATCATCAGGGTGGTGCGACGGCGCAGCACGTCGTCGGCCGTCTCCGCCCATTCGCGGTCGCGGGCGTAGACCACCTGGGCCATGATCTCCGGCGCGTCCGGGTGGACGCGCTCGGCGAGCTCCGGGTGCTCCCCCGCGAGGCGGGTGATGTCGAAGGCGATCGAGCCGTAGTGCGTCGCGAGGTGCTTGGCGGTGTCCTCGCCGAGGTTCGGCAGCGGCGCGCCGCCGTCCGAGAGCAGCCGGTGCTCCACGGCGTGCGGGTTCGCGATGCCCGGCAGCGGCAGCCGGTGCGGCAGGTTCCCCATCGGCTCCATCTCCGAGCCGAGCGAGTAGCCCGGCAGGTCCGCGAGCTTCTTCATCACGGTCCGTCCGATGTGGCGGAACGTGGTCCACTTGCCGCCCGCCACCGAGAGCATCCCGCCGCGGCCTTCGGTCACCACCGTCTCGCGCTTGGCCTTCGAAGTGGCGCCGGGCCCGCCCGGCAGGACCCGCAGGCCCGCGAAGGCGTACGTGATGAGCTCGGGCTTGAGCTGCTCGGAGCGCACCGAGAGGCTCGCCTCGTCGAGGATCTGCTTGAAGTCGGCCTTGGTCGGCGCGACCTGGCCGGGGTCGCCCTCGTAGACCTCGTCGGTGGTGCCGAGCAGGAGCATGTCCTCCCACGGCAGCGCGAACGTGATGCGGTACTTGTCGACCGGCGTCGCCAGCGCGGCGCCCCAGTCGGCGGTGCGCTTGAGCACCAGGTGCGCGCCCTTGGAGAGGCGGATCGACGGGTCCGCGGCGGAGTTCTCCATGCGGCGCAGGTGGTCGACCCAGGGGCCGGTGGCGTTGAGGACGACGTGGGCGTTCACGCCGAACTCGGTGCCGTCGACCTTGTCGCGCAGGTCGGCGCCGGTGACGCGGCCGTCGGTCTTGCGCAGTCCGGTGACCTCGGCGTAGTTGAGGACGGCCGCGCCGGCGTCGGCCGCGGCGCGGGTGGTCATGAGCGCCATGCGGGCGTCGTTCATCTGGCTGTCGCCGTACACCGCGACGGCTTTGAGGTCCTTGACGCGCAGTTCCGGCACGGCCTCGCGGGCCTTGGCGGGGCTGAGCAGATGGCCGACGCCGTCGCCGAAGCCCGAGAGCGCGGAGTAGGCGAAGACGCCCGCGCCGAGCTTCGCGGCGCCGTGCGGGCCGCCTTTGTAGACGGGCAGGTAGAACTTGAGCGGGCGCGAGAGGTGCGGCGCCACCTGGCGGGTGACGGCGCGGCGCTCGAAGTGGTTCTCCGCCACGAGCTTGACCGCGCCGGTCTGCAGGTAGCGCAGGCCGCCGTGGAGCAGCTTGGAGGAGGCGGAGGAGGTCGCGCCGGCGAAGTCGCCGGCGTCCACGAGGGCCACCCGCAGCCCCGACTGGGCGGCGTGCCAGGCAGTGGAGATGCCCAGGATGCCGCCGCCGATGACGAGCAGGTCGAACGTGGCGTTCGTGAACTGCTCGCGCTGTTCGGCGCGGCCGGCCCTCGAGACGCCGTGCTCGTGCACGACATGGGCACCGCCGGTCGGGTTCGCCTCCGGCGTGGAGGCGTGCTGCAAGGTGGTCATCGTGGGCTCCCTTTATTCTTCGATCCAGCCCATGGTGCGTTCCACGGCCTTGAGCCAGTTCTTGTATTCCCGGTCACGGATCTCGGCGTCCATGTCGGGCGTCCATTCGGCGGCCCGGCGCCAGTTGGCGCGCAGGTCCTCGACGCTGTCCCAGAAGCCGACGGCGAGCCCGGCGGCGTAGGCGGCGCCGAGGCAGGTGGTCTCGGCGACCATGGGCCGCACGACCGGCGCGTCGAGCACGTCGGCGAGGAACTGCATGAGGAGGTTGTTGGAGGTCATGCCGCCGTCGACCTTGAGCGCGGCGAGTTCGACGCCGGAGTCCTTGGTCATGGCGTCGGTGATCTCGCGGGTCTGCCAGGCGGTGGCCTCCAGGACGGCGCGGGCGATGTGCGCCTTGGTGACGTACCGGGTGAGGCCGGTGATCACGCCGCGGGCGTCGGAGCGCCAGTAGGGCGCGAAGAGCCCGGAGAAGGCCGGCACGAAGTAGGCGCCGCCGTTGTCCTCCACCGACATCGCGAGGGTCTCGATCTCGGCCGCGGTGCTGATGAGGCCCATCTGGTCGCGCATCCACTGGACGAGCGAGCCGGTGACGGCGATGGAGCCTTCGAGGGCGTAGACCGGGTCCTGGTCGCCGATGCGGTAGCCCACGGTGGTGAGCAGGCCGGACTCGGAGTGGATGAGCTTCTCGCCGGTGTTCATGAGCATGAACGTGCCGGTGCCGTAGGTGGACTTGGCCTCGCCGACGCTGAAGCAGGTCTGCCCGAAGAGGGCGGCCTGCTGGTCGCCGAGGGCCGATGCCACGGGCACGCCCGCGAGGAGTCCGCCGAGGGGGCCGCCGGTGACGGTGCCGTAGACCTCGGAGGAGGAGCGGATCTCGGGGAGCACCTGCATGGGCACGCCCATTTCGGCGGCGATCTCCTCGTTCCACTTGAGGTCGTCGAGGTTCATCAGGAGGGTGCGGGAGGCGTTGGTGACGTCGGTGACGTGCACACCGCCGTTGACGCCGCCGGTGAGGTTCCAGATGACCCAGGAGTCCATGGTGCCGAACAGGAGGTCGCCGGCCTCGGCGCGGTCGCGAAGGCCTTCGACGTTGTCGAGGAGCCAGGCGATCTTGGGTCCGGCGAAGTACGCGGCGAGCGGCAGGCCGGTCTGGCGGCGGAAGCGGTCCTGGCCGATGTCGCCGCCGAGCTTGCGACAGAGGACGTCGGTGCGGGTGTCCTGCCAGACGATGGCGTTGTGGACCGGCTTGCCGGTGCGCTTGTCCCACAGCATGGTGGTCTCGCGCTGGTTGGTGATGCCGATGGAGAGGATGTCCTCGCGGGAGGCGCCGGCCTTGACCATCGCACCGGCGACCACGTCCTGGACGTTCTTCCAGATCTCGGCGGCGTCGTGCTCGACCCAGCCGGGCTTGGGGAAGATCTGCGCGTGTTCCTTCTGGTCGACGGCCACGATCCGGCCGTCGCGGTCGAAGATGATGCACCGCGAAGAGGTGGTGCCCTGGTCGATGGCCGCGATGAACGGGCCGGTGTGCGTGTCGGTCATGTTGCGCTCCAGAACGTCGTTGTCGTGGTGGAAGTCGGCGAGGGATACCTCGATTGTGTCCTCATGGCTACGCCAGGGCAACGTTGTAGAGGAGTCCGGCCAGGACGCCGCCGACGATCGGGCCGACGACGGGGACCCAGGAGTAGCCCCAGTCGGACTTGCCCTTGCCGTGGAGGGGCAGGAGGGCGTGGATGATGCGGGGGCCGAGGTCGCGGGCGGGGTTGATGGCGTAGCCGGTGGGGCCACCGAGCGAGAGGCCGATGCTCACGACGACGAGTGCGGTGATGAGGACGCCGAGGGTGCCGAGGCCGTTGCCCTCGTCGTTGAGACCCTGGGTGAGGATCGCGATGACGAGCACGAAGGTGCCGATGATCTCGGTGGCGAGGTTGAGGACGGCGTTGCGGACCTCGGGGCCGGTGGAGAAGATGCCGAGGACGGGGCCGGCCTTGGCGTCTTTGGCGCCTTCGACGGCGTCGGCCTGGTTGGCGAGGTCGATCATGTGGGCTTGGAACTGGCCGTAGTAGGCGATCCAGGCGACGAAGGCGCCGAGCATCGCGCCGACCATCTGGGAGGCGATGTAGAGGGGGACCTGGTCCCAGGGGGTGGCGCCTTCGACGGCGAGGCCGAGGGTGACGGCGGGGTTGAGGTGGGCGCCCGAGATGCCGGCCGAGATGTAAGCGGCGGTGAGGACCGCGAAGCCCCAACCGAAGGCGATGGCGAGCCAGCCCGCGTTCTGGGCCTTGGACTTCTTGAGCGTGACGGCGGCGCACACGCCCGCGCCGAGGAGGATCAGCACCGCGGTGCCGAGAACCTCGCCGATGATGATGTCTGAGTTGGACACACCGACTCCTTTGTCTGCGTCCGAGGCCGTGCCGGGGGCGACGACCTCGTTGGAAGGGCTTGTTCGACTCGGTAGGCGGATCGAACGCTGAAGCCGTTAGGCGTTCGACAATGCCGACCGATGTACGAAAGTGTTCTCCTTCATCTTCAACGCGTCAAGAGATATGTGACTGCCGTCACACCTCCAATCGTGAATCATGTGAAACGCCTGCAAGACAGGCATACCAGGACCACACCGGATTCGCAGAGAAGTGGCGGAATCGGACGAAACGCTAGAAGGGTTTCGCCCCGAGATCGCGGGAGACGGAGCGCGCGGTGTCGCGCACGGCCGCGACGAGCTCCGGGCGCAGTTCGCCGTCGCGGCACACCCGTTCGACGGCACCGGTAATGCCGACCGCGCCCACCGCGAGGCGGCGCCGGTCGAAGATCGGCGCGGCCACCGCGGCCACGCCTTCCAGGGTCTCCTCGGTGTCGGTGGCGTATCCCTGGGAGCGGGTCAGCTCCAGGACGCGCTCGATCTCGTCGAGGTCGGTGACCGTGCGAGCCGTGAACGGCTCGCGCTTGGCGTCCACCAGTTCGGCGTGGGCCACCGGGTCGGTCGCGGCGAGCACCTTGCCGAGGGCGGTCGAGTGCAGCGGCTGCATCGCGCCCACCTCGAGGACCTGCCGGCTGTCGTCGGGGCGGAAGACGTGGTGGACGATGAGCACGCCCTGCTGGTGCAGCACACCGAGGTAGACCGCTTCACCGCCCGAACGGGCGAGGTCGTCGGTCCACACCAGGGCGCGGGCGCGCAGCTCGTGGACGTCGAGGTAGGTGGTGCCCAGGCGCAGCAGCTCCGCGCCGAGCTGGTAGCGGCCCGAACCGGGATCCTGCTCGACGAAGCCCTCGTGCTGCAAGGTGCGGAGGATGCCGTGGGCCGTGGCCTTCGCCAGGCCGAGCGAGGAGGCGATGTCGGACAGGCCGAGGCGCCGCTCGCCGCCCGCGAGCAGGCGCAGCATGGCCGCCGCTCGCTCCAGCGACTGGATGTTCTTGGCCACCCGAGCGCCTCCGTTCCATCGGGATCCCCACCCGGACAGGGGGCCGGGCCGCGCTGTGCGGGCCCTCGGCTCCACCGGGCCGGGCAGCGACCATCTTAGCGCCGCCCCGTTCGACAATGCTAAACGCTATCGGCTCTTGCCGACCAGAGGCACGCGGACGGTGGTGGGGTCCGAGGCGTGGGAACCGCCCCCAGGGCATGCGAACGGCGGCGGACCCGAAGGCCCGCCGCCGTTCGAGGACCAGGGAGTGCCCCAAGACCCCCTAGTAGCCGTAGCGGCTCTTGAGATGGCGCCACCAGTCGCGCAGCATCCACTCGTCGAATTCGGTGATCGTGGCCGAGGAGCCCGCGTTCATGATGAAGCAGCACTGGCCCGTCGGCGTCCAGTCGTAGAAGTCGTCGAGGCCGAACGTGTGGCCCAGTTCGTGGAGGTAGATCGTGATCTGGCTGGAGTTCAACGAGTTCACGAAGTACTCCTGGCCCATGCGCTGGCCCCAGTCGCCGCCCGCGCCGCCGCCCATGCCCTGGGTCAGCCACAGGCTCTGGTCGTAGTGGTGCGATTCGCCGCCGGGACACTGGGAGTAGTTCCCGTCCTGGTGGAAGAAGCGCCCGCAGTCCTCGGAGCACTGCGGCGCGTCCTCGTTGATGTCCCCGATGTAGACGTCGACCGCGTTGTCGCTCCACTGGAGGAGGTTGCGGTCGTAGGCCGCCCAGCCCACGACGTTGACCTCGATCTGGTCGAAGGGGAACTCGCTCCAGCCGGCCATCTGGTCGAACCAGAGGTCGTACTGCTGCTGGAGCTTCGCCTCGATCGCGTCGCGGGTCTGCAGCGTCACCGAGTTCCGCGAGTCCCAGCGGACGCAGTAGTCGATGGTGCCGCCGGTGGCCATGATCTGGTCCCAGCCGAAGTTGCGGAAGTTGAGGTTGTACGTGTCCTCGACGTGCGACCAGACCTCGCCCAGCGGCTGCACCAGGTTCGAGGGCGGGTTCCACTCGTCCTGCTCGGGGCCGCCGGTCGGGTCGTCCGTGGGCTCCTCGGTGGGCGGTTCGGTGACGTTCGTGGGCGGGTCGGTCGGCACTGGCTCGGTATCGCCGTTGCAGGCGCTCCCGTTGAGCCGGAACGCCTCCGGCGCCGAGTTCTCGTCGCCGGAGAAGGTGCCGGTGAAGCCGAAGCTCACCGTCGAGGCGGCCACGAGCCGCTTGTTGTGCTCCGCGCCGACCGCGCTCACGCGCGTGCCCGACTGCGTCGCGGTGGAGTTCCAGGCGTTCTGGACCTTCTGGCCGTCCGTGTAGTCCCATTCGAGCTTCCACGGATCCAGGGGCGTGTCGCCGAGGTTGGTGATCTCGACGTTGGCGTTGAACCCGCCCGGCCACTGCGCGGTGACCTGGTAGTCCACTTCGCACCCGGTCGTGGCCGCCTCGGCCGTCATCACGGTGAACGCCGTAGCGCCCGCCCCGACCACGGCCACCGCGGTGGCGGCGAGTGCGGCGCGCCAGCGCCTGCGTCTATTGGGGAGTGCCGGTCCCATGTCGAATTCCCATCTTGTCGCGGCGGCCGGGCCCATCCCGGCCGACCATCGCATCGGATAGCGTAGGCCCGGCCGCAGGCCGGGCAGTTTGACCGGAATGAACTGTTCACGGTCACACGGCCAGACTATATTGAGGAGTTTCGATGCACAATGATCCGGTCGGTTTCCGAAACTTTGACGAGCGCTTCACCGTCGCCGGGGACGACTACCTCGAGTGCCTGTTCTCCGGCGGCCGGTGGACCGAAGGACCCGTGTACGTGCCCTCCGGGAAGTACCTGCTGTTCAGCGACATCCCGAACGACCGGATCATGCGCTGGGACGAGACCGACGGATCGGTGAGCGTCTTCCGCTCCCCCGCCGGGTACACGAACGGCCACACCCTCGACCGGCAGGGGCGCCTGGTCTCGTGCGAGCACGGGAACCGGCGGGTCACCCGCACCGAACTGGACGGTTCGGTCACGGTGGTGGCCGACCGCTGGGAGGGCAAGCGGTTCAACAGCCCCAACGACGTGGTGGTCGCCGGCGACGGCGCGGTCTGGTTCACCGACCCGCCCTACGGGATCACCAGCGACTACGAGGGGCACAAGGCGGAGCCGGAGATCGACGGGTGCCACGTGTACCGGGTCGATCCCTCGGGCGAACGTGGAGCGGGTGGCCGACGACTTCCAGCGGCCCAACGGGCTCGCGTTCTCGCCCGACGAGCGCGTGCTCTACATCGCGGACACGCGCGGCGGCCACATCCGCCGCTTCGATGTGGACGGCGGGAAGCTCACCGGCGGCGAGGTGTTCGCCGATTCACCCGGCGGGAACTTCGACGGCCTGCGCGTCGACGTGGAGGGCCGGGTCTGGGCCGCGGCCGCGGACGTCCACTGCTTCGACCCCGACGGGTCGCACCTGGCGACGCTGCCGATCCCGCAGCCGTCCGTGTCGAACCTGGTCTTCGGCGGCCCGAAGCGCAACCGGCTGTTCGTCACGGCCACCGACTCGGTGTATTCGATCATGCTGAACACCAACGGGTCCTGGCGCCTGTAGCAATAACACGTCCGCAATGTTCGCTTCACTGCGTCACCCTGGGTGACCTCGGCGAATCCGAATGAAATGCGCATACCACTCGGGGAGATCGTGGGTCGGGGTCCGTATCATATTGCCGCAATGAAAACTTTCTTCACATCGTTGACAACCCAAGAAGTGTTCCGTCATCCTGATCGGTACATCGAGGACCCGCGGTGCGCTGGCGACCGCGAGCGCGCCCGTCTCCTGGAATCGAATGCGAGGACTTGCGCCCCATGAATCCCCATGCCCTGATGCGGCGGTGCCTTTCCGCCGTGGCCGCGCTGACATTGTCGGCCGGCGCGCTCGCGGTGGCCGCCCCTAGCGCCGCAGCACAAGAGGACGACGTCGACCGGTTGTTGATCGCCACCAACCAAGAGGTCGACACCTTCAACCCGTTCAAGTCGCGGTACACGCTGACGTACAACACGAACATGATGTCGTACGACACCCTCGTGCGGGCCGGCGCCGAGGACTATGCGCCCGAGGCGGGCCTGGCGACCGAATGGGTGGAGTCCAACGGCGGTCTGACGTGGACGTTCACGATCCGCGAGGGCGTCAAGTGGTCGGACGGCGAAGCGCTGACGGCCCAGGACGTGGCCTACAGCTACAACATGCTCATCGAGGACGAGGCCATCCGCGAGTGGAACATCGACTTCGCGGGGAACCTGGTGAGCGCCGAGGCGCCCGATGACACCACGTTCGTGCTCACGCTCGCCGCGCCGGCTCCGGCGGAGGTGCTGAACCGGGCCGTGTTCATCGTTCCCGAGCACATCTGGTCGACCTATCCGGACCCGTCCGCGGACGACGCGAACCAACTGCCGCTGGTGGGCTCGGGACCGTTCCAGGTCAGCGAGTACAAGACCGACGAGATCGTCCGGCTCGAGGCCAATGAGGACTACTGGGCCGGCGCGCCGGGCTTCGACGAGGTGGTCTACGACTACTACGCCGAGACCGACGCGGCCGTGGCCGCGCTGGAGGCCGGCGAGGTCGACATCGTCAACGGGCTCAACCCGGCGCAATTGGAGGCCCTGGAGGCCCAGGACCACGTCACCGTCAACAACGCGCAGGGCCGCCGGTACGTCTCGCTCACGCTCAACCACGGCACCGTCACGCAGGACGGCACCGAGTTCGGCAACGGGCACCCCGCGCTCAAGGACCCGATCGTGCGCACCGCGATGCACACCGCGATCGACAAGCAGGCCCTGGTGGACACGGTGCTCGACGGCAACGGGACCCCGGCGACCTCGCTGATCCCGTCCATCTTCGAGCAGTGGCACTGGGACGGCGGCGACGAGCTGGTCGAGTTCGACATCGACGCGGCGAACCAGATGCTCGACGAGGCCGGGTACGTGCGCGGCGATGACGGCGTCCGGACGATGCCCGGCACCGGGGAGCGGTTGAGCTTCCGCTTCTACCACCACGCCGACGAGGTCAACTACGCCACGATCGTGGAGTTCCTGACCGAGTGGTGGACCGAACTGGGCCTGGAGATCAAGGCCGAGCCGATCGAGCAGGGCACGCTGAACGACCTGGCCTACCTGGGCGAGTTCGACATCGCGTTCTCCGGCTGGGGCGTGGGCCCGAACCCGACCGAGCAGCTCGGCATGCACACCTGCGCGGTCCTGCCGACCCTCACCGACGGGTCGGAGCGGTCGAGCGAGAACTCCTACTGCAACCCCGAGTTCGATGCGCTGCACGAGCAGCAGAAGGTCGAGTCGGACCCGGACGCGCGCGCCGAGATCGTCAAGGAGCAGCAGCGGATGCTGTACACCGACGCCCCGGTGATCTGGCTGTACTACCAGAACGTGCTGGAGGCCTACAACCACGACCGGGTGACCGGCATGCTGACGCAGCCGGCCGAGGGCGGCATGATCACCGGCCAGGAGGGCTTCACCTGGTCGTACTGGTCGGCGCAGCCGGTCAAGGGCGACGAATCGGGCGGCGTCCCGGTCGCGGTGTGGATCGGAGTCGGTGCGGCCGTGGTCGTCGTGGCGGCGGCCGCGGTGGTCTTCGTGCTGCGGCGCAGGAAGACGGCGGACGAGCGCGAATGACGGAGAGTTCGTCAAAGGAACCCGCGGACGGGGCCTCGGTCGAGGCCCCGTCCGCGCGGCGCGCCGAGCGCCGGGCGCGTCTCCAGCGGATTCGGGCGGTACCTGTTCAAGCACGTCAGCGGTGCGGCCGTATCACTGCTGCTGGTGCTGTTCTCCTCGTTCTTCATCTTCCGGCTCATCGCCGGGGACCCGATCGACCAGCTCACCAAGGAGCGGCCGGTCTCGCCCGAGCAGCGCGCGGCGATGCGGGCCGAGCTCGGGCTCGACGATCCCATGTGGCAGCAGTTCGTCGACTACATCACCGGCACGCTGACCATGGACCTGGGCGAGTCGTTCCAGTACCGCCGCCCGATCTTCGACATCATCGTGGAGCGGCTCCCTGCCACGCTCCTGCTCTCGGGGACCGGCATGGTGCTGGCGGTCCTGCTCGGGTTCTGGATCGGTTCACGCTCGGGTTGGCGCCAGGGCAGCCGCTTCGACCGGGGGCACGTGGCGACCGGGCTGCTGCTGTTCTCGGCGCCCACGTTCTGGCTGGGAATGATCGTCATCCTGGTCTTCTCCCGATACCTGCGGCTGTTCCCGGTCAACGGGATGCGCTCGCCGAGCACGCCGCCGGAATTCTGGTCGCAGGCGGTCGACATCGGCTACCACCTGGTGCTGCCGGTGCTCACCTATACGGCGGTGGTGTACGCCGGGTATCTCATGATCATGCGCTCGTCCCTGTTGGACGAGATCGGCAGCGACTACCTGACGACGGCGCGCGCCAAGGGGCTGCGCGACGACGAGGTGCGCCGCAAGCACGCCGTGCCGAACGCGCTGCTGCCCACGGTGACACTGGTGTTCCTCGCGCTCGGCTCGGTCGTGAACGGCTCGATCGTCACCGAGACGGTCTTCAGTTGGCCGGGCCTGGGGAGCGCTGTTCGTGAACTCGATCTTCTACCCTGACCGGCCGGTGCTCCAGGCGCTGTTCGTGCTGTTCTCGAGCTCGACCATCGTCGCGGTGCTGTGCGCCGAGATCCTCTACTGGTTCATCGATCCCAGGATTCGCAGGTCATGACGACAACCGCAGGACACTCTCCCCGCGAACGCTGCGCTGGGCCCGCCGTCGGCAGTCCTTCGCCCGGTCGTGGGCGGCCTACCGCAGCCAGCGCAGGCCGGCATGGTGGGCCTGGTCCTGCTGGGCGCCATCGTGGTCCTCGCGATCTGCGCGCCGATCCTCATCGACGAGTCGGCGCTGTCGGTCACGCAGGCCACGGGTGGGCGGATGGAACCGCCGAGCGCTGAGTTCCCGCTCGGCACCGACGAAGTGGGCCGGTCGATCCTGGCGCTCACGCTGTGGGGCTCGCGGCTCTCGCTCCTGATCGGACTGACCGCGACCGTGGTCGCGATCCTCGTCGGCACCGCCCTGGGCGTCACAGCGGCCACATCGGCGGCTGGTACGGGTGGGTCGCACTGCGGGTCTCCGACTGGTTCATGGTGCTGCCGAGCCTGGTCGTGGCGATCGCGCTGCTGGCCGTGCTCGGCCGGAGCATGGCGACCACGATCATCGTGATCGCGCTGGTCTCGTGGTCGGGCACGACGCGGCTCGTCCGGGCGCAGACGCTGACGGTGCAGTCGCGGCCGTACCTGGAGCGCGCCAAGGCGCTCGGCGCGGGGCACTGGCACCAGATGACCAAGCACATCCTGCCGAACGTGCTGCCGCTGGTGCTCGCCAGCGCCACGCTGCTGGTGCCCTCGGCGATCCTCATGGAGTCCTCGCTGGCCTGGCTGGGCCTGGGCGACCCGAGCGTGGTGTCATGGGGCTCGATCCTCAACCGCGCGTCCAACAACGGGGCGGTCTCGGCGCACGCGTGGTGGTACCTGCTGCCGCCGGGCCTGGCGATCCTGCTGGTGGTGCTCGCGTTCATGATGTGCGGCAGGGCCCTGGAGGCCGTGTTCAATCCGAGGCTGCGAGGTGAGCAGTCGTGACGCTGCTGGAGTTCAAGGACCTGCACGTGACCTATTCGGGCTCGCGCGGGCGCATCCCGGCCGTGCGGGGCGTGGACCTCACCGTGGACGCCGGGGAGACCATCGGCATCGCCGGGGAGTCCGGGTGCGGGAAGTCGACGCTGGCGATGGCGGTGCTGCGGCTGCTGCCGAAGAGCGCCGAGGTGACCGGGCAGATCCTGCTCGACGGCGAAGACCTGCTCGCGATGGGCTGGGGCCGGCTGCGGACCGTGCGCTGGACCGGCGCGTCGATCGTGTTCCAAGGGGCGATGCACTCGCTCAACGCGGTGCACCGCATCGGACGGCAGATCGCCGAGCCGATCCTGCTGCACGAGAAGACGACTCCGGCGGTCGCGGCGAAACGCGCCGAGGCGCTGCTGGAGCGGGTCGGACTGCCGCCGTCGCGGGCGCGCAGCTACCCGCACGAACTGTCGGGCGGGCAGCGCCAGCGCGTGATGATCGCGATGGCGCTCGCGTGCGACCCGGACCTGATCATCGCCGACGAGGCGACGACCGCTCTCGACGTGATGGTGCAGGCCCAAGTGCTGCAGTTGATCTCGGACCTGGTCACCGAACGCGGGGTGGGGCTGATGATGATCAGCCACGACCTGTCGGTGCTCTCGGCGGTGTGCGACCGGGCCGCGGTCATGTACGCGGGGCGGATCGTCGAGCAGGGCCCGGCCCACGAGGTGTTCGCGAACGCGCGGCACCCGTACTCTGCGGCGCTCGGTGCGGCGTTCCCGGTGATCGGGGACCCGGCCGCGCGGAGGAACCCCGGGGGCCTGGCGGGCGATCCGCCGGATCCGAAGCGGTTGCCCGACGGCTGCTCGTTCCGGCCGCGGTGCGCCGTGGCCGTGGAGCGCTGCGGGGAGGAGCGGCCGGAGCTCCTCGAGGTCGACACGGCGCGGGTGAGTGCCTGTTTCGTGGCTCAGGAAGGGGAACCCATTGTCGTCCGTTGAGGCTGCGCGCAGCGAGAAGGTGCTGACCGCTCGAGACCTGCGGGTCGAGTTCGGGCTGCCGGGCGGGCGGGTCGCGCGGGCCGTGGACGGGGTGGACCTCGACGTGGCGCCGGGCGAGATCGTGGCGCTGGCGGGCGAGTCCGGTTGCGGCAAGACGACATTGGCGCGCACGCTGCTCGGCCTGGAGCGCGCTACGGGCGGGACGGTGGCCTTCGGCGGCGAGCCGCTGCGGTATTCGACGAAGGCGCTGAAGGCGTACCGGCGCAAGGTGCAGCTGGTGCTGCAGGACCCGACGGGCGCGCTGAACCCGCGGCACACGGTCTACGACGCCGTGGCCGAGGGGCTGCGCATCCACGGGATCACCGACGACGAGCCGGGGCGGGTGGCCGAGGCGCTCTCGCGGGCGGGTCTGCGCCCGCCCGAGCAGTTCTTCCTCGCCTACCCGCACGAGCTCTCGGGCGGCCAGCGCCAGCGTGTGGTCATCGCGGGGGCGCTGGTGCTGGAGCCGAGCCTGCTGGTGGCGGACGAGCCGGTGGCCTCGCTGGACGCTTCGGTGCGGGGCGAGATCCTGGCGCTGCTGCTGCGGCTCAAGGAGGAGCAGGGGCTCGGTTCGCTCATCATCACGCACGACCTGGGTCTGGCGTGGAGCATCGCGGACCGGATCGCGATCATGTACCTGGGCCGGATCGTGGAGCAGGGGCCGGTGGAGCAGGTGCTGACGGCCCCGCGGCATCCGTATACGCGGGCGCTCGTGTCGGTCCTGCCACGGTCGTTGGAGAAGGCGCAGTCGCCGGTCGCGGAGCCGATCGTGCTGGCCGGTGAGCTGCCGGACGCGTCGAAGATCCCGGGCGGGTGCCGGTTCCGGCCCCGGTGCCAGGAGGTGGCTTCGGGGAACGCGCTGCAGGTGTTGCACCAGTGCGAGGGCGAGGATCTGAACGTCCTTGGGCCGGAGGCGAAACCGCATCTGGTGGCGTGCCATCTCGACCGCGCCTTGCATGAGGATGCGAGGATGGCGGTGTGAGGATCCTCGTTAGCGCTGACATGGAAGGCGCCACGGGCGTCACCTGCCCCGACGATGTGCTGCCGGGAGGCCCCGGCTGGGAGCGGATGCGGCCGTTGTTCACCGATGAGGTGAACGCCGCCGTCGAAGGGCTGCACCGCGCCGGGGCGCGCGAGATCGTGGTCAACGACGCGCACTGGTCGATGCGGAATCTGATGCCGGAGCGGTTCGAATGGCCCGCGACGGTGATCAGCGGCCGACACAAAGATCTGTCTATGATGGAGGGCGTGCGGGGCGCGGACGCGGTGGTGTTCCTCGGCTACCACGCCGGGGCGGGCCTGGAGGGCGTGCTCGCGCACACCTACCTGGCGAACACCATCACCGGCGTCTGGCTCGACGGGGTTCGCGCCAGCGAGGGCCGCTTGAACGCGGCGGTCGCCGCCGAGTTCGGCGTCCCGGTGATCATGGTGACCGGCGACGACAAGACCATCGAGGACGCAAAGGACTACGCGCCCAAGGCGGTCGGCATCGCGGTGAAGGACTACATCTCGCGGTACTCCGCGGCGTGCCGGACCCCGAAATGGGCCATCCGCGCGATCCGCAAAGGCGCGGCGGAGGCCGTGGCGCTGGCCGGACGGCGCGAGCCCGTGCAGGCGGGTCCGCACCGGATCGAGGTCGAGTTCGACGCCGAGCACCTGGCCGGGGCTGTCACGGTGATCCCCGGTGTGGAACGGGACGGCGAGCGGCGCATCGCGTTCGAGCTGCCGACCATGTACGAGGCCATCCGGTGCTTCAAGGCCGTCACGACGATCGCCTCCGCGGCGATGGAGGAGCAGTATGGGTGAGCCGGTCGATGAAGCCGCGCTCGATGAGGTCGTTCGCTTCACGTCGGAACTGATCCGGATCGACACCACCAACTTCGGCGGCGGGGACGGGAACGAGCGCAAGGCCGCCGAGTACGCGGCCGAGAAGCTGGCCGAGGTCGGCGTCGAGGCGCGGATCCTCGAGAAGGCACCCAATCGCTCGAATGTGGTCGCGCGGATCGAAGGCACGGACCCGGATGCCGATGCGCTGCTGGTGCACGGCCATCTCGACGTGGTGCCGGCAGAGGCCGCCGACTGGAGCGTGCACCCGTTCTCGGGCGAGATTCGCGACGGGATGCTCTGGGGCCGCGGCGCGATCGACATGAAGAGCATGGACGCGATGGTCTTGACGGCCGTGCGGGCCTGGGCCCGGGCCGGGGTCAAGCCGCGGCGGCCGATCGTGGTGGCGTTCACCGCCGATGAGGAGGCCAGCGCCGAGTACGGTGCGGGATACCTGGCCGATGCTCACGCGGAGCTGTTCGCGGGCTGCACCGAAGGCGTCTCGGAATCGGGCGGGTTCACCTTCCACGGGGGCAATGACCTCCGGATCTATCCGATCGCGGCGGGCGAGCGCGGCACGGCGTGGCTGCGGCTGTCGGCCGCGGGCAAGGCCGGCCACGGCTCGCGGGCCAACCCGGACAACGCCGTCAGCAAACTCGCGGCGGCCGTGGCGCGCATCGGCGCGCACGAGTGGCCGCTCCGGTTGACGCCCACGGTGCGGGCGGCGTTGACGGAACTCGCCGAGGTCTACGGCGCGGAGCCGGACCTGGACGATGTGGATGGTCTGCTGGCGAAGCTCGGCCCGGCGGCGCAGCTGGTCGTCTCCACGCTGCGCAACAGCGCCAATCCCACGGTGCTGCAGGCCGGGTACAAGGTGAACGTCATCCCCGAGCACGCCGTCGCCGAAGTCGACGGCCGGGTGCTGCCCGGCGGCGAGGCCGAGTTCGAAGCCACCATGGACGAGCTGTGCGGCCCTGATGTCAAGTGGGAGTACCAGCACCGCACGCAGCCGCTCGGCGCGCCGGTGGACTCCCCCGCGTTCGCGGCGATGCGCGCGGCGATCCGCAAGTTCGACCCCGAGGGGCACCCGGTGCCGTTCTGCATGTCCGGCGGCACCGACGCGAAGCAGTTCGCGCAGCTCGGGATCACCGGCTACGGCTTCTCGCCGCTCGGGCAGACGCCCGAGCTCGGGTACGGCACCCTCGCGCACGGCGTGGACGAGCGCGTCCCGGTCGAGGGCCTGAAGTTCGGGCTGCGGGTCCTGGACGACTTCCTGCGCAACGCCTAAGAGAGGTCTCTCATGGTCAAGCAAGCTCCTTACGGCGCTTGGGAATCCCCCATCACCGTCGACATGGTGGCGGCCTCGGACGGGCAGCCGGGGTACTTGGGCGCGGTCAGCGGCGAACTGTGGTGGACCGAGCCGCGCCCCACCGAGGGCGGGCGGCGGACCCTGGTTCGCCGCCGCGAGGACGGCACCGCCGATTCGGTCCTGCCCGCGCCGTGGAACGTGCGCAACCGCGTCCACGAGTACGGCGGCCACCCGTGGGCGGGCACCATCGGCGATCGCGGCCCGCTCGTGGTCTTCACGAACTACGCCGACCAGCGGCTCTACGCGTTCGAGCCCGACAGCGGCGAGGACCCGCGGCCGCTCTCCCCGATCGGAGCGGTTCCCAGCGGCATCCGCTGGTGCGAGCCGCTGATCATGGAGGAGTTCGGCGAGGTCTGGGCCGTGCTGGAGGAGTTCACCGGGGAGCGGCCCACCGATGTGCGCAGGCTCCTCGCAGCGGTGCCGCTCGACGGCTCGGCGGCCGATGACCGGGCGAAGGTCCGCGAGCTGACCGACGACTCGTACCGGTTCCTGACCGGGCCGAAGCTCCACCCCATGGGCGAGGCGGTCGCGTGGATCGCCTGGAACCACCCGCACATGCCCTGGGATGAAACCGAAGTGCTGCTCGCCTCGGTGGCCGAGGACGGCCGCCTCGAGGGGGTGCACAGGGTCGCCGGGGTCCACGCGGCGTCCGTCGCGCAGATCGAGTGGGCCACCGACGGCGAGCTCATCTTCGCCGGCGACCACTCCGGCTGGTGGAACCTGCACTGGGTCGACGTGTACGACAACACGCACGGGATCGTCCACGCCGCCGAGGAGGAGTTCGCCGGTCCGATGTGGGGGCTCGGGAAGCGGTGGTTCCAGCGGCTCGCCAGCGGCGACATCGCGGCGATCCACGGCAGGGGCGAGAGCCGGCTCGGGATCTTCGACGCCTGGGAGCGCAGGCTCAACCCGGTCGAGGGCCCGTGGACCGACTGGGCCGCAGGGATCTGCGCGGTCGGAGACAGGGTCTACGGCCTGGCCGCGAGCCCGAGCACCGGGTACGAGGTGGTCGAGGTCGACACCGTCAAGGGCACGGCGCAGGTGATCGCCGCCGCGCACGTCGACGAGGTCGATCCCGGGTACTACCCCGTGCCCGAGCACCGGACGTTCGCGGGCCCGGACGGGCGCGACATCCACGCGCACGTCTACGCCCCGCGCAATCCCGACCACGAAGGGCCCCAGGGCGAGAAGCCACCGTACGTGGTGTGGGTCCACGGCGGCCCCACCAGTCATGTGCGGGCCGTGCTCGACATGGAGCTGGCCTACTTCACCTCGCGCGGCATCGGCGTGGTCGAGGTCAATTACGGCGGGTCCACCGGCTACGGGCGCGAGTACCGCGAGCGGCTGCGCGGGCGGTGGGGCGAAGTGGACGTGGAGGACTGCGCGGCGGTGGCGCGGGCGCTCGCGGCCGAGGGCACCGCCGACCCGGCGCGGCTCGCGATCAGAGGCGGCAGCGCCGGCGGCTGGACCGCTGCCGCGTCGCTCACCTCGCGTGCGGCCCAAGGGGTCTACGCGTGCGCGGTGGTGAAGTACCCGATCCTCGACCTCTCGGGCTGGACCGGGAACGACACTCACGACTTCGAATCGCAGTACGTGTACTCGCTCGTGGGCCCGCCCGAGGTCCTGGAGGAGCGCTCGATCGAGCGGTCGCCGGTGCACCATGCCGAGAACATCGAGGTCCCGTTCATTCTGCTGCAGGGCTTGGAGGACGAGATCTGCCCGCCCGCGCAGGCCGAGAAGCTGCTGGACCGCGTCGCGGGGCAGGGCGTCCCGCACGCCTACCGCGCCTACGAGGGCGAGCAGCACGGCTTCCGGCAGGACTCCACCATCGTGGACGCGGTGCTCGCCGAGCACGCCCTCTACGCGCAGGTCTTCGCGTTCGCTGGGCCGGATCACAAGCTGGAGCTGAAGCCTTGAGTCTCAAGGAACTGCGCCGACCCAGGCGGCTCGTGGCCGGCGACCGCGTCGCGATCGTCTCCCCCGCGAGCCCCACTCCCCCGGGCGGCATGGACGCCGGGCTCGCGGTCCTGCGCGGCTGGGGCCTCGAGCCGGTCGTGATGCCCCATGCGACCGCGACCTGGCACCTGTTCGCGGGCGCCACCGCCGACCGGGCCACCGATTTCGCCCGGGCGTGGCTGGACCCTTCGTTCGCGGCCGTGATCGCGGCGCGCGGCGGCTACGGCTCGCAGGCGATGATCGAGCACGTCGACTGGGAAGCGCTGCAGCAGGTCGAGCCGAAGGCGTTCGTCGGCTTCAGCGACATGACGGCGATGCACGAGGCGATCGCCCTGGAACTGGGAGCGTCCCAGATCCACGGCCCCATGCCGAGCTGGTCGGCGTTCGCAAAGGACGCCGAGATGCAGGAGCACCTGCGGCTGACGCTGTTCGAACCCGAACGGGTCCAGACGATCGCATCGCCCAGCGCCAAGGCGATGCGCGGCGGCACCGCCAGCGGGGTCACTTTCGGCGGGACCCTCACGATCCTGGCCGCCGAGGCCGGGACCTTCCATCACCGCCGCGACGTGGCGGGCGGGCTGCTCCTCCTCGAGGACATCGGCGAGGCGCCGTACCGCATCGACCGGGCCCTGACGCAGCTGCGGCGGGCCGGGTACTTCGACGGGATCGCCGGGGTCGTGCTCGGCTCCTGGACCGACTGCGGCCCCTATGAGGCGGTCCGCGAGGTGCTGTACGAGCAGTTCATCGGCAAGGGCGTCCCGGTCCTGGAGGAGTTCGGCTTCGGGCACTGCATCCCGTCGCACACGATCCCCTTGGGGCTCAGAGCGACCCTGGACGCGGACGCAGGGACGCTCCACTTCGAGGAACCGGCACTGCACTAGGAAGCCCAATTGATATCGCGTTCGGCTGCCCGCGCCATTGGGGCGATGTTCAGGCGGCAGCGACAAAGGGAGAGTGGGTTGCCGGGGCCGTAGAGCGGCCGCCAGGCCGCTCGGTGGCCAAGGTGCGAAGCACCGAGGACCCCCAGTTTGATTGCACCCCAGGTCGGTTGCGGCCCGGTCGGATCGGACATTGACACTCCTCAATGGATAATTCACTCCATCGAGTGATGACACCGCCCCGGCGATGTGTCACCATTGAACTACCGAACAAGCAAGCGAAAATCAGCAAGATATTCGAGAATCGAGGGAGGTGACGGCAATGGCCACCGCAGCACTCATCGGGACCGACAGGCAGACCCAAGCGCGAGCCATCCGCACCACCCTCGATGAAGCAGCCGCTGGGATCAATGCCTTCCACGCGCAGGTGCTCTCGGCCGTGATCGCCATGAAAGAGTCCGGTCTCCACCGCTCGGAGTTCGGCTTCTCTGCCCTCCGAGACCTCTTGCTCTCACAGTTCGACTTCACCTTCAACACGGCAAGCTCGATCGCGGCCGTTGCGAGACTCTCCACCAAGTTCGGGGTGCTGGCCGAGGCGGCGACAACTGGGGAAGCCAGGATCGACCAGGTCGCCTACGCCGTCCGCCAACTGGACAGGACTCCCGCGATGCGCCTGTTCGCCCGCACGCCCTTCAGGGAAGCAGTCGCCTCGCCTTTCAACCCGGAGATTGTCTGTGCGACTCCCGAGGCCTTGATCGCCCAGTACTGCGCTCATGCGCCCTTCAAGGACCTGCAACGCCACTTGAATGAGCTCGCCGCGCAACTGGCAGAAGAATCCGAACTCCTCGATGGCCTTGGCGAGCAGTCCTTGCAGTGGATCGAGTTGGCCGAGTCCGGCAACGGGATGTGGAGCCTCCAGGGCGAGCTGTCGGATGAGACCGGCAGGCTCTTGGACACGTACTTGAAGACCGCCTGCCCACCTCCACGCCAAGGGGAGCAGGACGACGACGGCACCCTTCCCGCCGCCCCGAACCGCCACGCCGAGGCCTTGCACCAGCTCGTAGCGGGCTACGGGGCATCGCCTGAGGCAGCGACCCGGCATGGACACACGGCCACGCTGGATCTGGTGGTCGACATTGAGACCCTGCAGGGCAAGGACACCGGCCGCACGCCCCTTCTGGAAGGCCAGCCGATCAGTGTCGCCAGGGCCCGCCTCCTCGCCTGCGAAGCAGGGGTCATCCCCTCGGTGTTCAACTACGCCACCGGTGAAGCCGTCGAACTCGGCCGCGCCTTGCGCCTCCCCAATGTGGCCCTGCGCCGCAAGCTCGAACTCGAGCAGCCCGAAGGTTGCGCCTGGTCGGGTTGTTCACTCCCGATTGCTTGGACCGAAGCACACCACATCACGCACTGGGCCGACGGCGGCTTGACACGAACGCCGAGAACCTGATCCTGCTGTGCCGGTTCCACCACGGCCGCATCCACACTGCTGGCTGGACGGTAGAGAAGACCGCCCCCGGCCACGCGATCATCACCCACCACGAAGACCACGAAACCCAGGGCAGCAAGGCCACTGATAGGTGTGGGTGTTCGGACTGGCGGACCGATGCGGACATGGATGCCGAGCACCAGGCAGATGACTTCGACTACTTCCCGACCGGGCTCTACCGGTCGGAATGGTCCGAGAACATGAAGTTCGATCTCGACGCCCGAGCCGAAGCCGCCGAACAGGCCCGATCCCTCGCCGCCATGCGGGCAGCACGAGCCAAATTCCGACAAATTCACCGCACCACCCCAAGGCGAGGCGAGCAGTCCGCCCGAACCTGAGCGGCCCGAACAATCCGGGCAGCCCAAACAGGCTGCACCCGAAGGGGCCTCAGATCTGGGCGATCCGCCGTTCTTAAGGTGCCCGTCCCGGTGGTGACCGGGGCGGGGAGGGAGCACACGACGCCCCCCAGCTCGAACCCCAAACGGGTTCGGGCCCATCCCCATGCCCGGCAACAAAAACCGCAAGTGAAGTGGGCCAGGAGCCACAAAAGCCACCCTCAGGGCAAAACGACCTCCTCATCGCCGCCCGCCCGAACCCCAACCATCACCACACTGGGAAGCCGAAGAGCCCCGCTCGCCCCACGCCCACCTCGTTGTCGCCGCCAGCTTGAAGTTCAACCATCGCCACACCGGGCAGCCGCATAGCTCGCCCCGCCTCTCGGCTACCTCGTTGTCGCCGCCAGCCTGAGCCCCCAACCATCTCCGCACCGGGCAGCCGGAAAACCTCGCCCGACCCTCGCCTACCTCCTTGTTGCCGCCGCCCGAAGCCCAACCACTGGCATGGTCTTGTCGGCGCCGACCTGGACTGCGCTCGATATCGAGACCCGGCCGTCCAAGGGGGCGGCACTCCCCGCAATATGGAGAGGCGATCGTTATCGTTCCTTCATTTGAAAATTCGCTCCGTAGCCTTGCGTTCACATGAAGATTTCTGCCAGGATGAGCGGATCGGGTCATACAGGGTCGAAAAGGGACCTTGGACCGATCCCCCCCGACAGACTGGAGTCCGCTCTCATGGAGACGCATCCCCGCCGGACCGTGCTCGCAGCCGCTTTGGGCGCGGCCGCGGCGGCCGCCACCGCCGGTGCCGCTCAGGCGCACGGCGACCGGGGTGAGCGGCGGTTCGTCAAGCGCCGCCTCAAGGCCATGTCACTGGAGGAGAAGGTCGGCCAGCTGTTCACGGTCTACGCCTACGGGCGGACCGCCGACACGACCGACGCCGCCGACGTCGCCAAGAACCAGGAGACGCACGGCGTGAACAACGCCGCCGAACTCATCGCGACCTATCGCGTGGGCGGCATCATCTACTTCACTTGGTCGAACAATGTGGTGAACCCCGACCAGATCACCGCCCTCTCCAACGGGCTCCAAGCGTCGTCCACAGCGGACGACGGGAATCCGCTGCTGATCTCCACCGACCAGGAGCACGGCCTCGTCGTGCGCATCGGCCCGCCGGCCACGCAGCTGCCCGGCGCAATGGCGCTCGGCGCGACCCACGACGCCGGGGCCGCCCGCGACGCCGCCGTCATCAGCGGCAGCGAACTGCGCGCGATGGGCCTCAACGTCAACTTCGCCCCGGACGCCGACGTCAACGTGAACCCGGCCAACCCCGTGATCGGCATCCGCTCCTTCGGTTCCGACGCCGAGCACGTGGCCGGATTCGCCGCCGCCCAAGTGGAGGGCTACCAGGCCCGCGGCGACCTCGCCGCCACCGTGAAGCACTTCCCCGGCCACGGCGACACCGAGGACGACAGCCACACCGACCTGCCGCAGATCGACCACACCTACGAGGAGTGGCAGGAGGTCGACGCGCCGCCGTTCCGCGCCGCGATCGACGCCGGAGTCGGCGCGATCATGAGCGCCCACATCCAGTTCCCGGCCCTCGACGCCACCCTCACCCCGGCCACGCTCTCCAAGCCGATCCTCACCGGCCTGCTCCGCGAGGAACTCGGCTACGAGGGCGTCATCGTCACCGACTCGCTCGCGATGGAGGGCGTGCGCGAAGGCTACGGCGACGACCGCATCCCCGTGCTCGCCCTGCTTGCCGGCGTCGACATGCTCCTCATGCCGGTGGATCTCGACCTGGCCTACAACGCGGTCCTCACCGCGGTCTCCGAAGGCGAGCTCACCGAAAAGCGCATCGACGAGTCCGTCACCCGCATCCTCTGCCTCAAGTACCGGCTCGGGCTCTTCGACGACCCGTACGCCGACCCGGACGAGGTCGCCGAGATCGTGGGCATCCCCGCGAGCCTCGAAGCGGCCCAGGCGCTCTCAGACCGCTCCACGACCCTCGTCACCAACGACGGGACGCTGCCGATCCCCACTGACGGCGGATCGGTGCTCGTCACCGGCTGGGGCGAGACCACGACCAACGTCCTCACCGCCGCGTTCAGCCAGCGCGGTTTCAGCCCGACCCGGCTCGTCACCGGCATCGCGCCGACGCAGGCGCAGATCGACGCGGCCGTCGCGGCGGCCGCGGGACAGAGCTTCATCGTCGTGACCACCAACGGGGTCGCCGACAACCCGACCCAGACCGCGCTCGTGAAGGCCCTCGCGGCCACGGGCGTGCCGGTCGTGGCGGTCGGCGTCAAGAACCCCTACGACATCGCGTACTTCACCGACGAGGCGAACGCCTACCTGGCGACCTATTCGTACTCGACCGACGGGCTCGAGTCGGCGGTGTCGGTGATCCTCGGGGCGGTGGCGCCGCAGGGGAGGCTGCCGGTGGACATTCCGCGGGCGGACGACCCCGAATCGGTCCTGTTCGCCTTCGGCCACGGCCTGTCGTACTCGTAGGAGGATCGGATGCAGCGCAGAAGGCTCATCGGGAGCGCACTGGCCGGGGCGGCATTGGCGGCGACCACCGCGGTGCCCGCCCACGCGGGGCACGGCAAGCGGGTGCGGACCGGGATCGAGGTGCTCGCCGAGGACGACTTCGCCGAACTGGCGGGTCAGCGGGTCGGGGTGATCTCGAACCCCACGGGCGTGCTGCCGGACCTGAGCCACGAGGTCGACCTCATGCACGAGAGCGGCAAGGTGGACATCGTGGCCGTGTTCGGGCCCGAGCACGGCTTCCGCGGGGTCTCGCAGGCGGGCGAGGGCGAGGACTTCTTCCTCGACCCGAAGACCGGGATCCCGGTGTACAACGCGTACAACAACAAGGACCAGATGGCCGAGCTGCTGGTCGAGGCCGGGGTGGAGACGCTGGTCTTCGACATCCAGGACGTGGGCTCGCGGTTCTACACGTACATCTGGACCATGTACCTCGCTCTGGAGGCGGCCGGGCAGCTCGGGCTGCGGTTCGTGGTGCTCGACCGGCCCAACCCGGTCTCGGCGGTGGAGGCGAGCGGGCCGGTGCTGCACCCCGAGCACGCCACGTTCGTGGGTCTCAAGCCGATCGCCCAGCGGCACGGCATGACCGTGGGCGAGCTCGCGTCCCTGTTCAACGGCGAGTTCCTCACCACTGCGGCCGATCTCAAGGTCGTGACGATGCGCGGCTGGAAGCGCGAGATGTACTTCGAGGACACGGGCCTGCCCTGGGTCGCGCCCTCGCCGAACATGCCCACGGTCGCGACCGCGGTGGCCTACCCGGGGACCTGCCTGTTCGAGGCCACCGCGCTCTCGGAGGGGCGCGGCACGACCAAGCCGTTCGAGCTGCTCGGCGCGCCCGAGATCGACCACACGTGGTCGGAGGCGGTGCAGGGGCTGCCGGGGACGCGTTTCCGCGAGGCGTACTTCACGCCCACGTTCTCCAAGTGGGCCGCGAAGGTCTGCGGCGGCGTGGAGCTGCAGGTGACCTCGCGGCGCGACTTCGACCCGATCCGGACGGCGCTGGCGATGATCATCGAGCAGCGCCGCGCCTTCCCCCAATACGGGTGGCGTTCGCAGGACACGACCTCGTTCTGGCTGGACAAGCTCACCGGGAACCAGGCGGTGCGCCTGGCGATCGAGGCGGGCGAGGACGTCGACGACGTGGCGGCGCTGTGGACAGAGGAATTGGATGCGTTTTCCGAGCAAAGAGAGTCGTATTTGCTCTATCGCCGCACCGCTCAGTGATGGCACGATAACCAGGAGACACGATGCAGCGTCGAACCATGCTCGGGGGCGCGGCGGGGGCGGCGTTGGCGCTCGCGCTCAACTCCCGCGCCAATGCCGAGGAGATCCCCTCAATGCCCGAACTGACCGGCCCGCCCAGTGCCGGACCCTACGACGTGACCTTCCCGGAAACGCCCGTTCACCTGCGGTACGGCTCCTGCCGGGAAGCCCGACTCACCGCTGAGCACATCGACCGGATCGTCCCCGGTCTGGAGTCGTTCATGGAGGGACCCGCGCCCGCGTTCCCCGGCTACACCGTGCTCGCGGCGCGTAACGGCATCACCGCCCTGCACGAGGCGGGCGGGCACCGGCTGCGCTACGCGAGCTGGGACGAGGAGTCGAAGACCGCCGTCGAACTGCCGCAGGAGGAGTGGACGCCGGCCGAGAAGGACACCGTCTACGACCTGGCCTCCATCTCGAAGCTGTTCACCGCCACCGTCACCGGCGCGCTCATGGACGAGGGCCTCGTCGACCTCAAGCTGCCGGTCGTCGACTACCTGCCCGAGTTCGATGCGCAGGACCCGGAGAAGACGCCGATCACCGTGGGGCACCTGCTGTCCCACACCTCCGGGATGATCTCGTTCATCAACCTGTACAACCTGCCCGACGAGCAGGCGCGCATGGAGGCGATCTACGCCCGTCCGCTGCGGCGCCCGCCCGGCAGCGGCTACGAGTACTCCGACCTCAACCTCATCGTCCTCGGCAAGATCCTCGAGGCGGTCGCCGAGAAGCCGCTGGACGCACTCGTGGCCGAGCTCATCTGCGAACCGCTGGGACTCCAGGACACCGGCTACAACCCGGTCGACCGTGCCCGCACCGCCGCCACCGAGTACCAGCCGTGGACGGGCCGCGGCATGGTCCACGGCGAGGTCCACGACGAGAACGCCTGGGCCTTCGGCGGCGTCGCCGGGCACGCGGGCGTCTTCGCCACCGCCTGGGACCTCGCGGTCTTCGGGCAGATGATCCTCAACGGCGGCCGCTACGGGAGCGCCGAGATCCTCAGCGAGTCCACCGCGCGCATGGTCTTCACGGACGCGAACGCGGGGATGGGCGAGAGCGCGGCGCGCGGCCTGGGCTGGCAGCTCGGCCAGCGCTGGTACATGGACGCGATGAGCTCACCGGTCACGGTGGGCCACACCGGGTACACCGGGACCTCGATCGTCCTCGACCCGCTCGCCGGGACGCTGCTCGTGCTGCTCACCAACCGCGTGCACCCGACCCGGAACTGGGGCACGGCCAGCGCCTACCGGCGGGCGGCGAGCCGCCCGATGGGCCGGGCCGTGCCGGTGAGGCCGAAGACCGGCAGGGAATCGTGGTACGCGGGCCAGGCGGACGCGGCCACCGCGACGCTGACGGGGACGCTGCACCGCGCGGTCACGGGCGCCAAGGCGACGTTCGCGCTCTGGTACGACACCGAGGTCTCCGATACGGCGGCCCTGGAGGCGAGCGCGGACGGTGCGACGTGGACGCCGGTCCCGCTGGACCTGCGCACGGAGGACCACTGCTGGCGGACCGAGGGCGCGTTCTCGGGCTTTGCGGGGCGCCAGTGGATCGAGGCGAGCGCCGCGCTGCCCGACGGCACGAAACAGGTGCGCTGGCGGTACACGAGCGACCCGGCCTATCAGGGCCGCGGCGTGTACGTCGACAAGGTCAAGGTGCGCGAAGGCCGCGCGCTCCTGTGCGAGGACGCGGACCTCGTGGCCGACGGCTGGGAGCTGGTGGAGAACTAGGGCCTGTTCGGACATCTCTGGCGGTCGCTGTCCGGCCCGTTTGCCCGCTCGCTGCGTTGTCGGTCCTCCCGATGCAACACCGGTATCGGGAGGGCCTTCCGCCTTGAGAGCGAAAAATCGACTAGAGCGGGCGCGGGGCGTAGCGTTCGGCGAGCTTGTCCATGAGTTTGTCGGCTTCGGCGTTGACGACCTGGTGGTCGGGGTGCGCGTCGTACCAGGCGATGACTTCGCGGGCGCCGATCCGGTACGGCGTGGTGTCGAGGCCGAACTCGGGGACGAGGCGCTTGACCTTGGTGTTGTCGAAGACCATCGAGTGGGCCTTGTCGCCGAGGAGCCCGGCGCCCCAGTTCGGGTCGGCGGCCGCGATGGCGTCGCTGGGGACGTGGACGAGGTTCGGATCGGCGACGCCGGCGGCCTCGGCGACATGACCGTAGATCTGGTTCCAGGTGGGGGCCTCGTCGCCGGTGATGTGGAAGGCCTCGCCGATCGCGGCGGTCTTGCCGAGGAGACCGGTGAAGCCGACCGCGAAGTCGCGGGCGTGCGTGATGGTCCACAGTGAGGTGCCGTCGCCGTGGACGACGATCGGCTTGCCCGCGCGCATGCGGTCCACGACGGTCCAGCCGCCGTCGAACGGCAGCATCGTCTCGTCGTAGGTGTGCGAGGGGCGGATGATCGTGGCGGGGAAGTCGTCGTCGCGGTGGGCCTTGACGAGCAGGTCTTCGCACGCGATCTTGTCGCGCGAGTACTGCCAGAACGGGTTCCGCAGCGGCGTCGACTCGGTGACGGGCAGGTAGGCGGGCGGGGTCTGGTACGCGCTGGCGGAGCTGATGAAGAGGTACTGGCCGGTCCTGCCGCCGAACAGGTCGATGTCGCGCTTGACCTGCTCGGGGGTGAAGTTGACCCAGTTGACCACGGCGTCGAACGTGCGGCCGCCGAGTGCCTCGCGCACCGACTGGGGGTCGTTCACGTCGCCGGTGACCAGGGCCGCCTCGGGCGGGAGGGTCCGCTCGCCGGTCCTCCCCCGGTTGAGGACGGTCACGTCCATGTCCTGGCGCACGGCCTCGCGCACGCAGGAGGTGGAGATGCGGCCGGTACCGCCGATGAACAGCACGCTGACGCTCATGTGAAACCCCTTTCGACTCCGAACGGCCCCACCCTACCCGCGTCAGCGGCGGCGGCGCCGGGACCGCCGGAACGAGCGGTGCTCCCCGCTCACCAGGGCGCCGACGACGAATCCGAGCCCGCCGAGCACCAGGACCAGGAGCACGGCCAGGGCCTCTCCGATCACGACCGCCAGGCCCAGGATCATTCCGGCCAGCAGTCCCACGTATGACGCGCGCATGGCGCCTCCTCGTTGTCGGGGACCGCGCTTCGGGCGGTCCGCTCCACTGTGGTTACCCAGGCGGCGCGGAGACGAACCAGATTCAAGTCTATCGATATTTTGACCCTCTGGAACCACTTCTTCTCATCCTTAATCGAAGGAGTTGACTTTCTCGATACCAGCTGCGATCATCGGATTTCCGCTCGACTTCTGGAGGCCGCAATGCGCCGTCGCACACTCTTCACCGCCGCCGGCGTCGGCGCCGTGGGCTCGGGGGCCGTGGCATCCGCCGCGCAGGCCGACTACACGACGACCGTCGAACCCGGCACGAGCTGGGGCACCTGGGAGGGTTGGGGCACCTCGCTGGCTTGGTGGGGCAAGGCCTTCGGCGACCGGAACGACCTGGCCGACATCATGTTCACCAGGAACACCGTCTCCTTCGGCGGCGCCTCGCTGCCGGGGCTCGGACTCAACATCGTGCGCTACAACGCGGGCGCGTGCTCGTGGAACGCGATCGAAGGCGAGTCGATGGTCGTGTCGCCCAACATGATGGCCTCGCGCCAGATCGAGGGCTACTGGACCGACTGGACCTCCAGCGACCCGGCCTCCTCCAGCTGGAACTGGTTCGTCGACAGCGCCCAGCGCAACCTCATGTGGAAGGCCCGCGACCGCGGCGCGAACCTCTTCGAGCTGTTCTCGAACTCGCCGATGTGGTGGATGTGCGCCAACCACAACCCCTCCGGCGGCTCGGACGGCAACGCCGACAACCTCCAGTCGTGGAACCGGCAGCAGCACGCCGTCTACATGGCCACGGTCGCCAAGTACGCGCACGACAACTGGGGCGTGGACTTCGACTACGTGGACCCGTTCAACGAGCCGATCGCGAACTGGTGGACCGCCACCGGCACGCAGGAGGGCTGCCACTTCTCGGTCGCCACCCAGTCGATCGTGATCGACCACCTGCGGGCCGAGCTGGACGCGCGCGGACTCTCCTCGATGCCGATCACGGCCTCCGACGAGTCGCTGTACGACCAGGCCGTGAGCACCTGGAACGGCCTCACCAGCTCCGCCAAGGGGAAGATCGCGAAGGTCAACGTCCACGGCTACCAGTACGAGAACGGCAGGCGCGACTCCGTCTACAACGCGGTCCACGGGGCCGGCAAGACCCTGTGGAACTCCGAGTACGGCGAGAACGACGCCACCGGACTTCGCCTGGCGCGCAACCTCAACCTCGACTTCCGCTGGCTCCACCCGACCGCCTGGTGCTACTGGCAGGTCCTCGACGGCGGCGGCTGGGGCATCATCGACGCCAACAACGAGACCGGGACGCTCGGCTCGGCCAACACCAAGTACTTCGTGTACGCCCAGTACGCGCGCCACATCCGCCCCGGCATGCGGATCATCGACGGCGGCGAGGCGAACACCGTCGCCGCCTACGACGCGGCCGCGCACCGACTCGTGCTCGTCACCACCAACTACGGTACGGCCCAGACGGTCACGTACGACCTCTCAAGGTTCGCCACGGTCCCCAACGGGACGGTCAAGCGCTGGTCGACCCAGACCAACGGCTCGCAGCGGTACCAGCAGTTCTCCGACACGCAGGTCGCGTCCAAGCGCTTCTCGCGGGCCTTCCCGGCGAACACGGTGCAGACCTTCGAGATCGAAGGCGTGGTGCTCTAGGGGGTGTTCAAGAACCCCTAGGGGTAATGCGCCGCCCGCGCCGGAGCGCGGGCGGCGCCGCTCCGATCAGGGAGCGACCGCGTTGCCGGTCCGGGTCGAGATCTTGCCCGAGCACATGCCGCGGGACCGCAGATCGGCGGCGATCCGCGGAACCGCCTTGATCGTGTCCCAGTCGTCTTCGTGCATGACGATGACCCCGCCGTTGCCCAGCTTGTGGGCGGCCTTGACGATCTCGTCAGTCGTGGCCCCCGCCCAATCGCGGGAGTCGACGTGCCACAGGACCTCGGTCAGACCGAAGTCGGCCTGCACCGATTTGACCTCCGCGTTGGTTTCGCCCCAAGGCGGACGGAACAACACCGGAGCCGTGCCCGTGGCGTTCTTGATCGCCCGCTGTGCGCGCCGGATCTCCGAGGCCATCTCGCTCCTCGACAGCTCCGTCATGTGCGCGTGCGAGTAGGAGTGGTTGCCGATCCACATGTCGGCGTCCCTCTGGGCGCGCACCAGCTCCGGGTGGGCCGCGCTGTTCCGGCCGGTGTTGAAGAAGGTCGCCCTGAGGTCGTTCGCGGTGAGCGCGTCGAGCAGGTGCTGGGTGGTCGCGCTCTCGGGCCCGTCGTCGTAGGTGAGGCCCACGTACCCTTTGCACGACCGCGCGTATGACGCGCTTGCGGGCAGCGTGACGATCAGCGCGGCTCCCAGGACGAATCCCATGATGGCGGTGAAAATGGACTTGTGACGGTTCAGCATTGTGCGATGCCCTCCTAGGCGTGCGATACGGCGCATCTCAGCGTCGACGAACGCCCGGGTTGAGGGCCGAGCCGTCATGAGGGCGATGCCGATCGATCGATGTTCCGTGATTGAACGGGAACATCGAGAAGCATCCCGAGATCCCCAACTGATTCAGTTGTCGGTAAAGGTCCGGTTCGTCAGCGGTACTCGGCGTCGACCGGTTTCGGCGCGACCAGCATGGCCCAGATGCTGAAGATCGCCAGGGCGATGATCAGCAACGTCCAGAACGGGTAGTACGGCAGGTAGAGGAAATTGTTGATGAGCACCAGGCAGGCGATGAAGACGCCGAGCACTCGCGCCCAGGTGAGCCCGCTGAACAGCGCGCCGCCGGCCACGGCCGCCAGGATGCCGAGGATGAGATGCACCCAGCCCCAGGCGGTGGTGTCGATCTCGACCACGTAGCCGGGCACCTTGGTGTAGAAGCCGTCCGCCGCGATCGCGAAGATCCCCTCGATCGCCTGCCATACGCCCAGCATGACCATCGTGACGGCGGCGAACACCAGGCCTCCGGAGGCCCATGCCACCTTCGATTCGCTTTTCATCATTGCCTCCCTTGTACAGGAATTACCCACACAGTAAGCCCCGTACCGTTGGTTTCCGGGCGAAACACGGAAATCGAAAGCCGCGCGGAAACCCAACCGCCTGCGCATTTATCAAAGCGAATCTATTCTCTCTTGAAAGGACCCCTGACGGGGTCACCGAAAGGCGCGAAAGAGACGCGATAAGGAGATAGTGATGAAATCACCCTCCTCGCCGTCAGTACACAACAGACGGTATGAAAAGCATTCTCACCGCAAATCCATGGCGCTTCGAGTACTTCTCGCAGTCGCCGGGTCCACGATCCTCACGCTTGGGACGGCCGCTGCCGCCGAATCCTCGGGCGCATCTTCGGATCAGCCGCACGAACGCGCATTCGACAGCGATGTCGAACTCGAACTGGTCGACTCCCGACCGTTCGACACTGACGACCGATCCGCGGAACAGGATTCCACAAGAGACTCCGACAACCGCGCACCGACGCGCGAGGATCTCGACACGCCTGAGCAGGCGGGGAGCTCCGACGGTGTCGCACCGTTCTTCTACGAGAACTGCGACGCGGCCCGCGCCGCAGGCGCGGCTCCCGTCCTCGAGGGCGATCCGGGGTTCGGTCCGCACCTGGACCGCGATAGCGACGGGATCGGCTGCGAGGAGCCGGGCACGGCCGATGAGCAACCGCTCTACGAGAACTGCGATGCGGCCCGCGCCGCGGGAGCAGCGCCCGTCCTCGAGGGCGATCCGGGGTTCGGTCCGCACCTGGACCGCGATAGCGACGGGATCGGCTGCGAGATGCCGTACACGGACGTCCAACCGCCGGCCGAGAGCTCCGGTGAAACGAGCGTCTACGAGAACTGCGACGCAGCCCGCGCCGCAGGCGCGGCTCCCGTCCTCGAGAGCGACCCGGGCTTCGGCCCGCACCTGGACCGCGACAACGACGGGATCGGCTGCGAATAGGCCGGACCGTGCGGGAACACCGCTCACACCGACGCCGCTCGTCCCTCTTGCCGAGGGACGGGCGGCGTCGCGCGCAGGGGAACGCGACGTCGGTGACTAGATGATCGGGTCGAGGGCTTCGAACCAGTTGGCGGCGATCTTCACGTAGCCGTCCTCGTCGGGGTGGACGCCGTCGTAGGTGTCGACCGCGGGGTCGAAGCCGGTGAACTGGTCGACCACGATGACCGGCGACTCGGCCGTGGTCTGCTGCGCGGCCCAGGCGGGGATCTGGGCGTTGAAGTCGATCGCCCGCTGCGGGCAGTCGGCGCAGTTGTCAGGTTCCAGCGGGATGATCTGGGCGACGAGGATGACCGCGTCCGGGTTGAGTTCGCGCAGGTCCTCAACAATGGTGGTGTAGGCGGCGAGGATCTGGGCGGGCGGGATCGACGACCAGACGTCGTTGGTGGCGAAGTGCATCATCAGGACGTCGGGGGTGTTCAGCTCCAGCCAGCTGCGGACGTTGCCGTTCGCGACCGACTGCGTGACCTGGTAGCCGCCGTGCCCTTCGTGGTCCGGGTCGGATCCGGCTGGGTTACAGGCCTGCGACAGCGATCCGACGAAGTCGACTTCGTGGCCGGCCTGGACCAGGAGGTCCCACAGGTTGCCGCGCCAGCAGCCGGGGCTGCCGGTGATGGAGTCGCCCAGCGGCATGATCGACACCGGCTCCCCCGGCGGGTCGTCGGTGGGCGTCTCGGTCGGATCGGTGGGCGGATCGGTCGGGTCCACCTGGCCGTCGCACAGGTCGCCGTTGACGGCGACCGAGCCCGGCGCGGCGGCGCTCCCGGATCCGATGAACCCGAAGACCTCGCGGGTCTGACCCGAGGCGATGGCGGCGTTCCAGCCGACGTCGGCGCCGCTGAAGGCGGTGCCGCTCTGGCCCCAGTCAACGTTCCAGGCACTGCTGACCGTGGTGCCGCTCGGGAAGTCCCAGGTCACCTCCCAGCCGTCGATGGGCTCGTCGGCGGTGATCGAGACGTTCGACTGGAAACCGCCGCCCCAGCTGCTGACGACCTGGTAGTCGACCTCGCAGCCCGTCTCCGCCTGCGCCTGATTGGCGGTGGCGATCGTCAGCGCACCGGCGCCGAGTGCCGCGACCGCGGCGGTGGTGAGGGCCAGCCGTCGATTTCGTTTGCTTCGCATAGCCGATGTCCTTTGATAGCGCTCCCAACGGATCCTACCGAGAAACAATTCATATAGTCAAGTGTGTCAATATACTTTCGGGTTCGTCCTGGGCCTGACTCCTGTGCACCGAGTAACCTGCAGTGCAGAGGGAGAGGGGCGAGGCGTGGCGGATGCGGATCTCGACGCGGCGGCGGCGGTCTTCACCGGCGTGCGGCCCCGGCTGTTCGGGATCGCGTACCGGATGCTCGGCAGCGCCGCCGAGGCCGAGGACCTCGTGCAGGAGGTGTGGCTGCGCTGGCAGGCGTACGACCGCGACAAGGTCGAGCACCCCGGCGCGTTCCTCGCGACGACCACGACCCGGCTGGCGATCAACGCCCTCAAATCGGCGCGTGTGCGGCGAGAGACCTATATCGGGCCGTGGCTGCCCGAGCCCGTCGACACCGAAGCGGATCCCTACCTCGGCGCCGAGCGCGGCGAGGCCCTGGAGTTCGCCGCGCTCCTGCTCATGGAGAAGCTCTCCCCCAACGAACGCGCCGCGTACGTGCTGCGGGTGGCCTTCGACTACCCGTACGCGCAGATCGCCGAGATCCTGCAGTCGAGCGAACCCGCAGTGCGCCAACTGGTCAGCCGCGCCCGCAGGCACATGGCCGACGAAGGCCGCACCCGCGCGGCACCGGATGCGCAGCGGAAGCTGCTGACCACGTTCCTCGCGGCCGCACGCACCGGCGACATGGACGAACTGGAACGGCTCTTCACCGCCGACGTGACGAGCCTGTCCGACGGGAACGGCGCGGCGCGCGTCGCCCGCAGCCCGTTGGTGGGCCCGGTGCGGGTGGCGAAGTTCCTGAACGCGATCACCGAGTGGTTCTGGACCGGCATCGAAGTGCAGTGGGTGAACGTGAACGGGCAGAGCTCGGCGGTCCTGCGACGCGACGGAGCGGTGTACTGCGTGGTCACCGTGAGCGCCACGACCGAGGGCATCGACCAGGTGTTCTGGGTGGTCAACCCCGAGAAGCTCACGGCGCTGGGGCTCGACGACTGAAGCGATGAATTCGGGCCCGCGGCGTCGTCTCGATGGGAAAGGATTGACTCCCAATCGAGAGGACCGCAACATGGGCGAGCTCATCGTCACCGAATTCATGACGCTCGACGGTGTCGCGCAGGCGCCGGGCACGTCAGAGGAGGACCGCGCCGACGGCTTCGAGTACGGAGGGTGGCAGGCGCCGCTGGAGGACCCCGCGGCGGACGGCCTGATCTTCGACCAGACGAAGGACTCGGACGCGCTGCTGCTGGGGAGGGTCACGTACGACATCTTCTCGAGGTATTGGCCCACGGCGCCGGACATGGACTTCACGCGCCTGTTCAACCGCGTTCCGAAGTACGTCGCCAGTCGCACGCTCAAGGAGCCGCTGACATGGGAGGGCGCGAGCGTCCTCGAAGGCGACCTCGCCGAGAGCATTCAGGCGCTGAAGGAGCGACACGACCGGATCCATGTGTTCGGCAGCCTCAACCTGCTCCAGTCGCTGCTAGGGCAGGGGCTGGTGGACCATCTGAATCTCTGGGTCTATCCGGTGGTGCTGGGCACGGGCAAGCGCGTGTTCGAGCGTGGGGCGGTGCCTTCGACGCTGCGGTCGACCAATGCGCGGGTCTTTCCGAACGGGTCGCTGCAGCTCGAGTACGAGTGGGCCGGCGAGCCGACCTTCCGCGACGCCGGCTGAGAGGCGGCTCCGCACGGCCGGAATCTGGTCGGGGCGGCTGGAGGGGTGGGCTGTCCAGTCCGGCCTGCCGGGGGCGGGGCGCGCTGGCGGCTTGCGGCTCTGGGGTGGCTTGGGGTTCGGGCGGCGACGGAGGGGTGGGTGGTGGGGCGGGGGCGCGTTGGCGGCTGGTCGGCCCGGTTCTGGTTGGGGTTCGGGCGGGCGGCGACGAAGAGGTGGGAGTTGCTGGGGGCGAGTTGGCGGGGCCGGGCCGGTGTTCGATTGGGGTTCAACCGGGCAGCGACGAAGAGGTGGCCGGTGGGGCGGGGGCGCGCTGGCGGCTGGTCGGCCCGGTTTCGGTTGGGGCACAGGCGGATCGTGGTCGAACATGAGTGGTTTCTCGTCTTGTGGGTGATGCGGGTGTTCCTGGGGTGGGGGATAATTGGTGTACGCACAGGGATATGGATTCCGTACAGGAGTCGAGTAGGTGTAAGCAGACTAAGCCAAGCCTCTGGCCGACTCGCCCCGCTGGCAGGATCCGAGACCACCAGGCCCGCTCTCGGGTCAGGGGGTGCTCAGCCCGGGGCTCGCATGGTATGCCCCACGTGCTATCGGGACTCGCTCCCAGGCCGAGAAAGCCAGAAGGACGGACTCGGAACCGTGGAGCGGGAGATCGCCCGGAAGGGATCACCCCAACCGGAGGCAGTGCCCCGAACGAGGCACACACACCCAACCGACACACTCATGGAAAGGGCACACCGAGAACGCCCACTGGCCCCAGTCAGCAGCACACAATCGGCAGCTGGCAGTTGGCAAATCGCAGTCGGCAGTACGCAGTATCGGAAGGAGGTGACACCGCACATGCACACGCCCGCAACGACACACCCCCAGCATGGCCACGCCCAGCGAACGGCAGCAACAACCTTGGCACTCGGCGAACCCACCCGACCGGCAAACCCCAGACCGGCCAGTCCAGCCGAACCGGCACCAGCTCCAGGTCCGGCTCCGGCTCCGGCTCCGGCTCCGGCTCGACCCTGGACGCCGGACGGCCCGGCCCGCCGCACCAACAGCACCACCGCCGCCGCCGCTTCCACTGTCGCTGCCGCTGTCGCTGTCGTTGTGAACGCGCAGGCACGCCAGCCCCGTCAGCCCCGGCCCCGGCAACACACCCCGACCCCCGCCACACCGGCCACCGTCGCTGCCAGCCTGAACCCCGACCGACACGGCGCCCGACCCGGCAACACCACCGCGAAAACACGCCACCGCACCGTCGCTGCCGCCTGCAGCCCGACCCAAACCAACCTGGCCCCAGCCAGCGACCTCGGCCAACCACTCGCCTCTTCGTCGCTGACGCCTGTAGCGCGACTGAAGACCGGCCCGGCCCCAGCCAGCGACCTCGGCCAACCACTCGCCTCTTCGTCGCTGACGCCTGTAGCCCGGCCGAAGACCAGCCCGGCCCCGGCCTGCGACCTCGGCCAACCTCTCGCCTCTTCGTCGCTGACAGGTTGAGCCCCAACCGCAACGGTGCCCCGGCCAGGCGACACACCCCGCCCCCGCCCTCGCCGCGCCGTCGCTGCCATCCTGAACCTCGACCGTTGCGGCGCGCCAGACCGGTGGCACACCCTCGGGCAATCGCCCCTCACTCCGTCGCTGACCGGTTGAAGCCCAGCCAAAACGGCCCAGCCCCGACCCCGCTCCGCAAGGAAGCCTCCTGTCTCGACAGCTGTTGGGACACAGCTGATTCGACAGGAGGCTTCCCTAATCGTGGACGGATCTAGCGGGCGAGCCACTCCCGGTAGGAGGTCGTCGCGATGACCGCGTCCCCGCCCGGAAGGAGGGCGTCGCCCTCGATGGCCGCGAACAGTCCCGCGGTGTCGTCGACGACGACGGGGCGCTCGTCCCCGCGGGCGGCGAGCGTGATCCTGCCGAGCTCGTCGAGCGTGAAGACCTCGGGCCCGGCCACGTTCCGGGTGCCCTGGAGCGGGGCGCCCGCCGCGACGTCGGCCACCGCGCGGGCGATGTCGGCGGAGGCGATGGGCTGCATGCGGGTGGCGGGCAGGCGGACGGTGTTCTCGTCGGAGGTCCAGGACATGGTCGCGTCCATGAACTCGTAGAACTGCGTGGACCTCACGATCGAGTAAGGCACCGGCCCGGCCTTGAGCACGTCTTCCTGGAGGGTCTTGGCGCGGTAGTAGTCCAGGTCGACCTTCTCGACGCCGACGATCGAGAGGATCACGGCGTGCCCGACCCCGGCGGCCTTCGCCGCGGCGAGCAGATTGTCCATCGTCGTCTGGAAGAACGCGATCGACGCCTCGTCGAAGGTGGGCGAGTTCGTCAGGTTCACGACGACGTCGACCCCTTGCAGCGCCTCGGCCAGGCCGTCCCCGGTGAGCAGGTCGATGCCGGTGGACGGCGAGTGCGGCACCGCCTCCTGCCCGCCCTCGTTCAGCATCTTGACGACCTGCGACCCGATGAGCCCCGTACCGCCGATGACAGCGATCTTCATGAATTTCCTCCTGTTCGCCGGAACGGCCGTTGCCGCCCCGATACGAGCAGAGACAAGACGGCCCCGCGATCTGTGACAGCCGCGGCTCGATCGATTGTCGCCGGGCCCTGGCGAGCGCGGGGTGCTTACGCTCGGATTCCATGGACAGCGAATCACCGTCTGACCCCGAGGAGCCGAGGCCGGGCTTCTTCAAGGCGTTCTTCACCGGTTTCTTCGACGACTTCACCGTCAGCGACTGGATCGAGTTCGTCCTCTACACGGCCGTGGGCATCGCCATGATCGTCGCCGGCGTGACCTGGTTGATCGGCCGCTTCTAGGGGTGTTCAAGAACCCCCTAGGGCACGCGCTGCGGTTCCTCGGCCCTGCCCGCCCACCAGCCGGTGGCGTGGCGGATGTGTTGGCGCATGAGGTCGGCCGCCGCCTCCGCGTCACCCGCGGCGAGGTGGTCGAGGAGCCGGTGGTGCTCCTCCGCGGAGGTGTGGAGCATGCTCGTCTCCACCATCGAAACGAGCCCGACGAGGCGGGTGCGCTCGCGCAGGTCGGCGATCGTGTCGACGAGTACGGGGTTCCCGAGCAGCGCGGTCAAGTCGAGATGGAAACGCTGGTCGGCGAGCAGATAGGCGGTGAGGTCGCCCGAGCGGGCCCCGGCGACGATCGCGTCGGCCTGGGCGCGGAGCGACTCCAGCCGCTCGACCGGGAAGGCCCCGGCGAGGCGCGCCATCGCGGGCGGTTCGAGCAGCAGCCGGATCTCGACGATGTCGTGGAGCAGTTCGTCGCTCACCGCCGTGACCCGGAAGCCCTTGTTCCGCACCGTCTCCACGAATCCGCGCTTCTCGAGGTCGAGCATCGCCTCGCGCACCGGCGTCGCCGACACGGCGAACTGCTCGGCCATCGTGGGCACGGTGAGGAGTGTCCCCGGTGCGAGCTCGCCGGAGATGATCGCGAGCGACAGCATCCGCTCCACTCGCACGCGCAGGCTCTCGCCGGGCTGCAGCCTCCGGTCCGTCACCGCGAGCCGTCCTTCCCGGGGATCACCAGTCGCCGTCGCGGTTCCTCGTTGCCCGCCCGGTCGGTCGCGGCGTACTCGATCACTTGCGGTTCATCGCCGATCGCGCGCACGAACGCCTCTTGGAAGGTCCCCCAGAACGTTCCCGGGCCCTCCCACTGGATCCGTTCGACCCCGGAGACCTCGTCGGCGGCGTGCAAGGTGATCTCCCAGCTCAATCCGAGTTCCTTGACGGTGGCGCGCGAGGTGGGCGGGGTGGTGTCGACGCTGATCTCGCGGTCGGCCGTGCCGGTGCGCCCGGCGGTGTCGGTCACCCGCGCCTCGATGCGTTGCACGCCTTCGGATTCGATCGCCACCGGCTCGGTGTAGGTTGTCCAGTCGTCGTCGGTGATGCGCAGTTCCAGATGCGGCGATTCATCGGACGGCGCATCGACGCGACCGTGGAGGCGGACGCGGGGCGCGGACGTGTACCAGCCGGACGGGGCCGGTTCCCCGAGGATCTCGATGGCGACGGCCGGCAGGTCGTTCCCGTCGCCGCCGAAGGCGATGGCGCTCTCGTGCGAGCGCACGTACATGTGGTACTTCGTGTCCTGGCCCGACCAGCAGGGCTCGAACACGACGCCGTCGAGTTCCACGGTGCCTTCTCGGGCCAGCTCGTCGAGCAGTTCGGTTGCGGTCCTTGCGAGGTGACCGTCGGCTTGGAGGCGCCCGGCGAGCGGGAACGGGAGCGGCGTCGTCAGCTCCGACCGCGCCAGCAGCAGCGTGGGTCCGAGGAAGAGCGCGCACTGCCGCGGGTCGTCGATCATCGCTTCGGCGCGCAGGTCCACCGGGGTGTCCAGGCGCAGCTCGTCCCCCGGCCGCCACACGCGGGTGAGGGCCGCGTACTCGCCGGGCACCGCGTCGACCCCGGTCGGCGATCCGTTGAGCCGCAGTTCCGGCTTTCCGGTGGCCCACAACGGGACGCGCAGATGGATCGTGCGCTCGGTCGCGTCCGGTCCGGCGTCGCCCTGCGCTTCGAACCGGAGCGCGAGGTGCTCCCCCAGCGGGTAGCCCGACCGGAGCCGGACCCGGAGCCCTGCCTCGTCCCAGTCGAGTGCGGAGTCGAACGGCAGGTTCACGTAGAGCCCGTCCGGGCCCTGGAAGTAGATCGTGTCCTGGTACTTCACATGGTTTTCCAGGCCGGTGCCGCCGCAGCAGGTCCCCACGTTGTCGTATTCGCGCAGCGCCCCCGGGTGCACCGGGAACATGTAGGCGACCTCGGGGCTCGTGTCGCTGCGGGCCGCCCGGCGCGAGCCGAGGACGTGGTTGAGGACCGTCCGCTCGTAGTAGTCCATATAGCGCGGCTCGCGGGTGTGCGCGAAGATCCGGCGGGCGAGTTTCAGCAGGTTGTAGCTGGCGCAGGTCTCGGCGTTGCGGTGCCCGACGTCCCCGGCCACGGTGTTCGGCGGACCCCACAGCTCGCTCTCGCCGGTGCCGCCGTGGGCGTAGACGCGGCCCGGCACGATCTGGTCCCAGATGCCGATCGCCGCGTCGAGATAGCGGCGGTCGCCGGTGAGCTCGTACTCGTCGACGTAGCCGATGAGCTGGGGCAGATGCTGGTTGGCGTGCATGTCGGTGAGGATGTCGGTGCGGGCGGCTCCCGCTTCGAGCACGTTCTCCTGGTCGAAGTACGCGGCGGTCGCGAGGAACAACGGCTCGTCCGCGGCCGCGCTCAGGCGCGCCAGCGTCTCGTTCATCCCGCCGAACTCGCCCGCGATGTAAAGCGACCACATGCGCTGGCGCCGTTCGGGATCGAGGCGCGAGAGGCGGTGGTGCACCCAGTGGCCCATCGCGGTGGCGATCGCGAGCGCTTGGGCGTTGGCGGTCAGTTCGTGGGCGTCCAACAGCCCCGCCATGATCTTGTGGCAGGTGTAGTAGGGCGCCCAGATCTCGCCGTACGGGGCGAAGTCCTCCAGTCGCGAGAACTGCCATTCGCCATAGGCCGCAAGGAAACCCGGGTGGGAGAAGCGGCCGGTGGCCGCGAGCGCGGCCTGCACTTCGCCGAGACCGGCGACGAACTCGTCCACTTTCGCGCGCAGCGCCGGGTCGTGCTCGCCCGCCGCACTGAACGCGAGCATCGAGAGGAAGTGCCCGGCGTAGTGGCCGCGGAGCAGGTTGGCGGTCTGGGCGTGCTCGCGGCCGGGGTAGTCGTGCTCGCTCCAGGCCGCCTCGTTCGGATGGCCGAAGCCCTCCCAGTTGCCGGGCGCGTCCGCGCCGCGGGTGTCGAGGCCCGCGTTGCGGCGGAAGACCGCGAGCAGGCGGTCCACGGGGTAGACGCGCGCGAGGTGGAGCAGTTCGTCGCGGGCGCGCGCGAAGACGCTCGCGTCGTCTACACGCACCGCGCCGAGGTCGAACGGCCGCAGCCGTGGAGGGGCCGTCATGGCGATTCCCGCAGTCGGGCCCGCGTCCAGGCTTCGACGCCGGCCGCGTCGATCGGCAGCGCGTCGGAGAGCACCTCCGCGCCCTCCTCGGTGACGAGCAGGTCGTCCTCGAGCCGCACGCCGATGCCGCGCAGCTCCGGCGGCACGGTCAGGTCGTTGGCGTGGAAGTAGAGCCCCGGCTCGACCGTCATCACGACGCCCGGCCGCAGCTCGGCACCCATGTAGTCCTCGTATTCGGCGCTGCTGCAGTCGTGCACGTCGAGCCCGAGGTGGTGGCCGATCCCGCAGGCGAGGTAGCGCCGGTGCTGCTGGCCCGCGGGTGAGAGGGCCTCGTCGACCGACACCGGCAGGAGCCCCCAGTCGTGGAGCCCCTGGGCGATGACCTCCATTGCGGCGAAATGGAAGTCGAGGTACACCGTGCCCGGCCGGATCTGGGCCATGCCGGCGCGGTGCGCCCGTTCGACGAGGTCGTGGACCTCGCGCTGGCGCGGGCTGAACGTGCCGTTCGCGGGGACGGTCCGGGTGACGTCGGCCGTGTAGAGGCTGTTCGCCTCCACGCCCATGTCGAGGAGGATCGCGGCGTCGGGCAGGACGGGGCCGTCGCAGCGGACCCAGTGGAGCACGGGCGCGTGCGGGCCGGAGCCCACGATCGTGGTGTAGCCGGTGCCGTTGCCGAACGTGCGCGAGTGCCGGTCGAACGTGCCCTGCAGCCAGCGCTCGCCGAGGCCGTCCTTCACGGCGCGCGGGATCTCGCGGACGACGGCGGCGAAGCCCTCGACCGTGGCGTCCACGGCTTCGCGCATCTGCCCGATCTCCCAGGCGTCCTTGATCATCCGCAGCCGCGACAGGTGCCGGTTCAGGACCGCGGAGGGTTCGAGGCCGTGTTGGGCGATGAGCGCGTCGCTCACGGAGTCGCTCGCCAGCGCGCTCTTGAGCTTCTGGTCGTCGAGGTCGGCGACCGGGTCGACCTCGATCTGGAGGGCGTCGGACCATTCGCGCAGGCCGGGCGAGGCGCCGACCCAGAGTTCGCCGTGGTTGGCGTTGCCGAAGAAGCCGGTCTCGCCGGGGCGGAACGGCGGGGGGAGGTAGAGCCTGGCGTCGTGCCCGCCGGGCCGCGGGGTCATGACGAGGGTGCCGCCTTCGACCTGGCAGCCGGTGAGCCAGACGAAGTCGCTGTTCGCGCGGAAGGCGTACTCGTTGTCGTCGTTGCGGACCGGTGCGGTGCCGGAGGAGACGACGAGGGTTTTGCCGGGCAGGCGTTCGCTCAGGCGGCGGCGGTGGGAGGCGGCCGCTGCGGCGGCGCCTTCGATCTGGTGGGCGGGGACCGGGTCGTCGCCCCATCCTGTGGCTAGAAATGCGGTGAACGCCTCGATGTCGGCGAGTTTCGGGTAGCGGGTGCCCGCGTAGGGCGGCCTCTCGTGCGTCATCGCTGCTCTCCTCCTCGGAAGCGGACCATCTCGCGCAGGCGGGCGAAGACCCGTTCGGCGCCGATGCCGTCGTGTTCGTACTCGTTGGTGACCCAGGCCTGGGCGTTGCCGAGGCGGCCGAGGGTGTCCAGTTGCAGGCCGGAGTCGACGAACATGTCGTCGAAGTAGACCGCGGCGGCCACCGGGACCTCGTTGGCCTGCAGGCGTTCGGCGTCGAGGATCGGGCTCCATTCGCGGCGTTCGGCGAGGGCGTGCACGGCGGGCGCGAAGCCGCGCAGGAGCCGGACCTCGTCGAACATCCAGGGGAAGGCCATCTCGCCGGTGAACGGGAGCGGGCGCGCGGTCTCGTCGAATTCGGGGCGGCGGTCGCGTTCGCGTCTGGGCCGCCCAGGCGGTGGGGCCGTTCGGGCCGTCGCCGTAGATCGATTCCTGGAGGGTCCAGAAGAGCGGGTTGGCGGCGGAGGAGGTGCGGGCGAGGACGCCGGCGAGGAATCCTTCGGAGAGGCGGCCGGGCCGTACGAAGGCGTCTTCGACGAGCCAGTGCATGCGTTCGAAGCCCGGTTTCATGCCGAAGTCGATGCCGAGGGATTGGAAGCGGCGCACGGTGAGCACGTCGCCGTCGGGGAGGAGCACGTCGGTTCGGCCGCGAGCCGGTCGGCGATGGCGGCGACCGCTTCGACGTCCTGGGGGTAGCGGCGGTAGTACTCCGCGGTCTTGGTGGCGACGCGGTCGAAGGTGCGGCGGTAGACCTCGTCGGCGCTCACGGGGTTGCCGGGGATGCCACCGCACACGTAGGCCGCGGCGAGCGCTTCGGGGGCGTGCGAGAGGTAGGTGAGGGTGAGCCAGCCGCCGTAGCTCTGGGCGAGCGTCGCCCACTTCCGTCCTTCGTAGACGTGGTCGGCGCACGTGTTCGAGGTCGCGCACGATCGAGTCGGCGCGGAAGCGGGCGAGGTAGTTCGGCTCCGGCTCGGCGTCGCCGAAGTCGGCGAGGACCTGGGCGTCGAGCGGGGTGCTGCGGCCGGTGCCGCGCTGGTCGACCAGCACGATCCGGTAGTGCGTGCAGCGCCTCGACGATCCAGCCGGCGGGTCGACCGGGCGCGGGGTTGGCCCCGCCCGGGCCGCCCTGGAGGTAGGTGAGCAGCGGCAGGTCGTCGCCGCGTTTGTCGGGGTCGACGAGTTCGCGGACGAAGACCTCGATCTGGCCGCCGGGTCGGGTCGCCACCAGTCGAGCGGGACGTCGACGTGGCGCTCGCGCACCCGCATGCCCGGCATCGAATACTCCATGAACGGCTCCTTCACTGTTCGGCGACTGCGCGTTCGCGGTCCAGTCTCGGCCTGTTCGTTGCGGCGTCTCGCGTCGTCCCACTCGGGTCGGATGCGGGGAACGGCGGCGAGCAGCCGCCTCGTGTACTCGTGCCGCGGGTTCGCCGAAGACCTGCGTCGCGCTCGCCCGTCTCGACGATGCGTCCGCCGTTCATGACGGCGACCCGGGTGGCGATCTGGCGTACCACCGCGAGGTCGTGCGCGATGAAGAGGCAGCTGAAGCCCTCTTCGTCCTGGAGTTCGCGGAGCAGGTTGATGACCTGGGCCTGCACCGAGACGTCGAGGGCCGACACCGCTTCGTCGCAGATGATGAGCTTGGGGGCGACGGCGAGGGCGCGGGCGATGCCGATGCGCTGGGCCTGGCCGCCGGAGAACTGGGCGGGGAACCTCGTCGCGTGGTCGGGGTTGAGGCCCACGCGTTCCATGAGCGCGGCGGTGTAGGCGCGGGCGCCGCCGGGGATCGGGCGGCGCTGGTAGACGAGCGGCGCGGTGACGATCCGCTCGACCGTGTGCTTGGGGTTCAGTGAGGAGTACGGGTCCTGGAAGACGACCTGCACTTCGCTGCGGAACGCGTGCAGCGCTTTGCCGGTGAGGGCGTGGACTTCTCGCCCGGCGAACTCGATGGTGCCGCTGGTGGTGTCGATGAGCCTGGCGATCAGGCGGGCGGTGGTGGACTTGCCGGAGCCCGATTCGCCGACGAGCGCGAGGGTCTCGCCTTTGGCCACTTCGAGGGAGACGTCGTCGACGGCGCGGAATCGCCCGGTGCGCCCGAGGATGCCGTTGCCGGAGACCGCGAACTCTTTGACGAGGTTCCGGGCCCGGAGCAGGGGTTCGGTCATCGGTCCTCCTGGGCTGCTTGGAGTGTGCGCAGCGGGGCGATCTCGTCGTCGATGCGCGGGACGGCGTCGAGCAGCATGCGCGTGTACGGCTGCTGCGGGTCGGTGAAGATCCGCTCCGCCGGGCCCTGTTCGACGAGGTCGCCGTCCTTCATGACGACGAGGTGGTCGGTCACCTCGCTGACGACCGCGAGGTCGTGCGTGATGAGGATCAGCCCGGCGCCGGTGTCGGCGCGGATCTCGGCCAGGAGGTCGAGGATCTGGGCCTGGACGGTGACGTCGAGCGCGGTGGTCGGCTCGTCGGCGATGATGAGTTCGGGTTCCATGCTGAGGGCCATCGCGATCATCACGCGCTGGCGCATCCCGCCGGAGAACTGGTGCGGGTAGTGGTCGACGCGGCGGGCGGCGTCGGTGATGTGGACGCGTTCCATGGCCTCGATGGCGACGGCCCTGGCCTGGCGGCGGGTCACGCCGCTGCGGTGGGACCGGTAGGCCTCGGCGATCTGGGTGCCGACCGTGTAGTACGGGTTGAGCGAGGAGAGCGGGTCCTGGAAGATCATCGCGATGCGGTCGCCTCGGAAGGACCGCATGGCGCGCTCGGACAGGTCGGTGAGCTCGGTGCCGTCGAATTCGATGGCGCCGGTGCGTTCGGCGCCCTTGGGCAGCAGGCCCATGATCGCGAGGCTCGTCATCGACTTGCCCGAGCCGGACTCGCCGACGATGCCGAGTGCGCCGCCGCGGGCCAGGTCGAAGGTGAGGGATTTGACCACGTGGCCGGGCCCCTGCGCGTTCGGGAAGCCGACGGTCAGGCCGCGCACGCTCAGCAGTGTTTCCGTTGCGGTCATGCCGTGCTCCCCACTCGCACTCGCGGGTCGATCGCCGTGTACAGCAGGTCGACCACCATGTTGCCGACGACGACCAGGAAGGCCGCGAGCAGGGTGACGCCCATGATGACCGGCTGGTCGTTCTTGGTGATCGAGTCGGCGGCCATCTTGCCGACGCCGTTGATCCCGAACACGGTCTCGGTGATGAGGGCGCCGCCGAGGAGTCCGGCGAAGTCCATGCCGAAGATCGTGACGATCGGCGTCAGCGCCGGCCGCAGGGCGTGCCGCCGCCAGACCAGTCCGGGGCTCAGGCCCTTCGCCCGGGCGGTGCGCACGAAGTTCTCCTGCAGCGTGTCGATCACGTTCGCCCGGGTGAGTCGGGTGTAGACGGCCGCGTAGCCGATGGCGAGCACGATCCACGGCATGAGGAAGTTGAGGAACCACTGCAGCGGGTCTTCCGCGAACGGCACGGCCTGCGGGAACGGCAGCCAGCCGAGCGTGACCACGAGCACGTACTGCAGCGAGAGCGCCAGCACGTAGTTGGGGATGGACATGCCGGCGAGGGTGAGGCCCGGCGATGAAGCGGTCGGTGAACTTGCCTTCGCGCACGGCGCTGAGCAGGCCGGCGGCGACGCCCGACGAGCAGCCAGAGGACGGCGGCGCCGATGGCCACGGTCGCCGAGACCGGCAGGCGCTGCACGATCATGTCGGTGACGGGCTGGCTCGACTGGAACGAGTAGCCGAGGCACGGTGCCGCGCAGTCGATCGCGTTCGGGCCGGTGCCGTAGGTGCGGCCGGCGAAGAGCCCGCCGATGAACGTCCCGAACTGGGTCCAGAAGGGCTGGTCGAGCCCGAGGTTGGCGCGGATCTGGTCGATCGCCTCGGGCGTGCAGTTCTTGCCGCAGATCTGGACCGCCGGGTCGGGCGAGAGGACGAAGAAGATCACGAAGGTGAACAGGCACACCAGGAACAGCACGACGACCATGCCGAGCACCCGGTTGACGAGGAAACGGATCATGCCCGGCCCTCCCCAGTTTCGGCGAGTCTGCGGATGCGGTCGCCGAGGACCGTGAAGGACAGCACGAGCAGGAACAGGAAGGCTCCCGGGATGAGGAAGTAGGCCGGATCGACGGCGTACCAGGGCACCGAGCTCGCGATCATCTGGCCCCATGACGGCGTCGGCGGGACGACTCCGACGCCGAGGAACGACAGCCCCGCCTCGGTGCCGACGTAGCCGGGCACCGCGAGGGTGGTCATCACGATGATGGTGGAGGCGAGGTTCGGGAGGATCTCCTTGAAGATGATCTGGGCGCTGGAGGCGCCCGAGGCCTTCGCGGCCTCGACGAACTCCCTTTCCTTGAGCGACATGGTCTGTCCCCTCACGATGCGGGCCAGGTACGGCCAGCCGAAGAACGAGATCACCCCGACGAGCAGGAACTGGCGGTTCTCGGCGGGCAGGGCCGAGAGGACGGCGATCATGAAGATGAGCGCCGGGAACGCCATGAGGAACTCCATGACGCGGGAGATCACCATGTCGATGCGCCCGCCGAAGTATCCGGCGATGAGCCCGAAGACGACGCCGAGGATGCTCGTCAGCAGGGTCGCCGAGATGGCGATCGTCATCGACACTCTGGCGCCGTAGACGATGCGGGCGAAGATGTCGCGCCCGTTCCCGGGTTCGACGCCGAACCAGTGCTCGGCGCCCATGCCGCCCGCGGCCCCGAGCGGGATGCCGCCCAGGTTCGGGTCGACGGCGCCCTGGTCGAACTCGAGCGGGCCGTAGCCGCTGATCTTGACCAGCAGCGGCGCGGCCACGGCCATGAGGATGATCAGGAGGATGTAGACGCTGCAGGCGACGGCCGCGCGGTCGCGGGCGAAGGCGCGGACGAGGCGTCGCCCCGAAGCGGGCGGCGAGGACGGGGCCGGTGCGTGCCCCGTCTCGCCGCCCGCCGCGCCTTCGACTTCGAGCTCAGTCGGAGTGAAGGTCATCGGGATCAGCCCTGCGACGGGTCGCTCAGGCCGATGATCGTCAGGTCGGTCATGCTCGTGTTCGGGATGTACCCGGCGATGTTCTCGCCCGGCAGGAACACGCTCGGCTCCTGGAGCAGCGGGACGATCGGCGCCAGCGCCATGGCCTCCTCGTCGAACTCGCCCCACTCGACGTTGGCCGCCTCGAGGTCGGTCATCGCCCGGATCTCGTCGATGCGGGCGTTGAGGGCCGGGTCGTTGATCTGCGCGATGTTGGTGTTGCCCTTCTCGGTGATGACGCGCCCGTCGACCAGCGGCGGGACCATGGTGCTCGAGCTGGAGGGCCAGTCCGGGCACCAGCCGGTGATGGCGGCGTCGTGCATCTGCGAAGGCGTGCCGATGGTCTCGTAGAAGGTGGAGGTGTCGATGACGTTGAGTTCCACCTCCACGTTGATCTTGGCGAGCGCCTGCTGGATGGACTCGGCCTGCGCCTGCATGATCGGCTGCGAGCGGATGTCGAGGACGAACGAGAAGCCGTCTTCGAGACCCACGGACGCGAGCAGTTCCTGCGCCTTCTCGGGATCGCCGTTGTTGCCTTCGCTCGGGTAGAGGTCGAAGTCCTTGTGGCCGTTGACCGCGTCGGGAATGATCGTCGTGGCCGGGAGGGCGAGCTGGTTGCCGCCCGAGGCCGTCTGGAGGGACGTGCGGTCGATGGCGTAGTTCATCGCCTGGCGCACTTCGAGCTTGTCGAACGGCGCCTGGGTGGTGTCCATGCCCATGTAGGTGACGCAGTAGGCGTCGGCGCTGATCGCCCGCTCCTGAAGCTCGGGAGTCTGGATGCGCGCCAGCGTGGCGGGCTGGACCTTGCCGGAGATGGCGTTGACGTCGGCGCCCTGCCCGGCGAGGAGCCGCTCGTCGATCGTGGCGCCTTCGAGGCCGATCTCGAAGTCCCACGCGTCCGGGTAGGCCTTGCGGACGTCGTCGGTGTCCTGGTCCCAGTGCTCGTTGCGCACCAGTTTGATGGAGCTGCCAGGGGTGTACGACTCGAGTGTGTAAGGGCCGGAGGCGATGACGTCCTTGATGAACTCGTCGCCGGCGCCGGAGCCGACCGGGAACGGCGCCCCGTTCACCTGCGCCACCACGCTGTCGAACTCCGGGAACGGCGCCTTCAGGTGGAAGACGATGGTCCGCTCGTCCGGGGTCTCGATTCCCGGGTGCTCCCCGGTGAGGTAAGGCCCCTGGTAGTCCTCGGGGGCCTCGATGGTGTTGCGGAGCCAGGGCGAGCCGATGCCGATCTCCGGGTCCCAGGCCCGGGAGATGCCGAACTTCACCTCGGCGGAGGTGATCGGGTCGCCGTTGTCGAACTTCAGGCCCTCTTTGAGGGTGTACTTCCAGGTCAGGCCGTCTTCCGAAGGCGTGCCGAGGCCCTCTGCCATGTCCGGGACGATGGCGTTGGGGTCCTCGGCGTCGCCGGCGGCCTGCATCGTGAGGCCGCGGTAGATGAGGCGGTAGAAGGCGTTCACGCCGCCGTCCCAGCCGCGGGCGGGGTCGAGGTAGGAGAAGTCGGCGTTCTGGAGCATGTGCACGGTCCCGCCGGCGGTGGGCGTGTCGCCCGCTCCGCCTCCGGAGCCGTCGTCCTGTCCGCCGGAGCAGCCGGTGAGCAGTAGCGCCGCGGCGAGGAGCACCGCCGGAGCTCGGGTCGATTTCTTGATCATCGGGGGGATGTCCTATCGGTAGTTCGCGCCTGGTCGGCCAGTTCAGGGGGACGGAGTGGGGTGCCGAAAGGCTTGTGACCTCGGTGTCGACCCGTCGGATCGCAGTAACATATCACATATCACATACCATTGGAATGGCTCGAAACCACGTTTTCACCGGCGAACGCCTGGGGTACCGTGCCCATCGACCCTTTGGCGACGGACGCACCGACACGTGCCGACACCCCCGGCCGCCCCGCACCCTTCGAAGGAGCAACGTGCAAATCGGAACCTGGACACTCCTGCGCCGCGACGGCGTCGCCCTGATCCTCGGCGCCACGGACTCGGGCCTGCCGACCGTGGTCCACTGGGGCGCCGACCTCGGCCCGCTCGCGGAGGCCGACTTCGAAGGCCTCGACCGGGCGACCGGACGCCAGACGAAGCCGCAGACCCTCGACGCGGCCTGGCGACTCTCCTTGGTGCCGCAGGAATCGGAGGGCTGGTCCGGCCGGCCCGCCCTGATCCTCACCCGCGACGGCCGCCCCGTCTACCCCCGCTGGACCGCCACGGTCGACCAGGTGGAAGAGGCCGCCGTCCAGATCACCGCCACCGACGTGCAGGCCGGTCTCACCCTGCGCACCAGGATCGAGATCGGCGCGGGCGGCCTCGTGCTGCTCGACCACGAACTGCACAACAGCGGCGAAGGCACCGTCGACGTGGCGTGGCTCGAAGCGACGCTCCCGGTGCCGAAGACGGCCGACCACCTCACCGCGTTCTCCGGACGCTGGGCTCGGGAGAAGTCGCCCCTGACGATCCCGATGCCGCGCGGCACCACCACCCGCGAATCGCGGCGCGGCCGCGGCGGCCACGACTCGCCGTGGGTCACCTTGGCGTCCAAGGGAACCCCGCTGAACCGCAGCGGCGAGGTGTGGGCGGTGCACCTCGGCTGGAGCGCCGACGTGCGCCACCGCACCGACCGCGTCACCGAGCACGTCACGCTGCTCGGCGCGGGCGAACTGCTGCGCCCCAGCGAGATCCGGCTCGCGCCCGGGGAGTCCTACCGC
>CAVUGC010000010.1:0-486871 GCA_963740955.1 uncultured Actinomycetota bacterium
CCAACCTGACTTCATCAGTTCTTCCATGTCTTCAGGTTGATCAGCTCTTTCTTGATGGTCGCGTTGGTCGATTCCGCTTGGGCGTTGTCGAAGCAGGAGCCGGTGCGCCCGACTGAGGGGATGACCCCGGCCGCGAAGCAGCGGTCGCGGAAGGCCCTGGACGTGTATTGACTGCCGCGATCCGATGTACGGTCAACTGAGCTGGTTCGGGGGCGATGTTGCCAGGGCTTTGTCGAAGGCGCGCAGGACGAACGCGGTGTCGATGACCGGTCCGCCTCCCAGGAGACGTCGCCGCGAGCAGCCGTCGGTGAACAGGACCAGATACGTCCAGCCTTCCGCTTCCGTTGCGATGTAGGTGATGTCCGTATAGAGGACCTCGCCGGGTGCCTCGGGTTCGAAGTCGCGGCCGATGAAGTCGACCAGGCCCTCCTTCTCTTGGCCCTGGATCGTGGTCTTCGGGCCCGAGGCCGGGTGCGCGCAGGTCAGGCCGGCGGCGCGGGCCAGGCGGCGGATGCGCCGCTCGCCGTGGCGACGGCCTTGGCGGCGCAGGTGAGCGGTGAGGCGGCGATCCGTACCGCGATTCTTGGCCGCGTGCGCCTCGGCGACGAGGGCCGACAGTGCCGCGTCGTCGGTTTCGCGGGCCGAGGGCGCCCGGTCACGCCAGGCGTAGTAGCCAGAGGCGCTGACCTGCATGAGGGCGCAGGCGCGGCGCAAGGAGAGGCGCTCTCGGGCGGGTCGGGCCTGGTTCGCCGCGTCGATCTGGGCGATCAACGCGAACCGTTCGGGTTTCGATTGGCGAACCAGGCCGTTGCTTTTGAGAGGATTTCGATCTCCTGCTCCTGCTCGCGGAACCGCTTACGGAGTTCCGCAGCTCAGCGGCGACCTCCGTGGGAAGTTGCCAGGTGTCAGTCTCGGGCACCGGCTGATTCTCTCCGGCACGCTTGCGCCACAACCGCAAGGTTTCCGCGCTGATGCCCAGGTCACGGGCGACCCCGACCACCGTTTTCCCAGGCAAACGAGACAGCGCCACAGCGTTCTCTCTGAACTCCTGGTCGTACGGTCCGTTCTTCGGCATATCTCTCAGTATCCTCTCTCCGATTTGGAGAGTGTCTACTCAACCGCTCGTCCTTCAAACTGCCAACTGCCGACTGCTGATTGCTGACTGCGGTCAGTGGGCGTTCCCGGTGTGTCCTTCCCATGTGTGTTTGGTCTGGGTGTGTGTGCCTCGTTCGGGGCACTGCCTCCGGTTGGGGTGATCCCTTCCGGGCGATCTCCCGCTCCACGGTTCCGAGTCCGTCCTTCTGGCTTTCTCGGCCTGGGAGCGAGTCCCGATAGCACGTGGGGCATACCATGCGAGCCCCGGGCTGAGCCCCCTGACCCGAGAGCGGGCCTGGTGGTCTCGGATCCTGCCAGCGGGGCGAGTCGGCCAGAGGCTTGGCTTAGTCTGCTTACACCTACTCGACTCCTGTACGGAATCCATATCCCTGTGCGTACACCAATTATCCCCCACCCCAGGGACACCCGCATCACCCACAAGACGAGAAACCTCTCATGTTCGACCCCGATCCGCCTGCACCCCAACCGAAACCGGGCCGGAAGCCGCCAGCGCGCCCCCGCCCAATCGCTCACCTCTTCGTCGCTGCCCGCTTGAACCTCAACCGAAACGGGCCCGGCCCCGCCACCCGCCCCACAGCAACTCCCACCTCACCGTCGCCGCCCGCCTGAACCCCAACCGAAACGGGCCCGGCCCCAGCCACGTGCCCCCAGCGACTCCCACCTCACCGTCGCCGCCCGCCTGAACCCCAACCGAACACCGGCCCGGCCCCGCCAACTCGCCCCCGCCCCACAACCCCACCCCTCCACCGCCGCCCGATCCGAGCGCAAGCCACCCGAGAGCGGAAAGCCGCCAGCAAAATTGCGCAGCGCACTGCATTGCGCACAGCGCCGGCGGCTTCCTCATTTCCCGAGCGGCATTTCGCCTGGGCGTCAGCCGGTCTTCGTCGCCTTCTCAAGGGCCGCAATGACCTCGGCGATCGTCACGGGATCGATCGCCTCTCCCGGGAAGGCGACCTCCTCGACGACCTGGACCGCTTCGGCGTCGAAATACGGGCCGCCGCCGAAGCCAGGCGCGATGCGGACGCGGATCGCGCCGCCGCCGCGCAGGCGCCGTTCGAGCCCGGTCGCCACGCTCTCCTGCCGCACCGCGCGCCAGTCGCCGCGGGTGAGGCCCAACAGCGGCCCGGCCTTCGCCTTCCGGCCCTCGAACCTGGTCAGCCTCCCGGCCGCCGACTCCGCCGCGGTCGGCACGAAGACGGGACGGGTGAGCTGGTCGAACGGTTGGAGCACTTCGTAATCGGCGAGGCGCTCGACCCATTCGGGGAGACCGTCGCCGAGCAGCACCGGGTGCGAAAGCCTGATCCTGGCGTCCGCGGCGAGTTCGATCGCGTTCTCCTCGATGTCGGCGCAGGTGCGGTCCTCGGCGAGTCGGAACGCGATCGTCCCGGCCGCGGTTTCGGCCTGCCAGACCAACCGTTTCACCAGGCGCCACAGCAGCGGATGGCCCACGAGGTGGCGCTGGAACTCGACGCCGGACCAGGTGCGGCCGTCGACCATCGCCCGCTCCAGGCGCCGGACCTGCTCGGTCGCGACCGACTCCAGGCCCTGTTTGAGACGCCGGAACCGCCGACCCGCCGTCTCCGCGGCTTCGGCGTCGTCATCCACGGCGGGTTTCGGCAGGTCCCGGAGGATCTTGCCGTTCTCACCGATCACGAAGGGCCGCAACCGTTCGTCGAACCCGACCGTGAACCGGCGGGGCCCGTAGTCGAGTTCCACGGTCTCGCCGTCGCGCAGACCGAGGTCGGGCACGAGGCGGTCGGCGAGCTGCTCCGCGTCCAGGCCCATGCCCGCGGCGATCAGCTCGACCTGGTTCACGGCGGCCGCCTTGACGGCTTTCGAATCCCTGAACCCGGTCAGGCGGTGGACGGCGCGCAGCGCGTCCTCGGATTCGACGGCGCCGAGCACTTCGAGTCCGGTGAGCGCCCGCTTCGAGAGCCGCTGGTCGGGCCAGGCGCGGATGAGCGCTTCGAGGCGTTCGACCGTGTCGAGGTCGGCGAAGCGGGCGAGCTGCGTCAGCGCCCATGCGTCCTTCGCCGGGGCCTCGCTGATCTCCCAGGACTCGAACACGGCCCACGAGAACGCGGTCAGGCTCGCCGGGTCGCAGAGCTCCTTCACGATCTCGATGCCCGCGTAGGGGATCGAGAGCGAGTCGAGCGCCATCGCATCCACGATGTGCTCGACGGCGCTCCGCGGCAGCCGCTCGTTCCGCCCGCGTACGAGCACCGGCATGGCGAGGACCGGTTCGACCCACTCGGGGATCTTCGGCGCTTTGCGCCCGTCGAGGTCCAGGGGGTCGGCGGCGAGGATCTCGCCGACCGCCGCGACCGCGTCATCGCCGTACGGCGCGGTCGCCGCGAGCACTGCCTCGTCCCCGTGGCGGCGTGCGGCGTCGCGGAGCACCGCCTCGGCGGCCTTCCTCGGCTTGCCCGGCTTGCCGATCGCGTCGGGCGCCAGCCAGACGACCACGTCGAGGCCGTGGCGGTCGAGCCAGTCGCCCACACTCACGCGGGTCGACCGCAGCCGCACCAGCCAGTCGGCGGCGAGCCGGGCCGCCGCGACGCCCTTGAGCGGCGGCAGGGCCCGGTGGTGCGTGGCCTTCGCCAGCGCCGCAAGCGCTTCGGTGGCGTCGCCGGATTCGGCGAGCCACTGTTGCGCGTCGTCAATGGTCTTGCCGCCTTCTGCCCACGTCTCGCGTTCGCCGTCGCGCCAACGGAGACCATCCGAGTCGATCGGCTCCATTTCCACGACCAGGCGCTTCCGTTTGGTGCCCTTGCGTTTCCACGGCGGGTTCGCGAGGAACTCCGGCAGCTCCCCGGCTTCCGGCGCTACGCCGTCGAGCCGCAGGAGCCGGTCGATCGCCTCTCGTACGGGGGCGTCGGCGACGTCGAGTGCGGCTCCGAGCAGCGACTCCGTCTCGACCAGGTGCGTGAAACGGGACCGAAGCGGCGGGTCCACCTCGTCGGCGATCCGCGCGATGATCCGCAGGGACCGGCGGGGAAAGCGCTGGGACGCGTCCCGCGCCAGGGGAAACGTCCGCTTCGCGATCATGTTGCGCAGCATGTACTCCACGGCGCCGTCGTGCGGGAGCCCGGCGAGCACCTCGTGCATCGTCGCCACGCCCTGGTACTCGCGGCCGATGCGGGGAATGCAGGCGAGCAGGAACGGGGCGCTCGCGGCGCCGAACGCCTCGACGAGCGAGCCGATCGAATCCGAATGGCCGCTCCGGTTCGGAAGCGAGTCGATGCCGAGCGCCGTGAGCTGGTCAAACGAGAACACCGTGGCCGCGAGCATCTCCTCCGCCGACCGGGACCGCGAGTCCCGGTCGCGCCATTCGGCGCAGACCTCCTCGACCCAGTCCCGCTCGGTCGGCATCATGAAGGCTCGGGCCAGGCGCTGGCGGTGGTTGCGGCCCATGGAGGCGAACAACTCCCGGAAGTGCCGGTACTCCACCGCGGGCATCGCCGACAGCATCGTGCGCACGGCGGTCGCCTCAGGACCGCGACCCCATTCCTCGCCTGCGGGCAGCGCCGGCGCGAACTGGACGGCGGGCGACTCTCCTCTTGTATCCGTGAGCCAGAGCGCGAGCGGCTTCCCCGACTGCTCGCCGACGACCCTGACCGCGGTCTGCTCCAAGACCGCGCAGGCGGCGAAATCGGTTCCGTGCTCGAGGATCCAGGCGTCGAACTGCCGGTAATGGGGGCTTACGGTCCAGAGCCGGGTGATGGCGGCGGCGACCTCGAAGGCGGCCGCGGCCCCGAGCGGGTCGGGCTCGCCCTCGAGGTAGTAGGCGCGGAGCGCCGCGGCGATCGCGGGATCGCTCGCGGGCGAGTCGGCGGCGGCGCGGATCTCCGCTTCGCAGCGCCGCTGCACCTCCTTCCAGTACCCGGGCATGTCCTCATGCGGCACGTACGCCTTCGCGGACGGCAGCCCGCGACGCGGGGCGGCGTTGAGTTCAAGGGAGCCTTGGTAATCGAGGTAGGGCCTCGCCGGGTCGCGGTCCTCGTCGGGCAGATCGGGAGTCTCGGTCATGGGAGCCATTCTGGGCCCCGCCTGCGAATCCCGTCATTCCTCCTCGGTCAGCGGCTCGAGCACCCGGTTGTGGAGCCGGTCGAACACCATCGAGGTCTGGAACCGCGCCACCTCGGGCCTGGTCGCGAGCCGGTCGACCAGGAACGCGTGCAGCTCCTCGGTGTCGCGCACCGCCACGTGCAGTACGACATCGCTGCCGCCGGAGACGACGAAGAGCGTCACCACCTCCGGCCAGGCCCCCACCGTCTCGCGGAACGACTCGTAGGTCGAGCGCTGGTGGCGGCCCAGCTGCACCGACACGAGCGCTTCCGCGTTGCGGCCCAGGCCTTTCAGATCCACGTCGGCACCGTAGCCGCGGATAACGCCGCGCCTGGTGAGCGAGCGGACCCGCTCCAGCGCGGTCGAAGGCGCCACGCCGAGCCGCCGTGCCAGTTCCCGGTTCGACAGCCGCGCATCCGACTGGAGCAACCGCACTATCGATGCGTCGAGTTCGTCCATCCACGGATTATCGCCCCGATTCCGGCCATACGTTCGGCGGGACCCCCATTCGACCGGTCATGCGTTTAGCGTTGCCTCTCATGACCGCCCGTCTCCCACACTCGGGTTCCCTCGGCACCGCCCGCGGGACCGCCCTCTACCTCGGGGCCGTGCTCGGCCCCGGCGTGCTCGCCCTCCCGGGCCTGGCCGCCGCGGCCGCCGGCCCGGCCGCGATCGTCGCCTGGGTCGCGCTGCTGCTTCTGTCGATTCCCGTGGCCGCCACGTTCGCCGAACTCGGGGCGCGCCGACCCGACGCGGGCGGCGTCGCCACCTTCACGCGGGCCGCCTTCGGCGACCGGGCCGCCGCCGTGTGCGGCTGGTGGTTCTTCAGCGTCATCCCCGTCGGCGCGAGCTCCGCGGCCCTCGTCGGCGCGGCCTACATCGCCGACGCCGCCGGGCTGGGTCAAAGCGCCACGGTCGCCATCGCCGCGGTCCTGCTCGCGGCAGCCTTCGCCGCCAACCACATCGGCCTGCGCCTCTCCGGCGGCGCGCAACTCGTCCTCATGGGACTCCTCACCGCACTGCTCGCCGCCGCCTGCGCCGCGGCGCTCCCGCACTTCGACCCGGCGAACCTGACCCCGTTCGCGCCCAAGGGCATCCCGGGCATCCTCTCGGCCGCCGCGGTCCTGTTCTACGCGTTCTCCGGTTGGGAAGCCGCCAGCCACCTCTCGGGAGAGTTCAAGGACCCGGCGAAGCAGCTGCGCCGCGTCACCGCGCTCGCGCTGGCGGTCGTCGCCGCGGTCTACCTCTCACTCGCCGCCGCGACCGCGGGCGTGCTCGGCTCGGGTACCGGGGCCACCCCGCTCACCGACCTGCTCGCGTTCGGCTTCGGCCCGGCCGCGGCGCCGCTCACGGCCGTGTGCGCCGCGCTGCTCAGCCTCGGGGCGATGAACACGTTCATCGCGGGAGCCTCCCGGCTCGGCGCGGCCCTCGCCCGCGACGGCGCGATGCCCGCCCCCCTCGCGAAGGGCCACGAGCCGGGCCGCACGCCCCACCGCAGCCTGATGCTGCTCGCCGCGCTCACCGGGACGGCGTTCACCGCCGCCACCGCGCTCGGCTTGGGCCTCGACCAGCAGATGCGTGCGACCTCCGCGGTGCTCGCCGCGGTCACGGTCCTCGCGTGCGCCGCCGCGGTGCGGCTCCTGACCGGTCGGGCCCGGCGCCGCGCCCTGTTCGCCACGATCTGCACCGCCGCGATCGCCACGGCCCTGACCTGGTACCTGCTGCTGCCTCTGGCCATCGCGGGCCTCGCACTCGCCTACCTCCGCCGCAGGCCCGCTCCGGTTCCCGAAGCGCCGCAACCGGAACCGATGGGCGCCGCGAGCGCCTAGGGCCGTCCTAGTTGAAGGTGACGACGACCTTGTCGGCCGCGCCCGGCGTGGCGGCCACCGTCAGCGCCTCTTGCGCCTTCTCGAACGGGAACGTGTCGCTGACGATCACGGCGAACTGCTCCCAGTGGTCGGCGATCTCCTCGGTGACCTGGAAGATCTCCTCTGGGTAGCCCATCGAGAAGACGATGTTCACCTCGGCGTCGAGCAGGTCGCCGAACGGCACCTCGACCGGCTTCTTGTGCACAGCAACGATGCCGAGGGTCGCGAGGTGCTTGGCGTTCGCGAGCGCGGTCGCGATCACGGCCGGGGCGCCCGCGGCGTCCAGGTAGACGTCCGTGCCGGCGCGCGGCTTGCCGAACGCGGTCGCGCCGGTGCCGTGCAGCTCCGCGAGCCGGGCGGCCACGTCCTCTTCGGCGGAGTCGATGACCGCGTCGGCGCCGACCGCGAGGGCCTTCTCCAGGCGCGCGGGCTGGATGTCGACGACGACCACGTGGGAGGCGCCGCTGAGCTTGAAGCCGATCGCCGCGCCGAGCCCGATCGGGCCGGCCCCGAAGACCGCGACCTTGTCGCCGGGCTTCACGCCGGTGCGGTTGACGGCGTGGCGGGCCACGGCCATCGGCTCGTTCAAGGCGGCGACGTGGAACGGCACCTCGGGCGGCATCACGGCGAGGTTCACGCCGGGCGCGGCGTCCTCGATGAGCAGGTACTCCGAGAGCGCGCCCTGGGGTCCGCCGCTGCCGATCATGCCGCTGCCGGGCCCGATCGGGTTGACCACCACATGGTCGCCCACCTGCAGGCCGGTGACCTCCGCGCCGACCGCCATGATCTCGCCGGCGGGCTCGTGCCCGAGCGGCGTGGCGCCCTGGAGCGGCGGGATGCCGCCGATCTGCATGTAGAACCCGTCGGAGCCGCAGATGCCGCAGGCGCGGACTTTGACGAGCGCGTCTTTCGGCCCCGGCGCGGGCTGCGAGACCTCCACCACCTCGGTGGTCCCCGGTCCTGACACGATGATCGATTTCATGGCGTTCCCCTCTGTCGGAATGTCGACTGCCGACGTAATGTTAAGTCAAATGATTGACTTAATCCAGTGATCGAGCGTATCGCCTGGACCGAGTCCTGAAAACCAGCACAGCCGAGCCCAGGCCGGGGCAATACTGCGACACGAGCCGTCGCCCCGGAGGGCCTGCGGCCGCCTACCGAGGAGGATCCATGGGATCAGACCGCTTCACCGGCAAGACCGTCATCGTCACCGGCGCCGGCTCCGGCATCGGGCGCGCCACCGCGCTCCGCCTCGCCGCCGAAGGCGCCACGATCGTCGCCGCCGACGTCAACCGGGAGAGCCTCGACAAGCTCGCCTCCGAGATCGCGATCCGCCCCGTCGCGGGCGACCTCACCTCCGCGGCCGTGATCGACCAGGTCGTCGCCGCGGCAGACGGCAGGGTCGACGGCCTCGCCAACGTCGCCGGCATCATGGACGGCTTCGTGCCCGCCGCCGAAATCGACGACGACGTCTGGGACCGCGTCTTCGGCATCAACATGACCGCCCCGATGCGCCTGACCCGGGCCGTCCTGCCGCTCATGCTCGAGGCCGGCACCGGATCGATCGTCAACGTCGCCTCCGAAGCCTCCCTGCGCGGTTCCGCCGCGGGAGCGGCCTACACCGCCTCCAAGCACGCGCTGGCCGGGTTCACCAAGAACACCGCCTTCTTCTACGGACCCAAGGGCATCCGCACGAACGCGGTGGCCCCCGGGCCCACCATCACCAACATCGAGGGCTCCATGAAGTCCGAACTCGCCGGTCAGCGCGTGGGCCCGATCCTGCAGGTCGTGATCCCGACCCCGGTCACCGCCGACGTGCTCGCCAACTCCATCACCTGGCTCCTGAGCGACGACGCCGCCAACGTCAACGGCGTGATCCTCCCCAGCGACGGCGGCTGGTCCGCCGTCTAGACGACCGCACCTGCCCGTCCCGCTCGGCTGACGGGGCGAGACGGGCAGACGGACTCGTCGAGCCTCAAAGCCGGCGCTGCCGGCGGGCCCTGCGGAGATGGTCCCGGGTCGTCATCAGCGCGAACCCCAGCAGGTTCGATCCTCGCCACAATCGGGGGTCGGCCGCTCGCGGATCGTCTTCGGCCAGGCCGACGGCCCAGGTCGAGTCCGCCGGGTTCGCCTCGACCAGTAGGCGGTCGCCCGTGTAGAGCAGGAAATTCCCGAGTTCGGTGTGCTGGGCGAACTTGGCGATGTTGGCCTCGACGACGATGGGGAACTTCTCCCGATCCCAGACCTCGCGGTCGAATCCCGCCACCAGTCGCCCGAGCTGCTGCGCCTGCTCCGGATCGTCGGTCAGCAGGATCGCCCTGGCGGTCGCCTCATCGCCGAAGAGCATCGCTTTCGACCACATCATGAAGTGCTCGGCGGTCGGAAACCGGCGGCCGTCGAGCCGGATCGGGGAGGGCCACCATTGGTCGAAGCATCCGGGCGCGGTGTCGCCCCCGTGGGTCTCCAGATGGTCGAAGAAGTACACGGGCGCGTCCGCCTTGGGCTGGAACGGCGTCCATGCCGCCCCTGCCTTCCCGTCGGCCGTCGCGGGTCTGCGGTTCGGCTCCTCGGCGGGACCCACGAATTGCGAAGGGGCGTCGTTCGGGTCGGTCACCGGCGACTCGAACGGGAGGTCTTCCTTCTGCGGCTTTTCTGGCGGCAACTGATCGAGCAGGGCCTCGAGGCGATCCTCGGAATGCGTCTTCCGCAGGAGTATGTCCACCGAGTCGCACAGGGAGAGCAGGCCGTTCTTCGAGCAGTAGAGCGTGTCGGCCAAGAGGAACGCGGTAGTGAGACTGTCGATGACGAGCGCGCGCGTCCGATCGGCGTCTGCGACCAGGTCACCGGTCAGCGATCGCGTGCCGCGGTCGGCGCAGTAGCCGGCGATCTGCGCGAACAGCGGAGGGGCGCCCAAGGTCGCGAAGCTCGCTGTGGTGATCACGCCGATGGTCCCGGCGACCACGTTCGCTCTCGAGGCCACCTCGGCGACATCGCCCGCGACGCGGTCGAACAGATCGAGGTGCTCATGGAGTTCACCCGCGACCGTGCTGCCGACCATCAGCGCCCCGAGCTCCTTGACCACGCTGCCGATCCTGTCCCAAAGCTCGGGCGACACGGTGAGCCTGACCCTCGGTGCGGCGGAACCGAGATCGGGCGTGGGGGTCAAGTACGCGGGCAGACGGACCTCTGGCGCATCGGCCCGCGGCCGTTGCCGCTGCGGTCGATTCCGGTCCGGGTCAGGTACTGATGAGGCGGAGGAGAGTCGGGGGGACATCACCTCAGCCTGGCATGTCCGAATGTCGAGCGGCAACCGCCGCAGCCGAATCGGATCTCGGCCTCCCGTGCCTCGGCTGGAGACGAAGTGTCGTACCTGCCAGGATCCCTCGATCGGTAGAATGCGATTGAGGGGACCTCATAGGAGCGCAGATGGACGAAGCCGGACTCAAGTCGATCGCCATGCTCCTTCGATCGCGCAACGAGATCGATGCCCGGATCGTCGACATCGTCGGCCGTCCCATGGTTCACGGGCACCTCTCGGACTGGATCGCCGCTCAGATCTTCGACATCGAACTCGAGCCGGCCGCCAACCGGGCCATCGACGGCTGGTTCCGCAGCGGCCCGCTCGCCGGACGGACGGTCAACGTCAAGCACTACACCCGAAACGAGGGCCTGCTTGACATGACCGAGTCCGATGAACTCGACTACTACCTGGTCATGACCGGTCCGCGAGGCCCCGCCACCAGGTCGGCCGGGACGCACCGGCCCTGGACCATCGAGCACGTCCACCTCTTCGACGCCTTCGACCTGATCGCGTCGCTGCGCGCGATCATGCGCCGGATCGGCGTCGCCACCAGCGTCCGCGAAGAGTTCTGGAAGGCCGCCGAGATCTACCCGAATCCGGTGAAACCCCCGTTGCGGCTCACGCCCGAACAGAAGGCGGCCCTCGACGGCTTCCGCTCCGGCCGCTAGCGCGGCGGCCGAAATTCGTTGCGCGACCGTCGGAGTCGTAGCCGCCACAAGGGACGGCACGGTCGCTTCAGCGGCGCGTCCGTCGCTGTTGCTCGTGAGGCGCTGGTTCACGGGAAATTCACCCTTGGTGCCCACGACGTGGTCGACTACGAGGTGAGCGTCCAGGTCGACGAGGACGCCGTCGAGATCCCCGGCAGCTGGGAGTTCATGCCCCCCCGCTGACGACCTCCCCGAGTTCCGGACGAGCGTCGCCGAGGACTTCGAAGACGTCGCCCCCGGCTCGGCGGTCAACCCGACGATCACGGCGCGGTCGCCTCGGCGGCCGGGCCGATTACTCACCGGTATTCCCTTGAGGGCCTTCCGATGTCTATGATGTGGGGGCACAAAACGGGGGAGAACTGGAGTATTTCCCCATGCGCATCCTCGGGCGGCTCGCCGCCGCACTCGGGCTCTTCGCCTCCCTCCTCGTCATCGGCGCCGCACCCGCCTCCGCCGCAGACGAAGTGGCCCCGCTCCCCGACGACTTCCTCTGGGGCGTCTCCTCATCCGGATTCCAATCCGAGGGCAGCAACCCCGACAGCAACTGGCTCCGCTACTCCGAGACCAAGGAGCCCGTCGGCAACGCCGTCGATTTCCGCAACCGGTACGCCGAGGACATCGCCCTCGCCGCCGACATGGGCGTCGAGGTTTACCGCTTCGGCATCGAATGGGCCCGCATAGAGCCCGCGCCAGGGGAGTGGGACCAGGCCGAACTCGCCTACTACGACGACGTGGTGCAGACCGTCCTCGACGCCGGGATGAAGCCGATGATCACCCTCAACCACTGGGTCCACCCCGGCTGGGTCGCCGACCAGGGCGGCTGGAAGAGCGACGAGACCCTCGCCGACTTCACCGCCTACGCCGAGCTGATCACCGAGCGGTACGCCGACGCCGGCGCCATGTGGGTCACCTTCAACGAGCCCACCCTCTACGTCTACAACGAGATCGACAACGGGGCCGCGACCTGGCTCGACGCCCCCTGGATCTTCGACCGCCTCGCGAAGGCCCACACTGCCGCCTACGACCTCATCCACGCCACCGACCCCGAAGCGATGGTCACCTCCAACCTCGCGTTCATCCCCTTGTCGCCGTGGCTGTTCGACGCCGCGTTCATCGACAAGATCTCGCGCAAGCTCGACTTCGTGGGCATCGACTACTACATGGGCCTGAGCCTCGACAACCTCACCGCCGCCCGCGCGATCACCGGCGAACTCGCCGACGCCCAGCCCGACGGTATCTACTACGCCCTGCGCTACTACGGCAACAAGTTCCCGGACCTGCCGCTCTACATCGTCGAGAACGGCATGGCCACCCACGACAACGCCGAGCGCCCCGACGGCCTGAGCCGCGCCGAGTTCATCGAGGACCACGTCTACTGGATCCAACGCGCGGTCGAGGACGGCATCGACGTCATCGGCTACAACTACTGGTCCCTCACCGACAACTACGAGTGGGGCTCCTACAAGCCCCGCTTCGGTCTGTACACCGTGGACGTCCTCACCGACCCCGACCTGGAGCGGAAGCCCACCGACGGCGTCGGCGCGTACACCGGCGTCATCGAGGGCGGCGGCGTTCCCGGCGACTACGAACCCGTCGTTCGCCAGTCGGTCTGCTCGCTCGTCGACCCGCCGTGGAGCTGCCTCGTCCCCGCCTCGTGACCGGATTCGCCGTTTCCCGCTCGCAGTGACCTGGGTCGTGCTTTGGTCGAGGTCACTGCGAGCTCGGGGTAGTCGTGACCAACGCGCCCCGGGGCCGTTAGGATGCGGTCACCTGAAGGGTGATGTCAGCCCTGCAGTCGTGATGATGGCAATCTGACGGAGGAAGCGTGCTCGATATCAGCCCACTCACTTGGGCAGTCACCATCGGTTTCATCATCGCGCTGCTGGCGGTGGACCTGATCTTGGCGGCGGTGCGCCCGCATCATGTCGGGTTCAAGGAGGCCACGGCCTGGTCGGTGTTCTACATCGCGGTCGCGATCGGCTTCGGCATCTGGTTCGGGATGGCGCACGGGAACGCGGCCGGCACCGAGTACTTCGCCGGCTACATCATCGAGAAGAGCCTCTCGGTCGACAACCTGTTCGTGTTCGTCATCATCATGAGCACGTTCGCGGTCCCCGACCACCACCAGCACAAGGTCCTCACCTTCGGCATCGTGCTCGCACTCGTCATGCGCGCCATCTTCATCGCCCTCGGCGCGGCCCTCATCAACTCGTTCTCGTTCATGTTCCTGCTGTTCGGGCTGCTGCTGGTCTACACGGCCATCCAGCTGTTCCGCCACCGCAACGAGGATCCGGACATCGAGTCGAACGTCATGGTCCGCGGCGCCCGCCGGTTCCTGCCGGTCAGCCCCGACTACGTCGACGGCAAGCTCCACACCAGGATCGACGGCAAGTGGGTCTTCACCCCGCTGTTCATCGTCCTCATCGCCATCGGCAGCGTCGACCTGCTCTTCGCCCTCGACTCCATCCCGGCGGTCTTCGGCGTCACGCAGGAGGCGTACGTCGTCTTCACCGCCAACGCCTTCGCGCTGCTCGGGCTGCGCGCCCTGTTCTTCCTCGTCAAGGGCCTGCTCGACCGCCTCGTGTACCTCTCGGCCGGCCTGGCGATCATCCTGCTCTTCATCGGCTTCAAGCTGATCATGCACTGGGCCCACGTCGACATCAACGAGGCGATCCCCGAGATCCCGACCCCGCTCAGCCTCGGCGTCGTCCTCGGCATCCTCGCGATCGTCACCGTCGCGAGCCTCATCAAGACCCGCATGAGCCCCGAGGAGAAGGCCCACGCCGGCTCGCTCTCGGCCAGGAAGAAGGACGAGACCGAATAGGACGATCAAGGCCCCGGACCGCACCGGTCCGGGGCCTTTCGCCTGCCTAACGCCCTATTGCGTCTCGCCAAGATCAACAGCACCACCATCAGTGGGATCGGCAGCAGGAACGCCTCCCGCAACCCGATCTGCGCGTCGAGCAGACCCAGCAGCGCCGGAGCGGTCAAGATCGCCGTGCCCGACGCGAGCGACCCGATCGACGCCGAATGCCGATCCGACAGGTCCGGCACGGACACCAAGCGCCCCAACATGATCGGATACAAAGGCGCGATCCCCAGGCTCGCGACCGCGATCCCCGCCGTCACCATCGCCGGGCCCTGCCCCAGATAGACGATCGCCGTCCCCGCCATCGTGAGGCCCGCCGCGCCGTTCACGGCCCACGGCCGGTCCACGAACCGCGGCCCGACCAGCCGACCCACCGCCATCCCGACCCCGAACGACGCCCCGAGCGCCGAAGCCGTCCCCAAAGCCACACCGGTGTCGACCAGCCGCGCCACCGCCCACACCACGAAGCAGAACTCGCACGCCACACTCAGCACGACCCCGAGCCACCCCAACGTCGCCGGACCCACCGGCACCCGCAGCCGCAGCACCGGACCGTCCTCCGGGCCGCGCACCGTCCGATGCACCACCGCGATCAGCAGCACCGGCACCGGAATCAAGATCGCCCAGCGACCCGGCAGGCCCGCGGTCGCCAACGCCCCGAACGCCAACGGCGCGCTCACCCCGGCCGCGCTGGCCACGCCGACCGCGATGACGAGCCGCTTCGCCGCCCCGGGGCCGCGCAGCAGCGACGGCGTCGCCAGCGCGATCGCCGCGCACCCGAGCCCGACGAGGACGGAGCCGGTCCCGGCCAGCGCGAGCTGCGGCGACAGCGCCATGCCGACCGCGCCGAGGGCCATGATGGCGCAGGCGAACCGCAGGACCCGGCCGGTTCCCGCGCGGAGCACGGTCGGGCCGGTGATCGCCGTCAGCACGAGTCCGGCGCCGAAGGTCATGGTGAGCCAGACGAGTTCGCCGCGCGGGCGGTCGAGTTCGGCGGAGATTCCGGCGAGGTACGGCCCGAAGCTGGACACCAGGTAGCCGAGCCCGGCCTGGGCGAGGGCGATCACGCGGCCCACGTCGCGGGTGGGGGCGTGCGTGTCGGGCGCGGTGACCTCGTCCTTAACGGCCATCGGGCACCTGCTGGCCTTCCGTCAGGAGGTCCGCGAGCTGCCCGAGATCGGTGAGCTTGACGTCGGCGTCGAGGCCGCGCAGGGAGGCGGTCATCGCTCCGGCGGCGCGGCCGGCGGCCAGGCCCGGTTCGGAGTCCTCGACGACGAGGCAGTCGGCCGGGTCCACGCCGAGGGTCTTGGCCGCCAGGAGGTATCCCTCGGGGTCGGGCTTGCCGCGCTCGACGTGCTCGATCGTGAACAGCAGTGCGGGGGTGATGCCCGCGGCGGTGAGCCGGGCTTTCGCGAGGCGGTCGTCGGCGCTGGTGACCACGGCCCAGGGGAGGCCGATCCGGTCGAGTTCCGCCAGCAGGCGCTGCGCTCCAGCAGTGGGGACCACATCGGACAGATCCTCGTACTGGTACCCCAACTGGCGGGCGGCGGCCGCGACGATCTGGTCCTCGTCCAGGTCGGGGCGCAGTTTCGCGGCGGTGGTCGGGGCCGGGTGGCCGTGCGCGTTCGCGAGGGCGAGCGCGGGGTCGACGGCGTATTCGACGGCCCAGGACTGCCAGGCGCGTTCGACGGCGCCGTCGGAGTCGACCAGGGTGCCGTCCATATCCAGCAGGACGGCTTCGGGGTTGCTGTAGCTTCGCATGAAGCCCTCCGGGGTAGAAATAAACTCGTAAGACGAGGATAATTCCTGGAGGTCCCCGAGTGCAAGCCACAACCCCGGTTCCCGCGGACGACTCGCCGGACGGCCCCGCGAAGGTCGGCCGCGCCGAGGCCGCCCGCTGGAGCGGCGCGCTCGACCTGCTGCGACTCGTGCGCACCCAGCCCGGCATCACCCGCGCCGAGGCCGCGCGCGCGATGCGGGTCGGCAGCGGCACCGCCACGGAGATCTCCGCGCGCCTGCGCGCCCTGGACCTGATCGCCGAGCGACCCGCCCCTCCCTCGGGTCGCGGGCGCCCCACGACCTCTCTTCACGCCCATCCCGAAGGGCCGCTCGCCGCCGTGGTCGACCTCCGCTACGCCGACTGGCGGGTGGCGGTGGTGGATCTCGAAGGCGCCCTTCATGACACCGCCACCGGGCGCCACACCTCGAAGCGTCCCGAGCGGGTCTTCGCCGACATCCGCGCGGCCGTGGAGGGCCTCGCCGACCGGCACGGCGGCCGCGTGCGCGCCGTCTCGATCTCGGCCACGGGCACCGTGCGGCGCAACAGCATCGTCCAGTCCAGTGTGCTCGGTTGGCGGGACGTGGAGGTCGAGCCGCTGCTTCCCGGTGTGCCCCAAGCCCTCGGCAACGACGCCACCCTCGCCGGGCTCGCCGAGGCCCGCTCGGCCCATCCCGACAAGGGCGTCCTCTACATCACGATCGAGGTCGGCATCGGCGGCATCTTCATCGATGAAGGCCGGGCCGTCACGGGCGCGACCGGCGCGGGCGGCGAGTTCGGGCACGGGCCGTACGGCGACCCCGCGGTGCCATGTCCTTGCGGTGCAACAGGTTGCTGGGACGTAGCGGTCGACGGCCGCGCCGTGGCCCGCCTGCTCGGCGAGGAGGAACCGGAGGACCCGCGCGCCTATCTCATCACGGCCCTGACGGACCCCGCTTCCCGTGCGGCCGTGGAGGAGTGCGCGACGGTACTGGGGCGCGGCACGGCCGGGCTGGTCAACATCCTGGACCCGGAAGTGGTCAGTCTGGGGGGCCTGGCGCCCGAGTTGCGGAGGGCGGCAACGGAGTCGTTCGAAGAGGCGTACATGGCGGGCCTCATGGGCTTCCGCCGGGACGACCCGCCGAAGCTCCTGCCCTCGGTGCTCGGCCCGGACGCCGCGATGCTCGGCGCCGCCGAGGCCGCCTTCGACATGATCCTCACCGAGCACGGCATCGCCGCCTGGACCGAACGGGCGGCCTAGCGCGTCTCGGCCGGCGAGCCCGGCAGCGGCGCTGAGCATCGAACGCATCGAAGGATTTCACTCGATCGGGTGATACCTCACGGTGCGAACAGAACGACGAAGGCGCGCGAGAAAACCCGCGCGCCTTTCAATCGTTCGTTCTCGGAAGGATCAGGGCTTGTGGCCGAGGCCGCCCATCATGATCTTGTGCCAGGGCTCGAGGTCCTCGGGCGCAGGGACCTCGCGGTCGGGCTCGCCCGGGAACCAGCGGGGGATGAAGTCCAGGCCCGGCTCCACCAGGGGCAGACCGAGGAAGTGCTCCTTGATCCGCTCGGGGGTGCGGATCCAGCCGTTGCCGAGGCTTTCCAGACCGGCCTGCTCGATCGCCTTCTGCAGCGGCTCACCGGTGTCCACGAAGTCGGTGATGAGCAGGTACGACCCGGAGGGGCACGAGTCCAAGAGCACGCGCACCCACTCGTCGGGCTGCTCGTCGTCGTGGAAGTGCATGTGGAGACCCACGACCATGAGGCCGACGGGGCGGGTGAAGTCGATGTTCTCCTTCACCTCGGGGTGGTCCAGAATGTTCTGCGGGTAGCGCAGGTCGGCGGTCACCACAGTGGTGGTGGCGTTGGTGGCCAGCAGGGCCCGGCCGTGCGCGAGCACGATCGGGTCGTTGTCCACGTAGACGACCTTGGCGTCCGGGTTGATCGCCTGCGCGATCTGGTGCGTGTTCTCCATGGTGGGCAGGCCGGCACCGATGTCGAGGAACTGGTCGATGCCGTGGTTCGCCATGTACTGCACGCCCTTGCGCAGGCCGGCGCGGTTGTCGAGGGCCACGTCCTTGGCGTTGGGCACGTACTTCATATAGGCGGCCGCGCCTTCGCGGTCGGGGGCGAAGTTGTCCTTGCCGCCGAGGATCGCGTCGTAGACGCGGGCGATGGTGGGCCTGGAGATGTCGAAGCCGGGATCGAAATCCGCGTTCTCTGCCATTCGGCTCTGCCTCTTCTTCGAAGGAACGATCGGCACATCGTACGACCTTGGTCACAGTCCCGAGCCTCGGGATCGCCCGAGAGAACCACGGCGCGCTCATTTAGGGACGGACGAATCATGAGGCACCGCAAGGGTTGGCGTCGCGCGAGTGCTGAGACGAGGACCGATCGGGCTCGGCGCCTTTGCAAGAGACCACCGGCTTGCCTTCCGCGGGTCGAACCGCAGTGCTAGGCGGTGGTTCTGGCGGGCTCGCGCATGCGGTCGGCGATCGGTCGCGCCGCGAACCAGAGCAGGATCGCGGCGGCCGCCATCAGCAGACGCAGTGGCACCTCGACGGCCTGTTCGAGGCCGCTGATCGCGACCGCGGCCACCACCAGGACCGCCGCGTACACCGGCAGTCGGCGACGCGCCGCCGCGTGGAGGGTCAGGACCAGCATGCCGATGAACAGCAGCGACGGTCCGACCGCGTACACGGCCGCTTCGACTCCGGGCACGGCTTGGACCGCGTCGAAACGCTCGCCCATCTCGGCCTGATCGCTGGTACTCAGCCCCACAACCAGATCGATGACCATCTGCGCGGACACCGCCAGGCCGCCGGCCGCCGCGAGGACGACGCCGAAGCCGGCGAGCAGCCTCTCGGCGCCCCGTTCGGCGCGGATGAGCGAGTGGACGCCGATGTAGCCGAAGGCCAGCGCCGCATACGAGGGCAGCCAGATCAGGTGAGCGATGGTCCACAGAGGCTCATCGCCGCCTCCGCCGCCAAGCCGCATCCCGGCCCAGCCGAGAAGGATGCCGATGGGGGAGAGGCGAAGGCAGATGCTCGCGAAGCGGGGGAAGGTCATTGGCCCAGCCTAGACTTGCAGAATTTTGCAGACCGCCTTCGAGCAGCGTGGATCGCATGAAGGCTGGACCCAGGGCTCCAGGGGCGGGGGATACATGACGTTGGCGGAGATGCACGAGTTCCACGACGAGTACGTGAAACTCCTGCAGCGGTTCACCCACGGTCCGGAAGACGCCCCGCCGGGAGCCGAACCCGTCATCGTCAGGTGGTACGCGGCAGCTGACCCCCGAGTGGTCCGCGAACGGGAACCTGAACCGACCGACCCGTGAACTCGCGCCGGGCCGGGCTTGTCAATGTCCTCTGCAAAGGCTTGTCAGCAGTCGGCCTGGGCGGCAACGGCTTCGCCCGCGTGGATGATCGAGTCGAGCATGGCGTGCGCGGCGTTGAGCTCCTCGATCGACCGGCTCATGCGCTCACGCTCGCGCTTCAGATCCTGGGCCATCTCCTCGCAGGTCGGGGCCAGGATCGCACCTTCATCGGCCATGCACGGCAGCACTTCTCGGATCAGCTCGGTGTTCAGTCCGGCGGCGAGCAGCACCCGGATGCGGCGAACGGTGTCCACGTCGGACACCTCGAATTCGCGATAGCCGCTGGCCCGCCGAAGCGGATGCAGCAACCCCTGCTCCTCGTAGTAGCGGAGCCCCCTGGTGCTGATACCCGTCTGACGCGACAGCTCCCCGATGAACATGTGACTCCCCGCATAGAAGTTTGACTCTGACGTCAACGTCAAGGTTTAGCGTAGCCGACATGACCACGATCCAGAACCTCCAGACCTCACCCGCCACCGACCCGAATGCCTTGCGCGGCAAGCGGGCCGTCGTCACCGGCGGCACCATCGGCATGGGCCTCGCCATCGTCCGCGCCCTCACCGGCCGCGGCGCCGAAGTGCTCTACACCGGCCGCAGCGAGCAGCGCCTCGCCGACGCGCAGAGCGCGCTGAACACCCCGCTGGCCCACCCCGTCCGCGCCGACGCTCTCGCGGTCGACGCCACGTTCACCACGGGCGTGGAACTCCCGGTGGACGGCGGTTTCGGCAAGGGCCTCGGCCACTGACCGCGCTTCTGGCGCGGTGGAATCCACCGCGCCAGAATTCCTCCGCAGTGGCAGCCCGCCGAACGCTGTGCTTTAATAAATGAACAGGCATTTATTAATTGGGGAGGCAAGGTGGCGGGACGTCCTCGCGGGGTCGACGACGCGGTGATCCTGCAGCGAACGGCCGAGGTGATCGGGCGCGTCGGTCCGGCCCGACTCACCCTGGCCGCCGTGGCCGACGAGGTTGGGATCGTGCCCGGCACGCTGGTGCAGCGCTTCGGATCCAAGCACGGCCTCCTGGTGGCGCTGGCCCGACAGTCCGCGCAGGACGCGGACGCCATGTACGAGCGACTGCGGCAAGGGCACACATCCCCGCTGGCGGCGCTGACGGCACTCGCCGCGGATTCCATGGCGCCCATGACCACACCGGAGACCTTCGCCAACCACTTGGCGTTCCTGTGCATGGACCTCACCGACCCGGAACTCCACGAGCACGCACTCGCCATCCACCAAACCCAGGAAGAAGCGATCCGAGAACTGCTGAACGAGGCGGTCGCCGAAGGCGAGCTCCGCGCCGAGACCGACACCACCGCGCTGGCCAGGTCAGTCCAGGCCATCATCGCCGGCACGGGCCTGACCTGGGCCCTCGATCGGCAGGGCGCGCTGCCGGATCGGCTCCGACGCGAAATCCGGGCCCTCTTGTCGCCCCATGTCCCGTCAGGCAAGCAATCCGTCTTGGAGGAGTCATGACCGACCACCAGCCACTCACCGGAAAGATCGCCCTGGTCGCTGGCGGCACCCGCGGCGGCGGCAGAGGCATCGCCGTCGCACTCGGCGCCGCCGGCGCCACCGTGTACGTGACCGGCCGCAGCAGTATTGCCGGACGCTCCGACATGGACCGTCCCGAGACCATCGAAGCGACCGCCGAGCAGGTCACGGCAGCCGGCGGCACCGGCATCCCGGTGCGAACCGACCACAGCCGTCCCGAAGAAGTCCGTGCCCTTGTCGACCGGATCGCCACCGAACAGCAGGGCCGACTCGACCTCCTGGTCAACTCCGTCTGGGGCGGCGACCATCTGACCGACTGGGAGCACCCCCTGTGGGAGCAGGACCTGGACACCGGCCTGCGGCTGCTGCGGCAGGCGGTCGAGACCCATGTGATCACCAGCCGATTCGCCTTGCCGCTCATGGTGGCCCGCAAGAGCGGCCTGGTCGTGGAGGTCACGGACGGCAACACGGCTCGGTACCGGGGGTCGTTCTTCTACGACCTCGCGAAGTCCGCCGTCATCCGCCTCGCCGTAGCCCAGGCGGCGGAACTGAAGCCGCACGGTGTTGCGGCGCTGGCCATCACGCCTGGTTTTCTGCGTTCAGAGGCCATGCTCGAGGGCTTCGGGGTCAGTGAGGACAACTGGCGTGACGGCGCCGCGAAGGACCCGCACTTCGCCCACTCCGAAACGCCCATGTATCTGGGACGAGCGGTCGCCGCTCTGGCCGCTGACCCGGCGATCATGGAGAAGACGGGTCGCGCCCTGGCCACTTGGGGCCTGTACAAGGAGTACGGGTTCACCGATGCGGATGGTACGCAACCGGACTGGCTCGCTCATTGGGCCGATGACCTGCAAGACGAGTACGGGCCGCTCGGCGATCCGCTGTAGCTCTTTGGCGCATCCGGGGCCGTGGCGGGGGTCGGGCTGGGGTGCGGTGGGGCTTCAACCGATCAGCGACGGAGTGGTGAGTGATGCCCCGAGGACGCTCGGCCGGGGCCGGGCCGGTTCGGGGGTGGGCTTCAACCAGGCAGCGACGAAGAGGCGGGTGATTGCCCGAGGGCGTCGGGCTGGGACTGGGCCGGTCGTCGGTCGGGGTTCAGGCTGGCAGCGACGAAGAGGCGGGTGATAGCCCGAGGTTGCTGGCCGGGGCCGGGCCGGTTTTCGGTCGAACTGCAGGCGGCAGCGACGAAGAGGTGAGAGTTGCCCGAGGTCGCTGGCCGGGACCAGGTCGGTTTGAGGTCGGGCTGCAGGCGGCAGCGACGGAAGCCGGTGTGGCGGAGGACAAAGTGTGCTGCCGGGCCGAGGCGCCGTGTTGGTCGGGGTTCGGGCTGGCAGCGACGGGAGCGGGTGTGGCGGGGGTCGGGGGGGCTGACGGGGCTGGCGTGCCTGCGCGCCCACGGCGGCAGCGACAGTGGAAGCGGCAGCGGTGGTGGTTGGGGTGCTGTTGGTGCGGCGGGCTGGGCCGTCCGGCGTCCAGGGTCGAGCCGGAGCCGGAGCCGGAGCCGGAGCCGGTTCGGCTGGACTGGCCGGGGCGGGGTGTGCCGGTCGGGTGGGTTCGCCGAGCGTCGGGGCCGGTGCAGTCTTCCACTGGGCGTGGCCATGCTGGGGGTGTGTCGTTGCGGGCGTGTGCATGTGCGTGTCACCTCCTTCCTGTGCTGCGTAATGCGTACTGCCATTTGCCAACTGCCGATTGCGTACTGCTGACTGCGGTCAGTGGGTGTTCCCGGTGTGTCCTTTCCACGTGTGTGTCGGTTTGGTGTGTGTGCCTCGTTCGGGGCACTGCCTCCGGTTGGGGTGATCCCTTCCGGGCGATCTCCCGCTTCACGGTTCCGAGTCCGTCCTTCTGGCTTTCTCGGCCTGGGAGCGAGTCCCGATAGCACGTGGGGCATACCATGCAAGCCCCGGGCTGAGCACCCCCTGACCCGAGAGCGGGCCTGGTGGTCTCGGATCCTGCCAGCGGGGCGAGTAGGCCAGAGGCTTGGCTTAGTCTGCTTACACCTACTCGACTCCTGTACGGAATCCATATCCCTGTGCGTACAACAATTATCCCCCACCCAGGAACACCCGCATCACCCACAAGACGAGAAACCTCTCATGTTCGACCCCGATCCGCCTGCGCCCCAACCGAAACCGGTCCGGGAAGCCGCCAGCGCGCCCCCGCCCAATCGCTCACCTCTTCGTCGCTGCCCGATTGAACCCCAACCGAAACGGGCCCGGCCCCAGCCACCCGCCCCACACAACTCCCACCTCACCGTCGCCGCCCGCTTGAACCCCAACCGAAACCGTGCCGGGAAGCCGCCAACCCACCCCAGCGAAATGGCACCCCTCCGTCGCTGCCCGCCTGAACCGCAAGCGAAACGGCGCTCAGGCCCGGCAACGCAACCGGGAGAAGTGCGCCACCTCCTCGTCGCTGCCGCTTTAAGCGCGAGCCACTCCGGGGCCGTGTGGCGTATGAACCGACGGCTCGGCTTCGTCAACGACGAGGCTTGGCGCACCAACCATGCCTCGGATCGATTGGCGGAAACCGAGAAAAATTTAGGCGCAATTCGGGCACCGAGTCGGGATTCGTTGTGGGGGACCGACAACAATGGTCCGAATCGGCCCTCAAGCGGTTGCTCCGCCTCCCGATACTGGCTTCATGACCGCCCCGACACCGACCTCGAGCAACGCCTTCAAGCACCGCATCGCATGGGTCACCGCACCGCTCGCCATCGCGTTCATCGCGGCGGGAATCCTCAACGACTACATCGCACCGATGGATCCCGCGCTGGGCCTCGTCGCCAATTTCGCGGCGCTCTGGGCGGCCATCGCCACCGGGCTCTGCACCGGGAATCGCGCCCTGAAGCGGACGGCCTGGATCCTGGTGCCGCTCTGCTGGATCCTGGCCTTCTACGCGTGGGTCGGCTACCTATGGATGGGCTCGGACTGGGCCTGGAGCGACTACGTCGTCACGCCGATCTTTTACGCGCTCATGGCGATGCCGCCCTGCTGGCTGATCCTGGCCGTCTGGAGGCGGAGGCGACCCGGCGCGGACACGTTCCTTGTCGAAGCGGGGGCACTGGTGGTCTTGGCGATGGCGCTGTTCGTGCTCACGATCTACATCAGCACTGCCGTCGAGCCCAGGTCTCCGGCGGGATGGCTGGCGCTGCTTTTCACGGCCGCTGCCGCACTGTTGGTGTTCGCGGCGTGGCGACGGCCGAGACGCCGGGTCGCGTACGGATTCGTGGCGCTGCTGCTCGCGGCCATCGCGGTAGGCAGCCCCTGGCTGTTCTACAGCGAGGATCCCGACATTGCGGCACCTGGGTTCATCGGTGTCGAGGTGTTCGCGCCAGTGGCACTCATCGTCGTGCCGGCGGTCGCCGCGACGCTCCAGGTCGCCTGGACGGCCTGGCGGAAGCACCGCACCGGCGGCGAGCCGTCCAAGGCAGGGCAGATGACGACCGGCGATTAGCCCGCCGACGCGATCGGAGGCGGAGCACCCGCCTGGGCCGCCAAAGCTGTGACCGGTAGGGGCCCGCGGCAGGCGATGCTGGCGGTGTCGCCCGCACTGCAAAAGGAGGCCCGCCATGAGCCGCGTTCCCAGGTCTGAACCCCGTCGCCGGTCTGGTTCCCGAGTGGTCGGCCCGTGGGGAGGCCGACGATGAGCACGATGGACCCCATCGCCTCGCAGCGGGCGAAACGGCGACGGCGCGCCGGAGATCGGCGATTCCTCGCCGCTGCCATCGCCGGCACGGCGGCCATGGTCGCGGGCGCGTTCATGTTCGGCCTGGCCGTTGCGACCACCGCTGAAATGCTGCGGCACTTCAGCATCGGCAGTTACTTCGACGAACGCGTGCCATACCCGACGTTCTGGGGTGTCGGCACCATCGGCTACCTCTGGACCGTCGGGTTCTCCGGATTGGTCCTCGGAAGCTCGGTGGCGACTCACCTGTTCGATGCGTACCGCGGCGGCGAGAAGCAGCCGCGGATGCTGGCGCCGCTCGCGGTCTGCGCGGTCGCGCTCGCCGTCGTGGTGGACTCGCCGACCTGGCTCGGGCCCCTTGACGTCGGGGTCAACCGGGATCCGGTGTTCCACGAGGACACGACTTGGAGCGCGCTCGAGTGGATCGCCTACTACGCCGATCGCTGGTTCCCCGCCGTCGTCGTGGTCATCGCCGGACTCGTCGTCGTCCTCTCGGTCCGTCACAATCGCCGGCTGCGGCTCCAGCTCGCCGAGCGCGACCGCCTGCTCGCGGAAGGCCGTCGCGCCAGGGGTGTCGTCACCGGTGTCACGGTCCGCACGACCGTGAACGACCAGGGGCAAAGGTCGGTCGTCGGCGCCGATGTGACGGTGAGGTTCGCTGACGACCACGGGGTTCAACGGTGGGTGACCCGCTTCAGCAAGGACCGGTCCGCCATGCCGGGTACCGGTTTTGTCGAAGTGCTCTTCGACCCGCTGCGGCCGGGCGATCAGGACCGGATCTTCGTCTCGTTGTATCCGGGGCCGGCACCGGCGGAGTGGATCGGTCCGACCCTCTGAACAGGATCGGTCTTCGCCCGCAGAGCAGCGCGGCCAAGTCACATCTTGATAAATTAAGTTTCAACGGATGCCCAAACCTTTGACACCGACCACTTAGATATAGCAGTCTTTCCATATCTCGTTCTTCGGCACACCCGGCCTGGAGGCGAGCCGGCATCCGCCCACCTTGCACCCGCCCGCGGCTCGACCGCGGACCGTCCCCGGTGCGCTGAAAGGGGAAACTCCTTTGATACGCAAGGCAATGCGGCTGCTCTTGGCAGCCCCGCTCGTCCTATCCGTGCTGGCCGTCCCGGCCGCGACCCAGGCCCAGGACACCGAACCGCAGACCGCCGAGGAGATCGTCGCGGCCATGCAGCCGGGGTGGAACCTCGGCAACACCCTCGACGCCATGTGCTGCAGCCCCGGCGCCGACGAGACCGCGTGGGGCAACCCGCGCGTCGACCCCTCCCTCTTCGAGGACATCAAGGCCGAAGGCTTCAACTCGGTCCGCATCCCCGTCAGCTGGGGCACCCGCACCGGCCCCGCGCCCGACTACACGATCGAGCCCGCGACCATGGATCGCGTGCAGGAGATCGTCGACTACGCCCTCGACGCGGACCTCTACGTCATGATCAACACGCACCACGACTCGTGGCAGTGGATCGAGCACATCGCCGATCCCGAGCAGCACGACGCGGTCATGGCCCAGTACACCGCCACCTGGACCCAGATCGCGGACACCTTCAAGGACTATCCGCAGGAACTGTTGTTCGAGCCGATCAACGAGGTGGGCTTCAGCGGCTGGGGCCCCGGGACGGACAAGGACCACGAGCTCATCGCGGAGCTGAACAGCTCCTTCCATGAGGTCGTGCGCGCCTCCGGCGGCGCCAACGCCGACCGCCTCCTGGTCTTGCCGACGATCCGCACCGGATCCGACCCGGGGGACATGGACGCCCTCGCCGCCCAGATCGAGGCGCTCGACGACCCGATGCTCGCGGCCACCACGCACAACTACGGCTACTTTCCCTTCAGCGCCAACCTCGCCGGATCCCCGTCCTACGACGAAGAGGTCCAGGCCTTCCTGGAGGAGGACTTCCAGCGACAGGTCGACACCTTCGTCTCCCAGGGCGTTCCGGTCATCATCGGCGAGTACAGCCTGCACGACAACTACGAGAACAGGGTCGAGCGCGGCGAGGCGCTGAAGTTCTTCGAGCACTTCGGCTACCTGGCCCGCACCTCGGGCATCACGACCATGTGGTGGGACAACGGAAGGCACTACGACCGCTACAAGCGTCAGTGGCGCGACCAGGAGCAGTTCGACTACATCTCCACGGCTTGGACCACCCGTTCCGCCACCGCCTCTTCGGACAACGTGTTCGTCGACGCCTCGGACAAGATCACGGACAAGTCGGTCACGCTGAACCTCAACGGCCTCGAATTCGAGAAGGTGAAGTTCGGGACCACGACGCTGCAGGCCGGCAAGGACTACACGCTGGACGGCACCACCTTGACGATCAAGGCGAAGTTCGTCAAGCGCATCCTCGGTGACCGGGAGGTCGGCACCAGCGCGCAGCTGAAGCTCTACTTCTCCGACGGCATGCCCTGGAAGCTCAACTTCATCAACTCCGAGGACGTCGTCATCGAGGACGCCACCGGAACCAACGAGGGGCTGACGATCCCGACGGCGTTCAACGGCGACCGGCTGGCCATGATGGAGTCGGTCTACGCCGACGGCACACCGGCCGGCTCCATCGACTGGACCACGTTCCCGGGGTTCTGGGAGGACTACCGGCCCGACTACGAGAACGGGACCATCCTGTTGACCAAGCTCTACCTGGACAGCCTCAAGGACGGCGAGCAGGCCTTCCTGACGATCCACTTCTGGAGCGGCCAGACCCTGCAGTACACCGTGACCCGCAACGGCACGGCCGTCACCGGCGAGCTCGCCTGACCCGCTGAACACGAAGAACCCCTCGGGGCGGTGCGATCCTCGCACCGCCCCGAGGGGTTCCCGAGCCCGTGAGATCCGGGGGCGGTCTATCGTTCCTTCGCGGTGTGGTTGCAGCCGTTCACATGCTGGAACTGGTGAAGTTCGCGTTGCTGTCGGACGAGGTCTTCGCCGGGTAGGAGACGCGGCCCTCACGGCGCAGACGCCTCATCCTCCGACCGAGCAGGAAGAAGACGAGCGCGAACAGGACCAGACCACCGCAGAGGATGGCGATCGCCAACAGCAGGACAGCGGATGCGCTCATCCGACCATCCTAATTGCCGATCCCCGCTCGCAGGACCGCCGTTCAGCAAGGCTCAGGGAACGCTGCCGCAGCCAATGCACGACTCGGGCGTCGTGCAGCCCGGTTCAGCGGAACGCAGCTCAGCCGCTTGCGAACTCGTTCACCAGTGCTGGTTGCAGCATTCGACGTGCAGCTCGGCATACGTATCCGGGCGGTCTCGGCTGCCCAGGTCGATTTCGGCGCAGGAGTGGGCGCTCGGTGTCATCGCCAGACGGGCCGGGCTCTCTTCGGCCAGCTCGCGCAGTCGCCAGCCTTCGAGTTCGAACGCGAGGCGACTGCCGACGATGAACAGGGTTTCGGCCGCAACGGTCCAGCGCAGGTGGTCGCGGAACTCGCGGTGATTGCGGCGCTTGTGGTCGCGTCGGTCGAACCCGGGCAGAGCCCCTTCGGGCATGGTGACCTTGTGGATTTTCGGTCCCGACAGGCGCGACCGCACCTGCTTCCATTCCGCCGCAGGGAATCTCAGGCTGTGGTGCAGCAGCACCAGGTCGAGCCGCCTTGCGCCGGGCATCGACCCGCATGAGGCCGGACTGGCCCGCAGCGGCAGCCACACCAGGCTCCGAGGCGAGTGCGCCGCGAGCCACCAGGCGATCGCCAGATCCACTGTGGCGGACTTGTCGACCGAGAGCTGTTGCCCGACAAGGTCATAGTGCAGCACTGCGTGCTCGGGCGTGCGTTCCGGCTGTATGACGCGGAAGCGGTCCGCGCCGAATTGCGCGGTGCTGACGAGCGTGCGCCACTCGCGACCCTCCAGCCGCACCGGTCTCCCTAAGTTCCTCGGCCGCCTAAGGCGACCCGTTGACACCCGAGTATGCCCGCGGTGCTCGCCGAGGCGCGACTCGGTCCGGTTCGTTCGGATGGTGGGGCGTGGAGTACGCGACAGGTTGGGGCATGGCCGCCCCCCGAGGTCGGGTGTGTCGGGCCGCAGGGTCCCCCGGTTCAAAGATGGCGCGGGGGTACGACAATTCGCCGGGGAGCGGGGAGCGGGGAGCGGGGAGCGGGGAGCGGGGAGCGGGGAGCGGGGAGCGGGGAGCGGGGAGCGGAGGGCGCAGCCTTCCGATTCCCTCGCCTCATCCGATGAAGAGATACGGCGCGTAGGCGATGGCGATGAATCGGATCGACCGTCCTGTAAAGCACACCACGACGAACACCAGCGGATTGATCCGCGTACCACCCGCGTAAATGCTCGTCGCCAGCAGCGGGGGCAGGCCCGTCACCGCGCTGAGCAGCAGGATCGGCACCGTCAGGCTCGGCCGGTCGAGGTTGGACAGGAGCTTTCGCCCAGTCCTCGCGATCGGTCCGAAGAAGCGCCGCAGTCGTTCGCGGATCCGGGCGCCGGTTCGCAGTCGTTCGCGTTCCGCGACCGCGCACTTTGCGGAGGAGCCGGCCTGCAGTTGCTCGCCGTTCGCCTCCGCGCACTCCGCGGTTCCGGCCCGCGAGAGCTCGCCCTCCGCCGCCTCGCACCCCGCCCGATCCGCCCGTCGTCGCTCGCGGTGTCGGCCCGCCGCCTCGGCCCAGCCCCGCAGACGGGTGGACCGGATGGCCCCGCGGGCGCCCATGAAGATCGCGCTCTTGCCCACCGTCTGGCCCAACGCACCGGCGATGCCCAGCCAAAACGGGTGGAACCCGGTCGCGGCGGCCACGCCCAGCAGATACGGCTCGATCGGCGTCACCGGGAAGAAAGCCGACACCAGCCCGGTGAAGAACGTGGCGATGCAGACGCCGATCATGCGAGCGTTCCGCTCATGCACGCGAACGCCTTGGGCGCCTTGAGAAACGGCGAGCCGACCGCGTTCAGGCGGGGATCACGCGGTCGAGGGGTCGGCCGAACGTACATCTCACCGCCTCGGTCGCGTCGTATGGGTACAGGGTCGACATTGCGCAGTAACGGGAGACTCTATCGGGTCCCCGCTCGCCACCGGGTGCGAGCGTTCACGTGATCGACCGCCCCTGCCGCGATCCGCCTCGCCTCAGCCGACCTCGCCCCGCGTCGGCCCGCCTCGCCCCGCCCCGACACTCTGTCGCGGTTCCCCCATATCTCCTCTGTCCCGGTAACCTACGACCAGCACCCCGACCCGGTTTCACCCTCGATCCAGCACACCAATCCGCTTCCTCCGCAAGGAGACCCGTGCCCACCCGAACCGCGACCACCGTTTCCGCCGGCCGTCTCCTTCTCGCCCCCATCAGCGTCACCGCCGGTCTCCTCACCGTGAACTACCTTCTCCCCGGCGCAGTCCTTCCCACGACACCGCGAGCCCTCTACACGACCGTCGCCGTCACGGCAGCCGTCATCATCGCCGCCGAAATCGGGATGTTCTATCTGCTCCTGTCGGTCGACACACGCTTGTCCCGCACCGTGAACGAGGCCCTCGCCCGCGGCGACGAGGACACCGCCGAGCGCGCCTGGTGGAAGCTGTTCCTGGCCTCGTGGACGATCGGGCCCGCGTACGCCCTCGTCCTGATCCCTTGCCTCATATGGCTCGTCTCCAACTTCGCGGACCAGTTCGGTTGGCCCACAACGCTCCGCGGACCCGTCGACGCCGGCATCACCGGTGTGATCGTGGTGCTCTGCGCGAAGATCGCCTTCGCACTCGCCAGATCAGAAACCCGTCGAGCCGCGCTGTTCGGTCTCGTCTCGGTCGCCGGGGCATGGCTCGGGTTTCTCGCGGCGCTGGAGACCGTCGGCGGGATGCGTCTGGCGACCGAGGACAAGCGGGAACTGGTGCTCGTCGCGGCGATCGCGGCCGTCGCGTTCTTCGCGGTCCCGAAGCCGCGCTACCGGCGGGCGCGCACACTGGCGCGCGAATTGAGGGACGCCGCCGCCGCACTCGACCAGTTCGGCTTGCGGAGCTGGCTGGTCATCTCGCCTGCGCTCAGCCTCATCGCCCAGTACCTCGGCGCGGTCCTGCTCTTGTGGATCGCGACCTGGCACTTGGGGCACGTGCTGCCCGCACCGCTGAGCTTCGCCTCGGCAGGGTCGCTGTTCGCCGCCGCAGGGTGGGTGACGCTCGCGCGCCTTCCCGTCATCGTCGGGGCCTGGTTCTGGGGTCCGCCAAAGGAATCCGAGGCCTGACGCCAGGCGATCTCAGACTGCGGCCTTCTCCCGCGCGCGCCGGGCCGGGTCGTACACCGGCACCCATTTCGCGAGCCAGCCCACGCCGAACCAGGTCACCGCCCCGAGCACGATCGCGGCCGCGCCGAGCGGGAACGCCAGCGACACGAGGCTGATCAGGCCCGGTCCCGCCACGTTGCCGAGGTCGGCGCAGAGCCGCCAGCCGCCGAGGAACTGGCGGCGCCCGTCTTCGGGGGCCACGTCCGAGCCGAGCGTGAGCACGATTCCGGATGAGATCCCGTTGCCGAGGCCCATGAAGCTGGCGACGAGGCCGATCGCGACCGCCGTGCCCGACAGCGGCAGGAGCAGGAACCCGGCGCCCATCACGAGCATCGCCGGGAGCGCCACCCACATGCGCCCGAAGCGGTCCATGATCGCGCCGCCCGGGTAGAACAGCAGCATGTCGACCCCGGCCGAGATGCCGAAGATGATGCTCGTGGTGGTGGCGTCGAGGCCCTGGAATTCGGCCCAGAGCGGGATGATCGCCGTGCGGGAGGCGCGGGCGATCATGATGAGGAAGACGCCGACACCGATGGTGCCCAGCACTTTCCGGTGCTCCCACAGCACGGCCCGCATGCTCGTGCGGCGCGGTTCGGTCTCGGCCGCGGTCGGCGAAGGAGGCAGGTCCGGGAGGCTCAGGCTCAGCAGGCCGCCCGCGAGGCTGGTGGCCGCCGCGAACGCGTAGGTCGCGCCGAACGAGTGCTGCTCGATCAGCAGCGCGCCCACGAACGGGCCGATGAACGAGCCGATCCGGAACGTGCCGCCGAGCGTCGACATGGCCCGGGCCCTGAATCCGGCCGCCACGGCGTCAGAGAGGTACGCGTGTCTGGCCAGCCCGAACACGGCCGAGGACAGGCCGATGACGAACACGGTCGCCGCCAGCACCACCAGCGAACTCGTGCGCGAGGCGACGATGAGCGCGGCCGCTTCGAGCACGCACGCCACGAGGAGCACGCGCTTCTCGCCGAAGCGCTGCGCGAGCGCCCCGGCGGGGAGGTCGCCCACGAGCTGGCCGAAGCCGATGAGCCCCACGATGATCGCGGCCTGCGTGACGGTGGCCCCGAGGTCGAGGGCGGAGAGGGCGATGAGCGGCACGACCGCGCCCATGCCGATCGAGATGAGGATCGTGGGCCCGTAGATCGGCAGGGCCAGCCGTCGGAGGCGGATCGATTGCACGGGCTCGGACACGTTTGGGAACGTATCAACCGGTTGCGATGATCGTTCACGTCAAGGGAGTGTCCTGTGACGCATTCGGGCCGGGACGCCGCGGCGCCCCGGCCCGAATGCAAGCGGACGTGCAGGTCACGACCTGGCTCTCCCAATAAGGGGACGCCTTTCGGCGGCCGCTGCTAGGCCGGGAGGTGGCCGATGAAGCCAAGCCAGGTGACGGCGGCACAGATCAGGAGCATTCCGGTGGCGTTGAGGAAGAGATTGCGGCCGAAGTCCTTGGCGCGTAGGTGCATCGCGATCGCCGTGGTGAAGTAGGCGACCAGGCCGATCGAGGTGAGCAGGCCGAGATACGGCACCCAGATGCCCGCGACCAGGCCTGCGGCGGCGCTGAACTTCAGCGCCGGCATCGTCCACCAGAACTCGCGGGGCCACTCGACCGCCTCGAAACAGCGAGCGACGAATCGGACCGGACGAAGGCTCATCAGGCCGTCGCCGAGCTGGATCGCGGCCAGCACTATGACAGGCCAGACCGGGTCCGGCAGCGAAGCGAGAGTGATCATCCAAAGAACGTACCATACCGTATGGTACGGTGATATTGATCGATGTGTTCGGAGAGGAGCAGGCGTGGCCAGCAGGGACGATTGGATCGCCGCCGGGCTCGAGGCCTTGGCCGGCGAAGGGCTGCCGGGTGTGCGGATCGACCCGATAGCCGCTCAGCTCGGCGTCAGCAAGGGATCCTTCCACCATCACTTCGAGGGCGCGGCCGACTATCGGCGAGCGATTCTGGAACGTTATGAGGCCCAAGCGATCGACGCGATGAGACAGGCGACCGCGCACGCGCCCGGCGGCATTGAACGGCTTGAGGCGCTCGTGGCCTCGTTCGAACGGCTCCACGATGCCCGGATCGAGACGGCCCTGCGGGCCTGGGCGATACACGACCCCGACGCGCGCCAGGCGATGGCCAGGATCGACCGGGCGCGATTGGAGATGCTCCAGGAGGTCTGGGCCGCCATCCTCCCCGACCCCGAGACGGCCAGGACGGCCGCGCTCATCCCGCATCTCATCGTCATCGGCGCCAGCGCCTCGCCCGCGACCGTCACTAGAAGGGACCTTGCCGACGTGCTCCGCCTCCTCGCACGCATCGCCCCGGCGACATCCAAGCTCCTCGACGACGGCACCAGTTCGGTTTGAGTACAGGAGCAGAGGAGCGGGCGGCGCGGGTCTTCCGGTTTCCCGGTGTGCGGAGGGTTCGACCTCAGTTGGCCGCGGTCTCCGCGGCCAGTCGCTCTGAGGCCGTTGCCATGTGGACGGCCATCGCCGAGGCCGCCGCGTCAGGATCGCGCTGTTCCAGGGCTTCGTAGAGCGCCGCGTGCTCCTCGACGGCCCGCGTCGCCTCCTGCTCGTCGCTGACCGCGCGGTTCGCGTACACCTGCAGCAGTGAGCGCACCACGTCGAGCAGGTCCAGGAGCGCGGCGTTGCCCGCGGCCTCGGCGAGCGCGCTGTGGAAGTCGAGGTCGGCCTTCGCGAACGCCGGGAGGTCGCCGATCGAGGCCCGCATGCGGTCGAGGTGGCCGCCGATCGACTTGAGCGACGCCGCGTCCGCCGCGTTCGCGGCCAGCCGGGCGACGTAGATCTCCAGGCCCGAACGCAGCTCCAGCAGCTCGGCGGTCTTGCGTCTCGCCGATGAGCAGCCCCCAGCGCAGCGTCTGCGGCAGCAGCTCGCTCGCCGTGCCGCGCAGGTAGGTGCCCGAACCGGGCCGCACGTCGACGATCCCGAGGATCTCGAGCGCCGCGAGCGCTTCGCGCACCGCCGAGCGCCCGACGCCCAGCGTCGCGGCGAGCTGCCGCTCGGGGGGCAGGCGCGTGCCGGGCTCGATCGAGCCGCTCGTGAAGAGGTCGAGCAGGCGCCGGGCGACCTCGGAGACCGGAGTGCCCGCTCGGCAGGGCGCCGAGGGCGGCGGCGATTTCGGCGGAACGGTCATCGGGGTACGCGGGCATGGGATCAACTTACCATCGCGTCGCTGCCGACCCCGGCTTGCAATTGGTCAACCGGTTTGCCAATATCGGGGCTACGACGCAAGCACCCGTCGCGATCATCGTCGATCCAGGAGTCACCGTGGACAACATCCCCAGCTCACCGACGGTACGCCCGCCCGTCGCGCGAATCCGCCATCCGGAAGGTCGCCGATCCGGCTCGTGCCGTTCGTGGCCCTGATGTTCTTCATCAACTACCTCGACCGCACCGCCATCGGCTTCGCCGCCCCCAACGGCATGAACGACGACCTCGCCCTCACCGCCGCCCAGTTCGGCTTCGCCTCCGGCGTCTTCTTCATCGGCTACATCCTGCTCGAGGTGCCCTAGCAACCTGGCCCTGCACCGGTTCGGCGCCCGCACGCTGGCTCGCCCGCATCATGGTCAGCTGGGGCATCGTCGCGCTGCTGTTCACCTGGGTGCAGAACTTCGAGCAGCTCGTCGTGCTGCGCTTCCTGCTCGGCGTCGCCGAGGCCGGCTTCTTCCCCGGCGCGATCCTCTTCCTCAGCCTCTGGGTGCCCGCCGCGCACCGCGGCCGGATCCTGGCGCTCTTCTACCTGGCCCAGCCGCTGACCACCGTCATCGGCGCCCCGCTGGCCGGCTGGCTCATCCAGCAGCACGGCGTGTTCTTCGGCCTCGAGGGCTGGCGCTTCATGTTCCTCGGCGTCGCCATCCCCGCGATCATCATCGGCGTCATCGCCTGGTTCTACCTCAAGGACAAGCCCGCCGACGCGAAGTGGCTGACCCCCGAGGAGCAGGCCTGGCTCACCGACGCCCTCGAGGCCGAGACGCGACGCCGACCGAGCGAAGCGAGACAGCACGTCTCCGTGCGCTACGCCTTCACGCAGCGGCCGCGTCTGGATGCTCGTCGTTCATCTACTTCGGCTTCATCTACGGCCTGTACGCGCTGGCGTTCTTCCTGCCGACGATCATCGACGGCTTCCAGGAGCAGTTCGGCACCGACGTTCGACGTGTTCCAGAAGGGCCTCATCACCGCGATCCCGTACCTGCCCGCCGCGATCGTCCTGTACTTCTGGTCGCGCGACGCCACGCAAGCGCGGCCTCAAGACCTGGCACATCGCCGTCCCCGCGGTCGTCGGCGCCGTCTCGCATCCCGCTCGCGCTGTTCGTCGGCTCCCCGGCCGCCACGATCGCGGTCATCACCGTCACCGCCATGTGCGATCTTCGCGGCGCTGCCGAACTTCTGGACCCTGCCGACGCAGTTCCTCACCGGCGCCGCCGCGGCCGCCGGCGTCGCGCTGATCAACACCGTCGGCAACCTCGCCGGCTTCAGCGCCCCGTACATCACCGGCGCCGTGCGCGACTGCGACCGGCGGCTACGAGGTGCCGATGTTCATCGTCGGCGGCTTCATGCTCGTCTCCGCGGTCCTGATGGTGCTGCTCGCCCGCAGCAACCGGTCGGCCGTCACCGACGGCGCGACCTGCCGCCACCGACGACAGCGTCGCGAGGAGACGCGATGACCCGCCTCTGGAACGACCCCGCCGACTTCGCCGACGAGATGATCGACGGCTTCGTCGCCGCGAACGAGCGCTACGTGCGGCGGGTGCCCGGCGGCGTGGTGCGCAGCACGGTCGTGCCCGACGGGCAGGTCGCGGTCGTCATCGGCGGCGGCTCCGGCCACTACCCGGCCTTCGGCGGCCTGGTCGGCCAGGGCCTCGCGCACGGCGCGGCGATGGGCAACCTCTTCGCCTCGCCCTCCGCGCAGCAGGTCCACTCGGTCGCGACGGCCGCGCACCGCGGCGGCGGCGTGTTCTTCTCGCTACGGCAACTACGCCGGCGACGTGCTGAACTTCGACGCCGCGCAGGACCGCCTGCGCGCCGAGGGCATCGACTGCGCGCACGGTCGCCGTCACCGACGACATCTTCAGCGCCATCCCCGACGAGAAGCACAAGCGCCGCGGCATCGCCGGCGACCTCACCGTCTTCCGCATCGCGGCGGCCGCCGCCGAGGCCGGGCTACGACCTCGACGAGGTCGACCCGCGTCGCGCGGCTCGCGAACGAGCGCACCCGCTCCTTCGGCGTCGCCTTCACCGGCTGCACCCTGCCCGGCGCCGACGCAGCCGCTGTTCACCGTGCCCGAGGGCCGCATGGCGATCGGCCTCGGCATCCACGGCGAACCCGGCATCGACGAGACCGACATCCCCACCGCCGACGGGCTGGCCGAGCTGCTCGTCGCACGCCTGCTCGACGAGGTGCCCGACGGCGTCGCCGGCGCACGGCGCCCGCGTCGTGCCGATCCTCAACGGCCTCGGCTCGCTCAAGTACGAGGAGATGTTCGTCGTCTACCGCCGCATCGCCGAACTGCTCGCCGAGGCCGGGCATCGAGCATCGTCGACCCGCACGTCGGCGAGTACTGCACGAGCTTCGACATGGCCGGCACCTCGCTCACCCTGTTCTGGCTCGACGACGAACTCGAGCGCCTCTGGGACACTCCGGTCGACACCCCGGCCTACCGCCGCGGCTCGGTCGTCGCAGCCGGCGCGACGCGGATGCCGCCGCCGACGTCGACGCCGACGCCGAGGCCGATCCCGCCTCCGACGACGCCTCTCGCGCCGTCGGCCGCGACCGTCGCACGCCGCCGTCGAGACGCATCGCCGCGACGATCGACGCGCACGTCGACGAACTCGGCCGCATCGACGCGATCGCCGGCGACGGCGACCACGGCATCGGCATGCAGCGCGGCTCGCACGCCGCCCTCGCCGCGGCGATCGCCGCGCGGCGATGCCGGCGCCGGGGCGCGCGACCGTCCTCGCCCGCGCCGCCGACGCCTGGGCGGACCGCGCCGGCGGCACCTCGGGCGCGCTGTGGGGCGTCATCCTCGCGAGCCTCGCCGGCAACGCTCGGCGACGACGGGCACGCCCGTCCGCGGCCGACGTCGCCGCCGGCGTCGCCGCCGGCGTCGCAGGGCGTCATGACCTACGGCAAGGCCGAGGTCGGCGACAAGACCATGGTCGACGCGCTCGTGCCGTTCAGCGACGACCCTCACCGCCGCGGTCGACGACGGCGCGAGCCCTGCGCCGCCGCCTGGGCGACCGCCGCGGATGCCGCCACGGCGCCGCCGCGGCCACCGCCGACCTGCTGCCCCGCATGGGCCGCGCCCGCCCGCACGCCGAGAAGAGCGCTCGGCACCCCCGACCCGGGCGCGCACTCGCTCGCGCTCATCGTGACGGCCGTCGGCGCCGTCCTCGACCGACGGAAAGGACATGACATGACCGACCAGCCACTGCGCATCGTCGATCGGCAGCGACGACGCCGGATTCGACTACAAGGAGATCCTCAAGAAGGACCTCGAGGCCGACCCGCGGCGTCGCCTCCGTCGTCGACGTCGGAGTGGACGCCGACGGGCACACGCGCCTACCCGCAGCGTCGCGATCGCCGCCGCCGAACTCGTCGCGGCCGGCGAGGCCGACCGCGCGCTGCTGATCTGCGGCACCGGCCTCGGCGTCGCGATCGCCGCGAACAAGGTCGCCGGCATCCGCGCCGTCACCGCCCACGACAGCTTCTCCGTCGAGCGCGGCGTGCTCTCCAACGACGCCCAGGTGCTCACGCATGGGCCAGCGCGTCGATCGGCATCGAGCTCGCCCGCCGCCTCGTGCGCGAGTGGCTCGACCTACCGCTTCGACGCCACGTCGGCATCCGCCGAGAAGGTCGCCGTCATCGGCGAGTACGAGACCACCGGCAGTCCTGCTGATGGCCGCCGGTCACGGTCGGGGTGAGCCTGAAGATGTACTTCGGCCACCGTGCAGGCCGTCGACGTGGTTCGCGCGCGTCGCCGAGCTGCGTCGCGCGCGCACGCCGCCGTGGCCGTCGGGCGCGGTCGAGCTGTTCGTCATCCCCACCTACCTGCAGATCCTCGCCGGCCCTCGCGGCCTTCGCCGGCACCCCGGTGCGCGTCGGCGCGCAGGACGTCGCGACCGACGACACCGGCGCCTTCACCGGCGAGGTCAGCGCGGCCGAGCTCGCCGAGGTCGGCGTCGCCCTCGCCGAGATCGGCCACGCCGAGCGCCGCCGGCTGTTCGGCGAGACCGACGAGGTCGTCGCCGCGAAGACCGCCGCCGCCCTGCGCAACGGCGCTCACCCGCGTGCTGTGCGTCGGCGAGGCCGAGCGCCTCGACGCCGCCGGATGCCGCCGCCGCGACGCGTCGCTCAGCTGCGCCGCAGCCTCGCGGGCGCGCCCGCCGGGCCCGTCATCGTCGCCTACGAGCCGGTCTGGGCGATCGGCGCCGCCGAGCCCGCCCCGCCGCGCCACATCGCGCCGTCGCCCGCGCGCTGCGGGCGGCGCTCGACGCGGACCCCGACCGCGCCGGCAGCGCCGTCATCTACGGCGGCTCGGCCGGGCCCGGCCTGCTCACCGAACTCGGCGACGCCGTCGACGGCCTGTTCCTCGGCCGCTTCGCGCACGACCCCGCCGCCCTCGCCGCCGTGCTCGACGAGGCAGCCGACCGCTCGGCTCGACGCGCAAGGGCCGCGACGCATGATCGGCCTCGGCACCTACGCCTTCTTCTGGCAGCACTCCGACCGGGCGCCCGAGCCGCTGTCGCTGATCGGCGCCTTCGAGGCGACCCGCGCCCTGGGCGTCGACCTGTTCCAGATCTGCGACTACGCGCCGCTGGAGCGCGATGAGCGACGCCGAGCTGCGCGATGCCGCCGCCGCCGCCCGCGACCTCGGCCTCACGATCGAACTCGGCACCAAGGGCATCGAGCCCGAGCACCTGCGACGCTTCCTCCAGCTCGCCGAGGTCTTCGAGGCGCGGCTCGTGCGCAGCATGCTCTACGGACCCGGACTCGCCGCCCGACGCTGGCCGAGGCCGAAGCGCTAGCTGCGCGCCGCCCTGCCCGACGTACGAGGCCGCCGGCGTCACGCTCGCGCTGGAGACCTACGAGCAGGTCGCCACCGACCGACCTCGTCGGCCTCGTCGACGCGCATCGGCAGCGCCCACCTCGGCATCTGCCTCGACCCGGCGAACGTCGTCGCCCGCCTCGAGCGCCCGCGCGACTGCGTCGAGCTGACCGCGCCGCTACGTGAAGAACGTGCACGTCAAGGACTTCGCCTTCGCCCGCCAGGCCGGCTGGGTCGGCTTCACCTACTCCGGCGCCCGCGATGGGCACCGGCCTGCACGACTACCGCCACCTGCTCGAGACCGTCCGCCCGCGCGAGCGCGGCATCAACGAGATCGTCGAGCACTGGCTGCCCTGGCAGGGCGACGCCGAGACCACCATCCGAACCGAGCGGGACTGGACCCGCGCCACCATCGAACACCTGAGGAGCACACCATGAGCGACCGAGACCTACACAGATCGCCGTCATCGGCGCCGGCGGCAAGATGGGCATGCGCGTCTCCAACAACCTCGTCAAGACCGACCACACGGTCTGCTACGTCGAGAACTCGCCCGCCGGGCAGCAGCGCACGCTCGACGCCGGCCGCGAGCTGACCGATGCCGCGGCCGCGGTCGCCGACGCCGACATCGTCGTGCTCGCCGTCCCCGACCTCGCCCTCGGCCCGGTCACCGCCGACCTGGTGCCGCAGATGAAGGCCGGCGCGATCGCGCTGACCCTCGACCCGGCCGCCGCCTACGCCGGGCTGCTCACCGACGCGCGACGACGTCATCCAGGCCGTGGCGCACCCGTGCCACCCGTCGATCTTCCTGCAGCGCACAGACGCCCGAGGAGTGGGCCGACACGTTCGGCGGCATCGCCGCCCCGCAGGACGCGATCGCCGCGATCGAGTCCGACGACCCGGCGCAAGGCGGCGATCGTCGAGGCCACCGTGCGCGCGATCTACGCGCCCGTCATCGACGTGCACTGGGTCACCGATCAAGCAGCTCGCCCAGCTCGAGCCGACCCTGGTCGAGACCGTCGCCTGCATGATCGGCGCGCTCCTGAACGAGGCGCTCGACGAGGCCGTCAACACGATGGGCGTGCCCGAGGCGGCCGCCCGCAGCATCCTGCTCGGCCACACCCAGGTCGCGCTCGCCAACGGCCTGCGCGGCGACAACCCGTTCAGCGACGCGTGCCTGATCGCGATGGACTACGGCCGCGAGAGCATCATCAAGGACGACTGGAAGAAGATCTTCCGCGACGACGAGCTCGACAAGAACCTCGCCCGGATGCTGCACCTCGACAAGCATCGAGCGCTGAAGCACGAACGGTAGAGCGCGGGGCTCGCCGGTCAGGAGGCCTTGGCCTTCAACTTCTTGGCGAGTTCCGCCTTGCCCATGCCCGATGCCCCCGTGAGGCCGACGTTGTGGGCCTGCAGCTCGAGCTCTTCCTTGGTGGCCTCGCCGGGCCGCTCCCCGAGGTGCTCCGCGCGGCTGTCGGTGAACGCCTTGCCCAGCTCCATGCGCTGCTTCTCGTCGAGGTGCTCCTTCATGTGGGGGAGCACGGTCGACTCCTCTTCTTCCACGTGGTGCTTGACGGCGTCTTCCAGCTCGTCAAGGAGCTCCTCGTATTTGGGCGACTCCGGGTCGGCTTCGACCAGGCGTTTGAGCATGACCTCCGCCTGGGTGTGCTCCTCCTGGCTGTGAGCGACCTCGTCGGAGTCGCCCGTGTCCTTCGCGGCCGGGTACACCTGGGCTTCCTCGGCCCGGCTGTGCGCGATCAGCAGCGCCGCGAGCACCGGCGTGACCATCGCCCGCGTGTCCGGGAACTCCTTGAGTTTATCGAACATACGTTCGACTTCGCGGTGGTCCTGCATGATCAAGTCCACGACATCGCCGCTCATCAGCTGCCTCCTCGCATCAGGCGCCCCCCAGTGAGGCGCACAACGCGGATTACCCGCCCGCCGAGATTTTCATGCGCTGCGAGGCGCCGAGGGCGCCCGGACCCGGAGACGACGGAAGCCCCCGACCGATCGGTCGGGGGCTTCCGTTCTTCTGAGCGGGTGACGGGAATCGAACCCGCGCAATCAGTTTGGAAGACTGAGACTCTACCATTGAGCTACACCCGCGCAGTCCGCGTGAGCGGACGCAAACGAGTGTAGCGCATGGGGTCGGGCTCGCCGCATGGATAGCGGGACCGATGCCGTTCAGAAGCCTTTCAACTGCTCATCGATGGCGAACGGGTCGCCGAGGACGAGTCGCGCCCGGTGCTCGCTGACGAACTCATAGCCGCCCTGTTCCAGGCGGCAGTGGAACAGGAGCGGCTCGCCGCTTTCCGATTCGACGACGCGCAGATAGTGGCGGATCTTGGCTTTGGCATACAGCAGGGGCTTGAGTTCCCGGTCTCGCACTTCCGACTCGGGAGACTCGACCTCGACCGCGAGGGCGACGTCCTCGGGACGGAACCACTTCGTCTTGAGATCGTATTCCGGCCGGTCCCTGTAGACGACGAGATCCGGTTCAGGTCGGCTCTTGTTGTCGATGCGGACAGTCATCTCCTGCCGGACTTTGTACGCCTCCGGCAGCTGCGCCCTGAGGATCAACCGCAGTTGGAAAATGACCTCGTCGTGCCAGGCGCGCTGGGGGCTCATCATGACTTCGAGTGCTCCGTAAATGAGTTCGACGTGATCTGGAAGGTCGTACTCGTCCAGATCGTCGGACTCCCAACCGGAGTCGCGCGGTGGTCGCGGCAACAGGATGTCGGTCATCTCGCCTCCTTCGCAGAGCCGGGGACAAGTACGAGGGTACCCGGATAACGACCGAGGCCGGACACGGAAATGGCCCGCTCCGAGAAGGCGGTGTGGTCTGTGCTACAGGTGTGCTTATCCGGGCGGCAGGACGCTTTTCAGGCCGCCCCTGAGGTGCGCGAGGAACACCTCGTCGCCGTAGGCGCTCGCGTCGTGGCCCAGGGCGGTGTAGAAGCACTGGCCCGCTTCCAGCCGGCGGTGCCACGCGATCGGGTGGGGATTGCCCATCGCCAGGTCGCCGGCCTCGTACGTGTCCTCGTCGGCTTCGAGGAGGACCTCGACGTCCTTAGGGCGCTCGTCGAAGCTGTACCACTCGTCGGTCCACGACCAGCGCTTCGGCAGGTGCGCGGTCGACGGGTGGCCCGTGTCCACCACATCGATCTCGCCGGGCGTGCAGCCCGGCGGGTGGCCGATGAAGCGGGCGCCCACCATCTCGCGGAAGAACGGCCAGGAGCGCTCGGCGGTGGAGGCGGCGTGGATGCCGCACCAGCCGCCGCCCCCGGTCACGAAGTCGGCGAGCGCGGCGCGCTCGAGTTCGCCCAGAATGTCGCCGGAGGGGGAGAGCCAGACCACCGCCGAGAAGCGGGCCAGGTCGATCGGGTTGTAGATCGCGGCGTCCTCGGTGTGCTCGGTCTCGTAGCCCAGCTCCGCCGCGATCCGCTCGACCGCCTCGACGCCGGCCGGGATCGAGTCGTGTCTGAAACCGGTCGTCTTGGTGAAGACGAGGATCGAGGGGGTGGACATGGCAACTCCTCATGAGAACGATTGCAGGGCGTAGTCTAAGCGATCTCGGCACTGACGGAACGGCCCGGTTGCGGTCCCCTCAACAGGTGACGAGCGGCGATATCGACCACACCCGCCGGGGCTGCGACGGTACGGCGGCCTAGACTCGTTCGGAGCGGGGATCGATGCTGCGCTGCCGGCGGACCGATGCGGCCATGGCAACCCCTCTGCACCTACGCAAAAGCAATCTCGCAAGGCAATCGAGCGAAATGATCTAGGAGTACGTCTGTGAAGAGCACTGTCGAGACCCTGAGCCCGACCAGGGTGCGGCTGTCGGTCGAGGTGCCGTTCGAGGAGCTGGCGCCGTTCATCAACGAGGCGTACAAGACGGTCGGGCAGCAGGTCCGCGTCCCCGGGTTCCGCCCCGGCAAGGCGCCTCGTCAGGTGATCGACCAGCGCATCGGCCGCGAGTCGGTCTACGCGCAGGCGATGGACCCGGCCGTGCAGTCGAACCTCACCAAGGCCGTCACCGAGAACGATGTGAACGCCCTGGGCCGCCCCGAGCTGACCGAGGTCAAGCCGATCGAAGAGGGCAAGCCCTTCGAGTTCACGGTCGAGACCGACGTGACCCCCGCGTTCGAGCTCCCCGACTTCGCCTCGCTGAAGGTCACGGTCGAGTCCGGCGACGTCACTGAAGAGGACGTGGACGAGGACCTCGAGTCCCAGCGTCTGCGCTTCTCCTCGCTGAAGACCGTCGAGCGCGCCGCGGCCGAGGGCGACTTCGTCGTCATCGACCTGCTCGCCACCCAGAACGGCGAAGAGGTCGAGGGCGGTTCCGTCACCGGCATGAGCCACGAGGTCGGCTCGGGCAACCTGCTCGACGGCCTGGACGAGGCCCTCGTCGGCATGTCCGCGGGCGACGAGAAGACCATCCAGTCCACCCTCGCGGGTGAGCAGGACGGCGAGACCGCCGATGTCGCGGTCAAGGTCACCCAGGTCAAGGAGCGCGAGCTTCCCCCGCTGGACGACGACTTCGCCGAGATGGCCAGCCAGTTCGACACCCTCGAGGAGCTGCGCGACTCCACCCGCGAGCGCCTGGTGACCCAGGGCGCCACCGGCAAGGCCAACGACGCCCGCGCGAAGACCCTCGAGGCGCTGCTCGAGGCCGTGGCCCTGCCGCTGCCCGAGAAGACCGTCGAGGCCGAGATCGAGCACACCCGCGGCCACCTGCAGGAGCAGGTCGTGCAGCTCGCGGGCAGCTTCGAGGAGTACCTCACCGCGGTCGGCAAGACCGCCGAGGAGTTCGACGCCGAGCTGCGCTCCGACGTCGAGTCGAACCTCAGCCAGTCGATCATCCTGGGCCGCATCGCCCGCGAGCGCGAGCTCGAGGTCTCCGGCGAGCTCATGACCGGCGAGGTCGTGCGCCAGGCCCAGCAGCGCGGCGTCCCGCAGGACCAGTTCCAGCGCTTCGTCGACGAGCTGCGCACCAACGGCGGCCTCCAGCAGATCGCCACCTCGCTGCGCCAGCAGCTGGCCCTCGAAGAGGTCGTCAAGGAGGCCTCGATCGTGGACGCCGGCGGCAAGGAGCTGACCGAGGACGAGCTCTTCCCGGGCCGCAAGGCCGCCGAGGCTGACGCCGAGGCCGGTACTGACGCCGAGGTCGAAGCCGAAGAAGAGGACAAGACCGAGGACTAATTCCTCTTACTGATTCCCAAGGGGCCCATCGCTGTTGCGATGGGCCTTTTGCTTTTGGCGGCATTGGGAGCGCTTTGCCCCGGCTGCGCCCGAAATTTTTGCTACTCACGGGTAGAGACGATCGTCACTTTGACCTATGGTGTGTATCTAAACTCTTCAATGCAATGACGCAGACCACCGTCTCGGGAGTGCCCCTATGATCCCCCGACACCTTTCACCGGGTTCGACAGCGTTTCTCAACGACAGGTTTTCTCACCGCGTGCTGAAGAACAGCGCGCTCAATGCCGGCGCGGCAGCGGCGCTGGCCTTCACCGTCCTCGCCTGGCCCGCCCCGGCCGCCGCGCAAGAAGCCACCGGAGGTGAGGAGCTCCAGTTCGATTACGGCGTCGACGGCGTCTCCTGGTTCTGGAGCCGCCAGATCGACGAGACCCTCGAACTGGGCTCGATCGCCCAGCAGGTCGAATGGCCCAATCCGCAGTCCACGACGACGATGCCCGTCGCCGTCGAGCTCGGCGAGAACACCAAGATCGCCGCCCTTTCGTTCAACCTCGCCGAGCGCGGGGTCACCGAGGGCTCCCAGATCACCGACTTCAAGCTCACCGTCGCCGAAGGCGACGACGCGGGCGACTCGCCGAACTTCAACCCCACCGGCAAGCTCGTCCAGGCCTGCCCGATCACCGAGGCCTGGAGCACCGGCGAAGCCGAGATGTGGGACGTGCAGCCGCCGGTGGGCGACGGCTGCGTCGTCGGCGAGCGCACCGAGCCCGACCCGGCGGAGGTCGCCGACGCCGAGGAGCTGATCGCCCAGACCCAGGAGGCGATCGAGAACGGCGGCACCGCCGAGACCCCCACTGTCGAAGTGCCCCTTCCCACTTGGACCTTCGACCTCACCGACCTCGCCAAGGACTGGGGCCAGGACCCGTTCGCCAACTACGGCGTCATGTTCATGCCCGTCATGGACGACGCCACCCCGATCGACACGTGGCAGGTCAACCTCAAGCTGCCGCTGCGCGACGACACGCAGACCCCGGTGAACGAGTACGACGCCACCGCCTACCGGCTCGCGGGGACCTTCGCGTTCACCCCTGGTGAGGCCGCCGACGACGGCGCGGCCGATCCCGGCACCGACGTGACCGGCGGCGGATCCACCGGCGGAGGCGGCGGCTCGGGCGGCGGCGGCAGCGGCGGCTCGGAGGAGGAGGAAGCCTCAGGGGAGGAGTCCGCCTCCAGCGCGGAGATGGACCCGGCCGCGTACGAACCCGTGGACCCTAAGGCCCCCTGGTACGTGTGGACGCTCATTCCCGCCGGGCTCGTCGGCGCCTACGTCCTGCACACCGTCATGGGCGCCTCGGGCGCGACGGCGGGCGGCAGCGGCGCGATCGACCGCATCCGCGCCCACAACCTCGACAAGCGCGGCTGGGCCCTGCCCGTCCCGTCCGGGCTCTGGCAGAAGCTCACGGGCCGCGGAGACCGCTCATGACCCGCACGCGGACCACCTTGGCGCTCTTGGCCGCCGCACTGCTCGTGCTGCCCGCGTGCGGCCAGTTCGAAGGCGTGCACGACGACTTCGTCGCCCAGGGCGGCGAGAACTCCGGCCTCGGCGATGACAACACCGGCACTGAAGGCACCGACGGGACCGACGCCTCCAGCGACGGCACCGGCGGCGGCGACGGCGAGGACGACTCCTCCGGCGGCGGCGGTGGAGGCGGCGGCAACGACAACGGCAACGCCGGCAACGGCGACACCACCGGCGTCACCGCCGACACCATCACCATCGGCATCCACGCGCCCCTCACCGGCGCGGCCCCGCTCAAGCAGGAGTCCTTCGAATCCGGCAAGGACCTCTACTGGCAGTACGGGAACAACGGCGGCCCGGTCGAGATCCACGGCCGCACCGTCGAGACCGTGTTCGCCGACGACCAGTACCGGCCCTCCACGGCCCGCCAGGTCTGCCAGACCATGGCCGAGGAGCAGAAGGCGTTCGCGCTCATCGGCGCGGGCGGCACCGACCAGATCCAGGCCTGCGCCCAGTACGCGGCCGGCGAAGACGTCCCCTATCTGTCCACAGGGGTCACCGAGACCGGCATGGGCTCGCTCGACACCTACTTCGCGGCCTCGATGACCTACAAGCAGCAGACCCCGATGCTCGCCGACTACATCAAGAACGAACTCGGCGTCACCGACGCCTCGAAGGTCGCCGCCGTCGTCACGAACACCCCGAACTTCGACGACGCGGTCGAGGGCTTCACCGGCGCCTTCGACGGCGTCGACGTCTTCCGGCCCGACAAGAACGAACGCGGCTCCTCCGCCGCAGGGAACCTGTGCACCGGCACCGTCAAGAACTACGACGTGGTCTTCGTGCTCACCAGCCCCACCTTCTACCTGGAGATGGCCGCCGCCTCCGGCTGCCGGCCCCAGTACGTGGGCGTCGGCGTGAGCATGGGCCTCGACCAGGTCGCCAGCACCGGGTGCACCGCCGCCGGCTCCACCGAAGGCGCGCGGTTCTTCAACCCGACCCCGGCGTTCGCCGACGCGGGCGAATACGACGCCGACTTCCTCGCCGCGGTCGACGCCGCCGGCATCGAGGCCGACGACGTGACCTGGATGATGTGGGGCCAGTCCAAAGTGCTCCATCAGATGCTCGACAAGGCGGGACCCGACATCGACCGCGGGCTCTTCCTCGACGCTGTTGCGGGCCAGAAGTTCTCAACCGGAGTATTCCCCGACCTCGACTACGGCGACGATCCATTCGGCGCCACACAAGTGAGCGTGCTGCGCAACGTGTGCGACGGCGGCGGCCACTACGAGACCGACTTCGCCTTCGTGAACGGCTTCTAAATGGGTGCCTTCCTCGCACTGGGCCTGTTCCAAGGCGCGGTCTACGGCCTCCTGGCCGTCGGCATCGTCCTCGTCTACAAGGCCAAACGCGTCTTCAACTTCGCCCAAGGCGAATTCGGCGGCGTCGCGGCCTTCACCGCGTTCGCCATCGTCGTCGGCGCCGGCCTCCCCTACTGGGTCGGCGTCGTCGGCGGCCTGGCCGCCGCGGTCGCCATGGGGCTCATCGTCGAACGCGTCATCGTCCGGCCCCTGGAATCCTCCTCGCGGACGATCATGCTCGTCGCCCTCGTCGGCGTCGCCCTGTTCACCATCGCGATCATCGTCCTCATCGGCCAGCCCATCCCGCGCGTCATGCCGCCCCTCGTACAAGGCGGCGGCGTCAACATCCTCGGCGCCGGGATCCTCCCGCAGCAGCTCATCCTGCTCGCCGTCCTCGCCGTGCTCGCCGCCGCGATGGCCTGGTTCTTCAAGACCGACCTCGGCCTCGCCGTCCTCGCGTCCTCACAGGACACCCGGGCGGCGCAGGTCGTGGGCATCAGCCCCGTTGCGATCTCCCGCCTCGTGTGGGGCATGGCCGCGCTCATCGGCGGCATCGCCGGCCTCCTGTACGCGCCCGTCGGGATCTTCACGCCCGGGTTCATGACCCTCACGATGCTCGTGCCCGCCTTCGCCGCCGCCGTCCTCGGCGGCATGACCAGCCTGCCCGGCGCGTTCGTCGGCGGCCTCGCCATCGGCATCGTCCAGAACCTCGGCATCTACTACCTCGGACAGCAGCTGAAAGTCCCCGGAGCCGCCGAACTCGGCGTCTTCGCCCTCCTCATGCTCGTGCTCCTCATCCGCCCCCAGGGCCTGCTCGGGAAGGAGGCGTAGATGGCAACGGCCACCATGGTCTTCGGACGCGTCAAAGTCCAGCGCCGCTTCGGCCTCGCCCTCCGCGTCGCCGTCGTCCTCGCCCTGCTCGCGCTCGCCGCGCTCCCGCTGCTCCTCGGCGGCGACGTCTGGGCCCAGCGCATCAGCCGCGCCGTGATCTACGCGATCATCGGCCTCTCCATCAACACCCTCACCGGCCACGCCGGCCAGATCTCCCTCGGCCACCAGGCCTTCGTGGGCATCGGCGCGTTCGCGGCCGCGTTCATGGCCTCCCGGCTCGGCGCGCCCCTCGGCTTCGGCCTCGCCGCCGCGGCCGTCGCCGGAGCGCTCACCGCCGCCATCGTCGGCATGGTCGCCCTGCGCGTCACCGGCCTCTACCTCGCGCTCGTGACCCTCGCCTTCGGGCTCACCGCCGAGACCACCATCTTCAACTGGCGCGAGTTCACCGGCGGCGGCGCCGGCGCCTTCGCGCCCCGGCCCGAGGTCCTCTCCTCCGACCACGCCTTCGCGCTCCTGTGCCTCGGCGTGCTCGCGCTCGTGCTCTACGTGGACTGGCGCCTCGTCTCCACCAAGGCCGGCCGCGCCCTCGCCGCCGTCCGCAACGACGAGCGGATCGCCTCCACCCTCGGCGTCAACGTGACCGGCTACAAGCTCGCCGCGTTCTGCCTCTCCGGGCTCGCCGCCGGGCTCGCCGGAGGCCTGTTCGCCCACTGGAACCAGATCGTCCAGGCGATGGACTTCGAATTCCAGGTCGCGCTCGTGTGGGTCCTCATGACCGTCGTCGGCGGCCTGCGCTCGCGCCTCGGCGTCATCCTCGCCTCCGCGTTCTTCGCCCTGCTGCCCTTGACCCTCCCGAACTTCCTCTCCGGGCTCCCCTGGCAGCCGCCCTTCCTCAACGAGGCGGTGTACCACGTGCTGCCGCCGTTCATCGTGGTCGTGATGCTCCTGATCGTCCTCCGGTTCTTCCCCGGCGGCTTCGGCCAGCTGCTCAGACCGGCCACCAACTGGATCACCGGCAAAGGGAGGAAGTCATGAAGCGCCGCCACATGCTCAAGGTCGACGGCCTGATGCTCCGCTTCGGCGGCCTCCAAGTACTGAACGACCTGTCTCTTACTGTGCGCGAGGGACAGATCGTCGGCCTCATCGGACCCAACGGCGCCGGCAAGACCTCGTGCTTCAACTGCCTCACCGGGATCTACCAGCCCCAAGGCGGCCGCGTCTTCTTCGACGGGAGGGACGTCTCCTCGCTCCCGACCCACCGCCGCGCCCGCCTCGGCATGGCCCGCACCTGGCAGAACCTCGGCGTCATCGACGCCCTCACCGTCACCGAGAACGTGATGCTCGCCCAGCACCAGCGCACCGGGTACTCGGCGCTGGCCGGGATGCTCGGCCTGGCCGGGACCTGGCACCGCGAACGCGAACTGCGCCGCGACGCCGCCGAGATCGTGGAGTACTTCGGGCTCGAATCGGTCGCGCACGAGCGCACCGGCGAACTCCCGTACGGCGTACGGAAAACCTGCGACATGGCGATGGCCCTCGCCTCAGACCCGAAGATGCTCCTCCTCGACGAGCCCGCGTCCGGCCTCAGCCCGGAGGAGGCCCTCGGCCTCGGCGACACCCTCCGCGAACTGCGCGACCGCTTGAAGCTCACCATCCTCATGATCGAGCACCATGTGCCGCTCGTGGCCGAGGCCTGCGATTACGTGTACGTGCTCAACTTCGGCGAGCTGCTCACCGAAGGCCGGCCCGAGGAGATCCAGCGCCACCCGGAGGTCATCGCCGCGTACCTCGGCGGCGCCGCTGCCGAAGACGACACGGCCCTGATCCCGGAGGCCTCCTCGCCGCCGGAATGGCCGATGAGGGCCGGATCGGAAGGAGCCACCCATGGCACTGCTTGAGGTCGAGAACCTGCGGGCCGGGTACGGCTCGGTGCCGGTGCTCCACGGCGTGGACCTGAGCGTCGAGGAGGGATCGAACGCGGTCCTCCTGGGCCTCAACGGCGCCGGGAAGAGCACCACGCTCATGACCCTCGCGGGGCTCCTGCCGGTGACCGGCGGGGAGATCCGCTACGACGGCAAGCCGCTCACCGGCTCGCCGGGATCGCGCGTGCGATCCGGAATCGTGCTCGTTCCGGAAGGGCGCCATGTGTTCCCGGCGCTCACCGTGAAACAGAACCTGCGCCTGGGCGCATGGACGATCCGCCGCGACGCCCGCAGGCTGCGACGGAACATGCTGGAGGCGTACAAGATCTTTCCGAGGCTCGAGGAACGCGGCGACCAGATGGCCGGGACGCTCTCGGGAGGCGAGCAGCAGATGCTCGCGATCGGCCGCGGATTGATGAGCTCCCCGAGGCTCCTGCTCATCGACGAGGCGTCGCTGGGCCTGTCGCCCAAGCTCACCGAGCAGGTCTTCGAAGCGGTGAAGCTCATCAACGAACGCGGCGTCACCGTGCTGATGGTCGAACAGAACGCGGGAGTACTCGCCCAGGCCGACACCGCCTTCGTGATGCAGCAGGGCAGGGTCACGATTACCGGATCGGGAAGCCAGACGCTGGAAGACGACGTGGTGAGGGCCGCCTACTTCGGCACCTGAGGCAGTGGTGTTTCTTCCGGGCCTGAGCGCCGTTTCGGGTGGGGTTCAGGCGGGCAGCGACGGAGGGGTGCCATTTCGCTGGGGTGGGTTGGCGGCTTCCCGGCACGGTTTCGGTTGGGGTTCAAGCGGGCGGCGACGGTGAGGTGGGAGTTGTGTGGGGCGGGTGGCTGGGGCCGGGCCCGTTTCGGTTGAGGTTCAAGCGGGCAGCGACGAAGAGGTGGCCGGTTGGGCGGGGGCGTGTTGGCGGCTTCCCGGTCCGGTTTCGGTTGGGGTGCAGGCGGTTCGGGGTCGAACATGAGAGGTTTCTCGTCTTGTGGGTGATGCGGGTGTTCCTGGGGTGGGGGATAATTGTTGTACGCACAGGGATATGGATTCCGTACAGGAGTCGAGTAGGTGTAAGCAGACTAAGCCAAGCCTCTGGCCTATTCGCCCCGCTGGCAGGATCCGAGACCACCAGGCCCGCTCTCGGGTCAGGGGGGCTCAGCCCGGGGCTTGCATGGTATGCCCCACGTGCTATCGGGACTCGCTCCCAGGCCGAGAAAGCCAGAAGGACGGACTCGGAACCGTGGAGCGGGAGATCGCCCGGAAGGGATCACCCCAACCGGAGGCAGTGCCCCGAACGAGGCACACACACCCAACCGACACACACGCAGGAAGGACACACCGGGAACGCCCACCCACTGACCGCAGTCAGCAGATTGCAGTCGGCATCGGCAGTTGGCAAATGGCAGCACGCAGCACGCAGCACGCAGCACCGGAAGGAGGTGACACCGCACATGCACACGCCCGCAACGACACACCCCCAGCATGGCCACGCCCAGTGGAAGACTGCACCGGCCCCGACGCTCGGCGAACCCACCCGACCGGCACACCCCGCCCCGGCCAGTCCAGCCGATCCGGCTCCGGCTCCGGCTCCGGCTCGACCCTGGACGCCGGACGGCCCAGCCCGCCGCACCAACAGCACCCCAGCCCCGGCCCCGGCAACACACCCCGACCCCCGCCACACCCGCTCCAGTCGCTGCCAGCCCGAACCCCGCCCGACACGGCGCCCGACCCGGCAACACCACCGCGAAAGCACGCCACCGCACCGTCGCTGCCGCCTTCACCTCGACCCAAACCAACCGGGCCCCGGCCGCGAACCGCCAGCAAATTGCAGCCTCTTCGTCGCTGACCGGTTGCAGCTCAACCGAAGACCAGCCCGGCCCCGGCCTGCGACCTCGGCCAACCACTCGCGTCTTCGTCGCTGCCGCCTGCAGCCCGACCCAAACCAGCCTGGTCCCAGCCAGCGACCTCGGCCAACCTCTCGCCTATTCGTCGCTGCCGCCTGCAGCCCGACCCAAACCAGCCTGGTCCCAGCCAGCGACCTCGGGCAATCACTCGCCTCTTCGTCGCTGCCGCCTGCAGCCCGGCCGAAGACCAGCCCAGCCCCGGCGAGCGACCCCGGCCAACCTCTCGCCTCTTCGTCGCTGACCGGTTGTAGCCCAACCGCAACGGTGCCCCGGCCCGGCGACACACCCTGCCCCCGCCACTACCACTTCGTCGCTGCTGGCTTGAAACTCAAGTGCCACGGCGCGCCGACCCGGCAAGGCCACGGGAACACGACCCCACTAGACGCCCGGGCGGGCCTCGGCCGAGGGCCGAGCTAAACACACTCTTCGCTGCCGCTGAGTGCCTGCGGCTCAACCGAAGCGTGGTCGAGCCCGTTATGCCCGCCAAGCTTGAGCCGAACCTAGGCCCTAACCTTCAATGTCAGCGACAGCCTGCCGCTGCTCGGGAGCGGCACATAGAGCTTCAGCCCTTCGGCTGCATCCGTTCCGCTCAAATGCGTGTAGTCCTCGCCCGGGTGGTAGCCCGGCCAGCCGCCGCCTAGGCCCTTTTCGCTCATCTCGACCGCGATGCTGTCGCCGCCGACGGTATAGACGCACCCGCCGTTCGCCGGTTCGAAACCGCCGGCCGCCGAAGGCCGCACGCCCTCGAATTCGCCTCCCGGCCGGAACGCCAGTTCGAGCACCTGGCGCACTCGGGCAGGGTCCGCCGCGATGTCAAGGCGCACTTCGCCGTCGCCGATGCGTACCCGCACCTCGGTCTCCAAGGCGACCTCGTCGGTCGGCCGGTGCGCGAAGTCCATCGAAGCCGAGAACCGGCCCTCATCGGCAAGCAGGTAGTCGCCGTCCGAGCGGCGGAACTCCGCCGGCAGCGGCTGGTAGTAATCCGCCGCCACCCGCTCCCGCAAAGCGAAACCGTCGCCGAACACGTCGAGCCCGTCGGCACGGAACGGCCCGAGGCCGAAGAAGTCGCGCGAGAGCCGCACCGAATCCAGAACGGCTCCACCGGAGAACACCCGCAGGAACGTCGGATTCGTCGCCAGCCCCGACCGGATCCGGCCCTGCTCGGCGTAGTCCGAGCCGCCGAACACCGTCACCGCGAAGTCCCCGTCCCGCACCACCGCGAGACCCGCCGAGTCGAACACCGCGCTCGCGGCCTTCGGCGCCTCCGCCGCCGGCAGCGGCCCGGCCAGCGCCGGTTCCAGCAGGATCTCCGTCAGCGCGTCAGCCGCGTACACCGGCGGCGCCTTCAGGATCGTCGCCGCGACCGCGGCGAAGTCGCCCCGGTCGCGTGCGATCGCGAACCTGCGGAACTGCATCATGAACGGCGCCAAAGCGATCGTGCCCCGCTGGTCCTGCCGCCGCGAATGCACGGTCTCGACCGTGCCGTCCGGCAGCGCCGTCGCCGCGACGACTTCGAGGTTCCGGCAGACCGCGTCGAGCAGCTCAGGCCGGTCCAGCGCGATGCCGATGGCCGTCAACGCCGGATTCGACACGTGCAGCGAATAGTTCGGGCTCCGCTCGGAGTACATCCCGTCCGCCGCGATGTCGATGCCCTCCGACAGCCACTCGTCGACGCGCTCGACCAGCCGCACATCCGGCCAGTGCCGGTTCAGCCGCGCCAGCGCCGCGCTCAGCTCCCACCGGTGGTTCGGCGTGTGCACCCCGCCGAGGCGCAGCGGCTCAGCCGCGGCCAGAGCGATCCGCTCCAACGCCGCTGCCAAGGGCCGCAGCGCCTTCGGCACCGCATCGCCCTGCAGCAGCGCGTACGTGTCGCACAGGTCGTTGACGGTGAACGCGGTGTCGGGCGGGGAGCTGATGTTCTCGCCGTCGAAGAGCCCGTTCTCGCCCTGCATCCCGGCCAGGAACTCCACGAGCCTCGCCGCGGCCCGCGCGGCCTCCGTCGATCCGGAGAAGACCGAATCGTGGTGGACCGCGCAGGTCGTCAGCGTCTTGGCCGCGGACATGACCGCCCGGTGGTGCGGCTCGCCGGCGAGCAGGTCGTCGAGCCCTCCGAGCACCTTCCGGGCCTGCTCGTCGGCCGCCGCGGTCACGGCGGCCAGAAAAGCGGTGTCAGTCTTTGAGTCCGGCATTGATGTCCTCGTTCATGACGTACTTCTGGAACACGAAGAAGAGCAGCACCAGCGGCAGGATCGACATCACCGACGCGGCCAGCAGCAGCGGCCAGTCGATGTTCTCGGCCCCCACGATCGAGCGCAGCGCGATCTGGAGCGTGAACTTCCGCTCGTCGCCGATGACGATGAGCGGCCAGATGTAGTCGTTCCAGCGCCACTGGAACGAGAAGATCGCCAGCGTCAGGATGATCGGCCGCGACATCGGCAGCATGATCCGGAAGAAGATCCCCACCTCGCGCGCCCCGTCGATGCGGGCCGCCTCGATGATGTCGTCGGGGATCGACACGAAGAACTGCCGGAACATGAACACGCCGGTGGCGGTCATGATCGAGGGCACGACCAGACCCTGCAGGGTGTCGTACATGCCCAGGTCGCGGATCACGAGGAACGTGGGCGACAGGATGACCTCGGTCGGCAGCATCGTGGTGGCGAGGAGGCAGATGAAGAAGATCCTGACCCAGCGCGATTCCTGGTACTTCGCCAGCGCGTAACCGCACATGGCGCTGGCGAACACCGTCAGGATGGTGGTCGTGACCGCCACGGCGAGCGTGTTGGAGAAGTAGAGCAGGAAGTCGAACCGGTCCCAGGCCTTCTCGAAGCCGCCGAGCGTGGGGTTCTCCGGGAGGATCGTGAGCGGGTAGCTGAACAGTTCCGACCCGGGTTTGAAGGCGCTGAGCAGGAGCCAGATGAGCGGGAACGCGTACATGGCGGCCAGCAGCCACATGAAAGCGGACATCGGGACGGTGCTGGCGAGTTCGCGTTTCCTGCGCGCCCGGCGGGTCTCGGGCGTCCTGGTCGGTGCGGTCGCGGTGCTCATGCACGCCTCCGGTTGACGGCCATCTGCACGAGGGCGATGGTGAGCAGGATGAGCAGCAGGATCATCGAGACGGCGCTGGCGTAGCCGATGTCGGCGCGCTGGAAGCCGGTCTCGTAGATGTACTGGATGATGAACGTGTTCGAGGTGCCGGGTCCGCCGCCGTTGAGCGCCTGGACCATCGCGAACTCCTTCATGGCCCCGAGCGAGGACAGCAGGATCACCAGGAACGAGGTGGGGGCGATCGAGGGCAGGGTGATGTGGCGGAACCGCTGCCAGGCGTTCGCCCCGTCGATTTCGGCGGCCTCGTAGTAGGCGCGCGGCACGTTCTTGAGGGCGGCGATGAAGATGAGCATGTTGAATGCGGTGCCGCCCCAGGTCGCGGCGATGACGACGACCATGAGTGCGAGGTCGGGGTCGGTCTGCCAGGCGAGTGGGTCGGCGCCGAGCCGGGTGATGAGGTAGTTGACGAAGCCGAAGCTCTCGCCGAACATCCACCGCCAGATGACGCCGGCGACGATGGGGGAGATGAGCCACGGGAAGAAGAAGATGATCTTGGCCGCGGCCTTGCCCTTGGTGTAGTTCGAGACCAGGAGCGCGGCGATGGACAGGGACATGACGTACATCAGCGGCACGCTGAGGACCGCGAACAGGAAGGTCCGGGTCAGGGCCTCGTAGAAGGTCGGGTCGGCGAACAGCTTCTCGTAGTTGTCGAGGCCGATGAACTCGGGCGTGCCGAGGCCGCTGTAGTCGGTGAAGGAGTAGATGAGGCCCAGGCTTCCGGGCCAGACGAAGAATACTCCGAAGAGGACGATGTTGACGCCCGCGAGTGCGAACGGCGCGAACCTGTACTGGACGCGGCGGCGGCCCTTACCGGGCCGCTTGCGCGGCCCGGTAAGGCGTTTGGAATCGATGGCGGTGGCCGTCAAGGGTTACTCGCAGACGATGTTCTCGTTGAGTCCGGCAATGATGTTCGCGATGGTCGTGGCCACGTCCTGCTCGCCTGCGGCGAGCTTGACGGCCTCGTCCTTGAGCGGGTCGGCGTCGCCGCCGGCGGTCTGCCCCGCGTACACGGCCTCCAGGGCGGACCGCTCCTGGGCGGACGAAATCGGGTCGGACGCCGCGATCTCCTCGTTGTACAGGTCGAAGCTCGTCTGCGAGTCGCCGTAGTCGATGTCGAGCCCCGGGATCACCGGCAGGAAGCCGGAGATCTCGCAGATCTCGATGTAGTTCTCCTCGGTGAACAGCCAGTTGACGAAGTCGAGGGATTCCTGGGACTTGTCGCCCTTGAAGACCACGATGTAGCCGCCGCCGAGGTTGGTGGCGCGCCGTGGCTGGGCGGGCATGAGCGCCGAGGCCCACTCGAAGTCGGCGATGTTGGCCTGGAAGTCGGCCACCTGCCACGAACCGGAGTAGTAGGCCGCGACCTGGCCGCTCTTGAACAGGGCGTTCGGGTCGTCGCCGGAGACCCACACGGATTTGGGCATGACGTCGTCGTCGTTGATGTCCGCGAAGAACTGGAGCGCTTCAGTGGTGGTCGCCTCGTCGGTCGAGTACTTGCAGTCCTCGCCGAGCGTGAAGGCGTCGCTGCCGAACTGGTACATGAACGAGCGCAGGCGGTGCGAGGACGGGTCCATCACGAGCCCGTAGCGGCAGCCGGTCGCGGCCTTGACCTCTTTGACCGCGGCGATGAACTGGTCCCAGGTCCAGAGGCCCTCGGGCGTGGTCGGGTAGGAGACGCCGGCCTCGTCGAACAGGGTCTTGTTGACATACAGGCCCACGGCGGTGAGGTCGGTGAGGAACGTCGGGATCTCGCCGTCCTCGTTCTCCGTCAGGAGGTTCTCCATGACCCCGTGCTCGCTCGCGACGTCGCTGAGGTCCTCGAGCTGATTCATCCAGATCGGGTCGATCGCGGTGACGCGGGCGAGGTCGGGCAGGCCGTCGGCCTGGGCGGCGTTCCGCAGACGGGTGTTGAAGTCGTCGTAGGGAATGTCGTCGATGTCGACGGTGATGCCGGTTTCCTCGTGGTACTTGTCGGCCATCTTCTGGAAGCCGCCGCCCTGGTTGGCGTCGCCGGACAGCCAGAACTTGATCGTCTTAGCGTCGCCCTCGTCGTCGCCACCGCCGATGAAACCGCAGGCGCTGAGGGGCAGAGCCGCCGCACCCGCGGTGCCGGCGGAGAGGATGAGTCTTCTCTTCATTGAGCTCTCTCTTCAGGAATCGGGCCCTTGAGGATCCCGTCGGGGTTCGGAGCGACCGCGGCCCGAGCCGCATATTCGCTGGTACGCGTCTACGTGTGCCAAGTCACCTGTATGCGCTTGCCCGACGATAGCAGATGTTTCCTAACGCGCGACAGTAGCGCGCGACAGGTGGTATTGAACTGCAACCTTTCCTCGCAGCCTATCCCGGGACTACACCGCTTTTGCCTCGGTTTTCTCCTCCGCTTCGGCATCTTTCGCGGCCGCTTCGGATGATTTGCGTTCAGCCTCGAACGCGTCCGCGGCCTCATCGGCGGCGAGCTTGAGAAGCGCCGCGGTGCGCTGCGCGGTGTGCTCCGCGGCCTGGGCGACGGCCGCGGACAGGATCAGGGTCGAGCCGACGAGGACCAGGGCGAGGCCCGCGGCTCCTCCGGAGACGAGGTAGGGCATCTGGCCGTCGACGTAGGCGAGCTCGGCCATGCCCATCCAGGCGAAGGTGATGACGATGCCGCCGGCCATCCAGAAGAGGATGCCGAGCAGGCGCAGACGGGTTGCGGGGGAACCGGACACAGTCACTCCATTGTGGGCTATGAGGGATATTCGAATTTCGCTACCGCGAGGTAACCAAATCTAGCAATCTCTTGGTACCTTGTGACAGATGCCATAGCCCGTTTTCTCCCGAAGGGTGTCCTACATGGTGAACCATCCCCCCGTACGCCGATATCTCCTCGCAGCGGCCGCTGCGAGCCTCGCCGTGACCGGACTGGCGGCCACGCCCGCCAGCGCCGCGACCGGCGAGATCCGCTCCGCAGACAGCCCCGACGCCATCCCCGGCTCCTACATCGTCGCGTTCGAAGACGACGTGGAGACCGCCGTCGTGGACGACTTCGGCGGCGACGTCGAAAACGTCTACGACTCGGTGGACACCGTCCTCGCCTCGATGACCGAGACCGAGGCCGGACGGCTCGCCGCCGACCCGGCCGTGGCCTACGTCGAGCAGAACCAGGTCATCGAGATCGAGGCGACCCAGGACGACCCGCCGTCGTGGGGCCTGGACCGCATCGACCAGTCGGGCCTGCCGCTCGACACCGCCTACACCTACCCGAACGGCGGTGAGGGCGTCACCGCCTACATCATCGACACCGGGATCTGGGCGAGCACCGCGGACTTCTCCGGGCGCACCGGCGAAGGCTTCTCCGCGATCCTCCCCGGCCTCCAGGGCCTCGACTGCAACGGCCACGGCACGCACGTGGCCGGGACCGTCGGCGGCACCGAGTACGGCGTGGCCAAGGAGGTCACGATCGTGCCGGTGCAGGTGCTCAACTGCCTCGGCTCCGGCACCACCGCCGGCGTCATCGACGGCGTGAACTGGGTGACCGAGAACGCCGTGAAGCCCGCGGTCGCGAACATGAGCCTCGGCGGCGGCGTCAGCGACGCCCTCGACGCGGCGATCGCGGCCTCGATCGACTCGGGCGTCACCTACGCGGTGGCGGCCGGCAACGAGACCGCCGACGCGTGCGGCGTCTCCCCGGCCCGCACCCCGGAGGCGATCACCGTCGCCGCGTCCACCGAAGCCGACGCCCGCGCCGACTTCTCCAACTACGGCGAGTGCGTCGACCTCTTCGCGCCCGGCGAGAACATCACCTCGCCCTACCTGCTCGGTGAGCCGAGCGCGCTGAGCGGTACGTCGATGGCCTCGCCGCACGTGGCCGGGGCCGCCGCGGTCTACCTCTCGGCCCACCCGGACGCGACCCCCGCCGAAGTGGAGGACGCCCTGACCGGCGCCGCCACCTCGGGGGCGATCAGCGACGTCCAGGGCAGCCCGAACCTGCTCCTGCACGTCACCGACTAGTCCGAACCACGCGTGGGGCCCGGCCGCCGAGGCCGGGCCCCACGCGCCGTTCTCCCTTGCAGTGAGCGGACATCCCGTGCGCGAGTCCGGGTCGCATATGCCCCAAGATGGGCAGTGGACCGCAGGGCTCTCCGCTCGCAGCGAACACGGAGCCCAGGCGCGTCCGATCGTCGCCCCGACGGGCTAAGGTCTGGATTGGTAACCGCAACGCCTGGTGCATATCTCCGAGACAGAATGAAGGTGCAAGACATGGACCATTCGATTCCATTCTCCTCGCAGCTGGAGAAGGACGTCGTCAGCGCGGTCGCCCGTCGCGGCGGCGGCGGTGACGCCTCGGTCGGCCTGGACAGCATGGTCTTCGACCGCCTGCTCAAGGAGCACATCCTGTTCCTGGGCTCCGACGTCAACTCCGAAATCGCGAACCGTCTCTGCGCCCAGCTGATCCTGCTCGAGGCCGAGGACGACACGCGCGACATCAAGCTCTACATCAACTCGCCCGGCGGCTCGGTCTACGACGGCATGGCCATCTACGACACCATGCAGTTCATCAAGAACGACGTCGCCACCGTCGGCATGGGCATGGCCGCCTCGATGGGTCAGCTGCTCCTGTGCGCCGGCACCTCCGGCAAGCGCTACGCGCTCCCGCACGCGCGCATCATGATGCACCAGCCTTCCGGCGGCATCGGCGGCACCGCCTCCGACGTGGCGATCCTGGCCGAGCAGATGCTCTACACCAAGCAGATGTTCCAGGAGCGCGTGGCCGAGCACACCGGCCGCACGATCGAGGAGATCGAGCGCGACTCCGACCGCGACCGCTGGTTCACCGCCGCTGAGGCGAAGGACTACGGCTTCATCGACCACGTCGTCAAGCGGGTGGCCGACGTCCCCGCCGAAGCCAACTGAGTAAGGAAGAAGAGGGGAACCAGAGGATGGACATCCACGCACAGTCCTTCGGAGCGCAGTCCGGCGGCTTCGACCCGCGCGCCCGCTACATCGTCCCGTCGTTCACCGAGAAGACCTCGTACGGGATCAAGGAGATGAACCCGTACAACAAGATGTTCGAAGACCGGATCATCTTCCTCGGGTCCCCGGTCGACGACACCTCGGCCAACGACATCATGAGCCAGCTGATCGTCCTCGAGGGCAACGACCCCGACCGGGACATCATCATGTACATCAACTCGCCCGGCGGCTCGCTCACGGCGCTGATGGCCATCTACGACACGATGCAGTACGTGCGTCCGGACATCCAGACCGTGTGCATGGGCCAGGCCGCCTCGGCCGCCGCCGTGCTGCTCGCGGCCGGGACCCCCGGCAAGCGCACCGCGCTGCCGAACTCCCGCGTGATCATCCACCAGCCGGCCACCGAGGGCACCTTCGGACAGGCCTCCGACATGGAGATCCAGGCCCGCGAGATCATGCGCATGCGCGACCAGCTGGAGCGGATCCTCGCCCGCCACACCGGCCAGCCGGTGGAGAAGATCCGCAAGGACATCGAGCGCGACAAGATCCTCACCGCCGAAGAGGCCGCCGCTTACGGACTGGTCGACAACGTCCTGACCTACCGCAAGAAGAACGCCCTCCCGGCCGAGGTCGCAGCGTAGACCAGAACTCCATAGGGGACGCGACGAGCCGGGCGTCCAGCCCGCGGAGCGGCCGGCCCGCCGCGTCCCCGCCAGAGCGCCCACGTCAGGTGACGGAATCTCGCCTCTGACCGATCGCCCCCAGGCGTGGCGCGGCCGCGATACCGTGGCGCTGGCCGCGCAAGGGTGGCGCGGTGGCCGCAAATGCGAAATACTGGATCGAGACACCGGTTCGTCCTGTATCAACGGAGCAAGCACGCACGCTCGGCACCAGCCCAAAGGGTTCGCCGACGGAGGGAGTTACCGCGATGGCACCTCGCCTGGGTGACAGCGAGATCTTGAAGTGCTCGTTCTGCTCGAAGTCGCAGCGGCAGGTCCGCAAGCTCATCGCCGGACCGAACAACGTCTACATCTGCGACGAGTGCATCGACCTGTGCAACGAGATCATCGAAGAGGAATTCGCCGAAGAGGCCGAAGTGGCCTGGGAGGACCTCCCCAAGCCCAAGGAGGTCGTCGAGTTCCTCGACCAGTGGGTCATCGGCCAGGACAACGCGAAACGCTCGCTGGCCGTGGCGGTCTACAACCACTACAAGCGGGTCCAGCTCGATGAACTCGGCTCGATCCGGGGCGGCGACCACGTCGAGCTCCAGAAGTCGAACATCCTCATGGTCGGGCCCACCGGCTCCGGCAAGACCCACCTGGCGCAGACCCTCGCGCGGATGCTGGACGTGCCGTTCGCGATCGCCGACGCCACCGCGCTCACCGAGGCCGGCTATGTGGGCGACGACGTGGAGAACATCCTCCTCAAGCTCATCCAGGCCGCCGATTTCGACATCAAGCGCGCCGAGACCGGCATCATCTACATCGACGAGATCGACAAGGCCGGTCGCAAAGCCGACAACCCCTCGATCACCCGTGACGTCTCCGGCGAGGGCGTGCAGCAGGCGCTCCTGAAGATCCTCGAAGGCACCCACGCGTCGGTGCCGCCGCAGGGCGGGCGCAAGCACCCGCACCAGGAGCACATCCAGATCGACACCACGAACATCCTCTTCATCTGCGGCGGGGCCTTCGCCGGGATCGAGGAGATCATCAAGTCCCGGGTCGGCAAGCGGACCGTGGGCTTCACCGCCCAGCTCCACGAGGCCGGCGACTCGGCCGAAGACGCGATCGTCTCGCAGATCATGCCCGACGACCTACTCAAATACGGGCTCATCCCCGAGATGGTCGGTCGCCTCCCCATCCTGACCACTGTGGACCACCTCGACAAGGCCGCACTGCTGCGCATCCTCACCGAGCCGAAGAACGCGCTCGTGAAGCAGTATCAGCGCCTGCTCGAACTCGACGGCGTCGAGCTGGAGTTCGCCGAGGACGCACTGGAGCCCATCGTGGAGTCGGCGCTGCTGCGCGGCACCGGCGCGCGCGGGCTGCGGGCCATCATGGAAGAGGTCCTGCAACCGGTGATGTTCGAGATCCCCTCGCGCGCCGACGAGGTCGCGAAGGTGGAGATCACCGCCGATGTGGTGCGCCGCAATGTGAACCCCACGCTCGTGCCGAGAACGAAGGCCACCCCGAGAAGGGCGATCCGCCCGAGGCGCGAGAAGTCCGCCTGAACGCCCGCGGCGTCGGGCGATTCCCGGCGCCGCCCTGCAAATCGGACATTTTCAAGGCCCCCGATACTAGGATGACACCGGGGTGCGACAGTCGAGCGCTAGTCCTCTTTGTTGTCGTCGCGGAGGCGGCGGTCGATGTCGCGCAGGAAATCGGGGTCGTCGTCGGGCGCGACCGGGCCCTTCGGGTTCCGGGGGCCGGCGTTCCCGTGCCTGCCCTGACCCGGTTGCGGCCGTGGCGGCCTGGCCCGTCCCACCGTGAACCACAGGATCGCGCCCGCGATCGGCACCAGCAGGATGATGAGCACCCACCAGGCACGCGTGAGCTTTCTGGGGGCGTGCTCGCCGCCCAGGCAGTCGGCCACCGCGGCGATGATGAGCGCCAGGTGAGCCATGAAGAGAAAGAGCAGCACACGTGCCATGGTCCAATCATGCCTGCCCAGTGCCACTCGTACAACAACGCCTCGGGTGGTTACTCGAAAGTAACTTCGTAAGATATAGTTTCAGGCCGAGGCGCCTGAACGAAAACTAAGGTCAACTAGCGCGCTCGGCGAAGCTTGCGGGCCGAAAAATCTGCACTGTCGAAACGACCTCGGAGGTTGTCGATGAACATCGTGGTTCTGGTCAAGCAGGTCCCGGACTCGGGACTCGCGAGACAGCTGGACGCCCAGCTGCGGGTCAACCGCAACGGCGCCAACAACGTCATGGGGGAGCTCGACGAATACGCCGTCGAAGCCGCCCTCCAGCTCAAAGAGGCCCACGGCGGCGAGGTCACCGTCCTCACGCTCGGCCCGAGCCAAGCCACGGAGACCGTGCGCAAGACCCTCGCGATGGGCGCCGACAAGGCGATCCACATCGAGGACGACGCCGTCGGCGGCTCCGACGCGCTCGCCACCTCCAAGATCCTCGCCGCGGCCCTCGGCCGCCTCGAATGGGACCTCGTCATCGCCGGCGCCGAGTCCACCGACTCCGGCATGGGCGTCATGCCCCAGCTGCTCGCCGCCCGCACCGGCGCCCCCGCCCTCACCGGCGGACGCAAGATCGACATCGACGGCACCGCCGTCACCGTCGAGCACCAGAGGACCAACGGCTACGACGTGCTCAGCGCGAACCTCCCGGCGATCGTCTCCGTCTGGGACACCATCAACACGCCGCGCTACCCGTCGCTCAAGGGCATCATGGCCGCCAAGCGCAAGTCGGTCGAGACGCTCACGCTCGCCGACCTCGGCGTCACCGACGCCGGGCCCGCCGCCGCGAACAACGAGGTGCTCAGCGCCGCCGAGCGCCCCGCCCGCACCGCCGGCCAGATCGTCGCCGACGAAGGCCAGGGCGGCACCGCGCTCGCCGAATTCCTCGCCGCCGAGAAGTTCATCTAGGAGCATGCCATGACCGACATCCTCGTCTACGTACCGAACTCCGGCAAGCACGCCGCCGAGGTCCTCACCTTGGCGCGCTCGCTCGGCGACGTCTCAGCGATCGCCTTCGACGACACCGCGGCCTCGCTCGCGGGCGAATACGGCGCCACAAAGGTCTACCGCGTCGAAGCAGCGGGCATCGACGACTACTTCGTGGACCCGAAGGCGACCGTTCTCATCGACCTCGCGCGCCAGAGCACGCCGGGCTTCTTCCTGCTGCCGAGCACCGATGAGGGCAAGGCGCTGGCCGCCCGCGTGGCGGTGGCGCTCGAGAACGGCCTGCTGACCGACGTCTCGGGCCTGGAGGCCGACGGGACCGCGACGCAGGACGCGTTCGCGGGCGGCACGGTCGTGAAGTCGAAGGCCACCAAGGGCTTCGCGCTCGCGACGGTGAAGGCGGGCTCGACCGAGCCGGCCCCGGCCCCGGGTTCGCCCGCGGTCGAGACCGTGGCGGCGACCGTGGCCGAAACCGACCAGCGCGTGAAGGTCACCCAGCGGGTGGACGAGCCCGCGGGGGACCGGCCGGGCCTGGCCGAGGCGGGCATCGTCGTCTCGGGCGGCCGCGGCGTCGGCTCGGCGGAGGACTTCTCGCTCATCGAGCGCGTGGCCGACGCCCTGGGCGGCGCGGTCGGCGCTTCGCGCGCGGCGACCGACGCGGGGTACTACCCGCACAAGTTCCAGGTCGGCCAGACCGGCACGACCGTCAGCCCGCAGCTGTACGTGGCGGCGGGCATCTCGGGCGCGATCCAGCACCGGGCGGGCATGCAGACCTCGCGGGTGATCGTGGCGGTCAACAAGGACGCGGACGCCCCGATCTTCGGCATGGCCGACTTCGGCGTCGTCGGCGACCTCTTCCAGGTCCTGCCGCAGGCGCTCGAGGAGATCGACAAGCGCAAGTAAGCGACACGACCCGGCCCGGCCCGCCCGCAAGGGCGGACCGGGCCGCGTCGCGCCCGGCGCGGAACTCGATAGCGGGAGGGGTGGCGGGCGAGGCGGCGAGGCGGCGAGGCGGGCGAGGTGGCGTGGCGAGGTGTGAGCCGCGCTCGCGTTCGCAGTCGCCCCCGGCTTCGATGGTTGCTCGGGGGACCGACATCGGGTTCGGCGTGGTTCGGGGCGGCGACCGATAGGGGCGTCACTCGTTCGTAACACCCGTGAGTTAGGCTTCCCGCAGCCTCTCGTTATGCAGACCCTACAGATAATGTTGGAGGAATCCGCCATGGCCGCCCCAGCTGCTGCGATTACCGCGCCCGGTGTTCTCGCCGACCTCCTGCCCGCCTCGTCGCGGGCCGTCGCCGTCGCGCGCGATGCCGTGCTCGTCCTCGGCGGCGCCGCCGCCATCGGCGCCTCGGCGCAGATCGCGTTCACCATCCCGCAGATCAGCCCGGTCCCGTTCGTGCTCACCACGTTCACCGTGCTCCTCGTCGGCGCCGCCTACGGGCCGCTCCGCGCGGCCCTGACCCTCGCGCTCTACCTCGTCGCCGGTGCGGCCGGGGTCCCCTGGTTCACCGAGGGCGCCTCCGGTTACGCGATGCCGACCTTCGGCTACATCATCGGCTTCCTCGCCGCCGCCGTCGCGGTCGGCTTCCTCGCCAAGCACGGTGGTGATCGCACCATCGTGAAGACCGTGGGACTCATGGTCGTCGGCAACGTGCTCATGTACGCCTTCGGCGTCCCCTACCTCGCCTACGCCCTCGACCTGAGCGCCACCGAGGCCCTCTCCGCGGGCATGATCCCGTTCCTCGCCGGCGACGCGGTCAAGCTCGTCTTCGCCGCACTCCTGCTGCCCGGCACCTGGTGGGCCGTGAACAAGTTCCGCAACGAGCGTTAGCGAGTCGCGGAACCGAATGCGCGGTCGCAACGAGCGTTAGCGACGGAACTCCGAAGACTAGGACACAAGCAAGGGCCCCACCGGTTTCCCGGTGGGGCCCTTGCTTTCGTCTATTCGATCTCCCAGCCGATGCCCAGTGCTCCCGGCCTCGGCACCGGCTCGGCCAGTGCCACCGTCCGGTTCGGGCCCAGCTGCAGGTCCCCGGTCTCGCGCTTCTCGCGCTGCAGGCTCGACTGCGCGAAGCGGTACACCCGCCTCGGGATCGCATCGGGCGCGAACCGCACCTGCAGCGAATACTGGTCCACCGGGTACCGGAACGCGTTCCCGTGCCCGCTCGACGTGCCGCCGTTGCCCTGCACGACGATCTCGAACAGATGCGTCGCGCCCTTCGGCAGCGGCGTGTCGAAGACGATCTCGGCCAAGGCCACCGGCGCGTCCTCGTGCCGCAGCACGCTCGGCACCGAGCAGTCGCGCACCGGCTTGAACTCGATGTCGTCGATGTCGCAGCCGTCGTCGCCGCGGTACAGGAGGATGTAGCGGTCCACGTCGTCCCGCCTGGCGCGCACCAGCATCGACAATTCGAACACCGACTCCTGCCACTCGGAGTCGACGTGGACGATCACCTGCTGGCTGAGAATGTCGAGGGTGTGCTCCCGCGAGGCCGGCACCTTGTCGCACAGTTCGCGCACCGCGTCGCCGCCGAGCACCGCGTCGGGCCGGGGGAGCTGGCCCCTGATCGAGCGCGGCCCGCGGGCCCGCTTCGGGCCGAGCAGCACGCGCAGCGACCCGGCTGGGAGCTCGAGCAGGTCTTCGAGGGCGGTGACGGCGGCCAGGGACTCGGCGCGTTCCGGTCGGGACCGGCCCGACTGCCAGTAGCTCAGGCTCGTGGTCGACACCGTGATGCCGCGCATCGCGAGGCGGTGGCGGATGCGGTCGAGACCGAGCCCGCTGGTCTGGATGGCCACGCGCAGGGCAGTGTGGAATGGCCCTGCGCGAAGCGCTTCGGCGAGCTCGGGCGTCATCGGCACACACTTTCTCTCGACTCGGGCCTGGAGGAGTCCAACCTCTTCCGTGCCCGGTCTCGGGGCGGCGACCCCTCACAACCGGAAAGGTAGGAGGATTCGTCAGATTCTATCTCGCGCCCACCATCGCGCATTACGCCGACTTGTACGGAAAAAATCGGCTCCGAAATCCCACCCTTCGGAACGGGCCGCAAGCGCTGTCGCGGCCCGCCGGAGTGAGCCGCGCCGCGCCGTAGACTGGAGAGGCCATGGCCTACCTCGATCACGCCGCGACCACGCCGATGCTCCCCCAAGCGCTCGACGCTTACGTGCGCACCGCACGCGCGCTCGGCAACGCCTCCTCCCTCCACGGTTCCGGGCGCACCGCCCGCCGCACCGTCGAGGAAGCCCGCGAGCGCATCGCCGACGCCCTGGGCGCCAAACCCGGCGAGGTCATCTTCACCGGCTCCGGCACCGAGGCCGACAACCTCGCGGTCAAGGGCATCCACTGGGCCCGCCGCGCCGAGGGACGCAACCGCGTGGTCACCACCGCGATCGAGCACCACGCCGTGGCCGACGCCGTCGCCTGGCTCGGCGACCACGAGCGCGCCGCCGTCACCGAAATCCCCGTCGACAAGCTCGGCCGCGTCGACACGGCCGCCCTCGCGGGGCTCCTCGACGAGCGCGCCGCCGAGATCACCGTCCTCACCTGCATGTGGGCCAACAACGAGGTCGGCACCCTCCAGCCGATCACCGAGATCGCCGCCCTCGCCGCGGCCCACGGCATCCCCGTCCACACCGACGCGATCCAGGCCGTGGGCCACGTCCCCGTCGACTTCGCCGCCTCCGGCGCCGCCGCCCTCGCCCTCTCCGGCCACAAGCTCGGCGGCCCCACCGGCACCGGCGCGCTCGTCCTGCGCCGCGACGTCAAGGCCACCCCGCTGCTGCACGGCGGCGGCCAGGAACGCGAGATCCGCTCCGGCACCCTCGACGTGCCCGGCATCGCCGCGCTCGCCGAAGCGGTCACGCACGCCGTGCGCACCCAGGAGGTCGAATCCCAGCGGCTCGCCCTGCTGCGCGACGACCTCGTCGCCCGCATCCGCGAGTCGATCCCCGACTCGATCTACAACGGCGACCCCGAATCGCGCCTCCCCGGCAACGCCCACTTCTCGTTCCCCGGCTGCGAAGGCGACGCCCTCCTCATGCTCCTCGACGCCGCCGGTGTCGAATGCGCCACAGGCTCGGCCTGCTCGGCCGGGATCGCCCAGCCCTCCCACGTGCTGCTCGCGATGGGCGCCGGAGCCGACGACGCCCGCTCCTCCCTGCGCTTCACCCTCGGCTGGCCCACCACGAAAGCCGAGATCGACGCTCTCGTCGCGGCCCTCCCCGAAGCCGTCCAGCGCGCCAAGACCGCCGGACTCTCCTGACCCCGAGCACCGCTCCGCGCGAAAGGCGCACGGCTATGGTTGATCACGTGAAACTTCGAGTACTGGCCGCCATGAGCGGCGGAGTCGACTCGGCCGTCGCCGCCGCCCGCGCCGTCGAGGCCGGGCACGACGTCACCGGCGTCCATCTGGCGCTGTCCAAGAACCCCCAGACCTACCGGACCGGGGCTCGCGGCTGCTGCACGATCGAGGACTCCCGAGACGCCCGCCGCGCCGCCGACGTCATCGGCATCCCCTTCTACATCTGGGACATGGCCGAACGCTTCCACGAGGACGTCGTGGAGGACTTCTACGCCGAGTACGCCGCCGGGCGCACCCCCAACCCGTGCCTGCGCTGCAACGAGAAGATCAAGTTCGCCGCCGTCCTCGACCGCGCCATGGCCCTCGGCTTCGACGCCGTCGTCACCGGCCACTACGCCCGCAAGGGCGAGGACGGCCTCCTGCGCCGCGCCGTCGACCCCGGCAAGGACCAGTCGTACGTGCTCGCCGTGCTCACCCCCGCCCAGCTCGCCCACTCCGCGTTCCCCCTCGGCGACACCCCCAAGGACCAGGTGCGCGTCGAGGCCGAGACCCGCGGCCTCGCCGTCGCGCGCAAGCCCGACAGCCACGACATCTGCTTCATCGCCGACGGCGACACCTCCGGCTTCCTCAAGAACCGGCTCGGCGCCAGGGAAGGCGCGATCGTCGACGCCGCCTCCGGCGAGGTCGTCGGCAGCCACGACGGCTCCCACCAGTTCACCATCGGCCAGCGCCACGGCCTCGGCCTCAAGCGCCCCGCCGCCGACGGCAAGCCGCGCTACGTCCTCTCGATCACGCCCGTCGACAACCGCGTCGAAGTCGGCCCCCGCGAGGCCCTGCGCGTCGACCGCATCCGCACCGGCGCGCCCGTGTGGCTCGCGGCCGAGCGCACCGGCCCCTTCGAGGCCGAGATCCAGCTGCGCGCCCACGGCGAGGTCTACCCCGCCACCGTCACTCCCGAGGACGGCGGCCTCACCGCCCTCCTCCGCAAGCCCGCGTTCGGCGTCGCCGCCGGGCAGGCCCTCGTCGTCTACGACCCTGACGCGGCCCAAGGCGACGCGGTGCTCGCCTCGGGCACCATCGACGCCACGCAGAGCCTCGCCTCCGCGAGCGCCGGCGAGTCCGCCGGTGCCTGACCTCGCGAACGACCCGGCCGAACGCGCACTGCCCTCGGGGGTCGCCACCGGCGTCGGGTCCATGCCCGGCACCGACTCCGGCGAGGCCGTCAACATCGTCTTCGGGGAACTCCCCGAATGGCCGCACCTGCCCGAACTGCCCGAACGGGGCCTCGGCGCCGACATGATCGGCCGCGGCGCGACCCTCCTGGAAGGGCTCCCCGTGCAGTGGTGGGCCTTCCGCTGGGAGATCGCCGACCTGCCCGGTCGCGACGCCCGCCGCGCCGCCGACTTCCTCGAACGCGACCTCGACGCCCTCCACGAGGTGAACGCCACCGGCCCGGTCCGCCTGACCGCCGTCGGCCCGTTCACCCTCGCCGCCAACCTGTGGCGGCGCGGCGGCGGCGCGATGCTCGCCGACCACGGCGCGGTCGCCGACCTCACCGCCTCGCTCGCCGAAGGCCTGCGGGGCTACGTGGCGGCGGCCCAGGCCCGGATGCCCAAGGCCGCCTTGTCACTCCAGCTCGACGAACCGAGCCTGCCCGCCGCGCTGGCGGGCCGCGTGAACACCGAATCGGGCCTGGACTTCTACCGCCGCGTGCCCATGGAGGTCGCCCGCGAGCGCCTCCGGGAGGTGGTCGACCGGGTCGGTGTGCCCGTGGTGGTGCACTGCTGCGCCCCTGACGTGCCGGTCAAGCTCGTCGAAGAGACCGGCGCGCAGGCGCTCTCGATTGATCTGACGCTCGTGCACTTGGACGACGTGCCGAAGGTGGACGCCCTGGGGGAGTACCTCGACGGCGGCGGCCGCCTCATCGCCGGGGTCGTGCCCGCGCTCGGACAGCCTCGGCCGGGCGTCGCCAAGGAGGCCGTCGATCGCATTGAGGGCCTTTGGAACCGGCTCGGGTTCAGTCCCGAGCTGCTGCCGCGCCAGGTGAGCGTCTCGACCACGTGCGGGATGGCAGGGGCGAGCCCCGACTACGCGCGGTTCGCGATGGAGGCCGGCCGTGAAGCCGCCAGGCGGCTCCACGGCTGACGGTCCACTCAGGACTACTTGTCGTCGGACTACTTTTCGGCCGGGCCGGTCGGCTCGCCGCCGTCTCGCGCAGCGGCCAGCGCCTCTTCGGTCATAGCGTTGAAGTCCGCGGTGCTGTTCAGGTGCGGGAACGGCGTCTTGGGGATCGGCAGGCCGAGTGCGTCGCACAGCGGCTGCCAGCCCGCGCCGGTCTCGAACTCGACGAGTCTCCCGGCGGGGATCGTTTCGCGCACCCCGTCGTGGTAGCGGTGGTAGGCCGCCTCGATGGCGTCGACGGCGTCCGGGTCCTTGCGGTCGGTGCCCGGGAAGGTCTTCTCCCAGATCGCGTCGACCATGGCCGTCCACGTGGGCGGCGCGAGATCTTCGGAGCCCCGGTCCTTGAAAATGGTGTTGTTGGCGCTCTTCCACCAGGTCGCGAAGCTGTCGCGGCGAGAGAGCACGACGATCGCGTCGGGGTAGTACTCGGCGAGTTCGGCGTAGAACGCCGATCCCGGCCAGTCGACGGCGGCCGCGTAGCCCGCGAAGACCTCGTCCCAGTCGGGGGCATTGCCCTGAGCGGCCGCCAGGAAGGCCGGCGGATCGGTCTCGCCGCGGCTGAAGACCTCGGCCATGTGGTGGCAGGGGGCGCCGAGCAGGGTCTCGAGGGCGTTCTTGAGGGTCATGGTCCCGGTGCGCGGGAGTCCCGCGCCGATCACTCGAAGCATGGGAAAACCCTATTCAGCTAGTGGAGATTAGCGCAAACCATGCTCGTGTTCCGTCTGGGCGGGGGGCCCGAAACCCCAGTGGCGCAACAGCTCAAGGGCCATCGCGCCACTGGGAGTGACTTTGGACATTCGCTCAGGCAAGGCTGAGGTAAAGCTCGTAGGTCTGGTCCGAGAGGTCTTGGCCGACCGTCTCGGCGCCTTCGCCCACGGGCGTGTCGGACAGGCTCACCACGACCACGAGTTCGTCGATGGCGACCGCGTACTCGTATGCGCTGGAGTCGGACTCGAGCCACGCCGTGTACCCGGCCGTGGTCTCACTGTCCAGGTCGGTGACCGAATAGAGGCCGCCGGTCTCCTGCTCCACCTGCATCGCCTCGACGCCGTCGACCGCCGCAGCCGCGGAGGGCCACTCGAACGCCTCGATCGTGAGGTACGCGGTGCCCGGTCCGTAGTACCCGCATTGCAGGAGGCGTTCGGCCCCGCCGTCGGCGGGCTCGAGTTCCTGCATGAACTGCGCCGGTTCGTCGTCGATCAGGCCGTAGTCGCCGCCCGCGGAGACCCCGAACAGCTCGGACACTCCCGTGAGGTCGTACATGGCGCACGTGTCCCAGTGGAAGAACCCGCCCTCCGGAGAGGGCGCCCCGAAATCATCGTGAACGGCCCCGCAGGTGGTCGAGCGATCATCGTCGTCGTACCGCCCGTTCAGCTCCTTCGCCCGCTCATAGCCCAGGTTCCAGGACAGGGGTTCCTGGTCGTCGTCGAATTCGGACCAGGAGGTGTTGAGGACGCAGTCGCGTTCCTCCTCACTCAGGGCCGCGAGCTCGGGCACCGCGTCATCGGAGAGCTCGCGCAGATAGGGGAGATCCAGTTTGTGGTCGTGCTCGATGTTGTAGCGGGCGATGAGCGCGTCCGGGTTCGCGGCGGCGAGCCCCAGCAGCGCGAGGGCGCCCGAGGCGAGCACGGCGCGCGGCAGCCACGAGGCCCGGAGCTTCCAGCAGCACACGACGACCAGCGCGAAGAGCACCGCGAGCCAGATCTCGACGGTGAAGATCCACACGCGCATCCGGGTGAGCCCGAACTTCTCGGAGTAGGTGTACATGCGGAACAGCGCCGAGGCGATGACCACCATGGACAGGACGCAGAGCGAGCCGAGCAGGATCCGCGCCGTCCACCGGTCGGCCTGCTCGCGCTTGGGCGCCAGCCAGGCCGCGACGGCGATGACCGCGAGGGACAGGGCGGCGACGAAGCTCAACTGCCAGAAGCCCCTGCGGGCGTAGTCGGCGAACGTGAGCCCGGCGGTCTCCATGACGTAGTCCTCGCCGCCGAGGAACACCCGCAGTTGCACCGCGATGAACGCGGCGAACAGGAGGTTCAACGCCCCCAAGGGGACGGCCAGCTCGAACCGGGAGACCACGCGGTGCTCGCCCTGCCGGTGCGAGTCGAAGACCGGTTTCGCCACCGCGGTGTAGATCCACAGCAGCACCAGCGGGAACAGGAACGCCGCGAGGAAGAGCCGCCCGACGAACTCGAACGGGCTCACCTCGGGAAGCAGACCGGCGATGAGGTCGGCGAAGGTGCTGTCGGCGGCGGCGAAGAGGCCGCCGAAGACGACGAGCAGCCCGGCGGTCACCAAGGCGACCCACATGTTCCGCACCGTGGACGGGCTGCGGCCGTCCTTGTCGCGGCGGCTGCGCCTCGCCCATCGGAACGACTCCGCGAGGCCTTCGAGCCAGCCCATGAACAGCGTGACCGCGGTGCCGCTGAAGCGCCGCTGCGGCGCGAGCGCCAGCGGCGTCAACGCGAACGCGGCGAACGAGCACAGGAACACGACCCATCCGGCGTCGCGGATCGCCGCGACCGACCACAGGGCGGCGACCAGGACCGCGCCCGGCAGCCTCGGCACCAGGTCCTCGCGGCTGCCCGCCGCGAGCGGCACGGCCACCATCGCGATACCGGTGAGCGCCAAGCCGATCCCGACCCCGTCGCCGGGGAACGCGGCCCACGAGCCGAAGAGCGCCACGGCCACGGCCATGATCACCACGGCCTGCATCGGAATGGACTCGGGCCGGTGCCACCGCGGGTTCGGCAGGATCATCCGTGGGGGCGGTGGCGGCGGACCCTGGTAGTACGGACCCGGTTGGTGCTGTTGCAGGTACGGCGGCGGGTGCTGCTGGTACCGCGGGCCCGCGGCACGCGGGTCTGCGGGCGGCATCGCCGCCGCGACCGGTTGCGCCTGCACCGCGGCTGCCGGAGGCTGCATCGGCGCTGCCAGTTCCTGCGGCGGCGTCGGGTGTTCGGACCCGTTCGGTACCGGTTCGGCCTGCGCGGGAACGGAAGCGTCGTGGGCCTCGGGCCGGGAGTCCTCCATCGGCGTCTCGGGCCGGGGCGGTTCGCTCGGTGCCCCACTCTGGGGAGGTTCGCTCGGCGTCTCGTCGCGAGGCGCCCGGTTTTCGGCGTCCTCGGGTCGCGGAGCTGGGGAGTCAGCGGGATCGCTCATTGAAGAGCCCCTTCTTATCGGAGGGAGTGCCGACACTAGCGGCTGCCGTCAAGCCGGGGAAGCGTCCAATACGGAGCGTGCAAGCGACGCGACGGAAATTTCGCCCACAGATACGCAAATCCATGACTCCTGTGAGAACACCCACCGGCTGCAACCTTGTGGTTCACTGGAATCGTGATGGGGCAGAGCGGACATGAAGGCCACGAGCACGAGAACGGCGCGCACGGAGGCGACGGCGACGGCCCCGGTTCGATCGGCAACCGGCTCAACTGGCTCCGGGCCGGCGTGCTCGGCGCGAACGACGGCATCGTCTCGGTCGCCGGCATCGTCATCGGCGTCGCCGGGGCCACCGCCGACCGCTCCACCATCCTCGTCTCGGGCGTCGCGGGTCTCGTCGCCGGCGCCTTCTCGATGGCCGGCGGCGAGTACACCTCCGTCTCCACCCAGCGCGACACCGAGGCCACCCTCGTGGAGGCCGAGCGGCGCGAGCTCGCCGAGAACCCCGACGAGGCCGAGGCCGAACTCGCCGCGAGCCTGCGCCAACGGGGCCTCTCCGAGGACACCGCCGAGGACGCGGCCCGCGAGCTCTCCGACGGCGACCCGCTGCGCGCCCACGCCGTGGTCGAATTCGGCCTCGACCCCGAAGAGCTCACCAACCCGTGGCAGGCGGCGATCTCCTCCTTCATCAGCTTCACGTGCGGCGCACTGCTGCCGCTGCTGGCGATCACGCTGCTGCCCGACGACATCCGCGTCATCGGCTGCGCGATCGCGGTCGTGGCGGCGCTGGCGATCACCGGCTACACGTCGGCGCGGCTCGGCGGCGCGCCGCGCGGGCGCGCGATGCTGCGGATCATGGCGGTCGGCGCGGCCACGATGATCGTGACCTACCTGATCGGCTCCGCCTTCGACGTCGCCACCGGCTAGCGCCGAATGCGCAGGCCCGACAACGAAGCGAGCCGTCCGGACACCGCCCCGCCCTTCGCGCGCCGCGCAGGCCGTCGTCGCCCGCGCCATCTACAACCGCCGGTACGAAGAGGCGGCCGCCATTGCCGCGCCTAGAGCCAGTTGTGGCGCCTGAAGACCATGTAGAGGATCCCGGCCGACACCAGCATCATCGCCAGCGCCATCGGGTAGCCGAGGACCCATGAGAGTTCGGGCATGTGGGTGAAGTTCATGCCGTACACGCCCGCGACGAGGCCCGGCGTGAAGAGGATCGCCGCCCAGGAGCTGATCTTCTTGACCTGGTCGCCCTGCTCGATGCTCGCCTTCGAGAGCTGCCGCATCTCCTCGTTCTGCGCCTGCGTCACGAGTGTGGAGTGCACCGTGAGCGCGTTCTCGAGCAGGGCCCGGAAGGTGTCGGCGCGCTCGACGGTGCGCAGCACGTGGTCGAGGACGTCCCGCATGTCGCGGCGCAGCTCGATGTCGACCGTGTACTTGTCGTACCCGGCCTCCAGCGACCGGAACATCCGCACGAGCGGGTGCGTGGCCCGCTGGAACGCCATCGCCTCGCGGGCGAGTTCGTAGATGCGCTGGGCCACACCGGGATCGCCGGAGAACAGCTCGTCCTCGATCTCGTCGATGTCGTCCTCCATGCCGTCGACCACGGGCCCGTAGTCGTCCACGACCTTGTCGAGGACGGCGTACAGGACCGCCTGCGGCCCCAGCGACAGCAGCTCGGGATCGGCCTCGAGGCGGCGGCGGACCTGGGAGAAGTCGGGGGACTCGGCGTGGCGGATGGTGATGGCGAAGTTCGGTCCGATGAACATGTGGACCTCCCCGAACTCGACCTCCTCGGTCTCCTCGAGGTACCGGGCGGGGCGCAGGACCACGAAGAGGGTCTCGCCGAAGCGTTCGAGCTTCGGGCGCTGGTGGCCGGTGGTGGCGTTGGCGATCGCGAGGTGGTGGAGCTCGAACTCCTCGGCCACCGCCGCCAGCTCCTCCCCGGTGGGCCGGTAGAGCCCGATCCAGGCGAAGCCGCCGTGCTCGTGGAGGTCCTCGAAGGTCTGGTCGAGGGTCACGTGGTGCGACTCGCGCACACCCTTGCGGTAGATGGCGCTGTCGACGATCGGCATGCGGCCAGTGTAGGGGCCGCCCGCTTCGGGCCACGACCCCCACGAACGCGGTTCACATTCGAGTTCTCGCAGCTACCGACCGTGTTCAGCCGCGGTCGACCAGATGCTCGACGGGCATCGTGAGGTACCGGTCGATGGTCGGGCCGACGGTCTCGGCCAGTTCCGCCGCGGTCAGGGACGCGACCGGTTCGAGCTTGAGGATGTACCGGGCCACGACGAGCCCGAAGATCTGGCTGGCGATGAAGCTCGCCCGCACCGGGACGTGGTCCACCTGGTCGCCGATGGTGCTCTCCACCGTCTTGACGATCCGGTGCTCGAAGAGCTGGCGGAGCGCGAACGACATCGCGGGCTTGGAGAGGCTCGTGCGGACCACCGCGAGCAGCTTCTCGTGGTGCGGTCCGTCCCAGATCGCCACGAACGCGTGCATGAGCCGCCCGCCGGCGCCCTCGATGCCGCCCTCCTTGAGGACCGCCTCGACCTCAGGCGCCGGGTCCAGCGGGATCTCGATCGCGGCGAGGAACAGGTCGTCTTTGGATCCGAAGTAGTGGTGGATCAGCGAAGGGTCCACCGAGGCCTCTGATGCGATGCGGCGCATGGAGACCGACTCGAAGCCCTCGTCGGCGAACAGCCGCCGTGCGGCGGCCAGGATCTCGGCTCTGGTGTCGGGATTGCCTGACCGCCGTCCGGCGCGCTTGGTTCTGGCCACGAGGACGACCCTAGTTCGTCCTTCGACGCAGGGTCGCGGCTCCGAGCGCCGTTGCGACGAGGGCCGCACCGGCGACGATCGCGAGGTTCTCCCACATGTCCGCCGAGACTTCGGGACTGAGCTGGACCTCGGTGAGCGCCTTGACCGCGTAGGTGAGCGGCAGCGCGTCCGAGACGCCTTGGAGCCACCCGGCCATCTGGTCGGCGGGCCAGATCAGTCCGCACAGGAGCAGCTGCGGGACGACGAACACCGGCATGAACTGGACCGCCTGGAACTCGGTGGTCGCGAACGCGGACACGAAGAGGCCCAACGCCATTCCGAACGCGGCGGTGACGATGCAGATGAGGAACACCGCCCAGGTCGGCCCGGCCGTGTCGAGTCCCAGGAAGAGGTACGCGACCGCGGCGGCCACCGTCGTCTGCGCCGCGGCGGCGGCCCCGAACGCCAGCGCGTACCCGCTGACGAGGTCGAGTTTGCCGGTCGGCGTGGTCATGAGCCGTTCCAGCGTGCCGCCGGTCCGCTCCCGCAGCAGCGTGATCGAGGTGATCATGAACATGAGCATGAACGGGAAGGCCGCCAAGAGGATCAGGCCGGTCTTGTCGAACACTTGCGGCGCGCTGTCCATGATGGCGCTCATCAGTGCGATGAGGAGCGCGGGCACGGCCAGGATGAGCACGACGGTGCGGCGGTCGTTGAGGAGCTGCCGGATGATGCGTCCGGCGGTGATGAACGTGATCCGCAGGGACATGTCAGTTCGCCTTCTCGAGATCGCGGATGAGGTGGAGGAACGCCGCTTCGAGGTTCGCGGTGCCGGTGGCGGCGCGCAGGTCGGCCGGGGTGTCGTCGGCGATGAAGCGGCCCTCGCGCAGGAGCAGGAGCCGGTCGCAGCGGTCGGCCTCGTCCATCACGTGGCTGGAGACGAGCAGGGTCGCGCCCTGCTTCGCGAGGGCGTGGAACTGGTCCCACAGCTCCTCTCGGATCACCGGGTCGAGCCCGACCGTGGGCTCGTCCAGGACGAGCACCTCGGGTTCGATGACGAGCGCGCAGGCGAGCGAGGTGCGGGTCTTCTGCCCGCCGGAGAGGTTCGCGGCGAGCTGGTTGGCGTGGTCGCCCATGCCGACGCGCTCGATGGCGTGCATCGCTTCGGAGCGGCTGCGGCCGTAGAGGGCCGCGAAGTAGGCGACGTTGGCCTTCACGGACAGGTCGCGGTAGATCGAGGCGTCCTGGGTGACGTAGGCGACGCGGCGGCGCAGCGGCTTGGTCCCGGCCGGGTGGCCGAGGACCTCCACGGTGCCGGACTTGACCTTCTGCGTGCCCACGACGGCGCGGATGAACGTGGTCTTGCCCGAGCCCGAGGGCCCGAGCAGCCCGGTGACGGACCCGGCGGCGATGCGGGTGGAGACGCTCTTGAGTACGGGCTTCCTCCCGCGGTCGACGACGAGGTCGTCGACGGCGATGGCGGTCGCTGGGGTGGGTGGCATGGGAGCCTCCAGTAATTCAACGATTGATGAATTAACCGTACCACAGGAATTCATCACACGATGAAATCCTATCTCCGAAGCTCGTACCCGACCCAGGGGACGACGAAACCCAGACAGCGGCGTTTCCACCCTCGGACTCCTCAGCCGGCCCAGCGGCAAGGGCGACGAAACCGGCCGCACGCGGGACGTTGCGTGCGGCCGGTTCCTTCTCGGGACGGTGAGTCTTAGAGGACGCCCTTGCTCCAGGGGCCCCAGATCGCGACCGTTCGCCCCGGCTCCAGGGCCGGATCGCCAAGATCGCCGCTCGTGGCGCCCTGCATGTTCGCGAACAGGACCTTGCCGTCGGGCGAGAACGTCGCGCCGCACCACTCGGTCGTGCCCTCGTGGTACACCAGCGGGAAGATCTCGCCGTCCCGCGTCAGGCCGCGCATCGCCGGCAGGTCGCGGCTCGTGTCCTCGCACAGGATCAGGTTCCCGCCGGGCGAGACCGTGATGTTGTCCGGATACGACAGCAGCTCCGCGTCGGGGGACTCGAACACGAGCTTGATCGTGCCGCCCTTGAGGCCGCGCGGCCGGTACTCCCACAGCTGGCCCTCGCCCTCATCACCGCCCGAAGTGGACGCGATGTAGACGGCGCCGTCACCGTAGAAGCAGCCCTCGAGCCGCCCGAAGACCGCCGCGCCCTGCGCCCAGCCCTGGTTGAACACCGCGAGCGGGTCCTCCTCGGCGTCGGCGGGATCCGGGTCGTCGATGTCGACCCACTCCACGTACAGGCTCCTCCCGGCGCGCTGGCCGGTGCGGGTGTCGTAGTTCCACTGCTCGGCGATCTTGAGCATCTGCAGCTGCCCGCCCTCGGCGAGGTCGCCGGGCACGAACGGCCGGAACCGGTAGAACCCGGCCGTGTTCTGGTCCTCGGTCTCGTAGACCACGCCCGAACGCGGGTCCACGGCCACGGCCTCGTGCACGAAGCGGCCCATCGCCTTGAGCGGCACCGGGGTCACCTCGCCCTCCGCGGCCGAGGGCACCTCGAACACGTACCCGTGCTCGGCCGCCCAGCCCGCCGCCGTCCCGGCGGTGGTCTCCTCGCACGAGAGCCATGAGCCCCATGGCGTGGGCCCGCCCGCGCAGTTGACGATGGTGCCCGACAGCGACTGCCAGGCCTCCTCGAAATGCGGTTCGCCGTCGTGCCAGCGCACGGCCATCGTGGTGGTCCCGCCGCCCGCGAGAGCGTCGTAGCGGGCCTCGGGGCTGCCCGTCGGAACGCCGACGCCGGGGTTGTTGCGCTCCTCGTGGTTGCGCACGAGTCGCCATTCGCCGCGCCTCCCGGTGGGGAAGCACGCCATGCCGTCGTGGGCGAGCGGCGTGCGGTTGCCGTCGCGCATCGGGCTCGCGGCCACCGAGAAGACCTTGAAGTCGAAGTCCTCGGGCAGCCACAGGGTCTGGGAGAACCCGGAGACCGGGTCGGTGCGGGTGAGCTCCCGCAGTTCGCCGTAACCGCCGTTGTCAGGGCAGGCGCGGTCCTTCTCGCCGTCCTTGGCGTGGGCGGCGCGGATCGACAGGCCTTCCATCGCACTGATCGCGAAGAGGCCGCCGCCCGCCGCGGCCCTGCCTCGGCGAAGGAAGCTGCGGCGGTTCGAACCGCCGATCGAGAGGATCGCCAATGCCTGACTCCTTTGGACGGGACAGGAGGGGTGTACGGGCCGTACGCTGCCGATCCTTCCGGCCCCCGGGGTTGCCCAGGCAATCACGACGTGAACGGGAGGTGACCGGTTGCATAAGGCTTCGGCCTCCCCGAAACGTCGGACCCAGCTGACACAATGGGGCTGTGAGCACGACTGACACAGACCTGGACGGCACCGACGGACGCAAAGGGCACAGAACGATCCCGAGTTCGCGCGCGCCCGCGAGCGCCACGAAGAACTGGCCGTCGAGGTCACCGAGCACCGGAGGCGCTACTACCTCGCCGAGCCCACGATCTCGGACAGCCAGTTCGACGAGCTCTTCCACGAGCTCATCGACATCGAGACGGCCTACCCGGAACTGCAGAGCAACGACTCGCCCACGCAGCAGGTCGGCACCTTCTCCGAGGCGTTCACGCCCGTCACCCACCTCGAGAAGCTCCTCAGCCTCCAAGACGTCTTCAGCCTCGAAGAGGTCCAGACCTGGGCGGACAGGGTCACCGCCGAGGTCCCCGACGAGCCCTACCTCTGCGAGGTCAAGATCGACGGCCTCGCCGTCGACCTCGTCTACGAGAACGGCCGCCTCGCCCGCGCCGCCACCCGCGGCGACGGCATCACCGGCGAGGACGTCACCGCGAACGTCGCCACGATCGGCGCCGTCCCCCAGCGCCTCACCGCCGCCGAGGGCTTCGACGTGCCCGAGCTCCTCGAAGTCCGCGGCGAGGTCTACTTCCCGACCGCCGACTTCGAGCGCCTCAACGAGACCCAGGTCGAGGCCGGCAAGGCCCCGTTCGCCAACCCTCGCAACGCCGCCGCCGGGTCCCTGCGCCAGAAGGACGCCGCGAAGACCGCCGAGCGGCCCCTGAGCTTCATCGCCCACGGCCTCGGCGCACTGCGCGGCTTCGAACCCGAATCGCAGTCCCACTCCTACGCCGCGCTCGACGCCTGGGGCATGCCCACCAGCCCCTACTGGCGCGTCGTCCCCACCATCGGCGAGGCCTTCGACTACATCGCCGAGTTCGGCGAGCAGCGCCACGAACTCGTCCACGAGATCGACGGCGTCGTCATCAAGATCGACGACATGGCCGTCCAGCGCCGCCTCGGCGCCACCTCCCGCACCCCTCGCTGGGCCGTCGCCTACAAGTTCCCGCCCGAGGAGGTCAACACCAAGCTCCTCGACATCAAGGTCTCCATCGGACGCACCGGCCGCGCCACCCCCTACGCCGTGCTCGAACCGGTGCGCGTGGCCGGTTCCGAAGTCGAGTTCGCGACCCTCCACAACGCCGACCAGGTGAAGGCCAAGGGCGTCAAGATCGGCGACACCGTCGTCGTCCGCAAGGCCGGAGACGTCATCCCCGAGGTCGTCGCGCCCGTCGACGCCGCCCGCACCGGCGCGGAAACCGATTTCGTCATGCCCGAGCGCTGCCCCGAATGCGACTCGGTGCTCGCCCCCGCCGCCGAAGGCGACGTGGACCTGCGCTGCCCCAACGCCCGCTCCTGCCCCGGCCAGCTGCGCGAGCGCCTCGCCTACCTCTCGGGCCGCTCCTGCTTCGACGTGGACCGCATGGGCTACATCGCCTGCGCGGCCCTCGTCCAGCCCCTGGAGCCCACCGAGCCGGTCCTCGAACGACGAAGGCGGCGTCTTCGACCTCACCATCGAGCAGCTCCTGCCCATCCGCGTCGTGGTCCGCGACCCCGACACCGGCCTGCCCAAGCCCGACCCGAAGACCGAAGAGGACAAGGTCGTCGCCTACTTCGCCAACAAGAACGGCGAACCGAAGAAGACCGCCCTCCAGATGCTCGAGAACCTCGAGACCGCCAAGCGCCAGCCCCTGTGGCGCGTGGTCAACGCGCTCTCGATCCGCCACGTGGGCCCCGTCTCCGCCCAGGCCCTCGCCGAGCACTTCCGCGACCTCGACCTGATCGGACGCGCCGACGAGGCCGAGATGGCCGCCGTCGACGGCGTCGGGCCCATCATCGCCGCCGCCATCAAAGACTGGTTTGCCGTCGACTGGCACCGCGCCATCGTGGAGCGCTGGCGCGAGGCAGGCGTGCGCATGCAGGACGACGCGCCCGACCCCGCTGAGGCCCTTCCGCAGACCCTCGAAGGGCTCACCGTGGTCATCACCGGGGGCATCCCCGAATACACGCGTGAGGGCGCCGCTGCGGCCGTGAAAGCCCGCGGCGGCAAGAACTCCTCCTCGGTCTCGAAGAAGACTGGCGCGGTCGTGGCGGGGGACAAGCCCGGGTCCAAATACGACAAGGCCGTCTCGCTCGGTGTCCCGATCGTGCGCGGCGAGGAATTCGCAACGTTCCTTGCCGAGGGATTGTCGCGAACCGGAAACTTCTGATGCCGAGAGCGAACCAGAATGATCACAAGTCGGTAACGATCCGTATTCCCCTACGGGGGGAGCCTCGTTAGTTCAAGGCAGAGTCATCACGTGGAGCTTGCCCCTAGTCGTCTTTACGGCCCGGTCGCCTTCGCCCGAACGGGCCGCCGGGCCTGGTTTCGACCGCGGGATGCGCTGCCGCAGACGACCGGATAGCGGTTTCTGTAATGAGCATGTCGCGCCTGGTCACAAGTGTGCCGCATGTGCTCCCGGCGTTGTCTGGGAGCGGAATTCGCGATATGACAGAGGAGTCGGCCGCGACCGACCCCGGGTGATTCTGGCGCGTCACCCGGAGACGGCGCGGCAGTGGGAGGAGCGATATGGCCACGACGCTCATGCGCAACACTGCGCCGAAAGAGCATCCGGGCCGGTACTACGGCTTCATGTCGGCGGTCGCGGCGTGCGCGATCGCAGGCGCCGTCGCGGTAACCGCTTTCGGGGGCGTACCCGAGGGCGGATGGTTCAGCGTGCCCTTCGCGTTCTGGCTCACCGCCGGCCTCGCCCTCGCCGCAGAGTTCAGGCCCGCCCGCTGGGGTGGGCTTTGGATGTCACCGGTCGCCTCGATCTACCTCGTCTATGTCCTCGCCACCCTGATCACCTGGGGATTCCTTCCGGCCTTGATCGTCCAGTCGGGAGCGATAGCGATGCTGATGGTCCAGATCAAGGCCACGGCCTGGCGCACGGTCTTCAACATGTCCCAGCAGGGCGCCGCCCTGTGCGTCGCCTGGGTCGTATGGAACGCCCTCGGCGGCGGCGTCGCCTGGAGCGGCACCATCGCGCAGCTCTTCGCCGTCTTCGCCGCCGGCACGGCCTGGACCCTCACCAGCTCGGCCCTCGTCGCCGGCAGGCAGAGCCTGCGCATCGGCGGCGGCTGGACCGACCTCCTCTGGCAGTGGCTCCGCAGCGAATGGGCGTTGCGCGCCACCCAGATCGCGATCGCCCCGATCCTGGCGACCGCGGCCATGGCCTCGTGGTGGCTCGTAGCCGCCTCGGCCATCCCGATCTTCAGCGTTTACCGGATCCTCCAGGCCGCCGCCGACCGCGAGCGCGAGGCCGACCACGACCCCCTCACGGGCCTGCTCAACCGCAAGGGCTTCCAGCAGGCCGTCGACGCGAAGCTCACGGACGCAGCCGAGACCGGTACCGCCGTCGCCGTCCTCATCCTCGACCTCGACCGCTTCGCCGACGTCAACTCCGCGCTCGGCCACGAGATCGGCGACCAGCTCCTGGTCGAGCTCGCGCACCGCTTCGACGCCGACAAGCCCAAGGGCAAGGCGATCGCGCGCCTCGGCGGCGACGAGTTCGCGTTCATGTGGTCCGAACTGGACGGCATGACCGACCCGATGGAGTGCGCCCGCGAGATCCGCGCCCGCCTGGACGCCCCGATCGTCCTGGGCGACGCCAGCGTCGAAGTGGACGGTTCGGTCGGCATCGCGGTGTTCCCCGACGACGGCTCGGACTTCCAGACCCTGTTCCGCCACGCGGACATCGCGATGTACGAGTCGAAGCAGCGCGCCTCCTCGTTCGCCCGCTACGCGCCCGAGTTCGACCACAACTCGCCCGAGCGGCTCCTGCTCCTCGGCGACGTGCGCCGCACCCTCGACCACCCGGACTCGCCCGGCGTGAACCTCTACTACCAGCCGCAGGTGCGCCTCGCCGACGGCGAGGTCATCGGCGCCGAGGCCCTGCTGCGGTACCACCACCCCGAGCGCGGGATCGTGAACCCGGCCGAGATCATCGAGACCGCCGAGCACTCCTCGGTGATGCGGATGCTCACCGAGCGGGTCGTGGACATCGCCCTGCGCCAGCTGCGGTCCTGGAACGAGTCGGGCTACGACCTGCGCATGGCCGTGAACGTCTCGGTGCGCGACCTCCAGTCGCCGGAGTTCACCGACTTCCTGACCGAGCGGATCGACGCCTACGGGGTGAACGCGACGAAGCTCCAGCTGGAGATCACCGAGTCGGCGCTCATGGCCGATCCGCGCCGCGTGGTCGTCAACGTCCAGCGCCTCTCCGACCTCGGCGTCGGCATCAGCCTCGACGACTTCGGCACCGGGTTCTCCTCGATGCAGCACCTGCGGCGCCTGCCGGTCACCGAGATCAAGATCGACAAGTCCTTCGTGACCACGCTGATCGACGACCCGGACAACGCCGCGATCGTCTCGACCACGATCGACCTGGGCCGGGCCCTCGACGTCGAGGTCGTCGCCGAGGGCGTGGAGGACGAGAAGGTCCGCGAGCAGCTCGAGAGCTGGGACTGCCACGCCGGGCAGGGCTGGCACTTCGCCAAGCCGATGGCCGCCGACGCGTTCGAGCGCTGGATGGCCGACCACCGCCGCGACAAGTAAGGCGCTTTCGCGACCACAAGGGAGTTTTCGGACACCTCGCGGCCAGGCGTATCGGGTTTCCGAACCGTCTTCGCGAATGTCGGTGGGCTATGCGAGGCTGGGCTCATGAACGTTGCGATCGAAGACACTTGTGACGACGTGCTCGCCGAGTTCGAGCCCCACCGGCGCGAACTCTGCGCCTACGCCTACCGCATGCTCGGCTCCTCGTTCGAGGCCGAGGACGCCGTGCAGGAGGCCTTCACGCGGGCGTGGAAGTCCCACGACTCCTTCGAAGGCCGCTCCTCCCTGCGCTCGTGGCTCTACAAGATCACCACGAACGTGTGCCTGGACATGCTCAAGGGCCCGCAGCGGCGGGCCCGTCCGATGGACCTGGCCCCCGCCTCCGACGCCGGCTCGCCCCTGCCGGCGCCCGAACCCGACTACATGTGGGTCGAGCCGATCCCCGACTCGATGGCGTTCGGGGCCGACCCGGCGGCGGCCGCCGAAGCCAAGGACACGCTGCGGCTCGCGTTCGTCGCGGCCGTGCAGCACCTGCCCGCGAAGCAGCGCGCGGTGATGCTCATGCGCGAGGTCCTGCGTTTCTCGGCCGCCGAGACCGCCGAGGCCCTCCAGCTGAGCCCCGCGAGCGTCAACTCCGCGCTCCAGCGCGCCAAGGCCACGATGGAGCAGGTCCACGCCGGCACCCTCGGAGTCCTACACGATCGACGACGCCGAGCTCCGCAAGCTCGTGGACGGCTACGTGAGCGCCTTCGAGGCCTACGACATGGACGCGCTCACGGCCCTGTGCACGCAGGACGTGGCGCTCTCGATGCCGCCGATCCCGCTGTGGGTCCAGGGCCACGCGAGCGTCGCCGAGTTCATGCTCACCGCCGGCAAGGGCTGCCGCGACTCCAAGCTCGTCCCGGTCAGCGCCAACGGCCTCCCGGCCTTCGGCCACTACAAGCCGAGCGGCACGCCGGGCCTGTGGGAGCCGTGGTCGATCACCGTCCTCGAACTCGACGGCGGCCAGATCTCGGGCCTCAACTACTTCCTGGACACCCCGAAGCTCTTCCCGCTCTTCGGCCTCCCGAACGAGTACCGCGAGTAGACCGAGCGGCCGCCCCGCGACTGATTCCGAAGGAGCGGGGCGGCCGTCGTACCCCCGGCTCTACGCGTCGTCGGCATGCCAGTTCACTTCAAGATCGTCATCGACTGCGCCGACCCGCATCGCCTCGCGGCCTTCTGGGCCGAGGCCATGGACTACAGGGTCGAGGACCACTCGCGGTTCATCGCGGGCCTGCTCGCCCAGGGCATCATCACCGAAGACCACCTCACGGAGGTCGACGGCCACCACGCCTGGAAGACCCTCGCCGCGATCCGCAACCCCGAGGACCCGTTCGACCCGGCCTCCGACGCCGGCCAGGGCATGCGCATCCTCTTCCAGCTCGTCCCCGAGCAGAAGACCGTGAAGAACCGCGTCCACCTGGACCTCCACGTGGGCCTCGACAAGATCGAGTCCGAGGTCGAACGCCTCGAAGCCCTCGGCGCCACCCGCTTCAGCGACCGCTTCGAGGAGAAGGCCCCGCCATGGATCGTCATGGGCGACCCCGAAGGCAACGAGTTCTGCGTCCACTCCTGACACGAAAGGGCCGCACCGCGCACGCGGTGCGGCCCTTCGCCTTCCAAGCGAGTCTGAGATTTCGATGCCCGGCCGAGAACAAGGCGGCCGCATGTCGGACCCCGGATCAATAATCGGGCTGGGCACCAGAGCGGTGCCGCAGCGAAGCGCCGACGGATGACGCCGCCGGAGTAAAGGAGTCCTCGAATGACGAAGTACCTGATCTCGTTCCCCAGTGAGGCCATGGTGGTCCCCGAGGAGGAGTTCGAAGCGGTGGTCGAAACCTCGCACGCCGTCATCGAGGAGGCCAAGGCGGCGGGCGTGTACGTCTTCGGCGGAGGGATCGATGAGAGCGTGGACCCGGTGCTCGTGTCCGGTGACGGCACCGTCGCTGAGGGAACGTATCCGGGTCACAAGGCGCACAACGGCGGCTACACCGTTCTCGAGCTGCCCTCGCGGGAGGCGGCACTCGAGTGGGCCGCGAAGATCGCCGTCGCCTGCCGCTGCTCGCAAGAGGTCCGGCAGTTCGGGTACGACCCGGCCAGTTGACGAGGGTCGGCCTCGACTGCGAAGCGGCTGTGCCCCGGCCCGCCACCCGACTCCGCCCGTCAGCCACACCGCGACCCTGACGCCCTGAGGGCCGCACCGCGCTCGCGGTGCGGCCCCTCTTTCGGGTCCCGGTTTCCTGTCGGGTCTTACTACTGCGGATAGGGCATGTAGAACGGCTCCCACTGGTGGCCGTCGAGGTCGAGGAAGGTGCGGCCGTACATGCCGACCTCGGCCTCCTGGGCGCGGCGGTCCTGCTTGGAGGTCTCCTCGGTGCCGCCGGCCTTGAGCGCGGCGTCGGTGAGCTCGTCGACGGCCTCGCGGCTCGGCAGGGCCAGCGCGTACGCGGCGGCCGAGAACTTCGCGGTGTCGGCGATCGGGCCGCTCGGCGAACGTCGAGTAGAACTCCTTGGTCAGCAGCATCAGGCAGATGTTGTCGTCGACGACCACGCAGGCGGCGTTCTCGTCGGTGAAGTCGGGGTTGATGCTCCAGCCGAGCGCCTCGTAGAACGTCTTCGCCGCGTCCAGGTCGTTCACGGGCAGGTTCAGGAAGATCATCTTGTTCGCCATCGTGCGGTCCTTTCGGTGTCCCATTGCCTTCACCAGTACAGACGAGATCCCTTCGCGGGATTCATCGTTCGCACGAGAAACGACCCGGACCGACCGCTCGCCGACCGTTCGCCGACCGCTCGTCGACGCGCTCTCAACGCAGGATGCGGACCCCCTAGCGACACGCGTCACACCAATGCTTCTCTCCGCCGCTCGCGCCTCATAAGTTGCTTGTAAACCCGTCACCGGATCGACATCGCGCCAGAAACGTCGGCCCGCGACGACAAGCCCAGCATCAAGCCCTTCAAGGAGGAACGGCCCGATGGCTACGACCCCCACCCGCGACGGACCCCCGCCCGAGGTCACCGAGGAGCAGCTCGCCGCGATGCACGACGACCCCCGGTTCGTCGATCTCAAGCGCCGCCTGCTTCCGCTTCATCGTGCCCGCCACGGTCGCGTTCCTCGCCTGGTACCTCCTCTACGTGCTCCTCTCCGCCTACGCCCGCGACTTCATGGGCACCGTCCTCTTCGGCAACGTCAACGTCGCACTGCTCCTCGGTCTCGGCCAGTTCGTCTCGACGTTCGGCGATCGCCTGGGGCTACTCCCGTTACGCCGCCCGCAACTACGACCCGCAGGCGATCGAACTCCACGACGCCATCCACTACGGAGAGGGCCGCTGATGGACCTCCTCGCACAGGCCGAAGGCACCGGCCGCACCCTGACCATGGTCCTGTTCCTGCTCACGGTGGCCGTGACCATCGTGATCACCATCTGGGGCCACCGCTACACCCGCACCGCCACCGACTTCCACTCCGGCGGGCGCGGCTTCTCCGCGTGGCAGAACGGCTTCGCGATCGCCTCCGACTACATGTCGGCGGCCTCGTTCCTCGGCATCGCCGGGACCATCGCCCTGTTCGGCTACGACGGGTTCCTCTACTCGATCGGCTTCCTCGTCGCATGGCTCGTGGCGCTCCTGCTGGTAGCCGAAATGCTCCGCAACACCGGCCGATTCACGATGGCCGACGTGCTCTCGTTCCGGATGCGCCAGCGCCCGGTCCGCACCGCCGCCGCGGTCTCGACCCTGAGCGTCTCGATCTTCTACCTGCTCGCCCAGATGGTCGGCGCGGGCGCGCTGATCGCACTGCTGCTGGGCATCAAGGAAGGCGAGACCTACCTCGGCATGGACGCCGCGACCGCCAAGATCGCCGGCATCGTCCTCGTCGGGCTCATCATGACCCTCTACGTCGCCCTCGGCGGCATGAAGGGCAACACCTGGGTCCAGATCTTCCAGGCGATGGTCCTGGTCGGCGGCGCGGCCGTCCTCACGGTCATGGTCCTCGGCCCAGTACGGCTTCAACGTCTCCGAGCTGCTCGGCGATGCCGCCGACCGCCTCGGGCCAAGGCGCGGCATTCCTCGAACCGGGGCTGCGCTACGGCGTCGAAGTGCCGGGCGACGCGGTGCAGACCATGTGGAACAAGCTCGACCTCGTGAGCCTCGGCCTCGCACTGGTGCTGGGCACCGCGGGTCTCCCGCACGTCCTCATCCGCTTCTACACGGTCCCGGACGCCCGAGTCGCCCGCAGGTCCATCAACTGGGGCATCGGCCTGATCGGCGCGTTCTACCTGATGACGCTGGTGCTGGGCTTCGGTGCGGCCGCGATCGTCGGGGTCGAGGCGATCACCGCCCAGAACCCGGCCGGCAATACCGCCGCCCCGCAACTGGCCGAGGTGGTCGGCGGCGAGGCAGGCGGGTCGACACTCGGCGCGATCATGCTCGCGGTCATCGCCTCGGCGGCGTTCGCGGCGATCCTCTCGACGGTCTCGGGCCTGGTGATCGCCTCGTCGTCCTCGCTGGCGCACGACCTGTACAACAGCGTCATCCGCCACGGCAAGGCCACTGAGCGCGAAGAGGTCGGGCGTCGCCAAGCTCTCCTCGATCGGCGATCGGCATCGTCGCGATCGTCCTGGCGATCTTCGCCCAGAACCTCAACGTCGCCTTCCTGGTGGGCTCGCCTTCGCGGTGGCCGCCTCCGCGAACCTGCCGACGCTGCTGCTGAGCCTGTTCTGGAAGCGGTTCAACACGAACGGCGCACTCTGGGGCATCTACGGCGGCCTGATCGCCTCGCTCGCCCTGGTGGTCTTCTCTCCGGTCTTCTCCGGATCCGAAACCTCGCTGCTCGGCGAAGGGGTCGACATCGCATGGTTCCCGATGTCGAACCCGGGCTTGGTCTCGATCCCGCTCGGTCTCATCTGCGCCGTGGTCGGCACGCTGATGAGCGATGAGTCCCGCACCGACCGGTTCGCGACCCTCCAGGTGAGGGCGCTGACCGGTGCGGGCTCTGAGCGGGCCGCGAGTCACTAGGCCGCCCCAGGGGCGGGGAGGGCCGGGGCGGCCCTCCCCGCCATTATTGTGGGCCACGTTACAGTGATCACGTGATCCCCGGTCGCATCTCCGCCTCGATCCGCGCCTCGAGGCTCGCCTCGACGCGCCGACGCGCGCTGGGCTCCGGGACGCTCGCTGCCCTGCGGCTCTCCCGCCAGATCGGCGAATCGCTCGCTGACGGCCTGACCGGCAAGGGCGCGCCGCTCGCGGCACGCCGCCTCGCGCAGCTGCTCGCGGCCGACGCGGTGGCGCTGGCCGACTGCGACCGGTTCATCGCCGTCGCCGGGAGCCTCGACCCGGCCGCGGCCCAAGGACTCCTGGTCGAGACCCTGGACCTCCTCGAGCCGGTCACGGCGCCGCCGCTGCGGTGCCTCGCCGCTGATCGTCTCGGGGGACCTGGCCGGGTGCCTGCTCGTGGCGGGGGACGTGAGCGACGCGGAGGTCGCCGAGGCCGCCCATCTCGTGGTCACCGCGCTCGACCACGCCGACCTCGACCGGGCGCGCGAGCGGATCGCGGCTGCGGACCTGCGCACCCTCCGGGCCCAGATCTCGCCGCATTTCATGCACAACGCCCTCGCCGCCATCAGCGCCCACACCCGCACCGACCCCGAGCGCGCCCGCGAACTGCTCACCGACTTCTCGGACTACCTGCGCTACTCGTTCGCCAACACCGGCGACTACGCCACGGTGGCCGACGAGCTGCAGGCCGTGCAGACCTACCTCGAACTGCAGCGGGCCCGCTTCGACGACCGCCTCGACATCACCGTCCGCATCGCCCCGGAGGTCCTGCCCGTGCCCATCCCGTTCCTGGTCGTCCAGCCGATCGTGGAGAACGCCGTCCGCCACGGCTTCGAGTCGAAGCCCGGCACCGGGCACATCGCGGTGCGCGGATTCTCCGAGGGCGCGCTGTGCGTCATCGAGGTCGAGGACGACGGCGCGGGCATGGATCCCGAAGTGGCCAAGGCGATCCTGACCGGCAGCCGCCAGGGCGCGGGCCGCATCGGTCTGGCGAATGTGGACCGACGCTTGCGGGCGGTCTACGGCCCCGAGTACGGCCTGTGGCTCGACACCGCCCCGGGCGCGGGCACGAAGGCCACCGTGCGGATCCCGCGCTACGCCAGAGGAGTGCACGCATGACCGGCCCCCGGCTCTCCGCCGCCCGCATTCGTTGCGCGCCCGCAGCGCACCTCCGGCCCGCGTCATCGATCGGCCGTTCGTCGCGCCTCGCCATCCCGACTCGCTGGGGGCCCTTGATGCGGCCGTAGGGCATGCCCCTTCCCACCCGCATCCACCTCCGACCAACCAGGGAAATAGGACGACTCTCCCACACGGGTCCGACATGCCGCCGAACGCGAGCTCCGTTCGTGCCCGGCGGGCAGGCGGCTGCACCATCCCGTCGAACGCGAACGCGAACGCGAACGCGAACGCGAACGCGAACGCGAACGCGAACGCGAACGCGAACGCGAACGCGAACGCGAACGCGAACGCGAACGCGAACGGCATTCGCGCCCGGCGGGCGTCAAACGCACCATCCCCTCCCGTCCAGTCCGCCTTGAGGACCTCCCCTTCCCCGGTCCGCTTCGAGCCCTCCCCGAACCGGGACCGATGAGTCAGCTGCGCGTCCTCGTCGTCGAGGACGAGCCCTCCACCCGCGCCGAACTCGCCATGCAGCTCGCCGAGCAGCCGAGCGTCGGCGAGGTCGTGTCCGCCGCCGGGGGCGACGAGGCGGTGCGCCTCCTCGGCTCCGGCTCGTTCGACGCGGCGTTCCTCGACATCGCGATGCCCGGCCTGACCGGCATGGACGTGGCCCGCATCCTCAAGCGCCTCTCGGACCCGCCCGAGATCGTGTTCGTCACGGCCTACGACAACCACGCCGTGGAGGCCTTCGGCCTCGGCGCCGCCGACTACCTGCTCAAGCCCTTCCGGCCCGAGCGCCTCGCCGAAGCCGTGGCCCGCATCGGCCGCCGCTCCGGCCCCGTGGTGGGGGACAAGGCCGACGACCTCGCGGTCGTCCAGGTCGAGCTCGCCGGGCGCACTGTCTTCGTGCGCCGCGACGACATCTCCTACGCCGAGGCCCACGGCGACTACGTCCGCCTGCACTCGAGCCAGGGCTCGCACCTGCTGCGCCAGTCCCTCACCTATCTCGAACAGGTCTGGGACGCAGCCGGTTTCGTGCGCGCGCACCGCTCCTTCCTCATCAACCTCGCCGCCGTCACGGAACTGCGCGTGACCTCCACGGCCGGACTCGTCGCCGTCACCGAAGCGGGCGAAGTCCCCGTCAGCCGCCGCCACTCGCGGCTCCTGCGCGAACGGCTCCTCCAAGCCGCGAGGGAAGGCGGAACACAGCGGTGAACGCGACCGGCCCGCCAGCAGCACACCGCGAACCGGCGGTGCGCCGGTCGCGCACGCAGGCGTCCGCTCGTCGCCGGACTGCATGCGAAGCCCACGACGCTTCCCCAGGTGCACACCGCGAACCGGCGGTGCGCCGGTCGCGCCCGCAAGTGTCCGACGCGGTTCGGGGCGGGCGCCCATGAATCAGCGCGTCCGCGTCACCAGTCCCCAGACTCGACTCGCGCTGCGCCGCAAGTCGGATGCCACGGGTCGCCTCTCGCGGTTGTCCGGCCGTCCGCCCCTGTCGAGCCTCACCGCGATCGACTTCGACGCGGCCGAGCGCGCCCTCCACCGCCAGCGCCGCCTCGCCGTCCGCACTGCGGCCGCGCTCGTGATCGCCTTGGCCGCGTTGCTCGCCGCCGCGGTCTTCACACCCGGGCGTCTCGGCTGGGCCGTGCTCTTCTTCGCGCCGTACCCGATCCTGCTCGTCCTCGCCGCCGTCCACGTGCGCCGAGCCGAACGCATCGAAGCCGAACACCAGGTCGGCGCCGATAGCCCTCGTCGCGACAGCACCTTTCGCGACAGCGCTTTCAACGAGAGTGCCTTTCACGACAGCGCTTTTAACCACAGCGCCGTTCACAACAGCGCCTTTCACGAGAGTCCTCCTCACGGCCGCGCCCTTCCCGACGGCGCCGATCCTGAAGGCGGCCCCTGATGCTCGGGCTCGCCTCCATCAGCCTGGTCCTCGCCGCCAGTGTCATCATCGGCGTCTGGGGTGTGCGCGCCGCGCGCTCCACGCCGGACTTCCTGGTCGCCTCCCGCAGCATCGTGCCGGGCTGGAACGCCCTCGCGATCGCGGGCGAATACGTTTCGGCCGCTTCGGTTCTGGGCCTCGCCGGGCTGCTCGTGAAGAACGGCGTCGGCGCCATGTGGTACGCCGTGGGCTTCACCGCCGGGTACGTGCTCGTCGCCGCGCTCGCGGCCGGGCCGATGCGCCGCAGCGGCGCCTACACCGTCCCCGACTTCGCCGAGTACCGCCTCGGCTCGCCGCGCATCCGCCGCATGTGCGGCCTCGTCGTGCTCGTCATCATGCTGCTGTACCTGTTGCCGCAGTTCAAGGCCGCCGGTGTGGTGCTCGAACTCGTCTCCGGCATCCCCTACTGGATCGGCGTGGTCGGCGCAGGGCTCGTCGTCTCCTCGACCATCGCGGTCGGCGGGATGCGCTCGGCCACCTATGTGCAGGCCTTCCACTACCTGGTGAAACTCGCGTTCATCGCCGGGCCCGCGATCTTCCTCGTCGTCCTGGCCGGGCACGAGACGCGCGAGGCGGCCCTCAACCCCGTCGCGGTCGACGCGAACTGGTCGCGCCCGCTCCTCGACCTCGACGGCTCCGGGCACCCGCTGCTCGCCACGATCTCGGTCCTGGTCGCGACCACCTTGGGCGCCATGGGACTCCCACACGTCGTGATGCGCTTCCACACGGTCGCCGGGGCCCGCGCGGCCCGCCGCGTCGCCGTCTCCGTGATCGTCCTGCTGAGCCTGTTCTACCTGTTCCCGGTCGTCTACGGCCTCCTCGGCCGGGTCGCCACGCCCGAACCCGAGGAGACCGACGTGGTGCCGCTCCTCGTGCCCGGCGCGATCGTCCCCGGCACCTTGGGCGCGGTCCTGACCGCCCTCGTCGCCGCGGGCGCGTTCGCCGCGTTCCTCTCGACCTCCTCCGGGCTGCTCCTCGCCCTCGCCGGCGGCCTCTCGCACGACCTGTTCGGCGGCTCGCTCTCGCGGCTGCGCCTGGGCGTCGTCGTCGGCACCGCCCTCGCGGTCGCCCTGTCGCTCCCGGCGGCCGATGTGGACATCAACGTGCTGGTCGGCTGGGCCTTCGCGGTGGCCGCCTCCACGTTCTGCCCGCTGCTCACCCTCGGCATCTGGTGGCGCGGCCTCACCGCGACCGGCGCGACCGCGGGTCTGCTCGTCGGCGCGTGCACCTCGACCGGCGCGGCGCTGGCCTCGGTGGTCCTCGACCTGGAACCCGGCGTCGTGTCGGTCCTCCTCGCGCAGCCCGCACTGTGGACGGTCCCGCTCGCGTTCGTCGACGATGGCCGCCGCGTCCCGGCCCGGCTCGGTCCCCGACTGGGCGAGCGAGGCGGTCCTGCGCCTGCACGTGCCGGGCCGCTACTCGACGGGCGACACGGGCGCGATCCCGCGGGCGCGGCGCGAGAACCGGGTGGACGCTCCGGGCGAAACGGATAACCTCGCGGGCATGTACGGGTCTCCAGGGCAGTTCGCGGCTTCCCGCGTCCTGCCCGAGCTTCATTCGGCTGCGCGCGGCGGCCTAGGCCACCGCAAGCGCACTTCACGCAACGGCTCGGCCGTTTCTTCACGGTCATGGCAGTGTCGAACCGGCTGCGCCCTGCGCGGGCCTAGGCGAATCGATCGTCCTGATTCGACTCGTCCTCATGGAGCACTCCCATGTCCCGCAGCCAATTCCCGCGTGCCCGAGAGCAACGAAACCGGTCTCGAACCGCAAGCCCTGTCCCAGAACTTCCTCCGCGACGCCACATCGCCCGCCGCTTCGTCGCCTCCGCCGGCGTCGGCCCCGGACGACCTCGTGATCGAGGTCGGCCCTGGTGACGGCATGGTCACAAGGCCGCTGCTCGACCGGGCCCGCCGCGTCATCGCCTACGAGAAGGACCGCCATTCGTCGAACGCCTGCGCTCGCGCCTCGGCCACCACGAGCATTTCCGCTGCCACCAGGCGGACTTCCGCGAAGTGCGGGCCGCCGCGCGAGCCGTTCGCCGTGGTGTCCAACGCGCCCTTCGGGATCACCACCGACATCGTCCGCTGGTGCCTGACCGGCGCGCTCCCTGACCTCGGCCGCGATCGTGACGCAACTCGAGTTCGCCCGCAAGCACACCGGCGACTACGGCCGCTGGAGCAGGCTCACCGTCGAGCACTGGCCCGAGTTCGACTTCGGGCTCGGCCTGCGCATCGACCGCCGCAACTTCCATCCCGTGCCGCAGGTCGACGCCGCGGTGATCCACCTCCGCCGCCGCCCGAAACCCCTGCTGCCCGAGCCGGACTCCCGATTACGGCGACCTCGTCGAGCTCGGCTTCTCCGGCGTCGGCGGCTCGCTCGCCGCGTCCCTGTGCCGCGTCGTCTCCAAGAGGGTCGCGCACCGCGCCTGCGCCGAGGCCGGCATCGCCCGCGACCAGCCGGTCGGCCTCGTCCCGCCCGACCGCTGGATCGCCCTGTTCACGGCGCTCACGCGATGACGCCTGGGGTGCCGGGCCGATGGCGTCGGGCGATTAAGGTGAGGATGCCCGGCCCGGTACCCCATTTTGGAGCCTATGATGAGCGAAGCCATCTGGATCGAGTTGATCAAGGTGCTGCCCGCCTTCCTGTGGATCGGGTTCGGTTTCATCGCGCTCGCGGTCGCCAAGCGGGTCTTCACCGCCCAGGCGCCCCGCATGACCAAGGTCGAGACCCCTTGGATCACCGTCGAACTCGCGCAGCAGGCCATCGAGCAGGCCGCAGTGCGCGACCCGGAGGTCGGCGCGCGCGGCGTCGCGCCCCAGATCCAGCCGCCCGCCGAACCGGACTGGGCCGCCCTGTACCCGCTGCCCACGCAGCAGGTCCCGCCCGGGACCGGTTTCGGCGACCCGTGGGCCCAGCCGCCGGCGCACATCGACGAAGAGATCCCCTTCGGCGACCCGGCCCCCCGCGACGATGCGAACGGCGGTGCGACTACCGCACCGACATCGCCGCCGCCGGCCGAACCTGAGGACGAGGACACGGAGACGTTCCCGACCGGGCAGCACCCGGATACGAAGTCCCCGAACACTCCGCCCGCCGACGGGCCCGCGGACAACAAGCTCGCCAACGGCGCCAATCGCGACGAGCCCCCGTCCCCGATGACCGAGCCCAACATGCAGGTCTCGAACATCCCCCCGACCTACCCGATCATCGCGGCCCCGCCCGGCGGCGGCAACGACTACCGCGGCCGGCCGATCCCGCCGAGCCAGACCACTTACTACACCGCCGCTCCGCTGCCGCCGTATCGGCAGGCGCCCGCGTGCCAGCCCGCACCGTCCAACAGCAGGAGCCGACGGGCGGCCACTCGCCTCGCATTCGCCGCCAAGTCCTTGGACGGCGGCTCGATTCTGTGGGTCGACGATCACCCTGAGCACAACGAGTCGCTGGTGCTGCTCTTCCGATCGTTCGGGATGCGAGTCGAGACGGTGCTCTCGACCGAAGCCGCGATGCAGGCGTTGCGGAGCAACCCGTACGACCTCGTCATCAGCGACATGGGCCGATACAACGAACCGGCGGGAGCACGGGCCGGGCTCGAACTCCTCGACCGCATTGAACAGCAGCGCATCCCTACGCCCGTGGTCCTCTATACCAGCGCTTCAAAGAAGTACGGCATCACGCATTCCCGACTCTCGGCAGTGACCGCGGATCCTGAAGACGTGGTGCACTACGTCATCGACTTCATCGGGAACCGCGAGAAGCATCCGTCCCAAGTGCGCACCGGTTGGCTGGACCGGTTGAGGGACTGAGCCAAGGCTTGTTAACCGCTTGCCAATTTGAACGCGGCGACACGGAACGAGCGCTCGCGGCGGTCCTCCAGGGGCGCACCGTCATCGGCATCGCCCACCGCCTCCACACCGCCCACGACGCCGACCGCATCGCCGTGATCGAAGACGGCACCCTGGCCGAACTCGGCAGCCACGATGACCTCCTATTGGCGAACGGCCCCTACGCTCGCCTGTGGAACATGTGGCACGGCGGCGCCGTCTGACGAGTGGAGCCCAATTTGACCTTCGAAGCGAAGAGCCACACGGCGATCGGATCCGGAGCAGAGAACCAGGACCTGGCATTGGTCGGCACTGACTGGGCACTGGTGCTCGACGGCGCGAGTCCGCCTGCGGGCGTGGAGGTCGGGTGCGTGCACAGTGTCGCCTGGATCGTCGACCGGCTCGGCGCCCACCTGCGCGACGGCTTGAACGATCGGAAGGGCACGCTGGCGGACGCCCTGCGGGCGGCCATCCGCGCGACCGTCGCCGATCACGGTCCACAGTGCGACACGACGCACCCCCGTTCTCCCGGCGCCACGGTCGCGGCGGCGCGCATCGAAGGCGACCGACTCGAATGGCTGGTGGTGGGCGACGCCGCGGTGATCTTCGAGGACGCGGCCGGGCAGGTCGACATGGAGACGGATGATCGGCTCGAACGCCTTCCCGAGCCGCCGGAGACCGCTGCCGAAATAGCGGCCTACGTCGCCAGGTACCGCAACCGTCCGGGCGGGGCTTGGTACGCCGGGGCCGTGCCCGAAGCGGCCGACCATGCCTTCACCGGTGGGCGGCCGACCGCCGAGATTCGTCGGATGCTGCTGTGCACCAACGGCATCACGCGCCTGGTCGACCGATACGGATATCGCCTCGACGACCTGCTGACGCTCGCGGCCACCAATCGCGGCCCCGAAGCGCTGGTCGACGCCGTTCGCGGAGCCGAGCACACCGACCCCGACCCCGATCGGTGGTCCGGAAAGCGACACGACGACGCCACGGCGATCCTCGTCCGCATCGGGAACGGGCAAGTGCCGCTCGCGAGTCCCTGACCCGTTCGCTCACGGCAGCAAACGGACAGCGTGCCGGTCTGCGCGTAGCATCGGCGGCTTCCTCGAAAACCGACTCCATGGAGCGCCATGCCGTCTCTCGACCTGCCCGACTGCGTCAACGCCCGCGATCTCGGCGGCACGCCCCTCGGCGGCGGCAGGACCGTCCGAATGCGAGCGCTCCTACGTTCGGACAACCACGACCTGCTCACCGAGGCCGGCATCGCCGCCGTCCGCGAGCTCGGCGTGCGTCGCATCATCGACCTTCGCTTCGGTTGGGAGACCCGGGCGTTCCCGAGCCCCTTCGCCGACGACGAGATCTACCTGAACCTGCCGCTCCTCGGCGTCTATCCCGGCTACGACCCGACCGCGCCCGACGACTACCGGCCCGAAGTCGAACACGCCCCCGACCGCGTCGCCGCCGCGTTCGTCGCCCTCGCCGAAGCGCCCGCCGGGCCGGTGCTCGTCCACTGCCACGGCGGCCGCGACCGCGCCGGCATCCTCACCGCGATCGCCCTCTCGGTCGCCGGCGCCGCGCACGACGACATCGTCGCCGACTACGCCCTCTCCGAAGGCACCGACCCGGCGACCATGCGGGACCTGCTCGAGCACTTCGACGGCGAACACGGGGGAGTACCCGCCTACCTCACCGCCGCCGGAGTGGCCGACCACCAGCTCGCGGCTGTGAAGGCGCGCTTGACCATCGAGTCTTGAAAGCGACCGTTACGGTTGCACCATGCCGGTGTTGTTTCGTCTGGACTCGTCGTATGCGGCAGCGGGGTCCGTGTCCCGGGACCTGACCGGGGCCTTCGCCGCGGCCTGGCGCCGGCGCGGCGAGCGGTACTCGGTGGTCGCTCGAGACCTGCGGGCGAATCCCGTCCCGCACCCGGCGCACCCTGAACTGCATTGGGCCGACCCCGATCTCGCCGCCCCGGGGATTCGGGCCGCCGCCGCGGCGCAGCGGGAGGTGCTGGACGAGCTGCTGCGGGCGGACGCGGTGGTGATCGGGGCGCCGATGTACAACTACGCGATGCCCTCGACCCTGAAGGCGTGGCTCGACCAAGTGCACGTCCGGGGCGTTACCTCGCCGCATGAGGAGCACGCACAGCCGCTGCGGGGCCGTCTCGCCGTCATCGTCTCGACCCGCGGCACCGTGCACGGCCCGGGAACGGCGAACGAGCATCGCGACCACGTGGTGCCGCCGCTGCGGTTGATCCTGGGGGAGGAGTTCGGCATGCGCGTGGAAGTGGTGGCGGTCTCGCGGACCTTGTCGATCACCCGGTCCGGGTTCGAGCGCGAGCGGGCCGGCTTCGATGCCGAGCGTCGCCAGGCCGTCGAACGGCTTGAGGGCCTGGCGATGTCCCTGGACGTGGGCTAATCCAGCCATCTCGCGGATGTCGTCGGCGAAGCGCTCGGGGTCGCTCAGATGGGGGAAGGTCCCTTCGGTCCCGTAGGCCGCGCAGACCGCGTCCGGGATGCGCTCCCGCAACCAGGTCTCGTAGTCCGGATGCGGTGCGGCGGCGAAGATCGCGAGGTACCGGCACTTGATCTTGCGCGGGCCGGCGATGATCTCCTGGAGCGCTCTAGTCGCGTCATCGTCACGCTGCGGTTCGTTCAGGGGCTGCTCGATGTTGACCACCGCGTGGGCCACATAGCGGGCCGCGAAGAGGGACGCGACCAGCGCCGCACTGCCGTGGCCCGCGATCACCGGCGCCCGCGTGCCCATCTTCGCGACGAAACCGGCGAGGACCTCGGCCTGGTCGCCGATCGGCTGCTGCACGGGCAGATCCAGCACCGCCACCGCGTGCTCGTCGGCGAGACGGGCCGCCACCGGCCACCACGCCGACCGGTCGTCGGCGGTGTCGTTCAGCAGCAGGATCGGGCGGCCGTCGGCGCCCCAGCGCTCACCGTCCCATTCGCGATCGGGGTCTTGGAGGAGGTCTTCGAATTGCAGCGCCGGCATGGCGGAGCTCCTGTCGGGAGTCGAACGGTCTTGGGGGCGGGGCATGGCACGGCTCCACCGCATCCATTGCGCTGCACCGAAGGCGGAATCACGCCGGTATCGGCGGTGACCGGTCCGCGCGGACCGGGACCGCCTTCGGGCGTGGCCCGGCTTCGCCGCCTCCGGACGCGTCCGAGCGGTGGTACGCGTCGACGACGCCTCGTTCGAAGAGGGTCGACACACCGAGGACCGCGTTCAGGCAACATCGCCACAGCAGCGATGCGCCCGTGCCTATCGCGGTGTAGACGCCGAGGCCGATGAGGAGCACCGTGACCGGCGGCACCGGGTGCCCTCCGGCGGCGGCCCGCTGAGCGATGTCGGTGGCGAGGAAACCGCCGACCGACACGCGATGAGTCTACGAACCCGATGTGAGGCAATTTCGTCCAGGGGCCGATGCGCTCCCCTTCCAAATGCGACTTCCGTCTCCCCCGCAGGAGGGGAGCGGCGAAAGCGCTGGTAGATCGCGCGCAGCGGGTTATTCGATTGCCGGTTGTCGGACCCTCCCTTTACGCTCGGCAAGTGAGGTTCCTCCGCGCTCCCGAACTCCCGCTCGACGACCCCCTCAGACCCGATGGATCGAGGGGTGATCTGTCGCTGCCGCCGACCACGCCCTGGCGCTTCCTCGCGTGGCTCGCCACCCGCCGCAAGGGCCTCATGATCTCGGCGCTCTTCACCTCGGGCATCGCGCTCGGGGCCCTGCCCGTGCTCCCGTTCTTCCTCACCGGCGCGGTCGACAACGGCCTGCGCGAACGGGACTGGGGCGCGCTCGCCTTCTGGTCGATCGGGATGGTCCTCGCCGGGTTCGTCACCGCCGCGATGATCGTCTGGTCGCACCGGCTCACCGTGTTCTGGCGAATGGACGCGTCGTACCGCACCCTCCAGCTCGCCACCCGGAAGGTCAACCGGCTCGGCGACGACCTCCGCCGCAAGCTCACCACCGGCGAGGTCGTGAGCGTCGGCGCCACCGACATCAACCGCATCTCCTGGGCCGTCGACTCCCTCTCGCCCACCGCGGGCTGCATCCTCGGGCTCATCGCGGTCGGCGTGCTTCTGTTCAACACCTCGGTCGCCTTGGGCCTCACCATCTTCATCGGCGTCTTCGTCGTCGGCCTCATCACCGGCCCGCTGCTCACCCGGCTCCAGAACAGCCAAGAGGCCTACCGCGAGCGCGTCGGCGACATCACCGAGCGCGCCTCCGACATCGTCTCGGGCCTGCGCGTGCTGCGCGGCATCGGCGGCGAGGCCCGGTTCAACAGCTCCTACCGGCGCGACTCCGACGCCCTGCGGGAGGCCGGATACAAGGTCGCCGGACCCACCGCCTGGCTGAACTCCCTCGGCGAGGGCACGCCCGCGATCCTGCTCGGCGTCGTCATCTGGATCGCCGGACGCCAGGTCGCCGCAGGCGAACTCACCCCCGGCCAGATGGTCGCCGCCTTCGGGTACACCAGCGCCATGCTCCTTCCCGTGCACTGGCTCATCGGCTGCACCTACCGGATCATCGAAGGCCGCGTCGCCGCCGGCAAGGTCTGCGAACTCCTCAACACCCCCGAACGCGAGGCCCCCGCCGAGATCCTGCCCGGACCTCGCACGGCGCCGAACTCCACGACCCCGAGTCCGGCCTCACCGTGGCCGGCGGCGAACTGCTCGCCGTCGCCTCCTCCGACTCCGAACAGGTCGCCGCCGTCTTCGACCGCCTCGGCGGCTACACCGAGTCCGAGGCCCGGTTCGGCACCGTCCCCGTCGCCCAGCTCGACCGCGACGAACTGCGCCGCCGCGTCCTCGTCGCCGACCACGACGCCTACCTGTTCGCCGGCACGGTCGCCGCCGCGGTCGCCGCCCTCGACGGGCACGACCGGGTGGAAGCGGCCATCGAAGCGGCCTCGGCCCACGACGTCGTCGAGGCCCTGCCCGACGGCCTCGACACCGAGGTCGACAACCAGGCCCGCACGCTCTCGGGCGGCCAGCGCCAGCGCCTGCGCCTGGCCCGCGCCATCGCCGCCGACCCCGAGGCCCTGCTCCTGCACGAGCCGACCTCCGCGGTCGACTCCCACACCGAATCGCGCATCGTCGAGCGCCTCTCCGAGGTCCGCGGCGGCCGCGCCACCGCGATCGCCACCACCTCGCCGCTGTGGCTCGGCCGCGCCGACCGAGTGGCGTTCGTCCAGGGCGGCAAGGTCATCGTCTCCGGCAGCCACCGCGAACTGGTCGCCGACCACGCCGACTACCGCGCACTCGTCACCCGGGAGGCAGAGTGACCATCCAAGACAAGCGCACCAACCAGTTGCCGATCGCCGATTCGCCGACGGTCCGCCGCGCGTTCCTCCGGCTCCTCGCCTCCGAGAAGCGCCGTGCCGTGATCGCGGTCGGCCTGCACCTGATCGCCGCCGTGGCGGCGGCCGTCGCCCCGATCCTGCTGGGCGACATGCTCGACAACCTGTCCGCCGGTTCCGGCGCGGCCGCGATCGACCGGCTCGCCCTCGGCCTGCTCGCCTCGATCGTCGCCGTCGTGGCCTTCACCTGGGCCGGCACGTACGTGTCCTACCGCCTCGGCGAGCGGCTCTCGGCCCGCATGCGGGTCCAGTTCGTCGACCGGGCCCTGCGACTGCCGATGCCGGTGGTCGAGCAGGCCGGCTCGGGCGACCTCATGACCCGCTCCTCGGCCGACGTGCCCGAAGCCGGGATCCTGTTCCGCGACGGCCTCCCGCAGGTCACCGTCTCGCTCCTCAAGGTCATCGTCTTCTTCGCCGCCATGCTCATCGCGAGCCCGCTGCTGGGCCTGTGCATGCTCGTCGTGGTCCCGTCGCTGTTCGTCGGCACCCGCTGGTACCTCAAGCGCGGGCGCAACGGCTACCTCGCCGAGCGCCAGGCCGAGTCCACGATCGGCGACACCATCGGCGCGTCCGCAGACGGCGCCCGCACCACCGAGGCCTACCGGCTCCGCGCCCAGCGCGACGGCGCCGGGGACGACACGGTCGCCCGCCACTGGAAGGCCGCCCGCTACACGCTCTTCCTTCGCAGCGTCTACTTCCCGTTCCTCGACGGCGCTTACGCGCTGCCGACCGCGGCCGTGCTCCTGGTGGGCGGCGCCTTCTACTTCGACGGCGCGATCACCCTCGGCACCGTGGCCGCCTGCGCGGTGCTGACCCGCCAGATCATGTTCCCGATCGACCACATCCTCATGTGGGTCGAGAAGGTCCAGCGCGGCTTCGCGGCCATGTCCCGCATCGAAGGCGTGGCCGAAGCCGAGGACGCCGAGTCCGGCGCCACCGCCGAACGCCCGGTCGACGGCACCGTCGACCTCACCGAGGTCCGCTACGCCTACCCGACCAGCCCCCGCGACGTGCTCCACGGCGTCACCCTGCGCGTGCCCGCCGGGCAGCGCCTCGCCGTGGTCGGCCCCTCGGGCGCCGGCAAGTCCACGCTCGCGCGGCTCATCTCCGGTTCCGACGTGCCCCGCGAAGGGCGCGCCACGATCGGCGGCGTCGACGTCGCGGCGCTGCCGCTCGACGAGCGCCGCAAGCGCGTCACCCTGGTCACCCAGGAGCACCACGTCTTCACGGCCTCCTTGCGCGACAACCTGATCCTCGCCAAGGCCGAGGCGAGCGACCGGGAGCTGAACGAGGCGCTGGCGGCGGTCGGCGCGGACTGGGTCTTCGACCTGCCCGAGGGCCTCGACACCCCGCTGGGCGGCAAGAACCGGGAGCTGGACGCGGCGAGCGCCCAGCAGATCGCGCTCGCGCGGATCATCCTGGCCGACCCCGATGTGGTGATCCTCGACGAGGCCACGGCGATGCTCGACCCGCGCGCGGCCCGCGACACCGAGCGGGCGCTCGGCGCGGTCCTGGAGGGTCGCACCGTGATCGCGATCGCCCACCGGCTCCACACCGCCCACGATGCGGACAGAATCGCCGTAGTGGAGGACGGAAGGGTCGCCGAATTGGGGAATCACGATGAACTGATCGCACTCGACGGCCACTATGCGGGACTCTGGCGCGCTTGGCACGGCGATATCGAGAGCGCGGATCCGGCTCAGGAAGGCGAGCTCGCGGCTACGTCGACTACCTTGTAGCACAAAAAGAACCAGGCCCCGGGCTTTCGCCCGGGGCCTGCACTGGCTCGAGAACACCACCACAAGTCGGAACACCCACCGACTCGTTCTTAGCAAGGAAACAGAAAGGAAACCAGGAAACCCGTTCCGAACCAGTAACGAGAGAGTATCACGTCACATTCGCTGTGACTAGGGGGTCATATCCACCCTGCTCGATTCGTGCCAACTGGTTTTAGCGATGCGTCCATCACACCTCTCGGCAAGCCCCACAGTCGACGGGTGCCCCACGCGGGCCCATGCCGCGCACGGCCTAGACTCGACTGGTCTTCCCGCAGCTAGTAACCGTTAGGAAACACCTGTCGTGAGTACGATTTCACGCGAGGAGGTCGCGCACCTGGCGCGGCTGGCCCGCCTCGAAGTCACCGATGACGAGCTCGACGCCTTCGCCGGCCAACTCGACGTCATCCTCGAATCGATGAAGACGCTCGCCGACGTGAACACGGACGGCGTCCAGCCGACCTCGCACGCGGTGCCGCTGGTGAACGTGTTCAGGGAAGACCAGCCGCAGCCGTCCCTGCCCCGCGACGCCGTCCTCGCCGGCGGCCCCGACACCGCCGAGGACCGCTTCCGCGTCCCGCGCATCCTGGACGAGGAGGCCTAGCCATGACCGGACACCGCGCGATCGATCAGACCGCCGCCCACATGGCCGAGGCCATCCGCGAGGGCCGCGCCACCTCCTACGAGATCACCGAGGCCCACCTCGACCGCATCGAAGCGATCGACGGCACCGTCAAGGCCTTCCTCCACGTCGACCGCGAAGGCGCCCTCGCCACCGCGGCCGAGGTCGACGCCGCGATCGCCCGCGGCGAGAAGCTCGGCCCGCTCGCCGGCGTCCCGATCGCCATCAAGGACGTCGTGGTCACCAAGGGCATGCCGACCACCGCCGCCTCCAAGATCCTCGAAGGCTGGATCCCGCCGTACGACGCCACCATCGTCGAGCGCATCAAGGCCGCGAAGATGCCGATCCTCGGCAAGACGAACATGGACGAGTTCGCCATGGGCTCCTCCACCGAGTACTCCGCGTTCGGCGCCACCCTGAACCCGTGGGACACCGGGCGCATCCCCGGCGGCTCCGGCGGCGGCTCGGCCGCGGCCGTCGCCGCGAAGATGGCCCCGCTCGCCATCGGCACCGACACCGGCGGCTCCATCCGCCAGCCCGGCGCCGTCACCGGCACCTTCGGCGCCAAGCCCACGTACGGGTCCAACTCCCGCTTCGGGCTCATCGCCTTCTCGTCCTCACTGGACACCCCGGGTCCCGTGGCCCGCAACGCCTTCGACGCCGCGCTCCTCCACGAGGTCATCTCCGGATACGACCCGCGCGACTCCACCGCCATCGATGCGCCCGTCCCGCCCGTGGCCGCCGCCGCCAAGGCCGGCGCGAGCGGCGACCTGACGCGGTGTCAAGCTCGGCGTGGTCAAGGAGTTCGCCGAAGGCACCGACGCCGCCGAACCGGGCGTCATCGCCGCCTACGAGGCCGGCGTGGACCAGCTCGTGAAACTCGGCGCCGAGATCGTCGAGGTCTCCTGCCCGTCCTTCACCTACGCGCTGCCGACCTACTACCTCATCGCCCCGTCCGAGGCCTCCTCCAACCTGGCCCGCTACGACGGCGTCCGCTACGGCCTGCGCGCCGGCGACGACGGCAAGCACTCGCTCGAAGAGGTCATGAGCCTCACCCGCGAAGCCGGCTTCGGCCCGGAGGTCAAGCGCCGCATCATCCTCGGCACCTACGCCCTCTCGCGCCGGGTACGTGGACGCGTTCTACGGCAAGGCCCAGCTCGTGCGCACCCTCATCAAGCAGGACTTCGAGAAGGCCTTCGAAACGGTCGACGCGATCATCAGCCCGACCACGCCGTTCATCGCCTTCGAGTTCGGCGCGCGCACCGGCGACCCGTACCAGATGTACCTCGCCGACCTCTACACGATCCCGACGCAACCTCTACGGCGGCCCGGGCGTCTCGGTCCCCGTCGGCCTCTCCGAGGGCATGCCCGTCGGCCTCCAGGTCATGGGCCCGGTCATGGGCGACGACATCACCTACCGCGTCGCGGCCGCCCTGGAGTCCACCCAGGACACCCTGCTCGCCGACACCGCGCCCGAGATCGAGGGGAAGTAGCCCGATGACGAAACTCAACGACTACGCGACCGCCGTCGAGACCTACGAGCCCGTCCTCGGCCTCGAGACCCACATCGAACTCGACACCCGCACCAAGATGTTCTGCGGCTGCTCCACCGTCTTCGGCGCCGAGCCCAACACGCAGACCTGCCCGGTGTGCCTGGCCCTGCCCGGCGCCCTGCCGGTCGCCAACAAGGCCGCCATCGAGGCCACCATCAAGATCGGCCTGGCCCTCAACTGCCACATCGCCGAATGGACCCGCTTCGCCCGGAAGAACTACTTCTACCCGGACATGCCGAAGAACTTCCAGACCAGCCAGTACGAAGAGCCGCTCTGCGAGAACGGCTACGTCGACGTGGTCGTCGAAGGCAAGGAATACCGCATCGAGATCGAGCGGGTCCACCTCGAAGAGGACACCGGCAAGACCCTCCACGTCGGCGGCGCGACCGGCCGCATCCACGGCGCCACCGAGTCCCTCGTGGACTACAACCGGGCCGGCATCCCCCTCGTGGAGATCGTGACCCGTCCCGTCCCGGGCACCGGCGCCCTCGCCCCCGAGGTCGCCCGCGCCTACACCGCCGAACTGCGCGACATCGTCCGCTCCCTCGGCGTCTCCGACGTCCGCATGGAGCAGGGCTCCCTGCGCTGCGACGTCAACCTCTCGCTCAACCTGCCCGGCGCCGAATGGGGCACCCGCACCGAGACCAAGAACGTCAACTCGCTGCGCTCGGTCGAACGCGCCGTCCGCTACGAGGTCCGCCGCCAGTCCGCGCTCCTCGACGCGGGGGAGCGGATCTTCCAGGAGACCCGCCACTTCCAGGAGACCACCGGCGAGACCCGCGCCGGACGCTCCAAAGAGGAAGCCACCGACTACCGGTACTTCCCCGAACCCGACCTCGCCGTCATGGAACCGTCCCGCGAATGGGTCGAGGAGCTCCGCGCGACCCTCCCCGAACCGCCGCGCAAGCGCCGCGAACGCCTCCAGGCCGACTGGTCCCTGGCCGACAAGGAGATGCAGTCGGTCGTCAACGCCGACGCCGTCGAACTCATCGAGTCCACCGTCGCCGCCGGGGCCACCCCGTCCGGCGCCGTCAAGTGGTGGCTCGGCGAGCTCTCCCGCCGCGCCAACGAGTCCGGCGAGGAACTCGGCGCGCTGGCGATCACGCCCGCGCAGGTCGCCCAGCTCCAGGGCATGGTCGACGACGGGCGCCTGAACGACAAGCTCGCCCGCCAGGTCATCGACGGCGTGCTCGCCGGTGAAGGCGACCCCGCCGACGTCGCCGCGAAGCGCGGCCTCGAGGTCGTCTCCGACACCGGGGCGCTCGAAGCCGCGGTCGACGAGGCGATCGCCGCGAACCCGGCCGTGGCCGACAAGATCCGCGGCGGCACCCACGCTGCCGCCGGCGTGCTCATCGGCGCGGTCATGAAGGCCACGAAGGGCCAGGCCGACGCCGGGACCGTGCGCCAGATCATCCTCGACAAACTGAGCTAGGACGTCGCAACGGCCGGGAGCAGCACCCCTTGGGTGCCGCTCCCGGCCGTTGCGCATCGACAGATGAGCGCAGGGGCTCCGTCCAACGGAGTGCGGCTGCTGGGGCCAGAGCCTAGGGCCTGTCCTGTGAATCCGGCCGGGCGTTATCCGAGTCCGTTTGCCCGCTCGCTTCGTTGTCGGCCTCCCCGATACAACACCGGTATCGGGGAGGCCTTCCGCCTTGCGAGCGAACAAACGGACTCGGATACCGCCTCTCCGGATTCACAGGACAGGCCCTAGCCGGCCGGCGGTCGGGAGTCGGGAAAGCCGATCTGGCGAAAGAGGCGCTCCAGGTATTCGCGGGCCGCGGCGGGCCCGGGAACGTCCTCGCTGAGCAGCAGGAATTGCATGATCGCGCCGTTCATCATGTCGATCAGCATGTCGAGGTCGGCCTCGGGCGCCAGGACGCCCGCGTCGCGGGCGCGGCGCAGGGTCGCCAAGGCCCGCTCGCGGCGCGGCTTGAGATGATGTTCGCGGTAGGCCTCCAGGAGCTTCGGATGGTCGGGCCCGGCGCCGAGCAGGCGGGCGGCGAGGATACGCAGTCGCGGACGGGTCAGCGCTTCACTCCATTGCGGCAGCAACTGGTCGATGATGTCCGGCAGGTCCTCGGCGGGCGTGTCCGTCTCGTCGGCCGCCGTGATCTCCTCGCGCGCCGCCTCGATCGCGTCCGCGAGCAGGTCTTCCTTCGATGACCAGCGCCGGTAGACGGTGACCTTGGCGACGTCGGCTCGCTTGGCTATCCGATCGATGCTTGCGCCCGCGACGCCCTGTTCGATGAGGACTTCCAGGGCGGCGCGCAGGATCGCGGCGTCGGCGGCCGGGTCGCGGGGCCTGCCCGGGCCCGGAGGCTGTTCGCGTTTGCTGCTCATGCCGTTTCCCTGGTCCGCAGTGTGCCGGTCAGCCAGGATCGCAGGTCGTCCGGATCGTCGCCGCGCCAGGCGAGATGGCCGTCCGGACGCACCAGCATCGGGGAGCCGGTCGCGTCGGGGATCCGCAGGACCGCGATTTCACCCAAGCGGCGTCGCGCCGCCTCGGCCAGTTCGGGACGTTCCCTGTCGGCGATGAGCGCCCACGCCGGACCCAATGCGCTGTACAGACTCGTCGTCGCGCCTTCGACGTCGAGACAGGCCTGATCGGGAATCCGGTCGCCGGGGTGCGGGGCCCGACCCCGTCCGCCGAGCGGACCGCCCCGGTAGGTCACCCACAGCTGCGACGCTTTCCGGGTCGCCTGCCGCTGCACCGAGGTCAGATTGAACACCGGCAGCAGCAGCCGGTCGCGCACCAGACGGGTCAGCGGCGTCGCGCCGGCCAGGAGCCGGGTGTTTGCCGTGGTGGTGCGCAGGACCTCTTCGGCCAGGGGGCGACGCTCGGGGGTGTAGGTGTCGAGCAGCGCTTCGTCGGCGCGGCCGGTGGCCACCATGGCGAGCTTCCAAGCGAGGTTCTCGGCGTCACCCATGCCGGTATTCATGCCCTGGCCCCCGATCGGGCTGTGGATGTGCGCGGCGTCCCCGGCCAGGAGTACGCGTCCGTGCCGGTAGCTCTCGGCCAGCCGCCGCTGGATCCGGAACACCGACGTCCACACCGTCTCCCGGATCTCGATGTCTTCCACCTCGGCGCGTTCGCGCAGGAGGTCTCGCAGCCGTTCGACGATCTGCTCGGCGCTCAGGTGCTCCCCGGTGTCGGGGACATCGGCCATCAACCGCCACAGGTCCCCGCCGCCGTTGCGGCCTCGCATCGGCATGGCCAGCAACATGCCGTCAGGGTGGAACCATCCCGCCGAGCCCTGTCGCGACCGGTCCCAAGCGGCGTTCACATCGGCCAGCAGGAAGCGTTCGACCACCGAAACGCCGGGAAATCCTATCTCGGCCAGTTGCCTTACGGTGCTTCGTGATCCGTCGCATCCGACGAGCCACGCGGTGCGGAGCGCGTCGCCGTCTGCGAACTCGACCGTGACTCCGTCCGCGTCCTGGGCGGCCCCGACCACTTCACGGCCGGGCTCGACGGACCCGCCGAGGGCTTCGAACCGCAGGCGCAGTTGCGCCTCGATGTCGGCCTGCGAGATGAACAGCGCCTGCACCGGCTCACGCGGATCGGGCACGAATCGCATGGTGGCGAGCTCGCGGCCCCGGGCGTACATCGTCATGCCCACCGGGCTCAGTGCGCGCTCCGGCAGATCGCCCAGCGCACCCAGCCGTGTCAGCACCTCCACGCCTCGGGCGTGGAGGATGTTCGCCCGCGACGTCGGGGCGGGCCCCTCGGCCCGGTCCACCACTCGCACAGCGACCCCGTGCGCGGCGAGTGCGCATCCCAGCACGAGCCCGGACGGACCCGCCCCCACCACGACCACTTCAGCGTCCATGATCACCTCATTAGTAAACGGTGTCGTTTACGTATATTAATAACACGACATCCCGCGACCTCCGAAGACGGGCCGCATCGCGGTCCTCAAGCGGGAATTCCACCACTCATGGTGGAGACGAGGTGAATGTCCGTTCAGCCCCCGTGTGAGCCGGGAGTCTTTGGGAACCCCAGAGAGCGATGTTGTTCACATGCGATTGCTACCCTGAACCAAGCAAGCCTCAAGGCCGACCAGAGGAGGTGAGGGCCATGGGTGACGACCCCGGATCCAGTCGAGATACCGACGCGTTCTTCCCATTTTCCTTTTACCGTGCCTCGCGTCCTCTTACATTGGAGCGGACGGGCTGACCTGCGGCGTTTCCTGCCACGTGGTTCAAGGGCACGGCCCTTTCCTCGTGTTAGGAGGTGGCTGACATGGCCCAGGTCATCCAGCCCATTTCGCCCGCGGCGGTTGACGAGCTCGCGGCGCTCCGCCTGGAACTCGCCGACACCTCGACCGTCGTACTCGCCGAAGAGCTGCCCCGTATGGACCTGGCCGAACAGGCCCTCCGGTTCCGGCTGCTCCCCAAAGACCGCGCCCTCGCCGTCTTCGAAGAGCTCGACACCGTCCACCAGCAGGAACTCTCGACGGGCTCAAGACCGACACCGTCCGCGAACTGCTCGACTCGATGGAGGCCGACGACCGGGCCAAGCTCTTCGAAGAGATGCCCGCCAAGGTCGCGACCCGGTTCCAGTCCCAGCTGAGCGCCGCCGACCGGCGCATCACCGCGCAGCTGCTCGGGTACGAGCCCGAGTCGGCCGGGCGCATCATGACGCCCGACTACGTGTCGCTGCGCGCCTCGATGACCGCCGCCGCGGCGATCGAGCGCATCCGGCACCTGCGCGAACGCCCCCGCAACCTCGACGTGCTGCCGGTGACCGACGGGCACCGCAAACTCCTCGGCACCGTCACCCTCGCCGACCTGGTGAGCGCCGACCCCGACCTGCCCGTCAGCCGACTTCATCGCGGACGAGCACTACCAGGTCTCCACCGACACCGACCAGGAAGAGGCCGCCCGCCTCATCCAGGAGGCCAACCTCATCGCGCTCTCGGTGGTCGACCACGAGGACCGCCTCGTCGGGATCATCACCTGGGACGACGCCATGGAGATCCTCGAAGCCGAGGACACCGAGGACGCCGTCCGCGCCGGTGCCGCCGAACCGCTGGAGCGGCCGTACCTCTCGGCCGGCGTGTTCATGCTGGCGCGCAAGCGCGCGGTGTGGCTGCTCGTCCTGGCCGTCTCGGCCTCGCTCACCGTGACGGTGCTCAACTACTACGAGAGCTACCTTGCGAACGTCACCGTCCTGGCGGTGTTCATCTCGCTGCTGACCGGCACCGGCGGCAACTCCGGGTCGCAGGCGTCGGTGACGATCATCCGCGCCATGGCCGTCGGCGAGGTCCGCTTCTCGGACGCCTTCAGGATCACCTGGCGCGAATCGCGCGTGGGTTTCCTGCTCGGCGCCCTGCTCGCCGCCGTCGGCGGTCCGGTGGTCGGCTTCGTCTACGGCTGGGACATCGGGCTCATCATCGCCCTGACACTCCTGGTGGTCTGCACCTGGTCCACGTTCGTGGGCTCGTTCCTTCCCTTGGCCGCAAGAAGGTCGGCATCGACCCGGCCCTCGTCTCGGCGCCGATGGTCTCGACGCTGTGCGACGCGACCGGCCTGGTCATCTACTTCTCGGTCGCCGCAATGGTCCTCGGCCCCGCGCTGACCGGTTGAGACGCGAAAAGGCCCCGACACCGTGTCGGGGCCTTTTCCGCGCCCCGCGAGATCACTCCGAAGCGGACTCGGTGGTGAGCTCCCCGGCGAGGAACTCGGTCCGCTGCTGAATGATCCTGCGATTGAACCCCGGGTTAACCCAAGAAGACCTCAAGACGGGACACGGTCTGGTAACGGCCTCAGTCCTGCTGCGGCGCAGCCGATTCCGTGCCGCTCTGGATGTCGCCCTCGTTGACCTGGTCCTCGGTCGGGATCACCGTGCGGTCGAGGGTCACGTCCGTCTCGCCCACGGCGCCGACCGAGATCGAGTCGTACGCGGTGAGCGCCTTCGTGATCGGGTCGAAGTAGAGGACGTCCATCTCCATCTTCATCGGGTCCTCGGACTGGAAGTTCCGCAGTCCGGCCGCGCCCGTGGAGCCCTCGACCATGAGCGTGGTGCCCTCGCCGAGGTCCTCCACCGCGCCGTTCGTGCGTGTGCCCGGCCAGCACCAGCGGCACTTCGCCGGTGAGCGGATCCGCCATCGGCGGCTCGTGCACCATCGCCAGGTCGGCCCCGCCCGCGTCCTCGATCGCCTGCTGGAGGCGTTCGCCGGACAGGGTGAGCATCTGCTGGGCGTACTCGCTGGACGGCTGGTCGCCCTTGTCGGGCGTGAATCTCGGGTCGCCGATCCCGGCGAACTCGAGGCCGGCGATCTCTCTGACCTCGCCGTCGAGCACGATCACGTTGTCGTAGGACGCGAGCGCGGCCACCGTCGTCACCGAGTCGTGGTTGCCCTTCACGAACACGTACGGCACGTTGACCTGCTCCACACCCTGCGAGAAGATCTCGGCCTCCTGCTCGGAGCCCCAGTCGTTCATGTCGCCGGTGTCGGCCACCGCGTCGATGTCGAACTGCTCCACGACCGACTCCATGAGGTGCCACGCCGACGGGTTCAGGTGGATGTCGGAGACGTGGAGGACCCGGATCGAGTCGTCCTGGATGCCCAACTGCGGCATGTCCATCGCGAGCGCGTAGAACTCGGAGATGTTCGTGACGAACTTCTGCAGGTTCGCCACGTACTCCTCGTAGTTCACGGCGATGTCCTCGGCGTTGCCGACCACGCTGGGCGCGTAGGCGAGCAGGCCCTCATAGCGCGGCTGCGAGATCGACTCCGCGCGCAGCGTCGTGGCCGCGTACCCCATGAGCGCAGGCGGTGACCGCCAGCGAGGTGACGCCGGTGAGCAGCGCGCGGCGCATGGTGCGGAACGCGAGCGCGCCGACGAGCAGCCCGCACAGCGTCACGATCGCCAGCGCCTCCACGACGACCCGGACCACCGCGTCGGTGACGTCGGAGGCGAGGCTCTGGGAGGCGGTGGTGACGCCGCCGGGCGTGTTGATGATGGCCTGGGCCTCGACCGGGTCGACCGAGTCGAGCTTCAGGTTGAGGCCCACGGGCCCGTCGTGGCTGTCGAAGATGACGTCGCCGAGCGGCGGGATCGTCACGACGGTCTCGCCGGAGAGGTCCGGGTGCAGGGACACCGTGGTGTCGAACGGCCCGATGTCGGCCTTGGTGCCGCCCACGAGCGCGAGGCCGCCTGCGGCTGCCGCGGTGCCCATGAACAGGATCGCGGCGACCACGGCGATCTGCCTCACCCGGTGGGAGCGCCGCACCCGCGACCAGCCCGCCTTCGATCTGCGCCGCAAGGACTTCGCGCGCCTCCCGGCGGTGCGGGTTGCAGCCTGGACACGATGCAGAGTTGAGGTAAGGCGGTCATTCATCTGTTCTTCGGCCTGATGCGCCGCTTACGGGCAGAAGGCCGACCCTCCTTTCAGGTCTTACACATCAACATGCTAGTTTGTGAGGATGGTCGAGCTGCGGAAGAGAGCCTACAGGTTCCGCTGCTACCCGACGCCCCCGCAAGCTGAGAACCTGTCTCAGACGTTCGGGTGCGTTCGCCTGGTCTATAACAAGGCGCTCGACGCGAGGACGAAGGCCTGGTTCCGTCGTAGGGACCGTGTCACCTATGTTCAGACATCGGCTCTGCTCACCAAGTGGAAGCGCCGGAAGGACCTCGACTTCCTCAACGACGTGTCTTCGGTGCCTCTCCAGCAAGCGCTCAGGCACTTGCAGAGCGGGTTCGTAGGATTCTGGGAGAAACGCAGCGCATACCCGTGTTTCAAGCGAAAGCGTCTTGCGGGCTCGGCAGAGTACACGAAATCTGGGTTCACTTTTCGAAATGGCGAGCTGCGACTCGCCAAACATGCTGGTCCGCTGCGAGTCAAATGGTCTAGATCGCTGCCGCCGTTGGCAGAGCCTTCGCTGGTGACGGTTTCGCGCGACAGTGCTGGGCGCTGGTTCGTGTCGCTCCTTGTCGAAGAGGACATCCCGGCGCTGCCCGAACGTGTTGAGGCAATCGGCGTCGACGCGGGTTTGTCGAGCCTGCTCACGGTTTCGACCGGCGAAAGGATCGCGAACCCGCGTCATGAGCGCCGCGACCGCGAGCGAGTCAAGTCCCGCCAGCGGGAGCTGGCGCGGAAGGAGAAGGGCGGCAAGAATTTCCAGAAGGCGAAGCTGAAGCTCGCCCGAGCGCACGCCAGGATCGGCGACCGGCGGCTCGATGCCATGCACAAGCTCACCACTCGACTGGTTCGCGAAAACCAAGTGATCTGCGTCGAGGACCTGAATGTGCGCGGAATGATGAGCAACCACTTGCTTGCCCGAGCGATCGCCGACGCTTCGTGGGCGACCTTTCGGCGCCTGCTGGAATACAAATGCGAGTGGTACGGCCGGGACCTGATCGCGATCGACCGGTACCACCCTTCCTCGAAGGTCTGCTCCGCCTGCGGCACTGTCAAGGTCGGCATGCCGTTGAGCGAGCGCACTTTCCGATGTTCGGACAAGGCCTGCGGGCATGTCGAAGACCGCGATGTGAACGCCGCGAAGAACATTCTGGCCGCCGGGCTGGCGGTTGCAGCCTGCGGAGACGGTGTAAGACCAAAGCGCTCCTAGCGCGGCGGCAACGGTCGATGAAACAGGAAACACCTCCCGGCGACGGGTGGATCCCACTCTTATCGGGAGAGGGAGAAGTCAACTAGACCCTTCCTTGGGCGGCGTAGCTGGTGGAGAAGCGGATGATCCGGTCGTCGGCCTCGTTCGCGGCGCAGCCGCGCTCTTCGGTGCAGCGGCCGTCCCGGTTCGAGGTGGTGACCCAGAGCATTCCGTCGGGGGCCATGGCAACCGATCGTAGTCGACCGAACTCGTTGACGATCGTCGCTTGCGGCTCGGCGGCGGCCGCACCGGACTGGTCGAATTGGACGACCCACAGGCGCTGGCCGCGCAGGCACGCGGTGACGAGCTTGTCCTCGAGGAAGATCGCGCCGGCGCATGAGGCCTCGAAGGGCTCCCAGGTGAGGACCGGGTCCACATACGCGTTGTCGCCGCCGGGGCCTTCGAAGAAGGGCCAGCCGTAGTTGCCGCCCGCTTCGATCAAATTGAGCTCGTCGGCGATGTCCTGACCGAATTCGGTGGCGTAGAGCTGCCCGGCGGCGTTCCAGGCGAGGCCTTCGATGTTGCGGTGCCCGAGGGTGTAGACGGGGGAGTCGGCGTCGGGGTTGCCTTCGGCGGGCTTGCCGTCGGGGGTGATGCGGAGGATCTTGCCGCCCAAGGATTCCGGGTCCTGGGCGTTGTTGCCGTCGCCGCCGTCGCCGGTGGCGGCGTAGAGGAAGCCGTCGGGGCCGAACTCGAGGGCGCCGCCGTTGTGGTTGGGCCCGGCGGGGATCCCGGTGAGGATCGGTTCGGGCGCGGCGTCGGAACCGAGGTTCAGTTTGGCGATCCGGTTGTCCTCGCCGGTGGTGTAGTACGCGAACACGGTCGCGTCCGTCGCGTAGTCGGGGGAGACGGCGAGGCCGAGGAGGCCGCCTTCGCCGGTGTCGGCGATGTCGACGGTCCGCAGTTCCTCGGGTTCGCCAACGGTGCCGTCCTCGCCGGCGGCGATCGCGAGGACGCGGCCGGTGGCGCGCTCGCCGACGATCGCGGTGCCGTCGGGCAGGAAGTCGAGGCCCCACGGGACTTCGAGGCCTTCGGCGACGACGTCCATGAACGTGGCGGGCTCTTCGGGGGTGCCGGAGGGGGTGGGGAGGTTCGGGGGTTCGCCGCTCTCGGGCTCCGGCGGCTCGCCGAAGGAGCACGACGCGAGCGTGAGTGCGGCGACGGCAGCCGCCGCGGCCGAGAGCAACCTGCGCATGGCCCCAAGACTACTGGCCGGTCCCGCTTGGCCCGACCGGTCCGGGCCCGGCCCATTCGCCCGCTCGCCGCCTTGCGGGCCGCCCCGAGACCACCCCGGTATCGGGGCGGCCTGCCGTCTTGCGGGCGCACGAGCAACCTCGGCCCCAGCCGTTCCCGGGCCCAAGGGGACCGGCCGGGCAGGGAGCGACGAGGCGGACGCGCTGTTTTCCACGCCTCCCGGTTCCCCGATTCAGGCGGGACTAACCCCCGAAACGCCGATTCGCGTTTCCTATAGGATATTGAGTGTCAGGCGCGCGAGTGCGCGCGACGGCGTACGACCGACTCGGAGGAAGAGGCTGTGGCCGTGAAGGTTTGGATCGCTCACGAAGAGGGCCGCGCGATGCTCGGCGCCCTCCCGGACGACGTCGACGTCGAGGTCTACGACGGGCGCGGCGACTACCCGTCCGATCCGGCGACCCTCGAGTTCTGGGTCCCGCCGTTCCTCGCCCAGTCGAAGGTCACGACCCCGCTCAAGGAGATGACCTCCCTCAAGGCCATCCAACTGCTCAGCGCCGGAGCCGAAGTCTGGGTCCCGGCCGTCCCGGCCGGCGTCACCCTGTGCGACGCCCGCGGCGTGCACACCGGCGTCACCGCCGAATGGACCATCGGCGCCGTCATCGCCTCGATGCGCGGCTTCGACGTCTTCGCGCGCAAGCAGGCCCGCCACGAGTGGAAGGTCGAGTGGACCACCACCGTCGTCGGCAAGCGCGCCCTCATCGTCGGCGCGGGCGACATCGGCGAGAAGGTCGCCGAAGTCCTCACCGTGCTCGGCATCGAAGTCGAGAAGGTCGCCCGCCGCGAACGCCCCGGCGTCCACCCGATCGACCGGATCGAGACGCTCCTGCCGGACTTCGACGTGGTGATCCTGATCCTCCCGCTCACCGACGCCACCCGCGGCCTCGTGGACGCGAAGTTCCTGTCCCACATGAAGGACGGCGCGCTCCTGGTCAACGCCGCACGGGGCCCGATCGTCGACACCGACGCCCTCGTGGCCGAGGTCGCCTCGGGCCGCCTGCGCTGCGCCGTCGACGTGGTCGACCCCGAGCCGCTCCCGAAGGGCCACCCGCTCTGGGACCTCGAAGGCGCGCTCATCACCCCGCACGCCGGCGCCTCGGTGGACGGCACCCTCGACCGCGCCTACGCCCCGATCGGCGCCCAGATCCGCCGCTTCGCAGCGGGCGAACCCCTCGAGAACATCGTCAGCGAAGGCTACTAGTCCTCGGTCTCGTCCGTCCGGAGCTCCTGCCCGCCGATCGCCAGCACCTGCGGCAGGTTCTCGGGCTTCAACGGGTCCAGGCGGACCTGCGACTGGTCATCCAATATGGCCGCCACGCCCTCGTTGCCCGTGGCGAACCCGTCGATGTGCTTCCAGGCGATCGTGCGGCTCGTGAACAGGCCGCGGACCGCGATGCCCTCGCTCGTCACGTCCACCCCCGAACGCCACGCCCACATCGAGACCGCGACCGGCACGAGCAGGATCGGAGGCCCGCCGCCGTCGAGAACGCGCCCCACAGGGGCCGTTCCACGATGAGCGCCAACGACAACGGCGTCACCGTCAGCCAGGCCACGAAGGCCGCGCCGGTGATCGCCGCCGAGCGGCGGACGCGCAGTCGGCTCCTGCTCCTGCGCGAGGTCGGCGAGCCGGGCAAGGGGCCGGTCGAGGCATCGGGACTCGTCATGGCACCAGCCTGACATACACGGCAGTATGAGATCCAACGTGTGCCGTCCGGTTTCTCCCGGGTTGTCGCTTGACGTGTGGCCAGAACGTGACACGATCACCTCAACAGCAGCGATGCAAGCCTGGTGGGGGTGGACGTGGCCGTCAAGATCACATTCCGTCCTACGACGCGCCAAGTGCTCGGCCGCGCGCTCTTCCTCTCCAGCCTCTCGCTCGTCGCGGCCCTCGTCCCCGCCGTCGCCTACATGCTCACGGTCGGACATTGGTACCACCTCACGCTCCTCGGGCTCTTCCTCATCGCGATCGCCGTCGCGCTGGCGGTCGCCTACGCGGGGGCGCGCAAGCACGGGGTCGTGCTCGACGAGCGCGGGATCCATCCGCTCAAAGCCCTTGCGGCCCAGAAGCACACCGAGCGGTACGCCGCCTGGACCGACATCGCGGACATCCGGGCCGAGCGGCGGGCCAGCCGCACCGTCCCGGTCGTGTACCTCCTCGACCCCGAGCAGAAGCCGTGGCGGCTCCAGGCCCCTTATTCGGGGCGCGGACTCTCGGTCGACGACGCGCTCGACGAGAAGATCTTCATGATGCGCAGCATCTGGGACGCCTACAAGCGCGGCATTCCGCCGCGTCGCGAACGACGGTAGCCGCATCGACCGACGTCACTGCCCGGTCACCGCCGACACCTCCTGAAACTTTCGAAACTGTTCAGTAGTCGCTTCGTGGTATGCGATTGCCATCGTGACCCGATCGTGACCTTCGTGGCGACTTACCAGCCTTGACGCTGTTTTGGTGTTGCCGTAGTCTCACCGCTATTACCGAAAGTTTTCGGAATTTTTCCGGAAACTGTTCAGTAGTTTCGGTACTCGGCCGGGCCGCGCAGGGCCTCGCCGCCACCGGTCATGGCGACCCCACGAGCCATGGACTTGCACGCCGGCCCCTCGGCCGTGACGACCACGGAAGGAGCGCTCACCGATGAGCACTCAGCAGCCCCGTTCCAGCCTGTTCACGAAAAAGCGGGAAGGGTCCGGGGTGCAGTGGCCCGACCCGACCTTCAGCCGCCGCAGCCTCGTCATCACCGGCGGCGCCGCACTCACCGCCTCCGCCGCCGGATGCAGCTTCTTCTCCACCGACCCCGACTCGGGGGGCGCCGCCGGAGGCGACAAGGGCCTCGAAGCCCCGATGCTCGCCGAACGCGTCGAGGCCGGCGACCTCCCTCCCGTGGAGGAACGCCTTCCCAAGGAGCCCATCGTCATCAAGGCCGCCGACGAGATCGGCGTCTACGGCGGCTCCTGGAACACCGCGATCACCGGCGCCTCGGACGGCCCCTGGCTGTTCCGCACCATCAACTACGAGCCGCTGCTCAAGAAGAACCGCGACTTCACCGAGATCGAGCTGAACCTCGCCTCGGCGTTCGAGGCCAACGAGGACGCCAGCGAGTTCACCATCACCCTCCGCGAGGGCCTCAAGTGGTCCGACGGCGAGCCGGTGACCACCGCCGACGTCGAGTTCGCCTTCTACGACGTCAACCTGAACACCGATCTCACCGAGGCCGTGCCCCCCGAACTCGCCGGCCCCGACGGCGCCCCGGCCGAACTCGAGATCGTCGACGACCACACCTTCATCGTGCGCTTCTCCGGCCCCAAGCCGCTGTTCGAGGACAACATGGCCGGCGGCGTCTCCGGCCAGCGCTTCACCTGGTACCCGCGCCACTACCTGGAGCAGTTCCACCTCACCTACAACCCGGACGCCGAGCAGCAGGCCATCGACGAGGGCTACGACGGCTGGGTCGCCCGCTTCACCAACCTCGGGAACCTGTGGAACTTCCAGTGGGAGAACCCGGATCTGCCCTCGCTCCTGCCGTGGACCTGCAAGCAGCCGGTCTCCAGCGCGGACTACGCCCTCTTCGAGCGCAACCCCTACTACTACAAGGTGGACGAGGAGGGCTCGCAGCTGCCGTACATCGACTCGGTCCGCTACAACATCGTGGCCGACGTCGAGACCATGTTCGCCCACGCGCTCAACGGCGAGTACCACTTCCATTCGCGCCACTTCAACGACAACGCGCACCGCGCCGACGCCGTGGACGGCGAGGAGGCCGGGAACTACACCGTCCTCGACCTCACCTCCACCTACTCCAGCGACATGAACATCGCGTTCAACATGAACTGCGAGAACGCCGGCCTCCGGAAGGTCTTCCAGGACAAGCAGTTCCGCATCGCCATGTCCCACGCGATCAACCGCCAGGAGCTCATCGACGTCCTGTGGAACCGCGTGGGCGAGCCCTCCCAGGCCGCACCGCGTCCCGAGTCGAAGTACTACGACGAGGAATTCGCCACCCAGTACACCGAGTTCGACCCCGACCTCGCGAACCAGATCCTCGACGAGGCCGGCTACACGGCTTCGGGCGGCGTGCGCTCCTCCGCCGACGGCACCGCGCTCGAGTTCGCCGTCTCCATCGCCGACGACGCGCTCTTGGGCGTGACCTGGATCGACGCGATGGACATGATCAAGGACATGTGGGCCGCGGTCGGCGTCACGCTGCACATCAACTCGCAGCCGCGCGAGACCTGGCAGAACGCCGTCAACGAGAACCAGTTCGAATGCTCCGTCTGGACCGGCGACGGCGGCGCGATCGACGAGACCACCTCGGTCTACTGGTACATGGCGGCCGGCCCCGGCGGTGGCGCGTTCTTCGCCCGCCAATGGTCGGAGCACTACACCCTGAAGGGTGTCAACGACGCCGAGATGATCGAGGCGCCGCCCGCGCCCGTCGCCGAGCAGCACACCCTGTACGACGAGTTCCAGCGCGAGCCCGACGAGGCCGCGCGCGACGAGATCTTCAAGCAGATCCTCGCGATCGCCAAGGAGCAGTTCTACGCGATCGGCACCGTCCAGGGCCAGGGCTCGTGGGCGGTCGTGTCGAACACGCTGCACAACGTGGGCGGCGAGATGCCGGAGAACCCCTCGTACGGCACGCCTTCGCCCGCCCGCCCCGAGCAGTGGTTCATCAAGGAATAGGCCGGAGTACGGACAGTGCTGAAATACCTGGGCCGCCGGGCGGCCTACATGGCGGCGACGCTGCTGGCGATCTCGCTGGTGGTCTTCGTCATCATCAACCTGCCGCCCGGCGACTTCGTCACCGCGCTCACCGCGAAGTACAACGTGATGGGGCAGGGCCTCACCGAGGCCGACATCGCCGGGCTCCGCAGCCGGTACGGCTTGGACGGCAACATCTTCGAGCAGTACTGGCACTGGGTCACCCAGGTCGTGCAAGGCGATCTGGGGACCTCGTTCGAGTACGAGCGGCCGGTCGCCGACATCATCGGGCCCCGGCTCGGGGCCACGATCGGCGTCTCGCTCATCACGCTGCTGGTGACCTGGGGCCTGGCGTTCCCGATCGGGGTCTACTCGGCCGTCAAGCAGCACTCGATCGGCGACTACGCCGTGACCACGGTCGGCTTCCTCGGCCTGGCGACCCCGAACTTCCTCATCGCGCTGGTGTTCATCTACTTCAGCGTCACCTGGTTCGGGTCGGTCCCTTCAGGACTGTGCTCGCCGGAGTGGTGCGACGCCTCCTGGAACCTCGGGAAGCTCCTGGACCTCTTCGGGCACCTGTGGATCCCGATGGTCGTCATCGGCACCGGCGGCGTGGCGGGCCTGGTGCGGATCATCCGCAACAACCTGCTCGACGAGCTGCGCCGCCCGTACGTGACGGCCGCGCGAGCCCGCGGCGTGCCCGAGAAGCAGCTGCTGCGCCGCTACCCGCTGCGCGTGGCGCTCAACCCGTTCGTCTCCACGATCGGGTGGGTGCTGCCGATGCTGCTGGTCGGCGACATCGTGGTCGGGCAGATCCTGGGCCTGCCGACGCTGGGCCCGATCCTCTTGGGGGCCTTGCGCTCGCAGGACATGTACCTGGCCGGTTCGATCATCATGATCCTCAGCGCCGTCACCGTCATCGGCACGCTGATCTCCGACTTCCTGCTCGGCTGGCTCGACCCCCGCATCCGCATGGGCATCCACCAGAATTGAGGCATTGATGGACGTCAACCCTGCGCCTTTGCAGACCAGTGAAGGCATCACGCCTGAGGAGACCGCCAAGCCCGCCACCGCCTCCCAGTCGACGCTGGTGTGGTGGGCCTTCAAGAAGCACCGGCTCGCGCTGGTGTCCGCCTGGATCCTGGCGGGCATGATGCTGGTGATCGTGCTGTGCGAGTTCATCGCGCCGTTCGACGACCGCCACCGCGACGCCGAGTACACCACCGCCCCGCCGCAGGTCCTCAAGCTCTGGAGCGACAGCGGCTTCGGGCTCCACGTGGACGGCTACACGTCCGAACAGGACCCTCGCTCGCTGCGGATCACCTACACCGCCGACCCTGACGACCGCGTGGACGTGGGCTTCTTCGTCAAGGGCGAGGAGTACGAACTCTTCGGGCTCATCCCGATGGACCGCCACCTCATCGGGCCCCACGACCCTGACGACCCGATGTACCTGTGGGGCACCACGACCGACGGGCAGGACCTGCTCAGCCAGGTCGTGTACGCCACGCGGGTCTCGGCCTCGGTGGGCATCATCGGCGTGCTGCTGGCGTTCCTCCTCGGCATCGTGCTCGGTGCGATCTCGGGCTATTTCGGCGGCTGGGCCGACAACGTGATCCAGCGGGTCATCGAACTCATCATGAGCGTTCCGGCGATCCCGCTGTGGATCGGCTTCGCCGCCGCACTGCCCGCGGACATGAACCCGGTGACCAGATATTTCATCATCACCACGATCCTGGCGCTCGTCGGCCTGGACGGGCCTGGCGCGAGAAGTGCGCGGACGGTTCCTCAGCCTGCGCGGCGAGGAGTTCGTGACCTCGGCGCGCCTGGACGGCTCCAGCCACGGCCGGATCATGTTCCGGCACATGCTGCCCTCGTTCTCCTCGCCACATCATCGCCGCGCTGAGCTCTCGATCCCGGGCATGATCCTGGCCGAGACGGCGCTGTCGTTGCTCGGCATGGGCCTGCGCCCGCCGGCCGTGTCCTGGGGCGTCCAGTTGCAGGACGCGAGCAAGTGGAGCGTGCTCGTCGGGCGCGCCGTGGCTGCTCATCCCCGGCCGTGCGTGGTTCTTGTGGTGCTGGCGTTCAACTTCGTCGGCGACGGCCTCCGGGACGCCGCCGACCCGTACAAGCATTAGGTGGCGAAGAATGACGCAACCACTGCTCGAGATCTCGGGGCTGCGGACCGGCTTCGACACCTACGACGGGAGGGTCCGGGCCGTCGACGGCGTGGACCTCACCGTGCACGCCGGGAAGACCCTCTGCGTGGTCGGCGAGTCCGGCTGCGGCAAGTCGGTCACGGCCCGGTCGATCCTGCGCCTGGTCGAGGCCGCCCGGCTCGATCGACGGCGGCGAGATCACCTGGCACGGCAGGCGAAACGCCGGTCGACATCGCTCGCCCTGGACGCGAAGGACACGCGCCTCGCGAAGCTCCGCGGCGGCGACATCGGCATGGTCTTCCAGGAGCCGATGACCTCGTTCAGGCCGGTGCACACCATCGGCGCGCAGCTCATCGAGAGCGATCCGGCTCCACACCGGACTCGGCAAGAAGGCCGCCCGCGAGAGGGCCATCGACCTGCTCGGCCAGGTCGGCATCCCGCAAGCCGCGAGCGAGCGGGTGGACGCCTACCCGTTCCAGCTCTCGGGCGGCATGCGCCAGCGCGCGATGATCGCGATGGCGTTGTGCCTGCAACCCGGCCTGCTCATCGCCGACGAGCCGACGACCGCGCTCGACGTGACGACGCAGGCGCAGATCCTCGACCTGATCCGCGAGCTGCAGGGCGAGCACGGGATGGCGATCATGTTCATCACCCACGACCTCGGCGTCGTCGCCGAATCGCCGACGAGGTCGCGGTGATGTACCTCGGCCGCGTCGTCGAACGCGCGAGCGTGGAGGAGCTCTTCGCCGATCCCAAGCACCCGTACACGAAGGCGCTCCTCGCCTCGGTCCCCGTCCTCGGGCGCGGCCGCGGCCGGGACCTGCCGACGATCCCCGGCACGGTGCCGAACCCGCTGCACCGGCCAAACGGCTGCTCGTTCCATCCGCGCTGCGCCTCGGCCATCGCCGGGACCTGCGATGTCGAGGCGCCGCCCGAAGTGGACTTCGAGGGCGGCCGCACCGGCTCCGCCGACCGAAGGACAGTCGAATGCGTCCTGTACGCCGACCGTGAAGGAGCCGTCGGCATGAGCGCCCAGCAGAGGACCGCTGCTCGAGATCGAGGACCTCCACGTCCGTTTCCCAGTGCGCCGCAACATGCTCGGTCGGCCCACCGTGGAGATCCACGCCGTCTCCGGCGTCGACCTCACCCTCTGCAAGGGCGAGACACTCGGCCTGGTCGGCGAGTCCGGTTGCGGCAAGACCACCTTGGGCCGCACCATCGTCGGCGCCCAGAAGGCCACGAGCGGGTCGCTGCGCTACAACGGCAGCGACCTCACCGCCATGAGCCGGCGCGAGCAGGCCGCGTCACGGCGCCGCATCCGCATGGTCTTCCAGGACCCGTTCTCCTCGCTCAACCCGCGGATGACCCTGCGGCAGATCATCGGCGACCCGCTGGTCGCCACCGGCGAGTCGCGCGGCGCCGAACTCGAGGACCGCATCGCCGAGATGATGCGCCGCGTCGGGCTCTCCCCGGACTACATGGACCGCTACCCGCACTCGTTCTCCGGCGGGCAGCGCCAGCGCGTCAACATCGCCCGCGCGCTCATCGTGGGCCCCGAACTGGTGGTCGCGGACGAGCCGGTGAGCGCCCTCGACGTCTCGGTGCGCGCGCAGATCCTCAACCTGCTCAGGGAACTCCAGGCCGAGCTCGGCCTGACGTACCTGTTCATCTCGCACGACCTCTCGGTGGTGGAGAACCTGGCCGACCGCGTCGCGGTCATGTACTTCGGGCGGGTCGTGGAGCTCGCCGACACCGCCGCGCTGTACGAGCGGCCGCAGCACCCGTACTCCGAGGCGCTCATGTCGGCGGTGCCGATCCCGGACCCGGCCTTGAAGGGCCGCGGCGGGCGGATCCTGCTGCCGGACGAGCTGCCCGACCCCGCGAACCCGCCGCCGGGCTGCGCGTTCGCGCGCCGGTGCCGCTACGCCGAGGCCGGACGCTGCGACTCCGGCGAGATCGCGCTCGTGGACGGCTCGCGCTGCGTGCGCCGAGAAGAGCTCGACCTGCAGGGCATCGTGGAGGCAGCATCCACCGAGCCCTAGTCGGCGAGCGTTGTCACAGCGCCGCGAAACGTCTCCAGACCGTGCCGAGAACCAGAGGAACCACTTGTGGCACATAGGAACACCGACATCATCCCGACCGTCGACGGCCTCGCCTACGGCGGCGACTACAACCCCGAGCAGTGGCCCCGCGACGTGTGGGACGAGGACATCCGCCTCATGCGCGAGGCCGGGGTCAACATCGTCTCCGTCAACATCTTCGCCTGGGCGAGCATCAACCCCGGTCCGGGGCAATGGGACTTCGCGCAGCTCGACGCCATCATGGACCTCCTCGCCGCAGGCGGCATCAAGGCCGACCTGGCGACCTCCACCGCGTCCCCGCCGCCGTGGTTCTCCCAGGCCCACCCCGAGACCCTCCCGGTCAACGCCGAAGGCCTCACCCTGAACTCGGGCGCGCGCGCCGAATACTGCCCGAACTCGCCGGTCTTCCAGGAAGCCGTCGTCGAGATGGCGTCCCGGCTCGCCGAGCGCTACGCGAACCACCCCGCCCTCGCGATGTGGCATGTCGGCAACGAGTACTACCGCTCCTGCCACTGCGACGACACCGCCGCCGCCTTCCGCGCCTGGCTCCAAGAGCGCCACGGCGACCTCGAGGGACTCAACCACGCGTGGGGCACCACGTTCTGGTCCCAGACCTACAGTGACTGGTCGCAGGTCCTGCCCCCGCGGATCTGCGCCGAGACCCCGAACCCGGGACTCGTCCTCGACTACCGCCGCTTCTCCTCCGACGCGCTGCTCAAGCTCTTCCGCTCCGAGGCCGCGGCCATCGAGGCCCACGGCCCCGACAAGCCGATCACCACGAACCTCATGGTCACCGGCAACTTCAGCGGCCTCGACTACCACCGCTGGGGTGAGCATGTGACGGGCCCGAACCGCCTCGTCGCCACCGACCACTACCTCATCCCCGAACACGACGACGACATCCCGTGGCCCGCGCAGGCGGCCTTCGGCGCGGACGCCTCCCGCGGCCTCGCCGGAGGCAGCCCGTGGCTGCTCATGGAGCAGTCCTCCAACTCCTCGGCGTGGCGCCGCGGCTACTTCGCCAAGCGGCCCGGCGACCAGCTCCGCCACTCACTCTCCTATGTGGCCCGAGGCTCCGAGGGCGCCATGTACTTCCAGTGGCGCGCCTCCCGCTACGGCGCCGAGCGCTACCACTCCGCGATGGTGCCCCACGGCGGCACCGACTCCAAGGTCTTCCGCGAAGTGAAGCAGTTCGGCGCCTGGCTCAAGGCCCTCGCCGAGATCAAAGGATCCACAGTGGTCTCCCGGGCCGCCGTCCTCCTCGACTTCAACTCGGTCTGGGCCGCGAACACCCCGGGCCAGCCGTCCTCCGACATGGACACGTACCCGGAACTGCGGCGCTGGCACGCGGCCCTGTGGCGCCGCGGCGTCACCACCGACCTGGTGAACCCCGCCTGGGACCTCAGCGGCTACGAGTACGTCTTCGCGCCGCACCTGTACCTCCTCGACGACGACGCGCACCTGCGCGCCTATGTCGAAGGCGGCGGCACCCTCGTGGTCGGCCCCTATTCGGGCATCGTGGACAGCAACGAGCACGTCCACCCCGGCCTCCCCGGGGCCCTGGGAGACCTGATGGGCGTGCGGGTCGAGGAGTTCGTCCCGATCGCCAAGGGCGAGAAGACGACCCTGGACGACGGCACCGCGGGCCAGACCTGGTCCGAGGTGGCTCACGCCGTGGACGCCGAAGTGGTGGCCTCCTTCAAGGACTACCCGGGCACTCCGGCCGTGTTCCGCCGCAAGGCGGGCCGAGGCGAGGTCTGGTACCTCGCCACCCGCCCGGTGGAAGTGGACCGGTTCCTCGAACGCCTCGGCGTGGTCCCGGACTTCCCGGACACCCCCGAGCATCTCGAACTGGTCCGCAGAACCCATGCGGACGGCCGGTCCTACGTCTTCGCGATCAACCACGGCGAGGAACCGGCGAAGGTCCCGGTGACCGGAACGAACCTCCTCACCGGAAAACCTGGGCTCCCGCGCTGTCCCTCAAACCCGGCGATTGCGCGGTGATTCGCGAAGCCTGACGTCGCACCCGTCGACTAGTGTCACAGGGCCCCCGCAGAACCCACTGAGGAGCCCTGATGGCCACGATCATCTTCGTCCACGCCCTCGGATCGAGCGGCCGCGCCTGGCAGCCCCAGGTCGCGGCCCTCGGCGACCGCTTCAAGGTGCTCGCCCCCGACCTCCCCGGCCACGGCGAGACCCCCGGCCCCTTCGGGCTCGAACCCGCGGCCTTCGAGATCGCCGAGCTCATCGCGGCCGAACCCGAACCGGTGACGCTCGTGGGCATCTCGGTCGGCGCCACCGTCGCCATGCTCGCGGCCCTGGACGACCCGTCCCGCATCGCCGGCCTCGTCCTCTCCGGCGGCACGGCCCACGCACCCGGCGTCGCCCTCCAACGCAACCTCATGCGCCTCATGCCCACCGGCATGATCACCGCCGTCATGTCGGGCATGTACGCCGGAGGCCGCCCCGACTGCAAACCCCAGGCCAAAGAAGACCTCCGCAAGGCCGGCAAGCAGGCCTTCATCACCGGCCTGGGAGAACTCGCCAAACTCGACCTCCGCCCCCGCCTCGCCGACCTCAAGGTCCCGACCCTCGTCGTCTGCGGAGCCGCCGACAAGGCCAACCTCCAGCCGGCCCGAGAACTCGCCGCAACCATCCCCGACGCGCGCCACGAGGTGATCCCAGAAGCAGGCCACATCTGGAACCTCCAATTCCCCGACCTCTTCACGGCGAAACTCACCGACTTCATCGCCTGACCCGGGAACGATCAGCCGGCGACCACGACTGCAATCGGCCCACCGTCTGTCGGCATTTTCCGACCCGGCCGCACTACGGTTCGCGGAGAAGGGGATCGCGTCATTTCGCGGTCTTTTCGGGTTCCGGGGTTGCCGCCGGGTCCACGCGGGTGGCGGATTCCGGGATGGTCCTTGGGGAGGATCGCTCTGATGACCCAGCCGCTCACGATGAGGCAGAGGACGAGGAGGGGCCAGGAGAGGGCGACCTGGGCGATGCCCCCGGCGACCACGGCGAGGCGTTCCTCATCGCTGTTCCAGAACGGGGTGAGGATCGCGACGCGGAGGACGTACATCGCCACCCAGACCCAGGAGGCGGCGCTGTAGGCGCGCATCAGGTCGGGGTCCGACCGCCAGCGGGTCTTCTGGCCCAGGAGGCCGCCCACGATGAGGCCCAGGAGCGGGCGGCGGAAGACGATGAAGCCCGCCCAGACGAGCGCGCTGGCGGCGTTCGAGACGATCCGGGGGAGCAGGATGTCCTGCGCCCGTCCCGTGTAGAGGACGATCAGGCACGCCACGGCGACGCTCAGCAGGCCGAGGACGACGGCACGCGGCTTCGTCCGCTGCTTGAGCCGGACCGCCGCGATCACTCCCGCCGAAAGGAGCGAAGCCCCTGCGGCCCAAGCGATCGAGTTGCCGGTGAAAATCCAAGTGAGTATGAACACCACGAGCGGGGCGGTGGCGTCGAAAGCGCCGCGCTTGCCGCCTAGTAGGCTGACTAGCGTGTCTTGCCGCACAGTATCGGACAACTGCCAACCCTCACCTCTCGACCCGCTACCGCAGGCAAGGCTACCCTAACCGCAGTGGCACGCCGGGCTTCGCCCGCAGCCCCACCTACGGACGGATTGGCACGGTAACGGATGCTCGGCACACATCGGATCAGTGAAGCGCAACTCGTCGACCTGCTCCGCCGGGCCAGAAAGACCGACTTCGGGCGCTGGAACAAGGCGGACCTGCAGCGCGCCATGACCGAGCTCGGCTGGCAGGTGCGATCGGCCGAGGTCGACATCGGCATGTGGCGGGCCGAGACCGGCTACGACACCGGCAACGCCATCGCCGACTCGGTCCCGCCCCAGACCCCGGTCGCGGGACGCGCCGACTTCTACTCCATCGAGGTCATGGTCCTGCGCTCGGCCGAACGCGGCCGCCAAGGCGAGCAGCACCGCACCCTCATCTTCCGCGAAGTCCTGCGCACCATGATGAGCGAACTCGGCGCCCCCGAAGTCCGCGGCGGCGACGGCGGCCCCTGGGTCCGCTGGTACCGCGACGGCCTCATCTTCGAAGTCCACCTGCGCCGCTTCCACGGCGGCGTCACCCTCCGCCTCCTCTCGCCCGAGCTGTTCGAGCAGCTCGAAGCCCACGCCGTCGGCAAAGGCGACGTCTCCGGCTGGGCCGCCTACGCCCGCACCGGCCAGCGCCCGCCCGAGCCCGCCTGCCAGGACATCGGCGAGTTCACCGAGCGGCTCTCCTCGCTCCTGGCCGACATGGCCGCCGACGTGCCCGTCGTGGACACCGCCGGCACCGTGCTCCTGCGCACCGGCGACTGGTCGGCCAGGTACGTGGCCGCGTTCGTCGACGGGGGCCTGCGCGTCGAGGCCAGCGCCGCCGTCAGCGGCGCCTGGCGCGCCGGCCTCTCGAACCTGCCGAGCATGGGCTTCCGCGCCCCCAGCGGCACCCAGCCGAACTGGTCGCGCAGCTTCAACTCGACCGACCGCACCGCCACCAACCAGGCCGCCCACATGATGGTGGACGCCCTGCGCGCCTTCGGCATCCAGGACCTGTTCGACATCGTCTACGACGGCTTCACCGCCGACGGCGAGCGGATGTACCTCCCGTGCTCGGCATCGGCAACGGCGACAACCCGTACTAGGGGCGTTTGAACGAACGGCCCCTGCTAGCCGGCTCGCTAGCCCTCCGAAGACCACACCGGTGTTCGGAGGGCTAGCGAACGAACGGACTCGGATACCGCCTCGCGGGGTCCGCGATCTCCCGCTAGACCGCCACGGGCTCCGCGGTCCGCTGGACCTCCATCTTCGCGCGCCGGAACGCCGGAAGCCGCCAACCGACCACGGCCACACCGGTGATGCACGCCAGGCCGCCGGCGAGGATCGCGCCGCTGAGCCCCAACGGCCCCGCGAGCGCCCCGGCCTGGAGATTGCCCGAGCGCCGGCGACACGGTCGCCTGCGCCAGCCACAGACTCGTGACGCGCCCGCGCAGCCGGTCCGGCGTGTGGTTCTGCAGCAGCCCCGTCCGCAGCACCTCCGAGACGAGGTCGCTCGCCCCCGACAGCGCCAGGAACACCAGCCCCAGCACGAGCCACGGCGACAGCGCCACGCCCACCATCGCGGCGCCCCACATGCCCGCCGCGATGATGACGACCACGCCGGGGCGAGCGGTCTTCGTGACCCTCCCGCTCAACGCCGCCGCGAGGAACGCACCGACTCCGGCCGCGGCCGACAGCAGCCCGAACGCCACCGCCCCGCCGTGGAACTGCTCGGTCGCCAGCGCCGGGTACAGGCCCTTCGGATACGCGAACAGCATCGGCATGATGTCGATGAGCAGCACCCCGGCCACGACCTTGTTGCGCCGCACGAACGCGAACGCGTCCTTGAGCGAGTGCGTGTCCGTCGGCCCCGCGTCCGCCATGGTCGGGCGGCATCGGGCCCGACGAAGAGCATCGCCACGGCGAACACCACGAAGCCGAGCACGTTGAGGCCGTAGCACCACGCGGTGCCGCCCGCGGCGATCACCACGCCCGCGAGCGCCGGACCGGCGACGCCCGTGAGCTGGCCCGTGAGCCCGTTGAGCGCCGAGGCGCTGGCGACGTTCTCCTGGCCGACGAGGGAGGGGACGGCCGCGAACGAGGCGGGGATGCTGAGTCCGGCGAGGAAGGTGTCGAGGACGACGGCGCGAACAGGAACCACAGCAGCGGCTCGTCTTGGAGCGCGTTCACCAAGAGCGCCAAGGCGACCAGGAGTCCGGGCACCCGTACGGTGAGGAGGATCCGGCGCCGGTCGTAGCGGTCGGCGAGGATGCCGCCGACCAGGAGTCCGGCGACGATGCCGATCCCGCCGGCGGCGGCGGCCGCGCCGACGGCGAGGTTCGAGCCGCTGATCTTGTAGATCTGCCAGATCAGCGCCGTCTCGGTGAGCATCGCGCCGAGGAGGAGGCCGGTGCGGCCGATGTAGAGCCAGCGGAAATCGCGGCTGACGCGCAGGGGGGTGGTGTCCACCAGGTGGTTCCGAAGCGACATGCTTTGATGATACAGACGATTCCATATGATGCAACATGGTGTTTCATGGGATGATGGCCGGCGTCGAAACGCCGGACCGGGGGAGGACCACACGATGGACGAGAAGCTGCTGGCCGCCGCCACCGACGCGCTCGGTTCGACCGACTGGGACCGCCTCACCATGGGCGACGTGGCCGACCGGGCCGGCGTCTCGCGCGCCACCCTCTGGCGCCAGGTCGGCGGCAAGGAGGAGCTGCGCCGGGAGCTGCTGCGGCGCCTGTTCCTCGACTACCGCGAGTCGATGTGGCCGGTCCTCACCGCCACCGGCACCGGTCGCGAGCGGCTGCGCCGGGCCCTCGAGGTCATGTGCGCCGTCATCGACCGCCACCTCGCGCTGCTCTCGGCCTTCGACACGGCCTTCCACGAGACCGGCCTCTTCGACGAACCCGTCGAGAGCGTCGTCGCCCCCCTGGTGCGCCTCATCCTCGACGGCGTCGCCGACGGCTCGCTCGCGCCCCCGACCGACGCCGAAGAAGCCGGCAACCTCGTCTTCAACACCGTCTGCTGGCCCTACGTCCACCTGCGCCGCCACCACCTGTGGGAGCCCGAGCACGCCCGCGGTCTGCTCCTGGACCTCGTGCTCGACGGCATGTCGACCGACCCCGCCTGACCGCGCCGTCCCCGCTGGGCGCGAAGTACAGTCGGCCCATGATCGTCGACCTTCGCTCCGACACCGTGACCCGGCCGACCCCGGCCATGCTCGAGGCCATGACCACCGCCGACGTCGGCGACGACGTCTACGGCGAGGACCCGTCCGTCAACGCCCTCGAAGCCGAGGCCGCCGCCCTGTTCGGCAAGGAAGCCGCCGTGTTCACCCCGACCGGCTCCATGGCCAACCAGATCGGCCTGCAGCTCCTGGTGCGCCCCGGCGAGGAACTCCTCTGCGACGTCAAGGCGCACGTGGTCAACTTCGAGATGGGCGCCGCCGCCGCGCTCGGCGGCATCAGCACCCGCACCTGGACCGCCCCGAACGGCCGCCTCGACACCGCGCTCGTCGAACCGATGATCAACCGGCCCAATCCCTATGTGACCACCACGCGGGCCATCGCGGTCGAGAACACGCACAACATCGGCGGCGGCACCGTCCAGTCCATCGACGAGCTCCGCGCACTGCGTGCCCTCGCCGACGCCTACGACCTCGGCCTCCACCTCGACGGCGCCCGCATCTGGAACGCCCACGCCGCGACCGGCGTCCCGTTCAGCGCATACGGCGGCCTGTTCGACACCGTCTCGGTCTGCCTCTCCAAGGGCCTCGGCGCCCCGGTCGGCTCGCTGCTCATCACCGACGCCGAGCGCGCGGGCCGCGCCCGCGTCATCCGCAAGCGCCTCGGCGGCGGCATGCGCCAGGCCGGGTTCCTCGCCGCGGCCGGCCGGTACGCGCTCGCGAACAACATCGATCGCCTCGCCGAGGACCACGCCCGCGCGCAGCACCTCGCGCGCTCGCTCGAGCCCTTCGGGGTCTGCGACGCCTCCCAGGTCGAGACCAACATCGTGCTCGTGCGCATCCCCGAGATCGCGAAGGTCGCCGCCGCCGCGGCCGAGCAGGGCGTGCAGGTCTCCGTGCTCGGCCCGGACTGGGGCCGGATGCTCACCCACCTCGACGTGGACGACGCCGGGATCGAGCACGCCGTGAAGGTCCTCAGCGACCTGGTCCGCTAGCACTGCGGCGGCCTGCGCCCGTCGAGGCGCGGGTCGTCCGATCGCTTGAGTGATCCACCGGAACGGGGGTTGCCGATCGCTCCGAAACGCAAGGTAGGTTAGGCATGCCTTCATTAGTCAAGCCTTACCTTCCCGGAGGTCGATGCATGTACGCCTGCATCTGCCATGCAGTCCACGAGAACGAAGTCCGTGACTGCATCACTGCGGGCGCGCACACCGAAGCAGGCCATCGGCGAGGCGTGCGACGCCGGCACGAGCTGCGGCACCTGCCACGAGCGTCTGGTCGACATGATCGAGAGTTATTTCACCGACGTCGGTTCCCGCCGCGGCCTGAGGTCATCCTCAATCGCCGGAATTCTCTGGATTTGCCAGCCGCTTTAGGATGTCCTCCGTTAGGATAGGTTGTCCTATTTTAGGTATTCCTGGCTGGAAATGGGTGCCTACCTGGTCCTAGTCTGAGACCGTTGGTCATGCGACCGGCACTTGACGGACCGGGAAGGACGGATTGCAATGCAGGGCGACAAGCAGGTCATCGAATTCCTCAATGAGCAGTTGACTGCGGAGCTCACCGCGATCAACCAGTACTTCCTGCACGCGAAGTTGCAGGAGCACTGGGGCTACACCAAGCTGGCGAAGTACACCAGGGCGGAATCGTTCGACGAGATGCGCCACGCCGAAATCCTGACCGACCGGATTCTCTTCCTCGACGGCATGCCGAACTATCAGCGGTTGTTCCCGCTGCGCATCGGCCAGTCCGTCAAGGAGATCTTCGAGTGCGACCGCAAGATCGAGGTCGAGGCGATCGACCGCCTCAAGCGCGGCATCGAGCACATGGAGTCGGTCAAGGACTACGTCTCCCGGGACCTCTTCAAGGGCATCCTCGAGGACGAGGAGCACCACATCGACTACCTGGACACCCAGCTGGAGATCCTCGAGAAGATCGGCGAGGCGCTGTACATCCAGTCCCTCATCGAGCAGCCGTGAGGACGCGTAGTCGCACACGCTTTTGAGGGGGCCGGCTTCACAGCCGGCCCCCTTTCTTGTTGCGGCAGAGCCCCTCACATCTCCACCACAGTGGTTGGTCGCCGCCTTGACAGCGCCGACGCAAGGATCGTAACATATCAATACTTTGAATGAAAGTTTCCGAGAGTTTCGGAAACGACACGATCTTCCGGTCGCTCCCCGACCCCCCGCGGGGGCGGCCGGACCCCTCGGCACCAAGGAGCCACCCGCATGTCCACCCCCTCAACGACTCCTGTCGCGAGCCGCCGCTCGGTGCTCTCGGCCGCCGCGGCGGCCGGCGGCGCGGCCCTCCTCCCGGCCGGATTCGTGGCCTTCGCCGCGAGTCCCGCACACGCCGACGACCTGCTGCTCGCCACCGACTTCTCCACGGGCACCACCGAAGGCTGGACCGGCCGCGGCGCGGCCACGGTCGCCGTCGACGCCGAGCAGCGCCTGCTCATCCAGGGCCGCACCGCCACCTGGAACGGCGCCGCCATCGACATCACCGCCCACATCGAGGTCGGCGTCCGATACCAGCTCAAGGTCTTCCTGCGCCTGCCCGAGGGCGAGACCGCCGCGGACCTGCGCATCACCGTCCAGCGCGACACCGCCGGCACCTCCAGCTACGACGGCGTCAAGTGGAACACCGCCGTCACCGACGCCGCCTGGGTCGAGTTCTCCGGCACGTACTCGATCAGCCAGGCCGCCGACAAGCTCCAGTTCTACGTCGAGTCCGACACGAGCCTCACCCCGATCCTCCTCGACGCCTTCACGCTCACCCGCATCGCCGAACCCGAAATCGAGGACCTGTTGCCGCTCAAGGACTTCCTCATCGACGACTTCCCGATCGGCTGCGCCGTCGAACCCCCGGAAGTGGTCGGCAAACCCGCCGAACTGCTCGCGAAGCACTTCGCGCAGGTCACCACCGGCAACCAGATGAAGCCCGACGCGATCCAGCCCACCGAGGGCGTCTTCGACTTCACCAGGGCCGACCAGATCGTGGCCTTCGCCGAGGCCAACGGCATGCGGATCTGGGGACACACCCTGCTGTGGCACAACCAGACCCCGGCCTGGTGGTTCCTCGACGCGAACGGCGAGCCGCTCCAGAACACGCGCGAGCACCAGCGGCTCATCCTGAACCGCCTGGAGACCCACGTGAACGCCATCGCCGAGCACTACGGCGACCGCGTCTGGGCCTGGGACGTGGTGAACGAGGTGGTCGACCCCGAGCAGTCCGACGGCCTGCGGCACTCGCGCTGGTACGAGATCTTCGGCGGCGGCAAGTACATCGAGAAGGCGTTCAAGATCGCCCGGAAGGCCTTCCCGCGCAAGGTGAAGCTCTTCATCAACGACTACAACACCGAGTTCCCCGACAAGCGCGAGGCGATGTACAACCTGGTGCAGCACCTCAAATGCGAAGGGGTCCCGGTCGACGGCATCGGGCACCAGGCGCATGTCGACTACAAGCGCGACCCGGCGCTGCTCGGGGAATCGATCGACCTGTTCAAGGAGCTCAGGGTGCTCCAGACGATCACCGAACTCGACGTGTCCGTCTCCGACCACATGGAGGAGAGCCTGCCCGCCACGCCGCCCGAGCGGCTGGTCGCGCAGGGCTGGTACTACAAGGAGCTCTTCGACGTGCTGCGCGAACGCGCGGACGACCTGGAGTCGGTGACGATGTGGGGCCTGTACGACGCGGTCTCGTGGCTGCGGTCCTGGCCGGTCTCGCGCCCGCACGAGGCGCCGCTGTTCTTCGACGACCGCCTCCAGGCCAAGGCCGCCTACTGGGGCGTGGTCGACCCCGCGAAGCTCGAACCGAAGCCGGAAGGCTAAGGGGGACAAGGCGTCCGGGAGCGGGATGTGAGATCCGGGATCCCGCTCCCGGACTTTTACGTTGCGGGGCGGCGCATCTGGATGTGCTTGATGCCGTCTTCGAGGTACTCCTCGCCCTCTTCCTCGAATCCGAACTTGCGGTAGAACCCGGCCGCGTAGGTCTGGGCGCCGAGCGTCACTTCGGCCCCCGGGCCCAGCTCGTCCATCGCGGCCTGCATGAGCCGCGCGCTCAATCCCGTCCCGCGTTCGGCCAGGGCGCAGCAGACCCGGCCGATCTTCCAGGCGCCGTCCGAGGCGTCGCGGAGCACCCGCAGACACGCGACCGCCTCGGCCCTGCCCGCGCCCTCGACCCAGAAATGCACCGTCTCAGGTGCGAGGTCGTAGTCGTCCAAGTCCGGGTACGCGCAATCCTGCTCGACCACGAACACCGACTGCCGCAGCCGCTCAGCGCGAACACCGCCGCGCCGTCGAGCTCCGCGAACGCGCCCCGCTTGATGTCGCCCGCCATTTACGCGTACTCCTCCGCGATCTCGCGCGCCCGGTCCCGCGCCGCCTCGATCGCGTCGGTCACCGCCGACCGCGCCCGGTGGTTCTCCAACTGCCGCACCGCGCTGATCGTCGTGCCGGCCGGCGACTCCACGGCCTCGCGCAGCTCCACCGGCGAGCTGTCGGTCTCGCGCAGCATCCGGGCCGCACCGAGCGCCGTCTGCGTGACCAGCTCCTTCGCAATGGCCCGCGGCAGTCCCATGAGGACGCCCGCTTCGGTCATGGCCTCGGCCAGGTAGTAGAAGTACGCCGGCCCCGAACCCGAGATCGCCGTGACCGCGTCCTGGTGCTTCTCGTCCACCACGAGCGTCCGCCCGAGCGGCTTGAACAGCTCCTCGACCGCCGCCAGGTGCGACTCGCTCGCATGGGTGCCGGGGGAGAGCACGGTCATCGCCTCGTCAACCAGCGCGGGCGTGTTCGGCATCGCCCTGATGACCGGGGTCTCGTCGGGCAGCCGCTTCTCGAAGAACGCCACCGGAAGGCCCGCGCAGATGCTCACCACGGGCGCGCTCCCGTCGAAGGCCCCGCCGAGCTCCTCCAGGAGCGCCCCGGCGTCCTGCGGTTTCACCGCGACGACCACGACATCGGCGCCGTTCACCGCCTCGGCGTTCGGCTCGACCCTGACCCCGTACGCCTCGCGCAGCTCCGCCGCCCGTTCGGCGCTGCGCGCCGTGGCCGACGACCGAGTCCTTCGACCAGCCCGCCCGCAGCAGGCCCGACACGATCGCCTGCCCCATCTTCCCCGCGCCCAGCACTGCGACAGTCCGCATCGGCCACCCCTCTTCCGATCGATTGCCTCGGGCAATTGTCCCTCGCCCGGCCGAGATCCGAAAACCTGTCCGATCGCGCGTTTCATCACCTGGAGACCGGTCGAACTGCCACGATAATCAATCTCAGACACTCAATGCACGATTGGGGCGATATGGACGTTCTCGACCTGGCCCGGATGCAATTCGGGGTCACGACCGTCTACCACTTCCTCTTCGTCCCCGTCACCATCGGCCTCTCGCTCGTCGTCGCGATCCTCCAGACCATGTGGCGCAGCACCGGCAAGACCGCCTACCTGCGCGCGACCAAGTTCTGGGGCAAGCTCTTCCTCATCAACATCGCCATGGGCGTGGTCACCGGGATCGTCCAGGAGTTCCAGTTCGGGATGAACTGGTCGGCCTATTCGCGCTTCGTCGGCGACGTCTTCGGCGCCCCGCTCGCCTTCGAGGCGCTCGTCGCGTTCTTCCTCGAGTCCACGTTCATCGGCGTGTGGATCTTCGGCTGGGACCGCCTCAAACCCGGCCTGCACCTCGCCTGCATCTGGCTGGTCGCCTTCGGCACCATCGCCAGCGCCTACTTCATCCTCGCGGCCAACGCGTTCATGCAGAACCCGGTCGGCTATCAGCTCAACGAGACCGCCGGGCGCGCCGAGCTCACCGACTTCGGCGCGGTCCTCACCAACCCCGTCGCGCTCTCGGCGTTCCCGCACACGATCTTCGCCTCCTGGCTCACCGCCGGAACCGTGGTCGTGGCCGTCTCCTGCTACCACTTCATGCACCGCCGCGACCTGGACGTGCACCGTCCCGCGATGCGCCTGGGCATCCTCACCACGATCGTGGGCGGCATCGGCCTGGTCCTGTCGGGCGACTCGCTCGGCAAGGTCATGACCGCGACCCAGCCCATGAAGATGGCCGCCGCCGAGGCGCTCTACCAGACCACGTACAACGCGCCGTTCTCCGTGCTCACGATCGGCTCGCTCGACGGCAGCCACGGCACCCCGATCATCGAGATCCCCGGGCTCCTCTCGTTCCTGGCGACCGGCTCGTTCAACGGCCAGGTCCAAGGCATCAACGACCTCAACGCCCAGTACAACGAGCTCTACGGCCCCGGTGAGTACGCGCCGTACATCCCGCTCACCTACTGGTCGTTCCGGGCCATGATCGGCTTCGGGATGCTCGCGGTCGCGATGGCCGTCATCGTCTGGTGGTTCACGCGCCGCGGCCGGATCCCCGAGCACCGGCTGTTCTTCCCCGTCGCGATGTGGATGGCCCTGACCCCGTTCCTCGCCAACAGCGCCGGGTGGCTCTTCACGGAGATGGGCCGCCAGCCGTGGGTGGTGTTCAGCCTGTTCCAGACGAGCGAGGCGGTCTCGCCGCGCGTCGGCGTGCCCACCGTCGCGGTGTCCTTCATCGGCTTCACGCTCGTCTACCTCGTGCTCGCGGTCGTGGCCCTCAAACTGTTCCTCAAGTTCGCCAAAGCGGGCCCTCCGGACGAGGAGGTCGCGCTCGCCACGTCGAGTCCTTCCGACGATCCCGAGAAGCCGATGGCCTTCGCCTACTGACCACCCACTGAGGACAATCATGGAATTGACGACGATCTGGTTCACGCTCATCGCGGTCCTGTTCACCGGGTACTTCATCCTGGAGGGCTTCGACTTCGGCGTCGGCATCCTGATCCCGGTGCTCGGACGCGACAACCGCGAGCGGCGGGCGATGATCAACACGATCGGCCCGGTCTGGGACGGCAACGAGGTCTGGATCATCACCGCCGGCGGGGCCATGTTCGCGGCCTTCCCGCACTGGTACGCGAGCCTCTTCTCCGGGTTCTACCTGCTGCTCTTCGCGATCCTCATCGGACTCATCATCCGCGGCGTCGCCTTCGAGTACCGCGGCAAGGGCGACACCGACCGGTGGCGCCGCAACTGGGACGCCTGCCTGTTCCTCGGCTCGGCGATCCCCGCGTTCTTCTGGGGCGTCGTGGTCGCGAACCTCGTGCGCGGCGTGCCCCTCGACGCGAACTTCGACTACACCGGCTCGATCTGGGGCCTCCTCAACGTCTACGCGCTCCTCGGCGGCCTCACCACCCTGCTGCTGTTCACCACGCACGGCGCGTACTTCCTGCACCTGCGCACCACCGGCGACCTCTCCGCCCGCGCCCGCGCCCTCGCCCTCAAACTCGGGGTCGGCGACCGCCGTCCCGGCGGTGGCGTTCCTGATCTGGACGCAGATCGCCTCCGGCTCCTGGGTCACCCTGGTGCTCATCGTCCTCGCCGTGCTCGCGCTCGGGGCGGGCCTCGCGCTCGACTACACCGACCGCAGCGGCTGGGCGTTCGCGGCCACGGCGGCTACGATCGGCCTCGCCTCGGCGGCGCTGTTCTGCGCCCTGTGGCCTGACGTGCTGCCCTCCACCGGAGACCCCGCGAACAGCCTCACCCACGAGAACGCCGCCGCCACCGAGAAGACGCTCGGGATCATGACCTGGGCGGCGGTCATATTCCTGCCGGTGATCCTCCTGTACCAGGGCTGGACCTACTGGGTGTTCCGCAAGCGGGTCGTCCTGGAGAGGATCCCCGTCGCATGACGACAGCTCGCTCCCAAACCGGCCCGCGCGTTCGACCGCCGCCTCCTGCACCGTGCCCAGGGCGCGGCCAGGTTCATCGGCATATGCGCCGCCCTCGGCGTCGCCCGCACCGCGTGCGTGGTCGCCGGCGCCTGGCTCACCGCGAGCCTCATCGCGGGCGCCTTCGCCGGCGGCCGCGGCCTCGATTCACTGGTGCCGCAGCTCATCGCCCTCGCGGCCGTGCTCGCCGCGCGGGCGCTGCTCGCCTCCGTCCAGGAGTCCGCCGCGCACCGCGCCGAGCGCGGGCGTCAAATCCGGGCTGCGCCGCCAGGCGCTCGAACAGCTCATGCGCCTGCCTTCGGACGACGCGCCACAGCGGCGAGACGGCCGCGCTGCTGGTGCGCGGGATCGACGCGCTCGACGACTACTTCGCGCGGTACCTGCCGCAGCTCGTGCTCGCGGCCGTCGTCCCGATCGGCGTCCTGGTGGTCATGCTCGTCGCCTACCCGCCCGCCGCACTGATCGTCCTGTTCACGCTGCCGCTGATCCCGCTGTTCGGCATCCTCATCGGCCTGTACACGCGCTCGCGCGCCGAACGCCAGTGGGAGTCGACCTCGCATCTCGCGCATCACTTCGCGGACCTCGTGGCCGGGCTGCCCACGCTCAAGGCGTTCGGCCGCGCCGCGAGGCAGGTCGCGGCGATCAAGGTCACCACCGGCGCGTACCGGCGCCGGTCGATGGCGCTGCTGCGCGTGGCGTTCTGCTCCGCGCTGGTGCTGGAACTGGCCGCGAGCCTCTCGGTCGCGCTCGTGGCGGTCACCGTCGGCGTCGACTCATCGAAGGCGGCCTCACCGGCGAGGCCGGCCTCCAGACCGCGCTGCTGGTCCTGATCCTCGCGCCCGAGGCCTACCTGCCGCTGCGCAACGTCGGTGCGCACTACCACGCCAGCGCCGAGGGCCTGGCCGCCGCCGAGAAGGTCTTCGCGATCCTCGAACGAGACGCCCGAACACGCGAGACCGCGCCCGCGAGACGCAGCCATCGGACGGCAGCGGAACCGGGCCCAGCGGCGGCAAGCCGGCTCCGCCGGCCGCTCCGCTGCTGCGCACGCCGCTCGGCCGCGCCCCCTCGATCATGTTCCGCCGCACCGTGTTCGCCTATCCGGGGCGCCAGCCGCTCCCGGAACTGAGCCTGACGGTCCCGTCCGGGCAGACCACGGTGCTCACGTCCCGTTCGGGATCCGGCAAGTCGACGCTCATGGCCGCGCTGGTCGGTTTCCGCCGGCCCGTGTCGGGTTCGATCGCGTTCGACGACACCGACCTGTCCGATCTCGACCTCGCCGCGGTGCGCCGCTCGATCGCGTGGCTGCCGCAGCGGCCGGTCCTCATCGACGGCACGGTCGCCGCGAACGTGCGCCTCGCCGTCCCCGACGGCGCCTCCGACACGGCCGTGGCGAAGGCGATCGCGGCCGCGCACGCGCCGTCCGCGACCCGCACCGTCGCCGCCGACGGCTCCGGGCTCTCCGCCGGCGAGGCCGCACGCGTGGGCCTCGCCCGGCTCCTGCTGCGCGTCGACCTGCTCGACCCGCCGATCCTGCTCCTCGACGAGCCCACCGCCCACCTCGACACCGACACCGAGCAGGCCGTGCTCGACTCGCTCACGCCGTACCGCGACCAGCGGACCGTCCTGATCGCCTCCCACCGCGCCGCGGTGCGGGCGATCGCCGACCGAGAGGTGGACTGGTGACAGCCACACAGCGCAGCACCAAAGGCGGCTGGCGCAACGCGATCGCCCTGCAGTTGAGCGCCGGCGCCGATGCTCGGGGCCCTCGCCCAGTTGAGCGCCCTCGCGCTCCTCGCCGTCTCCGGCTACCTCATCTCGCGCGCCTGGGAGCAGCCGCCGATCCTGTACCTGATGGTCGCGATCACCTCGGTGCGCCTGTTCGGCATCAGCCGCGGCGTGCTCCGCTACGCCGAACGGCTCGTCTCGCACGACGCTGCCTTCCGCGGCCTCGAACGCCTCCGCATCGCCATGTGGCGCAAGCTCGTGCGCCTCGCGCCCGCCGCCGTACCGGTATGGCGCTCGGGCGACCTCCAGTCCCGCCTCGTGAACGACGTGGACGGCGTGGGCGACCGCTGGCTGCGCGGCGCGATCCCGCTCGCGAGCGCCGTGATCTGCGCCGTCTGCGCCGTCGCACTCCAGACCACGCTCCTGCCCGCCGCCGGGCTCATCCTCGCCCTCGCCCTCCTGACCGCGGCCCTCCTGGGCCCGGCGCTCGCCACCTTGTCGTCGCGCATCGCCGTGCGCGCCACCGCCTCCGCGCGAGGCGACCTCACCGAAGGCGTCCGCGCCTGCCTGCACGGCCGCGAAGAACTCGTCGCCGCCGGGACCCACACCGTGGCCCTCGAACGCGTCCTCGAAGTCGACGACCGCCTGCGCCGAGCGCACGCCCGCATCGCCTGGACCGCCGGCATCGGCGAGGCCGCCGGACTCCTCGCCATGGCCGCGGCCGTGATCGGAGCGCTCTGGACCGGCATCCCGGCCGTGGCCGCCGGGACCCTCGACGGCGTCCTGCTCGCATGCCTCGTGCTCGTCCCGCTCGCCGCGTTCGAACCCGTGCTCGCCCTGCCCGCCGCCGCCCAGCAGACCGCCGTCGCCAAAGCCTGCGGCCGCCGCCTCCTGGAGATCACCCGGGCCACCGAACCGCGCCCCGACCCCGACGAGCCGATGGAATACGAACCCAACCCCCTCGGCGGGCCGCCCTACATCGAGATCAAACGCCTCTCCATCACCTGGCCCGGCGCCGACGCGCCCGCCGTCTCCGGCTTCGACCTCACCGTCCAGCCCGGCGAACGCGTCGCCGTCATGGGCCCCTCCGGCTCCGGCAAGTCCACCCTCGCCGCCGCCCTCATGGGCTTCCTTCCGTACGAAGGGAGCCTGCGCTTCGGCGGCATCGAACTCGCCGACTACGACGGCGACGACATCCGCCGCACCGTGGGCCTGTGCTCCCAGGACGCCCACGTCTTCGACACCACCCTCGCCGAGAACCTCCGCCTCGCCCGGCCCTCGGCCACCGACGCCCAACTCGCCCGCGTCCTGCGCTGGGCCGGCCTGCGCGACTGGCTCGAGCAGCTCGCCGCCGTCTCTGGCGACAGCGGCCTCGAGACCCGCCTCGGCGAACACGGCCGCGCCGTCTCCGGCGGCGAACGGGGCCGCATCGCCCTCGCCCGCTGCCTCCTCGCCGACCGCGAAGTGCTCGTCCTCGACGAACCGGACGCCCACCTCGACGCCGCCACCGCCGAACGCGTACTTCGGATGGCCGCCGCCGCTCTTGAAGGCAAGACCACCATCATCATCACGCACCGCCCGCTCCCCGAAGGCGTCGTCGACCGGATCGTCCACCTCCGCACCCCGGTCCCGACACCCCGACGTGACGCGCCGAACATCCGACTATTGGGCGTGGCCCCTCGTGGGTAGACTCCCGAAACGGTGCTACCGAGCTTGCTCTTGACATAGGTGCGGTGGAAACGACCAACGGCGGCGCCCGTCCGGGCGGCCGTCACACCTGAATCACGCTAAGGCATTGATGCAGCAGTGAACACATCTGCACCCGCAACCGGACCAAAGCCCCCCGAACTCGGGGCAGCGCTGGCCCGAGGGGTGGACCAAACTCCACGTGTACCTGACCGATCTCGACCAGGTCAAGGCGGTCGCAGAGTCCTACCGCGAGGTCATCGACCGCGCCGTCGACGACCGGCCCGTCCCGCTCGAATGGCTGCACGCCACCATCGCCTCCGTCGAATGCGACGCCGCCTCGATCGACGACTCCACCCGCGAGAAGCTCATCGACCGCCTCCGCGAGAAGGCCGCCGAGATCCCGGCCTTCCCGCTCACCATCGGCCCCGCGCTCGCCGCGACCGGCGCGATCATGCTCGACACCTTCCCCGACACCGACTTCCGAAGGCTGGTCGAACGCCAGCGTGGACGCCATCAACGACACCGTCGAAGGCGGCTACGGCCGTCCCTGCGGCGGACCGGGCCACGTCTCGCTGTCCTACCGCTCCGCCGACGTCGAAGCCGACCAGCAGCCGCGGCGCCATCCAGAACAAGCTTCGCGACGTTCGACCCGGTAGGACCGAAATCACCGTCAGTGGTGTGGATCTCGTCCGAGTCATCCAATCGGAGGACGCCTCCACCTACACCTGGGAACACATTGCTCGAATCCCCTTGGGGGAGTAGGCAACTCAATTTCTGAACGGGCGTCGCCTCAGGCGGCGCCCGTTGCAGTTGACGCGCTTCGGAAGCGAATCTGACACCATTCTGTCACTGGCATGTGGCCTACTGTTGGAACAGTGTCAGATGTCCGGCCACGTGACGTTCAGGCGTGGTCAGCGACGACCTGCCTCCACTCTGCCGGTAACCAGTCCCGGTCCAACCCCGCAACGGCGTACAGCCGTGAGTGTCAGGAGGTGTCGATTTGTTCGCAGACAATGACCGTCGCATCGCAACCCGAGCGACGGAATTCCTTCCCCCGTTCGACGAAGCGGCGGAACTCGACCGACCCCCGATCCCGTCGAACCGCCCTCTGCGAAGACCCGCACCGAGGTCACCGAACCCTACGGGTACTTCAGCGACCTCGACGCCGCCCACCTCCTCCACCAGGGCGAGATCCGACCCGCCTACACGCTCGCCGAACCCACGCCGCTCGAAGTCTGGCGCCGCAACCTCGAGATCGTCACCGCGATCCTCACCGCCGCCGGCGTCGACCATCTTCGCCGTGCCCGGCTTCAGCCTCACCCGCCCCGTCCTCGCCGTCGACGCCGCCGACCGCCAGCGCGCGTGCACCGCGCTCGCGATCCTGTGCGACTCCACCGGCGGGCGCCTCTCCGTGCCCGAACCGGCCTTCCGCGAATCCGAACTCGGCCTGGACCGCCCGAGTGGGCCCGCAGCGCCGACATGGGCGACGTGCCGATCGTCCGCGCCTCCTGGCTGTGGACCGACGCCGGACGCGACCTCCTCTTCGGCGCCGACAGCGGCTGCGACGTCGAGTTCTGGACCGACACCGGCGACGGCTACCTCCTGGCCCCCAGGCACAACCGCATCAGTCCCGTCGTCCGTGACGACGGCGCCCGGGTCTCAGCACCCGGGCGCCTCTTCACGGCGCTGGCGGCCGGGCCGCGCGCGGGCTTGCCGAACGTCTCGACCCGGCCGGAGTTCGCCCGGCCCGGGCCCGACCACGTCGAACTTCCCGATCGACGTCGTCTACACGTGGGTGGACGGCGCCGACCACGCGTGGCTGCGCCGCCGCGCCGAGGCCGACCAGTCGCCGTACCACGCCGAGTCGGCGAACGCGGCCCGCTTCCACGACCGCGAGGAGCTGCGGTTCTCGCTGCGCTCCCTGCACTTGAACGCGCCGTGGGTGCGCCACGTCTACCTGGTGACCGACCGGCAGCGCCCGCACTGGCTCGACGCGGACGCGCCGGGGATCACGGTGGTGGACCACCGGGAACTGTTCGACGACCCGGACTGCCTGCCCACGTTCAACTCGCACGCGATCGAGACGCAGCTGCACCGCATCGAGGGGCTCTGAGCGAGCACTTCCTGTACTTCAACGACGACATGTTCGTCGGGAGGCCGGTCGGCCCGCAGCTGTTCTTCGAGCCGAGCGGGCTCTCGCGGTTCTTCCCGGCGCAGACGTTCATCGGGATGGACCCGGTGAGCACGGCCGACTCGCCGCCGAACGCGGCGTTCAAGAACGACCGGGCGCTGCTGGAGCGGGCCTTCGGGCGGACCATCTCGCGGATGATGAAGCACGTGCCGTACCCGTTGCAGCGCAGCGTGCTCGCGGAGGTCGAGAAGGAGTTCGACGAGGAGCTGTCGCGCACGGCGCAGAGCGCGTTCCGCAATGTGACGGACGTGTCGACGGTGACCCTGCAGCACTACTACGCGTACTTCACGGGCCGCGCGGTCCACGGCGACGCCCAGGACGCCTACGTGGAACTGGGGATGCCCGACGTGGCCGAGCGGCTGGAGCTGCTGCTGGAGCTGCGCGACCGGGAGACGTTCTGCATCAACGACTCGGGGCTCCCCGAGGACCTCGTGGAGGAGCGCTCGGCGATGATGCGCCGGTTCCTCGAGGCGTACTTCCCGGTGCCGTCCCCTTGGGAGCGGGACATGGCGTTCTAGGGATCCGAGGATTCCTCGAAGCGGGAACGTGTCGGACCGCCCGCGTAGCGTTGAAAACGGGGGACCCCCGATGCGGACAAATCGCTTAAGTCGGATATGCGTGAGGGCCCGGAGCTGATCGCTCCGGGCCCTCACGCGCATCGTCTACTTCAGACCGCGGCGCTCCAGGAGCGGGTCGATCTCGGCGTCCCGGCCGCGGAAGCGGCGGTAGGACTCCATCGGGTCGATCGAGCCGCCCTTGCTGAGCAGGAACTCGCGGAAGTGGTCGCCGTTGGCGCGGTTGAGCCCGCCGTTCTCCTTGAACCACTCCACGGTGTCGGCGTCGAGGATCTCCGACCAGATGTACGAGTAGTACCCGGCGGCGTAGCCGATCGAGATGTGCGCGAAGTAGCCCGAGCGGTAGCGCGGGGCGATCTCGGCCATGTAGATCCCGGCGTCCTCAAGGGCCTTGCGCTCGAAGGCCTCCACGACCGCGTGCGGGTCGTCGCCGCCGTCGGGGACGGTCTCCGGGCGTGAGCCGGTGCCAGGCCTGGTCGAGCAGGGCCGCGCCCAGGTACTCGGTGGAGGCGAAGCCTTCGCCGAACTTGCCGGCGGCCTTCCACTGCGCGATCAGCTCGGCCGGGGCGGCCTCGCCGGTCTCGTGGTGGCGGGCGTAGTTCGCCACGACCTCGGGCCAGTCCTCCCACATCTCGTTGACCTGGGACGGGTACTCGACGAAGTCGCGCGGCGTCGAGGTCATCGAGGTCTTCGGGTAGCGGCAGGCCGAGAGCAGCCCGTGGAGGGCGTGCCCGAACTCGTGGAACAGCGTCGTCACGTTGTCGACGGTGATGAGCGCCGGCTGGCCCTCGGAGGGCTTGACGATGTTGAGGTTGTTGACCACGACCGGCTTGTCGCCGGTGAGGTCGGACTGGACGACGAGCGGGTTCATCCACGCGCCGCCCTTCTTCGAGTCGCGGGTGAAGAAGTCGCCCAGGAACAGCCCCAGGGACGCCCCGTCGTCGAAGACCTCCCACACGCGGGCCTCGGGGTGGTAGCCCTCGAGGTCCTTGCGCTCCTCGAAGGTCAGCCCGAACTCCTTCTCGGCGGCGTGGAAGACGCCGTCGACGAGGACCCGGTCGAGTTCGAGGTACGGCTTGAGCGCCTCGCCGTCGAAACCGAACTTCGCCTGGCGCACCTGCTTGGAGTAGAACGACCAGTCCCAGGCCGCGAGCTGGAATTCGTCGCCGCGCCGAGTCGATGACCGCCTGAAGCTCGGCGGCCTCGCGGCGGGCGTTGCGCACCGACGCCTCGGCGAGCCCCGCAAGGCGTTCGGCGATGATCCCGGCGTTCCCGGCGGTCTGGTCGGCGGCGATGTACGCGGCGAAGTGCTCGTAGCCGAGCAGGCGCGCCTTCTCGGCGCGCAGGCGCATCATGCGCAGCAGCGTCTCGGCGTTCCCGGCGCCGCGCCCGATGGTGGCCTTGTAGAGGCGCTCGCGCAGTCCCCGGTGCCGCAGGTCCTCCAGGAGCGGGTGGCGCGAGAAGTTCGACTGGGTGATGAGCCAGCCGTCGAGACCCCGGTCCTTCGCGGCCGACGCCGCGGCGCCGATCTGGTCCTCGCCGAGCCCGTCGAGCTCGGCGATGTCGGTGACGTGGACGGCCGCGTCGTTGATGTCGGCGAGGATCTGCTGGTTGAACTTGGAGGCCAGCTCCGCGAGCTCGGTGTTGATCTGCGACAGGCGCGCCTTGCCGTCCGTGTCGAGCGCGGCGCCGCCGCGCACGAACTCGGTGCGGTAGCGCTCGAGGAGGCGTTCGTCCTGCTCGTCCAGGCCCAGCTTTTCGCGCTGCTGCCAGAGCGTCTCGATGCGTTCGAACAGTGCGGCGTTGAGGAGGATCTTGTCGGCGTGCGCGGCGAGCTTGGGGCTGATCTCGGTCTCGATGGCGTTGGTGTCGTCGTCGGTGTCCGAGGAGTTCTTGTTGAAGAACACGATGCTGACGCGCTTGAGGGTGCCCAGTCCGCTGCGCTCCAGGGCCACGACCGTGTTCGCGAAGGTCGGCTCCTCGGGGTTCGCGGCGATCACGTCGACGGCTTCGAGCTGCTCGGCCATGCCCGCCTCGAACGCGGGCCGGTAGTGCTCGGCCTTGACGGCCGCGAACGGCGGGAGCTGATAGGGGAGGTCAGAGGGGGTCAGGAACGGGTTCTCGGTCACGGAGGCTCCTCGCTGCGGTGGTTGAACCGGCGCTGTTGAAACGGCGCTGTCGTACCGGGGCCGTCACCGGCGCCGGCCGGCCGGCACGCCCGAAGCCGGGCATGCCGAAAATGGCGGTGGCCGAATCCTATTCCGGCCCCTTGCCGTCCGGCAAGTGCGATACCGCGGCTCACCTGCGGACCGTACCGCCCGCGAGGAGAGGGGCCGACAACTTCACCGAATGGGTTCGTGCCGCATTAATATCGAGCCCATGTCTGATACCAGTCCGCTGTTCGTGGCCAGCGACATCCATGGCCACTATGACGCGCTCGTCGAAGCGCTGCGGGGTCGCGGACTGGTGGACGAGGACGCCACTTGGGCCGGCGGCGACGCTCACCTGTGGATCCTCGGCGACCTGTTCGACCGCGGTGAAGAGGGCGTGGCCGTCGTGCGGCTGCTGCGCAAGCTCGCCGGGCAGGCCGCGGCCGACGGCGGGCTCGTGGACACGCTCATCGGCAACCACGAGGTGCTCGTGCTCGGCTCGCGGCGCTTCGGCGACGTGGCCTTCACCGACGTGGACGGGCAGGACCGCCAGTTCCTCCACTGGTGGGTCCTCAACGGCGGCTTCGAAGACGAGCTGGGAGACCTCACCGACGACGAAGTGAAGTGGCTCGAGACCCGCCGCGTCCTGCACGTGGCCGACCGGGCCCTGCTCGTGCACGCCGACACCGAGTCGTACCTCGGTTACGGCCGCAGCGAGGAGGCGGTGAACTCGGCGGTCCGCAAGATCATGTCCGGCGACGAGCCGGAGGAGTGGTGGCAGCTGTTCCGGGAGTTGACGCGCCGCCACGAGTTCATGGGCGGCGACGGGCCGGCGCGGGTGCGGGGGATGCTCCGCTCGTTCGGCGGCGAGGAGCTCGTGCACGGCCATTCGACGATCCCCGACACGACCGAGCTGGCACCGGGCCAGGTGACCGAGGCCCGCCGCTACTGCGACGGCCTCGTGCTCAACGTGGACGGCGGCGTCTACCAGGGCGGCAAATGCCTGGTGGTCCGCCTGAACTGACGGCGACCGTGCCCGCCGGCGGCCGCCTGGCGGGCGGCCGCCGCCGACCGGGCGGCTCAGCCGTTGCCGGACTGGCCGACGAAGTAGACCCGCGTGACCGGCGGGGGCGAGTCGCGGCGCGGCCGGTGCGCGACTCCAGCCAGACGCTCACCGCCACGGCCCCGGCGACGCCCATGGTCGCCCAGCCGGCGAGCGGGGAGAAGGCGAGGGCGTAGCCCAGTGCGGCCGCCGCCGCGGTCGTGACGGCCGCGGTCGCGAGGGCCCTGCGGAACGCGCGCCGATGTTCGCGGCGCGCGATGACTCGGTTGTGTCTCATATCTGACACAACGACGCAGGCCCTTGAATCGACACGTTGCATGTGCAGATTTCCTGCGTTCGGGCGACCGAAACCCGGCATACCCCCAGATAACCGGCTCTGGCCCCCGCATGGCCGAGCAAGACTGTAAGCGTCTTCAAGCACAGCGTGATATTGGCAGTTCGCGGCCGTTGTGCCGGAACGGAAAAGACGGTAAACACATAGTGTCGGGATGCCAAAGGCGACAAACCCGGAGCCTTCTCCACGGCGACGGGCCGTGTGCAGGGTCGAGACAACCGAGCGCAGCTGACAACCGCCGGCGCCCCGACGCGGCGGCCGTGACTCCCTGGCCGAAGGAACGGCCGCCACAACCGCATATCGAACAAGCATCCGACTTCGTCCCGAAGTCCACGTGTAACTCCTATATAGACGGTGGGGTCTGACATGGAGTCCGAAACGCAACCGATGGGACGGCGCGTCGCCTATTGGCGACAACGCCGAGGCATGTCCCAGCAGGTCTTCGCCGACCGCATCGGCAAGTCCAAGAGCTGGGTCGACAAGATCGAACGCGGCGTGCGCCGCCTCGACAAGTACTCCGTCATCACCGAACTGGCCGAAGCCCTGAGCATCGACGCCGGACAACTGCTCGGCCGCGAACCCAAACGCCGGCCCGGCCTCGGCGGCTGCCTCGACCAAGTGGAGGTCGAGTCCATCCGCCAGTCCCTCGAACGCTACGAACGCCTCGGCCGCTTCCTCGAAGCCGCCCCGATCGAATCGACGCCGATCCCCGAACTCCGCGGATCCGTCAACTACTGCTGGCTCGCCTTCGAGAAAGGCCACTACCCGGTCGTCGCCCGCTCGCTCATCCAACTGCTCCGCGACACACCCGTCGCCGAAGACCGACCCGTCGGCGGCAGCAGCGCCGACGCCGCCGAACTCATGACGCAGGTCTACCAGATCGCCTCCACCGTCCTGCGCAAACTCGGCGAGGCCCAACTCGCCTGGCTCGCCGCCGACCGCGCCATCTCCGCCGCCAACCGCGGCAACGACCCGCTCCTGGCCGGCATCGCCACCACCCGGGTCGCCAACGCGCTCAGAGCACTCGGACGCCACCAGGCCGCACTCGACCTCAACGTCCAAGTCGCCCACGGCCTCATCTCCGAATCCGGAGGCGAGAACTCCACCCCCGCGCAGATCAGCGTCTACGGGGCACTGCTCCTCCAAGGCGCCATGGCCGCCGCCCTCGCCGGAGACAGCACCACCAGCGGCGACCTCCTCGACAGCGCCTCCCGAGCGGCGAACATCCTCGGACGCGACGCCAACTACTACTACACGTCCTTCGGACCCACGAACGTGATGCTGCACCGCGCCGCCGTCTTCGTGGAACTGGGCGAAGGCGCCGACGCCCTCGCCGTGCACGAGCGCATCTCACCCGCCGCGCTGGCCGACCTGGTGGCCGAGCGGCGCGCGCACCACCACCTCGACATGACGCGAGCGTGCGTGCAGGTGGGGGACATGGCGAGGGCGGGACGGCACCTGGTCACGGCCGACCGCCACGCACCGGCCGAAGTGCGGTGCCGCCCGCTCGCGATCGAGCTCATCGACCAGATCCTGCACCGCACCAAGGGCGAACCGGCCCAGGACCTGCGTCGGCTCGCCGAGGAAGTGGGCGCCCTGAACTGACCGCCATCGGCCGCACCCGACAGGACCTTTCCCGCGAGTCCGGGAGCGTCGGCATCCGAATCCGCTCGCTCGCACAACGCAGCGAGCGGGCCGGACACCGACCGGCCGGATCCACGGAACAGGTCCCAGGTGCATGAGGCGGTGCCCGGAGCCGTGCTGCTCGAGCTCCGGGCACCGCACTGCGTCCCTTTCCCGCCCCCGACTCCGGGTCCCGCCTGCTCCCGGACGTCAATAGACTCCAAGGATGCGCACGCTCAGCGAGATCACCGCTGCACTCGACGACCTGTACCCGCGCCGCTGGGCCGAGGACTGGGACCGGGTCGGGCTCGTATGCGGCCGCGGCGGCAACTCGGTCGCGCAAGATCCTCTGCGTCGTGGACGTCGTGCCCGCCACCGTCATCGAAGCCATCGAGAACCGACTGCGACCTCATCGTCGCCCACCACCCCCTCCTCCTGCGCGGCGTCTCCAGCCTCGACCCCGCCGCCGACTACAAGGGCGACCTCGTCCACACCCTCATCGAGTCCGGCATGGGCCTCTACGTCGCCCACACCAACGCCGACGTCGCCGCCCCCGGCGTCTCCGACGCCCTCGCCGACCGGCTCGGCCTCGTCGACCTCAGGCCCCTGCGCCCCCTCACCGACCCCGAGCACCACGGCTCCGGCCGCGGCATCGGCCGCATCGGCCGCCTCCCCGAAACGCTCACCCTCGCCGCCCTGCTCGAACGCGCCGCCAAAGCCCTCCCGGCCACCGTCAGCGGCGTCCGCGCCGCCGGCGACCCCGAACGGCACATCAGCACCGTCGCCGTCTGCGGCGGCGCCGGCGACTCCTACCTCGCCGACGCCACCGCGGCCGGCGCGAACGCCTACCTCACCGCCGACCTCCGCCACCACCCGGCCAGCGAGCACCTCGCCAGAAGCGGCCCCGCACTCATCGACGCCGCCCACTGGGCGACCGAGCGACCCTGGCTGGATATCGTTGCCGAGCAACTGTCCCGTCTGGTCGACGACGTCCTCGTCTCCGACCTCGACACCGATCCGTGGACCATCCACCAGAAACCCGGGGTGAACTGAGTTGAAAGCCGACCTTTTCGATCAGCGCCGACTGCTCGAACTCCAGGCGGTCGACACCCAGCTCACTCAGCTGGGCCAACGACGCCGCAAACTCGACGCCGACCCCGCCTACGCCACCGCGGTCCAGCGCCAGCGCGCCCTCGGCGACAAGGCCGCGAACCTCACCGGCGACCTCTCCGACCTCGACCGCGACATCGAACGCGTCGAACGCGAAGTCGAACTCGTCACCAAACGCGCCGAATCCGACCGCGCCCGCATGGCCTCCGGCGCCGCCACCGCCAAGGAACTCGAAGGGCTCCAGAGCGAACTCGAATCGCTCGCCCGCCGCCAGGCCTCCCTGGAGGACGACGAGCTCGAACTCATGGAGCGCCGCGAGACCCTCGAAACCGAACTCAACGAGGTCCGCCGCCAGGTCGAGGAATCGCGCCAGGTCCTCGCCGACGCCGAAGCCGACCGCGGACGCCAGATCGGCGAGATCGACACCGAGACCGCCGACGCGAGCTCCACCCGAGAAGCCCTCGCCATCAACATCCCCGACCGGCTCGTGGAGCTCTACGAGCGCATCCACGCCAAGCAGCCCATCGCCGCCGCCGAACTCGTCGGCCGCCGCTGCGGCTCCTGCCGGATCGAGAAGTCCCCGGCCGACATGATCCCCATCAAGTCCGCCCCCATCGACGAGGTCATCCGCTGCGAGGAATGCGGCTGCGTCCTCATCAGGACCGAACTGCCGCAGACGAAACCGACCTCTCTCGCCTCCGAGGAAGAGCTCAAGAAGTACACGTAGCCACGAACGCGAGAAAGGGGCGGAACGCGATATGCGTTCCGCCCCTTTCGTTGCATGTCCGTCAAAAGCGAAATGTCCGCCCAGGGGACCCCTTGCTCGGACCCTACGTCACGCCTGTGACAGGATTGCGCCCCTTGCAGGTTCACGCCATCGGTGGGGAACCGTTCGCGATTAGGCGCCTCTTGCTGAACTCGGCCCAACGCTCGACCAGTCCGTCGCCTTGCCCTCGTCGATGGCCTTCGCCGCCAACTCCAGATTCGCCGCCAGCAGATGCCGACGCGTCTTCACATCGTGCAGATCGGCCCCGTCGATCAAACCCTGCCGCGACGCGAGCGCCGCCGCCGCATTGATGAGCACCGCGTCTCGCACCGGACGGTTCCGCCCCGCGAACACCTCGCGCGCCACCTTCGTATTGAAGAAGATGTCGCCGCCCGCAAGCGCCTCCGGGCCGCCCTTCACCAGGCCGAACTCCTCGATATCGATCGAGCCCTGCGAAACCCGGCCACCCGAGGCGATCCACTCCGAAGTCGTCGACGACGTCGAGATCTCGTCCAGACCGTCGTCACCGCGCACCACGAACACCGACGCACCGCGAGCCGCGAACACCTGCGCCATCAACGGCGCCTTCACCGGATCCGCGCAACCGATCAGACCCGCCGCCGGCTGACCCGGATTCGTCAACGGCCCCAACAGGTTGAACACCGTCGGAATCCCCAGCGCCGCCCGCACCGGACCCGCATGGCGCATACCCGGGTGGAACGTCCTCGCGAACGCGAACCCGATCCCCACCTCGCGCACCGACGCCTCGACCCGCTCGGCCGTCGCCTCCAAGTCCACGCCCAGCGCCTCGAGCAGATCCGCCGACCCGACATTCGACGACGCCGAACGATTCCCGTGCTTGATCACCGGCACACCCGACGCGGCGACCACGATCGCCGCCATCGTCGAGATGTTCACCGAATTCGAACCGTCGCCACCCGTGCCCACGATGTCCACCGCGACGCCCAGATCCGACAGGTCCAGACGCGTCGTCTCCGCCAGCATCCGCCCCGCGATCGCACCGATCTCCTCGGGCGTCTCACCCTTCGAACGCAGCAGCACCGCGAACGCCGCCAACTGCGCCGGATCGGCATTGCCCGCCATGATCTCGGACATCGCCCAGTCCGCGCTGGCCTCGTCGAGGTGGTCGCCGTTCGAAAGGCGCGCGAGCACGTCAGGCCAGGTCGCACTAGACATAAGGACTCCGAGTAGAGGGAGGATCAAGCGGCGCGCTGCGCCGGCGCCACGCCATCTGCGCGGCTGACCAGCAAGTCTACTACCGTCTGCCCGGTCGTCACGGGGTTAAGCGGGTGCATCAGCACCGCATCCGCCCGCGACCACGCCGCCAGCCACCGATCGGCCGCCCGCGCCACCACGACCGCCAGCGTCGGCGGCTCGTCGAACTCGTCGCGCAACTGCCGGGCGATGCCCAGACCGCCCGCGGGCTGCGCCTCCCCGTCAAGAAGCACCAGGTCGACGGCGAACTTGTCGATCAACGCCACCGCCTCGTCGTACTCGCCGGCGACGGCATACTCGATCTTCACCCCCTCCACCGGCTCCTCGCCGATGGCCGAACGCATCTGCTCGATGACTTCGGGTCGATGACTGTAAAGCAGGACGGCGTACTCGGTCGCTGAGGTACTCACGCCTCGCATATTAAACCGGCCACACTGAAATGGGAAGACCGGCGCTGCCACTTCCCCGCGCCAAGACGCCCACAGTGGGCGAACCGCGAATGACCTGGGCACACGATGTGAGAAGGCTGGGAGCCTACCGCCGCGTCGACACGCGAGAAAACCCACCCCATGCGCAGCTGGGACGCGCCCGACCGTAATAATGTGCGCGTGACTGCCGCCGAAGCAACTATCGACCCCAGCCGAATCCACTCACTGACGCGGCCCAATGTCGTCAGTGTCGGCACCATCGTGTGGTTGAGCAGCGAACTGATGTTCTTTGCGGGCCTGTTCGCGATGTACTTCTCCATCCAGGCCGCCGCGCCCGCGATGTTCGAAGAGGGCTACCACCACCTCGAGATCCCGTACGCACTGGTGTTCACCGTGATCCTCGTGGCCTCCTCGATCACCTGCCAGCTCGGCGTCTTCGCCGCCGAGCGCGGCGACGTCTACGGCCTCCGGCGCTGGTTCGCGATCACGTTCATCATGGGTCTGGTGTTCGTCCTCGGCCAGGTCAACGAGTACCGGAACCTCGTCGGCGAAGGCCACTCCATCTCCGCCGACGGCTACTGGACGATGTTCTACCTGACCACCGGCTTCCACGGCCTGCACGTGACCGGCGGCCTCGTGGCCTTCATCGTCTACCTCATCCGCACGACGATGGGCCGCTTCAGCCCCGCCCAGGCCACCGCGTCCATCGTGGTGTCCTACTACTGGCACTTCGTCGACGTGGTCTGGATCGCGCTGTTCGCCGTGATCTACTTCCTGCCGATGGCTCAGTACTAATACACTTCGGCCGGTCCGCGGCGCCTGAAAAGAGCACAGTCGAACCGGCCCAAAGCAATGCAGGCCCCGGCCACGAACCGGGGCCACATCCGAGAAATGCGACGGCCGCCGCCCGGAGGCGACCGCCGGCCGAACCGGGACCGCACAGGGCCCGGCCCGGTCCGAGAGCTAGATAAAGGTGAGGCAACAACCGTGGCTGCATCAGCGAAACGCCGGCGAGGCTGGCGCAAGCGCCTCGGCGCGCTGGCCAGGTTCACCGGCGCACTGGTCATCGTCGGAGGGCTGTACTCGGTGTTCTCACCGGGTCTGTACGCCCAGGAGGCCGAGTCCAACGCGATCGACTCCGACGCCGTCAAGGGCCAGGAGCTCTACGACACCAGCTGCATCACCTGTCACGGTGACAACGGCGAGGGCGTCGACGGACGCGGACCGAGCCTCATCGGCGTCGGTTCCGCCGCCGTCGAGTTCCAGGTGAACACCGGCCGCATGCCGATGGCCGCGCAGGGCGCACAGGCCCCCGAACGGACTACCCGGTCTTCACCGAGGAAGAGGCCGAGTACCTCGGGGCCTACATCGAGTACCTCGGCGGCGGCAGTGAAGTGCCCGACGACCTCGCGGCACTCGTCGAGGACGCGGACGTCGCCGAAGGCGGCGAGCTCTACCGCGTCAACTGCTCCTCCTGCCACGGCTACGCCGGCGGCGGCGGCGCCCTCTCCTCCGGGGCGCACGCTCCATCCTTGGAAGGCGTCAGCGACGAGGAGATCTACCAGGCGATGCTCACCGGCCCGCAGAACATGCCGGTCTTCGCCGACAACGAACTCACCCCTGAGCAGAAGGCCGAGATCATCGCCTTCGTCCAGTACACCGTGAACGACGACAAGGACCCGGGCGGCGTGTTCACACTCGGCCGCTTCGGACCGGCCACCGAAGGACTGGCCATCTTCCTGGTCGGCATGACCGCGCTCCTGCTGACCACGCTCTGGATTGCAGGTAAATCGTGAGTGCCCACAACGACAGTGCCCGTGACGAGCCCGAAGCGGTGGACCTGAGCGACCCGAAGCTCAGCCGCCTCGAGGTCTACAAAGAGGGCCTGCGCCGCGACGACATCGAGATCATTCACTACGAACCGCGCTTCGCCGTGCCGGGGACCAAAGCCGAGAAGCGCATGGAGCGCATCGTCAGCGGCATGTTCCTGATCTCCGGCTTCTTCGCGACCGCGTTCGTGGCGGCCTTCATCTGGTGGCCTTGGGAGTACGAGGGCGCGGCCACCTGGCGCGACCTGCAGACCTGGTACACCCCGGTCCTCGGCGTCACGCTCGGCCTCTCCCTGCTGCTCTTCGCCGTCGGTGTGCTCACCTGGGCGAAGAAGCTGCTCCCGATCGAAGAGCTGGTGCAGGACCGCCACGACGGCGGCTCCTCCCCGGACGACCGGCGCATCGCCGAGGCCACCGTCGACGGACTCGTCGAGGACATGGGCCTCAAGCGCCGCCCGTTCCTGGTGAAGGCGGCCCTCCTGGGCGCTGCGCCGCTCGGCCTGGCCGCTGTGGCCCCGCTGGGCGCGCTCCTCAAAGACCCCGGCGACATGCTCACCGTCACCGGCTGGAACGCCGAGAAGCACAACGACGGCGAACCGGTCCGCATGATGATGAAGGACGGCGCGCTGGTGCGGCCCGACATGGTCTCGGTCGGCGGGCAGATCACCGTCTACCCGGCGATCGACCACGGTGCCACCAACCAGTACCCGACCTCGCCGGTCCTGCTGATCCACCTGAGGGACGCCGACGCGGAGATCCTGCGCGGCAACCTCTACCCGATGTACCAGGACGTGGAGGCGATCTGGGGCAACTTCGTCGCCTACTCGAAGATCTGCACCCACGTCGGCTGCCCGACCAGCCTCTACGAGCAGCAGAGCCAGCGGCTGCTGTGCCCGTGCCACCAGTCGCAGTTCAACGTGGTGGACAACGCCGCCCCGGTCTTCGGTCCGGCGACGCGGCACCTGCCGCTGCTGCCGTTCACCGTTGACGAAGAGGGCTACTTCATCGCCAAGTCGGACTTCCTGGTGCCTCCTGGCCCGGCGTTCTGGAACCGCCCGTCCCTCCCCGAGGAGGATGAGAAGTGAAACGCCGCAAAGGCACGAGCGACAGCCTGCTGACCAAGGCAGGCGGTGAACTCGACGACCGCTTCAAGCTCGCAGGACCGGCCCGGGTCCTGATGAACAAGGTCTTTCCCGACCACTGGTCCTTCCTCCTGGGCGAGATCGCGCTGTTCTCGTTCATCCTGCTGCTGCTCTCCGGCACGTTCCTGGCGCTGTTCTTCGAGCCGTCGATGGTCGAGGTGACCTACCACGGCTCGTACGTGCCGCTGCAGGGCATCGAGATGTCGAAGGCGTACGAGTCCTCGCTGGACCTGTCCTTCGAGGTTCGCGGCGGCCTGTTCATGCGCCAGATGCACCACTGGGCGACGCTGCTGTTCATGGCCGCGATCCTGATCCACATGCTCCGGATCTTCTTCACCGGCGCGTTCCGCGCGCCGCGTGAGACGAACTGGATGATCGGCATCATCCTGTTCTGGGTCGGCTTCTTCGAGGGCTTCTTCGGCTACTCGCTGCCGGACGACGGCCTGTCGGGCACCGGCCTCCGCATCATGGAGGGCATGACCGAGTCGGTGCCGTTCATCGGCCCGTGGGCTTCGGCGGCGCTGTTCCGGGGCCAGTTCCCGGGCACCGACGTGATCTCGATGATCTACATCATCCACGTGTTCATCTTCCCGCTGATCCTGTTGGCGCTCATCACGGTCCACGTCGGACTCGTGTTCGCGCAGAAGCACACGCAGTGGCCCGGACCGGGCCGCACCGAGCACAACGTGGTCGGCTACCGGATGTTCCCCAACTACGTCATGAAGCAGGTCGGCTTCATGCTCTTCATCTGGGGTGTCATCGGGGCGATGGCGGGCCTGTTCCAGATCAACCCGATCTGGCTGTTCGGCCCGTACGAGGTCTCGGTCGTGTCGTCGGCTTCGCAGCCCGACTTCTACGTCATGTACCTGGACGGCCTCATCCGCCTGTTCCCGGCCTGGGAACTGCGGATCCCGCCGTACTTCACGCTGCCGGCGGTGTTCTGGCCGGCGATCGCGGGCATGGGCCTGTCGGTGGTGCTGCCGCTGCTGTACCCGGCGTTCGAGCGACGGTTCGCGAAGGGCCGCGGGCACCACAACCTGCTGCAGCGTCCGCGCGACAACGCGGGCCGCACGAGCCTCGGCGTCATGATCGTGGTCTTCTGGATCGTCGGCGTCATCTCCGGCGGCAACGACGTGTTCGCCGAGAAGTTCGACATCAGCCTGAACGCGATGACCTGGGGCGGGCGCATCGGCATCGTCGTCCTGCCGATCATCGCGTACTACGCGACCTACCGGATCTGCCTGGGCCTCCAGCAGCACGACCGCGAGGTGCTCGCGCACGGCCTGGAGACGGGCATTCTGATGCGCGACCCGAACGGGCGGTTCTACGAGGTCCACCAGCCGCTGGCCGAGCCGGACGAGCACGGTCACACCGAGCTGGAGTACAACGGCTGGGTGGTGCCGAAGAAGATGAACCGCGTCGGCGCGCTCCAGGCCGCTGAGAAGGGCTTCTTCAAGTCGATCGAGGAGCCGTCCGAGAACGGCGCCGCCGAACGACGCGACGAGATCGAGTCCGGCAAGCACTAGCCGGAGTCTGCATGAAGGCGGGGCCGCACCGAAAGGTGCGGCCCCGCCTTTTGCTAGGCGTGCAGGGTGGGGCGGTAGACGAACTCCTGGGTGCGGCCGTCGAGGGTCCGGGTCTCGAGCAACTCGAGGTCGAAGTCGGCCGCGCCGCCGAAGATCGGTTCGAGGCCGGTCTGGCCGGTGATCACCGGGAAGAGGGTGATCTGGACGCGGTCGACCAGGCCGGCGGCCATGAGCGCCCGGTTCATCGAGAGGCTGCCGTGCGAACGCAGCGGGACGTCGGACTCCTCCTTGAGCCGGGCGATGACGTCGACGGCGTCGCCGCTCTCGAGCGTCGCGTCCGGCCAGTCGAGAGGGCCTTCGAGCGTCGTCGAGACGACCGTGGCCGGCAGGTTCCGCATCCGGGTGACCCAGGGGTCGCGGACGTCGGACTCGGCGGTGCTGGAGGCCAGCATCTCGGCGAAGGCGCGGTAGGTGTTGGCCCCGATGACCATCCGCTGGTTCTGGTCGTACTGGGCGAGGCGATGCGCGAGCAGCTCGGGGCCCTGTTTGCCCCAGTAGCCGGTCCAGTTGCCGCTGGCGGCGCCGAATCCGTCGAGGCTGGTGAAGACGTCGAACGTGTAGGTGACGGTCATGATGTGCTCCTCAAGCGCGATTCGCCGGGTGTGCCAATACCGACTGGATACCACGCCGAAACTCATCGCCGCTGGAGTAGCGGAATCCGGGTGTGGCTGGGTGTGGCCGGGTGTGGATGGGTGTGGATGGGGTTGGGGTTGGAGCGGGCAGCGACAGAGAGGTCCGATTCGGCTGGCCCTTTGTGCGTCGGCCTTCCGCGCAGAGGGGGTTGAGCTTCAGGCGGCGGCGACAAAAGGGTCCACATTCCGAGGGGTCTGCACTGCGGCCGCCAGGCCGCTCGATGGCCGAGGTGCGGAGCACCGATAACCACTTACTTCGTTTGCGGCGCAGGGCTCTTTGGGGCGGCGGATCGATATTCCTCAATGGATAATTCACTCTTTCGGGCGATGACACTGCCTAGGTGGTGTGTCATCATTGAACTACGAACAAGGAAGCGAAAACCGGTAAGACATTCGAGAACAGGTAGGGGGTGAATCCGATGGCCACCGCAGCAGCAGTCAGTGAAGACAGGCAGACCCAAGCGCGAGCTATTCGGTCCACCCTCGAGCAAGCGGCTGACCTCATCAATGCCCAACACGCTCAGGTGCTGTCGGCGGTGATCGCGATGAAGGAGTCCGGTCTTCACCGTTCAGTGTTCGGGTTCTCTGCCCTCCGCGATCTCTTGCTCTCCCAGTTCGACTTCACCTTCAACACGGCAGGCTCCATCGCCGCCATCGCTCGCCTTGCAGGGAAGTTCACGGTCCTGGCTCAGGCGGCAACGACAGGCAGTGCTCGGATCGATCAGGTCGCCTTCGCTGTCCGCCAGCTCGACAAGACCCCGGCCATGCGACTGTTCGCCAAGACGCCTTTCAGGGAAGCCGTCGCCTCGCCTTTCGACTCCGAGATCCTGTGTGCGACTCCTGAGGCGTTGATCGCCCAGTACTGCCAGCACGCGCCCTTCAAAGACCTGCAGCGCCACTTGGATGAGCTGGCTGCGCAGATGGCTTATGAGTCGGAGTTGCTTGACTCCCTTGGCGAACAGTCCCTGCAATGGATCCAGATCGCCGAACAGGGCAACGGCATGTGGAGCCTGTCCGGGGAGCTCTCGGATGAGACCGGCAGGCTCCTGGACAAGTACCTGAAGACCGCCTGCCCGCCTCCTCGCCAAGAAGAGACCGACACCGAGGGCGTGCTCCCCGCCGCCCCCAACCGGCACGCTGAAGCCCTCCACCAGTTGCTCGCGGGCTACGGCTCCTCCTCTGAAGCAGCCACCCGCCACGGCCACACCGCCACTCTCGACCTCGTAGTCGACATCGAGACCCTGCAGGGCAAGGACACCGGCCGAACGCCTCTCCTCGAAGGGCAGCCGGTCAGTGTCGCCAGGGCGCGCCTGCTCGCATGTGAAGCCGGTGTCATCCCCTCGGTGTTCAACTACAAGACCGGTGAAGCCCTCGAACTCGGCCGCGCCTTGCGCCTCCCCAATGTGGCCCTGCGCCGCAAGCTCGAACTCGAGCAGCCCGAAGGTTGCGCCTGGACCGGCTGCTCGCTCCCGATTGCTTGGACCGAAGCCCACCACGTAGTGCACTGGGCCGACGGCGGCTTGACGAACGCCGCGAACCTGATCCTGCTGTGCCGTTTCCACCACGGCCGCATCCACACCACCGGTTGGAGCGTCGAGAAGACCGCCCCCGGCCAGGCGATCATCACCCACCACGAAGACCACGAAACCCAGGGCAGCAAGGCCACTGATGGGTGTGGATGTTCGGACTGGCGGACCGATGCGGACATGGATGCCGAGCATCAAGCAGATGACTTCGACTACTTCCCGACCGGGCTCTACCGGTCCGAGTGGTCAGAGAACATGAAGTTCGATCTCGACGCCAGAGCAGAAGCCGCCGAACAAGACCGCGCCCTCGCAGCCATGAAAGCCGCGAGAGTCAAATGCCGAGAGCGATTCGCACCAGCCAAGTCCGAGGCGAACCCCGGCGAGCCCAGCGAGAAGGCACCCGAACCCGAGCGGCCCAAACAACCCACATTCGTGGGGCCCTCGGATCTCGGCGATCCGCCGTTCTTAAGGTGCCCGCCTCGGTGGCGACCGGGGCGGGGAGGGAACGGCACCAAGGCCTCCCAGCTCGAACCCTCAGCGGGTTCGGGCCCATCCCCATGCCCGGCAACCGGAACCAACTCGAACCAGGCAGCCACTGATCCCACCCCAAAGACAATAGGACCTCTTCGTCGCTGCCCGCCCGAACCGCAACCATCTCCACACCGGGTGGTCGGAGAACCCCGCCCGCCCTACGCCTACCTCGTTGTCGCTGCCAGCTTGAAGCTCAACCATCTCCGCACCGGGCAGCCGCAGAGTCCGCCCCGCCCTGCACCGGTCTCGTTGTCGCTGTCAGCCTGAACTGCAACCATCTCGGCACCGGGCAGTCGCCAAGCGACTGCAGGCGTACTTCGCCCGGCAGGCGGCCTGATCATTCGACCAGAGCAGCACGACATCCGCGGGACCATCCGTGCGACCAACGCGCGAACCGCCCGCGCGACCGTCCGCGCGACCCCGCGTGCGACTTCCCGCGCGAATCGTCCGTGCGAGCGTCCCATGCCCGCGTTCAGTAGCGGTCGACGGTGGTGATGAGTTTGTCGGCGAGTTCGTCCGGGTCGAGCTTTTCCCGGGCGAGGGCGAGGTAGAGGGAGTCGAGGTCTGGGAAGCCCAGGGAGGACGCGACGCCGTGGAGGGGTTGTTCTCCAGAGAGACCCCGCCCGCGGGCGATCAGGGAGCGCCACAGGCGGTTCTTTCCGGCCTTCAGTTCATCCTCGAAGCGCTGCATCGGGATGATGGGGAGTTCGCCGGTGGAGTCGACGTCTTCGACCGCGCCGAACCAGTCGTTGATGTGGAGCTGCGCCTCAGGGGTCTTGGCGTGGTCGAGCCACTGCTTCGAGGGGCCGTAGGGCTGCTCGGTGGTGAGGACCAGTTCGACCGTGTCGCCGTCGCGCAGGCTCTGGGCGAGCGGGGCGATCTCACCGTTGATGTACGCGGCGATGAGCCGGTGGCCCTTCGCCGGGCCCGAACAGTAGGCCACGTCGACCGGGGTGGACGCCTTCGGGACGAGAAGCTGCTCGCCGTCGCCGGTGAAGACGAGGATGTCCTGGTCGGCGAGGTCGCAGCGCAGGGAGTGGAGGAACTGGCCGGAGTCGGCGACCTCGTGCTGCCAGTCGAGGAGGCGCTGGAGCCAGGGGAGTTGGATCTCGACCGGGTCGGTGCCGGACTGGCGCAGGCCGGCGACGATGCCGACTTCGGCGGTCTCGTGCATCTCCTTGGTGCGGATGAGGAACTCGACGGTGGTGCCGCCGGGCCCGGCGACCGCGGTGTGGATCGACTGGTAGAGGTTGAACTTCTTGGCGGCGATGAGGTCGCGGAACTTGCCGCCGACGGGCTTCCAGACCTTGTGGATCGCCCCGAGCGCGGCGTAGCAGTCGGTCGCGGGGCCGTCGACGACGATCACCAGGCGCGGCGGGTCGGCCGGGCCGGTGCCGGGGTGCTTCTGCATCTCGCGGAAGATCGAGTACGGGTGCCGGGGCCGGTCGAGCAGGCGTGCGGCGACCTTGAAGTCGCGCAGGGCCCGGCGCACCTGGGGGGCGATGAGGGCGACCTGGCGGTTGCGGTCGCTGTCCGAGCCGAGGTGCTCCTGGATCTTCTGGAAGACGTCCGGCTCCAGGGTCTCCAGGACGATGTCCTCGAGCTCGCGCTTGATCACGTAGAGGCCGAGGCGGTCGGCCAGGGGGATGAGGACGTCCTTGGTGGCCTCGGCGATGCGGATCTGGCTGGGGCGCTTCTTGAACTTGATGGTGCGCATGTTGTGCAGCCGGTCGGCCAGTTTGATGACCATGACGCGGATGTCGCGCCCGGCGGTGAGCACGAGCTTGCGGAAGGTCTCCGCTTCGGCGGCGGAGCCGAGGTGGATCTTGTCGAGCTTGGTGACGCCGTCGACCATCACGGCGATCTCGTTGCCGAAGTCGCCGCGGAGCGCCTCGAGGGAGTAGCTGGTGTCCTCGACGGTGTCGTGGAGGAGCCCGGCCGCGATGGTGGCGGTGTCGACGCCGAGTTCGGCGAGAATGGTGGCGACGGCGATCGGGTGGGTGATGTAGGGCTCGCCGGATCGGCGGGCCTGCCCGCGGTGCATCTGCTCGGCGATGCGGTAGGCGCGTCGGACCAGGAGCATGTCGGGCTGCTCATAGTGCGCACGGTGAGCCGCTTCGAGCTGCGTCACCTTGCCCGCGAGGTCCCACGGGTCGTCAGGTTTGGCAGTCCGAGTAGCCGAAAGCAATGCGCGCAACATGAAAGCCTCCGATGCCCAAGGTTGACCGCATTCTAGATGTACAACGATTCATGGAGAGAATCGACACTAGAGACTGTCGGATTTCGGCAGGGCCGCCGCGACCGGCGGATGACTCAGCGTACCCGCGCGAGCCTGTGCTTGGAAACCGCAAGCGCCGCAAATGAATGCGAGACGACTCACGTCCAATTCGTCTGATTGGCCTGGTCTCACGGGATGGCACGCTGGGTTTCGTTGGGACAGCGGAGGGTTCGCGGTCGCGTCCCAGCATGTGGTCAGCGTTCGCCGGTGGAGCGGCGCCAAGGGGACGGGTCGTGGGGCACCGTACCGTCCCACCGCTCGGCCCCGTCGAGGCGGCTGGCCCAGGCGCCTTCGATCGTCACGAGGCGCACTTCGGAGCGGCCGAGCCATTCCAGGAGGAGGCGGGTCTCGGCCGCGTGGGCCGCGTCGACGACGTCGGCGACCGGGTCGACCACGCGCGCAGTCTCGCGCAGTTTCGCGATGTAGCGGCATGGGATCGGCCCGGGGCGGGGTGCGCACGGCGCCGGCGAGCAGGCCGTGGCGGATGACCGCGATCTCCCAGCCGCCGCCCTTGGCGCGGCCGGCGGCCACGATCTCCCCGGCGGCCACGAGGCTTCTGACGCGGTGCGTGAGGGCGGCGAGCTGCAGGAAGGCCCCGAGTTCGTCGCGGCGTTCGGCGGCCGCCTCGAACCGTTCGGACTCGGAGAGTTCCGCGAGCCGCTCGCCGATCGCTTCGGCGATCGGGGCCGGGTCGCCCTCCATCGCGCGCGCGGCGCGTTCGGCGACCGACGCGTATTCCTCGACGCTGACGGTGTGGCGGCACGGCTCGACGCACTTGCCGATCTCGCCGAGCACGCACGAGGGCGACAGTCGCTTGGGCGACAGGCGGGTCCGACACGAGCGGATCGGCATGGCCGCCTCGATGGCGCTGATCGCCGCCTGCGCCTGGGTGCCCGAGGCCGGGCCGAGGCGCGGCGTGCCCGGCGCGGGCGGGTTGCGGGAGATCTGGAGGCGCGGGTAGGCCTCCTCGGTGAGGCGCACCCAGCTGCGGTGCTCGGGGAACTTCGCGGCCCGGTTGTAGGGCGGCTTGCCGCCGGAGATGAGCCGCAGCTCGGCCACGCCCGCTTCGAGCCGGTGGGCGCATTCGATCACTTCGACGCGTTCAGCCGAGGCGAGCATGTCGCGCAGGCGGCGACGCTGCTCGGCGGCGGAGAAGTAGCTGCGCACGCGCGCCGCCACGTCCACTGAGACGCCGATGTAGAGGGCCCGGTCGTCGGCGTCGCGGAAGATGTACACGCCCGGGGCGTGCGGCAGGCCGTCGGCGAGGTGGCGTTTGCGGCGTTGCAGCTCGGAGGGGATGGCCCGGCAGAACTCGACGAGTTCGGCGTCGGTGGACACCCCGTGACCGGAGGCGCGCTCGATGAGGCCGTGCAGGACCGCGACGGTGGCCCGGGCGTCGTCGAGGGCCCGGTGGTTCGGGGTGACCGGCGAGCCGAAGAGCCGCGCGAGCGTGCCCAGCCGCCGGTTGGGGACCTCGCTCTTCTCCGTCAGGCGCCGGGCCAGGACCACCGTGTCGACCACGGGCGGGCGCGGCCAGCGCGTGTCGGTGAGTTCGCAGGCGTGGCGCAGGAAGCCGATGTCGAAGCCCGCGTTGTGGGCCACGAGTGTGGCGCCGTGCGCGAATTCGAGGAACGCGGGGAGGACCGATTCGATGCCGGGGGCGTCGGCGACCATCTCGTCGGTGATGCCGGTCAGGCGCGTCACGCGGGGGTCGATGGACTCGCCGGGGTTGACGAGGGAGCCGAACTCGCCGATGACCTGGCCGCCCTTGACCTTGACGGCGCCGATCTCGGTGATCCCGCAGGCGTCGGCGGCCAGGCCCGTGGTCTCGAGGTCGACCACGCAGAACGTCACTTCGGACAGCGGGGTCCCCAGGCTGTCGAGGGTCGGCTGGGTGTAGCCGGTCTCGTCGGATTGCGCCCGGTCTTGGGAGAAAGCCCGGTCGCTCTCGGCAGCGCCGCTTCTGTACATGTACGCAACCCTAGGTGCGACCTGTGACAGATCGGTTCTCGCGGCTGTTCGAACGTCGTGGGCGCCGCACTGCCGAGCGCACCCGGTCGGCGGTGCTCGCCGAGCGGCGGGCCAGGCGGGCGCTCTGCTCGGCCTGCTTGGCGGTGATCAACGCTTGGAGCGAGGCGGGCCAGAACATGGCCCGGTACCGCCGGCGCGGTTCGGCGTTCTTGTCGAGTTCGGAGTGCAGGTCGCGTACGGCGTCGCCGAGTCCGGCCGGGTCCGCGCCCCTGGGGGAGTAGCGGTACTGGGCCATGGCGGCGCCGAGTGCGGTGGCGGCCTCGCGGGCCTGCGGGGCGGCCTGGCCGAGCACTCCGGCCGCCTGTCTCGGGGTGAGCGATTCGGTAAGGCCCACACCGTAGTCGAGGGCGAGGTCGACGACTTCGTCCCAGGCGGTCTGCGCGCTGAGGCGCCCCGGATGCAGGCGGGAGCGGCGCAGGGCCCCGCGCCACAGGGCCGGTGCGAACGGCAGGGCCGCGAGCAGCACCAGGAGCAGCCAGGCCGGGTTGAAGCCGATGCCACCACCGCCTGTGGCGCTGTCGGGCGCCTGCGCGGTCGTGCCTTCGGTCGGCTGCTCGCCGGGTGCGGTCGGGTCGCCTTCGGAGGCAGAGGGCGACTCGGCGGCGTCGTCGCTGGGTTCGATGGGCTCGCCCGCCTCATCGGTGGGCACCTCTTCGTCGGGGGTCGGTTCGGTCGCCCACGGGAACGTCACCGAGCCGGGCACGCCCATCGAGGGGGTCGGGTCGTACATGACCCAGCCGGCTCCTTCGTAGTAGACCTCGACCCAGGCGTGGTAGTCGTGGTTGGTGAGGACCCAGTCCTCGCCGTCCCTGGTGCCCTGGGACATGCCGATGACCACTCGCGAGGCGACGTCGGCCTCGCGCAGCATCCACGCCATGGCGGCCGCGTACTGCTGGCAGTAGCCCTCCTGCGTCTCCAGGAAGTTGAGGATGGCCTCCTCGCCGCCGGCTTCGCCCGTTTCGAGCGAGTACCGGAAGCCGTTGCCGACCGACAGGTAGTCGTGGATCGCCAGGACCTTCTCGTGGACGGTCTCGGCCCCTGCGGTCTCCTGTTCGACGATGTCGGTCAGCTCGGGCACGTCCGGGTGGGCGGTGCTGGACTCCCACTGCGGGTCGGAGGGGTCCATGCCCGCGGCGTTCGCGAGCGTCTCGGCGTCGGGCATCGGCTCGGTGTAGGTCAGCGTGTACGAGTCGACGTCGCCCATGTCGGAGCCGTCGCCGACGATGACGTCGGTGTCGGCGTCGATCGCCCAGTCGCCCTCGATCTCGAGGCCGGTCGGGTTCCCGTAGACGGGCACCACGGGCGCCTCCATCTGCAGGTTCTGGATCTCGGCCGTGTAGACCTGGCCGTCGACGTTCTCGTCGAGGGTGCCGATCGACTCGCCGGCCTCGTACTCGTTGGGGCGGAAGCCTTCGTCGGTCAGCTCGTCGAGGACGTGCATCCGCAGGTAGCGCGGGTTCGGGTCGTTGGTGGTGACGCGGAGGACGTCGACCTTCTCGGGCCGGTTGAGCGACCCGGACAGCTGCGCCCACGGGTTCACGTCGCCCAGTCCGGCGTCGCCGCCGCCGCTGAAGTCGTCGGCGACCTGGTCGAGCAGTCCGGAGGTGCTCACCGGGATGACCGTGAGGGACGCGAGGGTCACCAGGATGAAGCCGGCCGCCGACCAGCGCGCGGTCCGCGCCAGCGGCGAGGGGAACTGCTGCGAGACGAGCTGGCCCGTGCCGGTGAAGCGGTGCCCGAACGCCGAGACGCGCCGCAGGTTGTCGTCGGCGAGGATCCACAGGTAGGCCACGGCCGGGAGGATGAACCAGAACCACGCGGTGGCCTCGGGGGCGACCGACACGGGCACCAGGTACATCGTCAGGAGGGTGAGCCCGGCGAGTGCGGGGGTGCGCAGGCCGACCACGAACATGTCGTGGAGGATCGCGACGAGCCCGACCCCGAAGAGGGTCAGGAAGAGGATGCCGCCCTCGGGGGCGACGGGCGGGACGTTCGCGATGATGCCCGCGACGCCTTCGCCGGCGAGGATGCCGAAGTGCTCGAACGTGCCCGGCAGCGGGATGATGAACAGGAACGCGGTGCCGTCGCCGAACCCGGCGGTGAGGACCACGAGGAGTCCCGCGCACATGGCGAGGGTCTGCAGGCCCTGCCCGCGCCCGGCCGCCCGCATGAGCGACCCGCATACGGCGATCACCGTGATCGTCAGCAGCACCGGGACCGTCCACCCCAGGCCCTCGAAGACGCCGATCAGCGGCGTCAGGGTCAAGGCCAGGGTGGCGGCCGCGACCATCGTGGCGTGCCGCTGTCCGTTCATCGCACCTCACCTGATCGCAGGTCGTGGCCCGCGCTGCGGCCCGTTCCGGTCTTGTGCGGACAGTGGCCCGAAGGCAGGTCGCGCCCTGTCTCGATGCTGTGGAGAGGTGGAGCGCTCAAGCGAGGTTCCTCCATGCGCCCAGGCGGGTCCAGACCCGGCGCAGCTCGGTGCCGGCGACGACCGGGACCACCTGCCAGCCCGCGTTCGTCAGCGCCGACACCGCGGCCATGTGCTGCTCGGCGAAGGCCCGCTCCCTGGGGTCGACGCGGCTCGTGGCCGCCTTCGGGATCCACCGGACCGGGTCGACGACCAGCGCCGTGCAGTGCCCGCCGCGCTTGGCGAGCCGCCCCAGCGTGGCGGCCTCCTCCGGCGTGAGGTGGCCCAGGAACGCGACGATCCCCGAGACCGAGCGCGAGCGCTGGGCCTTCTCGACCATGTGCGCGATCGGGGCCTCCGGGGCGGCGTTCACGGTCGCGAGGTACCGCATCGCCTGGCTGTAATCGCCTTGGCGGCATTCGAAGTCGCGGTGCGCGGTGATCACCCACGGGTCGATGCCGTCGCGCGAGAGCCGCACCGTCGCCGACGCGGCCGCGTCCACCATCCACTCGAAGCTCGACAGCTCCCCGCGGTGGGCGCCGCGGCGCACGTCCAAAAGGACCGCCGCGTTGTTCTCCCACGGCTGCTCCTCGCGGCGCACCATGAGCTGTCCGCGGTGGGCGCTGGCCTTCCAGTGGACGCGCCGCATGTCGTCGCCGTGGCGGTACTCGCGGACGGCGATGTCGTCGTTGCCGGTGATCGCCACGGCGTGCGCCGCCGACTCCCCGGAGGACATCCCGGCCCCGCCCGGCAGCAGCAGGCTGCGCAGCGGCTGGATCCGCGGGGTCACGATGAGCTCGGTGGTCAGCGGGAACTCCTGCACCGACACGGCCAGCCCGAACGGGTCCGAGGTGCGCACCGTCAGCGGCCCCAGCTCGTACGCGCCGCGCGTGCCGGGAGTGATCGTGTAGTTCACGACGCTGCGCGCGCCGGGCGCGAGCCGCTCCAGGACCAGCCGCGGGCGGTTGCCCAGCCGGTACGGGATGCGGTCTTCGAGCATGAGCGCCGGCGGGCGGCCCCGCCCGGTGTTCTGGATGCCCAGGCGCACCTGCGTGTGCTGCCCGGCCTCGACCTGCGCCGGGTTGAGCACCCGGTTCGACTCCAGCGACGGGCGCGACCACCGCAGCATGACGAGCCCGCCCAGCGGCGCGATGGCGGCCAGGAGCGCGGCGCGCAGCAGATCGCCCTCGCCGACCACGAGCGCGATGAGGCCGACCGCCACGCTCACCGCCAGCAGCGTCTTGCCGCGCCCGGTGAGCTCCACGCTCAGAACCTCCCCGGTCGGAACACGGCGTCACGGAAACTGCCGTGCCGTGCCATGCCTAGAACCTCCCCGGATGGGAGACCACGGGCACGTGCCTGAGGATGTCGGAGACGATCGCCTTCGTGTCGCCCCCGCCCATCGTCGTCTCGGTGGTGGGGATGAGCCGGTGCGCGAGCACCGGCACGGCCAGCTGCTGCACGTCGTCCGGCAGCGCGAAATCGCGGCCGTCCATCGCCGCGAGCACCTGCGTGCACCGCAGCAGCTGCAGGGTGGCGCGCGGGCTCGCCCCGAGGCGGACCTGCGCGTTCGTGCGCGTCGCGCCCACCAGGTCGACGACGTAGCGCTTCGAGTTCGGGCGCCAGGTGCACCGCGCGGGCCGCGGCGATCATCCGCACGATCATCTCGGCGTCCGCCACCGGCCGCAGCGCGTCGAGCGGGTTGTACTCCTCGCGCCGGTCCAGCAGCGCCAGCTCCGCGTTGATGTCCGGGTAGCCGATCGCCAGCCGCGCCGCGAAACGGTCGCGCTGGGCCTCGGGCAGCGGGTAGGTGCCCTCCATCTCCACCGGGTTCTGGGTGGCGATGACCATGAACGGGCTGCGCAGCTTGTACGTGTTCCCGTCGACCGTGACCTGCCGCTCCTCCATGCACTCCAGGAGCGCGGCCTGCGTCTTGGGGCTGGCGCGGTTGATCTCGTCGCCGAGGATCAGGTTGCCGAAGATCGCCCCGGGCTTGAACACGAAGTCGCGCTTCTCGGGGTCGAAGATGCTCACGCCCGTCACGTCGGAGGGCAGCAGGTCGGGCGTGAACTGGATCCGCCGTACCGAGCAGTCGACCGAGCGGGCCAGGGCCTTCGCCAGCTGGGTCTTGCCGACCCCCGGCACGTCCTCGAGCAGCAGGTGGCCCTCGGCCAGCATCACCGCGAGCGCGAGTTTGATCGTGTGGGACTTGCCCTCGATCACCCACTCGACATTCGTCAGGATGCCCTCGGCCGTCGCCTTGAACTCCTGCGGCGAGAGCGGCGCCGGACCTTGCGGCGGCTGCGCTGGGGACGACTCGAAGGTCAATGGTCCTCCCGGGAGAAGTCTGTGGTGGGATTGCGCGCCGTGATCACGGCGTTCCGCCGTTACGGTCGCTTGTCCGCCATCGTACTCGGACGCGCCCAAGCGCATATGTCCCGCGCCACCAGCGTGACGCTCCGCTACACTGGGACACATGTCTCGGCGATTCGAGCTCCTTATGTAGCCGTGCGGGTCAGATCCCAGCACGGCAGCCCCAGCGTGTCTGGGGTTTTTTGCTGTCTAGGGTCAGTACCCGGGAACCGCCGCCCGAACCCAGTGCCTCTCGGCGCTGCCGCACCACAGGACCACAGGACGAGCCATGACCGAACCCGAACACCGCTACGACGCCCGACTGGCCAATGAGATCGAACCGCGCTGGCAGGAGCGCTGGGAGGCCGAGCAGACCTTCCGCGCCCCCAACCCGGTGGGCGAACTGGCCGAACCGGGCCACCCGCGCGCGGGGGCGCCCAAGAAGTTCGTGATGGACATGTTCCCGTACCCCTCGGGCGCGGGGCTGCACGTGGGCCACCCGCTGGGCTACATCGCCACCGACGCGTACTCGCGCTACCTGCGCATGGCCGGGTACAACGTGCTGCACCCGCTGGGTTTCGACGCCTTCGGCCTGCCGACCGAGCAGTACGCGATCGCCACCGGCCGCCAGCCCGCCGAGATCACCGCCGAGAACATCGGCCGGTACCGGCGCCAACTGCGCATGGTCGGCATGGGCTACGACAACCGCCGCGAGTTCGCCACCACCGACCCGGACTACTTCAAGTGGACCCAGTGGATCTTCCTGCAGATCTTCAACTCCTGGTACGACACCGAGGCCGACCGGGCCCGGCCGATCACTGAGCTGATCGCCGCGTTCGAGTCCGGCGAGCGGGCCACCCCCGACGGCCGGCCGTGGGCCGAGCTGGGCGCCGTCGAGCGCCGCCGCGTCATCGACGGCCACCGCCTGGCCTACGTCACCGAGGCGCCCGTGAACTGGTGCCCCGGACTGGGCACCGTGCTGTCCAACGAGGAGGTCACCTCCGAGGGCCGCAGCGAGCGCGGCAACTTCCCGGTCTACACGCGCACCCTGAAGCAGTGGATGATGCGCATCACCGCCTACGCCGACCGGCTGCTGTCCGACCTGGACGGACTGGACTGGACCGAATCCCTGAAGTCCATGCAGCGCAACTGGATCGGCAAGTCCATCGGCGCGTTCGTGGACTTCGCGACCTACGCGGGGGACATCCGCGTCTTCACCACCCGCCCCGACACGCTGTTCGGCGCCACCTACATGGTCCTGGCCCCCGAGCACCCGCTGGTCGACGCCCTGACCGCCGAGTCCTGGCCCTCGGGCGTCAACGCCGCATGGACCAACGGGCACGACACCCCGGGCGCGGCCGTCGCCGCCTACCGGGCCGAGGCCGCCGCCAAGACCGATGTGGAGCGCCAGGCCGACGCCAAGAAGAAGACCGGCGTCTTCACCGGCGGCTACGCCACCAACCCCGTCAACGGCGCCACCGTGCCCGTCTTCATCGCCGACTACGTGCTGGCCGGCTACGGCACCGGCGCGATCATGGCCGTCCCCGCCCACGACGAGCGCGACTTCGACTTCGCCACCGCCTTCGCGATCCCGATCGTCCAGGTCATCACCGAAGGCACCGAATGGGACCGCCAGGAGGTGCTGTCCAGCAGCTCCGGCACCTGCGTCAACTCCGGCTTCCTGGACGGCCTGGGCGTCGCCGACGCCAAGGCCCGCATGATCGACTGGCTGGCCGAGCACGGCCGCGGCGAAGGCGCCACCACCTTCCGCCTGCGCGACTGGCTGTTCAGCCGCCAGCGCTACTGGGGCGAGCCCTTCCCGATCGTCTACGACGAGACCGGCCTGCCCGTGGCCCTGAGCGAAGAGCACCTGCCCGTCGAACTGCCGCACATGGACGACTTCTCGCCCAAGACCTTCGACGCCGAGGACGCCGACTCCGCCCCCGAGCCGCCCCTGGGCCGCGCCAAGGACTGGGTCGAGGTCGAACTGGACCTGGGCGACGGGCCCAAGACCTACACGCGCGAACTGAACACCATGCCCAACTGGGCCGGGTCCTCCTGGTACGAACTGCGCTACACCGACCCCAAGGCGGCCGCGGCCGTGGCCGAACCGGCCAACGAGTCCTACTGGATGGGCCCGCAGGACGCCGACGACGTCGGCGGCGTCGACCTGTACATCGGCGGCGTCGAACACGCCGTCCTGCACCTGCTGTACGCCCGCTTCTGGCAGAAGGTCCTGTTCGACCTGGGCCACGTCTCCAGCCGCGAGCCCTTCCGCCGCCTGTTCAACCAGGGCTACATCCAGGCGTACGCCTACACCGACGACCGCGGCGTGTACGTCCCGGCAGAAGAGGTCACCGAGCAGGACGGCGTCTTCTTCTATGAGGGGCAGCAGGTCACCCGTGAGTACGGGAAGATGGGCAAATCCCTGAAGAACATCGTCACCCCCGACGAGATCTGCGACGCCTACGGCGCCGACACCTTCCGCGTCTACGAGATGTCGATGGGCCCCTTGGCCGACTCCAAGCCCTGGGAGACCCGCGCCATCGTCGGCTCCCAGCGCTTCCTGCAGCGTCTGTGGCGCAACATCGTCGACGAGGAGACCGGCGAGGTCACCGTCGCCGACGTCGCACCCGACGCCGAGACCCTGCGCGAGGTGCACAAGGCCATCGCCGGAGTCCGCGAGGACTACGAGAACCTGCGCATGAACACCGCCGTCGCCAAGCTGATCACGCTGAACAACCACCTGACCGGCCTGAACCCGGTGCCGCGCGAGGCCGCCGAGGCCCTGGTCGCGATGGTCGCACCCGTGGCCCCGCACATCGCCGAAGAGCTGTGGGAGCGCCTGGGCCACCGGGACGGCATCGCCTATGTGGACTTCCCGGTCGCCGACGAGCGCCACCTGGCCGAGGACTCGGTGACCTACCCGGTGCAGATCAACGGGAAGGTCCGCGGCCGCATCGAGGTCGCCGCCGACGCGAGCGAGGAGGCCGTGAAGGCCGCCGCGCTGGCCGAGGAGAAGGTCGCCGCGAACCTGGTCGGCAAGGACGTCAAGAAGGTCATCGTGGTCGCGGGGAAGATGGTCTCGATCGTCGCGAAGTAGGACGGTCGCCGATCGGGCGACGTCCAAAACGATCTGAAGTGGGGTCCGGCCGCTGCGCGGTCCGGGCCCCCGTCTCATCCCGCGCACCACCGCCGGGCGGACTCCGAGGCGAGCATCCCGAACAGGACGCCGCTGACGGCGAGGTTGACGATCATCAAGGGGCTGAAGGTCAGGAGGAAGGCGATCACTCCGGTCAGGATGCTGACGCCCGCCAGGAACATCCCGCCCGTCCGCGCGCTCTCGTTCCGCTTGTAGAGGCCGATGAGCACGCCGACCGTGGCGGCGAAGATCGCCGTCGCGAGGAGCGCCACCGCCAGTTCGCCGCCGGAGTCCTGGTTGTGCGTGACCCGGGCCGAGTGGTCGGACCACGACATGAAGGTCAGGGCGAACCCTGAGGCGGCACTGATCCACAGGAGCACCATGGCGGTGATCACCTGTCCTGGCATCTTCGGGCTGGAGTCGCCCGTCTGATTGGGTTCCATGGCGGCCACGCTAAGTCGGTGCTCTCGGGAGGGGTCCCGGCCCGCACCCTGCTACTCGGACGCGGGCACCAGGCGTTGGCCTGGGCCGTGCAGAGCAGTCTCCGACCAGTAGCCGAGTGTCGGGGAGACCCACAGGGCCGCCAGCAGTCCCAGGAGGGCGAGGGCGAGGAGCACCGTCGTGGGCTTTCGCTCGTTCGGTGCCGTTGGTTCGTCGGAGTCCATGCCGCTCACGGTAGGTGGGACTCGCCGGGAGGGGTCCCGGTCGACCTCGGGCAGGCATCGACATTCCTCGGTATTGACCGCCATCTATGCATTCGCTAGGCTGTGCTCACCTCGTTGGGAGCGCTCCGCTCTCGCGTGGCCCATCCTTCGAACAGCCTCGTTCCCTCACGGCGCGGCACCACCTTGAGGAGCTATTCGTGCTGCACACCCGTCAACGTAGGCGCGCCGTGATCGCGGGGGTCGTCACCGTCGCGACAGCGGCGCTCGGCATCGGGCTCTCGACCCAGTTCGCCAGCGCCCAGCAGTCCACCCTCCGCGGCGCCGCGGACGCCATCGGCAAGGACATCGGCGTCGCGGTGAACTACAACCTGCTGCAGTCCAACCAGCAGTACCGCAACACCGTCGCCACCGAGTTCAACTCCCTCACCGCCGAGAACTCGATGAAGTGGGACGCCACCGAGCCCCAGGACGGCAACTACACCTTCGGCCAGGCCGACGCCATCGTGGACTTCGCCGAGGACAACGGCCAGTCCGTGCACGGCCACACCTTCGTGTGGCACGCCCAGACCCCTTCCTGGGTGCAGGGCCTCTCCGGGACGGCCATGCGGACCGCCATGGTCGACCACATCAACACCGTGGCCAACCGCTACGAGGGCCGGGTCGACTCCTGGGACGTCGTGAACGAGGTCGTCAGCGACAACAACGGCGCCATGCGCGACTCGTTCTGGCTGCGCGCCATGGGCGAGGGCTACATCACCACCGCGTTCCAGACCGCCCGCGCGGCCGACCCGAACGCCGACCTCTACATCAACGACTACTCGATCGAGGCCGACAACGCGAAGTCGGACACGATCTACTCGATCGCGCAGGGCCTGAAGTCCCAGAACCTGCTCGACGGCGTGGGCTTCCAGTCGCACCTCATCCTCGGTCAGGTGCCCGATTCGATGGAGTCGAACCTCCAGCGCTTCGTGGACCTCGGGCTCAAGGTCCGCATCACCGAGCTCGACATCCGCATCAACACGCCTGCCGACAGCAATGAGCTGCAGCAGCAGGCGAACGACTACCAGCGGGTGGTCGAGCTGTGCGCCGAGCTCGTCGACTGCTCCGGCGTCACCGTGTGGGGCCTGCGCGACGGCGACTCGTGGGTGCCCGGCACCTTCCCCGGCACCGGCGCGCCGCTGCTGTTCAACGACGACTACTCCAAGAAGCCGGCCTACACCTCGACGCTGAACGCGCTCGGCGGCGACGGATCGCAGGAGCCCACCACCTCGGAGCCGGCGACGACCACGCCGCCGCCCACCGGTTCGGGCTGCACCGCGACCCTCTCGGTCCAGAGTCCGTGGAGCAACGGCGCGACCTACGCCGGCACGGTGAAAGCGAATCAGGCCCTGACCGGATGGAAGGTGACGTGGACCTGGCCGGGCTCGGAGCGCATCTCGAACTCCTGGAGCGTCTCCGGGACGCTCACGGGGGCGACGGTGACCGGCACGAACGCCGAGTACAACGGCACGCTCGCCGCCGGCCAGTCGACCACGTTCGGCTTCAACATCACCAAGCCCGACGGCTCGACCGCCTCGGTCCCCTCGGTGACCTGTACACCTGCCTGACCTGCGCCCCCGCCTGACCTGTCTCTTCGCACAGGCCGGGACCGGGACGCCGCAAGCGTCCCGGCCCCGGCCGCGGAAGTCCTGACGCGCGAGCGGACGCAGCCGGCCGCGCAAGCACGGCTAGGCCAGCTCGGCCTGGAACATCCAGCTCTGCTTCTCGAGTTCGGCGGTGATGCCGATGAGGAGGTCCTGGGTGACCGGGTCGGCCGACTCGGTGACCTCGATGCGCTCGCGCATGTTGGCGATGATCGCGGTGTAGGCCTCGATGAACAGCGAGATGACCTCGGTGTCGCTGATCTGGCCGTCGTGGATCTTGGGCACCGAAGAGGTCTCGGCGACGGTGTGCGCGCGCCCGTCGGCGCTCACGCCGATCGCGATGGCCCGCTCGGCGACGAGGTCGGTGGCGTTGCGCGCCGACACGACGATCTCGTCGAGCTGGAGGTGGAGTGAGCGGAAGTTCTTGCCGTAGACGTTCCAGTGCGCCTGCTTGCCGACGAGGGACAGGTCGATGAGATCGACCAGGGCGCCCTGCAGGGCGGTGGCCGTGGTCTCGCGGTTCTCGTCGGAAAGGCTTGAGCGGACGGTAGACATCTCGGTACCTCGCATCGAAACTGAGCACGGGCGGTGCTGTGCATTGAACCTCGGGCGGTTGCACCGCCCAGGGTAGCTTTCCCACGCCCGCGGCGCGGCAAACTCGGGCCGGGCGGCATGCCGGAGCGCGAAAACGCGGACCGCGGCCGCCTGCGACGACGATAATGCGGAATGTCATCGCCCCCTGTCGCAATTTGTTGGGTTAGTCGATAAACTAATGAACGTCGCGCCGCCCCAGGCTCGGCTGCCGTCCATACCCTCGATAGGCAGGAGCAACGAATGCCTTACCGCCCGCCGCTGGTCGCCCGCGAGTTCTTCGTCGCCGACCCCCCGGAGCTTCCCCAGCGCGCCCCCGGTGAGCAGGGTCTGTCCGCCGTCACGAGCGCCGAGGTCGCCGAGATCGGCGCCGCCTCGGTCCTGTTGAAGGCCACCACGAGCGCGGGGGAGGAGCTGTACGTCAGCCTCGCCGCCGTCGCCGAGGGCGTCGTGCGCGCGCGCCTGACGGCCGACCCGGCCGCCCGGCCGGCCGCCGAGCAGATCATCGCGCTGGTCCACGCCGACACCTACGCGGCCGGTTCCGTCTCGGTCGAGGACGGGACCGTGGTCGTCGACGCCGGCCCGGTCCGCGCCGTCGCCACCCTCGAGACCTGGTCGCTCACCTACACCGACGCCGCCGGCAAGACCCTCGTCGCCCAGAACCCCGGCGAGGTCGACATCTCCGGGCGCCTGCGCACCCTCCCCTTCGGCCGGTCCATCGTCGACGGCAGCCCGGTGGCCTTCCACGAGTCGTTCACGGCCGCACCGGACGAGGCCTTCGCCGGGCTTCGGCGAGCGGTTCGCGCCCCTGAACGCGCGCGGCCAGCGCCCGGTCATGTGGAACTTCGACGCGTTCGGCTCCGACTCGATCCGCGCCTACAAGAACGCGCCGATCTACGTCTCCGACCGCGGCTACGGCATCGTGGTCAACTCCGGGGCGCCCGTCGAGTTCGACATGGCCCAGCAGACCCACTCGGTCGTCGAGTTCATCGTGCCCGACAACGCGCTCGAGTACTTCGTGCTGGCCGGCACGCCCGTGGAGGTCCTCGACCGGTTCGACGGCCTCACCTCGCGCCCGGTCGCTGCCCCCGAAGTGGGCCTTCGGCACCTGGATCTCCTCGGGGTTCTTCGTGGACACCGAGGAGCGGGTCATGGACCGCGCCAAGAAGATCCGCGAGCGGGGCATTCCGTGCGACGTGCTCCACCTCGACACGTTCTGGCAGCGCGAGCCGCACTGGTCGGACATGCAGTGGGACACCGAGAACTTCCCCGAGCCCGAGCGCATGCTCACCGAGCTGTCCGAGCAGGGCTTCAAGGTGTGCCTGTGGATGAACTCGTACATCTCGGCCAAGTCGACGGTCTTCACCGAGGGCGACGAGCGCGGCTACTTCCTCAAGAACGCCAAGGGCGAGACCTATGTCGCCGACGTGTGGAACGGCTCGCACGAGCCGAGCGGCATCGTCGACTTCACCAACCCGGACGCGACCGCGTGGTGGAAGGACCTGCTCCGCGGTCCCCTCCAGGCGGGTGCGGCCCTGTACAAGACCGACTTCGCCGAAGGGGTGCCGGCCGACGCGGTGGCGCACAACGGCATGTCCGGCACCGAGCTGCACAACGTGTACACGCTGCTCTACAACGACGCGGTGTGCGAGGTGACCCGCGAGATCCACGGCTACGAGTTCGTCTGGGCGCGTTCGTCGTTCCTCGGCGGGCAGCGCCACTCCGCGCAGTGGTCCGGCGACGTCCAGACCAGCTGGGCCGGCCTGGGCGGCACCATCCGCGGCGGGCTCTCGCACGGCCTGTCGGGCGTCCCGTTCTGGTCGCACGACACCGGCGGCTTCAACGGCACGCCCACCGACGACCTGTACATCCGCTGGGCCCAGTTCGGCGCGCTGTCGCCGCTGCTGCGCTACCACGGCACGACCACCCGCGAGCTGTGGGAGTTCTCCGAGGAGGCCGAGCGCCTCGCGGTCGAGTCGCTGAAGCTGCGGTACTCGCTGATGCCGTACATCTACTCCGCGGCCGTGCGCGCCGCGCGCACCGGCGAGCCGGTGCTGCGGGCGCTCAACGTGGACAACCCCGAGGACCCGGTGGCGTGGAACGCCGACCAGGAGTTCCGCCTCGGCACCGACCTGCTCGTGGCCCCGGTCAACGACCCGTCGGGCGAGCGCAAGGTCTACCTGCCCGAGGGCCGGTGGATCGACTTCTGGACCAAGGAGGTCCACGAGGGCGGGCGCTACATCGACACGAAGCACGGCCTGGAGACCTTCCCGGTCTTCGTGCGGTACGGCGCGATCATCCCGCGCGTCGAGCCGGGCGTCACGATCGGCGACGGCCCCTTCGAGGGCATCACCCTCGAGGTCTGGGGAACCCCGGACCGCGGCATCGCGATCGGCGACGTGGACGGCGACACGACCGTCGCTCTTGAAACAGTTTCAGAAACTGTTGTGACCCTGGTTTCGACCGGCCCCGCGGACATCGCTAATGTGAGCATCGTCGATGTTGCAGGCAAGCCCGTGAAGGTCGAGCTGGAGCGTAAATAGATGAGCTTGGTAGCCGGAGTTGACTCCTCAACGCAGTCAACGAAAGTCCTCTTGGTCGAGTCCGAGACGGGCGAGATCGTCGACTCCGGTCGCGCCTCCCACCCGGACGGGACCGAATGTCCGCCCGAAGCCTGGTGGGAGGCGCTCCAGGAAGCCGGAAAAGGCCTGCTGGAGCGCGCCGAGGCCGTAGCCGTCGCCGGGCAGCAGCACGGCATGGTCGCCCTCGACGCGAACGACCGGGTCGTGCGGCCCGCCCTGCTGTGGAACGACACCCGCTCGGCCCCGCAGGCCGAGCGGCTCACCGCCGAGCACGGCGGCCCCGAAGCCTGGGCCGCCGACACCGGCCTTGTCCTCGCCGCCTCCTTCACCGCCACGAAACTCGCCTGGCTCGCCGAGAACGAGCCCGCGAACGCCGCCGAAACGGTTTCGGTCATGCTCCCGCACGACTGGCTCACGATGAAGCTCCGCGGCACCACCGCGGCCGAGGCCACGACCGACCGGTCCGACGCCTCCGGCACCGGCTACTGGTCGCCCGCGACCGGCGAGTACGTCACCGACCGGCTCGTCCAGGCCTTCGGCCGCACCTCACGCTCCCGCGCGTGGCCGCCCCGAACGCGATCGTCGGCCGCACCCCCTGGGGCGCGGCCGTCGCGCCCGGCACCGGCGACAACGCCGGCGCCGCGCTCGGCCTCGGCCTCGGGCCCGGCGACGTCGTCGTCTCCCTCGGCACCTCCGGCACCGTCTTCGGCGTCTCCGACGTGCCCGCCGCCGACCCCTCCGGGCTCGTGGCCGGGTTCGCCGACGCCACCGGCCGGTTCCTGCCGCTCGTGTGCACCCTCAACGCCGCCCGCGTCCTCGACACGTTCCGTACGCTCCTCGGTGTGGACCACGCCGAGTTCGACGCGCTCGCGCTCGCCGCCGAGCCCGGCGCCGGAGGCCTCACCCTCCTGCCGTACCTCGACGGCGAACGCACCCCCAACCGGCCCGGGTGCGACCGGGGTCCTCTCCGGGCTCACCACCGGCGCCACCCGCGAGAACCTCGCCCGCGCCGCGGTCGAAGGCATGCTCTCGGCCCAGGCCGACGGGCTCGCCGCCCTCGCCGCCCAGGGACTGGACGCGACGCGGGTTCTCCTCATCGGCGGCGCCGCCGCCTCCGAAGCCGTCCGCCGCATCGCCCCCACCGTGTTCGGCGTCGACGTGGAAGTGCCCCCCTCCGCCGAGTACGTGGCCCTCGGCGCCGCCAAGCAGGCGGCCTGGGCCCTCACCGGCGCCAAGAATCCGCCACAGTGGCATACAGGCGACACGGCGCGGCACACCGGCACCGCCGCCGCCACCGTGTCCGAGCAGTACGCGACGCTCAGGGACGAGACCGCTCCCTGGGCGGCGCACCGATGAGAAAAGACCGCGAGATCGCTCTCTAGGCGCATCGCACCCAAGAAAAGAGACTGCGAGACCGCTCCCTGGGCATCGCACCAATGAGAAAAGGACTGACATGACCGACAAATACGCACCGGTGCCCGAGGACAAGTTCTCCTTCGGCATCTGGACGGTCGGCTGGGCCGCTCAGGACGTCTTCGGCTCGGCCACCCGCGAGGCCATGAGCGCCGACCGCGCCGTGCGCAAGCTCGCCGAGCTCGGCGCCTACGGCGTGAACTTCCACGACAACGACGTGTTCGACTTCGACGCCTCCGAAGCCGAACGCGACGCCAAGGTCGGCGCGTTCCGCAAGGCCCTCGACGAGACCGGGCTCAAGGTCACCACCGCGACCACGAACCTCTTCGGCCACCCGATCTTCAAAGACGGCGGCTTCACCCACAACGACCGCGACGTGCGCCGCTTCGCCATCTCGAAGGTCATGCGCAACATCGACCTCGCCGCCGAACTCGGCGCCGAGATCTACGTCGCCTGGGGCGGGCGCGAAGGCGCCGAATTCGGCGGCTCCAAGGACATCCAGTCCGCCATGGCCCGCATGAAGGAAGCCTTCGACACCCTCGGCGACTACGTCACCGAGCAGGGCTACAACCTGCGCTTCGCCATCGAGCCCAAACCGAACGAGCCCCGCGGCAACATCCTGCTGCCGACCCTCGGCCACGCCCTCGCGTTCATCAACGAGCTCGAGCGGCCCGAACTCGTGGGCATCAACCCCGAGATCGGCCACGAGGAGATGGCCGGCCTCGACTACGCCGCCGGCATCCGCCAGGCGCTGTGGCACGGCAAGCTCTACCACATCGACCTCAACGGCCAGACCGGTCCGCGCTACGACCAGGACCTGCGCTTCGGCGCCGGCAACGTGGGCGGCGCGTTCTGGACCGTCGACGCCGTCGAAGAGGGCATCGCCAAGGGCCAGTACACCGGCCCGATCCACTTCGACTTCAAGCCCCCGCGCACCGAAGACGACAACGGCGTCTGGGTCTCCGCCGCCGCCTGCATGCGCAACTACAAGATCCTGCAGGCGAAGGTCCGCGCCTTCCGCGCCGACCCCGAGGTCCAGCAGGCCCTCAAGGACGCCCGCGTCGACCAGCTGGCCGTCCCGACCCTCGCCGAAGGCGAGACCTGGGCCGACCTCAAGGACGTCAAGGTCGACGTCGAAGGCCTCGCCGCCAAGGGCATGGCCTTCGAGCGCCTCGACCAGCTCGCCCTCGAGCACCTCTACGGCGTCCGCTAGACCTCGCCGAGACGCAAATGAATCGGGCCCGGAGCTTGCGCTCCGGGCCCGATTCGTACCCCACACCCATCAGTTGGATCGACTTGCCTTGCGGCGTCGTGTCACCCTCAGGAGGATTCGTTCTTCCCCTTGCACAGAAGATTACGGACGGGGCCTCTGCAAACCCGGGAAGAACCATTAGAGGTTCATTGGAACCCCGCTAGCGCTCCACCGGAACCGTCGGCACCGGCGCATCGGCCAGCGTCGTGAACGTGCGCTGCCAGATGCCCACATCGCGCCACTCGCCGTGCTTGTAACCCGGCGTCCTTGATCGTGCCCACCAGCTTGAAGCCGAACGCCGCATGCAGCGCCTCGCTGCCCGCGTTCGGACTCGTCACCTGCGCCATGACACTGCGGAACCCTTGGGACTCAAGCCGCTTCAGCAGCTCCCGGTACAGCGTCGAGCCCACGCGGCGCCCGCGCTGGCCGTCCGCGACGTACACCGTCGCCTCCGCGGTCCAGTCGTACGCCTGCCGGGCGTTCCACGGCTTCGCATAGGCCAGGCCGACGATCGCGCCTTCGTACTCCGCCGCGAGCCAGGGGTAGCGCGAGCCGTACTCGGCGATGTCGTGCTCCCACTCCGCCGCGGTCTGCGGCTCGGTGCGGAAGTTCGAGGTGGAATGCGCGATGTAGTGGTTCACGATCGCGGCGACCTCGGCCGCGTCCGAGGACTCGGCGAAGCGCACGGCGACCACGTCTGCCTGCGTGTCACTGGTGCTCATGACGCGCAAGCCTATCCAGCGACGGGGCCGGTGCCGGGCCGCGATCCCGTCAGACGGGCGGTCACCACACCGTGCTCGGCCGCCACATGCAGATCGCCGGGCGCAGCCCGCCCGTGGCCCGGAAGTCCTCCACCGCGCGCGCCAACGTGCTCAGCGCGATGTGCGCGTCCAGGGGGAACGTGCTGGCCGTGTCCATGTCCCGGTACAGCCGCACCTGCGGGGCCTGCAGCTCGTTCGAGTAGGTGACCCACGCGCCCGGACCGTAATCCTCGCCACCCGGGCCGTAGTACGCCAGCGCCCCGACCTCGGTCGCCTTGTCGACGGTGATCTTCAGGCCGTGGTCGGGCCGCCCCCGGGCTCATAGCCGGGCCGGTCCCGCACCAGCGCGGTCGCCACCTGGAGCAGATCGGCGGCCACGATGGTCGCCACGGCGGCGGCCACGCCGTCGGGATCGTGGGCGAGGAGCACCCGGGTCCCGTTGTCCCGGGTCTCGAGCGTGAACTCGACGCAATAGCCGGAGATGTGCGCGTCTGCGGGGCCGGCGCTCATGGGGGGTTCTCCTTCCGGGTCAGGAGAGACGGACGTGCGGAACTTGGAATGGTGGTAATCGAGTCTGATCGCCATGGCGGACACCGCACCTCACATGGGGAGTCAAGTCTTTCGGGGTTTTGTGAACGACAGTACGTGCGCCATCGGGCCGTTTGTTCGGACAGTCGGGAAGTTGACAGAATTTGCACCGATAGGTCTTTTACATGCCGTGACAACCTGTACATGCAAGTAGCAGATTCCATTCAGGAGTCCCTGCGGTGCCCGGAACCGGACCGGGTCCACCGCCGCTTCCCCAGCGCGGCAAGATGGACCGCATGCGAGTGGAGCTGCTGGGACCGCTGCGGGTGCGCGACGAGGCGGGGGCCGAGGTCGCGATTCCCGCCGGCCGCCAGCGCGCCCTCCTGGCCCGGCTCGCGCTCGAACCCGGCCGCGCCGTCCCCGCCGCGGCCCTCATCCACGCCCTGTGGCCCGCCGACCCGCCCGCCAACGCCGCGGGCGCCCTCCACACGCAGCTGTCGCGCCTGCGCGGCCCGCTCGGCGCGCACCTCGAAAGCGGCCCCGGCGGCTATCGACTCACCGGCGTCCGAACCGATGTCGAAACGTTCGAACAAATGTCGACACAGACCGAGGCGGCCTCTAGAGAGGACTCGCCCGCGGCCGTCGCGCGACCGGGCCGAAGCCGCCCTCGCGCTCTGGCGCGGCCCCGCGCTGGCCGATCTCGACGGGTACGAGTTCGCCGAGGCCGCCCGGGCCGGGCTCGCGATGCGCCGCGAGGCCGTCGCGGCCCTGCACATCGACGCCCGGCTGCGCCTCGACGGCGCGGACGCCGTGCTCGCGGACCTCGCCGCCCGCCATGCCGCCGATCCGCTGCACGAACCCGACGCCGCCCGCTACATGCGCGCCCTCGCCGCCGCCGGACGCCGGGCCGAGGCGCTCGCGGTCTTCGAGTCGGTGCGCGCGGCGCTCGCCGATGAGCTCGGCGTCGACCCTGCCGCGGTCCTGCGCGACGCGCACTTGGACGTGCTGCGCGGCATCGAACCGAGCGCCGCCGCAGAAGACGCACGCGACTGCCGCAGCCGCTGACGGCCTGCATCGGCCGCGAACCCGAGCTCGCGGCGCTGCCGAAGCTGCTCGAAGCGAACCGGCTCGTGACCCTCATCGGGCCCGGCGGGACCGGCAAGACCCGTCTCGCCGTGGAGACCGCGCACCGCCTCGCCGCCGAGGGCCGCGAGGTGCGGCTGGTGGAACTCGCGCCGGTGGCCGACGCGACGCGGCTCCCCGAGGTGTTCATCGACGCGATCGGGTCGGGCGAGTCGATCCTGACGCGGCGCGCCGAGGACCCGCGCACGCGCCTGACCGACGCCCTGTGGGGCCGCGACCTCATTGTGGCCGTGGACAACTGCGAGCACCTCATCGAGAACGTGGCGGAGCTCCTGGCGCATCTGCTCGCCCGCGTCCCGGGCCTGCGGGTGCTCGCCACGAGCCGCGAGGCGCTCGGGATCACCGGCGAAGCGGTCCTCGGCGTGGGACCCCTGCCGCTGCCCGAACGCCGGGAGCAGCTGGCGGACCTGCGGTCGCACGCGGCGATCCGGCTGTTCGAGGAGCGGGCCCGCCAGAGCGACCCCGAGTTCGCCGTCGACGCGGCGAACGCGGACACGGTCCTGCAGGTGTGCACGGCGCTCGACGGCCTGCCGCTCGCCATCGAGCTCGCGGCGGCCCGTCTGCGCGCCATGTGCCTGGAGGACCTGGCCGCCCGCCTCGACGACCGGTTCGGCCTGCTGGCGCGCGGTCCGCGCACGGCCGAGCCGCGGCAGCGGACGCTGCGCGCCGTCGTCGACTGGAGCTGGGAGCTCCTGACCCCGCAGGAGCGCCTGGTGCTCGCCCGCATGTCGGTGTTCAGCGGCGGCGCGGACCTGGAGGCGGCCTGCGAGGTGTGCTCGGCGCACGACGACGAGATCACCGGGCTGGTGGAGAAGTCGCTGGTGCAGCGCCTGCCAGGCGGCCGGTACCGGCTGCTGGAGACCGTGCGCGAATACGCGGCCGCCCGCCTCGCCGAAGCGGGGGAGACCGCCGAGCGGTTCGAGCGCCACGCCCTCCACTACGCGCGGCTCGCCGAGGAGGCCGAGCCGCATCTCATGCGGGCCGAGCAGGTCGAGTGGCTCGACCGGATCGGCACCGACCACGGCAACTTCTTCGCGGCGATCCGTCGGATGGTCGCCGCCGGGAACGCCCGCGTCGCGTACCGGGCCCTCGCCCCGCTGTCGTGGTACTGGTGGATGCGCGGCTACCGCCAGGAGGGCCAGGAACTGGCGGTCCAGGTGCGGGCGCTTCCCGACGACGATCCGGCCGAGCCGCTGCACCGCGCGAAGGTCGCGATGGCGGGCAGCTGGGGGTTGTGGTCGGGCCGGCTCGACCCGTCCGAGATCGACGCCGAGTTCGAGATGGCCCAGCGGCTCAGCGAGGAGTACGACCTCTTCGAGACCGAGCCGATGCTGTGGATGATCCCCCTGATCCGGTCGCTCATGGCCGGGGACGAGGACGCCGTGCGGGCGATCGCGGACGACCTCGACCCCGCGGTGAACCCGTGGGTCCGCGGCATCGCGCTCCTGTTCGTGTGCGACTACTCCTACCGGGAGGGGCGGGCGGAGCAGGCCGCGGCCGAACTGGCCGAGTCGAACGCGATCTTCGAGCGGCTCGGGGACCGGTTCGGGATCATCCTGTCGCTGCAGGGCCTCGCGGGCGACCGCATGGCCGCGGGGGACTACCCGGGCGCGCGCGGGCTGCTGGTCCGCGCGATCGCGGCCGAAGCGGAGTTCGGGGCCGACCTGGCCGACTCGGTGATCGTGGAGAGCCTGTGGCGCATCGACGCCGAGCACGGCGACGACCCCGAGGCGATCCTGGAGCGGATGCGCGTGGTCGAGCAGCGGGCCGAGCGGATCGGCAACGCCGAGAACGTGATCGCCGCCCGGGTCGCGGCATCGATCTGCCTGCGTCGCCTGGGGAAGCTCACCGAGGCCCGCGACGAGATGCTCGACGCTGAGGCGCACCTGCCGCAGTTCGTGGGCTTCGCCGAGATCGCGATCCAGCTCTACCGCCAGCTCGAGGTCGATCGCCCGAGAGCTCGGCGACACGGACCTGCGGGCCCGGGCCGCCGGCATGCTCACCGGGAGCAACTGGCCGTTCTCCAGCTGAACGCGTTTGGTCAAATGTTCAACCGATTGTTGCAACCGCTTGCATCCGTCTGGGCGTCATTGAGATGGCGTCGCCGCCTCGGTTCCCGTGAGCGGCGGCACCGCAACGGTTGGGAGGACGCCACAAGCGTCCGAAACGAGAAGGGCCACAGCATGAGTGGTATCGAGAAGCCCGTGATCAAACGACGGATCGCGGCGGCGGCCGCCGCGGCGGGCCTCGCGGCGATCGCGAGCCTCGGCCTCGCGGCCCCCGCGCAGGCGGGCGGCTATGCCCAGTGCGGCAGCGGCTACGTCTGCATGTGGGAGGACGCCGGGTTCCAGGGCGACGAGTGGGTCCACTGGAAGCCCAGCGGCGTCGGCGCCAAGTACAACATCGACGGTTGGGACGGCGACAACGAGATCTCGTCGATCTACAACCACTCCGGTTACGCCCTCCGGATCTACGCCAACGACGACTACACCGGCGAATCCATCTGCATCGGGCGCGGCGGCGACCGGCCCGCGCTGAAGGACCAGTCCTTCAACGACGACGCCGAAAGCGCCAAGACGGTCAGCAGCTGCTGATTCAGCGCCACAACGGATGCGGTCCGCCGGCATCGCGCCGGCGGACCGCATCCGTCCCGGCTCAGCTCGTGAGCTTGCGCCGGTAGGCCCGCAGCGACAACGGCACGAACACCGCGATGAGCGTGGCGCTCCAGCCGAAGAGCGCGAGCACTTCGCCGCCGGGCGTGCCGCCGTCGAGGAAGACGCGCGCCGAGTCGGCCAACGCCGTCAGCGGGTTGAGCTCGGCCCACCACTGGACGGCCGTCGGAAGCGTCTCGACCTGCACGAACGCCGAGGACGTGTAGGCCAGCGGCATGAGCAGGCTGATCATCCACGTCTGGATCTGCTCTTCGCTCTTGGCGGTGAGCCCGACCAGGACCATCGTCCACGATGACGCGAACAGGAACAGCAGGATCAACCCGGCCGCCGCGGCCGTGCCGAAGACGCCGCCCTCGGCCCGGTAGCCGATCGCGAAGGCCACGCCGCCCACGACCAGGAGCGCCCACGCGTGCTTGACCATGTCGGCGGCGACCCGCCCGGCCAGCAGCGCGAAGCGCGACACGGGCATGGCGGTGAGGCGGTCGAACACGCCTTCCTTGATGTCGCCGAACAGGTTCAGGCCCGTGGAGGGGACCGCGAAGAACAGGCCCATGGCGATGATGGTCGGCCCGGCGTACTGGAGGAAGTCCTGCCAGGAGCCCATCATCTGGCCGCCCATGAAGAAGGTGACGGACAGCAGGATCATCAGCGGGATCATGAAGAAGTCGACCAGCTGGGCGGGCTGGTGGCGGATCGAGGCGAGCGCCCGCGCCGCCATCGAGGCGGACTGGGCGAGCGTGCCGCGCTTGGTGGTCCAGGTCGTCTCACGGCTCAGTGCCGTCTCAGGGCTCGGCGTGGTCGGGTTGAGGGTGCTCATGCGGCCAGCTCCTTCGCGGGTTCGTTCGCGGTCGTCTCGGCGCGGTGTCCGGTGAGGCTGAGGAACACCTCGTCGAGGGTCGGTTCGTGGAGGCCGAAGGACGCCAGGTCGATCCCGGCCTGGCCGACGCGGGCCATCACGGCCTGGGCTTCGCCGGCGTGGGCGACGGGCACGATCACCGCGTCGTCCTCGGTGCGGGCCTTGACGCCGGCGGCCCATTCGGCGAGCTGCACCAGCTGCTCGGCCGCTTCGGGCCGGACGGGGGTCAGGCGCAGCACCTGGCCGCCGACGGCCTGCTTGAGCTGCGCGGGCGTGCCCGAGGCGATGACCTGCCCGGTGTCGATGACCGCGATCGAGTCGGCGAGCTGGTCGGCCTCCTCCAGGTACTGGGTGGTGAGCAGGACCGTGGTGCCCTCGGCGACGAGTTCGCGCACGGTCTCCCACAGGCCGGTGCGGCTCTTCGGGTCGAGGCCGGTGGTCGGCTCGTCGAGGAACAGCACTTCGGGGCGGCGCACGATCGAGGCCGCGAGGTCGAGGCGCCGGCGCATGCCGCCGGAGTACTTGGCGACGGCGCGGGTGGCGGCGTGGGCGAGGTCGAACCGCTCGATGAGCTCATTGGCGCGGGCCTTGGCCTGGCGGCGGGAGGCGCCGAGGAGGCGGGCGACGAGGACGAGGTTCTGCTCGCCGGAGAGGTTCGGGTCGAGCCCGGCGTACTGGCCGGTGAGGCCGATGCGCTCGCGCACCTGCGGGGCCCGGGCGGTGACGTCGAGGCCGAGGACGCGGGCCGTCCCCGAGTCGGGGCGGGTGAGGGTGGACATGACGCGGACGGCCGTGGTCTTCCCGGCGCCGTTGGGGCCGAGGACCCCGAGCACGGTGCCGGGGGCCGCGGCGAGGTCGACGCCGCTGAGGGCGTGGACCTCGCCGAAGGACTTCTTCAGCCCCCGGACTTCGATGGCGTATCGCATGGGGTGCGCCTTTCTGGTTCGCTTCCTGTCCCCAGAGCGTGCGCCCCTTGCCTTTCATTGCGATCTCACTCGACTTTCACCGCCGCGCGCCGCGGCGAACGTCAGGCCGGGATGCTCGCGATGAGGGCCGCGGCCACGGTGGTCATCTCCGCGGCGGACTGCTCCTCGCCGACCCGGGTCTCGTCGAAGGCGCCGAAGATCGCGATCATGTAGCGGTGGTCCGATCCGACGGTGCCGGTCGAGACCAGGAAGCGGTCGGGTTTGCAGCAGCCCCAGCCCTGCTTGACGGCCCAGCCGAGGTCGCCCGCGGCGTCGGGTATGCCGAAGGTCTGGTCGTACCCGTCGGATCCGAGCGCCGTGGTCGCCGCCATCGCGTCGACGATGACGGTGCGCTCGGCTTCGGGCAGTTCGGTGAAGACGTGCTCGTACATGCGCACCACGTCGGAGGCGGAGATCTGCACGTCGCCCCAGCGCCCCCATTCCGGCGAGGGCTCGGTGTGCTCGAGCCCCATCGACGCCGCCAGATCATCGATGACGGCGGGGCCTCCCACGACGCCCCACAGTTCGCTGGCGATCGAGTCGTCGCTCCGGGAGATCATCTCGGCCACCCTGACCGGGTCGGCTCCGACTCGGAGCGCACCGACGGCGATCAGGATCTTGGAGACCGACATGGTGTTGTGGAGCTCGTCCGCGCGGTGGCTGAGCAGGTACCGGTCCTCCACCGAGTCGTAGAGCACGAAGCTGAACTCGCCGGCGAGGCCGGCCTCCTCGAGGAGGGTGGCAGCGGCCAGTTCGGGGTCCGCCTCCGCCGAGCTGGGCGCCTTCGGCGGGAAATGGATCTGCGCCTTGGGTTCGGGTATCGAGGCGAGGATGCCGATCGTGAGCGACACGACCGCGATCGCGGCGAGGACCGCCCAGGTGAACGGCCGCCGACCGGCGGCGGCGCCGGGCCGCCGAGCGAAAGGTGCGCTGGACCGGCCGGTGGCGCTGAACCGAGAAGGCATGCGTGACCCATTTCCGGCGTAGGGGTAAGCCGTAGCGGCACTCGGGAGTCTACAATTCACGGTCCGCGACCGTCGAGTCAGGACCTGGGCGGCTCGCGCCGACCGGACGCGAAAGGGCCGCCTCCGCGAACGGAGACGGCCCTGCCGAAAAACGTCAGCCCTTGATGGCGCCGGTGATGATCGCCTTCGTGAAGTGCTTCTGGATGAACGGGTACATGATCACGATCGGCACGATCGTGCAGACCACGACGGCCATCTTCAGCGCGGCGGTCGGGGCTGCCTCGGCGGACTGGTACTGGCCGATGTCGCGCGCCGGGCATGCCCTGCGTGGACATGAGCATCCGCTGGAGCACCACCTGGATCGGCTGGGTCTCCAGGCCCGGCGTGTACAGCACCGCCTGGAAGTAGATGTTCCAGTAGCCGACCGCGTAGAACAGGGCGATGACCGCGAGGATCGCCTTCGACATCGGCAGCACGATCTTGAACAGGATGCGGAACTCGCCCGCCCCGTCCATCTTCGCGGCGTCGATCAGCTCGCCCGGGACGCTGTTCATGAAGAACGCCCGCAGCACGATCAGGTTGAACGCGTTGAGCGCCGAGGGCAGGATCAGCGACAGGTAGTTGTTGAACAGGCCCAGCTTCTGCACCACCAGGTAGCTCGGGTACATGCCGGGGCCGAACAGGAACGTGAACAGCACGAGCATGAGCATGGGGCGGTGCAGCACCGAGCCGGGGCGCGAGAGCCCGTAGGCCGCGCCGATCGTGAGCACCATGCGAGAGCGCGGTGCCGCCGGCCGTGAGGGCGAGCGTGAGGAGCAGCGAGTTGGTGAGCGCGCCGCCGCCGAGGATCTCGCTGGTAGGCCTGGAAGCTCAGGTCGGTGGGGATCAGCAGCAGGTTGCCGCCGGCTCTTGGAGCGCCTTCTCGCTGGCGAAGCTGGTGGCCACGACCGCCCAGATCGGCAGGAGGATCGCGGCGGCGTAGGCGATCAGGAAGAGCGCCTTGACGAACTTGCCGACGAAGGAGGGCTCCTCGTCCCAGACGGGGCGCTGGTTCTTGCGGCGGCTTGGGCGGACTGTCGACGGCGGTCATGACTTCTGGTAGATCCCTTGCTCTCCGAGGCGGTGCGCGACGTTGTTGGCGACGAGGATCAGGATCAGCCCGATCACGCCCTTGAACAGGCCGGCCGCCGTGCCGAACGAGGCCCTCGGTGCCGATGACGCTGCGGTAGTAGACGAAGGTGTCGAGCACTTCGGTGGTCTGGTAGCCGATGGCGTCGCGCTGCAGCTGGTACTGCTCGAAGCCGACGGAGAGGATGCCGCCGATGTGGAGGATGAGCAGCAGCACGATCACGGGCCGGATGCCCGGCAGGGTGATGTGCCACATGCGCCGCCAGCGGCTGGCGCCGTCGACCGCGGCGGCCTCGTAGAGGCTCGGGTTGATCGAGGCCAGGGCCGCGAGGAAGATGATCATGCCCCAGCCGGCGTCCTTCCACGCCCACTGCAGCCAGGCCAGGAACATGAACGTGTCAGGGTTCGACGTGAAGGTCGAGCCGGTCGCCGCCGAAGCCGAGGAGCCAGTTGGAGACCAGGCCGTCGGCGCCGAGCACCTGGACGAACACGGTGACGACCAGGACCCACGAGAAGAAGTACGGCAGGTACACGATCGACTGGAAGACGCTGCGGACCTTGGTGGAGACCACCGAGTGCATGACCAGCGCCAGGACGATCGACAGCGGGAACAGGAACAGCAGGTTCGCGAACGAGAACTTCAGCGTGTTCAGCAGCGCCGGCACGAAGTACGGGTCGGCGAACAGCCGCTCGAACCAGGCGAAGCCCACGAACGGGTTCTCCCAGAACGGCCGGTGGGGGCTGTAGTCCATGAACGCGATGATGTTCCAGGCCGAGGGCCAGTAGAAGAACAGCGCGAGCTGGGCCAGCGCCGGGAGCGTCATCAGCAGGAGGGGCCAGTCGTGACCGGAGCCGCTGGGCCGACGGTCCGCTTGCGCTTGACGATGGGCGGGCGTTCGGCAGCCCGGCCGCGGCCGGGGGCGCTGAGGTCTGGATAGCTGCCATCGCTTGTGTGAAATCCAGTCAGTGAGTACCGTGCGGTGGACGGGGAGGGCCGGGCGGCGACGAGTCGCGGGACCCGGCCGGGCGCTACTTGCCGTGCAGCTGTCGTAGGCGTCGGTGTAGAGCTCGCGGGCGGCTTCGCCGCCGTTGGCTTCATGTAGGTCTCGACCATGTCAGGGATCGTGGAGAGGTCGGCCCGGCCGTACGCGATGTCGTTCTGCTGGTCGATGAGCATCTGGGCCGGCGGACTTGTACTCCGCCGGGCCCTCGATGCGCATGCCCTCGAAGATGTCGGCCTCGGCGAACTCCTTCAGGAGGCGTTGTACTCGAAGCGGGCCTGGACGAAGTCCGGGTCGCCGGTGAGGAACTGCTGCACCTGGCCGGAATCTCCTTGTGGTTGACCGGGGCCTGGACGACGGTGGTGCCGACCTCGGTGTGGACCGGGAAGCCGTCGGCGCCGTACGTTGAAGTGCGTGCCCTCGACGCCGTACTTGAGGAGCTCGTACTCCTTGGTGCCGAACGGCGCGGAGCAGAAGTTGCAGACGTCGAGGAGCTCCTCGACCTGCTCCTTGGAGAGGTCCTTGTTGAGGAAGGTCCAGCCGTCGACCGACTGGTGCCGACGTGCAGAGGGGCTTGCGGCCCTTCGCGCCGATCGCGCCGAGCGGGGCGATCGTGCCCGCCGGTGCCCTCGGCGTGGACTGGTCGATGAACCCCTGACCACCAGGAGATGCCGTCGAGCTGGAAGACGATGGTCCCGGCCTTGTGCAGGGCCTGGCCGTCGAGCGTGCCGGAGGGAGGTCCGGGTGGATGAGCTTCTCGTCCCAGCAGGTGCGGCGGAACTCGAGCCACTCGGTGTACTCGGGGCGCTCGCAGTTGTGGACGAGCTTGCCGTCGATGTAGGCCCAGCCGTCGTCGCCGGCGAGGCCGAACCAGGCCGGGGTGAGGTAGTCGAGGCCGCCGAAGGCCCAGCTGCCGGCGGCGTCGTCGCTCACTGCGCGGGCGACCTCGAGGAGCTTCCTCGACCGTGGTCGGCATGGCCAGGCCCGCCGCCTCGAGGAGGTCGGTGCGGGCGAACATGGCGTTGCCGGGGCCGCCGGCGAAGGTGCCGGGGATGCCGAAGACGCGGGCGGTCTCGGGGTCGCTCGGGTCGGTCGACCAGACCGACTGGCCCCAGGAGGCGGTCGGGCGGCCGGCCAGCAGCGGCCAGCGCTCGGAGATGTCGCCCTTGACGATGTCGGTCAGGTCGTAGAAGGTGTTGACCACCGTCTCCCGGAAGGTCGGGTGGGAGTCGGTCATCCAGCCGAAGATCATGATGCGCGTCGCCGAACTCGTTGGCGTTGAGCCACTGGACCGAGGTGTCGGCGAAGGTGTTGCCGTCCGCGTGGCGGAGGGTGATCTTGGTGCCGCCCCAGGCCTCTGCGAGCGGCGGCGAAGTACGGGTCGTCGTGCGAGGGGGCGTGCCCCACATCGGCACGGTGATCTCGTACTCGCCGCCGGCCTCGGCGAGGCTCGATGGCTCGACCGGTTCGGGGTAGGTGGTGAAGCCGGACGGGTGGTTCGGCGGCTCGCCGATCAGGTCGGGCTGGACCGGGAGCGTGCTATTCCTTGTACTCGGGCAGGAAGTCGAAGCCTTCGGTCGCCTGCGTGGTGCCCGCCGCCCGATTCGATGTCGCTGCAAGCGGCGATGAAGGGAAGTCCCGCGGCACCGGCGACGCCGAGGCCGGCCGCCTTGAACAGGGAGCGGCGCCGGAAGATCGACCCGTCTGAGGGAGTAGCCACGTTGCTGTCCTTTCGGTCGTACTGCATATGTGAGGGTCTTTGTCAAGCGGGGGGTGTGGCCGATAATTAGTTCGGCTATTCGATAAACTAAAGTAGCGCACGGTGACACCCCGCACAAGCCGGGGGTCAGGCGAAACGGACGCGGATTGGTCACGATTCGGGAACGGGACTCGTGGTGAAACGTTCGCTGCGCAACGGTCAGGGACCGCCGCGGACCCCTTGTCGCCATCCATGACAATGCCAATGGCACGGAATCTTCACCGAAGTTCGGGCCAAGTGAACAGCAGGAGGATGAACATGGCGATGCGCATAGCGTCGAAGTCGGCCGGGCTCCGTCGGTGAGGAAGTGCGGGGCCGGGCCAAGCGCGCCGACTTCACCGACGTGCGGGCCAACAACCTCGGGTTCGTGCTGCGCCAGGTGCGCGCCGAAGCAGCGGTGCTCCCGAGCCGACCTCGCCGCGAAGACCGGCCTGAACAAGGCCACCGTCTCCTCACTCGTCGCCGAACTCATCGAGCGCCGCGTCCTGCGCGAATCCGGCTCGGTCATCGGCAACATCGGCCGGCCCGCCGTCCTCCTCAGCGTCGACACCGGCTACTACGCCTCACTCGGCGTCGAGGTCAACGTGGACTACATGACCCTCGTCGCCGTCGACCTCGCCGGAAACCGCCTGCTGTCCTGGCGCCGCGCCCACGACGGCTCCGGCTCCACCCCCGGGCGGTCGGTCTCCGCCCTCGCGGGCCTCGCCAAGCGCGCCGTCGACAAGATGGACGCCGAAGGCCGCCAGATCCTCGGACTCGCCGTCGCCGTGCCCGGCATGATCGACAACGACGGCGTCGTCCAGCGCGCCCCCATGCTCGGATGGTCGCACTTCGACCTCACCGGGCGCCTGCGCCAGGCCATGCGCGACCCCAAGTACGCCGTGACCGCCGACAACGACGCCAACCTCGGCGCCGTCGCCGAGCAGCGCTTCGGCTCCTGGGCCGGGGTGTCCAACATGATCTACCTGACCGGTGAGATCGGACTCGGCGCCGGCCTCATCGTCGACGGCGAACTGCGCCGCGGCGCAACGGGATTCGCCGGCGAGATCGGCAACCTCCTCATCGACGTCGACGGCCGCGTCGGCCGCGTCGAAGACCTCGCGGGCATCAGTGCCGTCCTCAAGAACTGTCCGAATCGGACGACATCGCCGGGGCCGAAGTCGAGGCCGAGGTCGAGGACGTGGTCACCCGCGCCCGCGCGGGCGAGGACCCGGGCGTGCTCGAGTCCCTCGACCGCATCGGCCGCGCGCTCGGCGCCGGCATCGCGCTGGCGGTGGACCTGCTCAACCCCCAGGCGGTGGTCCTCGGCGGCCACTACCAGGCGCTGAGCCCTTGGATCGGCCCCGCGGCGGAGCGCGAGCTCGCCGCCCGCACCCACGCCTCGGGGCCGGCGGGGCCGAGATCGTGGTCTCGGCCCTCGGCCACGAGGCCCCCGCGCTGGGCGCGGCCACCGGCATCCTCAACGACATCGACGCCGGGAAGATGCCGACGCCGCTGGGCGCCTAGCGTCTGTTTCACGATTGTTACCCCGTTTGTTTCCGCAGGCAACCGGCCCTGCGGAACGGGCGAAACCCGTCAATCACGCACGTTGTCGCCACCCCGGTCGCCTTGACCCGGGCACGGCCAGGGTGTAGAAATCTTGCATCCTCAATCGAAGCGCTTCGACAAGACCATTTCCAGGTTAGATCACGGCCGTAATGTCCCGATCATCGAAGCGCTTCGACGGACCTTCACAACGACAGCGACGTCCAAGCAAGGAAGTCCACCCATGAGCGACATCGACCCGCGTCCCGCATTCCGCGACCCGAGCCTGTCCCGCACGGAGCGCATCGCCGACCTCCTCTCCCGGCTCACGCTCGACGAGAAGATCGGCCTGCTGCACCAGTACCACCGTCCGGTCGAACGACTCGGCATGGGCCCCTTCAAGACCGGTACCGAAGCCCTGCACGGTCTGGCGTGGCTCGGCGAGGCCACGGTCTTCCCTCAGGTGGTCGCCCTGGGCGCCACCTGGAACCCCGAACTCGTGGAGCAGGTGGGCGCGGCCGTCGCCGACGAGGTGCTGGCGTTCAACCACGCCGACCCGGTGAAGGTCGGCCGCAACGTCTGGGCGCCCACCGTGAACCCGCTGCGCGATCCCCGCTGGGGCCGCAACGAGGAGGGCTACTCCGAAGACGCGTGGATGACCGGGCTCATGGGCGGCGCCTACGCGCGCGGCCTCAAGGGCGACAACGGCTCCATCTGGAAGACCGCCCGCCACGGTCAAGCACTTCCTCGCGTACGGCAATGAGGCCGAGCGCTTCATCACCTCTTCGAACATGCCGCCGCGGGTGCTCCGCGAATACGAGTTCGCCGCCCACCGCCCGGCACTGGCGAGCGGCGACGCGGTCGCGGTCATGCTCTCGTACAACCTCGTCAACGGCCGCCCCGCGCACGTCACGCCCGCTGGTGAACGACGAGCTGCGCACCTGGACCGACGACGAGGTGTACATCGTCTCGGACGCCTACGCGCCCAACAACCTCGCGAGCCTCCAGGCCTACTTCGAGGACCTCCCGACCGCCTACGCGGCGGCGGTCAAGGCCGGCCTCGACTCCTTCACGCAGGACGACGACCGCCCCGACGAGGTCCTCGCCCACCTCGCGGCCGCCCTGGAGCGCGGTCTGCTCGAGGAGTCGCGACATCGACACCGCCGTGCGCCGCAACCTCTTCGTGCGCTTCGGACTCGGCGAGTTCGACCCCGAGGACCCCTACGCGCACATCGGCGACGAGGTCGTGAACTCGCCCGAGCACCAGGCCCTCGCCCGCGAGGCCGCGACCCAGTCGATCACGCTGCTGAAGAACGACGGTGTGCTCCCGCTCAAGGCGCCCAAGAAGATCGCGGTGATCGGCCCGCTGGCCGACACCCAGATGCAGGACTGGTACTCGGGCACGCTCCCGTACGCCGTCACCGCCCGCCAGGCCCTCGCCGAACGCGCCGAGGTCGTCTACAGCGAAGGCATCGACCGCATCCGCCTGCGCCACAAGACCGGTTTCGTCACGGCCGTCGACGACGGCAAGGGCCTCGAGATCACCGACACCACCGGCGCGGCCGCCCAGTTCGACCTGTTCGACTGGGGCGGCTGGTCCTACACCGCCCGCAACGTCGCCACCGGCAAGTACGTGGACGGCCGCCTCGACGGCACCGTCGGCGCCGACTCGGTCGGCCCCCACGAGTTCGACGTGCACGAGACGTTCACGATCGTGGAGGTCGAGGGCGGGAAACTGGCCGTCCAGCAGCTGTACAAGGGCGAGGACGCCGAAGCCGGCAAGTGGATCGCCATCGAGGACGGCCGGATCACCCTGAACGAGGACCGGGCCGAGGCCGCCGAGTTCGACTTCGAGGTCGTCGTCAAGGGCCGCGAGGTCGCCGCCGACCTCGCGCGCGACGCCGACGTGGCCGTCGTCGTCCTCGGCGACCACCCGCTCGTCAACGGCCGCGAGACCGAGGACCGCACCGACCTGAACCTGCCGTCGGCCCAAGCATGGGTCCTGGGCACGGTCCTCGACGCGAATCCGAATACGATCCTGGTCATGTCCTCCTCCTACCCGTACGCCGCCAACTGGGCCGCCAAGCACGTGCCCGCGGTGGTGTGGACGGGCCACGGAGGGCAGGAGGGCGGCAACGCCCTGGCCGACGTGCTGTTCGGCGACCGCGACCCCGAGGGGCGCCTGCCGCAGACCTGGTACACCGACGCCGCCGAACTGCCCGCGATGCTCGACTACGACATCGTGGCCTCCGACGCGACCTACCTGTACTACCTCGGCCAGCCGCTCTACCCGTTCGGCCACGGCCTCTCCTACGCGGACTTCACCTACGCGAACATGCAGGTGGACCGCGAGCAGGGCCGGCCCGGCGACGACCTCACCGTCACCGTCGAGGTCACGAACGCCGCCGACCGCGACGGCGTCGAGGTCGTGCAGCTCTACTCGCACCAGTGCGGTTCGCGGGTCAAGCAGCCGCTGCGCCAGCTGCGCGGCTTCGAGAAGATCCGCCTGGCCGCCGGCGAGACCCGCACCGTCACCTTCACGGTGGCCGTGGACGACCTCGCCCACTGGGACAACGTGACCGGCCGCATGATCGTCGAGAAGTCCCGCCAGCGCCTCATGATCGGGCGCTCGGCGACGGACATCGTCCTGTCGGCCTCGGTCCGCGTCGACGGCGAGACCGTGGGCGCCCGCGACCTCTCGCAGCCGTTGGCCGCCAGCGCGAACGACCTCTACGAGGGCGTGCTCTGGCGCGACGAGAACCGCACCTCGGGCGACGTGATCGCCGCCGAGGAGGCGGGCGGCTGGATCATGCTGGGCGACTGCGACTTCGGGTCCGAACAGGGACACAGCGGGTCCGCCGAACCGGGACACAGCGGCTCCGCCGAACCGGGGCACGGCGCGCCGGACTACGCCACGGTGACCGCCCGGGTCGCCGGGCAGGCCTCCCAGTTGACGCTGCGCGTGGACGACCCGCTCGACGGCGACGTGCTCGCCAAGATCGACACGCCCACGACCGGCGGCGTCTACGACTACACCGACGTCACGGTCGACCTGGGCCGCGTCGAGGGCGTCAAGGACCTGTACGTGACCTTCGAGTCCGGTCCCGTGCGCCTGGCCTCGCTCCAGTTCGGCGGGGAGTCGTAGTGGCCGCCGGCCGTGGCGTCACGATCGCCGACGTGGCCGCACGAGCCGGGGTCGCCGCCAGCACCGTCTCCTATGTCCTGAGCGGGAAGCGGTCGATCTCTCAGGAGACGGCCGACCGCGTCATGCAGGCCGTGGCCGACCTCGGCTACCACCCGCACGCCGGGGCGCGCTCGCTCGCGTCCCGGCGGGCGGGGGTCATCGCGATGATGCTGCCGCTGCGCGACGGCATGCACCTGCCGGTGCTCATGCAGTTCGCGTCCGGCGCGGTCACCGAGGCCCGCCGCCACGACCAGGACGTGCTGCTCATGACCGCCGACGAAGGACCGGCCGGGCTGGCCCGGGTGGCCGCGTCGGCGATCGTGGACGGCCTCATCCTCATGGACGTGGAGGTCCGCGACCCGCGGGTGGAGACGTTGCGCCGCTTGGGACTTCCGAGTGTCCTCATCGGATTCCCGGCTGACGCCGAGGGCCTCACCTGCGTCGACCTCGACTTCACCGCCGCGGGCCGGGTCTGCGCCGACTACCTCGCGGAGCGCGACTGCGGCGACATCGCGCTCCTCGGCGCCGCGGAAGCCGTCTACGAGCGGCGCACCGGCTTCGCGGAGCGAGTCCGCGAAGGGTTCCTGTCCCGCACCGGGTCGCGCGCGGAGGTCTGGCCCTGCCCGGACGATCCGATCTCCGTGCAGCGCACCGTGAAGGAGCTGCTCGCGTCCAAGCCGGACCTCACCGGCCTGGCCGTCCACAACGAGCCCGCGGTCGGCCATGTCATGCACGCCCTCGCCGACGCCGGCAAGAACGTGGGGGAGGACTTCCACGTGGTCGTCATCGGTCCCGACGAGGTCGCCGAGCGCACGCACCCGCAGCTGCCGTCGGTCCTCGTCCCGGCCGAGACCCTCGCCGAGACCGCCGTGCGCCACCTGACGCGCAAGCTCGACGGCCTCGACGTGCCGGATTCGACCCTCATCGAACCGCAACTCACCGTGCGGTGAGGCACCCGCCGCTAAGTTGGTGGCATGGCAATGACGCAGGACCACGTCCGGCTGCACCGGGCGGTCGACCGGCTCGACCCGGCGCAGGCGAGCGCCCTGCTCGCGACGCTCAAGTCGATGCTTGGGGAGCAGATCGCCGCGGACGTCCCGGCCTCCGGGGCCGGGGACGGCTCGGAAGGGCACCGTTTCTCCTTCACGGGCATCGTCGAGGGCCCCGGCGACCTGTCGGAGCGCGTGGACGAATACCTCGGCGACTTCCGCGAGCGGCGATCGTGATCGTCTGCGACTCGGGCCCGCTCCTGGCGGTGATCGACCGCAGGGACCGCCACCACGAGACGGTCACCGCGTTCTTCGACGCCCTGCAGGGCGAGGTCGTGGTCCCGTCGCCGATCGTGGCCGAGGTGCGCTACCTCATCGCGAAGAAGCTCGGGCCCGAGGCCGAGGTCCGGTTCCTCGACGGCATCCTCAACGGCGAGCTCACGGTCGCCGAGCCGACCGACGTCGACTGGGCCCGGATGTCCCACCTGATGCGCCAGTACGCGGACTTCGCGTTCGGCGTCGCCCACGCCTCGGTCGTCGCGATCGCCGAGCGCTTCGGCGTCGGCCAGATCGTGACCATCGACCGCCGGCACTTCCGGGCGGTGCGACCGGAGCACCGCGCCGCGTTCGAGCTCGTGCCGCGCCTTTAAGGCCGGTTCGCACGGGCCCTGGACAAGCGGCGGCCCCGGGGGAGATGAGAGCCCCGGGGCCGCCGTTTTCTTCATTTATAGGGAGTGCGGTCCGTGTCGGTCCTAGCCGACGTCCACGCCCTGGTCCTGCAGCCACTCGAGAGAGTCGACCTTCTCGCCGTCGATGAGGACCTCGAAGTGCAGGTGCGGTCCGTTCGAGCCCCCGGTGTTGCCCGAGATGATGACGGTGTCGCCCTTGGAGAGCTTGTCACCGACGCTCACGGGGACCTCGGAGGCGTGCGCGTAGCGGGTCTGGATGCCGTCGCCGTGGTCGACGTAGACCACGTTGCCGTAGCCGCCTTCCTCGTAGCCGACGTAGGTCACGGTGCCGTCGCCGACCACCGGGATCTCGTCGCCCTCCCAGTTGGCGAAGTCGGTGCCGCCGTGCAGCCTGCCGTCCCGCATCCCGTAGTAGGAGGTGATCTCCTCCGTAGAGGGCGCCATCCACGGGAGGGCGGCCTGCTCGGCCGCTGCGGCGGCCTCGGCTGCGGCGGCCTCAGCCGCTGCCTGCTCGGCGGCCTCCTTCGCGGCCTGGTCTGCGGCCGCCTGCTCGGCGGCGGCCTGCTTGTCGGCGTACGCGGTCTCCATACCGGCGAGCACGTCGTCGACCTGCCAGGCCTCCTCCACGACCGTCTCGTTCTGGTCCGCCTCGGCGGCTTGCGCCGCCGCAGTCTGCCCGGAGATCATGGCGAGCCCCGAGCCGACGAGGATCGCCGCGGCGAGGCCACCGTTCACGAGACGCCAACTGTGACGTTCGCGACGGATACGGCTGAGCCGGAGCACTGCCTTGAGTCGGCGGCTGGTCAATTTGCGTCCAGCGGATGCGCTGGTGTCGTCATGTTTGCCCATAGCGCGGAGAAACGTATCTGACCCGAAATGGACAGTCGGCCTACGACCAGGCGATACAACGCCTGAACTGGTCCCCTTTCAGGCGAGGTCGGCACGCCGGGGCGGGCGCGCATCCTCCGTTCGGGGGAGGTCAATCACGGATTGCGACCGTGTGATTACAGTTCGCTTCCGCATGGTGCCACCGGTTATATCGGCATGACCGTGACGTACGACGCCGACTAAACTTGGGAAATCTGCGGCCGCGGCCACAACGCTAGTTCAACCGTGCCCGCCACCGCCTGAAGGAGAGCCCCATGATCACCGCTGCCGGTCTTGAGCTGCGCGCAGGTTCGCGCATCCTCGTGTCCGGGGCCGATCTGCGGATCCAGCCCGGCGACAGGATCGGTCTCGTCGGGCGCAACGGCGCCGGCAAGACCACCACCATGAACGTCCTCGCGGGGCTCACCCAGCCCTACACCGGGAAGATCGAGAGCACCGGACCCTTCGGGTACCTCCCGCAGGACCCGCGCTTCGCCGACCTCACGCAGACCGCCTCCAACCGCGTCCTCTCGGCCCGCGGCCTCGACCAGCTCCTGTCCGACCTCGCCAAGACCGAGGCCGAACTCGCCGAAGTCGCCGACGACGACCAAGCCGCGACAAGCTCGTCAGCCGCTACTCGCGCCTCGAAGAGCAGTTCTCCGCCCGCGGCGGCTACCAGGCCGAGTCCGAGGCCGCCCGCATCTGCTCCAAGCTCGGCCTCGAGGAGCGCATCCTCGCCCAGACGCTCGCCACCCTCTCGGGCGGCCAGCGCCGCCGCGTCGAACTCGCCCGCATCCTCTTCTCCGACGACGGCGACGGCATCCTCCTGCTCGACGAGCCCACCAACCACCTCGACGCCGACTCCATCAACTGGCTCCGCGGCTTCCTCGCCGGCCACAAGGGCGGCCTCGTCCTCATCACCCACGACGTGGAGCTCCTCGAAGAGGTCGTCAACAAGGTGTGGTTCCTCGACCCCACCCGCTCGGTGATCGACGCCTACAGCCTCGGCTGGAAGGCCTACCAGCGCCAGCGCGCCGAGGACGCCGAACGCCGCCGCCGCGAGCGCGCCAACGCCGAGAAGAAGGCCGAAGCCCTCACCAAGCAGGCCGCCAAACTCGGCGCGAAGGCCACGAAGGCCAAAGCCGCGAAGAACATGCTGCGCCGCGCCGAAGCGATGATCGACAACCTCGAAGACGACCTGCTGCAGGAGAAGATCGCGGACGTGCGCCTCCCGCAGCCCGCCCCGTGCGGCAAGGTCCCGCTCACCGCCTCGGGCCTCTCCAAGTCGTACGGATCGCTGGAGATCTTCACCGGCGTCGACCTCGCCATCGACCGCGGCTCCCGCGTGGTCATCCTCGGCCTCAACGGCGCGGGCAAGACCACCCTGCTGCGGATGCTCGCCGGCACCCTCGAACCCGACACCGGCGAGGTCGAACCGGGCTACGGCCTGCGCATCGGCTACTTCGCGCAGGAGCACGACACCCTCGACCACACCGGCACCGTGCTCGAGCAGATGCAGGCCTCCGCCTCGGAGTCCGGCGCGGACCTGCCCGACGCCGACCTGCGCAAGATCCTGGGCGCGTTCCTCTTCCCCGGTGACGACGTGCACAAGCCCGTCCACGTGCTCTCGGGCGGCGAGAAGACGCGGTTGGCGCTGGCGAGCCTGGTGTGCTCGGGCGCGAACGTGCTGCTGCTCGACGAGCCGACGAACAACCTCGACCCGGCGAGCCGCCAGCAGGTGCTCGACGCGGTGGACGGCTTCACCGGCGCGATCGTGATGGTGACGCACGACCCGGGCGCCGTGGAGGCCCTGCGGCCCGAACGCGCGATCCTGCTTCCGGACGGCGACGAGGACCTGTGGTCCGACGAGCTGATGGAACTGGTCGAACTGGCGTAAGCGAACCGAACGAGCCGGATTCGCGCCGAGTGCGGCGTGAACCCGGCTCGCCTCTCGTGTCGCACGATCGGGCGACTTCGGTGGCGCGGGGCCCGCGTTCTGTCGGACCCGCGCGGGAGGATCGCACCTACCGTTCCCCGGGTGGGTGGGGGCTCGGGATGGTAGGTGCCCGCAGCCGGACTTGCCGCCGGTCGTAATCAGCAGCCCGAAGCCGTACTCAGCCCGAGGCCGTACTTACCCTGAAGCCGTACTCAGCCCGAGGCCGTGCTCAGCCTGAAGCCGCACTCACCCTGAAGCCGTGCTCACCCTGAAGCCGTGCTCAACCTGAATACATGAGCACGATCGCCGCGCAGGCGCCCGCTCCGGCGGTCACCAGGGGCACTCGGACCGAGCGCTTGCGGTCGCCGCCGGCCGTCGCGGCCACGATCAGCCACGGGCACAAGGCGATCCAGCCGTATTCGGGCTGCTCGGGGTTGGATCCGCTCAGCGGCGCGATCATCAGCGCCAGCAGCGGGCCGATCATCAGCGGCCACGCCGAGCTCGCCCCGAAGCGCCGCAGGCTCTCGATGATCGCCGGGCCGCACGCCACGACCACCAGCGCCGGCATCAGCGCGAGCCACCACAGCTGCCCCGGGTGCGCCGCGATCTCGCCGATCGCCGCGTTGTAGGTGTCCACGAGCCCGTAGGGCCACGAGTTCCCGAACATCGCCGCCAGCCCCAGCACCGCCAGCGTCCCGGCAGCCGCGACGAGGATCTGCACCGGGCGCCGCCGCGCGAAGTACAGGCACAGCAGTGAGACCGCGAACCAGGCCGCCCCGTACGAGAGCAGCGCCGCGATCCCGAGCAGGCCGCCCGAGGCCGCCGCGCCCCAGAACGCGTCAGCGCCCTTGACCCGCCGCTCGGAGACGACCGCGCCGCACGCGAGCACGGCCGCGCAGGCCGCCGCCGCGATGCCGTCGATGCCGAGCGTCGTCCAGGCCGCCCACGGCCCCAGGATCAGCACCGGCGAGAGCGCCCGCGCCGCGACCGGGCCCGCCACCGACTTGACCGCCACGAGCGTCAGGGGCACCGTCAGACACGAGATCGCGATGACCGTGATCGCCAGGCCCGCTTGTGAACCGGTGTACGACACCAGGAGCGCGATCGCCTGGCGCGCCCCGGCGGTCGCCGTCGACATCGTCGTCGGGTCGACGTTGGTGTGCAGCGCCCCCGACCACGTGATCGAGGCCAGATAGGACAGTACGAGGAGCGTGTTCCACGACATGCGGGCCGCCGCGGGCCGCGAGGCCGCCGCGAGCACGGCCGCGGCCGTCAGCGGGGCCACCACCATGCCGGCGGTGACGTGCAGGGACAGATTCTGGGCGGGCCACCAGGGGAGCGTTGAGGGTCCGACCACGTCGGAGGTCTCGACCGCGACCGACGCCAGCGTCAGGGTCGCCACCGACAGGGACAGCCAGATCGCGATGTCGCGCATCCGGCCCTGGCGTCTTCGAGCCGGGGCGAGGGCGTCCACCCGGTCGGTGAATGAGGTCTGCGGTGCGGTCACGTTACGAAACTATCGGGTATCCGACACAAGCGACCGCCGGGCGAGAAAACTCCGGCAAACTTCACAACACACCTTGATCACCCTCCGTGCATAGGAAAGGACACATGGCACCAGAGGTTCCACCCCGCAGCAGCGTCGGCCCCGGGCGTCCAGTGGCGGAGTCCACCAGGACCGACCCGAACCGGCAGGTGAGAGGCGACGAGCGCCGCGAACTCACCGAACACGTGACCGTCGAATATGAGAAAGGGCAGAGCATCCGCGACATCGCCTCAACGATAGGGCGCTCCTACGGCTTCGTGCACCGGCTCCTCGCCGAAGCCGGCGTCGACTTCCGGACCAGGGGAGGGGCCCGAAAAGGCCCGCGGAAATAAACCCGACAGGGACGGGCGTTGACGGTTGCGAATAGACAACCGCTTCAGCCCAAGCCCACCCCGCTCCGCCTTGCAGGCAGACGACGAGCGCGGCCGACGAACGCACTTGGGCACACCTGCACACAGGAGGCCCAGTGGCATCGATGGGACCTGCCGGATGGGACGCGATGCGCTCCATGCGGCGCGCAGACGACCTCAAAGGCGTCAAGCTCTCCGCCGGCGTGAAGCGCCGCATCCTGCGGTTCGCGAAGCCCTACCGCCGTGACATCGGGTTCTTCATCGGGCTCGTCACCCTCATCGCGGCCATCGGGGTCGCCACCCCGGTCCTCGCGGGCGACATCGTCAACGAGCTCACGGGCGCGAACGGCACGCAGCGCGGCGTCGTCATCATCGCCGCGATCATCGCGGGGCTCGCCGCGGTCGAAGGCCTCCTGAACCTCGCGATGCGCTGGTATGGCGCGAAACTCGGCGAGGGCATCATCTTCGACCTGCGGCGGGTCGTGTTCGACCACGTCCAGTCGATGCCGGTCGCGTTCTTCACCCGCTCGCAGACCGGCGCCCTGGTCTCGCGGCTGAACAACGACGTGATGGGCGCGCAGCGGGCCTTCACGAGCACCCTCTCCGGGCTGGTCTCGAACGGCATCGCCGTCGCGCTCATCATCGGCGTGATGTTCTTCCAGTCCTGGCAGATCACGCTGCTCTCACTGGTGCTCGTCCCGGTGTTCCTGATCCCCGCCAAGTGGGTCGGGCGCAAGCTCGCCACGCTCACCAAGGAGGGCTTCGACCTCAACGCGGCCATGAACACGCAGATGGCCGAGCGGTTCAACGTGGGCGGCGCGATGCTCGTGAAGCTCTTCGGGCGCCCCGAGACCGAGTCCGCGGACTTCTCGGACAAGGCCGACCGGGTGCGCGGCATCGGCATCACGACCGCGATGTACGCGCGCACGTTCATCGTGGCGCTCACCCTCGTGGCCGGCCTCTCGCAGGCCCTCGCCTACGGGCTCGGCGGCGCGCTGGTCTTCGCCGGGCAGCTCAGCGCGGGCACCGTCGTGACCCTCGCGCTGCTGCTCACCCGCCTCTACGGTCCGCTCACGGCCCTGTCGAACGTCCGCGTCGACGTCATGAGCGCGCTCGTGAGCTTCCAGCGGGTCTTCGAGGTCCTCGACCTCCAGCCGCTCATCCGCGAGACCGAAGGACGCCCGGGAGGTGCCGCCGGCGGCCGCCTCGGTCGCTTCCGCGACGTCGACTTCCGCTACCCGGGGGCCGACGAGGTCTCCCTCGCGAGCCTGGAGGACCTGGCCCGCCCCGACCGGTCGGACAACGGCCGCCAGATCCTGACGGGCGTCTCGTTCACGGTCGCGCCGGGGGAGCTGGTGGCCCTCGTGGGCCACTCGGGCGCCGGGAAGACCACCACGGCGACCCTCGTGCCGCGCCTGTACGACGTGTCGAGCGGCGCGGTCGAGGTCGGCGGCGTCGACGTGCGCGAACTCAAGGCCGCCTCGCTCGCCGCGCACATCGGCATGGTCACCCAGGACGCGCACCTCTTCCACGACACCGTGCGCGAGAACCTGCGCTACGCCCGGCCCGAGGCCTCTGACGACCAGATCTGGGAGGCCCTCGACCGGGCCCAGATCGGCGAGACGGTGCGCCGCCTCGAATCCGGCCTCGACACGGTCGTCGGCGAGCGCGGCTACCGGTTCTCCGGCGGCGAGAAGCAGCGCCTGGCGATCGCTCGGGTCCTGCTCAAGGCCCCGCCGATCGTGATCCTCGACGAGGCCACCGCCCACCTGGACTCCGAGTCCGAGGCCGCCGTGCAGCGCGCCCTCGACTCGGCCCTCGAAGGCCGCACCTCCCTGGTGATCGCCCACCGCCTCTCGACGGTGCGGCGGGCCGACCGGATCGTGGTCCTCGAGGACGGCAGGGTCGCCGAGTCCGGCACCCATGACGACCTCGTCGACCGCGGCGGCCTCTACGCGGAGCTGTACAAGACCCAGTTCGAGGGAGCAGGGGTATCGTAGGGTACGAAGACCGGTTCGGTGCACGACTCGCCGAAGCGGAGAAATGCCAGCAATGGCGGTACATCGCAGACCGCGGCGCGGTCCGACCGAGGAGCAGGACCCCTCGGCGAGGGCGCGACGCCGGGCCTGAAAATCAACATCGCAAGGAAACGCAGTAATGGCGCAAGGCACAGTCAAGTGGTTCAACTCCGACAAGGGCTTCGGCTTCATCGCTCCTGATGGCGACGGTCCGGACATCTTCGTCCACTTCTCCGCGATCACCGGCAACGGCTACCGGTCCCTGGAAGAGAACCAGCGGGTCGAATTCGACGTAGAGCAGGGCCAGAAGGGCCCGCAGGCCGCCAACCTGCGCGCGCTCTAGGCAAACAGGCGAGCCGAAGCCGCTGCCCTCCATCGCGGAGGACAGCGGCTTCTGACGTGCCCGGACCGCTCAGCCGGTGAAATACCCCCTCAGGAACGTCCCGCCCGAGCTCTGGCCCGGGAGGGTCCGCGAGTCGCTCACGGTCCCGTCGGCGTCGACCAGGGTCAGCACGATCTGGCCGTACTGGTCGTCGCAGACGATCATCGAGCCGTCCGCCAGGAACACGATGTTCGGGTTCTGGGCGTCCGCCGGCATGTCCAGCTCATCACCGGTCTCGGTGTCCACGTAGCGGTCGCAGCGGTTCGCGTCGACGTGGCCCGAATCGGAGCCCTCGTCCTGGTCGAACTGCAGGCACGCCCGGCTCAGGTCGGCCGAGATCGACGACACGCCCGTGAACTCCGGGTCCTCGGTCCACGACGCGGCCCCCGCGAGATCCACCCGGCCGCTCCCGTCGGGCCGCATCGCGACGCCACCGTCGGCGCTGACGAGGAACTCCCCGTCGGCGGACCACTTCGGCGAGCACCCGACCTCCTCGGGCACCTCCGTGACGTCGCCGTTCGCGACGTCGAGCAGGTACGCGGCGTGCTTCTCGGGGTCGGCGTCGTTGAGCACCACCCGGTCCGAATCGGGCGACCACGACGGCTTGCAGAACTGCGTGTAGATGCCCAGTCCGTCGAGCTTCTCGCCGGTGAACGTGGCGATGGTGCCGGCGCACGCGTCGGGACCGCCGACCGTGAAGCGGCTCCCGTCGGGCGCCAACTGGTACACGCCGTCAGCGATGAGCGTCATCGGCTCGGTGCCGTCGAACTGCACGAGCGCCGGATTCGACGACGCGCCGTCCTGGCGCACCTCGAAGACCAGGGTCTCCGGCAGCGAGTCCAGGTCGGCCATCGAATCCGAGGCGCCCCAGCCGCTCCAGTCGTCGGCCGCGCCGCAGCCGACGGCGCTCGCGTTCTCGTCCGTCTCCTCTGCGGTCGTCTCCGGATCGGTCGGGCTCTCGGTCACGGTCGGGTCGTCCGCGGGGGGCGTCTCGTCGGTGCGGTTCCCGTTGACGATCGCGGCGGTCGCCGCGCTCGCCATAGCCAGGCTGGCGACCGCGCTGACCGCCACGGTGGCGAAGCGGCGCCTGCCGATGTTGCGGGCGCGCTTGTACGCACCCGCGGCCAGGTCCCTCGAAGGGCCCGGTTCGTCGTCTGCGATGCCTTGCAGCAGTTCGCGGATCGAGTCAGGCATTGGCCTCTCCTCTCACGTTCTCGAACTCCAGCTCCCAGCGGGCCAGGTGCTTCCCCGGATCGCCGAGCACCAGTTCGGGGAACCCGTTCCGCAATCGCCGCAGGCCCCGCTGCACGCGGGCCCGCAGGGTCGTGACGGGGCAGTCGAGGATCGCCGCGGCCGAGGCCTCGGTGTGGTCCTCGAAGTAGCGCAGGACGATCGCCGCGCGCTGCGTCGCCGGCAGCGACAGCAGGGCCGCGTGGACGGTCAGGCGCAGCTCGGTGTCCGGTTCGTCGCCGGCGCGCTCGTCGGGCACCGCCTCGGTGGTGAACTCCTTCACCTTCGTGCGCCGCCAGCGGCTCACATGCAGGTGGTACATGACGCGTCGCGTATAGGCCTCGGCGTTCGCGGTGCTTGTGCAGGCGCTTCCACGACCGCCAGGTGCGAGCCAGGGCGTCCTGGACGAGGTCCTCGGCGAGCCCGCGGTCGCCCGTGAGCAGGAAGGCCGAAGCGCACAGCGCCTTCGACCGCGCTCGGACGAAGTCCTCGAACTCGCTGCTGCGTCTGGTGGAGTCCGGCGGCGCCCCTGAAGGGACTGTAGATCCGCTCACGGTCGGTTCCGTTCTTTCGGGAGAATGTGGGTGGTTACCTGCTGAGACGGGCACACCGGCACCGGTGCGCATCCTACGAACGGTCGGCTACACCTGGCCGAACGGGCCATCCGGAAAACGATTGAGCGCGTTGGGCCCAGACGGCACACTGATGCGGTGGAAATCATCGAATTCAACGCAGGCGACCCCGATCTGATCGACCGGTCTTTTGCCCTTCTCACCGCGGCGCACGATGCCGACACCCCCGAGAACCCCGACCTCCCCGAGCGGTTCTTCAGGACCCTCTTCACCCACACCTTCCCCGGCCGTGAGAGGCACTGGTTCGCCGCCGTGAAGGACGGCCTCGCCGTCGGCTACGCGCGCGCCAACTTCTTCACCGACGAGAACCGCGAACTCGCCATGATCGAAGTCGTCGTCCACCCCGACCACCGGCGCCAAGGCATCGGCACCACCCTCCTCGCCCACGTCGAGCGCTTCTGCGCCGAGAACGGGCGCACCACGCTGATCACCGGCACGCCGGTCTTCTGGGAAGGCGGCCCCGAACGCGCCGAGATCGGTGCCCGGCCCTCGAACGGCGCGGCTACTCGCGCGCGCTGACCACCGTGAACCGCCGCAGCCCCATCGACCCGCTCGGAGCAGACGAGGAGGACCGCCGCTTCACCAAGGCGCTGGCGAAGGCCGGAGAGGCCTACGAACTGCGCCAGTGGATCGGCCCCGTACCCGAGGACCTCCTGGACACCATGTGCCGCATGGAGAGCATGATCATCAGCGAGATCCCGTTGGGGGAGCTCGACTTCGAGCCCGAGCAGGTGAGCCCGGAGAAGCTCCGCGCGAAAGAGGCCGTGTACGCCGCCGAGGGCCGCTCCTGGTCCCATGCCGTCGCAGTCGAACGGGCCACCGGCGAGGTCAGGGCATGGACCGAGGTCGCCGTCGACGAAGGCGCCGAACGCGACGGCTTCCAGGGCATCACCATCGTCGACCCGGCCCATCGCGGCCACCGCCTCGGCCTGCTCCTGAAGATCGCGAACCTCCGCCAACTGCGCGAGCACTTCCCGACCATCGAGTACATCTGGACCGACAACGCGGACGTCAACGCCCCGATGATCGCCATCAACGAGCTGCTCAAATACACCACAGTAGACGCCAACGCCGAGTACCAGCGCAAGCTGGAGGCCCAGTGACGTCCCCAGCGGCGGTGGACATCCGCCGCGTACTCCCGGACGACGAGGACGCCCGACGGCGAAATCGCGGCTGACACCGGTGTCGGGCCGGTGGCCCGGCCCGACACCCTTGCACGCCAACGGTTGCCGGCCGCCCCCATAATCCCGGGGTGGAGATCAACGAAATCGACCCGGGCGACGACCGGCGCATCGCCCTGGCCGCCGCGCTGGCCGCGGCCGCCAGAGCCGCCGACGCCCCGGGCGGCCAGCCCATCATCGAGGCGTCCTTCGCCGCCGCCGTCTTCAATCCCGAACCGGGACATGCGGCTTCGCATTTCGTCGCCATAGTGGACGAACGAGTCGTCGGGTACCTCCGACTCGAGGTCGCACCCGAGAACCCGCAGCGGGTCGTCGGGAACCTCCTCGTCCACCCCGATCACCGCTGCAACGGATACGGCACCGCCCTGCTCGAATTCGCCCTCGACCGCTGCCGCGCCGAAGGCCGCGAAGTCCTGGCGCTCAGCACCATCGCGGCCTTGGACGGCGGACCCGAACGATCCAGCGCCGGAACGCGGTTCCTCCAGCGCCACGGCTTCTCTCTCGCCCTCGACCTCGTGCGCCGCCGGGCCGCCGCAGACGCCCCGGGCCCCGAGACCGAAGCGCGCCTTCGGGACGAGGCCCAGGCCGCCTCGGCGGCCGACTACGAAGTCCGCGACTGGGTCGGCCCGGTTCCCGAAGACCTCCTGGCCTCCATGTGCCGCATGGACGCCATGGTCCTGCGAGAAGTCCCGATGGGCGACCTCGACATGGCGCCCGAGCAGGTCGACGCCGCGAGGCTCCGCGCGAAAGAGTCCGTGGTCCGCGCTCACCGCAAGACCTCCGTCCACGCCGTCGCCCTCCACCGCGCCACCGGGGAAGTCGTCGCGCACTCCCGCGTCGACGCATACGACCTGCCCGAGGCCCGGCACTGCCACGTCGCCATCACGATCGTCGACCCCGCCCATCGCGGCCACCGCCTCGGCCTCCTCGTCAAACTCGCGAACCTCCGCCTCCTGCGCGAGCGGTTTCCGCAGGTCACCGAGATCTGGACCGCCAACGCCGTCGTCAACACCGCGATGATCGCCATCAACGAACGCCTCGGCTACTGCCCGGTCGAATCCACCGGCATCTACCAGCGGCCCGTCCGCGCCTGATCCGGTTCCATCGCCAAGCGCGGAACCATAATTCTGTTGCCGCATGTCGGTGCCCCTGTTCACACTGGCGACATGGAGATCATCGAACTCGACCCCGCTGACGGCGACCTCGTCTCCGGCGCATTCGACGTCATGCAGGCCACCCACGCGGCCGATTACCCCGAGAACCCCGCCCCCCACAGGGGTGCCTTCGAGAAAGGCCTCGTCAACCCGCCGCCGGACACGGACGAGCCCCACTTCGTCGCCGTCGAGGACGGCAAGGTCGTCGCCGTCCTCGGCATCGGCCTGCCCAACCGCGGCAACCTGCACTTCGGATGGGCCTGGATCAACGTCCTCCCCGAATACCGCCGCCGCGGCATCGGCACCGCGCTCCTGGAGCACTTCGTCGCGTACGCGCGCGGGCACGGCCGCACCGACCTCACCCTCGACACGCATATGACCTGGGAAGACGGCGTCGAACGCGACAAGGCCGGCCAACTGTTCCTGGAGAAGCACGGCTTCAAGCTCGCGCTCACCGTGATCAACCGCCGCTGCGCCGTCGACGCCCTCGACGCCGCCGTCGAACAGGAGCTGCTGGAGAAGGCGCAGGCCGCCGCGGGCGACGAATACGAGATCCTCTCATGGATCGGGCGCACGCCGGAGGAACTCGTCGAGACGATGGCCCGCATCGACTCCACGATCCTCGCGGAGGTCCCCCTCGGCGACCTCGCACTCGAACCCGAGACCATCGACGCGGAGCTGAAGAACGCCAAGGCCGACCGCAACAAGGCCATGGGCATCGTCCTGGTCCAGACCGTCGCGCGCCACCGCGAGTCGGGCGAGGTCGTCGCCAACACCGCCGTGTTCCTCCACGACGACGGCGAGTTCCCCGACGGCTACCAGGGCATCACGATCGTCGACAAGGGGCACCGCGGCCACCGCCTCGGCCTGCTCCTCAAGCTCGTGAACCTGCGGCTCGTGCGCGAGAACTTCCCGCACGTCCGTGCCATTTGGACGGACAACGCCGACGTCAACGCGCCGATGATCGGCATCAACGTCGTGCTCGGTTACGAGATCGTCGACGGCGGCGGCGAATTCCAGCGCAAGTTCGAGAAGTAAACCGCCCGGAGGCCCTTCGGCGGCGACCGTCGAAATGGTGTCTCCAGGCACAAGCCGGCCGTGGAGGTGGCGACCGCCGCCCACGGTCGGCTATTGTCAATAGCTGGCCCTCTTAGTGGCCCGATCAGGCGCGTCCCGCCCTATCACCGTCGGCTTATGGTGAACCAAATCTCCGCGGAACGTGCGTCACTCACGAAGTCGTTCTCGCGGAAGGCGAACCATGACCCTTGACAAAACTGTGCCGGATACTGCCATCAGTCAATCCGACACTGCACTCGAAACTCCTGAAACCCCCGAAATCACCGACGCCCCGGCGGTCGAGACGGTCGCTGCGACCGACGCTCCCGCCGTTGAAAGCACTGTCGAGAACACCGTCGAAGACGTCGTCGAGACCGTCACGGTAACCGAGACCGTCGAAGCGGCCCCGGCCGCCGAGGCGACTCCCGCCGCGGACTTCGCCGTCGAGACCGACGAGGTCCCCGCCTACACCGGCCCGACCTTCGAGGAACTCGGCCTGCCCGAGAAGATCACCGCCGCGCTGGCCGAGCAGGGCATCATCACGCCCTTCCCGATCCAGGCCGCCACGATCCCGGACGCGCTCGCCGGCCGTGACATCCTCGGTCGCGGCCAGACCGGCTCGGGCAAGACGCTGGCCTTCGGCCTGCCGACCCTGGCCCGCCTCGCCGCGGGCGGTCGCACCAAGGCCAAGCGCCCCCGCGCGATCATCCTGACCCCGACCCGCGAACTGGCGATCCAGGTCGCCGAGTCGCTGCAGACCTTCGGCGACGCCGTCGGCATCGACATGAAGGTCGTCTGCGGCGGCACGGCGTTCAACCGCCAGATCGACGCGCTGCGCTCCGGCGTCGACATGCTCGTCGCCACCCCGGGCCGCCTGCGCGACCTGATCCGCCGCGGCGAGTGCTCGCTCGACTCGGTCGAGCTCGCCATCCTCGACGAGGCCGACCAGATGGCCGACATGGGCTTCCTGCCCGAGGTCGAGGAACTGTTCGACATGCTCCCCGTCGGCGGCCAGCGCATGCTCTTCTCCGCCACGCTGGAGAAGGAGATCGACGTCCTGGTCCGGAAGTACCTGTCCGACCCGGTCACCCACTCGGTGGACCCGTCGGCCGGCTCGGTCACCACCATGACCCACCACCTGCTGCTCATCGGGCCGCGCGACAAGGCCACGATGACCGCGGCCGTCGCCGCCCGCCCGGGCCTGACGATGGTGTTCGTGCGCACCCAGCTCGCCGTCGACCGCATCGCGGACGAACTGCGCGAGTCCGGCGTCAAGGCCGAGGGCCTGCACGGCGGCATGTCCCAGGTCGACCGCTCGAAGGTGCTCGACCGCTTCAAGAACGGCCGCCTGGACGCCCTCGTCTGCACGGACGTCGCGGCCCGCGGCATCCACGTTGACGGCGTCGACATGGTCCTCCACGTCGACCCGCCGAAGACCCACAAGGACTACCTGCACCGCGCCGGGCGCACCGCCCGCGCCGGCCAGTCCGGGCACGTCGCGACCCTGGTGCTGCCGCACCAGAACCGCAGCATGTTCAGCCTGATCGAGCGTGCGGGCGTGGAGGCCCAGCGCCACCACGTGGGCGACAACTTCGACACCGAGCTGGCCGCGCTCATGGGCGCTCGCAACTTCACCGACCTGCGCGCGGTGGCGGCGGACCACCAGGCCTCGCAGAACGATGCCGAGGCCGGTCGTCTGGAGCAGCAGATCCAGCGCCTGAAGGAGGACGCCGAGGGCCTGCGCGCCCAGGCGACCCGTCTGCGCGAGCAGGCCGAGCGCGAGATCCTCGACCCGCCGAAGCGCCGCGACCGCGACGACCGCGGCCCGCGCCGTGAGCGTGACGACCGCGGTGGCGGCGAGCGTCGCAGCGGCGGCTACCAAGGCAACCGTGGCGGCAGCGGTGGCGGCTACCGGGGCAACCGCGAGGGCGGCAGCGGCGGTGGTTACCGCGGCAACCGCGAGGGCGGCAGCGGCGGCGGCTACCGGGGCAACCGTGAAGGCGGCACCGGCGGCGGTGGCGGCTACCGGGGCAACCGTGAAGGTGGCGGCGGCTACGGCGACCGCGACAACCGCGGTGGCGGCTACAGCGGTGGCGGCGAGCGTCGCAGCTATGGCGACCGCGACAACCGCGGCGGTGGCTACCGTGGCGGCGACAACCGCAGTGGTGGTTACAGCGGTGGCAATGGCGGCGAGCGTCGCAGCTACGGCGACCGCGACAACCGCGGCGGCGGCGGCTTCCGCAGTGACGACCGCGGCAGCCGTGGCGGTTTCCGCGGCGACGACCGCGGCGGCTTCCGAGGCGACCGCGAACGCCGCGACCGCTGGTAAGCACCAAGACAAGCACTGACTGAGTAAGCGGCCCTGGGGAACACATTCCCCAGGGCCGCTTCGCATGCCGGACCGCCCGTTCCCCCTGTACCGCTCGCGCGTCCCGGACGGCCCGCTCCACGCCCGCCGGATCAGGTCCGGTTAAGGCGGCTCGCGACCCGCTTCGCGGCTGCTCTCGGCTCAATCGGGTCCCTGGGTCGTTCGCGCATCCCGGCCTCCCTCGCGCCGGCCGGATTCGTTCTCATGGCCGCTTCGCGTGCCTCGGATTGTCGGACCCGCGAGGCACCCTGGCAAGCGGGGGCCCGTGCCCGCGCCGCACCCGACTGCGCCGCACCCGACTGCGCCACACCCGACTGCGCCACACCCGACCTCGGGGGCCGGACGGCACTGTCGTTGGAGCCGAAAGCGAGCGATCCGGGTCTCGCGGGGTCCGAGTACGCTGATGCGGTCCCGGTTCCGCCCCCTCGTAGAAAGCTCGGCATGGACTCTGCCCCGCGAACGGCAGCGGCGCTCGGCGTCGACTTCGGCACCCACCACACGGTCGCCACGGTCCTCCGTGGCGACGGCCGCCGCCATCAACTGCTCTTCGAGGGCACACCACTCCTGCCTTCTGGAATATATCTCGACTACGAGGCATCCATTCTGGTGGGACGCGACGCCGCCCGCGAAGGCCGCCGCCATCCCGAACGCTACGAGCGCAACCCGAAGCTGCGCCTCGACACCTCGTCGATCCTGTTGGGGGACCAGGAGGTCCCCGTGCGCGACGCGGTCGCGGCGGTCCTGCGCCGCGTCATCGGCGACTGCGGTGCGATCGCCGGCGTGCCCCGATCGGTCACGATCACCGTCCCCGCCGGGTGGGGCCCGGCCCGCCGCCACATCGTCGGCGATGCCGCCGTGGCCGCCGGCGCCGTCTCGCCGGTGCTCCTGCCCGAACCCGTGGCGGCCGCGCGCTACTTCACCGAGGTCCTCGGCCACGAGCTCGTGCCCGGCCAGGCGGTCGTGGTCTTCGACCTCGGCGCGGGCACGTTCGACGCGAGTGCGGTGGCGCGCACCGGCACCGGCTACGAGGTGCTCGCCGTGGACGGCTCGGACCGGATCGGCGGCCACTACCTCGACCAGGCCCTCGTGGAGTACCTCGGCGGGCGCTTCGCCGGGTCCGAGGACCGCGCCGACCAGTGGAGCCGGCTCCTCGACCCGGACGCCGGAGCCGAGCGGCTGCGCCAGCGCTTCGTCCTCTACGACGAAGTGCGCGAAGCGAAGGAACGCCTCTCGCGCCGCACGAGCACCGAGATCGCGGTGCCGGGCTTCGCCACCGAGGAACTGCTCACCCGCTCCGAACTCGAACTCCTGGCTCGGCCGCTGATGACGCAGGCCGTCACGATCACCAAGGCCGTGATCCGCGAGGCCGGGCTCGCCCCCGAAAGCCTCGCCGGACTGTTCATGGTCGGCGGCGCGAGCCGGATGCCCTTGGCCGCCACCATGATCCACCAGGAACTCGGCGTCGCGCCCACGCTCATCGAGCAACCCGAACTGGTCGTCAGCGAAGGCGCCGTGGTGACCTCGGCCCCGCCGACGCCACCGGCGATCCCGATGGCGGCCCCGATAACTGCGCCGATGGCCCCGCCCGCTGCGCCGGGCCCGCCCGCGACCCTGCTGACGCCCGCCGGCGTCACCAGCCCGCCGACCACGCCGATGACCGGCCTTTTGCCGCCGAGTCCCGTTGCCTCGCAGCCGAACCGACCCGACTCCCGGCTGCTCACCGTGATCGTCGCCGTCGTGCTCGTCGTCCTCATCGGCAGCGGGGCGCTCATCGCCGAACTTCTCAACCGCGCCGACGACTCCAATGACGCCGAGGAGAGCACGACCGCGGACAGGACCGAACCCGCCGAGACGGACTCGGCATCCGAGGTCGAGACGCAGACCTGGCCGGACAACATCATCGAGATCACCCCCACCGCCTCATCGCTGACCGTCACCACCGACGCCGACCCGGCCTCGACCGGCTGCAGGGCCGAGTACGTGGGCGGCAGCGACCAGGGCACCGTCGAGGACGTCAACTGCGCCGAGTTCACCATCGAGGGCCTCAACGCCTCGGACACGTACGTCTTCTTCATCGAGAGCCCCGCCCCCGACGTCGCCCCGGTCAGCGGCACCGGCGACACCTCCACCGTGCTCGGGACCGTCTACTGGGACTGCCCGCAGACTCGCGAGTACTGCCAGAACCAGGGCGGCAGGCCCGGCATCCGAGGCGCCGCCGACGACCCCGACGCCGTCGACTACGCCGACGTCGGCGAGGAGTTCCAGCTGTCCTGCTACACGACCGCCGAGACCATCGATCCGCGCGGCGAGGAGGAAGAGGGCTACTGGGACTACCACCCGCTCAAGAACGCCTCGAACGTGATGGTCGAGGTCGAGCTGTCCGAAGGCCGCGGCTACATACCGTTCGTGTGGCTCATCGTGGACCCTGACGACGTGAACACCCTCGCCGACGTCCCCGAGTGCTGAACCGCTACGGCGCCTGGAAACCCAGCCGCGGCCCCGGGCCCTCGTCCGCCAGCGCGTCCTCCCGGTTGTAGATCGAGCACTTGTCCAGGGACAGACAGCCGCACCCGATGCAGCCGTCGAGGTCCTCCTGCAGTCCGCGCAGATGGGCGATCTGGTCCTCCAGGCGCTGACGCCATCCCGAGGAGAGGCGCTGCCAGTCGGCGCGGTCGGGGACGCGTCGTCCGGGGAGCCGGTCGAGGGCGTCCTTGATCTCGTCGAGGGACAGGCCGATGGAGCGCGCGGCGCGGATGAAGGCGACGCGGCGCAGTTCGGCACGGCGGTAGCGGCGCTGGTTGCCGCCGGTGCGCACCGAGCGGATGAGGTCGAGCGATTCGTAGTAGCGCAGCGCTGAGGCGGTCACTCCGGCGCGCGCGGCGAAGTCGCCGATGGTCAGCATCGTTCCGGCGTCATGGGAAGTCATGTGGCCCTGCTCACTTCGGTCTTTACTTCAAGTCGACTTGAAGTTACATGATCTCGGGCGTGAACGTCACCTTTGAACAGGTCCGGGAACTCGCCCGAAGCACCGTGACCGATGTGCGCCATCCGACCGTCAAGAGCTACACCCTGGACGCGATCTGGGTCCTCTACGACCGGGTCCTGCGGGTCGACCCGCAGCGTCTCGACGATCCGTCGCGGGACCGCTTCCTGCTGTCGAAGGGCCACGGGCCGAGCGCCTTCTACGCGGTCCTCGCCGCCAAGGGCTTCTTCCCGATCGAGTGGCTCCGCGACATCGCGGCCCTGGAGTCGCCGCTCGGCTCCCACCCCGACGCGACGCTGGTGCCGGGCGCGGAGATCTCCGCCGGCTCGCTCGGCCACGGCCTGCCGCTCGGGGTCGGGATGGCACACGGACTGCGCGCCAGCGGCTTCCACGATGCCCGCGTGTTCGTCCTCGTGGGCGACGCCGAGCTCGACGAGGGCTCCAACCACGAGGCGATCGCGTACGCCGGGGCCGTGGGGCTGTCGAACCTGAACGTGATCGTCGCCGACAACGGCTCGGCCTCGCACGGCTGGCCCGGCGGCGTCGCGTCCCGCTTCGAGGTGAACGGCTGGAGCGGCGCCACCGTCGACATGGGCGACCACGAGGCGCTCTACCGGTCCTTCACCGCGCCCCATCCCGACCGGCCGCATGTCACGGTCGCCGTCTCCGAGACCACTCCCCACTGACCCCCGGAAATCGAGGACCGACCGTGTTCCGTTCAGACCCGTTGATCGACGACCTGCAGCGCCTGTCCATGCGCGACGCCTTCGCCGCGCACGCCGCCGACCTGCTCGAGGCCGACCCGCGCGTGGCCGTCGTCCTGGCCGACATCTCTGCCGACCTGTTCCGCGAGGCCGCCGCGGCCCATCCCGACCGGGTGCTCAATGTGGGCATTCGCGAGCAGTTGATGGTCGGCGCGGCCGGCGGCCTGGCGCTGGCCGGGCTGCGCCCGATCGCCCATTCGTACGCTCCGTTCCTGGTGGAGCGTGCGTTCGAGCAGGTGAAGCTCGACTTCGAGCATCAGGGCACCAGCGGTGTGCTGGTGAGCGTGGGCGCCTCGTACGACTGGGCCGAGGGCAGTTTCACGCATTTCAGTCCGCGCGATGTGGCGCTGTTCGACACGCTGCAGAGCTGGCGCGTGTTCGTGCCGGGGCACGCGGCGGAGGTGCCGCCGCTGCTGGACCGGGCGGTGCGCGCCGAAGAGGGCGTCTACATGCGGCTTTCGTTGCGCCACAACGAGAACCCTCACGCCACTGTGGACGACAAGCTGCTGGTGCTCCGGGAGGGCGGGCGCGCGACGGTGGTCGCGGTGGGGCCGCTGCTCGACAACGTCCTGGAGGCCACGGAGGATCTCGATGTGACGGTGGCCTACACGAACACGCCGCGTCCGCTCGACACCGAGGGATTGCGGGCGTTGGCGGCCGAGTCGGGCCGCACGGTGGTCATGGTCGAGCCCTACCTGGAGGGCACGTCGGCCTGGCTGGTCTCGCGGGCCCTGTCCGACCGGCCGCATCGGCTGCTGTCGATCGGCGTGGGCCGTGAGGAGCTGCGCCGCTACGGCACCGCGGCCGAGCACGAGCGCCTGCACGGCCTGGACGCCGAGGGCATCAGGGCGCGCGTGGTGAAGTTCCTCGCTGAAGCCTGAAACGCGGGGGCCTCCGAGCGGTGTCCGCTCGGAGGCCCTTTTTGTGATCGGTCGAACCAGGTTGCCCGAAACCGGGCTATGCCAGGCTGCCGGCGGTCGCTTTTTCGTCCGCCTCCTTCTTCTTCTCGCCCACGTTGTTCAGCCACAGCGAGTCGACGGCGAGTGCACCGCCGCCGGAGAATCCGATGGCGATCGAGACGGCGGCGAGGAGCAGCACGTACTCGTACCCGCCGTCCCTGGAGAAGAAGCCGCCGTCGAGGTGCACGAAGAACATCGCGCCGAGCATGACGCCCGCGAGGGCGAGCCCCACCAGTGGTAGGAGCGCTCCCAAAATAAGGAACGCACCGCCGATGATCTCAGCGGCGACCGTGAAGTAGGCCGACAGCGTGGGTGCCGGGATGCCCAAGCCCTCGAAGCCCTGCGCGGTCGCTTCCATGCCGTTCTCATTGAACTTCTGCCAGCCGTGCGCGATGAAGACGACGCCGAGGACGACGCGTCCGATGAGGAGTCCGAATGGTTGGAGTTTGGCGATCATATGCCCTCCATGGGGAATAGTCGAGTCGTCTCCGGCTGGTGAAAGCGCACCGGATCGCGGTCGACGCTGACCGCGGTCTCGGGCGCCGAGCCCTGAGCGACCTAGTTGACGGTTCAACTGTCGAGGCAGCATATCAGGATATATTTGCCTATGTAAATGTTCATGAATATTTAATGACGGCGCACGGCCTCTTCCACCAGACTCAGGATCCGGGTGATGTCGAGGTCGTCCCGGCCGGTCGCCAGGTAGCGAACCAGGCCGTCGTACATGAGCTGGAGGAACCCGGCGAGGACCTCGATGTCGATGTCGGTGCGCAGCACCCCGATCTCGCGCTGGTGCTCCAGGCGCTCCCGGCTCGCCTCCGCGATCGCTTCGCGCCGGCGCCCCCACGCCTCGGCGAACTCCGGGTCCGTGCGCAGCCGCCGCGCCACTTCGAGCTGCGTGCCGAGCCAGCCCGCGATCTCGGGCTTGTCGGCCCCCGTCGTCAGGTCCTGCATCACGCCCACCAGGCCCCGCTCGGCCACCGTCGCGGCCATCTCGGCGGCGTCCACCGAGGCCACGGCCAGGAACAACGCGTCCTTGTCCCGGAAGTGGTGGAAGATCGCCCCGCGGGAGAGCCCCGTCGCCTCCTCCAGCCGCCGCACGGTCGCGCCCTCGTATCCGAATTTGGCGAAGCACGACCGGGCGCCGTCGAGGATCTGCTGACGGCGGGAGTCGAGGTGTTCTTGGCTGACGCGAGGCACCCGGCAATCTTGCCACCTGGGCTTGGCCCCGCCCCACGGAGTCGCCTACCGTTGTCCTTGAGGTACGGCGCATCGGACGGTGCGGGAAGCGGGGGAGCGGCGCATGAAGCTGAGCGATTTCTGGGACCGGATGGACGAGACCTTCGGGCGCGGTTACGCCCGGTCGGTCGCCGCCGACCACTCGCTCGGCCAGCTCGGCGGCCGCACCATCGAGCAGGCCCTCGCCGAGGGCGAGAACGCCAAGGCCGTGTGGATGGCCGTCTGCCGCGCCTGGCCCGAACGGGTCCCCTCGCGGCTGGTGCGCTGACCGCGCCCGCGATCACTTCGCCGAGCTCCTCCCGCCCGCCCGCGCCGATGCCTCCGGGTCGCACGCGCGTGCGCTGATCGGTTCCGAGCGCTGCTCGCGTGTGCGAGATGTGCCCTGTTCGAACAAGCCGTTGTCCTAGGTTGTCGGAGGGGGCGACTACCGTATTCGCTATGGCTAAGCAGACAGGAACCAGGGGAGGCGGCATGAACTCCGCTCAGGACAAGTCCAAGGCGCTCGATCTCGCCCTGGCCCAGATTGACAAGCAGTTCGGCAAGGGCTCGGTCATGCGACTGGGGGAGAAGCCGAAGCAGAACGTCAAGACCATCTCGACCGGCTCGATCGCGCTCGACGTGGCGCTGGGAGTCGGCGGCCTGCCGCAGGGCCGGATCATCGAGATCTACGGCCCCGAGTCCAGTGGTAAGACCACGATCGCCCTGCACGCCATGGCGAACGTGCAGGCCGAGGGCGGTGTCGCGGCGATGATCGACGCCGAGCACGCGCTCGACCCGATCTACGCCGAGAAGCTCGGCGTCAACGTGGACGACCTCCTCGTCAGCCAGCCGGACACCGGCGAGCAGGCCCTGGAGATCGCGGACATGCTGGTCCGCTCCGGCGCGGTCGACCTCATCGTCATCGACTCGGTGGCCGCGCTCGTGCCGCGCGCCGAGATCGAGGGCGAGATGGGCGACTCGCACGTGGGCCTGCAGGCCCGGCTCATGAGCCAGGCCCTGCGCAAGATCACCGGCGGCCTGAACAACACGGGCACCACGATGATCTTCATCAACCAGCTGCGCGAGAAGATCGGCGTCATGTTCGGCTCGCCCGAGACCACCGCCGGTGGTAAAGCGCTCAAGTTCTACGCCTCGGTGCGCCTGGACATCCGCCGGATCGAGACGCTCAAGGACGGCGGCGAGGCCGTCGGCAACCGCACCCGCGTCAAGGTCGTGAAGAACAAGGTCGGCTCGCCGTTCCGCCAGGCCGAGTTCGACATCCTCTACGGGCACGGCGTGTCCAAGGAGGGCTCGCTCATCGACATGGGCGTCGAGCACGGCATCGTGAAGAAGTCCGGCGCCTGGTACACCTACGAGGGCGACCAGCTCGGCCAGGGCAAGGAGAAGGCCCGGACCAACCTCAAGGAGAACCCGGACCTGGCCCTGGAGATCGAGAAGAAGATCAAGGAGAAGCTCGGCGTGGACGCCATCGCCGATGCACCGAGCGAGGACGAGATTGAAGAACCCCCGGTCGACTTCTAAGCCGAACGATCCCGAGGCGGCCCGGCAGTACTGTCTCCAACTGCTGTCGGGCCGACCGCGCACGCGCTCCGAACTCGGCGACTCCATGCGCCGCAAGGGCTTCGAGGAAGCGATCGTCACCGAGATCCTGCAGCGGTACGCCGAGGTCGGCCTCATCGACGACGCCGTGTTCGCCCGCGCCTGGGTCGACTCGCGCCACCGCAGCCGGGGCCTGTCGAAGCGCGTCCTGGCCGGGGAACTGCGCCGCAAGGGCGTCGACCCCGACTTCATCGACACGGCGGTCGAGGCCGTCAGCGACGAGGACGAACGCGAGGCCGCCCTGGCGCTGGCCCGCCGCCGCTACCGGTCCCTCGCGGGCCAGAGCGACGACGCCGTGCTGCGCAAACTCGTGGGCATGCTCGCCCGCAAGGGCTACGGCTCGGGCATCGCGATCCCGGTGGTCAAGCAGGTCCTCGCCGAAGCCGAGAGCGACGCGGCCGAACTCCTGGATGAAGACGCCCACTTCGAGTAGCCGCATTCCCGGCGCCTCGCGAGGCCATCAGGACCCCCGAACCGGCGATGGCGGGGGTCCGACCGTTTCCGGGCTGAAACGGAGCAGGTCTCACGAAACGCCCCGCGCCTCGTGAGGTGCGTGCCGTCTCGGCTGTGACCTGTGGGGTCTGACATGCGAGGGGTGTTCCAGGATTCGGAATGCGGCAGGTCGGTAAGGAGCCGTTAACGCGTTGGACATACCATTGGCCGCGACGACGCAGCGCCGCGCCCGGTCCTCCGTCTCTCCTTACCTTTGCGAGGTATCCATGACCGAACCGAAACCCGTCGTGGTCATTGCCGACCCGCTCGCGCCCGCTGCGATCGAGGTCCTCTCCGGAGACTTCGACGTCCGGGAGATCGACGGTACGAACGTGGAGTCCCTCCACGCCGCACTGGTCGAGGCCGATGCCGTGATCGTCCGATCCGCCACCACCATCAACGCCGCCGCGCTCGAGCACGCGCCGAAACTCAAGGTCATCGCCCGCGCCGGCGTGGGCCTCGACAACGTCGAGCTGCCCGCCGCCACCGAACGCGGCGTCATGGTCGTCAACGCGCCGACCTCCAACATCGTCTCCGCCGCCGAGCAGGCCATCACGCTGCTGCTCGCCAGCGCCCGCCACATCGCCCGCGCCGACGCCTCGCTGCGCGCCGGGCGTTGGGACCGCAAGAAGTTCACCGGCGTCGAGATCCAGGGCAAGACCCTCGGCGTGGTCGGCTTCGGCAAGATCGGGCAGCTCGTCACCACCCGCATGCAGGCCTTCGACATGGACGTCGTCGCCTACGACCCGTACGCGCAGCCCGCGATCGCGGCCAAGCTCGGGGTCAGGCTCGTCGACCTCGACACGCTGCTCGCCGCCGCGGACTTCATCACGATCCACCTGCCGAAGACCCCCGAGACCGTGGGGATCATCGGCGAGGACGCCTTGAACAAGGTCAAGCCCGGCGTGCGGATCGTCAACGCCGCCCGCGGCGGCCTGATCGACGAGGCCGCGCTCGCCGAGGCCCTCCAGGACGGCCGCGTCGCCGCCGCCGGCCTCGACGTCTTCGTCAAGGAGCCGTGCACCGACTCGCCGCTGTTCGCCCTCGACAACGTGGTGGCCGCGCCGCACCTGGGCGCCTCCACCCGCGAGGCCCAGGACAACGCCGGTCTCGCCGTCGCCAAGAGCGTCAAGCCTCGCGCTGTCGGGCGAGTTCGTGCCCGACGCCGCCAACGTCCAGGCGGGCGGTGTGGTCAACGAGGCCGTGCGCCCGCTCCTGCCGCTGGCCGAGCGCCTGGGCCGCACCTTCAACGCGCTGGCCGGCTCCGCCGTCCAGTCGGTGACGGTGGAGGTCCGCGGCGAGGTCGTCGCGCACGACGTGACGGTGCTGCAGCTGGCCGCCTCCAAGGGCCTGTTCGTGGACGTGGCCGACTCGGTCACCTACGTGAACGCCCCGCTCGTGGCCGAGCAGCGCGGCGTCGAGGTCGGCCTGTTCACCGCGCAGGAGTCGCTGGAGTACCAGACGCTCGTGACGCTCAAGGGCGCGATGGTCGACGGCCGGGGCCTCACGGTCTCCGGCACGATCAGCCCCGGCCCGCACGGCGGCCTGCGGCTGACCGAGATCGACGGCTTCGAGCTCGACATCGACCTGGACGGTTCGCTGCTGTTCCTGCGCTACACCGACCGTCCCGGCGTGGTCGGCCTCATCGGCGGGGCCCTGGGCGACCTGGGCATCAACATCGCCGCGATGCAGGTGGCCCGCAAGGCCGCCGGAGGCGAGGCCGTGATGGCGCTCGCCCTCGACGCGCCGGTGCCCTCCGAGCTGCTCGGCAGCATCAAGGAAGCGGTCGGCGCCTCGGGTGTCAAGACGGTCACCCTGCAGGACTGACGAAACGTTCGAACCTCCGCTAAGTGGACGTTCGTCGATGCGTTCCATCTGCTGAGAGTCGTGAGTCGGAATGCGGGACGGGTGCGTTAAGGTGAACGCACTCGCCCGCATTCCGCGTCTCCGGCCTGAATCCGCCGTTTCGAGACCAGTCGGGCGCATCGAGCATCGAAAGCTGAGAGGCAGCATGAGCAGGATCGCGGTCATCCCGGGCGACGGGATCGGGCAAGAGGTCATCGCCGAGGCGCAGAAGGTGCTCGCCGTGGCCCTTCCCGGATACGAGTCGACCGAGTACGACCTCGGCGCCCGCCTGTACAACCGCACCGGCGAGGTCCTGCCCGACACCGTCCTGTCCGAACTGGACGAGCACGACGCGATCCTGCTGGGCGCCATCGGCGACCCGTCGGTCCCGCCGGGCGTCCTCGAGCGCGGCCTGCTCCTCAAGCTCCGCTTCGAGTTCGACCAGTACGTGAACCTGCGGCCCAGCCGCCTGTACCCGGGCGCGCCCACGCCGCTGGCCGATGTGAAGCCCGGCGACATCGACTTCGTGGTCGTCCGCGAGGGCACCGAAGGCCTGTACACCGGCGCCGGAGGCAACCTCCACGTCGGCTCCCCGGCCGAGATCGCCACCGAGGAGTCCCTGAACACCCGGTACGGCGTGGAGCGGGTCGTGCGCGACGCGTTCGAGCGCGCCCGCCGCCGCCGCGGCCACCTCACGCTGGTCCACAAGACCAACGTGCTCGTGCACGCCGGCGGGCTGTGGAAGCGCGCCTTCGACGACGTCGCCGCCGAGTACAAGGACGTGACGACCGAGTACCAGCACGTGGACGCCGCGGCGATGTTCCTGGTGAACCGCCCGCACACGTTCGACGTGATCGTCACCGACAACCTGTTCGGCGACATCCTCACCGACATCGCCGCCGCCGTGACCGGCGGCATCGGCCTGGCCGCGACGGGTTCGATCAACCCCGACCACACGCACCCGTCGACGTTCGAGCCCGTGCACGGCTCGGCCCCCGACATCGCCGGGCAGGGCATCGCCGACCCGATCGCCGCGATCTCCTCCACCGCGCTCCTGCTCGAACACCTCGGCCGCGCCGACGCGGCCGCCGCGGTGAACGTCGCCGTGGAGCGCGAACTGGCCGGACGCGAGTCCGGCACCAAGATCCGCACCGGCGAGGTAGGCGACCGAGTAGCCGCCGACGTCGCCGGACAGCTCAGCTAACACCAAAGCAGCTTCGACGCCCGGCGGGCCAGCGCTCCGACAAGAGCGCCTCGCCGGGCGTTTTCCGTGTCATCGTCGACCGGGCCACGCGCCGCCCGACCACCTGAACGAGCGGTAAGTTAGGCATCAGGACCACTACGCACACCCGAGCCATTCGCACTGAAGGACAGATCCATGACCAGCGAAGGTCTTCCCGACCTGCGGCACGAGCCGCACCCGAACCCGATCCCGGCCGCTGAGCGCGAGGCCATCCTCGCCAACCCCGGTTTCGGCAGCAGCTTCACCGATCACATGTTCACCATGACCTGGACCGAAGGCCGCGGCTGGCACGACGCCGCCGTCAAGCCCTACGGGCCGATCCAGCTCTCGCCCTCCGCGGCGGTCCTGCACTACGCCCAGGAGATCTTCGAGGGGCTCAAGGCCTACCGCTACCCCGACGGCGGCATCGGCCTGTTCCGCGCCGAGGCCAACGCGCGCCGGCTCAACCTCTCGGCCGAGCGCATGGCCATGCCGAAGCTGCCCGAGGAGTGGTTCCTCGCCTCGATCCGCGAGCTCCTCGCCGTGGACGGCCACTGGGTGCCCGGCCAGGAGGAGGCCAGCCTCTACCTGCGTCCGTACATGTTCGCCTCCGAGGCCTTCCTCGGCGTGCGGCCCGCCAAGGAGTACACGTACCTGGTCATCGCCTCCCCGGCGGCCGCCTACTTCAAGAACGGCCCGAAGCCGCTCACGCTGTGGGTCTCCGAGGAGTACAACCGGGCCGGGCCCGGCGGCACCGGCGCGGCCAAGTGCGGCGGCAACTACGCCGCGAGCCTCCTGCCGCAGGCCGAGGCCATCGAGCACGGCTGCGACCAGGTGGTCTTCCTCGACGCCGTCAAGTACGAGAACGTCGACGAGCTCGGCGGCATGAACCTGTTCTTCGCCTACGAGAACGAGCGGGTCCTCTACACGCCGAAGCTCGGCACGATCCTGCCCGGCATCACCCGCGACGCGATCTTCACGCTCGCCACCGAAGCCGGCTGGGAGGTCCGCGAGACCGACTACTCGCTGGCCCGCTGGCGCGAGGACGCCGAGTCCGGGATCCTCTCCGAGGCCTTCGCCTGCGGCACGGCCGCGGTGATCACCCCGGTCGGCACCGTCAAGGGCCGCGCGGGAGATTTCCAGGTCAACGGCGGCGAGGCCGGCAAGTTCACGATGCAGCTGCGCCAGACCATCCTCGACCTGCAGCACGGGCGCGCCGAGGACACCCACGGCTGGACGACCAAGGTCGCCTGAACACGAGACACGACGGCGGGGAGCGGGCAGTGCCCGCTCCCCGCCGTCGTCCGCGAACTACGGGGACCGGTCCCGGCATCGCGGTCCTACCATGGCCCTGCACCCGGTTTCGGGCAAAGCCGGGTGCAAGGTCGCATTCCCCCCGTAATCTTGGAGGTCGTGCGCGGAGTGCTTGCAGCACTCCGCGTCTCGCGCGCCGGGGCGTGGTGCGTCGCGGACCAGGGGAGAAGGACGTTGGGCGAGGTCACCATCCGGCTGAACCGGCTCGGCCTCGAGCGGGGCCGCATGTGGCAGGCCGTCCTCGCCGCGATCGCCATCGCACTCCCGATGGGCGTATGGCTCGGCCTCGAACGGGCCCTTGGCGAATCGACCCAGGCCATCGGCGAAGGCGAGACCCTCTACCTCCAGTCCTACCCGGTGGCCGGAGCCACCCTCGAATACGAACTGCCCGGCAAGGGCTGGACGACCCCCGGCGTCCACCTGGCCGACCAGCGCCAGACCTTCGACCGCGACCAGCTCTCCGCCTCGGTCGAGGTCGACTCGGGCGTCGACAGCCTCAAAGCGCTCCTCGAACGCCGCGTCGGCCCCTTCGTCGCCGAACCCGGCTACACCTACAACAACGTGCGGGCCTACACCAGCGACGCGGCGGGCCTGGCGGGCTTCCGCGCCGACATCATCGGCATCGACACCATCGGGTCGATCACCGTCGCTGGGCAACGACAAGGGCGCCGCCGCGATCCTCGTCCTGCTCGCCCCCGGCTCCGACCCGAACACCAGCGAACTCGACCCGGCGCCGTTCCTCGCCACGTTCCGCCTGGCGGGCGAATGAGCGTGCGCACCGAACGCGTGGTGGTCGAGAGCCAGGGCGCCTTCGTCCGCCTCCGGCGGCCCGCCTACTGGCTCTTCGTCGGCTGCCTCGTCTTCGGCCTGCTCGAACTCGGCCGGGTCCTCTCGCCCGACTACGGCGACATCGCCACCGCGCTGTGGGTCTCGATCGGCATCAACCTGGTCCTCGCCATCTTCTTCCTGGACATCCTCGACCGACTGGACCTGTTCGAGCGCGAACCGCCGTCCGTGCGGGCCGCCGCCATGTGCTGGGGCGGCCTCGCCGCCGTCGCCTTCGCGATGCTCGCCAACAACGCCGCGCTCACCGTTCTCGCCGAGCTCACCAACGCCCAATGGGCCCGCACCTGGGGCCCGCCCATCGTCGCGCCCCTGAACGAGGAGTGGCTCAAGGCGCTCGGCGTGGTCCTGCTCGTGCTCATCGTCCGCGAGCACTTCGACCGCTCGATCGACGGCCTCATCTACGGCGCCCTGGTCGGCCTCGGCTTCCAGGTCGTGGAGAACCTCACCTACGCCATCAACTTCGCCGTCCTGAACCCCAACTCCGACGTCACCGGCGCCCTGAGCGTGACCTTCGCGCGCGTGCTCACCGCCGGCCCCTGGTCGCACCCGCTCTACACCGGCGCGGCCGGACTCGGCATCGCGTTCTTCGTGACCCAGACACGGCGCCGGCTCAGCACCCGGTGGGGCGTGCTCATCGGCCTGTACGCCCTGTCGATGGGCATGCACGGGTTCTGGAACCTGCCGCTGCCCTCGCGCATGCCCGTGGCGCTGGCCATCCCGCTGAGCTACGGGAAGGGCCTGTTCATCCTGGCCCTGTTCTTCGTGCTCTACCATTTCGCGGCCCGCGCCGAATGGCACTGGTTCGTCACCACGATGTCCGATCAGGACGAACAGGTGATCACGACCGCGGACCTCACCGAGATGCGGTCGCTGCGCAGCAGGCGCAAGGCCCGCAAGCACGCCCACCGGCGCTGGGGCAAGCGCGCCGCGCATCTGCTCCGGCAGCTGCAGCGGGAGCTGGTGAACCTCGCGACGCTCGTCGCCCGCGATCAGCGGCGCGGCAAACCGGTCTCGGACGGGCCCGACGTGGCCGCCGTCAAGCGCAACATCGCCGCCATCCGGGCCGAACTGGCCGAGGCGAAAGCGAAATAGCGGCTCGAGTCCCGCTCGATCGGCTAGCCGCCGACCGGGCCTTTGCGCGGCACCGGAGCGCTGCCCTGCCGCGGGGCCCGCTCCACGAAACCCGTGGTCGGATTCGGCGGGCTCGAGGTCGGGGCCAGCGACGGGCTCGAGGTCGGCTCCTCCGTGGGTGCCTCTGACGTGGGCTCCTGCGTGGGCACCTCGGTCGTCGGCGCTTCGGTGGTCGGCTCCCGCGTCGGGGAGGTGCTCCCGCCCTCTTCCTCGCCCGGGTCCGAGGTCGCGTCGCCGATCGGCACCAGACCCGGCGGACGGCCGGGCGCGCCGCTGGTCTCGCCGCCACGGGCCTGCACCTCGGCAGGCGACGTGGCCGCTTCAGGGTCCGCGGCCTCGCCCGTCGGCGACGGCGACTCGGACCCCGACGACTCGGCGTCCTGGCCGGAAGTGTCGGATCCCAGGCCGAACCAGCCGCCGACGATGCCAGGATCGTCGTCGCCGCCCAAGGCCGGGATGCCCGGCACCTGGTCGGCCTGGAGCAGCGTGCCGGCCGCGATCACCCCGCCGGCCATGGTCGCGACCGCCATGGTGCCGATCCTGCGGAACCGTTTCGAGCGGCGCAGATCGTAACCGAGCGAGCGGAGCGCGCCCTTGGTCTCGCGCCCGATGGCGCCGAAGAGTCCCACGTGAGTCCCACCGTCCATTCATGTCCTTCACTGGGACAACGAGCGAGGCGACAGGGGGTTACCGGTGCGTCACCCTTGCGGGGTCATTCATCACCATCGGGTGAACGCATACGGACAGAAAAGTCTTAGTGCAACATGGATGGCACTAGAAGTCCCGTTTGACGGCTTTCACGAGCAGCCCCGCGAATACCTGCAACGCCGCCGGATCCACATCCGCGCGCGAGTCCTCCAGGGCCGCTTCCGCTTCCGCCGCGAGCACCTCGATGCGCTCCTCGGTGTCGGCCAGCGCGCCGGTGTCCATCAGCACCGCCCGCAGCCGCTGCACCCCGGACTCGTCCAGATCGGGGTTCCCCAGCCCGGAGTCCAGGGCCGCCCGCTGCGCCGCATCAGCGCCGGCCCAGGCCCGTGCGATGAGGAACGTGTGCTTGCCCTCGCGCAGGTCGTCACCGGCGGGCTTGCCGGTCTGCGCCGGGTCGCCGAAGACGCCGAGCACGTCGTCGCGCAACTGGAACGCCTCGCCCAGCGGCAGACCGATCGCCGAATAATGCTCCCGGATCCGCTCCGGAGCGCCCGCGAGCGACGCCCCGATGAGCAGCGGGCGCTCGATCGTGTACTTCGCGGACTTGTACCGCGCGACCTTCGCCGCCGTCGCCTCCGAGACGTCCCGGCGCACCTCCGAGAGCACGTCCAGGTACTGCCCGGCGCTCACCTCGGTGCGCATCAGGTCGAAGTCCCGCCGTGCCGCCGCGACCGCCGCCATCGGCATCCCCGCCGAGCACAGCAGCTCGTCCGACCACGCCAGGCACAGGTCCCCGAGCAGGATCGCCGCCGCCGTCCCGAACTCCTCGGGCCGGCCCGACCAGCCCTCGGCCGCGTGCAGCGACGCGAAGCGCCGGTGGATCGAGGGCATCCCGCGCCGCGTGTCCGAACCGTCGATGAGGTCGTCGTGCATGAGCGCCGAGGCCTGCAGCAGCTCCAGTGACGCCACGCACGCGACCAGCTCATCGGAGTCGGCGAGGCCCGCGCCCCGCGCGCCCCAGTACGCGAACGCCGGCCGCAGGCGCTTGCCGCCTCGCAGCACGAAATCGCGCACCGCATCCGCGTAGGCGCCGAGATTGTCGTCGATCCCGCAGATCACGCCGGCCTGCCGGTCCAAGAAGACGGTGAGGGCGGCGTCGATGCGGTCGTTGAGCTCCACGGTTCGAACACTAGGCGCACACCCGCCCATCCCAACTATTGGGTGGCCCGCAGTGCAGGTCAGAACACTTGTACCCGAGCCGTTACGGTTGAGGACATGACACTAGGAGTGCCCAGCGTGATGCCGCAGCAGGCCGCCAAGATCGGCGACCTGCTCCGCTCGGGCACCCCCAAGTTCTCGTTCGAGATGTTCCCGCCCCGTTCGGAAAAGGACGAGGCGATCCTGTGGCGCACCGTCCGCGCCCTGGAGGGCCTCGGCGCCGACTTCGTGTCCGTCACCTACGGCGCGGGCGGCTCCACCAGGCAGAAGACCGTCGAGACGACCGAGCGGATCAATGCCGAGACGACCCTCCTGACCATGGCCCACTGCACCGCCGTCGACCACTCCGTCGCCGAGCTGCGCAACCTCATCGGCCACTTCGCCAACGTGGGCGTGCGCAACATCCTCGCCGTGCGCGGCGACCCGCCCGGGGACCCGCGCGCGGACTGGACCCGCCATCCCGACGGCGTGCACTACGCCCACGAGCTGGTCGAACTCATCAAGACCTCGGGCGACTTCAGCGTCGGCGTCGCGGCCTTCCCCGAAGGCCACCCGCGCGACGTCGACTGGGACACCGGCGTGCGCTTCTTCGTGGAGAAATGCCGCTCCGGCGCCGACTTCGCCATCACCCAGATCTTCTACCGCGTCGAGGACTACCTGCGGCTGCGCGACGCCGTCGCCGCCTCCGGATGCGACATCCCGATCCTGCCGGGCATCATGCCCGTCACGAACATCAAGCAGATCGAACGGTTCGCGATCCTCACCGGCATGGACTTCCCCGCCGACCTCGCCGACCGGCTGCGCGCCGTCGAGGACGACCGCGACGCCATCCGCGACATCGGCGTCGAAGTCGCGACCGACATGGGCGCCCGCCTCCTCGCCGAAGGCGCCCCGGGACTGCACTTCACCACCTTGAACCACTCGCGCTCCACCCGTCGCGTCTGGCAGAACCTCCGCCCGTAGCGCGCCGGCGAGTGTCGGCTACCCGATCGAGGGATTGCGGTCACCGCTCGAACACGTAGAGTCCTCTTCTATGTTCGATGCTGCGAATGCGCGGTTGGTGCCGTCTGCTACAACAACATCCATGCGCACCCGTGTGCCCGCCGACTCCCTTGTAGGCAGGGTCATCCTCTCCACCCGGTTCCAGCCCGGCGCCGTTGTCGGCCTCGGCCTTGTCGCCAGCCTCTTCATCCCCCTCTGCGTTCTCATCGGCGGCCCGATCATCCTGGTCACGCTGCCGCTCATCGCCATCACCGCGCTGGCCGACGCCTCGTACGCGCTCCTCGCGACGCGGTCGACGAGCCTCTCGCGCCGGGTCCTGGTCTTCGAGCCGCTCGCCGCCCGCCTCTCGGAGGGGTCCTGGCTGCTCGCGCTGTGGTTCCTCGGCGCGCCCGGCTGGGGGGTCGCCGTGACCGGCGCGCTGTGCTGGATGTACGTGCTCACGCGCACACGGGCGCGGCAGGTTGGCCTGCGGGACCTCGGCATGACCACGCTGGGGGAGCGGTCGGTGCGCGAGATCGTGGTCGCCCTCGGTCTCGGCGCGGCGGGCGTGATCGCCGTGGCGGGCGGCGGCCAGTACGAGCAGTGGATCGGCGGCGCGATCACGATCGCCGTGACGGCTTGGATGCTCTTGGCCGCGCTCGGCCTGCTGCAGCTCGTGATCGTGGTCTCGACGGCGCTGCGCAACGACTGACCGGCGGGCTCCTTGGTGGCGTTGTCGTACCCCGATGTCACCCTTGAGCCGGGGGCCCGGCGGAGTCCGTTTTGAAGGGCAGTGCCGGAATTGCGCCGCTCATTCTAGGCGGGAATGATCAGCTTGGTCGGCGTGTTGTCTCCGTAATGCGCTACGACGACATCACCGACGACCAGATCGCCGCCTTCATCGACTCCGACTTCCGGGCCCGCCAGGTGCCCGAGGAGACGCAGCGGCTGCGCGACGCCGAAGAGATGCTCGCGCTGAAGGATCCGTTGGCGGCCCTGCAGTTCCTCGCGCCGCTGCTGCGCGACCACCCGGACCACCCGGACGTGATGCTCACGGCCGCGCGCGCCTACTTCAAGTCGGCGCAGCTGAACAAGGCCTTGGCGCTCGCGGAGAAGATGGTCGAGGCCAACCCCGCGGACTTCTACGCCCGCATGCTCCTCGGCCGCACCCTCCAGCGCATGGGCCGCGCCGACGAGGCCCGAGGCCACCTGCGCATGATCCACGAGATCAGCGAGTAGGCCGACAGCCGCGGGCGGCGAAGCGCAGCCGCCCGCAGTGTCGTACCCGATACCCTTGTGGCCGCGTCAATTCCCGGCTCGCAAACGTCGCCGAGGTGGCCCAACGATGTCCGATTTGCGGGGACACTCCCAGGTCCGATCCCGAGGCGAGACGTTCTCGCCAAGGGACGCGCTTTTTCGAACACCGGTAGTACCTGAGGCGAATTTCAGGGGCCGTGAACCAAAAGGTTCGCGGCCCTTTTCCGTTGCCGCGCAATGGCTCCGATGTCGGATGCACGACAATCTGTAGTGAAACGCTGATTTTGAGCGAAGTTGGGGGTTGGAAATGTCGTACCCCTGTGGTTCCATATTTCTCGAACGCAAGTTCGAACAGGTTTAGGAGGCCCTCCATCATGGCTGCTTCTCGACCCGGAGCCACCCGATCCGCTTCGCCCGTCGCGAGCCGCGGCGCCGGCTCGCCCCGACTCGTGCAGGCGGGCACCGTCTCGAACTCCCGCCTGCGCATTCCCGCCGACCAACTCCCCAACCGATCCCCGCTCCAGCTCCTCGCCACCGCCCGGGTCGACCTCGACGACGCGGCCGAACGGGTCCGGCCCGGCGAGCGCTACGCGGAGGCCCATCTGGCCGCCCTCAGAGTCGCCGTGGCCGTGCTCGCCGTGCGCGCGGGCGACGCCACGGGCAGACGGCGGCCCGGCCGCCCGTCGAGCACCTGGGAGCTGCTGCGGGGCGTCGCCCCGGAGCTCGAGGAATGGGCCGCGCACTTCGCCCGCACCGCGCGCAAGCGCGTCCTGGCGCAGGCGGGCATCCCCGACATCGTCACCCCGGAAGAAGCCGACGCGATCGTCGCCGACGCCCGCCGCTTCCTCGACGTGGTGGTGCGCCTCCTGGGATTCAGCGCCCTCGCCCGCTGAACGACGCAGGGATGCGTTCGCCGACTGAAGGATTCGCGCATCAGCGTTCGAGCGACGAGCGCTGCGCTCGCGCCGAAGAACGGTCGTCGCGCGCGACGCGCCGTGCATCCGACGGTTCACACGACCGAGCTCCCGGCACGAGCCACGTGACGACTGCCGTGGCCGACCGCACGGGAAACTCTCTGCGCTTCGCAGTGAAGGACGAGCGGTCGACGCGATCGCCGCGCATTCGGCGGTTCACCCCCGACTCGCGGCGTGAGCCACGTGACCCCCGCCGTGGCGGGCGGCACGGCTGACTCGCTGCGCTGCGCGCGGTTATACGATTGCTGCTGGCACCGGGTTCTCGAGAGAATGTCAACGGCCCCGGCTCGTTCACGAGCCGCGGCGCGATGTTCCGGTGGAAGCCCGCGGGCCGCGAGCCGGCCGCGCCGGTCCAATCGACCAACCGTTTCCTTCGAGGAGTATTGAACCCGTGTATCGGACACACCTCGCCGGCACGCTGAGTGCCGCTGACGTCGACCAGCAAGTCACCCTCGCCGGATGGGTGGCGCGGCGCCGCGATCACGGCGGGGTGGAGTTCGTGGATCTGCGCGACGCATCAGGCGTCGTCCAGGTCGTATTCCGCGACTCGGAGGCCGCCAAGGTCGCCCACGAGCTGCGCAACGAGTTCTGCGTCTCCGTCACCGGCACCGTCAACCGCCGCCCCGAAGGCAACGAGAACCCCGAACTGCCGACCGGCGAGATCGAGATCAACGCCACCAGCCTCGAGGTGCTCTCCGAGTCAGCGCCGCTGCCGTTCCAGATCGACGACCACGTGGACGTCTCCGAGGACATCCGCCTGCGCCACCGCTACCTCGACCTGCGCCGCACCGGCCCGAACCACGCGATCCGCCTGCGCTCCAAGGCCAACCACATCGCCCGCAACCTCCTGGTCGACGACGGCTACATCGAGATCGAGACGCCGACGCTGACCCGCTCCACCCCCGAGGGCGCTCGCGACTTCCTCGTGCCCGTGCGTCTCCAGCCCGGCACCTGGTACGCCCTCCCGCAGTCGCCGCAGCTGTTCAAGCAGCTCCTCATGGTGGGCGGCTTCGAGAAGTACTTCCAGATCGCCCGCTGCTACCGCGACGAGGACTTCCGCGCCGACCGCCAGCCCGAGTTCACCCAGCTCGACATCGAGGCCTCCTTCGTCGACCAGAACGACGTCATCGACCTCGGCGAGCGCATCGTCCAGGCCCTGTGGTCCGAGCTCGCCGACTACCAGGTGCAGCTCCCGATCCCGCGCCTGACCTGGCACGACGCCATGGACCGCTACGGCTCCGACAAGCCCGACCTGCGCTTCGGCCAGGAACTCGTGGAACTCACCGACTACCTGCGCGGCACCGAGTTCCGCGTCTTCGCCGGCGCGATCGACGCGGGCGGCTACGTCGGCGCGGTCGTCATGCCCGGCGGCGCCTCCCAGACCCGCAAGGAACTCGACGGCTGGCAGGACTGGGCCAAGGCCCGCGGTGCCAAGGGCCTCGCCTACATCACCTTCAACGCCGAGACCGGCGAGCCGAAGGGCCCCGTGGCGAAGAACCTGTCCGAGGAGCACCTCGCCGGGCTCGCCGACGCCGTCGGCGCCAAGGCCGGAGACGCGGTCTTCTTCGCCGCCGGCACCGAACGCCGCGACGCCCAGGAACTGCTCGGCGCCGCCCGCCTCGAGGTCGGCAAGCGCGTCGGCCTCATCGACCCCGAAGCCTGGGCGTTCTGCTGGGTCGTCGACGCCCCCATGTTCGAGCCCACCGACGACGGCGGCTGGACCGCGATCCACCACCCGTTCACCTCGCCGAACCCCGAATGGGTCGACAAGTTCGAGAGCGACCCCTCGAAGGCGCTCACCTACGCGTACGACATCGTCTGCAACGGCAACGAACTCGGCGGCGGCTCGATCCGTATCCACGACGCCAAGGTCCAGAGCCGCGTCTTCGACGTGCTCGGTCTCACGCACGAGGACGCCAAGGAGAAGTTCGGCTTCCTCCTCGACGGGCTCAAGTACGGCGCCCCGCCGCACGGCGGCATCGCCCTCGGCTGGGACCGCGTCTGCGCGATCCTCGCCAAGGCCGACTCGATCCGCGACGTGATCGCGTTCCCGAAGTCCGGCGGCGGCGTCGACCCGCTGACCTCGGCCCCGACCCCGATCACACCCGAACAGCGCGACGAGGCCGGCATCGACTTCGTACCGGAGGACGAAGCGGGTACCGAGGCGCTTGCCGGTTAGACCTACGATGTCGTAGTGGGCGACCCGGGCCTGCGGCCCGGGTCGCCTCTCCATTTGATGTGCCTGGTTGCCCCTCAGCAATGTCCGATCGGCAGGAGTCCGTGGGCGGTGGCCGTGGCCCGGCGAGGGCTGATATATGTAACATCCGGCCGATGCAGGAGTAAGAGGAGCGGGTTCGACGTGCAGAGCGGGACCTTGGTGGCAGGTCGCTATCGATTGGACGAGCGGATCGCCGCGGGCGGCATGGGAGAGGTCTGGAAAGGCACCGACACCCGACTCGGCCGCGAAGTCGCCATCAAGATCCTCCACGCTGGACTGTCCAATAACGACAAGTTTCGCGCCCGCTTCCAGCTCGAGGCGCGAGCCGTTGCGGCCCTGCAGTCCCCGGGCATCGTCGCGCTCTACGACTACGGCGAAGAGACCGGCGACGACGGCGAAGTCTCCTACCTCATCATGGAACTCGTACGGGGACGCTCGCTCTCCGACATCCTGCGCGACCGCGGCACGCTGCCGCCCGCCGAGGTCATGCGGATCGTCGCGACCGCCGCCGACGCCCTCGAGACCGCCCACCGCCACGACATCATCCACCGCGACATCAAACCCGCGAACCTGCTCGTGGACGAGGACACCGGCGCGACCAAGATCGTCGACTTCGGCATCTCCGCCGCCCGCGGCGCCTCCGGCCTCACCGAGACCGGCACCGTCATGGGAACGCTCGCCTACGCCTCCCCTGAGCAGCTCAACGGCGCGGAACTGACCGGCGCCAGCGACCTCTACTCGCTCGGCATCGTCGCCTACGAGGCCCTCATGGGCCGCCCCCCGTTCGTCTCCGACACCCCCGTCGCGGTCATGAACGGCCACATGACCCAGGCCCCGCCGCCGCTCTCCCGCGAGATCCCCGCCGGCATCGCCCAAGTCGTGCTCCAGTCCCTCCAGAAGGACCCGCGCGCCCGCTTCACCTCGGCCGCCGAGATGGCCCGCTCCGCCCGCGAGGGCCGCGTGGTCACCGGCGGCATCCCGGTCGCCTCCTCGACCCCGTCCGACGGCCGCACCCAGTACTTCGGCTCCGACAACACCGCGCTCCTCGGCGCCGGCGCCGGCGCGGGCGGCGACACCGCCGCGCAGCCGACCGGCCAGATGATGCAGGAAGAGGAGAAGGGCAACATCACGCCCTGGATCATCACCGCGGCCGTGGTCGCAGTGGTGGTCCTCATCAGCTTGATGATCTGGTGGGGCCTGACGAACGGCAGGGGCGAGATCGCCGACGACACCACGAACTCCCCAGAGCCCGTCGGCGACCGAGAGCGAGTCGCCGACCGAGGAGGAGACCACCACCGAGGACGACGACGACTCCGACTGGGAGCGGACTACCGAGGAGGAGACCTCACAGGAGGAGACGACCTCGGCAGAAGAATCCTCAAGCCCGGCTGACGACGAGTCGAGCAGCCCCGCTGAGACTGAGTCGCCCGATCCCACCGAGAGTCCCGAGAGCCCCGACCCCACGGTGCGACCATCACTGAAGGTGGAGCCGGCGGCGAAGAGGGGTAACAGCGATAAGCGGCCCGCCGAATCATGTCGGCGGGCCGCTTCCGTTTCTAGCCGCCGATCGGCCGGTACCGGATCACCTCGTCCTGGCCCCCGCCGTTCGATGTGGTCACCCACAGCCAGCCGTCCGGCCCCAGTTCCACGGTCCGGATGCGGCCGAGTTCGCCTTCCAGCACGGCCACAGGCTCTCCGGCCTCGCCGCCGTCGACCGGCACCGTCCACAGGCGCTGGCCGCGCAGGGCCGCGATGTACATCGTGTCGCCCACGACCTCGGCCCCTGAAGGCGACGCCTCAGCGGTGCTCCAGGTGACCAGCGGGTCGACGAACTCCGGCGCGCCGCCGGTCCCCTCGACCTCCGGCCAGCCGTAGTTCGCGCCCGGCTCGACGTAGTTCAACTCGTCCCAGGTGTTCTGGCCGAGCTCGGAGAAGTACATGCCGCCGTTCGCGTCCCAGGTCAGACCCTGGACATTGCGGTTGCCCCAGGTGTAGACCAGGGAGCCTTCGATCGGGTTGTCCTCGGGCACCGTCCCGTCCGCGTTGGCCCGCAGGATCTTCCCGCCGAGGCTGTCGAGGTCCTGCGCGTTCGCGGTGTCGTTCGCGTCCCCGGTGGTGATGTAGAGCTTGCCGTCCGGGCCGAACGACAGACGGCCGCCGTTGTGGTTGAGCGCCGAGGGGATCCCGGTGAGGACCGGCTCGGGCTCGAAGGTGTCGAGATGGAAGCGGACCACCCGGTTGTCCTCGGCCGTGGACAGGTACGCGTACACCCAGCCGTCCGTGGCGAATTCGGGGGAGACGGCCAGGCCCAGCAGCCCGCGCTCGTCGATCTGGCTCGTGCCGCCGACGACCTCCAGGTTGCCGAGGACCACCGGGTCGGCGCCGACGCCGACTCGCAGGACGTCGCCCGAGTTGCGTTCGGCGACGACCCCCGATCCGTCCGGGAGGAACGCCAGGCCCCACGGGATCGTGAGGCCCTCGGCCACCGTGTCGCCGGTGCGGAAGTCGAACGCGGGCTCCTGGGCCGGCTCGACCTCCGGGCCCTCCTGTGCCGCAGCGCTGGCCGTGCCCATTGCCAGGGCCAATCCTGCGAGTGCCGCGCCGATGGCGGGCAGTCTGCGTCGCATGGCTGCTCCTTGTCTCTCTCGATGCCGGGTCAGAAAGCGAAGAAATACGGATATAGATGTATATCAATTGAATTGCCATCGTAGACACCGTTCGGCCCCGATGTCCAGGCGCTCTCCTCGCGACGCAGTGATCCGACGGAATCGATCGAGAATCGTGATATTCGCATGTTCAGTAATGTCGATTCTTGCGATACGCTCTCCTGATTCCAATGCAAGTTACCGGTCACCACGCCTCTGAACTGGGAGACCGCACAAACGAAGACAGGTGGGACAGTGACGTCTAAACGCCTTCTGGGAGTCATGGTCACGGCGCTCGCCGTGGCGCTCCCGGCCACCGCGGCGGTCGCCGCGACGGCCGACGGCCCGCTGCTCTGGTACAAGTTCGACGAGACGAGCGGCACCGTCGTCGCCGACGCCTCCGGCAACGGCCGCGACGGCACCCTCGTGGGCGGCGGCACCTGGAACGACGGCCTCGCGCTCGACGGCGTGGACGACTACGTCGACATGCCCGACGACCTCCTCGCCGGCCTCGACGCGATCACCGTGACCGCGGAGGTCTACATCGAGCCCGAGCAGTCCGGCGCCTACTTCATCTACGGCCTCGGCAACTCCAGCGGCGACTGGGGCGACGGCTACGTCTTCACCACCGGCAACGGCTACAAGTCCTCCATCTCCACCTGCCACTGGACCTGCGAGCAGAACACCTCGTCCGGCCAGAACCTCGCGCGCGGCACCTGGAACCACCTCGCCTACACCCTCGAAGGCGGCACCGCCGTCCTCTACCTCAACGGCCAGGAAGTCGACCGCAACGAGGCCGTCACCATCAAGCCCGGCGACATCGGCGCCGGCGCCACCACCGCCAACTACCTCGGCCGCTCGCTCTACAGCGGCGACCGGTACTTCAAGGGCAGGTTCGCCGACTTCCGCATCTACGACGGCGCCCTGACGAGCGCCGAGATCGGCGAGCAGGCCGCCCACATCAGCGCCGAGAAGGCCGCCGAGGACGCCGCCGCGATCGACCTCGGCGACACGAGCGCCGTCACCGGCCGATCTCGACCTCCCGACCCAGGGCGCGAACGGCTCCCAGATCACCTGGGCCTCAAGCGATCCCGAGGTCATCGGCACTGACGGCACGGTCACCCGCCCGGCGATGGACGCCGACGATGCGGCGGTCACCCTCACGGCAACCGTTATCCTCGGTACCGTGCAAGAAGAACGCGACTTCACCGCCACCGTCCTCGCCGAGTACGACGACGAAGAGGCGGTCGCCCTCGACGCCGCCGCCGTCCTCGATCCCGAACCTCGACGACGTGCGCTCGTCCATCAACCTGCCCACCGAGGGCGCCAACGGCTCCACCGATCACCTGGAAGTCCAACAAGCCGAACGTGATCGCCACCGACGGCATGGTCGAACGCGCCGAGCCCGGCGGCAAGACCCGCAAGGTGAAGCTCACCGCCACCGTCACAGCGCGGCCGCGAGAAGGAGAAGCTGGACTTCACCGCGACCGTCCCGCCGCTGCCGGCCGAGGCCGACTACACCGGCTACTTCTTCACCTACTTCACCGGCGAGGGCACCCCCACCGGCGAGCAGGTCTACGGCGCGCTGAGCGACGGGAACGACCCGCTGAGCTTCACCGAGCTCAACAGCACCGCTACCGGCAGTGCCGCCCCGATCCTCACCTCCGACCAGGGCGAGCAGGGCGTGCGCGACCCGTTCCTCATCCGCTCGCCCGAAGGCGACCGCTTCTTCCTCATCGCCACCGACCTCAAGATCAACGGCAACGGCGACTGGAACCGCGCCCAGCGCCACGGCAGCCTCTCGATCATGGTCTGGGAGAGCGACGACCTGGTGAACTGGTCCGAGGGCCGCCTCGTCGAGGTCTCGCCCGAGACCGCCGGCGCCACTTGGGCCCCCGAGGCCTACTGGGATCGCCGAGCAGCAACGCCTACGTCGTCTACTGGGCCTCGCCGCTCTTCACCACCGACGACCACTCGGAGGGCTTCTACCACCGCATGATGTACGCGACGACCCGCGACTTCGTGCACTTCTCCGAGGCGCAGGTCTGGGTCGACCAGGGCTACTCCACCATCGACTCGACCATGATCGAGTCGGACGGCACGTACTACCGCTTCACCAAGGACGAGCGGTCCAACTCCTCCTCGAGCCCGTGCGGCAAGTTCATCCTCGCCGAGACCGCCACTTCCCTTGCGGCGGATGCGGAGTGGCAGTTCCTCGCCGACTGCATCGGTTCGGGCGCCATCAGCGCGGGGGAGGGCCCGCTGATCTTCAAGTCCAACACCGAGGAGAAGTGGTACCTCTTCATCGACGAGTTCGGCGGCCGGGGCTACGTGCCCTTCGAGACCACCGACCTCGCTTCCGGTGAGTGGACGCCGGTGGCCGACTACGACCTGCCGTCGAGTCCGCGCCACGGCACCGTCCTGCCCGTGACCGCCGCCGAATTCGAACGCCTGCAGGCGGCCTGGTAACGATCTGGACATGTGACGGCCTCCGCACCCCCGGGTGTGGAGGCCGTCCCTTATGCTCGAAATCGGAACTCGAGCACCCCCGAAACCAGGAGCACCCATGTCTTCCCGCATCGCAACCCGCCTGATCGGCGCCCTCGCCGTCCCGGCCCTCGGCCTCGGACTGGCCGCCTGCGGCTCCGAGGAGCCCGCCGAGGGGACCGACGGCGGCAATGAAGAGGTCGCCGCGCTCAGCCCCCATGGAGGCCGTCCAGGCCGCCGTCGAGGGACCTCGACGGCGACTCGTACAAGATGGACTCGTCCATGACCGTGGACGGCACCGAGTTCATGGTCATGACCAGCGACCGTAGGACGGCGAGAACTCCCAGGCCAGTCGGCGACATGTTCATGAGCGCGATGATGGAGGCCTCCGGCGAAGAGGTCGACCCGGCATATGGCCGAGATGTTCGGCGACATGCACACCGAGTCGATCATCGTCGGCGACGTGGTCTACATCCAGTTCACCGGCGGCATGTTCGACGCCATGGCCGAGGAGCTACGGCGAGGACGCCTGGTTCACCATCGACCTCGCCGGCGACAGCGACATGGCCGAGGTCTACTCCCAGTTCGGCGGCATGGACCTGGCGTCAGCAGACCGAGCTGATGCTCACCGAGCTCTCCGATGTCGAGGAGACCGGCGACGGCGTCTACACCGGCACGCTCGACCCCGAGTCCGAGGCCATGCAGGGCCTCACCGGCGAGCTCGGCGGCACCGACGCCGCCGCGATGTGAGGCCATCGACGTGACCGTCACGCTCGACGACAACGGCCTGCTCAAGTCGATGACGATGACCCTTCCCGAGACCGAGGGCATGAGCATGGAGATGGTCAGCGAGGTCGTCGAGATCGGCGGCTCGTACGACATCGCGGCCCCCGCATCCGACGAACCTCGTCCCGATTCGAGGACTTCATGGGCGGCCTCGGCGGCATGTGATCCCTGGCTCCAGAGGCCGCCGCACCGATGCCGGTGCGGCGGCCGTTTCGCGTTCTGCGTTGCGCGTCAACGCCTTCCGGGCGGAAAGCGTCGAACCTCCCGGTTCGGCCTCGGATCTGCGGCCTCCTCATGCGGATGCCTTACGCTGGAGACGACATGGACGCACCAGGCTTGTTTGCAATCGACGGTCCGCCCGAGCCCCAGGGCTCGGGCATTCTCGGTACCGGGTCGGCCTCCGGCGACGAGCCGCTGGCCGTGCGGATGCGACCGCGCGCCCTCGACGAACTCGTCGGCCAGGACCATCTGCTCGGCGCCGGTTCCCCGCTGCGCCAGGTGGTGGAGGGCCGCCAGCCGCTGTCGGTGATCCTGTGGGGCCCGCCCGGCTCCGGCAAGACCACCATCGCGCACCTCGTGGCGCAGTCCGGAGACCGGCGCTTCCGGGCGATGTCGGCGCTCAACTCCGGCGTGAAGGACGTGCGCGCCGCGATCGACGAGGCCCGCCGCGTGCGCCGCACCGGCGGCCCGCAGACGATCCTGTTCATCGACGAGGTGCACCGCTTCACCAAGACCCAGCAGGACTCCCTGCTCGGCGCGGTCGAGGACCGCACCATCACGCTCCTGGCCGCGACCACCGAGAACCCCTACTTCTCCGTGGTCGCCCCGCTGGTGAGCCGCTGCGTGCTGCTCACCTTGCGCGAGCTCGACGCCACCGACATCGGCGAACTCGTCGACCGCGCCGTCTCGGACGGACGCGGCCTGAACGCCTCGGTCACGCTCGAACCCGAGGCCCGCGACCACCTGGTGCGCACCGCCGCCGGGGACGCCCGCAAGGCCCTCACCGCCCTCGAAGCCGCCGCGCTGACGGTCCCGGACGACGACGAGAAGCCGCCGGCGATCACCGTCGCCGTGGTCGAGGCCGCGATCGACACCGCCGCGGTCCGCTACGACCGGGACGGCGACGGCCACTACGACGTCGCCAGCGCCTTCATCAAGAGCCTGCGCGGCTCCGACGTGGACGCGGCGATGCACTACCTGGCGCGCATGGTGGTCGCGGGGGAGGACCCGCGGTTCATCGCCCGCCGCCTGGTCGTCTTCGCCTCCGAGGACATCGGCATGGCCGACCCGACCGCGCTGCTGACCGCCACCGCGGCGGCGACCGCGGTGGAGCGGATCGGCCTGCCCGAGGCCCGGATCAACCTCGCCCAGGCCGTGGCGCATCTGGCGACGGCCCCGAAGTCGAACGCGGTCATCAACGCGATCGACGAGGCGATTAGCGATGTGCGCCAAGGGAAGATCGGGCCGGTGCCGCCGGATCTGCGCGACGCCCACTACAAGGGTTCGGCCGCGCTGGGCCACGGCGTGGCCTACGTCTACCCGCATGACGATCCGCGCGGGGTGGTTCCGCAGCGCTACGCGCCCGAGGTGGTGGCCGGGCGCGACTACTACCGGCCGACCCGGCACGGCAACGAGGCCGCGATCGGCGACCGGCTCGCGAAGCTGCGCCGGATCGTGCGGTTGGAGCGCGGCAAGAAGCCGGTCGATGGCGACTGACCGGCCGCGGCGCGGCGGGCTTGCTGCTTCGAGTCGTCTCGCCGCCGACCTGGAGCAGTCGGGCGAGCGCATCGAGCGACTGCGCATGACGGTGGCGGCCATCGCGGTCTCCGCGGTGCTCCTGGTGGCGGCCGTGCTGTGGCTGGGCCGGGCCTTCTCGGTGGATCCGACGCGCAGGGCGGCCGACGAGCTGACGGTGCCGGGCTGGGCCGCGGTGAGCGTGGCCGACGAGACCTACGGCAGCCGCTGGTGTCTGGGGGAGTGCCGGGTGCGGATGCGCACCTGGACTTCGGAGGGCACTGTGGACGACACGGCGCGCGAGTACTGGCAGGCGGTCCTGAACGCCGGATGGATCCCGGCCGACCCCGAGACGTGCGTCGGCGGCGCCGGCGAAGAGGGCTGCTACACGCGCGACGAGCTATACCTGGAACTGTGGGTCGTCCCGGTCGACTGCGGGGACCGCTACGAGCTGTGCGTGGGCGCCGAGGTCACCGCGGTGGTCGCGGCCCAGGCGGCGCTGCCGCGCCTTGCCGAGGAGCGCCGCGGCGGATGACGGTCCGCAGGCGCGGCCGGGGCCGGCGCGCGGCGTCGAACTGGAGAGTGGACTGACCGCCCCGTTGCGCCGGATGTCCGATCCCGCAAGGTAAGGTCGACATCGCGTCGCTCTTGCGCGAGAGCCCGGCTCAGCCGTAGGCACCGCGCGGCTGGCGCGTTCGGGCCCGTGAGGGCCGAGACCACACACTTCATCGCCGGTGAGGGCATCGGCGGTATCGCGACAGGGGGAGACCGTGCCTGAGGAGACCGTGGCGGCAGGATGGACAGGGAGCGTCTGGGAACTGGGGGTCCTGCTCGCCGGGCTCGGTTTCTTCCTGCTGTGCGTCATGCTGGCCTTCCGCCTGATCAACAAGGCCACCGCCACCCTCAAGCGGGTCAATTCGACCCTCGACAAGGTCGACCACGAGATCGGCCCGATCCTGCGGAACGTGAACGCGACCCTCGACAACGTCAACGGCAACCTCACGCAGGTCGAGGGCGAGCTGGAGAAGGTCGGCACCATCACCGGGAACGCCGCCCACATCTCGTCGAACGTCGCCAACATCACGAGCCTGGTCGTCTCCGCGGTCGGCTCGCCGCTGGTGAAGGCCGCCGCGTTCGGGTTCGGCCTGCGTTCGGCCGTGAAGAAGCGCAACCAGGGCGTCGACGAGGACCAGGTCCGCCGCATGGTCGAAGCTTCTCGCCAGTCGAAGCGCCAGGCCAAGCGGTCGGCGAAGGCCCGCAAGAAGTCCGCGAACTAGCCCGCCTCGCGATTAATTAGCTTGAGGAGTTCCCGTGTTCAAACGGATGATCTGGGTAGGCATCGGCATCGCGGTCGGCGTGGTCGTGGTCCGCAAGCTCACGAAGGCGGCGGAGTCGGTCACTCCCGGCGGGGTCGCCGAGCGTGTGGGCGGCGCCGGTGCTGAAATGAAGGAATCGTTCAAAGTCGTTCTGGGCGGACGTCTCTGAGGCCAAGCAGGCCAAAGAGGCCGAGCTCTTCGACGCGATCGAGCGCGGCGAGGACATCACGTCCCTGCTCGCTGAAGACGAAGACGAAGACGAGCCGGCCCCGAAGGGCCGGCTGTTCTAGACCCTTGAAGGAGGTGCCCCATGGAGACCGCTGAAATCCAACGCCGGTTTCTGAAGTTCTTCGAGTCCAACGGCCATACGGTGGTCCCCAGCGCACCGCTGCCCGCCTTCGAGGACCCGAACCTGCTGTTCGTGCCCGCGGGCATGGTCCCCTTCGTGCCCTACTTCCTGGGCCAGGCGACCCCCGACTGGAACCGCGCCACGTCGGTGCAGAAGTGCATCCGCACGCCCGACATCGACGAGGTCGGCAAGACCTCGCGCCACGGCACGTTCTTCCAGATGAACGGCAACTTCTCGTTCGGTGACTACTTCAAGGAGCAGGCGATCCGGTTCGCCTGGGACCTGACCACCGGCTCGGTCGAGTCGGGCGGCCTGGGCCTGGACGGCGACAAGATCTGGGCCACGGTCTACCTCGACGACGACGAGGCGATCGACATCTGGCACAAGCAGATCGGGCTGCCGCTCGACCGCATCGTGCGGCGCGGCCAGGCCGACAACATGTGGTCGATGGGCATCCCCGGCCCGTGCGGCCCCTGCTCCGAGCTGTACTACGACCGCGGCCCGGACTACGGTCCGGAAGGCGGCCCGGAGGTCGACGAGGACCGCTACCTCGAGTTCTGGAACCTCGTGTTCATGCAGAACATCCGCGGCGGCGGCCCCGCCAAGGAGGGCTACGAGGTCACCGGCGACCTGCCGAAGAAGAACATCGACACCGGCATGGGCATGGAGCGCATGGCCGCGCTCCTCCAGGGCGTCGACAACATGTACGAGACCGACCAGGTCCGGCCGATCATCGACAAGGCCTCGGAGCTGACGGGCAAGCGCTACGGCGTCTCGACCTCGCACACGGCCTCCGAGTCCCACCCGGACGACATCCGCTTCCGGGTCATCGGCGACCACGTGCGCTCTTCGCTGATGCTCATCGGCGACGGCGTCGTGCCCTCCAACGAGGGCCGCGGCTACGTGCTGCGCCGCCTCATGCGCCGCGCGATCCGCGCCGTGCGCCTGCTCGGCTACGACAGGCCCGCGATGCCCGAGCTGCTGCCGGTCGCGATGGAGCGCATGTCCACCGCCTACCCGGAGCTGCGCGACCGACTTCGAGCGGATCTCCTCCTACGCCTACGGCGAGGAAGAGGCCTTCCTCAAGACCCTCAAGCACGGCACCACGATCCTCGACACCGCCGTGTCCGAGACGAAGACCGAAGGCGGCAAGACCCTCTCCGGTACCAAGGCGTTCGAGCTGCACGACACGTACGGCTTCCCGATCGACCTGACCCTGGAGATGGCCGAGGAGCAGGGCCTCTCGGTCGACCAGGAGGGCTTCCGCAAGCTCATGACCGAGCAGCGCCAGCGCGCGAAGGCGGACGCGGTGGCCCGCAAGACCGGCCACGCGGACCTGTCGGCGTACTGGCAGCTGCTCCAGGAGCAGGGCCCCACCGACTGGAAGGCCTACGAGACCCTCGAGACCGAGTCCCGGGTGATCGGCCTGCTCAAGGACGGCCAGTCGATCCCCGCGGCCAAGGCCGGGGACATCATCGAGGTCGTGCTCGACCGGACCCCGTTCTACGCCGAGTCGGGCGGCCAGCACGCCGACGCCGGCAAGCTCGTCGGCCCGAGCCTGTTCGCCGAGGTCCTCGACGTGCAGCGCCCGGTGAAGAAGCTCGTGGTCCACAAGGTCCGCGTCCTCGAAGGCGAGCTCGGTCATCGACGACAAGGTCGAGGCCTCGGTCGACCCCGAGTGGCGTCTCGGCGCCCGCCAGGCGCACTCGGGCACGCACGTGGTCCACGCGGCCCTGCGCGAGGTGCTCGGCCCGACCGCGCTCCAGTCCGGCTCGTTCAACCGGCCCGGCTACCTGCGCCTGGACTTCTCGTGGCGCGCGAAGCTCTCCGACGAGACGCGCAGCGAGATCGAAGAGGTCTCCAACCGCGCCGTGCGCGACGACCTGCCGGTCGCCGTCCAGTACATGACGCTCCCGGAGGCCAAGGACTTCGGCGCGGTCGCGCTGTTCGGCGAGACCTACGACGAGACCGTGCGCGTCGTCGAGATCGGCGGCCCCTGGTCGCGCGAGCTCTGCGGTGGCACGCACGTGTCGCCGCTCGGCCCAGATCGGCCCGCTCGTCCTGACCGCCGAGTCCTCGGTCGGGTCCGGCCAGCGCCGCGTCGAGGCCGCCACGGGCATCGAGGCGTACAAGTACCTGGCGCCGCGAGCGGGACCTCGTCTCGCAGATCGCCGAGGAGATCGGCGCGCAGCGCGGCGACGTGCTCGAACGCGTCCGCGCGATCCTGCAGCGCACCAAGGACGCCGAGCGCGAGCTGGCGAACCTCCAGGCGAAGGCGGTCTCCGGCCGCGCCGCCGAGTTCGCGGCGGCCGCGAAGCAGATCGGGGCCGTCAAGGTCGCGGCCGTCCAGGCGCCGGAGGGCACCAAGGGCGGCGACGTGCGCGGCCTCGCGACGCAGATCCGCGGGCACCTGCCCGAGGGCGAGCCCGGCGTCGCGGCGGTCGTCGCGACCGCCGGCGGCAAGGCCAGCATCGTCGTCGCGGCCAACAAGGCCGCGCAGGCGCAGCACGTCTCGGCGCAGGCCCTCGTGAAGGCCGCGCTGTCCGGCAAGGGCGGCGGCAACGACGAGGTCGCCCAGGGCGGCGGCGTCCCCGCCGACCAGGCGGCGCAGCTGCTCGCGGCCGTCACCGGCGCGATCACGGCGTAAATGAGCGAATCAGCGAACGGCCCCGTCGTCCAGCACTTGGACGCGGGGCCGACGTCTCGGCATCGACCTGGGCAAAGCGCGCATCGGCGTCGCCGTGTGCGATCCGGACGGACTCCTCGCCACTCCAGTCGCGACGGTTCGTCGCGACCTCAAAACCGCTGGTGAGGACATTCCGAGCGATATCCGGGAAATCGCCGAAACGGCCCGGGAGTACGAGGTTGTCGAAATCGTCGTCGGCCTACCCGTTACTCTTTCGGGTGAGGAGGGGCCGGCAGCCGCACACACCCGAGCCTGGGTGCAGCGATTCGCCGACCACGTCTCACCCGTTCCGGTGACCCTGACCGATGAGCGCATGACCACCGCCGTCGCGACGCGCAGACTCAATGAAGGCGGCGTGCGCGGCAAGCCGGAAGCGCTCCATCATCGACCAGGCGGCGGCGGTGGAGATCCTCCAGCAATGGTTGGACCAGCGGCGGAGGTAACGACAGGATGCTCGGCGATTTCAGGACCGAGGACGAGCGAGCGGACGCTCCACGGAGCCACCGCCGCAAGGACTCCGGCAAGTCCCTGATCGCCATGACCCTGGTCGTGGCCCTGTTCGGCGTCATCGGCGTCGGCGGCTGGTGGGCGTACAACAACTTCGTCAAGGACTACTTCGTCGCCGAGGACTTCAGCGGCGAGGGCAACGGCACCGAGGTCGCCGTCACCGTCGAAGAGGGCTGGACCGTCTCCGACATCGCCGGCCAACTCGAGGAGCAGGGCGTCGTCGGCTCGGCGAAGGCCTTCCTGAACGCCTCCGAGGACGACGGGAACTCCGGCACGGAGATCCAGCCCGGCACCTACACGATGCAGGGCGAGATGTCCGCCGCCTCGGCGCTGGCCTTCCTCCTCGACGAGGCGAACCGGATGACCAACGCGGTCACGATCCCCGAGGGCTTCCGCATCTTCGAGGTTTTCACGAGACTCTCCGAGCACACCGGCGTCCCGGTCGAGGACTTCGAGGCGATCGCCGGGACCCGGAGTCGCTCGGCGTCGACCCGCTCTGGTTCGAGGGCTTCGGCGACCGCCAGGAGAAGTCCGTCGAGGGCTTCCTGTTCCCGTCCACGTACGAGTTCGACGAGACCTGGACCGCCGAGGCGATGCTCTCGGCGATGATCCAGCGGTTCAACGCCGAGATCGAGGAGATCGGGTTCCTCGAGGACATCCAGAACATCAACGACCCCGACCCCGACTTCGACCCCAGCAGCCTCTCCGAGCAGGAGTTCAACCCGCCCACGAACGGCGAGTTCAAGATCTATCCGTGGATGGCGCTCCAGATTGCCTCGATCGTCCAGTCCGAGTCCGGCATCGCCGAGGACGACGCGAGGATCGCCCGCGTCATGTACAACAAGCTCTACCTCAGCTGGATCGAGCACGGGCAGACCAACTGCAACTGCTTCGAGTCCGAGGCGATCTGGAACTATGGCCGCCTCTACAACGGCGAGGAGGCCATCACCTCCCACGCGGACATCAACTGGTACGAGGTCATGCGCGACCCTGACAACCCGTGGGCGGCGAGCGCCCAGGAGAACGCCGGCTACATGCCGACCCCGATCTCGAACCCCGGTGCCGCCGTGCTGGAGGCCGCCGCCAATCCCGTGGACGGCGACTGGCTCTTCTTCGTGACCGCCTACGAGGACGGCCGGGCCCTGTTCGCGCACGACCACGACGACCACGAAGCCAACACCGTGATCGCCCAAGAGAACGGCATGGCCTGATGCGCGCTGCCGTCCTCGGGAAGCCCATCGAGCACTCGCTCTCGCCGGTCATCCACAACGCCGGGTACACCGCCGCCGGCCTCGCCGACTGGACGTACACGCGCCACGAGTGCGACGAGCCCGCGCTCGCCCGCTTCGTCGACTCCCTCGACGACACCTGGGCCGGGCTCTCGCTCACCATGCCGCTCAAGGAGATCGCGCTCACCGTCGCCGATGAGGCCACGCCCGTGGCCGCGGCGATCGGCGCGGCCAACACGCTCGTCCTGCGCGGCGGGCGGCGCGTCGCCGACAACACCGACGCGCCCGGGATCGTGGACGCGCTGGCCGAGGTCGGCCTGCGCAAAGCCGACGAGGTCGCCGTGCTCGGCGCGGGCGGTTCGGCCCGCGCCGCCCTGGCCGCGGCCCAGTCGCTCGGCGCGAACGCGGTCCAGGTCTACGCGCGCCGCCGCGAGGCGATCGCCGAGCTCGAACCGGTCGCCGCGGCGCTCGGACTGCGGCTCGAGGCCCGCAGCTGGGAGGAGGCGGTGCGCGTGGGCGACGCCGACCTCGTGATCGCGACGGTCCCGAAGGGCGTCACGGACGAGCTGCGCCTGCGGTGGAAGCCCGGCGCGGTCCTGTTCGACATCCTCTACGACCCGTGGCCGACCCCGCTCGCCGCCGAGGCCGAGCGCCAGGGCGTGCAGGTCCTCGACGGCCTCGCCCTCCTGCTCGCGCAGGCGGTCCGGCAGTGGACGCAGTTCACCGGCCTCGACGAGGCGCCGGTCACGGCGATGCGCGCGGCCCTCTACGGAGCGGTACCGTCGAGGCAGTCGTCATGACCTGCGCTACCCGCTCCTTCCGCTGAATCGAGACCGGCATGGACCACACCTTCCTCTACGACGGGGACTGCGCGTTCTGCACCCAGTCCGCCCAGTTCCTGGAGAAGCACGTCCGCACCACCGCCAAGGTCACGCCCTGGCAGTGGGCCGACCTCGACGCGCTGGGCGTCACCCAGGAAGAGGCCGAGGCGGCCGTGATCTGGATCGAGCCGGGCTTCACGCGGGCCGGGCCGGACGCGATCGCCGTGCTGCTGCGCCGCGCCCAGTGGTACTGGAAGCCGATCGGCGGGGTCCTCTCGCTCAAGCCCGTGTCGTGGCTCGCCTGGCCGGTCTACCGGCTCGTCTCCCGCAACCGCCACAAGCTCCCCGGCGGCACCGCCGCGTGCTCGCTGCCGCAGGCCGAACGGGACCGCCTCGCCGGCCCATGACATTCCGTCGCATGGGGATTGGCGCGGCTATGGCATACTCGCCCGGTGCCGAACGAAGCCGCCGAACCACCGCTGACACGCCGAGGGAAACTCGTGCGCATCGCGGCGACCCTCGCGATGACCCTCGCCCTCATGGCGACCTCGCTGTGGGGCACCGATGACTTCTTCCCGTTCTCGCCGTTCAAGATGTACTCGCACGCGCACGACCCCGACGGCTGGGCCAACAGCACCAGCCTGGTCCTGACCGACGCCACGGGGCACAGCTTTCCGATCGGCGACAACGACACCGGGTTCCGACGCGCCGAACTCGAAGGCCAGCTGAGCCGCTTCCGCGAGGACCCCGAGCTCCTCGCGCTCGTCGCCGAGGCCTACGAGGACGCCCACCCGGACAGCCCCGAGATCGTGGCCGCCGAAGTGGTCATCACCAGCTACGAGCTCAAAGACGGCGAACGCACCGGCGCCGAGACCGCCGAAGTGGCCGCCGCGTGGGAAGAAGGGGCGGACGGATCGTGACCCGCTATGTGAACGGCTTCTTCTTCACCCCCGTCGCCCTCGGCCGGGTCGCCGCGATGCGGTTCCTCGCCGGGCTCTTCGTCTGGATCGAATGGTGGGCCTACAAGCCGTTCATCATCCAGCACCGCTTCCTGCCCGAGGACCTGTACCAGCCGCTGCTCATCGGCCGCATCCTGCCGATCCCGGCCCCGAACTACTGGATCGTCACCGGCACCCTCGCCGTCTGCCTCGCCTCCGCGATCCCGATGATGCTCGGCTACCGCCCGCGCCTGTTCGGGTGGATCCTCTTCATCGCGTACTTCGAGTGGATGCTCATCTACAACTCGTACGGGAAGGTCGACCACGCGAGCTTCGGCTTCATGGTGCTCCTGCTCGTGCTCTGCATGATGCCCGAGGCCCGCTGGGGCGACCGCGAGCACCTGTCCCAGCGCGTCGGCTGGGGCTTCAACCTGGTGCAGATCGCCGTGGTCTGCACGTACTTCCTCTCCACCTGGTCCAAGTTCCGCTACGGCGGCCTCGAATGGGCCAACTCCGGGGTCTTCACCTGGGCGATCATCCGCCGCGGCACGGTCTTCTCAGACTGGCTGCTGGACTTCCCGCAGCTCCTCACCGCCGCCCAGTGGGGCATGATCGCGTTCGAGCTGCTCACCCCGCTGGTGCTCTTCGTCTACCCGTGGAAGCGGATCCAGTACTCGATCATCGCGTTCTTCTACGCCTTCCACGTGGCGATCTTCGCCGCACTCACGATCAGCTTCCTCCCGCACCTGTTCGCGATGGCCTGCTTCCTGCCGCTCGAACGCGTCGACCCGAAGGACCTCGCCCGCCGCGCCCGCGCGAAGTTCAAGGGCCGCAAGGACACTCCCGAACAGCGCAGTCGGGGTGAAGCCGACCCGGAACTCAGCGCGACCGGCTGACTCGGGCGGGTCCCTGTGGCACACCCGTGCCATACTCTTGCCGTGGATACCCAGTACGCGACGGTCCGGCCCCTCGGGCGGGCCGTGCGAGTCTCGATCACCCTGATCGTGCTCGCCCTCGTCACCGCCACCACCTTCTGGGGCGGTGACGACTTCTTCCCGTTCGCGCCCTTCAAGATGTACTCCTCGTCGATGGAACTGGACGGCTGGGCCGGGTCGACCCGCGTCGAGGCCGTCAACGAGGAGGGCGAGCGCTTCATGCTCACCGAGGGCGCCACGGGCTTCCGCCGCGCCGAACTCGAGGGCCAGAAGAGCCGGTTCATCGAGAACCCCGCCCTCCTGGAGTACGTCGCCCAGGCGTACGAGAACACCAACCCCGACAAGCCCGAGATCGTCACCGTGGAGATCATCGAGCGCCGCTACCGGCTCGAGGACGGCCACCAGACGGGCGAGGTCACCGAGGTCGTCGAGGCCGCCTACACCCGGGAAGGAGCCGGCGCATGACGCCGCTGCCGCTGGCGCAGAGGACCGCCGGCTGGTTCTTCCAGCCCGTCGCGCTCGGCCGCGTCGCCGCGATGCGCTTCCTCGCCGGAGCGTTCATCTGGGTCGACTGGTGGTGGTACATGCCGTGGATCCTCGGCCACCGCCACGTCCCCGGCGAGCTCTACCAGCCGCTGTTCCTCGCCCGCGTGCTCCCGGTCTTCCCCGTCCCGAGCTACTGGCTCGTCGTCGGCACCCTCGTCGTGCTCCTCGCGGCCTCGGTCCCCATGATGTTCAACAGGGCCCCGCGCCTGTTCGGGTGGATCTGCGCGGTCGCCTACTTCGAGTGGATGATCATCGCGATGTCCTACGGGAAGGTCGACCACGGCAAGTTCGCCTTCCTCATCCTGCTGTTCCTCCTGCCCACCATGCCCAAAGCCCGCTGGGGCGACCGCAGGCACCTCTCCGAGCACGTCGGCTGGGGCTTCAACCTCGTCCAGATCGGCGTGGTCTGCACGTACTTCTTCGCCGCCTGGGCCAAGATCCGCTACGGCGGCTGGGAATGGGTCAACTCCGCGACCATGACCTGGGCGATCATCCGCCGCGGCACCGAGTTCTCGAACTGGCTCCTGGACTACCCGTGGCTGCTGCGCCTCTCCCAGTCGGGGATGGTCGGCTTCGAGCTGCTCAGTCCCGTCGTCATGTTCGTGGCCGCCAAGCGGTTCAAGTACGGCATCGTCGCGTTCTTCTACCTCTTCCACCTCACCGTGTTCCTGGCCGTCGAGATCAGCTTCCTGCCCCATATGGTCGCGATGGCCTGCTTCCTCCCGCTGGAGCGCATCAACCCGCGTGAGCTGATTCGCAATGCGCCGGGCCTGCACGGCCGAATCCGCCGGAAGCTCAAGGCCCGCAAGGCGGTACCAGCGCAAACCCGGTCCGGCGAGCCGGCCCCGGAGGCCGAGCCCGCGTCCTGAACCGCGGAAAACGAGTGGCCCGCTCCCACCGAATCTCCATACGGTGGGAGCATGCCGATTCTCGAAGCCCAAGCCCTCACCAAGACCTTCCGCAGGCCCGACAAGGACTCGGGGTTCAAGGGCGCCGTCAGGCACCTGATGCAGCGCAGGTACAAGAACTACACCGCGGTGGACGGGATCGACCTCTCGATCGACGCTGGTGAATCGGTGGCCTACGTCGGACCCAACGGCGCGGGCAAGTCCACCACGGTCAAGCTCCTCACCGGCATCCTGCGCCCCTCCGAAGGCACGTCCGGGTGATGGGCCGCGACCCGCACGCCGAGCACATGGCCAACGCGCACGACATCAGCGTCCTCTTCGGCCAGCGCACCCAGCTGTCGTGGGACCTGCCCGTGGAGGAGTCCCTGAAGCTCCTCGAGCACATGTACCGCGTCTCCAACACCGACTACAGAGCGCCGCATCGCACGCTTCGACGAGCTGCTGGACCCTGGGCGAGTTCATGCCCGCCCTCGCCCGCACCCTCTCCCTGGGCCAGCGCATGCGGGCCGACCTGGGCGTTGCGCGCTCATCCACGACCCCCAAGATGGTCTACCTCGACGGGCCCGGCGTCGGCCTCGACATCTCCGTGGAAGGACCGCCTTCCGCGCGTTCCTGCGCGAGCTCGTCAACGACGGCACCACCCTGCTGCTCACCAGCCACGACCTGGCCGACATCGAGGAGATTGTGCAGCTAGATCGTCCTGATCGACGCGGGCACCATCGCCTACGACGGCTCGATCGAGCGGCTCAAGGCCCACTACATCACCACCAAGGCCGTGGACACCTACCTCGAAGGCGCCAGAGACGTGCCCGAGCTGGCCGAGAAGTTCCCCGACTACAAGATGAACCGCACCAGCAAGGCGCCCTCCGAGGTCGTCGTGACCTACAAGTCGAGCCGCTTCACCACCGCCTTGGTCCTCGGCTCCCTCACCGCCCAGCTCTCCCCGCGGGACCTCTCCCTCTCCGAGCCGAGCATCGAGGACGTCATCCGCCGCCTGTACGCCGGGGAGCCGCAAAGTGGAAACCGGTACACCACGCCCCGCCCGACCGCTCGACGCACCGAACCGAAGCCGACGAAGATGACCCACGCCTCGCGGTCGAGGGCGCGCTCGTGGTCATCTCGTTCAAACGGAGACTCGCGAACAAGTCCCACTGGTTCTTCGGCCTCGCCATCGGCGGCGGCTCCATGCTCATCGCGATGGTCATGTGGCAGAAGCGCATCGGCCATGAGCACGAGCTCGGGGTACGACTGGGACTCGATGCGGGCCTACACGATCATCGGGTTCGTGGCCGCCACCATGGTCTTCGGCGCCGCCGACTGGATCATGGCCGATCGCATCCTCGACGGCCACATCGCGGTCGACCTGACCAGCCCGTCGACTTCCAGCGGGCCCGCGCCGCCGAGTACGTCGGATCGATGCTCTCGACGTTCCCGACCGCCGTGATGGGCGTCGTCGCCGCCTGGCTCCTCTTGACCGCCGGTACAGCAACGCCGCTCGCCGGACTGCTCACGCTCGTGAGCTTCCTGCTGATGTTCCCGCTGGCGTTCGGCCTGACGTACCTCTCGACCCTGGTGTGCTTCTGGACGAAGCGCTACCTCGGCATCATGTGGCTGCGCGAAGCCCTGCTGAGCTTCTTCTCGGGGCTCATGATCCCGCTGGCGTTCATGCCCGGCTCGCTCCAGGGCCGTGGCCTGGGCCCTGCCTTTCCCGCACTTCACCACCACGCCGTCCGCGATCTACCTGGGGCGCGGGGACGCCGCGAGCACCTGGGCCTGCTCGCGGCCGAGGCAGCCTGCTGGGCCGTCGGCCTATGGGTGCTCGGCTGGCTGATCTTGCCGGACCGCAGTGAAGAAGTGACAGTGCACGGTGGCTGACACGCAGACTCCTGGTTTCGCAGTGCCCGCACGGCACGTGTTCGCGATCTACTGGCGCACCTGGTTCGCGCAGATCCGCTCCATTGTGGAGTACCCGGCCGACCTGTGGGTCATGGCCTCTGCCGGGGCGGTCTGGAACATCCTCCAGTTCGCGTTCCTGGCCGTCCTCTTCGCCAACGTGCCCGACGTGGCCGGGTGGGGCTACCACGAGATGCTGCTGCTCTCCGGCCTGCTCAGCGTCGCGGGCGGCTGCAACGCGCTGTTCTGGGACGGCGCGTGGAGCACCGGCGCGATGGTCATCAAGGGCGACATCGACTACCGGATCACCCGGCCCGCGCCCGTCGTCATCCAGGTCGGCAGCTCCCACATCGGCATGCAGTCCATCGGCGAGGTGGTCTTCGGGGCCGCGATGATGATCTACGGCTGGATCGGCGCCGGGATCGGGTTCGCGGCGATACCGATCGGTGTTCTGGCGATCGCGTGTGCCGGGGTCATCCAGTCGGCGCTCGTGACGGCGCTGTGCGCGGTGAACTTCTGGATCAAGGGCCAGGCGTCGATCTTCGCGTTCCTGATGATCGAGTTGCAGGGCAACGCGATGAAGATGCCGCTGGGGATCTTCCCGATCGCCGTGCGGCTCGTGGCGATGTTCATCGTGCCGGTCGCGTTCATCAATGTCGTTCCCGTCGCGGTCGTCACCGGCCACATGAACGGCTGGTGGCTGGTCGGCGTGCCGGCTCGCCGTGGTCTGCAATGGGTCGCTGCTGGCCGCCTGGCGCGGCAACCCGGTTCGGGCCTGCTGGCGTTAACCACTTGGTGGGGCACTGACATGGCGAGCTTGGGCGTCGCCTCGCACTCGCGACGATCTTGTTCAAATGCAAGATCGCGTACAAGACCACCTGGTTCTTCTCCGTCCTCTTCGGAGGATGGTCGCTCCTGGCTGGACTGGCTGGGGGGAACCACCTCATCGGCGACGGCGAGATCGGCGGCTACGACTGGGACGCCATGAAGGCGTACCTGATCATCGGCTTCCTCACCGGGACGCTCGCTTGGGCCGGGTCCGACTGGGAGATGGCCAGCCGCATCCTCGACGGCATGGTCGCGATCGACCTGACCAAGCCGGTCGACTTCCAGCGGGCGCGCGCCGCCGAGTACATCGGCGGCATGGCCGCCTCGGTCCCGGCCGCGATCATCGGCACGGCCGCCGCGGTGCTGCTGTTCCGGCCCGCACCGCCCGCGTCGCCGCTCGCGGCGGCGCTCACCGTGCTCAGCCTGCTGTTCATCTTCCCGCTGGCGTTCGGCATCAACTACCTCGCGGTCATGGCCTGCTTCCTGACGCAGCGGTACCTCGGCATCCAGTGGGCGCGGGACTGCATCCTGGCGTTCTTCTCGGGGCTGATGATCCCCATCGCGCTCATGCCCGTCTGGCTCCAGACGCTCGCGTGGTGCGCTGCCGTTCGTGCACTTCACCACCACACCCGCGTCGATCTACCTCGGCCGGGTCGGCACCGGTGGGGCCCTGGGCCTCATCGTGGTCGAGGCCGCCTGGTCGGTCGGCCTGCTGCTCCTCGCCCGCCTCATCTGGGGGCGGCTCGTCAGGAAGGTGACCATCCATGGCGGTTAGGGACGCAGTGCACGCGGGCGGGGTCTACCGCCGCTCGATCGGCGCGTACCTGCGCACGATCGCGGAGTACCCGGCGGACTTCTGGGTCATGGCGATCGCCGGGTGCTTCTGGCAGATCCTGAGCTTCTCGTTCCTGTCCATCCTGTTCCAGAACGTGAACGCCGTCCAGGGCTGGGACTACCACCAGATGCTGCTGCTGGCCGGGTTCGTGTCGATCCCCTTCGGCGCGACCGCGCTGCTGTGGGACGGCATCTGGGACACCGGCAAGATGATCGTCGAAGGCGACCTGGACTACCGCATCACCCGGCCCGCGCCGGTGCTGGTCCAGGTGGGCTCCAAGCATGTCGGCATGCAGGTCTTCGGCGAGGTGTCGCTCGGCCTGGGGATGCTCGTCTACGGCTGGATCGGCTCGGGCCTGGGCCTCGCGGCCGTCCCTCTCGGAGTGTTCCTGCTGCTCTGCGGCACCGTGATCCAGGCGGCCCTGCTGACGATCGCGAACGCGGCGAACTTCTGGATGCAGGGCCGCTCCCCGGTCGTCGCATTCATGTTCACCGAGATCCAGAACGAGTCGATGCGGTTCCCCCTCACGATCTTCCCGGTCGCGGTCCGCCTCGCGCTCACCTTCGGCCTGCCCCTCGCCTTCGCCAGCTTCATCCCGGTCCAGGTCCTCACCGGCAGAACCGACCCGTGGTGGCTCATCGGCCCGCCGATCGCCGCGGCCGCCACCGCCCTCCTCGCCGTCCTCGCCTTCCGAGCGGGCCTGAGAGCCTACGACTCCGCAGGCCACTGAGACCGATCCGGCAATGATCAGGAAGGCGAGACGACGTTGATCCCGTTGAGGATCGCGACTTCGAGGAGCCGCTTGTCGTAGACCAGCATCCAGTCGATTTCCTTGCGGAACTCCATTACGGACGCCAGATGGATCGCGTCGAGCGATCGCAGGAGCGGAGGTTGGCAGGTGGACGCGTAGAGCAGGATGCCGTCCGAGAGCGGGACCCGGACCATGCGCGAGATGAGCTGCTGGGCCTGCAGGAGCGCCATAGGCTGTCTGCGCATCACCCCGCGGAGCAGTTCGACCCGGGTCAGATCGCTTGTGGCCCAAGGTTGCTCTGGATGGTCATCCAGCCATGCCTCGAGGGGGGCCGTCTCGTCCTCGGTGACTACAAGTTTCATCAGCGCCGAGGTGTCGAAGTAGATCAAAACCGCTCCTCGCGCAGTTCGTCGAGGATTTCCTGGCTCGAAGCGGCGCCGGAGGCGGCGGGGATGCTCTTGATGTCCCGGGGATTGCCGGGATCCTCGGGACCGATGAGGCGGCCGGAGCGAATCAGCGCCTCGATCCGGTCTTCGTTCTGGTCCTCGATCGGCACGAGACGAGCTGCTGGGCGGCCGTGATTGGTCACGATGATCTCGTGTCCCTGACCTACCCAGGCCAAGTACTCGCTGGCGTTCTGCCGGAGTTCGCGAATGCCGATCTCACTCGGTTTCTTGAGTCCCATGGTGGTTACCGTAGCATAATTTGTGTACCAGGGGTCTGCGACGGCGCTGCAAACGCCCCGGGACCGCTCGGTGGAATTGCTTTGACTCGGCAACCCCTTGCGGTGCAAGCTGGTCTACCGCCGCCCCTTCCTCCCTGGATGCTGATGCCCTTGACTGCCGTCCCCGTCCGAGCGCGCCCCGGTGCGCTCTCCGTCGACCTCGCGCTGGCCGTCGTCGCGCTGAAACGGCGCCTCGCCTACCGCTTGAACTGGATCTTCGGCGTCGTGCTCGGCGGCGGCCAACTCCTCGTCTCCCTCACGCTGTCGGGCACCATCCTCGCCGAGCAGGGCTCCATCGCCGGCTACGACTGGGACGCCACGCGGACCTACGACGTGATCGGCTTCGCTAACCACGTTCATCTTCGGCGGCTCCGACACCGCCCAGCGCATCCTCGATGGCAGCGTCGTGATCGACCTGCTCAACCCCGTGGACTTCCAGCGGGCGTGGTCGCCGAGTTGCGCATCGGCTGCTTCGCCGGATCGCTGCCGACCAATCTGTTCGTCGGGTCCTCACGATCGCGCTGATCTTCTTCACGCCGCTGCCGCCGGCCTCGTTCGCCGCGGGGCTGCTCACGCTCGCCAGCATCGCGCCGATCGCGTCGATTGCGTTCAGCGTCGTCTACCTCTCCACCACGTACTGTCTTTCTCCCGGGGCAGTCTGGTCGTCGGCATCGACGTGGGCCGGGTACACCGTTTGTGGGGTTTTCTCGGGGGGTGACGGTGCCCCTGGCGATCATGCCGGGCCCGCTGCAGGTCCTCGCCTGGTGCCTGCCGTTCGTCCACTTCACAGACGATCGACCCGTTCCGTCAGATCTACCTGGGTCGGGTCGACGCCCTCGGCGCGCTCGGGCTCATCGCTCGGCGGCGCAGCTCGCGTGGGTGTTCGCCTTTGAGTCCCTGGGGGGCTGGCTCGGGAGCCAGCCCGCGTGGTCCGGCCGCCAGACCATCCATGGAGGCCCGCATGCGCCGTACCGCGTCCGGTGGAGTACGTGCCCCTGATCGCGGCGCAGTTCCGCTCCATCACCGAGTACCCGGCCGACTTCTGGCACCCACGTGGGTACCGACGGCGTTCATCGAGCAGGCCGCGCAGCTCGCCTTCATCGCGGTGATCTTCGCGCAGGTCACCGCCATCGACGGCTGGGGCTTCCCTGGTGCCGCACTCTCGCCGACATCGGTTCTCCTTCATGGACCTGACCGATCGGCTACAGAAGTCGGCCTGCACGGCATGTCCGGCGGGTCGGCTCGGATCATCATTGACGGCGGGCTCTACTACGCGCAGGTCCGCCGCTCTGCGGCGACGACGCAGATCGGCGCCAGCGCCATCTGGACATGGAAGCCGGGCGGCGAAAGTCGTCGTTGGCGCGACGATGATCGTGATCGGCTGGTACGGCGCGGGCTTCTCGCTGGCGATGATCCCCGCGGCGCTCCTGCTGTTCGCGTGCGCGGTCGTCGTGCAGTTGACGGTCACCACGACCGGTGCAGCGTCAAGTTCTGGAGCCGGGGCTGAGCCCGTTCGCGTTGCTCTAGCGCCCAGTCCCAGGAGACGCGCCACGCGGTACCCGCTGAGCATCTACCCGCGATCGATTCGCACGCTGCTGACCTGGGTGGTCCCGTTCGCGTTCGTCAACTTCGTCCCCGTCGGCATCCTCACCGGCGCGCTCCCGCCTGGTGGCTGACGTTCCCGCCCTTGACGGCCCGGTCCTCGTCGCCGTCACCGTGCTCGTCGCCCGGGCGGGCATCAGCCGGTACGAATCTGCAGGTCACTGATGTGGGGGGCCCACGTGGAAAAACCAGTTGCGCGATCCCGGTGCGATCCGCTAGAATTCTCGCAGTCGCCAGAGGTGAGTCGCCTTGGCGCTCTTAAGGATTGGAGGTGTTACTGATGGCTGTCGTTGTTCGCGTTCATGCCTCGAAATTCAGTTCACCTCCCGTCGGCTCGCGCTGATTCCGCAGCGAGCGACGGACCTTCTCCAGGAGCTCGCCACCTTGGCACGCAAGTCTGACTTTTCCGATTCTTTCCAATCCACCAAGCGCGGTCGTCGCCAGTTCGACGACGACGAGGTGTTCTCCGCCGAAGACCAAGCCCGGTTCGAGGAGATGCGCACCGAATTCGAGAGATGCCGCAGGACGACGGCCCGCTCGCCGGGGACCGTGGTCGACCTGGTGGGACTCCGAGCCGCTCCAGCGCGGCCCGGAACCCCACCGGACTGGGTCATCACCGACCACGGGGCCGTCGACTACGAACTCGGCGTCCTCAAGACCGGCAAGGAAGCCGACGTCTTCCTCATCGAACGCGTCGTACCCGGGCACCGACCGGGCCGTGATCCTCGCGTCGAAGCGCTACCGCAGCGCCGAGCACACCCAGTTCAACCGGCCGGGGACTACACGGCCGGGCGCGGCGCGCAAGCGTTCGCGCGACGCCCGCGCCATGGCCAAGCGGACGACGTCGGTCTCGAGCAGGCCGCCGGCCGCTGGGCCGCGGCGGAGTTCGACGCGCTCGAGAGGATGTTCACCGCCGGCATCCCGGTCCCGTACCCGGTCCAGGTCCTCGGCCGCGAAGTCATCATGGAGTTCATCGGCGAGGGCCGCACGGCCGCGCCGAGGCTCGCCGAGACCAGGCCCGACGAGGTCGAGCTCGAGAGCCTGTGGGAGCAGGCCGCCGAGGCGCTGCGGCGCATGACCGAGCTGGGTTTCGCGCACGGCGACCTCTCGCCGTACAACACGGTCGTCCACGACGGCCGGCTCGTGTCCTCGACCTCCCGCAGGTCGTGGACATCTCCGCGAACCCGCTGGGCATGGGCTTCCTCGAACGGGACGTGCGAGAACCTCGGCAACTGGTTCACCTCGCGCGGCATCGCCCGCGAGGAGGTCGAAGACCTCCAGATCGAGCTGAAGGCATTGGCGGCCATGCCGTAGGCGGCGGGAGTGTCGGGGGCGGGTCATATCCTTGTGGTGTGGCTGTTGATTACCGTCCCGCCCCCGGCACCATCCCGACCGCCCGGGCGTCTACCGCTTTCGGGACCGCGACCGGCGGGTCATCTATGTCGGCAAGGCCAAGAACCTCCGCAATCGTCTGAATTCGTACTTCGCCGACGAGACGCGGCTGCACGAGCGCACCCGCCGCATGGTCAACACCGCGCGCAGCGTCGAGTGGCCCGTGGTCGCCACCGAGGTCGAGGCCCTCCAGCTGGAGTGGACCTGGATCAAGGAGTACGACCCGCGGTTCAACGTCATGTTCAAGGACGACAAGTCCTATCCGTGGCTCGCCGTCACCGTGGGGAAGGAGTTCCCGCGCGCCCAGGTCATGCGCGGTGCCCGCCGCAAGGGCGTGCGCTACTTCGGGCCCTTCGGCTCGGCCTGGGCCATCCGCCAGACCCTCGACCTGCTCACCCGGGTCTTCCCCATTCGCACCTGCTCCGACTCGGAGTTCAAGCGCTGCAGCGGATCGGGCGCCCCAATCTGCTCGCCGACATCGGCAAGTGCTCGGCGGCCGTGCGTCGGGCGCATCTCCGCCGAGGACTACCGCGAGCTCGTGAACGGCTTCTGCGCCTTCATGTCCGGCGAACACGCCCCGTGCGCAGGCGCCTCCTCAAGGAGATGCAGGATGCCTCCGAATCCCTCGAGTTCGAGCGGGCCGCGCGCCTGCGCGACGACATCGGCGCGCTCGACAAGGTCCTCGAACAGCAGGTCGTGGTCCTCGCCGAGGAGGTCGACTGCGACGTGATGGCCGTGGCCGACGACGAGCTCGAAGCGGCCGTCCAGGTCTTCCACGTGCGCGGCGGCCGCATCCGCGGCCAGCGCGGCTGGGTCATCGACAAGGCCGAGCCGGTCGACCTGCCCGGGATCGTGGAGCGCTTCTGCCTCCAGTTCTACGGCGAGCAGAACGAGGTCGTGCCCCGCGAGGTGCTCGTCCCGGCCCTCCCCGACGACGCCGAGGCGCTGGCCGAGCTCCTGTCGGAGCGCCGCGGCTCGAAGGTCGACCTGCGCGTGCCGCGCCGCGGCGACAAGCGCTCGCTCGCCGAGACCGTGGAGAAGAACGCGATCGAGAACCTCCAGCGCCACAAGCTCAAGCGCGCCGGTGACCTCACCGCCCGCTCGAAGGCCCTGGAAGAACTCGCGGAGGCACTCGACCTGCCCGAGGCGGCCGCTGCGGATCGAATGCTACGACGTCTCGCAGTCCCAGGGGGAGGACGTGGTCGCGTCGATGGTCGTCTTCGAGGACGGCCTGCCGCGCAAGAGCGAGTACCGCCGCTTCGTCATCAAAGGCGAGCGCAAGGACGACCTCGCCTCGCTCCAGGAGACGCTGCGCCGCCGCCTCGCGGGAGCTCGCGGACCAGCCCGCCGGCTCGCCCGCCGGAGGAGAGGAAACCGAGGAACCCAAGCACGCGGCTTCCACTACCCGCCGCAGCTGCTCGTGGTCGACGGCGGCCAGCCGCAGGTCGCCGCCGCCGATGCCGTCTTCGCCGAACTCGGGATCGACACGATCAACCTGGCCGGACTCGCCAAGCGCCTCGAGGAGATCTGGCTTCCGGGCGAGGAGTACCCGGTGATCCTCTCGCGCACCTCCGAGGCCCTGTACCTTATGCAGCGCGTGCGCGACGAGGCGCACCGCTTCGCGATCTCCCTGCACCGCACCAGGAGACGCAAGAGCCTGATCACCTCCGCCCTTGATAGCGTTCCGGGCCTTGGCGAGTCCAAGCGCAAGGCCCTCCTCAAGCAGTTCGGTTCGGTCAAGAGTCCGCGAGGCCGAACTGTCCGATTTGGAAGCCGTACCGGGGATCGGGCCGAAACTGGCCGAGGCTTTGCAGGCACATCTGCGTAATCCCGATGACAACGGGGCTTGAGAAGCGGTAGGTAGTAATACGCTTGTCAGTTCGGCAAGCACATCGGCGCCGTGTCGCCACGGCGCCAGGATGGATCTCGGGGATACTTGACTTATGGGTGTGGCAGCAGTGCAATCGGGTTCGACCGACCGCAGCGAATTGGACCTCGTCATCGTCACCGGCATTTCCGGCGGCGGCCGCTCGACGGTGGCTCGAGCACTGGAGAACGTCGGCTATTACGTCATCGACAACCTCCCCGAATCGCTCGTCGGCCAGGCCGCCGAGTTGGCCGCGGCCGGGGGAGAAGAGGTGCGGCGCACCGCGATGGTCCTCGACGTGCGCTCGCGCGCGTTCATGACCGACCTCGTGGGCGTCATCGAGGACCTCCGCAAGGGCGGCTTCAAACCGCACCTGGTGTTCGTGGACGCCGACGACGACATCATCATCCGGCGCTTCGAGAAGGTCCGCCGCGCCCACCCGCTCCAGGGCGACGGGATGCTCGCCGACGGGATCGCGGCCGAGCGCCGCATCCTGCAGCCGGCGCGGGCTCGGCCGACACGCTGTTCGACACGACGCACATGAACGAGAACCAGCTGCGGTCCCGCGTCGAGGAGGCCTTCCTCGCGCCCTCGACCCCGGGCCTCTCCTTCACCTGCATGTCGTTCGGTTTCAAGTACGGCATCCCGCGCGATGCGGACTAGTGGCCGACGTAAGATTCCTTCCCAACCCGTACTGGGTTCCACCCTGCGCGAGCACACCGGGACCGACCAGGACGTCTCCGACTAGGTCCTGGGCCAGGACGGCGCCGAGGAATTCGTCGACGCCTACGCCTCCCTGCTGCTCGGCACCACCCGAGGGTTCGAACGGGAAGGCAAGCGCTACATGACGATCGCCATCGGCTGCACGGGCGGCAAGCACCGCTCCGTCGCCATCGCCGAATCGCTGGCGAAACGTCTGAACGCCGCCGGGTTCCCCGCGAACACCCATCACCGCGACCGGGGCAACGAGTGACCGACGCGCCCAGTGGTTCCGTGACCGGCGGCTTCACCGCCGCAGCCGGGCCGGTGGGCGCTAGGGGGACACCCCCTGCCTCGGCTCTCCCACGCCCCCCGATACCGAGGTAACCGCATGCTCAAAGTCGTCGCATTCGGCGGCGGGCGGGGCCTCTCGGCTTCGCTGCGCGCCCTCACGAAGCTCGGGGTCGACCTGACTGCCGTGGTGACCGTGGCCGACGACGGCGGCTCGACCGGGGACATCCGCGCCAACCGCCCGGTCCTGCCCCCCGGCGACCTGCGCAAGGCCCTCGTCGCCACCGCCGACCCGGGCAAGTCCGAGACCGCGCGCCTGTTCTCCCACCGCTTCGGCGGCGACGACTTCCTCTCCGGCCACCCGGTCGGCAACGTGGTCCTGACCGGGCTCCTCGAACTCCACACCAACCCGGTCGACGCCCTCGACTTCGCCGCCCGCCTCCTGGGCTCGCGCGCCCGCGTCCTCCCCATGTCCCGCACCCCGCTCGACATCGAAGCCGATCTCGAAGAGGGCCCCGGCACCCGCACCATCGTCGGCCAGCACAACGTCGCGATCGCCGACGGCAGCGTCAAGGACGTGCGCCTGCGGCCCGCCGGCGCCACCGCCTGCCCCGAGACCCTCGCGGCCGTCGCCGACGCCGACTGGCACGTGTTCGGCCCCGGCTCCTGGTACACCTCGGTGATCCCGCACCTGCTCCTGCCCGACCTCCGCGAGGCCATCGGCGCCTCCAAAGCCAAGCGCATCGTCGTGCTCAACCTCTCCGAAGAGAAGGAAACCGACGGCCTGACCCTCGCCGGTCACGTCGACACGCTGCGTCGTTACTCCGAAGGTGTCCGGTTTCACTACGTCGTCTCAGGCGACACCCGAACCCTCGCCGATCCCGGATCGTTGAACAGTGCGGCACAATCGTTGGAGGCAGAGCTGGTCGCGGCGCACCTCGCCTCCGACGGCGTGACGCACGACGTCAGCGCTTTGGCTGCCGTATTGGGAACCCTGCTGGTCGAAGATGGTGGTTAACGAATGGCGATGACCTCGGAGGTCAAGGACGAACTCAGTCGCATCGAGGTGACGAAGTCCTGCTGCCAGCGTGCCGAGCTGGGTGCGCTCTTCCGCTTCGCCGGCGGGCTGCACCTCGTCGGCCAGGGCAACGTCGTGGTCGAGGCCGAGGTCGACGCCGGCAACGTCGCCCGCCGCGCCAAGCGCATGATCAACGATCTGTACCACTACGAGTCCGAGATCCACGTCCTCGTTGCCGCAGGCCTGCGCCGCAACAACCACTACCTGCTGCGCGTCATGGCCGACGGCCAGGCGTTCTCCAAGCAGATCGGCCTCACCGACCAGCGCGGCTACCCCATTCGGGGCCTGCCCAACCACGTCGTCGGCGCCTACCCGTGCTGCGCCGAGGCCGCTTGGCGCGGGGCCTTCCTCGCCCGCGGCTCGCTCACCGAGCCCGGCCGCTCCTCGGCCCTCGAGGTCACCTGCCCCGGCCCGGAGTCCGCGCTCGCGCTCGTCGGCGCCGCCCGCCGCCTCGGCATCGCCGCCAAGTCCCGTGACGTGCGCGGCGTCGACCGCGTGGTCATCCGCGACGGCGACGCCATCGGCGAACTGCTCACCCGCCTCGGCGCCCACTCCTCCGTCCTCACCTGGGAGGAGCGGCGCGTCCGCCGCGAGGTCCGCGCCACCGCCAACCGCCTCGCCAACTTCGACGACGCCAACCTGCGCCGCTCGGCCCGCGCCGCCGTCGCCGCCGCCGCGAAGGTCACCCGCGCCCTCGAAGTCCTCGGCGACGACGTCCCCGGACATCTCGCCTCGGCCGGGCGCCTGCGCCTGGACCATCGCCAGGCCTCCCTGGAGGAGCTCGGCGCGCTCGCCGACCCGCCGCTCACCAAAGACGCCATCGCCGGGCGCATCCGCCGCCTCATCAACATGGCGACCAAGCGCGCCCAGGAGCACGGCGTCCCCGGCCCCGACGATGTTGTCGCCGAAGAGGAGATGGCTCGTCGGCTGAAACCGCGCACGACCTGCCGTCCTTGGGCGAGGTACGTCGCACCGGCCGGCTTCCAAGAGCTACGCTTAACCGCGATGTCACACCCCCGTCCCGGGTGTGACATGATCGGGGGGAGCCGACCGCGAGGGGTTCAGGAACCACAGCGGTAGGGTCAAAGAGTGCTCGGCGACGAGGCCGAACAGCGATCTGTTCCACCGTCGCTATTCGGTTGAACGGATCGTGTGCGAGACCGCCTCCGGTCTCAGTCAGTTATCCGATCCTGTTCAAGCGAGGAGATGGCCAAGTGACCATCCGCGTTGGCGTCAACGGCTTCGGCCGCATTGGGCGCAACTTCTTCCGGGCGGTTCTCGCCTCCGGTGCCGACATCGAAATCGTCGCCTTCAACGACCTGGGCGACCTCAAGACGATCGCCAATCTGCTCAAGTACGACTCGATCCTCGGCCGCCTGCCGTACGAGGTCAAGGTCGGCGACAGCGAGATCACCGTCAACGGCAAGACCATCAAGGCGTTCTCTGAGCGCGACCCCAAGAACCTCCCGTGGGGCGAGGTCGGCGCGGACGTCGTCATCGAGTCCACCGGCTTCTTCACCGATGGCACCAAGGCCTCCGCCCACATCGAGGGTGGCGCCAAGAAGGTCATCATCTCCGCTCCGGCGAAGAACGAGGACGTCACCATCGTGATGGGCGTCAACCACGACAAGTACGACGCCGAGAAGCACCACATCATCTCGAACGCGTCCTGCACCACCAACTGCCTGGCCCCGATGGCCAAGGTCCTGAACGAGTCCGTGGGCATCGAAAAGGGTCTGATGACCACGATCCACGCCTACACCCAGGACCAGAATCCTGCAGGACGGCCCGCACAAGGACCCGCGTCGCGCCCGCGCCGCCGGCCTGAACGTCGTGCCCACCACGACCGGCGCCGCCAAGGCCGTCGGCGTGGTGCTGCCCGAGCTCAACGGCAAGCTCGACGGCTACTCGCTGCGCGTCCCGATCGCGACCGGCTCGATCACCGACCTCACCTTCGAGGCGTCGCGCAACGTGACGGCCGAAGAGGTCAACGCCGCGCTCAAGGCCGCCGCCGAGGGCCCGCTCAAGGGCATCATGTACTACACCGAGGACCCGATCGTCTCCAAGGACATCGAGACCGACCCGCACTCGTGCATCATCGACGGCCTCCTGACCAAGGTCATCGACAACCAGGTCAAGGTCTTCGGCTGGTACGACAACGAGTGGGGCTTCTCGAACCGCCTCGTCGACCTCGTCAAGCTGGTCGGCTAGCAGCCTGATGAAGACGCTCGACGAACTCCTGCAGGAGGGCGTCAACGGTCGGCGCGTACTCGTACGCGCCGACCTCAACGTCCCTCTCGACGGGAAGAACATCACCGACGACGGCCGCATCCGCGCCGTCGCGCCCACCGTCAAGGCGCTGGCCGAAGCCGGCGCGCGCGTAGTGGTGTGCTCGCACCTGGGCCGCCCCAAGGGCGAGCCCGACCCCGCCTTCTCGCTGGCCCCCGTGGCCCAGCGCCTCGGCGAGGTCCTCGGCCGCGAGGTCGCCTTCGCGACCGACACCGTCGGGACGGACGCCGAGAACAAGGCCGTCGCCCAGGGCGACGGCGGCGTCCTGCTGCTGGAGAACCTGCGTTTCAACAAGGGTGAGACCAGCAAGGACGACACCCAGCGGGCCGAGTTCGCCGGCCAGCTGGCCGCGTTCGGCGACGTGTACGTGGACGACGCCTTCGGCGCCGTGCACCGCAAGCACGCCTCCGTGTACGACGTCGCGCAGCTGCTCCCGCGCTACGCGGGCTGGCTCATCGCCAAAGAGGTCGAGGTCCTCTCGAAGCTCACCGGCAAGCCCGAGCAGCCGTACGTCGTCATCCTCGGCGGCGCGAAGGTCTCCGACAAGCTCGCGGTCATCGACAACCTGCTCGACAAGGTCGACACGCTCATCGTCGGCGGCGGCATGATGTTCACCTTCCTCGCCGCCCAGGGCTACGAGGTCGGCTCCTCGCTGCTCGAGAAGGACCAGATCGAGGTCTGCAAGGACTACCTTGAGCGCGCGAGGAACTCGGCGTCGAACTGCTGCTGCCGGTCGACACGACCACCGCCGCCGAGTTCGCCGCCGACGCCGAGCCGCTCACCGTGGGCGTCGACGCGATCCCGGCCGACCGCATGGGCCTGGACATCGGCCCCGAGTCCGCGAAGCTCTTCGCGGACCGGATCGCCGGAGCCAAGACCGTGTTCTGGAACGGCCCCATGGGCGTCTTCGAATTCCCCGACTACGCCGCCGGCACCAAGACCGTCGCGCAGGCGCTCGTGGACTCCGAGGCGTTCTCGTGGTCGGCGGCGGCGACTCCGCCGCCGCGGTCCGCACCCTCGGCCTGCCCGAGGACGGCTTCGGCCACATCTCGACCGGCGGAGGGGCGAGCCTCGAGTACCTCGAGGGCAAGACCCTGCCCGGCCTGGACGCACTGGAGAATTGAAGATGACTGAGACCCGCAAGCCGCTCATCGCCGGCAACTGGAAGATGAACCTCAACCACCTCGAAGCGATCGCACTGGTGCAGAAGCTGGCCTTCAGCCTCACCCGCGAGCAGCTCGAAGCGGTCGAGACCGTCGTCCTCCCGCCGTTCGTCGACATCCGCAGCGTGCAGACGCTCGTCGACGGCGACAAGCTCACCATCGGCTTCGGCGCCCAGGACCTGTCGGCGCACCCGTCCGGTGCCTACACCGGCGAGATCGCCGGCTCGATGCTCGCGAAGCTCGGTTGCTCGTACGTGGCCGTCGGCCACTCCGAGCGCCGCCAGTACCACGAAGAGGGCGACGAACTGGTGGCCGCCAAGGTCCGCCAGGCCCTCAACAACGGCATCAGCCCGATCCTCTGCGTCGGTGAGGCCCTGGACGTGCGCGAGGCGGGGAACCACATCTCGCACTCGGTCAGCCAGCTCATCGCGGCCGTCGACGGCCTCACCGAGGAAGAGCTCGCCAAGGTCGTCGTGGCCTACGAGCCCGTCTGGGCCATCGGCACCGGCCGCACGGCCAGCGCCGAGGACGCCCAGGAGGTCATCGGTGCGCTGCGTCAGGCGCTGGCCGAGAAGTTCGGCGCCGTGGCGGAGCGGGTCCGGATCCTCTACGGCGGTTCGGTGAAGTCCTCGAACGTCGCCCAGATCATGGGCAAGAAGGACATCGACGGCGCCCTCGTGGGCGGCGCGAGCCTCGACGCCGAAGAGTTCTCCAAGATCGTGCGCTTCCCGGAGCACGTCGGAGCGTAGTTACGCGTAGTACCAAATCGCCTGCAGCGCCCGAGCTGAGCGCTGCAGGGCGCAGCAGGGCCGCCGCACAGCGTTGTGCGGCGGCTCCTTGCGTTCCAGCGTCGACTGCACCTGACGAAGCAGGCCCTGAGCATGTGTGTAATTGACACCGCATGTGGTAGCGACCGACGCTCCGCTAGACTCGGACGCGGCCCGCGCCCCATAACGGGCCAGAATTGCTGAGAGGAAACCCGATCACCGATGATGACGGTTCTGAGTTACACCCTGATGATCCTGCTGCTGCTCTCCAGCGGGGTCCTGATCCTCATGGTGCTGCTGCACAAGGGCAAGGGCGGCGGCCTGTCGAGCATGTTCGGCGGCGGCATGTCCTCGGTGGCGTCCGGCTCCTCGGTCGCGGAGAAGAACCTCACGCGGATCACGATCGGCGTGGGCGTCATCTGGTTCGCCTGCATCGTGGCCTTCGGCCTCCTGCTCCGCGCCGTCGTCTAAGGCGGCACAAGACTTCGAAACGGCCTGCCCGGGCATCGCTCGGGCGGGCCGTTTCGGCTTCCCCGGTACAATGGGCATGGGTTTCACGACGGCGTCTGGATCGGGAAGCGCGCCGCGCGCCGCTTGGCCGAGCTCGGCCGGTTCGCGATCATGCCGGGGCTCTCTGACAGGGAGTTCGAGCGCATCGAAGGCGAGTCGGGCATCGAGTTCGCCGATGACCACCGCGCCTTCCTGGCCGCGGGTGTGCCCTCGGGTCCCGGGGGATGGCCTGATTGGCGCGCAGGTGATCCGAAGGCGCTCCGGGCGCACTTGGAGTGGCCTGTCAAAGGCCTGCTGTTCGACGTCGAGCACAGCGGGTTCTGGGTCGAGCAGTGGGGCGACCGCCCGGACGCTACGGCCGACGCCCTCGACCTCGCCAAGGGGCACCTGGCCGCGGTGCCGAAGCTGATCCCGGTCTACAGCCACCGGTACCTGCCCTCGGGCCGGGAGGCATGGGACCACCCGGTCCTGTCGGTGTACCAGGCGGACATCATCGTCTACGGGGACGATCTGCTCGCCTACATCGGCCGGGAGTTCGGTCTCGAACGGTACGGCACCGGTCCTGACGCAGCGGCGACGGTGCCGTTCTGGAAGGACGTGCTCGCCGCCAACAACGATCCCGAAGCGGCGTACCCGGTGCGGCTCAGCGGCTGACGAAAGCCGGCGAGAAGTGGTCGACTTCGCTTGCCGAGGCCGATTCATGGTGGGATGCCACGTATGAAGGCAGTGATGCTGCCCCGCTACGGCGGGGCCGATGAGCTCGAAGTCGCCGACGTGCCGCGGCCGCCGTGCGCGGCCGGGGAAGTGCACGTGCGGCTCAAGGCGACCTCGGTGAACCCGGTGGACTGGAAGGTCGCGGCCGGATACCTCGATTCGGCGATCCCGGGGGAGTTCCCGCTCATTCCCGGGTGGGACGCCGCGGGGATCGTGGCCGAGGTGGGCTCCGAGACCGAGGGATTCGAGGTCGGGGACGAGGTGTTCGGGTATGTGCGCCGTCCCGTCGCCAAGTGGGGGACCTACGCGGAGTACACGGTGGCCGAGCCTTGGATGATCGCTCGCAAGCCCCCGAGCCTCGACTGGGACTCCGCCGGAGGGCTCTCCCTCGTCGGTGTGACGGCCCTGCAGGCCCTCGACACCGTGCAGGCCAAGGAAGGCGACACGGTGCTCGTCCACGCCGCGGCAGGTGGCGTGGGCACCATCGCGGTGCAGATCGCCAAGGCCCGCGGTGCGCGGGTCATCGGGACCGCCAGCGCTCGCAACCACGACTATCTGCTGGCGTTCGGGGCCGAGCCGGTCGAGTACGGGCCTGGGCTTCTCGAGCGGATCAAGCGCTGGTGCCCGAAGGTCCTGATGCGGCCGTCGACGCCATGGGCGGCGACGCGGTCGAGATGTCGATAGAAGCGGGGACCGATCCGTCGCGCGTGGTGTCCGTCGTCGACGCCGGAGTGCGGGATGCGGGCGGCCAGTACGTGTTCATGACCGTGAAGCCGAAGGACCTGACGACCTGGCGGACCTGGTCGAGTCCCGCGAGCTGATCGTGCCGATCTCGGAGACGTATCCGCTGGACCGGGCGGCCGACGCGTGGCGGGCGAGCCAGACCGGGCGGACCAGGGGCAAGATCATTCTGCGCATCTCCTAGGGACGGACCGATATGAAGGGGCCGCGTGTGAGTGCACGGCTCCTGCCTTTATGCGAAACCATTTCGCCGCAGTCTTTACAGTGTGTGCTTTACGTCATAGAATTGCTGAGGGCGGTGCCCCAGCCGCTCCGACCGGTGACTCCACGGCGACGCTCAAGGGGAGTCGCGCGGTCTCCTTCCCGCGGACTCCTTCGTGCTCAGGCGACGCTGCGGCCGAGTGCGCCGGTCGATATCCACAGAAGATCCCCCGTCTGTGAGGAGCGATCACACATATGTCCAACGGACAAGCCATCCGAGGCACTCGAATCGGCGCCACCGCGGGACTCCACCTGGAACGCGGCGAGCCGGTGCCGCGGCAGCACATCAAGTACTGGTGCGCCAACGGACACGAGACCGCATTGTCATTCGCGCTCTACGTCGAGGTCCCGGACGAATGGGACTGCACCTGCTGCGGGTGGCCGGCCAGCCCCGACCAGGACAACCCCCCGGAACGCCGAACCGCCAAGCCGTACAAGACCCATCTCACCTACGTGCGCGAGCGCCGCAGCGACGAAGAGGCCGAGGACCTCCTCGCCGAGGCACTCGCCGCCCGCGCCGCCGCCCGCGGCGAGCGCTCGCTCTATTGAGCGAGCACCGGCGCGCCCGCATCGCAAGGTCGGGCGATGCGCCGCCGCACTGCAAGGGCACTGGATCCCGCCGTAGGGCCCGGACGTCAGACCGGGCCCTCGCGCTTGCTCTAGAACTCCAGGTGCTTCAAGTTCGCAGCGGCGTCCTTGTCGATGAGCCACCTGGTGTGGCCCACCGCCTGCACGCGGCCCGCGGGAAGCTCGCCCTTCGACAGCGCCTCATCGACCGCTTCGGCCTTGCCCTCACCCGACGCGATGATCCACGCCGCCGTGGCGGCGTTGATCGTCGTCATCGTCAGCGAGACCCGCTCCGGCGGCGGCTTGGGGGAGTTGCGGACCCCCACCGCCGAACTCGCGTCACGTCCGAGCGCCGGGTTCCCCGGGAACAGCGACGCGACATGGCCGTCCTCGCCGATGCCCAAGAGCAGCAGGTCGAACGCCGGAACGCCTTCGCCGCCCGCGGCTTTCGCCAGCTCCTCGCGGTACAGCGCAGCGCCGCGTCCTCAGGCGTCTCCACCGCGTCGGCGGCGGCCATCGGATGCACGCGCGCCGGGTCCACCGGCAGGTGGTCCAGGAACGCCTCGCGGGCCTGCGTCTCGTTCCGCTCCGGGTCGCCGGACGGCAGGAACCGCTCGTCGCCCCACCAGAAGTCGACCTTCGACCAGTTCACGACCGTGCGGATCGGCGAACCCAGGATGTTCTGGTACACCTTCGCCGCGATCCGGCCGCCCGTCAGCACGATCGACGCCTCGCCGCGGTGCGCTTGCGCGTCCGCGAGCCGGTTGAGCAGCCGCGAAGCCACGGCCTCGGCGAGCACTTCGGCGTCGTTGTGGACGATCACCGCACCCGAACGGCTCATGCGCTCGCCCGCTCGCCGGTAGTGCTCCTGGAAGGTCGCGAGGACCTTCCGGTACGCCGTGTCGGGGTCGATGTGCCGCAGCTCCTCGGCGAGCAGCTGGCCGAGCGTGCGGCCCTGCAGCGTCTGGCGGCGCTTCGGCAGCCCCGCCTGGCGCAGGACCGTGGTGCCGTCGGCCTTCCGCTCGACCTCCATCGTCTCGCCGCCGTCCATCGTGAACGCCACGGAGGCGATCGCGGGCAGGTGCTCGGAGTTGCGCTCCACCTGGGTGTCGACGATCTCCGGCGACACGCCCAGCCGCGTGTGCAGCCATGCGGCCATGAGCTGCGCCGACGGGTCGTCGTCGTCCGCCTTGATGGTGATCTTCTCGACCGCGTGGGTCACCCCGTCGAAGGCGCTGGCGATGAGCGAGCGCCACAGGCTGATGCGGGTCCAGCAGATGTCGGTGTCGCCGGTAGACGTAGGACTCGGCGCGCCGGTACAGCGACTGCACGGGGTCGTCCGCGCGGGCCGAGTAGGTGATGCGGCGGTCGGCGAAGCTGCGCAGTTCCTGCTCGAGTCCGTAGCGGACCGGGTCGAGCAGCCACCAGGTGACCACCGGGACGTCCGAGGCCAGCATGGGCAGCACGATCGAGCTGAGGTGCGCGGCGGCAGGGCCGTCGAGGCGCAGGATGATCGCCTCGGCGGAGCCGAGCCGTTCGCCCACGGTCACTTCGGCGTCGATGCGCGGCTCGGTCGGCGTCCAGGTCGCGCGGGATCGCCATGATCAGCCGGTACGGGTGTTCCTGCGCGGCGATCGAGGCGGCGTTCTCGACCTCTTCACGCTCTTCCTCGGTGGTCAGCGCCACGAGGTTGAGGGCGAGGCTGGAGCCGCCGCCGACCTCATGCAGGATCCCGTCGAGGGCCTTCATGACGTCGCCGGTGGTGGTGTCCTTCAGATGCACGTCCAGACTCCCCTTCTAGGCCCGGCGCCAGCGGCGGCCGGACGATTGCAGCATGAGATCGGCGCCCGACGGGCCCCAGGTCCCGGACTCGTACGGTTCGGGCTTGGTCGAGGCCCAGTACTCCTCGAGCGGGTCGACCACAGCCCAGGACGCGTCCACTTCCTGCGCGTCCGGGAACAGGGTCTTGTCGCCCAGGAGCACGTCGAGGATGAGCCGCTCGTACGCTTCGGGGCTCGACTCGGTGAACGTCTCGCCGTAGCCGAAGCCCATCGAGATGTCCCGCAGCTCCATGCCGGTGCCGGGGACCTTCGAGCCGAACTTCACCGTGATGCCCTCGTCCGGCTGGACGCGGATGACCAGCTGGTTGTTGCCGAGCGTCTTGGTGTCGTAGTCGGCGAAGGGCATGTGCGGGGCCTCCTTGAAGACCACCGCGATCTCGGTGACCCGCTTGGGGAGCCGCTTGCCGGTGCGCAGGTAGAACGGGACGCCGTTCCAGCGCCGGTTCTGGATGCCGATCTGGACCGCCGCGTACGTCTCGGTGGTCGAGGTCTGCGGGATGTTGTCCTCGGAGAGGTAGCCCTGGACGGGGCGGCCCTGCACCCAGCCGTCGGCGTACTGGCCGCGGATCGCGGTGGCCTCGAGGTCGTCGTGGAGCTTGATGGCCCGCAGGACCTTCAGCTTCTCGGTGCGGATCTCCTCGGCCTCGAACCCGTTGGGCTGCTCCATCGCCGCGATGGCGAGGAGCTGCAGCACGTGGTTCTGGAGCACGTCGCGCGCGGCGCCGTTGTCGTCGTAGAAGCCCGCACGCGAGCCGATGCCGACGTCTTCGGCCATGGTGATCTGCACGTGGTCGACGTAGTTGGAGTTCCAGATCGGCTCGAAGATCGCGTTCGCGAAGCGCAGCGCGAAGATGTTCTGCACCGTCTCCTTGCCGAGGTAGTGGTCGATGCGGAACACGTCGGGGGCGGTGAAGACCGTGTCGACGAGGTCGTTGAGCTCGGACGCGGACTTGCGGTCCTCGCCGAAGGGCTTCTCGACCACGACGCGGCGCCAGCCGCCGCCGTCCTGGCGGTTGTCGGACATGCCGGTGCGCTTGAGCTGCTTGAGCACCGTGGGGAACGCCAGGGGCGGGATCGAGAAGTAGAACGCGGCGTTGCCGACGATGCCGTGGGTATCGCGCAGCTCGTCGACCGTGGCGTCGAGCGGTCGAAGGCCGCGTCGTCGTCGAACGCGCCGGGCACGAACTTGAAGTTGCCGGCGAGCCGGGCCCAGACCTCCTCGCGCCACGGGGTGCGCGCGTGGGACTTGGCGGCCTCGCGGGCCATCTCCTCGAACGTCTCGTCGCCCCAGTCGCGGCGGGCGAAGCCGACGATCACGAACGACGCCGGGAGGAGGCCCGCGGTTGGCGAGGTCGTAGACCGCGGGGATCAGCTTCTTCTTCGCGAGGTCGCCGGTGACGCCGAAGATCACCAGAGCGCAGGGCTCGGGGATGCGCGGCAGCCGCCGGTCGGCCGGGTCGCGGAGCGGGTTGGTGGAGTACAGGGTCTCGCCCATCTAGCTCAGCTCCCTCACGGCGTGGAGGAGCTGGTTGATGCCGCGCTTGCGGTCGGTCAGGTGCAGGCGCACGAGCGGGCGCTCGCGCGATTCGAGGGCCTGGCGGTCCCCGGCGGCCTGCGCGGCCTGGAGCCCGGCGAACGTGTAGTCGCGGCCCGGGATGTCGAGGTCTTCTTCGACAGCGCCGGTGAGCTGCAAGAACGCGCCGGTCTGGCGGCCGCCCTTGTGGAACTGGCCGGTCGAGTGCAGGAAGCGCGGGCCCCAGCCCCAGGTGACGGGAGCGCCGGTGCGGTCGGCCAGTGCGGCCCGGAGCTTCGCCACCTCGGCGTCGTCGATCCGGTCCAGGTAGGCCAGGACGGCGATGTACGCGTCCTCGCGGTCGGCGTCGGTGAGGAGTTCGCCGAGCGCGCCCGCGACCGTGGTCGAGTGCGAGCCGTAGATCTCCACCGAGCCGTCGACGGCGTGCGGACGCTCGTCCGGCAGGCCCTCTTCAAGGATGCGGTTGGTGTTGTTCTTGGACTCGGTCACGTTGGGCTGGTTGAACGGGTCGATGCCGATCAGGTAGCCCGCGTAGGCGGTGGCGAGTTCCCACGCGAGGAACTGGGCGCCCAAGGGGCCGTTGACGACCACGTCGGGCATCGCCAGCTGCGAACCGCCGCTCGGCAGGCCGGTGGCGGAGCCGCCGACCGTGGCGTAGACGCGGTCGGCACCGCGCGCGCCCGCGGCCGCGGGCGCTTCGAGGACGACCGGGAGGGTGCCCTTGCCGTCCTTGCCGAGGGACTCGGCGATGAGCTGCTCGGCCCAGTCGCCCAGGCCCACGATGCCGGTGCCGTCGTCGGCGATGGTGATCGTCGGCTTGGCCGCGATGACCGCGCCGAGCACGACCGCCGGGTCGTCGCCTTCGCTGCCGATGGTGCCCGCGAAGTTCTCCGCCTGCTCGATCAGCTCGGCCACGTCGGCGCCCGCGAGCGCGGTCGGGACGAGCCCGAACGCGGTGAGCGCCGAGTAGCGCCCGCCCACGTTGGCGTCGGCCAGGAACAGGTGCGAGCCCTGCTTGGCGGCCAGGGCCTCGAGTGCGGAGCCGGGGTCGGTGACGAACACGAAGCCGCTTGGCGTGGTCCTTGATCCCGATACCCTCGAACGCGGCCTCGAAGGCGCGCCGCTGGGAGTCGGTCTCGACCGTGGAGCCGGACTTGGAGGAGACGACGACTGCGGTGCGCCGCAGCGAGGCCTCGCCGAGCTCGGCCAGGATCTGGCCGGGGTCGGTGGTGTCGAGGATGCTGATCCCCAGGTCCAGGGTGCGGGAGATGACCTCGGGCGCGAGCGAGGAGCCGCCCATGCCCGCGAGGGCGATGTGGTCGATGCCCTGTTCGCCCAGTTCGGCGCGCAGCTTCGCGAGCGGCGCGAGGAGTTCCTTCGACTTGATGAAGGTGTCGACCCAGCCGAGCCGGATCGCGGCCTCTTCTTCGGCCTCGGGGCCCCAGAGGGTGGCGTCCTTGGCGGCGAGCTTGGCCGGGACGCCTTCCGCCTTGAGCCGGTCGACGCCGGCGTTCACGTCAACGCCGGTGGTGACGGCGAGGCCTCCGGCGGCTTCCATCTTCCCCATCGGATCGCTCACTTCTGCTCTCCACTCGTGCTGAGCTTCGACTCGATCTGGTCCAGCAGCTGCTTCCAGCTGACGATGAATTTCTCCACGCCCTCGTCCTCGAGGACCTGGACGACGTCCTCGTAGTCGACGCCGACCTGCTCCAGGCCGAGCATGACGCTCGGCGGCGTCGTCGTAGAACGGGCGGATGGTGTCGGACTCGGTCTCGCCGTGGTCGGCGAAGTCGTGCATGGTGCCCTCGGGCATCGTGTTGACGGTGCCGGGGGCGACGAGGTCCTCGACGTAGATGCACGTCGCGGTAGTCGGGGTTCTTGACCGACGTGGACGCCCACAGCGGACGCTGCGGGTGGGCGCCGGCGGCGGCCAGGGCCGCCCAGCGCGGGGACGCGACGACGTTCTCGAACTCCTGGTATGCCAAGCGCGCGTTGGCGATCGCGGCCTTGCCCTTGAGGGCCTGGGCCTTCTCGCCGCCGATGCCGTCGAGCCGCTTGTCGATCTCGGCGTCCACACGGGACACGAAGAACGAGGCGACGGAGCGGATCTGGGACAGGTCGATCCCGGCCGCCTTCGCGGACTCGAGACCGGCCATGTAGGCGTCCATGACCTCGCGGTAGCGCTCGAGCGAGAAGATCAGCGTCACGTTGACGCTGATGCCCGCCGCGATCGCCGCCGTGATGGCGGGGAGCCCGGCCTTGGTGGCGGGGATCTTGATCAGCGTGTTCGGCCGGTCCACGGCCCACCACAGGGCCTTGGCCTCGGCGATGGTCGCCTGCGTCTCGTGGGCGAGACGCGGGTCGACCTCGATGGACACGCGGCCGTCCTGGCCCCCGGTGGTCTCGAAGACCGGGGCCAGGACGTCCGCCGCCCAGCGGATGTCGAAGGTGGTGATGGCGCGAGCGGCCTCTTCGACGCTCACTTTGCGGACCGCGAGGTCGGTGATCTGATCGTCATAGCTGCTGCCCTTGGCGAGGGCAGCGGCGAAAATCGAGGGGTTCGAGGTGACGCCCACGACGGACGACCCGGCGATGAGGTCTTTCAGGTTGCCCGTCTCCAGGCGCTCACGGGAGATGTCGTCCAACCAGACCGACACCCCCGCTGCCGACAGTCCCGCGAGGTTCTCGTTCGCGCTCATCGGATTCCTCCAGCTTTCCAGCTAGTTTCGACGTTGCTACTGCTGTGCCTTCTTGATGGAGGAGCGGGCCGCGTCCGCCACTGCGGCGGCGGTGATGCCGAACTCCTCGTACAGCTTCTCGAACGGCGCGGAGGCACCGAAGTGTTCCAGGGAGACGCTGACTCCCGCGTCACCCACGAGGTCGCGCCAGGACAGGCCGATGCCGGCCTCGACCGAGACGCGGGCCTTGACCGCCTTGGGCAGCACCGACTCGCGGTAGTCCTCGTCCTGCTCGTCGAACCACTCGATCGACGGCACCGACACGACGCGGGCCTTGACGCCCTCGGCTCGCGAGGGCCTCGGCGGCCTCGACGGCCAGCTGGACCTCGGAGCCGGAGCCCATGAGGATCACGTCAGGGGTGCCCTCGGTGTCGAGCAGCGTGTACGCGCCCTTCGCGGCGCCCTCGGCCGAAGCGAACTTCGTGCGGTCGTACACCGGGATGTTCTGGCGGGTGAGCGCCAGCGCGGCCGGGCGGTCGGCCTTCTGCAGCAGGGTCTTCCAGACCACGGCGGTCTCGTTGGCGTCGCCGGGGCGGATGACGTCCAGGCCCGGGATCGCGCGCAGGGACGCGAGGTGCTCCACGGGCTGGTGGGTGGGGCCGTCTTCGCCGAGGCCGATCGAGTCGTGCGTCCACACGTAGACCACGGGGGTCTTCATGAGGGCCGCGAGGCGGACCGCGCCGCGCATGTAGTCGGAGAACACGAGGAACGTGCCGCCGTAGGGGCGGGTGGGGCCGTGGAGCTTGATGCCGTTGAGGATGGCGCCCATGCCGAACTCGCGGATGCCGAAGTGGAGGGTGCGGCCGTACGGGTTGCCCGGGTAGGCCTTCGTCTGGCGCGACACCGGCAGGAACGACGGCTCGCCGTCCATCGTGGTGTTGTTGGACCCGGCCAGGTCGGCCGAGCCGCCCCACAGTTCGGGCAGGACCGGCGCGAGCGCGGAGAGCACCTTGCCGGAGGCCGAGCGGGTGGCGACGCCCTTGGCGGACGGCTCGAACTCGGGGAACGCCGCCTCGAAGCCCTCGGGGAACTCGCCCGCCCACAGGCGGTCGTGCAGGGCCTTGCGCTCGGGGTTCTCGGCGCCCCAGTTGTTGAACTCGGTCAGCCACTCGGAGCGCTCGTCCTGGCCGCGCTTCGTGGTGCCGCGGGTGTAGGCGAGGACGTCTTCGGGGACGTTGAACGAGACGGCCGGGTCGAAGCCGAGGATCTCCTTGGTCGCGGCGATCTCGTCGGCGCCCAGGGCCGAACCGTGAGCGGCGTAGGAGTTCTGCTTCTTCGGGGCGGGCCAGCCGATGATGGTCTTCAGGCGGATCAGCGAGGGCTTGTCGGTGACGGCCTTGGCCTTCTCGATGGCCTCGAAGAGGGCCTTCGGGTCTTCCTTGTAGTCCTTGCCGGCCTTCCAGTCGACGGTCTGGACGTGCCAGCCGTAGGACTCGTAGCGGGCGGCGGTGTCCTCGCCGAGGGCGATCTTGGTGTCGTCCTCGATGGAGATCTCGTTGTCGTCGTAGATCAGGACCAGGTTGCCGAGCTCTTGCACGCCGGCGATCGCGGAGGCCTCGTGGGTGACGCCCTCTTCGATGTCGCCGTCGGAGGCGAGGACGTACACGAAGTGGTCGAACAGGCTCTCGCCGACGGCGGGCTCGGGGTCGAACAGGCCGCGCTCGCGGCGGGCGGCCATCGCCATGCCCACGGCGGTCGCCAGGCCCTGGCCGAGCGGCCCGGTGGTGGTCTCAACGCCGGCGGTGTGGCCCACTTCGGGGTGGCCGGGGGTCAGGGAACCCCACTGGCGCAGGCTCTGCAGGTCTTCAAGCTCCAGGCCGTAGCCGTGGAGGTACAACTGCACGTACAGGGTCAGGCTCGAGTGGCCGCACGAGAGCACGAAGCGGTCGCGGCCTTCCCAATGCGGCTCGCTGGGGTCGTGCCGCATGACCTTCTGGAACAGGGTGTGCGCTACCGGGGCGAGGCTCATGGCGGTGCCGGGGTGGCCGTTGCCGGCCTTCTGCACCGCGTCGGCGGCGAGCAGCCGCGCCGTGTCAACCGCCTTCTGGTCGAGCTCGGTCCACTCGAACTGTGCCACTGCGTTACTCCTTGATACTCGTCGTATTTGGGCCATTGACGTGTGCCTTCTGACCCTACCTACACAGGCTGAACTTTATGCGCAGTCTCTCGGAGGGCGGAATTTCGCGGGTTGTGAACCAGCCCACCAGCAGGTTTCCCATTCGAAACCCCCAGGTAGGGCCCCTTGCCCCAGGCCCAGGTCACCACCTCACTGCCCGTATGGTGAGCGGTGATGAACGAGGACCCGACCCGCGCCGACGCCCCCGCCTTGCCGACCGCCCCCGGCCGCAGCCCCGCAAGCGAATCGAACTGCCCGCGCCCGGTGCCGGGGCCCCGGCCAAGCCGGCCGGATTGGCGCGCCCTCATCGGGGCCTATGTCTCGCTGACGAAGCCGCGCATCGTGGAGCTGCTCCTCATCACCACGATCCCGGCGATGCTCGTGGCCGCGCGCATGGAGTACGACGCGCTGCCCTCGCTCACCGCGGTCCTCGCGACGGTCATCGGCGGCGCGCTCGCCGCCGGGTCCGCGAACGCGATCAACTGCTACATCGACCGCGACATCGACCAGCTCATGCCCGCACCTCGCGCCGCCCGCTCGCCAAGCACCAGATCCCGCCGCGCAACGCCCTGATCTTCGGCCTCGTCATCGGCGCGGTCGCGGTGCTCGGCATGGGCCTGCTCGTCAACTGGCTCGCGGCGATGCTCACCTTCGGCGCGATCGTCTACTACGACGTCGTCTACACGATCTGGCTCAAGCGCACCACGCCTTACAACACGGTCTGGGGCGGCGCGTGCGGCGCGGCCCCCGTGCTCATCGGCTGGGCCGCGGTCACCGGCCACATGTCCTGGATGGCCTGGGTCCTGTTCGCCGTCGTCTTCCTCTGGCAGCCCCCGCACTTCTACGTGCTCGCCATGAAGTTCAAGGACGACTACGCCGCCGCGGGCATCCCGATGCTCCCCGTCGTCGCCCCCGCCAGCCGCGTCGCGATCGAATCGGTCGTCTACGGCTGGGCGATGCTCGCCGTCTCCCTCGTGGCCGTCCCGCTCGGCGCGACCTGGCTCTACGGCATCGTTGCGCTCGTGGCCGGCGGCCTGTTCGTGCTCGAGTGCCACAAGCTCCTCGGCCGCGTCAACCGCGGCGAGGACCCGAAGCCGATGCGCCTCTTCCACTGGTCGACGAGCTACCTGACGCTCCTCTTCCTCGCGGTCGCCGTCGACTCCTTCCTGATGTAGCCCTCGCAGGGCGAACGAGGCCCGCCCGATCCACTCCGGATCGGCCGGGCCTCGTACTTTCTCGGCATTCGCACAGGTCACGGATCTTGTCGCCGAGCCGCTTCGATCTTCCGGGCATAATTCGAATCCTTTCCGTGGGCCGAGGCCTCTTATGCCTGTCCCGGTGGACACCGGGACAGGACACGGAGGTTCTCATGATCGTCGGTATCGCCATCGCAGTCGGAGTCGTACTGGTGGGCTTGTGCAGCTATCACGTGGTGCGGAAGTGGAGGCGGGCCCGTGGCTGAGTGGGCCTGGCCCAGTGAGCGGTTGGTGGCCTCGGCTCAGCGCGGCGACCTCGACTCGCTCGCCGCGCTGGTGTCCGGTGCGCACCCGAACGTGCAGCGGTTCGCGCGGACGCTCTGCGCCACTCCCGAGGACGCCGAGGACGCGGCGCAGGAGGCGCTGATCATCCTGTACCGCAAGATCGGGATGCTGCGGGCCTCCGGCGCGCTGGCCTCGTGGATGTTCCGCATCGTCCGCAACGAGTGCCTGCGCCGGGCGCGGATGATCCGGTCGAGCGAGGGCGTGCCCGACACGGTCGTGAGCTCGGCCGAGGACGAAGTGCTGCAACGCATCGAGGCGAGCAGGATCGCGGCCGCGATCGCCGCGCTGCCGGACGACCAGCGCCGGGCGCTGATCATGCGGGACGTGCAGGGCTACAGCGGCCGCATGGCCGCCAAGGCGCTCGGCGTCAGCACCGCCGCGATGAAGTCGCGTCTGCACCGCGCCCGCAAGGCCGTGCAGGAATCGCTGCTCGCCGCACCCGAATCGGATCTCGGAGGCTTTGATGACGACGAAGACTGAAGGCACGGCGTTCGCGAACGCGTCTCTGGTCCGCCACCTGGCGCGGGGCGTGATCGGATTCGGCGCCCTGATCGCCTCGCTCGCGCTGCTCCCGGTGGTGGGGCCGGTCAGCCTGCTGCTCCTGCCCGTGGGCGTCCTGGCCTTGCGCGGCTGCCCGACATGCTGGGCGATCGGCCTGATGCAGACCCTCTCGCGGGGCCGCCTGCAACGCGAATGCGACGACGGCCAATGCAGGTTGACCCGGACGGCCGATCAGATCTGAACCGCGAGAGGACCCGCCTGATCAGGCCGGGCCGGGGATGTCGTACCGAGGTCATATCCTCGACTGCGACATTCCCGGTCGCTTGAAGGGCTCTGATGACCGACCACGTTGCACCCCAGGAAGACCAGCTCAATCTGCCGGCCGCTTGGAACGCCAGGCTGCTGCCCTGGCGCGGGAAGCGGGCCGGGAAGCCGGTCGAACTCGCCGATCCCAAACTGGTGGAGCGCCGCCGCCGCAAGATCGAGGAGCGGGCCGAGAAACTCCGGACCGCGCTGGCGCTGCCCAGGAACAAGCCCTTCGTCGAAGCGGCGGAGGCGTTCCTCGACGGCAGGGCCGACCCCCGCGGGGCCGCCGCGGTGGCGGCGCTGCTGACCGACGGCAACGCCCGGATGCGCGAATCCCGGCTCCGCCCGGAGTTCGACCTCTGGGTCATCGAGCACGGCCTGCCGTTCGCGGCGGCCGCGGCCGTCGAACGCCTGGCGATCGTCGAGGACGACCGCTCCTACCTCTCCGGGGCGATCGAGGATCGCGTGATCACCGAATGCCCCGCAGAGAACCTGTACCACGCCGATCGCGAGATCGGCTACGGCGGCATCGCCGCGGTGCGCTCCCTTCTGGCCTCCGCTTCGGACACCGAATACGCCGAGGTCGTGGCGGCCGTCACACCGCATCGCGACACCGCGGCCAAGCGCGTGGCGGCCATGCTGCTGTTCCCCGGCGAGCACGAATGGGTCCTCGAAGGCTGCACCGTTTACGGCAACAACAGGACCTATCGTGCCCACGACGCGATCCTGTGGCACTCGATCAGCCGGCCCGAGCACGCCGCCGCCGCGAGGCTCACGAACCTCGACGACCACCTGCTCGACCTCGACATCGCCGCCCCGCTGCTCGCCGGGCTCGGCGCCGCGGCCCTGCCGATCCTCATCGAGACCGCCCACACCGCTTACTACTACGCCGAAGCCAAGAAGCTCCTCTACCGGTCGATCGCCATGGTCCCCAGCGACGACGCGATGGCGTTCCTGCTCGAAAAACTCGACCGGCCGCATGTGTTCGAGCTCGCCACCGAGGCCGCGGGCCGGTTCCCGGTCCGGGCGCTCCGGATCGCGGCGAGTCTCGCCCCGACACTGCCCGACAAGCAGCGCCGCCAGGTCACCGCCATCGCGAACGCCATCGATCCCGCGCACCACGAGCACTTGAACGAGGCGGAGCGGGCGGTCCTCGCCGACCTGCTGGCCGACACCGGCCGTTTCCCGGCCGCCGCGCTTGAGGAGCTGCCGCCGCTGCTGGTCGCCCCGCCTTGGACCCTCAAGAGGCCCAAGGTCAAACGCGTCGTCATCGACGGTCTGGAGCCGCCCGCGGGGTCGCGCCTGCGTTGGGCCGAAGGCGAACAGGAAGCGTGGAGCAAGGCCCGCAACTACTACGACCTCGACGAGGGCTACTGGAGCGACGAGAAGACGATCGAGGCCGACGACTGGCGACTGCTCTCCTTCCTCGGGTTCGCCGAGATCGAACGGGCCGAGCCGCTGCTGGAGCACTGGACGGGCGAGGCAAGGTACGGCGGCCACAGCGAGTTGCAGCGGGTCCTCGCCCGCTTCGGCGAGCGCGTGATCGACAGGGTGCTCAAGCTCCCCGCCACGGACCACACGCACCTCGAACTCCCCGGGCCCATCCTCAACACGGCAGCCGCGCGCATCGCGGCCGAGCGGCTCACCAGGCTCAAGTCCGCCCGTCCGAGCGCCCGCAAGTGGTTCGAACGGCACGGCCTCGACACCGTGGCCCATCTCGTGCCGGACGCGCTCGGTGCGGACAAGAAGCGCCGCGGGTACGCCGAGTCCGCACTGGCCCACCTCGCGGTCCGCCATGGCGCCGAAGCCGTTTCGGCCGAGGCCGAACCGTACGGGCCCGAAGCCGTCGAGGCGATCACCGCCCTGCTCGGGGTCGACCCGCTCGAGCCGATCGTCAAGATCCCCAAGCCCGGTCCTTGGGCGGTCCCGGTGATCCTGCCGCAGGTCCTCCTCAAAGGCGGCGAGCGGGCGCTGCCCGCCGAGGCCGTCCCGCACCTGATCACCGTGCTGGCCTTGGGAACCCCGGACAACGACTACCCCGGCGTCGAGGTCGTCGCCGAGACCTGCGACCGCGCCTCGCTCACCCGCTTCAGCCAGGCCCTGTTCGACCAGTGGCTGTCCGTCGGAGGCCCGTCGAAAGACGCGTGGGCGCTGACGCAGCTCGCCAACTTCGCCGACGACGCGACCGTGTGGCGCCTCGCCCCGCTGATCCGCGAGTGGCCGGGCCAGAGCCAGCACAAGCGTGCCGTCACCGGCCTTGAAGTCCTGGGCGCCATCGGTACCGAGGAGGCGATGCGCGCCATCCAGATCATCGCCGAGAAGGTGAAGTTCAAGGCGCTCAAGGAGGAGGCCGGCCGCCAGATCTCCCACATCGCCGAGGGTCTGGGGCTCAGTCGCGAGCAGCTGGCCGACCGGCTCGTGCCCGACTTCGGGCTCGGCGAGGAGGCCGCGCTCGTCCTCGACTACGGGCCGCGCACGTTCATCGTCGGTCTTCGACGAGCAGCTCAAGCCGTACGTCACCGACGAGGCGGCAAGCTCCGCAAGGCGCTGCCCAAGCCGGGCGCGAAGGACGACCCCGAGATCGCCGCCGGAGGCCTACCAGCGCTTCGCCGCCTTGAAGAAGGAGCTGCGGACGGTCGCCGCCGACCAGGTCCGCCGCCTCGAGGACGCCATGGTCGCCGGCCGGGACTGGTCGGTGGACGAGTTCCGGCGGTACTTCGCCGAGCACCCGCTCACCGGGCACCTCGCCCGCCGCCTGGTGTGGCTGGCCGAGACGGAGGGCACCGGTTCGGGTTCCGCATCGCCGAGGACGGCACCTTCGGCGACGTCGAGGACGAGGCGGTCGAACTCGCCCGAGACGGCGCGCATCCGCGTCGCGCACCCGCGTGCACCTGGGGGCCGAGCAGACCGCGGCCTGGGCCGAGGTCTTCGCCGACTACGAGATCCTGCAGCCGTTCGACCAGCTGGACCGGACCGTCATGGCCTTCACTGGGGACGAGCTCGCCACCGGCCGGCTCAAGCGCTTCGAAGGGGCCAAGGTCGATGTCGGCCGCGTCCTCGGCATGACACAAGCGCGGCTGGAACCGGGCAGTGCCCGAAGACGGCGGCATGGCGCCCGGCATCGCCTACCCGCTGCCGTGCGGCGGTTTCGTCACCGTGGCGCTGGATCCGGGGATCTGGGTCGGCAGGCCGCGGGGAGTCCCGGAGCAGACGCTGCGCGACGTCAGGCTCGCCGTCTACGAGGACTACTACTGGTCCGAAAAGGACGATGCGGGCCGCGAGTTCCCCACGGACGTCGATCCGGTCACCGCCTCCGAGATCCTCGCGTCGCTCGCCAGGCTCACCGGCACCGCATAGTGCGGCATCTCGTGACGGAACGGGAATGTCGCACCGAATCGCTATGCTCGGCTGCGACATTCCCCGCCACACGAAGGACGATGATGACCAAAGCCCGTGCGCCCCAAGAGGACAAGCTCAAACTTCCGGCCTCCTGGACCGCCAAGGTGCTTGCGCGGCGCGGCAAGCCGGCCAAAAAACCGGTCCAACTCGCCGATCCGACGATCGTCGCAGAACTCGCCCGCGAGCGAGCCGACAAGGCCGAAGACCTGCGGGCCGCACTGGGCCTCGTCGCCAATGAGGACTTCGCCGCCGAAGGCCGGGCGTACCTCGACGGTCAGGCCGACCCCCGCGGTGCGGCCGTGATCGCGACGCTCCTTCTCGACTGGCACGAGCGCCACGGCGAATCATGGCTCCGCCCGACGTTGGACGCCTGGACGCACGAACACGGCCTCGCCTTCGCGGTGTCGGCGGCCGTCGAGTTCCTCGCGATCAAGGAACAGACCGAGTGGTACAACGACGCGCCGCCGCTGCGGCAACGAGTGCTCGTCGAAACCTCCGCGGAGTACGCCCGCGAGATCGACCACGAACTGCACTACGGCGGGCTCGCCGCAGTCCGCTCGCTCCTGGCCGCCGCGTCCGACGACGCATACGCCGAAGCCGTGACCGCGGTCGCCGGCCACCGCGACACCGCAGTGAAGCGCATCGCCGCGATGACCCTGCTCCCCGATGAGCACGACTGGGTGCTCGAAGCCTGCGCCGACTACATCAAGGCCCGCGGATCACGTCACATCAGCGACGATCTCCTGTGGATCTCGATTACCAGCCTCGAACAGGTCGAGGCCGTGGGCATCCTCGATGTCGACGATCCCTGGATCGGCTACAACAGCCTCATCACCGTGGTCGCCACCCTCGGCGTCGACGCCCTCCCGATCCTGACCGGACCGGTCTGCGCCGATCAATTGCGCCGCGACTTCGGCAATCACATCCGGGAGGCGATCGGCCTGCTTCCCAGCGACGAAGCCACGGCGTACCTCCTCGAAGGACTCCGCTGGCCCAAGACCTACACCGCCGCCGCCCGGGCCGCCGAGCGCTTCCCCCTCCGGACGCTGCGCGTCGCGGCCCGCCTCGCACCGACCTTCGACAACGAACAGCGCGCCCGGCTCGTCGCCATCGCGGCCCTCCCCGACGCCGCACTGCGCGCCCACCTCAGCGAAACCGAGCGCGCCGCCCTTGACGACCTCTTCGCGACCACCGGCCACGTCCCCGAAGCCGCCCCCGAGGATCTGCCGCCACTGCTCGTCACGCCGCCCTGGGACCGCAAGCGGCCCAAGGCCCGACCCGCCGTCATTGAAGGACTCGAAGCGCCAGGGCCGCAACTGCTTTGGGCCGGGAACCAACGCGAGGTCTGGGGCGAGGCTCGGAATCCCGACGACCACGGGATCGACTACTGGAGCGCCACCGGCGAGGAGAAGGGCCTCGACGCCTTCGATTACCGTGTCACCGCGTACCTGGCCGAAGGCGACGTTGCGAAGGCCGCGCCCTACCTGGAGGAGTGGCAAGGCGACGAGTACTGCGGCGGCGAGCATGAACTCCGGCGGATCCTGGCCCGCTACGGGGAGCGCGTCGCCGACCGGGTCCTCAAGCTCCCCGCCGAACACCATCACTACTCGAAACTCCCCGGGCCCATCCTCAGCGAAGCCGCGGCACGCATCGCGGCCGCGCGCCTCGCTCGGAAGGCCGCCTCCCACAGCGCCATCCGGTGGCTCGACCGCCACGGTCTCGCCGCCGTGCCGTACCTGGTACCCGATGCCCTCGGCGCGGAAGCGCAACGCCGCTCGCACGCCGAATCCGCGCTGCACCATCTCGCCGGCCGGCACGGCGCCGCAGCCGTCGCGGCCGAGGCCGAAGCGCACGGCCCCGAAGCCGCCGAAGCCGTCGCCGCACTCCTTGGCGACGACCCGCTGGCGCCGCGCGTCAAGGTCTCCAAGGCCGGTCCCTGGGCGGTCCCCACGGCGCTGCCGCAGGTGCTCCTCAAGGGAGGCGAGCGCTCGCTGCCCGCCGACTCGGCGCGCCACTTGATCACCGTGCTCGCGCTGGCGAGCCCCGAGCATCCGTATCCCGGGCTCGAGGTCGTCGCGGAGGCATGCGACCGGGACTCGCTGTCCCGGTTCAGTTTCGCCCTGTTCGAGCAGTGGCACAAGTCCGACGCTCCCTCCAAGGACCGTTGGGCGCTCACGCAGCTCGCCCACTTCGCCGACGCCTCGATCACCGCGCGGCTCGCCGAACTGGTGCGCGAATGGCCGAACGAAAACCAGCACAAGCGGGCCGTCTCGGGCCTGGAAGTCCTCGCCGAGATCGGCACCGAGGACGCCTTGCGGGCGTTGCAGCAGGTCGCCGACAAGGTGAAGTTCAAGTCCGTCAAGGCGGAGGCGGCCCGTCAGATCACCGCGATCGCCAAGCGGCTCGGCCTCAGCCGCGAGCAGCTCGCCGACCGCCTCGTCCCCGATTTCGGGCTCGGCGAGCAGGACGCGCTGGTGCTCGACTACGGGCCGAGGCAGTTCACCGTGGTCCTCGACGAGCGGCTCAATCCCAGCGTCACCGACCAGGCCGGCAAGTCCTTCAAGACCGTGCCGAAGCCCGGCGCGAAGGACGACGCCGAAATGGCGGAACCGGCCTACCAGCGCTTCGCCGCGCTGAAGAAGAACCTCCGCGCCGTCGCCGTCGACCAGGTTCGCCGCCTCGAGCTGGCCATGATCGAGGCGCGCACCTGGACCAAGGACGAATTCGAGCGGTACTTCATCGACCATGCGCTCAATCGGCACTTGGCCAGGCGTCTGGTGTGGTCGGCCGAGATCGACGGCGCCCACACGGGTTTCCGGATCGCCGAAGACCTCTCCTACACCGACGCCGAGGACGGCGCGTTCGAGCTTCCCGACGACGTCCCGATCCGCCTCGATCACCCCGTCCTCATGGGGGAGCGGGTGAACGACTGGATCGAGGTGTTCGGCGACTACGAGATCCTGCAGCCCTTCGACCAGTTGGGCCGACCGGACATGGCGCTCACCGCGGACGAACGCGAAACCGGCAAACTGACCCGCTTCGAAGGCGCCAAGATCGAGGCCCTCCGGGTCCTCGGAGCCACCGGCCAAGGCTGGGAGCGGGCCAAGCCCGAAGACGGCGGCGTCGAACCGGGCATCACCCACGCCCTCGCGAACGGCCTCGTCGTCACGGTGGCACTGGAACCGGGAATCTGGGCCGGCGCCGCCACGGAGTCACCCGAGCAGACCGTCGGCAGCGCGGTGATCTCCAAGGGGAAGCCGTGCTGGTGGTTCGACGAACGGAAGCCGTCGCGTCTCGGCGACCTCGACCCGGTCACCGCCTCCGAGATCCTGGCGCGACTCACCAGACTCACCACAGGCGCCTCGTGACGGAAACGGGGATGTCGCACCGGCTCTTCATGCTCGGTGGCGACATCCCCGGAACAGGACCCGGCTCGGTGTCGCCGGGTCCTCCTAGGGTGGGGGCATGACCGAGCCCGCCGCATCGACCATGTCGCCCGATGAGGATCAGTACGCCTTCCCTCCGGCGTGGCGGCGCCGTGCCCGTCCCCGTCGCGGCGATGGCATCGACCGCAAGGTCGCACTCGCGCCGCGCGAGGCCCGCAGCTTCATCAAGGCGCAACTGCCATGGCTGCGCGAGATGCTCGACCTGCCCGAGAACGAGGCCTACGCTTGGGCCGGCAACGACTTCCTCGACGGCAACCCGAACCCGGTGGGCGCCGCGGCCGTGGCGGCGCTGATCGGCATTACCCGTCGCACGTCGCACGTCCCGGCCGCCTCGATGTTCCATCTCCTTGTCAAGGTCCACGGCCTCCCGCTGGCGGCGGCCGCCGCCGTCGAGACCATGGGTCTGCACCTCACGTACGGCGGCAACCGAAGCGAGCGCCGCATCGTCTACCCGCTCGACGACTTCGCCATCGGATACGAGTGGGTCAAGGTCGTCCCCGACGTCGTCAAGGACCTGCGCGCCCTTGTCGCCGCCGCCCCCGAAGCCGAGTACGCCGAGACCGTGGCGGCACTGGCGCTGTTCCGCGACACCCTGCCCAAGGCGCTCACCGCCAGCCTGATCGCGCCCGACCTGACGTCCTGGGTCGACCAGCTCTGCGAACTGCTCGCGCAGCACGATCCCGACCACTACGTGTCGAAGCTGCTGCTCCAGACCATCACCTCGCCGGCGCAACTGCAGGCGGCAGGTGAGGCGGCGCGATCGGGCTCGGTGGACGGCGACATCGACACCGCCGACCTCCTCGCCCGCCTCGGCGTGGCGGCCTTCCCGATCTTCAAGCGGCACATCGAGCAGCGGCCGGCCGCTACCAGCCGCAAGCCGATGTACCAGGCGCTGGCCGTCATCCCTACCGACGACGCCATGGCAGTGCTCCTCGACCACCTCGACACCCCCGCCGCCGTGAGCCCCGCCATGGAGGCCGCCGCCCGGTTCCCGGTCCGCGCCCTGCGTCTCATCGCGCCGCGCATCGCCGGAGCCGACCGGGAACGACGTAGTCTCCTGGCGACCGTGCTCCGCTCCGACGCGGTTTTCCTCGAGACCGCGGACCCCGAAGTGCGCGAGGCGATCGAGCCGCTCGTTCGGGCTTCGCGTCGGGTCCAGGCCGCCGCGCCCGAGGATCTGCCGAGGCTTCTAGTCGAACCACCCTGGGCCGCAACGAAACCGGTCACGGGAACCGTGGAAGGCCTCGTCCCGCTCCCGATCGAACGGATCGTCTGGGCCGACGGCGAACGCGAACGCCTCATGCCGGCCGACGACTACGAGTACCGGACTCCAAAGCAGTGGCGTCAGGAGGCCGAGGGCTTCGACCGCTCCTCCTGGCCGCTGTTCTTCCTCGCTCATGCCCCCGACGACCTCGCCGCACCGCTCGCGCCGCAATGGGACGGCAAGGACTCCTCCCCCTCGAAGGACGAAATGAATCGGGTCCTCGCTCGATTCGGGCTCGACATCGCCACCCAGATCGCAGCCCTGGCCGAAGCCCCCGAACTTCGATCCGTGCTGCTGCCGCTGGCGACCCTCCAGGCCGCGCGGATCGCAGCCGACTCGCTGACGCGCCGCAAGGCCGCCAAGCCCGACGCCATCGCCTGGTTCATCCGGCACGCCGCCGACGCGGCGGTCCTCCTCGTCCCCGATGCACTCGGCAAGGACCGGAAGCTGCGCCGCAACGCCCAGACCGCCCTGGACTTCATTCGCGCGACCCGCGGCCCCGAACCGCTGCTCGCCGCGGCTGCGGAGTACGGCGAGGCGGCGGTCGCGGCGATCAAACCGCTCGCCGAACTCGATCCCCTCGCGCCACCGAGCGACCGGGCCCCCACGGCCGCGGGCTGGGCCGTGCCCGCGGCGCTCCCGGAGCTGCTCCTGCGCGGCCGCGAGCTTTCGCTCCCTGACGCCGCCGTCCAGCGCGTCATCGAAGTCATGTCGGTGACCGGTCTCGGCTGGCGCTACGCCGGGATCGACATCGTGGCCGAGACCTGCGACCCCGAGTCCCTGGCCCGGTTCTCCTGGGCCTTGTTCGAGCGCTGGACGGCCTCGGGCGCGCCGCCCGCCGACTCGTGGGCGTTCACGCAACTCGCCCATTTCGGCGACGACGACACCGTCCGCGAACTGGTGCCGCTCATCAGCGACTGGCCGAGCCACAACCTCCACAAGAGGGCCGCCACCGGCATCGAAGTGCTGGGTGGCATCGGCACGCTGACCGCCATGCGAGCCATTCACCGCATCTCCGAGAAGGTCGGGCACTGGTCCCTGGAACAGGTCGCCTCCTCGCAGATCGAAGCGATCGCCGCCCGAAAGGGCTTGAGCACCGACCAGCTCGCCGACCGCCTCGTCCCCGACTTCGGCATCGGCGAACCGGCCGCGATGGTCTACGACTACGGACCCCGCCAGTTCAAGGTCGGCTTCGACGAGGAGCTGCGGCCGCACATCACCGACATGGACGGCAAGCCCCGCAAGGCCCTCCCGCCGCCCGGGGTCCGCGACGACGCCGAACTCGCCGCCTCCGCCCGTCGGCGCTTCACGCAGCTGAAGAAGGACGTCCGGACGGTCGCCGCCGATCTGGTCAAGCGCCTGGAGCGGGACATGGTTCACCAGCGGTCACGGACCAAGGCCGAGTTCGACCGGTACTTCGTCGAACACCCCCTGGTCCGGCAGCTGGCGCATCGCCTCATCTGGACCGCAGACCCTGAGACCGGGCCGATCGCCTTCCGCCTCGCCGAGGACGGCACCTGCACCGACATCGAGGAGCAGGAGCTGCATCTGCCCGAGGACGCGGCGATCCGGCCGGCCCACCCGATCACGTTGGGCGACAAGGTCACCGCCTGGTCGGCGATCCTGGCCGACTACGAGCTCATCCAGCCCTTCAAACAACTCGACCGCCCGACGTTCGCGTTCACCGACGAGGAACTGCGCACCGGCCGACTGGCGCGATTCGAGGGAGTCAAGGTCTCGACCGGTCGCATTCTCGGCCTCCGTTTCCGTGGCTGGGATCTTTCAGCATCAGGCATGACGATGTGGATTCCGAATGTCGGTTACGTCGAAGTCCGCTTGGACCCGGCCGACTACGATCCGGACGCGAACCCGGTGCAGACCGTGATCGACGCCCGGGTGGATCAGGGCGACAGCCTCGAACACTCCGACGCCGCACCGATCCGTCTCGGCGATGCCGACCCGATCCCCGTCTCCGAGGCGCTCGCCGAGTTCGCCCGGATCGCCGAGACCGCCTGAGCCGCAACGGTACGAATCGGAACGAATACCGTGTCGTAGGGGTTTTCTATGCTGTCGCCCATGACCGATCACGAGCCCGCACCGGCCGACGAGGACCGCCTGGTCTTCCCTTCGACCTGGAGGCGGCACCTGCCGCCGAGGCGCGGTGACGGCCGGAAGCCGAAGCTCGACTTCGGTCGGGCGGACGCCGAACTGTGGCGAACCGACCTGGTACGCGGCAACATGCGCATCCGAGAACGGCTCTCCGCGCCCGAAAACCGGGACTACCGCGCCGCCGGGCTCGCGTTCCTCGACGGCGAACCCACACCGCTCGGCGCCGCGGTGGTCACCCTTCTCATCAAGGACGACCATGCTTGGCGAGGTGTGCGGCTGCGAGCCCTGTTCGCTGCGATGCTCGAGAAGCACGGTCCCGCATTCGCGGCGAGCACCGCCGTGGAGTACATGGACGTGCACACGCCGTTCCTGCGCGAGCGGCACCCCGGCGTCGACCTCTTGTCGGGTTGGGCCGACTCAGGCTGGTACTGGCAGCCCGTGGCTCCGGTCCTGGCGGACATCAGGGAGTTCCTGAACGGTCTGCCCGACGGTGACTACGAGGCGACGGTCGGCGTCGTAGCGCGGCATCGCGGCACGCGGGTCAAACGGTTCGCCTCGGCCGTGCTGCTCCCCGATGAGCCCGGGTGGCTCGACGAGGCGTGCCGCGAGTACGGAAATCGCGATGCCGCCGCCTGGCACCCTGGTTGGATCGCCGACGGCGTGCTCCTGCCGGTGATCCGGACTTCCGAGCAGTTGCGGGCCGCCGGGAGTCCGGTGCTGGTCGACGATTTCGTGACCCAGGCAAATGTCGCCTCGCTGGTCCAGGCCGGCGGGGCGGACAGCCTGCCGCTGTTGCAGCGATCGGTGGCCGAGAATCTCGACACCAGAGCGCCGATGCTGTTCGGCGCCATCGCGGTGCTCCCCTCCGACGACGCGATGGCGTTCCTGCTCGACTGCCTGGACCGCGGTGAAGGGCGTCACCGGTATTCGCCGACCGTTGAGGCGATGCAGGCGGCGGCGCGATTCCCGCAGCGCGCCCAGCGCCTCATCGCGACCAAGTCCGCAGACGCCTCAGGCCGGAAACGGGATCTGCTGGCCATGGTCGCGCGCATCGCTCAGGCGGCGGCGCCGGCCCCTGACCCCGAGACACGGGCCGTGATCGAAACGCTCGCGGACCGCGACCGCTCGCTGCCGACCGCTCCGATCGAGTCGCTGCCGCAGCTGCTGGTCGATCCGCCTTGGACTGCTAAGGGCACCAGGCGGAAAGCAGTCGTCATCGAAGGACTCGTGCCGCCCGCGATCGACCGGGTGGTGTGGGCCGACGGCGAGCGCGAGCGGTTCACGGACGCCGCCCGCGCGATCGAGGACGACCGTGGCGAGGCCGCTTGGCGCAGTGAGGCCCGCAGTCTCGAACTACGCGAGGCGACCAGCAATCGAGGCCTGTTCCTACTGGCCAATGGTCCAACTGAGATCGTCGCGCCCGTGGCCGACCGCTGGCGCGCCGGCGAACCGCTCGACCACCGGTCCGACGACCGGTTGATGCTGGCCCTCGCGCGCTTCGAGACGGCCGTGTCCGAGCAGATCGCAGTGGCCGCGGGATTCGCCCCCGACTATCGCCGCGTGGTCCTGCCGATCGCGAACATGACCGCGGCCAGGCTCATGGCCGACGCGTTCGTGCGGCTCAAATCCATGCGCGCCATCGCGACGGAGTGGTTCGACCGCCATGCCGCCGACGCCGCCGTGCTCCTCGTCCCGGACGCGCTCGGCACCGACAAACGGGCGCGCAAACACGCCGAGTCCGCGCTCGCCCACCTCGTCTCGTTGCACGGCCACGACCTCGTACGCGACGCCGCGAAGCACTACGGCGACGAGACCGTTCGAGCGATTGACACCATTGTGGATGTCGATCCGCTCGATCCGATCGGTGTCAAGATCCGCAAGCTGCCGATCTGGGCCACGCCCGACCAACTCCCGCAAGTGCACCTGCGCGGCCGCAGGGAGACGCTGCCTCGCGAAGCCGTCGAGCACCTTCTGACCATGCTGTCCTTCGCCGCGATCGACCGTCCTTACGCGGGCGTCGACATCGTGGCCGAGCACTGCGACCCCGAGTCCCTGGCTCGTTTCTCGTGGGCATTGTTCCAACTGTGGGAGACCCTCGGATCGCCGTCCGCGGACGGGTGGGCGCTCACGCAGCTCGCCCACTTCGCCGACGATCAGGTCGTCCGCGACATCACCCCGCTGGTCTGCGCCTGGCCGGGACAGCGTCAGAACAAGCGGGCCGTCACCGGACTCGAAGTGCTCGGCGCGATCGGCTCGGACGTGGCACTCCACGCCCTCCACCGCATCGCCGAAAAGGTGAAGTTCAAGGCACTCAAGGAGAAGGCCACCGCGCAGATCGACGCGATCGCCGCCGATCTGGGTCTCAGCACCGAGCAACTGGGCGACCGCCTCGTCCCGGACTTCGGGCTGGACCAGGACGCGACGCTGGTGCTCGACTACGGTCCCCGGCAGTTCACGGTGGTCTTCGACGAGCGGCTCAATCCCAGCGTGGCCGACCAGGCCGGCAAGTCCTTCAAGACCGTGCCGAAGCCCGGCGTGAAGGACGACGCCGAAATGGCGGAACCGGCCTACCAGCGCTTCGCCGCGCTGAAGAAGAACCTCCGCGCCGTCGCCGTCGACCAGGTTCGCCGCCTCGAGCTGGCCATGATCGAGGCGCGCACCTGGACCAAGGACGAATTCGAGCGGTACTTCATCGACCATGCGCTCAATCGGCACTTGGCCAGGCGTCTGGTGTGGTCGGCCGAGATCGACGGCGCCCACACGGGTTTCCGCATCGCCGAAGACCTCTCCTACACCGACGCCGAGGACGGCGCGTTCGACCTTCCCGACGACGTCCCGATCCGCCTCGACCACCCCGTCCTCATGGGGGAGCGGGTGAACGACTGGATCGAGGTGTTCGGCGACTACGAGATCCTGCAGCCCTTCGACCAGTTCTCCCGGCCGACGATGGCGCTGACCGCGGAAGAACGCGAGACCGGGAACCTGACCCGCTTTGAAGGCACCGAAGTCGAGATCCGACGGCTCCTCGGTTTGATCAGCCAGGGCTGGGACCGGGCCAAGCCCGAAGACGCCGGAGTCGAACCGGGCATCACCCACGCCCTCCCGAACGGCCTCGTCGTCACGGTGGCACTGGAACCGGGAATCTGGACCGGCGCCGCCACGGAATCGCCGGAGCAGACCATCAGCAGCGTCATCATCTCGAAGGGCGAGCCGTGCTGGTGGTTCGACGCGCGGAAACCGACGCGTCTGGGCGACCTCGACCCGGTCACCGCCTCCGAGATCCTGGCGCGACTCACCAGGCTCACCGCATAGTCGGCGACCCGTGACGCAGCGGGGATGTCGCACCGGCTCTTTATGCTCGGTGGCGACATCCCCGCCCGCACGAAAGACGCTGATGACTGAACTCGTTGCACCCCAAGAGGACCAGCTTCAACTCCCCGACGACTGGTCGCCCTGGCTCATGCCGAGGCGCGGCAAGCGGACCGGTGAGCCGCCGGTGCTCGACACCAAAGCCCCCAAGAGGGTCCGGGGTCTCACCAAGGTGCACGACGCCGACATCCGCGCCGCGCTGGCACTGCCCGAGAACCGGGCCGTGGCCGATGCGGCCCTGGCTCATCTCGACGGTGAACCCGAACCCGTGGGCGCGGGCATCATCGCCGCCCTGCTGCATTCGAGCGAAAGGCGGCAGTCCACATCGGTGCTCCGCCCCGACCTGGACGCCTGGTTCCTCGAGCACGGCCTCGCGTTCGCCGTGTGCGCCTCGATCGCCAGGCTCGGAATCACCTCGGGCACGATCTACCGTCCGGTCAAGTTCGGCGTGGCGAACCGACACCTCGGTCCGGCGTCGGTGGAAGGGCTCGGGTTCCTCTACAACGACATCGAAGGTTCGCTCCATCTGCCACGCGCCCTCCTGGCGGCGGCCTCTGACGCTGAATACGAAGCGGCGGTCGCCGGGGTCGCAGCGCTGCGAACCGGTCCCGCCGAGCGGTTCGCCGCGACGCTCTTCTTCCCCGAGCAGGAGTCCTGGGCGGCGGAGGTGTGCAGTGAATGGAACAGCGACCATTACGCCGTCAAGATGCTGCTGTGGCAGACGATCGAACGCCCTGAGCACCTCGCTGCGGCCGGGCTGCAGAAGCTCGACGACTGGCAGATCTCCTCTGGGATGGTCAGCGCGATCATCGACAACCTCGGCGCCGCGAGCCTGCCGATCCTGACCGCGACCCTGCGCCAGCATCTCGGCGTGGACCACCGCGAGCCCGTCCTCGACGCCATCGCGCTGCTCCCGAGCGAGGAGGCGATGTCCTACCTGCTCGATCATCTCGCCGAGCCGTTCGTATTCGCCGCCACCAGGAAGGCCGTCGCCCGCTACCCGCGGCGCGCGCTCCGCCGCCTCGCCGCCGCGGGCCGAAGCGGCGATCACGAACTGCGGCCGCGACTGGCCGCCCTCGCAGCGGCCGTCCCGACCGACTGCCACTCCGGGCTCCCCTCGGGCGACCTCGTCGCCATCGAGGAGCTGCTGGCGCCGTCGCCCATTCCGGACGCCGCGCCCGAGACGCTGCCGCCGCTGCTCACCGCCCCGCCCTGGACCGTCAAGCGGCCCAAGACCAAGCCGGTGGTCCTCGATCTCGAAGCCGCGGCCGAGACCCGGATCGTCTGGGCCGAAGGCGAACAGGAGCGATGGTCCAATCCGAGGCACAGCTACTTCATCAGGCTGGACGATGAAGGATGGCGGCAGTACCTCGCCCGGGACGACCAGCGCAATGCGGGCCACAAGCACGCCGTGCTGCTCGCCTACGCGCCGGTGGCGTTCACTGAGAAAGCCCTCGCGAAATGGGACGGCAGCGTTCCGCCGTACGGTGAAGACGACCTGCGGGTGATCCTCACCCGCTTCGGCGCCGCGGTGGCGGACCGGCTGGTCACGGCCCTGCGCGGCAATGCGGCGCTCCACGGCGCGCTGCCGCCGATCCTGAGCCTCGACGCGGCCCGCCTCGCCGCGGACTGGTTCTCGCGGCTCAAGTCGGCGAGGGTCAGCGCCATCGCCTGGTTCGACCGGCACGGCATCGAAGGCGCCCGTCTTCTCGTACCGGATGCATTGGGCTCCAGCAAGAAGCTCCGGCAGGCCGCCGAAGGCGCGCTCGGCTTTGTCGCGGCGCGCTTCGGCCACGAGGCCGTGATCGCCGCCGCCGAGCCGTACGGTGAAGCCGCCGTCGCGGGCATCCGGGCCCTGCTCGACGGCGATCCCCTCGAACCGCGCGGGGTCAGGGTCCCCAAGATCGGATCGTGGTTCGAACCGGAGGCGCTCCCGCCGGTGCTTCTCAAGGGACGCGAGCAGGCGCTTCCGGCGGAGTCCGTGCGCCACTTGGCGACCGTGCTGGCACTCGCCACGCCCGAGTACCCGTACGCGGGCATCGACGTGGTCGTCGACGCCTGCGACCGGGATTCGCTGGCGCGCTTCGGCCGGGCCCTGTTCCAGCTCTGGCTCTCGTACGGAGGGCCGTCGCAGGACGGCTGGGTGCTGACCCAGCTCGCCCATTTCGCCGACGACGACACGGTGCGGCTCCTCGCCCCGAAGGTCCGCGAATGGCCCGGCCAGAGCCAGCACAAGCGGGCCGTCACCGGCCTGGGCGTGCTCGGCGCGATCGGGACCGAAGCGGCGCTGCGGGCGATCCAGGGGATCGCCGACAAGGTGAAGTTCAAGGCGCTCAAGCAGGAAGCGCGCGTCCAGATCGAGGCGATCGCCGACGGACTCGGATTGAGCGCTGAACAGCTCGCCGACCGGCTCGTCCCGGACTTCGGGCTCGGTGAGGCGTCGGCGCTCGTCCTCGACTACGGACCGCGCGCCTTCAACGTGGCCTTCGACGAGCAGCTGAAGCCCTACGTCACCGATGCGGACGGCAAGCCCCGCAAGAGCCTCCCCAAACCCGGGGCGAAGGACGACCCCGAGATCGCCGCCGCCTCCTACCAGCGGTTCACGCTCCTGAAGAAGGAACTGCGGACCTCCGCCGCCGACCAGGTCGCGCGACTCGAATCCGCGATGGTCAACGCCCGCACCTGGACCGTGGAGGAGTTCCGGCGCTGCTTCGTCGACCACCCGCTCGTCAAGCACCTGTCCCGCCGCCTGGTGTGGCAGGCCGAGACCGACGGGACGCGCTTCAGCTTCCGCATCGCCGAGGACGGCACCTTCAGCGACACGAACGACGACGCCGTCACCCTGCCCGAAGGGGCGACCCTCCACCTCGCCCACCCGATCCACATGGAGCCCAAGGAGTCCGACACCTGGGCCGAGATCCTCGCCGACTATGAGATCCTCCAGCCGTTCCAGCAACTCGGCCGGCCCGTGATGGCCTTCAGCGAGGAAGAACTCGCCACGGGCCGACTCGACCGCTTCGAGGCCGCCGAAGTCGAGGTCGGCCGCATCCTGGGGCTCACCAAGCGCGGCTGGCGCCGGGCCCAACCCGAAGACGGCGGCGTCGAACCCGGCGTCTACTACCCGCTTCCGGGCGGCGGCTACGTCACCATCGGCCTGGATCCGGGCATCTGGGTCGGCATGGTCGGCGAGAACCCGATCCAGACCCTCCGCGGCGTCAGCCTCAGGAACACCCCGGACTTCTGGTGGCACGGCAGCCCCGTCCCCGACCACCCCACGGACATCGACCCGCTGATCGCCTCCGAGATCCTCACGGCCCTCGACCGCATCACCACGAAGGGTTGAAACCGTGACGCACGACAGCCGACTGCCCGACGAAGACTCCTTCGCGTTGACCGCCGACCAGCTCGGCACCCGCAATACGTACGTCCACGGCGCGGTTCCCCGGCGCGGCAGGCCCTCCGCCACCGACTTCACGCTTTTCGAAGACCATGCCGCCCGGTGGCAGGAGATCGGCATCCGAAAGCGCCAAGTGGAACTCCGAAAGGCCGCCGCCGAACCCACGGGCGACCCGGACATCCGATCCGCCCTGTTGTCCTATATCGATGGTCTGCCCGATCCGGTCGGCGCAGCGGCCGCGTTCTGCGTCGACGTCACCGTGGGCACCGGCCTCTGGGGCAGCACCTACAGTCAGTTCGACGCCTGGATGGGCGAGCACGGCCCCGAGTTCGCCACAGCCGCGGTCATGGAGTACTACGCGATGCAGGCCGTCAACCCGCGCAACGGAAACCAGTTCGACCCCAGGTCGTACGACAACGAACCGATCGCGCTGCTCCCCGTCCCCGCCGATCCGTATGAAGCCCCGTGGCGGTTGTCCGAATACGAGCTCCTGCGCCTGCGCACATATCTGTCCACACTGGCTGAACCCGAGTACCGGCGGCTCGAAGCAATCCTGGAAAACCAGGGGCGCAATACGATTCAGCGCGCGGCCCGCGCCTATCTCATGTCAGAGCGGACCGATTGGGTCGACGAGACCTGCGCCGACCGGGCCACTTGGCGGCTCCACCACTACTGCGTTCTCGGGTGGCTCTTCAAGTGCGTCGGCTCCATGGACCAGCTCGCGAAGGCCGGAATCACCACGATTCCGAATGCCCTGCGCTACCGGTGGGTCTACTACACGCTGCTGGAAGGCATCGGCCTGGACTGCACGCCGCTGCTCGTGGCCGCGGCCGCCGAAGAGACCGATCCGAAGTCACGCCAACGCGAACACCTGTTCCCCCTGCTCGCGACCCTGCCGCGAGACGAGTCGGTCATGTTTCTGCTCAGCGGCATCGCCGAGTACCGCACCTGGGACCTGGTCCAGGAGATCGCCCACCGCTTCCCCGTACGGACGCTCCGGGCCATCGCCGCGCTGGCCGACGGCGCGGACACCGCTCAGCTGGCCCGGTTCGTCGGACTGATCCAGTCCAAGCCGCTCCTGCACGGACCCGCCCGCGAGGCGCTCGGCGCCGAAGTCCGCGGCAGGATCAACGCGCTCCTCGAATGGCGCGACCAACCTGCCGTCGCGGAGGACCTGCCTGCGGCCCTGACGGAAACGCCGCGTGCGCGCGGCCGCCGCGTTCCTCAGACTCCCGAGTGGGCTCCGCTCGTCGTCGCGACGCCGATCCTCACGCGCGGGTCTCGCAGCCGCCTGTCGCAGTCGGCCGTCGCCAACGTGCTCACGGCGATGGCCCTCGACTCGCTCGATTCCCCGTTCGCCGGCCTCGCCCAGGTCAGCGAGCACTGCGACCCGGCCAGCCTGCGCGAATTCTCCTGGGGAGTGTTCGAGGCCTGGGCGATCGCCGGAGGCCCCGCCAAGCACGGCTGGGCGTTCACCCAGCTGGTGCGCTTCGCCGACGACGACACCGTCCGGCACCTGGAAGACCTGATCTACCGGTGGCCCGGGCAGGGCCTCCACAAGCGGGCCGTCAAAGGCCTGGATCTGCTCGGCGCCATCGGCACCGAAGAAGCACTCAACGCGGTTCACCGCGTCTCGAAGCGCGCCGGCTACAAGGGGATCAAGAAGGCCGCGCTCGACGCGATGGACCGGATCGCGGCCGGGCTCGGCTTTGACCAGGACCAGTTGCTCGACCGGCTCGTGCCCGACTTCGCGCTGGACCCGAACGGCCGGATGACCCTCGACTTCGGGCCGCGGCAGTTCCAGGTCGGCTTCGACGAGCAGTTGAAGCCGTTCGTGATCGACGCTAAAGGCAAGGCCCGCAAGAGCCTCCCGAAACCGGTCGAAGCAGACGACGCCGAAGCCGCCGTCGCGGCCGCCGCCCGATTCGACCAGTTGAAGCGGAGCTTGAAATCGGTCGGGACCGAGCAGGTGAAGCGCCTGGAGCGCGCGATGGTCGCGGGCCGCGTCTGGTCCACCTTGGACTTCGATCGGTACCTGGCCGGGCATGCGCTCATGTGGCACGTGACGCGGCGCCTGGTGTGGCAGTTCGAGTCCGGCGGCGAATGGACCTCGTTCCGGGTGGCCGAGGACCGCACCCTCGCCGGCATCGACGACGAGGCGCTGACCTTGCCTGAGGGTGCCATAGTGCGACTTCCGCATCCGCTGCTGCTCGGCGACGACGTCGTGCGCTGGGCCGAGGTCTACGCCGACTACGAACTGGTGCAACCGTTCGAGCAGTTGTCGCGACCGGTCATGGCCTTCACCGCCGAGGAGCTCGCCACCGGCCGCCTCACCCGCCTCGAAGGCGCGAAGGTCCCCGTCGGTCCGCTACTCGGCATGCAGCGCAACAAGGGCTGGCGGTACTCCGACGCGCTCGCCGATCCGTATGAGGGGCAGGGCCTCTGCCTGGAGATCCCCGAGATCGGCTTCGTGCTGCTCGGCCTCGACCCGGGCATCGAGCCCTACTACCCGTCCGGCCACGACCACCACGTCCTGAAACGGGTCAAGCTCAGCAAGAGCGAGGCCCAAGACGGGCCGGTCCTGACCGGCCTCGACCCGGTGGCGGCCTCCGAGATCTTGATGCAGCTCGATCGAATCGCCTCGTCAAAGTAAGGATGGACATGACGGAACCCCTGGCCGCTCAGGAAGACCAGTTGATCCTTCCCGCCGAGTGGCTCGACCGGCTCCTGCCCCGGCGCGGCAACCAGGTTCGGCGGCCGGTCGAACTCGATCCGGCCGCGCCCGCGAACGTGCGGAGGGTCATCGACGACCGCTTCGACGACCTGGTCGCGGTCTTTGAGCGCCCCGCGTGCGACCCGGATCTGGGGAAGGCCGCGCTCGCCCACCTCAACGGCGATCCGAACCCGACCGGCGCCGGGGCTCTGCTCACCGTGCTCCGGTTCACCGAGCAGTACGGCGGAGGCGTGTACCAGCACAGCGCACAGAACGCCAAGCTGAACCGAGAGCTGTTCTCCGCCTTGGCGATCGAGTACGGGCTGCCGTTCGCCGTGTGCGCCGCGATCGAGGACCTGGCGATCGAGGACTCCTGGGGTACGCCGCCCGTGCCGACGCCCTCCGACCTGCCGTCCGCGGCATGGGGGAGCCGGAACTCGCTCAAATGGCTGGTCCTGTCCGATCCGCGCGGCGTGCTGCCGCTCGCACGCTCCCGCATCGCCGAAGCGGACGAGGGCGAGTACCGGGCGATCGTCGCCCTGGCCTCTGCACACCGTGACACGGAGGCGAAGCGGCTGGCCGCCGCGATCCTGCTGCCCGACGAGTTGGACTGGGTCGCCGAGGCCTGCGACGAGCGGCCGATGCGATACGGCGCGTACACCCCCGAGACGCTGATCTGGTCGATGCTCGGTACCGAAGACCACTTGCGTCGAACCCGGACCGATCACCTCAGTTCCAGTTCGGACCGGGGTGTCATCGCAGAGTTGGTCGCCAACCTCGGCACCGCTGCCCTGCCGATATTTTCGAACACCCTGCGCCGCAGCCGCATCAAGTACGAAGAGCGAGCGCTCCTCTTCGAGGCCATTGCGCTGCTGCCGAGCGACGCGGCCATGGAACTGCTGGTCGAGCAAGGCGGAGAGCTGGAAGTGCTGCCCGCCTTCCGGGAAGCCGCCGTGCGCTTCCCGCATCGTCTCGCGCGCGCCGTCGCCGCCCGCATTGGCAGCATGGATCACCCCAACCGGTCCCAACTCGCCGGAGCCTTCCGACAGGACGCGATCCCGCTCGACTCCGTTCTGGCAGGTCTGAGCGAGGCCGATCGCGCGGCGTTCGAGCGGATGCTGGAAGAGTCGGCGCTGCCCGTCGCGCGCCTCGATGCGCTTCCCGAGGCATTCGTTTCGCCGCCTTGGGCCGCCCGCCGCAAGCGCCGATCCGCAGCCCTCGACGGCCTCGTGCCTCCGGATGAGATCGCGATCATCTGGGGGCCTGGGGAATACGAGCGTGCGATGGCCATCGAACCGTTCTACCGCGAATGGGACGAGGACGCCTACTGGAGCATCACTGACGACGCCGGACTCGGGGCCGCCGACGGTCTCTGGGGCCGACTCGCCAGGGGCGGTGCAACATCCGTCGGCGAGCTCCTCGAGCGGATGCGCGAAGTGCCCAAATCTTCGCAGGCCCTGGTCCCGATCCTGAGCGCCGAGGCCGCCATGCTCGCGGCGGACTGGTTCGCACGGCTGAAATCCGCACGCGCTCACGCCGTCGACTGGCTCGACCGGCACGGCGTCGACGCCGTGCCCATGCTGGTGCCAGGCGCGCTCGGCGGCGACACGAAGCAACGCGCCGGCGGGGAGGCCGCCCTGCGGTACCTGGGGAGCCGACTCGGCTCGGCGGCCGTGGCCGGAGCGGCCGAACCCTATGGGGCCGAGGCGGTCGGGCGCGTCCGGGACCTCTTGGACACCGATCCGAACGTGCCGTTCGCCGGTCAGCCGAAGCCGGGCCCCTGGGCCGACCCCTCGATGCTGCCGCCGGTCACGCTTCGAGGCGGTGCGGCGGCACTGCCCGCCGAGGCTGTCGCGCATCTCATCACCGCCCTCGCGCTCTGGTCGTCGCGGGTGCCGTTTCCCGGGGTCGACCTGTTCGCCGAGCACTGCGACGAGGACTCGCTCAGGCGCTTCTCCCAGGCGCTCTTCGACTTGTGGATCCGGGCCGACGCACCGAGCAAGGACTCGTGGGTCGTCGACCAGCTCGCCCGGTTCGGCGACGACGCCACAGTCGCCGCACTGGCCCCCCTCGTCGCGGACTGGCCCAGTCAAGGATTCACCGACCGAGCGTTGAGCGGGCTCGACGTGCTTGCGCACATCGGCACCGACGCCGCGTTCATCGCGCTGCAAAGAATGGCCGAGGCCGACAAGTACTCGAAGTGCGTCGAACGTGCCAGGGAATACGGCGGCCGGATCGCCGCCGCTCGCGGCCTCACCCTTGAGGAGTGCGGCGACCGGCTCGTCCCCGACCACGACGTCTCCGACCCGGATGGCGTGGACTTCGAATACGGCGCCAGGCGATTCCGGCTGCGCTTCGACGCGTCGCTGAACCCGCGGCTGACCGATGACACCGGCCGTGAGCGACCTCGGTTGCCCAAACCCGGCGTCCGCGACGACGAGGCCCTCGGCAAGGCCTCCATCAAGCGCTACAAGAGCATCGTCAAGGCCGTCGAGTCCACCGCAGAGGAAGCGGCGAACCGGCTGTTCGCGGCGATGCTCACGGGCCGGACCTGGACCCCCGCCGGCCTTCGAGTGCTCACCGAGCACCCGATCACCGGCCACTTCGTGAAGCGGCTCGTCTGGTTCAGCGGCACCGGATTCCGTGTCGCCGAGGACGGCGCCTACGCCGATGTGCACGACCGCGACTTCAAACCGGAAGCGCCGATCCGCGTCGCCCACCCCGCCCTGCTCAGCGGCGACGTCCGGGCATGGGCCGAGTTGTTCGGCGACTATGAACTGATCCAACCCTTCGGGCAGCTCGCCCGGCGGTCGATGGGATTCACCGAAGAGGAACTCGCCACCGGCCGCCTCTCGCGTTTCGACGGACTGACCGCGACCAGACGCTCGATCCAAGACCGGATCGGCCATGACCATCCGCTCCCGACGCCGCAGGAACCGCACTCGCGTGTCTGGCGCCTGTCGCGCGCCGTCCCCGGAGGTTGGCTCACGGCCGATGTCGACCCCGAACCGGACCCGTTCGAAATTGACATGGACACCATGCTCACACTGTCCTCCGTGCGGCTCATGGCGAACCGCAACCGCAATCCGAAATACGCCGAGCCCCTGCCCGGAAGCCGGCTCGACCCCGTGGACGCCTCGGAACTCCTCGTGCGCATCGCCGAGCTCGCAGAGGACGCATAGTTCCCATTGCGTGACGGAACGGGAATGTCGCACCGGCTCTTTATGCTCGGTGGCGACATTCCCGGCCGCTCGAAGGACGAACATGACCGAAAGCATTGCGCCCCAAGAAGACCAGGTCGATTTTCCGAAGACCTGGGAGCGATTCGTGCGGCCCACCCGGGCCATCGGGAAACCCCGCAAGGTCGCATTGCAAGCCGAAGAGGGAGCCCTGCTGTTCACCGAGCACGACGCCGCTGCCCGCGCGACGCTCGACCTCCTGCTCCACGAACGGTTCAAACCGGCGGCCTTCGCCTTTCTCGACGGCACACCGGATCCGGTCGGCGCGGCCGTCGTGACGGCACTGATCTGCCACGAGACCGGCGGCGATCCGCGCTACACCGACTACCTGCAGAGCAAAGAGCGCACGGCCCGTTCGATGTTCCACCACCTCATCGACCGACACGGACTGCCGTTCGCCGTCTCGGCCGCGGCCGTGCTCCTCACGCTCGACACCGGCAGGGAGCCGCACCCGAAGGTCCTGCTTCGGCAGATGCACCTCAACGGCCACGGCTGGCTCCACAGTTTCCCCGACAAACTGCTCGGCGACCTGCGCTCCCTCATCGCCGCCGCCCCGGATGCCGAATATCAGGCGGTCGTCGACGCCCTCGCGCGGCACCGGGACAACCCCGCCGCTCGACTGGCTGTGACCCTCCTGGTCCCCGACGAACTCCAGTGGGCCGATGAGGTCTGCGGTGAGCACCAAGCCTCGAAACCCCGCATGGAAGTCACTCAGCTGCTGCTCTTCGAAGCGGTCTCCACCGCCGACCAGATCGCAGCGCTCGGCCTGCAACGGATTCCACCGTACGACTTCAACCAGGCCCGCATCGCGAACCTGGTCCGGCGGCTCGGCGCGGACGCCGCGCCGGTCATCATCGAGAGCGTCAAGAACTCCTACTACGCGAGCAAGGTCAAGCCCCTCGAAAAGGCGCTCGCCCTGCTGCCCTCCGACGAGGCCGTCGCTTACTTCGCCGACCGACTCCACGAGTCGAACGCGATGGGCCACGCCCTGGAGATCGCGAAGCGCTTCCCGCTGCGCACCCTCCGCGCCGTCGCCGCCCGCCTCGCCGACATGGGTCCGGGCCGCAGCAAGCGACTCCTCACGCTCCTGCACGCCGACCCGGCCGTCGAAGCCGCCCTCCCGTACTTGGACGCCGAGGCCCGCGTCGTAGTCGAGCCGCTGTTCGACTCGACTCCGCGCTTCCCGGACGCCGACGCGGCCGACCTGCCCCGGCTCCTGACCGCCCCGCCGTGGACCGTCAAGGCCCCCAAGCGGAAAGCCGTGGTCATCGAAGGCCTCGTGCCGCCCGCGATCAACAAGGTCGTGTGGGCCGAAGGCGAGCGCGAAGCCTTCGCGAACGTCGGGTACGACCTCGGTGATGCCGTCGACGAGGACCATTGGCGCGAGGAGGCCGGGAAACTCGAACTGCGCAAGCTCAAGTCCGAGGACGGCCTTCACTTCCTGGCCCACGCGCCGCTCGAGTTCGCCGCGCCGCTCGCCGATCGCTGGCACGCCCGGGACACGCTCGGCTACTTCGCCCGATATGAACTGAAGCAGGTCCTCATGCGCTTCGGTGAGATCGTGTCCGTCCAGGTAGCGGAGGCTTCCGGGTTCGACGTGGACTTCCGCGAAGCCGCGCTGCCCATTGCGAACCTCGCCGCCGCCCGGCACATGGCCGACGCGTTCGCACGGCTCAAGTCCGTGCGCGCGACCGCGGTCGCCTGGCTCGACCGCCACGCCGCCGACGCCGCCGCGCTCCTCATCCCGGACGCCCTCGGCGCGGACAAGAAGCGGCGCAACGCTGCCGAGGCCGCACTGCGCTACCTGGTCGCCGAGCACGGGCCCGAAACGGTGCGCGAGGCCGCAGTCCGATACGGCGACGAGGCGACCGCCGCCATCAGGCCCATTGTGGACGCCGACCCGTTGGCGCCCGTCGGCGTCAAGATCCCCAAGCCCGGCGGGTGGGCCGCCCCCGCGCTGCTGCCACAGGTGCTCGTGGCCGGCGGCGAGCGGGCCCTGCCGCAAGAGGCGGTCGAGCACCTCATCACCGTCCTCGCCCTCGCCACCCCCGAATACCCGTACGCCGGCATCGAAGTCGTCGCAAAGGCCTGTGACCGCGAGTCGCTGAGCCGCTTCTCCCTCACCCTCTTCGAGCAGTGGCTGAACGCGGGAGCGCCGACCGCCGAGGTCTGGGCGCTCACGCAGCTCGCGCACTTCGCCGACGACCACACCGTGCGCACCCTCGCGCCGCTCGTCGCGAAGTGGCCGGGGGAGAGCCAGCACCACCGGGCCGTCAAGGGCCTCAGGGTACTCGGCGAGGTCGGCACCGAGACCGCGATGCGCGCCATCCAGACCATCGCCGAGAAGGCCAAGTTCGACGCGATCAGGTGGGAGGCGAACGAGCAGATCAAGCGGATCGCCGAAAAGCTCGGACTGACCACTGAGCAGCTCGCCGACCGCCTCCTGCCCGACTTCGGGCTCGGCGACCAGGCTGCGATGGTCCTCGACTACGGGCCGCGCACGTTCACCGTGCGGTTCGACGAGCAGCTCAAGCCGTACGTCACCGACGTCAACGGCAATCCCCGCAAGACGCTCCCGAAACCCGGCGCGAAGGACGACGCGCTGGTCGCCGAGGCCGCCTACCAGCGTTTCACGGCAATGAAGAAGGACCTGCGCACCGTCGCCGCCGACCTCGTGAAGCGCCTCGAGGCCGCGATGGTGAACGGACGCACCTGGACCGTCGCGGACTTCCGCGAGTACTACGTGGAGCATGCGCTGAGCGGGCATCTGGCGCGGCGCCTCGTCTGGATCGCCGAGCACGACGGGACACGCACCGGTTTCCGCATCGCCGAGGACGGCTCCTTCAGTGATGTGGAGGACGAGACCTTCACTCCCGCCGGCGATGCGGCCATCCGGGTCGCCCACTCGGCCCTCCTCGAATCCGATGAGGTCCGGGCCTGGTCGGAGCTCCTGGCCGACTATGAGGTCCTCCAGCCCTTCGAACAGATGTCGCGGCCGGTCAATGCCTTCACCGAGGAGGATCTCGAGACCGGGCGACTCACCCGCTTCGAAGGCGTCACGGTCGAGGTCGGTCGCATCCTCGGGATGGCCAAACGCGACTGGACCCGTTCCGGGCCTTGGAACTCCGGGGTCGAGCGCGGCATCTTCCGCGTGCTGCCCGGCAGCGGGTACCTCACGGTCATGCTCGATCCCGGCGTCTACACCGGATCGGTCAACGAACTCCCGGATCAGAAGGTCGTGAGCGTCTGCCTCTCCTCGATCGAGGAATACGGGGTGCCGCTCGCACCTGACGGCAAGCACCTCAAGGACATCGACCCGGTGGCCGCCTCCGAGGCCCTCGCCGGACTCGTCCGCCTCACCGGCAGGTCCTGACCCGATCGCCTCCCGGGGATGCCGTCACCTGCGCGGTTCGGCGTCCCCGGTCTCACAAAGGACGCAGATGACGAATCAGGTTGCACCGCAAGAGGACCAGGTGAATGTCCCGGCCTCGTGGGCCCGACTGGTGCTGCCCCGGCGCGGCCGCGACACGCTGGAGGCAACGCTCGATCCCGACGCGCTCGGCGCCTACCGGGACCGGGTGCGGCGCCTCGCCCCGCAAGTGCGCTTCTCGCTGCGGCTCGAATCCAACCGGCCGTGGGCCGATGACGCCCAGATGTGCCTGCTCGGCAAGCCGAACCCGCGCGGGGCGGCGGCGGTGCATGCGCTGCTTCCCGCGGACAGCGGGATTTTCGAGGCCTCGCAGATGCACCCCGCGCTCATCTCCTGGATCGCGGAATTCGGCCTTCCGTTCGCGACCGCGGCGGCGGTGGAGCGGCTGTCGATCAAGGGCGTTCCCGAGAGGCATGGGGTGTCGCTCGTGGACGGTCTCGGCGCGTTCCCGCACGTGCCCAGCTACAACCGACACGAAGCCGTCCCAGCGTTGCGGGGTCTCTTGGCCGGCGCCTCCGACGAGGAGTACGCGGCGGTGCTCGCGGCCGTCGCACCGCTGCGGCACGAACCGGCCCGGCGCATGGTCGCCGCGCTGCTGCTGCCCGAGGAGACCGCTTGGGCCGACGAGGCCTCAGCCGACTACGGCCGGCACTGGTCCCGGGCGTGGAACGATCGGCTCTTCCGGCACTGGGTCCGCACTCCCGGGCAGCTCGCCGCCGCGAATCTGACCGAGATCGAGGACAGCTGCATCGAGCCGTCCGGCCTCGCTCCATTCGTCGACGGCATGAGGTCGGCGAGTCTTCCCCTTCTCATCGCGACGCTGAACCGCGCCGTCCGGCTGACCACAAGTGAGCGTCGCCTGCTGCTCAACACCATCGCCGGCCTGCCAAGCGACGCGGCAATGGCCTTCCTCCTGGAGCGGTTGCACGAACCCGACTGCTTCGGGGCCGCCTCGACCGCCGTCGGGCACTTCCCAGTCCGGGCCCTGCACCATGTCGCCCGCCTGGCGACGTCCATCCCCGCCGAACAGCGGCCTCTGCTCGCCGGGCTCGCTGCGATGATCCCGCAGGCGGCCCGAGACCGGGTCGGCGAGACCGAGCGCGCCGCCGTCGAGGATCTGATCGCCGCGAACGCGGCGGTGCCCGAGGCGGATGCCGCCGATGTGCCGCCGCTGCTGGTCGCCCCGCCGTGGACTCCTAAGGGCCCCAAGCGCAAAGCCCTCGTCGTCGAGGGACTGGAGGCTCCGGCCGGCACCGTCATGGCCTGGGAAGCCGGCGAACAGGAACGCTGGCGCGAGGCGCACGACCCGGAGGTCCCCGCCTATGCCGAGGACGAGATGCGCCGCATCGCCGAGCGGGGAGGGACAGCGGTCGAGGGCATGATCCTCGAAATGCTCGCCTTCGCGAGCATGGACATCGCGGCCGGTCTCATCGACCGGTGGGACGGCTGGGTGGGCTGGTACCGGGGCCACGTGCTGCGGCGGATCGTCGCGCGGTTCGAATCCGGTGCGGCGGACCGGGCCGTCGGCGCGATCGCCGTGCACCGCGAGTATGCCGAGGCACTGCTGCCGATCCGCAATGTCGCGGCCGCGCGTCTCTCCGCGGAGCTGCTGGGCCTGAAGACGACCCGTCATGCGGCTGCGGCGTGGTTCGACCGGCACGGCGTCGATGCCGCGGCACTGCTCGTTCCCGATGCGCTCGGCGCCGACGCGAAACGGCGCCGAACCGCCGAGGCCGGGCTCGCCTACCTGCGGAGGTCCATCGGCCCGGACGTCGTCCGCGACGCCGCGAAGGCCTATGGCGCCGAGGCCTTCGCGGCCATCGGCACGCTGATGGACGCCGATCCGCTCGAACCGGTCGGCGTCAAGGTTCCCAAAGCAGGGACCTGGGCCAACGCCGCGATGCTCCCGCAGGTCCTCATGGCCGGGCGCGAGGCGGCCCTGCCCGCCGCGTCGGTGCCGCATCTGGTCACCGTGCTCGCGCTCGGCACTCCCGAAATCCCCTACGCCGGTGTCGATGTCGTCGCCGAGACCTGCGACCGCGAGTCCCTGCGCCGCTTCAGTTGGAGCCTGTTCGAGCAGTGGATCGCCGTCGGCGCGCCCGCGAAGGACGGCTGGGCGCTGACGCAGCTCGTCCACTTCGCCGACGACGAGACGGTGGGCCGCCTGACCGCTCTGATCCGCTCTTGGCCCGGCGAGAGCCAGCACCGGCGGGCCGTCACCGGCCTCCAGGTGCTCGGCGCGATCGGCGGCGAGGCCGCATTGCGCGCCGTCCACGCCATCGCGCAGAAGGTGAAGTTCAAGGCGCTCAAGGAAGAGGCGGCCCGTCAGATCCAGGCCGTCGCCGCAGGGCTCGGCCTGAGCACCGAGCAGCTCGCCGACCGGCTCGTGCCCGACTTCGGGCTCGGCGGCGCTTCGGGCATCGTGCTCGATTACGGTCCCCGGCAGTTCCGGGTCGCGTTCGACGAGCACCTGCATCCGTTCGTCACCGACCTGGACGGCACCCCGAGAAAGAGCCTGCCGAAGCCGGGTGCGAAGGACGACGAGCTGCTCGCCGACGCCGCCCGCAAGCGGCTCGCCTTCCTCAAGAAGGAGCTGCGCACCGTCGCCGCCGACCTCGTGGCCCGCCTCGAGACCGCGATGATCCACGGCCGCACCTGGACCGTCGCCGAGTTCGAGCGGTATTTCTCCGATCACCCGCTCGTGCAACACGTCGCCCGGCGTCTCGTGTGGATGTTCGAGGAAGACGGCCGGTGGACCGCCTTCCGTGTCGCGGAGGACCGCACCTACAGCGACGTGAACGACGACGAGCGCACCTTGCCCGAGGACGCGACCGTTCGCCTCGCGCACCCGGTCCTCCTGGGGGACGAGACCGCCGAGTGGTCGCAGGTCCTGGCCGACTACGAAGTGCTGCAGCCGTTCGAGCAGCTCGGACGGCCGGTCATGGCGCTCACCGAAGAAGAGGTCGCCACCGGCAGGCTCACCCGTTTCGAAGGGGCCGCTGTGGAGGTCGGTCGCATCCTCGGCATGATGAAGCGCGGCTGGGAACGCGACGCGCCCGGGGACGGCGGGATCGCGCTGGGCCTCTCCTATCCGCTGCCGGGCGCGGGTGCCGTCACCGTCGCCTTGGACCCCGGCATCTACGCCGGATCGTACGGCGAGTCACCGGACCAGACCCTCACGAGTGTTCGTCTCCAACTCGGATCGCACCGGCCCGGCTTCGATCCGGTGGCCGCGTCCGAGGCGCTGACCGGACTCGCCCGCCTGACCGGCAGGCCCTAGGGAGCGTTTGAGAATCCCGGGCGGTCGCTATCCGGCCCGCCCACCCGTCTCCCACCACCACCCGAACCGGACCCCGCTGCGCGGCGACAAGCACTGCGCCCGCTCGCTGCGTTGTCGGCCCTCCGAATACAACACCGGTATTCGGAGGGCCGCCTTGCGAGCGAACAAATGGCCTCGGATACCACCTCACCGGGGATTCTCAAACACCCCTGAGACCGATGCCTCTCCGGGATGTCGCAGCCGGCGCCTATGCTCGGCTCGGCATCCCCGGTCATGTGAAGGACTTCGATGACGAACCACAGTGCACCGCAAGAGGACGAGCTCCGACTCCCGGCGTCCTGGACCAAGCTGCTGCTGCCGCGTCGCGGACGCGACGCTCCCGAGGTGAACCTCGATCCGCGGGCTCCCGCCGCGTACCGGGAGCGGGTCCGCCACCACGCGCCGGACCTGCGGAAGGCGTTGCAGCAGGACGAGAACAGCGGCTGGTTCGACGACGCGCAGGCGTACCTCCTGGGCAAGGCGAACCCGCGCGGCGCGGCTGCCGTCTCCGCGCTGATGCCGTCGGCGGCGGGGCCGCACAAGGTCGCGCTGCTGCGGCCCGCGCTCGACGCCTGGGTTCGCGAGTTCGGCCTCGCGTTCGCCACCGCGGCGGCGGTGGAACGGCTCGCCCTCGTCGTCGACAGGAGGACGGTGAACTCCGGCCGTCCGGTCCTCGTGGACGGGCTCGGCGCCTTTCCTCAGGCGCTCATGCAGGACTTCGTCAAGGGCGTCCCGGTCCTGCGGGGCCTCCTGGCCGCCGCCTCGGACGAGGAGTACGCGGCGGTGCTCGCGGCCGTCGCACCGCTGCGGCACGAACCGGCGCGCCGCATGGCCGCCGCGCTCCTGCTGCCCGAGGAGACCGCGTGGACCGACGAGGCCTCGGTGGATTACTGGGGCGCGGCGGACTGGGGCCCGAGCAACCGTCTCTTCTGGAACTGGGCCCGCACTCCCGAGCAGCTCGCCGCCTCCGGGCTCACGGCCGTCAGCCATTACCACACCAACACGGACACCGTTGCGGCACTGACCGACGGTCTCGGCGCCGCGAGTCTCCCCGTGCTCAGCGAGACCCTGGAGCGCGACGTTCCGATCAGCGCCGCCGATCGCCGACTCCTGCTCACCGCGATCGCGGCGCTGCCCAGCGACGAGGCGATGGCGTACCTGTTCCGCCGCCTCCACGAACCCGACTTCTTCGGCGCCGCTTCGACCGCCGTGGGCCACTTCCCGGTCCGCGCCCTGCGGCAGCTCGCCGCCGCCGCGGCGACCGTTCCGGCCGAACGGCGGTCCCGGCTCGCCGGGCTCGCGAGCCTGGTCGACGCCGGGCACCGAGACCGCCTCACCGAGAGCGAACGCGCCGCCTTGGAGGAGCTCGTCGCCGCGAGCGCCGCGGTGCCCGAGGCCGCTCTGGCCGAGGTGCCGCCGCTGCTGGCCGCCCCGCCGTGGACCCGCCAGCGCCCCAAACGCAAAGCCGTGGTCGTCGAAGGTCTGGAGGCGTCTGCCGAGACCGTCCTGGTCTGGGCCGACGGGGAACGGGAACGCTGGGCGACCCTCGCACACGAGAGCTACCACAACTACGGTGATCCCGAGTGGCGCGCCGCCGCCTCCGGGCCGCAGCGGTCGCGCTGGATCAGTGAACTGCTCGCCTTCGCCGACCTCGAACTGGCCGCCACATGCAAGGACGAATGGGACGGGCGGGTGGGCTACTGCGGCGACGCCATGCTGCGTCGCATCATCGCCCGGTTCGGCACCGATGTCGCGGACCGGGCCGTGGTCAGGATCCGCATCCATCGCAAATACACCGAGGCGCTGCTGCCGATCCGCAACCTCGAGGCCGCCCGCCTCGCCGCCGAACTGCTGCAGCTCAAGTCGACCCGGCAGCCGGCCGTCGCCTGGTTCGACCGGCACGGGGCCGAGGCCGCGAAGCTCCTCGTCCCCGACGCGGTCGGCCCGGACAAGACGCTGCGCAAGCACGCCGAGCCCGCACTCGCCCACATCGGACGCGTCAGCGGCGCCGACGCGGTTCGCGACGCGGCGAAATCCTTTGGCGCCGAAGCATTCGCGGCCGTCGACGCCTTGATGGACGTCGACCCGTTCGAGCCGGTCGGCGTCAAGATTCCCAAGCCCGGCACGTGGGCGAACGCGGCAATGCTCCCGCAGGCGCTCATGGCCGGGCGCGAGGCGGCGCTGCCCGCCGCGTCCGTGCCGCACCTCGTCGCCGTGCTCGCGCTCGGCACCCCCGAACTGCCCTACGCCGGCGTCGACGTCGTCGCCGAGACCTGCGACCGCGAATCCCTGCGTCGCTTCAGCTGGACGCTGTTCGAACAGTGGATCAGCGTCGGCGCCCCTTCCAAGGACGGCTGGGCGCTCACCCAGCTCGTCCACTTCGCCGACGACGAGACGGTAGGCCGCCTCACCGCGATGATCCGCGTGTGGCCGGGTCAAGGTCAGCACAGGCGGGCCATCACCGGCCTTCAGGTGCTCGGCGCGATCGGCTCCGAAGCGGCCCTGCGCGCGATCCACGGCATCTCGCAGAAGGTGAAGTTCAAGGCGCTCAAGGAAGAGGCGGGCCGCCAGATCGAGGCCGTCGCCGAGGGCCTCGGTCTCACCGCCGACCAGCTCGCCGACCGGCTCGTGCCCGACTTCGGGCTCGGCGACGCCGAGGGGATCGTGCTCGACTACGGGCAGCGCCGGTTCCGCGTGGGCTTCGACGAGGCACTGAAGCCGTTCGTGTCCGACATGGACGGCAAGCTCCGCAAGAGCCTCCCCAAACCCGGCGCGAAGGACGACGAAGCGCTCGCCGAGGCCGCCCGCGCGCGGTTCACGTTCCTCAAGAAGGAACTGCGCACCGTCGCCGCCGACCTCGTGTCCCGCCTGGAAGCGGCGATGATCCACGGCCGCACCTGGAACCTCCCGGAGTTCCGGCAGCACTTCGCCGAACATCCGGTCGTGCAGCACCTCGCCAAGCGTCTGGTGTGGACGTTCGACGACGGAGGCCGATGGACCGCGTTCCGGATCGCCGAGGACCGCACCTTCAGCGACGTCGAAGACGACGAAGTCGCCCTCCCCGATGACGCGACCATCCGCCTCGCACACCCGATCACCTTGGGGGACCAGGCCTCCGCGTGGGGCGAGATCCTGGCCGACTACGAGATCCTGCAACCGTTCGACCAGCTCGGCAGGCCCGTGTTCGCGCTCGAGGAAGGGGACCTCGCGACCGGACGGCTCACCCGCTTCGAAGGGGGCACCGTCGAGACCGGCCGCATCCTCGGCATGATGAAGCACGGCTGGGTGCGCGCCGAGCCGGCCGACGCCGGCATGGAAGCGGGCATCACCTACAAGATCGCCGACGACGCGCATCTCCTGGTCGCGCTCCACCCCGGCCTGTACGCCGCCGCGTACGACTCCGACGCCGAACAGCAACTGGAGAAGGTCTGGTTCGCCGAGTCTGACAGCTTCTGGCGCAACGACCCCGGACCCGAAGCGCTCGCACGCTTCGCGGACCTCGACCCGCTGAAGGTCTCCGAAGCGCTCGCCTCACTGACCCGCCTCACCAAACTCCAATAGGGATATTCGGGCGCGAACAGGGCCCCGGACCATCGCGGTCCGGGGCCCTGTTCGAAATCAGGCGATTACCCTGTGCACCAGCGCGAACACCATGTCGTACCCGGTCCCTAAGCTGTCGTCCATGATCGAATCCGAGACGCACTCGACCGATGCCGCGCTGCCCGACGAGGACCGCATCGCCTTCCCCGAGACCTGGAAGCGCTTCGTGCAGCCCCGCCGCGGCGAAGGCAAAACGCGCAGGATCAAGCTCGATCCGGAGGAAGGCCGCGCCCTCCAGGCCGCGCACCTGGAACGAGTGCGCAAACGCCTCGCCCTCGACGCCAACAGCGACTACGAGGCCGCCGCGCTCGCCCACCTCGACGGCCGGGCCGACGTGCTCGGCGCGGCCGTCGTCATGGCGCTCACCAAGCCCTCCACGGACAGGATCACGATGTCCTTCCGCCCGCAGTTCGACCTGCTCGCGGCCGACCACGGGCTCCCGTTCGCCGTCGCCGCCCTCGCCGAGTCCCTCACCTTCGAGGCCTCCCAGACCGGCACGTATTCGGGGAACGGCATCGGGCTCACCCGGATGACGATCAGCAGGGGACGCTGGCAGCGACTGTTGGGGCACAAGCAGATCCGGGAGGTCCGCGCACTCGTGGCCGGCACCTCCGACGCGGCATACGCGTCAATCGTGGCCGCCCTCGCCGAGCACCGCGCCACTCCCGCGCACCGCCTGGTCGCGAGCATCCTGGCGCCCGACGAACGCTCGTGGATGGACCAGGTCTGCGAGGAACACCGCGATCACAACCCGGACGAGGCCTGCACGAGACTGCTCCTCGAAGTGATCACCACCCGCGAACAGCTCGAAGGCCTCGACCTGGACAAGCTGACCTACAACTGGGTCCATGCCGCCGAGATCGCCGACCTCCTGCACCGCCTCGGCGCCGGGGCGCTGCCGGTCGTCAGCCGGTACCTCCACGGCTACTGCGACACCAACGAGCGCAAGACCCTCTTCCGGGCCATCGCGGCGATGCCCACCGACGAGGCGCTGGAGCTGCTCTTCAACTGTCTCGACGACGCCGTCGCCGTGAGCTTCGCGATGGAGGCCGTGGTCAGGTTCCCCAAACGGGCCCTCCGCCTGCTCGCCGACATCGTGCCCGACACCGACGACACGTTGCGCAAACGGCTCTCGGCGCTGCTGTACTCCGGCCCGATCCTCATCGATGTCGCGCTGCCGCAGATGGACGAGGCCGTGCGGGAGACGATCGCGACCCTCACCACCGAGAACCGGCGCCTGTCCGAGGCGTCGGTGGACGCACTGCCCGGGCTCATCACCGAGCCGCCGTGGGCCGTCGACACGGGCAAGAGCCGCACGGTCGTCATCAAGGGCCTGGATCCCGCCCCGATCAACCGCATCGTGTGGGCCGAGGGCGAGCTCGAGGAGTGGTCCGAAGTGAGCCACTACGGATTCGCCCGCTACCGCGGCGACGGCTGGGAGGAGCGATGGAAGACCGAGAGCCGGCACTTCGCCGGCAAGAGCGCCCACCAACAGGCGGTCCTGCTCGCCGCGGCGCCGAAGGAGATGACCGCCGAACTCCTGCCGCAATGGAAGGCCGCCGCCAGCGACTACTACGACATCGGGATCCTCAAGCGCATCCTCGCGAACCTCGGCGCCGACGCGGCCGACCAGGTGGCCGCCGCGACCAGCGGCGAAGCCGCGCTGCGCCAAGTGCTGCTGCCGGTCGCGAACCTCGCGGTCGCCCGCATCGCCGCTGACGCGTTCGTGCGGCTGAAGACCATGCGGCCCTTCGCCGTCGCCTGGTTCGACCGCCACGCCGCCGACGGCGCCGCGCTCCTCATCCCGGACGCGCTCGGCAAATCCAAGAAGCCGCGGGCCGCCGCGGAGGCCGCGCTGCGCCACATCGCCTCCACACACGGCGCGGACATGGTGCGCGAAGCCGCCGTCCAGTACGGCGACGAGGCGGCCGAGGCGATCGCGGCGCTGGTGGACTTCGATCCCCTCTCGCCCGTCGGCATCGCCATCCCCAAGCCCGGCGCGTGGGCCTCCCCGACGGCCCTGCCGCAGATCCGGCTCGCCGATCAGCAACTGGGCGTGCCGCTCTCGGCGGTCAGGAACCTCGCCACCGTGCTCGCCATCGGCGCCGTCGACCCCGGCTACGCGGGCGTCGCCGTCGTCGCCGAAGCCTTCGACCGGGCCTCGCTGGCCCGGTTCTCCTTGGCGCTCTTCGAACAGTGGCTCGCGGCCGGGGCCCCGGCGGAGGACGCATGGGCGCTGATGCAGCTGATGCACTTCGGCGACGACGAGGCGGTGCGCGTCCTCGGGCCGCTGATCGCCAAATGGCCGGGGGAGAACCAGCACCACCGGGCGGTCAAGGGACTCAAGGTGCTCGGCGAGATCGGGTCCGAGACGGCGCTGCGGGCGATCCACCAGGTCGCCGAGAAGGCCAAGTTCGCCGCGATCAAGGACGAGGCGGGCGACCAGATCCGCGCGATCGCCAGGAACCTCGGACTCACCACCGAACAGCTCGCCGACCGGCTCGTGCCCGACTTCGGACTGCGGCGAGGAGTCGGCGCTCGTCCTCGACTACGGGCCCCGGCAGTTCAAGGTGGGCTTCGACGAGGCGCTGCAAACCGTTCGTGTCCGACATGGACGGCAAGCCGCGCAAGAGCCTCCCGAAGCCGGGCGCGAAGGACGACGACCTGCTCGCCGACGCGGCATACAAGCGGTTCGCGGCGCTGCGGAAGGACCTGCGGACGGTCTCGGCCGACCAGGTGAAGCGGCTCGAACGCGCCATGGTGCAGGGCCGGACCTGGACGCCCGCCGAGTTCGACGAGTTCTTCGTGCGACACCCGCTGATGTGGCACCTCGCGCACCGTCTCGTGTGGATCGCCGTGAACGGCGGCGAACTGACGGCCTTCCGCCTCGCGGAGGACAAGGGGCTACACCGACGTCGAGGAGGAGGAGCTGCGGCTCCCGGCGGACGCGCTGATCCGGCTCGCGCACCCTGCGCTCCTGGGCGCCGACGAGATCGGCGCCTGGGCCGAGATCCTCGCCGACTACGAGATCCTCCAGCCGTTCGACCAACTCGGACGGCCCGTGCTCGCCTTCACCGAAGAGGAACTGCGCACGGGCCACCTGGCGCGCTTCGAAGGGGTCACCGTGCCGGTCGGGAAACTGCTCGGGCTCACCGGCAAGGGCTGGGACCGCGCCGCCCCGCAGGACGCCGGGATCGAACCGGGCCTGACCGGGTGGCTGCACGGTGTGGGCTACATCGTGATCGACCTCGAACCGGGCATCTGGGCCGGCGCGGTCGAGCAGTACCCCGAGCAGAAGCTGCGGTCGGTCGTGGTCGCGGACCAGGAACTGCGCGGCTGGAGCATCCCCGAGCCGATCACGGACTTCGGCCCGGTCGACCCGGTGGCGGCATCCGAAGCGCTCGCGGCGCTGGCCAAGGCCACCGGCGTGCAGTGACCAGCCCTTATCGCCGTCCACAACCCCCACCCTCCCGAGAGGGGCAATGAAGGTAGGGCGAGCCTGGCAGCCGGGTCCGACAAGAACCCGCGCCGCCAGGCCGCCCGCCGGGGAAATTCACCCGATCGAGTGCCGCCGAGCGAGCGACGACCGCGTCGCGCGCTCGGCGCAACGCAGATCAGAGCGTGCTCGCGCGCGCCGCCCGCCATCGCTGTTCGAAGGCGGCAGCCTGGAACGGTGTCGCACCGGCCTCTTATGCTCTCCTTGACGCTCCCGCCTCTTGAAAGTTGGACATGTCCGAACACGTTGCGCCACAAGAAGATCGACTCGCAGCTCCCGCGGGAGTGGCAGCGTCTCGCGCTGCCGAGGCGAAGCAACGGCGTGCGGCACCCCCTCAAACTCGATTCACGAGGGCGTCCGCGCTTTACACCGAGCGCATGCAGCACGCGCCCGAGGCGCTCCAGTTCGCCGCCGATCGCTTGAGCAGCGACCAGGCGCTCGTCGCCCGCGCCGCCGCCCACCTGGAGGGCGCGGCCGATCCCGTGGGCGCGGCGGTCGTCGCCGACCTGCTCGACCGCCTCGTCGACCTCGACCGGGCCGCGGGATCCCTGCGCCACCCGGGCCGCGCGAAGTTCCCCCTGCGCGGCGCCGCCCTGCGGCGCAACCACCTCGAAGCCTGGACCCTCGACTTCGGACTCCCGTTCGCCGTCAGCGCCGCGATCGAGCAGCTGTCACTCCAGAACCCGGGCGTCGTGTCCTCGTCCGGCGACTTCCGCGTCGGCTACGGCAACCCGGGCAGCGGCAGATGGATGCACTGGCTCGGCCGCGGCCTCCTCGCGTTCCTGCGCCAGCGCATCGCCGAGGCCTCCGCCGAGGAGTACGAGCGGATCGTCGCCGCGGCCGATCGCCACCGCGACACCCCCGACAAGCGCCATGCCGCGGCGGTCCTCCTCCCGGACGAGGCCGCATGGGTCGAGCAGCTGCTCGCCGACCCCGATCAGCCCAGGGGCACCGCGACCCTCGACCGGCTCACATGGTCCATCGTGGGCACCACCGAGCACTTGTCGTTGCGCCGCAAATCGATCAACCCCGCGCACTTCGTCAAGGGATCGGTCGCCGACCTCGTCGCGAACCTCGGGGCCGCTTGCCTGCCGGTCCTGGCCGCAACGCTGAAGTACAAGCATCTCAACCCGGAGGACCGCGCCGCGGTCCTGCAGGGCATCGCGCTGGTGCCCACCGACGACGCCTTCCGGCTGCTGCTCGACAACCGCGGGGGCGGCGCGATCGATGCCCTCGAGTCCGCCGCCGCCCGGTTCCCTGCCCGAGCCGCGCGCATCGCCATCGCCAGGGCGGCGACGGCCGAACCGGCCGCGCGAGACCGCCTCCTCGGCCTCCTCAACTGGCACTACGTGGACCACCGGGAGGTGCACGGCGTCGCGGACGAGGGCCGGCCCGAATCCCCGGCGGCCCCGGCGACCGCCCTGCCGGAGGCCGCACTCGAGACACTGCCGAAGGTGCTCGTCTCCCCTCCCTGGGCCGAGAAGCGCAAGAGCAAGGCCCCCAAGGAGATCCAGGGACTGCGCGTGTCCGATCCGCAGATCGTGGGGCGAACCGGCGATTTCGAGCGGGCGCTCGCGCTCGAACCGAACCTCGCCGAATGGGACCCTGACAAGCCCTTCTGGGACGACGCCGAGTACTCCTCCTACGACACGGGCTGGCGCCCCGCCGAATCGGCGATCTCCCAACTCGCCCACAAGGGCCCGTCCGTGGCCGACGAAGCCGCCGAATCCCTCCGCGATGCCCCCTGGTTCGGGCGCGGGCTCCAGCCGATCCGCAGCGCCCGCGCCGCCGCCATCGCCGCGCACTGGTTCCTGCGTCTCAAGGACGGCCGCGGACCGGGCCTCGACTGGTTCGACCGGCACGGCCTCCACGCCGTCCCGCTGCTCATGCCGGAAGCCTTCGGCCCCAAGTCATACCAGCGCACGACCGCCCGCGGAGCCCTGCGCCTGCTCGCCTGGCGCTACGGAACCGAGAAGGTCCTGGCAGCGGTCGAACCGCTCGGGCCCGCGGTCGTCGAAGGCCTCGCCGCCGTCATCGCCGACCCGCACCAACCACTGCTGAACACCCCCAGTCCGGGCTGGTGGGCGAAGCCGGACCGGCTCCCGGTCGTGCTCACCGCGGACCGCCGGGCGGTCCTGCCCGCACAGGCCGTCCGCCACTTGATCGAGGCGCTGTCGCAGTGGGCCCCGCGCGTGCCCAGCCCCGCCGCGGAGGCCGCCGTCGCGGCCTGCGACCGCGACTCGCTCGCCCGCTTCTCCCTCGCGCTCGCCGAACGGTGGATCGACGCGGGCGGGCCGAACGACGACGACTGGGCGATCTTCCAGCTGGCGCTCTTCGGGACCGGCGAGGCCGCCGATCTGCTCGAAGCCCGCATCCCCCGCTGGGGCGGTCGCCAGCCCGGTCTCACGCACGTCGGGTTGGAGACCCTCGCCGCGTTCGGGGCGAAGACCGCGTTCGCGCCGCTGTACCGCCTCTCCCGCGGCACGATGAAACCGCACTTCAAGAAGCTCGCCGCCGAGCAGTGCGCCACCGTCGCGACCCGGCTCGGCGCCGAACCGGAACCGCTCGCCGACCGCATCGCCCCGACCCTCGGGCTCGACGACCCCGAGTCGATGACGCTCGACTTCGGTTCGCGCGCCTTCCACATCAAGGTCGACGAGCGGCTCAATCTGAGCGTCACCGATGCCGCCGGCAAGACCCGCGCGCGCCTGCCGCGCCCGGGCGTGCGCGACGACGCCGAGGTCGCCGCCGCCTCCATCGCCCGCTTCCGCAAGCTCACCAAGGACCTCGCCGCCGAGGTCGCCTTCCAGAGCGCCCGCCTCGAAGACGCGATGATCGACGGTCGCCTGTGGACCCTCGAGGAGTTCGCGCGGTTCACCGCCAACCCGATCCTCGCCTCCCTCGCCCGCGGTCTCCTCTGGATCGGCCGCACCTCCGAAGCGGCCCAATGCTTCCGGCTCGCCGAAGACGGCAGCATCGCCGACCTGGACGACAAACCGCTGGAGTTGACGGAGGGCTCGCTGGTCCGCCTGGCGCACCCGATCTGGCTCGGCGACGACCGCGACGCCTGGACCGGGGTCTTCGCCGACTACGAGATCCTGCAGCCGTTCGACCAGCTCGCCCGCCCGTCCCTCGGGTTCACGCAGGACGAGGCCGAGAACGGCGTCCTGCTCCGCTTCACCGGCGCGACCGCCACGATCGGCGGGCTCCGCGAGGTGATGGACCTGGAAAGGGTGAACGCGATCGGCCCCAACGGGAACGTGCAGTACCTCAACCTGCTCGCACGGGAACTGCCGGACGGCGTCCGGATCATGGCCGAGGTCGACCCCGACCCGGCCTCGCACGACCCCGACCCCGCCGACCGCCACCGCGTGCAGTCGATCTGGTTCTCCACCACCAAGAACCGCAACCCCGGGGTCCCGACCCTGAACGGGCAGGACCTGCTCGACGCCGTCGACCCCGTCCTCGTCTCCGAGATCATCGCCGGTCTCGGCCGCGCCACCGGCATCCACCACTAAGCAGAAAGCCGACATGACCGCAATCGCCGCACCGAAACTCCAGCGCCCGCCCGCCGAGGTCCGCTACGCCGACGAGCTCGCCCAGCTCGGCGCCGAGGACGACGCCGCCCCGCCCGCCCGGGCTGGGCGCTGAGCCTCCAGGCCGCCCGCACGCTTCATCGTCGGCGACGACTCGCGCGGCATCGCCCGCAAGTTCGTCGGCGACCCGTCGCTGATCGACCGGGCGCTCGTCACGCTCGCCACCAGCCGCGGGCTGCATGCTGGTCGGCGAGCCCGGCACCGCCAAGTCGCTGCTGTCCGAGCTGCTCGCGGCCGCCGTCTGCGGCGACTCCACGCTCGACCATCCAGGGCGGCGCGGCCACCACCGAGGACCAGATCCGCTACTCCTGGAACTACGCGCTGCTCGTCGCCGAGGGCCCGTCACCGAGCGCGTCGCTGGTGCCCGCGCCCGCTGCTGCGCGGCATGGCCGAGGGCCGCGTGGTGCGCTTCGAGGAGATCACCCGCTGCCCGCTCGAGGTGCAGGACTCGCTCCTGTCGCCCGCTGTCGGACCGGGTGCTGGCCATCCCCGAGCTCGACCGGCGCGGACGCGATGGTGTTCGCCCGCGAGGGCTTCAACATCATCGCCACCGCCAACACCCGCGACCGCGGCGTCAACGAGATGAGCGCGGCGCTCAAGCGCCGGTTCAACTTCGAGACCGTGTTCCCGATCGCCGACTTCGACACCGAGCTGGCCCTGGTCGAGGCCGAGGCCGCCGCGCGCTGCTGCGCGCTCCGGGCGTCCCGACCCCGCCGCGCCGCGACGTGCTCGAGGTGCTGGTCACGACGTTCCGCGAGCTGCGCACCGGGCGACGCCGAGCACGCGATGGACCGGCTGTCGGCGGTCATGAGCACCGCCGAGGCGGTCTCGGTGGCCCACGCCGTCGGGCTGCGCGGCTGGTTCCTGCGCGGCGAGCAGGCGCCGAGGCCGGCGACATCGTCGACTGCCTGGCCGGCACCGCCGCCAAGGACAACGCCGAGGACCTCGCCCGGCTGCGCCGCTACCTGGAGCAGCAGGTCCCCAAGCGCAAAGGCGCCGCACTGGCAGGCGCTGCACGAGGCCCGGCACCTGCTGCCGGGCTGATCGAACGCCTGCACGTTCATCGGCGTCCGCCACCACAGCCCGGCGTGCGCCCGGCTGGTCGCCGACACGATCGAGCGCGCTGCGCCCGCCGCACGTGCTGATCGAGGGCCCGGCGGACATCAACGACCGGATCGACGAGCTGCTGCTCGAGCACGAGCTGCCGGTCGCGGTCTTCACCAGCTACGCGAGCGACCGACCTGTCGGTGCGGCGCACCTGGGCGCCGCTGTGCGACTACTCGCCCGAGTGGGTCGCGCTCACCGAGGGCCGCGACGGCCGGCGCCGAGGTGCGCTTCATCGACCTGCCCGCCTGGCACCCGGCGTTCGACGGGGTCGAGCAACCGCTACGCCGACGCCGAGCGCCGCTACACCGACGCGATCGACCGGCTGTGCCGCGCCTTCGCCGTCGACAACGTCGACGCGCTGTGGGACCACCTGTTCGAGGTCGCCGACGCCGAAGGACTCGCCGAGCGGCTCGACGCGTACTTCGACCTCGTGCGCGGCGAGGCGGCCGCGGACGACCACGACACCGCCCGCGAGGCGTACATGGCCCAGTGGATCCGCGCGCCGCTCGCCGACGCCGGCGACCGGCCGGTGCGTCGTCGTCTCCGGCGGCTTCCACCGCCCCGGCCCTGCGCGCGGCTGCGCGGAGTCCGGCGACGCCGGCGCTGGCCCGGAGCTTCCCGCAGCCGCCGGAGGACACCGAGGTCGGCGGCTACCTGGTGCCGTACTCGTTCCGGCGCCTCGACGCCTTCGCCGGCTACCAGTCCGGGATGCCCTCGCCCGAGTACTACCAGCGGCTCTGGGAGGCCGGACCCGCAGGCCGCCGCCGAGCACGCTCGTCAGTCGGATCGCCACCCGCCTGCGCAAACGCGGCCACCACGTCTCCACTGCGGACCTGATCGCCGCGCGGAGCCTCACCGACGGCCTCGCGCGCCTGCGCGGCCACGAGCGGCCCGGCCGCACCGACGTCCTCGACGGCCTCGCCAGCGCCCTGGTCAGCGACGACCTCGAAGCGCCGCTGCCGTGGACGCGGCGCGGTTCCCTCACGGCCGGAACCCATCCGGTCGTGGTCGAGATGGTCGCGGCGCTCACCGGCGAGCGCGTCGGGCGCCTGCACCCCGACACCCCGCGCCCGCCGCTCGTGGACGACGCCGAGGCCGAGCTGGAGCGGCTCGGCCTCGACGCGAGCGGCACGGTCCGGCTCGACCTCGCCAAGCCGCCGCGACCTGGAACGCAGCCGGGTCCTGCACCGCCTGCGGCTGCTCGGCGGTCCCGGGCGTGCGCCGCGACGACGGGCCCGTCCGCGGGCGCGGACGTGACCGCCGAGGAGCACTGGACGCTCACCGCGAGCAGTCGATCGCCTCCCGGCGCTCATCGAGGCCGGCGCGCTCGGCGCCACCCTCGGCGACGCGGCCCAGACCGTCCTCGAGCACCGCGCTCGACCGCGACGGCGCGCTCGACACCCTGGCCGCGGTGCTGTTCGACGCCGCCCTGTGCGGGCGGGCCCATCTCACCGACCGGCTCGGCGACGCCGTCGAGTCGGCGGTGGACGACAGCGGAGACGTCGGCGCGGTCGGCGCGGCACTGGCCACGGTGCTCGCGCTGTGGCGCCACGACCACCTGTTCGGCACCGCCGGCAGCGACCTCTACGCGGCCGTGGTCGCGGCCTGCGCGAACCGCATCCTGTGGCTCGCCGAAGGGCTGCACGCCGGACCGGGCCCGGCCGACCTCCGCCGGCTCGCGGCCGTACGGGCGCTGCGCGACGCCGTGCGCCACGCGCCCGGGCTCACGCCTCCGGCCGCATCGGTCGCCGCTGCGGCGCAACGGATCGCGGGCGACGAGCAGTCCCCGCCGGACCTGCGCGGCGCGGCCCTGGGCCTCGCCTGGGCGCTCGGCGCCGAGGCCGACGCGGCGAGCGCCGCCGAGGGCGCGGCGGGCCCGGACCGGCTCGGCGACTGGCTCGCGGGGCTCTTCGCCGTCGCCCGCGAGGAGGTCCTCGCCGAGGAGCAGGGCGTGGTGTCCGCAGTGGACGAGCTCGTGGCCGACCTCAACGAGGACGAGTTCCTCGTCGCCCTTCCCGCACTGCGGCAGGCGTTCGGGATGTTCCCGCCGCGCGAGCGCGGCGTCATCGCCGAACGGCTCGTGTCCCTGCGCGGGGGCGGCGACGCGAGCGGCCTCACGGCGCGACTCCCGGTCGAACCCGCAGATCGTCGCGGCCTCGATGGCGCTCGAAGCCCGCGTCGAGGCCGCCCTCGCACGCGAAGACCTCGTATTCGGAGGGGAGTCCTGATGGGCGACAACGTGAATCCCGGCGACGCGACACCGGGGCAGGCCGACCTGCAGCGCTGGCGGCTCATCCTCGGGCCGGCGGCCGAGAGCTGCACCGGCGGCCTCGACGAGGCCAACGCCGGGCGCGACGCCGCGCTCGACTGGCTCTACAGCCGCGACGACGACCTCGGCAAGCGCGGGGTCCGCCGCGGCGGCGCGCGCGGCGCCGGCCGCGGCGCGGGAGACGAGCCCTCGATCGTCACCACCGTGGACTGGCTCGACGGCATCCACCAGCTCTTCCCCAAGGAGACGATCGAGCGGCTCGAACGCGACGCGGTCGAGCGCTACGAGATCCACGACGTCCTCACCAACCCCGAAGTGCTGGAACGCATCGAGCCGAACCCGTCCCTCCTCAAAGCGGTGCTGCGCACCAAGCACCTGATGAACCCGCAGGTGCTCGCCGCGGCCCGCCGCATCGTCGAGGAGGTCGTGCGCCAGATGGTCGAGAAGCTCTCGGTCCAGGTCCGCACCGTCTTCACCGGCAGCCGCACCCGCAAGCCGAGCCAGCCACCGCAGGGCCCGCGACTTCGACCTCAAGCGCACGCTCCGGGCCAACCTCAAGCACTACCGGCCCGAAGAGCAGCGCGTCGCCATCGAGACGCCGCACTTCCACTCGCGCACCTCCAAACGCCTGGAGCAGTGGCAGATCGTGCTCCTGGTCGACCAGTCCGGGTCGATGACCGGCTCGGTGATCCACTCGGCCGTCACCGCCGCGTGCCTGTGCGCCCTGCCGGGCCTCAAGACCCACCTCGTCGCGTTCGACACCGCGGTGGTCGACATGACCTCCGATGTGGACGACCCGGTCGAGCTGCTCATGAAGGTCCAGCTCGGCGGCGGCACCGACATCGCGCGCGCCGTCGAATACGGGGCCGGACTCATCGAGAACCCCCGGCGCGCGATCGTGGCCCTCATCAGCGACTTCTACGAGGGCGGCAGCGAGGGCAGGCTCGTCCACGCCGTCAAGCAGCTCTGCGAGCAGGGCACCCAGGTGCTCGGCCTCGCCGCCCTCGACGAGGACGCCAACCCGATCTACGACCACGACATGGCCGCGCGCCTCAGTAACGTGGGCGCCCACGTCGGCGCCATGACCCCTTCCCACCTGGTCGAATTCGTCGCCGAAAGGCTGGGCACATGAACGACGCGCACCGCAGGAGCGACCTCCTCGCCCTCACCCCGGACGCCCTCGCGGCCCTCGCCAACCGCGGACTCGTCAAACGCGCCGCCAAGGACCTCGACTCCGGGGCCGCCCCCACCGTCGCGCTCGCCGCCGACGGCACGCTCACCGCGGTCTTCCCCGACGGCGCCGAGGCGACCCTGCCCGCCGAAGGCGGACTCGAAGCCGCCACCTGCACCTGCGGCGCGTCCGGCAAATGCCGCCACCGCGTGGGCGCGGTCCTCGCCTACCAGCGCGAACAGCAAGGGGCCCAAGCCGACACGACGGACGAGGCGCCCGCCGAAGCCCCCGTCGAGGTGTCGACCCCGGCCGCGATCACCGACGAGCAGCTCCGCGAGGTCCTCGGCCACCACGCCCTCAAGGCCGCCGAGCAGACCCGCCGCGCGGGGTACACCGCCCGCCTCGTCTGGCCCGGCCCCGACCGGCCCGCCGCGGCCGAACTGCCCGCGGCCACCGTGAGCTTCCTCGTCCCCGGCCTCGGCTACGTCCACACCGACGCGACCGGCCCCGCCCGCGACGCCGCCATCGTCCTCGCCGTCTGGGCCTTCCGCGAGGCCGCCGCCGAGGCCACCACCGTCAGCGTCGGCGGCAACGCCGCCTCCGACGGCCTCGCCGAAGCCCTCACCCTCGCCGAACGCGTGCTCCTCGACGGCGCCGTGGGCTCCGACGGCGTCCTGCGCGCCGCCCTCCAACGCGAGTCCAAGGCCCTCACCCGCCGCCGCGCGCATTGGCCCGCCGGCGCCGTGGACGACCTCATCGACCAGCTCGAACGCTACGAGGACCGCTCCGCCGCCTACGACCCCCAGCGCCTCGCCGCCCTCCTGGCCGAACTCCCGGCCCGCGCCAGGGCCGCCGCCCACCCCGAGGGCACGCCCGCCGCGCAGGTCCTCGGCAGCGAGGAGGCCGACGCCACCCCGCTCACCCTGGTGCGCCTCACCGGCCTCGGCGCCCGCGTCGGCGCCGAGGGCGACACCCGCACCCTGGAGATCTACCTGGCCCAACCCGAGACCGGCATGGTCCTCGCCGTCCAACGCGACTGGCCCGTGCCGGCGGGCGAGGCGCTCACCGGCGCCGAACTCGCCTCGCGGCGCCTCGCCGGATGCAAGATCGGGGCGCTGGCCTCGGGCAACACCGTCACCGAGGCCGCCTCCCGCACCGCGGCCCGTGCGCTCAAGCTCGGTACCGGCCGCCTCGCCAAGACGCAGGTCCTCCCGCTCGGCATGGCCTGGAACGACCTTCCAGCCTCCTTGCGCGCCACCGACCTCGACGCCCTGGCCGCCGAGCTCGCCGACCGGCCTCCCGCACTGGTGCGGCCCCGTGTGACCGCCGAGTCCCTGCGCGTGATCGCCGTCGAGTCGGCCGATCTCCTCGGCTACGACCCCGCCGCGCAGTGCCTGGAAGGCATCATCACCGCCCCTGACGGCGGCAGCGCGCGCCTGCGCGTGCCGCACCGGGCCTCTTCGCCCGGCGCGCTCGAGGCGGCCGAGCGGGCCCTGCTGAGCGGCGTACTCGCCGTGGCCGGGCACGTGCAGCGCCACCGCGGCGAGCTCATCGTCCAGCCCACCGCGCTCCTCACCGCCGACGGCCCGGTGGTCCCCGACCTCGCTCCGGGGGACGACACCGCCGACCTGGCCGCCGCGGGCGAGACCGCGCAGGCCGATCCCGTCGCCGCCGCGATCGAGGGCGCGATCATCGCCTGCGCCGATCTCGCGCATCAGGGCCTGCGCGGCGCCCGCGAGCCCTCCCGGGTCCGCGCCGAGGCCGCCGCGGTCGAACTGAACCGGGTCGGGCTTCGAAGGGCCGCAAGCGATTTCGTGCAACTGTCCAAAGCGTTGGGCGACGAGGACGAGGCCCGCAAATGCGCGGCCTGGACCGCCGCCATCGTCCGAATACTGGTCACCGCTGAGCTACACTGACGGTCCTGGGTCATCCCCAGTTCGCTATTCCAGCCACTCGTATCTCAGCCGGAGCCATCCGCTCGGCGTTCGCAGAGTCGGCGATCATCATCGAAGCAATGAGGCTTGCACCGTGATCGACCTCCAAGACCCGATCTTCCTCGCCCACCGCGGCGGCAAACTGCGCACGGCCACCACCGTCCCCCTCGACACCCGCGAGGACCTCTCGGTCGCGTACACGCCCGGCGTGGCCCGCGTCTGCGAGGCCATCGCCGCCGATGAGGGCCTGGCACGGACCCACACGTGGCGCGCGAACCTCGTCGCCGTGGTCACCGACGGCACCGCCGTCCTCGGCCTCGGCGACATCGGCCCGGCCGCCTCGCTCCCGGTCATGGAGGGCAAGGCCGCCCTGTTCCGCCAGTTCGCGGGCGTCGACGCCGTGCCGATCTGCCTGGACACGAAGGACCCTGACGCGATCGTGGCCGCCGTCGCCGCCATCGCGCCCTCCTTCGGCGGGATCAATCTGGAGGACATCTCCGCCCCGCGCTGCTTCGAGATCGAGGACCGCCTCAAGGACCTCCTCGACATCCCCGTGTTCCACGACGACCAGCACGGCACCGCCGTGGTCGTGCTCGCCGCGCTCACCAACGCGCTGCGCCTGCAGGAGCGCCGCGCCGAAGACCTCACCGTCACCATCGTGGGCGCGGGCGCCGCGGGCGTGGCCATCACCAAGATCCTCAAGGAGGCGGGCGTCGGCGACATCGTCGTGTGCGACTCGCGCGGGATCATCCACGAGGGCCGCGAGCGCCTCAACCCCGTCAAGGAGCAGCTGGCGGCCATGACGAACCGGACCGGGCGCCGCGGCGGGGTCGTCGAAGCCCTCAAGGGCGCGGACGTCCTCATCGGCGTCTCCGGCGGCACGATCCCCCAGGCCGCCCTCGAAGGCATGGCCGACGAGGCGATCGTGTTCGCCCTCGCGAACCCGACGCCGGAGATCGCCCCCGAGATCGCCGCCAAGCACGCCGCGATCGTCGCGACCGGCCGCAGCGACTACCCGAACCAGATCAACAACGTCCTCGCGTTCCCGGGGATCTTCCGGGGCGCGCTCGACGCCGGGGCCCCGCAGATCACCGAGGCCATGAAGCTCGCCGCCGCCCAGGCCATCGCGGACATCGCCGCCGAAGACCTGGCCCCCGGCCGCATCGTGCCCTCGCCGCTCGACCCGCGGGTCGCCCCCGCGGTGGCCGCCGCGGTGAAGGCCGCGGCCTGACGAACGCCGAAGGGGCGGCCCGGCTTTCGCCGGGCCGCCCCTTCGCATGCCAAGGCGCTCTTACTCAACCGCGGCCATGAGCTCGGCCAGTGCCGCGATCACCTCGCGTCCCTCCACTTGGGATGCCCATTCGTGCGGAAGGGACGCGTGGCCGTACGCGGCGCCGTACAGGTTCCCGAGGATCGCGCCGGTGGAGTCGGAGTCGCCGCTGTGGCTGACGGCCGCGGTGAGCCCCTTGCGGACGTCGTCGGTCCCGAGCAGGCAGTAGACGGCGATCGCGAGCGCCTCTTCGGCGACCCAGCCCAGCCCGAGCGGTTTGCACGTGTTCGGTCCGGGCGGGACCTTCCCGGCCAGCGCGTAGGCCTGCTGGAGCGCGTCGGCGGTCTCGGAGCGGCCCACGCCGCCGCGCAGGTGCAGCATCGTGTCGGAGACGGCCCGCTGCGGCGCGTCGCCGTTCATCAAGTGCGCCACGATCATCGCGAACGCGCCCGCCGAGGCCCCGGCGGTGGGGTGCCCGTGGGTGAGGGCCGAGCACTGCTCGGCGAACGCGTACGCCTCGAGGGGGTCGAAGTGGAGCCCGAACGGGGCCGAACGCATGACGGTGCCGCAGCCCTTCGAGTTCGGGTTCACGCCGGGCTTCGCGCCGTCGCGGAGTCCGGAGACGCACGCGTTGCCCGGAGCGCGGCGCGAGTACAGCCACGGCTGGGCCGCCAGGCCCTCGGATCCCATGGGCGGCATGTGCTCGCGCTGGGTCTGGAGCCACCGCAGGTAGGCGAGGCGTACTTGCTGCACGTAGGTCTCGGAACTCGCGTCGGGCGGCGTGAGCAGGAGCCCTTCGGCGGTGAAGAGTGTCATCTGGGTGTCGTCGGAGATCCGGTTGCGGAGCATCTGGGTCACGCCGGCGGGGCCGAACTCCTCTTCGATGAACTCCCATGCGTCGAATTCCACCTGGTAGCCGAGGGCATCGCCGACGGCGCCGCCGATCAGGCATCCGAGGATGCGGTCGTATCGCGTGATCGCTGCATTCACGCCGGGATTGTATGGCCCCCTCGCCTTCCGGTGCTCAGCCGTTCGACGCTCGACTCCGGCCACTTGACTGAGTGATCGCTAACATGCAAAATATATCGACATGTTTCAACATCTAAGAGGACGGGAGCCGATGCAGCCTCCGATAAGAACCCGCACCCTGGCCGTGGCGGGAGCCGCGGCCGTGGTGCTCGCCTCGCTCTCCGCCGCCGAGGCCTCCGCGAACGAAGCCGAAGCGAGCATCGAAGTCGACCTCAGCGCCGCCACCGAGATCTCCGACGAGCTCTACGGCCTGTTCTATGAGGACATCAACCACGCCGCCGACGGCGGCCTCTACGCCGAGCTGGTCCAGAACCGCTCCTTCGAGTTCACTGCGGCCGACGAGGGCTCCTACACCCCGCTCACCGCCTGGGAAACCGTCGCCGGCGCGGTCACGGTGGCGACCGCCGCCCCCCTCAACGCCAACAACCTCACGTACGTGCGCACCGACGCGGACACCGCACTCGTCAACGCCGGCTTCAACACCGGCATGGCCTTCACCGAAGGCGCGGCCTACGACTTCAGCGTCTGGGCCGACGCCGACGCGTCCACCGAACTCCAAGTGGCCCTTGTCGACGCCGAAGGCAACGCCCTTTCTGAACCCGTGCCGGTCCGCGTCGAAGGCTCGGGCTCCTGGGCCAAGACCGAAGCGGTCCTCACCGCCGACACGGCCTCCACGACCGGGCGGCTCATGGTCACCGCCGCGGACCCCGTGAGCCTCGACATGGTCTCCCTCTTCCCGCAGGACACGTTCCTCGGCCGCGAGAACGGCCTGCGCACCGACCTCGCCGAGCTCATCGCGGACCTCGACCCCAGCTTCCTGCGGTTCCCCGGCGGCTGCATCGTCAACACCGGCTCCTTCGACCCCGACAGCCGCGAACGCGCCTACAACTGGAAGGACACCGTCGGCCCCGTCGAGGAGCGTCGCACCAACCACAACTTCTGGGGCTACAACCAGACCTACGGCCTCGGCTACTACGAGTACTTCCAGTTCGCCGAGGACATCGGCGCCGAACCCCTGCCCGTGGTGCCCGTGGGCGTGACCGGCTGCGGCGACTCGCCCGAGATCACCGACCCGGCCGAACTCGAGACCTGGGTCCAGGACACCCTCGACCTCATCGAGTTCGCCAACGGCCCGGCCGACTCCGAGTGGGGTTCGCTGCGCGCCGAGATGGGCCACCCCGAGCCCTTCGGCCTGGAGAAGATCGGCCTCGGCAACGAGGAGTACAAGGACCGGTACCTCGCCAACTACCCGGCGTTCCACGACGCGATCCGCGAGGCCCACCCGGAGATCGCGATCGTCGCGAACGCCGGTGTGGACGATTCCGGCGACATCTTCGACCGCAACTGGGCGTTCGCCCGCGAGCAGGGCGCCGACCTCGTCGACGAGCACTACTACAACTCGCCGGAGTGGTTCTTCGCCAACAACGCCCGCTACGACACGTACGACCGGATGGGCCCGCACGTGTTCGTCGGGGAGTACGCCTCCCGCTCGAACACCTGGTGGAGCGCCCTCTCCGAGGCCTCCTACCTCACCGGCATCGAACGCAACGGCGACGTGGTCGACATGGCCTCCTACGCCCCGCTGCTGTCCAACATCGACTACGTCGACTGGGCGCCCGACATGATCTGGTACGACAACCACCGGACCGTCAAGTCGGCCAGCTACGAGATCCAGAAGCTGTTCAGCACCAACGCCGGCGACGAAGTGCTCGCCTCCACCCTGGACGCGAACCCGATCGTCTCGCCCGACATCGCCGGCGGCATCGGCCTCGCCACCTGGAACACCGCCGCGTCCTACGACGACGTGAAGGTGACCGGAGCCGACGGCACCACCCTCTTCGAAGACGACTTCTCCACCGGGAGCGACGGCTGGACCGTCGGCGGCAACGCCGCCGGCGCCTGGGAAGCGGCTGACGGCGCCTACAGCCAGACCGCGCTCGTCGAGGACGCCCGCACCACCGCCGGCTCGGCCGACTGGTCGAACTACACGATGGAGCTCAAGGCCACCAAGACCGAAGGTTCCGAAGGCTTCCTCGTCATGTTCGGCGTGGCAGGCTCGGACGACTACTACTGGTGGAACCTCGGCGGCTGGAACAACACCACCTCTGCGGTCGAGAAGTCCGGCAACGGCGCCAAGTCCACCCTCCTCAACCACGACACCGTGATCGAGACCGGCCGCACCTACGACCTCAAGATCGAGGTCGAGGGCCGCACCATCACCGGCTACGTGGACGGCGAGCAGGCGTTCAGCGTCGAGGACGAGGAGCAGATCGAACCGCTCTACCAGGTCGTCACCCGCGACGAGGACACCGGCGCGATCACCCTCAAGGTCGTCAACGCCCAGGACCAGGCGATCACCACCGACATCGACCTCGAAGGCACCCGCCTCAAGGACAAGGGCGAGGTCACCACCATCGCCTGCGACCCCGGCTGCGACAACACGCTCGGCGAGGACCAGGTGGTCTACCCCGAGACCCAGAAGGTGAAGCACCTCGGCAACGAGTTCACCTACGATTTCGAGCCCTACTCGGTCACCTTCATCACCCTGAAACCACAAGGGCACCAATAAGAACGAACGCGGCCCCGGGCTTCTGCCCGGGGCCCGCGCTGGCGAGCCCCGCGAACGCCAAGCGGCTGCTTGCGGCGATTGAGCGGCTCGAGAGCGGCCAAGGGGACCGTGCGGGATCCGATCAAGTGAAAGTCACGCTGGTCTACAAGGTCGACAACGACGCGCTTCATATCGCGCAGTGCCGCTACCACTACGAGGAATGACCCGCCTAGGCGACGGGTTCGCGTTCCGGTTCGATGATGCGGTCGCCCTCGCGGTCGCCGTGGATTTCGTAGTGGAGGGGCACCGCGTCGGCGTGCGGTTCGCGCTTGCGGAGGCTGAAGGGGACGGTGACCGCCGCGACCCACAGGACACCGGCGCCGAGCATGTGCAGGCCCACCAGCAGTTCCGGCAGATCCAGGTAGTACTGCGTGTAGCCGATGACGCCCTGCAGGAGCTCGACCACCAGCAGGGCGTACGCCGTCCGCTTGGCCGCTTCCGGGGCCTTCACCGCATGCAGGGCCGCGATCAGCGCGACGGTCATGCCCAGCAGGAGCCACACCAGGTCGGCGTGCAACTGCGACATCAGAGCCGGGTCCATGCCGTTGCGCGGCGTGTCGGCGTCGCCCGCGTGCGGGCCCGAGCCCGTCACCACGACACCGAGCACGATCACCGCGAACGCGACGCCCACCAGGCCGCGTCCGAGCAGTTGGACCGCGCGAGGTACCAGCGGCACCACGGCGCCGTCCGGCTCGCCCGAGCGGTGGTACAGCGCCACCGAGAGCGCGACCAGGGGGATCGAGGCCAGGAAATGCAGCCCCACCACCCACGGGTTCAGATTCGTCCAGACGGTGATCCCGCCGATGACCGCCTGCGCGGGCACGTACAGCATGCCGAGCAGCGCGAGCCTCACCAGCGACCTCCGGCGCGGCACGCGCAGCCAGGCCGCCACCAGCGCGCCCAACGCGATCGCCACCAGAGCGAACGTCAGGACCCGGTTGCCGAACTCGATCACCCCGTAGATCCCCATCTCAGGGGTCGTGACCAGGGAATCGGCCGTACACGTGGGCCACTCGGGGCAGCCCAGGCCCGACTCGGTCAGCCGCACCGCGCCGCCGGTCACGATGATGCCGACGTTCGCGATCACACTGGCCAGCGCCCACCGGCGGACCGCCTTCGGGCTGCTCAACCACCGCTGCAAGAGGTTCACGGCGCGAATCTAACCCCGCGGCGGCGGCGCACTTCCCGCTGGGTATTGCATTTGTGGGCCAGGGCGTTGTGATGAAGGTGAGGTTAGGCAAACCTGCGTGCCCGGTCTCACCATGGGCCATCTCGACGTGGCCCGGCGAATTAAGTAACATTTACCTTGTGGAAATGGTGACGAGGGCGACCAGCCACTCGACCGACGGGGACACCCGCCGCCGAGTGACCCGCCTCCTGCTCGAACGCGGCCACGCCACGGCCGCCGAGCTCGCAGGAGCCCTCGGCATCACCGCCACCGCCACCCGCCGCCATCTCGACGTGATGGAGGCCGAAGGCCAGGTCGAGACCCGCGTGGTCAAGACCGCCGGGCGAGGTCGGCCCGCGAAGAGCTACCAGCTCACGCCCGCCGCCCGCACGAACCTCGGCCACACCTACGACGATCTCGCGATGGAGGCACTGCGCTGGATCCGCCGCTTCGAAGGCGAGGACGCCGTAGGCGGCTTCGCCGCCGAGCAGGTCGCGCGCCTGGAGGCCCGTTGCCGGGCCGCCTTGGACGCGGTCGACTCGGACGACCCGATGGCACGCGCCCAGGCGCTGGCCACCGCCATGTCGGGCGAGGGCTACGCCGCTACGGCGTCGGTCATCGCCTCGGGCGGGCAGATCTGCCAGCACCACTGCCCGGTGGCGGGCGTGGCCGCGGAGTTCCCGCAGCTGTGCGAGGCGGAGACGAGGGTGATCAGCCGCCTGCTGGGCGTCCACGTCCAGCGCCTGGCGACGATCGCCAACGGGGACGGGGTGTGCACCACCCATGTTCCCGGCACGAACCGCGGCCGCAGGGCCGCGGCAGCGGGTGAGGGAGGCGGACCGGTTCCGCTGCCCGACCCCGAACGCGCAGACCGATAACCCGACAGGTCAAAGGTGAGACTTGAGATGACCGACACGCAGAAGAGCGAACCGCTGAGTCAGGAAGAGGCGCTCGCCTCCCTGGGGCGGTACGAGTACGGCTGGGCCGACTCCGACGCCGCCGGTGCGAACGCGCGGCGCGGGCTGACCGAAGAGGTCGTCCGCGACATCTCCGCGCGCAAGGCCGAGCCCGAATGGATGCTCGACCTGCGCCTGAAGGGCCTCAAGCTCTTCGGCCGCAAGCCCATGCCCAACTGGGGCGCCGACCTGTCCGGCATCGACTTCGACAACATCAAGTACTACGTCGAGGCCTCCGAGCAGCAGGCCGAGTCCTGGGAGGACCTGCCCGAGGACATCAAGAAGACCTACGACAAGCTGGGCATCCCCGAGGCCGAGCGCCAGCAGCTCGTCTCCGGCGTCGCCGCCCAGTACGAGTCCACGGTGCTCTACCACTCCATCCGCGAGGACCTGGAGCAGCAGGGCGTCATCTTCATGGACACCGACACCGGCCTCAAGGAGCACCCCGAGCTCTTCAAGGAGTACTTCGGCACCGTGATCCCGGTGGGCGACAACAAGTTCGCCTCGCTGAACACCTCCATGTGGTCCGGCGGCTCGTTCATCTACGTGCCCCCGGGCGTCCACGTCGACATCCCGCTCCAGGCCTACTTCCGGATCAACACCGAGAACATGGGCCAGTTCGAGCGCACGCTCATCATCGCCGACGAAGGCTCGTTCGTGCACTACATCGAGGGCTGCACCGCCCCGGTGTACTCCTCGGACTCGCTGCACTCCGCGGTCGTGGAGATCGTCGTCAAGAAGGACGCCCGCGTCCGGTACACGACCATCCAGAACTGGTCGAACAACGTCTACAACCTGGTCACCAAGCGCGCGATCGCCGAGCAGGGCGCGACCATGGAATGGGTCGACGGCAACCTCGGCTCCAAGGTCACCATGAAGTACCCGGCCGTGGTCATGGTCGGCGAGCACGCCAAGGGCGAGGTCCTCTCCGTCGCCATGGCGGGCGCGGGCCAGCACCAGGACACCGGCGCGAAGATGACGCACGCCGCGCCGCACACCTCCTCGACGATCGTCTCCAAGTCGATCTCCCGGGGCGGCGGCCGCACCTCCTACCGCGGCCTGGTCAAGGTCGACGAGGGCTCGCACCACTCGAAGTCCACGGTCAAGTGCGACGCGCTGCTGGTCGACACCATCTCGCGCTCCGACACGTACCCGTACGTCGACATCCGCGAGGACGACGTCGACATGGGCCACGAGGCCACGGTCTCCAAGATCGGCGAGGACCAGATGTTCTACCTCATGAGCCGAGGCCTCACCGAAGACGAGGCGGCGGCCATGATCGTGCGCGGCTTCATCGAGCCCATCGCCAAGGAACTCCCGATGGAGTACGCCCTGGAACTCAACCGCCTGATCGAGCTGCAGATGGAAGGCGCGGTCGGTTAGTCGGCCCGGCTAGGACTAGGAACCAGAGATTTCATGAGCATCGAATTGGCAGCCGCCAAGCCGCACACCCACGGCGTGGGCGAGGCGCCCCCGAAGACGAAGTCCCAACTGCTGCGCTCCTTCGAGCCCGGCGACTTCCCGGCCCTCACCGGCCGTGAAGAGGACTGGCGCTTCACGCCCGTCAAGCGCCTCGCCGGGCTCGACAGCACCGAGACCGCCCCGGCGGTCAAGGCCGCCGAGTACGCGATCCGCAGCCTGCCCGAAGGCGTCACCGCCGAGGCCGTGGGCAAGGACGACGAGCGCCTGGGTTCCATCCTCAAGCCCTTCGACCGGCCCAGCGCGGTCGCCTGGGCCAAGAGCGAGAAGGCCCTCCTCGTCGCGATCGCGCCCGAAGCCGAGGTCACCGAGCCGGTCTGGATCGACGTCACCGGCGGCGGCCTCGACGGCGCCACCTGGGCCCACACCTACATCGACGTCGGCCACCACGCCGACGTCACCCTGATCGTGCGGCACACCGGGCTCGCCCGCCTCGGCGACAACGTCGAGATCTCGGTCGGCGACAGCGCCCACCTGCGCCTGGTCGTCGTGGCCGAATGGGACCGCGAGTCCACCCACGTCGAGCACCAGAAGGCCCGCCTCGGACGCGACGCCAAGCTCGACCACATCGCCGTCACGCTCGGCGGCGACCTGGTCCGCCAGTACCTGTCGGTCGACTACGCCGGCCGCGGCGGCTCCGTGGACGCCTTCGGCCTCTACTTCGCCGACGCCGGCCAGCACCTGGAGCAGCGCCAGCTCGTGGACCACTCGGTCCCCGACTGCCGCTCCAACGTCAACTACCGCGGCGCCCTCCAGGGCCAGGACGCCCACACCGTGTGGATCGGCGACGTCCTCATCCAGGACGCCGCCACCGGCACCGACACCTACGAGATCAACCGGAACCTCGTGCTCTCCGACGGCGCCCGCGCCGACTCGGTGCCGAACCTCGAGATCGAGACCGGCGAGATCGTCGGCGCCGGCCACGCCTCGACCACCGGCCGCTTCGACGAGGAGCACCTGTTCTACCTCCAGTCCCGGGGCATCCCCGAGCCGGAGGCCCGCCGCCTGGTCGTCAAGGGCTTCTTCAACGAGATCGTCCAGAAGATCCCCGACGAGGACCTGCGCGACGAGCTCACCGAACTGGTCGTCGCCCGGCTCGACGCCGGACGCGTTCATCGCCCCCGCCGAGGTCGAGGCGGGTGCGTAGATGACCGACAACGATTTCCTGCGCGTCTGCGCGCTCGAGCGAACTGCCGGAGTGCGAGCCCATCGCGGCCGACATCCACGGCACCTCGATCGTGCTCGTGCGCAAAGGCGAGGAGGCGTTCGCCCTCTACGACGAGTGCTCCCACGCCGCCGTGGCGCTCTCCGAGGGCGACATCGAGGACTGCTCGATCGAATGCTGGCTCCACGGGTCGAGCTTCGACCTGCGCACCGGCAAACCGTCCGGACCGCCCGCCACGTGGCGGTCCCGACTTACCCGATCGAGATCCGCGACGGCGACGTCTACCTCAGCCTGAAGCCCAAGACCACCGAAAACGCCTAAGGAACCTGTAATGAGCAAGCTCGAGATCCGCGACCTGCACGTCTCGGTCAACACCGAAGAGGGCGCCAAGTCGATCCTGCACGGCGTCGACCTGACCATCAGCTCCGGCGAGACCCACGCCATCATGGGCCCCAACGGCTCCGGCAAGTCGACCCTGGCCTACTCGCTGGCCGGTCACCCGAAGTACGAGATCACCTCCGGCACCGTCCTGCTCGACGGCGAAGACGTCCTCGAGATGGCCGTCGACGAGCGCGCCCGCGCCGGCCTGTTCCTCGCCATGCAGTACCCGGTCGAGGTCCCCGGCGTCTCGGTCTCCAACTTCCTGCGCACCGCCAAGACCGCCGTCGACGGCGAGGCGCCCAAGATCCGCACTTGGATGAAGGACCTCAAAGTCCGCCATGGCGGAGCTTAAGATGGATGAGGCGTTCATCAACCGCAACGTCAACGAGGGCTTCTCCGGCGGCGAGAAGAAGCGCCACGAGATTCTCCAGATGGAGCTGCTCAAGCCCAAGATCGCCATCCTGGACGAGACCGACTCCGGCCTCGACGTCGACGCCCTGCGCATCGTCTCCGAGGGCATCAACCACGCCAAGGCCACGAGCAACCCGGGCGTTCTGCTCATCACGCACTACACGCGCATTCTGCGGTACGTGAAGCCCGACTTCGTCCACGTCTTCGTCGACGGCAAGATCGCCGAAGAGGGCGGGCCCGAACTCGCCGACAAGCTCGAAGCCGAGGGCTACGAGTCCTACGTCGCCACGAAGGCCGCCTAGCCAACAGGAAGAAGGAGCCCGTGGAGCCTGCAAGCAAGCTCGACGTCGAGGCCATCCGCGCCGACTTCCCGATCCTCGCAGCGCAGGATCGGGGACAAGCCGCTGGCTTACCTCGACTCGGCCGCGACCTCGCAGAAACCGGTCCAGGTCTTCGAGGCGATGCGCCGCTTCACCGACCACTCGAACGCGAACATCTCCCGCTCGGTCCACACGCTCGGCTCCGAGGCCACCGAGGCCTACGAGGGCGCCCGCGCCAAGGTCGCCGCGTTCATCGGGGCGCCGAGCCCGAACGAGCTGGTGTTCACCAAGAACTCCACCGAGGCGATCAACCTGGTGGCCTACGCCTTCCAGAACGCCACGATCGACCCCGCCGCCGACCCGCGCTTCAAGCTCGGCCCCGGCGACGAGGTCGTGGTGACCGAGATGGAGCACCACGCCAACCTCATCCCCTGGCAGCAGCTGTGCCAGAGGACCGGCGCCACGCTCAAGTGGATCGGCATCACCGACGCCGGCCGCCTCGACATCGAGACCGTCGACGAGGTCATCACCGAGCGCTGCAAGGTCGTCTCGTTCGTCCACGTCGCGAACCTGCTGGGCACGGTCAACCCGACCTCGCAGATCACCCGCCGCGCCCGCGAGGTCGGCGCCCTGGTGGGCCTCGACGCCTCCCAGTCCGTGCCGCACCTGCCCGTGGACGTGTCCGAACTCGGCGTCGACTTCATCGCCTTCACCGGCCACAAGATGCTCGGCCCGACCGGTATCGGCGCATTGTGGGCGAAAGCGGAACTGCTCGACGCGATGCCCCCGTTCCTCACGGGCGGCTCGATGATCAAGACCGTCACGATGGAGCGCACCACCTTCGCCGACGCGCCCGCCAAGTTCGAGGCCGGCACGCCGCCGATCGCCGAGGCCGTGGGCCTCGCCGCCGCCGTCGACTACCTCGACAAGCTCGGCATGGCGAACGTGCGCGCCCACGAGAAGGACTTCGTCGCGTACATGCTCGACCGGCTCGAGACCGTGGACGGCCTCCAGATCATCGGCCCGCGCGTCCCGATCGGGCGCGGCGCCACGGTCTCCTTCACGTTCGCGGGCATCCACCCGCACGACGTGGGGCAGATCCTCGACGCCGAGGGCATCGCCGTCCGGGTCGGCCATCACTGCGCCAAACCCACGTGCGACCGCTTCGGCGTCAACTCCACCACGCGCGCCTCCGGGTACGTCTACAACACCCATGAGGAAATAGACCGGCTCGTGGCGGCGTTGGGCCAGGTGCGAAAGGTGTTCGGCTGATGAATCTCGACGAGCTGTACCAGGAAGTCATCCTGGACCACTACAAGCGCCCGCGCGGCGTAGGCCTGCGCGAACCCTTCGAGGGCGAGTCGCACCAGGTCAACCCGACCTGCGGCGACGAGATCACCCTCAGGGTCCACCTGCAGGGCGACCGGGTCGCCGACCTCTCCTACGAGAACGTCGGCTGCTCGATCTCCAAGGCCTCCGCGTCGGTGCTGTACGAACTGGTCAAAGACGCCAAGGTCGACGACGCGCTGGCCCGCCTGGCCGAGTTCACCGAACTGATGAACTCCAAGGGCCAGGGCGAGGGCGACGAGGAGACCCTGGAGGACGCGGTCGCGTTCGCGGGCGTCTCGAAATACCCGATGCGCGTCAAATGCGCGCTGCTGGGCTGGATGGCGTTCAAGGACGCCCTGGTCCGCGCCGAAGCCTCGATCCCCGGAAGGACCGACGCATGACAGACACCGTGAAGGCCAAGGAGGACGACGTCCTCGAAGCCATGAAAGACGTGGTCGACCCCGAGCTGGGCATCAACGTGGTCGACCTCGGCCTGATCTACGGCGTGCACGTGGACGAGCAGAACGTGGTCACCCTCGACATGACCCTGACCTCGGCGGCCTGCCCGCTGACGGACGTCATCGAGGACCAGTCCCGCTCGGCGCTGTGCAGCGGCGCCGAGGGCGGCCTCGCCGCCGACCTGAAGATCAACTGGGTGTGGATCCCGCCGTGGGGCCCGGACAAGATCACCGACGACGGCCGCGACCAGCTTCGCGCTCTTGGGTTCAACGTCTGACGAAGTCAGACTTGAACGATGAGCGCAGGAACGTCTAAGGGCCGCCCCGCCTCCGGCGGCGGCAGGATCGTCGAGGTCGAACCCGAACGGCTCCCCAAGTGGGTCGCGAACTTCGCCGCCCGCAACGGCGGCATCGCGAACCACCACGCCGAGGGCGACGCCTGGACGATCGAATCGAACGAGGGAACGTCGGCCAGTGTCGTATGGACACTGGCCGACGGCCTGCCCGCCGACTGGCTCCTCGACGACGACCCGGTGAAGGCCGCCGAGCACCTGCGCGACTACGCCCTCGAACCGCGCCGATCATCGCGGTCCTGTCTGGCCCGCAAGAGCGCGTACTCGGTCGGGATCATCAAGGACGGCCGCATCGCCGCATCCAAGACCGACACCGCTTATGTCCAGGGCAAGACCAAGGCGGGCGGCCAGTCCCAGCAGCGCTTCGCAAGCAGCCGCGAAGGCCAGGCCAAGGCCGCCGAGAAGCGCGCCAGGGACGCCGTGTTCGCGGTCCTCGGCAACGCCGAATTCGACGCCCTGGTGACCGCCGGCCCGGTGGAAGGCGTCCTCGAAGACCCCCGTCTCACCAAGTTGCGTGCCGCGGTCCACTTCGGCGACATAGCCGAACCCAAGCAAGCCCTGCTGACCCAGACCGCCTACCGCGCCATCGGGTTCCGCATCACCCTTCCCAGCTGAGCGCCGCGCGGCGACTGACTCCACCGAGCCTGCTTTCCCCTCTGCCCTTTGACACCCCGAAGGACGCCGCGTGGCCGACCCCTCTTCGGCAGGCCGCTGCCTCCTGGTCCGGCCCATCGGCGCTGGCGGCATGGGAGAGGTCCGGCACGCGCACGACCAGGTCCTCAAACGGGACGTGGCCGTCAAGATCCGCCGCCCGAACGCCAGTGGCGCAAGCGAACTCGTGTAGCGCACGCGATCGGGGCCGCATCGAGGCGGCCCCCGTCGCGTGGTTCGACCTCAGGATGCGAAGGCCAGGGCGGTGGCCCAGTTGCCTTCGATCTCGCCCTGGACCTTCATGTGCAGCAGCTGCATGGCCTCCAGCGTCGCGGCGTGCTTGAGGCCGCCGACGTCGATGGGGCGCAGGTCGGCGTCGGTGCAGAGCGCTGCGACGGTCTTGCGGGCGTCGCCGTCGTCGCCGGCGATGAAGACGTCGAGTCTGCCGGTGGTGGCGAGGCGGCTCGCGAACGTGGTGTTGAAGGCCTTGACGACCCTCGCCCCGGGCGCCGCCTCGGCGATCTCGTCGGCGGCGGACTTCCCGGGCTGGGTGATCAGCGCGTCGAAGGTCTCGTAGTCGACCGGGTTGCTGATGTCGATGACGATCTTCCCCGCGAGCTGGTCGGCCCACATCTCGGCGATCTCCTTGCTGCCCTCGTACGGCAGGGCGAGCACGATCACCTCGGCGCCGGCGGCGCTGTCGAGCGATTCACCGGAGGCGTCGGCGCCCAGCGACTCCGCGAGGTCGGCGGCCTGGTCGGGTTCGCGGTGGGCGATGCGCACCTGGTGGCCGCCGCGCACGAGCCGCAGGCCGATGCCGCGGGCCATGCCGCCTGCGCCGAGATCAGTACTTCCATCGCTCCTCCTTGGTCGGGCCGGACGGTCAGGGCAGGGTGTCGGCGCGGATCTCGTGCGGCCGCGGTGTCGGGGTCGTCGCGGCGCTGCTCGGTGCCGCCGCGCAGGACCAGGTTCGGCAGGAACAGGGTCAGGACGATCGTGGACGGCCGCGATGCAGGCGGCGACGAGGAAGACGTGGTCGAGGCCGTCGGTGAAGGCCAGCTGCACGACCGACCGGATCGGGTCGGGCAGGGCCGCGATCGCGGTGGGCGACTCGGTGATCGCCGAGAGGTCGCTCGTGCCGAAACCCGCCGCCTGCTCGGGGGTGAGCTGCGCGAGCGCGGCCGGGCAGGTTCGCGTCGAGTTCGGCGTCGAGCGTGGCGTACATGACCGCGCCGAGGACGCTGGTGCCGATCGCGCCGCCGAGGGTGCGGGCGAAGGTGTTGGTGCTGGTGGCCACGCCCAGGTCCTCCATCTTCACGATGTTCTGCATCGCGAGGACCAAGGGCTGCATGAACATGCCCATGCCGATGCCGAGCACCAGCAGGTAGAGTGCCGCTGAGCCACAGCGGCGTGTCGACGCGCAGCTGGGTGAACAGCGCGAGCCCGAGGTGATGACGACCGACCCGGCGACGAGGAACCACTTGTAGCGCCCGGCCCTGGAGATGACGAGGCCCGAGAGGACCGAGGTGAGGACGATGCCGGCCATCATGGGGATCATGAGCAGGCCCGACTCGGTGGGGGAGTAGCCGCGGACCATCTGGAAGAACAGCGGGATGTAGACGATCCCGGCGAACATCGCGACGCCGAAGACGATCGCGATCACCGGCGGCGAGGCGAACGTGCCCTGCCTGAACATCCGCAGCGGCAGGATCGGCTCCTCGGCGCGGGTCTCGATGCAGACGAACGACGCAGGCGAGAGACCGCGGCGGCGGCGAGCAGCGCCGAGGATGACCGGCCGAGGACCACGCGTAGTCGTTGCCGCCCCAGGTGATCGGCCAGCAGCAGGCAGACGACCGCGGGGACGAGGCAGGCCGCGCCGAGGTAGTCGATCTTGTGCCGGCGGGTCGGGAACTTGTGCCTGCGCAGGACCCGGTCGACGGCGACGAGCGCGACCAGGCCCGTGGGCAGGTTGATGTAGAAGATCCAGCGCCAGTCCACTTCGGCGAGCCAGCCGCCGAGGACCGGGCCCGGCCACCGAGGAGACGCCGAAGACCGCGCCGAACAGGCCCTGGTACTGGCCGCGTTCGCGCGGCGGAAGCACGTCGGAGACGATCGGTGAACGCGAGCGTCATGAGGCCGCCGCGCCGAGGCCCTGGAGGCCGCGGAACAGGATGAGCTGCAGCATGGTCTGCGAGAGTCCGGCGAGCGCGGAGGCGACCAGGAAGATCGCGATGGCCGGCAGGATGACCGGCCGGCGGCCGTAGAGGTCGCTGAGCTTGCCGTACAGCGGGGTCGAGGCGGTGGTCGCGATGAGGTACGCGGTGACGACCCACGTGTAGCTCGTCCATGCCGTTGAGGTCGCCCACGATCGTGGGCAGCGCGGTGCCGACGATGGTCTGGTCGAGCGCGGCCAGGAACATGGTGAGCATGAGCGCGCCGAAGAGGGTGTACAGCTCCCTCCGGCTCAGTCGCGCCCGGCCACGCGAGTGTCGTCGCTCATGCCGCGAGCGTATGGCCCGCCTCCGCGGAGGCGGGCCGAAACCGTCTATTCGGGCTTCTTGTCCACGGCCCAGGAGCCGGCGGGGACGATCACGTGCCCGACCTGCGCTTCCTTCTCGGTGTGGTTGATGATGAACCGCCACGGGCCGCGGTCGACGACGTCGAGGCCGGGCTTGCCGGGGCCGGTGAGCTTGAGTTCCTCGAACAGGCGGTCCCAGGCCTCGTCCACGAGCTTGCACGAGACGTACCAGGCCTCGCCCTCGCCGAAGGGGTTGACGGTGACGGCGGGCTGGTTCTCGATGACGTCGCCGGTGGCGTACTGGGTGACGCACTGGGCGCCGCGCAGTTCGACGAGTTCGCAGAAGCGCTCGGCGGCCCCGAAGTTCCAGAGTGCGCGCAGTTCGCCCGAGGGCTGGGGGAGGTGCTCGGTGACGCGGATGCCGAACAGGTCGGTCATGCCGCCGAGGTACCCGTCGAGCCACACCTGGCAGTGCTCGTCGACCGCGCCGGTGAGGTAGGAGGCGACGAGGCCGCCCGCCGCCGGCGGTGAACCAGCGGAGGTTCTCGGCGCCGGCCTGGCTGAGCACGTAGGTGGTCGGGGCGATGACGGTCTTGTACTTCGACAGGTCGCCTTCGGGGGAGGCGAAGTCGGCGACGACGCCGCGGTCGCGCAGGACCCGGTGGATCTGGGCGACGTTCTCGAGGTAGTCGATCGGCCCGGGCAGGTGCGCGTTGGCGGTGGCCCACCAGGAGTCGGGGCTCCACAGGATCGCCACGTCCGTCTTGACCGGGGCCTCGACGGTGTGCGCGATGCCCGGCAGGGTGTTGCCGAGCGCGGCGACCTCGCGGAACATGCGGGTGTTCTTGCCCGCGTGGGGGAGCAGCGCTGAGTGCCACTGCTCGGAGCCGCCGCGCCCGGCGCGCCACTGGAAGAACATGGCGCCCTTGGAGCCGCGGCTGATGTGGATCATCGAGTGGCGGGCCATGCGGCCGGGCGATTTGGCGACCGAGCCGTGCTTGGAGTGGATGTGGGCCGCGGCCTGCTCCATGAGGAGCCAGTCGCCGCCGCCGGCCCAGGAGCGGGAGAGGTCGGCGTGGAGGGCGCTCTGCTGCTCGGCGCGCTCGTCGGGCGCCGAGGGGTAGGAGTCGAACGCCACGACGTCTACTTCGGAGGACCACTTCCAGTGGTCGACCGGGACCCATTGCCCGAACACGAAGTTCGTGGTGATCGGGATCTCGGGGTTCGCGGCGCGGAGGATTTCGCGCTGCTCTTTGTAGTGCTCGAGCATCGCGTCAGAGGTGAACCGCTTGAAGTCGAGTTCGTGCGCGGGGTTGGAGAGGTACTGGGTCGCGCGGGGCGCGAGGATCTGCTCCCAGTCGCCGTAGTGCTGGCTCCAGAACGAGCCCCACCAGGCGGCGTTCAACGCTTCGAGGCTGGTGTACTTCGCTTGCAGCCAAAGGCGGAAGGCCCGCTCGGCGTGCTCGGAGTAGGTGGCCGAGCCGTACTCGTTGTGGACGTGCCACATCGCGAGCGCCGGGTGCTCGGCGTAGCGTTCGGCGAGCTTCGCCGCGATGCGGTTCGAGGCCTCGCGGTAGGCGGGCGCGCAGATGTCGTAGGTGTCGCGCGAGCCGTGGACCTGCCGCACCCCGTCGGGGCGGGTGTTGAGCGCGTCCGGGTGCGCGAGGGTGAACCACGGCGGCGGCGAGGCGGTCGGGGTGGCGAGGTTGACGGCGATGCCCCCGGCGTGGAGCTTGCCGAGGACGGTGTCGAGCCAGCCGAAGTCGTATTCGCCCTCGCTCGGTTCGAGCCTCGCCCAGGAGAAGACGCCGACGCTGACGAGGTTGACCCCCGCCTCGCGCATCAGCATGACGTCGTCGTCCCAGACCTCTTCGGGCCACTGCTCGGGGTTGTAGTCGCCGCCGTAGCTCAAGCCGTCGACGCCTTTGGGCCAGTCCATGGGGGTCCTCCGCGCATGCAGGTCACGGCGCGCAGGGACGCGCCATGGGGGATCAGTTAGTTGCTTGACAAAACTAACTGTTTCCGGGTGGTTTCGCCAGCTTAATGCGCGCGGTGGCAAACGTCGTCCGGCGGTCCCCTAGGGCCGGTTCGGGAATCGTGGCGGCGGGGGCCCTAGCTCCCGGCCGCGGTGAGCGCCTGGAACCGCTCGGCGCGCAGCCGCTCGGGCCACGTGTCGTCGATCGGCGCCAGCTGCGACGGGTCGACCCCGACCGCCCACGCCAGCAGCAGGTCCGCGAGGCGCGGGTTGCGCGCGAGACCCGGACCGTGCATGTACGTGCCGATGACGTGCCCGGCCCACGCGCCCTCGGTCGTGCCGTCGTTGCCGACGCCGGCCGTCACGCGCGCGAGCGGCTGGACCGCCTCGCCCAGGTGCGTGCGCCCGCCGTGGTTCTCGAAACCGGTGATCGGGCCGATCCCCAGCTGCGGCGCGGACTCACCCGCGATCTCGCCCACGGCCCGCGACGGACCGCGGTCCGAACGCAGATCGAGGATGTTCAAACCGGCGTAGGCGCGGCCGTTGGCGTAGAACGACTCGCCGAGCAGCTGGTACCCCGCGCAGATCGCCAGGATCGGCTTCCCGGCCTCGGCCGCCCGACCCAACGCGCCGTCGTCGAGGAGCCGCTCGGCCGCCACGGCCTGCGGGCCGTCCTCGCCGCCGCCGATGAGGTACATGTCCGCGGTGTGCGGGATCCGCTGGTCGCTGCGGACCTGCATCGGCTCCACGTCGATGCCGCGGATGCGGGCCCGGTGGGCCAGCACCAGCAGGTTCCCCCGGTCGCCGTAGGTCGACAGCAGGTCGGGGTAGAGCCAGACGATGCGCAGGGTGCTCATAGCCACGGTTGAACGCTCTCTCTCGCTAGTTGACCCGGTTGAATTCGGCGCGGATGTCCTGGAAGGCGGTGTAGTTCGCCACGACCTCCACCGGACCCGGCGGCACCGCCGCGATCGCGGCCCGGATGTCGTCCACCACCAGGAAGTCGACCCCGTCGACCTCCAGGCGCACGGCCAGGTCGGTGCGGCGGTCGCCCGTGACGACCACCTTGCGGCCCGCGAGCGAGGTGAAGTCCACGTCGTAGATCCACGAGGTGTCGAAACCGTCTACCTCGCGGGCGTTGAGCGACAGGACCACCGGCGGGTTCGGCTCGATCATGTCGAACGACTCCAGCCACCCGGCCGGGTTCTTCGCCAGCAGCAGCCGCAGGTGGCGGCCCTCGCGCTCGACCTTCGCATACCGCCCGGCCACCGAGGCGACCTCCGACAGGCGCGGCGCCGCCTGGGCCGGGTCGACCCCGAACAGGCTCGCGACGGCCAGCGCCGTGGCGGCGTTGGCGCGGTTCACGCGGCCCGGCAACTGCAGGTTCAGCTCGTACCGGCGCCCGTCCGGGCCCACCACGGCCTCGCCGGCCTGCGCCACCGACCACTGCGGGCTGGGCCGGTTGAGGCCGCAGTTCGTGCAGCGCCAGAACTCGCCGAAACGGTCGAGGTGCGAACCGCAGTTCGGGCAGATCGCCGAGTCCGCGGTCCAGCTCTGACCCGCCGCGACCCACACCACCCGCGGGCACACCGACGCGGCCCACACGATGAGCGGGTCGTCCGCGTTGGCGACGATCGTGGACTGGCCCGCCGAAGTCTGCAGCGTCTGACGCCACTTCGCGGCGAGCGCCGTGACCTCCATGGCCCGGTCGAGCTGGTCGCGCGAGAGGTTCAGCAGCGCCACCACCTTCGGGCTCGCCGCGTCCAGCAGCTGCCCCAGGTAGTGCTCGTCGCACTCGAGCGCGGCGTACTCGGCCTTGGGCGCCTTCGCGAGCGCGGTCGTGTGTCCCGTCGGCATGTTCGCGCCGAACGAGTTCGTGGCGACCTTCCCGATCGCCTCGATCGCGGCCGTGGTGAACCGGGTGGTCGTGGTCTTGCCGTTCGTGCCCGAGATGAGCACGACGTGACGGCCCTCGGCCAGCAGCTCCAGGAGCCTCGGCTCCACGATCAGCCCGACGCGCCCGCCGATCACCGATCCGTCCCCCCGGCCGGTGGCCCGCGAAAGCGCGGCCGCGGTCCTGAGGAGCGTGGTGGCGAATTTCGCGCGTGGGGTCAGATTCGCGCTCATGCGGGCTCTCGCTTTCGGCTGGACCGGACTCGACGACGTGCTTCTCGACAGCGGCGTTTCTCAACGACTATGCAGAAGAGTTTGTCACATGCGCACCGGAACCCGTGATCAGTGGCGGCGGTGCGTGAGCTGGATCAGGCACCGCCACCCCGGGCAGCGACGAACGCCGATGCGCCTGCCGCGGCAGGCAGCGACTCCGCCCCGAACCGCGCTCCACCGCCCTCCACGCCGCGCTCCACAGTGATCGAACCGGCGCACACCGTGCCCGCGTCCGTCGCGCATTGTGCCCGAACCGTCGCCCGAACTCCGGTCCGCTTGGGTCCCTTGGCACCCCCAGGAGTGAACGATGAATGAAACTCACCTCTGAATGCACGTGTTGCGCACTCGTCACTCCACTGTCCTCCACCGACCCTGACCAGCCCATTCGTCACACCAACCACGGATGCCACGCGGAAACAACCCCCAAGGGTGGGGGAGAGTGGAGTAAGGTGGGGCGCAATGGTGGGGCCATTGCTCTGCCGACGCGGTCGGAGCGACCGCGCAGCCTGAGAGTCACGGGGGGTGGCGCCGATGTTCCTCGGCACCCACAACCCGCGCCTGGACGACAAAGGCCGCGTCATCCTCCCCGCGAAGTTCCGAGAAGAACTGGCGGAAGGAGTCGTCATCACCAAGGGCCAGGAACGCTGCCTGTACGTGTTCCCCGAAACGGAGTTCACGCGCATCGCCGAATCGCTCCAGCAGGCCCCCATGTCGAGCAAGACCGCCCGCGCCTACAGCCGGGTGTTCTTCGCCTCCGCCCACGACGAGGTCCCCGACAAGCAGGGCCGCGTCACGATCCCCCCGCGGCTTCGCGAATACGCCGGCCTCGACCGCGACCTCGCGGTCATCGGCGCCTCCAACCGCGTGGAGATCTGGAACACCCAGACCTGGGACGACTACCTGGAGGCCTCCGAAGAGGCCTTCGCCGACATCGAAGAGGGCGACCTGCCCGAAGGACTGTAGAGAAGGAGGTGAGCGGAATGAACACAGCGAACGCACCGCATATCCCCGTCATGCTCGACGAGGTGCTCGACTACCTCGCGCCCGCCGCATCCCGGCCCGGCGCGCTGGCCGTCGACGCGACCCTCGGCGCCGGCGGGCACACCGAGGCCCTCCTGACCGCCCACCCCGAACTCACGGTCATCGGCGTCGACCGCGACCCGACCGCGCTCGAACTCGCCTCCAAGCGCCTCGCCGACTTCGGCGACCGCTTCATCCCGGCCCGCGCCGTCTACGACGCGATCCCGGAAGTCCTGGAGGACAACGGCTTCACGAAGCTCGACGCCGTCCTGTTCGACCTCGGCGTCTCCTCGATGCAGCTCGACCAGGCCGACCGCGGCTTCGCCTACAGCCAGGACGCGCGCCTCGACATGCGCATGAACCCCGACGACGCCCTCACCGCCGAGATCGTCGTGAACACCTACGAGCCGGGCGACCTCGTGCGCATCCTGCGCACGTACGGCGAGGAGAAGTTCGCGACCCGCGTCGTCAGGGCCATCGTCGACGCCCGCGCCAAGGCCCCGATCACCTCCAGCAGCGCGCTGGCCGACCTGGTCCGGGACGCCATCCCGGCCGCGGCCCGCCGCACCGGCGGCAACCCGGCCAAGCGCACGTTCCAGGCCCTGCGCATCGAGGTCAACGGCGAGCTCGAGACATGGGAGCGAGCCCTGCCCGCGGCGCTCGACGTCATGTCCCCGGGCGGCCGCGTCGTCGTCCTGTCCTACCACTCCCTCGAAGACCGCATCACCAAGCAGGAGCTGGCCCGAAGGGCCACCTCCACCAGCCCGGTCGGCCTCCCGGTCGACCTCCCCGGCACCGAGCCCACCTTTCGACTCCTTACGAAGAAGGCCCAGCAACCGACCCAGACCGAACTCGACCGCAATCCGCGCTCGGCGCCCGCCCGGCTCCGCGCCGCGGAACGCATCGCATCGTCCACAGGAGCAGGAGGCGCACCATGAGCGACCAGTACCGTCGCGCTCAAGCCGACCCCGAGGAGATCATCAAGGCCGCCCGACGACGGGCCCGTGCCGCGTCTTCGCGGCGCCGGTCCCTCGTCGGCGACGCCGATGAAGCCGCTCCCGTGTTCGAGGGCAACCTCGCCGTCCAGCCTGAGACCGTGCCGGTCGAGCACCCCGCCGGTCGAGGCCCCGGCCGCGCCGCAGCGCGAGACCGTGGTGCTCCCGCGCACCCGCGAGCGCTCGGCCGCCAAGCCCGCGCCCGAGCCGGTCGAGGTGCCGCGCCCGGCGTTCGTCGGCGGCATCCTCGCGCTCGTGGTCGCCGGCATCGTCGGTCTGCTGGTGCTCAACACCGTCATCAACGAGGACGCCTACCGGCTGCAGGAGCTGCGGACCCAGGCGGGCGAGCTCGACCAGACCGAGCAGGCGCTCGCCGACGAGCTGTCGAACCTGAACGCGCCGAACAACCTCGAGGCCGAGGCCCTGCGGTACGGCATGGAGCATCCGGAGAAGGTGACCTTCCTGTACCTGCCCGGCGGCGAGACCGTCGAGGTGCCCTGGAACGAAGAGTAAGGACGTCGATGACCGAATCCGACCCCCGTCGACGGCGCGACCCCTCCTCGATCAGCCGAGCCCGCCGTTACACGCCTCGCGGACGGACCGTCCGCGAGGCGGCGGAGGGGGCCGAGGACAACCGGGCCAGGGAGAACGGGGCGCGCGACCGAGAGGCCGCGCGCCGCGAACGCAATAAGAGCTCGCAGCAGCAGCACGAGACCGAGGACCTCGCGGCGCGTCGGCGCCGCGAGGCCGCGGCCCGTTCCCGCGAGCGCCGCCAGCGCGAGACGGGAACGGTCGAGGCCGAGCCGCGCGCTCAGCGGTCCGAGTCCGGGGCCTCGCGCGGCGCCGGGTCGGTGAAGGCGGATCCGGTGCGGCGCACCGGGACCGTGCGCTCGAGTCCGTCGCGGCACACCGGCCCGATCAACCCGCAGCGCCGCGGTTCGCGCCCGGCCCGCGCCGGCCGGACCACCGGGCCCGTCCCGGTCGGGCCGCAGCCGCGCCTGCCGCGCCTGGGGAACCCGTCGCGGCGCATCCGCATGGCCGCGGCCTTCGTCATCATCCTGCTCGTCGTCTCCGGCGCACGGCTGGTGCAGCTGCAGGTCACCGACTCCGCCGCGTACGCGGCGGACGCGCTGAACCAGCGTCTGACCACCGAGCCGCTCCCGGCCGAGCGCGGCGCCATCATGGACCGCAACGGCAACCGCCTCGCCTATTCGATCGAGGCGAACTACATCGCCGTCGACCCCGGCATGGTCAAGGGCGATGCGGCCGAGCTGGCCGCGAGCCTCGCACCGCTGCTGGGCCGCCCGGCCTCCGAGCTCGAGCCGCTCATCGGCACGAAGGAGACCCCGCAGGGCGACCCGATCCGCTTCGCCTACCTCCAGCGCGGCGTCGACCTCGCGATCGGCGACGAGATCCGCGAGCTGTCGAACCCGGGCCTGATCATCGGCGACGACGAGCGCCGCGTCGTGCCCGGACACGACTTGGCCGCCAACGTCATCGGCTTCACCGGCGGCGACGACGGCGAGGGCCTGGGCGGCCTGGAGGCCGCCTACGACGACTGGCTCTCGGGCACGGACGGCGAGGTCTCCTACGAGCGCAGCCAGTCTTCGGGCCTGCCGATCCCCGGCGCGTTCTACCGCGAGGAGGAGGCGGTGCCGGGCAACGACATCCAGCTGACCCTCGACGCCGACCTCCAGTTCAAGGTGCAGCAGATCCTGGAAGCGACGGTGGAGGAGCACGACGCCGAGTTCGGTTCGGCCCTGGTGATGGAGGTCGGCTCCGGCGAGATGCTGGCGATGGCCTCGACCCCGACCTACGACGCGGCCAACCCGTTCGCGGTGGACGACACCGAGGCCTACCGCGACTACGCCACCCAGGCCACAGTGGACCCCGGTTCGATCCACAAGGCGATCGTCTTCGCCGCGGCCCTCGAAGAGGGCTGCATCAAGCCCGACGGCACCATGCCCGTGGAGCAGACCATCAACAAGGGCGGCGAGGTCTACGAGGACGGCTACGACCACGGCGAGCGCGGTGCTGAGCCTGGCCGGGATCATCGCGCAGTCCTCGAACGTGGGCACGATCCAGCTCGCGGACTGCGTCGGCAAGGAGAAGCTATACGAGTACCAGAAGGCCTTCGGCCTCGGCGAGCCCACGGGCGTGGGCGTCGCCGGTGAGGCCGCGGGCATGCTGCAGCCGCCGGAGAACTGGTCGGGCACCTCGTACGGGTCGGTCCCGATCGGCCACGAGGGCACCGCCACGATGATGCAGATGGCGGCCATGTATGGCGCGATCGCCAACGACGGCGTCTACGTCCAGCCCACGCTCGTGGACCACAAGATCAACGCCGACGGCGAGGCCGAGGAGCAGGAGGAGCCCGCGACGCACCGCGTGATCTCCACGGAGACCGCGGAGAACCTCCAGTACCTGCTGCAGGCGCCCATCGCGGCCGAGACCGGCACGGGCCGCACCGCCCAGCTGGAGAACTACCATCTCGCCGGGAAGACCGGCACCGGCGGCCTGGTGGTCGACGGCGAGTACGCCCCCGGCAACGTGACCTCGTTCGTGGGCTTCGCCCCGGCCGAGGACCCGCAGTACGTGGTCGCCGTGAGCGTCTACGTCCCCGGCGGCGGAGGCGGCGGTTCGACCACCGGCGAGGCGTTCAAGGAGATCAACGAGTTCGCCTTGGGCTACTTCGGAGTTCGCCCCGCGACCGAACCCGCCCCGGTGTTCGACGTCTGGGGGTGACGCTCCTCCGAAGTCTCCCCGAGGGGGAATCGGAGGTCGTCCCCGGGCGTTAGCATCGAAGGCGTCAAGGACGAAGGAGCCGATTGTTTTGAACGTTGACCCTTGGGCACTGTGCGAGGTCCTCGCCGAACCGGCGGAGGCGCGGGGGGCGGTGCTGCTGCACTTCCTCGACGGGTTCATGGACGCAGGCCAGGCGGGTCGCGGAGTGGTGGACCACCTGTTCAAGACCTGCGAGCACACACCGATCGCGTCGTTCGACGTGGACCAGCTCATCGACTACCGGTCCCGGCGGCCCAACCTCACGTTCTCGATCGACCGCTGGTCGGACTTCGAGGCCCCGCAGCTGGTCGTGTACCTGATGCGCGACGCGGCCGACAAGCCGTTCCTGCTCATGACCGGGCCGGAGCCCGATTTCGCCTGGGAACGCTTCGTGGACTCGGTGGAGGATCTGATCGAGCACTGGCAGATCCCGCTCACGCTGGGCTTCCAGGGCATCCCGATGGGGGTGCCGCACACGAGGCCGCTCGGCATGACGGTCCACGCGACCAGGCCCGAACTCGTCTTCGACAACCGGCCGGTGTTCAACGAGGTCACGGTTCCCGGCAACGCCGCGGGGCTGCTGGAGTACCGCCTCGGCGAGTCCGGGCGCGACGCGATCGGCCTGTCGGTCCACGTGCCGCATTACGTCATGCAGATGACCTACCCGGCCGCCTCGATCCGGCTCCTCGAGGGCATCCGCGAGGCCACCGGTCTCGACCTGCCCTCCGACGAGGAGCTCGAACTCGAACGCGGCCAAGTGGACTCGGACATCGCCGAGCAGGTCGCCGAGTCCGACGAGGTCGCCGACGTGGTGAAGACCCTTGAGGAGCAGTACGACTCGTTCACCGAGGCCGCCGAGGCCGACGAGATGCTCCAGGACGGGCGCATGCCGACGGCGGACGAACTCGGCGCGGCCTTCGAGCACTTCCTGGCCGAGCGCCAGCGAGGCGACGACGACAAGTAGCGTTCAGCCGCAAGCGAAAAGCGGGCCCGACCGGAAGGTCGGGCCCGCTTTCTTCGAATCGCTAAGCGTTGCCGTGCTTGGCGCGCGAGGCGGAGCGGCCGCGCTCCTTCTGGTCCAGGACCACCTTGCGGATGCGGACGGTCTCGGGGGTGACCTCCACGCATTCGTCGTCGCGGCAGAACTCCAGCGACTGCTCCAGCGACAGCAGGCGCGGCGGCACCACGTTCTCGGTGGAGTCGGCCGCGGCCGCGCGCATGTTGGTGAGCTTCTTCTCCTTGGTGATGTTGACGTCCATGTCGTCGGTGCGCGAGTTCTCACCGATGATCATGCCCTCGTACACCTCGGTGGTCGGGCCCGCAGAACAGGACGCCGCGCTCCTGGAGGTTGATCATCGCGAACGCGGTGACGGCGCCGGGCCGGTCGGCCACGAGCGAGCCGTTGTTGCGGGTGCGCAGCTCGCCGAACCACGGCTCGTGCTTCTCGTAGATCGAGTGCGCGATGCCGGTGCCGCGGGTCTGCGTGAGGAACTCGGTCCGGAAGCCGATGAGGCCGCGGGAGGGCACGAGCCACTCCATGCGGACCCAGCCCGAACCGTGGTTCGTCATGGTCTCCATGCGGCCCTTGCGGGTCGCCATCAGCTGGGTGATCGCGCCCAGGTGCTCCTCGGGGGAGTCGATGGTCATGCGCTCGACCGGCTCGTGGGTCTTGCCGTCGATCTGCTTGGTGACCACCTCGGGCTTGCCGACGGTGAGCTCGAAGCCCTCGCGGCGCATCTGCTCGACCAGGATGGCCAGCGCCAGCTCGCCGCGGCCCTGCACCTCCCAGGCGTCGGGGCGCTCGGTGGGCAGGACGCGGAGCGAGACGTTGCCGACCAGTTCGCGGTCGAGGCGGTCCTTGACCTGGCGGGCGGTGACCTTGTGGCCCTTGCCGCCCTTGCCGACCAGCGGCGAGGTGTTGGTGCCGATGGTCATCGAGATCGCCGGCTCGTCGACCGTGATGAGCGGCAGCGCGACCGGGTTCTCCGGGTCGGCGAGGGTCTCGCCGATCATGATGTCCGGGATGCCCGCGATGGCGCAGATGTCGCCGGGGCCGGCCTTCTCGGCCGGCTTGCGGGTGAGCGCCTCGGTCATGAGCAGCTCGGTGATGCGCACGTTCTGCTGCGAGCCGTCGCGCTTCATCCAGGTGACGGTCTGGCCCTTGCGCAGCTCGCCCTCCTCGACGCGGCACAGGGCGATGCGGCCGAGGAAGTTGTCGGCGTCGAGGTTCGTGACGTGGGCCTGGAGCGGCGCCTCGGGCGTGTACTCGGGGGCCGGCACGTGCTCGATGATGGTGTCGAAGAACGGCTTGAGGCTGTCGGAGTCCTCGGGGACGGTGCCGTCCTTGGGCTTGTTCAGCGAGGCGACGCCGTCGCGGGCGCAGGCGTAGACGATCGGGAACTCGATCTGGTCCTCGTCGGCGTCCAGGTCCAGGAAGAGGTCGTAGGTCTCGTTGACGACCTCGTCGATGCGGGCGTCGGGCCGGTCGGTCTTGTTGATGCACAGGATGACCGGGAGCCGCGCGGTGAGCGCCTTGCGCAGCACGAAGCGGGTCTGCGGGAGCGGGCCCTCGGAGGCGTCGACGAGGAGCACGACGGCGTCGACCATGGACAGGCCGCGCTCGACTTCGCCACCGAAGTCGGCGTGGCCGGGGGTGTCGATGATGTTGATGACCATCGCGGAGCCGTCGGCCGGGTTGGTGTAGTGGACCGCGGTGTTCTTCGCGAGGATCGTGATGCCCTTCTCGCGTTCCAGGTCACCCGAGTCCATGACGCGGTCGTCGACCGCGGCGCCTTCGCGGAAGGCGCCCGCCTGCTTGAGCATGGCGTCGACGAGCGTGGTCTTGCCGTGGTCGACGTGGGCGACGATGGCGATGTTGCGCAGATCAGAGCGTGTAGACACGACGACCATTGTCGCCTAAGCACGAGACGGGACCTGGCGTCAACCCAGGTGATCGCCGACACCGGATTTCCCGGAAAACGGCCGAGCAATGTTCACATTGCTCCTTTCGCGGACACAACATCCCCACTTGCCTACACTGCCGGTTATGGGCGTATTCCATATTTCCATCCGATTCGTTATGGTTCTGGCGCTCGCCGTCGGAGCCATCCTCGTCGGCGCGCTGCCCGGCTACGCGAAGATCACCGGTGCGATCATCGCCACCGACGGCGGCACGCTCAACGTGCGCTTCGGGCCGGCCACCGACCAGAAGACCGTGGGCACCCTCGCGAAGGGCGCGAACCCGGAGGTCTACTGCAAGGCCCGCGGCGAGCAGATCAGCGGCCAGGTGCGCACCTCGGCGACCTGGCTGCGCATCGGCACCGACCGCTGGATCTCGGAGGCGTACGTCACCTGGTCGCCCGCGCAGGCCGTCCCGTGGTGCTCGGCCTCCACCAAGGAGGCCACGGCCGCGCAGGTGGCCACCAGCGGCGGCGAGCTCAACGTCCGCGCCGCGGCCTCCTCCGGCTCCGGCCGCCAGGGCGGCTACGCCAACGGCACCAGCATCGACGTCGAGTGCCAGGTATGGGGCCAGGAGGTCGACGGGACCGCCCGCAAGACCGGGGCCTGGTACAAGGTCGGCGACAAGCGGTTCGTCTCGGCCGGCTACATCAAGTGGAGCGCCGGCGAGCCGTGGCTGCCCTGGTGCGGCCAGGCGGCGCCCTCCGTTCCGCGCGGCGGCAACCAGGGCTTCATCAACGCCCATGCAGCGGCCGCGCAGGCCAGCGACCGCGCCACCGGCGTACCCGCCTCGGTGACCCTCGCGCAGGCGATCCTCGAGACCGGCTGGGGCAAGGGCGCGCTCGCCCGCGAGGACCACAACCTGTTCGGCATGAAGTGCTTCGGCTCGCCCGGCGAGCACGCCATCGGCTGCCGCGACTACGCCACGTTCGAATGCAGCCCGACCGGCGGCTGCTTCGACATGAAGGCCACCTTCCGCGCCTACACGAACGTGGACGACTCCTACCGCGACCACGGCGACCTGCTCGCGAACTGGTCGCGCTACGCCGTCGCCATGGACCACGCCGGCGACCCGAGGCGCTTCGCCAAGGAGATCCACAAGGCCGGGTACGCCACCGACCCGAAGTATTCCGAGAAGCTCATCGGGCTCATGGACGACTACAACCTCTACCGCTTCGACTGAAGCGGCCGCCAGACCGAACTCCTGCCATCGAACGCGGGCCCGAGATCCGTCTCGGGCCCGCTTTCGTGCCGGTGAAAGGTGAGTTAAAGGTCACATCGCCATGGGAATCCGCAGTACGCGGCGGGGTAGCCTCGAGAGGCGGTCCACGTTCGAAGCACCCTCGAACAACGGGCCTCCCAGAATTGTCGGACCCGAAGGTTAGATTCCCACCGTGGCGAACGAGCAGCGTCTTTCAGATGCACAGTTGAACGAATCCAAGCAACACGCCTCCGGCACCATCGTCGTGCGCGGCGCCCGCGAGCACAACCTCAAGGACGTCGACCTCGACCTGCCCCGGGACTCCCTGATCGTCTTCACCGGCCTGTCCGGTTCCGGCAAGTCCTCCCTGGCGTTCGACACCATCTTCGCCGAAGGCCAGCGCCGATACGTCGAGTCGCTCTCGGCCTACGCCCGCCAGTTCCTCGGCCAGATGGACAAGCCCGACGTGGACTTCATCGAGGGCCTGTCCCCGGCCGTCTCGATCGACCAGAAGTCCACCTCCCGCAACCCGCGGTCGACCGTCGGCACCATCACTGAGATCTACGACTACCTGCGCCTCCTGTACGCCCGCATCGGCGTCCCGCACTGCCCCCAGTGCGGCGAGGCCATCGTCAGCCAGTCGCCGCAGCAGATCACCGACCAGATCATGGCCATGCCCGAGGGCACCCGGTTCCAGGTCCTGGCCCCGGTGGTGCGCAAACGCAAGGGCGAGTTCGTCGACCTCTTCGGCGACCTCCAGCAGCAGGGCTACGCCCGCGCCCGCGTCGACGGCGAGGTCTACGCCCTCACCGATGTGCCGAAGCTCAAGAAGCAGGAGAAGCACGACATCGACGTGGTCATCGACCGCCTCGCCGTCAAGGCCTCCTCGGTCCAGCGCGTCACCGACTCCGTCGAGTCCGCGCTCGGCCTCGCCGACGGCGTCGTGGTGCTCGACTTCGTCGACGTTCCCGAGGACGACCCGAACCGCACCCGCCGCTTCTCCGAGAAGCTCGCCTGCCCCAACGACCACGTGCTCTCGCTCGACGAGCTGGAGCCGCGCACGTTCTCGTTCAACGCCCCCTTCGGCGCCTGCCCGGTCTGCCACGGCCTCGGCGTGCGCAAGGAGGTCGACCCCGAACTCGCCATCCGCGACCAGGAGGCGACCATCCGCGACGGCGCGCTCGCGCCCTGGTCCTCGGTCGGCATGGGCGACTACTTCCTGTTCCAGATCGTGGCCCTCGGCGAGGCCGTCGGCTTCGACGTCGACACCCCCTGGGCCGACCTGCCGGACCGGGCCCAGAAGGCCGTGCTCTACGGGTACGGCGAGACCCTCCAGGTCTCCTACCGCAACAAGCGCGGCCAGCGCCGCTCCTACGAGACCCGCTTCGAAGGCGTCGTGCCGTGGGTCGAGCGCCGCCACACACGAGACCGACTCCGAGTGGACCCGCGAGAAGTACGAGCAGTTCATGCGGGAGATCCCGTGCTCGACCTGCGAAGGCACCCGGCTCAAGCCCGAGGTCCTCGCGGTCACCGTGGAGGGCCTGTCCATCCACGAGGTCTGCACGCTCTCGATCGCCGAGTGCGCCACCTTCTTCACCGGCCTGACCCTCTCCAACCGCGACATGATCATCGCCGCGCCGATCGTCAAAGAGGTCAAGGCCCGGCTCCAGTTCCTGCTCGACGTCGGCCTCGACTACCTCACGCTCGCCCGCGCCGCCGGGAGCCTCTCGGGCGGCGAGGCCCAGCGCATCCGCCTCGCCACGCAGATCGGCGCCGGCCTCGTGGGCGTCCTGTACGTGCTCGACGAGCCCTCGATCGGCCTGCACCAGCGGGACAACAACCGACTCATCGCCACCCTGGAACGCCTCCGCGACCTCGGCAACACGCTCATCGTGGTCGAGCACGACGAGGACACCATCAACGTCGCCGACTACATCGTCGACATCGGCCCCGGCGCCGGCGAGCACGGCGGCAAGGTCATCTACGCCGGCCCCGTCGCCGGGCTCACTGACGCCGAGGGCTCCATCACCGGCGACTACGTGTCCGGGCGCAAGCAGATCCCCCTGCCCGACAAGCGCCGCCCGGCCGACCACGGCCGTGAACTCGTCATCAAGGGCGCCAGGGAGAACAACCTCAAGGGCATCGACGCGGCCTTCCCGATGGGCTGCATGGTCTCGGTGACCGGCGTGTCGGGCTCGGGCAAGTCCACGCTCGTCAACGAGATCCTCTACAACACCCTCGCGGCCGAGATCAACGGCGCGCGGGTGGTCGCGGGCAAGCACCGCACCATCACCGGTGTCGACGGCGTCGACAAGGTCGTGGGCGTCGACCAGTCGCCGATCGGGCGCACCCCGCGCTCCAACCCGGCCACCTACACCGGCGTGTTCGACAAGGTCCGCAAACTCTTCTCGGGCACACCGGAAGCGAAGGTCCGCGGCTGGGGCCCGGGCCGGTTCTCCTTCAACGTCAAGGGCGGACGCTGCGAAGCGTGCAGCGGCGACGGCACGCTCAAGATCGAGATGAACTTCCTGCCGGATGTGTACGTGCCGTGCGAGGAGTGCGGCGGGGCCCGCTACAACCGCGACACGCTCAAGGTCCACTACCGCGGCAAGACCATCTCGGACGTGCTCGACATGCCCATCGAAGAGGCCGCCGACTTCTTCGAGCCGATCCAGACCATCCACCGGCACTTGAAGACCCTTGTGGACGTGGGCCTCGGCTATGTGCGCCTCGGCCAGCCCGCGCCCACCCTTTCGGGCGGTGAGGCCCAGCGCGTCAAGCTCGCCTCGGAACTGCAGAAGCGCTCGACCGGCAAGACCGTGTACATCCTCGACGAGCCCACCACCGGCCTGCACTTCGAAGACGTGCGCAAGCTCCTCGGCGTGCTCGACGGCCTGGTCGACAAGGGCAACACCGTGATCACCATCGAGCACAACCTCGAAGTGATCAAGTGCTCGGACTGGGTCATCGACCTCGGCCCCGAAGGCGGCGACAAGGGCGGCACGCTCGTCGCGGCCGGCACCCCCGAAGAGGTGGCCGCCATCGCCGCGAGCCACACCGGCGCCTACCTGCGCCCGCTGCTCGGCTTGGGCGGCAAGGGCAACGGCGACGGACCGGCCGCGCGGAGGGCGAAGGTCGGCAACGGCCGCAAGACCGCCAAGCGGTAGCCGCAGTCGAAAAGCGCGCGGGCCCGACTCGCGGAATTCCGCAGCGGCATAACCGAACAGAGTGACGTGGGCGACTCGGCTGCTTTCGGCCGCGTCGCTCCCGTGTTCTGCCGCAAGGGAATGCGAGCATCACGTGCATGCTCTTCGTCGGTGCGTTCACCGCCGCACTCCTCGCCACTCCGGGTCTCCGCCGTTGCGTCGCCTTGGCGACCGATCGCTACCCCGACCATCGGCTCATCACGGTCGCCAGCCTCGGATCGGCTCTGCTGATCGCCTGGCGCGCGACCGATCTGCTGCACGGGATCGCCCTCGCGGTCGTCGCGGCGGTCGGGCATCGCGGCGGGCTGGATCGACGTCTATGAGCGGCGCCTGCCCGATGCGCTGGTGCTGCCCGCGTTCCCTGCGGTGGCGACGCTGCTGCTGGCGACCGGCGATGCCGACGCGATGCTGCGAGCCGTGGGCTGCGCGGCGGCGGGCATGGCGGTGTACGGCATCGGCTGCGCGACACGCCAGGTGGGCGCAGGCGATGTGAAACTTGCGGGACTGCTCGGTCTGGTCCTCGGTTGGGCCGCATGGGAGACGACGGTGGTGGCGCTGACCGCGACGGCGGTCATCGGAGGCGTGCAGGCGATGGTGGCACTTTCCAAGCGCCGCATGGAGTTCGCCTACGGACCGGCAATGCTTTTCGGTGCCGCGGCGGCGGTCGCCATTGCGCCTGTGCTCGCCTCATGACCAGCGAATCCAGTCGGCAATAAATGCGTGAAGAATTCGCGAAACATCATCAAAGTAATTTTTTTGACATTGCCGGTCAAAATGCCGCAAGACCCCCGGGAGATCCCTTACAGTTCGTGGCAGCCCTGTCAATCAGGACTGTACATTCACTACAAACCAAGGGAGCCTTCATGCTTCGCAAAGCACTTCAGGGCGCCGTGGTCGCCGGGGCCTCGGTCCTGCTCGCCGTCGGCACCGCCGCACCCGCGATGGCGGACGACAACGACTACTCGTTCGACAACACCGACTTCGGCGGCGTCAACGTCCTGTCGGACTTCTGCATCAACCTGACTGACGTCGTGCAGATCATCGACATCTTCGCGCTCAACGACGTCTCGTGCGAGTGGAACAAGCCGCACTCGAACGTGCAGGTCGACGACGACGATGACCACCACCACGGTCACCACGGCCACGACCGTGACTGGGACGACGACTAAGATCGTCAGTGGATAGGCCGGGGGCGGCACAGTCTTGTAGCAGCCCCCGATCTGAGTAGTCATCCAGGGGGCGGCCCTACAGCCAGGGCCGCCCCCTTCATGCGTGCCTCGGCGGCCGTGCGATGCGCATCGGTCCCGTCGCAGGTTCACCTTCCTCTGCCGCCCATGCTCAATCGGCCGAGCAGGTCACCGATGCGGGAGCGACCGCGGTGCGGGCGTCCTTGGCCCCGATGAGACCGAACGTGAACGTGCGCCCCGGCTTGAGCGCGCTGCCGCCGGCCAGGTTCGTCGCGGTCACCGTGTGGCCCTGCTGGGCCAGCTCCGCGCTCCAGGAGTGCTCGATGGACTGCCCGGTCGGCTGCGCCCACCGGAGCGTCAGGCCCTCCAGCGGCTCGTCGCCGGTGTTGGTGACCACGATCTGCGCGTTGAACCCGCCCGGCCACTGGCCGTTGATCTTGTACTCGACCTTGCACGAGGGCGAGGCCGACACCGATGCGGTCTGTTCGGCGGCGAAGTTCGCGATCTGCGCGAGCGGGGCGTTCCAGTTGATCGTGAGCTCGTTCGTCGCCCACGAGCCGATGTCGTCGATGTAGCACCGCTGCGGCGCGCAGCCGGTGAGCCAGCGCTGCGCGACCGGGTCCCAGGTGGCCGTGTCGCAGTTCGGGCCGCCCGCGAGCGTCCCGGCCGGCGGGTTCGGCAGGTTCGGGTCGAGCTGGTTCGCGAACCAGCGGCTGTGCATGTTGTGCGAGTCGTGCGAGCCGTAACCGGTCACATAGGAGTTCCCGAGTGCGTTGCGGCCCAGGAGGTAATCGAGGCCCGTCAGGACTCCGTCGCGGTACTGCCCCTCGCCCGTGAGGTCGAAGGCCGTGGCCACGACCACGAGTTCGTTGAGCACGGCGCTGCTCGAGCCCCAGTCGAAGGCCCCGTCCGAGCCGTAGGACAGGCCCCACGGGCTCGCCGCCTGCAGTTCGAGGTAGTTGTCGGCGCCCGCGACGACCTGTGCGACCACGTCGTCGCGGCCCGGCAGCGCGTTCGGCACCAGCGCCAGGTCGAGCTTCGCGAGCGCGGCCACGCTGCCCCAGTAGAAGGCGCCCCGACCGAACGAGTCGGCGTCGTGCAGCTTCGATTCGAGGACGTGACTCCTCATAGGACTTCGCGCCCGTGGTCAGGAACAGTTCGGCCGCGGCCCAGTAGAACTCGTCGGTGACGTCGGAGTCCCCATAGGGGCCGCCGCCGTCCGGGCTCGTCTCGGGCGCGTACAGGTCCGGGTGAGCCAGCGCGGCCGCCCAGGCGGTCTCGGCCGCCTCCAGGCATTCGGCCGCGAACTCGGCGTCGTAGGGCGCGAACAGGCGCGCGGCCTGCGCGGCCGCGGCGGCCAGGTTCAGGGTCGCCGCCGTCGACGGCGGCTGCAGGTAGCGCGGCTGCGGGTCGTCGGCCGGCAGGAGCGGCAGCCCGGTCCACTTCTCGTCGTGGATCTTGTGGTGGGCCATGCCCGCCAGCTCCTCGCCCGCGGGCACCTGCATCGAGAGCAGGAACTCGATCTCCCAGCGGGCCTCGTCGAGCACGTCGGGCACGCCGTCGCCGTGCTCGGGGATGCGCAGGCTCCCGTCCGCGAGGCGGGCCGCGTCGCCGGTGGGGGCGTGCAGGGCCCGCTCGTACACCGACATCAGCTGCGCGACCGAGATGCCGCCGTTGACGACGTACTTGCCGTGGTCGCCCGCGTCGTACCAGCCGCCGGCGACGTCCAGGGTGTAGTCGCAGGCGTCGTCCGGGCAGGTCACCGCGCCGTCGCCCTGGTTCGGCGCGACGTCCACGTGCCCGGCCTCGCGGCCGTATCCCGGCGCGATCGCATCGTCGATCGCAATCCCCGAGCGCATCGGGTAGTAGAAGGACATCGCGTCGACCGCCAAGTCGCCGTAGGCGTTCCCGCCGATGGCGAACGGGTAGGAGGTCTCGCCGTCGGCGGTGATCGTGAAGCCCTCGCCCGCGGCGGTGACCTCGGAGAAGTCGATCACGTGCACTGATTCGCCCGAAGTGGCGTCATCGCCGTGCGGGGCGGAGTCGCCCTCGGCGACCAGGTGTTCCGGCCGCGTCGTGGAGCTGCCACGGGACCGGGTCGGTCGCGTCCGTGACGAGTGTGGCCTGTTTGGGGGCGTCGGGGAAGTACGCGACCTGGTTGACCCGCACGCGCGGCCCGGTGTCGGGCTCGTAGACGGGCGGTTCGGCTCCGGTGAGCAACTGGACCTCCGAAAGGCAGAACTGCCACGGCTCGGCGTGGCGGCCGATCTGGAACGCGAGCTGCGCGTCGGTCCAATCGGCGTTGGCGGTGAAGGCGTAGCTGAAGGACTGGGCCTCCGCGGTGAGGGCCGGGAACTCCTCGATCGCGGTCGGCCAGGGGTCGACGTCGCGCTGGACGAGGGTCGCGGACGCTGACGTCGGCGGAGGCGCGCGCGGTGAAGCGCAGCTCGTACGACTCGCCGGCGACGAGGGGCAGGTCGTTCTGGCCGACGATGGCGTCCCAGGCGTTCGAGGTCCCGCCGGGCACGTCGAGGCACCATTCGCCGTCGGCGACGGCGCCGGTGAGGTTTTCGGTGGACCACCAGCCGGTGGTGCCGGAGGCGAAGTCGCCGTTGGTGATGAGGTTCGTGGGCTCCTCGTCCTGGGCTTGTGCCGCCGGAGCGGCTGCGGCGCCGAGTACGAGTGCGGTCATGACGGCGACGACGAGGCGTCGGCGCGAGTGCGGTCGCGGCATGGGAGTGCTCGCCTTCGATAGGTTGGGAGCGTTACCATTCGACATCCTGTCATTGAAATTCATGAATGTCAATAAGCCATCCACAACCCCCACCCACCCGAGGGGCCTATAGCGGCAACGCTTCCGCGCGGGTACGACAAGAATCGCGGGTCGGGCGGCCGTGTCACCCGAACGGAGTCCTTGCGCGAGCGGCGCTCACCGCCTGCAAAGGCACTTCGCATCCCGCCTGCCGAGGGCGGCGGTGCCGTGCACCGAGGCGGCGCCGATCGGACCGAAGGCCCTGCGCGCGATCACTGCTCGGACGGCGGGCCGCTCGTGCCCCGCACGACCAGTCGCGACTCCAGCTTCAGGCATACGCCCGGTTGCCTTGCGCCCCTGAGCTGTTCGTCGGCGGCCTCGACGGCGAGCTGCGCCAGCCGCGGCACGTCCTGGCGCACCGTCGTCAGATCGATGTGGCTGAGCCCCGCGATGTGGCTGTCGTCGTAGCCGACGATCGAGACCTCTTCGGGGATCTTCACCCCGGCGCGCGTGAACACGTCCAGCAGGCCGATCGCGCACTGGTCGTTCGCCGCGAACACCGCGGTGGGCAGCGGGGCGTCCTCCTCCAGCAGGGTGCGGGCCGCCTCCGAGCCGCCCTCCTGCGCTGTGGTTCCCCGGGATCACCCGGATCCGCTCGGTCAGCCCGTGCGCGCGCATCGCGTCGCGGTAGGCCCGCCGCCGCTCCGGCCCGCCCGGCCGCGTTGCCCGCGTCCACGTGCACGATGTCGCGGTGGCCCGAGGCCCACCAGGTAGTCGACCACCTCGCGGGCGCCCGGCCTGTCGTAGGAGGTCACGACGTCGACGCCGGCGTCCTTGATGTGCCGGCCGAGCACCACCGTCGGCACCCGCGAGCCCAGCCGCGACACGTCTTCGTCCGGGATCGTGGGCCCGCACAGCAGCAGCGCCTCGGAGCGGTGCCCGATGAGCGCCTCGATCGCCTTGTGCTCGTCCCGGGTCGGCACGGTCGCGCTCAGCACCAGGTCGTAGCCGAGCTCCTCGGCGGCCGGGTAGATCGCTTCCACCAGATCCACGTGGTACGGGTTCCGGGCGGTGAAGAGCACCCCGAGGACCTTGCTGCGCCCGCGGGCGAGCAGCCGGGCGGCCATGTCGGGCTTGTAGCCGAGCCTGGCGGCGGCGTCGAAGACCCGCTCGCGCGTGTCGGGGCTCGCGCCGGGCTGGCCGCGGAACACCAGTGAGACCAGCGCCCGCGAGACGCCGACCTCCGCGGCGACGTCCGCCATCGTGGGCTTGCGCGACCGCGGTGCCGGGGAGCGGTCTGGGGAGTTCCGCGCGTGCTGGGGGCTCATCGCACCGTCGTCCTTCCTTATGCAGCTTTGTTGAATGTTCCAGTATCGAGGGGTTGACCTGCGAACGAAGTGTCCAGTCTAGCGGTCCGATCCCAGTGCGCCGGGCCGCGCGGACCGCAGGCGCCCCGCCTGGAAAGCCCTTGCACGGGTCACGGCCGATCCGGAAACGCGAATCGACCTCTCAATACGGCCATAGACTCGAACGTGGGGGTGAGAACCATGAACCAATTGGCAGTCAAGAACTTCAAGCAGCCCGACGAGTCGATGAACCTCAGCGGCCACGGCACGCGCGACACGGTGATGATCGACGGCATGCCCGTCGAACGCTCCGAGTTCCGCAAGGGCTGGCGCTGGTCCAACGACGTCAAGCCGATCGCCGGGACCGATTCCTGCCAGATGCACCATCTCGGCTACTGCGTCGAAGGACATCTGATGGTCCACATGAACGACGGCACCGACAAGGACATCAACGCCGGGGACGCGTTCGAGATCCCGCCGGGACACGACGCGGAGGTCGTCGGCGACGACACCGTCGTGCTCGTCGACTTCGGCAAGGCGTTCGACAACCAGTGACCGCATTCGGCCGGGCCGCCCTCGGAACACGAGGGCGGCCCGGACCGCGTCCAGCCGCTGAGACACGCTTTCCACCAGGTGCCGGATCACAACCGCCCGGGTGGCAGACTTGACCGCGTGTTGCGATGGATGACAGCTGGAGAATCTCACGGACCCGAACTCGTGGTCACCCTCGACGGCCTGCCCGCCGGCATCGAGCTGACCACCGGCGCGGTAGGCGCCGAACTGGCCCGCCGCCGCCTCGGTTACGGCCGCGGCGCGCGCATGAAGTTCGAGGCCGACGTCGTCAGCTTCATCGGAGGCGTGCGGCACGGGCGCACCCTCGGCTCGCCGATCGCCATCCGGGTCGGCAACTCCGAGTGGCCCAAGTGGGAGACCGTCATGGCCGCCGACCCGGTCGACCCCGAGGCACTCGCCGGGATCGCCCGCAACGCCCCCCTCACCCGCCCGCGCCCCGGCCACGCCGACCTCGCCGGGATGCAGAAGTACGACCACGACGACGCCCGCCCGATCCTCGAACGCGCCTCCGCCCGCGAGACCGCCGCGCGCGTCGCCGGCGGCACCGCCGCCAAGGCCTTCCTCAAGCAGGCCTTCGGCATCGACATCGTCTCCCACGTCAAGGCCCTCGGCCCCGTCCGCGCCAAGGACGGCCTCGTCCCCACGCCCGACGACTTCGAGGCCGTCGACGCCGACCCGCTGCGCTGCATGGACCCCGAGGCCTCCGCGCGGATGGTCGCCGAAGTCGACGCCGCCAAGAAGGACGCCGACACCCTCGGCGGCGTGGTCGAGGTCCTCGCCTACAACCTCCCGCCCGGGCTGGGCTCCCACGTCCAGTGGGACCGCAAGCTCGACGCCCGCCTCGCCACCGCGCTCATGTCGATCCAGTCGGTCAAGGCCGTCGAGATCGGCGACGGCAACATGCAGGCCGCCGTCCGCGGCTCCTCGGCCCACGACGAGATGGTGCCCGGACCCGACGGCGTCCAGCGCCTCACCGACCGCGCCGGCGGCCTCGAAGGCGGCATCACCACCGGACAGCCGCTGCGCGTCTCGGCCATGCTCAAGCCCATCTCGTCGCTGACGCGCCCGCTGCGCACCATCGACACCGTCACGGGCGAGGCCGCCGAGGCCATCAACCAGCGCTCCGACGTCTGCGCGGTCCCCGCCGGGGCCGTCGTCGCCGAGCACATGGTCGCCTACGTCCTCGCCGAAGCGGCCCTGGAGAAGTTCGGCGGCGACTCGGTCACCGAATCCCGCCGCAACTTCGAGCAGTACCTCGAACACCTGCGGGTGCGGTAGCCGTGGGCCACCCGTCTCGCCCGCCCGCCCGCCCGGTATCAGCGGCGCTCCGTGCCCGCTGCGGCTTCCCTTCTTCGAACGGGAGCGAACGCCGATGAGCCTCGTCGTCATCGTCGGGCCCCCGGGCTCGGGCAAGACCACGATCGGCCAAGCGCTGGCCGCCGCGCTCGACGCGCCCTTCCGCGACGTCGACGCCGACATCGCGGCCGCGGCGGGCAAGCCGATCCCGGACATCTTCGTGGACGAGGGCGAGGACCACTTCCGCGCCCTCGAACGCGAAGCCGTGCGCCGGGCCGTGGCCGAGCACGACGGCGTCCTGGCACTCGGCGGCGGCGCGGTCCTGGCCGAGGCCACCCGCAAGCTCCTCGCCGACGTCACCGTCGTCCACCTGCGCGTGGATCTCGGCGAGGCGGTCAAACGCACCGAGATCGACAAGGGGCGACCGCTCCTCCAGGTCAACCCGCGAGCCACCCTCCGGCGGCTCATGGACGAGCGCCTCCCGCTCTACCGCGAGGTCGCCGACATCGAGATCGACACCACCGGAAGGGAAGTGGCCGACTTGACCGCCGAGATCGCCGCCCGCCTGGCCGTGCGCACCGTGGACGTCCGCGACGCCGACACGCCCTACCCGGTCCTCATCGGACGCGGCACCACCGACCGCCTGCCCGAGTTCCTCGGCAAGGCCGCGCGCGTGGCCGTCCTCCACACCGCCAGCACCGCCGCGCTCGCCGAACGCGTCGGCGCCCTCTGCCCCGACGGGGTCGAGGCCACCCTCATGGAACTGCCCGACGCCGAGGACGGCAAGACCGTCGCCGTCGCCGAGCAGTGCTGGGAGGCGCTCGGCGCCGAGGGCTTCACCCGCACCGACCTCGTCGTCGGCGTCGGCGGGGGAGCGGTCACCGACCTCGCCGGGTTCGTGGCCGCCTGCTGGCTGCGCGGCGTGGCCGTCGTCCATATCCCGACCTCGCTGCTCGGCGCGGTCGACGCGGCCGTGGGCGGCAAGACCGGCGTCAACACCGCCGCCGGGAAGAACCTCGTCGGCGCCTTCCACCCGCCCCGCGCGGTCCTGGTCGACCTCGACCACTTCGCGACCCTGCCGGTGCGCGACCTCGCCGCGGGCCTCGCCGAGGTCGTCAAGGCCGGCTTCATCGCCGACCCGGTGATCCTCGACCTCGTCGAAGCCGACCCCGAGGCCGCGCTCGACGCCCAGAACCCCGTCGTCGCCGAACTCGTCGAGCGCGCCATCGCCGTCAAGGCGGAGGTCGTCGGCTCCGACCTCAAGGAGGGCGGCCTGCGCGCCGTCCTCAACTACGGGCACACCTTCGCCCACGCGGTCGAGAAGCTCGAGCAGTACCGGTGGCGCCACGGCGACGCCGTGGCCGTGGGCATGGTCTACGCCGCCCACCTGAACGCCATCACCGGCCGCGTCGACCTCGTCGAGCGCACGAAGACCGTGCTGGAGGCGCTCGGCCTGCCGACCACCTACGAGGCCGGACGCTGGGACGAGATCGTCAAGGTCATGAAGATCGACAAGAAGAACGTCGGCGCCACCCAGCGGTTCGTGCTCCTCGACGCCCTCGCGAAGCCCGTCGTCGTCGACGATGTGACCGCCGACCAGCAGCGCGAGGCCTATGAGAGGCTGACGGCATGAGTGATGACTGGAAGGTCCTGGTGCTGAACGGCCCCAACCTCAACCGCCTCGGCAAGCGGGAACCGGCGATCTACGGTTCCCAGACGCTCGCCGACCTCGCCGGACTGTGCGTCACGACGGGCAAAGAGCTGGGCCTGGAGGTCGACTTCCGCCAGACCAACCACGAGGGCGAACTCCTGGAGTGGCTCCACGAGGCCGCCGACCACGGCTACCCGGTCGTGCTCAACGCCGCCGCCTGGACCCATACCTCGGTAGCGGTCGGCGACGCCTGCGCGCAGCTGACCGCCCCGCTCATCGAGGTCCACCTCTCGAACGTGCACCAGCGGGAGGCGTTCCGGCACCACTCGTACGTGTCGGCGCACGCCGTCGGCGTCATCGCAGGCCTCGGCGTCGCCGGATACAAGGCCGCGCTCGACTTCATCGCCGACGAGGCCCAGACCGACACCGAGTAACGGGGCTGCGCCGCTGGACACAGCGGCCGCCGCCGCGAGAACGACCGGCTCGACCGACCGCTACCATAGACGGTCGGTCAAGACAGAACCTCAACCGAAAGAGACGAACGCCCGTGGCATCCACGAACGACCTCAAGAACGGCCTGGTGCTCAACCTGGAGGGCCAGCTCTGGCAGGTGCAGGAATTCCAGCACGTCAAGCCCGGCAAGGGCCCGGCGTTCGTGCGCACCACGCTCAAGCAGATCCCCTCGGGCAAGATCGTCGACAAGACCTTCAACGCCGGCACCAAGGTCGAGACCGCGAACGTCGACCGCCGCACCATGCAGTACCTCTACAAGGAGGGCGAGGACTTCGTGTTCATGGACATGGAGACCTACGACCAGTTCCCGCTCGGGCCCGGCCTGGTCGGCGACGCCGCCAAGTTCATGCTCGAGAACTCCGAGGTCACGATCGCGATGCACGACGGCAGGGCGCTCTCGGTCGAGCTCCCCGCCTCGGTCGAAATCGTCATCACCTACACCGAGCCGGGCCTCCAGGGCGACCGCTCCTCCGGTGGCACCAAGCCCGCCACCGTCGAGACGGGCGCGCAGGTCCTCGTGCCGCTGTTCATCAACAACGGCGAGAAGATCAAGGTCGACACCCGCGACGGCAAGTACCTTTCCCGGGCCTAGGCGTGGGGAATCAGCAGCACAACGACCCTGACCGGCTCACCGCCCGCACCAAATGGCGGATGCGGGCCGTCGAGATCCTGTACGAGGCCGAGAGCCGCGACACCGAGCCGTCGAAGGTCCTCGCCGAGCGCGCAGACCGGGCCTTCAAGGACCCTGAGGCCCCGCGCCTGCCCGCCTACGCGGAGCAGCTCGTGCGCGGCGTCGCCACGCACCTGGACGAACTGGACGCCGTGCTCGGCAAGGCCTCCACGAGCTGGTCGGTCGACCGCATGCCCGCCGTCGACCGGAACGTCCTGCGCGTGGCCCTCTACGAGATCCGCCACGTCGACGACGTCGACACGGCGGTCGCCATCAAAGAGGCCATGCGCGTGGCCCTGCAGATCGGCTCCTCCGACGACACCTCGTTCGTCAACGCCGTCCTCGACACCGCCGCGAAGGCCGAATAGCCCGGACAGAAAACGGCCGAGCCTCCACAGCGTTGCGCTGTCGGGGCCCGGCCGTTGGCGTCTCGTCCGACCGTTATCGCAGACGGCGGCAGCCGAGCCTCCATGAGCTGTGTGCTGTCGGGGCCCGGCCGTTGGCGACTTGATCGAAAACGACGACGGCCGAGCCTCCGGGAGCTGTGTGCTGTCGGGGCCCGGCCGTCGCTGTCGGATTCGATCGTGATCGCAGACGGCGACGGCCGAGCCTCCGATCCGGGGCCCGGCCGTCGCCGTCGTACTCGGTCCTACTCGGCGTCCGAGGCGAAGAACGCCTGCAGGTCGTGCACGAGGACGCCGAAGTCCTCGAGCTTCTCGATCAGGCCCGAAGGCGTGGTCGAGTAGACGACCGCCAGGGTGTACAGGTCGTCGGCGCGGATCGAGAGGATCCGTCCGTTGTAGTCACCGCGACGCTGCTGGATGGAGCGCGCGAGCTTGGCGACGTGCTCCAGGTCGGAGTCGGGGTGGTCGTAGAGCGCCTCGAGGTTGAGGACGATCTTCTCCGCCTGCTCGACCGGGAGCGGCACGCCCTCGGGAAGCAGCTCGGAGACGGGGATCCGGTAGAAGTCGGCCAACTCGGCAAGGCGGCTGACGGTGATCGACCGGTCGCCTCGCTCGTAGGAACCGATGACGACGGCCTTCCACTTGCCGCCGGACTTGTCCTCGACGCCTTGCAGCGACAGCCCCTGCTGCATGCGAATGTCACGCAGTCGGTTGCCGAGCGCCTTGGCGTAGTCAGATGTCGCCATGCTGGGATCAACTCCAATTTGAGGTACGAGAGGAATCCTATTGTTGACTACGGTCGGTGACCATCGGCCGTTGGGGTGCCCCCAAACAGTGTTCTTCGTCGCGTGGACCCCTCACAACCGCCAGGCAAACCTTATAAAACCCGACATACGAGTCGCTACCGGCCCCTCGCTTTTGGGATCCGCCTTTACGCTCTGTCACCGGCGGCGTAGCATGGCCCGCGACGAAACCGTTCTTTAACAGACCGTCCAGTGAGGCGGAGAAGGAGGTTCGCGTGGTTTCCCCTGCCCTCAGGCAGCCGCAGGAAGACCCGTCGGGCAAGCAGATCATTTCGGGCGAGGACATCGGTCGGATCCTCGACCGCATCGCCCACCAGATCCTCGAGAAGACCAAGGGCGCCCCCGACACCATGCTCCTCGGCATCCCCACCCGCGGCGTGGCGCTGGCCGGACGGCTCGCCGACCGGATCCGCCGCTTCGCCGACATCGACGTCCCGGCCGGGACCCTCGACATCACCCTCTACCGAGACGACCTGCGCCGCAACGCACTCCGGGCCCTCGGCCCGACCGAGCTGCCGCCCGGGGGCGTCGACGACCAGCGCGTCATCCTCGTCGACGACGTGCTCTACTCCGGCCGCACGGTCCGCGCCGCGCTCAACGCGCTCTACGACCTCGGCCGCCCCGCAAGCGTCCAGCTCGCGATCCTGGTCGACCGCGGCCACCGCGAACTGCCGATCCGCGCCGACTACGTCGGCAAGAACATCCCCACCGCACGCGACGAGGCCGTGGCCGTGCGCCTGACCGAGTATGACGGTCTGGACGCCGTGGTCCTCACTGGAGGCCGGGAGCGATGAAGCACCTGCTCACCACCAAGGAGCTCAGCCGCGAAGAGGCCGAGCTCATCCTCGACGTCACCGAGCAGATGGCCGAGGCCGTCACCGGCCGGGAGGTCCCCAAACTCCCGGCGCTGCGCGGGCGCACCGTCGTGAACCTCTTCTACGAGGACTCCACGCGCACCCGCACCTCCTTCGAGACCGCCGCCAAGCGCCTCTCGGCCGACGTCGTGAACTTCGCGGCGAAGACCTCGAGCGTCAGCAAGGGCGAGAGCCTGCGCGACACCGCGCTCACCCTGCAGGCCATGGGCGCCGACGCGGTGGTCATCCGCCACCCCGCCGCCGGCGCCCCGCAGCGGCTCACCGAATGGCTCGACGGCGCGGTCCTCAACGCCGGGGACGGCACCCACGCCCACCCGACGCAGGCCCTGCTCGACGCCTACACGATGCAGCGCCGCCTCGGCGGCATCGAGGGGCGCACCGTCGCGATCGTGGGGGACATCCTGCATTCGCGCGTGGCCCGCTCGAACATCTGGCTGCTCGCCAAACTCGGCGCGAACGTGCGCCTGGTGGGCCCGCCCACGCTGCTGCCCAAGGACATCGACGACTGGCCCGTCGAAATCGGCTACAACCTCGACGCGAGCCTCAAAGGCGTCGACGCGGTGATGATGCTCCGCGTGCAGCGCGAACGCCAGAACGCCGCGTTCTTCCCCACCGCGAACGAGTACTCCCGGCTCTACGGCCTCGACGAGCGCCGCCTCGCCCTCATGCCCGACCACGCGATCGTCATGCACCCCGGCCCGATGAACCGCGGCATGGAGATCGCCGCGAGCGTCGCCGACTCGCCCCGCGCCACCATCACCGAGCAGGTGACCAACGGCGTCTGGGTCCGCATGGCCGTCCTCTACCTGCTGCTCACGAACGGAGAGAGCAAATGACCGACCTCCTGATCAAAGGAGCCGACCTGGTCGGCAAGGGCCGAGGGGACGTGCTCGTCCGCGAGGGCCGCGTCGTAGAAGTCGGCACCGTGACCGCCTCGGGCGCCGAGGTCGTCGACGCCGACGGCCTCGTGCTCCTGCCCGGCCTGGTCGACCTCCACACCCACCTGCGCGAACCCGGCCGCGAGGACGCCGAGACCGTCCTCTCCGGCACCCGCGCCGCCGCCAAGGGCGGCTACACCGCGGTGTGCGCCATGGCGAACTCCTACCCCGTGGCCGACACCGCCGGGGTCGTGGAGCAGGTCGCCGCGCTCGGCCGCGCCGCCGGCTACGCCGACGTGCAGCCCATCGGCGCGGTCTCGATCGGCTTGGCGGGCAAGCAGCTCGCCGAGATCGGCGCGATGGCCCACTCGGCCGCGCAGGTCCGCATGTTCTCCGACGACGGCCACTGCGTGCACGACCCGGTGCTCATGCGCCGCGCCCTCGAATACGTGAAGACCTTCGGTGGGCTCATCGCCCAGCACGCCGAGGAGCCGCGCCTGACCGAAGGCGCGCAGATGAACGAGGGCGCCGTCTCGGCCGAACTCGGCCTGCCCGGCTGGCCCTCGGTCGCCGAAGAAGCGATCATCGCCCGCGACGTGCTCCTCGCCGAGTACACCGGCGCGCGCGTCCACTTCTGCCACGTCTCCACCGCCCGCTCGGTGGCGATCATCCGCGAAGCCAAGGCCCGCGGCGCGAACGTCACCGCCGAGGTCTGCCCGCACCACCTGCTCCTGACCGACGAGGCCGCGCGCAGCTACGACCCCGTCTACAAGGTCAACCCGCCGCTGCGGCGCGAGTCCGACGTGGCGGTCCTGCGGGCCGCGCTCGCCGAAGGCGTCATCGACGCCGTCGCGACCGACCACGCCCCGCACGCCCAGCAGGACAAGCAGTGCGAGTGGGCCGCCGCCCGCCCGGGCATGCTCGGACTCGAGACCGCGCTGTCCATCAGCGTGCTCGCCCTCGGCGGGCCCGACGCGGTCGACTGGGATGTGCTCGCCGAGCGCACCTCCCGCACCCCCGCCCGCATCGCCGGACTCGAGGCCCACGGCCGCGACCCGAAACCCGGGGTCGAAGCGAACTTCACGCTCGTCGACCCCGCCGCGAACTGGACCGTGGTCCCCGAAGACCTCGCGTCCCTGTCGCGCAACACGCCCTACGCCGGGATGGCCCTCCCGGTCACCGTCGAGGCGACGTTCCTCAGAGGACGCGCCACAGTGCTGAACGGCAAGATCGCAGAGGAGACGACCGAATGAGCAGCAGAGCACCAGCGATCCTCGTCCTCGAGGACGGCCGCGTCTTCCGCGGCGAGGCCTACGGCTCGGTCGGCGAGACCTTCGGCGAAGCGGTCTTCAACACCGGCATGACCGGCTACCAGGAGACCCTCACCGACCCGTCCTACTACGGGCAGGTCGTCGCCCAGACCGCCCCGCAGATCGGCAACACCGGCTGGAACGACGAGGACGACGAGTCCCGCCGCATCTGGGTCGCCGGATACGTCGTGCGCGACGCCGCCCGCATGTCCTCGAACTGGCGCGCCAAGCGCGGCCTCGAAGACGAACTGGCCTCCCAGGGCGTCGTCGGCATCTGCGGCGTCGACACCCGCGCCCTCACCCGCCACCTGCGCGAAGCCGGGGCCATGCGCGTCGGCATCTCCTCGCGCGACACCGACGTGGCCGCGCTCCTCAAGAAGGTGCAGAACACCCCGCACATGGCCGGCGCCAACCACGTCGGCGCGGTCACCGCCTCCGAGCCCTACACCTACGAGGCCAAGGAGACCAAGTACAAGGTCGCCGCCCTCGACCTGGGCATCAAGCGGAACACGCCGCGCCGCCTCGCCGAGCGCGGCATCACCACCACGGTCTTCCCCGCCTACGCCGAGGTCGACCAGATCCTGTCGGGCAGCCCCGACGCGGTCTTCCTCTCCAACGGCCCCGGCGACCCCGCCACCGCCGACCACCAGGTCGAACTCACCCGCGAACTGCTGCGCCGCCGCGTCCCGGTCTTCGGCATCTGCTTCGGCAACCAGATCCTCGGCCGCGCCCTCGGCCTGGAGACCTACAAGCTCAAGTTCGGCCACCGCGGGATCAACCAGCCCGTGCTCGACCGCCACACCGACAAGATCGAGATCACCGCCCACAACCACGGCTTCGCTCTCAAGGCACCCGAAAGCGGCGAGTTCTTCGACACCGACTTCGGCCGCGTCCAAGTCAGCCACGTCTGCCTCAACGACGACGTGGTCGAAGGCCTCACCTGCCTCGACGTGCCCGCCTACTCCGTGCAGTACCACCCCGAGGCCGCCGGCGGGCCGCACGACGCCGACTACCTGTTCGACCGCCTGATCGAACTCATCGAGACCGAAGGGGCGAAGACCCATGCCTAAACGCGACGACCTCAACCACATCCTCGTCATCGGGTCCGGACCCATCCAGATCGGCCAGGCCTGCGAATTCGACTACTCCGGCACGCAGGCCTGCCGCGTGCTCCGCGAGGAGGGCCTGCGCGTCACCCTCGTCAACTCCAACCCGGCCACGATCATGACCGACCCCGAGTTCGCCGACGCCACCTACGTCGAACCGATCACCACCGAGGTCATCGAGCAGATCATCGCCAAGGAAAAGCCCGACGCGATCCTGGCGACCCTCGGCGGCCAGACCGCCCTCAACGCCGCCGTCGGCCTCCACAAGGCCGGCATCCTCGAGAAGTACGGCGTCGAGCTCATCGGCGCCGACATGGACGCCATCCAGCGCGGCGAAGACCGCCAGCAGTTCAAGCAGGTCGTGCTCGACGTCGGCGGCGAGGTCCCGCGCTCCGCGGTCTGCCACACCATGGACGAGGTCCGCGACACCGTCAAGGACCTCGGCCTGCCCGTGGTCATCCGCCCCTCCTTCACCATGGGCGGCCTGGGCTCCGGCATGGCCCACACCTGGGAGGACGTCGACCGCATCGCCGGGAACGGCCTCGCCGAGTCCCCCACCACCGAGGTCCTCATCGAGGAGTCCGTGCTCGGCTGGAAGGAATACGAACTCGAGCTCATGCGCGACCACAAGGACAACGTGGTCGTCGTCTGCTCCATCGAGAACGTCGACCCCATGGGCGTCCACACCGGCGACTCCGTCACCGTCGCCCCCTCGATGACCCTCACCGACCGCGAATACCAGCACATGCGCGACGTCGGCATCGCCATCCTCCGCGAAGTCGGCGTCGACACCGGCGGCTGCAACATCCAGTTCGCGATCGACCCCGCGACCGGACGCATGATCGTCATCGAGATGAACCCGCGCGTCTCCCGCTCCTCCGCGCTGGCGTCCAAGGCCACCGGCTTCCCGATCGCCAAGATCGCCGCGAAGCTCGCCATCGGCTACACGCTCGACGAGATCCCCAACGACATCACCAAGGCCACGCCCGCCGCGTTCGAGCCCAGCCTCGACTACGTCGTCGTCAAGGTCCCGCGCTTCACCTTCGAGAAGTTCCCCGGCGCCGACCCGACCCTGACCACCACCATGAAGTCCGTCGGCGAGGCCATGAGCCTCGGCCGGACCTTCCAGCAGTCCCTCCAGAAGGCCCTGCGCTCCACCGAGACCAAGGCCGGCCGGATTCTGGACCCGCCCCGACCCCGAGGGCGCCACCCTCGAGAACACGCTCGAGGCGCTCAAGACCGCGCACGACGGCACCCTCTACACCGCCGAACGCGCCCTGCGACTCGGCGCCTCCGTCGCCGAAGTCCACGAGGCCTGCAAGATCGACCCGTGGTTCCTCGACCAGGTCGCCCAGCTCATCGACCTGCGCGGCGAGATCGAATCCGCCACCGTCGTCGACGAAGCGCTGCTGCGCAAGGCGAAGCGCGCCGGATGCTCCGACGCCCAGATCGCGGCCCTGCGCCCCGAACTCGCCGGCGAGGAAGGCGTGCGCCGCCTGCGCCACCGGCTCGGCCTGCGCCCGGTCTTCAAGACCGTCGACACCTGCGCCGCCGAATTCGAGGCCCACACGCCCTACCACTACTCGACCTACGAGGACGAGACCGAGGTCGCGCCCTCGAACCGTCCGAAGGTGATGATCCTCGGCTCCGGGCCCAACCGCATCGGCCAGGGCATCGAGTTCGACTACTCGTGCGTCCACGCCGTCCAGGCCCTGCGCGAGGTCGGCTACGAGACCATCATGGTCAACTGCAACCCCGAGACCGTCTCCACCGACTACGACACCGCCGACCGGCTCTACTTCGAACCGCTCACCTTCGAAGACGTCACCGAGGTCTTCCAGGCCGAGCACGAGAGCGGCAAGGCCGCGGGCGGCCCCGGCGTCGTCGGCGTCGTCGTCCAGCTCGGCGGCCAGACCCCGCTCGGCCTCGCCGAACGCCTCGAGAACGCCGGACTGCCCGATCGTCGGCACCTCCCCGAAGGCCATCGACGCCGCCGAGGACCGCGGCGTCTTCGGCACGCCTCCTCGGCGAACTCGGCCTCGTGGCCCCCGCCGGCGGCACCGCCACCTCCTACGAAGAGGCCCGCGCCGTCGCCGACGAGATCGGCTACCCCGTCCTCGTGCGGCCCGTCTACGTCCTCGGCGGCCGCGGCATGGAGATCGTCTACGACGAGGACACCCTCGCCGGATTCATCTCCCGCGCCACCGAGGCCAGCCCCGAGCACCCGGTCCTCATCGACCGGTTCCTCGACGACGCCATCGAGATCGACGTCGACTGCCTCTGCGACGGCACCGACTTCTACCTCGGCGGCATCATGGAGCACATCGAGGAGGCCGGCGTCCACTCCGGCGACTCCGCCTGCGCGCTCCCGCCCATCAGCCTCGGCGCGGCCGTCATCGAGCAGATCCGCGACTACACCGCCAAACTCGCCTTCGGCATCGGCGTGCGCGGCCTCATGAACGTCCAGTACGCCCTCAAAGACGAGCAGCTGTACGTCCTCGAAGCGAACCCGCGGGCCTCGCGCACCGTCCCGTTCGTCTCCAAGGCCACCGCCGTCCCGCTCGCCAAGGCCGCCGCCCGCGTCGCCCTCGGCGCCACCATCGCGCAGCTGCGCGCCGAAGGCATGCTCCTGCCCGAAGGCGACGGCTCCGACGCCGGACCGGAGGTCCCCATCGCGGTCAAGGAGGTCCTCCTGCCCTTCAAGCGGTTCCGCACCGTCGAAGGCGCCGGCCTCGACGCCGTGCTCGGCCCGGAGATGAAGTCCACCGGCGAGGTCATGGGCATCGACTCGTCCTTCGGCCTCGCCTTCGCCAAGGCCACCCTCGCCGTCTACGGCAAGCTGCCCACCTCCGGGAAGCTCTTCGTGTCCGTCGCCGACCGCGACAAGCGCTCCATCGTCTTCCCGGTGCGCCGCCTCGTCGACCTCGGCTTCGCCGTCTACGCCACCGAAGGCACCGGACTGGTCCTCAAACGCCACGGCATCGACTTCACGCCCGTCGCCCGCCACAGCTCCGGCGAGGCCGTCGACGCGGTCAGCCTCATCGCCTCCGGCGAGATCGACCTGGTCATCACCACGCCCTCGGCCTCCTCGGGCCCCCGCACCGACGGATGGGAGATCCGCTCGGCCGCCGTCGTCGCCGACGTCAGCCTGCGTGACCACCATCCAGGGCGCGGCCGCCGCCACCCAGGCCATCGAGTCGGCCTCCCGCGGCGAGATCCGCGTCGCCTCGCTCCAGGAACTCCACCAACGCCTCCGCGGCGCCGAGGCGACCGTCTCATAGCCATGGCGAAGCTTGCGAGCCATGCATGACCACAGAACCGGGTGAGCGTCGGCACGGCGTAGCCGTGTGTCGCTCACCCGGTGAATTGACGTATACAGGAATGACCATGCTGTATCAGAATCTGGCCCGCCCGGTCCTGTTCCGGATCGGACGCGGCGACGCCGAGAAAGCGCACGACACGACGCTGCGCTGGCTCACCCGCCTGTCCGAACAACGACAGGCCCGCAACGCGCTCATCAAGCTCAACCGGCTCAGCGCCCCCGTCACCGTCTGCGGCATCCCCTTCCCCAACCCCGTCGGCCTCGCCGCGGGCATGGACAAGAACGGGATCGCCGTCGGCGCCTGGCCCGCCCTCGGTTTCGGCTTCGCCGAGATCGGCACCGTCACCGCCCAGCCCCAACCCGGCAACCCGCAGCCGCGCATGTACCGCATGCCCCGCTCCGAGGGCATCGTCAACCGCATGGGCTTCAACAACGAAGGCGCGCAGGCGCTGGCCGCCCGCCTCGCCGCCGTCCCGGCCGTGGACTGCCCGCTCGGCATCAGCATCGGGAAGTCGAAGGCCGTGCCGCTCGAAGGCGCGATCGAGGACTACCTGCAGTCGATGCGGTTCCTCTACCCGTTCGCCGACTACATCGCCATCAACGTCTCCTCGCCCAACACGCCGGGCCTGCGCCAGCTGCAGGACGCCGGGGCCCTGCGCGCCCTGCTCGGCGCGCTGCGCGCCGAAGGCGCGCGACTCGCAGCCGGACGCCCGACGCGCCCGGTCCTGGTCAAGATCGCCCCCGACCTCACCGAGCCCGCGATGGCCCAGCTCCTGGAGGTCTGCCTCGAGACCGGCGTCGCGGGCGTCATCGCCACGAACACCACCCTGGGGCGCGACGGCGTGGACCCGAGCGAGGACGCCGTCGCCGCCGAGCCCGGCGGCATGTCCGGGAAGCCCCTGACGCAGGTCTCCCGCGAGATCGTCCGCTTCGTCCACCGCGAGACGAACGGCCGCCTGCCGATCATCGGCTCGGGCGGGATCATGACCGCCGACGACGCCCAGGCCATGTTCGACGCCGGCGCCAGCCTCGTCCAGATCTACTCCGGCCTCATCTACAACGGGCCCAGCGTGGTGCGCCGCAGCGTGCGCCGCTACCGGTCCGCCGCCCGCCGAAGCGCACGAACCCCTCACCCCAGCTGACGACAAGGAAGCGAAGCGATGCCAACCAAGAAGGACTTCGGCTCCCGGGCCCACCACCTGTCGCAGCAGCGCGGCCCCCTGTGCGCCGGGATCGACCCGCACGGCGCGCTCCTGCAGCACTGGGGTCTCGACGACGACCTCGCCGGGGCCGAGCGCTTCGCCATGACGATCGTGGAGGCCACGGCCGAGACGTGCGCGTTCATCAAGCCCCAGTCGGCGTTCTACGAGCGCTTCGGCTCGCGCGGCGTCGCGCTCCTCGAACGGGTGATCGCTGAGTCGCGCCGGGCCGGGGCCCTCGTCATCCTCGACGTCAAGCGCGGCGACATCGGCTCCACGATGGCGGCCTACGCCCAGGCCTACCTCGACCCGGCCTCGCCGCTGGCGTGCGACGCGATCACCGTCAGCCCGTTCCTGGGCACCGGCTCGCTCCAGCCCGCCTTCGACCTGGCCTCCGCCCACGGGAAGGGCCTGTTCGTGCTGGCCCGCACCTCCAACCCCGAGGGCAAGCAGGTGCAGATGGCCAAGCGCCGCGACGGCAAGTCGGTGGCCCAGGGGGTCATCGACGAGGTCAACGAGCACAACGGGGACGCCGAGCCCATGGGCTCCTTCGGCATCGTCATGGGCGCCACCATCGGGGCCTGCGCCTCCGAGGGCGAGGCCCGCCTGCGTGAGTCGACTTACGGAATCACGCACACCACCGTGCGCCAACGTGACACCGCTCACGACTTGTCCCAGTTCAACGGCCCTATCCTGGTCCCGGGCATGGGAGCGCAGGGTGGACGCCCGAGTGATCTTCCGCGCGTCCTCGGCGCGGCCACGAACTTCGCAATCCCGTCCTATTCCCGACAAATCGCACAGCCGGGGCCTGCCGTGGCGAGCATTCGCACGGCGGTCGAGGCGCTGCAGGAAGAATGCCGCGCCGCGATGGGGGAATAAACCCGCGATTTCAGGGCCCGGAATTTGCCCCACCCCCGGTCGCAGGCGTGTCGGACGCTGGGGTTACCGTTCCCGAGCTGGGTATGCTTCACGGATACCCGCACGTCAAGGTCCACAGGGACGAAACCATCGACTGCAAGGAGACCCCGTGCCGCTCCCTAAACTGACTCCGGAACAGCGCGCAGCCGCCCTTGAGAAGGCCGCCGCGGCCCGCAAGGCCCGCGCCCTGCTCAAGGAGAAGCTGAAGTCGGGCGAGACCACCCTGGAAGCGGTCCTCAAGTCCGCTGCCACCGACGACATCTCCGGGAAGATGAAGGTCTCGGCCGTGCTCAAGGCCCTCCCCGGCATCGGCGACAAGCGCGCCACCCAGATCATGGAGAAGCTCAAGATCGCCGACTCGCGTCGGCTGCGCGGCCTGGGCGAGCACCAGCGCGCCGCGCTTCTGGATGAATTCAAGGGCGACCAGGCCTAAGTTCGGGTAGTAGTAGTCGCGTGAGCATCGATCGTCACCACGTCGCCCTGGCCCAGCGCTTGACAGTGCTCTCCGGTCCTTCCGGAGTGGGCAAGGGCAGCGTCAAGGCCCTCATCCAGGAGTACTACCCGTGGGTCTGGCTCTCCGTGAGCTGCACGACCCGCAAGCCGCGTCCTGGTGAGGTCGACGGCGCCGACTACCACTTCGTGTCGACCGAGCAGTTCGAGTCGATGATCGCCGCGGGGGAGTTCCTTGAGTGGGCCTCCTACGCGGGGAACCTCTACGGAACCCCCCGCGGCCCGGTCGAGGAGCGCTTGCGCGCCGGACTCCCGGCGCTGCTGGAGATCGAACTGCAGGGAGCCCGCCAGGTCCGCCGGGCCATGCGGGACGCCCAACTGGTGTTCCTGGCGCCGCCGTCGTGGGACGAACTCGTCCGCCGCCTCACCGGGCGGGGGACCGAGGACGAGGCCACGATCGCGCGTCGTCTGGACGCCGCCCGCCAGGAGCTCGCCTCGGAAGCCGAGTTCGATCACACAGTCACCAATGTGTCGATCGAGCAGGCGGCCGCCGAGCTGGTAGAGTTGCTCAGTTCCCCGGCTCTCGCGGCGAAGCTCGCGAGCCGCGCGTAAGCGCAGTGAAGGCCGGAGTCCGCTGGGTTCCGGCACCCCGGAACCCGCAGAGCAACACACTAGTCGCACACGAAGGATTACACGTGTCAGGGACTGTCGCCGACCCGGTCGGCATCACCAACCCGCCGATCGACGACCTGCTCGAGAAGAGCCAGTCGAAGTATCAGCTGGTCATCTACTCGGCCAAGCGCGCGCGCCAGATCAACGCGTACTACTCGCAGCTGGGCGAAGGCCTGCTCGAGTACGTCGGCCCGCTCGTCGAGACCACGCCCGAGGAGAAGCCGCTGTCGATCGCCATGCGCGAGCTCGACAAGGGCCTGCTCGAGACGAAGGCGTTCGACGACCCCGAGGCGTAAGCTTCGCGCGTGAACATCGTCCTGGGCGTGTCGGGCGGCATCGCCGCCTACAAGGCCTGCATTCTGCTCCGCCTCCTCAAAGAGACCGGTCACGACGTGACCGTGGTCCCCACCGAGGCGGCGCTCATGTTCGTCGGTGAAGCCACCTGGGAGGCCCTGTCGGGCCGCCAGGTGGCTTCCGGCGTCTTCTCGGACGTCGCCGAGGTCAAGCACGTCAGGCTCGGCCGCCAGGCCGACCTCGTGGTGGTCGCCCCGGCCACCGCCGACCTCCTCGCGCGCGCCGCGCAAGGCCGCGCCGACGACCTCCTCACCAGCACCCTGCTGACCGCCACCTGCCCCGTGGTCTTCGCCCCGGCGATGCACACGGAGATGTGGGAGCACCCGGCCACCCGCGCCAACGTCGCCACGCTGCGCGAGCGGGGCGCCCACGTGGTCGAGCCCGACTCGGGCCGCCTCACCGGCGCCGACACCGGCCCCGGGCGCCTCCCCGAGCCCGAATCGCTCTTCGCCCTCATCAAGGGTTTTCTCACGTCGGCCCTCCCGTCGCCCGCCACCACCCGAACCGGAGTGAACGCCGGCTTCTCGAGGGACCTGGTGGGCCGCAAGGTCCTCGTCACCGCCGGCGGGACCCGTGAGCCGATCGACCCGGTGCGCTTCATCGGGAACCACTCCTCGGGCCGCCAGGGCATCGCCATCGCCGCCGCGGCCGCCGCGCGCGGCGCGGAGGTGACCCTCATCGCCGCCCATCTCGACGCCGCCCTCCCCGCCGGGATCCAGGTCGAGCGCGTCTCGACCACCGGTGAGCTGCACGAGGCCACGGTCAAGGCCGCCGCCGAAGCGGACGTCGCGGTTCTGGCCGCCGCGCCCGCCGACTTCACGCCCAAGGAGTCCTCGGAGCGCAAGATCAAGCGCAAGGGCGACATCGACCTGGCCCTCACCTCGACGGCGGACATCGCCGCCGCGGTGGGCCGCGCCAAGCGCCCCGGCCAGGTGCTCGTCGTCTTCGCCGCCGAGACCCACGACGGGCCCGAGCACGCCAAGGCCAAGCGCGAGGCCAAGAACGCCGATCTGGTGGTGCTGAACGACGTCTCCGGCGGGGCCGTCTTCGGCTCCACGGAGAACTCGGTCACCGTCTTCGACGAACGTGGCGAAGTCGACGCGCTCGTCCGCGCCTCCAAGGAGTCCGTGGCAGACGCCATCTGGGACGCCGTGTCGGCGCGACTCCCGCTGGGTGGACGCGACTGACACCGCGTGCTCGGTGCGAGGCGAGTTGGTGGGAAGATCTTGAGCGCATAGACTTGTGAGCTGCGAAGTCAGTTGAAGGGCGCCGCTTGGCGGCGTGGATGTGTGTTGAGGAGTGCCGTGGCACGTCGCCTGTTCACCTCCGAGTCGGTCACTGAGGGCCACCCGGACAAGATCGCCGACCAGATCTCCGACGGGATCCTGGACGCCCTGCTGGGCGAGGACCCATCGAGCCGGGTCGCGGTCGAAACCCTCATCACCACCGGCCAGGTGCACGTGGCCGGCGAGGTCACGACCCACGCCTACGCGGACATCCCGCGGATTGTGCGCGAGACGATCCTGCGGATCGGCTACGACTCCTCCAAGAAGGGCTTCGACGGCGCCTCGTGCGGCGTGAACGTCTCGATCGGCGGCCAGAGCCCCGACATCGCCCAGGGCGTGGACAAGGCCTGGGAATCCCGAGTGGACTCCGGCGAGCTCGACGAGCTCGACCTCCAGGGCGCGGGCGACCAGGGCCTCATGTTCGGCTTCGCGTGCCGCGAGACCCCCGAGCTGATGCCGCTGCCGATCGCGTTGGCGCACCGGCTCTCCCAGCGGCTCACCGAGGTCCGCAAGGACGGCACCGTGCCGTACCTGCGCCCGGACGGCAAGACCCAGGTCACCATCGAGTACGACGGCGACAAGCCGGTGCGCCTGGACACCGTGGTGGTCTCGAGCCAGCACGCCCCCGACATCTCCCTCGACTCGCTCCTGTCGCCCGACGTGGCCGAGCACGTCATCGCGCCGGTCGTCGCCGAGCTCGACCTCGACACCGCCGAGCTACAAGCTCCTGGTGAACCCGACCGGCCGCTTCGAGATCGGCGGCCCGATGGGCGACGTCGGCCTCACCGGCCGCAAGATCATCGTCGACACCTACGGCGGCTACGCCCGCCACGGCGGCGGCGCCTTCAGCGGCAAGGACCCGTCGAAGGTCGACCGCTCCGCGGCGTACGCCGCCCGCTGGGTGGCCAAGAACGTCGTGGCCGCCGGGCTGGCCGAGCGCTGCGAGGTCCAGGTCGCGTACGCGATCGGCAAGGCCAGGCCCGTGAGCATCGCGGTGGACACGTTCGGCACCGGGACCGTCGACCACGCGCGCATCGAGCGCGCCGTGCTCGAGGTGTTCGACCTGCGCCCCGCCGCGATCATCCGCGACCTCAACCTGATCCGGCCGATCTACTCCAAGACCGCCGCATACGGCCACTTCGGGCGTGAACTGCCCGAGTTCACCTGGGAGGCCACGGACCGCGCGGCGGCCCTGAAAGAGGCCGTCAACTAGCGCTTCGAGCATTGCTGCCGGGTGTCCCTGAACCGTCGGGGGCGCCCGGTACGTTTATCGGATGGACGAGTCCCCGGCGATCGCAGCGGTGTGCATCGACCAGCCGCTGCCCCAGCTGGACAAACTCTTCGACTACCTGATCCCCGAGGACTTCGCGGACCAGGTCAGGCCCGGTTGCCGAGTCGAAGGTCCGGTTCGGGCGACGGAAACTGAGCGGCTACGTCATCGCGCTCAAGCCCTCCACGGACTTCACGGGCAAGCTCCTGTGGCTCTCCGATGTCGTCTCCCCGGAGACCGTGGTCAGCCCCGAGATCGCGCGCCTGGCCCGGGCCGTGGCCGATCGCTACGCCGGGACCCTCGCAGACGTGCTGCGCCTCGCGATCCCCGAACGCCGCGTCAAGGTCGAGGCCGAGCAGCGGGGCGAGACGCTGCAGGTGGCGGCGCCTTCCTCGGCTCTCTGGAAGAGATATAACGCGGGCGAGGCATTCCTGCGCGCGTTGCGCGAAACCAAGTCGCCGAGGGCGGTCTGGAACGCCCTCCCCGGCGAAGACTGGCCCGCGCGTCTCGCCGAGGCCGCTGCGGTCACGGCCGCTGCCGGGCGCGGTGCGGTGCTCGTGGTCCCCGACCAGGACGACCTCGACCGCCTCGATACCGCTCTCGAAGCGGTGCTCGGACCGGACCGCCACGTCACGCTCTCGGCCCAGATGGGCCCGACCAAGCGCTACCGCGCGTTCTTGAAGGCCGCCAGAGGCGAGGTACGGATCGTGGCCGGGACCCGGGCCGCGGCTTTCGCTCCCGTCGACGACCTCGGCCTGGTGGCGATCTGGGACGACGGCGACGAGTCCCACGTGGACCGCCACGCCCCGTACCCGCACGCCCGTGAAGTTCTGCTCACCAGGGCCAACCTCGCGAACGCCGCCTGCCTGGTCGGCGGCTTCGGTCGCACGCCGCAGGCGCAACTGCTGGTCGAGACCGAATGGGCGGTCTCGTTGACCGCTCCGCGAGACGAGATAAGAAGCGCCACACCAAGAATCGTCCCGGTAGGGGACGAGTCCGATCTGGAGCGCGACCCTTCGGGCGGCACCGCGAGGCTGCCGACGATCGCCTGGGAGGCGGCGCGAAACGCGCTCGCGAAGGAACAGCCGGTGCTGGTCCAGGTCCCGAGGCGCGGTTACGTGCCGGCGGTCTCGTGCCAGCGCTGCCGCACGCGGGCGGCCTGCCCGAACTGCTCGGGGCCGCTTCGGCTCCTGGGCGCCCGGCGCGCTCCGGTGTGCGGCTGGTGCGGCACGGTCGCGGAGGACTTCCGCTGCGCCGAATGCGGTTCGAGCCGGGTGCGGGCGGTGGTCATCGGGGCGGAGCGCACGGCGGAGGAGCTGGCTCAGGCGTTTCCGGACGTCGCGATCGTGGAGTCGACGGGCGTGAACCGGCTCGATTCGGCCCCGACCGGGGCGGCGGTCGTGGTGGCGACGCCGGGCGTGGAGCCTCCGGCGCCCGGTGGCGGCTACGGGGCGGTGCTGCTGCTCGACACGTGGGCGCTGCTGACGCGGGCGGAGCTGACGGCGAGTGAAGAGGCGTTGCGCCGGTGGATGAACGCGGTGGCGCTCGCGCGGCCCGGCGGTACGGCCGTGGTGGTCGCCGACGGCGGATTGGCGGTCGTGCAGGCGCTGATGCGTTGGGACCCGGCCTGGTTCGCGGCGCGCGAGCTCCAGGAGCGGTCCGAGCTCGGTTTCCCGCCGGTGATGAAGTTCGCGGCCATGACGGGCCCGAACGGCGAGGCGGAGAAGCTCGCCGCGGATTTGCCTTCGGATCTCGGTGCCGAGGTCATCGGCCCGATTCCGGTGGACGAGCGCAGTGAGCGGCTGCTGCTGCGGGTGCGGCGCCGCGACGGTGCGGCGCTTGCGAGCATTCTGGCGAAGGCCACGGCCGAACGCGCGAGCGCGAAGGCCGAGCCGGTGCGCATCCAGATCGACCCGCGCGAGATTGCCTGACGGCGCATTCGCACCTCGGTTTCGGGCCGCGCTCGGGTCGACTCCCAGGTCACAGGTGCAGCCCGGGTCCTTGCAGCGTCGGCCTTCGCTCGGTCGTGATTCGGCGAGGCAGACTTGAGCCATGACGGTCTTCGTCGGCACTTCCGGGTGGCAGTACCACGACTGGAGGCGCGAGTTCTATCCCGAGCGGCTCGCGCAGCGGGAGTGGCTGTCGTATTACGCCTCGCGGTTCAGCACCGTCGAGAACAACGGTGCGTTCTACCGGCTGCCAGAGGAGGCGATCTTCGAGGCCTGGCGGTCGCAGTTGGCCGAGGGATTCGCGATGGCGGTGAAGGCCAGCCGGTTCCTCTCGCACATCAAGCGCCTGCGGGATCCGGCCGAACCGGTCGGTCGCCTGCTCAAGGCTGCAGCAGGGCTCGGCGATCGGCTCGGCCCGTTCCTGCTGCAGTTGCCGCCGACGCTGCATGCCGACCCGGACCTGCTCGCCGGTTGCCTCGACCGGTTCCCGGCCGGCGTGCGAGTCGCGGTGGAGCCGAGGCACGACTCGTGGTGGACCGACGAGGTCCGCGCGGTCCTTGCGGACCGGGACGCGGCGCTGTGCTGGGCCGATCGCGGCGGCCGGCCCGCGACCCCGTTGTGGCGCACCGCGTCCTGGAGTTATCTGCGTCTTCACGAAGGCCGCGCGAAGCCGGCCCCGAGCTACGGGGACGCCGCGCTGCGCTCGTGGTGCGGCCGGATCGACGAGGCGTGGCCGCGGTCGGCCGACTCCTACGTCTACTTCAACAACGACCACGGCGGCGCGGCCGTGCGGAACGCGTTCCGATTCGGCGAGCTGATGCGCGGCCTCGGCCGCGAGGTTCCGGGCGCGGTCGAGGATCAGTAACCGCCGCTTCCCGAGGTGGCGACAATGGCGAGCACCCGGAGCGCGACGAGTGACACCGCGATCCAGCCGAGGACGATGCCGGCCGTTGCCAGGCCGGCCCCGGCCTGGCCGGTCTGCGCGATCTGTCGCCTGGCGATGTTGCCGAAGATGATGCCGAGGAACCCGAAGCAGAAGCACAGCCCCACGATGCCGACGACCAGCGCCGCGACGGCGAATCCGTTGGTGCTTCCGTCCGGCGGCCCGAACGAGGGCGGTCCGTATTCGGGTGGCGGCGGGGGACCTTGCCGCGGAGGTTCGGGCTCGTGATCCGGTTCGGGGGTCGCGTCGGGCTCGGGCTTGGGCGAGGGCCGGGGTTCGTCGGGCGTCATGGCGGGTCCTCCGCGTCAGGCCTTTGACCGAGGGTGCGATTCGCTTCGATGCGGCGTCGCCGCAACCGGCTTCGGCCGCTTGGACTTTCATCGTGGCAGAGGCGGCTCGGGACCGGTCCCGGAGCTGGTCGGGCGGTCTTCCGCGGTCAGCTTTCGGGGTTGCGGCCGAATCTGGCGAGGAGTCCGGTCCACATGGTGCGGAGGCGTTCGCGGAAGAAGTAGGCGACGGCGAGGACGATGAGCACGAACGGGATGGCGATCGGCAGGACCGTGGTGAACCCGAGGAGCACGATGAGCGCCTCGACGCCGATGAGCGAGACGACGCCCATGTAGCCGAAGATGGTGAGGGCCTGCGCGCGGTACACGATCGCGGCCCATGCCGCCCGGAGGCGGCCGCCCTCTCGTCTTTCGGTCATCTGCCATGTATAGCAGGCGAATCCGCTCAGGTCGGTGGTCGCCGGACGCGCCGGGACTCAGCCGGCGAGGGGCGCAGGCTGGTGGCGTTCCCAGGTGCCCAAGGTCTCATGGAGGTGCAACGCTTTTCTCCATTGTGCGCGGGCCGCCTCCTGGTCGCCTCGGGCCGCGAGCGCGTCGCCGAGGCCGTGGCGGCCGGTCCCTTCCCGTCCCCGTACACGGGGCCGGGCGCCGCTCAGCGCCGTTCGAGAAACACGGCCCTGTTCGGCGCCGAAGCGATGAGTTTCGGCTCGCGGCCTCGTCTCAACTGATGCAATCGCCTGAGCGACTCCATTCGGAAGGACGAACCGTCATGCAGAAGATCGTCACCAACATCTGGTACAAGGACAACAGCGCCGAAGCGGCCGTGGACTGGTATCTCACTCTCTTCGAGGACGCCAAGGTCACCAGCTCCATCCCGTACGTCGAGGACGCCCACGGCAGCGTCGGCGACGTCATGGTCGTGAACTTCGACCTCGCGGGCCAGTCGTTCACCGCCATCAACGGCGACGACTCCGCCAAGCACGACCACGCCATGTCGCTGCTCATCAACTGCGACTCCCAGGCCGAGGTCGACCGCCTCTGGGAGGCGTTCCTGGGCAACGGCGGCTCGGAGATCCAGTGCGGCTGGATCTCGGACAAGTGGGGCGTCAACTGGCAGGTCTGGCCCACCGAGGCCGACCAGTACGTGGGCGGCTCCGACCGGGACGGCGCCGTGCGCGCGGTCAAGGCCATGTACGCGATGAAGAAGATCGACCTCCAGGGGCTCAAGGACGCCTACGAGGGCGAATAAGCCCCATAGGGCCCGTCCCCGGTCCCCCGCGCGGGGGACCGGGGCCCCGCCCGGGAGGGAGGGCGCCGCCCGGCCCGCCCTGCGACGCTGGAGCCGTGAACACCGCACGCCGCTGGCACAATGGCCCCATGCGCCTCCTCGCCCTGCTCTGGTCCAGGGACACCTACCGCGGGTGGGTCTGGATCATCCTCGGCGGCGCGCTCATGATGCCGTTCATGATGGTCGGCGCCATCGGCTACAACTACCGCTACCCCGACAGCGGCTTCGACGGCATCCTCAGGCTCGAGGTCTTCTTCTCGGTCCTCCCGCTCGTCGCGGCCGCCTCGCTGCTGCTGCCCGACCGCGACGTCGAGCGCACGGCCGCCCGCCGCCTCCTCGGCGCCGAGTTCGACCCGCCCGCCGACGACGGCTCCTGGAACTCCCGCTGGCGCACCGGCTGCTGGTTCACCCTCCATGCCGCGGTCGGGGGCGTCGTCAGCGGCGTCACGCTCGCGACCGTGCCGTTCGTCGTCTACCTGGCCTACCACGGGGCGCGCTCCGCGTTCACCGACCGCGAAGCGGCGACCGGCCTCTACTCCGGCCCCACCGTCGAATGGGGCCTGCTCACCGCGCCGCTGCTCCTGGTGGCCCTCATCGCGCTCGTCGCCGCCACCGTGGCCGCCATGAAGGCCCTCGCCCCGAAACTGCTCGGCCAGGGCGCCACCGACCGCCTCGCCGCCTCCCGCGCCGAATCCGCCCGCCTCGCCGCCCGCAACCGCATCGCCCGCGAACTCCACGACTCGGTCGGCCACGCCCTCTCCGTGGTCGTCGTCCAGTCCGAGGCCGCCTCCCGGCTCATCACGGTCGACCCCGCGTTCGCCTCCCAGGCCATGGCCGCCGTCGGCGACACCGCCCGCGGCGCGCTGGACGAACTCGACGCCGTGATCGGGGCGCTGCGCGAAGAGCGCGACGGGCCGCGCGCCCCGCAGCGGGACCTCGCCGACCTCGACGCCCTCGCCGCCGAATCCGGCGTCGCCGTCGACCTCCAGGTCACCGGTGATCCGGATGCCTTGAGCCGCTTGGCGTCCCGAGAGATCTACCGGATCGTGCAGGAGGCGCTGACGAACGTGTTGCGCCACGCCGACGAGCCGCGGGCGACCGTGGCGGTCGACATCGGCGAATCCGAGGCCGCCGTGGCCGTCACGAGTCCCGCCACGCGGCGCCCGCGCCCGCGCGCCGGGGGCCGGGGCCTCATCGGCATGGCCGAACGCGCCGCCGTTCTCGGCGGGACCGCCGAGACCGCTTGGGCCCCGGGCGCATGGACTGTAAGCGCCGCTATCCCGATCGAGACGAAAGGCCGGGCATGACCGCACCGCTGCGCATCGCGCTGATCGACGACGAGGCGCTGATCCGCTCCGGGTTCGCCGCGATCATCGGGGCCGAACCGGACCTGGAGGTCGTCGCGCAAGGCGCCGACGGGATCGACGCGGTCGCGATCGCCCGCTCGGGCAAGGCCGACGTGCTCCTCATGGACGTGCGCATGCCTACCGTGGACGGCATTGAGGCGACCGAGCGGATCGTGTCCGAGCTCGACGCGCCGCCGAAGATCCTCGTGGTCACCACCTTCGACAACGACGACTACGTGTGGCAGGCGCTCCGGGCCGGCGCCGACGGGTTCCTGCTCAAGCGCACCCGCGTCGAGGACCTGCTCGCGGCGGTGCGGCTCGTGGCCCGCACGGACGCGCTCCTGTTCCCCGAGGCGGTTCGCCGCCTCGCGGTCTCGGCCACGCCGGCGCGCAAGGCCCCCAAGGGGATCGGCGACCTGAGCGAACGCGAACGCGAAGTGCTCGTCCTCGCCGCCCGCGGCCTGTCCAACGTGGAGATCGCGGCCGAGCTCTTCCTCGGCCGCGAAACCGTCAAGACCCATCTGAGCAGCGTTTACAGCAAACTCGGCGTCCGCGACCGCACCCAGGCCGTGATCGCCGCCTACGAAGGCGGACTCGTCTGAGCGAGCGCCGATCGCACTAGCCTGTCCGCTCCGCTGACCGCGTCACTCCCGGCTAATCTGCTCTCCATGGGAGTGACGATGCGCGAGGTCGCCGAACGCGCGGGCGTTTCGGTGAAGACGGTCTCACGTGTCGTCAACGAAGAGCCGCATATCCGTCCGGAGACCCGAGCGCTCGTGCGCGCGGCGATCGCCGACCTCGGTTGGACGCCGAACGCCTCGGCGCGAACGCTGCGCACCGGCCGCACCGGAGTGGTCGGTATCGCGGTCGCAGCATTGCGTCGCCCCCTGCTCGCCGCCGTGGTGGAGCGGCTGGTGACGGAGTTGGACCGCCACGGACTGCACGCCACTGTGGAGCCGACCCACGACGACCCCGCTCGCCTCGCCTCAGTGCTGGCCCAGCGCGGACACACCTTCGACGCGCTGCTCGTGGTGGACGCGCCCGAGCTGCCCGCCGCGGTGGCCGCCGACGACGGCGGGCCCGTGGTCCGCGTGGACGTCACCCGGCGGCCTCCCGCGGGCACGGACGCGGTGCACGCCGATCTCGACCAGGCCGTGGACCTCGCACTCCGGCACCTGCGCGTGATGGGCCGCGACCGCATCGTTCGGCTCGGGCCAGGACCGCTGGCCGGCGAGCGGGCCCGGGCGGCGGCGCACGTCGACCCCGGACCGGGCCGGGTGGGACGGGCCGGCGGTTTCCGAGCCGCGCAACGCGCCTTGATCGACCAGCCGGGCGTCGACGCCCTGATCTGCGGCACCGACGAGATAGCCCTCGGTGCGCTCGCGGGCCTGCACGCCGCCGGGGTGGAGGTGCCGGGCCGAGTCGCGCTGATCGGCTACGGCAATCTGGACGACGGCCGGTTCAGCACACCGTCGCTGAGCACCATCGACCCGGACCCTCCTTCCTTGGCGCGCAATGCCGTCGATCTCCTGGCGGCCCGCCTCGCCGGGAGCGACCGGGCGCCCCGGGCGATCACCGTCCCGGTGGCACTGGTGCGGCGCGAATCGACGTCGGGGGCGAGCCTGCGATGAAGCGACCCACTTTGGAGGACGTCGCCGCCGTTGCCGGTGTATCGCCGAAGACCGTCTCGAACGTGCTCCGCGGCCGTCCGTACGCGGCGAAGGCGACCCAGGAACGGGTGTGGGCGGCGGTCGCCGCCGTCGGCTACCGGGTGAACCGGGCCGGTCGGGCGCTGGCCGGCGGCGGCAGCGGCCGGATCGCGGTGGTCGTGCCGAATCTCCACCAGCCCTACTACGCCGAGACCGCCGAGCGGCTGATCCTGGCGCTCGCGGCGGAGAACCTGACCAGCGCCCTGCGCATCGCCCCGGACGCCGACGCCGAGCGCGACGCGGCGCTCGGGAGCACCACCGCGGACGCGGACGGGGTGATCCTCTGCCCGCGCCGGCTCAATGCCGAACTGTTGGAGGGCAAGGTGCCGGACCGTCCCGTGGTGCAGTTCGGCGGCCGGCCCAGCGGACTGCTGGACACCGTGGTGATGGGCGAGTTCGAAGGCTTCAACGCCGTCACCCGCCACCTGCTGGACACCGGTCGGCGGCGCCTCGCCCTGGTGTGGCATTCGACCAGGAGCGGTCGACCGGAGGGCGCCCGCTTCGAGGGCTTCCTCGCCGCGCTCGACGAATCCGGGGTCGCGCCGGATCCGTCGCTGATGGTGGCCGGCTCGGACTGGGACCGGCGCGCCTCCGGCTACGAGGCGATGGTCGGCCTGCTGGCCTCGGGCGCCGAGTTCGACGCGGTGATGGGGGTCAACGACGCTGTCGCGGTCGGCGCGCTGCGCGCCCTCCGCGCCCGTGGCGTGCGCGTCCCCGACGATGTGGCCCTGACGGGTTTCGACGACACCGACGAGGCCGAGTTCACCGTGCCGCCGCTGACGACGGTGAGCCCCGAGCACGATGCGATGGTGGGCGCGGCCGTGCGGATGCTGATCGAGCGTCTGGGCGGGGAGACCGGCTCGCCCCGTGTGCACCGCACCGGCGCGCATCTCATTCCTCGGGCGTCCTCGGGCGTGCCCCGCTGAAGGCGATCGACGCCGTCATGGATTGAATTCCCTCGATTTCGAGCTGCCCGCGGGACCACTGTGGCGCACGGTCACATTGGGTCTTGTCTTTTCATTGACAACGCTGAAGTGCACGCTTAAGGTCATGTGACGTTCACGGCACCTACGAGGAGGCGACGTGCCGGACCCCCATGAACCGCCCCTCGCCCGATCGGGACCGCACTCCCACCACTCCGAGCGCAGATCCGGCGCAACGCCGCCGTCACCGGTACGCGCGGCCGCCCGCCGCCTGCCCTGAACCGTGCTCGAAAACCGACTCAAGGAGGAGTCTTGAACCCGATTTCCCGACGCAGAGGGGCCGCCGCCCTCGCCGGCCTCGCCTCCGCGGCACTCGTGCTCAGCGCGTGCGGCGGTGGCGGCGAGGACGACAACGCGCTCCACATCCTCGTCGTCAAACACGCGCTCACCGGGCCGATGAAGGACATGGCCTGGGTGGAAGAACTCGAGAAGGCCGCCGGCATCCCGATCAAATGGGAGGAGGTCTCCGCCGACTGGGACGAGAAGAAGTCCACCATGCTCGCCGCCGGCGACATGCCGGACCTGGTGATCGGCGCGAACGCCATCTCCGACTCCGACATGGTCACCTTCACCGGCCTGTTCGAGGACCTCAGCGACGACATGGACTCGCTGCCGAACGTGTCGGCCATGTTCGAAGCGGTCCCCGAGACCGAGGCTATGGCCACCCGCCCCGACGGGGAGATCTTCTCCGTCCCGTCCTACCGCAGGTTCTGGCCGCAGAGCGCCACCCGCCAGTACATCAACCAGCAATGGCTCGACAACCTCGGCCTGGAGCAGCCCACCACCTTCGACGAGCTGCACCAGGTCCTGCTCGCCTTCAAGACCGAGGACGCCAACGGCAACGGCGACCCCGACGACGAGATCCCGATCGACTGGTCGCCGGCCGGCGAGGGCGGCTTCGGGTTCTTCCAGCCCTCGATGCTCCTGGGCGGCTTCGGCATGCAGATCACCGGCGGCGGCGGCCCCGGATACGTCGTCGAAGACGGCCAGGTGTCGAACTTCCTCGTCGACCCCCGCTACCGCGACCTCGTGGCCTTCCTGCACGAGCTCTACGCCGACGGCCTGGTCAGCCAGGACGTCATGACACAGGACTACTCCGCCTACCAGTCGGTGGGCCGCGGCGAGGGCGACCTGGCCAAGGTCGGCTTCTCCTGGGGCTGGACGGCCTCGGACCGGTTCGGCCCGCAACTGGCCGACCAGTACGCCTCCACCGCCCCGCTCATGGCCGACGCCTCCATGAACCCCGCCGACCTGTCCTGGTCGTACGACTCCTACTCGCTCAACTACAGCCTCAACACGATCACCATGTCCTCCCAGACCGGCAAGAAGGACGCCGGGCTCAAGGTGATCGACGCCTTCTACGACCAGGACCTCTCCCTGCAGGCCCTCTGGGGCGACTTCGGGACCAACATCGAAGACCTCGGCGACGGCAAGTACACGGTGCTGCCCCCGGCCGACGCGGCGCAGGACCCCTCCACCTGGAAGTGGACGACCACCCTCGCCGACAACAGCCCCGGCTGGATCCGCGACGACATCGAAGTCACCCTGCCCACCGACCAGGTTGAAGCCGTGGAGGACTCCGCACCGCTCGAAGCCGCCCTCGCGAACACCGACCCGGCCACCGAGATCTGGCCCGGCGAACTCATCAAGATGAACGCCGAGGACTCCAGCAGGCTCTCGCTGCTCCACACCGACCTGCTCGGACCCGCCATGCAGCGGTGGGCCACGTGGATCACCGAAGGCGGCGTCGAGTCCGAATGGGACGCCTACGTGAGCGAGATGGAGGGCCTCGGCCTGAACGAGGCCATCGAGATCCACCAGCGCTACTACGACGAATTCCAGGAGGGCCAGGGATGACGGCCGCGACCACGGTCGGGGCCGGCACAGGCAAGACCGCCGGGGGTCGCGCATCGCGCGGCCCCCGGCGGGCCCGGGCCCACCCGGCCAAGCAGCGGTTGCAAAGGCACTGTCGCCGGTACTGGCAGCTGTGGGTGATGGCCGCCCCCGCGATCGCGTTCGTCGTGGTGTTCGCCTACGTGCCGATGTACGGCCTGCAACTGGCGTTCCGCGAATTCGACTTCGCCGCCGGCATCACCGGCGGCGACTGGGTCGGCCTGAAGTACTTCCACCAGTTCTTCGAGAGCCCCCAGTTCTGGACCCTGATCCGCAACACCGTGGTCATCAGCATGAGCACGCTCATCGCCGGCTTCATCGCCCCGATCGCGCTCGCGCTCTTGGTCAACCAGGTGATCGGGCGGCGACGCAAGAAGTTCCTGCAGACCGCGACCTACCTCCCGCACTTCATCTCGATCGTGGTGATCGTGGGGATGCTGCAGGTGTTCCTCTCGCCGAGCTCGGGCCTCATCACCCGCCTCGTGGGCCTGTTCGGGGTCGACGGGGCCAACTTCCTCGGCAGCGCGGGCGCGTTCGTGCCCGTCTACGTGATCTCCGACGTGTGGCAGCACGCCGGGTGGAACAGCATCATCTACCTGGCGGCGCTGGCGAGTGTGGACACCCAGCTGTACGAGGCCGCGCGGATCGACGGCGCCGGCCGGTTCAGCATCATCCGGCACATCGACGTCCCCGCCCTGGTGCCCACGATGATCGTGCTGCTGATCCTGAACATGGGGAACGTGCTGAACACCGGGTTCGAGAAGATCTTCCTCATGCAGAACCCCCTCAACCTGGGGGTCTCCGAAGTGATCGCGACCTACGTCTACAAGATCGGCATCCTCTCGAGCCAGTTCAGCTACGCCACCGCGATCGGGTTGTTCAACACCCTCATCAACTTCGCGTTCCTGGTGGTGGCCAACCAGATCGCCAAGCGCGTCTCCAATACGAGTCTGTGGTGAGCACGATGACGAGACCGTTCGCTTCCTTGAGCCGCAACACGCCCGGCGACATCGCGTTCAAGATCGGCCTGGGGATCGCCTGCGTCCTGGTGCTGTTCGTGACGCTGTACCCGATCTATTTCGTGGTGATCGCCTCGGTCAGCGACCCGACCATGGTGTCCACCGGGCGGATCTGGCTCATACCGAGGAACTTCTCCTGGTTCGGCTATGAGCAGATCTTCGCCGACTCGCGCATCTGGAACGGGTACCGGAACACGCTCGTCTACGCGATCGTCGGCACCGCGCTGAATCTGCTGGTGACCATGCCCGCCGCCTTCGCCCTTTCCCGCCGGGAGTTCCGCCCGCGTCGGGTGCTGATGTTCTTCTTCGCGTTCACCATGTTCTTCAACGGCGGGCTCATCCCGATGTACCTGCTGCTGCGGGACCTGAACCTGCTGGACAACTGGCTGGTCTTCGTCCTGCCGTCGGCGGTGAACGTCTTCAACCTCATCATCGCCCGGTCGTTCTTCGAGCACTCGCTGCCCGAGGAACTGCACGAGGCGGCCTCGATCGACGGCGCGAACTACTTCCAGTTCTTCGTGAAGATCGCGCTGCCGCTGTCGATGCCCATCCTCTCGGTGATCGGCCTGTACTACCTGGTGCAGCACTGGAACGACTTCTTCACCGGCCTGGTGTTCGTGCGCGACTACAGCATCCAGCCGCTGCAGATCGTGCTGCGCGACATCCTCATCTCCAACCAGGCCTTCGCCGGGGGCGCCGGGGGCGCCGGCGGCGCCGGGGCGAGCTACGCCCAGCAGTACGCCGACCAGATCAAGTACGGCGTGATCGTCGTGTCCACACTGCCGGTGATCGTGCTCTATCCCTTCCTGCAGCGCTACTTCGAGAAGGGCGTGATGATCGGAGCGGTGAAGGGATGAGAACCGCCTTCCTGGACTGGTACCAGCGGCTCGGCAGGCTCGGCGTGCGATTGCTGTGCCTGCACCTGCTCTGGCTGGCATGGACCCTGCGCGGCGGCGTCGTGCTCGGGGCCTTCCCGGCCACGGCCGCCCTCCACGGGGTCCTGCGCGAGGACGCGCGGCACGCGGTCGCGCACCCGGACGATCCTCCCGGCCTGAAAGGGTTGCGCGCCAGGTTCGGCGAACTGTGGCATCGCGAGTTCGCGGCCGCCAATCGGCTCGGCGTGGCGCTCGCGCTCTGCTGGGCGATCCTCGTGCTGGACCGGCGGGTCGTCGAGCACCTCGACCTCGGCGGCCTCGGCCCGGTGCTCGCCGGCGGCCTCACCGTCGCCGGCGTCGCGCTCGGGCTGATCACCGCCCTGGTCTGGCCGCTGCAATCGCACTTCGACGAGAGCGTTCGGGCGCTGCTGCGTCGCGCGCTCGTCCTGATGGCCGGGCGCCCCGCCTCGGCGGCCTTGGCGGGCGTGGGCGTCGGCGTCCTGCTGTGCGCCTACTACCTGGTGCCGGGCCTGGTGCCGGTGTTCGGCCTGGCCGCTCCGGCGGCCATCACGACGGCGGTGCTGTGGCGCTCGGGTGTGCTCGCCCCTCCCGTCGCAACTGCCGCCCCTGCGGCCTGATCCGGGGTCGCAGACCTCGATGCCCGCCATGATCTGAACCTGGCCGGGCGCTCTCGCACGGCCCGTCGGCGCTTCTGACAGCGCTGACGGGCCGTTCTGCGTTCCGCCGCTGCCGATTCCTGCAGCGACCCTCACCGCACTGCTCGCGTTGACACGCTCCGGATCCTTCGTGCTATGGTTCATTAGTCAAGTAATGAACCTCTGAACCAACCAACCTGTTCCCACTAAACCGAAGGAGGCGAGATGTTCGATGACGGCACACCGATCTATCGGCAGATCGCCGATCAGATCAAGGCCGAGATCATGAACGGATCGCTCGAGCCGGGAGGCAAGGTCATGTCGACCAACCAGTACGCGGCGTTCTACCAGATCAACCCGGCCACCGCGCAGAAGGCGTTCCGGGAGCTGGTCGACGAAGGCGTCCTCTACAAGCAGCGCGGCGTCGGCATGTTCGTCGCCGACGACGCCCGCGAGCGCCTGGCCGCCGACTTTCGCGAGCGCTTCTTCGAGAACGTCCTCGCCCCCCTGGTCCGTGAAGCCCGCCAGGCCGGCATCCCCCTGACCGACATCATCGACTACCTCAAAGACCAGGAAGGCGCCCTCAAATGAGCTTCACCGTCAACCTCCGCGACGTCACCCTCAAGTACGGCGACACCGACGCCCTCGCCGATGTGGACCTGACCCTCGAAGCCGGCAAGATCTACGGCCTGCTCGGACGCAACGGCGCCGGCAAGACCAGCCTGCTGAGCCTCCTCGCCGCGTTCCGCAAGCCCACCACCGGCGACGTCCTCGTCGGCGGCGAGCCCGTCTGGGAGAACGCCCCGATCGTCTCTCGCATCGCCCTCATCCGCGAAGGCGGCGACTTCGACGACTCCGAGTCGGTCAAGGCCACCATCGAGACCGGCCAGATCCGCCCGGGCTTCGACACCGACTACGCCCTCAAGCTCGCCGACAAGTTCGAACTGCCGCTCAAGAAGAAGGTCCGCGACCTCTCGCGCGGCAAGCGCTCGGTCCTCGCCGCGGTCTGCGGCCTCGCCGCCCGCGCCGAGCTCACCATGTTCGACGAGGTCCACCTCGGCATGGACGCCCCTACCCGCGACGCCTTCTACAAGGAGCTCCTCGCCGAGTACTTGGACCGCGAGCACACCGTCATCCTCTCCACCCACCTCATCGACGAGGTCGCCAACTACCTCGAAGAGGTCGTCATCGTCGACCGCGGCCGCATCCTGCGCCACGAGGAGATCGAGGTCTTCCAGAACATGGGCGCCACCCTCACCGGCCCCGCCGCCGCCGTGGACGCCCTCGCCGCAGGCCTCGAAATCCTCGCCGAGCAGCAGCTGGGCGCCACCAAGAGCACCACCGTCGCCGCGCTCGACGCCCGGCACCCGCGAGCGCGCCGCCGCCGCGGGCATCGAGATCGGCCCGGTCGGCCTCCAGGACCTCTTCATCCACCTCACCGAACCGAACCGGAACGGAGCCTGACGATGACCGCCCTCGCGATCCGCAGCTCGCCAAGCGCCGCTACGCCCTCGGCCTCGGCCTCGCCGGGGAGGGCCTGAAGTACTTCAAGTACTGGATCATCGCGGCCGTCCTCGTCTCCTTCCTCGGCCCGCTCGCGATCTCCCGCTACAACGACATCGACCTCTCGACCTGGTTCTACACCGCCAACATCGCCAAGTGGTTCACCGCGTTCGTCGGCGGCGGATTCCTGTACACCCTGGTGCCCAACATGATCGCCGCGGGCATGACCCGCCGCGAACTCGCCGTCGCGATGGGCGTCTTCGGCGCGCCTGTGGTCGGTGGCGCTCGGCGCGCTCGTCTTCGCCGGCCTCCTCGCCGAACGCGCCTACTACGACGCGATGGGCTGGTCCCAGGGCATCGACGCCAACGGACCGGTCACCGCGATCGGCTCCTGGGGCGACACCGCCGCGTTCGCCGCGGTCTACCCGCTGATGTACCTCGCCTACTTCGCCGCCGGGCACGGTCATCGGCGCCGCCTCGTACCGCTGGGAGAGCAGCGGCTGGCTGCTCCTGATCCCGATCCTCCCGGTCGTCTTCAGCCTCGACAACGCCCTCTACAACACCGAGCCGTTCGGCCCGGGCTGGATGGGCTTCCTCGGCCGCTACATCGACGAGTGGGGCCGCGGCCCCGTCCTGGCCGGAATCGCCCTCGTGGCCGTCGTCCTCGCCGTCGCCGCCCGCCGCATCCTCATCGACATCCCGCTGCGATCGAAGCAGGCCTGATATGACCACCGCACTCGCGAACCGCCGCTACCGCCTCGGCCTCAGCCTCTTCATCGGCACGGTCCGCTGGCTCCGCTGGTACCTCCTCGGCTGGATCGTCCTCACCCCGATCCTCTCCGTGGTCTTCAGCAGCGCCATCGAGACCGGACTGTGGTCGATCACCGCCTCCGTCTTCCAGTGGTTCGTCGCCGCCACCGCGGGGATCTGGATCTTCTCGAACCTGCCGAGCACCCTCGCCCGCGGCGTCACCCGCCGCGAGCTCACCGTGGCCTACCTCGTCTTCGGCGCCCTGGCCTCGGTCGCCACGGCCGCGGCGACCACCGCCGGATTCGCCGCCGAGCACGCCCTGCTCGCCCTGGTCGCCGAGCCCGCCGGCACCCTTGGCGAGGCCCTCGGTTCCGGAGCGCGCTACCTGCTGATCACCCCGATCTACTTCTTCGCCGGCACCCTCCTCGGCGTGCTGGCCGCGCGCTTCAGCGGCAACACCTGGTTCACCGCCGCCGTCCTCGTCGGCACCGGCGGCCTCTACGCCGCCGTCCTGTCCCTCGAGTTCAACGAGGCGTGGTTCGACCCCGGCCAGGCCCTGGCCGCCTGGACCGCCGCCGCCCTCGCCCTCACCGCAGCCCTGGTCACCGCCTCGGCCCTGGCCCTGCGAACCATCCCCATCCGAGCGAAACGAGCCTGACCATGAACACCGTTCTCTCGCAACGCAAGTACCTCGTCGGCTCGCGATGGGCCGCCGAAGTCGGCCGGACCTACGGCCTCTGGATCCTGGTCGCCTTCGCGGTCCTCCACCTCGTCCAACTCGGGTTGCGACTCTCCATGCCCCTCGAACAGGACTTCAGCATCTACATCCTCCGGTTCCTGCCGTTCGTCCTGACCGCCATCGGCTGGGTCTACCTCCTCAGGTCCTTCCCGCTCGCGATCAGCGCCGGCATGACCCGCAAGGAGTTCTTCGCCGCCTTCGCCGTCTTCGGCGCGATCGTCATCGCAGGAGGCCTCGCCTTCACACTGCTGGTCAGGCTCGTCTACAACCTGTTCCTCGCGGACGGGACCGACGGTCTCGACCTCTACGGAATGGTCCTACTCGAAACCCTGATCCGCCTGGCCGTCTACTTCACCGCCGGGACCGCCGCCGGCGCGATCATGGTCCGCTTCAAAGCCCGACTCCTCGGCGCCGCCTTGGTCGGCCTGCTGGTGTCGGTGATGATCTTCCGGCAGCTGCCGCTCCAACTGCTGCTCTCGGAGTTCTCCAGCGGCGGGACCCTCACGATCGAGTTCCCCGGGAGCGAGGAACTCCTGGCCCCGATCGATGCCGTCCTCACCATGGTGTTCGTCCTGGTCACTTGGCTCGCACTCGCCCGGGCGCCGCTGCCGCACAAGAAGGCCTGAGCCATGCGACTCCTCAGCGCCGAAGTCCCCTTCCCGCTGGTCGTGCTGATGGTCTGCATCGCCGCCGGCATCGTCGCCGGGCTGATGCTCACCACCGACGGCCGCGCCGCCGCGCCCCCGGCCCCGACAGGGGCGCGGCGGCCCCGGGCCGCACCACACCCGCCGCCGACCCCTCACCGCGACCGCCCGGCGGGTGGGACACTGGTGGACGGCCAATACACGCATTCGGAAGGTCAGCACATTGTCGATCCAGCCCATCCGCATCTTCGGCGACCCGGTCCTGCGCACCGCGGCCGAGGAAGTCGACACCTTTGACAAGGAACTGCGGCGCCTCGTGAAGGACCTGCTCGACACCATGCGCGACGAAGGCGGCGCCGGGCTCGCCGCCCCGCAGCTGGGCGTCAGCAAGCGCGTCTTCTCCTTCGACGTCGACGACGTCATCGGCCACATCGTCAACCCGGTCCTCGAATTCCCCGACGAGGAGGAGCAGGACGGCCCCGAAGGCTGCCTCTCCCTCCCCGGGCTCTACTTCGACACGATCCGCCGCCAGAACGTCGTCGCCAAGGGCTTCAACGAATACGGCGACCCCCTCCAGATCGTCGGCACCGGCCTCATGGCCCGCTGCCTCCAGCACGAGACCGACCACCTCGACGGCATCATCTTCATCGACCGCCTCGACTCGGAGCGCCGCAAGGCCGCGATGTCGGAGATCCAGTCCCAGGACTGGTACAACGAAGACGTCAAAGTCAAAGTCACCCCCCACGACACCAAGGGTGTGTTCTTCAAGCGATGAGGATCGTCTTCGCCGGGACCCCGGAGGTCGCACTGCCGACCCTCGAGGCCCTCCACGGCTCCGACCACGAGGTCGCCGCCGTCCTGACCCGACCCGACGCCCGCACCGGCCGCGGCCGCAAGGTCTCCCGCTCGCCCGTCGCCGCCTGGGCCGACGAGCACGGCGTCGAAGTGCTCGCCCCCGCCAAACCGCGCGAGCCCGAATTCCTCGAGCGCCTGCGCGAACTCGACGCCGACATCGTGCCCGTCGTCGCGTACGGCGCGCTCGTCCCGCCCGCAGCGCTCGCCATCCCGCGCCTCGGCTGGATCAACCTCCACTTCTCGCTCCTGCCCGCATGGCGCGGCGCCGCCCCCGTCCAGCACGCCGTGCTCGCCGGCGACGCCATGACCGGCGCCTGCGTCTTCCAGCTCGAAGAAGGACTCGACACCGGCCCCGTCTACGGCCGCCTCACCGAGCCGATCGCGCCCGCCGACACCTCCGGCGACCTCCTCGACCGCCTCGCCGTCGCCGGAGCCCGACTCACCGTCGACGTCGTCGACGCCCTCGGAGCCGGCGCGCTCGTCGGCGAACCCCAGCCCGAGGACGGCGTCTCCTACGCCCCCAAGATCACCGTCGACGACGCCCGCGTCCGCTGGACCGACCCCGCCTTCGCCGTCGACCGCCGCATCCGCGCCGTCACCCCCGCCCCCGGCGCCTGGACCGAGTTCGAAGGCCAGCGCCTGCGCCTCGGCCCCGTCAGCACCGACCCCGACGGCCCGCGCCTCGCGTCCGGCGAAGTCGCGCTCGCCAAGAAGTCCGTCCACGTCGGCACCGCGACCGACCCCGTGCGCTTGGACCAGGTCCAGCCCGCCGGGAAGAAGCCCATGGACGCCGCCGCATGGGGCCGCGGCCTCCAGACCGAGAACCCGGTGTTCGCATGAGCGACAACAGAAGAAACCGCCGCCGAGAGCCCGAGCGCGACCTCCCGAACGTGAACCCGCGCCGCGTCGCCTTCGACGCGATCAACGCCGTCACCGCCGACAACGCCTACGCCAACCTCGTCCTGCCGAGGATGCTCGCCGAGACCGCCAACACCGGTCGCGACGCCGCGCTCGCCACCGAGCTCACCTACGGGACGCTCCGCAGCCTCGGCACCCTCGAGGCCATCCTCGCCGCCGCCTCCGGCCGCGAGATCCGCCAGCTCCAGCAGGACCTCGTCGACGCCCTCTGCCTGGGCGCCTACCAGCTCCTGTACATGCGCATCCCGGCGCACGCGGCCGTCGCGACCACCGTCAGCCTCGTCAAGGCCGCCGTCTCGCCGCGCGTCTCCGGGCTCGCGAACGCGGTGCTGCGCAAGGTCGCCGCCAAGGACCTCGAGGAGTGGACCGCGGAGCTCGCCACCGGCGACCGCCTCGCCGACCTCTCCCTGCGCTACGCCCACCCGCAGTGGATCACCCGCGAGTTCGAGGCCGTCCTCGGCCCGGACGAGCTCCCCGCGGCGCTGGCGGCCGACAACGTCGCTCCGCCGGTTCACCTGTGCGCCAAGCCCGGTCGCATCACCAAGGGCGACCTCTCGCGCGAGACGCGCGGGGGCGAGCACGGCCAGTGGTCGCCGTACGCCGTGTACCTGCCCAGCGGGGACCCTGGACGCATCAAGGCGGTCGCCACCGGTCTCGCCCATGTTCAGGACGAGGGCAGCCAGCTGGTCGCCGTGCAGCTCGCCGAGGCGCCGTTGGAGGGCCCCGACCGGTCGTGGATCGATCTGTGCGCGGGCCCCGGCGGCAAGACCGGTCTGCTCGGAGCGATTGCGGCCCAAAGGGACGCGACCCTTGATGCCGTCGAGATCCAGCAGCACCGCGCGGAGCTCGTCGCCAAGGCCGCCCGGGGCCTGCCCGTCACCGTCCACACCGGCGACGGCCGCGAATTCGGGAAGGCGAACAGCGCCGACCGGGTGCTCGTGGACGCTCCGTGCTCGGGCCTGGGCGCGCTGCGCCGCCGCCCGGAGGCGCGTTGGCGCAAGGAGCGCAGCGACATCGACGGTCTCGTGCCGTTGCAGCGTGAGCTGCTCGCCTCGGGTCTGCGTCTGGCGCGGCCGGGCGGGATCGTGGCGTACGTGACGTGCTCGCCGGTGGCCGCCGAGACCTCCGAAGTGGTCGAGTCGGTGCTCAAGGGCGGGGGAGCGGAGCTCGTGCGCCCGGAGTGGCTCACGAAGCGCGTGCCCGGCGCCGAGCACGGCGACTTCGTCCAGCTGTGGCCGCACCGGCACGGCACCGACGCGATGTTCCTTGCGCTGCTGCGAAAAACCGGCAACCGATAACGCTCCAGCTCCAGGGCCTCCTCCCGCGTCACGGTGCGAACCGGTCGCAGGGGGAGGCCCTTATTTTCGGGTGGGGCACCGAAAATGCCGCAAATTGGAAGCGCTACCATTCATAGACAGGGGTGAATATTCCCCCGGGTTACCGGCACAACTGACCCAAGGAGCACCTGATGAACCGACGAAAGCGCCTCGCGGCGATCGTCGCGGGAATGGCGACCGCGGTCGCTACCGCGCTCAGCGCGGGCTTCCTCCTCAGCCCCAACGCGGGCGCACAGGAAGACGTCTCGACGCAAGCCCAAGCACTATGGACGAACCCGAACACGGGCGCGGCCCGCTGGGTCGACCAGAACCCGAACGACTGGCGCGCGGGCGTGATCCGCGACCGGATCGCCGAGACCCCGGCGGGCAACTGGTTCACCCAGTACCAGCCGACCGGCGGCATCGCTGCCCAGGTCGCGGCCGTGGTCGACGGCGCGGCCGCCTCCGGGGCGGCCCCGATCATGGTCGTCTACGGCATCCCCAACCGCGACTGCGGCGGCCACTCCGGCGGCGGCGCCCCGAACCACGACGCCTACCGCGGCTGGATCGACGCCATCGCCGGCGAGATCGACGGGCCCGCGTACATCGTGATCGAGCCCGACGTGATCGCGCACGACTGCCACAGCACCAGTGAGCGGGCCGAGATCAACGCCTCGCTCGCCTACGCGGCCCAGAAGCTCAACGCCGCCGACCCCGAGGCCAAGGTCTACCTCGACGCCGGAAACTCGGCCTGGCTCACCGCGTCCGAGGCCGCCGGCCGCCTGCAGGCCGCCGGTCTCCAGTACGCGGACGGCTTCTCCCTCAACGTCTCCAACTACCGCACCACCGACGAGACCACCGCGTACGCCCAGCAGGTCCGCGGCATCGTCGGCTCCAACAAGGGCGTCGTCATCGACACCAGCCGCAACGGCAACGGGCCGCTGAACCCGCCCAACCCCAACGACTGGTGCGACCCCCCTGGCCGCGCCGTCGGCAAGTTCCCGACCACGGCCACCGGCGTCAGCGGCATCGACGCGTACCTGTGGGTCAAGCTCCCCGGCGAGGCCGACGGCTGCGCCGGCAGCGCCGGCCAGTTCATCCCCGACCTGGCCTACGAGCTCGCCAACAACGCCGGCAGCGGATGGCCCGGCCAGGTCGAGCCCACCGACCCGGCGACCGACCCGACCGACGACCCCACCACCGGCGGGCCCGGCCAGGCCGACTGCACCATCCACATCGACGCCGTCAGCACCTGGAACGGCGGCTGGCAGGGCAAGGTCTCCATGACCGCCGATCAAGCCGTCAACGGCTGGACGATCTCGTGGACCTGGCCCGGCACCCAGGCGATCACGAGCAGTTGGAACACCCAGCTCAGCACCTCCGGGAAGACGGTGACCGCCAAGGACGTGGGCTGGAACGCCTCCGTCTCGTCCGGCGAGACGAAGGAGCTGTTCGGCTTCGTGGCATCCGGCTCGTCGGCCGATATGGACGTCCCCTGCTGATCTGAGATCACAACCGACCCCAGGTGTCCGGCCTGCGTCGCAGTTTCGCGACCTACACTGTCCGTGTGGCACAGTTCCAAGCGGCGCAGGCCGACACCGTCATCGCCCCGAGTCTCCTGGCGGCCGACTTCGCCCGCCTCGCCGAGGCGGCCGACGCGGTCGAAGGAGCCGTCGACTGGCTCCACGTGGACGTCATGGACAACCACTTCGTACCCAACCTCACGCTCGGCCCGCCGATCGTCAAGTCCCTCAAGGCCGCCACGGACATCCCGCTCGACTGCCACCTCATGATCGAGGACCCGGCCCGGTGGGCCACCGGTTACGCCGAGCTCGGCGCCTACAACGTCACGTTCCACGCCGAGGCCTCGTCCGACCCCGTCACGCTCGCGAAGGACTTGCGAGCGGCAGGATCGAAGGCCGGCCTCGCGATCGACCGCGACACGCCAGTGGAGGACTACCTCGAGATACTCCCGGCCTTCGACACCCTCCTGATCATGACGATCAAGGCCGGGTTCGGCGGCCAGAGGTTCATGCCCGAGCTGCTCGACAAGGTCCGCACCGCCCGGTCCCACGCGAACGCGGGCCACCTGGAACTGCGCATCGAAGTCGACGGCGGCATCGCCGAGGACACCATCGCCGCCGCCGCCGAGGCCGGAGCCGACGCGTTCGTCGCCGGCACCGCGGTCTACGGCGCGGCCGACCCCGCCGATGCGGCCAGGCGCCTGCGCGCCCGCGCCGACGCGGCGCGATCATCCGGATGACGCGAATATGCCAGCCGCCACCCCCGAACTGGTCCTCATCAGCGACGCCGACCCCGAGATCGCCGAATTCCTCGCCGCGCGCCTGAGAGCCGACGGCTTCGACACCGCCCTCGCCCGCGACGGCTACCAGGCCCTCGCCGGGATCGCGCTCCGCCGTCCCGGCATCGTCCTGCTCGAAGCCGACCTGCCGTTCATCGACGGCCTCGCCCTCACCCGCCAGCTGCGCGCCGACCCCGCCACCGCGAGCCTGCCGATCATCCTGCTGGGCGCCCAGCCCTCCTCGGCCGACAAGATCGCCGGCCTCAAAGCCGGCGCCGACGACTACATCGCCAAGCCCTTCGACCCCGCCGAGGTCTCCGCGCGCATCGACTCGGCGATCCGCCGCCACCGCGAGGTCCGCGAATCCTCGCCGCTCACCGGCATGCCCGGCAACGACCGGATCCTCCGCGAACTCCAGTCCTGGATCAAACGCGGCGACCCGTTCGCCTTGTGCTACATCGACATCGACCAGTTCAAAGCCGTCAACGACGTGTACGGCTTCGTGCGCGGCGACGAGTTCATCAGGGCCCTGGCCGAGTGCGTCTACGCCGCCGCCGGCGACGCCGGGGCCGCACCGGTCTTCCTCGGACACGTGGGCGGCGACGACTTCACCATCCTGTGCCTGCCCGACCACGCCGAAGCCGTCACCGGCTTCCTCAACGACCACTTCGCGAGCCGCGTCCGCCAACTCTGCGACCCCCACGACGTCGAACGCGGCTACATCGAGCACGCCGACCGCACCTCCCGGCGCATGACCCGCTCGCGCCTGCCCACCCTCTCCACCGGCGTCGCCCTCTCCACCCACCGCCGCTTCGCCGACGCCTACGAGGCCGTCGCCGAGGCCACCACCCTCAAGAGCGTCGCCAAATCCCACTCGGGGAACTACGTGGCCTTTCCCGAGGGCCGCACCCCCGGCCGGACCAGCCGCCGTCCCGTCTTCTGGACCAACGACCGCTGAACACGCCTGTGATCAGTAGGGTGCGTCACAGTGGGGGCCACGGTGGAATACTCCCGTGGCACAATTCCTTGTATCAAACGCGCGTCAGCGGGGTCGGTGAAATTCCGAGCCGGCGGTGAGCGGCGAAAGCCGCAAGTCCGCGACCCGTCCGCAACCAGCGGACGGTTGACCTGGTGAGATTCCAGGACCGACGGTTAAAGTCCGGATGGGAGCAGACGCAACGTAGGTGGCCATCGTTGGCCCCTGCGAGCCATTCTCCTGCCCCCGCCTGCGTGCCGCACAGATCGCAGCAGGTAGGGAGTTCCAATCGTGTTCACCGGAATCGTCGAAGAACTCGGCGAAGTCGTCAAGGCCAGTGAAGCGTTCCTGGCCGTTCGCGGGCCCATCGTCAGCTCTGACGCCGCCCTCGGTGACTCCATCAGCGTCAACGGCGTCTGCCTCACCGTCGTGAGCGTCGAAGGCGATGTCTTCACCGCCGACGTCATGGAGGAGACCTACCGCCGCTCGGTCATCGGCAAGCTCGAACCCGGCGACAAGGTCAACCTCGAGCGCGCCGCCACCCTCACCACCCGCCTCGGCGGCCACCTCGTGCAGGGCCACGTCGACGGCGTCGCCGAGATCGTGAAGCGCACCCCCGCCGCCGAGTGGGAGGAAGTCACCTTCCGCCTCCCCGCCGGGCTCGCCAAATACGTGGTCGAAAAAGGCTCCATCACCATCGACGGCACGTCCCTGACCGTGGCCGCCATCGAGGGCGACGAGTTCTCCGTCGGCCTCATCCCCACCACCCTCGAAGCGACCACCCTCGGCCGCAAGCAGGTCGGCGACCCGGTCCACATCGAGACCGACGTCGTCGCCAAGCACGTCGAAAAACTCCTCCAGAGCGCTGGGAGCATCTGATGAACGACATCCGTCTGGACACCGTCGAAGACGCCATCGCCGCGATCGCCGCGGGCAAAGCCGTCATCGTCGCCGATGACGAAGGCCGCGAGAACGAGGGCGACATCATCTTCGCCGCCCAGGACGCCACGCCCGAACTCGTCGCGTTCACCATCCGCCACTCCGGCGGCTACCTGTGCGTCCCGATGACCTCCGACCGGGCCGACCTCCTTCAGCTGCCCCCGGCCGCCGCCGAGAACCAGGACCCGCGCGGCACCGCCTACACCGTCTCCGTGGACGCCCGCCGCGGCATCGCGACCGGCATCTCCGCCGCCGACCGCGCCCACACCATCGGCGTGCTCGCCGACCCGGCCACCGTCGCGGGCGACCTCAGCCGCCCCGGCCACGTCGTTCCCTTGCGCGCCAAGGAAGGCGGCGTCCTCGTCCGCACCGGCCACACCGAAGCCGCCGTGGACCTCGCCCGCCTCGCGGGCAAGGAGCCCGTGGGCGTCCTCTCCGAGGTCATGAACGACGACGGCACCATGATGCGCCTGCCCGAACTCAGGGCCTTCGCCGACGAGCACGGCCTCACGCTCATCACCGTCGCCGCGCTCGCCGCCTGGCGCCAGCGCAACGAGGTCCACGTCAAGCGCCTTGCCGAAGCCCGCCTCCCGATGGAGGCCGGCGAGTTCACCGCCATCGGCTACCGCGCCGTCTTCGACGGCAACGAGCACGTGGCCCTCGTCAAGGGCGACATCGGCGACGGCGAGAACATCCTCGTCCGCGTCCACTCCGAATGCCTCACCGGCGACGCCTTCGGTTCGCTGCGCTGCGACTGCGGCCCTCAGCTCCAGGCCGCGCTCCGCGCCGTCGAGGCCGAAGGCCGCGGCGTGGTGCTCTACATGCGCGGCCACGAGGGCCGCGGCATCGGCCTGGTCCACAAACTCCAGGCCTACCAGCTCCAGGACCAGGGCCGCGACACCGTCGACGCCAACCTCGAACTGGGCCTGCCCGCCGACGCCCGCGACTGGGCCATCGGCGCGCAGATCCTCGCCGACCTCGGCATCAAGTCCATGCGCCTGCTGACCAACAACCCGGACAAGCGCGCCGGCATCGAAGGCCACGGCCTCGAGGTCATCGACCGCGTCGCCCTGCCGACCTACGCCACGCCCGACAACCTCGCCTACCTGACGACCAAGCGCGACCGCATGGGCCACCTGCTCTCCGACCTGCCCGCGCCCGTCCTCGCCGCGAACCCCGTCCTCACCAAGAAAGTCGCCTGACATGGCCGGACACGGAGCACCCGAGGTCAAGGTCCCCGACGCCGCCGGGCTCACCCTCGGCATCGTCGCGACTGACTGGAACGCCGAGGTCGTGGGCCAGCTGCTCAAGCGCGCCCTCGACGCCGCCGCCGACGCCAAGGTCGCCGAGTTCAAGGTCCTGCACGTGGCCGGGGCCGTCGAACTCCCGATCGCCGCCCAGGCGCTCGCCCGCCGATACGACGCCGTGGTCGCCCTCGGCACCGTCATCCGCGGCGGCACCGCCCACTTCGACTACGTCTGCAAGTCGGTCACCGAAGGGCTCACCCGGGTCGCGCTCGACGAGTCGACCCCCGTGGCCCACGGCGTGCTCACCGTCGACAACCAGGAGCAGGCGCTCGCCCGCGCCGGATACCCTGACTCCACTGAGGACAAGGGCTACGAGGCCGTTGTCGCCGCCCTCGGTGCGGCGCTCGCGATCCGCTCGCTCAACTAAGGACGAGAACTAACGGGTGGGGCCCGGGCCGATCGGCCCGGGCCCCACCCGTATGTCGTGTCGCCTTCGCCTTCAACGGCGATCGGCAGGGGCCTGGGGTCGAGGGATCGCTCCTGTCCTCAGAGCATCCCGGAGCACCCGTTGTCGCGCAAGGTCACCGGTCGTCCCGGATCGTCTCGATCGCCTCGTGGAAGGCCGGCGTTGCCCGCTCGAAGTGCTCGGTGAGGACGGCGATCTCGTCGGGGGAGGCGTCGGCGAACACCTCGCCGAGCTTCTCCCGGGCGGGCGCGAGCGCCTCGTCGAGTCCGAGGTCGGTCTCGGTCGCCTCGACCAGGACCCGGCGGCGGTCGGCGGCGTCGGTGACGCGGCGGACGAGGCCGCGCTGCTCCAGGCGGTCGATGAGCCTCGTGGTGGCGCCGGTGGTCAGTCCGGTCTTGGCGGCGAGTTCACCGGAGGTCATGCGGCCGTAGAAGGCGAGCGTGCCGACCGCGTACAGGTCCGTCGGTCCGAGGCCGACCGCCTGCGCGGTCGCGAGACCGTGGAGCACGATCGCGCTGAGATAGCGCGGATAGACCGCGCCGAGCTTCGCGAGATCCGGTCTTGACACGGCCACGGCGCACTCCCTATGATAATATCTGCATGAAAGCAGATAATGAATCGGGACAACATCTGTTCTGTTCAAACTATCAGAGGGAGCCTCCGATGCACACCGACCGTACCGCCGACACCGAAGCCGTCACCGGCCTCATCAGCGCCACCGTCGCCGCCTGGGGCGCGGGCGACGCCTACGCCTACGCCGCGAACTTCACCGAAGACGCCACCTACGTGACCTTCGTCGGCACTCTCTACCGCGGCCGCGAGGATATCGCCCGCGCCCACCAGGCCCTCTTCGACAAGTTCCTCAAGGGCAGCGTTTTGATCGACGACATCGCCGACATCCGCTTTCTCGGCTCCGACACGGCCGTCGTCACCGGCCGCGGCGACGTCGCCAAGCACGGCGCGCGCCCCGCGAAGCTCACGAAGGTCCAGACCTACACCCTCGTGCGCGAGGCCAACGGCGCGTGGCGGATCGCGGCCTTCCAGAACACCAAGCGCAAGACGCTCATGGAGAAGATCTCCTTCAAGTTCGCGCCCCAGACCATTCCGGCGGGGTCCTGAGCCTGCCCGGTTCACGACCCCGCCGGTGCGCGGCTAAGCGGTCTCGAGCTTCGCGAAGTACGCCTCCACCAGCGGCTTGCCGATCCCGGTCATCCACTGCTCCAAGGTGAGCAGGCCCGGGTGGATCTTCCGCAGCGCCTCGATGTCGACCTCCATCCGGTGCTTGTTGAGGACCCCCAGCATCTTCGCGGTCGAGGGGCTGTCCTCGGCGACCTGCTCGACGCCGATACCCACGTACGGCACCTCGCGTCCCACGACACGGCCGATGAGCGCCGCCTTGTCGGTCTGCGTGAGGTCGTCCCCGGCCAGCTCGTACACCTTCCCGGCGTGCGATGCGGGGTCGGCGAAGGCGATCGCGGCGAACGCGGCGATGTCGTCCGCGGCGATGTGGGGCTCGAACGTGTCCGCGTTGAGCAGCGAGACCAGCGCGCCGTTCTGGAGCTCGCGGAAGGAGTCGAACGTGTTCTCCATGAACGAGCTCGGGCGCAGGATCGTGTGCGGCACCCCGCTCGCGTGGATCGCGCGCTCGGCTTCGGCCTTGCGCTGCAGCATGTCCATATGCGCCTCCAGCGGACCGCCGACGCCGATCGACGAGGAGTGGACGATGTGGGCGACCCCGGCGGCCTTCGCCGCCGCACCGAGTTTCCCGGCGGTGCGCGCCTCGTGCTCGAGGTCGTGGCCGTACGGCCCGCCCTCATAGGCGCCGGCGTGGACGCTGAAGACGCCGAAGGCGCCCTCCGCGGCCCGGTCGAGTGAGTCGCGGTCGTCGAGGTCGCCGCCGACGACTTCGGCGCCGGCCTCTTTGAGCGCCTTGGCCTTCGTGCTCTCGGGGTCGCGGGTGAGGGCCCGGACCTTCCAGCCGTCGGCCAGCAGGCGGGCGGCCACGGCCCCGCCTTGGCGCCCGGTGGCGCCGGTCACGAGGATGGTCTTCGCTGTTGCAGCTGTGCTTTCGAAGGACATGGGTGTTCCTTTCTGTCACGGGGTTCGCCGACTAATATCGGGAGCGGCAACCCGGTTGATGAAACGGAACACTACACCCGTTTAAGCGACCTGACGAGAGGGGGACGCCGTGCCGCAACTGACCCAGCGGGCCGAACGCGTTGACGCCCAGCGCAACCGGCGCAGAGTCCTGGAAACCGCCGACCGGCTGTTCGGCGAGCGCGGGACCACGGTCTCCTTGGGGGAGATCGCGACCGCGGCCGGCGTCGGCGCGGGCACCGTCTACCGGCACTTCCCGACCAAGGACGCGCTGCTCGCGACGGTGCTCGACCAGCGGCTCGACCAGCTCAACGACTACGGGACCCGGATGCTGGGCAGCGACGACCCCGAGGCCTTCTTCGACTACGTGGAGTTCCTCACCGGGCAGGCCCTGGCCAACCGCGCGATCTGCGAGGCGCTCGCCGCCCGCGGCGACTGGCAGGAGCCCTCGAAGCTGAACGGGCGCTGCGTGATCGACTCGCCGCTGGCGACCCTGCTGGACCGGGCCCAGCGGTCCGGCGCCGTCCGCACCGATGTGGACGCCCAGGACGTCCGTGCCCTGGTCTCGGGCTGTGTCGGCATGGCCCAGTCGCTCGAATCGCACGAGCGCGTCCGCCGCCTCTCCGCGATCTTCTGGGAGGGCCTCCGCACGGAACGAAACACTGAAGTCCGTAACGAAACCAGGGCCTCGATCGAGTTCCGTAACGAAAATCCCGTAACGAAACGGAACTGCCCGGTCTGCGGCGACCCGCTCCCGGCCACCGCCACCGGCCGCCCCGCGAAGTACTGCTCCTCCGCCTGCCGCCAGAAGGCCTTCCGGGACAAGCGAAAGGCCGCGTGAGTCCGACGCCGCGACCGCATTGGCAATCGGTCGCCTAGGATCGAGGCGATTGCACGGGGACCCCACGGAGGACATCACCATGACCCGTAGATTCGCGCCGCACGAGCGACGCCCGCTCACCGCCCTCGACGGGATCTGGGACTTCGCCTACCTCGGCGATGTCGACACCGACCAGGTCGTACTCGACGCCATCGCCTTCGACGACCGCATGGCCGTGCCCGGCTGCTTCGACGCCACCCCCGCCTACGCCGGCCGGCGCGGGCTCGCGGCCTATCGGACCCGCGTCCGCGTCGAGGCCGGGCGCCAACGGCTCGTCTTCGACGGCGTCCAGCACTGGTGCCGGGTCTTCTGGAACGGCGAACCGATCCGCGAGCACGCCGGAGGCTTCACGCGCTTCTGGGCCGAGGCCGAGGCCGAGGCGGGCGAAGCCGAGATCACGGTCCTGGTCGACAACCGCTTCGGCGAACGCTCGCCGCTGCACATGGAGCACTTCGACTGGTACGCCTACGGCGGCATCGCCCGCAGCGTCGAACTCCACCGCCTCGGCCCCGTGCGCGTCGACGGCGTCAAGATCGACACGGTCTCGGTCACCGAGCGGCGCATCGAAGTCCGCATCGACTACACCGCCGACCAGGCCGGCCCGGCCGCGCTCGCGATCGAATGCGACGGCCGCGCCCTCCTCGCCGAAACGGTCGACCTCGAAACCTCCGGCTCCCTCAGCCGGACCCTCGGGATCCCTTGGGCCGCACCGTGGTCACCTGCGGACCCGCGACTGTCCCTCCTCGCCGTCAACCTCGGCGACGATGATCTGCGCGAGCGGTTCGGCCTGCGCGAGGTCGCGACCGCGAACGGCCGCATCACCGTCAACGGCGAACCGGTCCGGCTCCTCGGCGTCAACCGCCACGAGGCCCACCCGCAGTTCGGCCACACCCAGCCCGCGACGCTCCTCGTCAACGACGTGCAGCAGCTGCGCGACCTCGGCTGCAACTTCGTGCGCGGCAGCCACTACCCGCTCGACCCGCTCTTCCTCGACCTGTGCGATGAGGCCGGGATCCTCGTATGGTGCGAGTCGATCGGATGGCAGTACCCGATCGAGCACCTCACCGACCCGGCCTTCATCGAGGCGCAGCTCGCGCACATCGACGAGATGGTCGCGGCCGCGCAGAACCACCCCTCGATCATCTTGTGGGGCATCCTCAACGAGTGCCCCAGCTGGTCCGAGGAAGGCCACCCGGTCTACGCGAGGCTGCTCGGGCGCCTGCGCAAGCTCGACCCCACCCGCCCGGTCACCTACGCGAGCATCAACGCCCACGACGACAAGTGCTTCGACCTGGTCGACGTCGTCAGCGCGAACACCTACCCGGGCTGGTACTTCGGCGGCGTCGGGGACATCCCGGGCGAGCTCGACCGCATCGCCGCACACGTGGACGCCCTCGGGCACGCCGACAAGCCGCTCATCATCTCCGAGATCGGCGCCGGCGCCGTCCCGGGGCACGTCGACCAGATCGGTTCACTGTGGACCGAGGACTACCAGGCCGAACTCCTGACCACGGTCGTCGACCACCTGCTCGACGGCCAGGACCGGATCTCCGGTCTCGCCATCTGGGTCCTCGGTGACTTCCGCACCACCGAGCAGCGGGAGTTCCTGCTCCGGCGGCCGCGCGGCGTGAACGACAAGGGCCTGATCGACGAGTACCGCCGCCCGAAACAGGCCTACCGGCTCGTGCGGGATCGGTTCCGCCGCAGCGAATAAACCCTGAAACGACGGCGTCGCCGGGCCCCGCACCCGGGGCCCGGCGACGCCTCGCCGACTAGTTCACCAGGCCCTAGGTCGACAGCGAGTAGCTGTTGCAGTTGAAGTTCTTGCCTCCGGCCGCCGAGGTGATCTCCCAGCCGAACTGGATCTGGTCGATGCGGACCTGCGGCATCCGGCCCTGGCTCACCAGCCACTGGCAGATCGGGGTGATGTTCACGGTGCCGCTGGTGAACTGGCTCGTCGCCATGAAGCTGTAGACGGGGTTGCCGCCGTTGTGGCCCTGGTGGTAGTTCCAGTTGCGGCCGCCGAGGTTGACGTTGGTGACGTAGCCGCCGATCGGGCCGACGTTGGACGTCCACTGCGTCCAGATCATGATCTCGTGCGCGTGGCCGTTGCCCCACACGTCGTACGTCGTGTTGTACGCCAGGCCCGACCCCGAGGGATTGGAGACGTTGAAGTTGCTGGAGACGTTCCCCATGCTCCAGACGTCGCGCCCCAGCGTGTAGGAGACGTTCGGGTAGGACTTGATGCCGCCCGTGTTCGGGTGGTCGGCCCAGACGCCCCAGTTGGAGGCGGAGTTCGCCCAGATGCTCTGGGGGCCGGCGCCGCCGCCCCAGATGTTGTTGTACAGCGTGTAGGCGCCGGTGTTCCAGGAGCCGTACTGGGCGGAGGAGGACCAGGTGGCGGCCTGTGCCGGGGACTGGATGGCGCCGACGGCGCCCGCGGTGGCCAGGGGAGCGGCCAGCGCGGCGGTGAGAAGCGATCTGCGTCGCATGAAGGGCACGCCTTTCTGAAGAGTCATGGTCTCGTGACATTCATTCGACGAATGTCAATATGTTAATTAGATCATGCGACCAAATTAAAGTCCATACCCGTCATGCGCTGTCAAGACCGCAGGAGGAGGGCGGCCTTGCGCGCGAAAGGAAAACCACGAAAAAACGGGGCCGCGGCATGCGCCGCGGCCCCGCTCCTTCGTTCGGTCAGACGGTGAGCGTGTAGTCGTTCACCGTGAAATCGTGCCCGCCCGCGGCGGAGGTGATCTCCCAGCCGAACTGGATCTGGTCGATCCGCACCTCGGGCATGTGGCCTTGGGCGACCAGCCACTGCGCGTGTCCGGTGATGTCGATCGAGGCGCCGGCGCTCTGCGAGGTCGCCAGGAAGCTGTAGACCTCGTTGGCGCCGTTGGTGCCCTGGTGGTACGCCCAGGTCTGGCCGCCGATCGCGATCTCGTCGATCTTGTCGCCGATCGGGCCCACGGGCCCGTGCCAGTTCGTCCAGATCATGATCTCGTGCTGGTTGCCGTTGCCCCACACGTCGTAGGCCGTGTTGTAGGCCAGGCCGTCGCCCTGGGGCACGGTGACGGCGTTGGTGCTCGTCACCTGTCCCATCTCGGAGACGTTGCGCCCCAGGTTGTACGAGACGTTCGGGTAGGACTTGATCCCGCCGGTGTTCGGGTGGTCGGCGGTCACGCCCCAGTCGCCCGGCTCGTTCGCCCAGATCGTCTGGCTTCCGGCGCCGGAGCCCCAGATGTTGTTGTAGAAGGTGTATTCGCCGGAGGTCCAGCTGCCCCACTGGTCGCCGGACGTCCAGGTCTGGGTCGCGCCGGCTTCGTCGTTCGAGGACTGCGCCCATGCCGGGAGGGTGCTGACCGCGGCCGTGCCGGCCACGAGCGTGGCCGCACCGGCGGTGAAGAGCGTTCTGCGTCGCATCTTGCCTGCCTTCGGTTGTCGATTGGCAGCCACATAGGACCGCAAATCGGGTCGAATGATGACAAGTTGAATTAGATCACACGACCCGACTAATCCTCACGTCGGGTGCGACGCGGGTCTCACCGTCCCGGCTGGCGGTCACCCTGGGCGGTTCGCGGTCGCCTCAGCCAGGCCCGCCACGTAGAATTCCGGCCGTGAAGACCTTCGAGCAGCTCTACGCCGAACTCGCCGACAAAGCCGCCACCCGACCCGAGGGGTCGGGCACCGTCGCCCAACTCGACGCGGGCGTCCATGCCATCGGCAAGAAGATCGTCGAAGAGGCGGCCGAGGTCTGGATGGCCGCCGAATACGAGTCGGACGAGGCCGCGGCCGAGGAGATCTCGCAGCTCCTCTACCACCTGCAGGTGATGATGGTCGCCCGCGGCATCGGCCTCGACGACGTGTACCGGTACCTCTAGATCGAAAGGCTCGACCGCATGCTCCGCATCGCCGTGCCCAACAAGGGCGCGCTCTCCCAGGGCGCCACCGACATGCTCACCGAGGCCGGCTACCGCCAGCGCCGCTCCAGCCGCGACCTCCAGTCCGTGGACGCCGACAACGGCGTCGAGTTCTTCTACCTGCGCCCCAGCGACATCGCCACCTACGTCGCCTCCGGCGACCTCGACCTCGGCATCACCGGACGCGACCTCGCCGTCAACTCCGGCGCGCAGGTCGAAGAGGTCCTCGCGCTCGGCTTCGGCCGCTCCACCTTCCGCTACGCCGCCCGCCCCGGCGCCGTCGACTCGGTCGCCGGCCTCGACGGCAAACGCATCGCGACCTCCTACCCGGGCGTCGTCCAGCGCGACCTCGACCAGCACGGCGTCACGACGGCGATCGTCGAACTCGCCGGCGCGGTCGAGAACGCCATCGCTCTCGGGGTCGCGGACGCGATCGCCGACGTGGTCGAGACCGGCACCACCCTCAAGCAGGCCGGACTCGCCGTCTTCGGCGACCCGATCATGCACTCCGAGGCGGTCCTGGTCCGCAAGGCCGGCAACGGCGAACCGCCGGCGGTCGAGCAGCTCCTCCGGCGCCTGCGCGGCGTCCTGGTGGCCCGCTCGTACGTCATGCTCGCCTACGACGTGCGCGCCGAGCTCCTCGAAGCCGCTGTCGAACTGACCCCCGGCATCGAGTCGCCCACGGTCTCCCCGCTGCATCGCGAAGGGTGGGTCGCCGTCCAGTCGATGACCGAACGCGCCGACCTGCACCGGGTCATGGACGCCCTCTACGAGATCGGCGCCCGCGGCATCCTCGCCTCGAACATCGACGCCTGCCGGCTCTAGGCACAGGTCAGGCGCCTGCCGGCTTTAGGCACGGTTCGGGCGCCTGCCGGCTCTAGGCAACGACCAGGCGCCTGGCGACCCTAGGCACGGTTCAGCCGCCGACCACTCCAGTCGCTCCTCGTTTCAAGGCCCGCCTCAGGACAGCCGCGGCGCTTCCAGCGCCGCGGCCGCGTCGGCCCGCTCGCGCAGCTCGGCGGCCATCGCGACCGCCTCGCGCACGTCGCGATGGCTCGCGTGCGCCACATGGCCGATGCCGCCGGCGGTCATCGCGCGCACGGTCGCGAGCCCCTGCATGCGCTGGATCGGGCCCTGCACCACCCGCACCGACTGGATCCGCGCATACGGCAGCGCGATGTAGGTGTTCACCATCAGGCCGTGTCGGACCACGAACGCCCGCTCGTGCATCAGCGCGCCGGTCCGCTTCCAGCGCAACGGCATCCGCCAACGCGCCCGTCGCGGCGGCCGCTCGACCGCGAACTCGGACGGCAGGTCCGGCACCGCCTCAGCGGCCACCAGCGCGACCTGGGCCGGATCGCCGACCGGCAGCGCCGTGGTCGACCGGACCACGCCGCCGCTCTGTTGTGCCACCGCCGCCGTCCACACCTCGACGCGCCGCCACCGCCGCGAGCGCCACAGCACGGGCTCGTCGAAGCTGACGGCCGTCACCCGGTCCACCGGCACCGTCTCGTGGCTCGTGTCCGTCAGACCTCGCTCGATGAGCAGGTTCCCGCCGTCGCGGGCCAGCCGGAACCGGCAGTTGCGCAGGAAGCGGTTCACCATCGCGATCGTGCTCTGCAGATACCCCAGAAGCGCCGGCGCGAAGAAACCGACCCACAACGTCGTCGCCACGGTCGTGAACCCGAAGATCGAACCGGTCACCGTGAACGCCGTCCCGAAGATCACCAGCGCCGTCACCTGCACCGGCAGCGCCTCCAGCAGCGACGCCACCGCCAGCTTCCGCACCGTCACCTGCGGCACCAGCGGCGCCGGCCCCGACTCGACCTCCGCCGCCGGTTCGCCTTCGATCGCAGGCTCGGCCGGAGCATGGACCGGCGCCGAAGGCCTGCCCGCGATCGCCAGCAGTTCGGCGCGCAGCTCCAGGGCCCGGCCGGCCTTGAGGTACGCCAGCCTGGCGTCCGTCCCGTCGCCCCCGGCGACCTCGATGTTCAACTGCGCCAAGCCGAACAGACGGGCGCGCAGCGGCCGCACCAGGTCCACCGACTGGAGCCGGTCGAGCGGCACCGTGCGGTGGCTGCGCGTGAACACGCCGCCGTAGATGTGCAGCTCCCGGCCCCAGATCACGAAGCCCCGGTATTGGAGCGCGATGAGGCTCGCGATGCCGCCCACGACCGCAGCGGCCAGAGCGACGTAGATCGCGAACAGGAAGTTCCGGGAGGTGAAGACCTGGAAGCCGACCGCGGCCGCCGCCGCGGTCAGGAACCGGAAGCTCTCCAGCAGCGGCGTGAGCGGATGCAGGCGCTGGCGTTCGGACCCGTCGGGCGGGCCGCTCGGGGCCGGCGCGAACGCCGCGGGTCCGTACGGGGCGGGCGCCAGCGGGGGAGCGGGCTCGTCGTCGTGGACCGGTCCGGCCTCGCCGCTCACAGGCCCTCCCGGACCTCGGCGGCGCGGACGGCGAGCCGGTCGCGCAGGGCGGCGGCCACCGGCGGGTCGAGACCGGGCACTTCGGTGTTCGAGCCCAGGGCCGCGGTGCGTACCTGCACCGTCGTGAGCCCGAACATCCGATCGAACGGTCCGGCCGAGAGGTCGATGAGCTGGATGCGGCCGTAGGGGACGATGCTCAGCCGGCGCGTCAGGAGGCCGTGGCGCACCAGGAGGTCCTGGTCGCGTTCGGCGTAGCCCCAGGTCTTCACGGTGCGCGCCACGGTGATGGCCCGCAGGCCCGCGAGCACGACGTATCCGGCGAGGACGTACAGCAGGCCGTCCCAGCCCAGCCAGATCGTCAGCGGGATCGCGGCGATCACGGCCAGGATCAGGACATTGATCAGGCTTCGCAGCACCCACATCGTTCGCAGCTGCGGCGACATCGGCTGCCACTCGATGCCGTCCGGCCACAGGTCCCACACGGGGACCGTTTTCGCGCTCATAGCTTGATCATGACACTTTCTCGGTCTCGCATGGGAAACCGCGTGCGATGAGGAATTCGCGCAGGGTCGGCAGGTGCTCGTCGCAGGCGGCCCACCGTTTCACGCGGTCGGCGCTGTGCAGTCGCGGATTGCGCCACAGCAGCATCCAGGTCGCATCGTTGCGGCAGCCGCGCGCGGAGCAGACGGGCGCGTCGTCTTCGAGGGTCACACGGTGATTGTGCGCCTTTGATCGACTCGGGGGCGCTCGCGAGCCGCAATTGTGCGACCTTGGCGACGCTCGCGAGCGCCGATTCGGCTCGACCTCACCCCTGGCGGGGCCACACGACCGTGTCGATGAAGTGCTCGACCGCTTCGAGCACGTCCGCCAGCGCGTGCGCGGAGTCCACGAGGGGGCGTCCGCGGATGAACATGCCGTGGTCGGCGCCGCGGATCTCGCAGACCTCGCCGGGCAGTTCGCGGGCGAGGGACTTGTTCCAGGCGGGGTCGGCGCTGCCGCCGATGAGGAGGAACGGCGCGGTGGCGCGTCGCAGGGCCTGCACGATCGGGTAGTGCTGGAGCAGCGGGGTGAACCAGATCGCCGGGAGTCCGTGGTGGGCGGCGAGGATCGCGGCGGCGGTTCCGAGCGACTTGCCGACCAGGAGCGGGGGGTCGTCGTTGTGCACGCGGTCGAGCACGGCCTCGGTCTGCTCGCATACGCCGTCGATCATGGCCTGCTCGTCGGCGGCGAGCCGGTCCACGCCCTGCCATTTGAGCGGGTAGGTGTGGGCGCCACGGGACTGCAGGGCCACGTGGGTGAACATCAGCAGCGGGCCCTGGACGCTGTAGTTGCGTCCGGGGAGCAGCAGGGCCTGACGGCGACGGGGCATGAGGAGAATTCTAGTGCCGTCGGGCCGGGAGGACTGCTCGCGAAAGGCCAGGGGCAGCAAAAGACCCGCACGACCACGGGGGAAGTCGTGCGGGTTGCAGAAAGCATAGCGCTCCGACATTTCGCAGCAACGGATTGAATACGCGCGGCGTGTCACGCTCCTGGGCAAATACCGCTTACCGTTTTCCTTCAGAGCGACGTGGCAGCATAGACCCCCTGCGCCACAAGGGGTTCGAGAAGAACTGTCGGGTTCCCGACAAATCGCGGTGCGAGCGCGCCGCACGGGTCCGTCCGGCCCCCTGCCATCCTCGAACGGGCGAATTAGTATCGACAGCACCAGACCGAACCACGCGAGCAGGAGCCGACATGGGATCAGCCGAGGCCGACCGTTCAGACCGTCCGACCGACCGGTCGGCTGACCGTTCAACCCCGGCCGAGAACGCCGCCTTGCTGGAGAAGGCGCTGTTCGAGATCAAGAAGGTGATCGTCGGCCAGGACGCTCTGGTGGAGCGGATGTTCGCGGCGCTGCTGGCCCGCGGGCACTGCCTCATCGAGGGCGTGCCCGGCGTGGCCAAGACGCTCGCGGTCGAGACCATGGCGAAGGTGGTGGGAGCGGACTTCAACCGCATCCAGTTCACCCCCGACCTGGTGCCGGCCGACATCGTCGGCACCCGCATCTACCGTCAGTCCACCGAGGCCTTCGACGTCGAGCTCGGACCGGTCTACACCAACTTCGTGCTCGCGGACGAGATCAACCGCGCGCCCGCCAAGGTCCAGTCGGCGATGCTCGAGGTGATGGCCGAAGGCCGCATCTCGATCGGCGGCCTGACCCATGTGCTGCCGAAGCCGTTCCTGGTCATGGCCACGCAGAACCCGATCGAGCAGGAGGGCGTGTACCCGCTGCCCGAGGCGCAGCGCGACCGCTTCCTGTTCAAACTCAACGTGGGTTATCCCACCGACGCCGAAGAGCGCGAGATCGTCTTCCGCATGGGCGTGGACACGCCCGTGCCCGACCGGATCCTCGACACCGACGATCTCCTGCGCCTGCAGCAGGCCTCCGACGGCGTGTTCATCCACAATGCCCTCGTCGACTACGCGGTGCGCATCGTCATGGCCACCCGCAACCCCGCCGCGGCAGGACTCGGCGGGCTCAGCCGCCACATCCAGTACGGGGCCAGCCCCCGCGCCTCCCTCGGCCTCATCCGCGCCACCCGCGCCATTGCGCTCCTGCGCGGCCGCGACTACGCGCTGCCGCAAGACCTCGACGACATCGCGCCCGACGTGCTGCGCCACCGCCTGGTGCTCTCCTATGACGCGATGGCGGACGGCGTCGTCACCGACCAGCTCGTCGCCCAGCTCCTCCAAGCCGTCCCGGCTCCCACCGTCACCCCCCGCCAGGACGCCGCGCCGCGCTCGGCCGCGAGCCCGCAGCAGCCGGGCGCCTGGTGAGAGCGACGGTTCCCTTGGAGCACGACCTGCGCGCCCTCGACCGCTTGCAGCTCAACGTCACCCGCCGCCTCGACGGGCTGCTTCACGGCGACTACCTGGGCCTGCTGCCCGGGGCCGGTTCCGAGCCCGGCGAGGCCCGCGAGTACCGGGCCGGGGACGACGTGCGCCGCATGGACTGGCCCGTGACCGCTCGGACCACCGTCCCGCATGTGCGCACCACGATCGCCGACCGCGAACTCGAGACCTGGCTCGCCGTCGACCTCTCGCCGAGCCTCGACTTCGGCACGGTCGGCATGCTCAAGCGCGAACTCGCCGAAGGCGCGGTCGCGGCCTTCGCCTATCTCGCCGGCCGCGGCGGCAACCGCATCGGCGCGGTCGTCACCGAAGGCGGGCCCGCGAAGGCCATCCCGCCGCGGCCCGGCCGCGGCGGCGCCCGCTCGCTCCTGCGCACCGTCACCTCGCTGCCGCGCGGCGAAGGCGCGGGGAACCTCGCCGAGCTCATCGACAAGACCCGCCGCCACGCCCGCAGACGCGGCCTCGCGATCGTCATCTCCGACTTCCTCGAAGACGAAGACGACCCGAGCGACTGGCCCCGCGAACTGCGCCGCCTTGCGGTGCGCCAGCAGGTGCTGTGCGTCGAGGTCCTCGACCCGGCCGAACTCGCGCTTCCCGACGTGGGCGTCATCGACCTCATGGACCCCGAAACCGGTGCCACCGTCGAGGTCCAGACCGGCAACGCGCGCTTCCGGGCCCGCTACGCCGAGGCCGCCGCCGCACAGCGCGCCCGCATCGCGGCCGGCATCCGCTCCGGCGGCGCGGGCCACCTGCGCCTGTCGACCGGCTCGGACTGGCTTCGCGACATCGCCGCGTTCATCGCGCAGCGCCGCCACCTCGCCGCCTACCGTTAGGACCCCTCCGTGAACCAGCTCCGCCCTGATGCACCGGACGGGTCCTAAACCCACCCGACACTGAGCCTCTGAACGACACTGAGCTTCTGAACGACTGAGCTTCTGAACGACTGAGCCTCCGAACGACACTGAGCCTCCGAACGACACTGAGCCTCCGAACGACACCAAGGAGAACCGTTGATCCGCCTGCTCGAACCGATGTGGCTCCTGGCGCTCATCCCCGTCGCCGCGCTCGCCGCGGTCTACGTCTGGGCCCAGTTCGCCCGCAAGCGGGTCGCCGTCAGGTTCGCCAACGCCTCGCTCCTGGCGAAACTCGTGCCGAAGCTGCCCGGCTGGCGCCGCCACCTCCCGGCCGGACTCCTCGTTATCGCGCTGGCCGTGCTCGTCGGCGGCATGACCCGCCCGGCCGTCGACGTCGAGGAGCCCCAGGAGCGGGCCACCGTGATCCTCGCCATCGACGTCTCACTGTCCATGATGGCCTCCGATGTCGACCCCACCAGGATCGACGCCGCCAAGTCCGCCGCCGCCGACTTCGTCGACGAACTCCCCGAGCAGTACAACGTCGGCCTCGTCTCCTTCGCCGGGTTCGCCTCGGTCGTCGTGCCCCCCACCAAGAACCGCGCCGAAGTCTCCACCGCGATCAAGGGCCTCACCCTCGCCGAGGCCACCGCCACCGGCGACGCCGTGTTCGCCTCGCTCCAAGCCGTCCAGCAGGTCATGCCCGACGCCACAGGCCAGCTCGCCCCCGCGCGCATCCTCCTGCTCTCCGACGGCTACCGCACCGCGGGGCGCACCGTCGAAGAAGCCGCCGAGGCCGCCTCCTCCGCGGAGATCCCCGTCTCCACGGTCGCCTTCGGCACCGACGAGGGCGTGATCGAACTCGACGAGGAACTCGTCTCCGTGCCCGTCGACCGCGAAGCCCTCGAAGGGCTCGCCGAGGAGACCGGCGGCGACTACTACGAGGCCGTCACCGTCGAGCAGCTCCGCGCCGTCTACGAGGACATGGGCTCCTCCCTCGGCTACCGCACCATCGCCCAGGACGTCTCCCAGTGGTTCATCGGCACCGCCGTGATCCTGCTGTTCGCGGCCGCCGGTCTCAGCCTCGCCTGGACCTCCCGCCTCACGTGACCCTGAGGCGAGAACCACACCCTGCGTGAAGGCCCCTTCGCCGTGGAAGGGGCCCGTCAGTACGATCGTCGGTGACTTCATACAAAGAACATGAGGGCGTTCATACAAACTATGGTCGCTCTCGGCAGAAGAGCTTGAGGGAGTTCGAACAATGGCGCGCACGGTCCTCGTCACCGGAGGCAATCGCGGGATCGGTCTCGCTATCGCCCAAGCCTTCGCGGCCCAAGGCGACAACGTCGCCGTCACCCACCGCGGCACCGGCGCCCCCGACGGCCTCTACGGCGTCCAGTGCGACATCACCGACACCGCCTCGGTCGACGCCGCGTTCACCGACGTCGAGGGCAAGTTCGGCCCCGTCGAGATCCTCGTCGCCAACGCCGGCATCACCGACGACACCCTCCTGCTCCGCATGAGCGACGACCAGTTCGAGCGCGTCGTCGACACCAACCTCAAGGGCGCGTGGCGGGTCGCCAAGCGCGCCTCCTCGAAGATGCTGCGCGCCAAGTTCGGCCGCATGATCTTCATTTCCTCGGTCGTCGGCCTCTACGGCAACGCCGGGCAGACCAACTACGCCGCCTCCAAGGCCGGCCTGGTCGGCCTCAGCCGCTCGATCACCCGCGAACTCGGCTCCCGCAACATCACCGCGAACATCGTCGCGCCCGGCTTCGTCCAGACCGACATGACCGACGCGCTCCCCGAGGCCCAGCGCAAGGCCTACCTCGACTCCATCCCCGCCAAGCGCTTCGCCACCGCCGAGGAGATCGCCGGGGCCGTCACCTGGCTCGCGGGCGACAACGCCGCCTACGTCAACGGCGCGGTCATCCCCGTCGACGGCGGCCTGGGCATGGGCCACTAGGCCCCACCCGGGCCCGGGGGCCACAGTAGTTTCAAGTACGAATAACGACGGAGGAACAGATGACTGGAATCTTGGACGGCAAACGACTGCTCATCACCGGGGTGATCACCGAGCAGTCCCTCGGCTTCGGCGTGGCCAAGTACGCGCAGGAGCAGGGCGCCGAAGTGATCCTCACCGGCTTCGGGCGCATGTCCCTGGTCGAGCGGATCGCCAAGAAGCTCCCCACCCCCGCCCCGGTCATCGAGCTCGACGCCACCGACCCCGAGCAGCTCGCCGGCCTCGAAGCGAAGGTCCGCGAGCACGTGGACGGCATCGACGGCGTCCTGCACGCCATCGCCTACGCCCCGCCGTCGGCGCTCGGCGGGAACTTCCTGAACACCCCGTGGGAGGACGTCGCCACCGCACTCCAGGTGTCGACCTTCTCCTACAAGTCGCTGGCGACGGCCTGCCTGCCGCTGATGGAGAACGGAGGCTCCATCGTCGGCCTCACCTTCGACGCGAGCCAGGCCTGGCCGGTCTACGACTGGATGGGCGTCGCCAAGGCCGGACTCGAGTCCGCCAACCGCTACCTCGCTCGTGACCTGGGCCCCAAGGGCATCCGCGTCAACCTCGTGTCCGCGGGCCCGCAGCGCACCATGGCCGCCAAGTCGATCCCCGGCTTCGAGGCCTTCGAAGAGGCCTGGACCAAGCGCGCCCCGCTCGGCTGGTCCCTGACGGACTCCGAGCCGGTCGCCAAGGCCTGCGCCGCGCTCCTGTCCGACCTGTTCCCGTCCACCAGCGGCGAGATCCTGCACGTCGACGGCGGCTTCCACGCCGTCGGGGTCGAGCGCACCGAACAGTAGCGGAGCCGCCATGTCATTCAATGGCCCAATGTCCACCGGACCGATCAACAAGGGCCCCGCTCAGAACGGATACGACGCGGTCCTGCTCGTCTCCTTCGGCGGACCCGAAGGTCCCGGCGACGTCCTGCCGTTCCTGCGCAACGTCACGCGCGGCCGCGGCATCCCCGACGAGCGCCTCGCCGAGGTCGCCGAGCACTACTACCACTTCGGCGGGATCTCGCCGATCAACCAGTGGTGCCGCGAGGTGATCGAAGCCCTGCGGCAGGAATTCCGCAACAGCGGCATCGACCTGCCGATCTACTGGGGCAACCGCAACTGGCCGCCGATGCTCGTCGACGCCGTCACCCAGATGACCGGCGACGGCGTCAAACGCGCCCTCGCTTTGTGCACCAGCGCCTACGGCTCGTACTCCTCGTGCCGCCAGTACGTGGAGGACATCAACGCCGCCCGCGCCGCCGTCGGCGAGACCGCGCCCGCGATCGACAAGATCCGGCACTTCTTCGACCACCCGGGCTTCGTCGGCGGGTTCGCCGCGCAGCTCAAGGCGAGCCTCGACCAGATCGAGGACCAGTCGAAGACCCGCGTGGTCTTCACCGCCCACTCGATCCCCAGCGTCTCGGAGGAGTGCTCGGGACCCGAAGGCGCCCGCTACTCCGACCAGGTCGCCGAGGCCGCCGCGCTCGTCGCCGAGCAGGCGGGATGGACCGGGGCCTTCGACGTCGTCTGGCAGTCCCGCTCGGGCCCGCCGACGATGCCGTGGCTCGAGCCCGACGTCAACGACCACCTCAAAGTCCTCGCCTCCGAAGGCGTCGACACCGTCGTGGTCAGCCCCGTCGGGTTCCTCTCGGACCACATCGAAGTGCTGTGGGACCTCGACAACGAGGCCAAGGACACCGCCGCCGAGCTCGGCCTGCGCTACTTCAGGGCCGGCACGCCCGACGTCCGCACCGACATCGCCGGCATGTTCCGCGACCTCATCGCCGAACGCGTCCACGGCGTGCCCCTGAAACGCCTCGGCAAGCTCCCGGTCTGGGACCCCACGGTCGAAGGGTGCTGCCCCGCCCGCAGGCCCCCCGCACCCGAGAAGCACCGGGGCCGCTAGGGGGTGTTGAAGAACCCCTGACGGCCGCTATCCGGCCCATTTGCCCGCTCGCTGCGTTGTCGGGCCTGCGAATACAACACCGGTATTCGCAGGCCCTTCCGCCTTGCGAGCGAACAATTGGACTCGGATACCGACTCGCCGGGGGTTCTTGAACACCCCCTAGGCCGAACCGGGCCCGCACCTCGAGTCGTCACCGGCCTCGGGGAGCGGGCCCGGCACCGTAAACACCGCAGGTCGCATTCGCATGACATGCTTGACAGGTGGAACCCGTCTTCTATTGGATCATCGCAGCGGTGGTCCTCGGCGCCATCGAACTCTTCACCGGCACCCTGGTCCTCGCCATGGTCGGCGTCGGAGCCGTGCTCGCCGGCGTCGGCGCCGCCGTCGGCGCCCCCTTCTGGCTGCAGGCGGTCCTCTTCGGGGCCGGCTCCGTGGCCTCCGTCTTCGGACTTCGCCCCTTCCTCAAGCAGGCCCTCGAAAGCGACCGCGGCGGTGACCAGTCGCCTCGCACCTTCGGCATGCGCGCCATCCAAGGCGCCGAAGCCCGCGTCATCGAGAAGGTCGACGTCTCCGGCGGCCTCGTCGAGATCGCCGGCGACAACTGGACCGCCTACCCCCTCGAACCCGACCAGGCGCTGGAACCCGGCGACCGCGTGACAGTGGTAGAAATCAAGGGAGCCACCGTCATCGTCTGGAAGCAGAGTTAGTTGGAAGCGCCGGTATAGCCTTTCCGCATCGTCTGGAAGCAGACCTAGACCAAGCCCGCCGATCCGCCAGACCACTGGAGGCTGACACATCATGGATCCCATCGGCATACTGCTGCTGATCGTCGCGATCTTCCTCATCATCGTGCTCTTCCGCTCGATCAAGATCGTGCCCCAGCAATGGAGCTACATCATCGAGCGACTCGGCAAGTACCGCCGTACGCTCGAACCCGGTCCGCGGCTGCTGATCCCGTTCGTCGACTCGGTGCGCGCCAAAGTGGACCTTCGCGAGCGAGTCGTGAACTTCCCGCCCCAGCCGGTCATCACCGCCGACAACCTCGGCGTCCAGATCGACACGGTGCTGTACTACATCATCACCCAGCCCACCGCGGCCGTGTACAACATCGAGGACTACCTCGCCGGCGTCGAGCAGCTCACCACGACCACGCTCCGCAACGTCGTGGGTTCCATGGACCTTGAGAAGACCCTCACCAGCCGCGAGGAGATCAACGCCCGCCTCGCCGCCGAGCTCGACAAGGCCACCGACAAGTGGGGCCTCAAGGTCACCCGCGTCGAACTGCGCTCCATCGAACCGCCGCTGAGCATCCGCGACGCCATGGAGAAGCAGATGCGCGCCGAGCGCGACCGCCGCGCCGCCATCCTCAACGCCGAAGGCACCAAGCGAGCCGCGATCCTCAACGCCGAAGGCGACCAGCAGTCCCAGGTCCTTCGCGCCAAGGGCGCCCGCGACTCCGAGGTGCTCCGCGCCGACGGCCAGGCCAAGGCCATCCAGACCGTGTTCGCGGCCATCCACAAGGCCAAGCCCACCGACCGGCTCCTGGCCTACCAGTACCTGCAGACCCTGCCGAAGATCGCCCAGGGCGACGCCAACAAGGTCTGGGTCGTCCCCGCCGAGCTCACCAAGGCTCTCGGGGGCATCGGCAGCGCTCTCGGCGGCCTCACCGCCGAAACCGCCGAGGAGGAGGAAGAGATCGAGGTCGACACGAGCGCCCTCGAACTCGACGACTCCGCCGCCCAGGCCCTCGAAGCGGCCCGGCAGGCCGCCCGCGAGGTCCAGGACATCGGCGAAGGCAAGACCCGAGACGAACTGCCTCCCGCCCCGGCATAGGCCCTAGCACGACGTGACGCCCGAGGAGCCGACACCGGCTCCCCGGGCGTTTCGCCGTCCGTGGGGGAGAATCATCGGATGCCCGACGTCATCACCATCGAAGACCCCGACGACGAACGCCTCAGCGACTACCGAGCGCTCACGGACCTCGCCCTCCGCACCCGCTTCGAGCAGCCGAACGGCCTGTTCATCGCCGAGGGCCACCAGGTCATCGGCCGGGCACTACGCGCGGGCTACCGGATGCGATCGATGCTCATCGACGCCAAACGGGCCGACCAACTCGCCCACCTCGCCGAAGACGCCCCCTGCTACACGGCCGGCCCCGACGTCCTCGAATCGGTGACGGGCTTCCACGTCCACCGGGGCGCGCTGGCGTCGTTTCACCGCAAGGAACTCCCGGCGCCGGCCGACCTCCTCGTGAGCGTGAAACGCCTGGTCGTGCTGGAAGGCATCAACAACCACACCAACATCGGCGCGATCTTCCGCGTCGCCGCAGGGCTCGGTTTCGACGGCGTCCTGCTGGCCCCCGACTGCGCCGACCCGCTGTACCGCCGGAGCGTGCGCGTGAGCATGGGGGAGGTGTTCGCGGTGCCGTACGCCTACCTGGAACCGTGGCCGCACGCCCTGGCGCAGGTCCGCGAAGCCGGCTTCACCCTGCACGGCCTGAGCCCCTCGCACGGCGCGATCGACATCGGCAAGGTCAGCGCCGAGGAACGCGAGCGCCCGGCCCTCATGTTCGGCGCCGAGGGCCCCGGCTTGACGAAGGCCGCGCTGGACGCCTGCGACCGCACGGTGGTGATCCCGATGCACGCCGGGGTGGACTCGCTGAACGTCGCCGCGGCGACGGCCGTGGCCTGCTGGGAGCTGTCCCAGCCGACCCCGCGCTAGAGGCTCACGGTCGTGAACTCCGACTCGCAGGGCGGCCCCCAGGTGTAGGAGAACCGCTTGGCGTCCAGCTCCAGGTGCGCGGCGAAGGCCGTGTGCGTCTGTAGCTCAACGGGGTCGGTCTCCACGGGGTGACGGCAGAGGCCGATCGGCCCGCCCTCGTGGTCGCGCATCGCGGCGTAGAGCTGCTCGGTGGAGACCGGTGACTTGGCAAGCAGCGTCTCCATGCGGTCGCATCGGTGATAGGTCGAGACCCGGCCGGTCTCGAGCCAGCTCTGATACACGCCGAGCGCGTCGGGATCCCGGAAGTGGTTGGTGTGCACCAGGGGAGTGGTCCCCTCCTGGTAGATCACGCGAGACCCGAGGGGCGACGTCTCAACGGTCGCCACCCCGGACGACGCGCTTCCGATGAAGAAGTTCGCAGAACATGCGGGCCGCGGGGCGACCGCATGGCCCACGGCCTCCGAGAGACTGCCCGATTGCAGGATCCGCCGGGTCCGCAGGTGGAACGGCACCGAATCGATCCGCCAGTCGTCGACCGAAGCCCCGAGTCCGTTGACGCACAGGCCGATCCCGGCGCTGTTGATCCCGATCTTGGCTCCGGCGACGCCGGCCTCGGTGAACCCGATGGCCGTGGTCTCACCGTGCTTCCACTGGAGCAGGGCCCCTTCGACGCCGGTGAACCAGTCCCAGTTCTGCCCGATCTGGGTCCCGCCAGAGGTGAACACCCCGTCAGCCCCGCCGAACGAGGTGCACTCGGACCGGATGCTGTCGAGGGTGGGCCGCCCGAACTCGCTCCAAGCAGAATAAAGCAACTCATACCGGGCGTTCAGCAGCGCGATGTCGAGCAGATGCTGCCCGGACCCCTCGGCGATCCCGTCCATGGTCGCCCGATACGAGGCGTCTTCGCGGGTGAACAGCATCGAGGAACCGCTGCGATCGGTCGGCGAGCTCGCTCTTCGGGAACCCCGGAGGTGAGCATCCGGGACCGGTACACCGCGACATTGGTCGCGATGGCCTCCCGGAGCTGCTCGCCGTGCTGCGAGACCCTGGCGGTAGGGGCTGCCCTGAAGTTGCAGAAGGGGGAGTGCAGTCATGGAACCCATTGTGGCAAAAGCAATATGAGAAAGCCAGTGACTTCCTCATCGCCCCATGAGGGCCTGCTCGACCTGCGAGTAATGAATGGTCCACCACTTCACGAGCCCGGTCTGCCCTGGCAGCAGGTGGTCGCACGCGGAGTTGTGTCGCACGTAGTGCCACTCGATGACCCAGTTGTCGGTCAGCCGGTCCCACCACAACTGGTGCGTCGCGAGCCCGATCTCGGGCTCCCCGACATCGAAGACCGACCGGTAACCCCCGGCGAAGGCGCGGATCCGATCGCAGTCCAATCCCGCGCTCATCGCCGTACGTGAAGTAGAACACCGCGGCCCGCGCCATCTCGCGTGCATACGACGAGACCACCAGACGGTCCCAGTCGAGAATCGCCGAGATCCGGTCGTCAGGCCCATGCAGGACGTTATGAGGATGCAGATCCCCGTGCGTGTAGCCCGTGTACTGCGGCAGCAGATCCGGGGGGCGACGATCCCCGAGCCGAACAGCAGGCCCCGTTTCAGCCGCAGCGTCTGCTCCGCGGTCGCCTCGAAGCCGGTCTTGTCCCCGCGTCCGGCGGCCACCAGCTCCAGCAGCCGGTCGACCTTCTGCAGTGCGGCCTCGGTGGTGGGAGGATTCTCAGGCTTGGGAGCCCGATCCGCCGGGATCGAAGCATGCAGGGTCCGGTGCAAGCGCCCGATCACGGACCCGAGATCCCGACAGGCGTCGCGAGACATGGACAACCCGGATCGATGCCTGCCGCCGACCCACGGGAAGACCCCGAACTCCTCGCCTTCGAGGAAGATCGTGGTGCGCCCGTCCCTGCTGAACACCGGCAGGACGACGGGCACCCCGGAGCCCCCGAGCGTTTGCAGCACATGAAACTGAAACTGCAGCTCAGGCCCGGTGACGTCCCGGAACAGCTTCAAAAGGTACGACCCGGACGAGGTGTCCACCCGCCACGACCGGTTCATCAGCCCGGTCTGGACCCGCTGCATCTGGTAGATCTGCCCGAGATCCCAATGTGTCAACGCCGCGTCAGGGAGTCGAGGCGCGGTCACGGTCATGCCCCCAAGCCTAGCCGCCGCCGGCCCGCCCGCCTGACCGCGAACCCCCCTTGCGCCTACCGCCGAACCATCGTGTAAAGTTTCGTCTCGTGCCACGGAGGGCAGGAAAGCTCACCTGGCAGGCAAAACAAACTACATATACACTTCTCTGTGCACGCGCGAGTGGCGGAATGGCAGACGCGCTAGCTTGAGGTGCTAGTGTCCTATTATGGACGTGGGGGTTCAAGTCCCCCCTCGCGCACAGATTCGAAGGTCTCGGGAAACCGGGGCCTTCTTTTTCATGCTCGGTCCTTCCTGATGCCGTTGGCGCCCGCTAGGGGTGAGCCAATTTGTGAGCCAAAAGTTAGCCAATATTCTCGTCCCTTTAGGTCCCAGGTCCAGTCGCTCACGGCGTCGTCGATCAGTTCGGCGCCGCTGGTGATGACGGGCTTGAGCTGGTGTCGGTACACCATCCGGGTGGTGGCGATGTCCTTGTGCCCGACGAGGTCGGCGATGAGCTCGATCGGCGCCCCGCGGTCGGACAGGATCGACACGTAGGTGTGGCGCAGTTCCCGCGGCGTCCACGACCCGGCGATCCCCGCCTTGGCGACCACGGCCCTGAACTGTGTTCTGATGACTTGCGCGTGCGGGACGGTGTCGTGCCGGGTGCCGAAGACGTAGACGATCCCGACCGACTTCCAGCCGTGCACGGCCCGCCATTGCCGCTGCCGCACTTGGTGTTCTCGCAGCACGTCGATGACCAGTTGCGGGAGCGCGGACGTGCGCCGGCTCTTCGGGGTCTTGGTGTCACCGCCCTCGCGAACCGAGCGCCACACCTCGACGTGGGGCGGAAGATCATGATCGTGGACGCGTCCGCATGAACACTGTCTGGCCCTTGAGGGGGTTGAGGTGGAGATGGCGCCATTCGAGTGGCCGGGCCTCCTCGGTGCGGATGCCGGTCAGAGCCGAGATCGCGATGTAGGCGCCGATCGGTTTTCCCTGACTGGCTGCGAGGAGTGCGCGGATCTGGGCGAGGTCCAGTGCCTTGCTCGGCCGGCCGGGTGTGCCGCGGGGCGGGTCGACGAGCTTGGCGACGTTCCGCTCGACACGGCCGCGCGCCTCGGCGAAGCGGATGATCTGCCGCAGTGTGCTCAACCGCTTCTTGATCGAGGACGCCGCCATGTCCGCTGCCATGTCGTTGAGCCAGGTGTCGACCTCGTCGGCCCGAAGCCGCTTCAGCCTGATGTCGCCCAGGCCGGGGATGATCCGCGTTTCGACGTGAAGCGGAGGTCGTCGATCGACTTCTGGGCGAGCTGGCGGGTCCCGTTCGCGAGGAAATCGTGGGCGGCGTCGGCCACCGTGTACGTTCTGCCCGGGTCAATGCCGCTGTCGACCTCATGCTTGAGCACGTCGAGCTTCTCCCAGGCCTCAGTGGCCGTGCGGCCGAGGACTACCGGGCGGATCCGGCTCCCGTCAGGCCTTGAACCCAGTGACAGCGAGCCGACATAGCCTTGGCGCTGCTCATCCCAGTACACCGAGCCGGCACCGTTCGGGGCGCGCTGGCGGGCTCGCTCCAGTTTCTTCGCAGCCATGGCGTCGCCTCCTGCTGCGGTCCTACCTCCATCGTAGGACCGGCGATCCGAGGAAGGACCGAAACGGTGCTTCGAGTGCATCTCACGTGCCCAGTAATTCGACTCTCCGAACGCCGAACTTCAGTACGCTCCGGCCGGGCGCCGGCCGTTCTGCCCCTGATGTCGCCGTTACGCCAGCGGCAATCGATGGCCGCCGATGCGTCCATCGGTGTTCGATAGGATTCGATGCGATGGCGCCCGCCGCGATACGAGTCCTCGCGTTCGCTGCGTTGGAGGTGCCAGTGCATTCGGGCAGGAAACGGGCGGTGGGGTGCGGTGAATCGCGGCAAGGTCACCATGAGCGACGTCGCGCGGCTCGCGGGCGTATCGCCGATGACCGTCTCCAACGTCATCAACGACCGGGTCCCCGTCAGCGACAGAGCCCGTGAGCGCGTCCTCGCGGCGATTCGCGAATCCGGCTACCAGGTCAACGCCGCGGCGCGGCATCTCAGGTCAGGGCGCAGCGGGGTCATCGGGCTCGCCGTCCCCCAGATCGGCAACGCCTACTTCGGGATGCTCGCCGAGCTGGTCATCGAGGAGGCGCGGCGGCCACGGCTACCACGTCGCGATCGAGCAGACCGGGGCCCTCGCCACCGGCGAGGCCGCGGCGATCGACCAGTCGCGCAGGCTTCAGTTCGACGGGCTCATCCTGTCGGCCGTGGAGATCGAGTCGCTGGTGCCCGACAACGGCAATCCGATCGTGCTGCTCGGCCAGCAGGACCTGGCGGGCCGCTTCGACCACGTCACAGTGCCGAACGAAGCCGGCACCGCCGCGGCCACCGAGCACCTGATCGATCAGGGATGCCAGCGCATCGCGGTCGTCACCGGGGGCGATCTGCACCGCCTCACCATGTTCACCCGCCGCTACAACGGCTACCGCTCCGCGCTGGAGAACCGCGGGATCAAGCCCGATCCGCAACTGCGGTTCACGGTCGATGCGCTCACGCGGGAAGGCGCCCGGGCCACCGGACACCGGATCGCCGATGCGGATCTGGGCATCGACGGCGTGGTGGTCTTCAGCGACACCATCGCGATGGGGGTCATGCGCGGCCTGCAGGACCGGGGTGTCAGCGTCCCGGGCGACATGCGCGTCATCGGGTTCGACGACGTCCCCGAATCCGCGGTCTACATTCCCTCGCTGTCCACGGTCAGCCCCGATCACCGGTGGAAGGCCGCCAAGGCCGTCGAACTCGTCGTCGCGCGGATCGCCGACCCCGATATGCCTCCTCGCGAGTTCACCGCCCCGTTCACCGTCATCCGGCGGGAATCCACTTCCTGAACTCCGATATGGCGCTGCGGCCGCCCTGGCGCGGGCGGCCGCAGCGTCCGTCGCGTCAGAGGCCGGCGCACTGCCCGCTTCTGGGGCCCTTCACTTCGTTGGCCGCCCGTTGTTCGCGGGAGTCCGATGCATTTTCGGTGCATGACAGCGGACCGCTGATTTCGTTGCCCGCGATCACGTTCCACCCGTTCGTGCCGACCACGGTCACCGGACCGGAGACCTGGTTCGGATCGCAGCCCAGGACGGGATTACCCAGGGTGACCGAGGCGCTTCCGGTGAGGCTCACCGGGCCGCTGACATTCGTGCCGCACAGCATGATCAGTGCCGCTCCGTTCGCGGAGAGCGGGCCGGTGATCCGGGCGCCGTCCGTGACCAGTGCGGCCCCTTCTGCGACGTTCACCGGCCCGATACACGCGCGACCCTTCGCTTAGGCAGGTGGTGCCCGAGGCGACCGCGAGCGGACCGTAATGCGTGCCGCTCACCTCCGCATCGCATGCGACGGCGGCGAACTCGTCCACGACGTCGATCACCGCGGTCACTTCGCCGTACTCGGTCGTGCCGGCGACCTCGACCCGGCCGGCGGTGCCGGTCGCCCCTGAGGGCAGGTCGTCCCATGCCACCGGGACCGCCGCCTTGGTGCCGTCTGCGGTGGTCAGCACCTGCACCGTCTCGGGCAGCGCGGGAGCGCCGCCGGTCTCGACCGCCGTGTAGACCGTGTCCTCGAGGACATGCGTTGCGCGGCTTCGGTTGTAGACGTCGATCGAGGCGTTCGGCTCGGAGGTGTTCGCTATGCCGGGCACCGACCGGAACATCGACTGCCAGCTCGCCGGCTCCCACAGGAGCGCGCCGGCGCCCTGGTTGTCGACGACGTCGTTGACCATCTGGAACACGTGCTGGATCGCGTCGGCCTGGCCTTGGACCGTGCGCGGGAACGTCGAGTTGGGCTGCGTGCCGCCGCCCGTGGCCGGGTACGAAGTCTCGGCGATCTCCAGCTTGTACTGCGGGTACGTGGTCGCGAGCGTGTGGAGGTTCGCCTCCATCTGGGCGAGGCTGCCGTGGTGCTCGGGGTAGTAGGAGAGGCCGAGCACGTCGAAGTCCTGGCCCTTGGCATTCAGGCGGGTGGTCAGCTGCTGCCAGTACTCGCCGGCCTTGCCCATGCCGCTGATGCGACCGACCACCGAGTGCAGCTCCACTTCGGACTCCGGGGAGGCGTCGCGGACCGCCGCGATGCCGGCGGCCAGGAGTGTCGTGAATCGGTCCCAGGAGTCGAGGTACAGCTGGCGTTCGGCCGGGTTCTCGGAGTACCGGTACTGCCACAGGATGCCGCCGCCGGGCTGGGACTGGTAGACCGACGCCTGGTTGCGGAAGTACGCCGGGTTCGCGCCCGCGTGCACCGCCTCAGTGGAGGGCGCCCCGACGGCCTCGCTGCCCCACATGAACCCGTTGGCGATCTCGTTGCCGACCGCGACCTTGTCCGGCACGGTCCCTTGCGCGACGAGCTGCGACACGTAGTCGTGGGTGTAGTCGTAGACCGCGTCGGTGAGCTCGTCGAATTCCAGCTCGGCCCAGGCCCGCGGTTTGGGCTGCTTGCCCGGGTCGGCCCACGAGTCGGCGTAGTGGAAGTCGATCCCGAGTCCGAGACCGCGCTCCTCGACCCACTGCGCCGAGGTCAAGGTCCGCTCGGGCCCTTGGTAGGGCACCGCGTTCAGGTTGCCGGTGGACTCGTTCCGGGGCTCGTTGAACACGCGCAGCCGCGTGTACTCCATGCCGCGGTCCTGCATGACGTCCAGCAGGTGCGGGCCCGCGCCGCGGTCCTCGGACTGCGGGTGCACCCAGTACTGACGGCCACTGGGATCATCCATCCAGGACAGGTCCGCGCCGAGGACGACATCGTCCCGCAGGTAGTTGAAGACCTCCAGCTCGCTGATGCCGATCGCCGCACCGGGAGAGGCCGCGGTGAGGGCGACGCGCACGAACCGCGTTCCGGGCTGCGTGAACAGATCCACGCCGCCCGAGCCCGGTGCGGCGCCGGCCGACCGGTCCGCAATGCGATCCCACGACTCGCCGTCCGGAGAGGCCTCGACGACGTACTGGTAGACGGCGCCGGGATCAGGAAAGACAACGTGGACCTTCCGGAGGTTGTCGTAGGCGCCGCCCAAATCGAGCTGCAGCCACTGACCCGGGCCGGATTCAGTGGCCAGCCAAGCGGTGTCGGCGTCCTGGTCGACGGCCAGCGCGGCGGTCTCGGCGCCGCTGGCGGCGGTCGCCACCACCCAGGGCTTCGCGGCGAGATTGCTCTCGATCGGCTGGAGGTCCGCCTCTCCGTAGAGGGCCGCGGCCGGCGCGGCCGGTCCGAGGGCGCCTACCAGCGCCCCGGCGAGTACCAGTGCCGCCGATGCACCGGCGGCACTGCGTTGCGGGGGTCTCATGAATGGTTCCTTTCGGGGTCAGCGGAACAAGCCGGCGGGGACGATCCCCTGGTTCCGCATGTCGTTGCGGACGAGCTGCGCGAACTGGTCGGCGCCGTACTCCGAGGTGTGGGTGTTGTCGCTCGCCTCGTTGGTGAGGAACAGGGCCTTGGAGCGCTCCGGGCCGAGCTGCTCGACCAGCTGCTTGGTGAGTGCGGTCAGGTCGATGAGGTCCACGCCCTGCTGCTGCGCGAGGGTCCGCATCTCGCGGGGGAGGTCGACGCCGACACCGTTGACGTGGAGGGCGGTGCCGTTGTTGAGGGTGCCGTCGCTGTTGAACCAGCGGCGGACGATCGGCGTGACGAGGACCGGCACGCCGCCTTGGGCTTCCACACCGTCGATCAGGCGGGTGAGGTTGCTCCTGAAGGTCGCGGCGTTCGTCTGCTTGTCGTTGTGCCCGAACTGGATGAGCACCACGTCGCCGGGTCGGATGAGCGGGCGCATCGTCGGGAAGAGCCGAGAATCGGAGAGGAACGAGCCGGAGCTGTCGCCCGAGTCGGCGTAGTTCGCTACGGAGAGGCCCTGGTTGAAGTACTGCGGGAGCTGCTGCCCCCAGCCGGTGTACGGCCGGGTGGACTGGTCGCAGACGGTGGAGTCCCCGGCGAGGAACAGCTGCGGTTGGCGTGCGGGCGTGACGGTGACGCTGCTCAGGCGCGGCGCGGATCCGCTGAAGTACAGGTCGAGGCCCTGGCTGCCGGTGGAGCCGGTGGGTTGGCCTTCGGGGTTGCGTACGTTGACGGTGAAGCTCTTGGTGACCTGCTGGCCGGCCGCAGTGGTAGTGGTGCCGAGCATGGTGCGGCGCGCTTCCGCGGTGACCGAGGTCGAGCCGGCCTGTGCGCCGCCGAGGACCACGGTGACGTCGTAGGTGCCCGGTGCGACGTTGTAGCGGCAGGTGATCGACGCGGTGCCGGTGCAGCCTTCGAGGCTGCCGCCCGGTCCGCCCTCGTCGTCGACGGGGATGAGCTGGAACTGCTGGTTGGTGCCGCCGTTGGCGGTGTACTGACTGATGCGGGTGCCCGGGGTCGTCGAGCGTTCCCAGACGTCGAGGGCCTTCCCGGAGAGCCGGTTGATGATCGTGGCGTAGCCGCCGCTCTCCTGGACCTGCCACTGCTGGTTGGTGGAGTTCTGGTCGGTGTACTGGGCGATGGTCGCGCCGTCGGCCAGGCTCTTTCCCCAGACGTCGAGCACCTGGCCCGAGTGGCGGGCCTGGATCCGGTAGTACCCGCCGCCGGCGTCGATGAAGCGGAACTGCTGGTGCTGGGCGTCGGTCCGGTTCGCCTGCACTAGACCGGCACCGGTCGCGGTGGAGCCGCCCTGGATCTCGAAGACGAGTCCCGAGGACCTCGACTGGATGACGTACCAGGCCGAGGTGTCAGGCGCGGCCGAGGCCCCAGTGGGGGCGATGACGAGGAAGGCGAGGACCACTGCGGCGGCGGCCAGGAAGGTCGCCGACCGCCGCAGCCATCGCGCGGGGGAGAAGCGCATGAGCGCTCCAATCTCTTGGAGAGTCGAATGGGTTGTGGCAGTTAGGGAGCGCCGAGCCGGAGGCCCGGCGCTCCCGGCGGTCTACTTGACGTGCGCTGCGATCGGGAGTGGCAGTGCCTTCGCGCCCTCGGAGACGATGCGCGCCATCTGGTTCGCGCCGTACTCCTGGAAGTGGGTGTTGTCGGCGACGCCGTTGGGGAAGGCCGGGTACTGGCCCGCGGTCAAGTGCAGGAAGACGCGTTTGGCCGCTTCGGGCCCGATGCCGTTGAGGTAGGCGCGCGAGCGGGCCGAGAGGTCGATCATCGCCACACCGGTCTCGTTGGCGAGTTCGTAGACCTTGTTCACGTAATCGGGGAACGAGACCCGGAAGTTGCCGCTGGAGTCGTAGTCGCGCCGCGAGACGGGGGTGAGCAGGACCGGGGTGGCGCCGCGCGCGGTCGCACCGGCCATGTAGTGGTCCCGCAGGTACATCTTGTAGTCCGCGGGGGAGGTGTACCGCTCGGGTCGCGAGACCGTGGCGTCGTTATGTCCGAACTGGACGAAGAGGTAGTCGCCGGGCCGGATCGCGTTGAGGATCGTCGTCAGGCGGCCTTCGTTGATGAACGAGCGCGAGGAGCGCCCGCCGATGGCGTGGTTGGCCACCGTCGTATTCGCGTCGAAGTAGCCCGCGAGCTTCTGGCCCCAGCCCATCTGGGGGTAGTAGCCGGAGTTGTAGGTCTGCGCGGTCGAGTCCGAGGCGATGAAGATCGTCGGCGTCCCGTCGCCCGGCGGGGCCCCGACCGGGAGCGCCCTGAACTGCTGGTTCGTGCCCCCGTTGGAGTCGTACTGGGAAATGCGGCCGCCGGCGGTGGTCGACCGCTCCCAGACGTCGAGCGCCTTGCCCGAGTTCCGGTTGACGAAACGCAGGTAAGTGCCGTCGTCGAGGATCTGCCACTGCTGGTTCGTACCGCCGCTGTCGCTCGCTTGGACGACGACCGCGCCGTTGTCGCGGCTGCTGCCCTGGACGCTGATCACCAGGTTCGAGTGGCGGGCCTGGATCTTGTAGTAGCCGCCGCCGGCGTCGACGAAGCGGAACTGCTGGTTGGTCGCGTCGGTGCGGTTCCACTGCACCAGAGCTGCGCCGTTCGCAGTGGAGCGTCCCTCGATGTCGAACACCAGCCCCGAATGGCGGCTTTGGAGGAGGTACCAGGTGTCGGTCGCGAAGGCCGCGTGGGCGGGAGCGGCGCCGAAGAGGCTGCCGGCGGCCGTGCCGGCGACGAGGCCGGCCAGGGTGCGCCGGCTGAGTTTGGATTCGAGCAGGCGGGGTGTGTCGGGAGTGCGCATGGAGGCTCCAGGAAGCGTCGGCCCCGGCGTCGCCGCCGGAGCCGTTCGAAAGGAAAGGGAATCTGCTTGGACCGCGGGGCCCGGGCGTTCCGGCACGGCGTCCGGGCCCCGCGGGGCTTCTACGGGGTGTGGATGTCGGGCCAGGGATAGGCGGTGACATCCGAGCCGATGTAGAAGCTCGGGTGCGGCGGCTGGTTGTACGCGGTGTTCTGCCAGGCGATGGCGACGCGGTACTGGACGTCGTGCATCAGGGTGGCGATGCGCAGGTTCGTCTGGTGCGGCGTGGCGTAGATCCGCAGCGCCGAACTGTCCGAGGTCTTCCAGACGACCTCTTCACGCCAGTCCCCGAACAGGTCCGCCGACAGCGCCGGCGTTGACTTGGTGCCGTTGTTCGACGTGACACCGGAGCCGCTCAAGAGCGTCCCCGACGGGTAGTTGGTGATCTGGGTGCCGTCGAGCAGCTCGCGCTCGCCGTCGCCGTCCCACCAGGACAGGAAGTTCATCGAACCCGGCTTCGATCCGATGTTCTGGCCGGAGGCGTTGAGCAGGCCGCCGACATTCGCCGACCAGTACTCCGCCCCCGGATTGGACGCCAGGACGTTCGCCGCGACCCCGCGGCCGTTGTCGCCGCTCGCGCCGGTCTGGAACAGGACCTGCCCGTTCGAGGCGTTCAGGTGGGAGGAGGGCTGGTTCCCGGCTTCATGCACCATGAACACCTCTTGACCGGCGCGACTGGGGATGAAGTCCGAGACGTGCAGGGCGTCGCCGTGGCCGAACCGGGTGTTCCAGAGCGCCTGGCCGTTGGAGCCGACCGCCATGGCGCCGTAGACGACGTCCTGGTTGCCGTCGCCGTTGAGGTCGGCGATGGAGAGGCTGTGCGCCCCTTGGCCCGCATACTGCGATCCGGCGGTGTTGGAGTCGAAGGTCCAGCGGGTGGTGAGGTCGGTGCCGTTCCAGTCGACGGCCCAGATCACCGAGCGGGTGTAGTAGCCGCGGGCGAAGACCATCGACGGGGTCTCGCCGTCGAGGTAGGCCGTTCCGGCGAGGAACCGGTCGACGCGGTTGCCGTAGTTGTCGCCCCAGCCGGACACGTTCCCGCGCGGCGGGTTGTAGTCGACGGTGTCCATTGCGGCGCCGGTCTGGCCGTTGAAGACCGTCAGGAACTCCGGACCGGAGAGGATGTAGCCCTCGCCGTTGCGGTGGTCGGCACTGGCGTTGCCGATCACGGTGCCGGCCCCGTCGCGGGTGCCGTCGGCGGTCTTCATGGCGATCTCGGCCTTGCCGTCGCCGTCGTAGTCGAACACCTGGAACTGGGTGTAGTGCGCGCCCGAGCGGATGTTGCGGCCCAGGTCGATGCGCCACATGCGGGTGCCGTCGAGCTTGTAGGCGTCGATGATCGTGTTGCCGGTGACCCCGGCCTGCGCGTTGTCCTTGGCGTTGGAGGGATACCACTTGACGATGTACTCGTAGTCGCCGTCGCCGTCCAGGTCGCCGACGCTGACGTCGTTGGCCTCGTAGGTGAACGCCGACTGCCGGAGGGCTTCTGGATCGGGATGTCCTTGTAGCCGCTGGAGTTGAAGGCCGCCTCGACGCCGGAAGCGGCGCCCTCGGTGCCGTTCACGACCGCCCGCGACCGTGTACTGCGAAGACGAGGACCCGCCGGTGTCGAGGTAGTTCGTCGCCCCGGTCAGTGGCGAGGCGTTGACCTTGGTGCCGTCGCGGTAGACGTTGAAGGCCATGTTCTCGGCGTCCGTGCCCAGCAGCCGCCAGGACACGAGTCGCCCGCTGCCCGAGGGCACGACGGTGACGCCGCGCGTCAGCGCCTCGACCTCGTACCGGCCGTCACCGCCCTGTCCCGGCCCGCCCGTCGTGGGTTCGCCGGTCGGCTCACCGCTGTCGGTGACCTCGACGTAGTCGATGTTCGGCAGGCCGGCGGCCGTCGAAGCTGACAGCTGGACGGCGTTGCTCCCGGCGTTCACCGGGACGGTGACGGTCTTGGTCGACCAGGCCGTCCACCCGCCGGTCGCGGCGAACGCGCTCGCCGACTGCACCGTGGACCCGTTGACCAGGATGTTGGCCGAGCGGGTGTCGGTGCCGCCGTGGGCGTACCGGATCGCCAAGGTGGCGGTGCCGGCGACTCGCGGCGTTGATCGTGAATCGGGACGAGGCCCCGACCGCGTTGTTGGAGTTGCAGAACCCGGAGCCGGAGTAGCCGGTGTGGTTGGACTCGATCGCGCCGTCGCAGACGGCTGGGGCGGTCTCGGCCTCGTAGCGGGTGGTCGCAGCGTCGGCGGCGTTCACCGCCATCATGGTGGCCGCGGCGGCGGCCACCAGGCCGGTGACCGCCGCCACGGGTGCTCGCAGGCGTCTCGCCCGTCGAGAGGTTGACATGGACATGTTCACTCCGAAGTCGTTGGGGGAGGACCCGACCGGGACGGCGCCGGCGTTTCACGCCGGGCAATCTGCCGGCGCCGTCACTGCGGGTGGAACTGAATCGTTCTAATCGTTTCGTCGCGAATCAGACCGCTTGGCGGGTGAAGCGCTGGTTGGTGCCGCCGTTGGGGGTGTACTGGGAGATGCGGGCGCCATCGGCGGTTGACCGTTCGAAGACGTCCATCGCCAGGCCTGACTGCCGGTTGATGATGCTGACGACGTTGTTGCCGTGGTCGGTCAGGCGCCACTGCTGGCTTGCGGCACCGGTGTCGGCCTGCTGGGTGATGTCGGCGCCGTTGCTGTTGCTCGCGACTTGGAGGACCAGGCCGGAGTGGCGGGCCTTGATCTTGAAGTGGCCGTCGCCGGTGTCGATGAACTGGAACTGCTGGTTGGTGCGGCCGGTGCCTGACCACTGGTGCAGCAGCGCGCCGGCCGAGGTGGAGACGCCGTTGATGTCGGCGTACTTCCCGCTGTGCTGCGCGACCAGTCGGTACGTGCCGGGCTCGGTGGGCGTGGTGTCGCCCAGCGCGGACTCCCAACGGGTGCCGGAGCCGGAGGCGTCGGCGGGCAGGCGGTCGCGGGCGGCGGTGTCGCCGTACATCGTCCAGCGCGCCCAGTCGACGACCGTGCGCGGGAAGCGCTGGTCGCTCCAGAAGCTCGTGTGGCTGCCGCCGACGAAGGTGAGGAACGCCTTCGGCCAGGTCATCTCTGTGTACGCCTGCCGGGCCGAGGAGTACGAGGTGGTCGAGTCCTGGTCGCCGTGGACGAACAGGACCTTGGCGTTGACCGTGCTGGACGGGTTGCCCATGTCCACGCAGGACTGCGGGTTGGCGGAGATGATCCGGCTGTCGGGCCAGGAGGTGAGCAGACCGTGGGTGACCATGCCGCCCAGGGAGTGGCCGGAGACGCCGACGCCGATGTCGGTGCGGAGGTGCCCGGCGAGCGGTCCGCTCGTGTTGAGGGCGAGGGTGTTGGTGATGATCTGCGAGACGTCCTTGGAGGTGTTGCCGTTGTTGACGTCGGTGAAGTTGTGGTTGAAGTGCGGGGCGGGGACGATGAAGCCCGCCGCCGCGAGGGCCCGGATGATGAACAGGGAGTTCTGCGGGCTGCTGCCGTAGCCGTGGGTCATGTTGTAGACGGGGAACACCCCGTTGGCGACCGGGGCGTCGGTGACCGGATTGCCACCGGCGGTGCCGGTGGCGGGGTAGTAGACGTAGGTCGTGCACGGGCGGCTGCCACGGGTCCAGTTGTACCGGCGCACGCCCACGGCGAACGGGTTGGCCGGTGCCGGATCGGCGAGCGCGGCGCCTGCGCCGAAGAGGGACGCGCCCACTCCCACGGCCCCGGCCATGCCCAGGCCGAGAAAGGTCCGTCGTTGCATTGACATGAGTGCTCCTTCAAGGAGAGTCGTGAGGGTCGCTGATGCAGATCAGGTAACTGTGAACGTGCACAGCGAGGATTAATATATCGTTACATTTGTCTATAGTCAAGAACTTCGATATATGGTTCCGGCGGCGCCTCAACACCGGCGTCGGTCGAGCGTGGTCGCTCGTCGAGCCGCGTCGTTCAGGTGCTGTCGCGAATGATCAATTCGGTCGGCAGGACGACGGACTCGACCTTCTGCTCGTTGAGCAGGGCGAGCAGCAGGCGCACCGCTTCTCCGGCGACCTCGGCCAGCGGCTGGCGGATCGTGGTGAGCATCGGGTTGGTCGCGGTGGCGACCGCCGAGTCGTCGAATCCGGCGACGGCCACATCGCCGGGCACGCTGCGTCCGGCCGCGTGCAGCGCTTGGAGCGCGCCGGCGGCCATGAGGTCGGAGGCGACGAAGACCGCGTCAAGGGCCGGGAACTGCTGCAGGAGCTCGTGCATCGCCTTCTCGCCGCCGGCCTGGGTGTAGTCGCCGTGGACCACCATGCGCTTGTGGACCCTGCGGCCCAGCACGCTTGTGAATCCCTCCATCCGCAGCGCCCCGCCCGGGGTGTCCACGGGGCCGGTGATCATGCCGATCTTCTTGCGGCCCTGCTCGACCAGGTACGTCGTGGCCTGCCTGGCCCCGCCCCGGTCGTCGGCGGCGGCGTAGGGGACGACGCGCTCCCGCCCGAGCACCGCTCCGCACGCCACCGAGGGGACGTGCGAGCGCTCGATGGCCTCCAAGAGCGGATCGTCGGCGTGGGTCGAGATCAGCAGCGCCCCGTCGGCGTGGCCGCCGCGCAGGTAGCGGGCGACCCGGTCGCGGCCGCCGTCGTCGCCGGCGATCATGAGCACCAGGGACATGTCGTGCTCGGCGAGCCGGTTGGTGGCCACGCGCATGAGCACCGAGAAGTTCGGGTCCTCGAACAACCGCTCCTGCGGCTCCGAGAGCACCATGACGACCGACCCGGTCCGGCTGGTCTTCAGGCTCCGGGCGGCACGGTTGACGACGAACCCGGTCTCGGCGACCGCCCGTCGCACTGCCAGTTCAGCGGCCAGTGAGACGTTCGTCTTGCCGTTGAGGACACGCGAGACCGTGCCACGGGAGACACCGGAGGCCGCTGCGACGTCGTTGATCGTGGGTCGTTTCCGTGCCAAGTTGTTCTCAACCCCTGCGTAAGTGCCAGTAGCGAACCGACGATGTCGAGGGAGGCCGCCTGCTCTGACGGCCCCCCTCCCGCCTCACGCGGTGCGAGTGAGGCTCACTGAATCGAAGTTGATCCAGTTGCCGGCGTTCGCGTTCGAATAGAACCCGATTTCAATTTGCCCGTTGGTGACCTGGACGCCGGTGAGCGACACCTGCGTCCACGCCGAGGCCACAGGCAGGTTGGCCTGGCGTTCGGACCCGCCGTAGCCCTTGGCGTACATGCGCGCGGCGTTCTGGCCGCCGCCGTTCATGATCCAGGCGGTGAGCGTGTAGGTCCCGTTCGGAACGCTCAGCGACTGGTAGGTCGAGACGGTGTACGCGCTGGCCTTCCAGTGCGTGAACTTCGCGCCGCCCTGGTGGAAGCTCCCTCGAGTCTCGCGGAAGGCCGCGTCGAGGTTCGTGCTGCTCGACGCCCACACGCTCCACCCGGTCGCGGTCCTGCCGCTGCCGGACTCGAAGCCCCCGTTGGCCAGCACGTTCTCACCGGTGCCCGGATCACCGCCGCCGGTGACCTCGCCGAAGAAATCGAGCGTCGATAGCTTGTTCCCGTTGTGGTCGAACAGGGTCTGGTTGTCCCAGGAGTTGCTCTCGCCGGCCTGGTCGTTGATGTACGACATGCCGGCCGGCTTGGCCCAGGTGGTGTCTCCGGTCCAGGCCGCCTCCCACCAGACCAGGCCGCGGCCGCGATCGTTAGGGACGTCCGCGATGGCGTCCTGGAGGTCGCGCAGGAACTGCGTCTGGCCCGCCACGGTCGCGGGGTAGCCGGATTCGTTGGCGTGGCTGCTGGTGAAGATGTTGCCGCGGCCGTCGCCGTCGGCGAGAGTCCAGGCGTAGGCGGTCTCGACGACCATGACGTCCTTGCCGTAGCGCGAGGCCACGTCGTTCATGTTGGTGCGCAGCTGGTTCATGGTGCCGTGCCAGTACGGGTAGTAGGACATGGCGATGATGTCGTACTGGATTCCCTGATTGCGGGCGTTGTCGAACCAGGTGCGGTAGGCGGCGTTGTTGCCGCCGCGGTCGAGGTGCAGCGCGATCTCGATGCCGGTGCCGCCCTCGTGGACGCCCGCGATGCCGGCCTTGAGCAGGCCGCCGAGCTGCGACCAGTTGGAGGTGCTGCCGGTGGGCTGCAGCATCCCGTTGGTGATCTCGTTGCCCACCTGGACGATGTCGGGCTTGGCGCCCGCGGCGGTCATCTGCGCGACGACGTCGCGGGAGTAGGTCCGCACCGCGGTGGTCAGCTGGCTGTAGGACATGTTCGCCCAGGCCTTGGGCTTGATCTGCTTGCCCGGGTCGGCCCAGAAGTCGGAGTAGTGGAGGTCGAGGAGCACGTCCATGCCGAGGGCCTTGGCGCGCTGCGCGAGCGCGATGGTCTTCGCCAGGTCGTTGGTGCCGCCGCCGTAGGGCTGGCCCGAGGTGCTGTACGGGTTGTTCCACAGCCGCAGCCGCACCAGGTTGGCGCCGCTGTCGGCCATGATCTCGAGTGCGTCGCCTTGGACGCCGCCGTCGTAGAAGCGTTCGCCGCTGGCTTCGACCTCGGCGAGGGTGCCGACGTCGACGCCCATGTAGAAGTCGTCTCTCACGGCCTGGGCCGGGGAGGAGGCCGTGGCGAACGCGACGAAGCCCAGGGCGGCCGTGAGGGCCACCGCGATCATCCGTCTCATGTGTCGCTCCTTTGCGATCGGGGGTCGGGCGCCGGGGCGCCCGCTGCGGCGGCGCTGGGCCGCCGAAATCGGGGAGGCCGCTGGCGGCCTCGAGGTGCTCATCCCTTCTCCGCGCCCGCCATGGCCCCGGTGACCAGGTGGCGCTGCAGGACGATGTAGAGGATCGTGATGGGCAGGGCGAGGGCCACCGCGCCAGCGGCGAAGGTGGTGAAGTCGTTGCTGTACTGATCGGTGATCATCTGGAACAGCCCCAGCGCGACGGTCTGCTTGTCGCTGCTCTGCAGCAGGAGCCGGGGCAGGATGAAGTCCATCCACGGCGCCGTGAACGACGTGATCGCCACGAAGGTGAGCATGGGGCGCATGAGCGGGAGCACGATCTTGCGGAAGATCGTGAGCCTGCCGGCCCCGTCCAGCGCGGCGGCCTCGTCGAGGCTCGCGGGCAGGTTGTCGGTGTAGCCCTTCATGAGCCACGTGTTGTAGGGCAGGGCCGCGGCGATGCTCACCAGCGCGAGGCCCGTGAGGGAGTCGAGCAGGCCGAAGTTGAGGAACAGCATGTAGACGGCGATCGCGGTCAGGAAGCTGGGGAACATCTGGAGGATGAGGATGCCGAGCATGCTGGCCTTGCGGCCCCGGAACCTGATGCGGGCGAACACCCAGCCGCACAGGGCGGAGAGGGCGACGGATCCGACCATGTTGATCGTGGCGACGTAGAGCGAGTTGAGGTACCAGCGTCCGTAGTTCGTCTGCGTGAACAGGTGCACGTAGTTGTCGAACGTCGCGTTCTCGGGGATCGGGGTGGCGTTGGCCAGTCCGCCGCCGGGGCCGAAGGAGGAGCCGACGACCCAGACGAGCGGGTAGATCACGATGACAGCGACCACGGCGAGGATGAGGTGCATGACCGCGCTGGTGGCGCCGTCGCGCATGCGCTGGCGACCCTCGACGCTGCCGCGGCGGGTCCGGTTGGTCCCTGGAATGGCGGACATGGGTCAGAGCTCCCGGATCGCTTTGGTGCGGTTGAGGTTCAGCACCGAGATGGCGCCGACGATGACGAAGATGACCAGGCTCATGACCGCGCCGATGTTGTAGAGGCGGTTGTCGAGCGTGAGCTTGAACAGCCAGGTAACGAGCAGGTCAGTGCTCCCCGCGAACCGGTAGTCCACATTGTCGGGACCGCCTTCGGTGAGGAAGTAGATCACCCCGAAGTTGTTGAAGTTGTGCACGAACGACAGGATGATGAGCGGCGTGACCGTCCGCTGGACGATCGGCACCGTGATGTAGCGGAACTGCTGGAAGGAGCCGGCGCCGTCGATGCGGGCCGCTTCGTAGTAGCTGTCGGGGATGTTCGCGAGGACCCCGCCGACTAGGGCCATGAAGAACGGGAAGCCGAGCCACAGGTTGACCAGGAGCGCGACGCCCCGTGCCAGGTTCGGGCTGGTCGGGTCGGTGAACCAGTAGACGCGCTCGTCGGTGAGCCCGATGTCGACCAGCCATTGGCTGACGGGTCCGAACTGGCCGTTGAACATCGAGCGGAACACCAGGGCGGAGACGATCGCGGGAACCGCCCACGGCAGGAGGAACACCGATCGCCACACGCGCGGGAACCTGACCCGCCTGCTCGCCAGCATCACGGCCAGGAGCATTCCGGCGGCGTAGGTGGTGACCGTGGCGATCACGGCCCAGACCACGGTCCAGACGAGGATGCCGGCGAACGTCTCGGTCCAGGAGGGGACGGCGAAGAGCGTCGCGAAGTTGTCGGTGCCGACCCAGTTGACGAGGTTCTTCGGCGGCAAGTTGTCGCGGTTGTAGTTCGTGAAGGCCACGAGGATGCCGAAGAGCACCGGCAGCACTGACATGAAGACGAGGAGGACCAGGCCGGGGGAGAGGGCGATGTAGGCGAAGGCGCTCTCCCACAGGCGCTTGAAGTAGGCGCGCGAGGTCTCGGGGCGGCGGCCGGCGTTCAGCTCAACCCGGTACCCGGCCGCGTCGCGGATGCTCCAGATCCAGATGACGGCGAGCAGCGCCAGCGTCAGGAATGCGATGAGGCCGTTGGCCATGAGGACGATCGAGTTGTCGCCTTCGGTGAGGCCGGTCATGGTCATCTCGCGCGGCTGCGTGCCGAGCGTGATGAGACCCCACAGGCCCCGGATGAAGAAACCGCCGTTCAAACGCGCGGTGAACTCCATGCCGGCGTAGTAGTTGCCGGTGGTGATCTCCCATACGACCATGCCGGCGAAGAACGTGAAGAAGAACGCGGCCTTGCCGGCCTGGCGGTTGAGCAGCTGGCCCGCACCCCACACCAGCGCCGAGGCGAGGCCGGGCGCCGCAGGTGGCATTCCGGGGCCCGCCCGGCCCGGGCCGCGCGGGGCGCGGTCCGGTGCCGGAGCGGGGTGTTCGGTGGTCTCGATGGCGGTCACGGCGCTCGGTCCCTAGAGCCCGTGCAGTTCGTTGTAGGTCGTCACGGCCTTCTCCTGCGCCGCGGCGGCGTCGGAGAGGTCGTCCCACACGTCGATGACCATGGTGTTGCCGGTCTCCCAGAAGTACTGCGGCACTTGCGGAATCAGCTCGGCGTTGGCCGACTGCGCCACGATGCCCGCCACGTGGGGGTCGTCTTCGATCCCCTCGATGCCGGCGAGGAGATCGGCGTTGACCGCCGGAATCTGGCCGGTAGCCCCGTAGACCGCGGCGGCACCGGTGTCGGACGCGAGGAAGTTCGCGAAGACGCGGGCGGCCGCCGGGTACTCGGAGTAACCGGAGACGACGGCGACGTGCATGCCCGCGAAGGAGCCGGCGGTCCCGCCGCCCTCGACGCCCGGCAGGGTCGTCACGCCGTACTCGAAGCCGTTCGCCGCGGCCCCTTCGTCGAACAGTGAGAAGCTCCAGGGGCCGGTGATCACGTACGGGGTCTCGCCTTTGGCGAAGCCCTCCTCGATGGTCTCCCAGGTGCTGTCGGCGCTGGGTACGTCGTAGATGTCCCGCAGGCCGCCGTAGTAGTCGAGCGCGGCGCGTCAGCGCCGGGTCGTCGAACCCGGGGTCGTCCACATCGCTGTCGGGGTAGACCTTCCATCCCATGGAGGAGAGGATCGGATAGGCGCGGTAGATCTCGGCGGTGGACATGCGCAGCGTCCAGCGGTTGGCGGCGGGGTCGTTGTAGGTCGCGGCGAGGGCCTTGATCTCCTCCCACGTGGTGGCGGGCTGGTCGGAGCCGGTGAGCTCCTGGAGGAGGGTGGCGTTGTAGATGAGCGCCAGCGACTCGGTGGTGACCGGGACGGCGTACATCTGGTCCTCGACGGAGACGACGCTGGTGGCGGCCTCGCTCATCCGCCCTTGGAGGACGCCGGTGTACTCGCCGAGGGGTGCGGCGGTGCCGTCGTCAATGGCGCGGGCCACCTGGTCGTAGAGGCTCATGTAGACGTCGGCGCCGTTGCCGGCCTCGCCGGCGAGGGACATCTTCTCCACCGCGTCGTTCTTGGTGACGAGCTCGTACTCGATCTCGATGTCCGGGTACTGCTCCTTGAACTCCTCTTCGAAGGCCGCTATGGCGGCCTCGGCGAGGTACTCCTCCTCGAACCAGACCTTGAGCGGCACTTTGCCTGAGGCGATGTCCTCCTCGATGACGTACTGCTGGGATTCGGCGTCCCACTCCAGTTCGGAGGACTGCTCCTCCTCGGTGGGGCCGCCGCAAGCGGTCAGTCCGAGTGCCGCCGCCGCGGCGAGCGCGATAGCTCCTCTGCGTCGCATGTGTGTCCTTGTCTCAGTGAGGGATGCCGCCGCCTAGTCCGCAGCGACTGTGAACGTTTACAGCAACATAGCGACATGTATCACTGGACACAAGCAAGAGATATTCCTTATGTGGCATTTGCATCATGATTGTTACGATAAAAAGTTGAAAAATCCCGTCCTGGGCTTGTCCGTCGAGGGTGGCCTCCGGCAGCCCACGTGGGCGGCACCGCGATGCGGTGCCGCCCACGTCCCAAGGCCCCCGTGTCCAGGCCCGTGGTCGGTCTAGCGGAGGGTCCAGCGCTGGTTGCCGCCGCCGTTGCACGTCCAGAGGATGATCTGGGTGCCGTTGGCGGTGCCTCCGGCGTTGGCGTCGAGGCACAAGCCGTTGTGGACGTTGGTGATGGTGCCGTTCGTGTTCACGTTCCATTTCTGGTTATTGCCGCCGTGGCAGTCCCAGATGGTCGCCTTGGTGCCGGCGGCGGTGCCCCAGCCCGCCGCCTCGAGGCATTTCCCGTTGATCCGCAGCTCATTCGCGGAAGTGCGGGTGAACGCCTGGTTGGTGCGCTGGTTGCAGTCCCACAGCTGCGCCTGGGTGCCGTTGGTCGTAGAGGAGTTCGGGATGTCGAGACAGCGGTTCGACGCCGCTCCGACGATCGCGACGGAGGTGGACGGCTGGCCGCTGCCGAGGCCGTTCATGATGGCGTCGATGATGCCCTGCTGGGTCACCGTGTTGTTGGAGCGGTTGAACAGGCCGAACCCGTACTGCCCGTTGACGCCGTTGTCCCAGTAGATGGTGGCGGCGCCGTACTTCTTGGAAGTGGACACCATGAGTGCGGGCGAAGTCCTGGCGGTAGCGGTTGTTCGCCGAGTCGTGCGAGGACTTGTCGATCGAACCGTACTCGCCGACGACGACCGGGTAACCCTTCGAGACGAACGCGTCGTAGGTCTTCTTCATCTGGGAGTCCATGTAGTCCTCCTGGCCCCAGGTGGAGGTCTTGGAGGGGTTGGTGGCGCCCGGGCCCCACTGGGTGATGTTGCCGTTCTCCTCGCCGGCGAAGTCCCATGGTGCGTAGTAGTGCACGGAGATCATGATCCGCTTCTCGCCGCTGGGGATGGACGGGGAGCGGTGGTTGTCCGTGGGGATCGCGAAACCGTAGTTCCCGGTGGTGTAGTCGATGTTGGTGTTCCAGCCGGGGACGAGCAGCCACCGGGAGGTGTTGTTGCCGCCGGTCTGGCGGACGGTGTCGACGAAGATCTGGTTGTAGGCGTTGATGTTCGAGTAGCAGGGCTGGGTGGGGTTGCCGTACTGCCCGTCGAAGTTCTCGTTCATGGACTCGAGGATCAGGCGCTGGTCGTAGTCGCGGAAGCGGGTGGCGATCTGCTGCCACGCCTTCTGGTACTTGTCCTTGATCGCGGTCTGGTTGGACGCGTCGCAGATCAGCCAGGCGCCGGTGATGCTCTTGTAGCCGTCGCCGTGCATGTTGATGACCACGTGCATGCCGCGGTCGTAGGCGTAGTCGACGACCTGCTGGATGCGGTTGAGCCAGTTGGCGTTGATGGTGTAGTTCGGGCCGGAGCCGATGTGGTTGAGGTAGGAGACCGGGATGCGGATGGTGTCGAATCCTGCGGCCTGGACGCGGTCGATCAGGGCCTGGGTCACGGTGGGGTTGTTCCACGCGGTTTCGCTCGGGACGCCGTTGCTGTTGGCTTCCAGGCTGTTGCCGAGGTTCCAGCCGGCGCCCATGTCGGCGATGATCTGGGTGGCGTTGCGCTGTGTCATGGTGTCGGCCGATGCCGGGCTCGCCCAGCCGGTGACGGACACGCCGACCGCCAGCATCACCGCGACGAACGCGGCCTTGCATCTGCTCTTCATCGAACCCACGAGCGGTTCTCCTTTCAAGTCTTCCCTTGTGATCCTGATACTCGAACGTCTTGCGTTGAGCTGCATGCGTTTGTGAAGCCGGTCGAAGCGAGCGGGCTACCGCCGTTCGAGGGCCCAGACGGTGTTCGCGTCCGCCGCTCCGGCGTTCCACGCGACCGTCGTGCCCGATCCGTAGAGGTAGCCGCGCCCGCTTTGCTTGTTGTCGATCCGGAATCCGCCGGAGACGGGTGTGATCTCCCAGAGCGTGTCGTCGCCGACCCGCGCTTCGCCCCAGATGACCTTGCCGCTGGGATCGGTGTCGAGGTACCCGCGGCCTTCCCTGACGTTGTCGATCGTCCAGTAGCCGGGCTGCTGCTCGGTGAGCGTCCACAGCTGGTCGTCATACGTGCTTCCCGGCTCCAGCGCGATCGCGCCGGCGGCCCCCGAGTCGAGGTACTGCCCGGTGGAGACGTTCCGGAGCCGGTAAGTCTGACCGCTGCGGGGGTCGGCGGCGTCGGCGGCGCGCTTGTAGGCGCGGAAGTAGTCGACGACGAGTTCCTTCGGCCGGGTGTCGTTGGGGTCGACCGTGCCGGTCCAGTCGGCGTGCTCGTAGATGCCGAGGTAGAACACGGCCGGGTAGGTGAAGGACTGGTTGATGGTCCTGGTCAGGACGTTGTCGATGTAGAGCTTGAACTGGGTCGGCGTCCACTCGAGGGCGTAGATGTGCATCTCTGTAGTCATGTCGAATCCGACGCTGACCTGCTCCCGGTGGGTCGAGAGGTTCGGGTCCGACCAGCTGAAGAGGTTCCAGTTGAACTTGCTCTTCCCGTGGATGCCCGCGTGCTCCACGACGTCGACTTCCCCGCGCTGCTCCCATGTGTCCTGTCTGCCGGTCAGCCAGAACGCGGTGTGGATGCCGCTCCTGGCGGAGCTCTTCGCGCGGACCTCGAAGTAGCCGTACTGGGGCGTGTACTTCATGTCGGTGGGGATCGAGTGGTCGAACTCGTTGTCCTTGTGCAGGTCCGTCCGCTGCCCGGTCTGAACGCTCGAGACCTTCATGGGGTTGCCGCTGTAGTAGGTGGGCTGGTCGTCGTCGATGCGGAGCACGAGGGCGTCGTTGCGGAACCCGTATCGGGCCGTGGACCGCGCGACGGTCGTCCGGGACTCCAGATATCGCGGAATCCACAGGTTCGTGTCCAGGCTGCCGGTGCTGAACTCGTCGTGCCGGTCGAGGATCCAGCCGGGCTTCTCCAGCGGGTTCGGCGGCATCTCCGCCGCTGACGCGGGCGATTCCAGGAACGCCGACAAGGCGAGGGCGCCACCGCTTGCGAGCAGGCCGCGGCGGGCGAGTTTGACTCGTTTGGGATCGAAAGCCATGAGGGTCTCCTTCGGAGGATGTCCTGCACGAGGAACGTGCCGACAGTGAGCGAAGCGCCCTTGCCGTGGACGCCGGGCAGGGCCGCTGTGGATGCGCAGCAATCGCCGTGGAACTTCAGAATCAGAATGACAACGGTTCCAGAATCTGTCAATTTGCATGTGTCGATATTTAGGTAACGGTTTCATAACGCACTCGCCGCCAGTGCGGCGTCAGCTGGAACGGGCGGGTGTCGTGCCCCGAACGACGACCCGAGGCTCGAACTCGATCCTTCGAAGGTCCCCCGGCCCGGTCATCGCGAGCTCCACCGCGGCCGCGCCCACCCGCGCCAGGGCAAGATCCACACTGGTGAGGCCCGGGGTGACGTCCTCGGTGCCCACGGCATCGTCGAACCCGGCGACGCCGATCTCGGCGCCCGGAGTCAGGCCGGCGTCGCGCATCGCGGTCATCGCGCCGATGGCCATCGCGTCAGTGGCGGCCAGGACCACGTCGAAGCGGTCGGGCGGCCCCGCGATAAGGCCCGCGGCCGCGCCGTACCCGCCGTCCCGGGTCATCGGCGCGCGCACGACAGCACCTCGCTCGATCCGCATCCCCAGCTGAGCGGCGGCTTCGACGACACCGCCCTCCCACTGGCGTGCGGCCTCCGCGTCGTGGTCGGGCCGGATCAGGGCGGGGGTCCGGTAGCCCAGGCGGAACAGTTCGGCCACGAGCGCCGAGGCGCCGCGACGACGGGGGACGACCGCGGTGTCGAAGGGCAGTTCGTCGTCGCCCGCGATCACCACCCGGCCCCCTTCCTGCGTGTAGCGCGCGAGCTCCTCCTCAAGGGACGCCCGGGAAGTGGTCGAACCGCTGCGGGTGCCGGTCAGGATCATGGCGTGCGGCCTGAGGCCGCGCATCATGCGCACGACCCGGATCTCGTCGTCGATCCCGTGGTCGGTCCCGGCGAAGGTGGCCACGAGCCCGGAGGTGCCCGCCCGCTCGATCACGCCGTGCACGATCTCGGCGTTGTAAGGGTCGCGGATGTCGGAGACGAGCACGGCCACCATCGCGGTCGCGCCGGTGGTCGTGGCCCGCGCCGACGCGTTCGGTCGGTAGCCCAGGCGCTCGGCGGCGTCCAGGACGCGCGCACGCATGTTCGACGACACGTACGGGGAGGCCGGGTCGAGCGCGCGGGAGGCCGAGGCCTTGGAGACTCCGGCGGCCTCGGCGACATCGCGGAGGGTGGCCGCCGACGGTCGGTCCGGTGCGCCGGGGGACCGGTCGTCGGTGGCAGGGTCGGTGGTCACAATGACATCCTGGCACTGGGCGCATCCCAGGGTGCGCCGCCCCGTTCTCGAGCGCTTGCCGGTGCCGGTGGGAGCATGCGGGTGTGCGTTCGACATTGGAGGATGAATGCGGCGTTCGTATCAGGGGGCGACACTGCGCGACGTCGCCCAGGCGGCCGGCGTATCGCCCTCGACCGCGTCCCGAGTGCTCAACGGCGGTGATCTCCGCGTGAGCGAGCGGCTCTCGGCGCGCGTCCTCGCAGTGGCGGAATCCCTTGGCTACGTCTCGAATCAGGCGGCTCGGGCGCTGCGGGGGCGGCGGACGGCTGTCGTGCTGCTCGCGAGCGATCCGAGGACCGCGTCCGTCGCCGCGATCGCCGCCGGAATGGAGGCTGCGGGTCGGGAGCGAGGCGCGTTGGTCAGCATCACCGGGGCCGGAAGCGGTGCCGCCGCGCACCGGACCGCGCTGGAGGTGCTGCGCGCATTGCGCCCCCGTGCGTTGGTCGTGACGAGCGCGAGCTTCGCCGACGTGCCGAAGGAGCAGGTCCTGCCTCAGCTCGAGCGATTTCGGGAGGACGGCTGCGGTGTCGTCTTCATCGGCGAGCACGACACGCCGTTCCCGGCGGTCCGCTTCGCCGACTTCGATTCCGGGAGGGTCATCGGCCGCCATATGGGTGGGCTGGGTCGCCGCCGCGCCGCAGTGCTGACCACTCCGGGGCAGCCGGCGCTCGACAGCCGCGTCGCAGGTTTCGCGCGAGGTTTGTCCGAGCGGGGCTTCGACCCGGGCTCACTGGTCGTCGAGCAATGTGAACTCAGCCGGGACGGCGGTCGAGCGGCTGCCCTCCGGCTGTCGCAGCTGCGCCCTCGACCGGACCTCGTGCTCGCGGGCAACGACGTCCTCGCGATCGGCGCATTGAACGAGTTCAGGCGTCTAGGCATCGAGGTGCCGACCGACATCGCCCTGTCCGGGGTCGACGACATCCCGCTCGCGCGTGACGTCACTCCAGCACTGACCACTGTGGCGCTTCCCTTCGACGAGGCCGGGAGGGCTGCGCTGGAGATGTCCCTCGCGTCCGATGCACCACAGGACGTCGTGCTGCCCGGGCGACTCGTCGTCCGGGCCAGCACAACCTCGACGAAGGCCGAGAACTCCTGAGCCGCTAGAGACTCCGACCCGGGAGCGCAACGCAGTGGACTGAGCGCGGTCCTGTCTCGCGTGTGGAGCGGCAACCCGGTTTGCAGAGCGCTGCAGCTTGACAGGGTCTGGAACCGTTGTCATCATGATTCGAGATCCGGCCGGACCGTAATACGCGGCCGACGACACCTCGCCAAGGGAGACCCCGTGCCCATCGCCAAGCGCAGAACCGCCTCTCGGCAGCGGATACGGGTCAGCCTGTTCGCCGCCGGCGTCCTGCTCCTTTCGCTCCTGCTCGCTCCGCATCCGGCGGCGGCCGGTGCAATCTCGAGCACCGTGCTGATCGAGGAGCGCTTCGGCGCCCAGACCGTGCCCGCGAACTTCGGCTTTCCGACCGGGGCCAGTGTCGGCGGCGGCGTCCTGAGGGTCACGGAGAACATGAGCAACTACACGACATCGGTCAGCCGGTTCGACTGCGTCGATAATGAGCGAGAAGACACTTGACCTGCGATTCGAATGGAAGACCTCGATCGCCAGCGACGGGATGAAGACAGGCCTGGAGTTCCGCGACGACGCGGGACGCCTCGTCTTCGCGATCGCGGCGACCGGTTCGCAACTGCGCTATGCCGTCACCGGCCCCGACTCGTCGTCGGCCTCGGCACCCGACTCCCTCAACCCGGCCTGGACCAGGATCGGGTTCGACCGCTCCAAGTGGTACACAGTGGACCTGCATATGGACTTCACCCTCGGCCGCGTCCAGTACTCGATCGCGACCAAGGAGGCTTCGCCGCGAGTCATGGCCTCTGGTACTGGGGCCATCACGGGCCAGCGCCTCGCGAAGTTCGTGGCCTGCAACTACTACGGCACCGGGGTGCAGTCGATCGACAACTTCCGGCTCGTCCGGCCGGACCGCGCCGCCGAAGGGGCGCTGGCCGGATCCTCGGTCTACGCCTTCGGCGACAGCATCGTCTACGGGCACAGTTATTCGCGCGGGTTCGTGAACCTGGTGGCCGAGCGCGAAGAGATGGTGCTGACCAAGTACGCGGTGAACGGCGCGACCGTGGGGCCGGTGTCGGGTCCGTCCACCGGAAAGATCCTCACTCAGGTCCGGTCGGCGAGCTCGCAGGCGCCTGACTTCGTCGTCTTCGATGGCGGCACGAACGACGCGCTCACGCTCCACGAACTGGAGGGATACGAGATCGGCGCCGTCGGCGGCTCGTACGACCCCGGCAGCTTCGACACCGGCACCTTCGCCGGATCGTTCGAGGCGACCATCCACGCCATGCAGCAGAAGTGGCCGACCGCCAGGCTGGTCTACGTCCCCGTCCACAAGCTGGGTTCGCGCGACTGGGACACCCAACTCGCGCTGCGGGCGGTGACTTTGGCGGCCGCTGAGAAGTGGGGCGTGGCCGTCGCCGACGTCTTCGCCGACGCGACGCTCGACACCCGCATCGAGGGTCACCGTGTCGCCTACACGTTCGACGGTCTCGTCGGTGGCTTCCCGGGCACCGGTGGCACTGGCACGCATCCGAACATCGCCGGCATGACCGAGTTCTACGTGCCAGTGCTCACTGCTGGACTGGCCGATATCGCCGGGACTGCGACGGGGCGATTCTCGGGGACCTGAGCGTTCCCGGGTGGTCAGCGGCGCGTGGGGCCGGTTGACTCCCGCCAGACCACGTGCTGCAGGGGGCGCGGGGCGGGTTCGAGTTCGCGACCGGATATCGCTTTGACCAGGCTCAGCATGGCATTGCGGCCCAGGCCCTCCAGGTTGACCTCGACGCTGGTCAAGCTCGGCGGCAGGTACTCGCATGCCTCGTTGTTGTCCCAACCGGTGACGCTGGCATCGCCGGGGACGTCCCGGCCCCGCTCGATAAGGGCGCGAATCGCCCCCGCGGCCACGACGTCGTTGGCAGCGACGACGGCTGTGGGCATCGCCTTGTCCGCGAGCGAGTGCACCGCGTCGTAGCCGGACCTGCCCGACCAGTCGCCGTCGATGACCCCGGCGGATTCCAGTCCGAGCCGCTCGACCGTCTCGAGGTACGCGGCCTTCCTGGCGCGTGCCGAGGCGAACTGCAGGTTTCCGGCCACGTGGAAGAACCGGCGGTGTCCCAAGGCCACTAGGCCTTCCATGATCTCGACCAGCGGCGCGGCGTCGGCCAGTTCGCCGATGCCGCGCATCTGGTCGTCGAAGTCGGCCGCGACGACGATCGTCTCGTCATGCGGCAGGTGATCCTCGGCCCCGGGGGAGATCGGGGCCAGTGCCAGGATGCCCTCGACCTGGCCGGTGCCAGCGATCTCGAGCATTCGCTCGGTTCTGGCCTCGGTGTCTCCGACAACGCTGATCGCCTCGACGGTGAAGCCGGCCTCGTGGGCGGCCTCCGTCGCGCCGTGCAGCATCCGCGCGGGGTTGAAGACCATGGTCGGCAGGAGGATCGCCAGTCGGCCGGTCCGGCGAGTCCGCATCGACCTCGCGACCAGGTTCGGGCGGTAGTTCAGCTCGCTGACGGCGGCGTCGATGCGCGCGAGCGTCGCCGGTTTCAATCCGCTCCTTGAGCGCAGGTAGCGGGAGACGGTTTGGTGCGAGACGCCTGCCAGGCGCGCGACCTCCTTGATCGTCGGTCGCCTCGATTCGGTGGAGCGCTCGGTCATGCCCACGGTTTCCTCTCGCTGATTCCAGTGATCATCTTGACATACGAGTGAACGTTCACTATCTTAGGTGGTACTTCAAATAGTGAACGATCACTATTTCTTGACGCAAAGGAGCGCCGATGCCGGTTTCCGATCCCCCCTGCAGCCCGGGCGCTGCGCGCCCGCTGGAGACCGGCCCATGAGCGCGACCTCCGAACTGCACAATCTCGGCCAAGGCGGTGCGAGGGCCAAGCGGCAGAACAAGACCGCATTCCTGTTCCTGCTGCCGTGGTTCCTGGGCCTGTTCGTCATCACGATCGGGCCGATGATCGCCTCGCTGGTCCTGAGTTTCACCGACTACAACCTGCTGCAGCCCGCGAAGTTCAACGGGCTGGAGAACTTCAGCCGGATGCTCGGCGACGAGCGCCTGCACCAGTCCCTCGGCGTCACGTTCACCTACGTCCTCGTGTCCGTCCCGGTCCAGTTGGGACTCGCCCTCGGCCTGGCCATCGTGCTTGACCGGGGCGTGCGGGGCCTGGCGTTCTACCGCTCGATGTTCTACCTGCCCTCGCTGCTGGGGGCCAGCGTCGCCATCGCGGTCCTGTGGCGGATGGTGTTCGGCGCCGACGGCCTGTTCAACGACGGCCTGGCGCTGTTCGGGATCGAAGGGCGCGGCTGGATCTCCGAACCCGAGACCGCCCTGGGCACGCTGATCACGCTGAACGTGTGGACGTTCGGCTCACCGATGGTGATCTTCCTGGCCGGCCTGCGCCAGATCCCGCGCATGTACTACGAGGCCGCCTCGGTCGACGGCGCGAGCCGCTGGCGCCAGTTCGTGTCGGTGACCCTGCCGCTGCTGACGCCGATCATCTTCTTCAACCTGGTCCTGCAGATCATCCACGCGTTCCAGTCGTTCACCCAGGCGTTCATCGTCTCCGGGGGCACCGGCGGTCCGGCCGACTCGACCCTGTTCTACACGCTGTACCTGTACCAGCGCGGGTTCGGGAACTTCGACATGGGCTACGCCTCGGCCCTGGCCTGGCTGCTGCTGCTCATCGTCGGCGCGTTCACCGCGATCAACTTCTGGGCTTCGAAGTATTGGGTCTTCTACAATGACTGACACCTTCGCCAAAACCACCCAGACCGCGCCGCCCCGACCGGAACCGGCCCCGCCGCGACGGGCCCGGAGCGGATTCCGACCGCTCCGCTCGATCGTCAAGCACACCTTGCTGATCCTGTGCGTGCTGGTGATGCTCTACCCGGTGCTGTGGATGGTCGTCAGCTCGCTGCGGCCCAATGACGTCATCTTCCGGGACCCCAGCCTGCTGCTGAACGACCTGGAGACCGGGAACTACGCGGAAGGCTGGAACGCCTTCGCGGACCCGTTCAGCGTCTACCTGGTCAACTCCTCCATTGTGGTCCTCGGCGCGATCCTGGGAAATCTGGTCTCGTGCTCGATGGCGGCCTACGCCTTCGCCCGCCTGGAGTTCACCGCCAAGCGGTGGTGGTTCGCCATCATGCTCCTGACGATCATGCTGCCGATCCACGTCATCATCGTCCCGCAGTACGTGCTGTTCGCCCAGCTCGGCTGGGTCAACACCTTCCTGCCGCTCATCGTGCCGAAGCTGCTGGCCACCGACGCGTTCTTCGTGTTCCTGATGGTCCAGTTCATCCGAGGCGTGCCCATCGAACTCGACGAGGCCGCCCGCATCGACGGCGCCGGGCATCCGCGGATCTTCGCCCAGATCATCCTGCCGCTCATGGTGCCCGCGCTCGCCACCACCGCGATCTTCACGTTCATCTGGACCTGGAACGACTTCTTCTCCCAGCTGATCTACCTGACCGACCCGGACCTGTACACCGTCCCGCTGGCATTGCGCGCCTTCGTCGACGCCCAGGCCGGCACGAACTGGGGCGCCGCGCTCGCCATGAGCGTGGTCTCACTCGTCCCGATCTTCCTGGTGTTCCTGTTCGGGCAGCGATTCCTGCTCAGAGGGATCGCCACCACCGGCGGCAAGTGAACCGCCGCAACCCTTCACCACAACCCTTCACAAAGGAGCAATCCCATGCAACGCAGACTCATCTTCAAGGGACTCGGCGCCTCTGCCGTGGCCCTGCCCGGCCTGGCCGCCTGCGGCACCGGCGGGGGCGGGGACGTGGAACTGAGCGACGAGCCCGTCACCATCCGCATGACCTGGTGGGGCGCCGACACCCGCGCTGAACTGACGCAGCAGGCGATCGCCGCCTTTGAGAAAGAACACCCGAACATCACCGTCAAGGGCGAGTTCAAGGACTGGGCCGGGTACTGGGACGCCCTCGCGACCACCACCGCCGCGAACGACTCGCCCGACGTGATCCAGATGGACGAGCTGTATCTCGCCTCCTACGGCGACCGGGGCACTCTGCTCGACCTGGCCGACACGAGCGACTTCCTCGACACCTCGGGATTCGAAGCGGCGACGCTCGAGACCGGGAAGATCGACGGCACGCAGTACGCGATCCCGATCGGCGCGGGCATGCTCGCGAGCGTCGTCAACGCCGACCTCTTCGCCCAGTACGGCGTCGACTGCCGGACGACACCACCTGGACCTGGGACGACTACGCCGCGATCGCCAACGAACTCACCGAGAAGAGCGGCGGGGCCATCAACGGCTACCGGGCTCACCGGCGGCACCGACGCCGGCAGCATCCGATACTGGGCGCGCCTGCACGGCAACGAGCTCTACGGCGAGAACGGCGACGTCACCCTCGACCCGGCGGTGCTGGCCGCGCTGTGGGAGTACAACCTCGGCCTGGTCGAGAGCGGCGCAGGATCGAAAGCCCGGCCCAATCCGTCGAGAGCCAGAGCGCCGGCATCGAAGGCGGCAGCCTCGCCACCGGCAAGATCGCCATGGGCTTCGGCTACAACACGCAGATCACGCCGCTGCTCGCCGCCAGCGGCGCCGACCTGCAGACTGCTGCAACTGCCCGGCAACGCCGAGGCCGCCGCGAACTTCATCAAGCCCTCGATGTACTGGGCGGTCTCCTCCCAGAGCGAGCACCCGGCCGAGGCCGCGACCCTGGTCGACTTCCTCGTCAACAGCGAGGCCGCCGCCGACATCCTCGGCACCGAGCGCGGCATCCCGGCCAACCCGGCCATGCGCGAGCACGTCTCGGCCGACCTCGACGAGGGCGAGCAGCTGGCCGTGGACTACATCGAGTCGGCCGCCGCAGGGCCCGCGGTCGTGGTGACCCCGGCCGGCGGCAGCGGCTTCGACCCGATGATCCAGCGCTACACGCAGGAGGTCATGTTCGGCGAGCGCACCCCGCAGGAAGCGGCCGAAGCCTTCATCGACGAACTCAAGACCGAAATCGACGCCGCCGCGTAACCCGCGGTCCGAGTAGAGAAGAGCACCATGCCTGTCCCCAGACCCCCGCTCCGCTGCGGCATCATCGGCACCGGCGGCATCGCCCACGCGCATGCCCACGCCCTGACCGAACTGGGCGCCGAACTGTCGGCCGTGGCCGAGATCGACCCGGCCAGCGCCGCGGCGTTCACCGGCCGCTTTCCGGTCCCCGGCGTGTACGGCGACGCCGAGACCATGCTGAAGCAAGAGCGGCTCGACCTCGTGCACATCTGCACGCCGCCGGGAACCCATGTGCCGCTGGCGATCGCGGCCATGCGGGCGGGGGTCCCGGCGCTGGTCGAGAAGCCGACCGCGCTGAGTCTGGCCGAGATGGACGAGCTCGCCGAAGTCGAGTCCGAGACCGGGGTGCCGGTGCTGACGGTGTTCCAGCACCGGTACGGTCCGGCCGCGGTCCGGCTGCGGCGACTGGTCGCCTCGGGGGCGCTCGGGCGGCCGCTCGTGGCGACCTGCGAGACCCTCTGGTACCGCGACGACGCCTACTTCGACGTCCCCTGGCGGGGACGCTGGGAGGTCGAGGGCGGGGGACCGACGATGGGCCACGGCATCCACCAGTTCGACCTGCTCCTGTCGATCCTCGGCCCCTGGACCGAGGTCACGGCGATGGCCGCACGCCTGTCCCGCCCCACGAACACCGAGGACGTCTCGATGGCGCTGGCGCGCTTCGACAACGGCGCCATGGCCACGGTCGTCAACTCGGTGGTGTCGCCGCGGGAGACCTCCCGGCTGCGGTTCGACTTCGAGTACGCCACTGTGGAACTCGAGCACCTCTACGGCTACCGGGCGGCCGACTGGCGCTTCACCGCCGCGCCCGGCCACGAGGACCTGGCCGGGCTCTGGCTCGCCGGGGACGAGCCCGATGCCGAGAGCGGCCACCGCCTGCAGATCGCGGCGGTCCTCGACGCGATCGCGGCCGGGACCGAGCCGGGCGTCTCGCTCGCCGAGGCGCGCCGGACGCTGGAGTTCGCCGCCGCCACCTACGCTTCGGCGTTCCAGGGCCGCCCCGTCTCGGCCGGCGAGATCGACGGCGCCGACCCGTTCAACCGCAGCATGGACGGCGGCGTCGTTCCATGGATGCCGATCAAGGAGACCTTCGCATGAGCCACCTCGACATCCGCCACGACATCGACAGCGCGGTGACCGTCAGCGACGGCGGGACCGAGCTGTTCCGGTACGTCTACCGGCCCGACTCCCCGCAACTGGAGTCGCCCAAGCCGTACCTGCACCCGATCCGCACCCGCGCCGGGAACCTGGTGAGCCTGTTCCGGCCCTGGGACCACGTGTGGCACAAGGGCATCGCGCTCTCGTTGCCGCATGTGGGGGAGGAGAACTTCTGGGGCGGCCCCACCTACGTCCACGGGCAGTTCTACGTGCAGCTGGAGAACAACGGCACCCAGTCGCACCGGCGGTTCACCCGCATGGAGCAGGTCGACGGGGCCGCCGAACTGGTCCACGAACTGGACTGGAACACCCAGGGCGGAGCCCCGTGGATCACCGAGCGCCGCGCGCTGAGCGCGCGTCTGCTCTCGGACGATGCCTGGATGCTGACCTTCGACACCGAGCTGCGGAACGTCTCGGGCGCGGACATCGCGATCGGCTCCCCGACCACGAAGGGGCGTGAGAACGCCGGCTACGGCGGCCTGTTCTGGCGCGGGCCGCGCGCGTTCACCGGGGGGAGCCTCGTCACCGCCGAGGGCTCCGGCTCCGGCAACGACATGCGCGGCCAGCGCCACGAGTGGATGGGCTTCGCCGGACGCCACGACGACATCGACGCCGCCTCACTGGTGCTCATGGTCGACGACCAGTCGAACCCGCACCACCCGCCGCAGTGGTTCGCGCGCAGCGAGGAGTTCGCCTGCCTCAATCCCGCCCCGTTCTTCAGCGAGGAACTGACTATTCCGAATGGTGAAGCAGTCCGCTTCCGCTACGGCGTGGGCATCGCCGATGCGGACGTGGAAGCGGCTCAGGAATTGGCGGTGGCGGTGCGCAAGTCGCTATGAGGCGATGAAGCCCAGGAATGTATCGATAAAGAGACGGGTTCGGGCAGACCACCTGATGTGCAGATGCGGCTGCTGCCCGAACGTGTGCAGCTCCTTGAATAAAAGAGCAGATGGCAGCGGCCATTGAATAAAGCGGGTCGGCGACGGGGAGGTAGTCGGTCTCGGATTTCCTGTTCATTCATGGCCGCCAGGATTCGCGCAACGCCCTATGGCGTTGCGCGATCCGGCCTGCCCTATTACCGCTCTGAACTGTTAAAACGCAGCCATTCTCGACATTGACAGGCTTCAGTGTGACGATATAACGTAGTTTCGAAAGATGACCAAACTAACTGCTCGTCCACGACCGCCCCCGGTCCGACGGCACCGCACCACCGGAAGGAAAAGAGATGCCTCCCGAGACCCGAAGAGCACCGGTCAAACGCCTGCTGCTCGGCATCGTCGCCGCGTTCTGCATCGCCCTGGCGTCGACCCTCGTCACGGCCACGCCAGCCCAAGCCGCCAGCACCTGCAACAAGGGCGAGACCATCGCCATGGGCAAGTACTACGTCACCAACAACCTGTGGGGCAACAACTCCGGCACCGGCTGGCAGTGCACATGGAACAACTGGCAGTCCGGTGACACCATCGGATGGGGCACCTCCTGGGAATGGAGCGGATCGTCCTACTCGGTCAAGAGCTTCTCCAGCTCGGTCCTCGGCTGGCATTGGGGATGGCAGCGCCCCGGCACTGAACTGCCGGTGCGGCTCAGCGACAACCGCAGCGTCGCGACGAGCTGGAACTACAGCGTGAACGCGTCCGGCACGATGAACGTCGCCTACGACCTGTGGCTGCACCCCCAGTCGAATCCCGACTGGTCGAACAACCCGACCGACGAGATCATGATCTGGCCCTACAAGATCGGCGGAGCCGGTCCGGCCGGCACCAGGCAGGCCACCGTCACCCTCGCCGGCGGCACCTGGGACCTGTACCGCGGCTGGATCGACGCCGGGAACGGCGTCGGCTGGAACGTGTTCTCCTTCGTCCGCACCACGAACACCAACTCGGTGAACTTCGACCTGCGCGACTTCACGAGCAACCTGGTGAACCGGGGATGGCTCAGCAACAGCAAGTACCTCACCAGCGTCCAAGCCGGCACCGAGGTGTTCACCGGCAAGGGCCAGCTGGACACCAACAGCTACTGGGTCGACGTGCGATAACGCCGGCCGCCTCGGGCCCGCGAGCACGCCGCGCGCCGGGCCGAGGCATCCCATGCGACGAAGGAGCGGCCATCGCCACGATGGCCGCTCACCTCACCGCGAACTCCCGCTCCTTCGAGCAATCCCTCACACGCAGTACCACCGAAAGGACAGCGACGTGGCCACTCCCTCAAACGGATCGATCTTCCGACGCCGATCACTCCTCAAGGCCGCCGGCCTCGGCGCGGCCGGCGCCGCGGGTCTCCCCCTCATCGCCGCCTGCAGCGACATCCAGAGCAGCGACGGCAGCACCCAGGTCACCGAAGGGTTCGACTTCCTCCCGCAGTACAAGGAATGGCCGCTCCCGGTCGAACCCGACCTGGTGGGCGAGCCACCGCACCACCGGTCCGGATTCACCGCCTACCCCGAGCCGGCCCAGGCCATCCCCGAACCCCCCGCGAACACCGGCACCTACCGGATCACCGTCCCGACCTGGGGCACACCCCCTCCCAGCGACGACTCCTACTTCGCGGCGGTCCAAGAAGCGTGGGGCGGCACGGTCGTCGAGCTGGCGCACGCGGACGGCAACACCTACGCCGAGACCTCGAACCAGTGGATCCAGGCCAGCGAGTTCGGCGACGGCATCCACATGTTCAGCTGGATGCTCGGCGCCCACCCCGACTTCCGCGAGACCGTCGTCAACCGGTTCTACGACCTGACCGACATCCTCACCGGCGACATCTCCGAGCGCTGGCCCCTGCTCGCCGGCCGGGCCACCGAGGCCTGGGGCAAGTCCGTCTGGTCGAGCGACCCCGCCGACCCCGAGAGCGCCCGCCTCTACGGCATTCCCGGCAGCCTGGCCGGCGGTCCGCAGAACGGCATGTACGCCCGCACCGACCTGCTCGAGGCGGCAGACATGGCCGTCCCCACCACAGTGGAGGAAGTGCTCGAGGTCGCCCGCGCCTGGTCCGACGACGCGGCCGGCAGATGGGCGCTCTACGGGCTCGACTACCTCACCCCCCAGTGGTTCGGCCTGGCCTCCGGCAACGGCTGGGCCTGGATCGACGGGAAGCTCGTCCACAACTGCGAACGCCCGGAGTACACCGAGTGGCTCGAGTTCCGGCGCACGGTCTGGGACGAGAAGCTCATCCACCCTGACGCCCCCGCCGCCTCGCTGGACCCCAAGGAGCTGCACAAGGCGGGAACGACCCTGTTCCACCAGGACGGCATGTCCTACTGGGGCGACTACAACGGCAGCGTCACCAGGGGCGAGATCGAAGGCGCCGTCGTCCCGCTCGGCCCCATTGCCGCGGGCGGGCGGACCCCGGTGGTGTTCGGCACCGCCGACGTCGAGGGCTGGCTGTTCCTCAGCAAGAGCCTCTCCGTCGAGCAGGTCGAGGAGATCCTCGACGTCGCCAACTTCTGCGCCGCACCGTTCGGCACGATCGAGAACCAGCTGCTCGACTACGGCATCGAGGGCGAGCACTTCGAGTTCGACGCCGACGGCGTCCCGCGGACGAACGAACACGGCAGCGCGACCATCGGCGGCTACTACGGCATCTCCGGCAAGGTCCAGACGTTCCACACCGGCGACCCCGCGCTCGTCCAGCAGCGGTTCGACTACGACGCCTCAGTCTTGGACTACCTCGAGAAGGACATCTTCGAAGGCATCCGAGTCGAAGCCCCTGCACCCTTCATCTCGGCGCTGCAGACCCTGAAGGACCAGGAGGCCGACGTGGTCTACGGGCGCTCCGAGATCGCCGACATTCCGGCCATGGTCGACACCTTCCTGAACAACGGCGGCGAGGACGCGCGAGCACCGTTCACCGACGCCTACAAGATCGTCAACGGCGAGTAGAGCAAAGGCGGGGGAGCGGCACGCACCGCCGATCGGGCGATGCCGCTCCCCCTCGACCATTCCTCCGAAAAGGAGCCCTCATGGCAATGCAACGACGCACGTTCCTGAACATCGGCGCTGCCGGCGCCCTGGGCGTGGGCGTGTCACTGCTCGGCACCACGCAGGCGCACGCCGAACCCGCACCGGCCAATCCGTTCGCCGTGGGCGTGCGCCGCTACGAGTGGTACCGCGGCACCCGCCCCGTCACCACCTACGTCTACTACCCGGCCACCGGCACCCCCGGCGGCACCCCGGTCGCGGACGCCCCGGTCGCGAACGGGGTCTTCCCCGTCTACGCCTACACCCACGGCCTGGGCGGCAACCCGGCGAACTCGACATTCGCCCCGGGCCTGGCCGCGGCGGGCTTCATCGTGCCGTCCCCGCACTTCCAGCACAGCCTGAACGACGTCAACAGCGGCAACACCTCCCGCGACGTCTCCCAGGCGCTCACGAACACCCTCGCCCTCAACACCAGCGGGCCGCTCGCCGGACACGTCCGCACCGACATCGGCGTGGGCGCCTGCGGCCACTCGATGGGCGGCATGACCACCCACGGCCTGCTCACCTCCTGGCCCGACAGCCGCATCATCTCCGCCAACCCGCAGTCGTGCCTCGACATGGGCACCCCGTCCAGCTCGGTCAACGCCAAGGTCCTGTTCGTCCACGGCGACCAGGACGGGACCACCGCGTACTCCTCGGGCCGACAGGCCTACAACGAGATCACCTGGCCGAAGGCGTTCCTCACCTTCGTCGGCGGCAGTCACAACAGCTTCTGGGACGACCTGCGCTTCAGGAACACCGTCCGGAACTGGGCGCAATGGACGATGTACGGCGACACTGCGGCCAGGGACCGCCTGCCTATCGACGCGGCCGGCTCCAACACCAAATGGGAGGCCGCGCTGGGCGGCACCCCCGGCGGTCCGGGCTCCTACCGGCTCATCGCGCAGCACTCGCGGGAAGTACGCGGACATCAACGGGGTCTCCACCAGCGCCGGGGCGCTGCTGCACCAGTGGTCGGGCACCGGACGCACCAACCAGCAGTTCCAGTTCATCGACGCCGGCGAGGGCCATTTCAAGATCAAGGCCCGCCACTCCGGGCTGGTCCTGCAGGTCGCGAGCAACAGCAACGGCGCCGACATCACCCAGCAGGCCGACACCGGGCGCGCACAGCCAGCACTGGCGCCTGACCGACCACGGGAACAACGTCGTCAGCATCATCAACCGCCAGTCCGGCCTGGCCATGGACGTGTGGGGCTACTCCAGTGCGGACGGCGCCCGCATCTCCCAGTACACCCCCAACGGCAGCGCCAACCAGCGCTTCACCCGCCAACCCGTCTGACACCGATCAGGTGATCGACCCTGTGCGGCCGGACCGCGGTCCGGCCGCACAGGCGTGTATTCGGCGCGGCGGCGACGCCGTGACGGATCAGCGATCACGCAGTGCAGGGGCGGCGCGAATGCGCCGCCCTGCTCGTGCTGTGCCGTTAAGCCGTACCGGTGACGATGTCGCCGTTGCGGTTCACGGTGTACTCGACGGTCTGACCGCTCCAGAAGTGGAACGGTCAGGGTCACCGTGGAGCCGTCGGTGACCGCATCGAAGAACGCCTTGGTCATCTCGATGGTGCCCTCGGCGTAGCGCACCTTGAAGGCGACGTCGAACTCCTTGTAGGAGGTCCAGTTGTGCGGACCGGCGTTGGTACCGTCCGAGTAGGTGGCCTCCACGGTGGCGACGCGGTCGCCGTTGAATTCGGTGGGGATCTCCAGCGAGGCGGTGGTGCCCTCGGCGTCCTGGAGGACGGGGTCGCTCGCGCTGATCACGTTGAGCTTCCACGGCATGCCGGCCGAGAAGCGGACCGAGAGCTGCGCGGTCGTGCCGGGCTCCCGGTCGCCGAGGATGCGCTTGAGGACCTTGGCCTTGATGGTCAGCGTCGTACCGTCGAGGATGTAGTCCTTGCCGGCCTGTCAACTTGCTGTTGCCGTAGTAGAGGGCGCTGAACTCGAGGCCGTTGAGGTTCAAGGGTCACCGTCCGGTCCGTGATCTTGGACTCGAGGAGTCGACGAAGACGAGGTCGGAGGAGGCGGTGCCGGAGCGGGCGGTCCAGGACGACGGAGATGTAGTCGAACTGCTCCTGGTCGCGCCATTCGCGCATGAAGCGGTCGAAGTGCGTGCCGTTGTCCCACCACATCGTGGTGATGCCCGAGGTGCGGGCCAGGTGGCCGAAGTGCTCGAAGAACTTCAGGTACTCGCCGCGCTCGACCTTGATGTCGTAGCTGTCCGAGCAGGCCGTACTCGCCGATGATGACCGGGATGCCCTTGGAGGTGAAGGTGTCGACCTGGTCCTGGAAGTTCGCTTCGAGCAGGCCCTGCACCTCCTCGTTGTAGGTGGTGACCCCGGCGACGTTGACGCTGAAGGGCCAGAAGCCGTAGTTGTGGGTGGTCGCGGCCAGCATCGGGTCGTCGAGCGCCTCGATCTCGGCGGCGAGGGCGTCCATGTGGACCTGGTCGGCCCCGGTGTAGATCGTCTCCAGGACCAGCAGGCGGTCGGCGTTGCTGCCGCCGGAGGAGCGCACGATCTCGTGGAACGAGCGTGTTCAGCTCGGCCATGAGCTGGTGGTCTCGGTCGTTGCCGGAGCGTGCCGCGTCGAAGCTCGACCTCGTTGACGGACTCGAACGATCAGCTCCCGCGGGTAGTCCTTGAAGGTGTCCGCGATCTGGGTCCAGGTGGCGTCGTACTGGGCCATGACCTGGTCGTGCTGCTCGGGCTCGGACAGGTTCGTGATCCACTGCCACGAGTCGTGGTGCGTGTTGATCATGACGTAGAGGTCCGTCGTCAGGGCGTAGGTCGACGACCTCCTGCACCCGCTCCAGACGGCCGGGTCGATCGTGTAGTCGGGCGCGGGACCGGTGTGGTTGCCCCAGCTGACGGGGATGCGGACCGAGTTGAAGCCCTTCGGCCTTGATGTCGTCGAAGAAGTGTGGGGGTGACGCGCGGGTTGCCCCAGGCGGTCTCGTCGGCGCCGCGACTGGCGTCGAGGGCGTTGCCGAGGTTCCAGCCGGGCTGCCGTCGAGTGCCGGACAAGTCTGCCCGTGCGAGCAGATCCCCAGTTGGGAATCCACTCACGGGCTCGGACCATTGGCCAGGGCCGTGAGGGCTCAGGAAGAATCACCGCGAATGAGCTCGAGAGGTCGCTGTCGAGAACGAGGTGGAAGCAGAACTTCCAGTTCGAGGTATCCGACCAACTCCGCGACGGCCTGGTCGATATAGGCGTCCATGTTGACGTCGATGCTGGTGATGCGGGGCGACACCAGCTGCATGGCGGGGGTGTTGTCGACTCCAACGATCGCGACATCGTCGGGAATCGCGAGCGTGAGGCGTCGGGCGACGGAGGCGACAGCGAGCGCGACTGTGTCGTTATACGCGGCGACTCCGAACGGTGAGCCGGGGAGCATGGGCGCGAGGGCGCGGAACGCGCCATCCGCGTCGATAGGGGTATCGACTCGAATGGGCTCGCTGAGTCCGAGGCCGGCGAGAGATGTCCTGAACCATCACGAACCGTCGATCGCTGAAAGGGTCCGGGCGTTGGTCGAGGAGTCCGGCGTACACGATTGGTCGCCGACCGCGCCGCTGCAGTTCAGAGACCTGCATCTCGGCGATATCAAGATCGAGGTGCGCGGTTTGCGAGTTCTGATCAATCCGCGGCACGGTTGGCACACCCTGTTGGGCGAGTCTGTCTCGCGCCTCCTGTGGGAGCGCGCCCAGGTCGACGACAGCGAGTGGCCGTAGCCGCAACAGGGACGACACCGTCGTGTCGGGATCCTCGTCCGCGAAGCGGAGGACCACGTTGCCAGAGAGAGAGCCGGCGTCTGCGATGAGGCGGTCGAGGGCGTCTTGCTGGTTCTGACCGATCGTTGAGTTTGGCGCCAGCGCGACGATGGTGTCGCCACGGCCTGTGACCAGGTTGCGGCCGGCCGGGGAGGGGCGGTAGTCGAGCTGGCGAGCAGCAGCGGTCACTTTTTCACGTGTGCTTTCGCTGAAGCTGCTGGCCCGCCCGCCCAGGATGTGGCTGACGGTGGCGCGGGAGACTCCGGCGACGGCAGCTACATCCGCGGCTGTGGCGGGTCGACCGATGTTCGTCATGCCCCCATCATGTCACGTTGCGCCAGAGCTATCACGTGTGCATAATGGGTTATCACGTGTGCATACCGCGTGGGACCCGATCTTGAACGACCAGACAACAATGGAGTTGCGGCATGACTAACGATGCCAACAATCCGGCAAGCGCCGGTCAGCCCCCTGTGGGGCTCGCGGCAGCTGCCGCGATCGCTGCGGAGCAGCTGAGTGATACGGCTGCTGTGCCCACGGTGAAGCTCCGCAAGGGTTACCTGTCGGTTCTGATCCTGAGTTACTTCGCCCTGTACGTGGCGTGGATCGCGCCGACGGCGTTCTCGCTGGCGATCCGAATCGAACAGATCGCACCCGACATCAAGGACACGGCGATTGCGATCGCGGTCGGTGTGCCCTCGCTGATCGTGCTCGTCACCGGGCCCTTGGTCGGCGTCTTCAGTGACAAGACCCGGCTTCGTTTCGGGCGGCGCCGGACGTGGATGCTGGCGGGAATGCTCATGGGCCTCCTCGGCTCGGTCCTCGTCGGGTTGTCGGAGAACATCGGCCTGCTGATCGCCGCGTGGACACTCGCCTTCATCGGCTATACGGCAGCGGGCGGCATGTTCGTCACGCACCTCGGTGACAAGCTGCCCGAGCAGCAGCGCGGCAAGGTCGCGGGTTTCACGGGAGCCGCGACGCAGATCGCCCCGGTGTTCGGTGTCGCCATCGCAGGGGCATTCAGCGCCATGCCGCTGGCCATGTTCGCAGCGCCCTCCGCGATCGCCTTCATCCTCGGCCTCGCATTCATCGTCGTGATGAAGGACGAGCCTGCACCGGCAGACAGCTCGAAGATCAACTTCCGTCAGCTCGCACAGGGGTTCTACTTCAACCCTCGCCGCCACCCGGACTTCGCGTGGGTGTGGATCAGCCGGTTCTTCATCTTCCTCGCCCTTTCGATCATGTCCCTCTACACCGTGTATCTGCTCGGTGGTCGCCTCGCGCTCGAGCCGGGCGCGATCGCGGGCATCGTTGCGACGGGCGGTCTGCTCGGCATCGGCGTCGCGATCACCGGATCGATCCTCAGCGGTGCGATCTCGGACCGCATCCGGCGTCGCAAGCCGTTCATCGTCATCGCAGGCCTCCTCCTCGCGGGCGGACTGGTCGTCACGGCGACACTCACCTCCATCCCGCAGTTCTACATCGGGTCGCTGGTCGCGGTATTCGGTGTGGGCATCTTCGGAGCCATCGATCAGGCCATCGGACTGGACACCCTGCCCAGCGACCAGGGACAGAACGGACGCTTCCTCGGAATCTTCAACCTCGCCAACCAGCTGGCACAGGGCGTGGGCCCGTTCCTCGCCGCGGCGATTCTGTCCCTTCTCCGCGGGGACTACACCGGCGTGTACATCGTTGCCGCAGCGTTCGCCGTGGTCGGCGGACTGCTGATCCTCGGGGTTCGACCCGGACGGCCCACCACCGTCAGCATCCCTGTCCCGAAGATCTGACCCGAAGACGACTCCGCGAGTTCGCCGCGGAATGGAGGAACACCTATGCCCGCAACGCTGTTCAACGACGACTGGACGGTCAAGCCGAAGACGAGCATCTTCGCTCAGATCGGACAATCCGCTGACTCGGGAAAGTCGGTCAGGCTGCCGCATGACGCACTGATCTCGGCCGAGCGCGACCCGGCAGGCTCGGGCAAAGGCGCATACTTCCCGTCTGCGGCGAACTTCGAGTACACCAAGACATTCCTCGCGCCCGACGCGTGGCGAGATCGCAACGTCCGCGTCGAGTTCCAAGGCGCCTACCGTGACGCGGTGGTCTACCTCAACGACGAGTACGTGGGGCAACGCCCCTACGGGTACTCGATCTTCGAGGTCAATCTGGACGACCACCTGCGTTTCGGAGAGGAGAACACTCTGCGCGTTGAAGTACGCGCCCAAGACGACTCCCGCTGGTACACAGGCGTCGGCATCACGCGGGACGTGCTCCTACACGTGACGGACCCGTACCGAATCTCCTCTTACGGCGTGCAAGCGCGACTGGAGGACATCGATGAGGAAATGGCGACCGTGAAGGTCGATATCGCCCTCCTCAACGGTCGACGCCATCGCGCCACCGCACGAGTGGAGGTGACCATCCGCGACGCCGACCGCCACGCGGTCGCCAACGCGACGACACCCGCCACGGTCAGCGGCGGGCAGGCCGGCACGGTCTTGACACAGCTGTACCTTCCGGCCCCGCGTCGGTGGTCGACCGATGACCCTTACCTCTATTCGGTCGACGTGCACGTCCGCGAGGGCGGCACGACGCTCGACCGATCCGAGGTTCCCTTGGGGCTCAGGACGATCCAGCTGGATCCTCAGCGCGGTCTGCGCCTCAACGGCACCCCGATCAAGATTCGAGGCGCCTGCGTCCATCACGACAATGGTGCTCTCGGCGGAGTCGCCCTCGCCGCCGCGGAAGAGCGCCGAGTGCGCATTCTCAAAGAAGCCGGCTTCAATGCGATCCGCAGCGCCCACAATCCGATCAGCATCCCGATGCTGGAAGCGTGCGACCGGCTCGGCGTCCTCGTCATGGACGAAGCGTTCGACGTGTGGACCGAGAGCAAGTCCTCGTTCGACTACTCGCTCGATTTCCCGGAATGGTGGGAGCGAGACGTCGAATCTATGGTCCTCAAAGACCGCAACCACCCCAGCGTCATCTTCTACTCCATCGGCAACGAAATCCCCGAGATCGGGACAGCAACCGGTGCCGAGTGGAACCAGCGCCTCGCCGCGAAGGTGCGCCAGATCGACCCCACCCGCCCCGTCACCAACGGAGTCAACGGGTTCGTCGCCGCGCTGAAAGACGTCATGCAGATGATGCAGCAGGCCACCGACGCCGGAGCCGCCGGTGGCGTCAACGACGCCATGGGAAGCGCCGGCGACATGATGAACCAGATCAGCGCCTCTGACATCGTCTCAGAGAAGCTCGAAGAACCCCTCGCGGCACTGGATGTGGCGGGCATCAACTACGGAGACAGCCGCTACGAGCTCGACCGCGCCGCCGCTCCGAACCGCATCCTCGTCGGCACCGAGACTTTCCCGGGCCACATCGATGTCCTGTGGCGCCTCGTGCTGGACAACCCGAACGTGATCGGGGACTTCACCTGGGCTGGATGGGACTATCTCGGCGAAGTCGGAGTGGGACGCACCCGCTACCTCGACGACAACGACATGGCCTTCGAAGCGCCGTACCCGTGGATCTCGGCATGGGTGGGCGACATCGACATGAGCGGACGCCGCCGCGCGATCTCCTACTACCGCGAAACCGTGTTCGGGCTTCGGGAACGGCCCTTCATCGGCGTCCACCGCCCGCAGAATCACGGCCGCGCAGCCATGACCGGCGGATGGTCCTGGCCGGACATCCAGGAGAGCTGGACCTGGTCCCTGGACCCAGGATCCCCGATCCGCGTCGACGTCTACTCCACCGCAGACGAGGTGGAGCTCCTGTGCAACGGGGAGTCTCTCGGACGCGCGCGCACGGGAATCGCGAAACCCTTCATCGCCGAGTTCGATGTGACCTACGAGCCCGGCGTTCTCGAGGCCGTCTGCTATTCGCACGGCAGAGAGGTGTCGCGCTCACAGATCCGCTCGGCCGCAGGCGAGGCCATCCTGCACCTCACCCCCTCAGCGATGACCATCGCCGACGGGCCCGGTGACGCGGTGTTCATCGAGATCGAGATCCTCGATGCCAGCGGCATCCGGGTCACCGACGACGAGAAGGACATCCAGCTCACAGTCTCCGGTGCCGGTGAGCTGGTCGGCGTGATGAGCGGCCGACCCCACCCGGAGCATCCACTTTCAGGGGATGTCTGCCAGACACTCGACGGGCGCGTGCTCGCCATCGTGCGCCCGCTCCACGCCGGGACCATCGAGATCGCAGCGACCGCCGGCACGCTCCAGGGAGGCGTAACGGTGCAGGTCGTTCAGGATTCCGATGACTGACCGCGTGGTCGAGGAGTTCGCGGTCGCTGACCGGGAGTCAGCGTTGCGCTGGGCCATCATCGGCACCGGCGCGATCTCCCACCACATCGCCCAAGACGTGACGGGCCTCCCGGGTGCGGAATTGGTCGCCGTGGCATCGCGTGACGCCCGTCGAGCGGGAGAGTTCGCGCGGCTTCACGGCGCCGCCCATGCGGGATCCCTCAGTGAGGTGCTGGGGCTCGGCGAGGTCGATGTCGTGTACATCGCGACGCCGCACGCCACCCATCACGAGATCGCACGGCGGGCCCTGCTGGCAGGCAAGCACGTTCTCATCGAGAAGCCGGCGACCATGGACGTGGCCGAGGCTGAGGATCTCCGCCAACTCGCTCAGGCCACCCACGCGTTCCTCATGGAAGCGATGTGGATGAAATTCAACCCGGCCTACCGCGCTCTGATCGACTTCGTTCGGTCCGGCGGGATCGGGGCGGTGCGCAGTGTGCGGGCGAGTTTCGGACTCCCGTTCCCGCGTGACGACTCGAGCCGCTGGAACGCGGACCTCGGAGGGAGCGCGTTGTTCGACCAGGGCATCTATCCGCTCACCCTCGCCTGCGACATGCTCGGCGCCCCCACGGAGATTACGGCGCGGGGCGTGCGCGAGGCAGGGGTGGATATCGCGCAGCACATGACGCTGGAGTTCGGTGGCGGTCGCTACGCGCAACTCGCCAGCTCCATGAGTGAATTCGTCGAGCCGACCGCCGCTGTGAACGGCACCGACGGGTGGGTCGAGATCCCCTTCCCGTTCTGGGCGGCCACGGAGTTCACCACCCACCTGGCGGACCCGAAAACGTTCCTCACTTCTCAGACCTCGCAATTCGAGAAGCAGGGCAACGGGTACACCCCCATGCTGCGAGCAGTGCAGCAGGCGATCCTCGACGGGGCGCGAGAGCACTCTCTCCACACCTGGAGCGACACCACGGCGGTGCTCGCTCTCCTGCAGAGCACCGCGACGCAGATCGCTCAGAACCGATGACGCTACGGATGAAAGGCTTCTCCCTCATGACCCGATCGCACAGCGACTTCCTCTGGGGTGCGTCCTCCTCGCCCCACCAGATCGAAGGGAACAACGTCAACTGCTGACTGGTGGGTCTACGAGCAGCAGATGCCGAACTTCTCGCTGAGCGGTGACGCGGTCGACAGCTACCACCGATACGCGGAGGACATGCGCCTGCTTGCCGAGGCCGGATTGACGTCCTACCGGTTCGGCATCGAATGGGCGCGCGTCGAACCTCTGCCCGGTGAATTCTCCATCGCTGTACTGCAGCACTACCGCCGGATGATCGACACCGCACACGACCTCGGCCTCACTCCCGTCGTCACTCTTCACCACTTCTCCAGCCCCCGGTGGTTCATCGAGGAGGGCGGATGGTTCGGGGAGACGGCGATCGACCGCTTCTCCGCCTACGTCACCCGGGTCTGCGAGATCCTGCACGACGTCCAGTGGGTCGCAACGATCAATGAGCCGAACATGTACGCGTTCATGATGCTCATGGCAAGCGGCATCACCGGTTCCGTCGTGCCGGAGTTCGAGACGCCCACGATCCAACCGGAGAACGGCTTCGTGCTTCCGCGGCCGTTGCCCGAAGCGGTCGAGGTGCTCGTCAAGGCGCACCATGCCGCACGGGAGATCGTCCGACAGCACACCTCCGCGAAGGTGGGCTGGACCGTCGCGAACCTGGCGATGTATGCCGACGCACCAGAGAACGAAGCGCGGTTCCTGGATGAGCGGTACGCCCGCGAGGACGTGTTCATGGAAGCAGCCCGCGGTGACGACTTCATCGGCGTTCAGGCGTACACCACCCAGGCGGTCGGCGAGGACGGGCTCATCCCGCATCCGCCGCACGAGGACAACACCCTCGTCGGCTCCCCGTACCGTCCCGACTCGCTCGGCATCGCCATCCGCTACGCATGGGAGGTGACCGGCGGCGTCCCCATCCTGGTGACCGAGAACGGCATCGCCACTGCCGACGACAGCCGCCGCGTCGCCTACATCGAAGAAGCGCTGAAGCACCTGTTCGCCGCAGCCGACGACGGTATCGACATCCGCGGCTATCTGCACTGGAGCGCCCTGGACAACTTCGAGTGGGGGCACTGGGAGCCGACCTTCGGTCTCATCGCCGTCGATCGAACCACCTTCGAACGCACCCCCAAGCCCAGCCTCGCCCGCCTGGGTGAGATTGCCCGAACGCGTACCACCACGCCCAGCGAGGGATAGCACCGTCAGCGCGGAAGGCCTGGAACGCCGCGAGCTGAACCTCTTGGTCGAATAGCGCTGAACGGCACCGCGATCAGGAGCTCTCGCGCGCCACGAGCGTGAACCGGTGCACCGGCTCGGCCGCGGCGTCTACGTCGCGGCCGAGCCGGCGTTCCAACTGGATCGACAGCAGATCGACCATCGTCGCGATACCCGTGTCCACGGTCGACAGCGTCGGTGAGCTCAGCGCGCTCATCGGTGTGTTGTCGACTCCGACCAGGGAAACCGTCTCCGGCACCTCCACGCCTTCGCGGCGCGCACCGGCGAGCAGCGCCATCCCCACATCGTCGTTGTAGCAGGCGATCCCTGCCGGGCCGCCATCCTTGAGCACCTCTCGCAGTGCCGCCGCACCGCCTTCGACTGTGAGCGGCACGGAGACGGTACGCGGCGGCTCCAGGCCGCGCTGCTCGCAGGAGCGCTGCAGTGCCTTGAACCGATGGGGCCCGTAGGCGTCGATGCGGTTGTCGGAGAGGGACGCGAACCAGAGGCGGCGCGGTCCCCGGCGCAGCAGCGCATCCGCCTGGATCTCAGCGATGCCCCCATCGGGCTGCCCACCGCCGCGTCGCAGCGGCGGCACGACGATTACGCCGGTCTTCTCGACGTTCTCGCGATCCTCTGCACTGAGCACGCCGAAGTCGACGACGGCCAGGGGCCGGAGCGCCCGTACGGCGTCCAGCGTCGCGTCGATGGTCGTGCTCGCGAAGCGGACGAGCACGTTGCCGCCGAAAGTGGCGGAATGCCCTACGACGCGGTCCACCGCGTCTTGCAGGTTGCTGCCGAACGTCGTATTCGGGAGGAGCACGATGACCGTGTCGCTGTGTCCGCTGACGAGCGACCGCCCCGCGGACGAGGGCCGGTATTGCAGCTGCGCGGCGGCATCGAGCACACGCTGCCGAGTCTCCTCGGGAAAGCGGTCGAGCTTGCCGTTGAGGATGAAGCTCACCGTGGACCGCGAGACCCCAGCCAGGCGAGCCACGTCCGCGGCGGTGGCCGGCTTCTCCAAGCCGGGCTCAGACGTCATCCCCCCATTCTGATCGACGCGCCGCCGCTGATCCAAGCGGGTTGGTCGTACTGCTCAGGTGTCGCGCTTCGTGCCGAGCGCGGATCGGGGGGTCGTTCCGGTGCATCCACGGGCAGCCCGTCGATGCACCGGGATCGCTCTAGCCGCCGTTGGATTGGCGGGTGCCCTCGGCGAGGGCCTCGAACGTGTGGAGGTAGCCGCCATCGGGGCCGCTGACGGTGATGACGCCGTTGGTGGTGCCGGGGGCGATGGCGATGTTGGTCGCGGTGTCGAGGTCGGGTGCGTCCTCGGGAAGGCCGATCACGGCGAGGAGATCACCGTCCGGACTGTAGACGTGGATCTCCGGTTTGCCGTGGAAGCCTTGGTAGACGTTGCCCTCGGCGTCGACCGCCGTCGAGTCGACCCGCGCCTTGCCGCCGTCGACGTACATGCCCGGGTAGGCGGCTGCCACCCCGGTCCGAGTCTCGTCGAGGGCGAAGTAGTCGATGCGGTTCGCGTTGTACTGCGCGATCCAAAGTCCCGAGTGGTCCTCATCGAAGCTGATGCCGTTGGGAGAGGCCAGGTCGGCGGCGAGCACCGTGGCCTCGCCGTCGGCGCTGACGCGGATGATCCTCCCGGGGGTCTCCCATCCGGGGCCGTCCATGCCGCGGGTGTCGGTGATGAAGAGGTTGCCTTCGGGATCGAAGGCGATGTCGTCGGGCAGCATCGTCGTGCCCTCGATCTCGCCGTCGAAGAGCGTCCGCGGGTCCGTGCCGTCAAGGGCGATGCTCTTGACGGCGCCGCCGACGAAGTCGGTGAGGTAGAGGCGGCCGTCGACCGGACTGATCTGCGCGGAGGTGAACACGCTCGCCTCGTCGGTGTAGACCGGTTCGGCCGTCTGCTCCTCGACGTCGACGCGGAGCACCTTCGGCTCGCCGCGAGGCGCCATGACGTCGACCAGGAAAAGCCGCCCGTCCTCGTCGAAGACCGGGCCTTCGAGCAGCGTCCCGCCGGACAGGGCGTGGGGTTCGGTGACCTGCATCAGCTCGGCCGCGATCTGGTGTTCGGTCTCACGGTCCTTCTCGGCGTGGGCCGGGCCTGCGCCGCACCCGCCGGCAACGAGCGGGACGAGCAAGGTGCAGGTGATCAGGAGGCGCTTCACGAGGCCACCTCTGCGGCGTGGTCGAGGCGTCGTTGTGCGTCCTCGTCGGTACGGACCAGCACCTCGCTCATGTCGCCGCCACGCCATTCGCGCAGTAGGCGGTGGAATGCGACAGGGCCGGGTGCGTACGAGAATCCAGCGGAGGTCCGGGCTCCCTCGCCGTTGTAGTAGCCAGGGGTGCACTCGGCCAGGAAGTCGCCGCCGTCGCGCGTGGTGTCCTGAATGGTGCGGGCCCATCGCTCAGTGGCGTCGGCCGTGGGCTCGATGCGTCGGGCTCCCTCGTTTTCGGCGCGGGCGATGACGGCGGCGACGTGCTCGGCCTGCTCTTTGAGGATGTGGACGAAGTTGACGGCGTTGGCGTTCTGGAGGGAGCCGAGGTGGAACAGGTTCGGGAACCCGTGGCTGTAGAAGCCGTGCAAAGTACGGGGGCCCGTGGCCCGCGACTCGAGGAGGCTCTGCCCGCCGCGCCCGGTGACCGGCAGGGTGCCGGACATGACGCCGGAGATGCCGGCGTCGAAGCCGGTGGCGAAGATGACGCAGTCGACCTCGTACTCCTGGTCGCCGACGACGACCGCGTTCTCGGTCATGCCGGTGATGCCGTGGGTGTCGGCGGTATCGACAAGCGTGACGTTGGGGTGGTTGAACGCCTGGAGGTAGTGGTCGGAGAACCCGGGACGCTTGCACATGTACCGGTACCAGGGCTTGAGCGCCTCCGCGGTGGCCGGGTCGGCGACGATCGCGTCGACGCGGGCGCGGATCCGATTCATCGTGGCGGCGTCGTCGAGTTCGTCGCGGACCGCTCGCTCCTCTTCGGTGAGGGATTCGTCGACGGCGCCGGTGATGATGCTGCGCTGCAATGCGACGGTCGCTGTCCACCCGTCGGTGACGAGCGGTTCGTCGACCGGCTCGCCGGCGAGGACGGCGAGGAAGTTCTCCATGCGTTCGCGCTGCCAGCCCGGTTTGAGCGACGCCGCCCATTCGGGGTCGGTGGGGCGGTTGTCGCGGACGTCCACGGTGGATGGGGTCCGTCTGGAACACGAACAGCTCGTCCGCGCTCTCGGCGAGCACGGGCACGACCTGGAGTCCGGTCGCGCCGGTACCGACGACCGCGATTTTCTTGTCGGCCAGACCGGTCAGGTTCCCGTCGGCGCTGCCTCCGGTGTAGCCGTAGTCCCAGCGGCTGGTGTGGAAGGTGTGGCCGCCGAACTTCTCGATGCCGGGGATGCCGGGGAGCTTGGGCTGGGTGAGCGTGCCGGTCGAGGTGATGACGTACCGGGCGCTGAAGCGGTCGCCGCGGTCGGTCTCGATGATCCACTCGCCAGCATCCTCGTCCCAGGTCAGAGCGGTGGAGCGGGTCTGGAAGAGCGCGTCACGGTAGAGGTCGTAGTGCTCGGCGATGCGCACGGCGTGGCGGCGGATCTCCTCGCCTTTCGCGTACCGCTCGGTCGGGATCGTGCCGGTCTCCTCGAGCAGCGGCATGTACACGTAGGACTCGATGTCGCAGCGCACGCCCGGGTACCGGTTCCAGTACCAGGTGCCGCCGACGTCGCCGGCCTCGTCCATGAGCCGGACCGACTCGAACCCGGCCTCCCGCAGCGACGCGGCCGCGAGGAGGCCGCCGAACCCGGCGCCGATGACGAGGACGTCGACCCGGTCGGTCTTGGGGTCGCGTTCCTTGAAGGGGGTGTAGGGGTCTTTCGCGTAGTAGCCGAACTCGCCTGCGGCGCTTCGGTACTGGCGTGCGCCGTCAGGCCGGATGCGGCGGTCGCGTTCGCGAGCGTACCGCTCGCGGATCGCTTCGAGATCGATCGGCGCTGATAGGGGCTCGTCCATGCTGGCTCCTTTTGCCCAGGGTGTTCGAGCTGTGGCGGTTTCGGACCCGTCGCGGCATCGGCCGCAAACGTCCTGCCAAAGAAGTTAGCCTGAAGCTAACTAAATCGGCAAGGCGGTCTGAGTGCGGCGGCTACCGTGTAGAGGTGACGAACCAGGACAGGCGTGAAGTGCTCAAAAGCATCGAATCGTTGCGGGTCGCGATCTCCGCGCGGTCCATTCCGCGCATCATCGGGCGGCTGATGGAGACGCAACTCACCCTCCAGCAGCTGAAGGTGCTCTCGTCGGTCGTGGTGAACGAAGCGGCCACGACAAGCGCGCTCGCGGAGGATTTCGAAGTCTCCCTGCCCACGATGTCCCGACTCGTCGACCGGCTGGTCAAGCAGGAACTCGTCGAGCGGGCCTCGGACGATGGCGACCAGCGCGTGCGCCGGCTACGGCCCACTCGGCTCGGCCGAGCGGTCGTCGCCGAGATCCTCGGAGCCAGACCGGAACTCGGGATTGACGTCATGGACGGACTCAGCCTGGACGAACTCCGCGCTCTCGAAACGGGCATGCGGGCCGTGAGTCGCGAACTCCAAGCGCTGAGGCACGGCGCGGTCACCTAGCGGTTCGCCGATTGCCCACTGATCGAGTCCGTCTCGGCAGGACATTTAGTAACACGTGATACTTTCGATCGCGTACCGATGAGCGGTTGCTCTTGTCAGGCTCGCGATACTTCGCGCACATGCCGTCTCACCTGGTCTTCCATCAATTATCCTGGAAGATGAAGTCCACATGTCAATTGATGAGAAGCCAGGTCCGCCACCGCGAGCTCACTGAAACCAACGACACGAAGAAAGGCACACCATGAGCCTCGAATCCGTCAGCCTGCGCTTTGCAGGACGGACCGTCATCGTCACGGGCGCCGGGTCCGGCATCGGGCGCGCCACGGCGCTCCGGCTTGCCACCGAGGGCGCTGCGGTCGTGGCCGCCGATGTCAATGCGACCGGCCTCGCCGAGCTCGCCGCCGAAGCCGACCGTGTCACGCCCGTCGTCGGCGACTTGACCGACCCGAAGACCGTCGCAGAGGTGGTGGCTGCCGCTGACGGCCGCATTGACGGACTCGCGAACGTCGCGGGCATCATGGACGGGTTCCTCCCGGCCGCTGAGCTGGACGACGCCACGCTGGAGCGCGTGTTCGCCATCAATGTCACCGCCCCCATGCGGCTGACCCGCGAGGTCCTGCCGCTCATGCTCGAAGCCGGATCGGGATCGATCGTCAACGTCGCCTCCGAAGCGTCGCTGCGAGGCTCAGCCGCCGGCGCGGCGTACACCGCCTCCAAACACGCGATTGCGGGCTACACCAAGAACGTCGCTGTCTTCTACGGTCCCAAAGGCATCCGATCGAATGCCGTCGCCCCCGGCCCCACCATCACCGGCATCGAAGGCTCGATGAAGTCGGCGCTCGCCGCCGAACGCATCGGACCGATCATGCAGGCGGTCCTGCCGGCCCCGGCCCCGGCCGAACACCTAGCGTCGTCCATCGCATGGCTGCTCAGCGACGACTCGGCCAACGTCAACGGCGTGATCCTCCCCAGCGACAACGGATGGTCCGCGATCTGACCGAGCCGACCGGCCAGGTTCACTCACATCGGATTCGCGTAACGGTGGGGCTGCGGGATTTCGACCCCGCAGCCCCACCGCTGTCCCTGCAGCGGGGATAAGGCGTCGTGTCCCGCTCCGGTGGCGACCGGCTCCTTCTCGGGCACGTCGGCGTCGTTGTCCCCGAGTTTGCGGTTCGGTAGGAACAATGCGAGCACGGTGCCGACGAGCACGACGGGAACGAGTCCGGCGAAGACCGGCATCAGGGCGTCGGCGTAGGCGGTGGTGATCTGGTCGTGGACGGCCTCGGGCAGTCCTCTGACGATGGCGGGCGTGATCGATTCGGCCCCGGCACCGCCGAAGTCCGTGCCGATCCCGGCGAGGGCATCGGTGAGCCTGTTGGTGAAGATCGCGCCGACCACCGCGACGCCGAGCGTGGCGCCGATCTCACGGAAGAAGTTGTTCGAGGAGGTCGCGGTGCCGACCTCGCTCTGCGGGAAGGCGTTCTGTACCGCGAGCACCAGGGTCTGCATGATCAGGCCGATACCCGCGCCGATCAGCCCGATATAGATGCACAGCAGTGCCACCGGCGAGGACGGGTCCAGTGTCGACAGGAGCCCGACGCCGACCGGCATGATCGCCATGCCTGCGATCACGAAACCCTTGTACCGCCCGAATCTGGAGACGAGCACGCCCGAGGTCGAGGCGGTGAGCATGATCCCCGCGACCATGGGAATCAGCAGCAGGCCCGACTCGGTGGCCGAGTAGCCGTAGACCATCTGGAGGTAGGTCGGCATGTAGCTGATCACCGCGAACATGCCGACGCCGATCGCGATCATCCCGATGAGCGTGGCGACGCTGAAGACCGGGTTGCGCAGCATTCTCAGGGGGATGAGCGGTTCGGCGACACGGTTTTCGACCACGCAGAACAGCACTGAGGCCGCGATGGTGACGGCGCCGAGCCAAAGAATCTGGGGCGAGGTCCATTCGTATTCGGTGCCGCCCCAGGTGCACACCAGGATCAGCGAGGTGACGGCGACGGCCATGAGCGCCGTCCCGAGGTAGTCGAACGCGACTTTGACGTGCTTGCGGGGCAGTTTAAGGGCAGTGGCGCTGATGACCAGCGCTGCGGCGCCGAGCGGCAGGTTGATCCAGAAGGCCCAGCGCCAGTCGGTGTGGTCGGTGATCCACCCGCCCAGCAGCGGACCGCCGACGGCCGCAAGGCCGAACACCGCGCCCAAGGGGCCCATGAACTTCGCCCTCTGGCGTACCGGCACGAGGTCGGCGATGATCGCCTGCGACATGATCATCAGCCCGCCGCCGCCGAGGCCCTGGAGGGCGCGGTAGGCGATGAGCTGCGGCATGTCCTGCGCGAACCCGGCCAGGGCGGATCCGGCGACGAAGACCACGAGGGCGGCCAGGAACAACTGCCTGCGGCCGATGAGGTCGCCGAGCTTGCCATACACGGGCATGCCGATGGTGGCGGCGAGGATGTACGCGGTGGTCACCCATGCCATGTGGCTGAGTCCGTTGAGCTCGCCGACGATGGTCGGGAGGGCGGTGGCGACAATCGTCTGGTCCAACGCGGAGAGCAGCATCGACACCATGAGGGCGGCGTAGAT
>CAVUGC010000011.1:0-145031 GCA_963740955.1 uncultured Actinomycetota bacterium
AGCGGGTTGGCGTTCACTTGTGGAACCGCTTGAGCAGCGCCACGTCGAACCGACCGTTCGACCTCTTCGTCCTCCGTCTGGTACGTGATCGCGGTCTGGGTGAGCGCGGTCGCGAAGCCGTTGCCGAGGTTGTCGATCGAGTCGAGGGTCTCGGACCCGTCGTCGAGGAAGAGGTCCAGGGCCGGCGGGATGAGCTGGGCGAAGATGATGCCGAAAGCGTTCTCGTCGCCGAGTCGGACCTGCTTGGCGGCATCGGCGGCCTGCACCACCATCGGCATGGGGCCGTTGATGATTCGCGACGCGTGATCGCGCAGTTCCTGGGGGTCGACCTGGGGCATTCAGGACTCCTTGGAGGGCCGGGTGAAGGAGTCAGGACGCCCATGGCCTCAGAGTCGGTGCCGAGGAGCCCCGACATGATCTGGGCGGTCTTCCGGCCGGACTCCTCGACGGCCCGGTTGTAGGTGTCGAGCACGAGGTCGGCGAGGCCGGTGCCGGACATGCCGCGGGCCTGCGGCGAGAAGCGCAGGCCGGTCAGGGTGCCCCCGGCGTTCACGGTGACCGTGACGACCTCGTCCTCGCTCGCGAGCGTCGTCGCGGATTCGGCCAGGGCCTCCTCGGCCCGCCCGGCCTGCTCCTGGATCTGGGCCACTCGGGCGTCCAGCTCCTTCATGATCTCTTCAGGGTGCGCATCGTCTTCCTTCGCCGTTGCCGAGCCTGATGGTGCAGTTATCAAGCTAGCCAACGAGAATGAACCTCTGATGTCGCGTTTCTGAACACGACGCGGCGGAGCCGCGGGGTCAGCGGGCGCGGTGCAGTTCGGCGAGGAGTTCGGGGCCGGTCATCGCGACGCCCGCCGTCCTCGGCTGCGTGCACGAGTTCGGTGAGGCGCCGGTTGGCGGGCGCGGCGAGGCCGTGTGCGGAGGCCAGGGCGGCGATCTCGCCGTTGAGGTAGTCCACTTCGGTCATCCGCCCGGCTTCGAGATCCTCCCAAGTGGAGGATCGGGCGTGCGGGTCCATGGCGAGCATCCGGGCGGCGGCGCGGGTGAACAGCGGGTCGGGCAGACCGAGGAGGGCGGGCAGCAGCCGGGGTCGAGCCCGGCGGCCTGGCGGGTCGATCCCGGCTGCTTTGTAGGCGACGAGGGCTTCGCGCTGGGCGAGGGCGAAGCAGCGGCGGTAGGCGCGCTGCGAGAGCTCGGTCTTCAGCGGCAGACCCGAGAGGGCGTTGATCGCGTTGTTGAGGTTGAGCAGGAGTTTCGCGGCCTGGACACCGCGCAGGTCGGCGTCGCGGGCGAGGACGAGTTCGGCCTGCGCGAACGCGGGAGCGAAGGCGTCGAGCGCGGGGTGGTCCTGGACGACCAGATCGCCGTCGGTGCCCTGGTGGAAACGGCCCTCGCCGGTGTGGGCGACGTTGAACGCGACGCTCCCGGCGAGCACGGTCGCCTCCGGGAGGGCTCGCTGAGGACGGCCGCGTTCCGCAGCCCGTTCTGGAGGCTCACGACGACCGCGCCGGGCGCGAGGTGCGGGGCGAGCGCGGCGGCGGCCTCGGCGGTGGCGGCGGACTTCACGGTGACGAGCACGAGGCCGGCCCCGGCGGCGGCCTCCGGCTCCGTCGCGTACCTCGGCGCGGGGACGCGCGCGTCGGTGCCGTGCAGGTCGGTCAGGGTGAGCCCGTGGGCGGCGGTTTCGTCGGCGAGCCGCGGCCGTCCGACGAAGACGACGTCCGCCCCGGCCGCCGCGAGCCGGCCGCCGACGTAGCAGCCGATGCTCCCGGCCCCGAAGACGCAGATCATCCCCGGATGCTACATATAGCCGCTATTTCATCGGTTGAGAACTCCGACTGTGTGCTATACGAACTCGGGATGCAGCTTGTTGGCTACCAACGTAATTCAGGGCCGCCCTTGATCGTTGCCCGGCGAGCTTGAACAGGTCCTGTTCACGTCTGCTCCTTCGCTTCCAGCATGCGCGCCAGGGCCGATCCGGGACGCGGGCGCATCTCGGTGTAGCCCTGTCGGAGCTGCGCGATGACCCGCTCGACGGCCTCTTCGTGCAGTCCGGCCAGGAGCGGCCGCAAGTGCGCGCCGTCGTTGGCGAGCAGGTTCTTCCGGGTCTCGAGGTCGACACCGTCGAGCAGGCTGCGCAGGTTCGCCATGGCGGCTTCCTCTGGGCTTTCCTGGGTCTTCTCCCGCGGGGCCGGGCCGATGAGCTCGGCAACGGCGTCGATATCGGCCTGCTTGATAGAGCTGCGCACGGTCGACGCGGGCTTGCCCGCGGCACGGCCGAGCACGTCAAACGAGTACGGGCGGCCGCGGACATGCTCGCGGGCGTAGGCGAACAGCAGCTGACGCTGCTCCTCTTGGGCATTGATGATGTGGCTGGCCTCAGTGATGGCCTCCAGCAGCGGGTCGGTGCCGGAAACCTCGAGGGCCTCCTCCATCTGCCTGGCCAGTTCCTCGCGGGCGTCGTAGGTCGCGTCGAGCGTGTTCTGGTGCTCCTCAAAGTACGTGGGATCGGCGAACACGGCCAGCTTGCCCGGCAGCGGCATCAGGATCGCGACAAGATCGCGAATCAGTGGATCTTTAGCCATGGAAGCGAGCCTAGCAGGCTAGCGAATTTTGCATAGAACGCTAAATCTGATTATGTGGCGAAATCCTGTTGCTTCAGCGACATCAGCTCGTCAGGAAACGATCGATTTCTGACCCGTTCGGCCGAGACGCGACTGCCCGCGCTCGGGGCCGGAGAGCGGTCAAAAACTCGTCAAAACCTGCGGGTCCCGTTCACTCATAGTGACCAGAGCTCAGCCAGCCTCCTGGAATACCGACTACTTGAACTGCGGGCGCTACCAGTCCGCCGGCCGCGGTGCTCATCGGATCGCCGCTACCGGTGGGCTGATCAGCGTTCGCGCATCCGCTTGCCCCCGTTCGCACGCTTCAAGGGAGCCGAGGGATCGAGCGGCCCCCTGTGTGGATGAAACGGGCTCGGCCTGTCTCATCAGAGTCCAGGAACTCCGTGTAGCCATCGATGGTCTCGTCCGGGCCGACCGTGGCGAAGAGGTCGCCTTCGACCCGGCGGACTTCAGACGCGAAGGGACCCGGCGGGATTCCTGCCTTCGCCAACCTTTCGGCGCCTTCGTGTCTGCCCGTGTAGGAGACTTCCAGTCGGCCGTCGTTGATCGATACCGTCGAGAGCTGGTTGCGAGTGCCGTAGACGCCGATGTACGGTCGAAATCCGCGCCCGGGCCGCCGGGACCGGCGCCGGGGTCGACGGGGCCATCGAGACCCCGGCAGCGGCCTTGATCCAGGGGTCGACGAGGTCACGGAAGAGGCCCTTGAAGTCGCCGCCATTGGTCAGGACGGCAATCGAAAGGCCTTGGGCGGGGAGCAGGAAAAGGAGGGAAGCGATGCCGATCGTGCCTCCGGCGTGGCCGACGACGTTGCCGCCGTTGCTGAGTTCCCATACCAGGCCGATGTGTTTCGGGTCGGGGCCGGAGGCAGGGATGCTGGTCTGGGGTGCGCATCGCTTTCGCGGAAGCTTCCGTGAGGAGGCGTGCCCCGTCTGGGGCCAGACCATCCGCGAGATGCATGCGGCCGAAAGAGAGCAGGGCCCGAGCGGACATGGCCAGATGGTTCCCCGCCGGTGCGTTGGACTCGGGGAAGGTCGCCCAAACCGGCAGCGGCCGCATGCCCCGGTCGCCCGGGGCACATGTCCCATGGCCGTGTTGAAGCCGAGCGCTTCGTCGGCGTTGAACGCGATCTCCTCGATGCCGAGCGGGTCGGCCAGGTACGAGCGGAGCGCGGCGGCGAACGGCATCTGACGTTCGATCTCGACGATCCTGCCGAGCACCGCCATGCCTGCGCTGCAGTAGGAGTAGCGAGAGCCCGGGAGCCTCGGATTGCGGCAATTCGGGAACGCAGTCCTCGACAAGGCGTTGCAGAGCGTCGTCGCCAGTGGTCGTCGCCTTCCACAGGTCGCCCTCGAAGCCGCCGGTGTGAGTGAGGAGGTGCCGGATCGTGATCGACTCGCTGACGGCGGGGTCGGCGGTACGGAATTCGGGAACATACGCCCGGACAGGATCGTCGAGGTTGACCAGACCGTCGTCGACCAACTGCATGATCAGGGTCGCGGTCCAGACCTTGGTGATGGACTGAATCTGGAACACCGAATCCGGGGCGACCGGAACCCGAGTCCGCGTGTTCACCACGCCCGCAGCGGCTTCCACAACCGCTCGCCGACACCGACGGCAACCGAAGCTCCCGGGATGCCGTGCCGAGCACCAACCGAGACAGGTTGAAGTCGAGATCATCGCGAATCCTGACCGATCGAAACCATGGCGCTCCTCAACGAAGGGTCAGGGCTGGGGAAGCCCCTCGGAACGCGCCAGTCTGACACCGGCGTGCCACGGCCGCGTCGAGGTCCCATGCCGCTTCTCCGGCCGAATCGTTTCGGGATCGACATCGCTCGTTCAATATGGGGTCATGAGATAACCACTCTGGCCAGGTGCAATACTCCTCACATATCGCTCGAATCCCTCGGCGCAGAAACTGGAGAGCCGCACATGACCGTCAACCGCAGAACCCTTCTGGGAGCGTCGGCCGCCGCGAGGGACGCCGCTGCCGTCGCCGCCGCCTCGCCCGCCGAGGCCAAGCGCACCAAGCGCTCTCCTCACCGGATCGGCACGACCGACCTGCACGGCAACGTCTTCAACTGGGACTACTTCGCCGACAAGGAGTACGCCGACGCCACCAGCAACACCCGCGGCATCGCCCGCATCGCCACCCTCGTCAAGCAGGTCCGCGAAGCCAAGGGCCGCAAGAACACCCTCCTCATCGACTCCGGCGACACCATCCAGGGCACGCCCCTGGCGTACTACTACGCGCGCGTCGACCCGATCGTCGCCGAGGCCGGGCCGGTCCACCCGATGGCGCAGTCCATGAACAAGATCGGCTACGACGCCGCCGCCCCGGCAACCACGAGTTCAACTACGGGCTCGACACCCTCCGCAAGTTCGAGTCGCAGCTCGAGTTCCCCCTCTTGGGCGCCAACACGAACGACGTCGAGACCGGCAAGCCCGCCCTTCCCGCCGTACCACATGGTCCGCATGCGCACCGACTGCGGCAAGGACGTCAAGGTCGCCATCCTCGGCCTCTGCACCCCCGGCGTGAGCATCTGGGACAAGGCCTATGTGGACGGCGTCCTGGAGTTCCCGAGCCTGGAGTCCGAGGCCGCCCACTGGGTGCCCAAGCTCAAGGAGATGGGCGCCGACGTCGTCGTCATCTCGGCCCACTCGGGCACCTCCGGCAAGTCCGCCTACGACACCTCCACGGGCCTCGGCGTCGAGAACGCCTCCGTCCTCGTCGCCCAGCAGGTCAGCGGCATCGACGCGATCCTCGTGGGCCACGCCCACGTCGAGATCGAGGAGCTGCGCGTCGCCGACCCCGACGGCCACGAGGTCGTCCTCTCCAACCCGCTCTGCTACGGCCAGCGCCTCACCCTCTTCGACTTCGAACTGGTCTTCGAGAAGGGCCGGTGGACCGTCGAGTCCGTGAAGGCCTCGATCCTCAACTCCAACGAGGTCGAGGAGGACGCGCGCATCGCCCAGATCCTCTCCGACGAGCACATCGAGGTCGTCGCCTACGTCAACCAGGTGGTCGCCGAGGAGGCCGTCGTCAAGCTGACCACCGCCGAGGCCCGCTACAAGGACGAGCCGATCATCGACCTCATCGCGAAGGTCCAGGAGGACACGGTCAAGACCGCGCTCGCGGGCACCGAGTACGCGGACCTGCCGGTGATCGCGCAGGCCTCGCCGTTCTCGCGCACCGCGGAACTCCCGGGCGCGAACGTGAAGATCAAGGACCTGTCGGGCCTGTACATCTTCGACAACACGCTGGTCGCGAAGCTCATGACGGGCACCGAGGTCCGGGCGTACCTGGAGTACTCGGCGCAGTACTTCGTCCAGACCCCGGTCGGCGCCGAGGTCGTCGTGGACACCGCCGCGAAGACGGACAACATCACCGGCGCCGAGGGCCGCCCGGACTACAACTACGACTACGTCTCGGGCCTGTCCTACGAGATCGACATCGCCGAGCCGGTCGGCTCGCGCATCGCGAACCTCAAGTTCCAGGGCGCGGACCTGGCCGACGACCAGCGGTTCGTGATGGCGGTCAACAACTACCGGGCCAACGGCGACGGGAACTTCCCGCACGTGGCGGCGGCCCAGGAGCTGTGGAGCGAGTCGATCGAGATCCGCACCCGGATCATCGAGTGGGTGACCGCTAAGGGCCGCCTCGACCCGGCCGACTTCGCCGCGGCCGAGTGGATCCTGACCCGCGAGGGCACGCCGGTCTTCTAAGGCGCGCACTGCGGCGCCGCGGCCTGGAGCGGCCGCGGCGCCGTTCGCGCTTCACCCCGCGCAAATGCCTGTCGCCGCACGGGCGGGACATGGCAGTATTGCGGCACCGGGCGGCTTGCCGTCCGGCTAGATGATTGATTCCTAGGGGTCAGTGGTCGTAGGCGGTCAGTGATCGAAGGGTCGGCTCGCCGAGTTGGTCGTTGTGCCAGATGGCGGCGGTCAGGGCTAGGATCCGTTGCGTGACGCGGGCGCATACCCCTTGGGGTGTGCGCCCGCCGTGTCGTTCGAGGTCGAGCTGGGCTTTGAAGGTCTGGTTGATCGATTCGATGACTTGTCGCAGGGGCCGGAACAAGGCCGCGCCCGGTCGGGCTTGTTCGCCTTGGCGCGCGGGTCGGAGCAGGCGGAAGCCCTGGTCTTTCAGCTGGGACTCGAACGCTTTGGGGTAGTAGTTCCTATCGGCGATGATCGCCTGGCCGGCCCGGGCCGCTCGCAGATCGGGCGCGGCGGCGAACAGGTCATTCAACGTCTCGCGCTCGTCGGCTTTCGCGCCGGTCAGCGCCCAGGCGACCGGGAGCCCGTGGAGGGTGCAGACCAGGTGGAGGCGCAGGCCCCAGAAGAACCGCGAGTGCGAGGCGCAGTAGCCGTACTCGGCCCATCCGGCCAAGTCGGAGCGTTTCGCGGTCTCGCGCGAGCGACCGCATTCGACCGGGGTGGAATCGGCGACCCACACGTCGTCGGCCCAGACCGAGCAGCGTTCGGCCAGCAGACGGGCGAGGGAGCGCATCAGATCGGTCGCTGCGCGCAGCCGCTTGTTGAATCCCGACTGTTTGGGCAGGTAGGGGAACAAGTGCCGGAGGTGGGCGTGGGCGTAGCGGAGCCAGCGGCGTTCCGACGTGTAGCCGAGCAGACCCTGCATGACCGCGAGGGTGACCAGCTCGGCATCGGAGAGGTCCGGGGCAAACCCGACTGTGGGCCGCCACGGGACGAGGTCGGGATGTTCCTTGATCAGGTCGTCGACGGTCACGTAGAGTGCGGTAGCGAGGGAGTCCAATTTTGTTGCCACACAACAAGTCTGGACTCCCTCCCTTTTCACGTCCTATACAAGGGGCACCAACCTGACCGACCCCTTGGAATCAATCATCTAGTTGATGAATCCCAATACGCCCCAGGAGTGCACATGGACTTTCGGGAAGAGGCCGCCGCGATCGCCCCCGAGCTGATCGCGCTGCGCCGCGAACTGCACCGGATCCCCGAGATCGGGCTCGACCTTCCGAAGACGCAGGCGGCCGTGCTCGCCGCGCTGGAGGGCCTGCCGCTGGAGATCACGCACCGGCCGGACCTCGACGTCGGTCACCGCGGTCCTGCGCGGCGGCGAGCCCGGGCCGGCCGTGCTGCTGCGCGGCGACATGGACGCGCTGCCGGTGACCGAGGAGACCGGCGTCGACTACGCGTCGGAGCACGCGGGCACGATGCACGCGTGCGGCCACGACCTGCACACCGCGGGCCTCGTGGGCGCGGCGAAGCTGCTGTCGGCGCACCGGGCCGAGCTGGCCGGGGACGTCGTGTTCATGTTCCAGCCGGGCGAAGAGGGCTATGACGGCGCCGGCCAGATGATCGCCGAGGGCGTGCTGGAGGCGGCCGGCCGCAAGGCCGACGCCGCCTACGGCCTCCACGTCATGTCCGACAGGCTGCCGCGCGGGGTGTTCACGACGAGGCCGGGGCCGATGATGGCCGCGTCGTCGGGGCTGTTCGTGACGGTGCGCGGCAAGGGCGGGCACGGCTCGCGCCCGCACACGACGCTCGACCCGATCCCGGTGGCGGCGGAGATCGTCACGGCACTGCAGACGCTGGTGACGCGGCGGTTCTCGACGTTTCGAGCCGATCGTCATCACGGTGGGCACGTTCCACGCCGGCACTGCGGCACAACATCATCCCGGACAACGCGGTGTTCGAGGCGACGGTGCGCACGTTCTCGGCCGAGGCGCTGGACCAGGTCGAGAAGGAGTCGGTGAAGCTCGCCGAGGACATCGCGACCGCGCACGGGCTCACGGCCGACGTGCGGTTCGAGCGCGAGTACCCGGCGACGGTGAACGACGCGGACGAGGCGGCGTTCGTGGAGGCCACGGTGAAGGACGTGTTCGGCGAGGAGCGGTACACGGAGATGCCGTACCCGGTCATGGGTTCGGAGGACTTCTCGCGGGTGCTCGAGGGCGTGCCGGGCAGCTACATGTTCTACGGGGCGACGATCCTGGACGACCCGAACGAGGCGGCCTCCAACCACTCCCCGCGGGCGGCCTTCGACGACAGCGTCCTCGCCGACGGCGCCGCGCTCCTGGCGGAACTCGCCGTGAGGCGCATGGCCCGCGGCTAGCGGAGACGAAGTGAAGGGGCGGCCCGCATTTGCGGGCCGCCCCTTCACCGTTGGCCTCAGCGCTCGATGCGCACCAGTTCGCCGATCTCCAGGGCCGACCAGACGGTCCCGTCCGGCGCGATCGCGATGCCGTGCGGCTCACTGGCTTCGACCGGCAGGTCGTGGCCGGTGAGGTTCCCTGCCGCGTCCACGTGGCCGATCCGGTTGCCGCCCCATTCGGTGAACCAGCAGCCGCCCTCGGCGTCGGCGACCACCGCGTGCGGCTTCGCGCCTTCGCTCAGCGCCACGGCTGTGACCGTGCCGTCCGCGTCGATGTGCCCGACGCGGTCGCCCATGATGTCGGCGAACCACACCCCGCTCGCCCCGGCCGCGATGCCGACCGGCGCGGCCCCTTGCAGCGCAAGGGGTATCACCGTCACCGCGCCGTCCTCGCCCACGCGTCCGACCGAGGCCGCGGCGTTGAGCGTGAACCACAGGTCGCCGCCGGGGGCGAGCGCGATGGCCGAGGGGAAGCCGCCCTGGTGCGGGATCGCGAACCGCGTCAGCGCCCCGTCCGGGCCGATGCGTCCGATGTGGTCGGCGGCGCTCTCGGTGAACCACACCGCGCCCGCGCGGTCGACCGCGATGCCGTACGGCCCTGCGCCTTCGGCCAACTGCACTTCGCTCAGTTCGCCGTCCGCGCCGATGCGGCCGATCCTGTCGGCCTTGTACTCGGTGAACCAGGCCGCGCCGTCGGGCGCGACGGCGATGACCGTCGGCTGCGAGCCTTCGTCCAGGTCCCGGTAGACCGGCTCGCCGCCCTCGGGGCCGATGCGGCCGACCCGGCCGCCTTCGGCCACGGTGAACCAGGTCGTCCCGTCCGCCGCGAACGCGATCCCGTACGCGCCCTTGGCCACTGCGATGGTCTCCATTGCCCCGATCTCCCTTCGCCGCACTACTGCGTACGTTGCACAACATTAGTGCGGGTGATCAAGACGGCCGGGCGGCCCAACGCCCGGCCGCAAAGCGCATGAGGCCGTGGGCCTTCGCGCCGGCCTACCGCTCGAGGTCGGCGACCACGCGGTCGACGATCTGATCGGGCGAGGCGGCGACGTCGACGGTGATGCCGTCCTCGTCGCCGCCGAGCCGCTCGAGGGCGGCGAACTGGGAGGCGAGCAGGCTGGGCGGCATGAAGTGCCCGCTGCGCGAGGCCAGGCGCGCGGCGATGACCTCCCGCGTGCCGTGGAGGTGCACGAAGTGGACGCGGGCGCTCGCGCCGCGCAGCACGTTCCGGTACTCGCGCTTGAGCGCCGAGCAGGTGACGACGGTGCCCTGGCCCGCCTTGTCCTGCATGCTCATCCAGTCCCGGAGCGTCCGCAGCCACGGTTCGCGGTCGGCGTCGGTGAGCGGGATCCCGGCGCTCATCTTGGCGATGTTCGCCTCCGGGTGGAACTCGTCGGCCTCGGCCATGGGCCAGCCGAGCCGGTCGGCCAGGAGCCGCGCCACGGTGCTCTTGCCCGAGCCCGAGACCCCCATGACCACTAGGCAGGTGGTCGCCATGGACCCCTCCTCATCGAAAGCCGGTACGTAGTGACCGGAAAGGTAACACCAATTGCACTACCATGCCAACACGGACCGTATAGGATTCGCACATGGGCGACATTCACGGGGATACACCGCACCACCGTCACTGGACGGCGGCATGATCGAGCGGCGCCACCCCTCCGGCACCGGCCTCCACGACCCCATCGTCGAAAAGCTGGGCATGGAGATCGCCGCGGGCGAGCTCCCGACCGGGCACGTCCTCACCCTCGACGGGCTCCAGGAGCGCTTCGGCGTCTCCCGCACCGTCGCCCGCGAGGCCATGCGCATCCTCGAATCCATGGGCCTCGTCCAGTCCCGCCGCCGCGTCGGCATCACCGTCCGCCCCATCGCCGACTGGAACGTCTTCGACCCCAGGGTCATCTGGTGGCGCCTCTCCGGCCCCGCCCGCGGCGACCAGCTGCGCTCCCTCACCGAGCTCCGCATCGCCGTCGAACCCCTCGCCGCCGGCGCCGCCGCCCGCTCCGCCACCGCCGCCCAGCGGGCGCGCGTGGTCGAGCTCGCCACCCTCCTGCGCACCCTCGGCGAAGCGGCCGACCTGACCGAGTTCATGGAACGCGACGTCGAGTTCCACGAACTCCTCCTGCAGGCCAGCGGAAACGAGATGTTCGGCGCGCTCGCGGACGTGGTCGCCGCGGTCCTGCGCGGCCGCACCCAGCTCGGGCTCACGCCCCACAAGCCGGTCCCCGAGGCCATGGACCTGCACGACGCGGTCGCGTCGGCGATCGCGGACGGCCGCTCCGCCGAGGCCGAGGCCGCCATGCGGGCGCTCCTGGTCGAGGTCCGCACCGCGATGCTCCCGGGCTTAGTACCGCCCTGGTCGTCGCGCGGCCCTCCCCGATGATTCGCCACCCGAGCCGTGCCATGTGACACGCCACTTCGGGTACCCCGTTGCTGCGCGCGACGATCCCCTTCGTGCGCACCGCCACACCCGACCACTTGCAACTTGCTGTAGCGCACCACGCGTCACATACCCAGAAAGGAAAGCTCGACACCCCAACGGCGAGCAGCAGACCGAAACCCACCGCGATCCCTTGTGGGACATGCACCCCCTGCGCAGGCGCCTCGACCGTCCGACCAGACCGTATTTGGGCGGCGACACGGCGTTTCTCCTGGTCTGACCAGTGAGGCACGGTCAGTAACCGCATAGCATGTGCCACAACACCGCCCCGGCCCACAAGGTCGCGACACCACCGCAGATCGGACCAGCCATGCCCGAGTTCGCACCAGTGCGATTGCCGCACTACGACGGCCAAGGCCCGCATTCGCTCCTCGCCGATGTCGCCGCCTGGACCGGCTCCGAGCCGATGCACCGGCTCCTCGCCCTCTTCGGCGGCAGCCTCCCCGGCACCGGCACCGCCGAGGACCTCGCCTACCTCGAGGCCTTCTCCGCCGACCACTGGGACTTCCGCGCCGGCCGCGAGCGCCACGAGACCGCGCCGCAGCCGCTCGCCCCCGAGCACGAGCACTTCGCGACCCAGGCGGCCCTGGCCCTCGGCCTCGGCGCCGTGGCGACACCGCGCCTCGCGCACTACACGCACGTCCTGGTCCTCGGCGGCCTCGTCGCCTCCTGCCTCTTCCGCACCCGCTTCGCCGCCGAGCTCCTGGAGAGCGGCATCGGCGCCGACCACGTGACGGGCGTCGGCGGCTTCCGGCCGCTCGGCGAGCCCGACCTCGAGATCCGCCGTCCTCAGCGGCATCGACTGCGGCGGTTACGAAGTGGACGCCATCGAGGCGAGCCTCAAGCGCGCCTTCAAGATCACCGGCGATCCGCTCGTCGACGAGGGCGGCGACCCGCGCCGCGACCCCGGCCGGGCATGGAAGGTCGCGACCTACACCGACGGGCCGGCCATCACCGTCCGGGCCGTGGCCGCACCGTCCTCGCAGCCCGGCCGCCGCCGCGCCGACACCGTGGACACCTGCCGGTTCTGGGCCGACCGCGTCGCCGACCTCACCCCCGGCGACAGCGTCCTCGTCGTCACCTCCGCGCCCTACACGGCCTTCCAGCACTGCGACGCGATCACCCACATGGGACTCCCGTACGGCTGCATCGTCGACACGGTCGGCGTCGACCCCGCCACCCTTCCCGAGCCGCACTTCCGCAAGCGCCACACCGCGAGCGGCTACCTCCAGGAGGTCCGCTCGGCCATCCGCTCCATGCGCCGGCTGTACCACACCGCCCACGCCGCGATTCAGACGCCGATCCGGCCCGTCGAGACCGCGGTCGGGTGGCGTTTAACGCTCAAGGGTCGGCGCGACCGGCGGCGCCGCTCGCAAGACCGGTGATTTCGCCGATGCGGTAGACCGGGGACCAGGGGATATTTACGTCCATCACTTGATGAGTCACGTCAAGGAGGACGCAACATGGACTCAACCCTCACCCGCAGGCGCACCTCGATCGCCGCTCTGCTCGCAGCGGTCCTCGCCGCGATGATCGGCATCGGCGCCACCGCCTTCCCCGACCCGGCGGCCGCACAGAACCCGTACCAGCGCGGTCCGAACCCCACCGAATCGAGCATCGAAGCCCTCCGCGGCTCCTACTCGACCTCGAGCACCAGCGTCTCCTCGCTCGTGATCGGCTTCGGCGGCGGCACGATCTACTACCCGACCACCACCTCGGACGGCACCTTCGGCGGGGTCGCCATCGCCCCCGGATTCACCGCCTACGAATCCTCGATCGCCTGGCTCGGCCCCCGCCTCGCCTCGCAGGGCTTCGTGGTCTTCACCATCGACACCGACACCACGCTCGACCAGCCGGGCCAGCGCGCCGACCAGATCCAGGCGGCGCTGGACTACCTCACCGGAGCAGCAGCGTGCGGGGCCGCGTGGACGCCGACCGCCTCGCGGTCATGGGCCACTCGATGGGCGGCGGCGGTTCCCTGGAGGCCGCCCGCGACAACCCGGACATCAAGGCCAGCATCCCGATGACCCCGTGGCACACCACGAAGAGCTGGTACACGCTGTCGACGCCGACCCTGATCTTCGGGGCCGAGAACGACTCGGTCGCTCCGGTCGGCTCGCATTCGGAGCCGTTCTACACCTCGATTCCCGGCAGCGGGAACGACAAGATGTACGTCGAGCTGAACGGGGCCTCGCACTTCGCCCCGAACTCCTCGAACACCACGATCGCGAAGTACTCGATCTCCTGGCTCAAGCGCTTCGTGGACGATGACACGCGGTTCGACCAGTTCCTGTGCCCGCTGCCGAACGAGTCCGCCGTCGAGGAGGCCCGGGGCACCTGCCCGCTCGGCTGATCCCGCACAGCGCATCGGGCGGCGGCCTTCACGGGCCGCCGCCCGATCGGCGCGGTCCGATTGGCGCGGTCCGGCCCCTTTAAACCGACCGGTCGGTTTTGTACGATGAGGGGATGGGACGGAGCGCACTGCGGCACCCCGACCGGGCCGCACCGCCCGCTCGGCACTCCCACCTGGCCGCCACGGTCCGCCGCCTCGACGACGGCAGCCTCGCCCTCGTCGTCGACCCCGCCGACGCGCACCTGCTCCAGGACGCGAACCGCTCGGGCGCAACGCTGACCGTCAGCGTCGCCCGCGGCGCGATCGAGGACGCCGCGCGGAGCGCACTCGCCACCGGCACCCGCACACTCGCCGCCGGGCCCCTCGGCGACGCGTACGCGACCTTCGTCCAAGCCGCCGCACTCGCCGCCGAGACCGCCCCCGCACTCGCGGCCACCGCCATAGCCGCCGCAGCCGGAGCCGCCTGGTCGGCGGGCGACCGGCGGGCCTGCGCCGGCGCGCTCGCCGCCGCCCGGCGCCTTCTCGAGCCCCACGCGGACAACGCGTTCGCCCCGCTCCTCGACTACCTCGCCGGACTCCGCGGCCTCGTCGAAGCAGCCCCGGGCGCCGCCATCGCCCCGCTCGGCCGAGTCCTCGCCCGCGCCGACGAGGACGACGCCCCCGACACCCTCCACTACGCCGCCGTCGCCGCGCTGCTGCTCGGCGACGCCCCGACTCGGCCCGGATCGGCATGCGCGCCTTGGCCGCCGCACGCAGCCGGGGCCGCGACGACCTGATCCCCCAAGCCCTCGAATACCTCGCCTACGCCGAAATGCGCGCCGGCCGCCACGCCCCCGCCCGGGCCCACGCCCTCGAAGGCCTCACCGCCGCGATCCGGACCGGCCGCGTCAACACCGCCGCCCACCACCGCGCGGTCCTCGCCCTCACCGCTTCGATCGAAGGCGACATCGCCGAGGTCGAAACCCAAGCGGCACAAGCACTCACGGTCGCCCGGAAGCACCGGCTCGCACAGACCGGCACACTCGCCGAATGGGCCCTCGCCAGGGCCGACCTGAGCCGGGGCCGACCGGAAGCCGCGGCTTCCCGCCTCCAGGCCCTCGTCCGGCCCGGAGGCGGCCACTTCGCGATTCGACCGCTGCTCATGCCGTGCTTCATCGAGGCCGCGGTCCTCGCGGGCCGCCCCGAGGAGGCGCGCCCGGTGGCCGAGGAACTGCGCCTGTGGGCCGGGTTCGGCATCGACCGCGGGGCCTTCGCGGCACTGGCCCGGTCCCAGGCGCTGCTTGACGGAGGCGGCGGTGCGGACGCATTGTTCCGGCGGTCGCTCCAACTGCACCCGGTCGACGGCGGCGACTTCGAGCGCGCCCGCACACTGCTGCTCTACGGCAAGTGGCTCCGCCGGCGCCGCCAACCGGGCCGGGCCCGCACGGTGCTGCGCAGCGCCCTGCAGGGCTTCGAACGCTGCGGCGCGGCAGGCTGGGCGGTGCAGGCGAACGAGGAACTGCGGGCGACGGGCGAGCAGCCGAAACCGCCGGCACGCTCCACCGCCGGTGACGAAGGCCTGGCGGCGCTCACGCCGCACCAGCGGCGCATCGCCGGCCTCGTCGCGACCGGTGCGACGAACCGCGAAGTGGTGCAGACGCTCTCGCTGAGCGTCCGCACCGTCGACCACCACCTGCGGAACATCTTCGCCACCTTGGGCGTGCGCTCCCGAGTGGAACTGGCGAGGCTCGTCCCCCGCTCGTAGAGGTCTGCGCACGCGAAGCGTGCGACCTGCTCCTGCCGCCCTCGGCGACCGGCATGACGAGCCATACCTCCTCGCCGATATATATTTCAAAAGCACGGCAGCGAACGAGCGGCGGAGCCGGACCGCCTGGGGACGGTGCCGGCTCCGCCGCAAGGGGGCTCGCTCAGTGCGGGGCTCAGCCGCCGTTGGCGAGGAACCTCGTGTAGGCGGGAATGGTCAGGAACGTCGGGTACGCCTCCCCCAGCGCGCATTCGGTGAAGACCGAGAGCGCGTCGTCGAAGCGGTCGCCCTCGAAGCGCTCGATGCGCTCGAACTCGTCCTTGAGCATCCGCTCGACCCAGCCGCGCGACACCGTCCGGCCGTCGCCCGTCACGGACCCGGCGTTGATCCACTGCCAGATCTGCGAGCGCGAGATCTCGGCGGTGGCGGCGTCCTCCATGAGGTTGTTGATCGCCGCCGCACCGATGCCGCGCAGCCACGACTCGATGTAGCGCACGCCGACCTCGATGTTCTTGCGGATGCCGGCCTCGGTGATCTCGCCGGGCGTGGCGGCCACGTCGAGCAGGGCCGCCGCGTTCGGCACGACGTCCTCGCGCTGCTTGTCGATCTGGTTCGGCAGGCCGCCGAGGGTCTCGTCGAAGACCGCCATGGCCACGGGCACCAGGTCGGGGTGGGCCACCCAGGAGCCGTCGAAGCCGTCGTCGGCCTCGCGGTTCTTGTCGGCCCGCACCTTCTCCAGCGCGACGCGCGTTCGCCTCGGCGTCCTTGCGGCTGGGGATGAACGCCGCCATGCCGCCGATCGCGGAGGCGCTGCGCCGGTGGCAGGTGCGCACGAGCAGCTCGGTGTAGGCGCGCATGAACGGCGCGGTCATGGTCACCTGGTCGCGGTCGGGCAGCACGAAGCGCGGCCCGCGCTCGCGGAAGTTCTTGATGACCGAGAAGATGTAGTCCCAGCGCCCGGCGTTGAGCCCGGAGGAGTGGTCGGCGCAGTTCGTAGAGGATCTCCTCCATCTCGAACGCGGCGGTGATCGTCTCGATGAGCACCGTGGCGCGGATGGTCCCCTGCGGCATGCCGAGCAGGTCCTGCGCCATGACGAACACGTCGTTCCACAGCCGCGCCTCGAGGTGCGATTCGAGCTTCGGCAGGTAGAAGTACGGTCCGCGCCCGAGTTCGATGAGCCGGTGCGCGTTGTGGAAGAAGTACAGGCCGAAGTCCACGAGGGACCCGGCGACGGGGACGCCGTCGACGCGCACGTGCAGTTCGGCGAGGTGCCAGCCGCGCGGCCGCACGATGATCGTCGGCAGGTCGGTGATCGACTCGCCCTTGAGCCGGTACTCCTTGCCCTGCGGGCTGGTGAAGTCGATGCGCCGCTCGATGGCGTCGCGCAGGTTCACCTGGGAGTCGATGACGTTGTGCCAGTTGGGCGTCGAGGAGTCCTCGAAGTCGGCCATCCAGACATTTCGCGCCCGAGTTGAGGGCGTTGATCGTCATCTTCCGGTCGCAGGGGCCGGTGATCTCGACGCGGCGGTCCTCCAGGCCCGGGGCGAGGGTGGCGACGCTCCAGGAGAAGTCGTCGCGCACGTCGGCGGTCTCGGCGCCAGGAAGCGCGGGGTCGACGCCGTTGGCGATCTTGGTGCGGCGCTCGCTGGCGCAGCTGCAGCAGCTCCTGCCGGCGGGGCGCGAACGCCCGGTGGAGGGCGGCGATGAACGTCAGCGCCTCCGGGGTCAGGATCTCGTCCTGGCGGTCGACGGCGGGCCCGTTGACCGCGATGCCCGTGTCGTCACGAGTCTCGGTTGTGGTGACCACGTGGTCCTCCTGTGGCAGTGCGGAAGCCGGCGTGGCCGGCTCGCCGCAGCGGACTGGTCGCAGGGCAGCTAGTGGAATTGTCCCGCCTCGGTGGAGCCCGCGAGCGCGAGCGTCTCAGCTTTGCGGGTTGAGGGCGGCGGTGACCTGGTCGAAGTAGCCGGTGCCGACCTCGCGCTGGTGCTTGGTGGCGGTGTATCCGCGCGCCTCGGCGTCGAACTCGCGCTCCTGGAGGTCGACGTAGGCGGTCATGCCGTCGCGGGCGTAGCCGTGGGCGAGGTCGAACATGGAGTGGTTGAGGGCGTGGAAGCCCGCCAGCGTGATGAACTGGAAGCGGAAGCCCATGGAGCCGAGTTCGCGCTGGAACTTGGCGATGGTGTCGTCGTCCAGGTGGCGCTTCCAGTTGAAGGACGGCGAGCAGTTGTAGGCGAGCATCTGGTCGGGGTGCTCGGCCTTGACGGCTTCGGCGAACGTGCGGGCGGCGTCGAGGTCCGGCGTGCCGGTCTCCATCCACAGCAGGTCCGCGTACGGCGCGTACGCGAGGCCGCGGGCGATGCACGATTCGATGCCGTTCGCGCACCCGGTAGTAGCCCTCGGCGGTGCGGTCGCCGGTCAGGAAGCGGCGGTCCCGCTCGTCGACGTCGCAGGTGAGGAGGGTGGCGGCCTCGGCGTCGGTGCGGGCGATGATGAGCGTCGGCACGTCCTCGACGTCGGCGGCGAGGCGGGCGGCGTTGAGGGTCCGCACGTGCTGCGAGGTCGGGATGAGCACCTTCCCGCCCAGGTGGCCGCACTTCTTCTCGGAGGCGAGCTGGTCCTCCCAGTGGACGGCCGCCGCGCCGGCCTCGATCATGGCCTTCATCAGCTCGAAGGCGTTGAGCGGGCCGCCGAAGCCGGCCTCGGCGTCGGCCACGATGGGCGCGAGCCAGTCCGTCGACGCTCTGGATCGCCCTCGGAGGCCTCGATCTGGTCGGCGCGCATGCAGCGCGTTGTTGATGCGGCGCACCACCTGCGGGACCGAGTTGGCCGGGTAGAGCGACTGGTCGGGGTAGGTCTGGGCCGGCGAGGTTGGCGTCGGCGGCGACCTGCCAGCCGGAGAGGTAGATCGCCTGGAGGCCGGCCTTGACCTGCTGCGACGGCCTGGCCGCCGGTCATCGCGCCGAGCGCGTGGGTGTACCCGCCGGTGGCGGCGTCCTCGGTGAGCCGGGACCAGAGGTTCTCGGCGCCGCGGCGGGCGAGGGTGTGCTCCTCGGTGACGCGGCCGCGGAGGCGGACCACGTCGTCGGCGGTGTAGTCGCGCACGGTGCGGGCCCAGCGCGGGTCGGCGGCCCACTCGTGGGCCAGCCGTTCGGCGGCGAGGTCGAGTTGGCTTCGCGGTCGCGGTTCGTGTCGTTCATCGTCGGCTCCGAGCACTCGGGGCCGCAGCAGCGGCCATTACTTGCAGGTAACAACAATCTTTCATTCGTGTCCACGCCTGAGTAACGGTTTGCGGTGGAAAGATCGTCAGTTCTTCGCAATACTGGGGAAATGACGAACCTGCCCCCGAACGCCCCGGTCCCGGCGCGGCCCCCGCCCAGAGCAGCGGCGGTGGCAGCGGTAACCCGCCCGCCTCCCCGCGCCCCGAGAGCGCTCGCGCCGCCGCGAAGAACGGCGTTTCCGCCGATCCGGGCGCCGCCCGCCGCCCCTGGGGCGCGGGCGAGGCCGCCGAACTGGCCGCGGACGACTCCACGGTCGATCTCATCAGCCTCGGCAAGCAGATCCGCCACCTGCGCAAACAGCGCGAGATGAGCCTCGACGACCTGGGTGCGGCCGTCGGCTCCGCCGCCTCGCAGCTCTCGCTCATCGAGAACGGCAAGAAGGAGCCGAAGCTCTCGATGCTGCGGGCGCTGGCCCGGGCGCTCGGCGTCTCCTCCGACGAACTGCTCGGCGCGGAGCCGCCCAACCGCCGCGTCGCGCTGGAGATCGCGCTCGAGCGCGCCCAGCGGAGCGCCCAGTACCAGGCGCTCGGACTGCCGAACGTGAAGCCCTCAGGGCGCACCCCCACCGAGATCCTGGAGGCGCTCGTGGGCCTCCACAGGGAGGTCGAGCGCCAGGTCAACCTCCACACTGCCACACCGGAGGAGGCTCGGAGGGCCAATACGGAGCTGCGCCGGCGCATGCGGGACAAGGACAACTACTTCGGCGACATCGAAGCCGAGGCCAGGACCCTCCTCGGCGGGGTCGACTACGCCGGCGGACCGCTCTCGCAGCACCAGATCGCCGACCTCGCCGCCTACCTGCGGTTCACGCTGCACCACGTGGACGACCTGCCGCACTCCACCCGCTCGGTCACCGACCTCAAGCACCGCCGGATCTACCTCACCCAGGTCGGCACCGGCTCCCACGACCCGCGCACCGTCCTGCTCCAGGCCCTCGCGAGCCATGTGCTGCAGCACGACGTCCCGCGCACCTACCTGGAGTTCCTGGGCCAGCGCGTGGCCACGAACTACCTCGCGGCGGCGCTGCTCATCCCCGAGTCGAGCGCCGTGGCGTTCCTGCGCCAGTCCATGACGGGCAAGGAGATCGCGGTCGAGGACCTGCGCGACAACTTCGCGGTGTCCTACGAGGCGGCGGCGCACCGGTTCACCAACCTCGCCACCCACCACCTGGGGATTCGGACCCACTTCCAGAAGGTCCACAAGTCCGGGATCATCTTCAAGGCCTACGAGAACGACGACGTGGCGTTCCCGGCCGACCCGACCGGCGCCATCGAGGGGCAGCCGATCTGCCGCTACTGGACGAGCCGCCAGGTGTTCGACGTGCCGGACAAGTTCAACGCCTTCAACCAGTACACGGACACCGCGACGGGCACCTACTGGTGCACCGCCCGCACCGAGCGCAGCGCCGACGGCCTCTTCTCGTTGAGCATCGGCGTCCCCTACGAGTCCGCGAAGTGGTTCCGCGGCAAGGAGACCAAGGCTCGCTCGGTCTCCAAGTGCCCGGACCCTGCCTGCTGCCGCAACCCGCCCCGGGCTCTCGCCGACGCCTGGTCGGGCCAGGCGTGGCCCACCGCCCGCGCCGCCAGCTCCCAGCTCGCCGCCATGCCCATCGGTTCCTTCCCCGGCGTCGACGAGACCGAGGTCTACCAGTTCCTGGAACGCCATTCGAAGCAGTGAGCAGGCTGGAAAAGGGTTTCCTGCGATTCGGGGCGCGATGGCAGACTTGCGGGCATGGCCTCCTCCCCCGATCGCGTCGCGCTGGTCTCGGACATCCACGGCAACCTGACCGCGTTCGAGGCGGTCCTGGACGACCTCGCCTCGCGCGGCATCACGAGGGTCTTCAACCTCGGCGACACCATCGGCAAGGGCCCGCGCGGCGCCGAATGCGTCGACCTCTCCCGCGAGCGCTGCGAGGTGCACGTCCAGGGCAACTGGGAGGCCACGATGTGCGCGCCCGGCCGGGTGCCCGAGGGCGATCCGTTCGACTGGTGGCACGACCGGCTGGGCGAATCGAGGCGCAAATGGCTGTGGGACCTGCCGTTCAGCCACGACTTCCGTATGAGCGGCAAGCGCATCCGGATCTTCCACGCCTCGGCGAAGAGCGTCTTCCACCGCGTGTTCTGCGACCACGACGAGGCCGAGTTCCTCGGCATGTTCGCCAACACCGAGGCCACCGGGAACGGACCGGCGCCGGAGGTGGTGGCCTACGGCGACATCCACGACCCGTACCTGGAGCACGACCTCGGCCGCACGCTCGTCAACGTCGGAAGCGTCGGCAACTGCCTCGGCGACCCGGCGCCCTCCTACGTGATCCTCGAAGGCGTCTACGGCGGTACGGCGCCGGGCCCGTTCTCCGTGCAGTTCGTGCGGGTCCCGTACGACGTCGAGGCCGAGCTGGCCGTCACCCGCGCGCTCGCGATGCCCTCGGCGGAGTACTGGGAGGGCGAGCTGCGCACCGGCCTGTACCGCGGCGACCAGCGCGAGGGGCGCCCGGCCGCCTACCACCGGCACCGCGGCTGCAACACCTGAAGGCAGCCGAGCCGTGGCACATCGTGTGCCAATCTCGGGCCGGTGCCGGGCGGCAAAGGGCGTCGAACCGGGATTCCGTCCCAATAGGACGCTGTCGTTTCGCGCCGCGTACCCCTGGTGACCGGCGGGCGATCCCATACTGGGGCGGTACCCACCCTTCCCGAGGAGTGCCCATGCGCCGCATCGTCCAACGTCTCCTGCTCGCGGTCGCGCTCGCCGTGTCCGCGGTCCTCTTCGTCCCCGCTCCGGCCCAGGCGGGCCCGGTCTTCACGATCTGCCCGTTCATGGGGCTCCCGGAGGACTGCTACACGTGGGAGATCCCCATCCTCGAGCCCGAGGGCTGGCCTCCCGGCGGGTGCCCGGAGTGCCTCCTGGCCATCGACCTCTGGGACGACTTCGTCGACCCGGTCGTCTTCGAGCGGTTCAACGAGTCCTTCGGCAAGGGCTTCACGCTTCTCGCCCAGTCCCGCCTCGAGCAGGACCCCAAGGCGGCCAAGGAAATGCGAGAGGCGTCCGTCGGCTACTTCTGGGACGCCGCGAAGGCGACCGGCAAGTACCGGGCCGAACTCGACCACGTCGGCTGGTTCGACGCGAAGGCCGGCAAGTTCTTCGAGGACCCCGGGACGCAGCAGCGCCTGGACACGTTCGGCAAGGAGCTCGCCACCGGCGTGCAGTCGCTCCAGAAGGTCCTGGGCGACCCCGACCCCCAGCCGAGCATCGCGGCGGCCCTGTCCCACTTCGACGCCGCGCTGGACGCCGCCTCGAAGTACTGACCGATCCGCGGCCGGGGACCCTCGCGGTTCCCGGCCGCCGGCGCGGTCAGACCTCTTGCAGCGCCGCGCTCCCCTAGCGGCTCCCGCCGGTCACGCGCTCTCGTCGTCCTCGAGTCCCACCGCGCGGCGCAGCTCCTTGCGGCGCTCCTCCATGTCGGTGTCGCTCGATGCGTCCGAGAGCTCCTGCATGACGTCGGCGAGGCCGCTGGCGATGGCGATGGCGTTGAGCTTGTGCTGCACAGCGGCGTCGTTGCGCGACTCGGTGTTCTGCAGCAGGGCGACCATCAGGAACGTGATGATCGTGGTCGTGGTGTTGATGATCAACTGCCACGTGCTCATGTCGAGCCAGATGATCGACGGCGCCCACAGCAGCACCACCAGAATGCACATCGAGAAGAACGGCGCGCGGGCGGCGAACTCGGACGCCCTCGTCGCGAACCGGTCGAACCAGCTGACATGGCTGTCGATGTCGCGGGGCATGGTCGCGGACGAACGCTCGGACTCGTGCTCCTTGGCTTTCATACTGGTGCGTTTTCCCCGGCTGACGCGAATCAAACATGTGTACTGCCGACCCGTCGCGCCGCGCCGGTGGTACCACACCCGCAGCCCGGATCCGCCCGGTTCGGGGCGGCCGTCCGGTTCAAGCCGTGCCGAGCAGCAGCCCACCGACTCCCGCGCACTACGACCGGTGGGCTGCACGGCATCGCGCGCACGGACCGCCCTGGGCGGCTCGTGCGCGCGATGCCGCCGCTAGCTCTTGGAGGGCCACACCGGCTGGTCGCCGTTCCAGACCACGCCCTTGTTGCGGCACAGGCAGAACGGGTGCCCGATCGGGTCGGTGTAGACCCGGAAGCCGTACCCTTCGGTCCCCACGTGGTCCCGCTGCAGCGTCGCGCCGAGTGCGAGGAGGCGGGCCTGCTCGGCCTCGATGTCGTCCACCTCGAAGTCGAGGTGGTACTGCTTGGGGTGCTCGGCGCTCGGCCAGGTCGGCGCGCGGTACTCGTCCACGCGCTGGAAGGCCAGCTCGATCTCGCCGAAGGTGATGCCCGCCCAGTCGGCGTCGCTGCCGTCTTTGACAGGCCGGCCGGTCACCTCGGCATAGAAGCCGGCGAGCTCCATCGTGTCCGGACAGTCGATGATGAAATCGGTGAGTCGCAGCATCAGCCGATGATGCCACAGCCCGGCGGCACGGCTCCAATACTTCTTCAGGGCGCCGCGCACGGCACCGGAGTCACCGGACGCCCTGCGCCGGAAACGCCCCTCCTCGCCGCTTCGATCGCGGGTTCAGCGAAGGCGGGCGCGGAGGTGGGCGCCCGCGGCGGCGTAGGTGTCGGGCAGCTCGGGGAGCAGGGTGAGGGCGGCCTCGATGCGCTCGCGGGTCGCGTTCGGGTCGTGGCGGACCGCCTCGAAGGCCGCGGTCGCGCTCATGGGGGCGAGCCGGGAATGCCACGCGGGGTGCGCGTGCGTGGGGGCGTAGTGCGCTGTCAGTGCCTCGACGGGGGTCAGCGGCGCGCCGACGCGGCGCAGGAGCGGCGCGAGGCCGTACTCCGCGACCAGGTCGCAGATCTCGCGGGCGGTGGCCAGGTTGCGGCGGTGGGCGTCGTGGACCTCGTAGACCACCGCGTAGACGAGGGAGCGCTCGCGGTCGGTCGCGGGGCCGGGATGCGGCACGTCCCACCAGAGCCCTTCGACGGCGGCGGGGCTGATCACCGGTCGCTGCAGGGCGTCCTCGGCCGAAGTGGCGACCGCCAGGCGGACGGCGCCGAGGGCGACGACGTTCTCCGAGTACCGGCGCAGGTACCGCAGTCCCCGGGTGGCTTCGGGTTCGGCCGCCTCGGCGTCCCGGCGCACCTGTTCGGCGGTCGGCCCGTCGGTCCACGTGTACGTCCATGCCCCCGTGCCCGGGTCGTGCTCGACCTCGACGGGCGCGGAGTAGGCGGCGGCGAGTCGGCGGAGACGTGTTTCGCGGTCCGGGGAGGCGGAGGACATGGTGACATCCCATCACGTTCGGTGGCCGCCGGACCGAGGGGACGGACGAACGCCCGGCCGGTGGTCCGGCCGGGCGCGCTCGATCGTCTACTGCTGCTTGATGCGGACCATGTTGCCCGCCGGGTCGCGGAAGGCGCAGTCGCGGATGCCGTACGGCTGGTCGGTGGGCTCCTGGACGACCTCGGCGGTCTCCTGGAGCTTCGCGAAGACCTCGTCGAGGTTCTTGGTGGAGAGGTTGATGGAGGCGTACGTGCCCTTGGCCATCATCTCGGCGATGGTCGCCCGCTCCTCGTCGGTGATGCCCGGGTCGGCGGCCGGCGGGTGCAGGACGATGGAGACGTCCGGCTGCCCTTCGGGTCCGACGGTGATCCACCGCATGCCCTCGTATCCGACGTCGTTGCGGACCTCGAAGCCGAGCACGTCGCGGTAGAACTCGAGCGCGGCCTCAGGGTCGTTCTGCGGCAGATATGCCTGGTAAATGTTGATGTCCATGCCGGCAACCCTATTTCCTGCGGCCCGCGGGTGCTTCTCGATTCCTGATCGGTCTGCTGATCTGCTTCGAGACGCACGCGGGGATGCCCTCGGTCGCGTCGGCGGCCTTCTCCTTGTAGACGCTCGGCGGCATGCCGACCAGCTCGGTGAAGCGCGTGCTGAACGTGCCGAGCGAGGACGAGCCGACCGCGAAGCACACCTCGGTCACGCTCAGCTCGCCGATGCGCAGCAGCGCCATCGCGCGCTCGATGCGCCGCGTCATGAGGTAGGAGTACACCGATTCGCCGTAGGCGGCCTTGAACTCGCGGCTGAGGTGCCCGGCCGACATGTGGACGCCGTGCGCGAGGGCCTCGACGTTGAGCGGTTCGGTGTACTCGCGGTCGATGCGGTCGCGGACGCGGCGCAGGAGCGCGAGGTCGCGCAGGCGCTGTTCGGGAATCGGGCGGCTGGTCACGAGCAACATTCTGCCACCGTGGGGCGGCAGCGGCCAGGAGCGACGCTCGGCGCAGGCGGGCGGGGAACCGCGAGTGACACGCAGCACGGAGCGCCCGCGGCCCTGCCGCGGGCGCTCCGTGCTGCGTCAGTCGTCCGTACTCAGGCTCCCACGTAATCCGCGAGGTGCTGGGCCGTCAGGGTCGAGCGGTCGGCGACCAGCTCGGCGGGGGTGCCTTCGAAGACGATCGTGCCGCCGTCGTGGCCCGCGCCGGGGCCGAGGTCGATGATCCAGTCGGCGTGGGCCATCACGGCCTGGTGGTGCTCGATGACGATCACGGTCTTGCCCGAGTCCACGAGCCGGTCGAGCAGGCCCAGCAGGTTGTCGACGTCCGCGAGGTGGAGACCGGTGGTCGGCTCGTCGAGGACGAGGACCCCGCCCTTCTCCCCCATGTGGGTGGCGAGCTTGAGGCGCTGGCGCTCGCCGCCGGAGAGGGTGGTGAGCGGCTGGCCGAGCGTGAGGTAGCCGAGGCCGACGTCGGCGAGGCGGTCGAGGATCTTGTGCGCGGCGGGGGTCTTGGCCTCGCCTTCGCCGAAGAACGCCTCCGCTTCCGCCACGGGCATCGAGAGGACCTCGCTGATGTCCTTGCCGCCCAAGTGGTATTCGAGCACGGCCGCCTGGAACCGCTTCCCGCCGCACTCCTCGCAGGTGGACTCGACGGTGTCCATGATGCCGAGGTCGGTGTAGATGACGCCGGCGCCCTTGCAGGTGGGGCAGGCGCCCTCGGAGTTGGCGCTGAACAGGGCCGGCTTCACGCCGTTGGCCTTCGCGAACGCCTTGCGGATGGGATCGAGCAGGCCGGTGTAGGTGGCCGGGTTGCTGCGCCGCGAACCGCGGATGGCGCTCTGGTCGATCGTGACCACGCCCTCGCGCGGCGACACGGACCCGTGGATGAGCGAGCTCTTGCCGGAGCCGGCGACGCCGGTGACGACGGTGAGGACGCCTTCGGGGATGTCGACGTCGACGTCCTGGAGGTTGTGCGAGGACGCACCGCGAACCTCCAGCTGCCCGGTGGGTTTGCGCACGTCGTCCTTGAGGTGGACGCGGTCGTCGAGGTGGCGGCCGGTCACGGTGTCGCTCTTGCGGAGCCCGTCGACGGTGCCCTCGTAGCAGATGGTGCCGCCGCCGGTGCCCGCGCCGGGGCCGAGGTCGACCACGTGGTCGGCGATGGCGATCGCCTCGGGCTTGTGCTCGACCACGAGCACGGTGTTGCCCTTGTCCCGCAACTGGATCAGCAGGTCGTTCATCCGCTGGATGTCGTGCGGGTGGAGGCCGATCGTGGGCTCGTCGAAGACGTACGTGACGTCGGTGAGGGAGGAGCCGAGGTGGCGGATCATCTTGGTGCGCTGCGACTCGCCGCCGGAGAGGGTGCCGGTGGGCCGCTCGAGCGAGAGGTAGCCCAGGCCGATGTCGGTGAAGGAGTCGAGCAGGTGCTGGAGGCCCGCAAGGAGGGGCGCCACGGTCGGCTCGTCGAGTTCGCGCACCCATTCGCGCAGGTCGTTGATTTGCATCGCGCACAGGTCGGCGATGTTCTTGCCCTTGATCTTGGAGGAACGCGCCTCGGGGGCGAGGCGGGTGCCCTCGCAGTCGGGGCAGGTCTGGAAGACCACGGCCCGCTCCACGAACGCGCGGACGTGCGGCTGCAGCGCGTCGATGTCCTTGGAGAGCACCGACTTCTGGATCTTGGGGATCAGGCCTTCGTAGGTGAGGTTGACGCCTTCGACCTTGACCTTGGTGGGCTCCAGGTAGAGGAGGGTGTGGAGCTCCTTCTTGGTGTACTTCCCGATCGGCTTGTCCATGGGCAGGCCCGCGCCGGCGAAGACGCGGCCGTACCAGCCGTCCATGCTGTAACCGGGGGCCTTGATCGCGCCCTCGTTGAGCGAGAGGGCGTCGTCGTAGAGCGCGGTCATGTCGAAGTCGTTGACGCGGCCCATGCCCTCGCAGCGCGGGCACATGCCGCCGAGCTGGTTGAAGGTGGCCTTCTTGGCGATGGTCTTGTCGCCGCGCTCGACGGTGATCGCGCCGCTGCTCGTCACCGAGGGGACGTTGAACGAGTAGGCGTTGGGCGAGCCGATGTGCGGAGTGCCGAGCCTGCTGAACAGGATGCGCAGCATGGCGTTGGCGTCGGTGGCGGTGCCGACGGTGGAGCGGGGGTTGGCGCCCATCCGCTCCTGGTTGACGATGATCGCGGTCGTGAGCCCTTCGAGGCGGTCGACCTCGGGCCGGCCCATGGAGGGCATGAACCCCTGCACGAACGTCGAGTACGTCTCGTTGATGAGCCGCTGCGACTCGGCCGCGATCGTGCTGAACACGAGCGAGCTCTTGCCCGAGCCTGAGACGCCCGTGAACACGGTCAGGCGGCGCTTGGGCAGGTCGACGCTGACGTCCTTGAGGTTGTTCTCACGGGCGCCGAGGACGCGGATCAGGTCGTGGCTGTCGGCGTCGTGCCTATCGGAGTGGTTCACGGCTTTACTCATGAAGGCCACTCTAGAGGGAGGGTCCGACACCCGCTTCTCGAATCCTGACCGGATCGACACCGCGAGTGCGACCTGCGACGATGCTAGTCGGCGGTGAGTTTCGCGACCCGTTCGGGAGTCGGCCACTTGACGTCCTTCGCCCATCCGGCCCGCTCGAGGAGCCAGATGATCCGGGCGGAAGTGTCGATCTGTCCGCGTTTGACACCATGGCGGGCCCAGGTCTGGTCGGCGTGGTGGGAGTTGTGCCAGGACTCGCCGCCCGAGAGCAGCGCGAGCGGCCAGAAGTTCGCGGCCTTGTCGCGGCTCTTGAAGGGCCGCTCGCCGATCATGTGGCAGATCGAGTTCGTCGACCACGTGGCGTGGTGCAGGGCCGAGACGCGGACCAGGCTCGCCCAGAAGAACGCCGTCAGCGCGCCCGTCCAGGACATCGTGATGAGTCCGCCGAGCACGGCCGGCAGGAAGAACGTCGCCACCGTCCACACCCAGAACAGCTTGTCGACCATGACGAGGTCCGGGTCGCGGCGCAGGTCCGGCGCGAAGCGCTCCTCGTTGGTGGTGTTGCGCGGCTGGAACATCCAGCCCATGTGGGCGTGCCAGAAGCCCTTGCTCAGGGCCAGCGCGGAGGTGCCGTAGATCCACGGCGAGTGCGGGTCGCCCTCTTTGTCGGAGAACGCGTGGTGGCGGCGGTGGTCGGCGACCCAGGTGATGAGCGGGCCCTGCACCGACATGCTGCCGAGGATCGCCAGCGCGATCTTCACGGGCCGGTTCGGCTTGAACGAGCCGTGGGTGAAGAGGCGGTGGAAGCCGACGGTGATGCCGTGGAGGGTGAGGAGGTAGAAGCCGACGCTGAGGGCGATGTCGGTCCAGCTGAGGAGGCCCGTGGTCCACGCGAAGGGGACGGCGGCGGCGAGCGCGGCCATCGGCACGAGGAGGAAGAGGTAGATGAGGGACTGGCGTCCGGCGTCGCGTACGTCGCCGTGGACGGGTTTGGGTCCGGTCTGGGCCGGGGTGGGACCTGCCTGGGTGAGGTGGCCATCGCACGGCCTCGCTTTCGATTCGTCCGACTCTGCAATCGTCGTCTCGTGCGGGTTCGTGCGCAGTGGGGCGGATGGGTGCTTTTCGGGCCGATGATGCCCCGCGTCGCAGGGGGCGTAGGCCCCTCGGGGGCGCGGCCGGTCCCGGGAGGGCGGTGCGGTTCGCCGGTCAGTTGCCTTCGAGGTAGGCGAGGACGGCGAGGACGCGGCGGTTGTCGTCCTCGGACTGGCCGAGGCCGAGTTTGCGGAAGACGTTCGCCGAGTGCTTGCCGACGGCCTTCTCGGTGATGAAGAGGCTGGCGGCGATGGCGGCGTTGGTGCGGCCTTCGGCCATGAGGCCGAGGACTTCGAGTTCGCGGGGGGTGAGGGCGTCGAGGCGGTTCTGCTGCTTGCCGAGGAGGCGGGCGACGACCTCGGGGTCCATGGCGGTGCCGCCGGCGGCGACGCGGCGCAGGGCCTCGATGAACTCGGCGACGTTGGAGACGCGGTCTTTGAGGAGGTAGCCGACGCCGCCGCGGCGGTCGCCGAGGAGTTCGCGGGCGTAGAGCTGCTCGACGTACTGGGAGAGCACGAGGATCGGCAGGGCCGGGATGTGGCGGCGGGCCTCGATGGCGGCGCGCAGGCCCTCGTCGGTGAAGGTCGGGGGGAGGCGGATGTCGACGACGGCGACGTCGGGCCGGTGCTTGAGGAGGGCGGCGGTGAGCGCGGGGCCGTTGTCGACCGCCTCGACCACGTTGAAGTCGTAGGCCTCGAGCAGCCGGGTCAGGCCGTCGCGCAGGAGCGAGTGGTCTTCGGCGAGGACGACGTCCATCTTGCACTCCTAGTGGTTCGGCCGGGCCGTTCGCCGTCTCCGGTCGAGGGCCGTGCCTGTCTGCGGGTGCCATGTGGCATGGCACGGTGTACTGCCCGCTTCGCTACGGCCTCAGGCTGGTCTGCTCAGAACGGGTGTGCACTGGCCGCATTATGGGCAATGCCGAGGTCGACCGCGGCGGCGGGGATGGTCATGGTGACGACGGTGGGGCCGCCTTCGGGGCTGTCGACCTCGACGGTGCCGTCGAAGGCGGCGAGGCGGCTGCGCACGCCGTCGAGTCCGCCGCCCGGGGAGAAGCTCGCGCCGCCGATGCCGTCGTCGCGGACCTCGATGACCACTTGGTGGTGTTCGCGGTGTGACGATGATCTGCACCTGGGCGGCCTGGGCGTGCTTCGTGATGTTGGTGAGGATCTCGTTCGTCGCGAAGTACGCGGCGGCCTCCAGCGGCGGCGGCAGCTTGCCGACCAGCCGGTCCACAACGGACACCGGGAGCGGGTGGTCGAGCGCCATCGCCTGCAGTGCGCCGGTGAAGCCCCGGTCCGCCAGCACCGGCGGGTGGATGCCGCGCACCAGCTGCCGGATCTCCTCGAGCGCGTCGGAGCAGGCCTGGCGGGCTTCGCCGACGAGCGCGGCGGCCTGCTTGGGGCGGTCGTTCGAGAGCAGTTCCTCGGCCATCCCGAGGGTCAGGCTGAGGGCGGCGATGCGGGCCTGCGCGCCGTCGTGGAGGTCTCGTTCTATCCGCCGCAGCTCGGCGGCGGCGTGGTCGGCGGTCTGGTCGCGGGCGTGGCGCAGCTCGGTGACCCGCTCGGTGAGCAGGGCGTTCGCGGTGGGGCCGAGCAGCAGCACCCCGAGGTGCGAGTACCAGCGCAGCAGCAGCTCACCCCAGCGCCACCAGGCGACGCCGCAGGCGAGGGCGAACGGCACGAGCATGAGGGTCTTGGCGGGCGTGTCGAAGTCGTAGAAGCCGAAGTCGTTGACGAACGGGGTCTGCGCGGAGTGGAAGACCGTGACGAGCAGGAACGGCTGCACGAGGTAGTAGACGGCGACGCTGAAGACGCCGAGGTAGAGCAGGTTGACGAGGAACCCGAGGGTCGCGTCGATGGCGAGCCACGCGAAGTCGCGCCAGGTGGCGGGCTCGCGGATGAGCCACAGGGCCTGCTGGTCGAGTCTGGCCTTGGGGCGCGGCCGGTACGGGACGGGGATGGGGTTGCCGAGCTGCTCGCCGATGATGCGGCGCTGGGCGTTGGCCCAGACGCGGATGGCGAGGAGGACGGCGACGGCGACGGGGATGCCGATCCAGAAGATGACGAATACACCGGTGATTATGGCGGCGGCCAGGAGCGCCGCTGCGATGAGCGTGAGGCTGAAGCGCAGGACCGACCAGCCTGGGAGGGCCAGTCGCCGCGTGATGGGATTGGCCGGTGTCGACATGGTAGGGGAAAGCCTACCCGCCGCATCGCGAACGCTGCCGCCGCTGCCTCGGATGCCCCGGACGGCGAGTGCCTAGGCTGGGATCCTGTTTTTCCTTACGCGTGAGAGGGACCGGTATGGGCGAGGGAACGTGGGCACTGGTCACGGGTGCGTCCGCGGGGCTCGGCGCGGCCTTCGCGCGGCAGCTGGCGGCGCGCGGCCACCACGTGGTCCTCGTGGCGCGGTCGGGGGCGAAGCTGGAGGCGCTGGCGGCCGAGCTGCGCGCGGCGCACGGCGTGCAGGCGCGGGTGGCGGTGCAGGACCTGGCGGCGCCGGGTGCGGCCGAGCGGATCGCGGAGGCCGTGGCGGGCGCGGGGATCGCGGTCGAGGTACTGGTGAACAACGCGGGGATCGGCACGTTCGGCCGGGACGCGGAGATCGGCGCGGACTACAACCGCGATGTGGCGATGGTGAACGTGGTGGCGGTCGCCGACCTGGTGCAGCGGTTCCTGCCGGGGATGGTGGGGCGCGGTTCGGGGGCTGTGGTGAACGTGGCGTCGATGGCGGGCTTCCAGCCGCAGCCGTACATGGCGCTGTACGCGGCCACGAAGGCGTTCGTCGTGAACTACAGCCTGGGGCTGTGGGTGGAGGCGAAGGGCACGGGCGTGCGGGTGCTGGCGGTGTGCCCGGGGCCGGTGGACACGGACTTCCCGATCGCCAACGGCATCAAGTACGACGAGCGGCGCCTGGGCTGGCTGCTGGCCGATCCGGAGGCGATCGTGCGGCAGTCGCTGCGGGCGCTCGACCGCGACAAGGGCTACGTGGTGCCGGACTGGAAGAACTGGCCGGAGGCGCATCTGCTGCCGCGCCGTCCGAGGCGGCTCATGACCCGCCTGATCGGGCTGGTGCTGGAGCGCTTCGCGGACTACCAGCGCCGGTGAACGCCCGTTCGGTCACTCGAGGACGCGGGCGATGGAGAGGCCGTCGTAGCCCTTGACGCCGACCGTCTGCATGACCGTGCCCTCCAGCCGCGGGTCCGCGGCGACCTTCTCGAGGTAGGAGCGCACGCCCTGCACGTTCGGGTCGCGGCTGAGCCCGTCGGCCACGGCCCCGCCGCGCACCACGTTGTCGGCCACGATGAGGCTCCCCGGGCGCGTCAGCTTCAGCGACCAGTCGAGGTAATCGGGGTAACCGCCCTTGTCGGCGTCGATGAAGACCATGTCGAACGGCTCCACGCCCTCGGCGGCCAGCTTCGGCAGGGTCTCGCCGGCGGCGCCGACGCGGATCTCCACGGTCCCCACCAGCCCCGCGCGGGCGATGTTGCCGCTGGCGACCTCGGCGTGCCGCGGGCTGTACTCCAAGCTGATGAGATGGCCGTCCGCGGGCAGGGCCCGCGCCATCCAGATCGCGCTGTAACCGCCGAGGGTGCCGATCTCCAGGACCCGCCTGGCACCCAGCACCTTCGCCAGCAGGTACAGGAGCTTCCCCTGCGCGGCCGACACCGAGATCGGCGGCAGTCCGGCCCGCTGGGCCGCGGCCGTCGCCTCAGCGAGGGCCTCGTCCTCCCCTACCAGCAGCGAGTCGAGGAACGCGTCGACTTCGGTCCATTGCGCCTGGCCCATGGTTCGTCCCTTCCGAGGAGTCCGAGAACATCGGTCAAACGCTATCACCGCCGCCGCGCGGGGCTCACTCCGATAAATTCAGGTATTCGCAACCGATCCGTAACGCCCATTGGCGACTTCCCCGAGTAGAAGCGGGGAATAGTACCGCTAAAGAGTGAAGGAAGTTGTTGTAATTACTAGTTAGAGCGGATGATTGACTGTGAGACCTTTTGTCGGATTTTGCCCCTGAATCAACGGAACGCGCCGGTCTCGGTCTTGCCGATCATCGTACGGTGCAACGGCTTGAATGATAGACCTGAATCACGACCTGTTCGTGGCCGAAGTTCCGGACCTCCGGTGCGGCGGCGGACTGTAATGACGGCCTGCTTCGGGGGGAGCCGGTCGCACACTGGGGGGTAACGCTATGAGCATGGCACGATCGGCGACAGTCGATATCGGCACCACCATGCGGCTCGTCGCGCCCGATTTCGCGACGGTCAGTGTGCGCGCGAGTCTGCGCTACGACCCGGACGATCCCTACGCCGTCTGCGTCATGTTCCACCCCGACGGCACCGACGCGGACCAGGTGGCCTGGTCCTTCTCACGGGAACTGCTCGCAAAGGGCCTCGAGGAGCCCACCGGGATCGGCGACGTGCGGGTGTGGCCGTGGACCACCCCGAGGGGCGAATCGGTGGCGCTCGCGCTGTCCTCGCCCGACGGGAACGCGCTGTTCGAGATCAACCGCGGCGTGGTGCAGCGCTTCCTCCGCCGGGCCTACAGCCTGGTGCCGCGCGGCCGCGAATCAGGGTACGTGGACATGGACACGACCCTTACCAAACTCCTGGCCGGAGGCGTCTAGCCCGCCCCGCCGTCCGACCCGGACAAGGAAGCGGGCCGCACCGGATTCGGTGCGGCCGGCTTCGCGTCTCACTCCGGGTCGTTGCCCGCCGGCCCGCCGATGTCGAACGGCTCGGTGATCCCCTCGTAGACCAGGTGGGCGACCAGTCCCTGGGCGGCATGGGGCAGATTGTGGCAGTGGTCCATCCAGATGCCGGGGTTGTCCGCCTCGAACGCGATCTCGTACGTCTCCCCGTCCTCGACTTCGAGCGAGTCGACCCACCACGGACTCCCGGTCGCGGCCACGCCGTCGCGAGAGAGCACCACCGCATGGTGGCCGTGCAAATGCATCGGATGGGGCTCGCCGCTGTCGTTGCTGATGACCATTCGCACCACATCGCCGTAGGCGACGGAGAACATCGGAACGTCGGGATACATGCCGCCGTTCACGGTCCACCAGAAACCCGGCCTGCCGTCGAGGAATCCCGGGCGTCGGCCGATGCCGTATTCGAATGCGCGGTCCGCCGCATCGGGGTCGAAGCCAATCGCATCCGGTGATCCATAGTGGAGCAAATCGAGGGTCTTCGCGGGGAGCGGGGAGGCCTCGACGGGGCCCTCGCCGACGATGAGCGCCCCTGAGGCGCTCAGGTTGACGCGGACGGCCCCGCTGTCGGGCATGGTGAACTCCAAGTCGTCCCGGCCTCCCGCGGCGACCGTGACGGCCACGTCCTCTACCTCCGTGGGCTCGTGCAGGTCGGTGCCGTCCACGGCGGCCAGGCGGAACGGGGCGCCGTCGACCCAGACCGGCATCGAGCCGAAGTCGGTGTTGACCACGCGGACGCGGACCGTGTCGCCGGGCTCGGCGGCCACCCGATCCTCGCCGTCGCGGCCGTTGACGGTCCGGAGCCCGTCGTAGAGGTGCACGAGCGCCAGCGCGTCCACGTCGGCGGGCGGGCCGGCGGCCGGGGTGATCACGAGGGGTCCGAGCAGGCCGTCGAGGACCTGTTCGTGGGAGATCTGGTGCGAGTGGTACCAGAAGGTGCCGACCTGGTCGGCGAAGAACCGGTAGACGAACGCGTCGCCGATGCCGACGGCGTCCTGGGTGATGCCCGCGGCGCCGTCCATGGCGCCGGGGACGTCGACGCCGTGCCAGTGCAGGGTGACGCCGCCGGGGACGGACTCGTTCACGAGGGTGACCTCGATGAGCTGGCCTTGCTCGGCGTGGATGGTCGGGCCGGGCGAGGTGCCGTTGAGGGTGTAGCCGTTGACGGTCCTCCCGGAGGCCAGGGTGAACTCGTGCTGCTCGGCGGTGAGGGTGGCCTTGACGTCGGCTTCGAGGTCGTCGGGGACGGTGAGCGCGTCCACCGCCTGCGGGGCGGTGGACGCGCCGTGGTCGTGCTGGTGGCCGCCGGGGTCGTGTTGGCCCATGTCCGCGATCGAGAAGGCGTCGGGCAGCAGGCTCGCCTGCCAGAACCAGGCCACCGGTGCCAGCACCGCGACTGCCGCGGCGACGGCGGTGAGGGTCTTGGCTCTCCTACTGAGACGCATTCGGGGCCGAGGGCTCCGGACTCGGGACGTGGTTGGCGGCGCGGAACCCGGCCATGAAGGAGGCGCCGTAGATCGCGAACGCGTTCAGGCCGTGCAGGAGGCCGAAGATCGCGGCCTCGTGGCCCCAGAGTCCGAGGAAGATCTGGAGGGCGACCAGGACGAGGACGATGATCGCGAAGCGCACGCCGCCTTTGACTTTGGCGAAGAACGAAGCGATCAGCAGCAGCAGGGCGATGGCGGGTACGACCATCATGCCGTTGATGCCGTGGATCATGAACCCGACGACCTCGTCGAACGGGGCGTCGTCGCTCTCCATGACCGCCTTGTCGAGGACGCCGCCCTCGTCGACCCAGATGTAGAGGCCGGCAACGGCCCAGACCATGACCGCGGCCTGGAGCGCCACTTCGACGGCGATCACGTAGGCGAGGATGCGGTAGACGACTCTCATGGTGCTGCCCTCCTGGCCGGGTACACGCGACCCGTGCTGAGGGTGATGATAAGCACACGTCCAGTGAGAACATGCGTTGAAATCGCTAGTCGAGCCGCGAAAAAGCGGACCGGTTTCCCTGTCCGCGCTTCTCATGTCAGGAAACGACCATCGCCGTCGTCGTGTCGCACCTGCGTGTCAGGGTTGTTGACCGGGGGCCCAATGAGTGTCCGTTTTGCACGGACACTCCCAGGATCCCGGTCAGCTGCGCAGCAGCGCCGCGGTCTGCCCGGCGATCTCGCCCTCTTCATTGGTCGGAATGACCATCACCGTGATCGGCGAGTCGCGGCGCGAGATGATCGGGCCGCCGGCCGCGTTCGCCGCCTCGTCGAGCTGCACGCCGAGGGCCACCAGCGAGCCGAGCGCGCCCGCGCGCACCTCCGCGCTGTTCTCCCCCACGCCGGCGGTGAACGCGATCGCGTCCGCCCCGCCGAGCGCGGCGATGTACGAGCCGATGTACTTGCGGATCCGGTAGCAGTAGATCTCCAGGGCGATCTGCGCGGCCCGGTCGCCGGCCTCGGCGGCCGCCTCGATCGCGCGCATGTCGATCTGGCCGGTCAGGGCGTACATCCCCGACTCCTTGTTCAGGGCCGAGTCGAGGTCGGCGAACGAGGCGCCGGTCTGCCGGTGCATGTGGAACACGATCGCCGGGTCGATGTCGCCCGATCGCGTGCCCATGACCAGGCCTTCCAGGGGCGTGAGGCCCATGGAGGTGTCGATGGAGCGGCCGCGCTCCACGGCGGTCACCGAAGCGCCGTTGCCCAGGTGGGCGACGATCACGTTGACCTCTTTGGGGTGCCTGCCGAGCAGTTCGGCGGCTTTGCGGGAGACGTACGCGTGCGAGGTGCCGTGGAAGCCGTAGCGGCGCACGCCGTGGTCTTCGCGCCAGTCGGCCGGCACGGCGTACAGGTGGGCGCGTTCGGGCACCGTGGCGTGGAACGCGGTGTCGAAGACGGCCACCTGCGGGAGCTTCGGGAAGAGCTTGCGCGCGACCTGGATGCCTTCGAGGTTCGCCGGGTTGTGCAGGGGCGCGAGCGCCGAGAGCCGGTCGATGGCCTGCTCGACCTCGTCGTCGACGATCACGGGCTGCACGAACCGCTCGCCGCCGTGCACGACGCGGTGCGCCACGGCGATGAGTCCGGCCGTCGCGAGCGGCGTGCCGTGCGCTTCGAAGGCGGCGACCATCGCTTCGAGCCCGGCCGCGTGGTCGGCGAGGCGCTCGGTCGTCCGGTGCTTCTCGCCCTCGTGCTCGTGGGTGAGGATCGATTCGGACTGTCCGATGCGCTCGATCAGGCCCGAGGTCGAGGCTTCCAGGGTCTCGCCGTCGACCAGCTGGTATTTGATCGACGACGACCCGGAGTTGATCACCAGGACCGGTGCGCTCATGGCATTCCTTTCTGGGGCTCAGGCCTTCGAGAGCTCAGGCCTTCCAGGGCTCAGGCGGGCTGGCTCGCCTGGATGGCGGTCAGCGCGACGGTGTTGACGATGTCGGTCACGGTCGCGCCCCGCGACAGGTCGTTCACGGGCTTGCGCAGGCCCTGGAGCACCGGGCCCACCGCGATCGCACCGGCGGAACGCTGCACGGCCTTGTACAGGTTGTTGCCGGTGTTCAGGTCGGGCACGATGAAGACCGTCGCCTTTCCCGCCACCTGCGACTCCGGCAGTTTCGTGCCTGCGACACCGGCGTCTGCGGCGGCGTCGTACTGGATCGGCCCCTCCACCGGGAGGCCGGGCCTGCGGGACCGGACGATCTCGGTGGCCGCCCGGACCTTGTCCACGGCTTCGCCGTGGCCTGAGGTGCCGGTGGAGTAGGAGAGCATCGCCACCCGCGGTTCCACGCCGAACTCGGTGGCGGTGTCAGCAGAGGATAGCGCGATGTCGGCCAGTTGCTCGGCATCGGGGTTCGGGTTGACGGCGCAGTCGCCGTAGACGAGCACGCGGTCTTCCAGGCACATGAAGAACACCGAGGAGACCACGGCCACTTCGGGTTTGGTCTTGATGATCTCGAACGAGGGCCGGATGGTGTGGGCGGTGGTGTGCACCGCGCCGGAGACCATCCCGTCGGCCATGCCGGTGTGGACCATCATCGTGCCGAAGTAGGAGACGTCGGCGACCGTGTCGTAGGCCTGCTCGGCGGTGACGCGCTTGTGGGCGCGGATCTGCGCGTACTCCTTGGCGAAGCGCTCGCGGATCTCGTGGTCGCCGGGGTTGAGGATGGCGACGCCGCCGAGGTCGACGCCGAGTTGGCCGGCCTGCGAACGGATCTCGGATTCCTCGCCGAGGAGGGTCAGGCGGGCGACGTCGCGCCGGATGAGGATCTCCGCGGCCTTGAGGATGCGCGGTTCGGCGCCCTCGGGCAGCACGATGTGCTTGTCGAGGGCTTTCGCGCGTCCGATCATCGCGTGCTCGAACATGATCGGCGTGACCACGGTCGGTTTGGCGAGCGCGAGCCGGTCGAGCAGGTCGTCGCCGTCCACGCCTGCGGCGAAGTCCTCGAGGGCGCGGGTGATCTTGCGCTGCCCGCCCGCGGCGAGCGAGCCGGAGACGTCGCCGACGAGGTTGGCCATGTCGAAGGTGTCGTGCTGCACCGTGGCGATCGGCAGGCGCGAGTCGAGCCCGGCCACGATGTCGAGGATCTGCGGCTCGGGCCGGATGCCGCCGGTGAGGAACACGGCGGAGAGGCTCGGCGTGCCCTCGGCCTGGTGGGCGGCGAGGAGCCCGAGGAGGACCTCGGAGCGGTCGCCGGGGAGGATCACGGCCTTGCCGTCGGCCAGGCGCAGCAGCAGGTTCGGGAGGGTCATCGCGGCGACCACGACGTCGCCGACGGTGCGGGTGAACACGTCCGGGTCGCCGGAGATGAGGATGGCGTCGGCGGCGTCGATGAGCTCGCCGACGGTGGGGGCCTCGATCTCGGGGTCTTCGGCGATGACGCCGGTGCCCGGGTGCGCGGCCTTGACCATCTCGGTGTCGGCGGCGTCCACGCGGTTGACGACGGTGCCGAGCACCGTCGCGTGGTCGGCCTCCGCTTGGGCCACACCGAATCGCAGGGCCGCGGCGATGTCGGCGGGGCTCTTGCGGTGGCCGGTGACCACGAGGAGCATCGGCGCGGCGAGGTTCACGGCGATGCGCGTGTTGTACGTGAACTCGACCGAAGCGCCCACATCGGAGTAGTCGGAGCCGACGACGAGGACGACGTCGTGCGCGTCGGCCAGCGCGTGGTAGCGCTCGACGATCTGGGTGAGGGCGGCGTCCGCGTCGGAGCGGACGTCGGCGTAGGTGACGCCGACCGAGGCCTCGTACGGGCCCGGCAGGCGGTAGTGGTCGCGGAGGAGGGTGATGACGGGGTCGCCGGACGCGGTGTGCTCGTCGCGGACGATGGGACGGAAGACGGCCACTGAGCCGGCGCGCCGGGTGAGCAGGTCCATGACGCCGACCGCTACAGCCGACTTGCCGCTGCCCGGGTCGAGACTGGCGAGGTAAAGACTTTGAGCCACGGCTCCAACGCTATCCATCGAGTGCGGGCCGCGCAGCGGATCTGCGCGGCGGCTCACCTGTGAGCTTGGGCCCGTCGCAGTTCACTGCGGACGGGGTCTTGGTGGGTTCGGGACGGTGGGACGGGGTCGGGCGGGTCTACCATCCCTATCCCCCACCCACCCGGGGAAAGGTAGTCCCCATGTTCGCGCGGGGGTCCGACAAGAACGCGCGCGGTCGGCGGCCTTGTCGCCCGAAAGAGTGAGCGGGCGCGGTGTTCACGCCGCGAAGCCGTCTTCGGGGACGGGCTGCGGCGGCGGGGTGCCGACGTAGCGGGCGCGGGGGCGGATGATCTTGGAGTCCCTGGCCTGTTCGAGGATGTTGGCGCTCCAGCCGACCACGCGGCTGGTGGTGAACGTGGGCGTGAACATCGGGCGGGGCACGCCGGCGAGTTCCATGACGACGCCGGCGTAGAACTCGACGTTCGTGTAGAGCTTGCGGCCGGGCTTCACCTCGGCGAGGATCTCGACGACGCGGCGTTCGACGGTCTTGGCGAAGTCCACGATGTCGCCGTCGAGTTCGTCGGCGACGTCCCGCAGGTGGAGCGAGCGCGGGTCGTCGGTCTTGTAGACGGCGTGGCCGAAGCCCATGATGCGCCGTCCGGCCTCGAGTTCGCCGCGGATCCAGGCGTCGATGTTCTCGGGGGAGCCGATCGCGTCGAGGGCGTCGAGGGCGCGCGCGGGCGCGCCGCCGTGGAGCGGCCCGGAGAGGGCCCCGATCGCACCCACCAGGGCCGCACCGAGGTCGGCGCCGGTGGAGGCGATGACGCGGGCGGTGAAGGTGGAGGCGTTGAAGCCGTGGTCGACGGTGAGGATGAGGTAGTGCTCGACGGCGCGCGCGGCGGCTTCGGAGGGGACCTCGCCGGTCATCATGTACAGGTAGTTGGCCGCGTAGCCGAGGTCTTCGCGCGGGTCGAGGGGTTCGAGGCCCTGGCCGAGGCGGTACATCGCGGTGAGGATGGCGGGAGTGACGGCGCAGGCGAAGAGGGCGTCGTCGGCGCGGGCGGCCTCGTCGATGTCGAGCACGGGCTTCATGGGCCGGGACGCGCAGGCGGCCGAGAGGGCGGTGCGCAGGCCGTCGAGCGGTGAGGAGCCGCTGAGGTGGGGCAGCAGGTCGCGCAGCTCGGCGGTGAGGGTCCGGTAGGGCGCGACCTGGGCTTTGAACTCGTCGAGCTGCGCGCGGGTGGGCAGCGCCGCGTGGGTCATGAGGTACCAGACCTGCTCGAACGAGCACCGCTGCGCGAGTTCGACGGCGTTGTACTGCCGGTAGTGGTAGAAGCCCTCTTCGCCGCGGACGTCGCCGATCTCGGTGTCGGCCACGATGACCCGGTCCAGGCCTTTGGGTACTTCGATGAATTCGGTCATTGGGTACTCCTCGTCCGGCGCCTGTGGGCCGCCTCGTGACGCATCCTGTCGAGATCGCCGCTCCGGTTCGCTTGACAGCCTACGGGATTTCACCGGGTGGGGGCTCGAACGCCCACCCGGGACCCCGCCACCGTCCGCGGGGCGTCACACTGGTCCGTGACAGGTTCCCCGGGCGGGCCCGGCCCATTGCGGGCGCGCTTTAGAGTGGACCCCCTGCCCGACAGCAACGCCGACCCCGCGAGCCGCCGGATCCCGTCTCCCCATGGCCCGCAGGCGATCGCGCGACAGGACACCCCGAACGAGGTTTGCACGTGGACTCCGGAACGCTCATCGCCGGCCGTTACCGACTCGACCGCATCATCGCCTCCGGGGGCATGGGCGCGGTGTGGCGGGCGGAGGACGGGCGGCTCGAACGCACGGTCGCGGTCAAGGTGCTGCACGCGGGCCTCGACGGCTCGCAGCGCCCGCGCGAGCGTTTCGAGGCCGAGGCGAAGATCCTGGCGAAGGTGAAGGGCCCCGGGTGCGTCGAGGTCTACGACTTCGGTGAGCAGCAGGACGGGGACCGCACGGTCGTGTTCCTGGTGATGGAGCTGATCGAGGGCATGTCGCTGGCGGAGCTGCTGCACCGCGAGGAGCGGCTCGACCCGGCGCGCACGATGCGGTTCATGGCCGAGGCCGCGGAGGCCCTCGCGGCGGCGCACCGGGCCGGGGTCGTCCACCGGGACATCAAGCCCGGCAACATCCTCATCGACGCCGACGACCGGGTCAAGGTGGTCGACTTCGGGATCTCGCTGTTCGCGAACCGGTCCCGGTTGACGCCGAGCGGCGACGTGCTGGGGACCGCACCGTACGTCTCCCCGGAGCAGTTGCGGGACAAGGGCGTCACCGGTTCGTCCGATCTGTACTCGCTCGGGGCGGTGGCCTACGAGTGCCTGGCCGGGACGCCGCCGTTCGACGCGGAGGACCCGGCCGCGGTGATCCACGGGCACCTGTACTCCGAGCCTCCGGCGCTGCCCGCCGACGTCCCGGTCGAGGTGGCCGGGGTCGTCTCGCGGTCGCTGCAGAAGACCCCCGAGGCACGCTGGGAGTCCGGCGAGATCCTCGCCGCGGCCGCCCGGGCCGCGACCACCGGGCAGCACCAGGTCGCGGGCGCGGTCGGGTCGTCGGCGAACGCGCCCACCGTGGACGTCCCGGCGACGGCGCGACCGCCGTTCCCGCCTCTGGCCGAGCCGCCGGTGACGCCTCCGGCCCAGCCTGCGGCGGTCGAGCCGCCCGAGGACGGGCCGCGGAAGCGCCGCAGGATGGTGCTCGTGGGACTCGCCGTCGCGGCCGTGCTGACGGTGTTCGCGGTGGTGGCGTGGAGCCCGTGGACCGGCGACGGCGGGGTCTCGGCCGGTGAAGACGACACGACGACTGCAACAGGGGCCGGCGAGTCGACGGCGGACACGAGTCCGGCCGCGAGCAGCGAGCCGTCCGAGACGGCTTCGGAGACGCCCACCTCGGAGGAGACCACGGCGGAGGACGGCGGCGTCTCCGAAGGCGGTGAGGAGACCGGCGACGACGGCGGCGGCGAAGAGGACACGAACAACGACACGGCGAAAGAAGGCAGCGGCGAAGTGCCCGACGTCACGGGCAGGACCACGTTCGAAGCCCGGGACTACTTGAACGAGCAGGGGTTCAGCAACGTCGTCGCCGAATCGGGGCTGTACGGCTACTGGCCCGAGCCCGAGCACTGCGAGGTCATGTCGCACACCCCGAACGGCGGCCAGACGATCGACTACCAGGACCAGATCACACTGTCCTACCACTACCGCGACAGCGTGGGAACGAGCTGCGAGTGGTGAACCGGGGCCACCGGTTCGCGTTCGGGTTGACCGGCCGGGCCCCGGCCTGAATGATGGAATGGACGACCGGTAGAACATCAAGGCACGGTCGGCTCCTGACGGGATAGGGATCAAGTTGGACGAAGGTTTGAACTCCGCCCCCGGCGTGGTGGTCGGTGTGCTGCTCATCCTCGCGGCGGTCATGTGGTTCTCCCCCGGCGCCCGCCACAAGTTCCGCAAGGCCACTCTGTGGCTGGTGATCGTGGCGGTCGCGATGATCATCATCTTCGGCTACTTGAACGCGGGCCAGCAGGCCTAGCGCCACCTCGTCGGGTCGGCGGCGGTAGACCCACTGCGTCGGCCGACAGGCCCAGAAGCACTGTGTCCGGGCCGTCGGCCTGGCGCCACCGCTCAAGCGGGCGGGCTTGCGTTCCCGGGTCGGGCCCACTGCCCAGAGCCACCTCGGCGACAGGCACGCGCAGCGAGCCCGCCGCCTAGCGACACTTTCGGGTGACAAGATCGCCGCGAACCCCGGTTCTTGTCGTACCCCCGCGCCATGGTTGCCGCTACGGTCCCCTGGGTGGGTGGGGGTTTGGGATGGTATACGCGTGTTTGGCCAGTGCCCGTGCCGCGCCCGTGCCATCTTCGTCGAATTTCCCGGCCCTTTGAATGGAACAGATCATTCCGGTCTGCTATAGTGGAATCAAGCGTTCCGTTCCAATGAACTCGGATCTACCGGAGGCAACCGTGACCCTCACCGTCGAAACCCCGACCAACGACAGCGCTCCCTCGCGCGCCGTCGCCGAAACCGGCTCGGCCCCGGCCGAAGCGGCTCCCGCGCCGTTCCCCCGGCGCTGGCTCGGGCTCATCGCGATCCTCGCGGCGACCCTCCTCAACCTGCTCGACGCCTCGATCGTCAACGTCGCCGCCCCGGCCATCCGCACCGAACTCGGCGGCACCGCCTCGACCATCCAGTGGCTCGCCGCCGGATACACCCTCGCCCTCGCGATCGGCCTGCTCACCGGCGGCCGCCTCGGCGACATGTTCGGCCGCAAGAAGGTCCTCATGATCGGGCTCGTCGGCTTCATCGTCGCCTCGCTCGCCTGCGGCGCGGCCGGGTCGATCGAGCTCCTGCTCGCCGCCCGCGTCGTCCAGGGCGCGTTCGCGGCAGTGATGGTCCCGCAGTGCTTCGGGCTCATCCGCGACATGTTCGGCCGCGAGATGGGCAAGGCCTACGCGCTCTTCGGCCCGATGATCGGCCTCGCCTCAATCGGCGGTCCGATCCTGGCCGGCGTGCTCGTCGACGCCGACCTGTTCGGCACCGGCTGGCGCTCGATCTTCCTGCTCAACCTGCCGCTCGGCATCGCCGCACTCGCCCTGGGCGCCAAGACCCTCCCGGCCGGCGCGCCCACCGTCAAGGGCCTGAAGCTCGACCTGGGCGGCGCGATCGTCGCGGCGGTCGGCATGTGCCTGCTGCTCGTCCCGCTCGTCGAAGGCCGCGAACTGGGCTGGCCCGCCTGGTCGGTCGCCATGCTCGTCGCCTCCGTCCCCGTCCTGGCCCTCTTCGCCCGCGGCCAGGTGCGCCGCGCCCGCTCCGGCCGGACCGCGCTGATCGAACTCAGCGTCTTCAAGAAGCGCTCGTACACCTCCGGCATCGCGTTCGTCGTCGTCTTCTTCGGCTCGGTCACCGGGTTCTCGCTCGCGGTGGGCCTGTTCCTCCAGCTCGGCCTCGGCTTCGGCCCGCTTCAGGCGAGCCTGGCGATGGCCGCTTGGGCGGTCGGCGCGTTCATCGGCTCCGGCGCCAGCGCGGGCATCGCCCCGAAGCTCGGACGCAAGGTCCTGCACATCGGTCTCGCCGTGATGATCGCCGGCCTGGTCGTGCTGTGGTTCCAGTTCGGCTCCGACTCGGCCCCCGGGACGTGGGCGCTCGCCCCGGCGCTGCTGGTCTTCGGGACCGGCATGGGCATGATCTTCGTGCCGCTGTTCGGGATCATCACCGGCGACCTGGAGGACCACGAGGTCGGCTCGGCCTCGGGCCTGCTGGAGTCGTTCCAGCAGGGCGCCTCGGCGCTGGGCGTGGCCGGTTTGGGCACGGTCTTCTTCAGCCAGTTCGCGATCGGCGGCGGCGCGGCCGAGTCGATGGGCGCGGCGCAGTGGGTCACCGGATTGACGGTGGCGCTCACGGTGGTCGCCTTCCTCGTGGTCTTCGGTCTCCCGAAGCAGGCCAAGGCCGAGCACTAGCAGTCCACACTCCTCGACCGGTCGGGCCCTCGCGGGCGCGGCCGGTCGCAGGCGTACGGATGCACAGCAGAATGTACCGCTCTGTTCCAAGTTAGGATGCCGTTATGACCGATAAGCCGCTCAGCGGGCGAAAGGCCCAGGCCGCCCGCAACGACAAGCTCATCCTCGAGGCCGCGCACGAGGTGTTCGTGGCCGATCCGGGCGCGCCGATCGCCGAGGTCGCCAAGCGCGCGGGGGTCGGCATCAGCGCGCTGTACCGGCGCTATCCGAGCAAGGAGGACCTGCTGCGCAAGCTGTGCGGCGACGGTCTGGCGCGATATCTGGAGCTGGCGCGGGAGGCGCTCGACGCCGAGGGCGACCTGTGGGAGGCGTTCCGCGCGTTCATGCGAGGCGTGGTCGTGGCCGACACGCCGTCGATCACGGTGCGGCTGGCGGGGACCTTCACGCCGAGCCCGGAGATGTTCAAGGACGCGGTCGAGGGCGACGCGCTCAACAAGGCGATGCTCGAGCGGTTCAAGTCGGCCGGGGTACTGCGCGCGGACGTCGTGAACGGGGACCTCCAGATGGTCACCGAGTCGATCGCGTCGATCGAGATCGGCGACGCGCAGCGGACGACAGAAGTGCGGCTGCGGACACTGGAGCTGTACCTGGAGGCGCTGCGGGCCCCGGGCGCAGCGCCGCTGCCGGGCACGGGCGTGACCGACGAGGAGATGGGCGCCCGCTGGATCCCGAAGAGCGCCATGGGATAACGCGAAGAATGAGAAAGGGCCCGGCGAAGACGCCGGGCCTTCTTCATGAAAAAAACCCGGCATCACTGCCGGGCCTTTGACTGAGCGGACGACCGGGATCGAACCGGCGACCTACACCTTGGCAAGGTGTCGCGCTACCAACTGCGCTACGTCCGCATTTCGCCAGGGTTGCCCCTGCGAACGAGGATTACTCTAGCGCATCGTTCAACCGGGCGTCATAGGGCCTTAGGCCTGATTGGGGTGCGGCTCACGCCGGGGCCGGGCTCCAATCGCCCCTCCAGTCCGTCATCGCCGATGCCGAACATGGCGAACACGTCTTCCACGCCCCGGCCGCATCCCTCGATCCTGGTCTCGTGGCGGCGGTACTCCTCGCACCGCTCCCAGTCCTCGCGGCTGAGCCGCCAGCGCCAATCCAGCCGCCGCTCACCCTGGACCACGCGGTACTCGCGGCCGTCGGCCAGGTAGCCGAGTTTCTGCGCGATCCGTGCCGAGGCCGCGTCGCCGTCGCACGTGGTCGTGGTGGCCCATGCCGCGTCGAGCCCGGCGAAGGCGAAGTCGAGCGCCATGGCCTGGATCGCGGTGCCGATGCCCCTGCCGTGATAGGCCCGGCCGGTCCACGAGCGGGCGCGGACCTCGCGGTTGACCGCGAAGTCCTTGGCGCTGAGCTCCTGGATGCCCACGCCGCGCCCGTTGTAGAAGACGGCGAACGGCAGGGTCCAGTCCTCGGGGGTCCAGCGGCCGAGCGTGCGGTGGTACCAGAGGAGGACGTTGCGGCCCCGTTCGGCCGGCGAGGCTTCGGTCCAGGCGAAGTCGTCGGCGAGGAAGTCCGGTTTGCGGTCGTCCTTGGCGCAGGTCTCGGCGACCCACGAGGCCACCTCCTCGCTGTGGGCGATGCCGAGCTCCAGGCGGAAGGTGCTCAGCCGGAGCCGGTATGTCGGCAGGTAGTCGCCGAGCACTACGCGTCTCCCGTCTTGTCGCCGAGGCCGAGCGCCGCCAGGACTTCGGTGTCGAGGCCCTCGATGGTCACGTCGTGCTTGCGGTGCGCCTCCCAGTCGTCGCGCGAAAGTCGCCAGCGCCGGTCGATACGACGCTCATCGCGCAGCACCTGGTGCTCGATGCCGTCCGCTTGATAGCCGAGTTTGCGCGAGACGCCTTCCGAGGGGCCGTTCCCGTCGAACGAGGCGCTGACGGCGTAGTCGGCGCCGAGGCCGTTGAAGAGGAAGTCGAGCACGGCGGCGCGCATCTCGGTGCCGATGCCCTTGCCGTGGTGGGCGAGGCCGAGCCATGAGCCGGTGCTGGCCTCCCGCTTGACCTTGAAGTCGTTCGCGGCGACCTCCTGGATCCCGACGACCCGGCCGTCGACCAGGACGACGAACGGCAGTGTCCAGTCCTGCGGTTTCGAGCCCATGATGGCCCGCATCTGCACTTGGATCGTGGCGCGCCCACGCTCCTGGGGTTCGGCTTCGGTCCAGGGGACGAGGAAGGGCATGAAGCCGGGGTCGTGGATGCCGGCGGCGGCCTGGTCGGCGAGCGCCACGAGGTCGTCGAGGTCGGGCAGGCGCAGTTCGAGGCGTTCGGTTCGCATGCGGATCCGGTAGATCGGCAGGTAGTCGGTGAGGGTCACGACGGTTCCTTCCCAAGGCCGAGCATGTCGATCACGTCATCGTCGAGGCCTTCGATCGCGACCTCGTGCTTGCGGTGGGCTTCCCAGTCCTCGCGGGAGAGCCGCCAGCGCTGTTCGGTGCGTCGGACGCCTTGGACCACAGGATGTTTGATGCCGTCCTCGCGGTACCCGAGACTGCGCGAGACACCGGCGGAGGCGGCGTTGCCGTCGTACGAACCGCTGGTCGCATACTCGGCGTCGAGCCCGGCGAACGCGAAGTGGACGACGGCGGCGCGCATCTCCTTGCCGAGTCCTTGGCCTTGGTGGACGCGGCCCATCCAGGAACCGGTGCTGACCTCGCGAGTAACGGCGAACTCGATGGCCCTTGACGTCCTGCACGCCGATCGGTTCCCCGTCGTGGAAGACGTAGAACGGGAGGGTCCAGGCCTGGGCGTCCCAGCGACCGATGGCGCGGTGGTACCAGAGAGCGACGCCGCGGGCGACCGCCTTGGGTTCAGCCGCGGTCCACGGAACGCCGAAGGGCATGAAGTCGGGGTCGTGGACACCGGCTACCGCGACATCGGCGAGCTTGGCGATCTCGTCGAAGGTTTCGGGCAGGCGCAGTTCGAGGCGTTCGGTGCTGAGGCGGAGCCGGTAGATCGGCAGGTGGTCGGCGAGCATGGGTCAGATTTTTCCCGTCGGCGTGCGTATGGGGCAATCGGTTTACGGTCGGGGCCCGGTTTGCAGATTTCGCTTTCATGTGTCAGACTTTTCTGACATACGACAAGGATGGTTTTCATGGAGTCCGAGGAGATGACCGGCGCGGACCTGCTCGCGGCCTGCTCGGCCCTGGCGAACCCGCACCGGCTGCGCATCCTCGGGGCGCTCGCGGACGGGAGGCAGTACGTGAGCCTCCTGGCCCGCCAGCTCGGGATGAGCCGCCCACTGCTCCACATGCACCTGCAGAAGCTGCAGGGCGCGGGCCTGGTGACGGGTTCGCTGGAGCTCTCGGAGGACGGCAAGGCCGTCAAGTACTTCGAGGCCGTGCCGTTCGCCCTGGAGATCACGCCGCAGTTCGTGAAGTCGGTGCTGCCGACCCTGCCCGAGCCGACCGACCCGAGAAAGGAAACCCCGTTATGCCCACAGAGCAAGCCGGAATGCTGTTCGTCTTCGGATTCTTCCTGCTGATCGTGGTGGTGATCGTCGCGATCATCTACTACTTCGCCACGACGGCGAAGGCCAAGGCCTCCGCGGCCCGCGAGGAGAACTACCGCGAGCTGGCGGCAAAGGCGAGCATGGACGCCGCCGACGTGAAGGCCTCGCTCGCGGAGATCAAGGGCCGCTTGGCGTCGGTGGAGCGGATGCTCAAAGAGGTCGACTAGGGCGGCGGGCCGCGCGCGGCGGTGCGAGGAATTCCCGCGAATCACGGTTAGACCGCGCCTGATACGGCACCCTCGGACGCATGGACACGACGCACTCCAGCCGCTCCGGTCTCGCCTCCGCGCCGCTCGCGAAAGACGAGCTCGACCGCATCGACGCCTACTGGCGGGCCGCGAACTACCTCACCGTCGGCCAGATCTACCTGCTCGACAACCCCCTGCTCCGGGAGCCGCTGCGCCCCGAGCACATCAAGCCGCGCCTGCTCGGCCACTGGGGCACGAGCCCCGGCCTGAGCCTGATCTACGCGCACCTCAACCGCTGCATCACCGCCCGCGGCCTCGACATGATCTACGTGACCGGCCCCGGACACGGCGGCCCGGCGATCGTGGCGAACACCTGGCTCGAAGGCACCTACCCGGAGCTGCACCCCTCGGTGAACCACTCCGAGGAGGGCATGAGGCAGCTGTTCCGCCAGTTCTCCTTCCCCGGCGGGATCCCCTCCCACGTGGCCGCCGAGGTGCCCGGCTCGATCCACGAGGGCGGCGAGCTGGGATACGCGCTCTCCCACGCCTACGGGGCCGCGTTCGACAACCCGGACCTCACGGTCGCCTGCGTCATCGGCGACGGCGAGGCCGAGACCGGCCCGATGGCCGGCTCGTGGTTCTCGAACGTGTTCCTCAACCCGGTCTCCGACGGCACCGTCCTGCCGATCCTGCACCTCAACGGCTACAAGATCGCCAACCCCACGATCTTCGCCCGCATCTCGGACGACGACCGCATGTCGTTCTTCCGCGGCGTCGGCTACGAGCCGTTCATGGTCGAAGGCGACGATCCCAACAGCGTCCACCAGCAGATGGCCTCGGTCCTCGACGCGTGCTTCGACCGGATCGCCGAGATCCGCGCCGACGCGCGCAGCAAGGCGAACGGGAAACCGGTGCGGCCGCGCTGGCCGATGGTGATCCTGCGGACCCCGAAGGGCTGGACGGGACCCGGCGAGGTCGACGGCGTGCCCGTCGAGGGCACGTGGCGGGCCCACCAGGTGCCGCTGTCGGCGGTGCGCACCGACCCGCGGCATCTGGCGATGCTCGAGGAGTGGATGCGCTCGTACCGGCCCGAGGAGCTGTTCGACGCCACCGGCAAGCCCGTCGCCGAACTCCTCGGCCTCCACCCCGAGGGCCCGGCGCGCATGAGCGCGAACCCGCACGCCAACGGCGGGCTCCTCCTGCGCGACCTGCTGCTGCCGGACTACCGCGACTACGGCCTGGAGGTCGAAGGGCACGGCACGACCACGGGCGAGGCGACCAAGGTCCTCGGGAAGTGGCTGCGGGACGTGATCGCCGCGAACCCGGACCGGTTCCGGCTCTTCGGGCCCGACGAGGTCGAGTCGAACCGGCTCGGCGCGGCCTTCGAGACCACCGACCGGCAGTGGGAGGCCGAGATCCTGCCGACCGACGAGCACCAGGCCCCGCACGGGCGGGTCATGGAGGTCCTCTCGGAGCACCTGTGCGAAGGCTGGCTCGAGGGCTACCTGCTCACCGGCCGGCACGGCCTGTTCACCAGCTACGAGGCGTTCATCCACATCGTCGACTCGATGTTCAACCAGCACGCCAAATGGCTCAAGACTCCTCGAGCCGCATCCCCTGGCGCCAGCCGATCGCCTCGCTCAACTACCTGCTGTCGAGCCACGTGTGGCGCCAGGACCACAACGGCTTCTCGCACCAGGACCCGGGCTTCATCGACCACGTGATGAACAAGAAGGCCGACATCGTGCGGGTCTACCTGCCGCCGGACGCCAACACCCTGATGTCCACCATGGACCACTGTCTGCGCTCACGGCAGTACGTGAACGTCGTGGTCGCCGGGAAGCAGCCCGCGCTCCAGTACCTGAGCATGGAAGAGGCCGTGCGCCATTGCGAACGGGGCCTGGGGATCTGGGACTGGGCCTCCACCGACGACGGACAGTCGCCCGACGTCGTGCTCGCCTGCGCCGGGGACGCGCCCACACTGGAGGTCCTGGCGGCCGCGGACCTGTTGCGCCGCTTCCTTCCCGGGCTGAAGGTGCGCGTCGTGAACGTGGTGGACCTCATGCGGCTCCAGCCCGACTCCGAGCATCCGCACGGCCTCGGCGACCGCCAGTTCGACACGATCTTCACCGCCGACAAGCCGGTGCTGTTCGCGTTCCACGGCTACCCGATGCTCATCCACCGGCTCACCTACCGGCGCACCAACCACGACAACATCCACGTGCGCGGCTACAAGGAGGAGGGCACCACGACCACGCCGTTCGACATGGTCATGCTCAACGACCTCGACCGGTACCGCCTGGTCATGGACGTCATCGACCGCGTGCCGGGCCTGGGCCAGAACGCCGCCGGACTGCGCCAGCAGATGGTCGACGCCCGCCACGCCGCCCGCGAGTACACCCGCACCCACGGCGAGGACCTGCCCGCCGTCGCCGAATGGAGCTGGCCGCATTGACGGGTATCGACATTCGAAGCGGCGCAGCCGGTTCCGGACGCCGCCTTGACACAAGGTGAACACGCTTCGTTAGTCTCTCAGGGGAGGCATGCTCGCAACCCCTGGGAGGACTGCACGTGGCGAAGGTCAGGCCCGGTCGCGTCGTGGTCGACTACGACGAGGACCTCGTGGTCTTCACGGTCGGCATGCGGATCAACAAGTTCTGGAAGTTCGGCAAGTGGTTCCCGGTGTTCGCGTCGATGCCGAAGATGCTGCGCGAACTCGAAGACCCCGAGTTGGGCCTGCTCGACTCGCGGACCATGTTCAGCGGCAGGGTGATCATGGTGGTCCAGTACTGGCGCAGCGAGGACCACCTCGAGCGGTACGCGCACTCCCAGGCCCACGCCCACCGCGGATTCTGGAAGTGGTTCAACCGGAACGTCAAGGGCAACGGCGAGGTCGGCCTCTGGCACGAGCTCTACAAAGTACCTGCCGGGGCGTACGAGACCTCGTACTTCAACATGCCGTCGTACGGACTCGCCAAGGCCACCAAGGAGAAAGACGCGAAGCGGACCGACCCGGACGACCATGACCACGAGCCCGGGTCGCGTCCCCTAAGTCCGGTCAGCCCTCCAGGAACGCGAGGTTCGTGACGAGGCTCTCGGTCGACCACTCGAGCTGGTGGGCGGTCTGCTCCTCGTCGAACCCGCGCACATCGCACTCGGCGATGAGGATGAGCATCAGGTAGATCCGGTAGAGCGCGAGCCGCCGCTGCTCCCCCGCGGTCATCTCCCGGCCCAGGAAGCCGTCCACGGCCGCCGCCTTCTCCTCGTCCGAACCGAACGCGAGGGAGACGATCTCGGCGATCGGATCCCCGTAGAGGGCCCGCTCGCCGTCGATGAACGCCTCTACGCGCCAACCGGACTCGGTCCGCTCGACGAACACGTTGCCGTCCCACAGGTCGAAGTGGACGAGCGCGGGCCGGGTCACCTCGTCGAGCAGGTCCTTCTCGGCGGCGATCATCGCGGCGATCTCCTCGGCCGGACGCGGCAGCGGCGAACCGTGCTCGGCGATGTCGGCGAGGACGTCGTCGATCATCGCGAAGAACGACTCGGACCAGGTGTCGGCGACGGTGCGCCCGTCCTTGCGCGGGTAGCCGAACCGCTCCCCGGTGACCGTGGCGTAGCGGGCGCTCAAGACCCCGATCTCGCGGCGCACGGCCAGCAGATCCGCCTGCGACATGTCGGCCTTCGCGTTCGGCAGGGTGACACCCTTGAGGCGGTCGATGATCATCACGCCGCCCTCGGGGTCGCCGTAGTGCAGCTTCGGCATCGGCACGCCCGCGGCGAGCCCCCGCTCGAAGCACTCGATCTCGGTGGCCATGAGGTCGACCTCGTACCGCAGCAGCTTGAGGCCCTTCTCGGGGGCGACTTTGACCACCACATGGCGGCCGTCGGCCAGTTCGAGGGCGTGCGCGGCGTTGAAGAACCCGTCTTTGAACTCCTCGTGGCCGACGAACTCGACCGGTCCCGGAAGGTGCTGCGAGGCGATGGCCTCGACGTCGGCGCGGTCGAGGCGGGGGCGGATGGCGATCTCCATCGCGCCATTCTGCGTCCTCGGCAGCGGTTCCGCAACGGGGTTACCGCTTGCCCGGTGGGATGCACGCGCATAGCGTGGAAGACCGACCGCGAGCGGACATCGGAGGCATTCATGGACTCACCGGAACTGCGCCCGCTGCGGCCCGGCGACCACGGCATGCGCCGGCCCGGCGCCTGTTCACGCGGACGAGCGAGCAGCCGGTACGGATGTTCGGCAAGGACGACCTGGTGAACCAGGTCTGGGACCTGCCGCTGCGCGACGCCGTGGTCTGAACGGCGGCCGCGCCCGGACCGGGACGGGCCGTGATCCGGGCCACGGGAGAAATATTCGGAGGCGGGCGGGCGTCGTATCTGGCATTAGCACTCTCATGCTTCGAGTGCTAATCCTGAGGAAGGAGACAGCCACCATGATCGTTCGCTACCAGCACCCTTACGCGGCCTTCCGGCAGTTCGACCGCGAGTTCGAGCGCCTCGTCCGGGCCGGTTTCGGCCGGGGCTCGGTGCAGTACTCACTGCGCGCCGACGTCTACACCGAAGGCGAGGACCTCGTGGTCACCGCCGCCGTTCCGGGCGTGAGCCCCGAAGACGTCACCGTCGAACTCGAAGGCCGACGCCTCTCGATCGCGGCCGAGCGCCGTCGTCGCGAGGCCGCCGAAGGCGACCGCTACCTCGTGCGCGGACTGGCGGGCGGCTCGTTCCGCCGCGAGTTCACGCTCCCCGAGGGAACCACCGCCGAGCAGCTCGGGGCCGAAGTCGCCGGCGGCATCCTGACCATCCGCATCACGGGCGCCGTCAAGCCGGCCCCCGAGGCGCAGCGCATCCCGGTCAAGGGCGTCGAGCCCACGATCGAGGGCGAAGCGAAGGAAGCCGAAGCCGAGTAGGCATCGCGAGTGGGAAAGGGCCGGAGTCGCTCCGGCCCTTTTTCGCTGCCCAGGGGACGCCGGCCCGGCGGCTTCGCGAACCCTTGCGCACCACCGGCCACAGAGGCCCGTCAAGGCTCGTTCAGCTTGCTGCGCAATGGGTATTGACGGGATCAATCGTCGATGGTAGCGTTTCCACGGCTCCGATCCACTCAATGCCAATGCAAATCGACATACAAGGACGGACATGACTGATTCCGGCACCGGTCCCCAACCGAAACGGCAAGCATCGGTCGTCATTCCCACCTTCAACCGGGCGGCGCTGCTCGCCGAGACCCTGCGCGGTCTCGCCAGACAGGACCTCGCCCCGGAGGCGTTCGAAGTGATCGTCGTCGACGACGGCTCCACGGATCACACCGCAGAAGTCGCCCACTCCTTCACCGAGCGGCTCAACCTCACCTACGTCTTCCAGGAGGACCTGGGATTCCGGGTCGCCGCGGCCCGCAACGCCGGCGCCCGCCTCGCCGCCGCCGACATCCTCGTCTTCATCGACACCGGAGCCGTGGTCGGCCCCGAATACCTGCGCCGCCACCTCGAAGCGCACGGCGACCGGACCGAACCGCGCGCGGTCGTCGGCTACGCCTACGCCTACCGGCCCGAAGACCCGACGCCCGGCCTGGAGCAGATGGTCGGCAGGCTCCTGCCCGAGAAGCTGCTCGACGTCTACGCCCACGACCCGTCCTTCTGGGACATCCGCCACGGCGCGTTCCTGCGCAGCGGCTGGGACCTGCAGAACCTGGCCGTCCCGTGGATCCTGCTGTGGGCCACCAACTGCTCGGTGCGCACTGTGGACTACTGGGCTGTCGACGGCTTCGACGAGGACTTCCGCCGCTGGGGCGTCGAGGACATGGAACTCGGGTTCCGCCTCTTCAAGCACGGCGTGCGGTTCGTCGCCGACCGCGACGCCTGGGTGATCGAGGCGCCGCACGAGCGCGACGACGAGGGCAACGCGCTCGGCAACCGCCACAACATCGCCCAGATGCACGACAAGCACCCCGAGCCGGTCGCCGAGATCGGCTGGAACCTCATCCACACCGACCGCTACTGGCCCTGGGAGGACGACTACCGGGCGGTGCTCGCGTGGGCGGCCGAAGCCCGCGAGACCGACGTGGCCGACGAGATCGCCGAAGCGGTGGCCGACCTCGGCAAGGCCGACAAGGTCGCCGTCATCGGCTGCGGCGGCAAGGTCCCCGACTCGCTCGAAGGCGCGCACCTGTTCGACTTCGACGCCGACCTGCTCGAGAACCACGGCCCCGACGCCGGCCACGCCATCGGCCTGCGCACGCCGCTGCCGGACCACTCGGTCGACGTGGTGGTCCTGACCTCGCGACTCGCCGGCCTGTGGGACCGCTGGAACCTCGAGATCCTCGCCGAGGCGAGGCGGATCGGCCGCGAAGTGCGGGCACCGGGCCTGGAGCGCCGATGAGGACGGCGGACACCGCACTGGCCGTCCACAGCGGAACTCCTGTACGCGATCACGACCTCCCCTGGCCCGCATGGCCGGTGGCGGCCCCGGGCGCCTCCGCCGCACTGGAGACCGTGCTGAAAAGCAGCAGCTGGGCCATCACCAGCCCGTACCAGGGCGAGCTCCAGGAACGCCGATTCGCGCGGCAGTTCGCCGCCTACACCGGCACCGCGCACTGCGTCCCGACCGACCACGGCTCGAACGCCCTGGTGATCGCCCTCGAATCGCTCGGCCTGGAGCACGCCGCGCCGGTCCTGGTGCCGGCACTGACCTGGACCGCGAGCGCCACCGCCGTCTTCCGGGCCGGGCTCGTCCCGGTCCTGGTCGACGTCGACCCGGCCACCGGATGCCTCGACCCCGCCGCCGTCGCGGCCGAAACCGAGGCGGCCGCGGTGATCGCGGTCCACTGGGCCTGCACCATGGCCGACGTCCCCGCGCTCATCGCCGCCGCCGAACCTCTGGGCGCCGACGTGATCGAGGACGCGGCCCAGGCTCACGGCGCGCGCTGGCTCGGCCGGCCCGCCGGATCGCTCGGCGCGGCAGGGTGCTTCAGCATGCAGCACTCCAAAGTGCTCACCTGCGGCGAAGGCGGCGCCGTCGTCACCGACGACGCCGAACGCGCCGGACTGATGGAGGAACTGCGGGCCGACTCCCGCCGCTACCGCTCCGACTTCGTGCGAGGTGAACTGCCGCTCAAGGAAAGCGCCACCACCATGGGCGCGAACTTCTGCCTGAGCGAGTTCGCGGCGGCACTGCTGTGCGAGCAGCTGGAGATCCTCGACGAGCAGCACGAGATCCGAGGCCGCAACTACGCGACCCTGGAGCGGCTCTTGGAGGAGGTGCCCGGCGTGCGGCTGCCGTACCGCAACCCCGCGCAGGACCGGCTGTCGCTCTACGAGGTCCCCTTGATCTTCGACCCGCTGCCGCAAGGGGCCACGAACGCGTGGGCGGCCGACGCGCTGACCGCGGAACTGGGCATGCGCGCCTACCCGCCGCGCCCGCCGCTCTCGCGCAGCCCGCTGCTGGCCCCGTGGCGCAAGTCGACGCTCGCGCCGCTGGCCGAAGCCTTCAAGGCCCGCAACGACGGCCGCCGCTTCCCCGGCGCCGAATACCTGGCGGCCCACGCGGTCCTGATGCACCACAGCGCGTTCCTCGGCACCGAGGAGGACATGGTGGACATCGCCGCCGCCGCGGCCAAAGTCGCGCGGCACCTGGGCGGCACGGCATGAGCGCGGTCTCGCCCGGCGTCTCCGCGGTGATCCCCGTGCGCGGCAGGGTCGCCGCGACCGAGCGATCGCTGGCCGGCCTGCGTGCCGCGGCCGAGAACTGCCCCGAACCCGTCGAGATCCTCCTCGTCGACGACTCAGGCCCCGCCGACGCCGCCCTCCACCGCGAGCACTGCGAACGACACGGCGCACGCTATCTGCGCGGGCCCCGGCACGTCGGCGCCAAACGCAACCTCGGCGCCCGACGCGCCTCCCACGACCTCCTGCTGTTCATCGACTCCGACTGCCGCGCCACACCGGACCTGTTGCAGCGCTATGTCACCGCGATCCGCAAGGACGAGGAGACCGCGGGCCTCGCCGGGCCGACCGCCGTCGAGGAGAGCCCCACGGCCGTATTCCGGATCATGCGGCGCTCCGCGCTCCTCCACGGCGACCTCGAACGTCCGGCGGCCGGCGGCGAACTGGAGTGGGCGACCACCTCCAACCTGCTGCTGCGCCGCGAGGCGTTCGAGGCGGTCGGCGGATTCGTGGAAGAGTCCCTGACCGTGGTCTCGGGCGAAGACGTGGACCTCGGCATCCGCCTGACCAAGCGCGGGTTCACGATCCGCGCCGAACCGGACGCCGCGGTCGTCCACGACCGGCTCAGCGCCGACACCGTGCGCGGCGTCTGGCGCCGCCTCTACGGATACGGCCGCTCGGAGCAGTGGCTCACCGTCGTCCACCCCGACCGGCGCGAACCGCGCTGGAACCCGGCCGTCGCCGTCGGCGCCGTGGCCGTCGCCGCGCTCGCGGCCGCCCCGGCCACCCGCGGGCGCAGCGCCGCCCTCATACCGGCCGCCGCGGCCCTCGCGATCGGGCTGCGGGCCCGCTCGCGCATCGCCCCCGGCGGCGGGCCGCGCGCCGCGGCCGACGCCTTGGCCTGCGCGGCGATCGAATGCGCCTTCGACGTCGGCGCAGCCGTGGCCGCCGTGCAACTGCGGCGTCCCGGCCTGCTGTTCACCGGATTCCGAGCGACACCACGAGGAGGACGCGATGCGTGAAGGCACCCTGCACATCGGACCTTCCGAGATCCCGTACCGATACGGCGCGCACTGCCTCCCCGAACTGTGCGAGGCCATCGCGGCACTCAAACCCGCCTCGGCCGTCCTCGTCCTCGACGCGGCCGTCCAGACCCACGCCGAACCGCTGCTGGAAGCACTCCGGCAGCACATGCCAGTGCACCCGTTCGTGATCGACCCGCACGAGAACCACAAGAGACTGTCGCTCGTGGAGTCGCTGATGGACCACGCGGTGGCCGTCGGCGCCGACCGCACCAGCGTGGTCCTCGCCATGGGCGGCGGCCTCGTCGGCAACACGGCCGGACTCGCCGCCGCACTCCTGTACCGGGGCGTGCGCCTGGTCCACCTCCCGACCACACCGGTCGCCGCGTTCGACGCCGTGTTCTCCCTCAAGCAGGGCGTGAACCTCGGCGCCGGCAAGAACCTCTCCGGCGCCTACCTCGCCCCCTCCCTGATCGCCTGCGACCTGTCCTGGCTCGCGACCATCCCCCGCCCGGCCCTGCTCACCGGCATCGCGGAGATGGCCAAGAACGTGCTCGCCGTGCTCCCCGACTGGGAGCAGGACTTCACCGACGCCCTCGCCGCGCTCGAGGAACGCCCGCTCGAAGCCTTCGACGCACTGTTCGCCTTGGGGCTCAACGCGAAAGCACCGCTCCTGGCAACCGACCCTCATGAACGCCACGGCGCGCTCGTCTTCGAGTACGGGCACACCGTCGGGCCACGCCCTCGAAGCCGCCTCCAAGGGCGCCATGGGCCACGGCGAGGCCGTCGCCTGGGGCATGCTCGCCGCCGCCGAAGTGAGCGCGCAGCTCGGCCACCTCGGCGCCGCCGAGCTGGCAGGGCACTACCGGCTGCTCGCGCATCTGGACCTCCCACCCGCCCGTATCGCCTTGGGGCCCTTCGACCGCGGCGCGCTCGCGAACCGCCTGGCCATCGACAACAAACGCGGACACCTGCCCTCCGCCCCCGGGTCGAACCCGATGGTCCTCCTGCGCCGGCTCGGCGAGCCCGTGCGAGGCCAGGACGGCCGCCCCCTGATTCCCGTGCCCGCAGAAATGGCCCTCGACGCGTTCGAGAAGGTCGCCGCCACCGAGGTGATGTGACATGACCAAACTGTCCGAACTGGACCGACGATCGGTGGCGGCGCTCCTGGCGCTCTCGGTCGCCGCGTTCTGCTACGTCACCGTCGAGACCGTCCCGGTGGGGCTGCTCTCGGAGATCGCCGGGGATCTCGACGTCTCGCCGGCCCAGGTCGGCCTGCTGGTCACCGGGTACAGCGTCACCGTCGCCGTGGTCACGCTGCCGCTGGTCCGCGTGGTCGCGCGCATCCCGCGCCGGCCGCTGCTCCTCGGACTCATGGTCGTCCTCGTGGTCGCGACCGCCCTGTCTGCGGCGGCCTCCGACTACGCGCTCCTCTTCGCCGCCCGCGTGGTGACCGCGCTCAGCCAGGCGGTCTTCTGGGCCGTAGTCGCACCCGTCGCCGCGGGCATGTTCCCCATCGAGGTGCGCGGCCGCGTCATGGCGGTGGTCTTCACCGGCGGGTCGATCGGCCCGATGCTCGGCGTGCCCGGCGGCACCTGGCTCGGGCAGGAGGCCGGCTGGCAGGCCACGTTCCTCGCCCTCTCCGGGCTCGGCCTGATCGCGCTCCTCACCCTGGCGGTCGCGCTGCCGTCCAAGCCGACCAAGAACGAGCACGCCGGCCAGGGCACCACGCCCGACGCCCGCCGGTACGCGCTGGTGCTCGCCACGACGGTGCTGGCGGTGGCCGGGTTCTTCGCCGTCTTCACCTACACCTCGGAATTCCTCACGATCGTCGCCGGAATGTCCGCCGCACTCCTGGGGCCGCTGCTCCTGGCCCGCGGCGTGGCCGACTTCGGCGGCATCGCCGTGGGCGGCATCCTCTCCGACCGGAACCAGCGCCTCGCCGTGGTCCTGCCCGCGTCGCTGCTCGCGGTCATCCTGCTCGCCATGTTCGCCCTCGGGACGAACCCGTGGATCACCGGCGCGACCATCGTCCTCACCGGACTCGCCATGGGGGCGTTGACACCGGCCCTGCAGAACCGCGTCATGGAATTCGCTCCCGGCAGCACGGACAGCGCCTCCGCCGGGAGCTCGATCGCCTACAACATCGGCATCGCCCTCGGGTCCTCACTCGGCGGCCTCACCCTGGCCCAGGCCGGGCCGCGAGGGATCGCCCTGACCGGCACCGTCCTGGCCGCCGCCGCACTCGCGACCGCACTGGCCACCTCCGCGACGCTGCGAGAACGCGTTGCGCCCCAGAAAGAAGCGGCTCACACGTAGCTCCCTTGTCGATCGATCTGGTGATCGCGCGTTCGGACCTGGTGGACGAACCGACGTTCGAGCGCCTGCGGGCGGCGTTGCCGTCCGAGCGTCGGCAGCGCAGCGACCGCTACCACCGGCGGCAGGATCGATACGCGAGCGTGGTCGCGTTCGCGCTACTGCAGCACCTCTGGCAGGGGCGGTTCTCCGGCCCGATGCCCGAGATCGTTGTCGGCGCCTTCGGAAAGCCTCGGTTCGGAGGGCGGCGCGACTGGCATTTCAACTGGTCGCATGACGGCTCGGTCTGCGCATGCGCGCTGTCTCCCATGCCGATCGGCGTCGACGTGCAGTCGCGCGTGCCCTTCGGCGAGGCCCTCTTCGAGCGGATCGCGGCCCCGAGCGAACGCGGCGGGAAAGACCGGTACCGCCAGGCGAACGACCTGAGTGCTTTGTGGACCCGCAAAGAGGCCGTAGTGAAACGCACCGGCCGGGGCCTGTCGACCCCGCTGCGGGAGGTCGACACGATCGCGGCGCCGGATATCGCCACCTTCACCTGCGACGAGAGCGACGTCCGCTTCAGCGTCAGCGCGGAGGGCCTGAGCGAGCAAGCCCTCCTGTCCCGACTCCGCATCCGGGCCGTACGCCCGGCCTCCGGTAAATGGACGGCAGTGGCCTGCGGCTTGAAAACCGTTGGAGCCGACGCGGGGTAATCGATACGCTCAGCTCATGTTCAAGCCCCGATTCGACCTGCCGGCGATCCGGTCCGCCGTCGAGAACGCGGCCGGCCCGATGACGGACTGGCAGCCCCTCAACGAAGGCGAGAACTCGCAGGTATTCGCAGCCATCGCGGACCCCGGTCCCGTCGTGATCCGGGTGTCGAAGCGCCGACAGGGATTCGCCGTGGATGAACGCGCGAGCCGCATGCTCGCGGGCTCCGGCATCCGCGTACCGCAGTTCCACGGCATCGGCCCGATCGAGGACGCCTGGTGGTGCCTCACCGGCCGGCTGCCGGGAACGCGGCTGTGCGACCTGCCGATGGACCAGATCGCCGCCGCCGCACCGGCGGTCGCCGAGACGCTCGAACGCCTCCATGCCGTGGACGTCTCCGGGACGACCGGCTACGGCGGCATCGACCCCGACACCGGAAACGGATGCCAGGACTCCTGGGCCGACCGAGTTCTCGGGGGCGTCCCCGACGAATGGCTTGGCGTCGAGTCCGCCGAGGACCGGAAGGTCCTGGAGACCCTCGCGGACCTGGTACACGCCGAAGCAGCGCCCACACCACCGGTCCGGGCCCTTGTCCACGGCGACTTCAGCGCCGACAACCTCATCCTGGGCGAGGACGGCACGGTCGGCGTCCTCGACCTGGAATCCGCGATGCTCGGCGACCCGCTTTGGGACATCGCGTACCAGTTGTTCTGGGGCGGCGCCTGGCCACAGATGATGCCACAGGCCCGCGCCACCGTCGCGAACCTCGAAGACACGGCCGACCACCGGGCCCGACTGCGCTTCTACATGGTCACGGCGGGCCTGGCGGGCACCGCGTTCTACGCGCACGACGGGCGCCACAACGAGATCAACCTGATGGTCCGCCGACTCGCGCCGCTGCAGGAAACTCCGCCGAGCTTGACCAGCCTCGACGACTACTGGCTGTGCCTCGGCCGCTGAGAGCCGAGAGGCCACGAAGGACGCAATTCCCGCCGCTGTTAGTCGGTGCCGAGATGGTTTTCAGTTGGGCTACAACTCATCAGCGACGGAGTGGTGGATGGCTTGCCCGCGGGAGTCTGCCAATGCGGGCTGGTTTTGATTGGGCCTCAACCTGTCAGCGACGGAAGGTCGAGTGAATGCCCGCAGCGCTGGAGGGGCCGGGCTGGTCTTGGTTGGGGCTTCAACCCGTCAGCAACGAAACGGTGAGTGATTGCCCGAGGCGGCAGGCTGGGCCGGGCCGGTTTTCGGTTAGGCTACAACCGGTCAGCGACGGTGTGAGGGGAGATTGCCCAGGGCGTTTGCCGGGGCCGGGCAATCTTTGACCCGACTTGACCTCTCAGCGACGAAGAGGTGGGTGATTGCCCCAGGGCTGCTGGCCGAGGCCAGGCAGGCTTTCAGGTGGGCTTCAACCCGTCAGCGACGAAGCGGTGGGATTATCCGCGGGTGTCTGGCCGGGTCCGGGCCGTTTTCAGTTGGGCTACAAGCGGTCAGCGACGAAGCGGTGGGAATAGCCCGAGGTCGCTGGCTGGGGCCGGGACGGTATCGGTTGAGCTGCAGGCGGCAGCGACGAAGAGGTGCAATGGTTGCCCGGGGTTCGCGGCCGGGGCCAAGTCGGTTTGGGTCGGGCTACAGACGGCAGCGACGGTGCGGTGGCGTGCTTTCGCGGTGGTGTTGCCGGGCCGGGTGCCGTGTCGGTCGGGGTTCAGGCTGGCAGCGACGGAGGCCGGTGTGGCGGGGGTCGTGGCGTGTTGCCGGGGCCGGGGCTGACGGGGCTGGCGTGCCTGCGCGGTCGCAGCGACAGCGGCAGCGGTAGTGGGAGCGGCGTGGAGGGTGGGCGGCGGTGCCGGGGTGCTGTCGGTGCGGCGGGCCGGGCCGTCCGGCGTCCAGGAGCCGGAGCCGGAGCCGGAGCCGGTTCGGCTGGACTGGCCGGGGCGGGGTGTGCCGGTCGGGTGGGTTCGCCGAGCGTCGAGGCCGGTGCAGTCGTCCACTGGGTGTGGCCGTCTTGGGGGTGTGTCGTTGCGGGCGTGTGCATGTGCGGTGTCACCTCCTTCCGATACTGCGTGCTGCGTACTGGGTGCTGAGTACTGCCATTTGCCAACTGCCGATTGCGTGCTGCTGACTGCGGTCAGTGGGCGTTCCCGGTGTGTCCTTTCCACGAGTGCCTGTTCGATCTGTGTGTGCCTCGTTCGGGGCACTGCCTCCGGTTGGGGTGATCCCTTCCGGGCGATCTCCCGCTCCACGGTTCCGAGTCCGTCCTTCTGGCTTTCTCGGCCTGGGAGCGAGTCCCGATAGCACGTGGGGCATACCATGCAAGCCCCGGGCTGAGCACCCCCTGACCCGAGAGCGGGCCTGGTGGTCTCGGATCCTGCCAGCGGGGCGAGTCGGCCAGAGGCTTGGCTTAGTCTGCTTACACCTACTCGACTCCTGTACGGAATCCATATCCCTGTGCGTACACCAATTATCCCCCACCCCAGGAACACCCGCATCACCCACAAGACGAGAAACCTCTCATGTTCGACCCCAATCCGCCTGCACCCCAACCGAAACCGGGCCGGACAGCCGCCAAGCGCCCCCGCCCAATCGCTCACCTCTTCGTCGCTGCCCGCCTGAACCCCAACCAAAACGGGCCCGGCACCGCCAAACCGACCCCGTCCCACCACCCACCCCTCTGTCGCCGCCCGCCTGAAGGCCAAGCCGCCCCGGACCCGCCAGCGCGCCAGCGCGCCACCTTTGCAACTACAACCACAGCGCCCCGGGAATCAGCACCAAAGAGTCAGCGCTCCGCCGCCGTGAAGCCCAGCAGCAGCTCTCCAGCCGTCTCGGGCGCTTCAAGGATCGGCAGGTGTCCGACCCCCGGCAGCATCTCGACCCGCGCTGTCGGCACCGCGTCGTATTGGTGCGCCGACGACGGCTCCCAACGAGGGTCTGCCTCACCGAAGATCACCAGCACCGGGACCTCAAGCGTGGCTAGACGCTCGGGCACGCTCCGCTCGGCGATGTACTCGCCGTTCCTGCGCAGCACCTTCCGGAACGTGCGGTAACTGATGCCCCGCACCCCGGCGATCAAATCGTCGGGGATCTCCACCGGGCCGGCGGCCATCGCGCTTGTCCCCCTGCGGATCATCGCGTCCGAACGCCGCGCCCAGACCAGCGGGCCGAACGGCGGGGCCAGCATCACCCGAAGCATGAGCGGCTGCCGAAGGAGCGCATCGGGACTCGGGCCGGTGCTGATCAGCGCCAGCGACCGCACCAGGTCGGGGCGCTGTTCGGCGAGCGCGGTGGCGACGTAGCCGCCGCTGGAGTGCCCGACCGCGGTGACGTGGCGAAGGCCGAGGTCATCGAGCAACGCCGCCACCCTGCCCGCCTGAGCGGGCACCTCGTATGACGGTGTGGGCGGGGACTGGCCGCAGCCGGGGAGGTCGATTCGGATGACGCGATGGTGCCCGGCGAGCGCCGGGATCACCGGGTCCCAGAAGCCGCCCGAGGCACCCGATCCGTGGATGAGCAGCAGCGGCGGTGCCTGCCGCGAACCGGCCTGGACCACGTGCATCCCTTGCAAGAGCTCAACATCGTACTCACTCATGCACCAATGATGCACTAAGGACGAATGTCGGAGCGTCGATCTGATTCTCGCGGACAAGGTTGCGAGGCTGTGGTGTGATCGGAAGTCGCGCCAGTCCAGGCCCTCGTATCCGCGGTCTCTCAGGAGGCCGAGGACCGCCGGGATCCGGACGAACTCGCCCCCGCCTTCCGCGTAGCTGAGCTCCGCGTCCATGGTCGCGAGTCCGTTCGCGCTTCGCGCGCAGGACACCAGGGCGGATTCGGATTCGCGATCAGGCGCCGGATCTGCGAACGCGCTTGATATCTCACGCTGCAGGTCACCCACGTCGGGTTGGGAGGCGTCGTCCAGCAACTCCAGCAGATCGGTGATGCTCCGGGCGACGGCCTCGATATTGCGTCTTCCGAAGATGGCTTCGCTGCCGGAGACGAACAGTTCCAAGCCGTGCTGCGTGCTGACGCCCGCGCTCGCATGAAGGTGGTGCGAGTAGCCGCGATACTCGACCGGATCATTCAATGTGGATTCCCACGTGGAGTCCGGGTCAGTCTGGGCGCCTTCGTCTCCGCGCCCGTTTCCCGTCTTGTGCATGAAGTTCAGTGAGATCCGCGAACCGATCTCACCGCCTTTCCTGCTGCCCGCCAGCGCTTTCCATTCGCTGAAGGCCAGAGTGTCGACCATGCTGTACCGCACCGCTTCGAACGCCAGTCGATGGACTTCCCTGGCGAGGTCGTCGAACGATTGATCCGGTTGCAGCGCGATCGGCATGATCACATCGCGCACGAGCGGGGCCACCACGTTCAGAGCGTTGCTCGTGACGCGGCCGTGCGAGGCGACCTCCAGCGGAAGCACGTCCTTCGATGTCGCCCCGTTCACCGCCAGGCTGAACACGGCGGTGAAGACGGCGCTCATCGGCACGCCGATCCCCTTCGCAATGCGCTCCAGCCGAGGGCCGGCCGACAGGGAGCGCATGCGGCAATCGACATACCGCGTGAACTCCGGGACCTCGCCGAGTTCGGCAACGGGAACCTCTGCGAGCTTCTGCTGCCAGTACTGCTTCGAGCGTTCCCGCAGGGCACTCGTCTTCTCGGATCGTTCGTAGACGGCGTAATCCAGCGGTTGGCATTCGACGGGACCGAGATCAGGTGCCCTGCCCGACGAGGCCGCGTCCCAGATCTCGCCGAAGTCGCGCATCAGGATCTCCCGAGCGAGGTCGTCCATCGCGATGTGCGAGAAGGAGGCCAACAACGCCTTCCCTTCGCCTCGCGAAACGACCGCGAAGCGGCAGGGCCATTCGGTGTCGATTTCGAAGTCGCGAGTCTTGAAGGCCTCCACGGCATCTGGGTCGGCGCCGCGGTCGAGCTCATGGACGACGACCGGTTCGGGGCTCCAGACGCGTTGCACCGGGAGGCCGTCCTCGTCAGCGGCGAACGTCGTCCGCAAGACCTCATGGCGTTCGATCAACGCCGCGACCGCGGCCTCCACGGTCCGAAGAGGAGTGTCGATTGGAATCTCGTGCTCGAAATTGAGCCCGGGGTACTGCGCTTTGCGTTCGCTCTGGAATGTCAGCCAGGCTTCCCAAGCCATGCCCCATTGCAGCGGGCCTTCTCGCAGCAGCTCCCCCACTAGTCGGCCGACTCCGCGCCTCTGACGCGGACATGCCGGCGCAGTCTGTCGGGCCAGTCGGCCGGATCGGTCCCGTAGGTGTCCAGGGTCAGCTCGATCCAGCGTTCCAAGCCGAGGGCCGCGCAACCCGAGTGCGCCGGAACGCCGGGCTCCGCGTCGATCTCCCATCGTCCACACTGCGCATTGCGCATGTTGTTGAAGGAACCGATGGTCGAAGTGCCGCCGCCGGGAACCTTCGCGACGAGTTCGTACTTGGATTGGGCCATCAGCTGGTGCTGTTTGAGGCCCGAGTCCTCGGGGTGGTAGATCGGATCGGAGGCGACGCCGATGTGCCCGCTGAATCCGAACTCCTCGAAGGCCTCCCAGACCCGGTCCATCAGGTTCATGCGGAGTTCCTCCACGACCTCGCCCGGCCCGAGGTAGATGATCTCGCGCATGGAGAACGCGGGAAGCCGGTAGTTGTCGATCCGCCACGGCGCCTCGTGCCGGAAGCAGTCGCCGGAGGCGGTCACGACGATCGTCCGGTCGCCGATCGCCTGGCCGCTGAACTCCCGGTAGAACTGGAAGCAGACGGCGGGGTTCAGCATGTAGGGACTGGACCGGCGCACGTCGTCCACCGCCACGTCACCGCGGCGCACCGCGGCGAGCTGCGCCCGGTCGTGCGGCAGTTCGTCGACGAGGTAGCCGTTCTGCGGGAACCAGTCGATGTAGTGGCTGCGGTCCATGAGGGATCGTTCGATGAGCGCCGGGTAGTGGCGTTCCTCGGCGTCCACCTCCCACGCCATTTCCAGGAACGTCTGCTCGTAGGCGCGGTGCAGCAGCCCGCGCGCCGTTCGCCGCGCCGAGTCGGATCCGGTGACGCCGGTTCGCACCGGAGCATCGTTCTCCCTGACCAGGGCGCTGTTGCGCACTCGGGCGCTGGTCACTTCCCCGGCCAGGTCGGTCACCAATGCGGCGATCGCGTCTTTGTCGCAGTCGGCGACGAACGAGAGTTCGACGCCGCCGCCGTCGGCGCTCACCTCGACCCCGTCGATGCCCTCGACCGCGTAGATCAGCTTGTCGGCGACGGCCTCCGCCTGCGTCGGGGTCAACTGCGCCGGCAAGGGAAAACTGACGTTCATGCCTAGGCCTCGGCTTTCATGATCGGTTGGACGAGATCGACGATCTTGTCGACGGAGGTGAAGTTGTCCAGCATCAGCGACGCGTCCGGAAAGGCGATCGCGAAGCGCTCCTCGATCGCGAGGACGAGGCTCACCGATTCCATGGAGGTCAGGCCGTGATCCGCCAGGCTCGCCGAAGGAGCGATGTCGCGGGGCACTTTGAGCACTTGGACCAGGACTTCGACTACGGCAGATTGCAGCTCGCCGCGTTCCATGTTGTGGCTCCTCATCGTCGGGTAGGGATTCATTGCCGCAGGCCGTTCAGCGTTCGACCGTGATCAACTGCCCGGCAGGCACGTCGGCGACCGTGACCTTCAACCGGCCGTTCAGCATCCTCACCAGGTAGTCCGCGTCGCATTCGCCGGTTCTCGACCCCGGCCGATTCGGGGCGGTCGAGACGAGGCGGAGGCTGCGGCTGATCCGCAGGGACTCGGATACGAGCGCCGAAAGGTCGTCGGGCAGCAGGAAGTGCCAAAGGTCCACGTGGACGACCGCGTCGAATTCGGCGTCTTTGAACGGCGTCAGCACGCCGAACAGGTGCGGGTTGTCGGGGGCGAGCGGCGCACGGTGGTTCCAGGTGACGGTGCGGCCCGGTCGCTGCGGCGGCGGCGTGCCGCCGACCAGGAGCACGTCCGACGAAGGCTCGACGATGTCTCCCAACGACATGTCTCCCAGCGACCGGATCTCGCCGATGGATTCGGCCCGGAACGAGTCCAGTACGTCCTCGTAGTACACGACCTTCGCGGCCAGGTGGGTGCGCGATCCGCCGAAGAGTTCGATGTCGAATCGCGGATGCTTTCGGCGGAGCAGTTCGGTGTTCTGCCGCTCCTCGACCCCCTGGCTCGCGAAGTCCCGGAAGTGCGGCACATGGAAGCAGTACGCCTCGGGGTCCAGCACGAACTGGTGCTCAGGGCGCCCGGCCTTCGCGAACAGCCGGTAGGCGAGGTCGATGTCCTCGTGGCCCCACCCTTCGAAGTCCTCGTCGAATCCTCCGACGGCTTCAAGGTCGCGGCGGCGAGCGGAGGTGTTGTGGGTGAAGACGAACGCCCACGGGACCCGGTTGCCCGCGAGCGTGGAGGCGTCCACACCGAACCAGCTCAGGCGCATGTCCTGTTCGATGGCGGCCTTCGGTGATGCGGTGTCGCCGTCGAGCAGCCGGCTCACGGTCGCCCAGGACGGCTCGTAGCGGTTGCCGAGCAGCACTTTCGCGGCTTCGGGGGCGCTGCTGCGATGGAACTCGGCGTGCCTGCGGACCAGATCGGGCGCGGCGAACGAATCCCCGTCCAGCATGAGCACCACTTCCCCGCGAGCACTGCGGATCCCGAGGTTGCGGGCCTTGGACCGGCCTCCTCCCGGGAACAGTCGCTCGACGCGGAGGTTCGTCAGACCGAAGGGGGCGGTGGTGTCCTCCGCGGGCACCGCCGACCCGTCGTCCACCACGATCACTTCCCACTCGTCCCTCGGGAGGTTCTGGGCCGCAAGCGATCTGAGCGTGAATTCAAGGCCTTGCGCGTTGTCGCGAATCGGTATGACGACTGAGACGAAGGGTGTACTCATCAAATTGGTTCCCGTTGGTGCGGTGCAGGGTTCATGTCAAGAGCGAGCGCCGGCGCACATGTCGCGAATGCCGGTCGCGAGGTCGGTCGTCGGTTTCCAGTCCAGGTGCTGCGCTGCCGCGGTCGCGTCGAGCCGCACCCGCCGCACCTCGGCGGGCAGGTCGGGGGCGTACTCGATCTTCGGCGGCTCGTCCATCGCCGCGCAGACCATCTCGACCACGCGGAGCACACTGGTCTCGATGCCGGTGCCGATGTTGAACGAGCCGGGAACGCTTCGCTCGCAGGCCGAAAGAAACGCTTCGACCACATCGGACACGTGCACGAAGTCGCGGGTCTGGCCGCCGTCCCCGTAGATCTGCGGGCGCTTCCCGGAGCGGAGGTTCCCGACGGTCCGGGAGATCACGTCGCCGGAGTATCGGCGGTCGAGGCGGGGGCCGTAGACGTTCCCCAGCAGCAGCGAAGTGCAGACGACGCCGAAACTCTCGCCGTACGTCCCCAGGTAGAGGTCCGCGGCGGCTTTGCTCGCGCCGTAAGGACTCAGCGGGAGACGCGGCGTGTGCTCGTGCAGGAAGTCGGCGTCGGCCGGAAGGCTGCCGTAGGCCGCACCCCCGCTGGAGGCCGCCACGAAGGTCGACACCTCGGCTTCGGCGGCGGCCGCGAGCAGGTTGACGGTGCCCACCAGGTTCGTCCGGGCGCCGCCGACGGGATCGTCCACGGAGGCGGCCACCCGCGACTGCGCCGCGAGGTGGATGACGATGCCGGGTCGCCATCGGGCCACGACGCCCGCCGCCTCGGGCCCGCTCACGTCCGCGTTGAAGAGGTCCTCTGGCCGCACGCCCGCGGCGGTCAGAGCCGCGAGGTGCTCCTTCGAGCCGGCCGAGAGGTCATCGATCACGCCCACATGCCGACCCGCGGCCGCCATCCGGACCGCCAGGTGCGATCCGATGAAGCCCGCGCCACCGGTGATGAGGACCCGCTCGGAGTCCTGCGCGCCTTTCGTCGTCGTCATCGGATCAGGCGACCGCGATGCCGCTGACGGCGCTGATCTCCGACAGGAATTTGTGGTAGGCGGGGCGGTCCGGATAGGTGGAGTGCATGGCGACGATGCCGTCCACCGTTTCGACCGGGACCTCGTTGTTCGGGCACACGACCCGGTACCGCATCGGATCGAGCAGCTTGACGCGGCCCTCGCGCACATGCGGGCGCAGGAGCCACATCACCGCTCCCTGCTCATCGTGGTACTCGACCTCGTGGGTCTCCACATGGTCGTGCCACCACCGGTATTCCTCGCGGAACCGGTCGGTGAGATCGCATCCGGCGCGCTGCCCGAGCAGGCCCGCGTTGATCGGCGCGAATCCGTTCTCGGGCCGAAGGTACGGCTTGGTCTCCTGGATCTCGGGGCTCGCGTTGGGCGCGAGCTCGTCCTCGATGCGCAGGCCGAAGGCCCCGTACGGCCACGTCTCGTTGAACTGCTCCTGGCTGACCAGGTAGTCGTTGCCGTCTCCGGCGATGAATTCGCGCAGTTCCGTCGGCTCCGAAAGCAGGAAGATATCGGAGTCCACATAGAACTCAGTGGCCGTGGGGTCGTAGCGCACCCGGGGCGTCCATTTCATCCACGTGGCGCGGCTGTCCTGGAACTCGGCCCCTGGGACGTTGAAGTCGACCACGGTCGCGGCGGTCGCCATCTGCTGCGAGACGAGTTCGGGCTCGTCGGTGCAGACGACGTACTCGGCCTCGGAGCCGAAGAAGTGCTTGAACGTGCCGACACTGTGGCTGAGCATGGAGATGAAGGCGGGCGTCGGCTTCCAGAGCGTCCATCGAAAGACCACAGGCGAAGACTTCGGACTCAATACAAACGCTCCCATATCTGACAGCAGGGTTGCAGCCGGCCCGTCCGGCGCGGCCACTCTAACGAATCACGGTGCCTTCGACTGCGCGGGGGTGCGACATTCGCGGCAGAACTACGCGTTTGACCCGATCACCATGCCTGGTCTGTCCGCATAGGACTTCTACAACTCTGTGCATTTTGACCGATGGCCGACACCGTCAGAGGAGTCGATCTCAGCCGCTGCTTTTCTAAAGGAAACTTCAAGTCCCACAACGAATCACGTGGCCGCATTCGTTCGTTGACGCGGAACACGAGCAGATGTGACGGAAGGTGCGGGTGCGGCGGAGGAGGCAATTCACTCCATCTTGGAGCTTCTCTTCGCCATGTTGTCCACTCTGGTGAGATACCCAGAATCGTTGCAGGTCAAGGAACTTCCTTCCGCGCCGATATATCCCAATGTGACCGGAATCTTCGAGGTATGTAAGCTCAGGCCACAAAACTAATTCAAGGCTGTACCCGGTTCACCGGCCCCACTGCGAAGGGACCAGTTGTTGAAGAGCGTGCGAGCAGCACTTCATGACCGTCTGACATTCCTGAAGCACCTGCGTAAGTGCGATACCAAGGTGCTGGCCGCGGTGATCGCCCTGGGCGTGGTGCGCGTGCTCCTGCCGGCGGCGGGCGCCGCCACCACGGGATGGCTGCTCTCCGAACTCAACGGCGACTTCATTCCACCGCTGCTCGTTCTCGGAGCGATACTCCTCATAGGACAGATCAGCGACATCGCGTCCCGCTGGGTCGAGTTCCTCGCGGTCAGCCGGATCAACCTCGTTCACCGCGCGGAGGTCGCCCGACTGGCGACGGAGACGGCGACCGTGGACCTGATCGAGGCGGACGAGGTCCAGGACCTGCTCAAGACCGCTGCCGCCGACCCCACCGAGTGGGTGGAGAAGACCCCGGGCGAAGGCGCAGTGGGAGCGCTCAACGTGCTCCTCGGGTACGTCGGGCTCGTCGCCACCGCCGTCGTGGTCGCCGCCTGGTCCCCGTGGATCCTCCCGGCGCTGATCATTCCCGCCCTGCTCGTGCGCTACATGACGATCGGCCTTTGGAAGCGGCACTACCGGATCTGGGTCGACGGGATCGAGCACCATCGCCGCCACCAGTACTGGGGAGCGCTCACCGCCAGCCGCCCTGAGGCGAAGGAACTGCGGATCTTCGGCCTGGCGGACTGGGTGATCAACCGGCGCCAGAACGAGATGCGGGCCCACCTCGAACCGGTGTGGGCCGACGACCGGGCGATCGTGCTCGCCCAATGGAAGCAGTTCCTCGTCACCCTGATCCCGCTCACCGGGGTCTTCGCCGCGGTCGCCTACCTCACCGTGGACCAGAACGGATCGGTCGGTCTGGCGAGCGCGGCCCTGGCCGCGGCCTGGGGCGTCTTCAACGCCGCATCGGGCGTCGGCCCGATGATCGAGATGGAAGGCTCGCGGCCGGGCATCAAAGCGATCGAGGAGCTTCGGAGCCGTCTGACGCCGGATCGGAGCGAACGGTCGCCGCAGCCCGCCGCCCCTGCGGCCACACCGCCGCTGGTCCGACTGGAGGGCATCCGGTTCGGATACGGGCGGCGCAAGGAGATCCTCCGCGGGCTCGACCTGGAGATCCGCCCGGGTGAGAACCTCGCGATCGTCGGATTCAACGGCGCAGGGAAATCGACGCTCATCAAGCTCCTGGCGGGGGCCTACCGCCCCACCGGCGGTCGGATCACCGCCGACGGACGCGACATCGCGGACCTCCCCGACTGGCGCTCCCGCCTCGCGGTGGTGTTTCAGGACTTCATCAAATACCGGCTCACCATCGCCGAGAACATCATGCTCGGACGGTTCGGCACCGCAAGCGGCGAGGCCATAGAGCAAGCCGCCGCCGAGGCCGGACTCGACAAGGTCGTCGCCGGCCTGGAGCGGGGCCTCGACACCACTCTGGACCGTTCGCTCGACGACGGCGCCGACCTCTCCGGCGGGCAGTGGCAGCAGCTCGCGCTCGCTCGAGCGCTGTACGCGATCAAGAGCGGCGCAAGGATTCTGATCCTCGATGAGCCCAGCGCCCACCTCGACGTCCGAAGCGAGCGGCAGTTGTTCGAGCGGCTCGACGGTCTCACCGAGGGCATCACCACCGTGCTGGTCTCCCACCGCCTGTCCACGGTCCGCCGCGTCGACCGCATCGTGCTGATCGAGGAGGGGACCGTGAAAGAGCAGGGCACCCATGACGAGCTGATGGCGGCGAACGGCGAGTACGCCCGGATGTACCGCATCCAGACGAAGCGGCTGGAGTCCGGTTTCGACGACCGCATGGAAGAGGGCGAGCTGATTTGAGCAACGCGATGACCTACGTCCGGTTGTGGGCGCACCTCTTCGCCACCTGTCTGCGCCGCGAACCGCTCACGAGTTGGCTGCTGCTCGGGCTGCTGGCGCTCAACGCGGTCGTCTTCGCCGGGATCGGTTTGGCCCTCAAGTTCACCGTCGACGCCATCGTCGCGGGCGACGGACCCACCGCCGTGCTCGGCGCGTGCGTCGCCGCGGCCGCCTACGCGCTTGACCAGTCGATCAACGCCATCGCCTACCCGATGCGCGCCCACATCATGGAGAAGGTGGGCCATCTCGACATCGAGCCCGCCATCATGCGCGCCTCCGCGAAGCTGCCCGAGATCGATCACCTCGAGCACCAGCAGTACCTGGACCGGATCACCGCCGTCCGCGGGAAGTCGTGGGCGGTCGTGGGCACCGCCTGGAGCGTCGTCGAGGCGGGCTCGACCCTGATCCGACTCGCGTTGACGCTGCTGATCCTCGGCAGCGTCAGCCCCTGGCTGTTCCTGATGCTCCCCTGCATCGGCGTCCAGATCTGGCTCGACCGGCGAGGGCAGGCCCGCCAGAAGCGCGCGGAGATCGAACTGGCCAGGCATCAGCGCACGCAGAGCCATCTCTTCCAGCTGTGCGTCAGCGGCAAGGCCGGCAAGGAGATCCGCACCGCGGAGGTCGGGCCGAACCTCATCGACCGCCTCAACGAGTCGTCCGAGCGGATGCGCTCGATTCGCGCCCGGGGGCAGCTCTTGAGCGGCGGATGGAGCGTCGCCGGATGGGTCGTCTTCGCGATCGGCTACACCGCGGTCATCGGCATGGTGGCCGTGCAGGTGCAGGCCGGGAGGGCCACCGCCGGCGACGTGATGATGGCCGCGACCATCGGCGCGCTGCTTCGCGAGGTCGTGGAACGCGCGGTCTGGTCGGCCACCGACGCCACCGGTTCGGTGCGGGTGCTGGAACCGTACCTGTGGCTGAAGAACTACGCTGAGGACCGGGCGCCGGTCGCGGCCGAGACCACCCCCGCACCGCGTCGCCTGGAAGAGGGCATCACCCTGAGCGCCTTGACGTTCGGGTACCGGGGCGCGAAAGGGAACGCGGTCGAGGACGTCTCCGTGCATCTGCCCGCCGGCTCGGTCGTGGCGGTGGTCGGCGAATACGGGTCAGGCAAGTCCACATTGGTGAAAATGCTGGCGAAGCTGCATCGGCCCGACTCCGGCCGCATCCTCGTCGACGGCACGGACCTGCAGGACATCGACACCGACGACTGGCGCGAAGCGATGAGCGCCGCGTTCCAGGACTTCGGCCGCTACCAGACGACCTTCGCCGAAGCCATCGGCATCGGCGACCTCCGGCACGGCAACAAGTCCGCAATGGATGCCGCCGTGAGCGCCGCGGACGCCGAGGAACTGCGTTCACGCCTTCCCGACGGCGAGGCGACACAGCTCGGCAGCGAATTCGGCGGCATCGAACTCTCCGAAGGGCAATGGCAGAAGGTCGCCCTCGCGCGCTCCTGCATGCGCGCCGAACCGCTGCTCTTCGTACTCGACGAACCCACCGCCTCATTGGACTCCCCCAGCGAGAACGCCGTCTTCGAGTCGTATACGGCTCGGGCGCACCGGATCGCGGCCGCGACCGGCGCGGTGACCGTGATCGTCTCCCACCGCTTCTCCACGGTCGCCGGCGCGGACCTCATCCTCGTCATGAGGAACGGGCGGCTGATCGAGTCGGGAGACCATGACGCGCTCATGGAGTCCGACGGACTGTACGCAGAGCTCTACCAGGTTCACGCCGACTCGTACCTCGACGACCGGGTCTCCTGAAGCCTTTCGCGTTGAGCAATGGCGCCCGCGATCACCCTGTACCGCCGACTTCCGATCCGCACGCCACCGGACGCACTCCTGGAGTAGGAATGAAACCCATTCTCAGCGTAATCGTCAGATTCCACAACGAGATCACGCACATCGAGGCGGTGCTCCAAGCGATCAGAGCGCAGCGCACCGACCACAGGGTGGAGATCGTCGCCGTCGACAACGTCTCGAAGGACGGCTCGCGGGAGATCGCCGAAGCGTTCGCCGACCAGTTGATCGACGTCGACGACTACCGGCCCGGCATCGCCCTCAACCGCGCCGTCGAGGCCGCCCGCGGCGACACGATCGCCATCGTCAGCGCACACGCGATCCCCGAGAACGACCGCTGGCTCGCCAACCTCACCGCGAACGCGCACGAACCCGACGTCCTCGCGGCCTATGGCGCACAGGTCTACCCCCTCAACGCGAAGTTCCTCGACAAGTGCGACCTCGACATCTTCTCCGACATCCGGCCGCGATCGGAGACGCGCGACTCCGATTTCTGGAACGCCAACTCGACCTTCCGGCGCTCGGCCTGGGAGCGCCTCCCGTTCGACGAGGACGTGATCGAACTCGAAGACCACCACTGGACCAAGCAGTACCTGCCGGACCCGCCCCTGTCGGTGCGCTTCGAACCGACCGCGAGCGTCTACCACTACGGGCACGAGTCCAGGAACGACCGCGGTTTTCTGGAGCCGTCGCCGCTCACCGAGAACGAGCGGATCGACCGGGCGAGGCTCGTCCTCGAATCCGAAGGGCAGTCCTGGCCCACGATGATGCGGGCGGGCATGGAGCTGGCCGCGCTGGCGGCACTCCCCCACGTCCGCAGCGCCGTGCCCGCGCTCTGCCGCCAACTCGCCGAGCACCCCGACTTCGACGTGCGCTGGCGCATGGCGGGCGCACTCGGCAGGATCGGCGACCCGGCTTCCGTGCCGCACCTGATCCGGGGACTGGAGGACCCGTCGTTCTATCCCCGCGACGAGTGCGCCTGGTCCCTAGGCCGGTTCGGTGGCGTCGCCGTCCCCGAGCTGGTCGATGCCGTGGGCCGCATCGGATCCGACCACCTGCCGTTCCTGGCGCTGGCGCTCGGACTCACCGGGGAGCAGCACGGGTTGCGGGCCGGCTTCGACGCCGTCCGAACCGCGCTGGCCGACGGTGACGCCCCGGCCGAACGCAATGCGATCTATTTCCTCGGCGAGTTCGGCACCGACGTGCCCGGCGACCTGTTCGACGCCGTCGCCTTGCGGCTCGAATCCGGCGACTACGCGACCGCCAGAGCGGCCGCCTGGTGCTGGGGAGTGCTCGCCCGTCATCGCGAAGTCCCGAATGGGCTGTCAGTCGTCACCGGCCTCGCCGAAGGGCATGCGGAGGCGGTGGTCCGGTCCGAGGCCGTCGTGGCCTTGGGACGCCTCGCCCGGCTCGGGCAGGCCGACGACCTGATCGAAGCCGTCGGCTCCAGCCTGCGCCGCGACGAGTCGGGACGGGTGCGGCAGGCGGCCGCGCAATCGCTCAGGTTCGCCGTCGAAGCCGGCAGTGCCCGGGCCGGCGAATGCATCGAAGCGCACGGCGTGGACGCCGACTTCGGCGTCAATTTCGAACGCGGCCTGGCCACGGCCGCCCTGCGCCAGAACTAGTGCCACCCGTACGTCATCGAATCGAGGAGCTGAGCAGCACATGAGCGCCAACGAAGTACCTGATTCCCTCCAGGGGCAAGCACGGGTCGAGGCGATCCGGTCCCGCATGATCGTGCTCGACCCGGTGTTCCTCGACCGCTACCCCGACTGGCTGGTGCGGTTCGAAAAGCAGGACATCGGCGACGAGGACGTCCCCGGCATCCTCGAAGCGGTCGGCACGGAACTGTCGCGATTGGACGCCGCGTACCGGGACGATCGGATCAACGGCCCGAGCCTGGCGATCGCCCGGGACCAGGTGGGCCATCTCGCCCATCAGCTGCTGGGCCAGGACAACGTGTCTCCGGAGCGGAAACGGCACCTGCGCGAGTACATCGAGGACACGTTCTCGCGCCGCTTCCTCGAGGGCGAGGGACGGTTCACCCACGACTGGTTCTACTTCCACGAATCGCAGTGGCGCAAGCACTTCGGGCACCTGGCCGGAGTTGCAGGCCTGCGGGTGCTCGAGATCGGGAGCTTCGAGGGCCGCTCGACCACCTGGTTCCTGCGGGAGATCCTCACCGGCGAGGGCAGCCACATCGTGTGCGTCGATCACTTCGACGCCTATGCGGGGCACGAGGCGAACTTCGACCACAACATCCGGGCCACCGGGCAGGCGCACCGGGTCTTGAAGCTGCGCGGCCTCTCCCAGCAGGTGATGCGCTTCCTCGAACCTGCCGCCTACGACTTCGTCTACGTCGACGGGGACCACCGCAACCTCGAGGTCGTCCAGGACGCGGCGCTCGCGTGGAAGCTGCTGAAGCCGGGCGGCATCGCCGTATTCGACGACTACGAGGCCGCGTCCCTGCCCGGAACCGTCAGTCATCCGGCCAAGCTCGCCATCGACGCCTTCCTCAGCCTCATCCCCGGCGGCTACGAAGTGCTGTTCCAGGACTGGCAGGTCGCCGTCCGAAAAATCGGCTGAGCCGCGACGGAGCGACCCGCCATCCTCAATCCCCTGCATCGGAGGAGCAATCATGTCAGTCGAGTCCACGTCCGACAAGGACCTACCCCACTTGGACCTCGGCCTTGTCGCATCGGGAACCGACACCGAGGCCGCTGCACTGGTCGACAAGGCGTTCTCGACCGGAGGCTTCCTGCGGGTCACCGGGCACTCGGTCCGCAGGGAGGTCGTCGACCGCATCGTCGACCGCTCCAGGGCCTTCTTCATGCTCGACCGGGCCGATAAGGATCTGCTCCTCGCCGACCTGGCCACCGATCCGCTCACCCGCGGCCTGATCGTTCGCGACGGCCACGAGCAGTTCTTCATGAGCATGCTCACCGAGCGCGATGACCATGTCGCAGCCGAATACGCCGACTTCGTCCGCCGGAACCAGTGGCCGCCGGTCGCGGAGTTCCGCGACGCGTTCCTCGACTACTACCGCGAGGTCGAGACGGTCGCGGTGACGCTCATGCAGTTGATGGCCACCGCGTTGCAGCTGCCGGAGGACTGGCTGACCTCCAGGTTCGACCAGGGCGTGACACCGCTGGTCGCGAACTACTACCCGCCGTTCGTCGCCGCCGGAGACGGCGAGCGGTTGCGCCACCCCGCCCACCGCGACTGGGGCGCGATGACCATCCTGCACCAGGACGAGCGGCACGGCGGGCTCCAAGTGCGCGACGCCGAGGGGAACTGGGTCGACGTGCCCATCGTCCCCGGCTCGTTCATCATCAACCTCGGCATGCTCATGGAGCGCTGGACGGGCCGCAGGTGGGTCGCCGCGCTGCACCGGGTCGTCGCACCGCCGCCGGAGGACCGGGAGAGCGACCGGATCTCGGTCGCCTACTTCTGCCAACCGAACCTCGAGATCCCCCTCGACGTGATCCCGACCTGCGGCGACGGGCGGACGGCGGCCGATGCCGAGACCTCCGGCGAGTACTACCGGCACCTCGCCGAGATCGTCTACGGAGGGGCCTCCGCATGAGATCGCCAGATGGAACTTCGGAGGAAGGCTCAACCGTGAGTGACACCCACCTGCCGTTCCGCGACCCGGCGCTCCCCCGCGCCGAGCGCGTCGCCGATCTGCTCTCCCGTCTCACCTTGGACGAGAAGATCGGCCTCCTGCACCAGTGCCACCGCCCGGTCGAGCGACTCGGCATGGGCCCCTTCAGAACCGGCACCGAAGCCCTCCACGGCGTCGCCTGGCTGGGCGAGGCCACGGTCTTTCCTCAGGTGGTCGCCCTGGGCGCCACCTGGAACCCCGAGCTCGTGGAGCAGGTGGGCGCGGCGGCGGCCGACGAAGTGCTGGCCAAGCACCGCGCCGAACCGGCGAAAGTGGGCCGCAACGTCTGGGCGCCCACGGTCAACCCGCTGCGCGATCCCCGCTGGGGCCGCAACGAGGAGGGCTACTCCGAGGACGCGTGGATGACCGGGGTGATGAGCGCGGCTTACGCGCGCGGTCTCAAGGGCGACAACGGCTCGGTGTGGAAGACGGCTCCCACCGTCAAGCACTTCCTCGCCTACGGCGCCGAGACCGACCGCGGCACCACCTCATCCGACCTGCCCCCGCGGGTGCTGCACGAGTACGAGTTCGTCGCGCAGCGCGCGGCATTGGCGAGCGGCGACGCGATCGGGTCCATGCTGTCGTACAACCTCGTCAACGGCCGCCCCGCCCATGTGACGCCGCTGATCAACGACGAGTTGCGCACCTGGACGAGCGACGAGGTCTTCATCGTCGCGGACGCCTACGCCCCCAACATGCTCGTCAGGGACCAGGGCTATTTCGAGGACTTCCCGACCGCGTACGCGGCGGCGGTCAAGGCCGGCCTGGACTCCTTCACGCAGGACGACGACCAGCCCGACGAGGTCCTCGCCCACCTGAAGACCACGCTGGAACGCGGCCTCCTCGACGAAGCGGCCATCGACGCCGCCGCGCGCCGCAACCTCAACGTGCGCTTCGGACTCGGCGAATTCGATCCCGAAGACCCGTACGCGCACATCGGCGACGAGGTGGTCAACTCCTCCGAGCATCGGGCCCTCGCCCGTGAGGCCGCCGCCCAGTCGATCACGCTGCTCAAGAACGACGGCGTTCTTCCGTTCAAGGCTCCCAAGAAGATCGCCGTGGTCGGCCCGCTGGCCGACACCTTGATGGTCGACTGGTACTCCGGGACCCTGCCGTACACCGTGACGGCCCGCCAGGCCCTCGCCGAGCGGGTCGAGGTCGTCCACTGCGATGGCGTCGACCGTATCCGCCTGCGCTACAAGGACAAGTACGTGACCGTCCAGAAGGGCGCCACGGCGTCGCTCACCGACGTCACGGGGCCGGACGCCCAGTTCGATCTCTACGGCTGGGGAGGCGGTCTGCACTTCCTCCGCAGCGCCGCCACCGGCAACACGTTCAACAGCACCGACGAAGGCGTGCTCACCGCGGAGATCCCCGCGCAGCGCCAGTACGCCCCCACCGACCTGTACCGCTTCGTCGAACTGGACGGCGGCAAGGTCGCACTCCATCAGATCCACCCCCATGACTGGTCCCCGGAGGGCAAGTGGATCGGCCTCGACGGTGATCGCCTGATCTTGGCGGCCGATCCCGATGCGGCCATCGGATTCGAGATCGAGGTCGCCGTCAACGGCAGCGAGGCCGCCGCGGAACTGGCCCGCGAGGCCGACGCGGTGATCGCGGTGCTCGGGAACCACACGGCGGCCAACGGCCGGGAGAGCCAGGACCGCCCCGACATCGACCTTCCTTACACCCAGGAACGACTGCTGCGTGCGGTCGCCGAGGCCAACCCGAACACCGTCCTGGTCATGTCCTCCTCGTACCCGTTCGCCGTGAACTGGGCGGCCGAGCACGTGCCCGCGATCCTGTGGTCGGGCCACGGCGGCCAGGAATGGAGCAACGCCCTCGTCGACGTCCTCTACGGCGACCGCGACCCCGAGGGCCGTCTCCCGCAGACCTGGTTCACCGGCACCGGGCAACTCCCCCTGGGGATGCACGACACCGACATCATCGCGGCGGACGCCACCTATCTCTACTTTCCCGGACAGCCGGTCTACCCGTTCGGCCACGGCCTCTCCTACGCGGACTTCGGCTACACGAACCTGAAGGTGGACAAGGACCACGCCGAACCCGGCGACGAAATCCACATCACCGTCGAGGTCACCAACAGCACCGACCGCGAGGGCGTCGAGGTCGCGCAGCTCTACTCGCAGCAACTCGACTCTCGCGTCAAGCAGCCGCTGCGCCAGCTCCGCGGCTTCGAGAAGATCCGCCTGGCCGCCGGCGAGACCCGCACCGTCACCCTCAGCGTCGCCGTGGACGACTTCGCCCACTGGGACAACGTGACCGGCCGCATGATCATCGAGCAGTCCCGCCAGCGCCTGATGATCGGGCGCTCGGCCACCGACATCGCGCTTTCGGCCTCGGTCGAGGTCGGCGGCGAGACCGTCGGCTCGCGCGACCTTTCGGGGCCGCTGCGTGCGACTGCGAACGACGCCTATTCGGGCGTCCTGTGGCGCGACGAGTCCCGCGAACGGGGCGATGTGATCGCCTCCGGGGAGGCTGACGCTTGGATCATGTTGGGCGACTGCGATTTCGGCTCCGCCGAACAGGGGCACAGCGAGCCCGATTACTCCACGGTGACCGCCCGTGTCGCGGGACCGGCCTCGCGGCTGACCCTCCGGGTGGGCGACGCTCCCGACGGGGACGTGATCGCCGCGATCGACACGCCCGACACCGGTGGGATCTACGACTACGTCGATGTCACGGCCGATCTCGGCCGGGTCGAAGGGGTCGCAGACCTGTACGTGGTCTTCGAGGGCGAAGGCGTCCGCCTCGCCTCGCTCTCGTTCGGAAGGGCCCGCCGATGACCGACGGTCCACGCATCTGCTTCCTCCTCCAGGACCATCGGGGCGACGAGTACTTCCGGGACCTGGTGGGGGGCATCCAGAAGTTCTGTCCCACCGCCGACATCGTCTGGTACGACGCGGGCGATGTGGGCGCCAACCAGTACACCGCGGAGATTCCCAGGTTGGCGGCGAGCCGTCCGCTGGAGTACGCCAAGGAGTCGCCGTTCCTGTTCGACGCGTTCGAATGGGCGGCCGGCGAGCGCTACGACTTCGTGGTCAATGTGGAGACGGACATGGCCTTCGTCAACCACGGCTTCGAGGCGTTCGTCGCCTCGATCATGTCCGAGTACGACTACCTGGCTCCCCGTTTGGAGCTGAAGACGCCGAAGACGTCGCGGTGGCGCCCGTACCGGAGTCTGCGCGGCGGGGAGCTGGAGGATCTGCTGGGCATTCTGGGGATCGGCCACACCAATCGCGCCTTCAATCCCGGCCAGGTCTTCTCCATGCGGTTCGTGAAAACGCTCTTGGCGGCTCCCTTCTATGGTGAGCTTCGGGAGTTCATCGAGCGGAATCAGGACCCGAGCCGGTCGTTCTGCCTGGTCGAAGTGTTGATGCCGACGCTGGCCGAGGTGCTGGGTCTGAACTTCGCCGGCTATCCGGACCATCTCATCGCGTACAACCGCTACCGGCCCTATCACGCGGAGCAGTCGGTGCGGCGCGCCGCGGCCGACGGTCGAGTCCACTTCGTACATCCCGTGCGCCGTGAGGCCGACCATCCCGCGAGACGCTACGTGCGCTCACTGATCAGCCCCGACCACCAACGCGATCAAGGAAACGAATCATGCTGACGCACTTGCCGCCGATCGACACTGACGCGACCGTCGCCATTCTCACCGGCAATCCCACCCGCGTGTCCTTCATGTCCGAGGCCGTGGGGAAGCCCGAAGGCGAATGGAGCCGACGAGGCTTCACCGTCGCGCAGAGCACCAAGGAGAACGGGCAGCCGGTCCTGGTGTGCTCCACGGGTATCGGAGGGCCGAGCACGGCGATCGTGGTCGAGGAGCTCATCCAGATGGGCATCGAGACGTTCGTGCGGGTCGGCACGTGCGGTTCGATCCAGCCGCACATCAACGCCGGGCACCTGGTGGTCTCGACCGGCTGCGTGCGCGACGAGGGCACGAGCGGCCAGTTCCTGCCGCCGGAGTACCCGACGGTGCCGGATTTCGACCTCTTGAGCGCCCTCGTGAGCGGCGCCCGCAGCCGTCCGATGCCGAGCCATGTGGGCGTGACCCACTGCAAGGACGCCTACTACGCCGAGGCGCCCGAGGGTTTCCCGTTGGCGGATCATTGGGCCCGCCGCTGGGACGGGCTCCGCTCCTGCGGGGTGCTGGCGACCGAGATGGAGGCGGCGGCGTTGTTCGCGATGGCGATGATCCGCGGCAAGCGGTCCGGCGGCATCTTCGTGGCGGTGGACGAGGGCTTGACGGATCAGCAGGTCCTCGACACGGTCGGGGAGGCCGCCCGGATCGCGGTGGAGGCCACCGACGCGATCGGTGCCGGAAAGCGGTGACGACTTCCCGGAAATGAAACAGGCCCTCGACGGCGATGCCGTCGAGGGCCTCTTCATTGAGCGATGCCAAAGGAATGTTCTGTGGAGGTGGGTACGGGATTCGAACCCGTGTGCACGGCTTTGCAGGCCGTTACCTAACCACTCGGACAACCCACCATGATGTGAAAAAAGCCCAGGCCTTGCGAACCTGGGCCTCTCACTTCGGTGGACGATACTGGGATTGAACCAGTGACCTCTCCCGTGTCAGGGGAGTGCTCTCCCGCTGAGCTAATCGTCCGGGATAGCGCTCTTTCGAGCTCCGAGCGGACGACCGGGATCGAACCGGCGACCTACACCTTGGCAAGGTGTCGCGCTACCAACTGCGCTACGTCCGCATGTCTGCCTGGGGTTTTCTCATTCCCTGGCGACGGGATAGAACTTTACCCAATGCTCGCCCGAGCGTCCACCGGGGGGTCGGGGCCTTCCGGCTTCGGCCCATGTTGTCGCAGCGCTCTGGCAGAATCCTCCCGTGGCTCAAGCTATCGATCAACGCATCGCCGAAGAACTCTCGGTCGGCTCCCATCAAGTCCGCTCGGCCGTCGCGCTCCTGGACGACGGCTCCACCGTCCCGTTCATCGCCCGGTATCGAAAAGAGGCCACCGGGGGCCTCTCCGACGAGCAGCTGCGCTCTCTCGAAGAGCGCCTCGGTTACCTGCGCGAATTGGAGGCCCGTCGCAAGGCGGTGCTCGAATCGATCGCCGAGCAGGGCAAACTCACCGATGCGCTCGCCGCGCAGATCGACGCCGCCGACACCAAGGCTCGCCTCGAGGACCTGTACGCGCCGTTCAAGGTCAAGCGGCGCACCAAGGCCCAGATCGCCCGCGAGGCCGGTTTGGAGCCGCTCGCGGACCTCCTGATGAGTGATCCCTCACAGGACCCCGAGACCGCGGCCGCCGCGTTCCTCAAACCGGAGGCGGAGGTGAACGACGCCGCCGCGGCGCTGGCCGGGGCGCGCGCGATCCTTACCGAGCGCTTCAGCGAAGACGCCGACCTCATCGGTGACCTGCGCGAACGCATGTGGAAGCGGGGCCGTCTGGTCTCCAAGGTCCGCGCCGGCGCGGAGGAGAAGGGCGCGAAGTTCTCGGACTACTTCGATTTCGCCGAGACCTTCACCACGCTCCCGTCGCACCGGGTGCTCGCGCTCATGCGCGGTGAGAAGGAGGAGGCGCTGTCGCTGGCGCTGGAGCCGGGCGAGTCGGAGGTGGACGGGGCCGATTGCGAGGCCGTGATCGCCGCCAAGTTCGGCATCCGGAACGAAGGGCCGGCCGGCCGACGCGTGGCTCGCCAAGACCGTCTCGTGGGCCTGGCGCACCCGCATCCTCGTCAAACTGGGCGTCGACCTGCGGATGCGGCTGTGGCAGCTCGCCGAGGACGAGGCCGTGCGGGTCTTCGCCGCGAACCTGAAGGACCTGCTGCTGGCGGCCCCGGCCGGGCCGAAGACCGTCATGGGTCTCGACCCGGGCTTCCGTACCGGCGTCAAGGTCGCCGTGGTCGACGCCACGGGCAAGGTCCTCGACGCCACCGCGATCTACCCGCACCAGCCCCAGAACCAGTGGGACGCTTCGCTGGCGACGCTCGGCGCGCTCGTCAAGAAGCACGACGTGCAGCTCATCGCCATCGGCAACGGCACCGCCTCGCGCGAGACCGACCGCCTCGCGGCCGACCTCATCAAGGCCTTCACCGGAAGCGCCGAGCTGGCGAAGATCGTCGTCTCCGAGGCCGGGGCCTCGATCTACTCGGCTTCGGCGTACGCGACGAAGGAGCTCCCGGGCATGGACGTGTCCCTGCGCGGGGCCGTCTCGATCGCCCGCCGGCTCCAGGACCCGCTCGCCGAGCTGGTGAAGATCGAGCCGAAGCACATCGGCGTCGGCCAGTACCAGCACGACCTGACTGAGTCCAAACTCACCAAATCCCTTGAGGCCGTTGTCGAAGACGCGGTGAACGCCGTCGGCGTGGACCTGAACACCGCTTCGGTGCCGCTGCTGTCGCAGGTGTCGGGGCTTGAGCGAGAGCGTGGCCGCGAACATCGTGGCGCACCGCGACGAGCACGGCCGCTTCGCCGACCGCAAGGGCCTGCTGAAGGTGCCTCGCCTGGGCCCCAAGGCTTTCGAGCAGGCCGCCGGGTTCCTCCGGGTCGCGGCGGGGCCAACCCGCTCGACGCCTCCGCCGTCCACCCCGAGGCCTACCCGGTGGTCGAGCGGATCCTGGCGGCCACGGGAGCGCCGATCGGCGGGCTCGTGGGCGACGCGAAGACGCTCCGGGAGCTCAAGCCCGGCGACTTCGCCGACGACCGCTTCGGCGTGCCCACCGTCTCGGACATCCTCGCCGAGCTCGAGAAGCCCGGCCGCGACCCGCGCCCGGAGTTCAAGGCCGCCACCTTCAAGGAGGGCGTGGAGAAGGTCTCGGACCTCGAGCCCGGGATGCTCCTCGAAGGGGCCGTGACGAACGTCGCGGCCTTCGGGGCGTTCGTCGACATCGGCGTCCACCAGGACGGCCTGGTGCACATCTCGGCGCTCGCCAACCGGTTCGTGGAGGACCCGCGCGAGATCGTCAAGCCCGGCGACGTGGTCAAGGTCAAGGTGGTCTCCGTCGATCTCCAGCGGCAGCGGATCGCGCTGACGATGCGCCTGGACGACGAGCGTGGAGGCGGGCGGCGGCCAGCAGGGCCAGCGCCGCCGGCGGACAGGGCCAAGGCGGCGGTAGGCAAGGGCGGCAAGGGGAACGGACGGCAGCAGCCGCGCCAGGGCGGTCGCAGGGCGGCCAGCAGGCCGCCCCGCAGAGCGCGATGGCCGAGGCGCTGCGCCGCGCCGGGCTCACGAAGTAGCGTCCGGCGCGGCGGCGCCGTCAAGCGGTCCCAGGAGCGCCCGGTCACGGCCGGGCGCTCCTCCTTACGCTTGGAGGCGTGCTGCACCGCTTCGCCGTCAAACCGATCGACCTGGTCGTCGGACTCGTCAGCGCCGCGATCGTGCTGGGCTGGACGCTCACCCAGTGGGCGCTGCGAATGCGCGACACGCAGGGGCTGAACGAGTCGCTCGCGTGGGTCGACGATGTCGGTCACGGTGGTGGTGCTGTTCTGGCGCAGCTCGTACCCGTTGGCGGTCACGCTGGTAACGCTGGTCTGCACGATCGTGTACTACCCGGCGTCCTCCATCGACGGGCCGATGCTCATGGGGTTCGTCATCGCGCTGTACACGCTCGCGGCGCTGGGCCGCATGTGCGCGGCGGGCGTCATCGCGGGCCTGACCTTCGTGGTCATCGTGGTCTCGGAAGTCATGGCGGGTTTCACGCATATGACCGCGAGCGAGACGTTCATGCTCGGCGGGTGGGTCATCGCGGTCCCGGCGATCGGGGCGGTGGTGGCGAACTTCAGGCGCTACCGAGCTGAAACCACTGTGGCCCTTGCCGAGACGCAGAAGCGGAGCGTGGCCGAGGAGCGGCTGCGGATCGCGCGGGAGCTGCACGACGCGGTCGGCCATCACCTGTCGCTCATCAACGTGCAGACGGCGGCGGCGCTGCGCGAAACTCAAGCGCGACCCGAAGTTCCGGACCGAGGAGACGCTGCAGGTCATCGCGGAGACGAGCCAGATGTCGCTGCGGGAGCTGCGGGCGATGGTCGGGGTGCTGCGCGCGCCCGGGGAGGACTCGCCGACCGGGCCGGGGCCGAGCCTGGACCAGTTGCCGGCGCTGGTGGACGCGGCGCGGGCCTCGGGGCTCGAGGTGGAGGTGCGGGTGGACGGCCGGGCGGCGATCTGCCGGTGGCGGTGGACGCGGCGGCGTACCGGGTGGTGCAGGAGTCGCTGACGAACGTGCTGCGGCACGCGAAGGCGAAGCGGGTGCAGATCAAGGTGGTCACGGGGACGTCGACGCTGGCGGTCGCGGTGGTCGATGACGGTGCGGGCGATGCCAAGGGCGCTAAGGGGCCGGGAAACGGGCTGACGGGGATGCGCGAGCGGGCCGAGAGCCTCGGCGGTACCTTCAACGCGGGGCCGCGCGATGACGGCGGCTTCTCGGTCGAGGCCACGTGGCCGCTGGAGGTGGAGGCAGCCGTGATCCGGGTGATGCTGGTGGACGATCAGCGGCTGGTGCGGGCGGGGTTCGCCTCGATCCTCGGCGACGAGGAGGACATCGAGCTGGTCGCGGAGGCGAGCGACGGGGCCGAGGCCCTGGAGCTGGCGCGGCGGCATCGTCCCGATGTGGCGCTCATGGACATCCGGATGCCCAATATGGACGGCCTTGAGGCGACGGAGCGGATCGGGCGGGACCCGAAACTCGACGGCGTCAAGGTGGTCATCTTGACGACGTTCGACGAGGACGACTACGTGTACCGGGCTTTGCGGGCCGGGGCGAGCGGGTTCCTCGTGAAGGACACCGATCCCGACGAGCTGATCCACGCGATCCGGGTGGTCGCGGCGGGCGACGCGCTGATCTCACCGAAGGTGACGCGGCGGCTCATCGGCGAGTTCGCCGGGCGCGTGGCCAAGCCGGAGCCGAGCTCGAAGCTCAATGCGCTCACCGAGCGGGAGACCGAGGTCCTGAAGCTGGTGGCGACGGGTTTGAGCAACGACGAGATCGCCGGGACGCTGTTCCTGTCCCCTGCGACGGCGAAGACGCACGTCAGCCGCATCATGTCGAAGCTCTCCGCGAGGGACCGGGCGCAGCTGGTGGTCATGTCGTACGAGTCGGGCCTGGTGCGGCCCACGTGGACCGACGGCGAGTGATCCGAACCCGCGAGTGACGATCGCGGTCACCGCGCGTCGGTGATCAGGGCACCCGGTCCAGACCGGAAGCGGGCACGGCACAGCCGGTCCGTCCGGAGACGGACCGGCTGGCGTGGATCACTCCTGGTGTGCGCGACGCCAAGCGGCCATCGCGATCAGTCCGCCCGTGCCGATGAGCATGAAGCCCGCGGCGGCGATGAACAGCCACATTCCGCCGTTGGTCGTGGTCAGGCCGCCCTTTCCGGGCCCGTGACCGGCTGCCGACGTGGTCGCGCCCGTTGGACGCTCAGTCGTCGCTCCGTGCGAGGTCGGCCCGTGCGAGGTTGGCCCGTCGGTTGTCGGTCCGTCGGTCGTGGGACCGTCGGTCGTCGGTCCGTCCGTAGTCGGACCGTCGGTTGTTGGTCCGTCAGTTGTCGGACCATCGGTCGTCGGGCCATCCGTTGTCGGGCCGTCGGTCGTCGGACCATCCGTAGTGGGTCCGTCAGTCGTGGGACCGTCGGTCGTCGGACCATCAGTCGTCGGGCCATCGGTCGTGGGACCATCCGTAGTCGGTCCGTCCGTAGTCGGACCGTCGGTTGTTGGTCCGTCAGTCGTGGGACCATCGGTCGTCGGGCCATCCGTAGTGGGTCCGTCGGTCGTCGGGCCATCCGTAGTGGGTCCGTCAGTCGTCGGACCATCCGTAGTGGGTCCGTCAGTCGTCGGGCCGTCAGTCGTCGGACCATCCGTAGTCGGTCCGTCGGTCGTCGGACCATCCGTAGTCGGTCCGGACGTGGTCGGGCCGCCAGTCGTCGTCGGCGGGTTGTCTGGTGCGCATTCCGGCGCGGAAATGGTGTTGGTGTCAAGCGTCACCGCGGCGGTCTGAGCGAGCGCCCGTCCCTCGAGCGTCGCACCGGTGTTCATGGTGACCGATGCAGAGGTCATGATGTTCCCGATGAAGCGGGTGTTGGTTCCCAGCGTCGCCGAGCTGCCGACCTTCCAGTAGACATTGCAGGGCGAAGAGCCGTTGATGAAGATGACGCTGCTGTTCGAGGCCGTGATGAGTGTGGAATCGACCTGGAAGATGAAAACGGCCTCGGGGTTTCCCTGGAGGTTGAGCTTCAGTTGACCGGTGAGCTGCGCCTCGGCGATCCGGTAGACGCCGGGCGTCAAGGTCAGTCCGCCCAGTTCGTTGGCCAAGTTGATGAACGGAACGCGGCCGGCCGCGTCGTTGTAGGCGGTAGTGAGGTCCAGCTTCGCCTGGTCGGCGACCGGGTCCCCTTGATGGAACACTCCGCCGGTCGAACCGGGCGGGAAGCCTGTGACCGCCAGACCGGGGCTGACGCCGATGTCCTGCTCGATATAGGAGTCACCAGTGTTGGTGACGGTCGACCCGGCGAGAATCGAGAAATTCTCGGCTGTTCCCATATCGACTGGGCCGGACTGGGCCTGAGCATCTCGCGGGTCCCACGTCATCCAGACAGCGACAATTGCTACAGCTGCTGTCACGGCGATTAGTGGAGTGAGCCATCGCCATCGCAATTTCCGCAATGTCGCCGTCATTGGATACCTCCGCTTCCGCCGTCCGGCACGGAAATCCATGTCACGACGGCAATTGTCCCGAGCAGTGCCTTGAAAGGCACGCTTCGGTCACCCAACCACACAATCGGGTGTTCTAAAGCCCATTTCAATGAACATGAGGACAGTTCCAATTGCTCATCGCCTATGACCATTGCAGAGCCGAACGAACGCTAACGCGCAAGTCGAACAGGAGCACGGCGATGCGACTGGGGGTGTACGCCCGGCGAGGTACTGCCTCCTGAGTCGTACGGCGATTGCCCCTGCTGAGGCGATGCAGGCGGGCACGTCCTGACGTCGACAGTTGTCGGCATGGAAAGCAACCTCGCCCCGAAGCCCTCGATGATGGCGCGGCTGTCCGGTTGGACGCAGCGCCGCCCCTTGATCGCACTCTTCCTCTGGGTCCTCGTGTTCGCCGCCGCGATCGGCGCGTCGAGCGCGGTCGGCTCGGCCTTCGAGGACGACAACTCGATGCCCGGCACCGAGTCCCAGGAACTGTCCGACCTGCTCGACGAGCGCGCCCCCGAGGCGAACGAGACCACCGTGCAAGTGGTCTTCGGCGCCGACGACGTGGCCGCCGAGCAGGATCGCGTCAGCGTCTTCCTCGCCGATCTGGCCGACGAGCCCGGGATCGCGAGCGTGAACGACCCCTTCGCCGAGTACGGGGCCGTCAGCGAGGACGGCACGGTCGGCTACGCGAGCGCGGTCTTCGAGGGCACCACCGCCGAAGCCGCCGACCTGATCCCGATGGCCGAGGAGGCCTCCGGTGACGGCGTGACGTTCGCGCTCGGCGGTGACCCGATCCGCGAGGCCGGTGAAGGCGGCGGCGGCGCGGCCGAGGGCATCGGCATGCTCGCCGCCCTGGTGATCCTGGTGCTCATGTTCGGTTCGCTGCTGGCCGCGAGCATCCCGCTCATCACGGCGGTCTTCGCCGTGGGCACGGCGTTCTGCCTGTCGATGCTGGTCTCCCACGCGGTCACCCTGCCGACCTTCTTGGCGCCCATCATGTTCCTCATCGGCTTCGGTGTCGGCGTGGACTACGCGCTGCTCATCTTCGCCCGATTCCGCTCCGAGCTGGTGAACGGCGCGAGCCGCAAGGCCGCCGCCACGACGGCGCTCGACACGGCCGGCCGTTCGGTCCTGTTCGCCGGCTCGGTGGTCATCGTGGCGCTCATGGGCCTGTTCGCACTGGGCCTGGGTTCGCTGCAGGCGGTCGCGATCGCGGTGGCACTGACCGTGCTGGTCACGATGCTCGCCTCGGTGACGCTGCTGCCCGCACTGCTGGCCCTGTTCGGCAAGCGGATCGAGAAGTCGGTCCGCAAGCGGGCCGCCAAGGCCGGAGCGCGCCCCTGGGTCGCGTTGGGCGGCCTGGTCTCGGTTCGTGGAGAAGCGCGCCTGGTTCGCGATCGTGATCGTCACGGCCGGGCTCGTGGCCCTCTCCGCGCCGCTGTTCGACCTCCGGTTGGGCTTCGCCGACGCGGGCACCGACGCCGAGGGCACGACCAGCCGCGAGGCGTACGACCTGCTCTCCGACGGTTTCGGTGAAGGCTTCAACGGCCCCCTCATGGTCGTCACGGACGGCACCGAGGCCGAGGCCGGAGCCGCCTACACGGCGATGTCCGAACTGGACACGGTCGAGCTGGTGTCGCCGCCGTTCGCGATCGGCGACGACCTTTGGATGTCCACTGTCGTCGGTACGGCCGGCCCGGCCGACCAGGCGACCGTCGACCTGGTGCACGAACTGCGCGACGAGGTGCTGAACGACGTCGAGGGCACGCAACTCGTCGGCGGTTCGACCGCCGCCGCGATCGACTTCAGCGACATCATGATCGAGAAGGCGCCGCTGTTCCTGCTGTTCGTCGTGGGCCTGTCGCTCCTGCTGCTGATGGTGGTGTTCCGTTCGGTGCTCATCCCGATCAAGGCCGCGATCCTGAACCTGCTGACGATCGGCGCGAGCCTCGGTGTGGTCGCGTGGATCTTCCAAGAGGGCATGTTCGGCATTCCGGCGGGGCCGGTCGAGGCGTTCGTGCCGGTGATGGCCTTCGCGATCATCTTCGGGCTGTCGATGGACTACGAGGTGTTCCTCATGTCGCGGATGCGCGAGGAGTGGATGCGCACCGGCGACGCCCAGGTCGCGGTGCGCCGGGGCCTGGCGTCGACGGGCGGGGTGGTGACCGCCGCGGCGGCGATCATGATGGCCGTGTTCGGCTCGTTCGTTCTCGACGATGCGCGGCTGCTCCAGCAGTTCGGCATCGGGATGGCGGTGGCGATCTTCATCGACGCGTTCGTGATCCGCTGCCTGCTGGTTCCGGCGATCATGAAGGTCATGGGTACGAGTGCCTGGTGGATGCCGAAGGGCCTCGACAGGATCCTGCCGCACCTGACGGTCGAACCAGAAACGGAGCTCGACTCCAAGCGCACCGACCGAGAGCCGGTCGCAGCCCGCTAGAACCGGATGGAAACAGGAACACGGTGGCCCCGGCGCGTGAAGCGCCGGGGCCACGGTGTTCTCGGTTTTCGGAGCGGTTTGCGCGGCGTCGGATGGTAGGGGGCGGGTCTGGGTGGCTCGCGGTTCGGGAGGGCAGCGGCGGAGAGGTGGGGGTTGGATTGGTGGGGTCGGGCCGTGTTCGGTTGGGGTTCAGGCGGGCAGCGACGGAGGGGTGGGAGTTGCTGGGGGCGCGTGTCCGGGGCCAGGCCTGTTTCGGGCGGGGTTCAAGCGGGCAGCGACGAAGAGGTGGGAGTCCCTTGGGGCGTGTGGCCGGGGCCGGGCCGGTGTTCGATTGGGGTTCGGGCGGGCAGCGACGAAGAGGTGAGCGATTGGGCGGGGGCGGGTGGCGGCTGCCCGGCTCGGTTTCGGTTGGGGCGCAGGCGGATCGGGGCCGAACATGAGAGGTTTCTCGTCTTGTGGGTGATGCGGGTGTTCCTGGGGTGGGGGATAATTGGTGTACGCACAGGGATATGGATTCCGTACAGGAGTCGAGTAGGTGCAAGCAGACTAAGCCAAGCCTCTGGCCGACTCGCCCCGCTGGCAGGATCCGAGACCACCAGGCCCGCTCTCGGGTCAGGGGGGCTCAGCCCGGGGCTTGCATGGTATGCCCCACGTGCTATCGGGACTCGCTCCCAGGCCGAGAAAGCCAGAAGGACGGACTCGGAACCGTGAAGCGAGAGATCGCCCGGAAGGGATCACCCCAACCGGAGGCAGTGCCCCGAACGAGGCACACACACCCAACCAACACACACGTGGAAAGGACACACCGGAAAGGCCCACTGACCGCAGTCAGCAGTACGCAATCGGCAGTTGGCAAGCGGCAATCGGCAGTACGCAGTATCGGAAGGAGGTGACACCGCACATGCACACGCCCGCAACGACACGGGGCTTACCCCTTTGGTGTTGACACCGTCCTATGCGGCGAGGGCGAGGTTAGCCTGCCGTTGTTCGTAATCGATCGGTGAAATCTGTCCGAGAGACGAGTGTCTCCGGGTCGTGTTGTAGTCGGTGATCCAGGATTCGACCCCGAAACGGGCTTCTCGGGCGTTGGTGAAGGTCTGGCGTCCTTGCAGGACTTCGCGTTTGAGGCTGGCGTTGAACGACTCGGCCAGGGCGTTGTCAGCTGACGACCCGACTCGGGCCCGGGACTGGAGGACGCCGAGTTCTTTGCAGCACTTGGCGAATTGGGCGGATACGTATTGCGAGCCGCGGTCGGTGTGCATGATCGCGCCGGCGAGACCACCGCGGATGGCATGCGCGTGGCGCAACGCTTTCTCGACCAGGTCGGTCCGCATGTGGTCGGCGATCGCCCAACCCGCGAGGCGGCGGCTGAACAAGTCGATGACCGTGGCCAGGTAGAGGAACGAGCCGTCCCCGAGCGGGAGGTAGGTGATGTCACCGACGTAGCGCGTGTTCGGGGCCGCGGCGGTGAAATCGCGCCTCAGCCGGTCGGGCACGGCCGCGGATCCGGCGTCCTCGGGCGGCGGGGCCGGGCGGCGCCGTCGCAACCGGACACCCGCGATCCCGGCCACGCGCATCAGCCGGGCCACGCGTTTGCGGTTGACCTTCTCGCCGGCCTCGCGCAGATCGACGGTGATCCGCGGCGACCCGTAGGCGCCATTGCTGGCCCGATGGAACGCCTTGATCCGCGCTGTCGCGGCCGCGTCGGAGGCGGTTTTCGCCGCCCGGGCCCCGGCACGGTTCTTCCACTGGTAGTAGCCCTGCCTGGAGACTTCCAGGGCAGCGCAGAGCCGTTTGACGCTCCAACGCGTGCGGTGCTCTTCGACGAACTGGAAACGGCTCACCAGTTCGTCTCGCCCGCGAAATACTTCGCGGCTTTGCGCAGGATGTCCCGCTCGGCTTTGACCTTGTCCAGCTCGGCGCGGAGACGACGGTTCTCTTCGGCAATCACGGCGTCGTAGCCTACGAGGCCCTCGTTCTCGCTGGTCGGGGCCTGGTAGCGGGGTGATTCGCCTTGCTGCTTGCGGGCTTGCTTCACCCAGTTGCGCAGCGTCTCGGACGAGACGCCGAGGTTCTTCGCGACCGAGGCGTAGGTCGCGGTCGGGTCATCGAGGTATGACCTGACCGCATCGGCCTTGAACTCCTCGGGAAACCGGCGTTGATACTTCGAAGTCACTGAACACTCCTTGCACCCCGGACCCTACCGGCCCGAGAGATCAGGGTGTCAACACCAAAGGATCAAGGCCCCACCGCACATGCACACGCCCGCAACGACACACCCCCAGCATGGCCACGCCCAGTGGAAGAGCGCACCGCCCCCGACACTCGGCGAACCCACCCCACCGACACACCCCGACCCAGCCACCCGGGCCGGTCAGGCCAGTTCGGCCCCTGCCCGCACTCGCCGCACCGACAGCACCACCGCCACCGCCGCTACTTCCGCTGCCACTGCCACTGCCGCCGCGACCGCGCGGGCACACCAGCCCCGGCCCCGGTCGGACACCCCAACCCCCGCCACACCCGCTCCCGTCGCCGCCAGCCCGAACCCCAACCGACACTGCACCCCGCTCCGGCAACACGCCACGACCCCCGCCACACCGGCCTCCGTCGCTGCCAGCCTGAACCCCAACCGCAACGGCACCCCGCTCCGGCAACACACCGGTCCCCAGCCACTCACCACGCCGTCGCTGCCAAGACTGAACCCCGACCGACACGGCACCCTGGCCCGGCAACACACCCCGACCCCCGCCACACCCGCTTCCGTCGCTGCCAGCCCGAACCCCGACCAACACGGCACCCGACCCGGCAATACCACCGCGAAAGCACGCCACCGCACCGTCGCTGCCATCTTGAACCTCGACCGAGTCGACGCCCGGTCCGGCGACACACCGGGCCCCACTGCTCGCCACTCCGTCGCTGCCCGGTTGCAGCCCAACTCAAACCGGCCTGGTCCCAGCCAGCGACCTCGGGCAACTTCTCGCCCCTTCGTCGCTGACAGCCCGAACCCCTACCGACACGGCGCTCCAGCCCGCCACCGCCACCGCCACCGCCACCGCCACCGGGAAAGTGGGCCACCGCTTCGTCGCTGATGGGTTGCAGTCCAATCGGAAAGCGCCCGGCCCGCGGTCTGCGGTCTCGACAGCCGACCACCACTCCGTCGCTGATCGGTTGAGGCCCGACCAACGTCCGACCCGGACGCGAGAAACGCACCCGCCGCCGAATCGGACAGTGAACCTAGCCGCAGCCAATGCACCGCAACACCAGGCGAGGCCCAGCGCTCCGCACCGGGCCTCGTTGCTCCTCATTCTGATCGTTTCGCTGGGGTTCCTATCCCGGCAGAGCCGCCGCGGCTCGCAGCTTGTCAAGCTCCTCCGGCGACGACAACCGGACGACCGCTCCGATCTCGGCCATGTACCTGCGCTGCTCGGCCGGGAAACTTGCAGCTACAGCCACCGGATTCTCCAATAGCTCCGCGTAGATGCGCCTGCCTTCGGCAAAGAACAGGTCGACCAGCTTGGGCTCACCGCTCGGCGTGGCCATCACATGCCCGTGCTTGCAGTCGAGTCCGCCCCAGTACGGAACAGCGCTCGCCGCTTCAGCATTGAGCCGCTCGGCCTCACGCCGCACGGCGGTGGCCTGATCGCCGGGCGCGGCGGCCTCCCAGCGCCGCCACACCTCCTCGGCCTGGTCGGCCTCTGCCGGGGCGAGGAACTCCATGACCGTGAGCCGCCCACCGCCCTCGAGCGGCGAATCCAGCTCGATTCGCGGCAGCAGCGGATTGTCGGGGAGCGCGCGGCAGAGCCGCACGAAGATCGCGAACGAGGGCTCGAACGGACACACCCTCGCGGCAAGCTCGCCGTCCGGCGAGCGCCACACCGTCGCCCAGTCACCGACACCGCACACGTTCCACCCGTCCGCCAGCAGCCAACCGGCGGCCTCCCGGTGGTTCAGCTCCGCCAGCGCGGCCGGATCGGACAGGAACCCGCACAACACATCACTCACGCCCGCAGCCTACGCAGCCGCCAAGGAATCGCGAAACGAAATTTCAGCTCCGAGTCGTCAAAGCCCGCCTCGCCGATTCGCGTTCAAAGGTCCGGATGATCCGCTCGTTTTCGGCGGTGGGCGTGCACATGCCCTCTTCGCAGCCAGTTCCGTCCGGAGTGTCGGTTTCCGGGAAATCGCGCTCGTCGGTCCTGGTCGGACTAGCCTCGGAAGCGAGAGCATTATCGCAGGTGGAACGGGGTGGTTGTCGTGCTCGAGTTGCTCGCCAAGAACTGGGCGTGGGTCCTGGTGCGCGGTATCTTCACCCTCGTCTTCGGTGCTCTGGCCGTGTTCCTGCCGATCGGGACCGCGAACGCCGTCGTCATCCTGTTCGGCGCGTATGCGATCGTCGACGGCGTCATCGCGATCGCGATGGCGGCCCGGCGCTCCTACGGGCGCGGTGTTCTGCTGGTCATCGGCATTCTCGGCGTCATCGCCGGCCTCATCTCGATCTTCTGGCCCGCCATCACCGGACTCGTGCTGCTCTACATCATCGCCTTCTGGGCGATCATCATCGGCCTCGGCTACATCGTCAAGGGCTTCGGCCTCACCCGCGATGCGGGCGGGCGCTGGCTGTTCATCCTCACCGGTCTCGCCGCCCTCATCCTGGGCATCTGGCTGCTCATCAACCCCCGTGACGGCGCCGTCGCGCTCATCGTGACCATCGGGTTCTTCGCCATCATCTGGGGCTTCCTCACGATCTTCGCGAGCATCCGGCTGCGTCGGCTCTCGATGGAGCTTGACGAGCGCCGAGACATCACGGATATTTAGGATTGTCAATATTCAGTGACGGAGCGCGAGGTTGGGCGCGGCTCCCTCCCCTCCCGATCGGAGACCACGTGAACCGTGTCCCCACCCCGCTGCGCGCCTCCCTGGCGTCCGCGGCGGGCATCCTCTTCGCGCTCGCGGCCGCCACTCCGGCCTCCGCGGCTCCCACCCCGTTCTCCCTCAACGACATCGGCGAAGACCTCTGCACGAATTTCGGCACCGACGGCACCGCGAACTGGCCGGACATCGTCGTGGCGCCCACGGTCGAGTTCGCCGGCACGGCCGCGACCACGCAGGTCGGCGACGGGCCGTGCCTCGACATCGTCCCGGAGCCGCGCCACATCGAGTTCCTCGCCTACGACGGCAAGGAACTCGTGGACGCGCACACCCTGCCATTCACCGTCCAGGACTCGAAGTTCGAGTACGCGTTCGAGCTGAACGCCGCGGAGGACGCGCAGATCACCCATGCCACCGTGGCCATCTGCATCACCGACGACATCATCGGCGAACCCGCACACGACTGCACCGAACCGGTCGAGATCGGCCCCAGCTAGGGGGTGTTCAAGAACCCCTAGGGCTCATGCCGCAATCGCCGCCGCCGGTCGGACCATTCACGTTCGGCGGCGGCGAGGCACTGCTCCAGCGTCTCGACGAACGACGCCAGGCTCACCGACACCGCGGTCGGCTCACGTCGAGGCTCGGTGCGCCAGGCGACACCGCCTCCATCGCGCACTCGACAGGCGAGGTGCAACCGGTCCCCATCGGGGAAGGCGAACGCCACGACGTCGTTGGTGCACGCTCCCCAGTCCAGGAAATCGCACCCCGCCAGTGCGGCCTCAGGTCCGGATTCGGTCCCGGTCTCGTCGTACGCCCAGTACTCGGCAACGCGAAAGGACTCGACCGGCGTGGTGAATCCCTCCAGCGGCGCACGCGGGGTGCGGAAGCGCCGAAGTTCGTCCGTGAGCTTCTTGACCAGCAACGGCGGATAGAACGCGTTGTCCGATGTGTTCACGTGGAGCCCGCCGATGAAGATGTCGACGCACAGGAGGGAGCGGTCTCGTTCGGGATGGAACTCCAGACCGAATCCGTTTCGCGATCCGAACAACATGGCGCTCTCCCCCAGCACTGGCCTTGGGGCCCAAGCTTAACGGTGATCGCGAGGTACACCTGCCATGACGCCACGGGCCGGGCCCTTCGATGGGTCAGGGCTTCAATTGCAGGTCATCCGCTGTTCGCGTGCGGTGCAGTTCGGGAAAATCTTCGGGTCGCTACTCATGCGTAGAATCTTCGCGTGCCGAGCAAAACTGCATTCCGCCCCGAGCTCCAGGGACTCCGCGCCTTCGCGGTGCTCCTCGTAGCCGTCTACCACATCTGGTTCGGCCGAGTCTCCGGTGGCGTCGACGTCTTCCTGTTCCTGACCGGCTTCCTCATCACCGGTTCCCTGCTGCGCATGGTCGAACGCGAAGGGCGCGTGCGACCCCTGACGTTCCTGGCCCGCCTGGCCCGCCGGCTGCTCCCCGCCACCGCGGTCGTCCTGCTCGCGGTCCTCGCGATGGGATGGCTTCTGCTCCCCGAGACGCGCCTGTACGACGTGGTCTCGCAGACCATCGCCTCCGGCCTGTACTTCGAGAACTGGACGCTCGCGGCCAACACCGTCGACTACCTCGCCCGCGACAGGCCCCAGAGCCCGCTCCAGCACTTCTGGTCGCTGTCGATCCAGGGCCAGTTCTACCCGATCTGGCTGGCGCTCATCGCCCTCGCGGCCTTCGCCGCGCGGAAGCTGAAGGCGCGCATGGACATCGCGGTGTTCGCCGCCTGCGCTCTCGTGTTCGCCGGTTCCCTGACCTACTCGGTCATCTCCACCGCCGAACGGCAGGCCTGGGCCTACTTCGACACCGGCACCCGACTCTGGGAGTTCGCGCTCGGCGGGATGCTCGCCATCGCGCTGCCGCTGCTGCAGCTCCCCCAGCGTCTACGGGTCGTGCTCGGCTGGCTCGGCCTGGCCGCGCTGCTCTCATGCGGCGCGCTGCTGGAGGTCTCCACCATGTTCCCCGGCTGGATCGCCCTGTGGCCCACCGGAGCCGCCCTCCTCGTGATCGTCGCGGGCACGACCGAGAGTCGCTGGGGCGCCGACCGGCTGCTGACCTGGCGGCCCCTCACCGTGGTCGGCGACCACTCGTATGCGCTCTACCTCTGGCACTGGCCGATCCTCGTCGGCTACCTCTACATCGCCGGGCGCTCGAGAGCCTCGATCGTCGGCGGCCTCCTCGTCCTGGCACTGTCCTTCGGTGCGGCGTACCTGACGAAGAAGTACGTCGAAGACCGGACGGCGGCGACCCGGAAGCACAGTCGCCGCTGGTCCGCGGCGATCGCCGCCGCCTTCCTGATCCCCGTCCTCGCCACCGCCGGAGCCGCCCAGGCCCAGCTCGCCGTCGAGCAGGAGCAGTTGGAGGCCGAGATCGCCAAAGCTCTGGAGGACGGCGACGCCTACCCGGGTGCGGCGGTCCTCGAGGACGAGGCGCTGGCCGCCTCGCTTCCGGACACGGTGCCGCTCATCCCGTCGCTCGCAGTCGTCGAGGAGGACACCCCGATCATCTACGCCGCCGACGACTGCGACGGCGCCAAACGGCTGTGCGCGTACGGCGACCCCGACGGCGAGCACACGATCGCCCTGGTGGGCGCCTCCCGCGTGGCCCACTACTTCTCCGCGTTCGAGAAGGTCGCCTCGGACAACGGCTGGCGACTCCTCGTGTTCTCCAAGAGCAACTGCCAGTTCTCCTCCAACCCCGGGGCCGAAGAGGGCCGCGACCTCGAAACCGAGTGCGTCGAATTCAACGAGTGGGTGTTCGAACAGATGGATCGGGAGCGCCCCGAGCTGGTGGTGGGCATTTCGGACCGCGCCCACACCGAAGACGAACAGGCCTACCCGGGCTTCACGGACCAGTGGCGGCGCCTCGATGAGATGAACATCGACGTGCTGGCCCTGCGCGACCTGCCGCGCTTCCCCACTCCGTTCCCGGAATGCGTGGCGCGGATCGGCGCCGAGAACTGCAAGTTCGACGTCGAGCCGAGCCACGACCCGACCGATCCGTCGGCCGGATTGGACGATGTGCCGGACAACGTCGCGTTCGCCGACCTCACCCCGTACGTGTGCCCGGACGACCAGTGCCCCGCGGCGATCGGGAACATCCTGGTCTACCGCGACTCCTCGCACCTGACCGACACGTACGCGGTGACGCTCGCACCGGTCGTGGAACGCACGATCCTCGAGACCACCGGCTGGTAGACGCGACGAAGGGGCCCGCACCGAGTCGGTGCGGGCCCCTTCGCTTGGGCTACTTGGCTTCTGACCAGGTTTTCCAGGAATCGATCTGCTCACGGACCCGCGCGAGTTGATCGGCCACGGCCTTCGGGCCCGTGGAGCCCGGGGTCGTGCGGCCGGCCAGCGCGCCGTCCACGTCGAGGACCTGCTTCACCGCCGGGTCGAGGTGCTCGGAGATGCCCGCCAGATCGGCGTCGGCGATCTCGTGCAGCTCGATGCCGCGCGACTCGCAGTGGGACACACAGGATCCGGCGACCTCGTGGGCGCTGCGGAACGGGACGCCCTTGCGCACCAGCCAGTCGGCGATCTCGGTCGCAAGGCTGAAACCGGTCGGGGCCGAGGCGCGCGGGACCTCCACATTGAACTTCATGGTCGCGACCATGCCGGTCACCGCCGGGAGCAGGAGCGCCAGGTTGTCGAGCGAGTCGAAGACCGGCTCCTTGTCCTCCTGAAGGTCCTTGTTGTACGTGAAGGGCAGGCCCTTGAGCGTCACCAGGAGGCCGGTCAGGTTGCCGACGAGGCGGCCGGACTTGCCGCGCGCCAGTTCGGCCACGTCCGGGTTCTTCTTCTGCGGCATGATCGACGAGCCCGTGGAGAAGGCGTCGTCGAGCTTGACCCAGCCGAACTCCTGGCTCGACCAGAGGATGACCTCCTCGCCGAGGCGGGAGAGGTGGATGCCGATCATCGCGCACGCGAACAGCAGTTCGGCCGCGAAGTCGCGGTCGGAGACGCCGTCGAGCGAGTTGGCGACCGGGCCGTCGAAGCCCAGTTCCTCCGCGACCGCGACCGGGTCGAGCGGGAGCGAGGAGCCCGAGAGCGCGCCCGAGCCGAGCGGGGACAGCGCGGTGCGCCGGTCCCAGTCCCGCAGGCGTTCCAGATCGCGCAGGAAGCCCTGGGCGTGGGCGAGGAGCTGGTGGCCCAAGGTGATCGGCTGCGCGTGCTGGAGGTGGGTCATGCCCGGTGCGGGCGCGTCGACCAGGTTCGCGGCCTGGTCGGCGAGGGCGCGCACCAGGTCGTTGAGGTCGGCGGCGAGGCCGCGCGCGTGGTCGCGGCAGTACAGGCGCAGGTCGGTGGCGATCTGGTCGTTGCGCGAACGGCCGGCGCGGAGTTTGCCGCCGAGGTCGCCGAGGCGCTCTACGAGGCCGCGTTCCAGCGCGGTGTGCACGTCTTCATCCGCGACGGTGCCGGTGAAGGCGCCCGAGGCGACGTCGTCGCCGAGCTCGTCGAGGGCCGTGAGCATGCGGTCCAGTTCGGACTCGGTGAGGAGCCCGGCGCGGTTGAGCACGCGCGCATGGGCTTTGGAGGCCTTGAGGTCGTACGGCGCCAGTCGCCAGTCGAAGCCGATCGAGGCGTTGAGCGCTTCGAGGGCGGCGGCCGGGCCGCCGGAGAAGCGGCCTCCCCACAGTTTCGCCATCACGCCGCCCCGATCGCATCGAAGCCGCAGGCGGGCACTGCCTTCTGGGTCATTCCTGGTTCTCCTTGGCGTCGTTCAAAGGCGCGGAATCGGTGTCGATGTGGGGAAAGGCGGCGATGGGGGCGTCGGCGGGCGGGGCGAGGGGTGCGGGTCCCTTGCCGGCCCAGTGGAGCATCTGCTCGGCGACCTGGCTGCCGAGCACGCCGTCGCGGGCGATCACGGCGATGGTGTCGTCCCCGGCGATGGTGCCGATGATGGCGTGCAGGCCGGAGCGGTCGATCGCGCTGGCGAGGTATTGGGCCGCGCCGGGCGGGCAGCGCAGGACGGCCATGTTGCCGGAGTGGTCGGCGCCGACGAGGAGTTCGCGCAGGAGCCGCTGCAGGCGGTCGGAGGCGACCTCGGTGTCGCGAAGGGGCCGTTCGCCTTCGGCGAAGATCGAGTAGACGGCGCTGCCGCCGTCGGTGCCGCGGACCTTGACCGCGCCGAGCTCTTCGAGGTCGCGCGAGAGCGTGGCCTGGGTGGCGTCGATGCCGTCGGCGGCGAGCAGGTTCGCCAGTTCGGTCTGCGAACGGATCGGGCTGCCGGAGATCAGCTCGATGATGCGAGCTTGCCTGGCGGCCTTGGTGGTCGGCTGGTTCATCGGCGTTCGCTCCGGGTCGGGGAACGGCGAGCGTAGCGCGACGAACGGCGGGTCCTCACGACTGCTCCTTGAGGAGCCAGGCGAGGAGGGCCTTCTGGGCGTGGAGCCGGTTCTCGGCCTGGTCGAAGACCCGCGACTGGGGGCCGTCCATCACTTCGTCGGTGATCTCCTCGCCACGGTGGGCGGGGAGGCAGTGGAGCACGATCGCGTCGTCGGCGGCGTGCGACAGCAGTTCGCCGCTGAGCTGGTATCGGGTCAGCTCCTCGATGCGCTTCTCGGTGTCGGCCATACCCATCGAGATCCACGCGTCGGTGCTCACCACGTCGACGCCCGAGACGGCTTCGACCGGGTCGGTCGTGACGAGCACCGATCCGCCGGTCGCGGCGTTGATCTCGGCGGCGCGGGCGAGCACCTCGTCTGCGGGCTGGTAGCCCTCGGGGGCGCCGATGCGGACGTGCATCCCGGCCATCGAGCAGGCGATGACGGTGGAGTTGCCCATGTTGAACGCGGCGTCGCCGATGTAGGCGATGCTCGTGCCCTTGAGCGGCTTGTGCTCGGCGATCGTCTGGAGGTCGGCGAGGAGCTGGCAGGGGTGCCAGCCGTCGGTGAGCGCGTTGACGACCGGGACCGTGGCGTGCTCGGCGAGTTCGGCGAGCCGGTCGTCGCCGAAGGTGCGGATCACGATCGCGCTGACGTACCGGGAGAGGACCCTGGCGGTGTCGGCGACGGTCTCGCCGCGGCCGAGCTGGGTGGCCTGGGCGTCGATCACGACGGAGTGGCCGCCGAGCTCGGCGATGCCCACGTCGAAGGACATGCGGGTGCGGGTGGAGGGCTTCTCGAAGACCACCGCGACGGATTTGGGGCCGGCGAGCGCGGGGTAGGCGTGGTGGTCGGCCTTGAACTTCGCGGCGAGGTCGAGGATCTCGGCCTGCTCGGTCACGGAGAGGTCGTCGTCTTTGAGGAAGTGCTTGACGGTCACGGTCGTCCTCCGGGGGCCGGGGTCACGATGTCGAGGGCTGCGATGAGCTTGTCGCAGAAGTCGTCCAGTTCGGACTCGGTGATGGTGAGCGGCGGCGCGATCCGGACCGTGTCGGGCCGGGGCGCGTTGGCGAGCACGCCGAGGCCGAGGAGCTGCTCGACCACTTCGGCCGCAACGGGTTCGGTGAAGGCGATGCCGCGCCACAGGGCCTGGCCGCGGATCTCGGTGACGCGCGGGTCGCCGAGCAGGCGGGCGTCGAGGTGGCGGCCGAGGTCGAGCACGTTCTCGAAGAGGTGGTCGCGCTCGATCGTGTCGATCACCGCGAGGGAGGCGGCGCACGCGATCGGATTGCCGCCGAAGGTGGAGCCGTGCACGCCCTTGGTGAACAGCGCGGCGGCCTCCTCGGTGGCGAGGACGGCGCCGATCGGGACGCCGCCGCCGAGTCCCTTCGCGAGGGTCACCGCGTCGGGGACGATGCCTTCGGCGGTGTGGGCGAACCAGGCGCCGGTGCGCCCGAACCCGGACTGGATCTCGTCCAGGATCAGGAGGGCGCCGTTCGCGGCGGTGAGTTCCCTTGCGGCCTTGAGGTATCCGGCGGGAGCCGGGACGACCCCGGTCTCGCCCTGGGTGGGTTCGAAGAACACTGCGGCCACAGTGTCGTCAACGGCGGCCTTGAGGGCGTCGAGGTCGCCGTACGGCACGAACACGACGTCGCGGCCGAAGGGCGCGAAGGGCTCGCGGATCCCGGCCTTGCCGGTGATCGAGAGGGCGCCGAGGCTGCGGCCGTGGAAGCCGTTCTCGGTGGCCACGATCCGGGTCTTCCCGGTGGCGTTGCCGTGGAGGATCGCGAGTTTCAGTGCAGCCTCGTTGGCCTCGGTGCCCGAGTTGCACAGGAAGACCCTGCCGGGGTTGCCCCACAGTTCGAGGAGCTTCTCGGCGAGCTCGACCTCCTTCTCGTGCAGGAAGAGGTTCGAGGTGTGGGCGAGCCGGGCGGCCTGGACGCTGACGGCCTCGACCAGCGCGGGGTGGTCGTGCCCGAGGCTGGAGACCGCGATGCCGCCGATCATGTCCAGAAAGGTGTTGCCGTCGACGTCGGTGACGTAGCGGCCCTCCCCCTCGCGGATGACCACGGGCGGGAGCCCGTAGTTGCCCATGAGCGCGGCGGTGTACCGGGCCTTGATCTGCTCGGAGTAGCTCATTTCGACTCCTCGACCATGGTGCCGACGCCGTCGGTCGTGAAGATCTCCAGCAGCGTCGAGTGGGGGACGCGCCCGTCGATGACGTGCGCCTGGGGGACGCCGCCCTTGACGGCGCGGAGGCAGGCCTCCATCTTCGGGACCATGCCCGCCTGGAGCGAGGGCAGGAGGCCCGAGAGCTTGTCGGTGGTGATCTGGCGCAGCAGCGAGCCCTTGTCGGGCCAGTTCTCGTAGAGGCCTTCCACGTCGGTGAGGACGATGAGCTTCTGCGCGCCGAGGGCCTCCGCCAGCGCGGCGGCGGCGGTGTCGGCGTTGAGGTTGTAGAGGATCCCGTCGTGGTCGAGCGCCACAGTGGAGACCACGGGGATGCGTCCGGCGTCGATGAGGTCGTCCACGGCCGCGGTGTTGACGGAGGCGACGTCGCCGACGCGGCCCACGTCGACCTGCTCGCCGTCCACATCGGCCCAGCGCCGCTTGGCGGTGAACAGCTGGGCGTCCTCGCCGGACATGCCGACCGCGAAGGGACCGTGGTTGTTGATGAGCCCCACCAGTTCCCGGCCGACCTGGCCGACCAGGACCATGCGGACCACGTCGGCGACCTCGGGGGTGGTGACGCGCAGGCCGCCCTTGAACTCGGAGTCGATGCTCAGCTTCGCGAGCATGGAGGAGATCTGCGGGCCGCCGCCGTGCACGACGACGGGCTTGATGCCGACGTAGTGCAGGAACACCATGTCGGCGGCGAACGCGGCCTGGAGCTCGGGGTTGATCATGGCGTTGCCGCCGTACTTGACCACCACGATGGATCCGGTGAAGCGCTGGAGCCACGGAAGCGCCTCGATGAGGGTCTCGGCCTTGCCGAGGGCCTTCTGGAGGTGCGGTGCGAGGTCGTCTGCAAACGTCATGTGCTGTACGCCGAATTCTCGTGAACGTAGTCGTGGGACAGGTCGTTGGTCCAGATCGTCGCGGACGCGGGCCCGTTGTGGAGCTGAATGTCGATCTTCACGTCGCGGCCTTTGAGGTCGACGAGGTCGCGCGGTTCGCCCGCGGCGCCGGCCTTGCAGATCCACACGCCGTTGACGGCCACGTCCACGGCGTCGGCGTCGAAGGGCGCCTTGGAGACGCCGACGGCGGCCAGGATGCGGCCCCAGTTCGGGTCGGAGCCGAACAGGGCGGTCTTGACGAGGTTGTCGCGGGCGACGCAGCGGGCGACCTCGACGGCGTCGTCCTCGGTGGCCGCGCCGGAGACGGTGATGGCGACGTCCTTGGTCGAGCCTTCGGCGTCGCCCAGCAGCTGGTGCGCGAGGTCCTTGCAGAGGTCGGTGAGCGCCGAGATGAACTCGTCGGCCGCGGCCTCCACGCCGGAGGCGCCCGAGGCGAGCAGGAGCACGGTGTCGTTGGTCGACATCGAGCCGTCGGAGTCGAGGCGGTCGAACGAGTACCGGCAGGCGGTGCCGAGTGCGGCGTCGGCGAGCGGCTGGTCGACGACGGCGTCGGTGGTGAGCACCACGAGCATGGTCGCCAGGCCGGGGGCGAGCATGCCCGCGCCCTTGGCGATGCCGCCCACGCTCCAGCCGGCGGGGCTGGTGACGACGGCGTTCTTGGCGACGGAGTCGGTGGTCATGATCGCGGTGGCGGCGGCTTCCCCGCCGTCCGCGGTGAGGGCCTTCGCGGCGGCCTCGACGCCCGGCAGGAGCTTGTCCATCGGGAGCTGCTCGCCGATGAGACCGGTCGAGCAGACCGCGATCTCGACCGCGCCGCAGCCAAGGACCTCGGCGGTCTTCTCGGCGGTGGCGTGCGTGTTCTGGAAGCCCTCGGGCCCGGTGCAGGCGTTCGCGCCGCCCGAGTTGAGGATCACGGCCTTCAGCGCGCCCGTGTTCAGGACCTGCCGGGACCACTTGACCGGGGCGGCTTTGACGCGGTTCCCGGTGAAGCGCCCGGCCGCGACCTGAAGCGGGCCCTCGTTCACGACGAGGGCCATGTCCGGCTTGCCGGAGGCCTTGAGGCCGGCGGTGACGCCGGAGGCCTGGAAGCCCTTGGGGGAGGTGATGGTCATGCGTTTACTCCGGTTCGGGGAACGGCGAGCGAAGCGAGACGGGCGGGGCGACGGGTGCGGGTCGTCACGGTGCCACTCCGTTCACGGTGAGGCCCGCGGCCTCGGGGAGGCCGAGCATGAGGTTGACGCACTGCACGACCTGACCGGCCGCGCCCTTGCCGAGGTTGTCGATCGCCGCGGTGACGATGATCCGGCCCGAGTCCTTGTCGACGGTCCCCTGGAGCAGGGTGGCGTTGGTGCCGTAGGTCGCGGAGGTCGAAGGCCACTGGCCTTCGCGCAGGACCCGCACGAAGTGCTCGCCGTCGTAGGCCTTCGCCAGCGCGGCCTGCACGTCGGCGGCCGACACGTCGCCGACGGCCTTCGCCGTCACCGTGGAGATGATGCCGCGCGGCATCGGGGCCAGCAGCGGCGTCATCGAGAGCGAAGCGGCGCCGGAGGCCTGCTTGATCTCGGGCACGTGCTGGTGCGCCCCGACCTTGTAGGCGCTCATCGAGCCCATGATCTCGCTGGCGAGCAGGGCCTTCTTGGGGGCGTTGCCCGCGCCGGAGGTGCCGGAGGCCGCGACGACCACCACATCCTCGGGCGAGGCGATCCCGGCGTCCAGGAGCGGCCGCAGGGCGAGGATGGTGGCGACGGCGTAGCAGCCGGTCGCGGCGACCCGCGTCGAGGCGGTGATGGCCTCGCGCTGGTCGGGCAGTTCGGGCAGGCCGTACGTCCAGGTCCCGGCGTGGGGTCCCGGGTAGTAGGCTTCCCAGGCCTCGGCGCTTTCGAGCCGGTGGTCGGCCCCGAGGTCCACGATCTTCTGGTCGGCCGGGAGCTGGGCGGCGAGCGCGGCCGACTGGCCGTGCGGGAGCGTCATGATCACCAGGTCGGCCTCGGCGAAGGCCTCCGGGCTCGTCGGGGTGAAACGTCGGTCGCCGTACGCGGTGAGGTGGGGGTGGACTGCGGTGATGAACTCACCGGCGTTGCTGTGCGCGCCCGCGGCGACGACGTCGAGCTGCGGGTGGTCGGCGAGCAGCCGCAGCACCTCGCCCCCCGCGTAGCCGCTGGCACCCGCCACGGCGACCTGGTACGTCACTGGAAACCTCCGTCTTGAATGACTATGCAGAGTACTGTATCAGCATTCAATCGGAGGTTTCGAAGCAGCATTCCGTTCCGTGGGACGTGATCATCGCCCTGTCCCCACGCGACGGCCGAGAGCCCGCCGCCAGAGCCCCGCCCCCCGACCTCAACGCGCCTGCTCACGGGCGACATCCGACCGCCGGCCGCCAAGGCCCCGCCCCGCTTTCAGCGCCCCTGTTCGCGCGCAAAGATGGCCGCCTGGACGCGGCTGGCGAGGCCCAGTTTGGCCAGCACGCGCGTGACGTGGGACTTGACGGTGGCCTCGGCCATCCCGAGCTCCCCGGCGATCTCCGCGTTCGACATGCCCTCGCCGATGAGCGCGAGCACCTCGGTCTCGCGCGGCGTGAGGCTCGCCAGGCCCGCGCCGTCGACGCTGATCGGGGCGTATGCCGGGACGCGAGCGGGCGAACTCGGCGATGAGGCCGCGCGTGACCGCCGGGGAGATGAGCCCGTCGCCGCGCGCGATCGTGCGCACCGCCTCGACCAGGGTCTCGGCGTCGGCGTCCTTGAGCAGGAACCCGCTGGCCCCGGCCCTGAGCGCGTCGAACACGTTCGCGTCGTCGCCGTAGCTGGTCAGCACCAGCACGTCGGCGGTGCCGCGCAGCTCGGCGGCGGCCGCGATGCCGTCCTTGCGGGGCATCCGGATGTCCATGACGACCACGTCGGGGTCGGAGCTCCCTCGCGAGCTCGACCGCCTCGACGCCGTCGGCGGCCTCGCCGACCACCTCGATTCTCCCCGGCGCTGTCCAGCAGCATCCGCAGCCCGGCGCGGACCGCGGCATGGTCGTCGGCGAGCAGGACCTTGATCATCGGCGTTTACTCCGTTTCGGGAATCGGCTTGCTCCGGCAGCTTGCGGCGCGGGCTCCTCGAGGCCCCCTGTGGGGATCTCGGCGCGGACCCGCCAGCGGTGGCCCTCGGGTCCGGCCCGGACCTCGCCGCCGAGGATGCGCACCCGCTCGGTCATGCCGACCAGGCCCGCGCCCCCGCTCGAGCGGCTCGCCGTACCGGGCGCACCGCGTTCTCGACCTCGACGACTGATCGCGCGGCCTCGTAGCGATCGGGACCGAGGCGTCCTTGCCGTACTTCAGCACGTTCGTCAGCGCCTCCTGGACCACCCGGTAGGCGGTGAACTCGACCTCGCCCGGCAGCGGCCGCGCGGTCCCCTCCACTTTGAAGCCCACGTCCAGCCCGACCTTGCGGATCCGCTCGACCAGCTCGGGCACCTGGTCGAGCCGGAACGAGGCCAGCTCCTCGCCCCTCGCCCGTCCCGTCGGCCGCCCGCAGCAGCCCGATGATGCGCCGCAGCTCCGCCAGGCCCTCCACGAACTCGAGAGCGGATCGCCGCCACCGAGGTCCGCACCGTCTCGGCGTCGAGGTCCTTGCGCGCCTGCAGCGCCGTGGACTGCAACGCGATCGCCGACAGGTAGTTGGCGACCGTGTCGTGCAGCTCGCGCGCCATCAGCGTGCGCTCGCGCAGCACCGCCTCGCGGCGGCGCACGTCCGCGAGCCGCGTGGTCTGCTCGGCCCGCTCGGCCTCCAGCGTCGCCCGCTCATGCGCCTGGCGCACGATGATGCCGAGAAGATCGGCGAGACCAGGACCAGCGCGGCGATCGCCAGCATGCTGATCAGCGCGGCGGCCCGGCCGTCCGCCGCAGCGATGTAGACCCCGGTCGCCAGCACAGCGGCGACCGCGATCGGCACCATGGTCCGCAGCCCGCGCCGCGAACCGTACCGGGCGTACGAGTACAGGTTGTCGGTGAAGACGAACCGACCCGAGGGAGAAACCGATCGCGAGCTCGGCGCTGAAGCCGATGGGCCCGAGCGCAAGGGCCATCCCGGGCCAGGTGCGGCGCAGCACGACGCCCGGGCAGACCAGGGCCAGCGGCACGAACCGCAGCGCCTGCGGCACTTCGAGGCCGAAGTGCTCGTAGCTGCCGAGCGCGAGCAGGGCCGCACCCACGGCGAACAGCAGGACTGCGGCGATCAGGAGGGGCGTCGCACGCCGCGGAAGCGGTCGGCGAGGGAGCGGCGGGGAGGACTGGTCATGGCCCCATCCCATCACGTCCCGACGGCGCGGCCTCGGTCTGGATGCCTAGCCGGGTCTCCGACTTTGGTCGTACCCGCCCGGCGGCACCACGTGCCTGCGCCCATCATGGACCCGTGACCGAACAGGCAGAACCCCTCAGTCGACCGCGCCGCCTCGGCCGAGCTCGAATGGGCCCGCTACACCGGGCTCGTCGCGCACCCTCGTACTGCTCAACTCGCTCCTGGCCCTCGTTCTGGAACTGGCGATGTTCGGCTTCGTCGGTGTGGTGGGCCCTCACCCTGGACCTGCCGCTGTGGGCCCGCATCCCGATCGCCGTCGCGGCGGTCGGCGCACTCGTCGCCGTATGGGGCACGTTCGCCTCGCCCAAGGCCCGCATCCCGCTGCCGACGGCCGGGGACCGTGGCGGTCAAGGCGGCCGCGTACGGCGGCCGGCGGCGCTGGCCCTGTGGGGCGTCGGGCTACTCGGCCGCGGCCGTCGCTACGCGGTGCTGGCGGCCGCCAACACCGCGGTCGTCACCTACGTCAGAAGGCCGCGCTGAAAAGACTCCGCCAGCAGGCTGACATCCACGTCGGGTCGTCGGAGGGCCAGTCGCTGCTGATCGCCGTTCTCGAGCTCGTCGAGGGCGGTGCCGAGGAACGCGAAGAGGAAGATGTAGTAGCCGACCAGAGCATGGTCGCGGCGACTCCGATCCAGCCGAGCACGACGCCCGGCGGTGGCCATGCCGTCGCCGGCCTCGCCGGTCTCCGGATCTGGCGCTTCGCGATCGTGCCGAAGATGAGCCCGAGGATGCCGATCGGGCTGCACACCCCGACGATCCCGCAGACCATCGCCGCGATCGCCATGCCGTTCGTGGGGCGCGGCGGCGGGTAGGCGGGTACCCGTAAGGCGGGTACGGCTGCGCATACGGCGCGTACGGGGGCGAGGCTGCTGGGCCGGCTGCTGGTACGGCTGCTGCGGATCCTGCGGCTGGGAGTACGGGTCGGGCGTCGACATCGGGGGCACCTTTCAGAATGGACTGCACCAGCTTAAGCGCTCGGAGCCAGCCCCAGGTGCCCCCGCTCCGCCGCCTCGAGCGCGGTGCCTTCGCGCAGGGCGCGTTCGCGATCGAGCAGGGGCGTGAGCGCCCACCAGGGGAAGACGGCCACGGCCCAGCCGATGGCGGCGCCCGGCGATCGTGTCGGTCAGCCAGTGGGCGTGCTGCCAGTTCCTGGCGAGCATCATGGCGAAGGTCAGCAGGACCGCGACCGGCCACCAGCGCTTCAAGTGCCGGGCCGGGATCACCAGCACGCCGATGACGACGACGAGCGCGGCCATCCGGGAGCTGTGCCCCGAGGGGAACGCCCAGGAGCCGGTGTCGACCATGATGTCGGCCGGGCGCGGGCGCTCCCCAACGGCCTTGACGACGTCGGTGAGAGCTTGGTCGCCGCGAGCGCCGCGCAGGCGTAGATGGCCGAACGCCAGCGCCGCACGAGGAGCAGCGCCACCACGCCGACCGCGAACACGACCAGGCCGAGCTCCGCCCCGAGGTGGTCGAGGAACTCCGCGAGGTGCCAGCATGCAGGCCGTCGTCAGGGCCGCCGACGAGGCCGTTCCACCAGTCGTCGAGGCCCTGCCACGGCGGCCCGGTCGGGTCGGTGCGCACCCAGATCGCGTCGCCGAGCACCGCCAGCGGCACGGCGATCGCCAGGATCAGGGCGAGCCGCGACTTGCGGGAAGGCGTTGGGAGTCATGCGCGGCATCGTATCCGAGGAGGCTGCGGCACCAGGGCTCAGTCGAACGGCTCAGTTGCAGTCCTCGGTGGTCGGTTCCGGATCGGGTTCCCACGAGGTCGGGGGTTCCGGATCGGGTTCCTCAGAGGTCGGGTCGGGGTCGGGTTCGGGCTCTTCGCTGGACGCGTCGTCGAGGGCGAGTCGGACTCGCTCGCGGAGTCCGAGGCTCGCCGCCGCATCCTGGGTCGTCGGGGTTGGCCTGGCAGTACTCGCTGTCGGGGTCGATCTGGCCCTCGTCGTCGACGATGTCCTCGGTGAGGTCCTCGCCTGCGCCTGAGGCGCCGGGCAGCTGCTCGGCCTCGTAGTCGTTCGTCTTCGATGGCGGTGTCGATGACGTTCTGCCACAGCGGTATGCCGCCGTCGGACGCGGCGGAGCCGTTGGCCCAGGCGGCGACGCTCAGCTGCGGTATCGCGCCGACGAACCAGGACTGGGTGGTCTCGCCGTAGAAGTCGGCGCCCGACGCCGAAGAAGTCGCGGTCCTCGATCGCCTCGCTCTCACCGAGGCCCAGGAACTGGAGGTCCTGGGCGGTGGTCTCGGCGAGGGCCTGGTTCGTGGCGATGTCCTGCGTCGGCCTCGACCTCGGCGTCGCCGGAGTCGATGACGCGATCGATGAAGTGGGTGTCGGCCTGGAGGCCGCCCGCGGCGATGGTGGCGTAGACGCCCGCCATGTCGACGACGCTCACGGGGTAGGTGCCGAAGTCGGCGGCGTCGAGCCCGCCGTATTCGCCCGTCTCGAGGTCGTAGACGGTGCCTTCGCCGTCGGCGATGGTGTTGAGCCCCATGCCTTTCGCGGTGTCGAGCACGGCTTCGACGCCGTACTTCTCGGCGACGGCGTCCATCGCGCCGCGTCCGGAGTCCTGGACGGCCTCGGCGAGCGTGACGTCGGAGTCCTCGTCGCTCCACCAGGATTCGATGGAGGCGCCCGCTTCGAGCGCGGTGGCGGCGGTGATCATGTCGAACACCGAGGACGGCGGGTGGGGTGCGGCCGTGCCGATCTGGTCGGTGCCGGTCTCGCGCCTCCGCGCCGTAGTAGCAGCGCACCGCGCCGGTGCCGGGTTCGACGGCGACGACGCCGGCCTCGCCGGAGGTCTCCTCGGCGGCCTCTTGGAGGGCCTTGTCGAGGGTGAGGACGACGCGGAGGCCGTCGGGGCGGGCGGCTTCGTCGTAGAGCTGATCGGGGGTGAGGCCGTAGCGGGCTTCGAGTTCGGCGTTGATCTGCTCGGCGAGCGAGGGGTGCTGGTCGGCGAAGTCGGCGCGGGAGGGCCTGGCCGCCCGCGTAGAGGAACGCGGCGTTCTCCTGGTCGGCGCCGTCCGCGCCGTCGTCGGGGAGGTTGCCGAGCACGATCGAGACGCCGATGGCGATCACGAGGCTTACGGCGCCCGGCGACGGCCAGGTGGAGTCTGTTGAACTCCAGGGTCTCGTTGAGCGTGCGGGGCAACGTGATGGCCGAGAAGGCGCCGTGGCGGCCTGCGGCGCTTGCCGCTGTAGCCGGGGCCGGCGGGCTCCGGCTCGGTGGCTGCCGGCGGGCCGCCCTGCTGCGAGCCGGTCCGCCTCCGCCGCCTGCCGACGCGAGAGGGGTTCCCGTTATTCACAACACGTACCTTAAAAGGCGCGGACCATCCGCTAACCCCCGGCTCCGGGCTTACTGCGCGTAACCATCTGACTCGGACACGCGAAAGGGGCGCACCATCGCACCTGCGATGACTGCGCCCCAAGGCGTTTTCGGGGGTCTATTCGCGAATGGCGGCGCCGAATCGCTCGGCCGCGACCGCGACGGCCGAGTCGCGCACGGCCACGCCCTCTTCGTTGGTGAGCGTCCGGTCGGCGGCGCGCAGCTCGAGCTTGAAGGCCAGGGACTTGCGGCCCTCACCGAGCTTCGCGTCGCGGTAGACGTCGAACAGGCGCAGCGAGTCGAGCAGTTCGCCCGCGCCTTCGCGCAGCGCCGACTCGACGTCGCCCGCCGGGACCGGCTCGGCGACCACCATGGCCACGTCGATGAGCGTGGCCGGGAAGTGCGAGATCACCGGCGCGGGGCCAGGTCCGGCAGCGGCAGGGCCGTCAGGTCCAGCTCCATCGCGGCGGTGCGCCGCGGCAGGCCGAGACGCTCGCAGACCTCCGGGTGCAGCTCGCCGGCGTGGCCGACGGGAATGCCGTCCACGCGCAGCTCCGCGCACCGGCCCGGGTGCCACGGCGCGGCCTCCCCTTGGGCGACTTCGAGCTTCACGCCCGAGGCCTCGGCCACGACCTCGGCGGCCTCGACCGCGTCGGCCCAGTCCACGGCCCGTCCGGGCGCGTCGACGCCGGCGGGCACGGCCTGGCCGCACAGCACCGCGGCCACATGGCGCGGCTGCACCGGCAGCCGCCGGATCGCGGCGGCGATGGCCTCGTCCTCGGGTCGCTTGGAGACCGGCAGCTCGACCACTTCGAGTTCGGTCCAGCCCTCGGCGGGCTGGAAGACCAGGCCCTCCTCGAAGACCGCGAGGTCCTTCGCGCCGCGCGCCAGGTTGAGCTGGACGGCGTTCACCAGGCTCGCGAGCACGGTGGTGCGCAGCAGCGGCGCGGCGTCGTCGAGCGGGTTGAGCACGGCGACGGCCTCGCGCTGCGGGTCCTTCTCGTCCAGGCCGAGCTCGTCGGCGCGGTCGCGGGAGACGAACGGGAACGTGTAGGTCTCCACGAAGCCGTTGTCCGCCAAGGCCCGGGCCACGCGGCGGCGGCGCCGCTGCGAGGAGGTCAGGCCGGTCCCGGCGATCGCGCGCGGGATGCTCGACGGGATGTGGCCGTAGCCGTGGAGCCGGGCCACCTCCTCCACGAGGTCGGCCGGGTCGGTCAGGTCGGGGCGCCACGAGGCGGGCATCACGGTGAGGACGTCGCCGCCCTCCACGGTGCCTTCCTTGACGATCCCGCCGACGACCTCGCATCCGGCCGCTTCGAGCATCTTCACGATCAGGTCGCGGTCGTAGTCCACGCCGACGGTGCGTGGACGGCAGGTCGACCGGCATGACGATCGGCGTGATCGGCTCCCGGTCGTCGATGTCGGCCACGGCGTCCACGAGGGTGCCGCCGCCGTACTCGACCAGGAGGTCGGCCGCGCGCTGGGCGGCGAGCAGCGAGATCGCCGCATCCGCGCCGCGCTCGTAGCGCTTGGAGGCCTCGGAGGTGAGCTTGTGCCGCCGCGAGGTGCGGGCGATCGAGGTCGGGTTCCAGTGCGCCGCTTCGATGAGCACGTTGCGGGTGGTCGGCCCGACCTCGGAGGTCTGGCCGCCCATGACGCCGGCGAGCGAGAGCGGGCCGGTCCCGTCGGTGATGACCATGTCCTCGGGGTCGAGGCGGCGCTCCACGTCGTCGAGGGTCTTCAGGGTCTCGCCCGGCTTCGCGCGGCGCACGACCATGACGTCCTCGAGCGCGTCGCGGTCGAAGGCGTGCAGCGGGTGCCCCAGTTCGAGCATCAGGTAGTTCGTGACGTCGACGGCGAGGCCCAGCGGGCGCATCCCGGCCTGGGCGAGCCGTTTGGCCATCCACTCCGGCGACTCGGCGTTCGCGTCCACGTCGCGCACCTCGCGCAGCGTGAAACGTGTGCAGCCGTCGGTCTCGACCCGAATCGGGTAGGGCGGGTGCTCGGTCGCGGCGGGCTCCACGGCTTTCGCGGCCGGGTCGGTGAACGCGACGCCGAGGCGGTGCGCGACCTCGCGGGCGATGCCGCGCACGGAGAAGCAGTAGCCCATGTCGGGGGTGATCGCCAGCTCGAACACGACGTCGTCGAGGCCGACGACCGGGCGCGCGTCCTCGCCGACGTGCCGCTCGGTCGAGGACGATGATGCCCTCGTGGTCGTCGGAGACGCCGAGTTCGCGGGCCGAGCAGATCATGCCGTCGGAGAGGCGGCCGTAGGTCTTGCGCGAACCGATCTTGAAGCCGCCGGGCAGTTCGGCGCCGGGCAGCGCCACGACGACGAGGTCGCCTTCGGCGAAGTTCCGCGCGCCGCAGATGACCGAGCGCGGCTCGGCCTCGCCGACCTCGACCCAGCAGTGGCGGATCGGCTTCTTGAACTCGGTCAGCTCCTCGATGGAGGCGACGCGGCCGACCACGAGCGGGCCGGTCACGCGGCCGCGCAGGTCGTCGACCTCTTCGACCTCGAGCCCGGCCTCGACCAGGGCGGCGTCGAGCGCCTCCGTGCTCAGGTCGGCGGGCAGGGCGGCGTACTCGGCGAGCCAGGAAACGGGAATCCTCATCGCTTACTCCTCCACCTTCAGTCCGGCCGGGAACCGGACGTCGCCGTCGATGATGTCGCGCAGGTCGGTGATGCCGTGGCGCAGCATGAGCGCCCGCTCCACGCCCATCCCGAACGCGAAGCCCGAGTACACGTCGGGGTCGATCCCGCAGGCGCGCAGCACGCGCGGGTTGACCATGCCGCAGCCGCCCCACTCGATCCAGCGCGGCCCGTCCTTGTGCGCGGCGAACCAGACGTCGACCTCGGCGCTCGGCTCGGTGAACGGGAAGTACGAGGGCCGCAGGCGCGTGATCGCGTCGGGCCCGAAGACCGACTTCGCGAAGTGGTCGAGGGTGCCCTTGAGGTCGGCCATGGTGATGCCCTTGTCGACCACGAGGCCCTCGGTCTGGTGGAACACCGGCGAGTGCGTCGCGTCGACCTCGTCGGTGCGGTACACGCGGCCGGGCGCGACCGTGTAGATCGGCGGCTCCTGCGTGAGCATCGTGTGGATCTGCACGGTCGAGGTGTGCGTGCGCAGCACCATGTTCGAGCCGAACTCGCCCTTGCCGTCGGCGATGTGGAAGGTGTCCATCATGGTCCGGGCCGGGTGGTCCGGGTGGATGTTGAGCGCGTCGAAGTTGAACCACTCGAGTTCGACCTCGGGGCCTTCGCCGATCTCGTAGCCCATCGCCACGAACAGGTCGGCGATGCGGTCCATCTGGACGTTGATCGGGTGGCGCGCGCCTTCGCGGCGGCGCGGCCGTGCGGGCCGTGACGTCGACGGTCTCCTCGCGGAGGATCCGGGCCGCTTCGGCGGCCTTCAGGATCTCCTCGCGGGCCTCGAACAGGCCGGTGATCTCGGTGCGGGCGGCGTTCACGTTGCGGCCGGCCTCACCCCGCTCCTTGCCCGGGATCGAACCGATCGCCCTGCGGGCCAAGGAGACCGGAGCCTTGTCGCCGAGCGTGGCGGACTTGGCGGCGGCGAGTTCCTCGAGGTTCGGCGGCGGCGCGATGATCGCGGCGGCGTCCTTGACGGCCCCGGCGAGGGCCTCGGGCAGGAGCGCGGCCGGCTTCGTTCTCGTTGTCTGTGCTCATACGTCTTTCTCCTGGCGGGACCTAAAGGAGTCTAAGGAAGGCAGGCGGCTCGGCCGCAGCCCGCTAGTGAGAAGGCGTGGACGACTAACGCCACAGCCCGCACCCGGCGGGCTGGATAAATTCGCGAGTAGCCGATCGACATGCCACAAGTCTAACTTCCTGCGCTGGCGCGGCCGCGCTTGCGTAAAGGCAAACGCCCGGCCGCGACGGCGAGGTTCAGGCTCTCGGCCTTGCCCCAGATCGGGACGCCGACCTTGCGGTGCGCCAGAGCGGCCGTGGCCTCGTCGAGGCCGTGGGCCTCGGAGCCGAACAGCCACACCGTGGGCGCAGCCAGGTCTCCGGCGCCGTCGAGGGCGTACAGGTCGTCGCCGTCGGCGGCGGCCGCCAGGATCTGGGCGTGCTCGAAGACGTCGAGGCGTCGGCCGTGTCGGCGGCGCGGACCACCGGCAGGTGGAACAGGCTCCCGGCGGAGGAGCGCACGCACTTGCCGTTGTACGGGTCGACCGAGTCGGTCCCGAAGACCACGCAGTCGGCCCCGGCCGCGTCGGCAGCGCGCAGCACCGTCCCGGCGTTGCCCGGGTCGGTGATGCCGTGGAGCACCGCGACCAGGGTCGGCTCCTCGGGGAGGCGCCTGGTCGAGGAACCGGCAGACGGCGACGAGCCCCTGCGGGGTCACGGTCTCGGCCAGCGCGGCCAGGCCGTCGTCGGTGCAGGGGTGCACGTGGGCGCCCGCGGCGACGGCGGCGTCGATCAGGTCCGAGTGGCGGGCGTCGGCTTCGAGGTCGTAGAACAGGTCTTCGACCACTCCGGCGCCGATGGCCTCGCGGACGGCCTGCGGCCCTTCGGCGAGGAACCGCTCGGCCTTGTCGCGGGCGCGGCGGCGCTGCAGCTTCCGGGCAGCGACAACCCGGGACGATCGCGCGGTGAGCGCGTCCGTCCCGGGTTCGTCGGCGAGCATCTACTGCTCGGCGGGAGCGTTGACGTCCGCGGGGAGGGCCTGGCGGGCGACCTCGACCAGGGCGGTGAACGCCGCCGCGTCGTTGACGGCCAGCTCGGCGAGGATCTTGCGGTCCACTTCGACCTCGGCGAGGGACAGGCCCTGCATGAAGCGGTTGTAGGTGATGCCGTTCGCGCGGGCGGCCGCGTTGATGCGGGTGATCCAGAGCTTGCGGAACTCGCGCTTGCGGTTCTTGCGGTCGCGGTACGAGTAGGTGTACGAGTGGAGCAGCTGCTCCTTGGCCTTGCGGTACAGGCGCGAGCGCTGCCCGCGGTAGCCCTTGGCCTCTTCGAGTACGACGCGGCGCTTCTTCTTGGCGTTCACCGAACGCTTGACGCGTGCCACAGTTCAGTCTCCTTGCGTTTAAAAGCGGATGGGGGTCAGACGGAGTGGGCTACTGGCCGAGCAGCTTCTTGACCTGCTTGACTGTCGGCGGGCGCCACCTGGACGCGGCCGTCGCCGCTCGCGCTTGACACGGACCGCACTTGTGCTCCATGAGGTGGTTCTTGCCGGCCTTGCGGCGCATCAGCTTGCCCGAGCCGGTCACCTTGAACCGCTTCTTGGCACCGCTGTGGGTCTTCATCTTCGGCATCGTGCTTCTCCTCTGTGTTCAATGCCGGTCGGGGGCGGGCGCACGGGTGCGCCCGCTTCCGGCCGGTGAGTGTCTCGGGGTCAGGCCTCGGGCGCCTCGGCGGGCGTCTCGGTGGGCGCCTCGGCCGGGGCTTCTGCGGCTGCTCGGCCTGCTCGGCGTCGCCGCCGCGGCCTGCCCCTGCTGCGACCGCCGCCCTTGGCGATCTCGCCCTTGGGGCGGATCGGGGCGACGACCATGATCATGTTGCGGCCGTCCTGCTTCGCGGCCGATTCGATGATCGCGAGGTCGGCGAGCTCTTCCGCGAGCTTGTCCAGCAGTCGCCGGCCCAGCTCAGGGCGCGACTGCTCGCGACCGCGGAACATGATGGTGATCTTGACCTTGTCGCCGGCCGTGAGGAACCGCACGATGTGACCCTTTTTGGTCTCGTAGTCGTGCTTGTCGATCTTCGGCCGAAGCTTCATCTCTTTGATGACGGTCTGCTGCTGGTTGCGGCGCGAAGCGCGAGCCTTCTGGGCGGACTCGTACTTGTACTTGCCGTAGTCCATGAGCTTGCAGACCGGCGGACGGGCGGTGGGTGCGACTTCGACCAGGTCCAGGTCGACGTCGGCGGCCAGTTGCAGGGCCTTGTCGATCGACACGATGCCGACCTGTTCCCCTGCCGGGCCGACCAGGCGCACTTCCTTGGTCCGAATCTGGTCGTTAATGCGCAGATCGCTGATGGGGCCTCCTTGGTTCGCGATTCTCGCCGATGTCGATCATCGGCGCCCCTGTGGCTGTTCCGGTCGTCGGGGCGGGTGCCCCGGCGGCTTGTCGCGCAAGCGTGACCCAGCACAGGCCTCACGAAATGAGGTCCCCAAAAGAAAAGACCCCGGCCAAAGCCAGGGTCCACTCCAAGGGCACGGCGATCCATGTCGCCGTACGTGACCCGTTCGCCTGTCGGTCCCCCGTGAGGGGGTCCCGGCTGCGGGTGGGAGCTGGACTCCGCTTGCTGCACCGCTCGCCATACAGGATGGCACGGTGCGATCGACACGCAATACTAGCACCTAGCTGCGGGACTGCTCCAAGAGTGCTCGCAGGTGTTTGATCGCCGCCACAGCCCGTTCCTTGTCGCTGACCTGGACGGCCATGATCGACATCTCGTCGTCGTCCGCGAGTTCGACCGTGGCCCAAGTCATCTTGTCGGTGAAGTTGATGGCGGTGACGACCTGCCACGGGAAGTAGCGCTTCGAGGCGACGTTGGTGACCTCGATGCCCTTCTCGTCGGCGCGCACGCGCAGGCGCAGGAAGCTGAGGGCGATGCCGGCGCCGATGACGCCGAGGCCGATCATGGCGATCTGGTCGACCCAGGTGATGGTGCCGCCCTCGAAGGTCTGGTCGCCGAGGGTGAAGGAGAGGGCGGTGAAGCCGCCGAACGCGATGGCGGCGCCGATCCAGGCCCCGATGCGGGACTTGCGGGGCTCTGTAGTCGAGTTGTCCGGATCGGTCATGGTCTGCTCCTGTACGGCGGTCATGCCACTCCTCCATTGTCCTCTCGGTTCCGCTCAAGGCAATTGGTCGATCTCGAGACTCGAGTCGAATGCAAGCAGCGTCTTCGGTTCGCCCGTCACGATGGGCCAGCCGGGGCGGTTCAGGCCACACCAGGCGACGTGCCCGGCGGCGATGTTGCCGTGCTGGCGCGAGCGCGAGAGCATGAGGCCGACGTCGCGGGCGGACTTCTGGTCGAGGTCCATCACGACGGTGACGGGCAGGCCGAGCAGCACCAGGAGCGCGTCGCGGTCGCGGCGGCGGGCCTGGGACCAGGCCTCGGCGAGGGCGCCGGAGGGGATCGCGAGGACCACGTTCTGCTCCAGCGCGGTGAAGACGACGGCCTGGGGGTAGGGCATGGAGGTGGCGAAACCGACGATGGCGGACACGTCCAGGATGCGGCCGCCGATCACGTATTGGCCTCTCCTTCTTTGTCGTCGACGCCGAGCTTCTCGCGGGCCCAGGCCAGGTGCTCGGCGCTGGGGGCACTGCCCTTGCGCTCGAAGAGGTCCTGGAGTTCGGTGAGCGAGCGGTCCCGTTCGAGGCGCTCGGCGACGGCGGCGGCGACGTACTCGTCGACGGAGGAGGCCCGGCCGACCGCGACGAGGCGGCGGATCTGCTCGAGCTGGGAGCCGGAGAGCGTGACGCTCGGACGCGAGGGGCCCGCGCCCGCGCCGGCGGGAGGATTGAGCGACGAATTGGCGCGATCGGTCACGATTCCCAGGGTAGCGGTGGCTCAGGCGTTCGCACTAGCCGCCATGCGTCTCACTCGAGTGTACGTCGTAGTACGCGTCGTGATCGAGGCACATCCACCTCGCACTCCGCAAACGTGTTGGGAAGGACCTGTCATGGCTGAGAAGAAGTCCGGCGAGCGGCCCCACGACCCCAAGTTCCCCGAGAAGTTCCTGAACTTCATGCGCACCGGCTGGGGCGCGACGGAGCTGGACGTGGCCGAGTCGGCGCAGGCGGCCTACACGGCCCGCCGCCGCGAGGCGGTCTCGGCGGCCTTCCCGGGCGAGACGATCGTCGTCCCGACGGGCGCCGAGAAGACCCGCTCGAACGACACCTTCTTCCGCTTCCGCGCGGGCTCGGACTTCGCCTGGCTCACCGGCGACCTCGACCCCGAGGGCGTGCTGGTGCTCCACCCGAACGGCTCCGGCCACGACGCGGTGCTGTACCGGCGCCCGCGCAAGGGCACGGACTCGGACGAGTTCTTCCGCTCCGCGAAGTACGGCGAGCTGTGGATCGGCCGCAAGCGCTCCCTGCAGGAGACCAGCGTCGAGCTGGGCATCGAGGTCCGCGACGTGGAGCGCCTCGGAGGCGAGCTCACGGGCGTCGAGCGCGGCAAGGTCCGCGTGCTGCGCGGCTTCGACGCCGGCGTGGACGCGCATTTCGCGGCCGAGGAGCCGGCGCAAGGACGCCGAGGGCCGCCCGCAGATGACCCGCGACGGCGAACTCGCCGCGGTGCTCTCGGAACTGCGCCTGGTCAAGGACGACTGGGAGCTGGCGCAGCTGCAGGACGCCATCGACATCACCGTGCGCGGCTTCGAGGACGTGGCGCGCGTGCTGCCCTCGAGCGGCTCGATCCCGGAGCGGACCCTCGAAGGCGTGTTCGGGCTGCGGTCGCGCGCTCGAGGGCAACGGCCTCGGCTACGACTCGATCGTGGGCGCGGGCTCGCACGCCACGACGCTGCACTGGATCACCAACGACGGGCGGACCACGCCCGGCGAGCTGATCCTCATGGACATGGGGGTGGAGAACAACCACCTCTACACCGCCGACGTCACCCGCACCCTCCCCGTGAGCGGCGAGTTCACGCCGCTGCAGCGGCAGGTCTACGACATCGTGCACGCCTCGCAGCAGGCGGGCATGGACGTCATCAAGCCCGGCACCGAGTTCCAGGAGATCCACCAGACCTGCATGCGGGTTCTGGCCGAGGGCCTCAAGGACCTCGGGATCCTGCCCGGCTCGGTGGACGAGGCGCTCGACAAGGACTCGCTGATCTACCGGCGCTGGACACTGCACGGCTTCGGGCACATGCTCGGCCTCGACGTGCACGACTGCGCGAACTCGCGGCCCGAGCACTACTACAAGGGCGCGGTGCAGGAGGACTTCGTCCTCACCGTGGAGCCGGGCCTGTACTTCCAGGCCAACGACGAGCTGGTGCCCGAGGAGCTGCGCGGCATCGGCATCCGCATCGAGGACGACGTGCGGGTCACCGCCGAGGGCTGCGAGAACCTCTCGGCCGGGCTGCCGCGCACGTCGGACGAGGTGGAGACCTGGCTCGGCGCGCAGCGCGAGGCGGGCACCGCTTGCCGACGCTGCGAGGCATAGATTTGCAGAGCCTCGCCGTGTAACCGCAGGTGGCGACGGAGGATCACAGGGCCGGTGTCGGCCTGTGAGCCCGAAGCGTATAGTCCGAATTAAGACTTATATCCACCGCACCGGGCCGGCGGTGGCGAGGAGCACCGCACACCAAATCGCCAGCCGCCGCCGGCCTTCAACCCTGCCGGTGACCCGGATGCGTGTCCCGCGAAGCGGCACCGTCTCGCAGCCCGCTCGTTAGGCTCGGCTAAGCAACCCCGCGCTGGAACACCGGGTGATACAGTTGGGTCCGTTAAATAAGACGGACGTACTGTTTTAGAGTCGGTGGCTCTGCCCGACCTCGGTTCTCGACCCTTCAGGTTGGGGCAGACTGAGGCCGACACTTCAAATCCTGAATCGAGGAGCTCTCATGGTGAGCACGGACTCCTTCGGCGCCCGCGAGACGCTGCGGGTCGGCGAACACGAATACGACATCTTCCGCATCGACAAAGGTCGAGGGACACGACCGGCTGCCCTACAGCCTCAAGGTCCTCCTCGAGAACCTGCTGCGCAACGAGGACGGCGCGGACATCACCGCCGACCACATCCGGGCGCTCGGCTCCTGGGACCCCGCCGCCAAGCCCAGCACCGAGATCCAGTTCACGCCCGGCCGCGTGATCATGCAGGACTTCACCGGCGTCCCCTGCGTCGTCGACCTCGCCACCATGCGCGAGGCCGTCCGCGACCTCGGCGGCGACCCGTCCAAGGTCAACCCGCTCGCGCCCGCCGAGATGGTCATCGACCACTCCGTGATCGTCGACTTCTTCGGGCACCCCGACTCCTTCCAGCGCAACGTCGAGCGCGAATACGAGCGCAACCGCGAGCGCTACCAGTTCCTGCGCTGGGGCCAGACCGCCTTCGACGAGTTCAAGGTCGTCCCGCCCGGCACCGGCATCGTCCACCAGGTCAACATCGAGCACCTGGCCCGCGTCGTCATGACCCGCGACGGGTCGCCTACCCCGACACCTGCGTCGGCACCGACTCGCACACCACCATGGAGAACGGCATCGGCGTCCTCGGCTGGGGCGTCGGCGGCATCGAGGCCGAGGCCGCGATGCTCGGCCAGCCGATCTCGATGCTCATCCCGCGCGTCGTCGGCTTCAAGCTCTCCGGCGACCTCCCGGCCGGGACCACCGCCACCGACCTCGTGCTCACCATCACCGAGCAGCTGCGCCACCACGGCGTGGTCGGCAAGTTCGTCGAGTTCTACGGCGAGGGCGTCTCGGCCGTGCCGGTCGCCGACCGCTCCACGCTCGGCAACATGAGCCCCGAATTCGGCTCCACCTGCGCGATCTTCCCGATCGACGAGCGCACCGTCGACTACCTGCGCCTGACCGGCCGCAGCGACGAGCAGATCGCGCTCGTCGAGGCCTACGCCAAGACCCAGGGCATGTGGCACGACGCCTCCCGCGAAGCCGAGTACTCCGAGTACCTCGAACTCGACCTGTCCACTGTGGTGCCCTCCATCGCCGGGCCCAAGCGCCCGCAGGACCGCATCCAGCTCGACCAGGCCGACGTCCAGTGGCGCCGCGACGTGGCGAACTACGTCCACGACGAAGCGGGCGAAGAATCCTTCCCGAGCTCGGACGTGCCGGCCGAGTCGCCCAACGGCGACCGCCCGCACAACCCGCAGACGGTCAAGACCGAGTCCGGCGAGTTCGAACTCGACCACGGCGCCGTCGTCATCGCCGCGATCACCTCGTGCACCAACACCTCGAACCCGTACGTCATGGTCGGCGCCGGGCTCCTCGCCAAGAAGGCCGTCGAGGCGGGCCTGCTCTCCAAGCCGTGGGTGAAGACCTCCCTCGCGCCGGGCTCGCAGGTCGTCACCGGCTACCTGCAGCCGCGCCGGGCTCTCGCCGTACCTCGACAAGCTCGGGTTCAACCTGGTCGGCTACGGCTGCACCACCTGCATCGGCAACTCCGGCCCGCTCCCCGAGGAGACCTCGGCGGCGGTCCAGGCCGGCGACCTCGCCGTCGCGGCGGTCCTCTCGGGCAACCGCAACTTCGAGGGCCGCATCAACCCCGACATCAAGATGAACTACCTCGCCAGCCCGCCGCTGGTCGTCGCCTACGCGCTCGCCGGATCGATGGACGTCAACATCACGTCCGACCCGATCGGCACGGGCAAGGACGGACAGGACGTGTTCCTGCGCGACATCTGGCCCTCCTCCGAGGAGATCCGCGAGGTCGTGGACGGCAACATCGGCCGCGACATGTTCCTCAAGGAGTACGCCTCCGTCTTCGACGGCGACGAGACCTGGCAGTCCCTGCCGATCCCCACCGGGAACACCTTCGAGTGGGACGACGCCTCGACCTACGTGCGCAAGGCCCCCTACTTCGAGGGCATGCCGGCGAACCCGGCCGCCGTCGAGGACATCACGGGCGCCCGCGTCATGGCGAAGCTGGGCGACTCGGTCACGACCGACCACATCTCCCCCGCCGGCTCGATCAAGGCCGACTCGCCCGCCGGCGAGTACCTGAAGGGCCAGGGCGTGTCCCCGGCCGACTTCAACTCGTACGGCTCGCGCCGAGGCAACCACGAGGTCATGGTCCGCGGCACCTTCGCGAACATCCGCCTGCGCAACCAGCTCGCGCCGGGCACCGAAGGCGGCTGGACCCGCGACTTCACGCAGGCCGGCGGCCCCGTGTCGACCATCTACGACGCCTGCCAGAACTACGCCGCGCAGAACACGCCCCTGGTCGTGTTCGCGGGCAAGGAGTACGGCACCGGCTCCAGCCGCGACTGGGCCGCGAAGGGCACGCGCCTGCTGGGCGTCAAGGCCGTCATCGCCGAGTCCTACGAGCGCATCCACCGCTCGAACCTCATCGGCATGGGCGTGCTCCCGCTCCAGTACCCGGAGGGCGAGTCGCACCACAGCCTCGGCCTCACCGGTGAGGAGACCGTCTCGATCTCGGGCGTCACCGCGATCAACGAGGGCATCCCGGCCACGGTCACCGTGACCGCCGTGAGCCCCGACGGGACCGAGACGACCTTCGAGGCCGTGGTCCGCCTGGACACCCCGGGCGAGGCCGAGTACTACCGCAACGGCGGCATCCTCCAGTACGTCCTGCGCGGACTGCTGGCCTGAGGCGGTATCCGAGTCCATTTGTTCGCTCGCAAGGCGGAAGGCCCTCCGAATACCGGTGTTGTATTCGGAGGGCCGACAACGCAGCGAGCGGGCAAATGGGCCGGATAGCGACCGCCCGGGATTCTCAAACACCCCCTAGCGCCATCGACGAGTGAGGGGCGGGTCCTGTCGGGCCCGCCCCTTTCGCGTCCCGGGAAAAACCCAGTCGACTGGGTTTTGCGCCCGGCCGTTGACCGCGGGGCCGGGGCGCTGGCAGGCTCGTGGGATGAGTGCGGGATATGAACTGGCGCAAGTGAACATCGGGCGGATGCTGGCACCGCTCGACACCCCGGTGATGAAGGACTTCGTCGACAACCTCGACGAGGTGAACGCGGCGGCCGAGGCCGCCGAGGGATTCGTGTGGCGGCTCGTCGACGAGGACGGCGACAACGCCACGGGCTTCCGGTTCTACGGCGACGACTGGCTGATCGTGAACATGTCGGTGTGGACCGACGCGGCGACCTTCCGCGACTACGTCTACGGACCGATGCACCGGCCGTTCCTGCAGCGGCGGCGCGAATGGTTCGAGCACCTCGCCGAGGCTGTCACCGCCCTGTGGTGGGTGCCCGCGGGCGAGCGGCCCACGGTGCAGGACGCCGAGAAGCGCCTCACGCTGCTGCGCGAGAAGGGCCCGACCGCCGAGGCGTTCACGATGAAGGAGATCTTCCCGAAGCCGGAGGTGTAGCGATCTGGGGGGTAGGGATCGGCGGGCGTCCGCGTGAAGGGGCTCACCTCGCGGAATCGCCGCTTCGTCTGCACCGTTCCACTAGAGGTGATTCACGAGGTCGAGGTCGTCGTCATCGGGGCCGGGCAGGCCGGGCTCTCGGCCGCCCACTTCCTGCGGCGACACTTCGAACCCGAGACCGAGTTCGTGGTCCTCGACCACGCCCCGCACGCGGGCGGCGCGTGGCAGTTCCGCTGGCCGACCCTCACGTTCGCGACGGTCAACGGCGTCTACCGTCTCCCGGGCATGTCCGTGCCCGAACCCGAGCCGTCCACGCCCGTCGCCGGGGTCCTCTCGGACTACTTCGCCGACTACGAGCAGGCATTCGACCTGCGCGTCCAACGGCCCGTCTCCGTCCGTTCGGTCCGGTCGCTCCCCGACCAGCGCCTCGAAGTCGACACCGACAAGGGCACCTGGATCACCCGCGCGCTCATCAACGCCACCGGCACCTGGGAGCGGCCCTTCTGGCCCCGGTACGCCGGCCAGGAGACGTTCGCCGGTCAGCAGCTGCACACCGCGCAGTACCGCGGCCCTGAAGCGTTCGCGGGCCGGCGCGTCGCCGTGGTCGGCGGCGGGATCTCCGGGATCCAGCACCTGCTCGAGATCGACCCGCTCGCCGCGTCCACCCACTGGATCACCCGCCGCGAACCCCGATGGCGCTCAGGCGACTTCAATCCCGACCGGGGCCGCGAAGCCGTCGCGATGGTCGAGGACCGGGTGCGCCGGGGCCTGCGCCCGCAGTCGGTCATCAGCGTCACCGGCGTCCCGCTCACACCCGCGATCCGGGCCGCCCGCGAAGCCGGCGTGCTCGACCGGCTGCCGATGTTCGACCGGATCACTCCCGAAGGGCTGCACTGGGACGACGGCCGCTTCATCCCCGTCGACGTCATCCTGTGGGCCACCGGGTTCCGGGCCTCGCTTGACCACCTCGCGCCGCTGAAGCTGCGCGGGCCCGGCGGCGGGATCGCCATGGACGGGACCCGCGTGGCGGCCGACCCGCGCGTGCACCTCGTGGGCTACGGCCCCTCGGCCAGCACCGTGGGGGCGAACCGGGCCGGGCGCGCGGCCGTCAGGGAGATCCGAGAGCTCTTGGGCGACAAGGCTACGGCTCGCGCCGCGGCACGAGGCTGATCGAGGTCTGCACCGGCCAGTGGTCGGACGGGACCAGATCGCCCGCGCTGTAGGTGTTCACGCCGGCCTGGTGGACCGCGACGGTGCAGTCCTGGCCCGGCTTGGCGAGGATCCAGTCCATCCGGGTGGGTCCTTCGACCGGCTCGGCCCGCCAGCGGTTGAACGTGGCCCAACTGGGGCTGAGCCGTTCCTTCGCGGTCTCCCAGGCGTCGGCGAGTCCGCCGCCCGTCAACGCCCGGTAGGTCGCCGAGTCGGGCCCGCAGTTGAAGTCTCCGGCCACGATCACCGGGTCGCGGAAGCGCGCGATCGTGTTCAGGAGGATCGCCGCGCCCTTGCGGCGGGCACGCTCGGAGCGGTGGTCGAAATGGTTGTCGACCACGTAGAGGCGCTGTCCGGTCTCGCGGTCCTCCAAGTGGACCCAGGTGAGCATCCGGATGGTGGCGCTCCCCCAGCTGCGCGAGCCGATCACGTTGGGGCGCTTGGAGAGCCACACGTGGTCGTATTCGAGCGGGGTGAGCCGGCCGGTGTCCCAGAAGATCGCGGTGGCCTCGCTCCTCGAGCCGCCGCCGCGGCCGAGGTGGACCCAGTCGTAGCCCTCGAGGTCCTCACGGAGGTCGAGGAGCTGGCGGAAGCGGCCTTCCTGGGTGCAGAGGACGGTGGGCAGTTCGTTCCCGAGCACGGCCTTCACCAGCGGTCGGCGCTTCCACCAAGAGTGCGGGGCACGGCCGGAGGCGGATTTGAGGTTGTAGGTCATGACGTGGAGGAACGGCGGGTCGACCGGCCCGATGAGCGGACGGCCCGGCGGGGCGGCGATCGGTGCATCGTTCACCTTGCAAACGATATTCGCGCGATCGCCGCCCCGGTGGTCGTTCCGGGACGAACATTCCCTAGGGCAGTTCGATGAGCGCCTGGGCCGCGTGGTGGTCGGAGGGCGTGAGGCCGTCCTTGGAGTAGGTGTTCACCGCGGCCTTGAGGATGCGGATGTTCGGCGTCGTCAGGATCCAGTCGATCCGCCGCCCGGTCTCAGTGGGGACGGGGTCCCAGCCGTTCCAGGTCGCGTAGACCGGAGTGACCTGCTCTTCGGCCGCCAGCATGGTGTCGACGAGGCCGCCGTCGGTGAGGATGGTGTAGGTCGGGGTGTCGGGCACCTGGTTGAAGTCGCCGGCGGTGACGACCGGGAGGCCCTGCTCGACCCACGGCGCGATCACGTCGAGGTTCATCTGCGCGCCCTTCTGGCGGGCGGGCTCGGACTGGTGGTCGAAGTGGTTGTTGACCACGTAGAAGTTCTTGCCGGTGCGGCGGTCCTCGAAGCGGATCCAGGTGAGCATCCGCACCACGCTGTTGCCCCAGGTCGCGGAGCCGATGAGCAGCGGGGTGTCGGAGAGCCACATGTGGTCGTACTCGAGGACCTTGAGGCGCTCCGCCTTCCAGTAGATCGCGGTGGCCTCGTTCCTGGACCCGCCGTGGCGCCCGAGGTGGATCCAGTCGTAGCCGTCGAGGTCCTCGCGGATGTCCTGGCCCTGGGCGTAATAGCCCTCCTGCGTGAACAGGACGGTGGGCTTCTCTCGCTTGAGGACGGTCTTGACGAGCGGGCGGCGCTCGTCCCAGGTGTGCGGTGTGGGGTCGCCGCCTTCGTAGCGGACGTTGTAGGTGATGAGGTGGAGCTCATCGCCGCGGGGGGCGCCGATGAGGGCCCCGTCGAAGGCCTCCTGTGCGAATGCGGTGCCGGAGAGGGCGCCCGTGGCGACGGCGGACGCGCCGACCGCCAGACCCGCTCCGAGGATGTTGCGTCGACTGAGGACGTTGGTCATGGAACCTCGATATCTCAGGATGAAACAGGGTGGACTGCAAGTAAACGACAAATGCCGCTTCAAGGCAACGGTGAGATCGTGAACATGCAACGAATTCACTTCGGCCCCAAGCAAAACAGATCCCGGTGATGCGGATTCGAGGAAGGCTCCGCAAAGGACGGCGGCGGGCTCGAAAGCCCGCCGCCGTGGTGGTGTTCGGAAATCAGCTCTTGCCCGCGTGGGTCTCCAGATAGGTCCGGATCGCGGCGGGGTCGTCGGCCCCGGCCCAGCCGATGTAGCCGTCGGGGCGCACGACTCGGACCAGGCCGTCGGATTCGGTCGGCGTCACACTGGTCACGAAGTCCCCCTCGAGGTGGTCGCCGCCGTCGAGGACGACGAACGTTCCGCCGCGCAGGGCCTCGTACAGGCGCGAGCCGCCCACGAGGTCGACGTCCTTGGCGCGCTTGCCCACGAGATGGTGCTCGCCGTGGGCGTGCGGGTAGTGGATGGCGATGCCGCTGATCATGCCGGTCGCCTTGCGCATGATCGGCTTGAGGCGCAGCGCGGTGCCGATGGCGACGCCGCGCACCGCCTGGGCGATCCGGGAGCGGTTGGCCGCGACGCGGACCAGGGCGCCGCTGGAGCGCAGGACCTGCTCCCCCACCGGGTGGCGCTCGGCCTCATAGGAATCGAGCAGTGCCGGGTCGGCGCCGCGCATCACCGCGGCGAGCTTCCAGGACAGGTTGGCCGCGTCCTGGAGCCCGGTGTTCATGCCCTGGCCGCCGGCGGGCGAGTGGCAGTGGGCGGCGTCCCCGGCGAGGAAGACGTTGCCCTCGCGGTAGCGCGGGGCCTGGCGCTCGTCGGAGTGGAACCGCGAGGCCCAGCGCGCGTCGTGCATCCCGAGGTCGGTGCCGACGGCGAGTTCGACGGCCGCACGGACCTCGTCCAGGTCGACCGGTGCGTCGTCGGGCTGCTGGTCGGCGCTGTTCCAGGCGATGATCCGCCAGTAGCCGTCGCCGAAGTCGGCGACGAAGCAGAAGGCGCCGTCGGCCCCTGCGGTGAACGGGTTCTCGGCCGGCGGCTCGGCGAGCTTCACGTCGGCGAGCATGATCGAGCGCAGGACGGCCTCGCCGGGGAAGGGGATGCCGACGGCTTCGCGGACGGCCGAGTGCACGCCGTCGGTGCCGACGACATAGGCCGCGGTGAAGTCGCCCTGTTCGGTGTGGACGGTGACGCGGCCGTCGGCCTGGTCGATGCCGTTCACCTTGCAGTCGTAGTGGAAGGCGGCGCCCGCGCGCTCCGCGCGTTCGCGCAGCACCCGCTCGACGTGGTACTGCGGGGTCATGAGCACGCAGGCGAAGCGGCTGTCGAGGTGCTTGAGGTCCAGGGCGGCCTTGCCGAACAGGAAGAGCTCGTCGAGCTTGTTGCCGCCGAGGGCGAACAGGTCGTCCGTCAGGCCGCGGGCGTCGAGTGTCTCGAGGGTGCGGGCGTGGACGGCGAAGGCGCGGGAGAGGTTCGAGAGGTCGGCGCCGCGCTTCTCGAGCACGGTCACGTTCACGCCGGATTCGGCGAGGTCGCCCGCGAGGAGCAGGCCGGTGGGCCCGGCTCCGACGACGATGACTTCGGCTTGGTTGACGGACATGGCGTGCTCCTCGGGGTGAGTGGAGACGAGTAATTCATCACTTGATGAATTAAAGCTAGACCGAAAAACGCCCGAAGGGAAGCCCTTCGGGCGCAATGTGAGCCAGGAGATAGCGAAGTCGGAAAAGGCCTCAGGGCCGCGGGAGGTGAGAGACCCGCGGCCCTGAATCGTACTGCCGAAGATAGGTTAGCATAACCTAACTTCGTCGTTCAAGGGTCACCAGCGAAGGAACGCCCCGATCCCTCCGGCCTCCTCGTCGAGCCGCACTCCCTCGCTGAGGATCGACACCTTCGCGTCCGAGGCCAGCGCCATCTCGATCATCGCCTCGCCGAGCTGGGCATCGGCGATCGCCGTGGCGAGCTCCGGTTCGCCCGGCGCGATGGCGTCGGCGAGGACCGTCCCGGCCGGGATCCGCCGGCCGCTCCACACCGAGTCGCGTTCGATGACGAGCCGGTCGACCCGGGCGCCTTGGAGCGCCTCGAGCACGGCTTCGGAGCCCGCGACGGTCTTGCGCGGGGACTCGGCGAAGTCGGCGGTGAGGCGTTTGTCCCGGTCCGCCCTCGCTGCGGCGATCTCGGAGGCCAGGGCCTGCTGGATCTGGGCGGGCGTGGACTGACTGAGGACGAGTTTCGAGGCCACGGTCTCGGCCTTGAACCCGTTGCGGAGCGACTTGGAGGCCGCTTCGACGAGTTCGGGTTCGCCGGTGACGACGAGCAGTTCCCAGCCGAAGGTCGTGACGTGCTCCTCCAGGCTGGAGTGGGCGGCGGCCAGGAACTTCGCGAGGTGCTCGGCGATGCGGTAGTCGAACAGGTCGTGCTGGTTCGACGAGGCCCACGCGTCGCGTCCACCCCAGGCGCTGTGCGAGGCGCTGGGGCCCTTCATGACCCGCCATTCGGCGGTGTCGAGCTCGAAGTGGAGCCCGGAGACCTCCTCGCACTTGCCGAAGCGGCTGTCGAGGATGCGCATGCCCTTGCCGTCGACGACGGCGATGCCGGCCGGGGAGCCTTCGGCCCAGGCGCCGAACATCGGGGCGATGTGGGAGCGGGGGGCGAGGACGACCCGGTCGGTGAGGGGCGTCTGCATTTCGACGGTGAAGGTGTGGCCGCTGGCGAGGCCCACGAAGAGCGCGCGTCCGATCCCGGGCGCGCCGGGTCGGACGAGCTGCTCGATGTCGAGCTTCATCTCCTTGACGCGGCGTCCGAGGGCGGAGCGCGTGCCGTTGTCGAGGGCTTCGTTCAGTTGCTTGAGGCCCTGGTCGAGCCGGGTCTTCCAGGGCGGTTGGGAGCCTTCCTGCCGGGGGTCGGCGTTGACGTAGAGCGAGAGCACGCCGGTGTCGTCGCGCATTTTCACCAGTCGGAGTTGCGTCTCTCGGTCCATCGGCATGGCGTTCGCCTCCTCGATCGAGCGGATTCGCTTCAGGATATTCCCGAACGTGCCCGTACGTGAGGGTTTCGCCAGTTACGCCTGCGGCGGCTGCTCGATCGCGGCAGCCGTCGGGGCCGCATGCCTCCGCATCGTCTGCGCCGTTGATGGTGGTGAGGGCAGGTTTCTTTTCGCCCCAAGCCTTCTCGAGGATCTCCGCGAAAAGTTCGGTGGGCTGCGCGCCCGAGACGCCGTACTTCTCGTCGACGACGAAGAAGGGGACGCCGGTGGCGCCGAGCGCGGCGGCCTCGGCCTCGTCGGCGCGGACGGCCTCTCGGTAGGCGGCGGGGTCGTCGAGGACGGCCACGACCTCGTCCTTGTCGAGCCCGGCGGCGACGGCGACTTCGATGACGCGCTCGCGTTCGTAGACGGAGGCCTCGTCGGCGAAGTTCGCGATGTAGAAGGCCTTCCAGGCCTCGGCTTCCAGGCCGCGTTCGGAGGCGAGGTGCAGCAGCCGGTGCAGGTCGAAGGTGTTGCCGTGGTCGCGGCCCTCGGTCCGGTAGGCGAGGCCTTCGGCCTTGGCGAGGTCGCCGAGCTTGTATTCGTTGGCCTGGGCCTGGGCGTGGCTGATGCCGTACTTCTTGGCGATCATGGGTACGACGGCGTCCACGTCGCCGGGCTCGCGGTGCGGGTCGAGCTCGAACGAGCGGTGCCGCACCTCGACCTCGACCTTGCCGTCGAGCTGCTGCACGGCCTTGTCGAAGCGGGCCTTCCCCACGTAGCACCACGGGCAGGCGATATCGGACCAGATGTCCACACGAAGCTTTGTCACCTCAGCCCCAACACTTGAAACTTCCACTGAATTCCGAACTGTGCCCCGCACCTCGCCGCCGCCCGCGTCCCGGACCGCGCCGGACACCCCTGCACTCGCGCCCAAGCCCCCGTTCAGGTACCCTGTCTCAGGCTCGGCGCGCCCCCACGCGCCCACCGGGTGCTTAGCTCAGCGGTAGAGCACCTCCCTTACAAGGAGGTGGTCACAGGTTCGATCCCTGTAGCACCCACCGACGGTCCGCGTCGCTCGACTCGCCCCGACGGAGGCCCTGGCCTCGACCTGAGCCACCGCCGGGACACTTCCGAAACCCCTAGGCGGATACGAACTGCCACTGCTGGTTGGTCCCGCCGTTGGCGCTCCATTGCACTACCTGCGCCCCATCGTTGGTCGACGAGCCGGAGACGTCGGCCACCAGTCCGCTGTCACGGGCGGCGATCGTGTAGTAGCCGTCACCGGTGGGGCGCAGGTACCACATCTGGTTGGCACCGCCGTTGGCCGACCACTGCTGCAATTGCAGGCCCGCGGTGCTGCTGCCGGCGTTGACGTCGAGCATCTTTCCGGAGGCGGTGTAGCGCAGGGTGTAGGCGCCCTGGGTGGTGCTGATCGTCCACGTGGGAGTGCCGCTCTGCTGGATCGCCTTGGCGCCGTCGGCGGTGGAGTTGCCGGCGATGGTGAGGGGTTTGCCGCTGTTGCGGTTGACGATGCGGTAGGTGCCGGGTGCGGGTCCGGATTCGGTTCCGCCGATGGTGAAGTACTCGACCGCGTCGGTGAAGAGGGTGCTGCCGGACTTCGCCGTCGACAGCACCAGGTACACGCGGCTACCGGTGGCGGGCGCGGTGAAGGACACCGGCTGGGTGGCCCGCGTGCCGAGCGGGACGGTCAGGTTGGTGCTGCCCGACGCGACGACCGTGCCGGTCGGGCTGTCGAGCCGGGCGGTCCAGGTGAAGTCCACCGAGGTGCCGGTGAAGCCGTCGTTGAACACGGTGATGGTGCGGGTGATCGTGGCGTTCCGGGCGTAGTTGGGCACGGCCTGCGGCAGCGGGAAGGTGCCGTTCGCGTCCGAGACGCCGGAGGCCGACCAGTAAGGGAGGTCGACCGCGGCCACCGGGTTGAACGCCGCCTGCACGCGCTGGATCTGCAGGTTGCTCCAGGGGTCCGGGAGGTTGTCCGCGCCGTAGACGGGGCGACCGCCCTCCTCCGGGATGAAGTCGGTGGTCCGCACGCCGGGCACGACGCTGGCCCAGGAGGACAGCAGCGTGTACGGACGCAGGTCGCTGGCGTTCTTGGCGCGCTTGGCCAGGGTTGCCGTGGCGAACCACTCGAAGCCCTGCTTGGTGTTGCACGCCGGCCAGATGTACTCGCCCTCGCCGTCGGGCCGCCCGTTCACGGTCTTCAGGCCCTCCCCGTACCTGCCGAAGCCGTCGACGTAGTGCGGGATCACCGCGAAGTTGGCGTACGTCATCCCGGGATACCCGTTGAGATTTCCGTCGACGCCCACCTCGACGATGACCGGCCGGGTGCCGTCGTTGCCGTTCATCGCCGCGTACAGGTCCTTCTCGAACTGCTCGGAATCCTGGCCGCTCTGGTTCGGCTCGTTGGACTGGCTCCAGCGGATGATCGCGGGGTGGTTGCGGTCGCGCAGGACCAGTGCACGGGCGTGGTCGACCATGTTGTCGTGTCCGGCGATCCAATCCTGCTTGCCGGAGGAGCCGCGGATCGCGGTCTCGCCGATGATCATCAGGCCCATCTCGTCGGCGACATCCAACATGTACGGGCTCGCGGGCTCCTGGTGGATGCGCACCACGTTGAAGTTCAGCCGCTGGTAGTTGTCCACCGCCTGCGGCCAGCCGCCGTTGCCGGACGACGGGGGCAGGAAGCCGGGCAGGGTGTCGTAAGCGTCGCCCTTGCCGCCGTTGTTGACCCGGTCATAGTCGGCACCTTGGAGGTTGTCGCCGCGGAAGTTCACGCGCACGCCGTTGAGGTAGTAGTAGTCGCCGTTCTGGGTGGCCTCCCGGAACCCGAACCGGTACGTGGCGTCGCTGGTGCGCCCGTCATCGGCGACGGCCTGCACCGTCAGCCCGTGCAGCTGCGCCCGGTACCCCGACCGGTAGGGCACGTTGGGCCACCAGTACGAGGTGCTGTCGAGGTTCCACGCGACCGGCCCGACGGTCACGGTCGCGGTCGAGCGGGCCGCCACGGTGACCGTACGGCTGGGCAGTTCAGGGTAGTTGAAAGCCGTTCCGTCGTCGGACGACAGCGACCCGGTCAACGTCACCGACCGGGAACTGCCCGACGTGTTCCGCACCGACACGTCGTAGCTCAACGTCTTGTTCGCCACCGACGTACGCACGAATGTGTCGCTGACGTACACCGCCGGGTACACCCGCAGGAACGAGGACCGGAAGATCCCCTGCGGAATCGCCTCGCACCAGTCGGCGGCGTCGGGCACCAGGTACCGGCCGTTGGACGCCTTCAGCGCGCCGCGGCCCTTCACGCTCACCGAGATGGTGTGGGTGGTGCCGGGTGCCGCGTATGCGCTGATGTCGAAGTTCGACGGGGTGAACGCCGTCGTCTGGGTGGCGACCACGCGGCCGTCGACCGACAGTGTCGCCTGGTGGTTGACGGCGCCGAACTCGATCCAGGTCGACTGCGGCTGCCCCGAGTCCGGCACGGTGATGCTGCGCGAGTACACCGCCTCGTTCACGTCGGTGAAGCCTTGCTTGTACCAGCCGCCGCCGGGCACGCTGATCGACGTCGTCGCCCGGCCCGCCGGGGTGAAGCTCCACGTTCCGGCAAGATCGATGGAAGTGAGCGCGGCATTGCCTGCGGAGACGCCATCGGTCGCGGCCGCCACGACGGCGGCACCGGCTCCATCCGGTGCCAACGCGTGGATCGCGGTGGCCGGGAGGATGGCAGCGGATTGGAGGAGGCGGCGACGGGAGAGGTTGGGTTGGTCGGGTCGAGAGGCCATGGGGGCTCCTTCGTTCGGGTCCGGTGGGGGTGGGGCCGGGCTTGCGGGCGGCCGGGGCCTCGGCAGGAGGACTCCGGCGGCCGATTCATTTCTCCTCGTGCCGCCCGTGATCGGCGTGGGCGGGGACCACGGCCGCCGAACCGACGCGGACAACGACCATCGAAGCCGGCAGCCCCGACGGTTTGCGGGCGCCGAGAAGGTCCCAGGCGAAGAACCGAATCGAGCCGAACACACGCCTCTCCGATCTGCCCCGAGCGGTCAGCAGCATCACATCAGACGTAATACATGATACAACTAAATCGAAGATGGTCAATACAGTGATGACCGTCTTACTTAGTGCTCCATCCGCGAACGTTGATCTTCGCGGACGGTGATGGCTCGGTTCCGTTGAGGTTCTTGGGTTGATGCACCGGTGCGGCGCATGAAGCGGCCCCCGGCACCGGTGCACAGTGCCGAGGGCCGCCTTCGAACTCAGCGGTGTCGCGCCTCAGGTTCCGATGTCGGCCTGCGGTCCGCTGAACTCGCTCACGAGGTCGGGGACCTCGGAAGCCTCGTCGAGTTCGTAGTCGTAGAACTCGTGCGGGTCGAACGCGTCGCCCTTCTCGGTGACGACGTCGCCCCAGTCGCTGTCGACGTCGATGTTGCCGCGCTGCACGAGCTCGCCCTCCTCGACGTAGTACGGGTTCTTGACGTTGTCGTAGTAGCTGTTCTCGATGACCGCCTGCGTCGCGCCGCGCACGTAGTTGCCGTACCCGGTCACGTCCTGCAGGTAGTTGTTGTACATGTGCAGGTTCGCGATGTTGTCCGCGCTCGGGTTGCGCGAGTTCGTGCCCGAGAACCAGTTGTGGTGGATCGTGATCTGCGCGGTCACGTTGTCGGTCCAGCCGATGCCGAACGTCTTGTTGTTGTCGAGGAACTGGTTCCACGAGACCGTCAGGAACGTGGTGTCCTTGCGGCTGTCGAGCAGCCCGTCGTTCATGCGCTGCAACCGGTTGTGGTCGATCCAGACGTGGTCGGCCGTGTCGAGCTGGATCGCGTCGTAGTCGTACGCGTCGTCGCCCGGGTCGTCGTCGGGCATCGTCGTGTCGCGGATCGTGAGGTTGCGGATGATGACGTTGTTGACGCCGGAGGCGAGGAAGAACCCGCCGCCGACGATCTCGCCCGTGGCGCCGACGCCGATGATCGTCTTGTTCGAGGCGACGCGCAGCTCGGTCCCCTTGGGGGAGATCTCGATCGTGTCGGCGACCTGGATGACCAACGCGTCGGCCGAGGTCACGTACTCGTTGAGTTCCGCCTGGGTGGTCGCGGTGACCGTCTCGCCCGCGCCGCCCCCGGTGGTCGGTCCGCGTCTCAGTCCCGGGAGGGACGCGAAGCCGTCGGGAGTGTCGGACCAGTCCTGCTGGGCCGGTTCGGCGGTGTCGGCGTTGGCCGACGGAAGGGCCGTGGCGACGGCGATGCCGGCGATCACGAGGCTCGCGGCCGAGGTCACGGCGATGACCGCCCTGCGGAGTCTTCTTGTGGGATAAGGATTCACAGACGCTCCTTCTGGTAGATGGTGGATAGCGTCACGATCCACCGTAAGGTGGACATTGATTATGGTCAATGGGTTTCCATAAGTTTCAGCCGCTTTTTTGCAATGGATTGCCATGACTTGCCCAGGGTCCGATCCGATGAACCGGGAGACCCTCGAACGCCGGCAGCGGTATCCAGGTGCGCCGCAGTCAGATTCGCGGCGCCATCGCGACACGCCCCGCCTCGAACAGTCGAATGCGAGGCGCAGGTCGTTCAGGGGCGACTGGCGAGGATGATGTCCCTCAATTCGATCAACGTGTCGATTCGATGGCCGGCCCCTGAGAAGTCATGTCCTGCTGTGAAGTCGTTGTGGACGATGACGCAGTCGATGCCGGCCGCTACGGCCGATTGCAGGCCTCGAGATGAGTCCTCTACGACCAGTGTCGCTTCCTTGGCCGCTCCGAGATGCCGCAAGCCGGTCAGGTACGGCTCCGGATGCGGTTTGGCGAGCACATAGTCTTCGCGCACCAGGACGAAGTCCATGAACTGTCTGATCTGGCGCTTCTCATGAATGAGGTCGAAGTCCGCACGCTTGGCAGTCGTCACGATCGCCATGCGGACATACTTCGACAGTTCGGCGAGCGTCTCGACAACGCCTTCGATCTCAATGGCCTCGGTTCGCAGATATTCCTGGTAGTACTCGTTGCGAACCTCCGTTGCCTGCTGATGGTCTGTTCGTCGATGCCCGCCGCCCGGGCCTGGGCCCACGTGCCCAGGCTCTGGGCCATGTCCCGGAGGTATCGGTCCTTGTCCAGAGCCACACCAATATCCGCCAGCGCGCGTTCGCCAGCTCTGAAGTACCAGGCCTCAGTATCCACCAGGACGCCGTCATGGTCGAAGAGCACGTACTGTTTCACGTACGTGATACCTTTCCAGTAGCGCAAGTTCAGGGCTGGGAGCCGGGAGTTCAGGGGCCTTTCGGGGGGAGGATCGGGGCGGTCAAGGCTTCGTTCCGGTCGCACACCAGGCGGCCTTCCACCACGTGTGCGCGGGCGACTTGGATCGAGGTTCGGCGATGCTCATGAAGGAGGTCGCTGACCGGTGCGCCCGGGAGGCGGCCAGGGTGGGTGAAGTAGAAGACGAACGCGTCGTCGCCGACGACGACCACGTCGGCGTGGAGGCCGTTGCCGCCGTCGTCCTCACCCGAGCCGGATTCGGCGAGGATGCGGTCCTGGGTCTCCCAGGCGAGCAGGTCCGCTGAGCGGTGGACCCGCAGGCCGGCCCATTCGTCGGTGAGCATCCAGTACGAGCCGCCGAGCGCGAAGACGTTCGGCCCTTCGTGCGGCAGGTTCTCCACGGCCGCGCCGCCCGGCGTCCACCGGTACAGGTCGGGGCTGTCGGCCCGGTAGGTGTGGGTGCCGTGGTCGTCGTCCTTGAACCACATGCGCCAGCCGCCTTCGGGGAGCGGGACGACGCAGGCGTCGATGACGTGCTGCGAGTCGAGGTCGATTGTGGACTCGAATTTCCAGTGCGCGAGGTCCGCGCTGGTGTAGTGGCGGATCGCCGCCGGAGCGCCCCACTTCGTTTGCACGCCTTGGATGTAGCTCACGTACATGTGGAACGTCTCGCCGTCGTCCACGACCTCCGGGGCCCAGAAGGTGTCGCGGCCCCAACCGGTCTCCAGGCCCTGCGCGACGCCCCGGTAGGACCAGGTCGCACCGCCGTCCGCCGAGGAGGCGATGCCGATGTCGGTGCCGAACACCCAGGAGACGTCGTCGATCGCGGGCGCCATGACGCGGCGGTTGGTGTAGAACATCCACCACTCCCCCGCGGCACGGTTCCAGATCACCGTCGGGTCGGCGGCCCCGTCGTGGATCGGGTCGCGGAACAGCGGTTTCGGGATCTCGGTCATCGTTCGCCTTTCAGGCCGGAGCGGTCAGGTCCACGATCATGCCGTTCCGGGGCACGGCGCGGTATCCGGGAGGGGCCGCTTCTCAGTCCTTGACCGCGCGGTCCCGGCCGGACGCGTCCGGCCGGGACCGGCGGAGGCGCCGCCCATGATGGACGACGCCTCCGTTGACCGATGCCGGCCTAGGGTGTCGCGTTCCCCGCCAGCGCCTTCGCGGTGAGTTCCACCGAGCGGACGCGGTCGGCGACCTGTTCGGCGTGGTGGGCGGTGATGAGCTCGTCGGCTCCCGCGGCGGCGGCGAAGCCCTCGAGGTAGTCGCGGACCTCCTCCGGGGCGCCGGCGGCGGTGTACTTGGTCATGGCCGAGAGCTGGTGTCCGCCAGGGGAGGCGAGGAACTCGTCGATCTCGTCGTCGGTGAACTCCCGGCCGCCCTGGCCGCGGGAGATGAAGGCGCGCGCCCGGTTGCGGTAGGAGATCCGGCGCTGGGCCTCGGCCTCGTCGCGGTCCTCGGCGGCGAACACGTTCACGCCCGCGATCACGTACGGCTCGGCGAGCTGCTCGGAGGGCTCGAACTCTTCGCGGTAGGCGGCGACCGCCTCGTGCAGGGCGTCCGGCGCGAAGTGGGAGGCGAACGCGTACGGCAGGCCGAGGTGCGCGGCGAGCTGCGCGCCGAAGAGCGAGGAGCCGAGGAGGTACAGGGGCACTTCGCCTTCGGGGCGCGGCACGGACTGCACGCCCGGCACCCGCGACTGGCCGCCGAGGTAGCCCTGGAGTTCGAGCACGTCCTGCGGGAACGTGTCGGATGAGGTCGCGTCGCGGCGGATGGCGCGCATGGTCTGGCGGTCGGTGCCGGGCGCGCGGCCCAGGCCGAGGTCGATGCGGCCGGGGAACAGCGTCTCGAGGGTGCCGAACTGCTCGGCGATGACCAGCGGGGAGTGGTTGGGCAGCATGATGCCGCCCGCGCCGAGCCGGATGGAGTCGGTGTGCTCGGCGACGTGGCCGATGACGACGCTCGTGGCGCTGGAGGCGATGGTCGGCATGTTGTGGTGCTCGGCGTACCAGACCCGCCGGTAGCCGCTGCGTTCGGCGGCGCGGGCGAGTTCGACGCTCGCGGCGAGGCTTTCGCGCGCGGAGCGTCCCGGCGCGATCGGCGCCAGGTCGAGGATCGACAGTGCACGGGCATGGTCGGGTGCTCTTTCTCGAGACGCAGCTAAGACTGCGGTGGAGGTCTTCGGTGAACGCGCGGATGCGCGCCTCGTCGCGCCGGTAGTAGATCCACTGGCCGCGCCTGGTGGCCTGGAGGAATCCGGCGCGCTGGAGGATCGCGAGGTGCGCGGACACGGTGGAGGCGGAGGCGCCCGCCTTGAGCTGGATCAGGCCGGCGCAGACGCCGAGCTCCGCCGTGTCCCCGCAGGGGAAGTTGGCTTCGGGGTCCTTGAGCCAGTTGAGGATCCGCAGCCGCGTCTCATTGGACAGGGCCTTGCATTCGTCGAGCACGTCCACCGTCCTTCGGTATTTCGCTAATTTCCGAAACTATCCCGACCGGGGGCGGCCGGCACCATGAGCCTCGTCACCGGCCCGGGTCAGTGGTGCGGGTGCGGCTCCAGCGGCGAGGTCGCGGGCCCCTGGAGGACGGCGCCCCGGGTGGAGAAGCGCGAGCCGTGGCACGGGCACTCCCAGTTGCGCTCGGCGTCGTTGAAGCCGACGACGCAGCCGAGGTGGGTGCAGGTGGCTGACAGGGTGTGCAGGCCGCCGTCCTCGTCCCGGTAGACGGCCCGGAGCGCGCCCGCGACGCGCATCACCGCGCCCTCGCCGGGCGCGAGGTCCTCGGGCTTGGACGGGGAGGCGTGCGGGAGGCGGTCGCCGATGAAACGCTGCACGACCTTCGACTGGGCCGCGGCGAGGTTGCCCCCCTCCCGCAGCAGGTGGAAGCGGCCCGGGCCGAACAGCTCGGCCCATGCGGGCGGCTTGCCCGCCATGGTCTCGGCGATGATCCGGGCGGCCGCCACGCCGTTGCTCATCCCCCAGCCGCCGAAGCCGCAGGCGACGTACACGCCGTCCTCTCCGGACAGCGCGCCGACGAACGGGACCCGGTCGGTGGTCGTGTAGTCCTGTGCGGCCCAGCGGTACTCGATCGCCTTGACCCCGAACCGCTCGGTCGCCCACGCGGTGAGGCGGTCGAGCCGCTCAGCGGTGCCGTCGTCGCCGGGCGTGAACGCCTCGCCGGTGGCGATGAGCAGCCGGCGGCCCTCGCCGTAGGGGGCGGTGCGCACCGAGCGGGTGCCGCTCCTCGCCGGTGAGGTACATGCCGCCGGGGTCCGCCGACTCGGGGATCGGGCCGGCGACCACCAGCTCGCGGCGGGGTGTGAGCCGCGCGAACAGCTTGATCCGGTCGATCACCGGGAACTGCGTGGCGATCACGACCTGGTCGCAGCGGACCTCGCCGCCGCCGTCGAGGGCGAGCACGTGCCCGCCGTCCTCGGTATTCGAGCTCGACCACGCGCGACTCCTCGAAGATCCTGCCGCCCTGCGCGGTGAAGTCCGCGGCGAGCGCGAGCAGGAAGCGGCGCGGGTGGAACTGCGCCTGGTCCTCGACGCGGACGGCGCCCGCGACGGGGAACGGCAGCCCGGTCTCGGTGGTGAACGAGGCGTCGAGGCCCGCTTCGCGCGCGGCCTCGGCCTCGTCGCGCAGCGCCGCGACGCCGTCCTCCGACTCGGTGTAGACGAACGAGGGCGCCCGCTCGAGGTCGCATTCGATCCCGAGTTCGCTCGGCGATCTCGGCCACGTGCGTGATCGCGGCGGTCTGCGCCTCGGCGTAGTCGCGGGCCGCCGCGCTCCGAAGGCGTCGCGCAGGTGCGCGTAGACGGAGGCATGCTGCGCGCTGAGCTTGGCCGTGGTGTTGCCGGTGACGGCGGCGGCGATCCGGCCGGCCTCGAGCACCGCCACCGAGCGGCCCGCGCGGGCCAGCTCCCAGGCGGTGCACAGTCCCGCGATGCCGCCGCCGATGACGGCCACCTGGGTGGTCACCGGGCCTTCGGCGGCCGGGTAGGTCGTGGCCTCGGTGGAGGCGATCCAGTAGGACTCGGGGAGGACCAGCGGATTCGTCATGCCGCCGGGGTACCCCGGGGGCCGCGGTCACTCAGTGGTGGATGCCTTCTAGGCGGGCTTGACGGGCTGGCGCAGGATCGTCCTGAGCTTCGCGGGCGCGGTGCGGCGGGCGTCGCTGAGGTAGATCTCGTGGTGGTCGCCGTTGAAGGTGAGCTTGTTGTACGGCAGGTAGTGCTCGTGCAGGCGCTCCAGCACGGGGGTCTCGGCGTCGTAGGAGCCGATGTGCAGGGTCTGGACGCAGAGGCCCTCGGTGAAGGAGCCCAGCCGCAGGTGCTCGAGCGCCGGGTTCGGGTGCTTCGCGGCGGCTTCGCCCGCGGCGGCCACGACCATCTCCTCGGTGATCCACTCCGGCTGGCCGATCATCATGGTCCACTCCCACGCCTCCTTGCGGCGGGTGAGGAACACGGCCGGGTCGTCGGCCCGCCACAGCCCTTCCATGGGGGCGACCACGAAGTCGCGGCCGAGGGTCCGCTTGCTGGCGAACTTCAGCGCGTAGGCCGTGCCGTACAGGGCCGCGACGGCGTCCGCGTACGCGTCCGCGGTGTTCGGGTCGCCCTTGCCGTCGACCGCCAGGTACTGCAACTCGGGCACCTCGACAACGGCGAAGCCCTTCGGCGGCGGGTACAGCTGCTTGCGGGCCTTCTTGACGTCGTACTTCTCCATGCCCGCAGTCTCCCATCGAGGTCGCCGCACCGAAGCGACTGGGGCGGGGGTCAGATGGCGGTCGGCACCCGGGTGGTCACGAGTCCGACGTCGCCGAGGAAGCGCTCCAACGCGATGGTCGCGATGCCCGTGGCGACCGAGTTGCCGCGCACCGTGGAGACCTCGATCGCGAGGTCGGCGGCGGAGTCGCCGGGGGCCTCCTCGAGCACCCGGCGGCGCACGGCCGGCACGAGGTGGTCGCCGAGGGCCCATGCGGTCCAGCCGGTCAGGGTGATCATCTCGGGGTTGACGATCGCCACAGGTCGGCGATCGCCGAGCCGAGGTAGCGGGCGGTGAGCTCCAGGGTCTCGGTCAGCGCCGGGTGCGCGGGCGGCTCGAGCGCCGCGGCGAAGGCCGCGATGAAGTCGCGCTGCATGGGCACGGCGGCGAGCGGGTGGTCCGGGGCGATCGCGGCGAGCGTCTGCTGGATGCCCGCCGCGCCCACATAGGCCTCGACGCAACCCTCTCGGCCGCAACGGCACCGGCGGCCGTCGAGGGCGAGGAGGCTGTGGCCCCACTCCCCCGCGCCGTTCTGGGCGCCGCGCAGGATCGTGCCTTCGAGGACGATCCCGGCGCCCACGCCGGTGCCGAGGTTGACGGTGATCATGCTCTTGTGGCGGCGGCCCTCGCCGAACCAGAGCTCGGCCGTGGCGATCGCCTTGAGCGGGTTGTCGACGACGATCGGCAGGCCGATGCGCTCGCGCAGCCGGTCCACATGGAGCCAGGTCGGGTTCGGCACGACCACGGCGACCTCGGCCCAGCGCTGCATCCCGCCGGGGAGCGAGATGCCCACGCCGAGCACGTCGTCGCGGGTGGCGGGCGCGCCCTCGAGCGCGTGTCGAGGGCCTGCACGATGGCGTCGATGACGGAGTCGGGGTCGTGGTCGTGCTCGTCGGTGGCGACCTCGGCTGAGGCGAGCTCGTCGAGCGCGGAGTCGAACACGGTCGCCCGCACGTACGTCTCCGCGACGTCGACACCGACGATGCGGCCGCGGCTCCCGTTGAGCCGCAAGGTCGTCGTCGGCCGCCCGATGCGCCCGCCGGTGCGGCGGGCCTCGGTGACGATGCCGCCTTCGAGCAGGTCGCTCACCACGGTGGCCACCGTCGCGTTGCTCAGGCCCGTCACCGCGGCCAGGTCGCCCCGGCTCGCCTCGCCCGCCGCCAGCAGCGCGTGCAGGACGTCGAGCCGCGACTCGCTGCGGATGTCGCGGGAGGTGCGCCTGGTGACGGCCATGATGCTCCTGGTTAGTACTGGTCGGTGTCTGAGGTCATTCCGGCGAGGCGGCGGCGGTCACGCGCGCGAGGCGCGGCCGGTCGCCGCCGGCGGTGCCGTGGACCAGCAGGCGCACCGCGCCGGTGTTCCATGATCCCGGAATCCACAGTCGCCCAGGGTCCCCGCCGGTGAACTTCGGACGGGCCGCGTCGTCGAGCCAGACGCGTCCGAGCAGTTCACCGCGCACGAACGCGCTGACGCGCACCTGCTCGCCCTCGAACCGCAGCGAGCGGCCCCCGGACGGGACGGGCACGTCGAGCCAGGCCTCCTCGCCCGGCGCGAGTTCGAGCGGCAGCTCGATCTCCGCGCCGCTGCCGTCCTTCTGGGACAGCGCGAGGAGGGCGTCGTCGGCTTGCGCCTCGACCTGCCAGTCTCGCACAGCCTCCAGGCGCAGCAGGGTCGCACCGCCGCCGTCGACCGGCCAGTGCGCCATGGTGATCGCGACTTCGCGGCCCGCACCGGGGGCGAGGTGCACCCACGGGTCGTTCGGGCTCACGATGCTGGAGACGCCGTCCACGGTGATCTCGCACGGGGTCTGAAGCCCGTCGAGGTGCAGCGCGTAGTGGCTGGTGCCGTCCACGGGCAGGGCGCGCCGGTACGTGACCGGGCGTCCGATCCGGGTGCTGCTCCAGCCCGCGAGGGTGCGCACCGGGGCCGGGTCGCCGGCCCACTGCTCGCCGCCGTCGACGGTCCACAGTGCGGCGACGTCCTCGCTCGCCGCGATCGCCCAGACGCTGCCGAGGCCGCGCAGGGACCCGATCGCGAGGCCGGGGAGGCGCGAGTCGTCGAAGTTGGCGTGGCCCCAGGTCTCCACCGTGGCGTCGAGCCGCGAAGCGCCGCCGACCGGGAGGCGGACCGTGGCGCCGAACTTCGCGAAGCTCGGCAGCGCGGCGCCGTCGAGCGCGAGGTCCACGATGTCGCCCGCGCCTTCGATCAGCAGCGCTTCGACACCGTCGACGGCGGCCGCGTAGTGCGTGCGGCCCCGGTAGACGCCGACCTGTTCAGAGGCCGGGGGAACTCGTGCACGGACGTTTCGCCCGAGCGGGTCTCGAGGTCGAGACGCGTTGCGCCGGTGAGGATCTCCGGTTCCGGCAGCGGCTCGGAGAGGACACCGAGGGTGTCGTCCGGGGTCGCCACGTCCTCGGGGTGGAAGACCTCGACGGTCCAGCGGTCCCCGCCGGAGTACACCTCGGTGAGCACGGGCGCACCCGGTGCGGGCGCGTCGAGCTCGACGAGCTTCACGCCGTCGGCGCCTTCGAGCGCGAGCGATGCTCGGCACGCGCGCGGCGAACTCGAGCCCGCCGGGCCGGCGCCCACGAGGTCCGCCGAGGCGAGCCGCAGCGTGCCGGGCAGGCCGAAGCCCGCGAGCGGCAGGTCGCGCAGGACCAGCGCGCACGAGAAGGGCGCCAACGCGATCGCGGTCTCGGGCAGGCCGCCCGCGGCCGCGAGCGTCGCCGTGCCCGGCTCGTCGCCGAGGTTCGGGACGCCGGTGACGGTGCCGCCGCCGTCGAGGACCAGCGCGGAGCCGGAGGCGCTGGTGGGGACGTTGGCGCTGACCACGGCGTCGGCGGCGGTGGTGGTCGCCCGGGCGAGCGCCGGGCCGAGCGTGCGGGCGAAGGCCGCGAGGACGCGGGCCTCGGCCATCTCGGGGCGGGGTTCGCCGACCGGGGAGAGATAGCCGCCGAAGTCGTAGTCGTGGGACATGAACCCGCCCGGGTCGCCCCAGTTGCCGACCGAGGGCGTGTACCCGAAGTCGTAGCCGGAGGCCTGGAGGTAGGGCGCGATCAGCTTCGCGCCGCTGACCAGCAGCCGCCGCAGCGTCGTGTGGGCCGGTTGGTCTCCATGACCAGCAGCGGGAGGCCCTGGCGCGCCACGAGGTCGGCGTACTGCCGCACTTCGGCCTCGACGAACGGCGAGCGGTCGTCGGGGTAGAAGTTGAACGCCGGGGCGACGCCGTCGACTCCGCCGGTGGCGCCGACCAGGTCGCCCTGTCCGGCGCAGGCGACGAGGGGCACGTCGATGCCGTGGCCGAGCGCCATGTCCTGCAGGGCGCGATGTACGCGGGGCGGTCGGCGGTGTCGAAGAAGTCGAGCTCGTTCTCGACCTGGATCGCGACGACGCTGCCGCCCCGGTCCCGCTGCCGGGCCGCGAGCAGCGGCATGACCTGGTCGAACCAGGCCTCACGTGCGCAGGTAGCGCGGTTCGGCCTGCCGCAGCGCCAGGCCGTCCTCGAGGGTCAGCCAGGCGGGCAGCGCGCCGCCGTCCCACTCGGAGCAGATGTACGGGCCGGGCCGCGCGATGACGCCGAGCCCGGCGTCGCGGGCCAGGTCGAGGAACTCGCCGACGTCGCGCCGTCCCGTGAAGTCCCACCCGCCCGGCGCGGTCTCGTGGAAGTTCCACGGGACGTAGACGTCCACGAGCGTGTAGCCGGCGCCGCCACCTGGGCCAGGCGGTCCGCCCAGACCTCGCGCGGCAGCCTGAAGTAGAACAGCGAGGCGCACAGGTGCACCTCTTCGCGCCGTCGAGCACGAGCCCGGAGGGGCGCAGTCCTACGGTCTGAGTGGACAGATCAGTCACTTACTTCACACCAGCGCTTCCGCCTTGGAGGTTCATTTCGTACAGGTACTTCTGGCCGAG
>CAVUGC010000012.1:0-173635 GCA_963740955.1 uncultured Actinomycetota bacterium
TCCAGGTCACAGACGTCAATTCCCTGACCGACTCGTTGCTCGCTCTGGCCCGAGAGAGCAACGGGCAGCTGACGTCCGCGACGGTCGCCCAGGTTCTGGAGTCGGTGCAGGCCTCCCCCGCCGAGGGCAAGAAGGTGCTCCGCGCATTGGCGGAGGCCGACGTCACCGTGGTCGTGGACGGCTCCGCCTCCACCCGCAAGCGCGTCCCCGCCGCCCGCACCGCCACCTCCTCGCGGACCACCACCGCCAAGGCCGCCAAGAAGTCCGCGGTGAAGAAGACCGCCAAGAAGGCCGCCGCTCCCCGCCGACGACGGCGAGCGACGAAGGCGCGGTCAAGAAGGCGGCCAAGAAGACCGCTAAGAAGACCACCGCCAAGAAGGCGACGAAGAAGGCCGCCGCGAAGAAGCCCGCCGACGGCGAAGAGCCCGACGAGGCCGACCTCGCCGCGGCCAACGAGGACGCGCTGGCCGAAGCCGCCGCCGCGGCCCCCGCCAAGAAGGCCACCCGCAAGAAGGCCGCCAAGAAGGCCGCCACCCGCGGGAAGTCCAAGAAGGACGGCGAAGACGACGAAGAGGGCGACGACTTCGAGTGGGACGAGGAGGACTCGGAGGCGCTCAAGCAGGCTCGCAAGGACGCCGAGATGACCGCCTCGGCCGACTCCGTCCGCGCCTACCTCAAGCAGATCGGCAAGGTCCCGCTCCTCAACGCGGCCCAAGAGGTCGAGCTCGCCAAGCGCATCGAGGCCGGCCTGTACGCCGTCGAGCGCCTCAAGCTCCTCCGCGAGGGCGGCGAGGAGATCCCCACGCAGCTGCGCCGGGACCTCGAGTGGATCGTCCGCGACGGCGACCGCGCCAAGGACCACCTCCTCGAGGCGAACCTCCGCCTCGTCGTCTCGCTCGCCAAGCGCTACACCGGCCGCGGCATGGCGTTCCTGGACCTCATCCAGGAAGGCAACCTCGGCCTCATCCGCGCCGTCGAGAAGTTCGACTACACCAAGGGCTACAAGTTCTCCACGTACGCCACCTGGTGGATCCGGCAGGCCATCACCCGCGCCATGGCCGACCAGGCGAGGACCATCCGTATACCAGTCCACATGGTCGAGGTCATCAACAAACTCGGCCGCATACAGCGTGAGCTGCTACAGGATCTCGGCCGCGAGCCCAGCCCCGACGAGCTGGCCAAGGAGATGGACATCTCCCCGGAGAAGGTCCTCGAGATCCAGCAGTACGCGCGCGAGCCGATCAGCCTCGACCAGACCATCGGCGACGAGGGCGACAGCCAGCTCGGCGACTTCATCGAGGACTCCGAGGCCATTGTGGCCGTCGACGCGGTCTCCTTCTCGCTCCTGCAGGGGCAGCTCCAGCAGGTGCTGCAGACCCTCTCCGAGCGCGAGGCGGGCGTCGTACGGCTGCGGTTCGGCCTCACCGACGGCCAGCCGCGCACCCTCGACGAGATCGGGCAGGTCTACGGGGTCACCCGCGAGCGCATCCGCCAGATCGAGTCCAAGACCATGTCGAAGCTGCGGCACCCGTCGCGTTCGCAGGTGCTCCGCGACTACCTCGACTAGCGCCGCAGCGCTCGCTACTCACCGTTACCACTCGAAACCCGAAGGCGCAGCACGGCTTCGGACGTTGGTGTATCACTCGAACGAGTGGGTACCCACCGCTCGTGCCGGGTTGTCGATCGGCGTTCCGTGGGCTACGGTGTGGAGCAACTATCGCGACCGACGCCCCGAGTGAGCCGAGTCTCAGTCGGGAACTGTCGGGAAGAGGTAGTACAGTGCAGGCGTTGAACGGAACGAGCCGGTCAACAGGCCGACATATCCATTTCGACCGAACGCAGCGGAGGACCTGGTATGACATCCACCCTGACGCCCCCGCCCCAGACGGAGGAACGTCCGATCGCGGGCGAGCGCTGCGATCGGTGTAGCGCCGCGGCAAAGCTTCGCGTGACCCTGGCCGAAGGCGGCGACCTCGTCTTCTGCGGCCACCACGCGAACCAATTCGCCGAGAAGCTCGTGCCGATCGCCATTGATTTCACCGCCGACCCCGAATTCGAGTGGCGCGGCACCGACCTCATGGCATCGGAGAACTAGCGCGCACAGGCTTGAGAAGGGCCCGGACGGGAGACCGTCCGGGCCCTGATTCGTCCCAATAGGCAAGACCGCCGCCGGCATTTCGCCGACGGCGGTCCTTTCGTTTACATGATGCCCCGACTCGTCGCTTTCCACGATTCGAGACGGTGCGCGCCGCTACAGCGAGCGGATCACCGCGATCCGCTCCTCGAGCTGCTCGATGGTCGCCTGCGCGCTCGGCGGCCCGCCGCACTTCGACCGGAGCATCGCGTGGATCTTCCCGTGCGGCTCGTTCGTCGCGAACGAGCGGGCGCCCACCAGCGCGTTCAACTGCTTGCGGAGCTTGAGCCGCTTCTGCGCGTTCGTCATCGCCGGTTCCGCAGCGGGCCGCTCGGCCGTCTCCGTGCGGGTCCCGGTCTTCTGCTTCGCCATCTGCTCGCGCTGGCGCTTCTGCAGCAGCAGATGCACCTGCTCCTGGGTCAAGAGGCCCGGCAGGCCCAGATACTCCTGCTCCTCGGCGCTCCCGGCCTCCACCGGCAGGCCGAACGAGCCGCCGTCGAAGATCACCTGATCGAGTTCGGCGTTCGACTCGAGGGTCTCGCGCTGGCCGCCGAGCTCGGTGCCTTCGTTGAGCACCCGCTGCGCCTGCTCCAGGAGCAGCTCGGGGTCCTCGTCCGGGGACTTGGGCTTGATGACGTGGTCGCGGTCGGCCTCGAGGTTCTCGGCGAGGCTCAGCAGCGGGATCACGCTCGGCAGGAACACCGAGGCGGTCTCGCCGGGCCGGCGCGAGCGCACGAAGCGGCCGATGGCCTGCGCGAAGTACAGCGGGGTGTGCGCGTTCGTGGCGTAGACGCCGACGGCCAGGCGCGGGATGTCGACGCCCTCGGAGACCATGCGGACGGCGACGAGCCATTCCTCATTCGGACTCGGCGAACTTGGCGATCTTGTCCGAGGAGCCTGCGTCGTCGGAGAGGACGATCGTGGCGCCCTTGCCGGTGACGCGCTTGAGGATCCCGGCGTAGGAGCGGGCGCTGTTCTGGTCGGAGGCGATGATGAGCCCGCCCGCGTCGGGGATGCCCGCGGCGCGCAGTGAGGAGAGCCGCCGGTCGGCGGCCCTGATGACCTGCTTGATCCACTCCCCCTCCGGGTCGAGGGCGGTACGCCAGGCCTGGCTCGTGAGGTCCTTCGTGAGCGGCTGCCCGAGGCGCACGGCGAGCTCGTCGCCCGCGCTGGTGCGCCATTTCGCCTGGCCGGAGTAGGCCATGAACATGACCGGGCGCACGACGCCGTCGGCGAGCGCGTCCCGGTAGCCGTAGAGGGCGTCGGCGCGCGAGCGCTTGGCCCCGTCGGGGTCCTCCTCGTACTCCACGAACGGGATCGGGTTGTCGTCGCTGCGGAACGGGGTGCCGGTCAGGCACAGGCGCCGCTCGGCCTCGTCGAACGCGGTCTGGACGCCCTCGCCCCAGGTGCGGGCGTCGCCGGCGTGGTGGATCTCGTCGAGGATGACGAGGGTCCGGCGGGCGAGGGTGCGGCGGCGGTGGACGGCCGGGTCGGCGCCGATCTGCGCGTAGGTGACGACCACGCCGTGGATAGTCGGCGGCACTGTGGACGACGGCGTTGCGGAAGGCCGGGTCGAGCTGGATGCCGAATCGGGCTGCGGCGCCGGACCACTGGGCCTTGAGGTGCTCGGTGGGGGCGACGACGGTGATCGTGTCGACGGTGCCGTCGGCGAGCAGGTCGTAGGCGATGCGCAGGGCGAACGTGGTCTTGCCGGCGCCGGGCGTGGCGACGGCGAGGAAGTCGCGCGATTGACCCCGGTGGTACGAGACCATGGCCTTGCGCTGCCAGACCCGAAGCGACGGAAGCATTTCGGGTGGGGCGGCCGGGATCATGCGGGCTCCTCTCGGACGGTTGCGGACCCGGTTGATTTTAGGGCGCGAGCGCCGTCACGTTCATCGCTCCAGGAGGATCGTGTTGGGGCCGACGTTGACACTGCGGACGTGCATCATGGCGCCGAACTTCCCGGTCTCGACTCGGGCGCCGAGGCCCCGCAGGTGGGCGGCGACGGCCTCGACCAGCGGCTCGGCCACCGGTCCGGGTGCGGCGGCGTTCCAGGAGGGGCGCCGGCCCTTGCGCGTGTCGGCGTAGAGGGTGAACTGGCTGACCAGGAGGATCGGCGCGTCCAGATCGGACGCCGAGTGCTCGTCCCGCATGATCCGCAGGCGACCAGATCTTCTCGGCGATCCAGCGGACCTCCGCGGGTCCATCCGTATGGGTGACGCCGAGGAGGACCAGCAGGCCCTCTTCGATGGCGCCGACCACGGCCTCCTCGACGATCACTTCGGCTTCGCTCACGGTCTGCACGACTGCTTTCATGCCTCCGATCCTGCCGCACCCGCTAGGCGTAGGCTCGAAGGGTGGCAAGGCGTGAGAAGGCGACCAGCATCACCGATGCGTCGATGTCGCTCGACGAGGAGCGGCGGTACCGGACGATCCGGTACGTCGTGATGATGTCGATCCGGGCGCTGCTCGTGATCGTCTGCGGGTTCCTCGTGATGGCCGACGTGCCGATGCTGTGGTTGTGGCTGCTCGTCGGCGTCGCGGGCATGGCGATCCTGCCGTGGCTGGCGGTGATGCTGGCGAACGACCGCCTGGTGCGCAAGCCCGGGACGTTCACCAGGCACCGGCGCAGGGCTGAAACGCTCGAACCGCCGCCCACCCATGATCGATTCGGAATAGCGGACCCGGGCGTGGCAAGATTGACGGGATCTTGCGCGCGAATGAGGAGTGAGTTGCCGTGAGCGAACTTCCCACCACTGGGGGCTCCGATGGAGCCGGCTCGACTGGAGCTGGTTCGACCATGCTCGACGAGCAGACCCAGACCAATCCGAACTACACCTTCGAGGACGGCGACGAGGAGCGATTCTCGCACTACGTGCCGAAGGACAAGCTCATGGCCGCGATGGTCGACGGCATCCCGGTGAAGGCCCTGTGCGGGAAGATGTGGGTGCCCACGCGGGACCCCGACCGCTTCCCGATCTGCCCGAACTGCAAGGACATCTACGAGAAGATGCAGGGCTGAGGCGCTACGGCGCGGCTCTCACCTTCGACTAGCCCAGCAGTGTGATGGGGCTCTACCTGCTATAACGCTCGGGTGGAGCCTTCTTCTCTGGATCTCGACCCCGACCTGCTGAGCCTGGTCGCCGAACTGGTCGGCACCGCGGTCTTCGCCGCCTCCGGCGCGAGCGCCGCGGTCGGCAAGCGGCTGGACCTGTTCGGCGTGGTCGTCATCGGCGTGATCTGCGCGCTCGGCGGCGGCGCCATCCGCGACCTGCTCATCGACGCCAAGCCCCTGGTGCTCACCGACTGGCGCTATCCGCTCGTGGCGCTCGTGGCCTCGGTCGTGCGTGTTCCGGTTCCACCCGGCGCTCTCGCGCATGCGCCCCACGATGCTCGTGCTCGACGCGGCCGGACTCGCCCTGTTCACCGTGGTCGGGACCGTGAAGGGGCTCGAGTTCGGGTTCGCGGTCTACGCGGCTTGCATCGTGGGAGTACTCTCCGGAATCGGCGGGGGCATCCTTCGGGACGTCCTGGTCCAGGAGATCCCGGCGGTGCTCCGCGCGGACTTCTACGCGATGGCCGCGGCGATCGGCGCGGTGATCGTGGGCATCGGGGCTCGCTGGGAGTCGCAGATCGGCCACTGGACGCTCTCGCTCATCGCCATCGCGACGATCTTCGTCGTACGGCTGGTAGCCATCAGGTATCGGTGGGAAGCCCCGAAACCGAAATTCTTATCGTGTCTCCCGGGTTCGTGCCACCCTTCCCGCTGGGGGATCGCAAAGCCCGAAATCCGCTGCAAGCTGGTACCCCGACGCCCGGTGCCCACCGGGTCAGGCGCGGATCAACCCACGCGCCGAGGGTATGCAGCGAAAGGCGAATTCGATGGCACCTGTCGACAGCATCCGCCAGCGTCCGGCACAGCGACCGGCGCAGCGCGCGACCGAGTACTCCGGTGACCCGGTTCGCGCCTATCTCAACGGCATCGGCAAACACCGGCTGCTCACCGCCTCCGAGGAGGTCGAGTGCGCCAAGGCCATCGAGGCCGGCCTCATGGCCGAGTGCCGCATCAGCGAGACCACCGACCCCGACCTGCGCAGCGACCTGGCCCGCATCGCGGCCGAGGGCCGCGCGGCCAAGCAGCGGATGCTCGAGTCGAACCTGCGCCTCGTCGTCTCCGTCGCCAAGCGCTACTCCGGCGCCGGGATGAGCCTGCTCGACCTCATCCAGGAGGGCAACCTGGGCCTCATCCGCGCCGTCGAGAAGTTCGACTACCAGAAGGGCTACAAGTTCTCCACGTACGCCACCTGGTGGATCCGGCAGGCCATCAACCGGGCCGTCACCGACCAGTCGCGCACGATCCGGGTGCCCGCGCACACCGTGGACCAGATCAAGCGGATGAACCGGGTGCGCCAGGACCTCATGGCCGAACTGGGCCGCGAGCCCCGCTACGAGGAGATCGCCGCCGAGCTCGACGTCACCCCGGGCAAGGTGCTGGAGCTCATGTCCTACGACCGCGAGCCGGTGAGCCTGGACCAGACCGTGGGCGAGGACGACTCGACCGCGCTGGGCGACCTGGTCGCGCACCTGCCGCGCGAGCACGGCGGCGACGACGCCGTGTCGTACGCGCTGCTGCGCCGCCACATCGCGAACGTGCTGGCCTCGCTGCCGGAGCGGGAACAAACCGTGCTGCGGCTGCGTTTCGGCATTGACGACGGGCGCCAGCGCACCCTCGAAGAGGTCTCCGCCGACTTCGGCCTGTCCCGCGAGCGGGTCCGCCAGATCGAGAAGAACGCGCTGCACCGCCTGCGCCAGCCCGACTACGCCGGGCGCCTCGCCGAGTATGTGGCGTGATCGACCCAGTCGGCCCGGTTCACCGGGTCGCTATGGGGTGTGAGCGCCCCGTACGTCCGGATGGCTGATGAACGGAGTGGCCTTCACGCCGTATACCATTGGTGCTGACAGGGGGTCTGGCGGCTACTCGACCCACCCCGCTCGGTGCCCTGCGGGCGGACAAAGTGAAGGAACGAAGCTGTGACCACGGACCTCGTCGACACCACTGAAATGTATCTGCGCACCATCCTCGAACTCGAGGAGGAGGGCGTCCCCGCGCTTCGTGCCCGGATCGCCGAGCGGCTCGAGCAGAGCGGTCCCACGGTCTCGCAGACCGTGGGCCGGATGCAGCGCCACGGACTGCTCAACGTCAAGAGCGACCGGCACTTGGAGCTCACCGAGGAGGGCCGCCGCCAGGCGGTCGCGGTGATGCGCAAGCACCGGCTCGCCGAGCGGCTCCTGGTCGACGTCATCGGCATGTCCTACGTGGAGGCCCATGACGAGGCCTGCAAGTGGGAGCACGTCATGAGCGACTCCGTCGAGAAGCGCGTGTACGAGCTGCTGGAGCACCCCACCCGTTCGCCGTACGGCAACACGATCCCCGGACTCACGGAGCTCGACGCCTCGGCCGTGACCGTGGGCCACGAGGTCGACGAGCGCCCGATGAGCGTGGTCTCCCCCGGCTCGAAGGTGCGCGTGACGCGCCTGTGCGAGTCGGCCCAGACCCACCCCGAGCTGCTGGCCTCGCTCCACGAGGCCGGTGTGGACCCGGGTGCCGAGGTCGCGATCGACCGCCTCGACGGCGAGGTCGTGGTGATCTCGGGTGCGGAGACGATCCGGCTGACGATCGACGACGCCGCGAAGATCTTCGCCGTCCCGGCCGAGTAGTCCCGAACGCGCTGCGCCGCAAGGGCTTGCGCGCGTTGGAAGGACACCCGTTCGAGTCTTGACCGAAGGGCTACTCTCCAGTAGGCTGTCGAAAGCGTTGCAAACGTTTCCATACCCGACTATGTGGAACGGGCACGCCCGCGAACTGCACTCCGCACCTGAGCGCCCTCCCCGCACCCCCGGCGGGGAGGGCGCTCACTTATGCGCAAGAAGAAGGCCGCCGGGCCGAAGCCCGGCGGCCTTTCGCGTCTTCGGGTCAGCCGGCCTCGGCGTAGGAGGCCGCGATCCCTTGGGCGAGTTCGGTGAAGCCCGCCACGAGTTCGGTGACGACGGCCGCGTCGGTGTCCAGCGGGGTCGTGTAGCGCATCTCGAAGATGGTCCCGCCGTCGTACCAGCCCATCTCCAGGGCCGGGCCCGCGCCGGTGTCCTCGGTGTGGAGGATCCAGTAGCCGGCCTCGCCGAGGCCGTCGATGGTCTCGGAGCCGTCGGCGAGCGACTCCTCGTAGGTCTCGACCTCCGCCTCGGTGCCGATCACGAACAGCGTCAGGTCCGGATAGGCGGCCTCGCCGGTCTGCACCGCGCACGTGAGCTGCGCGGGGGCCTCCTCGCCTTCGGCGACCTCGCCGGGCCCGCCGGAGGCGAACCGGAAGTCCTCACCGGTCACGGTGTTCAGCGTCGCGGAGTCGATGAACGGGCAGGCGCCCGCGGCGTCGGCCAGGTCCAGCTCGACCGGGCCGGCCGACTCGGCCGAGGAGGTCGACTCGTTGGCGGCCGAGTTCGCCGCGTCGCCGTCCTCGGGGGCGCCGTCGTCGCTGCAGGCGGCCAGCGCCAGCAGCAGTGCGGCCGGTACCGCGATCAGTGCGCGCTTCATCGTTCCTCCCCCGTGGCCACGTCGCGGCCCCTCGAGACCCAGTCGCTCCATGAACCGATGTAGACCGGCGGCGTGGGCAGTCCGGCCGCGGTGACGGCGAGCGCGGTGCGCGCGGCGCCGACGCCGGAGCCGCAGTAGTAGGCCGCTTCCGGGTGCGGCGCATAGCGTTCGCGAAGCCGTGGGGCGTCGGCGAGGTCGTCTTCGCCGAGGAAGAGGTTGATCGCGCCGGGGACGTGTCCGGCGACGGGGTCGACCGGTTCCCTCTCGCCGCGGTAGCGCTCGGGGGCGCGCACGTCGACCAGTTCGCGGGTGCGGGCCCAGTCGGCGGCGGACTCGGCGTCGAGGACCGGGAGCTGCCCGGGCCTGACGGTCACGGTGCCGGGCCTCGGTTGCGGCGTCTGGGTCTCGAGCGGGAATCCGGCGCCGGTCCAGGCCTTGACGCCGCCTTGGAGGACCTGGACGCGGTCGAGTCCGGCCCAGCGGAGGGTCCACCAGGTGCGGGCGGCGGCCATGCCGTCGCCGTCGTCGTAGACCAGGACGCGCGAGTCGTCGTCGATCCCGGCGGCTCGCAGGACCGCTTGCAGCGCTTCGGGTTCGGGCAGCGGGTGGCGGCCGCCGACGGGGCCCACCGGGCCGCACACGTCGCGGTCGAAGTCGAGCCGGACCGCGCCGGGCAGGTGCCCGGCGGCGTAGTCGGCTTCGCGCGACGGCCCTCCGAGCGTCCACCGGACGTCGAGCCGGACCGATCCGTGCTGTTCGACGGCCTCGTCAGCACTGATGAACGGTGTGCTGATGAACGGCGAGTCGATCGTTGGGCTCATGGGTCCCAGATTAACGGAGGTGTGCGTTGGGTCGCTCGGCCGCCGCCGCGAATTCGGGCATCACGGCCACAACCACGCCGTTCTCGCGCAGAATCGCGTCGCCGCCGGGCGCGTCGACGAAGTTCAGGGGCTCGCCGAGGGCGTAGACGACGCGGTCCACTCCGGCGGCGATGAGCAGGCGCGCGCACGGGTCGGGGCGGGAGGCGCGGTGCCCGCACGGCTCCATCGAGCTGTAGGCGGTGGCGCCGCGCGCGGTTTCGCCGGCCTGGCGCAGGGCGACCTCCTCGGCGTGGTCGCTCGGGTCCTCGGCGCGCGACCAGCCCTCGCCGACCGCGCGGCCGTCTGCGACGATGACGGCGCCGACACTGAAGGCGGTCGTGGACGGCGGGCAGCGTTCGGCCAGTTCGACGGCGCGCGCCATCCAGCGGGCGTCGTCCTCTGTGGAGTGAATTTCGGCGTTCGGCACGGTCCCACCGTACCGCCGCGCCCGCCTGGCGAATCGCCGCGAGGCGGGAGTCAGCGGTCGTTGCCGCGGGCCGATACCATGTGGGAGTCCCCCGACACTCCAGCCACGTCAGACGTGCGCGCGGCGAACGAGTCCAGCGGCCCGCGGGTCGCCGAACTAGTGAGGTGCAGTAGTTGTCCGTCCAGTCCCCTCCCGCTCTGACGCAGGCGCCCGCGCAGGCGATGCCGGTCGACGGCACGCCGGCATCGCCGGTACCGCCCGCCGGCCGCGACGCGGCACCGTCGGCGGCCGGCACCGCGCCCGGGCGGCGACGGTTCGACCGGCTGCTCGCCTCGCTGCGATTCACCCCCGGGCAGCTGCGCGGCGTCCTCGCGGTGCTCGCGGCGCTCATCCTCGGCGCCGGGATCACCGGCATGACCGCGATCCTCGCGAAATCGGCCGTCATCGAGGAGACCACCGGCCAGTCCGGTCGCCTCTCGGTGTCCGCACTGCAGCTGTACCAAGCGCTCTCGCAGGCTGATGCGACCGCCGCGTCCTCGTACCTGACGGCGGGCACGCCCTCCGACGAGATGAACGACACCTACCGTGAGGCCCTGCGCGACGCCACCGTCGCGCTGGCGACCGCCGCGGGCGAGGTGAAGACCCCCGCCGACATCGAACTCGTCGCCGAACTCAACGCGCGACTGCCGGTCTACACCGGGCTGGTCGAGAGCGCGCGGACCTTCAACCGCCTCGGCGAACCGGTCGGCGCCACCTACCAGGAGCAGGCCTCCACGCTCATGCGCGAGGAGATGCTGCCTTCGGCGCACGACCTCCAGGAGAACTCCCGCACGCAGCTCAACCAGTCCCGCGCCGACGCCGAGGCGTTCCCCTGGGCCGCAGCGGCACTCGCCGTCGCCGCCCTCGGCACCCTCGTATGGGCCCAGATGTGGCTCTCGCGCAAGACGAACCGGGTGTTCAACCTCGGACTCGTGGGCGCCACGGCCCTCCTCGTCGTCTTCGCCGGATGGCTCGCCATGGCCTCACTGACCTCGGCCAGCCACACCAGCCGGTCCCATGAGGACGGCGCGCAGCCGCTCGAACTGCTCGCCCAGGCCGAGATCACCGCCCAGCAGGCCCGCGCCGAGGAATCCCTCGTGCTCATCGCCCGCGGCGAGGACCCCGAGGCCGCCGAACGCTACGAAACGCACTTCAAAGCGCTCGCCGACCCGGGCCGGCTCCTCGACCAACTCGACGACGCGTTCGCCTCCGACCCCGAGCTGTCGGCGAAGGTCGACGCCGCCCGCGAAGCCGCCGACACCTGGCGCGCCGGACACGACGAGGTCGTCAAACTCGCCCAGGAAGGCCGCTACACCGACGCCGTCAACCTCGTCGTCGGCGACAGCGACACGAGCCTGTGGGCCTCCTTCAGGACCCTCAACGACGAACTGACCGCGGCCACCGAGATCAGCGCCGACCGGTTCATCGAGGCCACCCACGACGCCCAGCGGTCCCTCTCGGGCGCCGCCGCCGGACTCGCGGCCCTGGCCCTCGCGGCGCTCGTCAGCGCCGCGGTCGGCATCCAGATCCGAGTGGCGGAGTACTACGCATGATGCGACACCAGATCCGACTCGCGGCCGCGGCCGCCGCCTGCCTCGTCCTCGCCGCCTGCTCCGGACCGACCGACATGCAGCCGCCGGACGTCGACGTCCCCACCCCGCTGCCCTCGGGCATCGACTTCTCCCCCGAAGCCGGGGGCGCCCCGGCCGACGAGAGCTGCGACCCGCTCGCGTCCTACAACCCCGGCGCGACCACCGCCGCCCAGGCCCTCGCCGGCCTCGACAACCAAGAGCAGATCAGCATCGGCATCAGCCAGTCCACGAACCTCATGGGCTACCGCGACCCCGAGACGAACGCGCTGGCCGGCTTCGACATCGACATCGCCACCGCGATCGCCAAGTCCATCCTGGGCGACGACGCGAACATCCGCTGGGTGCCCATGACCTCCGGCGAGCGGGTGGAGGCGGTCAACGGCGACCGGGTCGACATGGTCGTGCGCACCATGACCATGAACTGCGAGCGGTGGGGCGAGGTCGAGTTCTCCGCCGAGTACTACCACGCCGGCCAGCGCCTGCTCGTGCCCCAGACCTCCGGGATCGAAGGCCTGGCCGAAATGACCGCCGAGCAGCAGGTCTGCACCGGCGCGAACTCGACCTCCGTGAGCAACATCGCCGCCGTCAACGCCGAGGTCCGGCCGGTGACCGTCCCCGACTTCAACGACTGCCTCGTGCTCCTCCAGCAGGGCACCGTCGACGCCGTCGCCATCGACGACACCATCCTCGCCGGCATGGCCGCGCAGGACCCGACCCTGCACGTCGTGGGCGACGCGTTCTCGCAGGAGCCCTACGGCATCGCGTTCCAGAAGGACAACACCGACCTGGCCCGCTACGTCAACGGCGCCCTCGCGGCCCTCATCGCGGACGGCACCTGGCAGGCCGCATACGACAAGTGGCTCAAGGGTCCGCTGGGCGTCGCAGGCGCCGCACCGGCCCCGAAGTACCGGGATTAGAGGGAGCGCCATGAGCGACCAGCAGCCGCCGCCCGAGCACACCCAGCGGTACCTCCCGGGCGCCTACCAACCTGAGGGCGAGGAGTCCGCGAACGACTCCGACACCGTCCGCGTGCGCAAGCGCCTCAACACGCCCCCGGCGGTCCCGCCGCAGCCGGGCTTCGCACCCACGCCGCCCGGCCCGCCCGGCACCAACTCCGTGCCGCCCGTCTCGGCTCCGCCCGTCTCGGCGCCGCCGATGCCGTCGCCGCAGGGACTCCCGGCACGCGCGCGCACTGTCGCAGAACGCGCAGTCGCAGCAGATCGCGCCCGCCGGCATGGTGCCCTCGCCGCCCCCGGCGCCCCACCGGGCGCCGGCCGCGCCGCTGCCGCAGCCGATCACCGGCCCCGTCACGCGCTCCTCGACCACCAGCGCCCGCCAGCGCGGCGGCCTCTCCGACATGCCGCCGATCCCCCCGCGGGACCCGGCCGAAGCGGTCATGGAGCACCCGCAGGTGCCCGAGCACAAGCGGTTCTGCTCCGCGTGCGGCAAGCCCGTCGGCCGGCCGCAGGCCGGACGCGGCGGGCGCGTGGAGGGCTACTGCGCCCACTGCCGCACCCGCTACTGGTTCACGCCCGCGCTGCAGCCCCGGCGACGTGCTCTCCGAGCGCTACGAAGTGCTCGGCGCGATCGCCCACGGCGGCCTCGGCTGGATCTACCTCGCCAACGACCAGAACTTCGCCGACGACCTCACCCAGCGGTGGGTCGTCATCAAGGGCCTCATCAACACCTCAGACGAGGACGCGATCGAGGCCGCGATCAACGAGCGGCGCTTCCTCGTCGGCATCGACCACCCCAACGTGGTCGACATCCACGACTTCGTCACCGCCGCCGACCCGCGCTCGGGCCAGCTCCAGTCGTACATCGTCATGGAGTACCTGGCCGGGAAGTCCCTGCGCGACATCAGGGACGCGGTCGACGAGAACGGCGAGCGCAAGCCGCTGCCGCTGGAGCAGGTGCTCACCTACACCGCCGAACTCCTGCCCGCGTTCTCATACCTGCACGACCGCGGCCTGCTGTTCTGCGACTTCAAGCCCGACAACATGATCCACGTCGAAACCTGGCTCAAGCTCATCGACCTCGGCGCCGTGCGCCACGTCGACGACATGGAGTCGGCGATCTACGGCACCCCCGGCTACTCGGTGCCCAACGACGAGATCCTCTCCGTCGGCCCCTCGGTGACCTCCGACCTGTACACCATCGGCCGCTCGATGGCCGTGCTCGCCTTGGACTTCAAGGGCTTCACCAGCACCTACCGCGACAAGCTGCCCGCCGGCGACCGAGGCGCCGCAGTTCGCCGACTTCGGGGCCTTCCACCGGCTGCTGCTGCGCGCCACCCACGCCGACCCGCGCTCGCGCTTCCAGGACGCCGACGAGATGCGCACCCAGGTGCGCGGCGTCCTCCACGAGGTCCAGTCGGTCCAGAAGGGCGAACCGCGGTTCGAGCCCTCGACGCTGTTCAGCGGCGAGCAGGCCGTCTTCGGCGAACCCGACGTCGACTACGACGTGCACGCCGTCGGCGACCCCTTCGACGTGGCGCACGCGCTGCCCACGCCGATGGTCGACCTCGCCGACCCCATGGCCGCGTTCATGGCGACCCTCCAGGCCACCGACGCCACCGGGATCCTCACCGAACTGAATTCCGCGCCCGTGCAGAGCCCCGAGGTCCAGCTGCGCCGCGTGCGCACCCTCGTCAACGCCGGCGACCTGCACCAGGCGGCCGCCGCGCTCGACCAGTTCGCGCAGCGTGAAGGCAACACCTGGCAGGTCACGTGGCTGCGCGGCACCATCTCGCTGCTCGCAGCCGACTTCCACACGGCCGCAGCGCATTTCGACGCCGTCTACTCGCACCTCCCCGGAGAGCTGGCCCCGCGCCTGGCGCTGGCGGCCTGCGCCGAACTGGCGGGCCGCCGCGACCTCGCGCTGCCGCACTACACGCGGATCTGGGCCTGCGACCACCGGTTCGTCTCGGCCGCTTACGGGCGGGCGCGGCTGCTGGACCTCGACGGGAACTCGACCGAGGCGATCACGGCGCTGCACCAGGTCCCGAAGACCTCGGCGCAGTACGGGATCGCGCAGACCGCGGCCATCCAGACCGCCCTGCACTCGCGGACGGCGCCGCCGTCGCTGCTCGACCTGCACCACATGGCCGGGCGGCTCGACGAGCTCAAGCTCGAACCGCGGCGCCGGCACCTGGTGTCGACCCGCATCCTCCACTTGGCGCTGGAGACGGTGCTGCGCACCGGGCCGGCGCACGAGCCGCGCGTGTTCGGGGCGCAGCCGGAGGAGCGGGAGCTGCGCCTGGCGCTGGAGCGGGCCTACCGGGACCTCGCCCACGCCTGCACCCGCAGGGAGGACCAGGTGTACTACTTCGACCTGGCCAACCGCCACCGCCCCCGCACGATGCTGTAGCGAAGGAGCCCTATGCAGCCCTCACCCACCTTGGGCGCCGCGAAGCGTTGCACCGCTTGCGGACTTCCCGCCGACCTCGGCCGCTACTGCGAGGATTGCGGCGGCGACCTGGAGGAGTTCGCGGTCCCGGCCGAGGAGGCCACGTGGCTGTCCTCGGCGGCCGCGGAGGAGAACCCGGAACACCCGGGCGGCTCCGACGACCACCTGTCGTTCGGGCTGCCGGGCATCGGCGCCGCGACCGACGTGGGCAAGCGCCACCACTACAACCAGGACTCGATCGCGATCGCGGTCGCCGAGGACGGACGCAAGATCATCGTCGTCTGCGACGGGGTCTCGGGGGCCTCGGACTCCGAGCGCGCGTCACTCGCAGGGGTGGAAGCCGCTGTGACGGAGATCCGGTCGGCCCTCGGCGAGGGCCTGTCGGCGGAGGACGCCTCGCGGCGCGGGGTGGGCGCGGCCCACTCGGCGGTGGCCGCGGTCGGCAAGCAGTACCCGAACTCGCCGCCGTCCTCGACGTACGTCTCGGCGGTGGTCGAGGGGCAGCAGGCGATCCTGTGCTGGGTGGGCGACTCGCGCGCGTACTGGGCCGGCGAGAAAGAGGCGAGATGCCTCACTGTCGACGACACGATCCAGGCCCGGCTCGAGTACCAAGGGGTGGACCCCGCGGACGAGCGGTACAAGAATCCGTACGCCAAAGCCCTGCTCGCGTGGCTCGGCGCGGACGCGCCGACCCTCAACCCGAACCTCCTCCGGGTGGATCTGGGCGCGGGCCATGTCGTAGTGTGCAGCGATGGTCTGTCGCGCTATTTCAATGACGATCACGACCTTCTGCCACTGCCGGACGGCAGCGTTGGCGACAAGGCGGTAGCGTTGACACGACAAGCGCTCGCCAACGGCGGGCACGACAACATCAGTGTCGCGGTGGTGGAACTCGAATCCCCCGGTTCGGTCCAGGCTGACGTTCATGCGCAGGAGCATGCCGTCCAGGACTCCCCGGTTCAGGGTGACAAGTCCGCCCCGCTGCTCGGTGTCGTCAGCGAGGCCGAGTACACCCAAATGCTTGGAGGGGGACGACCTTGACCTACCAGCCGACCTACGGCGGTGCCCCACAGCCGGGCGGGTACCAGTGCGCCTGCGGGGCCTTCCCGCAAGCCCAGTTCTGCGAACAGTGCGGAACGCCCAACCCGGCGTGGCAGCAAGGCCAGCCCCCGCAGTCTCCGGCGTTCGGCCAGGGCTACGCGCCGAACGACCCTTACGGGCAGCCGCAGGACCCTTATGGGCAGCCTCAGCAGCAGCCCGGCGGCTACAGCCAGCAGGACCCTTACGGCCAGCCTCAGCAGCAGCAGGACCCCTACGGGCAGCCGCAGCAGCAGGGCTACGGCCAGGACCCCTACGGGCAGCCGTCGCAGCCCCAGGACCCTTACGGTCAGCCGCAGCAGCAGGGCTACGGCCAGCAGCAGGACCCGTACGGCCAGCAGCCGCAGCAGGGCTACGGCCAGGACCCGTACGGGCAGCCGTCGCAGCCGCAGGACCCGTATGGCCAGCAGCAGCAGCCCGGTGGCTACGGCCAGCAGGATCCCTATGGTCAGCCGCAGCAGCAGGACCCTTACGGGCAGCCTCAGCAGCAGGGCTACGGCCAGCAGGACCCTTACGGCCAGCCGCAGCAGCAGGACCCCTACGGGCAACCTCAGCAGCAGGGCTACGGCCAGGACCCTTACGCGCAGCAGGCCTACGGCGCCGCGCCGACCTCGGCGCCTCCCGGACCGCCTCCGGGCGTCCCGGCCGCGCCGTTCGGCGCGCCGACCTCCGCCCCGCCCGCGACGGGCACCGGCGGGTTCTCGATGCCGGACGCGCAGCCGAGCGACCTCGCCTCGAACTACGCCCCTCCCGGGCAGTCGGCCACCCGCTGGGGTGTCGCGGTCACCGCGGACCAGGGCTACTTCAACAAGGTCGCGGCCTCAGACGGGGCCTCGCAGCTGCAGTACCCGTCGTTCGCGAAGCCGCGCCGCTTCCCGCTCGACAAGCCCGACCTCTCGATCGGCCGCTACAGCGCCAAGCGGGGCATCACCCCGGACATCGACCTGTCGGGCGACGTGGCCGACCCGGGCGTGAGCGCGCAGCACGCGAAGCTGTTCGCCAAGCCCGACGGCTCGTGGACGATCATGGACGTCGGCTCCTCGAACGGCACGTTCCTCAACGGCAACGACGAGCCGCTGGCGCCGAACGTGGAGTTCCCGGTGGGCGACGGCACCTACATCAACATCGGTGCGTGGACGCGCCTGACGGTGCACTACGAGGGTTAAGACGCAAAGATAAGGGCCGGGTCATCAGACCCGGCCCTTTTCTCGTCTCGTCTACTCGCCCCTGACAAAGGCCGAGACCCGGGCGCTGACGGCCGGGTTGAGGAGGACCTTGCGGTGGCCCAGGCCCGTGGTCGCCATGAGCTCGGCGTTCGGCCAGGCGTCGGCGAGGGCCTTGCCGTGGCGGAACGGATTGGGCCGGTCGCCCTTGTCGTGGACGACGAGCACCGGGGCGTCGATGCCGACGCCGCGCAGGGAGAAGTCCTCGAGCTTCACGCCCGACTTGGCCTCGCCGAGCGGTACCAGGTGCTTGAAGATGCGCGGGCCCACGGGCACGATCGCGCCGATCGTGTCGCGGAAGCCCTCCGCGCCGCCGATGAACGGCGCGAGCATCACGAGGCGGACATTGTCGAGGTCGACGCCGCTCTGGAGCATCCCGTGGACGGAGCTGAGGCTGCCCATCGAGTGCGACACGACCGCGTGGGGCGTGCCGAACTTCTCCAGGACCACGTTCATCGCCTCGATGAGGTGGAGGCCGTTCGCATGCCGCTCGCCCCACGGCCCGGGCCCGGAGTTGCCGTGGCTCGGGGCGTCGAAGGCGACCACGCGGAAGCCCGAGGCGACCAGGTTCGCGGCGATGAACTTGAAGTCGCCGGTGGAACCGCCCCAGCCGTGCACGAGGTAGACCAGCGGTCCCTCGCCCCAGTCGTAGCCCCACACGGTGGTGCCGAGGCACTCGAGCTCGAAGACGTGGGACCCGGCGGGGGCCGTGCCGCGCAGCCGCTTCTCGGGGCCGGCGGGGAGCTTGAACCACAGGTCGCACAGGACCTTCGCGGCCCTGCGCGGGCGCGAGGCGCTCGGCGGCGGTGAAGCCGGAGCGGATGTACCAAGGAGCACGAACGGTCGTGCTTTTCTTTTTCCCGGCGGTGGTCGGGGCTGTGGACGCCATGGGTGTCGGCCTTCCTTAGGACTGGAGACTGTCGGTCAGTCGGTTGAACGCCGTCCACGCGCGGTCGGCGGCGTCGGGATAGGACAGGATGCGGCTCGTCCAGTTGTAGGACAGCAGGATGCCGAACACTTCCTGTGCTACCTGGAAGACGTCGGTGTCTTCGGGGAATTCGCCCTGGTCGACCGCGGTGGCGGCGATCCGGGCGAGGGAGTCGATCAAGTTGCGCTGCTCGGTGGCCATGAAGTCGTGGAGCGGCCCCGGCAGGTCGTCGAACTCGGCGGCGGCGGCGAGGAACAGGCAGCCGCCGGGGTGCGAGTACCACTGCATCCAGTACTCCACAATGGCCTGCAGGCGGGTGATCCCGCGCGGCTTCGCGAGCGCGGGCCGGATCACCTCGTCGATGAACTGCTCCCCGTTGCGTTGCATGCAGGCCAGTTGCAGGGCTTCCTTGGACTTGAAGTGGGCGTACAGGCCGGACTTCGACATGTCGGCCGCGGCGGCGAGGGAACCGATGGTCAGCCCGGAGAGCCCCGAGAAGCGGGCCATGCGGACCGCCTCGTCGAGGATCGCCTGCCTCGTCATCTCGCCTTTGCGCACGATCCAAAAATAGCACGATCGTGCTGGAAACTCCAGGGCGCAGCGTCGGTCCTGGTCACACGTCGCATTCGCTCGCGTCGCCGGTGTACGAGAAGGTCACGGACACGGTCTCCGACAGGGCGCGCGTCGCCCCCGCTTCGGGCGACTGGTCGATGATCTCGCAGTCCTCGTAAGAGAAGTCGAAGACCCCGCGCTCCTCCCCCGTCTGGTCCACGGCCGCGAACCCGGCGCCGTCGACCGCCTGGTGGGCTTCGCCGGTCGACATGCCGACCACATCCGGCACGGTCCCGGTCGGGGCGCTCTCGGTGGGGCGCTCCTCCTCGGAAGTGGGCTCGTCCCCGCCCGAATGGCCGGGGTCCTCGGCGCCCTGGTCCGGACTCGGGGATTCGGAGGCGGACTCGCTCGCTTCACCAGTCGGGCTCTCGCTGGGCTGCGGCGAGGCGGCGGGGGTGGTCGAAGCCGTTTCCGTTGCCGCAGGAGCGCTCTCATCGGCGAGGGCGTCGCCTTCAGGCTCACTGCCGTCGCCGAGTTGGGAGCCGAACGCGGCCCCGGCCGCCACCACGACCAGCAGCGCCGCGGCGACCACGATCGTGCGGGCCGGCCCGCGCCGCCGCACGGGTTCCTCGTCGTCTTCGTCGACGAAGGGCAGTTCGCGCGTCGCCGCGGGCGGGGCCTCGCCGGCGAGCACCTTGGCGGCGGGCGAGGCGAGGACCGGTTCGACGCCGAACCTGCGGCGCAAGGTCGTTGCGGCGAGCGGGGTCCGGGCCGCGCCACCGGCCATGAGCAGGCCCGCCAGTTCCTCCGAAGCGACGCCCGCCTCCGCGAGGGTCTCCTCCAGGAGGTCCGCGGTCGACTCGACCAGCTCGGCGATGCGGGACTCGAGCTCCTCGCGCGTGAGCGGCATCTTGATGTCGGCGGCCGGCATGTTGACGACGGTGAAGTCCCGCTCGGACAACTGCTCGCGGGCCCGGGCGATCTTGTCGAGCAGGAGCGCGCGCAGCTGCCGGTCGGTGGCCTCCGCGGGGTCGTCGATGCGGGACCAGAGCCTGACGCCCGCGTCGGGATGGCGGCCCGAGAGGTACGCGAGGAGCAGGCCGTCGAACTCGGCGCCGCCGATCGGCTCGGTGCGCTCGGCGACCACGACGTGGTCGCCGTCGATCTGGCGGACCACGGCGACGTGGAACGAGGACCGGCCGAGCCGGTAGACCGCGAAGGCGGCGTCGGAGGCGAGGGGGCTTCCGGTGGATTCTCTGAGACTTGCCGCTGCGGCCCCGGGGTCGATCCGGACCACTGCGGCCGGGGGGACGTTCTGCATAGAGGGGAGTCTATGCACGTCGCATCGGGCGGCTTCGACCTGTCTTATGTTGTTTTGGTGCGCTTACCGAGCGCAATCGAAAAGGGCCGGGAGTCGACACTCCCGGCCCTTCCATCGATCGGCTTAACTGCAGCCGCTAGTGGCGCCGCAGCCTTCGCAGGCGTAGCAGGAGCCGGCCGGGCGCATCTTCGTGCCGCAGTTCATGCACAGCGGCGCGTCGGCGCTGCGGGCCTGGGCCGAGTTGAGGATGTCCAAGCGGGACCTCTTCGACTCGATCTGCACCCGCTCGGCCACCGCCTCCTCGATCGGCGCCGACGCGCGCAGCGCGTCGAGGTCGACCTCGTGCACCTTCGAGGGGTCCTCGCCGTTGACCTCGGCGGTGCGCTCGGCGGTGGTGAGGATGCCGAGCGCGGCGCGCTCCTCGTACGGCAGGTAGTCCAGCGCCAGGCGCCGGAAGATGTAGTCCACCAGCGAGGAGGCCATGCGGATGTCCGGGTCGTCGGTCATCCCCGCGGGCTCGAAGCGCATGTTGGTGAACTTCTCGACGTACTTCTCGAGCGGCACCCCGTACTGGAGCGCTATCGAGATCGAGACCGACAGCGCGTCCATGACGCCCGCGAGGGTCGAACCCTGCTTGGACATCTTGAGGAAGACCTCGCCGAGACCGTCGTCCGGGTAGGACGAGGAGGTCATGTAGCCCTCGGCGCCGCCCACGGAGAACGAGATCGTCTGGCTCGGGCGCTTCTTCGGGAGCTTGCGGCGGACCGGGCCGTGCGCGGCGACCGTGGCGACGACCTCTTCGACCGCCGCTTCGACGGCCTTGTCGATCTCCTTCTTCTTGGCGGACAACGGCTGCCCGACCTTGCAGTTGTCGCGGTAGACCGCGAGCGCTTTGATGCCGAGCTTCCAGCCCTGGAAGTAGACCTCTTCGATGTCCTCGACGGTGGCCGTCTCGGGCAGGTTGACGGTCTTGCTGGTGGAACCGCTCAGGAACGGCTGCACGGCGGCCATCATGTTGACGTGGCCCATCGGCGAGATCGAGCGCTCACCCATGGCGCAGTCGAACACCGAATAGTGCTCCTCGGTCAGTTGCGGAGCGCCGACGACGTGACCGTGCTCGGCGATGTAGTCGACGATCGCCTCGGCTCTGGTCCGCGTCGTAGCCCAGGTTGGCCAGCGCGCGGGGCACGGTCTGGTTGACGATCTCCATGGAGCCGCCGCCGACCATCTTCTTGAACTTGACGAGAGCCAGGTCGGGCTCGATACCCGTTGTGTCGCAGTCCATCATGAACGAAATGGTGCCTGTAGGTGCGAGAACGCTCGCCTGCGCATTGCGCCAACCGTTGACGGCCCCGATCTCGTTGCCGGCGGCCCATTCGGCCTTGGCGGCGTCGAGGATCGTGGCGTCGACGTCGCCGAAGGTGCGGACCTCGTCCGCGGCGGCGGCATGCTTGGCCATGACCCGCTGGTGCGGCTCGGCGTTGAGTTCGTAACCCGCGTAAGGACCGACGACGCCGGCGATCTCGGCCGAACGGCGGTAGGAGACGCCGGTCATGAGTGCGGTGATCCCTGCGGCCAGTGCCCGCCCGTCGTCGGAGTCGTAGGCGTGGCCCGAGGCCATGAGCAGGGCGCCGAGGTTGGAATACCCGATGCCGAGCTGCCGGAAGTCCCGCGTGGTCTGCCCGATCTTCTCGGTCGGGAAGTCCGCGAAGGAGATCGAGATCTCCATGGCGGTGATGACGAACTCGACGGTCTTGACGAAGTGGTCGACATCGAACGACCCGTCTTCGCCCAAGAACTTCATGAGGTTCAGGCTCGCCAAGTTGCACGACGAGTCGTTGAGGCTCATGTACTCCGAGCAGTTCGCGACGACCACGCCGTTGACGATGTAGGAGTGGTTTCGCGGCTCGGTGAGGTTGTAGGTCGTCTCGAAGCCAACGCTCTCGCGGCTGGTGAGCCTCACGGTCCGGTTGGTGTTGTAGCGGGTCTTGAAGTCAAGCATCGAGGCGAGTTTCCGCGACTTGCTCTCGATGCCGAAGCCGATGAGCGCCGCGAACTCGACCATCGAGGGGCCGGAGATGCGCAGGTCGAAGAACGGGCCCTCCGAGGCGTACTCGACCTCGGTGCCGTCCTTCTTCGTGTACTGGAACTTCGCGTCCTTGGACTCGGTGCGGTAGATCCGGGCGCTGATACCGAGCGACCCCAAGGTCTCCTGGACGCCGAGGAGCAGTTCCTCGGACTTGCTGCCGAGACCGACGTAGCGAGTGCCGTTCTCCAGTTCGACGGCGCAGCCGTCGGCGTCGAACAGGCCTTGGAGGAATCCGACGAGCGTCTCCTCGTCGGACTCATACAGCGCTTCGGGGAGGACCTTGTCGGCGGCGCGACCTGCCGAGAAGCCGAGGGCCTTGAGGAACTCGGCGAAGCCCGCCTTTCCGGTCCGCAGCTGCTGCGTGCCGTTCGCCTGCACGCTCGGCTTGCTCAGGTCCCCGGTGAGGCGCTCCAGCAGGTGCTGGTGGCGCGGCAGGAGGTCCCGCTGCTCCTCTTCAGAGCCGTAGACGGTGACGACGGCCTGCTCGGTGACGCAGCCGTCCCCGACGAGCCAACCCATGTAGTGCGCGAGGTCAGGTTCCTCGTCCCACTTGCTCGGCATACGCAGCGCGGAGCCGGTCTGCTCGGCTGCGGCCAGCGCGGCGAGCGGGATGCGAGTGCTGGCCGACGAGCGCGGCGCGTACTGGTTGGAGCGGACCACCTGGTCCTCGGGCTCCAGCTGGTCTGCGTGGACCCAGCCGCGGTTCTGCGTCCACAGGCGGTGGTTCGGCGTGCAGCGCAGGCGCGAGCCGTCGGAGAAGCGGAGCTCGACGATCTCGTTGGTGCCGGTGACCATGTACCGGAGCGGGCGGGTCGCCACGACGCGATCGGCGGCGTCCTTCTCGGCGGTGACGTCATTCGTGAAGACCGCGAAGGTCTCGCCTTCGGCGGAGCGACGCACCAGGTCGCCGATCTTGATGAGGCCCTTGTCGGTCACCACGCGCTCATCCGCAGGGAAACACGGGTTCGACGCGTAGATGCGGTCCGTGTTCGGGTTGGTGTGCCAGTCGTTGATCACGTCGTCGTACTGGATGCCCGGGTCGGCGCATTCCCAGGCGGCCTGCGCCATCCTGCGGAAGACCTCGCGGGCGTCGCGACGGTCGATCTCCTCACCGGTCTGGCGGGCGGTGAGTGGCGTAGTCGGTGCCCTCTTCAACGGCCTTCATGAACTGGTCGGTGACGCGCACCGAGTTGTTGGCGTTCTGGTACTGGACCGAGAACATGTCCTCGCCGCCGAGGTCCACGTCGAAGCCGGCGTCGCGCAGGGCGCGGATCTTGTCCTCTTCGCGGGCCTTGGTGTCGATGAACGCCTCGATGTCGGGGTGTTCGACGTCGAGGATGACCATCTTGGCGGCCCGGCGGGTCGCGCCGCCGGACTTGATGGTGCCCGCGCTGGCGTCGGCGCCGCGCATGAAGCTGATCGGGCCGGAGGCGTTGCCGCCGGAGGACAGCAGCTCGGCGGAGGACCGGATCCGGGAGAGGTTGATCCCGGCGCCGGAGCCGCCCTTGAAGATCATGCCCTCTTCCTTGTACCAGTCGAGGATCGACTCCATGGTGTCGTCCACGCTGAGGATGAAGCACGCCGAGACCTGCTGGGGTGCGGCGGTGCCGACGTTGAACCAGACCGGAGAGTTGAAGCTGAAGTACTGGTGGAGCAGGAGCCAGGTGAGTTCGTCCGCGAAGATCTGGGCGTCTTCGGCGGTGGCGAAGTAGCCGTTCTTCTCGCCTGCGAGGTGGTACTGGTGCACGACGCGGTCGATGACCTGCTTGAGGCCGGTCTCGCGCTGCGGGGTGCCGACGGCGCCGCGGAAGTATTTCGAGGTGACGATCTGGGTGGCGTTGATGCTCCAGAAGCTCGGGAACTCGACGCCGCGCTGTTCGAAGTTGATCGAGCCGTCGCGCCAGTTGGTCATGACGACGTCGCGGGACTCCCACGCAACCTCATCGTACGGGTGTACGCCCGGCTTGGTGAAGACGCGCTCGACCTTAAGGCCCTCAGTGGGGGCCTTCTCGGCGGTCTTCTTCGTTGCGGTCCTGGCCGCGCCTTCGGCGGCCTTCGTGGTCTTCGGCATGTCCTCGCCCCTGTTTCTGCTCATGCCATGTGGGAATCGGTGGGTGTTGTTGCCTTTGGGGTCAACCGCCGTTGCGGGCGGCGTGCTCTTCACGGAGCTGGGAGATGGCGGCCTCGAAGTCCTCGAGGGAGTCGAAGCTGCGATAGACGCTGGCGAAACGCAGGTAGGCGACCTCGTCCAGCTGCCGGAGCGGCTTCAGGATCGCCAGGCCGACGTCATTGGCCGGCACCTCGGCCACCCCGCGGGAGCGGATCTCGTCTTCGACCGTCTGCGCCAGCTTCGCGACGTCGTCGGCGTCCACCGGCCGGCCCTGGCAGGCCTTGAGGACGCCGGAGGCGACTTTTCTCCGGCTGAACGGCTCGGTGGCCCCGCTGCGCTTGACGACCGCGAGGATGGACTCCTCGACGGTGGTGAAGCGCTTCTCGCACTGCTGGCAGACCCGCCGGCGCCGGATGATCTTCCCGTCCTCCGCCTCACGCGAGTCGACCACGCGACTGTCCGGATGGCGACAGTAAGGGCATCGCATCGCTAGTCTCCTTCTTGAGCCATCGTCGCTCGGAGGTCCGACATTCTCCGGGGGTTCCGCCGCGCCCCTGCGCGTTCGGTTCGGGGGACAGTCTGCCCTTCACCAATTCGGCAGGTGCGGAAACCCCAACACCTAGTGAGAGACGATACAACAAACCACTAGATCTTGTGTCAAGGATACCGCAGAACGATGTGCCAAGATCAAGAGGAGTTCGGGGACGGGCTCCAGTGAACCAGCATCGACGCAATCTCGTTCACCCGTACGGGTGAACCTGGGGCAAAACACATTTTGAGCAGCGCGGCGACACGCCGGTGTCGCACGAATGTTTGACTTGACACAGCACCTGAGTTACATTGTCGGAATCAGACATACCGTCCCATTTGTCTAACGGGAGCCTCCTGTGGCTAGCGAGACCACAACAGCCCGACCGAAAACGCGCAAGCTCACGCGTCGGCAGCAGCAAGTCCTCGAGTACATCGAGGAGTTCATCAACAACAAGGGGTACCCGCCCAGCGTCCGTGAGATCGGCGCCGAAGTCGGACTCGCCTCGGCCTCGTCCGTCGCCTACCAGATGAAGCAGCTCGAACGGAAGGGCTACCTCAACCGCCTGGCCGGCCGGCCGCGCGCGGTCGGGGTCCGCCAGTCCACCCCGGGCGGCGTGCAGACCTGCTCGCAGCACCCGCGGCCCCGGTACGTCCCGATGGTCGGCGAGATCGCCGCCGGGCAGCCGATCCTGGCCGAGGAGCGCGACTACGACGTCATGCCCCTGCCAGCCGAGTTCGTCGGCGAAGGCGTGCACTTCCTCCTGCGCGTCAAGGGCGACTCGATGGTCGAAGCGGCCATCACCGACGGCGACTGGGTGGTCGTGCGCCAGCAGCCCGACGCGCTCAACGGCGAGATCGTGGCCGCCATGATCGACGGCGAGGCCACGGTGAAGACCTGGAAGCGCAAGAACGGCAAGCCGTGGCTGCTCCCGGCCAACTCCCTGTACGACCCGATCGACGCCTCGGAAGCCGAGATCCTCGGCCGGGTCGTCGCGGTCCTCCGGAAGATCTGACCTGTAGCGCTCGCGAGCGGTGCCCTGCGCATCGCTCCGAGCGCCGCTACGCAACCGCGCTAGCGCCCCCGGCCGTACGTCGAGCCACCATCAGGCGGGCCCCAGTAGCCGTCTTCGGCCTCCGGGGTCCGTTCGTTGTTCCCGGTGCCGTACACGCCGCCCTGGGGGCTTCCCTGGGCGCCGAAGCGATCGCCGGCGGGTTGCTGCTGCTGCGCGGGAGCCGTCGGGCGGGCCGGAGCGGCCGCGCCGTAGACGTTCCCCGAAGGCTCGGGCCGGGCCCCGAAGGACCCGCCGGGACCGGCGTTGTCGTAGACGCTGCCGTTGCCGCCGCCTTCGAAGGCGCCGTACTGCGGTTCCTCGCGGGCGCCGCCGTACACCGAGCCCGTGGACTCGGGACGGGCCGGACTGGCCGCGCCGTAGACGTTCCCCGAGGGTTCGGGCCGGGAAGGACCGCCGCCGTAGACCGAACCGGTCGACTCGGGACGGGCGGGAGCGGCCGCGCCGTAGACGTTCCCCGAAGGTTCCTGGCGCGCACCGCCGTAGACGCCGCCTCGGGCCACCTGCCCGAGGTCGGGATCGGGTTGTCCCGCATCGAGGCCGAGGTCGATCGGGTCGTCGTCGTACACCGGCTGCTTGCCGAAGCCCGACTCCTCGCGGGCGAAGCCCATCTCGGAGTCGTCGTCGTTTTCGCCGCCCTCGGTCTGCGCCTTGCGGTACTTGCGGATGACCACGATGCCGATGACCATGGTCGCCATGCCGAGGATCGCGATGGCCGCCAGGATCTTCACGATCGTGTCGAACCCGAGGTCGAGGATGCGGTCGGTCAGACTGGGACCTGCTGCCTCGGCGCCGCCGGAGGACTCCTCGTCCGCGGCGGTCTCCTCTTCGGCGGCCGGAGCGGCCGGGGCGTAAGAGGTGACGGTGCCGACGGTGCCGTCGCCGTCGGCGGAGGCCAGAGTGTTGAAGTTGCCGTCGGCGTCGTACGCGATGCCTTGGGCGGTACCGGAATCGGCGATCGGGGTGACCACGGGCGTGCCCTCGGTCAACGTCGTGATGACATCGCCGTCGACGGTCCACTCGTAGACGGCGCTCTCGGTGCGCAGCGCGACCTTCGAGCGGTCCGCGTTGAGGGCGGCGCCGGTGACCGAGCCGCCTTCGGAGAGCGCCACGGTGCCCACGTTCTCCAGCGGTGTGTTCTCGGTCTGGTTGTCACCGGGCGGGTAGAAGAGGTTGGTCTCGCCGTCGGCCGCCGAGAAGAACAGCGGCTTCTTGTCGTCCGGGTCGGGAATGACGAACGTGTCGACCTGTTCGGCCGCATCGGGGAAGACGTAACGGAACGCCACGTTGTTGTCGATGGGGTTGTCGATCTCGATCTGGTTGACGGTGATCCAGTCGCGGTCGGTCGCGCCGCCGGTGTCGCCGACCCACATGAAGCCGCCGCCGTCGAGCGTCACCGCCTGCGGGTCGAGCGGCTTGTGGTCGATCCAGACCTCGTCGCCCTCGCGCGGGCTGCAGTCGTCGCCCACGCGCTGGACCGACAGCGTCTCGTTCTGGTTCTCGGCAGAGGTGACGATCCACCAGCCGGCGCCATCTTCCGCTGCGGCTATACCCGCGGGGGCCTCAAGCCGCGGGTCGTGCAGATCGCACAGCACTTCCCCGCCGCCCTCCTCTTGGGCGTACGCGGGGGGCGCGGCCGTGACCAGGACAGCCGCTCCGGCTGCCCCGGCAAAGATCCGCGCTGACAGGGCCATTCGACCCACACGGCGCTCTCGCATCAGGCAAGTGTTCCAGAACACGGGGGGTATCTGCCAAGCCCCCCATGAGACATGTTCAGGAACACTGGAATTCAGTCCTTTTCCAGGACGAACGCTCGCAATTCTCCGGCGAGGGCGTCGTCGACGCGGGCGGTGATGACGGAGCCGTCGCCACGGTGCTCGGTGGTGAGGACCTCGCCGCGCGAACGCATGCGCGAGACCAGGTCACCGCGCACATACGGGATGCAGACGGTGAGGGTGGTGTGCGGCTGCGGCAGCGCCTGCTCGATGGCGGCGCGGAGCTTGTCGATGCCCTCGCCCGAGTGGGCGGAGACGAAGACCGCGTCAGGCCAGTCGGAGCGCAGCTGCAGCATGTCGTCGGGCTCGACCAGGTCGAGCTTGTTCACGACCACCAGTTCCGGGATCTCTTCGGCGCCGACTTCGGCGAGCACTTCACGGACCGCCTCGGCCTGGCCGAGCGGGTCCGGGTGCGAACCGTCGATGACGTGCACGATGAGATCGGCTTCGGCGACCTCTTCGAGCGTGGATCGGAACGCCTCGACCAGCTGGTGAGGCAGGTGGCGGACGAACCCGACCGTGTCGGTGACGGTGTACTCCCGGCCCTCGGCGGTGCGCGAGCGCCGCGTCGAGGTGTCGAGGGTGGCGAACAGCGCGTCCTGGACGAGGATGCCCGCGCCGGTGAGGGCGTTGAGCAGGCTCGACTTGCCCGCGTTCGTGTACCCGGCGATCGCGACGCCGGGCACCCGGTTGCGGGTGCGCGAGTCGCGCTTCGTCTCGCGGGTGACGGTGAGCTTCGCGAGCTCGCGGCGGAGCTTGGCGACCCTCGCGCGGATGCGGCGGCGGTCGGTCTCGAGCTTGGTCTCACCGGGGCCGCGCAGACCCACGCCGCCGTTGGAGCCGCCCTGGCGGCTCATGGCCTCGCCCCAGCCGCGCAGGCGCGGCAGCAGGTACTGCAGCTGCGCGAGCTCGACCTGGGCCTTGCCCTCGCTGCTCTTGGCGTGCTGGGCGAAGATGTCGAGGATCAGCGCGGTGCGGTCGATGACCTTGACGTTGATCGCCTTCTCGAGGGCGATCAACTGGCCGGGGGACAGCTCGCCGTCGGCGATGACCGTGTCGGCATCGAGGGCCTCGACGGTGTCCTTGACCTCTTGGACCTTGCCCGAGCCGATGAAGGTGCCCGCGTCAGGCTTGCTGCGGCGCTGGATCAGGCCGTCGACGACCTCGGAGCCGGCCGTCTCGGCGAGCTGGGCGAGCTCCGCGAGGGAGTTCTCGGCCTCGGTGCTGGACCCTTCGGTCCACACGCCGACCAGGACGACGCGCTCGAGGCGCAGCCGCCGGTACTCGGCGTCGGTGACGTCGGCGAGTTCGGTTGAGGCGAGCCCGGAGACGCGCCGCAGCGCCTGGCGCGCCTCGAGGTCCAACTCCCCCGTGGAGGGGGCGTCGGCGGACGGAAAGTCTTCTTGGGTGTTCCTGTGCTGTTCGTGCATCACGACAAGCTTGACACGCCCGGCTGACAAGAGCGAGTGATTATGGCCGTACGTTCGTCGGGTCGGCCGGGGCGGGTCGGAGATTTGTTCTTATTGGTCTCCGGAGCCGTCGGCCCGAGATTCGGACCAGTGGGGACGTCGGCACTGGTAGGAGCCGTCACGTCGCGTCCGGGCGCGGGCGGGCCGAGCAGGCGCGGTGGCATGATTCAGGAGTACCGACCCTTGAGTCCACGACGTGGTGACTGATTAGGAGTGGCATGACTGCTGCGCGTCTTCCCAGTGCTGGTTTCTCCATCACGGTCCGGCTGGCCCTCTCGGCCGACCCCGGCGCGGCAGGACGCCTCGCCACCGTCGTAGGGCAGGCAGGCGCGATCGTCACCGCCCTCGACGTCGTCTCCTCCGACAACAAGCGCATGACCGTCGACCTCACCTGCGACACCTCCGACTCCGCGCACGCCGAGCAGGTCACGCAGATCCTCGAGGCCATGCCGGACTTCGACGTCAAGAAGGTCTCCGACCGCACCTTCCTCATGCACCTCGGCGGCAAGATCGAGGTCACCCCCAAAGTGCCGCTCCGCAACCGCGACGACCTGTCGATGGCGTACACGCCCGGCGTGGCCCGCGTGTGCATGGCGATCGCCGAGAACCCCGACGACGCCCGCCGCCTCACCATCAAGCGCAACACCGTCGCGGTCGTGACCGACGGCTCCGCCGTGCTGGGCCTGGGCAACATCGGGCCCGCCGCGGCCATGCCGGTCATGGAGGGCAAGGCGGCCCTGTTCAAGAAGTTCGGCGACGTGGACGCCTGGCCCGTGTGCCTGGACACGCAGGACACCGATGAGATCGTGAACATCGTGGCCGCGCTCGCGCCCACGTACGGCGGCATCAACCTCGAGGACATCGCCGCGCCGCGCTGCTTCGAGATCGAGGCCCGGCTGCGCGAGCGGCTCGACATCCCCGTGTTCCACGACGACCAGCACGGCACCGCGATCGTGGTGCTCGCGGCGCTGACCAACGCGCTGCGCGTGGTCGGCAAGGACTTCAAGGACGTGCGGGCGACCATCGTCGGCTGCGGCGCCGCCGGCACCGCGATCATGCGGCTGCTGGAGAAGGCCGGGATCGGCGACATCATCCCGGTCGACCGCGACGGCGCGCTGCACAGCGGCATGGAGACCGAGAACGAGACGTGGAAGTGGCTCGGCGAGCACTTCAACAAGGGGAACTACTCCGGTGACCTGTCGGGCGCGGTCGAGGGCTCGGACGTGTTCATCGGGGTGAGCGCGCCGAACATCCTCAAGGGCTCCGACGTGGCGAAGATGGCCAAGGACCCGATCGTGTTCGCGCTGGCGAACCCGGACCCGGAGATCAGCCCGACGGAGGCGGCCCGGTACGCGGCGATCGTGGCGACGGGGCGTTCGGACCAGCCGAACCAGATCAACAACGTGCTGGCGTTCCCGGGCGTGTTCCGGGGGCTGCTGGACGCGCAGGCGCGCGACTGGAACGACGACGCGGCCTTGGCGGCGGCGACGGCGATCGCCGACTGCGTGGGCGCGGAGAAGGTGAACGCGACGTACATCGTGCCGAGCGTCTTCGACCCGAACGTGGCCCCGGCCGTGGCGGCCGCGGTCAAGCAGGCCATGCGCTGACGTGACGCGATTAACGCCCCGGAGACCGCTGGTTTCCGGGGCGTTCTGTCGGACCCGGGCGCGAAGATGGGCGCTACGGTCCCCTCTTGGGAGGGTGGGGGTTTGTGGATGGCATATGCGCAACACGCCTCACATTCATGTTGCGCCGCTTTCAGATCCGGAACGCGCCTTCGGCCACGATCACGGCCGGGCCCGCCAGGTAGAGGGTCTCGTCGGTGACGGTGATCGTGAGCGTCCCGCCGGGGACGTCCACCTTGCACACGCCCGTGTCCTGGCCGGCGTGGCGCAGCGCGACCGCGCCCACCGCGCACGCGCCGGTGCCGCACGAGGCCGTCTCGCCGACGCCCCGCTCGTGGACGCGCATCCGCACCTGCGGCGCGGCGCCCACCACGAACTCGATGTTCACGCCGTCGGGGAACACGCCCGCGTCGAAGCGCGGCTGGTGGAACAGCTCCAGCCCGTCCAGCTCCGCGTCGTCCCCGAGGTGGCACACCAGGTGCGGGTTCCCCATGGACACGGACTGGCCGGGCCAGGTGAAGCCCTCGACGGAGGCCTGCGAGACCGGCCCGAACGCGGCCGGGCCCATGTCCACGCGCAGCTCGGTGCCGTCCACGTGCACGGTCTTGATCCCGGCGCGGGTCGCCACGGGGATCTCCGGTCCCTCCGCGAGGCCCTTTTCCAGCAGGTAGCGGACGAAGACCCGCACCCCGTTGCCGCACATCTCGGCGATCGAGCCGTCGGCGTTGCGGTAGTCCATGAACCATTCGGCGGCGGGGTCCTCCGAGGGCGCGACGCGCAGCAGCCCGTCGCCGCCGATCCCGAAACGGCGGTCGCACAGCGCCGCCACTTGCGCGTCCTTCAGCGGGAGGGCGTCCTTGAGGTCCGGCACGATCACGAAGTCGTTCCCGGTGCCGTGCCCTTTGGCGAAGTCGATGGTGGTCACTAGGCAATTGTGCCCCACGGCTCCCGCGCTAGCCTTGTGCCGTGACTGAGACGACCGATGCCGGGCCCCTCGCCGACCTGAAAGCGAAGTTCCCCAACGGGGTGTGGACCACCCGCGCCAACGCGCGGCTTCAGGACGCGCTCATCGAAGGCGCCGGGCTCGGCCGCCTCCAGCCCGCCGTCGGCTGGGCCGCCCGCATGCAGGCCACGGACGCCCCCGAGCCGTTCACCTCGCCGCAGATGCTCCTGTTCGCCGGCGAGTACCCGGACGGCTGGGACTCCGGCGACTACGCGCCCGTGGAAGAACAGGCCACCGCGCTCGAACAGGGCGAAGGCCCCCTTGCCGAGCAGGCCTCCCGTTCCGGGCTGCCCATCACCGTCATCCGCACGCCCGCGAGCGAGGGCGTCGAAGGCCCGCTGCTCGACGAGACCGAGCTGAACGAGTCGCTGCGCCTGGGCCGCGAGACCGCCGACCGCGCGATCGACGCCGGCGCGGACCTCCTTCTCATCGCCGGACTCGGCGCCGGGGCCTCGACCGCCTCCGTCGCGGTCTGCTCGTTCATCGCCAAGGACGACATCACCACCTACATGCCGCAGCTCCACGCCCCCGGCGGCGCCGTGTTCGACTCGGCCTGGATGGGCCGCATCGCCGCCCTGCGCGACCACCTGGCGTTCAACCGCGGCTTCAAGCGCAGCCCCGAAGCGCTCATCTCGCGACTCGGCGGCGCGCAGCTCGGCACGATGGCCGCCGCGATCTTCACCGCAGCCACCCGCTCCACCGCGATCCTCATCGACGGCCCGGCGGCCATGGCCGCCATGATGATCGCCCGCGACTTCGGCCTGGCCGCACCCAAGTGGTGCTACGCGCCGAACCGCTCCGCGCACCCCGTCGTGGTCAAGCTCGGCAAACAGGGCGGCCTCGCCGACGACCTCGGCTTCGAACTCGACCTTCCCGACGCCGCCGCGCTCCCCCTCGGCTGGGACCTGCTCCAGCAGAGCCTCCGGATCGCGCAGGCGCTCCCGATGCCCGCCAAGGAGGAACCGGAGCCCGCGGCCGCAGCGCCGGAGAGCGCGGGTGACGACAGTGCGGTTACCGAGCCGACCGCGGTCGCCGACGGCCCCGACGTCTCGGCCGACGCCGCATCCGCTGCTTCCTCCGCCTCCGAAGCGGCCGAGGAGAAGCCGGCCGAAGCATGACGCCGACCGGCCCTGATCCGCGAGCGCTCGTCGAGGCCCTGAACGCATGGGCCCGGCGCCGCCTCGCGCTCCTGCCCGGCTGAGCCGCTTCAGACCCGGCTGCGGCCTCAGGCTTCAGAGCCGGCGGCCCCGCCGTACGCGGCGATCTTGTACTCGGTCGCGACGAGCGAGAGCGTCAGCTCGCGGATCTGGCGCCGCACGGTGTCGCGGTGCTCGAGGAGCATGTCGAGCCGTTCGGGCACCGTCCCCTCCCCCGCGTCGACCAGCGCCACATAGTGCTGGAGGTCCCGCATCGGCATGCCCGACAAGCGCATCCGGGTGAGGAACACGAGGCGCCGCACCGCCCCGGTGTCGTAGACGCGGTGGCCGAGCCCGTCGCGGGCGACCTCGACCAGCCCGGACCGCTCGTAGTAGCGCAGCGTGTGCGGGGTGAGGTCGAGCAGGTCGGCGACCTCGGCGATCGTCATCGCCTCGGGCAGGTCCGTCGGGTCGGTGAGGCGGTGGAGCGCCTCCACCGACACCGGCTCGTTCTCGTCGATCGACTCCAGAGCCTGGGCGATCAGGTGGTAGGTGGCCATGTGTCGAGCCTAGAACGGTCGGAGGGAGGGCGCCGCGTCGTCGAAGTCGGCACTGCGGGCGGTCTCGGCCCAGCGCTCGACCTCCTCGAGGCTCTGCCGGTAGGCCGCCGAAAGACGTTGCACCGCTTCGGCGCCGAGAGGCAGGCGCAGCGGCACCTCGTCGCCGTGCACGAGCGAGGTGATGATGTCGGCGGCCTTCGCCGGATCGCCCTCCTGTCGGCCGTCCGATCCGGCCATGTCGGCGCGCACGGCGGCGAGCACCTCGCCGTAGACCTCGGAGACCTCGGTGAATTCGAGGGTCTCGGCGGTGTTGAACTCGGTGCGGAACCTGCTGGGCTCCACGATCATCACGCGGACGCCGAACGGGGCGACCTCGGCGGCGAGCGACTCCGACCAGCCTTCGAGGGCGAATTTCGAGGCGTAGTAGGCGGAGACGCCCGGTGAGGTCCTGCGGCCGCCTTGGCTGCTCATCTGCACGATCGTGCCGCGGCCCTGCCCGCGCATCACCGGGAGCACGGCGCGGACGAGGGCGGCGGGGCCGAACAGGTGCAGGTCCATCAGCTCCCGCAGCGGCGCGTCGCCGACCTCCTCGACGGCGCCGACCACCGCCCGTCCGGCATTGTTCACCAGGACGTCGACCTGTCCGAAACGGGTGAGGGCGGCTTCGATGAGGCCGGGTGCGGCCTCGGCGTCGCACACGTCGAAGGGCACGGCCTCGAACGTGTTCGGGTGCGCCGCTTCGAGGTCCGCGACCGATTCGGGGCGCCGCACGGCGGCCACGACGTTGTCGCCCGCCGTGAGCGCCGACGCCGCGATGGCGCGTCCGAGTCCTCGGGAAGCGCCGGTGATGATCCATGTCGGTGCTGGCCTGAGGGTCGGTGCTGGCCTGAGGGTCGGTGCTGGTTTTGCAGTCGGTGCTGTCATGCGGGCCACGCTATGGCTTCGAGCGCGCTCGAACGCAAACCCGAGTGGCAGGGGTCACGGGACCGTAGCCGCTCACTAGGTCGCGCCGAGGAGGCGTTTCAGGGCGTCGAGTTGGGCGGCGGGGAGCTGCGCGAGTTCCTCGGGGCTCAAGGTCTCGAGGTTCGCGACGGTCCATTCGTCCATGGCCCACAGGACGGCCTTGCACAAATGGCGCTGGAGTGTGACGGGGAGGTCGTCGCCGATCGCGCCGGACGAGCGGCCGGCGGCCAGCGCGTCGTCGATCCAGTCGTCCACGGCGGCGCGGGTGCGGGCCAGCGGGCCGTCTTCGGGTGCGTCGGGCAGGTAGAAGAGCTTGGCGAAGCGGGCGAACGCGGGTTCGTCGCGGCCGAGTCGGGCGAGGTTGTCGGCGAGGTCGGCGATCTGGTGCCAGAAGTCCCCGGTCTCGAGTGCGGCGGCCGACGGCGGTCGGAGGGCCCTGGCGAGGGCGGCGCCGAGGTCGGTGATGACGGCGTCGAAGAGCGCTTCCTTCGCGGTGAAGTAGTGGTAGAAGGAGCTTTTGCTCATGCCTTGGGCGCGCAGGATGCGGTTGAGGGAGGCGCGTTCATAGCCGGCGTGGGCGAATTCGGCCGCGGCGTGTTCCAGCAGGGTCCGGCGGCGTTCGGCGGGCAGCACTCCTGGCGCGTTCGCTTCCATGGGACCGAGACTAGCACTGGTGGACCGGGTGGTCCACTGATGTTAGCCTGGAGTGGACCAGGTGGTCCACGACCTTGGGGAGGCACGATGCTCGAAACGGTTCCGCTTCGGCGGCAACTGGAAGCGGTGCGGAAGGACCGGCTTCGCGTGCTCATCGTCGGCGCTGGCATAGCCGGGCTCACGCTCGCGCAATCGCTGCGACGCGAAGGCATGCACCCGGTGCTCATCGAACGGTCCGGTCCCGACGCCCCGAGCGGGTACATGCTCGCGCTCATGCCGCTGGTCGACCCGGTCCTGGCCGGACTCGGCCTGACCGGCGAGTACCGCGCCCGCAGCGTGCCGATGGGCCGCTACCGGATCCGCGACCGGCAAGGCGCGCTCGTGCGCGAGTACGCGATGGGCACGCTGCTCGACGCGTACGGCGACTACCGGGGCATCAGCCGCGGCGCGCTCATGGAGGTCCTGTCCGTTTCCGGCGGGACGGTCACGAACGGCACGACGGTCACGGCGCTGCGGCAGGCACCCGGGAGCGCGACGGCGACGTTCACCGGTCCCGAGGGTGAGGCGGAGGCGGCGTTCGACGCCGTGATCGCCGCCGACGGCCTCCGCTCCCCCACGCGGGGCCTGGTGCTCGCCGCGGACCAGGTGAAGGGCTTCGAGACCGGTTGGGGCGGTTGGGTGATCTGGGCCGAACCGGATGCGGACACCGACTTGGGCGAGGAGCTGTGGGGCACCGGCTGGTTCGTCGGGACCTACCCCGTGCAAGGGCGGATCGGTGTCATCATCTGCGTGCCGCGGGCCGAGCGGGAGCACGGGCTGGCCGCGACCGCCGCGCGGCTGCGGCGTGCAGTCCCGGAGGCCGGGGCCCGGTTGAGCCGGGTGCTCGCCGAGGCCGGGGACGGCCGCGAGGCCTACTTCTGGGAACTGGACGACCGCCGCAGCGCGACATGGCGCTGCGGGAGAGTCGGTCTCGTGGGCGATGCGGCGGCCGGGTTCCTGCCGACCGCCGGGATCGGTGCGGGCATGGCGATCGAGTCGGCCGCGGCGCTGGCGGGCCGGCTGTGTGATTGCGAGCCGGACGGGGTGGAGGCCGCGCTGAGCGACTACGAACAGGTGCAGCGCCCGAGGGTCGAGGCGGCGCAGAAGAACTCGAGGCAGCTCGCCCCGATCATGTTCAACAGCAGCAGAACGGCGGCCGCCATGCGGGATGCTGCGGCTCGCTTCGTGCCGCTCGGCTTGGCGCTGAAGCCGATCCGCAGGCTGCTGGAGACCCGCCCGGGCTGAGTCGCCCCCGTCTCGGGCCTCGGCGGTGTGACCAGTGCGAATGGGTCTCCTGCCAGTAGACTCGGCGCGCATGAGCGCCTCACGGCTCCTAGTCGCCCTCGCCGATCTCGCCCCCGCCTCGCAACCGTCGCAGGAGCGGCTGCTTCGCGACCACCTCGGCGACCAGAGCGTCTGGAGCGCCGAGATCGGGCACGTGGCCGGCGGAGCCGAGCTCGAGAAGTACGACGAGCTCCACCGCGACGAGCGCCTGCTCCGCCAAGGCTGGGGCGTTGTCATGGGGCGCACCGAGATCGACGGGAAGCTCCGCCGAATCCGGCTGCCGCTGATCAGTCGCCCGGTGCGTCTGCAGACCGACCCGGACGACAAGCGCCGGCAGATCGTGGTCCCCGCCGGCGACACTGAAGTCCACAGTGAACTCTCTGGCACCGGGTTCGGATCCCGGCTCGAAGCCGTCTTCGACCCCGAGCGCCATGACGAGGCCGTGGCCGACCTCGAGTGGCTGTCGAAGGCCGCCGCGGCGGCCGGTTTCGCCGCCCCCGTCGGCGGCCGGGACGCGCCGCACAGCGCCCTGACCGTGGTCCCGCAGGCCGTCGTCTACATCGCCCCGGAGGTCAACCCGTCCTCGTTCGCGAAGGGCCTGCGCGAGTGGGCCGAACGGCCGGGCGTCGAGGCCACCGCGTTCGCGGCGATGTACGACCCGACCGATGAGGAGGCCGAGCCCGATGCCCGGCCGCCGCGCTGCCCGCTGCCGCTCAGCGGCGAGCAGGCCGCCGCCGTGACCCAGTCGCGGACCGCACCGGTCACGGTCGTCGCCGGCGCCCCCGGCTGCGGCAAGAGCCACACGCTCGCCGCGATCGCCTTGGACGCCATCGCCTCCGGGAGGTCGGTCCTCGTCGCGACCCAGTCCGTGCACGCCGCCGACGTGCTCGCCGAACTCCTCGACCGCCACCCCGGCCCGGTGCCCGTCCACTTCGGCGATTCGGAGCGGCGCGACCGGTTCCTGACGATGCTCGGCTCCGGCACCGCCAAAGGGCACAAGGGCCGCGAGGTCGAGCGGCATCGGGACGCCGCAGCGGAGACGCTTGAGTTCGCCGGGCGCGTCGAGACCGAGATCGCCGACTGGCTCGACCTCGAATCCCGGCGCGGCCGCGCGCAGGACCTGCCGCCGTTCCTCCTCGACGACTTCCCCGGCCTCCGCGAAGCCGACCTCGACGAAGCGGAACGGCTGCTCGCCGCCTCACGGCGCGACGACGGATGGTGGCGGCGGCTGCGGGCCCGATTCGCCGCCAGGCGACTGCGACGACTCGCGGGCGCCGACGGCAGCGCGACCGCGATCGCCCGCGCCCTCCGAGCCGCCCGCGACCAGCACGACGCGGCCCGCCTCGCCGCCGCCGGAGGCCTGCGTCTCGCGCCACTCTGGAACAGCCTCGAAGCCGCCGATGCGGAAGCCGCCCAAGCGATCGGGCGCTCGCTGCGGGTCGAGACCGGGTCCGCCGCTCGACGCAACGCCGCTGCCCGCAAGGCCCTCGCCGGGCTCGGCACCGCACTGCGCAGCGGCAACCGCCCGCAGCGCCGGGCGCGGTTGGCGAGCGTCGACGTCGCGGCGCTGCTGCGGGCCATGCCGCTGTGGATCGGCACCGTCGCCGATGTCGAAGACGTGCTCCCGGCGCACCCCGGCATGTTCGACCTGGTGATCCTCGACGAGGCCTCCCACATCAACCAGTTGCGCGCGGCCCCCGTGCTGGCCCGCGCGCGCCGGGCCGTGGTCGCGGGCGACCCGCGGCAGCTGCGGTTCGTCTCGTTCGCCGGTGCGGCGAAGACCGAAGACGTGCTGGAGCGGCACGGCTTCGCCGACCGGTTGGGGCAGTTGGACATCGGCAGGGTGAGTGCCTACGACCTCGCCTGCGGCGCCGGCCCGGTGATCGAGCTGACCGAGCACCACCGCAGCGTGCCGCACCTGATCGGCTTCTCGGCCGCGAAGTTCTACCACGGCAGGGTCAAGCCGATGACCACTCATCCGCGCAACCACGAGGCGGACGCCATCAGCGTCCACCGGGTGACCGCTGGATCCTCAAAGGATGGTGTGGTGAAGGCCGAGGTCGAGCGGTCGATCGACCTGCTGGCCGAACTCGTCGACACCGGCGCGATCGGGCTGGCGGTGATCTCGCCGTTCCGGGCGCAGGCCGAGGCGATCGAGGCGGCCATCCTGAAGCGCTTCGACCTGGAGACCATCCGCCGTCACCGGCTGCGCACCGGCACGGTGCACGCGTTCCAGGGCAGCGAGGCCGACACGGTGATCATCGCGCTGGGCGTGGCCGAAGGCGACGCGGCGGGCCGCCGGCGGTTCGCGGCCGGGGCGAACCTGTTCAACGTCATGGTCACCCGGGCGCGCGAGCACCTGCACGTCGTGACCGCGATCGGCGAACCGGAGGGCCTCATCGGCGAATTCCTGCGCTACGCGGACCGGCCGCCGCGCTCCCCGGAGAACGGCGCGGCAGCGGGGTCCTGGACCGCGAAGCTGGCCGATGCGCTCGCGGGCGCGGAGGTCACGGTGCGCCAGGCCTACCCGGTGGGGCACTGGTCGGTCGACCTCGTGGTGGGCGACGCCGAGCGGGCGGTCGGCGTGATGGCCGAGGTCCATGAGGACGGCCCGCAGGCCCACGTGGCACGGCACCGCGCCCTGCGCCGAGCGGGCTGGCGCATCACCGAAGCGTTCCCCTCGGCCTACGACGACGACCCGTCGCGAGCGGCGATCGACCTCTTGTCAGACCGCCGATCGTCAGAGCGCTGATCGTCAAAGTTCTGGCGAAGCGGCGTGCTCGATCGCTTCGGCCGCCGAATCGGCCGTGTACGTCGGTTCATAGTCGGCCTGCGACCAGGTGCGTCCCAGGTGAAGCCATGCGCTTCGCAGACCGAGACGATGCGCGCCGAGGATGTCCGCGTCGTCGCGGTCGCCGATCATCCACGCGCCCTCGAGCGAGGCGCCCGCCGCTTCGGCGGCAGCAAGGAAGATCCCCGGCTCGGGCTTGCGGGAGCCGACGCCCTCGCTCACGACCCACGCGTCCACGAGCCGGTCCAACCCCGAGGCCGTGATCTTGCCGGTCTGCTGCGGGACGGCGCCGTTCGTGACGATCACGACCTGGTTCCCGCCCGCCCGCGCCTGCCGAAGGGCCGCTTCGGTCTCGGCGGTCACGCGAGCATGCTCGCGGGCCCCGCGCCGCAGGAACGCGATGACCTCGCCCTGATCGAGCCCGGCGTCGTACCGGTCGATGATGGCCTGCGAGACCGCGGTCCGCGTGGCGTAGCCGGACTCGTCGACGGACATGACCCAGTCCACGTCCTCGGCCGGAAGCCCGTGCGCCGCGAGAAACTCGGCCACCCCGAGGCGGAACGCGGCATCCCGGTCGATGAGCGTGTTGTCGAGGTCCATCATCAGCAGCGTCACGGCCCCGATGCTACGGAGGCCGCGACACGTCCTGCAACACCCCGGCAAACGCGATCTGGGTGCAGGCCCCGAACCGATATGGTTTGCCGCATGGCACATTCCGGACCACCGCCCCAGGAGTTCCTCGACGGCATCGCGGTCTCCTTCACCGTCGCGTGCGCGTTCTTCACCGACCCTGCGGGCAGGGTCCTGCTGGTCAAACCGAACTACCGCGACGGCTGGGCGTTCGTGGGCGGGCTCGTCGACAAAGGCGAAACCCCCCATGAGGCGTGCGCGCGCGAGGTCAAGGAAGAGATCGGACTGACCGTGCCGGTGGGCGGTCTGCTGCTGCTCGACTGGATGCCGCAGGCCGATTTCGTGAACGCGCCGTTGACGTTCTACCTGTTCGACGGCGGTGTCATCGACGATCCCGACCGGATCCGGCTGCAAGAGGACGAGCTCGAGGAGTTCGCGTTCCTCCCGACCGACCAGGCGATCGCGCTGTCGGCCCAGATCAACCCGGGCCGCATCGAAATGGCGCTCGAAGCGCGGCGAACGGGCCGGACCGCGTACCAGCCCTCGCTTTGACTGGCCCGCCGGCGAAACCGGCGGGCGGCGCGGCAAGGGTGGGGCCGCGCCGCCTCGATGGGCCGGGGGTCAGAGCGGTGGTTCGGTGATCGACGCGGGCCAGGTGATCTCGTCCGGGTCCGGGTTGCGGTGCAGGCCTTCGAAGCCGCCCCGCATGAGACCTTGCCGCGACGCCGCCTTCGCCACCAGGCGCGACACTTCGATCGCGCCTCGCGCCTGGAAGTGCGTGTTGTCCTCGATCCCGTCCGGGTAGTGCTCGTGGCCGGGCGCGATCCACAGGAAGTAGTCCTTGGTCGCCTCCTCGCCCAAGCGGTTCCACAGGTCCAGGCTCGCCGCGTGCAGGTCGATCAGCGGCACGCCCTCCTCCTCGGCCAGGGCCCGCATCGCCTCGGGGTACTCCCCCAGGGTCTCCACCGGCTTGCCGTCCTTGAAGCGGCGGCGTTCGACGGAGGTCACCAGGACCGGGTTCGCCCGGTGGAGCCTCGCCACCTCGATGTAGCCGCGCAAGTACTGCTGATACGTGGTGTACGGGTCGGTGCCGCGGTTCGGGTCCTCGAGCTTCGAGTCGTTGTGGCCGAACGAGATCAGCAGCCAGTCTCCCGGCGCGATCCCCGCGGCGATCGCGTCGAGCACGCCCTTGTCCGTGTGGCTCTTCGAACTCGCGCCCGACCAGGCCCGGTTCTCGATCGCGATCTTGCGGGTCGTGAAGACCTCCAGCGCCTGCGCCCACCCGGCCCGCGGCGCGCGGGCTTCGGCGTAGGTCGAGGCGGTCGAGTCCCCCGCCGCCCAGATCGTGAACGCGGGCATTCGCGGCGCCTCGGTGTCGGGCTCGTCCTGCGGCTTCCAGTCTCCCAAGTAGACCTCCGTGGTGTGTTCGGCCGCTTCGTCATCACTCAGTTGCCGCGGCCGGGTGGTGGGATCGACGACGACCGCACCGGGGCCGATGTTCGCGTATTCGGCGTAGCGCTGGTCCTGCCAGGGGTAGCCGCTGCTCATCACCGTGTACGGCGCGGCGGCGTCGATCCCCGGGCCCAGCCAGCTGTCGCGAATGGTGAGGGAGGGCCAGGCGCTCGTGTTCGAACTCGGCACCCACGGGCGCGAGAGCTTGTACTCCGCGTCGCCGGCCTCCGAGGTCACACGGCAGCCCACGGCCAGGTAGCCGTACTCGAATTCACGCGAGGTCGAAGGCGCCCAAGGCATCCCCTTCGGGGTGAAGGTCACGTCGCGTTCGACGCAGCGGATCTCGCACCGGTCGAACACGGCCGTGCCGCGGCCGAAGATGAAGTCCACGTCGCCTTCGATGTGGCAGCGGCGGTAGTACTGGCGCGCGGCCTCGGTCACCGCCGAGGTGTCGGCGTACAGCGTGTCCTGGTGGCCCAGGAAGCGGCAGCGGTAGAACGCGGAGCGGTCGCCCCTGACCCGGCACGCGACCGCCTGGGTGCCGCTCATGCCGGGGTGGTCGGCGCGCAGCCAGTCGTTGGCGAAGGTGACCGCGTGCGCGGTGAAACCGGCGCCGTCGAGCTTGACCGTCGCCGATCCGGCCGTGCCCCAAGCGGTGCCGTCGGGTTTGAGGGTCCCGGCGGCGAGGTCGTGGACGATGACCACGTCGTGCGGGTCGTCCGTGGCGCCGATGAAGGTCACGTCAGTCTGCGCGGCGGTGACCTCGACGAGTTCGCGGTAGGTGCCCGCGGCGACGACCACCGTGGTGCCGGAGACGGCGGCGCTCACGGCCGCCTGCACGGTGGTGTGGTCGCCGCGCCCGCCCGCGTCCACATAGATGGTGTCGGAGGAGCGGCGGTGTTCCGGCGATCCGTATCGACCGAAAGCGCCTCGATGCGCCTGCGCCGCACCGGGGAACGCGGTCGCGGCGGCCGCGGCGGCACCGGTGGCGAGCAGGAGCCGACGCGAGAGGGGAGGGGCCATGTCAACCTTTCAAAGTGGTGTGACAGCGCTTACCTCGATCACGGTAACCGATTGCCTTCTTGTATTCAAGACCTTCGATAAGTTGATCTTGCCGGCGCGCAACCCGAAGCGGCCCCGCCGCATCAGCGACGGGGCCGTGTCGTTCGGAGCGTCAGGCCTCGACGGCGTCGCGGTCGGCTTCCTCCTGCGACGCGTCCTTCGCCGGCCGGCGCGACCAGTAGGCCGCCAGCAGCGAGCCGGAGATGTTGTGCCACACCGAGAACACCGCCGCGGGCAGGGCTGCGACCGGGTTGAAGTGGGCCGTGGCCAGGGCCGCGGCGAGACCGGAGTTCTGCATGCCGACCTCGATGCTCACCGCGCGCCGACCCGTCACCGGCAGGCGGCCCAGCTTCGCCAGCGCGTAACCGAGCGCGAGCCCGAAGGCGTTGTGCAGCACCACGGCGAGCACGACGAGCGCGCCGACCTGGAGGAGCGAGCCGGCACTGCCGGCCACGACCGCCATCACCACGAGGGTGATGCCGATGACGGAGACGAGCGGCAGCGCGTCGAGGACCTTGTCGATCAGGCGCGGGACGAAGCGGCGCAGGAGCAGGCCGATCACGACGGGGACGAGCACGATCTGGATGATCGAGACGAAGAGGTCGCCCGCGTCGACCGGCAGGAACTCGCCCGCCAGCCACAGCACCAGGACCGGTGTCAGGAGCGGGGCGAGCAGGGTCGAGACCGAGGTCATGGCCACCGAAAGCGCGGTGTCGCCTTTGGACAGATAGACCATCACGTTCGAGGCGGTGCCGCCGGGGGCGGCGCCGACCAGGATCATGCCGACGGCGAGCATCGGTTCCATGTCGAAGGCGACCGCGAGGCCGAACCCGGCGAGGGGCATGACGAGGTATTGGGCGATGACGCCCACGATCACCGGCCACGGGCGGCGGCCGATGATCGCGAAGTCCTTGGGCTGCAAGGTCATGCCCATGCCGAGCATGATGATCATGAGGAGGTGGGGAACGATGGCGCCGAGCGGGGCGAAGGTGCTCGGGGTCGCGAAGGCGACCGCCGCCGCCGCGAGCACGATGGCGGGCAGCCACGTGCCGGTGAGGGCACTGATGCGCTTGATCATCGGGGGAACCGCTTTCTGGTCGTACCTATGTGGGCGCCGGTACCTCTGATCAGGGGCGGGAGGGGTGCAGGCAGACGCCGGACGGCCAACACTCTACTAGCGGGCCGTTCCTTGGGAATCTGATTCCCAATATCTGGATGCGCATTTGCAGGCAAAAGGCGCGCGGGCGGCCTCACCTGCCGCCCGCGCGCCCGTTCGCCGTGTCGCTAGTCGTTGATCGCCCGCAGCACCGGCTTCTCGGTCAGGGCACGTTGGAGTTCGGGCGAGGCGGCGATCGCCTCGCTGGTGCACCGTGAAGGTGACCTGCTCGCCGGGGACGAGCGTGATCAGGGCCTTGTCCACCACCGCGTCGGGGTCGAGGCGGTCGGCGAACAGGCACAGGTCGCGGAGCACGCTCTCGGCGCCCACGGTGACCCGGACGCCGCCGTCGACGCACGGTGACATCGGCCGTGAACTGGGCCTCCGGCCAGTCCATGTCCTTGTCCTCCTTGGTGAACCAGGTCGCGCGCGGGAAGTCCTCGCGGCCGGTGAGCAGGAACTCGCCGTCCTTCGGGAGCGCGCCGGGCTCGAGTTCGAGCACGGCCGTGTCGCGCGGGTCGATCTCCATCTGGACGAGCGCCCGGCCGATGATGCGGCCCTCGGCGTTGCACTTCCAGAAGCCGATCACGCCCGCCCAGGCCTCGGCCGAGTCGTTGACCACCACCATGTTCAGGCCGTCGCCGTCGGGCTGGAAGGTCACGAGGCGGTCGGCGAAGACGTCGCTGCAGCGCGTACCAGAGCGGCTTGAGCCGCTCCTCGCCGTCGATCGCGGCCCACGAGGTGACGGGCCAGCAGTCGTTGAGCTGCCACACGATCGCGCCGCGTGCAGTAGGGCTGGAGCGAGCGGAAGTACTCGATGCCGAGGCGGATCGCGCGCGCCTGGTTGACCTGCGTGAAGTACAGCCAGTCGTCGAAGTCGCGCACCGGCGGCAGGTGGGCGTCGAGGCCGCGCTGGAGCTTGTCCTGGCCGTTCTCGGCCTTCTGGTGCCACAGCATCGCGGGGCTGTCGGCTGGAGCGGCTCGTCGTGAGACCATGCGCCGCACCGTGGCCCACGTGGGCGGGGCCTGGTAGCCGAATTCGGCCACGAAGCGCGGCTTCCAGTCGCGGTAGCGGGTGTAGTCGCTCGTCGTTCCACACGTCCCAGATGTGGACGGAGCGCGTGCGCCTGCTCGTTCGGGTGCAGTTCGCGCACACCGGAGTAGGGGCTGCCGGGCCAGTACGGCCGGGTGCCGTCCACTTCGGCCACGAGCTTCGGGAGGAGGTCGTGGTAGTAGCCCGCGCCCCAGGTGCGGTCGCCGAGGTCGCCCTGCCAGTCCCAGTCGTGCCAGCCCCAGAGGTTCTCGTTGTTGCCCGTCCAGGTGACCAGGCTCGGGTGCGGGGCGAGGCGGGCGAGGTTGTCGCGCGCCTCGGCCTCCACTTCGGACCAGAACGGTTCTTCTTCGGGGTAGGCGGCGCAGGCGAACAGGAAGTCCTGGCCGACGAGGAGGCCGAGTTCGTCGCAGAGGCGGTAGAAGTCATCGGACTCGTAGACGCCGCCGCCCCACACGCGGATGTAGTTGATCGCCGGCCGCGACCGCCTGGCGCAGGCGCCGTTCGATGCGGGCGGGGTCGATGCCGCCGAACAGGGCTTCGTCGGGGATCCAGTTGACGCCCTTGATCCAGACGGCTTCGCCGTTGACCTTCAGCGTGTACGGGCGGCCGTCGTCGTCGGGCTCGGTGTCGAGTTCCACGGTGCGGAACCCGATCCGGCCGCGTCCAGCTCGTCGAGGTCCACGCCAGTCGGAGCGCACGGTCACGGCGACGCTGTAGAGCGCGCTGGTCACCGTGGCCGTGCGGGCGCCACAGCTCCGGGTCGTCGACCTCGACGCGCACGTTCGCGGTCGTCACACCGGCCGCAAGGCGCACCGTCGCGGCATGGCCCGGCGACCTCGCAGAGCAGGTCCACGTCGGTCTCGGCCGCCTTCTCGAGGTGCACGGCGAAGTCGACGATGCCGCGCCCGTCCTCGACGGCGACGCGCGGCACGACCTCGTCGATGCGCGCGGTCCGCCAGCACTCCAGGCGCACCGGCCGCCAGATCCCGGCCCCGGCGAGGTTCGGCCCCCAGTCCCAGCCGAAGTTGCAGGCGGCCTTGCGGATGAAGTTGCCGGGCTCGGGGTAGGCGTTCGGGCGGTCGCCGAGCCGGTCGCGCTGGGCCTCGGCGTAGGCGTACGGCGCGGTGAAGTGCGACCTCGAGTTCGTTGGCGCCCTCGCGGATCGCTCGCGCGCGTCGAAGCGGTAGCGGCGGTGCATGTTGCGGTCTCGCCGAGGACGGTGCCGTTGAGGCTGACCCGGGCGACCGTGTCGAGCCCGTCGAAGGCCAGGTCGATCCCGTCCCACTCGCCGCGTCAGTGGCGTCGAAGGCGGTCCGGTAGGTCCAGTCGTGGCGGCCGGCCCAGGCGAGCTCGCGCTCGGCGTCGTCGACGTACGGGTCGTCGATCGAGGTCGGCGGCCAGCAGGTCGGTGTGGACCACGCCGGGAACGGTCGCGGGGATCATTCGACGTTCATCGGGGCCTCGTCGCCGGTGACGATCCGGCCCTCGACGTTCACCGGCGCCTCGGCGTCGCCGGAGACGTGCCAGCCTTCGTGCAGGGTTCGCTTGGCGCTCAAAAAGACTCCTATGCCTTGCGCTTTGGTTCTGGACGGGGCGATGCACGATGCCCTTATGGGCTTCGCCCATGATGCTGCGCTTCTGCTTCATCAAGGGCATCGCCGCCCTGCTCACGCCTTGATGCCCGAGAGGGCGATGCCCTTGATGAAGTGCTTCTGGAACATGAAGAAGAACACCACCGTCGGCAGCGTAGCCAGCATCGAGGCGGCCATCGCCACGCCCATCGCACCCGGGTTGGAGACGATCTGGTTGCTCAGGCTCGACAGCGCGATCGGCAGGTTGAACAGCTCCTCGGTGCGGATGATGATCAGCGGCCACAGGAAGTTGTTCCACTCCCCCAGCGCCACGAAGATCGCCATCGCCGCCAGCGCCGGTCGCAGCAGGGGCAGGACGATCTGCCACCAGATCCGCCATTCGCTGGCCCCGTCCACCCGCGCGGCGTGCACGAGTTCGTCCGGAATGGACCGCAGGTACTGCACCAGGAAGAACACGACGAACGACTTCGCCAGGCCCGGAATGATGTAGCCGAGGTACGAGTCGGTCATGCCGAGGTCGGAGACGAGCAGGTAGTTGGGGATGAGGCTGACCTGCCAGGGGATCATCATCGAGGAGATCACGACGACGAACACGAGGCGGCGCCCGGGTGCGGCGGTCTTGGTGAGCATGTAGGCCGCGAGCGAGGCGATGAGCAGGCTCACCACGGTGACGATGACGGTGACGCCGAAGGTGTTGGCGGCGAAGCGGAAGAACCCGCCCGAGACCTCCTCCCAGCGCTGGAAGACGCCGGGCACGCTCTCGGTGTCGTTGACGCTGGAGTCGTAGAAGGAGTTCAGCGACGGGTCTTCGGGGTAGAACGTGGGCGGGTTCTTCATCAGCTCGGGCACGGTCTTGAACGCGGCGATGAGCATCCACCAGAAGGGGATGAGGACCACCACGGCCCAGAGGTAGAGCGGGAGGCGGGCGAGTTCGGCGGCGAGGTTGATCTTCTTGGGCCGCTTGGTGACCGTGCCCGCCGCGGCGATCGTCTCAACACTCATCGGTCGAACTCCTTGAAGGTCTTCGTCACGCGCAGCTGGACCAGCGTGACCAGGAAGATGATGAGGAACAGCACCCAGGCGATGGCGGAGGCGTAGCCGAGCTGGAATCGGTTGAAGCCCATGTCGTACAGGTAGGGGACGATCGTGAGGGCGCTGTCGAGCGGCCCGCCGACGATCGAGGCCGAGCGCCGCCACAGCAGGTAGATGGGCTCGAAGATCTGGAACGCGCCGATGGTCGAGGTGATGAAGACGAAGACCAGGACGGGGCGCAGCAGGGGCAGCGTGATGTGCCAGAACTGGCGGCCCTTGGAGGCGCCGTCGATGGAGGCCTGCTCGTAGAGCTCCTCGGGGATGGCGTTGATGCCGGCGACGAAGAGGACCATCGCGTAGCCGGCGCCGCCCCAGACGGCCATCGATACGAGGATCGGGATGCTCATGGCGGGCTCGGCGAGCCAGGCGCGGTTCTCGCCGCCGAAGAAGCGGACCACGGTGTTGGCGAGGCCCCAGGAGTCGACCATGAAGATCCACTTCCACACCAGGACGAGGCCGACGCCGGCGGAGACCGAGGGCAGGAAGAAGATCGTGCGCAGGATCCGGTCGCGCAGCGAGGTGGTCTTGAACGCGACGGCGAGGCCGAGGCCGAGGCCGATCGTGAGGATCACGGAGCCGATCACGTATTTGACGGTGTTCCAGATGGCCTTGTGGAAGCGGTCGTCGCGGAGGATGAGCTCGGTGAAGTTGTCGAGGCCGACGAAGGTCGGGGGCTTGATGGCGTTGAAGTCGGTGAGCGAGTAGTAGATCGAGCGGCCCAGCGGGTAGATCAGGAAGATCGCGAACAGCAGCGCGAAGGGCAGCAGCATGGCGTACGCGGGGCCGTAGCGCTGGAGGCGGTGGCTCGGGCGGCCCGCGCGGCGCGGCGCGCGGCCGGGGGCCAGGGCCCGCTCGGGGCCTGCGGTCTGTTTGACGGTCAAGGGGTTCTCCGAAGCGGTGAGGGTGGCGGGGAGGTTCCTCGAGGGAGAGGTCGCGGCGGCGGGGGCGGGCCGGGGCCCGGTCTTGACCGTGCCGCCGCCGCGACGACGGCCCCCGGCCGGGCCGCGCGATCGCGGCCCGGCCGGGGGACGGCTCAGCCTTGGAGGGTGGCTTCCATCTCGGTCTTCGCCGTGGCGAGGGCCTCTTCGACCGGCACGCCTTCAAGCACAATGGACTGGAGGGCGAGCTGGACGTTCGGGGAGGCGGGCTCCCAGCCGGTGCAGTTCGGCGGGCCCACGGAGGTCGCGAAGATCTCGGTCAGGGCCGTCTTGTTGGCCTCGTCGAGGTGGGCGTCCACGACCTTGTCGGTGCGCGGGGGCAGCCACAGGACGTTGTTCTCGGCGGCCGTGGCGAGCATCGCGTCGACGCCCGCGTCGGAGTAGACCATGTCGATGAAGGCCGCCGAGGTGCCCGGCGCCACGGACTGGGCCATGACGCCCATGACGTTGCCGCCGATGAACGACCCGGCGTTGGCGGGTCCGGCCGGAAGCGGGGCGGAGCTCCACTTGCCTTCGAGCTCAGGGAAGCCGACGCTCAGGGTGTCGTAGTTCCAGGAACCGCCGGTGGCGAACACGTACTCGCCCGCGGAGAACCCGGCGCCCAGGTCGGGCTGGTCGGTGGGGACGTTCTGCTCGCTGAAGCGCTTGGCCCAGTACTCGGTTCCGGCGACCACCTCGGGCGAGTCGATGGTGACCTCGGAGCAGTCGTCGCTGTAGAGCGAGCCGCCGGCCTGGTGCATGTAGTTGAACCAGTCGAGCCAGCCGATGGGCTCCCAGGTGGCGGCGAACGGGGTGTCGTAGCCGGCGCCCTGGAGCTTGGTGATGGCCGCGTCCATCTCGTCCCAGGTGGCCGGCACCGCGATCCCCTCGGCCTCGAGGATGTCCGTGCGGTAGTACATCGAGTACGTGGTCATGTTGAGCGGCACGCCGTAGAGCTCGCCGCCGGGAGACTCGATGGACTTCCAGAGACCTTCGATCACATTGGACTCGAGGTTCTCGGTGTCGTACTGGCGCAGGTCGACCAGGCCGCCGAGTTCGCCGAACTCGATGCCCCAGGAGAGGCCGCCGGTGAAGATGTCGGGGCCGTCGCCGCTCTGGATGGCGGTGAGGATCTTGGTGTGCGCGTCGGCCCAGTCGATGATCTCGACGTTGACGGCGACGCCGGTCTTCTCCTCGAAGAGCTTGCCGACGGCCTCGATCATCGGCTGCTGCGAGGCGTCGCCGGTGTGCCAGACGGTGATCGAGTCGACGTCCTCTTCTTCCATGGTGGTGCCGGAGTTGCCGCCGCCGGCGTCGGAACACGCGGCGGCGGTGAGCGCGATGGCGGCCGCTGCCGCGGCGGCTGTGAAACGCTTGCTTCTCGAGATCACGGTGACGATCACTCCGTTCGATGTGAGGGGTTCTCCGGCCCGCACCATGGGCCTCACGAGGCTCGTGAGCACTCAGGGCTTAACCGGATAAGTGACCCGAACTTATATCTCAGATCACTATCAGTCAATCCCTCAACTGCACCGTGACCGAATTGAAATCATGCTTGTCGATGCCTGCATGACCATGGCTGAACCGGTTCGCTGACACGTGCGCTACAGTCTGGAAACCGGTCCGGCAGACCCTGGCCGACGTGTTCCGTGCCCCTTGAGAGGACCACCGATGAGCAGGCGAGTGACCATCGCCGACATCGCCGCCGCGGCGGGCGTGTCGAAAGGCGCGGTCTCATACGCGCTCAACGGAAGGCCCGGCGTCTCGGAGGCCACGCGGGGCAAGATCCTCGCCATCGCCGCCGAAATGGGCTTCGTCCCGAACCGGGCCGCCCGCTCCCTCTCGGTGAGCACCGCCCAGACCGTGGGCATCGCACTGCGCCGGTCGCCGCGCACCCTCGGGATCGAGCCCTACTTCATGGAGCTCATCAGCGGCATCGAGGCCACCCTCTCCGCCGGCTCGTACGGCCTCACCCTGCAGATCGTCGGCACCGTCGAGGAGGAGCTGGAGGTCTACCGGCGCTGGTGGGCCGAGCGGCGCGTCGACGGCGTGCTGCTGTGCGACGTGGGCACCAGCGACCGGCGACTCGACTTCATCGCCGACCTCGGTCTGCCCGCCGTCGCCGTGGGCGGCCCGATCGAGGGCGCGCGCTTCCCGGCGGTCTGGCACGACGACGCCGAGCCGTGCCGCGACATCCTCGAGTACCTGTACGCGCTGGGGCACCGGCGCGTGGCCCGCGTGGCCGGGCTCCCCCACCTGCTGCACACCGCGATCCGCGACCAGGCCTACACCGAGACCGCGGCGGGACTGGACTTCGAGGCCATGACGACCGTCCACAGCGACTACACCGGCGAGCAGGGCGCCCAGGTCACCCGGCGGCTGCTCTCCTCCTCCAAGCGCCCCACGGCGATCATCTTCGACAACGACGTGATGGCCGTGGCCGGACTCGGCGTCGCCCACGAGCTCGGCCTGGAGATCCCCGAGCAGCTGTCGATCGTGGCCTGGGACGACTCGCCGCTGTGCCGCCTGACGCACCCCGCGCTCACCTCGCTGACGCGCGACATCACGGCCTACGGATCCAACTGCGCCGAGGTCCTGCTGAAGCTCATCGGAGCCGAGCCGCCGAGCATCGAGGCCGGGACTTTCTCGGTTCAGCACCGGCCCGCGCAGCTCTCCCCGCGCGGCTCAACGGGACCGGCCCCCGCATAGGGCCTGCCCTAGAGGCTTCACCGCCCCGTTCTCGGCATTCGCCCCGCCGGGCAATCGCTCAACACGCCTTGAACCCCATCAATATTTATGGTTCTCTATGTTGAGTCGTGATTAACCGATTCACCTCTTGACCGAACCTAGCGATGGGATCGACATGGAAGACAGGACAACCGACGCCGCCCCGGCACGGCGTCGGATGCGCAAGTGGCTCATGGCAGCCGCTGCAACACTCGCCATAGCCTTCGCGGGCGTCTGGCAGCTGGTGCCCGCCGGCGCCCAGCAGACCGGCGGCTTCAGCATCGACGGCACGCAGCTGATCGACGCCAACGGCAACCCGTTCATCATGCGCGGCTCCACCCACCCTGATGTCTGGTACCAGGGCGAGTTCGCCAGCTTCGGCGAGATCAGCGACCTCGGCGCCAACACGGTCCGCGTCGTCCTCGGCTCGGGTCACCGCAGCTGGGGCGCCACCAGCGCGGCCCGGGTGCAGCAGATCGTCGACGAATGCAAGGCGCAGCGCGTCATCTGCGTCCTGGAGGTCCACGACACCACCGGCTACGGCGAGGACGCCGAAGCGGCCACCCTCGACCAGGCCGTCGACTACTGGGAGGGCCTGTACAGCGTCCTGGAGGGCGAAGAAGCCTACGTGCTGATCAACATCGGCAACGAGCCGATCGGCAACACCAACCCCCAGCAGTGGACGCAGGCGACCGTGAACGCGGTCGACCGCATGCGCGACATCGGATTCGAGCACACCCTGGTCGTGGACGCCCCGTCCTGGGGCCAGGACTGGGCCTACGTGATGCGCGACAACGCGCCGGCCGTGGCCGCGGCCGACCCGCTCGGCAACACGCTGTTCTCGGTGCACATGTACCAGGTCTACAGCTCCCCGCAGACCGTCATCGACTACTTCGACGCGTTCGAGGCGATGAACCTGCCGCTCATCGTCGGCGAGTACGCCGACACCCACCAGGGCTCGACCGTCGCCTGGGAGACCATCCAGTCGGAGGCGCAGGAGCGCGGCATCGGCTGGATCGGCTGGTCCTACTCGGGCAACAGCGACCCGATCCTCGACCAGGTGCTCGCCTTCGACCCGAACCAGATGACCGCCTACGGCGAGAAGATCTTCAACTCCACGTACGGCATCGGGAACACCGCCGAGCGCGCGAGCGTCTACGGCGACGACCCGGACCCGACCGACCCGACCACGAGCCCCTCCGAGGACCCGACGACCGGCGGTCCGGCCGAAGGCGACTGCGAGGCGGCCGTCAGCGTGGCCGGCACCTGGAGCTCCGGCTGGCAGGGCAAGGTCGTCATCACCGCCTCCGACGCGGCCGTCGACGGCTGGCGGCTCACCTGGACGTGGAGCGGGACGACCCGCATCACGAGCAGCTGGAACGCCGACGTGACGGCCTCGGGCGCGAACGTGACCGCCGAGGACGTGGGCTGGAACGCCGCCGTCGCCAGCGGCCAGAGCCGCGAGGTCTTCGGCTTCATCGCCTCCGGCCCGACCGGGACACCGGCCGTGACCTGCGAAGCGATCTAGAACAGGAGACAAAAAGCGGGCGGCGGACCTTCCGGTCCACCGCCCGCTTCGGCGTTTCGTCAGCCGTTCTTGGTCGGGAGCTGGAACTTGCCGGGCCCGCCCTTCGGCATCTGGGAGCGCGCGCTCCCCTTCTTGGAGCCCATCGGCTGGTGCCCGGCGTTGCCGGCCTTCTTGCCGCGGGCCAGCGCCCGGCGCTGCTCGCGGTTGAGCGGCTCCTCGACGGTGCCTTCTTCTTCGGCCTTCTGCGGCTCGGGAGTTTCGGCGGTCATTCGGATCCCCTTCTCGGGTAGAGCGTGAAGAGACGTGAGCGCGAAACGGAGTCAATACTCGACGTCTCTAGGCTGTGCTTCAGAAAGCTGCACTCAGTCGTATTGGCTGCCTCGACGGAGGAGGCGGCCGAATCTCTTCTAAAGGATCATGCGGCCCACTCTATCGTTCGCGCGGCTCCGACACAACAGCGGTGCTTGCCGGGCGGACAGCGCGCGGTGACTCTACCCTCATACCCGATGAACGCAGCCGCCTCGCCGCGAAGCTCGCGCGCGTGCGGACCGTCGCACAGGACGCCATGCGCGGCGCCCGCTGGTGGACGCTCCTCGACCTCGAGCGGACCTGCGCACCGACACCGAGTTCTGGCGCGACCTATGGGCGCCTTCGCTCGCGATCGCCGCGCACAAGGTCGGGCTCAAGGGCGCCCGGTCGCGTCTCGACGAGGCGATCGAGGCCGGATTCCACCAGACCGACCTGTTCGAGCCCGAGCTCTCCGGCGCGTTCGGCGCCGACCCGGACTGGGCGCAGGTGCTCGAACGCGCACGCGCGAACGTCCCGGTCCCGGCGCTGCGCCTCACCGCCTGGCCCGAGCCGGGCCCGGCCGCGCCGCTGCAGCTCGACCGCGCCCAGCCGCACCGTGAGCCGCAGCTGCTGCCGAGGCTCCCGCGGCCCGCAGCGGGCGCCTGGGACACCGCGAAGGCCCTGCTCGCCTGGACTTCGGGCCTGTGGCGGCACGCCAATGCCCGCATCAACGCCGGCGACGCGCTGGACGTGCTCGAACAGGTCGCCAACGGCGCGCGCTATTCGTGCGTGGAGTACTCGATCGTGCTCGCGCAGGGGCTCAACGCGCTGCGCATCCCCGCCCGGCGGGTCTGGCTGCGGCGCGGGGACTATCACGACGGCGTGGGCCAGGGCCATGCCGTCGCCGAGGCCTGGATCGACGACCTCGACCGCTGGGTGCTGCTCGACGGCCAGCACGGGGCCTACTGGGTCGACGAGGCGGCGCAGCCGCTGGGTCTGCCGGATCTCCAGGCGCGCGAGCATCCGGCGAAGCCCGTGCACGTGGGGTCGCGGGCGGCGATGAAGGACCCGGAGTCTGTGGTCGGCGTACTTCGCGCACGCCTCGGTCACCGGGATCGCTTGGGAGCCCGAGGGGTTCGTGCCGGTGTTCCAGGACGGACAGGTGCTCGCGACCGAGCGACTCGTGCGCGACAGCGCCGACGCCTACCCGCGGCTGTCGGACCTCGCGGTCGGGGTGACCGCGCTCGGCGGCGCGCCGGCGGTGGAGCTGAAGCCGGTGCACCCGTATGCGATCGGCGGCACCTGGAACGGCGAGTCGATCAGTGTGCAAGGGCCGCAGGGCAAGCGACGATTCGCGCGCGTCCTCGACCGCGAACCGGGAGAACACCGGGCTGCACTCGCCGCGTTGACTCCTTACGGCCCTTTGTCTGCACGAGACCTGCGCTGGACCGCGGCCTGAACTCGGTACCGGGGACCGCAATGAGCACCGGCCCGCGCTCACCAACCCTCACGGCCCCTTGTCGTCACGAGACGGATCGAAGCCTGAATCCGGCGTCCGGACCGCGATGCGGGGCGAGCCCGGTATCGCGTCTGCCGCCCTGACTCCGTACGCCCTTTGCCTTCTCGCGACCCGCTTTGGACCGAAGCCTGATCCGGTGTCCGGACCGCGTTGCAGGAGAGCATCGGGCGGCGCTTTCGGCGCTGACACCCACGGCCCCTTGCCTTTTCGCGACCCGCGTTGGGCCGCGCCCCGATCCCGGGCAACTCCCGAAGCACAATGTCTAGTATTCCGATGGGAATACTGCTACAGTGGATCCATGCAGCCCGCCAACGCTTTCGCTCAGCGGCGCGAGGTCGACCAGATGCGCGTCGCCAGCGCTCTCTGTCTCTAGACCCGTCGCTCGCGCCCCGCAACTCTGGCTGCCCACCCCGGGCGGTTCGAGTCCGCGTTCGGCGCCGACATCGACTCCCCCCGCTGCCGTTCCCGAATCGCGCCGCTGCCCTGCTGATCGACCGGTGCGGCTTGCAACCGTTGCGCCCCACCGGCTCCCGTTCCCCGCTGCTCACCACCCATCACCACCGCAAGGAGCGCCATGTCCTCCACCGATAGCCCCGCACGTCCATCTCCCGCCGCGCACTCATCGCCTCCGCGCCCGTCGCGGCCGCGGGCATCGCGGTCGCCTCCGCCGCTCCCGCCTCGGCCATCGGGCTCCGCGGCCGCTGCCGCCGTGCTCGCCTGGTACGACACCACCGTCGAAACGGTCACCGCCGCAGGCGCATCGACGCAGGTCACCAACAGCCGCACCTGGGCCATCGCCTGGCTCGCCGCCGCCCGCGCCGTCCGCCGCGTGCCGCACGGCGTCGATGCCGGCCACTACCGCGAGGCCGCGCTCGCCTCGGCCGTGCACCGCGCGCTCATCGCCATCACGCCCTCGCGAGTCGCCGAACTCGATGCGGCCCTTCAGCGAAGCACTTGCCGCTCATTCCGGACGGCAAGGCCAAGCGCAAGGGCGTCGCCGCGGGAGCCGAACGCGCCGAAGCGCTCCTGGCCGAGCGCGAAGGCGACGGCCTCGACCCCGCTTCGGTGAGCCCGGCCTACACGCCGCCCGCGGCGGCCCCCGGCGTCTGGCAGCCGACCCCGCCCGCCTTCGGTCCCGCGCATCAGGCCGGCACGCGGATCGCCGTGCCGTTCGCGCTCGAGGGCGGCGACCAGTTCCGGCTGACCCGCCCCCGCGCTCGGCAGCGCCGAGGTCCGCGCCGACATCGAGGAGGTCTACACCTACGGCGGGCCCTGAACATCCTCCGCGCGCAGCGCAGGAGCAGACCGACACCGCCCAGTTCTGGCTCGGCAGTTCGTTCGTCCTGTACACGCCGGTGCTGCGGGCGGCACTCGAGCACCACACCGGGACGCTGCGCGACCAGGTCGATGCTCGTGGCGCTGTTCCACGTCGCCTCGGTCGACACCCAGATCGCCACTTCGGACTCGAAGTACGCCCACGTGCTGGTGGCGCCCGGTCACGGCCATCGCCGGGCCGGTCGAGGACGGCGACGCCGTCACCGTGCAGGACCCGGACTGGGTCCCGCTGCACGCGACCCCGTCGCACCCGGACTACCCGAGCGGCCACAACACCTACTCGGGTTCGGCCGAGGAGGTGCTCACGCAGCTGGTGGGCGACGGCCCGGGCGCCGCGTTCACCATCCCGAGCCCGACCGCGCCGGGCGTGACCCGGACGTACACGACCTGGCATCCGCTGACTACCGAGAACATCGACGCGCGCGTCTGGTCGGGCATCCACTCCCGCACGGCGGACCTGGCCGGCGTCGAGTTGAGCCGCACGGTGGCGGCCCACGTGCTGAGCAGGGCGGACGACCTGCTCGGTTAGGTCTACCGAAGCCTCAGGGGTCGAGGAGGCGGGCGCTCGCGGCGGCCGGGGCATCGCTGCATGTCCCGGACGGGGCGCCCAGGCATGGCCCGAGATATTGACATTTGCCTATCTATTGACAGGCAAGCGCTCGCACGGTACGTTTGCTTCACTTCCCTCATATCCATCAAGAAGCCGCAACCTCGGCGGCGCTCCACCCGGAACTGCGACCCCGGCGGCCCGTACCGACCGGACTGGGAGCGCTCCATTCGTGCGGTGCGCGATGCCCGCCTCCCAGGCGTCGCGACAACGGCGAAGACCCCCGGCTCCCGGCTCGTCGGAGGGTCTTCGCCGCAGAGGATCGCCCGCGAAGCGCAGCGCTAGCGCAGCGCCTCGTCGAGGATGTACCGCTCGGCGTCCAGCAGGCGCAGGTCCCGCGCCGGACGGCGCAGGTGTCCCTTCTCGACGATCCGCTCGAACGCCGGATCGCCCGCCTGGGCCATCCGCCGGATGCCCTCGATGTGGTCCACGATCCGCTTGCGGATCACCTTGATGAAGCGCTGGCGGTCGCGGTCGGAGAGCCCGTAGGCGTCGGCGAACATCCGCAGCCGCCGCGCGCGGTCGGGCTTCTTCCAGCCCAACGTGATCGAGTCCCGGTCGGTGAAGATCGGCACCCAGGTCCAGGCCGCGTACGCGACGTCGTAGATCCGCGCGCCCGGGCTCGCCAGGTCGAAGTCGATGAGCGAGAGCGTCCCGTCCGGCCGCCAGACCACGTTGTGCGGCGCGGCGTCGTGGTGGCAGATCACCTCGGTGTCCGGCGGCGGCGGCCCGAAGGACCGCCAGGTCGCGCCCTGGGGCGGCCGGAAACCGTACTGCGCGTCGTGGAACATCCGCAGCATCTTCGCGACGGCGCTCATGGTCTCGTCGGTCGTCCAGTGCGGCGCGAGCGGGTACTTGCCCGGCTCGCCCTCGACGAACGAGAGCACCTCGCGGGCGTGCTCGTCGATGCCCAGCACCCGCGGCGCGCCGGTGAAACCGGCACCGTCGAGGTGCCGCAGCAGCGCATGGACCGCAGGAGTCCATGGTCCCGTGTTCCGGCGGACCGTGTCCCCCAGCCGGATGACCGTGCTCGTGTTGCCGCCGATCAGCGGAATCTCGTCTTGGCTCACCGGTCCCCGCCGTGCCTGCCGATTGGTTAAGGGGTGTCAGGACTCGGCGCCGTCGACGATGGCGTCGACGAACGCTCCGACCTCGAACGGGGCCAGGTCGTCCGGCCCTTCCCCGAGTCCGACCAGCTTAACCGGTACCCCCAACTGCCGCTGAACCGCGATGACGATCCCGCCCTTGGCACTCCCGTCGAGTTTGGTGAGCACGATGCCCGTGACGTCGCAGACCTCGCCGAAGACCTTCGCCTGCTGGAGGCCGTTCTGGCCGGTCGTGGCGTCGAGCACCAGGAGCGTCTCGGCCACCGGGCCCTGCTTCTCGATGACCCGCTTGACCTTCCCGAGCTCGTCCATCAGCCCGGCCTTGTTCTGGAGGCGCCCGGCGGTGTCGATCAGGACCACGTCGGCGCCCTCTTCGGCACCGGCCTTCACGGCGTCGAACGCCACGGAGGCGGGGTCGGCGCCCTCGCCGCGGCGGACCACCTTGGCGCCCACGCGCGAACCCCAGGTCTCCAGCTGCTCGGCGGCGGCGGCGCGGAAGGTGTCGGCCGCGCCCATGAGCACGGTCTTGTCCTCGGCGATGAGCACGCGCGCCACGCGACCGCACGTCGTGGTCTTGCCCGAGCCGTTGACGCCGACCATGAGGATCACGGCCGGGCCCTCGCCGGAGGGCGCGACCGTGGCGATGGACCGGTCGAGATCGGGTTCCAGGACGGTGGTGAGCTCGGCCTTGAGCAGGCGGCGCAGCTCCTCGGGTTCGCGGGTGCCGAGGACCTTGACGCGCTCGCGCAGCCGCTCGACCACCGCGGTCGTGTCCGCCATGCCGACGTCGGCGGTCAGGAGGGTCTCCTCGACCTCGTCCCACACCGTGTCGTCGAGCTTGTCGCTCGCCAGGAGCGCCAGCAGGCCCTTGCCGAGCGCGTTGTTCGAGCGGGCCAGGCGCGAGCGCAGGCGCACCAGGCGACCCGCGGCGGGCTCGGGCGTCTCGATGGCCGAGGGCTCGGCGGCCCGCGGTTCGGCCAGTTCGGGGGCTTCGACCTGCGGTTCATCGGTCGGGGCCGCCGGCGCCGACGGCGCCTCCGACGACGACGCCTTCAACGACGGTGCCTTCGACGACCGCGCCCGGTTCGCGCGCACCGCGAGCGCGATGCCGACGACGGCGGCGATCGCGATGACGGCGGCGACCAGCCAGATCCACAGGTTGTCCACAGGTAAGTCCTCCAACAGCGATTTGTCTGCGCGCAAACAGGCGAAAGCGTTCACTTGTCTGCTCACAAACAGACACTGTACTGGGGGGCTTTCAGTCCTCTTCGCGGGTGAACTTCTGGCTGATGACCTGGGTGACACCCGAGCGCATCGTGACGCCGTAGAGGGCGTCGCCGATCTCCATCGTGCGCTTCTGGTGCGTGATGATGAGCAGCTGCGAGTTCTCCTGCAGCTGGCGCAGCAGGTCGAGCAGGCGGCCGAGGTTCACGTCGTCGAGCGCCGCCTCCACCTCGTCCATCAGGTAGAACGGGCTGGGGCGGGCGCGGAAGATCGCGACCAGCAGCGCCAGCGCGGTCAGGGATCGCTCGCCGCCGGAGAGCAGCGAGAGCCGCTTGACCTTCTTGCCGGGCGGGCGGGCCTCGACCTCGACACCTGAGTGGAGCATGTCGTCGGGGTCGGTGAGCAGGATGCGGCCCTCGCCGCCGGGGAACACGGTCTGGAAGACGTTCTCGAACTCGCGGGCGGTGTCGGCGAAGGCCTCGGCGAAGACCTGCTGGATGCGGTCGTCGACCTCCTTGACGACGGTGGTGAGGTCGGCGCGGGTCTTCTTGACGTCTTCGAGCTGCTCGTTGAGGAACTTGTAGCGCTCTTCGAGGGCCGCGAACTCCTCGAGCGCGAGCGGGTTGACCTTGCCGAGGAGTTTGAGTTCGCGTTCGCCGCGGGCGGCGCGCTTCTCCATGGTGGCGCGGTCGAAGTCGTAGGGCTCGGGTTCGGGGCTCCCCTTCTCGAGCGCGGCGTTGACCTCTTCGGCGCTGGGCGGCACGGGCTGGTCGGGGCCGTATTCGGCGAGGAGGGTCTCGATGTCGACGCCGAATTCGGCGCCGGCCTTCTCTTCGAGCTGCTCGATGCGCAGGCGCTGCTCGGCGCGGGCGACCTCGTCGCGGTGGGCGGCAGAGGTGATGCGTTCCAGTTCGGCGGCGGTGGCGCCGGCGCGGGTGCGCAGTTCGGCGAGGGCGGCTTCGCGGCGGGTCTGCTCGGCGCCGATCCGGTCGCGTTCGATCGCTGCGGTCTCAAGGGATTCGGTGAGCTGGACGCCGGCGTTCGCGGCGGCTTCGGCGACGAGGGCGGCGACGGCGGCGCCGCGGGCGCGGGAGGCGCGGCGGGCTTCGGCGCGGGCGCGGGCGGCGCGTTCGGACTGGGCCTGGCGGGCGAGCGCGTCGGCGCGGCCGGCGAGTGCGGAGGCGCGCTCTTCGGCGGTGCGGACGGAGAGTCGGGTCTCCATCTCGTTCTGGCGGGCGGCGTCGAGTTCGCGGGAGAGCACGTCGCGCTCGTCGGTGGAGGGTTCCTCGATCTCGGGGAGGGATTCGAGTTCCTCGAGCTGCGTCTCGAGGTCGGAGAGCCCGGCGGTGTCGGCCTCGCGGGCGGTCTGGGCGCGGTCTTTGGCCTGCTGAAGGCGGGCGACCTCGGCTTCGGCGCTGCGGGCGGCGGCGCCGAGTTCGGCGAGGCGGCGGGCCACGACGCTCTGCGCGGCTTCGGCTTGGCGCTGCGCGGTGCGGATCTGCTCGGCGGCGGCCTCGGCTTCGGCGTGGGCTTCGCGGGCGGCTTCGAACTGCTCGCTGAGCTGGGCCGCAAGTGATTCGGAGGCGATCTTGCGGTCGCGGGCCTCGTCCACGGCCGCTTGGATCTCGATATAGGACTGGCCTTTGGCGGAGCCGCCGAAGGCCTCCGCGGCGCCGAGGACGTCGCCGTCGCGGGTGACGGCGACGAGTTCGGGGTGGGCGTCCACTATGGCGCGGGCGGCGTCGAGGTCGTCGGCGACGACCATGCCGGCGAGGACGGCGCGCACCGTGGAGGCGAGTTCGCTCGGGGCCGCGACGGTGTCGGCGACCGATTTGACGGTGCCGTTCAGGACGATCGCGGGAACGGGCGATTGGGCCCGGGCGCCCGCGATGAGGAAGGACGCCTGTCCTCCGTCTTCGTCGCGGAGCAGTTGCAGCGCTTCGGCGGCGGTCGCGGGGCCGGTGACGGCGATGGCGTCGGCGAGGCGGCCGAGCGCGGCGGCGAGCACGGGTTCATAGCCGGGTTCGACGGTGAGGAGGGCGGCGACGGAGCCGAGCACGCCGGGCACGGCCTCCGAGCGGGCGAGGAGCGCGGCGGCGCCGTCCTTGCGGCGCAGGCCGACGGCGAGCGCCTCTTCGCGGGCGGCCCACTGCGAGGCCTCGCGGTCGGCTTCGCGTTCGGCCGCCTGGAGGCGGTCCACTTCGGCCTTGGCGGCGCCGACGCGGGCCTTGGCTTCGGCGACGGCTTCGTCGAACTCGGTGTTCGCGGAGGCCGTCTCGCCTTCGGCCTCGGCTTCGGCGACGGCTTCAGCGGCGGTCTCGGCGCGTTCGCGGGCTTCGGCGAGCGCGACGGCGGCGCGTTCGAGCTCTTCGGCCGCTGCGGCGGTGCGGGTCTGGAGGGAGTCGACGCGGCCGCGCAGTGTGGCGAGGGCTTCGCGGCGTTCGGCGGCGGCCTTGACGCCGGTGACGATGCGCTGCTCGGCGTCTGCCAGCGCGGTCTCGGTCTCCTCGCGGGCTTCGACGGCCGAGGCGAGGCGCTCGGAGTCCTCCGCGATGGACTCGCGCAGTTCGATCTCCTGCTCGCGGATGCGTTCGGCCTCGGTCTCGAGGATGTCGGGGTCGCGGCCGGCGCGGTCGTCGCCGGCGTCCTCGGAGAGGTAGCGGCGGCGTTCGGCGGCGAGCTGGCCGGTGGAGCGCAGGCGCTCGGCGACGGCCTGGAGCCGGTACCAGGTCTCCTGGAGGCGGGCCAGGCGCGGCTTGTCGGCCGCGTGCGCGGTCTCGACCTCGCCCACTTGGACCGACAGGCGCTCATGCTCTTCGGCGAGCACGGTCTTGCGCTCGTTGAGGGCCTCTTCGTCCGCGAGGTCCTTGGCGATGTTGCCGCGCAGGGAGGTCAGGTCGTCGGCGAGCAGGCGCAGGCGGGCCTCGCGCAGGTCCATCTGGATGGTCTGGGCGCGGCGGGCGAGTTCGGCCTGGCGGCCGAGGGGCTTGAGCTGGCGGCGCAGTTCGCCGGTGAGGTCGGCGAGGCGGTCGAGGTTCCCCTGCATGCCTTCGAGCTTGCGGAGGGCCTTCTCCTTGCGCTTGCGGTGCTTGAGGACGCCCGCGGCCTCTTCGATGAACGCGCGGCGGTCCTCGGGGCGGGCGTGCAGATAGGAGTCGAGCTTGCCTTGGCCGACCAGGACGTGCATCTCGCGGCCGATGCCGGCGTCGGAGAGGAGGTCCTGCACGTCGAGGAGGCGGCAGCGGTCGCCGTTGATCTCGTACTCGCCTTCGCCGGAGCGGAACATGCGGCGGGTGATCGAGACTTCGGAGTAGTCGATGGGGATGGCGCCGTCGGCGTTGTCGATGGTGAGGGTGACCTCGGCGCGGCCGAGGGCGGGGCGGCCGGTGGTGCCGGCGAAGATGACGTCCTCCATCTTGCCGCCGCGCAGGGACTTCGCGCCCTGCTCGCCGAGGACCCACGCGATCGCGTCGACGACATTGGACTTGCCGGAGCCGTTGGGGCCGACGACGCAGGTGATGCCCGGTTCGAAGCGCAGGGTGGTGGCCGAGGCGAAGGACTTGAAGCCCTTCAGCGTGAGGCTCTTCAGGTACAACGGTCGCTCCGGACTGGTGTGCGTCGGTTCGGGTGCGGGACCGTCCCAGCCTACAAGGCGGCGGTGACCGAAACTTGCATATCAAAGGCCCCAAAAGGGATGAACCGGGGAGGGATCGACAGGGGAATCGGAGGGTTTTCGAGCGCGAACGGGCCCGGACATGACAATGCGCGCCGGCTGTCTCGCAGCTGGCGCGCTGATGTTTCGTTGTCGCGGGTGACGCTTAAGTCAACGCGGGCTCGTGCAGCCGCATCAACTCCTCGACTTGATCCTTCTCGATCTCGTCTTCGCGGGCCCGGAGCTCGGCGAGCTCGGACTCGAGGTTGCGTACTCGCGCACGTAGTTGAACCACTTCTTCGAGCAGGCGCTTGTTGGGAGCCTGGCCGATGTGGCCGTAGAGGGCTTTCGCCATGGTTTCTCCTTGCGATCACGTCGTCTGGTGGCGTTGGCTACGCACCATGAATAACGTCGCATTTTGCTGAGTGAATTTTTTTAGCCGCTAGGGCCGATTGCCCCTCGCCGGACCAGTGTCGAGCACGGCTCGTGAACACTGGCCGTCTCTCAACATCATCCGCCTGAACGGCGGTCTTCGTCAAGCTTTGCACATGCTTTGCCCTCGGGATTCGACGGGGGTCACACCTGAGGGGCCCGCTCACGCTCGATCACGCCTGATCTGCTCCGTGCACGAGGCCCGCAAACCTGGTAGGGTCCCCCGCGAATCCGAATATCTTCCACGTAACCCCACGTGACGAGGCCGTACCCCCATGCGAAGACTCCAGGGCGGGCGCCACCGCGACCGCATCGAGCAACGCCGCCGGATGCTCTTGACGATCCCCGCGGTATTCGGGCTCGCGGCCGCCGCGACGTCACTGTGGGCGCTCGGATCGCCACTCGACGGCCTCGCGGTGTCGGACGAGGCCCCCACCACCGCCACGGTCGAGACGACGGCCGCCGAAGAGACGACCTCCCCCGAGAACCTGTCCGAACCCACGGCCGGCGACGCCGGGATCCGCACGCAGGAGGCCGAGGAAGCACCCACCACCGAAGCGGCCGAAACGACCACAGAGGAATCGGCCGACGAGGACGAAGGCGGATCCGAGGGCGACGGGGAATCGAATTCGAGTCCTTATGCCGACGTCGAAGCGGCCGTCGCCGACCTGGTGGACGCCGAGCGCGACGGGGCCGGCTGCGACCCGTTGGAACGCGACTCGCGACTCGACACCGCCGCGCGCCTCCACGCCGAGGACATGGCCGCCAACGACTACTTCGACCACACCTCACAGGACGGCCGCAGCCCCTCGGACCGCGCCGCCGAGCAGGGATACGAAGGCGGCGTCGGCGAGAACATCGCCATGGGCTACCCCGACGCCGAAGCGGTGATGGAGGGCTGGATGGACTCCGAAGGCCACCGCGCGAACATTCTCAACTGCGACTACAACGTGATCGGCATCGGCGTCGCCGACCGCGACGGGACCCTCTACTGGGTCCAGGCATTCGGGTAGCGAGACCTTCGAAAGGATCGCGAAAGTCCTGCATTATCGCAGGTGAATCGCGCTGGTACCTCTTACTGTCGTCCATCCGACTCAAGCCTGGACTGGACGATTACCAACGGTCATGCTGGTATGGCCGCCTGCTGAACGGGCGCGCATCTGGGGAGGCGACCAAAAAACCTGAAGGACGAGGTGCCAACCGTGCGTGTCATGCTGTACGACCCGAATCAGGTCTTCTCCGCCAGCATTCGACCTCTGCTCCACCGACGCGGTGACATCCCGGTCGAGGCCAGGAGCGCGAAAGCGCTCGTTTCGGCGGATGCGCAGATCGACTGCTGCCTGGTCGCACTGGAAGCGGTCTCCCGGAACCGGGTCCTGACCGACTGCAAGCGACCGGTCTTCCTCATCACCGACCGCGACGACGGATCGGTCCTCCGCAAGGCCGTCTCGGTGTCGGCCGCCGGGATAGCCAACACCCACATCATGCCGGGCGACCTGCTCCAGGCCATCGACCGCGGGCTCCTGAGCCCGCCCTACTACGATCCGCAGCTGCTGCGCGCGGCCCTCCAGCCGGCGCCGCTCCTCGGCGACGACGACGCGCTCGAACTGGCGCACCACCTGACGCCGAGAGAAGACGACGTGCTGCGCCGGATCGTGCGCGGCGAACCGACCAGTCACATGGCCGACCAGATGGGCGTCTCCGTATCGACCGTCCGGTCCCACGTGCAGAACGTGCTCGGCAAGCTCGGCGTGAACTCCCGGCTCGCCGCGATCGCCTTCGCCATCAACTACGGGATCGACACCGTCAGGGAGCGGCACCCGCAATTGAGTTAGCTCATACTTGAGGAGTGCCAGAACTTCCCGAAGTCGAGACGGTCCGCCGCGGGGTCGACGGGGCCTTCCGCGGCGGACGCATCAGCGCCGTCGAGGTCTACAACCCGCGGGCCGTGCGCCGCCACGCTCCCGGCGCCGAGGATTTCCAGAGGCGACTCAAGGGCCACCGGATCACCGGGAGCGGGCGACGCGGCAAGTTCATGTGGCTCGAACTCGACGACGGCGAGGACGGTCTGGCACTCGTGTGCCATCTCGGCATGAGCGGCCAGCTCCTGGTGATCACGCACCAACGCGAGGCGCACAAGCACCTCAGGGCCCGCCTGCGTTTCGACGACGGACGCGAACTGTGGTTCGTCGACCAGCGGACCTTCGGATTCCTGGAACTGGCGGAGATCGAAGGCCCCGTGCCGAAGACCTTGGCGCACATCGCACCCGACGTGTTCGAGGACGAGTTCGACGCTGAAGACCGCATCGCGAAGCTGCTGCGGCGGCGCATCGAGGTCAAGAAGGCCCTGCTCGATCAGACCTGGATCAGCGGCGTCGGGAACATCTACGCCGACGAGGCGCTGTGGCGCTCGCGCCTGCGCGGCAGGAGGACCGGCGACTCGCTCTCGAAGCGCAAGGTTTCGGAACTGCTCGGGCACGTGAGGGACGTGCTCACCGATGCGCTCGACGCGCGAGGGACCTCGTTCGACAAGCTGTACGTCGACCCCAATGGCGAGAACGGGTCCTACGGAGCGAACCTCGCGGTCTACGGCCGCGCGGGACAGCCGTGCAAACGCTGCGGAACCTCGATCAAGCGCGAGGTCATCGGCGACCGATCGGCCCACTACTGCCCCAAATGCCAGCGATAGACCGACGCGTGAGGGGCGGAACCGGAGATCCGGTTCCGCCCCTCACGAAGGTCTTATCGCTGCTTGACGCCCAGGCGCTCCGAGAGCACCTGCCAGGCGAGCTGCGCGGCGATCTGCTCGGCGTCCTTCTTGGAACCGCCGGAGCCCTCGCCGAACTCCTCGCCCGCCACGACCGCCCAGGCCGTGAACTGCTTGGCGTGGTCGGGGCCCGACTCGGTGATCCGGTACTCGGGCACACCGAGACCGGAGTCCGCGGTGAGCTCTTGGAGGCTGGTCTTCCAGTCCAGGGCCGCGCCCTGACCGGCCGCGGCCTCCATGAGCGGGTCGAAGAACCGGTGCACCACGACCTTGGCGGTCTCGACCCCGTACTGCAGGTAGACGGCGCCGAGCAGCGCCTCCACCGCATCCGCGAGGATCGAGTTCTTGCCGCGTCCGCCCGAGGTCTCCTCGCCCTTGCCGAGCAGGAGGTGCGGGCCCAGCCCGCCCGCGCCCATACGGCGCGCCACACCGGCCAGCGCCTTCATGTTCACCACCGACGCGCGCAGACGCGCGAGCTGCCCTTCGGGCAGGTCGGGGTGCTCCTGGTAGAGCGCGGTGGTGACCACCAGGCTGAGCACGGAGTCCCCGAGGAACTCCAAGCGCTCGTTGGTGGGCAGGCCCCCGTGCTCGTAGGCGTAGGACCGGTGCGTCAAGGCGAGACGCAGCAGATCGGGGTCGATGTCTCTGACCCCGAACACCGCTTCGAAATGTTGAACTGCCTTGTCGCCCATGCGCGGGAGGACTTAGGCCTCGAGGACCTGGCGGCCCTTGTACGTGCCGCAGACCTCGCAGACCTGGTGGCCGCGCTTCTTGGCGTGGCACTGCGGGCAGTCGACCAGCTGGATCGGCGCAGCCTTCCACTGCGACCGACGGTGCCGGGTGTTGCTACGCGACATACGACGCTTCGGAACAGCCACTTCAGAACTCCATACCTATACGCTTACGCTGTGCTATTTCGATTCGCCGTCAGATTCGGCGAGTCGAAGCTTCTCCAAGCCCGCCCAACGGGGGTCCACGACCTCGTGGCCGTGGTCGTCGGGCAGTTCGTCCCAGGGCACGCCGCATTCGGCGCACAATCCCGGGCAGTCAGGTCGGCACAGCGGGGTGACTGGCATCGCCAGCACCAGCGCGTCCCGGACCGCGGGCTCCAGATCGAGCAGGTCCCCCTGAAGCCGCATGATCTCGTCGGCTTCAGTGGTCGCTTCGGTGACGGAGCCTTCATAAGCGTACAGCTCCTGCACCTCGACCCTGAGAGCGTCCTGCACGGGTGCGAGGCACCTCGCACACTCGCCCTCGGCGACCGCCTCGACCTGGCCGCGGGCGAGCACGCCTTCGCTGACTCCGGTGAGGTGAACGTCGAGGTCGAGGACCGCACCCTTGGGGACGGCGTACACCGCTTCGAGACCGAACGCCTCGGGTGCGGGGATCTCGCGCGCGACGTGCATCGTCGTGCCCGAGCCTCGACCCAGCTCCGCGGTGTCGAACACCAGCGGCGCGGCGGGATCCAGAGCGGTCTTCGTCATGGGTGTACAGCGGTCCTTCGTCAGGGAGATGCGCCTCGATCGAGGCCGACCGGTAATGCTACATCAGCGGCGGGAACGGCTCCAACCCAGGTGGGAGCCGATGCCCGCGTCGTGCGGCGCAGGCGCCGGAGCGAAGCCTTTGAGGTGATTCCGGTTACACGGCAACCGGATCCCGGGCGTTTCCGTCGCACCCGGGCGGGATCGTGGGCGGGGTGGGGAGACTTGCCCTCCCCGGGTGGGTGGATCCGCGCCTTCTCTGGGCGGCCGGATTCGCGCGCGGGCGCACCGGCGCGGTCCCGAGCGCGAGTGCCGGCCCGCGCCCGGGATGCTCGAACAGGCCCTAGATCTGCGGCAGCGGCTTCTCTTCTTCGAGGTGCTCCTGCGGCGAGGAACCGAAGGTGCCGATCTCCCGGAGGGTGTGCATCTTGTCGCGGCCGCGCTCCACGCCCGAGAGGGCGCGGTGCAGGAACTGCTCGAAGTTCGCGAGCGTGGTGTCCACGTACTCGTCCACCTCGTCGCGCAGGCGCTGGGCCTCGCCGCGGGCCTCCGCGATGATGCGGTTGCCCTCGTGCTCGGCGGAGACGGTGATCTCGTGGCGGGAGACGAGCCTCGCGTGCTCGGCCTCGCCCTCGGCGATGATCCGCTCGGCCTCGCGTTCACCGGCGTCGATGATCTTGTCGCGCTCCTGGAGCATGGCCTCCGCGCGACGCAGGTCGCCCGGGAGTTCGCTCTGGAGCTCTTCGAGCATGGCGATCATCTCGGCCCGGTCGACCTTGCATGCCCGGGACATGGGCACGGCCTTGGCCTGCTCCACATAATTGATGATCTCTTCGATCCGGTCGAGCGCACCCACCGATTTGCTCCCGTCGATGTCAGTCATGGGGACATTGTCCCGGATGAGGGTCTGAAACGTGGCTAATCCTGCCCCAAACGCTCGATCAGTCGCGATTGGACGATTTCTGGCGCGTAGGGCGAGATGTCGCCGCCCCATTTCGCCACATCCTTGACCATCGAAGACGACAGGAAGGAGTACTGGGGGTTGGTCGGGATGAACACCGTCTCGATGCCTCCCAATCCGTAGTTCATTTGGGCCATCTGCAGTTCGTAGTCGAAGTCCGAGACCGCGCGGACGCCTTTGACGAGTACACCGGCGCCGTGCTTCTGGCAGAAGTCGACGACGAGGCCCTGGGAGGACGCGATTCGCACATTGGGCATGTCCGCGGTGGTCTCGCGGAGGAGTTCCACTCGTTCCTCGACGCTGAAAAGCGGGTTCTTGGAGGCGTTGTGGAAGACCGCGACCCACACCTCATCGTACAGCTGGGCGGCGCGTCCGAGGATGTCGAGATGACCGTAGGTCACCGGATCGAATGACCCGGGGCACACAGCGATGCGAGCTTCAGGTTTCACAGGGCGTGACCGTAGCAAAGTGCGGTGGAGCCGTAGCGACGGACGCGGTCTTCTGCGATCTTCTCCGGCCACGCGATGGAGGCGTCCTTGCCGCCGCGCTCGATCACGATGTCCGCGTCGGTCGCGAGCCAGCCGTGCGCGACCAGGGCCTCCAGCACTGCGGCCACATCGGCGTCGGTGACCGCGTAGGGCGGGTCGGCGAAGACGATGTCGAAGGGCTCGGCCGGGGCCTGCTGCAGGGCCTTCTCGACAGGGGCGCAGATCACGTCCGCGCCGGTGACGGCGAGATCGGCGATGTTGCGGCGCAAGACCTTCGCGGTCTGCGCGTGGGACTCGACGAAGAGGGCCGCTGCGGCGCCGCGCGAGAGCGCCTCGAGGCCGACCGCGCCGGATCCGGCGTAGAGGTCGGCGAAGCGCAGGCCGTCGAGGTCGCCGCCGGGGGCGAGCGAGTTGAACAGCGCTTCGCGGACGCGGTCCGAGGTGGGCCGGGTGCGGTCCCCCGGAGGCGTGGCGAGGCGGCGGCCCTTGAGCCTGCCGGCGATGATCCTAGTCATTTGCCACAACAATAATCCGGCCCCGCGAGTTCGCCAGCCGCGCCGCGGCAATGAACGCCGGAGCCGGCGCGGCGTCCGCCCGGCAGGCGATCTCGCGGGGCTTTGCGTGAGCGCCGCTGCGGTTCATCCGCATTGGTGGGCGGGGCCGCCGAACGGCCGAACGCATGGCGCGTTCCCCTAAGCGGCTCGTTGCCGCTCGCGCGGTCGTCAGCCCTTTTCCAGGAAGTCGCCTCGGTCTGCGGCCAGGTCGTCGACGAGGGCCGCGAAATCCGGTTCGCCCTTCAGCCCCGGGTCCGCCTCGATCAGGGCCGTCGCTTCGGCTCTCGCCGCCTCGATGATGTCGGCGTCCTTGAGCAGGGACAGCAGCTTCACATGCGACTTCACCCCCGACTGGGCCGCCCCCAGCACGTCGCCCTCGCGGCGCTGCTCCAGGTCGAGTTCGGCCAGCGCGAACCCGTCCGTGGTGGAGGCCACCGCGTCGAGGCGCTCGCGCGACGAGGTGCCTTCGGGCACTTCGCTGACGAGCAGGCACAGGCCCGGGTGGGCGCCGCGGCCGACGCGGCCGCGCAGCTGGTGGAGCTGGGAGATGCCGAAGCGATCGGCGTCGAGCACGACCATCGCGGTGGCATTGGGCACGTTGACGCCGACCTCGATGACGGTGGTCGCCACGAGCACGTCGATCTCGCCCGCGGCGTAGGCGCGCATGACGCGGTCCTTCTCGTCGGCGTCGAGGCGGCCGTGGAGCAGGGCGAGTCGCAGGCCTTGGAGGGCGCCGTTCTGGAGCTGTTCGATCACGTCGGTGACGGCGAGCGGCGGGCGCCTGTCGCTGGCGGCGTCCTCGGTCTCCTCGCCGCCGACCCTCGGGCAGACGACGTAGGCCTGGCGGCCCGCGGCGACCTCTTCGCGCACCCGGGACCAGGCGCGCTGCATCCAGCGCTGGTCGGTGTAGGGCACGACATGGGTCGCGATCGGGATGCGTCCGGCCGGGAGTTCGGTGAGGCGGCTGGTCTCGAGGTCGCCGTAGACGGTCATGGCCACGGTGCGCGGGATCGGGGTGGCGGTCATGACGAGGGTGTGCGGGGGCCGCTGGGCCTTGGCGCGCAAGGCGTCGCGCTGTTCGACGCCGAAGCGGTGCTGCTCGTCGACGACGACGAAGCCGAGATCGGCGAAGTCGACGCTGTCGTAGAGGAGCGCGTGGGTGCCGATGACGATCCCGGCCGTGTTGCTCTTCACCTCGTCGAGCACGGTGCGGCGCTGCGCGGCGGTGGCCGATCCGGTGAGGAGGGCGACGCGGGTGGCTTCGGGCGGGGCGCCGAGTTCGCCGCCCTGGGCGAGGTCGCCGAGCATTTCGACGATGGACCGGTGGTGTTGCGCGGCAAGGACTTCAGTGGGGGCGAGGAGGGCGGCCTGGCCGCCGTGGGCGACCACTTGGAGCATGGCGCGCAGCGCGACGAGGGTCTTGCCGGAGCCGACGTCGCCTTGGAGGAGCCGGTGCATCGGGTGTTGACCCGCGAGTTCGTCCGCGATCTCCTCGCCGACCTGCTGCTGCCCGGCGGTGAGCGTGAACGGCAGGCGGGCGTCGAAGGCTTCGGGGAGCGCGCCGCCGCGGGCGTAGGCGGTGGCGGCCTCGCCCGCCGCTTCGGCTTTGCGGCGCACGAGCACGGCCTGCATCACCAGGGCCTCTTGCCATTTGAGGCGTTTCTTGGCCGCGCCGAGGGCCTCGTGGGAGTCGGGGCGGTGGATCTGTCGCAGCGCGGTGCCGTAGTGCTGGAGGTGCAGCCGTTCGCGCAGCGAGCGCGGGAGCGGGTCGGTCGGCTGCGGGACCATGTCGAGAACGGTGTGGATCGCCTTGGCGATGTTCCAGGTCGGGATCTCGGCGGTGGCCGGGTAGACCGGGATGAGCGTCCCGGCGAACTCCTCGATGGCACTGGTGGGATCGGTGGCGTCCTCGGCGAGGAGCTGGTACTGCGGCGAGTTGAGCTGGAGGCGGCCGCGGAACTGGGCGACCTTGCCCGCGAACAGTCCCCAGCGTCCGGCCACGAGTTCCTTCGCGCGCCAGGACTGGTTGAAGAACGTGAGGGTGAGCGAGCGGCCGCCTTCGTCGGCGACGATCACTTCGAGGAGGTCGCCGGGCCTGCCGCCCCTCGCCGGTCGTCCTTTGGGGACGAATGATTTCTTTACTGCGGCGCGCACCTGGGCGGTGACGGTCACGTCCTCCCCGATCTGGAGTGCGCCGAGGTCGGTGCGCTCGCCGCGCTGCGCGTAGCGGAACGGGTAGTGCCCGAGGAGGTCCCCCACCGTCTCCAGGCCCAGCCCTTCGCCGAGCGCCTCCACGGTCTTCTTGCCCAGGACCTCGCGCAGCCGGGTGTCCAGCCCAATGGTCATTCGGCTCCGATCAGCAGCAGTGGTTCGTCGTCTCCGGCGGGCAGCTGCTGGATCTCCACGAGCGGCCACGCCTCATGGACATGATCGCTCAAGGCTGTGACAGTTTCCGGATCCGACCCGGCGCCGGGCAGGACGGTGAGGAGTTCGGCGCCCGTGGAGCAGAGGCGATCGGCCAGGTCGCGGGCGGCCGCGGCGGGGTCGTGGTCGGTGTGGACGGCCTCACCGCCGATGACGACGGCGATCCTCTCGCCGTTTCGGTGCAGTTCGCCGACGCGGCAGGCCGCCACGGCCTCGGCCATGGTGAGCACGTCGTCGTCGAGGTGGCGTTCGGGGTCGTGGACGGCGAAGGCCGCGAGGCTCTGGACGACCGAGGACGTGGGCAGGAAGTCGACCCTGAGGCGGTCGCCGCGGGCTTTCGTGGCGACCGATTGGGCGGCTCGGACGGCCTCGGTGCCGTCGGCGATCACGATCGCGTTCAAGCTCCCTGAGGCGCCGATCGCGGCGAGTTCGGCGGTGAGGCGCTGGGAGGTGACCGGAACGGCCTTGATGTCGTCGGCGAGGCGCTCGGCGGCGACGGTGCGGCAGCCTTCGCGTTCGAGGAAGTCGCGGACGCGGGCCGAGGCGGTGACCACGACGACGGCCCGTTTCGGCGCCTCGGTCTCAGGGACCGCCCGGCGAGCGGGGGCGGCATGTGCGGTGTGTTCGCCGTGGGAGTCGTCGAAGCGGGTCACCGAGATCCGGTGGACCCGGCCGCGTTCGATCCCGGCCTCGATGGCGGCGCCGATGTCGTTGACGTGCACGTGGACGTTGAACGTGGTCACGTCCTTCGCGGCGCGCGAGCCGATGATGACCACCGAGTCGCCGAGCTCGGTGAGCCGGTGGCGCAGGTCCGCGGCGGCCGTGGCGTTCGCTTCGAGCAGGTACTGGACCTCGTAGCCGTACACCTCGGAGCCGCTCTCGCGCGGCACCTCCTCGACTTCGGCGACCGCGCGCACGCGGTGGCGTTCGAGCAGGTCGAGCGCGCCGGTCGACACCGAGCCGGTGAGGGTCTCCACCAGGGCCTCGAGGATCACGGTGAGCGCCAGGCCCCCGGCGTCGACGACGCCGGCGCGGGCGAGCGCGGGCAGTTGGCCGGGCGTGGCGGCGACGGCCGCTGCAGCGGCCTCGGCGGCGGCGCGGGAGGCCGAGACGAGGCCGAAGGACGCGGCCTTGCCCGCGGCCGAGGCGGCGGCCTCGGCCACGGTGAGGATGGTGCCGGCGGTCGGGACGGCGACGGCGGCGGTGGCGGCGTCGGTCGCCGAGCGCAGGCCGGCCGCGAAGCCCTTCGCGTCGATCTCGTCGCTGTTCCACACGTCGGCGAGGCCGCGGAGCATCTGGGCGAGGATCACGCCGGAGTTCCCGCGGGCCGAGAGCAGGGCGCGCCCGGCGGCCTCGTCGAGGAGCGCTTCGAGGCGCAGACCCGGCGTACCGCCCTGGAAGGCGGCCTGGAGGGTCGCGACCATGTTCGTCGCGGTGTCGGAGTCGGCGACGGGGAACACGTTCAGCTCGTCGACGCCGCGCCGGTGGCGGGTCAACGTGTCGATGCCGCGCGCGGCCCACTCGCGCATGATGGCGGCGTCGAGGAGCTGGCGACCGGTCTCAGGGATTTCCACCACGGGCGATGAGAATACGCCTTTATGGCGTCGGACGGTACCGCTAGGGCGTGTTGGAATCGGACCGTGGAAAAGGGACGGCCCGCACGCCGTTGCGTGCGGGCCGGCCGATGCCGTCTTGCGTCAGGCGCCGAAGCTGATGCTGTTGCGGGCCGCTTCGAGCGCCTCGACCTGGTCGGCGGTGGCCGACCCGACAAAGCCCACGTAGCTGGTGGGGCCGGTCTTGACGACCGCGGTCATCACCGTCAGCTCGCCGACGGTGAAGATCCGGAACTCGGCCGAGCGGGCGTCCACGCGGTACTGGGTGGCGGACGGGGCCTCGGCGGCGCCGCCGGCCCAGGTCGCGGCCAGGGCCTGGAGGCCCTCGCCGGGCGTGGTGATCGGGACGTCCTCGACGCCGCCGATCGCCGCGGCGTCGAGTGCGCCGTAGAAGACCGTGGGGCCGTCGCCGCCGAGGACCAGCCCGGTCGGCGTGGTGAAACCGCCGGGCGGGGTCGGCGCCTCGACCGAGCCCTCGGGGGCCAGGATGCTCAGGCCGGAGGCCTCGTCGGCGACCACGGTGGTCGCCGCGGGGGCCTCAGCGGCCTCTTCGGTCGGCGACGGGTCGCCCGAGGGCTCGGCCCCGGTGGCCTCCTCGGATCCCTGGTTGCTCTCGATGGTGCCGGTCTGCTCGTCGCTCGGCTTGTCGTCCGGGCTGAAGAGGATGAAGCCGCCGACGCCGAGGGCCGCGGCGATGACCACGATCCCGACGACGAGGAGCACCATCGGCCCCTTGCCGCCCTTCTTGCCCTTGTTCTTGCGCTTGATCGTGTCCGGCGCGCCCCAAGGCTGGGCGCCGCCGCCGGAGACCGGCACGAGCTGGCCGCCCTGGGGGCCGAACTGGCCGCCGCCGAACGGCGGCTGGCCGTACTGCCCGGGACCGCCCGGCGCCGAGACCGGCATGCCCGACACCGGCATCCCCGAAGCGGGGATCGAGGAGACGGGAGGCATCCCGGAGACCGGCATGCCCGAGACGGGCATCCCGCCCGAGGGGCCGAACGGGTCGGCGGTCGGCGGCGGAGGCGGGGAGGTCTGGAACGGCTGCTGCGGCGACATCCCCTGGAAGGCCTGCTGGTGCGGCGGCGCGTCGAACGGCGAGACCGGGACGCCCGGAGGCGGCCCGTACGGCGGCGGCGACTGCTGGCCGGGCCCGCCGACGTACTTGACGGTCCCGTCCTCTTCGACCGGGCCCTGCTGGCCCGACTGCGCCATGCGCTGACTCTCCGGCGACCACGGCGGCGGCTCCTCGTTCGGAGGCTGCTCGTTGGGGCGGTACACCGGGGGCTGTTGCTGCGACGGCTGCCAGCCGTCGGCAGGCTGCTGCGGGGTGTGGCTCATGTTCGACTCACCAAAGAAGATATGGGCATCGGCACATCATGTGTATGCGGCCAGCCTACGGGATCTGCACCCATCCTAGAGTCACCGACGGTAGCCGACCGCGGCAGCCACCACAGCACAGTGCGGCCGCGGAGCGTCCTGGGAGGACCGACGAACCGGCGCGATCCGGGCCGGTGTCCGCTTGCGGCGCAGGAGTTCCGCCCAGGAGAGACCGGACCCGTCCGCGGGTCCTCCACAGGATCGGAGCGAGAGCCCCGGCCGCTGTGGCACAGGTCCCGCCACCTGGATGGCCGGCGGTCCGCCGGGTCCGTTAGAATTACCGGGTTGCCCACCGTCGGGGTGGGCCGAATGAACGTCAATGCAGGAGTTTTGGATTATGTCGAGCGTGTGTGAAGTCTGCGCCAAGCGCCCGGGCTTCGGCAACAACGTCCCGTGGTCCCACAAGAAGACCCGTCGTCGTTGGAACCCGAACCTGCAGACCATCCGCATCGCGACTGGCTCCGGTGACAACAAGCGCCGCGCCAAGGTCTGCACTTCGTGCATCAAGGCCGGCAAGGTCACCCGCTAAGGGCTGACGCCGCGAAGTCTTACGCCGCCGGGGCGCTGCCCCGGCGGCGATTTTTCGTGCCCGGATCACCAGGTGGCCGGGCGGCGGTCGCGATCATCCCGAAACCGCCGCCTCGCACCCGTCATTCCGCGGCGAAGTGGTCCCAGCCGGTCGGACCGGTCCAGTCGCGGCCGTCGACCGTGACGCCGGCGCCCTCGGCGATCGAGCCGATCCTCCGCCATCCCTCGGGCAGGATCACATCGGCCGGGAACGCCGCCGCCAGCGCGTGATCTTCACCGCCGGTCAGCAGCCATCCGCGCGCGTCCACGCCCAGCGCTCCGGCGGCATTGCGCACCGCTTCGGCGACCGGCAGGGTCGCTGCCTCGACGTCGATCGCGACGCCCGAGGCCGAGGCGAGGTGGCCGACGTCGGCGAGGAGCCCGTCGGAGACGTCGATCATGGCGTGCACGCCCATGAGGGCGGCATCACGTCCGGCCGCGTACGGCGGCTGCGGCCTGCGGTAGGCGCCCACGAGCGCACCGGGTGATCGGAAGCCGCGGGAGAGCACGTTGAGGCCCGCGGCGGCCCAGCCGATCCGTCCCGCGAGGGCGAGCACGTCGCCGGGGCGCGCCCCGCTGCGTACGACCGGTTCGCGGCCTTCGAGGTCGCCCAGCGCGGTCACCGTGACGGTGAGCTGCTCGCCGCGGGTGGTGTCGCCGCCGACCACGGCCGCGCCTACGGCGGCGGCCTCGGCGGCCAGTCCCGAAGCGAGTCCTTCGAGCCATTCGGCGGGCATGTCCTGCGGCGCGGCGACGGCGGCGAGGAGTGCGGTGGGCCGGGCGCCCATGGCGGCGATGTCGGCGAGGTTGGCGGCGGCGGCCTTGTGGCCGACGTCGGCGGCGGAGCACCAGTCGCGGCGGAAGTGATTGCCCTCGACGAGCATGTCGGTGCAGGCCACCACCCGGCCGTCGGGGGCGGTGACGACCGCGGCGTCGTCGCCGGGGCCGAGCACGACGGCCGGCGTGGCGGCGAAATGGCGCGTGAAGCGTTCGATCAGCCGGAATTCCCCGACTTCGGCGACGGTCTCACTCACGTTCGTATCATTCCTCGAGCAGTTGAAGCTGGGTGTTCCACTGGGTAATCTTCGCTCAACAGCGTTCAGGAGACGGCCAGGCCCGCCCGTGTCGGGTTTCGGGCCACCAATCCCTTGCTCGCCCGTTTCGCTGAGGAGGCCTGATCTCATGGTTCAGGCGTACATCTTGATTCAGACCGAGGTCGGCGCGGCCGCTTCGGTGGCCGAGGCCGTGTCGGAGATCGACGGCGTGGTCCGGGTCGACACCGTGACCGGTCCGTACGACGTGGTGGTGCTCACCGAGGCCGCCACCGTTGACCATCTGGGGACGTCGGTGGTGAGTAGAGTCCAGCGGGTGGCGGGCATTACCCGCACGTTGACCTGTTCGATTCTCAGGATCTGAGGAGCGCCGTCCTGGTGGGGTCTGAGGTGAAGTCGCGCCTTCCGGCGATCGTGGCGACCGTTGTGGCGGTGCCGGTCGCGGCGGTGGCGGGCGTGCTGGTGTTCAACGCGATCGCGCCGGCCGCGGAGGATTCGGTCCTGGTGCAGGAGGACCTGTCGCCGGTGGCGGTGACGGTGCCCGAGCTGAGCGAGGACGACGCGGTGGTGTGCCTGGCGCTCACGGCGACCGCGCCTGAGGAGGCCGGCGGGCTGCACGCGCGCCCGGTCGAAGGCGATGCGGGCGCTTCCGAGGCGGTCATGGCCTACGGCGATCCGGCGACGGTGGCGACCTGCGGCGTCGAGCCGGTCGAGGTCGAGGACACGGCGCTGGTCTACAAGCTCAACGGGGTCTGCTGGTATTCGGACGAGGCGGGCCTGGCATGGACCACGCTCGACCGGCAGGTGCCGGTGGGCGTGAGCGTCCCCGAGGACAACGAGCAGCCGGTGGACGTGCTCAACGATCTGTCCACCGTGATCGCCGACAAGGTCCCGGCGGCCGAGAACGCGCCGACCGGGTGCGCGTGAGCGATCCGCTCGACGGCGGCTTCGCCGATCGCCCGTTCTTCGCGCGCGATTCGGTGCAGGTGGCACCGGACCTGTTGGGCTGCATGGTGACCGCGAACGGCGTGACGGTGCGGTTGACCGAGGTCGAGGCGTACCGCGAGGACGATCCGGCTTCGCATTCCTTCCGCGGTCCGACGAACCGGACGGCGGTCATGTTCGGCCCGGCCGGGTTCCTCTACGTCTACTTCACCTACGGGATGCACTACTGCGCCAACCTGGTCTGCGGCCCCGACGGTTCGGGTGCGGCGGTGCTGATGCGGGCCGGTGAGGTCGTGGACGGGCTCGACGCGGCGCGCGAGCGCCGCGGCGGGCGGGTGCCGGACCGGGACCTCGCGAGGGGCCCGGCGCGGCTGGCGCAGGCGATGGGCTGGGACCGGACCGACGACGGCCGCGACATGATCGGCGCGGTGCGCAGGGGTGAGCCGGGGGCGGTGCTCGCGGGGCCGAGGACCGGCATCACGAAGGCGGCCGACACGGCTTGGCGCTTCTGGATCCCCGGCGACCGATTCGTGTCTCCGTACAAGCGCCACCCGAAGGCCCCGCAGGCGCAGGCCGAGGACTGAAGCGACTCACCGATCGACCGCAGCCGCAAGGCAAGGCGGGCGCGGGTGCGCGGTGCGGGCCGGGGGCGGGCTACCCGCCCAGGGTGGGTAGGTTTCCCCTGCCCGCAATGATCGCGGCCGGGTCCGACAAGAACCCGGCCGCTGCCGATCGAATGTCGCGACTGTCACGTCACGATCCGGGCCACTCCAGTCGCACGTCGAAGTACGGCGAGCGCATCAGGTCCTTGAAGGCCACCAGGGTGTCCTTCTCCAAGTGCACCTCGGAATTGCGGCCCTCGGCGTTCGGCGATTCGAAGTAGACGATCGCCTTCAGCCGCGGATAGTGCGCCATCTGGTAGCGGGCCTCCTCGAAGACCGTCTGCTGGTGATCCGGGTACTCGTCCATCTGGAAGACGCCCCATTCGGCCAGCATCATCGGCTTGTCCGGGTGCTGACGCGCGATCCAGTGGTAGAAGCCGGGCCAGGCGGTCTCGTTCGTCTGGTCCACGATCTCGCCGAAGTCGGAGTGACCGTCGTCCTTCAGGGACTGGCCGTAGCCCGAGAGGCCGATCCAGTCCACGACGTCCTCGCCCGGGTACAGGTCCTCGTGCCAGGGCTTCTCGACCCACTTGAGGTAGCCCATGTAGTTCATGACCGTCACGAGGTTGTCCACGCCGTGGCCGCGCAGGCGCTCGACGACGTAGCGGTACATCGCGGCGTAGTCCTTCGCCTCCATGTCCGAGCCGGGCCGCGGGTCGACGTCGTTCTCGGGTTCATGGTGGATCGTGAAGAAGAACGGCTTGTCGAAGTTCGCCTTGATGTGCGCGGCGAGCCGGTCGAGGTAGGCGTCGGTCTGCCGGTCGCCCTCGGCGATCTCTCCCCATTCGGCCATCTGCGGTTTCCAGTTGATGAGGAGGGTCCGCGGCTGCAGCGGGTCCTCGGTCAGCGCGATCTGCTCCTTGGTCGGGAACAACCGGGCGTCGCCTCTTTCATAGGCGTGGTAGATCTGCTGCGGATGATCCACTCTCGACTCGAATTCGAGGAGTTCCCGCTCCTTGTTCCGCGAGGTGTGGGCTGCAGGGGCCACGCCCACGAGCGCGCCGCACGTCGGGACGAGCTTGTCCCCCGTGGTGCAGGTCGCCAGCTGGTCTTCGGCCCGGCCCGCTTCGGGCCACTGCGGCGGCCCCAGCGGCTCGGTCGGTTCCGAGGCCGGGAACGCCGGGCCCGCGGGCGGACCGGCTGAAGGCAGCGGGGCCGGGGCGTTCGGCACGGGCAGCGGCGTGGTGCCCGGGGTGCCGCTCGGATCCGCGGCGGGCGGCAGGCCCGGCGCCTCGGGCGGCGCGGGCGTCCCCGGGATGACGGTCGGGTCCGCGGAGGGCGTCGTGTCCGGCGCGGCGCTCGGGTCCGGCGAAGCCGACGGGTTCTGAGGCGAGGTCGGGGCGGTCGGCGGCGCGGTCGGTTCGAGGGACGGGTCCGGCATCGGCGCGGTCGGCGGCGTCGACATGGGCGGCACCTCCGAGACGGTGCGCAGGTTCGGGCCCTCGCCCGATTCGATGCCCTCGAGTTCCATGTAGGACCGGCGATCGGGGCTCGTCACCGCGAACCCGTAGCGGCCAGGCGCGTTGATCGCACCGGTCACGTCGAAGACCACTTCGGTGGCGCCCGCGTCGATCTCGGCGACGTCCCACACCTTGCCGTACGGCGGGGCCGTGGCGGCCGTCAGCGTGCACAGGCAGCTCACGGGGTACACGGAGGCGACCTCGATGGTCATGCCCTCGCTGTCGGGCGGGACCGAGACGGGCAGTCGCAGCTCGGCGGTGTGGTTCGGACGGACGGTGGACTCGTCCACGGCGAACTGGAGGTGGGTGACGGCGATGCCGAGGTCCTTGGAGTAGCCCACGGGCAGGACCGTGGGCGATTCGGGGGCCGGATCGGCCACCGAGGTGGCGGTGAAGGAGGCCTCGAGCGGCGCGTGGTCGACGGTGCCGTTCCCGTCCTGCCACGCCTCGTCCAACGTGTCGCCCAGGCGTTCGCCGCCCGAACCGACGCCGTAGCCGATCACGAAGCCCGCCAGGACCAGCGGCAGAACCGCCAGGACGGTCACGATGCCGCGTCCCGTCCAGAGGCTCTGGCGGGTGTCGGTGTCGTTCATCGTCCACCTTCTTCCGTCCAATGTGACCGGATCTCAAATGCTGCGAATCACCATATTAGCGAACAAAATGGTTTTAACTTGTCTGCTCTCGCAAACGCCACCGCCACCACGCGTGAGACGGGCCTCTGGACTCGCCGCGGCCGTCACCTGGGCGGCCCATCGCTCGTTACTCCATCGAGATCCCAAGAACAAGAAAGGCCTTCGCGTTGAGGACCCCTGCCGCCCGCACGCTCGCCGATTACGGCGTCATCGTCCGCCGCTCCTGGTGGCTCATCGTCGGAACGGTGGCCGCGGCACTGGCCGCCGGGTTCGCCTACACCGCGCTGAGCGAGGAAGTGTACGAGTCCACCTCCTCAGTATTGGTGCTGCCGACCGCGAGCGACACCGCCGTCACCGGCGCGCGGACCGCCGGGCAGGTCAACCTCGACACCGAGGCCCAACTCGTGAAGTCCACCGAGGTCGCCGTGGCCGCCGCCGAGGCGCTCGGCGCAGAGGCGTCCGAAGACCTCGTCTCGCAGGTGTCCGTCACCGTCCCGCCCAACACCGCCGTCCTGGAGATCGCCTTCCGCGCCGGCGACCCCGAAGCGGCCCGGGCCGGATCGGTCGCCTTCAGCGAGGCGTACCTGGACCACCGGCAGGCCGGGGCCACCGCCTCGCTCGACAGCGCCATCGCCACCGCCACGGTCGGCCTCGACACGCTGAACACCGAGATCACCGCCGCCGAGAACGAACTGTCCCGCATGGACTCCGGCGACGGCCGCGCCGGACTCGAGTCCGACCTGGACGAACTGCGCCGCCAGGCCGGAGAGCTCGAAGCCGAGATCGCCGGCCTCGAGGCCCAGCAGGGCGCGATCACGCCCGGCCGGGTCATCAACGAGGCCTCGGCGCCGGAGGCCCCGGTGAGCCCGAACGCGCTGTTCAACCTCGCCGCCGCGCTCGGCCTCGGCCTGCCGCTCGGGCTCATCCTCGCCTGGGCCCGGCACCGCCTGGCCCGCAAGGTGGCCTACCCGACCGACCTCGCCGAACGGTGCGAACTCGACGTGCTCGCCTCCGTGCCCCCGGCCGTGAAGTTCCAGCGCCGCGAGGTCTTCGGCGCCTACAGCCCCGGCGGGCGCGTGTTCGCCCAGTTGAGGAACGTGGTGGCCTCGCAGCTCGCGCACGAGCAGCGGGTCATCGTCGTCGCCGGGGTGGCCCCCGGGCCCGCCGCGAGCGTCGTCGCCGCCAACCTCGCCACCGCGATGGCCCGCGCGGGCGACCGCGCCACCGCGGTCGCCGCCAACCCGAGCACCACCGTGGGCCTGCCCGAGCTGTTCGGCACCGAGCCGGTGCCGGGCCTGGCCGACGTCTGGTCCGGCCGGGTCGACCTCGCCGAGGCCACGCATGCCGCGCCGCGCCAGCCGAGCCTCAACGTGATCGGTCCCGGCGCCGCCGCCCGGGCCACCGGCCCCACCAGCGAAGCCGCCGCCGAGACCTTCTCGAAGCTCGCCGAAGCCGGACGCTTCGTCATCGTCGACGCCCCGCCGCTGTCGTGCTCGGCCGACGCCCAACTGCTCGCCGGGCACGCCGACGCGGTGATCCTCGCCGTCCAGTCCCAGCGCGACTCGATCACCGAGACCGCCGCCGCCGCGGTCGCCATGCGCCAGATCGACACCCCGCTGCTCGGAGCCGTGCTGCTCCCGGGCGTGCTCGGCCCGATGAACACCGTGCCCATGCCCACGGCCCGCCGCGAGATCGACCGCGCCGACGCCACCGGAGACGTGACCGTGCGGCTCAACAGGAAAGTCTCCGCTGACGAGACGCCCACGGACTCGCTCGACACCGTCGCAGGACGAGGCCACGACCCAGGTGATGCCGGTCGTGCCCGCTGCCGAGTCGCGATGACGCTCATCGCGGCCGCCCGCTCGGCCGGGCGCAGCCGGATCGACCCCGCCTCTCGCGGCCGGCGCGAAGGCGCCTCGCTCACCCTGCTCCTCGCCGCATTCCCACTGTGGTGGGCGCTGGGCCTCGGCGTGCTGGTCATCCCGTTCGTGGCGGCCGTCGCGGCCGTGAAGCTCGTGCGCCGCAGATCGATCGCCGTCCCGCCCGCGTTCGGATGGTGGCTCCTGTTCCTCCTCGCGGTGACGCTGAGCCTGGCGAACCTCGGCGTCGACCCGCCCGGCACGGTCGCCGAGACCTGGCTCTCGAGCCTGCCCGGCGCCACCTTCCGCTTCGGGCTTCTACTGCTGCTGCACCCTCATCGCCCTGTGGGCGTACAACCTCATCCTCGAAGGCACATTCAAGCGCGAGAGGCTCATCGGGCTGCTCGCGTGGCTGTTCGTCGTCACCGTCGCGGGCGGATTCCTCGGGACCTTCGCCGGATCCTTCGAATACACCTCCCCAGTGGAGGCGCTGCTGCCGAAGTCCGTGGCCAAGGACGGATTCGTCCAGTCCCTCGTGCACCCGGCCGCGGCCCAGACCATGGACTTCCTCGGCTACGAGACCCCGCGCCCCGCCGCGCCCTGGGGCTACACCAACACCTGGGGCAACAACTTCGCGATCACCGCGGTCTGGCTCGTCGTCGCCGCCTTCTGCACGCCCGCCAAGACGAAATGGCGCGTCGCCGCCGTCGCGCTGCTCGTCGCCTCGCTCGTGCCCGCCGTGTACTCGATGAACCGCGGCCTGTGGCTCGGCCTCGCCGCCATCGCCGTCTTCACGGCCCTGCGCCTGCTCATCTCCGGGCGCCCCGGCGGGATGCTCGCCCTCGCCGGCGCGGGCTGCGCCGCCGTGCTCCTGGTCGCCCTCACCCCGCTCGGCACGGTCGTCCAGACCCGGCTCGACAACGGCCACTCCGACGAAGGCCGGGCGTTCTCTTCCGAACGCGCCACCGAACTCGTCGTCGAGCACTCCCCCGTCATCGGATTCGGCTCCACGCGCAAGACCCTGGGCTCAGGAGAGTCGATCGCCGTCGGGCCCACGCCCGAATGCCCCCGCTGCGGCGGGCGCACCCTCGGCGGGAACGGCCAGCTCTGGCAGGTCATGTTCGCCCACGGCCTCCTCGGCACCATCACCTACGTCGGGTTCATGCTCGCCGTGCTGTGGCGGTTCAGGAACGACCACACCGCGGTCGGCATCGCCGGGAGCGCCGTCGTCGGCTTCTCGCTGATCACGATGTTCTACTACAACGCCCTCGTGACGCCCCTCCTGCTCACCCTCCTCAGCTATGTCCTACTCGCCGCGGGCCGCCTACCCGAGGCGTCCCATCACGGCCCAGAGACGGAGAACCGATGAGTCGAGCCCTGAAGACCGCCGACGACCTGCGCAGAAGGGCGACCTACCTCGCAGAGGTGGTCGACCAGCTCTATCCCGGTGCGGGAGGGAACAACGCGACCCGGCCGTACATCATCGTGCCCGGGAAGCGCCGGCCGCGCGTGCTCATCCCGGCCGCCGACCGCAAGGTCGCCGCGGCCGCGCTGATGCGCTACGCCCGGCCCGCGGCGCGCGGCGCCCGCTTCAAGCGCGACGCCGCCGTATGGGCCCTGCGCCTCGGCCTCGACCGCCTGCTGCTGCCCCACCGGGTCAAAGTCGGCGGCGACGAAGGCATCGACGACCACCTGGCGGCCGTGCTCGGCCACGAGGTCCACCTGAGTATCCACATCGGGCCTACTCGGGCGAACCGCAAGCCGGTGCTCCAGATCCTCGACGGCGACGCCAAGACCGTCGCGTTCGCCAAACTCGGCGTCAACCCGCTCACCCGCGAGCTCGTAGACGCCGAGACGGCCGCCACCCGGCGCCTGAGCGAGTTCTGCGACCTCAAGCTCCTGCGGGTGCCCGCAGCTCCTGCACTCCGGGAACTGGAACGGCCACAACCTCATGGTGACCTCCGCGCTCCCGTCCTGGGAGGCCCCGGCCGAGCTCGGGCCCTCCCGCAGGGTCGCCGCCATGCGCGAACTCGCCGAGGCCTGCGGCGCCGCTCCGCTCGCCGCTCGGCGAATCGGACTACGCCGCGCGGCTGCGCACCCGCCTCAAGGACCTCGCCGAACGCGGCGAACCCGACGCCGACACGCTCCAGGTCGCCGGCGAGACGCTCCTGGACCGCTACGCCGCCACCGAGATGACCTTCGGCGCCTGGCACGGCGACTGGTCCCCGTGGAACACCCGCGAGGCCGACGACATCGTGTACCTGTGGGACCTCGAACGCTTCGAGACCGGCGTCCCCTACGGCTTCGACGCCGCCCACTACCGGCTCCAAGACGAGATCGTGACGAAAGGCGCCGACCCCACCACGGCCGTGCTCGGACTCGTCGCCGAGTCCCCGTCCATCTTGGCGCCCATGGGGGTCGCGCCCTCCGAGGCCGAACCCACCGCACTGCTGTACCTCGTGGACCTCGCCGCCCGCTACATGGGCGACCAGGCCGAACGCGCCGGGGCGGCGCTCGGGGCCCTCGGCCGCTGGCTCCTGCCCACCCTGCTGCGCCACATCGCCCGCCAGCGCACGAGCCCCACCGAGAGCACCGGCGGCCAGTGATGAGGAGACACCGATGAGCCAGCGGACGCTTCGCGAGCGCATCCCGAGCCAGTTGAAGGCCGTCGTCGGCCACTCGTCCCGCACGTTCGGGCGCCTGACGGCCTCCTCGCGGATCCTGCCGGGCCTGCTGATCTGCGGCGGCCAGCGCTGCGGCACCACGTCCCTGTACCGGGCCCTGGCCCAGCACCCGGCGATCATGAAACCGGTGTTCCACAAGGGCGTGCACTACTTCGACACGAACTACGAGCGCGGCATCTCGTGGTACCGGGGGCACTTCCCGACGCAGGCGGCCTCGCGGCGCATCGCCGACCACACCGGGCTCGCGCCGATCGGCTTCGAGTCGAGCCCGTACTACCTGTACCACCCTCTCGCGGCCGAGCGTTTCGCGCGCGACCTGCCGGGGGTCAAGGTGATCGTGCTGGTGCGCGACCCGGTGGAGCGGGCGTGGTCGCACCACGCGCACGAGATGGCTCGCGGTTTCGAGCCGATCGCGGACTTCGAGGAGGCCGTCGCGGCCGAGGAGCCCCGTCTCGAGGGCGTCGAGGAGCGGCTGCTGGCCAGTCCGGAGCGTACAGCTTCGACCACCAGCACCACGCGTACACCGCGCGAGGCCGGTACACGGACTTCCTTGAGCCGCTTGCGGAGCGAGTGGGCCGGGACCGGGTGCTGGTGCTCGACTCCGGGGAGTTCTTCACGCGGCCCGACGACGCGTTCGAGCGGGTGCTCAGGTTCTTGGGCCTGCCATGGATCGGGGAGTTCGCCTTCGCGCGGCACAACGCGCGCGGGCGTCCCTCCCCGATGTCGGCGGCGCTGCGGGAGCAGTTGACGGCGCATTACGAGCCCTATGACGAGCGGCTCGCGGAGTGGCTTGGAGGCGTCCCGAGTTGGCGGCGCTTACCTCCGTAGCGGAGGACGCCGACAGGGAAGAGCTGCGCGGCACCGCCCGCGGCGGCCTCGTCAACCTCGTGGGGGCCGCCGTCTCCGGAGTCGGGGGCCTCGCGGTCACGTGGCTGGCGGCCGTGGCGCTCTCGCCCGCGGAAGCGGGCGCGTTCTTCGCGGCGACCTCGGTGTTCCTGCTCGCGGGCGCGATCGCGCGCCTGGGGACGCCCACGGGCCTCGTGTACTGGGTGGCGCGGCTGAACAAGAACGGCCGGGACGGCGCGGTCGGATCGGTGCTCAAGCTGGGTCTGTGGCCCGCCGCGATCGCCTCGATGGCGGCGGCGCTGGGGCTGCTGCTGGCGGCGCCGATGTTCGCGCGCCCGGACCTCGTGCGGCTCATCGCGGTGTTCCTGCCCGCCTCGGTCGCGATGGAGGCGCTGCTGGCGGCAACGCGCGGCTACCGACTCATGGGGCCCTCGGTGGTCATCGACAAGCTCGGGCGCACCGCGGCGCAACTGGTCGGGCTCGCTGCGATCGCGTTGGCGGGCACGGCTTCGGCGTTCTACATCACGTTCGCGTGGGTGCTGCCGTACCTGCCCGCGGCGCTGGCGGCGGGCTGGTACCTGCTGCGGCGCCACCGCAGGTCGCGGTCCGATCCGGGGTTCCCCGACCGGGTCTCGGCGCGGGCGTTCTGGGGGTTCACGGCGCCGCGCGCGGCGGCGGGTGTGGCGCAGCTCGGGCTGCAGCGGCTCGACATCATCATGGTGGCGGCGCTGGCCGGGCTGGGCCCGGCGGCGGTGTACACGGTGGCGACGCGGTTCGTGATCGTGGGGCAGATGGCCTCGCACGCGGTGGGCCAGTCGGTGCAGCCGCGGGCCGCGGCGGCGATGGCGGCCGGGGAGCCGGCGTCGGCTCGGGCGCTGTACCAGGAGTCGACGGCGTGGATCGTCGCGCTTGACGTGGCCGGTGTACCTGACGGTGGGCCTGCTGGCGGACTGGTATCTGCGGTTGTTCGGCGGCGGGTACGTGAGCGGCGACGCGCGGCTGGTGGTGTGGATCCTGGTGCCCGCGATGATGTGCGCCTCGGCGTGCGGGGTGGTCGACACGATGCTCGCGATGGCGGGGAAGACCTCGTGGCAGTTGATCGACGTGGCGATCGCGCTCGGCGTCAACGTCGGCTTGAACCTGGCGCTGATTCCCTCGATGGGGGTGGTCGGCGCGGCGATCGCGTGGTCGGGGGCCGTTCTGGTCAATAATTTGGTTCCGCTCTCGCAACTGTGGCGCACGTTCGGCCTGCATCCGTTCGGGGCGTTGACGAGGAGGGCGCTCCTCGCCGCCGGCCTCGGATTCGGGGTCCTGCCGCTGGCGGTCATGCCGCTCGGCCCGCTGTGGACGTCGGCCGCGCTCGCTGCTCGCGGGCCTCGCTTGGGCGGTGGCGCTGCTGCGCTACACGAGCAGGATCTGAATGTGAAAGGGACTTCGTGGCCAGCTACTACACCGAGGTGTTCCGGAACCCGACCGCGGTAGAGAAGTACGCCGAGCGCACGTATGCGCCGGGGACCTTCTCGTCGATCGTCTCCAGTCGCCAGGCGGGGTGGTTGCGCGGATTCGTGCCGAACGCGTTCGGGATGAAGCCGGTCCACCACGATTTCGCCTGCGGCACCGGGCGGGTGGCGCGGATGCTGGCGGGGATGGTGGCGGTCTCGCACGGCTACGACACGTCGGAGGCGATGCTGGAGAAGGCCCGCGAACTGAGCACGCCCGGGTACGCGCACCTGGTGCGATCCGGGGCTGGCCTTTCCCGATGTCGACCCGAACCGACCGGCGCTGGTGACGGCGTTCCGGTTCGTGCTCAACGTGGACCTGCATCTGCGGGACCAGCTGATGGACTTCGCGTCGGCGGCGCTGCCGGACTCGGACGCGGGGCTGCTGCTGGTGGAGAACCACGGCAACACGGATTCGCTGCGGCATCTGCGCAAGAGCGTCGGGCGGCTGGACGCGAGCATGTGGTTCCAGGAGCTGTCGCACCAGGAGATGCGGGACCTGTTCGCGCGGCACGGGTTCGAGCTGGTCGGCATGCAGGGCTTCACGCTGTTCACGCAGGGCTGCTACCGGGCGCCGTGGACCTGGTTCTCGAAGGCCGCGGACAGCGTGCTGGCGTCCCCGCTGTCGAAGTGGGCCACTGATGTGGTCTACATAGCCCGCCGCCGCTGAAGCGGACTTGCGCACGGCGGCCGGGGGCCGCCGTTCTTTGATGCCCGGCGGCGTTCGCGGTAGGCCTCCGATGAGGAGGCGGAGGGCTTCGGGGATGTCGTCCTTGAGGTAGCGGCGGGCGAGGCGGCGGGGTTCGGAGAGCATGCGGAAGATCCATTCGGTGCCGGTGGCCTGCATCCATTTCGGGGCGCGGCGGCGGTATCCGGCGATGAAGTCGATGCTCGCGCCGCAGCCGAGGAACCAGGCCCCGGGCGCGACCCGGCGCAGGCGCACGCTGACGAGTTCCTGCTTGGGGAAGCCGAGGCCGACGTACACGAGGTCGGGGGCGGCGGCTTCGACGCGTTCGACGAGCGCGCGCCACTGCGAGGCGTCGCGGTCGAAGCCCATCGGCGGGCACCAGGCGCCCACGACCTTCAGGCCCGGGTAGCGGGTTTCGAGGATCTCCGCGGCGCGTTCGGTCGGGCGCGCGGCGCCGTCCGGGGTGCCGCCCAGGAGCGCCACGCGCAGGCCGCGGACGGCCGCGGCCTCGGAGAGGGACCACACCAGGTCCGAGCCCGCCACGCGTTGCGGCAGCGGGTTCCCGGCCACTTTCGAGGCCCACACGAGGGGCGCGCCGTCGGCGACCACGAGGTCGGCGGCGTCGACGATGGCGCGCAGTTCCAGGCTCTTCCTGACCGCGGCGACGATGTCGACGTTCGGGGTGACGATCTGGCCGCCGCGCCCGGATTCGAGCGCGTCGAGCACGCGGTCCACCGCCTCGGCTTCGGTGACCGGATCGATGCCGATGCCGCCCAGACGCACCCGTTTCGCGGCCGGTGCGGGCGGTAGCGGCGAAGGCGCACTGACGATGTCCGTGCGCGAAGGGCTCAAGCGCTCCATGCGATCAGACGTTAGAGGTCGGCGCGCGTTTTTCCGGGATTTTTCATCACAGGGCGTGTCCCCGACCCCACCTCGAGTCGTTATACGAATCATCAAGGGGCATCTGCAGGTTTCCGAGCCCGTCTCGGAGCGCGGCCCCGCGCCCGCCGTGCGGAGCCGCCGGGAGCGCATGAACGAACCAGGGTGAGCGAGGGATCAGTGAGCGCCAAGATCGCCGATACGGCCGGGAAGTCCGATGACCGAGTGAAGGTGGTCTTCATCGGAGGACTGGGCCGCAGCGGCACGACGCTCCTGGAGCGGCTGCTCGGCCAGCTGCCGAGCGTCGTCCCGCTCGGCGAGATCACGCATCTCTGGGAGCGGGACCTGGTCGGCAACGAGATGTGCGCCTGCGGGGCGACGTTCTCACACTGCGAGTTCTGGCAGCGGATCGGCCGGCGCGCCTTCGGGTCCTGGGATTCGGTCGACGTCGGGCGGATCAACGCCCTGAAGGCCACTGTGGACCGCACCAGGCACATTCCGGCGCTGGCGGCGAAGCGCCTCGCGCCGGCCCAGCACCAGCTGGTCACCGAGTACGCCGGGTACTTCGAGAAGATCTACACCGCCGCGGCGAAGGACACGCGCGCGCAGGTCGTGGTCGACTCCTCCAAGCACGCCTCGCTCGCGTACTGCCTGCGCTGGTCCCCGAAGATCGATCTTCGGGTGCTGCACGTGGTGCGCGACTCGCGCGGCGTGGCGTACTCGTGGACGAAGCAGGTGCGCCGCCCCGAGTCCCCCTCCGGCGACCAGATGACCCGCTACTCCCCCGCGAAGGCCGCGATGCTGTGGAACGCACAGAACGCCGCGTTCAGCCTCCTGGCGCGCCGCGGCGTGCCGGTGCGCCGGGTTCGGTACGAGCGGATCATCCAGCGCCCGCGGAAGGTGATCGCCTCCCTGGGCCGGTTCTGCGGGCTCGACCTGAGCGAGTCGGACTACAACTTCATCGGCGACGGCTGGGCCGACCTGGGCCCGAGCCACTCGGCGGCGGGCAACCCGATGCGGTTCACCGTGGGGCGCATCCCGATCTACCCCGACGAGGCCTGGACCGCGGACCTGCCCGACAGCACCCGGCGGATGGTCTCCACCCTGACTCGGCCGCTGCTGGGCCGCTACGGCTACCTCAACGAAGACGAGGAGACCCCTGTGGACGAACCGGCGCTGGAAGAGGTGAGCTCCCTTGACTGACTGGCCTTCGGTGGGCGTCGTGATCCCGACCCACGACCGCCCGCAGCAGATGCGCGCGGCGCTGCGCTCGGTGCTGACCCAGTTCTATCCCGGCCGGATCGAGGTGGTCGTGGTCTACGACCGCGCGAAACCCGACGAGGAACTCGCCGCGGACGGCGAGCGGCCGGTGCGGGTCGTCAAGAACGACCGCACACCCGGGCTCGCGGGCGCCCGCAACACCGGGATCACCGCGCTGGAGACGGATCTCGTGGCGTTCCTGGACGACGACGACGAGTGGCTCCCCGGGAAGCTCGCCGCGCAGGTGACCGCGCTCGGCACCGAGGCCGAGCTGTGCACCACCGCGATCGAGGTCGACTACCGCGGCAGGCGCAATTCGCGGCTGGCGCAGCGGACCATGGTGCGCCATGCGGATCTGCTCCGGTCGCGGATGATGATGCTGCACTCGTCCACGTTCCTGTTTCGCCGCTCGGCGCTGCTGGGCGGGCTCGGGATGGTCGCCGAGGACGCCCCCGGCAGCCAGAACGAGGACTGGGACATGCTGCTGCGCGCCTCCCGGCGGCGGCCGATCGCGCACGTCGACGTGCCGTACGCGCTCGTGAACTGGGCCGGGTCGCACTTCGAGACCCGTTGGGACACCAAGATCTCCTCGCTGCGGTGGATCCTCGACCGGCACCCGGAGATCCACGGCAGCCCCGAGGGCGCCGCACGCGTCTACGGGCAGATCGCCTGCTGGCACGCCGCGATCGGCGACCGCTTGGAGGCGCTGCGCTGGGCGCTGCGAGCGACGAAGGCGAACCCGAGCGAGCCGCGGGCGGCAGTGGCCGCCGCCGCGGCGGCCGGCATCGTCGGGGTCCCGACGGTGATGGCCGCTCTGCACCGGCGCGGCCGCGGCATCTTAGGATGCGAGTCTACCGCGTGTTCAACGCTTGTCCTCCCTTTATTCACGTCTTAGCGACGCCTTAGCGCCCGCGATCATAACTTCTTCCTCAGACCAGTTGAGCAGCAAGCGCTCAAAGGTCCCGTCACTGAGGAGGAACACCATGGGTCTCGCACTCGCCTTGGCACTGCCCGTCAACCTGTTCGCCATCACGGTGCTGTCGTGCGCGATCTACTACCGCCGCCACCACCGGACCGACCTGGCGCTCGCCTACGTGGCGCTCAACGTCGGCGTCTTCGCCGTCTCGGCGCTCATGCTCTCGCAGCAGGTGAGCCTCGGCCTGGCGTTCGGCCTCTTCGGCGTCCTGTCGATCCTGCGGCTGCGCTCCGACCAGATCTCGCAGCGGGACGTCGGGTACTACTTCACTGCGCTCGCTTTGGGCCTCATCAACGGCATCGGGGCGTCCAAGCCCGCGGTCATGATCGCGCTCAGCGTGCTCCTGGTGCTCACCATCTACATCGCCGACCACCCGAAGCTCGCGAACCGCGCCCGCCACCGCATGATCGTGCTCGACACCGTGCACAGGGACGAGTCGGCCCTGCAGGCCGACCTCGAGCGGCGCCTCGGCGGGACCGTGCGCAAGTTCGAGGTGATCGACACCGACTTCGTGCGCGAGACGATGACCGTCGACGTGCGGTTCCGGCCACAGCCGGTGCAGAACCCTGCGACTCCGGACCACACCTACCCGATCGCGAGGGTCTGATGATCACTGTCGACAGACTGGACCTGTTCGCGCCCATCGACCTCGCGTCCGTGGTCGACTCGGCGAACCTGCAGACCCGCATCGACTCGAAGTACCTGCTCGCCCCCGACGCGTACGGGCGCTTTTGCGACCGTCTCGCGCGGCTCGGCGACTGGCGCTGCCTCGAGATCGGCGGGCGCCGCCGGTTCGCGTACGAGTCGATCTACTTCGACACGCCCGAACTGCTGACGTATCGGCAGCACCGCCAGGGCCGCCGGCACCGGTTCAAGGTCCGCTCGCGCACCTACGCCGACTCCGGCGAATGCGCCTTCGAGGTCAAACTCAAGGGCGCGCGGGCGGACACGGTGAAGGAGCGCATGGAGTACCGGGCGGCCGACGCCGGGCGCCTCGCCCCCGACGCCGCCGAGTTCCTCGCCGCCACACTGCGTCGCGCCTACGGCATGGCCGTGCCGCTCGGGATGGCCCCGCGGGTACGCACCGACTACCGCCGCCACACCCTCGTCGACCTTGATGCCGCCACCCGGATCACGTGCGACGAGGAGCTCACGGTCACCGGAGCCACGGGCCGGGCCGCGGCACGGCGGGTGTGCCTGGTCGAGGTCAAGTCCGCGCAGGCCGGCGGGCCCGTAGATCGGATGCTGTGGCAGTCCGGGGCAAGGCCGGTGTCGGTGAGCAAGTACTGCCTCGCCGCGGCCGCGCTGTATCCGTGGCTGGGAGCGAATCCTTGGGCGCGTGCGTACAAGGAGTGCTTCGGGCCGGAAGCGCCCGGCGCTGGCCTCGATGTGGGCGTGGGGGGTGGGGGCGCTGGCGCGTTCGCGTTGTCGGGCGGGTTGCGGTTAGAGCGGCAGCGACGGAGAGGTAGCAGTTCATTAGCTGGTGATGTCGCCGGGGCGCCGCGTGGCTTGCGGTTCAAGCGGGCAGCGACGAAGAGGTCCCCCTATGGGCAGGGGAGCGGTGCCGGCAGCCCGCGCCGCGATGCCCGAGGTTCAAGCGGGCAGCGACGGAGAGGTGGCCGGTGGGGCGGGGGCGTGTTGGCGGCTGTCCGGCCCGGTTTCGGTTGGGGTGCAGGCGGTTCGGGCCCGAACATGAGAGGTTTCTCGTCTTGTGGGTGATGCGGGTGCCCCTGGGGTGGGGGATAATTGTTGTACGCACAGGGATATGGATTCCGTACAGGAGTCGAGTAGGTGCAAGCAGACTAAGCCAAGCCTCTGGCCGACTCGCCCCGCTGGCAGGATCCGAGACCACCAGGCCCGCTCTCGGGTCAGGGGGGCTCAGCCCGGGGCTCGCATGGTATGCCCCACGTGCTATCGGGACTCGCTCCCAGGCCGAGAAAGCCAGAAGGACGGACTCGGAACCGTGAAGCGAGAGATCGCCCGGAAGGGATCACCCCAACCGGAGGCAGTGCCCCGAACGAGGCACACACACCCAACCGACACACTCGTGGGAAGGACACACCGGGAACGCCCACTGACCGCAGTCAGCAGCACGCAATCGGCAGTTGGCAAATGGCAGCACTCGGCAAATCCAGTACGCAGCACGCAGCACCGGAAGGAGGTGACACCGCACATGCACACGCCCGCAACGACACACCCCCAAGACCGCCACGCCCAGTGGAAGAGCGCACCGGCCCCGACGCTCGGCGAACCCACCCGACCGGCACACCCCAGCCCCGGCCAGTCCAGCCGAACCGGCTCCGGCTCCGGCTCCGGCTCCGGCTCGACCCTGGACGCCGGACGGCCCGGCCCGCCGCACCGACAGCACCACCGCCGCTTCCACTGTCGCTGCCGCTTCCGCTGCGGCCGTGACCGCGCAGGCACGCCAGCCCCGTCAGCCCCGGCCCCGGTCGGAGACGCCCCGACCCCGGCCACACCGGCCTCCGTCGCTGCCAGCCCGAACCCCAACCGACGCTGCACCCTGCTCCGGCAACACACCGGTCCCCAGCCACTCACCACGCCGTCGCCGCCAAGACCGAACCGCGACCGACACGGCGCCCCGGCCCGGCGACAGACCCCCGCCACACCCGCTCACCGCTCCGTCGCTGGCTGCTTGCACCCCAACCGCAACGGCACCCCGACCCGGCGCCGCAACCCATCCCCGCCACTCGCCGCGCCGTCGCTGACAGGTTGAAGCCCCACAAAAACCGGTCCGGCCTCGGCCGGCTGCCTCGGCCAACCTCTCGCCTCTTCGTCGCTGCCAGGTTGAAACCCACCAATATCCGACCCGGCCACGGCTAGTCTCCCTGGGGCAATCACCCACATCTTCGTCGCTGATCGGTTAAAGCCCAAATGAAAGCGAGCCCAGCCCCGGTCTGCGGCCTTGGGAAATTCTCGCCGCTTCGTCACTGATGGATTGAAGTCGGGTCAAAGATGCCCGGCCCCGGCAGACGCCTTGGGCAATCTCTCCTCACACCGTCGCTGACCGGTTGTAGCCCAACCGAAAACCGGCTCGGCCCGGCCTGCGACCTCTGGCCATCACCCGCCTCTTCGTCACTGCCGCCTGTAGCCCGGCCAGGGACCAGCCCGGCCCGGCCCCGGCAAGCGACCTCGGCCAATCGCTCGCCTTTCCTCCATCCCTGATGGGTTGTAGCCCAATCAAAGACAAGCCAGTCCCGCCGAGGCGACTTCGGGCAAGGGCCCACCACTGGCAGCGCCGCTATGCGAACAGGCATCGGTTCCTAGCCCAGTTCGAGCCTGATCAATGCGCCCTTGCCGCCGTGACCCGCGCCGAATACCATCTGACCGCCCGAAGCTGCCGCGGCGCGGCGGGCGATGTCGAGGCCTAGCCCGGTCGAGCCGCGGTCGGAGCGGCCGCGTTCGAACACGGCCGCGTCCGGCAGGCCGGGGCCCTCGTCGGCGATGTCGATGATCGCGCCGCCTTCGGAACGGGCCCAAAGCCGGACCTCGAAGCCGGTCCCATCCGGTGTATGCGCGAAGACGTTCGCCAGCAGCGAGTCCATCGCCGCCGCCAAGTCCTCGGCCGGGAGCTTCACCGGCAGTGGACCCGGTGCCAGCGAGACACTGCATGCGCGGTCGGTGTCCTCGGCCAACGCCGACCAGAACTCGAACCGCTCGGCCACGACCGCCGCCGCGTCGCACTCGGCCTCGCCGCGGCCCGGTTTGCGGGCGTCGCGGATCGCGGCGTTCGCGGCGCGTTCGACCTCGCCCACGGCTTCTTCGACAGTGGCGCGCTCGGCAGGGTCCGCGATCGCCTCGGCTTCCAGGCGGAGCACGGTGAGCGGGGTGCGAAGGCGGTGCGAGAGGTCGGCGACGCGTTCGCGTTCGGCCTCGAGGAGATCCCGGATGCGGTCGGCCAGAGCGTTCAGCGCGGTGCCGACGCGTTCGATCTCGGGTGGGCCTTCGGCGCTGGCGCGGGCGTCGAGGTCGCCGTCGGCCAGGCGGTTCGAGACGGCGGCGAGGTCGGCGAGCGGCACGAGCATCACCCGGGCCAACCGCGAAGCCAGGAGCAGCCCGAAGCCCAAGAGCACCAAGGCGATCGCTCCGAGCATCAGCCAGGAGCGGCCGACCCCGGCCGTGAGCTGATCGTCATCCACATAGGCGCGCACGACCGCGTAGCCGTTGTCGGGCATGCGAACACCGAACAGGATTTCCCGCCCGCCGTCGACCGCTGCAGTGATCGACTGGCCCTGGGAGGCGAGTTCGACGGCCGCGGATCGGGGCGCCTCCTGTCCGATGACGCTGCCGTCGGGCCAGAAGATCGTGATCGGGTAGGGCCTCGTCGCGTTCAGTTGCGCGACGCTGTTCTCCATATCGGACTTCGTGGTGGTGGCGACGATCGAGGAGAGCACCAGCGCTTCCTGTTCGGCGTCGGAGACCACGCGTTCGGCCGCGGTGTTGCGCAGCAGGATCGCCAGCGGGATCGAGAACGCGAGCAGCGTCAATGTCGCGATGCCCGCCACCAGCAGCGTCAGGCGCGCCCTCATTTGCCTTGCTCCGCTTCAGGATCGATGAGCTTGACGCCGACGCCGCGCACCGTGTGCAGGAACCGCGGGGCCTGCGCGGACTCCCCGAGCTTGCGGCGCAGCCAAGCGAGGTGCACGTCGACGGTCTTGTCCGCGCCGCCGAACGGCAGGTCCCACACCTCGGTGAGCAACTGCCGCTTGGCGACCACCTCCCCTGCGCGGGCCGCGAGGTGGTGCAGCAGGTCGAATTCCTTGGGGCTCAGTTCGAGCGGGCTGCCGTCGAGCACGGCCATGCGGCCCTTCGGGTCGATCCGCAACGGGCCCACCGTCACGGTCTGGTCGACAGGGGCACCGGATCCGGTGCGGCGCAGGACCGCCTGGATGCGGGCGTCGAGCTGCCGGGCGGTGAAGGGCTTCACCACGTAGTCGTCGGCGCCCGCGCCGAGGATGCGGACGATCTCGTTCTCGTCGTCGCGGGCGGTCGCCACGATCACCGGCACGTCCGAGACGCCGCGGAGCATCCGCAGCATCTCGCCGCCGTCGAGGTCGGGCAGCCCGAGGTCGAGCACGACCAGGTCGGGCCGGTGGTCGACCGTGGCGCGCAGCCCGGTCATGGCGTCGGGAGCGGGGGCGACCTGGTGCCCGAGGTCCCTGAGGGACCGCAGGAGCGCGGTGCGGACGCGTTCGTCGTCCTCGATCAGGAGCAGGTGGGCCATGCGGGCACTCTATGCGGCGCAAGGCCCGAGGGACAAATCACGTAGGCCGCGCGAAGGCCTTAGACCGGTCTTATCGCGCTCTTAAGGTTCCGGCGGGCAAGCTGGGTGCCATGAAGAGGAACCTGGTAGTGAGCGGCTGGGTGGCCGCCGCAGTGGTGGCCGTCGGCGCGGGCCTCGGCGCGGTGGCGCTGGCGCAGGGCGGCAGTCTCGCGCCGCCGACCGAGCCGATGTCCGAGCAGAGCGTCCTGGAGGCGCTGGACGAGGCGGGCGAGGACGCGACCGCGACGCCGAGCGGGGCACCCGAGTCAAGCCCCGAACCGACCTCGCCCGCCCCCAGCGGCGCGCTGGAAGAGGTCCCGTCCGCGGGCGCCGCGGGAGGCGAAGAGGTCATCGCGACCGACGGCGGCACCGTCCTCGCCCGCTGCAGCGGCGCCGAGGTCGAACTCGTGTGGTGGGTGCCCGCGCAGGGCTGGCGCGCCACCGCCGTCGACCCCGGTCCCGGCACGGCAGCGACGTTCGGGTTCACCGCCGACGATGACGATGATGACGGCCTCGCCTACCAGGTCACCTGCGCCGACGGCATCCCCACTGCCGCGCCCCAGTCCAGTGACGACGACGCCGACGATTGACGCCCGACGACTGCACTCCTGGGGGAAATAGGGGGAAAAGGAAGCGGCCCCGGAACCTCTCGGTTCCGGGGCCGCTTTCGATAAGCGCTGCAAGAGGTTAGCCCTTCTTGCGGAGCTCCTCTTCGTTCTTGTGCAGGTCCTCGAGGCCACCGCACATGAAGAACGCCTGCTCCGGGAAGTGGTCGTACTCCCCCTCGGCGATCTTCTTGAAGGCCTCGACGGTCTCCTTGACGGGGACGAACGAGCCCTCCACACCGGTGAACTGCTTCGCCGCGAACGTGTTCTGCGACAGGAAGCGCTCGATGCGGCGCGCGCGGCCCACGACGAGACGGTCCTCCTCCGAGAGCTCGTCCATACCGAGGATCGCGATGATGTCCTGCAGCTCGTTGTACTTCTGCAGGATCTGCTTCACCGTGGACGCGACCGCGTAGTGCTCCGAACCGACGACCTCGGGCTCCAGAATGCGGGAGTTCGAGGCGAGCGGGTCGATCGCCGGGTAGATGCCCTTGTCGGAGATCTTCCGCTCGAGGTTCGTCGTCGCGTCCAGGTGGGTGAACGCGGTGAACGGCGCCGGGTCGGTGTAGTCGTCCGCGGGGACGTACACGGCCTGCATCGAGGTGATGGCCTTGCCGCGAAGCGAGGTGATGCGCTCCTGGAGCTCACCCATCTCGTCCGCCAGGGTCGGCTGGTAACCCACGGCCGAGGGCATGCGGCCCAGCAGCGCGGAGGTCTCCGAACCGGCCTGCGTAAACCGGAAGATGTTGTCGATGAAGAGCAGCACCTCCTGGTTCTTCACGTCGCGGAAGTACTCGGCCATCGTCAGGGCCGACAGGGCGACGCGAAGACGCACGCCCGGCGGCTCGTCCATCTGGCCGTAGACCAGCGAGGTCTTCGGGAGAACGCCGGCCTCCGCCATTTCGGCGATGAGGTCGTTGCCCTCACGGGTGCGCTCGCCAACACCGGCGAACACCGAAGAACCACCGAAGTTCTGGGCGACACGGATGATCATCTCCTGGATGAGCACCGTCTTGCCCACGCCGGCGCCGCCGAACAGGCCGATCTTGCCGCCCTTGACGTACGGGGCGAGCAGGTCGATGGCCTTGATGCCGGTCTCCAGCATCTCGGTCTTCGGCTCCAGCTGCGCGAACGCCGGGGCGTGGCGGTGGATCTCCCAGTGGTCGTCGGCCACCAGCTCCTCGCCTTCGGCGAGGTTAAGGCATTCGCCGAGCACGTTGAAGACCTTGCCCTTGATGCCGTCGCCGACCGGGACCTTGATCTGGCCGCCGGTGTCGCGGACCTCGGTACCGCGGACCAGGCCGTCGGTCGGGGCCATGCAGATGCCGCGGATCTGGTTGTCGCCCAGGTGCTGGGCCACTTCCAGGGTCAGGGTCTTGTTGTGCTCGCCGTAGACGACGTCAACGTGGAGTGCGTTGAAGATCGGCGGGATGGCGTTTCGAGGGAACTCGACGTCGACGACCGGCCCGATGACCCGTACGACGCGCCCCACTCCTTGAGTGTCAGTCATCGTTACTCTCTTCCTGCGGCGGAAAGGGCCGAAGCCCCGCCCACGATTTCGCTGATCTCCTGCGTGATCGCCGCCTGCCGCGCCGCGTTCGCGCTCCGCCGCAGGGTCTTGATCATTTCATCGGCATTGTCCGTCGCGGCCTTCATGGCCCGGCGCTTGGCCGCCAACTCGCTCGCCGCCGCATCGATCAACGCCGCGTAGATGCGGGTCGTCAAGTACTTCGGCAGCAGCGCGTCGAGCAGCGCCTCCGGGTTCGGCTCGAACTCGTAGTCCGGGAGGAGGATGTGCTCGTCGAGCTCGTCCTCTTCCACCTCTTCGACTTCGAGAGGAGCCAATTGCCGCGGTTCGGGGCTCTGCGTCAGCAGCGAGACGAACCTGGTGTGCACGATGTGCAGCTCGTCCACTCCGAGGATACCGTCCGCTCCCGCGTCGTCACCCTCGTCGTCGGCACCGGACATGAACGCCGAAAGCAGCGTCCTGGTGATCTCCTGCGCATCAGCGACCTTCGGCTGCTGCGAGAACCCGGTCCAGGACTGCTCGATCTTCCTGGAGCGGAACCGGTAGTAGTCGACGCCGCGGCGACCCACGACGTACAGGACCGGCTGCTTGCCCTCTTCGGCGAGACGCGAGATCAACTGCTCGGCGGTGCGGATGACGTTGGCGTTGTAGCCGCCGCACATCCCCTTGTCCGCCGTGATCACGAGCACGCCCGCACGCCGGACCGCCTTGCGCGGCTGCAGCAGCGGGTGGTTGATCGACGCGTTCGAAGCCAAGGAGGTCATCACGCTGGTCATGGCGCGGGAATACGGCAGTGAAGCCGCCACCCGCTCCTGAGCCTTGGCGATGCGGCTGGTCGCGACCAGTTCCTGCGCCTTGGTGATCTTCCGGATGGACTGGGTCGACTTCAGCCGCTTGCGCAAGTTACGAAGCTGCGCTGACATGGCTAACCCCTCTTGACGCGCTTGACGGTCTCGACGTCCACGTCGCCCTCGAGGGCGTCTTCAGCGGTGTCGGTCACGTGCAGGTTGTCTGCGGCGGCCTTGAACATCTGCTTGAACTTGGCGACGGCGCGCTTGAGGGAGTCCTCGAGGTCGCCGGTCACCTTGTCCTTGCCGGCGGTGAGCTGGGCGACGATGTCCTTGTGGTTGGCGCGCATGTAGCTGAGGAACTCGACCTCGAACCGGCGCACCTCCCCCACCGGGATGTCGTCGAGCTCGCCGGCGGTGCCCGCCCAGATCGAGATGGTCTCCTCGCCCATCGGGAGCGGCTCGGCCACACCCTGCTTGAGCAGTTCGACCATCCGCAGACCGCGGTCCAGCTGGGCCCGCGACGCGGCGTCCAGGTCGGACGCGAAGGCCGCGAAGGCCTCCAGGTCGCGGTACTGGGCCAGGTCCAGACGCAGCGAACCGGCCACCGAGCGCATGCCCTTGGTCTGCGCGGCGCCACCGACACGGGAGACGGACGTACCGACGTTGATCGCCGGACGCACACCCGAGTTGAACAGGCCTTCTTCGAGGTAGACCTGGCCGTCGGTGATCGAGATGACGTTGGTCGGGATGAACTGCGAGATGTCGCCGGCCTTGGTCTCGATGATCGGCAGACCCGTCATCGAACCGCCGCCGAGCTCCTCGGACAGCTTCGCGCAGCGCTCCAGCAGACGGGAGTGCAGGTAGAAGACGTCACCGGGGAAGGCCTCGCGGCCCGGGGGACGACGCAGCAGCAGCGACACGGTGCGGTACGCCTCGGCCTGCTTCGACAGGTCGTCGAAGACGATGAGGACGTGCTTGCCGCCGTACATCCAGTGCTGGCCGATGGCCGAACCGGTGTAGGGCGCCAGGTACTTCAGACCCGCGGGCTCGTCGGCGTTGGCCGCCACGATGGTGGTGTACTCCATCGCGCCGTGCTCTTCGAGCATGCCCTTGATGCCGGCGACGGTGGAGCCCTTCTGGCCGACCGCGACGTAGATGCAGCGCAGCTGCTTGTCGGGGTCGCCGGACTCCCAGTTGGCCCGCTGGTTGATGATCGTGTCGATCGCGACCTGCGTCTTGCCGGTCTTGCGGTCGCCGATGATCAGCTGGCGCTGGCCGCGCCCGATGGGGGTCATCGAGTCGATGGCCTTGATGCCGGTCTCGACCGGCTCGAACACCGACTGGCGGCTGACGACGTTGGGGGCCTGGGCCTCGAGCTCGCGCTCGGTCTCGGCCTCGATCTCACCCAGGTCGTCGATGGGGTTGCCCAGGGCGTCGACGACGCGGCCCAGGAACTTGTCGCCGACCGGCACGGAGAGGACCTTGCCGGTGCGCTTGACGGACTGGCCCTCGCCGACCTTGACCGGGTCGCCCAGGAGGACGGCGCCGATCTCGCGGACGTCGAGGTTCAGGGCCAGGCCCATCACGCCGCCCTCGAACTCGAGGAGCTCGTTGGCCATGACGGACGGCAGGCCCTCGACGACGGCGATGCCGTCGCCGGCGGAGGTGACGGTGCCGACCTCTTCGCGGGTGATCTCCGGCCGGTAGGACGAGACGTAGCTGTCGAGCGCGCTGCGGATCTCGTCTGAGGAGATGGTCAATTCAGCCATCTGAACGTTTCCCTTTCTGTTGATACCGGCTGGATCAGCGTCCGGCCAAGGCTTGGCGGGCTTCGTCGAGGCGGCGCGAGACGGAACCGTCCCACAGCTCCGAGCCGACTTGCACTCGGATGCCCCCGACGATCGCGGGGTCGACCGTGACCTTGAGCGCCACAGGGCGCCCGTAGACCAGGGTGAGCTTGGCGGCGAGCTGGCGCTCTCCGGACTCATCCAAGGGCTTCGCCACGGTCACATAGGCCACGGTCTCGTCGCGGGCCGCGGCTGCGGCCTCGACCAGGTGGGCCAGCGACGCGTGGAAGCTGCGCCCGCCGATGCCGTAGCACGCGGCGGCCGCCAGCTTCATCGTCACCGGCTCGGCCTTGCCGTCGAGCAGGCGCTCGACGAGCGCGGCCCGGCCCTTCGGGTCGGAGCCCGAAGCGCCCAGGACCGAGGCCAGTTCGCCGTCGCCGTCGACGAGCCGCCCGAAGCGGAACAGCTCGTCTTCGACGTTCGCCAGGCTGCCGTCCTTGGCCGCGGCGAGCAGCAGCGCCTTGACGGCGAGCTGCTCGGTGCCGTCGACCAGTTCGGACGGTTTGCCCCAGCGGCCACGCACGAGCGCGGCCACCACGTCAGCGGCGGTCGCACCCACTTGGCCGGCGAGGAGCCCGCGGATGAGGCCCTCCCGGTCGTCCGCCGTACGGGCGGGGTCGGACAGGGCGCGACGCAGCCGAGGCTGGTCGACGAGGAACCGCGTCACTCCCAGCAGCTGATCGCCGCACTCGGTGAGCTGCTCGGCGGAGGCGCCGGAGGCGGCGTCCTCCAACACGACCCGGCCGGCCTCGATGCTTTCGCGTCCAGTCGTCGACATCAGCGCGCTCCGCTCGTCTCGGCCGTCTCGTCGGCGATCTGGGCCAGGAACTGGTCCACGGTCGCCGTCGTGTCGGCGTCGCCGGCGAGGCGCTGCCCGATGATCTTCCCGGCCAGGTCAACGGCCAGGTTGCCGACCTCGCTGCGCAGCTCGCGGACGAGCTGCTGGCGAGAGGCCTCGACCTGCGCGTGGCCGGCCGCGATCACGCGGTTGGCCTCTTCGCGGGCGGAGACGAGGATCTCCTCCTTGCCCGCTTCCGCGGCGGCACGGGCTTCGTCGCGGATCGCGGCGGCCTCGTCCTGCGCGGTGGCGAGCTTGCGGCGGTATTCCTCGAGCGTCTGATTGGCCTCTTCTTGAGCCCGCTCAGCACGCTCGATGCCGCCTTCGATCGCGTCCACTCGTGCCTCGAAGGTCTTCTCCATGACGGGGAAGACGAACTTCATGAGCACGAAGCACAGCAGACCGAAGGCGATCGCGCCAACGACGATCTCTTGCCAGATCGGGAAGAGGATCGCCGACCCTTCGGCGGCTTGAATCATGATCGCTCCAAGTGGGGGTTAAGAGAGGGCGAAGGCGAGGACCAGGCCGAAGAGGGCCAGAACCTCGACGAGCGCGAAGCCCATGAACAGCATCGGGCGGGTGATGCCGGCCGACTCGGGCTGACGGGCGGTGGCGGTGATCCACGCGGCGAAGATCAGGGCGACACCGATACCGGGGCCGATCGCGGCGAGGCCGTATCCGACGACGTTGAGAGTGCCTTCCATGGCGTTTTTCTCCTAGGTGTCAGCGTGGCGTGTCCGTCACGCGCACGATGTTCTTCAATTGCGAAATCTCTGGATGAGGGGTGGAAGTTCGGGGAGCGCTAGTGCTCGTCCGCGAGTGACCCCTGGATGTACATGCCGGTCAGCAACGTGAACACGTACGCCTGCAGCAGGATGACGATGAGTTCGAAGAACGTCATGCCGATGCCCATGGCGAACGAGAAGACCGACAGGCCCTGGATGAGCATGTTCTCCGAGTTCAGCAGCTCGAATCCGCCGAGGATGAACACCAGGAGGATGAGGTGGCCGGCGAACATGTTCGCGAACAGCCGCAGCGCCAGGGTGACCGGCCGCAGGATGATGTTCTGCAGGAACTCGATCGGGATCAGCAGCGGGTAGATGAACCACGGCGCGCCCGGGGGCACGCAGGTGATCTTCATGTACTTGACGAAGCCGTGCTGCCTGATGCCCACGAAGTTGTAGATGACCCAGGACAGGATGCCGAGCGTCAGGGGGAACGCGATGTGGGCGTTCGGGGAGACCTGGATGCCGGGCACGATGGCCCAGAAGTTCATGATGAGGATGAACAGGAACAGCGTCGCCAGGTAGGGGGCGAAGCGGACGCCGGTCTTCTTGCCCATCAGATCGATGGCGACGGTGTTCCGAATGAAGCCGTAGGCCGATTCGGCCATCCACTGCCGCTTGGTGGGGACGATCTGGGGCTTGCGGTTCGCCCACAGGAAGAAGACGATGAGCACTGCGACGGAGAGCCATACCCCGAAGGTGATCGTCGTGAACATGTGGGCGAGAGCGGTTTCGCTCAGGCCTGAGAACCAGTCAGCGAAGTCGAAGCTGTGGATCCCAGGAGGGAAGTGGGATTCCCCTTCGGCCATCACGTTGGCTGAGTCGGTCACGCGAGCCACGCCTCTCAGTCAGTGTCGGTCAAATTACGGCGACATCTGCTTGATCAGCAGGTACATTCCTGCTGCAGCACCGACAAGCATCCCTACCAGGAGCCCGACTCTGGGCAGATCGAGCCACAGGTCGACGAGGAATCCGAGACCACCCCAGAAGACGATCCCGGAAATGAGGTACCCCAGCGCACGCCAGCCCATTTCCGAACCATCCGGCTGCGGTTTGTGGTCAGGGGGGTGTTTGTCGGCCATGTCGAGCTGAACTCTAACAGCTACTACACAGGAACTGCCCAGCGGGTTCGCTGAGATGAGTGCCATCGGTGCGGGGTTGTCAACCTCCAAGAAACACCGTGTGTCGTATGGGGCGTCAAGATTTCGTCAAGAACGCGACTCCAGCTCGATATAGGGGATTTTCGCCTTGTAAGCCCAGACAACCTGGGTGGCGAGCCACACGAGGGCCCCGCCGATGATGCCGCAAGCGAAGGGCGTCAACGCATCGGGCACGGTCGACTTGACGATCCCAAGGATCGTCAGGACGAGCGCGAGCTTCACCGAATACGTGATCAACGCCATAGGCAGAGTGAGACGCAGGTCAATCTTCTCGGCCAGCGAGACCGCCCAGACCGAACCCGCGAAACCGAAGGCCGCCAACGCTACTCCTGCCGGAACGGCCCACGCCGCAGTGGCACCGGAAGTGATCCCGCCGACGACGGCGGCCACGACCGCCGCGATCCCCGCGACGGCGAAGCACGGCTTCAAGAACCCCCTGGCGATCTTCACAGGCGCGATTCCAATGCGAGGGCCACGGGCCGCAGCGCCTCTTCGAGCTGCTCGGCGATCTGGCCGTACACCGCCCGCTGCATGCCCCACGGGTCGGAGAGGTTGATCTCGTCGTAGTCGGCCCGCCGGTCCTCGGCCGCGGCCACGAGGGCCTTGCCGCGGACGGCGATGTCGCCGTCCGGCAGCGAGTCGGCCAAGTCGGTGGCCATGCGGCCGAAGGTGCGGACCAGGAAGGTCTTGGCGACGGCGTCGGGGAAGCGCTCGGCGATGAACTCGAGGTGCCCGGTCGTGGCCGCGAGGATGAGGTCCGAGGCCTCGACGTGGGCGCGCGTAAGGTGCCGCGCCCGGTGGCCGTCGGGGTCGAAGCCGCGCGACTCGAGCTCGTCCATCGCGTTCGCCTGCATGTTCTCGCCCTCATGGAAGGACGAGATGCCCGCGCCGTGGTTGAACACGTCTTCGCCGGTGATCCCGTCGAGGATGCGCTCCGACATGGGCGACCGGCAGATGTTGCCGGTGCACACGTGCAGGACGGAGAACAGCGCCGTCACTTCGCTTCCTCGCCGGCCTTCGCCTCGGCCGCCTCGTCGGCTTCCGCCTCGACCGCTTCGGGCTCCTCGGCCGGTTCCTCTTCCTCGGGACCCTGACCGGGGCCGTAGCCGTCGCGGTCGAGGGTCTCGGGCACGATCTTGCGGATCTGCTCCAGGCTCAGCACGCCCTCGCGCAGGATCTGCGGCGGGTGCGCCACGCAGTCGACGATGGTCGAAGGCAGGTTGTCCTCGCTGGGACCGGCCTCAAGGTAGACGGAGACGTCCGAGCCGAGCTGCGCCTTCGCGTCGGCGGCGGTCTCGGCCGAAGGCTGGCCGTGCTTGTTCGCCGAGGAGACGGCCATCGGGCCGGTCTCCTTGAGCAGTTCGAGCGCGAGCGGGTGCAGCGGCATGCGGACCGCCACCGTGCCGTCGGTGTCGCCGAGATCCCAGGTCAGGGACGGGGTGTACGGCACCACGATGGTGAGCGGCCCGGGCCAGAAGGCCTCGATGAGCTCCTTGGCGGAGTCGGGGATGTCGGAGGCGATGCCGTCGAGGGCCCGCTTGGATCCGATGAGCACCGGCGGCGCCATGTCGCGCCCGCGGCCCTTGGCGGCCAGGAGCGCCTTCACGGCGGCATGGTTGAACGCGTCGCAGCCGATGCCGTACACGGTGTCGGTCGGGATGACGACCAGCCGACCGCCGGTCACCGCCCTGGCGGCCGACTTCAGTCCGGTCGCGCGGTCCTTGATCTTCCTGCAATTGAACAGCCTCACGGCGACAAGCCTAGCCTTCCCGTCGCGAACCTCGGGCGGCCCGCCAGGTCGTCGTGGTCCGCCACTTCGGTGAATCCGCTGACGCTGAGGATCTCCGGAGCGGCCTTCCCGTGGGTGTCGTCGTGCTCGAAGCCGAACCAGCCGCCCGGCTTGAGCCAGCTCGCGGCGCGCACGGCGAGCGGAAGGATCACCGCGAGCCCCGCCTCGGCGGCGTAGACCGCACCGGACGGGTCGAACTTGACCTCCGGCGCGACCTCGATCTCGAAGGGCACGTACGGCGGATTGGCGGTGACGAGGTCCACTCGGCCGTCGAGTTCGGCGAGCGTCCCGGCGGCGACCGCGTCGGCGTGGACGGGGACCGCGCCGGTGCCGTCCAAGTTCGATTCGAGCCACTCGAACGCGTCCGCGTCGATCTCGATCGGCCCAGACGCGCACGTCGGGACGTTCCGTCGCGATCGAGTACGCGACCGCGCCCGAACCGGAGCACGCGTCGATGACCGTGCCGCCCTGCGGCAGGTGCTCAAGCGCCCAGTCCACGAGCAGTTCGGTCTCGAACCGGGGCACGAACACGCCGGGCCCGACCGCGAGCTCGCCGTAGCGGAACGCGGCCGAACCGGTCAGGTGCTGCAGCGGCTCCCGGTCGGCGCGGCGCTCGACGAGCGCCCGGAACCGCACGAGCTGGGCCTCGGTCGGGTCGTCGGCGATGAGCAGGCGCGCCCGTTTGAGCCCTGAGACATGGGCGGCCAGCAGTTCGGCGTCGTTCCGCGGGGAATGGACGCCGGCCGCTTCGAGCCGCTTCGCCGCCTCGGCGATGGCGTTCGGCCAGGAGGTCATTCGGCGCCGCGCGCCATGCGCTCGGCGCGGTCGGCGGCGGCGAGGGCGTCGAGCACCTCGTCGAGGGCGCCGTCCATGACCTGGTCGAGGTTGTACGCGGTGAAGCCGACCCGGTGATCGGTGAGCCGGTTCTGCGGGAAGTTGTAGGTGCGAATGCGCTCGGAGCGGTCCGCGGTGCGCACCTGCAGGAGACGGGCGGCGCCGGCGGCCGCGGCGGCCTCCTCCTGCTGCTTCGCGAGCAGGCGGGCGCGCAGGACGCGGATCGCCGCCTCCTTGTTCTGCAGCTGGCTCTTCTCGTTCTGACTGGTCACGACCACACCCGTGGGCACGTGCGTGAGGCGCACGGCCGAGTCGGTGGTGTTGACCGACTGGCCGCCGGGACCCGAGGAGCGGTAGACGTCGACGCGCACGTCGTTCATGTTCAGCTCGAAGTCGACCTCCTCGGCCTCGGGCATGACCACGACCGCCGCGGCGGAGGTGTGCACGCGGCCCTGCGACTCGGTCACGGGCACACGCTGCACCCGGTGCACGCCGCCCTCGAACTTCATGCGCGACCACACGCCGTTGCCGCCGTCGGGCGTGCCCTTGGTGCGCACCGCGATCGAGGAGTCCTTGATGCCGCCCAGGTCGGTGGGCACCATCTCGAGGGTCTCCACCGCCCAGCCCTGACGCTCGAAGAACCGCAGGTACATGCGCATGAGGTCCCCGGCGAACAGCCCGGACTCCTCACCGCCCGCACCGGCCTTGATCTCGATGATCACGTCCTTCGAGTCGTCGGGGTCGCGCGGGACCAGCAGCTCGGCGAGCTTCGACTCGAGCTCGGGGATGCGCTTCTTGATCCGCTCGGCCTCCTCGGCGAACTCCGCGTCCTCGCTCGCGAGCTCCAGGGCGGTCTCGAGGTCGCCCTTGGCCGCCGCGATGTCCGCGGCGGTCTTCGCGATCGGGGACAGTTCGGCGTAGCGCCGACCGACCCGCCGGGCCTGGGCCTGGTCGGCGTGCAGAGCGGGGTCGCCCATCTGGACTTCGAGGTCGCGGTACTCGGCGAGCAGCGAGTCCAGGCGGTTGTCGGCAGCGGTCGTCATCGCGGTTCCTTCGGGAGAGCCTTGCTAATGGTCGAGCGGTACGAAAAAACGCAGCGCCCGTGTCAGAGACACGAGCGCTGCGCGGCAAAGCTACTTACCGGCCTGAGCCTTCTCCTGGGTCTTGGCGTAGCGGGCCTTGAACTTGGCCACGCGACCGCCGGTGTCGAGGATGCGCTGCTTGCCGGTGTAGAACGGGTGGCACTTGTTGCAGGTCGCAGCCTGGATCTTGCCACTGGCCACCGTCGAACGGGTGGTGAAGGCGTTCCCGCAGGAACAGGTCACCTCGGTGACGACGTACTCAGGGTGGATCCCGTCTTTCATGACTTCCCTTTCTCTGGGTCGCCGGGTCGGTCGCAACCGTGAACCGGAACCGCATCAGGCCCAACTGGGCACTCACTGGACTTCGAGCGGGCTCGGAAACTCGCCCTGGCGTGCGCGACCTGCGCACCAGCTTTCAATATTAAGGCGTGAGGCCGCTCTCAACCAGAGCGGCCTCACGCATCACAGCTACTCGCCGGGCGTGCTCTTGACGATCGACATCAAGAACTCGGCGTTGGTCTGCGTCTTCTTCAGCCGGTCGATGAGCAGGTCGATCGCCTGCTGCGGGTCCAGCGAAGACAGGACTCGGCGGAGCTTGAGCATGACCGCCTGCTCCTCGGAGCTCATCATGAGCTCGTCCTTGCGGGTGCTCGACTGGTGAACGTCGATGGCCGGGTAGGTGCGCTTCTCGGCGATCTTGCGGTCGAGCTTGAGCTCGGCGTTACCCGTGCCCTTGAACTCCTCGAAGATCACCGTGTCGCCCATGGAGCCGGTCTCGACCAGCGCCGTGGCGATGATCGTCAGCGAGCCGCCGTGCTCGATGTTGCGCGCCGCGCCCAGGAAGCGCTTGGGCGGGTAGAGCGCCGTCGAGTCGATACCACCGGAGAGGATCCGGCCCGACGCGGGCGACGAGTTGTTGTACGCGCGGCCCAGACGGGTGATCGAGTCGAGCAGCACGACCACGTCGTGGCCGAGCTCGACCAGGCGCTTGGCGCGCTCGATCGCGAGCTCGGCGACCGTGGTGTGGTCCGACGGCGGGCGGTCGAAGGTCGAGGCGATGACCTCGCCCTTCACCGAGCGCTGCATGTCGGTGACCTCTTCGGGCCGCTCGTCCGCGAGGACCACCATGAGGTGGCACTCGGGGTTGTTCGTGGTGATCGCGTTCGCGACCGCCTGCAGCACCATCGTCTTACCGGCCTTCGGCGGGGAGACGATGAGGGCGCGCTGGCCCTTGCCGATCGGGGCCACGAGGTCTATGACCCGCGTGGTGATCGCGTTCGGCTCGGTCTCCAGGCGCAGACGCTCCTGCGGGTACAGCGGCGTGAGCTTGTAGAACTCGTCGCGCTTCTTCGCGTCTTCAGGGTTCATGCCGTTGACGGTGTCGAGACGCACCAGCGGGTTGTACTTCTCGCGGCGCTGTTGCTGCTGCTTGCCCCCCTGGCCGTTCGACTCCTCGCCACCGCGGCTGGGCTTGACGGCGCCGGTGATGGCGTCGCCGCGGCGCAGCCGGTACTTGCGGACCTGCGACATCGAGACATAGACGTCGTCGGGCCCGGCGAGGTAGCCGGTGGTGCGGATGAACGCGTAGTTGTCGAGGATGTCGAAGATCCCGGCGACGGGGACGAGTTGCTCGTCGTTCTGGACGCCGCGCTCGCTGCTGCTGCCGCGCTCGGTCTCGTCGCGGCCACCGCGCTGGCGGCGGTCGGAGCGGTCACGGCGCTTGCGGCGGCGGTTGTCGCCGTCGCCGTCACGCGGGCCGCGGTCGTCGTAGTCGTCGTCGCTCCGACGCTCGGAACGCGTCTCGGTCCGGGCCTCGGACTGCTCCGCACGCTCGGGGCGCTCGTTGCGCTCCTCGCGGCGGCCGCCCTCGCGGTTGCCGTCACGGCCGCTCTCGCGGTTGCCGTCACGACCGCCCTCGCGACCGCTCTCACGACCGCCTTCACGGCCTTCGCGCCCGTTCTCACGGGTGCGGCGGCGGCGCTGCGGTCGGTCCTCATCGGACTCGATCACGGCGACAGACGACTGGCCTTCGGACTCAACGGATTCGGTCTGACGCTCTTCACGACGACGCGGCTGCGGCGGGCCGGCCGGGCGGGTTGCCCGGCGAGCAGCGTTGCCGCCCTTGGCCTCTGCGCTCTCGGAGCCGTTGTCGCCGGGCGTGCTGTCGACAGTGGTCGACGAACCCTCGGCGATGGGCGTGTGGTCGGAGTCAGGCACTGGCGGGGCCTCCTGTTCTGCGCTGGCACCGCCGGGCTGCGAGCCCGCATCCTGCCGTTCCTGGATGGCGGCGATCAGCTCGCTCTTGCGCATCCGGCCAACGCCGGTGATGCCGAGCGATTGCGCCATCTGCTGGAGCTCGGGCATCAGCATAGAGGCCAGACCGGTTCCTGCCCGACGGCGCTTCTTGGCCTCCGGGAGTTCTCCCGAAGCCGAAGCCTCATCGCTCATCCGGTCCGACGTCGTGCCGGTGGTGTCGCTCAATGGATTCCTTCCCTGGCGGAACTTCGAAGTGGATTCGAGGAGTTTCCGCGTCTTTCAAATAGCCGCAATGCCGATGTTCTGGTCTGCGTCCCGCCATCGCTTCTGCCGCTTCTGGCCACGATGTGACCTCGGCGGTTGGAAGACGACGGTTGACACTGGGTGCAACACCCCTGGGCTGTCCGCTGAGCAGACGGTCCTGATCGTGGTGTCAGCCTCTGGGCCTGCGACTGGACAGCTTGCGATGAATGATCGTGCACGGTGAGACACGTGATTGCGATCTCCGCTGATTGCGATCCTCGCCTTTGCGATCCGATCCGGGCGGAAGCCCGGCGCCACAAGCGGACAGCGACTGTTCCTTGGTCGAAACCGTGCCATGCCACGCTGGAGCTATGCAAAGTCACAAATCCATGGTTGAGGGTGATGACCCAAACAAGAGATCAGGCGTGCGCTGGATGCGCCGCAGCTGTTGTGACCACAAGCATAAGCAAGGCTTCGAGCAGTCACGACACCGGGTGGTCGTCTAAGTGGAATGGTAGCGCACTCTTCCCATTCATAACAACGGACCCGAGGATCACTCGTTCGGGGAGGCCGCGACCTGCACGGCCCCGTCCGCGACGTCCAGGCGCAAGGCCTCGAAACCCGGAGGGGCTTCGGGGACGCGCGCGTCGTCGACCGTCAGGGCGAGCACGGTCGGACCCGCACCGGAGATCGCCGCGGCGATTCCGGCGGAACGCAATGCTCTCAACAAATGGGTGCTCTCCGGCATTCCCTTCGCCCGGTACGACTGGTGGAGCCGGTCGTCGGTGGCCTCGAAGAGCCGCGAAGGGTGGTGCGTGATCGCGGCCGACAGCAGCGCGGCCCGCGAGAGGTTGAACACCGCGTCGGCGTGCGGGACCTTCTCGGGCAGGGCCGCGCGGGCGACCGAGGTCAGGCCCTTGGACTGCGGCACGAACGCCCACGGGTGGACGCGCGGCGACGGGTCGAGGCCGATGGCCTTGGCACCGTCCTCAGTGGTGTAGGCGATGGTGAAGCCGCCGAGGAGGCACGGGGCGACGTTGTCCGGGTGGCCCTCGATCTCGCTGGCGAGGACGAGTTTCTGCGCGCGGGTCATGCCGGCGCCGGCGAGCGCGTCGGCGAGCATGATGCCCGCGACGATCGCCGCCGAGGAGGAGCCGAGTCCGCGCGCATGCGGAATCCTGTTGCGGCACTTGATCTTCAGGCCCGGGGCCGAGAGGCCGAGGTGCTTGAAGGTGCGCAGCATCGTGGCGGCGACGAGGTGGCGTTCGTCGAGGGCGACGGTGCCCTCGCCTTCACCCTGGACCTCGACCATGACGGCGGTGCCGCTCGTGGCCTCGGCCGTGACCTCGTCGCAGAGGTCGAGGGCGAGGCCCAGCGAGTCGAAGCCGGGGCCGAGGTTGGCTGAGGTGGCCGGGACGCGGACGGTGCCCGCGGGCCGGTCGGGAAGGCCTCCAACTACAGGCCCGCCCGCCCCGCCCCCCCCAATGCGGTGGCGGTCTTGACCACGTCGACCGGGACGGTCTGCGGCTGCGGCGCGGTGGAGACGGCCCAGTCGGGGTCCTTGAGGCCGTTGCCGGTGACGGTGCAGACGATCGTCTGTCCCTTCTCGACCCAACCGGCTTCGGCCTGCTTGAGCAGGCCGGCGACCGAGGCGGCCGAGGCGAGTTCGACGAAGACGCCTTCGGAGCGGGCGAGCAGCATGTACGCGGCGTGGATCTCGCGGTCGGTGGCGGCGATGATGTCGCCGTTCGACTCCTTCTTGGCGTCGAGCGCCTTCGTCCAGGAGGCCGGGTTGCCGATGCGGATCGCGGTGGCGATGGTCTGCGGGTGCTCGACCACGTGGCCGTCGACGATCGGGGCGGAGCCGGCGGCCTGGACGCCGAGCATCCGGGGCAGCTTCGTGGCGTTGCCCGCGGCGTGGTCCTCGTTGTAGCCCATCCAGTAGGCGGTGATGTTGCCCGCGTTGCCGACCGGGAGGCAGTGGATGTCCGGGGCGTCGCCGAGGACCTGCACGACCTCGTACGCGGCGGTCTTCTGCCCGAGGATGCGGTTGTAGTTGAGGTGGTTGACGAGCGTCACCGGATAGTCCTGGGCGAGCTTGTCGGCGATGGTGAGGCAGTCGTCGAAGTTGCCGTCGACCTGGAGGACCTTCGCGCCGTGCACGAGGGCCTGGGCGAGCTTGCCGAGGGCGATCTTCCCGGCCGGGATGAGCACCGCGCAGGTGATCCCGGCGCGCGCGGCGTAGGCGGCCGCCGAGGCGGAGGTGTTGCCGGTGGAGGCGCAGATGACGGCCTTCGAGCCGTCCTCGACGGCCTTGGAGACCGCGAGCGTCATGCCGCGGTCCTTGAAGGAGCCGGTCGGGTTGAGGCCTTCGACCTTGAGGAAGACGTCGCAGCCGGTCTTCGCGGAGAGGACCGGGGCGGGCAGCAGGGGCGTGCCGCCCTCTTGCAGGGTGACGACGGGGGTGGCGTCGGTGACCGGGAGCCGGTCGCGGAATTCCTCGATGAGGCCGCGCCACCCCGGGCGCATGGCGTTAATCGGTTAGTGGGCGGACATCGCGTCCTATTCTCCTTCGACGCGCATGACCGAGGTGACATTGTGCACCGAGGTCAGTTGCGACAGTTCCTCCACGGTGTCCGACAACTGCTTGTCGGCGGCCGTATGGGTGACGACCACGAGCCGGGCCTCATCGCCCTGGCCGGATTGATGGACGGTGGCGAGGCTGACGCCGTGGTGGGCGAAGGTGGCCGCCACGCGCGCGAGCACGCCGGGCTCGTCGACCACGTCGAGGCTGACGTGGTACCTGGTGCGGGCCTCGCCGATGGGTTTCACCGGGAGGTCCTGGTAGGCGGCCTCGGGCGGGAAGGCGGTGATCCCGCCGCGCTTGTTGCGCGCCACGGCCACGATATCGCCGAGCACCGCCGACGCGGTCTCGGTGCCGCCCGCTCCCGCTCCGTAGAACATGAGGCGGCCGGCGGACTCGGCCTCGACGAACACCGCGTTGTAGGCGCCGTTGACGTTCGCGAGCGGGTGGGTCGTCGGGATCATCGCCGGGTGGACGCGCACGGACACGCCGTCGGCCTCCCGGGTGGCGATGCAGAGCGGCTTCACGACGCGGCCCTGCGCGGCGGCCGACGCGATGTCGGCGGCGGAGACGTCCCGGATGCCCTCGCGGTAGACCTCGCCCAGGTCGATGTGGGTGTGGAAGGCGAGCGAGGCGATGAGCGCGGCCTTCGCGGCGGCGTCGTAGTTGTCGACGTCCGCGGTCGGGTCCGCCTCGGCGTACCCCAGCTCGGTGGCCTCGCCGAGGGCCTCCTCGAAGGCGGCGCCGGTCTGCGACATCTGGCTGAGTATGTAGTTCGTGGTGCCGTTGACGATGCCGAGCACCCGGTTGATCGTGTCGCCGTGCAGCGACTCGCGCAGCGGGCGCATCAGCGGGATCGCGGCGGCCGCGGCGGCCTCGTAGTAGAGGTCCGCGCCGCCCGCCTTCGCGGCGGCCGACAGGGCCGGGCCGTCCTCGGCGAGCAGGGCCTTGTTCGCGGTCACGACCGACTTGCCCTCGGCCAGCGCGGTGGTGATCCAGGTGCGGGCGGGCTCGATGCCGCCGGCGACCTCGACGACGATGTCCACGTCCTGGCGCTTGACCAGGCCGAGCGCGTCGGTGGTGAAGAGCTCCTTCTCCACGGGCAGGTGCGAGCGGTCGCGGTCGAGGCGGCGGACCGCGATCCCGACGATCTCGACCGGCTCGCCCACGCGGGACGCCAGCTCCTCCCCGCGCGTTCGCATGAGGCGCACGACTTCACTGCCGACGTTGCCGCATCCGAGTAGCGCGAGTTTCATCGCTGGTGTTCCTCTTCCTATTGGTTTGGAGATGCCGCGTGTCTTAGCCGACGTCGAGCCGGAGCAGGTCGTCGACGGTCTCACGCGCCAGGATCACACGCGCCTCGCCGTTCCGGACGGCGACGACGGGCGGGCGGGGCACGTGGTTGTAGTTCGAGCCCATGGAGCGGCAGTAGGCGCCGGTTCCGGGGACCGCGATCAGGTCGCCCGGCTCGATGTCGGCCGGGAGGAACTCATCTTTAACAACAATGTCGCCCTGCTTCGCAATGCTTTCCCACTACTCGGGCCAGTGCCGGTGTCGCGTTCGAGGAACGTGAGGCGAGGGTCGCCGAATAGGTGGCGTCGTAGAGGGCGGTGCGGATGTTGTCGCTGATGCCGCCGTCGACCGAGACGTAGAGGCGCGCGGCGGCGCCGGCGAGGGTCACGGGTTTGACGGTGCCGACCTCGTAGAGGGTGAACATGGTGGGGCCGATGAGGCTGCGCCCGGGCTCGATGGAGAGGCGAGGCAGCTCGATGCCGGCGGCCGTGCACTCCTCGGCGACGATCTTGCGCAGGGACGCGGCGATGTCGGCGGGCGGCTGCGGGTCGTCCTGGCTGGTGTAGGCCATGCCGAAGCCGCCGCCGAGGTCCATCTCGGGGATCCGGACGCCGAAGTCGGTCTGGAGTCTCCCGTGGAGGCGGGCGACGCGGGCGGCCGAGATCTCGAACGCGGCCGTGTCGAAGATCTGCGAGCCGATGTGCGAGTGGAGGCCGAGGAGTTCGAGGTGCTCGGCTTCGATGACGCGGCGGGCGGCCTCGTAGGCGGCGCCTCCGGCGAGGGAGAAGCCGAACTTCTGGTCCTCGTGGGCGGTGGCGATGAACTCGTGCGTGTGGGCTTCGACGCCGACGTTGACGCGGACCATCACGTTCGGGCGCTTGCCGAGCTGGGCGGCGAGGGATTCGATGCGCTCGATCTCGGTGAAGGAGTCGGCGACGATGCGCCCGACGCCGATCTCGACGGCCTGGCGCAGCTCGGCGTGGGACTTGTTGTTGCCGTGCAGGCCCAGGCGGGCCGGGTCGAGCCCGGCGGCCAGCGCCACGGCGAGTTCCCCCGCGGTGCAGACGTCGACGAAGAGGCCTTCTTCGGCAGCGGCGCGCAGCACGGCCTTGGAGCAGAAGGCCTTGGAGGCGTAGAAGACGTCGGCGCCTTCGAAGGCCTCGGTCCAGGCGCGGCAGCGGGCGCGGAAGTCGTCTTCGTCGAAGACGTACGCGGGCGTGCCGAACTCGGCCGCGAGCTCCTCGACGGAGAGGCCGCCGATGTGGAGGACGCCGTCGTCGGCGCGTTCGACGTTCTCGGACCACAGCTGCGGCATGAGCGTGTTGACGTCCTCGGGCACGCCGAGCCAGCCCGGGCGCAGCGCGGAGTAGTCGAAGTCGCCGTGCAGTGCGCCGGCTTCGTGGGTGCGCATTACATCCGCTCCGGGGCCGAGACGCCGAGCAGGCCGAGCGCGTTGGCGAGAACGACGCGGGTGGCGTCGACGACCCAGAGGCGCGCCTGGTTGACCGGGGTGGTCTCCTCGTCCGGGAAGGGCAGGACGCGGCAGTCGTGCTGGAAGCGGTGGTAGGCGGCGGCCAGCTCTTCGGCGTACCGGGCGACCCGATGCGGCTCGCGCAGTTCGGCGGCGGTGGCGACCACGGCCGGGAACTCGGCGAGGGCCTTGAGCAGGTCCGATTCGCGCGGGTGGGTGAGGAGGGCGGCGTCGTAGGACTCGCTCTTCTCGACGCCGCGCTCGGCGGCGTTGCGGAGGACGCCGAGGTGCGGGCGTGCGCGTACTGCACGTAGTAGACCGGGTTGTCGCTGCTGTGCTTGGTCCAGACGTCGATGTCGAGGTCGATCGTCGAGTCCGCCGAGTTGCGTGTCATCGCGTAGCGGGCGGCGTCGACGCCGACCGCTTCGACGACGTCGTTGAGCGTGATCATGTTGCCCGCCCGCTTCGAGAGCCGGAACGGCTCGCCGTCCTTCAGCAGGTTCACGAACTGGCCGATCAGGATCTCGAGGGTGCCGGGCTCGTCGCCGAAGGCCTGGCTGATCGCCTGCATCCGGCCGACGTAGCCGTGGTGGTCGGCGCCGAGCATGAGGACGAGCTTCTCGAAGCCGCGCTCGCGCTTGTCGAGGTAGTAGGCGCAGTCGGCGGCGAAGTAGGTCCAGGCGCCCTTGGAGTTCTTGAGGACGCGGTCCTTGTCGTCGCCGAACTCGGTGGTGCGCAGCCAGGTCGCGCCGTCGGCCTCGAAGACGTGGCCGAGCTCGGAGAGGCGTTCGAGAGCCTTGTCCAGCTCGCCCCGGTCGTGCAGGCTCTTCTCGCTGAAGAACACGTCGAAGTGCGTGTGGAAGTCGGCGAGAGTGGACTTGATGTCCTCGAGCATGAGCTCCAGGCCCGTGGTCTTGAAGACCTCGAACGGGTCCTCGGCCTCGAGTGCGTCGGGCCGCCGCTTGAGCACGTCGGCGGCGATGTCGTCGATGTACTCGCCGACGTACCCGTTCTCGGGGGTCGGCTCGTCCTTGGCGCGGGCCAGGAGCGAGCCGGCGAAGTGGTCGACCTGGGCGCCGGCGTCGTTGAAGTAGTACTCGGCGGTGAGCTTCGCGCCGGAGGCGCGCATGACGCGGGCCAGGGAGTCGCCCATCGCGGCCCAGCGGACGCCGCCCGCGTGGATCGGCCCGGTCGGGTTTGCGGAGACGAACTCGAGGTTGGCGTAGACGCCTTCCATGGAGTCGTTGGTGCCGTAGGAGGCGCCGGCGGCGACGATCTTCCCGGCGATCTCGCCTGCGGCGGCCGCGTCCAGGGTGATGTTCAGGAAGCCGGGTCCGGCGATGTCGACCTTGGCGACGCCGTCAGTGGCGGCGAGCAGCTCGGCGATCTTCTCGGCGAGCGCGCGCGGGTTCGTGCCGGCCTTCTTGGCGGTCTGCAGCGCGATGTTGGAGGCGTAGTCGCCGTGCTTGGGGTCCCTGGGTCGCTCTACCGCCGTCTTGGTGGGCAGTACGGCGTCGTCGAGGGCCAAGGCCTCGAACGCGGCGCGCGTAGCGGACAGCACTTTCTCTGCGAGCGTCTCAGGAGTCACCCGGTAATCGTAGACGGCGCGCTTCGCCGCCCGCGAGTGATAAACGCCCTTGTGGGCTGCACAGGTAGGTTGCTTCTGTGCAACCTCGACGGAAGGCCTCGAACATGCGCCCGCTTCACAACCGCTGGACCGCTCTCGCCGCCGTTCTCGCGCTCAGCGCGCTGGCCGGATGCTCCGCCGAGGGCGGTGGGAGCGCCGGGGACGGCTCGTCCGCGGCCGACCCGACGGCCGCCGCCGCCCCGCCCGAGATGGAGGGGGTGGAGAGCTTCTACGGCGAGTACGGCGACTACGTCACCGTGATGGCCGCGATCCAGGACGGGAAGACGACGGCCGAGGAGCTCGAGTACCCGTTCGTGGTGCAGCAGGAGCACGTGGACTCGCTGGGGACCTGGGACGGGAAGAACCCGGTGTACGACCTCACCCCTCCCGCGGGCGGGAACCACCTGTCGGTCTGGCAGACGTGCAACGGCTCGGTGTACGACGGGCCGATCGTCGACGGGAACGGCGTGCACTCGATGGAGCACGGCGCGGTGTGGCTCACCTACGACCCGGAGCTGGTCGACCAGGCCGCGGTCGACGCGCTGGCGCTGCTGATCGGCGCCCGCGACTACAGCCTGATGAGCCCGTACCCGGGGCAGGGGGTCGCGGTGTCGATGCAGTCGTGGGGGAACCGGTACCAGACCGAGGACCCGGCCGATCCGAAGATCGGCGAGTACCTCGACACGTACGTCCTGAACGAGCGGTTCAACCCGGAGCCGAACGCGACCTGCTCGGGCGGTGTGACGACCACCGCGTCGTAGGCGGGTCGCCGCATGTCGCGTCGTCCAAAGGTGCAGTCGGGGCGCGCTCTAAGGGAGTGCCCTGGACCGACCAGGTAAGGTGGCGTACGCGAGTGGACTTCACACCGGGCTTTCCCCGGCTCCGCTCCGGCTCATCCCGACCTCGACGAATAAGGCTCTCCCCGCGATATGGCATCGAAGAAGCAGACCGCCAGCAAGGGCTCCGGCAAGAGCACCGGCAAAGGCGCAGTCGTTGAAAAAGGCCCTGCCGGCAAGAAAGACGCCGGCAAGGGCGAGACCAAGGGCCTGAGCAAGACCTCGGCGCCCGCCGCCTCCCGCAAGGGCCGCGCCGTCGTGGTGAAGCAGCCGAAGCCGTGGGGCCTGATCTTCACGTTCGCCGGCGTCGGCGTCGTCGCGCTCGGCTTGATCGGCGCCGCCGTGTTCGTGGTCTGGGACCGCAGCCAGCCGCCGGAGGGCGTCACCGACTTCTACGGCGAGTACGCGAACTACTCCGAGATCACCGAGGCCCTCCAGGACGGCGACGTCAAGGAGGAGGACCTCGAGAACCCCTGGGTCGTCCAGCAGACCCACATCGACGGCGAAGACCCGATGGCGGTCCCCGAGTACGCCATCACCCCGCCCGCGGGCGGCGACCACCTCTCGCAGTGGCAGAACTGCACCGGTTCGGTCTACGACGCGCCGATCATGGACGGCAACGCCGTCCACTCCCTCGAGCACGGCGCGGTCTGGCTCACCTACGACCCGGCGCTCGTCGACGGCGACGGCATCCAGCAGCTCGCGACCAAGGTCGAGAGCCGCGACTTCTCGCTGATGAGCCCGTACCCCGAGCAGGGCGTGGCGGTCTCGCTCCAGGCCTGGGGCGTGCAGTACCAGACCGACAACCTCGATGACCCGAAGATCGACGAGTTCATGGACTTCTACATCCAGAACGCCGACAACGCGGCCGAGCCGGGCGCCCAGTGCGCCAACGGCCTGACCACCACCACTGCCGACCAGCAGATGCCCACCGGCTGACAGCCGCGAACCTTTCGGGGCGACGCTCGTTAGGCAAGTAGGACAACGGGCGCTCCCTCTCGGGGAGCGCCCGCCGAGAGAGGACGACGAATGAGCCGCTTGTGGCGCAGGCCCGCAGTGCTGGTCGCGATCACCGCGGTGCTCATGCTCGCCGCAGGACTCGCGGTCGGCTGGGTGGCGGGCACGTCCGCCCCCGGCAACGACTCCGTCGAGGCCGGGTTCGCGCGCGACATGCAGACGCACCACCAGCAGGCCGTCGAGATGGCCATGTACGAGTGGCAGAACGGCTCGGACCCGGCGATGACCACGGTCGCTTACGACATCGCCACCACCCAGAGCACCGAGATCGGCATGTACCGCACCTGGCTGCGCGACTGGGGCGTCCAGCTCTCCAGCGGCGAGCCGATGGCGTGGGCGGGCGACGAGCACGCACACGACACCGAGGAGAACGGCGGGCTCATGCCCGGCATGGCCACCGATGAGCAGATGGCCGAGTTCAGGACCCTCACCGGCGCCGAAGCCGACGTCATGTTCGCCGACCTCATGATCGCCCACCACATCGGCGGCGTCGACATGGCCAAGGCCGCGCTCGAGCGCACCGACGACGAGCTCGTCGCGACCGCGGCCCGGCGCACGATCAGCCAGCAGCAGGCCGAGATCGAGAACCTCGAGAACCACCGCGACAACATCCTGAACGCCGTCGAAGAGTAGGGACGCCGCTGTGAGCCAGGACCAGTGGGGACCTCGATACGGCGACCCGACGCATCCGACCACGGGGGAACTCCCCCGGGTCGGCGACGGCCGCACGGATGAGCAGCGCACGATCCAGGTCGACACCGTCGCCGAAGCGCCGCCCCGCCAGGAGTCGCGCTCGCGGTACCGCTACAGCTGGGAGTCTTCCGCACCGAGCGACACCGAACCGGCCGGCGGCTTCTCCGAACCGGGCCACGGGTTCTCCGAACCCCGTTACACCGCTTCGGAACCGCGTCAGGACTTCTCCCAGCCCCGCAGCGAGGACGCAGCGCCTTCCGAGCCGGGCTTCACCAACTGGTCGGTCCCCCGCGTCGGCCGCGAGAGCTCGGCCTCCGGACTCACCGGCGAGCACTCCCGCCCCAGCCTCAGCGGCCACCGCTCGGGCGACACCGCCCAGTTCGCGCGCGTGGGCGACGGCGTCCGCGGCTCCGTCGGGCCCGTCTCGGTCCAGATCGACCACGTCAGGGTCGACAACGGGGTCAACGGCGACACGCAGCTGCTCGACACCACGAACTTCAAGCGCCCGCAGGAGACCGAGATCGCGCCCGCCGAGCAGGCGCCGCAACCGGAACCCGGCACCGGCTTCATGCCCGCCATGCGCCACCAGATCGGCCCCGACTGGACGCAGACGCCCCTGCGCCTCCTCGCCGCGGCCGTCGTCGCCACCGCCGTCCTCGGCGCCTCCGCCGCCAGCCTCATCACGATCGGCAACTGGATCAACCCCTAGACCGCCGCCGAATCGGTGCACCGTCGTATCCCGGTGCACTGTCGTTTACCGCTGGACTGTCGTACCCATGCGCGAGAATCGGGGTGACGAGAGGAGCCCCCGATGCCGACTTGGGACGACGTAGTGGCCATCGCGACCCGACTGCCCGAAGTCGAGGAGACCACCAGCTGGCAGACCCCCTCACTCAAGGTCAAGGGCAAGTTCTTCGCGAGACTCCGCACCGAGGCCGAAGGCGGCCTCGCCATCGTCTGCGAACCGGGCGAAAAGGCCGCCCTCCTCGCCTCCGCCGACCCGGCCTTCTACACCACGCCCCACTACGACGGCTACGCCATGATCCTCATCGACCTCGACACGATCGACACCCAGCGCCTCACCGAGATGATAGAAGACGCCTGGCTCCTCAAAGCCCCGGTAAGAGTCCGCAAAGCCTACGAAGCCCGCGAACGCTAGAGGGCCCGAGCCGCTATGCGGCTCGGGCCTTTCGAAGTCAATGGAGTGCGCTCAGTCGAAGATCTCCTCGACCCGGTCCACCGTCACCGCTCGGATGAACCAGCGGTCGAGCTCTTCTTCGTCCGAGACGCCCTCGATACGGGCAAGCGCCGACGCGGAGACTTCGATGCCACGGGCGTCGAGCACCTTGAGCAGCGCGCCGATCTGCCCGAGCCGCCTGCCGCGCTGCTCGCCCTTGAGTTCCAGCTTCCCAGCCGGGCTCTGAAGGTAGTCCTGGTACGTCATGCTCATGTATTCCTCCAGTACGTTGTACGCCTCGTCTGAGAGAAGTTGCATCGCCCATCCAGCATACTGCTGGCGGTCCGACTCGGAAAGCTCGTTGAGTCTCCGGCCGAGCTTGTGGGCGACCTGCTCGGCCTGCGGTCCTCCGCATGCCGCTTTGAGAATCAGAATCTCCACCGCCTCTTTGGCGCTCTGGTCCTCGGCAGCCTCCATGAGGTCCTCCGGGTTGATGACATCTGGGAGCAATGTGAACCCAGGTGGTCCGATTTCGATCGCGCGGTCGCGCCCAGTCCGCTGTCGCCGCATCGGTGCAGACCGCGAGCAGTCGCACCGGGCACTTCAGCCGGGCCCGGAGGATCGTCATGTACATCGGCCAGCTGTAATGCTTCCGATTGTCCTGGCCGCGCTGGATCTCGATGATGACCGCGAAGACCGGCACCCCTGCCTCATCGCGGAACACGGCTGCGTTGTCGCAGTTGAGTTCGAGCGGGTCGTTGTTGGTGAGCACCTCCGATTCGGGCAGTGCGCTGGCATACGCGGGGAACGCGGCGCCGAGCGACTTGACGAGCAGTTCGGCCGCGAGCTCCGGACGGGCCTGGAACAGGCGGATGGGGACCTCATGGGAATGGGTGACCATGACATGAAACGGTATTGGAGCTCAGCACACGATTCGCGTTTCGACACTCCGACATGAAATCCGCATCAGCGTGACACCTGGCACTCAGGCGGACAACGAATTCGGGCCCGGCCGCTTGCGCGACCGGGCCCGAATCCTTTGCAGTGCTTAGACGATGATGCCTGCGCCGACGGTGCTGTTGTCGGCTTCGTCGACGAGGATGAAGCCGCCGGTGGCGCGGTTGCGGCGGTAGTCGTCGCACAGGAGCGGCTTGGTCGTGCGGAGGGTGACGCGCCCGATCTCGTTGAGCTTCAGCTCGGTCGCCGTCTCGTCGCGGTGCAGCGTGTTGATGTCGAGCTGGTACTGGATGTCCTTGACGATCGCGCGCACATCCGAAGTGGTGTGCTTGACGGCGTACTTGCCGCGCAGCTTCAGCGGCCGCGACTCGTCCATCCAGCAGATCATCGCCTCGATGTCCTGCGAGACGCGCGCCTGGTTGCCGGGGCGGCAGAGCATGTCGCCGCGGGAGACGTCGATCTCGTCCTCAAGGCGCACGGTGACGGTCAAGGGCGGGAAGGCCTCTTCGAGCGGGCCGTCGGCGGTCTCGATCGACGCGATGCGCGAGGGAAGCCGCTGGGCAGCACCATGACCTCGTCGCCGGGCTTCATGACGCCGGAGGCGACCTGGCCCGCATAGCCGCGGTAGTCGTGGTTGTCGCTCGGACTGCGGCCGGATCACGTACTGGACCGGGAAGCGCACGTCGACGAGGTTGCGGTCCGAGGCGATGTGGACCTTCTCCAGGTGGTGAGCAGCGGCGGGCCGTCGAACCAGGGCATGTGCTCGGAGCGGTCGACCACGTTGTCGCCCTCGAGGGCCGACACGGGGATGAACGGTCAGGTCGGGCACCTCGAGCCTGGAGGCGAACGCGGAGAACTCGTTCGCGATCCGCTCGAACACCTCCTCGTCGTAGTCGACGAGGTCCATCTTGTTGACGCAGACGACGATGTGCGGCACGCGCAGCAGCGAGGCAGGAACGCGTGGCGGCGGGACTGCTCGACGAGGCCCTTGCGGGCGTCGACCAGGATCAGCGCGAGGTCGGCGGTCGAGGCGCCGGTGACCATGTTGCGCGTGTACTGGATGTGGCCGGGCGTGTCCGCGATGATGAACTTGCGCTCGGGCGTGGCGAAGTAGCGGTACGCGACGTCGATGGTGATGCCCTGCTCGCGTTCGGCGCGGAGCCCGTCCGTGAGCAGCGCCAGGTCGGCGTACTCGTCGCCGCGACCGGCGCTGACGGGCTCGACCGCGTCGACTGGTCGGCGAAGAGCGACTTGCAGTCGAACAGGAGCCGGCCGATGAGGGTGGACTTGCCGTCGTCCACCGAACCGGCCGTGGCGAAGCGCAGCAGCTCGTGCGTGTCCTCGCGGGGAACGTGCTCTGCTCGCGGGCGGCAGGTGTCCGTCATTAGAAGTAGCCTTCCCGTCTTGCGGTCTTCCATCGCGGCCTCGCTAGGTCTTGTCGTCGCCGCGGGTCGCGCCGCGCTCGGTGATGCGGGTGGCCGCGACCTCGTCGATGATCTCGTCGATCGTGGTCGCGGCGGAGCGCACGCCGGCGGTGAGGTTCGCGTCGCCGACGGTGCGGTAGCGGACCTTCTCGAAGAAGGTCTCCTCGCCCTCGCGCGGGCGGATGAACTCGTTGACGGCGTAGAGCATGCCGCCGCGGTCCACGACCTCGCGCTCGGCGGCGAAGTAGACTCGGGCAGCGGGATGTCCTCGGAGCCGATGTAGCGCCAGACGTCGAGCTCGGTCCAGTTCGACAGCGGGAACACGCGGATCTGCTCGCCCGGGTGGACCCGGCCGTTGTACAGGTTCCACAGCTCGGGGCGCTGGTTCTTCGGGTCCCACTGGCCGAAGTCGTCGCGGAAGGAGAACACGCGCTCCTTGGCGCGGGCCTTCTCCTCGTCACGGCGGGCGCCGCCGAACAGGGCGTCGAACTGGTGCTTCTCGGCCGCTTCCAGCAGCACAGGGGTCTGGATGCGGTTGCGGGTGCCGTCCGGCTGCTCGGTGACCATGCCGCGGTCGATCGCGTCCTGGACGGAGGCGACGATGAGCTGGACGCCGGCCTCGGCGACGCGGCGGTCGCGGTAGTCGATGACCTCGGCGAAGTTCTGGCCGGTGTCGACGTGCATGACCGGGAACGGGATCGCGCGCCGGCGCGAAGGCCTTCTGCGCCAGGTGCAGCATGACGATGGAGTCCTTGCCGCCGGAGAACAGCAGGCACGGGCCGCTGACAGGTCGGCCGCGACCTCACGGAAGATGAGGATCGCCTCGGCCTCCAGCGCGGCGATGTGGCTGATGCGGTAGTCGCTCACCGGCGCAATGCTCCTCTCGGCTAGGCCCCGTTCGGGGGTGTTCGGTCGTCGTCGGATCCGGTCGGGAACCGGGTGGTCAGTTTGTCCCGCGGATGGCCTCGAGCGCGGGCCCGGCCAGGTCGGGGCGGCAGACCAGCAGGTCCGGCAGGTACGGGTCGGCATTGTTGTACTGCAGCGGGGCGCCGTCGATCCGCGTCGCGTGCCAGCCGGAGGCGAGGGCCACTCCGACGGGAGCGGCGGAGTCCCATTCGAACTGCCCGCCGGCGTGCACATAGGCGTCAACTGTACCGGCGACGACGGCCATGACCTTGGCACCGGCGGAGCCCATCGGCACGAGTTCTGCGCCGAGCGCGGCGGCGACCGCTTCGGCCTCGGCCGGTGGTCTGGTGCGCGACACGGCGATACGCGGCTTGCCTTCGCGGGCGGGCGGGCACCGCGTAGACCTTGTCGGTGCGCAACGTCACATCCTGTGCCGGGAGCGCTACGGCGGAAGCGGTCAGGCCGAGGCCCCGCTGCCAGAGTGCGACATGCACGGCCCAGTCGTCTCGCCCGGCCTCGGAGTACTCGCGCGTCCCGTCCAGCGGATCGATGATCCAGACCCGGTCCGCCCCGAGCCGCTCGGTACCGACGCGACCCGTCTCGCCCTTGCCCTCCTCGGAGAGCACGGCGTCATTGGGCCGCTCGGCGGCGACGCGGCTGAGCAGGAAGTCGTTGGCCTGCTGGTCCCCAGCGGCTTTGAGCGCCTTGGGGTCGGCGAACCCGATCACTGCCCTGAGCTTGACCAGCAGCTCCCCCGCACCGGTCGCCAGCTCGGCCGCGAACGCGACATCAGCAACGGAAGCGGCCGCGGGCGTGGCGGTGGGAACTCCGGTCACCGAAGCGGAGTCGGGGGCGTCATGCATGCCGGCCAGTCTACGCTGCAGCCCATCCCCGCCCAAATATTGGGCCACCCAATCCCGCTATCCGGAAACCCCTCGCGTTCCCCAGCACCCAGAGGGCTCAAGTAAGCACCGCACCAGCAAAACGCTTCGCAGATTCGGACTAGTTCCTGGAGAAGTACTCTTGAGCGCGCATTATGAGCTGTTCACGATCTGGCGCGGGAACCGTGAATCCATGAGCCCGAACATGGTTGGTGAACTCTGCAGGAAGTACCAGGTGGACCTTTCGCACATAGTGTGAAAGGTCCATTCTCCAGACCCAGGTATTGTCGCTTCTCAGTGAAGAACCACCAATGATCACTCCCGTTCCATCGACGACATCTCGGGTGGTTTCAGTGAAATCCACAAGCGGATGTCCTTGGTCTAGGTAGGAAGCTAGAAGCTCTTCTTCGGGATGTGGAATTTCAGAGATCGCGTCATAAATACTGCCTTGCGAGAAATTACCGTCCGGATCGAGTTCCACATAGAAACCGACCAGATTCATATCGTTCCTTAATTCTCAGGGTGATACCAGTCAAAGGTACCGCCGTTGTCAACGGCGGGTGTTTGACCGGGGCCAAGAATTCGAATGGTACCGACTCGGTCGCTTAGCGCATACACAGGTACGCCGGTAGTGTTTGCGATTTCTTACGCAGCTCCCGAGGAACCGGAATGGCATACGAGCAGACGAATTGGTCCGCCTTCGTAATTCGGATTGTTCTGGATGGCGGGAACCATCTGCTGAAGATTTACGAAGTTTCCATCCACAGATAGCCATCCTTCGCGTTTTCCGTGAACGATAATGTCCGAAGGCAGCGAAGGAAGAGGGACCGGACACAGCTAATCCGTTCTGGCCGTGAGGGATCGATCATCAATAGATTACTTGAATAGTCACCGTTTTACGGTACATGTCTTGCATCGCAAGACTAGTGACGATTTGCGCGTCGATCCTGCGGGATCGGTCCTGTTCTGCGAATGCGGTGGTACGGCATGCCGGCCAGCGTGAGACTGCAACGGAGCCGGGCGGGAACGAGTCTGTTCGGAGGGTCGCGAAATAGCGCGGCGGCCGGGCCCGTTCGGGCTCGGCCGCCGCTATTCGCTGTTCGAGTTAGGCGAGGGGGTCGTTCTCGTCGTTGAAGCGGGCGAGGCCCCAGACGTCTTCGTCTTCGGTGAGCCAGGTGCCGGTGTTGGCTTCCTCGTCCTCGCCGAGGCCGCCGGCCCCGCGGCCGCCGCCCATCATGCCTCCGGCACCGGCTTTGCCGCCCGCACCGGCTCCGGCGGTCTTGCCGAAGAGGCCTTGGCCCTTGCCAACGCCACCTGCACCGGCGCCGCGGCCTCCGCCGCCAGCTCCGGTCATGCCCGTCATGCCGCCCGCGCCACCAGCGGGCGGGCCGAAGAGCCCCGACCCCGGGCCGAGGCCGCCGCCACCGCCGCCCATACCGCCACCGCCGGTGCCGAGACCCGGACCGGTCAGCGTGCCGGCGCCCGCACCGGAACCGAGGCCACCGCCCGAGGCGAGACCACCGGAAATGTCGTCATCATCGCCGCCTGAGGACTCCCACGGGTTCAACCCGCCAGTGGATCCGCCGGGGTTGGAGCCTCCGGTGAGGTTGCCGCCCGGGCCGAAAGTGCTGGTGTTGCTCGGGGAGTTCAGGCCGCTGGTACCGGAGCTGGACAGGTCGGTGTTGAAGTTCCCGCCGGAGGGCGGGGAGTATGCGGCGCTGTCGAGGTCGCCCGCGGACTCGCGGAAGGTGGTGTCCCTGGAGGGCTCGACAGTCGGGGTGAAGCTGGAGGCTGAGGACTCGGCATCGGTCCAGCGGGCGACAACGGTCTCGTTCTGCTCGGTAGCGCGGGCCTGGTAGTCCTGGTCGGCCGCTTCGTAGTCCTGGGCGGCACGGTTGTTGGCGTCTTCGGTCGCCAGGCGTTCGGCCTCGGCCCTGAGCGCGGACTCCTGCTCGGGCGTCAGCTTGACGTCCTCCGTGGAGTCGGCGGGCTTGGCGGCTTCAGACGCCTGCAGCTGCTCGGCCTTCAACCGCGTGTAGTGGTATTCGGTCTGGTCGGTCATGTACTGGTTCAGCTCGCCGGTGTACTCGCTGTCGAACCCGCCCGTTCCATGGCCTGTTCGGTCGTCGCCGTCGCCGAACAGGCAACCTTCGGCGACCTCGCAGTCTCCGGGTTGAACGGCGCCCGCACGTGCACCTTCGGTGTTGGAGAACAGGCCGCCTCTTGTCCTCGACCCAGTACTGCGGGGCGGGGTAGGGCAGCTCTCCGGAAGCGGCGCCCTGGAGGCTGAAGATCTCGGATCGCCTTCTGCTCCAGGAGGCCAGACATTCCGGTGGTGGCGTACCGATGTCGGAAGCGATCTGCTCGCAGTTGGCGAAGACCATCTCCATCTGCTCGGCGAAGGCGTCGAAGTCGTTGCCCTGCCAACCGTTGGACAAGTCGGTCAGCTTCGATCGCAGGATCGGCGCAACAGCAGCCTCAGGGTTGACGGAGAACTGCTGGTAGAACAGCATCCACAGCCGGGAAATCTCCCGCAGCGCGTAGTTGTTGGGGCTGTCGGGTCGGATCTGGGAGACGAGCGATTGCACTTCATCGTCGCTCGGTGCCGCGGTGCCTTGGGCCACGCACTTGAGGTTCTGAACTTGATCCACGACCGGGATCGCCGAGACCAGTTTGACCCAGGCTTCTTCGGCAGGATTCTCGGTGTTCTCGCAGTCGCCGTTCGAACATGGCGCACCGTTGAGGAATGAGGTGTTGGCGGCCGTCTGGGACTCCGAACCCGCCGACCAGCTGTCCATGGACTGGTAGGACTCAGTCCCGAACTGGATGTCGCTCATGGCTACTGGACCTCCGCGATCTTGTCGTTGACGGCCTGATTCACCTCAGGCAGGTAGGTGTCGATGAGCCATTGATGCAGCTCGTCGTTGGTGAATCCGAATGCTGGCTCACCGGAGTTGACCAGCCCGTAGTCCTGGTCGTAGTTCGCATCGATGTGGAAGACCCACTGCCCGGAAAGGGCAATCACCTGAATGTTGGAGGACCCGGCGGTGCCAGTCGAGGAGTACATGGCACCTTCCTCCCACGGTTCGCCGATTTCGGTAGTGACAGGATCAGTGTCATCTGCAATTGCGGCCTCAGCAGGCAGAGCTCGTTCACCGTAGAGACTCGCCGCTGCGTCTTCGCTCTCTGCGGGAATGATCGATACAGCAAGCTCTCCGCCACCAACAACACCCGAGTTGTCTCCGAGGTTGATGAGGTCGACCGCACCCGATGGCGTCTGGATACCAGGTGGTGTCGTATTCGCGGGTCACGGGTTCGCCGCCGGCCGCGGTGGTGGAGCCGTAACCTTCGATGCCCATGAATTCGGTGATGGGCTGGAGATTGTCCAGGACCTCGCAGGCGTCCCAGGTCTTCATGGCGGCGAAGACCGGATCTTCACCGCCGTCACCGCCGTCGCCGGTGCCGTCGTTGCTGCCACCTGCGTCCTCGGAGCAAGCGGCAAGGGCGAGAAGAAGCGCGGCAGCGACGGATGCGGTCTTGGCAAGGGCGAGTTTCATGCGGTGCCCTCGGTGTCGGAGCTGGCCAGGTTGATCTCGGTGATGTTGAGTTCCTCGGCGTCGGTGTGCAGGCCGAGCGATTCGTTGATCGTGACGATGGCGCCGTACAAGTCGGCGCGAAGCTTCTGCAGGTTGTTCCAAGTCTCCTCGTGCGCGCCGGCATACTGCTGGCGCGCATCGACTCGAGGAGTCGAGCAGGCCGAAACCCGGCTCATAGCCCAATTCGTTGCCGGGCACCAGCTTCTGAGTCATCTCGGTGACGAAGTTGAGACGGGCGACCAGCTCGTCGCGGTACGCCTCAAGGTAGGCGGGATCGAGAATGCGCTGGGCCACGGCGGGGACCTCCGGGGTGTATCGGGCGAAACATCTGCAAAACCATCTTGATTTTAACGGTTCGCCGCAACTCGGTGTGATCGCGGTGTTCGGCGGGCGGGGTGGAGCCGCGCTGAATGGTTGCGCCAGTGCGGGGGTGGACGGCGGAGCGCCTCGCCTGGTCATCGACCGGGCGAGGCGCTGACTAGCCCCGTTTCAGTATGCGCCTTGCGGGCGCAGGATCGCGGTCACTGTGCGCAGCAGGATGACGAAGTCGAGGGAGAGGTTCCAGTGCTCGACGTAGCGGAGGTCGAGGCGCACGGCCTCTTCCCAGGGCAGGTCGGAGCGGCCGGAGACCTGCCAGAGGCCGGTCATGCCGGGCTTGACGGCGAGGCGGCGGCGCATGTCGCGACTCGTAGGCGGCGACCTCGATCGCAAGCGGGCGGTCGGGGGCCGACGAGGCTCATGTCGCCGCGGAGGACGTTGACGAGTTGGGGGAACTCGTCGATGGAGAAGCGGCGCAGGTACTTGCCGACCGCGGTGATGCGCGGGTCGTCCTTCATCTTGAAGAGGACGCCGTCGCCTTCGTTGAGGTGCGCGATGTCCGCGAGCCGCCGTTCGGCGTCCAGGTGCATGGTGCGGAACTTCCAGATGGTGAACGGCTGGCCGTCCTTGCCGATGCGCTCCTGCTTGAACAGGGCCGGGCCGGGCGAGGAGCAGCGGATGAGGAATGCGGCGCTGAGCAGGAGCGGTGAGAGCGCGAGCAGGAGCATGGCGGCGCCGACGCGGTCGACCGCGTCCTTGGCGAGGCGGCGGACGCCGGTGAGGCGGGCGTGGTCGAGGTGGAGCATCGGCAGGCCGTCGACGGGGCGGACGGTAGTGCGGTCGCCGGCGACGTCGACGAGGGCGGAGGCGACGATGAGGTCGACTTCGCTGCGTTCGAGTTTCCAGGCGAGGCGGCGCAGGGCCTGGCCGTCGATTTCGGGGCAGCCCAGGACGATCACGGTGTCGGCGCGTTCGGCGGCGACGGCTTCGGCGATGCGGTCGAAGCTGCCGCGGACGCGGGTGTCGAAGTCCAGCAGCGCGCCTTGGGGCTTCTCGGTGGGCAGACAGGCGGCCACGACCTTGAGGCCGTGGTAGTGCTCGCGGCGGAGCTGCACGATGAGGGCGGCGACGGAGGACTCGTGGCCGACCAGGACGACGCGCTTCATGCACCGGCCGTCGCGCCGCATGTGGTGCAGCCATTTGCGCCAGCCGAAGCGGGCGATGATGGAACAGGTTGCGGCGGTGGGGATCGCGATGAGGACGAACGACGCGCGAAGTCGGCAGTTCGAGTCCATAGGAGACGATGGCGACGGCGGCGGTGAGGGCCACGGCGGCGTGCACGATCCGCTGGTACTCCTCGGTGCCGACGAACAGGTACCGCTTCTCGAAGGCGCGGGAGAGTCCGAGGGCCGCGATCCACACGGCGGGCATGGCGATGAGGGCGAGCGCGTAGATGCGGCGTGCCGTCGTTGAGGTGGCCGAAGCGGGCGAAGAAGGCCAGTGCCGCGCCGATGAGGCCGGCGGCGATGTCGGAGCCGATGATGCCGGCGAAGTACTTGCGCTGCCAGGCAGGCGGGCCGCCGTAGGGCCGGGTCGCCTGGGGTCCTATGGAGTAGACGCGTCCCTTCGCGGGGAGTGTCCTGCACGCCTTCGAAAGCCGTCGATGTCCGCAACCACTGTCATGTCGATCTAACGACCGATGGACATTGAGTGACGGGATTGTCACCCTACGGAGTACATGAGATTCGGTCCACTGTCAGTGAAGTGGGCAACGATGACGGTGCGAACGTACGTCGGCGAGATTGGTCGCCGGTACGACTTCACGGCGGTGCGGAATGGCGCTTCGGATCCCTGCGGTGCGTTACGGCTCCGTTGGATCAACGATCCAGCGCCGCATTGGTGCGCCGCCGGATCAACCCTCTTGCGGAGCGTTACTGCACCTCTGGATCAACCCTCCTGCGGTGCGTTGAACGTGTTCTGTGCCAGGACGAAGCCCTTTTCGATGATCGCCTCGACCGCGTCGGCCGCGAGCTCGATGTTGAGGTCCACTTCGGGGCGTTCGGCTTTGGCGAAGTCTTGAGGACGTAGTCGGCCGCGTCCTGGCGGCCGGGCGGGCGGCCGATGCCGAACCGCACCCGCGCGTAGTCCTTGGTGCCCAGGACCTTCGAAAGCGAGCGCAGGCCGTTGTGGCCGCCTTCGCCGCCGCCGCGCTTGATGCGGAGCTCGCCGAACGGGACGTCGAGCTCGTCGTGGACGGCGATCACCGATTCGGCGCGACCCCGAAGTACTGGGCGAGCGGCCCGACGGCCTCGCCCGAGAGGTTCATGAACGTCAGGGGTTTGACGAGGATGACGCGAGGCCCGCCTACCCCCAAGCGGGCCTCGCAGACTTCGGCGCGGGACTTGCGGGCCACGGCGAAACGGCCGCCGACGCGCCGGGCGAGCGCGTCGGCGACCATGAAACCGACATTGTGGCGGTTCGCGGCGTACTTCGGCCCGGGGTTTCCCAGGCCGACCACGAGCGTCGGGGCGTCGGTCATGCCGTCTCATGATTACTCGGCGGCGGCGGGCGTCGCCCTCGGCGGCCTCGTCCTCGGCGGGGGCTTCGCCGCGGGGCTCGCTCACGGAGGCGACGACCTGGTCGCCGTCGGTGAGGATGACGATGCCCTCGGGCACGACGATCTCGCGCACGTAGCGCTGCGAGCCGATGGCCAGGCCCTCGATGCTCACCTCGATGGACTCGGGGATGGCGGTGGCCTCGGCCTCGACGGTCAGGGTGTTGAGCTCGTGGACACGAGGCCGCCCTTCTCGCCTCACCGACGAAGTTGATCGGGATGTCGGTGGTGACGGTCTCGCCGCGGCGGACAATGAGGAGGTCCGCGTGGACGATGTCGTCGCGGAGCGGGTCGCGCTGGATGTCCTTGGGGATCACCAGTTCGCGGGTGCCGTCGGTGACTTCGATGGCGATGAGCTGGTTGGCGCCGCCCTTGCGGATGGCGGCGGCGAGCTCGAGCGAGGGAAGGGAGATGTGGAGCGGCTTCTCGCCGTGGCCGTAGACCACCGCGGGAACCTTTCCAGCCCGGCGCGTACGGCGGGCACCGCCCTTCCCGAAGTCAGTGCGAGGCTCGGCGCTGATACGAACTTCGGACACGGAAATACTCCCCTGTTTTTTAGCAACATTTCATGCGGCGCTCGACGCTCACGTCGGCATTCAGAAGGGCACACAGCCCTGAAAAGACCTACGCCTTTGCGTCGATTACGGCGCCCTCTGGAGGACACCCTCGCCGTCGGCAACCCCACCAGAGTACTACGCGCGTCAGATCAGGCTTGACACGGGCATCGATATGTGACAAGGGTCTGCCCCGTGGGCAGGGGCGCAGCCGGGTCCGAGTCCATTTGTTCGCTCGCAAGGCGGAAGGCCCTCCGGACACCGGTGCGGTACCTGGAGGGCCGACGACGAAGCGAGCGGGAGACGGGCCGGATCGGGCCCGTTCAGACCCTAGGAGAGGCCGCCGAAGAGGGTGGTGACGGAGCCGTCGTTGAAGACCTCCCAGATGGCCTTGGCCACGAGCGGGGCGATCGAGAGGACGGTGAGCTTCTCGAGGTCGGCGGCTTCCTTGGGGAGCGGGAGGGTGTTGGTGACGATGACTTCGCTGACGGGGGCGGCGGCGAGGCGCTCGGCGGCGGGGCCGGACATGATCGGGTGGGTCGAGGCGATCACGATGTCCTCGACGCCGGACTCGTGGAGCATCTCGGCGGCCGAGCAGATGGTGCCGGCGGTGTCGATCATGTCGTCGATGAGGAGGCAGGTGCGGCCTTCGACGTCGCCGACGACCTTGTGCGCGACCACCTGGTTGGGTTTGAGCGGGTCGCGGGTCTTGTGCACGAAGGCGATGGGGCAGCCGCCGAGGCGGTCGGACCAGCGCTCGGCGAGGCGCACGCGCCCGGTGTCGGGCGAGACGACGGCCATCTGGCGGTCGGCGTACTTCTCCTCCACGTACCGGGCGAGGGTGCCCATGGCGAAGAGGTGGTCGACGGGGCCGTCGAAGAAGCCCTGGATCTGGGCGGTGTGGAGGTCGACGGTGAGGATGCGGTCGGCGCCGGCGGTCTTGAGCAGGTCGGCCATGAGGCGCGCGGAGATCGGCTCGCGGCCGCGGTGCTTCTTGTCCTGGCGCGCGTACGGATAGAACGGCAGCACGACGGTGATGCGCTTGGCCGAGCCGCGTTTGAGCGCGTCGATCATGATGAGGGTCTCCATGACCCATTCGTTGATCGGCGCGGGCATCGACTGGACGACGAAGGCGTCGCAGCCGCGGACGGACTCCTGATACCGGACGAAGAGCTCGCCGTTGGCGAAGGAGTAGGCGCTCATCGGGGTCGGTGCGACCCCGAGGTGCTTGCCGATCTCCTCCGCGAGCTCCGGGTAGGCGCGCCCGGAGAACAACATGAGCATCTTGGAGTTGACAGCGGACATGCTCGCCATGACGTGGGCTCCCCCGTAGGTCGTCTCACCTGAACCTCGACGGTTCCAGTGTCCCTTGCCTCCGCGCGAAGCGCGAGGGGACCGGGGGGTTTAGTGTCCCGTCACGCTTCGGACACTCCCGCCTCACCCTTCGCTCGCTTTGCTGCTTTGTCCGAGACGGTGCCGGGGCGCTTGCGCGCGACCCAGTCGCCGATGACGGTCTGGCGGGCGCGGGCGACGCCGAGATCGCCCGGCGCGACGTCCTTGACGATGGTCGATCCGGCTGCGACGTAAGCACCGTCGCCGATGCTGACGGGCGCGACGAGCACCGAGTCGCAGCCGACGAAGACGCCTTCGCCGATCTCCGTGTGGTACTTCTTCACGCCGTCGTAGTTGGCGACGATGACGCCGCAGCCGATGTTGGCCTTGGCGCCGACGGTGACGTCGCCGAGGTAGGCGAGGTGCGCGGCTTTCGCGCCGGGGCCCATCTCGAGGTTCTTCGTCTCGACGAACGCGCCGATCTTGGCGGACTCGGCGAGCTTCGAGGCCGGGCGCAGGTGCGCGAAGGGCCCGACGTGGGCGCCTTCGCCGATGGTGGCCTGGTCGGCGTGGCTGCGCACGACGACGGCGCCCGCGCCGACGATGGTGTCGGTGAGCGTCGTGTCGGGGCCGATCTCGGCGCCGGAGTCGACGGCGGTGGCGCCCTTGAGCTGGACGCCGGGGTGGATGAGGACGTCTGGGGCGACCTTGGCGGTGGCGTCGATCCAGGTGGTCTCGGGGTCGTCGAGGGTCACCCCGGACTGCATGAGTTCGGAGTTGATGCGGCCCTGGAGGATCCGGCGCAGCCCGGCGAGTTGGGCGCGGTCATTGCAGGCGAGGACCTCGGTCGGGTCGTCGACCACGACGGCCCCGATCGGGTGCCCGGCCTCGCGGGCCAGTTCGAGGACGTCGGTGAGGTAGAGCTCGCCCTGGTCGTTGGCGCTGTTGAGCTTTCCGAGCTGCTCGCGAAGCACCGCGGCGTCGAAGGCGTAGGTGCCGGAGTTGATCTCGCGGATGGCGAGCTCGTCGAGGTCGGCGTCGCGGTGCTCGACGTTGCGGAGCACGTTGCCGTCGCCGTCGCGCACGATGCGCCCGAACCCGGTGGGGTCGTCGACTTCGGCGGTGAGCACGGTGACGGCGTGGCGGGCCTTCTCGTGGACCTCGACCAGTTCGGTCAGGGTGCTGCGGCGCATGAGGGGGGCGTCGCCGCAGAGGACGACGACGGTGCCCTCCAGGTCGGGGTAGGCGTCGAGCGCGGTGCGCACGGCGTGGCCGGTGCCGAGCTGCTCGGTCTGGAGGACGGTCTCGGCATCGGGGGCGGCCTTGTCGAGGAAGGCGGTCACCTGGTCGGCCGCGGCGCCGACGACCACGATGCGGTGGTCGGGCCGGAAGGACTCGGCGCTGCGGAGCACGTGCCCCAGCAGGGTGCGGCCCAGGAGTTCGTGGAGGACCTTGGGCTTCGCTGACTTCATACGGGTGCCCAGGCCAGCGGCAAGGATGATCGCCGAACGCTCACTGCTCATGATGGGCCATGGTAGTCGGTTGCGCGGCGGTGAACGGCCCGGCCCACGGAAGTGTCCCGTCACCGAATCGTTACGAATGGAACACGTTCTCCATCGCCTCGATACTTGTGCGAGCTGCGTCACTCATCATATGTTGCAGACAACAACAAATCTCGGAGGTACCTCTCATGCACCTTCTCAGTCCCCGTTCCCGCAGCTCCAGACTCAAGTCCGCCCTCGGCGCGGGCGCCGCCGCGGCACTCGCCCTCACCTTCACCGCCGCCTGCGGCCAAGACGACGCCGGCGGCGGCGGGGACACCCCGCTCATCGGCGTCATCCTCCCCGACTCGGCCTCCTCGGACCGCTGGGAGACCGCCGACCGCAAGTACCTCGAAGCGGCCTTCAAAGCGGCCGGCGTCGACTACGACATCCAGAACGCCCAAGGCAGCCGCGAGGACTTCCAGACCATCGCCGACCAGATGCTCACCAAGGGCGTCGACGTCCTCGTCACCGTCAACCTCGACTCCGGGACCGGCAAGACCGTGATCGAGAAGGCCAAGTCCCAGGGCGTGGCCACCATCGACTACGACCGGCTCACCGAGGACGGCGCCGCCGACTACTACGTCAGCTTCGACAACGAACAGGTCGGCGTCCTCCAGGGCGAAGGCCTCGTCTCGTGCCTCGAAGGCGTCGCGAACCCGCTCATCGCCGAGGTCAACGGCTCCCCCACCGACAACAACGCGACCCTGTTCAAGAGCGGCTACGACTCGATCCTCGACCCGCTCTACGCCGACGCGACCTTCACCAAGGGCCCCGACGAATGGGTGCCCGACTGGGACAACGCCCAGGGCGGCACGCTCTTCGAGCAGATGCTCACCGACACCGGCACCGAGATCGACGGGGTCCTCGCCGCCAACGACGGCCTCGCTCACGCGGTGATCACCGTCCTGGAACGCAACAACCTCAACGGCACCGTCCCGGTCACCGGCCAGGACGCGACCGTCCAGGGCCTGCAGAACATCCTCACCGGCGACCAGTGCATGACCGTCTACAAGGCCATCGAGGAGGAGGCCAACGCCGCCGCCGACCTCGCCGTCGCACTCGCCAACGGCGAGAAGCCGACCACCGACGCCACCGTCGTCGACCCGGTCTCCTCCGCCGAGGTGCCCGCCGTCCTCCTCGAACCCGTCGCCATCACCATCGAGAACATCCAGGTCGTCGTCGACGACGGCTTCGCCGACCCGGCCGAGCTGTGCGCCGGGGACTACGCCGCGCTCTGCACCGAGCACGGGATCGGATAGGGGCCCACGTGCTGCTCGAACTCACCGGACTCTCGAAGCGCTTCGGACCGGTCGAAGTCCTCTCCGACGTCGATCTCGCGATCGACGCCGGAGAGGTCTGCGCCCTCGTCGGCGACAACGGCGCCGGCAAGTCCACACTGGTCAAATGCGTGGCCGGCATCCACGCCATCGACGGCGGCTCCATCACCGTCGACGGCGAGACCCGCGCCATCTCCGGGCCGCGCGACGCCGCCGCCCTCGGCATCGAGGTCGTCTACCAGGACCTCGCCCTGTGCGACAACCTCGACGTCGTCGAGAACCTGTTCCTCGGCCGCGAGAAGTCCGCGGCCTCCTCCTCGACGACGACGCCATGGAGCAGCTCGCCGCCGAGACCCTCTCCTCGCTCGCCGTCCGCACCATCCGCAACCTCCGCCAACCCGTGGCGAGCCTCTCCGGCGGCCAACGCCAGACCGTCGCCATCGCCAAAGCCGTGCTGTGGAACTCGCGCCTGGTCATCCTCGACGAGCCCACCGCCGCGCTCGGCGTCGCCCAGACCCGCCAGGTGCTCGAACTCATCCGGCGCCTGGCCGACCAGGGCCTGGCCGTCCTCTACATCTCCCACAACCTCAACGACGTCTTCGCCGTTGCCGACCGGATCGCCGCGCTCTACCTGGGGCGCATGGCGGCCGTGCTCGACGCCGCCGACGCCACCCAGTCGCAGGTGGTCGAACTCATCACCAGCGGCCGGTCCGGGTCCCTCGGGCTCGGCGGCGCGGGAGAGACGGTCACGAAACGGAGCCCGGCAGTGAGCACGCAAGTCGAGACCCGGCCCGAGGCCGGGGCCGAACCGGGCGCGGTGCGCGCCGTCGCCGACCACCTCAAGGACTACTGGGCCGAGGTCAGTCGGGCGAGGTCGGGGCGCTCCCGGCCGTCGCCGGGATCATCGCGCTGTGCGTGTTCTTCGGGCTCTCCCAGCCGGTGTTCCTCTCCGTGGGAAACCTCGCGAACCTCTTCGGGCAGGGCGCGGCCGTCGCCTGCATCGCCATGGGGCTGGTGTTCGTGCTCGTCATCGGCGAGATCGACCTCTCGGCCGGGTTCGCCTCGGGCGTGTGCGCCGCGATCATGGCGGTGATCCTCACCGACTGGGGCATGCCGTGGCCGCTCGCGATCGGCGCGGCCATCGCCACCGGCGTGGTGATCGGCCTGCTGCTGGGGACGCTCGTCGTCAAGCTCGGCATCCCGTCGTTCGTGGTGACGCTCGCGGCGTTCCTGCCTTCCAGGGGATCGTGCTCATGATCCTCGAAGAGGGCAGCAACATCACCATCCACAACGAGACGGTGAAGGCCGTCGCGGGCGGGAACCTGGAGCGCTGGCAGGGCTGGACGCTGCTGGTGCTCACGATCGCCGCTTACGCGGTGCTGCAGCTGAACCGGTGGCGGCGGCGCGTGGCCCGCTCGCTCGTGCACGAGCCGCTCGCGGTGGTCGTGGCGCGGGTCGCGGCGCTCGGGGCTGCTGCTGACGGCGACGGTGTTCCTGCTGAACCTGGAGCGCTCGGCGAACCCGCAGATCATCTCGCTCACCGGCGTGCCGGTGGTCGTGGTGATCCTCGGCGCGTTGTTCGCGGTGCTGGACGTTCGTGCTGCACCGCACCAGGTTCGGACGCCACCTCTACGCGGTCGGCGGCAACGCCGAGGCCGCGGTGCGCGCGGGCGTGAACGTCGACCGGGTCCGCATCGCGGCGTTCGTGATCTGCTCGGGCATGGCGGCGATCGGCGGCATCGTCGCCGCATCGCGCGCGGCCTCGGTGGACCCGAACACGGGAGGGTCCAATGTGCTGCTGCTTTCTGTCGGGGCGGCCGTGATCGGCGGTGCTAGCCTCTTCGGTGGCAAGGGCACGGTGCGGGCGGCCCTGCTGGGAGGAGCGGTCGTGGCGATCATCAACAACGGGATGGGCCTGATGGGGCTGAGCGCCGGGGTGCGGTTCGGCGTGACCGGGGCGGTGCTGCTGCTCGCGGCGGGCGTGGACGCCATGTCCCGGGGCCGGGGCAAGCTCTTCGGCAGGCACTGACCGGTGGCCCGGACCGGGACCGTGGAGCTGCGGCGGCGCAACCGCGCGGCACTGCTCGAACAGCTGCACCGGCACGGTCCCCAGACCCGCGCCGAACTCACCGAGGCCTTGGGGCTCAACCGGTCCACGATCGGCGCGCTCGCGACCGACCTGGCCGAGTCGGGGCACCTGCAGGAGACGACGGGCCGGCCGACCGGTTCGGCCGGCCGGCCCTCGACCCTGGTGAATGCGTCCCGAAGTCGATCACCGTTGCGGCGGTCGAGATTCGCGCCGACCGGCTGCGGTTCGCGCTCGTGGGCCTCGGCGGCGAGGTGCTGGAGCGGGCCGAGACGGCACTGGAAGAGGGCGCCGACCCGATGGCGCGCGGTCGCGGTGATCACCGGCGGCGACCGCTTCCGACGCGGTCGAGGCCGTGGCGGCGATGCCGGGACTGGTCGACGAGGGCACGGTCGCGCACTCGACGGAACTGGGCTGGGTCGGCCGGGACGGTCGCCGACGAACTGGAGGCGGCCGACCGGCCGCGAGTGGAAGGTGGTCGACACCGCGACCGCCGCGGCGGTCGGCGAATGGTCGCGCGGCGACGCCCACGAAGCCCGCAAGCTCCTGTACCTGCACGGCGGCCGGGGTTTGACCGCCGGGCTGGTGATCGAGGGCCGCGCGCAGCGCGGCGGCTCGATCCAGTTGGGGCACATCGTGGTCGAACCCGGCGGGCGCGAATGCGAGTGCGGGCTGCGCGGGTGCCTGGAGGCCGAGATGGAGGCCTTCTCGCTACGCCGAGGACATCGTGAGCGCCACGCTCGCGGCGGGCATGGGCGACGCGGCGGCGCGGGACGGTTGCGCCGATCGGGCGAGGACCTGGGCCGGGCCCTGGGCGCGGTCGTGACCGCGACGGGCCCGGACGAGATCCTGTTCGGCGGCTGGCTGCGGGAGCTGTACCTCTCGACGGCGGCGCCGGTGCGCTCGGCGCTGGCGGAGACGACACTGCCGCATCTGCGGTCGAAGCTGCGGCTGCGCACGCCGGTGCTGGGCGACGAGGGCGCGCTCATCGGGGCGGCCGAGACGGGATTCGCTGCGGTCTTCGACCGGATGCGCTGAACGCTCGCGACTTGTTCGAATCGAGGAGCGTCATACCCGAGCGGGAGGATTGAAACGGGGGTCGCCAATTGGGGCTGCGGCGACGTCGCGCCAGCCGGTGCCCGATTTGAGGCTGATGCCCGACTTCAAATCGGGAACGGTGGCTGGCCCGCCAGGACTCGAACCTGAAATGACTGAACCAAAATCAGTAGTGTTGCCAATTACACCACGGGCCATCGCGGGCCGGGCTCCTCAGCGGCCCGCGCGCAGCCATCTTAGCAACCGGCGGCGCAGTCAGCTAATTCCGACCACACGTGCTTCGGCACCTGGGCGAGCACTTGGTGCAGGAATCCGCGTAGTAGAAGACCTCGTGCGGGTTGAGCCGCGCCCTGGTCGGAAGGTCATCAGCCACGCGCCCTCGAAACGCCAGCGGATCGTGTGCGCGCGCGGGTCGGCGAGCATCCACTCCATCGTGCGCGGATGGATCACGTCGTACGCGAACCGGGGGCTCGGCGAGCGATCCAGAACTTGTCGTTGAACGCCCGGTTCTCGAACTCGATGTCCTTGTCGAACCGCCGGCTCAGCGAGTTCTCGTGCGCGATGTCGAGCAGCGGCCGCGTCGCGGGGAGGCTGATCGCGACCACCTGGAAGTCTGGGTGCTCTGGTGTCGCCGCTGCTGACTTGGTACCGGAGCTGGAAGCAGTGCAGGTGCACGTCACGGAACGTGCCGCGCAGGACGTCGAGCGCCTGGTGCCGCTGCCGGTAGGTGAACGGCGAGTGCCGCGAGATCGCCAGCGCCGACCGGTCCTCGGGCCAGTACTGGAAACCGTGGTGGGCCGCCCAGGCGCGACACTGGGCGATGCGCCGCTGCCGCGACTGCCGCGAATAGTAGATCGCGAACCCGATGGCCACGCCGGGGACCCCGAGGCACAGGGCCGGGAAGAGGCATGACGACGAGCGAGCTCGCGAAGACGTCCACCGTGGCTCCTTCGTTCCGAGGGGTGGAAACGCCGCAGGGCCGCGTCGAACGACGCGGCCCGGCGGGTCGTCAGTTGTTCGACCACACGTGTCTGGGCACCTGCGCCTGGATGTCGATGAGGAAGTCCGCGTAGAAGAAGACCTCTTCGAGCTTGATCGCCCCGGACCGGTGCGTCATGAGCCACGGGCCCTCGAAGCGCCACGGGTAGGACCGGGCGCGCTGGTCCTGGAGCATCCACTCCATGGTGCGGGCGTGGATGACGTCGTAGGCGAAGCGGCGGTTCGGCGACTTGATCCTGAAGAAGTCGTTGAACGCCTGGTTCTCGAAGTCGATGTCCTTCGCGAACCGCTTGGTCAGGAAGTTCTCCTGGCTGATGTCCAGCAGCGGCCGCGCGGTCGGCAGGCCGATCGCGACCACCTGGTGGTTGAAGGTCTTGCGCTCCTTGCCGCTGCCGGTCGAGTACTGGTACTGGAAGAACACGATGTGCGTGTCCTTGTACTGGCCGCGGAAGACGTCGATGCCCTTGCGGGAGTGGCCGTTGTTGAACGGGTCCTCGGTGGAGAGTCCGACGACGGAGTTGTCGACTGGGCTCGTAGTGGAAGCCGTACTGGGCCGCCCAGGCCCGGTACATCGCGATCTTCTTCTGCCTGGCGCGCCAGGCGAAGTAGACGCCGACGCCGACGACGATGAGGCAGAGGACGTAAGCCCACCAAGGCATGTCGCCGCTGCTGCTCGACGCGAGCAGGGTCTCGTTCACTGGGGTGGTTCCTTCTTACGGGCGTTCGGGCCGGGGCGACGGCGTCGCTGAGCTGTCGCCGCGCGAGCAGGCTGTGGCTCTACCGGCCGTAGGGCTGCTGGCCGTAACCGGGCTGCTGCGGCTGCTGGGGCTGCTGCGGGTAACCGGGCTGGGGCGCGGGCTGGCCGTAGCCCGGCTGCGGGGCACCGTAACCGGGCTGCTGCGGCTGCTGCCCGTAGCCGGGCTGCGGGGCGGGCTGGCCGTAACCGGGCTGCTGCGGCGGCTGCTGCTGGTAGCCGACCTGCTGCGGCTGGCCGTAGCCGGGCGGCATCTGGCCGGGCGCGGGCTGCGGGGGCATCTGCTGCTGGGCCGGGGGCTGCTGCATGTAGGCGGGCTGGCCCATGTCGCGCATCTTCGGGGCCGTGCGGGCCGCCGGGTTGTCGAGCTCGAAGTACTCCTCGGGCTTGAAACCGCCCATCTTCGCGGAGATCGAACCGGGGAAGACCTGCAGCGCGGTGTTGTACTCGCGCACGTTCGCGTTGTAGAACCGGCGCGGGGCGGCGATGCGGTTCTCGGTCTCGGTGATCTCCGTCTGGAGCTGCAGGAAGTTCTGGTTGGTCTGCAGGGCCGGGTACGACTCCTGCATGTGGATGACGCCGCGGATGGCGTTCCCGAGCTGGCCTTCGGCCTGGCCCTGCTGGCCGTGGCCGGCGTTCGGGTCCTGGCGGGTCTGCATGGCCATCGCGCGGGCCTCGGCGACCTGGCGGAGCGTGGCGTTCTCCGAGCCGGCCGCCTGCTGCACGACGTACATCAGGTTGTCCAGCAGGTCGTACCGGCGCTGGAGCTCGACATCGATCTGCGCCCAAGACTCCTGGGTGATGTTGCGCATTCGCACCAGCTTGTTGCGCCCGCCGAGGGCGGCGAAGACCAGGATCAGGCCGATCAGCAACAGGAGGATCAGGATCCAGACGATTGGGTTGTCCATAGAGCGTGAGCTTAGTGCATCTATGCCAGCGGGAGGGCACCCTCAGGTGCCCTCCCGCTGATCGAGAATAGCTGGTGCGAAACTACGCCATCGGCGTGTTCGACGACCGCCACGAGCTCGGCCGCGACCGACTGCGCGAGCAGCTCCTCGGAGGCCTCGACCATGACGCGGACGAGCGGTTCGGTACCCGAGGGCCGCAGCAGGACCCGGCCGTCGGAGCCGAGCTTCGCCTGCCACTGGGCGACCGCGCTGCGCACGTCGGCGTGGTCGATCACGGACTTGTCGGTCACCCGCACGTTGACGAGCACCTGCGGCGCGGGCGTGAACACCGAGGCGAGTTCGCCGAGCGACTTGCCCGTGGCGGCCATGCGCGCGAGGAGCATGATCGCCGTGAGCGTCCCGTCCCCGGTCGTCGCGTGGTCGGAGATGATGATGTGCCCCGACTGCTCCCCGCCGAGCGAGTAGCCGCCCTCGCCGAGGCGCTCGAGCACGTAGCGGTCGCCCACGCCGGTGACCTCGAGCTTGATCCCGGCCGCGCCCATGGCCTGGTGCAGGCCGAGGTTGCTCATGACGGTGGTGACGAGCGTGTCGCCGCGCAGCTCGCCCGCGTCGCGCATCGCGAGCGCGAGGATCGCCATGATGGCGTCGCCGTCGACGTCGTTGCCGTCGGCGTCGACCGCGAGGCAGCGGTCGGCGTCGCCGTCGAGCGCGATCCCGGCGTGCGCGCCGTGCTCGACGACGGCCGCGCGCAGCCCGCCCATGTGGGTGGACCCGCAGTTCTCGTTGATGTTGAGACCGTCGGGGTCGGCGTTGATCATGATGACCTCGGCCCCGCCCGGCGCAGGGCCTCGGGGGCCGCGCCGGTGGCCGCGCCGTTGGCGGGGTCGAGCACGATCTTGATGCCGTCGAGCGGGTTCGGGCACACGGCGACCAGGTGCTCGATGTAAGCCTCGACCGGGTCGACGGAGCGAGCGATGCGCCCGACGCCGTCGCCCTGCGGCAGCGGCGGCGGGTCGTCCATGGCCGCCTCGATGGCGTCCTCGACGTCATCGGGGAGCTTGCGGCCGCCGGCCGCGAAGAACTTGATGCCGTTGTCCGGCATGGGATTGTGCGAGGCCGAGACCATGACGCCGAAGTCGGCGCCGGTCAGGGCCGTGAGGTGCGCGACCGCGGGCGTGGGAAGAATGCCCAGGTCGATGACCTTGACGCCGGCGGCGGCGAGCCCGGCGGCGCTGGCGGCGGCGAGCATCTCGCCGGAGGCGCGCGGGTCGCGGCCGATGACGGCGACGGTGCGCCGGTCGACCGCGCCGAGGACTCGCGCGGCGGCGATGTTGAGGCGGAGTGCCAGGTCGGGCGTGAGGTCGGCGTTCGCCCGCCCCCGTACGCCGTCGGTGCCGAACAGTCGTGACACGGTGTGGCTTCCCATTGGCGGTGCGGCGATTCGCGAGCCTACTCGGCGAAGCGGGCCGTCTTGCGGCCCTGCTGCCCTGTGAGCCGGGACCGGCCTTATCCGTGGCTGGCGGCAGTGCCGGTCGGCAATGCCGGGATAAAACGGCAACAGGGGCTGCCGAGGATGTCCTCCTCGGCAGCCCCGTCGCTTGTGCAGACTAGCGTGTTCCCCGGCGTGCGGGGAAGGCGTGCTAGCGCTTCGAGTACTGCGGTGCCTTGCGGGCCTTCTTGAGGCCGTACTTCTTGCTTTCCTTCTCGCGGGCGTCGCGGGTCAGGAAGCCGGCGGCCTTGAGGGCCGGGCGCATGTTCGGGTCGACTTCGAGCAGCGCGCGGGCGATGCCCAGGCGGAGCGCGCCGGCCTGACCGGTGGCGCCGCCGCCCTTGATGTTGACCAGGACGTCGAAGTTGTCGCCGGCCTCGACGGTCACGAAGGGCTCCGCGACGGTCTGCTGGTGGACCTTGCTCGGGAAGTAGTCCTCGAGGGTCTTGCCGTTGACGACGTACTTGCCGGTGCCGGCGACCAGGCGGACGCGGGCGATGGCGCGCTTGCGCCGGCCCACGGTCTGGATGGCGCGGTCGGACGGCACCACGGGGATGCTCGGCACGGACGGCGCGGCGGCGACGTCGGCGGGGACCTCGACCGGAACCTCGGGAACCTCGACGGCGGGGGCCTCGACGGCCTCCGGGGTCTCGGTCGCCTCGGGGGCTTCAGCGGTCTCGGGGTGGCCTCGGGGGCTTCGGTCTCGACGACCTCGGCGGTGCTTCGGTGGCCTCGGTGGCCTTGATCTCGTCACTCATGTGGTTGCTCCTCTTCCGCCCGCGCCTACTGCGCGATCTTCTTGATCTCGTACGGCTTCGGCTGCTGGGCGGTGTGCGGGTGGCCAGGACCCGCGTAGACCTTCAGCTTCTTGGACACGGCGCGACCGAGCTTGTTCTTCGGCAGCATGCCGAAGACGGCCTTCTCGACGACCTTGTGGGGGGCCTTCTCCATGAAGTCGGCGTACGACTTCTCCTTGAGACCGCCCGGGAAGCCGGAGTGGCGGTAGGCCTTCTTGGTCTGGAGCTTGTTCCGGGTCAGCACGACCTTCTCGGCGTTCACGATGATGACGTAGTCACCGGTGTCCGCGTTCGGTGCGAAGGTCGGCTTGTGCTTGCCTCGGAGCAGATCGGCAGCGTGCGTCGCGAGCCGGCCCAACACCACGTCGGTCGCGTCGATCACGAGCCACTGCGGGTCAATGTCACCCGGCTTAGGGCTGTACGTGCGCACAGGTTTACCTAGCTTTCGTTGTCGGTGTGGAACGAATCCCGCAGATGAGAGCGGGACCGCCTGAATCCCCGGGGCCGGAATCGGCGCGCCCCGCGGCGCTGGGCCGCGGGCGTGGGATTCGTTGGACAGCGCCGCCGCGGTGAAGATGGCGAGCCGTGAATCGGCTCAGTGCGGAGGCACTCGAACAACAGCTGCCAAGTCTACGCGGTGGTGGCGGCCCCCCTGAAGGCGGCCGCCGTGACCTCGACTACAGCTACTTCGCTTCTTGCTCGGCGACGCTTGCGAGCCGACCATTGGCACTGACGGGCAGGTAGACCTTGCCGCCCGACTCGAGGAACTCCTCGCTCTTGCCGGCCATGCCCTGCTCGGCGTACTCCTTCAGTTCCTGGCTGATCTTCATGCTGCAGAACTTGGGGCCGCACATCGAGCAGAAGTGCGCGGTCTTGGCGGGCTCGGCGGGGAGGGTCTCGTCGTGGTACTCGCGGGCCCGGTCGGGGTCGAGCGAGAGGTTGAACTGGTCCTGCCAGCGGAATTCGAAGCGGGCCTTGGAGAGCGCGTCGTCCCAGGCCTGCGCGCCGGGGTGGCCTTTGGCGAGGTCGGCGGCGTGGGCGGCGATCTTGTAGGCGATCACGCCTTCTTTCACGTCCTCGCGGTTCGGCAGGCCGAGGTGCTCCTTGGGGGTCACATAGCAGAGCATCGCGGTGCCGAACCAGCCGATCATGGCGGCGCCGATCGCCGAGGTGATGTGGTCGTAGGCGGGCGCGACGTCGGTGGTGAGCGGGCCGAGCGTGTAGAACGGGGCCTCGCCGCAGATCTCCTGCTGGAGGTCCACGTTCTCCTTGATCTTGTGCATCGGCACGTGGCCGGGGCCTTCGCACATGACCTGGACGTCGTACTCCCAGGCGATATGGGTGAGCTCGCCGAGGGTGCGGAGCTCGGCGAACTGGGCCTCGTCGTTGGCGTCGGCGATGGAGCCGGGCCGCAGGCCGTCGCCGAGGGAGAAGGCGATGTCGTACTTCGCGAAGATCTCGCAGAGCTCGCGGTAGTGGGTGTAGAGGAAGCTCTCCTCGTGGTGGGCGAGGCACCAGGCGGCCATGATCGAGCCGCCGCGGGAGACGATCCCGGTGACGCGCCGGGCCGCGAGCGGCACGTGGCGCAGGAGGACCCCGGCGTGGACGGTCATGTAGTCGACGCCCTGTTCGGCCTGCTCGATGATGGTCTCACGGTAGACCTCCCAGTTGAGCTTCACCGGGTCGCCGTTGACCTTCTCGAGGGCCTGGTAGAGCGGGACGGTGCCGATCGGGACCGGGGAGTTCCGCATGATGTGCTCGCGGGTCTCGTGGATGTGCTTGCCGGTGGAGAGGTCCATCACGGTGTCGGCGCCCCACTTGGTGGCCCAGGTGAGCTTCTCGACCTCGGCGGCGACGGAGTCGGAGACGGCGGAGGTGCCGATGTTGGCGTTGATCTTGGTCAGGAAGTTCTTGCCGATGATCATCGGCTCGGTCTCGGGGTGGTTGACGTTCGCGGGGAGGATGGCGCGGCCGGAGGCGATCTCGTCGCGCACGAACTCGGCGGCGAGGCCTTCGCGGACGGCGACGTACTCCATCTCGGGGGTGACGATGCCCTGCTTGGCGTAGTGGAGCTGGGTGGGGCATTCGATGGCGGTGCCGTCGCGCTCGAGCCTGCTGGCGGCGGCGTCGCGCCGTTCGGCGATCCAGGCTTCACGGAGCTTCGGCAGCCCGACCTCGGGATCGGAGCCGGGCCCGGAGGTGTCGTAGAGCCGGACGGGCGGCTCGCCGCCGCTGAGCGCGACCTCGGTGAACGGCACCTGGATATCGGGCCGCGGCCCTTCCGCATAGACCTTGCTTCTGGCGTTCATGACGTCTCCTCGCAATATCGATCGGCTCGTGCCCGCCACGCGATGCGACGGCACGGAAATGTCGGACCCTGCTGTCAGGGTTGAACCCGGGGGCGCTTCAAATCGCCGCACTCATCGGCGTGCCTTCGAACAGGACCGCTGTCGGACTCCACCGGCACACTTGCAGTCGGGGGCATTCGCGAACCGCCGCACTGACTTCCATTTGCGCGCCCGCGAGCTGAAATGCCCGACGACGGCACCGTCCGCATGCGGCCATCACAGCGAACGGGCGCTGCGCCTGCGCTGCCGATGCCGCTCACAAGGCGGCGCTCTTGCGGCCGTGGTGGTGATGGACCGGGCCCGGGCCGAGGCCGAGCCGCCAGTCGGCGGCCGCTTTCAGCGCCTCGGTCACGTACGCTTTCGCGCCCGCGACCGCCTGCGGCAGCGGATGTTCCAGCGCGAGCCGAGCCGCGATCGCCGAGGCGAGGGTGCAGCCGGTGCCGTGGTCGTTGCGGGTCGCGACCCGCGGCGCCGCCAGGTCGAGCATCTGGCCGTCGCACCACAGCACATCGGTCACCGAACCGGTGCCGCCTGGCACTCCCCCGCCGCCGAGTCCGACCCCACCGCCGTCGCCGCGCTCCTCGCGGCCTTCCCGGTGACCGCCTTTCACCAGCACCGCGCGCGGGCCGTAGATCGCCAGCGCGCGGGCGGCTTCGCGCATGTCGCCGATCGTGTCGATCTCGCGGCCGAGCAGTTGCCGGGCCTCGATCAGGTTGGGGGTCAAGATGGTCGCGAGCGGGCCGAGCCGCGCAAGGTACGCGGCCGGGTCGCCGGCGAAGAGAGAATCGCCGGTGGTCGTGACCATGACCGGGTCGACCACGAGGTTCGGCAGCCGGTCGGCCTCGCCGTATTCGGCGACGAGCCCGAGCAGCGCGTCGCCGCCGAGCATTCCCGTCTTGACCGCGGCGACGGCGAAGTCGCCGAGGACCGCATCCAGTTGCGCCCGAACCAGATCCGCGCCGACGGGCTCCGCGGCGGTGACGCCGCGGGTGTTCTGGGCGGTGATCGCGGTGATGACGCTGGTGCCGTGGACTCGGTGCGCGGCGAACGTATGCAGGTCGGCCTGGATGCCGGCGCCGCCACCGGAGTCGGACCCGGCGATGGTGAGCGCGACGGGCGGCTGGGGATGGCTCCGGTTCACAGGTCGGCCATCCCTTCGAAGCTGGAGGACGCGTTGGCCAAGTGGCGCTTGGGGATGCGTCCGGCGAGTCGGGCGGCGCGCCCGGCGGTGACGGCGTCGCGCATGGCGGCGGCCATCAGGGCGGGGTCGGCGGCGCGGGTGACGGCGGTGGCGAGGAGGACGGCCGAGCAGCCGAGTTCCATCGCCTGCGCGGCATCCGAGGCGGTGCCGATTCCGGCGTCGCAGATGACGGGCACGGAAGCGTGTTCGCAGATCAGCGCCAGGTTGTGGGGATTGCGGACGCCGAGGCCGGTGCCGATCGGCGCCGCGAGCGGCATCACGGCGGCGCATCCGGCGTCTTCGAGCCGCCGAGCGAGGACGGGGTCGTCGCTGGTGTACGGAAGCACGGTGAATCCGTCTGCGACAAGGATTTCCGCGGCTTCGAGGAGTTCCACGGGATCGGGCAGGAGGGTGTCCTCGTCGCCGATGACCTCGAGCTTGATCCAGTTGGTGCCGAAGGCTTCGCGGGCGAGCTTGGCGGTGCGCACGGCCTGTTCGGCGGTGAAGCACCCGGCGGTGTTGGGCAGGAGTTCGACGCCGCAGCGCTCGATGACCTCCAGAATGGACCCGGACGCGCCGGGGTTGACGCGTCGGAGCGCCACGGTGACGAGTTCGGTGCCGGAGACGGTGATCGCCTCGGCGAGCTGGGCGTGATTGGCGGCGCCGCCGGTGCCGAGGATGAGGCGCGAGGTGAAGGTCTTGTCGGCGATCTTGAGGTCGGCGTCGCGGTTCGCGCCGGTTCGGCTGGTGGCGTGCTGCGGCATGACTACCCTCCCTGGGTCGCGGTGAGGACTTCGACGGCGTCGCCGTCGACGAGCGGTCGGTCCCATTCGGACCGTGGAACGACTTCGCCGTTGAGCGCGACGGCGATGCCGCGCCGCGCGGAGGTGACGGCCGCGACCGCCTCGGTGATGGAGGCGATGCCTTCGCGCGCTTCGCCATTGAGCTCGATCTTCACGAGTCCTCCTCTTGAGTGGTCGTGCCATCGGCAGAATTGGAAGCGGGGCCGGCGCCTCGATGGCCAACGGGTCTGGGGTCGTGGTCCGGACGGTGGTCCGCGCGCGGTGGTGCGCCGTCGGCCTGGTGCCCTTGGCGGCTTTCAGGGTCGAGTCGGCCGCGCTCGAGTTCGCTCTTCCGGTCGACTCGGTCGACTCGGTCGGTGCGGTCGGTGCGGTCGTGGTCATCGGGGTCGACGTCGTGGTCGTCGTGGCCGGGGCCGGGGCCGTAGACAACGTCGGGGCCGGGGTGGGGGCCGGAGTCGTGAACGAGGTCGTGATGTTCACCGTTTTCGACCACGGTTGCCGTTCCGCCGAGATCACCGCCACTGTCGCGCTCGCCGACCCTGTTTCTGTCGGACCCTCCGGGCACTGTTGATTCGGGGGCGCCTGCGAACGGCGAACCAGGGCGCCGCCCCCTGCCCTCGAAACGACCCGCATCCGCGCCGTCGCGCGCACCCCGTGCCCGCCCGAATCGCAGCGGATCGAACGCGGCCGGGATCGCCCCCTCGTCTCCACTCAACATCGCCGCGACCGCGGCGGCGGTCGCCGGGATGAGCGCGATGCCGTTGCGGTAGTGGCCGGTCGCGGCGATGGTCCGCTCGTCGAGGCGGCCGATGAGCGGCAGGTTGTCGGGGGTGCCGGGCCGGAAACCGACGCTCACTTCTTCAAGGTGGTACTCGGCGATCTCGGGCACGAGCTCGATCGACAGGCGCAGCAGATCGTGCACCGCGCCGGCCGTCCCGGTCAGCCGGTCGAACCCGCGTTCGTCACTCGTGGCGCCCAGGACGACTTCGCCGTTCTCGCGCGTCACGATGTAGACCGAACGGCCTTTCACAAAGCCGCGCACGGTAGTCCGCGGCACCGGCTGCTCGCCGACCGCGCGAAGGCGCAGCACGACGCCGCGCACGGGCCGCACCGGTAGAGTCCACAAGAGTCTCTCGGTTGAGGTGTCCGCACTGCGCAGGGCGTCATCGCCCGCACCCGCACCCGCACCCGCACCCGCACCCGCACCCGCACCCGCACCCGCACCCGCACCGATGAAGCGTGCCGAACCGCATCCCGCCGCGACGACCACCTGATCGGCGTCGAGCGCACCGAGGTCCTCGACTCTCTCGCGCCGCAGCTCGACTCCGGCCCGTTCCACCGCCGCCAAGAGCGCGGCGTGCACGGCACGCGGATCGACCGCGCGGTCCTCCGGCGCGAGCACGCCGCCGCGCACCCGGTGGCTGAGCAGCGGCTCGACCCTTCGAGCGGCGCGTGCACTGAGCGCCTCGACATTCCTTGCGGTGAAACGGTAGAGCTCGGATTGCCGCTCGACTTCGGCGCGGTCGCCGTCCTCGACGCCGACCACCAGCGTTGGCACGTCGCGGAACCCGATCTCGATGCCGGAGGCCGCTTCGAGCTCGCGGGCGAACGCGGGCCAGGAGTCGGCCGACTCGGCCATGAACGGGCCGAGGGCCTCCTCTCCGTAGTGCGCTTCAGTGACGGGGGCGATCATGCCGGCGGCCACGCGCGAAGCACCCGAACCGGGGTCGGGGTCGTACACGACGACCTCCGCACCGGCCTGGGCTGCCCGCCACGCGACGGCGAGCCCGATCGATCCGGCGCCGACGATGGCGATGCGCATCAGGCGTCGCCCACCCCTCGCAGGATGCCGATGTCGGGCCAGGTTCCAGGGCCGCCATCGGGCACCCTCGCAGCCGGGCTTTCGCCAACGGCCTCAAGGAGTTCCGCCGTGGCCTGGTTCGGGTCTTCGGCCGAGGCGATCGCGCCGACGACCGCCACGCCGTGCGCTCCGGCCTCGCGGCACAGTGCCGCTCGTTCGGCCGTGATGCCGCCGATGGCGATCACCGGGAGGTCGACCGCTTCGCAGACGGCCGCCAGGCCGTCGAGTCCGATCGGTTGCGGGAGACCGGTCTTCGTGGTCGTTCCCCAGACCGGACCCACCCCGAGATACGTGGCCCCGGCGCGCCGGGCGGCCCTCGCGGACTCCGGGTCGCGGCTCGTGCCGCCGATGATCGAGGCGGCCGGGAGGATGCGCCGCGCTGCGTCGATCGGGAGGTCTTCGGCACCGAGGTGCACGCCGTCGGCGCCGACCGATTGAGCAATGTGGACTCTGTCGTTCACGAGGCACAGCGCCCCGTACTCGGCGCAGAGCGCGGCGACCGCGGTGGCGAGGTCGAACGCCGCGCGGTCGTGGTAGTGGTCCTCGGGGCGGACCTGGATCAGCTGGGCCCCGGCGGCCAGCGCCGCCGCGACCACGACGAGCGGATCACGAAGCAGCGCAACGGAATCGGGCTTCGTGACGTGAAGTGCCGTGCCAATCTCGCCACCGCGCGCAGGCGGGGCCTCGGATGCGGCGAGGCCGCTTCGCGGTGCGGTGCCGACATCTGGCGCGAACGGGCCGCGGGTGTCGGTGATGACATGGAGTCGAGGTAGACGAGTAGCGCGCATGAGCTCCTTCTCCCTGCGCCAGCATGATCTGGATCAGGTTCGACGGTCGGGACTACCAAGTCCCCTCTCAGCCCGATGCATCGGACTCCCGTGGGTTTTATTCGTTTACGGGCGCCACGCTACGCCATCGCGAGCGACGCCCGCAAGTCTCGTGTCACCAACTGGACACGGACCGGTCGCGACATCAGTCGGCGCGGACCTGTCCCGGTTCGGCTCGGTGTTCGCTCATCTGGCGGAAGCCCTTGGCCGCCAACCAGAAGCCGATGATGAGCACGACGATGCCGGGGATGAGGGTGAACACCATCGCATCGTCGGCCCGCTTCACCTGCTGTTCGGGGGACAGGTTCGTCTCGGGCTCGGCCACGCCGTCGACCACGAGCACGCATCGAACGGTCTCGCTGGGTTCGCAGACGTCGGTGTTCATCCGGACGACGACCGCCGTCAGCACGACCGCCAGCCCGACGATCATCGCCAACACCCCGGCGAGAACCCGCCCCGAGCCCAGGTTTCTGGCGGCGCGGACCTCTTCGCGTGCAGGCGGTTCGAGCGCGCGCAGCTCCACGATCAGGTCGCCGCGGCGCTCCGCGTCGCCGGGCACCGGCATGCCCAGACCTCGGATGAGGATCACGGCGCCGGCGGCAGTGCCGGGTTCGACCCGGATTTCGATGTCGTCGTCGAGGGTCTCGACGTCGATCACGTCGCCGTCTTCGAGGACCTCCGGTTCCACTTCCACCAGGGTCTTCAGGTCGACGCCGTCGCGCGTGAGCGTCGGGTGTTCGCGTTCGTGGATCACGGCGATGACGCCGCCGTCGACGCCCTCGCAGTCCAGGGTCACGGCCTCGCCGTCGTGCAGGCCCGCGGGGAGCTCGACGGCCACATCGTGCTCGAGCGTCATCGACCCGCTGCCGCGGCAGTAGGCGCAGGTGTCGCCTTCGTCAAGGCCGGAGCCTTCGCAGTTGACGCATGGTCCGGGCGCGGGGACCGAGATGGTCCGCTCGCCACCGAACGCGAGTTCCGCCAAGGTCAGGTGAAGGTCGATCGCTCCGCTGGAGTCGTGTTCGACGGGCATGAGGGGGTCCTCCGAGGTGGCTTGCGTCACCGATGTCGGTCTCCCCCATGCTATGCCAGGCGCGCTGCCGGACCAGGTCCGCTACGGGGTGGCGCGGTCGACGCGAAGGACCCGGTAGCCGTTGGCGCTCGCGTGCTTGTCGACTTCCCAGCCGCGCTCGATGAGCCAGCGCGCCAACGAGTCCGCGCCGAGGTGCTTCGAGACGACCAGCCATGCGACGCCGCCGTCGTTCAGGCGCGGCAGCCAGGTCTCGAGCAGTTCGTGGAGGGCCTCCTTGCCGACCTTGATCGGCGGGTTCGACCAGATCTCGTCGAACCGCAGCTCCGCCGGGACCTCCTCGGGCGCGGCGACGTGCACGGTGCCGGGGGCCTTCTCGGTGTTGCGGCGGGTCAGGTCGAGGGCGCGGCGGTTGATGTCGACGGCCCAGACCTCGGCGTCCTCGCGCTGGGCGAGCACCGCGCTGATGGGCCCGTATCCGCAGCCCAGGTCGAGGAAGGTGCCGGCGGCCTCGGGCGGGACGACCTTGTGCAGCAGGACGCTCGTGCCGGGGTCGAGGCGGTTGCCGGAGAAGACGCCGGTGGAGGTGGTCAGCTCGTATTCGACGCCGTCGAGTTCGAACTCGATGGTGCGCTCGCGGTCGTCGACGGCGGGCTGCTCGCTGAAGTAGTGCTCTGGCTTCTCGGCTGGGCCTTTGGACATGCCGACCATTGTCGCGCGCCGGGCCCGCGGGGGTCGGCCGGATCCGGCGCGGAGAGATCTGCGCGGCCGCGCGCGCCGTCCGAGCGCCCGGCGCGCCGTGTGACATGTGATATGTCACTTGCGTGGAGGTTCACCCGGGCAGATGAACGGCGCGCGGAACGGTCCATCTCCCGAGGGAACGTTTCCCGGTTTCGGCGGGTTCCGGGTTTAAGCTGCCTCCATGGCACATGGCCCGTCACCGTTCGGTGTTCCCCAGGACACACAGGCGCACCCGAATCCGAGCAATCCGGGTTTCGACTGGGCGGAGTTCGACGAACGTTCGCAGATGCGCGCGCCCACCGCGCGAATCAGCCCGGAGGAGCGCACGCCCACTATGCGGCTCAGTCTGGAGGAGCGCACTGTGCGACTCGGCCCGAAGGATCGCGCGCTGTCGCCGACGCTGGTGCAGCGCTCGCCCGAGGAGGAGATGGAGGCGCACCTGGATCAGATCCAGGCCTCGCGCCCGCTGCGCCGCGCCGCCCAGCGCGCCCGGCGACGCACGAAGTGGTGGCTGGTCGCGCTCGCGATCGTCAGCGCCATCGCGGTCGCCGCGGCCTGCGCGGCGGGGGCGTTCATCGTGCTCCGCGAGGGCGAACCGGAACCGGCCGCGCCGACCGCGGAACCCGTCGACGGTAAACCGTCCGCAGTGGACGAAGTGACGGGCGCACCTGACGTGGTCGACCCGATCGCGAGCCGCGAGACCGACACCGCGCCGATCTCCATCGAGGAGCTGTTCGGCGCGGACACGATCACTCCGGCCGGGGCCGCGGGCCCGTACAAAGTCCTTGAGACCGAAGAGCTCTCGAACTGCGCCGACGCCGGCTTGGACGAGCTGGCCGGGCTGCTGGCCGACGCCGACTGCACGCAGACGGTGCGGGGGACCCTGATCAGTCCGGACGGCGAGTACGCGGCGACCGCGGGCGTGCTCAACCTCGCCGACACCGCCGAGTCCGATGCGCTGCGCGCCGCGATCGACGGCGGACTCGAAGGCGGCTTCGCGGCGCTGCGGACCGACGGCGAGGCCGAGGAACTGGGCCGCGCGGCGACCATGGTCGGGTACAACACGTACGGGCACTACCTGATGTTCGTCGTCATCGGCCGCACCGACGGCGAGCCGATCGAGGACGCGGCCGAACCGGTGCGCGCGATCGTGGCCGACCTCGTGGACGTCTGGTTCATCGACCAGCTCAACCCGAGGCGCGACGTGCAATAGTCAGAGCGCAACAGCCGCTCGCGCAAACGCGCGGGCGGCTGTTGTTGTGCCCGCTGCGTTCTCGGCGAACTTCGGGCCCTTGTGCACCGACCGCGGTGTGTCGCATATGTGAACAATCGTCGGAGACTCTTGCCATAGCCGATGATCCCATGTTTTCATCAGGTGTGGCCGTCGTCCCATCCCCTGCCGGTCCACTCCCCCACGACCGGCGACGCCGGTTCCCCCCAACTGCATCAATCAGGAGCTCCACATGCTTTCCTGGACCCTCCCCATCCGCCGCGCACTGGCCGCGCTCGCCGCGACCGCGCTGGCAGTCTTCACGGTGGTCGTCTTCGACGCCGCACCGGCCGAAGCCGTCCGGCCCCCGGGCATCCCCTCGACCGCCACCGCCCAGTCCGAGCTCAACCAGCTCACCGTCGCCGCCGAGTCGCACGGCTCCACCTACGACCGCGACCTCTTCCCGCACTGGAAGTCCGTGACCGGTTCCGGCGGCTGCACCGCCCGCCAATACGTGCTCAAGCGCGACGGCCAGAACGTGGTCACCAGCGACGGCTGCCAGCCCACCTCCGGCAACTGGCAGTCCGACTTCGACAACACCTGGACCACCACCGTCTCCAACGCCACCATCGACCACGTTGTGGCCCTGAGTGAAGCGTGGGCGTCGGGCGCCTGGGCCTGGACCACCGCCGAGCGGCAGGCGTTCGCCAACGACATCAACTCGCCCCAGCTGTGGATCGCCACCACCTCGGCGAACTCCTCCAAGAGCGACTACGACCCCGCCGAGTGGATGCCCACCAACACCACCGGCCTGCGCTGCGACTACGTCAAGGCCTGGACCCACGTCAAATACCTGTACGACCTGACCGTCGACTCCGCCGAGAAGTCGGCGATCCAGGCCCACCTGACGAGCTACTGCGGCTCCTCCGGCGGCGACCCGACCGGCTGCACCGGTTCGAAGACCACCGCGGCCGCCGTCCCCGAGGGCACGCCGCTCAACTCCACGATCGCACTGTCCTGCACCGGCACCGCCTCCTCGACCAGCTCGGTGAGCGTCAACATCACCCACCCGTACAGCGGCGACATCGCCATCGCGCTCATCGCCCCCGACGGGACGAGCCGCACGCTCAAGTCCGCCGGCGGCTCCGGCGCCAACATCGTCGCCACCTACAGCGTCAACCTGTCCACCGAGGCCCGTTCGGGCACTTGGACGCTGCGGGTGACCGACACTTACTCCGGCGGTTCGAGCGGCACGCTGAACAGCTGGTCGCTCAACATCTAGCACTCCATCAGCGCGCAAGGCCCGCTCCCGAGCAGCCCCTCACCGGCTGGACCTCCACCGAGCAGGCCCCTCCCCAGGACCGCGCAGAGGGCCGGGCGCACACGCGCCCGGCCCTCTTCCCATCCACCGCAGGTATGAAGCTCTCGTCCCCTCAGGGTCAACCTCGGATCTGACCGCTCCAGTGCGAGACACCGCGGCGGATCGGACCACCCTCGACAGCTTTGACGCCGCCGGTCGCCTCGCCGTTCCATTCGGGCGACTGCGTCAAATAGAACAGGTACGCCAGCGCCGGGCCGACGATGACCGCCGCGATCCCCACGGCCACCAGCAGCCCCTGCAGCGTCGCCCGCGCGCCCGCGCGCCTCGGCGATGCTCACCTGGTCGACCAGGACCCACGGGTACTGGCCGATCCCCCAGCCCGGCCATCACCGCCGCGACGGCGACCACCGCGGCCACCCGGGCCGGGCCGAAACGCCCGCGCCACAACAGGACCAGCGTCGCGATCCCGCCGAGCGCCGAGAGCGCCATGACCGGCAGCGGCGCGGCCCATCAGGCCGTCCCAGAGCGTCGGCGCGTCGTGCTCGATCGGGATGAGCGCCGCGAAGACCACGACCCCGGTGGCCGCCCCGACCACCAGCGACCGCACCCGCAAGCTTCGCCGCCAGCGCCTCCTGCCCGCGCCTTGCGGCGTCGGCGGTCAGGAACGTCCCGGCCAGGAACGCGCACGTGCCGACCGAGATCGAACCCGTGAACAGCGACGTCGGATTGATCCAGGACGACCACGGGTCGCCGTATCCGCCTTCGGGAACGCGGCCCGAGGCGAGCGAGCCGGCGATCGTGCCGAGGAAGAACGGGGCGAGCACCGAGGAGGTCGCGAACACGACGCCGAACAGCTTCGCCTGCCACAGCGTCTCGCTGTACTTGCGGAACGCGAAGCTCGCGCCGCGCAGGACGATGCCGACGAGCGCGAGCACCAGCGGCACGTACAGCGTGGTCATCGCCGCGGCGAACGATTGGGGGAAGCCCGGTCCACCACATCACGAGCACGTAGATGAGCCAGACGTGGTTGGCCTCCCAGACCGGGCCGATGCTGTGGTCGATGAGCGTCCGCAGGGGCGCGCCGCGGCGGGCGCCGCCTGCGGTGAGGTCGTGGAAGCCGGACCCGAAGTCCGCGCCGCCGAGCACGGCGTAGCAGACGACCCCGGCGAACAGCGCTGCGGCGACGGCGAACTCGAGCGACATCATTTCGCGGTCTCCTTCTCGGCCGTGCCGTCCTTCTCAACAGCGCCGTCTTTTTCATCGGCGCAGTCGCGGACTTCCACGGGGGCGTCGGCCGCGAGCAGCTTCGGGCCGTACGGGCTCGGCAGGTCGGCCGCGCCCTCGCGCCAGCGCCGGGCCATCGACCGCAGGATCACGATCGCGGCGATCGTCATGCCGCCGTAAAGGACCACCGACCGCCGAGTAGAGCCACCACAGGCCGGCCGAGTGGTCGCCGGCGGCTTCGGTGGTGCGCATGACGCCGTAGACGATCCACGGCTGGCGCCCGACCTCGGTGGCGATCCAACCGGCTTCCATCGCCGCCATCGCGAGGAGGCCCGTGACCGCCATGAACCGCAGGAACCAGCGGTTCTCCAGCAGGTCCCGTTTGCGCCAGCGCAGGAACCAGAACAGCGCCACGGCCGCCATGAGCAGGAAGCCGATGCCGATCATCGCCTGGAAGGCCAGGTGGGTGATGTTGACGGGCGGCTCGTCCTCGTCGGGGATCTGGTCGAGGCCCGGCACGGGTTCGAGCGAGCCCATCGAGATGATCGAGCCGAGGTACGGGATCTCGATGGCGCCCTTGACCTCGCCTTCGATGAGGACGCCGCCGAGGCGCAGCGGCGAGGGGCCGTCGTCGGTGGTCTCGGCGAGTTCGAACGCGGCGAGTTTCGACGGTTGGCGCTCGTCGAGGCCGTCGCCGAGGAGGTGGCCGACGAACGGCTGGGCGAGGGCGGCGATGGTCGCGAACGCGAACGGGACCATGAATCCGAGCCGGTGGTGGCGGTCGCGCCGGCCCCGCAGCATCCCGACCGCGTAGACGGCGGCGATGGAGAAGCCCGCGACCATGTAGGCGGCGACCCACATGTGGGCGAACTGCATGAAGACGTGGCCGTTGAACAGGACCGCCCACGGCTGCACGTCGGTGATCTCGCCGTCGACGATGTTGAACCCGGTCGGCACGTTCATCCAGGCGTTGACGGCGAGGACGCAGTAGGTGCCGATGACGCCGGTGATCGCCATGGGCAGCACCATGAGCAGGTGCAGTTTCGGCGGCATCTTGCCCCAGCCGTAGAGGTAGATGCCGAGGAAGATCGCTTCGAGGAAGAACGCGAGGCCCTCGAAGGCGAACGGCAGGCCGAGCACGTCGCCGAAGGTGCCCATGAGGCCGGGCCACAGGAGGCCCATCTCGAAGCTGAGCACGGTGCCGGAGACCGCGCCGATCGCGAAGAGGACGGCGGAGACCTTCCCCCAGCGTTTGGCGAGGCCGAGCGCGACGGGGTCGTTCTTTCGGATGCCGCGCAGGTGCATCACGAAGATGATGGCGGGGAACGCGACCCCGAAGCAGGCCAGGATGATGTGCCATCCGAGGGACAGCGCCATCTGCTGGCGCGCGGGCATGAGGCCCGCGGGGTCCGCGGCGGCGACCACATCGGACGCCTGGGCGAGGAGCTGGGTTGCATCCATGCCTTGAAGCTACGTGCCCGCAGGCGCGAAACCACGCTCTTGTGAAAGCATTCACAAGGCCTGAACGAGGCGGATCGAACGTGTTCAAAAACGCTGGGACCAGGTAATACGACCGGAGACCTCGGACTTCACCTCCGCGTCACCGAGCCCGAAGTGCAAGCGCTCAATTTCTCTCGAGTGTCCGCGCCAGGCGCGAACTCGGCCGACACGCGGGCCCGGCGCTTCGCTCCGGGCCCGCGTTCGCTCGATCGCTACCGGTCGCAGTATCGCTTCGGGAGTTTGAAGCCGTAGTCGGCCATGACCTCCCGCAGCACATCCGGATAGTCGGTGATGATGCCGTCGACGCCGTCGTCGATGAGCTTCCGCATGGTCGCCTCATCGTCGACGGTCCACGGCACCACCTCGATGCCGAAGTCGTGAGCGTGGTCCACCATCGCCTCGGTCACGTACGGGACATAGCCCGGGTCGTCCACGCCGCCGTTCTGGGGAGAGCCGTGGACGGGCGAGAACGCGTCGGCCCCGAAGGAGTCGATCGCGGCGATCGGGTCGCCGCCGAAGTCGTCGATGTCGATGCCGCCCAGCCAGGGCGAGGCCCCGGCCTGGCCGGTCTGCAGGAACGTGTAGTTCGTGAGCGCCACGATCGGCAGCTCGGGCGCGGCCTCGTTCATGAGCATCAGCGAACCCCAGTCGAAGCTCTGGATCGTCACCTGGCGGCTGATGCGAGCCTCGCGGATATCGGCCACCACGGCCGCCACGAAGGCCTCGCGCGGCGCGGTCTCCTGCGGGGCGCCGGCCTCGACCTTGGTCTCGATGTTGAGCTTGACCCCGTGGGCGCGGTAGTCGTTCACGAGGTCGAAGACCTCGTCCAGGAGCGGCATCGGCGCTCCTGGATGGGTTTCCTGGCCGGGGAAGGCGGCCTGGGCGAGGGTGCCGCAGTCGAGGGTCCGGACCTGGTCGAGCGTGAGGTTCTTGACGTAGTCGCCGACATACGGGTACTCGGCGTCGCCTTCGAAGGCGGGCGCGGTGTCGAGGCACTTGGCGCCGGTGACCTTACGGTCGTGGGTGACCACCGCGTAGCCGTCCTCGGTGATCTGGACGTCGAGCTCGAGGGTGCTCACCCCGAGATCGAGAGCGTTCGCGAAGGCCGGCAGCGTGTTCTCCACAACGAGGCCGAGACCGCCGCGGTGGGCCTGGAGGTCGAAGTCGCGCTGGTGATCGTGCGCGAAGGCAGGGGCGGACACTGACACGACGAGAGCCGCGACAGCGACCGCGGCCGCTGCAGGAAGGAAGGGTCGCATGGCCCTCAGCGTGGACGGAACACGTGACCCGGCGGTGAATGTGAAACGACGAGCACCGGTCGGGTCGGTGCACACCGGACGGATCAGCCGGTGACGATGTCGCCCTTGAGCGGGGCGAGCTGCCCTGCGATGACGCCGATCGTCTCGCCGTCGACGCCGGCCTCGGTGAGCGAGGCGGCGAGATGACCGACGACGCGGTCGAAATCGGCATCGGTGATGCCCATGCCCTCGTGGGCCTTCTGCATGGAGCGGCCGCTGTAGGGCCGAGTGCCGCCGAGCGCCTGAGCGACGAACCGGGCCTGGTGCTTTTTGAGCTGATCCATGTCGGTCTCGGTGAAGTAGTCGGCGAGCTCCTCGTCACCGAGGATCTTGCCGTAGAAGATTTCGACAACCGCTTCAACGGCGGCGTCCCCGCCGATCTGCTCGAGGATTGTGGTGGTGTTTTCAGTCGATGTGTCAGCCATGCACACGATGGTCGGTTTCAACTACTTCTCAGCGATGGCGACTTCATGGGCGCAGAGTAACTTCCGTCTCCACAATGCCGAAAACGACAAGTGCGGCACCGGAAACGGACCGTTCACAGCCGGGAGGACCTGGCAGGTTTGTTGGTTTGTTACGTGAAGCAGGAGCACTCTTTGCATGCTTCACGGTCTTGCGGCTGTCGAATCCTTGGACGGTCGGCGCTCAGGCGCAGCGACAACGAGGTGGGCGTAGGCGGGCGGGGTTCTCCGACTGCCCTGTGTCCAGATGGTTGCGGTTCGGGCGGGCAGCGACAAAGAGGCCAGCTTTGCCCTGGTGTGCCTTCGGCTTTGGGGTTTGAGGATGCTCGCGGTTCGGGCTGGCGGCGACGAAGAGGTCGTATTGCCGTGGGGGTGGGATGGGTGGCTGCCCGGTTCGTGCTGGTTCCGGTGGCCAGGCATGGGGATGGGCCCGAACCCGTGGAGGGGTTCGAGCTGGGAGGCGTGGCCCGTATAGGGCGGGTGGTGCGCCTTCCCTCCCCGCCCCGGTCGCCACCGAGGCGGGCACCTTAAGAAGGGCGGATCGCCGAGATCCGAGGGCCCCACGTGTGTGGGTTGTTTGGGCTGCTCGGGTTCGGGTGCCTTTTCGCTGGGCTCGCCGGGGTTCGCTTCGGTCTTTGCTGGTGCGAACTTGGCTCGGCATTTGGCTCTCGCGGCTCTCATGGCTGCGAGGCTTCGGGCTTGTTCGGCGGCTTCGGCTCTCGCGTCGAGATCGAACTTCATGTTCTCCGACCATTCCGAGCGGTAGAGCCCGGTCGGGAAGTAGTCGAAGTCATCTGCCTGGTGCTCGGCATCCATGTCCGCATCGGTCCGCCAGTCCGAACACCCACACCCATCAGTGGCCTTGCTGCCCTGGGTTTCGTGGTCTTCGTGGTGGGTGATGATCGCCTGGCCGGGGCCGGTCTTCTCGACCGTCCAGCCCGCAGTGTGGATGCGGCCGTGGTGGAAACGGCACAGCAGGATCAAGTTCTCGGCGTTCGTCAAGCCGCCGTCGGCCCAGTGCGATGATGTGGTGGGCTTCGGTCCAAGCAATCGGGAGCGAACAACCCGACCAGGCACACCCTTCGGGCTGCTCGAGCTCCAGCTTGCGGCGCAGCGCCACATTGGGGAGGCGCAAGGCGCGGCCGAGTTCGAGGGCTTCGCCGGTGGCGTAGTTGAACACCGAGGGAATGACGCCTGCTTCGCAAGCGAGCAGGCGGGCCCTGGCGACACTGACCGGCTGGCCTTCGAGGAGGGGCGTGCGGCCGGTGTCGTTGCCCTGCAGGGTCTCGATGTCGACCACGAGGTCGAGGGTGGCGGTGTGCCCATGCCGGGTCGCTGCCTCAGGAGAGAGCCCGTAGCCCGCGAGGAGCTGGTGAATGGCTTCAGCGTGCCGGTTGGGGGCAGCGGGGAGCACGCCCTCAGTGTCGGTCTCTTCTTGGCGAGGAGGAGGACAAGCGGTCTTCAGGTACTTGTCGAGCAGACGCCCGGTCTCATCCGAGAGTTCCCCGGACAGGCTCCACATGCCGTTGCCCTGTTCGGCGATCTGGATCCATTGCAGGGACTGTTCGCCAAGGGAGTCAAGCAACTCCGACTCATAAGCCATCTGCGCAGCCAGCTCATCCAAGTGGCGCTGCAGGTCTTTGAAGGGCGCGTGCTGGCAGTACTGGGCGATCAAGGCTTCGGGAGTGGTGCACTCGACCGAAGCATCGAAAGGGGAGGCGACTGGTTCCCTGAAGGGCGTGCTGGCGAACAGGCGCATGGCCGGGGTCTTGTCGAGCTGGCGGACAGCGAAGGCGACCTGATCGATCCGAGCCAGGCCTGTCGTTGCCGCCTGAGCCAGGACCTTGAACTTCCCAGCAAGGCGGGCGATGGCGGCGATCGAGCCTGCCGTATTGAAGGTGAAGTCGAACTGGGAGAGCAAGAGATCGCGGAGAGCGGAGAACCCGAACTCGGAGCGATGCAGGTTCTGCTCCTTCATCGCGATCACCGCAGACAACACCTGAGCATGCTGAGCGTTGATGGCCTCAGCGGCTGTATCGAGGGTGGAGCGGATGGCCTGCGCCTGCGAACGGCGATCCGGGCGAGCAGAGGAGGAGGAAAGTGCCTGGGAGTCTGTGACTGGAGTAGTAGTCATGGTGTCCATCGGGGCTTCGCCTCCCTTCCCTGTTTCTCGAATACTTGTCTTGTTTTCGCTTGTTTGTTCGTAGTTCAATTGTGACACCTCGCCAGGGCACTGTCATCGCCCATTCGAGTGAATTATCCATTGAGGAATATCGATCCGCCGCCCCAGTCCCCCCAATTGCCCTGCTCCGCAATCAAACACCGGCCATCCTCGGTGCTCCGCACCTCATCCACAGGGCGGCCTGGCGGCCGCTATGCGGGCCCGGGAATCCGCTCACCCCTTTGTCGCTGCCCGCTCTAAGAGCGTGTCTCAGTTGGCGGGGTTCTTGTAATAAATGAGGACTGGATCGAGGGCGAAAAACGCGGCGAGCAGCTGGCCGTTGTACTTGTATCAAGGGACGGGTCTCTCGGCTCTTGACGAGGTGGTCAGGGCGACTTGGCGAGATCATTAGGTTGGCTCGTACCGGCTCAGCATGTGAAAATTGGGTGCCTGAGGGAGGCGCATCGATGAGTCATGACCTGACGCGGCATCACGAGACACCGCGTGACGACAGCATCTGGGTCGGCGGGCCGCCAGAGCCGATGGCGATCGCAATCGCCGCATACGATCCCGTCTGGCCGGCACTTTTCGAAGAGCTGGCCGCGCGCGTCAGAGCGGTGCTCAGCTACAAGGCCCTAGGCGTCGAGCACGTGGGCTCGACATCGGTGCCCGGCCTTGCGGCGAAGCCGGTCATCGACATCGCCCTGACCGTGGCGGACCCGGCCGACGAGTCGGCGTACCTGCCTGAGCTGGAGGACGCAGGGTTCATGCTCGTCATACGCGAACCCGCCTGGCATCAGCACCGCGCCCTGAAGTTCGCACGCCCGAACGCGAACCTCCACGTTTGGGGTCCGGGCTGTCCCGAAGTCGAACGGCAGCGCATGTTCCGGCGGTGGCTCATCGACCATCCCGAGGATCTGGTCAGGTATCAGGATGCCAAGATGGCCGCGGCCTCCGAGGCGAACGAGGCGGGCGAGATCGTCACCGAGTACAACCGCCGCAAGCAGCCGGTGATCCTGGAGATCTACGATCGGATGTTCCGCTCACGTGGATTGATCTGAGCACATTGGTACCGGCACGCGCTCGACATCGCGGACTGAGACAATCTTGGGAACCGGCCGCGGTTAGAGCGTGACTCAGTTGGCGTGCAACGGATCTGGTTTAGATCTGGTGTGGATGAGTTTGCCGAGCGCCTTGTGCCCGACGGCCTTTGGGAGATCGTCGAACCGTTGATCCCGGTCGAGCCGAAGCGCGTCCAGGGCGGTGGGATCGCCCGAGCCTGTTCGTGCTCACCAGAGGGGTCGCCTGGCGGCACCTGCCGCCCAGTTTCGGTGTCTCGCATCAGACCGCGCACCGGCGTTTCGCCGAATGGTCCGAGGTCGGCCTGTGGGCGAAGCTCCACCGGGCCGTCCTCGGCGCAGGCGGCCGAACGCGAAGCGGGGCCGAATCTGACCCCTTTGTCGTTGCCGCCTGAACCGCAACCTCAATGACACCGGGCAGCCGAACGCGAAGGCCGCCTTCAATGGCACCTCTTTGTCGCCGCCGCCTGAACTCCAACCCCCACGTCGCTGACAGCCGAACCCGGAACAATAATCCGGCGTCAGCAGAAACGGCCCCGCCGCTACAGCGTCCGCACCCGGCGCGTCAGGTCGACCCGGTCCTGCCAGTCCTTCGGGTCATCGGAGTACGAGACCTCCATGCAGGGTCAGTCCATGCGGACCCACCACGTGGACGTCGTTCGCCCGCTCGCCGTTATCGATGATCGAGGCGAGCCAGTCCTCGTCCCGGCGGCCGTCGCCCACCGCCAAGGCCGCGCCCACCAGGCTCCGGACCATCGAGTGGCAGAACGCGTCCGCGCGCACCGTCGCCACCGCGACGCCGTCCTCATCACGCGCCCAGTCGTACTGCTGCAGTTCGCGGATGGTCGTCGCGCCTTCGCGCGACTTGCAGAAGCCCACGAAGTCGTGCTCGCCGAGCAGGCTCTGGCAGGCCGCGTGCATCCGCTCGACGTCGATGGGCCGCTGCCAGGCCAGGGTGTCCAAGCGCCGCAGCGGGTTCACGCCCCAGGTCGCGTCCGCGACCCGGTAGCGGTACCGGCGCCACTGGGCCGCGAAGCGCGCGTTGAAGCTAGGGTCGACGGCCTCGACGGACAGCGGCCCGCACATCAGGCGGGAGGATGCCGCGCATGCGCCACAGCAGCCGGTCGCCTCAGCGCCTCCCACTTCGCCGTAGGCACGTCGACGTGCACGACCTGGCCCGTGGCGTGCACGCCCGCATCCGTCCGGCCGGCCACGGTGAAGTCGCCGATCTCGCCGAAGAGCAGCTCCAGCGCGCGGATGACCTCCGCGGCCACCGTCCGCAGCCCCGGCTGCAGCGCCCAACCCGAGAACTCGGCCCCGTCGTAGGCGACGCCGAGCCGCAGCCGCGTCGTCCACGGGGGCGCCCACGTCGCGTCCATGCCGTCCCCCGCGTTGTCCACAACCTCGTCCACAACCCGACCTTCCGGATAGAGCAAACCGCGCGCAGAGCCTGAGCCCTGCGCGCGGTTCGAGCAGACGTGCTAGTCGACCAGCTGGATGATCGCCATCGGAGCGTTGTCGCCCTTGCGGTTCCCGGCCTTGATGATCCGGGTGTAGCCGCCCTCACGGTTGGCGAAACGCGGGGCGACCTGCTCGAACAGGTCGTGCGTGGCGTCCTTGTTGCGCAGCTTGGCCAGCGCCAGACGGCGGTGGTGCAGCGTGCCCTTCTTGCCGTACGTGATGAGACGCTCGGCGTAGGGGCGCAGGCGGCGAGCCTTGGTCAGCGTGGTGGTGATGCTGCCGTGCTCGAACAGGGAGGCCGCGAGGCCCGAGAGCATCAGCTTCTCGTGCGCCGGGGAACCGCCCAGGCGCGGGCCCTTAGTGGGCTTGGGCATTGTCTTACTCCTCTTGGTTTGACGCGGCCGGCCGTTTCACGGAACCGACCGCCGTATGGTCGGGAAGCAAGCTCCGAAGCTAGAGCTGCTCGGTCTCGCGGAGGTCTTCGCCGTCGTCTTCGTACTCGTCGTTGTCGGCGACAGGCGACCCGCCGTAGGCCACAGCGGCCTCGCTGGGGTCGAACGTGCCGGGCGAGTCCTTCAGGCTCAGGCCCATGCCGGCGAGCTTCATCTTGACCTCGTCGATCGACTTCTGCCCGAAATTCCTTATATCGAGCAGGTCGGCCTCGGTGCGGTTGATGAGTTCGCCAACGGTGTTGACGCCCTCGCGCTTGAGGCAGTTGTAGGACCGGACGGTCATGTCCAGGTCCTCGATCGGCAGGGCCAGATCGGCAGCGAGCTGCTGGTCGGCCGGGCTGGGCCCGACGTCGATGCCCTCGGCCTCGGTGTCGAGCTCGCGGTACAGGCCGAACAGCTCCACCAGGGTGGAACCGGCCGACGCCAGCGCGGTGCGCGGCGTGGTGGACGGCTTGCTCTCGACGTCGACGGTGAGCTTGTCGAAGTCGGTGCGCTGCTCGACGCGGGTCGCGTCGACGGAGTAGGCCACCTTGAGCACGGGCGAGTAGATCGAGTCGACCGGGATGCGGCCGATCTCGTTGGTCTCGCCCTTGTTGGCCGGCGACGAGACGTAGCCTCGGCCGCGCTCCACCACGAACTCCATGTCGATGCGGCCCTTGGAGTTCAAGGTCGCAAGCTTGAGTTCGGGGTTGTGGACCTGCACGCCGGCGGGCGGCTGGATGTCTCCGGCGAGGACCTCGCCGGGGCCTTCCTTGCGCAGGTACATGGTGGCCGGCTCGTCGTTCTCCGAGGAGACGCAGATCTGCTTGACGTTCAGCACCAGTTCGACGACGTCTTCTTTCACGCCGGGAATGGTGGAGAACTCGTGCAGGACGCCGTCGATCTTGATCGACGTGACCGCCGCGCCCGGGATGGACGACAGCAGCGTGCGCCGCAGCGAGTTGCCGAGCGTGTAGCCGAAACCGGGCTCCAGGGGTTCGATCGTGAACTTGGAGCGGGTCGGGCTGATCTGCTGCTCGGAGAGCGTGGGCCGCTGAGTGATAAGCACTGTTCGGTGTTTCCTTTGTTCGGGGCGCCCGCTATTTGACGCCTCAACTCATGGATTCGGTGAAGATGTCCGCTGGTGCGAGCCGCTAATTAGACGCGGCGGCGCTTCGGCGGACGGCAGCCGTTGTGCGGCTGCGGGGTGACGTCGTTGATCGAGCCGACCTCGAGGCCGACGGCCTGGAGGGAGCGGATCGCGGTCTCGCGGCCCGAACCCGGGCCCTTGACGTAGACGTCGACCTTGCGCACGCCGTTGTCCATCGCACGGCGGGCGGCCGACTCGGCGGCCATCTGCGCGGCGTACGGGGTCGACTTGCGCGAGCCCTTGAAGCCCACCTGGCCGGAGGAGGCCCAGGCGATCACAGCACCGGTCGGGTCGGTGATCGACACGATGGTGTTGTTGAAGGTGCTCTTGATGTGGGCGTGCCCGTGGGGCACGTTCTTCTTCTTGGCGCGCGGGTTCTTGGAACCGCCGCGAGTCTTCGGTGGCATCAGCTGCTCTCCTAACGTGCCTTCTTCTTGCCCGCAACGGTCTTCTTCGGACCCTTGCGAGTACGGGCGTTGGTCTTGGTCCGCTGACCGTGGACCGGGAGACCGTACCGGTGGCGAAGGCCCTGGTAGCAGTTGATCTCGATCTTGCGGCGAATGTCGGCCTGCACCTCGCGGCGCAGGTCGCCCTCGACCTGGAAGTGCTCTTCGATGTAGTCGCGGAGCGCTACGAGCTCTTCGTCGTTGAGGTCCTTGACGCGCTTGTCGCGGTCGAGGCCGGTCGCCGCGATCGTCTCAAGCGAGCGTGTGCGTCCGATGCCGAAAATGTAGGTGAGTGCGATCTCCAGGCGCTTGTCGCGCGGGAGGTCGACTCCGACCAGGCGTGCCATTCAGGCGTACTCCTAGCGTTTGTCGGAGGTCTGACCACTGCCTTCTCGCCGGGGTTTGATCCCCCTGCCCTGATGGGCGATGCGAGCCTCGGCCTCCGAGCCGAGGGTTGTGCGTGAGCACTGGCGGCGGTTTCCCCTTCTGGGGCCCTTCTTGCTGGCGTATGTGCTGCTTAGCCCTGACGCTGCTTGTGACGCGGGTCGGACGAGCAGATAACCATCACTCGTCCGTGCCTGCGGATCACGCGGCAGTTCTTGCAGATCACTTTGACGCTCGGCTTGACTTTCACGAGTCCTACTTACGTGTAGTCGTCAGGTCAGCGGTAGCGGTAGACAATCCGCCCGCGCGACAGGTCGTACGGCGAGAGCTCCACCACGACCCGGTCCTCGGGGAGGATACGGATGTAGTTCTGGCGCATCTTGCCACTGATGTGGGCGAGTACCTTGTGGCCGTTGGTGAGTTCCACCCTGAACATTGCGTTCGGGAGGGACTCGACGACCTTGCCCTCAATCTCGATGGCACCGTCTTTTTTCGGCATGTCCTCCGCTACCGTGACAACTCGGTCTGAAAACCCCGCACCCGTGACAGGTCGGAGCTACTGGCACGCCGACCCGAGGTCCGGGAGGGCGCAGGAATGATGCGGCGCTTCGTCAGAGGCGTCCGGTCGCGCTCTGCAGCGACATCCGGAGCGCGTGACGACCCACATGGGGACGCACTGCACCACTGAGCGAGTCTACTCGCGCCCCAATACCGCCTACCAGGGGGTTGACCGTGACGGAGGGCACTCGGACGAGAGCGGCGCCGCCCGGTTTCCCGGTTGCCCGGAAGCCGGGCGGCGCTCATTGCTCGGCTGTGTTCCAGTCGAGCAGAGCTCGCAAACTGTTACTTCGAGTAGTACTCGACGATGAGCTGCTCATCGCAGATCACGGGGATCTGCTTGCGCTCGGGCACCGACAGGAAGCGGGCGATCAGGCCTTCGAGGTGGGACTCGATGTAGGCCGGAGTCACTTCGCCCGCCCAGGCGCCGGCCGCGGCCAGCTGGAACGGGGTGGTGTCGCGCGAACGCTTGCGGACCTGCACGAAGTCGCCGGCCTTGAGACGGTAGGACGCGATGTCGACCTTGCGGCCGTTCACCGTGAAGTGACCGTGGTTGACGAACTGCCGCGCCTGGTAGATGGTGCGGGCGAATCCGGCGCGGAGCACGAAGGCGTCCAGGCGGGACTCGAGCAGCGACACCAGGTTCTCACCGGTCTTGCCGGACTTCTTGACGGCTTCGGCGTACGCGTTGCGCAGCTGGCGCTCAGAGATGTTGTACTGCGCGCGGAGGCGCTGCTTCTCGACGAGCTGGTTCTTGTAGTCCGATTCCTTCTTGCGGCCGCGGCCGTGCTGCCCCGGAGGGTAGGGACGGCGCTCCATGTACTTGGCGGCCTTCGGCGTCAGAGCGATGCCGAGGGATCGGGAAAGCTTGACTTTCGCCTTAGCTTGCAATGATTTCTCCAGTAATTCATGCGTCGCCTCGAAAGGAATTACGAGGCATCTTGCGTCTCCTGACCAGCAGAAACGCGTGAGTGTAGCGCGCTCAGTTGTTCACCCGGGCAGACCTTCAGAAGATCAGTGGGGACTGGCGCGCACACGGTGTTACGGCTGCGTTGGCTCCACTCCAGGAGCGGTGCCACGACCTTGCCAGGGTACGCGCCCTATTTGCGGTCGCCCACCCGGGCCGCGGCGAGAGTGACCAGGCGCTCTACGAGCTCGCCGTAGGAGATGCCCGCGGCGGCGAAGGCCTGCGGCACGCCGCTCATCGGGGTCATGCCGGGCATGGTGTTGACCTCGTTGAGATAGACGACGCCGTCCTCGCCGAGGAAGCAGTCGACGCGGGCGAGGTCGCGGCAGTCGAGCAGCCGGAAGACCTTCCGGGCCAGCGCCTGGGCCTGCTCGGCGACGCCCTCGGGGTAGTCGGGGCGCAGGTTGAACGGCTCGGGGTTGTCGAGGTACTTGGCCTCGAAGTCGAACCAGCCGTCCTCGCCCTTGGCGAGGACCTCGAGCGGGAAGGTGATCTCGAGATCGCCGTCAAGGGTCTCCAGGACGCCCATCTCGATCTCGCGGGCGTTCTCGAAGGCCGCTTCGAAGACGACCTTCTCGTCGACCTCGCGGGCCTTCTCGACCGCGTCGGCGAGTTCGGCGCCCGAGTTGACCTTGCTGATTCCGAGGCTCGACCCGGCGCGGGCGGGCTTGACGAAGATCGGCAGGCCGAGCTTGCCGATGACCGCTTCGGCGTCGAGCTTCTCGCCGGCCTTGAGGACGTCGAACGCGCCCTGCGGGACGCCTTCGGCCGCGAGGAGGCGCTTGCTGAACTCCTTGTCCATGCACAGCGAGCTCGAGAGCACGCCGGATCCGACGTAGGGGACCCCGGCCATCTCGAACAGGCCCTGGATCGTGCCGTCCTCGCCGAAGGGCCCGTGGAGGACCGGGAAGTAGACGTCGGCCACCGGCTGCGCGCCGGGCCCGAGGTCGATCGCGACCGCCTTGCCGGCCTCGGCGGTGACTTCGGGCAGCGCGTCGGCGGACTCGATCGCGAACGCGGCGTCCGGGGAGAGTTCCACCCATTCGCCGCTGCGCGTGATGCCGATCGTGGTGACGTCGAAACCCCGGTCGCGCAGCGCCTTGGCCACGCCGGAGCCGGAAGCGCACGAGACCGGCTGTTCCACACTGCGTCCGCCGAAGTACACGGCGACGGTCGGTTTAGTCATTGTCGGACCTCAAACTGTCGGTTTCGGGTTTGGTCTCGCGTCCCATGAGTTCGGCGACCGCCGCTCTGGGGTCGAGTCCCTCGTGGCAGACCCGTTCCACGGCATCGCAGATCGGCATCTCGACGCCGACCTTGCGGGCGAGATCGGTGATGGAACGGCAGCTCTTGACGCCCTCGGCGGTCTGCTTGGTGACCCGGGCGGCCTCTTCGAGGGTGGCGCCGAGCCCCAGCTGCTCGCCGAAGGTGTGGTTGCGCGACAAGGGGGAGGAGCAGGTGGCGACCAGGTCGCCGAGACCGGCGAGGCCGGCGAACGTGGTCGGGTCGGCGCCCAGGCGCATGCCGAGGCGGGTGGTCTCGGCGAGGCCGCGGGTGATGATCGTGGCCTTCGTGTTGTCGCCCAGGCCCATCCCGGCGGCCATGCCGTAGGCGAGGGCGATGACGTTCTTGACCGCGCCGCCGAGTTCGCAGCCGACGACGTCGGTGTTCGTGTACGGGCGGAAGTAGGAGGTGGTGACGGCCTTCTGGATGTCGACGGCCCGACCGTGGTCGATGCAGGCGACGACCGAGGCCGTGGGCTGCTCCTCGGCGATCTCGCGGGCGAGGTTCGGGCCGGAGAGGACCGCGATGCGCGACTCGGCGGCGCCGGTGACCTCCGCGATGACCTCGGTCATGCGCTCGGTGGAGCCGAGTTCGATGCCCTTCATGAGGCTCAGGAGCGTCGCGACCGGTTCCAGGTGCTCGGACCAGGCGGCGAGGTTGCCGCGCAGGGTCTGGCTGGGCACGGACAGGACCACGAGGTCGGCGCCGCGCAGGGCCGCCGACGCGTCGTTGGTGGCGCTCACGAGCTTCGGCAGGTCGATGTCCGGGAAGTAGTCGGGGTTGCGGTGGCGCGCGTTGATCGCCTCCGCGACCTCGGCACGCCTGGCCCACAAGGTGACCGGCGTTCCGGCGTCGGCGAGGATCTTGGCGAACACGGTCCCCCAGGAACCGGCCCCCATGACGGCTGCTCTCACTCGGTCGGCTCGCTTTCGTCGCGTCGGTTCTGCTCGGTACGACCGGGCTGCTTGTCGGCCTTCAGGTCGAACAGGGGCGGGGCGGTCTCGCCGCGCAGGTCGGCCACGCCGACGCGGACGGCCTCCATGATCTGGTCGGTCACGGCGGTGAGGTTGGCGCGGTTGATCTCCGCGCCCTCCCACTGCGACAGGTCGACCGGCGCGAGCGCCTTGACGGTGACGGGGTGTCGGCCGAGCTTGAACTTCGGCTTGCGGTGGCGGTCGTGGATGCCGAGCGCTCCCCATTGGACGACCGGGACGACGGGCGCGCCGGTCTCCATCGCGAGGCGGGCCACGCCGGTCTTGCCGCGCATGGGCCAGCGGTTCGGCTCCTTGGTGACCGAGCCCTCGGGGGCGATGAGGACGCAGCCGCCGTCCTTGAGCTTTTCGATGGCGACGCGCAGCGACTCGGCGGCGTCCGCGCGGCCGCGGAAGACCGGGATCTGCCCCACGCCCTTGAGGATCGGGCCGACCACGGGGATCTCGACGAGCGAGTTCTTGAGCAGGAAGCGGGGGTGGCGTCCGGAGTTGTACACGTAGTGGGCGACCACGAGCGGGTCGAAGTCCGAGTAGTGGTTCCAGACGACGATCACCGGCCCCGAGAGCGGGATGTGGTCCATCGGGTCCCAGTCGCGCTTGGTCAGGCCGATCATGCCGCCCTTGACGAGGCTGCCGACGGTGTGGACGAGGGCGTTGAGGGACTCGCCGCCGCGGCGGCGGAAGGTGTACTGCGCCTCGGGCGTCGGCTCGGTCACCTGTGGCTCTCTTTCTCTACGGTCCGCCCGGCTCCGGGGAGGGATCAGGCTGTGCCGTTGTGTACGGGATCGTCAGTGCATTGCACTCTAACGCCCGCGCCGGGCTCCTCAGGCGACGGGAAGCAAAGCGTGGGGTTTGACTCCCCCTGGCGGGGTATCGCTATACGTCGAGTGAACCCCCAGGTACGCGGCGCGCGGGCCGCGGCGGCGAAGCGCAGGCGGCGGGTACCCGGGGGTTGCGCCAACCCGGCTATGATGTCATCATAGAGTCACAATGACATCTAACTTGCCGACCGCCCGGGTCGGCTCGAATTTCGACTCGACTCGGAGTGAGTGACATGAACTGGCGTCTCTTCGGCTGGCTCGCGGCCCTCTTCGGCGGTGCGATCATCGCGATCTGGTTGGTCTTCACCGTCATCGGCTGGGTCTTCGGCGCCCTCGGATTCCTGCTCAAGTTCGCGCTCGTCGTCGGCGTCATCGGCGTCATCGGGTACTTCTGCTACAAGGGGTACAAGGCGATCGGCGGCGCCGACCGCCGGCAGATCCGCAAATAGAGGGAGGCTCCGCCGAGGGCGACACCGCCGCGGAAGCGGATGGTTCGGTCGCTTCTACTGGCGCCCTCGCCATGCTTGGCCCAGACTGGGGCGATGCAGGGTACCGTCTCGAACTTCAACGAGGACACTTCTGGTGAGGTCGTCCTCGACAACGGCCGTCGCGTCGACTTCGACGCGGCGGCCTTCGCCGTCTCCGGCCTGCGCTTCCTGCGCCTCGGCCAGCGCGTCTCGCTCGAAAGCGACGCGGAAGGGCACGTGGTCGCCGTCCGGATCCTCACGATGCACGGCTGAGCGGGCCCCGGCCTCATCCGCGCGAGTGGCATGGTTACCGCTATTGGGTGAGTCCCAGTACCGTAGGACGCGTGAGTGTGGAGCGGGACACTGTCGTGAACGGCGCGCCGCAGAGGCAGGTCGCCGCCGCGGGCGGCCTGTTGTGGCGCAACGGCGAGCGCGGCCTCGTGGAAGTGGTCGCGGTGTGGCGGCCCCAGGTCGGGAACTGGTCGCTGCCGAAAGGCAAGCTGGACCCCGGCGAGCACCCGCTCACGGCGGCCTGCCGCGAGGTCGAGGAGGAGACCGGGATCCCGGTCATCCCGCAGCTGTGGCTGTGCCGGGCCTCGTATGTGCTGCCCAATCCCGCGGGGGACATCCTCAAGTACGTCGACTACTGGTCGATGCGCACTGAGAAGCCCGATGCGCTGTTCATCGCCGACGAAGAGATCGGTGAGCGGCGCTGGATCACGTTGGCCGAGGCCCGTGTGGCGCTGACGCGCCCGAGGGATCAGCAGGTGCTCAAGGCGTTCGCGGCGCTGCCGTCGGTGACCGCGACGGTGCTGCTGGCGGCCCCGGCGGAGGTCGAGCAGGGCTGGGACGGCCCCGATGTGACGCGGCCGCTGAGCCGGCGCGGGCAGGACCAGGCGGTGCGGTTGGCGGCGCTCGCGGCGCTGTACCAACCGGATCGGTCCTTCTGCGCCACCGGCCGCGCGAGCGTGCAGACGCTGGAGCCGATCGCGCAGGCGGTGCGGTGCCGCCTCAGCGGCGATTCGGTGTTCGACACCGAAGCCCACGAACGCAATCCGGGGCGCTCCAGTTCGCGCCTGCGGGAGCTGGCGGGCGGCGGCGGTGCGGCGATCGTCTGCGCCGACCCGGAAGTCGTGAGCGACACCGTGGCGATCCTGGCGGATGAGGACGGGGTCGAGACCCCGGATGTGTCGACCAGGCCCGGAGAGGCGTGGGTGCTGTCCCTGTCGGGCCAGAAGCTCGTAGGGGTGGAGCGTCTCTAGGACGCGGGGCGAAAACCGCCACAGCGGCCTCACAGGCCGCTCTAGGCCCTGAAGGCGGCCGGCCCTCCGGATGCCGGTGTCGGATCGGGAGACGACGCGGCGAACGGTACCGAGCAACGCCCGGCCGGATGCACCGAGCCGACTTAGGCCCCCTTCGAAACCGGCGATCGTCCACGACGGCCCTTGACCGGTGGTCGCCCCCGCGGACTTCCCGCGTTCGGGCTATGGCGCTGACCACGGTGGTCCGGCTTCGCCGCGCGCCCGGGTCGCCGGCGTTCCCGCGTTCCGGGCCGATCGGGACGGCGCGGGTTCGGGTCGCGGTACCGTTGCCGCGCAACCGCACCCCGTGCGCCATCGCGCACTTTTTGTGCGCACCGACTAGGAGGAAGGCCGCCGTGCCGGACCGCGCCCCCACCGCCCTGCAGAACTGGGCCGGGAACATCCGCTTCTCCCCCAGCCGCTTCGAGGCGCCCGCCACGCTCGACGAGGCCCGCTCGGCCGTCGCCGCCGCGCCGCGCCTGCGCGTGCTCGGTCGGGCCACTCGTTCAACGCGATCGCCGCCTCCGACGCGACCATGATCTCCCTCGCGGGCATCGAGCCGAGGTCCAGATCAACGCCCTCACCGGCACCGTCCGCGCCTCGGGCTGGATCACCTACGCCGCGTTGAGCGACGCCGTGCACGGTCCGGGTTCGCGCTCCGCAACATGGCTTCGCTGCCGCACATTCGGTGGCCGGGTCGATCGCCACGGCACGCACGGCTCCGGCAACAGGAACGGAATTCGCCACCGCCGTGGCCACGATCGAGTTCATCGGCCCCGACAGCGA
>CAVUGC010000013.1:0-19216 GCA_963740955.1 uncultured Actinomycetota bacterium
TGCTGGTCCTGCCCGTCGCGTACTTCGTGATCTTCCAGTACATCCCGATGGCCAACAACGTGATCGCCTTCAAGGACTACAACGTGGTCCAGGGCATCTGGGGCAGCGCCCTGGGCCGGGCTCGACCACTTCGAGCGGTTCTTCGCCAACCCGGTCGCATGGGACCTGATCCGCAACACCCTCATGCTGAGCCTGTACGGCTTCCTCGCCGGCTTCCCGATCCCGATCATCCTCGCCTTGGCGCTCAACGAGGTCCGGGCGCGGTTCTTCAAGCGCACCGTCCAGATGGTCACGTACGCGCCGCACTTCATCTCGACGGTGATCGTCGTCTCGATGCTCATCCTGATCTTCTCGCCCCGGATCGGCTTCATGGCCGACTTCCTCGGGTTCTTCGGCATGGACTCGAACCTCCTCGCCAACCCCGACGCCTTCCGCACGTCTACGTCTGGAGCGACATCTGGCAGACCGCCGGATACTCGGCGATCATCTACATGGCCGCGCTCGCCGGCATCGACCCGAGCCTGTACGAGGCCGCCCGGCTCGACGGGGCCAGCCGCCTGCAGAAGATCTGGCACGTCGACCTGCCGGGCATCGCGCCCACCGCCGTCGTGGTGATGGTCCTCAGCGTCGGCAATGTCATGGCGATCGGGTTCGAGAAGGCGTTCCTGCTGCAGAACCCCCTCAACCTCTCGCAGTCGGAGATCATCGCGACCTACACGTACAAGATCGGCCTGCTCAACGCCGACTTCAGCCTCGCGACGGCGGTCGGGCTGTTCAACTCCGTCATCAACCTCATCCTGCTGTTGGCCGTCAACACCGTGTCCAAGCGCGTGACCGGCAACGGACTGTGGTGAAGGGAGCACCCTGCAATGACACTCGAGACCGCGACCGACGCGGCCCGAGCACCGAGCCGGAGCCCAAGCGCCGCAAGTCGAAGCGCGCCGCCCGACGCAGGTCCAGGACACCCCGGTCGACCGGATCTTCATGGTCGGCGTCTACATCCTGCTGACGACGTTCCTGCTCATCGTGCTGGTCCCGCTGATCAACATCCTCGCGAGCTCCTTCTCCAGCCCCGCGGCGGTGTCGGGCGGGCGGGTGTTCCTGTGGCCGATCGACTTCACGCTCATCGGCTACGAAGCGGTGCTCGGCAACAACGCGGTCCTCACCGGCTTCGGCAACTCGCTCTTCTACGCGATCGTCGGCACCCTCATCAGCGTCGCGCTCACGGTCATGATCGCCTACCCGCTCTCGCGCACAGAACTGGTGGGCCGGAAGGTCCTCATCGGCGGCGTCCTGTTCACGATGCTGTTCTCCGGCGGCCTGATCCCGACCTACATGGTCGTGCGGGCCCTCGGCCTGCTCGACACCCGGTGGGCGCTCATCCTCCCCGCAGCGGTCGGCGCGTGGCAGGTGCTCATCGCGATGACCTTCTTCCGCTCCTCGATCCCCGGCGAACTGTACGAGGCGGCGCAGCTCGACGGCGCCAGCGACCTGCGATTCCTGTGGTCGGTCGTGCTGCCGCTGTCGAAGCCGCTGCTCGCGGTCATCGCCCTCATGTACGGCATCGGCCAGTGGAACTCCTACTTCAGCGCACTGATCTACCTCCGCAGCGAGGAGCTGTACCCGTTGCAGCTGGTGCTGCGGAACATCCTGATCGTCAACAACAGCGCCGGGACGAACCTCGCGGACCAGCTGGCGGCCCAGCAGATGGCCGACCTCATGAAGTACTCCCTCATCGTCATCTCCACCGTGCCGGTGCTGCTCGTCTACCCGTTCGTGGCCCGCTACTTCAACAAGGGCGTGATGCTCGGCGCCGTGAAGGGCTGACGCGCCTCCCGATCTCCGCCGTGACCGGCTCGCCGGCGAGTCCCCTCCATCCCATCAACTCCTCAAATCGAAAGGCAGTCAACGATGACCAGCAGATTCGTTCGAGCGGCAGCGGCCGGAGCGGCATTGGCCGTGTCCGCCACCGCGTTCGCCGCGTGCTCCTCGGAGCCGGAGACCACTCCGGACGACGTGATCACGATCTTCGCCCCCCAGGACGCCGGCCAGGAGCAGAACCTGGACGAGAACGCGTTCACGAAGTTGCTCGAAGAGAAGTTCGACGTCGACCTCCAGTTCGAGACCACCACCTGGGACGGAACCGCGGCAGGGGAGAAGCGGCAGATCTCCCTCGCCAGCGGCGACTACCCCGACGCCTACATGCTCATCCCGTGGGTCGACCAGTTCTCCAGCGAGGAGCTGGTGAAGCTCGGCGGCCAGGGCGTGCTCATGCCGCTGGACGACCTGATCGGCGAGGACGCCCCGAACATCAACGCCGCGTTCGAGAAGGAGCCCGGGTTCAAGGAGCTGGCGACCTCCCCGGACGGCAAGATCTGGGGCATCCCGGCGTGGAACGACTGCTTCCACTGCTCCTACCCCTCGAAGCTGTGGATGAACTCCGAGTGGCTCGACAAGCTCGGCCTGGAGCAGCCCACCACGCCCGAGGAACTGCGCGCGGTCCTGGAGGCCTTCAAGACCCAGGACCCCAACGGCAACGGCAAGGCCGACGAGATCCCGCTCTCCGCGACGGGCGGCGGCTCCCTCCTCTCGTACCTGATGAACCCGTTCATCTACACCCCGGAGATGGGTGGCGCGGAGGGCACCGTCCCGGCCACGCTCGGCGTCGTCGGCGGCGAGGTCACCATGCAGCCCACCCGCGACGAATGGCGCGAAGGCATCTCCTATGCGGCGTCCCTGTACGCGGACGGCCTGATCGACGAGGCCGCCTTCACGCAGAACGGCGAGGCGCTCATCGCGAAGGGCAACAGCGCCGAGGGCGTGATCGTCGGATCGGCCGCCTTGATGCACCCGTGGTTCGTCTCCGACGACAACGAGGACGGGCGCTACACGCAGTACAACGCGGTCGCGCCGCTGACCGGGCCGAACGGGAGCGACGCCACCTACACCGGCGGCGCCGCCGGAGCCGCGCCCGGCGCGACCTTCGTCATCACGAACCGCTCCAGCGAGGCGAAGCAGAAGAAGCTCATGCAGATCGTCGACTTCATGGTCTCCTATGACGGCCACGTGCAGGGCGAGTTCGGCGTCGAGGGCGTCAACTGGGTCGGGCCCGAGGCGGGCGACGTGGCCCTGGACGAGACCCTCGAACCGAACTTCAAGGTCCTCGCACTGCCCGAGGGCGAGGGCCTGAACAACTCCTGGGGCCCGATCGCGCAGTTCTTCACCGACGCGGAGTTCCGCAACTCCCAGGTCACCGCGACCGACGTCGACACGCCCGAAGGCTACGAGCGCCGTCTGTTCGAAGCCACGGAGCTCTACGCGGGCCACGAGTCCGACGAGCTGTTCCCCTACTGGGAGGCGGCGGTGACCGGCGAGACCGCGACGGAGCTCGCCACGATCCAGACCAATGTGGAGGGCTTCGTGGTCCAGGCGGCCGCGGAGTTCGTGAGCGGCGTCCGCGACATCGAGAGCGACGAGGCCTGGGCCGAGTTCCAGCAGAACCTCACCGACCTCGGCGCCGAGCGGTACGTCCAGATCTACCAAGAGGCATGGGACGCCTCGAAGTACTTTTCCCTCCCCACCAGGTGGGCCGCCCCGGGTCAAGACGGGGGGCGGCCCACCGTCACGTTCGCGGCCGGCGACGCGCACCGATCAGCTACGCCGATGCTGGTGGCTCACCCGGTCGCAGCGGCCTGGAGGACACCAAAGTCGTCGAGGCCGGCCTGGGCCCCCGCCGAGCCGACGCGAGCGCGCTTCGCCGCCCACGAGTTGGCCATGAGGAAACGGCCCGGACCTTTCGGTCCGGGCCGTGCCTAGTCTGCTGCGGCTCGAAGCGGGTCGTCTTCATGAACAGGCTCCTGAAGGGCGTTCGCCGTACGAGGGTGAGGCCGGAGCGCCGGGTCAAGGCCGCGAAGGGCGCGCGAGCGAAGTCGTAGTCGATGAAGCGGCCGCCGGGGCTGAGGACGCGGGCGATGTCGGCGGCGCCGGCTTCCGGGTCGCCCCAGTGGTGGGAGCTGTAGGTGGAGACGACGAGGTCGAACCTGTCGTCCTCGAAGGGGAGCGCGGCGACGTCGGCCGCGTGGAGTTCCAGGCCGTCGAGGCCGTCCAGGTTGCGTCTGGCGTGGTCGATCATGTCGGGGGCGAGGTCGACGCCGGCGAGGCGGAGGTCGGGTCGGATGCGGGCGAGGGACTTGAGCAGGATGCCGGGCCCGGTGCCGACGTCGAGCAGGGCGGCCCCGTCGGGGGCGGAGGCCGCGATGTCCTTGGCGATGCGGCGGTAGTGCGGCTGCATCAGCAGGCGGGCGAGCCGGTCGCAGATCAGGCTGTGGCGGCCCTCGATCGCACCGCCTCGGTGGGTGTGTTCGCGGCTTCCGTGGGTGTGGTCGTGCGGCATGCAATCCTCCAATAGTTGTATCGTACAACTTTGGATCCAGTCTACGATGTTCAGTTGCAGGACACAACTCACGCGAAGGAGCGACGATGGGCGCCGACGCCGACCACCCGCACGACCTGCTCCTGGATCTCGTGCGCACCGCCGAGTTCGCGCTGCTCGACGACCTGCTCCCGGGCCGCGTGCTGTCGATGTCGCAACTGCTCGCGATCCACGAGCTGGACCTGCACACCGGCATCTCGCAGCGCGAGCTCGCCGAGCGCCTCGGGCTGGAGAAGAGCAGCGTCAGCCGCCTGGTCGCCGATCTCGAGGACAGCGGTCTGCTGACGCGCCAGCGCGATCCGGACAATCGGCGCGTCTACCGGCTCGACATCACCGCGGAGGGACGACGGCTCCACCGCGACGCCGCCGGGGTGCTGCATGAGCGATATGAGCGCTGGGCTTCGGCCATGACCCCGGACGAGCGGGCCGGTCTGGCCGTGGGGATCCCGGCGCTCCTGCGGGTCATGCACGCCGATCGGACCGACGCCGGCTGAGTCAGGTCACAGGTGCCGCCGACTATCAATCACTTGATGGCGTGAAACCGCCTGTAGGATTGCGGCATGGGATTGGACGATGCCGAGCGGGATGCCGCAGACGGGCCTCACCAGGTGATCTGGGCACTGCGGCGGGCCGAGATGGCGGTGCAGTCGGTGAAAGAGCAGCAACTGCGGCCGCTGGGCATCGCCCCCGCGCATTACGCGCTGCTCATGACGGTCAACAGCGGGCCCGGCCTGACCGGCGCCGAGCTGGCGCGGCGGCTGCACGTGACGCCGCAGGCGGTGGCCTCGCTGGTCGCGCGGTTGACCGAGCGGGGATGGCTGGAGCGACGCTCGCATGCCCGTCACCGGCATGTGCAGGAGCTGCACCTGACCGACGAGGGCAAACGGGCGTTGGAGGACTCGGACGCGGTGATCGCCTCACTGGAAGCGCGGGTCAAGCAGCGCCTCGGCGCGGAGGACGCCGAGCGTCTGGCCGCCCTCCTCGGCGAGGTGATCGAGGCGGTCCGCGAAACCGAGTCCTAGGTCGTCCTTCAGAGGTTGGTCATCCGCTCGAGCGCCTCGGGATAGCGGGCGCCTTGGATGCGGACGCGGGACGCGGCCTGTTCGATGTCGTCCAGGTCCTGCCCGGTCAACGTGATCGCGGCGGCGCCGAGGTTCTCGACGAGGCGCTCGGGTTTGCGGGTGCCGGGGATCGGCACGATCCACGGTCGCTGGGCGAGCAGCCAGGCGAGGGCGATCTGGGCGGTCGTGGCGCCCTTGTCGACCCCGATGTCGGCCAGGAGGTCGACCAGGGCCTGGTTCGCCTCGCGCGCTTCGGCTTCGAACCGCGGGATCGAGTTGCGGATGTCCCCTTCGGTGAAGGTGGTGTTCGCGTCGATGGCCCCGGTCAGGAAGCCCTTGCCGAGCGGGCTGAACGGCACGAGGCCGATGCCGAGCTCACCGAGGGTCGAGAGGATCTCGTCTTCGGGGCGCCTCCACCACAGCGAGTACTCGTTCTGCAGGGCGGCGACCGGCTGCACGGCGTGCGCGCGGCGGATCGTGGCCGCCGACGCTTCGGAGAGGCCGAAATGCTTGACCTTGCCTTCGGCGATGAGGTCCTTCACCGTGGCGGCGACGTCCTCGATGGGCACGTCGGGGTCGACGCGGTGCTGGTAGTACAGGTCGATCCGGTCGGTGCCCAAGCGCCGCAGGGAGCCTTCGACCGCCGAGCGGATGTGCTCGGGACGGCTGTTGGGCTTCGAGGCGCCCTCCCCGGGCAGGTCGAACCCGAACTTCGTGGCGATCACGACCCGGTCCCGGACCGGCGCGAGGGCTTCGCCCACGAGTTCCTCGTTCACGTACGGGCCGTAGACCTCGGCGGTGTCGAAGAGGGTCACGCCCTGGTCGACGGCGGAGCGGATGAGGGCGATGTAGTCGTCTCGGGTGCCGGAGGGCCCGTAGCTCTGGCTCATGCCCATGCAGCCCAAGCCGATTGTGGAGACGTGAAGGCCGTCGCCGAGCTGTCGCAGTTCCATTTGGCGGTACTCCTCTGCTAGTTGGATCGGGTGCGGGGGCCGTTGTAGGTCTCGTCGGCGACTCTGTCGAGCCAGTCGACGTCGGGGCGGCCGTCGCCTGCGGTCTCCCACATGGCCAGGTGGACCATGAATCGGTCGGAGGCGGCGCCGTGCCAGTGCTCTTCGCCGGGCGGCGTCCAGACGGTCTCGCCCGGGTGGGCTTCGAGGACGGTGCCGTCCCTGGTGCCGATGAGGGCGATCCCGGAGACGACGTGGAGGGTCTGGCCGACCGCGTGCGAGTGCCAGTTGGTGCGCGCACCCGGCGAGAACCGGACCCAGTTGGCGCGCATCCGGGACGGTTCCTCGCCGGTGTAGACGACGTCCCACCACACGTCGCCGGTGAACAGGTCGGCCGGGGCCTTGCCGGTGGGCGGTACGTCGAGGAATTCCATGAGCGTGCTCCCTTCCTGGATGCCGACGGTGTTCGGTGGGGCCGGGGTCGGCCCGTTCATCATCGATCAAAGCGCACCCGCCCGGCAGGTGAAACGCACTGATGACGGGTGTACTGGGAGGGCACCCCTCTGCGGCGGCCGGCGGCGTAGCGTCGTAGCCGTGGACTACCGGGACGAAGTGCGCGAGTTCCTGACCTCGCGGCGCGCGAAGCTCACGCCCGAGCAGACGGGCCTGCCCGCGGGCGCGAACCGGCGGGTGCCAGGGCTGCGCCGCGCCGAGGTCGCGGTCCTGGCGAACGTGAGCGTCGAGTACTACGCGCGGCTCGAACGCGGCGCCATCGCCGGCGCCTCCGAAACGGTCCTCGACGCCGTCGCCCGGGCGCTCCGGCTCGACGAGGCCGAGCGGACCTACCTGTTCGACCTCGCCCGTGCCGCGAACCGCTCGCCGCAGGCACGCCCGCGCCGCCGCGGTTCTGGGCAGTGGAGCCCGCGTCAGAGCCTGGCGCAGATGCTCGATGCGATCGACTCACCGGCCGTCGTGCGCAACGGACGCCTCGACCTGCTGGCCGCCAACCGTCTCGGCCGGGCCTTCTATGCCGATGTCTATGCGCAGCACCAGCATCCGGTGAACCTTGCCCGGTTCTGCTTCCTCGACACCGAGCACTCGCACGCCTTCTACCCCGACTGGGAGCACGCGGCCGACATCAGCGTCGCCCTTCTCCGCACCGAGGCCGGCCGCGACCCCCACGACAGGGGCCTCCAGGACCTCATCGGTGAACTCTCCACCCGCTCTGAGGATTTCCGCGCTCGTTGGGCCGCCCGGAACGTCCGCATCCACGGCAGCGGCCGCAAGCAGGTGCGCCATCCGGTCGTCGGCGAACTCGACCTCGTCTACGAGGAGCTCGAACTCACCGCCGAACCGGGCTTGAAGCTCCTGGTCTACACGGCCGAACCCGCCTCGATTTCCGACGAGCGGCTCCGCCTCCTCGCCAGTTGGGCCGGCACCGAAAGCCCCGTCGAAGGCCCCGGCACCGCGGCCCGCCCCTGAGACACAGGGGAAGGCCCGTCTCGGCCATGGTCGGATCATTCGCCCGAGGGCAGGTTGAGGACCAGGCCGCTCAGGTGAGTTCGCCGTACTGCGACAAAGCCGCGTTCAGGTCGGTCGGCTGAGCTTTGAGCGTCGCGTCGAGGAAGACCGAGGTGGCCTCGGCGGTGAGGCGCAGGCCTTCGGTGCGGCCGACCGTTCCGAGTACCGAAGGCACGGGCGGGAAGAAGAGGGCGGCGTCGGTGAACGAGAAGTGGCCGGCGTGGGCGAGCTCGATCCGGTAGGTCTCGGCGGTGCCGAGTTCGAGGGCGCGGTCCAAGGCCGGAAGGTAGTCGGGGTTCTCGGCCGCCGATATGGGGCTGGTGATCGAGAGGGTCGGCTGGTCGAACGGCTGCGGCGGAAGCGAGGCCTCGAGCCCGCCGTCGATGTGGACGACCGCGGCGAAACGCGGATCGGCGGCGGCCGTCACGAGTGCGGCGGCGCCGCCTCGGGAATGACCCGCGACAGCAGCGCGTTCGGTGTCCAGCCTCCCCGCCAACGGCCCGGAGATCTCGCCGCGGTCGAACCGCTCGAGTTGCGAGAGCACGAAACTGAGGTCCGCCGTGCGCATCGCGAAGTTGTCCCTCGTGCGTTGCTCGATCTCCGCTTCGGTGGCGCCGACGATGGAGTTGCGCGAATGCACCGGTTCCCCGTCGATGAAGGTGAGGGCCGCGTCGTAGGTGTGGTCCACACTGGCCACCACGTAGCCGCGGCTGGCCCATTCCTCGGCGAGGACGGTGTTCGCCGTGCGGGTTCCGGTCAGGCCCGGTGAGAACACGATGATCGGATACCGCTCGTCCCCGGCGGCCACGGGTGCGTCGAACACGGCGTGCGAGCGGACTTCGGCGGACTGGTCGAGGAGGAATCCCGGGATCCCGAAGAAATCGGCCGACGCCGCGGTGACGGCTCGCGACTCCCCCGCCGTCTCCCGTCCGCCGACGGCCCGCTCCCCCGAGCCGCCCTGAGCGGGATACCAGAGCTGGACGACGATCGCGCGATGATCGTCGGGGTCCTCGGTGAAGGGCTCGGGTCGATCCGCGTCGGTCCACTGCAATGCCGTGGCGCCCACCGCATACTCGCCGGTCGGTTCGGGGTACACCGGCACCGGCATCGCCCATGCCGCAACAGGAGTCGCGGCGACCAGAGCCAGGCACGCCACCCAACCCGGCAGCGCGAGCCACCACCGCGCCCGGCGCCCCCGCGCGATCGCCGATACGGCGAGCACGATCGCGACGCCCCCGAACAGCGGCACCAGCTGCCAGCGCAAGCCGACCACCGCCAGAACGATCCCGCCGGCTACGACGACCGCCGCACCGGAGACCAGGACCGGCCTGCGAGCACGAGGCGGGAACCAGCGGGCGAGCACGACCGCCACGGCTCCCAGGACGGCCAGGATCTCCAAGGGGGACATGCTCAATCCCGGAACCGGTGTGATCATCGGCCCGATTGTCGCACTGGCCAGGCCGCTGTCACCTCCGCAATTCGGCCGGTTCCGCCGTCGCCGTCTCGGCCGGGAGGCCGATCGTCAGACCGAGGAAAGGTCGCGGTCGGCGTCCGGCACGTGCGTTTTCCGGCCGCTACGTTCGACTTCCGCCGCGACCCGTTCAATGAGGGCGTCGAAGGCGGCGGTGTTCTCGCCTGCTCGCCAAGCGAGGCCGTAGCGGACCGGCGTGGCGTCGAGGATCGGGACGTAGGCGACGCCGGGGCGGGGCTGGTAGCGCCGCGGTATGGGCACCGGTGAGCATGGCGCCTTTGCCGGCCGCGACGAGCATGAGAGCCTCTTGGAGGCTGGTGACCCCGGGCCCGGCGGCGATCGGCCGGCCGTTCGGGGTGCGCTTGGGCGCGTGGGCTTCGCGGCGGTAGTCGGGGACGTCGCCTTCGATCTCGAGGAGCGGCGGTCTCGGCCAGGTCCTCCATGGTGAGCCAGGGGCGGGCGGCGAGCGGGTGGTCGGCGGCGACCGCCAGCACGCGTCCCTCGGTGAGGAGGGTCGGGCCTTTGGCGAGGTCGTCTTCGCGCACGGGGAGTTCCATGAACTGGACGTCGTAGTAGCGGTCGCGCAGCTGCGTGAACGGGTCGGTGAACGACATCTCGCAGATCTCCACGGCGAGTTCGGGATAGGAGCCGCGGAGGTCGTCGGCCGCTTTCATCGCGATCTCGCCGGTCAGGGAGTTGGTGAAGCCGATGCGGAGGGTGCCGCCGATGCCGCGTGCGGCCGCGGCGGTGCGGGCCACGGCCTGTTCGATGGCGCGGTGGTGGGGTTCGACGTCGTCGCGGAATCGCTCGCCGAGTTCGGTGAGCGCGACGGTGCGGCTGGTGCGCTCGAACAGCGGCGCGCCCAGGCGGCGCTCGAGTCGCTGGATCAGCTGGCTGACCCGGGCGCGGGAGAGCCGCATGCGCACTGCGGTGCGGCCGAAGTGCAGCTCCTCGGCCAGGATCAGGAAGCATTCCAGTTCGTCGCGTTCCATGGGTTCCTCCGGATCGGTAAGCCTGACTGAACGAACGTTGCGTTCTTCGTCGTTGTTCCCGCGGCGGGCCGGATCGATGATTGCCGGGCCAGTGAAACCCGACGCCAGTCAAGGAGTGCCCGTGAAAGCCCGTGAATGGGGCGTGCTGCTCGTCCTCTCAGGAGCCATCTTCCTGGAGGGCATCGACATCGCCATGCTCAACATCGCACTGCCCTCGATCCGCACCGAACTCGGCCTGTCCACCGGGTCGCTCCAGTGGGTCGTGAGCGCCTACGTCCTCGGCTACGGCGGCTTCATGCTGCTGGGCGGCCGAGCCGCCGACATTCTGGGCCGGCGCCAGGTCTTTCTGGTCTCGCTCATCGTGTTCCTGCTGTTCTCCGGGCTCGGCGGGCTCGCCGAGAACGGCACGACGCTCATCGCGGCGCGGTTCATCACCGGGCTCGCGGCCGCCTTCATGACGCCCGCCGGACTGTCGATCATCACCACGAGCTTCGACGAAGGCCCGAAACGGGACCGGGCCCTGATGATCTACGGCGCGATCGGCGCCGGCGGCTTCACGCTCGGCATGGTCATCGGCGGCCTGCTCACCGCGCTCGACTGGCGCTGGGTGTTCTTCATGCCCGTGGGCCTCTCGGCGATCCTGCTCATCGCCGCGCTCGCCGTCATCCCCAGAACACCGCGGCCCGAACGGCACGGGCAGCGGTTCGACCTGCTCGGCGGCCTCACCATCACGGCGGCGGTCGTGCTGCTCGTGCTCGGCGTCGAGCGCGCCACGCACGTCGGCATCGCCTCGACCGCGGGGACGGTCGGGTTGAGCCTCGCGCTCTTCGCGCTGTTCTGGGCCGTCGAGCGCCGGACGCCCGCGCCGCTGGTGCGCCTGGGGATCCTTCGATCCGGGTCGCTGCTGCGCGCCAACCTCATCGGCATGCTCTTCATGGCCGGGTTCTTCGGCTTCCAGTTCCTCGTGGTGCTCTACCTCCAGGAACTCAGGGGTTGGTCGACGATCAAGGCGAGCCTCGCGATGCTGGTGATCGGCATCGACGTCGCCCTCGCCCCCACCGTCACTCCGATCCTGGTGCGGCGCTTCGGGAACGTCCCGGTGCTCCTCGCCGGGCTCGTCTCGGCGGCGCTCGCGTTCGCGCTGTTCCTGACGGCCGGTGCGGACTCGTCGTACCTCGCGATGCTCCCCAGCCTGGTGCTCATGGGCTTGGCGTTCACGCTGGCGTACGGCCCGCTCACCATCATCGCCACCAACGGGATCGCGGAATCGGAACAGGGTCTCGCCGGAGGGCTGCTCTACACGTCGTTCCAGTTCGGCGCGGCGATCGGTCTCGCGGCCGTCGCCGCGGTGAACGTCGCCGCGACCGGCTCGGACGCACCGGAGTCACTGCTCGACGGCTACCGCGCCGCACTCCTGGTGCCGCTCGGCGCAGCGGCCATCGCAGTGATCATCGGCCTTTTCAACCTGGGCAAGCGGAACGTCGTCGAGGAAACGGAGGAACCTGAGCTCGCCAGGGTCGCCTGACGATCGTCTCGAGGGCGCGCCGTGCAATCGCGGCGCGCTCTCGTCGCCTATGCGGGGTTCAGCGCCTGGAGAACCACGGAGACGGGGCCTGCTGTGACCATGCCGCTCGCGGCGCCGGCCAGTTCGTTCGCCGCCGGGGCGAGTGCGGTTCGGGCTCTTGCCATTGTTTCGTGGTCGTTCAAGGCGATCGCCGCTCGCGCAGTTATCGTCCACATTGCCTCGAACATGAGGTCGTGCGGAGGTTCCGGGGTTCTGCCCAGTGCCTCGATGGCTTCCGCACGGCGCCCTTGTTCGAGCAGCACGAGAGGGCGAACCCAACGCCCGTACGGTCCCCAATCCACGGTGTCCTCGAACTTGAGCGGCCGGTCGTGTCGGATTCGCAGGAAGAGCAGGGCCAGCGGGAGCAGGCCCCGTTCGACTCCCGGCATGCCCGCTCCGTCGAGACGGGCCGCCGCGGCGAGATAGGCGGCTTCGGCCTCCTCGAATGAGGCGCCGGTCGCGGAGGCCCGCATCGCCCGGTACCAGTCGGTGAACACGCCGACCAGTGGGCGGCGGTGCCGTTCGGCGAGGCGATCGGCGGCGTCGGCGTGCTCGTCCGCACCGTCGAAGTCCGCGAGCGCGCTTCGGGCTTGGACTCGGATGAGGTGGCCGAGGATCGCGAACGCGGAGAGTCCATGGCGGGAAGCGAGATCCACCAGTTCGGCCCCGATCAGGTCGCGCTCGGGGGCGAGCCCTGCCCGGTGGAACGTCTGCATGAACACGCCGTTCAACGTGTACGCCAGAAGCGCCGGGTCTCCCAGGCTGCGAGCGATCCGCTCGGCCTCGGCGGCTTCGGCCGCTCGGGAACCGATGCCCCGCGATTCGACGGCGATCGTCGCCAACAGTCGCGCCCGGTCCGCTTCCGGCTTGAGCTGCAACAGCGCGCGCTCGGCGGCGGCGACGATCCGCGCGGCCTCTTCGGGGTCGTCCGATCGCGTCCAGATCGCGGGCACGTCGTATCCGCCGATCACGCGCGCCGTCAGTTCGGGATCGTCCAACTGCTCGGCGGCCGCGACGGCGGTGGACCAGTGCTCCCTTGCCGCTTCGAGCCCGGTGGGCCCGGTCAAGGCCAGGCTGCGAAGCAGGCCCACGGTCGATTCCAGGCGCGCGGGTGCGTCGGCGGGCACCGCTTGGTCGAAGGCCGCCGCCGATGCGGCCCATACGCGTTCGGCGGCGTCCGACGCGGACCCGTGGTCGTCTTGGCGGAGCAGGTCGGTCTCCAGGCGCCGCAGCCGCGGGCCCGGATCGATGCCGAGCCGCTCGCGCAGGAGTTCGCGGGCTCGGCGCAGGACGGCCAGCGCTTCTCCTTGGCGCCCAGTGCGGTACAGGGCCAATGCGAGGAGCCGCCATGCTTCTTCGCGCCATGGATGGTCGGTCACCAGGGCGTCCAGGTCCGCGACGGCCGCGCCGGGGCGTCCGAGTTCCAGCAGCGCCCCGGCGCGTTGCTCGGTCGCGGTGAGCCGCAGCTGGTCGAGTCGGTTCCGTTCGGTGCGGGCCCAGGTCTCGTCGAAGTCGGCGTAGGCCGGTCCTCGCCAGGTGCGCAGGGCCGCGTCGAGCCGTTCGAGCGCCTGCGCGGCGGGCCGGGCGGCTTCGGCCACCGCCGCCTCGAACCTCCATGCGTCCACTGTGTCGGGATCCGCGCGCAAGGCGTAGCCGGTTCCCTCGGTGACCAGGAGTTTCGCGGGCCTGCGGGCTTCGCGGTCGGGTTCGAGCGCGCGCCGCAGCGCCGCTACGAAGGTGCGGACGGCGCCGACCGCCCCTGGCGGCGGGTCGTCCCACAGGTCGTCGACGAGGCGGTCGATCGGGACGACGCGGCCGTGCGCGATCAGCAGCCGCGCGAGCACGGCCCGGTGCCGGGGGCCCTTCAGGTTCAGCTCCGCGCCCGCGTCGTCCCAGGCCAGGACCGGTCCGAGCACTCCGAACTCCACGCGCACACGCGCCTCCCTTCGTCGTCAACTTATCGCGCTCATCGAATGCTCATCGGCGGCTCGCAGACTCGATGACGTCCACCGAACACGAAGGAGCATCCATGGACCTCACGATTCCCGGGTTCGACTATCAGCGCGTCCCCGTCGACGACGGCGTCTCGCTCAATGCGGCCGTCGGCGGGGCGGGGAGTCCGATCGTGCTGCTGCACGGCTTTCCGCAGACGCACTTGATGTGGCGGCATGTCGCGGCCGATCTCGCGCGCGATCACACCGTGATCGTCCCTGACCTGCGCGGCTACGGCGCCAGCGACAAGCCCGCCGAGAGCTCCGAAACGTATGCGAAGCGGACGATGGCCGCCGATGTCGTCAAGCTCGCTGCGCATCTGGGCCACCGGCGTTTCGCCCTCGCCGGTCATGACCGCGGCGCACTGGTCGCGGTACGCGCCGGGCTCGATCACCCTGCGGCGGTCACACATCTGGCGGCGCTGGATGTGCTGCCGACCCTTGACATGTGGGAGATCCTGCACGGCGCTGACGCCGCGGTCGCCTTCCACCTTTACCTGATGGCCCAGCCGCCCGGGCTGCCCGAGCAGATGATCGGCGCGAGCGCCGATGCGTTCTTCGGGTTCTTCCTCGACGCCTGGGCCCGCGACCCGCGGGCCATCCCGGCGGAGGTCCGCGACGAGTACCTGCGCGCCTCGCGTGAGGCCGTGCCCTCGATCGTGGCCGACTACCGCGCGTCGGCCGGGATCGACGTGGAACACGACCGCGCCGACCGAGCCGCCGGGACGCAACTCACGATGCCCGTGACGGTCGTCCAGCAGGACTGGGGCTCGATGCTCGGCTACGACGCCGAAAAGCTTTGGCGCGCTTGGGCACCGGACCTCGACCACCGCACCACCGACGCGGGCCACTTCATGGCCGAGGAAGCACCGGCCGTCGTCACCGAAGCCCTCCGGTCCCTGCTCACCAGATAGCACCCGCCCGGGGCCCGACGGCGCAATGCCGTCGGGCCCGGGCAATGCTTCGTTCGATCAGCAGTAGAGGTTGCCGCCCGGGGCGACGCCCAGGATGCCGGTGAACTGCTGGTAGTTGTTGACGCGGCTCTGGACCTGAGCGGGGTTGCCGCCGTTGCATTCGATCGAGCCGTTGATGGACCGGATGGACTCGCCGAAGCCGGCACCGGTGGTCATGGCGGTGTGGCCGGTCATCGTGCCCGGTCCGCTCTGGGTGTTCCAGTACCAGAGGGCGGTCTGCCAGGCCACGGTCGCGTTCTGCTCGACCAGCCACGGGTTGGTCAGCAGCGGCAGCCCGAGCGCGTTGCCCGCGGCGTTGTAGTTGAAGTTCCAGCTCAACTGGATCGGACCGCGACCGTAATAGGCCGCCTGCCCTGCGGGGCAACCGTACGGTTGGCTCGGGTCGCAGTAGTGCGGGTAGTTGGCCTGGTTCTGCTCGACGATGTGGACGAGGCCGCCCGTCTCGTGCGCGACGTTCGCGAGGAAGCCCGCGACCTCCTGGCGCCGAACGGTGTCGCTGCCGGTGTTACCGAAGGCCGGGAACGACGAAGTGGCGTTGACGAAGCCCTGGTAGGTGTAGAAGGAGTTCCGGTTCGGGAACATCTGGTTGAACTGGGCCTCGGAGACGACGAGACCGGACGGGTCGGGATCGCCGGGGTCGGTGCCGCCGCCGCAGGCGACCGGGTTGCGCCACACGCCCCACTGGCCGGTGGTGCCGGGGGTCTCCCCCTGGGTCCACCACTGGGCGGTCCAGTTCTGGCCGTTGTGGGAGGCCACGTTGCCCTGGGTGTAGACGGCACCTGCGTTCCATGTTGCAGCGCAGGCGACTTGGGCGTTCGCGGAGGACGCGGGCAGCCCGGCCGCGATGGTCAATGCGAGCGCGAAGGTACTGAACAGGGCCAGCAGCTGTCGGCGTGGTCGACGGGTCATGGGAGCTACCTCATATCTTAAAGAAGCCTTCCTTATAGATAAATGTAACTTTTTCCCTAGACCGGCACAAGCCTCAGGCGCTGCTACGGTTGCGAGCCGCGCTTGACGACTCTGGCCACGTGGCACCTGTGTGCTTCTGGTGCTCCTGCAGGGAGCATCGCGAGGACATCGCCGAATTCGACGTAGAAGACGTTCGGATTGCGGTTGTGCCGGCCGTACCGCTGGAGCCGCGCACAGGCCGGTCTGAAGTCCGCTCATCTGGGGTCCCCCAGGGCCGCAGCCAGTTCGCCGAAGTTCGGGAGTCGCGACCAGGTCTCGTGATTGCCGATGACGAAGAGGCGGCGCTTGGCGCGGCTGACCGCCACGTTCACGAAGTTCGGCTTATCCGCCGCGAAACTGCCGGCTCCCGGCTTCGCCGGATCGCCTCCCAGGACCAGGACGACCACGTCGGCCTGCTTTCCTTGGGCCGTGTGGACCGTTCCCGCATCGACGATCCCGATGCGGCGACGACGCTTGCGAAGTTCGGTGGCGACTTCGACGAACGGGGTGATGACCATGACCTCGGGCATGTGGAATCCGTTGTCCCGTAGGTGGGACAGGAGGGCATCGAGTCGCTTGCCCTCCGCCGGGATCCAACGCCCATGGTTCTCGGTCGAGCGCACGTCGAGCCACATGCTCTTGGTCACCGCCGCACCGGTACGCGGCAACACCAGTTCGACTCTGAGCGGCGTGTCGTTGAGCATGAGCCCGTCGTAGGCGATGCGGTTCGAGATGGAGAACATCGGGTCTTCGCAGCGCCGATGGACGGTCAACGGCGAGCCGACCCAGAGCTTCTCCCCGTCGGGACCGGGCAGTTCGGTGCCGAACTCGGTGTGCGCGTCGGCGAGACGCTGGACCGAGGTGCCGCCCGGAACCCAGCGCGGGCTCGGCGCGGTTCCGCTCTCCTCATGGCCCTTGCCTCGAACATCTTTGTGGGACACTGGGAATCCCCCAAATCGCCGAAGACTGGACCCAATGGAGTTCAGATCCTCATGGACTCCCCCTCGGCATCGAGTCGACTGTGAGGCACCGTGCAAGTTGATGACCTGCGAAATACCCCTCGGCGTATGCGACCCACCGTCATGGTGTTCCTGTCTGCCGCGGCCGTGCTCATTCTCGTCGTCGTGATCGCCGCCGTAATCGGAACGCTGGATCAGGAGCCACCGTCCGCGCAGATCGAAAGCCCGGCTGTGGAGGAGGAAGTATCAACCGAGCCCGTGAACGCGCTGACCGCCACCATCACGCACTTCGGCGACGACGATGACTGCCCGAATTTCGTCTTCAGCGCCGAAGCCTCCGCGAAGGCCGACGAATTCCTCGCAAGCGTCCCCGAGCGGTACTCGTCAGTCGACCTCACCGGTCCGGTGATGGCGGCCGGGGGCTATGTCATCTGGGGAACGGAGATCTATATCAACCTGCAGTCGGACATGACGCAGCAGGTGACGGTGTTCGGCATCCGCGCAGAGATCCTCCAAGTGAGCGACATGATCGTCGGAGGAACGTACATCGACCCACCCGACTGCGGCGGAATACCCATCAACAAGATGGCCCTGTTCATCAATGCTCCTGACCAAGGGCCGTTCATGATCGAGGAGGGATCTGGAGAGCCCACCGGCGAGGATTTCTTCGATGAGCAGGTCATCAATGTGGCACCGGGGGCCAAGGAAAGTCTTGAGATCGACGCGACCAACACCCACGAGTTCGAGGCTCACACGTACGAGTTCCAGTTGGTCATCGATTACGAGCTCGACGGCGAGCTCGCAAGCCTTGTCGTCGACAACGGTGGGGAGCCGTTCCGAGTGGCCACTGTCGATGAGTGCCAACAGGATCGGTACTTTGGAGAAACCAGTTGGTACGACTGGGGGCTTGGGAAAGACTCCGAGTACGGATTCCGATCACTGACGGCCGAGGAAGTCGACGCTCATATATGCGAGCCGTACGAATGATCGAGGACTGATCATGAATCTGTTCAGCACCGCGAGGCATGTTCGGGAACTCCGAGAGGAAGTCCGAGCGCTGACTCAGGAGCAGCGTCGGACCAATGAGCTGCTGTCCCAAATCCTCGAGCAGAACGAGGCCGCCGCCGAAGATTACCGATCGGCGGCCGCGTCCGGCACTCAGTACAACGCGCATCTCTCGACCGTCGCACTGTCAGTGGCGATGGTGAGCTTCGTCGTGGGACTCATGGCGGTGTTCGCGGAGCTTCCGAATTCACCGATCACCATCGTCGGGATCATCGCTGCCGGCATGGTGATCCTGATGTTCCTCGGCGTCGCGGTTCAACATGCGGTGGCGAGTTGGCGGCTGAGGCAGCATCTCGACCTGGATCGCACCCCGTCGAAGTCTCCTCAGCATCGGGAGCACGAGTAGGCGATTGATCCTGACGGTTCGGACGGTTTGGGTGCGTTCAGCCGTCGCAGGTGCGGAACATGTTCTCCTTTGTGCGCCATAGGTTGATGGCGTGTTCGACGATGGCTTGGGTTCGGTCCGGGTCGAGCCAGTCGTGGTTGTCGGGGGCGGCGGCCAGGCCTGGGAGGCCGTCGAGGTGGGTGACGTGGCCGATCAGGGTCGGGTCGTGTTCCGTGAAGGTGACGCGAAGGGTCGGTTCGTGCCAGTGCCAGGCGAAGGCGAGGGTGTGCTCCTCGACTTCGCCGTAGCCGAGGACGGGCAGGCCGTCGGCGAAGCGCAGGGTCATCCTTCGACCTCCGCTTCGTGGCGGGCGGCGTGGTGCCAGATCGCGCTGGCCTTGTCCTTCGCGTTGCGGCGCAGCGCTGCGCACCATTCGGCGCGGTAGAGGTGGAGGCGGGCGAACGGGGAGCCGATGCGGTTGATGTAGCCGAGGTCGACGGCCGGTTCGGGTTCGATGCGGCGCAAGCGAACCGATGTCGTGGAACCTCCCGCGACCTGGTAGACCTCGATGCGGCGGTGCTCCAGGGTGAAGCGGCCCAAGACGATGCGTTCAGGGTTCACGCGGCACCGCCCCAGGAGAAGCCGATCAGGGTGGCGAGCACGTCGCGGAGCGAGTCGGAACTGATGTTGGCGGCGAGGAGCTTGACCGCGGAGCGGCGCCGAGGGCACCCGTGGGCGCCCCACTTGTGGTGGCACCATTCGCAGCGCAGGCGGCCGAGACCGAACCAGGTGCGGTACGGCTTGTGGAGTTCGAGGTCGATTTTGACCGAGGCGGGAACCGGGTCATAGCGTAGGCTGGAGCGGACCACGGGAGGTTTCCTCTCTGGTTGCAAGGGGGCGGGCCGCCAGATTTCTGCCAAGGCCTCGGGCGGCCCGCCGTGTTCTATTCAGTTGTTCTTTGGT
>CAVUGC010000014.1:0-363372 GCA_963740955.1 uncultured Actinomycetota bacterium
GTTCTCGGCCACCTGCATGATGTCGGGCCGTCGCCGCCCGCGATCATCGTCTGGACCTTCTGCGCGTACTTGTCCGCGGGGATCAGCTGGAGATCGATCTTGGTGTCGGGGTTCGCCGCCTCGAAGAGGTCGATGCGCGCCTGGTAGGTCTCCTTGTCGAGGTCGCCGCCCCAGACGACCATCTTGAGGGGGCCGTCGTCACCGGAGTCGCCTCCGCCACAGGCGGCGAGGGCCGCCGCTCCGAGCAGTGCCGTCGCTGCGAGCGCGGCGCCTCTGCGCCATCGAGCCTTGTCCACCATGTCTTCCGCCTCCTTGCGGTCGGGGGTTCGGACGCCGACGGGCCGTCGGCGCAAGTTAAGACAAGGCAAAATCTAACCCATAGATAAAGGGTTGGAAACATGTGACAGATAACAATTTCGCCATGGTGGTGGTGGGATGACCGGATGTCAATCGCTCCCAGCCGCGCTTCGGACCAGCGAAACCACCGAGCGGTGTGATCTGAAATGGCCCCGGCGGACTACCGCACGGATTCGATACTGCCGTAGGACCCTTCGGGCACCTCGGACCGATTTCGATCATCCTTTGGCGCCCACCGAGGTCCTGTTGCGCCGCTTGACGTATCGGAGCGCCGGGTGAGGCGACCGACCACTGTGACATACAATAGTATTCCTATCGTTTTAGTTGACTTTCTTTTCGGGTGACATTATGGTGTGATGCGTGCCCGTGGGCACTTCCCCCCATATATCGCGAAAGGGTCTGCCATGCCCGAGACCAAACCGCGCCGCGGCCTTTGGACGAAGTCAGCGGCCGCCGCCACCGCCGCCCTCACCCTGGCGCTCAGCGCGTGCGGCGGCAGCGGCGAGGACACCGAGACCGGCGTCGGCTTCGAGGACTGCCTGACCGAACCCACCACCTGCAACTCCGGACCCCGCAAGGACGGCGGCGACCTGGTGTGGGCGGTCGGCGGCAAATGGGAGGCCTGGGGCCAGGCCGACATCTACGGCTCCAGCCTGTCGACCTCGATCATCAACCAGCCGCTGCGCCCCACCGTCTTCACCTTCGACCAGAACGGCGAGATCCACTACAACGACGGGATCTACGCCGAAGCCCCCGAACTGCTCGCCGAAGCCCCGATGACGGTGGCCTACCACCTCAAAGAGGACGCGACCTGGGGCGAGGGCACCCCGATCGGCATCGACGACTTCATCTGGCACTGGAAGGCCACCTCCACCGACGAGGCCCAGTGCGCCGGCTGCGCCCCCGCCACCGACTACGGCTCCAACGTCGCCTCCATCGAAGCGGGCGAGGACAACACCGTCGTCGTGACCTACAAGGACGGCTACCTCGACTCCGAGTGGTACGCCGCGCAGGTCATCACCCACCCCGCGCACATCGCCGAGGCCCGCGGCCACGCCGACTGGCGGACCGACCCGGCCGTGATGGCCGCGTCCGTCACCGACTTCTCCGAGAACCCGCCGCTCGACTACAGCGCCGGACCCTTCAAGATGACCGAGGGCGCGCTCGGCGACTACGCGAAGTACGTGCCGAACCCCGAGTGGACCGGATCGCAGCAGTCGACCCTCGACTCCTTGACGCTCAAGTACATCGAGGGCGCCGACGCGATGGCCACCGAACTGCGGCAGGGCACGATCGACGGGGCCGCGCCCTCCAGCTTCGACCCCGAGATCCTCGACCAGCTCGCGGGCGAACCGAACCTGAAGTACACCGTCGCGCCGCAGTCGGGCTGGTCCCACATCGACGCGAACTTCGACAACCCGTTCCTGGCGGAGGAGCCGCTGCGCCGCGCGATCTTCACCGCGATCGACGCCGACGAGATCAACGACCGCGCCTACGGGACGGCCTTCGAAGACACCGAGACGATGCAGAACGTGCTCTTCCGTCCCGACTCCGAGTACTTCACCGACCAGATCGGCGACTCCGGGCTCGGCTCGGGCGACCTCGAAGCGGCCCGCGCGATCCTCGAGGAGGCCGAGTACACATGGGACGGCGAGGCGCTCCTGACCCCCGCGGGCGAGCCCGTGTCGCTGCGCTTCCGCACCGGCATCGAAGGCGAGGCCTTCACGCCGATCATCCAGGACCTCGTGCTCACCTACCTGGGCGAGCTCGGCGTCGAGGTGACCGCCGACCCGATCCCGGCCGGCGAGCTCAACTCGGTGCTCGAAGCCCGCGACTGGGACCTGATCCTGTTCTCCTGGATCGAGACCCCGCTCTTCGCCTCCTCGGCGAACGACTACTGGGGCGAGGAGGGCCACACCGGGTTCCGGAGCGCCGAGATGGACGCGATCGTCGCCGAACTCGCCACCACCCTCGACCGCGACCGCGCGGCCGAGCTGAACAACCAGGCCGCGCAGATCTCCCTGGACGAATCGGTGCAGCTGCCGTTGGCCTGGACGCCGGCGCTGGTCATGGTGAACTCGGACGTGGTGAACGTCCGCGACAACTGGGCGACCACCATGCGGGTCTTCTACAACGTGGGCGAGTGGGGCTACCTGGACGAGAACGCCGAATAACGAACCGCGGCCGAGCCGGCCGCTTACTGCGAACGGACCCCGACCAACGCCGCCGCGCGCGCCCAGAGCGCGGGCGAGGTCGGGGTCTTTCGCTTGCGCGTTGCGAGGCGCCTCGCGCTTGCGGCGGTCGCGGCGCTCGTGGACGAGGCGTTCGCGGCGCTGCGTCCGAACTGACGGCGGCGGTCGAGCGCGCTCGCATAGGCTCGACGGCGTGAGCGATGCGTCAGAGGTGAAGTCGGAGAGCGTGATCACGGTGCTCGTGGCCGCGCTGATGAATCTCGGCATCGCCGTGGCGAAGCTCGTCGCCGGGCTCTTGGGCGGCTCGGCCGCGATGGTCTCGGAGGCGGCGCACTCGGCGGCCGACACGATCACCGAGCTCATGCTGTACGTCGCGTTGCGCAGCAGCGCGAAGCCCGCCGACGAGGCGCACCCGTTCGGGTACGGCAGCACCCACTACATGTGGGCGGCGCTCGCGGCGGCGTTCACGTTCGTGGCGGGCGGCCTGTTCTCGATCACCCACGGCTTCCACTCGATGCAGCGCGAGGGCGAGGGCGACTACCGGCTTTCGTATGCGGTCCTTGCCATCTCGTTCGTGCTGGAGGCGGTCTCGTTCGGGCGGACCATCGTGCAGCTGCGCGGCGAGGCCCGGCATTGGAACGTCCGCCCGCGCCTGTTCCTGCGGCACACGCCGGACACGAGCTTGAAGGCGGTGTTCCTGGAGGACCTCGCCGCGCTCATCGGCCTCGTCCTGGCGGCGATCGGCCTCCTGCTCACCGAGTTCACCGGGAACCCGGTCTACGACGGGACCGCGTCGGTCCTCATCGGCGTGCTGCTGCTGATCGTCGCGGTCCTGCTCGGCCACGCGAACCTGTCGCTCCTGATCGGACGGAGCCTGCCGCCGCGCTTCCGCGAGGCGGTGCGCGCCGAACTCGAAGCGGGCGAGGAGGTGGCGGCCGTGCAGGAGCTCTTGACGCTCCAGCTCGGGCCCACGTCGGTGCTGGTCGCGGCCAAGGTCGACTTCCGCAACAGCGCGAGCGGCGAGGCGATCGAGCGGAGCTGTCGCGACGCCGAGGCCCGGCTGCGCGAGCGCTATCCGATGGTGCGGTACGTGTTCCTGAGCCCCTGGGGCGCGCCCCTCTGAGCCCGGCGGGGCGCGGGGCTCACTCGCCGATGGCCTCTTGGGCCTGCGCCAGGTAGCCGCGCATCTGCTCCTGCCAGGCGTACGTGGCGTCCTCGATGTCGAGGTACCGGCGCAACTGCTCCTGCTGCCAGGCGTGCTCGGCGGCGGCGCGGAACCCGGTCTCGTCGCCGCAGCCGACCACGTCGAGCGCGAAGCCGCGTTCGAACGCGAGCCAGCCCTCGAAGTCGTCGGCCCCCGGCACGTCTTCGGGCGGCTCCGGCCAGGAGCCCGCGGATCCGGAGTAGGAGGAGGTCGGCTGCTCGCCTTCGCCCGCCTCGTGGAGGAATTCGTTCACCGCGAGATAGCCGTCGGTGAACTCCCAACCACCCCAACCGCGCTCGTCGAGGCAGTCGAGGAAGTCGTCTTCGACGCCCGCCTCGGCCACGCGTTCGGCGTACGTCTCCTCGAGGTCCCCGCCTTGGAACATCGGCTGCTCGGGCTTCCAGGTCCAGTCCGTCCACCCCTCCTCGGCGTTGTCGACGGCGGTGAACCCGCCGTAGACGGCCTCCGCCATCTGGAGCAGGCAGCCTTCCGGCTTCGGGTTGATGTAGATCTCCTCGCCGCTCGCGTCGGTCTTGAGGCCCGGGCCGCCGAGGTCGCTGTAGTTCGAGGCGGCCCACGTGTTGCCGCCGTAGGCCACGTACCAGTCGTACTGGTCCGCGGCGGGCTGGTAGAAGAACTCGGGGATCGTCGACATCTCCTCCTCGGTTGGGAACCCCTCCGCGAGCAGATGCGCCTCGTAGGCGGCCTGGAGCTGCGAATCGGCCAGCTCCTCGGAGTCGTTGATGTTGACCCACTGCCAGTAGCCGCGGAGCGCGGCCTCCTCTTCGGTCGGCAGGAACTGCTCGTATGGACCGCTGTCGAGGAACGTTTCACGCTCGGGCTCAACGGTTCCCGCGAGCAGGTCCGTGTCGTGCAGCTCGAAGCCCTGCTCCTCCAGGCAGTCCTGGATGATCCGCCCTTCGGCCGCGTCCAGTTCCTCGGTCAGGCGGATGCCCTCGTTGACCATGTCGGTGAGCCGCGCCTCGTTGGCCGTGAAGTCGAGGTCCTCCTCCGCGAACCAGGAGCAGCCGGAGGCGGCGGCGAGGGTCAGGGCGGTGAGGAAGGCGGTGCCGATCCGCTGTCGCAGCACGGGGAATCCCATCGTCGGAGTCGTCGCCGCGTAGACGCGCCGAACCCGTTGCCGGGTTGCACCGCTTCGCGGTCTTCCTCCGGAAGCGGCGCAGGGCCGCCGGGGAAGCCCCGGCGGCCCTGCGGATCCGTCTTCGCGTTCGGTCTCGAACGATCCTCTTAACCCTGCAGTTCGGACAGGGCCTTCTGCCAGGCGCCCTGGTCGCGGGCCTCGCCGGGCATGTTCATCTCGGCGAATCGCACGACGCCCTGCTTGTCGATGACGAACGTGCCGCGGTTCGCCATGCCCTTCTCCTCGTTGAAGACGCCGTAGGCCTGGGCGACCTCGCCGTGCGGCCAGAAGTCGCTCAGCAGCGGGAACTCGAAGCCCTCGCGCTGCGCCCAGACCTTGTGGGCGAACGGGGAGTCGACCGGAGACGCTGAGGACCTGGACCTCGTCGGTCTGGTACGCGTCGAGGTTGTCGCGGATGCCGCACAGCTCGCCCTCGCACACGCCGGTGAACGCGAACGGGTAGAAGACCAGCAGGACGTGCTTCTCACCGAGGAAGTCGGCGAGGCCGACCTCCTGGTTGTTCTGGTCCTTGAGGGTGAAGCCGGGGGCCTTGGTTCCGGTTTCGATCGGCATGCGCGCTCCTAGCGTTCCGGCCCTCGGCGGAGGGCCCGGTGGTCGGTGACGCGCTGAACGTTATCGCCAGGCGCGCGCGGCGGTCACCGGGCCCGCCCGAAGAGGACTCTCGCGACAACCGGCACCGCGGTCAGCGGCGGGCGACGACCATGCGGGAGGCGACCCAGTCCGGGGAGGCGTTCAGGGTCTTCGTCGATTTGAGGCCGGCGAGGGCCGTACGACTCCTCGATGTCGGCCGGCTCGATGTGGCCGGGCCGTCCGGCCTTGGGGGTGAGGAGCCAGACCACGCCGTCGTCGGCGAGGGGGTCGCGGGCGTCGAGCAGGAGGTCGACCAGGTCGCCGTCCTCTTCGCGGCACCACAGGAGCACCGCGCCTACGATCTCGTCGGAGTCCTCGTCGAGGAGCTCCCCGACCGCCTCGACGACGGCGCTGCGCAAGGTGGCGTCGACATCGGTGTCGAAGCCGATCTCCATGACGGACTTCGACGCCTTCGAGCCCGAGTCGCTGCACCACGCTCGATGAGTCCACCGGGCTGCTCGGAGCGTTCACTGCTTCCCCTCCATAGGTCGGTCTGCCAGAGCGTACCGCTCTGCTCTGCACAGCGATATGAAGTAGAGCATATGAGCGCGTGGCATATCCAGCACTCGCGCCCGTGCGCGGAAAGAAGGCGGTCCGCCGCGGCTGTCGCAAAAGCGGCCGAGGGGAAGAAGGTGCGGACACGTTCACATGGCGGTGATCTCGCTTTCCGGGACGGCTCGCGCAGCGGCGTGCAGGTGAGCGGCGTTCCCGGTGGCGGGGAGTGTGGGCGCGGTCGCATCAAGGCGGGTGGGTCGACGATGCTCGCGGTAGATTCAAGGGAGGATGGTAGAAAACGATGACACTCTGCTGCCTGAAGAGCAACCCTGCAAAGCCGCAGTCTTAGAACGAGGGATCGCCCGTGACCACGGAACAGAACCGGCCGCCCATCAGTGACGGATTGCCGACCCAAGTACCGGACACTGACCCTGGGGAGACCAGCGAGTGGCTGGAATCCCTGGACGGCCTCCTCGACGGCGGCGGGCGCACCCGTGCCCGCTACGTCATGCAGCGTCTGCTCGAGCACGCCCGCAAGCGCCAGATCGGCGTACCGGCGTCCACGAGCACCGACTATGTGAACACCATTCCGGTCGAGGCCGAGCCGCACTACCCCGGCGACGAGGCCGTCGAGCACCGCATCCGCTCATTCGTGCGCTGGAACGCGGCGATGACCGTCCACCGCGCGCAGCGACCCGGCATCGGCGTGGGCGGCCACATCTCCACCTACGCCTCCGCGGCCAACCTGTACGAGGTGGGCTACAACCACTTCTTCCGCGGCCGCGACGCACGCCGGCGGCGGCGACCAGATCTTCTTCCAGGGCCACGCCTCCCCCGGCATGTACGCCCGCTCCTTCGTGGAAGGCCGGCTGAACGAGGACGACCTCGACGGCTTCCGCCAGGAAGTCTCCCGGCCCCAGGGCGGCCTGCCCGTCCTACCCCCACCCCCGCCTCATGCCGGACTACTGGCAGTTCCCCACCGTGTCGATGGGCCTGGGCCCGATCAACGCCATCTACCAGGCGATGTTCAACCGCTACGCGGACGACCGGGGCATCACCGACACCAAGCAGCAGCAGGTGTGGGCGTTCCTGGGCGACGGCGAGATGGACGAGGTCGAGTCGCGGGGCGCGCTGCAGTTCGCCGCCGGCGCCGAGCTCGACAACCTCACGTTCGTCGTCAACTGCAACCTCCAGCGCCTCGACGGGCCGGTGCGCGGCAACGGCAAGATCGTGCAGGAACTCGAGTCGTACTTCCGCGGCGCGGGCTGGAACGTCATCAAGGTCATCTGGGGCCGCGACTGGGACCCGCTGCTCGCGGCGGACGCCGACGGCGCCCTGGTGAACCTCATGAACACCACCCCCGACGGCGACTTCCAGACCTTCAAGGCCGAGTCGGGCGCGTTCATCCGCGAGCACTTCTTCGGCCGCGACACCCGCACGAAGACGCTCGCGCAGCACCTCTCGGACGACGACATCTGGGCGCTGCGCCGCGGCGGCCACGACGACCGGAAGATCTACGCCGCATACAAGGCCGCGATGGAGCACGAGGGCCAGCCCACGGTGATCCTCGCGCACACCGTCAAGGGCTACCGCCTCGGCTCGACCTTCGAGGGCCGCAACGCGACCCACCAGATGAAGAAGCTCTCGCTGGACGACCTCAAGGGCTTCCGCGACGCCCTCGACATGCCCGTCACCGACGAGCAGCTCGAGGCCAGCCCCTACCTGCCGCCCTACATCAAGCCGCAGGAGGGCTCGGCCGAGCACGAGTACCTGCAGGAGCGCCGCAAGGCCCTCGGCGGCTCGATCCCCTCGCGCAAGAACACCGTGATCCCGCTCAACCTGCCCGGCGACGACGCCTACAAGTCGGCCCGGCGCGGTTCGGGCAAGCAGAAGGCCGCCACGACCATGTCGCTGGTGCGACTGCTCAAGGACCTGATGCGGGACAAGGAGACCGGCAAGCGCTGGGTCCCGATCATCCCCGACGAGGCGCGCACGTTCGGCATGGACGCGATGTTCCCGACGGCGAAGATCTGGTCCCCGCAGGGCCAGCAGTACCTGTCGGTGGACCGCGACCTCTTCTTGTCCTACAAGGAGTCCGAGCAGGGCCAGCTGCTGCACGTGGGCATCAACGAGGCCGGTTCGATGGCCGCGTTCACCGCCGCGGGCACGGCGGGCGACACGCTCGGCGAGCCGATGATCCCGTTCTACATCTTCTACTCGATGTTCGGGTTCCAGCGGACCGCCGACGCGATCTGGGCGGCCACGGACCAGCTCGCGAACGGCTTCCTCATCGGCGCCACCGCCGGACGCACCACGCTCAACGGCGAGGGCCTCCAGCACGAGGACGGCCACTCGCTGCTCATGGCGCACACCAACCCGGCGGTGCGTCTCCTACGACCCGGCGTTCGGCTACGAGATCGGGCACATGGTCCAGGACGGCCTGCAAGCCGCATGTACGGCGAGGGCGAGCACGTCTTCTACTACATCACCGTCTACAACGAGCCGATCGTGCAGCCGGCCGAGCCGGAGAACGTGGACGTCGAGGGCATCCTCAAGGGCATCCACCGGATCCAGGCCGCCGAGGGCGCCGGCCCCCGAGTACAGCTGCTGGCCTCCGGCTCGGGCATGTCCGTGGGCGCAGAGGGCCGCGGAGCTCCTGTCCGCGGACTGGGGCGTGCACGCCGACCTCTGGTCGGTGACCTCGTGGTCCGAGCTCAACCGCGACGCCGTCGCGGCCGAGCGGCACAACCTGCGCCACCCCGAGGCCGAGAAGCGCGTCCCATACGTGACGCAGCAAGCTCTCGGGCGCCGACGGGCCGTTCATCGCCGTCAGCGACTACATGCGGTCCGTGCCGGACCTCATCAGCCGCTGGGTGCCGGGCGACTACACCTCGCTGGGCACGGACGGCTTCGGCCACTCCGACACCCGCGGGGCGCTGCGCCGCCACTTCAACGTCGACGCCGAGTCGATCACCGTGGCCGCCCTCCAGCAGCTCGCCGCCCGCGGCGAGGTCAAGCCGGAGCTGGCCGCGCAGGCGGCGGCGAAGTACCAGATCACCGACCCGACCGCCGCAGACGCCGGCGAAGCGGGCGGCGACTCCTAGAAGACCGACGCTGAAGGGCCGCAAGCGATCCGCTTGCGGCCCTTCAGCATGGAGACGGGCGGGTACGCGATGCGCACCCGCCCGATCAAGCTCGTCCTGCCTGCGGCGAAGCTCGCGAGCCGCAGGGCGGCTCGGAAGAGACCCTAGGCCTCTTCGGCTTCTTCCTTCTCGATCTCGGCGCGCACGGCGTCCATGTCGAGTTCCTTCACCTTGCCGATGATCTCCTCCAGCGCGGCCGGCGGGAGAGCGCCGGGCTGGCTGTAGAGGAGGATGCCGTCGCGGAAGGCCATGAGGGTCGGGATCGACTGGATCCCGGCCTCGGCCGAGAGCTCCGGCTGGTCCTCGGTGTCGATCTTCCCGAAGACGACGTCGTCGTGCTTGTCGCTCGACGACTCGTACGTGGGCGCGAACATCTTGCACGGACCGCACCAGTCGGCCCACCAGTCCACCAGCACGATGGCGTTGCCGGTGACGGTCTCCTCGAAGTTGTCCTTGGTCAGTGCAACCGTGGCCATAGGGCCGCCTCTCTGTCGTGGCTTCTGTGGTGCTCTTTCGCGCAACAGTAGTGGCGGCTCGCGCTATTCCGTCAGACGGCGGTGCGCGGCGCGCGCCACGTCTGGCAGGCTATAGGGCATGGACCTGGCCACGACCATTCAGAACATCGAACGCTCCTCATCGGCGTTGACGACCCAGTCGCTCACCCGGATGGACGAACGCCTCCCCTGGTTCCGCGACCTGCCCGCCGAGCAGCGCTCGATGGTCACCCTGGTGGCCCAGGCCGGGGTGCGGCAGTTCCTCGAATGGCTGCGCAACTGCGGCGACGACCTCGGCTCCTCCGACATGGTGTTCGAAGCCGCCCCGGTCGAACTCGCCCGCGCCCTCAGCCTCCAGCACACCGTCGCCCTCATCCAGGTCGTCATCGACGTCGTCGAGGAGCAGGTCCCCGCAGCTCTCCGCCGAAGGCGAAGAGGACCAGCTGCGCGAGTCGGTGCTGCGATTCAGCCGCGAGATCGCCTTCGCCTCCGCCCGCGTCTACGCCCGCGCCGCCGAAGCCCGCGGCGCCTGGGACGCCCGGCTCCAGGCGATGCTCGTCGATGCGCTCCTGCGCGGCGACAACTCCGACGAGCTCGTGAGCCGCGCCGCGGCCCTCGGCTGGTCGGAGACGCAGACGATCACCGTCGTCTGCGGCGCCACCCCCGGCGGCGAGGCCACGCTCGTGCTCCACTCGGTCCAGCGCGCCGCACGGCGGCTCGGACTCGACATCCTCGCGGGCGTCCACGGCGCCCGCCTCGTGCTCCTCCTCGGCGGCGTCAAGGAACCCGTCGAGATCGTGGAGAAGCTCACCGGCCAGTTCGGCGACGGCCCGATCGTCGTGGGCCCCACCGTGACCGGGCTCGCAGACGCCTCATCGTCCGCACTCGCGGCCGTGGCCGGGCACCGGGCCGCGCCCGCGTGGCCCGACGCGCCCCGCCCCGTGACCGCGACGCAGCTCCTGCCGGAGCGGGCCATCGCCGGCGACGAGGCGGCCCGCCTGGGCCTGCGTGAGAGCGTCTACATGACCCTGCGGCGCGCCGGCGGCGAGCTGCTGGAGACCATGGACGCGTTCATCGCCTCAGGCGGCGTGCTCGAGGGCACCGCCCGCGAGCTGTACGTCCACCCCAACACGGTCCGGTACCGCCTCAGGCGCATCCAAGAGGTGACCGGTTTCTCCCCCACCGAACCGCATGAGGCCTTCGTCCTTCGTGTGGGGTTGACCATAGGGCGCCTGGAGAACTCACCGACGACCCGGCGTTCTCGCAGTTGACAACGAGTGTTGTAGATTCCCTACAAGAACTACGCGGGGTTTCAGTCCTCTGACTGCTCCCGTATCCGAAGCCGTCGATGCGAAAGTCTTAGTGTGCTTGCCATTCTCGCTCCCGGGCAGGGCTCGCAGAAGCCCGGGTTCCTGTTGCCGTGGATCGAAGACCCCTCCGCCGAGGCCCGCCTCCGCGAGTGGTCGGAACTCATCGACCTCGACCTCGTCCGCCTCGGCACCGAAGCGGGCCAGGACGAGATCACCGACACCGCCAACACCCAGCCGCTGCTCGTGGCCGCCGGACTGCTGGCCGCCGAACGGCTCCTCGCCGAGGGCACCGCGCTCGGCGCGGCCGACCTCATCGTCGCCGGCCACTCGGTCGGGGAGCTCACCGCGCTCGCGATCACCGGGGTCCTGAGCCCCGAGGCCGCCGTCCGCCTCGCCGCCGTCCGCGGCCGCGAGATGGCCGCCGCGTGCAACATCGAGCCGACCACGATGGCCGCCGTCCTCGGCGGGGTCGAGGACGAGGTCCTCGCCGCGATCGAGTCGGCCGGGGCCTGGCCCGCGAACCGCAACGGCGCCGGCCAGATCGTGGCCGCCGGCCCGGTGGCCGCCATCGAGAAGCTCGCCGGCAACCCGCCCGAGAAGGCGCGGATCATCCCCTTGAAAGTGGCCGGGGCGTTCCACACCCCGCACATGGCGCCCGCGCAGGAGGCGCTCGAGGCCGTGGCCGCCGACATCCAGGTCGCCGACCCCGTCCGCACCCTCCTGTCCAACCGGGACGGGAAGCCCGTGACCTCGGGCGCGACCGCATTGCAGCAGATTGTGGCTCAGGTCACCTCACCGGTCAGGTGGGACGCCTGCATGAGTACGCTTGGAGAACAGGGCGTCACGGCGGTCATCGAGCTGCCGCCTGCAGGGACGCTCACCGGACTGGCCAAACGGGCCCTCAAGGGCGTTGACCGCGTCAACGTGAACACCCCCGAGGACCTGGCGGCCGCCGCCGAACTCGCAAGCATCGAAGGAGTCGAGTGAGCGTCAACGGATCGCGTGTCGTCAGCGTCGGCCACTACCAGCCGGAGCGGGTCCTCACGAACGAGGACCTGGCCAAGCTGGTCGACACCAATGACGAGTGGATCGTCTCCCGTGTCGGCATCAAGGAGCGCCGCATCGCCGCCGAGGACGAGAAGGTGGCCGACATGGCCATCCACGCCGCCCGGCAGGCCCTCGCGAACTCCGGGTACGAACCCGGCGACATCGACATGGTCATCGTCGCCACGGTCTCGGCCAAGGACCTGTGCCCCAACACCGCCTGCCGCGTCTCCGAGGCCCTCGGGATCAACGCCCCGGCGGCCATGGACATCAACACCGCCTGCTCGGGCTTCGAGTACGCGATCGCCCAGGCCGACATGGCCATCCGCACCGGCAACGCCAAGCGCGCCATCGTGGTCGGCGCCGAGAAGCTCAGCGCCGTGACCGACTGGGACGACCGCTCGTCGTGCGTCCTGTTCGGCGACGCCGCCGGCGCGGTCGTCATCGAGGGCACCGACGACCCGGCGCTGGCCATCAGCCCGGTCGTGTGGGGCTCCGAGCCGTCGATGAGCGACGTCATCCGCATCGAGGAGGACGTCCCGTTCATCAAGCAGGCCGGGCAGACCGTCTTCCGCTGGGCCACCACCCAGCTCGCGCCGCTCATCGAGAAGGTCGCCGAGCGGGCCGACGTGAAGGTCTCGGAACTCGCGGCCTTCGTGCCGCACCAGGCGAACCTGCGGATCATCCAGGGCATCGCCAAGCGCCTCGACTTCAGCGACGACTGCGTCATCGCCGAGGACATCGTCTACTCCGGCAACACGTCCGCGGCATCGGTGCCGCTGGCGCTGTCGAAGTTGGTACAAAGTGGCAAGGTGGCCTCCGGCGCCCCGATCCTCCTGTTCGGATTCGGCGGTGGACTCACCTACGCCGGGCAAGTCATCCGCTGCCCGTAATTATCGAGAGGAAATAACTCATGGCTCTGTCTCGTGACGAGATCCGCGAAGGCCTGTCCGACATTCTCGAAGAGGTCGCGGGTGTCAACCCCGACGATGTCGCCGACGGCAAGTCGTTCACCGACGACCTGGACGTCGACTCGCTCGCCATGGTCGAGGTCGTCGTCGCCGCCGAAGAGAAGTTCGGCGTCAAGATCCCCGATGACGAGGTCGCCAACCTGAAGACCGTCGGCGACGCCGTCTCCTACATCGAAAAGGGCTAAATGTGACTGAGGTAGTCGTCACCGGGCTCGGTGCCACCACTCCCCTGGGCGGGGACGTGGCGTCGACCTGGGAATCGCTCATCGCGGGACGGTCGGGCGTCAGCCCGATCACCAAGGACTGGGCCGAGCAGCTTCCCGTGCGGATCGCCGCTCAGCTGGCGGTCGAGCCCTCCGAGGTGCTGCCCAGGGTCCGGCTGCGGCGCCTCGACCGGTCCGAGCAGATCGCGTTGATCGCCGCCCAGCAGGCCTGGGACGACGCGGGTCTGAACGACGACCTCGACAAGGAACGCCTCGGCGTGGTGTTCGGCTCCGGCATCGGCGGCGCCACCACCCTGCTGGACCAGGACGACATCCTGGAACAGAAGGGCGCCCGCCTGGTCTCCCCGTTCACCGTGCCCATGCTCATGCCCAACGGCCCCGCGGCCGTGGTCGGCCTGGAATTCGGCGCCCAGGCCGGCGTGCACGCCCCCACCAGCGCGTGCGCGACCTCGGCCGAGGCGATCTCGTGGGGCGCGGACATGATCCGCGCGGGCCGGGCCGACGTCGTGATCGCCGGTGGAGCGGAGGCGGTCATCGCGCCGCTGCCGATCGCCGGCTTCGCGTCGATGAAGGCCCTGTCCACCCGCAACGACGACCCGACCCGGGCCTCCCGGCCCTGGGACGTCGACCGCGACGGCTTCGTCATGGGCGAGGGCGGCGGGTCGCTGGTGCTCGAGCGCCGCGACCACGCCGAGGCTCGCGGGGCGAGGATCTACGCGGTCGTCGCCGGTGCGGGACTCACCTCGGACGGGTTCGACATGGTCCAGCCCCACCCGGAGTGCGCGGGCGGCGCCCGTGCGATGCAGCTCGCGCTCAAGCAGGCCGGCATCGACGCCTCGGAGGTCGGCCACGTCAACGCGCACGCGACGTCGACGCCCACCGGGGACATCCCGGAGACCAAGGGCATCAAGCGGGTCCTCGGCGACTCGGCGGTCCTCACGGCCACCAAGTCGATGACCGGGCACCTGCTCGGCGGCGCGGGCGCGGTCGAGTCGATCGCCTCGATCCTGGCGATCGTCGACGGGATCATCCCGCCCACGATCAACCTGGACAACCCGGACCCGCTGCTCGAGCTCGACGTGGCGGCGAACGAGGCCCGCAAGGTGGAGCTGAACGCCGCGATGAACACGGCCTTCGGTTTCGGCGGCCACAACGCGGCTTTGGTGTTCACGAAGGCGTAGCCGGAGTGAACGTGAAGCGCAGGACGAAGGCGTAGCCGGAGTGAACGTGAAGCGCAGGACGAAGGCGTAGTAGTTCGAACCCGAAGGGCCCCAACGCAAAAGCGTTGGGGCCCTTCGGCGTTGCGGATTCGGGAGTGTCCGGGAGCGCCTCGGAGCGTCTAGCACAAAACGGACAGAAAAGGGACCCCTGGTTCAAAAATACCCGCGGGGTACGACATTTTCCGAGTGCGAGGATCCCTCGCGAGGACGGGGACGGTACCGCAGGCCGGAGGCGGTTACGGGGGGCTTGCACTACCGCAATTCGCGGCCGAATTTCCTAGGCTGACAACGGAAACCGCACCCGTCGTCCTCCTCGGGTACGACATGCCCCGGGCGCGAAGGCACCCAGGGTGGACGAGGACGGTACCGCAGTCCGCGGTTTCGGACGCGAGTCGCCATTACCGTGAGAAACGCGCGAATTCCTTACACTGAGAGCGGAAACCCGCAAAAGCCCACCACCACATCAAAGGAGCCCGTCGTGTCCACCACCCCGCTCGCGACCACGAACCCACCGGCGCCGCCGAGATCGATCACGAAGGGCGAGCGTTCGCTCGCGCCGGACATCGCCCGCGGCGGCATGCTCTTGTTCATCGCCCTCGCCAACGTCCCGATCCACATGTGGGGCATGGGCCTCGATCAGTACAACCACTTCACCGGCCAGTCCTCGGCCGACCACATCGCGCTGTTCATCGAGCAGCTCGTGATCGCCGAGCGCTCCCGGCCCATGTTCGCGATCCTCTACGGCTTCGGCATCGCCGTCATGGCCTCGCGCATGTTCGCGCGCGGCATGGACCCCAAGGGCGTCCGCAAGGTCCTGCGCCGCCGCTCCTGGTGGCTCGTCGCCTTCGGTTCCCTGCACGCCATGTTCCTGTTCTTCGGCGACATCCTCGCCCCGTACGGCGTCACCGGTCTGGTCGCGCTGTTCTTCGTGCACCTCTCCGACAAGTCGCTCAAGAAGTGGCTGTGGGGGTCCTCGGCCTACCTCGTCCTCATCGGACTCCCGGTCCTGGCCTACGCCCAGAGCGGGAACGGCGCCCCGCCGACCTTCGACGGCGTCCCGCTCTACGTGCAGCAGATCATCATGGGCCTCTTCGCCACGATCACCATCGACCTCGTCGCGATCCTCCTGGCCATGTTCATCCCCCTCGTGGCCGCCGGGATGATGCTCCAGCGCTCGGGCTGGATCGACCACCCCTCGGAGCACCTGCCGCAGCTCAAGAAGGTCTTCATCACGGGCATGATCGTGAACGTCCTCAGCTCGCTGCCGTACGCCCTCGTCGCCCTCGGCGCCTGGGAGCCGCCCACGGTCCTGTTCGTCGGCTCGCTCTACCTGACGCTCCTCGGCGGCATGTACGCCGGGCTCGGCTACATCTGCGGCTTCGCGCTCCTGGCGCACAAGCTCCGCAACGTCGGGCGCCGCGGCGTGCCCGGCGCGCTGGCCGCGGTCGGCGAGCGGTCGCTCACCTGCTACCTGCTCCAGTCGTTCATCATGGCCCCGCTGCTCACCGCCTGGGGCCTGGGCCTCGGCGAGGACATCGGCTACCTGACCGCGTTCGGCTTCGCGTTCGGCACCTGGCTGGTCACCGTCGCCGTCGCCGTCGCCCTCGACAAGGCCGGGAAGCGCGGCCCCTTCGAGGTGCTGCTGCGCCGCCTCACCTACGGCCCCAAACGGGCTTAGGACACCCCTAGATACCGGACACCCCCGCGTCGGATCCCTGACGCGGGGGTGTTCTCGCGTCCCGGGCCGTGCCACAATACGCCCGTGCAAGTGAGAGAGACTCCGTTCCGACTGCTGCGAGCCGCCGTGTTCGCCGCCGTCTCGGCGTCCGCCTCACTCCTGCTCCACCTCTGGAGCGGCGGCCACGCGCCCGACCCGCTCCAGTTCGCCGCCGCCTTCGGCCTCCTCTTCGCCGCCGCCTACGGCATCGGCGGCGGCCAGCGCGGATTCCTCGCCCTCGCTCCCCTGTGCCTTGTCGCGCAATGGGGTCTGCACGAGTTCTTCGAGTACGGCGCGGTCGCGGCGAGCCACGCGCACGGCTCGGGCCTGAGCATGTGGCTGGTCCACATCGCCGCCGCCCTGGCGCAGGCGTCGTGGCTGTCGCGCGGCGAGTCGGCGCTGGCGTCCCTGCTCGACCTGCTGACGCTGTTCTTCGCGCGTGCGATGCGCGTGTTCGGCGCGGGCGCGCTCGTGGTGATCCGGCCGCGCCGGTTCGTGCTGCGGACGCAGACGCCGCGTCCGGTCCCGGCGGTGCGCACCGCCATTTCTCACCGCGGTCCGCCGCGGCTCGCTTTCTCCTGAGTCCTTTTGTCCCCCAGCGTCTTCGGCGCTGACCCCTGCCCGGGGCGCGGTGCGTCCGCGGGCTGCTCAGAAAGCGAACCATGTCAGACAGACCCAAGATTTCGGCTGCCCTGAGGCGGCTGCTGCTCCGGCTGCATTTCTACGCGGGGATCCTCATCGCCCCGTTCCTGCTGGTCTCGGCCGTGACCGGGCTGGCCTATGCGCTCTCCTACCCCCTCGAAGACTTCCTGTATGACGATGTGCGGACGGTGGAGGTCGGCGACGAGCGGCTGAACCTCGCCGACCAGGTCGACGCCGTGACCGACGCTCATCCTGATTGGACGGTGACGGCGGTGCGGCCCGCCGCGGAGGACGACGCCTCGACCACGGTGCTGGTGGACGACGGCGTGGTCCGCGAGTCGGGTGCGGTGGCGACGGTGTACGTCGACCCGTACACCGGTGAGCTGCTCGGCGAGTCGACCACGTACGGGTCCTCGCAGGCGGGGCCGGTGCGCGAGTGGATCTCGACGCTGCACCGGAACCTGCACCTCGGCGAGCCGGGCCGTCTCTATTCGGAGCTCGCGGCGAGTTGGCTGTGGGTGGTGGCGCTCGGCGGGCTCGTCCTGTGGCTGGGCAAGCGCCGCAGGAGTGGCCTGCTGCGTCCGAAGCCGTCCGGTTCGGGCCGGGCCCGGACGCTCGCGTGGCACGGGCCGGTCGGCCTGTGGCTGGTCGCGATCCTGCTGTTCCTGTCGGTCACCGGCCTGACCTGGTCGCGGTATGCGGGCGAGCACGTGTCCGAGCTGCGGACGGCGCTGAGCTGGACCACGCCGTCGGTCACCGTCGATTCGGGTGCGGCGGCGGGCGATCACGCCGAGCACGACCATTCGGGTGCGACCGGGTCCTCGGCGTTCGCGGTGACGCTGCTCGACAGCGTGTACGCGACGGCGCTCGACGCGGACATGAACGGCCCGTTGCAGATCACGCTGCCCGCGGGCGCGGGCACGCAGTACCTGGTGGCGGAGACGCGGCGGTCGCTGCCGCTCGAACAGGACCAGCTCGTCGTGGAGACGGCCTCGGGTGCGCCCGAGGTGGCCCAGGAGCTGCGGTTCGCGGACTGGCCGTTCATGGCTCAGGTGACGAACGTGTTCATCGCCGCGCACATGGGTCTGCTGTTCGGTCTGGCGAACCAGTTGCTGCTGGCGGCGGCGATGGTCGCGGTCGTGCTCATGATCGTGTGGGGCTACCGGATGTGGTGGCAGCGCCGCCCCTCCGGCGCGCCGGTGGGACGGCCGTATCCGCGCGGGGGTTTGCGGCGTCTGCCGTGGCCGCTGGTCGCGGGGGTCGTCGCGGTCGCGGCGGGTGTGGGCTGGTTCTTTCCGCTGCTGGGGATCTCCCTCGCGGCCTTCGTGGTAATCGACGTGCTCATCGGGTGGTGGCAGCGTTTTTCCAGGAGGTCCGGTGGGAAGCCGCCCGGGGAGGGCGGCGAGGCGACGGTGTCGCGGCGGACGGCGCTGGCGACGGCGACGGTCTCGGCCGCGGTCGGCGCGGGCGTCGGTATGGCGGTCGCTTCGGGAGGCGACGGGGGCGAGGCGGCGGCCGAGGACCCGGGTGTGGAGCCGTTCTTCGGGGAGCGCCAGGCCGGGATCGCGACGGCGGCGCAGCGGCACGCGCTGTTCGCCGCGTTCAATCTGGCCGAGACCGAGCCGGGGAAGACGGGTGCGGCGCTCGATGCGCCATCGATCGCGGCGAACCTTGAAGCGCTGCTGAAGGATTGGTCGGCGGTCGCGGCGGCGCTCGCCGCCGGTGAGGCGCCGCCGAAAGCGCCGGTCGACGGAGCGGACCAGTTCGACGCCGAGGCGGTCGCGGCGGGCCTGGCGCCCGCGCGGCTCACCGTGACGTTCGGGATCGGCCCGGCGGCGTTCGGCAAGGCCGGGCTGGCGACCGCGCAGCCGTCGAAGCTGACGGAGCTGCCGGAGTTCGACGGGGACCGGTTGAACCCGGCCTGGTCGGGCGGTGACCTGCTGCTCCAGATCTGCGGCGACGACCCGCAGGTGGTGAGCGGCGCGTTCCTGGAGCTGCGCAAGCGGGCCGTGGGCCTGGGCGGGCTGCACTGGGTGCAGCAGGGGTTCTCGTCGGCCCCGGCCGACGGCGGCACCCCGCGGAACCTCATGGGGTTCAAGGACGGCAGCGCGAACCCGAAGCCCGGGTCCGACGAGTTCGATGCCCGTGCGTGGGCGGTCGACTCGGAGCCGTCCTGGTTCGAGGGCGGCACCTACCTGGTGTTCCGCAAGATCCGGATGCGGCTGCCCGACTGGTCGATGCTCACCGCGGAAGACCAGAACCTGACGTTCGGCAGAGACCGGGACTCAGGGGTGCCGTTGAGCGGCGGCGGCGAGTTCGACCACCCGGACTTCACGGCGCAGAACGATGCGGGGCTGCCCGCGGTCCCGGCGGATGCGCACATCGCGGTCGTGCACGACGCGCCGATGGTGCGCCGCGGCTACAACTACGACTACGGGTTCCTGACGCAAGGAGACGTGAGCTCGGATGCGGCGACCGACGGGCACGTGGACGGACACATGCACGCCGAGCACCCGTACGACGCGGGGCTGCTGTTCGTGTCGTTCCAGGCCGACCCGCAGGCGTTCATCGACGCGCAGGAGAAGATGGCGGCCTCAGACCGGTTGAGCGAGTTCATCACCGCTGAAGGGAGCGCGGTCTTCGCGCTCCCGCCGGGCGCGGCCGAAGGCGGCTTCGTGGGCGAAGGCCTGTTCCCGACCTGAAGATGATGGTGGCGGTGCGGGCCGCGTCGCGTGCGGCCCGCACCTTCAATGCTCAGGCGGCGGCGGTGAGACGCGTCGTCTCCCCGGTGTGCTCGGCGGTGCGGGGCGCGCGGACGCGGTCGAAGCCGAACGGCGGCCGGTCGAGCTGGGAGTACCAGAGGCAGAAGACCATGACCGCCCACACTTTGCGGGCGTTGTCGGCCTCCCCGGCGCGGTGGTCGCGCAGCAGGCCGCGCGCGTATTCGAGGTCGAGCAGGTGCCCGCAGCCGCTCGCGGCCATCACCTGGTCGGCCCACTCGAACATCGACCCGGCCAGCCACTGCCGGTGCGGGGTGGGGAAACCGAGCTTCGGACGCTCGACGATGGTGGGCGGCACCAGGCTGGACACGGCCCGGCGCAGGGCCGTCTTCGTCTGGCGCCCGCTCAACCGGTGCTCCACGGGGACGCGGGAGGCGACCTCCCACACCGCGTGGTCCAGGAACGGCACCCGCAGTTCCAGGCTGTTTGCCATGGACATCCGGTCGGCCTTGACGAGGATGTCGCCCTTCATCCACGTGCTCAGGTCCAGGTGCTGCATGCGGGTGGTCGGGTCGAGGTGCGCCGACTCGTCCCAGATCGGGTCGGTGACCGCCCTGAACGAGGCGACCTCGCGGTGGAGCAGGCGCCGCTTCGCATCGCCGGTGAAGATCTTCGCGTTGCCCACGAAACGCTCGCGCAGCTCGGCGGTCCCCCGCTCGAGGAAGCTCTTGCCCTTCACGCCCTCGGGCAGCACCGCGGAGGCCTTGCGCAGCAGGCCCTTCGCCGGGTCGGGCAGGGATTCGAGGCGTTTGAGCGAGTGCGGTTCCCGGTAGATCGTGTAGCCGCCGAACAGCTCGTCGGCGCCCTCGCCGCCGAGGGCGACCGTGACGTGCTCGGCGGCCTTCTTCGCGACGAAATACAGCGGAACCAGGGCCGGGTCGGCCACCGGGTCGTCCAGATGCCACACGATCTTCGGCAGTTCGGCCATCACGTCCTCGACCGACACGGGCGCGGGGATCGAACGGACTCCCAGGGCCGCCGCCGAAGCGGACGCGACTTCGAGCTCGTCGTACAGCGCGGGGTCGGTGAACTGGGCGGTGAACGTCAGCAGCCCCGGGTTCACCTCGCGGGCCAGCGCCACGACCGCGGTCGAGTCGATGCCGCTCGAAAGGAGCGCCCCAACGGGCACGTCCGAGCGCATGTGGACGCGGACGGAGTCGCGGAGGGCGGCGAGGATCTCGGTGTGGAGGCGATCGGCGTCGTGCACGGGGCGGGGCCTGAACATCGGCTGGAAGTACCGGTGCGGGCGCGGCTGCGCGCCGGGCCGGAACATCGCGAAGTGCCCGGCTTCGAGGCGGTGCACGTGCCGGTGGAGGGTGGCGGGTTCGGGGACGTACTGGAAGGTCGCGTAGTGGGCGGCCTGGTCGGGGTCGATCAGGTCGGGGTGCGCGAGGCCGGGGAGGGCCTTCTTCTCGCTGGCGAGCCAGGTGCTGCCGTCCCATCGGGTCCAGTAGAGGGGTTTGATCCCGAAGGGGTCGCGGGCGGCGAAGAGCAGGTCGGCGACGCGGTCGTGGATGACGAACGCGAACATGCCGCGGAGGCGGTGGACGACGTCGGGGCCCCAGTGCCGGTAGCCGGCGAGGATGACCTCGGTGTCGCCGCGGGTGGCGAAGGTTTCGCCGTGGACGCGCACGAGCTCGTCGCGCAGTTCGAGGTAGTTGTAGATCTCCCCGTTGAACGCGATGGTGAATCGCTCGTGATCGGCGCCGTCGCCGCGGCGCATCGGCTGGTGGGAGCCTTCGACGTCGATGATGGAGAGCCGCGCGAAGCCCATGAGGACCCGCTCGCCCGCGGTGAGGACGGCGGTCTCGTCGGGGCCGCGGTGGGCCAGGAGCCCCAGGGCCGCATTGAACGCCGCGGTATCGGTGTCGATGCTCGCTCCGGCGCGGACGGTGAAGCCGCACATGGTGCCTCCAGCGGGGTGTGGATCAGGTGGTACTCCAGCGTCGTGCAGCGCGGCGGCGGGTGCCTCCGGCGAAGTGCCGGAGCCGCCCCGTTGAAGGTCTCTCTCCGAAAGGGACCGATGGACGCCCCCTGCTGCAGCCGAAGGTCTGCGATCGACCCGCCGATGGTCCGGAGCCCGTACCCGTCATGTGGATGCCGGTGCACCCGACCTTCGTCGGGTTGCGACGCCCGTGGATGATGAGCGCTCATATAACGAATAGGCAACAGGGAGGTGCACGTGATCCGAGTGCTGATCGTCGACGACGAGGCGCTGATCCGATCGGGCTTCACCCACATCCTCAGCGCGGCCCCCGACATCGAGGTCGTGGACGCGGTCTCCGGTGCGGACGCGGTGGACCGCGTGCTGGCGCTGCGCCCCGATGTCGTCCTCCTCGACATCCGGATGCCCGACGTCGACGGCCTCACCGTCCTCAAGCGACTGAGGAACCTGTCGCACCCGCCGGTCACGGCGGCCCTGACCACCTTCGACACCGACGAATACGTCTACGCCGCCCTCCGGCTCGGCGCGGCCGGCTTCCTGCTCAAGGACACCGAACCCGAACACCTCGTCTACCAGGTGCGGGCCCTGATCACCGAGGGCGCGGTGCTCTCGGCGAAGGTCACGCAGGCCGTCGTCGCCGGGTACCTCGACCGCTCCGACGAGGCCCGACCGAACCCGCGGATCGAGCGGCTCACCGAACGCGAGCGGCAGATCCTGCTGCTCCTGGCCGAAGGGAAGTCGAACGGGGAGATCTCGGCCGAGCTGTTCCTCGGCCTGGGCACCGTCAAAGACCACGTCAGCTCGATCCTCACCAAACTGCAGGTGTCGAACCGGGTGCAGGCGGCGCTGGCCGCCCACGACGCCGGGCTGCTCAAGGACCTCGGCGAGTGACCAGGTTCGGCCTGCCCGAACGGATCCCGCAGTGGGCGTGGGACGCGGTCGTCATGGTCGCCGCGATCGCCCACCTCGCGTTCGTGATCGACCTGGAGAACCAGCCGGTCGCGACGTTCGCGATCGTGGGCGTCCTGGCCCTGGTGCTGCGCCGGCGCTGGCCGTTCCTGGTGTTCCTGGTGACGCTGCCGGCGGCGTTCATGGTGTTCGAGAAGGTCGCTTCGATGATCGCGCTGTACACCATCACCCGACAGTCCCGGCGGGTGTGGCTGCCGCTCACCGCGACCGCGATCCTCTCGGTCTGCTTCGTCCTCCAGGGGACCGGGGTCTACGGCCTGTTCCTGGGGCCGTGGCGGAGCTCCTCGTTCGCGGAGGCGTGGGAGATCATGCCGCAGCACATCTCCCCGTATGAGTCGTTCCTGCGCCTGGTCCTGTACTACACGGCGATGGCGGTGGTCCCCGCGGTGCTCGGTTACAGCCAGCGGGCCCGGCAGGGCATGGCCGACCGGCTCGCGGAGATCGAGGAGGCTCGCGAGCACGAACAGCTGCTGCTCACCCAGCAGGCGCTCGCGGCCGAGCGGGCCCAGTTGGCGCGGGAGATGCACGACGTCGTCTCCCACCAGGTCAGCCTCATCGCGGTGCAGGCCGGGGCGCTGCAGGTGAAGTCGCAGGACGACGAGGGGCGGGCGATCGCCTCCACGATCCGGCGCCTCAGTGTGACCACCTTGGAGGAACTGCGGCACATGGTGCAGGTGCTGCGGGTCTCGGGCACGCGCGCGACCGAGCTGACCCCGCAGCCGACCCTGGAGCAGTTGGAGACGCTGGTGTCGGGCAGCGGCATCGAGGCGGCGCTGCACATGGAGCGGATCGTCGGGCTCGACCCCGCCGGCCAGCGCGCGATCTACCGGACCGTGCAGGAGGCGCTCACCAACGCCCGCAAGCACGCTCCGGGCGCGAGGGTGTCGGTCGCGGTGGTCAACCGCGGCGAGGGCGCGGACGTCACCGTCGTGAACGCGCCCGGTTCGCGGCCGGTGCTGGAGCTGCCGGGGTCCCGGCACGGGCTGCTGGGTCTGCGTCAGCGCGCCGAGCTGCTGGGCGGGCGTTTCGACGCCGGTCCGATGCCCGACGGCGGCTGGGCGGTGCGCATGTGGGTGCCGCGGGTGGCCGCCGGCCGGTGACGGCCGTGCCTACGACCAGCGCCGCCCGGTGAGGAGTTCGTAGGCCTCGATGTAGCGGGCGAGCGTGGCGTCGATGACCCGCTGCGGGATCTCGGGGGCCTCGGCGTCGTCGGGTCGCCAGCCGGTGGACTTGGCCCAGTCGCGCACGTACTGCTTGTCGAAGGACGCCTGCGACTTGCCGGGCTCCCAGGCCGCGGCGTCCCAGAAGCGCGAGGAGTCAGAGGTGAGCACCTCGTCGGCCAGGCGCAGGGTCCCTTCGGCGTCGATCCCGAATTCGAGCTTCGTGTCGGCGATGATGATGCCCTTGTCGAGGGCGATCTCACTGCCGCGACGGTAGACGGCCATGGTGAGGTCGCGGACGCGCGCGGCGAGGTCGGCGCCGACCGCTTCGGCGGTCTCCTCGAAGGTCATCGGCAGGTCATGGTCGCCCACGTCGGCCTTGGACGTCGGGGTGTAGACCGGCTCGGGCAGGCGCGAGCCGTCGACCAGGCCCGCGGGCAGTTCGATGCCGCACACCGCACCGGTGGCCTCGTAGTCGGCGAGGCCGGACCCGGTGAGGTAGCCGCGGACGACCGCCTCGACGTTCACCATGTCGAGGCGCTTGACGCGGACGGCGCGGCCCGCGAACTCGGCGGGCACGTCCTCGCCCGAGACGACATGGTTGGGGACGATGTCGGCGAGCTGGTCGAACCACCACAGGCTCAACGCGGTCAGCAGAGCGCCCTTGCCGGGGATCGGGGTCGGCAGCACCACGTCGTACACGCTGACGCGGTCGGAGGCGACGAGGACGAGGTCGCCCCCGTCGGCGTAGACGTCGCGGACCTTGCCCCGGTGAATGAGTTCCACAGCCGTTCCCCTTTTCGCTCGGCCCCATTAGAGCAGCGTGAACGTCATCCTACGATTGGTGAGCGCCGCCGCTGTGCCGAGCGACACCTGCCGTCCGGCGTCGGCGCGGCGTAGGCTGGGCCGGTGACTTCCGTACAGCCTGAAGGACGCCGAATGCTGCGCCTCGAAGTGCGCAACGCCCAGACCCCGATCGAGAAGAAACCCTCCTGGATCAAGGTCAAGGCCAAGACCGGCCCGGAATACACCGAGCTGCGGGGCCTCGTCAAGAGCGAGGGACTGCACACGGTCTGCCAAGAAGCCGGTTGCCCCAACATCTACGAATGCTGGGAAGACCGCGAGGCGACGTTCCTCATCGGCGGCTCCCAGTGCACGCGCCGGTGCGACTTCTGCCAGATCGACACCGGCAAGCCCGACGCGCTCGACCGCGACGAGCCGCGCCGCGTCGCCGAATCGGTGCAGACGATGGGCCTGAAGTACGCCACGATCACCGGCGTCGCCCGCGACGACCTCGACGACGGCGGCGCCTGGCTCTACGCCGAGACCGTCCGCCAGATCCACGCGGCCGTCCCCGGCTGCGGCGTCGAGCTCCTCATCCCCGACTTCAACGCCGTCCCCGAGCAGCTCGCCGAGGTCTTCGCCTCCCGCCCCGAGGTGCTGGCGCACAACGTCGAGACCGTGCCGCGCATCTTCAAGCGCATCCGGCCGGCGTTCCGCTACGAGCGGTCCCTCGAGGTCATCACCAAGGCCCGCGCAGACGGCCTGGTCACCAAGTCGAACCTCATCCTCGGCATGGGCGAGACCCGCGAGGAGATCTCCCAGGCCCTCAAGGACCTGCACGCCGCGGGCTGCGAGCTCATCACCATCACCCAGTACCTGCGCCCCACCAAGCGCCACCACCCCGTGGACCGCTGGGTCAAGCCCGAGGAGTTCGTGGAGCTCTCCGCCGAGGCCGAGGAGATCGGCTTCGCCGGGGTCATGAGCGGGCCCCTCGTGCGGTCCTCGTACCGGGCCGGGCGCCTCTACCGACAGGCGATCGAAGCGCGCGCCGCAGCCCCCGCCTAACGGCGCGGACGGCACACTAGAATTGACGTCATGGCAAAGCAGCAGGAAAAAGAGACGTTCGGGTCGCGCCTGAAGACCATCGGCATGGCCGTCAAGTTCACGAACCAGCGGGACAAGCTGTTCGTGCCCCTTGAGGCCGCCGCGATCCTGCTGCCGTTCGTGATCGTGACCGCCCTGGTGATCTTCGCGAAGTTCTCCCTGCTGTGGTACATCAGCGCCCTGTTCGTGGCGCTCCTGGCCGGCCTGATCGTGCTCAACATGCGCACCAGCAAGGTCGTGAACCAGGAGGCCATCGGCAAGCCCGGCGCGGCGTACGCCCTCATCGACGGCATCCGCGGCTGGCAGGTCACCCCGGGCGTGGCGGCCCTCTCGGAGACCCAGATGGTGCACCGCGCGGTCGGCAAGGCCGGCGTGGTCCTCCTCGGCGAGGGCGGCGGGAAGGTCCGCAAGCTCCTCGGCCAGGAGAAGAAGCGCATCTCCCGCGTGGTCGGCTCCACCCCGGTCTACACGTTCATGGTCGGCGAGACCGCCAACGACGACTTCTCGGTCACCGAGGTCCGCAAGCGACTGATGAAGCTGCCCAAGAACATCGACTCCAAGGACGCCAACCACATCGCCAAGCGCCTCGACGCGCTCGGCATCGGCATGGCGATCCCGAAGGGCCCCATCCCCACCAGCGCCAACGCCGGCAAGGGCGCCCGCCGCGCCATGCTCCGCGGACGCTAGAACAGCACGCGCAGAACGAGAACCGGCCCGGCGGGGGAACTCCCCCGCCGGGCCGGTTTCTTATTCTGGCCTCTTACGCTCTGTCGTGCGGCCTTGCGGAATCAATCAGAAGATGTCGCCGTTGTCACGGCGTCGGCGCCACCGCTCCTCCATGCGGGAGGTGAACCCGCCCGGCTTGGGGGACTTCGTGCCGCCCACGGGACGGCTGGCCTTGCCGTCGACCGCCTTGAGCTTCACATTCGTGCCACGGCGCTGCGCCCACAGGCCCAGGATCAGACCACCGAACATGAGCACCGCGCCGATCGGAGCGCCCCACTTGGCGACGTCGCCACCAGCGATGACGGTGCCGATGACGGCGCCGATCCCGATGACCGTGACAATCCCGGCCAGGATGAACCTGCGCCGGGTCACATGCGCCGGATCGTGGGCGCGCACAGCAGAGGCGAACTGCGGGTCTTCGGACAAGGACTGCTCGATTTGCTCGAACAGGCGTTGTTCGTGGTCGGAGAGCGGCACGACACTCCTCCTGCGTTAGTGCTCGACGGGGCCCCCACCATGCCGGCGGCCCCACTGCTTGCATTCAAGTCTACGAGGCTTTCGCTCGAGGCGGAAGGCAGTTCGTCCTTGAATCAGTCCGTTCTGACCCCAGTGTGTCCTCTGGCGGAGAGGCTCGGCCCGGAAGCGCTCAATGGGGCGGGTTCCCCGATTCGGGGGTGTCTACACGCGAGTCCCGGCGCGCCAGCCGACCGGCCGACCGAACCGCGCCCTTCCCGAATCTCGCGCTCGCCTCGTCCATCACCGTCTCGATGTCCCGCCACCCGTGCTCGGGCTCGCCCAACGCCACCTGCCGGCCCACCATCGCGGCCTCCACCAGGTGGTCGAGCTTCACACCGATGAGCCGCACCGGCGCCGTCGCCGCCGTGTCCGCCAACTCCCTTGCGGCCGCATAGATCTCATGCCCCACATCGGTCGGGGCCGCGAGCATCCTCGAACGCGTGATCGTACGGAAGTCCCCGAAACGGATCTTCACGGTGACCCCGCGCCCCGCCCAACCCGCCGCGCGAGCCCGCGACGCGACCTTCCGCGACAACTCCAGCAGCACCGGCCCCCACACCGCGCCGTCGGGCGCGTCGCGGTCGAACGTGGTCTCGTTGCTGATCGACTTCTCGACCCGCTCGGGCCGCACCGGACGCGGGTCGATGTTCCGCGAGAGCGCGTACAGGTGCTCGGCGCTGGCGACGCCCACGGAGGAGGCGAGGCTGTCCACGTCGAGGCGGGCCAGGTCGCCGACCGTGCGCATGCCGAGACGGGTGAGCTTCTCGGCCGTCTTCTCGCCGATCCCCCACACGGAGCGGATCGGCAGGCGGTGCAGAAACTCGAGCTCGGTGGAGGCGGGGACCACGCCCAGGCCGTCGGGCTTGGAGGCCTCGCTCGCGAGCTTCGAGAGGAACTTGGTGGAGGCGATCCCGACCGTGCACGTGATGCCGTGCTCGGCGCGCACGCGCTCGCGGATGGCGCCGGCGATCTCCACGGGCGTGCCGATGAGCCGGCGCGCGCCGAAGACGTCGAGAAAGGCCTCGTCGACCGAGATCGGCTGCACGTGGGGCGTGTACTCGCGGAAGATCGCCATGACCGCGCGCGAGACCTCGCCGTAGGAGGTGGTGGGCTGGAGGAAGACGCCGTGGGGGCAGCGGCGCCGGGCGATCGCGGTGGGCAGGGCCGAGTGGACGCCGTACTTCCGGGCCTCGTAGGAGGCGGCGGAGACGACGCCGCGGGGCCCGAGCCCGGCGACGATCACGGGCTTCCCGCGCAGCGAGGGGTCGCGCGCGATCTCCACGGACGCGAAGAACGCGTCCATGTCGACGTGCATGATCCCGAGGCCGTCATCGGACAGGTCGGGACCGATGAACCGATGAAGATCGCTGGCCACCCCCGAAGCCTAGCCACCGGCACCGACAATCCCCGAAAACCGCTGCGCCTCGCCCTGCGCCCTGGAATTGTCGGACCCCTGCGTCATCGTTGCAACGGGGGACCCTGCGTTCCGACACACCCGACCTCGGGACGCGGACGCCGCCGAAAAACCGTCGGACCCTCCAGCCATAGTTGCACCGGGGCGCCTCCGACCCGACACACCCGACCCCGGGGACCGGGCGCAGCTTCGGTTCGCCGGTCAACCGTTCCGGTACGTCCAGAACGGGATCGCCATCTCCGCGGCCGTGAGGCCACCGTGCTGGCCGATGAGCCTCGCCACGTGCGGCGGCTCGCCCTCCACGCCCACGATCGCGAACGTGTCCCGGCAGGCCACCACCAGGTCGCCGATGCGCTCGCGGCTCGTCTCGGTGACCTTCGGGCCGAACCAGCCGCGGTCGATCGCGTCGTCGCGGTCGATCACCTCCGCGCGGCCCGCCACCGCCTCAGTCCAGGCCTGGCGGACCTCCTCGATCGCGCCGGGCGCGGCGTACAGGTACCGCATCCGCCCGTCCCCTGCGACCGCCTCGACCGCCTGCGTCAAGTCAGGCCGCTGGTCCACGTGCAGCCGGTCGGTCACGTTCACCATGCCGTGGTCGGCCGTCAGCAGCAGCGCCGCGTCCCTCGGCAGGCCCGTGAGGATCCCGTCGATGGCCTCGGCGACCTTCGCGACCGCGTCGAGCCACTGCGGCGAGCCGATGCCGTGAAAGTGCCCGGCCGTGTCCACGTCCGGCAGATACGCGTAGACGAGGCTCCGGTCCCCGCGCGCCAGCGCTGCCAAGCTCCCTTCGGCGATCTCGTGCGGCGCGATCGCCGGGAGCCAGTCGGCGCCGCGGTAGATCGCGCGGGTCAGGCCCGTGTCGCGGAAGGTGCCGTTCGAGACGACGGTGCAGACCACGCCGTCAGCGCTGGCCCGCTCGAAGCAGGTGGGCTCGGGCTGCCAGGTCTCGGGGTCGGGGGCGCCTTCCCAGCGGATGTGGGTGACCAGGTCGCCGGTGTCGGGGACGCGCACGGTGAAACCGATGATGCCGTGCTCGCCCGGCGGGAGCCCGCACGCGAGCGAGGCGAGGCTGATCGGAGTCGAGGAGGGGACGGTCGCGGTGATGGCGGTGAGGGTGCCGAGTTCGCCGTGGTGGACGGCGCCGATCGTCTCGCTGGCCTGGGCGGCCTGGCCGAACAGGTGGTAGCCGAAGCCGTCGAGCAGGAGCACGACCACGCGCCGCACGCCTTCGAGCTCCGCCCTGCGCAGGTTCACGCCCGGTGTGGGGATCCCAAGGGCGGCAAGCGCGGTCGGCATGACGTCGGCGAGTGTGCCGGTGCCGTATGCGGGACGCATCGCCGTCAGGTACGGGCTCGGTGACATGGCCCGAGGCTAGCCGGTTTCGTGTCGGTTCGGCCACACCAAGTGCCAAAGCCGCGAACAACACCCGCTCCTGCGCCACCAGCGTCCAGAAGCCCGGGCCGCCTGCCCGTTCGAGGGCCGGGCGGCGCTTTGCTGTCGTACCCATAGGTCAGGGTTGAGACCGGGGGCCCATCGATGTCCGATTTGCCGGGACCCTCCGTTCACATTCACCCCACAGCGAACGCCGCCGCGGATCCCAGGCGCGACCGCCGCATCGCCCGGTCAGACGCCGCGCCGCCTCGCGCCGCGGCATGCGCCGGTGGGCTGGGCGCTCGTCAGACCTCGGGGATATCGAGGCCCGAGCGGTAGGCGATCGCCACGAGACCGGCGCGGTCGCGGGCGGCCAGTTTGGACAGGAGCTTCCCCACGTGCGTGCGCACGGTGGCGGGGCTGATGAACAGGCGCTCGCCGATCTCGTCGTTCGCCAGACCCGTCGCGACCCAGCGCAGGATCTCCAGTTCGCGCTCGGTCAGGTCCCCGAGGTTCGGGTGCGGCTTCCCGCCGCCGGTGCCGCGCTCGGCGTACGCGTCGATGACCTTCCGCGTCACATCAGGGCTCAGCAGCGAGTCCCCCGCGGCCGCAAGGCGCACCGCCCGCAGCAGGTCCTCGGGCGGCGCGTCCTTCATGACGAACCCCGCCGCGCCGTTGGAGAGGGCGTCGAAGATGTAGTCGTCGACCTCGAACGTGGTGATCATGACGACCCGCGTGCCCGCCAGGTTCGCGTCGCGGCTGATGCGCCGCAGCACCTCGAGACCGTCGATGCCCGGCATGCGGACGTCGAGCAGGGCCACGTCGGGCCGCAGCCGCGAGACCAGATCCCAGGCCTCCTGGCCGTTCGCGGCCTCGGCGGCGACACGGATGTCGTCCTCGCTGTTGAAGAGGTTGCGCAGCGCCATCCTGATGAGGCTCTGGTCGTCGGCGATCACGAGTTCGATCATGCGCGGGTCCTCATTCCTTGACGGTGCCGGCGGTCCGCGAGTTCGCGTTGGGGGCGTAGGGCATCTCGGCTTTGACGGCGAAGCCGCCGCCGGGCCTGGGCGCGGCGCTGAAGACGCCGGCACGCTCGTGGACCCGCTCCATCATGCCCGTGACGCCCTGGCCGATCCGGTTCGGGTCGATCGGCCCGCCGCGGCCGTCGTCCTCGACGAGGATCCGGATCCAGCTTGGGGTCGCAGGCGATCCGGACCGTGGCCTTGTCGCCTCCGCGTGGCGGATGACGTTCGTCAGCGACTCCTGGACCACCCGGTAGGCGGTGGCGGCGATGTTGGTCGGCACGAGCTCCGGCTCCCCGGAGACCGTGTACTCGACGTCGAGGCCGCCGGTGCGCACGGCGTCCACGAGGGACGGCATGTCGGCGATCGCGCCGGTCGGGCGCAGCTCGGCCTGGCGGCCCTGGCGCAGAGGCGCGAGGGTGGCGCGCAGGTCCTGGAGGGCCCGTGTGGAGGCGTCGCGGATGGCCTGGAGGTTCTCGACGACCTCGGGCGGGGTGCCCGGCCGCTTGTCGAGCACGTGCAGGGCCACCCCGGCGTTCATGCTGACCACGGCCAGGCTGTGGCCGACCACGTCGTGGATCTCGCGGGCCATCTCGACCCGCTCGTCGGCGCGGTATCGCTCGCGTTCGGCCTCGCGCTCGACGCGCCCGGGACTGGCGGGCCTCGCGGACGATCCGGCCGCCCGCGGCCGGGATGCCGAGCCACACGAAGGAGATGCTGGCGTTGACCCACAACTCGGCGATGTCGCCGAGGACGAACGTCTGGAACGCCGTGTTCAGCACGAACAGGACCGCCAAGGCCGCAAGGAGCGCCTTGAGCTGGCGCGCGAACGCGTAGAAGAAGACCGCGACCGCCGGGAGCAGGTAGATCGGGCCTTCGGTGCGCCCCAGGTAGAGGTACACGTAGAGCACGGCGACCGAGCCGAACAGCGCGACCTCGGGCCAGCGCCGCCGCACTGCCAGGAACGCGCAGGCGAGCCAGATGAGCGCGAACGCGAGCCGGCCGGGATGGTGGTCCGCGTCGGCGCCGATGGTCATGCCGCACGTGAGCACGCCGAGCAGGACGGCGAGCCCGATGTCGAAGACGGCGGAAGGGAGTCGCCGGGTGCGGGCGGTGGTTGGCGTGGTCACGGATCCAGGCTACGGTCCGGCGGCAGTCTCGGCCTCGGCAGCGGAACGTAACCGCGCCTACGCCCCTGGACGTAGCGGCAGCGCCGCGCGAACTCCGTGCAACGAACACCGTACTTAGTACGGAATACTAAGTACTCCGTACGCTGCACCGGGTTCGCCGAGCCAACTCCGTACAGCGCATACCGTACTCAGTACGAAATGCTCAAGCCACGCACCGCTTCGCACCCCGTACGACGACTGCGTACCCCGTACGACGAATCAGCGCATGGGATTGCGGGCCAGCAAGTGGATGTGCGTGGCCATGTCCCGGAACGGCACTCGTGACGCGGTGGCGAGTTCGAACTCGCGCAGGGCCTCACCGGTCGCGGCCTCGGTCTGCGCCGCCGACGCCGGGAGGAGGTCGCCGACCACGCCGACGCCGTGGACCTGCTCGGTGACGAGCCCGGAGCCGCCGACGAGCGCGGTGAGCGTGGCGGTCTCGAAGCGGCGCTTGATGGTGTCGCGCCCGGCGATCACGCCGTCGATATTGGCGAGCAGGTCGAGAGCGGTCGGGAACTGGCCCGAAAGGGCCTTGCCGAGCACCGCGGCGATGCGATTGGAGACGAGGATGCTCACCGCGCCGCCGGGCGCGCAGACGCGGGCGAGGGCGTCGAGCGCACTGTCGGGGTAGTCGACCATCTCGAGCACGGAATGGCAGAGCACGAGGTCGGCGGTGCCGGGCTCGGCGACGTCGGGGAGCTCGTCGGCGTCGGCCTGGACGGCGCGGACCCGGTCGGTGACGTCCGCTTCGGCGGCGCGCTGGCGCAGGGAGGCGAGCGCGTTCGCGCTGGGTTCGACCACAGTGACGTCGTGGCCGAGTTCGGCGAGCGGGACGGCGAAGCCGCCGGAGCCGCCGCCGACGTCGAGAATGCGGAGTGTCGCACCGGTTCCCGCGGCGAAACGCTCGATCTCGGACGACAGGACCGACCACACGACGGCCATGCGGGGGTGGTGCCCGGTGTGCGTGATCTCTTTGGGAATGTCGACCATGCGCCACAGCCTAGCGCCGTTCAGGCGTGCGGGTAAGGAGGGCGGAGCGAACCGAGCGGGCGCGGCGATTGGGCGATTCTCGGCGCTAGCCTTCAAAACGGACATTCGAAGGCCCCCTGACAACAACCCTGACACGGGGGTCCGACAGGAACGGGCGGACCGAAAGGTGAACGGAGGGTCCCGGCAAATCGGACATCGATGGGCCCCCGGCAACAACCCTGGCACCGGGGTCTGACACGACAGGGCCGCCGGCCTTCGAACAAGGCCGCCCGGCCCCGTGGACGGGGCCGGGCGGCGCTCGTTGGATCAGACGCGAGTCGCGCGGGAGCTGGAGGCTTCGCGGATTTCGCGCGGGTAGCCGGGGTGTTCAAGTGTTCGGTCGCTGGTCGCGCAGGACGGACCCTTACGCGGATCTCGCTCAAGCCGGCCGGTTGGTGCTGGTGATCGGCGCTAGTCGCGCAGGAACGGGGGTCGCTTGCGGATTTCGCGCAGGTAGGCCGGGTTGTTCTGGAAGTAGCGGCGCCACAGGCGCTTCGGTTCCTTCGTGAGCCGGTAGAACCATTCGAGACCGTTGCGCTGCATCCACGGCGGGGCCTGCGGGACGAGCCCGGCGTGGAAGTCGAACGCGGCGCCGACCCCGAACATCGCCGGAGCGTTCAAGCGGTCGCGGTGGGCGGCCATCCAGCGCTCCTGCTTCGGCGTCGACAGGCCCACCCACACCAGCTGCGCGCCGGAGTCGTTGATGCGCTTGACGATCGCGTCGTCCTCCTCCTCGGTGAGGGGGCGGAACGGCGGCGAGTACATGCCGGCGAACTTGACGCCCGGGATGCGCTCGGCGAGCTTCTCGGCGAGCAGCTCGGGCACGCCTTCCTTGCCGCCGTAGAGGAACGACGACCAGCCGCGCTCGGCGGCGCGGGCGAGCACGTTGAGCATGAGGTCGGGCCCGTAGACCCGGTCCATCCACTCGGCGCCGGCCTTGTGCCCGGCCCACACCATCGGCATGCCGTCGGGCGTGGTGAGCCCGGAGGCGTTGTGGATGGCGAGGAGCTCGGGGTCGCGCTGGGACTCCATGACGCCGTGCACGCCGGTGACGCACACGTAGTGGCGTTCGCCGGTGTCGACCCAGCGGGTCACCTCGGCCAGCGCCATCGCCTGGTTGACGGTGGAGACGCCGACGCCGAGGACATCGACGCGGCGGAGCTTGCGGGTCGGCCATCTTAGAGGCCGTACTTGGCCTTGACCTGGTCGTAGACCCACGCGTAGGTCTTCGCCATGCCTTCGCGGAGGCTGATGGACGGCTCCCAGCCGTAGTACTTCTGGATGAGCGTGTTGTCCGAGTTGCGGCCGCGCACGCCCAGGGCGCCGTCGATGTGCTTGAGCTCGATGTCGATCCCGGCGATGTCGGCGACCAGGTAGTACAGGTTGTTGATGGTGGTCAGCTCGGAGGAGCCGAGGTTGAGCGGCTCGGTGACGTCGCCGCGGGTGAACATCTTGGTGCCCTGGACGCAGTCGTCGATGTAGGTGAACGAGCGGGTCTGCTCGCCGTCGCCCCAGATCTCGACGGTCTTCTCGCCCTTGAGGGCGGCGAGGGCGATCTTGCGGCAGGTGGCGGCGGGGGCCTTCTCGCGGCCGCCGTCCCAGGTGCCTTCGGGGCCGTAGATGTTGTGGTAGCGGGCGATGCGGGTCTCGAGGCCGAAGTCCTCGCGGAAGTGGCGCGCCATGCGCTCGGAGAAGAGCTTCTCCCAGCCGTAGCCGTCTTCGGCGTCGGCGGGGTAGGCGTCCTCTTCCTTCAGGGCCGCGATGTTGGCCTCGGTCTGCTTGTAGCCGGCGTAGACGCACGCGGAGGAGGAGTAGAAGAAGCGGCCGACCTCGGAGTCCTTGGCGGCCATGAGCATGTGGGTGGAGGGCAGGACCGAGAGCATGCACAGGGCCTTGTTGTTCTCGATGAAGCCCATGCCGCCCATGTTGCAGGCGAGGTTGTAGACCTCGCCGGCGCCGTCGCCGACGGCCTCGCGGCAGGCGCCGAGGTCGGCGAGGTCCCTCTGGAGGCTCTCGGTCTCGCCGTGGACCTGGTACCACTCGTCGAGGGGCTTGACGTCGACGGCGCGAACGGTCTTGCCTTCGGCGAGGAGGCTCGCCACCAGGTGCCCGCCGATGAAGCCACCGGCTCCCGCCACTACCGCGTCCACGCTTGCCGCCATCGTCACTCCTCAAGGTTTCGGATACGGGGAAATCGAGCCTCAGCCTACCCGTCGCGTTTCCGCACCTACCAGCCGGGAAATGGGGTGTAAGTCACCTTTGGGTGTTGATTCCGGGTCGTTTCGAGGCGGGTCGTTTCGAGGCGCGGCCGAGGTGCGCCGCAGCAGTTGCGCGGGGCGGACGGCGAAGAGGTCCGGGTCGGGGTCGGCGGTGATGGCGTTCTCGAAGCGGGGGGCGATGCAGTAGAGGCGCACCTTCGGGTCGCCGAGGAGCCGTTTGACATAGCGGAGGCGTTTGAGCTGGCGTTCGACCATCTTGAACTTCCAGCGGACGGTGCCGAGCGCGACGGGTTCGCCCTGCTCGTTCCAGGCCGCGAGTTCAAGGGTGCGCAGCTGCCGGAAGCGCGGGTCGGGGACGGTGATGCGGGTGGTCGCGGCGGCGGCCGGGTCGCCGAGGGCCCATTCGCGGGCGAGCCGCTGGAATTCGGGGCGGCACACGTACCGGTCCCAGCGGGCGTGGGTCATCCGCCACAGTTTGTCGGTGATGTAGCCGCGCTGCCAGCGCGACAGGTGCGGGGCGACCATCGCGTAGTGGAAGCGCGCGAGGCGGTGCTCCATGGTCCAGTAGGGGTCGGCGGGTTCGAGCGGGTTCGCGTCGGCGCGGATGAGGCCGGCGGTCTTCGAGCCGCGGGAGGAGCACGTCGAGGTCGGCTTCGCTCAGGCCGGTCATGGCGCGCAGGTCGTAGACGGTGCGGGGCCGGGTGGTGATGGTCCCGAGCACGTCGTCGACGGCTTTGTCGGGTGCTTCCCCGAGGACGTCGGCGACCGCGGTGACGGCGTCTTGGAAGAAGGCGCCGTCGGGGCGCAGGAACCCGGCCTTGACCCAGTCGTCGGCTTCTTGGCGGGTCTGGGGCAGGTGGCCGGCCCGCGCCAGGAGGGCGGGGTCGGAGCCGAGGAGGGCGTGGACGCTGACGGCCGCTTCGGGGTCGGCGACGCCCACGGACAGGATGGACTCGCGCAGTTCGTTCATAGCGATTGCGATGCTACACAAGACCGGCGAGGGTCAGAGTTCGCGGAACATGAGGTGCATGTCGACCAGGCCTTCGGTGGGGTGGTGGAAGCCGCCGGGGATGAGGGCGAGGGTGCGCATGCCCAGGGAGTGCCAGAGCCGGACGGCGTGGGTGTTGGTGGCGACGACGGCGTTGAACTGCATGGCGTGGAAGCCGTCGGTCTTGGCGCGGGCGAGGGCGGCTTCGCCGAGGGCGCGGCCGACGCCGCGGCGTCCGAAGGCCGGGTCGACCATGAATCCGGCGTTGGCCACATGGGAGCCCTGGCCGGGGAGGTTCGGGTGGATCTCGACGGTTCCGGCGACGCGGCCGTCGATCTCGGCGACCAGGCGGGCGGCGGGGACGGGCCGCTCCATCCAGTAGGCGCGGACCCAGGACTCGGTGGTGTCGGGCGGCCACGGGTAGGTCTCGGCGGCCTCGACGATCGGTCGCATGAAGGCCCACATCTCGGCCCAGTCTTCGGGGCGGGCGTCACGGATCAGCATGGGCCGAAAGCCTAGCCGTTGGGCTGGGGCGGTGCCAGGGCAGCGCGGAGCGGAGGCGGTTTGTTGGGCGTCCCGACTTATTTGTGGGCCCCCGGTTCAACAACCCTGACACAGGGGTCCGACGATCTCGGGGCGAGCGCGACCGAGGTGAGACGCGTTCGCGTAGGGGTTCAGCGGGGCGGCTGCCAGTCGGCGAGGGAGGCGGCCTGGCTTTGGACCCAGGAGTCGGGGACGGCCCGCAGGAGGCCTCTGGTGACGCCGCGGCCGCCCGAGGCGATCGTGTGGACGCGGCGCGAGAGGCGTGCGACGCGCTTGACGCGCGCCGTGCGGGCGCGGTCGTAGGAGGCGAGGGCGTCGGGCACCGATTCGGGACTCCGCCGCAGCGCCCAGCCGAGGGTCACCGCGTCTTCGAGGGCGAGGCTGGCGCCCTGCGCGAGGATCGGCGCGACCCCGTGGGCGGCGTCGCCCATGAGCACGATGCCGCCGTTGCCGACCGGCTGGTGGAGTTTCACCGGCACCGGCCACACGTACCGGACCGGCTGCTGGGTCAGCTCCGAGGGCCGGGTCGCGGCGATGAACTTCCCCACCGGGTCGGGCCAGTCGGCGAACCACCGGTTGATGAGCTCGTGCTGGATCTGCGGGGACTCCGGGCGCATGCCGCCGGGGACCGTGGCCCACCAGCAGGCCCCGGCGTGCCCGAGGTCGCCGTAGCCGAAGCGGCGGCGGTCGGGACCGTAGATCTCGACGGCGTCGGTGGTGCGCTCGGGGGCGCGGTGGGCGGGGATGATGCCGCGGAACACCACCACGCCCGCGTCCACTGTGGGCGAACCGGGGGCGATGAGCGGGCGGGTGGGCGAGTCGATGCCGTCGGCGGCGACCACGAGGTCGGCGTCCCAGCGGCGCGACGCGTCGCCGGCGGCCAGGTCCACCATGTCGATCCGGTCCACCTGCGTGGCCGGGAACACCTGGACGCTGTCGCCCAGGCGCGACACGAGCGCCTCGTACAGCATCGCGTTGTGGATCATCACCGACGGCGTGCCGTCGTCGGCCCCGAGCATCGCCGCCGCGAACGAGCTCGACAGGCGCTCCTCGCTGCGCAGCTCGAAGCGGTCCACCGGGGTCCCGGAGGCGTCGAGGGTCGCGTCGACCCCGAGCGCGCGCAGCGCGCGCACGCCCGAGGCCCACAGGACCATGCCGAGGTCGTCGCCTTTGAGGCGCTCGCGCCGCTCGAGCAGCGCCACCCTCCAGCCGAGATTGGACAGGACGATCGCACTGGCGAGACCGGCGACGCCGGCCCCGACGACTACGGCTCTACGGTTCTGCATCTGCACCTGCCCGGGGGAAGCGGCGGCGGTCAGGCGTCGTCGCGGGTTTTGCCCGCGTCGGCCGGGGGGTCCTCGGCGGACGGTTCGTCGGGGATCACGTCGTCCTCGGGACGGTCGGGTTCGGCCTCCCCGTCGCTGTCGGACTCGGCCTCGGGTTCGGCGAGCTCGACGCCCTTGGGCAGGCCGCCGTCGACGTAGCCGGCGTCCTTGGCGGCGGCCGAGTCCCAGTCGACGAGGGCGAGCTTGCCGCCTTCGACGACGAAGACCTGGCGGGTGCCCCTCGCCCGGATCAGGTAGATGACGGCGAGGACGACGACGATGACGCTCATCCACTGGTTCAGCCGCAGCCCGGCGAACGCCTCGGCGGGGTCGATGCGCAGGCCTTCGATCCAGAACCGGCCGATGCCGTAGAGGGCCACGTACAGCGCGAAGGCGCGGGCCTTCCCGAATTTCACCTTGCGGTCGGCGAGCCAGACGACGAGCGCGACCCCGACGTTCCACAGGGCCTCGTAGAGGAACGTGGGGTGGAAGGTCGAGTACTCGCCGTAGCCGGCGACGCGGTGGTCGAAGTCGATGGAAACGGCCCACCAGGCGTCGAGGGGCTTGCCGTACAGCTCCTGGTTGAACCAGTTGCCGAGGCGGCCGATCGCCTGGGCCACGGGCAGGCCCGGGGCGATCGAGTCGGCGACCATGGTGAACGGCAGGCCGAGCTGGCGGCAGGCGAACCAGACGCCCACGCCGCCGAGGAGGATCGCGCCGGGGATGCCCAGGCCGCCTTCCCAGACGGCGAGGATCTTCCACGGGTCGCCGTCGGCGCCGAAGTAGGCGTCGGGGCTGGTGAAGACGTGGTAGAGGCGGCCGCCGACGATGCCGAACGGCACCGCCCAGACGGCGATGTCGAGCACCGCCCACTTGGGGGCGCCGCGCGAGCGCATGCGCGCCTCGGTGATCCAGCAGGCGGCCACGATCCCTGCGATCAGGCAGAGGGCGTAGGCGCGGATGGGGATGGGGCCGAGGTGCCAGACGGACTCCGACGGGCTCGGAATATAAGCGAGGTCCACGACGCATAAACCTATCGGGTGATGAAGTGGGCCGGGGAACGGGCCCAAGCCGGTCCCACGCTCGGCCGGCCCCATGATGTCCGCATCCGGCACGCCGCGCCGCCTGGCGCGGCCGTTTCGCGCGGCGAAAGGCCCCGCGAGAGCACTCCCGCGGGGCCGAAGTGGAGGCGGCGTTCGCCGCGGTTACTTGCGGCGCACGCCTTCGGCGAGGTCCGCGGTGAGTTCGGCGAGCCGCTGGTGGCCCGAGGGGATGTCGTCGGACTCCAGGTAGCAGTTGACGATGGCCGAGCCGACGATGACCGCGTCGCCGTAGGCGCCGATCTCGGCGGCCTGGTCGCCGCTCCTGACACCGAGGCCCACGCCGATGGGCAGGTCCGTGTGCTTGCGGGTGCGCGCCACGAGCGCCGGGGCGGCCGCCGAAGTGGCCGCGCGGGCGCCGGTGACGCCCATGACCGACTGCGCGTACACGAACCCGCGGCAGGCCCGGGCCGTGGAGGCGATCCGCTCCTCGGTGGAGGAGGGCGCGACCAGGAAGATCCGGTCGAGGTCGTGCGCGTCGGAGGCCGCGATCCACTCGCCGGCCTCGTCGGGGATGAGGTCGGGCGTGATGAGCCCGGCCCCGCCCGCCGCCTTGAAGTCGCGCGCGAAACGGTCGACGCCGTAGCGCTCCACCAGGTTCCAGTAGGTCATGACGAGGATCGGGACGCGGCCGGCGACGGCCTCGGTCACCTCGAACACCTGCCGGGTGCGGAACCCGGCGGCGAGGGCCTGGTCGGCGGCCTTCTGGATCGCCGGGCCGTCCATGACCGGGTCCGAGTAGGGCAGGCCCAGCTCGATGATGTCGGCCCCGTGGTCGATCATGATGTCGACGGCCTTGATCGAGTCGGCCAGGGTCGGGTAGCCCGCGGGCAGGTAGCCCACCAGCGCGGCGCGGCCCTCGGCCCTGGTCTTCGCGAAAGCGTCTGCGGCGCGCACGCCTACTCCCCCTTCTCGCCGTGCTCGTCGGCGAAGTCGAAGTACTCGACGACGTTGCCCATGTCCTTGTCGCCGCGCCCCGAGAGGTTGACCAGGACGCGCGAGCCGGGCTCGAGGGTCTTGGCCAGGCGCAGCGCCCCCGCGAGAGCGTGCGCCGACTCGATCGCGCAGATGATGCCCTCGGTGCGGGCGAGCTTCTCCAAGGCGGCCATGGCCTCCGCGTCGTCCACCGGCTCGTAGATCGGCGCGGCCGGTCGCGGCGAGGTGCGCGTGCTCGGGGCCGACGCCCGGGTAGTCCAGGCCCGCCGAGATCGAGTGCGACTCGATGGTCTGGCCGTCCTCGTCCTGGAGGACGAAGGTGCGGGCGCCGTGGAGGACGCCGATCTGGCCGGCGGTGATGGTCGCGGCGTGGCGGCCGGTGTCGTAGCCGTCGCCTCCGGCCTCGAACCCGTACAGCTTGACGGCCTCGTCGTCGAGGAACGCGGTGAAGATGCCCATCGCGTTCGAGCCGCCGCCGACGCAGGCGGCCACGACGTCCGGCAGGGCGCCCGTGCGGTCCTGGAACTGGACGCGGGCCTCGTCGCCGATGCCGCGGCAGTAGTCGCGCACCAGCTGCGGGAACGGGGCGGGGCCGCCGACCGAGCCGATCAGGTAGTGCGTGTCGTCGACGGAGGCGACCCACTCGCGCAGGGCCTCGTTCATCGCGTCCTTCAGCGTGCGCGAACCGGTCGTGACCGGGCACGACGGTCGGCGCCGAGGAGGCGCATCCGGGCGACGTTGAGCGCCTGGCGGCGGGTGTCCTCCTCGCCCATGTAGACGGTGCACTCCATGCCGAAGTACGCGGCCGCGGTGGTCGCCGCGGCGACGCCGTGCTGGCCCGCGCCGGTCTCGGCGATGATGCGGGACTTGCCCATGCGCTTGGTGAGCAGGGCCTGCCCGAGGACGTTGCGGATCTTGTGCGCGCCGGTGTGGTTGAGGTCCTCGCGCTTGAGCCAGATCTCGACCCCGGCCTCGGCGGAGAGCCGCTCGGCGAAGTACAGCGGGGACGGCAGGTTCCCGTATTCGCGGCCGAGCGCCTCGAGCTCGGCCGTGAAGGCCGGGTCGGCGAGCGCCTCGGTGTGGGCGGTCTCGAGCTCGTCGAGCGCGGCGATGAGCGCTTCGGGGACGAAGCGGCCCCCGAATTCGCCCCAGTGGCCGCCGACATCTGGATTAGGCACGGTTGTCTCGCTCCCCTTCTTGACTCGCTGCCTGGGCGCGCTCGCGCGCGCAGGCCTCACCTGCGTGTGGCCGCTCGTGCCGACCGGCTAGATCGGGCGCGGCGTGGCCGGGTGGGACCCGGCGGTGACCAGTTCGGCGACCGCTTCGCGCGGGCTCTTCTGCTTGACCACGCCCTCGCCGACGAGCACGGCGTCGGCGCCGGCGCTCGCGTAGCGGATGAGGTCGCGGGTGCCCCTGACGCCCGACTCCGCGATCTTCACGACGTCGCGGGGCAGGCCCGGAGCGATGCGTTCGAACACCGAACGGTCCACTTCGAGCGTAGTCAGGTCGCGGGCGTTGACGCCAATGACTTTCGCCCCGGCCCGCAGCGCGCGGTCGGCCTCGTACTCGGTGTGGACCTCGACCAGCGCGGTCATGCCCAGGCCCTCGACGCGCTCGAGGAGCGAGACGAGGGTGTCCTGGTCGAGCGCGGCCACGATGAGGAGCACGAGGTCGGCGCCGTGGGCGCGGGCCTCCAGGACCTGGTAGGGGGAGACCACGAAGTCCTTGCGCAGCACCGGGATCTTGACCTTGGCGCGCACGGCGTCGAGGTCGTCCAGGCTGCCCTTGAAGTAGTGCTGCTCGGTGAGCACGGAGATGACGGCGGCGCCGCCCGCGGCGTACTCGGCCGCGAGCACGGCCGGGTCGGGGATGTCGGCGAGCGCGCCCTTCGAGGGCGAGGCCCGCTTGACCTCGGCGATGACGCTCACGCCGCCGCCGGCGAGGGCCGCGTAGCCGTCGAGCGGGGCCTTGGTGGCCTCGGCGAGTTCGCGGATCCTCTCGATGGGAATCGCGGTCTGGCGCCGTTCGAGATCGGCGCGGACTTCGGTGATGATCTGCTCCAGCACGTTCACCTAAGATCGTCCCTTCTCCTGCGCCGATGCCGTGATATTAGGCGACGAGGGGTCCTGACCCGAGTCGAGGGCGTTCCACAGCGACACCGGGTCCTCTGCTATGGCGGCCTGCCCGTCGGGGGCCGCGTCGTAGCGGGCGCCGGAGTCCGGCCAGCCGCCCGCGCGGGCGGTCGTCGCCGCTCCCGCGAACGCGAGGACGAGCGCGGCGGCGCCCATCGTGATCGGCCAGGGGCCCGCGTCGAGATGGAGGGCCCCGGCGAGGGCGGTCGCGAGGCCGGCGAGGGCCGCGACGACGCCGAGGAAGCGGCGGGCGCGGTTGCCGGTGGCGAGCATCGCCAGGAACGCCGCGCCGCCGGCGAGGGCGCACGGCAGCGCCCAGGAGGCGAGGTCGGTGCCGGCTTGGGCGGTGGTCGCGGTGATCCCGGCGTGGCCGGTGTCGGTCGTGGTGGTCCAGTCGCGGGAGGCGGCGAGCGCGGCGGTCCCGGCGCCGACGATCCCGGCGAGCAGGACGCGCGTGCGTTCGGCGGCGCGCCGCTCGAGGGCGCGGGCTTCGTCGGATGCCGGTTCGGCGGCGGCCTCGGGGGCCTCGGCCTGGTCGCTCATGCGATCTCCCTTCCGGTGAAGCAGGTGCGGGTGCCGGTGTGGCAGGCGGGACCGGTCTGGTCCACCTGCAGCAGGACCGTGTCGCCGTCGCAGTCGACCGCGACCGAGACGACCGCCTGGTGGTGGCCCGAGGTCTCGCCCTTCACCCAGTACTCGCCGCGGCTGCGCGACCAGTAGGTGCCCTTGCGGGTGGCGACGGTGCGCCGCAGCGCCTCGGCGTCCATCCACGCGAGCATGAGGACCTCGCCCGTGTCGTGCTGCTGCGCGATCGCGGGGACGAGGCCGTCGGCGTTGAACGTGAGGTTCGCGATCACGTCGTCGCTGGTCTGTCCGGCATCCACGCTTACCGATTGTGATCGCTCCCCGGCGGAGACCGCCACCCGGCCCCGGTCGGGAGTGCATCGTGGGATTCTCAAGGGCATGGAGCGCCCTTATGTGATCGTTTCGGCCGCGATGAGCCTCGACGGCTTCCTCGACGACGTCGCGCCCGAGCGTCTCGTGCTGTCGAACGAGGCCGACTTCGACCGCGTGGACGCCGTGCGCGCGGGCGTGGACGCCATCGCGATCGGCGCCGGGACCGTGCGGGCCGACAATCCGCGGCTGCTCGTGCGCTCACCGGAGCGCCGGGCCATGCGGGAGGCGTCGGGCCGGGCCGCGTCGCCGCTCCGGGCGGTGTTCTCGCCTTCGGGCGATCTCGACCCGGACGCGCACGTGTTCAACGTCGGCGACCGGGTGGTCGTCTACACGAGCACGTTCGGCGCGCGGGTGTGCCCGCTCGACTCGGCGAGCGCCGAGGTGGTGGCGACCGGCGAGGACGAGGTCGACCTGGACGTGGCGCTGCGGGACCTGGCGGCGCGCGGCGTCGAGCGGCTCCTGGTGGAGGGCGGCGGCGTGATCCACACGGCGTTCCTCTCGGCGGACCTGGTGGACGAGGTGAATCTGGCGGTCGCGCCGTTCCTGCTCGGGGAGCGCGGCGGCGCCCGGTTCGTGTACGAGGCGGCGTTCCCGCAGTCGCCGGAGCGGCCGCTGCGGCTGGCCGAGGCGCGGGCGATCGGCGAGATCGCGCTGCTGGTCTACCGGCGGAGCTGACCGGCGGCACTGTCCCGATTTAGCAGGTCGGGGGCGTTTTGTCGCTTATGGTGACTTGAGCGCCACCCTCCCCGCCGATGAACGGAGCCCGCCGATGGCAACGACCGAGACGCCGCCCCCCGAACCCGGGGAGGGCCCGCCGCCCGCGCCGCCGGTCGGGCGGGAGGAGCGGCAGGCCACGTACCCGGTCGACAAGCCGGTGTTCTGGATCAGCGCGGTCGTGATCCTGGCCGTGATCGTCTTCGGCGCGGTCTCCCCCGACCGGTTCGAGTCCGGCTCGACCACGGCCCTGAACTGGGTCATCGTGAACTTCGCGTGGCTGTTCATCATCGCCGCGAACATCTTCGTGGTGCTGGCGATCTACATCGCCGCGAGCCGCTACGGCAACATCAAGCTCGCCGCGAGCGCGGACGAGGAGCCCGAGTTCGGGACGCTCCCGTGGATCTCGATGATGTTCGCCGCGGGCATGGGCATCGGCCTGATGTTCTACGGTGTGGCCGAGCCGCTCTCGCACTACTTCGAGGCGCCGCCGCCGCTCGAGCTCGACCCCTCGTCCCCGTTCTACAACGACGAGCTGACCGAGGGCGCGCTCGTCTACTCGTTCTTCCACTGGGGACTGCACCCGTGGGCGATCTACGCGGTCGCCGGTCTGGCCCTGGGCTACTCGACGTTCCGCAAGCAGCGCGGCAACAACATGAGCGACGCGTTCGAGCCGCTCACGGGCGGGCGGCGCTGGGGCCCGGCGGTGGGGAAGACGATCGACCTGCTCGCGGTGTTCGCCACGGTCTTCGGCACGGCCGCGAGCCTGGGCCTGGGGGCGCTGCAGGTCGCGGTGGGGCTCGACATCGTGATGGGCGTGCCGGGATCGACCCAGTTGGAGCTGGTGGTCATCATCGCGTTGACGGCGGCGTTCGTGGCCTCGGCGTTCTCGGGCGTGCACCGGGGCGTCAAGTGGCTGTCGACGACGAACGTGGTCCTGGCGCTGTTCCTGATCGCGTTCGTGTTCCTGGCCGGGCCGACCCTGTTCATCCTCGACGCGTGGCCGAACGCGATCGGCGGGTACCTCACGGACCTCGTCTCCATCTCGAGTGCGACGGGCGCGTTCGGCGGCGCCGACTGGCTGGGGACGTGGACGATCTTCTACTGGGCGTGGTGGCTGTCGTGGGCGCCGTTCGTGGGCACGTTCATCGCCCGCATCTCGCGCGGGCGCACCATCCGCCAGTTCGTGGTCGGGGTGCTGCTCATCCCTTCGGCCGCTTCGACACTGTGGTTCGCGATCATGGGCGGCGCGGCGCTGTGGCAGCAGAACCACGGCGAGGACTTCAGCGCCTCGCTCGCCCTGGGCGAGGAGTACGCCCTGTTCGGGCTGCTCGAGTCGCTGCCGCTGTACAGCCTCGTCTCGGGGGTCTCGATGCTGCTGGTGGCGATCTACTTCGTGACGGGCGCGGACTCGGCGTCGCTGGTGCTCGGGTCGCTGACGAGCCACGGCTCGCTCCACCCGAAGAAGCCGCTGGTCGTGTTCTGGGGCGCCACGATCGGCGCGGTCGCGGCGGTGCTGCTGCTCTCCGGCGGCCTCCAGGGGCTGAAGAACGCCACGATCATCGTGGCGCTGCCGTTCGTCATCGTCATGCTCGCGCTGTGCGTGGCGCTCATGAAGGAGCTCATGCAGGACCCGGCCTCGCATCCGCTGCGGCACCAGTTGCGGCACAAGGGTTTCCGGGAGGCGATCCGCAAGCTCGTGGGCGAGGAGGTCGACTCGCGCACGGCCGACCGGAACAAGTGGGGGCGCGGCAGGGTGCGCTTCGGCGTGGGCGGCGGCAGCGCTCCAGCACGGAGGAGTGACCGGCTCTGAGCGCGGGGAGTGACCGGCTCTGAGCGCGAGGAGTGAGCGCTCGCACCGCTGCTAGGTTATGGGGTGACCCTGCGGCGGAAGGAAACCTCATGAAGGCGATCGTGGTGGAGCAGACCGGCGGTCCGGGCGTGATGCGGCTGCTCGAGGGCGAGGACCCGGGCCCGCGCCCGGGCCAGATCTCGGTCAAGGTCGCCGCCGCGGGCGTGAACTTCATCGACGTGTACCACCGCACCGGCGCTTACGGGCTGCCGCTGCCGTTCACGCCGGGCCTCGAAGGCGGCGGCTACGTCGCGGCCGTGGGCGCGGGCGTCACCGACTTCGCCGTCGGCGACGAGGTGGCGTGGAAGAGCGTGCCCGGGTCCTATGCGGACCTCGTGGTGGGCGACGCCGCCGAGTTCGTGCCCGTCCCCGAGAAAGTCGCGGTCGAGACCGCCGCGGCGGTCATGCTCCAGGGGCTCACCGCGCACTACCTGTGCAACACCGTCTACGACGTGCAGGAGGGCGACACCGTGATCGTCCACGCCGCCGCCGGCGGCATGGGACTCCTGCTCACCCAGATGGTGAAATACAAGGGCGGCAAGGTCATCGGCACCGTCTCCACCGACGCGAAAGCGGAACTGGCGCGCCAGAACGGCGCCGACCACGTGCATGCGCTACGAGGGGTTCGGCGCGAAGGCCCGCGAGCTCACCGGCGGCGAAGGCGTTGCGGCCGTCTACGACGGCGTCGGCAAGACCACCTTCAGCGAAGGCCTCGCCTCGCTGCGCCGCCGCGGCGTGATGGCCCTCTTCGGCCAGGCCAGCGGCCCCGTGCCGCCCGTCGACCCGCAGGACACTCCACAAGGGCGGGTCGCTCGTCCTCACCCGCCCGACCCTCCACGACTTCACCGCCACCCGCGAGGAGTACCTGTGGCGCGCGGGCGAGGTCTTCCAGATGATCGAGGACGACAACCTCCTCGTGCGCGTCGGCGAGACCTTCCGCCTCGAAGAGGCCCCCGAAGCCCACCAGGCCCTCGAAGCCCGCAAGACCACCGGGAAACTCCTGCTCATCCCCTGACCCGAGTACCCCCTAGGGGTACCGACGGGGATCCAAGGGCTAGCATCAGCGACATGGTTGCGACAAGCCCTCGGATTCGACGCGCCACCGCCGACGACGCGGAGCGTTTGACCGCGCTCGTCCACGCGTCCAACGGCTACCAGGGCGCTTACGCCCCGATCATCAGCGGCTACCAGGTCACCGCCGACTACATCGGCGAACACCCCACGTACCTCGCCGTCGACGGCGACGACGGACTGCTGGGCTACTACTCGCTCATGCTCGACCCGGCCACCCTGGACCACCACGGCCTCGAGCTACCCGAACTCGACATGCTCTTCGTCGACGACCGCATGCAGCGCAAGGGCATCGGCCGCCTCCTCGTCGAGCACATGCTCGACCTCGCCAAGCGCGAAGGACTCACCCAGGTGCGCGTCGTGTCCAACCCCCCGGCCGAGCAGTTCTATCGCAGCCTGGGCGCCGAGAAGACCGGCACCGTCGCGCCCACGCCTCCCCGCATCACTTGGGAGCGACCGGAACTGCTGTTCCGCCTGTGACCTCGAGCCCGTTCCGGCGGAACGTCTTGCGGTAGGCCGAAGGCGAGACGCCCAGCGTCGCCCGCAAGTGCTGGCGCAGGGAGACACCGGTGCCCAGGCCCGATCGCCGCGCGATCTGGTCAACGGTGAGGTCGGTGGCCTCCAGCAGATGCCGGGCATGCTCCACGCGCTGGCGGGTGAGCCACCGGGCGGGACTCTGCCCGACCTCCTCGCGGAACCTCCGGGAGAACGACCGGCGGCTCATGTTCGCGTGCCGGGCGAGGTCGTCCACGCTCAACGGGCGGTCGAGATTCGCCAGCGCCCAGGCGCGGGCGTCGGAGGTGCTGCGGTCCTGTTCGGCGGGGACGGGCCGCTCGATGAACTGGGCCTGGCCGCCTTCGCGCCAGGGCGGGACGACGCAGCGGCGGGCGACCGCGTTCGCGACCTCGGTGCCCCAGTCGAGCCGGACGAGGTGCAGGCACAAGTCCACGGCCGCACCGGCTCCCGCGGAGGTGAGGATCCGGCCCTCGTCGACGAACAGCACGTCGGGGTCCACATTGATCTCCGGGTAGCGCCGGCGCATCCGATCGGTCAGGACCCAGTGGGTGGTCGCCGACTTGCCGTCGAGCAGGCCGAGTTCGGCGAGCACGAAGGCGGCGCTGCAGAAGGACACGATGCGGGCCTCGGGCCGGATCGTCGCGAACGCCTCGGCGAGGCCCTCGGGGAGCTCGTGCACCTCGCAGAGCGGGCCGTCCGGCTGGATCGTCGCGACGATCACCGTGTCCGCCCAGGCCAGCGCTTCAGGGCCGTGGTCGGGGGTGATCGTGAACCCGCTGGAGGAGCGGACCGGGCGCCCGTCGAGGGAGCACACCCGCACCTCGTAGCGGGGCGCGAAGTCGTCGCAGGCCGCGGCCGCGAAGATGCGGTGGGGCACGCCGAGCTCGAAGGCCAGTACGCCGTCGAGGGCGAGCACGGCCACGCGATGCGGCTTCATCATGGCCCGATTCTTTCACATCATGGCCGTCGGGCCACTGGGCGCGTGGCCGCCGGCGGCCGAGACTGGGAGGACGACGTCGCAAGCCCTTGGAAGGAACCGGACATGACCTTGATGCGAACCGTGACCCAGGACGAACTCGGCGGGCCCGAGGTGATCGAGGATCGCGGAGGTCGAGCGGCCCGAGCCGGGCCCGGCCGAGATCCTCGTGAAGGTCCACGCCGCGGGCACGAACCCGGTCGACTGGAAGACCCGCGCCTTCGGCGGCCTCATCGGCCGCAAGCCCCCGTTCACCGTCGGGTGGGACGTCTCGGGCACCGTCGAAGCGGTCGGCGGCGGCGTGCGCCTCTACCGGCCCGGCGACGAGGTGTACGGGATGCCGCTGTTCCCGAAGCTCGCCAACGGGTACGCCGAGTACGTGGTCGCCCCGGCCCGGCACTTCGACTTCAAGCCCGCGCGGCTGAGCCATGTCGAGGCCGCCGCCCTGCCGCTGGCCGGACTCACCGCCTACCAGGCGCTCGTCGACATCGCCGACGTGCGGCCGGGGCAGCGGGTGCTCGTCCACGCCGCCGCGGGCGGCGTGGGCCACCTCGCCGTGCAGATCGCGAAGGCCAAGGGCGCGTATGTGATCGGCACCGCCAGCGCCGAGAAGCACGAGTTCCTGCGGTCGATCGGCGCCGACGAGGCGATCGACTACCGCACGGTCGACTTCACCGAGGCCGTGAGCGAGGTCGACATCGTGGTGGACCCTATCGGCGAGGCGGCCAGGTCGGCGTCGGTGCTCAAGGACGGCGGCCACCTGATGTCGGTCGTCCCCGGCGAACTCGGCGAGGCGGAGCAGCGGCGCGTCAACGCCGGCTTCATCCTGGTCGAGGCGGACTGGAGCGGCATGCGCGGCCTCTCGGCACTGGTCGAGGCGGGAGCACTCGCCCCCACGGTCGCCGAGACCTACCCCCTGGAGGAGGTCGCGAAAGCCCACGAGTCCCTCGCGACCGGCCGCACCGTCGGCAAGATCGTGCTCACGGTCGCCTGAACTGCCGACTGACCGAACGCGCAGGGCCGCAGCGGATCACCGCTGCGGCCCTGCGGTTCACGTTCAGCTCGAACGGGTCTGCTCGACCCAGGAGCCGTGCAGGCCCGCATAGATCGAACCGTCCTCGGCGGCGAGCTCGGTGTGCGATCCGTGCTGCACCAGGTTCCCCGCGTCGAACACCAGGACCTCATCGGAAGTCTCCGCAGTGGACAGACGGTGCGCGATGATCACCGTCGTGCGGCCCCGCGTCACCGCGTCCAGCGCCGACGACAACCGCAGCTCCGTCGCCGGGTCGACCGCGCTCGTCGCCTCGTCCAGAACCAGCAGGTCCGGGTCGGCCACATACGCGCGCACCAGCGAGACCAGTTGGCGCTCACCGACGGAGAGGTTCGCGCCGCTCTCCCCCAGCTCCGTCTCGAGCCCCGCCGACAACGTCTCCAACCAATCGGTGAGGCCCAGCTCGGCGAACGCCACGTAGATCTCCGCGTCCGTCAGCTCCGGCCGGGCGAACCGCACATTGTGCGCCAGGGTCCCGTTGAACAGGAACCCCTCCTGCGGCACCATCGTCACCCGCCCGCGCAGCGACGCGAACGTGACCTCCGTCAACGGCACCCCGCCTACGACGACCCGCCCCGAAGACGGGTCCATCAGCCGCGTCAGCAGCTTCGCGAACGTGGTCTTGCCCGAACCGGTCTCGCCGACCACCGCCACCTTCGTGTGCGGCCGGATCTCCACCTCGATGCCGTGCAGCACCTCCTCGCCGCCCGGATAGGCGAAACGCACGCCCTCGAACCGGATCCCCAGCGGCCCCTCCGGCAGCGCCGTACCGTCCACCGGGTCGGCCACGTCCGGCTCGGTCTCCACGATGTCGAGCACCCGCCGCCAGCCCGAGACCGCGTTCTGGGCCTCGTTGAGCGTCTCCGTGCCGATCACCACCGGCTGCGTGAACAGGATGACCAGGAACAGGAACGCCGTCAACTCCCCCACCGTCATCGACCCGTCGGCGACCAGGAACGCCCCGAGCACCACCACGACCACGTTGACGCCCAGGTAGACCAGCTCCCCCGCACCGAACGAGAACGCCGAACGACTGATCGCGCGCGTCTGGTCCCTCCGGTGCTCCTCGATCGAGGCGTCCAGGCGCGCGCTCGTGCGCGCACCGACCCCGTACGCCCGCACCGTGCCGGCGCCGACCACCGACTCCGCCACGGCCGACAGCATCTTGGACACGCTCTTGCGCACATCCGTGTAAGCCGCCGCCAAATGCCCCTGCAGCCACTTGATCAACCAGGTCACCGGGATGAACACGATCCACACCGCGATCGCCAGCTGCCACGAGTACACCGCCATGACGACCGTCGCGACCACGATCTGCGCCGCCGCCGTCACCAGCACCATCCCGCCCTGCTGCAGGAACGTGCTCACCTGGTCGATGTCCGTGGTCACCCGCGCCGTCAGCGCACCGCGCCGCTCCGACTGCTGGTGCAGCATCGACAGGTCGTGGATGTGCCGGAACGTCTTGCGGCGAAGCGACGCCAGCGCATGCTCCGAGACGACGAACAGACGGCGGTTCATCAGATAGTTCGCACCCGTGGTGACCACCAGGGCCACCACGCCGAGCGCGGCCACCACCATGACGAACCCGAAATCGGGCCCGCCCTCGCCGAGCAGCCCCTTGTCGAGGACCTGCTGCGCGCCGACCGGCACGACCAGCCGCCCGATCGACGTGACCGCCGCTAGGAACACCGTGAAGCCCAGGCCCCGGCGCAGTTCTGGAGAGAGCGCGAGGCCGCGCTTGACGGTCTGCCAAGGGCCGGTCTGCGACTCGATCTCGGCGGCGCCGGCCGTATCGGTCGATTCGGCCGCTTCGGGCTTGCGGTTGTCGGTCCGGGTGCTCACGCCGCGGTCTCCTCGTCGAACTCGCGCTCGGCCTCGGCCCGCTCGTAGGCGGTGACGAGGTCGGCGTAGGGCTGGTGGGTCTTGAGCAGCGCCGTGTGCGGGCCGCGGGCGGTGATCCGGCCGCCTTCGAGGAAGACCACCTCGTCGGCGAGGGCGATGGTGGCCCGCCGGTAGGCGACGACGAGGACGCTGGCGACGTCGGAGGAGTCCTTGAGACCCGAGAGGATCTGGGACTCGACCTTCGGGTCGACCGCGCTGGTGGCGTCGTCGAGGATGAGCATCCGCGGGCGCCCGGCGAGGGCGCGGGCGAGGGTGAGGCGCTGGCGCTGGCCGCCGGAGAGGGTGGTGCCCCTTTCGCCGACTTCGGTGTCGAGGCCGTCTTCGAGGGCGGCGGTCGAACTTCTCGGCGCCGGCGGCGACGAGGGCGTCCCAGAGGCGGTCGTCGGTGAGTCCGTCGCGGTCGAGGGCGAGGTTGGCGCGGACGGTGTCGTCGAAGACGAACGGGATCTGCTGGACGAGCGCGGTGGTGCGGGCGAGGCTCGCGTGGGTGAGGCCGCGCAGGTCTTCGCCGTCGAGCGGGACTTCGCCGCGGGTGGGGTCGACGAGGCGGGCGGAGAGGTGGGCGAGGGTGGACTTGCCGGAGCCGGTGGCGCCGACGAGGGCGACGGTGGTGCCGGGTTCGACGGTGAAGGTGACCTCGTGGAGGGCTTCGTGGCCGTCGGGGTAGGCGTAGGCGACGGCGTCGAAGGCGAGTGCGGCGGGGGCGGTGGTGGCGGGGAGGTCCTTGTCGCCGTAGTCCATGTCGCCGGTGGCGGAGAGGACGTGGTCGACGCGGCGGCGGCCGACGACGGAGCCGGGGAGGTCGCCGAGGACCCAGCCGATGGCGCGGACGGGGAAGGCGAGGACGGAGAACATGAAGGAGACGGTGACGAGCTGGCCGAGGTCGATGGCGCCGGCTTCGAAGCGGGCGAGGCCGACGAGGAGGGCGATGAGCACGCCGATCTCGGGGAGTCCGGCGATGGCCGGTTCGAAGGCGGCGCGGAGGCGTCCGACGCCGATCATGGCGTCGCGCAGTTCCTCGGCGGAGGCGCTGAAGCGTTCGGTCTCGGCGGCTTCGCGGCCCATGGCCTTGACGACGAGGGCGCCGTCGAAGGACTCGTGGCCGACCGCGGAGACTTCGGCGCGCAGTTCCTGCGCGCGTTTGGCGCGGGGCGCCATCTTGGTGGCGAAGAGGGCGTTGAGGGCGAACAGCGTGGGGAACATGGCGAGGGCGACGAGGGCGATGGCCCAGTCGATCCAGAAGAACGCGGCCATGGCGATGACGACCATGAAGAGGGTGCCGCAGGCGAAGGGCAGCGGGGCGAGGGGGCGGGTGGCGGCCTCGACGTCGGCGTTCGCGTTGGAGAGCAGCGTGCCGGTGGGGTGCTTCTGGTGCCAGGAGACGGGGAGCGCGAGGTAGCGGCGGGTGATGCGGCGGCGCCAGTGGGCCTGGACGCCGAACATCATGACGCCGGCGCCGATGCGGCGGGCGCACATGGTGGAGAAGCGGACGATCGAGGTGCCGAGGAGGGCGGCGACGCCGAGCATGACGGTGCCGATCACGACCTCGCCGTTCTCGTAGGCGGGGACGGCGATCGCTGAGACGACCCAGCCGACGATGAAGGAGAGGAAGAGCGTCAGGGCGGTGTTGGCCATGGCCCCGGCTGCGGCAACCGCGAACGGTTTGGGCTCGAGCCTGATCATGTCGCCGATGTTGCGCAGTCCTTGGCGGAGGATGCGGTCGTCGACGGGTTGATCGTCGAGTGACGATGTTTCGGCGCCGGTGGGCAGCGTCATTGGGTCTCCGGTCCGGTGGGTGCGGGCGCCAGCCGTGCGGGGCACTGGCTAGCCGGTCGGCAAGCAACCGCTAGCAATCATGCCTCGGACCTATGACACTCGCCAACCGTATTCGCGAACGGCCGACCGACACGCGCGATTCCGACCTCGCACGAATCGGCCCGCGTCGTGCATAGGCTCCGGGTGTGAACCGAGCCGAACCACGCTGGAAGTCCGAAGCCGAGTACGCCGCAGCCTTGGCGAAGTTCGCCCCGGAAGGCGGCGGTCCGTTCCGGTACGACGAGGAGGCGATGGCAGCGCTCCAGGCCGACATCGACGCAGCGGCCGACGAGGGCCTCGCCGAATTGCTGGAGCGGCTCCGCGACGGCGGACCGCATTCTGAGGAGTCCCTGCGCCGCATGGGCCTGATACCCGTGAAGGTCCAGTGGCTGCGCGACGCCGGGTCTCAGCGAATCGGGTGACCGGCGTTCTTGAGCTCCTGCTTGACCTCGCCGATGGCGACGTCGCCGAAGTGGAAGATCGAGGCGGCGAGCACCGCGTCCGCGCCGGCGTCGACCGCGGGCGGGAAGTCGGCGGCCTTGCCCGCGCCGCCCGAGGCGATCAGCGGGATGTCGACGGCCGCGCGCACGGCCGCGATCAGTTTGAGGTCGAAGCCCTGCTTCATGCCGTCCGAATCGATCGAGTTGAGCAGGATCTCCCCCGCGCCCAGCTCGGCCGCGCGGGCGCACCATTCGACGGCGTCGAGGCCGGTGGACCGCTTCTGGCCGCCGTGCGTGGTGACCTCCCAGCCCGAATCGGTGTCGCGCCCCGAGGCGACATCGGCCGACAGCACCAGGACCTGGTTGCCGAACCGCTCCGCGATCTCGGAGATGACTTCGGGCCGGGCGATCGCGGCGGTGTTGATGCCGACCTTGTCGGCCCCGGCGCGCAGCAGCCGGTCCACGTCTTCGGGCGCGCGGACGCCGCCGCCGACGGTGAGCGGGATGAAGACCTGCTCGGCGGTGCGGGCCACGACGTCGTACATGGTCGCCCGGTCACCGGAGGAGGCGCTGACGTCGAGGAAGGTCAGCTCGTCGGCCCCGGCCGCGTCATAGGCGGCGGCGAGCGCCACCGGGTCGCCCGCGTCGCGCAGGTTCTCGAAGTTCACGCCCTTGACGACTCGACCGGCATCCACGTCCAGGCAGGGGATCACACGCACCGCAACAGTCACGCGGCAAGCCTACAGGCCAGGGCCTTGCGTGTCTTCCGCCATATTTCCGCCTCCCGAACTTGAACATGTTCAAGACTGGGGTGTAGCGTCAGAGGAGAAGTTGAACACGTTCAACTCAAACCCTCCCCCGTAGAGAACGGAGCACTGTCATGGACTTGGCAGTCATCGGCTACATCGCCTACCTCCTCGTCGCCATCCCCCTCACCGTCTGGGTCGCCCGCACCCTCGGCACCAACGGCTTCCACTTCATCAAGGACGTCTTCGCCGGCGACGAGCAGCTCGCCCACGCGCGTGAACAAGCTCCTGCAGGTCGGCTTCTACCTGTTGAACTTCGGGTTCGTGGCACTGTGGCTGCGCACCGCCGACCCCATCGGCGACGCTCGCGGCGTCTTCGAGACCGTCGCGGTCAAGATCGGCGCGGTGCTCCTGGTGCTCGGCGTCCTCCACGTCCTCAACGTCATCGTGCTCAACGGCTTCCGCAAGAGGGCCCACGTCGACGCCCGCACCCTCGCCACCCTGGAACCGCCGCGGCGACCCGCAGGCGTACGGCGCCTGAACCGCAAGTAGGATCGCCTGCGTGAGCACCGAAGCCGAGTCTTCCGACGCGTCCGCCCGCCCTTCCTCCAAGGGCGAGCGGACGCGGCAGCGCATCATCGAGACCGCGCTCGACATGTTCGCCGAACGCGGCTACGACAAGACCACGATGCGCGCGATCGCCACCGAAGCCGGTGTGTCCGTTGGCAACGCGTACTACTACTTCAAGTCCAAAGAGCACCTCATCCAGGGCTTCTACGAGCAGGCGACCGTGCGCCACGCCGAGTTGGCCCCGAAGGCCTCTGGAGGGCAAGGAGACCCTCGCCGAGCGGATCGAGGCGGCGCTGCTCGCGTGGCTCGACATCGCCGGTCCCTACCACGCGTTCGCGGGCCAGTTCTTCAGGAACGCCGCCGACCCGTCGAGCCCGCTGAGCCCCTTCTCCGAGGACTCCACCGAGAGCCGCGACCGCGACATCGCGCTCTACCGGGAGGTCCTGGAGGGCTCGAAGACCAAGGTGCCGAGGGACATGGAGGACATCCTCCCCGAGATGCTGTGGCTGCACCAGATGGTGGTGGTCCTGTACTGGGTCTACGACGCCTCGCCCGGCCAGGAGCGGTCCCGTGAACTGGCCCGGCGCACCGCGCCGCTCGCGGCCCGCGTCGTCGCGCTCTCGCGCCTGAAGATCCTGCGGCCCTTGGTGAAGCAGGGCGAGGAGCTCGTGCGCGACTTCCTCATCACCCGCAAGCCCCGAATAGCACCGAACGGGCCGGCGGGACATGTCGTCCCGCCGGCCCGTCCGTCCAGTCGTTTCGGAGGCTCAGCAGTCGCGCAGCTCCGGCGACTGGTTGAGCAGCTGCCCGCGCGGGGAGATGAACTTGCGGTAGGTGTCCGAGTCGACCTCCGCCAGCGGGAACGCCGCGATCCGGTGGCAGTTCTGGAACGCGAGCTTCACGCCGTAGTGGCGCTCCAGCGCGCCGCGCATCGAGTCCGAGGCCAGCACCCGCAGCAGCTGCCCGCGGGCCTGCTCGTCCGGCGGCGGCGTGGTGTTGTCGGCGAACTGCGTGGAGCCGCTCGACGAGACCACCCCGTTCTTCAGGTCGTTCACGACCTTCGCGATGAGCTCCCACGCGAACGGCAGGGACTGCCTCACGCAGTCGACGAAGTCGGGGTCGCCGACCTCCCCGGCCTCGGCCTTGGCGAGCAGGTCTTCAGAGACGTCAAGGGACATGCGTTCTCCTCTCGGTTCGAATCGGTTCATTGTGCTCGGCCCCGGTGACCCTCCGCTGTCGGGAAATCGACGCAGAGGAGTCCCCGATGCAGGACCGTCCAGAGGGCCGCACGGCGCTGTGCGGCGCCCGGCTAGTGCCGGACGGTCTGCGCTCGGAGCAGGTGCGCTCCGAGGACGTAGTCGGGCGCGATCTGGTCGGCCAGGTCAACCCCGGCGCGGTCGTTGCCCCAGGCCAGCGCGGCCTTGCGGTGGAAGTCGTGGGCTTGGCGGGTGAACTTGGCCCAGTCCTTGCCGGAGCGGACGGCCCGCTCGCGGGCGGCGTCGAGGACGGCGAGGTTCTCGGGTTCGAGCGCGTCGACGGGGCCGACGCGGCCGCGTTCGGCGGCCTTGACGTACCTGGAGCGCGAGCACCAGCCGATGAGCGCGTCGCCGACGTGCTCGCGCAGGAACGCGATGTCGTCCTCGTCGTCGATCTTGTTGCCGATCACGGCGATCCGCACGTCGTAGTCCTCGGCGTAGCCGATGTACTGCTTGTAGACGCCGACGCTGCGCAGGGTCGGTTCGCACACCAGGAAGGTGTGGTCGAAGCGGGTGAACATGCCGGAGGCGAAGGCTTCGGCGCCGGCGACCATGTCGACGATCACGAATTCGTCGGTGCCGTCGATGAGGTGGTTGAGCAGCAGTTCGACCGCCCCGACTTTCGAGTGGTAGCAGGCGACGCCGAGGTCGTCGTCGACGAAGCCGCCGGTGGCCGCGAAGCGGATGCCGTCGTGCTCGGTGAAGAGCGCGTCGAAGATCGGGTTCGATTCGCCGACGGTGAGCAGGCGCGAGCCGGGCCCGGGCGGCGTGGTCTTGAGCATGCGGTCGGCGGACGGGATGAGCGGGTTGGTCCCGCGCAGGTAGTCCTTGATGTCGCCCAGGTGCTCTCCGAGGACCGGGCCCATCGCGGCGGCTTCGGCGTCGAGTCCGAGCGCGGCGGCCAGGTGCTGGTTGATGTCGGCGTCGACGGCCATGACCGGGTGGCCGAGCGCGGCCGCGCGGCGCGCGAACAGCGAGGCCATCGTGGTCTTGCCGGAGCCGCCCTTGCCGACGAAGGCGAGTTTCATTGCTGTGGTCCCCCACCAATTGAAAATGGTTGTTGATTTCAAAAGGAGGGTAGCAGGTACTGGAGGTGACTGGCGTCTCATACGGAGTCGCTTCGAGCGGTCGGCAGCGCGAAGGGCCCCCTCGCGGTGACGCGAGGGGGCCCTTGGCGGTAGGTCACTTGCTATTCGGCGACCGCTGCGACCTCGATCTGCTTGACCGCCTTGGCGGGGGCGGCGGTCTTCTTGCGCAGCCGACGCTCGGCCACGACCACCAGCTTCGAGAGGGCGTACGCCAGCACGAAGTAGATCATCGCGGCGATGATGAGCGCCTGCAGATAGGAGTTGCCGTAGTCGCGGCCGATGATGGTGGCCGAGTGGAGCAGCTCCGGGTAGGTGATCACGTAGCCCAGTGAGGTGTCCTTGAGGAGGATCACCAGCTGCGCGAGCACCGCCGGGAGCATGTTCCGCAGCACCTGCGGCAGGACGATGAACCGCTGGACCTGCCCGTGCTGCAGGCCCACGGCGTAACCGGCCATCGCCTGGCCCGGCGGGAGGGCCGCCACGCCCGCGCGCAGGATCTCCGCGAGGACCGCGCCGTTGTAGAGCGCCAGGCCCGTCACCAGGAACGTCAGGCGCCGCGCCTCGCTGGTCCAGCCGAGGACATCGGAGGTGAAGCCGAAGTGCCCGTCGATGGTGTAGGAGATCCAGATGAGGAGCACCAGCGGCAGGGAGCGGAAGAACTGGACGTACCCAGTGGACGCCCAGCGGGTCAGGGCGAACCGCGAGATCCGCCCGAACCCGAAGACGACGCCCAGGAAGATCGCGCCGATCGCGCCGAGCACGAATGCCAGGAGGGTGTCGAGGATCGCGGGGATCCAGGTGGTCTCGACGACGAGCGCGTCGAGCGGGTTGACCCAGCGGGAGCCCTCGAAGAACTTCTCGGATGCCAGCTGAACGGTCGCGAAGGCCAGGAGGCCCAGGATCACCACCGCGGAGATGATGGAGGCGATGTTCGAGTTGCGCTTGCCAATGGGGCCGAGCGCGTCGAACAGGACTGTGCTCTCGTGCTGTCTGCTCATTTGTCACCCGCTCTCATCGGACGAAGGCGGTGCGTTTTTCGACCAACCGCACCAGGTAGCTGAGGATGAAGGCGATCAGCAGGTAGCTGACGGTCACGCCGATGATGACCCCCCACAGGTCGAAGCGGCTCTCGTTGTCCTCGATGAGCCGCCGCGACTGGGCGGTCAGCTCGGTCACGCCGATGGCGAGCACGAGGGCGCTGTTCTTGACCAGGGCGATCAGGAGCGAGCCGAGAGGCGGGATGACCACCCGCACCGACTGCGGGAGGATCACGGTGGCAAGGGACTGGCTGAAGGTGAGGCCGATCGAGCGGGCGGCCTCGGCCTGGCCCAGCGGGATCGAGTTGATGCCCGAACGCAGCGTCTCGCCGACGAGGGCGCCGGTGTACATGCCCAGGCCGACCAGGGCCCAGACCCAGCTGTCGGCGACGATGCCCACCGAGGGCAGGCCGAAGTACATGATGAGCAGGACGGCCAGGAGCGGCACGTTGCGGAACAGCTGCGTGTAGGCGTTCGCGGCCCAGCGTGCGGGCCAAGCGGGGCTGACGTGCATGACCACGAGGATCATGCCGATGACGAGGGCGATGGTGAAACTGACGAGCGTGACCCACACGGTGGTCCATGCGCCAGCGCCCAGTGCCGCGATCATCAGATCGAAATTGTCGAACAAGCGGACTCCTCCATCAGGCGGGCGGTGGCGGCCGCACTAGGCGGCCGCCACCGTCGCACCGAACGGTAGTGGGCTACCGGTTACTTGGCTTCGTAGCGGTCCGGGACCGGCAGCGTCTCCGGGACCGGCATGCCGGCCCCGCCGAAGGTCAGGTCGAAGGCCTTCTGCCAGTCGCCGTTCGCGGTGATCTCATCGATCATGTCGTCGACGAAGAGGCGGGCGTCGGTCTGCCCGAGGGGCATCGCGATGCCGTAGGGCTCCTCGGTGAAGATGTTCGCCGAGTCGAGGACCCGGTAGGCGTCCGGCTTGTCGACGGTGAATCCGTAGAGGATGGTCTCGTCGGTGCTGACCGCATCGACCTGGCCGTTCTCCAGGGCCTGCGCGCAGCCGGCGTAGTCGGCGAGCGTCGTGATCTCGGCCTCGGGGTTCTCGGCGGCGAGGTTGTCGATCGAGCCCGAGCCCTCGGCGATGCAGACGGTCTTGCCCGCGAGGTCGGCCACCGAGTTGATGTCGGTGTTGGCGGCCTGGACCATGACGTTCTGGCCGGTCTCGAAGTACGGTCCGGCGAAGTCGAACTGGCTCAGGCGCTCGGGGTACATCGAGTAGGACGCGATGACCACGTCGACGGTGCCGTCGTTGATGTAGGTCTCGCGGTTCTGGGAGGTGGTCTCCACGAACTTCAGGTTCGCGTCGTCGCCCTCCTCGTCCACGGAGCCGAAGATGTACTGCGTCAGCAGACGGGCCATCTCGGCGTCGAAGCCCTCGATCTTGTCGGTGGCGGTGTTCTTCTGGCCGATGAGCGGCTGGTCGAACTTGACGCCGACAGTGAGGAAGCCCTGGTCCTGGACGTCCTTGATCAGGCCGTCGGGAATCTCGGAGGCCTGCGCCAGCGAGTACTCGCCGACCGACTCCTCGAGCTCGTCCTGCTCCTCCTGGTCCTGACTCGCTTCACCGGAACAAGCGGCCAGGGACATGGCGACTGCGGCCATAGCGGCTACGGCCGTTCTGCGGAACATACGCATTCGGATGTTTCCTCTCCTCAAGGGTGCGAACAGTGTGGTGGGTGGTGGGTGGTGCTGTTGCTCAGTGGGTCATGACCTTGGACAGGAAGTCCTGCGCGCGCTCGGTCTGCGGGTTGTCGAAGAACTCGTCAGGCGTCGCGGTCTCGACGATCTGGCCCTCGGCCATGAACACGACCCGGTTGGCCGCACGGCGGGCGAAGCCCATCTCGTGGGTGACGACGACCATCGTCATGCCCTCGTGGGCGAGGTTCTGCATGACGTCGAGGACCTCGTTGATCATCTCGGGGTCGAGCGCGGAGGTCGGCTCGTCGAACATCATCAGCTTCGGGTCCATCGCCAGGCCGCGGGCGATCGCCACGCGCTGCTGCTGGCCGCCGGAGAGCTGCGAGGGGTAGACGTCGGCCTTGTCCGCCAGGCCGACGCGCTCCAGGAGCTGGCGGGCGCGGGCGTCGGCCTTGGCCCTGGGGGTGCGGCGGACCTTGATCGGGCCGAGCGTGATGTTCTGCTGCACCGTGAGGTGCGCGAAGAGGTTGAAGTGCTGGAAGACCATGCCGACGTCGGCGCGCAGGTGCGCGAGCGCCCGGCCTTCGGCGGGGAGGGGCTTGCCGTTGACGGTGATCTCACCGGAGTCGACGGTCTCGAGCCGGTTGATCGTGCGGCACAGGGTGGACTTGCCCGAGCCGGAAGGTCCGATGAGGACCACCACCTCGCCGTCCTCCACGGTCAGGTCGATGTCCTTGAGCGCGTGCAGGTCTCCGAAGTGCTTGTTGACGCCGGAGATGCTGACCATCGGTGCCTTCGGCTCCGTTGCTTCCATTCGTGTCCCTGTTGTCGTGCAACCCTCGACTGGCGCGGGGCGAGCGGATTGGCTTGAGTACCTGGAAATAGTAGTGTGACAGCTCACCCGCGGCCATCGGGGCGGCCAGAGCCGCAACTAGTCGGCAATTAAGTAACAGCATCATAAAGAACGAGCTGGGCATAACGGGTAGGACGTCTCGCTGGAACAACGGTGACACTCGCGGCGTGCGGTGGCCGCCGGGGCGCGCCGCGGATTAGTGTCGATCCATGAGCGACGTGAAGATCGGTGACGTGGAGACCGACGACCTGAAGTTCGCCGATTCGAGGATCACCGTCGAGACAGCGCGGCCTGGTCGACTACCAGGAGGCCTGGGACTACCAGAAGGAGCTCCAGCAGCGGCGCATCGACGACGAGATCGGCGACACCGTCCTGCTGCTCGCAGCATCCGAGCGTGTACACCGCCGGGCGGCGGACGGAGACGTGGGCGCTGCCGCAGGACGGCACGCCCGGTCGTCACGGTCGACCGCGGCGGCCAGATCACCTGGCACGGCCCGGGCCAGATCGTGGGCTATCCGATCATGAAGATGCGCAACAAGGTCGACGTCGTCGGCTACGTGCGGCGGGTCGAGGACACGATCGCGGCGGTCTGCCACGAGTTCGGGGTGACCTCGGCGCGGGGCCGGATGCACGACCGCACGGGCGTGTGGCTGCCGGAGGACGACAAGGGGCCGGAGCGGAAGATCTGCGCGATCGGCGTGCGGGTGCGCTGGGCGACGACCATGCACGGCTTCGCGTTGAACTGCAACCCGGACATGAGCTATTGGGAGCGGATCGCGCCGTGCGCGATCACCGATGCGGACGTCACGAGCCTGTCGCAGGAGCTGGGCCGCGAAGTCACCGTGGAGGAGGTCCTGCCGGTGGTCGAGAAGCACCTCGGGCTGCTGCTCGAGCAGCGACTAGGGGCGTTGTGGACGGGCGCGGCCTCGGCCGCGCCCGTTTCGCGTGCCCGGGCCTTGGGTCAGGAGCAGGCTTCGTAGGCGTACGGGCTGCTCGTCGGCGAGTTCGGGCGTCTCGTTGAGCAGGACCTTGAAGATGTTGTTCCAGGCGTCGGAGTGGGGGTAGAAGACCTCGGAGTGCGAGTGGACGCCTTCGACGGTCTTGCCGGAGATGCCCTGGTCGGCGAGGCTCAGGCCGTAGTCGTCGACGGCGTCCGGGTCGTCGGAGAGGTTGCCGGTGACGAGGTTCTGGTTGCCGGGGAAGTCGTCGGGGTCGGCGCCGTGGCCGAGGAGCGGCACGTACGGCATGCCCTGGACGTAGGAGATCGGGTCGCCGGGGCCGGTGATCGAGTAGCGGGGGCGGCAGGGCTCGGTGTAGTCGGCGGGGCTGTAGACGTCGTTGCCCATGCCGGCGGAGGCGATGTGGAGGACCTGGTCGGCCTCGACGTCGTAGGTCTCGGCGTAGCCGATGACCGCGCCGCCGTACGAGTGTCCGGCGAGGGTGAGCGGGGTGTCCTCGCCGATCTGGTTGCGCAGGTCGAAGGTGAAGGAGGCGAGGCTCTCGGCGGCGACCTGCGACCAGGAGGCCCAGGACTCCTCGACCCAGCCGGAGGGCCAGGAGGCGGCGGCCCAGACGACGATCGCGAGCTCGCCGTCGGCGGCGTCGACGAAGGACTTGGCGCGGTTGTAGTAGAGGTCGAAGTTCTCGCTGGAGAGCACGGCGGACCCGCCGGGGACGAGGACGGCGACGTTGTCGGCGGTGTCGAGGTCGCCGACGACCTCGATCCAGGAGCCGTCGCCGTTGTTGTTGTACGGGTCGAGGTACAGGAACTGGCGGTCGGTGCCGACCAGGGCTTCGAGCTCTTCGCGGGCGGGGCGCTCGGCCTCGTCGGACCAGGGCCGCTCGGGGCTGTCGTAGGTGGTGGAGGCCGCGGTGGTGGCTTCGAGGATGATCTGGTTGGCGCTGATGCGGGCGTTGAAGGGGGCGCCGGGCATCTCGGCGACGACCGAGGGGTAGAGGACGGCGAGCCAGGCGGTGGCCTCGTCGCCGAGGTCGGTGAAGAAGGCGTTGACGTCGAGCGGGTCGAGGTCGCCGCCGGCGTCGTAGAGGGCGGCGAGGGCGGCGCCGAGCTCGCCGGAGTCGGCGGTGGGTTCGGCGGCGGCGAGGCCGGCGGCGGTCGCGGGGTCGGCGACGGCCATCTCGAGCGCGGCGGCGGGGTCGTCGCCGGGGACGGGGGCCGCGGCGCGCAGCGCCGCGAGCTCGTCGGTGGGCGCGGCGGCGAGCACGGGGACCGCGTGGAGCTGGTCGGCCTCGGCCTCGCCGAGGCGAGTCAGGCCGGCGAGGTAGACGAGCGCGAAAACGGCGACGGCCGTCAGGACCGTCGCTCGCCACCACCGGAATCTCACCGAGTCAGCCTAACCGAGGACGCCCAGGACCTGCGAACCCTGCGCGTGTGAGCGCAGCCTCCGGCGGGAGAAAACGCGGGCAGGGGCCGAGCCGTCGAGGGCCGTGTTTCGGGCCCCTGACAACGACCCTGACATGGGGGTACGACATTCCGCCGCTACGCGAGACCGGCTCGGGATCTCGGCCGTTTCGCGGGCAGGGGCCGAGCCGCTGGGGGCCGTATCGCAGGCCCCCGGGCAAAACCCTGACACGGGGGTACGACATTCCGGCAGGACTCGAACCGTGTTCGCGTTCTGGGCGGTTTCGCGGGCAGGGTTCGAGCCGCTGGCGGCCGTGTTTCGGGCCCCCGGGCAAAACCCTGGCAGGCGGGTACGACATTCGGGGCGCGTGCGGCGGGGGCCGTGGCGCGATTCACGTCGGTCAGGTGGCGGTGGCGGTGAAGCGGCTGCCGTTGGCCGTGAGGGTGAGCGGGAGGCCGAAGGCCTTGGAGAGGGTGGCCGAGGTGAGGGCCTCTTCGATCGGGCCCGCGGCGACCACGCTGCCGCCCGAGAGGACCAGTGCGTGCGTGAAGCCCGGCGGGATCTCCTCCACGTGGTGGGTCACCAGCACCAGCGCCGGAGCGCCCTCGTCTTTCGCGAGTCCGCCGAGCGTCGCCACCAGGCCCTCGCGCGCGCCCAGGTCGAGCCCGGCCGCCGGCTCGTCGAGCAGCAGCAGCTCCGGGTCGGTCATGAGCGCCCGGGCGATGAGCACGCGCTTGCGCTCGCCTTCCGAAAGGGTCCCGAACAGCCGGTCCGCGAGCTGGGCGACGCCGAGCCAGCGCAGCAGCGAGGCGGCGCGCTCGTCGTCCTGCGGGTCGTAGTGCTCGCGCCAGCGGCCCATCATCCCCCACGCGGCGGTGCGCACCACGTCGAAGGCCTTCTCGTCGTTGGGGATCGCGTCGGCCACGGCCGTCGTGGTCAGGCCGATGCGCGGGCGCAGTTCGAACACGTCGACGCGGCCGAGGCGCTCGCCGAGGATCTCCACCACGCCGGAGGTGGGGTGGTTGCGGGCGGCCGCTAGGTTGAGCAGCGTCGTCTTCCCGGCGCCGTTGGGGCCGAGGACGACCCACCGCTGGTCGGCGTCGACTTGCCAGTCGACGCCGTCGAGGAGCTGGTTGCCGCCGCGCCGGACGGTGACGCCGGACAGGTCGAGGACGCGTTCAGACTGAGCCACGGGTCAATGAAACCACGAGACTCGGACACCCGGACGCGGGCGGGCCGCACCGGCGGGAGTACGACACACGGACGAAGCGGTAGGCCCGCGCCCGGCGCGGCGCCCCGGATCGTGCAACGCCACAGCGCCCGGCGGCGTCTGAACTACAGGCGCCGAACGGTTCCCTTCTCGGGAAACGCCTCGGCGCCGCCGCTCGCGCGGCCGGACACCCAGACCATGTCCCTGCGAACTGGAACGAGTACATGCCCCCCATCATCGAGATATCGGGGTTGAGGAAGACCTATTCGAGGGCCTTCCGTCAGCCGCACAACGCATTGGACGGCCTCGACATGGAGGTCGCCGCGGGCCAGGTGCACGGTTTCCTGGGCCCCAACGGATCCGGCAAGACCACGACCCTGCGGGCCCTGCTCGGTCTCATCCGCGTCGACGGCGGGTCCATGCGGATCTTCGGCGAGGAGGTGCCGCGCCGGCTGCCTGACGTGGTCTCGCGGATCGGCGCCGTGGTGGAGTCCCCGCAGTTCTTCAAGCACTTCTCGGGACGCCTGACGCTCCAGCTGCTCGCCGAGAGCTCGGGCGTCTCGAAGGCCCGGGTCGAGGAGGTCCTCGAACAGGTGGGCCTGCGCGATGCGGCCAAGGCCTCCGTGAAGGGCTACTCGCTGGGCATGCGCCAGCGCCTCGCCGTGGCGCAGGCGCTGCTGAAGCAGCCGCAGCTGCTGATCCTGGACGAGCCCGCGAACGGCCTGGACCCGGCCGGGATCCACCACATGAGGGAGCTCCTGCAGTGGCTCGCGCAGTCGCAGGGCGTGACCGTGGTGGTCAGCTCGCACCTGCTCTCCGAGGTGCAGCAGTTGTGCGACTCGATGACGATCGTCTCCAGAGGACGGCGCATTGTGGACGGTAAGGTCGCCGACATCATCGCCGGGCACGGCGAGTCGAGCCTGAGCGTCCGGTTCCCGGACGCGGCCTCGCTGCCGGAGGCGGCCGAGGCGCTCAAGGCGGCGGAGCAGCCCGATGCGGCCAAGGCGGGCGTGGTGGCCTCGGTCGACCGCGACCGGCTCGTGGTCACGGGCGCGCCGGAGCCCGCGTGGGTCACGAAGACCCTCGCGGACGCCGGGATCTACTTGTCCGAGTTGCGGACCGAGACGAAGAACCTGGAATCGGTGTTCCTGGAGCTGACCGGCACCGCGCCGGTCCCGGGCCAGACCGTCCAGATCGGGCAGTCGGTCGAGGTGCCGTCGGCGCCGGCCGTGCCGGTGCCCGCCGGCGACGCAACGATCGAGGTCCAGCCGGAAGGGGCCGAGCGGTGAACCTGTTCAAAGCCGAACTGCGGCGCGTCGCGCGCCGTCGCCTGTCGCTGATCTTCGGCATCCTGGCGGTCGTCGGGGTGTTCGTCGTGGCGGGCGTCTACTGGTTCAGTTCCAGCCAGGGCCCCACGGAGGACGAGCTGGCCGAGGCGCAGGCGCAGGCCGACGCGATGAACGGCGAGTACACCGAGTGCATCAGCGACGAGGACTTCTTCGAGTCCTCCGACTGGGAGTGGGTGCAGGAGGACCCGGGGTTCGCGGAGATGAGCCAGGAGGACCGCTGCGAGATGTACGTCGGCAGCACCGGCGACTACACCGCGCAGGACTTCCTGTGGACGTACACGTTCAACTTCGCCGACGAGAGCGGGCTCATGCTCGTGGGCGTCGCGATCGTCGCGGGCCTGGTCATGATGATGCTGGCCTCGTCGGGGATCGGCGCCGAGTGGTCGAGCGGCGGCATGGCGAACCTGCTGCTGTGGCACCCGAACCGGATGCGGGTGTGGGGCGCGAAGCTCGGCGCCTCGTGCGCGGTGTGCGCCGGGGCGGTGCTGACGCTGCTGCTGCTCGCGTTCGGGCTGCTGTACCTGACGGCGACCGTGCGCGGCGAGGTCGGGACGCTGAACGCGGCCTGGTGGAACGACACCCTGGAGACGTTGGGGCGCACCGGGTTGCTGGCGCTGGGCATGACCGTGCTCGGTGCTTCCCTGGCGATGCTGGGGCGGCACACGGCGATCGCCGGCGGCATCATCGCCGGGTACCTCGTCATCGGGGACATGCTCGTGCGGGTCGCGGGCATGGCGCTGCGGATGGCCTTCCCGGAGCGCTTGTCGCTGTACACGTGGGTGACGGCGTGGATCGAGGGGAAGATCGAGCTGTACGACTGGGGCAGCGACATGAACGCGATGCAGCCGGACGTCATGGTCATCACCGCGACCGAGGCCGGGATGCTCCTGGGCGGGGTCGTGCTGGCCTTCGCGCTGCTGGCGACCTGGGCGTTCCAGCGCCGCGACGTGGCGTAGCCGGCGGTGCGCGGTAGCGCGTCACGTGTGACATTTCGCCGCGGAGCAGCGCAGCTGCCCGTAGGAGATGGCATGTGACGCGTGCCGCGTGACATACCACTGTGAAAGTGAAAAGGGCCGCCCGCGGATTTCCGCGGGCGGCCCTTCACGTTGGGCGAGAGGCGAATGCGCAGTCTTCGGTCCCCTCGGTTCAGTCGAAGAGGCTCTCTCGCACGGCGTCGAGGCCGTGGAGGATCGCGCCGCGCATGACGGGCTCTTCCATGACCGAGCCCGCGACGACCGACGGGTTGACCGGGGCGAGCTGCGAGGTCTGGGCGGCCACGCGACCGGCGAGTTCGAGCCCGCCCGCGTAGCCGACCGGGCCGCCGAGGACGACCACGGTGGGGTCGAGGAGGACGCAGACGGCGACGATGCCGAGGGCGATGCCGCGCGCGATCTCGTCGAGGCAGGCCGCACCGGCCGGGCCCGCCGCGATGGCCTCGGTGAGGACGTCTTCGGGTTCGTCGGTCTCGAAGCCGTGCTTCGCACCGATGTCGAGCACCGCGTCGCCGCCGATGACCCGCTGGTAGGAGCCCTTGGAGAGGCGGGTGACGACGCCGCCGGTGGGCAGGTCGCCGCCGGGCACCGGGAGGAAGCCGATCTCGCCGGCCGCGCCGCTGGCGCCGCGGTAGAGCTGCCCGTTGAGGATCACGCCGAGGCCGAGGCCGCCGCCGAACCACGCGTACACGAAGTCCGTGGCCCCGCCCGCGCCGCCGGAGCGCTGCTCGGCGAGGCAGGCGAGGTTGACGTCGTTCTCAATGGCCACAGCGGGAGTGAACTCCTCGTCCAGCGCGGTGCGCAGGCCGCGGTGCCACGCCGGGAGGTTCCAGGAGAACCCGATGTCGCCGCTGGCGGGGTCGATGACGCCGGGGGTGCCGAGCACGATCCGCTGCACCTTCGCCATCTCGACGCCGGCGTCGATCACGGAGTCGGTGACGACGCGGCGGACCACGGCCACCGGGTCGGTCGAGTTCTCCACGTCGATCTCGGCGCGCCCGATGATGCGGCCGGTGAAGTCGGCGCACGCGGCCTTGGTGGTCAACGGCCCGACCTCCACGCCGACAACGTAGGTGAACGTCGGCACGGCCGCGTACAGCGACGCGTTGGGGCCGCGCCCGCCGGACTTGGAGCCGACGACCTCGACGAGGCCGCGGGTCTGCAGGCGCTCCATCATCTGCGAGGCGGTGACCTTGGACATCGAGGTGCGCTCGGCGAGCTGGGCGCGGGTCTGGGGTCCGTCCTCAAGTAGGAGTTTCAGCGCAGCCTGGTCGTTGAGGACGCGCAACAGTTTGGGCACCCCGGGGGTGTGGCTCTTCGGCATTCGCACTTCCTTCTCCTCCGAGCCCACATTATCCACGGCGCCCCACAGGGCACTGCTTCACCTAGCGCGCGAAAGCCGAACGAGTGATCGGTAAACGCCCAGCAGGCCGCGCGATTCATCCCACAGCGTTCGAAAACCCGCCCCGAACTGTCAGACCCCCGTGCCAGGGTTTGACCCGGGGGCCCGAAATACGGCGTCCGTTGGCACTAGGCGTGCCCGCGAATCCGCCCTCGGCGAAATCCCGGCCCGCCCGCCCGGAATTGTCGGACCCCCATGTCAGGGTTTGACCCGGGGGCCTGCGATACGGCGCCCGATGCCTCGGCCGCTGCCCGCGAAACTCTGCCTGCGAAACCCGCTTGCGAACTCTGCCCGCGAAACCCTGCCTGCGAAACCCCCGGTCCCGTTCAGTCGCCGTCGGTCTCGACCAGGCTCCTGATCTGGCGCAGCGAGACCGACAGGACCGCGAGCTTCTCGTCCGAGCGCTCCGCCTCGGCCGTGGCCTCGTGGATCCGCTCGATCTCGGCGGCGTTCCGTTCCGCCCACGAATCGACCGCCTCGGCCGGGTCCGTGCCCGGCTTCGCCTGCAGCACACTGGCGGTCAGACCCGCCATCGCGCCGTACAGGTCGTAGCGCAGCGCCGACCGCGCGAGCGTCTGCCACCGGTTCGTGCGCGGCAGCGCAGAGATCTGGTTGAGGATCTCGTCGAGGTGCACCCGCGCCGCGATCCCGTAGTAGACCTCGGCCGTCTGCCCGAGATCGGTCTCGTACACCCGCGCGCACTCGACCACGTCGACCAGGCCGAACCCGAAGATCGGCGCCGAAGCGTCCCTTGCGATCTCGGCGGGCATACCCTGCTCTTCGAGCTGGTCGCAGAACTGCTCGAACCCGACCGCCTCGGAATCGGTGAGCAGCTCCGGCAGCCGCGGCTGCAGCACCGCCAGACCCGGGCGCAGCCGCTCGGTCTCGGCCGACACGTCCAGGCTCCCCCTCCGGTGCTGCACGAGCCAGCGCACGCCCCGGTCCAGCAGCCTGCGGATCACGAGCATGCTCGCGACCTGCGCGGCCTGCGGCACCTGGTTGTCGAGGGCCTCGATGCGCCGCCACAGGCCCGGCAGGCCGAAGGCGTCGCGGATGATCACGTACGCGCGCACCACGTCCACGACGTCGGCGCCGGTCTCGTCGGCGATGCGGAACAGGAACGTCGTGCCGGCCCGGTTCACGGCCTCGCCCACCACCGCGGTGGTGATGATCTCGCGGCGCAGCGGGTGCTCGGCCATCAGATCGGCGTACGGCTCGCGCAGCGGCGCCGGGAAGTACTCGCGCAGCACCGGCGCGGTCCAGTCCTCGTCGGGGAGCCCGGAGTCGAGCACCGCGCGCTTGGCCCAGATCTTCACATACGACAACAGCACGCACAGTTCAGGTTCGGTGAGCGCCGTCCCGGCGGCCACGCGCTCCTTGAGCTGCTTGTCGGAAGGCAGGCCCTCGATCTCGCGGTCGAGGCCGACGGTCTTCTCCAAGTGCTTCATGAGCCGGATGTGGACGGGCAGGAGCCGCACGCCGAGGCGCCGGGCGTTCGACAGGGCCATGTTCTGGCCGTAGTTGTCGGCGAGCACCGCGTCGGCCACGTCGTCGGCCATCTCCATGAACAGCTTGTCGCGGTTGCCGGGGTCGACGCGGCCGGTGAGCGCGGCCGAGCGCAGCAGGATCTTGATGTTCACTTCATGGTCCGAAGTGTCCACTCCGGCCGAGTTGTCGATAAAGTCGGTGTTGCAGTGCCCGCCGAGGCCCTCGGGCCCGCCGGCCTGCGCGTACTCGATGCGGCCGAGCTGGGTGAAGCCGAGGTTGCCGCCCTCGCCCACGACCCGGCAGCGCAGCTGCTCGCCGTTGACGCGGACCGCGTCGTTGGCCTTGTCCCCCGCGTGCACGTCGGACTCCGCCGCGGACTTGACGTAGGTGCCGATGCCGCCGTTCCACAGCAGATCCACAGGGGCGGTGAGGATCGCGCGGATGAGCTCGGGCGGGGTGAGGTCCTTGACGTCGGCGTCGATGCCGAGCGCGGTGCGCACCTCATCGGAGACCGGGATCGACTTGGCCGAGCGTTCCCACACGCCGCCGCCGGCGGAGAGGAGCGTCGCGTCGTAGTCGGCCCAGGTCGAGCGCGGCATGTCGAACAGGCGGCGCCGCTCCGCGAAGGACGCGGCGGCGACCGGGTTCGGGTCGATGAAGATGTGCATGTGGTTGAACGCGGCCACGAGCCGGATGTGCTCGGAGAGCAGCATGCCGTTGCCGAAGACGTCGCCGCCCATGTCGCCGATGCCGACCGCCGTGAACTCCTGCGTCTGCGTGTCCAGGCCCTCGGCGCGGAAGTGGCGCTTCACCGATTCCCAAGCGCCTTTTGCGGTGATGCCCATCTTCTTGTGGTCGTAGCCGACCGAGCCGCCCGAGGCGAAGGCGTCGCCGAGCCAGAAGCCGTACTCGGCGGCCACGGCGTTGGCGATGTCGGAGAACGTGGCGGTGCCCTTGTCGGCGGCGACCACCAGGTACGGGTCGTCGCCGTCGTGGCGGACCACGTCCGGCGGCGGCACCACGGTGTTGTCGGCGTCGCGGTTGTCGGTGATGTCGAGCAGCGCCGAGATGAACTCCCGGTAGCGGGCCACGCCCTCGGCCTGGTAGTCGGCCCGGGAGGTGAAGTCGGTGCGTTTGAGCACGAACCCGCCCTTGGCGCCCACGGGCGTGATGACGGTGTTCTTGACCTCCTGGGCCTTGACGAGCCCGAGGATCTCGGTGCGGAAGTCCTCCTTGCGGTCCGACCAGCGCAGGCCGCCGCGCGCGACCCGCCCGTACCGCATGTGCACGCCCTCGAAGTTCGGGGAGTACACGAACACCTCGAACATGGGGCGGGGCTTGGGCAGGAAGTCGATGGCCCGGGCGTCGAACTTGAACGCCACGTACTCCTTGGGCCTCCCTGAGTTCGCGCGCTGGAAGTAGGAGGTCCGCAGGGTCGAGCGGATCAGGGTGAGGAACGCGCGGAGGATCCGGTCGGCGTCGAGGTTCGGCACGGCGGCGAGGCCCTCGGCGAGCGAGTCGTCGATGCGGGCGACGGCGGCCTCCCGGTCGGCCCCCACGCGCGGGTCGAAGCGGGCCTCGAAGAGCCGCACCAGGTTCGCCGCGATCGCCGGGTAGGCGCCCAGCGTGGACGCGATGAACGCCTGGGAGAACACGAACCCGCACTGGCGCAGGTACTTCGCGAGCGCGCGGAGCACCACGACCTGCCGCCAGGTGAGCCCGGCCGCGATCACCAGCTCGTTGAACCGGTCCGATTCGGCCTCGCCGGTCCAGGCGGCGCGGAACGCGTTCTCGAAGCGGATGCGCAGCTGCGGCACCGATTCGGCGGCCCGGCCGGGCAGTTGGAGCCCGAAGTCGTGCAGGTAGATCATGCCGTCGGCGCGTTTGATGTGGTACGGGCGCTCCTCGGCGACGCGCACGCCGAGATGGCGCAGCACCGGCAGGGCCTCGGAGAGCCCCACGGGCTGGTCGAACGAGTAGATCTTGAAGTGCACGTCGGCGTCGTCGCCGCCGCGGCGGAACAACTGGAGCTCCATCTCGCCCGGTTCGCGCAGCATCTCCAGCTTCGCGATGTCCTTCGCGGCGTCGATCGGTGAATGCTCGGCCTTGTACGCGGGCGGGTAGGCGCCCGCGTAGGCCTTCGCGAGCGTGCGGGCCTGGCCCTCGCCGATGTGGTGGTCGAGTTGGAGGACGAGGTCGCCGTCCCAGGAGCGGGTGGCGTCGGCGAGCTCGGCCTGGATCGACTCGACGTCGACCGGGGGGTGCTCGGCGAACGGGTCGATGCGGACGACGAAGTGGAGGCGGGCGAGCACCGACTCGGTGACGCGGGCGTCGTAGCTGAGGTCCACGCCGTAGAGGCGGGCCTTCAAGATCGCCTCGATCTTCTCCCGGTTCTCCGTGTTGTACCGGTCCCGGGGCAGGTAGACCAGGCAGGAGTAGAAGCGGCCGTACACGTCCCGGCGCGCGAACAGGCGCAGGCGGCGGCGCCCGGCCAGGCGCAGCACGCCCATCGCGGTCGTGTACAGGTCGTCGGTGCGGGCCTGGAACAGCTCGTCCCGCGGGTACGTCTCCAGGGCGGTGACCAGGTCCTTCCCGGAGTGGGAGGAGAGCGTCACGCCCGAGCGCGCGAGCACGTCCTGCACCTTGCGCCTGACCACGGGCAGTTTGGTGACGCTCGAGAGGTAGGCCGTGGAGGTGAACAGGCCGAGGAAGCGCAGCTCGCCGTCGGGTTCCCCGTCCGCGTCGAAGGTCTTCACCCCGATGTAGTCCATGAAGGAGGTGCGGTGCACGGTGGAGCGCGCGTTCGACTTGGTGATGACCAGCAGGCGCCGCTCGCCGATCTGCGCGCGGGCGTCGGCGTTGAACGACGGGATCGGGCGCGGCGCGGCCGGGGCGTTGCGCAGCAGGCCCAGCCCGGTCTCGGCCATGGGGGCGAGGACCTGGTCCTCACCTTCGCCGGTGAGCTTGTACTGGCGGAACCCGAGGAACGTGAACTTGTCGTCGGCGAGCCAGCGCAGGAGCTCCACCGTGTCGTCGATGTCCTTGGGCGGCACCGGCAGCGGCGTCCCGTCGAGGTCTTCGGCGATCTCGAGGGCCTTGGCGCGCATGGCCTGCCAGTCGGCGACGCACGCGCTCACGTCCGAGAGGACGTCGAGGATCTCCGCTTCGAGCTTCGCGAGGAAGTCGGCGTCGGCGACCCGCTGCGTCTCGATGTGCATCCAGGATTCGGCGCGGCCGGCCTCGGCGGGCGCTTCGAGGAGGGTGCCGTCCTCGTCGCGGCGGACCGGGACGATCGGGTGGACGAACACGGAGATGTCGATGCCGTGCTTGTTGAACAGGCCGGTGAGGGTGTCCACCAGGAACGGGGAGTCGTCGCAGACGATGTCCACGCGGGTCGAGGAGGCCGCGTCGGGGCCTTCGGCGTCCTCGGGGCAGTCGAGTTCGAGGGCGACTTCGCCCGGGGTGCGCACCTCGGCCATGCGGCGGTGGTGGGCGGTGGTCTCGAGGAGCTGCTGGGCGCTGCGTCCGACGAGGTCGTCGTCGGCCACGAGGCTCCAGTAGAGCTCTACGAGTCTCGCCAGTGATTCGTCGGATCCGGCCAGCGAGGCCGCCTCGGTCAGGAGTTCCTCCCGGTCGGGGAGGGTCTCGCGGAACTCTTCGTCGCCGATGAACGCCAACACGTCTCGATCTCCAGTCCGAATCGACTCGGCTCACCTCATCGTGAGCCGTGTACAGGCTAGATCTTAGGGTTCGAAGGGGACATCTTAGGGTTCGCAGGCGAAGCTGCGGTTACACCGCTGTTGCCATCTTGGCGGTACAGTGACGTCAGGGAACCATCCCGTATCCGTCCCCGAACACGAAGGCACCGCCATGACCCTGGTCGTCCTGCTCCTCATCGTCGCAGCCGCGGTCCTCGCCTGGTGGCTGTGGCGCAAGAACAACCGCAAGAACGAGACGGCGCCGAAGCCCGCCCCGGTCGACCCGTTCGCCGACGCCGACACCGACGTCCTGCGCGGCGACCCCAAGCGGCTCAAGGCGGCCGACCTCGTCGAGCTGTACGGCAAGACCCTCGCCGTGCGCGGCACCCTGCGCCTCTCCGAGGGCGACTACCACTGGGCGGAGCACTTCCTCGACACCGGCACCGGTGTCAAGCGGTGGCTGTCGGTCGAGGCCGACCCCGACGTCGAGATGGTGCTGTGGGAAGAGGTCACCGACACCGACCTCAAACCGGGGCCGCGTGAACTCAGTCACGAAGGGGTGTCGTTCAAGTCGGACGAGAAGGGCACCGCGAGGTACGTCAGCGAGGCCACGACCGGCCTGGCGCCCACCGGGACGCTGCGCTACCACGACTACGCCGGGGCCGACGGCCAGAAACTGTCGTTCGAGGCCTACGGCGACGACGCCAAGTGGGAGGTGGCGAAGGGGCTTACCCTGGACCGCAACCAGGTCACGATCTACCACCAGAGCGAGTCCTGAAGCCCGCCCCCGTCCCCCCGATCCCACGGAGCACACGCTGATAGCGCATATCGAGGTGCCGTTCGTCGACGTCTCGGCCGCCTCGCTCACCTTCCGTCCCGACGCCCCGTCGATGCCGGTCCTCGACCGGATGGAGCGCGACGCCGGGCCGCTGCGGCTCTCGCTGCGCCTGCTCGGCGCCAGCCACCAGGCCGTCGTCGCCACTCCCGACGGGCTCATCGCCGAGACCCTCGCCTACCGCTCCGACTTCGCCCCGGACCTGCCCGAGGCGTTCAGCCAGCGCGTCGGGTCCTGGCGGCACCGCTACGAGTGCACCGTCACGACGCTCACGGTCCCCGAGCTGCGCCGGCAGGTGCGGTCGCTGCGCGACCGCGGGGTCATGCGCACCGGTGAACCGGACCTGCTGGTCGGCGTGTTCGGGGAGGACCCGGACGCGCTCACGGCCTTGGAGGTCACCGGGACCGCGCCGCTGTCGTGGCGGACCGTCCACACGTACCCGCAGTACGGCGAGGTCGTGACGACCGTCAGCACCGTCGTATCCACCGGCACCGCCGTACCCGTGTAGCGGCAGTGCGACCGTAAGCTGACACCCGAACCCCCCGAGACGATCCGAGGACACCGATGACCCACGAGCAGCAGCCCGCGCCGCAGCCCGCGTCGCGCGGACTGAACTGGAAGCACTGGACGGCCATCATTGTGGTCCTCGCGCTGTGCTGCGGCGGCGTGTTCCTGATGAACACGAACTTCTCGAACCCGAGCGAGACGATCCGCGACCACTACACGAGGGCCGCGAACCTCGACGAGGGCGGCGGCAGGGCGTACACGTCCCCCCAGTCCCCCGCGACGGTGGCCGACGCGATCGACGACGACGCCGAGGCCCGCTCCGAGCGGTCCGACAACGGCGTCTACTACCTGCAGTACTCCAAGCACATCGTCGCCGTCTCGCCGTACAACGGCGGGTCGAAGATCCTGCTGCACGACTACCGCAGCGGCTACAACCACTACTCCTCCGTGTTCATCCTGTGGGGCTGGTCGTCCTCGCCCCCTTCGCCGTTCCGCGGCGGCGGACCCGGCTCCGGCAAGTAGCGTCCCCGCGATTGATCCAGGCCCGTTTCCTGAAAGGCTCAGCTAGATGATCGAAGACTTCACCGGCGCCGTGATCGGCGCCGTCGCCTACAGCGTCGTCGGGATCGCCCTCATGGTGCTCGGCTACCTCGTGACCGACTGGCTCACGCCGGGCAGGCTCGGCGAGTTGATCTGGACGCACAAGAACAAGAACGCGGCGATCCTGCTGACCTCCAACGTGATCGGCGTCGGCCTGATCGTGGTCGGCGCGATCTGGGCGTCGGAGGGCGGGGTCGTGCGCGGGGTGATCTCGACGTTCGTGTTCGGCGTGATCGGCTTGGGCGCCATGGCGTTCGCGTTCCTCATCGTCGATCTGCTCACGCCCGGGAAGCTCGGCGAGACCATGGTCTCGGAGGAGCCGCAGCCGGCCGTGTGGGTCAACGCCGCGATGCACCTCGCCTTGGGCGGGGTCATCGCGATGGCGCTGTCTTGACCACTGAGGTCACCCCTCACGCTGCGCCCCTGAATAAGACGATGTCGGCGCGCCGGGTCCGCCTGGCGCGCTTCGGCCTGCTCGCCACCGCGTTCGCGGTCTCGGCGTGCGGCCTCGTGTACGAACTGGCGCTCATCACCTTGGGCGCCTATCTGGTCGGGAACACCGCCAAGCAGGCGTCGATCGTGCTGGCGATCATGGTGTTCGCGATGGGCCTGGGGGCGCTCGCGGCGAAGCCGCTGCGGCGCTGGCCGGCGCTGTCGTTCGCGGCCGTGGAGTTGGCGCTGGCGCTGCTGGGCGGGTTCAGTGTGCTGCTGCTGTATGCGGCGTTCGCGTGGACGGACCTGTACAGCCTGCCGCTGGTGCTCGTGGCGGCGGCGATCGGTCTCTTGATCGGCGCCGAGATCCCGCTGCTCATGGAGCTGCTGCAGCGGATCCGGGAGCAGGCGGCGGGTGCGGCGGTGGCCGATTTGAACGCCGCGGACTATCTGGGCGGGCTCATCGGGGGCCTGGCGTTCCCGTTCGTGCTGCTGCCGTTCTTCGGGCAGATCCAGGGTGCGCTGCTGGTGGGCGCGGTGAACGCGGTCGCCGGGGTGCTGCTGGTGTGGATCCTGTTCAAGGACGACCTGTCGAAGATCGCGAAGCAGCTGCTCACGCTGGTGGCCGCTTTGACGGCGGTGCTGCTGATGGCGGCGTTCGTGTACACCGACCGGTTCGAGACGGCCGCTCGGCAGGCACTGTACGCGGCGCCGATCGTCTACAGCGAGGACAGCCGGTACCAGCAGATCGTGATGACCGAGGCGGCGTCGCCGTTCGGCGATCAGGACCTGCGGCTGTATCTGAACGGCGACCTGCAGTTCTCCTCAGTGGACGAGTACCGGTACCACGAGGCGCTCGTGCATCCGGCCATGGACGGCCCGCACGAGAACGTGCTGGTCCTGGGCGGCGGCGACGGGCTGGCGGTGCGGGAGATCCTGCGCTACCCCGACGTGGCGTCGGTGACGCTGGTCGATCTCGACGGCGCGGTGACGGACCTGGCGCGCGGGTTCGACGACCTGGTGGCGCTCAACGAGGGCGCGATGAACGACCCGAAGGTCGAGGTGGTCAACGCGGACGCGTTCACGTGGCTGCGGGAGCAGACCGGGACGTGGGACACGATCATCGTCGACATGCCCGACCCGGACGCGACGGAGACCGCGAAGCTCTATTCGGTCGAGTTCTACGCTCTGGCCACCGATCACCTGAACGCGACGGGCCGGATGGTGGTGCAGAGCGGGTCGCCGTACTTCGCGCCCAAGACGTTCTGGACGATCGCGTCGACGCTCGAGGCGGCGGGGTACGAGCCGAGTCCGTACTGGGTGAGCGTGCCGAGCTTCGGCGACTGGGGTTTCCAGCTCGTGCAGGCCGGCGGTGCGGCCCCGGATCTGGGATTGGACACCTCGGTCGGCCCGTTCCGTTCGCTCACACCGGAACTGATCGAGGCGGCCCAGGTCTTCCCCCCGGATCGGGCGCGCATGGACATGGAGCCTTCGACGCTCATGCACCCGGTGATTTTGGACCGGGTCGAATCCGAGTGGCGCAACTATTGACCGGCTGGGTTATTCTGGCGCTCCCCATTCCCCTTTACCGCTAGGAACACAAGTGAGCGCACAACAGAACCCCAACCTCGTCACCGTCCGGCTCGGCACCGGACTCCTGGTCCTGTACATCGTCGCGGGATCGATCTTCCTCTTGCTCGGACTGCTCGCGCTCGCCTTGGGCGCCATCAGCTTCTACATCATTCTCGGGCCGCTGTTCCTGCTCATGGGCATCCTCTCGCTCAAGAACCCGTACTGCCGCTATGACAGTGCGACCGGTGCGCTCTACCTGCACTCCCCGCTCGGGTTCCAGTTGCGCGCCTACGGCTCGCCGAAGGGCGAACGCATCTACTACGACCAGGCCCAGTCCAAGGTCATGCGGGCCGGCCAGGACGGCAAGCAGCGCAAGGTGAGCATGTTCGGCACCAACCGCGACGAACTCGCCCGTCTCATCGCGGCCCTTCCCCAGGGCTGAATGGATCTTGGCGCGAAATGTGCCAATTTCGAGAGGCGCGGTCGAGAATCTGCAAGAAGCCGTTCGCGTCCCGCGATCACTGCTGAAACCGATACGGACGCATCCGGATCACGATCAATCCCCGAACAATGGTGATCTTGGTATGAAGCAGATCCTCTTCGCAATGGCCTAGGGCCGAGGCTTGCACCGCGACGGCGGGCGCCGACCGAGTCGGCGCCCGCCGTTCGCTATGCGGCCAGCGCGGGTTCCTCGCCCGCCGGGGTCTCGGCGAGGTCCACGGTCTCGCGCAGTTCCACCGGAGTGAGGAACAGTGCGGCGATGAACCCGGCCGCCGCGATGCAGGCGGAGATCAGGAACAGGTGGCCGGTCGCGTCCCCGTAGGAGGCGCGGACGATCTCGGCGACCGGGCCCGGCATCGAATCCAGGTCCAGGGTGGATCCTCCGAGGCTGCCGCTCGCGTCGATGCCCAGGGCCTTGAGGCCCGAGGCGATCTTGTCGGCGACCTGGTTGGCGAGGACCGCGCCCAGGACCGAGACGCCGATGGTGCCGCCCAGGGACCGGAAGAACGCGATCGCGCCCGAGGCGGCCCCGAGTTCGCGCAGCGGGACCGAGTTCTGGACCACGAGCACGAGGTTCTGCATGGCCATGCCCACGCCGGTGCCCACGAGGAACATGCCGACGCCCATGAACACCAGGGAGGTCGTGTGGTCGATGGTCGCGAGCATCGCGAAGCCGCCGGTCAGGACCAGTGCCCCGGTGACGATGTACGGCTTGACCTTCCCGGACCGGGACACCAGTCGCCCGGCCACGGCGGAGGAGAGCATGACGCCGAACATCATCGGAATGGTCAGCAGGCCCGCCTCGGTCGGCGAGAAGCCGCGGGCGATCTGGAAGTACTGGCCGAGGAACACCGCGCCGCCGAACATGGCCATGCCGACCGCGAGGCTGGCGACGACCGCCAGCGCGGGGTCGCGGCGCTTGATGACGTGCAGCGGCACGACCGGTTCCTTGACCTTGGTCTCGACGAGGGTGGCCGCGCCGAGCAGGACGACCGACCCGGCGACCATGACGGCGGTCTGCCAGGAGATCCAGTCGAAGTCGTTGCCCACGAAGGTGACCCACAGCAGCAGCAGGCTGACGCCGGCGGCGATGAGGGTCGCGCCGAGGTAGTCGATCTTGGTGTCGGCCTTCTTGGCCTCGGCCAGGTGCAGGGTCCGCTGGAGCATGAGGAAGGCGACGACCGTGATCGGGACGGCGAGGAAGAAGCACCACTGCCAGCCGAGCCAGTCGGTGTCGGTGATGGCGCCGCCGAGCAGCGGACCGCCGACGGTCGAGACCGCCATGACCGCGCCGAGGTAGCCGTTGTAGCGGCCGCGTTCCTTGGGGCTCACCATCGCGCCGATGATGACCTGGACGAGCACCTGGAGGGCGCCCATGCCGAGGCCCTGGACGGCGCGCAGGGCGATGAGCTGCCCGGTGTTCTCGACGAGCCCGCACGCGAGCGAGGCGGCCGCGAAGATGACGATGGCGATCTGGAGCAGCCGCTTCTTGTCGAACAGGTCGGCGAGCTTGCCCCAGATGGGCGTGGAGGCGGTGCTCGCGAGGAGCGTCGCGGTGACGACCCAGGTGTACTGGGACTGCGTGCCGTCGAGGTCGCCGACGATCTGCGGGAGCGCGACGGAGACGACGGTGGACGAGACCATCGCCGCGAACAGGACCATGAGCAGGCCCGACAGGGCGCGCAGGACTTCGCGGTGGGTCATGGGCGCCGGCGGGGCGTCAGGTGCGGCGGTCAAGAGACGGCCTCCTAGGGTGTTGCAGGACGGAAGCCTCGCGGTGCGCAGGTCCGCAAGGCGGGAAGTGTCGGTTTCCGGGGAGGCGGTCTTAGTGAACGTTCCGTCTCTTATTACACGCTAGCATTTAGTGAACGCAACGTTCACTATTGAGAGGATGGTCGGTGACCGATTCCACAGCCAGCCGCAGACGCGGCGACGACCTCGAACGCGCGATCTTCGAGGCCGCCCTGGAGGAGTTGGCCGAGGTCGGCTACGCGAACCTCCGCATGGAGGCCGTCGCGGCCCGCGCCAAGGCGGGCAAGGCGTCGCTCTACAAGCGCTGGCCCGACCGGGCCCATCTGATCCGGGCCGCGGCCCGCTACAAGGCCACTGCGGTCGACACCAAGTTCGAGCCCAGCGGCGACGTCCGGGCGGACATGGCGCGGGTCATGCGCCGCATCACGGAGAACCAGGGCGGGCCCGGCGGCGAGGCGATGCGCGGATGGGTCGGCGAACTGCGCGCCGACGCCGACGAGGAGGAGGACGGAGCGGTCGAGGAGATCCGCGAGGCGATCGAGCAGCCCCGCATCCGCGTCTTCGCCAAGATCCTGGAGGCCGGCATCGCGAACGGCACGGTGCGACCCGAGGCGCTCCACCCCCGCATCGTGAACCTGGCGCCGAGCCTGCTGACCCAGCATTTCCTCATGAAGGGCCGACCGGCCCCCGAAGCGGTCATCGGCGAGATCCTGGACGAGATCGTGATGCCGCTGATCGCCCCGCGCCGCTGACCGGGACCGTCTGCCTGCGAAAAGCCGGCCGCCGATGGCAAGCAGCGCTCGATCGCCTTGTCCCCCAAGGACACCGAAGGCCGAGCCAGACGGTTGTCCGTCCGGCCCGGCCCGCGCTCAGCCCTTGACGCACACGACCTGGCGCAGGCGGGCCACGATCTCGACGAGATCGGACTGCGCGGCCATGACCTCGTCGATGTCCTTGTAAGCGCCCGGGATCTCGTCGATGACGCCCGGGTCCTTGCGGCACTCGACGCCCTCGGTCTGGGCGATGAGGTCCTCGGCGGTGAAGCGCTTGCGCGCCGCGCTGCGGCTCATCTTCCGACCCGCGCCATGGGAAGCCGACTCGTAGGCCGCCCCGTTGCCGAGGCCGCGCACGATGAAGCTCGAAGCGCCCATCGAGCCCGGGATGATCCCCATGTCCCCCAACCCGGCCCGGATCGCGCCCTTGCGGGTGACCAAGAGGTCCTGGTCGTCATGACGCTCTTCAGCCACGTAGTTGTGGTGAACAGAGATCTCGGAGTCGAAGCGCACCTGGGGGAAGCGCTTCTTGACCACCTGCCGCAGCAGCGCCATCATGACGGCCCGGTTGCGGCGTGCGTACTCCTGCGCCCAGAACAGGTCGCGCCGGTAGGCCTCCATCTGCGGCGTGTCAGCGATGAACACCGCCAGATCGGGATCCGGAAGGTTCACGTTGTGCGGCAGATCCTTCGCCTTCTCGATGTGGTGCTGGGCGAGCGCGTTGCCGACGTAGCGGGATCCGGAGTGGAGCATCAACCAGACCTGACCATCATCAGATAGGCATACTTCGATGAAATGATTGCCCGATCCCAGCGTGCCGAGCTGCTTCATCGCCTTCGCCTCGGTCCGGCGCGCCACCTGAGGGGCCAGGTCGTCGAAGCCCGACCAGAACTCGTGCCAGCCGTGCAGGCCCGTCTTCACATGGCCCACGTCGACCGAGTTCTTGTGCATGGACTGCCCGACCGGGATCGCCTTCTCGATAGCCGAACGCAGGCGCCCGAGGTCATCGGGCAGGTCCTCGGCGGTGAGCGAGGTCCGCTGCGCCGTCATGCCGCAGCCGATGTCGACGCCGACCGCGGCGGGCGACACCGCGCCGCGCATGGCGATGACCGAGCCGACCGTCGCGCCGATGCCGTAGTGGACGTCGGGCATGACCGCGACGCCGTGCACCCACGGCAGCTTCGCGATGTTGTGAAGCTGCCCGAGCGCCTGCGGTTCGACCGTGTCGACGTCGCCCCACAGGCGGATCGGAGCCGCCTTGGACTGAAGATCGGTGAAGGACATGAGGGGACTCCTCCCAACGGGAACATTGTGGACAACCGGCCGAGTTGCGTTGTCCATGTTCCTTCAGAGGAAGGAGATTAATCAACACATTTACCGAACACGCGTATCGACTATCTCTGGTGGGATGGCAGTCGGGTTAAGCAAGCGGCGACAACAGGGTCGGGTTTCGGGGGTCGTGCTTTCGACTTTGAGGTCCGGGAACGGTCGCGGTTCAATCAAGCGGGCGGCGACAACGGGTGAACAAGGGGTGGGCGGGGTCCTTCGGCTGCCTGGTGTGGAAATCGTTGGGGTTCGGGCGGCAGCGACGAAGAGGTAAGCGAGGGGCTGGGTGGGCTTTGCGGCCGCCTGGTGCGGAGATGGTTGCGGTTCAGGCGGGCAGCGACGAAGAGGTCCTATTGGCGTGGGGGTGGGCTGGGTGGCTGTCCGGTGTGGAGATGCTCGCGGTTCGGGCTGGCAGCGACGAAGAGGTCGTATTGCCGTGGGGGTGGGCTGGGGGCTGCCGGTTCGTATCGGTTTTGATTGCCGGGCATGGGGATGGGCCCGAACCCGCTGGAGGGTTCGAGCTGGGAGGCGTGGCCCGTAGGAGGGCTGGTGGTGCGCCTTCCCTCCCCGCCCCGGTCGCTCCGGAGCGGGCACCTTAAGAACGGTGGATCACCGAGGTCGGCGGGCTTGACGGGTGCGGGTTGTTTGGGCTGCTCGGGTTCGGGTGCCTTCTCGCTGGGCTCGCCTGGGTTCGCTTCGACTCTGGCTGGCTTTGCGAATCGTTCTCGGCATTTGGCTCTCGCGGCTCTCATGGCTGCGAGGCTTCGGGCCTGTTCGGCGGCTTCGGCTCTGGCGTCGAGATCGAACTTCATGTTCTCCGACCATTCCGAGCGGTAGAGCCCGGTCGGGAAGTAGTCGAAGTCATCTGCCTGGTGCTCGGCATCCATGTCCGCATCGGTCCGCCAGTCCGAACACCCACACCCACAGTGCCTTCGCTGCCCTGGGCTTCGTGGCCTTCGTGGTGGGTGATGATCGCCTGGCCGGGGCCGGTCTTCTCGACCGTCCAGCCCGCCGTGTGGATGCGGCCGTGGTGGAAACGGCACAGCAGGATCAGGTTCGCCGCGTTCGTGAACCGCCGTCGGCCCAGTGCGTGATGTGGTGGGCTTCGGTCCAAGCGACCGGGAGTGAACAACCGTTCCAGGCGCAACCTTCGGGCTGCTCGAGTTCGAGCTTGCGGCGCAGGGCCACATTGGGGAGGCGCAAGGCGCGGCCGAGCTCGATGGCTTCACCGGTGGCGTAGTTGAACACCGAGGGAATCACCCCTGCTTCGCAAGCGAGCAGGCGGGCCCTCGCGACCGAAACCGGCTGCCCTTCGAGGAGGGGCGTACGCCCGGTGTCTTCACCGCGCAGGGTCTCAATGTCCACCACCAGATCCAGGGTGGCAGTGTGCCCGTGCCGGGTCGCCGCCTCAGGCGAAGTCCCTGAGGTGCTCTAGGGATTCCGGACTGACAGCGTTAAACTGGCTGGTAGGAAGGATGTTCCGTTTCTTATGACGAAGCCCGCTCCCCGGAGCTATAAACCCGAGTTCAAGCAGATGGCCGTCGCGATGGTCCTCGACCAGGGCAAGACCGTCGCCTCGACCGCCCGCGAGCTCGACATATCCGCATACACCCTGCACAACTGGGTCGGCAAGGCCCGCAAAGAGCGCGGCATCGAGCCGCCCGCGCCCGCCCCGGCGGACGACGACGGCCAGAAGAAGGCCCGTGAGCAGGAGCAACGCATCCGTGAGCTGGAGATGGAAGTCGCGTTCCTGAAAAAAGCGGCGGCGTACTTCGCGAAGGATCCACAGTAGCCTCCCGGTATGAGTTCATCGAGCTCATGCGATCGGCTCCTGCAGCGAAGTACGCCTTCCCCGTGACCTTCATGTGCCGCATACTCACCGTCTCGACCTCGGGCTACTACGAATGGCGCACTCGGCCCGAGTCGGCGACAGCCCGGCGCCGCCAGGCGTTGACCGCGCAGATCACCGACATCTTCGAGGTCTCCGACGCCACCTACGGATACCGGCGCGTCCGCGCCCAATTGGCCCGCAACGGCATCGAGGCGAGCCTGGAGCTGGTCAGGTTCCTCATGCGGGAGGCCGGCCTGGTCCCGTGCCAGCCGAAGGCGAAGCGCCGCAACCTGACCGACGGTATCGACCGGGACCTGCCCGACCTGGTCGAACGCGACTTCACCGCGTCGGCTCCGGGCATGAAGTTCGTCGGGGACGTCACTTACATCTGGACCGATGAGGGCTGGTCCTACCTGGCCACGGTGCTGGACTGCTGCACCAAGGAAGTGGTCGGGTACGCGCTCGGCGAGCACTTCCGGACCGAGCTGCTGGTCGAGGCGATGGAGATGGCCCGCCGCGACGGCCGCTTCTCACCGGGCGCGGTGTTCCACTCCGATAGGGGCTCGAACTACATGTCCGGGTCTTTCGCCGACTACTGCCACCGGCATGACCTGCGCAGGTCCGTGGGCAGGACCGGAGTGTGCTGGGACAACGCGATGGCCGAGAGCTTCTTCGGAGTCTTGAAGAACGAGCTGGTGTCACGGGTCTCTTATGCTACGAGAGCCCAGCTCAAGCAGGATATTATGGCCTGGATCGAGTTGTGGTACAACCGAAGACGCCTGCATTCGGCCAACGGCTACCGCCCACCGATCGAAGTCCGGGAAGCATTCGAGCTCGCCCGGTAACCGCCCAGGACACGTAAGACAGATTCAACGATGCAGTGTCCGGATTCTCCAAGGCCCCTCACCCATAGCCCGCGAGGAGCTGGTGAATGGCTTCCGCATGCCGATTCGGTGCGGCAGGGAGCACGCCCTCAGCGTCAGTCTCCTCTTGGCGAGGAGGCGGGCAGGCGGTCTTCAAGTACTTGTCGAGCAGACGCCCGGTCTCATCCGAGAGCTCCCCGGACAGGCTCCACATGCCGTTGCCCGTTCGGCGATCTGGATCCATTGCAGGGACTGCTCGCCAAGGGAGTCAAGCAACTCCGACTCATCAGCCAGCTGCGCAGCCAGCTCATCCAAGTGGCGCTGCAGGTCTTTGAAGGGCGCGTGAGCGCAGTACTGGGCGATCAACGCCTCAGGAGTCGCACACAGCGATCTCGGAGTCGAAAGGCGAGGCGACTGGTTCCCTGAAGGGCGTCTTGGCGAACAGTCGCATGGCCGGGGTCTTGTCGAGCTGGCGGACAGCGAAGGCGACCTGATCGATCCGAGCACTGCCCTGTCGTTGCCGCCTGAGCCAGGACCGTGAACTTCCCTGCAAGGCGCGCGATGGCCGCGATGGAGCCTGCCGTGTTGAAGGTGAAGTCGAACTGCGAGAGCAAGAGATCGCGGAGGGCAGAGAACCCGAACACTGAACGGTGAAGACCGGACTCCTTCATCGCGATCACCGCCGACAGCACCTGAGCGTGTTGGGCATTGATGAGGTCAGCCGCTTGCTCGAGGGTGGACCGAATAGCTCGCGCTTGGGTCTGCCTGTCTTCACTGACTGCTGCTGCGGTGGCCATCGGATTCACCCCCTACCTGTTCTCGAATGTCTTACCGGTTTTCGCTTCCTTGTTCGTAGTTCAATGATGACACACCACCTAGGCAGTGTCATCGCCCGAAAGAGTGAATTATCCATTGAGGAATATCGATCCGCCGCCCCAAAGAGCCCTGCGCCGCAAACAAAGTAAGTGGTTATCGGTGCTCCGCACCTCGACAATCGGGCGGCCTGGCGGCCGCTGTCCAGTGCCCGGGAATGCTGCCACCCCTTGTCGCTGCCCGCTCTAAGTCGGCTCTCCTCGGCGCGGACTGCCAAACACATCACCCCCACCGCAATGGACCCCTTTTGTCGCCGCCGCCTGAAGTCCCACCCCCACCGCGCGGGCAGCCGAACACGGCAGCAGCCCGACTTCAACGGGCCCCCTTTGTCTCTGCCGCCCACGCCAAGACTTGGTCCGCGATGGCCGGTGGTTCGAGGTCATCGGTCATGAGGATGGTGTCGAAGATGCCCCGGTAACATCGCGCGTCATCCAAGGCCGCCTCGATCTGTCGGTCGCTATCACCGCGTGCTCGTAAGCGTTCGGCTCGGAGGTCGTCGGCACAGTCGAGAAGCAGGCAGGCGGTCGCCCCCGGGACGGGGGTCTCGTCTGGAGTGTTCGGGCTCAGGAGCAGCACCGGATGTCCGGCCCTACGGGGCATGTCGATGATCCGCTGCCACATGCGCCGGTAAGCAGGCCAAATCGGCGCTGCTTCAGGAGCGGCGATGGGCACGCCCAGCAGCCGACCGTCTTCGAGTAGCTCATCAATGTCCATCACCACGATCCCCGTAGCGGTCTTGAGCAGTTCCGGAAGGATGGTGGACTTTCCGGATCCGGGGGCGCCTGATACGGCGTACAGCGGCGCGAGTGTGGTGCTCATCCGCCCAGTCTGCTCAGAGCCCGTCTGCGCCGCATCCGAATTTGCGATGGCGGAACTGCCTGCGAGTCTCCACGCGGGCAGACGACATTACTGGAGCGCTTCGACCAGCAGGTCCGTCAAGGCCTTCGCGTACTCGCCGTCGGGGTCGTAGTCGGGGTCGAAGACCGTGAGGTCCATGCCGGCGCAGCGGTCGTCGGCCGCGCAGGTGGTGATGATCTGGCTCAGCTCCCCGATCGAGATGCCGCCGGGGGCCGGGCCGTCGACGGCGGGCATCACCGAAGGGTCCAGCACGTCGGTGTCCACGTGGAGCCAGAAGGTCGTCACGTCGCCGAGCGCGTCCAGCGCCCATTCGGCCGAGCGGCCGACGCCGTGGGCGCGCACGGCGGGGACGGTGCGCATGGCGACGCCGCTGGCCTCGAGTTCGACCCGGTGCGGGTCGTCGGAGCGCAGGCCGAGCACGACGAGATGATCAGTGTCCACATAGGGCCGAAGACCGCCGATGTCGGTGAGATCGGGCTGGCCGCGGCCCGTGGCGAGCGCGAGTTCTTCGGCCGCGGCGGCGCCCACGTACTGCGAGTTGCCGGGGTGACGGAAGTCGGAGTGGGCGTCGATGAAGACCAGGCCGCGGTCCTTGCGGTCGCGTTCGGTGCGCCGCCGGGCCGCGAGGGCGGGGCCGAGGAGGATCGAGCAGTCGCCGCCGAGGACGAGCGGGAAGCGCCGCTCCTGCCACAGGCGCTCCACCCGGTCGGCGAGGCGCCGGGTGTACTCGGCGATGGCCTTGGCCTGGCCCACACCGTCGCCCGGGCGCCAGACGGAGGCGTCGAAGCGCGGCGGGGTGAGGCATCCGGCGTCGACGGCGTTCAGGCGCGAGAGGAGCCGGTGGTCGCGAAGGGCCCCAGGGGCTTTGGCGCAGCCGGGCACGGTGCTCGGGGTGGGCGGGCGCAGGCCGAGGTTGGAGGGCGCGTCGAGGACCGCGATGCGTCTCGCTCGAGTCGCTGGCAACGCTCACCTCCCACCACAGAACCGGCCACGCAAGCTTGTCACAGAGGACCGCCTCAACACCAGGTTTGGAAAGCGGATCTCATGTCCACCGAACGGCCCACGAAAGAACCGAGCCTCCACGTCACGGCGTGACGTGGAGGCTCGGGATGCCTTGCGGCGCTGTCAGAACAGGACGGCGCTGAGCTTGCGGCGGGCCTTGGCGACGGCAGGGTCGTCGACGCCGGCGACGGTGAACAGTTCGACCAGGCGCTTGCGCAGGCGCTCGCGGTCCTCACCGAAGTTCTTCGCCACCAATGCGATCAAACGCTCGTATGCGGCTTCGGCCTGCCCCGAGAGGAGCTGGAGGTCGGCCGCGGCGAGGGCCGCGTCGATGCTGTCGGGGTCGGCGTCGCTGATCGCGACGGCGTTGTCGGGCAGGGCGCCCACGCGCCGCAGCATCCGCACCTGCGCGATCCCGGCCTCGGCCTCGCCGGAGGCCGGGTGGTTCTTGAGGTACTTGTCATAGGCGGCCTCGGCGGCGTCGAGGTCACCCTCGACCATGAGGTTCTCGGCGGCGGCCAGCTCGGGGTCGGTCGGCTGGGACACGTCGAGGCCCGCGGCCTGGGTGATGCGGGCGATCCATTGGCGCAGGCCCTGCTCGGTCTGCGGGCCCTGGAGCAGGTCGAGCGGCCGGCCCTGGGCGAGGGCGACGACGGCCGGCAGCGACTGGAGCTGCAGGGCGGCGGCGAGCTGCTGGTTCTGCAGGACGTCGGCCTTGGCGAGGACCCACGCGCCGCCCGCCTCGGCGGCGAGGCGCTGGAGGAGGTCGCGGACCTGGAGGCTCTCGGGCACCTGGTCGGCCCAGAACGCGACGACGACGAGCGCGTCGAGCGAGCGTTCGAGCACCTCGCTCTGGACGGTCGCGTCGGTGACGTCGATCGCGAGGACGCCGGCGCCGACCGGTGCGCCCTGCTGCTGCGCTTGCGCGGCCTGCTGCTGCTGCGCGGCGGCGGCGAGGGTGCTGAGGTCGACGCCTCCGGAGAATCGTGACGGTACCTGGTCGCTCATGGTGGTGATTCTTCCATTCTCATCGTGGATCGGGACCGGGGCCCGGGTGCGGTGTGGGCCGTGCGGCCCGCGGGTTTCAGCGGCGCCCGGCGGCCTCGTCGCGGCCCTTGCAGGCGAGCCGGTCGGCGCGCTCGTTGCCGGGGTCGCCGGCGTGGCCCTTGACCCAGCGCCAGTCGACGGTGTGGCGGGCGGCGGCCTCGTCGAGGCGGCGCCACAGGTCGGCGTTCTTGACCGGTTCCTTCTTGGAGTTGATCCAGCCGTTGCGCTTCCAGCCGTTCATCCAGGTCATGATGCCGTTGCGGACGTACGAGGAGTCGGTGTAGAGCACCACGTCCATGGGCCGCTTGAGGGTCTCCAGCGCCTGGATGGCGGCCATCAGCTCCATGCGGTTGTTGGTGGTGGCCTTGTCGGAGCCGTACAGCTCCTTCTCGTGCTCGCCCCACTTGTAGTAGACACCCCAGCCCCCGGGGCCGGGGTTGCCGGAGCACGCCCCGTCGGTGTAGATGACGGCGGTGTCCTCGTTCGCGTCCGGTTTCGGCATGACCGCCAGCTTAGTCCGCCAGCGCGGTGACGGCCTCGATGCCCAGCAGGACACCGATCACGAGGAAGAGTCCGGAGGAGACGTAGCGGATGACCTTCTCGGGGATGCGCTTGGCGACCCAGGCGCCGGCGAAGACGGCGAGGAGGTCGGCGGCGAGCATGCCGGCGGTGCCGCCGAGCCAGACCGCCCATGGGGTGTAGCTGGAGCCCAGGCCCATCGCGACGATCATGGTCTTGTCGCCGAACTCGGCGAGGAACATGGCGGCGATGACGGTGAGGAGGCCGGAGCGGCGTTCCTTGACGTGGAGGTCGTCGTCTTCTTCTTCGTGCCCGCCGCGCAGGCCCCAGAGGCCGAAGCCGATGAAGAGGATCGCGGCGGCGAGGCGGATCCAGTCGGTGGGGAGGAGGTTCCCGGCGACGGCGCCGAGGCCGACGGAGAGGCCGATGAGGGCGCCGATGGAGATGACGAGGCCGAGGATGACCGATCGGAGTCGGTACTTGGTGGCGAAGGTGAGGGCCATGAGCTGGCTCTTGTCGCCCATCTCGCCGACGAAGATCAGGCCGAAGCTGATCGCGGCTGCGGCTAGGAATGCGTCCATTGAGGGTGATCCTCCAAGTGTTGAGGCCGGGAGGACTGCGGGAATGTGCTCGGGCCCCGGCGGATGCCAGTCACCGATGAGTCTCACCTCAGGTCGCATCTAGGTCATCTGGGGCCGGTCTTCCTGTGACGTCGATCCATCCAAGCAGCATTGGGAGCTACCGTTCAGGCGCTGCGCAAATCGCATCAGCACATGATCCTGAATAGGATTGACCGGCCGCTTCGGCCAGTCTTCCCGCAGCAGTACCACCGCCGGACACGCCGGTCTTCCGCGGTTTCTGTCGGGCTGTTTTCGCGTGGCCCGGCAACTCCAGGTCCACAGCGGCCCTCTCGACGAGGTTCCGCAGGTTGCATGCGGCATTGAGATCGCGGTCGAGGACCGCACCGCAGTGCTCGCAAGTGAAGGTCCGCTCCGATAGGCGCAGGTTGGTTTTCACCACGCCGCAGGCCGAGCAGGTTTTCGAGGACGGGAGCCACCGATCGGCCACAATCAGGGCGCCGCCATTCCACGCGGTCTTGTACTCCAGTTGGCGCCGGATCTCACCGAACGCGGCATCGGAGATTCGGCGAGCCAGGCGCCGGTTGCGGAGCATTCCCGCCACATGGAGGTCTTCGACCACGACCGTGCCGTACCCTTCGGCGAGCCGCGAGGTCAGCTTGTGGATCGCATCGCGCCGCTGGTCGGCTACCTGGCGGTGCAAGCGCGAGAGTCGCTGCCGCGCTTTGACCCAACGATTGGAGGGCGGCTTTTCGGGTCCTGGCCCTGACTTGCGTGCCAAGGCCCGGTTCGCTCTGCGCAGTCGTTGCTGCGCGGTATCAAGATGGCGCGGGTTCGGAATGGACTCGCCAGTGGAGAGCACCGCCAGGTGCTTCACCCCGAGGTCAACGCCGACCACCGCTTCGGGGCGCTCCGGTTTTCGCTCCCTTTGATCGATCTCGCAGGTGAAGGACACGAACCATCGGCCCCCACTCCCCCGGGAAAGGGTGGCTGCCAGGATCCGGCCGGTTCCACGCTGCAGGTGCCGATGGAGTTTCGCCGTGTGCTCGCAGGTGCGGACCATTCCGATCCTTGGGAGCGTGATGTGACGGCGGTCGGCCTCCACGCGGATCGCCCCGGTGGCGAAGCGGCACGACAGCCTCGAGCGTCGCGTTTTCGGGCGTGGGAAACCACCTGAAGCGCCTTTGCGCCTGCCTTGCTTCGATTCCCGCCAGTTCGTCAATGCAGCTGCGAGATCGGCACATCCATAGGCGTAGGCCTCCTTCGAGTTTGCTCGCCACCATGGCGCGACAGTGTCTTTACGGGCGTTCCACTCCTTCCGCAGCGCAAAGGCCGACCAGTTCACGCACGGTGTCAAGTCCGCTTCGGCGATGCCGTAGGACCGCTCAGCGTCCCGCTGTGACAGATTCGCCTTCACGAGGGCGAGCATGTGATTGAAGGCGAACCTCTTGGCTCCGCAGTGCGATAGGAAGGTCTGCTCCTGAACCGGGGTGGGATCAAGCGCGTACCGGTAAGCCCGCACGATCTTCACATCCGCACCTCCCTGTCGCCCGTAAGCCTTGATTCCGGCTGCTTGTACTAACGAACAAGCCCTACTGACGGTGACGGCTTTTCGAGATCACTTTTCACAGCCGGGCTCGCGGATTTCAGGAGGCGGCGCAGGGTGAAGGGGCCGGCGAAGGCGGCGAAGGCGGCCAGTGCGGCGGGGACGAGGAGTCCGGTCGTGATGGTGGTGGCTTCGGCGATGTAGCCGATGGCGGCCGGGCCGAGGAGCAGCCCGGTGGAGCCGGACATGGAGATGAGGGCGACGTTGGAGGGGGTGCCTCCGGCTTCGCCGATGGCGCTGAACAGGACCGGGACGATGATGGCGATGCCGCTGCCGGCGAGGAGCCATCCGGTCCAGGCGAGGGGGAGACCGCCGGCCATGCCTGAGACGAGGACGAGGGCGTAGCCGGCGGTGGCCAGGGTGCCGGCCCACAGGAGGGTGCGGCCGGGGCCGAGCTTCGCTCGGATGGGGTCGCCGATGAGCCGGAAGACGGTCATGGCGCAGGCGAAGACGGTGTAGGAGAGGGGCGCGAGGGCGTCGTCGGCGTCGAGGACGCGGTCGGCGTGGAGGTTGGCCCAGTCGATCGCGCCGGATTCGATGAGGTGTCCGGCGAGGCCGAGGATGAACATGGCGGCGAGGAGGATCGCGCCGATGCGGCGGGCGGGGGCTCCGCTGCTGCCGCCCGGATTGTCCTGACCCGGGGGCGGCAGCAGCGGAAGTGTGGCGAGGGCGAAGGCGGCGCAGCTGATGAGTGCGACGGCGATGAGCATCGCCTGGTTGCCGAGGCCGAGGGTGAGGCCGAGGGAGGTGAGGGCGCCGGCGAGGGCGCCGCCGAGCGACCAGAAGCCGTGGAAGGAGGAGATGATGGGCCGCTTGTAGTGGCGTTCGAGTTCGACGGAGTGGGCGTTGAGGCCGACTTCGGTGAAGCCGACGCCGATGCCGTAGACGGCGGCGCAGACGAGGAGGGCGGTGTAGTCGCCGGCGAGTGCGGGGGCGAGGAGCACGAGTTGGGAGGCGGGGCCGGTCCAGCGCAGGAGGGTGCGGGTGCTGTGGCGGTCGGCGAGGCGCCCGGCGAGGGTCATGGTGGCGAGGCCGACGATCTGGATGAGCAGGAGGGTGGTGCCGAGCTGTGCTTCGCCGAGGTCGAGGCGGGCGCCGACGCCGGGGAGGGCGGCGGCCCAGGCGCCCATGACGAAGCCTGAGGTGGCGAAGCCGGCGAAGACGCCGATGCGGGCGCGGCGCAGGGCGAGCGGGTCCTGCGTGGTCGCGGTGGTTGAAGAAGGCACAGCCTTGCGGTCCTTGCGGTGTCGGGGCGGCGGACCTCGCGGGAGGCCCAACGTTTTTGTTCTTGCTAAGAACATAACAGGGCGCTCGCGGCACCGTCAAGGGATATGTTCACGCCGGGCACAAAAATGGTCGCGGGGCTGGCATAATCCCTGCATGCCCCAGACGATGACGAGCGCCGACCTCCGGATCGGCAACCAGGTTCGCCTGCTGCGCGCCGTCCACGACGCCGCCGAGCCGTTCACCAGGGCCGAGGCCGCCAGGATGCTCGGGATCGGCCGCAACACCGCCGCGGCGCTCGTCGGCGAACTGGAGCAGGCCAAGCTGCTGCATGAAGTCCCGGCGACCTCCGGGGCGCGCGGACGGCCGACGACGCTGCTGGTCCCCCATCCCGAAGGGCCCGTGGCGTTCGCGGTCGACTTCCGGGAGGATACGTGGACGCTCGCGTCGGTCGAGCTGGGCGGCGCGCTGACCGAGCTGGCGACCGGCGAGCACGACCGGACCCCGGGGGTCTTCGCCGAGATCCGGGCCGCGGTGGCGCGGCAGGAGACGGCCCGTTTGGCGGTGCTCGGCTTCGCCACCTCAGGGCCCATCCGCGACGGGCACCGGCTGCACATCTCACACCTCGGCTGGGACGAGGTGGAGCTGAACGAGCTCATCGGCGCGGACTGGCCTCCGACGGTGATCGACAACGACGCGCGCCTCGCCGGGCTCGCCGAATCACGGCGGGGGGCGTTGCGGGGCATGGGGACCGCGATGCACTTCCACATCGACTTCGACATCGGCGGGACGCTGCTGCTGGGCGGGGACGCGCAGCGGGGCGGGCACAACATCGCCGGCGAGTTCGGGCACATGCCCCTCACCGGGTCTCCTTTGGAGTGCATGTGCGGGGTGCGCGGGTGCTGGAGCCTCGACGTCGGCGCGAACGCGCTCGTGCGGCGGTTCGGGAAGGAACCGGGTTACGGCACGGGACGTGAACTGGCGCAGGAGATCCTGCGACGGGCCGAGGCCGGCGAGCCCGAGGCCGTGGCGGCGCTCGACGACAACGCGGCGGCGCTCGGCAAGGGGCCTCGGCGCGCTGTCGAACGCGCTCGACCCGGAGGCGATCAGCCTGTCAGGGCTCGGTGTGGACCTGATCCGGTTGCGGCGCGAGGCTGATCGAGGAGAGCTGCCGCGAGCACCTGATGGCGTTCCGCCGGGATGAACCGCCGCGAGATCGTGCCTGGCACGGTCGGCGCGGCGGGTCCGCTGACGGGGGCCGCCGAAATCGCCTGGGACGCCATCCTCGACCCCGTCTGGGTGAAAAATCGGCTGTAGCGACCGCGCAGCGGCGTTTCTTGTCGGACCCCGCTGCCCGCGCCACGCTGGCGGTCCCCTTTGGGTGGGTGGGGGTTCGGGAAGGTAGTACCTTCCCGAACCCCCACCCACCCAAAGGGGACCCGCAGTGTTGCGGCGATCGTGGCAGGGGGGTCCGACAAGAACCCGCGCCGTAACCCCGCCCCGCGCAGAAGTCCACTCGAACGAGTGAAGGGCGGGCCCGGCGGGCCCGCCCTTCATCGTCTCGTCTTGCGGCGCTTGCTAGATGCCGCCCTCGAGGTGGTGGTAGACCTGGTTCCAGCGGAGCTCCTGCTTGAACTCGCGAACGTTCGTGCCCTCGCCGATCGTCACCAGTTCGATGCCGGCGATCTCGGCGAAGTCCTCCAGGACCTCGCGGCCGAACGCCTGCGTGAACGAGGTGTGGTGCGGGCCGCCGGCGGTCAGCCAGGACTCGGCGGACACCTCGAGGTTCGGGCGGGGCTCCCAGACCGCGCGCGCCACCGGCAGGTTCGGCAGGTCCTCGTCGGGCTCGACCGCGTCGACCTCATTGGCCACCAAGCGAAGCCGGGTGCCGAGGTCCATCAAGCCGACGGTGATGCCGGCGCCGGGCGGGGCGGTGAAGACCAGGCGCACCGGGTCCTCCTTGCCGCCGATCCCGAGCGGGTGGATCTCCGCCGTCGGCTTCTCGGCCGCGATCGTCGGGCACACCTCGAGCATGTGCGCGCCCAGGATCTGCGGGGACTCCGCGCCCAGGTTGTACGTGTAGTCCTCCATGAAGGACGTGCCGCCCTCAAGACCCGTCGCCATGACCTTCATGAGGCGCACCAGGATCGAGGTCTTCCAGTCGCCCTCGCCGCCGAAGCCGTAGCCGTCGGCCATGAGGCGCTGCACCGCGATGCCCGGCAGCTGCTTGAGCGAGCCCAGGTCCTCGAAGGTGTCCGTGAACGCCTTCGCGCCGTGCTCCTCCAGCACCGAGCGCAGCGCCAACTCGATGCGGGCGGCGTCGCGCAGCGACTCGTGCCGCTCGCCGCCGGCCCGCAGCTCGGGCACCACGTCGTACGCGGTCTCGTACTCGGCGACGAGGCCGTCGACGGCCTTGTCGTCGATCTCCTCGACCCGCGCGGTCAGCTCGTTGACGCCGTAGGTGTTGACCTCGACGCCCAGCTTGATCTGCGCCTCGACCTTGTCGCCCTCGGTCACGCCCACATAGCGCATGTTGTCGCCGAAGCGGACCAGCTTCAGGTTCTGGACCTCGTTCCAGCCCAGGGCGGCGCGCGACCAGTCGCCGATGCGCGCCTGGACCTTCTCGTCGCCCCAGTGGCCCACGATCGTCTTGCGGCGGTGGCGCAGGCGCGTCAGCATGTACCCGAACTCGCGGTCGCCGTGGGCGGCCTGGTTCAGGTTCATGAAGTCCATGTCGATGTCGGCCCACGGCAGGTCCCGGTTGTGCTGGGTGTGCAGGTGCAGCAGGGGCTTCTGCAGCACGCCGAGCCCGGAGATCCACATCTTCGAGGGCGAGAACGTGTGCATCCAGGCGACCACGCCGATGCACTCGTCGGCGGCGTTGGCCTCCAGCAGGACCCGCTTGATCTCGTCCGGCGTGGTCAGCACCGGCTTCGCGACCACCTTGACCGGGATCGCGGAGGCGCCGTCGAGCCCGGCGACGATGTCCGCCGAGTTCTGGGCGACCTGCTCGATGGCCTCGGGCCCGTACAGGTGCTGGCTGCCGGTGACGAACCACAGTTCCTTGGTTTCCATTGCTTACTGCTCCTTGGGGGACGGCTGCTGGCCGTAGACGTTCTGGTAGCGGTCGTAGAGCTTGTCGATGTCCGCCTGCGGGATCGGGACCGGCTCGCCGAGCTGGCGCGAGATGTGGACGGTGCGCGCCACATCCTCGGTCATCACCGCGGCCTTCACGGCGGCCTTGGGGTCCTTGCCGATCGTGAACACGCCGTGGTTCTGCATGATCACCGCCGGGGAGCGGTGGCCCTGCAGGGTCTCCACGATGCCCTTGCCGATCGCGTCGGAGCCGATGCGCGCGAACGGGCCCAGCGGGATCTCCCCGCCGAACTCGTCGGCCATCGCCGTGATCACGCACGGGATCGGCTCGGCGCGGGCGGCCCACGCCGTCGCGTACGGGCTGTGCGTGTGGACCACGCCGCCGACCTCGGGCATCCGCTGGTAGACCACGTTGTGGCTCTCCGCGTCCGAGGACGGCGCGAGCTCGCCGTCGAGGATCTTGCCCTCGAGGTCGGTCACGACCATCAGCTCGGGCTTGAGGTCGTCGTAGGAGACGCCGCTCGGCTTGATGACGATGAGGTCGGTGCCCGGGACGCGGCCCGAGACGTTCCCGCTCGTCCAGGTCACCAGGCCCCAGCGCAGGAGCTCAGCGTGCAGCGTGCAGACCTTGCACCTTCATCTCCTCGACCGCGGCAGTGGTCACAAAAGGCATCAGCGTTTACTCCTGTTCGGGGAAGCGAGCGAAGTGAGCGGCTGGGTGGGGCGACGGGTGCGGGCGCTCATTTCGTTGCCTCCGTGGCGATCTTGTGCAGCGTGTGCAGCGCGCGCGAGCCGCCGCGCCCGAAGTGGTCGTGCAGCTCCTCGTAGACGGCGTACAGCTCGTCGTAGGCGTCGGCGCGGGCCTCGTCGGGCACGTAGGCGCTGCGCTCGACCTTGCCCATGGCCTCGGCGGCCGCGTAGATGTCCGGGTAGGCGCCCGCCGCGACGGCGGCGTGGATCGCCGAGCCCAGGGCCGGTCCCTGCTCGGAGGTGAGGACCGTGATCGGCATGCGCAGCACGTCCGAGTAGGTCTGCATGAGCCACTTGTTCTTCAGCAGGCCGCCGGCCGCGACGAACTCCTCGATCGGGACGCCCGACTTCGATCAGGGTCTCGACGATCATGCGGGTGCCGAAGGCGGTGGCCTCCACCAGCGCCCGGTAGATCTCCTCGGGCTTGGTCTGCAGGCCCAGGCCGAGGATGACGCCGTGCAGGTCGTGGTCGACCAGGACGGAGCGGTTCCCCGAGTGCCAGTCGAGCGCGACCAGGCCGTGCTGGCCCACGGCCTGCTGCTCGGCGAGCTCGGTCAGGTACTGGTGGATCGAGATCCCGCGCTTGTCGGCCTCGGCGGTGTACTCGCCGGGGACGCCGTTCTTGGTGAACCACGCGAAGATGTCGCCCACACCGGACTGCCCGGCCTCGTAGCCCCACAGGCCCTTGGTGATCCCGTCGCGGACGACGCCGCACATGCCGGGAGCCTCGGTCAGGTTCTCGCCGTTGACGACATGGCAGGTGCTCGTGCCCATGATCGCGACCATCTGGCCGGGGCCGACGGCCTTCGCCGAGGCGGCCGTGACGTGCGCATCGACGTTGCCGACCGCAACGACGGTGCCGGCGTTCAGCCCCGTCCAGGCCGCGGCCTGCTCGGTGACCTCGCCGGCCTTGTCGCCCAGCGCCAGCAGCGGGTGCTCCATCTTCGCGTTGAAATCGGCGAAGTCGGGGTTCAAGGCGGCCAGGTACTCGCGCGAGGGGCGCTCGCCGTCCTGGACGATGCCCTTGTAACCGGCGGTGCAGACGTTGCGGGTCTCCTCGCCGCACAGCTGCCACACGATCCAGTCGGCGGCTTCGATCCAGCGCTCAGCGCGGTCGTAGACCTCGCGGTCCTCCTCGAGGAGCTGGAGGCCCTTGGCGTAGGCCCACTCCGAGGAGATCTTGCCGCCGTAGCGCGGGAGCCACGCCTCGCCGCGCTCGGCCGCGACCGCGTTGATGCGGTCGGCCTGGCCCTGGGCGGCATGGTGCTTCCAGAGCTTGGGCCACGCGTGCGGGCGGTCCTTGAGGTCGTCGAGCTCGCACAGCGGGGTGCCGTCGGCGGTGGTCGGGAGGATCGTGCAGGCGGTGAAGTCGGTGGCGATGCCGACGACCTGGTCGGGGCTCACTCCGGCGGCGGCCAGCGCGGCGGGAACGGCGTTGCGGAGCACGTCGACCCAGTCCTGGGGCGACTGGAGCGCCCAGCTGCGCGGCAGGCGGACGCCGGAGCCCGGGAGGGTCTCCTCGATGGCGCCGTGGGCGTAGACGTGCTCGGCGCTGGCCAGTTCGCGACCGTCGGCTACCGACGCGACGACGACCCGGCCCGACAGGGTGCCGAAGTCGATCCCGATAGCAACGGCATCGTTGTCGCTGCCAGTCATTGGGCCTCCTCTGGGGTACTGGTTGTCGACTCGTTCGTCGAGGTCGTGCAATAAGAAGTGACCGCTCACATGCAGGAGTTCCACCGCGTGAAAACGGCGCGCGCATAGAGGTGGATCCCCCACAACCTAACGCATTCGCACGTTCAGTACCAGCAGCGGTCCAAGGAACGGCGGCAGGAACCGGAAATACCGGATCGATCGGGAGCGACCCGACCGGGGGAACGGGGTCGGATGTGACCGAGGTCCCTCTGGCGACGTCGTACGCAGTACTCCGTACATGGTATTCCGTACGCAGTACACCGTGCGTCGCACACTGTACGCCGCACGGAAAGCAGATCGAGCCGTACGTCGTACAACGTACTGTGCACACCGTACTGGGTACGGGGTTATCGACGATTGTCGGCGGGTATTCGCCGTCCCGGGACCCGGTCGAGCCGCGGCCGGGCTGGAGGGAAGGACAAACCGATGGGCAAGCCGGGACAGCAGCAGGAAGCTCCGGGCTACACCGAGCAGATGACTCCGAAACCCCAGGACTCCATGGAAGGGTACGAGGGCCGCGGACTCCTCAAGGACCGCCGGGCGCTCATCACCGGCGGGGACTCCGGCATCGGCCGGGCCGTCGCGGTCGCCTTCGCGAAGGAGGGCGCCGACGTCGCCATCGCCTACCTCGAGGAGCACGAGGACGCCGAGCGCACGGCCGAACTGGTGGAGGCCGAGCACCGCCAGTGCGCGCTGCTCCCGGGCGACCTCGCCGACCGGGCCCACTGCAGCGAGGTGGTCGACCAGACCGTGAAGGCCCTCGGCGGACTCGACCTGCTGGTCAACAACATCGCGACCCAGACGCCGGTGGACCGGCCGGAGGACATCAGCGACGAGCAGTGGGAGCACACGTTCAACGTCAACATGCACAGCTTCCACCGGGTGACGCGGGCGGCGCTCGCGCATCTGGGCGAGGGCGACGCGATCGTCAACTGCGCCTCTGTGAACGGCCTGCGGGGCAACAAGACCCTCATCGACTACTCGGCGACCAAGGGCGCGATCATCGCCTGGACGTACTCGATGGCGCAGGCGCTCGCGCCGCGCGGCATCCGCGTCAACTGCGTCGCACCGGGTCCGGTCTGGACGCCGCTGATCCCCTCGACGCTGTCGAAGGACCATGTCGAGGGCTTCGGCGAGCAGGTGCCGATGGGCCGCCCGGCCGAGCCGGACGAACTGGCGCCCTCGTTCGTCTTCCTGGCCGCGAACCGGCTCTCGTCGTTCTACACCGGCGAGGTCTTGGCCGCCCTCGGCGGCGAGACCATGCCGGGCTGAGCCACCTCCGACGTTCGCAGCGCGGGCGCATCGCCCGCGGCGCGAACGCGCCACCAGAAAGGCAAAAAAACGCAGGTCGAGGGCAGAAGGCGCCGAAATGTCACACCCGTGAGTCAGGGTTGGAACCGGGGGCCCGTCGATGTCCGATTTGCCGGGACCCTCCGTTCACGTTCAGGGACAAGCGAACCGGCGGGCCGCGGCCCGCCGGTTCGCCGTCGCTTCGCGCCGCCTCAATGGCGCGCGAGTCGCCGCATCGCCCTCTTGCGCCGCTTCCCGACCGACAACGCGGCCGCGCTGAACGCGCCCTTCGTCGCGGACCAGCGCCTGCGCGCGGCCTTCCGCGCGGCCTTGCGGCGGCGCTCGGTCTCCTTGATCGCCTCCCTGGCAGCCTCACGGGCCGCCTTGGAAGACCTGCGGTGGTCGCGAATGACATGCACCCCGACGACCGCCGCCGTCGCCGCGCCCGCCGCCGCGACCGCCACCGTGAACGGGTGGCGCCGCACCGGCGCGAACGGCCCGTGCGCGTGCGGGGCATCCGGGTCGAGCCCGAGTCGCGACCGCAGTTGCAGCACGTCGGCATTGACCCGCTCGCGGGTCTGTTCGGCATCCCTCTGCAGTTCCGCCGTGGACCTGTACTGGTCCGCCTCGGCGTCCTGGAGGGCGAGTTCACGCTGTCGCACAAGGTCCTCCCCTTCGTTGCGCGCGTCCGGATGGGGCCAGTACGGCATCGACACCGATGGCGGCGGCGCGAGTCCGACACCGGGCGGAATCCCGTCGGCGGACGGCCCCGGTATACCGGTCATCGGCCCATCCTTCCTTGCAGGGCCCGGGCGTCTTCCCGAGCGTGTTCCATGGTCTCCTCCGGGACCGGCCGTGCGGCGCTGCGCAGCTTGGCGCGGCCCACCAGCGCGAAGAGCCCCGCCAGCGCCAGCAGCGCGACGCCCATCACGAGTGCGGCCAGCCATGCCGGCCACACGAGCGCGAGCGCGATGCCCCCGGCGAGCAGCAGAGCGGCCCCACCGTAGAACGCCACGACGCCCGCGACGGCGAACATCCCGCCGCCGAACGCGCCGCGTCTTGGCCTTGTCGGCCATCTCGCGAGCGGCCAGTTGGGCCTCGACTCGGGCCAGGTGCCCCACCTGCGACGTCAGATCGCCGACGAGCCGGCCAATCGAGCGGTCCTGCTCGTCCCAGGCGCGGCGCCCGCGGCCCCGTTCGGACCACTCGCCGGTGTCGTGGTCCGCGTCGGCCCACTCACCGCGGTGCTCCCGCTCGGCCTCGCGCATCGCCCGGGCCTCGGGGTCGTGTCGAACCTCCATGTCCTCACCTCTCTCCGCCGGCTCAGGAGCGCCGTTTGAGCGCGCGTTCGAGCTCGGCCTTGTTCATCTTGGAACGGCCTTCGATGTTCTTGCGCCGGGCTTCCTGGTAGAGCTGCTCCTTGGTGCGGCCCTTGGGGCCCGAGTGCGAGCGCAGCCCACCGCGCCTGGAGGACGACATGTCCTTGATGGAGGTGCGGCTCGCCGTCTTGGTCTCGCCCTTGCGGGCGCGCTCCTTGTTGACGGTGCGGGCGGCGATCTCCTTGGCCCTGTCCTCAGCGGTGCCGCGCTCTTCGGCCTGGTCCCGGATATGCCGGTACTGGCGTTCGTCCTTCTTGCTCCACTGCTGTTGCGGCATCGATCGTTCACCTCCGCGGTGTCCGGTTTCGTCCGGCTCTGATGCGGATCGGGTTCCCCGCCCTCCCCGGAGGAAACCTCGCGTCTGTTTCCGGAGGTCGGCCGCGGGTACTCGCGGCTTTCAAGGGAGGCACGTCATGGACCAGGCAGTACCGGTCGCGAGCGCGAACGAGACCATCCAGATCGGACTTAGGGTGGTCGCGCCCGCAGTGGCGTCGGGGGCGGTGAAGCGGCGCCGGGCCCCGATGGCGCTGGCCGAGCGCTTCCAGGCGGACCGGGCGGCGATCCGGCTGCTCGCGCGGCTGCGCGACCGGCACGGGCCGGGGCCGCTGCGCCTGCGCGTCCCGGGTCGCTCGGTGGCGGTGGTGCTGTCGGCCGGCCACGTGGGCCGGCTGCTGGAAGGCGCGCCCGAGCCGTTCACGCCCGGCAACGCGGAGAAGCATGCGGCCCTGGGGCGGTTCCACGGCGCGCTCGCCCCCCGCGGGGCGGCGCGGGCCGAGCGCAGGTGCAACGAGGCGGTCCTCGAACCGCATCAGTCCCTGCATCATCTGGCCCCGGCGCTGCTGCCCGGGTTGCACGGCGAGGTCGACCTGCTCACGGCGGACGCGGACCGGCGCGGGGAGCTGGACTGGCGCGGCTTCGACCGGGCCTGGCAGCGCACGGTGCGGCTGCTCGTGTTCGGCGAGGCCGCCCGCGAGGACCGAAAGCTGACCGCCGTGCTCGATTCGCTGCGGCGCAGCGGCAACTGGTCGTATCCGGGCCGCAGGCGGATCCGGGCGAGGGAGGCGTTCGCGGCGCGGCTGCGCCGGGCGATCGGCGACGCCGGCCCCGGGACGCTCGCCGAAGCCGTCCGCGAGAGCGGGGCGGACGGCGCGGCCCAACCGGAAGACGGCGCGGTCCATCCCGAAGATCAAGTGGCGCGTTGGCTGTTCGCGTTCGACGCTGCCGGGATCGCCCTCGCCCGCACGCTCGCGCTGCTCGCCGTCCACCCCGGCCACCTGCTCGCCGCCTTGAACGAACTGGCCGCCGAGGACCCGGCCGAGCCCGCCGAGCTGCCGTTCCTGCGCGCGTGCGTGCTCGACTCGCTGCGGCTGTGGCCGACCACGCCGATGCTCCTGCGCGACGGCACCGAAGCGACTGCCTGGGGCGAGGGCGACCTGCCCGGGGGCACGGCGTTCCTGGTCTACACGCCGCTGTTCCACCGCGACCCCTCGCGCCCGTACGCCGACCGGTTCGCGCCCGACATCTGGCTCGACGGCACCGCCCGGGAGGACCCGGCGCTCGTGCCCTTCAGCGGCGGGCCCGCCCGCTGCCCCGGCCGCAACCTGGTGCTGTTCTGCGCCACGAGTGCGCTGGCGCGGCTGCTGCGCGAACGCGAATGGCGGCTGTCCTCGCCGAGCCCGATGCTGGCGGGTCGTCCCGTTCCGGCCACGCTGGACCATTTCGGCCTGGCGTTCCGGCCCGAGCCGGCGCGCCAGCCCCTGCTGGGAGGCGACGCGCATACTTCCGCGGCCCCCGGGGTAGCCCCTTTCGGCAAGCCTGGGCTTGCAGGGGACTCCCGTCGGTACGGCGCGGTCTGTTAGAGGGCTTCCGTGTCGGGCCGGCGGCTGACCACACGCGAACGGCGCTTCGGGAAACCGTCCCGAAGCGCCGTTCTCATGCGTCAGCGGGCCGCCCCGCGGTTGGTCTCGCCGAAGTCGCCCTCGCCGCGCGCCTCGCTCTCCTTGGGGAGCCTGGTGTGCAGGAACAGGCCCAGCGCGATCATGACCAGGCCGAGGACGAGATGCAGCCAGTCGTCGGCGGTGTTCGCGGGCAGGAAGTTCCCGGCGTCGGTGTCGCCGACCGGGAAGCCGTAGAGCCCCAGCAGGAGGTACAGGACGCCGCCGCCGATGAGGTACCAGCGGGCGCCCTTGACCATCCACGCCGCGAACAGGCCCGCGAGGCCGAAGGCGATGTGGATCAGATTGTGCAGCACCGAGACTTCGAAGATCCCCAGCAGCATCGCGTCGGAGTCGTGCCCCGCGAACGTCATGGTGGAGAAGTCGGTCGTGATGCCCGGCAGGAATCCGAGGACGCCGACCACGAGGAACACCAGTCCCACGCCGGCCGCGCCGTCCTGGACGGCCGTGGTGCGCCGCCGCTCCGCCTCCCACCAGTGGTGCCCGGTCGCGGACATCGGACGAGCGTTCATCGTTCACTCCTTCGCCGGTTCGAAGCGCAGCGCTCTGCCCGCCTTTGGGCAACTCGGACAGGCGAGACGGTGCGCTGCGAGCCCCCTCGGGCCCGCAATGGACGAGTACCCGGCAGGGCCGCGGCGACACCCGGTTTCGGTCCCCTGAGCGCGGGTAGCCCTCGCTTTCAAGGGCGGAAGCCGGTACCGGACACCCAGGAGGAGCCGTGAGCGTCATCGAGGCCCGAACGAGCGACATCGCCGAACTCGGACAGCAGCTGCGCGTCGACGCAGTGCGCGCGTCGGCCCGCGCCGGGTCCGGTCACCCCACCTCGTCCATGTCCGCGGCCGACCTCATGGCCGGGCTCCTGGCCGGGCACCTCCACTACGACTTCGAGCACCCGCACCTGCCGGGCAACGACCGGCTCGTGTTCTCCAAGGGCCACGCCTCGCCGCTGCTGTACGCGATGCTGCACGCCGCGGGCGCGATCGACGAGGAGCACCTGCTCACCTACCGCAGGCTCGGCTCCGACCTCGAAGGCCACCCCACGCCGCGGCTGCCGTGGGTCGACGTGGCCACCGGCTCCCTCGGGCAGGGCCTGCCCATCGGCGTCGGCATGGCGCTCGGCGCCCGCCTCACCGGCTCGCCCGCCCGCGTGTGGGTGCTGTGCGGGGACGGCGAGATCGCCGAGGGCTCCATGTGGGAGGCGTTCGCGGCCGCCGCGGACTTCGGCCTCGGGAACCTGTGCGCGATCGTCGACGTCAACCGGCTCGGCCAGACCGGGCCCACCCGCTACGAGTGGGACACCGCCTCGTACGCGGCCCAGATCGGCGGGTTCGGCTGGCACACCGTCGAGATCGACGGCCACGACCCGGCCCAGATCGACCAGGCCTACGCCGAGGCCGAGCACGAGAGCTCGCGGCCCACCGTGATCCTCGCTCGCACCCGCAAGGGCAAGGGCGTGGCCGCAGCCGAGGACAAGGAGGGCCTGCACGGCAAGCCCCTCGACGAGTCCGAGAAGGCCGTGGTCGAACTCGGCGGCGTGCGCGAGGCGCGCGTCCGCGTCAACGGGCCGCGATCGCACGAACCGCGGCAGAACCGGCACTCGAAGCCGCTCACCCTGCCGTCGTTCCCGGTCGGGAGCTCCGCGGCCACCCGGGACGGCTTCGGCGCGGCCCTCGAAGCGCTCGGCGAGGCCAACTCGGACGTGGTCGTCGTCGACGGCGAGGTCGCCGACTCCACCCGCACCGCGGCGTTCAAGAAGGCGTTCCCGAACCGCTTCTTCGAGTGCTACATCGCCGAGCAGCAGATGATCGGCGCGGCCGTCGGCCTCCAGACCCAGGGGTGGATCCCCTATGCGTCCACGTTCGCCGCGTTCCTCACCCGCGCCCACGACTTCCTGCGCATGGCCGCCATCGGCGGCGCCGACCTGCGCGTCGTCGGCTCCCACGCGGGCGTCTCGATCGGCGCGGACGGGCCCAGCCAGATGGGCCTCGAAGACCTCGCCATGATGCGGGCGCTGTGGCGCAGCGTCGTGCTCTACCCGTGCGACGCCAACCAGTGCGCGCACCTCACCGCGACGATGGCCGACCTGCCGGGCATCAGCTACCTGCGCACCACCCGCGCCGAGACCCCCGTCATCTACCGCGGCGACGACCTGTTCCCGGTGGGCGGCAGCCGCACCCTCGTCGCCTCCCAGCACGACAAGATCGTGATCGTCGCCGCCGGGATCACCGTCTCCGAGAGCCTAGGCGCGGCCGAGCGCCTCGCCGACGAGGGCATCCCCGCGCGCGTCATCGACGCCTACTCGATCAAACCGCTCGACGCCGCCGCGATCCGCCAGGCCGCCGCCGACACCGGCCGCGTCCTCACCGTCGAGGACCACTGGCCGGTGGGCGGCCTCGGCGACGCCGTCCTCGACGCCGTGGCCGGCCAGGTCCCGAACGTGCGCTTCCGCAAACTCGCCGTCCGCGGCATGCCCGGTTCCGCCGGGCCCGCCGAACAGCTCGCCGCCGCCGGCATCGACACCGCCGCGATCGTCCGCGCCGCCCAGCACCTCATCGCGTGACCTGGGGAATAACGCCCCACACGCTGGGTACTCGGAGGGTCCGGAAAAAGATCACGATGAAGGAGTTGAGCAGCATGGCCATGGCACGCGACCTCATGCACGCGGGTTGTACCTGCGTCAAGAGCGACGACACGGCCGCGAACGCGGCCCGCCTCATGGCGGAGTTGGACGTCGGCTCGCTTCCGATCTGCGGAGCCGAAGACGACAAGATCAAGGGCATGGTCACCGACAGGGACCTGATAGTGCGCGTCATGGCACTCGGCCACGACCCGGAGACCTACACCGTCGACCGGCTCCCGCAGGGCCACCTGATCCTCGCGGACGCCAACGAGGACGTCGACATCACGATCGCCAAAATGAAGGAGCACCAGATCAACCGACTTCCCGTGATCGACAGCGGTCGCCTCGTGGGCATCATCTCGCTCGGGGACGTCTCCCACCGGATGCCGCAGTCCGTCACCGGGGGGCTCGTGGACTCCATCAAGTCCTGACGCAGGTCAGGACCGGAGCCCATGGGCTGCAACGCCACAGGGGGTGGAGGCGCCGCCGCGGACTATCCGCGGCGGCGCCATTTTCCTTGCGGCCCAGGCGCGTCCTACGCGGCCGTGCCGTGCCGCAGTACCTCGCCGCCGCCGCGCAGATCCGCCGCGAACTGCGCGAACGCGTCATTCCGGTCGGCGTCCCGGAGCCGCACCACGGCCTCGGGCCGCACCGTCACCAGCACGGGCACGGGCCGGTCGAGATCGGGCGAGACGAGAGCCTGGACGATCCCGCGGTTCGCGCTCACCTGGAACTCGGCGCCGAGCAGCGCGTGCGCGGCCGTCCCTCCCAAGCAGATCACCAGGTCCGGGACGATCGCGCGCAGCTCGGCCACGAGCCAGGGACGGCACGCGGCCGCCTCGCCGCGAGTCGGCTTGAGCCGCACCTTCCGCCCGACCCGCGAACCGTGCACCGCTCCCCCGACCCGCGCGAACTTGAAATGCTTCACCGCGTAGGTGCGGTAGACCTCGGCGGGATCGATGCCGGCCGCATCGAGCGCGCGGTCGAGCAGCACCCCCGCCTCGCCAGCGAACGGCGCCCTCTCCCGGTCCTCGGCCTCGCCCGGCTGCTCCCCCACCACGACCACCCGGGCCCGGCCCGCGCCCGTGCCGAACACGGTCCGCTCGGCGCCCTGGAACAGCGGGCAGCCCTCGCAGCACTCCGCGGCTTCCCGCAGACGGTCCACATCGGCCGCCGGCGGCACGAAGCGCGCGGCACTCGAGGTCTTCGAAGTCATCGCGGGCTCCCTTCGTCCCGGCCCGGGTACCCCGCAAGGCCAATGCGACACGCAGGGGTTTCACCCACCACGGGCCGGGTACGCCATCAACCGGATCGATCGCATTTGGAGGACCGATGCCGGAGACCGAAACCGACACCGACCTGATCGGCGTCATCGTCAAGGACCACCGCCAGTTCGAGGCCGCCTTCGTGGAGCTCGAGAACCATCTCGGGCGCACCGAGTGCCGCAAGGACCACGTCGACCACGTGATCGCCGAACTCGTCCGCCATGAAGTGGCCGAGGAGCAGTTCATGTACCCGGCCGCCCGGTCGCAGCTGGCCGACGGCGACGAGATCGTCGACCACGAGATCGAGGAGCACGCCGGGGCCGATGCGGTCATGAAGGAGCTCGAAGGGCTCGAGGCCGAGAGCCCGCAGTTCGAACCGCTGGTCAAGCAGATGATCGAGGACGTCAGGCACCACATGCGCGAGGAGGAGGAGCACCTCCTGCCGCGCATGCGCGAGACCTGCGACCGCGAGGAGCTCCAGGACCTCGGCTTCAAAGTGCTGGCCGCCAAGGAGTTCGCGCCGACCCGGCCCCACCCCCACGCACCCCACCAGCCGCCGGGCAACCTCATCCTGGGCCCCGGCATCGGCTTCATCGACAAGATCCGCGACGCGCTCAGCCACCGCGACGTGTGAGGGCGGCGCCATCGCAAAACCGGAGCGGCGGGCCTTTCGGCCCGCCGCTCCGGCGTGGTGCTCCACTGTTTCGGACAGGGCCCTCAATGGGCCGTTCTGTCCAAGCCGTCCCGCAGATCCTCCAGCGTGCGATGGAGCAGCCGGGAGACGTGCATCTGCGAGATGCCGACCTCCTCGGCGATCTGGGTCTGGGTCATGTCGCCGTAGTACCGCAAGGCCAGGATCTTGCGCTCCCGCTGCGGGAGCTCCTGGATGAGCGGCACCAGTGATTCGTGGTTCTCGACGAGTTCGAGTGCGGCGTCTTCCTCGCCCACCGATTCGGCGAGCGTCGAGCGCTCCCCGTCGGCGTACGGCGGCTCGTCGAGCGAGACCGCCCGGTAGGCCTGCCGCGCCTCGTAGCCTTCCTGCACCTCTGCGACGGTGATGTCGAGGTGTTCGGCCATCTCCTCGTCCGTCGGCGGTCGCCCGAGGCGCTGCGACAGTTCGCCGCCCGCCTGGTTGAGAGAGATCCGCAGTTCCTGCAGGCGGCGCGGCACGCGCATCGGCCAACTCGTGTCGCGGAAGTGCCGACGCACTTCGCCCATCACCGTGGGCACCGCGTAGGAGAGGAAGTCCGCCCCCTGGTCGGGGTCGAAGCGGTCCACCGCGTGGATGAGGCCTACGGAGGCGACCTGCACGAGGTCGTCCTTCGCGATGCCCTTGCCTGCGAACCGCTGCGCGATGTGCTCCGCCAGGGGAAGATGTCCGGTGACCAGTTTCTCCCGGACCTCTGCCCGGTGCGGGTCGCCCTCTTCGAGGGAGGCCAGCTCCCGGAACAGCGGCGTCAGGTGGCCGTACTCGTCCGAACCCTGCCGCTTGCCTTCTGATCGTTTGTCCGCCATGCGATCGCCTCCTGTCCTTGTGGACATCGGTTGAAGCATGTCGCCCGCTCGGGGCCCTGACGCTTCTCATTGTAAGACGGTTTGCGTGCCTTAGGCAATGAAAAAAGGTAAATTCCGGTTGACATGCGGGGTAAGGGATTCCGTGGGACACACACCCCATAAGTTGTGGTTACTGGCCGGTTGGGTACCCACTCGGGCCGGATCCGAAACGCCCTGCGCCGACGATTCTCATCTTTATCAGAACAAGCGCTGCGGGGCAGGCGAAAGGCCTAGATACCGGTGGTCTCGCGGTACTCACCCCACTCTTCGCGCAGCGCGCCGCAGATTTCCCCGAGGGTCGCTTCGGCACGGGCCGCCTCCAGGATCGGTTCGATGAGGTTCGTCGAACCCTGGGCGGCCGTCACGATGTCGGCCAGCGCGCGTTCGACGGCGGCGTTGTCGCGTCCGGCGCGGCGCGTCTCGAGCACGGTGCGCTGGTCGCGTTCCACGTCGCCGGAGATCCGCAGGATCTCCAGGTCCGGTGTGACGGTGTCGTGGAGTTCGGTGACGCCGACGATGTGCTTGGTGCCGTCTTCGAGCTGCTGCTGGTAGGTGAAGGCGGCTTCGGCGATCTCGGCGTTGAACCAGCCGTCCTCGATGCCGCGGAGGATGCCCGAGGTGACGGGCCCGATCTCGTGTCGGCCCGCGGCTTCCCTGGCGACGGCGGCGGGGTCGTCGCCGGTCTCGCCGCCGAGGGCGAGGATCTGGAGGAAGATCCGTTCGGCCTCGGCCTCCATGCGGTCGGTGAGGGCCTCGACGTACCAGGAGCCGCCGAGGGGGTCGGCCACGTTGGTCACGCCGGTCTCGTCGCGCAGCACGGACTGGGTGCGCAGGGCGATCTCGGCGGACTGGTCGGTGGGGAGGGCGAGGGTCTCGTCGAGTGCGTTGGTGTGCAGGGAGTTCGTGCCGCCCATGATGGCCGCGAGGGCTTCGACGGCGGTGCGCACGACGTTGTTGTAGGGCTGCTGGGCGGTGAGTGAGACGCCGGCGGTCTGGGTGTGGAAGCGGAGCCATTGGGCGCGGTCGGTCTGCGCGCTGTAGACGTCGCGGAGCCAGCGGGCCCAGATGCGGCGGGCGGCGCGGAACTTGGCGATCTCTTCGAAGAAGTCGATGTGCGCGTCGAAGAAGAACGAGAGTCCGGGGGCGAAGCGGTCCACGTCGAGGCCGCGCGAGAGCCCGAGTTCCACATAGGAGAATCCGTCGGCGAGGGTGAACGCGAGTTCCTGCGCGGCGGTGGATCCGGCTTCGCGGATGTGGTAGCCGGAGACCGAGAGCGGCTTGTAGCGGGGGATCTTCTCGGCGCAGTAGGCCATGAGGTCGCCGATGAGGCGCAGGTGCGGCTCGGGCGGGAACAGCCACTCCTTCTGGGCGATGTACTCCTTGTGGATGTCGGTCTGGAGCGTGCCGTCGAGGATCGAGATGTCGACGCCCTGGCGTTCGGCGGCCGCGAGGTACATGCAGAAGATGGGGACGGCGGGCCCGGAGATGGTCATGGAGGTGGTGACGGCGCCGAGGTCGATCCCGTTGAAGAGCCGGTCCATGTCGGCGGTGGAGTCGATGGCCACGCCGCAGTGGCCGACCTCGCCGAGGGAGGCGGGCTCGTCGGAGTCGCGGCCCATGAGGGTGGGCATGTCGAACGCGACGGAGAGGCCGCCGCCGCCCGCGCCGAGGAGCATCTTGTAGCGGGCGTTGGTCTGCTCGGCGTTGCCGAAGCCGGAGAACTGGCGGATGGTCCACTGGCGCCCGCGGTAGCCGGTGGGGTAGAGCCCGCGGGTGAAGGGGAACTCGCCGGGCCAGCCGATGCGTTCCATGCGGGGGTCGGCCACGCCTTCGGGCGGGCCGTAGGCAGGCTCGGTCTCGAGCCCCGAGAGGGTGGTGAAGTCGGCTTCGCGCTTGGCGGCCGACTCATAGCGCTTCGCCCAGCGCTCTCGGCCTTCGGCGATCGACTCAGCGTCCACGGTGACACCTCGGTCGTTCCTGTTGGCCGAAGTGCGGGCTCGTGGCCCGCGAGCGCCGACGGTCGGGCTCACGCCCCATACTACTGAACGATCGTTCAGGCGCACAGGATCGCAGGCCCGCCGATTATCGCATCAGATTTCCGGTGCGTCGGCGCGAATCGCCCGCTCGGGGATCTCCGATCGCAGCACTCCGAGTCCACATGGCGCAAGTCGAGACGTCTCGCTCAGTCGATGTCTCGCCAGGCCCTGAAGGCCTCGAGCTCGACGGCCACGATCTGGCCGGGGTGGAAGAGGGCCGAGACGATCACGACGGTGGCGGTCGGCTTGACGACGCCGAAGAGCTCGCCGTGGACCCGGCCCACCGGGTCGGCGTGGACCGGGTCGGTCACATAGAGGCGGGAGCGCACGACGTCGGAGACGCCGGCGCCGGCGTGGACCATCGCGTCCAGGGCGGTCCGGAAGGCCTCGCGGGCCTGCCCGGCGGCGTCGCCCTCCAGGTGCGGGCGCGCCTCGACGTCGGCGGTGCAGGCGCTGGTCACCACCAACGGCCCCACCGCGACCGCGCGCGAGTATCCGTAGAGCTGCGCCCATGGCCCGGTCTCCGGTACCCGTTCGACCAATGCCATGCGCGCCTCCCCGAAGTTACCGTCCCTGCAACAGGTTCAACGCCTCAGCGACCGTGAAGTTACGCTCGTAGAGCGCCGTTCCCACGATGGCTCCCTCCACGCCGATGCCCGTCAGGCCCGCCAGTGCGCGCAGGTCGTCGAGCGAGGAGACGCCGCCGGAGGCGATCACGGGCTTGTCGGTGGCGGCGCAGACCGAGCGCAGCAGGTCCAGGTTCGGGCCCGAGAGCATCCCGTCGCTGTTCACGTCGGTCACCACGTACCGCTCGCATCCGGCGCGCTCGAGGCGCTCCAGGGTCTGCGAAGAGCTCGCCGCCCTCGCGGGTCCAGCCGCGCGCGGCCAGGCGGCCGCCCTTCACGTCGAGGCCGATGGCGACGCGGTCGCCGTATTCGCCGCAGATGCGGTCGCACCACTCGGGGTTCTCGAGCGCGGCGGTGCCGATGTTGACGCGGCGGGCCCCGGAGTCCAAGGCGCGCTTGAGGGTCTCGTCGTCGCGGATGCCGCCGGAGATCTCCACCTGCATGTCGACCTTGGACACGACTTCGGCGAGCAGCCCGTGGTTCGTGCCGCGCCCGAAGGCCGCGTCGAGGTCCACGAGGTGCAGCCACTGCGAGCCCTGGCGCTGCCATTCGAGGGCGGCCTCGATCGGGTCGCCGTACTGCTTGCCGGAGCCGGCCACGCCCTGCACGAGCTGGACGGCCTTGCCGCCGGTGACGTCGACGGCGGGCAGAAGTTGCAGTTGGGTCATGTCATGCCTTTCAAGCAGCAAGGGCCTTGATCCAGTTGGACAGCAGCGCGTACCCGGCGTCGCCGGACTTCTCGGGGTGGAACTGGGTGGCGGCCACGGAGCCGCGCTCCACGGCGGCGATGAACGGCTCGTCGTGGGTGCAGATCGCGGCCAGGGCGCCCGGGCGGGACGGCCTTGGCGGCGTAGGAGTGCACGAAGTAGAACCGCTCTGCGGGGTCGATGCCGGCGAACAGGCGCATGCCCTCGGCGGCTTCGACGGTGTTCCAGCCCATGTGCGGGATGCGCTGGGCCTCGAGGAGGTCCACGCGGCCTTCGAAGACGCCCACGCCGCGGGTGCGGACGCCGTGCTCGATGCCCTCTTCGAAGAGCACCTGCTCGCCCACGCAGATGCCGAGGACGGGGGCCTCGGCGGCGGCGCGTTCGCGCACGACGGTGTCGAGCCCGTGCTTGAGCACGCCTTCCATGCAGGCGGCGTAGGCGCCGACGCCGGGCACGACGAGGCCGTCGGCGCGGCGGGCCGCATCGAGGTCGCTGGTGAGCTCCACGTCGGCGCCGGCGCGCTCCAGGGCGCGGAAGGCCGAGCGGAGGTTGCCTGAGCCGTAGTCGAACAGGGCCACGCTGGGTTGCGACATCAGGTGCTCCTAGCCGTAGACCAGATAGGCGCCGCCGAGGAAGGCGGCCACGGCGCAGGCCGCGACCGCGATCGACGCGGCGAACTTCTCGTTCTTGCGCAGGCTCAGCGACCCGCCGAGGAGGATCCCGGCGAGCGCCATGAGCAGGATCGGTCCCGCGAAGTTCACAGGATGCCCTTGGTCGACGGGATGTCGGTGCCGTCGATCCGGGTGGCGTACTTCAGGGCCCGCGCGAGGGCCTTGAACTGGGCCTCGATCACGTGGTGCGCGTCGGGCTTCTGGCCCGGGTTCGCCGAGCGGAGCACGGTGACGTGCAGGCAGATCCGCGCGTGGTACGCGAACGACTCGAGGATGTGGCGGGTCATCGAGGTCGGGTAGTCGGTGTTGATCATCGGCGCGATGTCCATCGGCTCCTCGTGGACCATGTACGGGCGGCCCGAGAGGTCCACGACGGCGCGCGCGAGCACCTCGTCGAGCGGTACGGAGGCGTCGGCGAAGCGGACCACGCCGGCCTTGTCGCCCATGGCCTCGGCGAACGCCTGGCCGAGGGCGATCGCGGTGTCCTCCATGGTGTGGTGGGCGTCGATGTGCAGGTCGCCCTTGACGGCGATCTTGAGGTCGAAGCCGCCGTGCTTGCCGAGCTGGTGGAGCATGTGGTCGTAGAAGCCCACGCCGGTGGCGATGTCGACGGCCTTCTCGGTGCCGTCGAGGTCGAGGTAGACGTCGACGCTGGTCTCGCCGGTGGTGCGGACGATGTGCGCGGTGCGGCTCACGGTTGTTGCTCCTGTTGCAGTTCAGTGGCTTGCTGTTCGGTAGCGCTGTCGAACAGTTCGGGCCGAAGCGCAAGCGCGGTGTCGAAGGCGTCGAGCAGCGCGGTGGTCTCCTCCTCGGTCCCGGCGGTGATCCGCAGCCGGCCGGGGAGGCCGACGTCGCGGATGAGGACGCCCTGGTCGAGGATCGGCGCGCCAGACGGCGGCCGCGTCGCGCAGGCCGCCCACGAGCACGAAGTTCGCGTCGGAGTCGGCCACCGGAAGGCCCTTGGCGCGCAGGTTCTTGACGATCCGGTCGCGCTGGTGCTTGAGCTCGTCGACCTCGGCCTGGAGCTGCGCGGCGCACGCGAGCGCGCCGCGCGCGGCGGCCTGCGTGATGCTCGACAGGTGGTACGGCAGGCGCACCAGCAGCAGCTTCTCGACCAGTTCGGGGTCGGCGGCGAGGTAGCCGACGCGGGCGCCGGCGAACGCGAAGGCCTTGCTCAGCGTCCGGGTGACCACGAGTCGCTTGCGGCCTTCCAAGCGGCCCAAGGCGGTCGAGCGCGGGTCGCGCGCGAACTCGGCGTACGCCTCGTCGACGATCACGATGCCGCGGGCGGCCTCGTAGGCGGCGTCGATCACGTCGGCGTCGAGCGCGGTCCCGGTCGGGTTGTTCGGCGAGACGAGGAAGACCAGGTCAGGGTCGTGCTCTGCGATCGCCTCGCTCACGTAAGCGGGGCTGAGCGTGTAGTCGTCCTCGCGCCCGGCGTCCACGAAGGTGGTGCCGGTGCCGCGGGCGAGCAGCGGGTGCATCGAGTACGAGGGCATGAAGCCCAGGACGGTGCGCCCCGGTCCGCCGAAGGCCTGCAGCAGCTGCTGCAGGATCTCGTTGGAGCCGTTGGCCGCCCACACGTGGTCGGCGGTGAGGCCGTGCTCGAGGTAGTTCGCGAGGTCCGTGCGCAGCGCGACCGCGTCGCGGTCGGGGTAGCGGTTGAGGCCGCGCAGCTCGCGCCCGATGAACTCGGCGACCACGGCCGCCACCTCGTCGGGGATCGCGAAGGCGTTCTCGTTGGTGTTCAACTGGACCGGCACGTCGAGCTGCGGCGCGCCGTACGGCGACTGCCCCCGCAGGTCCTCGCGGAGCAGGTTCTCGATCTCCGTCATGTCGCCTCGAATCGGGCCGAGACCGCTTCGCCGTGCGAGGGCAGGTCCTCGGAGTTCGCGAAGGCCACCACGTCGGCGGCGACCGCTTCGAGGGCCTCGCGCGAGTAGTCGATGATGTGGACCCCGCGCAGGAACGTGTGCACGCTGAGCCCGGCCGAGTGGCGGGCGCACCCGCCGGTGGGCAGCACGTGGTTCGACCCGGCGCAGTAGTCGCCGAGCGAGACCGGCGAGTAGGCGCCCACGAAGATCGCCCCGGCGTTGCGGATGCGCAGCGCCACCTCCCGGGCGTTCTCGGTCTGGATCTCCAGGTGCTCAGCGGCGTAGGCGTCGGCGACGGCGACCGCCTCGTCCACGTCCGCGACGAGAATCGTCCCGGACTGCTCCCCCGCGAGCGCGGTCGCGATGCGCTGGGAGTGCCGGGTGTCCGGCACGCGGCGCGCGAGTTCGGCGTCCACCGCGTCCGCCAGGGCGACCGAGTCGGTGATGAGCACCGAAGCGGCGGCCGGGTCGTGCTCGGCCTGGCTGATGAGGTCGACGGCCACGTGGGCCGGGTCGGCGGTGGCGTCCGCGATGACGGCGATCTCGGTGGTCCCGGCCTCGGCGTCGATGCCGACGAGGCCGCGCACGGCCCGCTTCGCGGCGGTGACGTAGATGTTCCCCGGGCCCGGTGATCATGTCGACCGGAGCGCATTCATCGGTCCCGTACGCGAACATGCCGATCGCGGCCGGGCCGCCGACGGCGTAGACCTCGTCGATGCCGAGCATCCCGGCGACGGCGAGGATGCCCTGGTCGGGCAGGCCGCCGTTGTTCTTCTGGGCCGGAGACGCGAGCGCGATCGAGCCGACCCCGGCGATCTGTGCCGGGACGGCGTTCATGATCACCGAGGAGGCGAGCACGGCGAGGCCGCCGGGCGCGTACAGGCCGACGCGGCCCACCGGCAGGTACCGCTCGGTGACGAGTCCACCGGGCGCGACCTCGGTGGCGACCTCGGGGAGGCGCTGGGCCTCGTGCGCGGCGCGCACCCGGTCGATCGAGGTCTGGTAGGCGCGGCGCAGCTCGGGGTCGAGGTCCTCGGGCGGCGGTCTTGATCGCGCCCTCGGGCACGCGCAGGTGCTCCAGATGCACACCGTCGAAGCGCTCGACGATCTCCACGACCGCGGGCGTCCCGCGATGGGCGATGTCGTCGATCAGCGGCTGGACCGAGCGCAGGGCCTCGTTGACGTCGAAGGCGGCGCGCGGCATCAGCTCGCGCAGGGCGCGGGCCGAGTAACCGGGTACTTCTCCTGAAAGGTCGATGCGTCTGAGCACGGTCCAAGCGTAGTTGCCCGGCTTTCCAGGTCAAAGGGCATACCGCTATTCGGGAGCGTCCGTTCGAAGGCTGGGCCGACGTGACCAGCCCGCGCAGACGGTGTAAGTGAAGGTCGCGGCGAGGGCCATGACCGCGAGGGCCCCGAGCTGGAGCGCGTCGAGGGCCGTTGTGAAGTTCCCGACCTTCAGCGCCGCCCAAGCCGCGGCGGGGTCGAGCTGCGACGAACAGGACCGACGGCGGGCGCCACATGTGGGCGCCGACGGGGGCGCGTTCGACCGCGTCCCAGAACTGCTGCCACTCCTTCGCGCCGATCTTCCAGGCCACGACCTGGCAGCCGATCGAGCCGATGACCAGGCCGAGGAGGAGGAGCGGGCCGCGCCGCTCGCGCATGGCGGCCCACGCGAAGACCGCCGCGAGGATGCCGAGGGCCAGGCCGATCCCGGCGAACACGAGGTCGCCCTCGACGTAGCCGCTCGGGTAGGTCTCGGTCGAGGCCCAGCCGCCGTCGAGCGACCACGAACTCCACGCGCGGGGTGATCAGCTGCCACAGCATCGCGGCCGGGAAGCCGAGCGCGGTGAGGACGACGGCGAGGAACCCGGCCGCGAGCAGGTCGCGGCCGATCGGTCCGCTCCGAGCGGCGGGACCCTGCCGTAGACGTGCCGGCGTCGTCGTGGGGGCGTCCTCTGGGACGGCCGGGTCCGCCGGGGCGACCGCCGCCCCGTTCACTGCTCGCACTGTCGTCCGGACGGAGGTTCAGCGGTGCGCTCGGCGTCGTCAGTCACGCCTGGAATCCTGCCACAGCAGTGCTCGCCCCCGTCAGGGATGTGCGCGAGCGGACGGTGCCGGAAGGCGTCGGTTACAGACCGTCGACTATGGTCGCGGCGGCCTCGAACCAGGCCGCGCGGGTCTCCGGACGCAGCGCCGAGAACTCGATCTTCGCGCCCGGCTCGAGCGACGGGTCGTACGGGACCACCGCGCAGGCGCGGGTGCGCTGCGAGAAGTGCCGCTGGAGGTCGTTCAGGAGCGGCCCCGGGTTCGGGGTCGGCATGGAGAGCAGCGTGACCGCGTTCTTCACGAGGTTCCCGTAGCCGCCCTCTTCGAGGTGGTCGAGCATCCAGTCCGCGGAGAACGCGGCGTCCTCGCGCGGCACGGTGGTGACCACGAGCCGGTCCACCGAGGAGACCACGGTGCGCCAGTTCGGCGACTCCACGTTGTTGCCGGTGTCGATGCAGACGATGCCGTGCGTGCGGGTGAGGATGTCGAGCACCCGCAGCACGGTGGTCGGGTCGAGGCGGCGCTGCAGCTTCGGGTCCTCGTCGCCGGCGAGCACGTCGAAGGAGCCGTCGGAGGAGTGGCGCAGGAACTCGTCGAGGTGCTCGGGCAGGTGGACGCCGGCGGCCTCGACCTGGTCGAGGTGCTCCACGAGGTGGCGGATGGTGCGCCCGTGCCGGGCCGAACCGGCGCGCAGGCCCAGCGTGCCGCGCAGTTCGTTGTCGTCCCAGGCGATCACGCCGCCGTTGCGGGCCGTGCCCATCGCGGCGGCCGAGAGCACCGTGGCGGTGGTCTTGTGCACGCCGCCTTTGGGGTTGATGAAGGCGATGACCCGGCTGCGGCCCAGGTCGCGGCGCAGGCGCTGCAGTGCGACGGGGCTCGGCTCGGTGTGCTGCTGGCTGGCGCGGCTGCGGCGGGAGCCCCTGCTGGGGCGGGCGCACCTGGCCCGCGAACTGCGCGGCGCTCGGCGGGGTCTGCGTGGCGACGGGAGGACGGCGGCCCGCGGTGGGCACCGAGTAGTGCGCCTGGCCGGGCGGCGGCCCGACCGGCGGCGAGGGCGGGTAGGCCTCGCGCGGCGGGGGCGTCGGGGTCTGCTGTGCGCCACCGGCACGGCCGCGACCGCGTCCCAGGAGCTTCTGCCACCGGGAACCGTCTGACCGGTCGTTGTTCCAAGCTTCGGGCGTGTTCACTCGCAACCTCCTCTCGGGCGGACCAATCCGCGGCTCGCAGCTGCGCTGCGGCCGACTGAAGCGTCGCCACCCCGACCGGAAACCATTACCACCCGCGACTATTAGATCACGACGATCCCTCAAGGCCCGTTGCGAATCGCGGGCCTGCAGGGCCCGGGGTTGAGGCGTGCGTTACGTCCGCGGCGACGATGCGGCGGGCGCCTCTCTCAGAGTCTAATGGCTCCCTAGGAGTCCGCTCGCAACCGCGCCAGTGCCGATTCGAGGTCGGCCGGGTAATCACTCGTGAAGGTGACCGTGCGACCGCGGTGCGGGATGGGCGAACTCCAGCCGGTACGCGTGCAGCCACTGCCTGGTCAGGCCCAGTCTCTCGGCCATCGTCGGGTCCGCGCCGTAGGTCACGTCGCCCACGAGCGGGTGGCCCAGGGCCGAGAAGTGGACCCGGATCTGGTGCGTCCGACCGGTCTCCAGCCCGAGGTCCATGAGGGACGCGCCGGGGAAGACCTCGATCGTGTCGTAGTGCGTGACGCTCGGCTTGCCGTCGGCGACGACCGCCCACTTGTAGTCGTGGCGCGGGTGCCGCCCGATCGGGGCGTCGACGGTCCCCGACAGCGGGTCCGGGTGCCCTTGGGCCACAGCGCGGTACCGCTTCGAGACCCGGCGTTCCTTGAAGGCGCGCTTGAGCTCGGAGTACGCGGCCTCGCTCTTGGCGACCACCATCAGACCCGAGGTGCCCACGTCGAGGCGGTGCACGATGCCCTGGCGCTCATCGGGTCCGTGGCTGGAGATCCGGTACCCGGCGGCGGCGAGACCGCCGGTGACGGTCGGGACCCGACCAGCCCGGGCTCGGGTGCGCCGCGACGCCCACGGGCTTCATGACCACCACGATGTCGTCGTCGTCGAAGATCACGTCGAGGCCCTCGACGGGCTCGGCGGCGCCGCACCAGCACGTCCTCCGGCGGCGGCGGGAGCACCACTTCGATCCAGGCCCCGGCGCTCACCCGCTCGGACTTGGTCTGCGCAGGGCGCCCCGTCGATCGTCACGTCCCCGGCCGCGACCAGCTCGGCGGCCACGGTCCGGGACAGGCCCAGCAGGCGCGAGACGACCTGGTCGATCCGCTGGCCCTCGAAGCCCTCGGGGATCGGCAGCGCGCGGGTCTGGCGCGCGGCGACGTCGCTCATGCCGAGGTCTCCTTCTGCTTGTCGCCCTTGCCGGCGAGCTTCGGGACGAGAAGCCGTGGCCGGTCAGCTCGAGCAGCACGATGAGCACCACGCCGCAGCACAGCGCCGAGTCGGCGATGTTGAAGATCGGGAAGACCTCGCGCGTACGGCTTGAACACGCTGATGAAGTCCACCACGTGGCCGTGCGCGAAGCCCGGCTCGCGGAAGTACCGGTCGACGAGGTTCCCCGCCGCGCCGCCCAGGACCAGGCCGATCGCGATCGACCAGGCCGGGTACACGATCCTGCGCGACAGGACGATCAGGAAGACCACCACCGCCGAGGCGATGATGGTGAAGATCCACGTGTAGTCGGTGCCGAGGCTGAAGGCCGCGCCCGAGTTCCAGGTCAGGCTCAGGTAGACGAGCCCGCCGAGGGTCCGCACGGGCTCCTGGGGGTCGAGGTTCGCCTCGGCCAGGAACTTGGTCCACTGGTCCAGGCCGATCGCGAATGCCGCTATCAGCAGTGCCGCGATCATCAACCCGGGCCTGCGGCGGGCCGTCTTCTCAGGGGTGGTGGTCTCGTCGGTTCCCGATCCGCCCGCGGCGGCGGTCTCGGGCTGCGTGTCCTCGCTCAGCGTCGCTCCTCCAGCTGTTTGCAACTGACGCAGAGGGTAGCCGACGGGAACGCGGCCAACCGCGCCGCCGGGATCGGTTTACCGCACTTCTCACAGAACCCGTACCCGCCCTCGTCGAGGCGTTCGAGCGCGTGGCTGACCTGCCGTATGCGCTCGGAGATCGCACCCGCCACGGCGACCTCGTGCTCGTGCTCGACGGTCTTGGAGCCGGAGTCGATCTGGTCGTCGCCCGGCGGTGTCGCTGAGGCGCTCGCGCTGGGCGAGGGTGATCGAGTCGGTGTAGCGCTGCTGCTCCTCCACCAGCTCGTCGAGCCGCTCCTTCAGCGCGGCGCGCAGCTCGGCCTGCTCGCTCTCGGTGCGCAACTGCTGGGCTTCGGCGTCCTCGAACGCCGGCGGCGCGGAAGACGCCGCCTTCACCGCTTTCTTGGCGGCCTTCTTGGCCGCCGCCGTTCTTCGGACGTCGCCGTCGCCGCCTTCTTGACCGCGGTCTTCTTCACCGCCGCCTTCTTGGGAACCGTGGTGACCGCCTTCTTCGCGGCCTGATTCTGGGTCTTCTTCGCTGGACTCATGACGCGCCTCTGGAGGGGTATGTCGGCTCGGGTTCCGGTGGCGTCAGAGCACGGCGGAGCCGCTGCTGCGGCCCGCATCGGGTAATCGGCATGGCGGCTCCCGAAGTCGCGTACTCGTGACGGCCTCGTCGAAACGAGGACAATGCGCGCCAGGCCCCGCCGAGGCGGGTACCTGCCGCGCAATTAAGCACACAGGATACGCAAGTCCTGCAAGTAGGTCAATTACTTCGGGAACTTGTGTCCGGACTGCGCGTTACATGCGGGCACGCGAGCAAGCGGGGCGGCGCTCAGCGCCCGCCCACGGGCACCAGGAGCAGCCGGGAGACCGGTTCGCACAGCGCGCACGGGGTGAATCCCAGTTCCAGCGCCTCTGCGACGGGCAGCGCCTCGTTCTCGCGTCCGGACAGGTGCGCACACGCGGTGTGATGGAATCGCGGGCGGCCGTCGACGACGGCGACCTCGGTGTCCAGGCGCATCAGGGCCGCGGCCTCGACGCTGGACATGCGCTGCTCGGTCGGGTCTCGTCGGACTCCGGGGCGCGGTGGCGGTTGATCATGTCACCGCGGCTCTGACGCGGCGGGGCGTCCTCGAACCTGAGTTCGGGATCGCGGTCCACCGCGTAGTCCATGGGCTCGAAGACCTTCCCTTCGAGCAGGGGCAGTTCCGTCGTCGGGGTGTCGTCGAGTCCGATTCGGCGGAACTGGTGGGTGTCGTCACCCCTCGGTGACGCGTGCGAGCTGCGGCTCGGCCGAGCGGCCTCACGCGGGGTGAGGCGGGGGCGTTTGGCGCCCCGGCCGCGAATCCCTGCGTAGAGGGCCGCTCCGGCGGCCAGGCTCGCCGCTACGGACGAGACCAGCAACTGGTCGTTCCCGGTGATCATGCCAGTGACCAGCAAGACCGCCGCGGTGACGAGGATCAGCACACTGCTGACGATCACGTCGAGTTCCTCCCCTGCGCGAGGTGCGGGGCCCTCGCGCGGTCCTACGCGGCCCCTAAGGGGCCGCGGCATCGATGAGCATGGGTGCGGCGGTGAGGGCGGCCGTATGACCGGCGCCCTCACCCGCTCACCCTTGCTTAACGAGGCGATCCCCGTTCAGGTTATGGCTCGCCGAGACCAAGATGTCTGGCTCGCAAGCCCTACCGAAGGGAGGAGGCTCTCGGAGAGGAGCGGGAGGGGTTACCCGCGCCCGCCCTGCATAACGAACGCCGACCTGGCGCCGGTGCGATCGTTCGCGGACGGCGACTGGACCTCCTCGAAGGCCTCCTCGTCGGTGCGGCCCTGCTGCCCGTTGAGGTCGCGCAGCTGGCTCTCGAGGTAGAGCTTGAGGCGGGTGCGGTACTCGCGCTCGAACGTCTTCAGCTCCTCGATGTTCTTCAGCAGCGACCCGCGGGAGTCCTCCAGCTGGCCGATGACCTTCTGGCGCTCCTGCTCGGCTTCCATCTCCATGCGCTCGGCCTTGTCGCGGGCCTGGCCCACCAGGTCCTCGGCCGCCGCACGGGACTCGGAGACCAGGGACTCGGACTCGCGCTGGGCGTCGGTCAGGAGGGCCGTCGACTCGCGCTGCGCCTCGGTCATCATGCTGCTTCGACTCGCGCTGCGCCTGCGAGACCATCGTCTGCGCCTCGCGCTGCGCCTCGGTGACCATCGACTGGGCCTCGCGCTGCGCCTCGCCGAGCAGGGTGTCGGCCTCCCGGCGGGAGTCCTCCAGGTGCTCGTCGGCAGTGCGCTGGGCGACCATGAGGAGGCGCAGGGCCTCCTGCTCGCCGCCGCCCGCCGCGGGGGCGGGGCCTCCTGCTGCGGTCCGCGCTGCGCCAGTTCCTGCTGGAGCTGCTGCGCCTGCTGCTGCGAGGACACCATCTGCTGGTGCATCTCGTGCAGCTCGCCGTCGAGCTCCTGGAGCTGCTGCTCCATGGCGTGCTTCTCACGCTGCACCCGGTCGAGTGCGGCGGCCATCTCGGCGTGGTCGGCAGCTCCGGGGGGAGCGCCGGCGCGGAGACTGTCGAGCTGTGCACGAAGTTCGCCGTTCTCATCGCTGAGGCGTGCGAGCTCCCGCTCGACCTCATCGAGGAAACCGTCGACCTCGTCCTCGTCGTATCCGCGCTTTCCGAGCATGGGTTTCTTGAACGTGACGTTGTGAACGTCTGCTGGGGTCAGCGGCATTCGAAACTCCTTCTCAGCTGTTCGACTGGCGCACAAAGCCACTCAACACGATAACCGTGCCTCGCACCCCTGCCAGGAGCTGCTAGATGTTTCGCCCGATGACGAAATCCATCAGGATCCACACGATCAGGAGCAGCGCCAGGAACGCCAGATCAATCGATACACTACCAAGCCTGAGAGGGGGAATCACCTTCCTCAACCCCTTCAGGGGAGGGTCGGTCACGCTGTAGACCGTCTCCAGCACGGCCGCGGCCTTGGGCCCGGGCTCCCAGCGGCGTGAGAACTGCACCACGACGCTGCACACCAGGCGTGCCAGGAGGAACAGGTAGAAAGCGAAGAGCGCCAGATAGATCAGCTGCAGTGCCAGGTTCACGGTTCGGAGTGTATCCCTCAGTCAGGACTGGTTGAAGAACCCGCCCTCGGCGATCTTCGCCTTGTCCTCGGCGGTCACCTGGACGTGGGGCGGCGAGAGCAAGAACACGCGGTTGGTCACCCGCTCGAAGGATCCGCGGGTGCCGAAGATGAGACCCGCCGCGAAGTCGACCAGACGCTTGGCGTCGGCCTCCTCCATCTCCGAGAGGTTCATGATCACCGGCGTGCCGTCGCGATAGCGCTCACCGATGGTGCGCGCCTCGTTGTACGTCGTCGGGTGCAGGGTGGTGATCCGGTAGTTCGCGTGCGACTCCTCCTCCGCCGGAACCGGCCGCACGGTGGCGGGCTCGGCCAGGGCGAGGTTGTCGCGCGTCAGGTTACGGGGTGACCGAACCGGAGCCGCGGTTGAGCTGGCGGACGGGACTGCGGTCCTCGACGCGGTGCGGCCGACCCGGCCGGTGGCGCGCTGCGCGCCCCGCGCCCGCTGGGGTGCGCCTGCTGCTCCTCCTCGGCGAACTCGTCGCTCTCTTCGTAACCGTTGCCGTAGCCGCGATCGTCCTCGTCCTCGATGAGGCCGAGCCAGATGCCTGCCTTCCGCATCGCGCCCATCGATCGTGCTCCCTCCTCGGGCCGCCCCTGTTGAGTCAGGTACGCGGTCTCATCCTAGCGCCGACTCCTTACACGGATGTGATTTTGCCCGACTAACCAGCCGTCATCGCGCGGCCGAATTTCCACTTCTGCCCCATACCTTACGCCATCGATTCACGTTCGCCGAGCACGTTTCTGCCCAGTCTGACCATTGTGGCCCCCGCATGATCGCCGCCCGGTAGTCGCCGCTCATGCCTGCCGAGATCTCGACCGCCCCGGGGTCGGTGCGGCGGACGGTCTCGTGAGCACTCGTCAAGCAGCGCAAAGGCTTTGGCGGGGTCCCAGCCGAGCGGGGCGACGGCCATGACGCCTTTGAGGTCGAGGAACGGGTGCGGCGGCTGATGCGCTCGGCGAGCGCTTCGAGGCCGGCGACGGGCATGCCGCCGCGCGAGACGTCGCCGTCGAGACTCACCTGGATGAGCGCTTTCACGTTGCGGCCGTGGGCGGAGGTCGCACGGCGGCATCGAGCGCGTCCACGAGGCGGGCCCGGTCGACCGAGTGGACCCAGTCGGCGTAGGACGCCACCGAGCGGGCCTTGTTGCGCTGGAGCTGTCCTACGAAGTGCCACACCGGATCGAGGCCCCGCGCGGCGAGGTCGGCGGCCTTCGGGGCGGCGTCCTGGTCGCGGTTCTCACCGAGGTCGGCCTGGCCGAGGTCGACCAGTGCGGCGGCGTCGGCGGCCGGGAAGGTCTTGGTGACGACGATGAGGCGGACCGAGCCCGGGGGGCGGCCGGCGTCGGCGCAGGCGGCGGCGATGTCCTCGCGCGTCCGGCTCGAGGTTGTCCTGCAACTGGCTTCGGCGCGACTGGGTGGTCAAGAGAACGGACCTCGGCGATCAGGGGTGGAGCGGTTCGGCACGCGGGCGACGGCCGTCGAGATCATCCGCAATCCCGACGGTCCGCCGCCGCTAGAAGCCGTCTTTCAGGAAGGCGGGAACGTCGACGTCGTCGAACAGCACCTTGCCGTTGCCCGACTCGCGCTCGGGTTCGGGCTTGGGCTTGGACTCGCGCACCGGCTCGGGCTTCTGCTCGGGCAGGGCCGAGATCCGGGTGGGCTGGGCCAGTTCGAACTCGGCCTCGTCCTCCACGTCGAACCCGGCGGCGATCACGGTCACCCGCGCCTCTTCGCCGAGGGCGTCGTCGATGACCGCGCCGAAGATGATGTTCGCGTCGGTGTGGGCGCAGTCCGAGACGAGCTCGGCCGCGTCGTTGATCTCGAACAGGCCGAGATCCGAACCGCCGGCGATGGAGAGGAGCACGCCCCGCGCGCCCTCCATGCTCTGCTCGAGCAGCGGCGACTCGATCGCGGCGCGGGCGGCCTCGACGGCGCGGTTCTCACCGCGGGCCGAACCTATGCCCATGAGCGCCGAACCCGCTCCGCTCATGACGCTCTTGACGTCCGCGAAGTCGAGGTTGATGAGGCCGGGCGTGGTGATCAGGTCGGTGATGCCCTGAACACCGGAGAGCAGCACCTGGTCGGCGAGCCGGAATGCGTCCATCATGGAGATGGAGCGGTCGCCGAGGTGGAGCAGCCGGTCGTTCGGGATGACGATCAGCGTGTCGCACTCATTACGAAGATCCTCTATTCCCGACACGGCCTGCGTCTGGCGGCGCTTGCCCTCGAAGGCGAACGGCCGGGTGACCACGCCGATCGTGAGCGCGCCGAGCTTGCGGGCGATGTTGGCGATGACGGGCGCGCCGCCGGTGCCGGTGCCGCCCCCTTCGCCGCAGGTCACGAACACCATGTCCGCTCCCTTGAGGACTTCCTCGATCTCGTCGCGGTGGTCCTCGCAGGCCTTCGCTCCCACTTCGGGGTTGGCGCCCGCGCCGAGGCCGCGGGTGAGTTCGCGTCCAACATCGAGCTTGACGTCGGCGTCGCTCATCAGCAGCGCCTGGGCGTCGGTGTTGATGGCGATGAACTCGACGCCCTTGAGCCCCGCCTCGATCATCCGGTTGACAGCATTGACGCCGCCGCCTCCGACTCCAACGACTTTGATGACGGCGAGGTAGTTGTGCGGTGGTGTCATCGCTGCTGCCTTCCTTCCCCTTCGGCCCTGGGTACTGGAAACGGGATGTGCGTGCACATCCGCTCCCCCCTTAACGCTAACTCACAGTGGGGGCATCTGGTGCGCTGACATCGACATGTTCGTACCCCCCTGCCAACAATCGATCGGCGACCTCGGCTTTCTGCTCGCTTTCGGAGCCGTCGCCCCATCTGAGCGTCCGTCCATCTTCGAGATAGAGGGTGACACTGGCGGGCGACGGCGATTCCACGTGTTCCACCTCGTCCGCGAGGTCGGACGGGAGCGACTGGAGCACCAGGAGGGTCTCGACAGTGGCCAGGTCGTCGGGTCCGGGCTCCTTGAGCTCGACCCTCCAAATAGATCCGGGCGCCTTCTCGGTCTGGTCGAATACCACACCTTCGGAATCGACCATGAGAAAAGTCTCGTCATCGGTGGGAACCGCCATATAAGGCTCGCGTTCGGTGACGGCGACGCTCACCGCGTTGGGCCACGAGCGGGTGACGTCGACGGATTTGACGGGCGCGAGCGCGGCGACCGCGTTCGCGATCGCGTCGAGATCGGCGCCGAGCACCGAGCGCCCCACCGCGTCCCGGCCGAGCGCGGCGACCTCCTCGGAGTCGAGCACCGAGGTCCCGGTGACCTCGATCCGCTTCACTTCGAACAGCGGCGTGGTCCACACGATCACGAACGCCAGCACCAGGAAGGCGAGCACGCCCACCACGATGAGCCGCAGCCGCCGGTTGGGCAGGCGGCGGCGCACCACGTGGACGAGCCGCCAGGGCCCGGGTTCGGACGTGTTCTCTGGGCCGCGCATGGGTCGATGATTCCACGCCCCGCCCACTCGGCGGTGGCGGCTCGCCAAGCCCTTCGGCTAAGGTTAGGCAAACCTTATTCCAAAGGAGGAGTGCCGCGTGGCGACGCAGACTGAGGAACAGACCGAGATCACGGTTCGGCCGTACGAGCTGTTTCCCGTGAAAGTGCAAGCGCTGCAACGATTGAGCCCCTCCTTTATACGAGTCACCTTCGCGGGCGACTCGCTCGCGCACTTCGCCGACAACGGATACGACCAGCGTTTCAAACTGATCTTCCCGGCCGCGGCGTGCGGCTTCGACAAGATGCCGACGAGCGAACGCTGGTACTCCGAACTGCGCGCGCTCCCCGAGGCCGAGCAGTGCGGCGTGCGCACCTACACGGTGCGCGCGGTCCGTGCGGGACTCGGTGAGGTCGACGTCGACATGGTGGTGCACGAGGCGCACTCCGAGGCCGAGGTCGGCCCCGCGCTGCGCTGGATCCGGAACGCGGCGGCGGGCGACGACCTGCTGCTGCTCGGCCCGGACGCGCGGTGGGACGGCCCGCACGGCGGCCTCGACTTCCACGCCCCCGAGGGGGCGGAGCTCCTCATCGTCGGCGACGAGACGGCGGCTCCCGCGATCGCCGCGATCCTCGAGGATCTCCCGATCACCGCGCGCGGCAAGGCCTTCATCGAGGTTCCCGAAGCGGCCGACGTCCTCGACCTGGACGCCCCCGAGGACGTCGAGGTCGTGTGGCTCCCCCGCGAAGGCGCGGTGTGGGGCGAGAAGCTGATCCCGGCGGTCACCGAAGCGGCCCGCGGCATGGACTTCGCCAACTGCGGGCAGTTCGACGAGGTCGAGGACGAGATGATCTGGGAGGCACCGCAAGAGGTCGCCCAGAGCGACGCGTACGTGTGGATCGCCGCCGAGACCGGCGTGGTCAAGACCCTCCGCTTCACCATCCGCAAGGAACTGGGCCTGCCCAAGGAGAGCGGCGCGTTCATGGGCTACTGGCGCAACGGCAAGCCCTGGGACTAGCCTCTGGCTTCTTCGAAGGGCCGCACCCGTTCGGGTGCGGCCCTTCGCGTTCGCTAGCGCAGCAAGTCGTCGGGCATGAGCTGGACGGGCGGGGCGCCCATCGTGACGACCACGTCGCCTTCGGCCGCGAGGGCCTTGACGGCGGCGGGCACGTCGGACCACTCGGGGACGAAGACCTTGTCGGCGTCCGGGAGGTCCACGGCGTCCAGGAGTGCTTGGCCGCCTTCGCCTTCGGGCACGGTCTCGCCGGGGCCGAAGATCTCCATGACCACGGTCTTGTCGGCCAGCGAGAGGGCTTCGGCGATGTCCGCGCGCATCTCGACGGTGCGGTAGACGCGGTAGGGCATGAAGACCACGACGAGCTTGCCGGGGGCCGCGACCTCCTTGAGGGTCTCGATGGCCGCGGTCATGGCGGTCGGGTGGTAGGCGTACTCGTCGTAAATGGCGTAAACGCCATTCTCGCCGCGCTTCTCACCGCGCTTCTCAAATCTGCGCTTGACGCCGCCGAAGGCCGCGATGCCCGCCTTGATCTCGTCGGCTTCGAGGCCCACCTGGAGGCCGACGGCGATCGCGGCGGCCGAGTTCAGGGCGATGTGCCGGCCGGGCATCGGCAGGTGGAAGCGGCCGATCACCTGGTTGTGGACGATCACGGTGTAGTCCACGCCGTCCTTGCCCGACTCGACCTCGCCGAGCTGGATGTCGGCGCCGTCGGCGAAGCCGTAGGTGGCGACGGTGCGGCCCTCGGCGCGGAACATGCGCGCGAGCTGCGCGGTGCCCGGGCTGTCGGCGCACAGGACGAGCAGGCCGTCCTTGTCCGTGTTGCGGCAGAAGCGCTCGAACGCCTCCGTCAGGGCGTCCATGTCGCCGTAGTTGTTCAGGTGGTCGACGTCGATGTTGGTGATGATGCCGATCTCGGGGCGGTAGCGCAGGAACGAGCGGTCCGATTCGTCGGCCTCGGCCACGAAGTAATCGCCGCTGCCGTGCGCGCCGGTGTGGGCGCCGATGTTCTCGCCGCCGTTGACGTAGGACGGCTCGAGTCCGGCGTGTTCGAGCATCTGCACGATGATCGCGGTCGTGGTGGTCTTGCCGTGGGTGCCGGTGACGACCACCGAGCGGCGGCCGGTCATGGCGGCGGCGAGCGCTTCGGAGCGGTGGTAGACGCGGATGCCGCGGCGGCGGGCTTCGGCGACTTCGAGGTGCTCGTCGTTGTGGGCCGTGGACCGCACGACGGTGTCGATGCCGTCCAGGTTGGACACGGTGTGCTCGCGGTGGAGGGTGACGCCGAGGCGCTCCAGCTCGGGCAGGCTCGGCCAGTCCTTGTACTCGGAGCCGGACACGGGCAGGCCGCGCGTCGCGTACAGCCGGGTCAGACCGTTCATGCCGACGCCGCCGACCCCGATGAAGAGGGTGCGGCCGAGGTCTTCGGCGGTGATGCCCTCGTCGATGGGGCTGGTCAGGTCGTTGGGATCGTCGCTCATGCCTGCTCCAGTACCTTGATCGTGTAGTTGCGCAGCGCCTCGTCGCCGGTGCGCGAGCCGAACGCGGCCGCGGCGTGGGACATCTGGGCCACGCGGTTGCGGTCGGTGATGACCGGGATGAGATGCGCTTCGATCCAGGAGGGGTTGAGGTTCTCGTCGTCGCAGAACATCGCGCCGCCGGCGTCGACGACGGGCCCGGCGTTGCGGTACTGCTCCTTGTTGCCCCAGGGCATGGGGACGAACACGGTGGGGATGCCGAGGGCCGAGACCTCCGCGACGGTCATGGAGCCGCCGCGGGCGAGGACCATGTCGGCGGCGGCGTAGCCGAGGTCCATGCGGTCGAGGTACGGCAGCGTGCGGTACGGGACGGGCAGGCCCTCGGGGATGTGGATGGGCTCGTCGCGGCGGGCGCCGGTGATGTGGAGGACCTGGACGCCGCGGTGCGTGAGCGCCTGCGCCGCACCGGAGACGGCGTTGTTGATCGAGGCCGCGCCCTGGGAGCCGCCGTAGACGAACAGCACGGGGCGGCGGGGGTCGAGCCCGAAGTACTGGCAGGCCTGGGCGCGCATGGCGTTCCGGTCGAGGTGGGCGATCTCGGGGCGCAGCGGCACGCCGGTGACGGTGCCGTCGGCGAGGATCGGGGAGGCCTGCGGCAGGTGCGGGAAGCCGAGCGCGAGGTTGTCGCTGAACTTGAGGGCCAGCTTGTTGGCGACGCCGGGCGGGTCGTTGAACTCGAAGATGACCATGGGGGTCTTGCGGCGCCAGGCGGCGAGGTAGGCGGGGACGGCGACGTAGCCGCCGAAGCCGATCACGACGTCGGCGGCGACCTCGTCCATGACGTCGCGGGTGGCCTTCATGGCCTTGAGCATCCGGGGCGCGGTGAGCAGGAGGTCGACGTTCACCTTGCGGGGCAGCTGGTGGGCCGGGACGTTGCGCAGGTCGTAGCCGGCCTTGGGGATGAGGTCGTTCTCCAGGCCCTTCTCGGTGCCGAGGCAGGTGACGCGGATGTGCGGGTCGTGCCGGCGCAGGCAGTCGGCGAAGGCCAGGAGCGGGTAGATGTGGCCGCCGGTACCACCGCCGGCGAGGACGACCGATCGAAGCTGAGGCAACGTCATGTCTTTCTGGTCGTAGGGCTGGACTGAGAGGTCTCGGAGTCGGTCTCCGAGCGGGGCGCGGGCGGCAGGGGGGCCCACAGCAAGCGTACGAGACGCGAGGGGTTTCGGGCCCGCAGCGCCTGGGCGGCGTCGGGTTCGGCACGCGCGAACCCGGCCAGCATGCCCACGGCCGCGAGCACGACGACGAGCGCGGTGCCGCCGTCGGAGATGAACGGCAGCGGGACCCCGGTCATGGGGATGAGGCCGAGGACGCCGCCGATGTTGATGAAGGCCTGGCCGGCGAGCCAGATGGTGACGCCCGCGGCGACGAGCGCCCGGAACGGGTCGTCGGAGCGGCGCGCGATGCGAAAGCCCGTGTAGACGAGCACGCCGTAGAGCGCGAGGATCACCAGGCAGCCCACGACGCCGAGTTCCTCGGCGATGAGCGCGAAGATGAAGTCGTTGTGGCCGTTGGGAAGCCATTCCCATTTCTGGCGGCTCTCGCCGAGCCCCACGCCGAACCAGCCGCCGTCGGCGATCGCGTAGTAGCCCTGGATCGCCTGGTAGCCCCAGGTGTCGGCGTAGTCCTCGGGACGCGAGAAGGAGATGATGCGCTCCATCCGGTAGCCCTCGAAGGCGATGAGGAGGGCCGAGCCGGCGAGGGCGATCGCGAAGAGGACGCCGAGGATGCGCAGCGGCACGCCCGAGGCCCACAGGAGGCCGATGAACATCGCCACGATGATGAGCATGGTGCCCAGGTCGGCGTAGCCGATGATGATCATCAGGGCCCCGGCGATCGGGAACATCGGGATCGCGAGGTCGCGCCACGAGGCGATGCGCGGGCCGAGGCGCACGAGCGAGTCGGCGGCCCACAGGAGCAGCGCGAACTTGGCGATCTCGGCGGGCTGGAACTGGACGGGGCCCAGGTGGATCCAGAGCTGGTCGGAGGCGATGCCCGAGTCGTCGCCCGCGTCCTGCTGGGACTGGCGGATCGACATCACGACCAGGACGAGGCCGAGGATCATCGAGACGACCAGGAGCGGGCGGGACACCCCCCGGTAGGTGCGCGCCGGGAGCCGCTGGGCGATCCAGAAGCAGACCAGGCCGACCACGGCCCAGATGACCTGCTGGAGGATGACGGCGAACGCGGATCCGGTGGCCTCGTAGGACTCGACCATGGTGGCCGAGAAGACCATCACGAGGCCGATGGTGAGCAGCAGCGCCGAGGAGGAGAGCAGCAGGTAGTACGAGGCGAGCGGCCGGTCGAGGAGGCCGCGCAGCAACTCGGTGAACCCGCTCCTCACTCGGCCTCACCCTCAAGCAGGGCGCGCGCGGCGGCGGCGAACGCGTCGCCGCGGTGGGCGTAGGAGGTGAACATGTCGTAGGAGGCGCCGGCCGGGGACAGGAGCACCGTGTCCCCCGGTTCGGCGAATCCCGCGGCATGGGCGGCGACTTCGGTCATGACCGCATCGTCGCCGCCGTCGAGCACCACCACCGGGAGGTCGGGCGCGTGTCGCGCCAGGGCTTCGGCCACGAGCGCCCGGTCCTGTCCGATGAGGACGGCGGCGCGCATCTTGGGGGCGTACCGGGCGACGAGGCCGTCGACGTCGACGCCTTTGAGCTGGCCTCCGGCGACCCACACGATCGAGTCGTAGGAGGCGAGCGCGGCGGCCGCGGCGTGCGGGTTGGTGGCCTTGGAGTCGTCGACCCAGGTGACGCCGCCGGAGGCGACGACGGTGACGTTGCGGTGCGGTTCGGGGACGTATTTGCGCAGGGCGTCGCCGATCTCCGCGTGGGAGACGCCGACCTGGCGGGCGAGCGCGGCGGCCGCGAGGGCGTTGGCGACGTTGTGCCATCCGGCCGGGTGCACGTCGTCCACCGAGCAGATCTGCACCGGCTCGGGTCCGGTGTAGTCGACCAGGAAGCCCAGGGCCACACCGAACTGGCCCGGTTCGGGGTGGTTGAGGGTGAAGCCGGTGACCTCGGCGTCGGTGTGCTTGGCGAGGGCCACGACGGCCGGGTCGTCGAGGTTGACGACGGCGTTGCCGCCGCGCCAGACGGCGGCCTTGGCCTCGGCGTAGGCGTCGAAGTTCCCGTGCCAGTCGAGGTGGTCGGGGGCGAGGTTGAGCACGGCCCCGGCGGTGGGCGCGAGCGAAGAGGACCAGTGGAGCTGGTAGCTGGAGAGTTCGACGGCGATGACGTCGAAGGGGCCGTTGGCGGCGTGGACCAGGGGGACGCCGATGTTGCCGAGCGCGGCGGTGCGCAGGCCGGCGGTCTCGAGCATCGCGGCGAGCATGGTCGTGGTGGTGGTCTTGCCGTTGGTGCCGGTGACGGCGAGCCAGCGCGCGGCGCCGGGGCCTCTGAGGCGCCAGGCGAGTTCGGGTTCGGAGTAGGTCTCGATGCCGGCTTCGCGGGCGGCCTCGGCGATGGGGTGGTGCGGCGGGAAGCCCGGTGAGAGGACCACCTGCTGGACGCCTTCGAGCAGTGCGGGGTCGAACTCGTCGGCGACGACGCAGGTGGCGCCGCGGGCGGCGAGCGCCTGCAGCCGTTCGGAGTCGGCGCGGTCGTAGACGGTGACCGTCGTGCCGCGGTCGAGGAGGACTTCGGCGCAGGCGGCTCCGGCGACGCGGGCTCCGGCTACGAGCAGGCGGTCGGCGATCTCCATGGGTTACCCCGCGATTCGGAGGAAGTCGGCGAAGAAGAAGCCGAGGGCGAAGGCGATGCCGATGCCGGCGATGATCCAGAAGCGGACGACGATGGTCACTTCGGACCAGCGTTCTCGCCGAGTTCGAAGTGGTGCTGGATCGGCGACATCCGGAATACTCGTCTGCCGGTGAGTTTGAAGCAGGTCACCTGGATCATGACGCTGGCGGTGGTGATGACGAACAGGGCGCCGAGGATCGGCAGGAGCAGGATCGTCTTGGAGGCGAAGGCGAGTCCGGCGATGAGCGCGCCGAGGCTGAGGGACCCGGAGTCGCCCATGAAGATCTGGGCGGGCGAGGTGTTCCACCACAGGAATCCGAACATGGCCCCGGCGGCGGCGCCGGCGATGAGGGCGATCTCGAGGGGGTCGCGCACGTCGTAGCAGAGGTTGTCGGCGGGCTGGGCGCCGCCGCACCAGTGGCGGTACTCCCAGAAGCCGATGATCATGAACGCGACGAAGGCCATCATGGAGGCGCCGGTGGCGAGGCCGTCGAGGCCGTCGGTGAGGTTGACGCCGTTGGCGGTGGCGTTGACGAGGAGGACGATCAGCACGACCATGCCGATCTTGGTCAGGTTGGGTGCTCGATGTCGCGGGTGAAGGAGATGAAAGGGGTGGCGACGGTCTCGGAGATTTCCGGGGAGTCGATCGAGCCGGTGTAGTAGACGGCCATGAGGCCGAAGGCGGTGGCGGCGATGGTGAGGCCGAGGACCTTGGCCTTGCCGGAGATGCCGCCGGAGTGCTTGCGGCGGATCTTGAGCCAGTCGTCGATGAAGCCGACGAAGCCGCAGGTGACGAAGAGTCCGATGAGGACGATGCCGGTGGCGGTGAAGCCGGTGGGGCGGTTGAAGGTGACGCCGTCGACCTCTTCGGGCAGGGCCATGAGGACGAGGTGGCCGCAGACGTAGGCGAGCACGGTGGTGAAGATGAAGACGACGCCGCCCATGGTGGGGGTGCCGGCCTTGGCGAGGTGGGTTTGGGGGCCGTCGGTGCGGATGGGCTGCCCGGCCTTCAAGCGGCGGAACAGCTTTGCCGCGAGGGGCGTGAGCGCCATGGTGAGCGCGAACGCCACGAACGCGGCGACGATTACTGCTCTCACTGGTCGGTTTCCTCCTTGGCGCGCAGGTGGTCGGCGACGTCCCAGGTCCGGTATCGGGAGCCCTTCACCAGGACGGCGTCGCCGGGGCGCAGACGATGGCGCAGCAGCTCGATGGCTGCGGCTTGATCGGGTACGTGGGTGGTGGTGACGCCGTCGGCACCGCTGTGGTTGTCGCGATCGCTTCCGGCTGCGCCTTCAACGATTGGTTCAGTTCCTTCTCCCACGGCGATGATCTCGTCGATGCCGGCTTCGGCGGCCTGTTCGCCGAGCCGGCGGTGGCAGGTCTCGCTCTGCTCTTCGAGGTCGGCCATGAGTCCGAGGACCGCGATGCGGCGGCCTTCGGTGGGCAGTTGCCCGAGGGTGCGGACGGCCGCGCCCATCGAGGCGGGGTTGGCGTTGTAGGAGTCGTCGATGACGGTGGTGCCGTCGTGGTCGGGTGAAGACGTCCATGCGGCGCTCGGAGAGCCGACCCGCATGGGAGAGGCTCGCGGCGATCTGCTCGGGGCTCGCGCCGAGGAGCCGGCCGACGCCGGCGGCCGCGAGGGCGTTGTAGACGTGGTGGAGTCCCCACAGCCGCAGCTGGACGCGCGCCCGTCCTTCGCCGGTGACGAGGGTGAAGGCGTAGCGGCCGTCGCGGGGGTCGAGGTCGGTCGGCTGCGATCTCGGCGGGGTTGTCGATGCCGAAGCGCCAGGCCGGTCGCACCGGAGACGGCCTCCATCTGGGCCACGCGAGGGTCGTCGGCGTTGAGGAGCACGGAGTCGCCCTCGCCGAGGAAGCGCGGCAGTTCGCTCTTGGCGCGGGCGGTGGTCTCGATGGAGCCGAAACCGTCGAGGTGGGAGATACCCACGTTGAGGACCACGCCGATCGAGGGCGGGGCGATCTCGCACAGCTGGGTGATGTGGCCGAGTCCGCGGGCGGCGAGTTCGAGCACGAGGTATTCGGTGGCGGGTTCGACCCGGCAGACCGTGTAGGGGTGGCCGAGCTCGTTGTTGAAGTTGCCTTCGGTGGCGACCGTGGGTCCGAGGTCGGCGCAGAGCTGCCCGATGAGGTCTTTCGTGGAGGTCTTGCCGTTGGAGCCGGTGACGCCCACGATGATCGCCTTGGAGGCGGCGGCGACATGCTTCGCGAGCCTGGTCAGCGCCTCGATGCCGTTGTCGACGTAGATCGCGGGCGACTCGATCGGGCGGGTCGCGATGGTCGCGAGCGCGCCTTGGGCGTGGGCCTTCGCGGCGAAGTCGTGGCCGTCGACCTTGTCACCGGGGATCGCCAGGAACAGGCCGCCGGGCCCGGCCTTGCGGGAGTCGTACTCGACCCCGCCGGTGACGACCGCCTCAGGGTCGGCCGTCTCGCTGAGCTTGCCGCCGACGACGGCGGCGACCTGGGCCAGGCTCATGGGGATCACGCGGCGGTCTCCTCCTGTTGCGGGTGCGAGCGGTGTGCGGAACTATCACGCTTCAACGTGGTGCGCCGGTTTCACCGGTGCCGCGTCGCGCAGGGCACTGGCGAGCAGGACGCGGTCATCGCTGTCGACGGGGCCGTCGGCGGTCTCGATGACGGTCTCGTGTCCCTTGCCGAGCAGGGCGATGGCGTCACCGGGGGCGGCCAGGGCGACGGCCTCCTGCACGGCCGCTTCCCGTCCCGGAATATTACGGCAGGGCACGCCCTGGACGGCGGCGGCCACCTCGTCGCGGATGCGCGCGGGGTCCTCGGTGCGGGGGTTGTCGTCGGTGACGATGACCAGGTCGGCGCCGCCTGCGGCGGCCGCGCCCATGAGGGGGCGCTTGGAGCGGTCGCGGTCGCCGCCCGCTCCCAGGATCGCGATGATCTTGCCGGGGGTCGATTCCCGAAGGGCCGCAAGGACGGCGGTGACCGCTTCGGGCTTGTGGGCGTAGTCGACCACGCCGCGTACGGGGCCGTCGCCGGAGACGAGCTCCATGCGGCCGGGCACGCCCGTGCAGGAGGCGACCCCGGCGAGGGCGGTGGCGGTGTCCACGTCGACGGCTTCGAGGAGGGCGACGGCGAGCGCGGCGTTGGCCACGTTGTGGCGGCCGGGCATGTTGACCCGGCCTTCGCCCGATCCGCTGGGCGTCCTGAGCCGGAACGTCTGCGTGAACCCGTCGGTGACGATGTCGGAGGCGTAGTAGTCGGCGCCCGGGTGCTGCAGTGAGAATTCGAGGTTCTCGCGGTTCGCCAGGGAGGCGACGCGCTCGTCGTCGGCGTTGAGGATCTCGATCTCGGCGCGGCCGTCGAACAGCCGCGCCTTGGCGTCGAAGTAGTCGTCGAGGTCGGCGTGGAAGTCGAGGTGGTCGGTGCCGAACATGGTGAACCCGGCGGCCCGGAAGCGGCAGCCTTCGACGCGCCCGAGCACGAGCGCGTGGCTGGAGACCTCCATGACCACGTCGGTGACGCCGCGTTCGAGGGCGACCGCGAGGAGGGCCTGGAGTTCGGGGGCTTCGGGCGTCGTGCGCTCGGTCTTGATGCGCTCTCCGGCGATGCGGGTCTCGACCGTGCCGATGATCCCGGAGGTGCGCCCGGCATGGGTGAGACCGGCCTCGATCAGGTACGCGGTCGAGGTCTTGCCGTTCGTGCCGGTGATTCCGATGAGGTTGAGGTGCTCGGACGGGCGCCCGTACACGCGGGCGGCGACCTCGCCGGTGAGCGTGCGCGGGTCTTCGGCGACCAGGACCGGCAGGAGACCGCCGACCAGTTCGGCGCCCCGCGCATCGGTGAGCACGCACACTGCGCCTCGCTCGACGGCCTGGGGGGCGAACTCGGCGCCGTGGCGGTTGAAACCGGGCAGGGCGGCGAACAGGTCGCCGGGCTCGACGGCGTCGGCCGCGAGACTCACTCCGGTGACGGCGAAGTCCTGGTCCCGGGCCTCGGGGAGGAGGTCGGCGAGGCCGTCGACTCGGTAGGGGACGGTCGTCTCAGGACGCGGAAAGCTCGGCACGGCCTGACCCTACACCGGCACCGAGGGTCCGCAGGCTGTACACCGGAGGGCCGCACCGAAAGCGTCTAAGCGCCTTCCGAAGCCCGCTCGCCGTGGCCGATCGGGTTGCGGTCGTGCTCGTCGAGGTTGTCCGACCACGTGCCCAGGAGCTTGTCGAGCTCGGCGGCCTGGTCGCAGTTGATCGCGTCAAGGAACAGCTCGCGCACCAGCGAGAGGATGCACGGCGCGGCCTTCTCGAGGCGCTCGCTCCCGGCACCGGTGAGCTTGACCCAGACGCCGCGGTTGTCGCGGTCGCACTTGTGCCGCTCGACCAGGCCCATCTCGGAGAGCTTGTTGACCTGGTAGGTGACCGCGCTCTTGGCGGTGACGATCCGGTCGGCGAGGTCGCTCATGCGCATGGCGCCATCGGCGTCGGCCAGGCGCACCATGATCTCGTACTGGGTGTGGGTGATGCCGTGCTGCTCCTGGAGCCGCCGGTCGATCTGGTGCTCGAGACGGTGCGTGACCTGGAGGAACCGGGTCCAGACGGCGTTCACGTCGGGAGCGAGCCAGCGGCTCTCGAAATCGCCCGCGCTCATCTGCGGCCCTCCTTTCCTCGGGTTCGGCACCGACCCCTGACGGCTGGTTCGAATTCGAACAATCTTATCAGGCGGAACGACGATCCAAGGTCCGCGAGTTAGCCAGGCCATACCCGCGAGCCGGAAGTGGTCACTCCGCGACTACCAGCGGTTATACGGAAAGGCCCGGTGCGCTCGAGGAATCTTCCCGTTCTAGGCTGTACGCCGACCATCCCGTCCACTCGGCTCCGAGCAACCGAAGGACTTCAAGCCTTGAACGCCGGTACTTCCTCCAACGCGCCACGGCGCACGACCGTTCCTCAGCGGTGCGAAGCGCGTCCTGTCGCTCCCCGTCGTCGCACTGGCCGGCGTGGTCTTCCTGGTCGCGCCCGCCTCGCAGTCCTCCGCGCAGGAGGAGAGGCGCCTCGGACGCACTCAGCGACGGCCATCGCGGACTACCTCGACGCGCAGGACGAGCTGGAGGCGCTCGAGCAGGAGCAGGTCGACCTCGAGCAGGAACTGGCCGACTCCGAGGTCGAGGCCGCCGCGTTGCGGGTCGAGCTGGAGGATTACGCGTTCGTCGCGTCCACGACCTCCGATCTGCAGTCCACGGCCGCGCTGATGTCCTCGGGCGACCCGCAGGACGCCATCGCCGCGATGGAGCTGCTCCAGTTCCTCGGCGAGTCCCGGGCCACCGGCTCAACGACCTGATCGAGCGGCTCGCGGAGATCGAAGCGACCCAGCAGACCCTCGACGACAACATCAACGAGCAGGCCGATGTCGCCGAGGAGATGGAGGACGCCCGCGACGAGGCCGCGCGCGAACTCGCGGGCTCCGGCGGCGACGACGCCGTCGGGCCCTCCGCCTCGGACGCCCCCGCGGCGGAGCCGTACGAGGGCGACGGCGGCGGCTGCACCGAGGACGACCCGACCCCCGCTGACGGGTGCCTCACCCCGCGCACCCTCCACGCCTTGGAGCAGGCCCAGATCGCCGGGTTCAGGCGGTTCGTCTCCTGCTACCGCCCGTCGGGCCCCGGCGAGCACCCCAAGGGCCGGGCCTGCGACTTCTCCTCCGAGCCCGGCGGTTTCGGCGGCGACGCCGGGGGCGAAGACTACGAATACGGGCAGAACCTCGCCGCCTGGTTCATCGAGAACGCCGACGCGCTGGGCGTGAAGTACGTCATCTGGTACCGCCAGATCTGGTTCCCCGGGAACGGATGGAAGTCCTATACCGGCGCCTACGGCGACCCGTCCTCCGACCACACCAACCACGTGCACCTGAGCATGCGCTGACCGCCAGGCCCTAGGGGCCGTGGAACTCACAGGTGCGAAGTAGACGGCGTGTCGCCGCCCCTGTGTAACTTAGGTTCATGACGTTCGGACGATCCTCCCTCTCCCGCCGCGGCGCGCTGGCCGCCGGCGGCATCGCCGTCGGTGGGCCTCGCGGCGGCCTGCACGAAGGAATCAGGCACCATCGGCGAGGGCGAGCGAGTCCTCAGAGGCGCCGCAGAGCGCCGCGAAGGTGCAGATCACCCCCGCCGACGGCGCCGACCGACGCGACCGCGGCCACCGAGATCGCCTGGACCGTGGAAGCCGGCGAGTTCAAGGAGTTCACGCTCACCGACGCCGAGGGCGCCGCGGTCGAAGGGGCCATGCACCCCGACGGGACCACCTGGGTCCCGACCAGACCCGCTCGCGTGGGAGGCCACCTACACGGCCACGGTGACCGCCGACGACGCAGAACGGCCTCACCGGCGACCGCGACCTCGGCCTTCACCACGATCGCGTCCCCGGGGTCCCGGATCTCGATCGAGAACTACCTGCCCGGGCGAGGACTCCACGGTCGGGCAGGGCGCGATCCTCGCGTTCCGCTTCACCGACCACGAGGTCCCCGAGGACCTGCGGGCGTCGGTCGAGCGGCGCCTCTTCGTGACCTCCGAGCCGGCGCAGGAGGGCTCCTGGCACTGGATCACCCCGCGCGCCCTGGAGTACCGGCCGAAGGAGTACTGGCAGCCGAACACCGCCGTCTCGGTGCGGCTCGCCATCGGCGGCCTCGACCTCGGCGACGGCGCCTACGGCGAGTTCGACGCGCTCACCTCCTTCACCACCGACCCCGAGGCGCGGCTCCTGGAGGCGGACAACGAGACCAAGCAGATGCGGGCCTACCTCGACGGCTCGATCGTGCAGACCATCCCGATCTCCCTCGGCTCCGACACGCCCATCGACGGCAACGACGCGCGCTCGTTCTCCGGCACCATGACCATCATGAGCCGCGAGGAGGAGTCGACCTTCGTCTCCGAGGTGTACGACTACGAGACCCCGGTCAAGTGGGCGATGCGCCTGACCTTCTCGGGCCAGTTCATCCACGGCGCGCCGTGGGCGGCCGACCGGCTCGGCGTCTCGAACGGCTCCCACGGCTGCCTCAACGTCTCCGACGAGATGGGCGAGTGGCTCTACAACTTCGTGCGCTGGGGCGACCCGGTGATCGTCAAGAACACCGGCCTCGACGTGCCTCAGGGCGACGGCTTCACCGCCTGGAGCCTCGACTGGGAGACGTTCAAGTCCGGGTCGTACCTGACCTCGTAAGGAAGACGAAAAGCCCGGCGAAGGATCGCCGGGCTTTCTGCTTGCGGTCTAGACCGTCTCTTCGGTGCGGACCTTCGGGTCGGCGGCCTGCGGGTGCTCTTCCAGGATCCTGCGGTGCGCCCAGCGCTCCACGAAGAACGAGGCGATCGGGACGGTGCCGCCGAGCATGAGGCCCACCGTCTGCGGCCAGAACTTCCAGCCCGCCTGCTGGGCGAGGTGGAAGGCGAGCACCAGGTAGACCATGTAGCAGAGGCCGTGGATCGGGCTGATGACCGAGACCATGGTGTCGTTGTGCGCCGAAGTACTTGAGCGGCATCGCCACGAACATGAGCAGGATCAGGAACGTGCCGACGATCCAGGCGACGATCCGGAAGCGTTTCAGAGCGGCGTTCATGCGTGGCTCCCTTGGCTATCTGGTCAGGACGGTTCGATGTCGGTCTGCGCGAGCCTCGCAGGATGCGCAGGCTCGAACGGCGAGGTCATCGGCGGCGGCTCGGGCTTGCCGCGGCGGGGCGCCGTCGCCCATCGGGGCGGTCCTTGCGCAGTTCGAGGCGCATCTGCCGGATCCACAGCGCGAGCGTGAAGAGCGCGAACAGCGGCCATTCGAAGGCGTAACCCCAGCTGATGGCGTTGCCGCCCTGGGCGCGGGAGAGCTGCCACCAGCCGAGCAGCCCGAAGGCGACCGTCAACACCACCGCGAAGAAGTGGAGGACGATCCATGGGGGCGTCAGCAACCGTCGCACAAGGCCCAGACTAAGGTGACCGACCCGATGTTGCCGCCGGGGGGCCGGGCGTGGTGACATAGGCCGGTGACTCAGGACCTGCCGCTGCCCGGCGCCGTCAAGGCGTACTCCGAACCCGACGCCGCCGACGTCCGCGAACTCCTCCTCGACTGGTGCGGGGCCGAGACCGAGGACGCCGACGACGCCGTGAAGGCCCTCGGCGCGCTCGACCGCCGCCTCGCGCGAGCTCGCCGACCGGCTCTACCAGTCGATCGCCGCCGACATGGGCGGGCGCAAGTGGCTGAACTGGCCCAAGGCCTCCGTGGCGCACCCGATGCTGGGCCTGTTCCCGCTGCTCGCGGCCGTCCCGGACATGCTCGCCTACCACCGCGAGCGCGGCATCGAAGCGGACCTCTCGCGCCGGGTCCTGGCCGACGTCGGCGAGAAGCTGCGGTTCAACCGGCGCCTCTACGGCCGGGCCGGGCTCGACGTCGCGAACTGGTTCACCGGGCATATGCGCGGGGCGCTCTACCAGCTCGGGCGGCTCCAGTTCTGCGTCGAGGGGCCGGACCCGAAACCGTTCGTGGGCATGCACATCCGGGGCGAAGGCGGCCCGCTCACGCTCGACGCGGTGCGCGACTCGGCCGAATGGGCCCTGGAGTTCTTCCCGACGGTCTTCCCCGAGCACTACGACGGGCCCGAGGACATGGTGTTCAAGTGCGAGTCGTGGCTGCTCGACCCGCAGCTGCGGGACTGGCTGCCCGAGCGGTCGAACATCCCCGGCTTCGGGGCCCTGTTCGACCTCGAAGGCCCCGGCGACCCGGCCGGGAACCGGTCCGACCTGTGGCGCTTCGTCTTCGCGCGCCCCGCGGACACGCCGGTCGAGAAGCTGCCGCAGGACAACACCCTTCAGCGCTCGGTGCTGGCCGGGCTCGAAGCGGACGTGCCGTGGCGCAACCGCTTCGGCCGCCTCAACCTCACCAGGCTGGGTCTCTAGACCGACACGCGACGGCCGCACCGGTCGGCTCGAAAGCCGACCGGTGCGGCCGTCGTGCGTCTACTCCCCCGAGCGGGCCCGCTGCCAGGCCTCGCTGGCGATGTAGTGGTTGTCGTACTGCTCGCCCGAGGCCGGGATCTCGGCCGGGTCGGATTCGCCCTTGACCACGCGCTCGAGGAGCCGGTAGTAGTCGAAGCGGTCGGCGGCCGGGGTGAACACGGCGAGGACGTCGGCGTCGTGCCCGGCGACGGCGCCGAAGGCGTGAGCCAGCCCCGGCGGGATCGTCACGAAGTCCCCCGCCTCCAGGACGATGACCTCGTCGCCGGTGAGGACCTGGAGCCGCCCGGAGATGACGAACAGCGATTCGCTGGTGCCGGTGTGGAAGTGCGAGGGCGCGCCGTCGCCGCCGTTCGGGAAGATCGAGCGGTGGACGGAGAGGGCCCCGCCGGTCTGCGAGGAGTCGGCGAGCAGGGTCATGACCGACTGCTGGGCGTGGGCGAGACGCTCGGCGGTGGCGGCGCGGGCGACGACGGGCGCAAGGGTGGTGCTCATATCGATTTCCTCCTGTGTGGTTCCGGCCCTCGCCGGAACTTCATATCTAGATATTACATGTCTAGATAACGATGCGCAACCCGGGTCGGCGAACTAAATCTCATGACCACCACCGGCATGCAACGACGGCTCGAAGTCCCAAACCAGGACAGCTAAGATCGAGGTTATGAAGATCAGTGAAGGTGTCGAATGGGCCGCGCACTGCTGCCTCCTCCTCGACTGGATGGGCGTCGACAGCCCTGTCTCGACCGCCCGGCTCGCCGCCGGGTACGGCCTCCCGCCCGCCTACCTCAACAAGCAGCTCCAACCGCTCGTCAAGGCCGGGATCCTGACCTCGACCGCGGGCAAGAAGGGCGGCTTCCGGCTCGCGAAGGGCCTGGCCGACATCACCCTCATGGACGTGGTCGCCGCGATCGAAGGCCCCGCCGAGGCGTTCCAGTGCGCCGAGATCCGCCAGAACGGCGTCTGGGGCGACGAACCGGCCTCGGTCTTCCGGGCGCCGTGCGCGATCGACACCGCCATGCGCGGCGCCGAACTCGAATGGCGGCGGGCCATGGCCGCGCAGACCCTCGCCGCGATCCAGGCGAACGCCGAGCTGCAGGCACCGAGACTGCGTGCCCAGGTTCAAGAGTGGTACCGGGAACCGAGGCCATAGGCTGTAGGGCATGCGGATCGTCATCGCCGGGTCGAGCGGATATCTCGGCAAGCCCCTGATGGAGGCGCTTGAAGCCAAGGGCGAGGGGCACGACATCGTGCGGCTGGTGCGCCACCGCCCCGACGAGGAGAACGAGATCCTCTGGGACCCTTACAAAGAGGCCCTGGACCCGCAGATCCTCGACGGCGTGGACGTGGTCGTGAACCTGTGCGGGACGAACGTCGGCGGGCAGCGCTGGAACGAGGCCTACAAGAAGCGGATCGCCGCGACCCGGGTGATCCCGACCGGCGTCCTCGCCGAAAGCGGTCGCCGCGGCCGAGGTGCCGGTGCTGGTGAACGCCTCGGCGGCGGGCTGGTACGGCGACCGGGCCGATGTGGAGGTCGACGAATCGACCCCGGCGGCCGCCGATTTCCTGGGGCGCCTGTGCCTGAAATGGGAGTCGGCGACGGCCCCGGCCGAGGAGTCGGGCGCGCGGGTGGTGCGGCTGCGCACCGGCCATGTGCTGGGCCCCGACAGCGAACTCCTGGCGCGGTTCGTCCCGGCCTGGAAGTGGTTCCTGGGCGGGCACTTCGGCAACGGACGCCAGTTCCTGCCGTGGATCTCGAAGCGGGACTGGGTGGCCGCGGCGGTGACCGCGATCGAGGACGAGGCCGTGCGCGGCCCGGTGAACATGGTAGGCCCGAACCCGGTGCGCAACCGCGAGTTCGCCAAGGCACTGGGAGCAGTGGTCCACCGCCCGGCCCCGTGGCCCATTCCGGGCTGGGCGGTCAAACTCGTCGCGGGCGAGGCGGCCATAGAGCTGCTCCGAGGGGCGAAGATCAAGCCGGGGGTCCTGCAGGCCAACGACTTCCAGTACCAGGACGAAACCCTCTTCGAAGCCCTGAGGTACGCCCTCCCAAGCCACTGACGCGAGAGCACCGCCGCAGTCCACGAGACCGGTCCCCGATGTGGGGCCGGTCTCGTGTCCTTTTGGAACGGAGCTCGGAGCGCTAAGTTGAACATGTTCAACTAACTCCTCTCCGCGAAGGATCGCCCGTGTTCACCATCGACCCCTCACCCCCTCCACTCGACCCGCACCTCGCGCCCACCGCCGCGTCCCGGCCAGGCACGGTCACCGCAGCCGGCGTGCTCATGTGGCTGCACTTCGCGACGGCACTCTGCATACCGGCAGCGCTCGCCATGACCTTGCTCTTGCGGCTCTCGGACGTCGAGAGCGGCCCGATCGGATCGTCAGAGGCCGGCTACTTCGGACTTGTCGCCGGCCTGTTCCTGCTCTGCGGGGCGGCCTTTTACACGCTGGTCGGCATCCTCGCCGTCAAGCTCCTGCACCGCCGCCGCTGGGCGCGCTCCATCACCCTGGTCCTGAACGGGCTCGTGAGCTTCAGCATGCTGATCGCCTCCGGTCCGGCCCTGCTCTCGGGGGTCCCGGGCAGCGCCCTCGCCGTCATCGCACTCGAAGGGGCGATCGCGGCCTGCCTCTGCTCCCCATCGGCACGACGCTGGTTCAGTGACGATCCTTCGGAGACTCCGCACGCATGACCGAACCCCCGGTTCTCCCCAAGGCCCCCATCGGCCCAGAGCGTTTCGACCGAGTGGCCCCCGAGCCCTAGACTTTGGTGACCGCCCACCCGAAGGACCCACCCATGTACACGCCGCCTGCCACTCCCTTGCCCCCCGACCTGCTGCACCGCAAGCCCGGCACCGTGACCGCCGCCCAGGTCATGCTCTGGCTGCAGTTCTCGTTCCTCATCTGCTGCGGCGCGGGCGGCGGGTTGACGGCGCTGTTCTGGTCGTCGGCGCTCGACTTCGACGACTTCGGGTTCGCGCAGGACTTCTCCGAGGGCGTCGAAGACCTCGCCGCCGCTGGTCACCGTGGTCATCGCGGCGACGATCGGGGCGGTGGTCCTGTTCGGGATCCTCGCCGTCAAGATCGGGGCGGGCCGCCGCTGGGCGCAGGTGGCCACGATCGTGGTCATGCTGCTGGCCTTCGTGTTCGGCTTCATCGGGATCTACACCGGGTTCGAGGCGAGCGGGCAGGCCGGGGAGCCGGCCGACGGTTCGCGGCTGATCTGGACGCTGCTCAGTCTCACGATGCCGCTCGTGACGCTGCTGTGCCTGTTCACGGGGTCGGCGAACCAGTGGTTCCGCCAGAAGGGCCGCGAGCCCCTCAGGACATTGCCGCCGCGGGCGCCGTTCCAGCCGTATCAGTGAGCAGCGCGCCGAGCGCGGCGATGTTGTCCCCCACCGCTTCCGGGTCGCCCGACGCCCTCGACCATGAGCAGCTGCCTGCGCACACCCGTGGCTTCTCGGCGGACGCGGCGAGCCGCTCGGCCACGTGGTCGGCGGGCCCCACCGCGTGGCGTTCGATCATCCAGTCCACATAGGCCGCGTGGTCGCGTGCGCCGCGCCCCGGTTTGAGGCTCACGTACTGCCCGACGCCCCTGGTCAGCAGCTCGGTGAGCGAGGACCGCAGGAGGTCGACCGTGTCCGGGCCGGTCGGCCACCTGCGCGAGATGCGTCGAGACGTGTTCGGCCGCTTCGGGATCGAATCCGGCGGCCTCGGCTTCGTGCCGCCAGGCGTCGAGGAGCGCGACGTGGTCTTCGTCGGGGGCGTGCATGCCGAGCAGGAGCGGCAGGCCGAGCCGTCCGGCGAGGCGGGCGGTGCCTTCGCCGGTGGCCGCGACCCACACGGGCCGCCCGGCCCCGGGGGGCATGACGCGCACGGGCAGGACGTCGAAGAACTCCCCGGCGTGGGCGACTTCGGCGTCGCCGGAGAGCCAGCGGGTCAAGAGCCCGAGGCCTTCCTCGAAGCCGCGTTCGTACCGGTCGAGGCTGGAGCCGAAGACGTCGAGGTCGATCCAGGGGCCGCCGCGGCCGACGCCGAGGCGGAAGCGCCCGGGGGCGAGGGCGTCCAGCGTCGCGGCCTCCTCCCCCAGTGCGACGGGGTGGCGGTTGGAGAGCACGGCGACGGCGGTCCCGATCTGGATCCGCTCGGTGGCGGCGAGGAGGTGGGCGGCCATGAGCGTGGCCGAGGGGCTCGCGCCGTATTCGATGAAGTGGTGCTCGGCAGTCCACACGCCGTCGAGTCCGGCCGCTTCCGCCTGCCGCGCATAGGAGACCACTCGGCGGAGCGCCGCCGCCGGCGCGATGCCGGGGAACACTCCGCCGAGGAGGAACAGATCGTGTGCGCTCATCCGCACACTCTATGTGGCCGCGTCCCTTTCAGGACACTGCTAGTGGCGCAGCATCTCTGCGACGAGGAACGCGAGCTCGAGCGACTGCTGCGTGTTCAGGCGCGGGTCGCAGGCGGTCTCGTAGCGGTCGGAGAGCTGGTCGTCGCGGATCTCCTGGGCGCCGCCGACGCATTCGGTGACGTCCTCGCCGGTGAGCTCGATGTGGATGCCGCCCGGGTGGGTGCCGGTCTGGCGGTGCACCTCGAAGAAGCCGAGGACCTCGTCGACGACCTGGTCGAACGCGCGGGTCTTGTAGCCCGAGGCGGCCTCGTAGGTGTTGCCGTGCATCGGGTCGCACTGCCACACGACCTTGCAGCCGGCGGCCTCGACCTTCTCGACGATCGGCGGAAGGACGGTGCGGACGTTCTTGTGGCCCATGCGGGTGATGATGACGAGCTTCCCGGGGACGTTGTCCGGGTTGAGCTTCTGGCACATCTCGACGACCCATTCGGGCGTGGCGGTCGGGCCGATCTTGCAGCCGACCGGGTTCGCGACGCGCGAGAGGAAGTCGATGTGGGCGCCGCCCAGCTGGCGGGTGCGCTCGCCGTTCCAGACCATGTGGCCGGACAGGGCGTAGGCCTTGCCGTTGTAGATGCGGGTGAGCGCCCGGTCGTATTCGATGGCGAGCATCTCGTGGGAGGCGAAGACCTCGGCGGTGTGGAGGTTGTCGTCCTCGACGCCGCAGGCGGCCATGAAGCGCACGGCGCGGTCGATCTCGCGGCCGATGGCCTCGTAGCGCTCGCCGGCCGGGGAGGTGCGCACGAAGTCCTTGTTCCAGTCGTGCACGGCCATGAGGTCGGCGAGGCCGCCGCGCAGGTAGGCGCGGAGCATGTTCATGGTGGCGGCGGAGTTGGCGTAGGCGCGGATCATCCGCTGCGGGTCGACGACGCGGGCCTCTTCGGTCGCCTCGAGCGAGTTGAACATGTCGCCGCGGTAGACGGGCAGGCCGAGCGAGTCCTTGGCGGCCGAGCGCGGCTTGGAGTACTGGCCGGCGACGCGGCCGACCTTGACGACCGGGAGCGAGGCGCCGTAGGTGAGCACGACCGCCATCTGCAGGAGCGTGCGCATGTTGGCGAGCACGTGGTGCTCGGTGTTGTCGATGAACGTCTCGGCGCAGTCGCCGCCCTGCATGAGGAAGGCGCGGCCTTCGCAGACCTCGGCAAGGAGCTCGCGGAGGTGGTCGACCTCGTAGGGGGCGACGATCGGCGGCACGCCGGCGAGTACTCCGGCGACGTCTTCGACCTCGGCGTAGTCCGGCCACGGGGGAACCTGCTCTCGGGGCAGGTTCCGCCAGGCGTCGAGCTGATAGCGCTCGGCTTCCTCCGCGTCGGCGACGACGGGAACGAGGCCAGGGTTTCGCAGGTCATGCCATTGGCGGTTCACGCGCTAATGGTACGTGGCGGCCACCCGGGCGGACCACGCTGATTTGACTGTCTCAAAGGGTGAACCCGCACACGCGGACGCAGTTCGAGGGTGAGGCGTCGGCGACCGGCGCGACACACCGAGACATGCGCAGACATCCCACCTTTGGTGGCGAGTCCAGGGCCTGTCCGCTGCGAATCCGGGGGAGGCGGTATCCGAGTCCGTTTGTTCGCTCGCAAGGCGGAAGGCCCTACCGATACAACGCTGGTATCGGGAGGGCCGACAACGCAGTGAGCGGGTGAACGGGCCGGATACCGGCCTGCCGGATTCGCGGGACAGGCCCTAGGCTGGCCGGGTGCGCAAGACGACGATTGAAGAGTGGCTGACCGACCTCGCCTCGGAGCTTCCGGCGCCCGGCGGCGGCGCGGCGGCGGGAGTGAGCGCGGCCATGGCCGCCGCCCTGGTGTCCATGGTGTGCAACCTGACCATCGGGAAACCGAAGTTCGCCGACCACGAGGCGGTGATGCGGGAGGTCCTGGCCGAGGCCGAGCGGCTTCGGCTGGAGGCGCTCCAACTGGCGGAGGACGACGCCGAGGCGTTCTCGGGCGTGGTCGCCGCCTACAAGCTGCCGAAGTCCTCGGACGAGGAGAAGGCGGCGCGGACTGCGGCGATCCAGGCGGGCCTGGTCGAGGCCGCGGCGGTGCCGCTGGCCGTCGCGAAGGTCTCGGCCGAGGTCATCCGGCTTTCGGGGCGGATCCTGGAGGGGTCGAACCCGAACGTGCTCTCGGATGTGGCCGTGGCGGCGTCGGCGGCGAAGTCGGCGCTGGAATCGGCGGCGCTGAACGTGGACATCAATCTCGTCTCGATCAAGGATCCGGCCGAACGGGAGCGGCTCGCGAGCACGCTCAACGAGGCGCTGCAGTCGAAGGTCCAGGCCGAGGCGATCATGCAGGCAGTGGCGAAGAGGATTCGGGCATGAGTGACATCGACGGGCGCGCGGTCGCGAAGGCGCTGCGCGCGGAGGTCGCCGCGGACGCGGACCGGCTGCGCGGCGAGGGCATCGTGCCGACGCTGGCGGTCGTGGTGCCGACGGACGACGAGGGCACGGCCTGGTACGTGCGCTCGATCCGGAAGGCCGCCGAGAAGGAGGGCATCGACTGCAGGGTCGAGCACCTCAAGGACCCGGGCAAGGACGAGATCATCGCGAAGCTCCAGGAGCTCTCCGCGGATCCCGCCGTTCACGGCATCATCTGCCAGACGCCGCTGCCGGAGGGCGTCACGCTCTCCCAGGTGGGCGGGTACATCAGCCCGTTCAAGGACATCGACGGCGCGAACTCCGAGAGCCTGGGCCGCCTGGCCGCGGGGCTGCGGACCTTCGCTCCGGCGACGGCCACGGCGGTGCTGGAGCTGCTCAAGCGGGAGGACCTGACCCTCGAGGGCGCGAAAGCGGTCGTGGTCGGTCGCTCCAATGTGGTGGGCAAGCCGGCCGCGCTGCTCTTGCTGAACGAGTCGGCGACGGTGACGGTGTGCCACTCGCGCACCAAGGACCTCGCGGCGGTCTGCCGCGAAGCGGACGTGCTGGTCGCGGCTGTGGGCCGCGCGGGGATGATCGGCGCGGACTTCGTCAAGCCCGGCGCCACGGTCATCGACGTGGGCACCAACCCGACCGAGGACGGCGGCCTGGTCGGCGACGTCGATTACGACGCGGTCGTCCGCGGTGGCCGGCAGGCTCACTCCGGTCCCGGGCGGCGTGGGCCCGGTGACGACGGCACTGCTCCTGCAACACACCGTGATTGCTGCCGGCCTGAGCGAAGACCCACGGCTAAGCGAACCGACGACTGCAACGGAGGCCGACCGCCTGAAAGGGAGGTCGGCCTCCGCCATGCACGCCGAAAACACTGCCGACCTCTGGTTAAGGGCCCCCGGTTTCGAAGCTGGCGCGGGGAACCTGAAGCGGCGCCGATCGGCGGCACGCCAAAAGCATCGCTGACTTCCGGGTAAGGGCCCCCGGTTTCCAAGCTAGCGCGCGGAACCTGAAGGGAACCTGAAACGAGCCCATCGGCGGCACGCCAAGAGCGCATCGCACCTCTGGGTAAGGGCCCCCGGTTTCGAAGCTAGCTCGGCGAACCTGAAGGGAACCTGAAGCGCGAGGACTCGCGCGTCTCAGACTCGGTCGAGGCAGTCGGCGAGGGCCGGGAGGAAGTCCATGAAGCGGGCGCGCTGCTGGTGGCCGTCGCCGCCGGTGCCGTCGCTCTTCCAGACCACGAGCCAGCCGTCCTTTGCGGCCCAAGTCCACCGGAACAGGTCGAGGCCGTCGCGTTCCGCGGCGGCGACGACCGCCGCGGCGTACACCGGGTCGTCAGTGTGGAGCTGTCTGGGCACCGGCCGGAAGAACCGGTCGAGCGCATCGGCGGTGAACCGTCCGATGCGGCCGCGCTGGCGCGGCTGCGGCCTCGGCAGGTCGGGCAGGGCGATCGTCTTGTAGCGCCCCCGGTTCGGATGCCAGGTCGCGGCCATCGCGGAGTCGCCGTCGAGGAGGCGGTGCTGCACCAGATCGGGGCCGAGCTTGCGCAGCCGCACGGCGTTGCAACGCAACTGGTAGATCGAACCCGCCGCCGTCGCGTCGAGCCCGCAGAACCCGAAGCACGACCGGTCGCCCCAGGTCCCCTGCGTCCACCCGCGCACGCGCGCGACCGGGAAGCCAAGGCGCCCAAGGGAGGCCAGAACCTCCGCGGTCTCACCGTCGAGGTCCTCGGAGTGAAGCTCGGCGCGGAACGCGAGCCGGTACTTGCGGGCGAACTGCTGCCAGCCCGCGAGCGCGGCGCGGGCGTCGCGCTCGGCCGCGGGGTCGAGCCCGCTCTCCGGGTCGAGCACGGCGCCCGCCCAGTCGATGCCGCTATGGCCGACCTGACCCACCACAGGTTTTCTCCCACTGTCGATTCACGAGCACTGTATGGCGGCGCGGCAAGGCCGTCCTCCCCCAGAACGGTGACGCACTGCGACCGGTTCCGCGTCCCCGCTCCGCTCTTCGCCCGGCATACGTGCGGTGGCCTCGGAATATAACCCCCAGTGGCGGATACCCGACAGACATGCACGATTACTGGACGTAGCGTTAAGGCTTCCCCACGTAAAAGGAGGTTGCGTATGACACGTCGTCTCGCATTCGTGGCGACCGTCGCCGCCATGATCGTCTCGGTTTCGAGTCCGGCCATGGCGTTCCAGCACGACCGGGTCCAGAACCCGGTGGTGCACTGGGCACTTGACATCGCCGTCCTCGCCATCGTGGTCGCACCGATCTGGACCGCGATGCTGTGGGGCAAAGGTCGCAGCAAGTGGCTGCTGGTGGGCCTGATCGGCCTCGTGCAGGTGCCGGTCGCGATCCTGGGCTTCTCACCGAGCGCCTCGGCGCTGTTCGCGGGCAGCGGGCTGTTCCTCGGCCTCGCGATCACGACAGCGGCGATCGTCTACACCCGCCGGGTGACCCGGCTGGAGCAGGCCCGAGCAACCCTGCCCGAGAAGGAACTGCCGGGCGAGGCCGCCTGAGCCGAGCTCGAAACCTTCGAGACGGGCGCCCGCTCGTGCGGCACCGTCCACTGCGACATCTGAGCGACGGTCTGCGGCATGGTTTCCCGGAGGACGGTCGAGCAGGAGCCGCATTTCGGGACACCCTTCGAAGGGGCCCTCGAAGCCGCCGGTCGACGGGGTTCCGGTAGGCGTGCCAAGAGCAGTGCGCCTCGCCGACCCAGCCCCAGGCGCGGTGCGTCTCGGCTCCACGGAAGCGGTACACGCCGACGCTCAGCAGCCGGTCGCCGACCGGGCGGCGGTAGAAGTCGGCGTCGAGGCCCGGGATCGGGAATCGCATCGAAGTCGATGTCCGGCAGGGTCTTGTGAAACGTGAAGTCGGCGAGGTGCGGGATCTCGCCGATTTCCTCTTGATAAGCCACGGGCACGCCTGGTCTAACGACCGGGCGTGCCCGTGGTTGCGCTCTGCCAGTGCTTTATGGCCGGTCCGGCTTCAGCTCCCCTTCAGGTTGCTCCCACTACTGTGGAAAACCGGGGGCCCAAACCCTGGCCCGAGCTCTGCTTTCGGCGTGCGCCGCTAAACCCCGAAGAAGACTTCAGCGTCCGAGTAGCGCTCGACCGGAACGGTCTTGAGCACGTCGGTGCCCTCGTGGATCGGGATGCGCACCACGTTGGTGCCCTGGATCGCCATCATCTTGCCGAAGTCGCCCTCTTCGACCGCCGTGGCGGCCTCGAGGCCCAGGCGGGTGGCGAGCACCCGGTCGAACGCGGTCGGCGTGCCGCCGCGCTGCAGGTGGCCCAGGATGATCGCGCGCGTCTCGATCTCGGCGCGCTCCTTGATCTGCGCGGCGACCCAGTCGCCGACGCCGCCGAGCTTGACGTGCCCGAACGCGTCGACCTCGCCGTCCTTGAGCACCATGCCCTCCTGGGCGTGCGCGCCCTCGGAGACGGCCACGATCGTGGCCTTGCCCGCCTCCTTGCGCTCCTTGACGAAGTTCGCGACCTTTTCGATGTCGAACGCGACCTCGGGAATGAGCGTCACGTTCGCACCGCCGGCGATGCCCGCGTGCAGCGTCATCCAGCCGGCGTGGCGGCCCATGATCTCGACGACGATGCAGCGGTCGTGCGAGTCGGCGGTCGTCCACAGGCGGTCGATCGCCTCGGTCGCGATGTTCACCGCGGTGTCGAAACCGAAGGTGTAGTCGGTGCCCGACAGGTCGTTGTCGATCGTCTTCGGCACGCCGACGCAGTTGACGCCGTCGGCGGTCAGCTTCGTCGCGACACCGAGGGTGTCCTCGCCGCCGATCGCGATGAGCGCGTCGACGCCCAGCGCGGCCATGTTCTTCTTGATGGCCTCGACGCCGCCCTCGATCTTGTAAGGGTTGGTGCGCGAGGAGTGGAGGATCGTGCCGCCCTGGTCGAGGATGTTCTCGACCGAGTCCCAGTCCAGGGGCTGGGTGATGCCCTCGATGGGGCCTCTCCAGCCGTAGCGGAAGCCCACGAACTCGTGGCCGTATTCCTTGGTTCCCTTACGGACCGCGGCACGGATGACCGCGTTGAGCCCGGGGCAGTCACCGCCGCCGGTGAGCACGCCAATGCGCATGTTCTTACTCCCTGGAGTGAGGACTCTGTTAACTGGGCGGCCTCATTGCCGAAACACCGCCCACCCTATATCGGGGTCGAGCCGCGCCTACCAGGGGTTCCGGAGCGGGTGGCTAGCGGTGGGAATCGACGGGCCGTAGGCGGCGCGCTCGCTGCGGAACGCTTCGAGGGCCTTCCAGCGGGAGAGGTTGAGCTTCGCGTCGGTGAGGGCGTCGTGCATGTCGGCGTCGGGGGTGGTCGGCAGCTCGGGGCGGCCCAGGTCCTCCCAGCGCTGGCGCAGGTCCTTGGTCATGCGCGGCAGCGCCCGCGGCAGATCGGGCATCGTGCCCCACAACTGCGCGAGGACGACGTGGTCATAGGCGCCGATCCAGGCCCACAGCTCGACGCGCTCCCCCGGGTGCGAGCCGGTCTTCTTGCGCACCGGCGACACCAAGAATTCGTACAGCTCGTCGCGGATCGTGGTGCGGTCCTTCCACAGCGGGCTCGCGGGCGCGCGGGAGCTTGTCGAGGACGTTGCGGCGCACCCAGTCGATGGCGCGGGACGGGTCGAACTCGGTCGACACGGCGTAGTACTCGCGCCCTTGCTCGTCGACGACGGCGATCGAGACCAGGTCGATCGTGCGACCGTCCTCGATGAACTCGCAGTCGTAGAAGTATCGGTACGCCACGCATCGGCCTTTCGTATGATCACGAGCGGTCTTTTTCGGACCTTCTTGGCCCCACCCGTATGTCGCCGGACTGGAGTCGACGCTACGCCATACGATCATGCGGCCGGAATCTGACCTCGCAATCCGCACACGCGGGAATTGATACCGGACAATCGACGCGAAAGCACGTAGACTTGATCGTACACTCGGTCGAGCGACAAGTGCGCCGTCTGGACACACGACCCAACGGAGCGTGAAGTTTCCGACACTGGGCCCTGTACAACGACGGAAAAGACAGCGATCATCGGAGGGAACCCGCGGACCCGGGACCCACCGAAGGGGGAGAACTATGGGTGTCAGCCCATCTGAAGACCCGCTTGCAGGCGTCGCCATGTTCGCCGGCCTCGACCCGCAGGCACGGCGGCAGATCGCGGGGGTGGCGGTACAACGTCACTACCGGCGTGGGCACCTCCTGTTCTTCGAAGGCGAGCCGGGCGAATCGCTCATCATGATCCGCTCAGGCGCGGTGAGCGTCTTCCGCACCGCCGCCACCGGCGAACGCGCGATGCTCCACGTCGCCCGCGCCCCCGAAGTGCTCGGCGAAGTCTCCCTGCTGGACGGATCGCCCCGGTCGGCCAGCGCGGAGGCACTCGAGGACACGTCGGCGCTGGCGCTGGCGCGTTCGTCGTTCCTTGAACTGGTGCATGGGAATCCGAAGATGCTGGACGCGGTGCTGCGTTCGATGGGGATGATCGTGCGGCGGTTGACGGAGCAGTCCTCTGACCACGTGTTCTTGGATCTGCCGGGCAGGGTGGCGAAGACGCTGGTGCGGCTCGCGGAGCAGCACGCGTCCCCGATGACCACGATCGAGTTGAACCAGACGCAGTTGGCGGAGATGGCCGGGGGTTCGCGCCAGAGCGTCAACCAGGCGATAGGGATCTTCGCGAACCGCGGCTGGCTGCGCACTGAGGGCCGCAAGATCGTGGTGGTGGACCTGCCCGCGCTGCGCCGGAGGGCCGGTTTCGGCGGAGCCGAATAGCCAGCAGGGTGGCGGGGCCGAATAGGCGGCACAGGGGCGGAGCCGAATAGCCAGCATGGTGGCGGAGCCGAATAGCCAGTCCAGGGGCGGGACGGAATGGCCGGCACGGCAATGGAGCCGGATATCCGGCATGTTCGCGGGGCCGAAGAGTAATAAGGTGTGTCAGCCGCTCCTTCGGCGTCCGCTTGTTCCCCGCCTTACTCCGGCTTCTCCTGGTCTTTGAACTTGGCGGCGTATTCGTCGACGTAGTCCTGTCCGGACAGGGCGCGGAGGGCGTCCATGACCTCGTCGGTGACGGCTCGTTCGATGAATCGGTCGCCCACGAGGTCGCGGTAGCGGTTGAAATCGAGGGACGGGCCGATCTTGATGCGGACCCGGCCGAGGTGCGGGATGCGTTTCCCGATCGGCTGGAGTTCACCGGTGTTGAGCATCGCGACCGGAACGACGGGAGATCCGGTCTGGAGCGCGAGGCGCGCCACGCCGGTCTTGCCGCGGTAGAGGCGCCCGTCGGGCGAGCGCGTGCCTTCCGGGTAGATCCCGAACAGACGGCCTTCGGAGAGGACCCGTTTGCCGGTGTCCAGTGAGGCGCTCGCGGCCTCGCCGCCGGCCCTGTCGACGGGGATCGCGCCGACCGCGCCCATGAAGACGCGGACGAACCAGCCTTTGAGGCCGGTGCCGGTGAAGTATTCCTCCTTCGCGATGAACGTGACGCGCCGCTTGACGACCAGCGGTAGGAAGAACGAGTCGGAGACGGAGAGGTGGTTTGAAGCCAGGATCGCCGGGCCTCCCTCGGGCACGTGTTCGAGCCCTTCGACCTGCGGACGCCATACGGCCCACAGCAGCGACCCCAATGTCGCCTTCAGCACCCAGTAGATCACGCGCTCAAGCGTATCGGCACCGGTCAATCCGCTTCACGGCGAAGGCTCCCGAGGCGTGAAGCGGGGTGGCGGGGCTGCACCCGAGCGGTGGCAGTCGTCGGCGGCCGCGTGCGAGAATGGGCACGCAGCGCGAAACGGGGTTCTCCCGGCCATGGCCAGGCTTGCGAGTCTTCGGCCGGCTCTGGCGGGTCCCGCGCCCCATCATTCAGCGATCCGGGAGGCGACGTGGTCAACGATTCCGAGGAGTTCACGTTCGACCTCGGTCCCGACGCCAAGGCCACCATGCTCTTGTGCCACGGGTTCACCTCGGATCCGGCGAGCATGCGGCCGTGGGGCGAGTACCTGCGGAATGCGGGCTTCAACGTCGTCGCGCCGCTGCTGCCGGGCCACGGCGAGACGTGGCAGGTGCTGGCGAAGGCCACGTGGCAGCAGTGGTACGGGCGGCTCGAGGCGGCTTTGGACGCGGCGCTGCTGCTGGGACGGCCGGTGTTCGCCGGTGGGCTGTCGATGGGCGGGTCGCTGTCGTTGCGGCTGGCCGAGCAGCGCGGCGGAGACCTGGCGGGTCTGGTGCTGGTGAATCCGGCGATCTTCGACGACAAGCCGCACGGGTTCCTGGCGCCGGCGCTGCGGTATGTGATGCCGAGCGTGTCGGCGATCGGCTCGGACCTGAACAAGCCGGATGTGCGCGAGAAGACGACGTCGCGGACGCCGGTGGCGGCGTATGCGTCGCTGCGGCGGCTGTGGAAGGTGACGCGGCCGGAGCTGGCGCGGGTCACGGTGCCGCTGCGGATCTTCACGAGCGCGGAGGACCACGTGGTGAGTCCGCGCAACAGTGCGATCATCCGGGCGGGAGTGCGGTCCAAGGACGTCGAGTCGACGATCCTGCAACGCAGCTTCCATGTGGCGACGCTCGACTACGACGCGGAGACGATCTTCTCCGGGAGCGTCGAGTTCATGAACCGGCAGGTTGCGAAGACCCGAGGTGTCCATGACTGAGCGCAGCGGCGAGCAGGAGAGCAACGGCGAGCCTGACAGCAGCGAGCAGGGAAACGGGCAGGGCGGCGGCGGTGAGCTGCTGCCCGAGGACGTGGACCGGCGGTTCAACGAGCTCATCAAGGGTCTGGACGACACCGAGTCCGGCCTGGGGAAGGGGCTCGACGCGGATGAGCCCACGGTGGAGACGGCGCCGGTGACGCCTCCGGCTTTGTCGTCGACCTCTGATGAGGAGCCGACGCTGCTGGAGTTGTGGGACGCGGAGCTGCCCGATGACGACGAGGACGACTACGAGCCGCCCGAACCGCCGCCGGTGCCGTGGCCGAGCCTGCCTGCGGTCTGCGGCGTGCTGCTCATCATCGCCGGGCTCGCGCTGCTGGTGAACCCGGGTATCGCCCCGCTGGGGACGAGCCCGGGCCGGCTGGTCGGGTTCGTGGGGTTCCTGGTCGGCGTGTGGCTGCTCATCAGCCGCCTGCGCCCGGACAGGGAACCGGACGACACCGACGACGGTGCCGTGGTCTAAACCACGGCGGTCTGACCCAGATGGTCTGGCCCAGGCGGTCTGACTCGAACGGGTGAATCTGCCGCGACCGGCACGCCTGGCCCGCTGCGGCTTCAGGACCGCTTCAGGTTCTCCGACTTAGCCTCGAAACCGGGGGCCTTCCCTCTGCCGCAGCCGTGCTTTCGGCGTGCGCCTGACCGGGCTGCGCTTCAGCTTGGCTTCAGGTTCGCCCCGCTACCGTGGAAAACCGGGGGCCCAATCCCAGGACCGAGCGCTGCTTTCGGCGTGCGCCCCGATCGGTCACTTCTTGCCGTCGAGCCAGGACAGGATCGCGTCGAGGAGGCCTTCGGCGGCCCTGCCCTTGAACACCTCGTCGGGGCTGCCCGCGAACGTGAGCGGCGCGATCCCGTAGACCTCGGTGACCGCCTGGACCTCTTTGGACTGCGCCTCGGATTCGCTCACCACCAGCAGGACCGGCGGGGCGCCGACCGGCTTCGGCGGCTGCTTCGGGAACCGCTGCGGCGACACGAGCACCAGCCCGGCGGCCGGGTACCGGCCGGAGGCCAGCGCCGCCCAGGCCGCGCCCTCGCGGTGTCCGATGAGGACCGACTGGCGGGGGACGGTGACGGCCGCCTGCACCACGTCGTGGGCACGGGCGTCGGCGCCGCCGTCGGCGGCCGGGGTGGACCCTTGTCCGCGGACGCTCACGGCCGCCGCGTACCGGCCGGAGGTGGCGATCCGCTTGAGCCACAGGGCGTTGAAAGCGGCGGCGCCCGCCGGGTCGCCGGTGCAGCAGAGCACCGGGTTGGCCTCGGGGTCGTCCTTGATCTCGATGTCGAAGAGGTCGGCGGGCTCGAAGACGGCGATCTCGCGCCGGACCGGGGCCGGCTCGGTGGTGCGGGCGCGCCGGACCCAGGCGGTGAGGCTCATTTGGCGGGCTCCTGTTCGAGGGTGTCGATGATGCGGCCCAGGCTGGCCAGGTACTCCTCAGCGTCCACGGCGAGCTGGTGGCGCGGGGAGGTTCCGCTCGGCTCGACCGCGTACTGGGCGGACTCCGAGACGACCTGGCGGCGGAAGTTCGCGGCGCGTTCGGGGTCGCCCTTGCGCACGTGCAGCCAGTGGGCGATCGCGTGGGTCTGCCAGTGCACGATGGGCAGGACGCCGACGCCGGGTTCGACGAGACCGGCGACGGCGAGGGTCTCCAGGCGCGGAGAGAACATGCGGGCCAACAGCTTCGGGTGCCCCGAGTCGCCGTCGACACCGAGCAGCCCGGGCGGGGCACAGGTGATCTTGGGGCGGTAGCCGGTGGCGAGGACGACGAGGTCGGGGCGGATCTCGCTGCCGTCCGCGAAGGCGATGTCGTAGCCGTCGAAGCGGGCGATCTCACCACGGCGCTGGATCGAGCCGTCGCCGACGTGCTCGAGGTAGCGGCCGTTGCGGACGGGCTCCGCGCCGCCGGGGCCGTCGCCGGGCGCCTCGATGCCCATGCGCGCGGCGAGCCGGCGCGGGCCCTTGAGAAGCCGGTCGGACAGGAAGCGGCGCAAGAACTTCGGTCGCGACCCGATACGGGCGAGCGCGAAGTCGGCGGGCTCGCCGCCGAGGTATTTCGGCAGGTGCCAGGAGCCGCGGCGCACCGAGTGGACGCAGCTGGCGGCGTTCACGGCGGCCTCGCAGGCGATGTCCACACCCGAGTTGCCGCCGCCGATGACGAGCACGTGCTTGCCGCGCAGGCGCGAGGCGTCCTTGAGCTGCGAGGAGTGGAGGACGGTGCCGCGGAACTGGTCCTGACCGGGATAGTCGGGCAGGTTGGGGGCCCAGTGGTGGCCGGTCGCGATGATGACCGCGCCGTAGCGCAGGCGACGGGCGGCGTTCCCGGCGGCGGGCTTGACGACGACCTCGAAGCGGGAGCCCTCGACCGGTTCGATGTGGGAGATCTCGGAGCCGTACCAGATGTGCTCGGACAGCCCGAAATGCTTCGCGTAGCCCGTCAGGTAGTCGAGCATCTGCGCCGCGGACGGGTAGTCGGGCCAGTCGTCGGGCATCGGGAAGTCGGGGATCTCGGTCTGGGACCGGGAGGTGACCAGGTGGGTGTTGGGGTTGAGGGGGCTGTGCTGGTTCTGGGGGTTCCACAGGCCGCCGAGAACGGTGTCCCGCTCATAGCAGTCCACTTCGAAGCCGTTCTCGCGGAGGTTCTTGACCGCGATGAGGCCGGAAGCCCCGGCGCCGATCACGCAGACGGCCTCGCCGCGGTCGTAGGCGGCCTGGGAGGAGTACTCCTGCAAGGGACGGTCTCCTTCGATGGGCATGCATTCGGGTGCCGGACGGCGACTCCGCGGCGCCCGCTGGGGGCGAGGCGCGGCGCGGGGCGCCGAAAGACTGAGAGCAGATTACCGTGAACGGGACTCGTACTTTCGGGGGAGGTAGGCTGCGCGCGTGCTCTTCGAGCTGTGGAAACATCCCCGACCCGCTGCCTCGGTATTCCGCCGCGACGGGCAGGTGGTGGTGGCCTCGCACCGCCTCGCCAGGCAGGTGCTGGCCGACCGGGAGCAGTTCTCGGCGGCCAACGCGCTCGACGCGATCACCCCGATCCCGGCGGCGTCGCTGCGCGAACTGGCACGGCACCGGTTCCGGCTGCCCGCGACTCTGGCCAACAACGACACCGCGTCGCACGAGTGGATCCGCGCGAGTTTCGGCGAGGTCTTCGCGCCCGCGAACGTGGAGGCCCTGCGCCCCTGGCTCCACGGCCTCGCGCGCCGCGCCGCGGCCGGGGTCGCCTGGCGTCTGCGGGCGGGCGAGACGGTGGACGTGGACGCCGCGGTCTCCTCGGAGATCCCGCTGGCCGCGTTGGCGCGTCTCCTCGGCCTGGAGGTGGAGGCGGCGGCGGAGGTCAAGCGGTTCAGCCGGGCGGCGCTCGAGCTGTTCTGGGGGCATCCTCAACCCGACCGCCAGCGCGAGTTGGCCGAGGTGGTGGGGCCGTTCCATGCGCTGCTGCGCGGCTGGGCGGCCGAATCCACTGGGGCGACAAGCGAACTGCGGGAGACGTACGGCGAGGACGCGGCGACGGCGGCGCTGTTCTTCCTGCTGGTGGCGGGCCAGGAGACGACGTCGCAGTTCTTGACGCTGCTGCTGCACCGGTTGGTCGAGGAGCCGGGCCTGCTCGCGGCGGCGCCGGCCGCGGTGGTGGAGGAGGGGTTGCGGCTGCTGCCGCCGATCACGTCGTGGCGGCGGGTGGCGCTGCGCGACACCGAGCTCGGTGGTGTGGCGATCCGGGAGGGCGAGTCGATCCTGGTGTGGCTGGCGGCCGCGGGAATGGACGAGGGTGTGGCCGAATGCCCGGCGGCGATGATCCCCGGTCAGCGGGGTTCTCGCCGGCACTTGGCGTTCGGGGCGGGGGCGCACCGCTGCCTGGGCAGTCAGCTCTCCCGGCTCGAGGCTGAAGTGGTGGTCGCGGAGTTGGCTCCGCTGCTCCCCCGCTGCGAGGTCGTGGCGGCGCCGCTCAGCGAGGACAACCTCTCCTTCAGGATGCCGTCCCCGCTCGTGGTGCGCTACCGCTGAGGCAAAAGGCGTTGTCGCCCTGGTGCCTTGGGTGCGAAGCTGCCGGGATGCGCGAATTCCTGAACTTCCGCCAACGTGCCGCCGCCTATGTGCTGCGGCGCCTTCCCGGCCGGTCCGAGATCGAGGTGCTGGTGATCCTGCACCGCGACAGTCCCGAAGCGGGCGTGCAGGTGCCCGGTGGCGGGGCGCTGGCGCGACGAGACGATCGGTGAGGCGGCGGTGCGCGAGGCGCGCGAGGAGACCGGCGTGGAGGCGCCGGTGTTCGGGGAGGCGTTGGGCAACAAGCTCATGCGCGGCCCCGAGTACGAGCACGGCCACCAGGTGACGACCTACGGCTGGCTGCGCACCGACGACGCCAGGGACTCGTGGGACCACACGGTGGTCAGCGCCGATGAGGACCACGGCCTGCGCATGCGCTGCGAGTTCCGTCCGGTCGCGGCGGCGGGCATCGACTTCGACATGGACCGCTTCCTGCCGATGGCGGCCGCCCGTTTCGCCGCCGCCCACGAGGTCCCGGTCGGCTGATCGCGGTTCCTCACCGGGGGTCGGGCACGCGGAGCCGCGGGTCGACGGGTTGGGTCCAATGCTGGGCCGCCCACGCCCGCAAGCGGTTCCACTCGCGTCGCCCCGCCCAATGGGGTTGCACGTCGAGCTGCTCGTAATGACCTTCGAGTCGCCAGATGGACGCGTCTTCGTCGGTGACGACGAGCTGGTCTCCCGGTCGCAGCGGGACGGTGACCCGGCGACCGACCCAGTCGCGGAAGTGGACGACCGCGTCGGTGGAGACGCGCATGTAGTTGATGGCGCCGGTGGCGGGGAGTGCGATGCCCAGGAGCCAGGCGGCGATGCGGAGCAGGTCGAACCATTCGAGCGCCGCTCCCGATTCGAGGGTCGCGAAGACGTCCGCCATGAGGCCGATGCCGAGGCCGCCGCTGAGCGTGCCCGTGTACCAGAGGTTGAAGCGAATGCGGATGGTCGCGGGAGCCGAGGGGTCCATGAGGTCGAGTATCGCCGAATCCACCTCAGTGGTGGGTTCGGCGATTTTGGCGCCGGGGGAAGGGGCGCCCGCATCGCTGCGATTTGGCACCTATTGGACCGAATCGAGTCCAATGTAGCCGAGACCCGCCACACCGGTCCGGGGCCCGGTTCATCGGGTGACGGACCGGTCACAGCCCTGAGCGTTCAGGCGCTCATTCCCGCGTCCGGCCGGTCGGGTCGTCGCCCAGGTCGAACCATTCGGATGCGCTGAGGCGGAACACTTCGGGTTCGAGGGCGGCCGCGCCGTCGGGGATCCAGCCGAGGCGCCGGCCCGGAAGGTCTTTGAGGTTCTCGTATTCGGCGAGGCCCGGGTCGGCCGGCCAGGCGCCGATGAGGACGGCGGCGTCGATGCCGCGCTTGGCCAGGGCTTCGAGGGTCAGCGCGGTGTGGTTGAGGGTTCCGAGTCCGGCGCGGGCGACCACGACGGCCGGGCAGCCGAGCTCCACCGCGAGGTCGCGGGCGGTCCAGCCGCCTTCGCCGAGTTGGACGAGCAGGCCGCCGGCGCCTTCGAGCAGGACCACCTCGGATTCGGCTTCGAAGACCGTCTCGGCGACTTCGTGGAGTTTGAGCAGCGGCAGTCCGCTGCGGCGCGCGGCGGCGAAGGGCGCCAAAGGATCGGGGTAGGCGGCGAGGGCGCGGGCCGGTGCTCCGGAGAGGCGGGTGACCTCTGCGGCGTCGTCATCGTCGCCGGACTGGGCGATCTTGATGACCTCGACGCTGCGGCCCTGCCGCTGCAGGTGGGCCGCGAGCGCGGCGGTGGCGATGGTCTTGCCGACTCCGGTGTCGGTGCCGGTCACCAGGACCGGTCCTTCGAAGGCGATCACGGGTGCAACCTCACTGCCGCGGTGGCGGCGTCGTCGGGCGGCGGCCCACGCGGGCCGCCGGTGCGGGGTCGGAGGGTGCCGTGCGACTTGTGCGGTGCCACGGCATCCTCATGCTGGTCGGGTCGCCTCGATGACGGCGAGGGCCTGCTCGAAGTCGTCTGCTGCGACGGCGGTGTTGATGGTGATCCGCAGGCGGGAGCGGTGGTCGGGGGTGGACGGTGGCCTGAAGCAGCCGACGGCGACGCCTTGCGCGGCGCAGCGTTCGGCCCATCCGGTGGCGGCCTGGGCGTCGCCTGCGGCCGGGGAGAGGACGCCGGCCGCTGGGGTCGGGGCGTCGAGTGCGGTCGCGGCGCGGGCCGCGCGTCGGGCGAGTTCGGTTCGGGCGCTGTCGGATGCGCGGGCGATGGCGAGTGCGGCGCCGGCGCCGGCGACGACCGCGGGCGGCGGCGCGGTGTCGTAGATGAAGGTGCGGCCGGTGTCGTGCAGGTGGCGGCGCAGGGCGGCGGGCCCGGCGATCACGCCGCCCGCGGCGCCGAGGGCTTTGGAGAGCGTGGCGGTGATGACGATGCCGGGGTCGCCGGCGAGTCCGGCCGCGGCGACGCCGCCGGAGCCGTGCGCGCCGATCGTGCCGATCGCGTGGGCTTCGTCGACGAGGAGCAGCGCGCCGTGGGCGCTCGTGAGGGCGTGGAGTTCACGCAGCGGGGCCGCGTCGCCGAGCACGGAGTAGACGGATTCGACGGCGACGAGGGTGGGGCGCAGGGCCCGCAGTTGGCGTTCGAGGTCGTCGAGGTCGTTGTGCGCGAACATCGCCGACCGGCCTCCTGCGAGGCGGGCGGCGTCATGGAGGGACGCGTGCGCGTGCGCGTCGAGCAGGACCGGTCCCGCCAGCGCGGCGACCGCGCCGAGGTTGGCGAGGTACCCCGAGGAGTAGAGGATCGCGGTGTCGGCGCCGGTGTGGCGGGCGAAATCGGCTTCGAAGGTTTCGTGGAGGCCGGTGGTGCCGCGTACGAGGCGGGAGCCGCCTGCGCCGAGTCCGTGTTCGGCGAGGGCGGCGGCGGCCGCGGTGAGGACGGCGGGGTGCCGGGAGAGGCCGAGGTAGTCGTTCCCGGCCAGGTCGGTCGCGGTCGTGCGGGGCTGCGGGGTGCGGGTGAGTCCGGCCTTGGCGCGGAGGTCGGCTTTGCGGGCCAGGCGGTGCCATACGGCCGCAGTTGCGGTGCGGGGCAGGGCGGACGGGTCCGAGGCGCCGGGAGTGCTCGCCGGTTCGGTGGTCGCTCGGCCGGGCGCCCGGGTCGGTTGCGGGCGTGGCGCTCGGGTCATGCGGCGACCTCGTCGATCGCTTCGGTGAGGGCGCCGATGAGCAGGTCGGTCTCGTCGTCGCCGAGGGTGAGCGGCGGCATCAGGACGACGGTGTCGCCGAGGGGGCGCAGCCATACGCCCCGTTCGCGTGCGGCTTGGCAGACGGCGAAGCCGGTGCGTTCGCGCACGGGCGCGATTTCGACGCCGACCATGGTGCCGAGCTGGCGGATCTCGACCACGTTCTCTTTGGCGCCCACGGGTTCGAGGAGTTTCGTGAGCCGTTCGCCGAGCCGGGCGGCCTGGCCGATCACGTCCTGCTCCCCCATGACGCGCAGGTTGGCGAGCGCGGCGGCGCAGCACAGGGGGTTCGCGGTGTAGGTGTGGCCGTGGAAGAACGTGCGGGGTTTCGGGTCGCCGGGGCGGGTCAGGAAGGCCTCGTAGACGTGTTCGGCGGCGAGGACCGCGGAGAGCGGCAGGTAGCCGCCGGTGATGCCTTTGCCGCAGGTGAGGAGGTCGGGGACGATGCCGGCATGGTCGGCGGCCCACATCTTCCCGGTGCGGCCGAAGCCGGTCGCGACCTCGTCGAAGATGAGGAGCGCGCCGTAGGCGTCGGCGAGTTCGCGGGCGGCGCGCAGGAATGAGGCCTGGTAGTCGAGCATGCCTGCGGCGCCTTGGATCATCGGTTCGACGATGATCGCGCAGACCTGGTCGCCGGTGCGGCGCATGACCGATTGGAGTTCGGTGATGGCGATGGCGTTGCGGTCGTCGCCGAGGGCCCGGTCGCCGGGTGAGCTGACGCCGATGGTGTCGAGCAGGAGTGGTTTGTAGGCGTCGTGGAAGAGGGTGTGGCCGCCGACGGAGACGGCGCCGAGGGTGTCGCCGTGGTAGGCGTGGTCGAGGCGGACGATCTTGGGCCGGGGGTGGCCGGTCTGGGTCGAGTACTGGTAGGCGATCTTGAGGGCGGCCTCGACGGCGGAGGAGCCGTCTCCGGCGTAGAAGACCTTCGTGAGTTCGGGTCCGTCGCCCTTGGGGGCCAAGGCGATGAGGGCTTCGGAGAGTTCGATGCCGGGGGTGTGGGTGGTGCCGAGGAACGTCGAGTGGTCGAGTTTGGCGAGTTGCGCGGTGATGGCGGCGTTGATGTCGGGGTGGCCGTGGCCGAGGGTGGTCGCCCAGAGGGAGGAGACGCCGTCGAGGTGGCGGCGGCCGTCGACGTCGATGAGCCAGGGGCCTTCGGCCCGTTCGACGACGACGGGCCGGTCGTCGGTCCAGTTGGCGTGCTGGGTGAACGGGTGCCAGACGACGGCTGCGTCCCGTGCGATCCAGGAGGCACTGTCGTGGGCGGCGCTGTCGTGGGCGGCGCCTGCCGCGGTCGGAGCCGTCGCGGGTGATCCGTTCGGGGGTGGCGGTCATCGCTCGGCTCCTTAGATGGTTCCTACAAAACTCATTGGAGGATACCGGCAGTCGTGATGGGAGTAAAGGGGCGCGCGATGCGGCGTGTCGCTTGACTTCACCGTTATCCGACCGAGGCCGCCGCCGTGTTCCTGATACCGCAGGCGTAGTTTTGTGCGGTCATAACGGACCCACCGGCTCCGTCCGGGTTTTTACACTTTGAACACACTGCGACGCTTGACAACCACATACGCCACGGGCAGACTGGTGACACTTGCGGCAATCGCGGAGGATTGTCACTTACCGCCCCTTCAGGTATCACCCCCTCGGCGATGCCTGCGCACCTGCGGTCCGCCCGTGTCCGGCGTCGGCGGCGCCGTACCCGACCCCGCGCGGACGCCTGCAACGGCGCAGGCCGGCACGCAAGGCGGACGCTTGCGGAGCCGAGACCAAGGAAGGCCCTGTGTCGAACCAGAACCCCCAGCCGGCTCCGGCCGGTCCCGCCGACGACGCGTCGAAAGCCGACCGCAAGCCGACTTTCTCGGACGTCTTCGGCGATCGGGAAGCCGCTTCGTTCCTCCTCGCCTTCTGCCTCTCGAACGCCGGCGCGATGCTCAACCGGGTCGCGGTCACCTTCCTCGTCTGGGACCGCACGGGCTCCTCCGCCCTCGCCGCGGCCTCCTTCGCCATCAGCTTCGCGCCCTACCTGGGCCTCGCCCAAGTCCTCGGCGCCATCGTGGACCGCTACGCCTACCGCAACGTCATGATCGTCTGCGACGTGCTGCGCGCCGGCCTCGTCGCACTCCTGCTCATCCCCGGCCTGCCGATTCCGGCGATGATCGCGATCGTGTTCGCCGTCGCCGCCGTCCAACCCGCCTACAACGCGGCCCGCACCGCCACGCTCGCGCAGATCCTCACCGGCGACGCACTGTCGGTCGCGATCGCGCTCTCCTTCAGCGCCGCCGCGACCGCCCAGATCATCGGCTACCTCGCCGGGGGCCTGCTCTCGGCCATCGACCCGCACACCGCGCTGGCCGTCAACGCGGGACTCTTCGTGGTCAGCGCGATCACGATCAGCATCCTGGTGAAGTACCGGCCCACGGTGAACAAGCGCGAGGACCGCCGTCACGTGCTCGCCGAGACCGCCGACGGCATGCGGATGCTGCGCGACAACAAGGTCCTGCGGACGGTGTCCTTCGGCATCTGGGGCCTGTTCGCGCTCACCGCCGTCCCCGAGGGCGTCGCGATCCTGTGGGCGGTGCACCTCGGCGGGGACTCCAAGACGCAGGGCATGATCATGGCCGTGGACGCCGCCGCCGTGGTCGTGGCGACCCTCCTGTTCACTCGGTTCGTGCGACCTTCGGTGCGCGACAGGCTCATCCGGCCGCTCGCGTTCCTCGCCCCCGCGGTCCTGACGACCGCCCTGCTCGACCCGCCGCTGGCCGGGGTCCTGCTCATCGCGATCGGCGCGGGCGTCGCGAACATGATCATGGCCCCCATGAACGCCACCCTCGCGCACTGCATCCCCGACGGCTGGCGGGGCCGCGTCGTCGCGGCCGCCAACTCGGGCCTGCAGCTGTGCCAGGGCGCGGCCATCGCCGGCGTCGGCCTCGTCGTCGAGTTCGGGGTGCCGGTGCCGTATGTGGTGGGCGCCTGGGGCGTCATCGGTTTCGCCATCCAGTTCCTGGTGACCCGCAACTGGCCGACCACCGAGGAGATCGAGGCCGCGAAGGCCGCCGCCGCGCCTTCGCGCGCCGCCTGACCCCTCTCTGCCGCACGGCGGAGTCCTCCGCTGCGCCGCGGCCCCGAGAGCTAGGCTCGTCTCGCATCGCCGGACCGCGCCGCGGGCCGACCGGTGCCGCCGAGGCCGGGAAGCAACAGGAGCACCAACGTGGAACACGCAAAGACCGTCGAGCTGCGCGGACACCTCATCGACCAGGGCGTCTTCGCCCGCGTCATGGACGACGTCCTCGAATACTCGGGGGCCTACACGATCGACCGCTTCGACGTGGGACGCCACCACACCGACGAGTCCTACGTCCAGCTCACGATCTCCGCCGAGACGCAACGAGCTGCTCGAACGCATCGTCATGCGGCTCCAGACGCACGGGGCGAACCCGCTCGATCCCGGCGTCGCGACCCTCAAACCGGCCCCGCGCGACGGCGTCTTCCCCGAGGACTTCTACTCCACCACGAACTTCGACACCAGGATCCGCCTCAACGGCGGCTGGATGGACGTGGCGAACTCCGAGATGGACTGCGGCATCATCGTCGCCGAGGACCGCGCCTCCGCCCGGACCCTCCCGGTCTCCGACGTCAAGGAGGGCGAACTGGTCGTCTGCGGCGGCGAGGGCGTCAAGGTCCTCCCGCTGCCCGAGCCCGCGCGCAAAAGCCCCGAGTCCTCGAACTTCGAGTTCATGAGCGGCGGCGTCTCCTCCGAACGGCCCCAGGCCCTCCAGGTGCGCCTCATCGCCGAGCGCATGCGCGAGGTCAAGGCCCGCGGGGAGAAGATCCTGTGGGTCGGCGGCCCCGCCATCGTCCACACCGGAGCCGGGAAGGCCCTCGAAGCGCTCATCAACGAGGGCTACGCGGACGTCATCTTCGCCGGGAACGCCCTCGCCGCCCACGACATCGAGTCGAACCTGTTCGGCACCTCCCTCGGCGTGGACCTCGACAAGGGCCACGGCGTGCCCCACGGCCACGAGCACCACATCCGGGCCATCAACAAGATCCGCACCTGCGGATCCATCGCCGAGGCCGTCGACCAGGGCGTCCTCAAGGGCGGCATCATGCACGCGATGGTCAAGAACAAGAAGGACTTCGTGCTCGTCGGGTCCGTGCGCGACGACGGCCCGCTCCCCGACGTGTACACCGACGTGATCGAGGGCCAGCGCGCCATGCGCGCCGCGCTCCCGGGCGTGGGCTTCGCGATCATGGTCGCGACCATGCTGCACTCGATCGCCACCGGCAACATCCTGCCCGCGACGGTCCCGCTCGTGTCGGTGGACATCAACCCGGCGACGGTCACGAAGCTGGCCGACCGGGGTTCGGCGCAGGCCATCGGCGTGATCACCGACATCGGCCTGTTCTGCGAGCAGCTGGCCGGCGAGCTCGTCGTCGGGTACAAGCGCGAGTAGTCGACGGCGGGGCCGGGGTTTCGACCTGCGGCCCCGCTTTCGGCGACAACCGTCCACAGCCCCCACCCACCCGAGGGGACCGTAGCGGCGATCCTCCCGCGGGGGTACGACAATTCCGCGGGCACACGGCCGTCGTGTCACCCGTTCGTGGAGCCGGCCGCCTGCAGCACCGGACCGCTGGCGGAGCCGGGCAACTGGTGGCGCGGGCCGCTTGTGGAGCCGGGCCGGGAGCAGGCCCGCTTGAAAAAAGTGCTTTGTCCGGGGGTAGCGCTTTCCAAATCGCCGTGCGTCCGCTACGATCCCATTAAATCGATTCATGTCGATGTCTTAATTGAATCGTTTCACCGGCACTCCCTTTAGGAGCACAGCAATGTCTCTCACCCCCAAGCGAAGACTTCGCGTCCTGGTCGCGACCGCCGCCGCCTTCGTCGCCGGAGCCGTCAGCGCCGTCGCCCTCCCCATGGCCGACGGCGCCGCCGTCGCCCAGGCCGCCTGCGGCGCCAACTCGCCGCACGCCACGGTCACCGGATCCAGCGGCGCCTACGTCACCAGGGAAGGTTCGACCACCGTCTACTCCGGCTCCGACTACCGCGCCGCGGTCCAGGCCGGCGTCGACACCATCTCCAGCGGCCAGCGCGTCGCCGTCATGGCCTCGGGCTCCATCGGCGCCAACACCATCACCATCCAGAGCGGCAAGACCTTCGAAGGCTGCGGCACCATCGACGTGGGCAACCGCTCCGGCCGCGGCGCCATCGAGGCGATCAACACCACCGATGTCAACATCGCCTTCCTGAAGATGACGCGGCAACCCGTACTTCGGGCTTCGGTTCTCCGGCACCAACGGTCTCAAGCTCGGCGACGTCGACCTGAATCTGAGCGGCGGTCTGGGCATCCGCTTCGACCGCGACGCCGCCTGGAACTACAACGTGACCATGAACGACATCTACGTGTCGGGCGCCGGCAGTCACGCCGTCGAGACCTGGAACATCGACGGGTTCAACATCACCAAGGTGACCGCGCGGAACGTCGGCGAGTCGGGCCTGCTGATCCAGAACTCGCGCAACGGCTGGGTCGGCACGGTCGACGGGAACAACGTGGGCGCCGGCACCGGTTACGCGACCTTCCGGATGGCGAACACCAACGGCAAGACCGCGAGCGGCGGCTACGCCACCAACATCTGGGTCGACAACGTGATCTCCCGCGGCGGCGGGCGCGGCATCTTCTGCGTCTCGCAGTCCGGCGGGGTGGTCATCAAGAACGTGGACCTGGCGAGCAACGGGAACAACTCGGTCCTGATCGAGAACTGCTACAACGTGTCGATCCGGGGCGGCACCGTGAACGGCGGCGGCGAGGTGCGCCTCGCGGCCCGCACGGAGTTCGCCAACAACAAGGACATCTGGATCACGATGACCGTCAACAACACGTCGGTGCGGGAGTCGCCCTGCGGCGAGAACACCAACTGGACGATCTCGGGCAACGCGTCCGTGAACGTGTGCTGACGACACTTCGATAACAAGCAGGAAGGGCCGGAGCTGCTGCTCCGGCCCTTCGCGCGTTCGGTGTCGCTAGGGGACGATCTCGCGGTGGCGGGCGAGGTCGGCCGCGCCGATGACGCCGGCCCTGGAGCCGAGTTCGGCGGCGCGCACCTCGGCGACGGGCACCTGGGCCCGGTCGGCCAGCGCCTGCTTGTAGTGCTTGCGGATCGGGTCGAGGAGCAGGTCGCCCGCGTCCACGACGCCGCCGGCGAAGAGGATGACGCCGGGGTCGATGAGGTTGACCAGGTCCGCGGCGGAGTTGCCGAGGTAGAAGCCGATGAAGTCGAAGGCGGCCAGGGCGACCTCGTCGCCTTGGCGGGCGGCGTCGGTGGTCTGGCGGCCGGTGATGGCGTCGGGGTCGCCGCCGGCGAGCTTGAGGAGGATCGCGGCGTTCTCGGGGTGCGCCTTGGCGCCGTCGCGGGCGGCCGAGGTGAGGGCGCGGCCGGAGGCGTACTGCTCGAGGCAGCCGGTGCGGCCGCAGCCGCACTTGCGGCCGTCGGGCATCACCGAGCGGGTGTGGCCGATCTCGGCGGCGACGCCGTGGGTGCCGCGCAGGAGGTTGTCCTTGACGACGATGCCGCCGCCGACGCCGGTGCCGATCGTGTAGAGCACGGAGGAGCGGTGGTTCTTGGCGGCGCCGAAGCGGTGCTCGCCCCAGATGGCGACGTTGGCGTCGTTCTCGACGACGACGGGGAGGTCGATCGCGGCGGCGACCTTGTCGCGCAGCGGCTCGTCCTTCCAGGAGAGGTTGGGGGCCAGCATGACCGTGGAGCGGTCGGAGGAGATCCACCCGGCCGCGCCGATGCCGACGGCCTCGATCTCGCGGCCGGCGCGCAGCTCTTCGACGACTTCCTTGACGGCCTGGATGACGCCGGGGGTGTCGTCCGCGGGGGTGGGGCGTCGCGTGGTGGCGAGGACGTTGCCGCTCTCGTCGACGACGCCGCCGCCGACTTTGGTGCCCCCGATGTCGACTCCGATGGTCAGACTCACTGCAGTATCCTCCGGCGGATCACGGTTTGAGGCGTTGGATGCCACGCGACGCTGCGGGCCACCGAGGACTTTACAGCGCGATGACCTGGAGATGAAATCGGCCGTTCCGTCCCTCTCGGCGAAGGTATCACCGCGGGGATGCGGAAAGACCCGGATGTGTGACTGCGCGCAACGGGTGGTCGCCAGTCTTGCCCCTGCTCCGCTAAGCTGCCGTTAGCATCATGGTCTGCCTCACAGTCCCTCTTCCGTCGGAAGTTGACCCACCGGTAACATGATTGTGAGCCACTTTACAAAGCCGTGAACATGGCGTCTTGAACGGAGCCCTATCGATGCGCGAGTTCGCCGTCCCCCCCGTGGTGACTGTGCCCGACGAAGACAACACCCTCACCGCGCTGTGGGACGCGGCCGAGAACCATCCCTCCTCGATCCTCTTCATGCGCTCGTTCGACGACGGCGCCACATGGAAGGACGTCACGTCCGTGGCGTTCCGCGAGCAGGTCGTCGCCGCCGCGAAGGGACTGGCCGCCGCGGGCGTGCAGCCCGGTGACCGGGTCGCCCTGATGGCCGCCACGCGCTACGAGTGGACCCTCCTCGACTACGCGATCTGGGCCGCCGGCGCCGTGACCGTGACGATCTACGAGACGTCCTCGGCCGACCAGGCGAAGTGGATCCTCGAAGACTCCGGCGCGGTGGCCGCGATCACCGAGAACCCCGAGATGGCCACGATGATCGAGGGCTTGAGCGCCCAGGTCAAGCACGTGTGGACCATCGACGCCGACCCGGCCGGGCAGGGCGTCATCGACGCCCTCGGGGCCCTCGGTGCGGACGCCGACATCGACATCGAGGAGCGCCGCACCGTCCGCAGGGCCGACGACCTCGCCACGATCGTCTACACCTCCGGCACCACCGGCCGCCCCAAGGGCTGCATGCTCACGCACCGCAACCTCCTGGCCGACATCCGCAACGTGATCCCCGAGGTGCCGGGCGTCCTCTACGACGGCGCCCGGATGCTCCTGTTCCTGTCGCTCGCGCACGTCCTCGCCCGCATCCTGCAGCTCGCCGGCATGGAGTCGCGCACGACCATCGCGCACGCCGACCGAACCAAGCTCACCGCGGTCATGCCCGTGGTCAAGCCGACCACCCTGCTGGCGATCCCGCGCGTGTTCGAGAAGGTCTACGCCGGCGCCTACCAGAAGGCCGTCGACGGCGGCAAGGGCAACCTGTTCGAGAAGGCCACGGCGTGCGCCAAGGAGTACAGCCGCGCGCTCGACAAGCCCGGCGGCCCCAGCCTGGGCCTGAAGCTCCGCCACAAGCTGTGGGACGTGCTCGTCTACTCCAAGATCCGGTCCGCGATCGGCGGCAAGTGCACCTCCGCCGTCTCCGGCGGCGCGGCGCTCGGCCCCGAACTGGGCCACTTCTTCCGCGGCGCGGGCATCACCATCTACGAGGGCTACGGCCTCACCGAGACCTCCCCCGTGCTCTCGCTCAACCTCGAGACCGCGATCAAGGTCGGCTCGATCGGCCGCCCCACCCCCGGCACCGCGCTGCGCGTCGCCGAGGACGGCGAACTCCAGGCCAAGGGCCCGCAGGTCTTCCCCGGGTACTGGAACAACGACGCCGCCACCGCTGAAGTCCTCGACGTCGACGGCTGGTTCTCGACCGGCGACATCGCCGAGATCGACGACGACGGGTACGTCACCATCACCGGCCGCAAGAAGGACATCATCGTCACCGCGGGCGGCAAGAACGTCGCCCCCGGGCCGCTCGAGAAGATCCTCGACTCCCACCCGCTCATCGCCTACGCCATGGTCGTCGGCGAGGCGCGTCCCTACATCGGCTGCCTCATCTCCGTCGACGGCGACATGCTCCCCGACTGGCTCTCGCGACGCGGCTTGGACCCCGAGACCCCGATCAGCGACCTCACCGAGGACCCCGAGCTCCTCGCCGTCCTCCAAGAGAAGATCGACGAGGCCAACGAGACGGTCTCCCGCGCGGAACAAATCAAGCAATTCCGGATCATTCCGGTCGAGCTGAGCGAAGACGCCGGAGAAATCACTCCCTCAGTCAAGGTCAGACGACACATCGTCATGGAAAAATACGCAAGCGAGATCAACGCGCTCTACGAAACTGCCAAGGCGCGACGAAACGAATGAGCGAGGTGCCCACATGGGCGATGAGGCGGTGCTCGAGCGCCAGTGGCGACTGCCCGCCGTCGCGCTGCGGGGCGTGCTGTTCGCGCTGGTCGCGGTCTTCGGCTGGGCCTCGGTAGGGCTCGCCGACGCCGCGACCTGGTGCGGCATCCTCGCGCTCGCGGCGCTCCCCGGCGTGGTCCTCCCCCGGCACCGGCTCCTGGCCCCCGCCGGCCGGCTCGCCGAGGTCGCCGTCGTCGTGCTCGGCACCCTCGCCACGGGCGGGCTCCCCGCGTGGATGCTCCCGTACCTGATCGCGCCCTTCGCGACCGCCGCGTTCGACGCCGCCGCCCCGGAGCCCGACGAAGGCCGCCACGCCCGGCTGCGCACCTGGGGGCCGCCCGCCCTCGTCGCGCTCGCCGCCGCCGGCCTCGTGGCCCAGGCCCCGCGCGTGTCCGCGTTCGACCGCGGCACCTACGTCACCACCGTCGCCGTCGCGCTCGCCTTCGGGCTCGCCTCGGCCGTGGGCGCCTGGTGGCTGCGCCGCTCCCGCTCCTCCGACCTGCACCACACGCAGCTGCCGTACGCCGAGGCCGCGGCCCTGCTCACCCAGTTGCGCGTCGTCGCCCGCCAACTACCGGGGTCCACACTGGACCCGGGTGGGATCGCCACCGAGATCGTCGACACCGCCTCGCGCATCCCCGGCGTCGAACGCGCCGCCGTGCTCTCCGCCGCCTCCGGGCGGCGCCTGGTGGTGCTCGCCCAGCATGCCGACGAACGCGTCGACTGGGAGACCTCCCCCCAGCTCAACTCGCTGCTGGCCGACGCCTGGGCCGGACAGAAACCCCAGGCCGGGCAGGTGCCGCTCTCGCGCTCCACGCAAGGGCCCGTGGCCTCCCTCGTCATCCCGCTCGTCGCCGAGGGCCGCACCGTCGGCCTCGTCGCGATCGAGTCCGACGACCCCGCCGCGTTCGGACCCGAGGCCATCACCGCCGCCGAAGACCGCACCAAGGGCGCCGCCCTGCGCCTGGAGACCGCGCTCCTGTTCGAGGACGTGCGGTCCATGGCGACCACAGAGGAACGCCAGCGCCTCGCCCGCGAGATCCACGACGGCATCGCCCAGGAGCTGGCGATGCTCGGCTACGGCATCGACAACGCCATGGCGATCCTGCCGCCCGAGGCCGGCGAGGCGAAGGGCGAACTGGAGGACCTGCGCTCGGAGGTGACGCGGCTCGTGACCGAGCTGCGGTTCTCGCTGTTCGAGCTGCGTTCGAACGTCGACCGTCAGGGAGGCCTGGCCTCGGCGATTGCGGACTATGCTCGTACTGTGGGCGCTTCCGCCGGCCTCAGAGTGCATTTGTCGCTCGACGAGGGCGGGGCGAGGCTGCCCGCCAGTACCGAGGCCGAGCTGCTGCGGATCGCGCAAGAGGCGATCACGAATGCCAGGAAGCACGCCCGGGCCGAGAATCTGTGGGTGACGTGCGAGGTGGACCCGCCTTACACGCGCATCGAGGTGACCGATGACGGCCAGGGCCTCTCCGGCGAGGCCTCCGAGGGGCGCTACGGGCTGGCGATCATGAGCGAGCGGGCCGAGCGGATCCGAGGTTCGCTGGAGATCCGCCCGCACCAGCCCCACGGGACGACGGTGGCGGTGGTGCTCAACGCGGGAGCGAGGCCCTCCCCGCGGGCGGAGACCCCCCGCCCCGGGTCCGAGGCCTGGGCGGCCGCCGACCGCGCAGCGAGAACTGAACAGCCGGCCCGACGGCCCGACCACGGGGGCCGCGGCAGCCAATGAGGAGAGATGACGACATGAACGCTGAGGCGCAGGAGACGACCGGTCAGACGACCGTGCTCATCGTCGACGACCACGACCTGATCCGCAAGGGTCTCCGGCATGCCTTCGACCGCGACCCCGAGTTCGAGGTGGTCGGCGAGGCCGACACGGCCGCGGACGCGCTGCGGCACGCCGCTTCCCTCATGCCGTCGGTGGTGATCATGGACCTGCGCCTGCCCGACGGGTCGGGGTTGGACGCGACGCGGAAGCTCCGCAAGGCCCACCCGAACATGGGGATCGTGGTGCTGACGATGTACGCGGGCGACGACCAGCTGTTCGGCGCCCTGGATGCGGGCGCTTCGGCGTTCGTGCCGAAGTCGGCGCCGGCGAACGACGTGGTCTCGGCGGCGCGGCACGCGGCGGCGAACCCCACGGCGTTCAGCGCCGCGGACCTGGCCGAGGCGATGCAGCGGCGCCTGACGCCGACCGGGCCGCAGCTGTCGCCGCGTGAGTCGCAGGTGTTGAAGCTCTTGGCGGACGGCCTGTCGGTGGCGGGGATCGCCAAGCAGCTGTACGTGTCGGAGTCGACGGCGAAGACGCACATCTCGAAGCTGTACGAGAAGCTCGGCGCCGGCAACCGCGCCCAGGCGCTCATGACGGCCTTGAAGCTCGGCCTCCTGGAAGCCCCCGACCAGCCGAAGTTCTAGCGCCCCTGCGGGTCTGGCGAACCGCGGGCAGTCCCCCGACGCTCCGGGCCCTGAATGCACTGCGCCCGAGCGAGATCCCTGATGCACGGGTGACGCTCGGGCGAGTCGACACTCCCGGAGATTCCGGGGATGTACCCCGGTGAGCCGCACCTTCCGGCGCACCGGAGTTCGCCCGGGCGAGCCCCCTGACGCAGTTGGAGTCCATCCCGTCGAGCCGACTTCCTCGGACGCACCGGACAGGACGTTGACCGGCGGGAACACCGGCATGTCGGACCGTCGTGAGAGGGTGGTCCTTTTCGGTGGGTCGGAGGCGGATGCGGGCGGGGACGGGAACACCGGCCGTGCCCGCGGCGCGGCCGCTCAGACGGTCTCGCCGTAGAGCATGCCCTCGAGGCGTTCGGCCTGGCGGTCCCACGTCCATTCGCTCAGGGCCCATTCGCGACTGGCCTCGCCGAACCTCCGCGCCAGCAGAGGGTCGGCGAGGACCTGCGTGAGCCGGTAGGTGAGTTCGCCGATGTCGCGGCCGTCGACCACCCAGCCCGACCGGTCGTGCAGCACGGTGTCGGGTGCGCCGCCGGAGTCCCCGGCGATCACCGGGAGCCCGCATGCGGCCGCTTCCAGGAACACGGCGCCGAGCCCTTCCACGTCGAGGCCCCGGCGCCGCGTGCGGCACGGCATCGCGAAGACGTCCCCGGCCGCGAAGTGCGCGGCCAGCTCGGATTCGGGCACGCCGCCGGTGAAGACGACCTCGCGTTCGACGCCGTGCATGCGGGCCAGGGCGCGCAGCCGCCCCTCGTAGGGGCCTTGGCCGACGATGAGGAGCCGCACGTCCGCGCCGACCTGGTCGCGCACGTGCGGGAGCGCCGCGATGAGCATGTCCTGGCCTTTGCGGGGCACCAGGCGCGAGACGCACACGATCACCGGAAGGCCGTGAAGGCCGTGGCGTTCGCGCACCGGGGTGCCGTCGACGCCGGGATGGAACGTCTCGGTGTCGATCCCGAACGTCAACTGCTCGAGCCGGGTCAAGTGCCCGGCGACGGGCGCGATGCGCCGGAGCGTGTAGTCCCCCAGGTAGGTCATGACGTCGAGGGACCCGGCGATGCGCTGCAGGGTGCCGCGGGTGCCCGGCATCATCGCCCAGCCGACCTCATGGCCGTGGGTGAGGGCGATGGCGCGTTCGATCCCCGTGTCGTGCTTCAGGCCCGCGGCGAGGAGGCCGAGGGGCGCGGCGGCGCCGAACCAGACGCGGTCGCAGCGGTGCTCGCGGGCGAGGTCGGTGAGGGCGCGGGCGACCCGGGGGGTGGGCAGGAGCATCGCGGCGCGGTCGCGCACCACGGTGAACGGCTGGGCGGCGTCGAACTCGGCCCAGCCGGGCGAGGTCGAGGTGTAGACCACGAGGTCGTCGGAGGGCAGCCGCAGAGCCATACCGTGCACAAAGGTCTGGATGCCGCCCCGGCGGGGCGGAAAGTCGTTCGTCACCAGCAGCGTCCTGCTCATCATGACCCCCTTCATGATCCGACCAGTCTTGCACGAACGCGAGGCGTGCGCGCCGATCCGTGACGACTCCTACGGTCGGCGGTTCCAGTCTGTGACGGCGGTGGCACACTGGTGCCTATGTTGAGCGGCCAGGCAAGCGGCGAGGAAGGCTCTGAAACCGGGGCCGGACCGGCGGAGACGGGTGTCTCCGGGGACGGCGAGACCGGGTCGGGAGCCTCCGAAGAGGACCCTGCCGAACCGGGGACGGCCGACCCCGACAGCGGCGCGGACGACGCCTCGTCCGATGCGGGTCCGGCCGTGTTCCTCTCCGAGCCGGTGCGACGCAGGGCCGTGGAGATCGCCGCGGTCGCCATGCCGGGGCTCGGTCCGGGGAAGGTCCCGGCCCGCCTCCGCCGCTTCCTCAAGTTCAGTCCGGTCAAACGCGCCAAGCTCGCGAAGTCCGAGCTCGCCCTCGCCCTCGCTGCCGACACCGCGTTCCGCGAGGGCCTCGCCGCAGTGCTCACCGCGACCGACTCGCCGCTCATCGAGGCCATCGCCACCGGCGCGGAGGTCTCGCCGATGGCCGACCCGGCCGAAGTGGCCGCCCTCGCGTACCTGCTGCGGCCCGACGGCTGGCGCGACCTCATCGCCACCGCCGTCCAGGCCGTGCCCGAAGCGCCCGAGGCCCCGGCGCCGGAGGCCCCCGACGCGGCGAACCTGAAACGGTTGGCGGCGTTGGAGAAGGAGAACGGGAAACTGCGAGGCGCCCTCGCCGACCAGCGCTCGGCCGCCGCGGTCCTCCAGGAGGATCTGCGGCGGGCCCGCCGCGACCTCAAGGAGGCCGAGGAGCGGGCCGCGAAGGCCGCCGGGGACCTCGCCGCCGAACGCGGGCGGCTCAAGCACGCCGACACCGAGCGGCGCTCCGAGCGCCGCCGCCTCGAAGCCGAAGTCGAGTCGCTGCGGGCGCAGCTCGAACGGAACCGCAAGGCCGAACGGGAGCACGAGCGGCTCGCGTCCGCGCGGCTGTGGCTGCTCATGGAGACGCTCTCGGGCACGGCCACGGGCCTGCGCCGCGAGCTCGGGCTCGAACCGATCGGCGACCGTCCCGCCGACTACATCGCCGAGGAGTACTGCGCCGAACCCGAGGAGCGGACCGCCGAGGGCTCGCGGGGCCTGGAGCAGACCGACCCGCAGCGCCTCGACCACCTCCTGTCGCTGCCGAACCCGCACCTCATCGTGGACGGCTACAACGTCACGATCTCGGCCTGGGGCGAGACGCTCACCCTCGAGCAGCAGCGCAACCGGCTCGTGCAGGGCCTCGGCGCGGTCGCGGCGCAGACGAACGCCGAGATCACCGTGGTCTTCGACGGGGCCGACGCGATCTTCGGGGCCAAGCCGAACGCCCGCGGCGTGCGGGTCCTGTTCAGCGCCAAGGGCCAGATCGCCGACGACGTGGTGGTCGAACTCGCCCGCGTCGAACCCGAGGGCCGGCCCGTCATCGTGGTGTCCTCCGACCAGGAGGTGGGGACGCGGGTGCGGCGCGAAGGCGCCTACCCGGTGCCCTCGCCGCTCCTCGTCAGATGGCTGCAGCGGAGCTGACACGGAGCCGGTGGTCGCAGCGGAGTCGAGGCCGATCGCACGACGCTAGCGCGGCGGGCCGACCTTCAACATCACCGATCCGGCGGCCAGATCGTGCAGGCCCCGGTGGTACGGGTGCGCCAGCGCGGTCAGGGCGGGCAGCAGCAGCGAGAGCAGCAGCGACCGCACGAGCGCGCGCCACAGGCCGAGGCGGCCGCCGGTGCTCGCCGAAACGCAGGTGATGCGCATGGCCACCATCCCCAGGCTCCGCTGCCCGAAGGTCATGCAGAGCGTGTAGTAGACGAGGAACACCAGCGACACGGCGATGTTGACGCCGAACGGGTCGGGCGTGATCTGGCCGACCGTGAGGTAGGTGAAGACGAGGCAGGCGATCCAGTCGATGAGCACCGCGACGAAGCGCGAGCTCAGCGTCGCCAGATCCTGGCCGGAGCCGGTCGTTTCGGGGGTGTTCGCACCGCGATCGCTCGTCATGGCGCGAGTCTACGTGTGGGCCCGATTCGACCCGAGTTCACGGCCATGAGCTGTGGTTTCGGTCAATGTGGAACAGACTCGAACAATGCAAGTAACACGCTCGAAACATTTGTTTTACGGTGGGGCAATTGACCGAGGTTAGCGTTTCGACTAATAAGCTTAGGCGTCGACAGCGAGGTCGGCCTGTCCGGCGAAGCTTGCGAGCCGGCAATGAGCACTGCTGACCAGGGGGTCGCACGACGGGCCCTCCGGCACTCACCTACCGAGAGGAATACCTTCGTGTTCTCCAGCCCTGAAGAGCTCCTCGGCTACGTCCGCGACAACGACGTGAAGTTCATCGACGTCCGCTTCTGCGACCTGCCCGGCGTCATGCAGCACTTCAACATCCCGGCCGAGTCCTTCGACGACGACCTCCTCGAGGAGGGCCTCGCCTTCGACGGCTCCTCGATCCGCGGCTTCCAAGAGATCCACGAGTCGGACATGCTCCTGCTGCCCGACGTGGCGACCGCGTTCATCGACCCCTTCCGCGAGCAGAAGACGCTCGCCCTGAACTTCTTCGTCCACGACCCGTTCACCCGCGAGGCCTACAGCCGCGACCCCCGCAACGTCGCCAAGAAGGCCGAGCAGTACCTGGCCGGTTCCGGCATCGCCGACACCGCCTACTTCGGGGCCGAGGCCGAGTTCTACATCTTCGACTCGATCCGCTTCGACCAGACCGCCAACCAGGCGTTCTACGAGATCGACTCGGTCGAGGGCGCCTGGAACACCGGCGCCGACGAGCCGGGCGGCAACCTCGGCTACAAGCCGCGCCACAAGGGCGGGTACTTCCCGGTCGGCCCCGTCGACCACTTCGCGGACCTGCGCGACCGGATGGTCACCAACCTGATCGAGGGCGGCCTCACCATCGAGCGCGCCCACCACGAGGTCGGCACCGCGGGCCAGTCGGAGATCAACTACCGCTTCTCGACGCTGCTGCACTCGGGCGACGACGTCCAGAAGTTCAAGTACATCATCAAGAACACCGCCACCCAGGCCGGCAAGACCGTGACCTTCATGCCCAAGCCGCTGTTCGGCGACAACGGCTCCGGCATGCACACCCACCAGTCGCTGTGGGCGAACGGCGAGCCGCTGTTCTACGACGAGACCGGTTACGCCGGCCTCTCGGACACCGCCCGCCACTACATCGGCGGCCTGCTCAAGCACGCCCCGAGCCTCCTGGCGTTCACCAACCCGTCGGTGAACTCCTACCGCCGCCTGGTGCCGGGCTTCGAGGCGCCGGTCAACCTGGTCTACTCGCAGCGCAACCGCTCCGCGTGCACCCGCATCCCGGTGACCGGTTCGAACGCGAAGGCCAAGCGCGTCGAGTTCCGCGTGCCGGACCCGTCGAGCAACCCGTACCTGGCGTTCTCGGCCATGCTCATGGCGGGCCTGGACGGCGTCAAGAACAAGATCGAGCCGCCGGCGCCGGTCGACAAGGACCTGTACGAGCTCGGCCCGGACGAGTACGGCGACATCGAGCAGGTCCCCGGCTCGCTCGACCAGGTGCTGGACCACCTCGAGGCCGACCACGACTTCCTCACCGAGGGCGGCGTGTTCACGCCCGACCTCGTCGAGACGTGGATCCAGTACAAGCGCGAGAACGAGATCGACCCGATCCGTCTGCGCCCGACCCCGCACGAGTTCGACCTGTACTACGAGGTCTAAGCGCTCCCGCTTAGGGTTCACGCGCAAGGGGCGCGACCGGTGTGACGCACTGGTCGCGCCCCTTGAACGTTTGTTCACCCCAGGGGACGCGAGAGATACTCGCCCGGTGCCTCCCCGCTTCCTCCCCGATCGCGACCGGGACGTCTACCGTGATGCCACGGCCATGTCCGTCGGCATCTGCATCGTCGGCGTCTCCTTCGGCGCCCTCGCCACCTCGGCCGGCCTCCCGTGGTGGATCCCGGTCGCCATGTCCTTCCTGATCTACGCGGGCACCTCCCAGTTCGCGATGCTCGCCGTCGTCACCGCCGGAGGCGGCGTCCTCGCCGGCCTCGCCGCCGGCATTCTAGTCCACTTGCGACACATCCCGTACGGTCTGGCCGTCGGCGACCTCTACTGGGACAAGTGGTGGACGCGCCTCCTGGGGACCTTCATGCTCATCGACCAGTCGACCGCGTTCGCCCTCGCGGCCGGCGACGACCGGCGCCGCGCCAAGGCCGCGTACTGGATCACCACCACCATCATGTTCGTCGCCTGGAACATCGGCACGGTCATCGGCGTCCTCGCGGGCGGCTTCATCCCCGACCCGAACGTGTTCGGCCTCGACGCCGCGTTCCCCGCACTGCTCCTGGCACTGGTGATGCCCGCGCTGAAGGACCGCGACACACTGCTGGCCGCCCTGGTCGGCGCCGCGATCGCCGCCGCGACCGCACCGTTCCTGCCCACCGGCGTCCCGGTCCTGCTCGCCATCCTCGGACTCCTCGCGACCTGGCCGCGCCGCAAACCGAAGGAGGACACGGCATGACCATGACCGCGGTACTCGCCCTCGCCGTCGGCGTCTTCCTGGTCCGCCTCGCCGGGCCCGTGATGCGCAGCCGCATCACCGTCTCCGAGCGCGCCGAGACGATGATGAAACGCGGCGCCATCGTGGTGCTCGCCGCCCTCGTGATCACCGGCGCGCTCTTCGCCGACGGCGGCTTCGCGGGCTGGGCCCTCCCCGCCGGAGTCCTCGTCGGCGGCCTCCTGGCCTGGCGCAGGGCCCCGATCCTCGTCGTCGTCATCGCGGCCGCCGCGACCACTGCGCTGCTCGGCGGCATCGGACCCGGGGCGATTCCCCGCGATCGAAGAGGATGGTGCAGCGGAAGGATCCTCGGCTCGCCGTCACGAACCCCCTCGGTGGTCGGCGGTGGCGGTGCGGACTCGCTGTCGCAGAACGGCCGGAACCGACGCCGACGAGGTCATCCCCGCACGCTGAGCACACGAAACGGGGCCGCGCATTCGCGCGGCCCCCTCCTGTCAGAGCCTGTCCCTCAGGCCCCGGGTGGTGCTACCAGTCCTGCGCGGCGCGGCGGCGGCGCATGATCAGGAAGATGGCGGCGGCGGCCACGATGAGCGCGGCGGCCGAGCCGATCATGATCGTCAGCGAGCTACCCGTGGTGGGCAGCTGCGGCTGAGCGGACGGGGTCTCGCTGGGCGAGGGGGTCTCCTCGTCGCACGGGGTCCACGAGACGTCGCCGTAGACCGCGTCCTTCGGCGTCTCGATGTAGTACTCGACCCAGAACTCCTCGTTGCCTTCGGCGGCGGGACGGGACGACCTCGGACTCGCCGGGGGCGAGCCTGGACAGGGCTCGTCGGCGAGGCTGGCCAGAGCTGGAAGAGGGTCGCTTCGCCGTCGGCGGGGACGCTCAGCGTGAAGGTCAGGCCCTCGCAGTCGGACTCGACCGCGATGTAGGAGCACAGCTCGTTGTCGTACCCAGCTCGAAGGTGTCGACCAGTTCGCCGTCGACGAACACGTCGACCGTCAGGCCGGCGTCGGCGTCCGTCGAGCGGGAAGTAGTACAGAAGCCCTCGTCGACCTCGGGGGTGTACGCTGACCTCTTCACCGTCGCTGGAGACGAAGGTGAACTCGGCCAGGGCCTCAGCGTTGTAGTTGCTCGGCCTCAGACGTAGATGCCGAAGCAGTCGCGTCCAGCCGTCGACGTCGAACTCGGGCTCCGGCTCGGCCGGGGGCTCCTCGGCGCAGCCGCCCTCGGGAGCGGAGACCTTGCCCTGCCCGCTGCCGCGTGGCGCCGTTGTCCCACTTGGCGTTGACCTTGATCGAAGCCTCGGTCACGTCGGAGGCGAAGTTCTGGCTGCCCTCGAGGTAGTTCCCGGAGGTGGGGTGCGGCAGGACCGCGTCCACCGCGATCTCGCTGCCTTCGTTGAGCTCGGCGTCGACGGCGGTGATCGTGCCGACCGAGCCGTTGTCCGAGTTCCAGTCGGTGACCTGCCAGACGACGGTCCAGCCGCCGTCCGGGGTGCACTCGGTGATGCCCTCGATCTCCACGTGGTGCGCCTGGGCGGCGGACGCGAAGGTGACCGCTCCTGCGATACCGAGAGCGACGCTACCGGTCAGTCCCAGCACCCGCTTGAGGGTACGGTTCATGGTTCTCCTAAGGATGACAATTGCCATTGGGGGGATTCGGAGCCGCGCGGTCGAGGGTGTGAGCGCCCGTCCGGCTTCGGCACCGTACCAAAGAAGACACGCCCCAATGCGAGGAGAGGTCGCATAACAATCGTGTAACGGGGCCAAAGTAAACGAAAGTGTCGCAAGAGCGAACCAGAAACGGCCGGGCATAGCCCGGCCGCTGATCGTTCTCGCGAGTCGCTAGCCCTCGTCGGGCGTCGCGTCGTCGATCGCTTCCTCGGTGACGTAACCCGAGTCCACGACCTCCTGCTCGTAGTTGTCCGCGGTCACGTCGACCGGCGGCAGCAGGAAGGAGGGGACGAACTTGAAGCCGTTGTCGTACGTGCCGAGGTCGTTCACCTCGGGGGTCGACCCGTCGACGATCGATTTCACCATCGTCGCGGCGACCTCGGCGAGAAGGCGGGTGTCCTTGAACACCGTCTCGCTCTGGCCGGTGCCGTCCTTGATCGCCTTGAGCGACAACGGCTCGGCGTCCTGGCCGGTCACGATCGGGAAGTCGGCGGAACCGGGCTCGAAGTCGGCCTCGACCAGCGCCTCGACAATGCCGCGGCTGATGCCGTCGTACGGCGAGAGCACGGCGTGAAGGGGCTCGTCCTGGTAGAACTCGTCGAGCAGCGCGGTCATGCGCTCCCGCGCGATCTTGCGGTCCCAACGTTCGGTGGCGGTCGGCTCCTGCTCGGTCTGGCCGGAGGGGATCACGATCGAACCCTGGTAGATGTAGGTCTCGAGGGTGTCCAGGCCGCCCATGGAAGAAGTACTGGGAGTTGTTGTCGTCCATGGAGCCCGAGAACAGCTCGACGTTGAACTTCTGCGTCGAGTTCTCCTCGAGGCCGAGCTCGGCGATGATGTGCTTGGCCTGGAGCACGCCGACCTGGTAGTTGTCGAACGAGGCGTAGTAGTCCACGTCGGGGGTCTCGAGGATGAGGCGGTCGTAGGAGATGACCGTGATGCCCTTGTTCTTGGCCTTGCCGAGGACCTCGCCGAGGGAGGTGTTGCCGATGGCGCCGACGATGAGGAATTCGACGCCTCGGTCGATCATCGACTGGATCTGCTCGACCTGGGTCGGGATGTCGTCCTCGCCGTATTCGAGGATGGTCTTGTAGCCGAACCCTGCAGCCGCTCCTCGAGGTCGGCGCCCTCGACCACCCACCGGTCGGAGGTCGTGGTGGGCATGGCGATGCCCGTGAAGCCGGTGAGCTGATTCGGGCTCCTCGCCCGCGCCGCATCCGGCAGCGATACGGCTGCGACGCCTGCCGTTCCGTACAACAGGCCGCGACGACTGAGGTGCATGGGGAAGGTACTCCTTCGTACAGGTGAGGGGTTCATAGAACCCCGAAACTAACACGAGTGGAAAACTCGCAGATCGGATCGCTCCGTGACGAAACGTGTCCTGAAGAGAGGGACGAAACGGGATGCGGAGGCGCTATCGCGCCTACTTCCCCCGCTGCGTTCAAGGACCATGCTCGAAGATTTTGCGACCATCCGGAAACGAACGTAGAACCTGAGCGGTAACACGCTCTCCAGCGGCCCCTCGTCAAAGCGACCGGTCTCGCTTCCACCAGAGGCGTCGATCAGCTTCGATATGTTTTCGCGCGGACCGCATACCATTGCGGGCATGAGTGATCGGTGGATCGAGGTGGCCCCGCGGGTGTGGGTGCGGCGCCTCGAAGGAACTGGACCAGACTCTGGGACTGGTGATCGGTGACGAGAGCTGTCTGGTGATCGACACCGGCATCAACGCCGAGGCGGGGTTCGCGTTCGCGACGGCGGTCCGCGAGAAGACCGACCTGCCCTGGCAGGTCGCCTACACGCACGACCACTTCGACCACTGGTTCGGGACCTCCGCGTTCGGCGAGTCCGCGATCTGGGCGGTCGCGGACGGCGCCCACTACATCGGCGTCGGCGACGAGCAGCGCAAGGCCTGGGCCGCGAGGTACCGGCCGGGAAGCGCCGCGAGGAGGACGCCCGGCGCATCGGGCGGGCGGCGCCTGGTCCCGCCGAACTGCCGCGTGAACGGCGCGATCGGGCTGAACCTCGGCGGGCGCACGGTGGTGCTGCGCCAGGTCGGGCTCGGCGCACAGCGACAACGACATGGTGATCGAGGTGCCCGACGCGGGCGTCCTGTTCGCCGGGGACCTGCTGGAGAACGGTGCGTCGCCGTCGTACACCGGGGCGTTCCCGTACGAATGGCCGCAGGCGGTGGAGTACCTCTTGAGCTGGAAGCCCGCGACCGTGGTCCCGGGCCACGGCGACCCGGCGGACTACTGGTGGGCGCGGGCGCAGGCCCGCGACCTGGCCGAGACGGCGCGGCTGTGCCAGGAGGTGGCGCAGGGGTTCCTCTCGGAGGAGGAGGCTTTGGCCCACAGCCCGTTCGGCGCCGACGACGATGCAGACGGCGCTCGACCGCTGCAAGGAACTGACGCCTCCCCCGCCGGAGCCGCAGTCGCCGGCCGCGGCATCCGCGGGAACGCTGCCGCCGCCGGTGATCGTGTACGACATCTTCGACTACAGCGTCGACCTGACGCAGCGCTGACCGGCGCCGGCCGCTCGTCAGTCGTCGAAGGGCTGGTCCTCGAAACCGAGGTGCAGCTTCCGAAGCAGGGCCCCGAGCTGCTCGCGCTCGGCGTCGGTGAGGACCGCGAGGGTCTCCTGCTGCAGGTCGATGCCGGTGCGCACGGCCTCTTCGATGACCTCGCCGCCGCGCTCGGTCATGCGCACTTTGAGGCCCCGCCGGTCCGCCGGGTCGGGTAGCCGCTCGATGAAACCCGCGGCTTCGAGCTTGTCGAGCCGTCCCGTGAGCCCGCCGGAGCTGAGCATCAGCGTCGCGCCGATCTCCTTGGGCGACAGGGTGAAGGGTGCCCCTGATCGACGGATCGAGGCGAGCACGTCGAATTCGTTGCGTCCGAGCCCCTGCTCGGCGCGGAGCGCGGTGCAGGCGCGCGCCGAGCTTCTGCGAGATGCGGTGGATGCGCCCGTAGAGGGCCATGGAGTCGAGCTCGAGGTCGGGCAGTCTCGCGGTGCCACTGCTCGATGATCGCGGTCCACGGCGTCTTCGGTCATGGGAGACATTCTCGCCCACCTGCCTTTCCGGCGGAGAAGTACCTCAGCGTGATCTAACTCAAGCACAAGTATCTTGACATAAAGTAGCTTGAGAGTAAGCTACTTCTACACAAGCTACTTGATGGAGTCATGATGAACCGCAGCACCAAGGACCTCCTCCTGACGGCCCTCGCCCCGGTCATGTGGGGCACCACCTACGTGGTGACCACGGAATTCCTCCCGGCGGAACGCCCGTTCCTCACCGCGATGCTCCGGGCGCTCCCGGCCGGCCTCCTGCTGATCCTCCTGTCACGAAGGCTCCCAAGGGGGTCGTGGTGGTGGAAGTCGACCGTGATCGGCACCTTGAACATCGCCGCGTTCTTCGCCCTGCTGTTCATCGCGACCTACCGCCTCCCCGGCGGCGTGGCCGCAGTGGCCGCCGCCGTCGGCCCGCTGGCGACGGCGGGTGCGACCCTGCTGATCCTGCACCAGAAGGTCCGCCTGCGCACCTGGCTCCTGGGCCTGGCCGGCGTCAGCGGCGTGGCGATGGTGGTCCTGACCGCCGAGGCGGCACTCGACCTCGTCGGGGCCCTGGCCGGCATCGGCGGCGCGATCTCGATGGCGATCGCGGTCGTGCTGACCAAGCGCTGGGGCATGCCGGAGAACGCGGGACCGACGGCCCTGGCGGGCTGGCAGCTCACCGCCGGCGGCATCCTGCTCATCCCCCTGGCATTCGCGGTCGAGGGCGCGATCCCCACGCTCACGGGCACGAATGTCCTCGGCTACCTCTATCTCGGTTTGGTGAACACCGCGCTCGGCTACTGGCTCTGGTTCCGGGGCATCGGCCGGCTCTCGGTGGTGCCCTTGAGCTTCCTGGGCCTGCTCTCCCCGCTGACGGCGGCGACCGTCGGCTGGATCGCCCTGGGCGAGACCTTCACGGCCTGGCAGACCGCGGGCTTCGCCGTGGCCCTCGCGGCGACGGTCACGGCCCAACTCCAGGCCAGGCCGAAGGCACTCGACCCCGCCCCGGCCCCGAAACCGAAGACCCTCGCCCACGTCTGACCCTTCGGCGGTGCCGGCGCGATCTGCGCCGCAGCCGCTCCTCCCCCAACGACCGAAGGAACGCCATGCGCATCATCATCTTCGGAGCCGCCGGAAGCGTCGGCTCACGAACCGCCGCCGAGGCCCTTTCCCGGGGCCACGAGGTCACAGCGGTAGTCCGCGGCTCGAACCGCGAAGTCCCCCAAGGAGTCACGGTCCGCATCGGCGACGCCGCCGATCCCGCCGACGTGGCCTCCCTCGCTCAAGGCCACGACGCGGCAGTGGGCGCAGTCCGCGCGCCGGCCGGCAGCGAGCACCTCCAAGTGACGGCGACCGAATCGCTGCTGAAGGGCACGACCGCCGCCCGGGTGCGGCTCCTGGTGGTCGGCGGAGCGGCGACGCTGCGGGTCCCGGACAGCGGCAAGACCGTTCTCGAGGACTCGCGCTACATCGCCGACGCATGGCGCGCGGTCGCCGAAGCCAGCGCGGCCCAGCACCGCCTGTGCATCGAAGCGACCGAGGCGGACTGGACCTACCTGAGCCCGCCCGCGGTCCTCGAGCCGGGAGAGCGGACCGGCACGTACCGCCTGGGCGGGGATGAGCTCCTGGTCGACGTCGGCGGCGCTTCGCAGATCGCGACCGAGGACCTCGCGGTGGCGATCGTGGACGAACTGGAGCGGCCCGGGCACCGTCGGGCGCGGTTCACCGCGGCCGCCGCCTGATCCGGGTCAGGCCGCTTCGCGGTAGGCGGCCTCAAGCCAGGTCCGGACCTCGTCGTCGATCTGGTCGGGCGCGCGGAGTTCGAGATGATGGACCCAGACCTTCGCGGCCGGGTGCGCCACCTCTTTGAACCGCTCTGAGCGGAGCTCCTCGGCGAGGGCGATCGACAGCACGGCCGGAACGTCGCTCTTCAGGTACTGCCCGGGCCGCCACACGAAGGCGAATCCTTTGCGGCGGCGGAACGCGATCTGGCTCTTGGTCACCCGGACCTCGGCCGCCCCGATGCGGTCGATCTCGGCGGCGACGACCCGGAAGAGCGCGAGGCCCTCCGGGTCGCTCGCGAAGTAGCGCTCGGGCGTCCGGTCGGTGTCCATGTCGCTCCCGAGAAGCCCGCCGGGCGCGGTCAGACCATCTTCCGCCTGTAGGCGCGCATCGCCAGTGGCGCGGTCACGGCGAAGATCGCCACCGCCCAGACGAAGGTCCACATCAGCGGTTCGGTGACGGGGCCGAAGGAGAGGAGGCCTCGCATGGTGTCGGCGAGGTGGGTGACCGGGTTGACCTTGGCCCAGGCCTGCAAGAAGCCCGGCATCGTGTTGATGTCGACGAAGGCGCTCGAGGTGAAGGTCAGCGGCATGATGATCACGAAGGCGTAGATCTGGACTTTTTCTTCGGAGTCCGCGACCACGCCCATGAGCACCGAGATCCAGGAGATGGCGAGGGCGAAGACCACCAGCACGAGTGCGGCCAGGAGCGCGCCGGCGACGCTGCGCAGTTCGAAGCCCATGAGGAGTCCGAGGCCGAGCATGACCACGATGGACCAGACCTGCTTGAACATGTCGGCGAAGATCTTCCCGGCCAGGGGCGCGGAGCGGGCGATCGGGAGGGATCGGAAGCGGTCGTAGACGCCCTTGCGGAGGTCGACGTTGATGCCGGTGCCGGTGTACATGGTCAGGAAGATGGCGTTCTGGGCGATGAGGCCGCCGAGGACGTACTGGAGGTAGTCCGAGGTGGAGCCGGCCATCTGGCCGCCGAAGACGTATACGAACAGCAGTAGGAACATGATCGGGCTCAGCGAGAGGTCGACGAGCTCGAACGGGTTGTGCTTGATGCGGACCATCTGGCGCCAGGCCATGGAGAAGATCTGGCTGACGGTGGCTCCGAGGCCCGGGCGTCCGGTCACGGGGACGGGAGTCTCGATCGTCGCGGCGGTCATTTCGCGGGCTCCTCGGTCTCGTCGGGCTCTTCGGTTTCGGTGCGGCGCCCGGTGAGGGTCAGGAAGACCTCGTCGAGGCTGGAGAGGCCCAGGTGGAATTCGGTGAGCGCGACGCCGCGGTCGCGGAGGTCGGTGGCGAGGGCTGGCATGATGGCGTCGTCGTTGACGCCGATGGTGATCGCTCCGGCCTCGACCACGGGGTCGAGGTCGGGGAAACGTTCGGCGACAAGGTCGCGCACCAGGTCGAGTTGGGCGTGGTCCTCCGGTTGGATGCGGAGGGACTGGCCGCCGATCTTGGCCTTGAGCTGGGTCGGCGTACCGGACGCGATGGCCTTTCCGTGGTCGATCACGACGATCTCGTGGGCGAGTTGGTCGGCCTCCTCAAGGTACTGGGTGCAAAGCAGCACGGTGGTGCCGTCGGCGACGAGACCCCGGACCAGTCCCCACAGTTCGCCTCGGGCCCTCGGGTCGAGGCCGGTCGTGGGTTCGTCGAGGAAGAGGATGCGGGGCCGTCCGACGAGGCTCGCTGCGAGGTCGAGGCGGCGGCGCATGCCGCCGGAGTAGGCCTTGGCGGGTTTGTCGGCGGCGTCGGAGAGGTTGAACTGCGCGAGGAGTTCGCGGGCGCGGGTCTTGGCGTCCCTGGTGGGCATGCCGATGAGGCGGCCGATGAAACGCAGGTTCTCCTCACCGGTGAGCAGTTCGTCGACGCCGGCGAACTGGCCGGTGAGGCCGATGAGGGTGCGGACGGCGGCGGCGTCGCGGATGATGTCGTAGCCGCCGACGCGAGCGGTCCCGGCGGTGGGCTGCGAGAGGGTGGCGAGCATGCGGACCATGGTGGTCTTGCCGGCGCCGTTGGGGCCGAGGACGCCGAGCACGGTGCCGGTGCGGGCGGCGAGGTCGACGTGGTCCAGGGCGACCAGGTCGCCGAAGTTCTTTGTCAGGCCCTCGATTTCGATGGCGTTGTCTTGCGACACTTCGTCCTCCTTTGGAGTGGTGTCGATGCGAAGGGTTCTGGTTCGAGCACAGCAGCGCTCAAGGTCATGATGTCATGTTGATGCCCACGAGACATCACCTCGATGTGGTGTTTCCGTCTACGACGCTGGGATGAGCCAGAACTCGATCATGCACCCCGGGTCCGACATACGCGATCGAATTGCCGCCATCGAGACCCTTCCGGCGCCTCAGCGCACATCGGGCCGCGGGTAACCTGCAGCCTCGCACCGGTCCTCGAACCCGATCGGGAGCCAATCGCCCGAGCGCCAGCGCGGGTGGTTGGGGAAGGCCTCGTGGGCGGCGAGCGCGAAGATGAGCACGGCCCACAGGGTCTGGAACTGCACCACGGTGTCGGCGCCGTTGGCGACGCCCTTGTAGCGGAACATGACGGTGTCGGCGCCGGTCAGGTCGATCATGTCGAGGCCGGTCCAGTAGAGGCTGTAGGTCTCGGTGGGGCTCCAGAACAGGGCGCGGGTGGGCGAGACCATGACGACCCCGGGCGGGGCGGGCATCCAGCGGCGCTGGAGGTCGGCTTGGGCCTTGCGTTTCGCGGCGTTGTTGGCGATGGCGTTGACGGCGAAGGCGCCCGCGACGAACGAGGCGCTGCCGAAGGCGAACATCCCGGAGGTGGAGTAGCTGCCGTCGCCCGCGGACTGGAAGTACATGGGGGTGGCCGGGCCTTCGGCGAGGGGCAGTTCGCCGGGGTCGGTGCGCGCCATCGTCGGGATGGGGTTCCAGCCTTGGAGGCCGGTCTGGCGCAGGTCCTGGATCGCCGCACAGGTGTAGTGGAGGTGCGCGTCGTAGGTGGTCCATTCGACGATCGGCTGGTCCTCGTTGCGGGGTTCGAGTTCGTTCGAGGGGCTCATGTGCGGACTTCCTGGACGTCGAGAGCGGCGGTCGCGGTCCATTCTAGGATGGTCCGGCACCGGTGCGGCGGTACGTGATCGCCTATCAGAGTGACTGGAGGAGTTTCCTGATGCGCTTCTCGCTGACCTGGTAGCGGGTGCCGAGCTGCTGGGCGAAGTAGCTGACGCGCAGTTCTTCGAGCATCCAGCGGACTTCGCGGCCCTCGCCGGAGCGGAGTGCGGCGGGGCGGGCGCGCGCGAGCGAGTCGCGTTCGGCTTCGAGGGCTTGGACGGCGTCCATTTTGCCCTTGTCGCCCGCGACGTCGGCGACGACGCGTTTGGCGCGGTAGCTGATGCCTTTCACGTAGCGGTGGAGGTCGTCGAGGCGCCACCAGCCGGTGGAGCCGACGAAGCCGTCGGTGCCGACGAGGGCGTCGAGTTGGCGGCGCATGTCGCTCATGGCGGCGAGCATCGAGAAGTCGAACTTGCCTTCGAGGAGGCGGGCGGCCTCGCGGGCTTCGGTGAGGACCGCGGCGGCCTTGCGGGCCACGGCGGGCGACTCGCCGGCGACCTCAGGGCGGGCGCGTTTGAGGAGGGCTTCGAAGCCTTCGCGGTCCCAGGCGGGGCCGCCGCCTTCGATGAGGACCTTGTCGAGCACGGTGCGCACGCAGTCGGCCAGGAGCGCATCCACATTGGTGTAGGGACCGGTGGCGAGCGCGAGCTGCTCGTTGCGGGTGAGGGCTTCCTTCAGATGCGGGTCGGCGTTGTTCAGGCGCAGGAGCCTGCGGGTGCCGGCCCACATGTTCGCGGCCTGCGCGCCCGGATCGGGGAAGGCCTTGACGCCGACGGTGGCGCCTTCGTCGACCAGCGCCGGGTAGGCCTTGGCGGTGTAGCCCTTGCGGGGGGTCTCGTGCAGTTTCGGCAGCGCGTCGAAGTCCCAGGTCTTCAGGCCGGTGCGTTCGAGGTCGAAGGCCTCGGCCGCGGCCTCCTCGGTCTTGGGGGCGAGTTGGCGCTGCAGCGCGCCGAGTTCCTTGCCTTCGGCGAGGACGGCGCCTTCCTCGTCCTTCACTTGGAAGGTGACGAGGAGGTGCCCGGGGATCTTCGTGAGGTCGAAGGCGTCCTCGGGGACGTACACGTTCGTCATGGACTTGAGCGTGTCGGCGAGCGCGGCCATCATCGGGCGCCCGGGGACGGGCGCCATGCGGGCGACGGCCGCCTCTCGCGAAGTCGGGTGCGGGTACGAAGCTGCGGCGCAGGGTTTTCGGGAGGCTCTTGATGAGCGCTTCGGCGAATTCGGCGCGCAGTCCCGGGACCTGCCAGGTGAAGGCGTCCTGGTCGAGTTGCTGGAGCGCCGGAAGCGGGACGGCGACGGTGACGCCGTCGCGGGCCGAGCCGGGTTCGAACTCGTATTCGAGTTCGAGGTCGGCGCCTTCGGAGGTCCACACTTCGGGGTAGGAGTCGGCGGCGACGCCTTCGGCGCGGTCGCCGAGGAGGAGGGACTCGTCGAAGTCCAGGAGGGTCTTGTCCTTCTCGCGCTTCCACCAGGAGTCGAAGTGGCGGCAGGAGACGATGTCGGCGGGGAGGCGCTCGTCGTAGAAGTCGAAGAGGGTCTGCTCGTCGGCGAGGAGGCCGCGCTGGCGCACCCGGTTCTCGAGTTCTTCGACCTCGCTGATCTTGGCGAGGTTGCGCGGGAAGAACTTGTGGTGGGTGTCCCATTCGCCTGGACGAGGGCATGGCGGATGAACAGTTCGCGGCTGGTCTCGACGTCGATGCGTCCGAAGTTGACCTTGCGGCGGGCGACGATCGGGACGCCGTAGAGCGTGACGCGTTCGAACGCGAGCACCGCACCGGCCTTTTTCGACCAGTGCGGTTCGGAGTAGGTGCGTTTGCTGAGGTGTTCGGCGAGCGGCTCGACCCATTCGGGTTCGATCTTGGCGCACACGCGGCCCCACAGGCGGCTCGTCTCCACGAGTTCGCCGGCGACGACCCAGCGCGGCTGCTTCTTGGCGAGGCCGGAGCCGGGGAAGATCGCGAATTTGGCGTTGCGTCCGCCGAGGTATTCGCGGGTGTCGGCTTCTTTGACGCCGATGTGCGAGAGGAGCCCGGCGAGGAGCGCGGTGTGGACGCTCTTGGGGGCGGGGGTGGTGTCGGGGGACTCGATCGGGATCTTGAGGCTCTTGAGGACGCCGAGGATCTGGCGCACCAGGTCCTGCCATTCGCGGATGCGCAGGTAGTGCAGGTACTCCTGCTTGCACATGCGCCGGAACGCGCTCGAGGAGCGCGAGCGCCGCTCGTCTTCGAGGTACCGCCACAGGTTCAGGTACGCCGAGAAGTCGGAGTCGGGGTCGTTGAAGCGGGCGTGGGACTGGTCGGCCTGGGCGCGCTTGTCCGCCGGGCGCTCCTTCGGGTCCTGGATGGACATCGCGGCGGTGATGACGGCGACGGCGTGGACGCAGCCTTCCTCGCGGGCCTGGAGGATCATCCGGGCCAGGCGCGGGTCGATCGGCAGCCGCGCGATGTCGCGCCCGGCCTGCGTCAGGCGCCGCTCGCCGCTCGCGCACGTCTTCGAGCGCGCCGAGCTCCACCAGGAGGTCCATGCCGTCCTTGATGTTGCGCGAGTCGGGGGCGTCGACGAACGGGAAGGTCTCGACCCGGCCGAGTTTCGCGGCGGTCATCTGCAGGATGACGCTGGCGAGGTTGGTGCGCAGGATCTCGGCGTCGGTGAACTCGGGGCGCGCGTTGAAGTCGTCCTCGGAGTACAGGCGGATGCAGATGCCCTCGGCGACGCGGCCGCAGCGGCCCGCGCGCTGGTTGGCGCTGGCCTGGCTGATCGCCTCGATGGGGAGGCGCTGCACCTTCGTGCGGGCCGAGTAGCGGGAGATGCGCGCGTACCCGGCGTCGATGACGTACCGGATGCCCGGCACCGTCAGGGAGGTCTCGGCGACGTTGGTGGACAGGATGATCCGGCGCCCGGTGTGGGAGGAGAAGACCCGGTGCTGCTCCTGCGCGGAGAGGCGCGCGTACAGCGGGACGACCTCGGTGTGGCGGAGTTTCGCCTTCTCGAGGGCGTCGGCGGTGTCGCGGATCTCCTGCTCGCCGGAGAGGAAGACGAGGATGTCGCCGTCGCCGACGCGGCCGAGCTCGTTCACGGCGTCGAGGATGCCGTCGGTCTGGTCGCGCTGCTCCTCGCCGTCCTCGTCGCGCAGCGGCCGGTAGCGGATCTCGACGGGGTAGGTGCGGCCGGAGACCTCGAGGATCGGGGCCGGGCCGTTCTCACCCGCGAAGTGGTTGGAGAAGCGCTCGGGGTCGATGGTCGCCGAGGTGACGATGACCTTGAGGTCGGGGCGCTTGGGGAGGATCTGGCGCAGGCAGCCGAGGATGAAGTCGATGTTGAGGCTGCGCTCGTGCGCCTCGTCGATGATGATCGTGTCGTAGGCGCTGAGGAGCCGGTCGTGCTGGATCTCGGTGAGCAGGATGCCGTCGGTCATCAGCTTGACGTAGCTGCCGTCCGACACCTGGTCGGTGAAGCGGACCTTCCAGCCCACGGCCTCGCCCGAGCGGCGACGCCGAGCTCTTCGGCGATGCGCTCGGCGACCGCGCGGGCGGCGATCCGCCGCGGCTGCGTGTGGCCGATCATGCCGCGGACGCCGCGGCCGAGTTCGAGGCAGATCTTCGGGATCTGCGTGGTCTTGCCCGAGCCGGTCTCGCCGGCGATGATCACGACCTGGTTGTCGCGGATCGCCTCGAGGATGTCGTCCTTGCGCTGCGAGACCGGCAGCTCTTCGGGGTAGACGATCTTCGGGACGCCGGCGGCGCGGGCCGCCAGCGCGGCCTCTTTGCGCTCGACCTCGGCCTCGAGCTTCGCGAAGGCCTCGGCGCGGGCCGGGCCTTCGAGCTTCGCGGGCCTCGCGCAGGCGGCGGCGCAGCGCACGCTGATCGGCCGTACGCAGGGCGAAGACGCGCTCGCGCAGGCTGGGTCGGGAGTCGGGGACGCTGCTGGGCATGACGATGGTCAAGGATACGTGGGCGACCGGGCCGGTCGCCACGCATTAACCGCCGCAGTGGCCTGCGTCGGAAGCGTTCGGGAGCGTCTTCGCAAATCGGACACTCCGCCGATTGACGGCTCGCAAGCTTCGCCGAGACCGGGACCCCCGATCTGCATCATGCCCGCGGGTCCGACCTCCGCTCGGCACGGGATCGCTCGCGAGCTCGCGCCCCGCTCAGCCCTCTTCGAGGTCGCCGCACAGCACCCGGTCGGCGTCCAGGCCCTCGGCATCGAGGTGAGCGCCTCGGGGGCGTGGACGACGACGCTCTCGGCGCTGTCGTCGACGATGAGGTGGCTGGACACGGTCGTCTCGCCCGTGCCGGTGTCGGAGGTCGTGAACGTGCAGCTCGATGATGTTCCCGGCCGCGTCCTCCCCCGTTCGGGTCGGACAGCCAGTGCCCGCCGCCGGGCGGGTCCTCGTCGCATTCGCCGTCGTGGACGTGCGCCGTGTACTCGACGCCCGGGCCGAGGCCGGAGGTGGTGAGCTGCACGGAGGTCCCGTCGGAGGAGGAGACCTTCGCGGTGCCGGTGCCCCTCGGGTAGACCGCGCTCCACGTCGAGGTGGGGTCCAGCGTGGCGGTCCAGGACCCTCCCAGGTCCGCGCTGTCCTCGGCGTCGCTGCCGCAGCCCGCGAGGGCTCCGGCCAGGACGGTCGCGGCCGCGAGGGCGGCTGCGTCGGGTTGACGGCATCGGCGTTCCTCCAGTGATCGGTCCGATCAGTATCGGCCCGCCGATGCCGCCCGTCCGGGATTCACGACTCGCGACGCCACGAGGCGTGTCCAGCACGATGCCCTCCCCGCGCGTCAGCTCGACCCGGCGCGTCAGGCCCAGCCCGTCGAGGAACGCCTCGTCGTGGCTCACGACCACGAGCGCCCCCTGGAACGCCTGGAGCGCCTGCTGGAGCTGGCGGATCGAGCTCATGTCGAGGTTGTTCGTCGGCTCGTCGAGCAGGAGCAGCTGCGGTGCGGGCTGCGAGGACAGCACCGTGGCGAGTGCCGCCCGCAGGCGCTGGCCGCCAGAGAGCGTCGAGACCTGCTGGAAGACCGAGTCGCGGCGCATCCCGAAGCGGGCCAGGCGGGTCCGCAGGCAGCGACTGGTCGGCCTCGGGGGCTTTGGCGCGCACGTTGTCGAGCACGCTCGCCTCGTCGTCGAGCAGTTCCAGCCGCTGCGTGAGGAACCCGTGCGGGACGCGGGCGGCGTCGGCGATCGCGCGCAGCAGCGTGGTCTTGCCCGAGCCGTTGTCGCCGGTGACCGCGACCCGCTCGGGACCGCGGAGGTGCAGTCCGAGGCCTTCCCCGTAGAGGTCGCTCACTTTGAGCCCCTTGAGGATCGCGATGTCACGGTGCGTGGAGACGCTGGTCTCGGGCAGGTCGACGCTGATCCCGCCGTCGTCGCGCAGGCCCTCCTCGGCCTCGTCGAGGCGGTCGCGGGCCTCGGCCACGTCGTCGAGCTTCGCGTTGAGCAGCTTCGCGGAGGAGACCTCCCCGGCGTTCTTCTTGGCGTTGAGCAGTATTTTCGGCGTGCCGCCTCGCGCCTGCTCGCGACGCCAGGACGAGGCGCCCCGGTCGTTCTGGGTGCGCGCGGCGATGAGCTCCTTCTTCTGGCGGGTGAGGTCCTGCTTGGCGTCGCGGACGGCGCGCGCGGCGGCCTCCTGCTCGGCGGCGATGACCTCCTCGTAGACGCTGTAGTTGCCCTCGAAGACGCGGATTCGTCCCTTGTAGAGGTCGGCGACGGCGTCCACGTGCTCCAGCAGCGCCCGGTCGTGGCTGACGACCAAGAGGGTGCCGTTGAAGCGCCGGATCGCCTGGTACAGGCGCTTTCTCGCCGAGCCGTCGAGGTTGTTCGACGGCTCGTCGAGGAGCAGCACGTCGGGGCGGCGCACGAGGCGCCCGGCCAGGCCCACGAGCATGGACTCGCCGCCCGAGAGGGTGCCCACGGTGCGGTCGAAGCCCACATGGTCGAGGCCGAGTTCATCCAGGGCCACGCGGGAGCGGTCCAGGAAGTCCCAGTCCTCGCCGATCTCGTTGAAGTGCGCCTCGTCGACGTCCCCGGCCTCGATGGCGGCCAGCGCGCGGCGCTTCCCGGCGATGCCGAGCAGGTCGGACACGGTGTCGCCCAAGCGGAGCGGCAGCTCCTGCGGCAGGTACTCGATGAGCCCGGAGGCGGTGATGGAGCCCGATTCGGGCTTCAGGAGGCCGGCCACGAGGCGCAGCAGGGTGGACTTGCCGGTGCCGTTGTCGCCGATGAGCGCGGTGCGGCCGTCGGAGAAGACGACGTCGAGGCCGTCGAAGACCTGATCGCCGTCGGGCCAGAGGAAGCGGAGCTGTTGGACGTTGATATAGGTGGTCATGAGACCTCTCTCAGGTCGATGCTGAACGGAATCGAGATGAGAGACATCGCGCCGGAGCGGCGAAAAAGGAACAACCCCTGGAAATGGGCACCCTCTTGATCGAAGACACACCGAACACGTGCACAGAGACGTGATGGCGCGATGTCTACGACCTAGAGCTTCAAGTGAGTGCCTAACGTCGGGAACAAGGACGCCGTCAAGGTTAAGCCAGGGACGGCCGAGTCGTCAAGCGAGATGAGCGCCACGGGCCGCCCGGCGGGGAGAGGGCGGCCCGTGGCTGTGGGTGGAGGTCGTTCGGCTAGCAGGCGGCGGTCTGCTTCCAGACGCCCCATTCGCCGGTGGTGCCCGGCTCCTCGCCGGTGGTCCACCAGCCGGCGCGGTAGGCGATCCCGTCGTGGGTGACCGTGTCGCCGGCGGTGTAGACGGCCGCGGTGTCCCAGGCGGAGGCGTCGCAGCCGGTGCCGCCGGTCGGCTCGTAGTCGCGCTCGGTCGGGGTTTCGGTCGGCGCGTCGGTGGTGGGCGCGTCGGTCGGGGTCTCCTCGCCGCCGCCCGACCGCCGCCGAAGTCGACGTCGACGCAGGAGTAGAAGGCGTTCACGGTGTCGGCGATGTTCCAGACGCTGAGGATCAGGTGCCGGCCGGTGCGCTCGGGCAGGGTCACGTCGTGGGTCATGGTGTGGTCGGGTTTGGCGCCGCCCATGTCGAAGGAGGCGAAGGGCTCGAGGTCGAGCATGTCGCGGGTGAGCGGCTGCGCGGGGTCGTAGCCGTCGTTGGTGAGGTAGTAGTCGAAGGTCGCCGTGGAGTGCGCGGCGGTCATCGTCCAGGTGAACGTCTGGGCGCCGGCGTCCACCGCGGTGGCGGGCCAGTCGCCGCCGCGCGGGTCGTCGAGTTCGGCGAACTCGGCGTGGCCGGCGGAGCAGATCGAGCCGTCGGCGGGGCCGGCGGCGGGGAAGCCCTTGGGGCCCTCGACGCTCTGGGGTTCGTAGGAGATGGCGCCGCAGTCGGTGACGTCGCCGGTGGCGCAGAGGGCCGAGCGGCTCGGCGGGTCGGAGGTGTAGCCGTGGCCCCAGGCCAGGGCCGCCATGGACGCCGAGACCGCGAGGGTTCCGGCGCCGGCGATGGACAGGATGATTTTGCGCGTCTTGCGCATCTTCGTCTCCTATCGACGATGGGTCAGCAGGCATTCGGTGAATCGATGGAGACCGATGGAACCAAATTAGAAAGGAACCTAACAGTTAGCCTGCCCGACACAAGGGGCAGGCGCGCGCCAATCCCGCGATCCGCATGAGCGCGTTCCTTTTCGCACACAACGACAATGGCCGCACACGGACCGTGTGCGGCCATTGGCGACGGAAGTAATCTCGGGCTGCTCGGGATGGGTGATGAGCACGATCACCGAGACGAGCAGACCGCCGCCGACCACCACGATCGCGACGATCATCATGGTGATTGCGCTGGGAGTCACAGGTCGACCTCCTTCTCAATCTATACGAACCCGGCGTCGTCGAAGACCTCTTCGGCGATTGCGGGCGGTACTTCCCTGCGGCGCAGGATCAGCGCCATGATGATGCCGAAGGCGAGCGCCCCGCCGGCGACGGACCAGCCGAAGGCCTGGTACTCGTGGTAGCCGTACGAGCGGGCTCTCGGCGTCGGCGGACAGCAGGTCGCGGACGTTGAGGAACAGGATGATCGCCAGCACGATCGGCGTGATCACGCCGAGGCACGCGAACCAGACCGGGCCGACCTTGAAGGTCGAGGTGGCGTTCGCGTCGTCGCGCAGCGCCTTCCACCGCCACAGCACCCAGACCACGACCACGATGCCACGAGCGCCGCCACGACGATGCCGTACTGGTTGATGAAGTAGTCGGTGACGTCGAGCAGCATGAGGCCGTTCGCCGCGGGCAGCAGCATGATCGAGACGAGGGCCATGCCGCCGCCGAAGATCGCGGCGGCCTTCTGGCGGCCCCAGCCGAAGCGGTCCTCCATGGCCGCGACCGGGACCTGCACGATGCTCACCATCGAGGTCCAGCCGGCGACGACGAGCGAGCCGAAGAAGAGCACGCCGAACAGGCCGCCGCCGTACGGCAGCGTGTTGATGATCGTCGGGAAGGCCACGAAGGCCAGGCCGACACCGGTGTCACCTGCTCGTCGATCGGCACGCCCGGACTCGCAGGCCATGAAGCCGAGCGCCGAGAACACGCCGATGCCCGCGAGGATCTCGAACGAGGAGTTCGCGAAGCCGACGGTCAACGCGGAGGTGGTGATGTCGGACTTGCGCTTCAGGTAGGAGCGCGTAGGTGATCATGATGCCGAAGCCGATCGACAGCGAGAAGAAGATCTGGCCGTAGGCGGCGAGCCACACCTCGGGCTCGCGAAGGGCGTCCCAGTCGGGGGTGAAGAACGCGTTCAGGCCGTCGACCGCGCCGTCGAGGGTCAGGGCGCTGGACCACCAGGACGCCGAACATGACCAGCAGCAGCGGGATGAAGATCTTGCTGGTGGTCTCGATGCCCTTCTTGACGCCCAGCGCCGATGACCCAGAGCGTGAAGGCCCAGACCACGACCATGGCGGGAGCACCAGCCTGGTAGCCGGTCCCGAAGTCGTAGAGCGTCGCCGGCCTGGAGGAAGTCGCCAAGAGGAACGCTCGCGGCGTCGCTCGCCCCACTGCTGGCTCGAGCGAGAAGAACGCGTACCAGGCGGCCCAGGCGATGATGGCCGCGTAGTAGACGGCGATGACGATCGAGATCGCGACCTGCCACCAGCCGATGACCTCGGCGTTCCTGTTCAGGCGCCGGAACGCGAGCGGCGGCCGAGCCCGGTACCTGCGGCCGATCGTGAACTCCATGATCAGCAGCGGGATGCCCGCCGTCAGGAGGGCGACCAGGTAGGGCACCAGGAACGCGCCGCCGCCGTTCTCGTAGGCGACACCGGGGAAGCGCCAGATGTTGCCGAGTCCGACCGCCGACCCGATGGCGGCCAGGATGAACCCGACTCTGGTCCCCCAGTTCTCCCTGATCACTTTCTCTTTGGCCATATTCGGCTCTCTCCAGTCGCGCATTTTCTCCGGGCACATTTCGGGCCCACCCTAATGGGACGCGCAGAGCTGGTCAAATACTCGTTATACGACGTTACCAAAGCTCACATAGTGGAACGGCGGTTGTGCGAACACCGGGGTGCCCCTGCCCGAGCGGGTGGTCACGTTCGCGACCGGAACGAGACGGATGCGGCCCCACGAGCGCTAAGCTTTTTCAGTTGCGCCGTTGCAACGCCTCGGCGATGCTGGCGAGCCGCTTCCTCGCAGCGCCCAGGCCTCCCGCGCACCATTCGCTTCTTCAATCCGTCCGCTCCGCATCCGAGGAGAGCCGTGTCCGCTGCCATCACTCCGGCCGTCCAGTTCGAGCAGCAACGCCTCGACGAGCCTGTACGCGCGCCTCGACCGGCTCCGCGAGGAGAGCGCCGAACGGCTCGGCGAGTCGCGGCGCAAGCACGTGGAGAACGACCAGGAGCGCTCGCAGCGCGACGCCGAGACGCACCTGTACCGCCACCGCATCGCCCAGCTCGACGCCGTCGAGGAGGGCCTGTGCTTCGGGCGGCTCGACTACATCGACCACGATGAGCCGATGTACTTGGGCCGCATCGGCATCCACGCCGAGGGCGGCGAGCAGCTGCTCGTCGACTGGCGCTGCGAGGCCGGCCGCCGGTTCTACCTGGCGACCGCCGCCTCGCCGGCCGGCGTGCGCCGCAGGCGCCACCTCCACACCAAGGGCCGGCGCATGCGGCTCGTCAACGACGAGGTCCTCGACCTGGACGCCGCGGGCGAGTCGAGACTCCACGATCGGCTCCGAGGGCGCGCTCATGGCCGCGCTCGACGCGGCCCGCACCGGCACGATGCAGGACATCGTCGCCACGATCCAGGCCGAGCAGGACCGGATCATCCGCGCGCCCCTCGAGGGCATCATGATCGTCGACGGCGCGCCGGGCACCGGCAAGACCGCCGTCGCCCTCCACCGCGCCGCCTACCTGCTGTACGAGCACCGCGAGCAGCTCAAGCGCCGCGGCGTGCTCATCATCGGCCCCGGCAAGCAGTTCCTGCGCTACATCTCCGAGGTCCTGCCGGGCCTGGCCGAGACCGACGTCCTGCTGCGCACGCCCGCGCAGCTGTTCCCGGGCGTGGTCGCCGACCGGCCCGAGACCGAGGCCGTGGCCGCCGTCAAGGGCCGGGCCGTGATGGCCGGGGTCATCGCCAGCGCGGTCGCCGACCGCCAGGTGGTGCCGCGCGAGCCGCTGCCGGTGGACTTCGAGGGCCACGAGCTGTACCTGCGGCCGGAGAAGATCACGGCGGCGCGGGACGCGGCGCGCGAGACGGGCCTGCCGCACAACGAGGCCCGCGAGACCTTCCACAAGCGGGTGATCGCGGACCTGGCGACCCAGTACGCGGACATCATCGGCGAGGACCCGCTCGGCGGGGAGAACCTGCTGGGCCTGGCCGACCGGGCGCAGTTCGCGGTCGAGATCGCGCACGGACCCGGTGATCCGGGGCCAGATCGAGGTGCTGTGGCCGGAGCTTCGGCGCGAAGGAGCTGCTGGAGGACCTGTTCTCGTCCCGGGAGCTCATCGCCTCGGCGGCGGCGGTGCTCAAGAAGGAGGAGCGGGCGCTCCTGCCTGCGCAGCCCGGCGGCTGGAGCGAGGCCGACGTGGCGCTGCTCGACGAGGCCGCGGAGCACTTGGGCGAGATCGAGACGAAGCAGCGCCCGGTGAGCTGACCGCCGAGCAGATCGCGTACGCGCAGGACGTGCTGACGATCGCGGCCGGTTCGGCCTCGTTCGACTTCGAGGACGAGGAGTCGGAGATCCTGCAGGCCACCGACATGATCGACGAGTTCTGGCTCGGCGAGCGGCAGGTCGACGAGGCGTTCGTCTCCGTGGCCGAGCGGGCCGCGGCGGACCGGCGGTGGATCTTCGGGCACGTGATCGTCGACGAGGCCCAGGAACTGTCCCCTATGGAGTGGCGGGCGCTGCTGCGACGCTGCGTGACGCGCTCGTTCACCGTGGCCGGAGACCTCGCGCAGGCCGCGGGGCGCGACGGCGCCCTCCAGTTGGGGCGAGGTGTTCGGGAACGCGGGGCTCGACTGGCGTGCCGAGCAGTTGACGGTGTCGTACCGGACGCCGGCGGAGATCATGGAAGTGGCGACGCGGGTGCTCGACTCGATCGACGTCGAGGCGGCCCGGCCGCGCTCGGTGCGCGAATCGGGCCACCGGCCGTGGCTGGAGATCGCGCAGGTGGACCTGGACGGCAGGGTCGAGGAGCTGGTCGCGGCCGAGAAGGCCGCGGTGGGCGAGGGCAGCGTCGCGATCGTGACCACGGCGGAGCGGGCGGCGGGACTCGCGGGGATCGCGGAGGCGTCGGTGCTCACGGTGAAGCAGGCCAAGGGACTCGAGTTCGACAGCGTGATCGTGGTCGACCCCGACGCCATCGCGGCCTCCGGCCTGCGGAACCTCTATGTGGCGCTCACGCGGGCGACGAAGCGGCTCGGCGTAGTGGCGCCCGACAAGCCTGTGTTCCCCGGCGCAGAGGTCCTGTAAGAGTCGTATCAAGCTCCTACACTGTTCACCAGGTGTAAACGAGTGAGGTGCGGGTTGACAACGACGACAGGGGACCTGACCGGCGCGCGCGTCGACGGGCGCTATCGGCTCGAACGGCTCATCGCGCGCGGCGGCATGGCCGATGTCTACGAGGCGCACGACGAGCGCCTCGACCGCACTGTCGCGGTGAAGATGATCACGACCGCCGGTGTGGCGGGGTTCGACATGAAGGCCTTCGCGAACGAGGCCAAGACCATCGCGCGGCTCTCGCACCCGAACGTGGTGGCCGTGTTCGACCAGGGCGTCCACGAGGGCCTGCCGTACGTCGTCATGGAGTACGTGCCCGGCACCACGTTGCGGGACCTGCTCAACCGGCGGCGGCACCTGCGCATCGAGGAGGCCGTGGAGCTGTGCGGGCAGCTGCTCGACGGGCTGCAGGCCGCCCACGACGCCGGGCTCGTGCACCGCGACATCAAGCCCGAGAACATCCTGCTGAAGAACGGCGGCCGGGGCGACCGCGTGAAAGTCGGTGGACTTCGGCCTGGCCGAAGCGGTCCACGGCGACCGCGACACCGGCGGGCCGCTCGTGGCCACCGCCGCTTACGTCGCCCCCGAGCTGGTGAACGGCAAGCCCGCGACGACGGCGAGCGACGTCTACTCGACCGCGATCCTGCTGTACGAGCTGCTGACCGGAGAGGTGCCGTTCGACGGCGCGGACTCGGGGAAGGTGGCGCGCAGGCACGTCGAGGAGGACGTGCCCTCGCCGCAGCTGAAGGCCCCCGACGTGCCCGACAGCCTCGCGGAACTGGTGACCACGGCGGCGGCGCGGCGGCCGGGCTCGCGCCCGGTGGACGCCGGGGCGTTCCTGCGCCGGCTCCAGGCCATCGACGTCAAGCCCGCCCCGAACTCGACCGGGAAGGTCCCGCGGCCCACCCGCGTCGTGCAGACCACCATGGTCGTCGATCCGCCGAAACGAAGCGGTCGTGGAAGGCGCTGCTGACGCTCGGGCTCATCGCCCTGCTGCTGGTCGGCGTCGCCGCGGCCGGGTGGTGGATCGGCATCGGCCGGTACACCTCCACGCCGTCGCTGCTGGACCAGACGCAGGAGTCCGTGGAGGCGTACGCCGAGGACGAGGGCTTCGAGGTCGACCTCGTGAACGGCTACAGCGAGAGCGTCCCGGTCGGCGGGATCGTCTCGCAGGACCCGGGCGTGGGCGACCGGATCCGCAGCGGCGCCATGATCACCGTGGTGATCTCGCAGGGGCCCGAGCGGTATCAGGTGCCGAACCTCGCCGGGAAGACCGAGGACAAGCGCGCGAAGAGCTCGCGAAGTTCGACGCCGAAGTGAAGGTCGAGCAGCGAGTACAGCGTCGACGTACAAGGCGGGCGAGGTCACCCGCACCGACCCGGCCGCGGGCGAGGAGGTCAAGGCCGGCACCCCGGTGACGCTCTTCGTCTCCGAGGGATTCCCGCCGAACGAGGTGCCGGACGTGGTGGGCCTGGCCGAGGCGGACGCCGGCGGCGATCGAGACCGAGGGCTCTGGAGGTCGGCGAGGTCACCCGCGCGCACCAGCGACACCATCGCCGAGGGCCTGGTCATCGAGCAGAGCCCGAGCCCGGCAGACGCCGGTCGGGCCCGGGAACCCCGTGAACCTGGTGATCAGCTCCGGACCCGAGATGATCGAGGTCCCCGACGTCGTCGGCATGGACCTCGCCGAAGCGACCGAGAAGCTGGAAGGACTGGGATTCACCGTGAAGACCGCGCAGATCTGGTTCAGCGGCACCGTCTTCGACCAGTCGGTCGACGGCGGCACCGAGGCCGAGAAGGGCGCCGAGATCTGGCTCTGGGCGAACTGACGGGCAGCGAGAAGGGGGCGGACGCTACGGCGTCCGCCCCTTTCGCTTGTCCCGTCGGGCTACTTGGCCCCGGCGGCCTTCAGCTCGGTCATCGTGAACAGCGGCTGGAGCTCGCACCCCGGCCTCGGCCAGGTTCTTCAGCCCGCCCGACTCGCGGTCGATGACGCACACGCCCGCTCGACGATCCCGCCGCGGTTCCGGAGCTCCGCCGAGGGAGTCCAGGATCGCGCCGCCCGAAGTGACCACGTCCTCCACGATGAACAGCCGCCGGCCCTCGACGTCGCCGCCTTCGGCGAGACGGCACGTGCCGTACGTCTTGGCCTCCTTGCGCACGAACAGGGCCGGAAGTCCCCGTCACCTGCGACAGCATGGTCACGATCGGGATGCCGCCCATCTCCAGGCCCGCCAGCGCGTCCACGCCGTGCGCGGGCACCAGCGGCGCCAGCGCCTCGGCGATGCGCCGCAGCAGGACCGGGTCGGACTCGAACAGGTACTTGTCGAAGTACTCGTGCGCCACCACACCGGACCGGAGCAGTGAACTCCCCGGTCAGGTGCGAGCGGTTGAAGATGTCGCGAGCGAGGTCGGCGTCGTTGCTCATGCGTGCAAGCCTGCCACGTGTCGGACCGTTACGGGCGCAGCGGCGGGTAATCCGGGTCGAGGAGGTCACGCTCGGCGAGCCAGTTGTACAGCGGCGTCTCCTTCGGCCAGTGGCCCCAGCCGTGGTCGCCGGTGGCCATGTGGCCGCCGAGCAGCTGCTGCTGCACCGGGTCGAGGTCGTTCCACCACGGCTGGTTCGGCAGGTCGTCGACGAGGTCGCGGGCGCGGATCCAGCGCGGCGTGAACCCGAAGAACGCGACCTTGCGGGTCAGGTCCGAGTAGTTGTCGCTGCGGGCGTGCCAGATCCGGCGGTCGAAGAACATGACGTCGCCGGCGTTGCCGGTGACCTCGATGGCGCCTTCGGGGTCGGGCCACTCCATGTCGCGGCGCGGCGGGCCGTCGATCCGGTTCCACTTGTGGGAGCCGGGGATGATCTTGGTGTTGCCGCGGCCCTCCTCGGCGAGGTCGGTGAAGAAGTAGGCGAGCTTGACCGACAGGCGCGGGCGCGGGTCGGTCTCGGTCTCGCGGTTCTGGCGGCCGCCGTCCTGGTGCCATTCGAAACGGAACGGGCGCTTGCCCGTCGATCGGCGGGTGCTTGTCCACGTGCGAGTGGTAGACGTGGAAGTTCCATCCGAGGATCGACCACACATAGTGGAAGGTCTTGGGGTGGTTGAGGAGGAACGCGAGTTCCGGGCAGGAGGTGACGGCGTCGAGGCGGTGCATCGCGCCTTCGGGGCTGAGCCGGCCCGCTTCCCTCTCGATCTCGTACACGCGGTCCAGAGCGTCGGAGCAACGCTGGAGTCTCCTCGGCGTCGAGCGCGCCGCGGATCATCAGATAGCCGTCGCGATCGAAGGCTTCACGCTGCTCAGGGGTGAGAGCTGCGGCACCGACCGATGTCAATGCGGTCATCTCAATGCCTTTCCGGTTTCCAGGGGGATCTGTCGTCGGCAAGACGTCGGATCCGCCCTCTCGGTTGCACCGCGGGACTCGGAAAATCAGGCAAGATTCCCGCGGCGTTCATTACCGGAAAGGGTAGATGCGATCAGTTCAGGTGCGCTGGAGAAAGACTCGAAGTCTTGTGAGAAGTCGCGGAAACCCGCGCGAATTGCCGCCATCAGGGTAATTCCACTACTCGTCCGAAGAGGTCGGTGATCCAGTCGATCCAGCCGAAGTCCAGATAGATCCAGCTCCAGCTCGAGCTGATCGAGATAACTCATGCCGACCATGAACAGGAAGATCCCCGTCGCCAGGTGCGCGAGCCGCGCCGACTTGCGTTTGGCCCGGAGCCAGCGGCCCCACAGGATCCCCCCGGCGATGCGGATCAGGAAGAACACGCCCACGGCCACCGCGAGCACGAAGAGGTAGCTGAACACCTGGCTGCGCAGCGTGTCCATGCCCTGCTGGATCGCCCAGATCAGCCACATGATGAGCGAGAACAGGGCGCCGATGACCGAGAGCTCGAAGCCCTTGGAGAGCGACCCGGGCGGGCCCAGCAGCGGCGGCCGGTCCGCCTTGTCGAGCTCGCGCTCGCTCGGCTCCTCCGGGTCGGTGGCCAGGCGCAGGCGCGGCAGCGGGCCGCGGCCCGGGGGCGGCCCGGCCGAGCGGCCGTGCGAGAAGCCGTCCTGGCGCTGCGCCGGATCCTGTTCGGGCACGTGGACGCGGCCGGTGATCGGCTTGTCGTGCACGACCTTCGTCGGCGACATGCCCGATTCCATGACACGGGTGCCGTCCGCGGCGTGCGGCGCGGCGACCGCGGTGGGCGGCGACCCGATCGGGGTACCCGGCAGGTTGAGACGGCGTGTCACCGCCGTGTCGGGCGAGGTGCCCATGGGAACCGAATGCGGCCCGCCGGTGTGCTGGGTGTTCCAGTCGACGCCGAGATCGGGGAGGTTCGAGCGGGACACGACGGCGCACAGCTCGCCGATCCAGCGCGCCAGCTCCTCGGTGCGGGGCCGGTTCTCCGGCTCGTCGTCCAGCGGCGCGGTCAGCAGCTCGCGCAGGCGCGGGTTCGACTCCAGGACCGGGTGCTTGCGCAGCCGCGCCCACGGCACCGACTGCTCCTGTCCGGGCGAGTCCGTGCGGGCGCTCGCACCCGTGACGAGGTAGAACGCGATCGAACCGAAGCCGTGCACGTCGTAGGCGGGGCCCACGTTCCCTTGGTGCGCTTCGGGACCGGCGGTCTCGCGGGTGTAGGCGATGGTGGTCAGGTGCGCCGGCGTGTAGTAGCGGGCGCCGGTGAAGTCGATGACCTTCGCCGAGCCGTCGGGGCCGATGATCACGTTCGCGGGTTTGAGGTCCATGTGCAGGACCGGGTGGGCGCCCCGGGGCGGATGGTGCATCGCCGTCATCACGTCGGCGACCGACTTGAGGGTGCGGGCGGCGTCCACGCGGCCCAGGCGCCACTGCAGGAGCTGGCGCAGGTCGTGGCCCGGCAGGTATTCGAGGACCTGGAACGGCACCGGATCGCCCTGCGGCGCCTGCCCGGGCGGGTGCGGCAGGCGGCCGTAGAAGGCGTCGATACGCCGGCAGATCGCGCCGACGTCGCGCCCGTGGAGGTCCATGAGGACCGCGTCGCCCTTGTCCCAGGAACGGAACTGGTGCTCGCGGGTGTCGTGCGGGTTCAGGCGGAGGACCTTCACGCTCAGGGGCGCGGAGGCGACCCCGGCGGAGATGCGAACGGCCTGGTACACGTCGGCCTGCCCGCCTGAGCCGAGCAGACCGGTCAGCCGGTAGCTCTGCTCTGACCCCGGGAGGGGGTCGGCCGGGCCGCAGACGAGGTCAACGGTGGCGTGCGACATGAGTGGTCCTTCGCGGTGAATGGCTCCGAGCTCATAGCGTAACGCCCGGAATCCACCTTCCACGGCCCCCAGAGGCGGTGCTGTTCGCAGCGTCTCAACGGGCAACCCGCTTGGGCCCCGCCGTCGCAGCGGGTCAGCGGCCCGAACCCCAGGGGCTGCCCGCCTGCGGGGAGGACGTGGGAGTGATGCCGCCCGCGGACGGCCCTGGCCGTACGAGCTGGCGGGCGGGGCCGGGGCCTGGCTGGCGTTCATCGGCTCGAACACGTTGGCCGATTGGGACGGCTGGGACGGCTGGGCGGGAACCGCCGGGGCGACGCGGTCGAAGCTGCCGGTCGACGACGAAGCGGCGGCGCGGCCGCCAGTGCGGGCAAGCGACCACAAAGCGGGCGAAAGGGCGAGCGTCAGGACACCGAAGCCGATGGCCCACAGCTCTACCGGGGCCGAGTCCTCGGCGAGGCCGGTCAGATCGAAGTCGGCGATGTACCACATGAGCGAGGAGGCCAGGAACAGCAGCGTGCCGAGCAGGCCGATCACCTGGAAGAGCTGGAGGAGAACGCGAAGACCCTTAGACATGTGTTGACGCTACCAACACGCGTCCAATTACTCCAGATCCGAGGTTCCGATTTCGCCTGGTTCTCGCCACGTGCGAAAGGCCCGGGCCTTGGCCCGGGCCTTCGCGATGCTCCGTGCCGCTTAAGGCAGTTCGGGCAGCTCGTGCGTGGCCTCCCACGCGGTCAGCATGTCGATGCGGCGCTGGTGGCGCTCGGCCCCGGAGAAGGCCTCGTCCACGAACGCGTCCGCGAAGCTCGCGGCCTCGTCGAGCGTGTGCATGCGCCCGCCGATGGCGACCACGTTCGCGTCGTTGTGCTGGCGGCCGAGCTTCGCGGTCTCCACGCTCCAGGCCAGGGCCGCACGGCAGCCGGGGACCTTGTTCGCGGCGATCTGCTCGCCGTTGCCCGAACCGCCGACGACGATGCCGAGGCTGCCCTCGTCCGCGACCACCTTGCGAAGCGGCGTGGAGGCAGAACGGCGGGTAGTCGTCCTCGGCGTCGTACTGGTGCGGACCCACGTCGACGACGTCGAAGCCGCGACCGGTCAGGTGCTTCACCAGGTGGTCCTTGACTTCGAGGCCCGCGTGGTCGGAACCGAGATAAATGCGCACGATGGGACCTTAGCCTTTCGGGAGCTCGACGATGGCGAGACCGGCGCGGGCCTTGGGCACGAACCAGGTCGACTTGCGCGGCATCTTCAGCCGCTGGAGGTTCACGTCGATGAAGTCGGGCACCGTGACCGGGGCGATGAGGATCGCCAGGTCGGCCTTGCCCGCGTCCACCTGCCCGGCGAGCCACGACGCCGGGTAGTCGCCGCCGACGTACGTGATGCGCTTGTCCCCCGCGTCCCAGCCGAGCAGGCCGGAGAAGACCTCGTTCTCGACCTGGGTGTGGTCGAGGCGGTCCACCACGGAGCCCTCGGTCACCGGGAACGCGATCTCCCATGTGCGGCCCTGGCCGTAGACGACCACCGAGCCGCCCTGGGAGGGCGTCTCGGGCGGGCCCGCGACCTCGATGACGCTCGCGCCGATCTGGGCGATCTGCTCGACCAGCTGCGCGGCCGAACCGGGCAGGCCCTTCACGAGGCGGTGGTAGGGCCGGATGACGACCGACTGCGGGGTGGTGATCACCGCGAGGAACCGGTCGAGCTCGCCGACCTGCGCGGCCAGCGAACGGTGGTTGCCGTCGGCGACGATGAGGTCGCCGTCCCCGGCCAGCGCGGTCAGGGCCTCGCCGGCGTCGCCGCCGATCGCCCAGATCTCGTGGGCGCGGCCGGCCTCGTCGACGTCCTTCGCGACCGGTTCGCCCGCTTCGGCGATCGCGGCCGCGACGGCGGCGTGCAGTTCCTCGCCGCGGCTCGACTGGAGCAGCAGGACCGGACTGAGGAGGTGGCGCAGGCGCTGGTTGAGCTCGTTGCGCTGCTTGACCTTCTCGATGAAGACGTCCTCGTTGCGGATGACCTTGCCGGGCTCCTCCGCGGAGGAGGAGATCTCGGCGGTGTCGACGAGGCAGAACACGCCGTAGGCCACGGGTTCTTCGCCGCCGGAGATCCGGTAGGCGACGGCCACGTCGCCGAACGCGGCGAAGCGCCCGGCCTCTTTGAGGGCCGCGAGCCGCTCGGCCGCGGCGGGCAGGGCCTGCTCGAACGTCAGTCCCGCGGCCACCGCCTCGGGTGTGTGCGCGGGCATCTCGACGCCCAGCATGGACGCCGGATTCGCCTCGATGATCCGGGTGATCTCGGATTCGTCGGGGAACTCGTCGTAGTTCTTCGCGCCAGTGCTTCCGGTGGAGAGCCAGGCCTGGTCGATCGGGTGTGCAGCAGTCACGCCACGAGCGTAATCGACCCCGTTCGGCGCCGACGTGGCCGCTTAATGAACTTCCAAGATTTGACATCCTCCCTCTTCCTTGAGAGGAATTTCCCGGCTTGCGGTCCACGTTCGCGGTCCGGCTACGGGTGGGTTCCTGGTTCAGCACCCGCTGCCCGGTCTCACGGGTCTTGTGCGGGCTCCGCAGGCGTTTTATGTGTCCGGTTGTCCCTCGGCCACAAGACGCTTACCTTCGTACCTGATGTTGATTTCGGCGTTCGCATCCCGATCATGATGTGCCCCACACGGGCACGACCACTTCCGGGCGCCGAGCCCTTCAAGGCCTTTCGGGCCTGTCAGAGCTCCGCATGCGGAGCACAACCGCGTGGACGGGAAGTAACGGCCCGCTGCGACGGCATTGGATATATGCGGAACCGGTATCGAAGCAGCACGCATGTACAACGATCGCACGCTCAATCCGAAACGCCCTCGCAAGCATGATCGTGCTCACATCCTGTCCGGCGCACATCTCGCTAGGGATGAAGAAGAGGACTTCAGGCGGGATGTGACACACTTCTTTCATATCTAATCCCTGAGACTGGAGGCATTGTGGCGGCAACCCACATTCTCACCCGTGACGAGGCGCAGCGGCGCGCTGAGCTGCTGCGAGTCGAGTCCTACACCGTGGAGCTCGACCTGACGGGGCACGAGCAGGGCGACACCTTCGGCTCGCGCACCGCCGTCAAGTTCTCCTGCACCGAACCCGGTGCGGAGACCTTCATCGAGATCGCCGCCGAGCGGATCGAGGACGCGTACCTCAACGGGGAGCCGGTCGACATCTCGGCCTTCGACCCCAAGGCCGGGCTGAAGATCACCGGCCTCGCCGCCGAGAACGAGCTGGTCGTCAACGCGATCTGCGCGTACTCCAGCGACGGGCAGGGCCTGCACCGCATGACCGACCCGGTCGACAAGCAGACCTACCTCTACTCGCAGTTCGAGGTGGCCGACGCCCAGCGCGTGTACGCGTGCTTCGACCAGCCGGATCTCAAGGCCGCCTTCACGTTCCAGGTGCGCACGCCTGCGCACTGGACCGTCATCTCCAACATGCCCGCCGAGGTCGAGACCGTCATCGAGGCGATCGAAACCAAGGTCACGCTGTTCGAGCAGTCGGTGCGGATGAGCCCGTACATCACCGCGATCTGCGCGGGCCCGTACTTCGGGGTGCACGAGGAGCACGACGGCATCGGCCTGGGCCTGTACTGCCGCCAGTCCATGAAGGACTACCTGGACCCCGAGGGCGTCTTCGAGGTCACCCGCCAGGGCTTCGACCACTTCCACTCCACCTTCGGCGTGCGCTACCCGCTGCCGAAGTACGACCAGGTCTTCGCCCCCGAGTACAACTTCGGCGCGATGGAGAACTTCGGCTGCATCACGATCGCCGAGGCCTCGTTCCTGTTCCGCAGCCAGGTCACCGACTTCGAGCTGGAGCAGCGCGCCAACGTCATCCTGCACGAGATGGCCCACATGTGGTTCGGCGACCTCGTGACCATGCGCTGGTGGGACGACCTGTGGCTCAACGAGTCCTTCGCCGAGTGGGCCAGCCACTGGGCGAACGTGGAGGCCACCCGCTTCGACGGCGCCTGGACGACCTTCCTGTCGGCGCGCAAGAACTGGGGCTACGGCGCCGACCAGCAGCCGACCACGCACCCGGTGTACACCGCCGCGGGCGACACCGAGGAGATCCAGGCCAACTTCGACGGCATCACCTACTCCAAGGGCGCCTCGATCCTCAAGCAGCTCGTCGCCTACGTCGGCATCGACCCGTTCCTGGCCGGGCTGCGCGCCTACTTCCAGAAGCACCAGTTCGGCAACGCGGTCTTCCAGGACCTGCTCGGCGAGCTCGAGGCCGCGAGCGGCAAGCCGCTCCAGGAATTCGCCGACACGTGGCTGCGCACGGCCGGGGTCTCGACCCTGCGTCCGGACGTCGCAGTGGACTCAGGCGGCGACTACACCAAGGTGACCGTGCTCCAGGAGGTCCCCGCGGAGCACCCGACGCACCGCACCCACCGCATCGCGATCGGCCTGTACGACCTCGAGGGCGGGTCGCTGGTGCGCCGCGACCGGATCGAAGTGGACGTCACCGGCGAGGCCACCGAGATCGCGGCGCTCGCGGGCGCCAAGCAGCCGGACCTGCTGCTGCTCAACGACGACGACCTCACGTACGCGAAGCTGCGCCTGGACGAGCGGAGCCTCGTCACGGCCGTCGAGCACACCTCGGCGCTGGGGGACTCGCTCCCCCGCGCGCTGATCTGGGCCGCCGCCTGGGACATGCTCCGCGACGCCGAACTGCCCGCGACCCAGTTCGTGGAGCTCGGCTGCCGCAGCCTGACCACCGAGACCGACATCAACATCGTCACCGTCGCGCAGCGGCAGGTCGCCGGGGCCCTGGCGTACGCCGACCCGTCGCACCGGGCCGGGCTGCGCGAGCAGTGGGCGCAGGCCGCGAAGGCCGCGATGGAGACCGCCGCGCCCGGGTCGGACCCGCAGCGCTCGTGGGCCAAGGCCTACGCGTCCGCGTCCCGCTCCGAGGCCGACCTGGCCCGCATCGGCGGCTGGCTCGAGGGCCGCGAGGTCCCCGAGGGCCTCGCCGTGGACGCCGACCTGCGCTGGGCCCTGCTCACGGTCCTGGTCGCCAACGGCGCCGTAAGCGAGGACGCCATCGACGCCGAGGTCGACCGCGACTCCACCGCCGACGGCCGGCGCCTGTCGTTCGTCGCCCGCGCGGTGGTGCCCACGGTCGAGGCCAAGGCGCGCGCCTGGGAGCGGATCACCGACCCGAACTCGGAGAACTGGGTGCGCCGTTCCTCGATGCTCGGTTTCGCGCCGCTCGACCAGGCCGACCTGGTCCGCCCGTACCTGCGCCCGTACCTGGACGCGGTCCCGGAGCTGTGGGAGAAGCTGGGCGCGCAGCAGGCCGTGGAGTTCTCGAAGCTCGCGTTCCCGTCGAACCTGATCGAGGCCGAGACGCTCGAGGTCCTGGACGCCTGGCTCGCGCAGGAGCGGCCCGCGCCGGTCAAGCGCGGCGTGGCCGAGGGCCGGGCCGACATGGCCCGAGCCCTGCAGGGCCGGGAACTGGACAAGTCCTCCTGATCCAGGAGTGAGCCCCGCGGGGCTCCGGGACCACCTCGCACAACGGTGGTCCCGGAGCCCCGAGTGCTTTTCACGCCGTTGATAAGCTCGCCGTGTAAACCCCCCTGTGCCTCCCCAGGCGATGAATGGAGAGAGCCGTCTTGTCCGCGCTTTTGCCGGTGGCCGTCCTGAGCGCCACCTTGGTCGCGTTGTTCGGGATCGTCCTGCCGCTCCTGCTGCTCGGGCCCGTACTGGCCTCGCGCACCCGGCCGCAGCCGCAACAGTTGATGTTCGCCGTCGTGCTGCTCATCCCGACCGTGCTCATCGGCTCGGGCTTCATGGCCTGGTGGGCCGTCGACTGGCTGCGCCGATACGACGTGCCCGCGCCCGAGCTGGTCGGGATCGCGCTGGTCGCGGCGTCCGTGATCGGGTTGATGGCGCCGCTGCGCCTGCCGGGCGGGAACGGGCCGTTCTGGCTCAAGCCGCTGCTGGGGCTGGCGTCGGGCGTGCTGGTGCCGATGTCGATGATCTGGACGGTCGAGGCGGGGCTGCACGAGGTCGCCGCGGGCGGCATCGGCGTGCTCGTCCTCGCCGCGCTCGTCGTGGTCTTCCGGATCGTGGCGAAGCCGCTGGCCGACCGGCGGCAGGCGAAGCAGGTGCGCAACTCGGTGCGGCGGTTCCAGGGGCAGCTCGTGGACGTCACCGACGCCGCGTGGAGCCTCTCCAGCGCCCGCGGGGACGCGAACCGGATCGTGCTCACCTACAGCGGGGAGTCGGGCGGGAAGCCGCTCGGGGCGGCCCTCATGCTCAAGCGCGACATGGAGTGGGTCCCGAAGGCGAGGGAGAACGAGTCGGCGGTGTTCGAGCTCGCGAAGGGGCTCAACGGCCAGCCGACCGAGGCGGTCCTGGCGCAGAAGCAGCTCGGCTCGCCCGCGACGTTGACGATGCGGATCCCGGGGACGACGATCCTGTCGATCCGCGAGACCGTGGCCGATTCGATGTCGTGGGTCGAGTTCATCGGCAAGCTCGAGCTCACCGATGCGGCCGGGCTGCTGGGGCGCCAGTTCCCGGCGGCGGCCGAAAGCGGTGCGGGCGAAAGCGGTGCGGGCGAGAACGGCGCGGGCGAGAACGGCGCCGTGGAGAACGGCACGACCGACTGAGACTTGAACGCGAACGGCGATGGCCCGGAAGCCGAAGCTTCCGGGCCATCGCCGTTGGGTCTAGCGGCTCGCGGCGGTCTCCGCGAGCATGCGCAGTCCGGTGATGATGCCGCCGGGGAGCTGTCCGGCTCCGAAGGCGGCTTCCATCGAGAAGACCACGAGTGCCGCGGAGCGGTCCGGGATCTTCTCCTGGGCGAGCTTGCCGGTCACGATCTCCATCTGCCGCTGCTCGGGCGAGACGGCGACGAGGACGGAGCGGTCGGGGTCGGCGAGCTTCTCGTGCATCGCTTCGGCGGCGCCGCGCACCGGGTCGCTCAGCGAGCCGACGTAGACGCTGTAGTGCAGGCCGCCTCCGTCGCGCTCGGCGGCGGAGAGGGCTTCGTCGATGTGCAGCAGTTCGCGCGTGTCGAAGGGGCCGTCGAGGACGGCCGGCTGGACTTCCTCGGGGCTCTTGTCGACGCCCTCGACGATCGCGACCTGGTTACCACTTGCCATGCGAGCCTCCCTTGGGTCCACTGGCGACAGCGTCGGCGCCGGGCGCGCCGGATTCGAGTTCGGCCAAGCCGGACTCGCCTGCCACCGCGCCATTGCGGGCGACGAACCACACCGGTTTGAAGTTGTAGGGCTCGCCCGCGCGGTAGCGGGACTGCGGCCTCGGGTGCCGCAGGAAGATCACGGCGAAGACCGCGACCACAACCAGGATCGGGGCGCCGAACAGTATCAGCAAGTCCTGGAACGTCATGTTGCTCCCCTAAATACAGGTACAGGGTGACCAAGTACGGCCGGCAGGCCGCCGCCCCTGACGGCTTGCGGCACCAGCCTGCTCAGACTAATCCAATTACGCCCCTCACATCGCCGCAGGTGGCAACTCCGTGCGACCGGTCGCACGGCGGCCGGAATCCGTTGGGGCGAGCGGCCTTGCGCGCGAACGGGCCCGCCGACGGTGCATGACGACCGCCGGCGGGCCCGTTCGTCCGATGGTGGCTACGAGAGCCGCGCGCGCTCCCTTCCGTGGCGGGGCAGCCAGGCCTCCCATGCCGGGTCGGGGCGCCGCTGACCGCGGAACCCCCGCAGTTGCCAGCCCGAAGGCGGCCGGGGTGCCCGGGGCAGGCGCCAGCCGAGTTCGGCCAGCGTCCGGTCGCTCTTGCGGTGGTTGCACGGCGCGCAGGCCGCCACGACGTTGTCCCACGTGTGCGTGCCGCCCCTCGAGCGCGGCACCACGTGGTCGATGGTCTCGGCGGACGAGTTGCAGTACACGCAGCGCCAGTCGTCGCGGGCGAACACGCCGCGCCGCGAAGGGCTGGAGCCGACCTGCCTCGGGATCGGCACGTAGCGGTTGAGGCGGACCACGGAAGGCACGGCGATGTGCATCGTTTCCGAGCGCAGAAAACCGTCACCAGGGGTGACGGTTTCCGCTTTGCGAGTGAGCAGCAGCACCGCCGCCCGTTTCACAGGTATCACGCACAGTGGCTCATAGCTTTGGTTCAGGACGAGGGCGGAGCCCAGCGTGGCGACATTGTGCGTGAAGAGATTCGGGAGCATCCCTGGGGAAGGGTCATCGCTGTCGAGCGTGCTCCTATGTCGAGGACCTATCACGGTGACGTACCTCCAAGCCATCGGTCCCGTCAAGTTTGACCTAAATCTCAGAAAATTGCACCCTGGTTCCGTGGGATCTTGAATGACGAGCGAATATCGTCTGTGCGAACCCAGGGCGACACCGGATCGGACGGTCGTCGGAAAGGGTGCGCGCGGACCGTGAACACCGGGTCCGCGAGCCGATGACCTTGTGAAGGACGAACGTGGAACTGCTTGCCGCGACCGAGGACGCCTCGCCCTGCGAAACGGGCTTCAACTCCTGCTCGCTGCTGTTCAAGATCACCGGCAACGACAACTTCGCCGTCGACGGCGGCGCGGTCCTCGACAAGATCGGCCAGGTCCTGCTCATCGTCCTGGCGGCCTTCTTCCTCCGCTGGCTTGTGAACCGCGCCATAGGTCGCATCATCAAGCAGGTCACCTCGATCAAGGGCCCGCAGTCGATCGCCGAACTCGCGGACAAGCTCGGCTCCGGCAACGCGAGGCGCGACGAACTGCTCGGCGACCGCAGCGACAAGCGGGCCGAGACCCTCACCGGAGTGCTCCAGCACGTCGCCGGGATCGTCATCATGACCGTGGCGTTCATGCTGGTGCTCAGCGCCTTCAACGTGAACCTCGCCCCCATCCTCGCGAGCGCGGGCATCGCGGGCATCGCGATCGGCTTCGGCGCGCAGAACCTGGTGCAGGACTACCTGGCCGGGATCTTCATCCTCATCGAGGACCAGTACGGGGTGGGCGACAACGTCGACGTCGGCGACGCCACGGGCACCGTGGTGGACATGGGCCTGCGCGTGACCACGCTGCGGTCGCTCGACGGGACACTGTGGTACGTGCGCAACGGCCAGATCCTGCGAGTCGGAAACTCCAGCCAAAGCTGGGCGTATGTGGTAGTGGACACACCGCTGCCGCCGACCGTGGACATCGACCGCGTCGGGGAGATCATCACCGAGGTCGCCGGGACCTTCGTCGAGGACGAGGAGTGGAGCGGCCACATCCTCAAGGAGCCCGAGTACCTCGGCCCGATCGAGATCACGATCGACGAGATCAAGGTGCGCCTGGGCGTGCGGACCACCTCTGACCAGCAGTGGGCTGCGGGCCGCGAGCTGCGCAGGCGCGTGAGCGAGGCGCTGCGCGAGGCGGGTGTCGTCGACCTCGCCGGCAGCGGCCGGATCTACGTGCCGCGCACGATCGCGGGCGGCGGGGCCGCTGGTGCGGCAGGTGCGGCAGGGACGACCGCGTAGGTGATGTGCAGCCCATTCGGTGTGACGCGCGCCGGATCGGCTTCCCACTTGGACCTGCCCTTGGCACGATTGGGAGATGCCTACTGACAGCCCGCGGGCCGTCGTGCCACTGACGCCGACCGGTCAACCCGCCCCCTCGCAGTCCTTCTATGAGGCCGTGGGCGGGGAGGCGACCTTCGACCGCCTCGTGAACGCGTTCTACGCGCAGGTGGCCGACGACCCCATCATGCGGCCCATGTACCCCGAAGAGGACCTCGCTCCGGCCGCGCGGCGGCTGAAGATGTTCCTGCAGCAGTACTGGGGCGGGCCCCACACCTACTCCGAGGAACGGGGCCACCCGCGACTGCGGATGCGCCACGCCCCGTACTCGATCGGCGAACGCGAGCGCGACGCCTGGCTGCGCTGCATGCGCCACGCCATGGACGAGGTCGCTCTGACGCCCGAGTACGACAAGGTGATGTGGGAGTACATGGAGCGCGCGGCAGACTTCATGCGGAACGCATGAACCAGCGGCGCAGTATGTGGAACGCATGAACCAGCGGCGCAGCATGCGGAACAGCTAACGACGCGCGTCGCGGAAGACGTTCCGCGCCAAGGCGATTGAACAGAACGGAGCGGCGGGGGTCTCCCCCGCCGCTCCGTTTTCCGGGGCAAGAGGGAACTCGCTGCTCACAAAGCCGCCCCGGGCTCCGATGGGAGCCCGGGGCGGGGATGCAGAACGCCGGAGTTCAGAGCAGTTCGCCCTCGAGCCATTCGACGAATGTGCCCGAGATCGCTGTGCCGCAGTCGATGAGCTCTTCGAGCAGGGCGGTGGTGATGCCGGGGCGGACGGGGACCTGGATCTCGCCGAAGACCGGGAGCGAGCCCGACTCGGTCGGCTCGCCGAGGTAGGCCTTGAGGAAGCGGCGGGTGCGGTTCCACTCGTTCATGGCCGCATAGCCGCGCTCGGCCCACTCGCGCGGGACGGTCTGGTAGGCGCGGGCGCGCAGGACCAGGATGTCGGCGTCGGGGCCTTCCGCGCGGACCTGGACGATGTGGCGCTCCCAGAGGGCCACGATGCCGCCGTTCTCGTCGACGAGGTAGCGGATGTCGAGGTTCTTCAAGGCCGCGATGATGCGGTCGGAGTCGAGCGGCACGGCCTCGTCGCGGGCCTCGGCGGCGATCATCTCGAGGTCCGTGATGAATTCCGGGTCGATCTCCTCGAGGTCCCGCTTGATGAGATGCCAGCGGTCGACCTCGGAGATCTGCTCCTGCTCGGGACCGAGGAGGAGCTGTTCGGCGCCGAGTTCATGGCGCAGCTCACGGGAGGCGAGCTCGAGTTCGACGTCGTACTCCTCGGTGTCGACACCCGGTTCGTCCTCGTGCCGTTCGGCACGCGGGTTCGGGACCGCGCTCGGCTGGTTGCCGCGCGCTTGGGCGCGCTCGGCGGAGCCGCCGATCTCGCTGTCGGCCTGCGCGATCGCCTCGGCGATCGACTCTTGCTGTGCGTCGCGTTTCCTGCTTCGCCACCATGCCATGGTGTTGTCCGCCTTCCCACCCAAAATGCGAATCGCTGGCAGTGCTTGGGTAATACGTTGGCATTCATGCTCGGCTGAACCATTGGTTGTGATTGGTTGTGCTTCGCGGGGCATAGCCAAGTTACGTCGCGTTCTGGTGAGCAGACTAGAGACTCGGCACGACTTGGCACAACCGTCAGCCAATCCTGACCAAAAGTATGAACCGTCGCGCGTTTGTTCGCAGGCCCGTACGGGGTACTGTCACCGGTTTCATATGTATCAGAACGGGAAAGGCCTTCCCATCCCCTGGATGTCGGTTATCCGTCCCCGAAAGAGCTACCGGTCACTATGTGTTCCGAATCGGTCACAGCATTGGGAGGCCGCGGTCACGGTCCCAGACGGCGCCGTAGGTGGCGGCCAAGCCGATCCGCCGTCCGGTCTTGAGCACCCGCACGGGCTCCTCGCCAAGGAATCCCATGCGGCACAAGGCGGCGACGAGTCGGAACTCGACGGGGTAGATCCGGCCGTCGTGCTCCACGCGGAGGGCGACGTGGTCGAGCATGGCGTCGCGCAGGCGCCGGTCGCCCACGCCTTGGCCGCGGCGCTCGCGAAGCGCTTGCGCGGCTTTGCGGTCGATGTCGGCGACCTCGGCGGCCGGCACGGTCTCCACGGTCGTCCACGGCTGCTGCGGAAGTCGTCCGCGCCAAGCGGCGACCGGCCGCGCGACCGGAGTGCCCGCGGCGAGGTCGCCGGCGCGGTAGACGCCCTCGGGAAGCGGTTCGGGGCCGGCGTCGCGCACGGCGAGAGCGCCGATGGGCAGGGCGGCCCAGAGCCGCCCGCCCTGCGAGAGCACGAGGGCGTCGGGATCGAGCCGGGCGGCACGCGCGGCGAAGGCCGCGTCGTCCCCGGCGGTGGTCCTGTCGTTCATGGGCGGTTCGGCATCGGTGCGTCAGTCGGTCCACTGCTGGAGGTAGGCCCGCTCGGCTTCGGTGATGCGGCGGGGCCGCTGGGTCGCCACGTCGAAGGGCACCATCACGGTCTTGGCGCGCAGCGCGAGCTTGTCGTTCGCGGTGAGCTCGTACGCGAACGAGAACGAGGAGTTCCCGATCCGGTCGACCCACAGCTCCACGCGGGTCTCGGCGGGCACCACCACGGGCAGCAGGAAGTCCACCTCGTGGCGGGCCACGACGACGCCTTCGCGGAAGCCGGGGATCCCGGCCTCCTCGGCGGCGGAGAACATCATCGCGACGCGCGCCTCTTCGAGCAGCACCATGAACTGGTTGTTGTTCACGTGCCCGAAGGCGTCCATGTCCGACCAGCGCAGTGGAACCTCGACGGAGAAGCGCGCCACGGCTAGTCCCGGGTGAGCTTGCGGTGGGTGACGCGGTGCGGGTTCGCGGCGTCGGGGCCGAGACGCTCGATCTTGTTCTTCTCGTAGGACTCGAAGTTGCCCTCGAACCAGAACCACTTCGGCAGGCCGTCCTCGCCCTCGCCCTCCCAGGCGAGGATGTGGGTGGCGACCTTGTCGAGGAAGGCCCGGTCGTGGCTGATGACCACGGCGCAGCCGGGGAACTCGAGGAGCGCGTTCTCCAGGCTCGAGAGGGTCTCGACGTCGAGGTCGTTGGTGGGCTCGTCGAGCAGGAGCACGTTGCCGCCCTGCTTGAGGGTGAGCGCGAGGTTCAGGCGGTTGCGCTCGCCGCCGGAGAGGACCTTCGTGGGCTTCTGCTGGTCCGGGCCCTTGAAGCCGAACGCGGCGATGTAGGCGCGCGAGGGCATCTCGACCTTGCCGACCATGAGGTAGTCGAGGCCGTCGGAGACGGTCTGCCACACGGACTTGTCGCCCGCGAGGCCCTGACGGTTCTGGTCCACATAGGAGATCTGGACGGTGCCGCCGACGTTGACCTCGCCCGAGTCGGGCTTCTCCAGGCCGACGATGGTCTTGAACAGCGTGGTCTTGCCGACGCCGTTGGGGCCGATGATCCCGATGATCCCGTTGCGCGGCAGGTTGAAGTCCAGGCCGTTGATGAGCGTCTCGCCGTCGAAGCCCTTGACCAGGTCCTTGACCTCGATCACCGTGGAGCCCAGGCGCGGGCCCGGCGGGATCTGGATCTCCTCGAAGTCGAGCTTGCGGGTCTTCTCGGCTTCGGCGGCCATCTCCTCGTAGCGGCCGAGGCGGGCCTTGGACTTCGTCTGGCGGCCCTTGGCGTTGGAGCGGACCCACTCGAGCTCGTCCTTGAGGCGCTTCTGGAGCTTGGAGTCCTTGCGGCCCTCCACCTTCATGCGCTCGGCCTTCTTCTCCAGGTAGGTGGAGTAGTTGCCCTCGTAGGGGTAGGTGCGGCCGCGGTCGAGCTCGAGGATCCACTCGGCCACGTTGTCGAGGAAGTACCGGTCGTGCGTGATGGCGATGACGGCGCCGGCGTAGGCGGCCAGGTGGCGCTCCAGCCAGAGGACGGACTCGGCGTCGAGGTGGTTGGTGGGCTCGTCGAGCAGCAGCAGGTCGGGCGCTTCGAGGAGCAGCTTGCACAGCGCGACGCGGCGGCGCTCGCCGCCGGAGAGGTTGGTCACGGGCCAGTCGCCGGGCGGGCAGCGCAGCGCGTCCATGGCCTGCTCGAGCTTCGAGTCGAGCTCCCAGGCGTTGGCGGCGTCCAGGTCCTCCTGGAGGCGGCCCATCTCGGCCATGAGCTCGTCGGTGTAGTCGGTGGCCATCTCCATGGCGACCGCGTTGAAGCGGTCGAGCTTCGCCTGGATCGGCGCCACGGCCTCCTGGACGTTCTCCATGACCGTCTTCGACTCGGTCAGCGGCGGCTCCTGCGCGAGCATGCCGACGGTGGCGCCGTTGGCGAGCTTGGCATCGCCGTTGGAGACCTGGTCGTGCCCCGCCATGATGCGCAGCAGGCTGGACTTGCCCGCGCCGTTGGGGCCGACCACGCCGATCTTCGCACCCGGGTTGAAGTACAGGGTGACGTCGTCGAGGACGACCTTGTCACCGTGCGCCTTGCGCGCCTTTTCCAGGGTGTAGATGAACTGCGCCACGCTGATCCTTCGCTTTGCGACGGGCTGTACTGAACTGACCGGTGTCAATGATGACAAGTCCCGGCACCGGGCCGCCAATCGGGCCTTCTTCAGAAGCGTCTGCGTCACCGCAACCGCTCGATTACCCGCCCCGGTAGGCTTGCGAAAAGGAGGAAATACGAATTGAGCAACGCATCCTTCATTGTCGTGGCCAACCGCCTCCCCGTCGACTCTGTGGTCGACGACGAGGGGAACCGAACCTGGCGCCGATCCCCTGGCGGCCTCGTCACCGCCCTCGAACCCGTTCTCCAGGCCAATCAGGGCACGTGGATCGGCTGGGCCGGCACCGCCGGCGCCGCTCCCGAGCCCTTCGAGGCCGACGGCGTGAAACTGCTGCCGGTCGAGCTCAGTGAGACCGAGGTCCTGCGCTACTACGAGGGGTTCTCGAACGCCTCGCTGTGGCCGCTCTACCACGACGCGGTCGAACCGCGCGTCTTCCGCCGCTCCTGGTGGAAGTCCTACTACGAGGTCAACGAGCGCTTCGCCGACGTCTGCGCCCGCGAGGCCGCGCCCGGCGCGGTCGTGTGGGTCCAGGACTACCAGCTCCAGCTCGTCCCGGGGATGCTGCGCGATCGGCGCCCCGACCTGCGGATCGGGTTCTTCCTGCACATCCCGTTCCCACCCGTGGAGCTGTTCATGCAGCTGCCGCACCGGATGGACATCCTCAAAGGACTCCTGGGCGCCGACCTGGTCGGCTTCCAGCGTCCCTTGGCGGCGCAGAACTTCCTGGCGCTCACCCGCCACCTCCTCGGGTACCGGCCGCGCGGCCACTACGTCACCGTCGACGACCGGCTCGTGCGCGCCGACGCCTTCCCCATCTCGATCGACACCGCGCACAACGAGGAGATCGCCGGAAGCGAGCGGGTCCGCCAGCGCTCCAAGGAGATCCGTGCCGAGCTCGGCGAGCCCGAGACGATCATCCTCGGCGTCGACCGGCTCGACTACACCAAGGGCATCGAGCAGCGGCTCAAGGCCTTCCGGGAACTGCTCGAAGACGGCCGGCTCCAGGTGCCGAACGCGGTGATGGTCCAGGTCGCGACCCCCAGTCGCGAACGGGTGGACCAGTACAAGGCGCTGCGCGAGCGTGTGGAGCGCCAGGTCGGGCGCATCAACGGCGAGTACGGTCAGGTCGGTCTCCCGGCGGTGCACTACCTGCACCAGTCGTTCGACCGGTATGAGCTGGCCGCGCTGTACCAGGCCGCGGATGTGATGGCGGTGACACCGCTGCGCGATGGCATGAACCTCGTGGCGAAGGAGTACGTTGCAAGCCGGGTCGACAACCGCGGCGCTCTGGTGCTCAGCGAGTTCGCCGGTGCCGCAGGTGATCTGCGGCAGGCGTTCCTGGTGAATCCGCATGATTTGACCGATCTGAAAGACGGATTTGTGACAGCCGTCAACGCGCCGCTGGACGATAAGATGAAGAGGATGCGCGCGATGAGGCGTTATCTGCGCAAGCACGACGTGAGTCGTTGGGCGCGCAGTTTCCTCACAGCGCTAGGAGTTCCGGAGCGCAGCGCGGCGTACAATCCGGGCAGCCCGCCTGCCGACGACTGAAACACGGCGGTCGGGCGGCAGGCACACACATTCCGCAACGACGGTGTTGGAGAGATACGCCACGATGACCGCACCACGCCCTGAGGGACCCGCGCCGGAGGACTTCAGTTCCTCCGAGGAGCTGCGCTCGGCCCTCACCTTGCTCGCCCGCGTTCCGCAACTGCTGATCGCGTGCGACTACGACGGCACGCTCGCGCCGATCGTCACCGATCCCTCGACGGCCATGCCGCTGCCCGAATCGGTCTCGGCCCTGCGGACGCTGGCGAACCTGCCGCAGACGAAGGTCGCGGTCATCTCGGGCCGGGCGCTGCGCGACCTGGCGGCGCTGTCCCGGCTTCCCTCCGAGATCCACCTGGTCGGATCCCACGGATCCGAGTTCGACGTCGGCTTCACCCGGGCGCTCTAGTAGCGAAGACCAGCGGTTGCGCGACAAGCTCGTTGCCGAGCTGTCGGCGATCGCGGAACGCTATGAGGGCGCCCGGGTGGAGCCCAAGCCCGCCGGTTGCGCGCTGCACGTCCGGGAGTCGTCGGAGGCGGACGCGATGCGGGCCGTCGAAGACGTCCGCGAAGGTCCGTCCACTTGGGATGGCGTGCAGACCACCGAGGGCAAGGCGGTCATCGACCTGTCGGTGGTCACCACCCACAAGGGCGACGCGCTCGACAAGCTGCGCCACCAGCTGGGGGCCTCCGCGGTCCTCTTCCTGGGCGACGACGTGACCGATGAGAATGCGTTTGCGCATCTTCATGGCCCGGACGTCGGCGTGCGCATCGGGCCCGGCCCGACCCGCGCGTCCTACCGCATCGGCGACCCCGAGGACGTCGCCAAGCTCCTCGCGCGCCTCGTCGACACCCGCCGCGCCTGGCTCCAGGGCGAATCGGCGCAGCTCATCGAACGCCACACCATGCTCGCCGACGGCGCCAACCACGCGCTGCTCACGCCCGACGGGCGCGTCACGTGGATGTGCCACCCGCGGCCGGACTCCGGCTCGGTCTTCGCCGACCTCCTCGGCGGCGAGCACGCCGGGCACTTCACCGTGCAGCCGGTCAACGCCGGCATCCCGCTCGGGCAGCGCTACGTGTCCGGCACGATGACCGTGGAGACCCGCTGGCCGGGCCTGTCGGTCACCGACTGGCTCGACTCCACCCCGCGGCGCCGCGGCGACCTCAACGCCACGGTCCTGGTGCGCGAGATCAACGGCGAGATCCCCGTCAAGCTCACGTTCGCGCCGCGCCCGGAGTTCGGGCAGCTGCCCGTGCAGCTCCAGCCGGTCGGCGGCGAGGGCCTGAAGGTCCTCGGCGGCCGCGAGCCCATCAGCCTGCGCTCCGAGGGCGTGGAATGGCACATCGAGTACGACGGGCAGCACTCGCTGGCCGTCGCCACCGTCGACCTCGCCAAGATCGGCGGGTCGCTGGTGGTCGAGATGCGCGCGGGCACCGACAGCCTCGAGGAATGGAAGCCCCCGGTCCAGGTCCGCCGCCGCACCACCGAGGCGGGCTGGCGCAACTGGTCGGACTCGCTGCGCCTCCCGCGCGTCGAGACCGAGGCGGTCTCGCGTTCGGCGCTCACCCTCAAGGCCCTCTGCTACCAGCCCACGGGCGCGATCCTCGCGGCCGGAACCACCTCGCTCCCCGAGGAGCTGGGCGGCGTGCGGAACTGGGACTACCGGTTCTGCTGGATCCGCGACGCCGCGATGACGGCGAACGCGCTGGTCGACCTCGGCTCGCTCCAAGAGGCCGAGTCGTACTTCGCGTGGATCGCCGGGATCATCGAGCGCACCGCGGGCCACCCCGAGCGCCTCGCACCGCTCTACGACATCGAGGGCCAGGCGCCCTCCCCCGAGGCGATCATCGACACGCTCCCCGGCTACGCCGGGGCGCGGCCGGTGCGCATCAACAACGCCGCCTCGAACCAGGTCCAGCTGGACGTGTTCGGGCCCGTGGCGATGCTCATCGAGTCCGTCGCGCTGCGCCGCGGGCACCTGTCGGACTTCGAGCAGCAGGTCATGTCCAGCATGGTCGAGGCCGTCGCCAAGCGCTGGCACGAACCCGACCACGGCATCTGGGAGGCCCGCCAGGCCCCGAGGCACCACGTGTACTCGAAGGTCATGTGCTGGGTCACCGTCGACCGCGCGCTCAAGGTCGCCGAGCAGTTCGGCATGGAGTACAAGCCCGGACTGGCCCGAGCTGCGCGACCAGATCGCCAAGAACGTCCTGGAACTGGGCTGGAACGACGACGCCGGGGCTTACACGGCCGCTTACGGGCACGACGACCTGGACGCGGCCTCGCTGTGGGTGGGCCTGTCGGGGCTGCTCGCGGCCGACGACCCGCGGTACCTGAGGACCGTGCTCAAGATCGAGGCCGGGCTGCGTTCGGGCCCGACGGTCTACCGCTACCACCGCGACGACGGCCTGCCGGGCACCGAGGGCGGGTTCATCATCTGCGCCGCGTGGCTCGCCGAGGCGTACATGCAGGTGGGCCGCCAGACCGACGCCGAGGAGCTGTTCGAGCAGATCCTCGCGTGCGCCGGTCCGACGGGGCTGCTGCCGGAGCAGTGGGACCCGATCGCCGAGCGCGGGCTGGGCAACCACCCGCAGGCGTACTCGCACCTGGGCCTCATCCGGGTCGCGAACCTGCTGAACGGCCAAAGCGGACGCATCTGAGGCATCCTCAAGGCGAGGGCTACGCTGTTCGAGACGACATACTGAGCCTCCTGACAGGAAGCCCTCGCCTTGAGCTCCTCCACTCCGGCCATCCCCGGCTACCGCGACTTCGAGATGGTCGCGCACGGGTCGACCGCGTTCGTCTACCGCGCCGTCCAGGAGCGGCTGGACCGGACGGTGGCCGTCAAGGTCCTGCTCGTCGACGACGACATGACCACCGCCGACTCGGTCGAGAAGGAACTCGAGGCGACCGTCGCGGTCTCGAACCACCCCCACATCGTCTCGATCATCGACACCGGCGCACACCGATGACCGGGCAGCCGTACATCGTCATGGAGTACTGCGAGGGCGGCTCCTACTCGGCGATCCTGAAGGCCGGCGGCCCCTTGCCGGTGAACGACGTCATCGACGTGGGCGTCAAGATCGGGCAGGCCCTGCAGGCCGCCCACAACGCGGACATCCTCCACCGCGACGTCAAGCCCCAGAACATCCTCCGCGGCCAGTACGGGCCCGCCTTGGCGGACTTCGGCATCGCGCGCACGCCCGCTTCGCTGGCCGCGACCGCCGCGATCGACAAGCTCACGCCGCTCCACGCCTCCCCTGAGGCGCTGCTGCGCCAGGCGCAGACCTCTGCGAGCGACCTGTTCAGCCTCGCGTCGAGCATGTGGCACCTCCTCGCCGGGTACGCGCCGTTCGCGAACCCCGACGGCGGGACCGACCCCGACACGCACCGCGAGCGCGTCACCTCCGACGCGCCGCCGCCGAAGCTGCCCCGCGAGGACGTCCCGGAGTGGCTGGAGGGCCTGCTCGTGCGCGGCCTCGCGCGCGACCCGGCCCGCCGGCCCGGCCTCGTGCCAGGCGTTCGCCGAGGAGCTCCAGCGCGGCATGTACGGCGGCGGGGTCGGCAAGGCCGCGGCGCCCGCCGTCATCGGCGACGTGAGCAACGAGGAGACGGTCTACCGGCCCGAGGTCGCCTCGCGCGGCACGCGGGTCCCGCTGGACCCGTTCGCGCCCGTGCACGCCGATGCCGCAGCCCGAACGGGGCGGCACGCTCGGCAGCGGCCTCACCGGCGGGCGCACCGGCGGGTACGCCTCGGAGCTGGGCCACGCGGTCGACCCGCGGTACGCGCAGCTCGACGGTCGCCAGGGCGGGACGCAGGGCGGCCCGGTCTCGGCGGCGCCGTTCTCGGGCGCGCCGATGAGCGGGCAGCCGTTCTCGGGCGCGCCCATGAGCGCCCAGCCGTTCTCCGGCGCGCCGCAGAGCGCTGCAAAACCACGCCGCCCCGAACATCGCGCCGTACTCGGCGCCGCCGCAGGCGCCGGTGAGCATGCAGCCCCCGGCGATGCCGTGGAGCCAGCAGGCCGCGCCGCAGCTGGCGCCGCCGATGCAGCAGCGCGTCCCCGCAGGAGCAGGTGTTCGCGCCGCCGGTGATCGGCCGCGACGGCGCGAAGCCGCGCAAGACCAAGGCGTACAAGGCCCCCAAGCCGATCCAGCCGAAGCAGAAGGACGAGCGGAGCCTCAAGTCGTACGTGTACCTCGGGCTCGCGATCACGGTGCTGCTCGGCGGGATCATGACCGTGTGGCTGTGGCTCCTGACGCCGAACCGGGACGGCGACGACCTCGACCAGGCGAACACCTCGGCGCGATGCGGCCGCAAGCGGTCGCGATCGAGTCGTGGAACGAGGGCGAGGTGGCCCTGACCTGGACGGCCGCCGAGGACAGCGAGGGCCTGCGGTACATCGTCTTCGCCCAGCGGGTCGGCGACGAGAAGGCCGAGGCGCTCAACCCGGAGGGCACCACGGCGACCGAGTTCACCGCGGCCGGGCTGATCCCCACCGAGGACTACTGCTTCACCGTGGGCGTGCTGCGGAGCGTCGACGAGGTCCCGATGTCCGAACCGGTCTGCACCGCCGATCTGGCGGACTGAGCCGCTCGCCCCATTGGGGATCGTCCGATCGGCTGGAGGCGTGCGCCTTCAACGGCCTATTCGAAGTGCCGCCCTTTTCAAACCTCGAACGGCAATGTGCATAGGCACATTCAGCAAATGCGCGCCTGCGCGGACCCATTCGAACAGGCGATCGAGCAATTCGGTCCGACGGAGACACCGGGCAACGAAAATGCGCTCCACGCCCTCTCGGGCATGGAGCGCGAAGTTCGCGGGTGCGAAACCTAGGCGGCGACGGCCTCGGCGGCGAACGCGTCCGCCTCTTCGAGGGTCTTCAGGGTGGTGTCCCAGCCCTGCTCCGCGGGGAGCTTGGCCGCGAGGCCCTCGATCTCGGCCTTGATCTTGGCGCCGTGGCCGGCGGCGGCGAGGGCCTTGACGGCCTCGGTGAACGCCTCGGAGCCGGTGGCCAGGTGCAGGGTCTTGCCGTTGGTCAGGTTGCGCAGGTACACGTGCTTCCCGTTGTTGAGCGGGATCAGGTACTTGAACTCGCCGAGGACGTTGAGTCCGCCAGCGGAGCCGCCCTTCTGGCCGGCCTTGACGGAAGCGCGTGCTGTCTTGGAAGTGTTGGCTGCCACGCCGGTCTCCTCACCATGTCGTGTAAGACGAATCTTCGGCCCGGCGCAGGGAGAGCAGCTCGAAAGGGGGCTCTGAACCTGGGTTGGACCACAAAAGAAAACCGACAGTCCGCCGGTCATGCGCAAGTCTAGCTCAGGCGCGGGGTGCGGCCGACTAGCACACGTACCGGGTGTGACGCATCGAATGATCGAAAAAGTGAGCCCCCGGAGCGGTTTAAGCCTAGCGCGATGCTTTCGAAGCTGTCAGTATGTAACTGAGCGGAATAGCGTGCCGGGTTCGAGTTCATCCCACTCTCATCCCGGCCGATGCCCGTTGCACGACTTCAAGTCGTTATGAAATGACCACAAGGAGTGAGCCAGTACTCAGATACGCCGATTCCCAAGGAGGTGCGCGATGCAGACACGCGGCGTGATCTACATCCACTCCAGCCCGCATGCGGTCTGCCCGCATGTCGAGTGGGCGATCGGACGTGTTCTGGAGCGCTCCGGCTCCGCGGCGAGCCAGGGCGTGAAGCTGGGCTGGACCCCGCAGGACGCCGAGCGCGGCACCATGTGCGCCGAGCGCGCTTGGACCGGCTACGCCGGCATGGGCGCCGAGTTCGCGAAGGCCCTCGCGCAGTGGCCGATGCTGCGTTTCGAGATCACCGAGGACCCGAGCGCGGGCGTCGACGGCGAGCGGATCATGCACGTCCCCGGCCGCGGTGTCTACCGCGCGGCGATGAGCGCCGGCGGCGACATCATGATCGCCGAGGACCGCATCCGCGCGCTGCTGGCGACCACGACCAGCGCCGAGGCCCTGCGCAACGGGCTGGACCAGCTGCTGGGCCTGGAATGGGACCGGGAACTGCGGCCGTACCGCCAGGCCGCGGGCGGCACCGAGCAGTCCTGGCTGTCCCAGGTCGGCTGAGCGAGACGAGACGTCCGGGCCCCGCGCGATTCGCGCGGGGCCCGAATCGTCGCCGCAACGAATGGTCGACCCGCGCGAAGCATCCGCAGACCGGGGCGCAAAACATGAACGTCCGCTGACACCGACCCCGGGCCGGCCTGTCGAGGGCTCGCGCGGCGGCACGTTCGGGAACGCGAACGCCCGCAACGCATATAGCGATGCGGGCGTTGGCATTGTTGCCGCTTAGAGGTCTGCGGTGAGGTTGTCGAAGTTCGGGCCGTTCGTGCGCGAGCGCTTGAGCTCGTAGAAGCCCGGCGTCGTGGTCACGGCGTAGACGCCGTCCCACAGCTTCGCGGCGGCCTCGCCCTGCGGGGCGGGGGTGACCACGGGGCCGAACAGGCCGACCTGCACGCCCTCGTCGTTCTCGACCGCCACCACCGGGGTGCCGACGTCGGTGCCGACCAGGTCGATGCCGCGCTGGTGCGAGGCCTTGAGCGCCTCGTCCCACTCCTCGCGTCTTGCCGGCGTCGGCCAGCTCGGCCGGGAGGCCCACGGCTTCGAGCGCGGCGGGGATGTAGACCTCGGAGTCCTTCTCGCCGCCGAGGTGGATGCGGTTGCCGAGGGCGGTGTAGAAGCGCCCGAGGGTCTCGTTGTCGTACTGCTGCGCCACGGCGGTCGCCACGCGCACCGCGGGCAGGGTCTTCGGCATGAGCTCCCGGTAGCGCTCGGGGAGCTCGTCGAGGTTCGGCTCGTTGAGGACGTAGAGGCTCATCACGTTCCAGCGGACGTGGATGCGGGCGGAGTTTCGCGGCCTCGATGATCCAGCGGGAGGTCATCCACGCCCAAGGGCACGCGGGGTCGAACCAGAAGTCGACGGTCTTGGTTTCGGCCATGCGGATACAGTACTTCAAATTTAAACAAGTTGGCCGGCGGCTCGCCCCTATGATCGAGACACACAGTGGAACCACGATAAACCGGATAAACTTGCCCTCGATGCTGGTGAATACGCGACAAGACGACATAAAGGGACGCCTGTTCCCGCCCGCTTCGGAGCCGAACGGCTCCGACGGCCGCGGTCCCTTGATCGAGATCCTCACGCTCGCGCGCCTGCGCGCGAGCAGTGCCGCGCCCGATCTCGCCCGGCCGTTCCGGTCCGAACGGCACTGCCTGCTCACGCTCACCTCGGGCGCGATGCGGCACGCCGTGGACTTCACCGACCACACGCTCGGCCCCGGCCAGTGGCTGTGGGCCCGGCCCGGGCAGGTGCAGCAGTGGGGCGGCCTCGACGGGGCCGAGGGGACGGTCATCCGATTCGCGACCGAGTTCCTCGACCCCGACGCCGCGATCGGCGTCTGCGTCGACGACCCGCACGGCCCGGTGCTGCGCGTCCCCGCGAGCGAGGACCACGCACTGCTGCGCGCGGCGACCACGCAGCTCCAATGGGAGCACTCGGCCGACCAGCTGCCGCTCGACACGAGACTGCAGGTGCTGCGCCACCTGCTGGCGGTGCTCGTGCTGCGCGTGGCGAGCCTGCCCGCGCCGCAGGCCGGGCCCGACCCGAGCGAGGTCTACCTGGCGTTCCGCGACGCGGTGGAGCGGGACTTCGCCAACTCGCGCCGGCTCAGCGACTACGCCGAGGCACTCGCCTACTCCCCCAGGACGCTCTCGCGCGCCACGCTCGCGGCGGCCGGGATTCCCGCGAAGGAGTTCATCGACCGGCGAGTGGTCTTGGAGGCCAAGCGGATGCTCGCGTGCTCACCGGTCCCGGCGGCGCGCATCGGCGAACGGCTCGGGTTCTCCAGCGCCACGAACTTCAACAAGTTCTTCGCGCAGCGGACCGGCATCACACCGATCGCCTTCAGGAGCGAGGCCGCCGCAGTGAAGCTCGTCTGACGGCGCCGGCCGTGGATCAGCTGCCGGCGGCGGCGAAGACCGTCTCGGGCTTCGCCTGGTCGCCTTTCTCGGTCATGACCGCAAGGAGTTCGCCGTCCGCATCGAGCACCGCGTACCGGCCTTCGATGCCGCGGCCTCCGAGGCCTTGCCGTACGACAGGGCCTTCGCTTCAGACTCGGTCGCGATGCGGGTCGGCATGAGCCGCGCCGCGGCCTCGCCCATCGTGAGCGCGCCGAGCGCCTCGCCCGACTCGGAGCGCTCGGCGAGCGTCTCCAGCGTTGCGGCCGCGTCCAGGCCGAACCCACCGATCCTGGTGCGGCGCAATGCGGTCAGATGCCCGCCGACGCCGAGCGCGTTGCCGAGGTCGCGGGCGATGGCGCGGATGTACGTGCCCGAGGAGCACGAGACGTCGATGTCGATGTCGACGAACGCGCCTTCGCGGCGGATCGCCTCGACCTCGATGGCGGCGATCGTGACCCGGCGGGCCTTGAGTTCGACGGTCTCGCCGTCGCGCACCCGCTTGTAAGCGCGCTGGCCGTCGATCTTGACGGCGCTCACGGCGCTCGGCACCTGGTCGATCTCGCCGGTCATCGCCGCGAGTCCCCATGGATCGGGGCGTCGGCGACCGCGGAGGCGTCGGCGCTCGCGGTCACCTCGCCCTCGGCGTCGTCGGTGACCGTGGCCTGGCCGAGGCGGATCGTCGCGGCATAGGACTTGTCCAGGCCGGACACGTAGGTCAACAGCTTGGTGGCCTTGCCGACCGCGACGATGAGCACGCCGGTCGCCATCGGGTCGAGCGTGCCGCCGTGGCCCACTTTGCGCGTGCCGCAGATGCGGCGCATCCGGGACACGACCCCGTGCGAGGTGATGCCCTGCGGCTTGTCGACGACGATGAGGCCCGGCTGCACGGACTGAGCTTTGGTCACGGTCGTAGAGGCTAATCGCGTCCCCGGCCGTGCCCGTCACACGGGTGGCTACTGGTGTCGGTCGAGCGATTCCTGAAGGGCGCGCAGGGCCTCCGCCTTCTCCTCATCCCAATTATTGGGACGGGCGTGGCGCTTCCGTCGAGTCGATGAATCAGTCTTCATCCTGGAAACCTTAACGGAGGTTCAGGTGCTTCACTAGATGGAATTCAGATAGTGGGACGCCTTGTCCGTTGCGGGCGCGCCGGCGCCGCCGGGGCCGGTTCAGGCGCGCTCGGCGCCGGTCACCGCCCAGTCGCCCGAGCGCAGACGCCAGAGGATGAGCCCGAGGCGCACGAGCATGAAGACCGCGATGCCGGCCCAGATCCCGGTCAGGCCCCAGCCGAAGAGGAGGGTGAGCCAGGTGAACGGCAGGCCGCTCGCGATCGAGATCACGGTCATGTTCCGCATGAACCGCAGGTCGCCCGCGCCGATGAGCACGCCGTCGAGCGCGAAGACCAGGCCCGCGACCGGCAGGAGGAGCACGAGCCAGGGCCAGACGTAGCCGAGCTGCTCATGGACCGCGGTCTCGGAGGTGAACAGGTCGGGCAGGACCGGGAGCGAGACGAGCACGGCGAGAAGGAAGACCGCGCCGTAGCCGAATCCGACGATCGTCAGGCGCTTGGCCGAGGCCCGCGCGGCGGCCGGCCGCCCGGCCCCGAGGTCGGCGCCGATGAGCGCCTGCCCGGCGATCGCCACGGCGTCGAGCGCCAGCGCCGCGAAGAACCACAGCTGCATGCCGATCTGGTGGGCGCCGAGCGCGGCGGTGCCGACGCGGGCCGCCACGGCCGCGGCCGAGAAGGAACTGACCTGGAAGGCGATGCCGCGGATGATGAGGTCGCCGTTGGCGACGAGCTGCCGCGACATGAGCGGCCAGTCGACGCGCAGCGGCACGCCCTCGCGGCGCAGCGCGATGAAGAACAGGACGCCCGAGATGGCCTGGGCGACGGCGTTGGCCCACGCGGAACCGACGAGGCCGAGGCCGACCGGGTAGACGAGGATCGGCGCGAGTGCCGCGGAGAGCAGGAACGAGACCGAGACGAACCACATGGGGCGCTTGGTGTCCTGGACGGCGCGCATCCAGCCTTGGCCGGCGCCGGCCACGAGCAGGAAGGGTGCGCCGAGGACCGCGACGCGCAGCCACTCGGCGGCCGCGGCCTCCACGGCCGGGTCGTCGCCCATCAGGCCGGCGATCGGGCCCGCGAGGAACTGGAAGGCCACCACCATGGCCAGGCCCGCGGCCAGCGCGAGCCAGGTGCCTTGCACGCCTTCGGCGACAGCGCCTGGCCGGTCGCCCGCGCCGAAGCGGCGGGAGGCGCGGGCGGTGGTGCCGTAGGCGAGGACCGCGCCGATGAGCGGCGCGAGGCCCATGATGACGCCGCCGAGGGCGAGGCCGGCGAGGGGCACCGCGCCGAGGTGGCCGACGACGGCGGTGTCGATGAGGAGGTAGATCGGTTCGGCGGCGAGCACCACCAGCGCGGGGATCGCCAGGGAGGCGATGCGCCGGTACGAGACGGGAGCGGGCTCGACCGGGGCGGCCGAGCTCACCGGGTGGACTCTTCCGAGTCCTCCTCGTCCTTCTCTATGTACGGGTTCTCGTCGCCGGCGTAGGCGGCGCCTTCGGCGATCTTGTGGACCTCGGCGTCGGCCGCGGCGGCCTTGGCGAGGAGCTCTTCGATCCGGTTGGCCTGGTCGGGGACGGTGTCGGCGACGAAGGCGATCGACGGGGTGTGGCGCATGCCGAGGGCGCGGCCGACGGTGGTGCGCAGGTGCCCGGTGGCCCGTTCGAGCCCGGCGGCGGAGGCCTTGACCTGCTCGTCGTCGCCGAGGACGGTGTAGAAGACCGTTGCTTCGCGCAGGTCGGGGGTCATGCGGGCATCGGTGATGGTGACCATGCCGACCCGGGGGTCCTTGAGTTTTCGCACCGCCTGGGCGGTCAACTCCATGACCCGCTTGGACACCTGGGCCCGCTTCGACGCGTCTGCCATCGCACTCCTGCCTTCCGCTTCACGCGCACCTCTGATCGGATGCGCCTTGCTCTGCCGCGCACCGCGAATCGGCGCGCCGCTACTGGTATCGCACGCACCGGGCTCTCGCCGGTGGCGGGCTCACTCGTCTTCTGGGCCGAAGACGCGCCGCCGGGCGCTGAGCAGTTCCACTTCGGGACGGCCCGCGATGTGGTGCTCGCAGGCGTCGAGGATCTCCTGCACGTGCCGGTGGTCGCCCGCCACGGCGGCTACGCCGATGGTGGTGCGTCCGTGGACGTCCTGGTCGCTGACCTCGGCCACCGCCACCTCGTACTTCCGCAGTGAGGCGACGATCGGGCGCACGTATGAGCGCTTGGCCTTCAGTGAGCGGGAGTCCGGCGGGAGGAGGAGGTCGAATTCGGCGCATCCGGTGAACACCGCTCTAGGTTACGCGCCGCCCCCGACATCCCCAAGATCTTTTCGACCACCCGAAAACGCCGGTTTCGCGACCTCCGTCACTGGGTACCGCCTCGATGAGCCGAATGGCGGGTTGCATGTGTGTGCGGCCCGTGCGCTTCGCCGTGAGGGAGGAACCATGTCGGCACCGCAGAGCGGGTGGGACCGGAACTACGAGGAGCCGACGAGGCGGTATCCGGCGGCGACCGAACCGCAGGACGAGGGTCGCGCGTCGGTGGACGCCGGGAGGCTGTGGGCGGGCGGTTTCGGGACCGCCGTGGTGGCGGCGCTGGTCGCTCTGGTGGGCATCCTGCTGGTGCGCGGGGTCCTGGGGATCCACATCCTCTCCCCGTCGGACGCCGGGGCGTACGGCGACGCGACCACCACCACGTACGCGTTCGGCGCGTTCGCCATCGCGATCGTGGCCACTGGTGTCGTGCACCTGCTGCTGATGCTCATGCCGCGGCCGATGAGCTTCTTCGTGTGGATCATGCTGCTGGTGATCGCGGTGGGCGTGCTCATCCCGTTCACCGTCGTCGCCGACCTCGACTCGCAGATCGCGACGGCAGCGCTCAACTTCGTGATCGGCATCTGCGTGCTGAGTCTGCTCAACTCGGTGGCCGGCATCGCCACGCGCGAATCGCGCCGACCAGGCGCCGGAGTGCGCTGAGGTAGGGCTGTCCCTACCCAGAAGACACAGGACGGCCGGGTCGCCTCGACGGCCCGGCCTTTCTAGTGTTGTCGTATGCGAAAAACCCTGCGGCAATTGGGCGTCGACACCGGCTATCTGCTGTCGATGTTCTTCATCGCCTTGCCCTCGTTCATCATCGGCGTGGTGGGCACGGTGCTCGGCGTCGGCACCGCGGTCATCTGGATCGGCGTGCCCATCGCCGCGGCCACCCTGTTCGCGATGCGCGGCATGGCCGCCGCCGGCCGCTCGATGCTTCCGGCGGTGCTGCGCCGCGAACTGCCGCGCCCCCGCCACAAGCAGGCCGCCGAGGACGCCTCGGGGCTGCGGCGGTTCCTGACCGTCCTCACCGACGGGCAGTCCTGGCTCAACGTGCTGTGGGCCGTCACCATCCTGCCGATCGCCATCGCGGGCTTCGCGATCGCGGTCGTGTGGTGGGCGGTGACCCTCGCGACGGTCACCTGGCCGCTGTGGGGGTGGATCATCATCGCCGCCACGGGCCAGTCGGAGCAGGGCCTGGAGATCGCCGCCCGCTGGCTCGGCTGGGGCGACTCGTACCTGGCGATGTCGGCCCTCACCCTCATCGCCGGCGCGGTCATGGTCCTGACGATCGTGCCGGTCCTGCGCGGCATGGCGCTCGCCGAGGCGCTCATCGGCAAGGGGATGCTCACCTCGATCAGCGGCCTGCACGAGCGGATCGACCAGTTGGAGGAGTCGCGCGACGCGGCGACCTCCGCCGAGGCCGACGCGCTGCGCCGGATCGAACGGGACATCCACGACGGGCCGCAGCAGCGGCTCGTGGGCCTGGGCATGGAGCTGTCCCGCGTCAAGCGCCAGCTCGCCACGAACCCCGAAGCGGCCCAGGAGACCCTGGAGGCCGCGATCGCCCAGACTCGGGAGACCATCGACGAGCTCCGCTCGCTCTCGCGCGGCATCGCCCCGCCGATCCTCACCGACCGCGGCCTGGCCGCGGCGCTCGCGGCCCTCGCGGCGCGCTCGCTCGTGCCGGTCGAGTTGGAGACGAACCTCAACGGCCGCTACCGGGCCGCGGTCGAGAGCACCGTGTACTTCGTGACCGCCGAGTGCCTCACCAACGTCGCCAAGCATTCACAGGCGACCAAAGCGACGGTGTCGGTCGAGGACTGGGGGGATAGGCTGGTGCTCTCGGTCGGCGACAACGGGATCGGGGGCGCGCACGTCTCGAAGGGACACGGGCTCTCGGGTCTCACCGACCGGGTCAAGGCCGTCGAGGGGCAGTGGACCATCGACTCTCCCGACGGCGGTCCGACCGTGATCGTCGTGGAGGTTCCGTGCACATGACTTGCGTTCACTCCGGTTTGGGGAAGGCGCCGCAGGCGCCGGCTGGGCGGGGTGACGGGTGCGCGTAGTAGTGGCCGATGACGCAGTGCTCATCCGCTCAGGGCTGGTCAGGCTCCTGGAGGAGTTCGGGTGCGAAGTGGTCGCCGAGGTCGGCGACGGCGACGCGCTCGTGGAGGCCGTCGCCGAGCACCGGCCCGACGTGTCGGTGGTGGACGTGCGGATGCCGCCGTCCTTCACCGACGAGGGGCTGCAGAGCCGCCACGCGCGCCCGGGAACTCGTCCCGGGCGCTCCCGTGCTCATCTTGAGCCAGTACGTGGAGGTCTCGTACGCCGACGACCTCCTCGCCGACGCCAGGCGGCGCGGTCGGCTACCTGCTGAAGGACCGCGTGATCGACGTGGACGACTTCATGGACTCGCTCAAGCGGGTCGCCGGGGGCGGCACGGTCTTCGATCCTGAAGTCGTGAGCCAGCTGATGGTCCGCCGCCGCAGGAACGACCCGGTCGCGACCCTCACCCCGCGCGAGAAGGAGGTCCTGGGCCTCATGGCCGAGGGCCACTCGAACAAGGCGATCGGCAAGAAGCTCTTCATCTCCGACGGCGCGGTGGAGAAGCACATCCGCAACATCTTCACGAAACTCGCTTTGAGCAGCGAAGACGGCGACCACCACCGCCGGGTCAAAGCGGTCCTGGCGTACCTGCGTTCCTAGGGCCTGTGGCCTTAGGCGAAGGCCAGGAATCCACGTTCGACGAGGCGCCGGACCACGGGGTAGAGCTGGGCGTACAGCATCGCCGGCTCCGCCCCGTACGTGTCGGCGAGGAGCTGGACTTGCAGGCGCACTTCGGCTTCGCCGTCGCAGGCGCCCATGAACGCGACGAGCAGCGGGTCCACCTCCTCGGCGTAGCGCATGCCGTTCGCCTGCTGGAGCCACTGGCGGTCGACCTCCCAGCCTTCGTCGCCGATGCCGGCGGTCTGCTGGAGCACCGCGCCCTCGGCCACGCGGAGCTTCGCCGGCCAGAGCGCTTCCGGTTCGAGGTCCTTGTCGCGCAAGGCGAACCAGTCCCCCACGCGGGCGCTCCACGGCGTCTCCACCGCATGGCGGGCCTCTTCGCAGTGCACCTCGGTCGGGCCCTCGATCCTCCGGACGTTGACGAAGCCGAAGCCCACGCCTTCGACCTCGTTCGGCTTCGAACCAGTCGAGCCACTCGGCGGCCTGCCGGGCGTCATCGTCTTCACCGGAGTCGCGCTGCCAGGCGCGCACATAGGCCAGCGGGTCGAGCACCTCGCGCTCGACCGCCCAGACTGGCGCGCCCGCTTCGGGGAACCAGCCCGCGACCCGCTCCGCCCAGTCTTCATCCTCGCGACGTGCAGCCAGTTCGCGAGGAACTGCATCGTGCCGCCCGGGTTGAGCAGGTCGTCGACGGCCGCCGCGAGTTCGCCGCGAGGCCGTCGGCCTCCCGACCGCCGTCCCGGTAGGTCCAGCCGATGCCCGGCGTGGCGATCACGAACGGCGGGTTCGCGACCACCAGGTCGAAACGCCGACCCGCGACCGGTGCCAGCAGGTCGCCTTGCAGCAGTTCGAGATCCACGCCGTTGACGAGCGCGTTGAGCTCGGCGAAGGCGAGCGCGCGCTCGCTCAGGTCGGTCGCGGTCACCGCCGCGGCGTGGCCGGCAAGGCCGAGCGCCTGCACGCCGCAGCCGGTGCCCAGGTCAAGCGCGCTGCGGACCGGGGTCGCGGAGCGTGGCGTCCATGCAGCAGCTTCGAGGCGCCGCCGACGCCGAGCACGTGCTCACGCGTCCTGCCGCCTGTCGTGTTCGGCAGCTGGTCCGAGAACAGCACGCGGTCGCCGTCGAACTGGGCGCCCCATCCGGCCGTGAGTTCACCTGTTCGCCGCGGAGCAGTCCGCAGGCGAGCGCCTCGTCGAAACGCCAAGGGCGCGAACGCCGCCTCGGCGGCCTTCGGCGGGACACCGGAACACCGACCACGAACAGGCGGGTCCAGCACGCCGAGCGGATCGTCCCCGCACAGGCGCAGGAGCGCCCGGTAGTCGCCGCGGTCGGCCGCGCCATCGCATCGTCGACCGTAGACGGCCGACAGCGCGGCTCGGCGGAAGCCCTTCCGGGCTTCGCCGAGCCGCGCTGCGGCTTCGGTCTGGAGCAGTCGCACTTACACGCGCGGCTTCTCGCGCATCTCGAAGGCTTCGACGATGTCGCCCTCTTCGATGTTGTTGTAGTTCTTCAAGGTGAAACCGCACTCGAAGCCCTCGCGGACCTCGGTCGCGTCGTCCTTGAACCGGCGCAGCGTGGCGATGGTCGTCTCGATGACGACGTTGCCGTCGCGCATGAGGCGGACCTTCGCGTTGCGCTTGATCGAACCGCTCGTGACCAGCGCACCGGCGATGTTGCCGAGCTTCGAGGAGCGGAACACCTCGCGGATCTCGGCGGTGCCGAGCGCCACTTCCTCGTACTCGGGCTTCAGCATGCCCTTGAGCGCGGTCTCGATCTCTTCGATCGCCTGGTAGATGACCGTGTAGTACCGGACGTCCACGCCTTCGCGCTCGGCCATGTCGCGGACGCGACCCTCGGACTCGCACGTTGAAGGCGATGATCGTCGCCGACTCGCCGTCGCCCGCCGCAGCGAGGTTGACGTCGCTCTCGGTGATCGGACCGACGCCGCGGTGGATGACCTGCAGGTGCACTTCCTCGGGGATCTCCAGCGCGACCAGGGCCTCTTCGAGGGCCTCGACCGAACCGGCGCCATCGCCCTTGATGATGAGCGAGAGCGTGGTGCGCTCGCCTTCGGCGATCTTGTCCATGAGGTTCTCGAGCGTGGTGCGCGAGACGCGGGACGCCTGCTGAGCGGCGCGGCGGCGAGCCTGGCGCTGCTCGGCGATCTGGCGGACCATGCGGTCGTCTTCGGCGGCGAGGAACACGTCCCCCGCCATCGGGACGGACGCGAGGCCCTGCACCTGCACCGGGAACGACGGGGTCGCCTCGGTGACGCGGTTGCCGTCGGCGTCGTGCATCGCACGGACGCGGCCGTGGGCCCCGCCGGCGACGATCGAGTCGCCGACCCGCAGCGTGCCCTTCTGGACCAGGACGCTCGCGACCGGGCCGCGGCCCTTGTCGAGGTGCGCCTCGATCGCGATGCCCTGCGCGTGGCCCTCCTCGGACGCTTCCAGTTCAAGGGAGGCGTCGGCGGTCAGGAGCACCGCTTCGAGCAGTTCCGCGATGCCGATGCGCGGCTTGGCGGCCACGTCGACGAACATGGTCTGCCCGCCGTACTCCTCGGCGACCAGGCCGTACTCGGTCAGCTGCTGGCGGACCTTGCCCGGGTTGGCGTCCGGCAGGTCGGTCTTGTTGACCGCGACCACGACGGGGCGCCGGCGGCGCTGGCGTGGTTCAGGGCCTCGACCGTCTGCGGCATGACGCCGTCGTCGGCCGCGACCACGAGCACCACGATGTCCGTGACGTTCGCACCGCGAGCACGCATGGCGGTGAACGCCTCGTGGCCCGGGGTGTCGATGAAGGTGATCGCGCGGTCTTCGTCCTCGTGCTCGACGTGCACCTGGTAGGCGCCGATGTGCTGGGTGATGCCGCCCGCTTCGCCGGCGACGACGTTGGTGCTTCCGGATGGCGTCCAGCAGCTTCGTCTTACCGTGGTCGACGTGACCCATGACCGTGACGACCGGGGGACGCGGGACGAAGTCGTCCTTGTCCTCCTCGTCGAGGTCGATGCCGAACTGCGAGAGCAGCTCGCGGTCCTCCTCCTCGGGGGACACGATCTTGATGTCCCAGTCGAGGTGGGCGCCGAGGAGCGCGAAGGTCTCCTCGGACACGGACTGCGTGGCGGTCACCATCTCGCCCAGGCCGAACAGCTCCTGGACGAGCGTGCCCGGCAGGGTGCCGATCTTGTCGGCGAAGTCCGAGAGCGACGCGCCGCGAGCCAGGCGAACGGTCTCGCCGTTGCCGCGCGGAGCGCCCGACTGCATCCTCGGCGCTGCGAGGTTGTCGAACTCCTGGCGCCGCTGACGACGCGACTTGCGGCTCTTGCCTCGGGGGCCGCCGCGACCGAACGCACCGGCCGCACCGCCGCCGCGGGCCTTGCCGCCGCCGCCTGCGCGACCGCCGCCACCGCGGTAGGGAGCCGGCGCACCGGTCGAAGGACCGGAACCGCCCGCGCCACGCGCCGCCTGCGGCACCGCCGCCGGAGCCGCCGAAGGTGCCGCGGTAGTTGCCGCCGCCGCCACCGGGACGACCGCCGCCGCCACCGGGACGGCCACCGCCGCCGCCGGGTCCGCCGCGACCGCCGCCGCGGGCCCCGCGGGGACCGCCGCCGTCACGGCCGCCGCCTGCGGGACGACCGGGCATCATGCCCGGGTTCGGCCGCGGGGGCATCATGCGCGGGCTCGGGCGGGGACCGCCCGGACGCTCGCTGCCGCCTTCAGCGGCAGGGCGCGGCTTGGCGCCGGCGCCGCCGACGCCGAACGGGTTCTTGGGGCCCGGCTTCGGACCGCCCGGACGGGCGGCCGGAGCGGGCTTGGGGCCGGGCTTCGGAGCGGCGGCGGCGCGCTTGGCGGCCTCGGCCTGCTCCTGCTGACGCTTGACCAGCTCCTCGGCGCGCTTCTGCTCCGCGGCGACCTCGATGTCTCGGGCGCTCGTGGGCTTGACCTCGGCCGCGACCGGTGCGGGCGCGGGAGCCGGGGTGGCGACGGGCGCCGCCGGGCCGGGCTTGCGGGACGCCGGAGCGGCCGCACCCGGCTTCGGGGCGGCCTTCTTCGCGGCCTTCTTTGCTTCGGCTTCGGCCTTGGCCTCGGACTTGGCGTCCTTGGCGTCGACCTTGGCCCGCATGATCTTGGACGGGCTCGGTGCCGCCGGGCGCGGACCCTTGGGGGCCGCCGCCTTGGCGGGTTCGGGCGTCGGGGACTCACTGGTCCCGGCCGACGCTGCCGGGGCGCCCTGTGCCGCGTCGTATTCCTGGCGCAGTCGACGCGCCACAGGCGCTTCGACCGTGCTCGACGCTGACTTCACGAACTCGCCCATGTCGCCGAGCTTCGTGAGCAATTCCTTGCTCGTCGTGCCCAGTTCCTTGGCAAGTTCATGTACGCGGGGCTTTGCTGCCACTGCACTCCTCAATTCGAGGTCGTACGGGCAGCGCCCGCCGACCTTATCTATCGACTAGCAACGTGTTCATTCGAAGAACTTCATCGCGTGGTCTTCATTCGGTCTCTACCTGCTTCGTGTGCGGGAGTCGGCCTCTCGGCCGACTCCGACTCGACATGGGTTCGCACCGCTGCAACATCTACCTGCCCCTCGATTTTAAGAGCCCGGGCAAACGCACGCTTACGAACTGCCTGGTCAAGGCAGTTCGTGTCGTGGTGCACATGGGCTCCGCGGCCGCTGAGGCGGCGCTGCGGGTCCGGAATCAAGCGATTCTCGGAACCCTCAGAGCGTTGAACGACGACTCGCAGCAGCTCGGAGGCCGATGCGCGTCTGCGGCACCCCACACAAGTGCGGACTACCACTGCGTCACGTTGCGATCCAATGATCAGTCTACCTCCCGGACCGCCGAGCGCCACCGGCCGGGCCGGTCTCCTCCTTCGCTCCGCCGGAGACGTGCGCATCGGATTTGATGTCGATGCGCCATCCGGTGAGACGCGCCGCGAGGCGGGCGTTCTGGCCTTCGCGGCCGATCGCGAGCGAAAGCTGGTAGTCGGGGACGATCACCTCAGTGGACCGCGTGGACTCGTCTACCACCCGCACCGACAGGGTCTTGGCCGGGGAGAGGGCGTTGGCGACGAAACGTGCGGGGTCGGCGTCCCAGTCGACGATGTCGATCTTCTCGCCGCCGAGTTCGCTCATGACCGCGCGCACTCGCGAGCCCATCGGGCCGATGCACGCGCCCTTCGCGTTGACGTCCTTCGTTGTGGCGCGCACCGCGATCTTCGAACGGTGACCGGCCTCACGCGCGATGGCGGGAATCTCGACTGCGCCTTCGTCGATCTCGGGGACCTCGAAGGCGAAGAGCTTCTTCACCAGTGCCGGGTGGGTGCGCGACAGGGTGATCTGCGGGCCGCGGGCGGTGCGGTTCACCTGGATGACGATGGCGCGGATGCGCTTTCCGTGCTCGTACGCTTCGCCGGGGACCTGCTCGTTGAGCGGCAGGGTGGCTTCGATCTTGCCGAGGTCCACGGTGACGATGCCGCGCTCGTTGCGCTCTCCGTGGGCCTGGACGACGCCGGTGACGATGTCGCCCTCCTTGCCGGAGTACTCGCCGTAGTTGACCTCGTCGGCGGCCTCGCGCAGCCGCTGCAGGATGACCTGCTTGGCGGTCTGGGCGGCGATGCGGCCGAAACCCTCGGGGGTGTCGTCGCGCTCGGAGACGACCTCGCCCTCTTCGTTCAACACTGGCACTAGGACATTGGCGATGCCGTTGTCGCGGTTCACCACTACGCGCGCGCGCTCATCGGCCCCGGGGGTGTGCTTGTAGGCGGTCAGCAGCGCCGATTCGATAGCGCCGAGGATGGTCTCGAAAGGGATGTCGCGCTCGCGTTCCAGCGACCGCAGAGCGGCCAGGTCGATATGCACCCGTTCTCCTTAAGTCTTGAGTTGTCCTCACCGCGGCCGTTCAAGGCGTGCGAGCCACGTCTTCGAGCAGACGCTCATCTCAGCTCGATCTGCACCTTGCCGGGCCCCAGCTCGGCATAGGTAGCCGAGCGGCGCACGCCGTCGGCTTCTAGTTCGATCCCCCGCTCGCTGGCGGCCGTGACGCGCCCTTTGCAGGGCTCCTCCCCGATGTGCACGGCTACCAAGCGCCCAATATTACGCCGCCAGTGCCGAGGCTCGGTCAGCGGACGGTCCACGCCTGGCGAGGACACCTCCAGTGTGTACGCGGCGTCGGCGAAGGGCCCGCCGATGGACTCGGACTCGTCGAGCGCCTTCGAGCAGGCTTTCGAGACCACCGCCACATCGTCCAGACTGATCCCGCCGTCCTTGTCGACGAGGACGCGGACGAGCAGCCGCCGACCGGCCTTGGTGACCTGAAGTCCTTCGAGGTCGAATCCGATCTTGGCGACGGCCGGGGCCAGGATCGCCTCCACCGCAGTTGAAAACTCACTGGCTTGCCGCTCAGCACCCATACACACTCCTCCTATTGGCTATTTCGCCGAGATTAACCGCCCGGAGTCAGAATGGAAAGGCAGCCTGCGAAACTGGGGGTGTGTTCACGACCCGACGCGGACTCCTGGTCGGGGCGGCCGTTCTCACGGCCGCCGGATGCACCCGGGAGACGGCGCAGATCATCACTTCAGACGCGGACCTCACCACCGCGCTCCGCACCGCGCGATCGCTGGCCGAGGCCGCGGACGCCTTGGGATTCGGCGAGATCGCCGATGACCACCTGACCCATGTCGCCACTTTGGAGCGACTGCTGCGGCCCAATGTGGTCGCCGAGGAGGCCGCCGACCTGCCGGCGGACGCCGCGGGACTCGCCGAGGCCGAGGCCGCCGCGAGCCGCGAGGCCGGCAGCGCGTGCCTCGCCACCGTTTCGGACTACGCCGTGCTCTTGGGCGAGATCGCGGCCTGCCGCGCCGCCCACGCGGCGGTGATCGCATGACCGTCGTCGACACCGGCCTGGCGGCCGAGTACGCGGCGATCTACGCCTACGGCGCCGCGACCGTGCACCTGGAGGGCGATCCGCGCTCGATGGCCGAAGAGCTCGATGCCGAACACCGTTCGCGCCGCGACACACTCCTGGACTTCTACGACGAGCACGGGCTCGAAGCGGCCCCGTCCGAGGCGGGCTACGACATCGAGCCGGTCGCGGACAGCGCCGCGGCGCAGGAACTCCTACTGGGGGTCGAGCAGAGCGTGACCGCCGCCTGGCGGGCGGGCGTGGCCTCGACCGAGCCGAACGAGCGCGAGATCTGCCTGCGGATGTACGGCGCGTCGGCGGTGTCCCTCGCGCGGTTCCGGCTCGCCGTCGAGACGTCCGTCGCCGACCCTTGGCCGGGCCGCCCGGAGTAGCCCGGCAGCGTCACTCGACGCTGTAGCCCGACCGCGTTCACCTGCGCAGCACCAGATCGCCATACCCCGTATCCCTCGTATGCATACCTGTTATGCCATACTCGGTATCTCTTCATCTTGAAGGGATACGGCAGTGATACGAGGTTGCACATGAGTGTCAAACACAGCCTCCTGGCGCTGCTCGAACGGGGACCCGCCTACGGATACCAGCTGCGGGCCGCCTTCGAGAGCGCCACGGGCAATACCTGGCCGCTCAACATCGGCCAGGTCTACACCACCCTCAACCGGCTCGAGCGCGACGAACTCGTCGAGGCCATGCCGGAGAACGAGTCCGGGCAGCGCCCGTACCGGATCACCGAATCCGGCCGCCGGCATCTGGCCGGCTGGTTCGCCTCGCCCGTGCAGGCCGCCGACCGGCCCCGGGACGAGCTCACGATCAAACTCGCCCTGGCGGTGACCACGCCGGGCGTGGACGTCGCCGACGTGATCCAGCGCCAGCGCTCGGCCACCCTGCGCCTGCTCCAGGAGTACACCCGCCTCAAGGCCGCCGAGGAGCACGCCGAGCTGGCCTGGCGCCTGGTGCTCGAATCGATGATCTTCCGCGCCGAGGCCGAGATCCGCTGGCTCGACCACACCGAGGCGGTCGTGGCCCGCTCCGACCTGCCGGCGCCCTCCCCTTTCGACGTGACCAGCCCCGGGCCGGACTCGGCGGCGCTCGCGAACCCTGAACTCGACCAGTCCGAAACCCACTAGAGAAAACGCGGTACCCCCCATGACCGTCCTGCACCTGAAAGGCGTGAGCCGTGTCCACGGCTCCGGCGACAACGCCGTGAACGCCCTCGTCGACACCGATCTCACGATCGAGGCCGGCGAACTCGTCGCCATCATGGGCCCCTCGGGGTCCGGCAAGTCCACACTGCTCAACCTCGCCGGAGGGCTCGACGCGCCCACGTCGGGCGAAGTGCTCGTCGAGGGCACCGTGCTCGCCTCGCTGAACAAGAAGCGGCTGGCGGCGCTGCGGCGGCGCAGCGTCGGGTACGTGTTCCAGGACTACAACCTGGTGCCGAGCCTGACGGCGGCCGAGAACGCGGCCCTGCCGCTCGAACTCGACGGACTCGCCGCGGGCAAGGCCCGCAAACTGGCGCTCGCCGCGCTCGAAGAGGTCGGGCTCGACGTGAAGCAGGCCGACCGGTTCCCCGACGAGATCTCGGGCGGCCAGGCGCAGCGCGTCGCCATCGCGCGGGCCCTCATCGGTGAGCGGCGGCTCGTGCTCGCCGACGAGCCGACCGGCGCGCTCGACTCGCACACCGGCGAGGAGGTGCTGAAACTGCTGCGTCGCCGGTGCGACGCGGGTGCGGCCGGGCTGCTGGTCACCCACGACGCCCGGCACGCGGGCTGGGCCGACCGCGTGGTCTTCCTGCGCGACGGCCGCATCGTGGACTCCTCCGCGCCGCTGGCCGGCGCCGACTCCCTGCTCGAGGGGGCGCAGTAATGCTGGCGAGCCAGCGCCTGGCATTCAGGATCGCCCGCCGCGAGGCGTTGCGTTACAAGGGACGGTCGATCCTCTCCATCACGCTCCTGGGGCTGCCGCTCCTGGGCGTCGCCATCGGCGCGACCGCCTACGACACCACGCAGCTGTCGCCCGAGGAAAACGCCGAGATGTACCTCGGGGACAACGAGGCGTACGTCGAGATCGCCAGTGCCGGGGTGGCGATCCAGCAGATGAGCTGGGACAGCCAGTACTTCTCCTGGGGCACCGAATCGTCCTCCGAGGACGCCGAACGCACCGTGGCCGAGTCCGAGATCCTGGCCGGGCTCCCCCTGGGCACCTGGATGGTCCCTTACACCCCCTACGCCGACTGGGGCGCGGACGAGATCGACGTCGAGACCCCGGACGGGGTCGGCAATATCCAGACGCACGGCTACGACCTCAGCGATGACGTCTATGAGGCCGCGGGCATCGAGTTCCTCGAAGGCTCGGCGCCGATCCGCGACCAGGTCGCGCTCAGTGAGGCCGCCGCCGACTACCTCGAGCTCGGCGTCGGCGACGACCTGGTCGTCGACCGGAGCGTCGGGACCGAGGAGTACGAGGTCAGCGCGATCATCGAGGTCCCCTGGGACCTCAACGGGCGCTTGGCCATCGGCACCGTCTTCCCGACCGAGGCCACGGGCTGGCTGTTGGACGCGCCCCGCGACCTCACCGACGACGAGGTCCTCGCGCTCAACGAGCTCGGGCTGGGCGTCTGGTCCAAGCCGCACGTGACCGACCCTCCACCGAGTCCCGAGGGCGGTTACTACGAGACGGTCATGATGGACGATGCCATGCTCCTGATCTACGGCCTGCTGGTCGTGGTCGTGATCATGGAGGTCATCCTCCTCGCGGGACCGGCGTTCGCCATCAGTGCGCGGCGGCGCACCCGCGAGTTCGCGCTCATGAGCGCCACCGGCGCCACGCCCGCGCAGATCCGCACCACGGTCCTGGCCGGCGGTCTCCTGTTCGGTCTCATAGCGGCGCTGATCGCCCTCGTCCTGGGCATCGGCCTGGTGGCGGCGGCGCGCCCGCTGCTCGAGCAGCTGGTCGGGTACCGCACTCCGGGCCTGCGGGTCCTGCCGCTGGTCCAGGTCGCGCTCGTCGGCGTCGCGATCGCCACCGGGCTGCTTTCGGCGCTCGCCGCCGCGCTCAGCGCCTCGCGCATCAACGTGGTCGCCGCGCTGATGGGCCGCACGCCGAGCCGCAAGGGCTCCAAGCGGTGGCTGGTGATCGGCCTGGTCATGGTCGCGGTCGGCATCGCCTGCGGGCTCGTCGGCGTCACCTACTGGATGCTGCCGCTCATGGCCGCGGCGATCGTCCTGGCGCAGCTGGGCCTCGTCGCGTGCACGCCGGCGCTGCTCGCGCTGACCGCGAAACTCGGCCGCTGGCTGCCGCTGTCGCCGCGCATGGCGCTGCGGGAGGCCGGGCGCAACCGCGGTTCGGCCGCTCCCGCCATCGCGGCCGTGCTCGGCGTCGTCGCCGGGGGCATGGCCTTCTCGATGGTGATCACCGCCGACCAGGTGCGGAACGAGCAGTCGCAGGAGCACCTGCTGCCGCAGGGGACGATGACCCTGACGCTGTACAACGAGGGTTACGACGGCTTGGAGGTCTCCGGCGTCGACTGGGATGCCGCGCTGAGCGAGGTCGAGCCGATGATCCAGTCGCGGCTTGCGGGCGCCGAGATCGTGGCGAACCCGACATACTCCGGCGAGAACGGCTGCGCGGGCTTCGAGGACAACGAGACCGACGACGTCGAATGCGCCTGGACGCTGGTGCGGCCCGAGGAGCACGAGTGCTCCTACTGGAAGGCCGACACCGATAACGCGAGCGATGAGGAGTATGAGGCGATCGTCGCCGAGGCGCGCGAGGATCCGTACTGCGACGAGGACAACGACAGCCTCTTCTCCTACCTCTACGACGTGCCCGCCTCCGCCGATCCGCGGGTCGTCGGGACCTACACGGGCTTCGAGGGCGCCGAGCTCGACGAGGCCGTGGCGTTCCTCGAGTCCGGCGGCGTCCTGGTCGCCGACCCGTGGGCGATCACGGACGAGGGCACGGTGAGCCTCGAGCGCGAGCTCAACGTCTGGCGCGAAAGCGACACGGGCGAGTACCTGGACGTCAGCGAAGACGAGGCCACGATCACGCCCGAGATCGCCGACTTCACGCTGGAGGTCCCGGCGATGGCCGTCGACCGCGATCTGCTCGGGAGCTCGCAGCTCCTGTTGAGCCCCGGAGCGATCGAGCAGATGGAGATGACCGAGACGCTCTGGCAGCGCCAGTATCTGGTGACGACTCCGGGTGACATGGACGAGGCCGCGGTCGAGGCGCTCACCGCGGATCTCGACCGGGATCTGGCGGACGGGACCGTCTCGGCCCGTCTGCAGGTGACCGACTACACCGACCGGACCACGTTCTACATGGTGCTCGCGGTGACCGGGCTGTGCGCGCTCATCGCGCTCGGCGCGACCGCCGTCTCGACCGGGCTCATCATCGCCGAGCAGCGCCGGGACATGACCACGCTCGGCGCGGTCGGTGCCGCACCGGGCCTGCGCAAACGGTTCGCGATGTGGCAGACCGTGGTGATCGCGCTGTTCGGCGCCGGGCTCGGCACCCTGGCGGGCATCCTCGGGTACGCGCTCATCCGCGAAGCACTCAACCGGCCGCTCCAGTTCAACTACCCGTTCACGGTCCTCTACGGGTGGGAGCTGCCATGGGCGGCCATCTGGATCACCGTCCTGGCGGTGCCGCTGATCGCCGCGATCGGGGCGCTCCTGTTCACCAGGGCGAAGCTCCCGAGCGAGCGGCGACTGACGTAGCTCGCTGAGCCGCAAGCGCGAAGGGCTCCGGCACGTGTCGGAGCCCTTCTCGCTTCCCCGGCAGTTGCCGCGAAGCAGTCCCCGATTCCGCGGCACGACAACGCCATACCCCCGTTTGCACACCGGTAAGGAGCCCAGCGATGCTGGCGAGTCAACGTCTGGCATTCAGGATCGCGCGCCGCGAAGCGATGCGCCACAAGGGACGATCGGCCCTGTCCGTCACGCTGCTCGGTCTGCCGCTGCTCGGCGTGGCGATCGGCGCCGGTTACTTCGACACGACGACGCTGTCCCCCGAGGAGTCCGTCGAGCAGTACCTCGGCGAGAACGAGGCGTACGTCGAATTCGTCAACCCCGGAGTGCCGATCCAGCAGGGCACCTGGGACTCGCAGTGGTTCTCCTGGAGCACCGACGGGTCCGAGGGCGGGCGCGCGGTCACCGACACCGAGGTCCTCGGCGCACTCCCGGCCGGATCCTGGATGGTCCCCTACAGCCCGCAAACGGCTTCCGGGGAGGAGATCGATGTCGAGACCCCGAACGGGATCGGCCAGATCCAGTCGCTCGCCTACGACCTCACCGATCCCGCCTACGAGGCCGCCGGACTGAAATACCTCGAGGGCTCGGTGCCGATCCGCGACGAAGTGGTGCTCAGCGAGGACGCCGCCGAGCACCTCGGACTCGGGGTCGGCGACGACCTGGTCGTCGACAAGAGCGTCGGGACCGAGGAGTACGAGGTCAGCGGCATCGTCGAGCTCCCGTGGAACATCAACGGGCGCTTCGCGATCGGCGCCGTGTTCCCCGGCCAGGCGACGGGCTGGATGGTGGACGCGCCACGCGAGCTCACCGACGAGGAGGTCCTGGCGCTCAACGAGCTCGGCATGGTCGTCTGGTCGAAGGCGCACGTGACCGACCCGCCGCCGGTCGAGGATGACGGGATGGTCTACGGCGAGGGCGTCGACGAGTGGTCGCTCATGTTGTACGGGCTGATCATCACGGTGGTGCTCATGGAGGTGATCCTCCTCGCCGGTCCGGCGTTCGCCATCAGCGCGCGGCGGCACAGCCGCGAGTTCGCGCTCATGAGCGCGAACGGGGCGACGCCCGCGCAGATCCGCGCCGTCGTCCTCGCCGGCGGCGTCCTGTTCGGCCTCATCGCGGCCGCCATCGCGGTCACGCTGGGGATCGGCATCATCGCGGCGGGACGACCGCTGCTGGAGCAGATGGTCGGCCATCGCACTCCCGGCCTGCAGGTCTTGCCGTGGATCCAGGCCCTGCTCGTCGTCGTCGCCGTCGGCACGGGGCTGCTCTCGGCGCTCGCCGCCGCGATCAGCGCCTCGCGGGTCAACGTGGTCGCGGCGCTGACCGGGCGCGTCCCGCGGCACAGGGGTTCCAAGCGCTGGTCGGTGATCGGGCTGGTCCTGGTCGGCCTCGGACTGACCTCCGGTTTCTTCGGGGTCACGATCTGGAGCCTGCCGCTCATGTCGGGGGCGATCGTCGCCGCGCAGCTCGGCATGGTCGCCTGCACGCCCGCGCTGCTGGCGTTGGCGGCGAAGCTCGGCCGGTGGCTGCCGCTGGCGCCGCGCATGGCGCTGCGCGAGGCCGGACGCAACCGCGGTTCCGCCGCTCCGGCCATCGCCGCGGTCCTCGGCGTCGTCGCCGGCGGCATGGCCTTCTCGCTCACGTTCACCGCCGACAACGTCCGCAACGAGGCCAAGAGCGAGCATCTGCTGCCGCAGGGGGCCATGACGTTGACGCTGAGCAACCAGGGCGACTACAACGCCGACGGCATGCAGCAGCCCGCCGACTGGGACTCGGGGCTGGCCGAGGCCGAGCCGCTGCTCCAGAACCATCTCGACGACCTCACCTTGACGCCGGTGCCGCTCTACTCGACGAGCGACGAATGCATGGCCGACGAGTCGGCGTACACGGCCGAAGAGCTCGAGATGATCTCCTGCAGCTGGGACCTGGCACGGCCCGAAGAACACACCTGCCCGTTCTGGGACGAGGACCACGACACCGGTGCGGCACTGGAGGCCGCCGTCGAAGCGGCCCGCGGCGACGCCCGCTGCAACGAGGATCCCGACGCGCTCTGGACCGGGCTCGACGGCGTGCCCGTGTCGGTGGACCCGAGGGTCGTGGCGACCTACACCGGCTACAGCGGCGACGAACTGGACGCCGCCGTGGCGCAGCTCGAGGCCGGTGCCGTCCTCGTCGCCGACCGGTGGGCGGTCACCGAATCGGGCACCGCGTCCTTCGAGCGGCGGCTGCAGCTTCCCGACACCGAGGAGGCCGAACTGACCCGCGTCGAACTGCCCGCACTGGCCGTCGACGAGGACCTGCTCGGCAACGCGGAGGTGTTCTTCAGCCCGGCGGCCGCCCAGCGGCTGGGGTTGGCCGAGAGGGATTGGGAGCGCCAGTTCCTGGTCGGCACCTCGACCACCGTCGACGACGCGGTCCGCGAGGCCGTCGCCGCCAGTCTCGACCAAGAGCTGGTCGACGGGACCGTCGGGTCGTCCTTCCAGGTCGTGGACTACCGCGATCGGGAGTCGTTCTACGTCATGCTGGCCGTCGCCGCGCTCTGCGCGGTCATCGCGCTCGGATCGACCGCGGTCTCCACCGGCCTCATCATCGCCGAGCAGCGCCGGGACATGACCACCCTCGGCGCGATCGGCGCGGCCCCGGGACTGCGCAAGCGGTTCGCGATGTGGCAGACCGTGGTGATCGCGCTGTTCGGCGCGGGACTCGGCACGGCCGCGGGGCTCCTGGGGTACGCCCTGATCCGCGAGGCGCTCAACCGGCCGCTGCAGCATCTGTACCCGTTCGAGGTGCTGTACGGCTGGGAGGTGCCGTGGCCGGTGTTCGTCATCATGCTCGTGGTGGTGCCGGCGGTGGCCGCGGCCGGAGCGCTCGTGTTCACCAGGGCGAAGCTCCCGAGCGAGCGGCGACAGGACTAGCTCTTCGAGGAGGAAGCGAAGGGCCCCGGCGCATTCGCGCCGGGGCCCTTCGATCGCTTGTGGAGGCGGCGCCGGCTCAACCCCTCGGAGACATCGGCATCTCTCTGACCGGCGCCGCCCCGGTTCAGCCTAGAAAGCCTGTGCCACTTACAGCTTGCCTTCGGGCGTGCCCGCCGGGACCCCGCTGGAGGGCATGGTGAGGATCTCGAAGCCGTCGTCGGTGACGAGCAGGGTGTGCTCGAACTGGGCGGACCATTTGCGGTCGCGGGTGACGGCGGTCCAGCCGTCGTCCCACATCTCGTGGTCGGCGACGCCGAGGTTGATCATCGGCTCGATCGTGAAGGTCATGCCGGCCTCGATCTCGACCTCGAGGCCCGGGTTGTCGTAGTGCGGCACGTAGAGCCCGGAGTGGAACGCGGTGCCGATGCCGTGGCCGGTGAACTGGCGGACCACGCCGTAGTCGAAGCGCTTGGCGTAGGCCTCGATGACCTTGCCGACCACGTTGAGCCGACGGCCGGGCTTGACGGCCTTGATGCCGCGCCACGTGGCCGTCCAGGTGCGCTCCACCAGATCGCGGGCCTCCTGCGAGACGTCGCCGGCGAGGAACGTGGCGTTGCAGTCGCCGTGGACGCCACCGATGAATGCGGTGATGTCGATGTTGACGATGTCGCCGTCCTGCACCACCGTGGCGTCGGGGATGCCGTGGCAGATGACCTCGTTGAGCGAGGTGCAGCAGGACTTCGGGTAGCCCGCGGTAGCCGAGCGTCGAGGGGTAGGCGCCGAGGTCGCACAGGTACTCGTGCACGATGCGGTCCAGCTCGTCGGTGGTGGTGCCGGGGACGACGGCCTTGCCGACCTCCTCGAGGGCGTCGGCGGCGATGCGGCCGGCGATCCGCATCCGATCGATGGTCTCGGCGTCCTTCACCTCCGAGCCGTGGAACGGGGAGGGCGCCGGCTTGCCGACGTATTCGGGCCGTTCGATCGATTCGGGGACGTTCCTGCGGGGGCTCTGCCTGCCTGGGCGCAGCGCGGGACGGGAATGCATCCGACAAGCCTAGGGCCTGCCCGATGAAACCGGGACACGCCCTGTCCCCCGCGGCGGGCGGGACCTGCGGGGCCGCTGCGGTTCCGTTACCGAGACGACGCCGAAAAACCGGCGCGGCGCCCGCGAAAACCTCTTGCGTTTCCCTTCGGCAGGCAGCATTCTGGGAACACCGGCAGGCTGCGAATCGGCAGGCCGGGACCCCGCGAAGCCTCTCCTACCGAGCCGGCGCGGGGCGCGGCTCCTGCGGCAGTTCCGCGGCCCGGCTCACGCCGGGCGTGCGGTGTACGACACCTCCCGCGGTCGAGCGCCCCGCCTGTCCAACCCAGGCGCGTGCAGTCGCCCCGCGTCGGCTCACCATCGTTCCCCGCAGAAAGCGAAGGCCCGCCGACCGCCGATGCGGCTGCGGGCCCTTTCGACCGCGAACGCTACGCGGACTCGAGCTCCTTGGTGGGCTCCTCTGCGCCGGCCTCGGCCGCCGCGGCGTCATCGGTGCCGATCTCCTGGGCGAGCCGCTCCCAGAGCATGCCGCCGGAGTGGGCGAGCGCACCGATGATGGAGGGCACGAACGGCAGCACCCAGTCGGCGAGGAAGCCCTCATGCGGCATGTTGAGCACGAGCATGGCCGAACCGGCGCACAGCAGGCCCTGGAGCGTGCCGCGCCAGGCGGCGCGGGTGCCGTCGATGACCGCTTCGCGGCGCTCGGAGGCCGGGTCGTGGAACTCGGAGAGCCCGGTGGCGTCGCGGCGGCCGAGGTAGGCGCCGACGACCGCCTGCACGGCGGTGCCCGCGATCACCGCGGCGATGAGGCTGTTCTTGGTGACGACGTAGATCAGGGCGAACAGCAGACCGCCGCCCAGGATCGTGAGCGCGCCCCTGATCCAGTCGACCTTCTCGCCGGGATACCAGTAGTACTTGGTGACGCCCTCGGAAATCTGTCGTTCGATCTTCCCCATGCCGGTCGCTCCCCTTTCGCGGACGCAGCCGATGAACTGCGCTGGACACGCACGGAAGTCATTATGCGGGGCTCCGAACGGCGCACGAGCGGAATCCCATCGAGTCACCTATGTGCAATAACGCACAAGATGAGCGCAATGTCGGGTTCGGGAACGCCCTCAACTGCCGCTACGCATCAGCGTAGAGAAACCGTCGCAGGACGTGAGTCGCCGATCCGACAGTACGGTCAGTGAACCTGGACGACCGGTCCGGCGAGCCCCTTCAGCTCCTCGGGCAGGTCCGCGCCCATCGCCTCGGCCAGCTTGACGGCCTCCTCGATGAGGGTCTCCACGATCTGCGACTCCGGCACGGTGCGGATGACCTCGCCTTTGACGAAGATCTGGCCCTTGCCGTTGCCGCTGGCGACGCCCAGGTCGGCCTCGCGGGCCTCGCCGGGACCGTTGACGACGCAGCCCATGACCGCCACGCGCAGCGGGACGGGCAGGCCCTCGAGTCCGGCGGTGACCTGCTCGGCGAGCGTGTACACGTCCACCTGGGCGCGGCCGCACGACGGGCACGAGACGATCTCGAGGCCGCGCTCCTTGAGGCCCATCGACTCCAGGATCTGGTTGCCGACCTTGACCTCCTCGACCGGCGGGGCCGAGAGCGAGACGCGGATGGTGTCGCCGATGCCCTCGGCGAGCAGCGCGCCGAACGCGGCGGCGGACTTGATGGTGCCCTGGAAGGCGGGTCCGGCCTCGGTGACGCCCAGGTGCAGCGGGTACTCGCACTGCTGGGACAGGAGCCGGTAGGCCTTGATCATGACCACCGGGTCGTTGTGCTTGACCGAGATCTTGATGTCGCGGAAGTCGTGCTCCTCGAACAGCGAGGCCTCCCACAGCGCGGACTCGACCAGCGCCTCCGGCGTGGCCTTGCCGTACTTCTTGAGCAGGCGCTTGTCGAGGGACCCGGCGTTGACGCCGATGCGGATCGGCGTCCCGGCGTCCTTGGCGGCCTTGGCGATCTCCCCCACGCGGTCGTCGAACTGCTTGATGTTGCCGGGGTTGACGCGCACGGCGGCGCAGCCGGCGTCGATCGCCGCGAAGACGTACTTCGGCTGGAAGTGGATGTCCGCGATGACCGGGATCTGCGACTGCTTGGCGATGATCTTGAGCGCGTCGGCGTCGTCCTGCGTCGGGCACGCGACGCGGACGATGTTGCAGCCGGTCGCGGTGAGCTCGGCGATCTGCTGCAGGGTGGCGCCGATGTCCGAGGTCCGGGTGGTGGTCATCGACTGGACGCTGATGGGGGCGCCGCCGCCCACGAGCACGCCGCCGACGTTGAGCTGCCGGGTCTGGCGGCGCGGCGCCAGCGGTTCGATGTCGTGGTCATGGCGCTTGGTGGGGATACCGAGGTTCACTGCGGTCATAGGGCTAGTTTCCACCTAGAGTCGCGGATCAGTTGAAGATGGTGATCGGGTTGACGATGTCGGCGGTGATCGTCAGCAACATGAACCCGCCGAGGAGGACGATCACAGCGTAAGTCAGCGGCATCAACTTCAAGTAGTCCACTCGGCCCGGGTCGGGCTTGCCGCGCTTGACGGCCACCCACGAGCGGGCCTTCTCGTACCAGGCGATGGCGATGTGTCCGCCGTCCATCGGCAGGAGCGGCAACAGGTTGAAGATGCCGATGAAGTAGTTCAGGACCACCAGCAGCATGAAGAACATGGCCCACTGGTCGTACTGGACCATCTCGCCGCCGAGGCGGGAGGCGCCCACGACGCTCACGGGCGAGTCGTCGCTGCGCTCGCCGCCGAAGATCGCGTCCCACAGCGGCGGGATCTTCGAGGGCAGCTGGCCCAGGGCGATGAAGGTCTCCTTGAACATGTCGCCGGTGACGGAGAAGGTCTCGCCGATGCCGTCGATCGCGCCGACGGCCACGGTCGGGGCGACGGCCGGATCGGTGTAGACGAAGACGCCCAGGCGGGCCACGGTCTCGGTCTTCCCGTCCTCGGTCTCGGCCTCGGCGGCGTACGGGGTGACCTCGACGGTCTTCTCGGTGCCGTCTGCATCGACGGTGACGGCGACCGGCTCGCCGGGGGTCAGGGCGGAGACCGTGGCGACCAGCGAGTCCCAGTCGGTGACGGCGGTCCCGTCGACCGAGGTGATCTCGTCGCCGTTGCCGATCCCGGCGGCGAAGGCCGGGCCCTCGATCTGGCCTTCGGGGCACTCGCCCGCGGCCGCGGTCGTGTCGGTGGCGGCCACGCATTCGGCCACGGAGACCTGCGAGTGCTCCTGCGACTGGGCGACCTGGTCGGCGTAGGCGGGGTTGGCCACGACGCCGACGAAGGAGACGAGGATCCACAGGGCGATGAAACCGATGATGAAGTGGGTCACCGAGCCGGCCGCGAGCACGATGGTGCGCTGCCACAGCGGCTTGCGCCAGAAGACGCGCTTCTCGTCCTTCTCGTCGAGCTCCTCCTCTTCCTCCTCGAGGGGGGTCATGCCGGTGATCTTCACGAACCCGCCGAGCGGGATGCCCTTGACGCCGTACTCCGTCTCGCCTTTGCGGAAGGACCACAGGGTCGGCCCGAAGCCCACGAAGAAGCGGGTCACCTTGATGCCGAAGCCCTTCGCGGTGAGCATGTGCCCGGCCTCGTGCAGGCTCACTGAGATGAGGATCGCCAGCGCGAAGAGGATGATCCCGGTGATGTAGGCGAGCAAGTCTGTCTCCTTCTAACGCTCGGACGCGTCCAACACTAGCCGTCGGGCGCACGCGCGCGCCCAGTTCTCCGCCTCGAGTACGTCTGCGACACTGGCGGGTCGCCCGAATTCGGGTGCGGCGGTGAGGACGGCTTCGATGGTGTCGACGATGCCGAGGAACGGGAGCCGTCCATCACGGAACGCGGCGACGGCTTCTTCGTTGGCGGCGTTGTAGACGGCGGGCTTGAGGCCGCCGGCGCGGCCGGCGTCCTTGGCGAGGGCGACGGCCGGGAATGCGGTGGCGTCGAGCGGCTCGAAGTGCCAGTCGCTCGCCTGGGTCCAGTCGACGGGCCGGGCCGATCCGGGGAGGCGGTCGGGCCAGGCGAGGGCGTGGCCGATGGGCAGGCGCATGTCGGGCGGGGATGCCTGGGCGATGGTGGAGCCGTCGGTGAACTCGACCATGGAGTGGATCACCGACTGCGGGTGGACCACGACGTCGATCTGTCCGTAGTCGACGTCGAAGAGCTCGTGGGCCTCGATGACTTCGAGGGCCTTGTTCACCATGGTGGCGGAGTTGATGGTGACGACCGGGCCCATGGCCCAGGTGGGGTGGGCGAGGGCCTGGTCGAGGGTGACCTCGGCGAGCTGCGCGCGGGTCTTGCCGCGGAAGGGCCCGCCGGAGGCGGTGAGCACGAGCTTGGCGACGCGCGCCATGGCGCCCGAGCGCAGGCACTGGGCGAGCGCGGAGTGCTCGGAGTCGACGGGTACGAGCTGGCCGGGTTTCGCGATCTCGCGCACGAGGGGGCCGCCGGCGACGAGGGACTCCTTGTTGGCGAGGGCCACTTGGCGTCCGGCCTTGAGGGCGGCGAGGGTCGGTCCGAGGCCGATGGAGCCGTTGATGCCGTTGAGCACCGTGTGGCAGGGCCAGGAGGCGAGTTCGGTCATGGCGCCTCGACCGGCGATGAGCTTCGGCATGCGGGCGTCGCCGGAGGTCCAGCCCTGCGCGGTGGCGGCGGCGAACAGCCGGAGCTGGACGTCCTCCACGGCTTTGGCGTCGGCGACCGCGACGACGTCGACGCCCAGTTCGATCGCCTGCTCGGCGAGGAGGGCCGGGTTGCCGCCGCCGGCGCCGAGGCCCACGATGCGGAAGCGGTCGGGATTGGCGCGGACGATGTCGATGGCCTGCGTGCCGATGGAGCCGGTGGACCCCAGGAGCACGATCTCGCGTTGATCAGTCACGGACGTCATTATCCGCTAACGGAAAACGACGGTTTTGGTGCCGTTGATGATGACGCGGTCGTCGAGGTGGGCGGCGAGGCCGCGGGCGAGGCAGGTCGATTCGAGGTCGCGTCCGGCGGCCACCAGCTCCTCGGGGCTGTGCGCGTGGTCGACCCGGGCGACCTCCTGTTCGATGATCGGACCCTCGTCGAGGTCGGCGGTCACGTAGTGGCAGGTCGCGCCGATGAGCTTCACCCCGCGCTCGTGCGCCTGGTGGTAGGGCTTGGCGCCCTTGAAGCTCGGCAGGAACGAGTGGTGGATGTTGAGGATCTTCCCCGGGAGCTTGGCGCAGAAGTCCGAGGAGAGGATCTGCATGTAGCGGGCCAGCACCACGGTGTCGATGCGCTCCTCCTCGATGAGGTCGAGGACCTGCTGCTCCTGCGCGGCCTTGCCGGCGGCGCCGACGGGCAGGTAGTGGAACGGCACACCGGAGGAGGCGGCCAGGTCGGCCCAGTCGGGGTGGTTGGAGACCACGGCGGCGGCCTCGCCTTGCAGGGCGCCGATGCGGAAGCGGTACAGCAGGTCGTTGAGGCAGTGGCCCTGCTTGGAGGCCATGATGAGGACGCGGCGCTTGACGGCGCGGGCGTGGAGGTGCCAGTCCATGTCGAACTCGCGGGCGATCTCGGCGAAGCCCACGGCCAGTTCGTCGCGCCCGGCGGCGGTGTTGAACTCCACGCGCATGAAGAAGCGACCGGATGCGTGCTCGGAGAACTGCTGGGAGTCCTCGATGTTGGCGTCGCGGCGGGTCAGGAAACCCGAGACGGCGTACACGATGCCGAGGCGGTCGGGGCACGAGAGCGTGAGCACGAACTGGCTGGTCATCCCACCAATGATACGGAGGTGTCGGAGGCGGCGGCAATCGACGTCCGTCACGTATGGGATGTCACCGCATGAGCCCGGTGCGACGAAAGGGGCGGACCCGACCGGCCCGACCCTCTCACATGCGGTGAGTGCGCCTTAAGCGCCGATCTCCGCGTTCAGCTGCTCCATGAACGCCGCGGTGCTGTCCTCGACGGTGGTGTCGCCGAAGATCATGGTCTCGAAGACGCCGAGCATGATGTCCGCGGCGGCGCCCGAGCCGACCGGCGGCACCGGCGGGCCCTCGGCCAGCTCGGGGGTGATCGCCGCGATGAAGTCCGCGCCGAGCTTCTGGTCCGGCGGGAGGTTCGGCAGGATCCGCTCGCGCTGCGCGGTGTTCGAGGGCAGGCCCCGGTCGCCGAGCATGAGGTCCAGCGACTCGTCGCTGTTGAGCAGGAAGTCCACCAGCTTCGCGGCGGCGGCCTTGTCGGAGGTGGTGCGCGAGATCGACCAGTACATGGCCGACTTCAGGTAGAGGCCCGGCTGGGTGCCGGTCGACTCCCCGGGGACGCGCAGCAGCACCAGTTCCGAACCGAGCACGGACTGGATCGCGCCGATCTGGTTGGTCCAGTAGAACTCCGTCACACCGGTGCCGGTGGCGAGCGGGGCCTGGTCCTGGCCCGCGGCGAAGGCCTCGACGATCTTGCTCGGCTCGGGGATGGCCCCGGCGTCGCGCAGGTCGAGGACCATCTGCCACCACTCGTTCATGGTGGGCTCGGTGAAGCCGAGCTTCCCGTCCGCGCGTGTAGAGGCTCTCGCCCTTCTGGCGCGCGAACACGTTGAACAGCGACTCGTTGCTGAAGGAGATCGGCCGAGTTGCCGGTCGCGTCGCCCTTCGTGGACAGGTCGGTGATGAACTGCGAGAAGTCGGCCCACGACCAGGCCTTGTCGTCGGGCAGGGCCATGCCCGCCGCCTCGACCAGGGCCGGGTTGACCAGCAGCGCCATCGCGTTCACGCCGGTCGCGATGCCGTAGGTCTCGCCGTCGAGCTGCCCGGTCTTGAGGGTGCCCTCTTCGATGTTCGACAGGTCGATGCCGATGTCGTCGAGGGCCAGCAGGGCGTTCTTGTCGGCGTAGTCGCGCAGGTAGCGCTCGTCCTGCTGGAGCACGTCCGGCGCGTTGTTGCCCGAGACCGAGACGTTCAGGGCGTCCCAGTAGGCGTCGAACTCGTTGGGGCTCGGCTTGATCGTGAGCCCTCGTTCTTGGCCGTGAAGGCGTCGACGATCTTCTGGGTGTACTCGTGGCGCGGGTCGGAACCCCACCACCAGAAGTCCAGTTCGCCGTCGCCGTCGCTGGCACCGCCGCCTTCGTTGCCGCAGGCCGCGAGGAGGGGTGCGGCGGCGGCGCCGAAGATCCCGGCTTTGGCGAGCGTTCTCCGAGAGACGCCCGAGGGGTTGGATGACTGCATCGTCTTCGTCCTTTCAGGACTTTGGTGAGGGTTGATTGCCGGTTTACTTGATGCCGGTGGTGGCGATACCCCGGACGAGGTAGCGCTGGCCGGCGAGGAAGAACCCGAAGATCGGGCCCAGAGCCACAATAGACATCGCGAAGAGGGCGCCCCAGTTGGTGGTCCCCGTCGAGTCCATGAACAGGCGCAGCGCCAGCGGTACGGTCTGGAGGTCGACGTCGCGCAGGTAGATCAGCTGCGAGTAGAAGTCGTTCCAGGTCCAGATGAACGTGAAGATGGCGGTGGTCGCCAGCGCGGGCATGCACAGCGGCATGATGATGCGCAGGTAGGTGCCCCAGTAGCCGCAGCCGTCGATCGAGGCGGCCTCGTCGAGTTCCGCGCGGCAGACCGCGGATGAACTGGACCATGAGGAACACGAAGAACGCGTCGGTCGCCAGGAGCTTGGGCACGATGAGGGGCCAGAAGGTGTCGACCCAGCCGAGGTTGTTGAACAGGATGTACTGCGGGATGATCACGACGTGGATCGGCAGCATGATGGTGCCGAGCATGACGGCGAAGAGCATGCCGCGCATCGGGAACCGGAGCCGCGCGAAGGCGTAGGCGGCCATCGAGCAGGAGACCAGGTTGCCGACGATGGATCCGGCCACGATGATCATCGAGTTGAAGATGTACTTCTCGAACGGGTGCGGCAGGGCGTTCCAGCCCTCGGCGTAGTTGCTCCATTCCCAGGTGGACGGGATGCAGGCCCGGGTCGGCGAAGATCTCGTCGATCGGCTTGAGGCTGGCCGAGAGCATCCACAGCAGCGGGTAGATCATGACCATCGCCGCGATGATGAGCACGAGGTGGAAGACGAAGCGGCGGAGTCCGACTGCGGCGACGCTCTTTTCGGCGCGGCGGCGGGTCGGGGCCGGGGCCTCGGTCTCAGTCATTGTCGCCATAGAACACCCAGAATTTCGACATGAGGAAGTTGAGCGCGGTGAAGATCGCGATGATGGCCAGCAGGAGCCAGGCGATGGCCGAGGCGTAGCCCATGTCGAACTGGGTGAAGCCCTGGTCGTAGAGGTACAGCGTCAGGAACATCGTGGAGTCGGCCGGGCCGCCCTTGCCGCTGGAGATGATGAACGCCTGCGTGAAGGACTGGAACGAGTTGATGATCTGCAGGACGAGGTTGAAGAAGATGATGGGGGTCAGCAGCGGCAGGGTGACGCTCCAGAACCGCTGCATGACGCCGGCGCCGTCGATCTTGGCCGCCTCGTAGTACATGGTGGGGATCTGCCGCAGGCCCGCCAGGAAGATGATCATCGGTGAGCCGAAGGTCCACACGTGCAGGATGATCAGGGTGCCCAGGGCGTAGTCGGGGTGGGAGACCCAGCCTTCGCCTTGGATGCCGAAGATGGCGAGGACCTGGTTGACGAGGCCTTCGGTGCCGAAGACCTGCCGCCACATGATCGCGATGGCGACGGAGCCGCCGAGCAGCGAGGGCAGGTAGAAGATCGAGCGGTAGAAGGACATGCCCCGCAGGCCGCGGTCGAGGACGATCGCGAGCAGGAGCGCGGCGGCGAGCTGCAGCGGGCACCGACACGAAGGTGTAGACCGCGGTGACCTTGATGGCGTTGGCCAGTCGGGGGTCCTCGAACATCCGCGAGTAGTTCTCGCCGCCGATCCATTCGCCGTAGCCGAGGCTGTAGTCGGTGAAGGACAGGTAGAACGAGGCGATCATGGGCCCGATGGTGATGGCCAGGAGGCCGATCAGCCAGGGCGACATGAAGCTCAGCGCGGCCCAGCGCTCGCGGGAGGTGATCGTGAGCGCCGATCTCTCCTGCGGGCCTTTTTCGGGCTCGGCGAGGGCGCGGAGGCGGCGGGCTCGGGAGGGGCTCCCGAGCTGCGCTGCTTCGGGCGCACCACAGCGACATCGTTGTCGGTCATAAGGTTTTGGGACCTTTCGGAGGGGGTTGGCTCCTAGATCACATCAGGCTATGCAACCGCTTGCCTCTTGTCAATGCTTCAACTTAAATTCCTGAATATCTTTCGATGTCCGAACCGGTGGCGAACCTGATCGTGCCTTCGGAGCCCGAGCGCCACTGCCGCAACGGAAAGCGGCCCGCCCGGAACGATCCGGGCGGGCCGCTGGTTCCCCAGTGGAAGGTCTTCGGTCAGACGTCGCGCGTGCCGGCCGCTCCTCAACGGGCGCAACGGAATCGTCGCCCTCCTTGATGCCGTACTTGGAGTAGAGCCTGCCCAGGGGGCCCGGGACCCACCAGTTCGCGCGGCCGAGGAGGCGCATCGTGGCGGGGACGAGGAGCATCCGCACCACGGTCGCGTCGAGGAAGATCGCGATCGCCATGCCCAGGCCGATCATCTTCATGAAGGTGATGCCGCTGAAGGCGAACGCGCCCACCACCACGATGAGGATCAGGGCCGCGGCGGTGATGATCGAGCCGGTGGACTGCATGCCGCGCAGGACGGCGGTGCGGTTGTCGGCCCCCTTGTCCCATTCCTCGCGCACCCGCGAGAGCAGGAAGACCTCGTAGTCGGTGGCCAGGGCGAACAGCAGCGCGACCATGAGCAGCAGGTTCGACGGGTCGATGTAGCCCGAGGGCGTGAAGCCGAGCAGGTCGGCGAGGTGGCCCTCCTGGAAGATCCACACCACGATGCCGAGGGCGGCGCCGAGCGAGACGGCGTTCATCAGGACCGCCTTGATCGGCAGCACGATCGAGCCGAAGGCCAGGAACAGCACGATCATCGTGACGATGACGATGTAGCCGAGCATGTAGGGCAGGCCCTCGCCGATGGCGTCGAGCATGTCGACCCGGTCGGAGGCGCCGCCGGTGACGTACAGGTCGGCGCCGCTGATGTCGAGGTCGCGGGTGTCCTCGATGAGGGTGCGGGCCTCGGCGCTGAACGGGTCGAGGTCGTAGTAGACGTCGAGGAGGGTCGCGTCGGCGGTCGGCGCCATGGCGGGCAGCACGTCGTCGACGTTGTCGAGCGCCAGGAGCGCTTCGGTCGCCTCCGCGGCGGCCGCTTGGCCACCGGTGACCATGACTTGGTACTGTCTCCTCGTCCTCCGCCGGGGAAATCGGCGGCGATGGTCTCGGTGACCACGCGGGACTCGGCGTCCTTCGGCATGTCGCGTTCGTCGACGCCGCCGAACTGCATGTCGAGGATCGGGCTGGCGAGCGCGGCCATGAACACCAGGACCGGCAGCAGGACGAGCACGGGACGGCGCATGACGCCGGCGGCGAGGCCGTGCCAGAAGCCGGTGTCGGTCTTGGGCTCCTTGTTGCGGCGCCAGGGCAGGCGGCCCTTGTCGACGCGGTGCCCGAGCAGGTAGAGCAGCGCGGGAAGGGCCACGAGCGCCGAGAGCATGGCCACGCCGACGGCGGACATGACGCCGTAGGCGATGCCGTGGAGGAACGGCACCTCGACCAGGAGGAGGCCGCCCATCGACAGGACGATGATGAGGCCCGAGACCATCACGGTGCGCCCGGCGGTGGCGACGGTGTTGAGCACCGCGCGGCGCTTGCCGCCGGCCCGCCGCGAGTTCCTCGCGGAACCTGCGCAGCACGAACAGCGAGTAGTCGATGGACATGCCGAGGCCGATGATGGTGATGACGTTGGCGGCGAAGACCGAGACGTCGGTGAACTCGGTGATGACGCGGGTGATCGCGAAGCCGCCGAGGATCGACATGCCGCCGATGAGCAGCGGCAGCGAGGCGGCCACGAGCGCGCCGAAGACCACGATCATGATGAGCAGCAGGATCGGCATCGAGATCATCTCGGCGATCTCGAGGTCGTGCTGGACCTGCTCGTTGAGGTCGGCGAAGATGGCCGCGCCGCCGCCGAGGGTGACGGTGAGGTCGCCGGTGTCGCCGGCGTCGCGCAGCTCGCCCTCGATCCCCTCGAACACGTTGGCGAGGTCCTCGTCGGAGGCTCCGGCGAGCGAGACGGCCGCGTAGGTCGCGTGCCCGTCCTCGGACACGAACGACGGCAGCTGCGTGTCGTAGTAGGAGACGACGCTCTCGACCTCGTCGATCGCGTCGATGTCGGCCACGGCGCCCTGCACGGCCGCCGCGAACGCCGGGTCGTCCGCCGTCATCGAATCGGACTCGTACAGGACCACGACGTCGGCGCCGGTGGAGCCGAACTCCTCCTCGATCGCCTCGGCGTCGAGGACCGACGGGGACTCCGCAGAGACGTAGCCGCCGTCGGTGAACTCGTCGAAAACACCGAGTCCCCAGGTCGCACCGACCGCGAAGACACCGGCGATCGCGGCCACGATGAACCAGCGCGCCTTGATGACCGCTCTGCCTAGCAGGGAATACATGTACTTCTCCTCTGCACTTTCTGATCTGTGGAGGCGTTGACCGCTGGTGCTCGAGGGGCGTCCGGCGGTAGGATGGTGAGCGTTGAATAGTTAGCTAACGGTGTTCACTTTAATAAACGCCCCATAGGTGAGTCAACACCGTTAACTAAGTTGTAGCCTGAGGAGAGCAGTGACTTCGAACACCGCGGGAAGCCCGTCCCGTCGCGAACGGATGCGCGCCGAGACGATCGCCGAGATCAAGGCGAGCGCCAGACTCCAGCTGCAGCAGCTGGGCCCCAGCGGGATCTCCCTGCGAGCGATCGCCCGCGATGTGGGCGTGACCCCCGCCGCGCTGTACCGCTACTTCGACAACCTCGACGCCCTCCTGATCGAGTTGTGCTGCGACCTCTACGACGAACTTATCGCCGAAACCCGCACGGCGATGGACGCGGCGCCGCCCGAAGCCCACCTCGAACGGATGAAGGCCTGGGTATGGGCGTTCCGCGCCTGGGCCGTGGGCAACCGGCGCGAGTTCGAGCTGATGATCTCGTTCCCCGAGGGGCACAGCGCCATGGCGCTCCACGGCGACCCCACCGACTGGACGCCCGCGGACGCCGACCCCGTGACGCTGAAGTCCCTGGAGCACGCGCAGCTGTGCGGCGTCGAGCTCGGCGCCTTCTACTGGCAGACCCAGGAGCAGGGCGAGGACGCCCCGGCACCGCAGCCGATGCCCGAGATCTCGGAGGGCCTCACCTCCGAACTGCGCGACAAATGCGCCGTGTTCATCGTCGGCGAACCCGTCCCGCTGGCCTGGATGTTCTCGTTCGTCTCAGCCTGGGTCAGGGTGTTCGGGCTGGTCGTCATGGAGGCCTTCGGCAGTCTGCCGGTGCAGGAGAACGTGGACGAGTTCTACAAGACCCAGATCATGGCGATGCTGCGCGACTTCGGCATCGACGCCTGATCACACGCGAAAAGGCCGGGACGTCGCCGTCCCGGCCCTCCCGCAGGTCTCAAGGCCGCCTCGGCCCAGCCGCTTCGGCTCGCACCCTCAGCGCGAGCGCTTCGCCTCTACTCAAGCACCCTCAGCGCGAGCGCTTCGGATGTCGTGCCCGACCGAGGTCATGCACTTGCCGGACTTGAGGTTCCACTTCCAGCCGTGCATCTGGCAGGTGAGCACGCCCTCCTCGACCTTCCCGAAGACCGACAGGTCGGCCTTGAGGTGCGGGCAGCGGCGCTGGAACTCCCAGCCCTGCACGATGATGTCCTCGTCGTCGGGGCGCTGCTCGGCGTACCAGCCCTCGGCGTACTGCAGGCGCTCCTCGGAGAGGCACTTGAAGAACGCGTACACGTACTCGTTGTACTGCCCGATGCGCGCGGCCGTGAAGCGGCACGACAGGAACAGCGAGTTGACCCAGTCGACCTCGCGGATGTGGAGCAGGTGCTCGATGAGGCGCCGCTCGGTGCGGAAGCGGTAGCGGACCTTCGCCCCGTCGTCGGCGTAGATCCGGCGCTCCAGGAAGTCGAACACGATCGACTCCACCACCTGGTCGGAATCGGGCGCGGTGAGGTCGAAGCGGACCGGGCCGCCGATACCGGTGGCGATGTGCTCGGCCGACTCCATGAGCGGCTCGATGCGCTCGCGCAGCGTCTCCAGGACGTCGATCTCCGGGTGCGACCAGGAGGCCTTCTCCGACTCCAGGCGCGGCTGCATCCGCTCCTTGTACTCGTCGAGGTGCTGCTTCTTGTTCTCGAACCACGCCCGCAGATCGTCCACCGGGTGCACGACCGAAGCGGAGCCGTCGGCGCTCACCTCGGCCACCGAACCGGGCAGCAGGATGATGTTCTGCTTGCGCCCCTGCTCCTCCAGCCAATCCACATAGGCCATCTGGTCGGGGAAGATGTTGCCCTCGTCGCCGAACACGTCGTTGAACTCGTACAGCGAGTCGTCCAGGAAGCAGGGCGGGCCGGCGATCGGGAACACCCAGTCGCCCTTGACGTCGTCGATATAGCGCAGCGAGCGGTCGAAGCCGCGCTCGCGCTTCTGCTTCCCGAAGGCGCGCTTGGCGTTGTCGGGCAGCTCGTAGACCATCGGGAACCAGATCGCGCCCGAGAACTGCAGCAGGTGGGCGTGGATCTTGCCGTGCTGCAGGAACACGCTCATGTCGGTGGGCCGCGCGTCGTTCTGGTTGAACAGGCGGGTCCCGTCGGCGTCCTCGACCCACAGCGACGAGTCGCCGATCGGGCCGTCCGTGGGACTCGTGAGCGCCTGGATCATGACCTTGACGCCGCCGGGGAGCTCCACGATCTCCTCGGAGACGGTCTTGATGAACTTGTGGAAGCCCAGCGCCCGCAGCTCCGACTCCAGTTCCGAAGTGGGGTACTCCGGCAGCAGGACCGTCGTGTCCTTGCTGATGTGCTTCGTGAGGTTCTCCTCGTCGAAGTGGTCGCGGTGCAGGTGCGAGACGTACAGGTAGTCGCACTGCCCCAGCGTGTCCCAGTCGAGCTGCGAGTTGTCGGGGAAGGGGAACCAGGAGGCGAAGTAAGCGGGGTTCACCCAGGGATCGCACAGGATCGACCCCGCGGCGGTCTCGATGAACATGCTGGCGTGGCCAGTACCGGTGATTCGCACAGTGACCCTTCCGGACAGGAGGACGACGACGCCTCAACTCTACAAGTCACAGCTCGGACGGGGCCGAGACGTTCAGGCTTGTGGCGTGGGAGACTGTCTGCGATCAACGGAGAGGTCGGAGGAAGACACATGGCCGCAGAAGAGCAGGTTCTCTCGCCCGCGCAGCGCAAGCCCACCAGCCGCAAGGCCCTGTACACCGCGCTGAGCGTCGCCATCGTCATCAACCTGGCGTACCTGTTCGGCAACCACCAGGGCCACGTCGAGGACGCCTTCATCGGGATCACCGTCGTGGTGCTCCTCGGCGTCATCGTCTCCGACGTCTGGCTCCGCAAGACCGGCCTGCGCTAGCCGGAGGCCGCAACGACGCACCGGAACCGGTCGCATCGCGGCCGGTTTCTTCATGCCCGGAAACGAAGGGGGCGGGGCCGCGAATCGCGGCCCCGCCTCTTCAATCGTCGCTAGCGGCTCAATGCATCATGCCGCGGCGGGCGAACATCTCGCGCACCTCGCGGAGCGCCGAGTCCACCTCGGCCTCGAAGTAGCCGCCCTGCACCAGCGAGAACTGGCTCGTGTCGAGTTCGCGGTCCGAGAGCGGCACCGCGTTGCGGCCGGTCATCGCCGCCGACACCGCGTCGAACATCTGGTCCACCTGGGTCGGGTCGTAGCCCGAACCGAAGCGCCGCGGCTGGAACGCCCGGCGCATCTGCTCGAGGCGCTGCACGTCGTCAGGAGTGAACGGGGAGTCGGACGCCCGCATCTCGGTCGTCATCTCCTCGCGCCCATGGCGGCCGGGGGCCTCGAACGCCCCGCGGCCCTCATAGGGGTTGCGGCGGCCGAAGTCCGGCGGCGTGGCCGCACCGCGCGGAGGGCCTGGCCGAAACCGGGATCGGCGGGAGGCGCCGGCGGCGCGAAACCGCCGTCGGCGGGACCGGGAGGCGGACCGGCGGGACCGCCGAAGCCGCCCGTCGGCTCGGATGCGGGCCGCGGCCTGAAACCTGCTGCTGCATCGGCGGGCTCGGGCGCCGCCGCACGGCGGCCGTAGCCGGTGTCCTCCTGCGGCGCGGCCGGCTGCTGACCGAACCCGCCCCCTGGCCGTACTCGCGGCCGCGCGGCGTCCCGTAAGGCTCGGGCTGCTGCGGCTCGGGACGACCCATCGGACCCTGGCCCATGCCGGGCACGAGGTTCTGCGGGATGGCCTGCGTCGGCGCCACGGGCGGCATCGGCTCAGGCTCGGGCTGGCCGTACCGGCCCGGCTGCGGGGGAACCGGGATCGCGCCCGAGGGCGGACCCTGCTGGTGGCGGCCCTGCATCGGCGGCGGCTGCATCGGCGGCTGCGACTGCATGGGCGGCTGCGACGGCGGCTGCTGCGTCAGGCGCGCCGGCTGCCGGTGTCGCTGAACTCGTCGTCGTACGCGGCACCGAACCCGGGCGCGGGATCGGGAGCGGACCTGCGGCCCTGGCCATAGACGCCAGGGGCGTCATTCGGGACATAGCCGCCGGGGGCGTCCGCCGGCCGAACGCCGGGGCCGTCGTTCGGAGCGAAACCGCCTTGGCCCTCGTTCGGGCCGAACGCCGCCGGGAGCCTCGTTCGGCCTGCGGGAAACCGCCGCGCCGCGGGTCGGACTGGAGCGGGAGCTGCTCGGTGGCGCCGTGCGGGATCGGGCCCGCCTGCGGGCCCGTCGTGCATCGGCACCCCGGCGCGGGGGCCGGACTGCGCGGGCGGCGCGAAGTCGCCGCGCACCGGCTCGGGACCGCGGGCGCCGCCGTACTCGTTGCCGTAGACCGCCCGGCTCGGGGGCGCCGCCTCGGGGACCGAAGCCGTTGCTGCCGTTGCCACCGCGCTGGCCGCCGAAGTCGCCTTGGCCGCGCGCCCGAAGTCGTCTTGGGGGGGACCGAAGATCGCGGGGCTGGGCCGCCGCGGACCGAAGTCCTGGGGCGCGCCGAAGTCGCCTTGAGCGCTGCGGCCGAAGTCCTGGCCTGCTCCGCCTCGTTTGGCGAACGGGTCGTCGTAGTCGTCGTCGGGGGGCCCGGCGAGGAAGCCGAAGCCCTCGTCGTCGCCGCCGCGCAGGTCGCCGAAGCCGTCGGAGTCCTGGGAGGCCGCGGGGGCCGCCGCCCGCGCGGGGCGGGGCCGCGTCCGCGGCCGACCGGTTCAGGGGCGGGAGGCGGCGGGGCCATCTCGCGGGCGGCCATCATGTCGTGCGCGGGGATCGCTTGCGTCGCAGCGGGAATGACCTGCGTGGCCTGGACCTCGGGGGCGCGTCGCGACCCTGGGGCGGCCTGGATCGGTGGGGCGGGGGCCGCAGCGACCTCGGCCTTGCCGTAGTCGGGGGCGGGGGCGGTGCCGAGCACGCCGCGCTCCTCGAGTTCGGCGAGCTGGCGCGCGACCCGGTCGAGGTAGACGTCCACCTGCCACTCGTCGTAGCCGCCGAAACGGACCCTGAAGACGACGTCGTCGACCTCGTCAGCCGACACGGGACTGCCCACGGGCTCCCCTGAGAGGGTCGCCTCCACGCGGTCCAGGAACGCGTCGACTTCATCGACCTTGTAGCCCCGGCTCAACGCCCGGCGCCGGAACCGGTCACCATGACTCGCCACTACCAAGCCACCCTTCTCCGCCTAATCCGCGGCGCCGGGGGCGCCGAGCGGCTTCGCACCGGCGCGGCCGGGCGTGCCGGCCTCCCGGACCGAAGCGGCCAGCTGCCCGCAGGCGCCGTCGATCTCTTGGCCGCGCGTATCGCGCACCGTCGTGGACACACCCGCGGCTCGCAGCCGCCGTACGAACTCCGCTTCGACCGGCTTGGGACTGGCGTCCCAGCGGCTTCCCGGAGTCGGGTTCAATGGAATCAGGTTGACGTGGACGAGTTTGCCCGCGAGCAGTTTTCCCAGAAGGTCCGCCCGCCAAGGCTGGTCGTTGACGTCCCTGATCATCGCGTACTCGATCGAAACACGACGTTTCGTCACCCGAGCGTACTCCCAGGCCGCGTCGAGGACTTCGGCGACCTTCCACCGGGTGTTGATGGGGACGAGCTCGTCGCGCAGCTCGTCGTCGGGGGCGTGGAGCGAGACCGCCAGCGTCACCGGCAGGCCCTCCTCCATGAGCTTCTTGATGGTGGGCACCAGGCCGACCGTGGAGACGGTGACGTTGCGGGCCGAGAGCCCGATCCCGTCGGGCACCGGCGCGGTGATGAGGTGCAGGGCGCTCTTGAGCCGGGCCCAGTTCGCGAGCGGCTCGCCCATGCCCATGAACACGATGTTCGACAGGCGGCCCAGGCCGCGCTCCGCGGAGAGGCGCGCGGCGGCGACCACCTGGTCGACGATCTCGGCGGTGGTGAGGTTGCGGGTCAGGCCGCCCTGGCCGGTGGCGCAGAACGGGCAGGCCATGCCGCACCCGGCCTGCGACGACACGCAGGCGGTCACCCGATCGGGGTAGGCCATGATGACGCTCTCGACGAGCGCGCCGTCGTAGAGGCGCCAGACGGCCTTGACGGTGCGGCCGTCGTCGCAGGAGTCGACGCGCACCGGGTCGAGGAGCCGCGGGAGCAGCGCCTCGCCGATGGCCTCGCGCGATGCGGCGGGCAGGTCGGTCATGAGGGACGCGTCGCCGACGTGGCGGCCGAAGTACTGCTGTCGCAGCTGCTTGGCGCGGAAGGCGGGCTGCCCGATCTCGGAGAGAACGGACTGGCACCCGGCCAGATCGAGATCGGCGAGGTGTCGCGGCGCGGCCTTGCGGGGGCGCGGTTCGGTCAACGTGAGTGCTACAGACATGTCACGACCTAGTCTCGCATGACAGGACCGGAACCCGCCAACCCCGGATCATGGAATTCACCCCGGGCCCTCCTTCAACGGATACACCAATCAGGACACATCACCCGAGCAGGTAACGGAACCATACATAGGCCACCGGGGCGACCATGAGGATCGAGTCGAGCCGGTCCATGACCCCGCCGTGGCCCGGGAATGAGATTGCTCATGTCCTTGATGCCGAGGTCCCGCTTCAGCAGCGAGACGGACAGGTCCCCCAACGTAGCGGCCAGGGCCACGCACACGCCGAACGCCACGCCCAGCGAGGAAGGGGACGTCGAAGAACAGCCCACAGGGTGACCGAACCGCCTACGGCGGCGAGCACGATCGAGCCGCCGAGGCCCTCCCAGGACTTCTTGGGGCTGATGCGCGGCGTCATCTGGTGGCGCCCGAAGAGGACTCCGGCGGTGTAGCCGCCGGTGTCGGAGCAGACCACGGTGAACAGCGCGATGATGACCTGCGCGGCGGCGCCGTCGATGAGGCGCGCCGAGTCGTTCTCGGCGGTCGGCCAGCAGCATGATGAACCCGGCCAGGAACGGGACCTGGACGAGCAGGAGCGCGGCGGCGGAGATGTCGGTCCGGTAGCCGGTGGCGCCTTCGGAGAGGCGCCACACGAACAGGGCGGCCACGCCGACGGCGGTGCCGAGCAGGAGGCCGGTGGCGCCGCCGAACCAGGCGAGGACCACGATGAGGGTGCCGGCGGCGGCCAGCGGGATCACCGGGACGTTCTTGCCGCCCTTGCGCATCGCGGTGCCGGTCTCCCAGCAGGCGACGGCGACGGCGACGGCGGCGACGCCGAGGAAGGCGATCGGCTGGATCAGCAGCGAGGCCAGGACGACCGCGGCCATGCCGAGCCCGGCGCCGATGGCGACGGGCAGGTTGCGGCCGGCCTTGGGCTTGCCGCCGTCGGGGTCGGTCTCGTCGGCGGCGCCGGGCCCTCGCCCGTCCGGCGACGGGCGGGGGCGACGGCCGGGCGAACCGTCGGGAAGGGCGCTCATCAGATCTCGAGCAGCTCGGACTCTTTGGAGCTCATCGAGCTCGTCCACGTGGCCGGTGAAGCGGCCGGTCAGGTCGTCGAGCTCCTTCTCGGCCGAGCGTCCTTCGTCCTCGGAGACCTCGCCGTCCTTGACGGCCTTGCCGATCTCGTCCTTGGCCTTGCGGCGGACGTTGCGGATGGCGATCTTGGCGTCCTCGCCCTTGGTGCGGGCCACCTTGATCATCTCGCGGCGGCGCTCCTCGGTCATGGGGGGCAGGTTCAGGCGCAGCTGGGTGCCCTCGTTGGAGGGGTTGACGCCGAGGTTCGAGTTGCGGATCGCGTCCTCGATGTCCTTCATCTGGGAGGCGTCGAAGGGCTTGACGATCACCATGCGCGGCTCGGGGATGGCGATGGAGGCGACCTGCGGGATCGGGGTGGGCGCACCGTAGTAGTCGACGGTGATCCGGTTGAACATGGCGGAGGAGGCGCGGCCGGTGCGGATGGCGGCGAATTCCTCCTTGGCGTGCTCGATGGCCCGCTCCATCTTCTCCTCGGCTTCGAGGAGGGTGTCGTCAATCACGGCTTTCTCACATTCTCTCGCGGCCTGACAGCACTTCTGACCGTACCGTCCCGCTGTCGGTCCTCGGTGGCGTGGATGTCCTCGGACGCTGCCGTTTCCGGGGCGGCCCGCGTCCGGCGGGTCAGTCCTCGGCGGCGTGGATGAGGGTGCCGAGCTGCTCGCCGACGATGGCGCGGCGCAGGTTGCCGTCGTCGTCGGCGCCGAAGACGAGCATCGGCAGGGCGTTGTCCTTGCAGAGGCTGAAGGCGGCCTGGTCGACGACCATGAGTTCGCGCTTGAGGGCCTCGTCGAAGGTGATGTCGTCGAGGCGCTGCGCGTTGGGGTCGGTGCGCGGGTCGGCGGTGTAGACCGCGTCGACGCCGTTCTTGCTGACGAGGACGACCTGGGCGCCGATCTCGAGGGCGCGCTGGGCGGCGACGGTGTCGGTGGAGAAGTACGGCATGCCGGCGCCGGCGCCGAAGATGACGACGCGGCCCTTCTCGAGGTGGCGGATGGCGCGCAGCGGCAGGTAGGCCTCGGCGACCTGGGCCATGGCGATGGCGGTCTGGACGCGCGTGTCGACGCCCTCCTTCTCCAGGAAGTCCTGGAGGGCGAGGCAGTTCATGACGGTGCCGAGCATGCCCATGTAGTCGGCGCGGGCGCGGTCCATGCCGCGGCGCTGGAGTTCGGCGCCGCGGAAGAAGTTGCCGCCGCCGACGACCACGGCCACCTGGACGCCCGCGGCCACGCCGGCCGCGATCTGGCGGGCGACTCCTTGGACGACATCGGGGTCGACGCCGACGGCGCCGCCGCCGAAGGCCTCACCTGACAGTTTCAGCACGACCCGGCGGTACGTGTCTTGACTCATGGCACTCCCCTGCTCTGACGTGTCCCTCGGTGGCTGCGCTGCCGTTGACCGTACTGCTCGCGTCCGGGCGTGTTCGCTCCGGCCGAGCGTTCCCCGGCCGATCCCACTCCGGCCGGGTCCGCGCGGGCGGTTCCCGGCTCCGGCGGTGCTTCCGGGCGGTACTTTCTCCGGGCATGGAACGAGGCGGCGGCCTGCGCCGCCGCCCCTTCCATGCTTACGGCTGGAGCACAGTGTAGTCCGCGCGATGCGGACTGCCTGTCTACTCCTGGCCGACTTCGAAGCGGATGAAGCCGGTGACCTCGGTGCCCGCCTCGGCGAGCACCTGCTTCACGGACTTCTTGTTGTCGAGGACCGAGGTCTGCGCGAGCAGGGCGAAGTCGCGGTAGTAGGCGTTGACCTTGCCTTCCACGATCTTGTCCCAGGCGCGCTCGGGCTTGTCCTCTTCCTTGGCGGTCTCCAGCGCGACGCGCTTCTCGGCCTCGATGATCTCGGCCGGGACCTCGTCGCTGGTGAGGTACTTCGGGCGCATCGCGGCGGCCTGCATGCCGACCTGGCGGGCGGCTTCGGCGTCACCGGTGTAGGAGACGATGATGCCGACGGCCGGCGGGAGGTCGGCGGCCTTGCGGTGCATGTAGACCGCGACCTCGCCCTCGAGCGAGCCGACGCGGCCGAGGGCGAGCTTCTCGCCGAGCTTCACCGATTCCTCGGCGATGACCTCGGCGACGGTCTTGCCGTTGAGCTCGGCCTTGGCGAACGCCTCGGAGTCCGCGGGGCGGACCTCGTCGGCCAGCTCGACCAGGGTCTGGGCGAGCTCGATGAACGCGCCGTTCTTGGCGACGAAGTCGGTCTCGCACAGCAGCTCGAGCAGCGTGTTGCCGGACTGGGCGACCAGGCCCTGGGCGGTGGTGCGCTCGGCGCGCTTGCCCACGTCCTTGGCGCCCTTGATGCGGAGGGCCTCAAGGGCGGCGTCGTAGTCGCCGTCCGCCTCTTCGAGGGCCTTCTTGACGTCCATCATCCCGGAGCCGGTGGCTTCCCGGAGCTTCTTGACGTCAGCCATCGTGAAGTTGGCCATTGCTCCCCTTCTTACTTCTCGTCTTCGACGGTCTTCTCGCCGGACGGCTCGACGACCTCCACGGACTCTTCGGTGTTCTCTGCGGCCTCGACGGCGGCTTCCGCGACCTCGGTCTCGGCGGCATCGGTGGAGAGGAGGTCCTTCTCCCAGTCGGCGAGCGGCTCGCCCTCGCCCTTCGCGACCTGGCCGCCGGAGCGGGCCAGCAGGCCTTCGGCGACACCGTCGGCGATGATCTTGGTCAGCAGGGCGACGGAGCGGATCGCGTCGTCGTTGCCGGGGATCGGGAAGTCGACCTCGTCGGGGTCGCAGTTGGTGTCGAGGATCGCGACGATCGGGATGCCGAGCTTGCGGGCCTCGTCGACGGCGATGTGCTCCTTCTTGGTGTCCACGATCCAGATCGCGGCCGGAGTCTTCTCCATGTCGCGGAGGCCGCCGAGCGTGCGCTCGAGCTTGTCCTTCTCGCGCATCAGCTGGAGCATTTCCTTCTTGGTGCGGTTCGCCGCACCGTTGGCCTCGATGATCTCCAGCTCCTTGAGGCGCATGAGGCGCTTCTGGATGGTCTGGAAGTTGGTGAGCATGCCGCCGAGCCAGCGGTGGTTCACGAAGGGCATGCCGACGCGCTGGGCCTGCTCGGCCACGGCTTCCTGGGCCTGCTTCTTGGTGCCCACGAAGAGGACCTCGCCGCCTTCGGCGACGACGTTCTTGACGAAGTCGTGGGCCTTGACCGCGAAGTCGACGGTCTGGCGCAGGTCGATGATGTAGATGCCGTTGCGGTCGGTGAGGATGAACCGCTTCATCTTCGGGTTCCACCGACGGGTCTGGTGGCCGAAGTGCACGCCGCTCTCGAGCAGCTGCCTCATGGTGACAACCGACACGGTTGTATTCCTTTCGTTCCCTGGTTCATTCGCGGGAGGCGTCCGAAGTCCGGACGTCCCGCGCCTGGCACTCGCCTCCGGCGATCATGCAACCGGGAAGTCCCGGACCTGGGAGATCGCTAGGGCCGGACCGCATCCGTCGCAGTGCGCCCCTGAAGGGCGTGCGATGGAGGTCGGGCCGCGGCGAGCGCGCGAAGTCGGTTCGGCGCACAAGGGTGCCGTACCGCTCCGATCAGTGTACTCAGGCCTCCCTCCCCGCCACGAACGCGGTGGACCGCAGTGACAGAGGCAATCTGGTTCGTCGCCGTCCGGAAACCAGAACCACGCAAAAAGCTCAAGGTCTTGACAAGCATCCATGCAGGTGGAAACCGAATGAACGAAGTTATCCACAGGCGGAAAACTTGTTCTTGTCGAAACCGGGCAGCCGCGCAAACATTGAGTCATGCGACAACTACACAACGCGATGGTCATCAGTCTCATAACCGCATCGCTCCTGGCCGCGACCGCGATCCTCACGCCGACACTCGCCAAGGCCGAGCAGCCGTCCCCCGCAGCGCCCGCACCGCTCTCGCCCGCCTCGGGCCCCTGGCGATCCCCGGTCGGCACGCTCGACCTCCTCACCCGCTTCGACCCGCCGCCGCAGCCGTGGCTGGCGGGCCATCGCGGGGTCGACCTCGCCGCAGGTGATGAGCTCCCCGTGACCGCCGCGGGTTCGGGCACGGTGGTCTTCGCACAGGACCTCGCCGGGCGGGGCGTGATCAGCATCGTCCACGCGAACGGCCTGCGCACCACCTACGAACCGGTCGAGCCCCTGGTCGCCGCGGGCGATGCCGTCACGGCGGGCCAGACCATCGGGCGCCTCCGACCGGGCCACACCTCCTGCCCCGGCCACGCCTGCCTCCACCTCGGCCTCAAACGCGGCCCGCTGTACCTCGACCCGATGCTGCTCTTCGGATCCGGCAAGGTCCGCCTCCTCCCCCGCCCTGGCCGAGCGAGCGGCACCGCCGACCAGCGCACCGAGGCCCGGCCATGATCCGCCCGACCCCGCACCACCGCCCCCGACCGCGACCCCCGTCGCCGAACCGTCGGGCCAGGCGACCGCATCGCCGGTCCCCCAACTCGTGACCGCGGTGAACCTGAGACGGCTCAGCCCGCACCAGCTCGGCCGGCTCGGCGAACACATCGCGGCGACGCACCTCCAACGCGACCGGATGCAGATCCTCGCCCGCAACTGGCGCCACCGCCTCGGCGAACTCGACCTCGTCGCCCGCTGCGCCGACACCGTCGTCTTCTGCGAGGTCAAGACCCGCCGCTCCGGCGCTACGGCGGCCCGCTGGGCGCGGTGGACGGCGAGAAGATGCAGCGGATCGAACGACTCGCCCGGGCTTGGCTCAGCAGCACTGCCGCACCGACCAGCCCTGGCGGATCGACCGCCTCGCGCTCACCGTCACCGGCGGCCGACGCCTCGCACTCGAACACCATCAGGGGAACCGCCATGGGTTACGCGCGCACCAACACCGTCTGCATGATCGGCTCGACCGCCGTCGCGGTGCTCCGTCGAGGCCTCGGTGTTCAAGTCCTCCGCGAAGGGCACCGACACGGTCCGCATGTCGGGGCTGCCGGACAGCGTCGTCAACCAGGCGCAGACCCGGGTCCGCTCGGCGATGGCCAATTCCGCGTTGCGTTTTCCGGACAAGTCGGTGAGCGTCAACTTCGGCCCGGCTTCGATCCCGACCACCGGTTCGGCGGCCGATCTCGCTCTCGCGCTCACGATCATGTGCGCGGACGACACCCTGCCGATCGAGAAACTGCACGACACGGTCCTGCTGTCGGAGCTCGGCCTCGACGGGAGCCTGCGGGCCGTGCCGGGCACGCTGCCCGCGCTCATGGAGGCCCGGAAGAACGGGATGCGGACGGCGATCGTCTCCCCGGAGAACGCCGCCGAGGCGTCGCTGGTCGAGGATCTCGCCGTCTATGCCCCGCGCGACCTCGCGACGCTCGTGGCCTGGCTGTTCGGGCAGACCACGCTCGACCCGGTGACGCGGTCGGCGCCCGGAGCCGCACCGCCGCTGCCGGACCTCGCCGACGTGCGCGGGCAGCCGACCGCCCGGCGGGCCTTGGAGATCGTGGCCGCGGGAGGCCACCACATGCTGATGGTCGGTCCCCCGGGCGCGGGGAAGACGATGCTGGCGGAGCGACTGCCGTCGATCCTGCCGCCGCTGACCGATGCCGAGGCGGTGGAGGTGACCTCCCTGCATTCGCTGCGGGGCCGGTTCTCTGGCGGCGCCGCCACGCTCATGCGCCACGCACCGTTCGAGGCTCCGCATCATTCGATCACCATGCAGGCCTTGGTAGGCGGTGGCAGCGGCTATCGTCGGTCCGGGTTCCCTCGCCCTCGCGCACCGGGGCGTGCTGTTCGTCGATGAAGCCCCGGAGTGGAAGCGGTCGGTCCTGGACTCGTTGCGCCAGCCTCTCGAGATGCGGCGAGGTGCGCATCAGGCGGGCGAACACGTCGATCTGCTACCCGGCCAAGGTCATCCTGGTGCTGGCGGCGAACCCGTGCCCGTGTGCGCCGAACAAGCCGTACGACTGCATCTGCGCTCCGCAGGCCAAACGGGGGTACCTGCCGCGGATCTCGCGGCCGCTGATGGACCGGATCGACCTCGCGCGTGGATCTCCCGGCGGTGCCGCCCTCGGCGATCTTGGCCGAGCTGTCGGAGGCGGAGCCTTCCGAGCAGGTGGCGAAGCGGGTGGCCCGGGCCCGGGAGGCGGCGGCCGCGAGGTGGGCCGAAGCCGGCGAGCGATGGCAGTGCAACAGCGAGGTTCCGGGGCCGGCGCTCCGGTCCGAACGCTGGCGGCTCCCGCCGCCGGTCCGGAGGAGCGTGGACGACCTGCTCATGAAGGAGCGGATCACCGCCCGAGGCTACGACCGGATCCTGAAGCTCGCGTGGACGATCGCCGACCTGCGCGAACACGACCGTCCCTCGGCCGAGGACATCACCGTCGCGAGCGAACTGCGACTCGGCTACACCCTCAGCTGAAACACACCGCCCCACCTGCATCACGATTCGAGGAGGAACCATGACCAACCTGCCCGACGATCCCCGCCTCGCCCTCATGCTCCTGTCTTCGATGGTCGAGCCGGGCGACGCCGAACTCGACGACCTCCTGGGCGAGTTCGGCCCGATCGAGACGGTCAAGCGCCTCTGGGAGGGCGAGGTCCCCGACCGCCTGCGCCGCCTCACCAGCGCACTGGTGGCGTGCACCCACGACCCTGCGGACCGCGCCGCCCAGATCGCGTCCGCCACGCGGGCCTGCGGCGCCCGGGTGCTGATCCCCGGGGATCCCGATTGGCCGGAGCAGCTCCGCGACCTCCTGCTGGTGTGCGACGCCGACGAACCGCATGTGCGCCCGCCCCGCTGTCTCTGGGTGCGGGGCGAACAGGACCTGGCCCAGTTGTGCCGCCGCTCGGTGGCGATCGTCGGTTCCAGGGCCGCAAGCGAATACGGCCAGCATCTGGCCGACGACCTCGCGGCGGATCTCACGGACGCGGGCTGGACCATCGTGTCGGGCGGCGCTTTCGGCATCGACCGCGCCGCGCATCTGGGCGCGCTGGCGCGGGGCGGGTCGACGGTCTCCGTGCTGGCCTGCGGCGTGGAGTTGCCGTATCCGAAGGCGAATCACTCGATGTTCGACCTCATCGTGGAGAAGGGCCTGCTGGTGAGCGAATGGCCCCCGGGTTCCTCGGCCATGAAACACCGTTTTCTCACGCGGAACCGAGTCATCGCGGCCCTGTCCGCCGGCACGGTGGTCATCGAGGCCGCACACCGGTCGGGGGCGCGCAACACGGCCCGCCATGCGGCCGAGCTCGGTCGCGTCCTGATGTTCACGCCGGGGCCGGTCACGTCGTCGATGTCCGCGGGCGTGCATCAACTCGCCAGGGAGCCGTGGGAGGCCCGACTGGTGACCCGAGCCGAAGAGGTGATCGAGGACCTCACCGGCATCGGCGGTCCTCTCGCGACGGCACCGCCGCCGCAGCGCCGCCCGATCGACCGGCTGACGGAGGTCGAGGCTCGCCTCGTCGAGGCGCTGCCGAGGGGCTACGTGGTCGAGACGACCCGATTGGCGGCGGCCGCGGGAGTCCCGACGGAGACCGCGGCCGAAACGCTGGAGCGGCTGCTTCATGCGGGCTGGGTCGACCGCATCGACAACCGCTGGCGCCTCTCGAGAGGAGGCCGGTCCTGACCACCGCCCGAGCCCGCGCCCCGCCTGCCGAGACCGATTGGCCCGAACCGAGAACCGAGCGAAAGGAGGCCACACCTGACCCGATCCCGCGCGCCGCCCAAGGCCCGCAAGCCAAAACGACACGTCCAGTAATGCGGTGCGCACCGCATCCGATATCGAGGGGTGGGCGGGGTGGGGGCGGGGGGGAGGGGCCCCCGTAGTCAGCAGCAGGGAGTCGCGCTCGAGGTGGTGGGGTAGTCGACCGTCGCCATGTGGGGGCGCTCGAGTTCGGCCAGCGGGGCCCAGCATTCGTAGACGCCGCGTTCGACGCACGTCGCGTCAGTGGCCATGATCGCCTCGATGTCCGGTTGGCTCAGGCGAAGACGCACCCAGTCCTCGTTGCGACCGAGGGCGAGCACTTCGACATCGCGCCAGCGCGCCCGCGTGTGGAAGCGCTGGGGGCGCGTCACCGGGCTGCGGCTCGCGGCGCCGCGGGCGAAGACGCTGAAGCCGTGGCCCGGGTCGGCCGTGATCGGGACGCGTTCGCCCTCATGCTCTCCTATGAGTCCAGCATGGACTGAAGGGTCGGTGCGGAAGAGCGCTCGTCCGGTTTCCAGACCGGGGATGCGGTTCACGAGGTCGCGGTGCCGGGCGCCGGCCATGCGGTCCCACACGTGGGTCTGCGGCTGGTATTGGAACAGCGCGATCTCGGCGCCGTCGGCCGTGTACGCGAGGATCTCGGCCCGCGCGGTCAGCGGCAGGTCGGCGAGGCCCGCGGTGGCGAATTCGGGGATGAGGTGGGTGCCGCTGGGCAGGAACCCGGTCCCCAGGATCATCGATCCGCGCCGCTCCCGCCCGGGGATCCCCATCAGGCCGGGGAAGTGGGCGGCCTCGGTGCTGGTGTAGTCGCAGCTGCCGATGGCCTTCCAGCGCAGGGCGAACGCGGTGTCGCGCGCGTCGTCGGGGTCGCCGGAGAGCACGACCCGGTCTTCGGTGGTGCGCAGGTGCGCGACGTCGAATTCGCGGAAGCACACGCCGCTGACCAGTGGTGCGGCAGTGAGTTGGCGGGCGACCTGGTGGCGGCTGAGCGGTTTGATCATGCGGGTGCCGGCGGTGACGAACGCGGTGGCGCGCACGGCCGAGACGAGGGCGCGTTCGGCGGGGCCGATGCGCGGGTTCTGGCTGTAGCGGTGGACGGTGGCGGCGTCGGCTCCGGGCATGACCGGGACCGACACCGGTGCGACGCCGGCCAGCAGCAGTTCGCCTCCGGCGCTGGTCACCTCGGAGGCGTGGACGTATCGGTGGAAGGTGGTGCCGCTGGGCCGGAATCCGTTTTCGCGGGTGTCCGAATAGATCTCGAATGCGGCGCCGCCCGCGATCGCACGCGCCCGGTATCGCCGCTCGTGCCAGACGATCTCGGTGGTGCCGGTCGACGCGGATGGTGGGGCCTGCATGACGGAGAGTTTACGGAGACGGGGGAACAACTCGGTGAACCGAAGGTGAACACCAGCGATTGCGGGCCTGCGGAGCTGGGATCACACCGTCTCGGTGACCTTTTTGAGGCCGCGCGGGGCATCGGGGTTCTCGCCCCGTTCAATCGCCAGATGAAGCGCGAGTTGTTGCAGCGGAAGGATGTCGAGGAGTGCGGCGATACGTTCGTCGACGGCGGGGGTGGCGAGTCGGGCGGTTTGCCCCGGCACGTCGGCGGCGCCGACGATGACGACGTCGGCGCGCTGCTTGCCGAGTTGAGTGAGGACGTTCCACATTGCATGGCCGCCGGGGCCGGATCCGACGACCGCGAGCACGGGCACGCCGGGGTCGGTCATGGCGAGGGGGCCGTGGAGGAGGTCGGCGCCGGAGAACGCGAGTGAGGGCAGGTAGGAGGTCTCCATGAGTTTGAGCGCGGTCTCGCGTGCGGTGGGGTAGGCGTAGCCGCGGCCGGTGGTGACGAACCGGGAGGCGAATCGGTAGCGCCCGGCGAGGTCGGCGGCCCCGCTGCCCGCGAGCACGCCTTGGGCGAGTTCGGGAAGTTTGCCGATCGCGGCGGCTTCGGCCGAGTCGAGGCGGCCGGTGCCGGTGCGGATGCCTTCGATGAGGAGCAGGAGGGTGAGCAGTTCCGCTGTGTAGGTCTTGGTGGCCGCGACGGCGCGTTCGTGTCCGGCGCGGATGTCGAGGTGGAGTTCGGCCTCGCCGGCCAGGCGCGAGGCGGGGTTGTTGGTGACGGCGAGGGTGAGGGCGCCGGAGGCGCGGGCGGCGGACACGACTTGGGCGAGGTCGGGTGAGCCGCCGGACTGGGAGACGGCGATGACGAGGGAGTCGGACCAGTCGGGGCGGGCGTCGTAGACGGTGACGACCGAGGGGCTGGCGAGGCTCGCGGGCAGGCCGAGGCGGATTTCCGTGAGGTAGGCCGCGTAGAGGGCGGCGTGGTCGGAGGTGCCCCGGGCGGTGAACACGATCGAGCGCGGGCGCCGTTCGGCGATGAGCGCGGCGATGCGGGTGATCTCGGCCGCGCCGTGGTCGAGGACGCCGGCGAACATGTCGGGCTGCTCGGCGATGTCGGCGGCCATGCCGATGCCGGGCTGCTCGGGCGTGCCGTTCTCGACTGCGCCGGTGTTGTCGGTGGCGCCGACCTGGGGCTGGTTCACTTGACGCTCCTTGTGAAACGGAAACCGCTAGAATATTAAACAAACTTTTATAATGAAGCGTAGTCGACGGTCATCGTGCTCGTCCACCGCCGTCGTCTCTTGCCGTGCGGCTCTCGCCGCGCTTTCAACCCTGCTACGAGTTGGCGCGGTCGTCAATGAACTGTGTCCACTGCCCTCCGTACACCCGCGCAGGTGCCGGTAAGGTTGACCCCTGCATTCCCGACCGACCTAGGAGGAGCCGTGGCGAAAGCAGCCCGCAAGCGCAAGTCGCGTAAGAAGAAGTCCGCGAACCACGGGAAGCGGCCGAACAGCTAGCGCGTGGCGGGGCAGGTGGCCGAGGCCGCAACTGCCCCGCAATCGCACTGGACACCCGGCGCAGAACGAGACTTGCCCACATGACCGAAGCGCCGCGCGACGCGCGCGAGCAGCAACAGCCGAGCACCCGAGAGCGGATCCAGCAGACCGCGATCGCGCTTTTCAGCGAGAACGGCTACGAACACACCTCTCTACGGGAGATCGCCGAGCAGCTCGGCGTCACCAAGGCCGCGCTCTACTACCACTTCAAGACGAAGGAAGACATCGCGGCGAGCTTCTTCGACTCCTACGCGGAGGACGTCGACCGCATCTGCGAATGGGGCGACTCCCGACCCCGAGACCTGGAGACGCGCACTGAACTCCTGCGCCGCTACGCGGAGGTCATCCGCGCGCACGTGCCGGTGCTCAAGTTCATGCAGAACAACCAGGCCGCGCTCACGCGACTGGACCGCATGTCGGTGTTCCGGATGCGCCAGCGCCGTCTGCACGCGCTGCTGGCCGAGACGGACGATCCGCTCATCCACCGCCTGCGGGCGTGGGACGCGCTGACGACGCTCTACAGCAACTGGATCACGTATCCGCGTGTGGACGATTCGGAGGCGGATCTGCGCGAGGCTTCGCTGCAGATCTCGATCGGGATGATCCGGGCCAACGCGGCCGAGCAGTCGGCCGGCTGAGGCGGGCGTGCGGTGTCGGGCGGCGGCGGTCTGCTTGATGCCGAGCGCGCGGGCTGCTTGCGGCTCCGTGGAGCACGGTTGAGACGGCGCGGTTGAGACGCGGTTGAGGCGCGGTTTTGTTCACGCGCGAACTTTTTGAGGCGAAGTCGGGCCCGGGTGTCGGGCGGGCCCGATCAGCGTCGTGTCTCAGCGACGGCGGTCGCGTTCGGCGACTTCGCCGAAGAGTTCGCTGACCTGCTCGATCGCGCTGAGTTTCTGGCGGAGGCGCGCTTTGACCTCGTCGGGCGCCTTCTCTTTGCTGCAGCAGCGGTGCACGATGGTGCGCACCTCCTGCTCGATGCCGTACTCGGAGAGGCACGGCGTGCACTCCTCGAGGTGGTCGCGGATCACGCCGCGGCGGCGGTCGGAGCACTCGTCGTCGAGGTAGAGGTAGACCTCTTCAAGGACCTCTCGACAGTCGAGCTTGGGCTTCTCCGGTTCGGCGGTCACTGCTGTACCTCCCGTGCGGGCGACAGACCGCGGTCGGCGGCGTACGAGCTCAGCAGCTGGCGCAGTTGCCGGCGGCCTCGGTGCAGGCGGGACATGACGGTGCCGATGGGCGTGCCCATGATGTCGGCGATCTCCTTGTAGGAGAAGCCTTCGACGTCGGCGAGGTAGACCGTCAGGCGGAAGTCTTCGCCGAGTCGCTGGAGGGCGTCCTTGACGTCGGAGTCCGGGAGGTGGTCGAGCGCCTCGGTCTCGGCCGAGCGCAGTCCGGAGGCGGAGTGCGATTCGGCGTCCGCGAGCTGCCAGTCGGTGATCTCGTCGGTGGGCGAGGTCAGCGGTTGGCGCTTCTTCTTGCGGTAGGTGTTGATGTACGTGTTGGTGAGGATCCGGTACAGCCACGCCTTGAGGTTGGTGCCCTCGCGGAACTGGTGGAACTTCGAGTAGGCCTTGAGGTAGGTCTCCTGCACGAGGTCTTCGGCGTCTGCGGGGTTGCGCGTCATGCGCAGCGCAGCGCCGTAGAGCTGGTCGAGCAGGGGCATCGCGTCGCGCTCGAACCGCTCGCGCCGCTCCTGGGTGTGCTCATTGCCTGCCTCGGTCACCGTCTCCCTCTCGTCGCCGACCAGTTCCGAGCCTACGGCAGGGCTGTCGGTGGGGGCGGAGGAAATACCGGTGGTCGTGACGCCGCTGACCGAGGGGTCGCCGCTGAGGGTCGGGGACCATTCGGGACCGCTCAGGAGAGCGGCGAGGCGCTCGTCTTCGCGTCTGCGGACGGTGGTGGTCATGCGTTGGGCTCCTTCTGGAAAGACTTCGTGGCCCGTGGGTCTCTTCGCTCCTGCGTGCGAGGCGGGTGGCCGTTGCTCGCTGAGGCGGGAGACTCGTCCCGAACAACAGTGTGGGCGGTGGGTTCATTCCGCCCTCGGTGAAACCGCGCTGGTCGTATCGGCCATATCACAAGTGGGCGTCTGCGCGTGGTTGGAATTTCGGGTGAAGTGGACGAAATTTGCGGAATCACCCCGAATCGCTACTTAATAGATTGAAACGGTAACTTCCGGTGGGCGTAGTCGTTATGGTGTGTGGACCCGGAAGGGTCCTGATCGCGGCGGGCAACCGTCGCGTGAACTCCCAGTACCTGCCCCGGGCCGGTGGACTTGACACCGCCGCCGGTCCGGGGAGGTTCGCCTCCCCGACGCGCCTACCCTGAGACGGCGAAAAGCCGCGACCTCCGCTGGGGTGTCAGCGGTCGCGGCTTTCATTGGCCGGGCTGGGCTTACGCGCCCACGGCCAGGGGGTTGATGTCCTTCCAGACTTCGATCATCGCGCGGCGCTCGCGGGGCGCGGTGGCCCCCCAGACGCCGTGGCGGTCGCGGGCCTCCAGGGCCCGGACCAGGCAGGGCGTGCGCACCGGGCAGGCCGCGCACATGGCGAGCGCCGCGTCGATGGGCTCGCGGGGCTCGGGGTACATGACGTCGGGCTCGGCTTCGGCGCAGTTGCCTTGGCGGAGCCAGGCGTCACCGCTCATCCGGTAGGCGCCTCTGATGATCTCGTTGCGGTATTCGGCGGCATCGAGCAGCCGGGGGTCTCTCCGAGCACGAGCCACCTCCTCGGGGCGGATTCGCCGCATTACTGCCTCCCTTTATCCTTCCGCCGCCGGCCCTTCGCGCATGATCGCCTTCACGCGGGAAGCGATTCCCTTCAGCCGGCGACGGCTTGTACACGAAAGACCGACGACCTGGGGTACAGATACCTACGACCGATAGTGATTGAGTTCACAATCCAGGGATGGTGGCAGGGCCTTCTTCGGCGTCGACCGCGCGGATCAGTTCGGGCCCCTCGTTGTCGGCGCGGCCCACGGCCCGGCCGACCTTCCGGATCTCCAGATCCTGCGGGAGCGAGGCGGCGGGACCGGCGAGCAGCTCGCCCTCGTCGGCGTGCTCCTCCCCCAGCCAGGCCGCGAACCGCTCGGGCGGCAGCACGTACGGCATCCGGTCGTGGATGGTCTCCATCGCCTCCCCCATGGCGGGGCTGGTGAGGATCGTGAAGCTCATCAGGTTGAGGTCCTGCCGGTTCCAGGTCTCCCACAGGCCCGCGAAGACGAAACCGCCCGGACGGGTGAAGAAGTAGGGCTGCCTGCCGCCGCCGGGGAGCTTGCGCCACTCGTACCAGCCGTCGGCCGGGACGAGCGCGCGCCGGGCCGCGAAGGGGCGCTTGTAGGCCCGCGAACTCGACACGCTCTCCATGCGGGCGTTGAACATGCGGACCCCGATGCCCGGATCGGAGGCCCAGAACGGGACCAGGCCCCAGCGGGCGAGTTCGACCACCCGCTCGCCGCGGGACTTCGAGTGCCGGACCACCGGGGCCGGCGTGGTGGGCGCGATGTTGTATTTCGGGTCCCAGGCGCCGGCGATGAGGTCTTCGGCGTCGAAGAGCGCCGCCATGCTCGGGCTCGACTTGCTGTTCGCGTACCTTCCGCACATGCCCACACCGTAGCCCCCGCCACCGACACTCCGGCTCCTCAATTTCCGGAGGCGCGGCGAGGCCCGCGAAGCCCGGCCGCAGCGCGGTGGGCCCCGCCGCGCCACCCCGGTGCATCGACTCGGCGGCTCGCGGCCCGCGGACCTCTAGACTGGCGGCGTGAACGCAACCGCCGCCCCGAAGAAGCGCCGCTGGGAGGCCCCGTACGCGGAGGTCGAGCTCGACGCCGTCGTCCGCGTGCCCGGCTCGAAGTCGATGACCGCCCGCGCGCTCATCCTCGCCGCACTCGCCACCGGCCCCTCCACGATCCGCCGGCCCCTCATCGCCCGCGACACCATGCTCATGGTCGAGGGCCTGCGCGCGATCGGCGTCGCCGTCGACACCGAAGACGACGTCTCGTGGACCGTCACCCCCGGCGAATTCAAGGGCGACACCGCGGTCGACTGCGGGCTCGCCGGGACCGTCATGCGGTTCCTGCCCCCCGTGGCGGCGCTCGCCGACGGCCCGGTCGCCTTCGACGGCGACCCCCACGCCCGCCAGCGCCCCAACGACGGCGTGATCAAGGCCCTGCGGAACCTCGGGGTCGCGATCGAGGACGGCGGGCGCCTCGCACTGCCGTTCACCGTGAACGCCACCGGCCGCGTCCAGGGCGGCGAGCTCGCCGTCGACGCGTCCAAGACTTCGCAGCTGGTGAGTGCGCTGCTCATGGCCGCGCCGCGCTTCGAGCAGGGCCTGGATCTGCGCCACATCGGCGAGCGGCCGGTGCCGAGCCGCCCGTACCTCGACATGGTGGTCCAGATGCTCCGCGAGGCCGGGGCCGAGGTGGACGATTCGGAGCCGAACCGGTGGCGGGTCGCCCCCGGTGAGCTCCGCGGCCGCGAATGGGTGATCGAGCCCGATCTGCAGAACGCCGCGCCGTTCCTCATCGCGGCCGTCGCGACCGGGGGCCGGGTCACGGTCGAAGGCTGGCCGACCGAGACCACGCAGGCCGGCGACAAGATCCGCGACATCCTCACCGAGCTCGGGTCCCGGGTCGAGTGGAGCCGCGGGGGTCTCACCGTGGTGGGCTCCCCGAGTGTGCTGCCGGCCGAGCTCGATCTGGCCGACGCCTCCGAGTTGACGCCCGCACTGGCGGCGCTCTTCGGTGTCAACCAGGGGCCGTTCGCGATCCGCGGTGTGGCGCACATCCGCGGCCACGAGACCGACCGGATCTCGGCGCTCGTCACCGAGCTGCGCAAGATCGGCGCCGATGTGGACGAGTTCGAGGACGGGTTCCGGGTCAACAAGGCCGGGCACACGACCGGTACGTGGGGCACGTATGCCGACCACCGCATGGCGCACGCCGGTGCGGTCGCGGGGCTGGTGATTCCCAGGCTGGTGCTCGACGACGTCGCGTGCGTGTCCAAGACCTGGCCCGATTTCGCCGAGGTCTGGGAGCGGGCCGTGCACGGTGAGGGAGCTGACGCCTAGTGCCGCAGCCGGACTGGGACGCCGAGGATGATGAGGACTGGGATGAGGACGACGTGCGGGTGCGCCCGACCCGCCGGTCCCGTCCGCGCACCAAGATCCGCCCCAAGCACGAGCACGCGGTGGAGGGGTTCGTCACCGCCGTCGACCGCGGCCGCTACACGTGCCTGATCGACGGGGCTCCCATCACGGCCATGAAGGCGCGTGAGCTCGGCAAGCAGTCGATCGTGGTCGGCGACCGGGCCGCGCTCGTGGGCGACCGGTCCGGCAATCCGGGGACGCTCGCCAGGATCGTCCGGATCGAGGAGCGCCACGGCGAGCTGCGCCGTTCGGCCGACGACGAGAACGCCACCGAGCGCGTGGTGGTGGCCAATGTGGACCAGCTCGTGGTCGTGGCGAGCCTCATCGACCCGCCGCTGCGGTACGGGTTCGTGGACCGGTGCCTGGTGGCCGCCTACGATGCCGGTGTCGCGCCGGTGCTGTGCCTGACCAAGCACGACCTCGCCCCCGAACTGGTCGAGGAGGTCCGCTCCTACTACTCGCAGCTCGACCTCACGATCACCACGACGGAGCCGGACGCGCCGCTGGATGATCTCGTGGCGCTCTTGCAGGACAAGGAGAACGTGTTCTTCGGGCATTCGGGCGTGGGCAAGTCGACGCTCGTCAACCGGCTCGTTCCCGGGGCCGGGCGGGCCGTCAGCGAGGTCCGCTCGATCGGCAAGGGCTCCCACACGTCCACCAGCACCGTGTCCTTCGCGCTGCCCGCCGGCGGCTGGGTCATCGACACTCCGGGGGTGCGCTCGTTCGGGCTCGCGCACGTCACCGCCGACTCGATCCTCAAGGCGTTCCCCGAGCTGCTGGAGGTCGCCCAGGACTGCCCGCGGGGATGCACGCACACCCCGGAGATCGGCGACTGCGCGCTCGACGCCGCGATCGGCCCCGAGGACCCGCGGGCGGGCCGCCTGGCGTCGTTCCGGCGCGTGCTCGCCTCCCTCCACGAGTCCGACACCAAGAACTAGGCGGTGCCCGCCTCACCGGGGATTCGCGAACCCCTCCTGGCCGTTCACCTTCTCGTTGCCTCGCTGGTCGAGGCGCACTTCGAGGGCTCAGTAGGATGTGCGCATGCCCACCTCCAGCTACAACGACGATCTCGGCCTCGCGCATCTGCTCGCGGACAGCGCCGCCCAGATCGGCAACAGCCGGTTCCGGTCCTCCGACCTGCGGGTCTCCTCCAAACCGGACATGACCGAGGTATCCGACGCCGACACCACGATCGAGGAGGTGCTGCGCTCGACGCTCGGGCGCGCCCGGCCCCGCGACGGGATCTTCGGCGAGGAGTTCGGCGACAACCCCGGTGCGTCGGGCCGCAAGTGGGTCATCGACCCGATCGACGCCACCCGCAACTATGTGCGCGGCGTGCCGATCTGGGCCACGCTCATCGCCCTGTTCGACCGCGGTGAGCCGGTCGTCGGCGTCGTCAGCGCCCCGGCGCTGCACCGGCGCTGGTGGGCGATGAAGGGCGCGGGCGCGTTCGCCGGCCGCGACCAGCGGGCGGGCAAGCGGATCCACGTCTCCAAGGTCGCGAAGCTCTCCGACGCCTCGGTGAGCCTCTCCTCGATCACCGGCTGGGCGAAGGTCGACCGCCAGGGCGCGATGCTCGGGCTGCTCCACGAGGCCTGGCGCGAGCGCGGCTTCGGCGACTTCTACTCGTACTGCCTGCTCGCCGAGGGGGCCGTGGACGTGGCGGCCGAACCCGAAGTGGCCCTTTGGGACCTGGCGCCGCTCGCGCTCATCGTCGAGGAGGCCGGCGGCACGTTCACCGACCTGCGCGGCCGCCCGGGCCCCGACGGCGGCACGGCGCTCGCGACGAACGGGCTCCTGCACGAGCAGGTGCTGGAGCGGTTGAAGATCCGCGAGCTGTAGGGCTTGGGAGAGGGGCGCGGTCGCATCGACCGCGCCCCTCTCGCCTTGCCGCCTCGCCTACCTCCTGGCGGCCAGGAACTGCAAGTGCTCGCCGCGGACGTGGATGCCGCCGCCTTCGTGCTTGTTCCACGGCCACACGGTGATGTGCTTCTCGCCCTGCCAGAGGTTGTACGCCGCGAACACGGTGGAGGGCGGGCAGATGTCGTCCATCAGGCCCACCGAGTACAGCGCCGGGGCGGTGCCGCGGGCGGCGAAGTGGATGCCGTCGAAGTAGTTCAGCGTTTCGAAGACCACGTCCTCGCGCAGGCGCTGGCCCGACAGGAACTCGACGATCTCCTGGTAGGGGTAGGCGTCGGTCATGGTGACGGCGCGGCGGAAATGGGTCAGGAACGGCACGTCGACGATCGCGCCCGCGAGGTCGTCGCGCAGGCCGCCCACGGCCTGGGTGATGCCGCCGCCCTGGCTGCCGCCGCCGACCACGATGCGGTCGGGGTCGATCCCGTCGAGGCCCTTCGCGACGTCGACCGCGCGGTAGGCGTCGGTGAAGACGCGCCGGTAGTAGTAGTGCTCGGGGGATTCGAGGCCCTGCGTCATCCAGCCCTTGTTGGTGGGTCCTGTGGTGCCGTACGGGTCGCCGGTGTCGCCGGGCTGCCAGTTGCCGTAGCCCTGGCCGCGGGTGTCCATGACCAGCTGCGCCCAGCCCGCGGCCGGCACCATCGTGTGCGCCCACGGGTAGGAGCGGCCGCCGGAGTAGCCGATGTACTCGACCAGGCAGGGCAGCGGGCCCTCGACGCCCTTGGGCTTGAGGAGCCAGGCCTTGATCGGGTGCCCGCCGAACCCGGCGAACGTCAGGTCGAAGACGTCGACGGTGACCAGGTCCGTCTCGTACGGCTCGAGGCGCACGTCGAGGTCGTGGGAGCCGGCCTCGGTGAGGGTGGTCTTCCAGAACTCGTCGAAGTCGGTCGGTTCGGGCACGTCGGGCCGGTACTCGCGGAGCTGTTCCAGGGGAAGGTCGAAAAGAGCCATGCAGAGTTTGTAGCACGACCATACAAAGAAGTCCACCGCAACCGCTTGCCTTGCCATCCTTGCCGCGTTAACATATCGATTCATTTAGATGCATTTCCGACTATCCACGGAAATGCGACGAACCGACAACGGAGAGGAACACAATGAGCACCAACCCGGCAGTTCCGCGAATCAAGCGGCGCGTGCTCCTGGCCTCCAGCGCGGGCGCAGCGGCGGCCGCGAGCGGTCTAGGCGTCTGGGGCGCCCAGCACGCCGGAGCCGAAGAGCCCGCCGACCGATCGGACGCCACCGCTCCCGGCGCGCTGCAGACCGTCCTCGGCTGGGCGAGCCAGAACGGGGGCGTCACCGGCGGCTCCGAGGAGGTCGGCGTCTCCAGCGCCGACGAGTTCCTGGCCGCGATCGGCGAAGGCGGCCTCATCGTCCGCCTCAGCGGCTCGATCAGCATCTCGGGGATGAACGACGTCGCGTCCGACACCACGATCGTGGGCGACTCCGGTGCCCGGATCACCGGAGGCGGCCTCGACGTCTCGGGCCAGTCGAACGTCATCATCACCAACCTCGCCTTCGACGACTGGGACGACGACGCGGTCAACATCCAGGAGGGATCCACGAACATCTGGGTCCACCACAACACCTTCGGGGTGGGCTACGACGGCTGCCTCGACGTCAAGCGCGGCTCCGACTACGTGACCGTCGGCTGGAACGTCTTCAACGGGCACGACAAGAACATGCTCCTGGGGCACTCCGACGACAACGGGGGCCAGGACGAGGGCCACCTGCGGGTGACCTACCACCACAACCTGTTCAACGGCACCAACCAGCGCAACCCGCGGGTGCGCTTCGGCGAGCAGGTCCACGTCCTGAACAACCACTACAAGGACGTCGGCAACTACGGGATCGCGACCACGATGGACGCGGGCGTGATCGTGGAGGCGAACTACTTCGAGAACGTCGAGGAGCCCACGCACATCGGCGAGGGCGACTCCGACCCCGGACGGCTCGTCGCGATGGACAACGTCCTGGACAACTCCGGGGAGATCCTGACCGCGGGCTCGGTGAACACCGATCTGCCGTACGACTACACGGCGGACCCGGCCGACCAGGTGCCGGGCATCGTGAGCGGGGGCGCCGGGGCCAGCTGATCCCTGGGGTACCACCGGTTGCCAGACGCCCGACGGGGCCGACGAATCATCGTCGGCCCCGTTGCTTTCTATTTCAGGCCAAGGTCTTGCAAACGCTGTCTGATCGGGCTTACCGTCATATATAGAGACACATCGATGTCTTAGTGGAGGACTCGAGTGTCTCCCTCTCATGAAAGGAAGTCGTCAATGTCGACGATCACCGCAACCGGTGCCAGGCGGGCTCTCGGACTCGCCACGGCCACGGTGCTGACGAGCCTGTCGCTCGCCGCCTTCAGTCCGGCCCAGGCGAGCGAACTCCAGACCGATGCGTCCCGGCACATCGGCCAGGAGCAGATCAGCGTCCAGCAGACCGGCCTCCAGGGCTACGCCACCATGAACGGCGGCACCACCGGCGGCACCGGCGGCCCCACCACCACCGTCACCTCGGCCTCCGCGTTCACCTCGGCGGTCGCCGGTTCGAGCGCCAAGATCGTCCGCGTCAGCGGCACGATCGCCCTCTCCGGCATGGTCAACGTCGGATCGAACACCACCATCATCGGCAACTCCGGCGCCCAGTTCACCGGAGGCGGGCTCAACTTCGACTCCGACCGCAACGTCATCGTCCAGAACATGCGATTCAACAGCTGGTCCGACGACGCGATCAACGTCCAGGACGCCTCCACGAACCTGTGGTTCGACAACAACACCTTCGGCACCGGCTACGACGGCGCGCTCGACATCAAGCGCGGCTCGGACTACATCACGGTGTCCTGGAACCGGTTCAACGGCACCGACAAGACGATGCTCCTCGGCCACTCCGACGACAACGGGAGCCAGGACATCGGGCACCTGCGGGTCAGCTACCACCACAACTGGTTCAACGGCACGAACCAGCGCACGCCCCGCGTGCGCTTCGGCTCCACGGTCCACGTCTACAGCAACTACTACGTGAACATCGGCTCGTACTGCGTGGCCACCACGGAGAACGCGGGCGTCCTCTTCGAGGGCAACTACCTGGAGAACGCCGACGACGCCGTCCACATCGGCGAGGGCGACTCCGACGACGGCCGGATCCTCTCCCGGAACAACCACCTGGTGAACACCGGCACGCCGGCGTCGAGCGGCTCGGTCTCGGGCGTCCCGTACGGCTACTCGCTCGACACCCCGTCGAACGTCAAGTCCATCGTGACCGCCAGCGCCGGCGCGAGCTGACCGGAAGTCCGCCTTGCCGATCAGGGCCTTCGGGGCGTCGTCCCCGAAGGCCCTGCGCGGTTCAGGGCTCGAATCGGAGCACGGGGCGGCCGGGGCCCTGTGCGGGATCGGGCCGCTCGCGCGGGGGCGGCGGCTGCGGCGCGTCGAAGTGGATGGTGGGCCGGTTGTCCAGCGCTCGCAGCCATTCGACGGCGTGGCTGCGTTCGCCGTTCGCGACCTTGCAGACCAGTTCGGCGACTCGGTCGCCGAGGGCCGTTCGGCGCTGCGGGTCGGCGGCGACCTGCTGGGGCGTGACCTTCGGTTCGACCAGGAGCACCCGGATGACCAGGAGCGCGAGTTTGAACCGGTCGCTGTCGAAGGAGGCGCGGCCGGTCTCCTGGTCGGGGTCGACCCAGTCGGGGGTCTGGGCCTGCGGGGTCGGGGCGGGGTGGCCGTTGACGCGGAATCCGTCGCAGTCGATGGCGTAGACGGCCGGGTCGGGATCGAGCGTCCACAGCAGGTTCCTGGGCGAGACGTCGCCGATGATGATCTCGGCGTCGTGCAGGGCCTTGAACAGCCGCACGTAGCCGAGGGCGAGTTCGCGCCGTTCCTCGGGGCCCGGCAGGCCGACCTCGCTCCACATGGGTTTGGGTTCGAAGATGAGGAACTGGAGTTCTTTGAGGCGGGTCTTGCCGCCGATCGTGGTGCTGAACCGCGGTGGCGCTTCGGGCATCATCAGTCCGACGTGCCTGCCGTTCTCGAGCACCACGCCGGTGGGCCAGGCGGTGCTGCGCAGGATCGTCTCCCTCGCGTGCTGCGACCGCTCGTCGGTGTGGATGCGGCGGATGAGGCGCTTGAGTTCGCCGACGTGGAGCGCGGTCGGGTCGAGGTAGCGCTTGTACAGCTCCCCCGGCATTCGGGCGGCCCGGAAGATCGTGCCTTGGCCGCCTTCGGCGAGTTTGGCGAGCGTCCCCAGTTCGTCCAGGGAGGTCGGTTCGTCGTTCGGCCTCATCGTTCACCCCACAGCACCAGTGCCAGTTGGTCTTCTTCTGCCCGTTCGCCTTCCAGCACCCCGTAGGTCTCGAGCGGGCCCGGTCGCCGCGGGAGTCGGGCGAACCGGGCGGGGTCGACGCCTCCGGTGAGCAGCAGCGTCTGGTCGGGGGTGAGCCGGTCGACGCGGACGCGGCAGGGCACCTCGCCGGGGCCGGTGCCGATGACGGCGTCGGGGGGCCGGATCGCTTCGAGGTCCTGGTGGATGCCGACGCCGAAGATCGACGCCGCGACCGGGCCCGCGATCGCGAGTTCGTAGTCCACGGCGCCGCCCGGGGAGGGTTCGGCGCACAGGACCGCGGTCGCGACCTGGCTCAGGTCGGCGTCGGGGTCGTCGGCGAAGCGGCGCACCGCGACCGACCAGAGGAGCGAGATCCATTCCGGGGACGGGTAGTCGGGAGGGAAGTCCTCGACGGCCTTCCGCACGGCCGCGATCCAGCGTCCGGCGTGGTCGGCGGTCCCGTCGTGGGCCACCGGCGCCGCGGTGACCGCGACGAGCCGCTCGGCGCGCGCGAACACGAGGGTGCGGGCGCGTCGCGGGCGGCCCTCTCCCGCGGCTTTCATGCCGCGGTTCGCGGCGGCCCTGACTTCCATGCCCCGCAGCCGCGCGGCGCGGACCTCGACGTCGTGGGCGACCGAAGGCCCGGCGACGCTGCGCAGCGGGGGCGCGTCCTGACCGGTGTGCCGGGGGGCGGCCCAGAGGACGGCGGCGGACCGGTCGTCGTCGAAGCCGCGTGAGCGGATCTGCACGTGGCGCATGAACTCCGCCGGGGCCGGCGGGGCGCTCCAGTTCGCGGCGAAGTACCGCTGCGGCTCCTCGGATCGGGCGCCGAGCAGGTCGCCGAGACCGTCGCTCACGAGTGCCAGGGCTTGCCCGGGACAGATGGGCGCCGACTTGAAGCGCAAGTGGCCCATGAGGTCCGGCGTGGGCATGGCCGCAGTGAAGGTGCCGAACTCATCCTCGCGCTCGAGGGGGAACACCTCGGTGAGTCCGCCGTCGTGGAGCACGTAGACCGGGCTGTCGCCGACGCTGGCGACCCAGGACGGGTACCCGCCGTCGGGTCCGGGGGCGGCGGCGACCGCGGCCGCGGTGAGGGTGGTCTTGGGGCCGCGGAGTTTCAAGAGGCCGTTGTTCACGTCGCTGAACGCCGCCGCGACCAGCTTGTGCGGTTCGGTTTCGCCGGCTCCGCCGGCTTCGAGGCGTCGGGACACGGCGGCGGCGAGCCATCGTACGGCGGCCATCGAGGCCTTCTGGCTTTCGGGGACGGAGCCCACCCCGTCGGCGACGGCCGCGATCGCCCAGGTGCCCGTCGCGGCGCGTGCGATCGCCGCGTCCTGCCTGGCGGTGCCCTCGAACCGGTGCTTGGAGCCCCGTGCGGCGCAGGCGAGGGCCGTGATGTCGCCGATCCGGCCGTGGTCGAGGACGGTGTCGGGGAAGTCGGGGTCGGGGTCGATCTTCCAGGGCGCCTCGGCGGCCTTGGCGCGGCGTCCGATGGTGTCGGGCACCCAGGGCTCGGCGCGGTCGCCCCAGGCCGGCGCGGGCGGCGGGAGGGCCAGGTCGAGGTTGCCCTCGGTCATTCGGGGTCCCTTCAGAGTTCGTCGGCCGGGAGCGTGGTGAAGCCGGGTACTTCGTTGGGGACCTGGAGGTCCACTTTGCCTTCGTCGGTCATGTTGGTGCCGGACTGGACGATCGACTTGGTGAGTGCGGAGGCGAACTCGTGCAGGGCGTCGCCGGGGTTGAGGGTGCCGTTGGCGACGAAGGACTTGAACGTGCCGATGGACGAGATGGTGGCCTCGTCGACCGATCCGAAGCCGAAGGCGACGATGTTGGGCCGGGGCTTCCAGGAGGGGTCGACGAGCCGGTCGTAGTCGTCCTTCCAGTCGTAGTTGGGCTGGCCGTCGGACAGGAAGAAGGCGGCGGGGCGGTAGACGCGGCAGCCGTCGCTCTTGAGCTGGGCGACGTCGGTGTCGATGGTGTCGCGCAGGAGCTTGAAGGCCGCGCCGTAGTTGGTGCCGCCTTTGACGGTGAGGCCCTGCATCTGGGTGACCTCGCTGAGGTCGGACAGTTCGAGGAGGACTTCGGCGTCGTCGGAGAAGCCGATCACGCAGAAGCGGGTCTTGTCGGCCACGACCGGGTCGGAGCCGACGGCGGCGTGGAGTTCGCGCAGGCCGTCGTTGAGGGCGGCGATGTCGTTCTCCATCGAGTAGGACTCGTCGCAGACCACGTAGAAGGGGAGGACTTGTTCCATGATTTCCGTGTGCTCATCTCTCTCGTTTGATGCCGAACCAGCCGCGCCTCGGCGGTACCACCGCGGGGAGCAGATCGGGTGACTGCCCGATGTGGTCGCCGAGGTATTGGACGGACCGGGCGAGCCCGTCGAGTGCGGCGTGCAGTTGCAGGTTGGAGCGCTCGACGGCGTCGAGCTGGTGTTTCAGTCGGGGGTCGACGTCGACCTGGACGGTGTCGGTGAGCGTCGCGGCGATCTCCGCCCCGGCGCGCCGCAGCTCGTGGGCGAGTTCGGTCTGGCGCTGGGCGATCGCCTCCGCCAGGGCCTGGGCGTCCTCCTCGCGGTTGTCGCTCATGAGGCGGCCGAGGGCGTCGCGGTGGCGTTCGCCCTGCCCGACCGCTTCGATGACGAGGTCGCCCACGCGTCGCAGCACGTCGAGTGCGCCGTGCTGCTGGTCGGCGGCGCCGGACCGCAGTTCGGCGGTGACCGCGGCGATGTCGCGGGCGACGGCCGTGCCGGCGTCCTGGAAGGCCTTGGCGGCCTCGGTCTGCTCGGCGCTGACGGTGGCGTCGAGCCGGGTCGTGGCCGCGGCGATCTCGCGGGCGCCGTCGTCGAGGCCCGCGATGACGGTCCGGAACTCCCCGGTCGAGTCGACGAGCGCGGCGAGTTCGGACTGGACGTTCCCGACGGTGTCGACGAGGGCCTCGATGAGGTCGGCGGAGTGGCCGACCATGTCCGCGAGCTGGCGTTCGGCCGCTTCGCCGGTGGCGCGGGGTGCGGCGTTCAGGTGCAGGCTCGACTCGGTGAGGGCCTCGTCGACGCGGTCGCGCAGTTCGGCTTCGGCCCGCACCGCCCGGCCGTGCTCGGCCCTCTGGCGGCCTTCGACCACGATGGAGACGGCGATGAGGCCGAGGATGCAGGCCACGACGACGGCGGCCATGCGGTCGAAGCTGAGCCACAGTTCGCCGTCGAAGCCGCCCAGCCAGTCGCGGAAGAAGCTCTGCGCGCCCAGGTCGGCGTCGGCGGCGAGCCGTTCGCGGTAGGCGTCGACGGCGCCGTGGATGCCCCACCAGGACACCAGCAGCGGCAGGAAGACGACGGCGGCGCGGAGCATGTAGAGCCATTGCAGGACCCTGTCGCGGCCCCGCACGTCGGGGTCGAGGGCGAGGTTCGCGAAGGCCGCGTGGACGGGCACTTCGCGCCAGCCGCGGGACTCGTCGGGGTCGCGCAGGGCCGCGGCGAGCGAGCGGAGCTGGCGGGCGCGCCCGCCGAGTTCCTCGCGCGAGGCGAGGTCCTCGAGTTCCTTCGCGGTGGCTTCGGCGGCGTCGGTGCCGATGCCGTACTTCGACATCGGCATGGGCGGCGCGGGCGGCGCCGGGGCGGTCGCGGTGCGCTGACCGGGGAACATGATCATCGTGCGCTCTCCAAGGTCGTTCAGACGACGAGCAGGAACAGTTCGATCTGGAGCGTGCCGACCTCGATGCCGTCCTTGCCGGTCGAGGTCCAGTAGGCACGGGTGGGCGCGTCGCCGAAGAACTCGGGGAAGGCCGCGACCAGGATCTCGTTGGCGGCCTCGGCCATCGCGCCGCCCACGCCGGGTTCGACCGCGCCGCCGAAGGTCATCGCGAAGCCGACCGTGTAGCCGTCGGCGACGAGTGCGGCGATGTCGTCCTGGAGGGCGGCGACGAGGTCCTGCGCGGTGCCTTTGTCGCCGTCGATGAGGCCGCTCGCGTCGCTGTCGATGTAGTACACGATCGGTTCGGACTGCACGCCCGGCTCGACGGTGGGCGAGGGTTCCGGGGTCGGCGAGGGCGACTCGGACGGCGACGCGCTCGCCTCGGCCGCCGCCTCGGCGTCGACGGGCGGGAAGTCGGCGGCCACGGCGACGGTGATGATGAACAGCAGCAGGGCCAGGTCGGCGAACAGCCAGCCCGCGAGGGACAGGGGCGACGACGAGTCGCCGGGTCTGGGGCTGCGACGGCTTGGACGCACGGAGGACTCCCGAAGGTGCGGGATCGGATACGGATGCCGAGCACTCCACGGCGGCAGTGCGAATGCCGCTTCGGAATGCTCGCGCCGAGGCTATCCGCGGCCGCCCGGGAGGGGTCCCGGATCGGGTCGGGCAAGCGAACGGCCCCGGCGCGATGCGCCGGGGCCGTGCTCGTCCGTCGTTGCGGTCAGGCCCAGGGCAGGCCGAGTTCGGAGAAGAGCTTGCCCTGCTTCGCGGCGTCCTCGACGGCCTTGTCGGCCCCCTTGAGGATGGTCACCGTGTCGTCCTCGACCCGTTCGAGCGACGCGGCGTCGACCAGGCGCGGGATCGGGTCGTTCAGGACCCGTTCGAGCACACCGGTGAACGTCTTCGCGCGGCGCAGCCCGGAGATGAGGCCGACGCCCTTGCTGCGGTGGGCGAGGAGGTTGTCGAGGAGGTCGGTGCGGCCGTACTGCTTCGCGCTCATCTCGCCGGGCAGGATGAGGCGGTCGGTCGGGTACTCGAACCAGGCCTCGCCTTCGGTGCCGCGCACGTAGACGTCGCCCTCGAGCTTGCGGTCGCCGCAGAGGGTCACGGCGACGGTGATCTGGACGCCGTTCTTGTTGGTGGCGCGCCACACCGCGGTGTCGTCCACTTCGATGTCCTCGCGGCAGCGCAGGCGCTCGAGTTCGATCGGCCCGTCGAGCGGCCAGTCCCCCGCGAGCGCGATGGCCTCCTGGGAGGCGTGCGCGAACGGGTTGGCGAGCGCGCCGTCGGCGATGAGGGTGCCGTTCGCCTCCCGCTTTCCGGCCCAAGGGGACCGGCGGTAGTAGGCGTCGGGGCGGCGCCAGGAGCCGGCGACCGAGACGGCCTCGATCTCGCCGAGCCGCCCGGCTTCGACGGCGTCGCGCAGCGCGTTGAACGCGTGGGAGCCGAGGGCCTGGAACCCGACCTGCACGTTGCGTCCGGTCTCGACCATGACGTCGTAGAGCGCGGCGTACTCCTCGAGGTTCGCCACCGGCGGTTTCTCGAGGTAGACGTCGCTGCCGTGGCGCATCGCGGCGCTCGCGATCGGCAGGTGGGTGGGCGGCGGGGTGGCGATGATGACCACGTCGGGGTCGGTCGCGTCGAGCATCGCCGAGGAGTCGTCGAAGACCGGGATGTCGCCCACGGGGATCGCGTCGTCCTCGACGATCGCCGCGGTGTCGCACATGCCGACGAACGCGAGTTCGCCGCTGCGGCGGCGCGGTTCGAGGTTGTGGCGGTGGTGCAGGCCGTAGCCGTTGGCGCCGACGAGGGCGATGCGCGGGATGCGGGTGTCGGTCACAGATGCTCCAGTGTGGTGGCGACGCCGTGCCGGTCGAGTTCGCGCAGCCATTTGGCGGCGGCCCGGCGCAGCTGGTGGTTCGTCGGCGACGGATTCGGGGACGACCTGGTGGAGGCCCGAGGATCGCGTCGATGCGCGCGGCGGGGTTGGTCCCGGCCGCGGTGAGGCTCTGGCGGATCACGTCCTTCAGCGGATCGTCAAGGGGCAGTTCGCTTCCGGCGTCGCTGCGTCCCGCGCAGAAACGGGTCCAGGCCGCCACGGGAAGCGCGATGAGATCGAGGTCCACGCCGCCCTCGGCGAGATCGGCGATGGTGGCGAACAGACGCTGCGGGAGCTTCTGCGAGCCGTCCATGGCGATCTGGATGCACCGGTGGCGGATGCCGGGATTGGCGAAGCGCTCCAGGACGCCCTCGCCGTACGCGACGGTGTCCTGCCCGTCGGGCGGGGTGAGGCTCGGCGCGATCTGCTCGGCGATGAGCCAGCGCGCGAACTCCTCGGCCCCGGGCAGGGCGAGCGCCTCGCTGATCGTCTCCACGTCGGCGAGGGCGCCGAGGTAGGCGAGCGTGGAGTGGACGCCGTTGAGGGTGCGCAGTTTCAGGCGCTCCCAGCCGGCGACGTCGTTGGTGTAGGTGGCGTCCCAGCCGGGCCGGGGCCCGGCGAAGTCGTCCTCGATGACCCACTGGGTGAACGGTTCGGCCTCGACGGCGGCGAGGTCGGTGACGCCGAGTTCGCCGAGGGCGCGTTCGTAGGTCGCCTGTCGTGGAGGCGGGGACGATCCGGTCGACCATGCTGGAGGGGAACGTCACGTTCGTCTCGGCCCAGGCGAGTGTGGCCGGGTCGAGGAGCGGTTCGACCGCGGCCCGGGTGGTCTTGCCGTTGTCGGGCAGGTTGTCGCAGCACAGGATGGTCAGCGGCGGCCCGCCTTGGGCGGCGCGCTTGGCGAGTCCGGCGGCGAGGAGCCCGGGGACGCCCGCGGGGTCGCGGTAGGCCTTCTCGGTGACGGTGAGCGTGACGACGTGGGTGGTCTCGGCGGCCACGAGGTCGACGGCGCGTTCGTGTTCGGACGCGATGTGGACGGTGTCCACGATCGAGCCGATCACGCGCATCGAAGCGCCCTCGGGGCCGAGCGTCGCCACGGAGTAGAGGCCGTCCTGGGCGGCGAGGGCGTCGATCACGTCGCGCGAGCGCGGCGCGGCGACGGTGATGCCCCAGTCGGTGTCCTCGGTGTAGACGGCCTGGTGGGCGCGGTGGAACGCGCCGGCGCCGAGGTGCAGGATGCCGGTGGTCTGCGGGCGGTCCCCGGGGACTCGCACGTCCCCGGGGAGCCGCTTCAAGACCGAGTTGGTCAACACCTCTCTTATGAGCGCAGCCATGCCGGCCCGTTCGGGAACGAGAACTCGGCGATCGACTCGGCCTTGAGCGTGACCGAGTATCCGGGCTGCGTGGGCAGCAGGTAGCGGCCGTCCACGACGCGTGACCGGGTCGGTGAAGTGCTCGTGCAGGTGGTCGACGTACTCGATCATGCGGCCCTCCAAGGTCTTCCCGACTCGCAGGTAGTCGAACATGCCGAGGTGCTGCACGTACTCGCACAGGCCCACGCCGCCGGAGTGCGGGCAGACCGTCGACGCCGAACTTGGCGGCCATGAGCAGCTCGGCGAGGACCTCGGGGATGCCGCCGACGCGGCAGGCGTCGATCTGGCAGACGCGGATCGCCTCGGCCTGGAGGAGCTGCTTGAAGATGACCCGGTTGGCGGCGACCTCGCCGGTGGCGACCCGGATCGGGGCCACGGCCTCTGGCGATCCTGGCGTGGCCGAGGATGTCGTCGGGGTGCGTGGGCTCCTCGATCCAGTACGGGTCGAACGCCGCGAGGTGCCTCATGTTCGCGATCGCCTCGTCGACGACCCAGATCTGGTTGGCGTCCATCATCAGCAGGCGTCGGGGCCGATCTCGTCGCGGATGATCCCGGCGCGGCGCACGTCGTCGGCGACGTCGGGCCGCCGACCTTCATCTTCACGGCCCGCCAGCCGTCGGCGTACGGCCTGCTCGGTGAGCGCCCGGACCTTGTCGTCGGGGTAGCCGAGCCAGCCCACGCAGGTGGTGTAGGAGGGGAAGCCGTCGGCCTGGAGGACCTCGAGGCGGTCCTCGTAGCCGATGCGGCCCTTGTCCAGGATCGCCGCCGCTTCGGCGGGGGTGAGCGCGTCCTCGATGTGCCGGAAGTCGACTGCGGCGACCAGTTCGGCGGGTCGGCATCTCGGCGAGCAGCTGCCACATGCGGCTTGCCTTCGAGCTTGGCGCGCAGGTCCCACACCGCGTTGACCATCGCGCCGGCGGCCATGTGGGTGGCGCCCTTCTCCGGGCCGAGCCAGCGCAGCTGCGCGTCTGCGGTGATCGAGCGGGAGAAGCCGACCGGGTTCGGCGAAGAGCTCCTCGATCGTCTTGCCCACCACGTGGTGCGCGAGGGCCTGGACGGCGGCGCAGGTGATCTCGTTGCCGCGGCCGTTGGTGAAGGTGAAGCCGGTGCCGGTGGGGCCGCCGTCGGTGGACAGCTCGACGTAGCGTGGCCGAGTAGTCGCCGCGGTTGATCGAGTCCGAGCCGTCGCCGGCGGCCGCGGTCGGGAACCGCACGTCGTGGACGTTCGACGGCGTTCGATGCGGGTCACTGCGGCTGCTCCAATCCAGGTGGAAGATCCGCTTGCGGGAGGTGGTAGGCGAGGTCGACCGCGATCTCGGCGGCCTCGTCTACGGTCAGGCGGTGCTCGGCGACCAGGCGGGCCAGGTAGGCGGCGTCGACGCGGCGGGCCACGTCGTGGCGGGCCGGGATCGAGCAGAACGCGCGGGTGTCGTCGACGAATCCGGCGGTGTTGTAGAAGCCGGCGGTCTCGGTGCACCGCCTCCCGGAAGCGGCGCATGCCCGTCCGGGGAGTCGAGGAACCACCAGGGCGCGCCGAGGTACAGCGCGGCGTAGCCGCCGGCGAGCGGGGCGAGCTCGCGGCTGAAGACGGTCTCGTCCAGGGTGTAGAGGACGACGCGCAGCCGCGGGTCGTTGCCGTACGCGTCGAGCAGCGGCTTGAGGCGCCTGCACGTACTCGGTGGCGCTGCGGGATGTCGCCGCCGACGTCGCGGCCGTGCCGCGCGTGGAGCCACCGGTTGTGGTTGCGGTACCGAGCCCGGGTGCAGCTGCATGACCAGGCCGTCGTCGACGACATCCGGGCGAACTCGATGAGCATGTGCGCCGGGAAGCGCAGGATCTCGGCCTCGTCCGCCTCGCCGTTGAGCGCCTTGGCGTAGATCTCGGCCGCGGCCTCGTCGGGTCGTCCTCGGTCTGCGGCGGTGGGGTGGCCGTGGTCGGTGCAGGTGGCGCCGGCGGCGATGAACGTCCTGGCGGCGGGCGCGCAGCGCGGCGAGGAACCCGTCGTACGTGCCGGTGTCGTGCGCCGGTGATCTCGCCGAGCCGCTCCACGCGCTCGGCCCAGCCGGGCCAGCCCGTGTCGACCACGTTGTCCGGGCCGGAACGTGGTGATCGACCCGGCCGCCCGGCCCGCCCCAGCCGTCCGCGCGGCCAGCTTCGCGCCAGCGCGGCGTGCGGCCGAGGTCGTCCAGCGGGGACTCGGTGGTGGCCAGCACCTCGATGCTGAACCGTTCGAACAGCGCCCGGGGCCGGTACGCCGGTTCGGCCAGCCGGGCGGCGATCGCGTCGTAGAACTCGTCGGCGGTGTCCGGCGCCGAGCGTCCTTGTCGATCCCGAAGACGTGGCGAAGGTGTAGTTCGAGCCACAGCCGCGACGGGGTGCCGCGGAACAGGTGCCAGTGCTCGGCGAAGCAGGCGCCAGATGGTGCGGCCGTCGGTCTCCGACGGGCTCGCCCGTCGACCGAGGGCACGCCGAGCCGGGCGGGCGGGATGCCCTGGCTGAGCAGCATCCGGGTCAGGTAGTGGTCGGGGACGACGAGCAGGCGGGCCGGGTCGGGGAACGGCCGGTCGTCCGGCCAGCAGGCGCGGGTCGACGTGCCCGTGCGGGCTGATCAGCGGCAGGTCCGTGGTGCGCTGGTGGAGCTCGCGGGCGATGGCGCGCGTGCGCTCGGTCGACCGGGAACAGCCGGTCGGGGTGCAGACTCATGTGCGATCCTTGCTATTGCTTGAGCTTGAGCAGGTCGGCGACCTCGACCGGCAGGCCGGTCTCGATGGAGCGCGTTGGCGGCCAGGCCGGCGGCAGGGCGTTCACGCCGTCGCGGGCGGTGGCGGAGCGGTCGAGCGGGTCGGTGTCGCCGTCGAAGCAGGACGCCGAGCATCCGCACGTCGCCGCCGCCGTGCCCGGACCGCTGGTAGTCGCCGAGGTCGATCTTGGCGGGCTTGGTCCAGAACGGGCGGACGGTGAGCTCGTACCAGCCCTCTTCGGGTGCGGCGTCGGTGCCGTGCAGCGTGGCGCCGTTGGGGCCCTTGAGCGGCCGGGTTCACGTGGTCGTTCTCGACCACCTCGAGTTCGAGGCGGCCCTGGCTGCCGTTGACATGACCCGGTAGCCCTCCCAGGGCGCGTAGGCGGTGAGGTGGTAGGTCAGCGTGGCGCCGGTGTCGTAGCCGACGAGGGCCGCCATGTCGTCCTCGATGGTGATGCCGGGGGCGAAGACGCTACTGGTCGCGGAGGTAGCCGTCCTCGTCCTCGGCGTCGAGGTAGAGGTCCTTGCAGCCGCGGGTTGCCGGCCATGTGCAGCGCGAACGGGTCGTCCGCGGCGCGCGGCGGAGCCGTGCGACGCGGTCGTAGTCGCGGGCGTAGCCGTGGCGCTTGCCGTTGTCGCCGTAGAAGGAGAGCCGGCCTTTGGCGAAGGCGCGCACGGGCGCGGCGCCGAGCCACCAGTTGACCAGGTCGAAGTGGTGGCCGGACTTGTGCACCAGCAGGCCGCCGGAGTTGGCCTTGTCGCGGTGCCAGCGGCGGAAGTAGTCGGCGCCGTGCCGGATGTCGAGCAGCCACTCGAAGTGCACCGAGCCGATCTCGCCGATCGCGCCGTCGGCGCAGCAGCTCGCGCGACCTTCTCGTGCAGCGGGTTGTAGCGGTAGTTGAAGGTGACGGTGACCGTGCCCTTCGACTTCGCTTCGGCTTCGAGGATGGCGGCGGCGTGCTCGCCGGTGGTCGTCAGCGGCTTCTCGCAGATGACGTCCTTGTCGGCGGCGAGCGCGGCGAGGAGGTACTCGTGGTGGGTGGCGTCGACCGAGGTGACGATGACCGTGTCGGGTTCGGTCTCGGCCAGGAGCTTGTCGAAGTCGGCCGCGGCGTAGGCGGCGGGGGCGGGCTGGCCCGCGGCTTCGACGGCTGCCGTGTGGTGGGCGATGCGCTTCGGGTTGGTGTCCGCGAGGGCCACGAGGCGGGCTTTGCCACTGCGCTCGGTGATGGCCTTGACGTACATCGTGGCGCGAGATCCGGTCCCCACGAGGGCATAGCGATGCGGCGTGCCAGGCATGTGACTCCTTCGTCGGCGAAGTTTTGGTAAACGCTATCGGAGAAGTCGGCGGCAATCAAGGGCCGGGTTGGCCAGCAACTATTTCGGTGTGGCTTTCGTGAAGGGGGGCTTGACAACCCGAATTGGCAACCGGCGGCCACGAACATCGAGTTCGAGCTCGGCCCCCGGCTTGTACCCGGCGTCGAGGAGCGCGAGCGCCACGCCCTTCTTCAGCGTCGGCGCGTGTGTGCCCGAAGTCGTCTCGCCGACCACGGTGTTGCCGCCTTCGAGAGCAGGGTCGATGACGCTCATGTGGGCCCGCGGCACTCCCTTGCCAGTGGCCTCCAGGCCCCACAGGCGCCGCTTCGGCCCCGCGGCCCGCTCGGCCTCGAGCGCGGCCTTGCCCCAGAACTCGGGCTTGTCCCAGCCGATCGCCCAGTTCAGGCGGGCCTGCACCGGCGTGATGTCGCGGCTCAGGTCCTGGCCGTGCAGCGGGTAGCCCATCTCCAGGCGCAGCGTGTCGCGCGCGCCGAGCCCGCACGGGACGGCCCCCGCGACGAGGATCCCGTCCCACAGGTCCACGGCGGCCGCGTTCGGCACCACCAGCTCGAAGCCGGTCTCGCCGGTGTACCCGGAGCGGCAGACGATGACGTCGGCGTGGTCGACCAGGTGCTCGCGGAACGTCATGTACTCGTGGTCGTGCGGCAGGCCCAGGTATTCGAGGATCCGCGGCGACTCGGGGCCCTGCACCGCGATCACGGCGAAGCCGCGGTGCACGTCGCGCACCTCGATCCCTTCGGGCGCGGCCTCCTCGAGGCGGCGGGCGACCTCGGCGGTGTTGGCGGCGTTGGGGATCAGGAAGACCTCGTCGTCGGAGAAGCGGTAGGCGATGAGGTCGTCGACCACGCCGCCGGTCTCGTCGAGGCACAGCGTGTACTGCGCGCCGCCCGCACCGATCCGGTCGAGGTCGTTCGCGAGGCACCGGTTCACGAACGCCGCCGCCCCCGTGCCGGTGACCCAGATCTTGCCCAGGTGCGACACGTCGAAGGCGCCCACGCCGGTCCGCACCGCCTGGTGCTCGGCGAGCACCCCGCTCGGGTACTGGAGCGGCATGTCCCAGCCCGCGAACTCGGCGAACTTGGCGCCGTGGGCGAGGTGGCGGGCGTGCAGGGGCGAGGTGAGCAATGGTGACTCCGACATGGGACAGAGACTATCGCGAGCGTCCCAGTGGCTAGGATCGGAGCATTTGATCCCCGCACACCTAAGGATGGATCGTGACCGATCTGATCTCCGCCTCCGGCGACATCGCGGCCGCTGAAGCCGAAGTGCTCGTCGTCGGCGTCTTCTCCGGTGAGGACGCACCCGTGCTCCCCGAGAGCCTCGCGAGCGTCGACGCCGCCTTCGGCGGGCGCTTCGCCGAGCAGCTGGCGGCCCTCGGCAACACCGGCGGCGCCTCCTCGCTCACCCGCCTGCCCGCCCCCGACGGCCTCGCCGCGAAGCTCGTGTTCGCGGTCGGCCTCGGCGACGCCGAGCACCTGGACGACGAGACCCTGCGCCGCGCCGCCGGCACCGCCGTGCGCGCCGCGTTCGGCCAGGACCGCGCCGCCATCGCCTTCGAGGGCGACCCCGAGGCCACCGCCACCGGTGCGGCCCTGGGCGCCTACAAGTTCGACGGCTACAAGAGCGAAGCAGGCGGCGACGCCGCCCCGCAGACCGTGGCGGTCTACGGCGCGAGCGAAGCGGCCGTGACCAAGGCGACGGTGCTCGCCGAGAGCGTCGCGATCGTCAAGGACTGGTCCGACACGCCCGCGAACCTGCTGCGCCCGCCCGCGTTCGCCATCGAGATCGAGCAGGCCGCCACGGCCGCCGGCCTCGAGGTCGAGATCCTCGCCGCCGAGGCGCTCTCGGCGGGCGGCTACGGCGGCGTCCTCGCCGTCGGCGGCGGCTCCTCGGCCGAGCCGCGCCTCGTCCGCCTCTCCTACCGCCCCGAGGGGGCGACGAAGCACGTCGCGCTCGTCGGCAAGGGCATCACGTTCGACTCCGGCGGCATCAACATCAAGCCCGGCGCGGGCATGTGGGACATGAAGGGCGACATGGCCGGCGCAGCGGCCGTCGTGGGCGCGACCCTCGCCGCCGCGAAGCTGGGCCTCGGCGTCAACGTCACGTGCACGGTGGCGCTGGCCGAGAACATGCTCTCGGGCTCCTCGTTCCGCCCGTCCGATGTGATCACCATTCGCAACGGCATGACCGTGGAGATCCTCAACACCGACGCCGAGGGCCGCATCGTGCTCGCCGACGCGATCTCGCGGGCCCTCGAGGACGAGCCCGACGCGCTCTACGATGTGGCGACCCTCACCGGCGGGCAGCTCATCGCGCTCGGGCGCCGCACCATGGGCCTCATGGGCACCGACGCCGAGACCGAGCGGCTGCGCCGCATCGGGGAGGAGACGGGCGAGCACGGCTGGCCGATGCCGTTCCCCGAGGACATCGTGAAGCTCATGGAGTCCTCGATCGCCGACGTGTCGCAGTGCGCCACCGGCCTCAAGCGCGACGGCCACATGGTGCAGGGCGGGGTCTTCCTGTCGAAGTTCGTGCCCGAGGAGCTGCCGTGGGCGCACCTCGACATCGCGGGCCCGGCCGATTCGGACTCGACCTACGGGTACATCGCGAAGGGCGCGACCGGCCGGCCGGTGCGCACCCTCGTGGCACTCCTCGAGGAGTTCGCCTCGTAATCACAACGGCGTCAGGGGCGCGGCCGATGGCCGCGCCCCTTGTCGCATGTTCGAAGGTCCTCACCACCAAGTGGCGGGACAGTGCGGTGAATATTGCGCAATCGTTGCGTTCGCGGCCGTCCCGGGAGGGATCCGATCGGGCCCGGAACGCTACTGCTGGCGCTGCTGCTCGAGCTTGCGGCGCGCGTCAAAATCGCGCTTACGCTGGGGATATCCCGTCTTCGCGACCTCGTACACCGGGGTGTTGTACTTGCGGCCCAGGGCGAACGCCCCGGCCGGGCCGTCGACACGGCGCCGCGTCCACTCGCCGTCATGGGCGATGAGCATGACCGTGGTCTCAGTGACGGTGGTCTTCGGCTCGAGATAGGCCTCGACGCCGGTCCTCGTCTTGATGAAGTCGATCAGATGCCGCTGGTCGACATTGTCGGACGCGCGATCGAGCGTCCCCTTGCCCTGTTTCTTCTTGCGTCCGAACAACCCCACGACCGTTCCTCCCGCACCACATTGAGGCGTGGATCCAAGCGTACACACGGCCTGAGACACCTGTGTCCAGCCGCACACGAACGGAACTTTCCGAATGCTCGCAGCAAGCGGTTGAATGGTGTTGCACACTCCAACCACCGGGTCTGGACGACCACGAGTCGCGTTCGGTGGAAAGATGGGCTCCGTACCTAAGCATCGTTAAGTGGGGAGAGCAATGAGCGACCCGAACGCAGGATACGACGTAGTCATCCTGGGCGGCGGCAGCGGCGGTTACGCCACAGCGTTCCGCGCGGCTGAGCTGGGGCTGTCAGGTGGCCCTGATCGAGAAGGACAAGGTCGGCGGCACCTGTCTGCACCGCGGCTGCATCCCCACCAAGGCGCTGCTCCACGCCGGCGAGGTCGCGGACACGACCCGCGAATCCGAGCAGTTCGGCATCCTCGCCGAGTTCAAGGGCGTCGACATGGCCGCCGTGAAGAAGTACAAGGACGACGTCGTGTCGAAGTTGTACAAGGGCCTGCAGGGCCTGGTCAAGGCGCACAAGGTCGAGTTCATCAAGGGCACCGGCAAGCTCGTCGGCCCGAACACGGTCCAGGTCGACAACGGCCAGACCGTCACCGGCCGCAACCTCGTCCTGGCCACCGGCTCGTACTCCAAGACCCTCCCCGGGCTGGAGATCGACGGCGACAAGGTCATCGCCTCCGAGCACGCGCTCGAGCTCACCGAGCTGCCCCGCAAGGCCATCGTCATCGGCGGCGGCGTCATCGGCGTCGAGTTCGCCTCCGCATGGAAGTCGCTGGGCGTCGAGGTCGAGATCATCGAGGGCCTCCCCCGGCTCATCGCCGCCGAGGACGCGGACTCCTCCAAGCAGCTGGAGCGGGCGTTCCGCAAGCGGGGCATCAAGTTCCACACCGGCAAGTTCTTCGAGAAGGTCGAGAAGACCGCTACGGGCGTGCAGGTCACGATCCAGGGCGGCACCGTCGTCGAGGGCGACGTCGTGCTCGTCGCGGTCGGGCGCGGCCCGGTCACCGCGAATGCGGCTACGAGGAGCAGGGCATGACCATGGACCGGGGCTTCGTCCTGGTCGACGAGCACCTCCAGACGAACCTCCCGAACGTGTACGCCGTCGGCGACATCGTCCCGGGCATCCAGCTCGCCCACCGCGGCTTCCTCCAGGGGATCTTCGTGGCCGAGACCATCGCGGGCCTCGACCCGAACCCGATCGACGAGACCGGCATCCCGCGCGTGACCTTCACCGAGCCCGAGGTGGCCTCCATGGGCCTCAACGAGGACAAGGCGAAGGAGCAGTACGGGGCCGACAAGATCAAGTCGGTCAACTACAACCTGGCCGGGAACGGCAAGTCGAACATCCTCAAGACCCAGGGCTTCATCAAGCTCGTCGCGGTCGAGGACGGCCCGATCGTCGGCGTCCACATGGTCGGCGCCCGCATCTCCGAGCAGATCGGCGAGGCGGAGCTGATCTACAACTGGGAGGCGTACGCGACCGACGTCGCGAACCTCATCCACATGCACCCCACCCAGAACGAAGCGATCGGTGAAGCGGCGATGCTGCTGGCCGGCAAGCCGCTGCACGCCCACGACTAATCCACAACCGCAGGAGTTGAACGAACGATGCCGACATCGGTAACGATGCCCGCCCTCGGTGAGTCGGTCACCGAGGGAACGGTGACCCAGTGGCTCAAGAAGGAAGGCGACACCGTCGAGGTCGACGAGCCTTTGCTCGAGGTGTCGACGGACAAGGTCGACACCGAGGTGCCTTCGCCGGTCGCTGGCGTGCTCTTGAAGATCGTGGCTCCCGAGGACACCGAGGTCGAGATCGGCGGCGAGCTGGCGATCATCGGCGACCCGTCCGAGTCCGCGGGTTCGGCTCCGGCGGAGCCCGCCCCGGAGCAGGAGCCGCTGCCCGAGCCCGAGGCCGCACCGGCCGAGGCTCCGGCCGCTGAGGCCGCCCGGCCGCTCCCGAGGCCCCGGCCGAGGCAGCTCCGGCCGCCGGCGGCGCCGAGGGGACCGAGGTCCTGCTCCCCGAGCTGGGCGAATCGGTCACCGAGGGCACGGTCACGACTTGGCTGAAGGCCGTGGGCGACACCGTCGAGGTCGACGAGCCGCTGCTGGAGATCTCGACCGACAAGGTCGACACGGAGATCCCGTCCCCGGCCGCGGGCACGCTGCTGGAGATCCGGGTGAACGAGGACGAGACCACCGAGGTCGGTTCCGTGCTCGCGATCATCGGCTCCGGCGCCGCGGCCCCGGCCGCACCGCTCCGGCCTCCGCGCCGACGCCGGCCGTGAAGTCCGAGCCCGAGCCGGAGCCCGCTCCGGCGCAGGCCGAGAGCACGCCGACGAAGCCGGCCCCGGCCGAGCCCGAGTCCGCTCCTGCTCCCGCCGCCGCACCGGCGCCTGCGGCTCCGGCCCCTGCCGCCGCGCCGTCCGCGTCGAAGCCTTCGGGTTCGTACGTGACGCCGCTGGTGCGCAAGCTCGCCTCCGAGAACAACGTGGACCTCGCCGAGGTCAGCGGTTCGGGTGTGGGCGGACGCATCCGCAAGGAGGACGTCCAGGCCGTCATCGAGTCGAAGAAGGCACCGGAGCCCGCTCCCGCGGCGGCCGCCCCGGCGAAGGCCGCTCCGGCCCCCGCCGAGGTCAGCCCGCTGCGCGGCCGCACCGAGAAGATGAGCCGCCTGCGCCAGTCCGCGGCCAAGGCCCTGCTCCAGTCGATGCAGACCATGGCCCAGCTGACGACGGTGCGCGAAGTCGACGTCACGAAGGTGGCGAAGCTCCGCGCGGCCAAGAAGGACGAGTTCCTCGCCCGCCACGGCGTGAAGCTCTCCTTCCTGCCGTTCTTCTCGATCGCCGCGATCGAGGCGCTCCAGCAGTACCCGATCGTCAACGCCACCATGAACATGGAGGAGAAGACGGTCACCTACCCGGACGCCGAGCACGTGGGCTTCGCGGTGGACACGCCGAAGGGCCTCATCGTCCCGGTCGTCAAGAACGCCGGCGACCTGAACATCCCGGGCCTGGCCAAGCGGATCGCCGAGATCGCCAAGAAGGCGCGCGACGGCGGCCTGGCGCCCGACGACCTGTTCGGCGGCACGTTCACGATCACCAACACCGGTTCGGTGGGCGCGCTGTTCGACACGCCGATCGTGCCGCTGGGGCAGTCGGCGATCCTCGGCACCGCCGCGATCGTCAAGCGCCCCCGCGTGATCAACGACCCGGAGCTGGGCGAGGTCATCGCGGTGCGCTCGGTCATGCACCTGACGCTGAGCTACGACCACCGCCTGATCGACGGCGCCGACGCGGCCCGCTACCTCGAAGCGGTCACCAAGCGCATCGAGGAAGGCAACTTCGAACACCAGCTGGGCCTGTAAGGACCACGGCACACGCCTGAAGGGGCGCGGCGGGGACGTTCCCGCCGCGCCCCTTCGGCGTTCCCGGAACCTTCTCCTGCGACTGCAACCGGTCGCAACAAGTCGCCGCAACACCCGTAACCGGAAACACGTGTCCTCGTTGTTCCTTCAACCCACCTTTTGTGACCCCACGCGGAAGTTAGGAACTCGAATGTCTATCGAGTACAACGAACTCCTCGCCATGTTGATGGAGACCCGCCCCGAATTCGCGACCGAGCTGTACAACTTCACCCACGGACCCGACCTGCCCGAGCACGACAGCATCGCCGTCAGCCGCAGGACCATCACCTTGCCCGAGCAAGCGAACCGGCTCCGCGTCTGCGTGGCGGCGGCGTACTCGAAGGACGGCGAGCGGGTCGTCGCCCTGCTGTTCGACGCCGTGCTCCAACCCGACCCGGCGCAGGCCGAAACCTGGCTCCGGTTCATGACGGACGCGCAGCGGTCACTCAGCTGCATGGTCGCCTTCGTCGTGCTGTGCCGCGACGCGGAGACGGCGAATTGGGCCCTCACGTACAGCACGGTCGGCGACATCGGCTGCTATGTCTTGCCCGTCGTGATTCCCTCTTTGCTCGCGAGCGCCTAGAATAGGATCCCGGTCCCTCGCCACCGTCCCCACCACGGCGGCGAGGGCCACTCATTTTCTCACGGCCGCAAGGCCGTTCACCAGCCCCCATGCGTTCCATGTCGGACCCTCAGGCGACACTTGCAACCGGGGGCCCTGCCCGCGCCCGATTTGCCGGCACACGCCGCAATCGCCCGCTTTCCCTGCCAAAACCATTTGCAGACGTCCCCGGACGCCGTCCACACTCGTCCCATGTCCCGATTCGGCCCCACGGTCCCCTACGACGCCACCGCCGTCCGCGCCACCTGGGAGACCCTCCCCCAGCCCGTCCGCGAGCGCATCACCGCCGAACTCGGCGGCGCACCCGCCGACGTCCGCATGGCCGGAGGCGGCTTCAGCGGCGGCTTCGCCGCCCGCATCCGCGCCGAGTCCGGAACCGAACTCTTCATCAAGGCCGTGGGCACCGACAAGCGCTTCGCGTTCGACGCGTACCGCCAAGAGGCCCGCATCAACCGGGCGCTCCCCCAAGGCGTCCCGGCCCCGCGCCTCGAATTCGCCGCGGACTTCGAGGACTGGATCGTCCTCGGGTTCGAAGCCGTCGACGGCCGCGCTCCGACCCTCCCGATGGCACCGCGCGACCTCGACCTCATGCTCGACGCCTGGGCCCAGGCCGCCGCCGCGCTCACCCCGGCCCCGCAGGCGCTGCTGGACCTCGGCGTGAAGGCCCACCCGATCGACGACAAGCTGCGCCAGTTCACGTGCGTGGCCGCCGGCGAGCAGGACCCGTTCCCGGTCCCGCCGGCTTTGGAAGGGCGTCTCGACGACCTCGTCCGGCTCGAATCCACTGTCGAGGAGGCCCTGACCGCCGACGCCGTGATGCACTTCGACCTGCGCCCCGACAACATGATCGTGGGCGAGGACCGCGCCTGGATCTGCGACTGGAACTGGGTCCAGGTGCACGCGCCCTGGTTCGACACCGCGTGCTTCCTCGTTGCGGCCCACGGCGACGGACACGACGCGGACGGTCTCTTCTGGAAGCACGCCACGGCCGACGGCGTGGCGCCCGAGCAACTCGACACGGGCCTGGCCGCGATCACCGGCTACTACCTCGGCGAATCGGTGCACCCGCCGTTCGAAGACGTGTCCCCGTACCTCCGCGCGCATCAGCGCTGGAGCGGCCTCGCCGCGGCCGACTGGCTCGCACGCCGCCGCGGCTGGTCATGACCGCGGTCCCGAACCCGAGCGCGGCGAACCTCCGTACACCACTCGACTACGCCGCCACCGCGATCCGGCCGCCGTACGCGACCCTGCCCGAGGCCGTCCGCCGTCGCATCGCCACCGAACTCGGCGGTGCTCCGGTCGCGGTCGACATCGCCGGCGGCGGCTTCACCACCGGGTTCGCCGCCCGCATCCGCTCCGCGTCGGGCGACGAGCACTTCGTCAAGGCGGCAGGGCCGTCCACCCCTGAAGTCCGCGAGGCCTACCGCACGGAGGCGCGGACCAATAGCGTGCTGCCGCAAGGCGTCCCCGCTCCGAAGATGCGTTTCCATGCCGAGGTCGCGGACTGGACCATGATCGGATTCGAAGCGGTCGAAGGCGGGCCGGTGACGCTCCCCATGCGACCCGAGACCCTGGACCTCATGCTGCGGGCCTGGGCCGAAGCGGTCGAGGCCCTCAACCCGCCCACGCCCGAGGTGACCGCGCACGGCCCGACGGTCAAGACCGCCGAGAAGTTCACATGGTTCCAGGACGTCGCCGCCGGCGAACTCGCGCCGTTCGCATTGCCGCAGCGATTCGACGGGCGCTGGGAAGAGCTGGCCGACACTCGAGAGCGGCCTCGGCCGCATCTTCGCCACCGGGCAGATCACGCACGGCGATCTCCGCCCGGACAACATGATCGCGGGCGCCGATCGCGCCTGGGTCTGCGACTGGAACCGGCTCCGGTACATGCCGCCGTGGATCGACACGGTGAACCTGCTGACCGTGGCGCAAGGCGACGGCCACGACGCGGACCGCCTCTTCTGGGACCACCCGACGTCTCGCGAGGTCGCTGAAGAAGAGCTCGACACGGCGCTGGCCGCCATCACCGGGGCGCTGCTCCAAGCCTGGCCGGACGCTCCGCAGCGGATCGTCTCGCCCGCGATCAAGGACCACATGCGTTGGGCCGCAGTGGCGACGGCCGAATGGCTCGCGAGGCGGCGCGGCTGGTGACGGTCCACCGCCTGGTGCCGCTCAGGGTCGGGGCCTTACGCCTCCATGAGCTTCCCGATGACCTGGTCGAAGATCCCGCCGACGATCCTCCTGCAGATCTGCTGGAAGATCGGGATCTGCGCGAGCGACGCGCCGAAGGTGAAGGCGGCCTGGGCGATCGCCATCGCGATCTGCACGGCGAGGATCGCGAGCTGCACGATGATCATGATCTTGAGGCTCAGCACGATGACCGAGCAGATCATGAGGCCGGCCCCGCCGATCATCGCGCCGGTCGCGCCTTGGGTGAGCGTGTCGGCGGGCCCCTCGTCACTCTCCCACCACGTCTTGAAGGCGTCGATGTCCTTGCCGATCTGCTCGGCCCACGCCTCTGCGGCGCTGGTGGTGGCTTGGGCCTCGATGTCGGCCAGTTGGCCGCTGAGGTCCTGCCAGGCTTGACCTGACTGCATGAGCGCGTCCTCGTTCGAGGAGGGCCACTCGTAGCCGATGATCGCGAGCAGGGTCGCGAGCTCGGACGGGATCATGAGCGCCATCAGGCCTTGCCTCCCAGTTCCCCTTGGAGTCTGCCGAAGATCTGGGCGACCTCGTCGTCGACCGCCAGGTGCTGTGTCGCGAAGTCGCGCACGTCGAAGCCGGCGTCGGTCATCGATTGGGCCGCTTCCTGGAAGCACTCCATGGCGGCGTCGTAGACGGCTTGGTGGGCGTCGCCGATGAGCCCGCCGATCTCGTCGCCGCCGGCGGCTTCGCCGACGCCCTCGATGGTGGACCGGAACTGCTCCAGGACCGCGGTGAACTGCTCCGCGGTGCCTTCGATGCCCTTGCCCGCCTTCTCGAGCCGCTCGGGTTCGATGCGCAACTCGCTCATTTGCGGTCCCGCCCTTCAGAAGCCGCGCGGATGACGCCGGTCTGCGTCTCGACGATGCTCGACATGAAGCCCTGCAGCTGCTTCACGGACTGCTGCTGGATCTCTTCGAGCTTCGTGGAGAGCTCGGAGAGGTCGATGTCGGCGGGGGCGGCGGCCTGGCCGCGCGCCGCGTCGAGCGCCTCGTTGACGGCGTTGGTGATCTCTTGGGCGAGCTGCGCGGGTTCGAGCCGGTAGGCCCGCACGTTGGTGATCTCGACGGTCACCTTGCCGGTCAAGGAGGCCGTGGCGATGACCCGCCCGTCGGCGGCTTCGGCTCGGGCGCTCTGACCGGCGATGGCCTCTTGGGCCTGCTGACCCGTCTTGACGGCGTCGAGCGCCTGCGCCAGCGCGTCGTTGATGTTCGAGGGATTGGTGCCGTTCGTCATGAAGTCCACTTTCGTCGGTCATGGGGTCACCTATCGCGCATAGCGGCGATACGCGAGTGTATCCGTCTAATGAGCAGGTGAACGCGCGAGGCAAGCGAACTGTAAACATCCAGCCCAGAAAGAGGTTCCCGAAATACGAGAATTTACTCCCACATAATAGAACTGCCTCGGTATCGTCTGCGCATGGCGAAAGAGACTGCGACCTACATCCACGGCCACCACGAATCGGTCCTGCGTTCCCACGCTTGGCGAACGGCGGAGAACTCGGCCGCTCACCTGCTGCCGTCACTGCGGCCGGACCATCGCGTCCTCGACATCGGTTGCGGCCCAGGCACCATCTCGGCCGACTTGGCGGCGCTCGTGCCGCAAGGACATGTCACGGCGGTCGACTACGCATCGGGCATCGTGGAGCAGGCCGCGGAGGAGGCCCGAGCGCGGGGCCTGACGAACATGACCTTCGCGGTGGCGGACGTGCACGACCTGTCCTACGAGGACGACGCTTTCGACGTGGTTCATGCGCATCAGGTGCTGCAGCATGTGGGAGACCCGATCCAGGCACTGAGAGAGATGCGCCGGGTCGCGAAGCCCGGTGGCGTGGTGGCGGTGCGCGACAGCGACTACCGGGCGTTCACGTGGTTCCCCGAATCCGAGGGCCTGACGGCGTGGCTGGACCTGTACGAGGAGGTCGCCAGGGCCGGAGGCGGCGAGCCGGACGCGGGCCGCAGGCTGAAGGCGTGGGCCTTGCGGGCCGGGTTCGACGAGTCGAAGGTCGAGGCCACCTCGTCGACCTGGACCTTCAGCGACGAGCAGGACCGGGCCTGGTGGGGCGGCCTGTGGGCCGACCGGAGCCTGCACTCCGACTTCGCGAAGCAGGCGGTGGCGGGCGGCCATGCCACTCGCGAAGCACTGCAGGCGATCTCGGAAGCATGGCGGGCCTGGGGCGCGAACCCGGAGAGCTGGCTGATGATCCCCCACGGCGAGATCCTCTGCCGGGTCTGAGCGATAGGACAAAGGCGGGGCCGACGAGTTTTGCCCGTCGGCCCCGCGGCATCCGAGCGCAGAGCACAAAGCACTCCCCCGTCAGGCGAAATGAGTTGTGCATCACTCGAACAGAGAAACTGTCGGTGGTCGTCTCTACACTGTCAGCAACGAGGCGAATCGCCCCGACACAATCGCATCACAACAACTGCACAACAACTGGAGGAACCGATGTCTGCACCTGAACTCGAGAACCTCGCCGAATCGATCACCGTGCTCGCCGGGGCCCGCCAGCGGATCCCGCTCAATCTCCTGCTCCGCGAGACGGCATTGAACATCCTCATACTGTCCCGCATCGCCTCGAACCGCCTCGACGACCGGCTCCGCCGCGAGGAGATCGAATCCGCGGCAGACCATCTGGTCACCCAACTGCGCCATGCCGCCTGGGAACTCCCCTCGCCGCCCCCGATGGCGACGCCATCGCCGCCCGACCCTTCCCCACCGCCGCCGCATCCAGCGCCCGAGCGGGGCCGGCAGGACTGACGCGCTCCCGGGCCCACAACTCTGGGCCCGCCGGTCCTAGCGGGTCTCTCCGATGCGGGTCGCGGCGGTCCATTCGAGCAGCCACTCGGGGACTTCCAGGTCGTCCGGGAAGCCGCCCGCGAGCTTCTCCAGCTCGGCATGTTCCACCGATCCGCCGGACCGCTTGAGGAACCGGGTCCGCACGAAGGCCTGGGCGTACACGGTCGTTCCCACGCAGAAGGTCTGCTCGATGTATCCCCAGCGGTCGTCGAAGCCGATCACCCGCGTGTGGATCTGGAACAACTGCCACGGCCGCAGGGACTTTCGATAGGTGATGGTCTGGCCGGCCACCACCGGGTACCAGCCCTGCTCCTGCATCTTCGACCAGAACCCGGAACGCATCATCAGGTCGATCCGGCCCACGTCCATGATCGTCAGGTACCGGCCGTTGGTCATGTGGCCCAGCGGGTCCAGATCGGTCGGCACCACACGGAACGGAGTCTTGGCGGTATCCCACAGATCCAGTGGCACCTTGCGCCGGGACCGCATCCACAGGAGCAGCAGACGGAAGTAGAGGTTCATCAGAGCACCACCGAGATCTCGTAGGCATCATTACCCAGAAGCCATGTTACTCGACGGTAGCAAAGCCGATCGCCTAGGAAGCGTACGTCGGCACGAAGGCGAAAGAGCGGTGGGCGGGGTGGGGGCGGGGGGTGGGGGGGGAGGGGCCCCCGAGCGGGAAGCGGCGGCCCAAGACCCGAAGTGCATCCTCGTCCAGCGGGGGCCGCCCCGAGCAGAGAGGAACGGCCCGATGCAAATCCTCATTCGCCGGCCCGTTGCGGCCGATACGATCCGACGATGAATGAACTCACGGACCACTTCAGCGGCAGCGCGGCGGCCTCGTACGACCAGAGTTCGTCCGACATGTTCACGCCGGAGAAAATCGATCCGGTCGTCGAGGTCCTGTCCCGGCTCGCCGGAGAGGGCCGCGCCCTCGAGTTCGCCTCCGGCACCGGCAGGATCGCTCTGCCGCTCGCGGCCCGCGGCGTCCAAGTCAGCGGCATCGACCTCTCCCCCGACATGACCGCGCAGCTGCACGCCAAGCCGGGCGGCGAAGCCGTCGACGTCACCATCGGCGACATCGCCTCGACCCGGGTCGACGGCGCCTTCCGGGTGGTCTACCTCGTGTTCAACACGATCCTGAACCTCACCACACAGGACGCCCAGGTCAGCTGCTTCGAGAACGCCGCCGCCCACCTCGAATCCGGCGGTCGCTTCGTGATCGAGACGGCGATCCCCGACCTCCGCGTCCTCCCCCCGGGCCAGCGCGCCGTCCCGTTCGAAACCGCCCCGAGCCGGTTCGCCTTCGACCTCTACGACTGCGCGACACAGCAGATGAGTTCCAACTACATCACCATCAACGAAGACGGCACGAGCCGCAGCAAGCACATTCCGTTCCGCTACGTCTGGCCGTCCGAACTCGACCTGATGGCCCGCATAGCCGGCCTCCGCCTCCAAGACCGCTGGCAAGACTGGAACGCGACCCCCTTCACCCACGAAAGCCGAACCCACGTATCAGTCTGGGAAAAGCCAAGCTAGGCCACGTCGACGGGCCAACCGACGAACCGGCCGTCCGCTTCGTACACCAACGAGAGATCCTGCGACTCGATCAGATCGCAGAGGTCGTCGCTCGGCCTGGCGGGCAGCAGGACCGCGCAGCGCCTCCGTTCCCGAGACACGTGTCGCCGGTAGTCGGCGAGCTGCGCGATGGCGTCGCGAACGTGGGCACGGCTCGGCTTGCCCTTGGCCTCGTATAGCACCAGGTCGGTTTCGTCGCAGGTGTCGGTGCGCATGATCCCGGGGTCGCCCTTGACGCGGATCTCGTAGCGGCACACCTCATGTCCTTGCGTTCGCAAGAACGCCTCGAATCGTGCGCAGAGTTCGGCTTCGCGGCGCTTCACGAGCACCGGTTCGGTCGGTTTGCGGAGCGCTTCGGCCCGGGTGTTCCGCTCGGGGAGGATCGGAGCGCTCGTCGTCTTCGCGTGTCTGCCCAGGTTTCGTGGGAGCTCGCCGGGCGGCGCCCATCTGATGACGGTCGTGCGCTTCTCGGGCGGGAGCCGGTAGGCGTCGTCGATGATCGCGTCGGCTTTGGGGCGCAGGCGGAACACGAAAACGATCCTGGTGCGCTCGGCGAGATCCGGAGCTTCCCTTTCATAGAAGGGCTCGGCCTGGTCGAGCTCGAATTCGCCGAGGTACTTGAAGACCTGCGGGCCCTGCCGGTGGGCGCCGACGGCGGCGAAGACGTACAGCGCGGTCCCGTTGGCGATGTGGTCGCGGATGGCCTTGTTGCCGCGCTGCATCTCCTGGTGTCCGCGCTGGCCTTGGCCGGTGTACTCGAAGACCGGGCCTTCGCCGTCGTCGGGGAGCCAGCCGTCGTAGTAGCCGTACTGCTCGCCTTGGCGGGGGTCGGAGTAGATCAGCACGGACTCGGATCGTCTTGCGGGCAGGATGCCGCCTTGGAGCGCGCCGCCCAGGATCGCGGCGATCTCGGCGCGGGTGAGCTCCGCCCCCGGAGTGATTTCCTGGCCCATCGCCTCAATCTACCGGTGCCGCAACGGATTCGCATGTCGCGTTCGGCGGGGTCGGCAGGGCCGGTCGCAAACCCCGGCAGTGCAGGTCGATTTTCGGCCAGCGCCCGGGGTGGCGAGCGGGTTGAGTTGGGGGTCGAGTGGACGGAGCGGAGGTTGCCGTGCATGTGAGTTCGGATCTCAAGGTGTTGTATTTCGGGACGCCCGTGGTGCTGATCAGCAGTCGGAATGGGGATGGGTCGGCGAATTTGGCGCCGATGTCTTCGGCGTGGTGGTTGGGGCAGTCGTGCATGTTGGGGATGGGGAGTCGTTCGAAGACGACGGAGAACCTGCTGCGGGAGCGGGAGTGCGTGTTGAATCTGGTGCCGTCGGATATGGCGGGCGCGGTGGATCTGCTCGCGCCGTTGACCGGGACCGATCCGGTGCCGGATTCGAAGGCCGCCAAGGGGTATCGGTTCGAGCCCGACAAGTTCGGCGCGGCGGGGCTCACGGCGCAGGCGTCGGAGGTGGTCGGGGCGCCGAGGGTCGAGGAGTGCCCGGTGCAGTTGGAGTGCCTGGTGGAGGAGGTGCACGCGTTCGCGGGTACGGCCACGGCTTTTGAGGTGCGGGTGGCGCGGGCGCATGTGGAGGAGCGGCTGCTGATTCCGGGGACCGACTATGTGGATCCGGTGGGGTGGGATCCGTTGATCATGAAGTTCTGCGAGTTCTTCGGCGGCGGCGTGAACGTGCGCGCTTCGACGCTCGCGGAGGCTTGGCGGATGCCGCATCACGGTCTGCGACCGGTCGAGGGCAGTGCTTCGGCCGGTTGACGGGCGCTCGCGGTACTGGTATACCTCCCCTACGCGCCAGTAGGCGCCGTATCTGCTGCTGGGAAGGCGCGGGCCATGGACAGTGACGTCATCGTGATCGGGGCGGGTTTGGCCGGTTTGGTCGCCGCTTCGGAGTTGGTTCGGCTCGGGAAGAGCGTCACGCTGTTGGACCAGGAGGGCGAGCAGTCGCTCGGGGGGCAGGCGTTCTGGTCGTTCGGCGGGCTGTTCCTGGTCGATTCGCCGGAGCAGCGGCGGATGGGGATCAAGGACTCGCACGATCTCGCGTGGCAGGACTGGCTCGGGACCGCCGGGTTCGACCGGCCCGAGGACGAGTGGCCCCGCAAGTGGGCCGAGGCGTACGTCGATTTCGCCTCGGGGAGAAGCGGGCTTGGCTGCACGCCTTGGGCGTCCGGTTCTTCCCGGTGGTCGGCTGGGCCGAGCGCGGGGGCTATACGGCGCAGGGCCACGGGAACTCGGTGCCGCGCTTCCACATCACGTGGGGCACGGGGCCGGGCATCGTCGAGCCGTTCGCGCAGCGGGTGCGGCAGGCCGCCATCGAGGGGAAGGTGCAGCTCAAGTTCCGGCACCGGGTCGACGAGCTGACGGTGACGGACGGGGTCGTCACCGGGGTCTCGGGGACGCTGCTCTCTCCCGACGGGTCCGCTCGCGGAGTCGCCACCAACCGTGAGCCGCTCGGCGAGTTCGAGCTGTCCGCCGGGGCCGTCGTCGTCACGTCCGGGGGCATCGGCGGGAACTTCGATCTCGTGCGGCGGAACTGGCCCGAGCGGCTCGGGACGCCGCCGAAGCGGCTCATCTCCGGGGTGCCGGCCCATGTGGACGGGCGGATGCTCGGGATCGCCGAGTCGGCCGGGGCGAACCTCATCAACCGCGACCGCATGTGGCATTACACCGAGGGCATCGAGAACTGGGACCCGATCTGGCCCCACCACGGCATCCGGATCCTCCCGGGGCCGTCGTCGCTGTGGCTCGACGCCACGGGGAAGCGGCTGCCCGCGCCGCTGTTCCCCGGTTTCGACACGCTCGGGACGCTGGAGCACATCGTGACCACCGGGCACGAGTACACGTGGTTCGTGCTCACCCAGAAGATCCTCGAGAAGGAGTTCGCCCTCTCCGGGTCGGAGCAGAACCCGGACTTGACGGGGAAGAACATCAAGCTGCTGCTCAAGCGGGTGCTGCCCGGCGCGCCCGCGCCGGTCGAGGCGTTCAAGAAGCACGGCTCCGACTTCGCGGTGGCCGCCACGCTCCCCGAGCTGGTCGCGAAGATGAACGGCATCACCGGCGAGGGGCTCCTGGAGTACGAGACGGTGCGCGCGGCCGTGGAGGCCCGGGACGCCGAGATGAGCAACAAGTTCACGAAGGACCTGCAGATCACCGCGTTGCGCGGGGCCCGGAACTACCGCGGCGACAAGCTGATCCGGGTCGCGTCCCCGCACCGGCTGCTCGACCCGAAGGCCGGTCCGCTGATCGGGGTGCGCCTCAACATCTTGACGCGCAAGACCTTGGGCGGCTTGCAGACCGACTTGGACGGGCGGGTGCTGCGAGCCGACGGGACGCCGCTGCCGGGGCTGTACGCGGCGGGCGAGGCGGCCGGGTTCGGCGGCGGCGGGATGCACGGCTACCGGTCCTTGGAGGGCACGTTCCTGGGCGGGTGCCTGTTCTCGGGGCGGCAGGCGGCGAGAGGCGCCGCTTGAGCGCGGGTCGCATATGCCATCCCGAACCCCCACCCTCCCGAGAGGGGCACTGTCGGTCCCGCTCGAGCGTTGCTCGCGGGACCGACACTTTTCGGGCTGATTCGGCCCCGAATCGGGCGCAGGTGCGCGATTTCACTCGAACGTGTCCGGAACGCGGTGTCGCATCGCTGGTCTAAGGTGGTCGATAAGCGGCCTTCCTCACCCGCGAAACCGAGCACTCCTCGCCTACCGGGCGTGGTCCGCTAACATCCAAAGTTCTGCGGGTGCCCGCCTTGCACTCCTCGGGGGCGCTCGCCGAAGCCGACCGCAGGCGTAACGCCGCGGGTGGGCACCTCACAACTCGTGGATGGTTGAGCATGAGCGACTTTCAACACCCCCCGAACCGCCCGGTCGGCCCCCCGATGGGACCGCCGCCGGGTCCACGGGTAGGTCCGCCGGCCGGACCACCTCCGGCTCCGGCCGGACCACCTCCGGCCGGGCCTCCTCCGATCGGGCCCCCGTCGGTCGCCGGAGGCGGCAACATGGGCCGGGCGTCGGTGGTGGGTGCCGCCAAGCCCAAGCCCGTTCCCGGCCCCGCGAAGCGGGGCCGCAAGAAGAAGCGCATCTCGGTGCGCCGCCGCCGCGTCTACGCGGCCCTCATCATGGCCTGTCTGATGCTGCTCGGGGCAGGCACGATGGCCGTGACCTACTTCTTCGACAGCGTGCCCGCGCCGGAGGACCTCGTGTTCGGCGAGTCCACCACGTTCACCTACGCGAACAGCGAGACGCCGATCGCCGGATACGGCGAGTACACCCGAAAGCTCGTCGACGACTACAAGCAGTTGCCGGACTCGGTCGTCTGGTCGCTGCTCGCGCTGGAGGACAAGGACTACTTCGAGCACGAGGGCGTCGACTACAAGGGCACCATGCGCGCCCTGGTCAACAACCTCAAGGGCGGCGACACGCAGGGCGCCTCGACCATCAGCCAGCAGTACGCGGGCATGGTCACGGAAATCCGCGATGACATCTCATACGGCCGCAAGGCCCGAGAGGCCGTCATGGCGATGAAGCTGGAGCAGGGCACCTCGAAGGAGGACATCCTCCTCCACTACCTCAACCTCAACTTCTACGGCCGCGGCACGTACGGCATCGAGGCCGCCTCGGAGATCTGGTTCGGCAAGAAGGTCGAAGAGCTCACCTGGGGCGAGGGCATGATGCTGGTCATGCAGGTGAAGGCCGGTGACGGCTCGTTCGACCCGCGCGTCGCCGGGACGGACAGCACCGCCCCGCTCGACCGCTGGACCCACGGCATGAAGACCTTGCTCACCTTGACCGAGGACCTCTGACGAGAAGCAGCTCGCCGCCGTCCAGGCAGACCTCGACGCTGGGATGCCCGAAACCAAGGAAGCCCTCGAGAACCCCGGCACCTGGGGCCATGACACCCCCACCGGCTTCATCACCAACCCGACCGACGGCTACGTCTGGGCGGAACTCGAGAGCCGCTACGGCCTCACCAAGGACGACTTCTACGGCGAGAAGAAGGACACCGGCGGCTACACCGTGGCCCTCACCATCGACCCGGATGTCCAGGCTTCGGCAGAGGAGACCGCCGGTCGCGGCGACCTCAAACGCATGGAGAACGAAGCGGGCAAACTCGTCGACGACAACAACGTAGGTGGTCACGGAGCGGGCCGCCGCGGCCGAATACGTGAACGAGGACGGCTACTTCGAGTTCGAAAACGACAACGAAAAAGCCGCTCTCGTCGAATACAACAAGTCGATGGCCAGCGCGGTCGTGGCGGTCGAACCGGGTACGGGCCGCGTGCTCGGCTACTACGGCGGGCAGAACGGCCTCGGCATCGACAAGGCCGGCCTGGAGAACCCGCACCCGCCTTCGTCGACGTTCAAGATGATCACGGCGGCGACGGCGATCAAGGAGGGCGCCTCGATCGACTCGTGGTGGCACTCGAAGTCGCCGCGAGAGTTCGAGTCCCTCAAGGACTTCGACGACCCGACGATCTCGAACGCGGGCGCGACCGAGGACGTCGACATGACGCTCACCGAGGCGGTGCGGCAGTCCAAGAACACGCCGATGTACGCGATCGCCGAGAAGTACGGTGCGACCGCGATCCTCGAGACGGCGGTCGACATGGGTGTCCGGCAGTTGACGCAGACCGAGGACGGTCAGGCGGTCACGTACCGGTTCTACCGCGCCCAGGACGGCACGATCACCTACTCGCGCCACGGCGTGATCGAGAAGGAGGACGGGTCGTTCGAGACCGACGCGAACGGGAACATCGACTCCTATGCCTCGCTGGACGGCTACGAGGACGACGGTGTCACGCCGAAGCAGACCGAGCTGGATCTGGACTCGCCGAACTCGCCGTTCTACTACCACATCGGTTTCGGCCAGTACCCGACGTCGGTGGCGTACATGGCGAGCGTGTACGCGACGCTCGCGGCCGACGGGGTGTACAACGAGATGCACTATGTCGAGGCGGTGTACGACCGCGACGGCAACCCGGTGCCGGAGAAGCGGTCGCTGGAGTCGTACCAGGCGATCGATTCGGGCATCGCCCGGAACCTCCAGTGGGTGGGTTCGACCATCACCGGTGAGGGCGACAAGGTCGAGCGTCCGCTCACCGGTAAGACCGGTACCTGGCAGGCGGGCGACGACTACCCGGACGGCGCGAACGCGCACACCTGGTATGTGGGTGCGATTCCGCAGTTGAGCATCGCGGCGTGGGTCGGCAATGCGACGGCCGAGTCGGCGCCGCTGCTGAACAAGGACGGCGGCACTGACGGCGTGTTCGGTTCGAAGTTGAGTTACCCGGTGTGGGTGAAGTTCATGAACGGCGCGATCGATGCCAAGCAGTATGAGGAGAAGGGCTGGCAGGAGGCGGCGCATGCGGGCAATCCGATTGCGGACGACCTGGTGAACGAGGACGGCACCATCGACGCCGACAGTCCATATTGCGCAGCGAATGCGACCGATACGAGATGCAAGCAGGCGGAGCCGCCGGGGGGCGGCAATGACGACTGTTCGCCGATCGAGGAGTACATGCAGTTGTGCGAGCAGCCTGGCAACGGCGGCGGACGCAATGACGACTGAGTGAGACGGGCGGCGGGCCCGGCGGGACGATCACGTCCTGCCGGGCCCGTTCTCGTTCTCGCTCTATGCGAAGGCGTGGCCTTCGCCGCGGTAGGTCGGGACCTCGTCGACGATCTCGCCGTTGCGCACGAGGTGGATGGTGTTGACGCGTTCGGCGAGTTCGCCGGCTTTGGCGTGGCGCATCCACACGCGGTCGCCGATGGCGAGGCCGTCGGCGGCGCGGCCTTTGAGCGGGGTCTGGACTTCGCCGGCGCCTTCGGTCTTGGAGAAGCGCATCCCGGCGGGGAAGGTGGGTTTCGGGAGCCGGTCGGGGCCGGGCACGCCGGAGGCGACCCAGCCGCCGCCGAGGGCGGTGACGATCCCCGGGCGCGGGCGCCGGACGATCGGCAGCGCGAAGAACGCGGCGGGGATCGGGCGGATCGACCGGTAGCCGTCGAAGAGCGCGGGCGAGTAGAGGCCGGATCCGGCGGCGATCTCGGTGACGGACGGGTCGGCGGCGGTGGAGATGACGGAGCCGGTGCCGCCGCCGTTGACGAATTCGATGTCGGCGACGCGGCGGACGGCGGCGACGGCTTCGGCGCGGCGTTCGGCGAGTTCGACTTTCGAGACGCGCTGCATGAGTCGCACGAGCGGGTATTTCAGGGCCGCGGCGGAGAAGGCGTCCTGGATGCCGGCGATCTGGCCTTCGTAGCCCATGACGCCGACGAGGTCGAAGCCCGGGCGTTTGTCGATCTCGTGGGCCATCTCGAGGGCCTGTTCGGGGCTGTGCACCGGGGAGCGGTGGGCGCCGATGTGGACGCGGCCGCCGAGCAGTTCGAGCGAGACGTCGAGTTCGAGGCACAGCCGCAGCGGCCGTGACGGGCTGAGCGCGACGTGGCGCTGGATGAAGTCGAGGTGCTCGGCCGAGTCGACCATGAGCGTGATGCGCCGGGAGAGCTCGTCGTCGGAGGCGAGTTTGCGCAGCCCTTCGAGGTCGGCCGTGGGGTAGGCGACGACGATGTCGTCGAAGTCCCCGTGTTCGTCGGATCCGGCCAGCCACAGTGCCTCGGGCAGTGTGAATCCGAGGATGCCTTTGAATCCGGGCTGGTCGAGTGCGCGCTTCATGAGTGCGCGGCATCGCAGGGATTTGCTCGCCAGGCGCAGTGGTTTGCCGATGGCGTTGCGGCGCAGGATGGCCGCGTTCGTGTCGAAGGCGCCCAGGTCGACGACCGCGAACGGCGGCTGGAGGCCGGCCGTGGCGCGCCCCAGCTCGGCGAACCGGTGGTCGAGCGCAGTCGGGCCATCGGCCCCTGAAACTCGCAGGTTGCCCATCCGACTTCCCTTCCGCAGGTCAATTGGGGTTAGATGAAAGCTACCGTGAAGTACACCTCATCTTCAACCGAAGTAGCTATGGGAGCTGCCGTGGGAACCTCGCTCTGGCAGAACTGGTCGGGCACCGAGCATGCCGACCCCACCCGGACCGTCAGGCCCGCGAGCGCGGGCGAGTTGGCCGCCGCGGTGTCGGCGGCGGCTGCGGACGGGCTGCGCGTGAAGGCGGTCGGAGCCGGGCATTCCTTCAGCGGAATCGCGGTCGCCGACGGCGTCCAGGTCGACATGGGCGGGCTCGACCAGGTGGTCGCCGTGGACCCGAAGTCGGGTCTGGTGACGGTGGAGGCGGGGATGTCGCTGTGGCGGTTGAACGAGGTGCTCGACGCGCACGGGCTGGCGCTGGAGAACATGGGCGACATCGACCGGCAGACGATCTCGGGGGCGATCTCGACGGGGACGCACGGCACCGGGGACCGGTACCGGGGGTTCTCGTGGCAGGTCAAGGGGTTGCGACTGGTCCTCGCCGACGGCTCGACCGTACATTGTACGGAGTTTGAGCGACCGGAGTTGTTCGCGGCGGCGCGACTGGGACTCGGGGCGCTCGGGGTGATCGCGGAGGTCACGCTCCAGTGCGTCCCGGCGTTCCGGCTCAAGGCGGTCGAGCGGCCCGAGCGGCTGGAGACGGTGCTCGACGGCCTGGACGAGCTGGTGGCCGAGAACGACCATTTCGAGTTCTACTGGTTCCCGCACACCGACCGGACGTTGACGAAGCGGAACAACCGGTACGCGATGTCGGAGCCGAGCCGGGCGCCGGGACCCCTGTCGTACTGGTGGAGTGAGGGTTTCACCGAGAACACGCTGTTCGAGGCGAGCAACCGGGTCGGGGCCCGGTTCCCGGGGATGATCCCGCGGCTGAACCGACTGGCCGGTCGGGTGTGGAGCGCCCGGGAGTACACGGACGTGTCGCACAAGGTCTTCGCGTCGCCGCGGTCGGTGGTGTTCCGGGAGATGGAGTACGCACTGCCGCGCGAGGCGCTGCCGGGGGTGCTGCTGGAGCTCAAGGCGATGGTGGAGCGCGAACAGCACCTGGTGTCGTTCCCGGTGGAGGTGCGGTTCGCCGCGGCGGACGACATCTGGCTGTCGACCGCGCACGGGCGCCGCACGGCGTATGTGGCGGTGCACCAGTACCACCGGCACGACCACGAGGCGTACTTCAAGGACTGCGCCGCGATCTTCGACGCGGCCTGCGGGCGCCCGCACTGGGGCAAGATGCACTCCCTCGACGCCGAGCGCCTCGGCGAGCTCTACGAGCGCTTCGACGACTTCCTGGCCCTGCGCAAGGAGATCGACCCGGACCGCCGCTTCACCAACCCGTACCTGGAAAGGGTCCTCGGCGACTGAGCCCTGGTACCGCCCCGACGATGATCATCGCTTCTGCGCGCGCCGTTTCATGCTCTGGTAGATCGCCTCGTCCATCTCTTCGAAGGTGAGCGGTCGTTCACTGCGGTACTTCGGCAGCGGGGGCAGTGGCGGCTCGGAATCGCCGGAACGGAGCTGCGCTGAGCGCGACGTTCCGCCGCTGGGATCGAATCCGCGCCCGTCGCCGGTTTCGGCGAAGTTCCCGACGACGGGTTGTCGGGGCGGTGGGCTACCTTTCAGCCGTGGCAGAGGTGCAGTACCGAAAACTCGATGAACTGACCGATGACGAGGTCTACGCGGCGTACGCGCCGCCCGCTCCCGATTGGCTTCGGGTCAACTTCGTCTCCAGCGCCGACGGCGCGGCGACCTTGGAGGGGCTTTCCGGTCCCCTTTCGGGTGAAGAGGACAAGCGGGTGTTCAAGGTCCTGCGGGCGCGCTGCGACGTGCTCGTGGCCGGATCGGGGACGGTGACCGCGGAGGGGTACGGGCGGCTGGTCCTCTCCCCCGATCGGATGGCCTGGCGCAAGGCCCAGGGCCTGCCGGAGGTGCCGGTCATGGCCGTCGTGTCGCGCACCGCCCGCCTCGACCCGAAGGCGGCGATCTTCACCGAGGCGCCGCGGCGCCCGATCCTCATCGTCCCGGCGGATCTGCCCGAGTCGCGGACCGAGCCGTTCGCGGAGGTCGCCGACGTCATCGCCGTCGGCATCGGCGCGGTCGACTACGCCGCCGCGATGGCGGCCCTGCGCGACCGGGGCCTGCGCCAGATCCTCTGCGAGGGCGGCCCTCACGTCTTCGGCGACCTCATCGCCGCCGACCTGGCCGACGAACTCGACTTGACGCTCTCGCCGCTCCTGGTCGGGGCCGGTCCGATCCGGATCGCCGAAGGCCGGCCCGCCCCCGAGGCGCGGCCGCTCGAACTGCGACACGTCCTCGAAGCCGGGGGGAACCTCATCCTGCGGTATCTGCGAGGATCAGACGATGAGTGAATCGGTGGGCCGCGTGCTCGGCACAGAGGACGCGACGCCCCTGTCGTTCTGGGTCGGCGTCGGCCAGGAAGCGTACGCCCAGCTCGACGACGTGCTCACCACCGAACGCCAAGTGCCCGGAGTCGGCACGGTCCGCATCTCCGGGGTCGTCACCGCCGTGCGCTCGCGCCACGAAGGCGCCCAGTTCGACTCCGACGTCTTCGACATCGCCGGCGGCCTGCTCCCCGCGCAGGTGCAGGAGGCCGCCGAAGTCACGGTGACGCGGGTGGAGCCCGAAGTGTTCGTGCCGCCGCGGCCCGGCGCCGAAGTGCAGCGCGCCTCCGGCGAGGACCGCGACCGGGCCCTGTACTTCGACGGCATGGCCCGCCAAGTGCCCCTCGGGTTCTCGCGCGACGGCCAGCCCGTGTACCTCAACCCGGACTTCCTCGACGGCACGCGCGGGCGCGCACGTCTCCATCTCCGGCATCAGCGGCGTCGCCACGAAGACCTCGTTCGCGACCTGGATGCTCTACTCGCTCCTGCACTCCGGCGCGCTCGGCGCCGAAGCCGCGAACACGAAGGCGCTCATCTTCAACGTCAAAGGCGAGGACCTGCTGCTCCTCGACCACGACAACACGAAGATCGACGACACCATCCGCGACTCCTACCGCCGCCTCGGCATGGAACCCGGCGCGTTCAAGTCCGTGGAGGTCCTCGCGCCGCCGCGCGAAGGCGACGCCAACGGCATCCCCGACGTGGCCTGCCGGTCCACCGGCGTCGACGCGTTCTACTGGACCCTCGCCGAGTTCTGCCAGCTCAGCCTCCTGCCGTTCGTGTTCGCCGACGGCGACGACGACCGCCAGCAGTACACGATGGTCGTCCACCAGGTCGCCGCCCGCCTGCGCAAAGAGGCCCGCCCCAAGGACAACGGCGCCATCAGCGTCGACGGGCAGCTCCTCACCAGCTACCGCGACCTCGTCGACCTCATCTGCGAACGCCTCTCCGACGACGAGACCCGCACCGAATGGGCCGGCTCGGCCATCGGCCTCGGCACCGTCAACGCGTTCATCCGCCGCCTCATCGCCTCCGGGCGCGACATCGGCCGCCTCATCCGCGGCGACCTCCCCCCGAAGGGCGCCGTCCTCACCTCCGAAGCACAGGTCACCGTCGTCGACCTGCACAACCTGCCCGACCGGGCCCAGCGCTTCGTCGTCGGCGTGGTCCTGCGCTCCGAATTCGAACGCAAGGAGAAGGCCGGCACGGCCCGGCCACTCCAGTTCGTCGTCCTCGACGAACTCAACAAGTACGCGCCGCGCGAAGGCACCAGCCCGATCAAGGACATCCTGCTCGACATCGCCGAACGCGGACGGTCCCTCGGGGTCATCCTCATCGGCGCCCAGCAGACCGCCTCCGAAGTCGAGCGCAGGATCGCCTCGAACTCGGCCATCCGGGTCGTCGGCCGCCTCGACGCCGCCGAGGCGACCAGACCCGAATACGGGTTCCTCACCCAGGCGCAGCGCATGCGGGTCCTCATGGCCAAGCCCGGCACCATGTTCGTGGCCCAACCCGAACTCCCGGTCCCGCTCGTGGTGAACTTCCCGTTCCCCGCCTGGGCCACCCGACCCGCCGAGGCCGGGTCCGCGCCCGCCACCGCGCGCCCGGGCCGCGCCATCTCAGCCCACCGCCAAAGTCGACCCGTTCGACCTCGCCGGGGACGACGAAGACGACATTCCTTTCTAGGAGCAAGCCTTGCGGATTCTGCACACTTCCGACTGGCACGTCGGCGTCACCATGAAGGGCCGCTCGCGGCTCGACGAGCAGCGCGCCGTCTTCAAGCAGATGGTCGACATCGCCCGCGAAGAGGCCATCGACCTCGTCATCGTCGCCGGCGACCTCTTCGACACCGCGTCGCCCTCCAGCGAGGCGCAGAAGCTCCTCACCGCCGCGCTCTCGGCGCTCCACGGCACCGGCGCCGAAGTCGTCGTCATCGCCGGGAACCACGACAACGGCAAGGCCCTCGACGCGCTCCGCGACTGGGCCCACGCCGCCGGCATCCACCTGCGCGGCTCGCTCGGCAAAGCCGCCGACCACATCGTCACCGGGACCACCGAGAGCGGCGAACGCTGGCGGATCGCCGCCCTCCCGTTCATCGCCCAACGCCACGCCGTGCGCGCCGCCGAACTGTTCGAACTCGGCGCGGCCGGCGCCGAAGCGAACTACGCCGACCACCTGCGCCGCCTCGTCGCCGCCTTGACACAGGACTTCAGCGCCGACACCGTCAACCTCTTCACCGGCCACCTCACCGTCGTCGGCGGCAAGGTCGGCGGCGGCGAACGAGAAGTCCACACCGTGGCCGACTACGCCGTGCCCGCCGCGATCTTCCCGCCCACCACTTCTTATGTGGCCCTAGGGCACCTGCACAAGGCCCAGGCGATCACCGGGCCCTGCCCGATCCGCTACTCCGGCGGCCCCCTCGCGGTCGACTTCGGCGAAGAGGACCACACCCCGAGCGTCGCGATCGTCGACGTGGCCCCCGGCGTCCCCGCCCGAGCGCGCACCGTCCCGCTCACCGCGGCCGTCCCCCTCGCCACCGTCCGCGGCAGCCTCGAACAACTCGCGAAAGCCAAAGTGGACGAACGGGCGTGGCTGCGGGTCTTCGTCACCGAACCCGCCCGCGCCGGACTCCGCGCCGAGGTCGCCGACCTCTTCCCGCGCGCCGTCCAGATCCACATCGACCCCGTCATGCGCACCGACGAGGCGAAACCGCGCGAACGCCGGTCCGGACGCAGCCCCGGCGAGCTGTTCACCACGTACCTTCAAGAGGCGGGCCACGACGACCCGGCCGTCGCCGGGCTGTTCGCGAAGCTCTACGAAGACACCCAGACCGTCGCCGAGGAGGCCTGATGCGGCCCATCCGACTGGACCTCCAGGGGTTCGCCTCATACACCGGGTCCGAGACCTTCGACTTCACCGACGTCGACTTCTTCGCGCTCACCGGACCCACCGGCGCCGGCAAGTCCACGGTGCTCGACGCGATCTGCTTCGCGCTGTACGGGCGCACACCGCGCTGGCGGGTGAACACGACGCAGAACGCGATCGCGCCTTCGGCCGTAGAGGGCCGGGTGCGGCTCGTCTTCGCCGCGGGCGGCGCCAACTATGTGGCCACCCGGATCCTGCGCCGCGACCGCAACGGCAAGGTCAAGACCACCACGGCCGCACTCGAGCAGCTGCCCGGCGGCGTGAACCCCGCCGACGACGGCGAACTCGTCGAAGGCCTCGGCAAGGCGCTCGCGGGAAGCCCCAGCGAGGTCAGCAACGCCGCCGAACGCGTGATCGGACTGCCGTTCGAGCAGTTCACCAAATGCGTGCTCCTCCCCCAAGGCGAATTCGCCGAGTTCCTGCACGCCTCGCCCGCCGACCGCCGCAAGATCCTCGAGAACCTGCTGGGGCACAGCGTCTACCGCCGCGTCCAGCAGCTCGCGAGCGCCAAGCGGGACGCGGCGACCACCGCGATGAAGACCCTCGAGGCGCAGCTCGCGCGCGTCCCGGCGGTCGCAGACCTGGAGATCTCTGCCGCCGCCGAACGGGTGGAGCAACTCGAGAAGCTCACCGAACCGGTGCGGGACAAGGCGACCGCGCTCGACGGCCTCGCCGCCGCGGTCGAGACCGCGCGTCGGCGCCTCGGCGAGGCCGAGGCGAACCTCGCGTCGCTCACCTACATCAAGCAGCCCGGCGGGGTCGCCGACATCGCCGCGCAGGTCCAGGCCGCCACGGCCGCCGTCGCCGAGAAGGGCGCCGAAGTCGAGGCCACCGAAACCGAGGACGAGCGGCTGCGGACCGAACTCGACGGCCTCGACCTCGCTCTGATCGAACGCCAGCTCAAGGCCTGGGCCGAGCTCGCCGAGACCGAGGCGAAGCTCAAGACCGGGCTGGAGCTCACCGAGGAGCTGCGCGACCAGTTCGCCGAGGCCAAGGAACTCGAAGAGGCCGCCTCGGAAGAGGTCGAGATCCAGCACGCGACCCTCCACAAGGTGCGGATGGCGGAACTGGCCGGGACGCTCAGGGCCGGACTGGCGATCGGCGACGAGTGCCCCGTCTGCGACCGTCCCGTCGAAGAGGTCCCCGAACACGATCTCTCGGAGTCCATGCAGCAGGCCGAGGAGGCCTCGCGCACGGCAACGGTGGAGTTCCGCGACGCGCAGGCGGCCGTGGTCGCGCTGCAGACGAAGCTGGAGAACTACGAGGAGCGGCTCACCGAGCTGCAACTGGCCGAGCGGCGGCTGAAGAAGAAGCTCGAAGGCGTCGCCGAACCCGCTGCGCTGCAACGCAAGCGTGCGAACTCGGAGGAGGCCCGGCAGCAGCTGGCCGGCACGGGCGCGGCGCTCAAGGCCGCACGGCGGGCCCTGCGGGAGGCCGAGAAGCGCAAGGCCACGGCCGATGAACGCCAGCAGCGGGCCTGGAAGGAATTCCAGCACGCCCGCGACCAGGTGGCCGTGCTCGGCCCGCCCGCCGCCGGGGACGACCTGGCCGGGAGCTGGGCGCACCTCGTCGGCTGGGCCGCTTCGTCGCTGGAGCGCGCCAGCACTGAACGCGAGGCCTCGCGGACCGAACTGGCCGGGCTCGACGGCCGGGCCGGGACGCTGCGGACCGAACTGCGCGTCGCCTTGGGCGAGTTCGACGTCGAGGTCCCGAGGAACGGCACCGGCGGCGACTACGTCGGGCGCCACGCCGCCGCCGTCGAGTCGGCGCGGGCGGCTTCGGCCCGCTTGGCCGACGCCCGCCGCCACCGGATCGACCTCGAATCCGACATGCGGAAGTTCCAGAGCGAAGCGGAGGTCGCGAAGGCCCTCGCGTCCCATCTGGAGGCGCGGCAGTTCATGGAGTGGCTGCTGAGCGAGGCCCTCGACGAACTGGTGGCGGGCGCGACGATCATGCTCAACCGGATCACCGGCGGGCAGTACGACCTGATCTACCGGGACCAGGACTTCTGGGTGGTGGACCACCACGACGCGGACATGGCGCGGCCGGCGCGGAGCCTGTCGGGCGGCGAGACGTTCGCGGCCTCGCTGTCGCTGGCGCTCGCGTTGAGCGACCAGTTGGCGAGCCTGGCGCGGCACGGGGCGAGCCTGGAGTCGATCATCCTGGACGAGGGCTTCGGCACGCTGGACCCGGAGACGCTCGACGCGGTCGCGACGACGCTGGAGGCGCTGACACTGTCTGCCGGGCGCACCGTCGGCCTGGTGACGCACGTGGCGGAGCTCGCCGAACGCGTGCCGGTGCGATTCCGGATCACGAAGGACGCCAAGGGATCACACGTGGAGAAGACCTGGTCCTGACCGTTCGACGGTCGGGCGGACCGGCCGTTCGCTCGTTCCGGAGTGCTCACCGCTCTCCTTCGTTCCGGCGTGCTCACCGTTCACTCGTTTCGGTGAACTCCGGGAGGGAGGGCGCGTTCGACCGCGATTCTTGTCGGACCCGGATGCCACGCTCGCCCGGAGACTTCCTTCCCCTCTCGGGAGGGTGGGGGTTAGGGACGGCCTGTGACGGTTGCGGGCGATCCCGCCCGTTCCCGCCTGGCCCAGGCGGTGAGGCCGAGACCGATCGCCGTCAAGACCACGAGCGCGATCGCGAAGTCGTCGATGGCCGCCCCCAAGCCCACCGCGTCGGAGAGGTATCCCAGTCCGAGTGAGAGGCCGCCCGCGAGCCCGTAGGTGGTGATGTTCAACGCCGCGTTGGCTTCCGCGAGTCCCCTGCTCGGCACCGCCCGGTTGAGCATCGACAGTCCGCCCAGCAGACCGAGCCCCTGTGCGGGCCCCGCGAACGCCGCCGACAGGAGGAGCACCGCCGGTTCGGCCGTCGCCACGGCCGCGATCAGCGCCGCCGAGGCCAGCACCGTTCCCGTCGCCGACAACAGCAGCAGCCGGAGCACGCTCGAACCGCGCAAGGCGAGCTGCGCCAGGATCGAGGCGGCGAACGCCGTCGCGGGCACCGCGCCGGCCACGATCCGATTGTCGGTGCCGAGCTGCTCGGTGAGCAGCGAAGGCGCGAGGGCGAGCATGAACGAGGTCGTGGTGAGGGCCGGCCCGGCGATGGCGACCGCCGCGAGCAGGTTGCGGCGGGCGCTCGCGGGCACCCGCGGAATGCGGATCCAGCCAGTGCCGGTGTCCCGCGGACGGGCCAGGGGCATCCTGGCGACCACCGCGATCGCGATGAGCAGCAAGGCGATCTGGATCCAGAAGACCGTCGTCGTCGGCCCGGGCAGGGTCTCGGCGAGCAGGCCGCCCCAGATCGGGCCGAATCCGGTGCCGACGGCGACGCCGATCGACCCGAGGAGCGCGGCGAGCCGCCGGTGGTCCGTTCCGGCGAGGTCGGTCACCGCGGCGGTTCCGGCGGATACCAGCGCGCCCGTGGCAAGGCCGGTGAGCACCCTGCCGATCGACAGGGCCAAGACGCCGTCCGCGGTGGCGAGGACGACCGCCGCGACTACGGCGAGGCCGAGCGCCGGAAGCAGGACCGCTTTGCGCCCCAGCCGATCCGAGACCACGCCGGAGACGAGGAGCGAGGCGGCCAGGCCGACCATGTACCAGCAGAAGATCGCCGTCAGCGTGCCTTTGGAAAAGCCGAACTGGGCTTGCCAGACGACATAGAGCGGCGAGGCGATGTTCCCGAGCATGAAGACCGTGGTGATGGGCCAGGCGGCGAGCACCGCCCAGGCCTTGGCCGCGGGAGCGGGGGCATCGGCGAGGTTCGGAAGCGGGGCGGTTGCTGCGTGCGAGGCCACGACGGGGCTCCTTCACAGGTTGTACGAGTAGGAGGTTGTACGAGTAAACTCGAACTGGTTCGAGTAGAGTCGAACATGAAGCACTAGTACGATGCAACTCGTACTACGGAACCGTGAGACACGACACTGGGAGCCCGCATGCACGCGCCCGTCGCCAACGCCGATCCCGAGACCGGCCTCCTCCCCGAGCCCGCACGCGCAGAGCTGCGCCTGGAGAAGGTCCTCAGCGCCCTGAGCGACCCGCTGCGCCTGACGATCGTCCGGACCTATCTGCGGGAGGCGGAAGGCGAGGAGCGGCCGTGCGGCTGGTTCAGGATCGACCGGCCCAAATCCACCCGCACCCATCACTGGAAGGTCCTGCGCGAGGCCGGGATCGTCCGCCAGCGCCAGGTCGGTCTGGAACGGCGGAACGTGATCCGTGAGGAAGACCTCAATGCGCGCTTTCCGGGCCTGCTCAGCCTCGTTGTGGACTGGACTGCGGAGGAGGAGTAAATTGGGTCCGTTGGCCTCGTTACGCCGCAACGAAGTTCACTTCGCTCGCGCGTCGATGGCCTGTGCGCCGCCCTGATTTTTCCGGCTATGCCGCAGGCCACATAGGCCTCGTTCACCTTCCATTTAACTTGAACATTCAAGTATTTATGGATCATGAGCACACTTCACTTTCGCGGCGATCGCCGCAAGCTGATCACCGGCGCCGGAACCATTGGGATCGGCGCCATCACCGTCCTCGCCCTCGACGCCTGCAGCGCCGACGGCAACGGCATGGGCGGCGAGGACGCCGCGGCGCAGACCGCCGACCTCCCCAGCCTCAAGGACTTCGACTCGGCCGCCGACATCTGGGACGCCATGCTCGAGGGCAACCAGCGCTGGGCCGACGGGCTCGCCGTCCACCCCGACACCGACGTGGCACTGCGCGAATCCCTCGCCGAAGGGCAGGAGCCCCGCGCCGCGGTCTTCACCTGCGTCGACTCCCGTGTGGCCCCTGAACTCGTCTTCGACACGGGGGTCGGCGACCTCATGGTCACCCGCACCGCCGGGGAAGTGGTGGACCCGCTGGTCGCCGAGTCGGTCTCGTACGGCCCGGCCGCGCTCGAAGTGCCGCTGCTGGTCGTCCTCGGCCACCAGAAGTGCGGCGCGGTCACCGCCGCCCACGACGCGTTCGTGGCGGAGGAGGCGCCGGAAGAGGACGACGACGAAGACGACGACGCCGAGGAGCACGACTACGCGCTCCCGGAGACCGTCGAGGCCCTGCGGCCCGCCTATGAGGCGGCCAAGGAGGAGTCCGGCGACCCCGTCGACGCGATGATCAAGGCGAACGTCCTGCTCACGATGCAGGCGCTCAGGGAGCACCCGAACCTCGCCGAGCACGTCGCCGACGGCGAGCTCACCGTGGTGGGCGGGGTCTACTCGCTCGAGACCGGTCTGGTCACCGAAGTCTCGTAGCGCGGCCCGTGCGGGCGTCGACGGCGGGAAGTAGGCTGAGCCGCAACCGCTTCCGAAAGCAGGTGCGCCTTGCAGATCACCGTCGACGCCTGGGACCCGTCCTTCGCGGACAACCCCGAGTCGCCTTCGCGATCGAACCAGGCGATCGTGAAGGCGGACATCGAACTCGATCCCGCCGACTGGCGCCCGGTCGACGCCCCCGCCGCCGGGCCGCGGCGGCTCGTCGTGGTCGACGGCGTGCGCCGCATCGACGCCCGCGTCGAGCTCTTCGAGGCCGGCGAGCGCTGGCCGGGCGTGTGCGTGTCCTGGGCCGCCGGAGCGGTCGCCTGCGACCTCGACGGCCCGGCCACCGGTGAGGCCTCCGTCGTCGAGCTCGCGGTCGAGCGCGGCCTCTTCGCGGCCGTCGACCCCGGCGCCGACTTCGGCCGCTACCCGTACCGCAAGGCCGAATCGGCCGACCCGGGCGAGCTCATCGCCACCGCCCAGGCCGCGATGGCCGAACTCGAGGCGAAGGTGGCCTCCATGGTCGCCATGGACGCCGAGCTGTCCGTCCTCGACGGCCCCCTGCGCGGGCGCACCCGCCTGCCGAACTCGGTGGGCTACATCAAGAGCCACCACCGGTCCTACCTGCAGGGCGAGCTGAACGCCGTCGTGGAGCGGCTGCGGCCGGGCCAGCGCACCCCGGTCTTCCACCTCATGTCGGGTTGGCCGCGATACACCTGGTACCTGCGCCTGCCGGGCACGTCGTCCCGGGGCTGGGCGGGCATCGCGCGTCTCGAAGCTGCCGACGACCTGAGCGAGGAGGCGGCGATCGCTTTGGCCGATGCGACCGCGGCGTCGTTGCCGCCCTTGGGTTCGGCGGCGCACAAGGACGCGCGCGCCCCGCAGAACCTCACGCCGATCGCGGGGCTGGAGCGGCGCCTGAAGCGGATGCTCGGCGACCCGCGCCTGCTGCTGCGCTCGGTGCGGGCGGCCTCCCAGGAGACCGAAGGGTGACCGTCGTGCACGGCACCGTGACCGCGTCGCGGGACCTCAAGGCCCCGCCCGAGCGGGCCTGGGCGGCCTTCGCCGAGCTCGAACTGCGCGACCGCTGGTTCGCGATCCCCGGCCGCGAGTCCCGGCACGAACTCGACTTCCGCGTGGGCGGCGGCGAGAGCGCCACCGGCGTGTTCGCGCCCTCGGGCGAGGCGGAGACCGTCGAGTGGCACTCGCGGATCTTCGACCTGGCCGAGCCGCGACGCCTCGTCTTCGGCTACGAGGTGAGCGTGAACGGCCTGCGCCGCAGCGTCTCCCTGGTGACCGTGCTGATCGCGCCCGAAGGCGCGGGCGCGAGGATCGACTACACCGAGCAGTACACGCTGCTCGCGTTCACCGACGTCGAAGGGCAGGACGAGGCGCACTTGCGCGGCTCGCTCCAGTTCCTGCTCAACCGGCTCGAAGCGGCGCTGGACGAACGAGCGGCCCCGGCGCGGTTGCGTTAGGTCCCGCTCCGCGACCTCGACCGGCGCATCCGAGTCCGTTCGCCCGCAAGGTGAAAGGCCTCCCCGACACCGGTGCGGTTTCGGGGAGGCCCTCGGGGTCAGCGAACTCCGGGTCCGCTTGGGTTCGAGCGTATGGGCCGGTCAGTACCAGCCGTTGGACTCGCTGTGCGACCAGGCGCCGCAGGGGCTGTCGTAGCGGCCCTCGATGTAGTCCAGACCCCAGGCGATCTGGGTGGCCGGGTTGGTCTCCCAGTCGTCGCCGTTGGCGGCCATCTTGTCGCCGGGGAGGGACTGCGGAATGCCGTAGGCGCCCGAGCCCTCGTTGTAGGCGGACTCGTCCCAGCCGGACTCGCGGTCCCACAGGCTCACGAGGCAGCCGACCTCGTCCATGTCCCAGCCGGCGTCCAAGGTCATGGTGCAGCCGATGGCCTTGTTGCCCGAGTACTCCCCGCAGTCGGCGGCGATGTCGACGCTCGGGCCCGAGGACTCGGTGGACTCCTCCTCGGCGGCGGGTTCCTCCTCCTCGGGGACCTCGGCCGGCTCGGCCTTCGCGGCCTCGGCGGGGGCGCCCTCCTCCGTGGCCGGGAGGATGCTGTCCATGGGGTCGACCTGGTCCCACCGGTAGTCGGCGTCACCGGCGTCGGCGACGATCTCGGCGGCGATCTGCTCCTCGGGGGTCGGGTCGTCGGTGTTGATGATCGCGGCGCTCGCGCTGCTGGCCGTGCCCACTGCGAACAGGACGGCGGCGGCGGACACGAGCACCCGTTTTCGGGCGGGGTGCCGCTGGGGTGGCGCGGCTCGGTGCCTCGCGCGGGAGGGCTTCATGCGGGTGAACATCGGGGTAACCCTAGGAGCCCGAACTCGACGGACCGTACCGCTGAGTAATCATCGCAACACGGCACACTTCCACATGCGAGCGAAGCTATCGGGTGCCCGTCTTGCCCGATAGCGCCTCTATCGCCCTGGATGCCCAGGCCCTCCTGGGACCCGGGCCGCGGGCCTCCTCCGAATGGCCCATTGACACAGCGACACCCCGGCAAACCTTATCCAACGCAGGTCCATTGAGATCAATGTCATAGAGGGCGAACGGCGTGCCCGGCTTGCCCGGAAGATGCCGAAACCGGCCCCGCCGAACGGCGGGGCCGGTCTTGCGCTCGCGTCATTTCGTCGTCGGCGCGTCCTCGCTCGGCGTCGCCGCATCCGACGGGGCCGGGGACTCGGAAGCGGTCCCTGCATCGGTGGGCGTCTCGGTTCCCGCCGGGCCCTCCGTGGGGGCCGTGTCGTCCTCGGTGGGCGCCGTCGTCGGCTCCTCGCCCGGAGCGCACAGCGGGTACTGGTAGCCGAACTCGGAGCTGTCGACGTTGCCGTCCTCGAACGGGTCGGCGGTCTCCCCGAACTCGTCCGCATCGGTCTCGCCCGCGAACGGGTCGCGCCACGACTGGTCCCCGCAGGAGTCCGGATCGCCGATCCACAGCGGGTCGCCGTTCTGGTCGAACAGGTACACGTCCGTCAGCGGCTCGCCGTTCTCGTCGTAGACGCGGACGTCGTCGATGTACTCGTAGGGGTCGCTCGAAGTATCGGCCTCGACGTACTGCGTGGGCACCCCTCCGACGATGATCCAGGAGAACTGGTAGGCCGCCAGAGCGACGAGCGCGATGCCCGCCGCGGCCGTCCAGCGCCGCCGGCGCCGGCCCCATTCCGGGGCCTTGGCGCCCGCTTTCAGGGAGAGCCAGACGCAGACCAGCAGGACCGCGACGCCGAAGAGCAGCCCGGGGATCGAGCCGAAGAACGAGTAGCCGGAGACCCCGAACTGCGCCGCGGCCAGCCAGTACACGAACAGCATGGCCGCGATCGCGCCGCGCAGGACCCACCATCCCGGCCGCAGGCGTGCGGCGAGTTCGGCGGCGTCGGTGTTCCCGGTGCTGGCCGCGAAGCGGTCGGCTGCGGACTTCGCGCGGGAGAGGACCGGTGCGGCGGTCGTGCGCAGGCTGCGCCGGAACCTGATCCCCGCGCGTTCCTTCTCGACCTCGGCGGTCTCGCGCAGTTCCCGGGCGTACGACTCGGGGCTGCCGAGCAGGTCGCGCAGGGCCATGCCGGGTTCGAGGTCGGCGGCGACCTCGGACAGGTGGGTGTCCAGTTCGGACATCAGGTCCTGCCGGATGTGCGTGGGCAGATCGTTGAGGTGCCGCTCGACCGCGGCCAGGTAGGACGCGATCTCCGTGGACCGGTTCGGTGTGCTGGTCATGGTGCTGCCCTTCTTGGAACCGCGGGTGTCAATGGTGCGTTGCTCATGGTCAGTCGCCGGTGTGCCATTGCACGCTGCCGTCGTCGCCGACTTCGACGACGGTCCCGGGTTCGGACAGGACCGTCTCGACGAAGTACGCCCGGCTGGTGAGGAAACCGAAGATCGTGAAGGCGCACCACGCGCCGGCGAGGGCCAAGGCGAGGGCGGCGACGGCGGCGCCCTTTCGGGCCGGGGGACTCCAGTGCGCGGAGCGGGCACCGAGGCGCAGGGAGAACCAGACGAGCGCGAGGGTCAGGAACAGACCGGTCCACATGATGGGGCCGGCATGCGGCAGCCACAGGTCCGGTTCGAAGACGAAGACCAAGGCGCCGTATACGACCAGGACGGCGGCCAGCAGCCCGCGGATCACCCACCAGCCCGGTTTCAGGGACGCGGCGAACTCGGCGGCCCGCCCGACCCCGGCGCTCTCGGTGTACCGGTCGGCGGCGCCGCCGAGGCCCCGGCGGAGCCGGTCGGCGACGCTCAGGTGCTGGAGTTCGACGGTCTCGCGCAGTTCCTCGGCGTACCGCTCGGGGCTGCCGAGGCGCTGCTCCAGGCGTTCGCCCGGCCCGAGTTCGGCGGCGACCTCGGTGAGGTGGGCGCGCAGCTCGGCGGCGAGGTCGTCGCGGATCTCCTCGGGCAGGTCGGCGAGGTGGCGTTCGACCGACGCCCGGTAGGCGGCGATCGCGTCGGTCTGCATGGGGGTGTCGGTCATGGTCAACCCTTCGTAGGGCACGTCGAACAGCACCCGCATCTTGGCGCTGACGTCCTCCCAGGCGTCGCGCGCCTCGCGGAGGTACTTCCGTCCGGGCTCGGTCAACGAGTAGTACTTGCGGTGCGGCCCCGATTCGCTGGGCTGGACGTACGTGGACAGGTAGCCCGCCCGGTAGAGGCGCCGGAGCGTGCCGTAGACCGAGGCGTCGCCGAGATCGTCGAAGCCCGCCGCGCGCAGGCGGTGGAGGATCTCGTACCCGTAGCCGTCCTGGCGTTCCAGGACGCGCAGCACGATGATGTCGAGCAGGCCCTTGAGCAATTGCGATCTGTCCACGCTATCCACAGTACCATGCATTGCACAGTAGTAGATGCGCGCAAACGCCAACGGCCCCGCCGCTGCCGACGGGGCCGTTGTCCTTGCGCTGTCTTAGAGGGTCGCGCGGGCGGCGCGCAGGCGCGCCAGGCTCACGTCCTTGCCCAGGAGCTCCATCGACTCGTACAGCGGCGGCGACACGGTCTTGCCGCTGATCGCCACCCGGACCGGACCGAAGGCCTTGCGGGGCTTGAGACCCAGGCCCTCCACCAGGGCGGCCTTCAAGGCCTCCTCGATCGCCTCGGTCGTCCAGTCGATCCCCTCGAGGGAGGCGATCGAGGCGTCGAGCACCTGCGCCGCATCGTCCTTGAACGTCTTCTTCGCGCTGTCCTCGTCCAGTTCGACCTCGGTGCCGCAGAACAGGAACCGCAGCATCTCGACCGCCTGCGCGAGCGTCGCGCACCGCTCCTGCACGAGCGGGACGGCGACCTCGAGCACATGCGCCTGCTCCGGCGTCACCGCGGCGCCGAGCGAGCCCCGCGGCCTGGAGCCGCGGAACGAGCATCTCGATCAGCTCCTCGGCGTCGACCGAACGGAAGTGGTCCGAGCAGATCGCGTCGAACTTCTTCTCGTCGAACCGCGCCGGGTTCGACTTGACGTCGTGCAGGTCGAAGGCCTCCAGGAACTCCGCCACCGAGAACACGTCGCGGTCGCCCGAGAGCGACCAGCCGAGCGTCGCCACATAGTTGAGCACGCCCTCCGGCAGGTACCCGGCCTCCTTGTACTGCAAGAGGTTCGAGCGCGGGTCGCGCTTCGACATCTTCTTGCCGCGCTCGTCCACGATCAGCGGCAGGTGCGCGTACTCCGGCTCCGCGTCGGCGATGCCGAGCGCGATCAGCGCGCGCCACATGACGATCTGGCGCGGCGTCGACGGCATGAGGTCCTCGCCGCGCGTCACCATGCCGACCTTCATGATCGCGTCGTCGACCGGGTTCGTCAGCGTGTACAGCGGCGAACCGTCCCCGCGGGCGATCACGTAGTCCGGCACCGTCCCGGCCGGAGTCCTGACCTCGCCGCGCACCGCGTCCTGGAACGTGATGTCCTCGTTCGGCATCCGCATCCGCAGCACCGGCTTGCGGCCCTCCGCGCGGAAGGCCGACTTCTGCTCCTCGGTGAGGTCGCGGTCGAAGTTGTCGTAACCGAGCTTCGGGTCGCGCCCGGCGGCGCGGTGGCGGGCCTCGACCTCCTCATTGGTCGAGAACGCCTCATAGGCGTAGCCCCCGTCGAGCAGGCGCTTGAGCACGTCGGCGTAGACGTCGAGGCGCTGCGACTGCCGGTAGGGCGCGTGCGGCCCGCCGATGTCGGGCCCCTCGTCCCAGGTCATGCCCAGCCACGACAGCGCCTCGAGGAGCTGCTCGTACGACTCCTCGGTGTCGCGCGCCGCGTCGGTGTCCTCGATGCGGAACACGAACTCCCCGCCCTTCGCCCGGGCGTAGCCCCACGAGAACAGGCAGGTGCGCACCAGGCCCACATGCGGGGATCCGGTGGGGCTGGGACAGAAGCGGGTACGGACGTTACTCACTGGAAACCACCTTGTTGGACAGCGTGCCGATGCCGGCGACGGAAACGGAGACGGTCTCGCCCGCCTGGAGCGGCCCCACGCCCGCGGGCGTGCCGGTGAGCACCACATCGCCCGGCAGCAGCGTCATCACCTGCGACACGTAGGCGACCAGCGTCGCCGGGTCGAAGACCATGTCCTTGGTCGAACCGAGCTGGCGCACTTCGCCGTTCACCTCGCAGCGCACCTCGGCGTCGGCCACCTCGGCGTCCGTCTCGATCCACGGCCCCAAGGGGCAGAACGAGTCGAAGCCCTTGGCGCGCGTGAACTGCACGTCCTGCTTCTGCAGGTCGCGGGCGGTCACATCGTTGGCGCACGTGTAGCCGAAGATCGAGCCCTTCGCGGACTCGCGGTCCAGGCCGCGCGCCCCCGGCAGGCCGATGACGACGGCCAGCTCGGCCTCGTGCTCGACCTGGTCGGAGACGGCCGGCAGCCGGATGAGCTCGCTCGGGCCGATCACCGAGGTCGAGGGCTTGAGGAAGATCAAGGGCTCCTTGGGGACCTCGTTGCCGAGCTCCGCCGCGTGGTCGGCGTAGTTGCGCCCCACGCAGACCACTTTGGACGGGAGAATGGGGGCGAGCAGCCGCACGTCGTCCAGCGACCAGCGCTGGCCGGTGAGCTTGATCTGCGCGAACGGGTGCCCGTCGATCTCGGCGGCCGTGGCCCCGGGGCCCTGGCCTTCGAGGACGGCGAACGACATGCCGGTCTGGTGAGCGATCCGCGCGATCCGCACAGTCGGCCCCTCTCTGAGACTGGATCGAAACCTTGCGGAATCAGCTTAGTTCGAGGCCCGTGCCCGGTCGATGCACTATCGCGCGCCGCGCGGCCGCGTCACTGGAGGACGGGCGCTAGCGCACGAGGAGGAAGATGCCGCCGATGATCACGGCGCCGACGAGGGCGCCCACGACGATGCCCATGCCGAGGCGGCGGACCTTCGCGAACAGGCCCACGAAGAACCCGAGCACGCACGTCAGCGGCGCCGCGACCAGGAGCGAGATCGCGGTGGCGCCGAAGCGCACCTTGACGGTCTCGCCGATGTCGCCCACGAGCACGAAGCCGAAGACGAAGGCCAGGATCACGAGGATCACCAGGCCGAGGAAGAAGCCGGACATGAAGCGGCGGCGCCCATACACGGCCGAGTCCGCGGCCATGGCGGCCGCGCGGGCACGATCGGTCTTGTAGGAAGTCACGATCCAACTCTAGTACGGCCCGACCAGGTTCGCGGGGCGGCGCTCAACGCGTTGCCGCACCTGGGTGTCCGATAGCCCACAGCGTCTCTTTTGGAAGGCGCTGAGGCACATTGAGCTCGCGTCCCGTACCGGGACGCGCCGCCGAGAATGCCCGTGGAGTCACGATTCGCGTGCAAGACTGCCATAATGCGCCGTTTGATCACACTCTTCGTATTGCTCGGGGCCCTGTTCCTCTCGCAGACGCCCGCCGGAGCGATCGACTCCAGCCTCCCGCAGGCATCCACCTCGTTCGACAACCAGGTGTACAAGGTGGCCTACGACGGCGACACCGTCTACACCGGCGGCATCTTCACCCGCGCCCGCAACACCGACGGCCTGTTCGCCGACCGCGCCTACCTCGCGGCCGTGAACTCGACCACCGGTGCGCTGCTGCCGTTCGCCCCGGCCCTCAACGGGTCGGTCCACGAGGTCAAGACCGGCGGCGGCTATCTCTACATCGCCGGGAAGTTCACCGAGGTCGACGGCGTCAGCCGCTCCCGCGTGGCCCGCTTCGACCTCGACTCGGGCGAATTCGACCCGACCTGGAACCCCAAGCCGTCCGCCACGGTGTACACGATCGAGCCGGTCGGCTCCACCGTCTACCTCGGCGGCACGTTCACCTCGGTCGGCGGGTTCGCGCAACCGACCCTCGCGGCCGTCAACGCCGGCGACGGCAAGCCGGTCACGAGCTTCAGACCCGCACTCACCGAAGGCGGGGTCCGCGACGTCCAGTCCGGTCACGGCCGCCTCTACGTCGCCGGGTCCTTCGAAACCCTCGGCGGCAACGAGAAGTACGGCAAGCTCGGAGCCGTGAACCTCACCACGGGCGCGGTCGACACCTCGTTCGTGTCCAATGTGCACGTGCTCACCCGCGAGGTCGAGGTCGCAGGCGACCGCGTGTACGCGGCCCTGGACGGGCGCGGCGGCGAGATCCGGGCGTTCACCAAGAGCGGCACCACCCTCTGGTACCAGGCCGTCGACGGCGGCATGCAGAGCGTCGAGGTGTGGGGCAGCACCGTCATCGGCGGCGGCCACTTCGACCGGGCCTGCGTCACCAACCACGCCGGGCCCCTGGGCGAATGCGTCGACGGCGTCCGCGCCGAACGCGGCAAGCTCCTCGCCGTCGACATGAACGGAAAGCTCCTGGACTGGAACCCCGGCGCGAACGGCATCGTCGGCGCCTGGGACGTCACGGCGCACCCGTCGGGATCGAACCTGACGGTGGGCGGCTCCTTCACGACCTTCGCCGGCGGCACCCACCTCCAAAAACGCCTCGCGATCTTCGACTGACGAACCGACAGGAAAAGGGCCCGTCCAACAGGACGGGCCCTTTTTCACTGCCCCCCAGCGCGATCGGCGCTGGCCGGGCGTGGGCCCGGTCTTGTGGACCGGGCCGGTTCGGTGTCGCTCGTGGCGTGTCGGTAGGAGGTCAGGACTTGGTCGGCTTGCGCCGGTTGAGGCCGTACGCGAGGCCGTCGGCCAACGCGTTCCAGGAGGCCTCGATGAGGTTGGGGGCCACGCCGACGGTGGTCCACTCGGACTCGCCGTCGCTCATGGAGACGAGGACGCGGGTGACCGCGTCCGTGCCCTTGGAGCCCGCGAGGATGCGGACCTTGAAGTCGGAGAGGGAGAGCTCGGCCAGGCGCGGGTGACGGGCCGCGAGGGCCCCGCGCAGGGCCGCGTCGAGGGCGTTGACCGGGCCGTTGCCCTGTGCGGTGGCGATGACGCGTTCGCCGTCGACGTCGAGGCGCACGGTCGCTTCGGCCACGGTCCGCCGTTCGGGTCGTGGTCGACGATGACGCGGTAGGTGTCGAGCTTGAACGGCCGGGGCAGGCCGCCTTCGACCTCGTCGCGCACGAGCAGTTCGAACGAGGCGTCGGCGGCCTCGAAGGACCAGCCCTTGGACTCGAGCTCCTTGACGCGCTTGGTGATCCGGTCGAGAGCGGCCTTGTCGCCGGAGAGGTCGATGCCGAGTTCGCGGCCTTTGAGTTCCACGGAGGCGCGGCCGGCCATCTCGGTGACGAGGATGCGCATGTCGTTGCCGACGACGACGGGGTCGACGTGGTTGTACAGAGCGGGGTCGGCCTTGATCGCGGAGGCGTGGATGCCGGCCTTGTGGGCGAACGCGGCATGGCCGGTGTAGGGGGCGTGCTCGTCGGGGGTCATGTTGGCGATCTCGGCGATCGCGTGGGAGATGCGCGTGAGCTGCTCGAGGCCGCCGTCGGGGAGGACCTTGCGGCCGAGCTTGGTCTCCAGGTTCGCGATGACGCTGAACAGGTTCGCGTTGCCGGGGCGTTCGCCGTAGCCGTTGGCGGTGCCCTGCACGTGCATGACGCCGGCCTGTACGGCGGCGAGCGTGTTCGCGACGGCGCAGCCGGTGTCGTTCTGGGCGTGCATGCCGAGGCGGACGCGTTCGAGCGGGAGCACGGCCTCGAGGCGTCCGCGCAGATCGGTGACGGCCTCGGTGATGTCCGAGGGGATGCGGCCGCCGTTGGTGTCGCACAGGACGACCGCTTCAGCGCCGGCCTCGAGGGCGGTGCGCACCACGAGCGTGGCGTACTCGGGATCGTGGCGGAAGCCGTCGAAGAAGTGCTCGCAGTCGATGAAGACCTGGCGGTCGTTCTCGCGCCCGGTGAGAACGGAGTCGCTGATCATCGCGAGGTTCTCTTCGGGAGTGGTCTTGAGTGCCTGCTCGACGTGGCGCATGTCGGACTTCGCGACCAGGCAGAGCACGGGGGCGCGCGAGTCGAGGAGGGCCCCGAAGCCCGGGTCCTCGGCGGCGCTCGAACCGGCGCGGCGGGTCATGCCGAAGGCGACGAGCTTGGCGTGTTTGAAGTTGAGGTCGTCGGCCGCGCGGGCGAAGAACTCCGTGTCCGAGGGGATCGCGCCGGGCCAGCCGCCCTCGATGTAGTCGACGCCGAGCTCGTCGAGGAGTTCGGCGACGGCGAGCTTGTCGGCCACGGAGTAGCGGAGGCCCTCCATCTGCGCGCCGTCGCGGAGCGTGGTGTCGAAGACGTGGAAGTCCCCGCCGCGCTCGGAATCCGTACCGGATTTCGGGTCTGGTTGCGTCACTTGGTGCTCCAGGTTGTGTGTGTCGTCGGTCCGGCCGCTGCGGGGCCTACCTGAACGTTCGTTTGCCCTGAACGAAAAAGACCCCCTGCGGGCGCAGGAGGTCTGGCGTTCGGCGGGGGCATCTAACGAAGATGCTCCCGCGGAACGCCCGCAGCTAATCATGAGCTGGAAGGTCACGAAACGTAGTATGCCACCGGCCCCTCACTCGAACCACCATTTCCCGCATCATGGGATTCAGTGTGTCTCGGTGGTGGAGCCGGGCGCCGACGCGCCTCGGCCTCTCACCATTCCGATCGCAGGGCGCGGCGGCGCTGCCACCACAGGACGAGCGCGGTGCCGCCCACGAGCGCCAGGGCGCCGCCGCCGATGCCCGCGCCGAGCGCGGTGCCGGTGGTCGGCAGGGACGCCTTCGGCGACTCGGACTCGGGCTCGGGCTCGGACTCATGCGGCGAGCTCTCGTCCCCCGGAGGCGGGGTCGTCTCAGAGGGCGCAGCGGCGGTCAGCCACTCCTGGAAGTGCCTGCTCTCGCCCGATTCGGGCATCACGGCGAAAACCTCGGCGCCTTCGACGGCGTCCTCGTCGTCCGCCAGGCCCAGGAAGTACCCGTCGGGCGTGGTGAAGCGGTAGTTCTGGTTGGCGTCGTCGAACTCGACCTCCCAGGCGATGGCGTCGGCGCATTCGACGAGCGAGACCGGCGCGGTCTCGGGGTCGCCGCCCGTGTCGGCCGTGAGGCAGCGACCATCGCTGTCGTGGACGATCAGGTACTCGCCGAGCGTCGCGAAGGCGGCCTCGGGAGCCGTGAACCGCCAGAAGTCGAAGTCGGCGGACAGGATCACGCCGTCGTCAGACGCCGCCAGCGGCAGGTCGGCGTGGTCTTTGAGGAAGAGCTTGACCGCGTCTTCGGGAACGGTTTCGGCATGGGCGGCGCCGGCGAACGAGCCGGAGAGCACCATCGCGGCGGCCGCAGTGGCGGCCGTTCGAAGCATCAGGGAATTCACGGTCAAATTAGACCAAATGAGACATATTCACGTGCAGTCCGTCCCGGTTCGCGACTCTCATGTCACCGAACGAGACCGGCCGTCAGACATTCCCTTGTGGACCGACACTGCCGCGGATTTCGCTGGCCGCGTCACCGGCCGCGCGCAGGCGGTCGGCCGCGTCCGTGAGCAGGTCGAGCGTCTCGTCCGTGCGGTGGGCCGACAGCGCCTGCTGCAACCCGATCGAACCGGCCAGGCACTCCCCCGCCGCGCTCACCATGTCCTCATAGGCGGCCACGCCCGCGTCGAGGCGCTCGACCATGCGCGTGAGGTTCGCCTCCATGCCGGAGCGCTTGACCGCCGGCGCGATCGCGAGGGTCTGCTCGACGTCCTTGACGCCCAAGGCGAGCCGGTACAGCTCCTGCCCGGCCCGCGACGCCCCGGCGAGAATCGCGACGGCCTCGTCGTTGCCTTCGAGGCGGTTCGCCATGTGCTCGGCCGCGATCGACGCCTGCTCCAGGCGCTCATACGGGCGCAGGGCCCGGCTGCCGCGGAACTGGGCCCGGATGCGCCCGCGCCGGATCGCCTCGGCGGTCTCGCCGAACAGGCCGCGCGCCTCCTTGGCCAGCCGCGCCGGCCCGTGGAGTTCGAGCGAGGCCCGCTCGGCCTCGGGCAGGGCCCTCGCGAGCCTGCGGTAGTCGAGCCAGCGAACGACCGCCATCGCGGTCGAGAACCCGGCCACGGTCGCCCACACGCCGTCGGCCGTGCCGAGCCCCGCATAGGGGACGAAGAAGGCGCTGCCGGCGACAGCGCCTCCCGCGATCACGGTCCAGGACTTCGCGGAGGACAACCGGGAGCGCAGGCGCTTGAACGCGCGCTTGCGGTCCTTGGCGTCCACCGGGGGTCCTCTCAGATCAGCTGTTGGTCTTGTCCGCCTCGGCCGTGGCCGTGCCCTCGTCCTCAAGGGAGGCGCGGATGTCGGCGAGGCGGGCGTTGGTGGTCGACTCCTTCGACTGGATCGCCGGAGTCTCCTTGCGGCCCCGAGAGCTGCTCGCCCTCGAGGGAGGCGCGGATCTGGTCCAGGCGGGAAGCGCCGGCCATGTCGCGCGTGGCGCGGTTCACTTCGAGGAGGCGGCCCTCGACCGAGTTCGAGGCGAGCTCGGCTCGGCCCATGGCGTTGGAGTAGCGGCCCTCGATCTTGTCGCGGATCTCGTCGAAGTTCGGCACGTTGCCGGGGGCGGCGGTCTGCGACATCGACTCGAGCGAGGAGGCGATCGTCTCCTGCATCTTGGCCTGCTCCAGCTGGCCGAGGAGCTTCGTGCGCTCCTGGAGCTTCTGCTGCAGGATCATCTGGTTGTTCTCGACGGCCTTCTTGGCCTGGTCGGCAGCGGTGAGCGCCTGGTCGTGCATCACCTTCATGTCCTCAAGGGACTGCTCGGTGGAGACCAGCTGCCCGGCCAGAATCTCGGCGGTGGACTCGAACTGCTGCGCCTTCGCCTCGTCGCCGTCGGCGCGGGCCTTGTCCGCGAGCACGAGGGCCTGACGGGCCTGGGCCTGCAGACGCTCCACCTCGGACATCGAGCGGTTGAGCTTCATCTCCAGCTGGCGCTGGTTCCCGATCACGGACGCGGCCTGCCCCACCAGAGCCTGGTGCTGCTTCTGCGCTTCCTCGATCGCCTGCTGGATCTGGATCTTGGGGTCGGCATGCTCATCGATCTTCGCACCGAAGAGCGCCATCATGTATTTCCAGCCCTTGACGAACGGATTGGCCATTATCGGGGTCCTTCCGGTGATCGCAACGCCGACATGCCTCTAGTGTCGGACATCCCCGCCACCTTTGTGGGACAGGGTGACGCCTCAATCGCCAAAACTACATCATCGGGCATCCGGTCAGAAGTACAGTCACGCCGCAGCGCGCACCACCGAATCGGTCACTTCACCACGGCGGTGCCGAGAACGGACCTGGGCGATGGAGGCCGGCGCGGCCGAGAGCGCGCGACGCCTGCGCGCGACCTCTTCCTGGGTCTCCTTGTCGCGCGGCAGGGGCAGCACCGCGACCTGGCGGCCCTGGCTGCCGGCGTCCTCACCGCGCTCGTGGACGGCGACCTCGCGGGAGACCTCGGCGAGGACCTCGGACAGGCGCACCTGGAGCGCGCCGCACACCGAGGCGAGCAGCTCGCTCGACGGTTCCTTGTGGCCGCGTTCGATTTCGGAGAGGTACCCGAGGCTCACGTTGGCCTGCTTCGACACGTCTCGCAGCGTCCGCTTCTGCGCGCGGCGGCGGCGCCGCAGGGTCTCTCCCAGCAGTTCCCGCAACAACACCATAGGGTTCTCCTCCGCGCCGCGATCGCTCGTGCGAACTCATACGAGCCTAAGTCGGTCCTGCAAGCCTAGCTCGTCCGGTTCGGCTCACTCTTCCTAGATTTGAATGCTTTCCAGAGGTAATCCATTCCCGTCAGCACCGTGAGGATGAGCGCGGCGCCCATGAGCCAAGGGCCCACCGCGTCCAGCGGGGAGGGCCAGGGCCACAGGTACCAGGCCACGGCGGTGATCTGGAGGACGGTCTTGAGCTTGCCGCCGCGGTCGGCGGCGATCACGGTGCGCCGGAGCACGGCCACGCGCAGCGCGGTGATCCCCAATTCCCTCGCAAGGATGACGACGGTCACCCACCAGGCGAGGTGGTCGTAGTAGCTCAGCAGGATCAGCGAGGTGCCGATGAGGACCTTGTCCGCGATCGGGTCGGCGAGCTTGCCGAAGTCGGTGACCAGGCCCCGCGAGCGCGCGAGCCAGCCGTCGACGAAGTCGGTGGCGGAGATGAAGACGAACAGGACGCAGGCGGCCATGCGCCAGCCCGAGTGCTCCATGCCCGACAGGACGACGAACACGGCGAAGACCGGGACCAGGAAGATCCGGGCCACCGTCACCACGTTCGCGATGTTCCACGGCGAGACCGGTCGGTCCTCGGTGGTCACCAGGCCTCCTCCACGATCTCGGCCACGAGGTCCACGCCGTTGGAGTCGACGACCTTCGCGGTCACGAAGTCGCCGGGCTCCAGGCCCTCGACCTCGCCGACCAGGGCGATCGTGCCGTCGACCTCGGGCGCCTGGTGGGCGCCGCGCCCGTCCACGCCGTCGTCCTCGACGGACTCGACCAGGACGTTCATGACCTCGCCGAGCCGCTCGGCGGCCCGCTGGCTCACCAGCTCGTCGACGAGCATCGAGACGCGGGTGTGGCGCTCGGAGACGACGTCCTCGTCCACGTGACCGTCGAGGTCGACCGCTTCGGTGCCGTCCTCGTCGGAGTAGGCGAACACGCCCGTGGAGTCGAGCCGGGCCTCTTCGAGGAAGCCCATGAGCTCCTCGACGTCCTCCTCGGTCTCGCCGGGGAAGCCGACGATGACGTTGGTGCGGGCGCCGGCCAGCGGGTCGACGTCGCGGATCTGCTCGAGCAGCGCCAGGAAGTTCTCGGTGGAGCCGAAACGGCGCATCCGCCGCAGGACCTTCGCGGAGGAGTGCTGGAACGAGAGGTCGAAGTACGGCACGACCTTCTCGGTGCGCTAGCATCGCCTCGATCAGGCTCGGGCGCAGCTCGGCGGGCTGCAGGTAGGACAGGCGGATCCACTCGATGCCGTCGATCGCGGCCATGCCCTCGAGGAGGTGCTCGAGCGCCTGGGAGTCGGCGAGGTCCTTGCCGTACGAGGTGGTGTTCTCGGAGACGAGGTTGAGCTCCTTGACGCCTTCGGCGGCGAGCCAGGCGGCCTCGGCGAGGATCTCCTCGGGGGTGCGGGAGACGAACGAGCCGCGGAAGGACGGGATGGCGCAGAAGGTGCAGCGCCGGTCGCAGCCGGAGGCGAGCTTGAGGTTCGCGACGGGGCCTTCGGTGAGGCGCTTGCGCACCACGGCCAGGTGCTGCGGGGCGCCTGCGGCGATCGCGGCGCCGTCGGCCTGCGCGCTGCGCGAGTGGCCGGGGACCACGGCGGCGGCGCTCTGGCGCGCGGCCGGGGCCAGCGGCAGGAGCTTGCGGCGGTCCGAGGGCTGGTGGGACTCGACCGAGCGCCCGGCGAGGATGTCGTCGAGGCGGGCGGCCATGTCCGGGTAGTGGTCGAAGCCGAGCACGGCGTCGGCCTCGGGGAGGCTCTCGGCGAGCTCCTTGCCGTAGCGCTCGGCCATGCAGCCGGTGGCGACGACCTTCGCGCCGGTGGAGGACGCGTCGAGGAGCACGTCGATGGACTCGGTCTTGGCCTGCTCGATGAAACCGCAGGTGTTGACCATGACGACGTCGGCGTTCTCGCCGTCGTCGCTGATGCGCCAACCGCCGGCGGCCAAGCGGGCGGCCAGCTCCTCGGAGTCGGTCTCGTTGCGGGCGCAGCCGAGCGTCAGGAGCGCGACGCTCTTGCCGGCGTCGCTTGCTGCCGATTCCTCGGAACGGGTCGAATGAGCTGCAGACACCAGGAAAGCGTACCTACCGGCGCGCCGGGAATGCCCCCGGCGGCGGGCGGGGCCACAGTGACATGGAGCGGTAGGGTGACGGACCTTACCGACCGGTCGCCGCAAAAGCGCGCGGTAGGGCGATTGCACCGAATGCGAAGCGGACAATCCGCGCCATTCACGGCCCGTCTGCGCAGGGGCAACAGTGGATCACATGCCTTGGCGGCCATACCCTAGGCTTGTCCTATGTCCCCCAAAGACATCGCCCCAGCCCGCCCCCATGCCCTCCGCAGCGTTGCGCACCGCCGGGCCGCTTTCGCGGTGCTCGCCGCCGCCGCTGCCCTGACCGTCTCCGCGTGCGGCGCGGTGCCCACCGGCACGATCAACACCCGCGCCGGATACTCGGTCACGAGCGAGGACATCCCCGTCTCGGTGTGCCCCACAGAAGGCGAGTCGCGCTTCACCGGCGACGAGGGCCTGCTCGTGGGCGCGCACTTCGCGCTCCGCGTCGAGTGCGTGGCCTCCTTCGACGAGATCCCCGAGGGGTTCCAGCTCGACTACCTCTTCGGCGAGGGCACGGACCTGTACCCGCCCGAACCCGGCTACGAGTTCACGCTCGTCCAGTTCGCGCCCGAACCCGGCGTCACCGCCCCTTACACGCCCGAGTCGCCCGAGGAGCTCTCCGCGACGCTCGCGATCGGCGACCGGGCCTGGAACTTCGACGGCGAGGTGCCCGCCCCCGGCGCGGTCTACTTCGCGGTCGCGAAGAAGGACTCGCCGATCACGCTCGAAGTGGCCGACGTCGAGCGGACCCAGGCGATGGACCTTCGCGAACGCACGCGCGAGGGCCTCGTCCAGGCGCTCTACACCGGCAAGCTCGAGGTCGACACCGAGCCGGTCTCGGGCTCGGTCGACGGCTACACCACCGAAGGCAGCTACGAGTACTGGTTCGACGACTGGAAGTACTCGACGAAGTTCATCGCCACCCGCGAGGTCTTCCGGCCCGGCGAAGGCTGGGTGGCCGAGCCCGACCGGGCCGTCCTGGGCCTCGAGTTCGGGTGGCTCCTTTCGGGCAGCGGCCTGGAGTGGGGCATCGACCTCGAGGACGCCCTGAAGGTCACGGGCCCCGACGGGGCGCTGACGCCGCTCACGGCCGACCATGTGGACGAGGATCTCGGCGACGGCGTGTGGCGCACGTTCACCCTCACTTACGACGTGCCCGCCGACGCGCTCGCGTTCACCTTGAACTTCCATCCGAAGGGCCCGGTCGAGTGGCCCGAGGAGGGCATCTCGATACCGATCACCGGCGACCAGAACCACGAGATCCCCGTCAGCTTCGAGTAGCCGTAGAGCACCAGGGCCGGTCCGCTGTCCGCGGACCGGCCCTGTTCGCTTCGGCGTCAGCCTTGCAGGGAGGCGATGACCCCGTCGAGCTCTTCGGGTTTGACGAGCACGTCGCGGGCCTTCGTCCCCTCGGAGGGGCCCACGACGCCGCGGGTCTCCATGAGGTCCATGAGCCGCCCGGCCTTGGCGAAGCCGACGCGGAGCTTGCGCTGGAGCATCGAGGTCGAACCGAACTGGGTGGTCACGACCTGCTCGATCGCCTGGATGAGCAGTTCGAGGTCGTCGCCGATGTCCGGGTCGATGTCGCGCTTGGCGCCCGGCGTCGCGGTCACCTCTTCGATGAACTGCGGGTCCATCTGCGACTTCACGTGGGCGACGACCGCTTCGATCTCGTCGTCGCTGACCCAGGCGCCCTGGATCCGTTCGGGCTTGGACGCGCCCATCGGCAGGAAGAGCCCGTCGCCGCGGCCCACGAGCTTCTCGGCCCCCGGCTGGTCGAGGATGACCCGCGAGTCCGCCAGCGACGACGTCGAGAACGCCAGGCGGGAGGGCACGTTCGCCTTGATGAGGCCGGTGACGACGTCCACGGACGGGCGCTGCGTGGCGAGCACGAGGTGGATGCCGGCGGCGCGGGCCAGCTGGGTGATGCGGACGACGGACTCCTCGACGTCCCTGGCCGCCACCATCATGAGGTCGGCGAGCTCGTCGACGATCACCAAGAGGTACGGGTGCGGCCGCAGCTCGCGGCCGCTGGCGGGGTCGGTCTTGAGTTCGCCCGAGCGGACCTTGCGGTTGAAGTCGTCCACATGGCGCACTCCGGCCTTCGCCAGGTCCTCGTAGCGCATGTCCATCTCCTTGACCACCCACTGCAAGGCGTCCGACGCCTTCTTCGGGTTGGTCACGATGGGGTGCACGAGGTGCGGCACGCCCTCGTAGTTGGTGAGCTCCACCCGCTTCGGGTCGATGAGCAGCAACCGCACCTGCTCCGGCGTGGCCCGGACGAGCATCGACACGAGCAAAGTATTGATGAGACTTGAATTGTGCGTGGGGATCATCGAGCGACTCGCCAGATACTGATGGCTCGGACTGTCGACCTCGATGCACCGCACCGGAACCGAGGGCACCGGCCGGGCATCGACGATGTACCGCTCTCGAGTGGTCCTCCGGGTGGAGGCGACTTGCCGATCGGCCTTCCGGCTCAGGCGAAAGACCCGGTCCGCAGTCGTGAACGAGACCGAATAGCACACCGAAGTCTCCGGCATTCGCCCCTTGACAGGCTTGGTGGTGACCGTCGCCTGGTACCCGAGACTCTGCACCAGTTCGAGGAAGTCGTATGCCAGGCGCCTGCTGGTCACGGCGAAGACGATGTTGCCCTTCTTCGAAACCGTCCCGTCGCTATCGAGCAGGCCCGCCAGGAGATCGCGTCGTTGCGATTCGGAGGCACGGAGGTATCGCTCCGGGATGTGCTTCGACCCAAGCTCTTTGAACAGTCCGCTCATGGTCTTGTACGGTCCGAGAGGCGGCGAATCGGGCTCGGCTCCACCGTTCCGGCCGACAGCGAATCGGCCCTTCGCGGCAGTGCACACCGCGGATATGCCTACACCGGCATGCCGGGCCGCCCGGGCCAAACCAATGCCTTGTTCGGCCAGCGCAATCGCCGCCTGGATCCGCCGGTCCCGCTTGGGGTGGTTCGAGATGGTGTAGTGGAGTTCTGCGCTCGGATGCTTGGTGACGACGTAGCCGTCTGCTCGGATACCGTCGAGGATCTCCTCGTCCGCCGAAGTGAAATGAGCAGAGCCGGTCGTACCGTCACCCAGCCAGCAGCCGAGCGTGTAAGCCTTGATCGGCAGGTCGGCATCAGGCAGCCCAAGCGCTCCGGCGACGGCCACCGCGTGGTTCGCCCAGGATTGACCTCTGCCGTCCACCCGCAGTGTGGCTGCGATCTCGGCCGTGGTCGTGATTTTCTGCCGCTCCTCGCGCCTTGCGGAGCGCCCTGGCATCGTGACACGATCGACTAGCGCCTGGTACATGGAGTGGCCGGATCGCACGGGCACACTCATCCGGACGGTCTTCCCGCCTCGCTTGTAGAACGTGCTCGCGGCGCCTTCTACCACCGGAAGTTCCTTGGCGACCTGGAAGAGGACGTCCTTGTACCGCACTCCGATGTCGTCGATGACCTGAGTGGTCGACATCGGGATGTCGGGCAGCCTGAGAACCGAATGGGCGCGCGTCTTGATCCAGAGGATCTCGTCCTCGGACCAGTACGAGTCGTCTTTACGGCGCCGCGCTTTGGAACGGTCAGAGCGCGTCGTGGTCACCCATTGGTGCTCGGCATCCGCGACGATGACCGTTCCGTCGGAGAACTCGACCTCGTAGCAGGGCCGGTCCTCCATCACCTCGGTCGCCGCGATGACCGTGCAGGGCACTCCGTACTCGTCGAATACACGGTCGCCGACTTGCAGATCACCCATTGCCGACCACCCCTCAGGCGTCGGAATCGGGCAATCCAAGGCAAGTGCCTTACCTGAACCCGTGGCTCCGGCCACCAGCAGGTGCGGGGTCTTGGTCAGGTTGGTGAGGACGTAGCCGCCTTCGACGTCCTTGCCCAGGCCCACGATCATCGGGTGGGCGTCGGATTGGGCCAGCGGTGAGCGGAGGACGTCGCCGAGGGCCACGTCGTCGCGGTCGGTGTTGGGGATCTCGACGCCGACCGCGCTCTTTCCCGGGATCGGGTTGATGATGCGGATGTCGGAGCTCTTCACCGCGTAGGCGATGTTCTTGGAGAGCTGGATGATCCGCTCGACCTTGACCGCCGGGCCGAGTTCGACCTCGTAGCGGGTGACCGTGGGACCGCGCGTGAAGCCGGTGACCGCGGCGTCCACTTGGAACTGCGCGAACACCTCCTGGAGGGCTGCGATGACCGAGTCGTTGGCTTTGGAGCGCTTCTTGCTGGCGGGGCCGACGGGGAGGAGGTCCATCGGCGGGAGCCGGTAGTCGCCGTCCATGGCCGCGCCGCCGTCGGAGAGGGTCGGCTGTTCGATGCGCTTGGGCGGCGGCGAGTGCTTCGGGGGCTCGCGTACGGGTTCGGGCTCGGCGAGCGGCGTGGAGTCGCGGGCCGAGACGTGTTCGGAGTTGAGTTCGGGGACCTCTTCGGGGGCGAGGCGGGGCAGGACCGTGGTGGGACGGTGGGCCCGGCGGGCCTCTTCTTCCTTGAGTCGCTTGGCTTCGCGGCTCTCGGCGCGGGTCATGCGCGGCTTCGCGTCCTCGCCTTCGCCTTCGTCGTCCTCATAGGTGTCGACCTTGCCGGTGGCGAGGTCCCAGAGGCGGCCGAGCTTGTACGGCACCTGGTTGAGCGGCGTGGCGGTGGCGACCAGGATGCCGAAGAGCAGCAGGAGTACGAGCAGCGGGAAGGCCACGTAGGCGGAGACGCCGAGCGCGAGGCCGCCGCCCACGAGCCAGCCGATCTGGCCGCCCGCGACCATGCGCTCGCCCATATCGGACGGCAGGCCCGAGATCAGATGCAGCAGGCCGAGACTCGAGAGCCAGATCGCGCCCCAGCCGACCAGCGCCCGGCCGTGGGCCTCTTCGGGCGGCACTTGGCGCATCACGCGCAGGCCCCACAGGACCAGGAGGATCGGGAGCGCGCGGGTGGCGAGGCCGAGGAGCCAGTCGAGGATGAACGCGAACCGTTCGCCGACGGGGCCGGCCACGTCGAACCAGACCGCGCAGGCGAGGACGATCGCGATGGCGACGAGGAAGAGCCCGAGGCCGTCGCGGCGGTGCGCGGGGTCGATGCCGCGGGCGGTGGCGGCTTCTTTGCCGACCGAGCGGGCCATCCATCCGGTGGAGCGGGCGGTGCCGACCCACAGGCCGCGCAGGCCCATGACGAGGGCCTCGAACGGTGTGGGGACGGCGTCCATGCGCTTGCGTTTGGCGGCCGCGGTCTTCTTGGCGCTCTTCTTCGCGGCTTTTTTGGCGGTCTTGCGGGCGGCGGGTTTCGCGGCGGACGCGGCGGGCTTGCGGCGCGCCGCGGGGGCGCTGCTCTTGCGAGCCGCGCCGCCTTTGCGGGCGGTGCCGCCCGATCCGCTGCTCGTCCTGGCCATCATGCCCCATACGTTACCGCCCTCATGCCGAGCGGACTCGGGCCGAAGGCAACTGCGAAAGCGGTTAATGTGACCGCATGTCAAAAACGATTCTGGTGACCGGCGCAGGCCGCGGGCTCGGGCGAACCCTGGCCGAGCGGCTCAGCGCACGCGGCGACACGGTGATCGCGCATGCGAGAAGCGAGTCCGCACTGGACGGCGTGCCGCACGACCGGAAACTGGTGCTCGACCTGGCCGATCCGGCGGCGATCGCGGGCGCGGTGGCGGCTGCGGGCATCGACCGGCTCGACGCGGTGGTCCACAATGCCGGGGTGCTCCATGTCGGATCGGTCGCCGAGGAGACCCTCGAATGGTGGCAGCGGACGCTCACGGTGAACGTGGTCGCCGCGGCCGAGCTGACGCGGGTGCTGCTGCCGGCGCTGCGCGCTGCGAAGGGCCACGTGCTGTTCGTCAATTCGGGCGCGGGCCTGAGTTCGGCGCCGCGGCTCAGCTCGTATTCGGCGAGCAAGCACGCGCTCAAGGCGATCGCGGATGCGCTGCGGGCCGAGGAGCAGGCGAACGGCGTGCGGGTGACGAGCTTCTATCCGTCGCATTTCGACACCGACATGCAGCGCGGCCTGCGCGACCAGTACGGGTCGGCGTACGACGTGGCGCGCGCGACCAGCCCGGAGTCGATCGCGAAGACGATCATGGACGTGCTCGACATGCCCGCGGACATGGTGGTCAACGAACTGCGCGTGGAGCCTCCGAACCCGCTCCCGATCCGCCCGCAAAAGTAGCGAATCCCCCTTTAATACGATAAATCCCCCTTAAGGGACCCCTGGCACAAAAATAGCGCGGGGGTACGACATTCCCTCCTGACCTGCGTCTTCCCCGCGCGACACCCAGGCATGAGCGACCCTCGCGACTGGCGGGGACCCTTTAGGATGCGACGCGGATGCCCTTGTCCCACGCGACGACCCACAGTTAGGTGTGATCCTCCCCTTGAGCGACAACGCCGCGCACCAGCCGCAGTACACCTCCCACCCCCAGCAGGTCCCGCCCCCGCAGCCGGCCTACAACCAGCTCCTTCCGAGCGGCCCCGACCGACCCACCCCCATCGGGCTCGGTCTCGCCGGGGTCGGCCTGCTCCTCCTCGCGGTCGGCTCGCTGATCCCCCAGATCTCGCTCGGCGGCAGCGACGCCGACGACCTCGGCGGTTTCGGCCTCGAGACCGCCGGCATCGCCCTCCCCGGCCTCGCCCCCGCGCTCATCCTGGTGGTCCTCGTCGGCTGGGCCGCCGCCGGCGTCAAACCCGGACTCCAGTGGGCCGCCAAACTCGGCGGCATCGGCCTGGCCGCGATCACCGCCGCCGCCGCGCTGCACCCGGTCATCGAACTCAACGGCGTCTTCCGCGGCGAAGCCTGGGAAGACGCCGACATCGAGGCCAGCGCCGGGGGCGGCATCTGGCTCTTCATCCTGGCCGCCGGGCTCCTGGCGGCCAGCATCTTCCTGATGCGCTGGGCGCCCCCGAAGCAGCCCGCCCCGGCCCAGTACCCGCAGCAGCCGTACCAGCAGCAACCCCAGCAGGTCCCGCAGCCGACCGTCCAGCAGCCGGTGCAGCCGCCCGGGAACGGCTGGCCGGGCCACACGCCGCAGTAGACGATGAGCAACAGGGCCGCGCCTGCCCGGGCGCGGCCCTGTTGCGTTGTCCCCCAAGGTCAACAGCCTGCCCCGGCGCGCGTTCGGGCCCCTACCTGCGGTAGCGGGTCGGTATCATGGCAGCGGTGAACGCCGAAACTCCTCAGGAGCCCTCCGTCCCTTCGGTTCCGCCAGAGCAGCCGTACATGGCGGCGCCGCAGATGGCGCCGCCGGCTCCCGGACCGCCGCTCCAGATGGGACCGCCGCAGTTCGCCGGTCCGCCGCCGATGCTGCTGCCTCCGCCGCTCACCGACCGCCCCTCGCCCGTGGGCCTGGCCGTGGCCGCGGTCGGCCTGGTGCTGCTGTGCGTCTCGGTGCTGCTCCCGCGGGTCAAGGTCGACGACCCGGACGGCGAGTTCAGCTTCTACTCGCTTTCAGGCGTTTACGGCACGTCCGGGTACGGCATCGACACGGCCACCGTGGTCTTGGCGGTGGCGCTGCTCGCCGCGGTCGGCCTGAGCGCGCACCGCAATCCGGCGCTGCGCTGGCCGTCGCGCCTCAGCGCGGTCGGCACCGCCGCGCTCTTGGCGGCCTTCACGTATCACCCGATCACGGTGCTGCGGCAGGCCACGGAGTCCTATGAGGGGTACGACGACGAGTTCGGCGACGAGTCCGCGCTCGTGTCGCAGATCGACATCACCGCGGACAGCGGGGTGTACGTGGCCGCGGTCGCGGCGCTGCTGCTGGCGGTGAGCGCGTTCCTCATGCAGACGAACGCGCACCGCCGCCAGACGTTCCTGGCGGTCCCGCCCATGGAGCCGCCGCCGGGGACGAACCCGACGGTCTTCGTCAGTCCCGGCTAGGACGAGAACGCGGCGGGGCCGCGCCCGGATCGGGCGCGGCCCCGCCGCATGTCACTGTGTCGCTCAGACTTCGAGGCTGAACCTCACGCGTCCTCTCAGACTTCGAGGCTGAACCTCACGCGCCCTCTCATACTTCAAGGACGTGCGGCACGATCATCGGGCGGCGGCGGTAGGTGTCGTTGACCCACTTGCCGACCGTGCGCCGCAGGATCTGCTGCAGCTGGTGCGGGTCGGTGATGCCGTCCTCCGCGGCGCGTTCGATCGCGTCGTTGATGAGCGGGAGCACGCCGTCGAAGGCCTTGGGGTCCTCCGAGAAGCCGCGCGCCGAGACGGTGGGGCCGCCGACGACCTTGCCGTTCTCGGAGTCGATCACGACCGTGGCGGCGATGAAGCCGCCGTCGCCGAGGACGCGGCGCTCGTTGAGGACCGGCTCGCCGACGTCGCCCACGGAGAGGCCGTCCACATAGATCAGATTGTTCGGGACGTGGCCCGACGGTGCGGGCCACGCCGTCGATCAGGTCGACCACGTCGCCGTTCTCGATGACGATGACCTGGTCGGCCGGGACGCCCGACTCGATCGCGAGCCGCGCGTGCGCCTGGAGGTGCCGCGCCTCGCCGTGGACCGGGATCATGTTGGAGGGCTTGACCACGTTGAGCACGTACAGCAGCTCGCCCGCGGGGGCGTGGCCGGAGACGTGGACCTTCGCGACGTCCTTGTGGATGACGGTGGCGCCGGTGCGCGCGAGGCGGTTGATGACCCCGTACACGGCGGTCTCGTTGCCGGGCACCAGCGACGAGGCGAGGATGATCGTGTCCTCGGGTTCGACGGCGATGTGCCGGTGGTCGCCGGAGGCCATGCGGCCCAGGGCGCTCATGGGCTCGCCCTGCGAACCGGTGGACATGTAGACGATCTCGTCGGCGGGCAGGCGCACCGCCTCGTCCATGCTCACGAGCAGGCCGTCGGGGACGTGCATGAGGCCGAGGTCGCGGGCGATCGCCATGTTGCGGACCATGGAGCGGCCGACGAAGGCGACCTTGCGGCCGTGCGCGTAGGCGGCGTCCAGGACCTGCTGCACGCGGTGCACGTGGCTGGCGAACGAGGCGACGATGATGCGGCCCTTGACGTCTTCGAAGAGCTTGTCGAGGACCGGCCCGATCTGGCGCTCGGAGGTCACGAAGCCGGGGATCTCGGCGTTCGTGGAGTCCGAGAGGAGCAGGTCGACGCCCTGGTCGCCGAGCCGGGCGAACCCGGCGAGGTCGGTGATGCGCCCGTCGAGCGGCAGCTGGTCCATCTTGAAGTCGCCGGTGTGGAGCACCAGGCCGGCCTCGGTGCGGATCGCGACGGCGAGCGCGTCGGGGATCGAGTGGTTGACGGCGAGGAATTCGCAGCCGAACGGCCCGAGCTGGAGGGTCTCGTTCTCGGCGACGACGATCCCGGCGGGCTTGATGCGGCGTTCGCGGAGCTTGGCCTCGACGAGGGCGACCGAGAAGCGGGAGCCGACGACGGGGATGTCGTTCTTGTGCTCGAGCAGGTAGGGGATCGCGCCGATGTGGTCCTCGTGGCCGTGGGTGACGACGATGGCCTCGATGTCGTCGAGGCGGTCGAGGATGGGCGTGAAGTCCGGCAGGATGAGGTCGACGCCGGGCTGGTCGACGTCGGGGAAGAGCACGCCGCAGTCGACGATGAGCAGGCGCCCTTCGTATTCGAAGAGCGTCATGTTGCGGCCGATGGCGCCGAGTCCGCCGAGCGGGATGACGCGCAGCGCCCCGTCGGGGAGGGCGCCGGGCGCGCCGAGGTTATTGGGACGGGTCAGGCCCATCAGGCCTCCTTCAGGTCGGCGAGGGCGGTGGCGATGTCCGCGGTGAGCGCTTGGTCTGCGGGCAGGAGCGGCAGGCGCGGGTTCGCCGGCGGGCACGCCTTGGCCGTCGAGCCCGGCTTTGACGGCGACGATGCCGGGGCCGCGTCCCATGAGGGTGTTGACGGCGGGCAGGAGCCGGTCGTTGAGGGCGGAGGCCTCGGCGTTGTCGCCTTCGTCGTAGGCGTCGAACATGGCGTTGATGTGCTTGCCGAGGAGGTGGGCGACGACGGAGACGACGCCGACCTGGCCGGTGGCGTAGGCGGCGAGGTTGAGCTCGTCGACGCCGCAGTAGAAGGCGAGGCCGGTGTCACGCGGACGCGGTGGGCCTTGGCGAGGTCGCCGGTGGCGTCCTTGACGGCGATGATGCGCGGGTGCTCGGCGAGGCGGGCGAAGGTGTCCTCGCCGATGCCGATGACGGAGCGCGGCGGGATGTCGTAGAGCATGACCGGCAGGTCGGCGGCGTCGGCGATGGCCGTGAAGTGCGCGACGACGCCGTCCTGGGTGGGCTTGTTGTAGTAAGGGGTGACGAGGAGGAGCCCGTGCGCGCCGGACTGCTCGGCCTGCTGGGCGAGGCGGATCGGAGTGGCGGGTGTCGTAGGTCGAGGCGCCGGCGATGACGTGGGCGCGGTCGCCGACGGCTTCGAGGACGGTCTCGATGACCTGGGTCTTCTCGGCGTCGGTGGTGGTGGGGGATTCGCCGGTGGTGCCGTTGACGACGAGGCCTTCGCATCCCTGCTCGTCGACCAGGTGTCGGGCGAGGGCGGCGGTGCCGGGGACGTCGAGTTCGCCCGAGGGCGTGAACGGCGTGATCATGGCCGCGAGTGTTCGCCCGAAGGGGCGCGTTGCGTTGCGCATGTTGCTTTCACCAATGCTGGTTCCGGCGGCCGGGGCGCCTGCGCCCGGCCGCTCGCTGCGTTGTAACTGTCTCAAGTCTGTCCGCCGCACCGCCGCTGATGGGGCGGTAGCGGGGAGTTGCCTGCGGCTGCCTGGCTCTAGCCCTCGGTGACGTAGGGGCTGGAGGCGACCTCGGTGCCGTCGTCGAGCTTCGTGATCTGGAAGTCGGCGAAGACGTTGGCGGCCTTCTCTTTGAGCTGCTTGAGGCATTCGATGGCCAGCGCCCGGATCTCGACGTCGGCGTGCTCGGAGGCGCGCATGGCGATGAAGTGGCGCCAGGCGCGGTAGTTGCCGGTCACGACGATGCGGGTCTCGGTGGCGTTGGGCAGTACCGATCGCGCCGCTTGGCGCGCCTGCTTTCGGCGCAGCGTGGGGTTGGCGACGTCGGCGAACTGCTTCTCGAGGCCTTCGAGGAGGTCGTTGTAGGCGCTCTGGGCGGCTTCGGCTGCGGCGAGGAAGCGCTGGTGGAGTTCGGGGTCGGCGGCGATGGCGTCGGGTTCGACCATGGCGGCGTCGCGCTCGGGGACGTAGCGCTGGGAGAGCTGGGAGTACGAGAAGTGGCGGTGGCGGATCAGCTCGTGGGTGAGGGAGCGGGAGATGCCGCTGAGGTAGAAGCTGACGGTGCCGTGTTCGAGGACCGAGAGGTGGCCGACCTGGAGGATGTGCTCGAGGTATCCGGCGTTGGTGGCGGTCTTGGGGTTGGGCTTGGTCCAGGACTGGTAGCAGGCGCGGCCGGCGAATTCGGCGAGGGCTTGGCCGCCGTCGGCATCAGTCTCCCAGGGGACGTCGGCCGGGGACTCGAAGTGCGTCCAGGCGATGAGTCGGACGTCCATCGGTACGATTTCGGGCATCCCCGCTCCCCCTCGTTTCGTGTTCGGTGCCTGTTATTGCTGGTTCTCGACTCT
>CAVUGC010000015.1:0-438184 GCA_963740955.1 uncultured Actinomycetota bacterium
ATCGACTACCGCATCGGGCATATTGCCGGTCAGCGAGACGTCATCGACCTCGTCGCCCGTGGAGCCGTACCGAACGAGGAAACCGAGCCCCAACGAGGAAGAGGATCCGAATTCAGCGGTGATCGACGATACGGGGACCATCCTGGGATTTCGGCTCAGGGTCAATGGAGACCTGCTGCGAGGCTGCAGCGTCGCGATCGACCGATGGATCACTTGGACGCTCGGCCTCCGTCAATCTCCCCGGACCCGATCCTTCACGTGCGGCGAAATTGGCAACCGCCCGCTGAAGTTCACCAGGAACACCGAGCGTGGCACAAATGTCTACGATCAAGGACTACGCCGAGAAGCATGGAATGACAATCGGCTGTGAGATCACTGTGCTACTGCGACTTCGGGAGGGGACCGCTCAACTTATGCACGCGTGCGCGACCAATGAATGCCCGAGCCAGCGAATGTAATTCGCGACGCGCGATCTCGTCGACAGGAGTCGACCAAGTCGGGACCCGCGCGGGGAGGCAATTCTCAACCAAACGTCCGCGGCGGTTGGGGACAAGTGGGAAGACGAGATGCCCAGCGGTCATGTCCTGCTGGGCATCCCGTATCTGGATCACCGCGTACCTCCCGGAGGATCACGCCGGGATTTCGGCTGGCCCCGGACCGCATAGACTTCGAAGCATCTGATCCCCACCTCTAGGACGGACCGTGAGCGAAGACATCTACGTATTCGAGGCGATCGACGTCAAACCGGCTGTGACCGAGGCCGAGGTCGAGGCCAGGATCGCTGTCGCAGGTACCAAAAGGTCGCCTGGGAGGACGACGGCAGGATCGGGGACGGATACTTCGTCAAGGTCGGTGAAAGTGGCGTGATCGGGCTCGCGATGACCCCCAATCTTGACGAGGACGGTGTTCTCCGACATCGCGGCATCTGTATCCAGGGCAACCCCTTGGACGAGGCGCACGAGAACTGACACCATCGAGGACGAGCTCCGCGAGATCCTGGCTGACTTCGGCACCGCGCCAGACGGGACTGCCAGAACCTTCGGAAGCGCCATCTACATCCAGAAGGACGATGTCGAATACAGGGTCTCTGTCGCGGAGGGCCTCATCGTCCGGGACCGGGTTGCTCCGCCGAAGGCCCGCGCCGAACAGGAGCAGCTGCTAAACCTCGCAGTGACCGAGTACGAGGCGGACCTCTTGCGCCAGATGGTCGCGCTCGACATCCACGACTGGAAGTCCGGAGACATGCCGACCGATCCGATGGACCCGAGCTTCGCACGCCGACGCGCCGAGGCCAGTGAAGCCCTGCTCGCGAAACTCAACGAGATTCTGGGATAAGGAGCGGTCCAGCCCTATGACCGATACTGTCCACGAGCGCATCGGAGCCTTGGCGCGCGAGTCGCTCACCACCGTCCAACCCGGCGCGGACCCGACGCTGTTCGGCGTCTGGAGGCACGGCGACGAGGTGACCAGTGAGCTGGGCTCGCTCACGAAACTGCTGCTGGAAGCCGAGCGCAATGGTCGCCCTGTCGGCGCCTCGTCGAGCTCATCGGCAAGTTCGCCCCGAGAGGAGTCTCTTTGCGGACCTCGGGATCGAGGACCCCGACAACCTGTTCGGAATCGCTGTGCGCATCGAAACCTGGGCAGTCGACGCGAGCAGCAACGAGGTCTCGCTCGACCTGGCCAACCTGCTCACTGGTGAACGGCGCCTCAAGGAACATCCCGACGCCTTCACCGCCTTCGCCTACTGGGCGCACTGCGTCGACGGCACCGGCCATGAGGCCGTCTGGCGGGAGAACGAACCGGCACCCCGCTGGCGCAAGATCACGCCCGGCAACCGTCGTTGGCGCACCGACCAGATTCCGAAGGGCCTACGAGGGCGGTCCTTGAAGCAGTCGTCGCCCTTCGTCGGCAGCGTCCGGCTAACCGCTGAGTCAGGGCGGCAGCCCGTGCCCGAGCGTTCAAGGGCCACTTGGAAAAGGCCTTACTATGATCACGAGAGCACACTTTTGAGTGATGCAGATCTCAGATGCGATAAGTCTGTCGCCCCTCAGCGTCCCAAGGCATCCTGGAACGCCTAGACCAGCGAGATGACAAGCGAGAATCAAAAAAGAAAGCTCCCAGGCCAGGGAGCAAGTCCCTGACCTGGGAGTTCTGGTCGGGTTGACAGGATTTGAACCTGCGACCCCCTCGTCCCGAACGAGGTGCGCTACCAAGCTGCGCCACAACCCGATGTTCTGTTTTTACGCGCACGCTGGGCGTTCGCGTCGATTGGAAATGCTACCCGAGGGTCCGGGCACCCGTCGAACGGGGTCGGGGCGGCTTCGGGCCCGGTCACACTCCGGGCCCGAAGCGCGCCTGCGCTAGAACGCCTTCGGCACGAACGTCAGGAGGCTGGCCTCCGGGGCGCACGCGAACCGGACCGGCGCGTACGGGCTCGTGCCCAGGCCGGCCGAGACGTGCAGCCACGTGTCCTGCCAAGGGTGGAGGCCCTTGACGCGCTCGCGGTCGATCCCGCAGTTGGTGACCAGCGCCCCGTACCCGGGGACGCAGACCTGGCCGCCGTGGGTGTGCCCGGCGGCCACGAAGTCGTAGCCGTCGCGCGCGAAGTCGTCGAGCACGCGCGGCTCCGGCGAGTGCGTGAGCCCGATCGACAGGTCGGCGCTCTTGGGCACCGACCCGGAGACGAGCTCGTAGTCGTCGAGGTCGAAGTGCGGGTCGTCCACGCCGGCGAAGTGCACGTTGAGCCCGGACACGACCTTGTCGGCCGCGGCGTTGTTCAGGTCGAGCCAGCCGCCGTCGACGAGGACCTTGCGCAGCTCCTCGGTGGGCAGCGGCTCGCCGTACTTGTGCTCGTGGTTCGGGTTGAAGTACTGCAGCGGGTTCTTGAACACCGGCGCGTAGTAGTCGTTCGAGCCGAACACGAACGCGCCCGGCGCGCGGAACAGCGGCCGGAGCGTCTTGGTGACCAGGTCCACCGCGTCCGGGTGGGCCAGGTTGTCCCCGGTGAGGAGCACCAGGTCCGGGTCGAGCGCGGACAGGGACGCGACCCAGTGGGCCTTGCGCACCTGGCCGGGCGTCATGTGCAGATCGGAGATGTGCAGGACCCGGATCGGCTCGGCGCCTTCGGGGAGCGCGGGCACCGCGAAGTGGCGGAGCGTGTACTGGACGCGCTCGTAGAGAGAGGCGTAGGCGAGCGCCAGCGCCCCGGCGCCGACCCCGATCCCGGCTGCTGCGGCTAGTCCACGGCTGATCTTCATACCCCAACGGTAGATTGTCGAGATATGAGCGAGCTAAAGACCCAGTTGGAAACCGATATGCGATCTGCCCTCAAGTCGCAGGACAAGGTGACGCTCGGCACCCTGCGGATGGTGCTCGCCGCGGTCAGGAACGAGGAGATCGCCGGGAAGACCCCTCAGGAACTCGACGACGCCGACGTCGTGAAGGTCCTGGTCAAGCAGGCCAAGCAGCGGCGCGAGGCGGCCGAGGGGTTCCGCGCGGGCGGGCGCGAGGAGTCGGCCGAGACCGAGCTCGCCGAGGAGGCCGTCATCAAGCGGTACCTGCCGACCGAGCTCACTGAGGCCGAAGTCACGCAACTGGTGCGCGAAGCGATCGCCGAGGGCGGATTCGCCGGTCCGAGGGACATGGGCAAGGTCATGAAGGCGATCGGCCCGAAGACCGCCGGCCGCGCCGACGGCAAGCTCGTGGCCGGGATCGTCAAGGCCGAACTGGCGGGATAGCAACCGGGCCGTGTCGCTGTTCACGGTTATTGTTGAAGGTCGGGCCCGAATCGCATTCTGAAACCTTGAGGAACCCATGTCCAGCCATATCGCGGCCGAGGCCGCGCGCCGCCGCACCTTCGCGGTGATCTCCCACCCCGACGCCGGCAAGTCGACGATCACCGAGGCCCTGGCCCTGTACGGCCGCGCCATCTCATCGGCCGGCGCCGTCCACGGCAAGGGCGACCGCAAGGGCGTGGTCTCCGACTGGATGTCCATGGAGCAGGACCGCGGCATCTCCATCACCTCCGCGGCCCTCCAGTTCGAGTACCGCGGCTGCGTCGTCAACCTCCTCGACACCCCCGGCCACGCCGACTTCTCCGAGGACACCTACCGCGTCCTCACCGCCGTCGACGCCGCCGTCATGCTCCTCGACGCCGCCAAAGGCCTCGAACCGCAGACCCTCAAGCTCTTCGAGGTGTGCCGGGCCCGGCGCATCCCCGTCATCACCTTCATCAACAAGTGGGACCGCCCCGCCAAGGACGCCCTCGAACTCATCGAGGAGATCGAGACCCGCATCGGCATCAAGCCGACGCCGGTCACCTGGCCCGTGGGCGTCGGCGGCGAGTTCCGCGGCGTCATCGAACGCGTCGGGTTCGGAGCGGAAGCGGACGGACGCCGCGCGGCCGGTCCGCAGGTCCCGGGCATGGTCCGCTACGAGCGCTCCCCCGGCGGGCAGCAGCTCGCCGTCGCCGAGTTCCTCGACGAAGACGCCGCGAAAGCAGAATTCGGCCCCGATTACGAACGCGCCCAAGAGGAATCCGAGCTCCTCTCCGAGGTCGAGGCCGACTTCGACCCGAAGACCTTCGAGGCCGGGCACACCACGCCGACCCTGTTCGGCGCCGCGCTCGTCCACTTCGGCGTCGGCCAGCTCCTCGACCTCCTCGTCGACATCGCCCCGTCCCCGTTCGCCCGCGACGACACCGCCGGCGAACCGCGCGAACTCGAAGCGGGTTTCTCCGGGTTCGTCTTCAAGTCCCAGGCGAACATGAACGCCTCCCACCGCGACCAGCTCGCGTTCATCCGCGTCTGCTCCGGCCACTTCGAACGCGGCATGCAGGTCACGCAGGCCCAGGGCAAGCGCACCATGTCCACCAAGTACGCCCAGACCCTGTTCGGCTCCGCCCGCGACACCGTCGAAGAGGCCTGGCCCGGCGACATCGTGGGCCTGGTCAACGCCACCGGCCTGTCCGTCGGCGACACGATCTACGCCGGCAAGGCCATCGAGTACCCGCCGCTCCCCGCGTTCGCGCCCGAGCACTTCGGGGCCCTCCAGATGCACGACACCTCCAAGGCCAAGCGGTTCCGCCGTGGCATCGCCCAACTCGACGCCGAAGGGGTCGTGCAGGTCCTCTACTCCGAGCGCCGCGGCGAGGCCACGCCCGTGCTCGCCGCCGTCGGCCCCCTCCAGTTCGAGGTCACCGTGGCGCGCCTCCAAGCCGAGTTCGACGTCCCCGCGACGATCGACCACCTGCCGTACCAGCTCGCGCGCCTCACCGACGCCGAAGGCGCCGCACGCCTGCGCACCGCCCCCGGTGTCGAGATCTTCTCCCGCCCGAGGGACGGCGCCCACCTCGTGGCGCTGCCGAACAAGTACCGCATCCAGACCATCGTCAACGACTACCCCGGCCTCGTCCTCGAACCGCTCCTCGCGGGGGGCCAGGGCTGATGGCGCGCCTGCTCACCTCGGGCGACATCCGGTCCCTCTCACGCGGACTCCAGATCACGCCGACGAAGAAATGGGGCCAGAACTTCGTCGTCGACGCCAACACGGTGCGCCGCATCGCGAACGTGGCGAAGCTCGACGCCGACGACGTCGTCATGGAGGTCGGGCCCGGACTCGGCTCGCTCACCTTGGCGCTCATCGAGATCGCGCGGCGCGTGATCGCCGTCGAGATCGACCCGAAGCTCGCGCTGGCCCTGCCGACCACGGTGGCGCACCGCGCGCCCGAGGAGCACGAGCGGCTCACCGTGGTGGAGACGGACGCGGCCCGCATCAGACCTGAGCAGATGCCGGAGCCGCCCACGGCGCTCGTGGCGAACCTGCCGTACAACGTGGCCGTGCCGGTGGTCCTGCACGCCCTGGAGACGTTCCCGAGCCTCCAGAAGGGTCTGGTCATGGTGCAGGCCGAGGTCGGCGACCGGCTCACCGCCGGGCCGGGCTCGAAGATCTACGGCGTCCCCAGCATCAAGATGGCCTGGTACGCGAAGGCGAAGCGGGCGGGGTCGGTGTCGCCGAAGGTGTTCTGGCCCGAGCCGAACGTCTCAAGCGGTTTGGTCGCGTTCGAGCGCATCCAGAGCCCGGACGCGAACCGCGTCGAGGTCTTCGGCGCGGTCGACTCGGCGTTCGGTCAGCGGCGCAAGATGCTGCGGCAGTCGCTCAAGTCCTGGGCGGGCGCTGACGTGGACGCCGTGCTCGATCGGGCGGGAATCGAACCCACGAGGCGGGGTGAGTCGTTGGACATAGCGGAGTTCATCGCCCTCGCCGACGCCAAGGAGGCCGTAGGCGCGAGCGACCCGCGACCTCAGGAGGCCTGAATGACCGGACAGACCGCACCCGCCCAGCCCGGCGCGCAGATCAGCGTCGACGTGCCCGCCAAGATCAACCCGCACCTCGGCGTGGGCGACGCCCGCGCCGACGGCTTCCACGCACTATCCACTGTGTACCAGGCGATCAGTCTGCACGACACCGTGACCGCCGAGCGGCGCGGTGAACCGGGCATCTCGATCACCATCTCCGGCGAGGGCGCGGCGACACTGCCGACGGGCGAGGACAACCTCGCGCACAAGGCCGCCAAGCTCATCGCCCTGTACGCCGGCATCGAACCCGACGTCAAGCTGCACTTGAACAAGCGCATTCCCGTCGCCGGCGGACTCGCCGGAGGTTCGGCGGACGCCGCGGGGGCGCTCATCGCTTGCGCGCGGCTGTGGGAGGTCGAGATCGGCGACGCCGAGCTGCACCGCCTCGCCGCGGGGCTCGGCTCCGACGTTCCGTTCTGCCTCAAGGGCGGCACCGCGATCGGCAGGGGCCGCGGGGAGGAACTGACCCCTGTGGACGTCAAAGGGACGTGGCACTGGATCGTCGCGACCACGGACACGCAGATCTCGACCCCGGACTGCTACAAGGAGGTCGACCGGCTCCGCGAGGACGGCATCGGCCGCTATTCCTCCGATGTGGACCCGATCGTGCGGGCTTTCTCGGGCGGTGTGACCGCCGACGACCTGGCCCGGCTGCTCATCAACGACATGGAGGCCGCGGCGGTGAGCCTGCGCCCGCAACTGGCCTCGCTCATGCACGGCGGCTTGGAGGAGGGCGCTCTGGCGGCGCACGTCTCCGGTTCGGGCCCCACGGTCCTGTTCCTCGCCACCGACGTCAAGCACGCCGTGGCCCTGGCCCGGCGGATCCGCATGCGCGGCGGCGCGAAGAGCGTCCACCTGGCACACGGCCCGGTGAGCGGCCCGGCCGCATAAGCGAACCGACCGGCAGCGCCCGACCGACCGGCCCTGACCGGCGGTCGAGCGCACCGGCCCCAACGCGGACGCCGCCCCTCCACACCCCTGGGTATGGTGAAGACCACTCCGGTCGCTCGCCATGGAGGCAGCCTCTCGTGAACTACCCAGTCAATGCCCCCGCCACGCTCGGCGGCATCGAACTCGACTCAGCCCGAGCCGCAATCCGCGAGTGGGTCCGCTGCGGCATCGCGGACCGGGCCGACACGGTTCCCCGCAAACGCGGCATCCACCGCAGACGACCGACAGCCGACCGGCAAGCCGAGCTGGCTTCGATCATCCAGCAAGCGGTCCATGAAACCGCTGACGCAGCATTCGAGGACGATCCACTCCGGCAGCGCCGGTTCCGCGAAGCCGTCCTCAACGGCGACCGAAGAGACTGGCCGCTGGTCGACGGCACGGACCTGGAGGACCTGGTCGACAACGCCCGATTCTGGCTGGCAAGGCAGCAATTCCTGCTCAAACCCGAACCCGGGACACCGGACATCGACCTGCTTCCGTGTCTCGCGCCCCTATGCGAGCACATCATCGTGGATTTCGGCATCCGCGCCGAACGCGACCGCACTGGGCGGTCCGAACTCCGCACGCACTGGACTCGATTCCAAGAGGGCGAATTGCATCGCCGAAGCGGCGGCGGCCGAGTACGGCTCATACGGCCGCTGCTGGCGGTCGGCGCTCTGGCCGTGATCGCGACCCTCCCGGTGACGATGATGGACATGCTCCCTCGCCCGGGCAGAATCACCGAGGACGAGCCCTCGAACGACAGCCCGACCGGCGAAAGGAGCAGAGGCGACCAGGACGGCACCGAATCCCCCACCATGGCCGAGACGATGGGCCCGACCATCCTCGAAACAGCCCGCACGACCTGCGCGCCCAGCGCGGACTCGGTCAGTGTCGAGGACGACGGCTTTACCTTGATCATCAAACGCGCCATGGCAGAGGAAGATCCCGGCATCGGCGGCGAGGAACTGGGATGCCTCTTCGAAGCGCTCCAGATTCCCGCGTCGGTGGTGTCCCGGGTGCAGACCACCAGTTCGCTCAGCGGCCTCCAGGACGGTGAATGGGACGGCTTCACCGCCTTCTGGACATTCCACGTTGAGGAGGGCCTGCACATGACCATCTCGCAGCTACAGGACTGACCGGGCGATGCTCGCGGCCTGCGAAGCCAAGTCGAGCTCAGTCCCGGTGAGAGAGCTGCGGACGGCATGCTCAAGCTCGGAACCCACCGCTCGGATGCGGATCAAGGAAGCACATGCGGGGGCCGTCGAGCTGCAGGTGGCTTCCCCCGGTGTGAGTTGGGAGGACATGGGCTGCAAGAAGGCCGGGTCGGCTGAGCTCTCTGAGCGAAACGGCTCCCGCGCGGCCTTCATGATCGTCGCGGGAACGGTGAGCGGGTTGGGTGGGAGCATACCGCCGGGGTGGCGCCGTATCGGTTGGGTTCGGCCTGTCAGCGACGGAGCGGTGGCGATAGTCCAAGGGCGTGTGCCGGGATAGGCCGCATTCGAGCGGGCTTCAACCCGGCAGCGACGGAGCGGTGGCGATCCGCTCGGGGTTCGTCGGCCGGGATCGCGGCCGGGGCCCGGTGCGGGTTGCCACTGCGGGTCGTTGCCGCGAATCTGTCGGGCCGGGCCGCGGCGACGGGAGGGCGGTACTCGCGCAGCATCATCGAGGTCGTGTTCGTCATGACCGGTACCTCCGTTCGCGTCTTCCCTCGGTCTTCCTCTGGCGGCCCTTGACCTTCGGTCGCGGCGCTGGGACCTTCGATCCTTGGTCTTGCGTCGCCGGTCGTGCCGGTGGGCTTCGTTTCCGGTTCGACCGTCGCCGAAACCCGGTCCGGTCGGACTGTTTACTGCACCCGTCGCCCCTGCCAGGGCTGCCCGCCGATGCGGCTGCCAGGACTGGAGGCGAAGTGCCTCGTCCTAAGGCCGGTGTGCCCTTCCGGTATCCCTGTGTCCTTTCCAAGGTGGGTCGTGCGGATGTGTCATGGTGTGCCTCGTTCTGAGCACGTGCTCCCCGCCCGGGGTGATCCCGTACGGAGGTCTCCCACCCCCTTGCGACCCTTCCCAGGGCCCGGGGTGAAACCCGATAGCACGAAGGGGACTGAACACTCTCCTTAAATGGAGTGCTCGGAAATCGGTGCGGTGCACGGTCCCGGCCAGAGGCTTGTCTTAGTCTGCTTACACCTGCCGCCACCTGGACCAATTTCATATCCCTGTGCGTAAATCAATTATCCCCCGCACGCGCTCGACTCGCATCACTCACAGGGGGAAACAACATTCACATTCCGCCTCGCACATCCGTGCCACAAGAGAACCATCAAACCCCGGCCCCGCTTCCCGACGGGTAGCCGACGGCCGCCGCTACGGTCCCCAAGGAGTGAACGCCTCGAGGTTGGGCACCTGCCTGAACTCCTGCTGCCAGTCCTCACCGTTACCAGGCGGGAGGAGCCGCCAGTCCTCCTGTTCCTCGTCCCATTCGACGACGAGGATGAACGCTGCAAGGAGATCCCCTTGGGCCATGGCGATCTCGACTGTGGCACTGGAGTCGCTGTAGGCGTGGATGAGGTAACCCGCGACGACCGCCGGCTCATCCGGTTCCTCGAAGGGTTCATCGGCGGACTCCTCGGTGGCGGCACGGAAGGTATCGCGCCCGGGGCTGTCTGCCACCTGCTCATCGATGGTCGACAGACGGGTTTCGAGTGGGAACGTCGGTCCCGTCCGTGAGGTGATGTGGAATGAGGCGATCAGCGCGCCGTCAGGGGTGTGCGCGAACCCGGTCGCCGGTTGTCCTTCAGCCCACTCGAGCGGGCCCGCAGACTGCGAGAACGGGAATACTCTGCCGCTGTCATAGGTCCACTGCACATCGGACAAGTCGGGCTCGGTCTGCGTCTCGGTCGGTGCCGCGGCAGCAGACTCGGGTCCGCCGGTGCCCGCAGACGGTTCTTCCGTTGATTGAGCGGTGCCGTCTGAGCGGTTTCGGGAGCCGTCCGCCACCAACCAGACCGCGGTTGCAATGAGTGCCAAGGCCAGAATGACTATGGCGGGCAGTAGGAAGCGAGAGGGGGTGCGCGTCGTAGGCATATGAGACATCATGCCTCACAAGCAGAATCGGCACGGTCCGTGAATTTGTGCGGCGCTGGGCGGGGTTCACTCGTGTCGCGCGGGTGGTCCGGGGCGAAGAGCGTCCACCTGGTGCACGGCCCGATGAGCGGCCACGCGGCCTGACGCATTCGGACTGTCACAGTCGATTGGTACCTTGGGTTGTCCGCGGGTGCCGAGTACGGCACATTTCCGTAATTTCGGATTTGACCTCGAAGGGCGGCCACCGTTCCGACCCTGATCGCGGACGTTCGCGATCTTCGCTGCGGACCGGAAGGGACTACTGTGGGCGCATGTCGACGAGCGTCCCCACCCCTGCCGAGATCGCCGCGCTCCCGAAGTCCGAGTTCGCGTTCCCGGGCCCGCTGCGCGACCAACTGGTATCGGCGATCCTCAATGGCGCCAAGACCTCACGACCGGGCTGGTGGCCGACTACGAGCACGAGCGCGAGCCTCTGCCAGAGGTCGGCGAACGGGCGGTCGTGATTGACTCCGACGAACGACCCGTCGCGGTCATCGAGACCACCGAAGTGCGGGTGGTGCCGCTGTCGCAGGTCGACCTTAAGCACGTGATCGACGAAGGCGAGGGCGACCGCAGCATCGCCTAATGGCGGGCGAACCATGAGACGTTCTGGCACAGTGCCGAGATGCGCGAGGCGATGAACGACCCGGCATTCACCGTGGACGATGCGACACCGACAGTGCTGCAACGCTTCAAGCTCGTGGCCGACCTGCGCTGAAGTGTGAAGGGCCAGCGGTGCTCGTCGGCGGCTCCGGGCGGCGGTGTCGGTGCCGCGATCTACCGTTGTGCGTTCGGGCGGCCGCTCGGGGACAAATCTGTTATTCCGGATTTGTCCCCGAGCGGCCGCCCCCGCTTGCAAACCCAGCCGGGGCCTGTGACAGGCGGCCCGAATGCGCGGCGACCTCGCGTCAGACGTTGCGGTCCCAGATCATTCTGAGGCCGTGCAAGGTGAGGTTCGGTTCGTAGTGGGTGATCGTCTCGCACTCCTCCATCACGACCGGGGCGAGGCCGCCGGTGGCGACCACCGCGGTCGGTTCGGTTCCCAGCTCCGCAGTGATGCGCCGCACCAGTCCGTCCACTTGCGCCGCAGTGCCGTAGACCATGCCCGACTGCAAACACTCCACAGTGTTCTTACCGATGACGCTGCGCGGCTTGACGAGCGGGATCTTCAGGAGGTTCGCGGCGCGTGAGGCGAGCGCGTCGATGGAGATCTCGATGCCCGGGGCGAACGCCCCGCCGAGGAAGTCGCCGGTCTCGGAGATCACGTCGATGTTCGTCGAGGTCCCGAAGTCCACGGTGATGCACGGCCCGCCGTAGAGGTGGAACGCCGCGTGCGTGTTCGCGATCCGGTCGGGGCCGGCCTCGCGAGGGTTGTCGATGCTCAGGCGCACACCGGTCTTCACGCCGGGCGCGATCTGCACGAGCAGCGCGTGCGGGTAGTACCGCTGCGCCATCTTCGCGACCTCCGCGCCCTGCTGGGGCACGGTGGAGGACAGCGCGATCCCGCTCAGGTCGACGCCGTCGCCGTCGAGGAGGGCCCGGAAGGTGAGCCCCAGCTCGTCGGCGGTGGCGTGCGGGTCGGTGCGGATCCGCCACGAGTGCTTGAGTGTCTCGCCCTCGAAGACGGCGAGCACCGTGTTGGTGTTCCCGATGTCGACGCACAGCAGCACGGTCTTACTCCTCGAAGTCGAGTCCGATGTCCAGAATGGGCGAGGAGTGGGTGAGGGCGCCGACCGAGATGTAGTCGACGCCGGTGGCCGCGTAGTCGACCACGCTGTCGAGGCTGATGCGCCCGGTGGCCTCCAGCTCGGCGCGGTCGCCCACGGACTCGACCACTTCGGCGAGCTCCTTGGGGCTCATGTTGTCGCACAAGAGGAACACGGCCCCGGCCGACACGGCCTCGAGCGCTTCATCGATGGTCTCGACCTCGACCTGGATGTCGATCTCGGGCTCGGCCGAGCGGACGGCGGCGAACGCCTCGCTGATCGACCCGGCCGCCTCTTTGTGGTTGTCCTTGATCATCGCCACGTCGTACAGGCCCATGCGCTTGTTGCCGCCGCCGCCGGCGCGCACCGCGTACTTCTCCAAGGCGCGCAGGCCGGGCGTGGTCTTGCGGGTGTCGAGCACCGTGGTGTGCCAGTCGGCGAGCACGTCGGCGAACCGGCGCGTGTGGGTGGCGACGCCGCACATGCGGCACAGCAGGTTCAGGGCGGTGCGCTCGGCGGCCAGGAGGGAGCGGGTGGGGCCCGAGACGCGGGCGAGGACCTGGCCGGCGCGTATGCGCGCGCCTTCCTTTGCGAGGTAAGTGAACTCGACGTCGCCGGGCATGGCGTGGAAGACCGCGTGGGCGATCGGGAGTCCGGCGAGGAGCCCGTCGGCGCGGGCGGTCACGGCCACGGTGGAGGTGTGGTCGGGGCCGAAGATGGACTCGGAGGTGACGTCGCGCCGGGCGTGGGAGAGGTCCTCGTCCAGGTAGTCCTGGACGGCGACGTACACGTCTTCGGGGTCGAGGCGGAGGGCGAGCAGGCGCTCGTCCAGTCCGGCGCCTCCGGGCGCTTCGGCGAATCGGCTCATGCGATGGGCTCCCAAGTGGTTTCGAGCTCCCCGTCGGAGCTGATGGAGAGGCGGAGGTGGCCGAGCCAGTCGTCGTCGGCCTCAGGGTGGTCCTCGCGCCAGTGGCTGCCTCGGGTCTCGCGCCGGCGGTGGGCGGCTGCGGTGACCGCGGTGGCGACGGTGAGCAGGTTCGTAGCCTCCCATGTGGCCGGTCGCGGACGACCGGACACATTGTCCCCCAAGGCCGTCAGCGACGCTGCGGTGGCCTCCAGTGACTGTTCGGAGCGCAGCACACCGGCCCCGGCGGTCATGGCCGCCTGCAGGGGCGCGCGGGAGGTCGTGGAGCAGACGTCGCCTTCGCCCTCGGGGATCTCGGGGACGCCGGGGCTGGGTTTGCGGTCGGCGAGGTCGTCGGCGATGCGCTGCGCGAAGACGAGCGCTTCGAGCAGCGAGTTGGAGGCGAGGCGGTTGGCGCCGTGCAGGCCGGTGCAGGCGGCCTCCCCGGCGGCGTAGAGGCCCGGGACGGTGGTGCGGCCGAACAGGTCCGTGTGCACGCCGCCCGAGGAGTAGTGGGCGGCCGGGGCGACCGGGATCATGTCGACGACCGGGTCGATGCCCATGGCGCGGCAGGAGGCGGTGACCGTGGGGAAACGCGTCTCCAGCATCTCCTGGCCGAGGTGGCGGGCGTCGAGCCACACGTGGGACTGCCCCTCGGCGAGCATCCGGGCGGTCGCGGCCTTGGCGACGACGTCGCGGGGCGCCAGTTCGGCGAGCTCGTGGAAGCCGACCATGAAGCGCTCCCCCGAGAAATCGCGGAGGTGAGCTCCCTCACCGCGGATGGCTTCGGTGATCAGCGGTTGTCGGTCCCCGAATGTAGCCTCGATGCCGAGACCCGGTCCGGCGCCTCGGGAGCCGCCCCCGAGGCCCGGGCCGGACTCCACTTGGGCCGCACCGGGAACGCCGCCCAAGAACAAAGCGGTGGGATGGAACTGGACGAACTCGAGATCGGTGACCGCGGCCCCGGCCCGCAGGGCCAGCGCCACGCCGTCGCCGATGGACACCGAGGGATTGGTGGTCGACTGGTAGATCTGGCCGAGGCCGCCGGTGGCGAGCACGACCGCGCGGGCCTCCACACCGCCCACGCCGTGCTCCACGCCTGCGCCGAGGACGTGGAGGCTCACGCCGGCAGCGTGGCCGCGGGCGTCGGTGAGCAGGTCGAGGACCATGGCGTGCTCGATGATGCGGATCCAGGGGTCGCGCAGGACCGCCGAATGGAGGGCGCGCTGGATCTCGGCGCCGGTGGCGTCGCCTCCGGCGTGCACGATGCGGCGGGCCCGGTGGCCGCCTTCGCGGGTGAGCTGGAGTGAGCCGTCGGGGTGGCGGTCGAATTCGGTGCCGAGGTGGATGAGGTCGGCGATGCGGGCCGGGCCTTCGGTGACGGTGACGTCGACCGCGGCGGGGTCGCAGAGGCCGACGCCGGCGATCTGGGTGTCGCGGGCGTGGGCTTCGGGGCTGTCGACGGGGTCGAGGACGGCTGCGACGCCGCCTTGGGCCCAGCGGGTGGAGCCGTCGTCGATGCGGACTTTGGTGACGACGGTGACGTGGAAACCGGCCCGGCGCAGGTTGAGGGCGCAGGTGAGGCCGGCGACGCCGGAGCCGATGACGCACACGTCGGTGGTCTCGGTCCAGGAGGGCGCTTCGGCCCGCAGTCGTCGCGGCAGGCGCGGCAGGTCGGGGAGGGGCACTGTCTGCGGCGTGGTCACTGGCACGTGCCGTTGCCCTTCTGGCGGTGGGCGCCCGGTCGCCCGGGTGCCCGTTCGATGGGTGTGCCGCCGCCTGGCGCGGCGGTGGGATCAACTGTGCCCTCACGGGCGGGCCGGGTGCCAACCACCTGTGGCGTGCGTCCCTGAATCGGGGCGGGTGCGGAGGCGTGGCGGGGCCCGGCGAGCGGCCGAACTCTGATCGTGGCGACGCCAAGGCGGGCCGACCGGTGAGGGGCCGGGCAGTTGCCGCCCGCTGCGGCGCGGGCTGCTGCTCGGCCGACGGGGCGCGCGACCGAACATTTAATGGCGGCGGTCGTGGGGCAGGCCGCCGGACGTTCCCGAGCGGCGGTGGAACGCGGCCGGGTCCGGCCGGGGCCGCCGTTGGCGGCGCCGACCGGGCCCGGATACGCGTACACGGTGCTGCTAGCCCCGGTTCGTCGAACGCTGAATGAAGTCGGCGAGGTCGGCGGACTGCTGGACGCGCGATTCCTCGTGGACGTACATCATGTGACCGGCCGGGTAGGTCTTCGTCTCGATCCGGGCGCGGTCGGCGAGCGGGATCTCGAGGTGGTCGAGCGTGTACTCGATGGCCTCGATCGGGACGCCGCCGTCGTAGCGGCCCATCGCGATGTGGACCTGCAGGAACGGGTTGAGGCGCAAGACGTTGCCGAGCTTGCCGATGACGTCGACGGCCTCGCCCTCGAACTCCTTGTACGACCACGGATGCACCGCGCGGGACAGCCGCTCGTAGATGTGGTCGTTCTCGTATTCGAGCTCGGAGCGCAGGTAGTACTGGAGCGCGGCCGAGTAGGGGCCGTCCGTGCCGACCAGGAACGGGTCGTACGGCATCTTCTCGTGCGTGTAGTGGTCGGCGGGCCCGGTGAAGCGCGTGTCGAGGCGGCCGGTGATCAGGCGCTTGTGGCGCAGCAGCTCGGCGTAGAACCGGGTGTGCTCGAGGCGGAGGTTGGCGCGGTCGACGTAGTCCTCGCTCACCCCGGCGAGCGAGGCGATCTTGGCGACGGCGGCGGCGCGCACCTCGGGATCGAGGTTCTGGCCTTTGGCGAGGATGCCGCGGAACTCGTCGGCGTAGGCGCGGGCCTCGTCGACCACCGATTCGAGTGTGCGGTCGGGGTGGAGCCCGTGGTAGTGGGCGGTGGCCGCGTACGTCGGGAGGAACAGCGGGTCGGGCAGCTCGGAGCGGCTGGCGTGGTAGAGCGTCTCGGTGTTGAACGCGGGGGCGATGAACATGACGCCGTTGAGCGCCATGCCGAACCGGGACTGGAGGTAGTCGGCGATGCCGGCGCCGCGGGTGCCGCCGTAGGACTCACCGATGAGGAACTTCGGTGAGAGCCAGCGGTTGTTGCGCGTCGTCCACAGCCGGATGAGCTCGCTGATCGACTCGATGTCCTTGGAGAAGCCGTGGTAGTCCTTGGCCTTCTCGCCTTCGACGGCTCGGGAGTAGCCGGTGGAGACCGGGTCGATGAAGACCAGGTCGGTGTGGCGCAGCAGGGTCTCATCGTTGTCGAGCAGGCCGAACGGCGGCGGTGTGAGGTTGCCGGCGTCGCCGGAGTCGACGCGGCGGGGGCCGAGGAGGCCCATGTGCAGCCAGATCGAGGAGGATCCGGGGCCGCCGTTGAACGCGAAGGTGACGGGGCGTTCGGTGACGTCGGCGTCGTCGAGGGTGTACCAGGTGATGGAGACCTCGGCCTTGGGCTTGCGGCCGTTGAACTTGTCGTCCTCGGTGATCTCCTCGTGGAGGACGATGCGACCGGTCGTGGCGGTGTACGCGAGGTCGCCGAGGGTGTGCTGGGTGGTCTTGAGGTCGTCGGCGGGTTCGGGCTTGTCGGCCTTCTTCGCGTCGGCGGCGCCGTTGTCGGCGGCCTCTTTCTTCGGTTCGTCGGTCATGACGACAGAACTTACCGCGCGGCTAGTGGCGACGCCACCGGGTTGCCCGCGGTGCCGGGCGCGGGGTGCGCCTTGTCTGCGTTGACCTCGATGATCTCGTTGCGCTCGTTGACATGAACGACCGTGGGGCTGAACGCGCGGGCTTCCGCGTCCTCCATTTGCGCGTACGAGATGAGAATCACAAGATCGCCGGGTTGGACGAGGCGGGCGGCGGCCCCGTTGATGCCGATCACGCCCGAGCCGCGCTCGCCGGCGATCGTGTACGTCTCGAGGCGGGCGCCGTTGGTGATGTCGACGATGGCGACCTGTTCGCCGTCGAGGATGTCCGCGGCGTCGAGCAGGTCGGCGTCCACGGTCACCGAGCCGACGTAGTGAAGGTCGGCCTGGGTGACGGTGGCGCGGTGGATCTTGGACTTGAACATGGTCCGGATCATCGGGCATCTCCAATCGATACGGGGGCATTGTCGATCAGGCGGGTGGTGCCCGCCCGAGCGGCGATGAGCAGCCTCGCGGGCCCCTGTGCGGGGGCCTCGCCGAGGTCGTTCGCCCGGACGGCGACGTAGTCGACGTCCAGGCCGGGCTCGGCGGCCAGCGTCTTCTGGGCGGCGGCGAGCGGGTCGGGCGAGTCCTGGGCGGCGGCGATGGCCCGCGGGATCGCCAGGGCGGCGGCGCGTTCGGCCTCGGACAGAAAGACGTTGCGGCTCGAGCGGGCGAGGCCGTCGGCCTCGCGGTCGGTCTCCACGGCGACGACGTCGATGCCCATGTCGAGGTCGCGGACCATGCGCCGGACCATCGCGAGCTGCTGGAAGTCCTTCTCACCGAAGCAGGCCGCGTCGGCCCGGGTGAGGTGGAAGAGCTTCGAGACGACGGTGAGCACGCCGGTGAAGAACCCGGGCCGGGACGCGCCTTCGAGAATCTCGCCGTCCGGTCCAGCATGGACACTGGTGAGGCCGTCGCGGCCGTCGGGGTACATCTCGTTGACGCTGGGCGCGAACACGAGATCGATGCCCTCAGCCTCACACATCGCCATGTCGGCGTCGAGCGTGCGCGGGTACTTGTCGAGGTCCTCGTTCGGGCGGAACTGAAGCGGGTTGACGAAGATCGTGACGATCACCGAATCGGCGATCTCCTTGGCCCGCTTGAAGTTCGCGCGGTGACCGTCGTGGAGGGCGCCCATGGTGGGGACGACGGCGACGCGGCCGGGCAGGGCCGCGCGGGCCTTCGCCAGGTCGGCCCTGGTGTGGACGATCGCCGTCACGGCGTCTCCTCCTTGTCGGGGTGGTGGGCGAGGACCTCAAGGAGCCCTTCGGCATCGGCGCTCTTGAGACGGCCGGAGGAGAGAGCCCGCTCGGCGGTGCGGCGGGCCAACGTCCGGTACACGTCCTCGATGCCGGTGCCGGCGAGCGCGTCGAGATGGCGGGCGACCGTGCCGGCGTCGCCGCGCGAGACCGGGCCGGTGAGGCCGGCGTCGCCGTGGCGCAGGGCGTTGTCGAGGGACGCGGAGACCAGCGGCGAGAGCAGCCGCTCCGCGTTGGCCACACCGATGGCGCGCAGCTGCTCGGCGGCGTCGTTGACGAGCGTCATGAGGTGGTTGGCGGCGTAGACGAGCGCGGCGTGGTAGCGGGCGCGGTCGGCTTCATCGACGTGCTCGGGTTCACCGTCCATCTCGAGGACGAGCGCCTCGCCGACGAAGCGGGCCTCGGCCTCGCCGGTGACGGCCCAGGAGATGCCGGCGAGCCGTTCGAGGTCCTCGTCGCGGCCCGTGAAGGTCATGGCGGGCGCGAGCGCGACAGTGAGGGCACCGGCGTCGCGGGCGGGGCGCAGCACGTCCGCGCCGAGGGCCCCGGAGGTGTGCACGACGATCTGGCCCGGCCGAATCGGCAGGGAGGCGACGAGCGGCGCGATGGCGTCGTCCGGGACGGCGATGAGCAGCAGCTCGGCCGCGGCGGTGACATCAGGGGCGGGGAGGATCTCGGCGCCGGGAAGATGCCGGGCGGCGCGGGCGAGCGAGTCGTCGGATACGGCAGAGGCGGCGACGACCCGGTGGCCGGCGCGGGTGAGGGCCGCCCCGACGACGGAGCCGACCCTGCCTGCGGAGACGACCCCTACGGCGAGCCGTGAGGCGGGCCGCTGCGGGGCTGCGCTGCGCTGCTGATCCATGATGCTGATCCAGTCCTTCTGGAGGTACCGGTCATTGCTTACGCGTTAATTGTGCTTCGCAGGATTGTGAACGCCAGCCCGGGAGGCCACGAGTGGCAATTCTCACTCGCGGTCTAGGGTCGGGGCCATGACGGGGTTCGAGCGCTGGAGCGCGGCGATGCAGCGGGCCCTGTACGGACCCGAAGGCTTCTACCTCCGCGAACTCCCGGGACACCACTTCGCGACGAGCGCCCAGACGGCGGCGTTCGCCGAGGCCATCGCGGCGCTGGTCGACGAGGTGGACGAACGCCTCGGCCGCCCGGACACCTTCACGGTCGTGGACGTGGGCGCGGGAAACGGCGACCTGCTGTTCCACCTGTCCGAACTCCTGGACGACCGGGCCGCCCTGGTCGCCGTGGAACTGCGCCCGCGACCGCCGCGCCTACCCGAGCGGATCGAGTGGCGGCGGGAGACACCGGCGCGGATCGAAGGGCTGCTGATCGCCTGCGAACTGCTGGACAACGTGCCCTGCGATGTGGCGGTCGTCGACGGCGACGGACGACCCCGCTACGAAGCCGTCAATGAGGAAGGCGCGACCCGCCCGGGAGACCCGGTCACCGAAGCGGATCTGGCCTGGCTGTCCGACTGGTGGCCGATCAAGACCGAGGGCGACCGAGCCGAGATCGGCAGGCCGCGGGACGCCATGTGGCGCAACCTGACCGACCGCCTGACCAGGGGCACGGCGTTGGCGATCGACTACGGCCACTTGAAGGACGACCGCCCCGAAGGCGGCACGATGACCGGTTTCAAGGACGGCCGCGAAACACTCCCGATCCCGGACGCCACCATGGACATCACCGCCCACGTGGCCGTGGACGCGATCGGAGCGGACCGCATCGAACCCCAACACGAAGCTCTGAAGAGCCTCGGCCTCACCGCCACCCGCCCGCCGCTGTCCCTGGCCTACAGCGACCCGACGGCGTACGCGGTGGCCCTGGCGAACGCCAGCGCCACCGCCAGGCTCACGGACTGCTCAGGCCTAGGAGCCCACTGGTGGCTCCGAACCGACCGCTGAACGTTAGAAGAGCTCGTCGGTCCGCTCCACCGAGGGAGCCCGCATCACCCATGCCTCGAGCATGTCGAGATCGGTGCAGCCCTCGATGCGCTTGCGCTCGTCGTCGCTGACGGGGATGTCTCGCATGGCGAGGAACTTCAGAATGATCCGCGCTTCGGTTTTCGCAGCGGTCTGCTGTGCGAGCTGGAATCCGAATTCGTACTGCATGGTCTGCATTATCTGCCTCCAGAAATCCTGTGCGCAACCCTCGAGCCCCACCTCGGTGAGATCGGCCCAGACAGCGCCTCGCTCGCCTTTAACGGTGTCGATGGCGTGAGCCAATGGCCTCAGTGCTTTTCGATGGCCGACATCACTTGCCTTGCAGGTCAAGCGGGGACCGGGGAGCGTGACTTGTCTCGGAAGGCGGTGGGGCTCAGGCCTTTTCGGCGTTTGAAGGCGTTGCTGAAGCCGAATTGGTCGGCGTAGCCGACGGTTCGGGCGACTTGGGCGACGGTGAGGTCGGGGTCGGCGAGGAGTTCTTCGGCGAGCTGCATGCGCCATTCGGTGAGGTAGGTGAGCGGGGGTTCGCCCATGATCTCGTTGAAGCGCTTGGCGAGCAGGGCGCGGGAGACGCCGGCCTCGCCGGCGAGGCCGGAGACCGTCCACGGGTTCGCGGGGCGGGTGTGGATCGCTTCGAGGGCCGGGCCCGCGACCGGGTCGGTGAAGCCGCGGTACCAGACCGGGGCCCGTTCGCCCTGCTGGTCGAACCAGGTGCGGAGCGTGCAGACCAGGCCCCAGTCGAAGAGCCGGTCGATGAACGCCTGCGTACCCGGCTTGCGGCCCTGGAGGTCCATGGCGCAGGCGTCGAGCCAGGCGCACACGTCGGAGTCGTCGTCGATCACGAGCGACGGGCGGGAGGGCGCGCATGAGCCGTTCGTGGCGGCGGCCCGAGGCCCGGTAGGCGCCGACGAACAGGGCCGTCGCCTCGCCGTCGTCGGCGACGGTGTTCGGCGCGCCGACATCGGCGCAGGACTCGGGGTCGAAGCAGGTGAGCCAGTATTCGAGGTGCGGGCGGTCGACGGACGCGGCCTCGTCGGCCATCCGGAACGGTCCGCTGTCGCGCACGACCGCGGTCTGCCCGGCCCTGACCTTGACCTCGGTGCCGTCGGCGAGGAGGAGCACGCCGCCGCCGCGCGCCACCGTGACCATCGTGAGCGGGGCCCGTTCGTCGAACCCGACGACCCAGGGGGCCTTGAGCATCGCGTCGCTGAGGATCGCGCCCTCGGCGCGGATGCCTCCGAGGAGTTCACTGAGCGGGTCCATGCGCCAAGCGTAGACGCACGCGCATGGATCGGAGCGTCGCAGCCATCGTTCGTCCACGCTTTCGGCGCTGTACTGGATGTCCAAGCACCGAATCACCGGAGGACACCATGGCCTCGAAGCCGACCGCGCTCATCGTCGTCTCCCACCACCGCAGCCGACTCGCTCACCGTCCACATCGGTGACGTCATGGCGGCGCGCCTCAAGGAGGCCGGGTACGAGATCGACCTGCTCAACCTGCACGCCGAGGGCTTCGACCCGCGCATGACCGTCGCCGACCAGCCCGACTGGGACGACCGCGACAAGGCCTACTCCCCCGAGGTGCAGGCGCATATGGAGCGCATCCTCGCCGCCGACGTGGTCATCCCGGTGTTCCCCGTCTACTGGAACAGCGCCCCCGCGCTCCTCAAGGGATGGATCGACCGGGTGTGGAACTACGGTTTCGCCTACGGGCGCAGCAAGTCCAGGCTCGCGGGGAAGCGGATGCTGTGGGTCGGCCTGGCCGGGGCCGGCGACGGGGACGAGTTCTCGGCGTGGATGAAGGAGACCCTCGATCGCGTGCTCCGCGAAGGCATCTCGTTCTACAACGGGATCACCGAGTCGGCCGTCGCGGTCCTGCACGACGCCGAGGGCGAGTCCCAGATCGTCGACGCCGACGGCAACCTCACGAAGGGCGAGGCCCTCACCGGCGAGCAGCGCGCCGCCCACTACGCGGCGCTCGACCGCCGGGCGATCGCGCACGTCGAGAAGTTCCTCGCCCTGGACTGAAGCGCGCGCGCCCGGCACCCGCTGCACCGCAAGGTGACAGCGGGCGCCAGGCGCCTCCGTCAGCAGACTGCGACTCGGACTATGGCTGCAGCCGCAGCGCTCCTGCGGGACACAGCCGCACCGCGTCCGCGACCTCGCCGTCGCAGTCCTCGGCCTCGTCGGCGAGCAGCACGACCCGGCCGTCCTCATCGTCCTGATCGAAGTGCTCGGGTGCGGTCAGCGCGCACATCCCCGAGCTCGCGCACGACTCGCGTGTCGGCGACGATCCTCACCATGGTGCCTCCACTACCAGGTCACCGGGAGTTCGGCGACGCCGTAGAAGCTCTGCCCGGTCACCAGCGGCACCTCGCCGGCGGGCACGGCCAGCCGCAGGTCCGGGAAGCGCTCGATGAGCCGCGGCGAACGCGATCCGCATCTCCATGCGCGCCAGCTGCTGCCCGAGGCACTGGTGCACGCCGTGCCCGAACGTCAAGTGGCCCTTGGCGTCCCCGGTGACGTCAAGCTTGTCGGGCTCGATGAAGTGCGCCTCGTCGCGGTTGGCGGTCTGCACGGACACGGTCACGTACTCGCGCGCCTTGATCTGGTGCCCTTCGAACTCGAAGTCCTCCTTCGCCTGCCGGATGAGTCCGGTGTGGATGATCGTGAGGTAGCGCAGCAGCTCCTCGACGCCGCCGGCGATCAGCTCGGGCCGCTCGCGCAGCAGGTCCCACTGGTCGCGGTTCTCCAGGAGCGCCATGGTGCCCAGGGCGAGCATCTTCGCGGTGGTCTCGTGCCCGGCGACCAGGAGCAGGATCGCCATGCCGGCGACCTCCTCGTCCGCCAGTTCCGCGTCGGCGGCGAGGTCGGAGAGGAGGTCGTCCGTCGGGGCCGCCCGCTTGGCCGCGACCAGTTCGCCGACGAAGCCGAAGAGGCGCACCATGGCGGCCTCCTTGCCCGCGCCGGTCTCGTCGGTGGTGAAGATCGCGCGCGAGTCCGCCTCGAAGCGTTCGCGCTGGTCGTACGGCACGCCGAGCAGCTCGCAGATCATCATCGAGGGCACGGGCACCGCGAACTCGGCGACGAGGTCGGCGGGCCGCGGCCCGGCGGCGAGGGCGTCGAGACGGTCCTCCACGTGCTCGGCGATGCGCGGTTCGAGCGCCTTCATGCGCTTGACGGTGAAGACGCCGGTGAGCTTGCGGCGCAGCCGGGTGTGGTCGGGCGGGTCCATCTCGATGAACATGCCGGGCGTGGGCGGGAAGTCGCCCTCGAAGTCGAGGTAGCCCTCCAGGCCGGGCATCGGGATCGGCACCTGCGCCGGGCTGCCGAGCGTGGAGCTGAAGCGGGTGTCGGCGAGGACCTTGCGGGCCAGGCGGTGGCTGGTGACGAGCCAGCCCAGGCGGCCTTCGGGGTAGTACCGCATCCGCCGCATCTCGGACCCGCGGTGCAGCGCCATGACGGCGGCGGGCGGGTCGAACGGGTGGTCGCGCTCGAGCGGGATGCCGTACGGCGGTGCTTCCTCGACTGCTTCATCGACGGCGGTGTCGGGTGTTGACATCGGGTCTCCTCGGTGGTGGCGTGCGACCGCGACTCGCGCGATCTACGTATATATAGACTATACGTATAATCGCGAGAGCGCAAGCCGCCCTCACCCGGCGAGGAGCTTGTCCACCGCCCCGTCGGCGCGGGCGAACAGGTCCGCGTAGTGGTCGCTCGCGCGCCGCGCCCGGTCAGGTCCTTGCCTCGCTGTCGAACAGCGCCTGGGTGTGCACGTCGGTGATGTCGCAGAACTCGGCGATCCCGCGCCGCAGCGCCCCGTCGAGCAGGCGCCGTCACGAGGTCGGCGTTCGGGTCGTCCTCGGGGAGCCCGGCCAGGCCGAGCCACAGCATCCGCTTGCCCGCCATGGGCTTCTCGCGCCGCCCGTACGTCAGCCCGTAGTTCCAGACCCGGTCGATCCAGCCTTTCAGCAAGGCGGGCAGGCCGAACCACCACACCGGGAAGACCGCGGCGACGAGATCGGCGGCCAGCAGCGCGCTCGGCGTGGGCGTGCACCTCCGCGCGAATACCGCTTGTCGCGGTCGCCGTAGTCGGGCTCGTCCTCCACGCGGTTCCGCGGGTCGAAGCCCTCCGCGTGCAGGTCGAGCAGGTCGACGCGGTACCCGGCGGCCTCGAGGCGGTCCGCCGCGCGGCGCGCGAGACCGGCCGTCAGCGAATCGGCGCGGTGGTGGGCGAAGACGACGAGGGCCGTGGGCGGGTGTCCATGCGAGTATCTCCTTCGGGTGGCGTCGCCGCTCGGCGGCGCCCCTCCAGTACAACCCGATATCGTGGACGGCCCATGGCTCGAAAGACGGCGAAACCTTCGCGATCGTCTACCGTTGAGGCATGGACCCGCTCAGCGACATGCTCGCCGACATCCGCGCCGAAGGCGCCGCGGTGCACCAGGCCGCGCTCGCCCCGCCGTGGCGGCTCCGCTTCGCACGACGCGCGCGCCCGCTGACGATGATCACCGCCGTCGCGGGCGAGCGGCGACCTCGTCCTCGCCGACGGCACCGAGCCACCGAGCTCACCGCCGGCATCCACCGCGATCGTCGCGGCCGAACCGTTCGACCTCGTCGACGACCTCGGCACACTCGACCGCCCGATCCGGCCGCCGCTATCGAGGACGCAGCGATCGAAGCCGGACCGCACGCGGCCGACGCGACGGTCCTCATCGCCGGGCCTACCGGCCCGCCCGCGCCCGGCACCAGCGGCTGCTGCGCGCGCTGCCCGCCGCGCTCGTCCTCGACGAGGAGGTCGAGGACGTGCTCTGGCTCCACTCCATGCGCGACGCCCTCACCCGGGTGCACGCCCCCGGCGGGCAGGCCATGCTCGACCGCATCCTCGACTGGGGACTCGTGTGCACCCTCGGATGCTGGTTCGAACGCCAGGAGGCGCGCCGCCCCCGGCTGGTACCGCGGCGCGCTCGACCCCGTCACCGGCCCCGCCCTCGAAGCGATCCACCGGCACCCCGACCGGGCCTGGACCGTCGCCGCGCTCGCCGCCCGCGCGAACGTCTCGCGCGCGCACTTCGCCAAGCGCTTCACCGAGGTCATGGCGCAGCCGCCGCTGCGCTACGTCACCGAGCGCCGCATGGAGACTCGCCGCGGACCTGCTCGCCGACCCCGAGGTCCCGGTGGCGGCGGCGGCCGCCGCGGTCGGCTACCGCGACCCGTTCGCGTTCAGCACCGCGTTCAAACGCCACCAGGGCATGAGCCCGCGCGCCTGGCGGTCGAGCGGCGCTGATCACGACGCCGCGCCACGAGCCAGCCGACGCCGGCCAGCAGCGCGATGAGGGCGAAGAAGACGTAGATCGCCAGCTCGACCCATTCGCTCGCCGAGCTCGGGCGCCAGAAGCGCCTGCGGGGCCGCCCGGGTTCGTTCGGGTCAGGGGTGTCGTTCATGGGTCCAGCGTAGGCAGTGGACCCCAGCGGAGCCAACAGTCCAAATGACTTTGACGCCGTGCCCTTCGCCGCACAGAATCAAGGCATGGGATTCGTGGACCTCTCCGGCGTACGGTACGGCCTCAGCGACGGCACCACATTGTTCGACGAGGTGTCGTTCCGTGTCGGCGAAGGCGCGAAGGTCGCCCTCATCGGCGCCAACGGGGCGGGGAAGACCACCCTGCTCAACATCGTCACCGGCGCCCTCACACCCGACGCCGGCACCGTCGCGCACTCGGGCGGCCTGGGCGTCATGCGCCAGCTCGTGGGCATGCGCGAAGGCGAACGGACCCTGCGCCGCCTCGCCGTCGACCTCGCCCCGCCGCCGGTGCGGGCCGGTCGCGGCGCGACTGGCGAAGGCCGAGGCCCGCATGGGCGACGGGCGGCACCGAGAAGGACCAGCTCGCGTACGCGCAGGCCCTCGCCGACTGGGGCGAGGCCGGCGGCTACGAGTTCGACGTCCTGTGCGACACCGTGGCCGTCGCGATCCTCAGGCAGCCCTGGGAAGCGGTCAAGGACCGTCCCCTCCGGACGCTCTCGGGCGGCGAGCAGAAGCGGTTCGCGCTCCAGCTGCTCCTGCAGGGCCGCGACGAGGTGCTCGTGCTCGACGAGCCCGACAACTTCCTCGACGTGCCCGCCAAACGCGAACTGGAGCAGGCGATCCGCGACTCGGACAAGTCGATCCTGTTCGTCTCGCACGACCGCGAGGTCCTCGCCAACGCCGCGAGTTCGATCGTCACGCTCGAGGCCGGCACGACCTGGACGCACGGCGGCGGCTTCGCGACCTGGCACGACGCCCGACCCGCCCGCCACGAGCGGTTCGAGGAGCTGCGCCGCCGCTGGGACGAGGAGCACCACAAGCTGCGCGAGCTCATGCTCATGTACAAGAACAAGGCCGCGTACAACTCCGACATGGCCTCCCGGTACCGGGCCGCGCAGACGCGCCTGCGCAAGTTCGAGGAGGCCGGGCCGCCGCCCTCGCCACCGCGCGACCAGGACATCCGCGTGAAGCTCGAAGGCGGGCGCACCGGCAAGCGCGCCGTCGATCTGCGAGCAGCTCGAACTGGAGGACCTGACCTTCCCGTTCGACCTCGAGGTCTGGTACGGCGACCGCGTCGCCGTCCTGGGCGCCAACGGGACCGGCAAGAGCCACTTCCTGCGCCTGCTCGCGCAGGGCGGCTCCGACCCGGAGGCCGGGCTCGCCGCCAAGCCGCAGCCTGGAACCGGTGCGGCACCACGGCGCTCGCCCGCCTCGGCGCCCGCGTCTACCCCGGGCACTTCTCGCAGACCCACGAGCATCCGGAGTTCGACGGCCGCACCCTGCGCGAGATCCTCTGGGAGGGCGACGAGGACCGGCCCTCGCTCGACCGCTCCAAGGCCATGAGCGCGCTCAACCGCTACGAGCTCACCGGACAGTCCGAACAGGACTTCAAGACGCTCTCGGGCGGCCAGCAGGCCCGGTTCATGGTGCTCATGCTGGAGCTGTCGGGCGCGACCTGCCTGCTCCTCGACGAGCCCACCGACAACCTCGACCTCGCCTCGGCCGAAGCGCTCGAGCAGGGCCTGAAGGCCTTCGACGGCACCGTCCTCGCCGTCACCCACGACCGCTGGTTCACCCGCGGCTTCGACCGCTTCGTCGTCTTCCAGAACGACGGCGAAGTGATCGAGTCGAACGAGCCGATCTGGGACGTGCGCTGAGGCATCGAGGCGCGGCCGGGATGCTGCTGGTGGAACAGCGATCCCGGCCGCGCGTCTGATGACCGGCTCCGAAGGCCGGCCTGGAGGGTTTCACCAGCCGGATCGCCCCGGACGGACACAGCTCGACGGCCTGCTCGACCGCGTCGTCGGGCCCCTCCCTGATGGTGCACCACCACGCGCCCGTCGTCCTCGTCCTGATCGAACCAGTCCGGGGCGCTCAACACGCACATGCCCGCACTGCGCAGTCTCACGCTCGGCCTCGACCTCATCGGCGCCTACCACTTGACAGGGAGCTGTGGACCCCGTACACGGCCATGTCGCTGCGCATCGGGATCTCCTCGGACGGCACGGCCAGCCGCAGCTCCGGGAACGCCTCGAAGAGCTTCGCGAAGCCGATGCGCATCTCCACGCGCGCCAGCTGCTGGCCCACGCACTGGTGGAGGCCGTGCCCGAAGGCCATGTGCCCCTGGGCGTCCCGGCCCGATATCGAGCTCGCCCGGGCGCGCTCGTACTTGCTGCGGGTCGCGGTTGGCCGCCTGGAGCACCACCGTCACGTGCTGGCCGGCGCGGATGAGGCTGCGCCGTCGATCTCCGCGTCCTCCTTGGCGATGCGCATGATCCCGTTGTGCGCCACGGTGAGGTACCGCAGCAGCTCCTCGACGGCCGCGGGCATGAGGTCCGGGCTCGGCTCGCGCAGCCGGGCGAGCTGCGCAGGGTGCTCGAGCAGCGCGAACGTCCCCAGGGCGAGCATGTTCGCGGTGGTCTCGTGGCCCGGCGACGAGCAGGATCAGGCCGATGCCGGCAGCCTCGACGTCGTGGAGGTCGCCGTCGGCCGCCAAGAGCGCTGAGCATGTCGTCGCCGGGGTCGGCGCGCTTGGCCGGGACGAGCGCCATGAGGTAGCCGAACAGCTCGGCCATCGACTTGTTGCGCTCCTCGACCGAGCAGGGAGAGGTCGAGCATGTCGGCCGAGTTGCGCTGGAACGTCGTCGCGGTCGGCGTAGGGGACGCCGAGCATCTCGCAGATGACCAGCGAGGGCACGGGCAGGGCGAATTCGCGGACCAGGTCGGCGGCGCCGGCCGGCCGCGCGCATCGCGGCGATACGCTCGTCGACGATGTCGGCGATGCGCGGTTCGAGGTCCTTCATCCGCTTGACGGTGAACACGCCGGTGACCTTGCGGCGCAACCGGGTGTGCTCGGGCGGGTCGAAGAACAGGAAGAACCCGGGCGGGACCTGCTCCGAGATCGAGACGAACACGTGCGGGCAGGTCGGTCGGCGAATGCGTGAACCGCTCGCCGGTGACGAACCGGGGATCGGCGAGGATCCGGCGGGCCTCGGCGTGCCCGGTGACGAGCCAGCCCTCGGTGCCGTCGGGGTAGTACCGCATCGGGCGCAGGGGCTGCTCCTGCAGCGCCATGAGCGCGGGCGGTGGATCGTAGCGGGTATCGCGTTTGTAGGGCATACCGAAGGGGAGGGTGTCTTCAGTGGACATCGGGGCTCCTGCGAGACGGCGCGGCGCCGCCGCGCCAGGGCGCCGCCCGCCGGCGATCTCTGTGGTCCCCACCACAACGGAGCCTAAGTGGGTTCGCGCTGGCGCGCAACGGCACCGCCGAGTCCTGTCAGGAACCCGACACTGAACGTGAGGCCGGGTGGCCGCGGGTTACAGGAGTTCGAGGAGTTCCTCGATGTACTGGGCGACGCCGTCGTCGTTGTTGCCGGCGGGGGCGATCTCGGACTGGCGGCGGCCTGGACCCACGGGTGGCCGTTGGGCATCGCGACGGAGTGCCCGGCGGCCTGGATCATGCTCAGGTCGTTGGTGGCGTCGCCGAAGACGAGCACATCGGACCAGTCGATGCCGAACTTGTCGAGCACGACCTGGATGCCGGCGGCCTTGGTGACGCCGACGGGGCAGACTTCGAGCATGCCGACGCCGGATTCGGTGACGGTGACGAGCGCGGGGTCGACCACGTCCTGGGCGGCGACGAGGAGTTCGGGGCCGGTGTGGTGGTCGGAGATGAAGTAGCCCTTGACCATCGGGCCGGTGAAGGCGATCTCGCGGGGCGCGGTGTCGAGGACCACGGCGGGCCAGGGCCAGTCGGGCATGGGGTCGCCGGTGATGTGGCGCTGGCGGGGTCGGCGGGCTCGGCGAGGGCGCGCACGGGGCCGACCTCGGCCTCCATTGGCGCAGTGCTTCGAGGAGCACGGATCCTTCGACGGAGCGGTCGGCGAGTTCGACGACGGTGTCGTCGTAGCGGCATTCGTAGACGAACGCGCCCTGGCCGAGGACGAGGAAGTCGGCGGAGGGGACGTCGTTGCGGCACATGTCGAGCAGGCGAGGGCCTCTTCCGGTGGCGCCGACGAGGATGACGCCCGCGGCGGCCAGGCGCTTGAGCGCGGCCATGGTGCGGGGGGAGACGGATTCGTCGGAGCGGACGACGGTGCCGTCGAGGTCCGTCGCGACGAGCCGGGGAGCCCGGGCCAGTTGGATCATGCGTCCTCCTTGGTTGTCTCGCTGCGGTCCGACGCTGTGGGATCGACTGGTGCTCTCGCACTGGCCGGCGCAGATCCGTTGTCTCGCTTCGGGTCCGGTCCCGCCGAGCGGGGGCCGTTCCCGGGGCGCGAGGGCCCCTGGGTCGCCGGGGTCTTCGTCAGAACCAGCGTGCCAGCACTTTCGCCACCCCGTCCTCCCACACCGAGGGCGCGACCTCGTCCGCTGCGGCCCGCACTTCGGGGACCGCCTGTCCCATCGCCACGGCCCAACCCGCCCACGCGAACATGGTGAGGTCGTTGTGGGCGTCGCCGAAGACGACGGTGTCGGCCGATGATACGCCGTAGTGGGCGGCGATGCGGGCGATGCCGGTGGCCTTGCTGATTCCGGGGGGTCCGATGTCGACCCAGCCGTTGTAGCCGACCTCGACGTGGTAGTCGGCGGCGTCGAGGGCGGCTCCCGCGGCGAGGCGCATGGCCTGCGGGCAGCGTTCGGCGCCGCCGTAGCGGTTGGCGGAGTCGACGCGGGCGACCAGGCGCGGGGCGGGGCGGGAGACGAGGTCTTCGATGGTGATCTCGCCGGCCCATTTGGCGGGGAAGTCGCGGCGGAAGCCCTTGGTGTGCCACCAGCCGTCGAGGTCCCATTCGACCGCGAATTCGACGGCCGGGTCGGAGGCGACGAGGGCGTCGACCGCGGTGGCGGCGTCGACGGCGGCCTGATGGGTGATCGCGCGGGCGCCGAGGTCGTATTCGCCGGCGCCGTGGGAGGCGGAGGCGAAGCCCTCGTCGAGCCCGAGGTCGTCGGCGGTGCGCACGGCGCCCCAGATGGCGCGGCCGGTGATGACGGCGACGGGCACGCCGGCGTCGCGGACGGCCTGGAGGGCGTCGATCACGGCGCGGCTGGGGGTGGTGGCCTGCTGGTCGTGGTAGTCCACGACCGTGCCGTCGAGGTCGACGGCGACGAGTTTCGGTGGCGTCTGGCGGGGCACGGGGGCGGGATCGGGCACGCATCAACGGTAGCTCCGGCCGGGTGAACGGCGGGGGACCGGGCGGCTGAACTCACGTCGCAGCCTCGGTGACAAGCTGCAATCACACCAAACCCACCCATCGGGGCGGCTTGCGGCATACGGTTCGTCTATGGGCGAGATCATGATCGAACGCGTCTACGACTACCGCCAGGACCCCAAGCGGGCCGGGACGGTCTTCCTGGTCGACCGGCTCTGGCCGCGTGGGATCAGCAAGGAGGACCTGGACGGGGTCACCTGGGCGCAGGACGCGGCGCCGTCGCCGAACCTGCGCGATGTGGTTCGGCCACATGAGCCGACCGATTCGAGGAGTTCGCCGGCCGCTACCGCGGCGAACTCGACGGCCACCCCGAACGCGCCGAACCGCTCCTGGAAGCGGCGAAGTCGGGGCCGGTGACCCTCCTCTACGCCGCAAAGGACCCCGAGGTGAACCATGCACTGGTCCTGAAGGCGTGGCTGGAGGAGCAGCAGTCCGAATGACCCTCGCACCCGCGAGAACGTCGGGCCCCCGTGTCAGGGTTATTGAACCGGGGGCCCACAAATTCGTCGGGTCGACAGGCGAAATCCGACACGCCGACACCGTCCGACGCTGTCGTACCCCCCTGTCAGGGTTGTTGCCGGGGGCCCATCGATGTCCGTTTTAAAAGGCTAGAGCCCGAAAAGTACGGCCCGCCGACCATCAGGTCGGCGGGCCGTTCACGTTTCCGGTCGCTATCTTCGGTTCGAGCACGTCCTTGCCCAGGAACGGCTGCAGCGCCTTCGGCACCGCCACCGAGCCGTCCGGCTGCTGGTGGTTCTCCAGGATCGCCACCAGCCAGCGCGTGGTCGCGAGCGTCCCGTTCAGGGTCGCGGCCACGGCGTTCTTGCCCTGCTCGTCGCGGTACTTCACATTCAGGCGCCGGGCCTGGAACGTGGTGCAGTTCGAGGTCGAGGTGAGCTCCCGGTAGCGGCCCTGGGTCGGCACCCACGCCTCGCAGTCGAACTTGCGCGAGGCCGAGGTGCCGAGGTCGCCCGCGGCCACGTCGATGACCCGGTAGGGCAGCTCCATCTTCTGCAGCATCTGCTCCTCATAGGACAGGAGCTTCTCGTGCTCGGCCGCGGCCTCCTCGGGCCGGCAGAACGAGAACATCTCGACCTTGTCGAACTGGTGGACCCGGATGATGCCCTTGGTGTCCTTGCCGTACGAGCCGGCCTCGCGGCGGAAGCACGACGACCAGCCCGCGTAGCGGCGCGGCGCGGTCGAGCTCGCCGAGGTTCTCGCCCGAGTGGTAGGCCGCGAGCGGCACCTCGGAGGTGCCCACGAGGTACATCTCGTCGCGTTCGAGGTAGTAGATCTCGTCGGCGTGCTCGCCGAGGAAACCGGTGCCCTCCATGGCCTCCGGGCGCACGAGCACCGGCGGGATCATCGGCGTGAAGCCGGTCTCGACGGCCTGCTGGATGGCGAGGTTGAGCATGGCGAGCTGCAGCAGCGCGCCGTCGCCGGTCAGGTAGTAGAAGCGGGCGCCGGAGGTCTTGGCGCCGCGCTCGGTGTCGAGCAGGCCGAGGGACGTGCCGATCTCGAGGTGGTCCTTCGGGTCGTCGAACGCCTTCTTCTCGCCCACCTCGCGCAGGACGATGTAGTCGTCCTCGCCGCCGGCCGGGGCGCCGTCGGCGACCAGGTTGGGGATGGCCTTGCCGGCCGCGTCGAACGCGGCGGCGGTCGCGGTCACCTTGAGCTCGGCGGCCTTGACCTCCTCCGAGAGGGTCTTGGTGCGGTCGAGGAGGGCGCGCTTCTCGTCGGCGTCGGCGCCGGCGATCCGCTTGCCCAGGCCCTTCTGCTCGGCGCGGAGCGTCTCGAAGGACTGGAGGGCACTGCGGTGGTCGGCGTCGGCGGAGAGGAGTGCGTCGACGGCTTCGACGGACGCACCCCGCTTCCGCTGGCTGTCGCGGTAGGCGTCCGGGTCGTCTCGCAGTGCACGCAGATCAATCACGTCATCAGATTACCGGCCAGCTCATCGCGGTCTCGAGCGCATATTGTGGGCGTGTGGCGGTCGATATGGGCGAGACGGAATTCGAGGCGGCGGTGTCCGACGCGCTGGACGCGGTGCCGCAGGAGCTGATGGCGATGCTCGACAACGTCGTGATCCTGGTGGAGGACGAACCCGAAGGGACCGACAAGGAGCTGCTCGGTCTCTACCAGGGGACGGCGCTCACCGACCGGGGCTGGGAGTACGGCGGGGTGCTGCCGGACACGATCACGATCTACCGCGGACCGACCCTGCGGATGTGCTCGAGCACCGAAGAGGTGGTCAAGGAGGTCGCGGTGACGGTGGTGCATGAGATCGCCCACCATTTCGGGATCGCGGAGCACCGCCTGCACGAACTCGGCTGGGGCTGAGCGCGAACCGGTTCGCGGCCGGTGCGGCGGGCAGCGCGGAGCGAAGGTGATTCGTTTACCGCCCCTCCTAACCCGTGGGCCCCCGGTTCAACTACCGTGCCATAGAGGTCCGACATTTCAGGGCCGCAAGTGCGGGCGACCGGTCGTAACAGTCCGGTAAATACGAGGCATGTTCACTATCAAGCCTTGCATTCGCGAGGTTACGCTGGAGGCGTGACCACCTTTCGCATCGGCGAGGCCGCCGAGCTGCTCGGCGTCTCCACCGACACGGTCCGACGCTGGATCGACTCCGGCCGCCTCGCCGCCTCGCGCGACGAAGACGGGCAAGGACACCGTTCGATCCCCGGCGCCGACCTCGCCGCGTTCGCGCGCGAACGCGCCGCCGCACCCGACGCCGCCGCCGGCTCGTCCTCTGCCCGCAACCGCCTGCAAGGCATCGTCACCGCCATCGTCAAAGACCAGGTCATGGCCCAAGTCGACCTCCAGGTCGGCCCCTTCCGGGTCGTCTCCCTCATGAGCCGCGAAGCCGTCGACGAACTCGGCCTCGAAGTCGGCTCCCTGGGGACCGCGGTCGTCAAATCCACCAACGTCGTCGTCGAACGCACCGACCGCTGAACCGCCGAGCGCCGGAACCATCGCCACCGACCACCTGGAGTGCCCATGCGCCCGACCGCCCTCACCGCGACCGCAGCCCTCGCAGCCCTCGCCCTCACCGCCTGCGGCACCGCCGACGACACCGGCTCCGAAGCCCCGACCACCCTCACCGTCTTCGCCGCCGCCTCCCTCACCAAAGCCTTCACCGAGATCGGCGACCAGTTCGAAGACGGAGCACCGACGGCGTCACCGTCGAATTCAACTTCGCCGGATCCTCCGACCTCGCCGCCCAGATCACCGAAGGCGCCCCCGCCGACGTCTTCGCCTCCGCCGACGAGAAGAACATGGACAAGGTCGTCGAAGCCGGCGCCGCCGACTCCCCCGAGACCTTCGCCCTCAACCAACTCGTCATCGCCGTCCCCGAAGGCAACCCCGCCGGCGTCACCGGCCTCGCAGACCTCGCCGGACTCGACTTCGCCGCCTGCGCCGAGGAGGTGCCCTGCGGCGCCGCCGCCCAGACCGCCATCGACGCCGCCGGCACCGATCACCCCGGTCCACCTACGAGGCCGACGTCAAATCCACGCTCCAGAAACTCACCCTCGGCGAAGTCGACGCCGCACTCGTCTACCGCACCGACGCCATCGCCGCCGGGACCGAAGTCGACGCCGTCGAATTCCCCGAATCCGCCCAAGCCCGCAACGCCTACCCGATCGCCGCACTCGACGACGCCCCCAACAGCGACCTCGCCGCCGACTTCACCGCCTACGTCCCGCCGACGCCGGCCAAGACCGTCCTCGAAACCGCCGGATTCCAAGCGGCCCGAGGCGAGCGGAACGACGAGAGGAACACCATGCCCGCCAAGCGAACCCGCCGGCGCCGCCGAGTCCCGGCCGCACTGCTGGCCCCCGCCGTCGCCGGCCTGGCGTTCCTCATCCTGCCCCTCGCGGGCCTCCTCGCCCGCACCCCGTGGACCGAACTGCCCGCCCGCCTCGCCGAACCCGAAATGCTCGCGGCCCTGCGCCTCTCGCTCCTCACCGCCACCGCCGCAACCGCACTCTCACTGATCTTCGGCATCCCCATCGCCTGGCTGCTCGCCCGCGGCGACTTCCCCGGCCGCAGCGTCCTCCGCGCCCTCGTCACCGTCCCCCTCGTGCTCCCACCGGTCGTCGGCGGCGTCGCCCTCCTCCTCGTCTTCGGCCGAGGCGGCATCATCGGATCCTGGCTCTACGAGCACTTCGACATCACGATCCCCTTCACCACAACGGCAGTGGTCATGGCGATGACGTTCGTGTCCATGCCGTTCCTCGTCGTCTCCGTCGAAGGCGCGCTCCGCGGCGCCGACATCCGCTTCGAAGAGGCCGCCGCCACCCTCGGAGCAGGCCGCTGGACCGTGTTCACCCACGTGACACTCCCGATGGTCGCACCAGGCGTCCTGGCCGGCGCCGTCCTGTGCTGGGCCCGAGCGCTCGGCGAATTCGGCGCCACCATCACCTTCGCCGGAAACTTCCCCGGCCGCACCCAGACCATGCCCCTCGCGGTCTACCTTGCGCTGCAATCCGACCTGGAGGCCGCCATCGTCCTCAGCCTGATCCTCCTCGCCGTCTCCGTAGCGGTCCTGGCATCGCTCCGCGACCGATGGACGGCCACCCCGTGAACGCCGCACACGACCCCGCAGCGGGCACGCCGGGCGCGGGCCTGGACGCGCACCTCGTCGTGGACCGCGGCGAGTTCCGACTCGACCTGCGCCTGCACGTCGCCCCCGGCGAGACCGTGGCACTCCTGGGCCCCAACGGAGCCGGGAAGACCACGGCGCTCCGGGCACTGGCCGGTCTGGAGGGATTGTCGGAGGGGCGTGTCACGCTCGACGGACGCGATCTGGACCGGCCCGCCGGACCGAGCCGAACACCGCAGGCCGGGCCGCGAGACGGAGGTGACGCGACAGGACCGACACCGACGCTCGACCCGGAACAGCACCCCCGGGGCGGCTTCACCCGCCGCGACCGCTGGGTGCCGCCCGAAGAGCGCGGCATCGGCGTGGTCTTCCAGGACTACCTGCTCTTCCCGCATTTGACCGCGCTCGACAACGTGGCCTTCGGGCCGCGTCGACACGGCATGAGCCGCACCGAGGCCCGCGCGATCGCCGCCGCATGGCTCGAGCGGGTCGGCTTGGGGGACTTCGGGAAACGTCGCCCGCGGCAGTTGTCGGGCGGGCAGGCGCAGCGAGTGGCGCTCGCCCGGGCGCTCGCCACCGATCCGCCGCTGCTGCTCCTCGACGAGCCGCTCGCGGCCCTCGACGCCCGCACCCGGCTCGACACCCGGGCGGAACTCCACCGCCACCTCACTGGGCATGCGGGCGCGGCGATCGTAGTCACGCACGACCCGGTGGACGCGCTCATGCTCGCCGACCGGCTCGTGGTGATCGAGGACGGGCGGGCGGTCCAAGAAGGCGACGCCGCAACCGTCACGGCCCGGCCCCGCACGGACTACATCGCACGGCTCGTCGGCCTCAACCTCTATCGGGGACAAGCGAACGACCGCCGGGTCCTGATCGACGGCGCAGTCGAAAAACCTGCCGTCCAAAAGCCCACGACCGGCAGAGCCGCCGCCGGCAACGCCGACCGCGCCGGCCAGGCCCACGAGCCCCTCACCGGCCAGGTCGGCAAGGGCTCAGCCGAACGCGACGGGCACGTCCACCGACCCGCCGACGACACCGGCCGCGTTAGCAAGGCCTCCGCCGAACCGGTAGGAGTCGACGGCGACGACGAGGCCGACTTCGACGGTCCGGTGGCGCTGGTCGTGTCCGAACCGCTCGAAGGCCCCGCGTTCGCGGCCTTCCCGCCGAGCGCGGTCGCGATCTACCCTGAACGCCCCGAAGGGAGTCCGCGGAACACTTGGCGGGCCATCGTTGCAGGCGTCCACCGCCACGGCGACAACCTCCGCGTCCAACTCGACGGGCCGATCAAGGCCGCGGCCGACGTGACACCGGCGGCCGCCGCCCAACTCCGCCTCGAACCGGGCCGGCGGGTCTGGGCCACCGTCAAAGCCTCCGAGATCCGCACCTACCCCGCCTGAATCCACCGGGCCACCGAGCGCTGCGGCACCGTCCCCACGGCCTGAGCCGCCCTCACTTCCGCGAACTTGTCGCACCCCGGTGTCAGGGTTGTTGAACCGGGGGCCCACGGGTTAGGAGGGACGACAAACAAATCAGTCCCGCTCCGCGCTGCCCGCGATCGGCCGATTCGGACCGCATCGGGGCCGGACCACCACCGCCCGGTCCCGTCACCACACCGCTCGCGGTGTTAATACCGCCACGCTCGCGAGGTCGCGCTGCGTCGGCACCGCCGGGGTTCCCGCCGCGTCGTCGTCGCGGGCCGCGCGGCGGATGACCGGCAGGCAGGCGATCACGATCGCGATCGAGACCAGGCCGACCGCGACGAACGCGACCTGCACGTCCATCACCGTCGACATCGCGCCGCCCAGCAGGAACCCGATGAGCTGCGCGGCGTTGACCCGACCGTGGACCGCCGCGTTCGCGCGGCCCCGGAAAGCCTCGGGGACCCGCCGGGCCACCGCGATGCCCAGCGCCGAGTTCTCCCCCGCGTTGAAGATCCCGCCGATCAGGTTGAGCGGCACCATGAGCAGCACCGTGAACAGCGGCAGCCCCTGCCCGAGGCAGACCAGGCCGACGCCGGCGAGGCAGGCCATGAGCATCCACGCGAGCTGCACGTCGCGGTCCAGGCGGCGAATCACCGCGGCTGCGACCCAGGCGCCCGCGACCATCCCCGTGGTCCAGCAGGCCTTGATGAGCCCGTACATGCTCTCGGTCGCGTCGTAGACCTCGCGCACCAGGAAGACACTGAGGACGTTCACCGCGCACATCGCCGCAATGACGGCACTGAGCCCCAACACCATCGCGGTCAGCAGCCGGTCGCCGCCCAGGCGCCAAGAAGCGCTCACGGCCGTCTCGCGGGCCGTGACGTCACGGCGGATCCCGCCCCGGCGGGTGCGGATGTCGCAGCACAGCAGGACCCGCGCCATCGCGCACACGGCCGCGAGCATGAGCGCGGCGCCCACGCTGTGGGCGCCGATCAAGAACCCGGCGACGGCGGGACCGGCCGCCAGGCCGACGAGCGTGCCGGTCTGGACCATCGCCACCGCGTGCGGCAGGTCCTCGCGCCGCGTCATCGCCGGGACGAGCGCACTGACGACCGGCTGGAGTACTGCGGTCCCGGCGGCGTTCACGATGACCAGCGCGTACAGGCCGTACAGGTTGTCGGTGAAGGCCATGGTCACGATCGCGGCCGTCTGGACCAGGCCCGAGAAGGCCATGAGGGCGCGGCTGTCGAAGCGGTCGGCCATGCGTCCGGTGAGCGGCGCGAGCACGACCAGGGGGAGCGTCGCGCAGATGATGAGGGCGGCGATGGCGAAGCCGCCGTAGCCCTCGGTCTGGAGTCGCAGGGTGAGAGCGAAGTCGGCCGTGAACATGGCGGTTCCGGCAAGGAACGCGCAGGTCGCGGCGGTGTAGACGTCGGACCAGCGGGTCCCGCCGAGGAAGGATGTGAAAGACATATTTCGAAGATACTCTTTCACGATCAGATGCGAAAGAGGTTTTTCAGATTTTTCGAAAGGATCTTTTCACGTCTGGCGACTCGCTCGGTACCGGCGGCGCCTCAGACCCGCGGATGGAACCGGAAGAGCACGTTGAACAGCACCGTGCCGTCGTCAGGGTCGATACCCTGCTCGCTGCGCTTCGTGGTCTTGTCCGCGTACTCCCCTTCCAGCTCGATATAGCGCCGGGCGAACTCCTCGGCCTCCTCGATGGTCAGCCGCAGATGCCCCTGCTGCGTCAAAGCGGCATCCCGCAACCTCGCATCGGCGTCGTACCGCACGTCCATCCAACGCCGGAAATTGCGCTCCTGCTGCTCCATGAACGTCTCGCCCATAGTGCGCTCGATGACCTTGTGGCTCTCGGGCGCGTCCGGGTCCGCCGAGATCGAGAAACTCCCGATCTTCATGCGCCACAACCGCTCACGCGCGTCACCCCGGCTCGGCGCCTCCTCGATGAAATCGGCCTTCGCCAACGTGCGGAGGTGATAGCTCATCGCACTGGGCGTCATGCCCGCGACCTCCGCGATCTCGGTGGCCGTCGCCCCGTCGGCGCCCTGCACGCGCCGAGTCGCGAGAAAATCGAAGACCGCCATCCGCGCCGGATGCGCCAAAGCCTTCATCCGCTCCGGGTCGGTGATGTCCACCCGTTCCTTACTGAACGGAGGCGGAGGAGCCGGCGGCGCGGGCGGCACCGGCGGCACCGGCACGAGAGGCACAGCGGGCTCCGGCGACTCAGCGTCACGATGCGAAGCAGGAGTTTCAGACATGGCTCAAGCTAACCACGTCACACAACAGCGCGCGGCGAGGACCGTGTGCGGCCCCGATCAGCTGCCGCTCGCCGAAGCGGAGACCGACGCGGCCATCACGGCGGTCATGACCGCCGCCTGCGCCGCGTCCACCGCCTTGCGCGTCGCGTCGCTCGCCCACGAGCCCTCCGCGATCACCTTGAGCGCCTTGCGGGTCGGCCCGGCCTTCCGATCCGGGAAGGCGGTCCGCTCCAGCCGCAGGGCGTAGACGAGCGACGCCAGCGCCGCAGTGCGGGCGTCCTCGGCCCGTCCGGCGTCCACGGCGGCGCCGAGCCGGGCCCGGGCGTCGGCCTCGACGGCCGGGTCGTTCGGCAGGTACCGGTGCAGGGGGAAGATCCCGAGCGCGGTGTCGCGCTCGTGACGCAGCACCCCGTCCCTGACCAGGCTCTCGAGCACGATCGGCTTGAGGCCCTTGGCGGTCCGCTCGACCACCGATTTCGGGACGCGGGGCTTGTCGGCGGCGATGGCGGCCAGCCGCTCGTCGAGCGAGCGCCTCGCCGACCGGGCTCGCGTCGAGGACCTCGACCTTCTTGTCGACCACGTCGAGGCGCCCGGCCAGCGTCAACTCGAGGACGATCGCGCCGCTGAGCCCGAGCCCCAGGTAGCCGCCGGAGCGGTCCCGGCCGGTCGCGTCGTCGTAGGCGAGCAGGAGCAGTTCTTCGACAAGGGTCGTCATGGCGTCCACCCTAGGACCGGCCTGCACATCGGCGCCTCAGGCGGCCCCGCCGTGGCCGCGCAGGCGGTCGAGCCAGGCCGCGGCGTCGGCGAAGTCGGCGTCGCCCAGACCCGCGGGCGGCGGCACCGGCTTGTCGGAGTGGTCCCTCGGATAGGAGCCCAGGTAGCGGACGTCAGCGCAGATGCGGCGCAGGCCCATGAGGGCCTCGCCCATGCGCGCGTCGGCGAGGTGCCCGGTGCAGTCGAGGAAGAACGCGTACCGGCCCAGGCCTTCGCCGGTGGGGCGGGACTCGATCCGGGTGAGGTTGATGCCGCGGATGGCGAACTCGGTGAGCACGCCCAGCAGCGCGCCGACCCGGTCGTAGTCGATGTAGAGGACCAGGGAGGTGATGTCGTTGCCGCTCGGCTCGGGCGGCGCTGGTGGGGCGCACCACGTGCACGAAGCGGGTCTCGGCGCTCGCGTTGTCGCCGATGTCGAAGGCCTGCACCGGAAGTCCGGCGGCCTCGGCGGTGAACGGCGGCGCAGACGGCGGCGTCGAACTCGCCGTCGCTCACGCGCTGGGCGGCCTGGGCGGTCGAGAGGGCCTGGTGGACGACGGCGTTCGGGAGTTCGCGGCGCAGGTAGCCGCGGATCTGGGCGAGGGCGTGCGGGCATCGAGGCGACGGTGGTGATCTCGCCGAGGGCTTTGGCGGAGGCGAGCACGAAGGTGACCGGGAGGACGACCTCGCCGACGATGACGAGCGGGTCGCCGCCGACGAGTTCGTCGACGGTGACGGTGACCGTGCCCTCCTGGGAGTTCTCGATCGGCACGAAGCCCGCGTCGACGTCGCCGCGGCGGACGGCGTCGAGGACCTCGTCGATCGAGGACATCGGTGTGGCGGTGGCGCTCTTGGCGGCGGGCAGTCGGCGGAGCGCGGCCTCGGTGAAGGTCCCGCGCGGTCCCAGATAGGCGAACTCCATGGGCCAACGCTAGCAACGAGGGGGCGGGAGGCGCCGCGAGCAGCGCTTCGACCCGGCGGCGCGCCCTTCTCGCTGAGACCGCCGTCTCATCGACGCCCCGCCGTGGACGGGTTTCCCGCTGTCCCGTATGCTTGTCGAGCCCGAGCGGAATTCCGCGGTGGTAAGCCAGAGAAATCGGAATTGCGACAGTTGATGCCGCATGCCAGGATCACTGAGCGCCCCCATCGTCTAGGGGCCTAGGACGCCGCCCTTTCAAGGCGGTAACACGGGTTCGAATCCCGTTGGGGGTACGGCCCAGACGCGGTTCCGGTCACACGGAACGCGGATGGTATAAATAAAGAGGTCATTGCGACCTTGAAGGACACGAAAGTGTTCTACCAAGGTCCCGTAGAGCAGCTAGGAGTGCTCGCCACCCTGTCAAGGTGGAGGTCGCGGGTTCAAATCCCGTCGGGACCGCAATATGGAAAGCCCGCCGATTCGTCGGCGGGCTTTTTCGTTGCCGCACCGGCGGTGCGGCGGGGCATCTCCCGCGCGCCCGGGTCGGGCGCGCGGGAGATCCGATCTAGGCGACCGTGAGCCGGTCGGCGAGGTCCGCCGGAATGTCGGGCGGGAGGGTGACGCTCTCGAGCAGCCACCGCAGCGTCGGCACGTCCTGCGGGTCCACCGGCACGCCGCCCTTGACCAACGCACTGACGAGGTCGGCGGAGGCGAGCGAGAGCTCACCCACCATCAACATCGTGCGCAGCGAGTCCGCTTCGCCCGCAGGGAGCGCGGGCGCGTACTTCCCCACCTGCTCCACCAGCGTGGCCCGATAACCGTTCTGCACTGTGTCACTCATTCCTTCAGTCCTAGAGACTCGGGTCGTTGACGACGACGCCCTTGTCGCGGTTGGCCTGGGTCGGCAGCGGATACGCGGTCCACACCGTCCCGTCCTTGTTGAGGATCGCCTCGATCTCGACGCCGTCGACGACCTTGCGGACCTTCCATCCGCCTCCGGGGCGTTCGACGGGGGGCTGGTCGGGGTTGCGGGCGGCCTCCTCGATGGCCATCATGATCCTCTGGTTGTTGCCGTTCGGCGCCCAGTCCTTGGGGAACTCCGTGCCGCCACCGCCGCCGGGGGCGTGCCCGCCGCCGATGAGCTCGTTGCCGGGGCCGTACTCGCCGTGCAGGATGTGGTTCTCGCGCTCCCTGGTGCTGCCGAGGTTCGGCATGTTCGCGGCCTGCTCCGGGGACCAGCCGCTGACGCCCGGCGGGAGCTTCGGCGCGTTCGGCGACCCGCCGCCCCCGGCCGCGCCCTCGTCGTACGCGGACTTGACGCTGCGGACGCCGGAGGTGAGCCCGGCGGCCGGAGGCCGGGGTTTGGGGGGACCCGGACGGGGGCCCGGTTTGGGGCCGGGTTTCGGCGTGCTCAGCGCCAGGCCGATCGCGACCACGACGAGGAGCTTGATGACGGCGCGCATGTGCGGTCGGACCTAACTGTCGAGGAGGGCTTGGAGGGACTGGAGGCTCGTCACGAGCGCGAGGACGACGCCGGTGAGGGTCGAGACGACGTTCATGACCATGCCCGCCGCCTGGGCCGCCACCGCGGGGATGCCGACGCCGGTCGCGCAGAGCCCCAACCAGACCGGGAGCCGCACGAGCAGGGTCGCGACGAGCTGCGAGATGATGTCGCGCACGAGTTCGCGGGTGGCGGTCACGAGCGTCCCGGCGCCGGTGGTCGCGGCGCTCATCGCCGCGCACAGCCCCGCCAGGCCGTCGGTGCCCTCGATGTTGTTGCCCATCATGGCCTTGTAGGCCTCGGCGGCGTCGTCCTTCCATCCGGCGATGTCGGATTCGACGAACGCGGCCAGGTCCTCCTTGATCGCCGCGAGCTCCACGGCCATGTTCGTCCAGGTCTCGGCATGGGCGGTGAGGATGTCGGCCTCGCCGGTCAGGTCGTCGAGGAACTCGCGCAGCGGCTCGACCGCCTCGATCAGCCACGAGACGCCGGTCGAGGCGAGGGTGCCCAGGGGATCGAGGAAGGCGCCGACGCCGCTCAGCACGCCCGTGACCCCCGCGATGGAGGCGTCGACCCAGTTCTCCGACTCGATGGCGGACACGATGTCGGCGATGTCCTCGCCGATCCCCGCGCCCTTCCAGAAGTGGTGCGAGTCCTTGACGTCGGCCACCAGCGGATTGTCGCTCATCAGATCTCCCCGAAGAGGTCGTCGAGGTCCTTCGCGGCGGCGACGTCGGAGTCCTCGTACGCGGCGGCGCACTCGTTGATCGCGTCCACATGGGAGTCGAGGTTGGCCTTGCCCTGGTCGATGAGGGGGTCGACCAGGGCGTGCTTCTCCTCGAGGATGCCGGCCATCCACTCGCACAGCGGCCCGAACGCCTCCGGGGCCTCGGCGATCGCGGCTGAGGCGGAGCGGACGTTCTCGAACCGCTGGATCAGCTCGTGGAGGTTGCTCGCGTGGGCGCGCAGCTCCTCGGGGTCGACCTCGATGCCGGCGCTCACCGCGGGCCCTCCTCGGGGGCCGCGAGCCGGTCGTGCAGGCTCTGGGTGACCGCCCGGCCCGTGTCCGAATCGGCGCCCACGGTCTCCGCGACGACGACCTGTGTCGCTTCCACGATGCGGCGCTTGGCCTCCGCCAGCGCCTCCATGAGGGCGCGCGAGACGGCGTCGGGGGCCGTGCGCTGGATGCGGGCGGAGAACTCGGCGGCGACGAGGCCGCCGCCGGAGTCGACGGTGACCGTGGCGAGTCCGTTGGCGTCGCTCGCCGTCGCGGTCAACGTCTGCATGCGCGCCGCCATGTCCTGCGTGGCGGCGGCCATCTGCTCGTAGCGGGCCCGGCGCTCTTCGAGGCGGGCCACGGCGTCTTCAGGTCCGCGCAATCGTCTGTCCATGTTCAGGCGTACTCCTCCCGTCACCGGCGTCCCATGAGTCTCCCGCCGTACCGCGGGAGGATACTGCATCCTTACCCGACCCCAGGTCGGGCCGGGTGGACCGAGGGCGGGGGCCGAGCGGCGCCGGCAACCTGGCGGACACTTGGGACCGTGCCCGGCCGGCGGGGGTGCTTCGCGGGGCCCGTCTGCGCTTTGCCCCGCGCCGCCGCGGATGGTGATCCCGTGATCGTGAGCGGATTTCAAGGCGCGTTCACCAGGGGTTCACTTTCTTCGTTAACCTTGTGATGTATGACGAATAGTGACCCTGTTCCCCTCGTTGAGGCCGGTTTGCCACCCGACCGGTTCCTCGACCGGGAAGAGAGCTGGCTGCGGTTCAACGGCCGGGTGCTGCGCCTGGCCCAGTCCCCTGAACTGCCGCTGCTCGAACGGGTCCGGTTCCTCTCGATCTTCTCCAACAACCTCGACGAGTTCTTCATGGTCCGCGTCGCCGGGCTCATGCGCCGCCTGGCCACCGGCCTGCCCGTGCGCACCACCTCGGGCCGCTCGCCCCAAGCCGTCCTCGGGCGCATCGCCCGCCTCGCCCACCAGCTGAGCATCGAGCACGCCGAATGCTTCCGCAACGAGATCGCCCCGCTCCTGGCCGAGGAGGACATCGCGATCGTCCGGTGGGCCGACCTCGAGGACGCCGAGCAGGCCCGCATGCACGAGCTGTTCCGCACCCGCATCTACCCCGTGCTCACCCCGCTCGTCGTCGACCCCGCCCACCCGTTCCCCTACATCTCCGGCAAATCACTCAACCTGGCCGTCCAGGTCCACGACCCCCGCAACGGCACCACCCGCTTCGCCCGCGTCAAGGTCCCGCCGCTCCTGTCGCGGTTCATGGCCGTCGCCCCCGGGCGCTTCACCCCGCTCGAAGACGTCATCGCCGCGCACCTCGCGCAGCTGTTCCCCGGCATGGACGTGCTCGGGCACCACACGTTCCGCGTCACCCGCAACCAGGACCTCGAGATCGACGAGGACATCACCGAGAACCTCCTCCAGACCCTCGAACGCGAACTGCTGCGCCGCCGCTTCGGGCCCGTGGTGCGCCTCGAGGTCGAGGACTCGATCGACCCGAAGGTCCTCGACCGGCTCATCGCCGAACTCGGCGTCGACGAGAAGGCCGTCTACCAGCTGCCGGGCCCGCTCGACCTGGCCGGGCTCGACGCCATCGCCGACCTCGACCGCACCGAGATGAAGTACCCGCGGTTCCGGCCGTCCGAGAAGGTCCTGCCTCCCGACGCCGACCTGTTCGCCGTCATGCGCGACCGCGACGTGCTCGTCCACCACCCGTACGACTCGTTCACCACCTCGGTCGAGCGGCTCATCGAGGAGGCCGCCGCCGACCCGAAGGTCCTGGCGATCAAGCAGACGCTCTACCGCACCAGCGGCAAGTCCCCCATCGTGGACGCGCTCATCAGCGCCGCCGACGCCGGGAAGCAGGTCGTCGTGGTCGTGGAGATCAAGGCGCGCTTCGACGAGCAGGCGAACATCGACTGGGCGCAGAAGCTGGAGCAGGCCGGGTGCCACGTCATGTACGGCATAGTGGGCCTCAAGACGCACTGCAAGCTCGCCCTGGTCGTGCGCCAGGAGAGCGACGGGACGCTGCTGCGATACAGCCACGTCGGCACCGGCAACTACCACCCCACCACCGCCCGGCTCTACGAGGACGTCGGGCTCCTGACCACCGACCCCGAGGTCGGCGAGGACGTCAACGCGGTCTTCAACCACCTCACCGGTTTCTCCCGCGACGAGGACTACCACCGGCTGCTGGTCGCCCCGCACTCGCTGCGGGAGGGCCTGATCGAGCGGATCGAACGCGAGATCGAGAACCACCGCGCGGGCCTGCCCGCGCGGCTGCGGTTCAAATGCAACTCGCTCACCGATGAGGGGATCATCGACGCGCTGTACCGGGCTTCCCGCGCCGGCGTCCCCGTCGACCTGTACATCCGCGGCATCTGCGCGCTGCGTCCCGGCGTGCCCGGCCTGTCGGAGACCATCCGGGTCCGCAGCGTCCTGGGCCGGTTCCTCGAACACTCCCGGGTGTACGTCTTCGAGAACGGCGGCGATCCGGAAGTATGGTTGGGCAGCGCGGACCTCATGCACCGCAACCTCGACCGCCGCGTCGAGGTGCTCGTGCGAGTCGAAGGCGACGCCCACCGCGCGCAGCTGACCTCGCTGCTCGACCGCGGCATGGACGCCGACATCCGGACCTGGAGACTCGGCCCTCTGGGCCTGTGGACCCGCCAGCGAAGCGGAGGCGACCTCCAGGAACAACTCATGCAGGAGCACCGTTGATGCAACCCGAGATCTTCGCCGCCGGCGCCGTCCTGTGGCGCACGGGCGAGGAGGGCCCCGAGCTGGCCCTCATCCACCGGCCCAAGTACGGCGACTGGACCTTCCCGAAGGGCAAGCTGAAGCGCGGCGAGCACCTGCTCGCGGCGGCGCAGCGGGAGGTCTTCGAGGAGACGGGGATCCGGCCGGTGCTCGGCCGCCCGCTCGCGCCCTCCTTCTACGACAAGGAAGGCCGGCTCAAGCGGGTCGACTACTGGTGCGCCACACCGGCATCGGACGACGCCGTCGACGAGGCGGTCGACCCGCGCGAGGTCGACGACCTCGAGTGGGTCCCGCTCGCCTAGGTCGCCGACCGGCTCACCTATGAACGGGACCAGCCGGTGCTGGAGGAGTTCACGCGCCTCAACGGCACGCGAGACGGTGCCGCTCGATCTTCGTCCGCCACGCCGTCGCGATGTCCAAAGCGGACTGGTTCGACCAGGACGAACTGCGTCCGCTGAACCAGCGCGGCCGCGAACGGGCCCAGCAGCTCGAAGTGCTGCTGTCCGCCTACCCGGCGGGTGCAGGCGTTCAGCGCGACCAGCGCCCGATGCCTGGAGACGCTGCTGCCGTACTGCGCCGCCGAGGGCGTCGCCGGTGACCGGCCTACCCGAGTTCACGTTGGGCACCGAGCAAACCCGCCGAGGCCGACTGCCCGGCTGGACGAGATCATCGCCTCCGGGAAGCCCGCGGTCGTCTGCGGCCACGGCGAGACCATCGACGAGGCGATCACCTACGTGAGCGGCCGCCTGGGCACCCCGGTGCCGGTGGGCCCGTTGGACAAGGGCTCGTTCGTGGTCTTCCACACCGCCGACGGCGACCTGGTGGCGACCGAGCATCACGACTGAGCGACATGGTGAGGGGCGCACGACCGTGCGCCCCTTTCACTTACCCGCCCATACGGATCGCGCAGGCCATGCCGGTCAGGTCGTGAACACGGCCTCGGCCCCCGCTTTCATCCCGGCCACGGTGGCCGCCATGAGGGCGGCGAGCGGGCCCGCGACGACGCGGCGCACGATCGGCCGGGTCAGCGCCGACCGCGGCATCATCGAGTACACCCAGGTGAGGCGGGTGCGACCGGCTTCGTCGGCGTAGTTGAACTGCGCGGTCCCGTGGGCGACGACCAGGCGCTGCGGCCCGGTGAATCCCCAGATCAGGTAGGTGAACGTGTCCGGGGTGTCGACGAGGATCTCCTCGGCGAGGAAGTTCCCGTCGGCGAATGCGACGCGGCGCCGGTGCCCGGCCCGCTCGCCCGGGGGTCCGGCGCTCCCCTTCAGCGGCACGGTGTCCACCACGGTGAAAGCCGCCGCGCCGCTCTTGACGAGGTCCGCGAGCTCGCGGCCCGGCTCGTTGACCCACGCATGGAACGCGGGCGGCGGTACGGCAATCCGTGCGGTCTCGACGCGGCTCACGTAGCCGTCCTTCGCCAGGACCGGGCGGGGCCCGTCGTACACGGGTGGTTTCGCTGCGGCCATGATGCTCCTTCCGACCAGAGGTTGACGTTGTCAACCAATCGTATAGCCGTTGGTTGACGCCGTCAACCTCCTCGGAGCGCGTAGGGTCATTTCGTGCACACGACCAGGGACCGGCTCATCGCGATCGCCGCCGAACTCGTCGACGAGGGCGGCGCCGCGGCCGTGACCATGCGCTCGGTCGGCGGCCGGGCGGGGTTCTCGCACAACGTCCCCTACAAGCACTTCGCGGACAAGCGCGACCTGCTCGCGTGCGTCGCCGCCGCCGAGCTGCGCACGCTGGCCGCCTCCCTCACGTCCGCCGCCGCCCGCCGGAACCGCGCGGGCCGCGTCGAGGACGCCGCGCTCGCCTACCTCGCGTGGGCGCGCGAGCGGCCGAACCGCTTCTTGCTCGTGTTCGGCCCCTGGGGAACCGAGCCGCACGAGGAGCTCGGTGCCGCGGCCGCGGCCGCCACCGAGGCCATGCACGCCGCCGCGGCGGCGGCCGTGAAGGAGGGCCTGCACGGCGACCCGGGCCGGATCAGCGCCCTGGTGTGGGCGCTCGCGCACGGCGCCGCCGGGCTCGACCTCACCGGCCACCTCCGCAAGCAGGCGGGCGGACCGTCACCGGAGGACTTGGTACGGGACCTCGTGGCGGCCATCGGAAGTCAGTGAGGCTACTCGCGTCTCCCAGAACGAGCCCGCCCGAATGCTGGAGGAACTCATGCGCGCGCAGACCCGCCCGTACGCTCTGAAAACAGCGATAGCCTGCGCGCCGAAGGCATCGAGCAGGGCAGGTTGGAGGACGCTCGCCAGGTCCTCGTCGAACTGCTCGAGGCCACGCGAAGAGGGGGTGCCGGGCCAGCGGCCCGGCACCCCCTTTTCGCTGTCGCCTAGCGGGTCAGGCGGATGGTGTCGATGTAGATGCCTCCGGTGCGGAAGACCAGGTAGAGGTCCTGAGTGCCTTCTGCGTTCGTGAGCGGGGCGGTGACTTCGGTGAAGGTCTGGAGGTCGCCGGTCTTCGGGACCTCGACTTCGGCGAGGAGCGGGCCGTCGGGGGCGGCGGCGCGGACTTCGATCACGGGGTCGGCGAGGTCGGCCCAGTCGGCTCCCGTGGTGGCGGTGCGGAGCTCAATACCCTTGGCGCCGTCCAGGATCACCTTCGTGAAGCCGACGTGGCCGCCCGCCCGGCGCGAGCCGGTCGAGTGGTAGCCGCCCTCGCGCTTGAGGGTGTGGAGCTTCGAGACCTCCCAGTAGGTGAGGCCCTCGGCGATCGTGGCCTTCTCCCAGACGTTGGCGGTCTGGGTGAGGTCGAGCGGGGCGATGGTCTCGCCCTCGATGCGGACCTCGGCCTCCGGGCCCTCACTGTCAACGCCGACGCCGAATAGGTAGTCGCCGGTCTCCACGATCCGCTTGCCGCGCACCACGTCCCAGACGAAGAGGTGCTGCGGGTCGATCTCGATCTCGACGCGTCGGGTCTCGCCGGGCTCGATGTCCCTGGCGCGGGCGAAGCCCGCGAGCTGCGTCCCGGGGATCCGGTCGCCGTAGGCCGATGCCGCGATGCTCGCGAAGAGCAGCACGACCTCGTCCGAGGTCCGCTCGCCGGTGTTCGTGACGTCGATGGCTGCGGTGAACCGCTCCGATGCATCCACAGTCGACGGCACCTGCAGGTCGCCGTACGTGAATTCGGTGTAGGTCAGGCCGTGCCCGAAGGGGTAGATGTACTCGGCCTTCGAGTAGCGGTAGGTGAGACCGGCACTGATGACGTCGTATTCGAGCATGTCGACCTCGCTGACCCGGAACTCGTCCGCCCTCGGGCCCGGCTTCGGGAGCGAGGAGATGTCGGTGAGCCAGGTCGAGGTGAGGCGCCCGGCCGGCGCGTAGTCGCCGACGAGGGCCTCGGCCAGCGCGGTGCCGGCGGCCTGTCCGGCGTGGGAGGTGTAGAGGATGGCGGCGACGTTGGGGTCGGCGGCGATGTCGCCGATCGCGAGGGGGTAGGCGGCGACCACGACGACGATGGTGCGGCCGGGTTTGGCGGCGGCGACGTCGCGCACGAGGTCGGCTTGGCGAGGGGCGAGGTCGAGGCCGGGGCGGTCGAAGCATTCGCGGGCGTTGACGAGGGGGTGGTTGCCGACGAAGACGATCGCCCAGTCGGCTTCGGTCGCGATGGCGGCGGCGGCTTGAGGGCCGTCTTCGACGAGGGTCTCGGTGAGGATCGGTTCGGCGGGGCCCTTGGTGAGCGGGAGGGAGCCGTCGTCGGCGAGGCGCACGTGGTAGGGGCCGTCGGCCATGGACGGGATGTGGTTGACGCCGAAGAGTTCGACGTTGCCGTTCTCGGCGCCGTCGCCCGCGTGGCGGTAGTGGAGGTTCTGGTGGGTGAACCAGGCGTCGCCGTCTTCCATGTCCGTGTCGTGGGCGATGAGTTTCGGTCCGCTGTCGCCGGTGGCGCCGGCCTGGTTCTCGAAGGTGGCCGGGCCGTTGCGCTGCTGCAGCAGGTTCGCTTTGACGAAGGTGCCGGTGGCGTTGTGGCGGAACATGTGCTGTTCGTGGGCCCAGTCCCAGGCTTCGAAGGTTTCGGTGTCGCCGAGGGTTTCGGCGCGCGGCGACGAGCGCGCCGTTCGTCGGCGACGTTGACGTAGCGGCCGCCGGCCTGCCAGGCGATGGTGTCGTTGCCGCTGTGGTGGGTGACGTGCGGTGCGCCGAGGCGGTCGCGCAGGGCCTGGAGCGGGGTGGGGCGGCGTTCGGCGGGGACGGTGGGGCTGTAGAAGTCGCGGAGGTTGAGGTCGGCGAGCGGGCCGAGGACGGCGACGCGGGCGGTCTCGGGGAGGGGCAGTGCGGCGTCGGTGTTCTTGAGGAGCACGAGTTGTTCGCGGGCGGCCTGGTGTGCGAGTGCGATCGCCTCGGGTCGGTCCTGCGGGTGCGGGTCGGCCGGGATGCGGTTGTATTCGCAGGCGTCGCCGTCGAGTTTGCCGGTGCGGATGAGGAAGTGGAGCCAGTCGCGCACTGATCGTTCGACGTGCGCCATGGTGACGCCGAGGAGGCCGCGTCGTACGGCTTCGCGTGCGTTCGGGATGAACGGGAGTTCGGAGCCGTCGTGGAAGTGGCTGACGCCGGCGTGGAGCATGAGGGCGGAGGCGTAGACGCCGATCTCGTCGGTGTCGATCGCGCGTCCCTCTTCGGCGGCGAGGGCTTCGGGGTACGGCACGTCGCCGCGGGCGGGGACTTCCCAGGTGTCCCACGGCCGGCCCTTGGTGGTGTGCAGGTTGACGCCGTCCCAGCCGTCGGGCAGGAAGAAGAACACGCCGTCGTCGGTCCATTCGTCGCGCAGTGTCTCCAGGATCGGCGAGATGATCGAGGGCACGCCGTTGACGTTGTTGTACGCGGTCATCGCGCCCATCACGGCGCCCGCTTCGACCGGCATCCGGTAGGGCACGGCCTGGTATTCGTGGAGGGCCCGCACGCTCATGGAGGCGGAGCCCTGCGCCCGGTGCCATTCGTGGCTGTAGCCGAGGAAGTGCTTCATCTGCGGGAAGGTGCGCACGTATTCGGGGTGGCGTCCGCGCAGGCCCCAGGCGTAGGCGGTGGTCATGGCGGCGACGTGGAGGGGGTCTTCGCCGAAGCCCTCTTCGAAGCGTCCGGCGAGGGGGTTGGAGCGGATGTCGGCGACGGGGCCGAAGGAGGCGTAGACGTCGGTGTCGCGGGCGCGGACCTCGTGGGAGACGGCGTCGCCGATGGCTTCCATGAGCTCGGTGTCCCAGGTGGCGCCGAGGCCGATGGCCTGGGGGAAGAAGGTGGCGTCGGGGAGTTTGCCGGAGCTGTGGAGGACTTCGTTGAACTTGTTGTTCAGGGCGGGGAGGGTGTGGCCGTCGGCGAGGACGGTTTCGGGGATGCCGTTGAGGCAGGCGAGTTTCTGCTCGTCCGACATGAGAGCGAGGATCGCCTCCACGCGTTCGGCGATGGGCCGGTTCGGGTCGAGGTACACGGGAGCGGTCATGTCGTCCTATCGGTCGATGTCTGGTCCCCACGACATTACGACGGACGACCAGACAAATTCAAGGGTTTATGCGGGACGTCTCGGACCTGCAAGAACGCGTATGCCCCAAAATGCAACACGATGCGACAGCGCGCGGCACCGTGGCAGTACGCGAGTTCGTTACGATTCCTGTCATGAGCCCCGGCCCCCAAGGAACTTCGCTCGGTGTCGATTTCGGCACCTCGCACACCATCGCGGTGGTCCGCCGCGCCGACGGGAGCCTGCGGCCCCTGCTGTTCGACGGCGCGCCGCTGATGCCCTCGGCGGTGTGCGCCGACGCCGACGGCGGCCTCCTGGTGGGCCGCGACGCCGTCCACGCCGGCCGCCGCCACCCCGAACGGTTCGAGCCCAACCCGAAGCGCCTCATCGACCGGCCCTCGACGCTGCTCGGCACCCGCGAGTACCCGATCGCCGACCTCATCGCGGCGGTCCTTGACGCCGTCGCCGAGGAATGCCGCCGCGTGGTCGGCCACCCCTCGCAGGTGACCCTCACCGTCCCCGCCGAGTGGGGCCCGGCCCGCCGCCAGGTCCTCGAGGACGCCGCCGCCCGCTCCGGCCTCGGCCGCCAGGTCCGCCTCGTCCCCGAACCGGTCGCCGCCGCCACCTACTACGCCGAGGCCCTCAAGCACCGCATGGCCGTCGGATCCTCCATCGTGGTCTACGACCTCGGCGCGGGCACGTTCGACGCGAGCGTGGTGCGCCGCACCGACCGCGGCTTCGAGACCGTCGCCCTCGACGGACGGGGCGACTTGGGCGGCTTGGACATCGACGCCGCCCTCATCGAGCACCTCGGCGCCACGTACGGCGACCGCGAAGGCTGGAAGCGCCTGGTCAACCCCACCACGGTCGAGGAGCGCCGCCACTTCCGCGAATTCCAGGAAGAGGTTCGCGGCGCCAAGGAGCGCCTCTCGCGCCACCAGCAGTCCGACATCGCGATCCCCCTGCTCGACGTCGAAGCCCACCTGACCCGCACCGAACTCGAGCAGATCGCCCACCCCCACCTCGAGCAGACCATCCGCGTCACCCAGGCCGTCATCCGCGCCGCAGGACTCGACGTGGCCGCCAGCGCGGGCGTGTTCCTCGTGGGCGGCGCCAGCCGGATGCCCCTCGTCGGGACGATGCTCCACCGTTCGCTCGGTTTGGCGCCCACGGTGCTCGACCAGCCGGAGGTGGTCGTCGCCGAGGGCAGTGTGCTGTGGACGGCGGCCGGGCAGCGCACGGAGACGTTTCCGATCCAGCGGCCCGCGCAGGCCGGTTACGGTGCGCCGTTGACGCCCGCGGTCGCGAATTTCGCGCCGCCGTCCCCACAGACGGCGCCGTCCCCGCAGACGGCACCGCCGCCGCAGACCGCGCCCGTCCCGCAGGCGCCGCAGCAGATGGCGCCGACGCCGGCGTATGCGCCGGCGCAGCAGTACGCGCCGTCGCCGCAGGAGTCCAAGCCCTCCGATCCGAGCCCGGGCCGGCACAATCTGCCGCCGCTTTCGGCGCATCACACGCCGCCGGTGACGGTGGACGGCGATGACCCGGAGCCGCCGAGGACGGAGGCGGAGCGCAAGCGCGCCAGGAAGATCGGCAAGCGGGCGGTCATCGCGTTCATCCTGGTGGACATTCTCATCATCGCGGGCCTGGTCTGGACCTTCGGCCCGATGCGGTCCGCCAACGACCCCTATGACGATGGCGGTTCCGGTGAGACCTCGTTCGACGCTGCTTGGGACGAGGGTTCGACCGGGGACCTGGTCGGTGAGTTGACCGCGGCGCACGATGAGGCGATCGCGTCGCTGGCGAGCGTCAGCGCGGACGACGAGAACATGCTCTTCTCGGCGGACAGCAGCGGCAACATCAAGCAGTGGTCGATGGACACCGGCCAGTTCATGGAGTCTTACACGATCGATTCGGGAGTCAGCTCGCTCTGGACGGCGACCTCCTCGGAGGGGGCGCCGATCGTGGTCGCCATCGACGGCGACCTCATGCCGCACATCTGGAGCACCTCGGATTGGACGTTCGCTCCGGCCGGCTCGTTCGATCTCGCCATCGACATGGATCAGGGGCGGGTGCGGGTTGGTGCGGTCTTCGGGGAACCGGTGCTGACGCTGGTCAACGCGACCGAATTCCAGATCTACTATCTCGAGCAGCAGTACAGCGACGGCCCGGTCGCGCTCCCGGAGGGGCTGGCGTGGCCGAACTTCTTCGCCAGCGAGTCAACCCAGTTCACCGAGATCGTGGCGGTGGGGGCCGATCGCCGGCTCACGATCACCGATGGGATCTCCGGCGAGCCCATGGACTCGATCGACGACCGAGGCGACTGGACCGAGGACCAGCCGGCTGCGGCGCTCGGCATCGTCTACGACGGCGACACCCCCTACGCGATGCTGTACACCGACCAGGACGTGAACGACCCCACCGACGAGCAGGATCTGCATTTCTGGGACCTCGACGCCGCCGCGTCCGCATACTCGGCGATCCCGTTCCTCGACATCAACGACCAGTACCACGACGAGATCGTCTCGACCGATGCCGAATCGGCGCTCATGTTCACCGACGAGGCCGGGGAGGCCTTCGTCGTCGGCATGGACACGTGGGAGTCGACGCAGCTGGGAGACGACACCACCGGCGCCGTCACCGAGATGGAAGACCTCGTCCTCGACGGCGGCCGCGAGTTCGCGGTAACCGGCGACGACGTACGGCAACATTCGATTCTGGAGTCTGGGAATGTGATCATCACCCTCGTCATCGTGGCGGCGATCGTCGCCGCCGCCACCGCGTACGCGATCTGGGCCATCGGCCAGGAGCAACGGATCGAGACCACGGCGCACTCTCGACGCGCGCGCGAACGAGGTGTGGGCGGTCCTCACCGACTTCCCCTCGTACGGCGAGTGGAACCCGTTCATCACCGAGATCTCCGGGGCTCCTCGCCGAGGACGAGCGTCTCGAGGCGGTATTCGTGCAGTCGAACGGGAAGCCGTCACCGGTTCCGTCCGCGCGTGCTGCGCGTGTCGCCGGCGCGGCAGATCCGGTGGCTCGGGAAGCTCGGCCCCGGCGGGCTGTTCGACGGCGAGCACTATCTCGTGCTGGAGCCGCAGATCGACGGGACGACGGTCCTGACGCACGGGGAGCGTTTCACCGGGGTCCTGGTGCCGCTCAAGGCGTCGCTGCTGGCGGACACGGATCAGGGCTTCGCTTCGATGAACGCCGCGCTCGAGGCGCGCCTGAAGTCCATCGACGACTGAGGAGACGACGATTCGCGCCGCGGCGAAAGGCCGCGGCGCGAACCGCTGTCAGGGAATCGACTGCCAGGAGCGGCCCGCGCCGCCATGGAGCGGGCCCCTCGAGGTGTGGTTAGAGCAGACCCGCGCCGGCCAGCTCGGTGACGCCCGCGATCGTGCTGGTGGCAGGTCGGCAACACCTTCGGAGGTGGTGTTGCCGACGAGGCCGCCGACGACCGGCAGGCTGCCGGTAGCGCCGCTCACCGCGTCAAGACCGGGGACGGCCGGGAGCGCCTCTTCGCCGAGGTCCGCAGTCGCGGCCTCAGTCGAGAGCTCCTTGTGGCTGTCGTGGTGGCCGTGCCCGCCGGGAATCTCGGCGTCCGAGCCGCCCTCGCACGAGGCGCTGGCCTCGCCGAGGACCGCGACGGCGTTGCCGCAAACGTTGACCGGGGCCTGGATCGGGGCGAACAGCTGGTTGCCGTTGCCGAGGCCGATGTTGTCCTGCGTGGTCAGGTCGCCCGCGCCGGAGTAGTCGGCGTCGGCGCCGCCCTCGCAGCCGGCGCCGGAAACGCCGCCGACGGCGATCGCGTTGCCGCAGGCGTTGATCGGGGCCTGGATCGGCGCGAGCAGCTGGTTGCCCGACAGCGCGCCGATGTTGCCCTGGGTGGTGGTGTCGGATTCGGCCTGGCGGCCGGATTCGGCGATGGTGGCGTGCGAACCGCCGGTGGACCAGGCGTCCGCCGACGCCGCCGACAGCGGCGGCGATGCCGCTGACCTCGGTGGGGATCTGCACGGGGGCATACGCCTGGTTGCCGTTGCCGAGGCCCGTGTTGTTCTGGGTGGTCAGGTCGCCGGCGCCGTCGAAGTCGGCGCTGGAGCCGCCTTCGCAGCCGGCGTCGGCGGTGCCGAGGACGGCCGCGGCGACGCCGCAGATGTTGATGGGCGCCTGGATCGGCGCGACGACCTGGTTGCCCGAGACGGCGCCGACGCTGGTCCTGCGTGGTGACGTCAGGGCCCGAGGCCTGGGCGGTACCGGCTCCTGCGACGAGGACGGCCCCCGCTGCGACGAAGCCGGTCTGCGCGGTCTTGCGTGCCCATGAGTAGTTCACGAAGTCTCACCTTTCAGGGAAATGGTTCTTGCTGTTCCATCACGTATCCCCCGTGAAGCTCCGTGGTTCCGAATAGCTTGTTCGCGTCCGGCGGGCTGGGTCCTGCTTGGACGGGGTGCGTTGAAACCGGGAGAGTTATCTACTTGCTCGGTCGATTGGGCCGCCCGGGCCGGCGCTCACGTCGGCCGCTCGAGGCGCTTTGAGGGCGCGCTTGAGCGGACCGCTCGCGAAGCCGCGGCTGTGCACCGCCGCGGTTGCTCCGTCGGAGCCGTTCGCGTTCGGGCCGGACGGGCCCATCGACCGTGGTCCGCAGCGCGCCTGGCGGAAGCGCGCACTGCGGCGTGTTCGGTGTCGTGCCCTAGAAGGGCAGCGGGACCGGCAGGCCGCCGCCGAGGCCCGAGAGCAGGTCGCCGACCGGAAGCGCGTCGAGCGGAGAGGCCGGCATGTTCTGGCTGTGGTCGTCGTCCTGGACCCTGTCGCCCTTGGCCTCGGCTTCGGCGCCGGAGCCCGTAGGCAGCAGGGCGCCCACGCCGGGGACCGAGTCCACAGCGCTCAGGCCGGGCACCTTGTCGGTGACCTTGCCGGGGATCTTCTGCACGGCCTTCAGGCCGGGGACCTTGGTGACGCCGTCGGTGACGCCGTCGGTGAAGCCGCCGGCGAGGTCGGTGACCGCGTCGGGAGAGACCGGGAGCCCCCCGAGGGCTTCCGGAGTCGCCATCACGAGGTCGTCGCTCGATTCCGGAACCTCGATGTCGGCGGCCTGAGCGGCCGTTCCGGTGAGCAGCAGAGCCCCCGTGGCGAGGCCTCCGACGAGGCCCGCCGTACGCACAGTGCGCATTTTCATCTGCTTTTGTTGCCTTTCTCCGTACCGCAGAGCTCATGGTCGACGGCTGGGGAAGCAGCGCGAATCGACCGCCGTGCGGTGCAAGATCGCTGAATTGTCAATGGTTGACCAGCGGCTCCAGGCAGCGCGCTCACCGCGAGGGCGACCGCTCCTGCCTACTGCGATCCTCAGCCGCGACCTGGCCGGCTGGATCGCCGGCGGATCGAGGACCACGCTCGCTGTCCGAAGGGCCGGTGACACTTCGGCCCGGCCGCGACGGGTTGGTGACGCGGCCACACTGACTAACTGGAGAGGCTGCGGGGCGGTTACGCCCAGACGCGAAGAAATTCGAAAACATTGGGACGTTGCGTACCCAGAAAGATGTGGATGACTCATATGCCCGACTCGGCACGCGAAGCGGCCCTCCACCCGAAGGTGAAGGGCCGCAACACGAAAGAGGGAGGAGGCGTTACTGCACGCGCCGCAGGATCATCGGTGTCCGAGTGGCCGGGGTTCCCGTTGCCGTCGCCGTCGCCGCCGCGCTTCTTGCGGATGAGCTTGATCGTGCGCGAGACCACGAACCACAGGAACAGCAGGCCGATGACGCCGAGGACGAGCTTGCTGAGCAGACCCGAGTACTCCTCGATGATCGGCTGGATCGTCGGGCCGAACGCGAACCCCAGGCCGATCCAGATCGAGTTCCAGATCACCGAACCCACGAGCGTGTAGCCCGTGAACTTCCAGAACGGCATCTTCTCGATCCCCGCCGGGACCGAGATCGCGCTGCGCACCAACGGAAGGCAGCGGCCCGCCAGGACCGCGATCCCGCCCCACCGGGCGAACACCTTCTCCGACCGCTCGAAGTCCTTCAGCTCCAGCAGCGGGAACTTCTCGAACAGCCACCGGGTGCGCTCGCGCCCGAACGCGTAACCGACGTAGTAGAGGATGTACGCGCCCGCCATCGAACCCGAGCGCGGCGAAGAACATCACCAGCCAGAAGTTCATCTTGTTGTCGAAGGCAAGGTAGCCGGCCACCGGCAGGATCAGCTCGGAGGGAATCGGCGGGAACACCGACTCGATCGCGAGGGCCAGGCCCACCCCGACCTCGCCGAGACTTCTCGATGAGGCCGAGCACCCACTGGATGAGGTCCCCCTGCCCCTCGGCGGCTCGGGATCTCGGTCGACGCGGTGGCCAGTGCCAGGCCCTGGCTGAGGAAGTTGGTCACGCCGCCAGCGTAACCGGCTCACTTTCGACCCCGCCTCGGTCGTCTGACCGAGATCGCCACCGCGCTCAGGGCCGTTCGGCCGATTGCCGCGCGGCCAGGTGTCGCGGGGCGTGCGAAGCCGGGCCATACTTAGTGGTAATTCCGCGCTTCTTACGGCTCGCACGCCCGGTGACGGCCCGTTCAGCGCCACGCGGATCGCAGTTGAGGGGGCTTCGATGAGTCGCACGGTCGGGCCGTACACCGATGTCACGACCGCGCGCGTCGAAGGCGCCTACGAGCTCTGCGAAGGCCTCGACGAGAACGCCCGGCCCGTGCAGATCCTCACCCTCGGCTCCACCTCCTCCAAGGACCCCGCCCGCCGCGGCCTCCTCTCCGACACCGTCGCCTGGGCCTACGCCACCGCCGGACCCGAGGACGCCCCCATCCTCGTCGCCGACCTCGAAGCCGAGCAGCCGTACGTCGTCATCCTGCGCGACACGCGCCTGCGCGGCGCCGACCGCATCATGGACCGGCTCCTCGCCCTCGGCCCGGCCACCGGCCCCCTCCCCGTCGGCCCCGCCGCCGCGGCCCAGCGCGCCGCCCACCAGCTGGCCGCCGCCCAGCGCTCCGCGGCCCCCGCCTCGCCCGCGGGCTTCTCCGGGCCGCCGTCGCCGCCGCCCCTGCCGCCGGCCCGGCGAACGCTCGCGGAGCCGAAAATGTCCCGCCCGTGGTCATGATCGCCGCCCGAAGAGGCGCTCGCAGCTCAAACCGATCCTCATCGGGATCGGCTCCGTCGTGGTCATCCTCGCGCTCGTCATCGGCGTCTGGGCCGTCCTCTCCGACTCCGGCCCCGACGACGGCGGCGACGGGACCGCCGACGCCCCCGACACCGCCGCGGTCGACGCGTCTCCCAGCCCGCCCGCCGAACGAGGGCGACGAAGGCCGACACCGGCGACGAAGTCCCCCAATGGGACCACGAGGCCTCCACCGAACGCGTCGGCGGCACGCCTGTTCCCCGACGACGCCGTCACCCACACCATCGCGTACGCCAACTGGCCCTTCGCGTTCAAAGTCCCCGACGGCTTCGCCTGCGACGAAGAGGCGCAGTCGGCCGTCTGCACCGCCGACGCCGGCGACTCCGAGATCACCGTCGGCTGGGAGCCCTGCGAAGGCGACTGCACCAGCGCCGCACGCGAAGATCCTGCGCGAAGCCCTCCCCTACCAGCCGCTCGGCGAGATGGACGGCGACATCGCCGTCGCCGAGCGCACCCAGGTGTACGGGCGCTGGCGCGGATCGCTGAGCGTGTTCGTGACCGGCACCGACGGCATCTTCCAGGCCTGGGCGACCGCCGACATCGCCACCGACCGCGCCGACGAAGGCTGGCACGTCTTCAACGACGTCCTCAACCAGGCCCTCTCGAAAACCGCCGAATAGCCGTCGACCGCCCGGGCGCTCAGTCCTCGCGCGTCGTCCCAGCTCGCGCAGCGCCGCCGCGACGATCTCGGCCGACGACGGCGCCGGCTGCGGGATCGCCGGTCCGAGCGCGTGCTCGGCCAGCAGCTCCCCGTATGATGTCGCCCTTGTAGGAGCGCAGCAGGTTCTGCGCGGCCTCGCGCTCGTCCTCGCCGAGGTCGGTGCGGGCGAGCATCGGGTACTCGAACTGCGCGACCTGGGCGGCGCCGGTGGGCGCTTGGAGGTCGGGTGCTGCCGGCGGCGAGGACTTCGGGGGCGGACATGACGGCGCGTGCCGTCGCCGCCTTCGGCGGTGTGGTCGTCGACGCCGAAGAAGATGATCCACATGAGACTGGCGGCGTGCAGGCGCGGGTCCTGGAGCGCGACGTCGGCTTCGTCGGGGAAGACTTGGTCGGTGCTCTCGCCGGCGGGGAGGGCGAGGCCGACGGCGGCGCTGGCGGTGGAGTCCTGGAGGACGTCCCATTGCTCGGCGGGGGCGGGGCCGTCGGCGGCGGGGAGGTTGCGCCAGAGGGCGGTCTCGGGGATCCAGACGTCGGCGTCGGTGTCGGCTACGGCGTTGCCGGTGACGGCTTCGACGGTGATGTCGGCGCAGACGTCGGAGCCGCGGGAGGGGGCGCCGCCGCCGGCGGCGACGAAGTCTTCGAGGACCGCGGCCATCTCGGGGGCGGCGGCGACGTGGAGGTCCACTTCGGTCCCGCAGGACTGGACGTGGGCGATGGCCGCGTTGAGGGTGTAGGCGGTGACCGGCGCGAAGACGGCGAGCAGCGCGACGCCGCCGAGGAGGCGGCGGCCCTCTTTCGAGAGGCGCCCTCGTCTGCGATGCACACCGGCCATGTGACGAGTGTATGACCTGACGCAAACCCAGTCGAGGTCGCGTTTTTCAGTTATCGCATGGGGACTGTGCGCGATGGCGCGTCAGTGCCCTACGCCCGCACCGGTTCTCGGTGTCGGGGGGACGCTTGCGGCCGGCCCGGGTCGCCGGCCGGTCGGTACCGGCGGCGGGCCGGCCGTGCGCGTCCGTGTTGTCCTCAACGGCGCCGCGGGCGGCGCTTCGGCGGGGTCAGCAGGTCGGCGACGATCCGCATCGTCTCGGGGACGAGGCGGAAGTACGCCCACACGCCGCGCTTGTCGCGCTCGACGACCCCGGCCTCGGCCAGGATGCGCAGGTGGTGGCTGACCGTCGGGCTGAGAGAGCCCGAGGGGCTCGGTCAGTTCGGCGACGCAGGCCTCCTGCTCGGGAGCAGCCTGGATGAGGCTGATGAGCTGGAGACGGTTCGGATCGGCGAGTGCTTTGAGGACACCCGCGATTCGTTCGGCGTCGGATTTGGAAAGCGTTTCGCCGCTAACCGGCGAGACGGGCGTCTCGGCCTCGACGGTGACTCGCACCATGATCGTGTTCCTTCCGGATTGGTTCCAGTCGGCTCTGGACTTCGGCCGCACTGCCATTAATCCAGTTCCAACCCTAAATATGCCCTCGCGGTGTGGCCGGGCGGTAACGACGACGCTTCCGGCTCGCAAAGGGTTTCGGTTCCTTCGGATCTCGCTCGGGCCGCACCAAGTCCCTGACCGGATCCACCGCCGAGATTACGCCTGCCTCGCCAGCGGATCCACCGCTGACACAAGATCAGTTTGCAGGCCACAGGGGCGGTTATTCAGTTAAAGCCGCACTACCTGGAGTTATATCTAAATCTACCAATATTTAAGCGGTTGCCGTCTCTCGGATGAGATCGGGTTCACGCGATTCTTATCGGATCGACGTCCCAATATATAGAACAGCCTGATTCTCGAGCTTAGCGCGAACCGCCGCTTGGAATGCGGGCGTCTTATGTTTCAGGACCGTTACATGGACTTGAGAAAGCGCACATCCGAGGGCAAAGCGAAGGGCGGGGCCGATCGGCCCCGCCCTGCAATCGCGTCGTCGCGAGCGGCTCAGGGGCGCGGGCGCGCGGTCGAGTCGCGCTCGATGAGCTCGGCGTCGACCATGAGCTCCTCGGGGTAGTCCTCGTCCTCGACGAGGGCCGCCTCCAGGGCCTTGACGCCCATGTCGTGCAGCGGCAGCGCCACCGTCGTGAGCGAGGGCGTGAGGTCGCGCACGATCGGGATGTCGTCGAACCCGGCCACCGAGACCTGGTCGGGAATGCTCACGCCGCCCTCGCGCAGCGCCGTGCACAGGCCCGTGGCCTGCACGTCGCTAGGTCACGAACACGGCCGTGGGCAGCTGCTCGCCCTCGAGGAGCTCCCGCCCGGCCTTGTAGCCGCCGTCGCGGGTGAACTCCGCCGACACGTGCACCACCTCGGCGTCCTCGGGCAGCGCCGAGAGGAACCCCTCGCGCCGCTCGCGCACCACCTGCAGCTGCTCGGGCCCGGCGACCACGGCGAAGCGGCGGTGGCCCAGCTGGGCGAGGAACCGCGCCAGAGCGGCCGCGCCCTCGCGGTTGGCCGGGCGCACCACGCGCCCGGGCAGGCCCGGCTGGCCCACGCTGACCACGGTCGCGCCCAGCTCCAGCAGATCGGAGAGGTGCTCGGCGAGGCGCTGCTCGGCGGCCTTGTCGGTGGTGCGCGAACCGGCGACGATCACCGCGCGCGGCCGGTAGCCGCGCAGCGAGTCGAGGTGCTGCACTTCCGAGTCGGGGTCGATGCCGGTGTCGGCGATGAGCACGCGCACGTTCCGCCGGGCGGCCTCGGCGAGGACGCCGCCGGCGATCTGCCCGAAGTAAGGGTCGGTCACGTCGTGCAGGAGCAGGGCCACGGTCTGGGAGGTCGCGCGGGCGAGGACCTGCGCGCCGACGTTCGGTGCGTAGCGCAACCGGCGTGCCGCCTCCCGCACCCGCTCGCTGAGCTGATCGCTCACCCGGTGCGGGGAGCCGTTGAGCACGCGAGAGGCGGTGGCCACCGAGACGCCGGCGGCTCGGGCGACATCGGCCAGTCGGGCCGGTTGTTTGCGTTCCATCCCGCTGAGGCTACCCATCTGCGGAAAGCGCTGCTCAAGCGGTCCTGAGCCGCCGTTCCCTCCACACTCGCCAGACCACATACGCAACTGCCGCAACGCCGACTCCGGCGGCGGCGACCTTGAGCGGACTCGGGCTCCGACAGCGGCTGACGCAGGGCCACGGGGCGCCGGAACGTCAGCTGCGGCCAGCCCTCCTCCAGGGCCAGGCGGCGCAGGCCGCGGTCGGGATTGACCGCCCTCGGGTAGCCGACGGTGCGCAGCATCGGCTCGTCGGTGATCGAGTCGGAGTAGGCGAACGACGCGTCGAGGTCGACCCCGCGCTCGGTCGCGAACCACTTGATCGCCTCGGCCTTCGCCGGGCCGGCCGCGTAGAAGTCGATCTCGCCGGTATAGCGGCCGTCGTCGCCGATGACCATGCGCGAGGCGATGACGTCGGTCGCGCCGAGCATCCGCCCGATGGGGGCGACCATCTCCTCCCCCGAGGCGCTCACCAGGACGACGGCGCGGCCGGCGGACCGGTGCGCCTCGATGAGGGCGGCGGCCTCGGCGTAGACGGCCGGGGCGATGAGTTCGTCGAGGGTCTCGTTCACGATCGTCTTGACCTCTTCGGCGGGCCAACCGCGCGAGAGCTCGGCGACGTAGTCGCGGGTGCGCGCCATCTGCACCTCGTCGGCCGAACCGCCGAGCCGGAACAGCAGGTGCGAGTAGGCGACCTTGAGGACGTCGCGGCGGGCGAGCAGGCCGCCCTGATAGAGCGGCCTCGAGAAGGCGAGGCTGCTGGCCTTCGCGATCACCGTCTTGTCGAGGTCGAAGAAGGCCGCACCGGGGCGCGCGCCGGTCGGCGCCTCGACCGGTTCGAGCGAGAGTGCCGATGAGCCTTGAAGCGGCTCCGCTGCGTTCATGCCGCAAGTCTAAACAGCGCGACAACCCCGTTTCGACCACTTGTCGCACAGCGAACGCGGCGCCGCGCCCGCCCCCGGTCGGAGGAGCCGGGCATCGCTGGATCGGGTCACGGGACGCACCGGATCGAGGCCGGCGGCGAAGCGAGCGGGCTGAACGAGGGATCGGGGCACGCACCGGATCGAGGCTGCGGCGCGAAGTGAGCGGCTGAACGAGTCGAGGGGCTTGTCGGGATTTCGCGGGCACGGGCAGAGGCTACAGGCGCCGACGCGCGGGCCCCCGATACGAGGGTGACCCGGGGGTCTGACAATCCGGGGCCTTCGCGGCAGCCGTCGAGGCGATGATCACAAGCGAGCCCCAGGGCTGAAGTGAGAAGGATTCGCTTGCACGCCAACAACACCCGGGCCGCGGTTCGCAGCGCCCCCGATACGAGGATGACCCAAGGGTCCAACAATCCGGGGCCTTCGCGGCAGCCGTCGAGGCGATGATCACAAGCGGGCCGTCGCGGCGCCGCGCGGAGCCGTCCAGTGTCGGTGGCGGGCCGTAGGCTGGCGCCATGTCGAAGAGCCAGCGAATCGCCTACGCCTGCGGCGCGTGCGGAATCCGCGTCCCCAAGTGGGTCGGGCAATGCCCCGACTGCGGCGAATGGGGATCGATGGAGGAGACCGCGGCCCCGCCCCGCCAGAGCATCGGCGGCGGCACCTCCACCGTGCCGGCCGCGCGGCGGCCCGCCAAACCCGCGATGCGCATCGGCACCGTCTCCGCCGCGCAGGCAGCGAGCCTCCCCACCGGCATCGGCGAATTCGACCGCGTCATGGGCGGCGGCCTCGTCCCCGGCGGCGTCACCCTCATCTCCGGCGAACCCGGCGTCGGCAAATCCACACTCCTCCTCGAAGTCGCCCACCGCTTCGGCGAAGCCGGCTACGGCAAGGCCCTCGTCGCCACCGGCGAAGAATCGGCCTCGCAGGTGCGCCGCCGCGCCGACCGCACCGGCTGCCTCTCCGAAGAGCTCTACCTCGCCGCCGAAACCGACCTCGGCGCCGTCCTCGGCCACGTCGAGGACGTCAAACCCGGGCTGCTCATCCTCGACTCGGTGCAGACCGTCGTCGCCCCCGACACCGACGGCGTCCCCGGCGGCGTCACCCAGGTCAAGGCCGTCGCCAGCGCGATCACCGCGGAGGCCAAGGCGCGCAACATGGCCGTGATCCTCGTCGGGCACGTCACGAAGGACGGCGGCATCGCCGGGCCGCGCGCCCTGGAGCACCTGGTCGACACGGTCGTCCACTTCGAAGGCGACCGGCATTCGATGCTGCGGCTGCTTCGCGGGGTGAAGAACCGCTTCGGGCCGGCCGACGAGGTCGGGTGCTTCGAGATGACCGAGGACGGCATCGTCTCCCTCGCCGACCCTTCCGGGTTGTTCCTCGACGACGCGCCGACCGAGCCGACGCCGGGCACGTGCGTGACGGTGACGATGGAAGGCCGCCGGGCCGTGCCGGTCGAAGTGCAGGCGCTGCTCGGCAAGTCGGTGAAGGACGGCGCGATCCCGCGGCACACCGTGTCGGGTCTCGACCAGGCGCGGCTGAACATGGTGCTGGCGGTGCTCACACGCCGCGGCGGCATGCGGCTGCTGGACCGCGAGGTGTACGCGACGACGATCGGCGGCATCCGGGTGCGCGAGCCGGCCTCGGACCTGGCGCTGGCGCTCGCGCTGGTGAGCGCGGATCAGGAGATCGCGGTGAGCGCGGACCTGGTCGCGATCGGCGAAGTGTCCCTGACCGGCCAGGTGCGGCGGACGGTGAACGCCGACCGGCGCATCGGCGAGGCCGCGCGTCTGGGGTTCAAGACGGCGATCGTGCCGAAGGGCTCGGTGTCGGAGCGGCACCGGGGGATCGAGGTGGTGGAGGTCGAGACCATCATCGACGCGAAGCAGGCCGCGGCGAGGACCTGGGCCCGCCGCGGGTGACTTAGGCGGAGATCATCGGAAGGTATGGGCTGACGGCAGCCGGGAACGCGAGGGCTGTCGGCTGGGCGATTGCGGAGGGTCGTCGACGCATGGCCGCGGAGCGCGGGGCGCTGTCGGCGAGTCGCTGCGGAGATCGCCGGGGCTTGTCCGCTGGCGGCCGGGCGGTGGCCGCAGCAGCTCTGCGCTGGGAAGGTGTGAGCATCACCTCGGCGAGGGTCGTTGCGGGGCTGGATTGTCGGACCTCGGTGTCACCCTTGTACCGGGGGCCCGCGAGTCGGCGTTCGATGTGTTGTCGGGGTGCGCGCGAACCGGATTCGCCTCCGTCTCGGCGGATCCGAGGACCCGAGTTCGCGCGTGCGCAATGCGGTTGCCCTGTCAATCGGCTCGGCCTACGGTGGCGGCTGTGACTGCATCTACTTCTGATTCCGCTGCGGCCGTTGCCGATCTGCACACCGAACGCCTGCTCCTTCGCGCCTGGACGGCCGTCGAGGCGGGCACCGTGACCGAGGGCGGGCGCCTGGGCGACTGGGTGGAGGACTTCCCGGACGAGGGCGACAAGGTGATCGCGCCGCTGATCGCGGCCGAGCCGGCCTGGTTGGGGCCCTTCGGGCACCGTTTGATGATCGAGCGCGAGAGCGGCCTGGTCGTCGGTTCGCTCGGTCTGTTCTGGCCGCCGTCGGACGGGGCGGTGGAGTTGGGTTACGGCGTCGCGCCTTCGCGGCGCGGCCGCGGCTACGCGCCGGAGGCGGTGAGGGCGCTGGCCGAACACGCGTTCACCGCGCCGGAGGTCAAAGCGGTGTTCGCGAATGTCGAGCCGTCGAATCCAGCCTCGGTGCGGGTCTTGGTGAAAGCCGGGTTCATCCGTACCGCGACGGGCTCCGAGCAGGGCACCGACCGCTACGACGCCCCGCACCCGGACCACTCCGACTTCTGACCGCCGACCGCCGACCGCCGACCGCCGACCGCCGACCGCCGACCGCCGACCGAACAACGATGCGGCCCGCCCGGCCGCATTTTTCGTGCACCGCGCCGGCGGCTCGGCTCGGCTCGGCTCGGCTCGGCTCGGCTCGGCTCGGCTCGGCTCGGCTCGGCTCGGCTCGGCTCGGCTCGGCTCGGCTCGGCTCGGCTCGGCTCGGCTGGATTGTCGGACCCCTCTGGCACCCTTGCAAACCGGGGGCCCAACCCCGAGGTCCCGTTGCGTTTCCGGAGTGCCCGCCGGTCACGGTGCCCGGCGTCCGACTCTGCCGGGCCGCATGGCGCGCACAGGAGCCCTGGCGGCTCGGCTCGCTCGGCGTTTCGGGTTCCCGCGGTGGCGTTCTCGCTTCGCGGGTCCCTCAATGTGGTCTTCGGCCCTTACCATCAAGGGTATGACCACGCCTCTCGTTCTCGGAGCCGTCGGGGCCGTTGCCCTGCTGATCTTCGTGCTCTCCATGACCCCGAGGGCTCGCGGGAGGCGCGCGATCGCCCGGCGCAAACGCCGGGAGATGGCCGAGTTGCGGTCGCGTGTGGCCGCCAATGCCCGGGCCACGTACAACAAGCAGTTTCCGCACGGGCGGCGCAGCCGCTCCGGCTCCACCTCGTATTCCGGTGGCAGCGTGTCGCACTCCGACTCGGGCAGCTACGGCGGCTCGAGCTGCGACTCCGGCGGCGGCGATTCCGGTGGCGGCGGGGGCGACGGCGGCGGTTGCTGAACCAGCCCGGCTATTCGGCCTGCGGGCCGACCGGGTCCAAGAGAACTTCCTGCGCCGTTTCGGCCTGCTGCGCGAGCAGTCCGCGCTTGCGGCTCAGTTCGGTGATCTGGTCGTCAAGCCGTTCAAGGGCGCCGCGCATGACCGAGTGCGAATGCTCGCAGTGCAGCAATCCGTGCTTTGTGGCGCAAGGGATGAGATGCCGGATCTCGCGCGTGGACACGCCCGCTTCGAGCAGTTTCCGGATCTGCTCGACCCGTACCGGGGAATCCTCGGAATAGCTGCGGTAGCCGTGCGCGTCCCGTCCGGGCAGCAGCAGCTCCTGCTCCTCGTAGTAGCGCAGCAGCCGGGTGCTGACCCCGGTGCGGCGCGACAGCTCGCCGATCAACATCGTGACCTCCAGCACAAGTGTGTGGCCTTCACACTGATGTGAAGTCATAACGTCGCCGGCATGACGAACATTTCCGCACCGCGCCCCGCACTGACCACCGAGGTCCACGGCTCCGGCCCCGGCATCGTCCTCGCCCACGGCGCAGGCGGCCGCATCGAGTCCAACTTCGGGACGCTCATTCCTTTGCTCGCCCAGGGCCACACGGTCACCGCGTCCTCCTACCCGGCGGACGACACCGTCCTCGACCTCGACTCGCTCGCCGACGCCCTGGTCGAAGCGGCCGCGACCGAGCGGTTCACGATCATCGGGTTCTCACTCGGCACCGCCGTCGCGGTGCGCGCCGCCGCCCGCCACCCCGAACGCGTCCGGGGACTCGTCCTCGCGGCCGGGATCGCCCGCCCCGACAACCGGCTGCTGCTCGCCCTCGACCTGTGGCGCTCGATCCTCGCCGCGGGCGACCGGGACTCGTTCGCGCGCTTCGTGCTCGCTTCGGCGTTCAGCCCGGCCTTCGTGAACGCGATGTCCGCCGCCGACGTGGCCGCCACAGTCGACCAGATCGCGGCGAACATCCCCGGCGGCACGGCCGCGCAGGCCGCCCTGATCGGGACGGTCGACACCAGCGCCGACCTGGCCGGCATCGCCGTGCCGACCCTGGCGGTCAGTGCGAGCGAAGACCTCCTGGTGGACCCGGCCAACCACCGCTCCCTTGCCGAGGGCGTCCCCGGCGCCGAATACGCCGAGATCAAGGCCGGTCATGTGTTCATGGCCGAGCAGCCGGACGCCTGGCACGGCCTGGTCCTGGACTTCCTCGACCGCCACGGCCTCTGAAGCGGCCCGATCGAAACCGAGGCGGCGTCCGCGCAAGAGCGGACGCCGCCTCTTCGGCCTTGCCGGCGGCCGTCGCTCAGGGACGCAGTTCGCTACAGGCCCAGCCTGGACAGTTCGTTCCGGGAGGCCACGCCGAGTTTCGGGTAGGCCTTGTACAGGTGGTATCCGGCGGTCCTGGGGCTGAGGTAGAGCTGCTCGCCGATCTCGCGGTTGCTCAATCCCGCCGCCGCGAGCCGGACCACCTGCAGCTCTTGGGGAGTGAGCTTCTCGGCCAGGTCGGGGGCGGCCTCGATGGGGCCCGCGTCGCCGGCCGCGCGCAGTTCCCGGCGCACCCGGTCGGCCCACGGCTCGGCGCCGAGGCGCTCGAACACCGCTGCCGCGGTGCGCAACCGGGTCTTGGCCTCGTTGACGCGTCGGGCCCGGCGCAGCCACTCGCCGAGGATCAGGTCGGTGCGGGCGGTCTCGAACGGGTGCCCTTCGCGCTCCTTGTGCAGCTCGGCGGCCCGCTCGTAGTGCGCCCCGGCGTCGGCCTCGTCCGCGAGCAGGCCGCGGCAGCGTTCGACCAGGGCCGCGAGGTGCGGCTCGCCGGAGGCCTCGGCCCACTGGACGTACCAGTCGAAGACGCCCGCGATCCGGGCGGTGTCGCCGGCGCGCACGGCCGCCTCGACGGCGACGGGCACGAACCCGAGCGCCTCCCCCGGCGCGTTCGAGTCGAGGTGGCCCATGAGCCGGTCGAGCGCTTCCTCGTTGCGGCCCAAAGAGAAGTCGAGAAGCGCGAGCGGCAGGTCGATGGAGACGACGGTGTCGCCGGGCGAATCGGCCTCGGCGGCCTCCACGAGTGCGCGCACCCGCTCCTCCTCGCCGCGCAGGGCCGCGATGGGTGCGAGGACGTGCGCGCGGGCCTTCACCGGGCCGATCCGCTGGCCGAGCTCGACCGCGAGCTCGGTCGCGTTCACCGCCAGCGCCTCCGCGTCCTTCCAACGTCCTCTATGGAATTCGGTGAGGCCGTTGAGGACGAGGGCGCGGGGCAGTGCCCCGGCCGAGCCGGTCTGGCGGGCGAGGCGCACGGTGCCGGAGGCGGTCTGCTCGGCGGCGTCGATGTCGCCGACGAGGGTCTGCCACCAGGCGACCATGCCGCGGTTCTCGGGGGTGACGGCTTCGCCGAACGCGGTGTGGATGGCGATGAGTCGGCGGAGAGCGGTGACGGCCTCGCCGACGGGGACGGTGCAGGAGCGGTTGAATCCGGCTGCGGCCGTGGCGAGGTCGCGCACCCATGGCGAGTGTCCTATCACGACGCGTTCGGCGTGTTCGGCGGCGACTTCGGCTCGGGAGAAGTCCCCTGCCTGCCAGGCGAGTTCGACGGCGCGGAAGAGGGGGTAGCCGGCGGATTCGGGTTCGGCGGCCGTGTAGTGGTCGGCGGCCTCCATGTAGAGGCGGTAGGCCTCGCGGATGTCGTTGTCCCAGGCGGCGACGAGGGCGACGATGAGCGTGGCGCGGGCGAGGACGGCGCGGTCGTCGCTGTATCGGCGGATCTGGCCGTAGAGTTCCCTCGCCTTGGGGCCGTTGCCGCCTGCCATGGCGGCTTCGGCGGCGCGCAGGAGCCGGCGGCCCCTGGCGCGGGCGTCGGGGGTGAAGGCGGCGGCGCGTTCGAGGACGGCGTGTTCGACGCCGCGGCCGCCGCATCCGGCGAGGCACGCGGCGGAGGCTTCGAGGGCGGCGGCGACGGTCTCGTCGGGGCCGGTGGCGGCGGCGGCGAGGTGGAGGGCGCGGCGGTGGTCGTCGGGTTCGAGGACGTCGGCGTAGACGCGGTGGGTCTCGATGCGGCGGAAGACCGGTGCGCCCTGGTAGGCGGCGGTGCGGATGAGGGGGTGGCCGAAGGCGAAGCGGTCGCCGGTGAAGTGGACGAGGTCGTCGGTCTCGGCGGGGGCGAGGTCGGTGAGCTGGGCGCCGAGTTTCGCGGCGACGTCGATGACGAGGCCGGTGTCGGCCGTCTCGTCGGAGGCGATCACGAGCAGCAGGGTGCGGGTGGTCTCGGGGAGGCGGTCGATGCGGTCGCCGAAGACCTGTTTGAGGCGGCTGGTGGTGGAGCGGGGGCCGGTCCAGTCGGCGGCGAGGCGCGTCTCGGATTCGACCAGCGGCAGTTCGAGGAGCGCGAGCGGGTTGCCTTCGGCCATCTGGAGGAGGCGCATGCGGGCCGGGTAGGGGACGCCGGTGAGCCGCTTCCCGAGGAGGGCGGCGGCCGCGTCATGGTCGAGGGGGCCGAGGCGCAGTTCGTCGAGTCCGGGCGTGGGGAATTCGGGGGCGTAGCCTTCGCGGACGGTGAAGATCATCAGGACCGCTTCGGCCGCAAGGCGTTTGGCGAGGAAGAGGAGGACGTCGGCGGAGTCGGGGTCGAGCCAGTGGGCGTCTTCGACGACGCACAGGACGGGGCGGTGCCCGGCGGCTTCGGTGAGGAGGCTCAGCGCGGCGAGGCCGACGGTGAACCGGAAGTTGTCGGGCGGCGTGGGCTTGTCGGGGGCCGCCGCGAGGCCGAGGACCCGGGAGAGCACGCACGCGTGGTGCTCGGGGATGGCTTCGAGGTGGCCGGCGAGGGGCAGCAGGAGCGCTTGGAGGCCCGCGAAGGACCAGGCGTGCTCGGATTCGACGCCGGTGCAGCGCAGCACGGTGACCGCGGTGGCGTCCTCGGCGGCCGCGGCGACCAGGCTCGATTTGCCGATCCCGGCCTCGCCGCGCAGCACGAGGGACGACCCGCGGCCCTCCCGGGCTTCGGCGAGGCGGTCGGCGAGGGCGGCGGTCTCGGTGTCGCGTCCGTACAGCACGCGTCCAACGGTACCGCCGCCCGCGGGCAACGCCCGGGCTCCGGACCGGGTCCTAAGACGTATTGCCTAGGCCCGGTGGGGCGGTCCTAGTCTGCCTGGCGATGTCGCTCAAACACCCCCTAGAACGGGCTGGGCATCGGAGTGGCACCCCGCGCGTTGGCGAGCGCCCGGGCCCACCAGTGGAGTTCGTCGAGGAGGGTCTTGGCGGCCGGTTCGGTCTCGTCGAACTTGGTGAACTCGCCGCGCTCGTCGAAGTGCTGGTAGAAGCGGGGGAACGCGATCGAGTTGCGGATGGTCATGGTGCGCAGTTCGGGGAAGATCTGGCGCAGGTGCTGGGCGGCGTTCTGGCCGCCGGTGATCTTGCCGCCGTAGGTGACCATGGCGACGGGCTTGGCGGCCCACTCGTTCATGTAGTAGTCGATGGCGTGCTTGAGCGACGCGGGGATCGACATGTTGTACTCGCCGGCGACCACGACGAACGCGTCGGCGCGGTGGAGGCGCTCGGAGAGGGCCGCGACGGGCGCGGACGGGTCGCTCTCGGTCGACCACATGTCGTCTTCGGCCAAGTGCTGGGGCAGGTCGGCGTCGAGCAGGTCGATCAGGTCGACATTGAAGCCGCCGTGGCGTGCGGCGACGCCGGCGATCCATTCGGCGGGGGCGGGGGCCCAGCGGCCTTCGCGGGTCGACCCGATGATGACGCCGAGGTTGAGATTCTCGCTCATGGTGTTCCGTTCCTTATCGCTCGTGGCTTGCGAGGTCGAAGCTACGGACGGAACGACGGGGGCCACATCTGTCGACCGACTGGACCGCGACTGGGCCGGGCGTGGCCCAGTCGCCGGTCGGGTGCTCCGGTCGTTCGACGGATGCGGGGCCGGTCGCCTGCTTCTTAGCGTTGCGGCCATGACCACCACGGAAACCACGGCGGCCCCGGAGGCCGCGACCACACGATGGGCGGCGATCCTCGCCGTCGGGTTCGCGCAGCTCGTCGTCGCGGGCGGCATGTCCAGCCTCGCGGTGGCGCTGCCCGCGATCCGCACCGAATTCGCGGTGACCGAGGCCGCGACGGCCTGGGTCCTGCTCTCCTACGCGCTCCCCGCCGGGGCGGTCGCGATCGCCGCGGGCCGGCTCGCCGACCGCGCCGACCTGCGGGCGGTCGCGGTGTTCGCCATGGGCGCCTTGGCGATCGGATCGGCCGCGGCGGCGCTCGCGCCCAGCTTCGCGGCGCTGCTGGCGGCCCGCGCGTTCGCGGGGCTGCTCGGCGGGCTCCTGTTCGGGATGACCGGGCGGATCATCGTCACCTCGGCCGCGCCGGACAAACGGGGCCGGGCCATGTCGGTGATCGCGCTGCTGATGACGATCGGCGGCATGGGCATGGTCGGCGCGGGCGGCTTCATCATCGCCGCGTTCGACTGGCGCGGCCTGTTCTGGGTGTTCACGGTGATGGCGGCCGTGGCGATCGCGGGCCTGGCGGTGTCGGTGCCGAGCAACGGGACGGGGCTGCCGCGACCGGACCGGGCGCTGCTGGTCGACACCGCCACGTCGGGCGGCGCGATCGCCGCGTTCCTGCTGGCTTTCGAATACGTGGACACGGCGCCGTGGATCGCGTTGGGGGCCTTGGCTTCGAGCGTGGCACTGGGGACGGCGTGGGTGCGCCGGAAGTCGTCGGCGCCCACGGTGGCGCTGCTGCGGTCGCCGCAGGTGGCCGGTGCGCTGCTGAGCCTGACGCTGCTGTCGGCGGTGACGGGCCTGCTCAACTTCAGCCTGCCGTTCCTGCTCACGGACGTACAGGGGCTGCGACCGGAGCTGGTGTCGACGATCATGCTGACGTTCATCGGCGGCGTCGGTGCGATGACGCCGCTCGCCGGATGGCTCGCGGACCGGTTCGGGCCGGGCCGGGTCGCTCTGGCCGGCGCGGGACTGGTGATCGCCGGGGTGGTGCCGCTGCTGTTCGTGGACGCCGCGACGGGACTGTTCGACCTCGGTGCGCGGATCGGCTTGCTGGGCTTGGCGTTCGGGGTGTTCAACACGCCGATGAACACATTCCTGCTCGCTTCGGCGCCCGTGGAGCAGTCGGGGACGGCGGGGGCGTTCATGGCGACGACGAGGACGATCGGGACCTCGCTGGGCCCGGTGGTGGCGGCGCTGGCGTGGGGCCTCGGCGCGACGGCGGTGGACGGCTACCGGCTGTCGGCGTGGACGATCGCGGCGATCCTGCTCCTGGGCGCGGCACTACAGGTGACGACGAAACCGTGGCGGACGCCGCTCCCGGCACGCGCCGCGGCCTGAAGCGCGAGCGCCGAAACCCGGCTTGGCGGCCGGGTTTCGGCGTGCTTCTTGCCGTCTGGGGGCAGCACGGAGCGGAGGGTATTCGTTGATCGCCCCTCCTAACCCGTGGGCCCCCGGTTCAAAAACCGTGACACAAGGGTCCGACATTCCGGCGCGAACGCAGCGAACGCGAGGAACCCTTGCGGTCCTGAGCGGTCGTGCTCGGCGATCTTCACGAGCATTGGCGCGAGAAGGCCTTGGTGGTAGTGAGGGTCGAGCTCGGCCGGTTGCGCGGGCGCTAGCGCTAGCGCTAGGGAACCTTGCGGGCCCGAGCGATCGCGCTCGGCGAACTCCGCGAGCATGGCGCACGCGAGAACTCTCTGCTGGTCGTGAAGGTCGAGTTCGGCTGGTTGCGGCGAACGCAGCGAACTCGGGCAAGCCTTGCGAGCCTTACAGGTCGAGTTTCGCGAGTTCCGTCCTTGAGGAGACGCCGAGCTTCGGGTAGGCGTTGTACAGGTGGTAGCCGACCGTGCGGGGGCTGACGAACAGCTGCTCGCCGATCTGGCGGTTCGTGAGGCCGTCGGCGGCCAGGCGCACGACCTGGAGTTCCTGCGGGGTGAGCAGTTCGGCCAGGTCGCGCTTCGACTCGACGGCCGTCGAGTCGCCCGCGGCCCGCAGTTCCCCTTGGGCGCGTTGGGTCCACGGCACCGTGCCGAGCCGCTCGAAGACCTCGGTGGCCTCGCGCAGGTGCGCGCGGGCCTCGTTGATGCGCCGCACCCGCCGCAGCCACTCGCCGTACAGCAGCTCGGTGCGGGCCCGCTCGAACGGGTCGATGTCGTCGGCGCGGTGCAGCTCCACGGCCCGCGCGAAATGCGTCCCGGCCTCGGCCTCGGTCGCCATGAGCGCCCGGCACCGCTCCACGAGCGCCTCCCAGTAGGAGCGGCCCGTCGCGTCGGCCCAGTCGGCGAACCAGTCGAACGCCTCCTTGACCTCGGCGAGCCGCCCGGACCGGAACGCGGCCTCGACGAGCGTCGGCACCTGCGTCAGCACCTCCATGGGCGTGACGCCCTCGGCGATCCGCAGCAGCCGCTCGAACGCGGCCTCGTAGCGACCGAGCCCGAGTTCCAACAGCCCCAAGGCGGTGTCGGCGGGGATCACCGAATCCTCCGGCGCGTCCTGGATCGCGGCGGCCACGAGCTCGCGGCAGCGGCGCTCCTCGCCCCGGATCGCGGCGATCGGCAGCAGCACCCAGATGCGGCCCTGCATGAGCGCCCGGCGGTCGTTCTGCTCGTGCGCCAACTCGATCGCGCTGGAAGCGGACGCCTGCGCGTCCGCATACCGGCCATAGTGGAACTGCGTCTGGGCCTGCACCAGCAGCGCCTGCACCAGCGGACTCAGCGCACCCCGCTCGCGGCACGCCCGCACCTGCTCGGCCGCCGCCTGGTGCGCGGCCGGCACGTCACCGGCGAGGAACCGCCAGCGCGCGGCCAAGACCTGGTCGAACGCCTGGAAGTCCTCGTGGAGCGGCTGGTAGTAGTCGTAGAGGGAGCGCAGCGCGTCGACCGCTTCCCCGGCCGTGTCGTCGGGCTGGCGGTTGAGGCCGGCGGCGGCGCGGGCGAGGCGCCGCACCCAGGCGTTGTTGGAACCGCCGTATTTGGAGGCGAGCCCGGACGCGTACTTGACCTTCGCGAAATCGCCGGTCTCCCAGGCGTTCCAGACACCGCGCAGGAGCGGGTAGCCGGTGTTCTCGTGCCCGGTGGCGGCGTAGTGCTCGGCCGATTCCATCCACACGTCGAAGCCCTTGGAGTGACCGGCCCAGGAGAGGATCGTGGCGCGGATGAGGGCGGTGCGGGCGAGGAGCACGTGGTCGTCGGTGAGCCGCTCGGCGGCCTCGGCGAGTTCGACGGCCTTGCCGGTCATGCCTGCGGCGTAAGCGGTCTGCGAGGCCTCGACGAGGCGGCGGGCCCGGTGGTAGTGGTCGGGGGTGAAGCTCGCGGCGCGCTCCAACGCGGCCATCTCGGCGACGCAGCCGCCCCTTTCGGCCTCATAGGACGCAATGGATTCGAGTGCGGCGGCGGCCTTCTCGTCCAGGCCGGTGGTGGCGGCGGCGAGGTGGCGGGCGGCGCGGATGTCGCCGTCGCCGAACGCCTCGGAGAGGGCCCGGTGGGCTTCGATGCGGCGGGCGCGGGGCGCCGAATGGTAAGCGGTGGAACGGATCAGGGGGTGAACGAATTCGATGCGGCCGCGGTGATAGCGCAGCAGATCGTCCACTTCGGCCGGTTCGAGGTCGGCGAGGCTCGCGTCGAGCTTCGCGGCGGCCTCGGCGATCACGGCGGTCTCGCCGGTCTCCTCGGCGGCGGCAAGCAGCATGATCGTGCGGGTGCCCTCGGGGAGGGCGATGATCCGCTCGGTGAACGCCTGCTTGATGCGGGAGGTGGTCGAGTAGCGGCTGTTGGAGGTGTCGGCGCGCAGCAGCGACTCCTCGTTGTCGGCGGCCGGAAGCTCCAAGAGCGCCAATGGGTTGCCCTCGGCCATGCGGAGGATCCAGTCGCGGCTGGTGAAGGGGATCTCGTCGGCGCGCATGTCGAGGATCGCCTGCGAGGCGGCGAGGTCGAGCGGGCCGAGCGTCAGCTCCGGGATGCCCGGGGCCGGGAAGTCGGGGGCGAAACCGTCGCGCACGACCAGCACCATCGTGATCGACTCGGTCGACAGGCGCCTGGCGGCGAACAGGAGCGCGTTCGTGGAGTCGCGGTCGAGCCAGTGGGCGTCGTCGATGACCACGTACACGGGCTGCTTCGCCGACGCGTCGACGAGCAGGTTCAGCAGGGCGAGGCCGACCTGCAGGGAGTGGGCGCGGCCGGTGCCGTCGCCCATGCCGAGGGCGGTGCGCAGGGCCTCGGCCTGGGCCGCGGGGAGGCGGTCGATGCGGTCGAGCAGCGGGTGCAGCAGCATCTGGAGGCCGGCGTACGACCAGGTGTGCTCGGCTTCGACGCCGAGGGTGCGCAGGACCGTGAAGCCTTCGGCGCGTGGGATGACGGCGTCGACGATCGCGGATTTGCCGATGCCCGGCTCGCCGCGCACGACGAGCGCGCCGCCGTGGCCGACGCGGGCGCCGTCCAGGAGCGCCTGGATCGAATCGAGCTGCACGTCGCGCCCGTACAGGACCGGGCGGGCCGGCTCCTCGCCGAGTGCGGGGGTGACGCTCCCGTAGTCGGCCGCGCCGCGGACGGCGGCGCCGCGGAACAAGGCGTCCCCGCGGGCGCGCGTGGTCTCGGCAATGGGTTTCACGGCGGCTCCATCCTCAGGACGACCGGGGACTCCTCCAGGGTAGCCACGGGCCCGGGGCACCTGCATCTGTCATTCGACTGGGGTCGACCGGGGCGCCCGTCACCTGGTCGAACATCCGGGCCGACCGGGTTCGAGTCCCAGTCGCCGAGCCCAGTCGCCCGACCGGGGCGCGTGCGCGCGAACCGCCATAGCGTTCACGGCATGACCGCATCGACCGAGATCCAGACGCCACTGCGAGGCACCGCGCCCTCGCGGGGCCCGCTGCGCTGGGCGCCGGCGCTGTGGGCGACCTACGCGCAGGCCGTGGCCTTCGCGGCCGCCGCGGTGACCGCGTTCCTCGTGAACGACATCGCCGCCGGCTTCCACGCTTCGACGGGCACGCGGCTGTGGCCGCTGGGCGCGTTCGCGATCGGCCTCGTCATCGCGGCGAACGCGACTCGCCGGACCGGCGCGCTCGGCCGGGCCCGCTATACCGGGGCGATCGCCCTGGGGGCGTTGGCTCTCGGCGCGTTGGCTGTGGCGCTCGCGCCGGGGTTCGGGTTCGCCGTCGGCGCGGCCGGGGCGTTCGGGATCGCCGCGGGCTTCACGGTCGCTCTGGCGGGCCGGGTGGTGACGGCCGCGGAGATCGGTGACGGCACCGGTTCGGTGGTGCTCTCGGCGGCGGCGCTGCTGGGCGGGATCGCCGCGGGGGTGGGCGCGCTGTTCGCGGTGCCGCTGTACGGGTGGCGGGGCGTGTTCGGTCTCGTGGTGGTGGCCGCTGTTCTCGCGGCGTGGAAATTCGCGGAATACGTCCCGAATGATGACGCGGCGTTAGCGAAATGTGACGTGAGATTTGCCTGAGTTCCATGGGAGCTCTGAGGTTTCGATGTCACCATGAGTCGTCCGGGTATTCGGAGGTTTTACCCGGCATGCGGGCACCGGCCGTCCTGTGGCGGTGTCCGGAGGAAGGCCCCGGGGAGGTTCGAGACCCCGGGGCCTTCACTATGCGCCGAGCCGCTCCGGCGCCGCTCAAGCCGGACGTCGGACTGCGGCATCGGGCCATTCGGCGTCCAGGGCGGCCCGGAGGCGGCTTCGGCTACCTGAAGCGGGGTTCAGGTCGGCTTAAGGCTGGCTTAAGGTTTCGGCGTCAGACTGTCCTAGGTCCGGCACGGAGGACGCCGGATTCGAGCGGACGGCCCACGATCTGTTGGGCGAGTTCGGCAGTGCGGATGAGGGCATCGAGGTCCACACCGGTCTCCACACCCATGTCGTGGAGCATGTGGACCACTTCCTCGGTCGCCACATTGCCGGAGGCGCCGGGAGCGAACGGGCAGCCGCCGATCCCACCGACACTGGCGTCGAACTCCACGACGCCGCGATCGAGCGCAGTGAGGAGGTTGGCGAGGGCGGTCCCTCGGGTGTCGTGGAAGTGCATGAGCATCGGCAGATCGGTGTCGACGGCGTCGAGCAGTTCTGTGACACGGCGGGGCGTGCCCATACCGGTGGTGTCGCCGAAGGCGACTCGACCGGCCCCTGCGGCCTCGGCCGCCTCCACGATCGCGGGCGACCTTCGCGGGAGCGATGTCGCCCTCGAAGGGGCAGCCGAAGCTCGTGGCGATGATGACCTCGACCGAGGCCAGGTGCTCGCGCGCCAGGTCGCAGATGTCGGGCAGCTCGGCGAGCGACTCGGCGACGCTGCGCCCGATGTTGGCGCGGTTGTGGGTCTCCGAGGCCGAGACGACCACTTCGACGGCGGTGAACCCGGCGCCGAGGGCCCGCTGCGACGCCGCGGCGGTTGGGGGCGAGGGCGCTGTAGCGGATCCCGGAGTGCTTCTCCACGGCCGCCCACACCTCGGCGGCGTCGGCCATCTGCGGGACGGCCTTGGGGCTGACGAAGCTCACGGCCTCGATGCGGGACAAGCCGGTGCGCGAGAGCGCATCGATGAGCCGGATCTTGTCGGCGGTGGGCACGGGCGGCTCGTTCTGGAGCCCGTCGCGAGGAGCGACCTCCCGCAACGAGACCCGATCAGGCTGGTGCATGTCCGCCTCCCCGGACCGCGACCCGTTGCGGCCCACCCGCCCATGCTAACCCCCGATCCCGGAATGCGGGACGGCCGACGACAGGAAAGGAGACGACATCACGACCAAAGGACCACGGCCAAGGCCAACGGCCAACGAAAGCCAAGCGGCGAGGGGCGCGACGCGCGCCGGCACGGCAACGCGGCGGTCAAGGCGTGCAGTCAAGGGTGGTGGTGTGGCGGGTGGGTGGGGTGGGGGCGGGGGGAGGGCCCCCAAAGCGGTAGCATCTCGCCCACGGGCGAAGCCGCCGATTGCAGGCGACACCGCAGCGCAGCCGCGCGCCAGGCGGCCGACTCGGCTCGAGACCACGTCCGGCAGACGGCCGGCTCGAGTAGCGGGGAGCGAACGCCCGAGCCGGGCGGGGTCGGCGACTCGCGGAGCGGCCGTCCGGCCTAACCGGGGTCGAGGGCTCGCAGGGCCGCCGCTCGCAGGAGGGCCGCGGTCTCGTCGGCGCTGACCTCTTCTCCCAGTGACAGGTACGGGGTCGAGTTCATCAGGCCGAACGCGCCGTGGGCGAGCACGCGCGCCTGCTCCGGTTGGAGGCCCGGCCGCAGCCGGCACAGCACGCCCACCCACTCCTCGACGTACACGCGCTGCAGCTTCCGCACCTGCCGCCGCGGCTCCTCGGGGAGCCGGTCGAGCTCGTGCAGATGCAGGATGACGATCTCCGGCGAGTCGATCACGACCTCGAGGTGGAAGTCCACCAGCGCCTCGAGCGCCGCCTGCGGGTCGTCCGAATGCAGCGACGCCCAATGCCGCCCGCCCGCGAGCAGCCGCTCCGAGACGGGGATGAGCGCGTCGGCGAGCATCTGCTCCTTGCCGCCCTTGAAGTGGTGGTACAGCGCCGGCCCGGTGATGGAGGCGGCCGCGCCGATGTCGTCCATCGACACGCCGTGATACCCGTGCTTGGCGAGCAGTTTGACGGCGACATCGAGGATCTCGCGGCGGCGTTTGGAGCCGCCCCGGCTATCGGATGCATTCATCTCCACCTCGAAGAGGCTACTCGTGCGTACTCGCCCGAGCAGGGAGCAAAAGCCCACTTTCGCCAGGGTGTGCAAGTCGTGAATCGGCCCGCCGCAGACCCGCCGCACGGCACGCGCACAGGTCGCACCGGCCCGGACGCGAATCGGCCGCACCCCGCGTCCGGAATGCGGCCGACTTGTCGAGCAGTGCCGTCTTTTCGGCGTCGCCGCCGCTCCGGCGGCGCCGCTGTCACCGCGGGAGACCGGACACATCGCCTCCCGAGGCAAGCCGCCTAGGGCTCGCTCGGCGGCATCGGGCGGTCGGACTCGGGACCGGACCCATCCCGGTTCCGCTCCAGTGCCGGTCCCGCCCCGCGCGGCCGGGCGCCCTCGCCCATCGCGCCGCCCATCCCGCCCGCCTCGCCCATCGTCCCGGCCGCGGGGGCCTGCGTGTCGGCCGCCGTCCCGTACCGCTCCGAGCTGTACGTCTGCGACATCGACGAGGTCGCGTCGCCGCTACGCCCGGACGTCCTTCATCTTCTCCGCCTCGTTCTCGGCGCCGTGCAGCATCCGCTCCCAGCGCTCGCGCATCGGACCGACGAGGCCGCCGCCGACGCCCACGATCACGACGCCCGCGACCATCGCCAGCACCGTCCACATGATCGGCGTGGTCACCGTCGTGGCGATCCCGACCTGCCCGAACGCGGCGACCGCGCCGAAGAACACGATCGCGACCTGGCAGATGCGGGCCACCGTGTTGCCGTAGCTCGTCTCCTCGAGCGTGCCGCTGACCAGCCCGTACACGGCGTTGGCGATCGCGAAGGCCACCACGATGATGACGAGCGCGATGAACAGCTGCGGCAGCCAGCCCACCAGCTGATTGATCAGGCTCGACACCGGGTTGTTCCCGAACGCCCCGAACGCCAGCTGCAGCGTGAACAGCAGCAGCGCGAAGTACACGAGCTTGCCGAGCAGGTCGCTCAGCTCGAATTTGCCGGTGAAGCGGCGCAGCCCCGACCTGGCGCCGACCCGGTCCAGGCCGACCTTTGAGCAGCTTGCCGACGAGTCTGCCGATCCACTTGCTGACGATCCAGCCGACGATGAGGATCGCCAGGAACGCCAAGGCCCGCGGCAGGAATGCGATGACGCTGTCCCACATGTTCTGGAAGCTCTGCGAGATGTCCATGACCGCAGGTTAGGCCGGATAACACACCCTATTCAGGCGATTTGCGCGAGAAACACCTGACACCGGTGTAAGGAGGAACGCCCACTGGGGACAATAGCGGCCTAGGTCGGCCAAGTCCGCCAGTGCATCCACGATTTCGACGGGGTCGGCCCGCGCTGGTCCTGGTAGCGGGAGAAGTTCGCCGCCGGCGCCGTACGGGTGCTCGGCGGGGCTGGTGAGCCGGAAGACGCACAGCTGCCCGATCTTCATCCCCGGCCACAGGGTGATCGGCAGGTTCGCGACGTTCGAGAGCTCCAGGGTCACGTGCCCGGAGAAGCCCGGGTCGATGAACCCGGCCGTGGAGTGGGTGAGCAGGCCGAGGCGGCCGAGGCTCGACTTGCCTTCGAGGCGGGCGGCGAGGTCGGCGGGAGGCTGAAGACCTCGAGCGTCGAGGCGAGGACGAACTCGCCGGGGTGGAGCACGAACGGCTCGTCGTCGCGACCTCGACCTCCGAGGTCAGGTCGTCCTGCTGCTTGTGCGGGGTCGATGTGGGTGTACTTCTGGTTGTTGAAGACCCGGAAGCGCCGGTCGAGCCGGACGTCGATGCTGGAGGGCTGCACGAGTTCGTCTTCGAACGGCTGGATGCCGAGCCGGCCGTTCTTGACGGCATCGAGGATGTCGCGGTCGCTAAGCAGCATGGCCCAGATTAGGGCCAGCCCGTCGGCGCAGCTCAAGGGACCCCTGAGGTGTGTGCGCGCTCACGGACCTCCCGGCGGCAGCGGCGTACGCGACCACGCCGAGGTCGTGGAACTCCCAGCCTTCCGGGGTGAGCATCGCGCACTCCTCGAGGTCCTCGGCGCAGACGATCGCGTCGACGAGGCGGGGTCGGCCGGCGCCTCGCCGGGGACGACCGACTGGAGCGCGAAGATCTCGGTGTCGTCGGGGAGCAGGATCCACCACGCGTACTCCCAGGAGTCGTTGCCCTGCACGAGGCCGACGCGTTCGGGATCGGTGGCGGCGACCGCGGCGGCGGCCTGCTCGTACTGGGGCAGCCATTCGCTCCGGCGCACGAAGCGCTCCTCGACGTCGCTGAGGGTGAAGACCGAGAAGGTGCCGGCGAGGCGCCGCGGGTAGCCGTAGGCGACGGTGAGGACGCCCGCGAGCGAGGCGGCGACGGCGACCGCGGTGACGAGCGACGCAGGCGGCGCGGCGGCGGCCGCCGGTCGGCGGCGCTGCCGCGCGATGCCCTTGACCAGTCCGGCGGCGAGGAGTCCGGCGGCGGGGGCGCCGAGGACGACCAGGAACATGACGAGCCGGTTCACCCACGGCTGCCAGGAGACGGTGCAGACGACGCCGAGGAAGGCGACCGCTACGGCGGCGGCGTAGGCGCGGCGCAGCCCCGGGCCCTTGATCGCGAACCAGGCGAGGCCCGGCGAGGGCGGCGAGGCCGGTGATCGGGAACGCGGCCCGGTCCTCGTCCGGGTACCAGGCCGGGACGGGGAACTCGGTGGAGCCGAAGGTGATCCGGGGGTCGTTGGGGTCGACGCCCATGAGGTTCGCGAGGCCGTTGATCGCGGCGGCGAACGCGTCGGAGAGGAAGAACAGGGGCGTGTCGAGGCCGGTCTGGGCGATGCGCAGGCCGTTGATGAGGAGCAGGCGCGGGTCGGCGGTCTGGACGCCGATGGATTCGCGCAGGACCTCGGGGCCGAGGGGGTGGCCGAAGGCCTGGTGCATGCGGAGGAGGAAGGGCCCCACCAGGATCAGGGCGATGGCGAGGATCGCGAGCGAGGCGGCGACGTGGCCGCGCGGGCGGTGGCGGCGCGTGAGGCGTCGGCGCGGGAGCACCGCTGGGGGCTGCGTCCGCACAGGCAGGGGCGGCGGCGGTGGCCGTCGCGCACGAGCCGGCCGATGCCCCACACGAGCAGGAGCGGCGCGGCGGCGAGGAGCCCGGTGCTCTTGGTGACGGCGATGAGCCCGAGGGCGAGTCCGAGGTAGAGGGCGTCGCTGCGCGGGGCGGTCGCGCGGAGACAGGCGCCCTGACGTCGCCGGGCCGGGTGAACTCGTCGAGGACGATCGTGGCGAGGCAGGCGACCCAGGCGGCGGCGACGAGGTCGACCTGGGTGCTGGAGGCCTGGAGGAGCACCTCGGGGGTGGTGGCGAGGAGGAAGACGGTGGCGAGCTGGGCGACGGGGCCGCCGCCGAGCTGCGCGGCGATGCGGGAGGCGGCGAGGGTCGCGCCGACGGCGGCGAGGAACTGGAGGAGGTTGTAGGCGCCGTCGCCGCCGGAGAGGAGGCGCAGGTGGGTGAGGAGGTATTCGGAGCCGGGGCCGATGTCGACCTGGCGGTGGATGTCGGTGGGGAAGACGGCGACGGTGGCGTTCTGGACCCAGTGCTCGATGCGCGGCAGGTGGTAGGTCTGGGAGTCGAAGTTGTTGGGGGACGAGCTGATCGCGAGGACGGCGACGCTGATGGCGAGGATCGCGATGACGCAGCCGAGGACCCACTGCCAGGCGGGGGCCGCGGCGGCGGCCGACTTGGTGCGCCGCCAGGTGCGGCGGGTGGCGCCGCGGCGGGAGCGCAGTTCCTCGCGGAGGGCGTCGAGGGGCTGGCCGCGTCCGACCGGCGTGCGAAGGACCGGGCGAAGACCGATCATCGGGGGTGACGTCCCGAACGGAGCGGACGAGCACGGCCGCGATGACGGCGACCGTGGCCGCGATCCATGCGCGAGCACGTCACGGCAGGTGAGCGCGGTGAAGAGCGGACGCGGCCTCGACTACGGCGATCGCGTACGCCCCCAAGAGGACCGCGGCACGCACGACTGCCAGGCGCGCAGGGGCGAGGACGGCCCCGTCGCGGGGGCGGAGGGCGTAGGCGAGCGCCGGAAGCAGGAGCAGGAGCCACAGGACGAGCAGCACTGCTCCATTCAACACGACCCGTCCGGCCGATGCCGTCCTGGCATGAGCGCGTTATGGTTGTGCAATCTTGTTCGATCCGCGGGGATGGAGCAGCAATGCTGTTGTCGATTCTCGTTCCGGTCTTCAATGAGGAACGCCTCGCTGCCGGAACGTTGAAAGAACTGCTCGCAGTGGAGTTCCCCTGCGAGACCGAGATCGTTGCCGTCGACGACGGGTCCCGCGATCGCTCCTGGGAGGTCTTGCAGACCTTTGAGGACAATGCGCGGGTGCGGTTGATCCGCCACGACCGTAATAGGGGCAAAGGTGCGGCGATCCGCACCGCGGCGAAGGCCGCGCACGGCGACTACGTCGTCGTGTTCGACGCCGACGGCGAGTACGACGCCGCCGACCTGCCGAAGCTCCTCACTCCGGTGCTGGACCGCAAGGCCGAGGTCGTGTACGGGTCCCGCTCGTTCGGGTCGCACTCGGCCTATTCGTTCTGGTACGTCATGGGCAACAAGGGGATCACCCTCGCCGCGAACATCCTGTTCAACTCGTACATCTCGGACCTGGAGACCTGCTACAAGCTCCTGCCGCGCCAGATGTACCTGGACATGAACATCCGCTCGGGCGGCTTCGGCATGGAGGCCGAGCTGACCGCGAAGCTCCTCAAGCGCGGCATCCGGCCGTACGAGGTCCCGATCTCGTACACGGCGCGCAGCCGCGAGGAGGGCAAGAAGATCACCTGGACCGATGGCGTGCAGGCGCTCTGGCTCCTCGGCCGCGAACGCGTGCGCCGCACCAAGCGCTAGCGCGGGCCCGGGTTCGCGGGCTTACTCGGAAACGGTCCGCCATTCCTGCTACTCGGCGCCTTCAAGGCAGGGGAGGAGCATCGGTGAGTAATCCCCCTCGGAGGTGTTCGGCGCTACGGGCACGGCGAGGCAATTGTTGTCGTCGCCGGCGACGCGGATCTGCCAGAAGTCGGCCGTCCTCGGCCTCGTCGGTACGCAGGTACGTGAAGTGCCAGGTCGTCTCGCCGCAGTTCTCGCCGAGGTCGAGGTGATCGCCGTCCCACCAGAGGCATTCGTTGATGGTCTCGCTGCTGTCCGGCCCGGAGGTGAATTCGTACGAGTACCTGATGCTGACTTCGTCGCCTTCGACGGTGAAGGCGTACTCGTCGACGCCGTCCTCGTCGCACAGGCCCATCCGGGTGCTCGGCGGCGCCGTGTCGGGGAAGCCGATCAGGCAATCACCGAACTCCGCGCTCACCAGGATCGAACTTTCCGGGAGCGGCGGCTTCTCGGCCTGCGTCTCCTCCGCGGTCGCCTCCTCGGCCGCGCTGGCCTCGGCCGCCTCCGGGGAGCTCTCCGACCGGTCGGTTCCTCGCCCGCGCTCTGGCCTCCGGGTTCGTCCTGGTCGAAGAAGCGCATCACGCCCATCGTCAAGGCGATCGCGGCGATCACCGCGACGAGTCCCAGCAGCACGCCCCGGCCGCGGCGCCGCCGCGGTTGCTCCGGCTCGGCGGCGCTGCGCAACGCTGTGTTCCCCAACTGGCGGTCCCCATCGGGGCGGTCGGGCGCGGCGGCGATGACGACACCAGCAGATCCACTGTGGTCCGATTGGGTTCCGGTGCCGCCTGTTTCGGCTGCAGCGCACCGACCCTGCATTCCTGAGCGAACATCCCGGCAGTGGCCGGACGATCCGCCGGATCCTTGGCCATCACCCAGTCGACCAGTTCGGCCACACCGGACGGCACGCCCGCGGGCAGCGGCGGCGGGCGTCTCGTGCAGGTGCCCGGTGATCACGGCCGCCGGGGAGTTCCGGTTGAAAGGCATTGCACCGCTGAGGCATTCGTAGGCGACCACGCCGAGCGAGTACAGGTCCGAGGCCCCGGTCAGCTCCTCCCCGCGAAGCTGTTCGGGCGAGGCGTACCCGACGGTGCCGAGCACGGTGCCCGTGGCGGTCAGCGCCGTCTGGTCGCTGCGCAGGGCGATCCCGAAATCGAGGATCGTCGGCGCGCCCTTGTCGTCGACGATGATGTTGGCGGGCTTGATGTCCCGGTGCACGATCCCGGCCCGGTGCGCGGCGTCGAGCGCGTCCGCCATCTGCGCGAGGAGCGGCAGCACCCGGCGCGCGGGCATCGGGGCGAGGCTGCCGATGAGCGAGTGGAGCGATCGGGCCCTCAAGGAATTCCATGACCAGATAGGCCAGGGCCTCGCCATGCTCGTCGTGTTCGGCGCGGATGTCGTAGACCTCGACCACGCCGGGCGCGTTCAGGGCGGCGACGGTGCGGGCCTCCTCGACGAAGCGCTGGCCGAAGCGCTCGTCGTCGCGAGAGCGCCGCGTGCAGGACTTTCAGTGCGACGGTCCGGCGCAGCATGGTGTCCTCGGCCCGCCAGACCTCGCCCATCCCCCCGGCGCCGATCCGTTGCTGGAGGAGATAGCGGTTGCCAAGCAGCACACCGGGTCTCGTGAGGAGCATGGCGGCGATTATGCCCGGCTCCGGCCACTACGGATCTTGTCTCCGCTCTCTATGAGCAGAGCGTCGTGATCGCGACCGGTCGGCTGACGGATGCCGGTACCGTCGGTCCGCTCGTAGCGTCGGCGGGGACGGGCCGCCGCAGCGGCGGTCCCGACCGAGGGGAGACGCCATGAGCGACACAACGGCAGTGCGGAATGGATCGAGGCCAACGCCCGCCCCCTGCACGACCTGAACGCCCTGCGCGGGATCGTCGGCGACGCCGAGATCGTCGCCTTCGGGGAGACCACCCGCGCCTCCCACGAGATCGACCAGTACCGGCTGACGCCTTCCAGTTCCTGGTCGAGGAGCTCGGTTCCGGGCGCTCGCGATCAACGACGACGCGATCGTCGCCGAACGCCTCGACGACCTGATCCGCGGCGACGACGACGACCCCGCCGAAGCACTCGGCGCCGCGTGGCCGCCGTGGCGCACCGAGGAGACCCTCGAAGTGCTGGAGTGGATGCGCGACTACACCGCCAGCACCCCGCTGACCCGGTGCGGCTCTTCGGAACCAATCAACCCGGCGCTCAGCTATTCCACTACGACGCGGTCCTCGACTACGTGCGCCGCACCGCACCGGAGCGACTCGACGCGCTCAAGGCGCACCTCGCTCCCCCGCGCAGCGCCCACCGGGTCGACGAGCACGTGCAGCGGTTCCGCGGCGTCCACCCGGGCCGGCCCTTCGCCGAATCGGCCCGCGACGCCTACGAACTCGTTGCGGCCCTGCCGGAAAGCGCCGAACGGGCCCACCTCCTGCGCTACGCGACGATCGTCTGGGACCACCACTCCTCCACTGTCGCGGCCGGAATCGACTTCGGCGCGCGATGACGAGCGCCGCCGACGCGATCCTGCGGCAGCACGCGGCGAACGGCGCGAAGATCGTCTTCTGGGACGGCATCGCGATCACCGCGAACTCCCATGGCATGGAGGTGGAGATCGGCCCCGGCCAGTCGTTCACCACGGTCGGCGGCCATCTGCGCGAACGCCTCGGCCCGAAATACCTGTCGGTGATGATCGGCTTCGGGGAGGGCGAGATCCACGCGGGCGTGAGGGTGCCCGCCCCGCCGGTCGGCTACGTCGAGGCCGACCTCCCGGACGTGGCCGCCTTCACCCTCGACCTGCGCGCCGAGGCGCCGGGCACGTCGCGGCGTGGCTGCACGGCGGCAGAAGGTCAGGATCCCCGCCGGGTCTACAACCCGGCGGAGGACGAGAAGCACCACGTGGTGTCGCCCTCCCTCGCCAAATGGTTCGACGCGCTGGTCTACTTCCCCCCCATCAGCCCGACCACGCTGCTGAAGAGTGCCGCGCAGACGCCAGCCCGCGAGGCGCACCGCGTCGAGGCGGCGCGGGCCGTGGACGCCCGGCCGTGCAGTCGGTCCCGTTCATCGTGTCGCCTTGGCGCGCTTGGGTTTCGGGGCCGGTTCGTGGTGCGGGCCGCTTCGAAGGCGGCGCGGTGGCGGATGCGGGAGCGTTCGAGGTGGCGGCGCATCGCCTCCTCGGCGGCAAGCGGTTGCTCGGCTATGATGGCGTCCGCGACCGCCAGGTGCTCCACCTCGGTCTCCCCGATCGACTCGGGCTCGATGTAGGCGCGGTGGAGGTGCAGGTGGGCGTCGAGGCGGCGGATCGCCTTCGCGAGCTGCGCGCTGCCGCTCAGCTCGGCGACCGCGTTGTGGAAGCGCGCGTCGGCCTCGGTGAAGAGGAGCTTGTCCGCGCCCGCGTCGGGGTCCGGGCGGCGGCGAGCAGCGTGTCCACTTCGGCCGCGGTCAGAGCCGGCGCGTGGTCAGGGCGAGAGCGATCCATCGGCCGCGACATTCCGGCGGGCGGCGTCGGCCGCGGTGGTCGGATGGCCACTTCCGTGGCTTCGGCCCCCGGTGCCAGGAGGCCGCGTTCCGCCGCCCGCCTGGCGGCCCTCGGCTCCAGCATCATGCGGATCTCGAAGAGGTCGGCGAACTCGGCGGCGGAGAGCAGCGGCTCCACGGTGTAGCCGCTCGAGCGGGCCGCCGCGCGAGCAAGGCCTTCGGACTCCAAGCGCGCCAAGTGCTTCCCGGATCGGCGTCTGGGAGAACGCGAGCTGCTTGGCGAGCCCGTCGATGCTGAGTTTCGCGCCCGGGACCAGCTCGGAGCGCATGACGCGGGACTTCGAGCTCGGTGTAGGCGTCGTCCGCGAGCGTGCGCTTCTCCGGGGTCGCCGATGTAGCCGTCATGCGCAAAATCCTAGAGGACAATCGTCGCGACGGCGCGTCTCAGCTCGAACAGCCGCCGACCGCCCCATATGTTCGCATTGGAGAGCCCCCGCGGCCGCAGACCGGCACTCAGCTTCCCTCGCGCGCACTCGGCGACACCGACGTCTCGGTGACCGCCGTCGGGCTCGGATGCGCGCCGCTCGCGGGGCTCTTCACACCCGTGGACCCCGCCGTGGCCGCCGCCACGGTCGATGCCGCCTGGACCGGCGGCATCCGGCACTTCGACACCGCGCCCGCATTACGGCGCCGGACTCTCCGAAGCACGGCTCGGGAGCGCTCTCGCCTCCCGGCCCCGCGAGGCGTTCACCTTGTCCACCAAGATGGGCCGCGTCCTGGTCGACCACGAGGGCGCCTGGGACATCTGGGGCGAGGCCAACGGCAAGGCCTCCGTCTTCGACTTCTCCTACCGCGGCGCGTTCGACGCCCACCTCGGCAGCCTCGAGCGCCTCGGCACCGACCGCGTCGAGATCGGCCTCATCCATGACGCCCGACGACCACCGGGCCGAAGCCCTCGCCGGAACCCACAAGGCCCTCACCGAACTCAAGGCCGCCGGGCGCATCGGCGCCGTCGGCATCGGCATGAACTCCACCGAGGCCGCCGCCGACCTGCTCTCGCGCGCCGAATTCGACGTGGCCCTCATCGCCGGGCGCTACACCCTGCTCGACCAGTCCGCCCTGGACCGGCTCTACCCCCTCTGCGCCTCGCGCGGCGTCTCGGTGATCGCCGCCGGCGTGTTCAACTCCGGGATCCTCGCCGACCCCAGCCCGGAGCGCACTTCAACTATGCAGCGGCGGACCGACAACTCCTGGCCCGAGCCCAGGCCATCGCGACGATCTGTGACCGATACGACACGCCGCTGCGCGCGGCCGCGCTCCAGTTCCCCGCCGCCCACCCCGCCGTCGCGTCGATCCTCGTCGGCGCGCGCACCCCGGCAGAGGTCGACGACGCCCTCGCCATGTACGCCCACCCGATCCCCGGCGCGCTGTGGCACGACCTCAAGCGAGCCGGGCTGCTGGCCGAGGAGGCACCCGTTCCGTCATGAGCACCCCTGACGTCATCGACGCGCACCACCACCTCTGGACCGCCGACTACCCCTGGCTCGCAAGCGAACCCGAGCTCGAGCCGATCCGCCGCGACTACGGCGTCAACGACCTGCGCGCCAACCTGAAGGCAGCCGGGGTCGACCGCACCGTCCTGGTCGAGGCCGGCTGGGGCCACCCCTCCGAGACCGTCGAGTTCCTGCACCTCGCCGGGGCCGTGGACGAGATCGCCGGCGTCGTCGGGCTGCATCGACCTGCTCGACCCGCACCTCGCGGCCACGCTGGCCGCGCTACGGGAACCACCCCCGGGCCCGATTCCTCGTGGGCCTGCGCGACCAGATCCAGGGCCGGCCCGACCCCGACTTCCTCGCGAAGCCCGAGGTGCGTCGCCGCGCTCAAGGCCATCGCCGAGACCGTGCCGACCTTCGATCTCATCGTGCGCGTCGACCAGCTCCCGGCCGCCGCCAAGGCCGCCGCCGCCGTGCCCGAGCTCGCGTTCGTGCTCGACCACCTCGGCAAGCCCCAGGTTCGCGACGGCGACGCCGGCCTCAAGGCCTGGCGCGAGGCCGTGGCCCCGTTCGCCAAGCAGCCCAATGCCACCGCGAAGCTCTCCGGCCTCGTCACCGAGGCCGACTGGCAGCGCTGGACCTCCGCCGACCTGCGCCCCTTCGTGCAGGCCGCCCTCGAACTGTTCGGACCCGACCGCCTCATGTTCGGCTCCGACTGGCCCGTCTGCGAACTGGCCGCCACCTACAGCCGCGTCAAGGAGGCCCTCACCGAGGTCCTCGGGCGCACCGATCCCGACGTCTTCGGCGGCACCGCCGCCCGGACCTACCAGCTAGGAGAGCAATGAAGTACCTGCGCATCGGCCAGCCCGGCTACGAGACCCCCGTGGCGCTCTCGGGCGGCAAGTACTACGACCTCTCCGGTCCCATCGGAGACATCGACGCCGCCTTCTTGGCGGGCGGCGGCATCGCCACCACCGCGGGCTTCCCCGAGATCGACATCGCGGGCGAGCGCATCGCCCCGCCGATCGCCAAGCCCTCCGCGATCGTGTGCATCGGCATGAACTACGCCGCGCACTGCGCCGAGTCCGGCGCGGAGCCGCCCGCCGAGCCGGTGGTGTTCTACAAGCACCCCAACACGATCGTCGGCCCGAACGACGACGTCGAGATCCCCCGCGCCTCCGCCAAGACCGACTGGGAGGTGGAACTGGGCGTGGTCTTCAAGAAGCGCGCGTCCTATCTGGAGTCCGAGGAGGCGGCGCTCGACTGCATCGCCGGGTTCCTCGTCGCCAACGACCTCTCCGAGCGCGAGTTCCAGATCGAGCGCTCCGGCGGCCAGTTCTCCAAGGGCAAGGCCTGCCCCACGTTCACCCCGCTCGGCCCGCACCTCGTCACCCCCGACGAGATCGAGGACGTGCAGCAACTCCGCATGTGGTCCAAGGTGAACGGTGAGATCCGCCAGGACTCGAACTCGCGCGACATGATCTTCCCGGTCGCCCGCATCATCCACCACATGTCCCAGTTCATGGCCTTCGACCCCGGCGACCTGCTGCTCACCGGCACCCCCGAGGGCGTGGCGCTCTCCGGCCGCTTCCCGTACCTCAAGGCCGGCGACGTCGTGTCGGTCGGCATCGACGGCCTCGGCAGCACGAAGAACCCGACGGTGCAGGCATGACCATCACCGCCGTGGACGTGCTCGACGTCCGCTTCCCCACCTCGCGCAGCCTCGACGGCTCGGACGCGATGAACCCCGACCCCGACTACTCGGCCGCCTACGTCGTGCTCCACGCCGACGACGGCCACGAGGGCCACGGGTTCACCTTCACCATCGGCCGCGGCAACGACATCTGCTGCGCCGCCATCGAAACGCTCAGCGAGTACGTGATCGGCACCGATGTGGACGGTCCGGCCGCCCTCGCCGACCTCTACAAGCGCCTCACCCACGACTCGCAGATCCGCTGGCTCGGCCCCGAGAAGGGCGTCATGCACCTCGCGGCCGCCGCCCTGGTGAACGCCGCCTGGGACCTCGCCGCCCGCCGCGCCGGGCTGCCGCTGTGGCAGTACCTCACCGACCTTCACCCCCGAGGAGATCGTGGCGTGCATCGACTGGCGCTACCTCACCGACGCCCTCACTCCCGAAGAGGGCCTTGCCTTCCTGCGCGAAGGCCGAGACGGGCAAGGCCGAGCGGATCGCCGAGATCGAACAGGACGGCTACCCGGCGTACACCACCTCCCCGGGCTGGCTCGGCTACTCGGACGAGAAGGTCGTGCGCCTGGCCCGCGAGGCCGTCGCCGAGGGCTACACGCAGATCAAGCTCAAAGTGGGCGCCGACCTGGAGGACGACCGCCGCCGCTTCGCCGCCGCCCGCGCGGCCGTGGGCCCGGACATCCGCATCGCCGTCGACGCCAACCAGCGCTGGGACGTGGACCAGGCCGTGGAGTGGACCAAGGCCCTCGCCGAGTTCGACCCGTGGTGGATCGAGGAGCCCACGAGCCCCGACGACGTGCTCGGCCACGCCGCGATCCGGGCGCGCCTGGCCCCCATCAAGGTCGCCACCGGCGAGCACGTGCACAACCGCGTCATGTTCAAGCAGCTCCTGCAGGCCGGCGCGATCGACTTCCTCCAGATGGACGCCGCCCGCGTCGCCGGCGTCAACGAGAACCTCGCGATCCTCCTGCTGGCCAAGAAGTTCGACGTCCCGGTCTGCCCGCACGCGGGCGGGGTGGGCCTGTGCGAGCTGGTCTGCCACCTGTCCATGTTCGACTACATCTCGGTGAGCGCGACCATGGAGGACCGCGTGATCGAATACGTCGACCACCTGCACGAGCACTTCGTCGCCCCCACGGTGATCAAGGCCGGGCGCTACCTGGCCCCGACCGAGCCGGGCTTCTCCGCGGAGATGAAGCGCGAGAGCCTGCTCCAGTACGCCTTTCCGAACGGTCCTGAATGGAGGAGCAATTGATGAGCGGCTACTTCGACGGCCTCACCGTCGTGATCTCAGGCGGGTCTTCCGGCATCGGCGCGGCCGCGGCCGACGCCTTCGCCGAACGCGGCGCGAACGTGGCCGTGCTCGACCTCAACCCGAGCGAGAAGCACTGGTCGCACACGTGCGACGTGGCCGACGACAACCGGGTCCGCCTGGCCGTCGCCGCCACCGTGGAGCACTTCGGCGGCATCGACATCGTGGTGAACAACGCCGGGATCGGCGCGATCGGCACCGTCGAGGAGAACTCCGACAAGCAGTGGTTCCGCGTGCTCGACGTGAACCTGCTCGGCATGGTCCGCCTCGCCCGCGCCTGCCTCCCGCACCTGCGCGAATCCTCGTCCCCGGCGATCGTGAACACCTCCTCGATCGCCGCCACCGCCGGGCTGGTGAAGCGGGCGCTGTACTCGGCGTCGAAGGGCGCGGTGCAGTCGCTGACCATGGCGATGGCCGCCGACCATGTGGCCGAAGGCATCCGCGTCAACTGCGTCAACCCCGGCACGGCCGACACGCCGTGGGTGCAGCGCCTGCTCGAGCAGGCCGACGACCCGGCGGCCGAGCGCGCGCGGCTCGAGGCCCGCCAGCCGACCGGCCGCCTGGTGAGCGCCGAGGAGGTCGCGGCCGCGATCGTCTACCTGGCCGACCCGGCCAACAAGGCCCTCACCGGAACGAGCCTGGCCGTGGACGGCGGCATGTCGGGCCTGCGGCTGGTCCGCTAGAATCCAATAAAGGAACATTTTAGTTTAATCACAGCGCAACGGGTGCGATGGGAGCAATCCTACGCATCCGTTGCCTTATGCCCCGAAGGTCGGCAACGTCGGCAAGGTCTACGACGTCGACGGCTGGGACGGCGACAACGAGCCGTCCTCGATCTCGAACGAGTCCGGCAAGACGCTCCGCCTCTGCAAGACCGACAACGCCACCGGCTTCTCCTGGTGCATCGGTCCGGGCCAGGACATCAAGAAAAAGGCCGCCTCGGGAGGGTGTTCCCGAGGCGGCCTTCATGTCACGCGGCCTTCAACTCACTCAGACGCGAGTCTCGTACCAGCTGCTGAACTTCCAGCCGGACGAGGTGTTCCAGCCGAGCGCCCACTTGATGTCGTGGCCCTCGGTGAAGTCCTTGTTGCAGGTGCCCCAGCCGCGGTCGCTGCCGAGCGTGTTGATGCAGGTGCCCGAGCGGTTGCTGTCGAGGTCCTGCCAGGTGAGCGAGACGCTGTAGTTGTTGGGGACGTTGTCCTTGACCCACAGGACGTCGCCGTTGCCCTGGACGCAGCCGCTCACATAGTCCAGGTAGTGGCATTCCTTGGGGTACTGGCCCGACCAGGGAGTGTCGACGGCGGTGTTCGACTCCGACGCGGCGGCCGGCGAGCCGATCATGAGTGCGACGCCCAGCGACACCATGAGCGCCCCGAACATCGTGGAAATGCGCTTGCGCATGCCATGTTCCCTTCCTTGCATGAACCCGCCCGCTGCGGGCAGGCGACACCGAACGGTCTCGTTGCGCCCCAAGGGCAGACGAGTGTCCGATGTACCGAGTTGAAGACCCCGCGACTGGGGCGAACGGTTGCCTGAAGCGGCGGAAACCGCGGGACGACACTCCCTGACCCGTCGCCGCCGCGCGGTCTTCGCCGTGTCAGTCGCGGCGACAGCGCGATGTCAGGACGATGACAGGGCGGGCGCCGATAGTTGCCGACATGAACGAGAACCGCACTTCAGCCCAGTCCGCTCCGCCCGTCGGCGGGTTCGCCGAGATCGACGGCCGCCGCATCTACGTCCACAGCACCGGCAGCGGCGGCCCCGCCGTCGTCTTCCTTCCCGGGGCCAGCGCCATCGGCCTCGACTACTTCGGCCTCCAGCAGCAGGTCGCGTCCTTCACCACCGCAGTGGTGTACGACCGCGGCGGCTCCGGTTTCAGCGACCAGATGCCGCTGCCGCGCACCGGCGAGGCCGTCGCCACCGAACTGCACGACCTCCTGCACTCCCAGGGCATCACCGGCCCGGTCGTGCTGGTCGCGCACTCCCTCGGCGGCGCCTACGCCTACCGTTACGCCCAGCTCTTCCCCGAAGGGGTGGCCGGACTCGTCTGGCTCGACGCGTTCCACCGCAACTGGGACGACTTCATGCCCCCCGAGGGGAGCCTGGCCGCGGGCGAGGCGATGGCGCCCACGGCCGAGCAGCTCGAGCAGGCGCTGCCGTTCATCCGCGGCATGATCGACGCGGCCTACGCCGACTACCCCGACGACGTGCGGGCGGCGGTCGTCGACTACCACGTGAGCGAGGCGTGGATCCGCGTCGGCATGGCCGAGCGCGGGACGCTCGTCCCGATCGCGGAGGAGCTGCAGGCCGGGCCCGGCCTGCCTGACGTGCCGGTCATCGCCTTCACGCCGCTTGGGGTCGACCCGTCGCAGCAGGCCCTCATGTCCGACGAGACCCTGCAGGCGATCCACGACGGCAAGACGAACCTGGACGCCGACCTGGTCGGCTCCGTTTCGCGCGGCGAGCAGCGGATCCTGCACGACACCAACCACACCCAGCTCATCTTCGACAACGCCGACGACATCGTCGAGGCGATCCGCGCCGTCTTGGCGATCGCCGCCGAACCCACCACCGCCAACGACGCCGAGGAGCAGACCGCCGTGACCATCACCCTTTCCGCCGAAGACAAGTCCACCCTCCGCACCGCCGCGTTCGGCGCCGTGACGCTGATGTCGTTCGCCGGCATCGCCGGGTCGGCCCACAAGGTCGCCACCGACGGCAGCCTGGCGCTGGCTTCGGCGACCGGCACGGTCGGGCACGTGCTGGCCGAGAAGAAGAAGGACTTCAAGCTCGAGGCGAAGTCCGGTGCGGCCCTCGCCGACCAGGTGCTGCCGGCCCTGACCGCCTCCGTGGCGCTGCTCAAGGCGCAGGACGCGGCCGAGGCCGACAACTTCCGGGCCACGGTGCTCATCGCCGTCGAGGCGGCCACCCGGGCGCACAAGGGCGCGCCGAGTCCGACCATGGCCGAGATGACCCGCAAGATCACCGAAGCGCTCGACGCCGCTTGATGCTTCGTCGCTCCACGCCGCCGCGCCGCGGGTCCTCACCGGATCCCGCGGCGCGGCGGCGTTCGGGGTAGTGGAGGCTGCACCGCGGATCAGGTCGCTCGCTGGATCGATCGAAGGCACTGCGGCGCATAGCGTTCGAAGGATGAGGAAACCCATGCTCACCGCCGCGGTGCTCGCGCTCGGCCTGGTCGCCGTGCCCGGGGCCGTCCACGCCCAGCCGCCGTGGGCCGGCGGGATCGACACCGATCTGCTCGAGGCCGAACTCGGCGACTTCGCGTCGCTCGGCGACCACACCGTGGTCGTCGAGGTGCGGGAGGGGGACGAGACCTGGTCTGGGGCGATCGGTCCGCGCGGCCTCGAACCCGGTGCGCGCGAGGCGAGGCCGGGCGACCGGGTGCGCGTCGGCAGCGTCACGAAGTCGATGACGGCCACGATCCTCCTTCAGCTGCAAGGCGAAGGCGCGCTCGACCTCGACGACCCGCTCAGCGCGTATCTGCCCGATCTCCTGCCGTACGAGAAGGCGCCGACGATCCGCGAGGTCATGAACCACACGAGCGGTCTCGACGACTTCCTGCCGCGGCTCTACCCGTCGCTCGCCGAGGGCGACATCAGCGACGTGCGCGAGGGCTACCAGCACCATTACGAGCCGGAGGAACTCATCGGTCTGGGCACCCGGGGCCCGATGCTGTTCGATCCGGGCGACGGCTGGGCCTACTCGAACACCGGGTACACGGCCCTCGGCCTGCTCATCGAAGCGGTCACCGGCAACACGCTCGGACACGAACTCGAAGCGCGCGTCTTCGAGCCCGCCGGCCTCGACCGCACGTACTTCCCGCAGGGCGAGACCTCCGGCCTGCACGGCCCGCACCTCACCCCTTACCTCACGACGGGCGATCCTGAGGAGCCTTACTTCGACACCACGGCGCTGTCGAGCACGCAGTTGTGGGCGGGCGGCGGGGTCGTCTCCACGATGGGCGACCTCAACGACTTCTACCGAGCGCTCGCGGACGGCACGCTGCTCACGGAGCAGCAGCTCTCGGAGGCGACGCAGTTCGTGGCGACCGGGAAGCGCTTCGAGTACGGGCTCGGCCTGTTCGCCCGCACCTTCGACTGCTCGGGCGAGGACGAGGTCTTCTTCGGGCACGATGGCGACGCCCTCGGCCACGAGACCTTCTCGTACCACTCGCTCGACGCGCAGCGCCAGATCACGGTCGCCTGGAACATCGGCGACAAGCACGGCTACACCGACCCCGACGCCTTCGACGCGGCCTTGGACGACCTCCTCGAAGCCGCACTGTGCGGTACCGGCACCAGGGACTAGGGACGCCGCCCTGCCCCGGCCCGCGGTGATGCGGGTCGGCGCTCGACCGGCGAGGCAGCAGGCGCGCCGGTCCCCTGTTGCGCTGCAAAGCGGTTCAGGAGTTCGCCACGCCATTGAGGACGCGTTCACTCGGCGGAAGGCTGCCCGGTGCGGTGATCTACCGGGAGCCGGGGGCCGACGGTCTCACGGCGGTGTCCTCGGCCTTGATCGCCTCAGCGACCTCCTTGACGGCGCTTCTGATCAGGTCGCCGTAAGGGTCCTCAGGGAGGGTCGGTGCGTACTGCTGCGCCGCCTGGATGTGGGTTTCGGCGGCTTCGAACGAGCCGAGCCTGCGGTAGTCGTCCGCGAGGTTGAGGTGCAGCGACGGGTAGAACGCCGCGATCTGGAGGCCGGCCTGGTGGGCTTGCACCCGTTCGTCGGTCGCCGCGTCGGCGGCGTCCAGGGCGCGGATGTTCCAGGCGAGCGCCTGCGCCGGGTCGTCGTACAGGTCGGCCATGTAGTGCGCGAGGGAGCAGCGGTGCAGCGGATCGCCCAGCACGCCGATCCCGGCCCACACCTCCAGCAGCCTCGCGCGGGCGGCGGCGATGTCGCCGGTGCGGCCCTCGGTGACGGCCTGGCCGATGGCCTCCATGATCGGGTCATGCGTGTCGGTCATGGCGGCCATCCTCCTTCACGGGTCCGACATTCGCCGCGGTCAGACCGCCTGGCGGAACACGATCGCCGCTCCGTGCGCGGCCGCGGCGGGAATGAACGGCTCGCCGCCTGCGGTTCGACCGACCTCGATCTTGTCGTCGTGCAACAGCTGTGCCGTCGCCGCGAGGTCTGCCACCTCGATCACGTACGCGCACAACGCAGGCATAGCCGGCGGTTGCTCGCCGGGCAGCCGTGCGGCCAGGCCCTGAGCGGTGGTGAGGGTCAGACGGGTCGTGCCGAGGTCGAAGGTGCGGGCATCGCCGTCGACGCTCGGGGCGACGGCCAGGTAGCGCTCGTAGCGTGCGGCGGCGGCGCCGAGTTCTCGCACGCAGAGGACGCATTCGGCCAGCGCTCTGGCGCCGTTGGGGTGGTCGAGGCCGGTCTGGAGGTCGAGGACGTGGCCGGGAGCGTCCTCGGCCGCGCCGACGCGGCCCTCGGGGAGGAGGCCCGGTGGCGCGGCCGGGTCGTCGTCGATGTCCAGGAACTTGATCGGCTCCATCCGCGTGCCCTCAACGGTGACGATCGGCCGCTGCGCGACGCGTGCCCCGGTGTGGCCGATGCCGGCCCGATCGAGGCGGCTCGCCGTCGCTTCGGCGTCGTTCGTCGCGAAGACGAGGATGTGCGCGCCTTCGAACCGTTCGAGGCGGCCGGCGAGGGCGGCCACCGTGCGCTGGATGGCGCTGCGGGTCGCGGCGAGGTGCTCGGTGGGGATGCGGAGCGGGGTGAGCTCGGCGTGCGCCGGGAGGGCGTCGCGGTCCTCGGGCGCGAACGCCAGCAGTTCGATGAAGTTCCTCGGGAAGTCGGCGTGGGTGTTGCCCGCGCCGATCGGCTCAGGAGCCCCGCCCGGTTCCGGAGGCAGGGCGGGGTAGGCGGGCGGGCCGATGCGGAAACCGAAGGCGCGGAAGGCGTCGAGGGCGGCGGCCATGTCGTGGACGACGAGGCCCACATGGTGGAGGCCGGTGATCTCGCTGGGGGTCATGTCGGGGTCCTCTCGGGGCGGTCAGTCGGCCGCCGTGCCGTAGGCGGTGCGGCGGTATTCGTCGGCAAGGCGTTGAAAGGCGTCGATGACCTGCGGTGCGGCCGCGGCGTAGCGTTCGGGCGCGGGCGGTCGGGCCGGTTCGAAGGAGCGGCGGAGCACGTCGGCGAGCTGGTCGGCCCGGTGTTCGACGGTGAAGCGCTCGCCCTGCGGCGCGGCGAAGAAGCCGTAGGCGATCGCCTCGGCGGCGTAGTCGGCCTCGACCGGGTCCAGGCCGGGGCGCAGGAGTCGCTGCGACTGCAGGGCTTCGAGGTGTTCACGTGCGCAGGCGCGTTTCGCCGCCGCCAGCGCGGTGCGGGCGGGGTGGTCGGCGATGGCCTTGCGGTCGGCGTCGTCGGTCACGAAGATGCGGTTGAGGATCGGGCGGTGCGCGGTCTCCAGGAAGTGGCGCCGGAGGTAGCGCGAGAGCGCCGCCTCGGCCGGGTCGGCGCGGATCGCCTGGGTGACGGCGTCGAGCATCGCGGCCGCTTCGCGGGCTCCGGCCGCGACCAGCAGGTGTTCGCGGCTGGTCCAGTGCAGGTAGACCGTGCCCTTGCCGACGCCGGCGCGGGCGGCGACCGCTTCGATGCGGAGGCGGCGCGGGCCCTCGTCGATCGTCAGGGCCGCAACGGCGTCGAGGATCGCATCGGCCCGCTGTCGCAGGTCCGCCCGCTGGCTCACCGCCATGTACGCCTCCGGAATCGCTCGAACTCGTGACCATAACTGTAATTCAGTCACGAGTTCGTGCGCAAGGCGGCCGCAGGGCCGGACCTGGAGGGAGCGGCGCGTCACAGTCGCGGATAGGGTGGGAGGCATGGATGCTGCGTCGTTTCTTCGCCACTTCCGGCGCGAGCTTGACGCGTTCGGCGCCTGCCTCGCGAACGGCGACCTCGCCGTGCCGATCGAACACGGGGACGAGGAGCGCACCCTCGCCGAACTCGCCGCGCACGTGGGCACCTCGAACCTGTTCGCCGCCTCGGCCGTCACCGACTGGGACGGCAGCTCCGAGCCGCCCGACGGCACTCCGCCGAAGGTCCCCGAGGACCCGTACGAACTGACGCGCTGGGTCGACGGCACCGGCGAAGTGCTGCTCATGGCCCTCGACATCGACCCCACGGCGCCCGCCTGGGGCTTCTACACGCCGCCGACCGCGGGCTACTGGCAGCGGTCGCGCGCCGTGTCGATGATGCTGCACCGCTGGGACGCCGAACGGGCCGTGGCCGAATCGGGCCCGCTCAACGCCGAACTGGCGGGCGAGGGCATCACGGAGGTCTTCGACGTCTTGGCGCCCAGGCAGATCGGGCGCGGCAAGGCCTGGCCGCCGGACGTGTGCATCCGGTTGAAGGCCACCGACTCCGGCGACTGGTGGGCCTTCGGCCCGGGTGATCCGGTCGCCGACATCGCCGCCACCGCAGGGGATCTGCTGCTCCTGCTGCGCGGGCGCCGGAGCCCCGACGACGCGGTGTTCACCTGGACCGGCGACAGGGAGTCCGCGCTCTCGGTCCTCAAGGGCCCCTTGACCTAAGGCCTGTCCTAGACCAGGCGCGGGGCGGCGGTGTCGATGACCTCGTCCAGGATCTCCCGGCTGCGCAGCAGGTCCGCGATCTGGCGGTCGATGCGCTCGCGCTCGACCCGGAGTTCGGCGGCCAGGCTCTCGGTGGTGGACTCGTTCGGGCCGCCGTCGTGGTCGCGCATGCACGGCAGGATGCCGTCGATGACGCGGCTGTTCAGTCCCGCGGCGAACAGCACCTGGATGCGGATCACGCGGTCGACCGCACCTTCGGTGTACTCGCGGTGGCCGCCGGGAGTACGGTCGGATTCCAGCAGGCCCTGCTGCTCGTAGTAGCGCAGCGAGCGTTCGCTCACGCCGGTCCGACGAGCGAGCTCCCCGATTCGCATGGCGTGCCTCACAATCCCTTGAACCTGACATTGGTGTCAAGTTCTACGGTACCGCCATGACGAACGCAGCAACGGCCCCGAGCCTCTTCGCACCCGCCCGCCTCGGCCCGCTCGACCTGCCCAACCGGGTGGTCATGGCCCCGATGAGCCGCAACCGCGCCGCCGCCGGCGGCGTGCCCACGCCGCTCACGGCCGAGTACTACGCGCAGCGCGCCTCCGCGGGCCTCATCATCGCCGAGGCCAGCACCCCCAGCCAGGTCGGCTACACCTACGCGGACATCCCCGGGATCTTCACCGACGCCCAGGTCGACGGCTGGCGGCAGGTCACCGACGCGATCCACGAATCGGGCGGCCGCGTCTTCCTCCAGATCGAGCACGGCGGCCGCATCGGCCACCCCGACAACAGCGGCCTGATCCCGTTGGCGCCCTCCCCGATCGCACTGCCCGACACCATCCACACCGCGAACGGCCGCCGCGAAGCCCCCGTGCCGCGCGAGATGACCACCGCCGACATCCGATCCACTGTGGATGATTTCGCGGCCGCGGCCCGCAACGCGATCCGCGCCGGAGCCGACGGCGTCGAAGTCCACGGGGCGAACGGCTACCTGCTCAACCAGTTCCTCGCCACCAGCACCAACCACCGCACCGACGCCTACGGCGGCACGATCGCGGGCCGCATCCGGTTCGTCGTCGAAGTCGTCAAGGCCGTCGCCGCCGCCATCGGCCCCGAGCGCACCGGCCTGCGCCTCTCCCCGGGCAACCCCCACAACGGGATCGAGGTGGACGACGCCGAGCAGCTCTTCCCGGCCCTGCTCGACGCCCTCGCACCCCTCGGCATCGCCTACCTCCACCTCGCCTACGCCTCGGCCACACCACTGTTCGCGGACCTGCGGCGCCGCTGGCACGGCACCCTGATCGCCAATCCCTCGAACCCCGATGCGGACGAGGCGCAGCCGATCCCGGCCGACGGCGGCGCCGCAGCCGCCGAGCGGATGCTCGACGCGGGAGCCGACCTGATCGCACTGGGCCGGCCGTTCATCGCCAACCCGGACCTGGTCGAGCGGCTGCGGACCGGCGCGCCCGTCACCCCCATCCGCGGCGACGTGCCGCTCTACGGCGGCGGCGCCGAGGGCTACACCGACTACCCGACGATGGCGGCCGCGACCGTCGCCGGTTGAGGCTCAGCGGCGTTCGCCGGGGCGCACGAAACCCGACTCGTACGCCATGATGACCGCCTCGGTCCGGTTCGCCGCCCCCAGTTTGGTGAGCACGCTGCGGACGTGGGTCTTCACCGTCTCCAGGCCGAGGAAGAGGCGCGCCGCGATCTCCCGATTCGACAGCCCCTCCGCGACCAGGCGCAGCACCTCCTGCTCGCGCCTGGTCAGCGCGATCGGGCCGTGCGCGTTCCCCGGCGGGGCACAGCTCGCGGCGAGCGCACGGATCGCTTCGGGAAACAGCAGCCCGTCCCCTTGGGCCACAATGCGAATCGCATCGGCGATCTGGGCGATGTCGCTGCGTTTGAGGAGGAACCCGCTGGCCCCGGCCCGCAGCGCGCCGTAGACGTACTCGTCGTTCTCGAACGTGGTGATCACGATGACCTTCGGCGGCTCGGGCAGGGCCTCGCGCAGCCGCCGCGTCGCCTCGATCCCGTCCATGCCCGGCATGCGCACGTCCATGAGCACCACGTCGGGCGCCCACTGCCGCACCAGCGGCAGCACTTCAGCCCCGTCGGCGGCCTCGGCGACCGGGTCGATGCCGGGCTGCGCCGACAGCAGGGTGCGCAGGCCGGTGCGCACGAGCGGGTCGTCGTCGGCGACGAGCACCGAGATCGGCGGGGCGGTCATCGCCCGATGATGCCACCCCGCCCCCGGATCGTCAGCCGCCACTCAGCCGCCACTGCGAGCCGGCGCGAGCGCCTCGACCCGATCCCCGTCGGCCCGGTCCGACGCCACCCGTCCGCTCAAGATGAGCCACATGCCGACCGCGGCCATCGGCACCAGACCCAGCAGCACCCCGGTGTTCACCCGCTCCTCGCCCACGCCGATGCCGACCAGCAGCGCCAGGACCATGTTGTTGCCCGCGTGGGCGAGGCTGGCGACCCACACCGAGCCGCTGCGCATCCGCAGCCACGACAAGATGACCTCCTGGAACAGGAACGACACCGTCCAGAGCGCCAAGCCCAGCGCCACATTCGCGAACTCGATGTACCCGAGGAACGCGAGCGGGTAGTGCCACACCGCCCAGATCAACCCCGTGGACAATGTGGACAACAGCGGACGCTCGGGGAAGAGCCGCAGGCGAAGATAGCTCGTCCACCCGAACTCCTCACCCCAGTAGATCGGCGTCAGCACGATCAGCACCAGATGGAGCACCACGAGCGAGACCCACACCGGCAGACCGGGAATCAGCGCGAACACCGAGAGGTCGACCTCCCACAGGCCGAGCGCCGCCGCCACCGCGAGCGCGACCGCCGCGAAGGCGAGCGGACCGATCCAAGCGGCCACGTACAACCCCAGGTTCTCGCGCAGCCGCAGGCGCATCCCCGCGTCCGCGAAGCCCTCCTTCGTGACCCACTTGCGGACGATGAACGCGGCGACGGCCGGAGTGAACGCGATGCCGGCGATCTGCACGAGCGGATCGACCAGCGACAGGCCGAACACCAGCTTCGCGGTGAACATCCCGGCCCAGGCCAGGCCGAAGGCCAAGAGCAGGAAGGCGATCACGCCTTTGGTTCTGGACGTCATGGAAAACGGTCCTCTCTCGAGACGATGTCGGCCACAACGTTCGCCGCCCGGCCGCGCCCGTGCCTCCCTGCAAAGCGGGAACTTTCCCTCCCTCCCAGGAGGGAGGCACCGCCGACCCCGGGATGCCAGACTCGCCTCCATGCGACGACTCCTGCGGCCCCTCTACGCCCCCGCCACGTACCGCGGCTGGGCCCACGCGTTCCTCGGTGCGGCACTGGCGGTGTCGATCGCCGCGGTAGCGGGCGCCGTCCTGGCCCTCACCCTGCCCGCGGCACCCGATCCGCTTCTCGCGGCCGCCGCGTTCGCGGCGGTCGGCCTGTGCGGCCTGCCCAAGGCGGCCCGGCGCGCCGGCGTCCGGTTCGCCAACGGCCTCTTGGGTTCCGCACTGCCAAGGCCCGAGGCGCCGCGGCGACTCGCGACCGCGGCGTGGATGCTCTCCTGGGCCGCCGGAGGCCTGGCGCTCATGGCGGTCTCGCTGATGCTCCTGGTGGCGGCGAGCGCGGTCGTGATCTGGTCCGACGGCGGCCAGACCATCGCCGTCCTCTCCACGGTGCACATTCCGGGCGGCCGCGGCGGCGCGGTGACCCTCCCGATCGCGGCCGCGAGCCTGCTCGCGCTGATCTACCTCAGCGCGGCCTACGCGGCGCTCATGCGCCTCCTGGCGACGCGCCTGCTCGGGCCCGGCCTGAGCGAACGGCTCGCCGCCGCCGAAGCGGAGGCCGACCGCGTCGCGGCCCGCAACCGCCTCGCGCGGGAGCTGCACGATTCGATCGGCCACACCTTGACGACCTCCCACATCCAGGCGGCCGTCGCCACCCAGGTGCTCGAATCGGATCCGGAGGCGGCCCGTCTCGCGCTGGCGTCGATCGAGGGCGCCTCGCGGGCGGCCCTGGGCGACCTGGACCGGGCCCTGGGGGTGCTGCGTGAGGAACCGGCTTCGGCGCAGGCCCGGCCGACCCTGGCCGATCTCGCGCTGCTGCGGGAGCGGATCACGCAGGCGGGCACCGCGCTCGCTCTGGAGGTCGAGGGCGATCTCGCCGCGGTCTCGCCCGCGGTGTCGCAGGAGGCGTACCGGATCGTGCAGGAAGGCGTCACGAACGCGCTCAAGCACGCCCCGGGGTCCGCGGTGCGCCTGCGCGTCGAGGTGACCGAGTCGAACCTGGGCCTGCTGGTCGCCAACCCGGCCGGGGCCGGGGAGGCGCGGCACGGGCGCGGGCTGACGGGGATCACCGAGCGTGTGCGGCTGCTGGGCGGGACGGCTTCGGCCGGGCCGGAGGGCGCCGCTTGGGTGCTGCGGGTGGCGCTGCCGCTGTGAGGGCGGGTCGCGGGGCCGCAAACGGGTCATCGTACGTCGATCCGGCCGCTGCGGGCGGCTTCGACACGCGATCGTCCACTGTCCGATTTCGGAGGAGGCCCCGGTCACGGGCACGTCTCGTTGGAACGTGACCGGTATCGCCGAGTATCGACGCAGCTCATTCGGGTTGCGTCCCAAACCACACCATATATACCGACCTGATAACAAATTCGGTCCAGTTCGGGTGTGGCGGCATCAAAATTCACTTTCGCAGGCGAACATCCATCTATGCCTTCTGAATCGAACCGGTCGACGACCGCGCGCAGGAGCGCGGGAATCACGGACCGAGGCGTGACTGTCCGTGACGATGCGTTCGTCGGACAGATCATCACGCCGCTGCGCCGATACATCCCCGTGGGCTGGTTCGACTGGGAACCGTACGGGAAGCGCCCCAAATCCTGGTGGCCCGACGTCCTCATGTTCCTGGGGTTCGTCGCGCTCGCGTTCTCCGTGAGCTACCCGTCGTGGGTGGTGCGGCTCGACGTCGTGGTGCGGATGTGGGCGGTGAACGCGAACGACCTCGAGTGGCTCACCGCCATCGCGAAGGGCGGGGCCGAGTTCGGCCAGGCCCGCACGGTCGCCACGGTCACGCTGCTCATCGCGATCTGGTGCGCGCTGCGGTCGCGGTCGATCCGGCCGCTGCTGATGTACGTGATCTCGTTCATCACGCTCGCCACGATCCTCGGTTTGAAGCACATGCTGGGCCGCCCGCTCTCGCAGCACCCCTACAAGCTGCAGGAGGTCTCGCCGGACGGGCCGATGCTCTTCACGTACCACCCGGAGGGCGGCGGCGGCATTCCCGACGCGACCGCGTTCCCCTCGGGGCACGCGGTGAACTCGATCCTGCTGTTCGGCCTCATCGTGATGCTCATCGGCGGCGTGATCCCGGCGTGGGCGCGCTGGACGCTGCTCATCGCCCCGCCGGCGATCGTGTTCACCTCGCAGGTGTACCTCGGCCAGCACTGGCTCTCGGACGAACCGGCCGGGTTCCTGCTGGGTCTCATCATCATCCGCAGCGCCAAGCGCGTGCCGTGGCATACGATCCCGCTCGGGCCGCTGTCGGTGTTCGACCCCGCGACCAGACGCACGATCTTGATATCGGTGCTGCTCATCGTCGGCGTGATGCTCACGCCGACGCTGCATCTGATCCCGGCGCTCATCTCGACGGCGGTGCTGCCGACGCTGGGCCTGATCTGGCTGTGGCTCAGCACGAAGGCCAAGCGGCACCGTGAGGCGCTCGAAGCGGCGGAAGCCGAGGCCGAAGCGCAGGCACCGGTGGAGGCGGTGGAGGTTCCGGGTCCCGAGGAGGACCCGGAGATCCCTAACCAGCCGTCAGATAACCACCCGAAAGCTTGACGCCGGCGTCGCCTTCGGCGACCTCGCCGATGGTCCAGGCCTCGACGTGGCGTGCGGTGAGCACGGCCAGCGAGCGGTCCACCTGGTCGGGGGCGACGATGGCGACCATGCCGATGCCCATGTTGAAGGTGCGTTCCATCTCCTCGTCGCCGATGCCGCCGGTGCGCTGCACGTAGTCGAAGACGGGGTTGGGGGTCCAGGTGCCGCGGTCGACCTCGATCTGGAGGCCTTCGGGGACGGACCGCACCAGGTTCCCGGCGAGCCCGCCGCCGGTGATGTGCGCGAAGGCGTGCACGTCGCACTCCTTGGCGAGCTCGAGGCAGTCCTTGGCGTAGATGTGGGTCGGGGTCATCAGCTCTTCGCCGAGGGTCCGCTGGTTGCCGAACTCGGGGACGACGGTGCCGAGGTCGACCTTGCCGACGCCGAACAGGGCTTCGCGCACGAGCGAGAAGCCGTTGGAGTGGATGCCGGAGGCGCGCATGGCGATCGCGACGTCGCCGGGCTTGACGCGTTCGGGGCCGAGCAGCCGGTCGGCTTCGACGACGCCGACGCCGGTGGCGGAGATGTCGTAGTCGTCGGGCTTCATGACGCCGGGGTGCTCGGCGATCTCGCCGCCGATGAGGGAGCAGCCCGCGTACCGGCAGCCGTCGGCGATCCCGGCGCCGATGTCGGCGATCTTCTCGGGCACGACCTGGCCGGTGGCGATGTAGTCGAGGAGGAAGAGGGGCTCGGCGCCGCAGACGACGAGGTCGTCGACGACCATCGCGACGAGGTCGATGCCGACCGTGTCGTGGATGTCGAGCTTCTGCGCGATGACGAGCTTGGTGCCCACACCGTCGGTGGAGGAGGCCAGCAGCGGCTTCTTGTACTTCTCGGTGTCGAGCGCGAACAGGCCGGCGAAGCCGCCGATGCCGCCCACGACCTCGGGCCGGATGGTCTTCTTGATCGAGGGCTTGAGCGCCTCGACGGCCCGGTCGCCGGCGTCGATGTCGACGCCCGCGGACTGGTAGGAGATGGTCCTCTTAGTGGTGGTGCCGCTGCTCACGCTGTGGTCCCTTCCCGCACTTGCGTGCTCGCTTCGGTCGATCGCTGTGCCTTCTGCGACGGAACCTCCGACGCGCCGGCTTCCATGAGGTGCTTGCCGATGAGATCGGCGGCGGGCAGTTCGATGGGGTACTGGCCGTCGAAGCAGGCCATGCAGAGACGGGACGCGGGCTGCTCGGTGGCGCGGACCAGGCCCTCCACGGAGACGAAGCCGAGCGAGTCGGCCCCGATCTGGGAGCGGATCCCGTCGACGTCGAGGGACCCGGCGATGAGTTCGGCGCGGGTGGCGAAGTCGATGCCGTAGAAGCACGGCCATTTGACCGGCGGCGAGGAGATGCGGATGTGGACCTCGACGGCCCCGGCCTCGCGCAGCATCCGCACGAGCGCCCGCTGGGTGTTGCCGCGGACGATCGAGTCGTCGACGACGACCAGGCGCTTGCCCTTGATCTGGTCGACGAGCGGGTTGAGTTTGAGGCGGATGCCGAGCTGGCGCAGGGACTGCGACGGCTGGATGAAGGTGCGGCCCACGTACTGGTTCTTGGTGAAGCCCTGGCCGTAGGGGATCCCGGACTCCTCGGCGTAGCCGATCGCGGCCGGGATGCCGGACTCGGGGACGCCGATGACGAGGTCGGCCTCGACCGGGTACTCGCGGGCGAGGGTGCGGCCCACTTCGACGCGGGTGGCGTAGACGTTGCGTCCGGCCAGTTTCGTGTCGGGGCGGGCGAGGTAGACGTACTCGAACAGGCAGCCCTTGGGCTCGGGGTTCGCGAAGCGGGTGGAGCGCAGGCCGTGCTCGTCGATGGTGATCAGCTCGCCGGGCTCGACCTCGCGCACGAAATGGGCGCCGATCGTGTCGAGCGCGGCGGTCTCGGAGGCGACGGCCCAGCCGGAGGCGAGGCGGCCGAGGACGAGCGGGTGCACGCCCTGCGGGTCGCGGGCGGCGTACAGCGTGTTCTCGTCCATGAAGACCAGGGAGAACGCGCCGCGCAGCTGCGGCAGGACGCGCTCGGCGGCGGCCGCGACGGATTCGTCGGGGCGGGCGGCGAGGAGCGCGGTGATGAGGTGGGTGTCGGAGCTGGTGGTGCCCATGTCGATGCCGAGCCGGTCGACCTCCTTGAAGAGGTCGGCCGAGTTCACCAGGTTCCCGTTGTGGGCCAAGGCGATCGCGGTGCCCGTGGAGGTGGACCGGATGGTCGGCTGGGAGTTCTCCCAGGTGGGGGCGCCGGTGGTGGAGTAGCGGGCGTGGCCGATGGCCAGGTGCCCCTGGAGCGGGGCGAGCGTGGACTCGTCGAAGACCTGGGCGACGAGGCCGAGGTCCTTGTAGACGACGGTGCGCGCGCCGTCGGAGACGGCGATGCCCGCGGCTTCTTGGCCGCGGTGCTGCAGCGCGTAGAGCCCGAAGTAGGTGAGTTTCGAGACCTCTTCCCCTGGGGCCCAGATGCCGACGACGCCACAGGCGTCGCGGGGGCCGGGATTGTCGGGATCGAGTTCCGTGGTGAGTCGACCGTCACCTCGGGCCACTGCAACTCCTCGGTTTGCTGGGCTTGTTCGATGGCTCGCGAGCTTCGCCACCGCATTGGGTTCATCGATGGCTCGCAAGCTTCGCCATCTGGCGGAACCGCCAGTCACAGTCTATCGGACCTGCGGGAAGTCGCCACTCTCCAACAACGGCGGTTGTGGCCGGGCCCCTACGTGACGAGGTGAAACTCACCGCAATTCAACCCAGCGGGGCCGGTTTCACCGCATCGGGAAAGCGGACGGCAACGCGGTGAGAACGGGATGGGGAACGGGATGGGGAACAGGGTGGGACCGCCGACCCGCGTATTACCATCCCAAACCCCCACCCACCCCGGGGACCGTAGCCGCGATCCTCCCGCGCGGGTACGACAAGAACCGGCGCCGGAGTCGCTCGTGTCACCCGAAAGAGAACGCCGCGACGGGCATCGCCCGTCGCGGCGTTTCGTTCATGTGTGTTCGGTTACCAGGAGCGGGGCCGGTCGTCCCACTCGCCCCAGTTGCGGCGGTCGGCGGGCTTCGCGTCCGGGTCCTCGGCGTCGCGGTTCGGCTCGCCGTACGGCGCGGCCGGCGGCTGGGAGTGGTCGCCGTGCTGCGGCATCGCCCTCGTCGCCCCGTACTCGCCCGTGGGCGGCGGGGGCTGCTCCGGCGGCGCGTACGGATCACGGCGCATCGACTGGCTCGAATACGGGTCCCCGCTGTTCGGCGGGGCGCTCCTCGGCGCGCTCGGCGGCGCGCTCGGCGAACCATAGCTCCGCTCCGACGGCGCGCTGGGCGAACCGTAGCCCTGCTGACCGCCTTGGGCGCCATAGCTCTGCGAACCCGGACCGTACTGCGGCGCACTCGGCGGCGCGCTCGGCGAGCCGTAACTCCGCTCTGCAGGCGCACCCGGCGGCGCGCTCGGCGAGCCGTAGCTCCGCTCCGAGGGCGCACTCGGGGCGATCCCCGGGTTCTGCGGCTCGAACATCGAACCGGTCGCGGGCGGCGGGGTCGGCGCCGCGTGCGGCCGCGTCGAACCGAGATCGCCGTACGGGCTCGGCGACGGCGCCGGCGACTGCCCCGGGTGCGGCCGGGTGGCGCTCGGGTCGGCGTAAGGACTCGACGGAGCGGACGGGCCCGGGTGCGGGCGCGTCGACCCCAAGTCGCCGTACGGGCTCGGCGGGGCCGAGGAGGCCGGCGGCTTCGAACCGAGGTTCGCCTGCGGCATGATCTGGGTGGCGTCCGAAGCGCCGGGTCCGCCCGGCTGCTTGACGACCGGGAGGATCGTGGTGCCGTCCGGCCCGACCTGGCCGCCCGGCATGCCCGGCGCGGCGCCGAAGCCGCCCTGCGGCATGACCTGCGTCGAGTCCGAGCCGCCGCCGTAGGCGGGACCGAACTGGGTCGGTGCGGCGGGGCCCGCGTCGACGAGGCCGCCGGGGTGGATCATCGTCGGCGCGTCAGATCCGGGCGCGGGCCCGGCCTGGTACACGCCGGGCGTCCCCACCTGGGCCGCGGTCGGCGTGTGGTCGGGCGGACCGTCCGGGGAGAAGCTCTCGGCGTCGTCGTCGTCCTTGTCGTCCTTGCCGCCGCGCAGCAGGAACACGATGCCGACGATGCCGCCCACGACCAGGAGCGCGCCGATGATGATGAGGATGATCAGCGTCCCGGACATGCCCTCGTCCTCGCCGCCGGTGTCCGGCTCCGGGGACTCAGAGGTGGCCGCGTCTGACGTGGGCGCCGCGCTCGACGTCTGCTCCTCCTGGACCGGGGTGAGCGTCACGTTCTGCGTGAAGGTCTGACTGCCCTCGTTGACGGTGAAGTCGTTCTCGTAATCCTCGAACTTGTCGGCGGTGACCTTCATGGTGATCTCGCCGGCGACGATCGGATTCGAGGAGTCGCCGGTGATCGTGTAATTGCCGGAGCCGTCGGTGGTGGCGTCGTGCTCGTGGCCCTCGGAGTCCTCGATCTCGACCTTGGCGCCCTCGACCGCGGCGCCGTTCGATTGGACCGTGCCGCTGATCGACGAGACCCCCGCGGCGGCCGTGCCGCGCACGGTCACGCTCGTCTGGAGCGAGCCGCCGTTGTAATCGACGGTGAGCTGGCCGGACTGCGACTCCCCTTGGGGCAGATCCGACTCGGCCGACGTGGTGACGATGAACTGGACCTCGCGGGTCTCGCCCGAGTTCATGCCCGCGCACTTGACGGTGCTCTCGTCCTTGATCTCGCAGGCCCCGCCCACGCCGACATAGGCCTGACCGTCGAGACCCGACAGCCGGCCCTTGAGTTCGACGTCCTTCGGGCCCTGGCCCGGAGCGAACGTGGCCATCACCGACACGTTCACGGTGGCGGTCGCGCCGCCGATGTCGAGCTGCGGATCGTTGCCCTGGGTGATCGCGGCGGTGAACTCGCCCTGCGCGAGCGCCGCCTGCGGGAACGCGAGAATGCCGAGGAGCACGCCGCACAACGCGGCGAGGCCGGCCAGCCGTAGTCGCAGGCCACCCCCTCGCCCGCGCCGGGACCGCAGGACGTTAGTCTGGGTCCCGCTCGGTTCGGCCGCTACGGTCATCTACATCCCCTCCTGGGCATGTGCCATCCAGCGCTCACTCGCGGCAGTCTGCCACGAGAAGGCACGACGAACCCACGGAAGCGGGCCGTCGTGCCACTATGCCTGGTCTCAATTCGGTCACGGGACCGGGGTGCTGGACTGCGGCACGCGCAAGAGCTCGGTCGTCCAAGTGCTCGGTCGAGTGCTCGGTGGTAAAAGCACGGCCGTTCGGCGACGGGCCGTAACGGGCAGTCTAACGTGGTTCGGAGGTCTCACCATGGACGCTGTGGTCGATGCCATGGCCGCGATCGACAACGACGAGGCCCCCGATCGCGAGACGCTCAAGAACGCCGTCCGCGAACTCCTGAAGGCGCTCGCCGAGAAGGCCCCCGGTCACTCCGTGGAAGTGCGGGTCCCGCCGTACGGTGCGGTGCAGTGCGTCGAGGGCCCCAGGCACCGCCGGGGCACGCCGCCGAACGTCATCGAATGCCGCCCGCTCGTGTTCCTCGCCCTCGCCACCGGCCGCACCACCTGGGACGAGGCCCTCGCCGCCGGCAATGTCGCGGCCTCCGGCCAGCGCGCCGACCTCAGCGACCTCCTGCCGATCGCCGCCCCCACGGGCGAACCGTTCGACGAGCCACGCGAAGCAGACGACTAGCGCCTCCCCGGCAGCGCTCGGCTTCAGCTCCCCTTCAGGTTCACCCCGGTAGTTTTGCGACCGGGGGTCCTTTCCCAGCGGCGGCTTTCGTCGTGCCCCGAACGCGAACCGCCCCGGCGCTGTGCGCCGGGGCGGTCCTTATATATGGCCTTACTCGCCCAGCAGGGCGCCGATGCGGCCCTTCCAGGACGCCTCGAGTTCGCCGCGGCCGATGTCGAAGTGGTCCCTCAGGTGCAGGCCGTCGGTGTTCGCGTCGGTCACGCCCAGCGGCGTGATCGGCAGGTTCCGCTGCTCGCACGCGGTGCGCACGGCCAGTTCCTGGCCGCGCGGGATCACCACGAGCACCCGCCCGGACGACTCCGAGAACAGGTACGTGAACGGGTCCGCGCCCTCGGGCAGCAGGATCTGCGCGCCGAGCCCGGAGTGGCAGATCGCCTCCACGAGCGCCTGCGCGAGGCCGCCCTCGGAGAGGTCGTGCGCGGCGGCGAGCTGCCCGGTCTCGGCCAGGCGCGAGAGGAGCTCGGCGAGCTTCATCTCGTGGTCGAGGTCGACCTTCGGCGGCACGCCGCCGAGGTGCCCGTGCTTGACCTGCGCCCACTCCGAGCCCGAGAGCTCTTCTTAGCGTGGTGCCGACCAGCGCGATCGTGTCGCCGGTCTTGCCCAGCCCCAGCGGGATGCGGCGGCTCACGTCGTCGATCACGCCGAGCACGCCGATGACGGGCGTCGGGTGGATCGCGTCGCGGCCGGTCTGGTTGTAGAACGAGACGTTGCCGCCGGTGACCGGGATGCCGAGCTTCTGGCAGCCGTCGGCGATGCCGGTGACGGCCCGCTCGAACTGCCACATCACGTGCGGGTCCTCCGGCGAACCGAAGTTGAGGCAGTCGCTGACGGCGATCGGGGTGGCGCCGGTGACGGCGACGTTCCGGTACGCCTCGGCGAGCGCCAGCTGCGCGCCCACGTACGGGTCGAGCCGCGCGAAGCGGCCGTTGCCGTCCAGGGAGATCGCGATGCCCACGCCGGTGCGCTCGTCGAGGCGGACGACGCCCGCGTCGTGGGGCGTGCCCAGCACGGTGTTCCCGAAGACCGAGGAGTCGTACTGCTCGGTGATCCAGGACTTGTCGCACAGGTTCGGGCTCGCGGCCATGTCGAGGACGGTCTGGCGGATCTCCTCGTCGGTGGTCGGGCGCGGCAGCGTCTCGGCGCGGTCGACGGCGATGAGCCCGAGGTCGTTCGGCTCGGTGAAGGGCCGGTTGTAGACCGGGCCCTCGTCGGCGAGCGACTTCGGCGGGACGTCCACGACGGTCTGGCCGTGGAAGTCGATCACCAGGCGGCCGGAGTCGGTGACGGTGCCGATCTCGGTGGCGAGCAGGCCCCAGCGGCGCGAGCGCGCGAGGACTTCCTCGGCCTTGGCCGGGTCGACGATGAGGAGCATCCGCTCCTGCGACTCGGAGGCGAGGATGTCCTGCGGCTCCATGCCGCTGGCGCGCAAGGGGACCAGTTCGAGGTCCACGTGCATGCCGCCGTCGCCGGCGGCCGCGGTCTCGGAGAGCGCGCAGGTGAGCCCGGCGCCGCCGAGGTCCTGGACGCCGACGACGAGCTCGGCGTCGAACAGCTCGAGGCAGACCTCGATGAGCAGCTTCTCGGTGAACGGGTCGCCGACCTGCACGCTCGGGCGCGCGTCGTCCTCACCGGTCTCGGAGAAGGTGGCGCTGGCGAGGACGGAGACGCCGCCGATGCCGTCGCGGCCGGTCTTGGCGCCCAGCAGGATCACGGTGTTGCCGACGCCGCTGGCCTGCATGGACTGGAGGCGCGAGCGGGGCAGGATGCCGACGCTGAGCGCGTTCACGAGGGGGTTGCCCTGGTAGCAGGGGTCGAAGTAGGTCTCGCCGCCGATGTTGGGCAGGCCCACGCAGTTGCCGTAGTGGCCGATGCCGTCGACCACGCCCGGAAGCACCCGGGCGGTGTCGGGGTGGTCGATGGCGCCGAAGCGGAGCGAGTCCATGACGGCGATCGGGCGGGCGCCCATGGCGATGATGTCGCGGATGATGCCGCCGACGCCGGTGGCCGCGCCCTGCTTCGGTTCCACATAGGACGGGTGGTTGTGGGACTCGACCTTGAAGGTGACGGCGATGTGCTCGTCGATGGCGATGACGCCGGCGTTCTCGCCGATCCCGGCCAGCAGGCGCGGGGTCTTCGGGTTCTTCTCGCCGAACTGGCGCAGGTGCACCTTGCTCGACTTGTACGAGCAGTGCTCGGACCACATGATCGAGTACATGGCGAGCTCGGACTGGGTGGGGCGGCGGCCGAGGATCTCGCGGATCCGCAGGTACTCGTCGTCCTTGAGGCCCAGTTCGGCCCACGGCTGCTTCTCGTCGGGAGTCGCGTCGGCGACGCCGACGGTGTCCACGGCGACGTTGATTCGGCTCATCGGGTGGCTCCACTGGTGTTCGCGGCCCCGCTGAGATGGGCCAGGACGGAGGCGACGATGCCGAGCCCGTCGGTGGACGGGCCGGTCAGCTCGTCGACGGCGTGCTCGGGGTGCGGCATGAGGCCCACGACGTTCCCGGCCTCGTTGGTGATCCCGGCGATGTCGCGCATCGCGCCGTTGGGGTTGTCGAGGTAGCGGAAGACGACGCGGCCGCTCGCCTCGAGCTCGTCGAGGACGGCCTCGTCGGCGACGTAGCGGCCCTCGCCGTGCTTGGCGGGGAACACCACTTCGCTGCCCGGCTGGTAGAGCCGGGTCCAGGCGGTGCGGTCGGTCTCCACGCGCAGGCGCGCGGGCCGGTTGCGGTAGCGCAGGTGGGCGTTGCGCACCAGCGCCCCCGGCAGCAGGTGCGATTCGCACAGCACCTGGAAGCCGTTGCAGACGCCGAGGACGGGCATCCCCTGGGCCGCAGCGGCTTTGACGGTGTCCATCACCTGCGAGAAGCGGGCGATGGCGCCGCAGCGCAGCGAGTCGCCGTAGGAGAAGCCGCCGGGCAGGAACACGGCGTCGACGCCCGCGAGGGCGGCGTCGTCGTGCCACAGCGCCACCGGCTCGGCTCCGGCCAGGCGCACCGCGCGGGCGGCGTCCCGGTCGTCGAGCGAGCCGGGGAAGGTCACGACCCCGATGCGGGCGCTCATGCGCCCTCGATCGAGACGGTGAAGCTCTCGATGACCGGGTTGGCCAGGAGCTGGTCGGCGATCACCCGCGACTGCTCCTCGACGTTCTGGGCGTTCTCGTCGAACTCGATCTCGACGCGCTTGCCGATCCGCACCGACGCCACCTGGGTGACGCCGAGGCGGGGCAGCGCCCCGAGGACGGCCTCGCCCTGGGGGTCGAGGATTTCGGACTTCAGCATCACGTCGACCACTACACGGGCCACGGGCGCACTCCTGTCGGTCACATGGACGGGACAACAGGGCAAGCATATTCACCGGCCCTGACCAGGGCCAGCGCCGCGCTACGAGGACGGTGCCAGGTCACAGCGAGTCATAGGATGTTTCCCGGCCGGTAGGCGGCGGCCTCGGGGTGCGATTTCGCCGCCGATGCGACCCTTTGGGCGACGCGGTCCACCTGATCGCCTGCGGCGCCGGTGAATTCGGCCGTGTCGGCGACGAGGGCGTCGAGGTCGGCGCGGTCGAGCGGCAGGCGGGGGTCGGCGGCGAGGCGGTCGAACAGGTCGTTCTCGCGGCGGCCTTCCTCGCGCATGGCGCGGGCGACGGCGACGGCGTGCTCTTTGATGGCCTCGTGGGCGTCTTCGCGGCCGGCGCCCTGCTTGATGGCTTCCATGAGGACCTTTGTGGACGTCAGGAAGGGCAGGTAGCGGTCGAGTTCGGTGCCGATGACGGCCGGGTAGGCCCCGAAGTTGTCGAGGATGGTGAGGAACGTCTCATACAGACCGTCGACGGCGTAGAAGAGGTCGGGGAGGGCGACGCGGCGGACCACCGAGCAGGAGACGTCGCCTTCGTTCCACTGGTCGCCGGCGAGTTCGCCGAGCATGGCGGCGTAGCCGCGCACGACCACGGCGAGGCCGTTGACGCGCTCGGAGGAGCGGGTGTTCATCTTGTGCGGCATGGCGGAGGAGCCGACCTGGCCTTTGACGAAGCCTTCGGTGGCGAGTTCGGCGCCGGCCATGAGGCGGATGGTGAGGGCGGCGCTCGCGGGGGCGGCGACGGCTTGGACGAGCGCGGAGCCGACCTCGTAGTCGAGCGAGCGGGGGTAGACCTGGCCGACGGAGTCCATGACGCGTTCGAAGCCCAGGTGGGAGGCGACGCGGGTTTCGAGTTCGGCGAGTTTGGCGGTGTCGCCGTCGAAGAGGTCGAGCATGTCCTGGGCGGTGCCGACGGGGCCTTTGATGCCGCGCAGGGGGTAGCGCTTGAGGAGGTCTTCGATGCGGTCGAGTGCGGCGAGGAGCTCTTCGGCCCAGGTCGCGAAGCGTTTCCCGAGGGTGGTGGCCTGGGCGGGGACGTTGTGGCTGCGGCCGGTCATGACGAGGTCGCGGTGCTGCTCGGCGCGGGCGGCGAGGCGCACGAGCGCGGCCACGAGGCGGTCGCGGACGAGTTCGAGGGACTGGCGGACCTGCATCTGCTCGACGTTCTCGGTGAGGTCGCGGCTGGTCATGCCCTTGTGGATGTGCTGGTGGCCGGCGAGGTCGGAGAACTCCTCGATGCGGGCCTTGACGTCGTGTTTCGTGACGCGCTCGCGCTCGGTGATGGCGTCGAGGTCGACGTGGTCGAGGACGCGCTCGTAGTCGGCGATCACACCGTCGGGGACGGTGACGCCCAGGTCGTGCTGGGCCTTGAGGACGGCCAGCCACAGGCGCCTTTCGGCCTTGATCTTGCCGATGGGGTCCCAGATGTCCCGCACGGCGGCGGAGGCATAACGCTCGGCGAGCACATTCGCAGTCACGCGGCCATCATGACACTTCGCGCGCGTGCGTGAGCGGGGTCGGTCGCCGACCGTGACCTGGGCGGCGGGGCGGGTTCGGGGATCCGGGCGCACTACCCGCGCTACCCGCCCTGGTAAGGGTGGGTCAAGGTAAGACCATCCCAAACCCCCACCCACCCGGGGACCGTAGCGGCCATCCTCCCGCGCGGGTGCGACAGAAACCGGGCCTGGCGGCGACCATGTCACCCGAAAGAGGGCAACGGCGCGGCGGGCGATCGAAACCGGCCCGATCGGCCGCGTGCGCGCGCTACGGCCCGTAGGGCGATCCGCCGCAGGTGACAGCGACCCACGGCGGAGCGGGCGCCCGAATACGACCCCGAACGGCCGCATGCGCCGGTCCGCGGGCCGCGCGGCGGTCCCGAGTTGCGGGAACCACTCGGCGTGGCGGTTAACCAGCACGTATCCGCCACGTAAACTGGCGGTGTGCGAGTACTCCTGATCGGCTCCGGCGGCCGCGAGCACGCCCTCGCGGCGTCGCTGGCCGAGGACGAATCCGTCACCCAGCTCATCTGCGCCCCGGGCAACCCCGGCATGGCCGCACTCGGCGAGTGCGTGCCGGTGAACCAGACCGACCCGGCCGCCGTGGCCTCCCTGGCGGTGACCTCCGCCGCCGACCTCGTGATCGTGGGCCCCGAGGCCCCGCTGGTCGCGGGCGTCGCAGACGCGGTGCGCGCCAAGGGCATCCCCGTGTACGGACCGAGCGGCGAAGCCGCCCGGATCGAGGGCTCGAAGGCCTTCGCGAAGGAGGTCATGGCCGCCGCGGGCGTGCCCACCGCCGCCGCGTACGCCTGCCGCACCCGCGAGGAGGCCGAGGCCGCACTCGACGAGTTCGGCGCACCTTACGTGGTCAAGGACGACGGCCTCGCCGCCGGCAAGGGCGTCGTCGTCACCAACGACCGCGAGCAGGCCCTCGCGCACGCGCTCGAATGCGAGCGCGTTGTCATCGAGGAGTACCTCGACGGCCCCGAGGTCTCCCTGTTCGTCGTGAGTGACGGGAAGCACGCGAAGGCGCTGCTGCCGGCCCAGGACTTCAAGCGCATCGGCGACGGCGGGACCGGCCCGAACACCGGCGGCATGGGCGCGTACACGCCGCTGCCGTGGGCGCCGAACGATCTCGTGGCCGAGATCATGGAGCGCGTGGCCGAGCCGACCCTGGCCGAGCTGGCCGGGCGCGGCATCCCGTTCGTCGGCACCCTGTACTGCGGTCTCGCCCTGACGGCCAAGGGCCTCAAGGTGGTCGAGTTCAACGCCCGCTTCGGCGACCCGGAGATCCAGGCGGTGCTCGCGCTGCTGGAGACCCCGCTGGGCCGACTGCTGCACGCGGCCGCGACCGGCAAGCTCGACACGATCAACTCCCTGTGGTGGCGCGAAGGCGCGGCAGTGTGCGTCGTCGTCGCCAACGAGGGCTACCCGGGCGACACCGTCACCGGCCGCGCGCTGTACGGCGCCGACGAGGCCGGTGTCTTCCACGCGGGCACCGCGCTGGACACCTCGGGCCAGCTCATCGCCACCGGCGGTCGCGTCCTCAACTGCGTCGGCACCGGCGCCTCGGTCGCCCAGGCCCGCCAAGAGGCGTACGCCCTCACCGAGGGCATCAAACTCGAAGGCGGCTACTTCCGCAAGGACATCGCCGCCAACATCTAAGCGCCGCAAGCCATCCCGGCGAATCGCCGGAGCGGCTGACCCCGGTCGCAGCGAGAGGTGCCAGGTTCGGGACATATCCGGAATAAGCGATATGTCCTGGACTCAGCACCCCTTGCAAACCAACGTATCCATAGGCACCGACAGGGGCCGTTTTCAGACGTTGCTGCGGGCCGCCGGGCAGGACATGCATCTCGGGCCGCCTCGGCCGCTGCCGAGTTCGGAGCCGGGGATGGTGAGGACCTTGATGCCGGCCCTTTCGAGGCGGGCGTTCGTGACCGTGTTGCGCTCGTAGGCGACCGCCAGACCCGGCGCGAGCGCCAGGGTGTTGTTGCCGTCGTCCCACTGCTCGCGTTCGGCCGTCACCACATCGCGCGCGCCGGTGTGGATGATCTCGATGCGCTCCACGCCGATCGCGTCGGCCGCCGCGTCGAGGAACCGCCTGGGGCCCTTGATGTCAAGGCTCGCGCCGCCGTCGGCGCTGGTGAGCGTGTACGCCTCCAGGCGCTGCTCCGCCGGGGCGTACATGACCATCCGGTCGCGGTCGACCATCGTGCAGACCGTGTCCAGGTGCATCGTGGCGCGCCGCTGCGCGATCGGGACGACGAGCACCGTGTGGATCGTGCCGCGCTCGAACGCCTTGCGCGCCAAGCGCTCCGCCCCCGCAGGGGTGGTCCGCTCCCCGACGCCCACGGCCAGGACGCCCGGTGCGAGCGCCAGCACATCGCCGCCTTCGAGGTGCTCGAGGGACGGGTCGTACAGCTTCGGCACCTGCGCGAACCGCGGATGGTGGTGGTAGATGATGCCCGTCAGCGTCGTCTCGCGGCGGCGCGCCGGCATCGCGAGACTGGTCACGGCCACCGCGTCACCGATCCACACCGAGGAGTCCCGCGTGAACATCATGTTCGGCAGCGGGTCGATCACGAAATCCGTGGGACGGGACATCTTGTGCCGCAAGCTCTTCGAATCGCCGAACTCCTCTTTGGTGAGGCCCTCGATGAGGACCGCCGCGAGCCGTTCGGGTTCGAGGTCGGCGAGATGGGCCGCGAGCTCGCGCCCGAGCGTCTGGCCCAGGCGCGGATCGGCGGTCACCGAGACGCTCACCGCCTCGCGCGCCTCCGGCAGCGCCAGGCACTCGGTGAGCAGACTGCCCACGTACAGGACCTCGACCCCGTGTTCGAGGAGCGTCCCGGCGAACCTGTCGTGCTCCGCCTGCGCCCGTTCGACCCACGGGATGCCGTCGAACAGGAGCGCGCCGCTGTTGCGCGGGGTCAAGCGGCGCAGTTCGCCGCCCGGCCGATGGAGCATGACGCTGCGCAGGCGCCCCACCTCGGAATCGACTCCGTATGCGGGCGCGTCGTTGGCACTCATGATCTGAGGGTAGACGCGCGGGGGACGAAGATCAACTTTTCTCTGTTAACGTGGACAGACTGAGCGTTACGACTACCCCCGGGGCGCCCAATTGACGCAACTCGAACTGGTCATCCCGCTCCGGAGCACCACACCCGGCGCCGATGGCAGGAGGCTGGATCCGGCGCTGTCCACTTGGCGCACCGCCGTCACCGCCAGCGCCGACGCATGTCTGCTGCTCGCGGCCGACACGCGGATCGTCGCGATCTCCCGCGCCGCAAGGCGAGTGCTCGGTTTCGGGCCCGAGGTCGAGGTCGCGATGCCGCGCTTTCTCGATGCGGGCATTCGGTTCCTGGACTTCTCGGCGGGGGCGCATCCGCTGGTCGACTCCGAGCTGGCGCGGCTCGCGCCGGTGCAGACGCTGCAGACCGACGCGCTCGAGCGCAGTCTCATGCGGATCGAGCACCGCGGCGTGCACCGGACCTTCGACGTGGTGGCCTCGCCGCTGCATTCGCCGCCGCGGCTCGACGCGGTCGGTTCCCTGACGTTCCTGACCCCGATGGGCCCCGCGTGAGCGATGCTCACTTATGTTGCGGGACAAGCGATGTCGTACCCCACGAGTACCATTGCGCCAGGGGTCCCTTAAGGGACATATCCGTAATTTCGGTTATATCGGCATTCAGTCGGCGTTGAGGTCGTAGATGATCACGGTCTCGGTGCGTTCGACGTCGACGCCGAACGGTTCCGACTCGGTGTCCATACCCGCCCAATCGCTGCCCGGCAGCGAACCCGGCAGGACCACCACGGTCTCGATCCCCGCGCCGCGCAGCGCCTCGATCGCGTCGTCGCTCGGGAAACCCTGCGACAGCGAGCGGATGCCCGCCTGCTCGTCGGGCGTGAACGCGGCGACGCCGTTGGCGACCTCCGGGAAACCGTCGAGACTCCAATACTGGACCCTCGTGTCGCCCCCGCCCGCAGGCAGGAACAGCACCGGACCCTCCAACGCGGACATGTCGACGGGCGCCTCAGGCACCTCCACATACGGCGCGACCGTAAGCCCCTCCCACAGGACCAGGGCGATCGGCGCGAACAACAGCGCATGGACCCGCCTGGGCGCCTTGACCTTCAAACGCTTGTCGACACGGGCGCGATGCGACACCTCGTCGGCGTCGTCCGCGATTCGCGTGAGCGTCCCCGCAGCGAGCACCGCCAAAACCAGCGTCAGATAGATGACGAGACGACCCGGCGTGCGGATCGCATCCCAACCCGGCGCGTACTCGTACAGCAGCGCCCACGCCCACGAACCGTGGTCGAGGAAGTTGGGGCCCATGCTGATCGCGAACACGACGGCCCCGCCGAGCGCCAGCCACAACCGCTGCCAGCCCGTCCAGCACGACCAGATGAGGCCCGCCACCGCCAGAGCGAACAGCGTGAAACCCACCAGCAGCGCCTGCTCCGGCGCCCACGTCAAGTCGGCCCGCGCGGCCTCATGCGCCGCGCCCCACAAGCGCGACTCCTCCGGCGAGATGATGAAGCTCTGCCACGTGGGACTGAACCAGGAGATGTAGTCGACGTCGCGCACCGCCTCGGGGTAGGCGCGGGCCACCACCGCGTGCCGGTCCGCGATCCACAGCACCCCGAGACTGAAGACGGTGCCGCCGATCCCGTTGGCGGCCAACGTCTGCCAGCGCAGGCTCGGACGCTTGGCCAGCCAGTGGAGGCCGACGACCACACCGACACCGAGCAGCAGGTACACGAACGGGATGCCGAGCCCGGCGCCGATCGAGAACTGCCACAGGGCGGTGAGCCAGCCGGCGACGATCCAGCCGGGGCGCTGGCGCTCCGGTTTGAAACCACCGCGCAGGGAGTAGCCGTGGCCGCGCGCGAGCATCGCGAGGGCGAGGGCGATCCCGCCGCACGAGAGCACCTGAAGGTGCCCGGCCTGGCCGAGCTTCCAAGGGGCGTAAGCGAACGCGGTGGCGGCGACGGCCGAGCCGGCGACGCGGGCGCCGAGTTGGCGCAGGAGCGCGTAGGCGCCGAGGAACGCGAGCGCGAACGTGCCGATGTAGAGGACGTTGTAGACGACGAGCGCGCTGGCGGGGCTGGTGGCGAGGAGGGCCGCGGGGGCGTAGCCCATGAGCGTGTCGGTGAACAGGTAGGCGTCGTCGAGGGGCCAGAAGCTGTTGGTGTCCCAGATCCCGGCGGGGTTCTCGCGGAGGGCGTGGCCGACCCAGCCGAGGATGTAGGTGAGCAGGAGCGGGTCGCCGGCGTCGTGGGGGATGCGGTCCTGGAGGTGCTTGGCGAGGGGCCAGGTCATGGCGACGGCGAGGAGGACGCTGCAGAGACCGGCGAGGGTCCATTCGCTGCGGGCGGCGCGGCGCAGGCCGCGGCCGACGGCGCGCCAGCGGCCCGGCGGCGGGGTCTCGGCCGCGGGCGCGTCGGGGTCGCCGGCGGCGAAGCGCTGCCAGCGCTCGTGTTCGTCCGTCTTGTTCGGAGTGGCCGTGTCCTCGGCGGTCGCGCCCTCGGGGGCGGGGGCCTCGGCTGCGGGCAGGTCCTCGGTCTCGGACTCAGGTGTCGCCATGGGTTCTCGCGGTCCTCGCTCGGTGGTGTCAGGCACATCCTACGGACGGGCGCGGCGCTCGACACGGGCGCATGAGGACGGCGCGGCGGGCGTGCGGGGCGGTGTCAAGGGGATTCGCCGGTGCCGCGGCCGTCACCTTTCCGGTGCTGGCTCGTTGAAGGAGGTTGAGACTTGATTCCCGCTATCGGTCGGGTCGGCATCCGGACAAAGACGCAGTTGGAGAGACGTAGGCATGGGAAGACACACCACGAAGCTCGGTAAGCAGTCCCGGGCCCAGACGCGTCCTCCGCTGCCGTACCCGGTGAACGACGGACGGGTCGCCCCGGCGGTCCAGGCGGCCATGGATCGGCGCGCGCAGCGGCGGAAGTCGCGCCTGGCGGCGATCTCGGCGGCCGGGATGCTCGCGGTCGGCGGCGCGGCCGGCGTGAGCATCGCCACGGCCGACGAGCCGGAGTCGGGGAACGGCAGCGAGGTCGTCTTCAGCGGCAGTTGCGGCACGCTCGGGGTGGTCTCGGCGACCTCGTCTCCCGATGCCTCGACGTTGACGGTGGAGCAGGGTTCGCAGGTGCGGTACAGCAACGAGCTGGGCACCGACGCGGAGCTGCACGTGGGCGACGAGGTGTACGACATCGGTTCGGGCTCGTCCCAGGTGTTCGCGATGAACCGTTCCGCCGAAGTGGCGATGGTCCCGAACTGCCACGGCCTGTTCGCCGAGTACGAGTCGGCGCAGGTACAGGTGGTCGAGGCGCAGGCCGGTGCGGACGAAGCCGGCGAGGACGGCGGGAACGAGCTTCCCGCCGCCGGCGGTGACGGCAGCGACGGCGATGACGGCGGTGACGAAGCGGCCCAAGGCGACTCGGAGGGCCAGGGTCCCGGCGTGGAGGGCGGCGAGGCCCAGCAGGGCCCGGACGCCGAAGACGTCGAGAACGCCGCGGCCGCCGACGAGGCGGCCGAGGAAGAGGAAGTGAACTCGTTCGGCCTGCCTCCGTCGGAGGTCAGCGGCACGGACGGCGAACTGCCGGTCTCCGAGGAGGAGGTCGTGGCGGTGGACCCGAAGGCGGTGCGGGACGGGGCGAACGGACTGCTGGCGCTCGTCGCGATCATCTCCCTGGTCGGCGTGGCCGCCGCGGTGACCCGCACCCTTCTCAAGCAGCGGGCGACGGCATGACGCCGGCCCCCGCCCAGAGCCCGGCGCCGCAGGCCGCCGCAGCCGCTCCCGCGCACAGCTCCCCGGCCTGGCCGGGCGGGCGGGTGCGGAACCGGCGCGACCGGCAGCGCGCGGCCCGGTGCCTCACCGGCCCCGACCAGGCCCGCGTTTGGCGGGCCGCCCGGTCGCGGCGCGCCGCGGTGGAATCTCCGTGAGGCACTGAGGCGCGGGCAGTCGTCGATGGTCATTTCCTCCCCAGGTCCCACCGCGAACGCCCGTCCCAGTGCCTCACGGCCCGCCGTCACCTATTCGTTCGAGCGAAGCGCTCGCCTTCTCCGGCGGGCGCTTCGCCGTTGCCGGGTCCGGTGCGGCGGGGATGTGGGGAGAGCGAGATCACCGGGGTCGCCCAGGCGGAGTTGTGCAACCGTTACGGAACTCTCAATCGACCCAGCTTGTGATCGCTTCGGTCGCTGCTTTAGCGTGGGCGCAGCACCCCGTTCGCGTCCCCCGCATTGAGAAGTCAGGTTCCCTGCTGTGACCTCGAAGCACGCCCCATCCCGGCGGCTGTGGCCCTACCTCGCCGTCCCGGCCGCCGCCGTGCTCGTCGCGGCGACGATCTACCTCGTGGACCTCTCCGGCGACGACGGCGGCTCCGGCGGCTCCGCGGACGGCACCCTGCCCGGTTCGCAGGCCGACTCCTCGGAGTTGAGCGACTCCTCTATGCAGCCCTCGGATGAGGAGCTGCGCGCGGCCGCGCAGGACCGGTTGCAGTCCGACCTCGACGCGGCCGTCGGCGACTATGTGGCGGGGCTCGAGGACGAGAACTTCTACGCCTCGGTCGCGGTGGACGACGCCGAGTTCCAGCTCGCGTACGAGGGCGAGACGCAGCACGACACGGCCTCGATCGTGAAGGTCGAGATCCTCACGATGGTGCTGGAGGAGTACGGGTCGCTCGGCGAGGTGCCGGACTGGCTCCTCGACAGCGCCGAGTCGATGATCAAGGACTCGAGCAACGACGCCACGAACGACATGCTGTACGGCGGGACGTTCGACGACGGGCACGACGCGATCCGGCAGGCGCACATCGACTTCGGGCTCGCGAACACCAACCCGAACGAGACCGAGCAGTGGGGCAAGACCCAGACCACCGCGGTCGACCAGCTCACGATGCTCGAACTCGCGCTCTACGAGGGCGTGCTCGACGCCGAGCAGGTCGAGTACGCGCGCTCGCTCATGGGCGATCTCTCCGAGTCGCAGCAGTGGGGCGTCTCGGCGGCGGCGCACGAGGACGAGACCGTGTGGATGAAGAACGGTTGGGACACCCGGGACTCCATGGGCGGCGAATGGGTGGTGAACTCGATCGGCGTGATCAACGGCGAGACCGAGGAGCCGATCAAGATCGCGATCCTCACCGGCGGTTCGGCCTCCCAGGAGGAGGGGATCGACCGGGTCGAGGAGCTCGCGAAGATCATCCGCAAGGTCATCGACACCGACCCCTACGCCTGACCTGCACCGAGTGCCTTCGGGCTCCCACTGCGGTTCGCGAGCTCGAGTGCTCGCATCGCCGCTCGCGAGACCTGGCTGCGGCTCACGCGTCCGAGGGCCGCGTTTTCGCTCGCGGCGCATCGCCGCCTCACGCCTGCGAGCCGCCGCGCTTCTCTCGCGGCGCTTCACACCTTCGGGTGACATGAGCGGCTTCGGCGCCGGTTTCTGTCGTACCCGCGCGGGAGGATCGCCGCTACGGTCCCCTGGGTGGGTGGGGGTTTGGGACGGCTTGTTCTCAGGGCTCTAGTCTCGCGGAATGAGCGATCTGATCTCCGCGCTGCGTGCGTCCGGGCTCGAGCCCGTCACCGATGCCGACGTGCTGGCCGCGCACTCGGTCGACCATGCCGGGCTCGTGCCGCCCGGACGCGCCGCCGCACTCGTGCGGGCGCGTTCGACCGACGACGTCAGCGCCGTCCTGCGGATCGCCGCCGAGTTCGGCGCTCCCGTTGTGGCGCAAGGAGCCCGCACCGGCCTCGCCGGGGCGGCCACCGCCGTCGACGGGTCGATCCTCCTCGACCTCTCGACCATGGACCGGATCCTCTCGATCGACCCGGTGAACCGCTTCGCGGTCTGCCAGCCCGGCGTGCTCAACGCCGCCATCACCGCAGCCGCCTCCGAGCACGGCCTGCGCTACAGCCCCGACCCCGGTTCATGGCAGATCTCCACCATCGGCGGGAACATCGCCACCGCCGCCGGCGGCATGTGCTGCGTCAAATACGGCACCACCCCCGAATACGTGCTCGGCCTCGAAGTCGTGCTCGCCTCCGGAGAGGTCATGCGCTGCGGCCGCGAGACCGCGAAAGGCGTCGCCGGCTACGACCTGGTGCGGCTCTTCTGCGGCTCCGAAGGCACCCTCGGGGTCATCACCGAGGCCACCGTGAAGCTCTCGCCGGTTCCCGCCGGGCGGCTCACCCTCGCCGCGGTCTTCGACACCACCGCCGACGCCGGGCGCGCCGTCACCGCGATCATGGCCGCCGGCGCGCAGCCGAGCCTCCTCGAACTCATCGACAACGTGCACCTGCGGGCCCTCGAAGACCTGCGGCCCATGGGATTGCCGACTGAGGCCGCCGCGCTCCTGCTCGTGTGCGCCGACGCGAACCCGGTCGAAGAACTCGCCGCGATCGAAGCCCTCTGCGAGACCGCCGGGGCCACCGAGGTCTACCGGGCCACCGACGCCGAAGAGGCCGACGCGCTCCTGGAATCGCGGCGCAACGCCTACCACGCCATGGAGAAACTGGGCACGGTCCTCGTCGACGACGTCGCCGTGCCGCGCTCGCGCCTCGCCGAAGCCCTCGACGGCGTGCAGGCCGCCGCCGCCAGACACGACGTGGTCATCGGCGTCATCGCCCATGCGGGCGACGGGAACCTGCACCCCAACATCATCGTGCACCCCGAGGACCCTGCCTCCCTCGCGGCCGGGAAGGCCGCGTTCGACGAGATCCTCGAGATGGCACTCGCCATGGGCGGCACCATCACCGGCGAACACGGCGTGGGAATGCTGAAACGCGATTGGCTCGCAAAGGAACTCGACCCGGTGAATCTCGCCGTGCAGCGACGGATCAAAGACGCGCTCGACCCGCTCGGGATCCTCAACCCCGGGAAAGTCCTCGCAGGTTGATCAGGAACCAATGGCGCCGATACGGTTTCGTGTCGTTCCTGTGACACAGTAATGGGGCCGCAGCGCTTGCCCATTCGCTGCGGCCCCGATAAAGTGGAGGAGCTCCACTTTTCATTGGCACCAGTAGGGCTGTGCCCGATTGCCCTTACTGGTTTTGTGCCCCCGGATTGTTCCGTGCCTCCCGGAAGACTGCCCATGTCCGTCCGTTTGGCTTGTCGGCGTGACCGGAACACTCATTACTATGAGGACCGTCTCTGGGCGTGGCCTGTGCTGAGCCTGGGAAGAACCTGAGAAACGATGCCGAACCGTTACGAAGGCACTTCGAATCCCGCGAGTTTGTCCAGCTCAGCGGTGATGTCGGGCCGCTGAGCCACCGAAACCCCGTCGATCTGAGTGATGAAGGCCACACCTCGCACGGAGGAGCTGAGCCACGCCGCCTCGGCATTCTTCAAGTCCCCCACCGAGATCAGGCGCTCGGCCGTCTTCAATCCGGCCTTCGGCGCCTGCTCCAGCAGGTACGCGCTCGTCGTCCCCGGCAGGATGCCCGTCGACACCGGCGTCGTGCAGAGGGTCTCGCCGTCGAGCCACAGCAGCGACGAGGTCGGGCCCTCCAGCGCGAAGTCGTCGGCCGAGACCCACAGGGCGTCATCGGCTCCCTGGGACTTCGCCCAGCGGGTCACCGCCATCATCGACGCGTACGAGAGGGCTTTGACGCCGCCTAGAAGCCACGGGGCTTCGCCCCGTGCGTCGGCATTCACCCCCAAGGTCGCGGTGGCGATCCTCAAGCCGTCCCGGCGCGGCAGGATGCGCTCGCGCGGCACCGGATCGACCGTGGCGTAGACGGTGAGCGGCCCGCCGTGCTCGCGGCCGCGCGTGGCGACGAGGCGCAGCGCCCCCTCGCCCTCGGCCCGCTCGCGCCAGGCCTCCAAGGCCTGCTCGGCGAGCTCGGCCATGGCCGACTTCGCGGGCAGCTCGAACTCCATGCGGCGCGCGGAGTTCGCCATGCGGTCGAGGTGCTCCGAGAGCAGGAACGCCTGCCCCGAACGCACGTTGATGGTCTCGAACACGCCGTCGCCCCGGAGGACTCCGAGGTCGTCGGCGCACAGGAGCGGCTCGTCGGAGTCGACGACGCCGCGGTGCAGTACTGCGGTCACTAGTGCCATGCACTCATTCTGCCCCTCGGCCCGAACGCGCCGGCCGCGGCGAGCCGCCGAACACCATCCACAGCCCCCACCCACCCGAGGGGACCGTAGCGCCGATCCTCCCGCGCGGGTGCGACAAGAACTCCCTGCGGCGCCCGCCTTGTCACCCGAACGTGTGGCCGCGGCGGCGAAGTACGATGCACTTATGCCCACCGAAGCCGAGGCCGAGACCGAACTGGCGGCGGTGCTGCGCTCCAAGGGCCTGCGCATGACCGCGCAGCGCCAGCTCGTCCTGGAGGCCGTCCGCGCCCTCGGGCACGCGACCCCCGAGCAGATCCACGAGCGCATCCGCGGCCAGGTCGAAGGCGTGAACATCACCACCGTCTACCGCACCCTCGACCTGCTCGAAGAGCTCCAGCTCGTCTCCCACACCCACCTCTCCCACGGCGCCCCGACGTACCATTTGTCCGGCGACCGCGGCCACGCCCACCTGGTGTGCCACCGCTGCGGCCGGATCACCGAGGTCGACCCCTCCATGTTCGCGAACGCGCGCGAGGAAGTCGCCGACAACTGCGGGTTCGTCATGGACATCGGCCACGTTGCCGTGTTCGGGACCTGCGCCGAATGCCTGGAGAAGGCACGCATGACCGACGCACGACCACACCGTCGCACCGTCCCCGCTCCTGTCCCTGCCCGGCGCCGTCGCGACCCGGTTCGACACCGCCAGAGCGGGCGCACCGCCTGGCACTACGGCGGGCCGCTCACCGAGCAGCGGAAAGCGATCGATTCCGGCGCGCTCTTCGACCGCTCCGACCGCGACGTCATCTCCGTCACCGGCCCGCAGCGCCTCGAATGGCTGCACTCGCTCTCCACCCAGCACCTCACCAGCCTCAAACCGCACCACGGCACCGAGACGCTCATCCTCTCCCCCACGGGCCGCATCGAGCACCACGCGAACGTCTACGACGACGGCGAGACCACCTGGCTCGACACCGAACCCGGCCGCGGCGAGCCGCTGCGCAAATACCTGGAGCTCATGAAGTTCCGCACCGAAGTCGACATCCGCGACGAGACCGACGACTGGGCGCTGTTCACCTACACCCAAGACCGCCGACGGACGGCGAAGGCCCGCTCGTGCAGCCGGTCCCGATCGCCAAGTTCGCCGCGAAGGACCTCATGGCCGTCGCCACCTCGACCTACCCCGGCACCGGATCCGAGCGCGCCCACGGCTGGACCCGCCGCACCGACGCCCTCGGCGTCCCCACCTTCGACACCCTGCGTCCGCCGCGAGGACATCCGGTTCGAACTCCTCGAAGGCGACTTCGCCCCCGCCGGCACCTGGGCCTGGGACGCCCTGCGCGTCGCGGCCAAGCTGCCCGCCTTCGGGATCGACACCGACGAGAAGACCGTCCCGCACGAGGTCCACCACTGGCTCGCCGCCGCCGTGCACCTCGACAAAGGCTGCTACCGCGGCCAGGAGACCGTCGCGAAGGTCCACCACCTGGGCCAGCCGCCCCGGCGCCTCGCCATGCTCCACCTCGACGGATCCGAGCGAGCAGCCGCCCGCCTCCGGCACCCCGATCACCCTGGGCGGCAAAGAGGTCGGCTTCGTCGGCACCGCCGTCCAGCACTACGAGCTCGGCCAGATCGCGCTCGCCATGGTGAAGCGTTCCGCGGCCGCCGACCCTGACGCGCGTCTCATCGTGGGCGATCAGGCCGCGAGCCAATAACGGCGGGATTAGCCTCGCGGTTATGAGTGCTTCCTACCGCGGCGGCGAACCCGTCGCCGAAATCGTCCGGTCCGGATTCGCCGAGAGCCTCCACCGGGGCAGCGTCGCCGTGACCGACCCGTCCGGGAACCTCGTCGCCTCGATCGGCGACACCGGTTCCCCGGTCTTCCCCCGCTCCTCCAACAAGCCCATGCAGGCCCTCGCCATGCTCCGCGCCGGCTGGGACGCCCGCCACCGAGGCCGACCTCGCCATCGCCTCCGCGAGCCACCGCGGCGAACCGTTCCACCTCGCGCAGGTCGGCTCCGTGCTCGGCGGCGCCGGACTCGGCGAGGACCTCCTCCAGTGCCCGGCCGACCTGCCCGAGCGACCCGACCGCCCGCGGCGACGTCGATCGCCGCGGGCGGCGAGCCCCGCCGGATCTACATGAACTGCTCGGGCAAGCACGCCGGGATGCTCGCCGCCTGCGCCGCCGCACGGCTGGGACCCGCGACCTACCGCGACCCCGAGCACCCGCTCCAGCGGCTCGTCATCGCCACCGTCGAAGAACTCACCGGCGACCGCGTGGAGGCCGATCGGCGTCGACGGCTGCGGCGCCCCCGTCCTCGCCGTCACCCTCGCCGGGATCGCACGCGCCTTCTCGCGGCTCGTCGAAGCCCCCGCCGGCACGACGAGCGCCGCGTCGCCGACGCCATGCGCGCCAACCCGAAACTCATCGACGGCACCAAAGGCCCCGACCACCGCATGATGACCGCCCTCCCCGGCCTGCTCGCCAAAGGCGGCGCCGAAGGCGTCCACGTGCTCGCCGCCCCCGGCGTCGGCGCGGTCGCCGTCAAGATCGACGACGGCGCCGGCCGGGCCTCCACGCCCGTCTCGCTGCGCGCCATCACCACCCTCGCCGGCCTCGCGGTCCCCGAAGGACGCCAAGCCCGAGGTCGACGCCCTCATGTGGCCCGAAGTGCACGGCGGCGAGCAGCCCGTCGGACGCCTGCGCACCCTCCTGTGAGTGGCCTGCGACTCAACCGGGGCAATACCCCGTTGAAGCACCAGGTCCCCGACAAGGTAATATCGTCGCGTCGCAAGTACTGACACTCGCGCGAGTGGCGGAATGGCAGACGCGCTGGCTTCAGGTGCCAGTGTCCGTAAGGACGTGGGGGTTCAAGTCCCCCCTCGCGCACAGATAAGGCCCGGAGGTTCCGACCTCCGGGCCTTTCGCTTTCTCAGCGGCCGGACCCCCGGCCTGCCTCGAGCGGGAACACCCCGGAGATCCGACCGCGTTAGGCTCGTGAAGAGGAACCGCAGGAGCCAACGAGACGAGTGGGGTCACGCCGACCATGAGTGAAGCGAACAGCAAGCCGGAGCGGGGCGGCGAGTCTGAGGACCAGCCGTTCATCGTCGACGCCGACGGCAACCCGATCACCGCCGACAGCGAAACGCCCGAGGTCGAGGACGGGGACCGGTACGAGTCCGACCCGACCAAGCTGGTCCACGAACCGGCCAAGGTCATGCGCGTCGGCTCGATGATCAAGCAGCTCCTCGAAGAGGTCCGCGCCGCCGACCTCGACGACAAGGGCCGCCAGCGCCTGCGCGACATCCACGCGCGTTCCATCGCCGAGCTCGAGTCCGGGCTGGCCCCGGAGCTGCGCGACGAGCTCGAGCGGCTGTCGCTGCCGTTCAGCGCGGACGAGATCCCGACGGAGGCGGAGCTGCGGATCGCGCAGGCCCAGCTGGTCGGTTGGCTCGAGGGCCTGTTCCATGGCATCCAGGCGGCGCTGGTGGCGCAGCAGATGGCCGCGCGGTTGCAGCTCGACCAGATGCGTTCGGGTGAGCTGAAGGCGCTGCCCGCGGGGAGCGACGATCTTCCGCCGCAGCTCCGGGCGGTCATGGCCGAGCGGGCGGCGCGCGGTGACGACCGCGACCACCATCCCGGGCAGTACCTGTAAGCGCGGTTCATGGCTTAGACTCACCCTGCCTTCCCGGCAGGGTCCGGCCGCGCCCGCGTCGGGCGGGGCGGGTCCGAGGGTTTCGCAAGGGGCGTTCGGCGGGCCATAATTGGCAGGCCACAGCGGCGCTTGCGAGCCGAACGTTAGCCCGGTACCGACCCTTCCCGCGCCGGGGTGAGACCACTGGAGAGCTGAACACGGTGCTGTACAAGACGTTGCAATGGACGGCCGCGCCGACCATCAAGCTCATCTACAGGCCTTGGATCGACGGGAAGGAGAACATTCCCGAGTCCGGTCCGGTCATCCTGGCGTCGAACCACCTCTCCGTGGCCGACCACTACTTCCTGGGTCTGACCACCAAGCGGCACATCGCGACCATGGCGAAGATCGAGTACTTCACGGGTGCGGGCGTGAAGGGCAAGCTCATCTCCTCGACGGTGAAGGCGCTCGGCCAGGTGGCCGTGGACCGCTCGGGCGGGCGCAAGAGCGCCGCGTCCCTGGAGCCGTCGCTGGAGGTCCTCGAGGAGGGCCGGGTGTTCGCGATCTTCCCGGAGGGCACGCGTTCGCCTGACGGGCGCCTGTACCGGGGCAAGCCGGGGGTGGCGCGTCTGGCGCTGACCTCGGGTGCGCCGGTGATCCCGGTGGGTCTGATCGGGACGGAGAAGGTGCTGCCGATCGGGGAGTCGCGTCCGCGGGTGGCGCCGGTGGGCGTGCGGGTGGGCAAGCCGCTCGATTTCACGCGGTACAAGGGCATGGAGAACGACCGGGTGGTGATCCGGGCCGTGACCGATGAGGTGATGGACGCGATCCGGCGTCTGACGGGCCAGGAGTACGTGGACAAGTACGCCAAGCGCGGCGGGTCGGAGAAGTCCGAGGACTAGGCCCGGTTAGCCGTCGACTTTGCTTGTCGGCGTTGCCGTTCCGGTCGTGGTGGCCGTGCCCGTGGGGGTGGCCGTGCCGTCGGCGGGCGTGGTGGGCGTCGCGGTCTGGGTCGTGGTGGGCGTCTCGCCGATCGTGTCGGGTCCGGTGGGCAGGTCGCCGAGGTCGGTGACGGTGATGCCCCAGATCTCCACCGGCAGTGGCGGTTCGCCGTCGTATTCGACGGTCTCGGTGAGGGCCGCGATCTGGTCGAGGACCTCGTAGCCGTCGACGATGCCGCCGATGACGCTGACGCCGGCGGTGGGGACGGCCGCGCCGCGGATGAGCGCGAAGGAGCTGCCCGCCTGGCCCTGGTCGTCGGTGACGAGCGCGAGCACGTCGGCCACGTCGTTGCCGGCCATGCCGGTCTCGGCCTGGAAGCGCCAGCCCGGGCCGTAGCTCCGGGTCTTCAGTGTCGTTGGAGGCGGAGTCGTAGCCGGGGCTGCCGCAGCGCAGGATCGCGGTCGGGTCGACCGACTGCGTGGTGAGCCGGTCGCAGTCGTGCGAGGTGTAGAACCCGGTCTGCGACAGGTGGGTGAAGGCCTCGACGCCGCAGGGGGCGAGGTCGCCCCAGAGCATCACGGCGATCTCGCCGTAGTTGGTCTGGACGGTGGCGATGGAGCGTTCGGCGGGGGTGCCCGGTTCCATCGGGTCGGCGCCCTGCCCGGCGTCGTCGGCTTCGGTGATGGTGCACCGCTGCGAGATGACCTCGCCGGTCGCCTCGGTGTCCGGGTCGTCATCGCGGAAGGCGAGCCAGGCGACCGCGGCGACGGAGCCGGCGGTGAGGACGACGGCGCCGAATCCGGCGAGCCCGCGTTTCCATCCGCCGGAGCCTTCGCGCTGCCAGGGCGCGGTCCCGCGGTAGGGGTTCGAGGCTACGGGCTCGTCGTCGGTCTCGCTTCGGTCGCGGCGGGGCTCCATGTCTGTGAATCGTACGGTGCCTCGTCTCGCGCGAGGTAGGCGTATCCGACGCAGATCAGCCCGTAGGCGAGCGCCACGCCGACAAGGGTTCCGGGCGCGTAGCCGTCCCCCGGCACGACGAGCGCGGCGGCGAAGAGCCCGGCGAGGTAGCCCACGTTGTAGACGGTGTCGTTGACGCTGAAGACGCGGCCGCGGAAGGCGTCCTCGACACCCCGCTGAATGCTCGTGTCCACAGTGATCTTGAGACCCTGGGAGGCGATGTTCACCAGCAGGACCGCGACGGCGAACATCACCGGTTTCATCGCCCCGGCGAGGACCCCGACCACGACCGCGCACAGGGCCATGAGGACCACGATCCAGTTCTTGGGGCCCCACACGCGGGTCGCGCGCGGGGTGGTGAGCGCCGCGGCGAGCACGCCCACGTTGCCCAGGACCGCGAGCACGAGCAGCCACGAGATCGTGGTGGTGCGGTCCGGGTCGGACTGCAGGTCCCAGAAGAAGCCCATGAACAGGGCGATCGCGATGATGAACACGATCCCGTACAGGAACCGGTGCAGCCCTTGCACGGCCATGACCAGGGCCGGGCCCTTGCGGCGGCCGAGGTGCTTGAAGCCCTCCCACATGCCCGTGGAGGTCTGGGCGATCCCCTTCCACAGGCCGCCGGTCGGGCTCCGGCCCTCGGGCGGGCCGAGGTCGGCGCGGTGGAAGGAGGCGCCGGCGATGAGCGCCGAGGCGAGGTAGCCGAGCCCGGCGGCGAGCGCGAGCATCGAGTACGAGACGCCGGAGTCGAGGAGCTTCGCGACGCCGGTGGTCGCCAGGCCCAGGCCGTAGGCGAGGGCGCCGAGCGTGGAGGCCAGGGAGTTCGCCGTGACCAGGTCGCCGGGCGGGACGACCTGCGGATGGGCGGCGCCGAGCCCGGCGAGCACGAACCGGTTGGCGGCGAGCACGATCATCGCGCACAGCACCCACGACCAGTTGAAACCGCCGGCGAGCGTCAGGCAGATGACGACCATGAGCGCGGCCCGCGCGAAGTTCGCCCCGCCGATGAGATTGCGGCGGCTGAACCGGTCGAGGACCGTGCCGACATAGGGCCCGAGCAGGGAATACGGGCCGAGGAGGATCGCCACGGCGGCCGCGTACCGGAACGGGTCGCTGGCCTCCCCGAGCGCCGGGTTGAAGAACACCGAGAGCGCGAGCGAGGCCTGGAACATGCCGTCCGCGGCCTGCGAAGTGAGGCGCACCGCCAGCAGGTGCCGAAAACGGCGGTTGCCGGCGAGGTTCCGGACGTGCCCGTCGGTGCGCATTGTCCGAGGATAACGCCGCTGAATGCCAAGGGGGACCCCGAATTTCGATTCGGAGTCCCCTTTGCGGCGGCGTCGGGTCTTATAGGCCCGCGATGAAGTTCTCGACCGAGATGCGAGCGTCCTCGTCGGAGAACTGCTTGGCCGGCGACTTCATGAAGTAGCTGGAGGCGCTCTCGACCGGGCCGCCGTGGCCGCGGTCCAGGGCGATCTTGGCCGCGCGCACCGCGTCGATGATGACGCCGGCGGAGTTCGGCGAGTCCCACACCTCGAGCTTGAGCTCGGCGTTGAGCGGCACGTCGCCGAAGGTGGTGCCCTCCAGGCGGATGTACGCCCACTTGCGGTCGGTCAGCCACGGCACGTGGTCCGACGGGCCGATGTGGACGTCGGCGCCGCGCATCTCGTGCGGGATCTGCGAAGTGACCGACTGCGTCTTGGAGATCTTCTTGCTCGTGAGCCGGGTGCGCTCGAGCATGTTCATGAAGTCCATGTTGCCGCCGAAGTTCAACTGGTACGTGCGGTCGAGGCGCACGCCGCGGTCTTCGAACAGCTTCGCCAGCACACGGTGCACGATGGTGGCGCCGACCTGCGACTTGATGTCGTCGCCGACGATCGGGATGCCGGCGTCGGTGAACTTCTGGGCCCATTCGGGGTCGGAGGCGATGAACACGGGGAGGGCGTTGACGAACGCGGCGCCCGCGTCGATCGAAGCCTGCGCGTAGAACTTCGCGGCCGTCTCGCTGCCCACCGGCAGGTAGCAGACCACGACGTCGGCGCGGGTCTCCTTGAGGACGGCGACCACGTCGACCGGCTCCTCGGAGGACTCGGTGACCATCTCGGTGTAGTACTGGCCCAAGCCGTCATGGGTCGGGCCGCGCAGGACGTTCACCCCGGTCGGGGGGACCTCGGCGAACTGGATGGTGTTGTTCTCCGAAGCGTTGATGGCGCTGGCCAGGTCCTGGCCGACCTTCTTCGCGTCGACGTCGAATGCGGCGACGAATTCGATGTCATTGATGTGATAGTCGCCGAACTGGACGTGCATGAGGCCGGGAACCCGGTCCTCGGGCTTGGCGTCGCGGTAGTACTCGACGCCTTGGACCAGCGAAGAGGCGCAGTTGCCCACGCCGACAATGGCTACGCGGAGCTTACCCATCGCGCATGCCTCCTTTGCCTTGTTTATTTGGGTCTCCGGCGCTCGCAGCCGGATCGGGTGTTCCCTTAGCCGGGGCGGCCTGGTGCCGTCCCGGTTCGGCGAATGGCTCGCCGAAGTCGTTGCGCTGCTCGGGGCGGCGGCTCTCCTCGGAGGCGATGAGCTCGTTGAGCCAGCGCACTTCCCGTTCGGCGGTCTCCAGGCCGTGCCGCTGGAGCTCGAGCCCGTAGGCGTCGAGCCGCTCGGCGGTGCGCGAGAGCGCCTCCCGGATGCGCTCGCGGCGCTCCTCGACGCGGCGGCGGCGGGCCTCGAGGATCCGCAGGCGCGTGGCCGGGTCGGTGCGGGAGAAGAACGCGAAGTGCACCCCGAACAGGGCCTCGTCGGCCGATTCGGGGCCGGCGTCGGCCATCAGCTGCGCGAAGTGCTCTTTGCCTTCGGGTGTGAGCCGGTAGACCTTGCGGGCCCGGCGCCCGGTGAGCAGCGGGGTCTCTCCAGCACCCTCTGTCGAGGTCTCCTCGGCGATGAGCCCGCGAAGGCGCATGCGTTTGAGGGTGGGGTAGAGGGAGCCGTAGCTGAACGCGGCCCGGATCGCCCCGAGTAGGGCTAGTAGGCGTTTGCGCAGCTCATAGCCGTGCATAGGGGTCTCGTGCAGGAGTCCCAGAATGGCCAGCTCGAGCATCGCGTCCCTCCTCTCACACGGCGATCTAACGCGGTGATGTATCGGCTCGATACATCCGGGATAACCATAGCGGCAGGCGCAAATCACGTCAAGGCACACGTCCACGCCCTGTTCAGGGGCTGTCGCCATCCGATAAGCTCGGGCCCACCAAGCGATCTAGCAGAGTTCTCTCAGATTCAATGTGCGAAACTGCGAGACGACCGGCCGCCCCCCATGCCGGAAGTGGACCTTTGCGAACGCCGGTCCGCCGGGCGCGTCCCCCTCGGGACGCCGCGCGCCGGGCGACCGGGCCGACCGGCAAACCCCGGCCCATGCCTGGGTTTCACAGCACGTGGATGGTTGAGCATGAGCGACTACGGTTATCGTCCCGACCCGCCCCCAGAGGGCGGACGGCCCCAGGGCCGCGGCGCCGGACAACCGGACGGCCGCGCCTACGGAAACGCCCCGGCAGGCCCCCGCGGCGGTTCCGGCGACCCCGACTACGGCTGGGGCGGCGGTTCGCAACCGCAGGGCGGCGGCCAAGGCCAGGCCCCCCGGCCGCGCCAGCAGCCGTACGGCACACCCTCTTCCGGGCAGGCCCCGGTCGGACGCGGCTCCGCTTCGGTCGGGCGCGGCTCGGCCTCGGTCGGACGCCCCACGGGCTCCGCGTCCGTCGGCGGCCCCGGCGCCACCGGCAGCGCCTCGGTGGGCGGCCCCGGCCGGGCATCGGTCGGCGGCCCCGGCCGCGCCTCGGTGGGCTCCGCCTCCGTCGGTTCCGCTTCGGTGGGATCGGCCTCCGTCGGTCGGCCTCGGCCGCGGCCCGGCGACCCGAACGAGACGACCGGCCGCGCCAGCGTCACCGGCGCCCGCCGCGCCGGCAAGGGCCCGCTGAACAAGGACGACCTCGAAGGCAAGGGCGGCAAGAAGAAGCGCAAACGCCTCGGCCGCAAGATGCTCGCCGCCTTCATCGCCACTGGGCGTCCTCTTCATGGCCGAGCGTCACCATCGTCGGCGCCTACTTCTTCTCAACGACGACCCCCCGCTTCGGGCATCGCCCGCGCGGGCGAGTCGTCCTCGTTCTACTACGCCGACGACGAGACCCAGGCCGGCGCGTACGGCGACACCCTCCGCCTGCAGGCCGAAGGAAAGCGAGATCCCCACAACAGTCACGGACGCCCTGGTGTCGCTGGAGGACCGCAAGTTCTGGGACCACCGCGGCGTCGACTTCAGCCGCACCATGGCGCGCGCTCGTCAACAACCTCTCCGGCGGCGAAACGCAGGGCGCCTCGACGATCACGCAGCAGTACGCGGGCATGGTCCTCGACGCCCGCGACGAGATCTCCTACGACCGCAAGGCCCGCGAAGCGGCGATGGCGATCCAGATGGAGAACAAGTACTCCAAGAAGGAGATCATCACCGCCTACCTCAACATGGCCTACTTCGGCCGCGGCGCCTACGGCATCGAGGCGGCGGCGAAGAACTACTTCGACGTGCCGTTGAAGGACCTCGACTACGACCAGGCCGCGTTCATCGTCATGCAGGTCAAGTCCCCCAACGGGTACTACGACCCGTACTTCGAGGCGGATGGCATCTACGACGAGGCGGCCACGCAGGAGCGCTGGGACCACGCGATGCAGGCCATGGTCGACACCGGCGACCTCACCCAGGCAAAGCGCGACGCATACGAGATCCCGACGCCGATCGACGAGTTCAAGGCCAGCGGATCCTGGGGCGGCAACACCGACCTCGGCTTCATCATCAACGAGCAGGACGGCTACGTCTTCCAGGAGCTCGAGGAGCGCTACGGCATCACCCGGGACATGCTCAAGGGAGCTGACCCCGACAAGGAGCAGAACGGCGGGTACAAGGTCGTCCTGACCATCGACCGAGTCGATCCAGTCGTCGCTCAAGTCCACCGGTTCTCGGGGCGACATCAAACTCAGCCAGGACGAGAGCGGCAACTACCTCAATGCCGAAGGCGATCCCGTCGAGTCCATCGAGGACGCCGCACCCGCCGAAGGGGATGACGGCTACGCGGAGTTCATGAACGACAACCCGGATGCCGCGCTCGAGGACTACAAGAAGTACATGATGAGCGCGATGGTGGCCATCAACCCCGAGACCGGCGAGATCCTCGGCTACTACGGCGGCGACGACGGCTTCGGCGTCGACAAGGCCGGGGCCGAGTCACCGCACCCGCCCTCCTCGACCATGAAGATGGTCACCGCCGCGACGGCCATCGAAGAGGGCGACTCGATCAATTCGTGGTTCAACGCCGGCTCCCCGCGCGAGTTCGAATCGCTGAAGCTCGAAGACTCCGAGAACCTGCATCGGCAGCGGCGACTACCCGAACTGCACGCTGCGCAACGGCAGCCAGGCCGACCCCGACCTCGAGATGACAGCTGTCCGACGCGGTGCGCAACTCCAAGAACACGCCGATGTACTCGATCGCCGAGGAATACGGCGCCGAACACCATCCTCGACGTACGCCGGCCAGATGGGCCTGCGGTCGATGAGCCAGACCCGCCGATCAAGGACGACACAGGCGAGCCGCACGACGTCTCCGTCAACTACCGGATGACCACGACGGCGACGACGCTACACCCAGCACGGCAAGCCGTCGACGCCGAGGGCCAGAACGTCGGTCGATCGACGATCGGGCAACTGGGACGACTGGGCGCCCATCCAGGTCGACGACAACTGCAAGCCGATCGTCAACATCGACGGGCTGTTCCTCGAAGACCGAACGGCGGCCCTCGAGTGCGCGATCGGCGAGAAGGGCAGACACCGACCCGTTCTACAACCACCTCGCGTTCGGCCAGTACCCGACGAGCGTCCGCGACATGGCCTCGATCTACGCCACCATCGCGAACGACGGCTACTACAACGAGTCCCACTTCGTCGCCAAGGTCGAGCGACAACACGGGCAAGGAAGTCGAGCCGAGGTCACCCTCGAACTCGACAGAGGCCGGCCATCGACGCGACGGTCGCCCGCAGGACCTCCAGTGGATCGGCTCGGAGATCGGCGGCGAGTCCGAGACCGACGAGCTCGACCGCGACTACTTCGGCAAGACCGGTACCTGGGAGGCCGCCGGCAAGGACGAGGACGGCAACGAGTACCCCGACTCGTACAACGCCCACGCCTGGTACGTCGGCGCGATCCCGCAGCTCTCCATCGCCGCGTGGGTCGGGAACGTGACCTCCGAATCGGATCCGATCGCCGACATCCGAACGGCGACAACGACAGCGTGTTCGGCTCCAACACCGCCTACCCCGTGTGGTTCGACGCCATGAACCGGATCCTCGACGCAAGGACGCCGACACTGGGACGAGGAGGAATGGGAAGGCAAGGCCGACGCCGGGCAACGAGACCAGCTGGGACATCGAAGCGGCCGGAGGCACCCTCGAAGGCGGCGAGTTCTGCGCCGGCCAACCCCGACGAACGCCCTGTGCGCGGGCATGCAGGAAGAGCAGGAGCAAGAGGACTGCGAGGCCGAGGGCGGCACCTGGGAGAACGAGCCTGCACGCCCGGCTGACGAGGATCCCGGCGACGACGCCTCGCCGACCGACGATCCGACTGAGGAGACGAGCGGCGATGACGTGTCCGATCTGTCGAGCCGGAACTGCAACGAGGACGACACGACCCCGCCCGAAGAGGATGGCACGACCCCCGATGACGGCGGAACGAAACGGCAACGGCTGACGCCGGGACGTTCGATCCCGGCGAATCACCGACAGCGACGCGATAGCGCACAGAGACGGCGGCATGGGCCACAATAGGGCCCATGCCGCCGTCTTCCATCGAGCAGCCTGCCGAACCGATCAAGGCAGAGCAGCCGCCAGCAGCCCCCACCCTCACCGACCGCCTGGCCCGCTTCGCCTCGGGCTTCATCGGCGGCCCCCTCGGCGACCACGCCGTCGACCCGCCCCGGCGCCGCTACTGGACGCCGATCCGGGTCATCCTCTTCACCGGCCTCGTCGCCTTCGCGATCAACTGGCTCCAGAAATACCCGTGCTCGGCGGGCGGCTGGGTGGACTGGCAGCAGTACACGAACGCCTGCTACACCGACATCCGCGCGCTGTGGGGCGCCGAGAAGCTCAACGAAGGCGCCGTCCCCTACCGTGACCACCCGGTCGAATACCCGGTACTGACCGGTTGGTTCATGGGGATCCTCGGGCAGATCGCCTACCGGATCGGCTCCGTCGCCGGCACCGACGGCGGCCCGATCTTCTTCCACCTCAACGCGATCGTGCTCTTCATCTGCGGGGCCGCCGCCATCGCGATCCTCCACCGGATCCGCGAGGACAACCGCCGCACCGACCTCCCCGGCCCGAGCCCCGACCCGGCGCTCGTCCACTCCCGACCGTCGCGGCCCTGGGACGCGATGATGCTCGCGGCCGCGCCGGTCATGCTCGTCACCGCCACCGTCAACTGGGACCTGTTCGCCATCGCGCTCTCGATGCCGTTCTTCCTGTACTGGCAGCGAAGCAGACCCATCATGGCCGGGCTGTTCCTCGGCCTCGCCGTGGCCGCGAAGTTCTACGCGCTCCTGTTCATCGGCCCGCTCCTCATCCTCGCGCTGCGGCAGCGGAAACTCCTGCCCGCGCTCCAGTCGACCGCGACCGCCGCGGTCGTGTGGGCGGCCATCAACGCGCCCGTCGCCTACCTGTGGCCCGAGTCGTGGATGCGGTTCTTCGAACTCAACTCCGAGCGGCCCGTCGACTGGGGCACCGGCTGGTACGTCGTGCGCGGCCTCACCGGCTGGGAGCGGCTCTGGGACTCCGAGTTCGTCAACGACCTCTACCTGGTCCTGTTCGCCCTGTCCTGCATCGGGATCGCCGCCGCTCGGCTACTTCGCGGGACGCCGGCCCTCCAGCGGCGCCTACGGACTGCGCGGACTGGCGACACCGGACGACCTGGTGCCGCGGCTCGCGCAGCTGTGCTTCCTCGTGGTGGCCGCGTTCCTGCTCTTCGGCAAGGTCTGGTCGCAGCAGTACGTGCTGTGGCTCATCCCGCTCGCCGTGCTCGCCCGCCCCAAATGGGGCTGGTTCCTGGTGTGGCAGGCCGCCGAACTGTTCTACTTCATCGCGTTCTACGGCAAGATGCTGCAGGTCTCGGCCGACGAGGAAGGCCGCGGCATCGCCGAGGGCCTGTTCCTCACCGCCGCCGCCTCACGCTGGATCGCCGTCGCGATCATGTGCGCCCTCGTGGTGCAGGAGATCCTCATCCCGCGTCTTGACGCGGTCCGATCCCTTCCCTTGCGGCCCAAGCCAGCAGCTCCGACTCCGCTTCCTCGCGGGGCATCGGACCCCGCTCCAGCCGCAACTCCTTGAGATGGGCCCAGGCCCGGCCCACTTCAGGGCCGGGCCCCAGGCCGAGGAGCGCCATGATCGCGTTGCCGTCGAGGTCCGGGCGCACCGCGCGCAGGTCCTCCTCGGCGCGGATCCGCGCGATGCGGTCCTCGAACGCGTCGTAGTCGCGGCGCAGCCGCTCGGCCTTGCGCCGGTTGCGGGTCGTGCAGTCCGAACGCACCAGCAGGTGCAGCCGGTCGAGCTGGGCGTCCGGCGTCCGTCACGTACCGGCGCACCGCCGAATCGGTCCAGCCCGCGTCGCCGTAGCCGTAGAACCGCAGGTGCAGACTGATGAGCAGCGACACCGCCTGCACGTCCGCCTTCGGGTACCGCAGATCGCGCATCCGCCTGCGCGCCAACCGGGCCCCGGCCACATCGTGGTGGTGGAACGTGACGCCGCCGCCGGGAACGACGTCTTTCGTCTCGGGCTTGCCGATGTCGTGCAGCAGCGCCGCCAGGCGCAGCAGCAGGTCCGGGCCCGCGGTCTCCAGAGCGATCGCGTTGCGCAGCACCTGCAGCGAATGCTCGTACACGTCCTTGTGCTGGGCGTGCTCGTCGATCTCCATGCGCAGCGCCGGCAGCTCCGGCAGGAACTGGTCGGCCAGGCCCGTGTCGATGAGGATCCGCAGCCCCACCACCGGATCGGGCGCGAGCATCAGCTTCGAGAACTCGTCCCGGATCCGCTCCGCCGTGATGCGCGCGAGCTCAGGGGCCATGCGGCGCATGGCGTCGAGCGTGTCGGGGTCGACGGCGAAACCGAGCTGCGCGGCGAACCGCGCCGCCCGCAGCATCCGCAGCGGGTCGTCCGCGAACGAGGACTCCGGCGACGCCGGCGTCCGGATCGTCTGCCGCGCGATGTCCGCCAAGCCCCCGAACGGGTCAGCGAACGCGTGGCCGGGCAGCGAGACCGCCATCGCGTTCACCGTGAAATCGCGCCGCTCCAAGTCGTCGACGAGACTGTCGCCGTAGCGCACGATCGGATTGCGGCTGACACGGTCGTACGCGTCGGCGCGGAACGTGGTCACCTCGACCTGCTCGCCCCGGAACATCCCCCCGATGGTCCCGAAATCCGCCCCCGTGGTCCACACCGTCGAGCAGTGGGCCCGCAGGATCGCCTCGGTCGCCTCCGGGCGCGCATCCGTCGTGAAATCGAGGTCGCTCACGCTCCGGCGCAGCACCGCGTCACGGACCGGGCCGCCGACCAGGTGCAGCTCGAAGCCCTCGCCTGCGAACACCCGACCCAGTTCATCGGCTATGGGCGGGACCGTGATTTCCTTACCGCTACTGTTGTCAGACATCGCCGGGCAAGCTTAGCGGAGAGTGCGAGAATGGCCGAACCTAGCGCGAGACCGGGCCCTGGCCCCGGGCACTCGCCGTCTGGCCCCGTCCGAGGCCCCCACCCTCACGTGCACCCGGGGAACCCCTACCCGCCCAGCGGACCCCAGACCGGGAACGGGTACACCCCCCTCAACGGCATGAGCAACGGCGCCGCCACACCTCCGGCCCCGCCGAAACCCCAGGGCAAGAACGTGGTCCGCTCCAGCCTCCTCATGGGCGCGGGCTCCCTCGTCTCCCGCGTCACCGGCTTCGGGCGCACCGTCGTCATCTCGGCCGCCATCGGCGCCGGGCTCCTCGGCAACTCGTACACGACCGCCCAGTACTTCCCCCAGATGATCTACGAACTCGTCCTCGGCGGCGTGTTCGCGAGCATCATCATGCCGCTGTTCGTCAAAGCCCACAAGAACGACCCCGACGGCGGCGACGCCTTCGCCCAGCGCCTCCTCACCCTCGCCACCCTCGTCCTCGGCGGCGCCGCGATCCTCGTCACCCTCTGCGCGCCGATCATCGCCAGGCTCATGGCCGAGCCCGTGCAGGTCGACCTCGTCACCGAGCTCTCCTACTTCATGCTCCCCGCGCTGCTGCTCTACGGGCTCTTCGCGATCCTCTCGGGCGTCCTCAACTCCCGCGAGCACTTCGGCGCCCCCATGTGGGTGCCGATCATCAACAACCTCGTCGTGATCACCGTGGGCGCGGTCTTCTTCCTCGTCTACACGAGGGACGCCGTCCCGAACGCCGTCGGCGAGCTCTTCGCCGACCCCGACCAGGTGACGAACGGCATGGTCGTGCTCCTCGGCGCGGGCACCACCGCAGGCGTCGTCATCCAGGTGATCTGCCTCGCCCCCGCCCTGCGCAAGGCCGGATTCCGGTGGCGGCTGCGCTTCGACTTCAAGCGGCTCCCGCTGGGCACGATCCGCCGCATGGCCGGCTGGACGCTCCTGTTCGTGGCCGCCAACCAGATCGCCGTGATGGCCGTCATCAAGGTCGCCAACACCGCTTCGGGGAACGCCGACCCCGACGGCGTGTTCGTGCCCGGCACCACGGTCTACAACAACGCCTACCTCATGATGATGATGGCGCACGGCATCGTCGCCGTCTCCGTCATCACCGCGCTCATGCCGCGCATGACCCGCGCCGCCGACGACCGCCGCTGGCCCGAACTCGCCGACCACCTCTCCTCGGGGATCCGGCTCGCGTCGTTCCTGCTGGTGCCGATCGCGGCGGCGTTCGTGGCGCTGCACGAGCCGATCGCGCTCATGATCTTCCAGTGGGGCGCCTACGACCACACGATGGCCGTGGCCACCGGGCAGACGCTCGCGATGGCCGGGGCGGTGCTGCTGCCGTTCTCGATCAGCCAGCTGCAGATCTACGCGTTCTACGCGCAGACGGACACGCGTGCGGTCGCCATGTTCAACCTGCCGGTGATCGCCATCCGCATCGGCGGCTACCTCCTGGCGTTCGCGCTCCTGCCCCTCCAGTGGGTCATCGTGGGCCTGTTCGCCGCCAACGGGATCTCGTACCTGGTGAGCCTGCTGCTGTCGATGAGCCTGCTGCGCAGGCGGATCGGGCTGCTGGGCATGCGCAAGACGATGAACGGCCTGGTCCGCACCGGTGGAGCGGCCGTCATCGCGGGCGCCGCCGCCTACGCCGGATGGTTCTGGTGGCCCGATGTCTCGAGCTCGAAACTCGGACAGTTCGGGGCGGCGATCGTCCTCGGGATCGGCCTGCTGGGCGTGTACTTCGCGGCCTGCCTGGTATTCCGCGTCACTGAAATGGCGTCGCTCCAGGCAACGGTGCGCGCAAGGCTGCGACGATGAGGCAAGTACCATCCATACGTGCACTCTGGCCGGATCCCGCAGAGCCACTTGGACCGCATCATGACCGAACCGGCCCACAAAGGCCCCGGCCGGCACGACCCCTCCGCGGGGTCGCATTGAGAGGGGAGGACCCCGCATCATGACCACCGCCGAAGTGCCGTCCGTGGGCGACCTGCTCGCGGAGCGCTACCGCCTCGAAGAGCACGTCGGAGGCGCGAACGGCTACCGCCAGCTGTGGCGGGGCGTCGACGTCCTGCTGCACCGCTCCGTCGCGGTCGTACTCCGCTCCCCCGGCGGCGAAGACGCCGCCCCCACCATGACCGCCGCCGTCGCCGCCTCCCGGGCGCACGTCGACTCGATGGTCGACGTGTACGACGCCGTCGACGAAGGCCGCTTCGCGTACGTCGTGCGCGAATGGGTCAACGGCTCCTCCCTGCGCGGCGTCCTCGAACGCCAGACCCTCGAGAGCGCCCACGCGCTCGAACTGGTCGCGTCCGTCGCCGACGCCATCGCCGCCCTCCACGAAGGCGGCGTCACCCACGCCGACCTCCACCCCGGCTCGATCCTCCTCTCCGAGGACGACCGGGTCATGGTCACCGAGCCGCGCAACGAGCCCGGCAACACCCCGGTCGAGGACGTGCGCGCCCTCGGCGCGACCCTCTACGCCTGCCTCACCGGCACGTGGCCGCGCGTCGTGCCCGCCGAGAACACCGGACTCGCCGACGCCGCCACCGACGAATGGGGCGCCGTCCTCGACGCCGCCACCGTCGTCCCCGGCCTCCCCGCCGGAATCTCGAAGCTCACCGCCGACCTGCTCGACCACTCCCAGACGCCGCCTTCCGCGGCCGAGCTCGCGGTCGACCTGCGCCGCCTCGCCGAGACCGGCGGGAACGAGCCCGTCGCGCACTCGACGCCCACGAGCGTCCTCGGCGCGATCAGCCTCGGCCGCCGCGGCGGCGGCGCCGACTCGCCGCCCAAGGGCATGAAGCGCCTCGCCGTGGTCGCGGCCGTCATCGCCGCCGTGATCTTCGCCGGTGTGGTCACCAGCGCCCTCGTCTTCGACGGCGGCGACGACCCGGCCGAAGCGGAGGACCAGGTCACCGGCGCCGACACCGGCTCGGAGCCGGCCGACGCGGAGAGCGAGATCGCCGCGCCCACCGAAGTCGACCTCAACGCCGACGACATCCGCGTGGTCGACCCGCCCGCCGGGGACCGCGACCAGGGCGAAGGCGTCGACGCCGTCCTCGACGGCAACGCCTCCACCGGCTGGTCCACCAGCACGTACCGCGGCGACGCCGCGTTCGGGAACCTCAAGCCCGGCATGGGCATCCTCATCGACCTCGGCGAGGCCCGCGAGGTCGCCTCCGTCCGGGTCCAGATGACCAGCGCGGGCGCGACCATCGGCCTGCTCGCCGGCGACGAGGACCCCGGTGACTCCAGCGAGGGCGACCAGGCGATCGTCGACGACTTCTCCGTGCTGGCCGAGCCGGTCGAGGACGCCGACACGAACATCGAGCTCCAGGCCGGCGGCCAGGCCACGCAGTTCGTCGTCGTCTGGATCACCGAGCTGCCGGAAGTCTCCGACGGCTACAAGATCACCATCAGCGACATCAACGTCTTCGTCCGGTAAGCGCGAGACCGCCATGCCCGCCCCCCTCCCGCACGGCCGGGCCTCCGGCCCGGGTGCCGCCGACGACGCCCTCGAGGGCCCGAGCGACGCCGAGCTGCTGCGCCGCCATGTCGGCGGCGACCGGGAGGCGTTCGGTGAGCTGTTCCGCCGCCACCGCGGACGGCTGTGGGCGGTCGCGGTGCGGACGCTGGCCGACCCCGAGGACGCCGCCGAGGCGGTGCAGGACGCGATGATCAAGGCCTACCAGGGGGCCGCTTCGTTCCGCGGGACCGCGGCGGTCACCACCTGGCTGCACCGCATCGTCGTCAACGCGTGCCTCGACCGGATCCGGGCCTCCGGGCGCCGGCCCACGGTGCCGCTCGCCGACGACGACGCCCACGCCATCCCGGCCGCGAGCGACGCCTCGTCGGACCCGCAGCTGGTCGCGATGCGGCTCAGCGTGCACCGGGCGCTCGCGGAGCTGCCGTTCGACCAGCGGGCGGTCCTCGTCTACGTCGACATGCTCGGCTACCCGGTCGAGGAGGTCGCCGCGATCCTCAAGGTGCGCCCGGGGACGGTGAAGTCGCGGGCCTCGCGGGCCCGCAAGCGCCTCGCGGCGCGGCTGCCCGAGTTCGATCCCGCGGGCGACCCTGCACCCGCCGGTGCTCCGGGCGACGGTGTACTGAACGACGGTGTATTGAACGACACTGCCTCCGGCGGCGGACCGGCGACGGCGGCGGGGAACCCGCCGCGGCAGCCGAGCGTCGAACCAGGAGCGACGTACCAGACGGGTCGAGAGGAGGGGAACCGATGAGCCCACAGCGCCCGAACGACGCCGAAGCGGAGGTCGGCCGCGTCCTGCGGCAGGTCTCCAGCGGCTACGGCGACCTCCCCGAGCACGTCGGGGACCGTCTCGACCGCGTGCTCGACTCGCTGCCTCCCGCCGACAGGCTGCACGCCGACGCCCGCCAGGGCGCCTTCGAGAGCTGGGCCGAGCGGTGGACCGAACGCCTGCGGCCCAAGCGGGTCCGCTACGCGCTCGCCAGTACCGCCGCCGCGGTCCTGGTGACCGTCGGCGGCGTCGCCATGGCCGTCCAGTTCGTGTCGGGCCCTTCGAATGAGGACGCCGGCGCGTCGTCGGAGGTGTTCGCCGAGGACGGGACCGCCCGCGAGGGCGAGGACGGCGCCGCGCCCGGCGCCGAGGGCGAGGAGTCGCCGCTGTCGGAGAGCGAGAACGAGGCGGGCGACGACGAGGCGGGCATCGCCGGCGTGGAGACCTTCGCGTCCGGCAGCGACTACACCGAGGACACGGACCTGCTCGCGGCCCTGCGCGAGCTCGGCATCGACAGCACCTCCGGCGAGGTGCCGCCCGAACTGGCCGAACTGGCCGCGGGCGGCGAGTTCTGGAAGCACTGCGAAGAGGCCATCGCGGAGGAGTACGGGAGCCTGCTCGTGGCCGTCGACTTCGCACGGTACGAGTCGGCGCCGGCGATCATGGCGCTCATGGTCGGCGACTCCGGCGACATCGCCGTCGCCCTCACTCCTGCTTGCGCCGACGGCGTGATCGAACCGCTCGCCGTCCAGCCTTGAGCACCGGCTCCGAACTTGATTTCGGGCCCCGGATCGGGCAGTTTCGGGCCACCGTTGCGGCGCCTGACGGGGTGAGGTTCCCCACGATCGGGATAAACGCCTGTCACAAGCCCGCGACAGCGCCCGGTCTCGGAATTTCGGGTCAATAGGATGGCGTTGAAGCAGCCAGATCCACTTCACTCCCGGGAGCCGTCCCTGGAGCGCCGAACCATCACAGGAGCGAACCCGGTGAGCGAAATCCGCGACGTCATCATCATCGGCTCGGGCCCGGCCGGCTACACCGCCGCGCTGTACACCGCCCGCGCCGACCTGCGACCGCTCGTGTTCGAGGGCTTCCAGTTCGGCGGCGCCCTGATGCAGACCACCGAGGTCGAGAACTACCCGGGCTTCCCCGAGGGCATCATGGGCCCGGAGCTCATGGACTCCTGGCGCAAGCAGGCCGAGCGGTTCGGCGCCGAGCTCGTCTCGGACGACGTCACCCGCGTCGACCTGGCCGGTGAGATCAAGAAGGTCTGGGTCGGCGACGACGAGTACCAGGCGAAGGCCGTGATCCTCGCGACCGGCTCGGCGTTCCGCCCGCTCAACGTGCCGGGCGAGAACGAGCTCATGGGCCGCGGCGTCTCGGCGTGCGCCACCTGCGACGGCTTCTTCTTCCGCGACCAGCACATCGTGGTGGTCGGCGGCGGCGACTCGGCGATGGAGGAGGCCACGTTCCTCACCAAGTTCGCCTCGAAGGTCACCATCGTGCACCGCCGGGACGAGTTCCGCGCCTCGAAGATCATGGCCGAGCGCGCGCTCGCCAACCCGAAGATCGAGGTCGCCTGGAACTCCGCGGTCACGCAGGTCAACGGCTCGGGCGGCAAGGTCTCGAGCGTCGACCTGGTCGACACGGTGACCGGTGCGGCGAGCGAGCTGCCGGTGACGGGCCTGTTCATCGCGATCGGCCACGACCCGCGCTCGGAGCTGTTCAAGGGCCAGGTGGAGCTCGACGAGTCCGGCTACGTGAAGGTGGCCGCCCCCTCGACGCGCACCAACCTGGAGGGCGTGTTCGCCGCGGGCGACCTCGTCGACCACACCTACCAGCAGGCGGTGACCGCCGCCGGGACCGGTTGCGCGGCAGCGCTCGACGCCGAGCGCTACATCACCGCGCTCAACGACTGATACCCCGCTCTCATCGACACACAGGAGGATGCCCATGGGCGCCATCAAAGCAGTTAACAGCGAAGCCGAGTTCCAGGCCGAGGTGCTGGAGGCCGACAAGCCCGTGCTGGTCGACTTCTGGGCCGAATGGTGCGGGCCGTGCAAGAAGGTCGCCCCGGTGCTCGAGGAGCTGGCCGCGGAGTCCGACGCGATCGTGATCCGCAAGCTGGACACGGACGCGAACCCGGAGATCACCCGCAAGTACCAGGTGATGAGCGTGCCGACCATGATCCTGTTCAAGGACGGCCAGCCCGCCGACCAGCTGATCGGCGCCCAGCCCAAGGCCGCCATCCGCAAGTTCCTGGGCCAGTAGCGAAGCTTCCCCCAGGCCGATCACGAGTGTTCGGGCGCAACGCCGTCGGCGTTGCGCCCGAACATCTTTCGCGTTCCGGGAGCGGACGGTCGTGTCACACCCCCGAGATAGTGTTAGAACAAGGGGTCCCCCGGGCGGACATTTCGGGAAAATCCGCTTTCACCTTTGTTGGGGCCGTGGGCGAACGCGTCCGTGTCGCCGTCGCCGTCGGTCGGCGGGTCCGTCAGCGGAAGCGGTCGAAGATGTCGCCGCCGCGCTGCGATCCTGGGCGGTCGATCCGGGAACGGCTGGTGGTCGGTTCGCCGAAGAACTGCTCCAGTTCGATGTCGTCGAGCTTGAACCACTCCACCGAATCGCTCAGCTCCATCGACTCCTCGGCCTCCACGCTCCGGTCGATCGCCGAGCGCAGCTCCAGGCGCAGCCGCGGATAGCGCGGATCGAACCGCACCGTCTTGAAGCCCACCGAGCGGTAGAAGTCCGCCGGCACCAGGCACGCGCCCGCCTCGCCGCGCGCGTCGCCGAACGTCTCGATCGCGTAGATCCCCCGCCGCGCCACGTCGGCCGCCACGGTCTGCACCAGTTGGCGTCCCAGGCCCGTCCCCGCGAAAGCCGGGCTCACGTACGCGGTCATCAGCAGCGCCGCATCAGGCGAGACCGGACCCGAGGGGAACTCCACCGAGCGCGGCACGAACTTCGGCGAAGCGTAGGTGACATATCCCGCAACCTTGTCGCCTTCGAAGGCGATCCGGCCGCACCCGCCCCATTCGAGGAGCGTGTGCGACAGCCACGCCTCCTTCTCGAGCACGGGCTCGCCCACATCGCGGGCGGCCTCGGCACAGAGTGGGGAGAGCTCCCAGAACACGCAGGCCCGGCAACGCCCAGGAAGGTCTTCCAAGGAGTCGAGTGTGAGGTTGACCATGCGCCGATGCACCCGTCCAGACTACGTCGGCGAGGAGTCCACATGACGGAAAACACGCGCGGCCTTCGCCCCCTGTGCTAGTAGAGTGGTCCGATCGCACTCCAGGTCCCGTAGGCTGGTCGCAACGGCGTTCCGGCCCCGCGGTAGCACCGCGATCGGCGGCCGGGCGTGCGAACGAGATCCCATTGCGCCGTGCTCGTCGGCACCGAGTCCTTCAGCGACATCGGTTCCCGGGCGGCACCGGCGCACGACCCGCGAGTTCGGATCGCGGGCGACGAGGGCCACCAGAGGAGGTCTCCGCGTGTCCGGTACAACACTCGACGATTACACCGGTCGCTACGCATCCCGGGTTCACGGGATGGCACAGTCGGAGATCCGCGCACTGTTCTCGGTCGCATCGCGCCCCGAAGTCGTCTCCCTCGCCGGCGGCAACCCGTACACCGCCGCGCTCCCCATGGACGAACTCGGCGAGATGTTCACCCGCCTCCTCAAGCAGGTCGGCGCCGAAGCCCTCGGCTACTGCCCCGGGCAGGGCAGCGTGCCGCTGCGAGAGGCCCTGTGCGGCGTCCTGGAGCTCTCCGGGATCCGCGCCTCGGCCGACGACCTCGTCCTCACCACCGGCGCGCAGCAGGGACTCGACCTGCTCGCCCGCACCTTCCTCGACCCCGGCGACATCGTGCTCGCCGAGGGCCCGACCTACGTGGGCGCGCTGGGGGCCTTCCAGGCCTCCCAGGCCGACGTCCGGCACCTGCCCATGGACGACGACGGGCTCATCCCCGCCGGCCTCGAAGAGGGCCTCGCCGCGCTGCGACGCGAAGGGCGCCAGGCGAAGTTCCTCTACACGATCCCGACCTACCAGAATCCGGCCGGCGTCACCCTCACCGAGGGTCGCCGCGAGGAGATCCTGGCGATCGCCGAACGGCACGGCCTCCTCATCATCGAGGACGACCCGTACTCGATGATCAACTTCGACGGCGCCCCGCCCGCGCCGCTGCGCGCCCGCGCCGAGCGCGGGGTCATCTACCTCGGCACGGTCTCCAAGATCTTCGCCGCGGGCCTGCGCCTGGGGTGGGTCCTGGCGCCGCCCGCGGTGCGCGACAAGCTGCTGTTGGCGATCGAGGCGTCCATCCTGTGCCCCTCGGGACTCACGCAGGAGGCCACGCTGCGCTTCCTCACGGAGATGGAGTGGCGCCAGCAGGTGAAGGTCTTCAACACGCTCTACCGGGACCGGCGCGACGCGCTGCTCGGCGCGCTCGGCGACTACATGCCCGAGGGCATGACGTGGACCGTGCCCGGCGGCGGCCTGTTCATCTGGGCCACACTGCCCGAAGGGCTCGACTCGAAGGCGATGCTGCCGCGGGCGCTCCAGGAGCGCGTGGCCTACGTCCCGGGCACCGGTTTCTACGCCGACGGCAACGGCCGCAGGGAGATGCGCTTGAACTTCTCGACCCAGACCGCCGAGGCCATCCGCGAAGGCGTGCGCCGCCTCGCGGGCGTGGTCGCCAGCGACATCGACCTGCGCGACACCTTCGCCGGAGGCGCGGCATGAAGGAGAGCGCCGCAGCCTCGGACATCCGCGTGCTCATCCTCGCCGGAGGCATGTCCTACGAGCACGAGGTCTCGCTGAAGTCGGGCCGCCGGGCCGCAGACGCACTGCAGCGGTTGGGCTTCGCCTGCGATGTGCGGGACTTGGACGGCGAGCTGCTGCCCGCCATCCAGCAGTACCCGCCCGACGTGGTGCTGCCGCTCGTGCACGGCTCGCCGGGCGAGGACGGCTCGCTGCAGGCCGTGTTCGAACTCAGCGACATCCCGATCGTGGGCACCGGCTCGATCGGCGCACGCCGTGCATGGAACAAGATCACCGCCAAGGACCTGCTGCGGTCGGCCGGGATCCCCACGCCGGACTGGACGTCGATGCCGCGCCAGGCGTTCTCGGACTTCGGGGCCCGCAAGCTCCTCGACCGGATCGCCGCGAAGATGGGCCTGCCGCTGGTCGTCAAGCCGAACTCGGGCGGCTCGGGCCTCGGCGTGCACGCGGTGCACAAGGAGGACGACTTCCCGTCGGCGATGATGGGGTGCTTCTCGTACAGCGACGAGGCGCTCATCGAATCGTTCGTGGAAGGCCGCGACATCGCGGTCGGCGTGGTCGACCTCGGCGAGGGCCCCACGGCCCTGCCGTCGGTGGAGATCGCGCCGCTGCACGGCGACTACGACTACGCGGCCCGGTACAACCCGGGTGCGACGCGCTGGACGGTGCCCGCGGCCATGAGCGAGGCGGTCGCGGACGAAGTCGCCGAGCTGGCGGTCAAGGTCCACCAGACCCTCGGCCTCGGCGACATGTCCCGCATCGACATGATCGTGGACGACGCCGGCGGCATCCAGGTCCTGGAGGCGAACGTGGCCCCCGGCACCACCGAGACCTCCTTGCTGCCCATGGCGATCAAGGCCGCCGGGCTCGACTTCGGCGAGACCCTGGCGATCATGGTCCGCCGGGCGCTCGCCCGCTCCTAGCGTTCACGCGCCGCAAGACGAACGACAGGGTGTCGATGTTTCACGTGAAACATCGACACCCTTAGTCGTTGCCGCGACGTCAGTCGTCGGCGAGCCAGGCGGCGATGTACTCCAGGTTCATGCGCCATTCGTGCTCCTCGACCGGCGGCAGAATCTCGTCCCACATCGTCATGAACGGGCCGCGCAGCTGGAGGTAGCCGTGCGGGCGGGCCAGGAACCACTGCTGCAGGTGCGCAGTGCCGTCACCCCAGCGGTTCACGTGAACCTGCGCCACCGATTCGAGTGAGCGGATCGCCCGCTCCAGGCGCACCGTCAGCACGCCGAGTTCGGCCGCGTGCATCGTCGACAGGTCCCCGAGGTCGAGGTGGGCCCGCGGCTCGAGGATCACGACCACCGGTAGCCCGCTCGGCGCGGGCGGGCTCTTGAGCCGCCACCGCTCGTTCGACCAGAGGTACGCCGAGTCGGGGGTGTGGCAGGCCGCGCACTGCTCTTGGCGGTCGCCGCGGCGCGGCGGCTCGGCGTCCACCGGTTCCTGCAGCGGCTTGATGCGCATCTCGCCTTCGAAGGGGAAGGCGGGCCAGTCAACGAAAGGAGGCAGGGCAGGGCGGACACCGGCCGCACGCGCATTCGGGTGTTGTCGGCTCTGGCTCATCAGATCGGGCTTGGAATTCGGGCCGGGGGTACTCGCAGATGCCACTACCGAAAAATACCGCATGGGGGCGAGCCTGGAAACCACCGGAATCGACCTTTTGACAGATTTCCACGGCGTTACACGGCGAGTCGCGGTCGCGACCCCCGACAATGGACTGACTTTTGGACCGCGAACCAGGCCAATCACCGTCGGCACCCGAGTTTCGCGGCCAATAGTGACGTGCGCCCATATGGCGGGAAGGGACTGTCCGTGAGGCCGGTCCGTAGGGCAAGCTGGAAGGCGTGCAAGCAACAGTGACTGACAGTCCCACGCCGGAGGCGACGCCCGTTTCGGGCGACGTCATCGCCGTGCTGGTGGATCCGCCGGTCACCGCCGCGCTCGTTGACGAACTCAGCCATCTCTGGGTGAGAGTGACGAACGCCGGCGGTTCCGTCGGATTCGTCCCGCCGGTGAACATCGAAGAGGTCCGCCCTCACACCGTTTCCATTCTCGCGCGAGTGATCGACCAGACTGACACGCTGGTCGCTCTTAAGGAAGGAGCCGCCATTGTCGCTTGGTGTGTTCTCACATCAAACGACAGCCCGCCGCGACAGGGCTGGCGGACCATCCGCCATGTCCAGGTCGACCCAGCCCGGCAGGGCGGCGGTCTCGGCGGCAAACTCCTGGCGGCAGTCGATCAAGTCGCACGCGAAGTACTGAAGCTCGACGCGTTGACCCTCAAGGTCCGTTCGGGCACTGGTGCCGACGCCTTCTATCGGCGGCACGGATTCTCTGAGGTCGGTCGCCTGCCGCGCGCGGTGCGCATGGCGGAGAACGACTACCGGGACGACATCATCATGTGGCGGGAGCTCGCTTAGCAGCGCCCGATCCACGTTCCAAACCGAATAGCAGAGGGGCGATGTTTCACGTGAAACATCGCCCCTCTGGCGTTCATCCGATCGGGTGAAGCAACACGCCCGAATCTTGTCGCACCCCCGAGATATTTTTAAAGCAAGGGGTCCCCCGGGGGAACATATCGGGAATATCCGCTTTCACGTTTGCTGGTGCCGATCTTCTCGGCCTGATCTCCTCGGCCCGCTTTTTCTCGGCCGGGCTCCTCGGTTGATCGGCTCGGCCGAACCACCCGGTCGATCTCGCCGATCCAGTCGATCCAGTCGGCTGATCTATTCGACGCCGATTTGCTCGACGATGCGGTCGAGGTCGGCGAGTGAGCCGAACTCGATCGTGATCTTGCCCTTCTTGCGGCCCCAGGAGATCGCCACCTGCGTCTCGAAATGGTCCGAGAGGCGCTCCTTCAACTCCTCGAGACCCGGGGCCTTGATACGGTCCTTCGCGCTCCGCGGCGAGGCGCCTCGCGGTTCGTCGAGTTCCGGCTTCTCCTCCAGGCGGTTGGCCGTCACGAGTTCCTCGGTGCTCCGCACCGACAGGCCTTCGCTGATGATCCGCTCGGCGATGTGCTCCTGCGAGTCCGCACTGTCGAGACCAAGCAGTGCTCGTGCGTGGCCCGCCGTCAGTACGCCCGCGGCCACCTTCGACTGCACGGGCGCCGGCAGGCTCAGGAGTCGGATCATGTTCGAGATCTGCGGGCGGCTGCGGCCGATCTTCTTGGCGAGCTCGTCCTGCGTCACGTTGAACTCTTCGAGGAGCTGCCGATAGGCCGCGCCCTCTTCGAGCGGGTTCAGCTGCACCCGGTGGATGTTCTCCAGAAGCGCTTCGCGAAGGAGCTCTTCGTCGGCGGTGCCGCGGACGATGGCCGGGATGGTCTCCCAGCCGAGCGCCGTCGCGGCCCGGAGGCGCCGCTCCCCCATCACGAGTTCGAACCGCGCGCCGTCTTCTCGCGGCTCCTCGGCGGTGCGCTCGCGCACCGCGATCGGCTGCAGCATCCCCACTTCGGTCAGCGAGGTCTGGAGCTCGGCCAGGTGCTCCTCGTCGAAGAACTTCCGCGGCTGCTTCGGGTTCGTACCGATGTCCTCGATCGGGATCATCTGGAAGCTCGCCCCGGGCACCGGCACGAGGTCCGGGCCGTCCGATGTTTCACGTGAAACATCCGGAGCCGCCGGCGATGTTTCACGTGAAACATCGCGCCGCTTCGGCTCCGTCTGGCGCGGCGCCGCGACGGGAGCGGGATCCGGTTCCGGCTCCTCGTCGTCCTCGATCGTCGTGGTCTCCGCCAGACCGGTCGGGATGAGCGCGCCCAGTCCGCGACCGAGACCTCCGCGTTTCGCCGCAGCCATCGACTAGTTCCCACCCTTCTGGTTCTTGCCGCGCCGTGAAAGCTTCGCGCCGCGAAGCGCGATCTCCTCGGCCGCCTCGAAATAGCTCGTCGCTCCCCGCGAACCGGGGTCGTACGTCATGATCGACTGCCCGTACCCGGGAGCCTCGGAGACGCGGACGCTGCGCGGGACCACCGCGTCAAGCACGATCTCGCTGAAGTGCCCGCGCACTTCCTGCTCCACCTGATCGGCGAGCTTGGTCCGCTTGTCGTACATGGTGAGCAGGATCGTGGAGACCCGCAGGCGCGCGTTCAGGTGCGCCTTGATGAGTTCGATGTTCCGCAGGAGCTGCCCCAGGCCTTCGAGCGCGTAGTACTCGCACTGGATCGGGATCAGCACCTCCTCGGCCGCCACGAGAGCGTTCACCGTGAGCAGACCGAGAGACGGCGGGCAGTCGATGAAGATGTAGTCGAGGTCGCCGCTGTACGTCGCGATGCTCTTCTCGAGGCGCCCTTCTCGGGCGACCACGTTCACGAGTTCGACCTCGGCGCCGGCCAGGTCGATCGTCGCCGGCACGCAGTAGAGCGAGGGAATGCCGTCCACCGGGGTCGCGATCTCGTCGAGCGACATGCCTTCGACGACGGCCTCGTACACGCTCGGCGTGCCCGCTCCGTGCTCGACACCGAGACCCGTCGAGGCGTTCCCCTGCGGGTCGAGGTCGATGACCATCACGCGGTTCCCATGGAGCGCCAAGGCGACCGCCAGGTTCACGGTGCTGGTGGTCTTGCCGACCCCGCCCTTCTGGTTGGCGACGGCGATGACGCGGCGCCGCGACGGGCGCGGCATCGTCACGCTGCCCGAAGGATTGAGCACCCGCACGGCCCGCTGTGCCTCGCGCGCGAGCGGCAGGTCGTCGTCGAGCGACTGGTCCTTCTCCAACGACGCTGCCTGCTGCGGCACGGGGGCGTCGGTCTTCGTCTTGGCCGCCTTGGCCTCATCGGGTGCCAAGTGCCGGCCCGACTTACCTCGCTGCGATGTGGATCTACCCATCCCGCCCCGTCCCCCGCCATTGTCAGACCGCGCGTCCGGCGAGTCGCCGTCCGCACCGGACTCCCTCGTCACCGATTCTGGCTCACCCTGGCCGAAGGCCGGGGCTGCGCCACCCGGGGTCGGTGAAGTTTCTCGATAGCGGTGCCGCCGAGCCGGAGGCGCCTCTTCGCTCACCGCCGCATCGAGGAGGTTTCTGATGCGCCGTTCGGCCGGAGTATCGCCGCCAAGGGAGTTCGAGTGTTCACGATCTTCAGAAGGAAGGGGGTCGCGCACGTTCACCGCCACAGACTACGGGCCGGATGTTTCACGTGAAACATCGCCCTGCTCGGAGAAGCTTACGAGCCATACACTATCCGAACGCCGCGCAATACGCCGAGCGCAAAGCATCGAAACCACAACGAGGCGTGCCGCGATGATGGTCTCATCGCGGCACTTGTTGCACTACAGGGTTATTCGATGTGGTGTCGGGAAAGAAATGTTGGAGCGCTTGGTCAGCGGGTCCGCTCGATCTTCACTACCGTTGCGGGAACGGTGAACACGGGATCGGACAACTTGGACTCGCCGCAGATGAGAATCTCGGCCTTGCCGCCGCCCGCCCGCTTGATGAGACCGCCGCTCTCGGTGACCTCCAACGAAGCCCCCTGCCCCTTGATCGCCAGCATCGCGCCGCCCACTCGGACCAGCGGCAGGGACCAGCCCACCAGCTTCGCCAACGGCGCCACGGCACGCGACACCACCACGTCGGCACGACCGCGCGGATCCACCTCGTTGGCGCGGGACCGCAGCACCTCCACGTTCGACACGCCGAGCGCCTCGATCACCTCGGTCAGGAAGTCCACCCGCCGCTGCATCGGCTCGACCAGAGTCACCCACAGATCGGGGCGCGCGATGGCGAGCGGGATGCCGGGGAGGCCGCCGCCCGAACCGAGGTCGATCACGTCGGCCTTCTCGGGAATCAGCTCCTCGACCACGGCGCTGCTGAGCACGTGCCGGCCCCACAGGCGGGGCACCTCCCGCGGGCCGATCAGGCCGCGTTCGATCCCGATGGTCGACAGCAGGCCGACGTAGGACTCGGCGAGGGCGATGCGCTCATTGTCGGCTCCGAACACAGAGGCCAATGTTTCACGTGAAACATTGGCCTCGGCGATGTCGGAACCCTGGGGTTCCTCAGTCATATGCTGCTACTCCGTTGGCAGTGCTATTCGGGCTTCACGACGACCCGGCGACGCGGCTCGGCGCCCTCCGACTCGCTCTGCACGCCGTCGGTGGCGTTGATGACGTCGTGGACGCACTTGCGCTCGAAGGCGCTCATCGGGTCCAGCTTGGCCACCTCGCCGGTCTCGATGACCTTCTTGGCGGTCTTCTCGGCCAGCTCCGCGAGCTTCTTGCGGCGACCGGCGCGGTAGCCCCCGATGTCGAGCATCAGACGCGAGTGGTCGCCGGTCTTGCGGTACACCGCCAGACGGCAGAGCTCCTGCAGTGCCTCGAGGGTCTGGCCCTTCGGGCCGACCAGTCCACCGAGGTCCTCGCCGACGATCTCGACCTGGGGGCGGTCGCCGACCACCAGTTCGTCGATGTCGCCGTCGAGGTCGAGGATGTCCAGGAGGCCTTCCATGTAGTCGGCCGCCACTTCGCTCTGCTCAAAGAGGTCGTCTTCGGAGGCCACCTCGTCCTCCCGCACCGTTGCTCCCATAATTGCCAACTCGTCCTATCGCTAGTTATAAGCCTAGTTTGCACCATTGTGGCTGATCCGGCGGCACCTGCGCGGCCGCGGACCGTCCCCCTAGCCTTTTTTCTTCTTTGAGGCCTGCTGTGCACCGCTGACCTTCTTGGCCCGCGCGATGCGTTCCTGCCTCGAGAGGTTCTTGCCCGCGCCGGGACCGCCCTTGACGCCGGGCTTCGGCTCCTCGGAGCCGTTCGCCGCGGGACCACTGACGTCGGTGCCGTTGACCGGCTTCTTCGACTCGGCGTCCCTCTTCGGCTTCTTGCCCGGCTTGGGGGCCAGGTCCTTGCGGCGCTGCTCGGCCTCGCGCTGCTCCTCGAGCATCTTCTCGTGGGCCTTGCTGCCGGGCTTCGGCGGCTTGGCCGAGGCGCTCTGCGCGGGCGGCGGGTACTTGTGCAGCACGTACTGCTGCTGACCGAGCGAGAACAGGTTGTTCACGGTCCAGTAGATGACCACGCCGATCGGGAAGGCGCCCGCGGAGAAGATCATGATGACGGGGATGCCGTAGAGCATCACCTTCTGGATCATCCGCTGGTTCGGGTCCTCGTTCCAGCCGGTCTTGAGGATCATCTGACGCGTGGTCAGGAAGGTCGTGAGGATCATGGCCGCGCCGAGGACGCCGGCGACGAGCTTCACGTTGAGCGAAGCGGCGTCGACCGAGGCGAGCTGGTCTGCGGGGGTGAGGAACGTGCTCCAGAACGGGGCGCCGAAGAGCTTCGCGTGGACGTACGTGTTCCAGTCCGAGAGCTGGCCCGCGTCGAGACCGCTCCAGCCGTACAGGTCCGTGTTCTTCGTCTGGTCCGGGTCGGGGCGGCGCAGGATGTGGAACAGCGCCAGGAAGACCGGCATCTGGATGAGGATGGGAAGGCAGCCCATGAGCGGGTTCGCCTTCTCCTTGCGGTACAGCTCCATCATCTCTTTTTGGAGCGTCTCGCGGTCACCCTTGTAGCGCTCCTGGAGCACCTTGATCTCGGGGGCGAGCTTCTGCATCGCGCGCTGCGACTGGATCTGCTTGACGAAGAGCGGGAACAGGATGACGCGCAGCGTGATCACGACGCCGACGATGGCGAGGACCCAGGCCCAGTCCGTCTGCAGGAAGCCGTTCTCGCTGCCGAAGACCTTCGTCCAGAGGTCGTGCCAAAACAGCAGTACCCAGGACACGCCGTCGTAGGCCCACTCCATCACTTGCGGACTCCAGTCATCTCGGTCTTCGAATTCAGGTGCTCATGCCGTGGGGGTACGGGGTCATGACCCCCCGGATGAAAGGGGTGGCACCGTCCCAGCCGTCGCAGGCTCAACCATATGCCACGGACGACACCGTGTCGGGACAGCGCCTCAAGGGTATATGCGCTGCAACTGGGGTAGAAGCGGCAGCGGGCCGGAAGCGCGGGGCTTACCCAACGACGGTACGCGATCACGGGGGCCGCGACCACTCGGACCAGCAGGCCGTCGCCCGTGTGCGAGTGGGGTTGCGGCGGCTGCGGCGAGGGGGTCGGCGGCGGCGTCGGTTCAGCGGCGGCGTTCGTCATGGCCTGCTCCGGCGATCGTTCGCGCGACCGCCCTTGCCGGTGCGGGCCGCCTGCACGGCTTCGGTGAGATCCCGCCGCAGCTGGTCGAAGTCGCGTTCGGCGGCGCGGGGCGTGGCCCGCACGACCACGTCCGTCCCGGCGGGCCAGTGCGGCAGCTCGGCCGCGGCGGCGTGCCGCAGGCGGCGCTTGACCTTGTTGCGCACCACGGCATTGCCGACTGCTTTGGAAACGACGAAACCCGCCCGCGCCGTGCGGTTCGCATCGGCATCGGACGGTGTCGTTTGCGGCTGCGCCGCAGGGTCGTTCGATTCGGTTCCGGGTGCCCAGTGCACGACGACGCCGCCGCGGGCGGCGCGGCGGCCTCGCTTGAGCGCCGAACCGAAGTCCCTGCTGCTGCGAATACGCGCGTCGGCTGGAAGCACCTGGATCACGTCCTCAACGAGGCCCCTCGGCAGGACCGCAGGGGACCGGGAGGCGAGCGCTCAGACGGTCAGCTGCTTGCGACCCTTGTTGCGGCGCGCGTTGACGATGGCGCGGCCGGCACGAGTCCGCATGCGCAGCCGGAACCCGTGGGTGCGGTGGCGGCGGCGGTTGTTCGGCTGGTAGGTGCGCTTGCTCACGACGGATGTCTCCCATTACGAATCAAATAGCCTCTGCGCCAGGCCTCGGGGCCCAGCCCCGGATCGGGGCTACGGGGACGCGGAGAACAGCCTAGCAGGGCATTCATGTGGCGCCCGAGCCGCGGACGACGGGTGTGGCATGCCCCTCTGGTTCGAGAGGGCAACTCGCTCATGTTACTCGCCGCTGCCGGGCCGCCGCCACCGCGGGGTGGCCTCCCCGGTGCGGTTCGCGGGCCGCGACCGTCCTTCTCGGAAGGCCCGCGATCCGCCGATCCGCACCTGTGCAGGAGCGCCGCGACCGCTCCGAGCTGCCTGTGGATAACTTTGCCCGGATCGTGGACGACTTCGGCGACGCAGGAACGGCTTCGTCAGCAGACTCACACGAAAGTGCTGGTCATGACCGTGATTCAGGAAACATTGTCACAAGGGGCGCATGTACACAGGGCAACTGAAGGCCTGTGGATAACCTGTGGAAAACTTGCTGGGACGCGCTGGGCACAACCGGTGCGACGGTGCGGATCGCCTGTATCGGAGCCTACCTGGTGCGGCATCTGAACTTCGCGAAACAACCTGTTCAAGACATCGAAGCAAGGGATGGCGAAGGTGACCGACCAAGATCTGTCGGCAGTCTGGTCGGCGGTGACCGCTGAACTGGCCGACGCGTCGGCACTGACCCGTCAGCAGGCGGCATGGATGCGCCTGACCCGGCCGATGCTCGCGGTGGGCGGCACCTTCATCATCGAAGCCCCCGACAAGTTCGCCCGTTCGGCGTTCGAGTCCAAACTGCGCGTGCCCATCAGCGAGGCCCTGACCCGCCGCATGGGCCAGCCGACGCAGATCGCCGTCACCCTGCAGGAGAAGCAGCCCGAAGCTCCCGCGCCGACCCAAGGCGAGGCGCCGCCCCCGCCCGAGGCCCCGGAACCGCCGGCAGCCACCGACGCGACCCTCATCTTCGAACGCCCCTCGTTCCAGCAGGCGCCGGCCTTCGCCCCCTCCCCTCCGCACGAGCAGCCCGAACCGGCCCCGCGCCGGGCCGTCCCGGCGCAGAACCCGCCGAGCCTGTTCGATACCGCCGCCTTTCGTCCCGGGGAGTCTGCCGCCATTCGTCTCGGGCACGCTGAGCACCAGCGCGCGAGCGAGCCGGTCGAGGCGCCCGCCGCGGAGCCGGTCGAGCGGCCCGCCGCGATCCCGCACCAGCCCGTGCGCCCGGCCGAGACCGAACCGCCACCGGCCCCGCGCTGGGAGGAGCACGCCCCCGAGCCGCCCGGCGAGGAGCTCGAGCGGGTCCTCTCCGAGTCCGCGTCCCGCCAGGGCGCCAAAGAGCATGGTGCGTCTCCGCCGGTCGCGCCCCCGCCCTCCGACGACCCCGACCCCGCCCGCCGGGGCGGGATCACCAAGCCCGGGGGCGGCGGCGCCGCGCCCGTCAAAGCCGTCGACGGGGTCGGGCGCCTCAACCCGCGCTACAACTTCGACACCTTCGTGATCGGCTCCTCCAACCGCTTCGCGCACGCGGCGGCGTTCGCCGTGGCCGAAGCGCCCGCGAAGGCGTACAACCCGCTGTTCCTCTACGGCGGTTCGGGACTGGGCAAGACGCACCTGCTCCACGCGGTGGGCCACTACGCCCACGACCTGGGCACGGCGCACTCGGTGCGGTACGTGACCACCGAGGAGTTCACGAACGACTTCATCAACTCCCTGTCCGACCGGCGCCAGCAGGCCTTCCAGCGCCGCTACCGGGACGTGGACATCCTCCTCATCGACGACATCCAGTTCCTCATGGACCGCGAGCGCACGCAGGAGGAGTTCTTCCACACCTTCAACGCGCTCCACAACGCCAACAAGCAGCTGGTGATCTCCTCGGACCGCTCCCCCAAGCAGCTCCAGACCCTGGAGGACCGCCTCCGCACCCGCTTCGAATGGGGCCTGCTCGCCGACATCCAGCCGCCGGACCTGGAGACGAGGATCGCGATCCTGCGCAAGAAGGCCGTGCAGGACGACCTCAACATCCCGACCGACGCCGTGGAGTTCATCGCCACCCAGATCCACCACTCGATCCGCGAGCTCGAGGGCGCGCTCATCCGCGTGACCGCGTACGCGAGCCTCAACCGCAAGCCGGTGGACCTGGGCCTGGCCGAAGAGGTCCTGCACGACATCATCCCCGAGAGCGGCAAGAACACCGAGGTCACGGTCGACCAGATCATGCAGGCCACCGCCGACTACTTCGGGGTGCAGGCCGCCGACCTCAAGGGGAACTCGCGCTCGCGGGTGCTCGTGAACGCCCGCCAGGTGGCCATGTACCTGTGCCGGGAGATGACCGACATGTCGCTGCCGCGGATCGGCCAGGCGTTCGGAGGCCGCGACCACACCACCGTCATGCACGCGAACAAGAAGATCCGCAAGCAGATGTCGGAGCGTCGGGCGCTGTACAACCAGATCGCCGAATTGACGAACCGTTTGAAACACACCGACGATTGAGCGAGCCTGTGGACAACGCTGTGGAAAAGCTGTGGATAAGTCCGCATTTCTGTGGAAAGCCTGTGGACAGTGTGTGGAAAACACGCGGGAGTGCGATTCTGATTCGCGATTTCCCTGTGCGCAACCCTGTGCATAACCTGTGGAAAAGCTGTGGATGAACCTGTGGACGAGATGTGGAAAACTCGGCGATTGTCGGGGGCTGTGGATAAGCTCCTGATTCATCCACAGGTTGTCCACAGGTCGTCCACAGGCCCTTACACGGGAAGACCTGCGAAAAGGGGGGTTTTCCACAGTTTCCACAGCACCGACGACTACGACGACAGTTATATCTATAGAGAGTTCATTAGTAATAGCGCTGTGAACAACCGAGCTTCAGCCAGAAGGAGCGACCCATGAAGTTCCAAGTTGATCGAGACACCTTCGCCGACGCTGTCTCGTGGACCGCCAAGAGCCTCCCGGCCCGCCCGTCGGTGCCCGTTCTCGCCGGCGCCCGCCTGTCGGTGGACGAGGGCCAGTTGACGATCTCCGGTTTCGACTACGAGATCTCCACTCGGGTCACCGTCGAGGTCACCGGCGAGTCCGCCGGGACCGCCCTGGTCTCCGGCAAGCTTCTGGCCGAGATCGTCAAAGCCCTGCCGAACAAGCCCGTCGACTTCGTCGTCGACGGCCCCCACGCCGAACTCACCTGCGGGTCGGCGCGCTTCACCCTGCCGACCATGCCGCTGGAGGACTACCCGAGCCTGCCGCAGATGCCCGAGGCGATCGGCACGATCGACGCCGACGAGTTCGCCAAGGCCGTCGCGCAGACCGCCGTCGCCGCCGGCAAGGACGAGACCCTGCCGACGATGACCGGCGTCCAGGTCGAGATGACCGGCGGCGGCATCGGCATGCTCGCCACCGACCGCTACCGCATGGCCATCCGCGACTCCTCCTGGGAGCCCGGGGACCCCAGCGTGGCCGTCACCGTCCTGGTGCCCGCCAAGGCCCTCGCGGACACCGCCCGCACCTTCGGATCCCTCTCGGGCCCCGTGACCATCGCCGTCCCCACCGGGACCGAGGGCGCGCCCGGGATGATCGGCTTCATCTCGGGCGGGCGCCAGACCACCTCCCGCGTGCTCGACGGGCAGCTGCCGCCGCTGCGCAGCCTCCTGGCGACCTCGTACGCGACCACCCTGCGCGTCAAGACCTCCGAGCTCATCGAGGTGGCCCGCCGCGTCGCCCTCGTGGGCGACCGCAACTCGCCGATCCGCCTCTCGTTCGACGAGGACGGCCTCGTGGTCGAGGCCGGCGGCGCCGAGGACGCCAAGGCCTCCGAGGCGATGGACTGCACGCTCGACGGCGAGCCGGGCAAGATCGCGTTCAACCCGACCTACCTGCTCGACGGCCTCTCGGTGGTCGACGCCCCGTACACGGCGTTCAAGATGAACGAGCTCGGCAAGCCGGTCGTGATGACCGGGCAGCCCGCGCCCGAAGATGAGGATTCCGACACAAACCACGACGTGTACCTGTACATGCTGCAACCATTGCGTTGGGACGCCTGACCGCACAACGACGTGAGAGACCCTGGCGCGAGTACATCGATGATCGTTGATGTGAAAGGGGGCGCGACATGCAACTCGGCATGATCGGGCTCGGCAAGATGGGCGGCAACATGAAGTTGCGGCTCGAAAAGGCTGGACACCGGGTCGTCGGCTACGACCGCAACCCGGACGTCGCCGACGTCGGCTCGCTCAGCGAGCTCGTCGCCGCCCTCGAAGGCCCGCGGGCCATCTGGGTCATGGTCCCGGCCGGCGAGGCCACCAGGTCCACCGTGGCCGAACTCGGCGGCCTGCTGTCCGAGGGCGACACCGTGATCGACGGCGGCAACTCGCGCTTCACCGAAGACGCCGTGAACGCGGAGCTGCTGGCGAAGAGCGGCATCGGCTACGTCGACGCCGGCGTCTCCGGCGGCGTCTGGGGCCTCACCGAGGGCTACGCGCTCATGGTCGGCGGCACGCAGGAGCACGTGGAACGGCTCATGCCGATCTTCAACGCGCTCAAGCCCGAAGGCGAGCACGGCTTCGTGCACGCCGGCGGCGTGGGGGCCGGCCACTACGCCAAGATGGTCCACAACGGCATCGAGTACGCGATGATGCAGGCCTACGCCGAGGGCTACGAGCTCCTGGAGGCCAGCGAGTACGTCGACAACGTGCCGGAGATCTTCAAGTCCTGGCGCGAGGGCACCGTGATCCGCTCCTGGCTGCTCGACCTGATGGACCGGGCCCTCACCGAGGACCCCGAGCTGGCGCGGATCAAGGGCTACGTCGAAGACTCCGGCGAAGGCCGCTGGACGGTGGACGAGGGCATCCGCCTGCGCGTGCCGCTCCCGGCCATCACCGAGTCGCTGTTCGCCCGCTTCACCTCCCGCCAGGAGGACTCCCCGGCGATGAAGGCCGTCGCCGCGCTGCGCAACCAGTTCGGCGGCCACGCCGTGAAATCGGAATAGCGCGGTCACACTACGCAGTCGGGCCATCCGGCCGGGCCCGAACAACGAGTAGGCGGCACAATAGAGGCGTGCGTGTACGACAGCTGCAATTGACGGACTTCAGGTCCTACGCGCACGCCCAAGTACTGTTCGACGAGGGGCCCTCGATCCTGGTGGGCCCCAACGGACACGGCAAGACCAACCTGGTCGAGTCCCTGGTCTACCTGGCGAACCTCCGCTCCCACCGCGTCTCCAGCGACGCCCCCCTGGTCCGGCAGGGCTGCGAGCAGGCCGTCATCCGCGCCGAGATCCTCCACGAATCGCGCCGGCTCCTCGCCGAGCTGGCGATCGTGCCCGGCAAGTCGAACAAGGCGCGGCTGAACAAGACCGCGCTCGCCCGCCCCCGCGAGATCATCGGCGCGCTCAAGGCCATCGCCTTCGCCCCCGAAGACCTCGCCCTGGTCCGCGGCGAACCGTCCGCGCGGCGCCGCTACCTCGACGAACTGCTGTGCTCCCGCTTCCCCCGCTACGCCGGCGTCCGCGCCGACTACGAGCGGGTCCTCAAGCAGCGCAACACGCTCCTGCGCACGGCCTACCTCGCGAAGAAGACCGGCGGCCGCGGTCCCGGCGGCGCCGAGATGGCCACCCTCGACGCCTGGGACGCCCACCTCGCCCGGCACGGCGCCGAACTCCTGGCCGGGCGCCTCGCCCTGCTGGAGGACCTGACCGAGCCCGTCGCCAAGGCCCACTCGCGGATCGCCGACGGCCGGTCCGAGGTGCACCTCGCCTACGAGTCCGAACTCGGCGCCGACCTCACCGCCGACCAGGACGTGCTCACCGCCCGCCTGGGCGCCGCGCTCGCCGCGGCCCGCACCAAGGAGGTCGAGCGGGGGACCACCCTCGTCGGCCCCCACCGCGACGACCTCGACCTCACGCTCGGCTCGCTCCCGGTGCGCGGCTACGCCTCCCACGGCGAGACCTGGTCGGTGGCGCTGGCACTGCGCCTGGGCGCCTTCGAACTCCTGCGATCCGACGGCACCGCGCCGATCCTCATCCTCGACGACGTGTTCGCCGAACTCGACGCCACGCGGCGCGAGCGCCTCGCCGAATACGCCGAGTCCGCCCCGCAGACGCTCATCACCTGCGCCGTCGCCGGGGACGTCCCCGAGCGGCTCACCGGCGCCCGCTACGACGTGTGGGAAGCGGAGATCAAGCGTGTCCTTTAACGGCTCGGCCGCGAACGGCGGCTACAACTACCGGCCCCGCCCCAAGCGGCGCGGCAAGTCCGACGACCCCCGCTTCCGCAAGGAGTGGTCCGGCCCCGGGCCCGACAAGCGCGACCCCGAGACGCTCGGGAACCTGCTCCCCCAAGTCGTGCGCAAGAACGGCTGGACGCGGAAGGTGGCCGACGCCTCGGTCTTCGGCCGCTGGGAGGCCATCGTCGGCACCGACATCGCGAGCCACTGCCGGCCCGAGCAGCTCGAGCACGGCGAGCTCCTGGTCGTCGCCGAGTCCACCGCCTGGGCCACCCAGCTGCGGCTCTTCTCCCGCCAGATCCACGCCAAGCTCGCCGCCGCACTGGGCCCGAGCGTCGTCAAGCGCCTGAAGATCGTCGGACCGAAGCAGCCGACACGTTCCTACGGCCCGCGGCGAGTACGGTTTAATGGCTCCCGTGACACGTTCTGAAGCCGAATACCCCTAAGTCCGTAGGGGGGTTCATGTCCCCGGCTCCCGATGCGACTGTGACGACAACGAGGCGCACAGAAGCGGTGACGCAAGTCGAGACGCAGTAGACTTGACCGATGCGGTTCGGCCGGCGCTCCCAGCGTCCGGCCGCCGCCATGGCGGGGCCGAGAACGGCAGGGCACCCCCTCGCGACGCGACCGCGGTTCGGACATCCGACCCAAGCGCGTCCAGACGGCTGAAAGTGTCACAGCCATGGACTAGTTTTCTCACTACTGACCGTGTACGACGACAGAAGGAGTTGCCGGTGGCGGCGAAGCAGCAGGACGAGTACAGCGCCAGTTCGCTGCAGGTCCTCGAAGGCCTCGAGGCCGTCCGGAAGCGCCCGGGCATGTACATCGGCTCGACCGGCGAGCGCGGCCTGCACCACCTCATCCAGGAAGTCGTCGACAACTCCGTCGACGAAGCGATGGCGGGTCACGCCACGGACATCCTGGTCACCCTCACCGACGACGGCGGCGTGAGCGTCAAGGACGACGGCCGCGGTTTCCCCGTCGACCTCCACCCGAAGCTGAAGAAGCCGGGTGTCGAGGTGGCCCTCACCGTCCTCCACGCGGGCGGCAAGTTCGACTCGGACAGCTACGCGGTCTCCGGTGGCCTCCACGGCGTCGGCGTCTCCGTCGTCAACGCCCTCTCCACCCGGCTCTCGGTCGAGATCTGCCGCGACGGGTTCGTGTGGCGCCAGGACTACAAGCACGCCCAGCCCGGCCCGCTCGAGAAGGGCGAGAGCACCGACCTGACCGGCACCATCGTCAGCTTCTGGCCCGACGGCACCATCTTCGAGACCCTCGAGTTCGACTACAAGACCATCTACCGGCGCCTCCAGGAGATGGCCTTCCTCAACAAGGGCCTCGCCATCACCCTCCGCGACGAGCGGCCCGACCACACCGACGAGAACGGCGACGTCCGGCAGGTCACCTTCAAGTACGACGAGGGCATCGCCGACTTCGTGCGCCACCTCAACGCCTCCAAGAGCGCCGTACACCCCACCGTCATCTCGTTCTCCGCCGAGGAGGACAACCAGGCCATCGAAGTCGCGATGCAGTGGAACGAGTCCTACGGCGAGTCCGTCTACACGTTCGCGAACACCATCAACACCCACGAGGGCGGCACCCACGAAGAGGGTTTCCGCTCCGCGCTCACCAACGCGGTCAACAAGTACGGGCTCGAGAAGAAGATCATCAAGTCCGAGAAGGACCGCCTTTCCGGCGACGACATCCGCGAGGGCCTGGCCGCGATCATCTCCGTCAAGCTCCGCGAACCGCAGTTCGAGGGCCAGACGAAGACCAAGCTCGGCAACACCGAGGTCAAGGGCTTCGTGCAGCGCGTCTGCAACGAGTGGCTGCCCGACTGGCTCGACCGCCACCCCAAGGAAGCCCGGATCATCGTCCAGAAGGCCTCCAGCGCCGCGAACGCCCGCAAGGCCGCGCAGCAGGCCCGCAAGCTCGCGCGCCGCAAGAGCCTGCTGGAGACCTCCTCGATGCCCGGCAAGCTGGCCGACTGCCAGTCCACGAACCCCGAGGAGTGCGAGATCTTCGTGGTCGAGGGCGACTCGGCCGGCGGCTCCGCGAAGCAGGGCCGCAACCCGCGCACGCAGGCGATCATGCCCATCCGCGGCAAGATCCTCAACGTGGAGAAGGCCCGTCTCGACAAGATCCTCAAGAACAACGAGGTCCAGGGCATGATCACCGCCCTGGGCACGGGGATCCACGAGGAGTTCGAGGCCGAGAAGCTCCGCTACCACAAGGTCATCCTGATGTCGGACGCCGACGTCGACGGCCACCACATCAACACGCTGCTCTTGACGCTGCTGTTCCGGTTCATGCGCCCGCTGGTCGAGCTCGGCCACGTCTACATGAGCCAGCCGCCGCTGTACAAGATCAAGTGGAACAAGAAGGGCGACCTGGTCGACTACGCGTACTCCGACGCCGAGCGCGACCGCATCGTCGAAGCGGGCGTCGCCTCCGGCAAGGCCGACCCGCGCCGCTCCGAGGGCATCCAGCGTTACAAGGGTCTGGGTGAGATGAACTACACCGAGCTGTGGGAGACGACCATGGACCCCGCGCAGCGCAACCTCCTCCAGGTTCAGCTCGACGATGCGGCAACCGCCGACGAGCTCTTCAGCGTCCTGATGGGTGAGGACGTGGAGAGCCGCCGCCGCTTCATCCAGGAGAACGCCAAGGATGTCCGTTTCCTGGACATCTAGGGCCCGCCGACCACGTTCCGACGACAAGCAAGGAAGCACTGGTGCCTGAGAACAACCAAGACCAGCTTGAGATCCCGGAGGGTCACGGCCGCATCGAACCGGTCGGCATCGAGGTGGAGATGTCGCGCTCCTACCTCGACTACGCGATGAGCGTCATCGTCGGGCGCGCGCTGCCCGACGTGCGCGACGGGCTCAAGCCCGTCCACCGCAAGATCCTGTACGCGATGTACGACGGCGGCTACCGGCCCGACCGCGGGTACGTGAAGTGCTCGCGCGTCATCGGCGACGTCATGGGCCAGTTCCACCCGCACGGCGACTCCGCGATCTACGACTCGCTCGTGCGCATGGCCCAGCCGTGGAGCCTGCGGTACCCGCTCATCGACGGCCAGGGCAACTTCGGCTCCCCCGGCAACGACCCCGCCGCCGCGCACCGCTACACCGAGTCGCGCCTCGAGCCGCTCGCGATGGAGATGCTGCGCGACATCGACGAGGAGTCGGTCGACTTCGAGCCGAACTACGACGGCAAGACCACCGAGCCGATGATCCTGCCCTCGCGGATCCCGAACCTGCTCATCAACGGCTCCGAAGGCATCGCCGTCGGCATGGCCACCAAGATCCCGCCGCACAACCTGCGCGAGGTCGCCGCGGCCGTCGACTGGTGCCTGGACCACCCCGAGGCCACCGAGGAAGAAGCCCTCGAGGCCATCCTCTTGATCATCACCGGACCCGACTTCCCCACCGGCGCCACGGTCCTCGGCCGCGCCGCCATCGAGGACGCCTACCGGACCGGCCGCGGCTCGATCAAGATGCGCGCCGTCATCGAGGTCGAAGAGGACTCCAAGGGCCGCGCCTGCCTCGTCGTGACCGAACTGCCGTACCAGGTCAACCCCGACAACCTGGCCGAGCGGATCGCCGACCTCGTCAAGGAGGGCAAGCTCGGCGGCATCGCCGACATCCGCGACGAGTCCTCGGGCCGCACCGGCATGCGGATCGTGGTCGTGCTCAAGCGCGACGCGGTCCCGAAGGTCGTGCTCAACAACCTGTACAAGCACACGCAGCTGCAGGACACGTTCGGCGCGAACATGCTCGCGCTGGTCGACGGCGTGCCGCGCACGCTGAACATCGCGCAGATGGTCCGCTACTACGTGGCGCACCAGATCGACGTGATCGTGCGCCGCACCCAGTACCGGATGCGCAAGGCCGAGGAACGCGCCCACATCCTGCGCGGTCTGGCCAAGGCGCTCGACCTGCTCGACGAGACGATCGCGCTCATCCGGCGCTCGCCTTCGGCCGAGGAGTCGAAGCAGGGCCTGATGAGCCTGCTCGACGTCGACGAGGTCCAGGCCGTGGCGATCCTCGACATGCAGCTGCGGCGCCTCGCGGCGTTGGAGAGCCAGCGGATCATCGACGAGCTGGGCGACATCGAGACGAAGATCGCCGACCTGGCCGACATCCTGGCCAAGCCGGAGCGTCAGCGCCTGATCGTGCGCGAGGAGCTGGGCACGGTCGTGGCCCGCTGGGGCGACGAGCGGCGCACGGTGATCATGCCCGACGCCGGCGAGGTCTCCATGGAGGACCTCATCGCCCGCGAGGACATCGTGGTCACGATCACCCGCGGCGGCTATGTCAAGCGCACCAAGACCGACTCGTTCCGTTCGCAGAAGCGCGGCGGGAAGGGCGTCCAGGGCGCGCAGCTGAAGCAGGACGACATCGTCAGCCACTTCTTCGTGTGCACCACGCACGACTGGATCCTGTTCTTCACGAACAAGGGCCGCGTGTACCGGGCGAAGGCCTACGAGCTGCCGGAGGCGAGCCGCACGGCCCGCGGGCAGCACGTGGCGAACATCCTGGCGTTCGGCCCTGACGAGCACATCGCGCAGGTCATCCAGCTGGCCCACTACGAGGTCGTGCCGTACCTGGTGCTGGCGACCCGCAACGGCCTGGTGAAGAAGTCGCGGCTCACCGATTTCGACTCGCCCCGCACGGGCGGGATCGTGGGCATCAACCTGCGGGACGGCGACGAGCTGGTGGGCGCGGCGCTCATCCAGCCGACCGACGACCTGCTGCTGGTCTCGCGCAAGGCGCAGTCGATCCGCTTCCAGGCGACCGACGAGGCGCTGCGGTCGATGGGCCGGGCGACGAGCGGTGTGATCGGGATGCGCTTCGTCGGCGACGACGAATTGCTCACCATGATCGTCCTGCGCGATAATATGGACATCCTCGTGGCCACCAGCCGCGGCTACGCGAAGCGGACTCCGGTCGACGCGTATCCGCAGCAGGGCCGCGGCGGCAAGGGCGTCCTGACCGCGAAGATCACGGAACGGCGCGGCGACTTGGTTGGGGCGCTGTCGGTGACGCCGGACGACGAGCTGTTCGCGATCACCTCGGAGGGAGGGGTCATCAGGACTCCTGTGCAGCCGGTCCGTCAGACTTCGGACCGCAACACCATGGGCGTCAAGCTGATCGACCTGCCTGATGAAGTTTCGCTGCTCGCGATCACCCAGAGCGCCGAGGAACCGGAACCCGATGAGGGGCAGGACGAGTAGATGACCGACGCGAAGGCCACCGCTGCGGAGACCGAGCGCGATGACGACGTCCCGGAGTTCTCCGAGACGTCCGAGCGGGCCGAGCAGCCGAAGTCAGAGGACGACGTGCCGTCGCCGGTCTCCGCACCGCCGTCGGCAGCCGCTCCCGCCCATGACCAGACGTTGACGCTGCGTCGCCCGCCGGGCATGACGCCGCCGCCGGTGACGCCGGAGTCGGTGCCGCCCGTCTCGACGGGGAACACCGCCGCGAACCAGGCGGCGGGCGTGGCCTCCTCGGCCCGCGTCGCCGACGCCGTTCGCGCCGCGCGCGCCGCGGTGAGCCAGGCGACGGCGCGGGGTCCGCGCCGGGCCCGCCTGCGGCTCAAGCGGATCGACCCGTGGTCGGTGATGAAGTTCTCGTTCGCCGTCTCGATCGTGCTGTTCATCGTCATGGTCGTGGCGACCACGGTCCTGTACATCGCGCTCGACGCGATGGGCGTGTTCGACACCGTGAACGACATGCTGCAGATGCTCATGGGTTCGAACACGGACACCGGGACGGGCGCCGCCGACCTGCGGATCACCGCCAAGGGCGTCATCGGGGCCGCGGCCCTGCTGGGCGTGGTGAACATGGTGCTGTTCACGGCCCTGGCGACGCTGGGCTCGTTCATCTACAACGTGTGCGCCGACCTCGTCGGCGGCGTCGAGCTCACGCTCGCCGAGCGCGACTAGGCGACTGGCGATACCGGGTGTCCGCGGCCGTTCGGCCGCGGGCACCCGTTGCCTTTGCGGGCCAGTGACGGCCGTCCCTTCCCCCAGGGGGCCGGTTTCGCGGATCGGCCAGGGATGGGGTAATCTTTCTCAGCGCTGCCGATCCGGTGGTCGCGATATGCAAGGGCGTATAGCTCAGGTGGTTAGAGCGTCGAGCTGATAACTCGAAGGTCCCAAGTTCGAGTCTTGGTACGCCCACCACAACCCGCCGCAAGCCGGCGGGTTTTTTCATGCCCGTGACCGGCTTCCCAGGCCGGAATAGCCGGGCGGTGCGCCCGCCTTGAAACAGGTGACGCCCCCTGTTCCCTTCGCCCCTGTACTGGTATTCGGTGAGCGCCACCGTGAAGACCTACCTCGACTACTGGTCGGGCTGGCTGCGCGTGCCCGGCCTCGACTTCAAGGCGCGCATGGCCGGCCGGCGCCTGTGGGGCGTCACCGTCCAAGGCGACGAGGACCCCGGCGTGGCCGCGCCGCTCGCCGGGACACTGCGCCTCAGTGCCGGGTACCTGAAGATGGACTGGCAGGGCGTGCTCCACGGCTACGGCTCCCGGCCCGGCGACGTCGAACGCGACGCACGGGCGCTCGCCGCCGCCAAGACCTTCTTCGACCCCGCGACCGAGACTCCCGGCATTCTGTACTGACCGCGGCACGGCCCGGCGGCCGGGCGCGTCGCAGTTCGCTATGCTGAGGCGCATCGTGCAATGCCGAACACGGCATTGCTGTACGCGGCAATCTCTGATATGGGGGCCTGGGTCCATGTGGAAGAAGATCTTGATCGTCGCCGGGGTGGCCACGGTCGCGTTCGTGGTCGCCAAAAAGGTCAAGGCGATCAACGACGACCGCACCCTGTGGCACGAGGCCACCACCTCCGCGGAAGACGTGCGCTAGCGAAACGCGTTAGCCAGTTCACTGTGTTCCGGGTATCCTCGCTGTTGCGATAGGCGCGGCGGGGATACTCGTAGGGTTCAGTCCGAGCGACTGACCGAGGGGCTATAGCTCAATTGGCAGAGCACCTGCTTTGCAAGCAGGAGGTTAGGGGTTCGATTCCCCTTGGCTCCACAGCACACACGAGAGGGGCCGTCCAAACGGACGGCCCCTCTCCTGCCGTCTACCGTGCGGACTCGGCTTCGGCGACGCCCGCGAGCTGCGCGGTCACCGTGCCCCAGCCTTCGGCGAAACCTAGGCGCTCGTGCATGTCGCGGTCGGCCGGATCGCCGTGGCGGACGACGACGCGGTAGTCCGTGCCCTCCGGGTGATCGCGCAACGTGACCTCCGCGGTCATCGCGACCGGCTCCGGACGCACTGGGCGCCAATCACTGTTGACCGCGTTCGTGAACACGATCCGCTCCAGCTCCTCGACCACGACGAAGCACGCGTCCATGTGCAGCACGTACACCGTCCCGTCCTCGCTCATCCGCGTCACCAGCGCGCCGCCCGGCCGGGCCTCCAACCGGTCGACGCGGCACCTGGCCGGCGCCGGGAGCCACCACCGCTCGAGGCGCGACGCGTCCGTCCACGCGCGCCACACCGCGGCCCGCGGCGCGCGGATGACCCGCTCCAGCGTCAGATCGAGTGCCGAGTTCATGGCGCCCTCCTTCGGGTCGGCGACGATGGTGTCATCGGACGGCAGTGCCCATGAGAGAACACTAAGGGCAGAAGCGCAGTGCCGTGCCGTTCTGCTCAGGGCGAAACGTGCTGACCCGGGCGCCCCGGCCGCCTTACGATGAGACATGGCCGAGACTGCTCCCCCGAACCCAGCGCCCGCACCCACTCCGGGCCGCGAGCCCGCCGAAGGCGAGCCGCTGTGGCGCGACGCCCTCGGCGAATGCCTCCGCGACATGCGCCACGACCGCGGCGAGAAGCTCACCGACACCGCGAGCCGCGCGGGCATCTCCCCGCAATACCTCTCCGAGATCGAACGCGGCATGAAGGACCCCTCCAGCGAGATGATCGCCGCGGTCGCCGGGGCCCTCGAACTCACGTTGACCGACCTGACCGTGGCCGTCGCCGAACGCCTGCAGTCGCTCCAGTTCACCGCCTCCGTCGCGTCCGGACACCGCTCGGCCTACGCACTGGCGGCCTAGCCTCCTAGCTCAGCTCCTCCATGACGCTGTCGATGAGGCCGTAGTCCTTGGCCGCCTCCGCGGTGAAGACGCGGTCCCGGTCGGTGTCGGCGCGCAGGGACTCTTTGGTCTGTCCGGTGTGCCGGGAGAGGATCGCCTCGATGTCGGCGCGGACGCGGACGATCTCGTCGGCGGCGAGGATGAGGTCCGGGATCGTCCCGCGGCCCTGCGCCGCCGGCTGGTGGAGGACGACGCGCGCGTGCGGCAGCGCCGCGCGCATCCCCTCGGCCCCGGCCGAGAGCAGCACCGCGCCCACGGCGACGGCCTGACCGACGCACGTGGTCGCCACCTTCGACTTGATGTAGCGCATGGTGTCGTAGATGGCGAGCATCGCGCTCGGGTCGCCGCCCTCGCAGTTGATGTAGAGGTTGATGGTGCGCTCGGAGTTGTCGGCGTCCAGGTGCAGGAGCTGCGCCACGAGCGCGTTCGCGACCCCGGCGTCGATGCCGGTGCCCAGGTAGATGATCCGCTCGCTGAGCAGGTGCGAGTAGACGTCCATGATGCGTTCGCCGCGGGCGCTCTGGGTGATGACGCTGGGGATGGTGTAGCTGCTCATTGCGAGGCTCCTTCGCGGGTGAGGCCGATGCTGCGGCGCGTGTTCGGGGCGATCTCGTCGAACGAGGACACGATCGCGTCGATGAACCCGTAGTCGAGCGCTTCGGCCGCGGTGTACCAGCGGTCGTGGAGGGAGTCCTCGAAGACGCGCTCCAGGGGCTGGCCCGTGTCCTCGGCGATGAGGCCGAGCACGGTGTCGCGGGTGTGGCGCAGGTCGTTGGCCTGCAGCTCGATGTCGACCGCGGCGCCGGCGATCCCGGCCGAGCCCTGGTGCATCAGGACCCGGGCGTGCGGCAGGGCGCGGCGCTTCCCGCGGGTGCCCGAGGAGAGCAGGAACTGTCCCGCGGAGCACGCCAAACCGAGAGCCAATGTGGACACATCACAGGGGATGAGCCGCATGACGTCGCGGATCGCGAGCATCGAGGGGACCGAGCCGCCCGGGGAATGGATCCACAGCGCGATATCGGCCGTGGCGCTCTCGCCTGCGAGGGACAGCATCTGCGTGGCGAGCAGTGTCCCGTTGTCATCGTCCAGCGCGCCGTCGAGAACGAGGACGCGCTGCTGCAGCAGTTCGCGCCTGGCCCGGTCGTCGAACAGCGGAGGATTGCCGTTGTCACTCATGCTTCCACCATGCGAGCAGAACCCCATGCCCCGCAACCGAATCTGCCATGGGCGGATCCGCTCACAGCAGATCCGTCAGGCGCCCGGCCACTCCGGATCCTGTCGCAGGTCCTCGCCGAAGCGCGCGGCGTACTCGTCGAGGACCTGCGACAGCGGCTTGCAGGGGCGATTGCCTTGGCGCGCTGCGGATTCGTCGGCCAACCGGGCCAGGTATGCGTCCTCGTCGGGGTCGGTGTCCATCGTCCCAGTATGGTGTCGGGCGCGGTGAAGGGCGAGATCCCGGCGATGTCGGCGGGTTCGGACGGCTCGGAAATGGCGGTGCCCGTGGTTCGGCGGGTCGGTAGGCTTCCGCGGTGTCCTCCTCCGCTCCCCAGCCGCTGGCCGGGTTCGCATCGATCTCGCGCGCTTACGACCTCGGGGCCATCGAACGCAGCCGGTACCTGCCGCTGGGTGTGCTGAACCGCAACTGGCGCATCGAGACCGAGCGCGGCGTCTTCGCGCTGAAGGAACTGGGGAACGCCACCCCCGAAGACGCTCGGCGGAGCCTTGCCTTGACGCACAAGGTCGCCGCCGCCGGGGTGCCCGTCGTCGAGGCCGTCCCCGCGACCTCAGGCGAGGTCGTGGCCGAACTGGGCGGGCACGCCTACTACCTCACCCCGTGGATCGACGGCACGCACCCGCGCGGGATCGACATGGACGCCGACCACGCCTTCCACATGGGCGCGGTCATCGGCCGCATCCACCGCACCCTCGCCGACCCCGCGACCGGGCTCGCCGCGCCCGAACCGCCGGACAAGCAGCCGACGACATCCGAGGACGCCCGCGAGCGGATCGGCCACTACCGCGAACGCATCGCCCGCCTCGAGCACCCCAGTGCGTTCGACACCGACGTCGCCGCCGCCCTCCGCGACCGCCTGGACCTGCTTGCGGCCCACCAGCATCTGCGTCCCGCCGACACGCCGCCGCTCGCGCCTTTCGGGTGGATTCACGGCGACTGCCAGAACTGGAACCTGCTCTGCGGCCGACGACCGGATCGCCGCCGTCCTCGACTGGGACCGCGTCCGCGTCAACCCCTACGGCGAGGAGATCGTGCGCGCCGCCATGTACCAGTTCGTGCACCCCGACGGCAGCGTCGACCTCGGCAATGTCGCCGCCCTCGTCGCCGGATACCGCACCGAGTCCGCGATCGGGGCCGCCGCGCTCACCGACGCCGCGCGGCGGCGCTGGTGGCGGCTGGCCTCCAGCGTGTGGCAGCTCGAATTCATCTACGACGGCGGCGACCGCTCCAGCGATGCCCTCTTCTTTTCCGGCGAGCGACTGCTCCACTGGTGGAGCGCGAACCTCACCGACGTCGAAAAGGCCTTCGCCACGGCCTAGGCGGGTGCGTCGAAATCCCTCGGCCCGGGACGTTCGCTGCCTAGGCTCCAACCATGACCAGATCTGTGAAACACCAGCGTGCGTGCGCCCTCGCGGCAGTCGCGCTCGTCATGCTCGGCGCCGGCGCGTGCGGGGACGCCGACTCAGGCGACGACACCGGGCCCTACGGCGGCAGCACCACTTCCGAGGAGTCGGGCTCAGCGTCGCCGAGCGAAGAGGCCACCGCAGAAGGCGCGGCCTCCCTCGCGATCGCCTCGGACGACGACCTCGGCGACATTCTCGTGGACAACGCCGGCATGGTCCTCTACCTGTACACCCCGGACACGACCACCGAGTCGACCTGCTACGACCAGTGCGCCACCGCCTGGCCGCCGCTCCTGACCGACACCGCGGACGTCACCGCCGGCACCGGCATGGACGCGACGCTCATCGGCACGACCGAACGCACCGACGGGACCACGCAGGTCACCTACAACGACCACCCGCTGTACTACTACGCGGAGGACACCGAGCCGGGCGACACCGAAGGCCAGGGCGTGAACGACGTCTGGTGGGTGGTGAACCCGGCCGGCGACGGCGTCACCACCATGAGCTAAGCCTGCGGGCCGTCCGGCCGGCGCCAGCGGTAGCGGCGCTCCGGGCGGCCCCGCCCCGCGTACTTCAACGCCACCTCCGCCCGGCCGGTCTCGGCCAACTGCTCCAGGTAGCGGCGGGCGCTCACCCGCGAGATCCCGATCCGCTCCGCGCACTCCGCCGCCGACAGCGACCCCTCGGCCTCCCGCAGCGCCGACTCCACCAGCTTCGCCGTCTCATTGCTGAACCCCTTGGGCAGCATCGCGATCGCCCCCGTAGTGGGCCGGTCGAACGCCCGGTCGACATCGGCCTGGTCCCGCACCGCCGCGGCCGCCAGACCCGCCCGCCGGTTCGCGTACTGCTCCAGCCGCTCCCCGAAGTCGTCGAAACTGAACGGCTTCAGCAGGTACGACACCACGCCGAGGCGCACGGCCGCGCGCACCGCCTCGGCCTCGCGGGCCGCCGAGATCACCATGACATCGCACTCGTGCCCCTCGGCCCGCATGCGCCGCAGCAGGTCCAGCCCGAACACGTCCGGCAGGTACAGGTCGAGCAGCACCAGGTCGGGCCGGTACTCGACCAGCGCCGCCATCGTCTCCTCACCGGTGCGGGCGCACGCGACCGCCCGGAACCCGGGGGTGCGCTCGACGAACCCCCGGTGGATGTTGACCAGCCGGAAGTCGTCGTCGACGACCAGCACATCGATCATGTCGGTTCCTTAACCGTGCGATGGGGATTCGGAGCGGACGGCGGGCGACTCGGCCAGCGGCAGGACGGCGGTGAAACGGGCGCCCTCGGACGTGTTCTCCAAGGCCACCGAGCCGCCGTGATGCTCGCACACGAGCTTCGTGAGTGCAAGTCCGATGCCGTGTTCGCCCGCGGCGGCCTTCGTCGTGTACCCGTGCGCGAACACCTCGCTCGCCGTCTCCGCCGGCACGCCCGGACCGGAATCGGTCACCGTGATGTGCACGGCCCCTTCGAACTGGGCGATCTCGACCGCGACCCACGCCTCGGAGCCGCTGCGGCGCGGCAGCGGCGCACCGTAGGCGAGGCCCGCGGCGGCGTCGACCGCGTTGTCGACCAGGTTGCCCAAGACGGTCCCGACATCGGCCGAATCCTCCGGGGCGAGCGGTTCGAGGGCGCTCCCGTCGACCATGTCGAGGCGCACCTGCCGCTCCGAGGCCTGCGCGGACTTCGCCATGAGCAGCGCCGCGATCGCCTTGTCGCGGATCGGCTCGGCGATCGACAGGTCGAGGGACTGCCGGTGCCGGTTGAGCGCATCGATATAGGAGACGACCTCGTCGTGCTCCCCGATCTGGATGAGCCCCGAGATCGTGTGCAGCTTGTTGTCGAACTCGTGCGCCTGCGCGCGGAGCGCTTCAGCGGTCGACCGGAACGACCCCAAGTCCCGCTCCAACTGCGCGAGTTCGGTGCGGTCGCGGAGGGTGGCGACCGAACCGAGACTGCGGCCGTCCTTCTCCACCGGCATCCGATTGACCACCAGCACCCGATTCCCCTGAAGGACCACCTGGTCGGAACCCGCGGCCTCCCCCGTCAGGACATCACGCAACCGCGCCGACAAGTCAAGCTCGGCGAGCGTGCGCCCCACCGGATGATCGGGCAGGTCGAGGAGCCGGCGCCCCGTCTCGTTCACCAACGTCACCCGTTCCTGCGGATCGAGCGCCACGACCCCCTCGGCGATCCCGTACAGCATCGCCTCCCGATGCTCGGCCAGCCCCGCGATCTCCCTGCGGCTCCATGCCGAACGTCTGCCGCTTGATCCGCCGCGCCAGCATCCACGACCCGGCGACCCCGAGCGCGCTCGCGACACCCAGATACAGCAGCAGATTCGGCGTGGCCCCGGCCAGGCGCTCGACCGGCGACGGCACCTCCTGACCCACCACGGCCACCCCCAACTGCACCCCCCGCCATCCTCGCCTTCGACACCGATCACCGGCGCCTGCGCCGACCAGCTCGGTCCGCTCCCCCAACTCGACCTCGCCCCGCCACCCGCGACCCTCCAGCACACCCCCGTCGAGCGGCAGCGCCGTACCGATGAGCAGCGGATTCGTCGAAGCCACGACCTTCCCGTCCGCATCGGCGACGGTCACCGACGACACCTGCCAGCGCGCCAGGTCGGCCTGGATCTGCGGGGCGAGGGTCTGCGCGGGGGCCGGCTCGGGGAGGCGCTGGCGGACCAGGTCGGAGGCGGCGAGGCTTTCGGCGAGCTGGGTGACGCGGCGGCCCTGCTCGGCGTTGAAGACGGCCGTGGACTGGGCGAGCGAGAGGCCGGCGACGGCGGCGAGCACGAGGAGGATCACCGTCAGCTGGAAGACGAGGAGCTGACCGGCGAGCGTGGGGCGGAACGTGGGCCTGAACACAATGAACTCAATGATCGTTACGGACACAAGGCTGACGTCGGGGCCGCGCCAGGGTGACCATCGTCTCTCACGACACCCTCGAAATGAAAGAGCAACGACGATGAAATTTTCCCGGAGGGCACTCCTCGGCGCTGCGGCGGCCATCCCGGTGGCTTCGGCGGCTTCCGCCTGCGGTTTGACCGCCGAAGGGGGTTCCGCCGACGGCGGTCCCCTCACCGGCCTCCAGATCATGGTCCCCAACAGTCCCGGCGGCGGTTACGACACGACCGCCCGCTCCATCGCCCGCATCATGGAGGACGAGGGCCTCGCGAAGGCGCTCGAGGTGTTCAACCTCGAAGGCGCCGGCGGCACCGTCGGGCTGCAGCGGACGGTGAGCGAGTCGGGCAACGGCGACCTGGCCATGCAGATGGGCCTGGGCGTCGTGGGCGCCTCGTACACGCAGAACTCCGAGGCGAAGCTGACGGCGACCACGCCGCTGGCGAAGCTGGTGGAGGAGTCGGGGACGATCGTCGTGCCCACCGCTTCCCCGTTCCAGACCATCGACGACCTGGTCGCGGCCTGGGCGGCCGACTTGAACGGGGTGACCGTGGGCGGCGGGTCCTCCCCCGGCGGCCCCGACCATCTGCTGCCGATGCAGCTCGCGAAGGCGGTCGGGATCGACCCGACGCAGGTCAACTACGTCTCGTACGACGGCGGCGGGGAGCTCCTGCCGGCGCTGCTGGGCGAGAAGATCGCGTTCGGCGCGAGCGGTGTGGGCGAGTTCATCGACCAGATCGAGGCGGGCCAGCTGCGGGTTCTCGCCGTGTCGGGCGCCGAGCGCGTCGACGTGGTCCCCGACGCCCCCACGTTCGGGGAGTCCGGGATCGACCTGGAGTTCACGAACTGGCGCGGCTGGGTCGCGCCGCCGGAGATCGAGGCCGCCGACCGCGACAAGTGGATCGACGCGCTGACCGCGATGCACGACTCCACGGCTTGGCAGGAGGAGCTGGAGAAGCAGGGCTGGACCGACGCGTTCATCACCGGCGACGACTTCGGCGCGTTCCTGACCGAGCAGGACCAGACCGTCGCGACCACCCTCCAAGAGCTGGGCCTGGCATGACCTCCGCGGAGAACGGCACGGTTGCAGACGGCACGGTTGCGGACGGCACAGTCGCAGACGACAAGGCCGCCGAAGGCACTGCCGCGGAAGACGCGGAGACCGCCGCGCCCCCGACCGACGAGGCGGGGGACGCGGGCGAAGCGGCCTTCGAGGGACCGGCGAAACGCGACCTCGCGCAACTGTGGGTCTGCGGATTCCTGGCGATCCTCGGCGTCCTCGTGATCGTGGACGCCTCGCGGCTCGGCGCGTTCAGCGCCTCCAACGACCCGATCGGCCCGAAACCGGTGCCGATCCTCCTCGGCGATCCTCCTGTTCGTCGTCGCCGCGTTCTACGCGCTCGACGTCGTCCGCGGCGGCCACGGCGAGGACGAGGGCGCGAACGCCGGCGACGACTTCGACTGGAAGACCATCGGCGCCCTGTGCGCGGTCTTCGTCGCCAACGCGCTCCTCATCGACTGGCTCGGCTGGGTGATCTCCGGGTCGATCCTGTTCTGGGGCAGCGCGATCGTCCTGGGCAGCCGCCGCTACTTCGTCACGCTCGCGGCGGCGATCGTGCTCGCGCTCGGCACGTTCTACGGATTCGCCATCGGGCTGGGCCTCGGCCTGCCCGCCGGTGTTCTCCAGGGAATCCTCTAGGAAGGCGCTGCCATGGAGAACATGAACTCCCTGCTCGACGGCTTCGCCGCGATCCTGACCCCCGGCAACCTGCTCATCGCGCTCATCGGCGTCACCATCGGCACGGCCGTGGGCATGCTGCCGGGCCTGGGCACCGCGATGGCCATCGCCCTGCTGCTGCCGATCACGTACGGGATGGAGCCGACCCAGGCGTTCATCATGTTCGGCGGGATCTTCTACGGCGGCATGTACGGCGGGTCGACGACGGCGATCCTGCTGAACACGCCGGGGCAGTCGTCCTCGGTGGTCACCGTCCTCGAAGGCTTCAAGATGGCCAAGAACGGGCGCGGCGGGCAGGCGCTCGCGACCGCGGCGATCGGCTCGTTCGTGGCCGGGACCATCGCGACGATCGCGCTGGTGTTCGTCACGCCGATCACGGTCGAGTTCGCGATCGGTCTGGGCGCGCCCGACTATCTGGCGATCATGGCGCTGGCGTTGATCGCGACGGCTTCGGTGCTGGGGTCTTCGCGGATCCGCGGTTTCGCATCGCTCTTGGTGGGTCTGGTGATCGGCACGATCGGGATCGACGCGGTGACGGGGCAGCAGCGGTTGACGTACGGCTTCCCGGAGTTGGCTTCGGGGATCGACATCGTGGTCGTCGCTGTGGGCGCGTTCGCGGTGGGCGAGGCGCTGTGGACGGCGGCCCGCCGCCGCAACGGCACCGACGAGATCGTCCCGGTCGGCCGGGTGTGGATGGGCCGCCAGGACTGGCGGCGCTCGTGGGGGCCGTGGCTGCGCGGTTCGGCGCTGGGCTTCCCGTTCGGGGCGGTGCCGGCGGGCGGCGCGGAGGTGCCGACGTTCCTGTCGTATGTGACGGAGCGGCGGCTCTCGAAGCACAAGGAGGAGTTCGGGAAGGGCGCGATCGAGGGCGTCGCGGGGCCGGAGGCGGCGAACAACGCGTCTGCGGCGGGCACGCTGGTGCCGATGCTGGCGCTCGGGCTGCCGTGCAACGCGACGGCCGCGGTGATGCTGGCGGCGTTCCAGACGTACGGGATCCAGCCGGGTCCGCTCCTGTTCGAGAAGGAGTCGGCGCTGGTGTGGACGCTCATCGCGGGGCTGTTCGTGGGCAACGCGATGCTGCTGGTGCTGAACATGCCGCTGATCCCGGTGTGGGTGAAGCTGCTGCGGATCCCGAAGCCGTACCTGTTCGCGGGGATCCTGTTCTTCGCTTCGATGGGCGCTTATGCGACGAGCGGGCAGCCGTTCGAGCTGTTCGTGCTGCTGGCGCTCGGGTTGATCGGTCTGGCGATGCGCCGCTTCGGGATTCCGATGCTGCCGATGATCGTCGGCGTCATCCTCGGCCCGATGGCCGAGCGTCAGGCGCGCATGTCGCTGCAGCTTTCGGGCGGGGACATGACCGGTCTCATCGGCGGCCCGGTGTCGTGGACGATCTACGCGGTCATCGCGGTGATCGCCTTGTGGCCCTTGGTGTCACTCATCAAACGTCGCGCTGCTCGCGACCGTGTCTCGGTCTAGGGATCGGGGCACACAGAGGGGGGAGGTGCGGGCCGGAATCTTCCGGCCCGCACCTTTTATCTTGCGTGTACTAGCGCAGGAGGGTCTTCTGGAGCATCTCGGCCGGGCCGGTCGAGAAGCGCCGCAGCCACAGCCTGGAGCCGATGAGCAGGACCGTGCTGATGGCGAGCCACAGGCCGACCACGAACCAGGGGTTCGTCCCGCCGGACTCATCAGCGACACGTGCGCCGAGGCCGAGGCCCCAGCCGTAGAGGATCGCCGAGGCGAGCAGGTTCTGCAGGATGTAGCCGGAGAGGGCGGTGCGGCCGAGGCTTTCGAACGCGGCCATGACCGTTCCGCGGCGGGCTTTCTCGACGATGAGCCCGATGAGTCCGATGTAGCCGAGCATCACGATCGGCGCGGCGGCGTAGCGTTCGATGAAGAACAGCTCGTCGGGTCCGGCCATGACCGCGAGGTTGAGCGGCAGGCCGATCCCCAGGCCCCACACGAGGAGCCTGCGGCGGATCCGTTGCCCGGCCTCGTCGCCGCCGAAGGCGCCGGCGCGGAAGAGCGTGACGCCCAGCAGGAACAGGAACACCAGCAGCGGGAATGTGACGATCGGTTCGATGCGGAACATGAGGAAGTTGTCGAGGCGGAACTGGACCTGGTCGATCCAGGAGCCGGAGGCGTAGAGCGCCTGGATCTCGGGATCGGGCTGCGGGTCGCTGCCGGGGCCGGCGAACATGGCGGCCGTGATCAGGCCGATCAGCGTGAGGTGCAGGCCGAGCGCGGTCCACATGACCGCCTTCTGGGCCCGCCGGGACCGGTTGAGCAGCCATGCCACGACAATCGCGGTGACCGCGTAGCCCATGAGCACGTCCCACGCGAACACGAGGATGAAGTGGATCGTGCCTTCAGCGAAGAGGAACAGCGCCCGCCAGTGGTAGCGGCCGGGCCAGCGGCGGCCCTGCTGCTGTGCTTCATCGTCGGCTCGCAAGCCTCGCCGAGCAGCGGACCGGAACTGGATGGCGAGGCCGACGCCGAACAGGACGGTCAGCATCGACAGGAACTTGCCGTTGGCGAACAGTTCGAAGACGCCGCCGAGGACGCTGGCGTCGCTGGAGGCGGAGCCGACCAGCGGTTCGGCCTCGCCGTGCGTGGAAGCGAAGATCCAGATGTTGGTGCCGAGCGTGCCGAGGATGGCGACGCCGCGCAGCACGTCGAGGAGCGGCAGTCGTTTCGACGCCGGCGGCGGCTTCGGCGGCGGGTGATTCGAGGGCGGTGTGCATGCTTTCAGGTTCGCGCGCGGCGGGACCGAAAGCATCCTTCTGCGGCATGGACTTTCGCCGCGCGAGCGGGGCTACCGAAGGCGCATTTCGGGCCGCGCCGAAGGTGGCAGGCCCGCGGCGCCGTCTCCGACTTTGGTGGCAGGGCGGGGCGTCTCGGCGCCCCGCCCTGCCGGGTTTCCAGTGTGGTCAGGCGGTCGCGGGCGTGCGGGCCCGGCGCTTGGGTTTGCGGTCGAGCCACCACTGGGCGATCATCAGGTTGACGATCCAGCTCGTCCAGATCGAGGCGATGGCCGCGTCCTCGATGAGCGGGTCCATGTCGCCGCCGTAGTAGCCGTCCAGGAACGGCATGAGCCCCAGCATGAGGAGCACGAGCCACACCCGGTTGACCACAATGGAGACGCACAGGGCGAAGCTGCGGATCATCCAGCGGCGGTGCTCTTGGTAGCGGCGGCGTCGGGCCGCGACGAGCCCGGTGATGGTGAAGCCGATCCACAGGGACGCTCCGAGGAGGTTCCCGATCTTGCCGGCCGGGCCGATCGCCGACATGACGGCGACGATCATGGCGAACAGGCCGGAGGGAAGGACGCCGGCGAAGACGTAGACGCGGCCGGAGATCCGGTGCACCTTCGGGTGGTGCTGCCGCAGCCACGGCCAGACCTGCATCGAGCAGGTGATGATCGCGATCGAGCCGAACAGGATGTGCCCGGTGAGCATCAGGTAGTGGGTCTCGGGGAAGGCGCGTCTGGAGCTCGACCAGCGAGTCGCCGGTGTCGAAGGTGAGGTAGGAGGGCAGCCGCGCGGCCACGAACAGGCCCACGATCACGAACAGCGGGACGATCCAGGGGCGGCGGTACCACTTCGGTTTCGCCTGGGCGGGTGGGGACTCGGGCTCGGGACTGGGTGAGGACGGTCGGCTCGGCCATGGGGTTCTCCGATCACAGGGTCCGATCGATGCGTATGCGATACGCTAATTAGCGTACATCATACGCACGATTGATGCGTGCCGCTCGCACCGAGCCGGGACGTAGGCTGCGGAACGGGAAACGAGCGGAAGGGACACGCCAGTGGGACACGCCGACTACGAGCTGCTCTGGGGCGAGGGGACCCGCGCCGGACGCGGACGCCCCGCCGGACTCAGCCGGGAACTGATCGTCGCCGAAGCCGTCGCCATCGCCGATGCCGAAGGGCTGCAGAAAGTCTCGATGAAGCACCTCGCCGAACGGCTCGGCAGCGGCGTCATGTCCCTCTACCGACACGTCCCCGGCAAGGACGAACTGGTCATCCTCATGTACGACTCGCTCATGGCCGGACCCCTGCCGCTGCCCGAAGCCGACGGCTGGCGCGACATCCTCCTCGGCTGGGGGCGCGGCGTGAAAGACATGTTCACGGCCCACCCGTGGGCCCTGACCGTCGCCACCTCCAACCGCGCCATGGGCCCCAACGAAGCCGCCTGGGTCGACGAGATGCTCGCACGACTCGCCGCAGTCGGACATACCGGTCGACATCGGACTGGTCACGGTCCTCACCGTCGACTGCTTCGCACTCGGCGCGGTCCGGCCCGAAATGGGCGGCGCGGGCTCGGACACCGAATTCTTCCGCTTCCTCAGCCGACCCCGCCATCCGCCAGCGGTTCCCGCACCTCGCACGCGTCGCGACCGGCGACTTCGAGTCCGACAAACTCCTCGAGGACTACTTCGAATTCGGCCTCCAGCGAGTCCTCGACGGCCTTGAACGCTACATCGAAGCAGGCCGCTGACACCTCGACCCGCCCTGCCCGCGAACGGAAACGAGGGGCCGACCCGTTCCCGGGCCGACCCCCCGATCTTTCAGGAGAGAGAAGAAAGTCAAGCGGGCTGGAGTGCCGGCTCACCCTTGCGGGCCGGCTCCTCCGAGCCCCCGAACGCCGACTCGACGTCCAACGGCACCGGCGCCGCGTCGTACACGTCGCGGTCGAGGATCTTCTCCGACTTCGCCACGATCACCGGCACCACCATCTGCCCGGTCACGTTCGTGGCCGTACGGATCATGTCCATGATCGGGTCGATCGCCAGCAGCAGACCCACACCTTCGAGCGGCAGACCCAGCGTCGACAACGTCAACGTCAACATCACCGTCGCACCCGTCAGGCCCGCCGTCGCCGCCGAACCGATCACCGACACGAACGCGATCAGCACATAATCCTGGACACCCAGGCTCACCCCGTACACCTGCGCCACGAAGATCGCGGCGATCGCCGGATAAATCGCGGCGCAACCGTCCATCTTCGTCGTCGCACCGAACGGCGACGCGAACGACGCGTAATCGCGCCCCACACCCAGCCGCTCCGTCACGATCCGCTGCGCCAACGGCAACGTCCCCACCGACGACCGCGACACGAACGCGAACTGGATCGCCGGCCACGCCTTCCGGAAGAACTGCACCGGCGACACCTTCGCCACCAACCGCAGCAGCACCGGATAGACCACCAGCATCACGATGAGCGCACCCGCATAGATGTCGATGCTGAACACCGCGAGCGGCTCCAGCAGATCCCACCCGTACGCGTACACCGAATTGCCGATCAACGCCGCCGTACCGATGGGCGCCAGACGGATGACCCACCACAGCGCCTTCTGGATCAGCGCCAGCGCCGACTCGTTGAACTTCAGGAACGGCTCGGCCTTCTCGCCGAGCTTCGCCGCCGCCGCACCGACCACGATCGCGACGAACACGATCTGCAGCACGTTCACGTTCACGAACGCGTCAATCACATTCGTGGGGACGATGCCGGTCAGGAAGTCCGTCCACGAACCGGTCGTCTCCGGCGCCGCGGCCGAACTCGAGAGCGACACGCCCTCGCCCGGATTCGTCGACAGACCGATCGCGAGGCCGATGACCACGGCGATCAGCGAGGTGAGCGCGAACCAGCCGAGGGTCTTCGCGACCAGACGGCCCGCGTTCGCGAGATTGCGCAGGTTGGCGATCGAGGCGACGATCGCGGTGAACACCAGGAACGGGACGATCAGGAACAGCAGCTGCACGAACAGCGTGCCGACCGTCTCGAGCGTCGTGCCGAGCCACGCGACCGACCACTCGCGGGCGACATAGCCCAGCGCCAGGCCGAGCACGAGCCCGACCAACAGCTGCCAGGCGAACGGAATCTTGAAACGCCGGCGTTTCGCCGTCGTCTCGTCGGCCTCATCGGCCGTGCTGGAAACAGAAGCGGACATGGTGATCCTCTGGGATAAATCGGGCGTGCAGCGAGACCTCAGGCGCGGTGGCGCCCGGCTGCAACAGTGGGATTCGCTGGGGGAATGGACTCGAGACCAGCGCAGAAACGGGGGATACGTCGGCGAGCCCGCCGGGGAAGGGCGATCGAGCTAACGACAGAGCACGGTGGACACGCGGCAGAAGTCGAGGTGACGCCTGCGTGTCAGGTGCTGGTTCGTGACGGTGTAGCTCATCGCCTGCCAACGCTAACGGATCTCACATATCCGGCGCAAGAGCCAGTGAGTGATCGCATACGCGCACGCGCGCGGGAATACCGGCAGCACCGCGCCTTCGACTACATTCGTGGCATGCCCGGTTCCCCCGCGCCGCGCCGCCGACCGCGACCAGCGAACGCACACCCACGACGCAGCCCACGCGTCACCAACTCGCACCCGCGCCGACACCTGCGACCGGCGAACACCCGCCGTCCCCCGCTGCGCCGCACCCTCCGAGCAATACCCGCCTCCGCCCTCGCCGCCGTAGCCCTCGGCGGCGCCATCGGCGCCCTCGCCCGATACGGCCTCCTCATCGCGTTCCCGGCCGCACCGGGAACCTTCGACCTCGCGACGTTCCTCGCCAACACCATCGGCGGCCTCCTCATCGGCGCACTCATGGTCGTCGTCACCGAAGTCGCACCCGGCACCCGCCTCATACGGCCCTTCCTCGGCGTCGGCGTCCTCGGCGGATTCACCACCTTCTCCACCTACATCGTCGACATCGGCCGCGCCGTCGAACGCCGGCGCCACACTCCTCGCCGTCGTCTACGCCTTCGCGACCATGGCCGCGGCGCTGCTCGCCGCCGCCACCGGCATGTACGCCACCCGCCGCCTCCTCATCCGCGAACGCCGAGCACACACACCCCGATGACACTCCTCCTCATCGCCGCCGGCGCCGCCCTCGGCGCACCCGCCCGATTCCTCACCGACCTCGTCGTCGCCCACTACGCCGGCCGACACCTCCCCTGGGGCACCTTGGCGGTCAACGTGACCGGCTCCGGCCTCGCCGTCTTCCTCGCGGTCGCACTCGCCGACCCGGGCTGGACCGCCTTGCTCGCAACCGGCTTCTGCGGCGCACTCACCACCTACTCGACACTGTCGTACGAGACGCTGCGCCTCATCGAGGACGGCCGCTGGCACCACGCGCTGGCGAACGTGGTGGCGAATCTCGCGGGAGGACTGGCGGCGGGCCTCATCGGCCTGGCGGCAGCGCACCTGTTGGTCGCGTGACCTGCGGTGGGTCCGGCCGGCGGCATGGCGGTGCCACCACCGGATCGCGCGGCCGCGTTGCGGTGCGACCGGGACGGCCGCGGCGAGGTTCCTCGTGCCGGTTCGACTGCCCCGCCACCTGACCGCGCCACTCCCTCCCCTCTCCCCTGCGTCTCAAGCCGCCGGAGCCCGCTTCGCGCCTTCTCCTCATCCGCGCGCATTCGCCTTGCTTCACTCCTTCGAGTGACTACGCGGCCGCCGGCAGCGCTTTCTGTCGTACCCGCGCGGCATTGTGGGCGCTACGGTCCCCTGGGAGGGTGGGGGTTCGGGATGGCATTCGCCTTGCTGCACCATCCGACACGCTAGCCGCTCAGGCAACAAATCCGCGGTTCAGGCGCCCCGATGCCCGAGGATCGAGGTCCTGCCATATCTGTCGGTCGGGAGCGGCCGGGCGCCTTCGGTGCGCTCCCGACCGGCTCAAACCGAGAGGGACCCCTGATGCCGGGCTTCCGCGCTTTCTCACGCCTGCGATCTGCACCAACCGTCCGCGGCCCCGCCCCATGGCCGGCCGCGCTCTTCGCGGCGGCGGTCGCGCTGCCGCTGCTGGCTTCGTCAACCCCTGCGGCCCATGCGAAACCGGAAGACGGCCTTACCCATGTCTGGCTGGTCGAGCTCGCCACCGGCGCAGGATCGTCGGCGCTCGAAGCCGCCGCCGAGAGCGACCCCGGACTCGACTTCACGATCCGCCACGACTTCAAGCGCGTCTGGAACGGTGTCTCCGTCGAAGCCGACCCGGCCGCGGTGAGCCACCTGAAGCAGCTCGACATCGTCGACCAGGTCTGGCCCGATGCGGTCTTCTCCGGTCCCGCCCGCGTCGCCGATCAGGCGCCGCTCGCATCCGGGACCGGCCTCGAGGAGGCGCAACCGGAACTGGCCCAAGCGATCAAGACCACCCGCGCCGCGGACGCGCACGAGCGCGGGATCACCGGCGAGGACGTCAAGGTCGGCATCATCGACACCGGCATCGACTACACCCACCCCGACCTCGGCGGCTGCTTCGGCTCCGACTGCCGCGTCGCCTACGGCACCGACTTCGTCGGCGACGATTTCGACTCCGAGCGACCCCGAGCACGCCAAGGCCGTCCCCGACGACGATCCCGCAGACTGCGGCGGCCACGGCACCCACGTCGCCGGGATCGTCGGCGCGAACGGGAAGGTCACGGGCGTCGCCCCTGACGTCGAGTTCGGCGCGTACAGGGTCTTCGGCTGCTCAGGCTCCACCAGCTCCGAAGTCATCATGCAGGCGTTGGAAACCGCCCTCGACGACGGCATGGACGTCGTGAACCTCTCGCTCGGCGAGTCGTTCCAGTGGCCGGGCTATCCGACCGCCGAGGCCGCCGACAAGCTCGCCGAGAAGGGCGTCACGGTCGTGGCGGCGATGGGCAACGACGGCGAGTCCGGGGTCTTCTCAGGCTCGGCGCCGGGCATCGGCGAGGACGTGATCGCCGTGGCCTCCACCGACAACCCGAAGGAGCGCATGGACGCCGCGTTCGTCCCGCCCTCGACCGCAATGTCGGCTTCCGGACCATCGACGACACGCCCGAGCCCGAGACCGGCCGCGGCCACCGACCCGCTGGTGTGGCTCGGCCGCGCCTGCGCCGAGGACGCCTCTGAAGGGGACGTCAACGGCAAGGCCGCGCTCATCATCCGCGGTACCTGCACGTTCAAGGACAAGTACGAGCGGGCCGTCGCCGAGGGTGCGACGAGCGTCGTCATCTACAACGACCGCTCGGGTCCCTTCGGCGGCGGCGGCATCGAGGACGGTCCCGTCCCGGTGGTCGCTCTCACCGACACCGACGGCAAAGACCTGCAGCGACCTCGCGGCCATCGGCAAGGCCCGGTCCTGGAGTTCCCGGCGACACGGCGCTGGTCGACCTGCCCCGCGCGGCGGCTTCGCCTCCTCGTTCACCGCTTACGGGCCCTCCCCGGACCTGTTGTTCAAGCCGGACGTGACCGCCCCCGGCGGCGGCATCTGGTCCACGGTTCCCGTCGCCGACGGCTCGTACGAATCGCTCTCGGGCACTTCGATGTCCTCGCCGCACGTCGCCGGGGCCGCGGCGCTCCTCATCGGCGACGACCCGCGGTCTGCAGCCGCGCGAGGTGCGCACGCGACTCGCCAACTCCGCCAAGCCGATCGCATGGGGCGACAACCCGGAGCTCGGCGAAATCGAAGCGGCACACCGGCAGGGGACCGGCGTCATCGACGTGATCGACGCCCTCGACGCCAAGGCCTGCCTCTACCCGACCGGCGTCAACACGGGCGACGGCACCGAGGCGCGCACGTTCGACTTGACCCTGACGTCGCACGACGACACGACCCGGACCTACGAGCTGTACCCACCAGTCCACGATCGCCACGACCGGCGACTGAGCGGGACCGGGATTCAGTGCGGCCGAACCGAAGGTGACGTTCGAACCGAAGGCACTCGACCTCTACCCGGGCCAGTCGGCGACGGTGCAGGTCACCGTGGAACCGAGCGCGGACCTGCCGCTGGGGAGCGTCTTCGGCGGCCGGATCATCGCCCGCCCCGGAACGGCGAGTCGCTGACCGCGGCCTATTCGGGTTACCAGGGCGACTACCTGGCGATCCCGGTGCTGGAGCACCCCGAGTTCCCGCGTCTCTCCGTCATGGTCGGGCAGGACCCGGAGACGCACGAGTTCGAATACCGGGAAGTGAGGACGGTGAGACCTTCAGCCTCGCCGAGGGCCCGGATCTCGCGGCGCTGGTCTACCTGGGGCACCAGGTGTCCGCTATGGAGATCAGCGCGACGAACGTCGAAACCGGCGCGGTGGTCGACTGGGGGCGCGAGCAGTACCTGCAGCGCTCCCCGGGCCCGGATGACGCGATGGGGCATCCACTTCGAGGACCTCGTCGCGCAGCAGCCGGGCGCGTTGGACGCCGGGGAAGTGGACTCTGAAGGTGCGGGTGCTGAAAGCCCTTGGCGACGAGACGAACCCGGCCCACTGGGAGCAGTGGGTGTCGCCGGAGTTCACACTCGTCGAGTAGCGCGCTTGCGCGTGACTTCAGCGGTATTGCGGGGCGGTCGGGCTGGTGTGCCCGGCCGCCCCGCGCTTCCTCCGCGGAGGAGGAGGGGTGTGGCCCCTGCGGGGACCGCGCGCGGGTGGCTTCCCGCGCGCGGCCTCGGTATGGCGACGTTCGCGAATCCCCTTGTGTCGCCGCCATCCCGCAGGAGCCAGATGGCTTTTTTGCTATCTACTACAACATGTGCGGTAGCCGAGCGGCAACAGAAAGTTTCTGCCTGTGGATAACTTTGCCGGTCTGGATGTCGCTGCAGGTCAACTGGTTGTGGAGGGCTTGCTATTGCGAGCGGCGGTGGACTTGTTGGGCGCCCGTTTGGTCCCTCGGCATGATCGTGATCTGGTCGACGTTCACGTGCGCGGGGCGGGTGGCGACCCAGGCGATCGTGTCGGCGATGTCGTCTGCGGTCAGCGGCGTCATGCCCGCGTAGACCGCATCGGCCCGTTCCTGGTCGCCTTCGAATCGCACGAGGCTGAACTCGGTTTCGACCATCCCCGGGTCGATCTCGCACACCCGCACCGGCTGCCCGAGCAGCTCCAGTCGCAGCACCCGCGTCACCGCCGCCTCCGCGTGCTTCGCCGCGTTGTAGCCGCCCCCGCCCGGGTACGGCTGGTGCGCCGCGATCGAGCCGATCACCACGATCTGCCCGTTCCCCGATTCGACCAGCTTCGGCAAGAGCGCCTTGGTGATCCGCACTGTGCCGAGCACGTTCACGTCGTACATCTGCTGCCACAGGGAGAGATCCGCCCCGGCGACCGATTCGAGACCGAGCGCCCCGCCCGCGTTGTTCACCAGCAGGTCGCAGCGTTCGACCTGCTCGGCGAACGCCGCCACCGAGGCCTCGTCCGTGACGTCGAGCGCGATCGCCCGGCCGCCGCATTCGGCGGCGACCTCGGCGAGCCGGTCGGCCCGGCGGGCCCCCAGCACGACATCGAACCCCGCCTTGGCGAGGGCTTTCGCGGCGCCCGCCCCGATGCCGCTGCTCGCTCCCGTGACTACTGCTACAGGTCTGGTGCTCATGGGGCCCGAGCCTACCCACCCGGTCCCGGGCCCGCCCGGGCCTCGTCCCACTCTGCGGCCGCTTCCAGGGCGTGCACCGGTGCACGGCCGTACCATCGGTGACGACGCTGGTTCCGAGGAGGCTCAGGCCGCCCCGGCTAAGAGGGAATCTGGTGCGAATCCAGGACTGCCCCGCAGCGGTGAGAGGGAACGAAACCCGCCATGAGCACTGGACCCCCGGGTCTGGGAAGCGGCGGGCGGTAGGAGTGCAAGCGCCCTCGAGTCCGAATACCTGCCCGCGTACCGCGCGCGACCGCGCGCGGTCCCGTTGTCGCAAGTTCGAGGGAACTGACACATGAACACGACTACCACCGTGCCCGCGAAGCGAATCGGAGCGACTGCGCTCGGATACCCGCGCATCGGACCGAACCGCGAGCTCAAGCGCGCGCTCGAAGCCCACTGGTCCGGACGGCTCGACGCCGAGGGCCTCGAGGCCGCGGCCGCCGCCGTCCGCGCCGGCATGCTCGACGACCTCTCGGTGCTCGATTCGGTCCCGACCGGCACGTTCTCGCTCTACGACCATGTGCTCGACACGATCGTCGCCGTGGACGCGCTCGCGCCCCGGCACCGCCGCGAGACCGCGCTCGCCTCCTATTTCGCCGCTGCGCGCGGCGATGAAGCGGCCGTGCCGCTGGAGATGACCAAGTGGTTCGACACCAACTACCACTACCTTGTCCCCGAGATCGGGCCCGAGACCAGTTTCGCGGCGAAGCCCGACAAGGCGATCGCCGAGTTCCTTGAAGCGACGGCGCGCGGCCTCGACGCCCGGCCCGTGCTTCTCGGTCCGGTCTCGTTCCTCTTGCTCGCCAAGCCGAGTGAGGACGCGCCCGCTGATTTCGCGCCGTTCGACCGGCTCGACGACCTCGTGGAGGTCTACGCCGAGATCCTCACCGCCCTCGGGCGCGCCGGTGCCGGACTCATCCAGCTCGACGAGCCCGCGCTGTGCGCCGACCGCACCCCTGAGGAGCTCGCGGCGACCGCCGCGGCCTACCGGCGACTGGTCGGCGTCGCAGAGATCGTGGTCGCCGGCGGTTACGGGCCTTTCGGTGAGGCCCTTCCCGTGCTGCTCGAAGCCGGGGTCGAAGGCATCGCCCTCGACCTGGTCCGCGGCCGCAGCGACCTCGGAAGACACTTGAGGCACTGGATGTTTCACGTGAAACATGCTTGCTCGCCGGCGTGGTCGACGGCCGCAACATCTGGCGCACCGACCTCGCCCAAGCCAATGCCGACATCGAACGGCTGCAGGGCCTCAGCGATCGGGTGGGCGTCACCTCCTCCTCATCGCTCCTGCACGTGCCCGTCGACCTCGACCCCGAGCAGGACCTGCCCGACGCGCTGATCGAGCGCCTCGCGTTCGCCCGCCAGAAACTCCGCGAGATCACCGCCCTCGCCGACCCCGAAGGCCCCCGCGAAGCGCGCCCACAGTCGCCCGCCGCCTGGCGCGACGAGGCCGTGCGCGAGCGCCTCGCCGCCCTCGGCCCGGACGCCGACCGGCGCCTCCCCTACATCGAACGCCAAGCGGCCCAAGCCGAGCGCGTCCCGCTGCCACCCCTGCCGACCACCACGATCGGGTCCTTCCCGCAGACCGCCGAGCTCCGCAGCGCCCGCGCCGCCCACCGCCGCGGCCTCATGATCGACGCCGACTACAAGGCCCGCATGAAGGCCGAGGTCGTCGCCGTCATCGCCGAGCAGGAGAAACTCGGCCTCGACGTGCTCGTCCACGGCGAGCCCGAACGCAACGACATGGTCCAGTACTTCGCCGAACAGCTCACCGGGTTCGCGACGACCGCCGCCGGCTGGGTTCAGTCCTACGGCTCGCGCTGCGTCCGACCCCCGATCCTCTTCGGCGACGTGGCGCGGACCGCGCCGATGACCGTCGAGTGGACCTCCTACGCCCAGTCACTCACCGAGAAACCCGTCAAAGGCATGCTCACCGGGCCCGTCACCATCCTGGCCTGGTCCTTCGTGCGCGACGACCAGCCGCTCGCCGACACCGCCGACCAGGTGGCGCTGGCCCTCCGCGACGAGGTGGCCGACCTCGAGGCCGCCGGGACCGCGATCATCCAGGTCGACGAACCCGCCCTGCGCGAACTCCTGCCCGTGCGGGCCGGATCGCGTGCCGCCTACCGCGACTGGGCCACGCGCTCGTTCCGCATCGCCACCGCCGGCGTGCGGCCCGAGACCGCGATCCACACGCACCTCTGCTACTCCGAGTTCGGCGAGGTCATCGACGCCATCGCGGCGCTCGACGCCGACGTCACCTCCATCGAGGCCTCCCGCTCGAAGATGGAAGTGCTCGCCGACCTCGACCGCGCGAACTACCGCAGCGCGGTCGGACCGGGCGTGTGGGACATCCACTCGCCACGCGTCCCGGCCGCCGAGGACATGGCCGAGGCCCTGCGCCTGGCCGTGGCCGCGCTCGGCCCCGAGCGGGTCTGGGCCAACCCCGACTGCGGCCTGAAGACCCGCCGCTACGAGGAGGTCCGGCCCTCGCTCGCAGGACTGGTCGAAGCCGCCCGCATCGTCCGCGAACAGCTCGCCTGACGCGATCGAAACGGCGGTACGTGCCGCCGTCCCCGACCGCGACAAGCCTGTGAGCTGCGCAGCAGCACCATTCCGCGGTGCTCGCGAGCCGCACGCCGGCACCGGCCGGCGTCGCTGAGCACCGCTTCGGCACTGTCGGTGTTCGGGACGGCGGGCACGTACCCTTGCATATGTGGCGATCGACAACTACCGCGTCCTGACCGAGCCTGAATTCGGCACCATGTCCGGCCTGGCGAAGGCCAGCGCCGACTGGCGGCGTCTCGCGCACAACGTCGAGGCGCTGGCCGCCGTGGCCGGGGTGCCGATGATGGCGATGGTGAAGGCCGACGCGTACGGGCACGGGATGGTTCCGGCCGCGCGTGTCGCGGTCGAGGCCGGGGCGGCGAGCCTCGGGGTCGTGACGCTCAGGGAGGCATGGCAGCTGAAGCGCCTGCCGGATCTGGCGGACACGACGGTGATGGCGTTCTTCTTCTCGCCGGATCAGCCGGGCCTGGCCGAGGTGGTCGGGGCTGGGATCGAACTCGGTGTGTCGTCGTTGGCGCAGCTCGACGCGGTCGCTGCGCGGCTGATCGGGCGGGGCGGCCGGCGCGGATCCATCTCAAGGGCGACACGGGGATGTCGCGCGGCGGTGTGGCCGAGCACGAGTGGGCGCTGGTCGCGGAGGCCGCCGCGAAGCATCAGGCGGCCGGTTCGATCGCGGTCGTGGGTGCGTGGAGCCATATGGCTTGCGCCGATGAGGTGGGGCATCCGGCGAATGCGGCGCAGAAGGCGGCGTTCGAGCGGTTCGTGGCGGCGGTGGCGGCGTCGGGTCTGGAGCCGGAGGTGCGGCATCTGGCGAATTCGGCGGCGTTGATCGCCGATCCGGAGACTCGTTATGACATGGTGCGTCCGGGGATCGCGTTGTACGGCTATAACCCGGTGCCGCAGTTTCCGGTGGATCTGCGGCCGGTGATGGAGGTGCGGTCGGTGGTGATGTCGGTGAAGCGGCTTCCGGCCGGGACCGGGATCTCGTACGGCCATACGGTGCATTTGGAGCGGGACGCGAATGTGGCGCTCGTGCCGCTGGGGTATGCGGACGGGGTGCCGCGGGCCGCTTCGGGGAAGGCGGAGGTGTACCTGGCGGGGAAGCGCCGTCGGGTGCTGGGTCGGATCTGCATGGACCAGTTCATGGTCGATTGCGGTGATGACGCGGTGAAGCCGGGTGAGCCGGTGGTGCTGATCGGTGCGGGCGAGCAGCATCCGGATGCGGACGACTGGTCGGCGTGGGCGGGGACTATTCCGAATGATGTTTTGACGGGGATCGGTTCGCGGGTGCCGCGGTTGTGGAACCGGGGTTTGTCGGGTCTGCCGCGTGAGGATGGAATGGGTTCGAACCGGTACGTCCCTCGGGGTGTTTCGAGATTCGCCTTTCCAACGCACTGTGAGGCCGCATGAGTGAGAAGCAGTCCCGTCGCCGGCGCGGTCTGGCGATCGCCGGGGGTATCACCGGTGGCGTTGCCGTCGGTGCCGCTCTGGCGTTCGGTATGCCGCGTTATCTGGCGCGGCGTACGCGGTTGGCGTCGAGTCGATCCGTATGCGCATGAGCCGTTCGAGTTGCCGCCGCAGCGGTCGGTGCGGACGGTGGACACGCGTGACGGTGTGGCGGTGCATGTGGAGACGGCGGGCCGGAAGACGCGGATCTGACGGTGGTGTTCGTGCACGGGTACATGCAGGACATGGCGACGTTCTATTTTCTGCGGAAGGCGGTCGCCGAGGCGAATCGCGGCGAGGCGTCGTTGCGGGCGGTGCTGTTCGACCAGCCGGGGCATGGGCGTTCGGGTCCGTTGCCGCGCACCGAGTACGGGATCGATGATCTCGCGGAGGTGCTGCACGACGTGCTGCAGGCGGTGGCGCCGAGGGGGCCGTTGGTGCTGGTGGGGCATTCGATGGGCGGTATGGCGGTCCAGGTGTACGCGCGGCTGCATACGAGCGATTTCCACGAGCGGGTGAAGGGTGTGGCGTTCCTGTCGAGCAGTGCTGCGGGGCTCGACACGGTGGAGACGAAGCCGATGCGGGCGCTGCGGCGGCTGCGGCGGACGGTGTTGCCGATGTTGCAGCAGGTGGCGGGATGGACGCCGGATCTGATCGAGCGTTCGCGGCTGCTGGCGGGGGATTCGGCTGGTTGCTGACGCGGAAGGTCGGCGTTCGGGCATGCGGATCCGCCGGCGTCGCTGGTCAGCTTGGTGGAGCGGATGAATCGGCGCACGTCGATTCAGAGCATTGTGGGTTATGCGCGCGCTATTCTCGACCACGATGAGACGGCGACGTTGCCGCAGTTCGAGGGGTTGCCGGCGCTGGTGGTGGTCGGTGATGTGGATCTGTTGACGCCGCCGGAGCATTCGCGGCGGTTGGCGGCGGCGCTCGGGGGGTCGCGTTTCGTGCTCATTCCCGACGCGGCTCATTCTCCGCAGTTGGAGTATCCTGGTGAGATCTCACAACTGTTGTTGGAGATGATCGACAAAGTCGTGGCCGAGATCGGTAAGGGCTCCCCTGGGTCCGCTGCTCCTGAACTGGGGCGTGATCCTGTGCGGCATCGCAGGTGGACGCCGTTTTCTCGCCACCACGGGCATCGTCTCGAACCGTGAACCACCCTGGTTCCGCGCGGTCGGCGCGGACCGTATGCACTTGGAGGAGTGAAACGTGAGGCTGACGCTCCAGACGGCCGGAGACACCCACGAGTTCGGGCTGCGCCTCGCCGCGGTCCTGCGGGCGGGGGACCTCGTGATCCTCACCGGCCCGCTCGGGGCCGGGAAGACCGCCCTGACGCAGGGCATCGGTACCGGTCTCGGTGTCGAGGGGCGGATCACCAGCCCCACGTTCGTGATCGCCCGTTCGCATCGTGCGGGTGCGGCGGGGGTGCCGCTGGTGCACGTGGACGCGTACCGGTTGGAGACGCTGGACGAGCTCGACGACCTCGATCTGGACACCGATGTCGATGCGGCGGTGACCGTGGTCGAGTGGGGTGCGGGTCTGGCGGATCGGCTGGCGGAGTCTCACTTGGAGATCGCGATCGAGCGGCGGGCGGATGAGACGCGTGAGGCCGTGCTGCATGCGCGCGGCGGCGACTGGGCGGAGCGCCTCGCCGGGCTCGGGCTGCCGGTCGGTGCGGCCGCATGAGAGTGCTCGCTCTCGACACGTCCACGAGCGCCGTCCAGGCGGCGTTGATCGATCTGGATGACGACGAGTTGTTCTTGACCGCGTTCCGGCGCGAGGTGGACCCGCGCGGGCATGTGGAGAAGCTGGCCCCGTTCATCGAGGGCTGCCTGGCCGATGCCGGGCGGTCGAGGGCGGAGGTCGACGCGGTGGTCTCGGGTGTGGGGCCGGGCCCGTTCACGGGTCTGCGCGTGGGGATGGTCACTGCGGCGGCGTTCGCCGACGGTGCGGGCATTCCGGTGTACGGCGTCTGCTCGCTCGACGGCATCGGCGCGAACACGCGGGGCCGGGCGCTCGCGGCGACGGACGCGCGGCGCAAGGAGATCTACTGGGCCGTGTACGAGGACGGTGCGCGCGAGGGCGAACCGCAGGTGTGCAAGCCTGCGGAGCTGCCGGAGACGGGCGCTGACTATGCGATCGGCGAGGGCGCGAGCAAGTACGCCGCGGAGCTGCCGATGGAGGCCGAGCCGGCGGCGATCTACCCGGATCTGGTGAAGCTCGTCGAGCTGGCCGCGCCGCGGCTGCTGGGGGGCGCGCCGTCTGAGAAGCTCACGCCGCTGTATCTGCGCCGCCCGGACGCGCAGCCCGCCAAGTCCTAGCACCGGCTCGGCGTGGTACAGCTTGACGTGATGAGTGACTTGCGGATCGACCGGCTGCGATGGTGGCATCTGCCCGAGGTCGCGGCGATGGAGGTCGCGATCTTCGGGCCCGAGGCCTGGAGCGAGGGCCTGCTGTGGACCGAGTTGTCGGCCGGGAACGATTACCGTGCGGTGTTCGAGGGTGAGCGGATCCTCGGGTACGCCGGGACGGCGTTGAACGACACGGAGATGTGGCTCAACAACATCGCGGTCGACGCCGAGGCACGCCGCCGCGGCGTCGCGCGGATGCTCATGGACGACCTGATCGGGCGCGCCAAGTTGTCCGGGGCGAAGGCGCTGTACTTGGAGGTCGCGGTCGACAACGTCCCGGCCCAGCGCCTGTACGACGGGTACGGTTTCTACGGCATCGGGGTGCGCCGGAACTACTACCAGCACACCGGCACGGATGCCGCCGTGATGAGGATGGACCTGTGAAGAACGAACCTGTCGTGATGGGCATCGAGACCTCGTGCGATGAGACCGGTGTCGGGATCGTGCGCGGGCATGAGCTGCTGGCCGACGCGGTGGCCTCGTCGGTGGACGAGCACGCGCGTTTCGGCGGCGTGGTGCCCGAGGTCGCGAGCCGGGCGCATCTGGAGGCGATGGTGCCGACGGTGCGCCGGGCTTTGGACGACGCCGGGTTGACCCTCGCGGATCTGGACGGCATCGCCGTGACGGCCGGTCCGGGGCTCGCCGGGGCGCTCATGGTCGGTGTGGGCGCGGCGAAGGCCTATTCGATCGCCACCGGTGTGCCGCTGTACGGGGTGAACCACCTCAGTGCCCACATCGCGGTCGACACGTTGGAGAATGGGCCGATCCCCGAGCCCGCGATCGGCCTGCTCGTCTCGGGCGGCCACTCTTCGATCATGATGGTCGAGGATCTCGCGGGCAAGGTCACGCAGTTGGGCGCGAGCATCGACGACGCCGCGGGCGAGGCGTTCGACAAGGTCGCGCGCCTGCTCGGCCTGCCCTTCCCCGGCGGTCCGTACATCGACCGGGCCGCGAAGGAGGGCGACCGGGCGTTCGTGCAGTTCCCGCGCGGCCTCACCGCCGCGAAGGACATGGAGCGGCACCGCTACGACTTCTCGTTCTCCGGTCTGAAGACTGCCGTGGCCCGCTGGATCGAGGCCCAGAAGGCCGAGGGCGCCGACATCCCGGTGAACGATGTGGCCGCCGCGTTCCAGGAGGCCGTGTGCGACGTCTTGACGCGCAAGGCGATCCTGGCCGCGAAGGAGCACGGTGTCGGGACGATCCTGCTCGGCGGCGGCGTCGCGGCCAACTCGCGCCTGCGCACCCTGGCGGTCGAACGCGCCGAGGACGCGGGCATCACCCTGCGTTATCCGAGGCCGAAGCTGTGCACGGACAACGGCGCCATGGTCGCGGCCCTCGGCTCCCATCTCGTCTCGGCCGGGATCGCCCCGTCGCGGATCGACTTCCCCGCGAACTCGTCAATGGATGTGGAAGTCGTGAGCCTCGCCAACCGTCTGTGACGGGACTTTAAGCGACGGCGGCCGCCTCGGATTGACGCCGGGCGGCCTTCTTCGTGCCCGCCAGCAGGAGGCCGACGCCGATCCAGACGCCGATCCAAGGCGCGGGTTCGAGCATCAGCCCGCCGATCAGCGACCAGGCGCCGATGGTCCAGGCGATGAAGGACGGCGGCACGATGCCGTGACGGTCCATCCACAGCACGGTCAGGCCGACTACGAGGAGCGGCAGTCCGAAACTGCCTGTGGTGAACCAGAACCCGGCGACGACCGGACTCATCTCCGCGAAGCCGCCATCGGGCAGCCAGAGTGCGCCGCTGAGCCACGACCCGATGTGGGTCGGCCCGGCGAGCGCGAAGGAGAGCAGCAGGTGCGCGGCTCCGAAGAAGACCAGAAGGCCTCCAGCCCACTTGATCATGATGACGCCCTTCAATTATGGAACTGTTAGTTCCGGAACTGTTGGTTCTATATCGTAGGGCCATGCCGGAATCGAAGCAAGGCGCGGGGCGCCCTCGCGACAGCCAGATCGATCACGCCATCGCCCGCGCGACAAGGGAACTGCTCGCCGAGCGCGGGTACGCGAAGCTCACCGTCGACGCGGTCGCCTCGCGGGCCGGGGTCGGGAAGGCCGCGATCTACCGGCGGTTCGCCACGAAGCAGGAGATGATCTTCGCCGCCACCGTCCACGACATGGAGGAGCAGCCGCCGCCCGACTCCGGGTCGCTGCGCGGGGATCTGGACGCCATCTGCGAGACCATCGCCGCGCAGCTCACCGCCGCGCCGCCCGATGTGCTGCACGGACTGCTGGCCGACATCCACGCCGACGCCGCGCTCGGGGCGCGGTTCTCCGGGACGTTCATCGAACGGGAGCGGTTCGTGATCGACACCGTGCTCGCCCGCGCCGCCGAACGCGGCGAGCTGGACAGCGGCGCCCGACACCGCGATCGTCCACGCGCTGCTGCTCGGGCCGATCTTCTACTGGATCCTCATCCTCGTCGGCGACCACGGCAGACTGCCGGACCTGAGCCGGACGGTCGCCTCCATGGTCGCCGACGCGTTGACCGCTAGCGGGTGAGCAGCGGTGTTCCAGCGCTGCTCGCGAACACACCCCTGCCCCTCGCCGCCAGCAGCAGGGCCGCCGCGACCAGGGCCGCGCTCGCCCAGATCGGGCCGGTCGAGCCGGTCCCCAAGCTGAGCGCCGCGATGACCGGGCCCGCCGCAGCGCCGATGTTCAATGCCGCCGTGGCGTAGGAACCGGCCATCGTCGGCGCCGCCGCCCCCTCGTACAAGACCCGTGCGATGAGCGTGCTCCCGACCGCGAACGCCAACGCGCCCTGGGCGAACGCGAGCACGAGCAGCGCGGTCGGGACCGCGGCCCACACGGCGAGGGCGCACCAGCCGAGCAGCAGCAGGGGGCCGCAGGCGGCGATGACCGCGCCGGGGCGGTGATCCGAGAGCCGGCCGGCCGCTGCGACGCCGGTGAACGATCCGACACCGAAGAGCACCAGCACGACCGGGACCCACAGTGACCCGAGACCGGCGGTCTCGGTGACCACCGGCGCGATGTACGTGAAGGCCCCGAACGTGGCCGCGTTCACCAGAGCGCCCACACCCATCACCAGGATCAGCCGCGGACGGCGCAGCACGGCGAGTTCGGTTCGCAGGAGCGGCCCGGCGGTCGCACCTGGCGCGCCCACCGGGAGGCCGCGAAGGATGCCGAGTGCCGCGGGCAGGCAGAGCACGGCCACCGCCCAGAACGTGGCGCGCCAGCCGAACAGCGCGCCGAGCAGGGCCCCGCCAGGGACACCGGCGATCGTCGCGACCGTGGTGCCGCCCAGCAGGATCGACAGCGCACGGCCCTTCCGGTCGGGTGCGACGAGGCCGCGGTCGCCGGTGAGCGCGACCGCGAGGAAACCCGGCGTTCGCGAGCGCCGCGACGACCCGCGTCGCGAGCAGGACCCGAAGTCGTCGGTGACCGCGCCGAGCGACATGCGCGACCAGGAACAGGCCGAGGAACGCCAGCAGGCTCGCGCGCGGCGGCCAGCGCCGGGCGAGCGCCGCGATGAGCGGGGCGCCGACGACCATGCCGACGGCGAACGCCGAGGTGAGCAGGCCCGCGGTGGCGACGGTCGACACCGAGGTCGGCAGCGAGGTCCGGGAGTAGGCCGGCGAGCATGAATTCGGAAGTGCCCATGGCGAAGACGGCCAGGGCGAGCAGGTAGACGGGAAGTGGCATCGGGTGGCTCCGAGGTGTCGAGCGGTCGGGTGGGACGTCTCGTCACCGCGGTCAGCGACCCCGGGAATGCTTGATGGTCTAGGGGGCTGACGGGTGACCGAAAGCCCCTGACGTGTCCGATTCCGGATGCACCATGCCCCGTACCGTACGCAGCCCGAGCGGGCGGCGCAAATCGATTCCGCCCGGATGTCGGTCGCGCGGTCTAGCGTGGCGGTCATGAGCGAAGACGATTTCTGGTGGGAGCCGCCGCTGGCGGGCACGGAGGAGGCGCATCTGGTCGGTGCGCTCGACCGGCTCCGGGTGACGTTCCGTTGGAAGGCCGACGATCTCGATTCGGCGGGTTTGAACGTCCGGGTCGGCGCTTCCGCGCTGACGCTCGGCGGCCTTCTGAAACACCTTGCGCGAGCTGGAGGATGTGACGTTCAACTGGAAGCTTCGCGGGCGGGCGCCGGGCCCGATCTGGGACGAGAGCCTTCTGGAGGACACGGATTACTGGGAGTTCCATTCGGCCGCCGATGACGCGCCCGAGTATTTGTACGACCTGTGGGACGGCGCGGTCGCGCGTTCCCGGGAGCGGCTCGCGGCGGTGCTGGCGGAGGGCGGGCTCGACCAGGCCGCGCATCTCGAATGGCCGGGCAGGGGCCATCTCAGCGTCCGCCGGGTCGTGTTCGACCTGGTTGAGGAGTACGGCCGCCACACCGGGCACGCGGATCTGCTCCGCGAGGCGGTGGACGGGCGGGTGGGCGAGGACCCGCCGAGCGGTTGGCGTCCGGTGAGCGGTACCGGGGCTTAAGGCCTGTCCGGGCCTTATGCGGTTGCAGCGGGGCGCCGCTGCCGGAATGCTGAGGACATGACCGTCGATCAGATCTGGCCGAACGGCCGACTCCGGCTCAACGTTCCCGGGTTCTTGGGGCGGTTCGGTTTTGAAGCGTGCGGCGAACCCGTGCCGCTGCCCGGCGGTGAGGACAACATCAACGCCCGCGTCGCCACGGACCGGGGCGACGTGGTGATCCGCGAGTACGTCCGCTCCGGGTTCGACAAGGTCCGGGCCGAACTGGCGTTCGTGGAGCATCTGGCCCGCGGCGGGTTTCCGACGCCGGTGCCGTTCCCGTCCGAGAACGGCGAACCTGCGGTGCTGGTGGGCGGCAGGGCGATCGCGGTGTTCCCGTTCGTCTCCGGTGCGGTCGCCGGAGATGACCCAGAGGCTCGCCGAGGAGTGCGGGGCGCTGCTGGCCCGCTTGCATGTGCTCGCCGACGGCTGGGCGGACGACCGGATCCCGGTGACCGACCGCCGCGGCCTCTTGATGGAGTCGGTCGCCGCCGACGTCGCACTCGCCGGGGCCCGCTTGTGGCGCTCGGAGACGCGGTCCTTCCTCGAACGGAACGCGGCGGCGCTCGCACGCTTGGAGGCGCAGCCGCGCGGGCCGCTCCACCACGACCTGCACCGGCAGAACCTCCTGGTGGCGGACGGGGAGGTGACCGCGGTGCTCGACTTCGACGAGCTCGATCACGGCCCGTTGATCATCGATCTGGCCCGGTTCTTTCATTATCTGGCGGTCGAAGAGGCGGACCGGCGCCTGCCCGCCGCACTCGCCGAGGCGGCGGTGCGCGGCTACCAGCGGGTGCGGCCCCTCGTCCGCCACCGAGTTGGAGCTGCTGCCGCTCGCGCTCGACCTGGTCGGGATGGTCGACGCGGCGGGGTTCATCCGATGGGCGGCCCCCTACTTGGGGCTCGAGCGGATCCACGACTGCCACAGCTGGCTCGCCTACCTCGCCAACGCTTCCACCCCTGACTTTCGTCACGGGTAGGTCCGGCAATTCGACCGGAGGCAGGGGCCTCGAATATCCATACCGTTCATGGCATGCACCCGATCGAACCGAAACACCCCGCAAGACCCGCACTCGTCAAGGGCATCGCCACCGCGGCGCTCGCCCTCACCATCGTGACGCTCGCGGCCCCGGGCGCCTCCGCCGCGGCCGAGGCCGAGGTGACCCCGGAGGCCGTCGACGCCTACATGACCGAGGCCTACGAGGCCTCCGGCGTGCCCGGCATTTCGGTCGCCGTGACCCGCGGCGACCAGGTGATCCACGCGGCCGGATACGGCCACGACTCCAACGGCGACAAGGTCACCGAAGACACCCCGATGCGCGTCGCCTCGGTCTCCAAGTCGTTCACTGCGATGGCCGTGATGATCCTCGCCGAGGAAGGCAGGATCGCTCTCGACGAACCGGTCGTCGACCAGCTCCCCGGCTTCGACATGGCCGACGAACGGGCCGGCGAGATCACGGTCCGCCAGCTGGTGAACCAGACCTCCGGATTCTCGGACACCACGATCGACGTCGTCGAACTCGAAGACGCCACCTCCCTCGAGGACTACGTCGCCCGCATGGCAGACGACTCGCTCGCCGCCGACCCCGGCACCGACTGGGAGTACTGCAACCCGAACTTCAACGTCGCCGCGAGACTGGTCGAAGTGGCCGCCGGGCAGCCGTTCGAGCAGTTCATGGAGGAGCGCGTGTTCGCCCCGCTCGGCATGGAGCACAGCGCCACCCGCGACGAGATCGTCCAGCCCGGCCTCGGCTACAACTCCCTCTTCGGGCTCTGGATCCCCCGCGAGGAAGAGGACGGGATGCTCGACAACGCCGGCTCCGGCGGCATCATCACCAGCGCCGCGGACATGGGCCGGTGGCTCATCAGCCAGAACGGGCAAGGCACGCAACTGGTCTCGCCCGAAGGCCTGGAGGCGATGCACACGCCCTCAGACGTGCAGGAATACGGCATGGGCTGGAGCGTCGAACCCGACGGCACGCTGGTGCACTCGGGGAACCTCATGACCTACAACGCCGTCGAATGGATCGACCCCGAAAGCGGCTACGGCATCGCGGTCCTCACCAACGGCGCCGGCATGACCGACGCGACCTGTCGGCGTTCGAAGGCCTGGCCGCCATGGCCAAGGGTGAAGATCCGGGCGAGCCGAGCGGCGACCAGCTCATCCAGTTCGCGCTGGCCGCACTGTCCGTGGCTGCGATCGCACTGGGCGTCACCGGGGTCGTGCGCTCGCGCCGCTGGGCCGCCAAACGCGCGGGACGGCCGGCCTGGCGCATCGGCTTGCGGCTCATCCCAGTGCTGATCCCCGTGGCGCTGTTCCTGTCCTACCCCGCACTGGTCTCGCTCATCTCGAACGGCCGCACGGTCACCTGGCCGTCGGTGTTGTACTTCGCGCTGCCGCTCACCTTGATGCTGGCGCTCGCGGCGCTCGCGGGACTGGCCACGACGACTTCGCGCCTGCTGCGGCTGCGGTCGGTAGGCTCGGCCGAGTGATCAACGGGGCGCTGCTGGCGGTCATCGCGCTGGCCGGACTTGTCGACGGGGTGGCCACGTTCGCGCTGCCGGTGCCGCGGCAGATCCTCCTCATCGTGGTGGCCGCGGCGGCGTACCTCCACGGCTGGCGCTTGACGGTCCGCTACGGCTGGTGGATCCTGGGCGCGGTCGCCGCACTCGGGGCCTCGCTCGGGCTCGTCGCCGACCGCGACCCGGTCAACACCCTGCTGACGTTCGGGTCGTTCGTGGTGCTGCCCTGGCTGATCGGGCGGTTCCGGCGGCAGCAGGCCGACCTGATCGCCGCCACGGCCGAACGCGTCGCGCAGCTCGAACGCGAACGCGAACTCGTGGCCGACCGGGCCAAAGCCCGGGAACGCGCCCGGATCGCCACCGACATGCACGACTCGCTCGGCCACGAACTGGCCCTGATCGCCCTCCGCGCGGGCGCACTGGAACTGGCGGCCGACATGCCCGAGGGCAGCCGCGACGCCGTGGTGGCGTTGCGCCGCAACGCGGTCGACGCGACCGACCGCCTCCGCCAGACCATCGGCATGCTGCGGCAGGAGACCGCCCCTACGGTGCCGCTCGACGAATCCGTCGAGGCCCTCGTGGCCCGCGCGGCCGAGGCGGGCATGGCGGTCCGCTTGGAGTCCGACGCGTCGCCGCTCCCGCCGCTGGCCGCCAGGGCGGTGCACCGCGTCGTCCAAGAGGCCCTCACCAATGCGGCGCGGTACGCGCCCGGTGCCGCCGTGCGGGTCCGGATCGAAGTCGCCGCGGGGGTCGCCCGAGTGTCGGTGCGCAACAGCGGCAGCGGCGTCGAGGCCCCCGCGGGCGACGGCAGCGGACTCGTGGGACTGGCGGAGCGGGTCCGGCTCCTGGGCGGCGTCTTCGAGGCCGGACCGAGCAGGGGCGGCTTCGCGGTGCGAGCGGCGATCCCGCTCGAAACCGCCAAGATCGATGCGATGTGGGAGGGCGACCGATGATCCGGGTGCTGCTGGCCGACGACGAGGCGATGATCCGCGCCGGAGTGGCCGCCATCCTCGCCACCGATCCCGGCATCGAGGTCGTCGCCGAAGCCGGCGATGGCGCGGAGGCGGTCGAACTGGCCCGGGCGCACCGCCCCGACGTGGCGGTTCTCGACATCCGGATGCCGAAACTGGACGGCCTGGCGGCAGCGGTCGAGATCCGGAAGGCGCTGCCCGACACGGCGGTGGCCATGCTGACCACGTTCGACGAGGACGCCTATGTGGCGCAGGCGCTTTCGCAGGGCGCCAGCGGATTCATGCTGAAGGCCGCCGACCCGAGGGAGCTGATCATCGGCGTGAAGGCCGTGGCCGACGGCGCCGCCTACCTCTCCCCGCGGATCGCCCAGCGGGTGATCACCCAGTTGAGCGGCGGCAAACTCGAACGGATCGCCCCGGCCAAGGCCCGCGTCGCCGACCTGACCCCCAGGGAACGCGACGTGCTCGCCCTCGTCGGCACCGGCCTGTCGAACCAGGAGATCGCTTCGAGGCTGCACCTCTCCGAAGGCACCGTCAAGGGACACGTGAGCGCGATCCTGCTGCGGCTCGAAGTCCGCAACCGCGTCCAGGCCGCGATCACCGCATACGAAGCGGGACTGGTCGACGAGTCCGCGGCCCGCTGACCGCAGCAAGGCCACCGACCGGCGGCTCGACAGGGAGACCGGTCGTCCCATGTGGGGGCGCCGCGCCGGTGAAGCGCTTCCCGGACGATGGCGCACCCCGCAGAGGCCGGGACCGGTCCCGCCCATCGGGCCTTAACCTCAGGCCATGTCGACCTCACCCGCACCCCGCTTGACCGGCCCGGCCGTCAGCTCGCTCCTGGTCGCCCTCACCCTGACCGGCTGCGGCTCCGATGGCGACGGCGGCTCGGACACCCCGGAGGAGCCGCCGCCGTCCGCCGCCGACGGCACCGACTACACGGCCTGCGACGACGGCACCTGCGAAGTGGCCGTGTCGGAACGGACCGAGTTCGTCTTCGGCGAGATGACACTGACGATCACCGCGGTGACCGAAGACGGCATCGAGACCAGGACCTACAGTCCGGGCGGCGGTGTCGGCTCGGGCTCGCTCTCCGGCGGCTACTGCGTCTCCTACATGACACCCAACGGCGCCACGGCAAGCTGCTACGGCGAAGGCGACGGCGAACCGCCCGAACCCGACCCCGCCGCAGGCGAGCTCGCACTCGAACTCCTCGACGTCACCGACGGCACCGCGATCATCCGCCTCACCATGGGCTGAACCACCCCACACGAAAGCCTTAACTGTCAGACCCGACGCCACCACGCCGCCACGCCACCACGCCACCACGGACACCAGCGTTTATGCACGTCCGTATGTGGACGGGGCACAGTAGGCTTCCGGCGCATGAGCGATGACGGTGGGGCTGTTGCGGTGTCCGAGCGCGAAGACGCGTCCGGGGAGACTCGGCGGCCCTGGTACCGCCAGCGCTGGCTCCGGTTCCTCTCATGGGTCGGCACCGCCGGGGTGCTCGCCTACACCGTGATCCGGCTGTTCGGGCTGGAGACCGGGTGGGCGCTGGTCACGACGATCGCGTTCGTGCCCTACTTCATCCTGGCCGCACTCGCCGGCCTCGGCCTGCAACTGCTGGTCCGGCACTGGATCGCCGCCATCGCCACCTTCGCCGCCGTGCTGGCTCTGGCCGCAGTGGTCGCCCCGCGCGTCATCCCCGATTCGCAGCCCCCCGCCTCAGGGCCGGAACTGACCGTGCTCTCGGTGAACCTGTATGTGGGGCAGGCGAACCTGGACTACGTGATCGACCTGGTCGAGGAACACGAACCCGACCTGCTCAGCGTCCAGGAACTGACGCCCGGCGCGGCCGACGCGCTCGCCGAGGCCGGACTCGAGACGCTCCTGCCGTACACGGTGCTCGAACCCGATGAACTCGCGGTCGGCACCGGCCTGTACTCCGCGCATCCCATGGAGCGCATCGACACTGTGGGCCGCGACGGGATCTTCTACCAGATCGGCGCCGAAGTCGACCTCGGCGACGGCGAGACGATGCGGTTCATGGCCGTCCACACCGCCGCGCCCGCCTACCCCGAGCGGGTGCCGCTCTGGGAAGAGGACTTCGCCGACATGCCCCGCCCCGACGGCGGCGCCCCGTGGGTGCTCGCCGGGGACTTCAACGCCACACTCGACCACGACAACATGCGCGACCTCCTCGCCGACGGATACACCGACGCCGCCGAAGCCACCGGCGGCGGTCTCGACGCCACCTGGCAGCCGATCGAGGGCTACATCGACGGCTTCATCAAAACCCCGGCCGTCGCCCTCGACCACGTGCTCGCCGAGGACGGCATCGAAGTCCTCGACTGGGAAGTGCTCGACAAGCAGGGCAGCGACCACGCCCCCGTCCTGGCGCACCTGCGGCTTCCCTGAAACCCGGAAGGAGAATTTTCCCGATCGCGATGAACTCGCACACGCCGCATCGTCATAGTGGGTAAGACCAGGCAACACCACTAGTGAAAGGCCCCTCACATGCGCACACTCATCATCACCGCGTTCGTCTCCGTCGACGGCGTCATGGAGGCCCCCGGCGGCGAGACCGGATACCGCAACACCGGCTGGACCTTCAAGGACATCGAGTTCGTGCCCGAGGCCTACGAGATCAAGGGCCGCGAGCAGGAGGAGGCCGGGGCGCTGCTGCTCGGCCGCGACTCCTACGAGGCGTTCGCACCCGTGTGGCCGGGCATGGTCGACGAGTTCGCCGGATACAACACGATGCCCCGCTACGTCGTCTCCACCACCCTCAAGGAGCAGGACGACCGCTGGCCCGCCACGATCCTGCGCTCGCTCGACGACGTTGCGGCACTGAAGGAGACCGAAGGCGGCCCGATCTCGGTGCACGGCAGCGCCACCCTCGGCAAGAGCCTCGCCGACGCCGGGCTCGTCGACCGCTACCACCTGCTGGTCTTCCCCAAGCTCCTCGGCGCCGGGCAAGCGCCTGTTCAGCGAGGCCGACAAGGACGCCGTGAACCTCGAACTCGTCGAGCACGAGGTGTACCGAACGGCATCCAGAAGCAGGTCTTCGACGTCGTCAAGTAACCGACAGCGGCGCCTGCGCGGGCCGGACCCGATTCCGGCCCGAAGCGGTCTCAGACGAGCTCCTCGACCCGGTGGTCCTTCGGGAGCGTCAACCGTGCGCAAGGCAGCGTCGCACCGCTCAACTCGGTGGTCTTGCGCTCGCCGTCGGGCACGAAACCGTAGCGCGTGTAGAACCGCCGGCTGATCTCGTTCCCCTCCAGCTCCCACACCCGGATCGGCAGCAGCCCCTGCTCGGTGAGCCAGCGCTGGCCCTCCCGCATGAGCGCGCGGCCCGCACCGCGGCTCCAGTGGTCGGGGTGGACGTAGATCGCCTGCACCTCACCGGGGACGCCCGGTCCGGCGTCCTCTTCGGTGGCCTCGGTGCGGTCCCAGGTGAAGGTGGCGAAGGCGATGACGTACGGGCCCTTCTCCGCGACGAGGGTGTGTTCGAGGCGGCGGTGCTCGGCGAGGTAGCGCACGTAGCGTTCGGAGGCCTCTTCGGGGAGTCCGGCGAGCACCTCGGCATCGACCAGGCCGGCATAGGCCGCACGCCAGGAGGCGGTGCGGACTTGAACCATCTCATCGGCATCTGCGGGGGTCGCCGTTCGGATCCTCATGTCTACCAACCGTGCCCGAAGGTCCACAAGAAAGCAACCACTAATGCGCGGTGAATTGCCGGAGCAACCCGTTTGTGCAAGAAGCGTCTAGACGACCGGTGACTCCAGGAGCCGCAGTTCCCGGGCGGTGGCGTCCACTCCGGCCAGCGTTCCGATGGGCATCGGCAGGTTGGGGCCGGTATGTCCGAAGTCGACACCCGCGAGGATGGGGAAGTCGTAGTCGCCCGACACGTCGAGCACGATGTCCTTGACACCGACGAGGGTGCCGTCCGGCAGATCGCGGTCGGTGATGTCGCGGGGGATGCCCACGACCATCGCGCCGATCCGGTCGAAGACGCCCTGCATCCGCAGCACGTGCAGCTGGTTCCAGACATGGCCGAGGTTGCGGCCCACGTCCTCCCAGAAGAAGACCGCGCCGTCCCAGGTCTCGGGCGCGAGCGCGTAGGGGGAGGCCTGGACGTTGATGAGGCGGTCGAGCAGGCCCCCGACCAGGCGGCCGGTCGCGGCGCCGGGTTTCCATGTCTCCCAGGTGTTGTCGGCGGGAAGGGGCGTCTCGTCGAGTTTGCCGGTGAGCAGGTCGCGGTAGAGCGCCCGCAATGCGGCGTGCCGCTGGGGCGCGGCGGTCGTCCACGTCTCGCCGAAGCCGATCGCGGCGAAGTCGGCGTGGAACCCGACCAGGCCGGTCTGCGAGTGGATCGCGAGGTGCAGTGCGGAGATGTCGCTGAAACCGAGGAGCGGCTTGGGGTCGCGGCGCACCGCGTCGTAGTCGATGCGGTCGAGGTAGGCGGTGGTGGCGTTGCCGCCCGCGAACGGGACGATCGCGCGGACCTCGGGGTCGTTCAGGAGCCCGTTCAATTCGGCGGCCTGCACTGCGGGCGGGGCCGACCGCCAGAAGTGGTGCTCGCCCGATTCGACGAGCGTCGAGAGCCGGACGCGGAAGCCCATGGCCTCCAGTTCGGCGACGGCCGCGTCGAGCTGGTGGCGCCGTTCGGGCAGCGCCGGCCCTGAGGGGGCGGCGATCGCGACCGTGTCGCCGGGGTGCAGTCGCTTGGGCCGCAAGGGTTCCATTGTCGGTGCCTCCATGGGGACGGGTCCGGGGCCGCCCACAGCCTACGGCTGGAGCGACCCCGGCGCAATGCCTGAGTGCAAGCGTTATCGCAGTTGGAGGGTGCGCTCGTTCGCGTCGGTGGCGGTGGCGGTGGCGGTGGCGGTGTCGGTGTCGAGGGCGTCGTGCGAGCCGTCCGGGGAGCGGCGGGCCCTGCGGACCGTCAACGCGATCCCGGCGACCGCGACGAGGGCGGACGCCGCGAACCCGGCGAGCGTGGCCGCGTCGGGGGCGACGAACGACTGGCCGCGCACCGCCTGCACCCCGGCGGTCGCGAAGACCCCCAGGTAGCCCACGGACAGCCAGCGCACGATGGCCGCGCGGACCCGCTCGCCGCGCATCCAGGCCCGGCGGGCGGCGATGAAGCCAAGGAGCATCGCGGCGCCGATGAGGACCTGGATGCCGTGCAGCCCGATGAAGTGCGGGACGCGCATGTCGCCGCCGGTCGTGGACCAGCCGGTGAGGAACATGCCGTTGCCGTCGAGGTCGCCCACGCCGTGGCCGGCGTTGAGCACGACCTCGTTCCCGTTGGCGTCCACGGCGGTGCGCTCACCCTGGCCGCCGACGGTGACGATGAAGAACGCCGCGAACATGCCGAGGCTCGACAGGAGCAGGCCCCAGCGCACGACCGCGGTGACGGCCTTGTCGCCGATCCGCTGGAACAGCACGATCACCGCGATGACCAGGTTGGCCAGGAACATGACGGGCACGAACTGGAACGCCGCCTGCACGACCTGGTTGAACGGGTCCTCGGCGGTGTTGAAGTGGCTGTAGGTGCCGGCCGCGGCGGCCGCGACGATGACGCCGACCTCGGCCGCGCTGACAAGTGCGAAGAGGGTGCCGAACGCCCAGCCGGTGCGGCGCAGCTTCGTCATGTGGGAGAGGAGCCAGGCGAGGCTGAGGCAGTAGGTGAAGAAGGAGAAGCCGAACTTGAAGGCTTTGATCCAGACGTTCTCGCCGTTGATGGCGCGGTCGTCGAAGGGCATCGCGATGAGGGCGGCGACGGCGATGACGCCGCAGGCGATGCCGAGGACGACGAGCGGCCGGTGCCAGCGGCGCCCGCCCGAGGTGAGGGCCAGGCCTGAGTCGGCGGCCCTGCCTGCGATCGAGGCCCGGCGGTGGCGGGCGGGGGCGGTTGCGGGGGTCTCTTCCATGCGCTCAACGCTATGGAGTTTCCCGTTGCGGCACATTGCCGTTGGCCGCCGAAAACTTGGTGGGGCCTGCCTTACCCCGGGCGCTACGCTGCGGGGATGGGAATCGTGTACGTGGTGCAGCACGGCGAGAAGGAGCGGGCGCCGGGCGATCCGGGTCTGACCGGGCGCGGCCGTGAGCAGGCGGCGCTGGCCGGGGCGTGGTTGCGGGGCCGGGGGTTGCGGGCGGTGTACGCGAGTCCGCTGCTGCGGGCGCGGCAGACGGCCGAGGCGGTCGCGGCGGCCTCGGGTCTGCCGGTGCGGGTCGACGCACGGGTGACGGAGCGGATGAACTGGGACGGGAGCTTGGGGTTCGAGCGGTTCGCCGCGGATTGGGCGCGGGCGAGCGAGGACCGGGATTTCATTCCGGCCGTGGGTGATTCGTCGCGGGCGGCGGGCGAGCGGTTCCGGGAGTTCGTGCTGGAGTGCGGACTGGGCGGTCCGATCGCGGTGGCCTGCCACGGCGGGGTGACGGTGGACCTGCTGCGGACCTTGACTGGTGATGCGGCGGTGCCGGAGGCGCTGCTGCGGGAGGGCGTGCCGTCGGGCGCGATCACGACACTCGACGGGCTCGAGGTGGTGTCGGTCGCGGCCGTGGGGCACCTGGCGGGCCTGGAGACGGGGCACCGGCCGGTATAAGCGCTGGTCGGGGGTATCGCGCGATGCTTGTGGCCCGGGCCGTTTCGTACCATCCCAATCCCCCACCCACCCAAAGGGGAACCGCAGTCTGGGGGCGAGCGTGGCAGAGGGGTACGACAGAAAGCGGCCCAAGCGGGCCAAGTGTCACTCGAACGTGTGCGATCTGCCGGCGGTGATTGGGCGAGTCTTCGTAAATCGGGCATTGCGAGCGTCCCCCGAATCAATGGTGCCCGAGGGGTGCGACAGTCCGGTGTGGTGCGAAACGGCGGGCGGGAACTGGTGTTTCCTCGTGTTTCGGGTTACGCAGCTCGGAATCTTAGACGAAGTGCACATGAACCCTTGCGCGTTCACTGCCCTGTAACGAGTATGTGACGAATGAGCTCTAATCTCAGTCGCATCTTGGACAGCGTTGACCCGTTCATCGGCACCGAAGCTGCCGATCTGCCCGCGGCACAGGGGCTGGCCGCCACTTGGTGGTGGCCGAAAGCCCAGGTCGGGAACACGCATCCCGGCGCCTGCCATCCGCTCGGCATGGTCTCGGCCTGCGCCTGCTCCGGCGCCTACCCCACCGGTTACGGCCGCTACGGCATCTCCACCGAAGGCGCCCCCGCGCCCCTCTACGACGACTACCTCGCCAGCGGCTTCACCCACTTCCAGCAGTCCGGCACGGGCGCGATCCGCAAGTACTACAACTATTTCCGCGTCACCCCGATGATCGAGCCGCTCGACGCCCTCGGCACCCGCTGGAAGCTCAGCGACGAGACCGCCGAGCCCGGCTACTACGCCGCGACGCTCGAGAACGGCATCCGCTGCGAACTCACCGTCGGCGAGAAGACCGCCGTCCACCGCTACACCTTCCCCGAGGCCTCTTCGGCCCGCGTCGTCCTCGACTTCTCGTACGGCGGCCTCGCCATCGAGCACGGCACGACCGTGCCGCTGCGGGCCGGCCTCGAGAGCCTCGGCCAGGGCTGCGCCCAGGGCACCGTGGTCATGGAGGGCATCCCCCTGTCGGTCTACATCGACTCGGACACGCCGGCGAACTGGCGCCAACTCGTCTGGTACGACCGCCGCCGCGTCGACGGCGGCACCCGCCTCGACTTCGACTACATCCGCCGCACCACCCTGCGCCCCTTCGGCCTCATGTTCATGGGTCCGATCCGCGCAGGCCAGTCCGTCGAGATCCGCATGGGCTTCTCCATGCGCGGCACCGACCAGGCCCGCCGCAACCTCGAACGCGCCCTCCCCGGCGAGACCGGGTTCGACCACGCCCGCGCCGCCGTCAAAGAGTCCTGGTCCACCTATTTCTCCCAGGTGGAAGTCCACGGCGGCACCCCTGAGCGCCGCACCGTGTTCGCCACGAGCCTCTACCACTCGCTCATCAAGCCGTGCTTCGCCGAGGACGAGAGCCCTTTCTGGCCTTCCAAGGGCCCCTTCGTCTTCGACATCGCGACCATGTGGGACATGTACAAGACCCAGTTCCCGCTGCTCACGGCCCTCGACCCGGCCAAGGGCGCCGCGATGGTCGAATCGCTCGTGCGCATCGCCGAAGAGGAGGGCAACCTCCCGATCGGCTACCGCATGGCCCGCGGCTCCGACCGGTTCTTCCGCCAGGCCTCGGCCCTCGCCCACACCGTCCTCGCCGACGGCTACCAGCTGGGACTCGAAGGCCTCGAATGGGACTGGGCCCTCGTCCACATGCAGGACGACCTGCGCCGCGGCTACGGCGAGGACTTCTCCGAACGCGGCGTCGTCCACCCCATCAGCCACACCCTCGACCTCGCCACCGGCTACTGGTGCACCGCGATCATCGCCCGCGGCCTCGGCGACCACCGCCTCGCCGACGAACTCGAGGCCAAGTCCCGCGCCTGGACCAACGCGTTCGGCGCCGACGGCCTCCTGCGCGACTCCTCCTTCTATGAAGGCGGGCGCTGGAACTACTCGTTCCGGCTCCTGCACGACATGGCCTCCCGCATCCAGCTCGCCGGCGGCGACAAGGAGTTCACGGCCGTCCTCGACCGCTTCTTCGGGTACGGCGCCGAACCGGTCGCCCAGCTCGGCGTCCCGCCCTTCGGCCCCGAATTCGCCATCGGCCAGGACCTCAACCGCTTCGAGGGCCTCAACAACGAACCGGACATGGAGGCCCCCTGGGCCTACCACTACGCCGGGCGCCCCGACCGCACCGCCGAGATCGTGCACGCCGCCCTCGCCCACCAGTTCGGGACCGGCCGCGGCGGCCTCCCCGGCAACGACGACTCCGGCGCCCTCTCCTCCTGGTACGTGTGGGCCTCGCTCGGACTCTTCCCGGTCGCCGGCCAGAACCTGTTCCTCGTCAACGCGCCCGCCTTCGCCGGAGCCGACCTCCGCTTCGGCGGCAACGACTTCGAACTCACCACCACCGGCCACATCGAGACCGGCATCGGCGACGACGCCGCCGGCCACCGGCCGCAATACGTCCAGTCGGCCCGCTTCAACGGCAAACCCCTGGACCACGGCTTCATCACCGGCAACCAACTGCACGGCGGCGGGCGACTCGAGATCGAACTCGGCCCCGAACCGTCCGACTGGGCGACGAAGACCCGCCCGCCGTCCGCTTCCGAACGCCCCGACCCCGCACGGGGCGGCGCCCGACTCCAGGAGTTACCACCGTGACCCAGCAGCCCCGCGCTCCGCAGCGCCGTCTGGTCATCGTCGTCCGCGCCGACCCGGTGATCTGCGGCCACGCCACCGAAGCCCGCGGCCTCGCCGAGGTCGCCCTCACCCGCGGCTTCGACGACGTCCGCATCGTGACCTGGCCGATCGAGGCGCTGCAGGCCGCGGGGCTGCCGCTCAAACCGCTCGACGAACTCCTGCCGTACTCGCCGGGCATCACCGTCGAGCGGCCCGGGACCGGTCGGGGACTACCGCGTCCCCACCGGCCGCCACCTCCTCGGCCTCGCCGGCCGCCTCTTCGAACTGTTCACCGACGGCGTCCCCACCGTGTGCATGTCCATGTACCTCACCCCGCACGCCAACGCCGTGGTCGAAGCCCTCCGCTCCGTCCGCGCCTCCGGTCTCGACGCCGACGTCACCACCATCGCCGAAGCCGTCGGCTCCGACATCACCAACGTCGTGCGCTCCTGCATCGCCGAAGGCGCGGTCGGTGCCGCCGCCTCCCTGTTCACCGCCTACCTCGCCCACGACCGCTGCGTCGCCGTCTCCGCCTACACGAGGGACCTCATCCTCGAATCGGCCGCGCAGGTCGACCTCGCCTGCGGCACCCGCTTCGCCGAAGAGACCGCCGCCCGCGTCCAGATCTCCTACCCCGCCGTCGACGCCGGCGCCTACACGGACCTCGACCCGGCCGCAGTGGACGACGCGCTCGCCGCCCGCGGCCTCATCCGCGACGGCTACGTCCTCTTCCTCTCCCGCGTGGCCGCCGCCAAAGGCGCCGACGACCTCATCGCCGCCTACCGCGCCTCCACGGCCTCGCGCACGCACCGCCTCGTCATCGCCGGCAACGGCCCCGCCCACGCCGAGACCCGCGCCCTCGCCGGAGGCGACCCGAACATCCTCTTCCTCACCGACGTCGGCGACGAGGAGAAACCGCTGCTCATGAACGGCTGCGCCGCTTACGCCCTGCCGTCCAAGCCGCGCCCCGAATTCGTCGAGACCTTCGGCATCGCCCTGGTCGAGAAGATGCTCGCCGGCGGCGGCCCGGTCATCACCACCCGCACCGGCGGCATCCCCGAAGCCGTGGGGGACACCGCGATCGAGGTCCCCCATTCGGACCCGGCGGCGCTGTCCGCCGCCCTCGACCGCGCCCTCGCCATGGGCCCGGCCGAACGGGCCGCCGCCGCCGAGCGGGCCCGCGCCTACGCGATGCGCTTCGACCGCACGGCGGTCTTCGACAACCTCTTCGCCGGTCTCCTCGACGACCCGACCGGTATCGCCGTCGACTCCCACGTCACCATCAGCTGATCTCCGAAACGCCATGACCTGCGAGAATATGTGCGCCGCAGAAGTTTCTGAAGAAATCTTCGGATTAGCGGCAACCTTCGGGGCGTCCGCGGCAACCACATGACGGTGCGGCAACCCGGCTCCGTCGCACCCACCAAACCGCATACGGGCGCGGGTACCGGGGGTGCCCGCGCCCGAGGGCGTTTCGGAAAGCGAGGTGACCATGGTTCGGCTGCTAGACTCTCCGCCTCCCCGAATTCGACCCGCGTCCGGAGGCCCCCCGTTGGACGTCCCCGCCCAGCTGGAGCAGGACGCCTTCCGCGCCTTCTTCGAGCGGCATCACGCCGAGCTGGCGCGCTTCGCGTGGCTGCTCATCGGCGAGAGCGGGGCGGCGGAGGACATCGCGGCGGACGCGATGCTCGCGGTGTGGCGCCAATGGGACCAGGCCCGGCGGGCCCGCTCGCAGATCGCCTACGCGCGAGGTATCGTCGCGAACCTCGCCAAGACCCGCATCCGCGCGGCCGTCCGCGAACGCCGCCGCAACACCCTGTTCTGGCAGCGCCCGGGCGAGGCCCACGAAGGCCCCGACTCGGCCGCGGTGGTGGACGTGCGCAACGCCTTGTCCCGCTTGCCGATCCGCCGGCGGGCCTGCGTGATCCTGCGGCACTCGCTGGAGCTGTCCGAGGCCGAGACCGCCGACGCGCTCGGCGTCTCGATCGGCACGGTCAAGAGCCAGACCTCCAAGGGGCTCTCCGACCTGCGCCGGATCCTCGGACCCCAGGAGGGCTCGGCGTGGGCGGCGATACGGAAGGGGGCGCAGCGGTGAACGACGAACTGCCCGACCGGCTCCGGGTGACCGCCGAAGAGTACGAGCCCGACCGCGACCGCATGTGGTCGCGCGTGTCCGAGGGCATGCGCGAACCGCGCGGGGTGCGGGCCGAACCGGTGCGCACCGGCTGGCGGATCCCGCAGCTCGGGTTGGCGACCGGCGCGGCCGTGGTCCTCATCGGCGCGATCGTCTTCTTTGGCCAGGCCATGGGGCTCGGCCCCGTGACCGGGCCGACCCGTGAACCTCCCGCGGCCGGTCCTGGCACCCGGTCGCCCGAGGTCACGGAATCGGCGAGCGGCGACGCCTCGTCGGATGCCGAGGAGACCACGGGCGGTGAGGAGACGACGCAGGGCCCGTCGAGCCCGGAGGTCGACGAGGGCCCCGACTGGTTGTGGACGGACGGCTCGATCGACCCGGGCGGCAACGACTTCTGGTCGCAGTCGAACCTGACGTTGAAGAACGAGGAGCTGCTCGCCGAACTGACCGTGGAACTGCGGGTCGCGGTGGGCGACGGGGTCGTGTCCACGGGTTCGTGGAACACCGCCAACACTTACTTCACCGACGCCGAAGTATCCGAAGTGGACGGGTTCATCGTGTACCGGTGGACGCTCCGCGAGGGCCAGGTGCTCCCGGTGGGCGAGTACATGCTCGCGGCCCAGTACAACCACGAGGCCGGCCCGCGCAGCGCCGACGAGGACTCCTACACGTTCGCGGCCGCGACCAGTGCGGGCGAGAACGGCGAGCTCGCGGGCGACTTCGAATAAGACCACAAGACGCCGCTCGACACGGCAACCCCAGGGTGAGAGCGGGGACCGAGCTTTCGGCTCGGTCCCCGCTCCGACGTGGAACCTGGCTTCAGGCGTCGGCGCGTTCGTAGATGTAGAAGTCGGCGATCGAACCCGACGAGCCCTCGGTGCGCCAGGGGCGCGGGTGCTCGATCCGCTCGCGGAGGCGCCAATCCGGGAAGCGCTCCTTGACGTCTCGGGGCACCGGGTGGTGGCGCAGGTGAGCGGCGAACCGCCCTTGCATGGAGGGATCGTCGGCGTCGCTGGTGAACAGGGCCACGTGTTTGCGGGCGGCGCCGAAGACGTGCTTCAGGTGCTGGTCGTAGACGCTGTCCTCGGTGAGGTGGTAGATCACGTCGAGCGAGATGACCAGGTCTGCGGTGACGAGCCCCGCGGGGTCGCTGAAGCATTCGGAGTCGTAGAGCGCGAAGCTCTTCGAGGGGTCGTCCGCGAATTTGGCGATGTTCCGGCGCAGGGTCGTGGGAGCCACGTCGAAGCCGAGGTAGCGGGGGTATTCGGCCAGTGTGAGCTGCTCGCCGTCGCCGCAGCCGAACTCGATGACGGACTCGATGCCCTGATCGGCGACGAGTTTGTTGAGCACGCTCGCCTTGAATTCGGCGTTCAAGCCGCGCGAGCCGTCGCCGGAGTTCCCGCCGTTCGCGTAGCGCTGCTCCCAGTACGCGGCCGATCCCGGGAACGGGCTGTCGCGCCCACCGGTGGCGGCTTCAGCGCTTGCCTGCTCTACGACCGGGCTCGCAGTCGCCTGACTTCGCGATTTTCGGTTGGCTTTCATCGACGCCTCCGAACTGATCGATGGTATCGCCGAGCAGCGGCCTTGCCGTTCGCTCGACTTTGGTGTGCCGATTCGAATTTAGACCCCGGCCCAGCGGCCGCGGCCAACGCCATGCCGAATGAGCGGCCCGCGGCGGCGGTGATCAGCGCCCGGAAGGCGGTCGCGGCTCCGCCCGCGCTGAAGGTGAAACTGATGGAATCCCGCAATATCGCGATAAATCCCCCCTAAGGGACCCCTGGCGCAAAAATACTCCTGAGGTCCGACAAGAATCGCCCGAGTCTCGGATTTCAACCACGGCGACCCGTGGTCAAGCCGGTGTTCTCGGACTGACTGTCAGAAATTGATCAGCTCGAACGTGGTCGCGTACTGCGTGCCGAAACGCTCGCCGACGCTCGCGGCGAAACCGGTGAGGAAACCGCGCACGTACGTCTCGGGGTCCTCGTCGGTGAGCGCCGAAATGTAGGCGCGGTGCTCCAGGAGCGAGGCCACACCGGCTTCCATCGTGTCGGACACGTCGACCGCGTGCGTCGACTCCGGGGAGGCGGCCAGTGCCACCCACCGGACCCCGCCCCACGGTTCGATCCCGTCGGCGGCGAGTTCGGGGAAGATCCACCGGTTGCCCGCGTCGTTGACCGCGTCGAGCACCGATTCGCCCACGGCCCGGTGGTCGGCGCTGTTCCAGTGCCCAGGCATGAAGTATTCGCGCCGGTTGAGGGTGATGACGAGTTCGGGCCGGTGCCGTCGGATGGCGGCGGCGAGGTCGCGGCGCAGCGCGATGCCGGCTTCGATCACGCCGTCGGGGTGGTCGAGGAATTCGACCGAGGAGACGCCGACGACCGCGGCCGAGGCGCGCTGCTCGGCATCGCGCACGGGGGCGCATTCCTCGGGCGACATGGTGTCGATCCCGGCTTCGCCGCGGCTCACCATCAGGTAGGCGACCTCGCGTCCCCCGCGCGTCCAGTGCGCGACGGCCGCGGCCGCGCCGTATTCCATGTCGTCGGGGTGGGCCACGATGGCCAGTGCCTTGGTCCAGTCTTCGGGCATGGCAAGGAGTTCGCTCATGCGTCGATTATGGCCCGCTTCAGCAGGCGCAGGAGACCCCGCCGACGGGGACGGTGCGCGGGTCGGGTTCGCCGCGTTCGGTCCCGGCGTCGGTGGCGACCGGGAGGCCTTCGCGGATCCAGTACTCCATGCCGCCGATCATCTCCTTGACCTGGTAGCCGAGTTTCGCGAATGCGACGGCGGCGCGGTAGGCGCCGTTGCAGCCGGGGCCCCAGCAGTAGACGACGACCGGAAGTGCCGGGTCGATGAGTTCGGTTGCGCGCGAGGCGATGTCGTCAGACGGGAGGTGGACGGCGCCGGGTGCGCGGCCCTGGTCCCAGGCGGCTTTGCCGCGGGTGTCGACGAGGGTGAAGCCGGGGTCGTCGGCGTCGAGGGCCGAGTACACGTCGGAGACGTCGGTGCGGAAGGCCAGCTGGGCGGTGAAGAAGGCCAGTGCGTCGGCGGGGGTGGCCGCCGGGACGCGCAGGACGGCGTTCGCGTTCGTTTCCATGCCCAGAATCTATGTGATGGCACAAAAATACGCGACTTTGATACAAACGTGCTCATGATGTGGGACCGGCCCGAATGAGGCGCCGCTCCAGTGATTCGCCCGGTTTCGCGGGTACTCCGGCGGCGGTAGCGTAGACGCGGCACCCACCCCTCACGACCTCGCCGCCCTCGGCGGCGCATCCGATCAGAGAGGTTTCCCACCATGGCATCCACAGCACCCACGGTCGAACTCGTCCACGGCGCCTCCATGCCGCAGCTCGGCCTGGGCACCTGGCCGATGGACGACGCCGAGGCCGAGCGGGTGATCGCCGAGGCGATCGGGCTCGGCTACCGGCTGGTCGACACGGCCGAGAACTACCGGAACGAGCGCGGCGTCGGCTCAGGGATCAAGGCCTCCGGCGCGGCCCGCGAGGACCTGTTCGTCACCACGAAGTTCAACAAGGAGTGGCACGGCGTGGACCTCGCCGCCGAGGCCGCCGAGCGCGCGCTCGACCGGCTCGGCCTCGACTATCTCGACCTGCTGCTCATCCACTGGCCGAACCCGGACCACGGGCAGTACGTCGAGGCCTGGCAGGGCCTGGTCCGGCTGCTGGAGTCGGGCCGGGTCAAGGCGATCGGCACATCGAACTTCAAGCCGGCCCACCTTGACCGGATCATCGAGGCCACGGGCGTGATCCCGGATGTGAACCAGATCCAGTTGAGCCCCTTGACGACTCGTCTCGAGGCGCGCGCGTATCACAAGGAGCGCGGGATCGTCACGCAGTCGTGGTCGCCGATCGGCGGGGCGGGCGCGTCGGTCCGCGAGGAGCCGCTGGTGCTGGAGCTGGCCGAGAAGTACGGGAAGACGCCGGTGCAGGTGGTGCTGCGCTGGCACCTGGACCTTGGTTTGACGGTGGTGCCGAAGTCGAGCAATCTCGAGCGCCTGGAGCAGAACCTCGACGTGTTCGGCTTCCAGCTGGACCCGGACGACGTGATGGCCTTGTCGGCCCTGGACCAGGGCGAGGCATCGGCGGCGGACTCGGACGCGTTCGGGCACTAGGCGATAGGTCGGTCCGGCCCCGAGGTCGGGTGTGTCGTATTGCGGAGCCCCTGAACACAAGGGTGCCCGAGGGGTCCGACAGTTCACCCGCGAGTCTGCCGCGGCGGGCCGCCGATCCGAAGCCGGATCGGCGGCCCGCCGTTCAGACTTCGAGCAGGGTGAGGTTCATGCCGCGGATGCGGTCCGGGTCGGTGACGCCTTCCATCGCCGTGATCCGGTCGTCCTCGACGTTGAACACGAGCACGCGCGTCGGCAGGTCGGCGACCGAGGAGACCACGCCGATCGTGCCGTCCACCAGCACCAGCTGCGCCGTGTTCGCCATGGCGGCGAACGTCATCGCGCCGCCCGCGATCGTGGCCGCGCCGCGGATGATCAGACCGACCTCGGCCACGTCGGTCCGCAAGGTGACATCGGGGTCGAGCACCGAGACCAGCGCGTCGAAGTTCCCTTCGCGCGCGGCCGCCAGGAACGCCTCGACCACCGTGCGCTGCCGCGAGACCTCGCGGCGCTGGGGCAGGTCGGTCCCGCGCACTCGCGCCCGGGCGCGACTCGCGAGCTTGCGGGCCGCGGCCGGGGTGCGGTCGACGATCTGCGCGATGTCGTCGAAGGGCACGCCGAACATGTCGTGCAGGACGAAGGCGAGCCGCTCGGCGGGTTCGAGCGTCTCCAGGACCACCAGGAGCGCCAGCCCGACCGAGTCGGCCATGAGCGCCGAGGTCTCAGGATCGGCGTCCGCGGCACCCGGCGCGGCTGCGGGCTCGGCAACGATCGTGCCGTCGAAGGTCGTGGGCATGGGCTGCTCGGCGCGGGTCTTGCGCCGCCGCAACTGGTCGAGGCAGACGCGCCCGACGACGGTGGTGAGCCACCCGCTGAGGTTCTCGATCCGCTCGGTGTCGCTGGAGGCCAAGCGGAACCAGGCCTCCTGCACGGCGTCCTCGGCCTCCCCGGAGGAGCCGAGCATCCGGTAGGCCACGGCCTCCAGGCGCGGCCGGTCGGCCTCGAAACGCTGGGCCAGCCACTGGTCGTCGTTCATCGTCGCTCCTCCTCGTCGGGCATCCGACCTTATGACGCGCGAGCGGCGATAGATGTGACCGGGAGACGGGCCCGACTTCGTCAGCCCTCGGAGGACGGCCCGGCACGGCGGCCTTGACGCCAGGTCTCCATGAGATGCATGCCCAGCAGGTTGACCACGACCCCCAACCCGAACAGCAGTCCCGCGCCCGGCAGCGCGAACAGCAGCACGCCCAGGTCGCCGCCGATGGCCATGATGACGCCCAGGATCAGTGTCAGCAGGCCCGCCGAGAACAGCCAGCCCGCGGATTTCCCGGCCCGCTGGACCGCTTTCTCGATCTCGTCGTCGAAGCTTCTCATCAGGTCAGCCTACGGGCGATCGCACGCGGCAAGGGGCCCCGGAAGGTTGCGGCGGTGCGCCCGCGCCTCTTCGGATCTCGATCAGAAATCGACCGGGTCGCGGACGATCGGGCAGGTCATGCAGTGCCCGCCGCCCCTGCCGCGCCCCAGTTCCGCGCCCACGATCGGGAGGACCTCGATCCCGGCGTCCTTCAGCAGCGTGTTCGTCTGCGTGTTCCGGTCGTACGTCATCACCACGCCCGGCTCCAGTGCCACCGCGTTGTTCCCCGAATCCCACTGCTGCCGTTCGGAGGCGTACACGTCGCCGCCGGTCGCGATCACGCGCAGACTCGGCAGGCCCAGCGACTCGGCCACCACTTCGACGAACGCCGCCGAACGGTGGTCCTCGAGCTCCAGCCCCGGCGCTTTGTCGCTGGGCCGCAGCGAGAACGTATGCACCGCGTCCATGATCTTCGGATACAGCGTCACCACGTCCCGGTCGGCGAACGTGAACACCGTGTCCAAGTGCATGGCCGCGCGCAGCTTCGGCATGCCCGCCACGATCACCCGCTCGGCCGCGCCCGCGTCGAAGAGCGCCTTCGCGACCTGCGTGATCGCCTGCCTGGACGTACGCTCGCTCATCCCCATGAGCACCACCCCCGCCCCGACCGGCATGATGTCGCCGCCCTCGAACGTGGCCTGCCCCCACGATTCGTCCGGGTCGCCCCACCACACCCGGGACCCCTTGAATTCGGGATGGAACATGTAGATCGCCTTCATCAGCAGCGTCTCGTCGTGCCGCGCCGGCCAGTACAGCGGGTTGAGCGTGAGCCCGCCGTAGAGCCAGCACGTGGTGTCCCTGGTGTACAAGGTGTTCGGCAGCGGCGGCATCAGATATTCGCGCGCCCCGGTCGACTCGCGCGCCAGCGTCACATAACGCGGCCGCATGTCCTCCGGAAGGTCGTGTGTGGACATACCTCCGATGAGGAACTCGGCCAGTTCGGCCGGGCCGAGCGACTCCAGGAACTCCCGTGTCGGCTCGATCAGGCCCAGCCCGACCTCGTTCGCGGTGATCTTCCGGTCGAGCAGCCACCCGCGCGCCTCCTTGTCGGCCACGGTCTGCGACAGGAGCTCGTGCAGCTCCACCACCTCGATGCCCCTGTCGCGCATCGACTCCACGAACGCGGCATGGTCGCGCTGCGCGTTCTCCACCCACATGACGTCGTCGAACAACAAGCCTTCGGCGTTGGTGGGCGTGAGGCGGCGGTGCGCGAGCCCAGGCGCGCACACGAGGACTTTGCGGAGCCGCCCCACCTCGGAGTGGACGCCGTAGGACTGGACTCGGTCGGACATGGCATTGCTCCCTTCATGGCGAGGCGCTGGAACGCGAGCATGAGCATGCCGGTGCCGGTCCAGGGCGGGCTCTTGACCGCGGCATCGGTCTGCGCCATCGCGTCCTCGCAGGTCAGGCTCTCGGTGCGGGCGGGCGTTCAAAACCTGAATATATCGCCGGACCGGCGACGCGGGGCCCGGATTCACTGAACCGCGCACGGGCTCCGGCGGGCCGCCGCGAGGGCCTGTCCGCCGATGCCGACCGCCGCTAGTGAACGGCGGCTAGTGGCATGCGGTCTCGGCGACGGCGGTCCTGACTCCCGCGTTCAGGAGCTGATTGACGCATCGGTCGTAGCCGTCCCACTGCTCGCCTTCCGCGCATGCCGCGTGGACGATCGGCCCGACGGGATACCCGTTCGCTTTGACATGGTCCGAGCAGGCCAGGCCAGGGCGTTGGCCTGGGCGGGCGACGCCAAGGCGAGCACGGCCCCGGCGGCGAGTGCGAGCGCCGCCAGGCGTCGCGTGATCCTGTGGGTCCGAAATGCCATGTTGTTCGTTTCCCTTCTTCATGACCGTCCACTGGGGCCTAAGGCGGTCAGGGACGGATCATCGCTCTCGATCACCTTCGACCGGACCCATCCTCTGACCCTCGGGGAGGTCGAGTCCCTGACGATCGCCGGACGAGACGCCTACTTGCATCCCGATGTGGACACACCCTTGTGCTTCGTGGCGCTCATGGGACAGGACTATCCCGGGCCGGACGGCTTCGGATATTCCGAGATCCTGATGGTCGAGATCACGAACGACCAGCCCGACGGCCTCTGCGACCAGGCAAGGCAAATGGCCGAACCGATCGCCGCCGCAATGCCTTCCTGAATCCCGTCGAACCGCATCCGGGCCGGGTGCCTTGAATGCCGACATTCAGGAACTCGGCCGCGTGCTGCCGGCCACCCGGCCGTGCTCGATTTGCATCACCTTGTCGGCCAGGCGGTCTGCGACTGCCTGCTCATGTGCGATCAGCAGGATCGTCATGGCGCCTTCGCCTTTCAGGGCCTCCAGCAGATCGAGAATGCCGCCTTGCGTGATCGCGTCCAGGCCCGAGGTGATCTCGTCGCAGACCAGGACTTCCGGCTCGGCCGCTAGGGCCCTTGCAAGCGCCGCTCGCTGCAGTTGGCCTCCGGAGAGCTTGTCGCGGCGTCGCTCCGCCGACTGCGGTGGGAGTCCGACCTCGCCCAAGACCCGCGCGGCTTCCTCCCTGGCCGCTGCGACTGTCAAGCCGCGCAGGCGAATCGCACTGCGGGCCACTTGGTCCGCGATGCTTCGGTGCTCATCGAAGGAGGCGTGGGCGTCTTGGAAGACGTACTGGATCTTCGCGCGTTCGGCTCGGGTCCGCCGTCGGCCTCGCACCGGCAGTACCGCGCCGTCGAGGTGCAGGTCACCGGCGGTCGCCTGCCGGAGTCCGGCCACGGTCCGAGCAAGGGTGGTCTTGCCGCTTCCCGACGCTCCGAGAATTGCGAGGCATTCCCCTTGCCGCGCTTCGAAGTCCACAACGTCGAGGATGCGGGTGCGGCTCCTCCCTACCTCCACGGTCAGGCCTCGGCCGATGATTTTGGCGTCGGTGCGCGCCGATGGCTTCGGAGCGCGCCGTTGGACGCTTCGTGCGGCCAGCAGTCGCCTGGTGTAGTCGTGGCGAGGCGCGGCGAAGAGCTCCGCAGTGGGGCGGTGCTCCACTATCGCGCCGGATTCGAGGACCGCCACCTCGTCGCTGATGCTCTCCACCAGGTCGAGGTCGTGGCTGAGCAGGACCACCGTCATGCCGTTCGCGGCCGCGAGCCGCAGTTCGGCGGCGACCTGGTCGCGGTGCACGGCGTCCTGGCCGGTGGTCGGCTCGTCCGCGACGAGGAGCTTAGCCTCGCACAGGAACGCCTGGGCGAGCACGAGCCGCTGCTGCTGGCCGCCGGAGAGCTGGTGCGGGAAACGGCGCAGGAACGTCGGGTCGGCCAGACCCACGCGGCGCATCGCGTCGGCGATCCGTTCGCGGGACGCGGCGCGGGCGAGCGCGCGGTTGGAGGTTCGCTGAGCTGGGTTCGCGGTGTCCGGCGGCAGGCTGTCGCCGTGGCGACCGGCGTTCGGGATGCCCGGCAGGCCGCTGTGTCGAGCGGTGTTCGGGAGCTTCTGAGAGCCGCCGATGGGGCGCCTTGCGTTCGCGATGTCGGCGAGCACGCCACCGATGCGTCGCACCGGGTTGAGCACCGCCGCCGGATGCTGCGGCAAGTAGGCGGCGGGCACTTCACCTGGGGTGCAATGCAGTACGTCGACTCCGGCGACTTCGACCGTGCCGGTGGCGGTCACCGCGGGCCTGAGCGCTCCGAGCAGGGCCGAGCCGATCGTGGTCTTGCCGGAGCCGGAGGCGCCGACGATGGCGAGCACCTTCCCGGCCGCGACGGTGAAGTCCACGCCCGAGACCAGGGCTTTCTCCCCGGCGCTGACGCGCAGGTCGGCGACCCGCACGATTGGGCCGGGCGCGGCGCCTGGTGTTTCGCCTGCACGGTCGGCTTGGACGATCGCGGTCGCATCATGCGAATCTTCGGCGTTCACGCTCGCTCCCTTCTGGACAGCAGTCGGTCGAACAGGAGGTTGAGGCCCACCGACAGTGCGACCAGCAGCGCCGCCGGGAGCGCGACGCCCCACGGGGACAGGAAGATGCCGCCGCGGTTCACGTCGACCATCACCGCCCAGTCGCTCGCTTCCGGGCCGGCGCCGACGCCGAGGAAACTCGCGGCGGCCACCAGGTAGAACGCGCCGACGAGCCGCACTCCGGCGTCGGCTGCGACGGTCGGAACGATCGATCGTCCGATGTAGCCGATCGCGATGCGCCACCAGCCTTCGCCTTGCAGCCACATCGCTTCGACGGCCGGGCGGTGCGCGACTTCGAGGGCGGCGGCGCGCACGATCCGGGCGATGTCCGGGAGGTTCACGAGCGCCACGATGAGCACGAGCATCGAAGCGGTCGGCGGGGCGATCGAGGCCAGCAGGAGCATGAGCAGCAGCGATGGGAGCGCGAGGAGGAGGTCGAAGGGGCGCATGAGGATCTCGTCGAGCCAGCGGTGCCGGGTGGCGGCGGCCGCGAGGCCGATCGGGAGCCCGGCGAAATAGGCGAGCAGCGTTGCGGCGGCGGCGGTGACGACGATGCCCCAGCCGCCGTCGAGCAGGCCGTTGAGGACGCTCGAGCCGAGATGGTCGGTGCCGGGCCAGGGCGCGGTGGGGTCGAACGGCTGGGTTCGGTCGCCGCCGGGGCTCGGGAGGAAGGGGCCGAGGAGGGCCAGGCCGAGCGGGATCGCGAGCAGTGGAAAGAGGAGGAGACGTTCGGTGCGGCGGCGGACCGCCCCCCGAGGTCGGGTGTGTCGGGACTCGGACGCCCCCGGCTTCGATAGTGCCCGAGGGGTACGACGCCCTGGTGCCACCGCCGATCCCGCGGTCGTCGCGACGCGAGCGCCCCCGGTTTCAATGATGCCCGGAGGGTCCGACAGGTCGGGGGCATTGCCGGGCGACAAGGCGGTACGTGGTTCGCGGGAACTTGCGGCCGGTGTCGACTCGCCGTCTCGTCCTTCGGTGCTCTCCCGTTCGGGGCTCATCGGGCCAGCTCCATCCTGGGGGCGAGGCGGAAGGCGAGCAGGTCGGCCCCCAGGTTCACGAGGACCGTCGTCGCGCCGAAGACCACTGCGATGCCTTGCACCACAGGCAGATCACGTGCGCTCACCGCATCGACCAGAGCCGTCCCCAGGCCCGGGATCACGAAGACGCTCTCGACCACGATCACGCCGCCGAGGAGCCAGTCCGCCGTGCGGGCGATCTGCGCCGTCGCGGGGCTCACCGCGTTCGGCAGCGCGTGCGCGAACACGACCCGCCGCTCCGACACGCCCGCGCGGCGCAGGTGCGCCACGTAATCGGAATCGAGCGCCTCGATCGTCCCCGCACGCACCAGCCGCGCGATCGAGCAGATCGGACGCGCCAGCAGCACCAGCAAGGGCAGCACCAGGACCGCGGGCTCGGCCAGCAGGGACGGCACGCCCACCGCCGTGGGCGGCAGCCATGCCAGGCTGATCGCGAACACGCTCACCAGGAGCACCGCCAGCGCGAACTCGGGCACCGAGTACAGGCCGACGGTGAAGGTGGTGATGAGCCGGTCGGGCCAGCGGCCCTGCCGCCGGGCGGCCGCGACGCCGAGGCCGATCGACAAGGGCAGCAGCAGGATCAGGGTCGCGACGGCGAGGACCAGTGTCGGTTCGAGTGCGGCGGTGAGGATGTCGGCGACGGGGCGGCCGGAGGTGAGGGAGGTCCCGAAGTCGCCGGTGAGGAGTCCGCCGATCCAGTCCGAGAGCCGCGTGAGCGCCGGTTCGTAGAGGTGCATCTGCTCGCGGATGCGTTCGATGTTCTGCGGGTCGGGCTGGTCCCCGGCGAGGGCGACGGCCGCGTCGCCGGGGAGCAGTTCGACCAGTGCGAACGCCAGCACGGCGACCGCGAGTACCTGGATCGCGCCGAGGCCGATCCGGCGGGCCGTGTAGGCGAGCACTAGTCCATCCAGACCTTGTCGAAGCGGGCCCATTCGAGGGTGTTCGCCGGTGCCTGCTCGACGCCGTGCACGCCGGGGAGGGTGCCGACGATCCAGTCGGCGAAGCCCCACACCAGGTAGCCGCCTTGGTCGTGGAGGCGTTGCTGGATCTCCTGGTAGAGCGTCTCGCGCTCCGCCTCGTCCGCTGTGGACTGGAGCTTGAGGTACAGCTCGTCGAAGTCGCCGTGGTGCCATTGGGTGACGTTGGTGGGTGAGTCGGTGAGGAGGCGCTGTGAGATATGGGAGGCGATGGGCATCGCGCCGGAGCGGTACGAGGCGATCTGGCCTTCGGTGAGGACTTCGGACCAGTAGGTGTCGGCGTTGCGTTCGTTGATCTCGACGTCGACGCCGGCTTCGCGCACCTGTTCGGCGAAGATCTGCGCGGCTTCGGTGAAGCCGGAGGCGACGTCGGCGGTGTCGAGCGTGATCGCCTGGACGCCGGCTTCGGCGAGGAGCGCTGTCGCGGTGGCGAGGTCGCTTTCGCGTTGGGGGATGGCGCTCGCGTAGTGCTCGAAGCCGAGTCCGAACAGGTCGTTGCCGATCTGGCCGCGGCCGGAGACGACTGATTCGAGGAGTTCGTCTCTGTCGCAGAGGAGGAACATGGCTTGGCGCGCGCGCGGGTCGTCGAAGGGGGCGCGGTCGGTCTTCATCGCGAAGCCGAGCATGTTGGAGCCGGGGGACGAGATCAGGGTGACGGCGGCATTGCCTTCGTTGGCGCGGGCGGTGGTCGCCGAGAGGTCGTGCGCGTATTCGACCTGGCCGCCGAGGAGGGCGTTGATGCGCGCGGACTCTTCGTCGGCGACGACGATCTGGAGGCGGTCGAGTCTTGCCGGTCCTTCCCAGTGATCGTCGAAGCGTTCGGCGGTGAATTCGCTGCCGGGGGTGAAGGAGACGAACTTGAACGGGCCCGAGCCGATCGGGGCCTCGAAACTGTCGGACCCCTCGGGCACGATGTAGGTGCCGAAGGCGGCCAGGGAGTTCGGGAATTCGGCGAGGGGGTGTTTCAGCACGAACTCGATGGTCTGGTCGTCCACGGCTCTGCTGGCTTCGAGGTCGATCGGGGCGAGGTCGGATTTGGCGCGGAAGGTCTCGTCGGGGTTCGCGATCCGGTTGTAGCTGTAGAGCACGTCGGCCGCGCGCACCGGGCCGCCGTCGTGGAACTCGGCGTCGCGGAGCTTGATCGTCCACACGGTGAGGTCGGCGTCGGGCTCCCACGATTCGGCCAGGCGCGGCACGGCGGCCATGTCGGTGCCGAGGTCGGCGAGCTTGTCGAACATGGCTTTGGCCCGGGCGGCGTCGGCGAAGAGGTTGACGCGGTGCGGGTCGAGCGTCTCGTCCGCGCCGCCTCCGGCGAACGCCGCGCGCAGTGTGCCGCCCGTGACGGGTTCGGACGAGGCCGGGTCGGTCCCGCCGCAGCCGGCGAGGACGCCTGCGCCGGAGACGCTCGCGGCGATCCCGGCCGCGCCGAGCACGGTCCGGCGGCGAAGGAGCCCTGGTTCGCCTGCGGCGGAGCGTTCGTGGAGGCGGCGTTCTCGACGCGACTCGGCTCGCTCGAGGGAGCGTTCACCGGGGCCGGTCGGTCGGCCGCGACCGGAATCGGCGGCCGGGTGGTTCGTTCGGGGTTCGTGCATGATGGGTTCCTTTTCGTTGTGCGTCAAGAGGTTCGAGCCGCCGGGGTTGCGGCTGCGTCGTGGGGCCGCGGTCGCGGCTCCTGCGCCATCGCGAGGGACCGCGAGCCCCGCAGCGCGGTGACCGCGACGGCCGAGGCGAGGCCGAGGACGGCGCAGCAGATCCACGACGCCCAGGCGGCCCCGTCTCCTGCGAGGTCCGCGACGAGCCCGACCGCGCTCGTGCCGAGCGCGGCCACGACACCGGAGAGGAGGTAGTAGACGCCGAAGTACGTGCCCGTGAGTCCTTGCGGCGCATACCCGGGGATGAGTTCCATGACGAACGGCTGGGCGACCATCACGCCGATCGAGAGCAGCAGCGCCGACACGAGCACCGCCGCAAAATGGGGCCCGGGGGCGCCGGCGGGCAGGAGGACCGGCGGCAGGAACGCCACGCCGATGAGGGCCATGCCGAGCGCGATGGCCACGGCCCGGCTCAGATGCCGCTGGCACCAGTCGGTGCTGCGGACCTGGAGTCCGAGGGTCGCGATCGTGGAGGCGCCGAAGACCGCCGCGGTGGCCCAGGCCGTGCCGGTGGCGTCGACCGCGGCCGTCGGCAGCAGCAGGTAGAGCTGGTTCTGCAGGGCGAAGAGCGCGGCCGTGGCGAGCGTGAACGCCAGGAAACCCTTGTCGGCGAACGCTTCCCGCCAGCCGCCGAGCACGGTCGTCTCCGACTTCGCGCCGCGGTGGGGCGGGAGGGTCAGCATCTGGGCGATCGCCATCGCGGCGAACACGAGCGCCGAGACGAGGGCCCCCAGCCGGAAGTCGATCACGACGAGCGCGCTGCCCGCGACCGGTCCGAGGCACATGCCGATGTTCGCGGACAGGTTGAACAGCGCGAACGCCTCCGCGCGCCGGTCCCCGGCGGCCTCGGCGATGTACGCGCGCACGGCCGGGTTGAACAGGGCCCCGGCCAGGCCGCTGACCACCGAGGCGGCGATGAGCACGGTCAGGGAGGGCGTCAGCGCGAAAAGCCCGAAGCCGAAGGCCCTCAGCAGGCACCCGGCGACGATGACCCCGCGCGGCCCGAGCCGGTCTGAAGCGGTGCCGCCGATGAGGTACAGCCCCTGCTGGGCGAGGTTGCGCACCCCGAGCACCACGCCGATCGCGGCGAGGGACATCCCGGCGGAGGCTTCCAGGTGCACCGCCAGGTAGGGGATGACCATGTAGAAGCCGAGGTTGACGCCGAGCTGGTTCACCAGGAGCAGCCGCACGGGAAGCGGCTGCGCCGTGAAGGACCGTATGGTGCGCAAGGGACCTCACCGGGGCAGTGGGCGCAGGAGAGCGCCGGGGGCAGTTGGTATCGACAAAGATAACGGAACTCATTATCGACACGAGGAGTCCGGGTCCCGGTGTGACCTGCCTCCGCGCATGCGATCATCGGCATACGCGCACGAGTGAAGCCGGAGGACGCGGTGAAGCCCCCAGGCGAAGACCAGAACCGTCGGCTCCTGCGCGCCCGCGACGCGATGGACCGCAGCTTCGCCGAACCTCTCGACGTGCCGTCCCTCGCGACAGTGGCGCTCATGTCCCCCGCCCACTTCTCACGCCAGTTCCGCGCCACCTTCGGCGAGACACCCCACCGGTACCTCCAGCGCCGCCGCATCGAACGCGCCTGCGCGATGCTCCGCGACTCCCCCGCCACCGTCACCGAGATCGCCCTCGCGGTCGGCTTCGACAGCCTCGGCACCTTCAGCCGCACGTTCGCCCAGATCATCGGCCGCGCGCCCACGCAGTACCGGGCCGAATCCGTCCCGCTCAAGGCCCCGGTCTGCTTCGTCAAGAGCTGGACGAGACCGAGCAGTTTCGGATAAGCCGACGACTCGCGCTCGCCCATAGGCTGGTCACATGTTCACAGGAATCAGCATCCACACCGTGTTCGTCCTCGACCAGGAAGAGGCGATCGACTTCTACGTCGGCAAGCTCGGCTTCCAGATCGTGGAGGACGCCGACCTCGGCTTCATGCGCTGGCTCACCGTCTCGGTGCCCGACCAGCCCGAACGCCGCATCCACCTCGAGGTGCCCGGCGCGCCCGCGCACAGCGAGGAGACCGCCGCCGCGGTCCGCGACCTGCTCACGAAGGGCGCGCTCGGCGCCACCATCCTCACCACCGACGACTGCCGCGGCACCTACAAGCGGCTGAGCGACCTCGGCGTCGAGTTCACCGAAGCGCCCGTCGAGCAGCCGTTCGGCATCGACTGCGCCCTGCGCGACCCGTTCGGCAACCACATCAGGATCACCCAGCCGACGGTCTGACCGCGCCGCCGACGCCCGGGCCCCCCGGGCGTTTCGCGTGCCCGGGAGGGTTCGGCCGCTGTTCAAGCGGGTACTCCGGATGTTGGACCGGCCCTGAGGAGGGGTGACATGGACGAGTCAGTGGAGCGGCGGCGCGAACGTATCGTCGTCGGCGTCGACGGTTCGGCGCCTTCGGTCAAGGCGCTCGAATGGGCCGTCGACCAGGCCGCGCGCACCGGGGCGAAGGTCGAGGCCGTGCAGGCCTGGGAGGTCCCGACGATGTACGGCAGCGGCATGATGGTGCTGCCGGGCGGCGAGGAGTTCGACAAGTCCGCCAAGCAGTCGCTGGAGAACGCTGTCGGCCAGGTGCTCGGCGGCCGCAGGGACGTGGACGTGGAGTACCACACGATCGGCGGCCACCCGGCGAAGAGCCTCATCGACATGGCCGAGGGCGCCGACCTCCTGGTCGTGGGCAGCCGCGGGCACGGCGGTTTCGTCGGGTCGCTGATCGGCTCGGTGAGCCATTACTGCGTCAACCACGCCGCCTGCCCGGTCGTGGTCGTGCGCGAGGACAAGTGAACCGACGGTAAGTCGACCGGCGGTTCGCTTTCGCGCGCCTGCGCATCGGGCCCGTAGACCACGTACCAGAGGTGCGAGCCCTCGCCGATCGCGCCCACCCCGAGCATGCGGCCGGTGAAACCGGTCGCGACCTCGGTCGACAGGTAGCGCCCGTCGAGCCGTCCGAGTTCCACGGCCGCCTGGGCGGTCTTGACGGACAGGACGATGTCGTCCGGTCCGAACGCCGTCATCGTCGCCGCCTGCGGCTCGACCGAGGCGATCCGCAGCTTCGCCCAGCCGTCGGGCGCGGGCGCCGAACCGAGCTCGGCCGTCACCCCGCCGATCCTCGCGACCGCGCGCACCTGCCCGTCCTCGTATTCGAGCCCGTACCAGTGGCGCTCGTCGATCCAGACCACGAAACGGCCCGAACCGAAGAACGCGGCCTCCGCCGACCACTCCAGGTCGCGCACACGCGCGCACAGCAGGCCCGGCGAACCGTCGCCCGGGTCGCGCAGGTCGAGACCGATCTCGGGGTGCCTCGCGGCGATCGCAGCCGGTTCGCTCGACGCCGCCACCCAGCGCAGATGCAAAGCGTCCGAAGAGAAGTCGTCCTCGAAGGCCGTCTCGTCGGGGGTGAAGGAGTACCGGGCCTCGTCCACGACCGGCCAGCCGTCCACCCAGTCGACCCCGGCCAGGAACGTCTCGCGGCCGAGCACGTGGAATCCCGGAGTGAACCCGCCGGGGCGCACCGCGAGGTAGACCATGGCCCACTCGCCCGACGGGGTCTGGACCAGGTCGGCATGGCCGGTGTTCTGCACCGGCAGCGGCAGTGACCGGTGGGTGAGGATCGGGTTCGCAGGGCAGGCCTCGTAGGGGCCTTCGGGCCGATCGGCGCGGGCGATCGTCACCGTGTGGCCGCGTTCGGTGCCGCCCTCGGCGAGCAGCAGGTACCAGTGGTCGCCGATCTTGTAGAGGTGCGGCGCTTCGGGGTAGGCCAGGCCGGCGCCCTGCCAGATCCGGTAGGGCTCGCCGATGAACTCGCCGGTCTTGAGGTCGACGCGGCCTTGGAGGATCCCGTGGACGTCGGTGTCGGCGACGCTGCCCGTCCAGCTGAGGAGGAGTTCGCCGTCGTCGTCCCAGCAGAGGTCGGGGTCGATGCCGCGGGCCCGGGGCACGAAGATCGGGTCGCTCCAGGGCCCGGCCGGGTCCTCGGCGCTGACGATGGTCTGCCCGGACTCGGCGTCTCCCACGTTCGTGGTCACGAAGTAGAAGCGGCCGTCGTGGTGCCGCAGAGTCGAGCCGTAGATGCCGCCGGAGGGGCGGCCGTCGCCGCGGAGGAACTGGCCGCGGCGGTCGAGGATGTTCCCGATCTGCTCCCAGTGCACGAGGTCGCGGCTGTGGAAGATCGGCGCGCCGGGGAAGTACTCGAAGCTCGAATTGGCCAGGTAGTAGTCGTCGCCGACCCGGCAGATCGTCGGATCGGGGTGGAAGCCCGACACGATCGGGTGCTCGGCCCCGGACACGGCATCACTCAAAGGAGGTCCTCTCTCAAGACGGCGACCACAAGACTAAGTTGTGTCGCCAAACTTTGTCAACCGGCTTCAGCTCCCCTTCAGGTGGCTTCAGCTCCGCTTCAGGTTCGGCTCGCTACCTTGGAAACCGGGGGCCCTTGCCCAGAGGTGCAGCGCGTTTTCGGCGTGCGCCCGGTTCAGGCCGCCGCGTGCTGCACGCCCCAAGTCGCCGCGTAGCGACCCGAGCGGGCCAGCAGCTCGTCGTGGGTGCCCTGCTCGGTGATCCGGCCGTTCTCCAGCACCACGATCACGTCCGCACTGCGGATCGTCGAAAGCCGGTGCGCCACGACAAGCGTCGTGCGCCCGTGCATCAGCGTCTCCAGCGCGCCCTGGATGTGCCGCTCCGACTCCGAGTCGAGCGCGCTCGTCGCCTCGTCCAGGAACAGGATCCGCGGATCGCGGATGAGCGCCCGCGCGATCGACAGGCGCTGGCGCTGCCCGCCCGAGAGCCGCGCTCCCCGCTCGCCCACGACCGTGTCCCAACCGTGCGGCAGCGACTCGACGAACGTCGAGCGCGTTCGCGTCCCGCAGCGCCCGGCGCACCTGCTCGTCCTCGATCGGCCCCAGGCCGTACGTGATGTTGTCGCGGATCGAGCCCTCGAACAGGACCGAGTCCTGCGGCACCACCGAGACGCTGCGGCGCACCGACCGCATGTCGAGCGCCTCCATGTCCGCGCCGTCCAGCAGCACGGTGCCGGCCGCGGGGCGGATGAGGCCGAGCACGGTGTTCATGAGCGTCGACTTGCCCGAACCCGAAGGCCCGACGAGCGCCACCGTGCTCCCCGCCGCGATGTCGAGGTCGAGCCGGTCGAGCGCGGGCGCGCCGCCGTCGGGGTAGCGCACGGTGACCCCGTGCAGCTCGATCCGGCCCTTCACTCGGTCCACAGTGGGCTTTCCTTCGTTGTACTCCACGTCCGGGTCCTGCAGCACCTCGGCGATCGACCGCGCCGACTCGATGCCGCGCGCGGTGACCGGAACCAGGTTGAGCACGGACCCGACCGAACCGGTGAGCATCGAGAAGTAGGTGCCGAGCACCACGACCTGGCCGGCCGAGATCGGCGCCCATTCCAGGACCGCCACCGCCGCGGCCAGCAGCAGGCACCCGACCGACAAGAGCTGCATGGTGACCCAGCTGGCCGCGCCGAAGCGGCCGTTGACGACGTCGAGCCGCAGGCCACGGTGGCGCACCTCCTCGGCGACCTCCGCGACCCGCCCGGTCGCGACGTGCTCGAGCCCGTGCGCGCGGGTGATCGGCATGAGCGCGGCCATCTCGCCGACCCGCGCGGAGAAGACCTCCATCTCGCGGCGGAACTCCTCGTTGCGCTCCCGGGAGCGGCGGCGGGTGAACCACCAGACGCCGAAACCGCACGGGATCGACAGCGCGAACACCGGCAGGAACTGCGGCACCGTCAACGCGGTCATGGTGATCGCGCCGACGAACACGAACACGGCCGAGAGGAACGGCCCGCCCGACTGGGCGAACATCATCTCGACGTTCTCGACGTCGCGCACGACCTTGCTCTGGATGATCGAGGCGTTCGAGCGCGAGTGGAACCCGATGGACAAGCAGCTGCAGCCGGGCGGCGAGCGCGTTGCGGAAGCCGGCCCCGAGGGACCGCACCGCGCCCATGTAGAGGCGCGTGAACCACACGTGGGTGAAGGCGTTCTGGATGACGAGCACGGCCGCGCCGATCGCGAGCCAGCCGAGCGTCGACATCGGCCCGCCTTGCACGACCGCGTCGACCGCGGCGCCGGTGATGACCGGCATCAGCCACAGCGGGCTGTCCTTGACGGCGAAGACGGCGGCGGAGGCGATGAGCCGGCGGCGGCTCGGGTCGGAGGGCTCGGGCGAGGGATCGGAGCGGTTGTTTCCCGTCGAGGGTGATGGTTTCCATTGCAGCAATGGCCCCGTGTTCGATTGGAGGGTTCAGGTTGGGCGGCGACGGGTCTCGGGATGGGATGGGGGAGCCCGCCGCCGTGCGGGCCTCGCGACGCACCGTCCGCGCGAGGTCACTGAAACCCTAGACCCGGCCGCCCGAACCCGCCTCCGCTTTACGAATACATCACAGGCACGACCGAGGCCGCCGCCGCGACCTGCGGCGACGGCCTCCAACGGGTGCTACCAGGTGACGGGAAGCTCGTAGACGCCGTAGACCGAGGCGTCGTGCTTGAACGGGATCTCGGCCATGTCCGCGGCGAGCGCGAGCGTCGGGATCCGCTTGTACAGCGTGCCGTAGACGACCTGGAGTTCCATGCGCGCCAACGACTGCCCGAGGCACTGGTGCACGCCGAACCCGAACGCCACGTGGTTGCGGGCTTCACGGGTGAGGTCGAGCCGGTCGGGGTCGGCGAAGACCCGCGGGTCGCGGTTGCCGATGTCGTTGGCCATGATCAGGCCCTCGCCGGCCTTCACCGTCTGGCCGCCGATCTCCATGTCCTCCAGCACCGCCCGGCGTCGGCCGTTGTGCGTGATGTGGAGGTACCGCAGCAGTTCTTCGACGGCGCTCGCGACGAGCTTCGGGTCGTCCGTCTCCTGCAGGAGCCTGAGTTGATCGGGGTGCTCGAGGAGGGCGAGCGTGCCGAGCGCGATCATGTTCGCGGTGGTCTCGTGCCCGGCGATGAGCAGCAGCATCCCGATCTGGGCGGCCCCGATGCGGGTGAGCTCGCCGTTCTCGACGCGGCTCACGAGCCCCGAGAGCAGGTCGTCGCCGGGCGCCTTCATCTTCTCGCCCACGAGGTTGTCGAGGTAGCCGACGAGGTTCCCCATGGCGTCGTTGCGCTGCGCCTCGGTGACCTCGGTGTTGATGATGACCTTGCTGTTCTCCTGGAAGAAGTCGTGGTCGGCGTACGGGACGCCGAGCAGGTCCGAGATCACGAGCGAGGGCAGCGGCAGGGCGAAGGCCTCCACGAGGTCGGTCGGCTTGGGGCCGGCCAGCATCTCGTCGATCAGGTCGTCCGCGATCTGCTGCACGGCCGGGCGCATGGCCTCGATCCGCTTGATCATGAACGGCGCGGTCACCATGCGACGCAGGCGGGCGTGCTCGGGGTCGTCCATGAGGATGAACCCGATGCCGGGGGACTTCGGCTGCTCCGGCTCCTCGCCGGTCTCGTACTGCTGCGGCTCGGCCCGAGGAGTCGGGTAGCCCTTGCTGGTGACGTCGGAGGAGACGCGCGGGTCGGAGAGCACGGCCTTCTGGTCGGCGTAGCCGGTGACCAGCCAGGGCGTGGAGCCGTCGCTGAGGCGCACCCGGGTGATGGGCGTTGCCTCTTGCAGCGCTTGGAGTTTCGGCGGCGGATTGAACGGGCACTTCGCGGCCCGTTCCATCGGGTATTCGGGGATGTCGGTGGTTTCGGCGGTGTCGGTCATGATCTGCTTCCTTTCAGAGCGCCGTCTTTCAGAGCGCGGTCTTTCGGCGGGCGGGAACGCGGGCGGGCATCCGGGGGCACCAGGCGCTCTAGGCGATCGCGTCGGCCACTTCCGCGCGACGCAGCCGCGTCTGCTTCGGCATGTTCCAGCCGACGATCGCGCTCACGCGGCCGTCCTCGCGGTAGCGCAGCACGAACCGCCTTGCCGCTGGGTCGCCTTCCACCACTTCGGCTTCGCCGTCGCTGCTCGGCAGGCCGTAGACCTGGATCTTCGCGTCGAACTGGTCGGTCCAGAAGTACGGGACCGGCGTGTACGGCCGCGCGTCGCCGAGGATGTTGGCGGCGACCGCGCCCGCCTGCTCGGTGGCGTTCGTGCGGTTCTCGAGCCGCAGTGAACGCCCGAGGCCCACGTGATGCCAGCGGGCGACGTCGCCGACCGCCCAGATCCCTTCGGCCGCACGGCACTGCGAATCGCAGACGACGCCGTTCTCGATCCGCAGCCCGGACCCGGCGAGCCATTCGGTCACCGGGACCGATCCGATCGAGACGACCACGGTGTCCGCTGGGAGGACCTCGCCGGTGGCGAGGCGGACCCCGCTGACGCGGCCGTTCGCTTCCACGAGGCCGTCGACGCCCACTCCTGGCCGCAGGTCCACGCCGCGTTCGGTGTGCAGTTCCGCGAGCGATTTGGCCACATCGGACCCCAGTTGCAGCTCCATCGGCGCGGCCTGCGGGCCCACGAGGGTCACCTTGCCGCACAGTCCCGTTGCGGTGGCGGCGATCTCGGCCCCGAGCACGCCGTCGCCGACCACCACGAGGCGGCGCGAGGCGAGCAGCTCGGTGCGCAGATCGAGCGCGTTCTCCATGGTGCGCAGCAGGTGCACGCCCGCGAGCCCGGTGCTGCCGGGGAACGCGCGCGGCCGGATGCCGGTGGCGATCACGATCGCGTCGGCGCCCAGTTCGCGCTCCCGGTCGGTCTTGACGACGCGGTTGCGGGCGTCGAGGCCCACGGCCGCTTCGCCGAGCGCCAGCTCGATGTCCAGATCGGACAGCATCGTCTCGGGCCGCAGCCGCGCCCGCTCGGGGTCCCAGTCCCCGCTCAGGACCTGTTTCGAGAGCGGCGGCCTGTCGTACGGCAGGTGCGCTTCGGCGCCGAGGAGCTGGAGACGCCCCTTGAAGCCTTTGCGGCGCAGTGCTTCAGCCGTGGCGAGACCCGCTGCCGAGGCGCCGACCACGAGCACGCTCGCGGGCGCGCTCATGTCGTTTCGCTCAGTTCGATCGCGAGCGCCGGGCAGATGCTGGCGGCCTCGCGGACCGCCTCGAACTGGTCTTCGCCCGGCGACTCCTCGAGCAGGACGACGATGCCGTCCTCGTCGCGCTGGTCGAACACGTCGGGCGCGGCCATGACGCACGATCCGGCGCCGCAGCACTTGTCCTCGTACACGGTGATCTTCATGGTGTTCTCCTTGCTGTTTCCTTGCGGTGCTTGGTGTGCGGGGCCTGCAGCAGGCCGACTACCGCGTCGACCAGTGCTTCCCCGGCTTCGCGCCAGGAGGACCCGTACGCGGGGTCCCCTTTGGCGAGTGCCGACTCTCGCGAGGCGGGGGTGAACACCAGGAGCATCCGCATCATCCGGAACCGTTCCTCGACCACGTCTTCCGGCAGGTGCGTCATGCACCCCTTCATCCCGGCCGCGGTCCGCTCCAGCGATTCGGCGCGGGTCGCCTCGCCGTCCATGAGTGATCGCAGCTGCGGGTCGGTCTGGATCTGCGCGCCGAAGCGCGCGAACCAGGACACGCCCTCGAAGGTGCCGAAGTAGTCGGTGATCGGCATGATCAGGCATTCGACCCAGTCGTGCAGGTCGGCCGAGTCCCCGATCGCTTGGAGGCGCTCTTCGCGCAGCGGTTCCATCCGGGCGACGTGCTTGCGCACGATCGCCTGGATCAGGTCGTTCTTCCCGCCGAAGTGGTAGCCGACGGCGGCGTTGTTGCCCTGCCCGGCGGCCTCGCTGATCTGGCGGTTCGACACGGCCTGGATGCCCTGCTCGGCGAACAGGCGCTCGGCGGCGCTGATGATGGCCTCGCGGGTGGCCGCGACGCGATCGGTTCTCCTGGTGCTCGTTGTGCTCATGTCACCATTTAACTGGGACTTCGACCAGCCCTCCGACGAGCAGGCCCTCGACCTTGCGGAGGTCGTCGGGCGCGACCGCGAGCGCCAACGTGGGGAGCCGGCGCAGCAGCACTTCGAGCACGACCTGGAGTTCGGTGCGGGCCAGCGCCTGCCCGAGGCAGGAGTGGAGCCCGGCCCCGAAGGCCAAGTGCGGGTTGGGGGTGCGGGCGAGGTCCATTTCGGCCGCGTCCTGGAAGGCCTGCTCGTCGCGGTTGGCCGCCGCCATCGAGCACACGACCGTGGTCCCGGGAGTGATGTGGACACCGGCGATCGCGATCTCCTGGTCGATGTAGCGGATCATGCCGAAGCCGGCGTTGACGTCGAGTCGGAGCGATTCCTCCACTGCGGACCGCACGAGTTTCGGGTCGGCGAGGAGCGCCTCCCAGCGGCTGCGGTCGGCGAGGAGCATCGCCATCATCTTGCCGATCATGTTCGCGGTGGTCTCGTGCCCGGCGACCAGGAGGCCCTGGCCGGTGGCGATGAGGGTCGCGTCGGACATGGTGGTCTCGGGGTCGTTCGCGAGTTCGGAGAGCAGGTCCTCGCCGGGGTTCTCGCGTTTGGCGGCGACGTGCGCGGCCAGGTACTTGTAGAACTCGGTCTGGGCGGCGCGGATCTCGTCGCCGTTGTAGCGGCTCATGTTGAGCAGCGTGTCGGACCAGTAGGAGAACTTGTCGCGGTCGGTTTCGGGGACGCCGAGGATCTCGCAGATCACCCAGACCGGGAGGGGGAAGCCGAGGTCGGCCTTGATGTCGGCGGGCGCGCCTTTCGCGAGCATGTCGTCGACCATCCGGTCGGCGACTTCGGTGATGCGCGGGCGCAGGCGCGCCATCTGCTTGGCGGTGAACCATTTGTTGAGCTGGCGGCGCCAGGCGAGGTGGCCTTCGCCCTCCTGCGGGATGGCCATGGCCATGTCGGAGTTGTTGAGCGGGTCGTGGTCGCCTTCGGTGACGCTGGCGGCGTCCTGGCCGGTGCCGCGTCCGAAGCGCGGGTCGGCGAGGAGTGCTTTGGCGTCGTCGTAGCGGGTGACGAGCTTGGCGGCGTCGCCGCTGGGGAAGGTCACGTGGGCGACCGGGCACTTGCCGCGGAGCTCGGCCCATTCGGGGGGCGGCTCCAGGGTGCCTTCGTTCGGGATCGGGTACTTGAGCACTTCCGTGCGTTCTTGAACCATTGCGCTGCCTCCTCGGCTTCGGCGACGATTTCGACACAATTCAAGCGCGGATACTTTTATAAGTCAAGCGTTTGACTTAAAATTCATTTCGACCATCCTCACCGACCGGACGGAAGCCGCACCGATGCCTGACAACACCGCAGAACCGGGCGAGACGACACCCGAATCGAGACCGAACGTCATCGTCGCGGTCCTCGCGATCGCCGGGATCGGCGTCTCGCTCATGCAGACCCTCGTCATCCCGCTGCTGCCCGAACTCCCGCGCCTGCTCGACGCCAGCGTCTCCGACACCTCTTGGGCCGTAACGGCAACGCTCCTCGCCGCCGCGATCGCCACACCCGTGGTCGGGCGCCTCGGCGACATGTTCGGCAAGCGGCGGATGCTCCTGGCCAGCCTCGCCGTGCTCGTCGCCGGATCGGTTGTGGCGGCATTGAGCCAGAGCCTCGCGCCCATGGTGGTCGGGCGCGCGATGCAGGGCCTCGCGGCGGGCGTGATCCCGTTGGGCATCAGCATCATGCGCGACGAACTGCCCAAAGAGCGCATGGCCTCGGCGATGGCGCTGATGAGCGGCTCGCTCGGTGTCGGCGGCGCGCTCGGCCTCCCGGCCGCGGCGTTCCTGGCCGACAACGCCGACTGGCACGTCCTGTTCTGGGCCTCGGCCGGCATGGCCGCCGTGTGCTTCGCGCTCGTGGCCCGGCTCGTGCCCGAATCGTCCGTGCGCACCGGCGGCCGCTTCGACGGGGTCGGCGCCGTGGGCCTCTCGATCGGGCTGCTCGCTTTGCTGCTGGCCGTCTCGAAGGGCGCCGACTGGGGCTGGACCGACCCGCTCACGCTGGGGCTCCTCGTGCTCGCGGTCGCCACGTTCCTCGCCTGGGGCCGGTGGGAGCTGCGCACCCGCGAGCCGCTCGTGGACCTGCGCACCACCGTGCGCCGCCAGGTGCTCGTGACCGACCTCGCCTCGGTCGTGTTCGGCTTCTCGATGCTCGCGATGTCCCTCGTGCTGCCGCAGCTGCTGCAACTGCCGGAGGCCACGGGCTACGGCATGGGCCAGTCGATGCTCGCCGTGGGCCTGGTCATGGCCCCGACCGGCCTCGTCATGGTCGCGATGGCGCCGATCTCGGCGCGCATCACGGACACCAAGGGCCCCAAGACGACCCTGATGACCGGCGCGGTGATCGTCGCCGCCGCCTACGGCCTCGGCGCGGTGTTCATGTCCGAGATCTGGCAGCTCGTGCTCGTCTCGGCCCTCATGGGCGCGGGGATCGGTCTCGCGTACGGCGCGATGCCCGCGCTCATCATGGCGGCCACACCCCGGTCTCGAGACGGCCGCGGCCAACAGCCTCAACACGCTGATGCGCTCGATCGGCACGTCGGTCGCGAGCGCGGTCGCCGGCGTGATCCTCGCCCACATGACCACCGACTTCGGCGGCGTCGCCCTGCCGTCTCAGGACGCGTTCCGCCTGATCATGGCCATCGCCGCGGGCGCCGCGCTGGTGGCCCTCGCGATCGCGGCGTTCCTGCCGCGCCACAGCGCCGAGGACGCGGCCGAACCGGAGCCGGCGCTGGCCGCGAGCCGCGCCTGAGGGGTTTCTCGGGGGCGCCAGTCGGCATGGACCGGCGTCCACCGGGTATTTCTCTCTCATGGGCACTTGAGAAGGGAGCCCGACATGGCTGGCATGAATGAAACGGTTCGAGCGGGCAGGACGCCGCCGCAAACGGTCGCCATCGTGATCTCGGTGGTGTTCTTGCTGGTGGGAGTGCTCGGGTTCATTCCCGGCATCACCACGGAGTTCGACTCGATGACGTTCGCCGGGCACCATTCCGACGCTCTGCTGCTCGGCGTCTTCGCGGTGTCGATCCTGCACAACATCGTCCACCTGCTGTACGGCGTCGTCGGGCTGCTCATGGCGCGCACGGTGTCGGGCGCGGTGGGCTTCCTCATCGGCGGTGGCGTGATCTACCTGGGGCTCTGGGTGTACGGCATCCTGATCGACCAGGACACGACCGCGAACTTCGTGCCCGTGAACACCGCCGACAACTGGCTGCACCTGGTGCTCGGGGCCGTCATGGTCGGCCTGGGCATGATGTTCAGCTCGCGCACGAAGCCGTTGACCTGCCGCTCTGCCGAACAGGGCTTCCGGGCGTCCCGCCCCGGGAGCCCTGTTTCTTGGGCCACCGTCCGGTTTCCCGGGTTGACATTGATACCCCCCGGGGGTAAGAATGTTCTTCATGCAGATACCCTGAGGGGGTATCGTTGGAGCGGGAGGACGCCCATGGCATGCGCGAACAGAGGGGACCGATGAACACCGGCACACGACTCGGGCTGTACGGCGGCGGACTGGCGCTGGTCTTCGCCGCCGCGTTCGGCACCGCCGCGCTGACGGTCCCGGACGGCGCCGCCGACGAGTGGAACGAGCACGACCGAGGAGGCGAAGGCCACGGCGGCGGCGAGCCGCGTCCCGTGCGCGGACTCTCCATCGAGCAGGACGGCTACCGGCTCGGCGAGGTCGCCGCACCGAGCCGGCGTCGGCGAGGCGGGCGACGCTCGCCTTCCAGATCACCGGCGACGACGGCAAGCCGCTCACCGAGTACACCGTCTCCCACGAGAAGGACCTGCACCTCATCGTGGTCCGCGCCGACGGCACCCACTTCCGCCACGTCCACCCCGAACTCGCCGCGGACGGCACCTGGACCCTGCCCGTGGACCTGGGACGCCGCCGGGCACCTACCGCGTCTACGCCGACTTCGTCCCCGCCGACACGGCGAAGGACCCGACGTCACCCTCACCCGCACCGTCGAGGTCGCGGGTGAATATGCTGCCGAGACGCCGGCCGGGACCGTGCTGACCGCCGAGGTCGACGGCCTACACCGTCACCCTCGAGGGCGACCTCCAGGCCGGATCCACCGCCGAACTCACCGCCTCGGTCACCCGGACGGCGAGCCCGTCACCGACATCGAGCCCTACCTCGGCGCGTTCGGTCACCTTGTGGCCCTTCGCGAAGGCGACCTCGCCTACCTCCACGTGCACCCCGAGGGGGACGAGCCCGCCCCCGGCGACCTGTCCGGGCCCGCAGGTCACCTTCGCCACCGACGTGCCCACCGAAGGCCGGTACTTCCTGTACTTCGACTTCCAAGTCGACGGGCAGGTCCACACCGCCGCCTTCGTCGTCGAAGCCGCCGCGGGCGAGCCACGGCGACGAACGACCAGAGCCGAATCCGACGGCCACTAGGCCCCGAGCGAGAGAGGAAGGACGACCATGACGACTTCGCTGCCGCCGGGCTCGGTCGACCGCATCGAACTGGAGATCGGCGGCATGACCTGCGCCTCCTGCGCGATGCGGATCGAGAAGAAGCTCAACAAGGTCGACGGCGTCACCGCCAGCGTCAACTACGCCACCGAGAAGGCCCGATCGAGGCCCCCGCCGGGACCGACCCGGCCTCGCTCATCGCGGTCGTCGAGAAGACCGGCTACACCGCGGCCCTCCCGCAGCCCCCGAACCCGAACCATCCGAAGAGGACGGATCGAGCGGCCCGACCCCGAACTGGACTCGCCTGCGCCAGCGCCTCATCGGCGCGTCGTCCTTCCGTGCCGGTCATCGCGATGTCGATGGTCCCGGCCCTCCAGTTCGACTACTGGCAGTGGGCCTCGCTGGCCCTCGCCTGGCCGGTGGTCCTGTGGTCGGCCTGGCCCTTCCACAAGGCCGGCGTTCCAGAACCTCCGCCACGGCGCGGCCACTATGGACACGCTCGTGTCGGTGGGCACCCTCGCCGCGTTCGCGTGGTCCCTGTACGCCCTGTTCCTCGGCACCGCCGGCACCCCCGGCATGACCCACCCGTTCGAACTCACCGTCGAGCCGACCGACGGCGCCGCCAACATCTACCTCGAGGTCGCCGCGGGCGTGACCATGTTCGTGCTCGCCGGACGCTACTTCGAGAAACGCTCGAAACGGCGCGCCGGCGCGGCCCTCAAGGCACTGCTCCACATGGGCGCCAAGGACGTCGCGGTGCTGCGGAACGGTGCGGAGACGCGTGTTCCGATCAGGCGACTTGAAGGTCGGCGACGAGTTCGTCGTGCGCCCCGGCGAGAAGATCGCCACCGACGGCGTCATCGTCTCGGGCTCCTCCGCCGTCGACGCCTCGATGCTCACCGGCGAATCGGTTCCCGTCGAGGTCGGCGAAGGCGACGCCGTCACCGGCGCCACGGTGAACGCGGGCGGCCGACTCGTCGTGCGCGCCACCGCGATCGGCGCCGACACGCAGCTCGCGCAGATGGCGCGCCTCGTCGAAGACGCCCAATCCGGGCAAGGCCGAGGTGCAGCGCCTCGCCGACCGGGTCTCCGGGATCTTCGTGCCCATGGTCATCGCGATCGCGGTCGCCACCCTCGGATTCTGGCTCGGCGCGGGCTACCCACGGCACGGCCGCGTTCACCGCCGCCGTCGCCGTCCTCATCATCGCCTGCCCCTGCGCGCTCGGCCTGGCGACGCCCACCGCACTGCTCGTCGGCACCGGCCGCGGCGCGCAGATGGGCGTGCTCATCAAGGGCCCGGAGGTCCTCGAGTCCACGCGGCGCGTCGACACCATCGTCCTGGACAAGACCGGGACGGTGACCACCGGCAAGATGACCCTCACCGAGGTGCTGCCCGAAGCCGGCGTGGAGCGGGGCGAGCTGCTGCGACTGGCGGGGGCTTTGGAGCACGCCTCCGAACACCCTGTGGCCCAGGCGATCGCGAAGGGCGCCGCCGAGGAAGGCGCGCTGCCTGCGGTCGAGGACTTCCAGAACGTCGAAGGCAAAGGCGTGCAAGGCATCGTGGACGGCCACTTCACGGTCGTCGGCCGCGAAGCGCTGCTCGCCGACTGGACCCTGGAGCTGAGTCCCGCACTCGCCGAAGCGAAAGCCGAAGCCGAACGCGAAGGCAAGACCGCGGTCGCGGTCGGCTGGGACGGCGAGGCGCGCGGCGTGCTCGTCGTCGCCGACACCGTGAAACCCACCAGCGCCGAAGCGGTCGCCCAGTTCAAAGCCCTCGGCCTGACCCCCGTGCTGCTCACCGGCGACAACAAGACCGTCGCCGAGCGGATCGCCGCCGAAGTCGGCATCGACGAGGTGATCGCCGAGGTCATGCCCGAGGACAAGGTCGCGCAGGTCGCGCGGCTCCAGGACGAGGGCCGCGTGGTGGCGATGGTCGGCGACGGGGTGAATGACGCTGCGGCGCTGGCGAAGGCCGACCTCGGCCTGGCCATGGGGACCGGGACCGATGTGGCGATCGAAGCCGCCGACCTCACGCTGGTGCGCGGCGACCTGCGGGCTGCCGCGGACGCGATCCGATTGTCCCGCAAGACCCTCGGCACGATCAAGACGAACCTGTTCTGGGCCTTCGCCTACAACGTGGCCGCGATCCCGCTCGCGGCGCTGGGCCTGCTCAACCCGATGCTCGCGGGCGCGGCGATGGCGTTCTCCAGTGTGTTCGTGGTCGGCAACAGCCTTCGCCTGCGCGGCTTCAAGAGCGGCGTGCGCTAGCGCCGATGCGCGGGCGGCCCTTGAGCAGGCCGCCCGCGTTCGGCTCACAGGTAGGTGATGCCGTGAGGTTCGGTGACCGCGTTGAGCTTGGCGGGATCCAAGGCGCCTTTGGCGGCGACGCCGGACCTGGCGGCGAACATGTCCTCCAGGGCCAGCTCCCAGCCTCCCGGCGCGGAGATCTGGAGGACCCGCGGCGGCGGATTCGAACCGGGACTCAAGGCGTGCGGGACGCCGTGCGGCAGCAGCACGAACTGGCCGGGGCCCGCGGTATGGACCTCGTCCTCGATCGCGACGGTCAGTTCGCCGGCGAGCACGTAGATGCACTCGTCGGCGTGGTGGTGGACATGGCGCGGAATGGGCAGCGCCACGATGACCTCGAGGACCGAAAGGCGACCCTCCGTGTCCTCAGTGGAGGCTTTGACACTGAACGCGGGAGGCATCGGCACGCGTCCGGGGCGTCGTTCCCCCGCGCCCAGCAACAGGAATCGATCGTGAGACATGCATTGGCTCCGTTCAGGATCGCGCAGGCGCGCGCAGTTTCGGTGGGTTCCAGTCGTAGATGTCGGCCACGGTCTTCATCGCCACCGACGCGGGCACGACCGACGCCGAGACGTCGCGCACGCTCGCGGCGACCCGGCTCGGGTTCATCAACATCCGCCCGATGCGCCCCGACTGGCGGGCGAGCTCCTGCGTGCGCGGCCGCCGGGCCGCGTCGTAGGCGCTTAGCGCCGCCGGCACCGCCGCCGCCGACAGTTCCGCGGCGAGCACCACCGCGTCCTCGATGGCGAGACACGCGCCTTGGCCGATATCGGGGGTCACCGCGTGGGCGGCGTCCCCGAGCAGCGCCACGCGGCCCGCGGTGAACGAATCGAGCGGCTCGGCCAAGTAGTAGACGTCGCCGCGCAGCAGCGCCTCCGTCGGAGTGGCCGCGAGCAGGCTCGGAACGGGATGGTGCCAGTCGGCGAACCGTTTGACCAGGGCGGCCGTGTGATGCTCGTGCTCGGCGCCGGGCCCGGCGTTCTCGAAGGCGTACCAGTACGCGCGCCCGTCGCCGATCGGCGCGTGACCGAATCGGGCGCCCCTGCCCCAGGTCTCCGAGAGCCGCGCCGGTACACCGATCCGGCCCGCCGCCTCGGCCGAGACCAGGCCACGCCAGACGGTGTAGCCGGCGTAGGTCGGCCCGGGATGGGTGCCGAAAAGGCCCGCGCGCAGGCGGCTGCGGACGCCGTCGGCGGCCACGACCAGGTCGGCGTCGACGGTGACCGGGCCTCGGGGTCCGTCGAAGGCGACTGAGGCGCTGGCCGCGTTCGAGGTGACCGCCGTGGCGGTATGTCCGGTGTGGACGATCCCCGCGGCTTCGCGCAGGAGCTCGTGAAGCGCGGCGCGATGCAGGTTGTAGAGGCCGGCGCCGTACCGGCCTTTGAGCAGAGCGGCGTCGACACCGGTGATGCGTCTCCCGGCCTTTGTCCGGGATTCGAGGCCGTCGAGTTCGCATGCGGCCGCTTGGAAGGCGGCTTCGAGACCGAGTGCGCGCAGCGCCTTGACGGCATTGGGGGCGATGCTCACCGCCGCACCCACCTCGCCGAGCTCCGTCGCGCGCTCGAAGACCTCGACCTGCCACCCGATGCGCCGCAGCGCGACGGCCGCGGCCAAGCCGCCGATACCGGCTCCCACCACGACGGCCTTGGACGTGCTGACCATGCGGACTCCTCTCAGTTACTCTATCTAACGTTTGTTAGAGGCTATAACTGAGCTTAGATGGTCTATCATTGCGGGGTCAACAGCGGGAGGCAGCAGTGGAGCAAACGGCCATCGACCGGCGGCAACGGCAGCGCGAGGCGACACGGACCGAAATCCGGCAGACGGCCCGGCAGCTGCTCGTCGAATCCGGTCCGGAAGCGATGAGCGTCAGCGCGATCGCCCGCCGCATGGGCCTCAGCGGACCGGCGATCTACCGCTACTACGGCAGCCACGACGAACTGACCGGCGCGGTCCTCGCCGACCTGTTCGGCGAGCTGACCGCGGCGATCGAACAGGCACGCGACGCCCACGACCCGGCCTCGCCCGGCGATCGGCTGCTCGCGATGTCGAGAGGCCTGCGCTCATGGGCGACCAGCCGGACCGCCGAATTCCGGCTCCTGTTCGCCGCGCCCGTCCCCGAGACCAATCGCCTCCCCGAATCCGAACGCCGGCAAGCGGGCGAGGACTTCGACCAGGTCTTCCTGCGCGAAGTCGAGGCGCTCTGGGCGATGCGGCCGTTCCCCACGCCGGATCTGCACTCGCTCGCACCCGCACTGCGGTCACAGATCCTCGCGTACACCGAACGGAAGCAGACCGCGCTCCCGCCGGAAGCGGCACAGGTGTTCCTGACCTGCTGGACGCGGCTGTACGGCCTCTTGGTCATGGAAGCCCTCGACCAGCTCGCCTTCGCCTACACCGACCTCGAGCCCGTATTCGAGGCCTGCCTTGACGACATCAGCGCCATGCTGGGCATCGCCGATCGCTGACTGACTGCAGGACGGACAAGCGCTCAGTCGGGTCCGACCCGCCTATAGCCTTGGCTCCGCAGACCCACCCCTGAATGATTGTCGGCGAAGGAGCCCCCTGTGAACCCGAGCGTCGAACCCCGCTCCCGACGCGGAATCCTGATAGGGGCCGGCGCCTCCGTCCTCTACCTCCTGGCCGCAGTCGCGCTGGCGTCCACCGTCTCCGTGACCGACTGGCCGCCGATCGGCGACGAGTACCCCGACTGGGAAACCGTCGTCATACCGGCCCTGCTCGTTTTCTGCCCTGCCACGATCCTGCTCGGCTTGTGCGGGAATCGGATCCCGATCTGGGCCGGGCTCCTTCTGTCGGTCGCCGTGGGACTCCTCGCCGCGGGCACCGGTTCGGCCATCGGCGTGGCGCTGTCCGTCGCGGTGTTCGCGGGCGTCATGGAACCGGGCGTGGTCGCCCTCGCCATTGTCGGCGTTGCCGTCGGTGCGATCAGAGTCCTGACGTCGGCGAAGGTCTCGCCCGTCGGCTAGGTGGCGCTGGCCCTCCGGCCGGTAACGCCAAGCGCCGCAGCAGTATTAACGCTTGATCGGTGACGCCGACCTGGCGGCCTGCTCGATCTTCGCGCGGTAGGCCGTACGGGCTTCCTCGTCGATCTGCTTCTCGTGTTCGGCGCGCAGCCCGGTCCGGCCGTCGAGGCCCTCGCGCAGGATATCGGCCTGCCCGGTATGCCGGATGGACTCGCCGAGGACATGGAGCATGACGACGAACAGGTTCGTGTCGGCATACGGCCCCGACCACCACGGCACGTGGCCGGGGGCGTCGAGGGGAAGCTCGTTGATCGTCGCGTCCGAGTGTTCCCACGTGCGCCGGTAGAACTCGACGATCTGATCGCGGGTCTCGTGCTCGTTCGCCCACAGATCGCTGCCGTCGGAGTCCTGCCACCGGGGCAGCGGTTCCGGGGAAGGGCGGTCGAAGACCTCGCCGAAGTACCTGGCCTCGACGTGGGCCACGTGTTTGACCAGGCCGAGGAGGTTGGTCCCGGTCGCCGTCAAGGGTCGTCGGGCGTCGTATTCGGACAAGCCGTCGAGTTTCCAGAGCAGCGCCTGGCGATCCTGCCGCAGTCTCCCGTGCATGTTGGTCTTCGCGAAGTCGTCGATCATGTGGGATGAGCCTGCCACAGGCTGCCCTTGGTCTCAAGATCCCGTACGCCGCAACGACCGCCAGAATCCGCGGCATGGCCGAAACCGATGATCGCTCCTCTGCCGACATCGAAAGCGCCTGGATCCGCGTCAAAGCGGCCTTGCGCCGCGTCCTGCCCCTGCCCTGACCTGCATCCACAACCAGCGCCGGCGGTCACCCCGAGGCCCACTGCCGCCGAGCGATCAAACGCCCCGCCAGCCGACTTTAAGATGAGATGAAGGACAGCTTCCTAGTGTGGCAGCGACAAAGGGGTCTGATTCGGCCCCGCTTCGTGTTCGGCAGCCTGGTGTCGGTGGGGTTGAGGTTCAGGCGGCAGCGACAAAGAGGTGGCAGCATTCCAGGGCGCTGGACAGCGGCCGCCAGGCCGCCCTATGGCCGAGGTGCGGAGCACCAAGGATGGCCGGTGTTTGATTGCGCTGCAGGGTGGTTGGCGGGACTGGGGCGGCGGATCGATATTCCTCAATGGATAATTCACTCGAATGGGCGATGACACTGCCCTGGTGAGGTGTCACAATTGAACTACGAACAAGGAAGCGAAAACAAGGCAAGTATTCGAGAAACAGGGAAGGGAGGCGAAGCCCCGATGGACACCATGACTACTACTCCAGTCACAGACTCCCAGGCCCCTTTCACCTCCTCTGCTCGCCCGGATCGCCGTTCGCAGGCGCAGGCCATCCGCTCCACCCTCGATACAGCCGCTGAGGCCATCAACGCTCACCACGCCCAGGTCCTTTCGGCCGTGATCGCGATGAAGGAGCAGGATCTGCATCGCTCCGAGTTCGGGTTCTCCGCTCTCCGCGATCTCTTGCTGTCGCAGTTCGACTTCACCTTCAATACGGCAGGCTCGATCGCCGCCATCGCTCGCCTGTCTGGGAAGTTCTCGGTCCTGGCTCAGGCGGCAACGACAGGGGCAGGCCAGGATCGATCAGGTCGCCTTCGCTGTCCGGCAGTTGGACAAGACCCCGGCCATGCGACTGTTCGCCAAGACGCCCTTCAGGGAACCAGTCGCCTCCCCTTTCGATGCTTCGGTCGAGTGCACCACTCCCGAAGCGTTGATCGCCCAGTACTGCGCCCATGCGCCATTCAAGGATCTGCAACGCCACTTGGATGAGCTCGCTGCGCAGATGGCTGAGGAGACCGAACTTTTCGACGGCCTCGGCGAACAGTCACTCCAGTGGATCGAGATTGGCGGAATCAGGGCAACGGCATGTGGAGACTCTCCGGCGAGCTGTCGGATGAGACCGGGCGTCTGCTCGACAAGTACCTGAAGACCGCTTGTCCTCCTCCTCGCCAAGAAGAGACCGACACTGAGGGCGTGCTCCCTGCCGCCCCCAACCGGAACGCTGAAGCCATCCACCAGCTCCTCGCGGGCTACGGGGCCTCCCCTGAGGCAGCGACCCGGCACGGCCACACGGCCACCCTCGACCTCGTAGTCGACATCGAGACCCTGCAAGGCAAGGACACCGGCCGCACGCCTCTCCTGGAAGGGCAGCCGATCAGTGTCGCCAGGGCCCGCCTGCTCGCCTGCGAAGCAGGGGTCATCCCCTCGGTCTTCAACTACGCCACCGGCGAAGCCCTCGAACTCGGCCGCGCCTTGCGCCTCCCCAACACTGCCCTGCGCCGCAAGCTCGAACTCGAGCAGCCCGAAGGTTGCGCCTGGTCGGGTTGTTCGCTCCCGATTGCTTGGACCGAAGCCCACCACATCACGCACTGGGCCGACGGCGGCTTGACGGACGCCGCGAACCTGATCCTGCTGTGCCGTTTCCACCACGGCCGCATCCACACTGCGGGCTGGACGGTCGAGAAGACCGCCCCCGGCCAGGCGATCATCACCCACCACGAAGACCACGAGAACCAAGGCGACAGCCGAGCGAGTGAAGGCACTGGGTGTGGGTGTTCGGACTGGCGGACCGATGCGGACATGGATGCCGAGCACCAAGCAGATGACTTCGACTACTTCCCGACCGGGCTCTACCGGTCCGAATGGTCAGAGAACATGAAGTTCGATCTCGATGCGAGAGCCGAAGCCGCCGAACAGGCCCGAAGCTCTCGCAGCTATGAGAGCCGCGAGAGCCAAATGCCGAGCCAAGTTCGCACCAGCAAAGACCGAAGCGAACCCAGGCGAGCCCAGCGAGAAGGCGCCCGAGCCCGAGCAGCCCAAACAACCCACACGCATAGGGCCGGCCGATCTCGGTGATCCGCCGTTCTTAAGGTGCCCGCTCCGGGGCAGTCACCGGGGCGGGGAGGGAAGGCAACCAAGGCCCTTCCAGCTCGAACCCAGACGGGTTCGGGCCCATCCCCATGCCCGGCAAGCAAAACCAACACGAACCAGACAGCCACCCAACCCACCCGTTCCCAATGGGACCTCTTCGTCGCCGCCCGCCCGAACCGCAACCATCTCCGCACCGGGCAGCCGCATAGCCCGCCCCGCCAATGCGGCTACCTCTTTGTCGCTGCCCGCCTGAAGTCCAAGCATCTGGACACCGGGAAGCCGAAAAGCCTTCCCGCCCCTCGCATACCTCGTTGTCGCCGCCTGCTCGAATCGCAATCAGCCCCAGACCTTAAGGCTGGAAGCCGACCCTCGGCAAAGCTGGCCCGGGCGCTACCGGGCGACAGGTCTCGGGCTCGCGATCTCCGCCGCGCTCTGGTCGTGTCCCGAATCGATCGGGGGGTCCCTCTCGTTCGGTGCTACCGGGCGATCAAAGCGGCGGCCAGGTCGTCGAGGCCTTCGAAGCGTCCGTCGAAGACGTCCGCAGGCTTCGGTGGGTCGCCGACCGGCCTGTCCACGTAGGCCGTCCGCATCCCGGTCGCCTGTGCCCCGCGCAGGTCCCAGGCGTGGGCGGCGACCATGAGCACGCGGTCGGGCGGGCATCCGGCGGCGTCGAGGGCGAGGCGGTAGACCTCCGGCGACGGCTTGTACGCCTGGGCGGACTCGCTCGACAGCGCCAGGTGCCAGCGCAGGCCCGCGAACGCGTTGAGCCGCAGCAGAGCCGCCGTGCTGGCGTTGGAGAGTCCGATCACCGGGAAGTGCCAGGCGAGCCGTTCGAGGCCGGCGACCGAGTCGTCCCAAGGGGCCAGGCGTTGACCGGCCGTGGCGAGTCGGGCGAGGGCCTCCGGGTCGTCGAGCCCGGCGCGGTCGGCCACCGCCTGTGCGGCCTCGGCGTCGATGACCTCGGTGTTCGCGTAGTCGCGTTCGCCGTGCCCGATGCGCTCCTGCTCCACCTCGACATGCCGCTGCCACAAGGCGACCAGCTCGTCCGCCGCCGTGTCGTCGGCGTCGGGCAGGGCCTCGAGGATCGCGGCCCGGATCCCGTCGGGCTCGTCGACGAGGGTGCCGAGGACGTCGACGACGACGACCTCGATGTCGCGGATCTCGGTCATGATCGCTCCTGTCGGCGTGGACTCGTTTGCGGCTGCCGGATTCCGGCATCCTCTCATGTTCGCGCCCGCGCGGCGGCGCCATCGCGGCACTGCTCCGGAGACCTCTCATGTTCCGGGCCCGGCTGCGGCCCCCTCACAGTGCTGCCCCCGACTCCTCTCATGTTCGGGCCCGCACGGCTGTCACCCCACGGCGTTAAGGTGACGGGATGAGCGATCCGCCCGCGCTGCCGCTGTTCGGCGACGAGCCGCCGCCCCGGCCCCTGGCCGACCGGCTGCGCCCCCGGACGCTCGGCGAGGTCGTCGGCCAAGAGCACCTGCTGGCCCCGGAAGCGCCGCTCGGGCGCATGGTCGCGCGCGGGAAACCGGTGTCGACGATCCTGTGGGGCCCGCCCGGATGCGGGAAGACCACGATCGCCCGCCTGCTCGCCGAAGAGACCGACCTGGCGTTCGAGCCCCTGTCGGCCACGTTCTCGGGCGTCGCCGACCTGCGCAAGGTCTTCCAGGCGGCCCAGCGCCGCCGCGAGACCGGGCAGGGCACGATGCTGTTCGTCGACGAGATCCACCGGTTCAACCGCGCCCAGCAGGACAGCTTCCTGCCGTACGTCGAGGACGGCACGATCATCCTGGTCGGGGCCACGACCGAGAACCCCAGCTTCGAACTCAACGGCGCCCTGCTGTCGCGCTGCCAGGTGTTCGTCCTCAACCGGCTCGACGCGGCCGCGCTCGAGACGCTTCTGGCCCGCGCCGAAGCGCAGGGGCCGAGGGTGCCGCTCGACGACGAGGCGCGCAGGTCGCTCGTCGCGATGGCCGACGGCGACGGCCGCTACCTGCTCAACATGGTCGAGGACCTGCAGGACCTGCCGGAGGGGACCGCGCCGATGGGCACGGCGGCGCTGGCCGAGCGCGTCCAGAAGCGCGCGCCGCTCTACGACAAGACGCAGGAGAGCCACTACAACCTCATCTCGGCCCTGCACAAGTCGATGCGCGGCTCCGATCCGGACGCCGCGCTGTACTGGCTCGCCCGGATGCTCGACGGCGGCGAGGACCCGCTGTTCATCGCGCGCCGCATCGTGCGGTTCGCCAACGAGGACATCGGCATCGCCGACCCCGAGGCCGTGCACCAGGCGCTGGCGGCCTGGAACGTGTACGAGCGGCTCGGCTCGCCCGAAGGCGAACTCGCTATCGCCCAGGCCGTGGTCTACCTCGCGACCGCGCCCAAGTCCATCGCCGTCTACCGCGGCCTGGGCGCCGCGATGCGCAGCGCGCGCGAGACCGGCTCGCTGGCTCCGCCCATGCACATCCGCAACGCGCCCACCCGCCTGATGAAGGACATCGGGTACGGCGAGGGCTACCAGTACGACCCGGACACCGAGGACGGCTTCTCGGGCGCGGACTACTTCCCGGACGAGATGGACCGCGACCAGTTCTACCGCCCGACCCGGAACGGCTTCGAGGCGCGGATCAGCGAGCGCCTGGAACGCTGGGCCGAGCTGCGCGCCGAGCGCAGCTGACGCGTCGGTCGCTCGCGCCTCAGCTTTCCCGGCCTCAGCCCTCGGCACCTGGTCCTCAGCGCCTGAACCTTCCCGGCCTCAGCCTTCAGCACTGGTCCTCAGTGCCTGAGCCTTCCCGGCCTCAGCCCTCGGCACCTGGTCCTCAGCGCCTGAACCTTCCCGGCCTCAGTCCTCTTCGCCCAAGTGCGCGGCCTCCGCGTGGACGAGGTCGGCGTACTCGGGGTGCCGCTCGATCCATCCGGCGAGGAACGGGTCCGCCGGCTCCACCTGGTCGCCCGCCTTGCGCGCGGAGTCGAGGCAGAATCGTGCCAGCGCCTCCTCCGCCTCGGACTCCGCTGCCGCCGGCTCGACAAAGGTCCGGGCGAACATGATCGCCTCGTCCTGGCGGCGGTATTCGGTGTAGCCGACCAGTTCGCCCTCGACGCGCGCCTCGTAGCGCTGGCGCTCCGGGGCATCGGTCACTTGCACGGTCATGCGGGTCCTCCTTCGAGTCGGCGGGCGCCCGCGAAGGCGCCCGCGACGAGTTGGAGGAGTACCCGCTGAGCCCGTTCCTCACCCCTAGGGGTGTTTGAGAATCCCCCTAGCCGGAGACGAAGGTCCTAATGCTGCGGGCCGGCAGGCTGGCGCTGAAGGATCCGCCCGTCATCGTGACCGAGGTGTAGGCGGCGAGGGTCCGGCTCGCGTCCGTCAGCCAGGTCGAGAAGGTTCCCGAACCGGCGTCGCGAACGGTGAACGGGAGGTACACGTCCGCGCTGTTCTTGTTGACGGCGACGATGACGATCTTGGAACCGCTCTTGAACGCCGTGATGTAGACGTTCGACTGGGGGTTCGCGGTCGCGGTGATCCGCTGGTATCCGGGGCGGACCCACTTGGAGTAGTGCGCCATGTTGGCGCCGCGCTTGCTGATCTGGCCGTCTTCGCGCATCGGTCCGTAGGAGCGGCGGATGTACCACCAGATGTAGGTCTGGAAGCGGCCGTTGAGGAGTGCGCGGTGCATGTGCTCGCCGACGTCGAGGGCGCCGGGCCACAGGTCGGCCGAGTCGGAGCTGTTGGGGTGGTAGACCTCGGTCATCCACAGTTCCTTGCCGCCGCCCTTCTCCTGGAAGAGGGGGTAGGGGAGGTCGGCGTTCTGGGTGCCGTAGAGGTGCGCGCCCAGGATGTCGGTGTTGGCGAGTGCGGCGGCGTCGTTGAGGATCGGGTCGGAGAGGTTCTTGCGGTACTGGAAGGACTCGGGGGCGATGATCCGGGTCCCGATCGAGGCGGCGTTCTCGCGTAGGAACCGGGTGATCTCGGTGGCGGTCCAGGCCGTCCATTCCGCGGCGTAGTCCGGTTCGTTCTGCACCGAGATGGCGTAGAGGTTCACGCCGTTGTTCGCCATGAACGTGTTGAAGTCGTTCAGGTGGGTGGCGTAGGCGCCGTACTGGTTGTAGCGCAGGCGCTTGCCGCCGGAGAAGGTCTCGGTCATGGACGCGGGCGGGTTCCAGGGCGAGGCGATGACCTTCGCGCCGAGTTCGCTCGCGCGACGGGCGGTGGCGACTTCGCGGCTCCAGTTCGCGCGGTCTTCGTGGACGGGGATGCGCAGGATGGTGAATCCGAGCTGCCCGGTGCCGTTGCCGAACGCGGTCTCGCGTTGGGCGGCGGTGAGGTCGCTGATCCAGACGGTGTGGTTCATGCCGCCGAAGCCGTGGATGATCTGCTGCCCGACGGACGGTTCGACGACCACGGTGGTCTGCGCCTGAGCGGGCGTGCCGAGAGCCGCTCCGGTCGCGGCCGCGACGACGGGCACGGTGGCCAGCAGCGACCGCCGGCTCACCGATCCCGGTGCCTTGGAATCCTTCGGTCGTGACGTCATTGCTCCTCCTGAGGGGCGGCGGTGACCCGCGCATAGTTGCGATATTTCACCGAAAGTTTCGGCACGATATCGTTTGCCACATTCAGGGTAAATTTGGAGTTACGGACTGTCAAGCCCTGCTCAAGGTGGAATTATCATAGATAATCTTCAATGAAGATGGCTGAAAGTTTCGGCCACTGCTTGTCGTGATGCGTCGGTCCCCCGTGCTGCTGCGGCCGAGGCCCGCGCCTCCGGTCCCGAGGGCATGATGGGGGACGACGACAACGCGAAAGGACGTGGGCGCATGGCATCCGAGGCAACGCGCGAAGTGGACCTGGTCGTGATCGGTGCGGGACCGGTGGGCGAGAACGTCGCCGACCGGGCGGTACAGGGCGGTCTGGAGACCGTGATCGTCGAGAGGGAACTCGTGGGCGGCGAATGCTCCTACTGGGCGTGCATGCCCTCGAAGGCGCTGCTCCTCCCGGCGCAGACGCTCGCCGCCGCCCGCGCGATGCCCGGCGCGGCCGAGGCCGTGACCGGTGAACTCGACGTCGCGGCGGTCTTGAACCGGCGCAACTCGTTCACCAGCGACTGGTCGGACGCGGGCCAGGCGGACTGGCTCGAGGGCGCCGGCATCGGCCTCGTCCGCGGGCACGGGCGGCTCAGCGGCGAACGCGAGGTCACGGTGACGGCCGAGGACGGGACCACCACGGTCCTGCGCGCCAGGCACGCCGTCGCCGTCGCGACCGGCACGGTCGCGAACCTCCCCGACATCCCGGGCCTGCGCGAGGCCGAGCCGTGGACGAGCCGGGAGGCGACGAGCGCGAAGTCGATCCCCGAGAGCCTCGCGATCATCGGCGGCGGCGTCGTCGCGATGGAGATGGCGTCCGCGTACGCGTCGTTCGGCGCCGAAGTGACCGTCATCGTCAGGGGCGGCGTACTCGGCGGGGTCGAGTCGTTCGCGGCCGAGCGCGTCGCGAAGTCGCTTCGCGCGCAAGGCGTCACGATCCTCACCGACACGGCGACCTCGCGCGTCGACCGGACTCGTGAGGGCGTGCGCATCGAGACCAGCGCGGGCACCGTGGTCGCCGCCGAACTGCTCGTCGCGGCGGGGCGTTCGCCCGCGACCGGCGACCTCGGCCTCGAACACATCGACCTCGACCGCGTTGGCCTCGACCGCGTCAGCCTCAACCGCGTTGGCCTCAACCCTGGTTCGCGGCTCGACACTGACGACACGCTTCGCGTCAAGGGCTCCACCTGGCTTTATGCCGTCGGCGATGTGAACGGCCGGGCGCTGCTGACCCACCAGGGCAAATACCAGGCGCGCGCGGCCGGCGACGTGATCGCCGCCCGCGCCGCGGGCGGACCGGTCGACGACGCGCCCTGGGGCGCGCACGTGGCGACCGCCGACCACGCGGCCGTGCCGCAGGTCGTGTTCACCGACCCCGAGATCGCGGCCGTCGGCCCCACCGCCGATCAGGCCCGAGAGCAGGGGAAGCGCATCCGGGTCGTCGACTACGACCTCGGCTGGGTCGCCGGCGCGAGCCTGTCCCGCGACGGCTACGAGGGCGCCGCGCGCATGATCGTCGACGAGGACCGCGGCGTGCTGCTCGGCGCGACCTTCGTGGGCCCCGGCGTCGCCGAACTCCTGCAGACGGCCACCACCGCGATCGTCGGCGAGGTCCCGATCGACCGACTCTGGCACGCGGTCCCCGCCTATCCCACGGTCAGCGAGATATGGCTGCGGCTGCTGGAGGGGTACGGGCGGCCCGGCGGGAAGCGCTGAAAACCGGCGAGATGCCGGGAGTCGCCGAACGCCGATAGAAAAGGGAGTCCGCTGCGGACAAGTCCTGTCCTCGTTCGCGGTGACGATGGGTCCGTTGAACACCGCGCGAAAGGACCCGACATGACCGCAACGCCTCCCGTCCCGGCCGGCTCGAACACGGTGAACCCGTTCATCGTGACCGACGCCGCCGCCGACCTGATCGGCTTCCTGACCGAGGTCTTCGGGGCCGAGGACGTGCCCGAGGCCCGGACCCTCGACGCCGACGGACTGATCCTGCACGCCGAACTCCGCATCGGCGACTCGACGCTCACCGTCGCCGACCGCAAACCCGACTGGCCTTTCACGCCCGCGCTGACCCGCGTCTACGTCGACGACGTGGACGCCGTGCTCGACCGCGCGGAGAAGCTCGGCGGGCGCATCGTCACGCGTCCGACGGACTTCTTCGGCGACATCCTGGCCCGGTTCCAGGACCCGTCGGCGAACCTGTGGTGGGTGTACCGGCACGACCCGACCGCGGCGCAGGCATGGTCGGAATCGGACAGGTCGGAATCGGACGACGGTGCCGGGGACTGGCAGGAGGAGGGCGCTGAGGAAGCGGCCGACTGGACCAGCTTCACCACGCCCGAACTCGAATACCTCCACTCGACGCTGAACGAGGCGATGAGCGCGCTCCGCGACTCCCGCGCCGACGGCTAGGGGGTGTTTGAGCACCCCCGGCGAGTCGATACCCGAGTCCGTTCGTTCGTTCGCTCGCAAGGCGGAAGGCCGACAACGCAGCGAGCGGGCGAACGGGCCGGATAGCGGCCGTCAGGGGTATCTGGGCCGGTGAGCTTCTCACCGGTCCAACGCCGCGAGCATGCCCTGCAGCAATACCCGCAGCTCGCCGCGTTCCGGTTCGGCGATTTCGACCCGGTAGGCGGTGTCAGCGGGCATCCACGAGAGGCCGTAGGCGATGTCGCGGGCGCTGGCGCCGCCGACCGGCCAGCGCGTCCGGTCCGGCCCGTCCGGCACCGCTCCGCGCGCCCACTCGCCGAACAGGGCCTGGAACCGTTCGAACGGCAGGTCGATGACCGCGGTCGCCGTTTCGGTGCGCGGCCCCCAGGTGCGCGCGACCGCGACCAGCTCGTCCACCTGCTCGGGGGAGAGCTGCCGCGGCGTGAAGCCCACGCGCAGCGGCTCGAAGTCGGTGAGGCGGTCGACGCGGAACGTGCGCCAGTCCCTCCGGTCGAGGTCCCAGCAGACGAGGTACCAGTCCCCGCCGACCGGCACGAGCGTGTGCGGCTCGACCCGGCGAGGCTCCGGCTTGCCGTTCGGCCGCCGGTAGGCGAGCCGGACCCGCTCGCGGTCGCGGCAGGCGAGGGCGAGATCGGTCAGGATTTTGGAGGACACCTCGCCTCCGGCCGTGGGCGGGTTCAAGGGCGGGGCCAGGGCCTTGATGCGCTTGCGCAGGGGCGGGGGCAGCACCTGCTCGAGTTTGGCCAGGACGGACAGCGCGGATTCGGCGCCGCGGCGCAGGCGTCCGGTCGCGGCCATGCGCAGGCCGATCGCGATCGTCACGGCCTCTTCGTCGGTGAGCAGCAGCGGGGGCAGCGCGGCGCCGGCTTCGAGGCGGTAGCCGCCGAGGACGCCCGGGGCGGCGTCGATGCGGTAGCCGAGGTCGCGCAGGCGGGCCACGTCCCGGCGCACGGTCCGGACCGTCACGCCCATGCGCCCGGCGAGTTCGGAAGCGGGCCAGTGCCGGTGGGATTGAAGCAGGTTGAGCAGTTCGAGCGCGCGGGCGGTCGTGTCGGACATGCAGCGATCTTCCCGCCGATCGCGGACAGAACCTGACCTGGTCCGCTTCTACGCTCGCCGTGTCACCGAACCGGAGGCCTCCGCAGGCCGCACGACAGATCACGGAGCATCATGACCATTCTCATCACCGGCGCGACCGGCAAGGTAGGCCGCCACCTGGTCTCACAGCTCGCCGCGGCCGGACACCGCGTCCGCGCGCTCACCCGCGACCCCGCAAAGGCGCGGTTCGCACCGGAAGTGGAGGTCGTCGCGGGCGACCTCACCGACGTCGCGACGCTGCACGAGGCGTTCGCGGGCGTGACCGCGGCGCACCTGATCACCTTCGGCGGCGACGACGGCGAGGACCTCGCGAACGGCGCCGCCCTCGTGGCGCTCGCCGCCGATGCCGGCGTGCGGCGGGTGAGCGTGCTCAGCGGCTGGGCGCCGACGTCGGTGGAACGGGCCCTGCGCGCCGGGCCCATCGGCTGGACGCTCGTGGCGGCCGTCGAGTTCATGTCCGGGACGCTCGAGTGGGCCCCTGAAGTGCGGGCGAGCGGCACCGTCAGCTCGCTGGCCACCTTCCCGAGCGCGGTCGTGCACGAGGCGGACATCGCGGCGGTGGCGGCGGTCGCCCTCACCGAGGACGGGCACGCGGGCGAAACGTACACGGTGACCGGCCCGAAGGCCCTGACGCCGCAGGAGCGGACCGGCATCCTCGCTGCCGCGATCGGCCGGGACCTCACGTACGTCAACCTCACGGTCGACCAGGAGCGGGAGCGGATGCGCTCCTTCGGATACCCGCTCGAGTACATCGAATTCGGGGTGGCGCTCGCGACGAACCCGCCGAAGAGCGCCGACGTCGTGAGGAACACGGTCGAAGCGGTGACGGGCAGGCCGGCGCGCACGTTCGCGGCGTGGGCCGAAGCGAACGCGGAGCATTTCCGGAACTGATCCGCGGTGACAGGTCGGGGACAGTCCCGTGACAGGACCGGGCGCGATCGTTGTCGCATCAAGGAAGCCGCAACGAACATGCAGGAGCATCGCCATGAAGACCTTCGCCACCCCCACGCCCGTCTCGGCCACCGTCGACATCGTCATGGGCGACATCCGCTTCGTCGCCGCGGACCGCGCTGACACCGTGGTCGACGTCCGGCCGCTCGACCCGACCCGCAAGCTCGACATCGAGGCCGCCGAACTCGTGGACGTCGTGTTCGCCGACGGGAAGTTGCGGGTCTCGCACCCGAAACTGCGCAAGGCGTTCTCCACCAAGTTCGGCACGGTGACCGTGCGGGTGGAACTGCCGACCGGTTCCGACGTGCAGGGCAACACGGCTCAGGGCGACTACCTCGTCCAGGGCCGGGTCGGCTCGTGCCGGCTGAAGACCGCCATCGGCGGCATCCGGGTCGCGCAGGCCGCCGATGTGCAGTTGAAGACCACCGGCGGCAAGGTGACCGTCGAGCACGTGACCGGCCCGGCCGAGGTCGGGGCGAACGGGGAGGTCCGGATCGGCCGGGTCGACGGCGACGCGGTGGTCAAGAACCTCGGCGGCGACGTCACCGTCGACGTCGCGGCCGCCGCGATCACCGCGAAGACCACCACCGGCGACGTCCGAATCGGCGAGATCGGCGGCGGCCCCGTTGATCTGTACGCGGCCATCGGCAGGCTCGACGTCGGCGTCCGCGAGGGCATCGCCGTCAAGTTGGACGCGAACGCCTCGACCGGCCGGGTGCGCAACCACCTGGAGGCCCCCGGGTCGTCCGACCGGGTCGTCAAGGTGCGCGCCCGCTGCAACGGCGGCGACATCACCGTCCACCGCGCCGGCCAGGACGCGGAGTACGGAGCGGCCCGGTTCGCGGCTTGACGCGGGCGGGCGCGCGAAGCGCCGCCGATCACGAACCGCCTCGGCGAGCACTGAGTTCGCCGAGGCGGTTTCGCGTGTCCCCGAGCATTCGGGCGGCGTCGGGTCGAGATGGTCGGGTGCGTGCGCAAGGCAGGGCACAGGTTGCGGCGGGATGTCGCGGGCGGGTCGGGTTCTGGGGAGGCGGGTCGCCTCGGCCGGCTCGCGCCAATCGCGCTCGCCTCTTCGTGAACTGCCTCGGCAAACACGCCCGGCCGGGTCTCCGCAGGCGAAAGCGAAGGTCAGAGGGCGAGTGCCTTGACCGGCTCGCGCCAGTCCCGTTGCCGCCCTGCGCGAACCGCCCCACCCAGTACGGCACGACCTTCGGGCTCGTCGCGGCAGGCGGGCGCGAAGGTCAGGGGCGGGTGTCGACTCGGCAAGGTCTCGCTAGCCCCGTTGCCGTCCACCGCGGACCGCCTCGTCGATCACGGCTCGGCCTGCGGCGTGCCGACGGCGTGCTCGGCTATGGAGCAAGCGCGGCCTCGGCCAACTCTTGCCAGTTTCTTTGCCGCCCATCGCGAACCGCCTCATCGAACACATCCTCGCCAAGACGGCTTCGCGTGTCCTCGAGGATCCGGGCGGCGTCGGGCTGCGAACGGTCCGGCGTGCCGCGAAGGACGTCGCTCGCGGCGATCAGGCGCACGGCCTGCTCGTCCTCTCCTCGCAGCAGCGCGAGGTCCGCGATCCCGATCAGCGTCTGCGCGATCATCGGCGGATGCCCCAATTGGACAGAGCCCTCGTACGCCTTGGCCCGGTGTTCGCGGGCCTCGTCGAGGTCCTCGGCGAGGTAGCCGCTCAGATCCTGGGTCATGATCTCGACGGCGGTCAGGTCCTTGCCGGGCCTCGCCCGGACCTTCGTGAGCTGCTCACGGGCCAGGTCAGGCTCGCCGCGCCAGCGCGCCAGGTGCGCCGTCGCGAAGGCCAGCTCGGTGATCGTGTCCGGCCAGGTGATCCCGGCGGCGGCCTGCTGCGCCTGCGCCATCGCGGCGGCGCTGGACCGCTCGTCGCCGAGCATCCAGTACAGCTGCGCCTGCCGCGCCCGCACGCCGACCACCTCATCGGTCGGGCCCACCTCGATGAGTGCCGTAACGGCCTCCTCGTAGTGCTCGCAGGCCTGCGCGAACTCGCCCTTGCCGGCGAGCCGGTCGGCCAGGAAGGTGAGCGCGGAGGAGATGCCCCACCGGTCGCCCAGTGCACGGAAATCGGCGAGGGCGATCTCCGTGTCGCTGTCCACATCGGTCTCGTCGCTGGTGATGTTGAGCCGCAGCCGGGCGCGGGAGAGCCTCGCCTGCGCGCGCACCCACGGGTCCTCGTCGACGATGAGCGGCTCGAACGCGGACAGGAAGTCCGAAGGGTCCCGCAGCAGGCGCTCAAGGGGCGCAAGGAATCCGAGCATCGGGTGGCGGTAGCCGCCGCGTTCGACGAGCCGGTGCGCCTCCTCGATCCACTCCCGCGCCTGGTGCTGGTCGCCGCCGTAGCCGGAGGACACGAACACGGTGACCATGTTGTAGGCGAGCGCCCGAACCTCGTCGGTCACCTCGCCCTTCAGCGAGGCCGCGGCGATGCCCAGTTCGGTGCCCTCGGCGCGGTGTCCACTGAGGTACCAGTACCAGCCCGCGGCCGCCACGAGGCGCATCGCCTCCTGGGCCCACCCCTCGCTGATCGCGCCGCGCAGGGCCGCACTGATGTTGTCGTGCTCGATCTCAAGCGTGGCAAGCCATTCCAACTGCTCGGGGCGGCGCAGGTGCGGTTCGGCGGTCTCGGCCAGCTCGGTGACGTAGGCGAGGTGCGCGCGGCGCGCCGACTCGTCCTCCCCGGCCTCGGTGAGGCGCTGGGCCGCGTACTCCCTGATGGTGTTGAGCATCCGGTAGCGCGGCTCGCCCTCCCCATAGGAGCGCAGAAGCGACTTCTCCGTCAATGCGGTCAGCAGGTCGAGCGCGTACTCGCCTTCCGGGCAGACCCGTTCGGCCGCTTCGAGGCTCACACCGCCGGAGAACACGGACAGGCGCCGCAGCAGGTCGCGTTCGGCCTCGCTCAACAGGTCCCAGCTCCAGTCCACGACCGCGCGCAGGGTCCGGTGGTGGGCGAGCGCGGTGCGGCTGCCGCCGGTGAGCAGCAGGAACCGGTCGTCGAGGCGGTCGGCCAGCTGGTCGACGGACATCGTGCGGAGGCGGGCCGCGGCGAGTTCGATCGCCAGCGGCATCCCGTCGAGCGCTTTGCAGATTCGCACCATTGTGGACAAGGTGCCTTCGTCGGCGCCGATGTTCCGGCGCACCGCTTCGGCCCGGTCCCGCAGCAGCCGCACTGCAGGCGAAGCGCCGGCCTCGGCCGGGTCCGCGCCCTCGGCGGGCAGGGCGAGCGGTTCGACCTGCCACAGGGCCTCGCCCGTGATGCCGAGCGGTTCCCTGCTCGTGGCCACGATCCGCAGCCGCCGGCATTCTCCGAGGAGCCGGTCCGCGAACGCGGAGACGGCCTCGATCATGTGCTCGCAGTTGTCCAGGACCAGCAGCATCACGCGATCGCGGACCGCGGTGACGAGCCGGTCCACCGCGTCGCCGTCCGATGCCCCGCCGGACTGGTCGCGCAGGCCGATCGCGGTGAGCACGGCCTGAGCGAGCTCGACGCCGTCGCTCAGCGGGGCCAGCTCCACCAGCCACGCCCCGTCCGGGAGGTCGCCGAGCATGGTGCGCGCGGTCTCGGTGGCCGTCCGCGTCTTGCCGGAGCCGCCCGGGCCGGTCAAGGTGACCAGCCGGTGCCTGGTGGCGAGCTCGGCGACGGCCGCGAGGTCGTCCTCCTTGCCGACGAACGTGGTCAGTTCGGCGCGCAGGTTCGTCTTGTGGTTCTCGGCCCGGCCGCCGATCTCGCCGCGCAGCAGGGCGATGTGCAGCGCCGACAGTTCGGCGGAGGGGTCCACGCCCAGCTCGTCGGCCAGGCGCTCGGACAGCTGCTGGTACACGGTCAGCGCCTCGGCGCCCCGGCCGGCCTCGGCGAGGGAGCGCATGAGCGCCGCGACGAAGCCCTCCCGCATCGGATACCGCGCCACCAGATCGGTCAGCTCGGCGATCATGTCCGCGCCGCGGCCGAGACGGACCTCCACGTCCACGCGGTCGCCGAGCACGGCGAGATAGCGTCCGTCCAGCGCCACGACCGCAGCGTCGAACGCGTTGCTGCCCTGCAGCGCGATGCCCTCCATGGCGGTCCCGCGCCAGAGGTCCAGCGCCGCACGCAGCAGGTCGGCGCGCACCGGGTCATCCGCAGTGCGAGCCTGAGCGACAAGGCCTTCGAACCGGCTCACGTCCACGGCATCGGGGTCCACGTCCAGCCGGTAGCCGCCGGATTTCGCCTCGACCAGCCCGGCCGGCAGCACCTTGCGCAGCCTGGACACCAGGACCTGCAGGGCGTTCGCCGCATCCGCCGGCGACTCGTCGCCCCAGATCCAGTCGATCAGCCGCCCTCGCGGAACGATCCGCCCGGGCTCGAGCGCGAGCGCCGCCAGCAGCGCCCGCAACCGGCCGCCGGGCACCTCCACCGCGACCCCGTCGCCGTCCTTGACTTCGAAAGACCCGAGCATCCCAATTCGCACGTGGCCAATCTTGCCGTATCCAAGCCCGCCTCATGAAGGCCGCAGGCGCGTTCGGGGAGGCGCGACCGCCGCATTTGACAAATACATTGAGTCGAGTCATAATTGAGTCAACTCAGAAAAACGAGCCCACGAGAAGGAGCGATCGAACCATGAAGGCGTACGTCGTCAACGAGTACAAGGCCCCGCTGGAATTGGCCGAGGTGGCCGAGCCGAGCGTGGGCGAGCGCGACGTGCTCGTCCGGGTCCAGGCAGCGGGCCTGAACATCCTCGACGAGAAGATCCGGGAGGGCGAGTTCAAGCAGATCCTGCCGTACCGGCTGCCGTTCGTCGCCGGCAACGACGTCGCCGGCACGGTCGTCGAGGTCGGGACGAAGGTTCGCGGCTTCAAGGCGGGCGACGAGGTGTACGCCCGGCCCGACAAGGACCAGATCGGCACGTTCGCCGAGCGCATCGCCGTCGCCGAAGCCGATCTGGCGCTCAAGCCCGAGTCGATCAGCATGGAAGAGGCCGGTTCGCTGCCGCTCGTCGCGCTGACCGCGTGGCAGGCCCTCGTCGAGAAGGGGAACGTGCGGGCCGGGCAGAAGGTCCTGATCCACGCGGGTGCCGGCGGCGTCGGGTCGATCGCGATCCAGCTCGCCAAGCACCTCGGCGCCACGGTCGCCACCACGGCGAGCGCATCGAACGCGGACTTCGTGCGCGAGCTCGGCGCCGACATCGTCATCGACTACCGCAGCCAGGACTTCGAGCAGCTGCTGTCCGGGTACGACCTGGCGCTGGACAGCGTCGGCGGCGAGAACCTGGCCAAATCCCTGCGCGTGCTCAAGCCCGGCGGCAAGGCGATCGGCATCGTCGGACCTCCGGACGCGTCGTTCGCCCGCGAGCTCGGCGCCGGCCCGGTGCTGCGCCTCGCGATGACGGCCATGAGCAGCGGCGTCCGTCGCCGCGCCCGCAAACTCGGCGTCGAATACGACTTCCTGTTCATGCGCGCCAGCGGTGAGCAGCTCGCCGAGATCACCGCCCTCGTCGACAGCGGGGCGCTGCGCCCGGTCGTCGGCAAGGTCGTCCCCTTCGACGAGGCCCGCGAGGCGTTCGCCGCACTCGAGCGGGGCGGCATCCGAGGCAAGGCCGTCATCAGCAATCCCTGAACCGACCACCAGGGCGGCAACGGTCGCCTTCCACGACGGCGCCGCCGTGGAAGAATCGACGCGGGCACCCGAGCCCAAGCGACATCGACGATGCCCCTGACCGGGCATCGTCAGATCCCAGTCCCGGAGGAGGCACTATGCCAACCGCCCCGCAACGGGTCGGGCGGCGTGAGCGGAACAAGCAGGAAAAGCTCGACCGCATCACGGCCGCCGCCAGTGAGCTCTTCGCCGAGCACGGCGTCGACGAGGTCACCACCCAGCAGATCGCCGACAGGGCCGACATCGGCACCGGCACGCTGTTCCTCTACGCCAAGAACAAGGGCGAACTGCTCCTGCTCGTGCAGAACTCCACCTACGCCGACGCCCTCGTCGAAGGCAAGGCGGCCGCCGAGACCGTCACCGAACCGGTCGACGCGGTGATGGCGATCATCGGCCCGGTCGTGACCTGCAACCGCAAGCAGATCGACAACGGGCGCACCTACCTGCGCGAGATGGTCTTCGGCGACCCGACCGAACCCCACCACCGCGACGCCCTCGGCCTCACCGTGCAGACCGAGGAGGCGATCGCCGCCGTACTCCAACGCGACGGGCGCATCGACCCCGAAGCCGCGGCGACGCTCGCCCACATCGTCTCGGCGGTCATGTTCATCAGCATGGCGGCCACGATCAACATCGGGCACACCGTCGACGACCTCCTCCGCGAGATCAAGGACCAGGTCCGCGTCCTCCTGCCGAGCTGACGATGTGAGCTCCGCCGCACCTGTCACATTTCGGTGCGCCGCTTCGTCCTAGTAATCGGAACCCTAGAGAAAGGACGGACCGCGATGAACACCGAACGCGACACCGAACACGACACCGAACACGACATCGCCGAGGCCGCGATCCGAGGCCGGATCGACGGGATCGTCGAAGCGCTCAGGGCCAAGGATCTCGAAGGCCTGAAACAGTTCTACGCATCTGACGTCGTCTCCTTCGACATCGATCCGCCGCTGCAGCACGTCGGCATCGACGCGAAGCTGAAGAACTGGGCGAACGTCTTCGCCGTGTTCGCGAACGTCGACTACGAGGTCCGCGACCTCGAGCTCACGGTGGACTCGACCGTGGCCTTCGGACACGCCTTCGGCCGGCTCAGCGGCACGCTCAAGGACGGCACGCCCACGTCCGGCATGTGGGTGCGGGCCACGTTCTGCTTCAAGAAGATCGACGGCGACTGGCTGATCGCGCACGACCAGGTCTCCGTCCCGCTCGACATCCGCACGGGCAAGGGAGTCACCGACCTCCAGCCCTGACGAGCGCCGGCAGCGCCCGGTGGAGAGACGCCGGTCGATGCGCTCTCGCGCGGCTCAATCCGCGATGCCGTCCTCGTCAGCCCGCTCTTCGAACATGCGCGCCAGGGCCGAGGCCGTACGGGCCACGTTCCGGTCCTCGTCGTCGGCGAGGCCCCGCAGCACGTCGAGTGCGACGGCGGCCGGCATCTCGGCGAACGCCTGCACCAGTCGCATCCGCACCGCGGCGGCCGCGGAGGGCGCGGCGAGCTCGCCGACCAGCACGTTCCTGATCCGGCCTGCCCTGTCCGGGTCCCTTGCCAACGCCCCCAGGACCTCGGCCGCCTCCACATCGTTCGCGCCGTCGACCACCATGGCGACGAGCACCGCCACCGCCTCGAACCTTCCGCGCGAACCCAGCGACAGGGCGGCACGCCTGCGCACCAGCGCATCCCGGTCCTTGAGGGCATCCACGAGCATCCCGGCCGCCTCGTCGCCGGGCAGCTCGGCGAGCGCCAGCACCGCGCGCCGCCTGACGTCGGCGTCCTCCGAGCCCAGGCCTGGCGCCAAGCTCGCCACGACATCGTGGTCGGCCCGGGCGAGCGCCCAGCGCAGGGCCCCGGCGACGTGCGGATCGGATTCGGCCAGGATCGCCTCGGCCAGCAGCGGCGCGGGCACCTCCGCCTCCTGGGCGAGCGCGGCCTGCTGGCGGCGCGCGGCGTTCGGCGAGCCGAGGCCGCGCAGGAGTTCCACGATGCGCAGGACCCCTTCCCATTCGGCGGGCTCCGAGGCGTCGACCGTGCGGAGCCGCTTGAGCAGCTCCTGCTCCCGGCTCAGCCGCGTCTCGGTCTCCTTGATGAGGTCGCCGATGAGCGCGGACGGCGAGAAGCCGGGATCGTCCAGGATGCGGCCGATCTGGCGCAGCGACAGCCCCAGCGTTCGCAGGCTCTCCACGTGGAAGATCCGGCGGATGTCGTCGTCGGCGTATTCGCGGTAGCCGCCCACCGTGCGGCCGCTCGGGCGCACCAGCCCCAGGGCGTCGTAGTGCCTGAGCATCCTGGTGCTCACGCCCGAGCGGCGTGCGACCTCACCGATGAGCATTCAGTCCTCCGGGTTGCCGAGCGCGAAGATCCTCTTCGCTTGGTGGACGGCCAGTTCGAACGCGGCGTCCGGGTCGCGCAGCAGTTGCTCAGTGGCCTTCGCGTGCGCGTGGACGCGCGGGTCTTCGCTGGTCATCGCCGCCTCGAGCGTCGGCATGATCGCCTCCCCGAGTGCGATGAGGGCGCGGCTCAGGCTGAGCTGCACTTCCCGGTCGCCGCGACCGAGCTGCGCTGCCAGTTCGTCGGCCAAATCGCGCTCCTCACCTTCGGGGACGAGGACGGCGGCGGCCCGCCATGCGCTCCGGGCGACCTCGTCGTCGGGGTCGCGCAGCAGGGACCGCGTGATCGCGGGCCATGCGGCGGCGTCCCCGATCTTGGACAGCGTATGCAATGCCTGGCTCCGGGCCTGAGGGTTCACCGCAACGAGTTCGGCGCGCAGCCGCGGCACGGTGAGCTCCGACGGGAGACGCGTCAACGCCCATGTGAGCATGTCGCGCACGTAGAAGTCGGTCTCGACCCCGCACCGGGCCACCAGTGTGTCGACCAGAGCGGGATCGGGGTCGGTGCCCGCCGCGAGAGCGGCCTTGAGCCGCATCGACGGGTCGCCGGCGGCCAGGGCGTCGACCAGGGCCTGAGGGTTCGTGAGTTTGATGGGAACCACCTCCGGTCACCCATTCAAGACCTTGTCACCGTGTCAATGTCAAGCGTTTCGCGTCGGCCGCTCCGAAAGCCCGAGAGCGCACGGCGCTCCCGGGCTCGATGTCAGCAGGGTTGAGCGGCGAGGCTGAGCGGCGAGCCACTCCTGGAACGTGGGCCCGGCGAGCTCGGCGTGCGGGCCGGGCAGGAAAGCGCCGTCTGCCGCGTCGCCGCGCGCAGGCCGCGCGGCACCGTCTCCTCGACCGACACCCGGGCCGCGCTCCAGGCCTTCCAGGAGGCGATCGCGACCGGCGACCTGCAAGGTCTGGTCGACATCCTCGCGCCCGACGTCGTCGCCTTGAGCGACGGCGGCGGACGCAGGCACGTTAGTCGGTGCGCCAAGGCCATTCGGTGATCTGCGACCGCATGAGGCGCGCCGCCGCAGGCAGGCGCTCCTCGCTCTCCCAGTGGAGGCTGAGCGTGCGGTTGCAGTGCGGGTGGTCCACGCCCACCCAGGCGACGTCCGGTCCGGGCCAGGAGGCGCGGGCGATCGCCGGGAAGAGGCTCAGGCCGAGGCCGGCGCTGACGAGCGCATAGGTGGCGGCCGGTTCGTCGGTCTCGCAGACGACGTGCGGTTCGCGGTTGCGGTCGGCGAAGAGCCGATCGAGCAGGCGGCGCTGCCACTGGCCGGGCCTGGTGATGACGAACGGCTCGTCCGCCAGGTCCTCGACCGACACCGATGGCGCACCGGCGAGGCGGTGGGCCGGCGGCGTCGCGAGCCACACCCGCTCCACATGGACCACAGTGGAGTCGATTCCGGACGCGCCCACCGGTTGCGAGGCCAGGCAGAGGTCGACCTCCTGCGCGCGCAGGGCCTGCTCCATCTCGCCGGGCGCCATCTGGAGGAGCCGCACGTCGATCTCGGGATGCGCGGCCTTGAACGCGGCGAGCGGGCCGGTGAGCGGCAGGAAGGTCTCGGAGGCGAGCCGCACGCTGCCCGCGCCGCCGCTCGCGGCCTCGGCCACGGCGCGGCGGCCCGCCGCCAACTCCCCGAGGGCGCGTTCCACGTGGTCCTTGAAGATCCTGCCGGTGTCGTTGAGCCGCAACCGGCCCGCGCGGTCGAACAGGGGCGTGCCGAGTTCGGCCTCGAGGCGGGCGATGGTGCGGCTCAGTGCGGGCTGCGCGACGCGCAGCTCCGCCGCGGCCCGGCTGAGGTGCTCCGCCCGGGCGACCGCGAGGAACTGGTGCAGGGCGTTCAGGTCCATGATGTCCTCTCATGCCGCCAGCGTTATAACACCATAGCGATATTGGTCTTTGTCACCTTAACCAAGCGATCATATTGTGGGCGTCGTGGAACGACAATCGACCCTCGACGTCCGGCCGGACGCCCCGCCGGAGTCCCGCACGGCCGCAAGCGGATGGGTGCTGCGCGCGGTGGTGACCGCGCACCTGATCGCGGGATTCGGGCAGCCGGTGTTCGCCGGGGTGTACCTCAGCGGCGACTTCGACGGGCTCTCGTGGCACGTGGTCGGCGCGGATCTGGTGTCCACCATCGGGATCGTGCAGATCGGGGCCGCGGTCGCGGTCTGGATCCGGGTGCGCCGGGCGTGGCCGCTGTGGGCCTCGGTCGCCTTGACCGCAGGGGAGACCGCCCAGTACTTCGCGGGGATGGACGGGGCGCTCTGGCTCCACCTCCCGCTCGGCGTGGCGCTGGTCGCGGGGATCGCGGGGCTGTTCGCGGCGGTGTGGATGCGGCCGCTGCCGCGCCGCCGGAAGGCGGTGCGAACCGATGGTTGAAGCGAGGAGGCCCGTCACCAGGCGCCGGATGCTGGGGATCGGCGCGGGACTCGGGCTCGTGGCGGCCGGCGGCCTGGCGCTGTCGGCCGGATGGGCCCGCCGCCCCGCCGAAACCGGGGCGCAGCTGCGCAGCGAAGTGCCGCTGCCCGAGGCGTTCTCGGTGCCGCTGCCGATCCCGCCGGTCCTCCCACCGACTGAGTCCACAGTCGACGGCGACCGGTACGAGATCGTGCAGCGTGAAGTCGACGCCGAGATCCTGCCGGGCGTCGCGACGCGGCTGTGGACGTACGACGGGTCGTTCCCCGGGCCCACCATCGAATCGCGGCGCGGGCGCCCCGTGACCGTGCTGCACCGCAACGAACTCCCGGTCCCCACGGTCGTGCACCTCCACGGCGGGCGCACCCCGGCCGCCTCCGACGGGTACCCCACCGATCTCGTGCTCCCCGAAGGCTGGACCGAGAGACCGCCGGCCACGGCGGGCACGACATGGCCGCAGGCCGCGCCGCGGTCACGAACGTGCAGCGCGAGTACGGGTTCCCGCTCGACCAGCGCGCCACGATGCTCTGGTACCACGACCACCGCATGGACTTCACCGCCCCGGCGATCTGGCGCGGCCTCGCCGGGCTGCACTTCGTGCGCGACGACGTCGAAGACGCGCTCGATTTGCCAGGCGGCGACCACGAAGTGCCGCTGATGATCGCCGACCGCGCCTTCGACGCCGACGGGCAACTGGCCTACCCGGCGCTCGATCCGACCCTGACCGGCGAGCACGGCGTCGCCGAGCCGTACCTGGCCGGCGTGCTCGGCGACGTGATCCTCGTCAACGGCGCGCCGTGGCCCGTGCACGAGGTCGACGCCGGCCTCTACCGGCTGCGCGTCCTCAACGGCTCCAACGCGAGGCACTACGAACTCGAGGCCGTGGCCGAGGACGGCGGGACGCTGCCGCTGGTCCAGATCGGCGCCGATCAAGGGCTCCTCGCGGCGCCGGTGCGCCACGACCGCCTGCCGATCGCCCCCGCCGAACGGTTCGACCTGCTGATCGACTTCGGCGGCCTCCCGATCGGCTCCCGGGTCCGGCTGCGCAACCGCCTCGGCAGCGGCCGCACCGCCGACGTGATGCAGTTCCATGTCGTGCGCGACGGCACGAGCGCCCCGATGCCGGAGACGCTCGCCGACGACCTGCCCGAATGGGCCCGGTCGGAGGCGGCCGTGGTGCGCGACTTCGCGTTCCGGGCCGGGCGCATGGACGGGCGCCACGGCTGGCTCATCGACGGCCTCCCGTTCGACCCCGGCCGCACCGACGTCACCGCCCGCTTCGGCGACGTCGAGATCTGGCGGCTCGTCGCCGACGTCCACCACCCGATCCACCTGCACCTCGTGGGCTTCCGCGTCCTCTCCCGCGGCGGCGGCGCGCCGCTCCCGCACGACGCGGGTCTGAAGGACACCGTCTCCCTGCGCCCCGGCGAGTCCGCCGAGATCATCACCCGCTTCGACGCCTACCGGGGCCGCTTCCTCTTCCACTGCCACAACGCCGAACACGAGGACATGGGCATGATGGCCAACCTGGAGGTCGTCTGATGTCGGGTGGGGCAGGCCGTACCGGCGATCCGGGGGTTCGCAGGATCGCCTGAGAACGGCTGCGGCCCCTACCGTTTGAGCATGAGAAAACGCATCATCCCCACTACGGCCCTGGCGCTCGGTCTCGTCGGCGCGCTCACGGCCACGCAGATCGCGGCCGCTGAACCCGCCCGGCCGAGCGGGCTCGACACCGAGGTCCTCGAAGACCGGCTCGACGAGTTCGCCGACGTCGCGGGCGGTGCCGTCCTCGTCGAGGTCCGCGACGGCGACGCCACCTGGAGCGAAGCGGTCGGGACCCGGAGCCTGGAGGAGGACGCTCGTCCGGCGCGCACGGGCGACCGGGTCCGCATCGGCAGCGTCACCAAGTCGATGGTGGCCGCGGTCGTGCTCCAACTCGACGGCGAAGGCGCCCTGGACCTCGACGATCCGCTCGACGACCATCTCCCCGGCCTCCTGCCGTACGAGCGGCAGCCGACGATCCGCCAGCTCCTCCAGCACACCGCAGGCGTGCCCGAATGGGTCGAGATCGTGTACCCGGGCCTGGCCGAGGGCGACCTGACCGAGGTCCGCGAGGGCTACCAGACCCATTACGAGCCAGAGGAACTGGTCGACATCGCCACTGAGGAGCCGCAGCCGTTCGATCCGGGCGACGGCTGGTCGTACTCCAACACCGGGTATGTGGTCCTGGGCCTGCTCATCGAGGAGCGCACCGGCCACAGTCTCCGCCACGAACTCGAGGAGCGCATCTTCGAGCCCGCCGACCTCGACCACACGTACTTCCCGCGCGACGACACCGCCGGCGTCCGCGGCCCGCATGCGGTCCCCTACATCACCACCGGCGATCCGGACGAGCCGTACTTCGACGTCACCGAGGTGTCGAACTCGCAACTGGGGGCATCGGGCGGCATCGTCTCCACTGTGGGTGATGTGAACGACTTCTACGACGCGTACACCGACGGCACGCTGCTCACCGACGAGCAGCTCGCCGAGGCCACCGAGTTCACCGACACCGGCACGGACTTCCAGTACGGGCTCGGCCTCGGCGGCGTCCGGCTCGGCTGCCCCGACGACCCCGAGGAGGTCTTCATCGGGCACGTGGGCGACGGCATGGGCCACCAGACCCAGTCGTTCCACTCCGCGGACGGCGAACGCCAGATCACCTTGTCGTGGAACATCGACGACAAGCACGGCTACACCGACCCGGCGGCATTCGACCAGGCCTTGTTCGGCCTGCTCACCGCCGGACTGTGCGGCACCTAGCGGCTCGGCGACAGGCCGCGGACGAGGGCGCGGAGTCCGGTGTCGAACTCATTGTCGGGACCGAGCCGCATGACCTGCTCCGCGATCGCCTGGAGGCGTTCGCGTTCGGGTGACGGATCGACGGCGGTGGAGGCCCTGGACGGGGCCGTCTGCTGCTCGAGGACGCAGCCGATCACATAGCGGCTCACGGCGATGGAGGCCAGGACGGCTTCGGCGGCGGTGAAACCCTGCCGCTCAAGGAAATCGATGCGGGCGAGCGCGCTGGAGGGCTCGGGAGCTCGGGGACCGGTGGCGGCGATCAGCCGCGCCCCGTCCCGGACCTTCAGCAGCGCGCCGCGGAAGCTCCGGGCGTTCCGGGCGAGGAAGTCCTGCCAGGACTCGTCCTGCCGCGGCAGCCGTTCGGTGTGCCAGCGGTCGAGCACCGCCGCCGCCGTGGCGTCCAAGAGCGCGCCCTTGCTGGGGAAATGGTGGTAGAGCGCCGGCTGGCGCACCTCGAGGCGTTTGGCGATGGCGTGAAGCGACAGGTCGTCCAGGCCGCGTTCATCGAGGGTCTCGATCGTGGCGGCCACGATCGCGGCGTGCTCCAGTCGTCGTGGATGCGGCACTCGGCCCCCAACCTTCCCAGGCCGCGCGCGGCCCTCTCCTGATGCTTATCGATGATAACCCCCTGGCGACCGATGTTTATCATTGATAAGCTTCGCGTTGGATCTGGACGCGACCGATGGTGAGGAGTGCGGCGATGGCAGGAGAACACGAGTGGGGCGGCGTCGTCGAGAAGAAGTCGCATGCGGCTTTTGACGGGGCGAACCTCTACCGCCGGGTCACCGTGCGCCTCGACGACGGCACGAGCGCGAAGGTCAGGGTGCCCCGGAACCTGTGGAACGACCTCGCCGTCGGCGACCGCCTGGTGAAGGAAGCGGGCGCCGACCCGCGCCGCGGATGACCGCGCACAGCCGCCGAACCGAAGCGGCCCCGGACACGCAGGCGCACAACGCGACCCGAGAGCGGTCGCCGTACCGCAGGCGCGCGGCCTGGACCCTGGTGGTCCTCACGCCATTGATCGCCGAGCTCGCACTGGGCTCCACGCCGATCCGCATGGCGTGGCTGGTGCTCCTGTGGGTGCCGATCTACGGCGCGGGCGTGCTCCTGATCCGCGAACTCGTCGTGCGGCGCGGCCGCGGCTGGACGAGCATCATGCTCCTGGCGGTCTGCTACGAGCTGCTGGAAGACGGCATCGGGCTGCAGGCCCTGACGAGCCCGCACCTCTACGGCGCGGCCGACTGGGGAGCGCGCCTCCTCGGCTTCAACGTGCCGTACTGGTTCGCCAACACGGCCTATCACGCGGTGTTCACCGTGGCCATCCCCATCGCCCTGACCCAGCTGCTGTTCCCCGCCCACCGGAACCGGCCCTATGTGGGCCGCTTCGGACTCACGGTCGCAGCGGTGGTCATGGCCCTGGGCGTGCTGGTCCTGCGCGTCACGGTCCCACCGTCAGAAGACCCCGGCTACCAGGCGCCGCTGCCGTTCGTCATCGCCTGCCTCGCTTTGGTCGCCGTCATCGGCACGCTCGCATTGACCCTTGTTCCGCCCCCGCGCCCGCAGCGAACGGACGCGACCGTCCCCCGCCCGATGACGCTGGCCCTGGCGGCCGGAGCGGCCACCCTGGCGTTCTTCGCGCTGACGTTCCCGATGTTCGGATCACGCCAACCGGGGTTCACCCAGGGCCTGCTCGTCCTGGTCCCCCTCGGCCTGGCCACGATCGGCATCGCGTGGGGGTACCGAACCCTCACCCGCCTGACGAGCTCGGCCCAATGGACCGACCGTCACACCCTCGCCATCATGGGCGGAGCACTGATCGCCCACGCCCTCGGCGGCATGGTGATCATGGCCGACAACACGATCGACCGCCTCGGACTGATCCTCATGGCCGCCCTCACCCTCCTCGCCCTAGCCGTCCTCAACCGCCGCCTCCACCAACGCTCAGCCGCAACGGAAGCCCGTCTCTCCATCCACAACTGAGGCAGGCGCGCACGTCAGGTGGTCGACGAGTGCCGGTCGGGTTTCGGGCACGGCCGCTTCGCCTAAGCGAGTCCAACAGGAGGTTCGCCAGCCGGCAGTTGCTCATTTCTCGGTGAGGATGCGGATGGCCATGTGTTCGCGGCCGGGGAGGGGGACGCGGATGGTGCCCTCGGCGTGGTCGGCGACGCGTTCGACGGTCATGTTCCAGGTGTCGATCACCTCGACCGTGCAGCGCTTCCCTTCGGGGAGTGTGAGTCCGCGGAAGCGGGGGCGGCTGAACCCGAGGTAGGTGACCTCGTATTCGCCGGCGACCCCGCCGACCGGCGCGTCCCAGTAACTGGGGAGCGGGTCGAGGACCCCGGCCGGGGACGCGGCGATGACCTCGCGCAGGAAGCCCATGCGGGCCGGGCTGGAGCCGACGAGTTCGCCGCCTTTGGACCACCAGAGTTCCTCGGCGTCATTGAGGTACGTCTCGCCGTGCGCGACATAGCCGCCCCGTACCGCGCCCTCCCAGCAGCGCCGGGTCAACTCCTCACCGGAGATGTTCCCCCAGCCCTGGTCGATGTCACCCTCGTAGGCGCACTCGTCGACCACGACCGGCTTGCCCCAGCGCTCGCGCCACTCGTCGGTGAACTCGGCGGTCCGGTAGGCGTCCTGGCGCTGGACGCTGGCATGGGTGATCCACGGTTTGGTGTAGTCGTAGAACGGGCCGCAGTTGTGGATCGAGTTGAGGTGCCCGTGCGGGTCCTCTTCGGACACGACGGCGGCCAGGCGCTCCCAGTCGTCCTCGGTCTTGGCGCCCATCATGTCGTACTCGTTGGCCATCGACCACCACACGTTCGCGTACGCCGCGAGGCGCCGGACCGTGTAGCGGATCAGCCGGTCGTCGGCTTCGGCGCCGAGGTCGGCGAATCCCCACCGGTCGTAGGGGTGGAGGAGGATCACGTCCGCTTCGATCCCCATGTCCTGCAGGGCGGCCACTTCCTGCTCGAAGCGGCGGAAGAACGCCGGGTCGAACCGGGTCGTGTCCCAGCCGCCCTCGGCCGAGCCGGGGAAGGGGTAAAGCTCGGGCTCGACGTGGTTGTACTGGTACCACTTGGGCAGCAAGCACATCCGCACCTTGTTGAACGGCCCCGCGGCCAAGGTCCGGCGGGTCTGGTCCCGCAGGCGCTCAACCTGGTGGGTCCACGCGTAGGCGGTGGTGCCGACCGGGAGATAGCGGGTGCCGTCGCTGTGCGCGAAGTGGAAGCCTTCGGCCCGGACCGGACCATGAGCGCCCGGGACCGGTGCGGTGCAGGTGAACTCGCCGGTCACGCCGTCGAGAGCGGGAGCGTTCGAGGCCGTCGTGAAGGTCCACTGCCCTTCGGCGTCGGGCATGAAGCGGACCCGGTATGCCCCGTCCCCGTCGTAGAACCCCCCGGCGCGCATCTGTCGCTCACCATCGCTGAAGACCACTGCCAGGTCGACGTCAGTGAACGGGTTGCCGTCGGCGGGGCCGTGGAGTTCGACTTCGTACACGCCCCAGCGGGCGCAGCTCTCAGGTGCAGCAGGCTGGTTCATCGGGTCCCTCTCGTCAGGCATCGCGACCTAATTCTTACGGACGACCCAACTTACTACGCGGATTGCGGTTGTCCAAGGCCGGATCACTCCAGGGCAGCCGACCACGACTGCTGACGTGGCAGGGGTGTGCTGGTGGCGGTCCAGCCGGCGAGGAGTTGCAGGCCGTTGCGGGTGTCCGACCCGGGTGGCGCGTTGAGTAACAAATTGGGCAGCAGAAAGGCCACAAGGGATAACCTTGTGGCCTGTTTTGCCTGGTAAATGCTGGTGGAGCTTAGGGGATTCGAACCCCTGACCTTTTCCATGCCATGGAAACGCGCTACCAACTGCGCCAAAGCCCCTTGATTGGCGTTCCAGAGGTCGTAGACCTTGGAACCGGCACTAGTTTACACAGTGTTGACGGAGGGGCCCAGGGAGGGGCTGGAGACGGCGGTCACGTTGGTGAGCTGGGGGTTTGGCCTGGCTGGTCAGTGGTGTGGGCAGGGCCCCTCGTGCCGAAGCGCGAGGGGCCCTGTCCGGTTCGTCAGTCCCAGCTGAGGCCGGGGGCGTAGCGCCTCGGGCGGAGTTTCGCGACGAGTTGGGCCGCGACGTCGAAGAGGCGTCCGGTGGAGCCGGGCGGGCCGACGAGTTGGACCGTGGCGGGCGCGCCGTCGCTGCGCATGCCGACCGGGACCACCAGTGCCGGGAGGCCGGCGAGGCCGAACGGGGCGGTGAACGCGGCGGCGCTCGCGAGGTGGGTCACGTTGGCGCGCAAGGTCTCCGTCGACCACTCCTTGGCCGCCGGCGGCGCCGCGGGGAGGCCGGGGGTGATGAGCAGGTCGTAGTCCTCGAGGTCGAACCAGTCCTCGACGTGGCGGCGCACCCGGTTGCCGTCGCCGAGGACCCCGCCGAACAGGCCGCGCAGATAGGTCTTCTCGCCCACGGACACCAGGCGCCTGGTGCGGCGCTGGAGCCCGTCCGGGCCGCATTTGAGGCTGCGCAGGTACGCCGCGCAGGTCCACGCCCCCGAGGAGGCCGGGGTCAGCCGCGCGCCGAAGCGGGGCTTCGCGCGGAACGTGTCGTGGCCGAGATCGGTAAGGGACCTTACGGCCTTGAGCAGCCATTTCGTGGCGTCGTCGTCGACGCGGGCGGGCAGGGGCGCGATGTTGGTCGCGGCGATCCTGAGGCGCCCGGGGTCGCCCGTGGAGCGCGGGTGGCGGTGGGTGAGCGCCGCGTACGCGAGCGCGGCGTCCTCCACTGTGGTCGCCATGACGCCGGTGTGGGCGCCGAGCCAGTGCTCGGGGTCGGTGTTGATGTCGGCCGGGACGTGCTCGGGGCTGTAGGCCACGATGCCGCACGCCGCGGCGGCGGTGCGCACCCCGCCTGCCGAGCCGGGGCCGTCGAGGCCGATGCCGATGGGCGCGGCCCCGGTGGCGACGGCGAGCGCCGTGCCGCCGCTGGGCCCGCCGATGCCGCGGTCGGGACGCCAGGGGTTGGCCGGGACGTTGCCGTCGTCGTCGGTCGCGGGCCACAGCCCGAGCTCGGAGGACCGTCCGAATGCGACGACCACGGCGCCGGCCCCGCGGATGCGCTGCACCGCTTGATGGTCGGTGTCGGCGATCGGCAGGACGGCGGCGTTGGAGCCCAGCCGCGGGGCGTGCCCGGTGACCGCGAGCTGTTCGCACACGGCGACCGGAACGCCTGCGGCGGGCAGGGTGTCGCGGTTCTCGATCTCGTCGACGGCCGCGGCCTCGGCGAGCGATTCGATCTTGCGGACGCTGGTGAGGGCGCCTTCGGCCTCGCGGTGGTCTTCGATGCGGCGGAGGTGGTGGTCGACGACGATCGCGGCGTCGGCGTCGCCGCGCCGGACCGCCTTGGCTATCTGCTGCGCGGTGGTTCCCGACCAGCTCACTGCGTCCTTCTTTCTCACGGGGACTGTGCTTTTCGCAAGGAAAGGGGTGCCGGTGCCGTCTAGCCGAGGGCTTGGCGGAGGTCGGCGAGGAGGTCGTCGGCGTCCTCGATGCCGACGGAGAGCCGCACGAGGTCCGCGGGGACTTCGAGGGCGCTGCCGGCGGCGGAGGCGTGGGTCATGCGGCCGGGGTGCTCGATGAGGGATTCGACGCCGCCGAGCGATTCGCCGAGCGTGAACACCTCGGTGCGGGCGCACACGTCGACGGCCGCCTGCTCGCCGTCCTTGTGGCGGAAGGAGATCATGCCGCCGTAGCGCTTCATCTGCTTGCCCGCCACGTCGTGCCCGGGGTGGGTGGAGAGGCCCGGGTAGCGGACCTCGGCGATCTTGTCGTGGCCGGCGAGGAACTCGGCGATCGCCTCGGCGTTGTCGCAGTGGCGGTCCATGCGCACCCCGAGGGTCTTGATGCCGCGCAGGGTGAGGAAGGCGTCGAAGGGTCCCGCGACGCCGCCCATGGCGTTGTGGTGGAAGCCGATCGCGTCGGCGACCTCGGGGTCCTGCACGACGATCGCGCCGCCGACGACGTCGGAGTGCCCGCCGACGTACTTGGTGGTCGAGTGGACCACGACGTCGGCGCCCAAGGCGAGCGGCTGCTGGAGGTAAGGGCTGGCGAAGGTGTTGTCCACGACGACGATCGCGCCGTTGCGGTGGGCCAGGTCGGCGAGCTGCTCGATGTCGGCGATGTTGAGCAGCGGGTTGGTGGGCGTCTCGATCCACACCATCTCGCGTGTCCGGGGTCATGGCCGCGGCGACCGCGTCGATGTCGGTGACGGGGGCGGCCGTGTAGCGCACGCCCCACGGGACGGCGACCTTGTCGAACAGGCGGAACGTGCCGCCGTACGCGTCGTTCGGGATGACCACGTGGTCGCCGGGTGCGAGGAGGGCCCTCAGGATGGCGTCCTCGGCCGCGAGCCCGGAGGCGAAGGCGAAGCCGCGGGTGCCGCCTTCGAGGGCGGCGAGGCAGGTCTCGAGCGCGGTGCGGGTCGGATTGCCCGAGCGGGAGTACTCGTAGCCGCCGCGCAGGCCGCCGACGCCGTCCTGCTTGTAAGTGGACGTGGCGTAGATGGGCGGGACGACCGCGCCGGTGAGCGGGTCGGGCTCCTGCCCGGCGTGGATGGCTCGTGTGGAAAACCCGTGACCCTCATGCATGTCCCTACGCTAACCGACGCGAGTACCACTGCCTATGGATAGGCACGCTATCGTGCAGACAACACTTTCCCACTTCAGGTAAGGGGCGCCTCATGGGCTTCGACGAAGTACACAAGATGGACATCACCGGTGACGGTGTCGACGAGACCGTCGGCGTGCGCCGCAACGAGGACGGCTCGGTCGAGTACCACGTGGACATCGACGGTGACGGCACCGCCGACATGAAGGCCGTGGACGCCGACGGCGACGGCGTCATCGACCACGTGCTGCTCGACCACGACGGCGACGGCAAATACGATGCGGCCGTGGTGGACGCGGACGGCGACGGTGAGCTCGACGCCGTCGCCGAGAAGTAAGCACCCTCTCCTCGGCAGGCTCTACCTCTGCAGGAAACGCCCGTCAGACTTCGCGCCGCGAGCGCCCCGACCGTGCCGAGTACGGCGCGAAAGCCTCGTTCCGAGGCCGGGGCGCCGCGGCGTCGTTCAGTTCTCGGCGCGTTCGGCGGCGGAGCGTTCGATGCAGAACTCGTTGCCCTCAGGATCGGCCAAGACCGCCCAGCCGGTCCCGTCGTCCTTGCGGTGGTGCTCGACGGCTGGCGTTCGTTATTTCCGCGTGACAGACTTGCCGCATGACCACGACACATCCGATTCTGCAGCACCCCATCGAAAGCTCGCCGGGCCCCGACGCGGCGATCGCGTACTTCGGCATGGGCTGCTTCTGGGGTGCCGAGCGGCTGTTCTGGCGCGTTCCCGGCGTGTGGACGACCTCCGTGGGCTATATGGGCGGCAACACCGAGAAGCCCTCCTACGAAGAGGTCTGCACCGGCCTGACCGGTCACGCCGAGGTCGTGAAGGTCGTCTGGGAGCCCGAGAAGGTCGGCTACGAGCAGCTGCTCAAGGTGTTCTGGGAGAACCACGACCCGACGCAGGGCATGCGGCAGGGCAACGACATCGGCACCCAGTACCGGTCGGTCCTGTTCACCACCACGCCTGAGCAGCACGGCATCGCGGAGGCGAGCAAGGAGGCGTTCGAGCCGGTGGTCCGCGCGGCCGGGCTCGGCCCGATCACGACCGCGATCGTCCCCGCCGGGGTCTACTGGCTCGCCGAGGACTACCACCAGCAGTACCTCCACCACAATCCGAACGGCTACTGCAACCACGGCCCCACCGGCCTCTCGTGCCCCGTGGGCGTCGTCCCGGCGCAGGTGGACGTGGAGTCGCCCCGCTCGACCTGAGCAATCCGCGGTGCCTTTCGGCCGCTCCGCGCCCTCAAGGCCGCTACCCGGACGGACCTACCGGCCGCGCTCCGGGCGGTCGTGATCCCAGTCGGCGCCGACCTCGCGCATCGCCTCCGTGCTCACGTCCAGGAAGCGGGCCACGACCTCCCTCTCGGCCGCGTCGAAGCCCGTCCACGCCGCCGCGAAGGCCCCCGCGAGCGGGACGAACATGCGCCGGCCCTCCTCAAGGGCCGCTTCAGGGACCTCCAGTGCGACGCGGCGGCGGTCCCCGGCCGGCCGGGTCCGCTCGACGTGGCCGAGGGCCTCGAGGCGGTCGATGAGCGCGGTCGTCGCCGAAGGGCTCAGCCGCAGCTCCCGGGAGAGGGCCGTGGGTGACATCGGGTGGCCGCGGCGGGCCGCGTCCAGGATGAGCGCGAGCGCGTTGACATCGGTGCGGTGCAGGCCGTGCCGCGCACCGAACCGCTCGGCGTACCGATCGGACTCGACGGTCAGCGTCTGGAGCAGACGGGTGAGGTCGAGGTCGGTGAGTGCCTGCTCGTCGCCGGAGTCGCGGGTCATGCGACCCATCATCCCTCATGATCCCGGCCACGCTTCCCTCAAATACTTCGATCATAAAATTATTCTGTGGTGCAATCACCGATGGCGAAGCGAGGAGATCCGCTCATGGCCCCCGACCGACCTGTATCACGAGTGCGCTGGCTGATACCCGCACTGCTGGCCCTGGCCTGGCTCGCACTCGGCGCCTTCGCCGGGCCGTTCGCCGGGAAGCTCAGCGAGGTCGCCTCCAACGACGGCTCCGCGTTCCTGCCGTCCACGGCCGAGTCCACCGAGGTCAACGAACTGCGGGCCGCCTTCGACGAGACCGACGCGACGGCCGCGGTCGTCGTCGCCGAGCGCCCCGGCGGGCTCACCGACGCCGACCAGGCCTACCTCGAGACGGCGAGCGCCGCCATGGCGGCGCTCGAGTTCAACGCCGGACCGCCGATCCCGCCGCAGCGCTCCGCCGAGAACCCGCCCGAAGCCGCGCAGTTCGTCGTGCTCATCGACGCCGAGGACGACGCCGCGGCGGTCGAGGAGATCCGCGCCGCGCTCGAAGACGGCCGCCCCGACGGCCTCGACGTGCTCGTGACCGGCCAGGCCGCGCTCGGCGCCGACCTCGGCGAGGCCTTCGCCGGCGTGGACGGACTGCTCCTGCTGGTGGCCGCCGCCGTCGTCGCGGTCATCCTCGTGCTCGTCTACCGCTCCCCGCTGCTGCCGCTCCTGGTGCTGCTCACGTGCGGGTTCGCGCTCGCCGCCGCCAGCGCGGCCGTGTACGCCCTCGCCGACGCGGGCGTGATCGACCTCAACGGCCAGAGCCAGGGGATCCTCTTCATCCTCGTGTTCGGCGCGGCCACCGACTACGCGCTGCTGCTGGTGGCCCGGTTCCGCGAGGAGCTCGGTGGCGGCGCCGACCGTTTCACGGCGGTCCGCAAGGCCCTGCGCGCCACGATCGAGCCGATCGCGGCCTCGGCGGGGACCGTGATCCTCGGCGTGCTGTGCCTGCTGTTCAGCCAGTTGGACTCGAACCGGGGCCTGGGTCCGGTGGCGGCCATCGGGATCGGCGCGGCGTTCCTGGCCGCGGCGACGTTCCTGCCGGCGATGCTGGCACTGTTCGGGCGGGCGGCGTTCTGGCCGCGCCGCACCGCAGCCGGGAAGGGCGAGCGCCGCTCCCGGCTGTGGTCGTCGGTCGCCGGGCTCGTCGCCCGCCGACCCCGGGCGGTCTGGCTCACGACGGCCGCGGGCCTTGTCGTGGCGGCCGCGTTCATGGTGCAGCTCAAGGCGGACGGCACCGCACAGACCGACGTGTTCCTCACGGAGGTCGACTCCGTCGCCGGTCAGGAGGTCCTCGCCGAGCACTTCCCGGCCGGCTCCGGCGCGCCCGCGGTGATCATCGCGGACGCCGACGCGCTCGACGCGGTGCTCGCCGCGGCCGAAGTGGACGGTGTCGCGCAGGTCGCCCCGAAGACCGACGCGTCCGGGACGGTCGTCGAGGCCGAAGGCCTGGTGGAGATCGAAGCGGTGCTGGAGGACGCGCCCGACAGCGACACCGCCATGGACACTGTGGAACGCCTGAGAGATGCCGTGCATGCGGTGGACGGCACCGACGCCAAGGTCGGCGGCCCGACCGCGATCCAGCTCGACACGCTCGAGACCTCCGAAAGGGACCGGGCCGTGATCATCCCGATCGTGCTCGCGGTGATCCTGGCGGTGCTCATGCTGCTGCTGCGGTCGATCCTGGCGCCGCTGCTGCTCACCGCCACGGTGGTGCTGTCGTTCGGCGCCACGATGGGCGTCTCGGCGCTGGTCTTCAACCACCTCTTCGGCTTTCCCGGCGCCGACCCCACCGTGGTCCTGTTCGGTTTCGTGTTCCTGGTGGCCTTGGGCATCGACTACAACATCTTCCTGATGACACGGGTCCGCGAGGAGTCGGTGCGGCTCGGCACGCGCGCCGGAACGCTGCGGGGGCTGGTCGCCACGGGCGGGGTCATCACCTCGGCCGGGGTGGTGCTCGCGGCGACGTTCTCGGCGCTCGCGGTCCTGCCGATCCTGTTCCTGGCGCAGATCGCGTTCGTCGTCGCCTTCGGGGTGCTCCTCGACACGGTGATCGTCCGCTCACTCCTGGTCCCGGCCCTCACCTTCGACCTCGGCCGGGCCGTCTGGTGGCCCTCGCGGCTGTCCCGGGTAAGGCCCCTCAGTCGAAAGTAAGGGGGTCTGCGGTGACTGAGGCCCGGAACTAAGGCCCGTAAGGGCCGCCTCGACGTGGAAGCCTGATGCCTCCCGGCACCCCTCAGCCGGAGCATTGGTGTCAGGCCGGAAAAACCCCGGCCACCGACATCAAAGGATGAAGATGAACGACTTCGACTTCCACTACATGCACTACGCCCGCTCCGAGGAGCTCATCAAGGACGCCGAGAACGAGCGGCTCGCCCGCAGCCTCATCAAGGCCGCGAAGGAGACCCGCCGCGGCGGAACGCACGTCCGGCACGACGGCGTCGCCCAGCGCGTCGCCCGTGCGTTCGGCTCGCAAGCGACCGCTTCGAGGCGGGCCGCACCGAGTCCAGCCCGCGAAATGAACACGCGCACTGCGTCATAGGGGCATGTCATGATTGCTGACATGCCGCGCCTGGGTTCCGATCTCCCCCTCTTCGCCCGCGACGGCGAGTTCGCCGCGCTCCGCGAGGCACTCGCCGCCGCGAGGACGGGGCGACCGGCCACGGTGCTCGTCTCCGGAGACGCAGGGGTCGGGAAGACCCGGCTGCTCCACGAATTCAACGAAAGCGCCGGTGACGGTGTCCGCACCGTCACCGGCCACTGCCTCGACACCGCCGACTCCGCCCTGCCCTACCTCCCCTTCGCCGAGATCGTCGGCACCCTCGCGCGCGACAACCCCGACCTCGTCGCCGCCCACCCCGGCCTCAGCCCCCTCCTGCCCGGCCACCCCGTCCCCGCCGAAGGCGACCTCGGACGCCTCGGCCTCTTCGAGGCCTTCCACGCCGCGCTCGCCGACCTCTCCGCCGTGAAGCCGATCGTGCTCACCCTCGAAGACCTCCACTGGGCCGACCGCTCCAGCCGCGACCTCCTCGCCTTCCTCACCTCCCGCCTCACCGCGCAGCGCGTGCTCATCCTCGGCACCTACCGGGCCGACGCCCTCCACCGCGGCCACCCCCTGCGCCCCCTCCTGGCCGAACTCGTGCGCCTCCCCGCCGTCCAGCGCCTCCACCTCGACCCCTTCGACGCCCGGCACGCCGCCGACTTCGTGCGCGAGCTCAACACCGGGCTCGACGAGGAGACCGTCTCCAAGATCGCCGCCGCCTCCGAGGGCAACGCGTTCCTCGCCGAAGAGCTCGCCGCCGCCGAGACCCACACGGTCACCTTCGAACTCGCCGAAGTCCTCCTCGCCAGGCTCGAGCGCCTTCCCGAATCCGCCAAGCAGGTCGTGCAGCTCGCCTCCGTCATGGGCCGCCGCTTCACCTACCAGCGCCTCAACGCCGCCGCATGGTCGATGCTCGACGAGAACGGCCTGCGCCACGAACGCGAACTCGACCAGGCCCTGCAGAGCCGCGATCTCCCACGGCATCATCGTCCAGAAGAGCCCCGACACGTACGCGTTCCGCCACGCCCTGCTCGGCGAGGCCGTCTACAACGATCTCCTTCCGGGCGAACGCATCCGCTACCACCAGAAGATCGCCGAATCCCTCGCCGACGACAACGGCAAGGGCGCCGAGGCCGAACTCGCCCACCACTCCTTCGAATCCGGCGACCTCCCCTGCGCCCTCGTCCGCCTCCGTGCGGGCCGCCGAAGAGGCCGTCGAACTCGCCGCCCCCGCCGAAGCCCTGCTCCACCTGGAACGGGCGCTGGCCCTGTTCGAGACGCGTCCCCGAAGCGCAACGGCCCGAAGGCATCACCGAACTGCGACTCACCCTGCGCGCCGCCTCCAACGCCGGCGCCTCCGGCGAGATCAAACGCGCCCAGTCGTATTCGGCCAGCGCCGTGCGCCTCGCCGACGCCTCCGGCGACCGGATCGAGGGCGCCTCCACCCGCCGCAAGTACGCCAAGCACCTCCTCTCCATCGAAGGCGACGAGCAGCGAGGCCCACCGGATCGCCTGGGAAGCATGGGAACTGGTCAAGGACGAGGAGCCGCGCTCCGTCAAGGCCTGGGCCCAGGCCATCGTCGCCCGCACCATCTACGCGAACCGCCAGTACGAAGAGGCCGCCGAATGGTGCGTCCGCGCCATCGAGACCGCCGACGCGGTCACCCGGCGCCGGCGGACCGCCGAAGACGCACGAGGGCCACCTCGCCGCCAAGGCCGACGCGATCCTCACCGACAGCCTCGCCGCGTTCCGCCGCGGCGGGCAGACCCTCGACCAGACCATCGCCCGCAACGACGAGGCCCACGACACTCGTGCGCGGCAAAGGCTGGCACGAGGTCGAACTGCGCGCGCACTTCAACAACGGCCTCGTCATGGTCGAGACCGCCCGCATCGCCGAGGCCCTCACCCACTTCGACCTCGGCATGGACCGGGCCCGGCAGCACCGGCGACAAATGGAGCCTCTACGGCCTCGAGATCGCCGTACGCCAGGTCATCTGCAACTACATGATCGGCCGCTGGGACCAGGTGGACGCGAACGGCGAGATGGCCTCCAGCGTCCTGCCCGGCGTCGTGCTCACGCGCCTCGCCGCCGCGGTCCTCCTCGTCGATGTGGCGCGCGGCCGCTTCGAGGCCGCCGACCGGCGCCTCGACTACCTCGCCGATCGCTGGGAGCTCGACGGCCAGGTGCTCGCGCTCGCGGCACTGTGCGGCGTCGAACTCGACCGCTGGCGCGACCGCCCGGCCGAGGCGCTGCGGCGCAGCGAACGGGCCACCGAGCGGATGACCCGCATGCGCAGCTACTACCTCGCGGGCATCTCGGTCTGCGCCGCCGGAGTCGGCGCCGCCGCGGATCTCGCTCAACGTCTGCGCCGCGAAGGCGACACGGCCGCCGCCAAAGACGCCGTCTCGGCGGGGGAGCGCCTGGCCGAGCGGGCCCGGTTCTTCCTCGAACACGGCCTCCCGCTGTCCGGCACGCTCGGCCCCGAGGGCCGGGCCTGGGCCGCCCAACTCGACGCCGAGGAGTCCCGCCTCTACGGCGACGGCGACGCGGCCCTGTGGCGCAAAGCCGCCGCCGCCTTCGACTACCGCAACGCCGCACTCGTCGACCTGAATACGGGCGCCGCGGGTGCCGGCGTTGAAGGCACCGCAGTGCTCGGCGAGCAGGAACGGCTGGAGCTCGCCCTGCGCGACCCGGCCGCCTCCGAAGCGCTGGCGATCCTCGAAGCCGGGAAGAACGGCCATGCCGGTGCCCGGCACGACCAGGTGTGGGCCGAGCCGTACCGGCAGGCCTACGCGCGTTGGCGGCTGGCCGAGGCCCTGCTCGGCGAGAGCGGGTCCGAGGCGCGAACCGAGGCCGCCGCGGTGCTCGCCGAGGCGAAGGCCACCGCTACCCGCCTGGGTGCGGGACCGTTGGTGGAGGAGCTGCACGCGCTGGCCGAGCGGGCGCGGTTCGACGTGGCGGGGGCGACTTCGACGCCGCTCACCCCGAGGGAGCTGGCGGTGCTGCGGCAGGTGGCGCGCGGGTTGACGAACCGCCAGATCGGCGCCGAGCTGTACATCTCCGAGAAGACCGTGAGCGTGCACCTGTCGCGGGCGATGGCGAAACTCGAGGTCGCCGGCCGCGCCGCGGCGGTGAACGCCGCCCACTTGCGCGGCTACCTCACCGAGGACTGACGCGTCGCGAACTCGGATCCGGCTTGCGCCTCCGCGGGCGTTCAGCGACGCTCAGGCCTTCGGTGCGGGTCAAGGGCCGGGCGATGCGACTGCTGAGCGCGTCGGCGGTCTCGGGGTCGAAGCGTTCGATGTGCTATTCGAGCAGTTCGGCGTCGTGCCGATCGAAGATTCGGCGCATCGATTCGGGGCTCCGGTCGGTGGCCGCGTGGATCGCGTTGATGAGCGCGTTCGTCTTGGCGCCCATGACCAGCAGGTAGCGCGCGGGTTCGGTTCGGGAATTCCAGAAGGTGTGCGGGAGGCCGCCGGGAACGATCAACGCCCCACCTGCGGGCACCTCCACTTCCTCGTCGCCGAACCTGACGCCGAGCGACCCTTCCAGGACGTACCAGGCCTCGTCCTCAGCGTGCCGATGCAGCGGGACCTGGTAGAGGCGCTCGTCTCCGAGCGAACCTTCGGCCTCCCATTCCGCCAGGACCATACCGGACCCGGGCGGCGCCAGGGTCTTTCCTCGCAGGTGCGGCTCGAACATCTCCGGAGTCGACACGTGGATTCACCTACCTCATGATTCGGCCGGTCGGCCGTGCGCCGGCCGCTGTCGGCAAGATCTACTTCGACCATATCGTCCGTGTCGTCGCGGCGGCGCTCGGCGCTGAGGCGCGACCGTGATCGATTGCCGTACCGCTACTGGAGGTTGACTCGGCCGGGCCGCGTAGTCCCCGGGTGGTACGCGGATTGCCTTCTCCGGCCCGATGTACTCGGGGAGTCTGCGCACGAATATTGCAGACATGCAGCGGCGTAAAGCACTCAAGTGGACCCTCATCGGCGTGGGGGGCGGGGTCGGCGCGGTCGTGCTCGGCGGGGCCGGCACTCTCGGATACTTCTGGACCGACGCCAAGCTCGACACCGCCGGGAAGGTCGACTTCGCCAACCCCCTGGCCGTCCCCCCGCTCGCCGAGTCGACCCAGGACCCCTCGGGCGCGCGGATCTTCAACCTCGAGATCCAGCCCGGCACGGTCGCCTTCAAGGACGGCCGCGAGACCGAGACCTGGGGGATCAACGGCCCGTTCCTCGGCCCGACGATCCGCGCCAAGCGCGGCGAAGAGGTCGCCTTCGCGGTGCACAACGGCCTCGCCGAGGGCACCTCCCTCCACTGGCACGGCATGCACCTCCCGTCGGTCATGGACGGCGGCCCCCACCAGGAGGTCGAACCCGACGGCGTCTGGGCTCCCCAATGGACTATGAATCAGCCCGCCGCGACCCTCTGGTACCACCCGCACCCCCACGGGCGCACCGGCGACCACGTCTACCGGGGCCTGGCCGGGATGTTCATCATCGACGACGACGAGTCCGAAGGCCTCGACCTGCCCTCGGAGTACGGCGTGGACGACGTGCCGATGATCGTCCAGGACCGCAAGTTCAACGACGACAACCAGTTCGAGAAGGACGGCTCGTTCATGAGCATGCAGGGCTTCCTCGGCGACGCGATCATGGTCAACGGGACGCTCGCCCCCTACTTCGACGTCACGACCCGCCTGGTGCGCCTGCGTTTGCTGAACGGGTCGGTCTCACGCCTGTACAACTTCGGATTCAGCGACGGCCGGCCCTTCTCGCTCATCGCCACCGACGGCGGCCTGCTCCCGAAGGCCTGGGAGACCGACAGTCTTCAGCTCTCACCGGGCGAGCGCGCCGAGATCGTGGTCGCCTTCGAACCCGGCGAAAAGGTCGTGCTCCGCTCCAACCCCGTCGAGGAGGGCTACACGGCCCCGCTCGGGCGCTTCAACGGCGGCGACGACCTGCTCGACGTCTGCGAATTCCGCGCCGCCGAGAACCTGGCCGACACCACCGCGATCCCCGAGACCATGGGCACCGCACCGGATCTGGCCGACGCCGAGGTCGCCGCGGAGCGCTCGTTCTCGCTCTCGGGCTTCAACCAGATCAACGGCGAGTCCATGGACCTCGAACGCATCGACTTCGCCGTCCGCGAGGGCACCGTCGAGGTGTGGGAGGTCGACAACGCCGACGGGTTCATGCACAACTTCCACGTGCACGACGTCCAATATCAAGTGCTCACTGTGGACGGCCAGGAGCCGCCGGAGCGCCTGCGCGGCTGGAAGGACACCGTCCAGCTGATCCCGCAGCGCAAGTACCGCCTCGCGATGCGGTTCGCCGACTACACCGACCCGAACCTGCCGTACATGTACCACTGCCACATCCTCGCCCACGAGGACTCGGGAATGATGGGCCAGTTCGTGGTCCTCGGCGAGGGCGAGGAGATCGGGCAGGTCCCGAACACCGGGACCGTCCACTCCCACGGCTGAGCCGCCGAAACGCTCCCGGGCCCGATGCCCGGGAACGAAGACGGCGCCGAGCCGGTCGAACCGTAGGCACCACGAGACGACCGGCCCGGCGCCGTCCTGACGCCGAGAGTTCCCTTGATGTTCAGGGGAACCGGCGAGAGCAGAACGGGAGGGCCGCCCGCGGTGTCCGCGGCTCGGCCCTCCCGACTTTGCCTGCCTGCCTCAGGGAAGCGTGTTAGAGGGTGGAGTTGGCGATGTGCTTGGCGATCGCCGGGAGGTCCACGTTCTCCTTGAACTCGAAGCGGACCCTGCCGAGGCCGCTGAACCACAGGTCGAGTTCGCCGTCGTTGTCCATCAGGCCGTCGGTCTCGATCGAGTAGGCCTGGATCTTGTTGTAGGGCAAGGAGGTGTAGTCCTTCTTGCGGCCGGTGATGCCCTGCACGTTGACGGCGATGACCCGCTTGTTCGTGAAGGCCACGAAGTCCCGCACGCCTTCGAAGGTCAAAGCGACCTCTTCGCCGTCGGCCAGCAGCGGCTGGACCTCGTCGCGGAAGCCGGGGTCGTCGGTGACTTTGAGCTTGAAGAGCGAACCGTTCTCGAAATCGATCATGCGGGCAGGATATCGGTACCGCCCCACCGCCGTGGTCCGGCTAATACTGTTCGGCCGCAAGCGCAGTGGCCTGGGCGATCACGACCTTGAGCGGACGCGACAGAGCGGCGGCCGCAGCGGCCGCGTCCTCGTACTCGACCGAGGCGTTCACGACTTCGCCGTGCTCGAGCGCGATCTTGACGCCGATCGAGTGACCGTCCACATTGACATGCGTGTAGCGGCGTTCAAGTGCGTACTTGTCGATCTCGTAGGAGCGCATGCCGATCGTGGTGGTGTGCCGCACCAGCGCCGACCGCACCGCGGCGATCATTTCGGGTCGGCACAGCACGTGGACCGTGTGGGCCGGGCGGCCCTTCTTCATGAGGATCGGCGTCAGCCACGCGTCCGAGGCCCCGGCGTCGAGGAGCGCCGCCAGCGCGGCGGGCCACAGGCGCGGATCGAGGTCGTCCACGTTCGTCTCAATGACCACGGGCCTCGCGGCAGGGGTTGGCGCAGGCTCGGACGCGGGGACGACGGTGCCTCCGTGCCTGGAATCCAGGGTGTCGGCGGTCGATGCGCCGGGTTCGTGCCCGTGGTGCTCATGGCCGTGGGACTCGTGGTGGTCATGAGAGTCGTGATGCACCGGCTCCGCCGGCGCGGTCGCATGGCGGTGCGCGTGCGCCGCGCGGCCCGGCATCAAGACCTCACGGCCGATGACCAGCCGCAACAGGTTCGCCCGCTCCTTCGGGTCACGGCGGCCCGCGCCGACGCCGACCCGTTCGACCACCATCTCCGGCATCGGCCCGTACTCGGAAGCCGCGGCCGCGATGATCGCCGCGCCCGTCGGGGTGCACGCCTCGTAAGGCACCGCGCCCACGACCGGCGCGTTCGCGTCGGCCAGCACCCGCAGCACCGCCGGGGCCGGCAGCGGGATCGACCCGTGCGAGCCGCGTGTCGTGCCCCCGCCCACGGTCACCGTGGATGCGGTCAACCGCGTGATCCCCAACGACGCCAGACCGGCCGCCGCGCCCACGATGTCCGCGATCGAGTCGAGCGCGCCCACCTCGTGGAAGTGCACGTCCTCGACGTCGATCCCGTGAGCCGCGGCTTCGGCCGCCGCGAGTCGGGCGAACGCGCCCAGCGCCAGTTTCCGGGTCGCGTCGTCCAACGCGGCTTCCTCGAGCATCGCCCGGATCGAGCGCCAGCGCCGGTCGGTCTTCACCTCCGGCACCTCGACGTCGACCAACGTGGCGACCAGGCCGTGGCGCGTCACCCGGTTGGCGCTCAAGCGGATCGGCTCGGTCCCGAGCGCGTCAACGGCCGCCTGCATGAGGCCCGGTTCCACCCCGGTGTCGACCAGGGCGCCGAGGAACATGTCGCCGCTCGCGCCCGCCGAGCAGTCGAGCCACGCGATCGTCACCGTTCCGCCTTCACTGTGCCGCCTTTTCGCTGTCAGATTCGGGGCGCTGCTTCACTGCGCCGCCTTCACGGTGCCGCCTTCACCCCGAGGATCCGGGCCGCGGCCATCGCCGCCCCGAACCCGTTGTCGATGTTCACCACGACCACCCCCGGTGAGCAGGAGTTCAGCATCGTCAGCAGCGGCGCGAGCCCGCCGAACGCGGCCCCGTACCCGACCGAGGTCGGCACCGCGACCACCGGAGCGCCCACCAAACCCGCGACGACCGAAGGCAGCGCCCCGTCCATGCCCGCCACCACGATCAGGCAGGCCGCCTCCCGCAGGTCCGCGACCTTGTCGAGGAGCCGGTGCAGCCCGGCCACGCCCACGTCGGCGACCAGTCGGGCGTCGATCCCGTTGGCCCGCGCCACGATCTCGGCCTCCCGCGCCACCGGCAGATCGGAGGTCCCGGCGCACACGACCGCGAGCAGCCCGGATTCGGGAGCGGGGAACGCACCGACGGCGCACACCCCGGCCTCGACCAGGACCTCGTCGCCGAAGGCCTCCCGAACGGCCGCCACACACGCCTCGTCGCAGCGGGTCGCGACCGCGACCCGGCCCGGGTGCGCCTCACGCAGCGCCGCCAGCGCCCCGACGACCTGCTCGGGCGTCTTACCCGCCGCGTACACGGCCTCGGCCGCCCCGGTCCGGGCCGGACGGCCGGTGTCGATCTTGGCCCAGCCCAGGTCGCGGTAGGCCTCCCCCTCGAATTGCACGTGTCGATCCTCCCATCTGCGCCCTCGCATCGGCCACCCGAACCGATCTCGTCCCGGCCTCGGAACGCCCGCCGACACCGGTCGAGCCCGAGCGCCGGGAGGTCGGCGGGCCGGACCCTGCCGTTCACCCGGGCTCCGCAGGCCGAGGGACGTTCATCACCACCACCGGATCCGGACACCGTAGTGCGGGCGCGTCGTCAGCCCCACCGTCTATCGTCGAAGAGTGTCCCAGCCGCTGATCGTCGCCCATAGAGGCGCGAACGAGTTCCTCCCGGAGCATTCCATCGCCGCGTTCCGGCAGGCGATCGTCGAGGGCGCCGACGGGTTCGAGTTCGACATCCGCCTCACCGCCGACGGGCACCTCGTCCTCCACCACGACCGCACCGTCAAACGCACCGCCGGCGCCAAGGGCGCCGTGGCGGATCTCACTCTCGCCCAGTTGCGGGAGTTGAACTTCGCCCACCAGTTCCCCGACTGCGCCGGGAACGCCGAAGCCGAGCAGATTCCCACCCTCGAAGACCTCTTCGGCCTCGTCGTCGATTCGGGCAAAGACCTCAAGCTGCTCATCGAGTCCAAGCACCCCTCGAAGTTCGGGCCCCGGCTCGAGCTGCGGCTGTGGGAGACGCTGCGGCGCTGGCCCGGGCTCGACGTCACCGTCATGTCCTTCTCCCGCGCCGCCCTCAAGACCTGGCGGAGCCTGGACGCCGACACGCCGCTGGTGTGGATATTCGAATATCCGTTCCGGCGCCCGCCCGAGGGCGTTCAAGTGCTCAGTTCGCGGGTCGACTACATCGATTCGACCCCTGATTTCGTCGAACGGAGCCACGAAGCGGGCTATCAGGTGTACACCTGGACCGTCAACGACGCGGACACCGCGCACCGGATGGCCGGGCTCGAGGTCGACCTCATCTTCACCGACCGTCCGGCCGCGATCCGGCAGACCCTCGCGGGCTGAGCGCCGCACCTCACGACGGACTCAGGGTCCGTCCGTAATGCTGGCGTCATGCGGAGCTAACAGGTAGGTTGCTGTATAGCCTCCGACCGGCACCGAGGAAGGAAGGGGACCGCGATGCCCGCTGCGATACCGGCACCAGAGCGCCTGCGCGTCCCCCATCAGTCCGGGGCGCCCGGCCAGGTCCGCCGGTGGCTGCGCGACGCGCTCCCCGACCTGCCCGACGATGTCCGCGACGACCTCCTCGTGTGCGCGACCGAGCTCGTCTCCAACGCCGTCCGCCACGCCCGGCCGCTGACGGGCGGGGACGTGTGGGTGACCTACGAGCTCAGCCCGGCCGACGTCGAGGTCCGCGTGATCGACGGCGGCTCCCGTTCCCACCCGCACGTGTGCGCCGTCAACCTCGACTCGGCTCATGGACGCGGCATGTTCATAGTGTCCAAACTTTCCACCGACTGGGGCGCCCGCACCCTCGGCGACGGCACCCAGGAAGTCTGGGCCCGCATTCCCCTCCGCTGACAGCGAACAAGCGGATCCGGCCCGGCTGAAGTGTCGTACCCGGGGGCCACCCTTGAATATCGGGGGCCCGGAGAACGCGCCGGGAAGTGCTGTTTCGCTGCCCGCGAACAGAGCGCCCGATCGGGCCGGACTGTCGTACCCCCGCCGCACCCTTGTGTACCGGGGGCCCGAAAAACCGCCTTTCGCAGCGCTTGCGGCTGCCCGTTTTCGGATTCGCCCGGTCCCCGTACGCTGTCCGGGTGTCCAACCGTCCGCTCATCATCGACCTCGCCTTCTACGGCGTGGCCGCGCTCTTCGCGGGCGCCACCGCGCTGTGGACCACCCTCGACTCGCACGCCCAGTGGGGCGCGGTCGCCTTCGGCGGGTACCTCCCCGCGGCGATCTGCGCCGCGATCCTCCTCACCCAGCCGGGCGCGGTCTGGCGCCGCCGGGCCTTCATCGCCGTCGGCGCCGCCCTCGCCGTCACCGCGATCCCCTTGGCGTTCATGGCGATCGACCGCGCCGCCGGGATCAGCGGCCGGGCCCAGGAGGAAGTCCTCGTCGTCGAGTCCTCCGGCTCGCGGCTCCTGGAGACCGGCAGCCCCTACCTGCACGCCGACGCGATCGCCGCCCTCCCCGAACCGCTGCTCGGCTACAACCCCTACCAGCCCGGCATGGCCGTCTTCGGCATCCCGGCCGCGCTCTTCGGCGAGCACTGGTGGACCGACGCCCGCGTGTACTTCCTGCTCGCCGCCGTCGCCTGCGCGATCGGCGCGGTCCGGCTCCTGCTCGACGGACCGGGAGGCGGGGCGGGCAAGGGCCCGCTGCTGCGCGCCGTCCAGGCCACGTTCGTCTTCCCGGTGTGCGCGTTGACGTTCGCGACGGGAGGCGACGACATGCCCGTCGTCGCCCTCATGGTCCTCGCCCTCGCGTTCGCCCACCGCGAGCGCCCGCTCGCCGCGGGGCTGGCGATCGGCGCGGCCGCCGCACTCAAGCTCTTCGCCTGGCCCGCGGCCGTCGTGATCGCGTTCCTGCTGTGGCGAAGCGGCGGCTTGCGCCGCTACCTCGCGGGCTTCGCGATCCCGGTCGCGGTCACGATGCTGCCGATCCTGGCCACGGACGCCCGCGGCTTCTTCGACAACGTGATCGCCTACGGCCTCGGCCACGGCGTGGTCACCTCGCCCGCGCAGTCGCCGCTGCCCGGATTCCTTGTCGCCCAGCACGTTCCCGGCGGCGAACTCATCGCACCGGCGCTGCTCGGGCTCGCGGCGCTGGTCATCGCCGGGCTGCTGTGGACGCGGCCGCCGGTCACGGCCGCGTCGGCGGCACTGTGGTGCGCCGCGGGTCTCTCGGCGGCGTTCCTGCTCATGCCCTCGACGCGTTTCGGGTACCTGCTGTACCCGGTGGTCCTGCTCGGGTGGTGGCTGCCGCTGCGCGACGCGATCGCGGGCACCACGACGGGGCTGTTCCCGGGCCTGGCGGAGGACGACGAAGTGGTCGACGTGCTCGAGGCCGAGACCGGCCCGGGCCCGTCGCTGGCCGTGGAGTGGTGGCGCTGAGACCGGCCCGCCAGCGCAGCCGCCCTGCGGGGCAACGGAGTGTACGGTGACGACCATGCAACTCACCTGCCCCAAGTGCGCGGCGGCGATGCGCCAGTACGAGCGCAACGGCATCGTCGTCGATCAATGCTCGGCCTGCCGCGCCGTGCTCCTGGACCGCGGCGAGCTCGAACACCTCATCGACACCGAGAAGTGGGTCAACGGCGTGCGGCCCGAGACCCCGGCCGGACCGATGCCCGAATACCAGGAGACCAAGCAGCTCCGCGAACGGCGCACGCTCCTGCAGATCCTCTTCGGCGACTAGTCTTCTCGGCCTTTCGTCTGCTTCGAACCGTGCGCTGCTCAGACGGCCATGTCGACGAAGCGCGAGAGGTGCAGCTGGGCCGCGACGGTGATCGTGTCCGTCGCGCCGTTGCGGTGCTTGGCGACGATGAAGTCGGCCTCGCCCGCGCGCGGCGACTCCTTGTCGTAGTAGTCCTCGCGGTGCAGCAGGATGACCACGTCGGCGTCCTGCTCAAGCGAACCGGACTCGCGCAGGTCGGAGAGCTGCGGGCGCTTGTCGGTGCGCTGCTCGGGACCACGGTTCAGCTGGGCGACCGCGATCACCGGGCACTGGACCTCCTTGGCCAGCAGCTTGAGTCCGCGGCTGATCTCCGAGACCTCCTGCTGGCGCGATTCGGTCTTCTTCGGCGAGGTCATGAGCTGGAGGTAGTCGACCACGATGAGCTTGAGGTCGTGGCGCTGCTTGAGCCGCCGGGCCTTGGCCCGGATCTCCATCATCGTCATCGACGCGGTGTCGTCGACGAACAGCGGCGCCTCGGAGATGTCGCCCATGCGCTTGGCCAGGCGGGTCCAGTCGTCGTCGGACAGGTCGCCCGAACGCAGCACGTGCATCGGCACCCGCGTCTCGGCGCTCAAGAGGCGCATGACGATCTCGAGCTTGCTCATTTCGAGGCTGAACAGGGCCGCGGCGTGGCGGTGGTGGAGCGAGGCGTGCCGCATGAAGTCCATGGCGGCGGTCGACTTGCCCGCGCCGGGGCGCCCGGCGACGATGATGAGCTGCCCGGCCTGGAGGCCCGAGAGGAGCCGGTCGAGGTCGGCGAACCCCGTGGGGATGCCGGTCATCAGGCCCTGGCTGGCGCCGATCGCCTCGATCTCGTCCATCGCGGGCTGGAGGAGGTCGGAGAGGACCGCGAAGTCCTCGCTCTGGCGGTTGTCGGTGACCTCGTAGACGGCCTGCTGGGCGAGGTCGACGAGGTCGTCGATGTCGCGGCCGCCCTGGCCGCCGCCGTAGCCGTACTGGACGACCTTCGTGCCGGCCTCGATGAGGCGGCGCAGGATGGCCTTCTCCTTGACGATCTTCGCGTAGTACCCGGCGTTCGCGGCCGTGGGCACGGCGTTGAGGAGGTCGTGGAGGTAGGGGCCGCCGCCGATCTTGGCGAGGTCGCCGGAGTCGGCGAGGGCCGCGGCGATGGTGACGGCGTCGGCGGGTTCGCCGTTGCCGAACTTGTCGATGATCGCGTCGAAGACCATGCCGTGGGCGGGCTTGTAGAAGTCGCCGGTGCCGAGGGTCTCGATGACGTCGGCGATGGCGTCCTTGCTCAGGAGCATGCCGCCGAGGACCGACATCTCGGCCTGGAGGTCTTGGGGCGGGGTGCGCTCATAGGTGCGGGAGTTGCCGCCACCGCCACCGCCGAAGGGGTCCTCGGGAGGTGTGTCGAAATAGGAACCGTTGGCGCCGTTGGCTCCCCGCGAGTAGACGCCTTCCGTCGACACGTCGGTCATGCCGTCACCCCCTCGGTCACCGTGCGTTCATGGTGAATCTACCGCCTGCATACGACAGAAGAGCGGCGTCAACGACGCTATGTCGCGCCGGGCACGGTTGCAAACGAGGTTGTGGACAACCTGTGGACAAAGCTGTGGATAACCTGTGGATAACCGGCCCCCGGGCTGTGGACAACCTGTGGACAAGAACGTGATCGGGGCTCTGATCCAGGTCGCCACCTGTAGGGACGCCGTCCACCGCCTGTGGACGGAAATTCGTTCGTGCCAACTTGCGGCTAAGGTGAGGAGCGACCCGGCACGCAATCGAGGAGCAACCGTCTCATGAACGCCCCCCGGCAACCCGAGCGCAAGCCCCGGCTCGATCCCGACGGCGACGACCGCCCCGGGGAGCGGGCGTTCACGCCGACGTTGCTCGTGACGCTCGCCTGGTACGCCGTGCCGATGTTCGTGTACCTCGCGTGGGTGCTCTCGCAGGCGCCGGTGGACCAGACGTGCGCCGACAGCGGGTGCACTGTGGCGGGACGGCTGTCGGCGGCGGTGTCGGGCGGCTGGGCGTGGACGCTCTCGGCGCTCACCGCGAGCCTGCTCGTGGCGGTGCTGCTGCGGCTGCCGCGCGCCGGATGGCGGGCGGGCGTGGCGGGCTCGGCCGCGGCCATCCTGGGGGCGGGCCTGGTGACGGTGGTGCTGCGCACCGCCGGCTGGGTGATCTGAAACGAGCAGGGCCCGCGACCGTCGCCGGTCGCGGGCCCTGGTGTTCGCTTGCGTCCTACTTCTTGCGGCGCTTGGCCGGCGTGACCTGAAGCTTGAACTTCCCGGTCACCTCCGGGTGCAGCTTGACCGCGACGTCGTAGGTGCCGATCGACTTGATCACGGAGGCCAGCTCGACGCGGCGGCGGTCGATCTTCGGACCCCCGGCCTCGTCGACGGCCTTCACGATGTCGGCAGCCGAGATCGAACCGAAGAGACGGTCCCCGTCACCCGTGCGGGCGACGATGTGGGCGTCCGTCTTCTTCAGCTGGTCGGCCACGATGCGGGCCTTGTCCAGGTCGTGGATCTGGCGGGCCGCACGGGCACGCTGGATCGCGTCGACTTCCTTCTGACCGCCCTTGGTCCAGGCGATCGCCAGGCCCTGCGGCAGCAGGTAGTTGCGCCCGTAACCGGGCTTGACCTCGACAACGTCACCGGCCGAACCGAGGTTGGGCACCTCATGAGTCAGGATGATCTTCATGTTGCGCTCCTTCCTTAGCGGGTCTGGCTGGTGTACGGAAGCAGAGCCATTTCGCGGGCGTTCTTGACGGCCGCGGCGATCTGGCGCTGCTGCTGGGTGGTCACGCCGGTCACTCGGCGGGCACGGATCTTGCCGCGGTCGGAGATGAACTTCCGAAGCAGCGCCGTGTCCTTGTAGTCGATGTACTCGATACCCTCTTTGTCAATCGGGTTCGGCTTCTTCTTCGGCTTCCGCAGGGGAGCCGATTTCGGGTTGGCCATGTTTAGTCTTGCCTCTTACTCGAGATCGTTCCGGGCGGTGCTGTCGAACGACAGTGCCCGGTTAGAACGGCGGGTCCTCGTCGAAGCCCGCATTGCCGGTGGAAGCACCGGCAGGGGCGGCCGAGGCCCAAGGGTCGTCAGGTGCGGAACCTCCGCCGCCGGTGTTGCCGCCGCCCCCGAAGGAACGACCGCCACCGCCGCCGGAACCGCTGCCGGACTTGTTGAGCTTCGCGGTGGAAAAACGCAGCGCGGGGCCGACTTCCTCGACGTCGAGCTCGTACACAGTGCGCTTCTCGCCCTCGCGGGTCTCGTAGCTGCGCTGCTTGAGCCTGCCCTGCACGATCACGCGGGTACCGCGCGACAGGGACTCGGCGACGTTCTCGGCGTACTGGCGCCAAACACTGCAGGTGAGGAACAGGGCCTCACCGTCTTTCCACGCGTTCGTCTCGCGATCGAACGCACGCGGAGTCGATGCGATTCGGAACTTCGCGACGGCGGCACCGGACGGCGTGTAACGCAGTTCGGGGTCGTCGACGAGGTTGCCGATAACCGTGATGACTGTCTCTCCTGCCATGACCTCTTCTCCCTAAGGTCTCGCAGTTACAGGGTCGGGTTACCGAAGCTCCGGTCGCAGCACCTTGGCGCGCAGCACCGACTCGTTGAGTCGCAGCTGACGGTCCATCTCAGCGACGGGACCGGGCTCGGACTGCAGGTCGATGACGGCGTAGACGCCCTCGTTGCTCTTGTTGATCTCGTAGGCGAGACGGCGCCGACCCCAGACGTCGATCTTGTCGACGGTCCCTCCGGCGTCCTTGACGCCCTTCAGGAACTTGTCCAGCGTCGGGCTGACCTGGGCCTCCTCGATGTTCGGTTCGAGGATCACCATGAGTTCGTAGTGCCGCAAGATTGCTCCACCCCCTTTGGTCTCAACGGCTGCGGTCTCTCCGCAGCAGGAGGAATCACTTGCGCGTGCCGCTCCGTCCCGTGACCGGGCCGGCGCGGACAACCGGGCAATCGTACCTGCTTACAGGTGGTACGGCATCGCCGCGCCACCTGGATGTGACGCTACCGTCCGGGTACGACAATCCGAGGCCCGACACCGGATGAGCGCTGCCTCACAGATGCGGCGCGCGCACTGCGCGCTAAGTTGGAACGCGTGACATCGGAGTTCCGCTATACCGACCTGCTTCCCGTCGGCCCCGACACCACCGAGTACCGCCTGCTCACCAAGGACGGGGTGAACACGGTCGAAGCCGCCGGGCGGCGGTTCCTCACCGTGGAGCCCGAGGTCCTGACGCAGCTCGCGACCGAGGCCGTCAAGGACATCTCCCACTACCTGCGCCCCGCGCACCTCGCCCAGTTGCGCTCGATCCTCGACGACCCCGAGGCCAGCGGCAACGACCGCTTCGTGGCGATGGACCTGCTCAAGAACGCCAACATCGCCTCCGGGATGGTCCTGCCGATGTGCCAGGACACCGGCACGGCGATCGTCATGGGCAAGCGCGGGCGCCACGTCCTCACCGACGGCCGCGACGAGGAGCACCTCTCCCGCGGCGTCTGGCAGGCCTACCGCGACCTCAACCTGCGCTACAGCCAGATGGCGCCGCTCACGATGTGGGACGAGAAGAACACCGGCTCGAACCTTCCCGCGCAGATCGAGCTGTACGCCGACGGCGACGACGCCTACAAGTTCATGTTCATCGCCAAGGGCGGCGGCAGCGCCAACAAGTCCTTCCTGTTCCAGGAGACCAAGGCGATCCTCAACCCCGACGCGATGATGCGGTTCCTGGAGGAGAAGCTCGCGCCAGATCGGCACCGCCGCCTGCCCGCCCTACCACCTGGCGATCGTCATCGGCGGCACCAGCGCCGAGTTCGCGGTCAAGACCGCGAAGTACGCGTCCACGAAGTACCTCGACACGATGCCGACGGAGGGCTCGCCGCTCGGCCACGGCTTCCGCGACGTCGAACTCGAGCAGCAGGTGCTCGAACTGACCCGCCAGTTCGGGATCGGCGCCCAGTTCGGCGGCAAGTACTTCTGCCACGACGTGCGCGTCGTCCGCCTCCCCCGCCACGGCGCCTCCCTGCCCGTGGCGATCGCGGTGTCCTGCTCGGCCGACCGCCAGGCCATGGCCAAGATCACCAGCGAGGGCGTGTTCCTCGAGCAGCTCGAGACCGACCCGAGCCGGTACGTCCCCGACGTGCAGGAGGACGACCTCGACGAGGACGTCGTCCGCATCGACCTCGACCGGCCGATGGCCGAGATCCGCGAGGAGCTCGCCAAGCACCCGGTGAAGACCCGCGTCTCGCTCTCCGGCACGCTCGTCGTCGCCCGCGACATCGCCCACGCCAAGATCAAGGAGCGCCTCGACGCCGGCGAGCCGATGCCGCAGTACCTGCGCGACCACGCCGTCTACTACGCGGGCCCGGCCAAGACCCCCGAGGGCTACGCCTCGGGCTCGTTCGGTCCCACCACCGCCGGGCGCATGGACACCTATGTGGAGCAGTTCCAGGCCGCGGGCGGATCGTTCGTCATGCTCGCCAAGGGGAACCGCTCCGACCAGGTCACGAACGCCTGCAAGGCGCACGGCGGCTTCTACCTCGGCTCGATCGGCGGCCCGGCCGCCAAGCTCGCCCAGGACAACATCAAGTCGATGGAGGTCCTGGAGTACCCCGAGCTGGGCATGGAGGCGGTCTGGAAGATCGAGGTCGAGGACTTCCCGGCGTTCATCGTCGTGGACGACAAGGGCAACGACTTCTACGCCGAGACCCGCAAACCCGTACTGACCGTGGGCCGCAAGCCGAAGCTCAGCATCCAGTAGGGACACCGCCACAACGCTCAGCGGCATACGCTTACTGTCGCTGCCGGACGCGCCTCGAGCGCCCGGCCGCGGCCGTATCCCGTGGCAGCGAAAGGCCCCGACATGAAGATCCGCTCCTCCCTTTGGATGTCCCTGGTCGCGGCGCCCATCGGATTCCTCGCCGTGCTGCCCATCCCGCTCGTCGAACCGGATTTGAGCTACGCGGGCCCCACGATCTGGTATGCGGGGGCCTGCGTCTCGGGCGTCGTCCTGCTCATCAGCCTCGCCGTCGTGCGGTCCGCGGGGATGCGGCTCGAAGAGCACCGTTTCATGGTGCGCGGCAAATACGGCTGGAGTGTGCGCCGTGAACTGGAGGAAGGCGAACGCTGGGTCATCGCCGGCGACCAGCTCTGCCTGCAGCGGCGGGACGGCTCGCTGGTGAAGCTGCGGGTCCCCAGGTGGGCGGTCAACCGGCGCGACTGGCTGCGCCTCGAAGCCGAGCTTCCGGCCCTCGACTCGTACTGATCCGCAGAACCGAACATCGGGATCCCCTCGCCGACGCTCACGCCGCGGCCTCCGCTCCACCGGGGTCGCGTCACGCCGCGCCACCGGCGCCGCTCTTCAGCTCCGCTTCAGCTTTCCGCAGGCACGGTATAGGCCAGGGGGCCCCGAACGCAACGCGTGGGTAACTCCCGACCGACCACCGGCGCGTCGCGGCGCAGCTGCTCGGCGAGGCCGAGCCGGTCGATCTGGATCCAGTACTCGGCGACCCGGCCGTCCTCGACCCGGTAGACCGCGCTGGCGACCTCGGTCAGCGGCTTCCCGGTGGCCGCGAAGCCGTCGATGGCAGCGAGGTGTCTGCCGTGCTGGGTCCAGCGGGCGTAGACGCGATCGCCTTCGGCGATGAGCTCGTCTATGCGGAACGTGAAGGGCCCGTAGGCCTCCAACATGTCCCGGACGTGCTCGGCGTACTGCTCCGGCGTGCGCTCGACGGTGAGCGGCTCCTCGGCGACGACCTGGTGGGCCAGCACGCGCGCGGCCATGAAATCCGCGGCGCGCTCGGGGCTCGCGCCCGAGCGGACCTCGTTGAGGAAGTCGGCGACGATCTGCTTGGGCTCGTTCATACCCGCATCATCCGCCCGCCCGAAAACCGTCCGCACCAGGCGCGGCCCGGATGTGAGCGAGCGGCGGTACCGGTCGGCGACGGTTGCTCATCCGCTGTGGCGCGACCGGCCCGTCTACCGGATGCGCGAACCGGCGGACTTCCTCGACCTGTTGGGCGACGGCCCCGGCCGCGCGATCGGCTCCGAAGGGGCGGGTCCGGCCGCATGCGGAGAGCGCGGCCGGACCCGACTGCTCCGGAGCGGAGCGGAGTGCCGTCAAGGAACGCGGCGGTCTTCACCTGAAGCAGTCTTCAGGCGGCTTCAGCCTGGCTTCAGGTTCCGCCTCGCATCATGGAAGCTCGGGGAAATGCCCGGACACGGTGTTCGCGAACTGGTAGCCGCTGGTCTTGTCCCAGTTGATCGACCAGGTCATCGCCCCGCCGATCCCGGGGTAGGCCTGGTCGGGAGTGAAGTCGCCGCAGTTGGCGAGTTTGGAGAGGCAGTCGAGCGCGTCGTTCACCATCGCCGGGTCCACATAGCCCGAACCGGCGGCGCTGGACACGGCCGGGAGGCCGAGGCCGACCTGGATCGGGGCGAGTCCGGCCTCGAGCTGGATGCAGGCCTGGGCGGTCAGGAAGTCCACGTCGCCCTGGGCGTACACCTGGCCGTCGCAACCGAGCATCGAACCCGAGTTGTAGTACTGCATGTTGACGATGGTGAGGAGGTCCTTGGTGTTCACCGCGAGCTGGTAGTACCCGCCCGAAGTTGACTGGAAGTCGATGGTCTGCGGGGCCATCGTGTAGGTGAAGCCCGGCGCTTCGGCGTCGATCGCGCGCAGCGCGGTTTCCAGGGCCCCGGCGTTGATGCCGTGCTCCAGGTCGATGTCGACGCCGTCGAAGCCGTACTCGGCCATGAGGCCCAGTACCGAGCTCGAGAACGCGGCGGCGGTGGCGGCGTGGTTGACGGTGACGTTGCCCTTCTCGCCGCCGACCGAGATCATGACGTGGCGGCCCTCGGCCTTGAGCGCGGCGACGTCGGACTTGAACTCGTCCTCGGTGTACCCGGCGGCGGTGAGGCTCGCGATGGCGAGCCCTGAGCATTGCCGATCGTGGTGGCCTCGCAAGCGAGGCCACCACGATCATGTCATGTCTCGAAGGGACCTCATTGGTCCGGCACGCGAGAGCCATTGTCGAAGTTGTGCCATTGGCATCCATCTCCACAAGTTGCAGAGAAGTCCCGACTCGGCTGCCACCGGAGTGGCGGCTCTACGGATGGGTTTCTGCTTCCTTCCCTTGGCGGGCGTTGCGACCACCGCCGACTCGCGCCGGTCTTACACGGGCTCCACAGACTTGACGTCCCGCATGCCCTGCGGTAGAACCTTATCGGCTTGGTTCTCGCCTTTAGCCAATAAAAGCGCAACTCGTCCTCACCGTCCCTTGCAAGACACTGTGATCTGTCAATCACTAGTGTTTGCATTCACGACGACCTCTGCGGAGGCGCTGTGGGCGAGGGCGACCGGCAGGGCCACGGCGGCGCCCGCGGCGGTGAGGGTGGTGGCGGCGATGATCGCCGCTTTTCGGATGCGTCGCAAGGGACCTCCAAATATAAAGATTCCTAAATATATGCTCCTCATCGTGTCGGGACTCGGCTCGATTGTCAAGGCGATCGGTCCAGAAAAATCCGACTCGCCCGGTTTGCGTGCCGCCTTCGCAAGGCCCGCAATCGAACGAGTCGGGAACTTTCCCATGGGGATCGACGGCGCCTAGGCGGCTCCCCGGCGCGAGGACTCGCCGCGGGCGCGGCCGGGGCGTTCGGCGAGGCGCCGTTCGCGCTTGCCGCGGGCGAGCTCGGTCTCCAGCGCGTCGAGCGGTCCGGCGAAGCCGTCCGCGAAGCGGTCCAACCAGGCATGCACGGCGTCCAGGCCTGCGGCGTCGACGCCGTAGATCCGCTTGTTCCCCTCGGCGCGCACGGTCACCAGCCCGGCCTCGCGAAGCACCTTCAGGTGCTGGGAGACCGCGGGCTGGGAGATGCCGAAGCCCTCGGTGAGCGCCGCGGCGACGGCCCCGGCGGGCCGTTCGCCCTCGCCGAGCAGTTCCATGATCCGGCGCCGCATCGGGTCGCCGAGCGCGTCGAAGGCGCTTTCAGCGCTCACGCTTCCGGGTGCTCCTCGGGAGGCGCGACGGTGTAGAAGGCGACGACCGCGTCGACGGCGGCCTTCGCGGCCTCGGGGTCGTCGCCGTCGGCGATGGCCGCCTCGCCCCAGGCGTCGCCCAGAAGGCGGGCATAGGCGGCGCCCTCGGGGCCGGTCATCCAGCGCTCCCACTCGGCGGCGTCCAGCGATGCGGTCGGTGGCGAGGTAGTGGCCGAGACTGTGCAGGAGCCCGTCCCAGCCGATGCCGACCGCGCCGGGCCCGTACTGGCGTCCACGTCGCCTCGTCGACCGGGGCCTCGTGCACGAGTTCGAGCACGGTGAAGTCGCCGGAAGGGTCGCCGGCGTCGCTCAAGTGCACTTCGAGCCACGACATGCCGCCGCCGAACTCCCAGGTCACCGCCAGAATATCGGGGGCGTCGCAGCGTTCGACGGTCCCGCCGGCCTGGGCCTCGAACTGGTACCGGCCGCCCACCTCGAGGTCGCCGCTCACCGGCTGGAACCAGCGCGGCAGCCGCTCCTTGCTGGTGAGCGCGTCCCACACGTCGGCTCGCTCGGCCCGGTAGGTGCGCCTCGCGACGAGCACCTTCGTGGCTCCGCCGTCGCGCTCGCCGGTGCGGATCTCGCGCGCCACCAGTCCGGCCGCCGCGATCGGGTCCTTGGGATCGGTCATGACACCTCCAATATAAGTCACGCCTTATATTACGAGGCAGGGGCGGGCCTGTCAAACGAATCGTAGAACCCGCGCGCCGAGGCGCGCACGAGAAACGGCGCCGCCCGAAGGCGACGCCGTACGACGAAAACGCGGTCCGCGATCAGCGCTCCACGTAACTGAGCAGGTCCTGGCGGGTCAGCACGCCCACCGGCTTGCCCTCCGCGAAGACCATGAGCGCGTCCCGGTCCTGCAGCGCGCCCACCGCCCGCTCGACCTGCTCGCCCGAGCCGATCGTCGGCAGCGCCGAGCCGATGTGCCGCTCGATCGGATCGTGCAGCGTCGCCTTCCCCGAGAACAGGGCGTCCATCAGATCGCGCTCGGCCACCGCCCCGGCGACCTCACCGGACGTCACCGGCGGCTCCGCCTTGAGCACCGGCATCTGGCTCACCCCGTACTGGCGCATGATGTCGATCGCCTCGCGCACCGTGTCCTGCGGGTGCACGTGGACCAGCTCGGGAATCTCCCCGCCCTTGCTGGCCAGCACCTCGCCCACGGTCGTCTGCCCCGAACCGCCCATGAAACCGAACTCGGTCATCCACGAGTCGTTGAAGATCTTCGAGAGGTACCCGCGGCCGCCGTCGGGCAGGATCACCACGATCACGTCCTCAGGGGCGGCGTCGCGGGCCACCGCGAGCGCCCCGACCACGGCCATCCCCGCCGAACCGCCCACCAGGAGACCCTCCTCGCGGGCGAGTCGCCGCGTCATCGCGAACGACTCCGCGTCGGTGACCTCCACGATCCGGTCGGCCAGCTCCCGGTCGTAGTTCTCCGGCCAGAAGTCCTCGCCCACGCCCTCGACCAGATACGGCCGGCCCGTGCCGCCCGAGTACACCGAACCCTCCGGGTCGGCGCCGACCACCTGCACCTTCCCGCCCGAGACCTCCTTGAGGTACTTGCCGATCCCGGTGATCGTGCCGCCCGTGCCCACCCCGGCGACCAGATGCGTGATCTTCCCGTCAGTCTGCTTCCACAGCTCGGGCCCGGTCTGGTGGTAGTGCGAGGCCGGATTCGCCGGGTTCGAGTACTGGTCGGGCTTCCACGCCCCCTCGATCTCGTCGATCAGGCGGTCGGAGACCTTGTAGTAGGACCGCGGGTCCTCCGGGTCGACCGCGGTGGGGCACACGACGACCTCCGCGCCGTACGCCTTCAACACGTTCCGCTTGTCCTCGGAGACCTTGTCGGGGCACACGAACACGCAGTGGTAGCCGCGCTGCTGCGCCACCATCGCCAAGCCCACGCCCGTGTTCCCGCTGGTCGGCTCCACGATCGTGCCGCCCGGCTTGAGCGCGCCCGAGGCCTCGGCCTCGTCGATCATGCGCTGGGCGATGCGGTCCTTGATGGAGCCGCCGGGGTTGAGGTACTCGACCTTGGCGAGCACCGTCGCGGCCACCCCGTCAGTGACCGAGTTGAGCCGCACCAGCGGGGTGTTGCCGATGAGGTCCAGGACGGATTCGAAGTACTGCATGCCCACAGCCTAGGCCCGACCACTCGCCGACCCGTACAGTCCGCCACCCGTGTCCGCCCGCGCATCCCGCAGCGTGGATACGATCAGCGGTGGTGGCGCCGCCGCCGGGCCGACCGGCGAGAATCGGGGCGCAGACCTCTTACGCAACGTAGGGAGACACAGGCATGAGCACCGCCGACATCGGCGTGGTAGGGCTGGCCGTCATGGGCTCCAACCTCGCCCGCAACTTCGCCCGCCACGGCTTCACCGTCGCCGTCTACAACCGCACGCACGCCAAGACCACCGAGCTGATCGAGGCCCACGGCGATGAAGGCGACTTCGTCGCCTCCGAAGAGCTCAAAGACTTCGTCGCCTCCCTCAAGCGCCCCCGCAAGGCCATGATCATGGTCCAGGCCGGGAACGCCACCGACGCCGTCATCGACCAGCTCGCCGCGCTCATGGAGCCCGGCGACATGATCATCGACGGCGGCAACGCCCACTTCGAGAACACCCGCCGCCGCGAAGCCGCCCTGCGCGAGAAGGGCCTCCACTTCGTGGGCACCGGCGTCTCCGGCGGCGAGGAGGGCGCCCTCCTCGGCCCCGCGATCATGCCCGGCGGCTCCGAGGAGTCCTACGAGAGCCTCGGCCCGATCCTCGAAGCCATCGCGGCCAAGGCCCCCGACGGCACCCCGTGCTGCTCCCGCCTCGGCCCCGACGGCGCCGGGCACTTCGTCAAGATGGTGCACAACGGCATCGAATACTCCGACATGCAGCTCATCGGCGAGGCCTACGACCTCCTGCGCCGCGGCGTCGGCATCGAACCGGCCGACCTCGCCAAGACCTTCTCCGAATGGAACGCCGGCGAGCTCGACTCCTACCTCATCGAGGTCACCGCCGAAGTCCTCGGCCACACCGACGCCGCCACGGGCAAGCCCCTCGTCGACGTCATCGTCGACCAGGCCGGCCAGAAGGGCACCGGACGCTGGACCGTCCAGATCGCCCTCGACCTCGGCGTCCCCGTCACCGGCATCGCCGAAGCCACCTTCGCCCGCGCGCTCTCCAGCGGCACCAGGCAGCGCGAAGGCGCCGTCGACGTGCTCACCGGCCCCACGAGAAGGTGGACGTTCCCCGAGCGGACTTCGTCGAAGACGTCCGCCAGGCGCTCTACGCCTCCAAGATCGTCGCGTACGCGCAGGGCTTCGACCAGATCGCCGCCGCCAGCGCCGAATACGACTGGGGCATCGACCTCGGCTCGTGCTCGGCCCTGTGGCGCGCGGGCTGCATCATCCGGGCGCGCTTCCTCGACCGCATCACCGAGGCGTGGCGCTCGAACCCGGAGCTGCCGACCCTGCTTGCCGCCCCGGAGTTCACGAAGATCGTGACGGAGGCGCAGGACGCGTGGCGCCGGGTCGTCTCGACCGCGGCGCTGGCGGGCATTCCGACGCCGGGCTTCTCGTCGGCGCTGGCGTATTACGACGGCCTGCGTTCGCGCCGCCTCCCGGCGGCCCTGATCCAGGGGCAGCGGGACTTCTTCGGTGCGCACACGTACAAGCGCGTGGACCGCGAGGGCACGTTCCACACGGACTGGTCGGGCGACCGGTCCGAGATCGAGCTGTAAGACGACACAAGAGGAACGGCGGCTCCGCTCGATCGAGCGGAGCCGCCGTTTTCGCTCGATCAGTGTTCGAACCTGGGGCCCTGGCATCCGCCGAGATCGACCGGCGTGGTCGGGATGTCGCCGTCGCGGAGGCGTTTGACCAGGGCGACCGTGCGATGGGGGAGGATCGTGCCGTCGGTCGCGCCGCACTGGTCGATGGGGAGCCAGGCGAAGCCGAGGTTCTGCTCGTAGGCGTCGCCGCCGCAGACGTGCGGTTCGAACCGGTCGACGCGGTGGAAGAAGTACCAGTTCTTCTGCACCAGGAGCCGGTCCTCGGGGAACGCGGTGAACACGCCGAAGGCGACCGGGCCGATGAGCGTGTGCGGGTCGACGGCGTGCCCGGTCTCCTCGGCGGCCTCGCGGACCGCGGCGGCGGAGAGGGCTTCGCCGTTCTCGACGCCGCCGCCGGGGATCATCCAGCGGACGGCGCCGTCGACGCTGCGGTCGCCGCCCATGTGGAGGACGCCGTCGTACTGGTCGAGGAAGATGACGCGCGCGGCGGTGCGGAAGACGGCACCGGTCTCGGATTCGATGCTCATCGCTGCTCCTCGGCGCCCACGATGCGCTCGTTCGGTTCGAGTGGTACCGGTTCGGTGGGGATGTCGCCGCTGAGGAGCAGTTTCACGATCTGGAGCATCGGGTCGACGTTCTCGAAGCCGTCGGTGGTGGAGAAGTCGTCCACGCCGATCCAGTTGAACTCGAGGTCCTGTTCGTAGGCGTCGCCGCCGGTGACGCGCGGGTCGAACCGTTCGACGCGGATGAAGAAGAAGTGGTTCTCCTGCGTGAACGTCTCGTCCGCGCGGACCTTCTGGTACAGCTGGCGGGCGACCGGGCCGGTGAGCGCGGCGGGATCGACGCGGAGCCCGGTCTCCTCGTAGAGCTCCCGTGCGGCGGCGTCGCGCATGGTCTCGCCCGGGTCGATGCCGCCGCCGGGCAGGATCCAGCGGGCACTGCGCTCGGGGGTCGCAAAGCCGCCGATGAAGAGGATCGCGTCCTGTTCATCGACCACGATGCAGCGTGCACCGTGGCGGTCGATTCGGGTGGGTTCGTTCGTCGCGCTCACCGGTCAAGTATGGTGGCACGCTCCGTGACCGTCCAGTCCCTATCGGCATTCCATAGCCAGGCGCCCCATGGGAGGCGAACGGGCGCAATGGGTGTCGCCCCGCCCAAGAGTCCCTTGAGCAGGTCGGCGATGCGCGCGGGGAAGATCCGCTCGTCGGCCGCGGCCACCTCGGCGAGGGTGAGCCACCGCGCCTCGGTGAACTCGGCCTGCTCGATCTCCTCGAGCCGGTCGCGGACCGGGTCGAAGTGCGGCACCCGCAGGAAGAAGAACGCGTCACTGGACTCGATCACGAGGTCGGGGCTGTCGGACCACGCCCCCGCGGACTCGGCCACGACCGGCCCGAGCACACCCGGCTCGATCCGCAGCCCGGTCTCCTCGAGGACCTCCCGCACGGCGCCCTCAGCGAGCGTCTCGCCCGCATCGAGCCCACCCCCGGGCGTGACGTAGTACTCCACGCCCGGGCCCATGTAGTCGCGGCTGAAGAACAGCAGCACCCGGTCGTCCTCATCCGCCAACAACACCCGCGCGCACCGCCGCACCATCCGCTCCGGCTCGCCAGTCATCCCCCGAGTATCCAGCCCGGACAGGGCCCCGAAAATCGGGTCCCCGCCGAACGGACGCGTCAGCCGATGATGTCCGCGACCGTCGGTGCCTGCGCGGCGAGCTTGACCCAGGCCTTGAGCTGGCTCGGGTCGTCGCAGGCCTCGATCCGCCCGCGAACTCGCGGCACGGCCGGACACGGGAACGGCCCGCGGCAGTCGCCCGCCGCGGGCCCGGTTCCCATGCAGTCAAGCTCAAGCGGTCAGCGCCGCCTCGGGCTCCGCGGGCTTGCGGTCCTCGATCAGCTGCTTCGCCAGCCGCCCCGAGGCCTCCGCCACGCCCATGATCATCAGCGCGTTGATCGCATGGAAGCCGAAGATGATCTGCCCCGGCGTCGTCCCCGCCACGCTCACCAGCGCGATCACCGACTGCAGCAGCACCAGCCCGAACACGCCCGCCGCCAGCCCCACCAGCTTCCCGCCCGAGCGAGCCAGCGCCGCGAACAGGATCGCCAGCAACGCCACCACCGCGATGAGCCGGCCGTTCATGATGTGCAGCGAGAACGACTCGTCCGGCGAACCCGACCCGATCGCCCCGTACCCGGCCAGGAAGAACTGGATCCCGATCAGCGCATGCAGCACCATCGTCCAGATCCGATAGAACCTAAGCATCGGCGTCCTCCAAAGCAGTGCTCCCCGTCTCGATCTCGTCCTGAAGGGCGTCGACGCCCGTCATCGTGCCGTACGCGAGCAGATGGACCACGCAGTGATCCGAGTGCTTCTCACCCCGCCAATCCTCCACATCAGAATCAGTGACGGCGCCGGGCGCGAGCGCCGCCGCCACCGCCAACCGGGCCCCGAGCGCCGCCCGATCCTCCAACCCGCCGCCGTCGACCAGCCCCGGCAGCCCCTCACCGGCCGCACCCTCCCGGACGCCCACCGTGCGAGCCACCGCCTCGGCCGCATCCGCCCCGAGCAGCCCCGTCCCCGACGACGCCAACGCCCGCAACGTCCCGTACGCGAGCCCCACCGGCGACCCCGCCGCCCAATCCGGCTCACGCACCCGCAGCCCACGCGCCCAACCCGGCCGCTCCTCCAGCAGCGGCAGACTCAAACCCGGCTCCAGATCCGCCGCCACCGCCGCCCGCAGCGTCCGCGACGCCACCGAACGGCCCAGCCGCGTCCCCGTCGACGGATGCGGCGACTCGTTGCGCGCCAACACCTGCACCAACCGAGTGATGAACTCGAACGCCAACGCCGTCCCGATGAACCGCGGCGCGGCCGCCGCCGGGAACGGCCCCTCCGGACCCGGCTCCAACGCCCACGCCGCCAACGGCGCCCACTCCCGCGGCGGATCCGACGCACGCAGCCCCTCGGCCAACGCCGACTCGCCCAACGCGTGCAGCAGCACCGTGTGCGCATCCGTGCAGAACCGGCAGCCGCCCCGCACCGCGATCGCCGTCGCCACGACCTCCTTCGCCACCCGCTCCTGCGGGCCGCCCACCATCAGCGACTCCCGCAGCAGCGACCACATCGCCGCGAGCAGCTCCGGCGCGGGCGACAGCATCAGGAACGGCGCACCGATCGCCCCCAACTCGTTCCTCGCCTGTGCGTACACCTCGGCCACCACGCCTTCGGCGCGCCTGGGGTCCACCGGGGTGACATGTCTGATCGCAGGGGGCATGGGGGGTCTCCTCGCTTCGCGCCTTGACTTCCGAACGGGGCGACCGGGTTTCGCCCCGGCGCCTCATGCCCTCCAGACTCCTCGCCGCGGGCCCGCGGCGCGTCGTCCCGGCGCTGGCATTCGGCCGCGCACCGAACGCCGCAATCGGGGCCCGCGCGTACACCCTGCGCCGTACGCAGCCGCTGCACCGCTGGCCGACGCCGCACGGCGGCCGCCACCATAGGATTGGGGCCATGCCCAATCCCTCCAGCCGCCTCTCGGGGCTGCGGCTCGACCTGGTCGTCGCCGCCGTCATGCTGTCCGACACCCTCATCTCGGGTGCGGCCAAAGCCGTCGGCGACGGACTGCCCTGGTACGGCTGGCCGCTGCTCGCCTTGGGGCCCTTGGCATTCCCGCTGTGGCGCCGCTACCCGCGCGCCGTCATGCTCATCAGTGTCGGCGCGCTCGGCGCGCTCCGGCCACCTCGGCATCGGCCCGCTCAGCGCGGTCCCCGCGCTGGTGGCGATCGCCGTGGCGATGTACCGGGGGCACCGCAAGCTCACCGTCAGCATCGTCGGGTTCGTCTCGGTCGCCACGATGGTCGGGAACTGGAGCGCAGCCGGATTCCAGTTCACGGGGGCGGTCATGGAGCAGTCCATGCTCGTCATCGGCTGGCTGCACGTCGCCCTCATCTCCGGCGAGTCGCGCCGGCAGCGGGACGCGTACATGGCGGAGGCCGAGCACACGCGCGAGGAGGCGGTCAAACGCAAGGCCGCCGACGAGCGGGTGCGGATCGCCCGCGAACTGCACGACTCGCTCACCCACTCGATCTCGGTGATCCGCGTCCAGGCCGGGGTGGCGCTGCACCTCGCGCGCAAGCGGGGCGAGGACCCGCCGCCGGCGCTCGTCGCCGTCGAGGAGGCCGCGAAGGACGCGACGCGGGAGCTGCGGGAGACCCTCACGATGCTGCGCGACGACGACGGGCACCGGCTCTCCCGCGTCAAGCCCCTCGCCGACCGCTACCGGGGCCTGGGCTTCACGATCGAGCTCGAATGCGAAGTGGACGAGACCGCGGTGCTCGACGAGGAGGTCGACCACGCCGCGTACCGGATCGTCCAGGAGGCGTTGACGAACGCGGTGCGCCACTCCGGCGGCGACCGGGTCCGGGTGCGGGTGCGCCGGGGCGAGGACGCGCTCACGGTCGAGGTCGCCGACAACGGCGTGGCCGGCCGGATCGCGCCCGGACGCGGGATCACCGGCATGCGCGAACGCGTGGACGCGCTCGGCGGCACCCTCGATGTCGGACCCGGCGAGTACGGTTTCACCGTCAGCGCCCGGCTCCCGATCCCCGAACCTGAACCGCCGATCCCCGCCCAGGCCTTGACGTTGACCGATTCGCGGAGGACGCGTTGATCCGGGTGCTGCTCGCCGACGACCAGCCGCTCATGCGCGGGGGCTTCCGCGCCCTCATCGACGCCGAGGACGACATGACCGTCGTGGCCGAGGCCGCCGACGGCCCCACCGCGGCGCGGCTCGCGGGCGAGTTCCGGCCCGATGTGGCCCTGCTCGACGTCGAGATGCCCGGCGGCGACGGCATCAGCGCCGTCCGCACGATCGCCGCCGACGAGCGCCTCGCCGAACTGCGGGTCGTGATGCTCACCAACTACTCCTTCGACGCCTACGTCTTCGACGCGTTGCGCGCCGGGGCCGCCGGCTACCTCGTGAAGGACACCGAACCCGAGGAGCTGCTGCGGTGCGTGCGCGCCGCCGCGGCCGGGGAGACGCTGCTGTCGCCGCAGATCGCGGCGAAGCTCGTGGCCGAGTACGTCGCGCATCCGCCTTCGCGGCTCGTCGGGCCAGGTCGAGGGCCTCACCTCGCGCGAGACCGAGATCGTCGCGCTGGTCGCGCGGGGGCTGACGAACGGCGAGATCGCCGAGCGCCTGTTCATCAGCCCGGCGACCGCGAAGACCCATGTGCACCGGGCGATGATGAAGCTCGCCGTCCGCGACCGCGCGGGCCTGGTGGTCTTCGCCTACGAGTCGGGCCTGGTGCAGCCCAAGGGAAGCCCGTAGCCCGCCGCTTCCGGGTGCCGCGCGGCCGCGTCGCCGGGCCGCGCTCGCGCTCGGCCCGACGCGGCGCTCCGCGATCGCCGCGGTTCGCGTGGCGTCCGCAATCCGTCCGGTCCGCCCGGTCTCCAGGTCTCCGCGGTTGGTCCGGTCCCGGCGGTCCCTTGGCCGTCGCGGTTCGCGTCACGGGACACGATCGGGTGACATGGAGGCCGCCGGGCCCGGTTCTTGTCAGACCCGCGCGGGAGGATCGCCGCTACGGTCCCCGGGTGGGTGGGGGTTAGGGATGGTATTCGCCTTAAGCGTCACTCGCGCTTTTACCGCCAAGCCTCGCTCACGTTCGCCCGCGTTGCCAAGCCTCGCTCGCGCTCACCCGACGATGCCTCGCCGGCGCTCGCCCGCGCCGCTAAACCTCGCCGGCGCTCGGCTCCGAGGCCTCGCCTTGCGCGGTTCCGGCCGTTCCCGCCGCCGAGTCCGCCGTGGCGTTGTACTCCGAGCCGAACAGCAAGGCCGCGTTGGTGATCCACAGCCAGATCAGGAAGACGATCACCCCGGCCAAGGCCCCGTACGCCTTGTCGTAGCTGCCGAACGTCGCCGCGTACAGCCCGAACGCCGCCGAGGCCGCGAGCCACAGCACCACCGCGAGCGCCGCGCCCGGCGCGCGCTCGCGCAGGCGCGACCGCTTGGCCGGCGCGAGCCAGTACAGCAGCGCCACGATCACCACCACCAAGACGACGATGATCGGCCACTTCACCCACGCCCACACCGTGACCGCCGTACCGCTCGAACCCACCGCCTCCCCGATCGCGCGCGCCACCGCCCCGCCCGTCGCCGCGACCACCGCGCACACCGCCGTCAGCGCGCCCACCACCAGGGTGAGCACGACCCGCACGATGAGGACCGTCCACCACTTGCGCGTCTCGCCGGTCCCGTTGACCGCGTTGAGGGCCCGCGAGAACGCCGCCACGTAGTTCGACGCCGCCCACAATGCCGCCACCAGGCCGACCAGGGCCACCACGCCCGCGGCGGCCGGGTTCATCTGCAGGCGCGCCACCGCGTCCTCGATGATCTGGAAGCTCTCGGCCGGCGCGAGCGAGGCGACGCCCTCCAGCAGGGCATCGGTCGCGTCCTTGTCGAGCAGGCCGATCAGCGACGTGCCGACGAGGATCGCGGGGAACAACGACAGCACCGAGTAGTACGTGAGGGCCGCCGCGGTGTCACCGCGGCTCTCCGTCCCGTACCGCTTGGCGGCCTTGACCAATGACCTGGCGCCCATGACCCCACCGTGCCAGGCGGCGCGTTGGTTCGGGCCGGTTCGGGCGAACTCGGCACGCCGCTGCGGCTACCGCGTGAGGCGGTCGGACTCCTCGTCGCTCCCGAGGCGGGCGCGCGTGGTGAGCTCCCAGATGACGAACACGTCGACCGCGATCACCAGCGAAGACCACAGTGGATATTGCGGGGCGAGGAAGAACTGGTTCATGGCCGAGACGACCGCGACCAGCAGCGCCGGCGACGGATTCGCGCCCCACCTGCGTGAGCCGCTGCCCCATGCCCAACTGTCCGAGCCCGATCACGATGGCCGCCAAGCCGATCACGATGTTCACCCAGCCCCAGCCGGTGTTGTCCGCGCGGTACCAGTAGCCGCCTCCGGTGAAGACGAACGCCTCGCCGCCGGCGACCGCGTAGCCGATGAACACCTGCCAGGCGCCCACGAGCAGGAGCAGGACGCCCGCGAAGGCGGAGCCGCCCTCTCTGCGGCGAGGATCCCAGTCCTCTCGAGTCATGCGCGGTCCCCCGGGTGCCGGACGGCGCCGACGGCGCCGCTTGCGCACACAGCTTAGGCGACGCGCCGGTCCCGTTCGCGGCTTCCACACGCGACCGGCGGCGCCTCACCGCTCGCCCCTGACCGCCGCGCCGCAGAAAGCGGCCTAACCGTTCGCGGTCGGGTCCCTCGAGGCGCCGCAGCCAGTTGGCGAGCAGCGCGCTGCCGTCCTCGGTGAGGATCGACTCGGGATGGAACTGCACGCCCTCGACGTCGAGGCTGCGGTGGCGCAGCCCCATGACCGTCCCGTCCTCGCTGGTCGCCGTCACCGCGAGCGGATCGCGCACGCTCCCCGGCTCGACCGCCAGGGAGTGGTACCGCGTTGCCGTGAACGGGTTCGCGAGCCCGGCGAACACGCCCTCGCCGTCGTGCCGGATCGGCGAGGTCTCGCCGTGCCGCAGCTCGGCCGCGCGCGTCACCACCGCTCCCCAGTGCTCCGCGATCACCTGATGCCCCAGGCACACCCCGAGCACCGGCACCTCTCCCGCGAAGCGGTCGAGCAGGTCATGGCCCAGCCGGGCCTCGTCGGGACGGCCCGGCCCGGGCGAGAGCAGCACGCCCGCAGGACGCAGCTTCATCGGCTTCATCCACATCGGTCCGGTCGGAGCGGCGCACCTCGACGCGGGCGCCCAGCGCCCGCAGGTAGGAGACGATGGTGTGGACGAACGAGTCGCGAAAGTCGACGACCAGCACGCTACCCATCAGTGTCTTCCATCAGCGCCCCCACCAGTGCGTTCAGTTCTTGCGTCGTCGTCATTCCGGGGACTCGGCGGTCTCCCAGTCGTCGGGGTCGAAGCCCGTGCCCGGGCAGTCCACGCCGGCCACGCAGCTCTCGCTCTCCGCGCGGCCGCCGTCCTCGCCGTTCTCGACGTTCACGCCGCCGGCCGGATCGACGTTGCTCCACGGCATGTGCGGTCGCACCGCCGGGAACACCACGAACCACAGCAGCGCCACCATGCCGACGCTCAAAGCGACCGAGCCGATCAGTTTACCCGGCAGGCCGCCGGGGAGCTTGCTCCAGATCCACGAGTACACGTCAGGCCTCCGGGTCGACGGCCGCAGGGGGCAGATCGCCCTCGGGGTCGCGATCGATCGTGTCCACGAGCTGGCTGTAGACGACATAGCGCTCGTAGTTGTCCCACCGCGGGTGGCAGGTGAACAGGGTCAGCCAGAAGTCCTCGTCGCCCGGCTCCGCGGCAGGGTTCGCCCGGCACCGGCGCCGTGATGTCCACTTCGGTCTCGTTGACGACCTCGTGCTCCTGGACCTCGTAGATGTAGAAGTAGTCCTTCGTCTCGATGACCACCTTGTCGCCGGGCTGCAGGTCGCGGATCTTCTGGAAGATCGCCGGCACGTTGTGCCCCGCGAGCGTGAAGTTGCCCTGCTCGCCCGGGTAGGCGCCGTCCATGAAGCGGCCCGGCGCGTACTCGATGTCGGCCGGTTCGGTGCCTTCGACGAGCGTCCAGGACTCGGCCCGGATGTCGGGCGCCCACATGCGCGCGAACGCGTCGCCGAGCTCGGGGACGGGCGCGGCCTCGTCGCCCTCGGCCTCGCCGTCCCAGATCGTGTCGAGGTCGGTCGAGAGCGTCTCCTGCTCGTTGTTGATGACCTCGCTCACGCCGTAGACCTCGTAGGCGGCGTACAGGAGGACGACCGCGCCGAGGGTGATGAGCGCTTCGCCGAGACCGCGCACGGTCCCGCGCATGCCGCCCTCACCGCGGTGGCGTTTGACGCTGCGCTTCTTGCGGACCTCGCTGTCGGCGCCCGGCGGTGCCGGCGTCTCGTCTGCGGGGATCACCGGCAGGATCGCCGTCCCGTCGGGCTCGGGCACGAGCGACGCCCGGGCCCTCGAAAGCGACGGCGGGCGCAGCGGGGCGGTCTTGTCGAATTCCGGTCGGGCCTCGGGACGCGGCGTCGGTTCGGAGCGCCGCGGAGGGGGACTCGGGGGCGGGACGCTGGCGCGACCGGGGGCCGACGCGGGGCCCGGCGCCGCCGGTCCCGGCGACGGGCGCGGGCGCGGCGAGGGCTCGTTCGCGAAGGGGGACCAGTCCTGATCGCTCACCTGGAACTTCGCCTCCATAGCGCCGGTGTTCTCTTCGTAGGGGAATCTCGTAACAATAACGCGCGAGGGGAGCCCCGGGTTGTACTGCGAGCCCGACTATCAACCGAACGGGCAGGTCTGCGCAGGACCCGCGGCCCGCGGGGCGGGCGAGCGCGGCGCGCGCACGTGTCGCGCTGCCGTACAGGCGCTTCGGCAGCTCACCCGCGGGGTGTGAGCTACGCGATGCCGCGCGGACGCGGCGTCACCGGAGGACGGTACCCTGGACGCCGGACATGTCCCTCAGTTGGAGAGTCGTCGATGCCGAAGTCACGCGTGCGTAAGAAGAAGGTCTACTCGAGCCCCGGCGCGGGCCGGAGCACGACCTCGGGCGAGAGCTACGAGCCGAGCCCGATGTGGGTGCCGATCACCGCCGTCGCCCTCATCGTGATCGGCATCGGCTGGCTGACCCTGTTCTACCTCTCGGGCATGGCCTACCCGGTCGCGGCCTGGGGATACTGGAACCTGGCCGTCGGCTTCTCCTGCATGGTCGCCGCCCTGCTCGTCCTGTCGAAGTGGCGTTGACCCCCGCGTCGACCCGGCTGTGAACCGAACCTCCTTGGTGCCGAGCGTTTCTCGCGTTCTCGGCGCCGAAAACTTGTCGGACCCCCGACATACACTTGATGTCAGGGGTCCCTAAGGGCGGATAAATCAGGATATTTCCTGATCCGCCGGGTTTGCTCGCCTCACAGGAGTTCGAACACGGTCGCGTTGGCCATGCCGCCGCCCTCGCACATCACCTGGAGTCCCCGCCGGACCCCGGTGTCGCGCATGTAATGCAGCATCGTCGCGGCCAGCCGCGCGCCCGAAGCGCCCAGCGGATGCCCGAGCGCGATCGCCCCGCCCCGCGGATTGAGCCGCTCCTCGTCCGCGCCGGTCTCGGCCAGCCACGCGAGCGGAATCGCCGCGAACGCCTCGTTCACCTCGAACACGTCGATCTCGTCCAAGTCCAGACCCGCGCGCTTCAGGATCTTCGCGGTCGCCGGGATCGGCCCGTCCAGCATGAGCACCGGGTCCGACCCGACCGCGCACGCCGCCGCGATCCGCGCCAGCGGCCGCACCCCGAGCCTGCGCGCATGCTCGTCCGTCGTGACGACCAGCGCCGCCGCCCCGTCCGAGATCTGCGAAGCCGACCCCGCCGTCACCGAACCGTCCGCGGTGAACGCCGGCTTCAACCCCGCCAGTTTCGCCATGCTCGTGTCGCGCCGGATGCCCTCGTCCGCCGTCACGCCCGCGACGGGTGCGATCTCGTCGGCGAAAGCGCCCTTGTCGCTCGCCGCCGCGGCCTTCTCGTGGCTGGCGAGCGCGAACGCGTCCATCGCCTCGCGCCCGATCCCGTACCGCCCCGCCACCAGCTCCGCGGCCACGCCCTGATTGAACGGCAGCACCGACTCGGCGTCCACGCCTGCGCGCGTACCGCAGGCGCACCGCCGGGCCGTACGGCTGGCCCGCGCCGGTGCCCACGCTCGAGCCCATCGGCACCCGGCTCATCGACTCGACGCCGCCCGCGACGACCACGTCGGCGTGCCCGGCCAGGACCGTCGCCGCGGCGAAACTCAGGGCCTGCTGGCTCGAACCGCATTGGCGGTCGACCGTGGTGCCGGGGATCGCGTCGGGCCAGCCCGCCGCCAGGACGGCGTTGCGGGCGACGTTCCAGGACTGCTCGCCCACCTGCGAGACGCAGCCGAGCACCACGTCGTCGACCGCGTCCGGGCCGAGACCGGAGCGTTCGAGCGCCTCGTTCATCGCATGCGCGGCCAGGTCGACGGCGTGCACGCCCGCGAGCACCCCGCCGCGCCGTCCCAGCGGCGTGCGGGCGGCGGCGAGGATCACGGCCTCAGCCATTGCGGTACACCGGCGCGATGACGGCCCGCGCGATCGCGTGGAACGTGAGGTTGAAGGCCCCCACCGCCATCGAGGAACCCGGGTCGACCTCGACCGGGGCCCTCAAGGCGTGGACGGCGAACAGGTACCGGTGCTCGGGGTCGCCGGGCGGCGGTGCGGCGCCCGCGTAGCCGACGGACCCGGAGTCGTTGCGCAGCTGCACCGAGCCCGCGGGCGGCGCGGCGGCCGCACCGGTCGCCAGCTCGGTCACCGACGCGTCCAGGCCCAGGAGCATCCAATGCCACCAGCCCGAGCCGGTCGGCGCGTCGGGGTCGAAGCAGGTGACGGCGAACTCGGCGGTCTCGGCGGGGAAACCCGACCAGGCCAGGTGCGGGGAGACGTCCTGCCCGGCGATCTGCGCGAGATCGAGCGTCGACTTGTCGGCGACGTCGTCCGAGACCACCGTGAACGACGGGAGCGGGGGAAGGAAGTCGTAGGGCCAAGGGGCCCTGGTGCGGTCGAGCGACGTCATCGTTCTCCTCGATTCTGGCCCGGCCCGCGGCGCCGGCGCTCCCCTTGGCAAGGCGAGGCGGCTTTCGCTTGCGGGGCCGCGTGTCCTACGGAACCGTCAAGTGCCTTGCGGGGCCCAGGACCCCACCTCTGCACCGTATCGCGGCCGGGCCGCGCGCACGAGCGGGCCGCGCGCGAGCCGCCCCGGCCGGTGCCGCCCGGTGCCCGCGCCTGACCCGCGGTGCCGCCCGGTGAGGTGGTCGGCGGCGGCCCATATGCCGCTCGACGTCCACCCTGCGGGCCGCATACGCTGGTGTCATGCCGAACACCGACGTCATCTCTTTCTCCCGGGGCGCTCCGTCGCTCGACATCGTCGACACCGAGGGCCTCAAGGCCGCGGCCGTCGCCGCGCTCGATGCCGATCCGGCCGGGGTCACCGGCTACGGCACCTCCGTGGGCTACGGCCCGCTGCGCGAGCAGATCGCCGCCAAGCACGGCGTGAAGCCCGAGAACGTGCTGGTCACCAACGGTTCCATGCAGGCCGACGCGTTCCTGTTCGACGAGCTCGTCAAGCCCGACTCGCCGGTGATCGTCGAGCGCCCGACCTACGACCGGACCCTGCTGGGGCTGCGCAACCGTCGCGGCGAGCTGCACCCTGTGCGCCTCCAGGCCGACGGCCTCGACGTCGACGAACTCGAGGCCCTGCTCAAGGGCGGTGTGCGGCCGACGCTGGCGCACATCATCCCGAACTTCCAGAACCCGGCGGGCGTGACGCTCTCGGGCGAGAAGCGCACCCGGCTCCTCCAGCTCGCGAACGAGTACGAGTTCACGATCTTCGAGGACGACCCGTACTACGACATCCGGTTCCGCGGCGAGCAGTTCCCGACCATGCTCGAGCAGGACGAGACCGGCCGCGTCGTGTACGCGTGCTCGTTCTCCAAGACCGTGTGCCCGGGCCTGCGCACCGGCTACCTGGTCGGCCCCGCCGACCTGATCGCCCGGATCGCGGCCGCCGCCACCAACACGTACATCGCGCCGAACATGTTCGCGCAGGCCACGATCTACCAGTTCGCGGCCTCCGGGGCGCTCGACCGCTCGATCGCGACCGTCAAGGCCGCCCTCGAGGAGCGCGTCGACCAGCTCTCCGCGTCGCTGCGCGCGCACCTGCCGAACGCCGAGTTCATCGTCCCCGACGGCGGCTACTTCCTGTGGGTGGACCTGGGCGAGGGCGTCGACTGCGCGAAGGTCGCGGCCGCGGCCGGCGACGAGGGCGTGCAGGTCGTCAAGGGCACCGACTTCGTGCTCGACGGCGGCGACTCCTGCCTGCGCCTGGCCTACTCGGCCGTCAAGGCCGACCGGATCGACGAAGGCGTGCGACGCCTCGCGAAGGCCGTCGAGGCCTCCAAGAGCCGCTGACCGCACACTCCGTTACCGACTGAGAACTCAACGCCGACAATGGGTGGCGGTTATGCGACATGGCGTATAACCGCCACCGCGGCGCCCTTCCCAGAACGGACGCGGGGCGCGAGAATCGGTGCGTGACCGCGGCTCGCCGCGGAAAGACCCCATTCCCGCCCCCTTGACGCCGGATCGGTGAACTCGCCCACTCCCCCCCAGGGCGAGGCACCGGTCCGGCGTTGCTCTGCGGGCGGACATGCTTTCGGGGACCCGCGTCGCCGCGGATCCCCGATCCGTATGCCGCCGCCCGTCCCGCCCGGCGGCCGCACTCGGGCCCCGGCCGGCGCCAGAGCCGACCAGTGCCCGTGTATTCGATTCCCGCAGTGCCGCTCGGCTCAGCCGAGGCGGCGTCGAGCCCTATCGGGTGACGCTGTCGACCAGTTCGTCGGTGAGCGCTCGATCGTCGAGATCGGTGTCATCGAGCAGTTCGTCCGCGAGGAGCGCCTCCCCGATCGACTCCGTCCGCTGCCGGTACCACACGTAGGTGGCGGCGCCCCCGAGCGCGAGGCCCGCGCCGATCGCCCCCACGACCCACGGCCAGCGGCGAGCCGGCCGCTTCCTGAGGCCGACCTTGGTCAACACGACGTTGACCTTCGGCGCGGCCGCCTTCCTCGTCTCCTTGGCCGCAGCGTATCCCGCGCTCTTCAGCGAGCTCACACCCTGCGTGAAATGGTCCACGGCTTCCTTTGCGGGAGTCGTGGCGTGTCGGCTCAAACCCATGGTGACTGCCTCCTCTAAGTACCTGTCGGTTTTCATGGTGCACCGGGCTGTGACACCCGTCGAGGGAAACGGGGGAGAAAGTTGGACGAACCTCGGCCGTCTGGCACCATTGACGCCATGACGAAGGCGACGCTGAAGACCAATGCCGGCGACATCACGATCGAGCTTCTCGACAACCACGCGCCCAAAACCGTGGCGAACTTCGTGGGTCTGGCCGACGGCACCAAGGAATACACCGACCCGAACACCGGTCAGACCGGCTCGGGGCCGTACTACGACGGTGTCATCTTCCACCGGATCATCGACGGCTTCATGATCCAGGGCGGCGACCCCACGGGCACCGGCCGGGGCGGACCCGGATACAAGTTCGCCGACGAGTTCCACCCCGACCTCCACTTCGGTGAGCCCTACCTGCTCGCCATGGCGAACGCGGGGCCCGGCACCAACGGCTCCCAGTTCTTCATCACGCTGGGCCCGACCCCGCACCTGAACTTCCGCCACACGATCTTCGGCAAGGTCGTGGACGAGGAGTCCAAGGGCGTCATCGACCGCATCGGCAAGGTCGCGACCGGCCCGATGGACCGCCCGGTGAACGACATCGTCATCGAGTCCGTCGTCATCGAGAAATAACGACGCCTAGATGAGCGAAGAGCAGTCGACCCCGGTCTGCTATCGCCACCGGAATCGCCAGACCTATCTGCGCTGCGTCCGCTGTGACAAGCCGATCTGCGCTGACTGCCGCATCGACGCGCCCGTCGGGTTCCAATGCCCCGACTGCGTTGCCGCGGGCCGCCGGACGATGCGCCGACCGCGCACCTCGTTCGGCGGCGGTTCCGGGGCCGGCGCCGCCGGAACCGTGACCAAGGTGCTCATCGGCGCGAACGTCGCGGTATTCGTGCTGGCCGTGATCTCGGCCGGCAGTCTCGCCGCGGCGACCGGGTCGATGATGACGCCGCTGCACTGGATCGGCGCCGAGATCGGGTACCTCCCCGGTTACCGGACCGAGGTGACGGTCGACTTCTTCGGACTCGAGATCACCGCGCCCGTCGTGGCCGCCGGCGGCTACTTCCGCATGTTCACGGCCATGTTCCTGCATTTCGGGGTCATCCACCTGCTGTTCAACATGGTGGTGCTGTGGATGCTCGGGCGGATCCTCGAACGCGACCTCGGGCCCGCGCGGTTCCTCACGGCCTACCTGCTCTCGGGGCTGGCCGGATCGGTCGCGGTCTACCTGTTCTCGTACGACTCCTCGACCGCGGGCGCTTCTGGCGCGGTGTACGGCCTGTTCGGCCTGCTGATCCTCGTCAACCGCAAGCTCAGCCGCGACAACCGGGGCATCTACATTCTGCTGGGACTCAACCTGGTCCTGACGCTCGTGTGGGGCTTCAGCTTCTCGGGCCACGTGGGCGGCCTGGTCGGCGGCCTCATCTGCGGTGCGATCCTGACCTTCACGCCGCGCCGGCGGCGTTCCCTCCACTGGGTCGGGTTCGCCCTGTTCCTGGTGGTGCTGGCAGCGATCACGTTCTTCCAGACCGGCGTGCTCGACAACCAGTTCGACATCGTTTAGACCCGGGCCGCCGCGAGGCGGCCCGGTGTTCGTCGATCCGGAGCGGTGCTGTTCGAGTGGTGGTGTTCTTGTTCGCGGCGGCCTTCCGGGGCCCCTCCCCCCCCCCGCCCCCACCCCTCCCCCTCGATTACTTCAGATCGGCGGCCCAGGTTCGGGCCTGGTCGAGGTCTTCCGGGGTGTCGCAGTCGAACCACGGGGGCGGACTCGCGTCATCCCAAGTGACCGTTTCGACGTCGATCCCGGCGAACAGGTGCCTCGCCGGGGCCCCCGGTTCGATCGCGGCCGCGTTCTGCCGGACCAGGTCGGTGGGCCACAGGCCGCACAGCCACTGCCGGCGTCCCGCGTTGTCGCAGAACACCGCACCGGTGTCCGATCCCGCCGCGTCGATGTGCTCGTGGAGCATCCGCAGCGCCTCCGAGGACATGAACGGCAGGTCCCCGCCGAGGATCGCCACCCGGTCGCAGTCGTCCGGCACCTTCGCCAGACCGGCCCGCGTGGCCCGGGCCGGGCCGGAGCCCGGTGGGTCCTCCAAGACCCGCAGCACCCCGGCCGGCACGGGCGAGGCGTCGGCGGGCCTCGAGCCCACCACGACTCGATGCGCCGCCGTCTCGGAGGCCGACAGCATGCGCTCCAGGATCGTCCTGCCTCCCACGACCAGTTCGCTCTTCGCGCACCCGGCGAATCGCCGGGCCTTGCCGCCGACCAGAACGATCGCCGCGAAACCGCTCGGGTGCTCAACCATGTCCCCAGCGTAGCGATCACCCTCGCCTCGCGGGGCGCCGCTGCGCGGTCACCTCGGCTCGGTTTCATGCGGACCCTGTTGCCCATGCACTGCCTTCTCCTGCTTGGGATTCGTGCGGTTCGTTGCATTCGGGCGGGCGAGCGCCCGGAACGGCGAATGGACCGCTTTCATTTATTCGCCGACTTCCGCTTCCTCCCTGTCGCCGCAGCCGATCCTCGACAGGGCGCCGGGCGGGATGCCCGCCTGCAGCGCCGCCATGAGCATCTGCGCGAGCCGGTAATGCGGGCTCGACTGCAAGGCCAGCTCGAAAGCCTCGAGCGCGAGCACGCCGTTGCCGAAGCGGTAGGCGGCGAAACCCGCCACCGTGGCCGCCGGGGCGACCAGGTCGTCCTCGAGATGGCGGGCCACCCAGATCCACAGGTCGATCCGGTTGCCCTCGAAGCTGCCCGAGTTGATGCGGCGCAGCGCGTAATCGCGGATGTCCAGATCGCCGAGGGCGAGGCCGACCGCCGCGATGTCGCCCGGGCCCGGAAGCGCGTTCACCCCCATCCAGTGGTCGATCGAATGGAGATCGATGGAACGCTGTGCGGCCCAATCGAGATCGGCCTCGGCGGCGAGCGTCTCCGCGATCGCCTTCGCGACCAGCGCGCGCCGCCCCGGCGCCGCCGGGGCGAGCTGAGCGGCGATCGCGCTCCGGTCGGCCGCCGCGTAGCCGCCCGCGACCGCCACCTCGCACGAGGCCGCCGAAGTCTCCGGGACCGGCGCGCCCTCGGGCGGGCAGCAGGGCTTGTCGCAGGTGAGACTGAACCATCGACCGCCCTCCACCCGCAGCCGGTCGAGCGGTTCGATCCCGGCCGCGTGGAGGCGGGAGGCGACCCGTTCGACCGCCGCCTCGGCGAGATCGGCCTCGCCGTAGGCGATGACCACGCACGCGTCGCATTCGTTGAGGCTGAGCTGCGCGGTGAGATCCGGCAGGTGCTCCAGATGATCGCTCGAACCGGGCAGGTCGGCCCGGAACGTGCACTGGAGTTCACCGCCGATCAGGCCTACCACGACGAGGCTGTGGTCCGGGTGGAAACCCAGCAGGAGGGGGATCGTGGTCAGGAGATCGATGGGGCCGTTGAGCCGGATTCTCGCTTGTGTCATGTGCATGGATCAACTGTCCGTGACACGACGATTACCGGCAAGAATTAATTTTTGGCCTGTGGATAACCGAATCGGGCCTGTGGATGGTTTGTCGTTCTCGGCGTGTCGGTGAGGTGTGCGGGCGCTTCCGGAGGGCTGAGGCGAGGCGAGGGCATTCGGGGTGCGGCTTCGGCGCGGCCGCGCGGCGCGGGGCGATAGGGTGGAAGGTCTGAACCGGGCCGCCCGCGCCGGAGCTGAGCCGGGGCGCAGGGGCCCGAGAGGGCAAAACCACAGCTCAGAGCGGGAGCGAAGCGTGTCGAACCAGTACGTCCACCTGCATGTTCACACCGAGTACTCGATGCTCGACGGGGCCGCGAAACTCAAACCCCTGTTCGCGGAGGCGCAGCGGTTGGGGCAGCCCGCGATCGCGATGACCGACCACGGGAACATGTACGGCGGGTACGCCTTCTATCAGCAGGCGAAGAAGACCGGCGTCAAGCCGATCATCGGCATCGAGGCGTACCTCGCGCCCCACGACCGCTTCCACAAGAAGCCGACCTGGTGGGGCGAGCCGTCCCAGCGCGGCGACGACCTCTCCGGCGCGGGCTCGTACACCCACATGACCATGGTCGCGAAGGACTCCACAGGGCTGCGGAACCTCTTCCGCATGTCGAGCCTCGCCTCCTTCGAGGGCTACTACTACAAGCCGCGCATGGACCGCGAGCTCGTCGCGCAGCACTCGCAGGGCATCGTGGCGACCACCGGCTGCCCCTCGGGCGAAGTGCAGACCCGCATGCGCCTGGGCCAGATGGACGAGGCCTACCAGGCGGCCTCCGACTACCGGGACATCTTCGGGGCCGAGAACTTCTTCCTCGAGATCATGGACCACGGCAACGACATCGAGCAGCGCGTCAAGAACGAGCTGTACGAGCTGGGCAAGAAGATGGGCATCCCGCCGCTCGTCACCAACGACTCCCACTTCGTCACCGAAGCGCAGAAGGACACGCACGCGGCGCTCCTGTGCGTCCAGTCCGGCACCACACTCGACGACCCGAAGCGGTTCAAGTTCGACGGCCAGGGCTACTTCCTGCGATCGGCCGAGCAGATGTACGGCGTCCGCTCCGACGAGATGTGGCAGGAGGGCTGCGCGAACACGCTCCTGGTCGCCGAGATGGTCGAGTCCTACGACGAGATCTTCGCCGTCCAGGACCGGATGCCCGTCATCGACGTCCCCGAAGGCCACGACCAGGGCACCTGGCTGCGCAGCCTCGTCCTGGACGGGTTGAAGGAACGATTCCCCGGCCAAGAGGTCCCGGCCGACTACCTCGAGCGCGCCGACCTCGAACTCAACGTCATCATCAACGCCGGGTACCCCTCGTACTTCCTCGTCGTCGCCGACCTCATCAGCCACGCCCGCTCCATCGGGATCTACGTCGGCCCCGGCCGCGGCTCCGCCGCCGGCTCGCTCGTCGCGTACGCGATGAAGATCACGAACATCGACCCGATCGAGCACGGCCTGCTGTTCGAGCGGTTCCTCAACCCCGAGCGCGTCTCGATGCCCGACATCGACATCGACTTCGACGACCGCCGCCGCGGCGAGATGATCACCTACGCGACCGAGAAGTACGGCAAGGAATTCGTCGCCCAGGTCATCACCTTCGGCACCATCAAGACCAAGGCCGCGATCAAGGACGCCGCGCGCGTCCACCACGGCCAGCCCGGCTTCTCCATCGCCGAGCGCATCACCAAGGCCCTCCCGCCGCCGGTCGCGGCCCAGGACATCCCGCTCTCGGGCATCCTCGACACCGAGCACCCGCGGTACAAGGAGGCCGGTGAGGTCCGGACCCTCATCGAGAGCGACAACGACGTCCGCCAGATCTTCGACACCGCGCTCGGACTCGAGGGCCTGATCCGCAACGCCGGCGTCCACGCCTGCGCGGTCATCCTCTCCTCGCAGCCGCTCATCGACTGCATCCCCATGTGGGCCAGGCCTGACGGGTCGATCATCACTGGCTGGGACTACCCGTCCTGCGAGGACATCGGCCTCCTGAAGATGGACTTCCTGGGCCTGCGGAACCTCACCGTCATCGGCGACGCCATCGAGGCGATCAAGCTCAACCGGGGCGTCGACATCGACCTCGACACGCTCGCCACCGACGACCCGAAGGCGTACGAACTGCTCGCCCGCGGCGACAGCCTGGGCGTGTTCCAGCTCGACGGCGGGGCCATGCGCGAACTTCTCAAACGCATGCAGCCCACCGAGTTCAACGACATCATCGCGGTCAACGCCCTGTACCGGCCCGGCCCGATGGCCGCGAACTCGCACAACAACTACGCCGACCGCAAGAACAAGCGCCAAGAGGTCATCCCGCTCCACCCCGAACTCGGGGAGGCCCTCGAGGAGATCCTGTCCGAGACCTACGGCCTGATCGTCTACCAAGAGCAGATCATGCGCATCGCCCAGAAACTGGCGGGCTTCACGATGGGCCAAGCGGACATGCTCCGCAAAGCCATGGGCAAGAAGAAGATCGACGTCCTGGAGAAGATGTACGCCGACTACGAGTCGGGCATGCTCGGCAACGGCTTCTCCAAGGACTCGATCAAGACCCTGTGGGACATCATGCTCCCGTTCGCCGGGTACGCGTTCAACAAGTCGCACGCCGCCGGCTACGCCCTCGTCGGTTACTGGACCGCCTACCTGAAGGCGAACTACCCCGCCGAGTACATGTCCGCGCTGCTCACCTCCGTGGGCGACTCGAAGGACAAAGCGGCGATCTACCTCTCCGAGTGCCGCCGCATGGGCATCACCGTCATGCCGCCGGACGTCAACGAGTCGCGCCACATGTTCCACCCGGTCGGCACGGACATCCGCTACGGCATGGGCGCGGTCCGCAACGTCGGCGCGAACGTCGTCGCCGGGATCATCGAGGCCCGCGAGGAGAAGGGCGCCTACGCCGACTTCAAGGACTTCCTGCAGAAGGTGCCCGCGCCGGTGTGCAACAAGCGCACCGTCGAATCGCTCATCAAGGCCGGCGCGTTCGACTCGCTCGGGCACGCCCGCCGCGGCCTCGCCGAGGTGCACGAGAAGGCGATCGACGCGATGGTGTCCATCAAGAAGGAGGAGGCCCGCGGCCAGTTCGACCTGTTCGGCGGCATGATGGACGACACGACCGAGACCCTCGGCGTGGACCTCACCATCGCCGACGACGAGTGGGAGCGGCGCGACAAGCTCGCGTTCGAACGCGAAATGCTCGGTCTGTACGTCTCCGACCACCCGCTCAACGGCTTCGAACGACTCCTGTCGTCCAATGCGGACCGTCCCGTTGCGGCGCTCCATGGCGAGGAGATCGCCGACGGCGCGAACGTGCGCGTCGCCGGGATCCTGCAGAACGTCGCCAAGCGCGTCACCAAGCAGGGCAAGCTGTGGGCTTCGGCCACGCTGGAGGACCTGGCCGGTTCGATCGAGGTCCGGTTCTTCCCCAACACCTATGAGCTGGTGTCGGACTCCCTCGCCGACGACCTGGTGTGCTGCGTCAAAGGCAAGCTCGACCGCCGCGACGGCACCGCCCAGCTCATCGCCCAGGACCTCGCCGTCCTCGACACTTCGCGAGGGCCCGAATCGAACTCGTCGCCGATCACGCTGGCGCTGCGGGCCGCCGCGGTGAACCCGGACCTCATCGAGAAGCTCTCCGACACCTTCAAGACCCACCGCGGTGAAGCCCAGGTGCGGGTGCAATTGGCGAACGGGCCCAAGACGACCATGCTGGCACTCGGCGACCAGTGGCGGGTGCGCCCCTCGGTCGAACTCTCCGCCGACCTGAAGGCGATCCTCGGCGTGGGGGCGCTCGTCGGATAGACGCACGTGAAACGGGCCCGGCCGCATGCAAGCGGCCGGGCCCGTTCGTCGTCTACCCGATGCCGAACGAGCGGATCGTCTCGTGCGAGACGGTGTTGCCGTTCTCGTCGGCCGCCGTGAACCGCACCGACGCGAACGCGGCGTCGGCCGGCAGTTCCAGCTGCGCCGTGGCGGAGTCGCCGTCGCGGTCGATCGCGACGTCGGTCCAGGTCGCGCCGTCGTCAAAGGAGACAGCGAAGGTCATTGCGGCGCAGACCTGGTCGTCGGCGCCCGGCTGGGTGGCGAACTCCAGGTTCACCTCCTGCACCGAGCCGGCCTCGGCGTAACCGTTGACGACGCCGGATGCGGCGAACTCGACCACCGAGACCGGCATGACCGGGTTGCCGGACGGGTCGTAGCCGAATGTCCAGTCGGCCGCGGAACGCGTGCCGAGCGGTGTCCACGTCGCCTCCCGTTCCGCGAGCGCCGACAGCGTCAGCGGTCCGGGCTCGAGATCCGACAGCGGCACACCGACCCCGATCTCGCCGTTCTGCGCCAGCACCTCACCGTGCTGCGACAGCGTGATCTTGCCGGGAAGGTATTCGCTTTGGAGGCCCTCACCTCCGGCGGCGGTGGTGAACATCCACGGCGCGGCGTAGAACGCCTCCATCTCGTCCCACCGGACGAACGTCGCCGGCGGCCAGGTGTTGGCGATGTCGTCCACGCCCACGCTCAGCGGAGCGTTGTTCCACGTCATCTCCTGCACCGAACCGGGTTCGAGGACGCCGCTGTAGTGGTGCACCAGGTCCCACGGGGACTCCATCCCGCCCTCGTAGGGGAAGAACGCCCGATGCGTCCAGGTCAGATCCTCGTCCGCGGTGTAGAACTCGGTGCGGGTCGAGGGCAGCGCCACCGGCCCGGTCGGCGAATACGCCCAGGCCTTCCAATCGGTGTGGTCGCTCAGGTCCTGCCGGTTGAACACGCCCTTGGTGCCGAGGGCCTGGAAGTCGGCGTCGATCCGGGCCAGGTCCTCGTCGTGGACCGCGGGACTCAGATCGCCCACCAGACCCGCGGTCTCCTCCCGGAACAGGCTGTAGCTGTATTCCTCAGCGCTCCCTTCAGGGCTCGAGAGCCCTTCGCGCAGCACATAGCCGACGTCGTGGCCGTCGGTGAGTGTGCCGGTCGGGACCGCGTAGAGATCGCCGCCAGGGAACTCCCACAGGCCGACCCACGCACTGTCGCCCTCCTCGTGGTCCTGCGCGTAGCTGAAGAGGTCCATCATGAGCCCGTGCGCCTCGGTCTCGCGGTCGAGATCGAAGCCGAACGGCTCGGCCTTGGACCCGTCCACCAGCGCCTCGACCGGGTTCTCGCCGACATGGATCTCCTGGATCGAGGCGATCGTCTCGATCTCGCCCTCGCCGTCGGCCTTGTGCAGCATGGAGACCAAGTGGTAGCGACCCGGCTCGAGCGCCAGCTCCGCCGTCGCGCCCTCGTAGAAGCCGGGTCCGTCGCCGACCCCGGAGTCGAGCCTGACCCAGGAGAGCACGATCGAGTCCGGTGCGGACCCGTCGAGCCACTCGCCGTGCAGCTTCACGTTCGTCGGCACTTCAGCCTTGGTCTCGGTTTCGGCTACGGCTGCGGCGCCGGGGGAGTCGACATTGAACGCCGCGGCGTCGTACTCGCCCGCGGCGACCTCGTCGACCGCGTCCAGCGGCACCACGAGACGGTCGCCCTCGGCGGTCCTCGTGACGCTGAAGGCTTCGCCCTCGCCCAGATCGAGCGTCCCGTCGGGCGCGATCGCGACGGTCTCGCCGGTCGGCAGTACGATCTCGGATTCCTCGGAGGACGGCGCCGCGGGCGGCAGGTCCGGATCGGGTGTCTCGGCGGCGGCGACGCCGCCTGCGGTGAGCGCCCCCGCCGCGGCAGCGGCGGCGGCGAGGATGGCACGTTTTCGCATGGAACCTCCAGAATCGGGTGATCGGCTGACGCCGTTGACGATCTGAATACGGCTCCCGCGATGCCGGGGTTGCCCGCAATGGACGAATACGTTGTGGAATGCGGCAGTGGCGTTGCGTCCGAACAGGTGCCAGGATTACCGCGTGACAGTGCATGAACTCGGCGCGGCCTCGCCGACCAGGCGGAAAGCGGCCGTCCTGCGATTCCTCACCGAGCTCGGCGCGTGGGCCGCCATCGGCACCGCCGTCGCCGACATCTCGCTGCCCCTGGCGATCGCCGTCGTGCTCGCCGCCATCGCGATCCCGACCGTCTACAGCACCCCCGGCGACAAACCGCACGTCACCATCGCGGTCCCCGGCTGGGTGACCATCGCGATCCTCGCCGCCACCATGGCCGGCGGCCTGGTCGCCGCATGGATCGACTGGCCCTGGTGGGCCGCGGCCGCCCTGAGCGTCCTGGCGGCGGCCAGCACCGTCGCGGAACTGCCGCGCTGGCGCTGGCTGCTCAGGGTCCGACCGTTATCGGCATTGCGGCCGGACCCTGATCGCTAAGCGTCGAAGTCGGTGCCGCGGGAGACGTGCTCCCACGCCGCAAGCTCCTCGGTCTGGGACTTGAGCTCGGCGCCGATCGCGTCGGCCGCGTCGTTGCCCAGCACCAGCCGCAGCGGGACCTGCTCTGCCGCGAGGGCTTCGAGGATCGCCGCGGCGGCTTTCGCCGGGTTGCCCGGCTCCTTGCCGTTCGAGTCCGGGAACGCGGTTCTGAAGGGCCCCACCGTCGCGTCGTACGCTTCGATCGGCGCCGAGGTCGACTGGGAGCCGCCGGTCAGGCCGGTCCGGAACGCGCCCGGTTCGACCACGAGCACGTCGATCCCGTGCGGCCGGGCCTCTGCGACGAGCGCTTCGCTCAAGCCCTCCAGCGCGTGCTTGGTGGCCGAGTAGGCGCCCACTCCGGGGAACGACATGCGCCCGCCCATGCTGCTGAACTGCACGATCGCGCCGCTCTCTCGGGCGCGCATGTGCGGCAGCACGGCCCGGATGAGGTCGGCGGGCCCGAAGAAGTGCAGGTCCATGAGGGAGCGGAGGTCGGCGTCGGTGGTCTCCTCGACCGCGCCGATGTGTCCGCGTCCGGCGTTGTTGACCAGCACGTCGATGCGGCCGTACCAGAGCACGGCCTCGGCCACGACCGCTTTGATCTGGGCGGGGTCGGTGACGTCGAGGGCGACCGGGATCGCCCGGCCGGGGTGGGCGGTGGCGAGGTCGTCGAGGGTCTCGGGCTTGCGAGCCGTGGCGATCACGGTGTCGCCGGCCGCGAGGGCGGCTTCGGCGACGGCGCGGCCGAAACCGGAGGAGGTGCCGGTGATGAGCCAGACGCGGCCTTCGGCGGTGCGGGTGGGGTTGGCGCTCATGGGTTTCCTTTCGGTGGTGTCGGTTCTTTTATCCCTCGGGGCGGCCGGGGGCGTCCAATACCGGGATCGAAACGGGCCATAAACGCCGTTTATGATCGCTGGGTGGAGTTGCGGCAGCTGCGGTATGTGACGGCGATGGCCGAGCACGGGAACCTGGGTCGGGCGGCGAAGGCGCTGTACGTGAGCCAGCCGGCGCTTTCCTACGCGCTCAAGCGGTTCGAGGCCGAGATCGGGGTGCGGGTGTTCGACCGGACGCCGGCCGGGGTGGAGCCGACCGAGGCCGGGCGGGAGGTCCTGCAGGCGGCGGCCGAGGCGGTGGCGGCGGCCGATCGAGTTGCGGCCGTGGCGCTTCGGCACCGGGTAGGTGACGTGCTGCGGGTGGGGTTCGAGGCGAGCGGGGCCGGGGAGTTGACGACGCGGGCCCGCGCCGAGTTCGCGCGGCGCCATCCGGGTGTGCGGGTGGTGCCCAAGCGGTTCGACTGGGGCGGTGAGGCCGCCGCGCTGCGGGAGGGCCGGGTGGATGTCGCGTTCGTCTGGCTCCCAGCGGATCTCACCGGCTGCCGGAGCGTCGTGGTCCACACGGAGGCGCGCGTGGTGGGGCTCCCGGTGGGGCACCGGCTCGCCGGTAGGGACGGTGTCAGCGTGGTCGAGACCAACGGTGAACCGCTCATGTGGACGAGGCGGGCGCCGCGCGCGTGGGTCGACTGGTGGGCGGTCAATCCCCGCCCGGACGGGGCCGAACCGCTGTGGGGGTCGGAGAACGACAATGTCGAGGAGATGCTCGAGCAGGTCGCCGAGGGCGTGGCGATCTGCTTCGCGCCGCAGAGCATGGCCGCCTATTACGCCCGACCCGACCTGGTGTGGGTGCCGCTCACCGACGCCGAGCCGCTGCGGGTGGCGCTCGCTTGGCGCGCGGACAGGGAGACGCCGCTCGCGCGCGGGTTCGCCGAGGTCGTCCGCGAACTCGCCGACATGTGACCGGGGACTCATCTCGTTCGTGGTCTCGGGCGGTCACACTATCGGCGGCGCTCTCGTCATTGTGGTGTACCAGGCCAACCCGAAAGGAACACCACCATGAGCACCTACCCCCGCATCGAGAACCCGGCCCAGCACCTCCCGGTCGTGAATGAGATCGCCGCCGCCGTCAACAAGGTGAACGCCGAAGGCGTGCTGCCGGGCAACCTCGTCGCGATCGTCCTGCTGCGCGTCGGCCAGCTCCTCGGGAGCTCCTACTTCACCGCCCGCCAGCTGAGCGAGGCCGAGGACACGCCCGAGCGGCTCGGGGCCGTCGCCACCTGGCGCACCTCGCCGTACTTCACCGACGCCGAGCGGGCCGCGCTCGCCCTGGCCGAGGCCGTGCACACGCCGAACCCGACCGGCGAGCGCGTCACCGACGAGCTGGTCGAGAAGGCGCGGGAGCACCTCAGCGACAAGGAGATCGTCGTACTGATCGGGGTGCTCGGCCAGATCGGGTTCTTCACGCCGCTCGCGCTGATCGGCAACCCGAAGGTGGGCGTCTCCTTCGCCGAGCAGTGGCAGAAGTAGACCCACGCGAAAGAGGGCCCGCGCTCGGCGCGGGCCCTCCCGGGCGGCTTCAGGCCAGGGCCCTGAGGATGAGCGCGGCTGCGGCGGGGACCAGGTACATCACCGGGTAGACCACGGTCTTGTACGAGCGGGCCCGCAGCACGGTGACCACCGCGCCGAGGAAGTAGAGGATGATGCCGATCGCGGCGGCGACGCCGATGAAGGGGAGGAACAGGCCCACGAGGAGGCCGAGCGCGCCGGCGGCCTTGGCCAGGCCGAGCCAGAACCACCACGCCTGCGGCACGCCGTAGCTCTGCAAGGGTTCGACCACGAACGCGGCCTTGGCGAAGATCGAGTAGGCCGAGAAGCCCACCCAGAGCGCGGCGACGATGGTGACGATGATGTGGGCGATGGTCATGGGACTCTCCGGTTCGATTCGCGGGGATGCTTACTTCCGGTTGAACCGCGGCGCACGGTGAACGTGACAGCAAAACCCGAGACGTGGCGTGGGTCACCGTGGAGACGTCGTGGGGCGGTGGCGGCCTAGGATTCGTCGATGCAGAGGATCGAGGCCGGCACCGCGACGATCCACGACCGGCGCACCGAGCGGAGTTGGACGGTGGAGGTCGAGCCGTTCCTGCTGTCGCCCTTGCAGGTCACGCGCCAAGCGGTAGGTGAGGCCTACGGGTTCGGCGTCCTCGCCGAAGACGGCTTCGACGACGTGCTGCCCGCGACGCACACGTCCTGGTTCGAGGCCGTCGAGTACTGCAACCGGGTGTCCGAGCTGGCGAACCTGCGGCCCGCCTACGCACTCACCGAGGGCGAACCGGTCGTCTGGGACCGCACCGCCGACGGCTACCGGCTCCCCACCGAGGCCGAATGGGAGTACGCCTGCCGGGCCGGCACCACCGGCCCCCGCTACGGCGAACTCGACGAGATCGCCTGGCACCGCGGCAACTCCGGCGAGCGCGTGCACCGGGGCGGGGAGAAGGCGCCGAACGCGTGGGGCCTGTACGACATGATCGGCAACGTCTGGGAATGGTGCTGGGACGTGTACGACGCCGACGTCTACAAGGACTACCGGGTCATCAAGGGCGGCGGCTGGTTCGACGAGCACTGGTCCTGCCGGGCCGGGGTGCGCCGCCGCACCATGCCGACCCTCCGGATCGAGGACATCGGGTTCCGCCTGGCCCGCAACGCGTAAGGAGCGACGCGGCCCGAGGCGGATGCCTCGGGCCGCGGGTACTGCCTACGCGTGCAGGTCCTCCCAGAACTCCAGGTGGTGCTCGTCGGCGAAGTCGATCGTCCGGGCACCTTCGGGGGTGAGCTGCCTGACGCAGTCGCCTTCGGCCTCGCCCCAGCGGCCGTGCCCGTCGGGGTCGCCGGTGCGGGCGAACGCGGTCCAGTTGGCGACCATCAGGTCGGCGAGCGGTTCGACTGCGGCGCTGCGGTCCTCGAAGATCGTGGTGTCGAACAGGAACGCGACGTCGACCATGTGGAAGGCGTCCATCTCCCATGACGGGGCCTCGAACGCCTCGAAGTAGGGCGTGCCGGAGACCGACAGCTCGTAGGCGTACGTCGGCACCTGATCGGACAGGGCCGCCACTGTTGAGGAGAGGGGCGCGGCCCAGCCGGTATCGGTCTGCACGGCCGCGAGGGCCTTGGCCGGGTTCGCGAAGTCGCTCAAGGGATATTCGGCGGCGATCGCCTCGGCGTCGGCTCCGAACTGCTCGACCAGGGCCGGGAGATACTCCTCGTCGGTCATCGCATGCCCGGTGAGCACTTCGATGCCTCCGGTCATGAGCTGCTCCTCGTCGCGGTTGATACCGACGAGCACCGGCACGTCGTTGACGGCCCCGGCCTCGATCGCCTCGGCGGTGGCGACGGGCATGACCGGGCCGCCGTCGACCGGCTGGAACTCGTACGCCGCCGCGGCGGCCGCGTTCAACCGCTCGGGATCGAGGGCGCGCAGGCACGCTTCGACGACGGCCGGGTCGGTGCAGCCGAAGGCCTCGCTCTCGGCGAGGGCGATGTCGCCGGCTTGCGCTTCCTCGCGGGTCCGCGCCCAGGGGGTCGCGCACGGCGCGCTCTGCATGATCGCCTTGTCGAACAGGCCCTCCGAGGTCGGCGAGGTGAGGTGGGCGCACACGTCGAAGCCGCCGCCGGACTCGCCGAAGATCGTCAGGTTGTCGCCGTCGCCGCCGAAGGCCCTGGCGTTCTCCCGGACCCAGCGCATCGCGGCCTGCTGGTCTTCGAGGCCGTAGTTCCCCGAGGTGGTCTCGCCGCCGTCGTCGAGCGCGGGGTGGGCGAAGTTCGCGAGCAGGCCCTGCCGGTAGTTGACGGTGACGACCACCGTGTTCGCCGTCGGTCACCAGGCGGGAGGGGTCGTACTGCTCCGCCGCGCCGTAGGTGTTGCCGCCGCCGTGGAACCAGACCATGACGGGCAGGTCGCGGCGGGCGTGTTCGGGGGCGTAGACGTTGAGGTAGAGGCAGTCCTCGTCGGTGCTGGGGATGCCGGGCATCGGGGCCTCGGGCTGGGCGCAGACGTTCCCGAACTCGGTCGCCTCGCGCACCCCCTCCCAGGACGCGGCCGGTTGCGGCGACTCCCAGCGGAGGTCGTCCACGGGCGGGGCGGCGTAGGGGACGCCGAGCCAGGAGCGCACGGCGCCGTCGGTGGCGCCCTGCAGCGCACCGAGATCGGTGTCGACGAGGGTGTCCGCCCGACGCTCGGTGGCGGCGTCCGCGGCGGTCGTGCCGTACGCGATCGAGGCGGCGGCCAGCCCGGCCGCCGCAAGGCTCGCGGCTATTGAAACGCCGAAGCGCTTGGTGGTCTTGGGGAAAGCCATTGGGGTGCTCGCTTTCGATTGGTGCGGAACGGGGCTCGTCCGCGTCTGGGCAGAACCGTAACAAGAATTTGGGCAAATGCGCAAGGCGATCGCCTCAGAATTTTGCGCAAGGCACTTGCGCTAGGCAAACGCCCAGGTCACTGTTATGCTCGGGCGCATGGGAAACCGCGACGCGCTGCTCGAAGGCGCCAAGAAGTGCCTGCTGGAGAAGGGCTACGACCGCACGACGGTGCGCGACATCGCCACCGCCGCCGGCGTGAGCATGGCCGCGATCGGCTACCACTACGGCTCCAGGGAAGCGCTCCTGCAGCAGGCGCTGTTCTCCTCCCTCGAAGACTGGGACGCCGGGCTCCAAACCCAGCTCGCCAAACTCGATGAACCGAAGGGCCCCAAGCGTTTCGAAGCGGTGTGGAACCTGCTCATCGATCACATCAAGGAGAACCGGACGATGTGGATGGCCAGCTTCGAGCTCTTCATGCAGGCCCATCGCTCACCCGAACTCGCCGCCGCCTACGCACACGGCCAGCCCGGCGCGTTCGCGGCGATGGCCGCGCTCGCCACCGGCGAGATCGAGGAGACCATCGACGCCGACACGGTCCGCACGGTCGGCGCGGTCCAGATGGCCCTCGTCAGCGGGGTCGTGATGCAGTGGATGTCCTACCCCGACAGCGCCCCGGGCCCGAAGGAGATCGCCGCCGGCCTCCGCGGCCTGGTGGCGACCCTCGATTGAGCGCCCTCCCATCGGGAGAGGAACGCGGCCGGCGCCAAGCACCACTCAAACGCTGAAGGGCGCTCCCGAGTTCAACGTCGTCTTCCTCCGCGGACCTTCATGTCCTCGACGCATACGAGGCTGATGTCGACGACCCGGCCCTGCATGCCACATTCACGGATGCCCGTTTCGGCCTGTTCCTCGGCCTCCAGGCGGGCGACAAGATCGGCGTCTTCCGGGCTGTCCTCTTCGATGCTCAGCGGATAGCGGAACTGGTATCCGACCAGCTCCGGCGCGTACAAGAACTGACCCTCCGGAGTGAACCGTGCCGCGAACATGTCGTGCGCATCCTGCTGCCGCAGATGCTCTCGTTGTGCGGCAGTGAGGTTCTCGAACCGGCCGCGGACGTTATGCGAAACGTGCGACTCATGTCGAAGTCACCTCGCTGCGAGTGGCGGCCGTGAACAGCGCCTCGATCTCGGTCGAGAGCTCGTCGGCGTCGATCTGGTTCGCGCGCAACCTGATGGCCGCGCCGTCGAGCACCGTACGCACCGCGAACGCCATCGTCCGCGCGTCGAATTCGCGCATCTCGCCGCGTCGCCGACCGTCCTTGAAGAGCTCGACCAGGTCGTCGAGCGAGGCCGCCGCACGATCGCTGTAGTACCGCGGATCCCCTCGCCCCAGATGCTCGACGACCGCGATCAGCGCACCGGCGGCGTTCGGCTGCTCCGAGCAGAACTCCAGAAAGGCGCGGATGTACCCCGCAAGCCGCTCCCCGCTGGGCGCGTGAGCCGCGAGGATCTCCCTTAGCCTCGTCGCGAGTGCCCCCGCCACCGATTCGGCGACGGCCGCAGCGAGGTCGTCCTTGCCGGAGTAATTGCCGTGCACGGCTCCTCTGCTGAATCCGGCGTGCTCGGCGACGGCATTCAGGGAGGTCGCGGCTACGCCCATCTGTGCGAAGAGCTCGATCGCCGACGCGACAAGGCGTTTGCGCGTCGCTTCTTGGGTCTCCTTGCGCGTCGGCCTGACCGCCGGCACCTGACCGGTTTCCAGATTCACGGAGTTAGGATACATATCGGTATCTGGATGTCAAGATGTATCCCGATGAACCCTCAACGGACGAGATTCGCCGGCTTGGTGGTGAGGTTGAGCAGGTATTCCAGTGGCCCGCGACGGAAGAAGCGCGACCAGAGACCGGCGAACACGATCGCTCCGACGATGAAGGTGAGCACGGGAATCCAGGACGTCGGGCTGCTTTCGCCGGTCACCCTGCTCGTCGCGGACTGCACGACGAAGTGGCCGACATAGGCGGTCAGGGACATCGTGCCCACGGCGACGATCGGCGTCGCCAGCTTGCGCACGCGCGGGAGGCGGTCCATCAGCGCTGTCGCGCCGACGATCACGAGGATCGCGATGCCGACGCAGCCGACGATGTCGAACGTGGTGCCGCTGTGCGGGCCCGCGGCGAGCAGCTCGGAGAGCGACCGCTGCGGAACGAATGACCCGCTGTCTTTGAGGGCGCCCTCCGAGCCGCTGAACGATGAACCGCTGGACGACCCGCCGGCCTCTGCCATGCTCCGCAGCGCGCCCTTGCCCGCTAGCAGCAGCGATGAGCCGAACGCGGCCGCGGTGACGGCGGCGCCGAACGCGGCCAGACGCCATTGGACGGCGGGCGCTGACAGGTTGAAGCGCGCGAGCGCCATCCCGGCGACCACGAACGCCATCCAGGGGATCGTCGGATAGAAGCCGGTGAGCAGCAGGTCGATCACGCCCACGCCGCTGAGCCGCTCGAGCGGGTCGTAGGTCTCGATGCTCTGCACGACGGACTGACTCAGCACCGAGTTCAGGAGGAACGACAGCTGCGGGAGGACCAGTGCGAGACCGGCCGCGGTGATCGCGAGTGCGCGGCCGCTCAGCCGCAGCAGCGGCATGCAGAGGAGGAAGTAGACGCCGTAGAAGGCGATGATGATGACGTCACCATAGGCCATCGCCAGGCCGGTGCCCAGTGCCAGCAGCACCACGGCGCGAATCGCGATCCGGGCGGTCGCCTGCCGTCCGGCCAAGCCGGTCTTCGGCTCCCGGCGTCCGGCCATCAGCATCAGCGAGAACCCGGCGAGGGTGGCGAACAGGGCCGAGGACTTGCCGTCGGCCATGTACCGGACCCAGCTCGCGACGCCGTCGGTCTGGGAAAGGGCTGGGCCGATGTGCACGATGTACATGCCGAACACCGCGAGCGCGCGTGCGAGGTCGACGCCGACGAGGCGCCCCATGGAAGGGCCGGTCAGCGAGAGCGTGTCGGAATCGCCCGAGACGCGGGGCGGCGGAGCGTGCTCTTGCGGAGCCGCTTTTTCATGCGGCGGTTGCGTTTGTGTCATCGGCCAACTCTGCGGTGACGCCACAGCCCGAACCATCCGCCGCGTTCCGGAATCCGACCCGCCGACCGGCCCGGACCAACCCCCCCAACCGGCGGAGCGGACGGCCGAGCCCAGGCGGTTCGTTCGCTGAGGTAGGGGCGTTCGGGTTGGAAGTGCACGGCTCGGAGGCGGCTGAGTTGGCGATGAAGCGGTCGAAGGCGTCTTCACGGAGTTTGGAGAACCGGTGGTCGCCGGTGTCATTGTCCGGGTGGCGATCGTCGCCAGGGAACCACGCGTCCTGCGGCGCCACCCAGCCTTCGGCGGGGAGGGGGTCGGGGGGGTCCGCCAACCTGATTGGCGTTGGAGAGGCGGCCCACCGGCCATATTCAGTTTGCACTTGGGTCACGTGCATTGCAGTTCCGAGGTTGACACACGGCGCAGATCCGGCGACACGCCGTCATGTGCGAAAGCGTTTAGTCCCATACGAAGACACGCCAGTCGAATCGTGTCGTTCCCCTATGAATCTCATTGCGCTCCCTATGGTTCGAGTGACCATGTGACTCCTCACTCAGCCGATGGGACCTGCTTTGAGCGACACCGACTTTCACGGCTCCGACATCACCGAGTACGCCGAAGTCGAAGACCAGGAATCAGGAACACAGTGGACTGATGTACCGTTCGTCAGCCGCTACACCGCCGTCGCCGACGCGGTCAAACAAGCCGGCAGTGAGAGCGCCCTGAGCACCGGGTTCACCATCGCGGGCGAGATCAAGGGACTCGGCGAAGACGTCATGGGCGTCCTCACCGACCCGATCGGCACCCTCGTCGGCGCCGGCCTCACCGTCGTCCTCGACCTCGTGCAGCCCTTCGACGAGCTGCTCATGATGGTCTCCGGCGACGCCACGGAGATGCAGCGGCAGATCGACGTGCTCGCTCAGGTCGAAGCCGCGCTCGGGGCGCTCGACGGCGAGATCGCGAACGCCGCCGACGCCAACGTGACCGCATGGGACGGTGAGGCCGCCGCCGCGGCCGGGAACGCCATCGGCGGGCTCGCCGCCACCGCAGCCTCGATGGGCGAGCGCGCCAAGGACGTCGCCGCGCTCCTCGACTGGGCGCGCATGCTCGCCGAGACCATCTACGAGGTCATCAAAGCGATCCTGACCGAACTCGTCACCTGGGCGGTCACGCGCGGGCGTCGTAGCCTTGGCGGCGAGCGTCGCCACCGCCGGCGCCTCGGTCGTCGCGTTCCTCATGGACGCCATGGTCTCCGCGTCCCGGATGCTCCTCAAGGCCACCAGGAAGTTCCAGTTCGCGCAGCAGATCTTCATGAAGCTGTTGGGGTTCCTCCGCGCGAACCCGGTCGTCGACCGCGCCGCCGGGGAGTACCGGCTGTGGAAGGAACTCCTCACCGTCGCCGCGGACACCGTGGTCGACTCCGCGAAGGGCGCCGCCGCCGACCTCTACGGGCACGCCACAGATACGCTGAGCGGCGAGGCGCCGTCGATGACCGCCATGGTCGGCGACGCCGCCCGCTGGCAGGTCGACCCGGGCGAACTGGAAGCGGCGGCCGGGGCCATCGACGACCTGGCGCCGAACGCCGAGGCGATCGCCTCCACCGCAGCCGAAGCGGGCGCGGCCGAGATGACCTGGGGCCTGCCCGGGCTGTTCTTCGCCGAAGCCTACGCCGAGGGCTGCGCGGAGCTGTCGAACCTCACCGGCCTCCTCGGCACGTCGATCGGCCGCCGCGCGGACGGCCTGCGCCGATGCGCCGAGACCTACACCCAGGCCGACGCCGACATCGCCGCCGAATTCGAAAGGCTCGCAGCCGAGCTCACTGGCTGATTCGGGGCCGGCTCAGACTTGCGCCGCGCCTGCCGCGCTCAAGGGGAGGCGGTGGTGTGCCGCCGTGTCCTCGGTGAGGGCGGTTCTGGGTCGGGGTTCGAGCGGTCGGCGACGAAGGGGTGGGTCGGTGGGGTCGGGTCGGGTGGCGGAGTTCGAGTCGGGTTTGGTTGGGGCGCGGTCGATCAGGGTGCACCGTGGTGAGGAATGTGAATGGTTTTGCATCGTGTGGGTGATGACGGCCAGGGCTGTATCGGAGACAATTGAGGCACGTACAGGGACAGGAAACTCGTACAGGTGTCGAGTAGGTGCAAGCAGACTACGACAAGCCTCTGGCCGAATCGACAAACCGACTCGTTTCGAGGCGCTCAGCCCCCGCCGGGGGTTCCCGATCTCATCCCGGTGCTTTCGCCCGCAGCTGTCCGCGCCCCCGATGGGCCGTGATTGGGTGGACGGTTTCCTTGTTGGGATCACCCCAACCAGAAGGCAGTGCTTTGCAGTGAGGCACACGCGACCTGAGCACGATCACCAGCGCGACCGGCACTACCCGGCCAGGGCATTACAGGACCCGGCCCGGCGGCACCGGCACCGCGTCCATGGTGAGCACCGCCCCCGTCCGGGTGCCACCATGCGCGCCGGAGGCCTTGCCTCCAGACGGGCCCAGGCAAGGGGTGGGCATCGGGAGGTGCGATGACCACCCGGGCGGCCACACCGGTCCGGTTGGCGCGGAGGACAACAGCACCCTCCATGGCAGGAACGGCATGGCCGGACGAAGGGTTCCGCGCCGAACGAGGAGCATCGGCACGACCGACACGATCGGTCACGGCAACACGCGAAAGGAGGTGACACGACCATGAAGGATGCGACCATGCCCCCGAACCAGCGCAGCGAAAGCCACTGCGTCAGCGGACCTTCGAGTCCACCAGCCGCATCCGAGCCACCATCGCCATGCACGCGACAACCGCTCCAGCTGGCCACCGCCGCCTACTCCGGGCAGGTGTCACGCCAGCGACAGCAACTCAAGTCCCGGCCGCGGTCCCGAGTGCGACCCATGGACGGCAACGAACCCGAACTCCGCCACCGCCCTCACCGTCGCTGACCGCTCTAACCGTCAGCCGCACCGGCCCGCCACCATCGCAGCCACAGGAACTCAAGTCCCGGCCGCGGTCCAGAGTGCGACCCTAACGAGAGCAAGGCGACCGTGCAGATCGGTCGTCCTTCAGACGGGCGGCCGGTTTCAGACCCAGTTGGCCTTCCTCGCGGCCCTACGCATGACGCGCAGGAGGAGCGGGCCTGTCAGCAGGACCAGGACGACCGTGGTGATCGCCCGCCCGATGTCCCAGCCCAGCGAGGTGGCTAGGGAGTAGGCGAGCAGGCGCGAGATGTTCTCCTCGAAGCCGCCGCCCGGCACGTACGCGAGGTTCCCCTGCGTGATCGTGAACGGCCAGAACGACATGTTCGCCAGCAGGCCATAGAGCAGCGACGAGAACGCGGCGTAGACCGCGAGGACCGCCAGTTCGGTCGCGCGGCCCGCCCGCGTGTCCGGCGTGCCCGGCAGCAGACCCGCACCCAGACTCACGAACGCCGCCGCGAGCATCTGATACGGCAGCCACGGACCCACCCCGCCCGTCAACAGCGCCGACGCGAACAGCCCGGTGCAGCCCAGAATGAATCCGAACCCCGGCCCGAACACCCTGCCCCCCAAGATGAGCAGGAAGAACACCGTCTCCACCCCGGCCGCGCCCGCGCCGAACGGACGCACCGCCGCCACCACCGCCGACAGCACCCCCAGCATCGCGACGGCCCGCGCGTCCAGCCCGCCGTCCGTCAACTGCAGCAGCGCCACCGCCGTCACCAGCGGCAGCAGGAGCGCGAACAGCCAAGGGCCCGAGGTGGTCTCGGTGAGCGCCCCGCCCGGGGCCGTCAGCAGCGGCCACGACATCGCGACCAGGCCGAACGCCGCCGCCAGCACGAGCGACGCCGCGCCCTTCCAGCGCACCGCCGGCCGCGGGACCGCGAGGCGCATCGGCTCAGTCCTCCGCGTCATCGCCGATACCGTTCGCCCGCAAGGCGTCCGCCACTTCACCCACGGTCAACCAGCCCGGCAGCACCTTCGCCACCTGCGGAGAGAACATCGGCGACGCCGCGACGATCTGCCGCGCCGGACCGTCCGCGACCACCTCACCGTCGGAGAGGATCACGACCCGGCTCGCGAACTCCGCACAGAACTCCACGTCATGGGTCGAGACGATCACGCAATGCCCGGCCTCGGCGAACTTCCCGAGCCGCGCCGCGAGCGCCGCCTTCGCCGGATAGTCCAGGCCTCGCGTCGGCTCGTCGAGCAGCAGCAGCGGCGGTGCGGCCGTGAGCGTCACCGCCAACGCCAACGCCAGCCGTTGTCCCTCGGAGAGGTCCCTCGGATGCGCCGACTCGTCGATCCCCTCCACGAGATCGGCGAGGATCTTCGCGCAGGTCCCGCCGGGCGCGCGCCCGTCGTCGTCGGCGCCCGCGCACTCGGCCCCGACCGTCTCGGCGTACAGCAGGTCGCCCGGCTCGGCCGGAACCAGCCCGGCGAGCGTCCGGCGCTCGGCGGGCCTGCGGGCGGCGGGATCGGTGCCGCCGATCGCGACGCGCCCGCCCGAACGCTTCCCCGTGCCCTGCAACGCCCACAGCAGGCTCGACTTCCCCGATCCGTTGCGGCCCATGAGCGCGATGCGCTCGCACCGGCTCGCGACCAGGTCGACCCCGTTCACCGCCCGCACCCCGCCCGGATAGTCGACCGTGACACCGCGCGCGTCGAGCAGCGGCGGCCCGGCAGGGGACTCGGGCGGCGCGCTCTTGCGGCGACCTGAAGCCGGACCGTGATCGACGGCGCGGCAGCAGCCCCGCCAGAGTCCTCCCGCAGCCCTGCCGCGTGACGGCGGGCCTCGCGGATCGTCGCCGGCGGACCGGGCCACCCGGCGACACGGCCGAGCTCCACCACGGGAGGCGCGATCGGCGACGCGGCCAGCACCTCGCCGACCGGACCGGCGGTCACCTTGCCGCCGTCGAGGAGCAGCGCCGAGTCGGCGTACTGGGCGACGCGTTCGAGCCGGTGCTCCGCGAGGAGCACCGTGACGCCGAGGTCGTGCACGAGACGGTGCAGCGTCGAGAGCACTTCGTCGGCGGCAGTCGGGTCGAGCGCGGAAGTCGGCTCGTCGAGCACGAGCGCGGCGGGCCCGGCGACGAGGGCCGCGCCGATCGCGACCCGCTGGCGCTGGCCGGAGGAGAGCGCGGCGAGGTCGCGGTCGCGCACGTCCGCGAGGCCGAGGAGGTCCACGATCTCGGTGACGCGCTTGCGCATCGCCGCGGGATCGACGCCGAGCTGCTCGGCGGTGTAGGCGAGTTCGCGCTCCACCTCGTCGGTCACGAAACCCGCCAACGGGTCCTGGCCGACGTAGCCGACGAGGTCGGCCAGGTCGGCGGGGGTGCGAGCCGCGGACGTCGCGCCCGGCGACGGTGATGCGCCCGCGCATCGTGCCGCCGGTGAAGTGCGGGCACGAGCCCGTTGATCGACTTTGAGCAGCGTCGACTTGCCCGCTCCCGTGGGTCCCACGAGCAGGCAGAACTCGCCTTCGGGGAGCTCGAACGTGATGTCGTCGAGCACCGGCGTCGACGCATAGGCGAAGCTCGACGTGCGCGAAGGCGATGCCGCCGGGGTTCATGGTGTTCCTCCTCTTGAGGACGGCACGAGCAGGGCGGGCGCGGTGGCGAGGAGGACGCCGCCCGCGGCCCACATCGGCAGGTCCGGCACGGACGAGCGGGTTCGTCGCCGGCCACAGCGCCGCCGGTTCGAGACAGGGCGCTGAGGACGGTTCCGGCGACGGCGGCTGCGCCGGAGGCGACCACCGCCCAGTCGCGCGCGCCGAAGCGGTCCGGCCGGTAGCGGGTGTGCGGGACCCGCCTGGAGGCGAGGGCGATCCCGAAGACCGCTACCGCGGCGCTGCACGCGACAGCGGTCCAGGTGAGCGGCGCGGGCATCGCGGTGCCGAGGAGCGCGTACGCGCCCGGCGCAGAGCCCGATGAGGCCGATGAGGAGTGAGGCGCTGGTGGCGCGGCGGGTCGGCGACGGGGATGTCCGCGGCGCGGCCGTACCCGCGCGAGGCCATCGCGGCGGCGAGCGCGAGCGAGCGGTCGAGCGAGTCGTGCAGCACCGGGGCGACGACCGTGCGCATGAGGTTCGCGGGGCTGCGGCTCGTGTTGCCGCGCAAGGCCCTCGCGCGGCGCACCCGTCCGACGCTCTCGACCAGTTGCGGCGCGACGGACAGGGCGACGACGACCGCGACGCTCACCTCGTACAGCGCCGCCGGGACCGAACGCAGCAGCCGCCGCGGGCTCGCGAGCGCGTTCGCGGCGCCGACGCAGACGAGGAGCGTGGCGAGGCGCAGCCCGTCGTAGGCGGCGGCGAGCGCGCCTTCGGCGGTGACGTCGCCGCCGATCCGGAAGCCCGCGGCCCACTCGGGGAGGGTCGCGGAAGGGAGCGTGAAGAGGACGGTGGGGCCGTCGGACCCGCCGAAGACGATGTAGAAGACCATGCGGACCGCGATCGCGCTGAGGCCGATGAACAGGAAGACCCGGTAGGCGCCCGACCAGGGTTCGTCGCCGCGGCACCAGGTGACGACGAGTCCGGCGACGGCGGCGATGAGCAGCAGCAGCCAGGGGTTCGCGGTGCGCCCGGCGGCGGTGGCGAGCAGCAGGGCCCAGCCCCACCAGGCCACCGGGTGGGCGGTGCTCCGGAACGTCGACCGTCCGGGACGCGATGTCTTCTGTGGAGACCTCGTGGCTCCGCCGGGGCGCGGTCACGCGCGCCGTTCGCGCCGCAGGCGCCAGATCACGAGCCCGCCGATGACGGCGAGCGCGGCCACGGCGAAGAGCCAGGTGTACGAACCGTCTCGGTCTGCAACGGGTTCGGCGGCTTCGCTGCAGCGGCGGCATCGGCCGGTTCGCGGTCGGGCGGTGCCGAGCCGTCGCCGAACGACCAGCCTTCGACGTCGCCCGCTTCGGGGCTGGGCGTCGGAGCCGCCCACGGTCGAATAGGTCCATTCGGCGTCGCCGGACTCGGCGCGCCAGTACGACCAGTACTCCTTCGCGGGAGGCGCTGCGGCGCAAGTCGCTCTCGGGGAGCTCGTCGATCCGGCAGACCATGCCGCGGATCGAGGCCACCTCGGTCACGGAGAACCCGGCCTGCGCGAGCGCGTCGAGGCCGCTCTGCCGGATCGGCGGCGCATCCCGGTCGCGGGATCCGAAGCGAGCGAACCGAAGTCGACCACGACCGTGACGCCGGAGCACGTCTCCTGAGCGGAGGCGGGGCCGCTGGGAACGCGATGCAGAAGAGCGCCAAGAGGAAGGAGGCGGCCAGTGCGGTGAGGCCGAGGCGCGGAGCGAGCCGCCGCCCCCCGCGGTCGGGTGCGTCGTGTCGCGACGCCCCCGGATACAAGGGTGACGCGGAGGTCCGACATTCGGCGCGGCGACGATCGCCCGATCGAGCGGACCCGCCCCCCGAGTTCGGGTGTGTCCGATCCGGACGCCCCCGATCACAAGGGTGCCCGTGGGGTACGACATGCGGGCCGGAGCCGATCGCCCGGCGGAGCAGGTCACCGCCCCCCGCGGTCGGGTGCGTCGCCTCCCGGCACCCCCGATCACAAGGGTGCCCCAGGGGTACGACAGCGCCCCGGGAAACGACAGTGCCGCTGGAAACGACAGCGCCCCCAGAAACGACAGCGCCCTTGGAAACAACAGCGCGCAGGCAGCGCCCGCCGGAGAGGCGGGCGCTGCCTGCGTTGTGCTTGCTGCCGAACACGTGCCTGATTATTGCTTGTCGGGGTTTTCTCCGGACGCGCCTTCGCCGGGCTCGTCGCCCTTCGGCTCGTCCTTCGCGGCCGGGGCCGCGGCATCGGCGGTGCCGGCACTGCGGCGGTTCTTCAGCGCGATGGCGATGCCCAGCTGCGGCCAGCACCACCACGTGCGGCGCCGATCGCCCACGGCAGCCACGCGGCCGAACCGTCGCCTTCGGTCTCGGCGCCGGTCTCGTCTCCGGCGACCGAGCTCTCGCAGCCGTTGCCCGGCACGTCGGCCTCGATGCCCGAGGCGTCCAGGTCGGCCAGGTTCTGGCCCGCGACCGGCACGATCGCCTGCGCGGTCGCCAGCAGACGCGAGACCTCGACGAAGTCCGTGCCCTCAGGGTCGGTGTACTTGATCGCGCCCGGCTGCTCGCCGGTGCAGTCGAACTGGAGCCCGATGAGGAAGGCCACCGCGCTCTCGGCCGCTTCGGTCCGGTCGGCGGCCAGGAACGCCTGCGCGGCCATCGCCGTCGAGTTCGCGTTCGCGCCGAAGCCGTTGTCGAACCCGCCGTCCTCGGCCTGCACCGACTCCAGCCAGTCGACCGCCGAGGTCAGCGAAGCCGACCCGGCATCGCCGAGCGTCGCCAGCGCCGAAGCGGCCAGGCCGGTCGTGTCCGGGTCGGAGACGCAGTCGTCGCCGCCGTCCACGTCGCCGAAGTTGAATCCGCCGTCGGGGCACTGGATCGCGGTGAACCCGGCCGCGGCCTCGTCACCCGCCGGGGTGTCGGTGCGCGCGAGTCCGAGCACCGCCCAAGCGGTGGACAGGGCGGTCCCGTCGCCGTAGGTGCCGTTCGCGGCCTGCGAGGCGGTGACCAGGTCGGCGAGTTTGATCCCGCCGAAGTTCGTGGGGTCGCCGCCGGCGGTGGCGACGGTGAACATGACCTTCCCGGCGGAGCCGGCGTTCAGCGCGGGCTCGTCGGCGCCCTCTCCGGTCGGGTACACGTACGGGGTGAGCGTCTCGGTGCTGTTGAGCCATTCGAGGGTGGCCTGGACCTGGTCGCCGCCGACCCGGGCGGCTTCGAGGGCGATGACCGCTTCGAGCGAGGAGGAGACGTCCTGGCTGTTCCATGAGGTGCCGTCGGACTGGGCGACGAGCCAGGACGCGGCGGCCTGGGCGGGCTGCGCGAAGGGCTCTTGGGCCTGCGCCGGTACGGCGGAGGCGAAGAACGGTGATGGGCACGACCGCGGCGGCGGCCAGCAGTCGACCGGACAGGTGGCGCATTGCCTGACCTTTCCTAGAGCGAGTGGGGTCTTCGGGCAGGCGGCGGCGCCGCAAGCGCCTGTAGACCACGACAGGCGTTGACAAAATGGAGGGCATCGGCGGGCATTCGGGCTCACGCGGGTGGACCGAGCTTCGAGAAGGGTGCTCGGATGTTGTTCGACGATGTTGTTCGACCGTGTCTTTTGCGAACGTCGAACCGCGACTACCGTTGCGGGTCAGCGCCGGCCTTTCACCGGACTTCCCCCGCCTGACGCCTGTTCAGTTTGGGCTCATTCTCGCGGGTGGACTTCGCTGGGTGTCAAGCTGGTCGCTCGCGCAGTGCAGCCGTTCACTCGCGCCTCGCGAGGTAACTCCCGCCTTGCGGTTATTGACCCGTAGCACCGGGTGTCGATACGGTGCACAACGTGAGCAGAAATAAGAACGCCGATTTGGACAGAGTTCTGCGCGCTGCGACACGGGTCTTCCTGGAACGCGGGTTCTCCGCCACCTCCATGTCGGACCTCGTCGCGGCGACCGGCATGAACCGCGCCGGACTCTACGCCGCATTCGGCTCCAAGCACCAGCTCTACATCACCGCACTGGGCCGCTACCGGGAGGACACGGAGCCCGAGCTGCGCTCGATAGCCCGCCGCGCCCTCGACCGCGGTGACGAGGAGCGCTTCGACGCGCCCCGGGCGGTGGCCGACCTGCTGGACGTCGTCGCCCGTCACTCCAAAGAGGGCGGTTTCGTGGTGCGCGCGGCGGTCGAGCTGGCCGACGACCCCGCCACCATGCGCCGCGTCCAGGAGGCCTGGACGGAGCTCGAGCGCGATCTCGCCGCGATCCTGGCACGGGCGGTCGAACGCGGCGAGATGGACGCCGCGGCCGACCCCGACCGGCTGGCCCGCACCGCGCTCGTGTTCATCCAGGGCGCGCTCGTCATCGGCCACGCCGACGAGGACGACCGCCGCCTGGCCGACGCCACCGCCGGCCTGGTCGAACTCCTCGCGGCTCACAGGCCCTCGGCGACCGACGACGCGATGCGCAGCCAGGCCCCCGACGACGCCTTGCTCAACGAGTCGTAGCGGATCGGCTCACCCGAGTCGAGCAGCTTCTCATACGGCGCCAGCAGCACCGCCCTCGTTCGGGCCGCGAAATGCCGCTGCACCGCAGGCAGGTCCACGTCCTTGCGGTGGGCGGGCATCGACACCACCGACACCGCCCCGCGCACCAGGTCCCTGCGGCCGGTCTGCTCCAGGTGGTCGAGCATCCTCGCGGCCGTCTCGGCCGAATCGTTCCGGGCCGACATCGTCACCACCAGCTGGTCGGTGGCATCGATCGCCGCCTGCCAGTTCGCCGCCCGCACATTGTTGCCGGTGTCGACGACGATGAGCTTGTAGAAGCGGGACACGGCCTCGCGCAGGTCCCCGAAGGCCCGCGAGGTGAGCATCTCCCCGGCCGTGGCCGATTCGTCCGAGGCGAGCACGTCGAACATGGCGCCGCCCTGGGCCCGCACGTACTGCGACAGGTCGCCGATGCGCCCGGTCGGGCCCTTGAAGTGGTCGAGGTCCCGCAGCAGGTCGCGCACGGTCCGCACATGGAAGTCCTGCTGGGCCCGCATCCCCAGGGTCCCCTGGGTCTCGTTGTTGTCCCAGGCGAGCACGTAGCCGCCGCGGTGGCGGCCGAACGTCATGGCGAGCATGAGGACCGCGACGGTCTTGCCCGCGCCGCCCTTGGGGTTGACGACGGTGATCTGGCGCAGGCCGCCGAAGTTGCGGCGCACCGTCTCGACCGCCCGCTGGCGGGCGCGCTCGCGCGGGCCGGGAGGCAGGGCGATCGTGCCGAAGCTGAAGCGGTGGAGCGCACCGCGAAGGCCGATCTCGGCCACCGGCGCGCGCGGGGGCACGACGCGGCGGGACGCGAAGTCGTCGGCGTTGACGCCGATGCGTTCGAGCGCCCCGGCGTGGTCGGGGAACATCGGCACCGGCAACTGCGCGGGCGGACCGACGGGTGTCGGCGGCGTCTGGTTCGTGAGCCTCACCGGATCCGGCCAACCGTCGGCGGACTGGAACGGCGCGGCCGGCGCTTCGAAGACGACATCCGAGTGGTCCTCGGCTGCGGGCATCGCCGTCGCGGGCGGCGGCGGCGCGCTCGGCATGTGGTCGCCGCCGGCGCGGGCTGTGGATCACCTCGGGCCCTGCGTCCGACTGGCGGTCGGCGTGCGCCGAAGCGTCGTACTGCCGGTTCACTTCCGAAGGGGGCTGGTGCTGCTCATGGTCGGTACTCGGCGGTGCGCCGTACAGCCGGTTCGCTTCCGGCGATGAGTCGTACTGCTCGTTGATTTCCGGTGATACGCCGGCCTGCTGGTCCACTTCCGGCGACGAGCGGTACTGCTCGTTCACCTCTGGTGGGGCGCTGTACTCATGGTTCGCGCCTGGCGCGCTGTGCTCGTGGTTCGCGTCTGGCGGCGCGCTGTGCTCATGGTTCGCGCCTGGCGGCGCACTCTGCACATGGTTCGCGCCTGGCGGCGCGAACGGCGACCACCCAGAAGCATTCGGCCGGTGCAGAGGAACGGTGTCCTCTTCGGTGTGCTCCATCGGGCCTCCAAGTGCGCGGGTGCGCATCGCGTCAGAGTTCGGTTACCCGCCTATTGTGGCCCATACCCCTCTGGTCGCGTGGGAACTCCGCCCGGCTCTCCCTACAGCAGTCGCGGCTGCTCAGGGCCCGAACGGTCTTGGGGGACCATCCCGAAAGGACTGAACAGGCCCTGGTCCACATCGGCCAGCAGGGGCGAGCCCGTACCGGTGTGGCTCACGTAAGCCAGGTCCCGGGTGCGGCCGAGCGCCACGTACAGCTCGCGGCGGGCCGCGGCCGTGTTCGGCCAGTCCTCCGCGGTCACCCCGGCGAGGCACACCACGCGGAACTCGCCGTCGGCGGCTTCGGCCACGGACATGCCGTCGGGGCCGATGACCGCGAGCTCCTCGGGCGCGACCCCCATGTCGAAGAGCCGGTCGGTGAGGTCCTCGACGAAGCGTTTCTCGTCGTCGGCGTCGATCGCGAAGTACCGGCCGATCCCCGAGCCTTCGAGGGCCGGGCGCTCGGGCTGGACCAGCCGGCCGGGGACGCGGCTGATCGGCTCGACGACCTGCGAGGCGGCGACGAGGACCGCGGCCGGGCTGCGGTGGTTGCGCGAGAGGCGCATGACATGGGCCTGCGGGAACCGATCGCTGAACGCGGCGAACGCGGCGGGGTCGCCGGCGCACAGGGCCGAGTCGGGGTCGCCGGTGGCGGTGATGTCGGCTTCGGATCCGCGGTGCTCGGTGACCTGGCGGAACAGGCGCATCGGCATGCGCGGCAGGTCGTCGATGAAGACGTGGCCCAGCTCGGGCGGGCTCGCGGCGGCGAAGTCGTCGAACTCGCTCACGGTGATCGAGGCGGCCTCGCGGCCGATGAGCGTGCCCAGTTCGCGGCGGATGCGGGCGGCGCCCGGCGCGGACGCGGCGAGGACCAGGCACTGGCGGGCGGGCACGCCCAGCTCTTGTACGAGGTAGGCGACCCGGCGGGTGAGCAGGTGCGTCTTGCCGGTGCCCGGCGAGGCGTTGATGAGCAGCGGGCCGCGTCCGGCGGCGGCGGCGACGCGCTGCATCGCGTCCAGGGAGTCGAGCAGGCCCGCCCCGACCTCGTCCATGCCCGTGAGCAGGGGCGCGGACGCCATCCACGGGTCCGGGGTCCGGGTCGTCAGCGCCGGTTCGGGCATGGCCACGGCTTCGCGGACGTACCTGGAGAGGTGGGACCGCCCCGAGCGGCGCCGCCGCTCGGCGGTGGTCCGCATGTCGGCGGAGAGCTCGAACAGCGGGGACGCCACCTGCGGTTGCTTGCGTTCATCAGGACGGCGCACCTATGCATCCTCGCAGACAGACGACATGTAGGACGAAGCGGCTCCCCGACCGGGCGCGGCGCGTCCCCGCGCCGGGGGTTTGCCCGCTCCCACGTCATCGCCCGGGCCGGCGCGGCCGCACCCGGATGCGCCGTCGCGTTCGCACTCCTGCCCCGCATCGCAGTTCCGATCCGCAGCAGGCCGCAGTCTCATCCGCCCGCGAACGGCGGCAGCACCTCGACCGTCACGCCCGCCGGGAGCACGGTCGCCGGGTCCTTCGCGGCCAGGCCGTCCACCAGCAGGGTCGAGGCCGAGAGCACCTTGTCGAGCGCCGGGCCGTGCCGCCGCCCGAGCACCGCCTTCAACTCCGCGACGTCTGCGGCGCTCACCCGCTCCTCGCCGATTCCCGCGGCCGCCTTCGCGCCCGCGAAGTACCGCACCGTCACCTCAGCGCCCACCCGCTAGCCGCCGATCGCCGACATCGGGCGGGCCGGCTGCAGGAACGACGGGTCGTCGATGCCGTGCCCGGGAAGTTTGCCCCACATCGCCTCGCGCCAGCGCGCGCCGATCTCGGCGTCGCTCGCGCCCGACCGCGCGAGTTCACGCAGGTCGGTCTCGCCGCTGGCGAACAGGCAGTTGCGCACCTGCCCGTCGGCGGTGAGCCGGGTGCGGTCGCAGTCGCCGCAGAACGGGCGGGTGACCGAGCCGATGACGCCGACTTTCGCGGGGCCGCCGTTCACGAGCCAGGTCTCGGCGGGGGCCGAGCCGCGGTGGGCGGGGTCGGGTTCGAGGTCGAATTCGGTTTTGAGGGCCGCGAGGATCTCGGCGGCGGTGACCATCTCGTCGCGGCGCCACACGCCGGCGGCGTCGAGCGGCATCTGCTCGATGAACCGCAGCTGGTAGCCGTGGGCGATGGCGAAGCGCAGCAGCGCGGGCGCCTCGCCGTCGTTGATGCCGCGCATGAGCACGGTGTTGAGCTTGACGGGCGCGAGCCCGGCCGCGGCGGCGCCCTCGATGCCGCGCAGGGTGGCTTCGAGGCGGTCGCGTTTGGCGAGGTCTTTGAAGGTGCCGGGCCTCGAGGGTGTCGAGGGAGACGTTGACGCGGTCGAGCCCGGCGGCGACGAGCGGCGCGGCGAGGCGTTCGAGGCCGATCGCGTTGGTGGTCAAGGAGATATCGGGGCGCGGTTCGAGGGCCGCGGCGGCTGTGACGATGTCGACCAGGCCGGGGCGCAGGAGGGGTTCGCCGCCGGTGAACCGCACCTCGTTGACGCCGAGGTCGCGGACGGCGATGCCGACCAGGCGCGCGACTTCTTCGTCGGTGAGGAGTGTCGGTTTCGGCAGCCACGGGAGGCCGGCTTCGGGCATGCAGTACGTGCAGCGCAGGTTGCACCGGTCGGTGAGTGAGACGCGCAGGTCGGTGGCGGTGCGGCCGTGGCGGTCGCGCAAACCCAGGGCCGCGGACGGCCCGTTGGCGGTCCCTTGGGTCGGAGTCGCTGCTGACATGAATCGAGCCTAGTTCGTCAATATGACAGTTTCGTAAAGTGAGACACGTTTCCCATCAATTGGTCGCGGAAGGCGCGCCCGAAGAGGGTGGTGTGGACCAGCAGCGGGAACAGGTGGTGGAGGCCGGTCCGCTCCTCCCAGCCCAGGTCGAGCGGGGTGACCTCGGTGTACCCGGCGAGGATCTCGTCGAACATCGGCACGCCGCCCCACAGGCGCAGGTTCGCGAGGTCGCTCTCGCGGTGGCCGCCGTGCGCGGCCGGGTCGATCATCCAGGCCGCCTCGGCGCCCCAGTGCACGTTGCCCCACCACAGGTCGCCGTGGGTGCGGGCGGGCGCCTCCTCGGCGCCGGCGAGGTCGGGGAGCTTCGCGGCCAGGGCTTCGACGGCGGCGACGTCGGCCGCGTCGAGCGCCCCGTTGTCGCGGGAGGGCTTCAGGTACGGCTCGATCCGCTTGGCGGCGTACCACTCCGCCCAGGTCGGCCCGGCCGGGCCGTTGTCCATGAAGGTCTCGCCGATGTAGCCGCGCCAGGGCGCGCCGAAGTGGTCGCGCCGGCGCCGTGCATGAGCGCGAGTCTGGCGGCCCAGTTCGAGCGGCGTGCTCGCGGGTCGGCTCGGCCGGTTCGATCCACGGCTCGACGAGCAGGCGGTCGTCGGCGTAGAGCGGTTCGACGACGGCGTGCGTGGCCTCGCGCAGCCACCGCAGCCCGTTCGCCTCGGCGGCGAGGTAGCCGGGCGGGGCGTGCTCGGCGAGCTTCGCGAACAGGTTGGTGCCGTCGTCGAAGGTGAGGCGCTGCGCCGTCGGCCGGAACCGGCGCTCGGCGAGGCCAGGGGCATCGCGAAGTCGTTCGCCTTGCACCGGGGTGGTGCGCACGCGCTGGTGCTCGATGAGCTCGGGCAGCAGGCGGAGGCGCTCGAGGTCGGGGGCTTGTTCCACAGAGCCAATGTAGCGGAAGGCGAACGGCCGACCGGGCATGAAAAACTCTTCGTGTTGCAACCCCTTTGCTCTGGAGGACCCATGCGCCGCACTGCCCGCTGGCTCACCGCCGTCAACACCCTCAGCGCTCCACGGGTCGCGGTCCCAGCGCTCCCGGGTGGACCACGTGTTCGACCGGATGGTCCACCGCGCCGAGCACCAGGCCGAGGCCGACTCCGCGGTCGCCCAGCGAGTTCGTCGACTCCTACCGCTTCCTGCATGCGCGAGGTCGCCAAGCAGGACACGCTCTCGATGATCGGCTGGCAGGGCTTCGTCGACGACCTGACCCGCCGCATGACCAACCACCTGCGCGTCGAGCGGCTCATCACGGAGTACCCCGAGATCGCCGCCGAGCCGGTCGAGCGCCCGATCGTCGTCGTCGGCCTCCCGCGCACGGCCACCACGGTCACGCACAAGATCCTCATCCAGCCCGAGGGCAACCGGGCCCCGCTGATGTGGGAGCTCATGAACACCCACCGCGGCGACATCGACCCGAAGCTGCGCGACAAGCTCATCAAGGACGCCCAGACGATGGCGTCCCTCGCGAGCAAGGCCTCACCGGTGTGGGACCTCATCCACCCGATGAACGCGCTGCAGCCCGAGGAGTGCGTGTTCGCGCTGCCCCACGGGTACCAGTTCATCACCCGCGCGGCGATGCCGGCCTACCGCCGCTGGGTCGACGAGCGCGACTACACCGAGGACTACGGGCACCTCAAGCGCGTGCTCCAGGTGCTGCAGTGGCACCAGCCGCGCCGGCGCTGGGTCCTCAAGTCGCCGTTCCACCTGTTCAACCTCGACGTGCTCCTCAAGGTCTTCGAGCGACGCCCGATCGTGTGGATGCACCGCGACCCCTCCACCGTCATGGGCTCCTGGTGCTCCCTTGTGGAGACTGGGCGGGCGCTGCACCACCGCTCCTACGACCCGTCGAGGATCGGCCCGGAGTGGCTCGACATCTTCGGCAAGGGCGTCGCCAAGGCCGCGCGCGCGGTGCGCTCGACGGCCTCGCGCGAGCGGTTCGTCGACGTGCCGTACCACTCCTGACGGCCGACCCGCTACGGCTTCCTGCCGAAACTGTTCGCAGCGAGCTCGGCATGGAGTGGACCATGAAGGAGGAGGCCAACCTCGAGCAGGTCCTGGCCCGGCCCGGGATGCGCCGCAGCCCACGAGTACCACCTGTCGCGCTACGGCATCGAACTCGACGACGTCGAGAAGGCCTTCGGCGACTACGGCCGCCTCGGCTTCTAGATCCAGCGTCGACCGGCGGCGCTGAACAGCGAGTTCGCCCACCGGCGTGGAAAAAGGGCCGGGCCGCGATGCGGCCCGGCCTTGTTCTGTCGGTGGCGGCGGATAGGTTCGTCGCGGTCGGGCGGTACGGCATGCGGGTGCCGCATCGTCCGACCGGCCGGAACCCCGACCGAACTCCAGTCAGGCGCGGTGCGCCGGAGGAGGTCTAGGGGGTGTTTGAGAATCCCGGGCGGTCGCTATCCGGCCCGCCCACCCGTCGGCCCGCCACCACCCGAACCGGACGCCGCTGCGCGGCGACAAGCGCTGTGCCCGCTCGCTGCGTTGTCGGCCCTCCGAATACAACACCGGTATTCGGAGGGCCTTCCGCCTTGCGAGCGAACAAATGGACTCGGATACCGCCTCACCGGGGATTCTTAAACACCCCCTAGCTCAGCCGCTCGGCCACGTAGTCGATCGCCTCGGTCAGCTTGGCCGCGTCCGAGGGGTCCACGGCCGGATAGGTGGCGACCCGAAGCTGGTTGCGACCCAGCTTGCGGTACGGCTCGGTGTCGACGATCCCGTTGGCGCGCAGCACCTTCGCGATCTCGGCCGCGTCCACGCCCTCGAAGTCGATGGTGGCGACCACGTTTGAGCGCAGGGCGGGGTCGGTCACGAACGGGTTCGCGAACGCGCGCGCCTCGGCCCACGAGTACAGGGCCCCGGCCGACTCGGCGCAGCGCTTGGCCGCCGCGTCCAGGCCGCCCGCGGCGTTGAGCGCGTCCACCTGCTCGGCCGCGAGCACGACCGTGGCGACCGCCGGGGTGTTGTACGTCTGGTCCTTGCGCGAGTTGTCGATCGCGGTCTTCAGGTCCAGGAACGCCGGGATGTAGCGGCCGGAGGCGGCGATGCGCTCGGCCCGCTCGATCGCGGCGGGGCTCATGATCGCGATCCACAGGCCGCCGTCGGAGGCCAGGCCCTTCTGCGGCGCGAAGTAGTAGCAGTCGGTCTCGGTGAGGTCCACCGCGAGGCCCGCCGCGGCGGAGGTCGCGTCGTGGAGCATGAGCGCGCCCTCGTGGGCGACCCGCTTGACCTCGACGGCCACACCGGTGGAGGTCTCGTTGTGCGGGGTGGCGTACGCGTCCACGCCGTCCTCGAAGGACGGGAACGCGGCCGTGCCCGGCTCGGCGGTCACGATCGTCGGCTCGCCCAGGTGGGGGGCGATCTTGATCGCCTTGGCCATCTTGGAGCCGAACTCGCCGAAGCTGGCGGCCTGCGCCCGGTCCTCGATGAGGCCGAACACCGCGACCTCCCAGAACGCGGTCGCACCGCCGACGCCGAGGATCACCTCGTAGCCCTCGGGCAGGGCGAAGAACTCGGCCAGACCGGCCCGCAGGCGCCCGACCTCGGACTTGACCGCCTTCTGGCGGTGGGAGGTGCCCATGACGGACCTGCCCACTCCGGCCAGCGCGCGCATCGCCTCGGTCGGCACCTTGGAAGGGCCGGCGCCGAAGCGCCCGTCAGCGGGCAGCAGCTCTGCGGGGATGGTGATCTGGTCGGTCACTGTCGGCTCCGTTCTCGGTCGGTCCTCGGGCTCACTGTAAACCCGGGTTCCCGTCCCGTGACCGGGCGGGCCCGGACCGGGCCGCCAGCTGGGATCACCGCCGCCCGGAGCCTTCGCGCCGCAACGTCGCCTGGAAGGTGCCGCCGAGAACCGCCGCATGGACCGGCGGCCGTCGCGTCCGAGGCCCTCGTCACACGCTGCGAGCGCCGCTGCGCTCGGGAAGCGCTGCGGCATGCTCGACCGCCGCACCGCCGCACCGCCGCACCGCCGCACCGCCGCACCGCCGCACCGCCGCACCGCCGGGGCGCGAACGCGCCGCCGCGCTCGGAGGATCGCCGACGTCGCCGTCGGATTGTCGTACCGCTCAGGCACTATCGAATCGGGGGCGTCTCGCGGCGCCCGATTTGTGAAGACCCGCCGAGAACCGCCCGAACCACCCCGGCCGAGTTCTCGGCACGCGAGCATTGGCCCCGTTCAGGCCGCCGGTGACCATCCCGCCGGCGGCTGCGCGCCCGGTTCGGCCTCGGCCGTCCACAGTTCGCCGTCGGCCGCGACCGCCCACAACCGCAGGGCCCCGTCGGAACCGAACGCGGCCGTCGGCCGCTTGACGACGGTGATGTCGCCCCTCGTCCACGGCCGCGACAGCAGCGAGAAACCGTCGCCGCCTTCAAGATCGGCCAAGTTAAGCAGGAGTACCGCGGGGGCGCCGCTGCCGTCGTCGCAGACCACGGCGAGCGCCCCGTCGGGCCCGAGCGCGAGCGCCGGGGCGAGCACGCCGCCCTCGAGCGGCACGAGCACCCCCGTCCACGTCTCGCCTTGTCCGAAGTGGATCGCCACGTCGCTGCTGCCGGCCGCGCGGGAGGCGATCACGATGCGCCCGTCAAGAGTCCCGACGGCGGTGACCGCGCTGGCGGGCACGTACGGCAGGCCGTCGGGTCCGGGCAGGTCGAGCGTGCGCGAGGTCCATTCGGTGCCGTCGCCTTCCCAGACGGCCACATTGTCGGGGGTGGGGGCGAGGATGGTGTAGGTCTCCGGTGTGGTGACGCCCGCGGGGGCGTCGTGCACCACCGGTCCTTCAAGACGGATCCAGTCGTCCCACTCGTCTCCCCCGAAGCGTGCGCGAATCGACAGTCCCCCTTCGGGGTCGCGGACGCAGACGAATACGGCGATATTGCCGTCCCCGATCGTGGTGACCTGCCCGATGGTGCGCGCGGCTTCGCCTTTGCCGGCGGGGTTGCCGAGCAGCTGCCACCGTCCGGTGGCGAGGTCGACGTACTGGACGTCGCGCGCGTGGGCGGCCGGGTCGTGGGTGTGGGCGGCGCTGATCGCGAACACGTCTTTCCCGCTGCGGGCCAACGACGGGAGCACGTCGGGCCCGCCGAGGTCTTCCCAGCCGTCCTCGCCGAGCACCTGCACCTTATTGTCCCGCACCGTGATCGGCCGGATGAGCCCGTCGATGTCGGCGGCGGTCACGGCCGCGCTGTAGCGCGGGTGGGTGGCGTGGCCGTAGGTGACGCCGGCGCCGGGGCCGACGATGAGGCGGTCGCCGCAACCGCTCGCGTTGTCGCAGTCGGCGCCCTCGACCCAGGAGTAGACGTCCATCGCCCGGCCCTTGACCTCGAGGTCGGCCTCGCCGAGGTTGCCGGGCCAGCGGCGGTTGTAGTAGCCGCGCCAGGCCTCGACGCTGCGGGCGCCGCCCCAGGCGCGGACGGCCTCCCAGGCGAAGAGCGCGGCGGCGGTGTGGTCGATGTGGTCGGAGTAGCCGGTCTGCTCGGCGCCGAGCTTCTCGCCCACCACCGGGTCGGGGTCGGGGTCGAGCGTGTTGACGACGACGGGACGGTAGCGGTCGAGCAGTTCGAGAAGCGTGGCCTGGATCGTGGCGCGGTCCACCGTGGACTCGGCGGAGAGTGGCGAGTCGGTCGGCGGCAGGATCAGGGAGGCGTCGAGACCTCCCTCCCACAGGGCGAGGAGACGCGTGAACTCCCCGGTGAGGCGACCAAGGTTCGTCCACAGTGAGCAGAAGACGAGGTGCACGGCGGGTTGGTCGCGCAAAACGCAGAGTTCGACTTCCTGGCCGGAGTCGAGCGGAGCGAGGTAGCGGTCCCAGGGCGCGTCGGCGTCGCCGAGGGCCATCTGCGCGTAGGCGCGGCGCATGCCGTTGTCGCGCGCGGCGGCGTACCCGGCGAAGTCCGGCGGCGCGGCGGTGTCCCAGGTGTTGCGCCCGTCGGCCTCCCCGGCGGTGAGGACCACGGTGCAGATCCCGGCCCCGTCTTCGAGGACGCGTGCGATGCGCGGGTTGATGAAGTAGAGGCAGTCGTCCGGGTGAGCGACGATCTGCATGTGGATCGGCCCGGTCCGCACGGGTTCGGGGAAGGCCTCGTCGCCGGAGGCTTCGCGGAGCGACCAGGCGCTCTCGGCGGCCGCGGCGGTGACGGCCAGACCGGCGACACCGCCGACCAGGAGGTCGCGGCGGCGCAGCGGCAGGGGCCGGGGGGAGGGCATGGCGCGTCCCGTTCAGGTGGTGGGGGTGTCGACGGCTCGCAGGCGCCGTCTTCGACCGCCAGATCTTATCCCGAACGCGCACATACGAGACGAGCGCACGTGCGAAGCACGCGAAGCGGCCCGCGTCACCCCTTGCGGGGCGGCGCGGGCCGCTGTGGAGCTTCGGCTACTGCCAGCCCTCGACCTCTTCGGGCTTGCGGGGGCCGGGGCCCACATAGGTCGCGGAGGGGCGCACGATCCGGCCGAGCTTCTTCTGCTCGAGGATGTGGGCGCTCCAGCCGGCCACGCGGGCGCAGGTGAAGATCGGGGTGAACAGCTCGGCGGGGACCTCGGCGAAGTCGAGGAGCACCGCCGACCAGAACTCGACGTTCGTGGCGAGCACGCGGTCGGGCTTGCGGGCCCGCAGCTCGGCCAGCGCGGCCGACTCGAGGGCCTCGGCGACCTTGTAGCGAGGCGCGCCCAGTTCCTTGGCGGCGGCGCGGAGCACGCGCGAGCGCGGGTCCTCGGCGCGGTAGACGCGGTGGCCGAAGCCCATGAGGCGCTCGCCGGAGTCGAGGAGGTTCTTGACGTAGCCCTCCGCGTCGCCGGACTTCTCGACGCCCTCGATCATGTGGAGGACGCGCGAGGGGGCGCCGCCGTGGAGCGGGCCGGAGAGCGCGCCGATGCCCGAGGAGATCGCGGCGGCGGCGTCGGCGCCGGTGGAGGCGACGACGCGGGAGGTGAAGGTGGAGGCGTTCATGCCGTGCTCGGCGGCCGACATGAGGTACGTGTCGACGGCCTTGACGTGGGCCGGGTCGGGCTCCCCGCGCCAGCGGCGCATGAAGCGCTCGGTGATGGTGCCGGCCTTGTCGATCTCCGACTGGGGCACGGCGGGGCGGCCTGAGCCGCGGGCCGACTGGGCGATGAACGACAGCGTGGTGACCGACACGCGGGCGAGATCGTCCCGGGCGGTCTCGTCATCGATGTCGAGCAGCGGCTGGAGGCCCCAGTACGGGGCGAGCATGGCGACCGCGGCTTGGGCGTCGACGCGGGTGTCGCCGGAGGAGACGGGCACGGGCACGGGCTCTGCTGCTGGCAGGCCGTTTCCGAACTTGCCGTCGACGAGGAGGCCCCATACGTCGCCGTAGGTGCTCTGGCCGACCAGGTCCTGGATATCGACTCCGCGGTAGCGGAGCGATCCACCCTCTTTGTCAGGCTCGGCGATCTCGGTTTCGAAGGCGATGACGCCCTCGAGGCCGGGCTTGAACTCAGACATCGTTGTACTCCTGAGTGTGTTGTCCCTGTGGTTGCCGACCGGGGGCTTCCGGGAGGCGACGGTTCGTAGTTATCTGGAAATGGTGCCTCAAGCCGGGACGCTACGGAAGTGCCCACAGGGCGGGGGTGATCCTGAATGGCGTTACAGAAGGTGCGCAAAATATGAGACAACCATCGTGAGCTTGGTAGTTTGTCCAAGTTTGTCGTTTTCGATGGGAGGGTTTCAATAATGAGTCTTGTTGGTTTCAACGGTTTCCTGCGATCTCGCCCACATCGATACGCGTGCCGCAGGTCAACAGACATGAGCTAACGTCAAAGCACATCCCGACCACCGATAACGACACGGAGGTACCCCCTATGGCGCTGTCCGGCGAGCAATGGGTGATCGCCTACAACGACCACGAGGCCACCATCGTCGCTGTCGGCGGTGGAGTGCGCTCGTACTCCTACCGCGGCCGACCGATCGTCATGACCTACGGCGACGAGGAGCTCGCGCCCGGCTGGTCCGGCCACATGCTGGCCCCTTGGCCGAACCGGGTGCGCGACGGCAAGTACACGTACGACGGCACCGATTACCAGCTCCCGGTCAACGAGATCGAGACGAACACCTCGCTCCACGGCTTCGTGGCCTGGGCCGAGTGGACCGCCGTCGACGTCACCGACACCTCCGTCACCCTCGAATGCCGCCTGCCCGCGCGCCTCGGCTACCCCTGGACGCTGCACCTGCGCACCCGCTGGTCGATCGGCCCCGGCGGCCTGCGCGCCGCGCACACCGTCTCCAACCCCGGTCACAAGACCGCGCCGTTCGGCTTCGGCACCCACTCCTACCTCATCCCCGGTTCGCTCGAGCGGATCGACGAGGCCGCGCTCCACGTCCCGGCGGCCAAGAAGCTCAGGCTCGACAAGCAGAGCATCCCGGTCGGCTCGGGCGCCGCCGACTTCGGCGACCCCACCGTTCTCAAGGACCTGGTGATCGACGACTGCTACGGGGACCTCAAGCGCGGCGCCGACGGGAAGGCCGAAGTGCGGCTGGCCGACCCGGTCTCGGGCCAGGCGGTCACGGTGTGGATGGACGAGTCCTTCCCCTGGGTCCACATCTACACCGCGGACGGCCTCGACGGGGACCGCAAGCGCGGCTCCGTCGCGATCGAGCCGACCACCTGCCCGCCGAACGCCCTCGCCACCGGTGAGGACCTGGTCGAGCTCTCGCCCAGCGAGGCCTGGTTCGGCGTCTGGGGCATCCGCCCCGAGTAAGTCAAGCGACCTGCAGCGAGGGACCGTCCCGACCGGGACGGTCCCTCGCCGCATGTGAGCCCGGGTCGCAGGCGACACGCCGAGTTATCCACAGGCGCGTCGCGAGACGCGCATCGCATTGCCGCCCATCGGTGTCCGAAAAGTCCGATAAGCCGGAAGTTATCCACAGTCAAAAAATTGTTCCTTGTCGACGCCCCCGACCGCCGGTCATGGTTACTCCAAGGCACATGAACATCACTGAACGTAGGAGTAGCAATGGCCGCGACACTCGACCGCACCACGATCACCGCCGCCCCAGCCGCCGAATCCCTCCTCGTCACCGCCGACGACCGGCTCGTCGAAGCGATCGCCCCGCTCGCCGCCACGGCCGGCCACCCACTGCGCCGCGTCCGCCACCCCCGCGACGCCGAACGCCACTGGCTGCGCGCACCACTCGTCCTCGTCGGCCCCGACCTCGCACCCGAATGCATCGCCTGCGAATTCCAAACCCGCGAACCACTCCTCCTGTGCACCACCATGTCCTGGCTCGGCGCCGACACCGACGACACCTCCCTCCTGTGGCCCATGGCCATCCAGATGCAGGCCACCGGCGTGATCGCCCTCCCCGACGCCAACGACTTCCTCACCGACCTGCTCATCCGCACCACCCGCGACACCGAACCCGCCCCCGTCGTCGCCACCGTCGCCGGCCACGGCGGCGCCGGCGCCTCCACTCTCGCGCTCGCCGCGGCCACCGACGCCGCCCGCGACGGCCGCACCACCGTCCTCATCGACCTCGACCACACCGGCGGCGGCATCGACGCCGCCGCGGGACTCGCCGCCCAACCCGGTTGGCGCTGGCCCTCGCTCGCAAACGGCACCGGCACGCTCGATCCCGAACGGCTGCTCGCCGGGCTCCCGCAGACGCGCCGGCCTGCACGTGGTCGGCCCCGACCCGCGCAATCCCGCCGAAGTGGGCGCCCACGCCTTCGAACGGGTGCTTCGGGCGGCGCGCCTCGCGGCGGAGCTCGTCGTCGTCGACCTGCCGCGCACCCGCACCGCGGCCGCCGTCAGTGCCGCTGCCGCCGCCCGCTCGGTCGCGGTCGCTCTCGGGCCGGGCATCCGCTCATGGGAGGCCGCCCGCAGCGTCACCGCCGCCTACGGCCTCCACAACGCCCATCTCGGCGTGGTCCTGCGCGGCGAGGCCGGCCCGCGACCGGCGGGCGTCGCCTGGGACGGCCCGCGCGAGGCCGACTGGCTCGAACCGCCGGTGCGGGGCGCGATCCCCCACGACCGCCGCCTCCCGGTCCTGCTGCGCCAAGGCCGGGTCCCCAAGGGCCGGGTCGGCCGCGGCATCCGCGAACTGACCAATGAGCTCAGCCGGAGCCGCACCCGAGGCGACCTGGCCTTGACCGGTACCGGCGGCGAGCAGACCGGCGCGACGCGATGAACCTCGAACTGCTCACCAGGGTCCGACGCCAACTCGCCGCCCAGACCCGGCCCGGCGAGGCCCGCGGCCGCTCGCGCGGCTCCGCGAAGGCCGACATCGTCCGGGCCCTGTGCGCGGCCGGCGCCGCTCCGCCCGACCAGGCCTCGCTCCTGCAGTTGTCGGCCGCCCTGAGCGACGACCTCATCGGCGCCGGCCCGCTCCAACCGCTGCTGGACGACCCCGAGGTCACCGACATCGTCGTCAACGGCGCAGCGGGCGTCTGGATCGACCGCGGCGAAGGCCTGCAACAGGCCGAGACCCGCCTCGGCCCCGCCGAAGCGATCCGGTCGCTCGCCTGCCGACTCGCCGCCGCGGCCGGACGACGCCTCGACGCGGGCAGTCCTTACGCAGACGTGCGACTGCCCGACGGCACCAGGTTCCACGCCGTCCTCTCGCCGATCGCCGCCTCCGGCCCGTACCTGTCGTTTCGCACCCACCGGTCCAAAGCGTTCACGCTCACGCAGCTGGTCGAGGCGGACACGCTCACCGCCGCAATGGCGGACCTGCTGCTGCGCATCGTGAAAGCCCGCCTCGCGTTCGTCGTCACAGGAGGGACCGGCACCGGCAAGACCACGCTGCTGGCGAGCCTGCTCTCGGCCGCACCCAAGGACGAACGCATCGTCATCGTCGAAGACGCGGCCGAACTCGCACCGGACCACCCGCACACTCTCACCCTCGAAACGCGCCCGGCGAACATCGAGGGTGCGGGCGAGGTCGACCTGGCCGCGCTCGTCCGCCAGTCGCTGCGGATGCGCCCCGACCGGATCGTCGTGGGCGAATGCCGCGGCGCCGAGGTGATCGAACTGCTCGGGGCCCTCAACACCGGCCACGAGGGCGGCGCGGGCACCTTGCACTGCAACGCCGCCGCCGATGCGCCCGCGAGGCTCGAAGCCCTCGCGCTCCCGCACGGCCTGCCGCGCGAAGGGCTCCACGCCCAACTCGTCGCCGCCCTCCGCGTCATCATCCACTTGCGACGAACCAGCACCGGCCGTCAGGTGGCCGAGATAGCCCTGATCGAAACGGGCCACACCCGAGCCGAGGGCCTCACCGTCTCCACCGCCTGGACCCGCCACGGCCCAGGCCCCAGCGCGGGCATCCTCGAACGCCTGCTGAGGGAGCGAACCGCATGAACCGCAGGCGACCTCGAGCACCGCCGCGACCACCAGTCCGCTCGCGGCGCTCGCCGTCAGCGCTGTCGCGACCGCCCGCAAAGCGACTCGCCCGGCATCTCGCCCCGCGCCTCACGCACGGCCCCGAAGCCCGCCGATCGGCAACCGAATCGGTCGCCTCCAACAAAACCAGGACCCAGCCCTGCCCGGCCGCCCGCCAGCAACCGAAGGAGCTCCGCGCATGAACCACGCCGCCACCGCATTCGCCCAGCCGCCCGAGCGACGCCGCTGCGGCCGGACACTTCGCGCCGACCGCCATCCCGGTCGAACCCGGCCCGCATCCGATCGACCACCGAACCGCATCCCCGGCACCACGAGCGAGCGCCTTCCCCGAGTCCGGATCGAATTCGCCCCCGCGCCACTTTTCGCAGCCGGACCCCGACTCGATCCCGGCCGCTTCACGGAAGGAGACACCGCATGACCGCCATCGCCATCGCCCTGGTCGCGAACCGGCCGAAGACCGTCGCCGCTGCCGCTGCGTTCCTCACCGCCCTGCTCGCGGGGTGGCTCGCCGGGTGGCGCTACGACGGCGGCCTCGGGCCGCTCGCGGCACTCGCCGCCGGGACCGTCGCGGCCGTCTACACCGCGGCCGCGATGGCCGCCTGGCATCGCGCCCTGCGCCGCAAGCGCAACCGAGAAGCCCGCCGAAAAGCCGCCGACACCGTCGCCTACCTGGCGGCCGACCTCGAAGCCGGAACCGACCCCGCCCGCGCCGTCGCAGCGGCTGAACCGGAATGGCCCGCCGAAGCCACCGTCACCGCACGCCGCCTCCGCGCCGCACTGCAGATCGCGGCCGAACTCGGCGCACCTGCCGCCGATCTCTGCCGCAGACTCGCCGACCACCTCCGTGAAGACGACCAGGCCGCCGCCCGCGCCCACGCCCAGACCGCGTCCATCCGAGCCACCGCCGCACTGCTCATCGCCCTGCCCGCCGCCGGTGTCGCCCTCGGCGAAACCCTCGGCGTCGAAGCCGTCGCCTTCCTCTTCGCCAACCCCGCCGGCATCGGCGCGGCAGTGGCGGCGATGGGCCTCCAAGCGGCGGGCCTCGCCTGGACCGGCACACTCATCGCCTCGGTCAATGTCGGGAGCTCATGATGCTGCGAAAACTCATCGGCCCGCTCGCAGGCGTCGCCACCGCCGTCGCCATCGGAGGCGCGATCGGCATCTTCGCCGGCTTCGGCGCCTGGTGGCTCGCCGCCCGCCTCCTCCGCGCCGACCCGGACCGAGCAGAGCAGGCCGCCGCCGACCGGCTCGCCCCGTCCTGGCCCTGGACCCTCGACCTCCTCGCCGCCGGCATGCGCGCCGGCGCCCCGTTCCCGCAGGCCGCGTTCGCAGTCGCGAGCGCCGACGACGCGGCCATCGGCGAACGCCTGAACCGCTTCGCCGCGGCGATCCACCTGGGCGCCGGCGCCGCCGAGGCACTGCCGGAACTCGGCAGACTGCCCGGGGCGCCGCGCCTCGCCCGCCAACTCGACCGGTCCGGCGACTCCGGGGCCGCCATCGCCGGAGGACTCGAGCAACTGGCGGCCTCGACTCAGATCCGACCTGCGCACCCGAACCGAAGAACGCGCCGGACGCGCCGCAGTCGCCCTCGTCGGGCCCCTGTGCCTGTGCTTCCTGCCCGCGTTCGTGATCGCCGGCATCGGCCCCGTGGTGCTCGGCATCGTCACCGACACCCTGGCCACCGGCCTCTGACCACGACCGCCCGAAGAACCGAAGAAGAGGAAACCGCGATGAACGCGAACACCCACACCACGATGGCCCTCCCGACCCGACGAGACCAGCGGACCAACGCCCGCCGAGCGCCCAACCGACCCGGCCCGTACCAAGCGGCCTGCCGCCCCGAGAACCGCACGAAGCCCGCCTGCGAACCGGCCGGCGCCTGCCCACGACCGGCATGCGTCGAACCGCCATGCCGCGCAGACCGGCCCGAAACCGAACCCACCGCGCCGGCCGACCCGAACCGACCGAACCACGACCAGGAACCCGAAGCCAACCGATCCGACCACCGATCTGACCACCGAACCGTCGCCACCGAATCATGGTCGCCGGGCCCGAACCGGAGCCGGACCCCGATCACGAACTGCCCGTCGAACCTCGCCGACGACCATCCGACGCCCGCGAAGCGCCACCCGAGCCCCCGGCCGAGCAACGAGGACGAATGGAGCCGAGGCCGCATGCAAGCCGTCGCCAAACCGAGCTGGAGCGGCAAGTTCGCCTCGAGGATGCGCGGCGAGAGCGGCATGAGCACCGCCGAATACGCGGTCGGCACACTCGCGGCGGTCGCCTTCGCCGGACTGCTGTTGAAAGTGCTCACCTCAGGCACGGTCCAGAGCGCACTGACCGCGCTGATCGAACGGGCCCTGGCATGAGAACGCCGCACCGAGCCGCCCCGGAGGGCCAGGTCCGACCGGACCCGCCTCCGCGCGCGGCCGTCACCGACCACCGCGAACCCGACCCGGAGGCGGAACCACCGCCACGGCGCCGCCCAAGACGGGGAACGCCACCCGCAGCGAAGAGACGCGGCCGAACCCGCGACCACCATCGAGGCGAAGGCGGCTTCGTCACCGCCGAAATGGCCGCAGCCCTGCCCGCTGTAGTGGCGGTGCTGGCACTCGGCATGTGGGCGGTGTCGGCGGTGGGCATGAAGGTCCGCGCGATCGATGCGGCCAACAGCGCCGCGATCGCGGCCGCCCGAGGCGAGGACCCGCAAGCGGTCGCGGCCGCTTACCTCCCCGAAGGCGGCTCGGTCGCGGTGTCGAGCGACGACACGGTGGCCCGGGCCGTCGTCACGGCACCGATGAGCCCGCTGGGTCCGTTGACGCCGTCGATCGACATCACCGCCGAAGCCGCCGCCCCGATGGAACCGGGACTGCCGCAATGAAACCGGAGGAAAACACACCGGCGCCCGACCCTGCCGAAACGAACGGAAACGACCGCGAACGGGGATCGGCGACGATCCTGGCGGCCGGAGTGGCCGTAGCGCTCGTCGTGTCGGCCGTGGCCTTCACCGCCGTCGGCCAAGCCGGCGCAGCCCGACATCGGGCCCAAGGCGCAGCGGACGCGGCCGCGCTGGCGGGCGCCGCGACGGTCCTGTCCGGTGAGGAGGCGGCGTGCGCGGCGGCGCGGGCGATGGTCGAGCGCTCCGCGACCGAGTTCGAGAGATGCGAGGTCAGCGATCTGGAAGTGACGGTCTACGTGAACGAGACCCCGAACGGCATCCCGGCCGCCTTCGGCCCGGCCAGAGCAGTCTCCCGGGCGGGCCCGGTAGCAGTCGAGTAGGAGGTGCCCGGCGGCCACGGCCAGGACTGGCAACAGCCGAGGGACGGCTCCAGGAAGTCGAGGTCCGGCGGTTCGACAGGTCCTCGGCAGCCAAACCAGATTCGGCCGGAGCCGAGCCGGAAGCGGCCGAGGGACCGGTCCTCGCCGGCCGGGGCCGGCCCGGCAGCAGTCGAACTACCGGTTCCCGGCGGCCAAGGCCAGGCCGCCGGGAACCGAGAACAACGCAGACCTTGAACCGAAGACCGGTGTGCAGGTCGGTGGGGGGTGAGCAAGGGGGTGGGGTGGGTGGGGGGAGGGGAGGGGCCCCAAGCGAGGCGGAATCCGCCTCGAACCGCACCGCCTCCTGAAGCGGCGCAACCCGCTCCCGCGCTGCAGCGGCCTCCAGGTGAGGCACGATTCCGCGCCTGGGCGAGGCGCGATCCGCGCTTGCCCGCAACTCGCCCCCGAACCACGGCGCCCTTCGGGCGCGGCGCGATCCGCGCTGGCGCTGCCGCGGCGTCGCACACCCTCAGGGTCGAGCTTGTGAGGCATTTTGGTCACACTCTGGGTGTCGAGGGGCCACGGGCAGTGCGATGAGGGCTCAAGCTGTCTAAACTCGCGCCATGGAGAAACACCGTTCTTCACCTGCCCAGGCGCCCGCGACCCGGTCGCCCGGCCGCCGCACCTATCTCATGTGCCGCCCCGCCTACTACGCGGTCGAGTACGCCATCAACCCTTGGATGGACACGACCGCCCCCGTCGACGCCACGCTCGCCTGCGCCCAGTGGGAAGCCCTGGCCGACGCCTACACCGCCCTCGGCCACGAGGTCGTCACCATCGAGCCCGAGCCCGGCCTCCCCGACATGGTCTACGCCGCCAACGGCGCCTTCGTCGTCGACGGGATCGCCTACGGCGCGAGCTTCCGCTACCCCGAACGCCGCCCCGAGGCCGACGCCCACGAGAAGTGGTACCGCACCTCCGGTTGGACCTTCGCCAAGCCCGAGTTCATCAACGAAGGCGAAGGCGACTTCACCTACCTGCCCGGCCGCGAGCTCATCCTCGCCGGCTGGGGCTTCCGCACCGACGCCCGCGCCCACGCCGAGGCCGCCGACGTGTTCGGCCGCCCCGTCGTCTCGCTGCGCCTGGTCGACCCCCGCTACTACCACCTCGACACCGCGCTCGCGCCCCTCGACGACGAGCGCATCGCCTACTACCCCGAAGCCTTCGCCCCCGGCAGCCGCCTGCTGCTCGAGCGCCTCTTCCCCGACGCCGTGATCGCCGACGCCGAGGACGCCGCCGGTTTCGGCCTCAACTTCGTCTCCGACGGCCGCAGCGTCGTCATCAACGCCGAGGCCACCGGCATGGCCGGCAAGCTCCGCGACGCCGGGTACGAAACCGTCCCCGTCGATCTCTCCGAGCTCAAGAAGGGCGGCGGCTCCGTCAAGTGCTGCACCGCCGAACTGCGGCGGTAGCGGCCGGGGAGTGACCCGAAACCGACCGAGGGGCCGGTGATCCAGCAGCGCTGGATCACCGGCCCCTCGGCCATTCGGGGGGATCGGTCAAGGATGCGGGCCGCGCCCTGCCACGGCGACCCACTCTTCGCCTCCGCGGCCCGCATCCTGGTCAAGTGGCTCGCACGAGCCTCAGGGTCGCAAAGCTCGGCCGAACGACCCGGTCGAGCGGGCCGAAGGCCGGCCCGTCAAGCGACGGCCAGCGTGGTGTCGAAGCCCGTCGGCTGGAAGCCGGTCTGCTGGGGCGGCGCGGGGCGCGGCCGGTTCGGGTTGATCGCGGTGTCCCGCACGGGCAGCGCGGGGCGCTCGTCGATCGACACGACGGGCGGCAGGTAGTGCTGCGGAGAGCGGTGTGCGCCTTCGTGCGAAGAGGTCGGTGCCAGGAGCCGCGGGTCCGGGTCCGGCAGCGGGATCGCCGGGTGGGCGGGGCCGACCGGCACCGCTTCGGCCAGTGCCGTTCGCACCAGCGAACTCCGCATCAGTGCCACGGTGTCCTCGGTCCGCACCAGCCCCACCATTGCCTCGTCGCCCGCCGCTGCGGCGTCCTCGGTCCGGTCGAGGTCGGCGAACACGAGCGGGTTCGCCGGGCGGACGGCGTCCGTCGCGGGCCCGGCGTCGGCCTTCGGGCGGCGGAACGCGCGCGCCAGCAGCGCGTCCACTCGCCACACCCGTTTGGCGTGGGTGGCCGGCAGCCAGAAGTGCCAGCGGTGCGGCTCGGTCGCGCCCGGCCCTTCGAGGACGGTGAAGTTGAGTTCGACGCCCGGTCCGGCCGGGTCGGCCGACCAGCGCAGGTTCTCGATCGCGGCCACCGGTGCGTCCAGGCACAGGCGGACGCGCCCGAGCAGTCGCGACTGCCGGGTGACGACCATGCGCTCGCCGGTGAGCATGAGGATGTGGTCGCCGCTGCCGAGCCCGTCGGAGCCGACGCATCGGCTCAGCAGGGCCACCTGGTCTGCGGACCGGATGTTGCGGCGCAGGAGGGAAACGTGCCGAGACAGGGACGTCGAGGTCAGGCCCGCCTCGGCCGAACAGGCGAGCATCGTGCGGGAGAAAAGGTCCATCTGCTTGTACCCCACAGAAATCCGGGTGCGTTCGTCACGGCGACGCGCTCTCGTAAGGGGTAACGGCAATCCGCATATGCAAGTTACGGCTACGGGGTGGGCTTCCCCACAACTCACTCCTTAGGGCGAGCGACCGTCACTCGATGAGGTGGAGGCCGATCTCCTCGAGCACGAGGTCGAGGTGCAGGTCCTCGCGGTCGTCGTGGTCCCGATCGCCGTCCCATTCGGGGTGCTCATGCTCCCCGCCCGGGTCGAGGGCCTCTTCGTCGCGGCCGCCGTTCTCGTCGACCGGGACGAGGTGCGGCGGTTCGGTCTCGCCGGATGCCGTCTCGGTCTCGTCGGATTCGGGTTCGCCATCACGGGGGTCGTGCGCGGGCGCGCCGCCCCCGTCGGCCTCGGGCATGCGTTCGGCCCGGGGTTCGGCCGGGCTCGCGGCGAACTCGGGCACGGCGCCCGGCTCGATCAGGCCCTCCGGGGCGTCACCGCCCGCGGTGCCTTCGGGGCCGGTCGTCAGTTCGGCTTCGAGGATGACCGTCTCGGATTCATACTCCAGTGGTTCGGCGCCGCCGCCCACGTAGAGGCCCCTGGTGAAGGTCCATCCGATGAGGGAGAAGGACGCCACGGTTCCCGCGCTCATGCCGACCAGGGCGAACCAGATGCCCAGCGGCCAGCGTCCCCCCTGGTCGTTGCGTTTGCCGCGCACTGCGCGCTCCTTTCTGCCACCCCCGTGCAGCGAAACGGCCGTTCAGGACCGATGATGTCGATGGCTCGACCCACTATCGCTACGCAGTGTCAGACTTCAGTCCCGAATGGTAATCGGACGATGGGTGTGACGCGCACCGCCCAAGACTTTGGGATGCTTGGATACACCGGAATACGAATACGAGGAGGCATACATGGGCGACACACAGCGTCCTGCCAAGAAGACGGCCAAGAACCGTCCGAAACCCGCCTCTGCGAACGAACCAGAGTTCGTGCAGCTGCTGACTCCGGAGGGTCAGCGCGTCAAGCATCCCGACTACGACATCTCCCTCACCGACGACGAGTACCGCGGCCTCTACCGCGACCTCGTCATCACCCGCGAACTGGACGCCCAGGGCACCGCCCTGCAGCGCCAGGGCCAGCTCGGCCTGTGGCCGAGCCTCCTCGGCCAGGAGGCCGCGCAGATCGGCTCCGGCCGGGCCCTCAAACCCCAGGACACGGTCTTCCCGGCCTACCGGGAACTCGGCGTCCAGTGGTGCCGGGGCATCGACCTCATCTCGTCGTTCGCGCTCTTCCGCGGCACCGACCTCGGCGGGCGCGACGTTGCCGCCGACCGCTTCAACATGTACGCGATCGTCATCGCCTCGCAGACCCTGCACGCCGCCGGCTACGCCATGGGCGTGGCCATGGACGGCGCGGTGGGCACCGACGACGGCGAGGCCGTGGTCGTCTACCACGGCGACGGCGCGACCAGCGAGGGCGACTTCAACGAGGCGCTGATCTGGGCCGGGGTGTTCAACTCCCCGCTGGTGCTGTTCTGCCAGAACAACCAGTACGCGATCTCCGAGACCAACGCCCGCCAGTTCCGGCTGCCGCCGTACCGCCGGGCCGAGGGCTTCGGCGTCCCCGGCGTCCTCGTGGACGGCAACGACGTCCTGGCGACCTACGCGGTCACCACGACCGCACTCGACCGCGCCCGCCGCGGTGAGGGCCCGAGCCTGATCGAGGCCTACACGTACCGGATGCAGCCGCACACCACGTCCGACGACGCCACGCGCTACCGCGACGAGGCCGAGTTGGACTTCTGGCGCGCGAAGGACCCGATCGTCCGCTACCGCAAGTGGCTGGACGGCCGAGGGCCTGGCCGACGAGTCCTACTTCGCCGAGGTCGACACCGAGGCCGGCGAGCATCGTGCGCGAGCTGCGCGCCCGCGTCATGGCGCTGACCGACCCGGAGGTGACCGAGATGTTCGACAACGTGTACGCCGAGATGCCGCCCGGCATCGCGGCTCAGCGGGCGGAGGCGGTCGACCTGCAGGCCTCCTTCGATGAAGAGGGGAGCGACGTCCGATGACGACCATGTCCATGATCAAGGGCCTGAACGAAGGCCTGCGCCGCGTCCTCGAGGGCCAGCCGAAGTCGCTGGTCATGGGTGAGGACGTGGGCCGCCTCGGCGGCGTCTTCCGCGTCACCGACGGCTTGCAGAAGGACTTCGGGTCCGACCGCATCATCGACACCCCGCTCGCGGAGTCCGGCATCATCGGCACGGCGATCGGCCTGGCCCTGCGCGGCTACCGGCCGATCTGCGAGATCCAGTTCGACGGCTTCGTCTACCCCGCGTTCGACCAGCTGGTATCCCAGCTCGCGAAGATCCCCAACCGCTCGGGCGGGCGCGCGCGCCTGCCCGTGGTCGTGCGCATCCCCTACGGCGGCGGCATCGGCGCGATCGAGCACCATTCGGAGTCGCCTGAGGCGTACTTCGCGCACACCGCCGGCCTCAAGGTCGTCACCTGCGCGAACCCGGCCGACGCCTACTGGATGATCCAGCAGGCCGCCGCCGGGGACGACCCGGTGATCTTCTTCGAACCCAAGCGCCGCTACCACTCGAAGGCCGAGGTCGACACCGCCGAGGCCGAACTGGACCTGTTCCAGGCCCGGACCCTGCGGGAAGGCAGCACCGCGACCCTGATCGCCTACGGCCCCACCGTGGACGTGGCCGAGAACGCCGCCTCGGCGGCCGCCGAGGAGGGCCTCGACCTCGAGGTCATCGACCTGCGCTCGCTCTCGCCGATCGACTGGGAGCCGCTGTTCGCCTCGGTCCGCAAGACCGGCCGCGCCGTCGTCGTGCACGAGGCCCCCGGCAATGTGGGCATCGGCGCGGAGATCGCCGCGCGCCTGTCCGAGGAGTGCTTCTACTCCCTGGAGTCCCCGGTGCTGCGGGTGACCGGCTATGACGTGCCTTATCCGGCGAGCCGCCTCGAAGACGACTATCTTCCGAACCTGGACCGGGTGCTCGACGCCGTCGACCGGTCACTCGAGTACTGAGGAGCGGGACATGGGTCAGAGGATCACGTTCAACCTGCCCGACCTCGGTGAGGGTCTCACCGAGGGCGAGGTCGCCGCGTGGCTCGTCGAGCCGGGCGGGGAAGTCAAGCTCAACCAGCCGTTCGTGGAGGTCGAGACCGCGAAGGCCCTCGTCGAGGTGCCCAGCCCTTACGACGGGGTGCTCGCCGAGCACCACGCCGAGGCCGGGGAGACCATCGACGTGGGCAAGCCGCTCGCCAGCTTCGAGGTCGAGGGCGCCGACGCGCCCGTGCCCGAGAAGAAGGAGGACAAGCGCACGCCGAACCTCGTGGGGTACGGCGCGCGCGAGGCCGGGTCGAAGCGCCGCAAGCGCCGCTCCGGCGGCGAGGCGCCCGCCGCACCCGCGGCGGTGCTCGCTCCGCCCCCTCCGGCACCCGAGCCTCCCGCGCCGGTGTCCCCCGCCCCCGTGGCCGTCACCGCCCCGTCCGGGCCGGTGCTCGCCAAGCCGCCGGTCCGCAAGCTCGCCAAGGACCTCGGCATCGACCTCGCGTCGGTCACCCCGACCGGCCCGAACGGCACGGTCTCCCGCGCCGACGTCGAGTCGGCCAAGGCCCCCGCGGCGGCCGCGCCGACGCGGGTCACGGCCGCTGCCGAGGACCAGCGCATCCCGATCAAGGGCGTCCGCAAGCTGACGGCGCAGAACATGGTGGCCTCGGCGTTCACCGCGCCGCACGCCACCGTGTTCCTCACGTGCGACGTCACCGGCATGATGGACACGGTCAAGGAGTTCAAGGGCCGCAAGGAGTTCGCCGACGTCAAGGTCACTCCGCTGCTGTTCGTGGCCAAGGCGGTCCTGCTGGCCGCCCGCCGCCACCCGATGATCAACGCCCAGTGGGACGAGGCGGCCCAGGAGATCGTCGTCAAGCACGACGTCAACCTCGGCATCGCCGCCGCCACCCCGCGGGGCCTGGTCGTGCCGAACGTCAAGGCCGCCCAGGACCTGAGCCTGGTCGAACTGGCCGAGGCCCTCACCTCGTTGGCGCGCACCGCCCGCGAGGGGAAGACCTCGCCCGCCGACATGTCCGGCGGGACGATCTCGATCACCAACGTCGGCGTCTTCGGCATCGACACGGGCACCCCGATCCTCCCGCCGGGGGAGTCGGCGATCCTCGTGTTCGGCGCCGTCCGGCCGCAGCCGTGGGTGCACGAGGGCGAGATCGCGGTCCGTCAGGTGACCACGCTCGGACTGTCGTTCGACCACCGGCTCATCGACGGCGAACTGGGCTCGCAGTTCCTCGCCGACGTCGGCTCGTTCCTGCAGCACCCTGGGGAAACACTGCTCGCCTGGACGTGATCAAGGGCACCGACGAATCGTTGGCGGATCCCGGTATTCGGTGTTGTAATTGAGGCACGGAAACAACGAGGAAACATATCTTCGAAGCTTCCGACCGTCTCAGACGCAACTGGGACCGCGAACTTTATCTCCTCCATTGGTGCGGCGGACAGCGCCGAGTTCCCGCACCATTGAGACCCTCTCCAGGGGGTTCTCACACCGGCCGGGTGCCGCGATTGCCATGAGGGGTGGGCAACCGCTGGCACCCGGCCTTTCTCTATGCCCTCTGCGGCCGTCCTTTCGCGAGGCACCGTTCCCTTCTCGCGCTGCGCCTGCTCCCGCAACGCTCCTCAACCCTGTCGAGTGGCCATGAGCGCCGCTGCGGTACCGTGTGACCCGTCTGGCGTGCCCCCAAGACGCCAGGCCGGAAGCAGCATTGAGGAGCAGCCGTGACCTCCGAGCAAGGCAACCCGCCTGAAAAGGGCGAGGCCCCTGACAACCAAGGCGCTGTCGAGCGGGCCCCCGAGACCGACGCCGCCGCAGAGGCGGGCTCGACCCCGAGCCCCGAGCCGGAACCGGAACCGGTGAAGCCCGACGACGACACCGCGGGCGACGTATCCCAGGCCCCCGCAGTGGACGAGAGCGCCACCGAGGCCGCACCGGCGTCCGCTCTGGCCGACGCCGACGTTCCGGCCGCTCCCGCAGCCGATGTCGCTTCGGCACCCGAGGCACCCGCCGAGCCCGAGGCTCCGCCGGCCCCCGCCGCCGAGGCGCCGGTCGAGGAGCCCGCACCGGCGTCTGCCCTGGCCGACGCCGACGTCCCGGCCGCTCCCGAACCCGAAGCGCCGCAAGCGGCTCCCGAGGCGCCGCCGGTCGATGAGAGCGCCACGCAGGCGATCCCGACCACGACCTCGATCGACATCGACATCCCGGCCGCGCCGGCCGCCGACAAGGCGCCCGAGCAGGTCGCTCCCGCCGCTCCCGAACCGCCTGCGGCGCAGACGTCCTCGAGTTCGCCGTCCGACGGTCCTCAATTCGACGACGACGGCACGCAGATCCTGCGTCTGGGCCCCTCGTCCTCTCCTCCGGCCGCGCCGGCCGCCTCGAATCCGAACGAGGAGAGCACGCAGGTCCTGCCGCCTCAGGGCATCTCGGGCTTCAACGCGCCCGCGCCGTACGGCGACCAGCCGAACGCCGGATCGCCTTCGGCCTGGCCCTCGCCGCCGCCGAACCCCCTCACGTCTCCCGGCGCGGTCCCGCCCGGGCCGCCTCCTGCGCAGCAGCCGGTCCAGTCGGCCGGCGCCGTACCGCCGCCCGCCCCGTACGCGCAGCCCGCGCCGGTCTACCAGCCGCCGCCTCCTCCGGCCGCGCAGCCGCAGCAGCAACAGCAGCAGCCGGTGCAGTCGGACGACACCCAGAAGCTCATCATCGGCGCGCACAACCCGTACAGCGAGCCGCCGCCCGCGATGGCGCCCGGTTACGACCCGTCGCAGGCCGCGCAGTCGCAGCCGCAGATGGGCGCGCAGTACTCGCAGCCGGGCATGCCGCCCGGCTCGGTCCCGCCCGGCCAGTACCCGCCCCAGCCCGCTCAGGGCGCCTCGGGCGGCAAGAAGAAGCCGCTGGTGCCGATCCTCGCGGGGGTCGCCGCGCTGGTCGTGATCGCCGCCGGTGTGGCCGTGTACTTCCTGCTGTTCGCCGCGCCGAAGTTCGAGGAGGGCGGCTGCGTCCGCCACACGAGCGGCGACCAGGCCGAGGCCATCGACTGCTCCGAGGCCAAGGACGGCGAGGACTACGAGATCGTGCAGAAGGTCGGCGACGGCCAGGAATGCGCCGACGCGGGCCGCGAGACCCTCACCGTGAACGAGGACGTCTACTGCCTGAGCCTCCGCGGCGCCGCGGAAGGCGAAGGCGGCGGCGAGCCGACCGAAGAGGCTTCTTAGGGTATGAACCACCTGAAAGACCGATAAATGATGATAAATCCGGTCTTAAGGGACCCCTGGTTCAAAAATATCCTGTGGGTACGACACGACTTCGGGGCCGACGGACACTGTCCGTCGGCCCCGAGTCGTAATGTGAGGCCGATTCAATATCGGGCGTCGCGCCAGGCCCGCGGGCCGGCGTCGAGCTACGCTCGCCGGATGGCACAACCGAGCTCCGCTCGTCCGGAAGCATCGAGCTCCGCTCGTACAGCAGCGCAAGCGAGCAGTACTCGCCCGAAGGCGCACCCGGGCAATCAGTCCCGCGTGCGCGCGGCCGAGCTCGTCGGCCGCGGCTGGCTCAACACGGGCGACAAGCGGCTCGATCTCAAGAGCCTCCGCGGGAAGGTCGTCGTGCTCGACTTCTGGACCTTCTGCTGCATCAACTGCCTGCACGTCCTCGACGAGCTGCGCCCGCTCGAGGAGCAGTACGGCGACGCGCTCGTCATCATCGGCGTGCACTCCCCGAAGTTCGAGCACGAGCGCGACCCGCAGGCGCTCGCCGCCGCGGTCGAGCGCTACGGCGTCGAGCACCCCGTGCTCGACGACCCCGACCTGAAGACCTGGGACGCCTACGCCGCCCGCGCCTGGCCGACCCTCGTCGTGGTCGACCCCGAGGGCTACGTGGTGTCCACCATGGCCGGTGAGGGTCATGTGGAGGCCCTCGACGCGATCATCGGCGGCCTCGTGGAGACCCACACCGCCCGCGGCACCCTCGATCCCGAGGGCAGCCCGTACGTGGCCGCCCCGCCCGCCGAGACCACACTCCGCTTCCCCGGCAAGGCGATCGAGCTGCCCGGCGGCGACGTGCTCGTCTCCGACTCGGCCCGCCACCGCCTCGTCCGCCTCGCCCCGGACCGCTCCACGGTCGTCTCGGTGATCGGCACCGGCGAGCGCGGCCGCGCCGACGGCACCGCCCCGCAGTTCAACGAGCCCCAGGGGCTCGCGCTGCTCCCCGCCGAGGTCGCGGCGCAGGTCGGTTACGACCTCGTCGTCGCCGACACCGTGAACCACCTCCTGCGCGGCGTCCGCCTCGCCGACGGCGCCGTCACCACCGTCGCCGGCACGGGCGGGCAGTGGCGCATGGACAACGGCACCACCGCCGCCCTGGACGTGGACCTCTCCTCGCCCTGGGATCTCGCCTGGTTCGAGGGCGCACTCGTCATCGCCATGGCCGGCATCCACCAGCTGTGGTCCTTCGACCCGGTCGCGCGCACCGCGGGCGTCTACGCGGGGACGACCGTGGAGAGCCTCAAGGACGGCCCCCTCGACCAGGTCTGGATGGCGCAGCCCTCCGGCCTCGCCGCGGCGGGCGACCGGCTGTGGCTGGTCGACTCCGAGACCTCCGCGCTCCGCTACGTCGAAGCCGGGCGGATGCACACCGCTGTCGGCCAGGGGCTCTTCGACTTCGGGCACGTCGACGGCCCCGCCGCCGACGCCCTCATGCAGCACCCGCTCGGCCTCGCCGTCGCTCCCCGACGGCCGCATCGCCGTCGCCGACACCTACAACGGGGCGCTGCGCGCCTACGACCCGCAGACCGAGACCGTGTCCACCCTCGCCGCCGACCTCGCCGAGCCCAGCGACGTGATCGTCCTGGGCGGCAAGGTGATCGTGGTCGAATCGGCCGCCCACCGCCTGGTCGCGCCCGACCTCGGCGAGGCGGCCGTCTCCGGGCGGCACCACCGGGTCACGCGCAAGCGCACCAAGGTCGCCCCCGGCGCGCTGCGCCTCGAAGTCCTCTTCGAACCGGCCGCCGGCCAGAAGCTCGACTACACCTACGGCTCCCCGATCCAGGTCACCGTCTCGGCCGACCCGCCCCAGCTCCTCGCCGAGGGCGCGGGCAAGGGCGAGGAGCTGGGCCGCGACCTCGTGCTCGCGGACGGCATCGCGCAGGGCGTCCTGCAGGTCGTCGCCCAGGCCGCGACGTGCGACGCCGAGGCCGAGCACCCCGCGTGCCACCTCACCCGCCAGGACTGGGGCGTGCCGATCGAGGTCGCCGAGGACGGCGTCGGCCACCCTTCGGCTGGTGCTGCGCTCCTGACCCGCGCACGGGTGTGATCTCCTGTGGCGAGCACGTATTTCGACCGCCGGTCGCGTGTCATGAATCCGTGCAGTCTCACTGCGCATTACGTTGTTCGGATCGCACGATGTTCGCAAGTACGTCCTATCAGGGAGGAAACCGCTGTGACCTTGGCGCCGGTGGAAGAACGCTACAACGAGTACGAGCACTGGCTGGTGCTCAACGCCGCCGATCAGATCGTCACCGTGGGCAAGCTGCTGGAGCAGCAGGTCCGCACCCTCGAGTACCTCACCCCCGAGCTACGCCGGCAGCCTCGCCGAGTTCGAACCGGACCTGACCGGGATTCGGCTGAACGGCTAGCCGAACCGGGCCGATTGGTCGAATCCCGCAGGGCGGCTTCGGAGTAACGTCGGCCCCGACGCGAGAGGCGCGTCCCTCCGAGAAACAGGTTCGATCCTGTGGCGGGGCCGGCAAGCCCGACGCGCGCGAGGGCCGTCCCGGCGCCGGCGCACTCCTTCGGGGTGAGCCGTCAATCGGGCACTCAACGGGCACTGAGCGATTCCTGGTATCACTGGCGCCGGGACGGCTCCCTCGGCGCCGCTACGCTGAAAGCGAAGTCGCGCCCCAGCGGCGCGGCCGTGTCGGCCCGCGCTGATACCGTCGATGGGTGGAATCTTTCGACAGGCCCTTCGGCGACGAGTCCGGCCCCGTCCAAGCCCCGATGCACCCCGCGTGGATCCGCATCATGCCGTGCAGCATCGAGTTGTTCCGCACCGTCCCCTCTGTGAACCCGTTCCCGGCGAACTGGTGGGCCGAGGCCTTCCCCGAGGACGACATCTGGAACGAGCCGGTCTGGTGCGACCCGGGCGACGTCGACGACTGGATCGCCGAAGCCTCCGAGCACCACCTGGGCGCCTCCCCCGAGGTCATCGAGAAGGAGGCCCGCGAGGAGTACGACCGGGCCACCGCCGAGCGCAGCGAGCGCATCGACACCTTCACCACCCACTGCCGCCGCGCGGGACTGCCCGTGCCGCACACCGTCCGCGACCTCTTGGAGTTCCTGCTCGCCTTGGGGCTGTACCGCTCCGAGATGCGCGAGGGCAAGCTGTTCGTCGCCCCGCTGCTGTACATCAACCCGTTCGACGTGCTCGCGTTCGACAAGGTCGAGGCCATCGAGGAGGCCGCCGACCAGCGCGGCGACCTCGAGGAGCTGACGGCGATCGCGATCCGGCGGGTCGGCGGGGTCGAGTACGAGTTCGACGAGGAAGGCCATTTCGCGCTGCCCGGCGGGGCGAAGTCAGGCCACGGTCGGCGTGAGCCTGGCGTCGCTCGCCGACGACGCGGGCGTCCCGGCCCCGGTGATCCGCGGGATGCTCATGGAGCTGGCCGAGGACGGGGACGTGGTCGCGTCGGTCGACCTGGGCGAGGTCGGGATCGCGGATGAGTTCACGCTCACCGCCTCCGACGACCTGCTCGGCGGCTACCCGAACGACGAGCTGCTGCCGCCTGAGCACGCCTGACGCACCCGTCAGGGTCGCCTAGGGCCGCGCGACGCGCACGCACCACTCCATTCACTCCCAGTTCACCTCAGCGTCGACCAACGTGCACCTCCATGGCGTTCCATGAGGGCAGAGCACGTTAACGGCGGTTGACTTTCGGTGATTGGAGTTCGCGTGAGCGTGAACGAGACTGGTACCCGCGCCAAGGCCCCCATCGGGGCCCTCGCCCCGCAGGGCCGTATTGGCACGCCCGTCGAGACCGAGACGGTCATCGAGCTCAAGGGCGTCGACATCCACTACGGGAAGGCGCACGCGGTCCGCGACGTCTCCCTGCCCGTGGCGCGCAACCAGATCACCGCGATGATCGGGCCCTCCGGCTGCGGCAAGTCCACGGTGCTGCGGTCGATCAACCGCATGAACGACCTCATCCCGGGCGCGAAGGTCTCCGGGAGCATCTCCTTCCACGGCCAGGACATCTACGCCTCGGGCGTCGACCCGATCGCGGTGCGCCGCCACATCGGCATGGTGTTCCAGAAGGCCAACCCGTTCCCGAAGTCGATCTTCGACAACGTCGCCTACGGCCTGCGCATCAACGGCATGAAGGACGACCTGGCCGACCGCGTCGAGCAGGCGCTCCGCGGCGCGGCGCTGTGGGACGAGGTCAAGGACAACCTCAAGAAGAGCGCTCTGGCGCTCTCAGGCGGGCAGCAGCAGCGCCTGTGCATCGCCCGCGCGATCGCGGTGCAGCCGGAGGTCCTGCTGATGGACGAGCCGTGCTCGGCGCTCGACCCGATCGCGACCGCGCGCATCGAGGAGCTCATGAGCGAGCTGGTGCGCGACTACACGATCGTGATCGTCACCCACAACATGCAGCAGGCCGCGCGCGTCTCCGACTCGACGGCGTTCTTCTCGGCGGCGATCGACGACGCGGGCGAGCGCTACGGGTTCCTGGTCGAGTTCGACGAGACCCAGCGCCTGTTCTCCAACCCGTCCGACTCGCGCACCGAGGACTACATCACCGGCCGCTTCGGCTAGGACCACACGGACTTACGGCGGTGCGATCGAGGGGATCGCACCGCCGTTCCCGTGTCCGCACCCGGGGTCCGGTAGGGCCGGGTCGGGCTGATCGGAGACGAGGAAGCGGGGGCGGCCGTCGGCCGCCCCCGCTTCCTGTCCCTCATTCGGGCCCGGTGGCGCTCAGCGCTCCCCGGGCCGTCGCGCTACAGGTCGTTGCCGCAGATGATGCCGAGGTCCGGTCCTGGTTGTCCTTATCTGCCAGTACCAGTCGCTGCCGCAGGTCGCGGCCTCCGCGGCCTCCGTCGTCGTTCATGTCAGCGACCGGCTCGTCGTACACGACGGTGTCGACGACCTTGTAGAACGCGCCGCTCGCCGAGCAGTCCATGGTCCACCACTCGTCGCTGTCGTCGAAGCAGTCGCCCACGTCGGGGATGTACGGCAGGTGGTCGGGCTCTGTCCGGGTCGGGGGTGCCGGTCGCCTGGAGGCAGTAGAGCGAGTCGAGGCGTCCCGGAGGAGTAGACGTAGTGCCAGTTCGTCCACGGCTGGCCGAGGACGTTGGTGCCCCAGGTGTCGCCGCACAGCTCAAGGCGGCGGCCGGGTCGGTCAGGTTGCCGTCGGCGTCGACGGCGACGTCGGTGACGTCGTAGGACTGCGCGGTGATCTCCCAGAACGCGGTGGCGTCGCCGCAGTCGAGCAGTTCCAGGCCGTCTCCGGCCACGATCGGATTCGCGCGGGAGGCACTGGCCCACTTCGGAGTCGGTCTGCTCCGCCGTCGTCGCGTCCTCCTCCGCGGTCTGGCCGGCCTCCTCGGAGGCCTCCGCCGTGGTCTTCCCTTCCTCTCCGGCGGTGTCGTCCTCTGCCGCCGCGGAGGTTCATCGTGACGAGCAGGGTCGCGCCCAGCACGAGCACCGTGACGCCGACGATGATGCCGCCGATGAGCCCGAGGTTCCGCTTCGGCGGCTCGGGCGGGAGGACCGGGCCGCCGTAAGGGGCGGCCGGGTTCCTGGCCGTAAGGCGGCTGCTGCGCCGCCGCCGTACGAGGGCTGGGGCTGCTGCGAACCGTCGCCGTAGGGCGACTGGGGCTGCTGCGGCTGGCTGCCGTAAGGGTTCTGGCCGCCGTTGTAAGGCGACTGGTAACCGTAGCCGGGGGTTTGAGGCTGCTCCGGCGGAGGACCGTAATTCGGAGGGACAGTCATGTCGCCACGCTATAGGGCCTTGTCAAGAGGCCCCTGGGGCAGGGTCGGCCCTGAGTAAGGAATGTCGCAGCTCAGCGGGGACGGCTGTGGCCGAACGGCCCGCAGCCGTCACCGATGCGAAGTGACGCACTCCTCGGCGGTTTCGGGCCCGGCTGCGCCGCCGCCGCCCCGTCGACCGAATCAGCGGCTCAAAGCGTGTCCGGAAGGACGAGCACCCGCTCGACCGTGTAGTCCACCATCGCCGACCGCACGCCCTCGCGCCCGATCCCGGAAGCTCTTGACCCCGCCGTACGGCATCTGGTCGGCCCGGAACGAGGGCACGTCTCCGATGATCACGCCGCCCACGTCCAGGCTCCGGTGGGCCAGCATCGCCTGCGGCAGGCTCTCGGTGAACACCCCGGCCTGCAGGCCGTACCGGGAGTCGTTGACCGCGGCGAGCCCGGCCTCGAAGCTCTCGACCGACGCGAGGACCAGCACCGGCCCGAAGACCTCCTCGCGCAGCACCTTCGCGTCAGGGCGCACGTTCGTGAGCACCGTCGGCTCGATGAGCGACCCGTCCCGCGGCGTGCCGCCGCACAGGACCTTCGCGCCCTCGTCCACGGCCTCATCGATCCACGCCTCGACCCGCGCGGCCGCATCGGCGTTGATGAGCGGCCCGACCTTGCACGACGGGTCGTTCGGGTCCCCCGACGGCAGGGCCTTCACCTGCTCGACGATCCGGCCCGCCATGTCGGCGAACGCGGGCGCCTCGATGAACACCCGCTGCACCGCGATGCACGACTGCCCGGCCTGGTAGTTCCCGAACATCGCGATCCGCTCGGCCGCCCAGTCCCGCTTCGGGTAGTCGGCGCGCGATGAGCGCCGCCCCGTTGCCGCCCAGCTCGAGCGTCACGTGCTTCTCCGGCATCCGGCGCAGGATCTGCTTGCCGACCGGGCCCGAGCCGGTGAACGAGACGACCGGCAGCCGCGGGTCGTCCACGAGCTGCTCGGCCCGGTGGTTGGGCACCGGCAGCACCGAGAGCATCGCCGGCGGCAGGTCCGTCTCGGAGAACAGCGCCCCCAGGTGGAGCGCCGACAGCGGCGTCGCCGGGGCCGGTTTGACCACGATCGGGCAGCCGGCCGCGATCGCCGGACCGACCTTGTGCGCCACCAGGTTCAGCGGGAAGTTGAACGGGGAGATGCCGAGGACCGGCCCTCGCGGGAAGCGCCGCACGATCGCCATGCGGCCCTCGGCGGCCGCGTCCGTGTCGAGCCGCTGCACTTCGCCGACGAAGCGCCGGGCCTCTTCGGCGGCCCACCGGAACGTGGAGACCGCGCGCCGCACTTCGACGCGCGCCCACGCGATCGGCTTGCCCGACTCGGCGGTGATGAGCTCGGCGCAGGTCTCGGCCTCTTCGTCGAGGCGCCGGCGCACGTGTTCGAGGGCTTCGGCCCGCACATGCGCCGGGCAGCGCCGCGCATTCGGGCGCGACTCCCGAGGCGGCGGCCACGGCGGCCTCCACCTGCCCGGCGGTCGCCCACGAGGTGGCGCCGACCGGGGACTCGTCGTAGGGGTGGGTGACGAAGAACTCCTCCTCGCCGTGCTGCGGACGGCCTGCCACCCAGATAGGCGAAACGGGACGGAGACGTTGCGACATGCTTCCAGCCTACGGGTTCGAGCGTGTGCGCCGCTGCCGTTGGGCTCCGCGAATCCGAGCAGCCCCGCTCCCAGCCGTGCCCGGCCCCGGAACCGAAAGGGCCCGAGGCGGGTCAAGGCGCCACATGCGACCCGCAGGTCCGACGCCGGCACCGCGAACGGCCGAGAGCGCTCGACTCCATACAGGCAAAGGTCTCGCAACCCGGGTGCGTCCACTTGCCCGTCCAAGGCATGATGTGGGCATGAGTGAACAGCAATCAGGTGCGGGGTATCCGCAGCAGCCGACCTCCGGCCAGCCCCAACAGCAGGCGTACCCCCAGGCGCCTTACGCCTCGCCGCAGGCGCAGTACCAGGCCCAGCAGCAGTACGCGGCCTACGCTCCAGCCGGCGTCCGTCGCTGTTCGACAAGCTCGGTGTCCCCTCCATGCCCGCGATCCTCGGCCTCTGCGGTCTCGGCGCGCTGGCCCTGGCCGGTCTCATCGCCGGCACGAGCGACGGCACGGACCTCCAGTTGGACGTCGCCGGCCCACCTGTTCGGGATCCCGTCGATCCTGACGGGCGTCATCGTCACGTTCGCTTTGACCCTGTTCACCGGTGAGAAGCTGCGGACGCTGTGGAAGGCCCTCACGGTCGCCGGCGCCTCCGTGTTCCTGGCGGGCCTGCTGTACGACGTGCTGTCCCTGCCGGAGGGCAAGGCCGGCTCCGACGCCTCGGCCTGGATCGGCGCGCTCTTCCTCGTGGTCGCCTACGGTCTGTTCGCCGCCGGCGCGGTCATGGTCCCGGGCTCGGCCACCGCCGTCGCCGCCCGTCCGCGGCCCCGGCCGCCCCGCAGGGCTACCCGACCGGTCAGCAGCCCGCGGTCCAGCCGCAGGCCCCGCAGGCCCCTCCGGGCACCCAGCAGACCCAGTGGCCGCAGGCGCCCCAGCAGTAACCGCCCGCAAGCAGCCGAAGAGGCGGCGCGACCAGTGGTCGCGCCGCCTCTTCGCTGGTGCTTGTCGGCTGTGTATACCAAAGACCCCGAGTGGTCCGCCGGTATCCGAAGTCTTTGCTCCAGCGCCTCGGGCCCGGCTCGTGGAGCGCGGACATCGGGGTTCGGGCAGGGGTCGTCTCAGGCACCTGCGCGGACTGGATATGGAGATTGCGAGTATCGGTCGGCCGGGCCCGCCTGGTGGGCTAACTGCTTCTTAGGCGGGAGCCAGTCATCTTCACGGAGGTCGTCTTCGTCTCCGTCGTACCGATCGTCGGCGTAAGCGGCATACGGGTCCGGCTCCTTTTCAGGAGGCTCAATGTCCACCTCGTCCTCACGACCGCCCCCGAGCTCGCGCTCCAGCGCTCGGATGTCGGTGTTCGGAGAATGGTACTTGAGCTTACGGGCCACTTTGGTCTGCTTTGCCTTAGCTCGGCCTCGCCCCATATGGCTCGACCCCCTCGCACAGAAATCATCGGGGCGGCCATTTAGGCGCCCCGGAATGCTTGCAATCTCTTCGTGGCTCCTACGGTACAACCTCAAGGCGCAGGACTGCATCCCGGCCCATGAGTTGGATGCCACAGATTACCGGCGATGAGCACCAGACCGGGACGAACAACCGCCCGAATCGTGAGATTCGTGCTTGCTGTAAGAACCTGTTCGAACACTCGGGGTGACCGAAATTGCTCCCGGTGCGCACGCCGCGCACCGGGAGAGCGAATCGAGCGTCAGCGGAAGAGCCGCACCCGCTGGAGGCGCCCGACCGCGGCCATGCGCTCTTCGGCGATGGCGTCCGCGGCCGCGACCGGGGTCGCGCCTTCGCCCTTGGCCCGCTCCAGGATGCGCGCGGTGGTCGCGAAGATCCCCGCGGTACGCCGCTCGGCCCGTTTGAAGTCGAACGCGCCGTCGTACTCGTCGGCGACCTGGATGACCCCGCCCGAGTTCACCACATAGTCGGGGCAGTACAGGATCCCGGCCCGGTCGAGCTCGAGAGCGATCCCCGGCTCGGCCAGCTGGTTGTTCGCGGCGCCGCAGACGATCTCGGCGTCGAGGCTCTTGAGCGAGCGCTCATTGAGGACCCCGCCGAGAGCGCACGGGGCGTAGATGTGGATGCCCGAGGCGATGAGCTCGTCCGCATCGGCGACGATCCGCACCTGCGGGAAGTGCTCCCTCGTCCAGTCGATCGCGGCCTGGTTCACGTCGCAGGCGACGATCGCGGCCCCGGCCTCGAGCAGGTGCGGGATGAGGTGGCGCCCGACCTTGCCGAGCCCGGCCACGCCCACGGTGCGGCCCGCCAGGTCCACTGCGCCCCAGCGGTGCTGGGCCGCCGCCCGCATCGCCTGGAAGACGCCGAACGCGGTGAGGATCGAGGAGTCCCCGGCCCCGCCCGCCTCGGGGCTGCGCCCGCTCACATGGCGCGTCTCGCGGGCGATGTGGTCCATGTCCTCCACGTAGGTGCCCACGTCGCAGGCGGTCACGTAGCGCCCGCGAGCGACTCCACGAAGCGGCCGTAGGCGCGCAGCAGGGCCTCGCTCTTGTCGATGGCCGGGTCGCCCCAGATGACGGCCTTGCCGCCGCCGTGGTCGAGCCCCGCGATCGCGTTCTTGTACGCCATGCCCTCCGACAGGTGGAGCACGTCCTGCAGGGCCTCCTCCTCGGAGGCGTACGGGTAGAAGCGGGTGCCGCCGAGGGCCGGGCCGAGCGCGGTGGAGTAGATCGCGATGATCGCGCGCAATCCCGAATCGGGGTCGTGGCAGAACACGACCTGTTCGTGGCCGCTGCCTTCGAAGATGCTCATGGCTTGCTCTCCAGTTCTTCTTGCGGGGTGGCCCTGCGCCGCCGGCGCTGCGGGCCCCGCCCAGGGGGCGGCCGGGTCTCGGCCGACTCATCCGTTCGTAGCGCGGGTATGCCTACGCCCCCAGCATATGACTATGGAAGTATCTGGCTCGTGTACGCACCGAACGCGTCCTATCTGCGTGTCTACGAGCCGGCGGGGGCGTTCGTCGACGCCGACTACTGGCGCGCGTACGCCGCTTCGGGACGCGCCGTCGACCCCCTCGAAGGACCGCGGCTGCGCCGCGAGTCGCTGTACGAGCGGATCGGCTGGCCCTGGAGGGGCGTGCCCTCGTTCGGGCGCGACGCGTACGTCATCGACCGCGGCTCCCAGGCCGACCCCCTCATCTGCCCGTGGAACCTCCGCTACCGGATCGCCGCCTCCGCGCTGGAAGTGCGGCGCCTGACCCCCGAGGCCGTGGCCGAGGCGCTGTTCCCGCCCGAATTCCTGACCTCGGCGGCCGAAGTGGTCGCCCTCGACGACGGCGTCGACCGCCACGAGGCCCCGGCCGACGCGCACGAGCACGTCGCGTCCTGGTCGGTCCCGCTGCGCTGGTTCGCGTGCGTCCGGCCCGAGGACCGCGAACTGGTGATCCAGCGGGGCGTGGCCCAGCTGCGCTACCGCACCCCGATCGCGAAGGCCCGCACGGGCATCGTGGTGGCCCGGAACCTGGTGCGCGCCGAGTTCGGCGAAGGCGCGGAGCTGGCCGAGGCGCTGGCCGAGACCAGCGAATGGCTCGACGGCTTCCACCGCGACGCGACCGTGGAGCTCGACTACGGGGGCCTGGCCGCCCGGATGGACCCCGAGGAGCTGCGCGAGGAGGACTCGGTCGACCTCACCTGGCAGGCTCTCGACCACCTCGGCGCCTCCGAAACCGAGGAGGCGCAGGAATGTTATGCCCGCCTTGTCGACCGATGGCGTGATCGTCGTCTCGCCGAGCGATTGAACTGACCTCGGACGGAACGGCACGGCAAGCCCGCTGCCTGCACGTTCGCATGTGGAGTGATCACTCGGCTGAGGGGGCCAGGCGGAAAGTCCATGGAAAATCGGCCGTTCGGCCTATGTCGGACATCTGCGACAGGCCGGACGATTGCAGAAGGAACGAATCAAGGCTCGGCGCCGGTGATTCGCAGCCCGTCTGTGGAGGAGAAGAACGATGACGACAGAGCTGAACCTTCCGGTGGAATCAGAGGCCCTGCTTACCCCGTCCGAGGTCGCCGCGATGTTCCGTGTCGACCCGAAGACCGTCACCCGCTGGGCGAAGGCCGGCAAGATCTCGGCGATCCGGACCCTCGGCGGCCACCGCCGCTACCGCGAGTCCGAAATCCGTGCCCTGATCAACGGTGACATCCCCGCTCAGCGCGTCGCCGCTGAGTAACGGCGGAGGTGCCACCGACCAGGCACCGCCGTTCGAGCAGTAGCAGCGCTGTGGCAACACAGCGCAGGAACCCAAGGCCGGACCACCCTTCCGGCCACCGCAACCGGCCGCCATTGCGCCGCGGACGTCGGCGCCGCGGCCAGCCCGACACGAGGATGCGGGCCCTCCCTCAGGGCCCGCCTCCCCGACGCGAATCGGGCTGCACCATGCCGGAGAGCGCGGGTCGCACACCGACCCTGCGCTCCTCATCGCCTCGGGCGTGCCGTTTCCGGCGCGCCCTTTCGTCGTCTTCGGGCGGTCCCGCATTCGCTTGAGCGCCTTCGATGCGCTCGCGAACCGCCGGTTCGGTCCTCAATAGGCGGGTGTTCCCGATGCGCATGCGCGGATCGCAGTGCCAGGCTTGATGGGTGAGTCGCACGAGGAGCCTCGTCATCGCCACCGCCGTCGCCGCCGTGGTCCTCATGTTCGCGCTCGCCGTTCCCTTGTTGAACAAGGCCGTCTCTCCCACGGTCGATGTCGGCGGCGAGACGTTCACGCTCGCGGGCGTCACCCTCACCGCTCCTGACGAGGTCCGGATGCGCCCGGGCTACTACCAGCCCGGTTCCGGCCGCGCCGAGTTCCTCGTGGGCGAAGCCGAGGTCGACATCGCCGTGGCCGGCCCGTACGACTTCGACGCCGAGTACCTGGCCGAGGAGATGACGCGCCTGCTCGAGGTGCAGCCCGGCGTGCAGCTCACCGAGCCGCGCGACTGCGCCGCCGACGGCGTGGAGGGCGCCGGGACGCAGCTTCGTCACCGAGACGGGCGCGGGGTTCGCGTGCGCGTTCGTCCATGAGGAGATCCGCGCGGAGGTCACCGCCACCGGCGCTTCGCTAGACTGCGGGCACTGTGGACAGGATCGACGCGCTCATCGCCCAGTTGTCGTTCGGGACCGCCTGATGCGCGTCGACCCCGCCTCCCCCGCCCAGTGGACTGCCGTGCTGCTCATCGGCGCGGCCGGGCATCCTGCTCTTGTACAACACCCTGCCGGTCGCGCTCGCCTATCCGCGGGCCGGGACGACGGCGCTCGTCTTGTTCTCGCTCTTCGCCGATCCCGTTCTGGTGGCTGCGCGGGCGCGTTTCGCGGACCGGCTCACGCTCCCGGGGGCCGCGCTCGCGCTCGGGCTGGTCTGGGGCGCGACGGTGGCGGTCATGACCTCGCTGTTCGGTTCGCGCGCGTTGCACGGGCTGCTCGCGACGGCGTGGGGCCCGCAGTGGGCCGAGCGGTGGTCGCCGGTGCTGGCGGCGCCGGTGGTGGAGGAGGTCGTGAAGGCCGCGGGCGTGGTGCTGGTGGTGGCGATCGCGTGGGGGCGCGTGCACGGCGTGCTCGACGGGATCGTGCTTGGGCGCGTTCTGCGGGGTGGGTTTTCAGATCGTGGAGGGCTACGCGTTCGCGATGTCGAGCACGGTGCTGAATCGGGCCGGGGACGTGGTGGAGCCGGTGGTCGCGGTGTTCATCGTGCGCGGGGTGCTGGCGGGGTTGTGGAGCCATGCGATCTTCACGGCGATCGTGGGCGCCGGGGTGGCGTATGCGGCGACGCGGAAGACCTCGCGGTCGGTGTGGGTGGCGGCCGGTTCGCTGGCGGCGGTGATCGCCTTGCACGCGCTGTGGAACTCGCCGCTGCTGCGCGACGGGCTCGGGTTGGGCGCGTTCGGCGTGCTCGCCGGGGTGATGCTCAAGGGGCTGCCGGCGGTGCTCATCGTCTGGTGGCTGGTGCGCTGGGCGAAGCGGGTGGAGGACGCCGGTCGAGGTGCGGTCCGCGGAGCGGCCCTGAAGGGCCGTACGAGGACTGAAGGGCGAAAGGACTACCATCCCTAACCCCCACCCACCCGGGGACCGTAGGTCCGATGCTGCCCCGCGGGTACGACGAAAACGGGGCCCTGCTGCGGATCTGTCACTCAAAAGTGTCGGGCACATGAGGGGCGTGCACAAAACAATGCCGCCCGGGTCTGAGCGCGCGATACCCGAACGGCATTGCCGTTGCTCGGTCGCGTCCGTCGCTCAAGGCGTCCGCTCCCACCTGGCCCGCTTTACGTGCGGCCGGTCCGCGGTCGACGCGACGGTATATGGCGCGAGCCGCGTCGTCGTGATCCGGCCGGCCGCTCGGGGGCGGCCCTGCGGTAGGCGATTCGGCCCTGGCACCGTCAGTGAGTGGACCTTCCGGTCCGAACGGCGCCTCACTTGGTGACGAGTGAGGTTTGACCCAGGACCGCCGATTTGAGAATCGGCGCCGACCGAGCATCGTGAAGTTCTCTACTTCCGACGCTACCAGCGACAGTGCGCGTTTGTCACTGGGTCGGGAGTTCGAATCGGCCCGTTTCGTCCGTGCCGATCAGTCCCTCGGCGATGAGCTGCGCAACCGCTTCGTCGAGCATCCTCGCGTCAGGCCACACGGCGTCGATCCGGGCCCGCTCCACGGGCCCCTCCGCGTCCCTGAGCAGGGCCATGACCTCGCCGCGCACATGCCGGTTGGTGCCCTTGTACCGCTGGCGCTTGCGGCTGGGCCCGGCCGGGACCTCCTGGCCGGAGAATCCGCACGCGTCGCTCACCGGGCAGGTGCCGCACTCGGGCTTGCGCGCGGTGCACACCAGCGCCCCGAGCTCCATGAGCGCGATCGAGACGCGCGCCGCGGTGGGCGCGTCCTCGGGCAGGAGCGACTCGGCGGCGGCCAGGTCGGCCTTCGTGGTGGCGGTGCCGGCGTCGCTGTTCCCGGCGAGGCGGGCGACGACGCGGCGCACGTTGGTGTCCACGACCGCGTGCCGGCCGCCGTAGTGGAAGACCGCGACCGCGGCGGCGGTGTAGACGCCGATGCCCGGCAGCTTTTCGAGCTCGGCCGGGTCGGAGGGCACCTCGCCGTCGTGTTCGGTCGCCACGATCCGCGCGCATTCCTGGAGTCGCAGGGCCCGCCTCGGGTAGCCCATGCGGCCCCATTCGCGCAGCACGTCGGCGGTCGGGGCGTCGGCGAGGTCGGCCGGGGTGGGCCAGCGAGCCATCCAGGACTCCCAGACGGGGGCGGCGCGGGCGACCTGGGTCTGCTGGCTCATGACCTCGGAGACGAGCACGCCCCAGGCGGTGGTTCCGGGTCGGCGCCAGGGGAGTTCGGTGCGATTGTGGGCGTCGAACCAGGGGAGGAGTCGTTTGCCGATGTCGTGGGGCGAGGGCAGGGCCCGCGCGGTGTCGGCGGGTGTGGCGGTGGGCTCGGCGGCGCGCATGCCTCCCATTGTCGGTCGGGGGTCCGACAACCGGCGGCGAGGGTCGCGGTGTTATTCCGCCCTCACGCGGTTCGGTTGCGTTAGCGTCCCGGCGTGCAGGGTTTCAAGGGCAAGTTCGTGAAGGGCTCGGAGCCGGAGTCGGTCTACTGGAAGCGGCGGGGGATCGTGGCCGGGGCGGTGCTCGCGCTGATCCTCCTGGTCGTGTTGGGGCTCAGTGCGCTCGGCGGCGGCGAGGAGGAGCCCGCGGTGGAGGCCGATGCGGCCCAGAACGGATGGCAGACGCCTTCGCCGTCGTCGACTTTGAACCGGCCGTACGTCCGGGAGACGCCGTCTTCGGGGCCGAGCGAGCCGCCGACCTCGACGGCGCCGCCGGTGGCGGCTTGCCCGGCCGACGTATTGATGCTGCAGGTGGTGGCCGCGTTCGACGAGGTGCGTTCGGGTTCGGAGGTGCCGGTGAGCGTGCTGGTCGCCAGTGGCGCGGACACGGCGTGCACGGCCGAACCTGCGGGAGGTCGCGGTGGAGTTGGCGGCGGGTGCCGACGTCGTCTATTCGAGCGCGCACTGCGAGACGCCGCAGGGCGAGGAGGTCGAGTTGAGCGACGGCGCGGGCCAGACGGTCGAGTTCACGGTGGACGGTCTGGCTTCGGACGAGGGCTGCGAGGGCGCGCGCCGGGAGCTTCCCGCGGGCGAGTACGACCTGCGGGCGCGGCTGGGCGAGGCGGTCTCGTCCCCGACGACGCTGCGTCTGACCTAGCGGCGGCCGATGCGGGGTCCGACTGGTGTTCCGATGGGCGTGGCTCAGTCCGGCTCGGCCGGTCTGGCCGGTCCGGCTCGGTCCGGACCCGGAGGCCTGGTCGCCCTTGCGTCGCCGGCCCGGCGCGTGGCCGTTCGGTTAGAGGTACCGGTCGAGGATCGAGACTTCGGCGAGGCGGGTGAGGGATTCGCGGATGCTCTGGGCCCGGCCGGGGCCGATGCCGTCGACGTCCTGGAGCTCCTCCACGGTGACGCCGAGCAGTTCGGGGAGCGCGCCGAAGTGGCCGACGACCCGTTCGATCACGGCTTCGGGGAGCCGCGGCACCTTCGCGAGCATGCGGTAGCCGCGGGGGCTCACGCGCCGGTCGAGCACGTCCGGGGAGTTCGGGTAGCCGAGGGAGCGGGCGACCGCGATGAGGTCGAGCAGGTCGGGGGAGCGCATGCCGTCGACGGTGTGGAGGGCCTTGCGGTAGTCGGCGCCGTCGGGGAGGTAGTCGCGCACGATGAGTTCGCGGTCGGCGTCGACGCCGGCCATGAGTTCGTCGAGCTGGAGGGCGAGGAGGCGCCCGTCGGTGCCGAGTTCGATCACGTGGCCTTCGACCTCGTCGGCGATGTGGCGGGCCATTTCGAGGCGCTGGAGGACGGTGACGGCGTCGCGCACGGTCACGAGGTCTTCGATCTCGAGGCTGGAGAGGCTGCCGGCGACTTCGTCGAGGCGCAGCTTGTAGCGTTCGAGGGTGGCGAGGGCCTGGTTGGCGCGGGAGAGGATCTGCGTGGACGGTTCGAGCAGGTGGTGGATGTCGTCCATGTACAGGCCGATGGTGTGCATCGACTGGCTCACGGAGATCACGGGGAAGCGGGTCTGGATCGCGACGCGTTCGGCGGTGCGGTGGCGGGTGCCCGATTCGTTGGAGTGGATCGAGGGGTCGGGCATGAGGTGGACGCCGGCGCGGACGATGCGCGAGCCGTCGGTGGTGAGCACGATCGCGCCGTCCATTTTGCACAGTTCGCGCAGGCGGGTGGCGGAGAACTCGATGTCGAGCTCGAAGCCGCCGGTGCAGATCTGCTCGACGAGGCTGTCGCAGCCGACGACGATGAGGGCGCCGGTGCGGCCCCGCAGGATGCGCTCGAGGCCGTCGCGCAGCGCGGTGCCGGGCGCCATGGTGGCCAGGGTCGCGCGCAGGCCCTCGTCCGGGATCGACGCCACGGGTACCCCCAATGCTGGATGGTCCGCCGGCGCTGACGGCCGGGCGGTTGATGCGACCGCGCGCCCAGGGGCAGGACGTCAGGTCGCCTCCAGTGTACGGATCACCAGCGAGGGGTCAGGGAGCGGCATTTGGGGCAAGCCGCGCATCCCGGCTGGTGAACCGGGATCGGCAGGGTCCTCGACGTGCGCGGGGCGCGCGAGGGCGCGATTTCGCCAGCGGCGAACAACCGGGCGCGGCTGCGACCGGGCCGGTCTAGAGCCGGTCGACGACCTGGACGTGGCCCGGCGCGTACGAGGCGAGGCGCGCCAGGAGCTGCTGCGGTTCGGGCGCGAAGTCCTTGCAGCGCACGGCGAGGTCGAATCCGGCGACGAGGCCCTCGGTGGCGCGGTTGGCCTCGCGCAGCACCGAGCGACCGAGGAACCCGGGACGGTCGGAGCCGCCGCGGCCGAGGTAGACGTCGGCGGCGAAGAGCAGGTACGAGGTGCCGCGGCGTTTGGAGCCGACGTGGATCGCGGCGAGCTCCTCGACGTTGCTCCAGGGGATGAGGAGGCTCTTGCCGAAACCGGCGCGCACCCGCAGCCCGAAGTGGTTGACCATGAGCTTCGGCGGCCGCACGAGCGGCACGAGGAAACTGGTGGCGCCGAGCACGGCCATCACCGTGAAGAACCCGGGGAGGGCCGCGACGGGGTTCGGCTCGCCGGAGTCGAGCGTGGCCGGTTCGGTGCGGACGAGCATGAACAGCCCGACGATGAACGCGGCGCACGCGAGCGAGTAGAGGACCAGGGAGGAGATCCGACGGGTGGGTGAACTGCGCTCGACGACGACCCATTCCGAGCTCCTGCGCACGGCTCACCTCCGAGACGCAACTTTAACCAGCCGCGTCGAACCGCGCCATGCCCGGAATCGCCTCGGCGTGCCGGGCTCGATCGGCGGGATGTGGAACCGCGCCATGCCTGCAATCGTCGGCGTGCCGGTGCCGGTGCCGATCGGCGGGCACGCCGGAAACGCATCGCGCCTCTGGGAAAGGGCCCCCGGTTGCAAAGGTGACAGGGGGGTACGACAATCCGCTCCCGCCTGACACGTTCGGGTGACAAGGCGGGCCCGGGACCCGGTTCTTGTCGTACCCGCGCGGGAGGGTTGCGGCTACGGTCCCCGGGTGGGTGGGGGTTTGGGATGGCTAGAGGCCGGAGGCCGTCAATCCAGCCCGCAGCCACACCGCCGCGTCCGGCGGGAGCTTCGCCTCGCCGGCGGCCGGGTCGTCGAGTTCGGCGCTGGCCAGCAGCGGCGTGCCCTCCGGGAGGTCCACGGCGTGGTCGGTCAGGTTCACCACGCACGCGAAGCCCGGGTCGCGCTCGAACGCGAGCACGCCCGCCTCGCTGTCGAGCCACCGCAAGTCGCCGTCGCCCAGCGCCGGCTCGCTCTTCCTGACGCGCAAGCGCGAGACGGTACAGCGACAGCATCGAATCCGCGTCGCCCAACTGCCTCGCCGCCGTCAGGTCGCGCCACTCCGCGGGCTGCGGCAGCCACGCGCCGCCCTTCCCGAACTCGAACGGCGCCGCGTCGCCGCCCCACGGCAGCGGCACCCGGCAGCCGTCCCGGCCCAGGTCCAGGCCCCCGGTCCGGCGGAACACGGGGTCCTCGCGCAGCGCGTCCGGCAGGTCGAAGACCTCGGGCAGGCCCAGCTCGTCGCCCTGGTACACGTACACCCCGCCCGGCAGCGCCATGCTCAGCAGCGCCGCCGCCCGCGCCCGCCGCGTGCCCTGCAGCGAGGTCGGTCGGCACGCCGTGCACCCGCTTCATCGAACGCGGTCTCCTGCGCCCGTAGCGGGTCACGTGCCGCGTCACGTCGTGGTTCGACAGCACCCAGGTCGGCGGCGCGCCCACCCGCGCGTGCGTCGCGAGGGTCCGGTCGATCACCGCCCGCAGCGCCCCGGCCTCCCACGCGCACTTGAGGAACTCGAAGTTGAACGCCGTGTGCAGCTCGTCGGGGCGCAGGTACAGGGCGAACCGCTCGGGGTCGGCCACCCAGATCTCGCCCACGAAGACCCGGTCGTTCCCGTACTCGCCCAACACGAGCCGCCAGTCCCGGTAGATCTCGTGCACCTCCGGGCCGGTCCTTGTCGGGCTCGTCGGCGGCGTCGATGAACGTCGGCACCGCCTCGTATCGTCCGCGCTTGTCCGGGCAGGCCCGCCTGCTTCACCAGGCGCGCGGCCACGTCGATGCGGAAGCCGTCCACGCCCCGGTCGAGCCAGAACCGCAGGATCGACAGGAACTCGGCCCGCACCTCCGGGTGGTCCCAGTTGAGGTCGGGCTGGGTGGCGTCGAACAGGTGCAGATACCACTGGCCGTCGTCCACTTGCGACCATGCGGGGCCGCCGAAGCGGGACTGCCAGTTGTTCGGCTCGTCCCGGAAGTGGAACCGCTCGCGCGCAGGCGAACCCGGGCCGGCCTCGCAGCGCCTCCTGGAACCACGGGTGCTGGTCGGAGGTGTGGTTCGGCACGAGGTCCACAATGATCCTCAGCCCGAACTGGTGCGCCGCCCGATGAGCCGCTCGGCGTCCTGGAGCGTGCCGAACGCCGGGTCGATCTGCCGGTAGTCGGCCACGTCGTACCCGCCGTCGGCCATCGGCGAGACGTACCACGGGATTGATCCACAGTGCATCGACGCCGAGGTCCCGCAGGTACCCGAGCCGCGACTCGAGTCCGGCGATGTCGCCGATCCCGTCGCCGTCGCCGTCCGCGAAACTGCGCAGATACACCTGGTAGATCGCCGCATCCCGCCACCAAGTCACGTTGCCTCCCAATCGATCGTGCGTCCTTCGAGCCGCGAGCGCTCCGCCGCGAACGCCATCCGGTGGCTGTCCAAAGAGGCCTCCAGGTCGGTCGCGGCCGCCTCCCCGCCCTCGAGCGAAGTGATGAACGCGTCGATCAGCGCCTCGTCCCCGCCCGAATGACCCCGGTGGTCCGGCCGACCCTCCGCATCCACCGGCCCCGCATAGCAGCTCGTACACGCTGTGCCCCATGGGCGGCCGCGTGAAACGCGCCCCCACCCGCGCACCCGGAATCTCCGGCATCACGGCGGTCGGCGAGAACAGGTCCACCTCGAGCGAACCCGTGCGCAGGTTCCCGGCGATCTCCCCCGCCGTGCCCGTCAACCGCACCGTCCGCGTGTTCTGCCCCGTGAACGCCGAGGTCGAGAGCGTCGCGGTCAGGCCGCCGGGAAATGCGACCACGGTCTGCTGGTGGTCCACCACGTCGTTGTCCGAGTGGAACACGCACCGCCCGTACGGCCCGCGCCGCAGCGCCTCCATCCGGCCCTCCGGGCTCGGGTCGTCGCCGAGCAGCGCCACCGGCCAGCCGTCTCGACCCGCAAGGGCCTCAACGTAATAGCGCGGGCGCATAGAACGGGCACGAGTCCGCCGCCGGGCACCCGTCGAGGCAGTACTCCGGCGCGCCCTCGGGCGCGTGCTCGGGCCGGAAGTACTGGAGCGAGCCCGCGCTGGCGACCGAGGCGGGCGACTCGCCCGGCGAACCAGCGGATGATGTCCAGGTCGTGGCAGGTCTTGGCGAGCACCATCGGGCTGGAGGTGGCGAGGTTGCGCCAGTTGCCGCGCACGTACGAGTGCGCGAAGTGCCAGAACCCGATGTTCTCCTCGACGCGCATCGTCACGAGCCGCCCGATCGCGCCCGACTCGACGACTCCCCGGATGGCGAGCCAGAACGACTGGTAGCGCATCACGTGGCTGATCCAGATGCGGGCCTTGTGGTCTCGGGCGGCGGCCGCGAGGCTTTCGAGGTCTTCGGCGGTGGTGGCGGCGGGTTTCTCGAGCAGGATCGGCAGGCCCGTCTCCACGGCCGCCAGTGCGGCCTCCACATGGAGGCGGTCGGGCAGCGCGATCACGAGGGCGTCGAGACCGATCCGGCCTGCGTCGGCGATGAGGTCGCGCCAGTCGGGGTAGCGGTGCTCGGTCGGCACGCGCGCCGGCGTCGGCGAGCCGCTCGCGCCGGTGCGGCAGCGGATCGGCCACGGCCGCAATGGCGGCGCGGTCGGGTCGTTCGAGCGCCCAGCGCCCGTACGCGTCGGAGCCGCGCGCCCCGGCCCCCAGGATGCCCAGTCGTATCGCCATGCGCCTCAACCTTTCTCCGCTCCGGAAGTGAGCCCGGTGATGAGCATTCGCTGCGCCAGGAAGAACCCCGCGACGACCGGCACGGTGATCGCGATCGACCCGGCCATGAGCACCGTGGTCGGCACCGAGAACTCGGTGAGCTGCGCGATCCCGAGCGAGACCGTCCACCGGTCGCGGTCGGCCACGAGGAACAGCAGCGCGAACAGGTACTCGTTCCAGGCGATCATGAACACGTACAGGGCGGTGGCGGCGACGCCGGGGAGCGCGAGCGGGAGCACCACGCGGCGGATGAGCGCGAGCCGCCCGCACCCGTCGATCATCGCCGCTTCCTCCACTGAGGACGGCACGGCCATGAGGTAGGTGCGGAGCATGTAGAGCGCGACGGGCACGGTCTGCGCCACGTAGACGAACACCAGGCCCACGAGGGTGCCGGTGAGGCCGACGCGGCTGAGCAGCACGAACAGCGGCACCGCGAGCACGATGCCGGGGAGCAGGTAGACGCCGAGGAAGACGACGTTGACGGCGTTGCGCCCGAAGAAGCGCAGCCGCACGGCGGCGTAGGCGCCGAGCACGCTGAAGAGGATCGCGAGGCCGGCGGTGGCGAGCCGCGACTTGGAGCGAGTTCGCCATGTTGCCGCCGAGGCCGTATTCGGCGATCGCGGTGGGGTAGGCGTCGAGGGTGATCTCGTCGGGGGCGGGGAAGAGGTCGAGGGGTTCGGCGACCACGGATTGGAAGGGCCGCAGGGAGAGCAGGATGCCGTACAGGAGGGGCCCGGCGGTGGCGATGACGGCGACGGTGATGACGGCCCGGCGGAGCGCGTCGAGCACGCGGTCTTCGGCGGTTCGGCGGGCACGCCGACGGCGCTGCGGGGCGTCGGGAAAGGGCCCCCGGTTTCGAGTCTGGCGCGGGGGTACGACATCGTTCACTCGTTCGAGCTGCTTGCGAGTCTCGCTCATGCCTTCTCCCGCTTGATCATCCAGGCGTAGACGGCGACCACGAACACGAGCATCCCGGTCATGAGCAGGCCGGTGGCGCTCGCCGTGCCGATGTTCGCGCGCACCACCAGTTCCGAGTAGACGCGCACCGCGAGCACTTCGGTGCCGCCCGCGCCGCCGGTGAGCAGGTAGATGTCGTTGAAGTTCTGGAAGGACCACAGGAACCGCAGCACCGCCAGCAGCGCGATCACCCCGGCGAGCTGCGGCAGCAGCAGGTGCCAGAACACGCGGGTCTTCCCGGCGCCGTCGATCTGCGCGGCCTCCTCGATGTCCTCGGGCACGACCTGGAGCCGGGCGGTGATGAACAGGAACGCGAGCGGGAAGGTCTTCCACACCTCGAACGCGATCACGCACAGGAGCGCCACCGGGACCTCGAACGGCCCGAGGTCGCGGCTCGTGGTGGTGAGGAACGCGATCGGCTCGGCCCACCCGAGCCATTCGGTGCCGACCGCGTTGACCAGGCCGTAGCCGGGGTTGAGGAGGGTCTTCCAGATCGTGGCGGCCGCGACGACCGGCAGTACATAGGGGACGAGCACGAGCGCCCGGATGAGCCCGCGCCCGCGGAAGGGCCGGCGCAGCGCCAGGGCGACGGCGAGGCCCACGAGCACCGCCCCTGCCGAGGAGGACGCCGCGTAGATCATGGTGGTGGTGGCCGCGGACCAGAACCGCGGCGAGCCCCAGACGGCCGCCACGTTCTCGCCGGTGAACTCGAGGTTGTCGATGTACAGGCGCGGGATGTCGACCAGGCGCACGTCGAGGAACGCGAACAGCACGACCGCGAGGAACGGCAGCAGCGCGAACAGGACCACCACGATCACCGTGGGGCCCACGAGGATCCGCCCGTGGAGGTCTTCGCGGCGCGAGAGGGTCAGGGGTTTGCGGCGCCGGGATCCGGCGGGCACGCCGACCGTGTCTCGGGGCGTCGGGAAAGGGCCCCCGGTTTCAACCCTGCCAGGGGGGTCCGACATCGGCTCGGGCCCGTTGTTCGAACGCGGTGGGTCGTCGGTGTCGAGGCGGGGCGGCGTCATCAGCTCAGGTCCTGCTGCGCCGCTTCCACACTCGCGGCCATCGCGGCCGCGACCTCGGCGGGCGGGGCGCCGTCGAACAGCGCTTCGGCCTCGGTCGCCAGGATCGTCTGCGAGAACACGATCCCGGCCAGTTCGGCGTCGCCGGAGCCCCAGCCCCAGCGGGTGAACTCCTCGGCCCCGGCGGCGAGCCGTTCGACCAGCGCCGGGCCGTAGATCTCCTCGATCGAGACTTGCTGCGCCTCGTCGTTGCCGAACGGCAGGGCCGACCACGCGTCCAGGTACTCGGTGGAGCCGGCCTCGGGCCCGGGCCGCACCGGGATGCGGCCCTCGGTCGCCGAGGCGAGGTTGTCTACGTAGCCGTCGGCGAGCATGAACTCCACGAACGCCTTCGCGTCCGCGGTGTTCGCGCCCGCCGGGATGCCGTAGTTCGTGGTCTGGCCGTATTCGACGGGCGCCTCGTTCCCCATGCCGGTGAACGTGGTCAGGTAGGCGGTGTTCTCGGCCAGGAACCGCGGGTTCTCGGCGCATTCGGCGCAGGTCACGGGGTTGTCCACGTCGAGCCCGGCGACTTCGTCGACGATGTGCGAGGAGAACAGCACCATCGCCGCCGACCCGGAGAGGTACGCGGCCCGCGCGGCCTCGACGTCCACTTGCGCAGGTCCGGCCGCGGCGGCGAGTCGCTGGTAGTGGGCGAGGCCTTCGACGCATTCGGGCGAGTCGATCGTGACCTCGCCGTCGGTGGCGAGTTCGCAGCCGAACGGGAGCAGCATCGACTCGATGCCCTCCTGCGTGTACACGTCGCCGGGGGTGGTGCCGATCGCAATGCCCGCCAGGCCGTCCGAGTCGAGCTTCTCGGCCGCCGCCGCGATGTCGGCGACGGACGTGGGCGGTTCCAGCCCGGCGTCCGCGAACAGGTCGGTGCGGTAGGCGATGGTGTGCCCCCACCCGTCGGAGGGCACGGCGTGCAGGTCGCCGCCGATGGTGACCATGTCGAGCGCGGCCTCGCTGAACGTGTCGGCGCCCAGATCGTCGACGATCTGTTGCGGCACTTCGTTGTCGAGCAGTCCCTGCGCGGCCCACGCGGCGGTGCTCGAAGGGTTGTGCGCGATCACGTCGGGCACGTCGCCGGAGGCGGCCGAGGTGACGAGCGTCTGCCCGGCCTGGTCGGGCTCGAGCGGGACCATCTCGACCTTGATGCCGGTGGCCTCGGTGAACGCGTCGATCACCGGCTGCTGCGCCGCGATCCGTTCGGGGGTGGTGTACGGGGTCCAGAAGACGATCGAACCGTCGCCTTCTTCGGACTCCTCTGGACTGCAAGCGGCCGAGGCGAGGAGGAGCGCCGCTGCGGCGCAGGTCGCGATGGCTGTGACGGCGGTCCGCTCAGTGGTCCTCATTGCCGCTCCATTGGGGCTTGGGGATGAAGGAGACACGTGGGAGGAATCATCCGCTACCGTGACCAGGGGTCCCGATGTGGCGCAAATCATCCAACCCAGTCACTGTAGCGGAACGGAGCGTGGGAACGGAAGCCGTGAATCGCCGGAAGCGGCGACCGCGCCCGCTCGCGATCCGTTCCCGCCGGGCATTACCGTCCAGACAGGCGGTCGCCGACTGCACTTAGGAGGAAGTCCCATGCTGAGACAGGTCGCCGAAGGCGTGCTGACCCACCAGAGCGAGCTGCTCGAGAACAACGCGGTCGTGGTGCAGGGCCGGGCCGGCGTGTTGCTCGTCGACCCCGGGTTGACGGCGTCCGAAATGGCCTGCCTCGCGAGCGACCTTCGCGAACTGGGTCAGCCGGTTGCGGCGGGCTTCGCGACGCACCCGGACTGGGACCACGTGCTCTGGCACCCCGAACTCGGGGAAGCGCCCCGATACGGCACCGCCCGCTGCGCGGCGTTCATGCGGGAGTTCCTGTCGCACCCGGACTGGAAGGCCCGCGCCGCTGAGGGGCTGCCGCCGGAGATCGCTGATGAAACGCCGCTGGACCTCTTCGGCCGCATCACCGCCCTGCCCGCCGAGGCGACGCAGATCCCTTGGGACGGCCCGCAAGTCCGGATCATCGAGCATCCAGCGCACGCGCCGGGCCATGCCGCGCTGTTCATCGAGGAACGCGGGGTGCTCGTCGCCGGCGACATGCTCTCCGACGTCCTGGTTCCGAACCTCGACACCTTGAACGACACCAACGATCCGATCGAGGAGTACCTCACCGGGCTGCGGCTGCTCGAGGACGTGGCCGACCGCGTCGATGTCGTCGTCCCCGGCCACGGGTCGGTCGGCGGCGCCGATGAGATGCGCGCACGGATCGAACTGGATCGGGCGTACGTGCTCGCCCTGCGCGAGGGCCGTGTCCCCAGTGACCCGCGGGTCGGTCCGACGGCCAAGCCCGGCTGGGAGTGGACCACCGACATCTCCCTCGATCAAGTCCGGCGCCTCGCCGAACGAAGCGAACGCGGCGCCCCGCTCGACTGAGCGACTCAGCCGCGCAATGCTTTCCCGTGCCGTCGATGATCCCATGTGCCACAACAACCTTGAAGGTCGATAAGTTCAGGGCGATGGCTCCGACTACCTGCCCGGCGAACTCCTGACCGGTCGGCTCGAACCCCATCCTGCGGTAGAAGCCCTCGGGTCCGGCCGAGCCGGGTTTCCACATCACAGTGGCCTCCTTCGAGCCGCGCCGCCGCGCCTCGCCGAGTACGGCCTCGACCGCGAAGCGACCGAGGCCGGCACGCTGATGCCGGGCGCTGACGTTGAGCCGCCAGACGCCGCAGCGGAAGAACTCGATTTCAGCATCCGGATCGAACCCGCCCATCACGAACGCCACCGGTTCGTCACCGATACACACCAAGCGCGGCCACGCGGTTTGGAAGGACGCGTAGGCCTCTGCCAGTGAAATCGCGACTGGGGCCACGAACTCCTCCTGGTCAGGCTTGACCTTGATCCGACAGGCCATGGCGACGTTGGCGGGTGTGATGGTCTCGAGTCGAGGAGCGAAGTTCATCTGCCCAACCTAACGACCTGATCCAGCATGCGCGGCCACGTTGCGGGCCGCTTCACAGGACCGATACCGAACCCACCGGTTCGTTCCCGATCGACAGGGCTTCCGTTCCGCAGCATCAACTTCCGGGAGAGCCCTTAGACGTTGATCAGCTTGACGACGAGGCTGATGGCGATCGGCACGAGGATGCCGCCGAGGAAGAACAGGAAGTTCTGTCGCAGCTGCGCTCGGGCCGCCCGTTTGGTCTCGGCGGCGAACATCCGCCTGATGGCCTCGGCCTGTTGCTGGTCCACCATCACCCGAGGTTGCTGTGTTTCGCTGAGTGTCAACGTTTCTCGCAGAGACGCCCGATGGGTTCGCAGCTCGCGCTGCAGATCTGCGATGGCGATGAGCGAAGCGGCATTGCCGCGCGAGTCGGTGAAGTGGATTTCGGGCTCTGCCTGTGTGTCCGTGATGGCGGCGATGATGAGACTGGCTAGGCCGAAGACAAGGGAAAGTCCGCCGATGACGAACATCGCGAAGGCCCATTCCACAGTCCCAGCACTGAGAATCATGATGAGCGCGCTGGCAATTGACAAGGCCATCGAGAGGCCCAACCAAGCCGTGACCAGGTATCCCTCCATGCGGGTGGCGCGGGCCTCGGAATCAGATTCAGTCACAAATCCATTGAACCGCAACGGGACCGTGTGTTGGAGACCCAAGAGGACCAGTGCCCGATTGATTCTGCCCGCGATGCCGTTGGGATCTAGACGCTTTTGGACAAGCATGAGAATTCGGCGTGTCGGTGGTGGTTTTCGTCAGACCCTCGTGTAACGCTGGAACCACGCGCAATGCGCTGACCACTTAGACACAATCGAAGAATGTTAGATGCGGGCCGTCGTTCAGTTTTCGCGGACAGACCGACGACCCGCTCAAAGAAACCGTAGGAAGGAAGACCTCCCATGGTCGTCATCAGCGTACCCCAAAACCCGGCTTGGGCCCTGGACGCGACACCGCACGACGAGAATCGCCACCGTTCGGGCGATACCTGGCTCATCGGCGGCAAGCCCCACGATCCGCTCGACCCCGGCCCCTGGATGTGGAACCCCGCCCCCGACTTCCAGCCTGATCGCCGCACCGGCCGCCACCGGCGCGGCGAACTCCCCGACCCGATCCGCAAGGACCGCCGCGACCCCAGAATCCGCCTCGAGCGCGCCCACCGCCCGAGCCCCCACCGGGCCGGGGACGCGCGGACACTCGCACCGATCGACCCGTTCGCACGACTCCGCGAAGACGCCTGGGCCCGCTTCCTCGACCACTCGACCGAACTTGCCATAGCCCACAACGGGCGCGAAAACCCAAGCCGCGCAAGACGGCTCCTCAAGAGTCTGCTGGCCCTACTGACCGGGTGACCGGCCATGAGCCGGTGCTGCCAGAAGGCGCGGCGGGTGAGTTCCGCCAGTGCGATGCACTTCGATGGTCGTGTCCCGGAACTAGAAAGCGCCGGACTCGGTCATGCCGCCGTGTCTCTCGATTCGGCGTGCCAGTACGCGATGGCGGCGATCGCCTTGCACCGCTGCGTATCTCGCCAGAGGTCGGTCTGCAGGGCCCCGGTGCCGTGCCAGACGGTGGCCCGCGTGACGCCGCCCGCGTGGTACAGCGTCGCGACATGCTCGGTCGTCGGCACGCGGCTCGTCGCGAGGAGCATCCAGCCGTCGCCGGAGACGTCGTCGATGTACAGCTCGATGTTGGTGGTCTTGTCGATGAGCCATTGGTCGATCATCGCCATTCGGTCCGGGGCGGCCTCGGTGCAGCGGTCTTTTCCGCACTCGTGCTTCCCCAGTAGCCTGGTCTGTGCCATCAGGAAGGTCCATTCCTCCGTTGGTGCAGGCTTCCTGCCCGGTGCAAGCGGGCAGGAAGCCATCTCTGTGCGGGGAGGTGCCATGCCCCCGACTCCAAGGTAGGACGGCCGATGCCGCAGGTGAAGGACCTGCGGCGAAGGCAGTTCCACCCGATCAAACTGAGCGGCCGAGTTGCACTACCCACACTGGTGGGAGACATGGAAATCTGAAACGCATGACTCACTCTCCGTACATCGCGAAGGTCCTCTTCGGAAGGCAGATCCGACAGTTCCGAGTGCGCGCGAAGAACATGAGCGTCGCCCAGGCGGCAAGAAGCATGGGCATGTCGGAATCGAAGTACCGCAAGCTCGAAGCAGGGACCAACGACTCCCTCAAACTCCCGGACGCCTACTCAGCGGCGGTCGTCTATGAGCTGACCAGCGCAGAGACCCGACACCTGATCGCGCTGGTGGATGCGGCCGATTCGCACGGCTGGTATCACGACTACGACGTCTCGCCGGAGTTCGCCCACTTCATCGAGCAGGAGGGAGCGGCAAGTTCCCTCAACATCATGGAGCAGAACCTCGTGAATGGTCTGTTCCAGACCAAGGACTACGTCGAAGGCCTCAAGGCCAATCGCCCCGGGGTCAAGGGCGGCCCGGACAACGGTCTCCGAATCAAGCGCCAGCAGGCTGTGCACAACCGTGCTGACCCTCCTCACATCCTTTACATCGCTGATGAAGCAGCGCTGCGCCGTGAGGTGGGCGGACCGGAGATCATGCGCGCTCAGATCCGGCACTTGCTTGCGATGAACGAACGCGACAACATCGAAATCCTGGTGGTACCGTTCGCTGCGGGCACCTATCCGAATGTTGCGGGGCCCTACCAGCTCATGTACTTCACCGACGGGGTGTTCCCGACGACGGTCTATCTAGAATCACTCCACGGAAGCCACTACGAGGACGCCAGTAAGGTCGTCAATCATTACGAAGAGGCCTTCCAGGAGACGAGGCAGCCGTCGTTCGCCGTCCCGATTAAGGAGTTCATCGATGCAAGCAACCTCCTGGCGTAAACCCAGCCGAAGTAACAGCACTGGCGATCAGAACTGCGTCGAGTGCCGCCGGACCTGGCGCAAGCCGAGTCGTAGCACTGCAGAGCGGCAGATCAGAACTGCCTTGAGGCGAGGGCGTTCTCGGGTCAGTTCCAGGTGCGCGACTCGAAGCTCGGCGAAGACTCCCCGGTCTTCGACCTCCCTGCGGCCGAATTCTCCGGCCTTCTCCGCGCCGCGAACCGATCCTGACCGCCTGACTCAGCAAACCGGCCCCCGGCGCTGCCGGGGGCCGTCCTTGCTTTTGATGAGCGCAAGCTCGGCCGCTAGTTGGGCATCAGCCCGAGCTGGCGCATGAATTCGCCTTCGTCGAAGTACAGGTGATGCTCGGTGATCATCCCGTCCTTCACGGTCGCCACGTCGCAGCTGCGGACCTTGACATGCTTGCCGGTCGGCTGGATCGTCTCACCCGTGGGCGTCTTCATCGGCATGGTGTGGGTGCCCTCGAACCACCCCTCGTCGACGGCCTTGCCGTCGGTGTCGATCTTGCTGATCGACTCGTAGTGGCCGTCCGGGAAGCCGTCGATCAATGTGTGCCAGTACTCGGTGATCTCGTCACGGCCTCGGATCTCTCCCGCGTCAGGAGTCATCACTACGGCATCCGCGGCGTAGAGACTCATCGCGCCATCGACGTCATGCTGATTGGCGGCGGTCTCGGTCATCTTGTCCAGCACATCTCTTGCCTGGTTCATGATTCTCACCTCCGACCCCGATTCTCCTCTGCTCCTTGGAGAGCGAAGGCGACCTTGGAAAAAATCGGCAAACCGAACCGACCTCGATCGACCTCTGAGCCACCTGAGAGGTAAGGACACCGGCGCCCGGAAAGTCCGCCTACCGATCCCCTTGTGCGAGGGGGTCTTTTCGTCGGCAGCGTAGATATCATCAACGGATGGCTAACCCCCTGAACCAGCCTGAAGCACCCGAATCACCGCCTTCTCGGCGTGCCGGCGCCCCTGCGTTTCTGCGTCGACGGACCGCCTGGCTCGCGATCGGCGGCGCCGTGGTCCTGGTCGCCGCTGCCACCTTCGTAGTGCAGGCGAACCTCCCCGGCGACCAGGACGATCCCGACACCGAAGCCGGCCCCGGTAACGCATCCGAGCCTGCGGCTCCGGCGGGGAACGTCGAACCCGAGCGAGTCCCCGGAACGCTGAGCGTCTACGAGCTGGGCGCGTCTACCCCTGTGCCCGAAGGCGAGTGGACATGGGTGTCCGGCCCCGGCTTCTCCGACTGGCTGTACAGCTTTGGAGAGGAATACCGACTTGGCGACGAGACCTGGTCTTCCACCTTCCAGGCCGGTGTCTTCGACGCCGGGAGCCTTGTGGACGATCAGGAGTCAAACGACATCGACAGTCTGAAAGGAATCTCCTCCGCCGCGATGCAGTACTGGGGGGATTCGCTCTTTGCGGAGGCGTCGGGGTTCGAACTATCGGAGGTCCGTCACAGCGAATTCGAGATCGACGGTTACAGTGCGGTCCTCGCCGAAGCCCGACACAGCTGGGATTCGATCCCCGGTTCTGATGACTCCTATGAGGATTCGGCGATCCTGCTGGTGGACGTTGACGGGATCAATTTCTTCGTCGCCACCGCCAGCATCACCGAAACCGACTCGGAGCACTACGACGCCGCGGTGGAAGCCCTGCTCGACACGAGTATCGATCCGGCAGAGGCGAGCTGGTAGCCCGTTTCCCAGATCAGTTGCAGGGGTTCAGGTCGTAGCCGCCGAGGTAGCGGTCCCGTTCCTCCTCTGTCAAGTCGCGCCGCACCTGCTCGCATGCGCCTTCGTAAGGATCCTCGAGGAACGAGAGGTCCAGAAGCCACGCGGCCTCACCCGTGAGGGCGAGACTCATGTCGTCCTCGGCGAAGTCCATGACCCCGTCGAACGCCCCGGTCGGCAGCGTCGCGGCGATGTCGCCGCTCTCCGCATCCCAGATGTTGATGCTGTACTCCTCACCCATTCCCACGAAATACCGGCCCGACAGCAGGACATCCCCCGCGGGGATGAAGGAGGTCGATTCGAAACCGACGATGCTGCTTTCAGTGCTGGACTCGAAGTCCCAGGTGGCGATGTCGGAATCTCGGAACAATGCGAGCGCGTCGGACTCGCCGACGAATTCGATGTCGTGAACAAAGTAGACATCCGGATTTCGGGATCTGAGGAGTTCGCCGTTCGTCGCGTCCCAGACGCGCACGATCCCGTCCTCTGCCAAGGTGGCGAGCCGCGTTCCGTCCGCGTTGAAGGCCACCTCCTTGAGGCCTGTACCGTGGCCGTCGAGTTCCAGCAGCTGCTCACCGGTGTGGGCATCCCAGATTCGCGCCACCGGATCCATCGTGCTCGCGCCCATTGACTCGGTGCCGGCTCCGCTCGCCAACATCGAACCGTCGGGGCTGAAATCGAGCGCGCGAATCATGCCGGAGTGCCCTTCGAGCCTGGTCGTCACCGCGCCGTCCGGGGACCAGATCTCGATGTCCGAGTCGTCGTCGGCTGTCGGGGAGGCCGCGAGCGAGCCGTCGGCGGTCAGCGCCGATACCAGGCCTTCCCACTCATCGTGCGCCACCGGTGCTTCGCCCGAGTCCGGCTCCCAGACCTCGACCAGCGAGTCGTTGGTGAGGAGCACCCGGGTGCCGTCAGTGCTGATGTCGACGTCGCTGATCTCGGTGTACTCCTGATAGGACCGACTTTCGGGAACACGGGTCAGGTCCCAGATCTGGACTCCTGAATTACCCCCTCCCACGAGGGTTTTTCCGTCGGGGGAGAAGGCCAGCGAGTTGGGGAGGTCGCCGGTTTGGAGCAGCGTGACCTGTTCCCGGCTCTCCGGGTCCCACAGTGCGATGCTGTCGGTCGCAGTCGAGGCGACCAGATCGGCGTCCGGACTGAAGGCCGCAGGAGTGGACACGCCTGATTTGACCGAGGCGGTGTCGGATCCCGCGCTTTCGTTGAGGCACATGTTCTCATCGCAGAGCAGCAGCTGCATCGGGTCGGTCGGCACCACGTCCATCGACCATTCGGTCGAGTACGCCTCCTCCGCGATCGCATTGTCCTGCAATACCTCGCCGGTCTCAGCGCTCCAGACCTGCAGCCTCGCCGGCTCCTCGCCATCGCCGAAAAGCGCTTCCGAGACTGCCATGACATCGCCGTCGGGTGTGCTGAAGGCGAGGTCCTCGATGCTTCGCCCGGTCGACACCGTGACGATCTCCGTGTAGTCGGCGGTGTCCCAGACCCGCAGGTTCCCGTTGTCGTCGGAGGCCGCGATCCGAGTCCCGTCTGCGCTGTAGGCGACATCGGTGCCTTCGCCGACGTTCAACACCAGTTGGTCGATCAATGTCGCGGAAGCGGAATCCCAGATCTCGACGCCGTTCCATCCTCCGATCGCCAGCGAGGCGCTGTCCGGGCTGAAAGCGAGGGAGCTCGACTCGTCCATGTCGGTCGGGATCGTCCGCTGGCTCCACGTCTCGGTGTCCCAAATCGAGGCGGCATCGCCGTGCACGCCCGCGAGCCAGGTGCCGTCGGCGCTGAACCCCACATCCGTTACGAAGGAGAGGTTCCCAGTCGGCAGGTACCCGCTCCGGAAGTTTCCGACCGAGTTGGTGAGCGCCAGGCGGGCCTCCTCGGTCTCGTCCGCATCCCAGGCCGCCGCCGCGAGCAGTCGGGCCAGTTCGCCGTCGGTCTCGCTTGCGGTCCTGCTTTCCTCGGCGAGGAGTTTCGACAGCGTCTCGGCCTCCTGCTCCGTCAGTGCACGGCTCTGCACCACCGCGATCACCGAAGCGATCAGCACGATGATGCTCAGCCCGGCGACTCCCGCGGTCACCATGGTGCGGAACCGAACCCGCTTGGTCGACACGAGGCGGGACTCCGCAAGAAAGGCGTCGGCAGTCTGCCGTTCCTTGTCGTCGAAGCGGTCCTTGGCCCGTTCCCAGAAGTCCTGGTGCTCGTCGACGGCGGCGAGTCGGCTGCCCTGGTAGAGGAATGCCTGATCGTTCTCTTCGGACTGCCATTCCTTGGCGTCCTCGACCAGGCGCGAGCACGCTTCGAAGCCGGTTCGGTCCTCTTCCAGCCAAGTTTCGAGCCGGTCCCAGTGCGTCAGGAGCGCGTCGTGGGCGATCTCGGCGGTTCCCTGGCCGCGAATGATGAGCCGCGCCTGCACGAACGCGTGGAGAGCCGCTTTCGTGTCCGGATCGAGGGGGTCCGGGATCGCCACTTGCAACCGGACCAGGCGCCCGTTGCGGGAGACCCTGACCATTCGGCGCAGGAGGCGTTCGGCCGCCAGCTGGCGCGGACCAGGGAGGCTGTCGGCTTCCTCGTGCTCGGGCCCGTCGAGGTTCTTGTAGACCGCTTCGGCCCTCTGCTGCAACGCTTTCCGCACGCCGCCGGACGCCAGGTAGACGGTCTTCGACAGATGCCCGGGTTCGCTGTTCGCGTAGATCTGGTGCATCGCGGTCGAGAGCAGGGGGAGCGCGGCGGGACTGAACTCGCCGGACTCGCTCGGACTCAGGTCGCTGAGGATCTTCTCGGCCAGTCCATCGTCGATGCGCAGGCCCAGGGTCTCGGCCGGGCCCGTGATGGCGTCGCGCATCTCCTCGGTCGTCATGGGGGTCAGCACGAACGGGCTGTCGTCCAGTGCCTCGCTGAGCAGAGGGAACCGGCCGCAGTCGCCGAGGAAGTCGCTGCGGACCCCGATCACCACGAGCGCGGCGGCTTCGGTCCCGCCCTTGGTCATCGAGGCGATCGCGGTCATGAATCCCTCGCGGGCGGCGGCAGTCTCGGTGAGAGTGAAGAGCTCCTCGAACTGGTCGATCACGATGACCAGGCGGGACCCTCCCATCTGATCCGGAAGTGACTGCCGCACAAGCCAGTCGGCGTGCTCAGGCTGCTGCTGGAGGTCGCTCAGGACGGCGGGGGCGCTGTCCGATTCCGGCAGCTCGGCGAGCTTCTGCGCGAGATGCCACAGGGGATCTTTGCCGGGTGTCATGTACACCCGCGGCCACCGTTCAGGGCCGAGCCAGTGTCCGGCTGTCGGCAGAGGGAGAAACCCGTAGTCGACGGCGGCGAGGAAGCCAGCCCGGAGGAGCGAGGTCTTGCCCGCACCCGAGGAGGCGATGACCATCGACAGGTTGCCGGCTTCGAGCGTGTCGGCGACGTGGTCGAGCAGTCTTCGGCTGTGCCGCTCCCTGCCGTAGTAGACGGCTGCGTCGTGCTCGGTGAAGGCGTTGAGCCCCAGGTAGGGTGCGTCCGGTTTCGACTGCTCGTCGACGGGTTCGCCTTGGGCTGTCGTTGGGGCGGTCGTCTGGGCGTTGACGTGGGAGGCGAACTCCCGCAGCATCGTGAACATGCGCACGAAGTTCGCCTGAGTTCGGTCTTCGAAAGCGCGGGCTCGCCCATCCATGCCGAGGACCGTGAGGTCAGTGCGCGAGACGATCTCGCGGATGTCGTTGACGGCGGGCGCGAACTCGGCGAAGGGCTCGAACGACTCAATCTCACTGCGCAGACGGGAGAGCAGGTCCTCGCGGCCCGCCTCCACGATGGACTCGAAGGCCTCGGGGATCGCCTTCGTCTCGGCGAGGAGCTTGGCCATCTCGCGTCGGAGTGCTTCGGCCTCTGCGTCGTTCGCGGTGGTGAGCTCGTCCAAGCGGGCGGCCAGCAGGACTTCGGCATCGCGGGCGTCGCCACCGTTGGGCTGCTTCTGGAATCGGTTGATGACGTCGGAGACGGCATTCGAGAGGATGTTGCCGCCGACGCCGCCGAGCACCGAGAGCAAGGCGGCGGGCAGCGCCCCCACACTCAGCGCGGTGGCGATGACCGGCGCGGCGGCACCGGCGCAGAACAGGGCCGTCAGCGTCGGATGGGCCTTGTCGCGGGCGAGGTCGGTCGCGCGCCTGACCGCTGCGCGGGCGCCGGACGCGATCGTCTCGCGGGCGGTCGCCTCATCATTGGGGTCAATCTCGGCATGAGGGGTGTCTGCCATCAATTGAACCTAGCAATGAATAAGGGGCGCACCAAGGTACCGATTGTCGGAAACCTGACATCAATGGTGCAGGGGGTCTGCGCTTGGACGAGAATGCGCACCCGCGGATGGTCGAGCCCGGCTTCGAGAGGCCACATCGTTCGCAATGGACCAATATGATGGGGCCGAATCCCATGACCACGTGCCTCTTGCCCAGGCCGAGCGACGGAGCGACCCCGTGACCTACCCCCCGCCGAACCCCTACGACCCGAACCAGGCGCCGGGCCAGCCGCCCTTCGGCCAGCCGCAGCAGCAGCCGCTCGGCCAGCCGTCCCAGCCCGGTTACGGCGTCCCGTCCCAACCCGGCGATGGGTACAGCGTCCCGCCTCCGCCCGGCAGTGGCTACAGCGTCCCGCCTCCGCCCGGCGGTGGATACGGCCTTCCGCCGCAGCAGCCCGGCTTCCCGCCCCCGTACGGCGCCCCGCCGATGCCCCCGGCGCCCGGCGGCGGCGGTCTCCTCGTCAAGATCCTCAGCGGCGCAGGCGTACTCGTCATCGGACTGATCGTCGTCGTCGTGAGGGCCCTGAGCGGCTCCGACTCGAGCAGCGACGCCAGCAGCGACACCACGACCGAGGAGGCCACCGAGGTGGCCACCGAAGCCCCCACCCTCGCCGAGGAGGAGGTCGAGCAGGCCCAGGAGGCCGCGGTCGGCGATTGCATCACCGACTCGACGGTGAACGTCAGCGACCTGGTCGTCGCCTGCGACAGCCCGACCGCGTTCTGGACCATCACCGCGGTCTCCGACGACTCGGGCGCCGAGGTCGACTTCATGGGCGGGCTCACCGACCCGTCGATCGCCGGCACCGTCTGCGGCGACGAGTACATGACCTGGACCCCGGGCCAGCTGTGGAAGTCCTACCAGGCCGTCTACACCGAGTCCTTCGAGGGATTGGGCGGGCCGGTCGACTACCTCTACTGCGTCGAGGCCATCGACAAGGAGGACGCCGACGGCGGCAAGCCGATCACGCCCGACGTCGGCGACTGCACCGACGGCACCACCATGCGGACCTTCGACTGCTCGAACGCCAACGCCGCGTACGTCGTCGACAAGATCGAGACCTACGACCCCCCGATCGACCAGCTCGAGTTCGACCAATACTCCGCCCTGGGCGGATGCACCGGATCGGACTACCTCGCGTCGCCGGTCACCGGAGGCGACGAGATCCTCCCCGTCGTCTACCTCGCCTACTGCAGCAGCGACAACGGCTGACCCGCACACGGTCGGGGACTATGCATCCAGCGGTGGTACCGGCCTGTAGTTCTCGGTTGGCTGTCGGCCGTGTCGCTGGCCCGCAACGGCGTCGCCGCAGCGCGGGTCGTCGATCTCGAAGGGTTCTCTACAATCGGGGTTGATCCGCGGCGCACCGCCGCCCCCGCTCGCCCCCTGGACCGGCCGATGACCACTCGCCTCCGCACCCCCCTCCGATGGTGACCGGCGTCTGGACACCGCCCGTGGCCGACGCGGACCTGGATGCAGCCGTCCCTTGGGTCGCCTCGCCGTTCGTCCCCGGCCCGAATCTGCGGCAGGCCGCCGGCGCCGCAGGGGCGTTCCCCGAAAGCGCGGCGCTGCGGCTCGGGGCCGACCTCGCCGCCGCCCCGCCGCGAAGGGCAAGCGCAGGCGGGACCGGTCGGGAGCAGGTGCGATGAGCATGCAGCGCAACCGGTCTCGCCGCCATGAGGAAACCGTGACGGGCCCCGCTCTCATGGGCGGAGTCCGACCGCCCCGATCGCTTTCGCCGCAGAGGAACTGACGTGGAACCAGGCTTCATCATCGCCGGAAGGTACCGACTCGACCGCCATATCGCCGCGGGCGGCATGGGATCGGTCTGGGCCGGCTTCGACCTCAGCCTCGAACGCGAGGTCGCGGTCAAGCTGCTGCTCCGCGGCCTGCCCTCAGTGGACAAACCGGTCGAGCGGTTCGAGCGGGAGGCCAAGGCGCTCGCCCGGGTCAAGAACCCCGGCTGCGTGGAAGTCCACGATGTCGGCGAGTACTTCGACGGCGACGAGATGATCCGCTACATCGTCATGGAACTCGTCGAAGGTGAGTCCTTGAAGGACCGGCTGGACCGGGTCGGCCGCCTCGATTCCGGCGAGGTCATGACCCGGATCGCCGAAGCCGCCGAAGCGCTCGGGGCCGCCCACGGCGTCGGCATCGTCCACCGCGACATCAAGCCCGGCAACCTCCTCATCGACGCCGACGACCGGACCCGCGTGGTCGACTTCGGCATCTCGACGCTGACCGACTCCACGCGGCTGACGCAGTCAAGCGCAGTGCTCGGCACGCTTCCGTACGTTGCGCCCGAGCAGTTCGAGGACCAGGAGACGACGCCGAAGTCCGACATCTACGCGCTGGGCGCGGTCGCCTACGAGTGCCTCACCGGCCACCCGCCGTTCCCGGGCGCCAACGCCAAGGCGATCATCCGCGGGCACCTGTTCGTCGAACCCGAGCCGTTCGACGAGACGGTCCCCGCGGCCATCGAGTCGACCGTCATGCGTGCCTTGGCGAAAGACCCTGAGCAGCGCTGGGGCTCCTGCGCGGACCTGGCCGCGGCCTGCCACGCCGCCGCAGCGGGCACCGGCGACGCGGCCGGACCCGCCGCGGTCGACGAACCCGCCGGGGCCGTCGAGCCCGATGGGCCCGGCGCCGACGCCGACGCCGACGCGACCGTGCGCCTGAATCCGCCTGCTTCCGGCAGACGCGGTCGCCGCGGCGCGACGGTCCTCGCCGTCGTGTCCGCCCTCGTCCTGCTGGGAGCGCTCATCATCTGGCAGCAGTGGCCGGACGCCCGTGAAATCCTGAGCGGTGCGGAGCCTTCGGACTCGCTCGTCAGCGACGCGAGTGGAACGCCCGAGGAGACTCCGCCGACCTCGCCGAGTACCGCGGACTCGCCGTCGCCATCGGTCACGGAGTCCGCTTCGAACCCGCCCGCCGGAGACGATGCCTCCCCAGAGGGCCAGGGCGACGGCACCGGCAACGACGAGCCCGAAGAGGGCGCCACCGGACCCGCCGACGAGGAAAGCGATCCCTCGGGCGACCCGTCCCTCCCGGACGTCACCGGCGACCCGGTGTCCAACGCCGAGGCCGAACTCAAAGCCGCAGGCTTCACGAACCTCGAGTTCGTGAACATCTTCTTCAACGCCGCAGCGCCCGACGCCTGCGAGGTCATGGACCAGGATCCACCGGGCGGCTCCGACGTCGCGTTCACCGACGAGATCAGGATCGAGTTCTACAACCCGCAGGGCTCCGGCTGCCGCTGACACCGCTCCGGCGAGCGGTCGCCCGACCGCAGGTCGCCGCACTCGGCCTCACCGCGCCCCGACCCGCGTCGAGGCGGGCACAGCGAAGGGCGCCGACCTCTGGTCGGCGCCCTTCGCTTGTACGCCTAGAGCATCGGGTGGCGGATGATGTTCTCTTCGCGGCCCGGGCCCACGCCGACGACGCTCACCCTTGCGCCGCAAAGCTCTTCGAGGCGCTCGATGTACGTCTGGGCGTTGCGGGGGAGCTCGTCGAACTTGCGGCAGTGCCGCACATCCTCGAACCAGCCGTCGTGGTACTCGTAGATCGGCTTCGCGTGGTGCACATCGGTCTGCGTCATCGGCATCTCGTCGACGCGCTCGCCGTCCACTTCGTACCCGACGCAGATCGGAACCCGCTCCAGCTCGGAGAGCACGTCGAGCTTCGTCACGAACAGGTCCGTGATCCCGTTGACGCGCACCGCGTAACGGCCCAGCACCGCGTCGAACCAGCCGCAGCGGCGACGCCGCCCCGTGGTGACGCCGTACTCGCCGCCCTTCTTGAGCAGGAACTCGCCGAACTGGTCGAACAGCTCCGTCGGGAACGGACCCGAACCCACGCGGGTCGTGTACGCCTTGATGATGCCGATCGAGGTCGTGATCTTGTTCGGCGCGATGCCCGTGCCCACGCACGCCCCGCCCGTGGTCGGGTTCGACGACGTCACGAACGGGTAGGTGCCGTGGTCCACGTCGAGCATCGTGGCCTGCGCGCCCTCGAGGAGCACGTTCTTGCCCGCGTCCAGCGCCTGGTTCAGCAGCAGGCGCGTGTCGGCGATGTACGGCTTGAGGCGCTCGGCGTAGGTCAGGTACTCCTCGACCACGGCCTGCGGGTCGATCGCCTTGCGGTTGTAGACCTTCACGAGGATCTGGTTCTTCTCGCGGAGGATCTGCTCCAGCTTGATGGAGAGGATCTTCGGGTCGAGCAGGTCCTGCACGCGGATGCCCTGGCGAGCGACCTTGTCGGCGTAGGCCGGGCCGATGCCGCGGCCCGTGGTGCCGATGCGCGCGCCGCCCAGGTAGCGCTCGACCACGCGGTCGAGGGCCCGGTGGTGCGGCATGATGAGGTGCGCGTCAGCCGAGAGCTTGAGGTTCGAGACGTCCACTCCGCCGGCGGTGAGCTCGTCGAGCTCCGCGAGGAGGAACTTCGGGTCCACGACCACGCCGTTGGCGATGACCGGGACGACGCCGGGAGTCAGGATGCCCACGGGCACCAGGTGAATGGCGTACTTCGTGCCGTCAGGGGTGACGACCGTGTGGCCGGCGTTGTTGCCGCCCTGGTAGCGGACGACGTAGTCCATCTCGGCGCCGAGCAGGTCGGTGACCTTGCCCTTGCCCTCGTCGCCCCACTGCGTTCCGACGACCGCGATCGCTGGCATCTGCCCATCCTCCCGGGAAGTTGATCACCCGATTACTGGGTAAGCCTACTTGCATTCACTTACGCGGGGTCTCACCAGGGCTTAGCACTATGAATCGGGTCCCCGTCACACCGTAAGGTGACGGCTGTGAACGTTGTCGTGTTGACACTCGTGGAGGCGAACTGCTCGAACCCCGGGCCGCGCACCCAGACGCTGCACCTGGTGGACGAGCTCAAGTCGCGGGGCGCCGTGGTGCGCACCGCCGAGGCCTCCAAACCCGAGGAGGTCGACACCATCCTGGACGACCCCGACGAGCGCATCGTGCTCGCCGCAGACACGGACGAGCAGGTCAACGCGGTCGTGGCGCGCCTTGTGCGGCACGCGATCCCGGCGCCGAGCCAGCGGCCCGAAGACCTGCCGGAGGGACGGACGATTCCGGACCTCCCCGCGCTCGCGATCCTGCCGCAGGGCACCGCGCCGGGGATCGTGGCCCGGCTGGGCCTGCCCGAGAAGCCCGCGGAGGTGGCTGCGGCCGTTGCCGAGGGAGTGGTGAAACGCACTGACCTCATGCGGCACGACGGCGGAGGCGTGGCGGTCGACGGCGTGCGGCTCGGCGGCGGGGACCGGCCGTGGCGCGGGGTGGTGAACCTCGACGACGTGGTGCTCGCGGACGGGTCGGAGCAGATCCTCGCGTGCGTGGTCGCGAACGCGGACGGGTACGCGGCCGCCGACGACATGGTGCTGGCCGAGCCCGATCCGGCGGACGGGAAGATCGACGTCGCGGTGGCGGTGCCGGTGACCGTGGGGCGCTTGCGGAAGAAGCTGCGCATCGAGGTGCGCCGGGCCCGGGGCCGGGCCGTGGCGGTGCACCCGGAGGACACGGTGACGTACATCCAGGACGGCCTGGTGGGCGAGCTGGGGCGCAAGAGGACCTGGTGGGTCGAGCCGGGCGCGGCGGGCTGGTACGCGGCCTAGAACCGCGCGGCGGCGGTGGTGACAATGCACCGCCTTCGGGTCGGTTCTGCCTGCTCAAAGCGCGTGCGGTTGAAACGATTCGAGACGCGCGCCACTTTGCATAATGGTGAGAAAAAGCTGGTCAAAGGCCTTGATGCCGTCATCTGCTTCCCGTAGCCTGGACGGGCACCCAAACCCTCCCGAGCGAAGGAGCTCCCCCATGGCCATCGTCTACGGCGGTGACTACAACCCCGAGCAGTGGCCCCGCGAGACGTGGGCCGAGGACATGCGGCTCATGCGCGAGGCGGGCGTCAACCGCGTCAGCGTCGGCATCTTCTCCTGGGCCCTCCTCGAGCCCGAGGAAGGCCGCTACGAGTTCGCCTGGTTCGACGAGTGTCTCGACCTCCTCGCCGCCAACGGCATCGAGGCCTGCCTGGCCACCCCCACAGCGTCTCCGCCGCCTTGGTTCGCCGCGACCTACCCCGAAGCGGTCATGGTCGACGCCGAGGGCCGCCAGCTCACCCACGGCTCCCGCCAGGGCTTCGACCCCTCCTCGGACGTGTACCTCGCCAAGGCCCTCGCGATCACCGAGCAGATGGCCCGGCGCTACGCCGACCACCCGGCGGTCGGCCTATGGCACATCCACAACGAGTACGGCTGCCACAACGCCCGCTCGTACACGAAGGCCGCGACCGCGAAGTTCCGCACGTGGCTGCGCGAACGCTACGGCGACCTCGACGGCCTCAACGCCGCCTGGGGCACCGCGTTCTGGTCGCAGGCCTACTCCTCCTGGGACCAGGTGTACGCGCCGCTCCCGACGCCGACCATCCCGAACCCGGGCCAACTGCTCGACTGGAAGCGCTACTCGTCCTGGCGTCTCCTGCAGAACTACCGGGCCGAGGCGGAGGTCATCCGCAAGTACTCGGACAAGCCGATGACCACGAACTTCATGACCGGCTCGCACGCCGACATCGACCTGTGGGAGTTCTCGAAGGCCGTCGACATCGTCTCCACCGACCACTACCTGATCGGTGAGAACCCGCAGGTGAATCTCGGCTTCGCGGCCGACTACGCGCGTTCGCTCGGGAACGGCTGAGCCGTGGATCCTCATGGAGCACTCCACGTCCGCCGTGAACTGGCAGGGCCGCAACCGCGCCAAGGCCCCGCGCGAGATGCTCCGCAACTCGCTCTCGCACTTCGCGCGCGGCGCCGACGCCATCATGTTCTTCCAGTGGCGCGCTTCGAAGCAGGGCGCCGAGAAGTGGCACTCGGGGATGGTCCCGCACGCGGGCACCGACTCCAAGATCTGGCGCGAGGTCTGCGAACTGGGCGCGCGCCTCGGCGAACTCGCCGAGGTCGAGGGCTCGACCGTGAGCGCCGACACCGCGATCCTGTGGGACTTTCCGAACCGGTGGGCTCAGGAGCACGAGGCGCGCCCGACGAACGAACTCGAAGCGCAGGCGATCTTCGACGTCTACTACGCGGCGCTGTGGCGCGCGGGCATCACCGCCGACGTGGCCGAGCCCGAAGGCGACCTCTCGAAGTACAAGTTCGTGGTCGTCCCCGCGATCTACCTGCTGTCGCGCAAGGGCGCGGAGAACCTGCGGCAGTTCGTGAACGGCGGCGGCACCGTGCTCGTGACGCCGTACTCCGGGATCGCCGACGAGACCGACACGGTCTACCTCGGCGGCTACCCCGGCGCGATCCGCGACGTGCTCGGCGTGCGCTCCGAGGAGTTCTACCCGCTCATCGGCTCGTCGGTCGCGCTCGCCTCGGGCGGGACCGGCACGATCTGGAGCGAGGCCGCCGAGTCCGACCGGGGCGGACGTGCGCGACACCTATGTCGATGGGACGCCGGCCTGGCTGGTCAACCGCTTCGGCGAGGGCACCGCCCACTACCTCACGACGTTCCCCGACGACGCCACGCTCGACCGCATCGTGGCCGCCGCGGCCGAGGACGCGGGCGTCGCGCCGGCGGCCGAGGCCCCGGTCGGCGTCGAGGTCGTGCGCCGCGCCCACGAGGACGGCCGCAGCTGGCTGTTCTGCATCAACCACACCGACGCCGACGCGAAGGTCAAGACCGCCGACTCGATCGTCGAGGTGCCCGCCGGCGAAGTCGTCGTGCACCGCGAACACGTCTGACCGGGGCTCGGGGTCCGCGCCGGTGCGGCCGGGATGGACCCCGGACACGCCTGATCGGGCATCGGGGTTCACGCCGCTATTTCGGCACGGACCTCGAGCACGCCTGATCGGGCATCGGGGTTCACGCCAGTGCAGCCGGCGCGGGCCTCGAGCACGACCTACCGGGCACCGAGGACCACGTCCGTCAATTCGACGCGGACTTCGAACACGGCCGGCGGGATCCGGCGGCTGATCGCTGTCGGATCCCCGACGTAGCGTTGAACGGGGGGTCCCCCAATGTCCGATTTGCCCGGACCCTCCGTTCACATTTGGAGCCGCGAGATAGCAAGCGGCCGAAGGAGTCTCGGCCTTCGGCCGCTTTTTTCGTCCCCGTTGTGGACGGCTGTGGCCGTCCTCGCCACCTGATCGAAATCCGATCGTTATCTACGTGAGGCATGCTGGTCAGCGCCCGAGCCGTCACGGCGGACGGGCGCACCGCAGCGACACGCGAAGACGGAGGTGGGGGGCAATGGCGGCGGAGTACTCGAGTTTCGTGGCCATCGGCGACAGTTTCACCGAAGGTGTCGGCGATCCTGATCCCGGCGGCGACCGGGACCGCGGCTGGGCCGACCTGTTCGCGGTGCGCGCCGCCGACCAGTGGCCCGCCTTCGCGTACGCCAACCTCGCCGTGCGCGGGCGGCTCTTCGACCGCATCGTCGACGAGCAGGTCGTCCCCGCGATCAAGCAGAGCCCCGACCTCGTCTCCTTCGCCGCGGGCGGCAACGACGCCCTGCGCCCCGGATTCAACCCCGTGCAGCTCTCGACGCGCGCGCACGAAGTGGTCCGGCTCCTCAAAGCCTCCGGCGCCGAGGTCATCCTCTTCACCTGCGCCGACATCACCCCGCACATTCCGGGGATCTCGGTGCTGCGCAAGCGGTTCGTCGCCACCAACGACGCCTACAAGCGCGTCGCCAAGCGCCACGACGCGGTCCTGGTGGACCTGTGGGCCGACCGCGCCTTCGAAGACCCGCGCCTGTGGTCCGAGGACCGCCTGCACCTCAACACGTACGGGCACCAGCGCGTCGCCTTCGACGTATGCGAGGCGCTCGCCGTCGAACCCGACCCGGCCTGGACCGACCCCCTCCCGAGCCTGGCGCGCGTGCGCCGCGAGGTGAACGGCGTCAAGTGGGCCGGCAAGCACTTCGCCCCCTGGGTGAAGCGCCGCCTCACCGGCAAGTCCAGCGGCGACACCGTCGCCCCCAAGCGCCCCGATCTGACCAAGGTGAAATGATGCGCCTCCCGTCCAGCACGAAGGAGCGCTAATGGGCCTCTTGTTCAAACTCCTCGCGATCATGGTCATCATCATGACCTGCGCCTTCTTCTTCGGCATCCTCTTCCGGAAGGGCCGCGGCCGCTAAGGTCCACGCGTTCCCCTCCGCCGCTTCGGAGCGGGCGCTCGGGCGGTGCCTCCGCCTAATAGCCGCACGATGACCAGCGCGATGTCATCCGAGCCGCCGCCCGTCAAACCGAGGTCGGCCAGTACCGTGTCGGCCAGGCGTTCCGGGGGCTCGCCGCGGTAGCGGATCAGGGTCTCGCCCAGGCGTTGCAGTCCCACCTCGATGTCCTCGTCCCGGCGCTTGATCAGGCCGTTGGTATAGAGCACGAGTGTGTCGCCCGGGGTATAGGAATGCCCGGCCTGCGAGCAGGGAATGTTTTGGGGACGGGCGCCCAGCGGCGGGTCGATGGCCTGGTCCAGCAGCTGGTATTGCCCGTCCTCGTGTACCAGCATCGGGGGTGGATGCCCCGAATTGCTGTAGATGATCTGGCGGCTGTTGGAGTCCACCATCACCTGGACGGCCGTCGTGTTCAGCGCTTCCTCGAGCGAGCGGGCGTACAGGCCCAGCACCTCCAGCGTGTGGGCCGGCTGCTCGAAAGCGCGGATGGCCGCGCTGAGCACGCTGCGCAGCATCCCCATGATGGCGGCGGCCTCCAAGCCGTGGCCGACGACGTCGCCGACTCCCACCGACATGCGGCCGCTCGGCAGGTCGATCACGTCGTACCAGTCGCCGCACACGTTCATGGATTCGGTGGCGGGCAGGTATCGCACCGCGACGTCGTCGTGGTGGTCCAGGTCCGGCGACCGCAGCATGGCGCTCTGCAATGCGAGGGCCACCTCGCGCTCTCGTGTATGGGCCTTCCGCAGCTCCTCGTTGAGTCGCTGCAGCTCCAGGGCTCGTTCGAACATCTCGCCCGCAAGCGCTTCTCTCATGGTCACCTGCCCTGACGACAGCTGCTCGCGAATACCCCCGGCCTGGACGAACGCCGTGACGTCCTCCACCCGGTGAATGACCCATCTGACGGCGCCGTTCGGGTCGAGGACCGGCGTGTTGATCGGCCACCACCACCGCTCCTCGACCTCCCCGGGTCGGCCTATGACGCGGATGTCGTCCTTCTGCAGGGCCATCGTGTCCGATTCGTGCAGGGCGAGGACACGCTGCAGCGAATTGTTCAGATTCTGCACACTGTAGGCGTGGGGATCGGTGGTGTTGTCGGGAAAAACCTCGAAGATGCGCCGACCGAGCAGGTGCTCCCGGTTGCGGCTCGTGGTACGCAGATAGGCCCGGTTGACCTCTACGATCACCAGGTCTGCGTCGACCACGAGATATGGGCTCGGCGTCGACGCGAACAATGCGGCGTAATCCGGATCAGTCATCTCCGACCGCCTCTGCGCTCTGTCCGTCCCACCTCACACTTCAGCATCATTCACGCTTCACCGCCGTTCGGTGGTGAAACCTCAGGATGAAGAGGTCCGGTCCGGTCCGGTCCGGTCCGGTCGAGCGGCCGCCGGCCCTCGCGCGCTCTCCCTCCGCCGCTTCGGGGGTGGGCGTGAGTGTCGGGCCGCGCCTTCGCCGTAACAGCCGGACGATGACCAGGGCGATGTCGTCCGGGGCGCCGCTTGCCAGACCGAGGTCGGTCAGCACCGCGTCGGCCAGGTGTTGGGGAGGCTCGTTGCAGTGACGGACCAGAGCGTCGCCCAGGCGTCGCAGTCCCACGTCGATGTCCTCGCCCCGGCGCTCGATCAGGCCGTCGGTGTAGAGCACGAGTGTGTCGCCCGGGGTGAAGGAGTGCCCGGCCTGCGAGCAGGGAACGGGATGGGCGTGGGCGCCCAGCGGCGGGTCGATGACCTGGTTCAGCAGCTCGTACCGCCCGTCCGGGTGCGTCAGGATCGGGGGCGGATGCCCCGAATTGCTGTAGATGATCTGGCGGTAGTCGGTGTCCACCAGCAGCTTGACGGCCGTCGTGTTCAGCGCCTGGTCGACCGAGCGGGTGTACAGGCCCAGCACGTCCAGGGCGTGGGCGGGCTGCTCCAGGGCGCGGATAGTGGCGCTGAGCACGCTGCGCAGCATCCCCATGACGGCGGCGGCCTCCAAGCCGTGGCCGACGACGTCGCCGACTCCCACCGACATGCGGCCGCTCGGCAGGTCGATCACGTCGTACCAGTCGCCGCACACGTTCATGGACTCCGCGGCCGGCAGGTAGCGCACGGCGACGTTCTCGTGGCGGTCCAGGTCGGGCGACAGCAGCATGGCCTTCTGCAAGGCGAGGGCCACCGTGCGCTCGTGCAGGTTGGCCCGCCGCAGCTCGTTGTTGAGGCGCTGCAACTCCTGTGCCCGGTCGAACAGTCCGGCCACCAGCGCTTCTCTCGGGGTCACCTGCGGTGCCCGCGGCTGCCCGCCGACATCCCCGGCGCGGACGAACGCCGTGACGTCCTCCACCCGGTGGATGATCCACCGGACGGTGCCGTCAGGGCCGAGCACCGGCGCGTTGGTCGGCGACCACCACCGCTCCTCGGGTTCCCCGAGGCGGCCCCCGGGGACGAGGTCGTCCTTCTGCAGGGGCATCGTGTCCGGTTCGTGCGATGCGAGGACATGCCGCAGCGAGTTGTTCAGATCCTGGGAGGCGGTGTCGTTCGGATAGGCGTCGAGTATGCGGCGACCGAGCAGGCGCTCCCGGCTGCGGCCCGTGGCAAGCAGATAGGCCTGGTTGACCTCTACGATCACCAGCTCCGGGTTGACCACCAGATACGGGCTCGGCGTCGACTCGAACAATGCGGCGTAATCCAGATCAGGCATTTCCGACCGCCTCTCTGCTTCGCACGCCCCACCTCACCCTTCAGCATTTTCCACGTGGCACCGCCTTGCGGAGGCGAAATACAGGATCAATGCGCCCGCGTCGGCCGGTCGGGCCGAGCGCTGCCGCGGCGGTCGGCGGTCTCCATGGATCGTCCGCCGATCCTTTTGCTGTTCGTGGCAGGGGAACCCGAAGGGGTAGGGGCGGTATGCTTCAGGCTGGCATCATCCATCTGTCTTAGGGAACACCACGTGGGACTCCTCCAGCGTCTGTTGGGGCGCCGGGACACGCCAGATTCAGTGCCAGATCCCGCCGCCCAGCCCGAACCTGCCTCCGAGCCCGAGGCGCCGCCCGAGCCGAGCGCCTCTTCCGGCGCCCTTCACGATGCCGCCCCCGAGGCCAGCCCGGACGACCCCTCGCCGGAAGCTGAGGAAGAGGACAGCATCGCAACCCAGGCGCCAGTGACCGGCGGCCTCAGACTCGTACCCGCGCTCAGCCCCGAGCCGGAGCCCGAGGCCGAGCCCGAAGGCCCGATCCTCACGGCCGTGCCCGACCTGGAAGCGGCCGAACGCCGACTCCGACCCCGAACCGGAACCGGAACCGACGATCTTCGTGCCCGAACGACCCCGCCGCGAACTGCTCACACTGGACAAGCCCGTCCCGCCGCGCCAGCCGACCACCGGCCGCGACGAGATGATGCCGCGCATCGAGGACGACGAGTCCCTCGACATCGCCGGGTCGCCCCGCGCCGACCTGCGCGCCGCCGGGCTGCGCGTGCCCAAGATGCACCAGCTCGTGCGCCGCGGCGACACCGCCATGTGGGCCTTCGGTGTACGCGCCTCCGAGGCCCTGCGCTGGTGGCTCGACATCCGCCAGGCCGCCGACCAGACCGGTTGGATGCCCGTCCTCCTCGGTGCGCCCGAGGAATGGCGCGACAACGGCGAGGCGATCATCCACGAGGGCGACGACGAAATCGCCCGCGCCGACGAGATCAACGCCGCCGAACTCCTGCACGACAAGGCCGCCGAAGCGGGCGAGCCCGCCCGCGGCGTGCCGATCCTGCCCCGCCGCGGCGACTCCGACTTCGCCACCCCGCAGGAGGCGCACGGCCTCCTCGGCCTGGTCGCGACCGACGCCGGCTGGAAGATCCCGGCCATGTTCCCTTGGAAGGGCTCCACGAACTGGGAGCTGTACGGCGCCGAGCACGCCGCGGTCCTGCACAGCTGGAACCGCCGCTTCGAGGCCGAACTGGTCGCCATGACCTACGACGTGATCGAGCTGTACGTCCCGCATCCTCCGAATGCCGAAGAGGCCCTTGGGGTCGCGAGCGAGGTCTACGCGTACTGCCCGGACCTGCTCGACTCGGGCGTGCCCACGCTGGAGGACCTCGCCGAGCACATGATCAGGTCCAAGGCCTGGTACTTCAGGTGGACGTAGTCCGGCCTGAAGCGGAGGCGCAGTAGGTGGACGTAGTCCGGCCTGAAGCGGAGGCGCAGTAGGTGGACCCGGTCTGGTTCGGTTTTTAAGTCCTGGCTGGACGATCAGCGCTCGCGTACCCTGCTGACATGAAGCGGGTTCGCGCGTTGTGGGAGATCAATTGGTACAACTCGGATCGTTCGTTGAAAGTCGGCGAGCGGAGCGTCTTCCGATTCTGCGGACCTGACGTCGGGCTCAGGCCGGGTTACGACCTGTGGTTCGAGACCAACGACATCTGCGGGGAAGACGCGGTGGACGACTTCCGCCGGGCGACGGTCGAGGCGATCGAGCACCCCGAGTTCGGGGCCCTCGACGAGGTCGACACGAGCAAGACCTTCTCGTACACCTTCCGCTTCCGCGACGGGCGATGGGTGACCATCGACGTCGAGCAGTCCCAGGGGGTCGTGGAGGCCGCAAGCCCGGACTTCGCGATCGACAGGAGCGATCCGGGATGGAGCCGCTACGAAGGCAGCACCAAGACCTGGGATCGGTACTCCGACTGGGATCTCGAAGTGGTGCTCTCTGATGTGGACGTCTCGAGCTTTGACGAGATGCTCGCGGAGGATGAGACACGGCGGGCCCAGCGGCGCCAGGCCCGGTAGCGCCGCTGACGGGCTCAGGCCGGCTTGCGGCGGCTGGCCTCCATGCGGGGCGCCAGGCCGTCGAGGAAGCGGTCGACCGCGTAGCGCATCGCGTCGTGTCCGGTGATCTCCCAGGCTTTCGGGTCGGAGAACCGCGCGACGTTCTTGTAGCGGCCTGACGCGACCGCGCGGTCCAGGTACGGCCCTTGCGCGCTCCACCATTCGTCTTCGGCGGCCTCGGGCGCCTCGTCGACGTTGTCGCGGATCAGGTACTGGCGCGCGGTGCCGGTCACGATGTTCATCACGGCGGTGACGACGAGGTTGATCTCGACGTCGGGCAGGTCGTGCTCGCTGAAGGCCGACAGTGCGAAGTCGTAGCCCTCCATGGAGTCCGGGCCGAGCACGGGCCGCTTCTGGTTGATCTCCAGCAGCCAAGGGTGCAGCTCGTAGGCCTTCCAGAAGCCCTCCGACAGCAATTCCAGGCCCTCGCGCCAGTCCATCGCATCGAGGTCGGGCGCGTCGTGGCCGATCCTCGAGATCCGGTCGACCATGAGGTCGATGAGCTCTTTCTTGCCGGGCACATACCGGTAGATCGTCATGGCGCCCACGCCGAGTTCGGCAGAGACGCTGCGCATCCCGAAACAGCTGCCCTCGTGGTCGGCGACCTTGATGGCAGCCTCCACGATCTGGTCCACGGTGAGCTTCGGCTTCGGCCCCGGCTTGCTGGGCTGCGGCTCGAAACCGCGCCAGAGCAGCTCCAGGCTTCGTCTGGGGTCGCCCGCCCCCGTTTGTGGTGTCGCCATAGGGGCCTCATGATATCGCGCTTGCTAATCGGGTACGTCGTATGCTATTACTGGGTACAGCGTACCCGATTGAAAGGGGACAAGCAATGGGAACCACGACCGTCCAGGCCGAAGGCCTGGGCAAACGATTCAAGGACACCGCCGCGCTCGACGGCTTCGACGTCACCGCCGAGGCCGGCACCGTCCTCGGGCTCCTCGGCCCCAACGGCGCGGGCAAGACCACCACCGTCCGCATCCTCACCACCCTGCTCCGCTTCGACACGGGCACCGCGTCCGTCGCCGGATACGACGTCGGCACCGACGCCCGCGAAGTCCGCCGCCGCATCGGCCTCACCGGCCAGCAGACCGCCGTCGACGACCTCCTCACCGCCCGCCAGAACCTCGTCCTATTCGGCAAACTCTTCCGGCTCAACAAGAGCCGGGCCCGCGAACGCGCCGACCAACTCCTCGCCCAATTCGGCCTCGCCGACGCCGCCGACCGGCAAGCGAAAGGATTCTCCGGCGGCATGAAACGCCGCCTCGACCTCGCGGCCAGCATGATCCTCGCCCCGCAGGTCCTGTTCCTCGACGAACCCACCACCGGCCTCGACCCCGCCGGGCGACGCGAGGTCTGGGACGCCGTCTCCGGCCTCGCCGCCGACGGCACCACCGTCGTCCTCACCACTCACTACCTCGACGAGGCCGACCGCCTCTGCGACCGCATCGCCGTGATCGACCACGGCCGCAACCTCGTCGACGACACCCCCGCCGGACTCAAACGCCGCATGGGCGCCGACCGGCTCGAGATCATCGCCGCCGACCCGACCGACCTGCCCGTCCTACACGGCATCGTCGCAGCCGTCGCCGACGGCGAGACCGTCACCGACGAAGGCGCCTCCAGCGTTTCCGCCCCCGTCAAAGAACCGGTCGCGGCACTCACCGCCGCGGCGACCGCGGTGCAGGACAAGCAGCTCACCGTCGCCGACATCGGACTGCGCCGACCGACCCTCGACGAGGCGTTCCTCGAACTCATCGGCGAAACGAAGAAGAAGGAGGAGAAGCAGTGACCACGCTCGCCCAGCTCCCGGACGAGACCCTCTCCGGACGCCTCAAATGGACGCTCCACGACTACCGGACCATCGTCGGCCAAGAGTTCACCCACCTGTGGCGCCAGCCCGCCAACTTCGCGTGGGCCCTCGGATTCCCGATCGTCATGGTGCTCCTCTTCGTCTACGTCTTCGGCTCGGCCATGGACGTCACCGGCGAAGGCGCCGGCGTCGACTACGTCGCCTACGCGATGCCGGGCATGTTCGCCATGACCATGGCATTCGGCTTCACCAACACCGCCTGGGCCGTGGCCGAAGCGAAAGAGAAGGGCTTCATCGACCGGGTCCGCTCCATGCCCATGGCCTCCTCCGCAGTCGTGGTGGGACGCAACATCGCCGACACGATCCACGCGGCCGTGGACCTCTTCGTGCTGTTCCTCATCGCGCTGGCCATCGGCTGGCGCAGTGAGGGGACCTTCTGGGAGACGTTGGGCGCCTTCGCGATCCTGCTGTGGCTGCGATTCGCGCTGATCTGGGTCGGCGTGTGGACGGGCCTGCTGGTCAAGAACGTCGCGCAGGCCGGAAACCTCTTCGCGGTGGCGTTCCCGTTCGGCATGGTCTCCTCGGTGTTCACCCCGCCCGAGCTCATGCCCGGCTGGCTCGGTGCGATCGCGGCGTGGAACCCGGTATCGGCCACCGCGACCGCGATCCGCGAGCTCTTCGGCAACCCGAGCGCCGTCGGCGACTCCTGGCCCGAGCAGCACGCCCTGACGGCCGCGATCCTCTGGCCGGTGATCATCTCCGCGATCTTCCTCCCGCTGGCCGTCCGCAAGTTCAAGAACCTGGGCCGCTGACCGAAAGACCTGAGGGAAACAGGAAAGGGCCCGCGCCGCCAACCAGGCGGCGCGGGCCCGCCCGGAACTGCTGGACCCCCGCATTTGCAAGGAGCGCAACTTGAACGAGCCCCATGACCAACCGCCAACGACATTCCTGCTGCGTTGCGGAATCGTCGCAGGACCGCTGTTCTTCGGCGCGGCCCTCCTCCAAGGGGCACTTCGCACCGACTACGACCAGGTACGTCATCCGATCAGCTCGCTGGCGATCGGGAGCCTCGGCTGGATTCAGGTCCTCAACTTCATCGTGGTCGGGGCACTGATCGTGGTGTTCGCGGTCGGTTCCCGCAGAGTCTTGAACCCGGGCCGGGGCGCACTCTGGGGGCCGATCTTGCTGGCCGGCTGGGGGATCGGCCTGATCGGCGCAGGGGGGTTCGAGTCTGACCCGGTCAGCGGCTATCCGCTGGGCACGCCGGATCTCCTCCCCGAAACGACGCTTCGAGGGAGCCTCCATGACGCCTTCTCGCTGTTCGGCTTCGTCTGCCTCGCGGCGGCTTGCCTGGTGCTCACTGTCCGATTCGCGCGGACCGAACGGAGATGGGCGGTCTACTCCGCGCTCACCGCTGTCGTCTTCGCGGCCGCGATGCAATCGGCGACCCTCGCATTCGGTCAGGACCCGGGGTTGGTCGACTTCGGGGGCCTCCTCCAGCGCGTCGCGCTTCTCACGGGATTCGCCTGGACGGCGGCCGTCGCCGTGCACCTCTTGCGCGTCGGCACGAACCAGGACTGACTCTGGCTGGCGACGCCGTTGGGGGCGCGGGGAGCGGCGGCGACAGGGGGCGGTTTGCGGCCCCGTTTCGTGTTCGGCTGGCGGGTGTCGTTGGGGTTGCGGTTCAAGCGGCAGCGACGAAGAGGTGGCAGCCCGCCCGGGCCCCGGAGGGCGGCCGCCAGGCCGCCCGATGGCTGAGGTGCGGAGCATCAAGGATGCACTGAGTCTCATTGCGGCGCAGGGTGACTGGGGGAACGGCCGGGGCGGGGGATCGATACTCCTCAATGGATAATTCACTCGAATGGGCGATGACACCGCCCTAGTGAGGTGTCACAATTGAGCTACGAACAAGCAAGCGAAAACAAGGCAAGTATTCGAGAACAGGGATAGGAGGCGAAGCCCCGATGGACACCATGACTACTACCCCAGTCGCAGACTCCCCAGCCCCTTCGGCCCCTTCCTCCTCCACCCCCTTCTCGACTCGCCCTGATCGCCGCTCTCAGGCTCAGGCCATCCGCACCACCCTCGACCAAGCGGCTGCAGTGATCAATGCCCTCCACGCGCAGGTGTTGTCTGCGGTGATCGCGATGAAGGAGTCGGGGCTTCACCGCTCCGAGTTCGGCTTCTCGGCCCTCCGCGATCTCTTGCTCTCCCAGTTCGACTTCACCTTCAATACGGCAGGCTCGATCGCCGCCATCGCTCGCCTCTCCACCAAGTTCAAGGTGCTGGCTCAGGCGGCAACGACAGGCCAGGCTCGGATCGATCAGGTCGCCTTCGCTGTCCGCCAGCTCGACAAGACCCCGGCCATGCGACTGTTCGCCAAGACGCCCTTCCGCTCCCCAGTCCCCTCACCTTTCGATGCTTCGGTCGAGTGCACCACTCCCGAAGCGTTGATCGCCCAGTACTGCGCCCATGCGCCTTTCAAGGACTTGCAGCGGCACCTGGATGAACTGGCCGCGCAGCTGGCTGATGAGTCGGAATTGCTTGACTCCCTTGGCGAACAGTCGTTGCAGTGGATCGAGATCGCCGAACAGGGCAACGGGATGTGGGGCCTGTCCGGCGAACTCTCCGACGAGACCGGCAGGCTCCTCGACAAGTACTTGAAGACCGCCTGCCCACCCCCTCGCCAAGAAGAGACCGACACCGAGGGCGTGCTCCCCGCCGCTCCCAACCAGCATGCGGAAGCACTCCACCAGCTCCTCGCGGGCTATGGGACTTCGCCCGAGGCAGCGACCCGCCACGGCCACACGGCCACCCTGGATCTGGTCGTCGACATCGAGACCCTGCAGGGCAAGGACACCGGCCGCACGCCCCTCCTCGAAGGGCAGCCGATCTCGGTCGCGAGGGCCCGCCTCCTTGCATGTGAAGCCGGTGTCATCCCCTCGGTGTTCAACTACAAGACCGGTGAAGCGGTCGAACTCGGCCGCGCCTTGCGCCTCCCCAACACGGCACTGCGGCGCAAGCTCGAGCTCGAGCAGCCCGAGGGTTGCGCTTGGTCGGGTTGTTCGCTCCCGATTGCTTGGACCGAAGCACACCACATCCAGCACTGGGCCGACGGCGGTGTCACGAACGCCGAGAACTTGATCTTGCTGTGCCGTTTCCACCACGGCCGCATCCACACTGCGGGCTGGTCGGTTGAGAAGACCGGCCCCGGCCATGCCATCATCACCCACCACGAAGACCACGAAACCCAAGGCAGCAAAGGCACGGATGGGTGTGGGTGTTCGGACTGGCGGACCGATGCGGACATGGATGCCGAGCACCTGGCAGATGACTTCGACTACTTCCCGACCGGGCTCTACCGGTCCGAATGGTCGGAGAACATGAAGTTCGATCTCGATGCCAGAGCTGAAGCCGCCGAACAAGCCCGAAGCCTCGCGGCCATGCGAGAGGCTCGCGCCAAATGCCGAGCCAAGTTCGCACCACGATCAACCGAGGCCGAGGCGAAGCCGCCCGAGCCCAGCGAGAAGGCACCCGAACCCGAGCAGCCCAAACAACCCACACCCGTAGGGGCATCGGATCTGGGTGATCCGCCGTTCTTAAGGTGCCCGCTCCGGGGCAGGAACCGGGGCGGGAAGGGAAAGGCATCAAGGCCTCCCAGCTCGAACCCTCCACGGGTTCGGGCCCATCCCCATGCCCGGCAACAGCAGTCAACACGAACCAGGCACCCACTCATCCCACCCTATTGCCAATGAGACCTCTTCGTCGCCGCCCGCCTGAACCGCAACCATCAACCCACCGGGCAGCCGCAGAACCCGCCCGGCCATCCCTCACCTCGTTGTCGCTGCCGCCTGAACCGCAACCATCTCGGCACCGAGTCGCCGGAGAACCCCGCCCGGCCTTCTTCTGCCTCGGTGTCGCTGCTGGCTTGAAGCCCAACCATCTCCGCACCGGGGAGCCGCAGAGCTCTGCACGGCCCACTCCTGCCTCGTTGTCGCCGCCGCCTGAACCCCAACCATCCCCACACCGGATAGTCGAAGAGTCCTGCCAGCCCGATACTCTCGTGGTTGTCGCTGATCGGTTGAAGCCCAACCCAAAACCAGCCCGGTCCTAGCCACGGTCGGATACCCCGCCTGCGGCGGCGGTCGCGTATTACCGCTTCGCTTGGATCCCAACCACTTCGCGCAGGACGTCGAGGGGTTCCTTCAGCTCGGGGAAGTCTCTGGTCTCCGCGAAACGGTCACCGATCTGCTCCAGGCACAAAGTCAGGACCCTGGTCAGGCCGCAGTTCGGGTCCTCGAGCATTTCGATGGCGCCGTCGACAAGGTCGAGGGCGTCGGCGAGGATCTCCAGATCATCGGCGTTCTGGATCCTGGCGATGGCGTAGGTGTTGATCGCCAGCGACTGCAGGTCGTTGGCGTTGTCGATGTCGTCCATCGTCGGCTGCCACATGGCCGCGAGGCGTTCCCAGTTCGCCTGCCGCTCCTCGTGCGCCTCCGCCAGTTCGGCGCGCATCACCGCCTCGATGACGAGGGTGATCTGCGCTTCGGGTGGAAGCTCGCCTGATTCGCCGAGTTCGGGAGTCATCGGTCCATTTTCGCTGCCACGCGCGCGCCACACAAGTGCCCCGGCCCGGCCATGACCTGATCGAGACCTGGCCCCGGCGAGACTCCGGAAGCGACCTGATCGGGCACTGCGCCTGCGGGTGCGGACCGGATCCGGTCATTACCAGTGCGGGGGACGCTCGGCCAGCAGGTCGAGGTCGCGGGCCGACAGCTTGGAGCGGGTCGGTCGCGGGGCGACCGCTTCGCCCCAGCCGTGGTCGGTGTCGTCGGAGGTCTGGTCCGGGAGCACCGAGAAGTCCTCGTCGAGCTCGACGGAACGCTCATCGTCGGAGACTGCCATGCCCCGACTGTACTTCAGCGACGCCCCGATACCGCAACGACGAGGCCCTGAACACCCGGTGAACGGGTGTTCAGGCCTCGATCGGTGAGTGTTACGCGGCCGTGCCAACGAGTTCGTAACCGGCCTCGTCCACGGCCTCGCGGACCTGGTCCTCCGTGGGGGCGGCCTCGCTCTTCGCGGTGACCTTGCCGGTCTCCAGGGCCACGTCGACGCCCTCGACCCCGGGGAGGGCCGAGATCTCCTGGGTGACGCTTCCGGCGCAGTGACCGCAGGTCATGCCCTTGACGACGTACACGGTTTCCATGTCAACTCCTCTTGTCCGCTTCGGGATGCGTTGCGAGCCGTGCATCGGCTCGGTGTGGGTTCAGGTTCTGAGTAGCCGGGCCACCGCGTTCGAGGCCTCTTTGACCTTGGCTTCGGCGGCGGCGGGGTCGCCCGAGGTCTGCGCCTCGGCGACGCAGTGGGCGAGGTGCCCTTCGAGGAGGTTGAGCGCCACGGCCTGGAGTCCCTTGGTGGACGCCGAGATCTCGGTCAGGATGTCGATGCAGTACTCGTCGTCGTCGACCATCCGCTGAA
>CAVUGC010000016.1:0-703487 GCA_963740955.1 uncultured Actinomycetota bacterium
GTCGATCGCGGCGCCGATGAAGTAGCGGGACGCCCGCGAGTAGCGGTCGCGGCCGACCGCGTCGGTCTCGGGCGCCTGCGGGGCCAGCTCCTCGCGCAGGAACAGCGCGAACTTCGTCGCGGCGGCCCGCGCCCAGTTCGCGCCGTCGCTCAGGGCGATGCGCAGCGGCCCGGTCTTGATCGGCTCGCCGTCGACGGTCACCGAGTTGGCCAGGCCCGCCCAGAAGTCGGTTTCCTTGCCCTTGGCGCCGTTCCAGTTGTCGCAGTGCGTGGGCGATTTCCAGGACCTGTCGCTTGGCGGCCACGCGGCCCGCGGCGGCTTCGGCGCGCAGCGTCTCGGTGTACTGCTCGAACGCCTTCGGGACGGCGGCGAGGCGCGCGGCGATGTTCTCGGCCGCCTCCTGGCCGTCCTTCGGCATGAGGTCGAAGATCTGGCGCACGCCGTGCACGGGCGAGGCGAGGACGTTCAGGCTCAAATAGGTGTCGCCCGCTTCGTGGCGCTCCACCTGCAGGCGAAGGCGCTCGAGGATGGCCTCTTTGGCGACGCGCTCGCGCTCGTCGACGGGTTCGGCCGCTTCCAGGTCGGTGATCGCCTGCCGGGTCAGCACGGCCTCGGCCTCGATGCCCGCGGGCGAAAGGTCGTCGATCTCATGGTCGTGTCCGGGGACGCCCATGCTCGTGGCCGTGAGAGGGCTCAGAGCGATGACGTCTTCGACGTACTTGTCGGCGATCTGATCGATTCTTCTCATGGAGTGGACTTTACGCGAGGACGCCGGGCCAGCGCGACCTCGTTTCGAGGGCTTCGACCCACCCGCCTGCCGCTCCAAGCTCCAAAAGCGACGCCTCCGGGTGAGCGGGATGCGTTGCGCTGCATCAGGTTCGACGGGCACAGTCGCGGCGGAGCACGCGGGCCCGGTCGAACCATTCACTGATCGAGTTCGGCCGATCGGTGTAGGCGTCCAGGTCCGCCGCCGCGGCGTCCAGCTCTGCGGCGAGGTCCTCCGCGGCCGCCATGAGCTGCTCCCGGTTGCCTTCGACCATGCCGGTGAACAGGGCGGTCGGGCTGGCCGCGACGCGGGTGCCGTCCCGGTACGAGCCGGCCGCGAGGGTGCGGGCCAGCGGTTCGTCGGCGACGCGCACGAGCGCGGCGGCGACCAGGTGCTCCAGGTGCGAGATGCGGGCGGCGGCCCGTCGTGGTCGGCGGCCGTGGCGGGCACGACGTGCGCGCCGATCGACGTCCACAGCGCGGCGAGGGCGGTCCAGTCGGCGAGGTCGGTGGCCTCTTCGAGGCACAGGACCCACTTGCGGCCCTGGAAGAGGCCCGCTTCGGCGGCGGCGAAACCGCTGGTCTCCTTGCCCGCCATGGGATGTCCGCCCACGAATCGCCGATGGCGCGCGAAATCCGCGGGCGGCGTCGGCCTTCACCGAGGCGACGTCGGTGACCAGGCCCGGTAGCGCGGCCAGGAACTGTCGGCGGCGACGGCGGCGAGGTGCCGGTACGGGGCGGCCACGACCGCGATGTCGGTGCTCGAGCAGTTCGGCCGGGTCGGCGGTGACGGGGAAGTGCGCGGCGGCGGCCTCGCGGGTGGCCGGATCGGGGTCGAGGCCGAGCACGTCGTGCCCGCTCTCGGCGAGGGCGAGCGCGGCGGAGCCGCCGATGAGGCCGAGGCCCGACGACCGCGATGCGCATCAGAGGTAGAGCCCCGTGTTGTCGTTGTCGACGCGTTTGGCGGCGACGGCGTGGATGTCGCGCTCGCGCAGGAGGATGAAGGTGCGGCTCTGGATCTCGACCTCGGCTTTGTCCTCGGGGTCGAACAGGACGCGGTCGCCGCTTGACGACGAGCGCACGAGCGGGCCGACGCCGACCGCTTCGGCCCAGTGCAGGCGCCGGCCCATGGCGGCGGTGGCGGGGATGACGATGCCGGCAGCGGAGCGGCGCTCGGAGTCCGCGTCCTCGCGCACGAGGAGGCGGTCGTGCAGGAGCCGGACCGGCAGGCCGGACGTGGAGTCCAACGGTGTTTCGGTCACAGCGCGCCAGCTTACCGGCAGCGGCGGCGGCGCATGAAATGCGAGCGGGGAGTCGCACTTCCGGCCCCCGGGTCGGGTGCGGCGGTATCCGGCGCCCCCAAGAACCAGGGTCCCCCACGGGTACGACAATTCAGCACCGACCGGCCCCCGCGCTCGGGTGCGGCGGGACCGCGCGCCCCCGAATACCCAGGGTGCACCGCGGGTACGACAGTCCCCGCCGCCCGCCGCGGACCCGCCCTTCCCCGGGGTGCCAGCGGGCACTCGGTACAGGCTGCTGCATCGGCCTAGTCGCACCGAACCGGTACGGTACGTGTTGACGTTGCACCCGCGTCCCTTGGAGATACCGTGAGCCGAATCCGCCGCACCACCGCCCGGGCACGACAGATGTGGATCGGTATGCGCCTCAACCCGGTCGCGGAGCGTGCGATGGCCGGACGCGGCGAACCGGACGAGGTGCAGCCGGAGATCCCCGTGGCTTCCGGCGGCGGCGGCGACATACCCCCCGAGCTCGACCAGTCCGGTGAAGGCGAGAACCCCGAGCGCCGCTTCGTCCCCGTAGGCCTCGCCGTCGGCGCGGCCTGGTCCTGGCGGCTGCTCGTCATCGGCGCCGGGCGTGGCCGTGGTCCTCTACCTGCTCAGCCAGGTCACCACGGTGATCATCCCCGTCGCCATCTCCTTCCTCCTCGCCGCGATGCTCCAGCCGCCCGCGGCCTGGCTGATGCGCCACGGCTGGAACAAGTCCCTCGCCTCGATCCTCATGCTCATCGCCGGGCTCGCCGCCGTCAGCGCGATCCTCACCTTCGTCGTGCAGCAGTTCATCGCGGGCATCCCCGACTTCTACGACTCGATCCTCACCGGCCTCAGGGACGCCCAGGCCTGGCTCGAATCCGGTCCGTGGGGCCTCGACGGCGCGCAGGTCGCCGAGATCCTCGAGGACATTCAGGCGAACATCACCAACTGGTACAACGAGAACCAGCAGACGATCGTCCAAACCGGACTCGACGTCGCCGGGTCGACCGCCTCAGGTCTGGGCAACTTCGCCGCCGGACTCTTCCTGGTCCTCTTCACCACCTACTTCTTCATCCGCGACGGCCGCAAGATCTGGACGTTCCTCACCGGGATGCTCCCGCGCACCGCCTCCGAGCCGCTGCGCTACGCCGGCGGCGCCGGCTGGTCGACCCTCGTGCAGTACATGCGCACCATCGTGGTCGTCGCCGCCGTCGACGCCATCTTCATCGGCCTGGGCCTGTACCTCCTCGAAGGTCCCGCTGTGGCTGCCGCTGACCACGCTGATCTTCCTCGGCGCGTTCATCCCGATCGTCGGTGCCACGATCTCGGGCATCGTCGCCGTCGTCGTCGCGCTCGTCGGCACCCCGAACGGCCTCGTCACGGCCCTGATCGTGCTCGGCATCGTCCTCGCCGTCCAGCAGGTCGAGTCGAACCTCCTGCAGCCCTTCCTCATGAGCCGCGCCGTCAAACTCCATCCACTCGCGATCGTCCTCGCCGTCACCGCCGGCGGTTTCGTGTGGGGCATCATCGGCGCGCTCGTCGCCGTGCCGCTCCTGGCGATCGTCAACGGCACCGTCCGCGCCCTCAACCGCTACCGCGAGGCCCGCCGCGAAGCCCATGCCCGCGGCCTCGAAGGCGAGGACGCCGCCGTCGAAGCCGTACGCGTCAGCGCCAGCCGCAACAACACCGGCGGCAAGAAGGCCGGCCGCGACAGCAACGGCCGCAACGACAGTGCCGGCGACGACGGTCCCGACGCCGACCCGGACGGCACTGAAGCCGGCGAGCGGGCGGCGCAGGAGGGATGAGCGCCAAGACCGAAACCGCGACCGCCGAGTCCGAGACCACCGCCTACGGCACCACCACCGCGGCCAAGGAAGCCCTCGCCATCCTCGACGCCGCCGTCGCCGCCACCCCCCACGGGCAGGCCCGCGAAGGCCAGCGCGAGATGTGCGCGGCCGTCGCCGACGCCGTCAGTTCCGGGAAGCACCTGCTCGTGCAGGCCGGTACCGGCACCGGCAAGTCCCTCGCCTACCTGTGCGCCGCGCTCGCGGCCGGAGAAACCGTCGTGGTCTCGACCGCGACGCTCGCGCTTCAGCATCAGCTCGTCGCCGTCGATCTGCCGCGCCTCGTGGAGGCCGTCGCGCCGATCCTCGGCCGCAAACCGTCGTTCGCGCTCGTCAAGGGCCGCCACAATTACGTCTGCAAGCGCAAGATCGCCGGTGAAGAGGACGAGGACGACGGCGCCATCGAAGGGCACCGAGACCCTGAAATGGGCCGGGCAGCAGGCGAGCTTCACCAAGCAGGTGCAGCGCCTGTTCAGCTGGGCGAACGACACCGACACCGGGGATCGCGACGATCTCGACCCGGGCGTGAGCGACCGGGCTTGGAAGCAGGCCTCGACTTCGGCGACCGAGTGCATCGGCGCGAACCACTGCCAGCAGGGACCGGACTGCTTCGCCGAGTTGGCCCGGGGGCGCGCCCGCGAGGCCGACATCATCGTCACCAACCATGCCCTGCTGTCGATCGACATGATGCACGGCCGGACGGTATTGCCCGAGCACACGGTGCTCATCGTCGACGAGGCGCATGAACTGGTCGACCGCGTGACCTCCGCGGCCCGCGGCGAGCTGAGTCCGGCGCGACTGCGCTGGCTGGCGCAGCGGGGCCGCCGACTGATCGACGTCGACGTCGCCGACCAGGTGCGTGAGGCCGCCGATGCGCTGGAGAGCGCTCTGCTCCTGGCGGCGGGAGCGGCGTTTCGCCGGGGAGCTTCCCGCGCCGCTCACCGATGCGCTGCATCTGATCAACGGCGCTTGCGTCAAGGCGACGACGATGGTCGGCAACCTCGACGATCAGACGAAGAAGCAGCTGAGCACCCAGCAGTTGAAGGCCGGGCTGAGCGAGGCGCAGACGACCGCCGGGCGGTGTGCGGCGCCGTCTTCCGGTGACGTCATCTGGTCCGAGCCGAACGGCCCGACGCTGGTGGCGGCGCCGCTGTCCGTCGCCGGGCTGCTCACCGAGCGGCTGTACGAGGAGCGCACCGTGATCGCGGCGTCGGCGACCCTGACGCTCGGCGGACGGTTCGACATCGTGGCCCGCGGCCTCGGGCTGCCGCAGTCGGTCGGCGAAGCGGGCAAGAAGGCTGTGCTCGATGAAGGCGATGCGACGCCGGCCGGGCCCGGTTGGTCCTCGCTCGACGTGGGTTCCCCGTTCGACTACCGCAAGCAGGGCATCCTCTACGTGGCCGCTTCGCTGCCGCGCCCGACCGCGTCGGGGCTGTCCGAGGAGTCGGGCAAGGAGCTGCTGCGCCTGGTCGAGGCCAGCCGCGGGGCGACGCTGGGCCTGTTCTCGTCGAAGAAGGCCGCCGAGGCCGCGGCCGAACTCCTTCGCGCCCAGACCGATTACGACATCCTCCTGCAGGGCGAGGAGACCCTCGGGAGCCTTGTGAAGCGGTTCAAGGAGGAGGAGTCGACGTGCCTGCTGGGGGTCATGAGCCTGTGGCAGGGCGTGGATGTGCCGGGCATGACCTGCCGTCTCGTGGTCGTGGACCGGATTCCGTTCCCGCGCCCCACTGAGCCGCTCACCGCGGCCCGTTCGGAGGCCGCCGATGCGGCCGGGCGCTCGGGGTTCACGGAGGTGTCCGTGCCGGCCGCCGCGATCCGGCTCGCCCAGGGGGCGGGGCGGCTCATCCGCCGCACCTCCGACCGCGGTGTGGTCGCGATCCTCGACTCGCGCTTGGAAAGCAGCCGCTCGTACGGGAAGTTCCTGCGCGACTCGCTGCCGCCGTTCTGGTACACGACGAAGTCCGATTCGGTCGTCGGCGCGCTGGGGCGCCTCGCGGAGACCGGCATCGAGTGACGCTTCGCCCGGGCGAAGCGGGATTAGGCGCGCCCGCGCCGGGAACCCGTCTTGCCGCGCAAGGAGGACGGCCGCCTGCGGCCTTCCCCGGCGTGCCCGGAGTCGAAGGTGAACAAGAGATGAATTCAAGTGAAACCTTTGCATAACCCCAGCTTGGAGCGGTTTCGTGGATTCTCACACAGGCGACTTCACGAGCTTGTGTCGCGTTCACCTGGATGTTAACTTCGCGGTGACGATTTCCAGCCGTCCCCTGAGCCGATCGGTACAGTGAGGACAGTCAAAACGACCGAAAGCAGGGGTGCCCAGTGCGGTTCTCACTGAAGCCTCAGGACGACGCGTTCTACGCCTTCTTCAACGACGCGGCCGACAACATCCGCCGCGGCGTCGCGATTCTGAACGAGCTCGGGGACGAGGGCGCCGACTACCAGAAGATCTCCGAGCGCCTCGTCGACGTCGAGCACGACAACGACCAGCTGACCCACCGGCTGTTCAACAAGATCAACTCGACGTTCGTCACCCCGATGGACCGCACCGACATGTACCACCTCGCGGGCAAGCTCGACGACATCCTCGACCACATCGAAGCCGCCGCGAACCTCGTCTACCTCTACGGCCTCTCCGAGCTCCCCGACCTGCCCCGCGAGATGATCGAGCAGATCACCGTCCTCGTCGCCCAGGCCGACCTGCTCGCCGAGGCCATGCCGAAGCTCAAGGGCCTCAACGCCGCGATGCAGGAGTTCTGGGTGGAGTGCAACCGCCTCGAGAACGACGGCGACCGCGCTTACCGCATGCTCCTGGTGCGCCTGTACTCCGGCGAGTACCCGGCCCTGACGGTCATGAAGCTCAAAGAGGTCGCCGACGAGCTCGAGGCCGCCTGCGACTCCTTCGAGTCGGTCTCCAACGTCGTCGAGTCGGTCTACGTCAAGGAATCCTGAACGTGGACAGTGTCCTCATCGCCGTATTCGGCTGCATCGCCGCGGCGCTGCTCTTCGGCTACACCAACGGTTTCCACGACTCCGCGAACGCCATCGCCACCTCGATCTCGACCCGGGCGCTCAAGCCCCGCGTCGCGCTCGGCATGGCCGCGGTCGGCAACTTCATCGGCGCGCACCTCGGCGCCAAGGTCGCCAAGACCGTCGCCGAAGGCCTCGTCGGTCCTCCCCACCGGCATCGAAGGCCTCCTCATCGTGATGTCGGGACTCCTCGGCGCCATCACCTGGAACTTCGTCACCTGGTACTTCGGGCTCCCCACCTCCTCCTCGCACTCCCTGTTCGGCGGCATCGTCGGCGCGACCATGGCCGGCGGCTGGATCATCGCCGGCAACGCCAACGACTGGGTGCTGTGGGGCGGCATCGTCGACAAGATCGTGCTGCCCACGCTCATCTCGCCGGTCGTCGGCTTCACCCTCGGCTTCCTGGTCATGATCGCCGTGTACTGGCTCTTCCGGCGCGGGCGCCCCGACAAGCTCAACCGCGGGTTCCGCCACGCCCAGACCGTCTCGGCCGCCGCCATGGCCCTCGGCCACGGCATGCAGGACGCCGCCAAGATCATCGGCGTCATCGTCCTCGCCCTCTACGTGGGCGGCATCCAGGACAACGCCACGGACATCCCCCAGTGGGTCTACTGGGTCTCGGCCGCCGTCATGGCCGCCGGTACCTACGCGGGCGGCTGGCGCATCATCAAGACCATGGGCCGCAAGATCATCGACCTCGGCCCGCCCCAGGGCTTCGCGGCCGAGACCGTCGCCAGCTCGGTGCTGTACGCCAACACCTGGCTGCTCGGCGCGCCGATCTCCACCACCCACACCATCACCTCCGCGATCATGGGCGTCGGCTCGACCGGCGGCAAGCGGGCCGTGCGGTGGGGCGTCGCCCGCTCGATCGTGATCGCCTGGATCATCACGTTCCCGATCGCGGCGCTCGTGGGCGCCCTGTTCTACCTCCCGATCCACCTCCTCGGCTGAGCCGCGGAACACCACCTCGAAACGGGGACGTCGTCCCTGCTCCGGCCATGCGGCCCGGCTTCGGCCGGGCCGCCGCCGTTTCAGGCGTTGCGCTCTGGAATCGCCCGGTTCTGCGTTAGCGTGATGGCATGTCCATCCAGCGCTTCGGGAAATGGGACTTCAGAGCGGTCGATTCCGAGTCGGCCGCTCGTGCGCTCACCCGCCTCCGCAAGCAGGGCGCTCCCGCCGAGCCCGAGCGCGCCGCCGCCGTGGTCCTCCTCCGGGAAGCCCCGCTGCGGGTCTTCCTGCTGCGCCACGTGGCGAAGGAACCCTTCGGGCTCCCCTCCATCGACCGCACCGACCAGGCGACGACGCACGTGCGCGAACGCTGGGCCCACCTCGACGTCGACGTTCACGGCGACGGCTACGACAGCGCCCTGAACGGCCCGCGCGGCGCCCAGTACGGCTTCCCCGGCGGCCGGCACAAGCCCGACGACCCCGACGTGGCCATGACCGGCCTGCGCGCCGTGGAGGAGGAGACCGGCGCGATGGTCGCCCTGCAGCGCGCCTGGGCCCGCTGGGTCACCGCCGAGTACGAGCCCGTGCGCTTCGACTCGTGGATCTACGTGGCCACCCTCGCCGAGGGCTTCCAGCCGCGCATCCGCGTGCGCGAACCCGAGTACGCCACCTGGATCGGCCCCGAGCAGGCCGTGTGCCAGTACGGCGGCCAGATGTCGATCCCGGAGGCCACCACCCTCGCCGAACTCGCGCGCTACTCCACCGTCGGCGAGGTCTTCGCCGCCGCCGAGCAGCGCGACATGTCGCCGATCCTCCCGCGCGTCGCCCTCCAAGGCCGGCACGCCAAACTCGTGCTCCCCGGCGAAGAGGGCTACCCCCGCGACGCCCTCGCCTCGGCCTGAGCACGAGACCGGCCGCGGCGGCGCGAATCCGGAATTCCGGAAATGTCCGCTACCCAGCGCCCCCGGCAAACCAAACTACCGGCGTGCACCGACATCCTCAGCGGAGCCGCTTCACCCACTGCACGTCCGTGCGCACGATGTCGAAGCCCTGCGAGCGGTACAGCTTGACCGCCTTCGCATTCGACTCGTCGGCGTACAGCTCCACCTCGCGGATGCCATGCGCCGCAAGATGAGCGAGACCGGCGAGCGTCAAGGTCCGACCCAGGCCCGTGCCCTGGGCGCGCGGGTCGACGCCGAGCACGTACACCTCGCCGACCCCCTCCTCCACTTTGGTCCAATGGAAGCCGAGCATGCCCGACTCGTCCTCGGCCACCAGCAGCCCGTCCGGGTCGAACCAGGTCTCCTCCTCGCGCGCCTCCAGATCCGCCGCGGTCCAGCGCCCCTGCTCCGGATGCGAGGCGAACGCCGCCGCGTTCACCCGCAGCCACTCCGCCTCGTCGCGCCCGACCCTGAACGGGCGCAAGCGCACTCCCTCGGGAAGCACCGCCGCCGGGCCCTCGCCGATCCGCCAGTTCCGGCCGATCCCCTCCGGCCATGCCGCGGGCCACGCGAACCCGTCGAGATCGCGCGAGAACTGGAACAGCACCCGCTCCCGCGAGAAGCCGCGCGCGGCCGCGAACCGCTGCGAAACAGGCAGATCGCCGTGCGACCACACCCGCAGTTCCGTGATGTCCGCCTCAATCCAATCCAAGACGGCGTCGAGCAATCTGTTGCCGACCCCCCGGCCCCGGTGGGCCGGATCGACCGCCAACTCCGCCTCGGCACTGCCCCCGACCATCTCCGCGCCCGCGTAGGCGATCACCGAATCGCCAAGGCGCACAACGAAATGCCTGCGATGGCGATGGGGGTGCCGCGAGAGCGCGAGCGTCGTCTGCTCGTTGAACGGGGCGATGCCGTCGGCCTCTTCGCAGCGACGCGCCATCGTAACGATTCTGTGAATATCCCGACCCGGAAGTGAAGCATGTTGCGCCATGGGGTTACCCTAATCGTGGACTCAGCACCGTGCCGGGGTGCTGAGTCCTTTTTCATGTCCCGGATACGGGAACGGCCCAGGCTCACCGCCATGGCCCGCGATAGTGCGGAGAAGTAAGGCTATTCGCCGGAAATGTCGCGCTGACGCGCCGACTGGTGGCGGAGAGGGTGGGATTCGAACCCACGGTGAGCTTTGACACCCACGGCGGTTTTCAAGACCGCTGCACTAGTCCACTATGCGACCCCTCCAGGGCCCCTTGAGGCAAGCGCCAATCTACCAAACCGCCGCCGGCTAGGCGCGGACGCAGCAGGTGGAGCAGGTGCGGTTGCCGTCGATGGTGAGCGCGAGGCAGCAGGTGCGGCGCCGGTAGACCAGCCGCCCTTCCTCATCGGTCTTCACGTCCACCAGGTCGGCGACGTCCAGCGCGTCGAGGAGGGTCTTGGCGAGCACGTCGTCCGGATCCGGCACGACCTGCGCGACCGCGGCGACGCCGTACGCGATGCCCGAGGCGACCGACCCCATGAGCGTGCGCCTGCCGACCCGCACCCGCGCGAGGAACGACTCCAGGACCGGCGCGAGGTGCGCGTCGAACACGGTGGCGCGCAGGCGGTCGAGCAGGTCCGCCTCGTTCGCGACGACCTCGACGTCAGGGTGCGCCGCGCACGGGTCGTGCGGCAGCGCCAGGAAACGGGGCCGGATCTGGCGCACCGAGAACATCGGGGTGTCCTCGGCGACACTGAAGACGGTGTTGGCGGCGTCCATGACCGGGACGCGGCGGGCGGCGACATAGCCGAGCACGACCGGCGCGAGCGTCCAGTAGCAGTAGGTCTTCCAGGCGAGCGCCGCATTCGCGTGGGCCGAACCGCCCCACAGCGCGGCGGCGGTGCCCATGAGCTCCTCGATCCGCTCGCCCGCGGCCAGTTCGGCGGCGGGGAACGCGATCGCGCCCTGCGGCGGGCGGCCGTCCAGCCAGCCGCGGACGCCCGCGAGCGGGTGAACGCCGACCTCGCGGTCGACCCGGTCGGCGACGGCGCGGAGCGCGCCGATCGGCTGGGGGAGCAGGGGAGACAACAGGGGGCGGCCGATTGCGGCGGTGCTCAGGACGTGAGCCTCCGCGGTCGCGAGCCGCATGGCGTACCCCTCTCAGGTAAGGACTGGCTAACCTTACCTGACCTGTTGCATCGAATGTCAAGAAACCGACAGACACGGGGCCGCCACCGGGTGTAGGAAAGCGAGGTGCCGTGAGGGTGAGCGTCGCCGAGTGGGATGAGGTTCACAGCACCTCGCCTCGCAGTTCGATCCTCCTCGCGACGAAGGCGGACGCGTCGCACACGCAGTGCGACCCGGGCGTGTCGCGGGGCCGGTGAACGGCCTGGCACGCTGGAACCCATGTCGAACCGCCCTGACGCCGCACTCGCCGACGAACCCGCGCGGCCGCTGCTCCTCACCCCGCGCGTCATCAAGCGCGAGATCTGGATCGTGCTGGCCCTGTCCCTCGGCGCCTCCGCGATCTGGTCGATCGTCGACATCATCGGCACCCTCACCGAACCGGGCGGCCTCGCCGACAGCGTCCAGTCCATGAACTCGGCGAGAGCCGAGGCCGAACGGCCCTGGTACGACCTCGCGCAGCAGCTCGTGAGCCTCACCCTCGCCATGGCCCCCGTCGCCCTGTGCCTCCACCTGCTCAGCCTCGACCGCGGCGACCCGTTCCGGGCCATCGGCCTCGACACCCGCCGGCCCGCCTTCGACCTGCTCGGCGGCGCGGGCCTGGCCGCGTGCATCGGCATCCCCGGCCTGGGCCTGTACTTCACCGCCCGCGCGCTCGGCCTGAACGCCGAGATCGCCGCCTCGAACCTGAACGACGTGTGGTGGGCCGTCCCGATCCTCGTCCTCGCCGCGCTGAAGAACGCGATCCTCGAAGAGGTCATCGGCCTCGGCTACCTCGTCACCCGCCTGCGCCAACTCGCCTGGAGGCCCGCCGCGATCGTCGTCGCCCATGCGCTCCTGCGCGGCACCTACCACCTGTACCAGGGCTTCGGCGGGTTCATCGGCAACGCGGTCATGGGCGCGGTCTTCGCGCTGTTCTTCCTCCGCTGGAAGCGCACCGGTCCGCTCATCGTGGCCCACACGCTCCTGGACATCGCCGCGTTCGTCGGATACCTCCTGGTCGCACCGCACGTGAGCTGGCTCTAACCAACCCCAAACCCCCTTGGGTCTTCAGGACCCGGCCCGGTATGCTCTGTGCTTGGTACGCGCTCCGGTGCGTCCTGGAGGATTCGCATAGTGGCCTAGTGCGCCCGCCTGCTAAGCGGGTTTCGGGTGATACCCGATCATGGGTTCAAATCCCATATCCTCCGCCACGAAGTTGAGGAGATTCAGAAGCTAGAGCCTCCGCAACGAAGTGGAGGAGGCTCAGAAGCTAGAGTCTCCGCCAACAAGCCCCGCTGACCTGCGTGAACGCAGGACCGGCGGGGCTGTTTGCGTTCCAGGTCTTCGAATCTTGGCGCACCCGGACGTGCCGCCGTGGGTCCTCGCCGAACGGCTTGAAACCACGCGAACGTCCTCAACGCGCTCACCGCCGAAGACGACGTGCGCGCTGGCGTACTTCTTCGAAGCGGCGCGCTCTGGCCGCGCACCTGTGACGGATCTGTGATCGATCGGTGCTCGGCCGCGCAATGATCCTCAGCAGCACGGCCGCCCGAACACCCGGACCTGGGTGGTCGGTCGGCCGTCGGCGGAGCTCCTCGCGGGAGCGGCCGCTCTCTCAGATGCCTTGGGGCGCCTAGGGGCTGACCGCTCATTGCCGTTCGCGATGCGTACCGCCAATAGACGCGAGTGGCGAATATTCACTATTGATTCCATTGGGCTGCAAGAAATTCATTGCATCGAATGCTGGCATGAACGGGCTAACATGAATGAAGCTCGATCGTGGGCATGTGATCGGAGACAGAAAGCGAGGATCGTCATGGACGCGACAAACCCGAACAACTTCACTGACGCATTCCGGCAGACTCTCGAGGCGGCCAAACAAGTCCAGGACATCCAGGACAGGCAGGCCTCCCACGATCCGATAGAGGTCGAAGCGTGCGATGGCCAGGTCGTAGTGCGCGCCAAGCAGCCCGGCACCATCGAGCTCGACATTCAACCCGTCGCCATGCGCATGGGATCGGAAGCGCTCGCCGAGGAGATCCAGCGGGCGGTCAACGAATCACTCACGCAACTGCGCGAAACCGTGGGAACGGCCGCGCAAGTGGACCTCGAAGGTGTCACTGAGAGTCTTGCCGAACTGCAGCAGCAGAGTGCGAAAGACCTCGGCCGCTTCCTCGATGGGATCTTCGCCGCACAGGCCAGGGCCGCCGAACCAGACGGGAAGTGATCGCAATGGACCGACTTGAGATCGATCCGGATCAGTTCGACGGCGCCGGGCAAGGATTCGCGGGCGACGCCGAACAGCTGCTTTCAATCTGGCAGTCCTTCCGGGACACCGTCTCCGCCGCGGCCGCAGAGGGCGCCGGAGGCGACGAGATCGGCGGCATCATCGGCGAGATCCACGCGGCGATCGTCGAGGCTTTCGACGAGACCATGAACAGCTTGGCCGAGGAGATGACGGAGGCCGGCGTAGACGTCCAGGAATGGGCCGCCGCCCACCGAGAGGCCGACCAGGCCGCCATGACCGAGTTCACGCGCCTCGCCGGCGAGCTCGGAGCGTAGCCGATGGTCATCAACCTTCCCGCGCCCCTGGGCGAGCTGCTCAACACCCTCGGTTTCGACTGGCCGATGTCCAACGAGGACACTCTTTTCGAAGCCGGCAACCAGTGGCTCGAACTGATGGACGGCGTCCAGGACGTGCTGTCCGGCGCCGGCGACCACGCCGCGATGGTCATCCAGGACAACATCGGCAAATCGATCGAGGCGTTCCAGGCATGGTGGGACAGCGAGGACAGCCCCGCCAAGATCCTCACCGAGGGCACCGTCGCGATGGCACTGGCCGGCGCGAGCCTGATGATCTGCGCGGCCGTCGTCCTCGCGTTGAAGATCGCGGTGCTCATTCAACTCGGCATCCTCGCGGTCCAGATCGCCGCGGCCATTGCCGCGGCGGCGGCCACCGCCGGGATCGCGGGCGCGGCCCTCCCGGCGCTCTACGCCCTGGGGCGGAAGATCGTTTCCAGCCTGATCCAGGACGCCATCATGCGTCTGCTCATGTGACGGGCGGGCGACCATGGCCAAGAAACCCTCGAACGCCGGCTCGGGAGCCGCGAGCCGACGGCTGACGAAAGCCGTCATCGACAAGCTGCGCATCGCCCGCAAACGCAACCGCGCAGGGCACAAGGGCGACGTCAAGAAGCCCCCGCCGTCGAGCTCCTACGACCGCCGCATCTTCATCGACCCGAAGAAGTACCCGCAGACCGCGGCCCACATCCGCCGGGCCCAGCAGAAGGGCCACCCCCGGATCCTCACCAAGGACTCCGGCAACAAGCGCACGGTCAAGCAGCGGCGGAGAGACGCCACCAGACCGCTCAACGAGCAGCCGCGGAACACTTGGGACCGCGACGAGTATCCGTTCGCGTCGACCAAAGAGGGCGGCCCCGGTTCAAGCGTCCAATACGTGTGGTGGAAGGACAACCAAGGGGCGGGCAACGAGATCAGGAAGCAATGGGCGGGCCTACCCCAGGGCGGTAGAGTCTGGGTGGACACGTACCGCCGACCAGGTGACCCACCGTAGATTGCGAGCGAGTAGATGTCACAGCAAGCATTGACGGACCTGCTGTCGCAGGGCGGTAGATCGCTCGGGCCCTCGTTGCAGGCGCCGGAGATCAAGCCGGAGATCCCGTGGCCGCTGCACCCGATCCTCATGGAGAAGAACGGGTTCTACGCATTCGGCCCGGCGCTCTTCGTGCGGCCTTGGGGAGCCGAGCTGCCCGGGAACTGCCTGTGGTGGAACGCCAAGGACACCTGGCGCTACGAGTACGGCGGCGTGGGAGACGACTTGCTGTTCTTCGCCGAGGACGTCTTCGGGTTCCAGTTCGCGGTCAAACCGGACGGCGGCTTCTACCACTTCGACGCGGAGTCGGCAGAGCTCGAGTTCATGGGCAAGGATGCCTACCAGTGGGCCGCCAAGGTCATGGGCGACATGGAGTTCTACACCGGCGCACCGCTCGCGGACGCCTGGACGGCGGCGAACGGCCAGCTGCCCGTCGGGTCCAGGCTCGCTCCGGCGGTGCCGTTCGCGTTCGGCGGCTCGTTCGAGGTCGACCAGCTGGGTGCGATCCCCGACGTGGAGCTGATGCGCTTCCGCGGGGACCTCTACCAGCAGACGAAGGATCTGCCGGACGGCGCGACGATCGAGTTCGAGGCCTAGGGGTTCACCCCTAGCCGCTCTGCCAGGTGAAGGCGGTCTCGGAGAAGCGTGCCGCCGCGAGGTCGGCGGGACGGACCATCCAGTAGAGCTGTCCGGTGTCGCCCCAGAGCATCTCGGTCTCGTCAACGTCGCCCACCTGGAGCAGCAGCTGCCAGGCCGACGCTTCCGCCTTGTACGGCAAGGTCCCCGGCTCCAGGTCGGGACGCAACCCGTTGACGATCTCCTCTTCGGGAGGGCCCTGCACCTCTGCGGCGTATCCGCCGATCTGGTGCTCCGGCTTGTCCCAGGGCGCGATCGCCTCGATGAAGTCCTCGTCCGCCAGCGCCGCAACGGCGTCCTCGTCACCACCGAAGTGGGAGACGAGGACCGGGCTCTGCTCATCCGGGGCGCTGCAGGTCGGTTCGGCTTTGATCGCTGTCGGCTCGTAGGCGACGATGCCCTCAGGGTGCGGGCGGGGCTCGGCGTGGGTCCCCTCAGGCACGAAGACGACTCGGCTGCCGTCTCGGGTTTCGGGCAGGCCGCCGTTGACCAGCGTCGTTCCGCCGTCGACTTGGCCGTCGAAGAAGAAGAACTGCAGGATGCCCGTTTCGGGCAGCGGCAGGTCGCTCTTCGGCAGGAGGGCGCAGTCGAGGGAGGCGATGAGTGTCAGTGGGCCGTGGCCTTCCCAAGCGGGCCAAAGCATGTCGGCCGGGAGCACCGCCTCGCCGCCGAGCCGTCCGACCACGGTGTCCCCCGGTTCGGCAGGCTGGAGTTCGAGGGCGGTGCGCAGCAGCTCTTTCCACCGGCGTGCGACCGGTTCGGGAAGATGCCGATCGGCGATGGCGGCGAATTCGTCCGGGCTGACCATGGCGCCGATTCTAGCGACCGCGGCGCTGAGGACGCAGTGGCTGGTCTGCAGGTACGGGCACGGCGTGCCGCGCGACCTTCTGCGTCACCGTCTGATCATCCCTTGTGGCGGACGTCGGCTCGGCCGGCGGCCGCCACTCAGTCGAGGGCCGACCCGCAGCGAACCGGTACACTGAGGCGATTCTCGAGTAGCGGAGGGAGCGGCAGCGTGGCCACGATCGGCGATGTAGCACGTGAGGCCGGAGTGTCGCGCAGCACCGTCTCCTCGGTCCTGACCGGCCGCAAATACGTCAGCCCCGAGACGCGGGCCAGGGTCGACGCCGCGGTCGCCAAGCTCCAGTTCTCGGTCAACGCCGGGGCCAGGGCGCTGGCGACCTCTCGGACCATGGCGCTGGGAGTCGTCGTGGGCTTCCACGAGGCCGAGTTCAGCCCGGCGCTGGCGGCGTACCTCATCGCGCTGTCCGACGCGGCGCGCGAGCAGGGCTACTCGGTCGTGCTGCTGACCGAGCCCGACGGTGTCGAGGCGGTGCGGCGGGCGATCTCCGGCCGCCAGGTCGACGGGTTCATCCTGCTCAACGTGGTCGACGAGGACCCGCGACTGGAACCGATCAACCAGGCGCGCTATCCGGCGGTCCTGCTCGGGATGCCCCAGGACACGCGCGGCGTCGACGCGGTGGACCTCGACTTCGCCACCGGGGCCGCGATGCTGGTCGACCACCTCGCCGACGCGGGCCACCGCGAAGCGGTGTTCGTCAAATGGCCCGAAGAGCTGTACGCCTCGGGCAGCACCTATGCGAACCGTTTCGCGAGCTCGGCCCGCGAACGGGCCGAACGGCGCGGCCTGCGGCTCGTCCCGGTCTTCGTGCCGGTGGGGCCCGAGCAGGTGCGCGCGACCCTGCGCGCGGTGCTCCAGAACCCCGAGAACCCGCGTGCGCTGCTGATCCACAACGACGCCGCCGTCGCGATGCTCCCGTTCGCGCTTCACGACCTCGGGCTCGAAGTGCCCGCCGACCGGAGCGTGGTCTCGCTGCACGCGGCCGAGCTCGCACGGCTCTACGTCCTGTCGTTCACCTCGGTCGAGTCCGAGCCGGTGGCCGTCTGCCAGACCGCGGTCGAGATGCTCGCCAAGCGGATCGCCTCACCCGACGACCCGGTGCAGCAGCGGCTGATCGTGCCGCACCTTGAACCGAAGGGCAGCGTCGAAACCGTCGCATAGGCACGCGTTCGGGGTGTGCCAGCGACGCTCGACGCCCGGCCAAGCAGCCAGCGAACCGGTTCGCCTTGACGGAGGCAACTCGGTCTGGCACTATCGGCAGCGAACCGGTTCGCTGGCTATTCGAATCCCTCGAGCCAGCGCGTCACCGGCAGACCCGACTCGATGAAGAGGCCGATGAAATGACCAACCCGACACTGCGCTGGTGCGTCGCCGCGGGCGCCGCCCTGGCGATGGGCGCCCTGGCCGCCTGCTCCGGCGGCACGCCGGAACCAGGTGAGAGCGGCGATGCGAGCGAAGGCTCGACGACCGCGGAGATCGCCTTCTGGGACCCCTACCCGCAGCACGCCGAAGGCTCCGCGTGGGACGCGCACGTCAAGTCCTGCGCACCCGAAGGATCGACGATCGTGCGCACGAGCGCTCCGCAGACCGACCTGTTCAACCAGCTCACGACCGCGGTGAAAGAGGGCGGCGCGCCTGACGTGGTGCTGCTCGACAACCCGATGATGCCCGAAGCCGTAGGCGCCGACATGCTGGCGACCGCGGAGCAGGCGGGCATCGACACCAGCGGTGTGGACGAGAACCTGATGGGGCCCGGCGTGGTCGACGGGACCGCCTACGGCGTGCCGTTCGGCTCCAACGCGCTCGGCCTGTACTACAACGCCGACCTGCTGGCCGAAGCCGGCGTCGACCCGGCCTCGGTCACCGACTGGGACTCGTTGAACGCCGCGATGGCCCAGGTCGCGGCCGGCGGCGGCAAGGGCATCACCTTCTCGGGTGTCACCGGTGAAGAGGGCGTCTTCCAGTTCCTTCCCTGGTTCTGGGGTGCCGGGGCCGACCTGTCCGACATCTCCTCGGACGAGGCCGTCGCGGCCGGGCAGCTCCTCTCGGACTGGATCGGCGAGGGCCTGGCCCCCAAGTCGGCGGCCACCGACAACCAGTCGGCGGCGTGGGACCTGTTCCTCACGGGCGAGTACGCCTTCGCCGAGAACGGCTCCTGGTTCGCCTCTGCCGCGGCCGAAGCGGGCTTCGAGGTCGGCGTCATCCCGATCCCGACGAGGGACGGCGGCGTCGCACCGGTGCCGACCGGCGGCGAGTTCGCCGTGGCCCCGATCCAGAGCGAGAACGCCTCCGACCACTACGCGAACGCGTCGGCGGTCATCGCCTGCCTGACCGAGGGCGAGGCCGCGTTCCAGACCAACGAGACGCTCGGCTACCTCTCGGCCAAGCCCGACGTCCGCGCCGAGCAGGCGGCCCAGTCGCCGCTGTGGGAGCCGTGGGTGGCCGCGGTCGAAGGCGCCCAGGGCCGCACCACCGATCTCGGCAGCGAGTACGTCGACGCCTCCGCCTCGCTCTCCGGGGCGATCCAGGCGGCGCTCAACGCCGCGGGGGATCAGGCCGCCGTCGAGGCCGCGTTCCAGGACGCCGGCGGATTCTGACGGTTCGTCGGCCCGCCCTCGGGCGGGCCGACCGACCCGGCGATCGGATCGGAGCAATACTCGAATGACCACGCTGACCACGAGAGCCGCGGCGCAGGCCGCGCCTGAGCGCGTGACCGCGAAGCCGAAGCGGCGCGGCGCCCATTGGGCGGCGATCGCGTTCGTCGTCCCGCTGGTGATCTACCTTCTCCTCTTCTACGCCTACCCGCTCGTCCAGAACCTGACGATGAGCCTGCATCGCTTCGACCGCGGCACCTTCGTCAACGGCGGCGCCCCGTTCGTGGGCTTCGAGATCTACCCGAGCCGTGTTCGAGCACCCGCAGTTCTGGACGATCGTGTGGCAGACGACGGTGTTCACCGCCGTTTCGCTCGCCTTCCAGTACCTGATGGGGCTGGCGCTGGCGGTCTTCTTCCACCGCGGCGGGTTCCGGCTGGCCGCGCCGCTTCGCGGCATGTTCCTCGTGCCGTGGCTCCTGCCCATCATCGTCTCGGGCACCACCTGGCAGTGGATGATGAACCCGGACGCTGGGATTCTCAACTCGTTCCTCGGCCTGTTCGGCGCCGATCCGGTGTGGTGGCTCAGTGCCGACAACGCCCTCATGTCGGTGGCGATCGCGAACATCTGGCTGGGCATCCCGTTTAATCTCGTGATCCTCTACTCAGGACTCCAGGGCATCCCGAAGGAGTTGTACGAGGCCGCGTCGATGGACGGCGCCGGTCCCTGGCAGCAGTTCTGGCGCATCACCCTCCCGATGCTCCGCCCGGTCACGCTCATCACCCTGCTCCTCGGCCTGGTGTACACGCTCAAGGTCGTCGACATCATCTGGATCATGTCGATGGGGACCGGCACGTCGCAGACGCTCGCCACGTGGGCGTACGGGATGTCGGTCGGCAAGGGGGCCTCGGGGGTCATCCGCTACTCCGAAGCCTCGGCCGTCGGGACGATACTGCTGCTGGCCGCACTCGCCTTCGGGTTGGTCTACATCGCAGCCCAACGGAAGCAGGAGCACTGACATGTCTCGCACCTGGTGGAGGAACCCCATCGCGGTCGTCTTGACCGCGCTCATGCTCTTCCCTCTCTATTGGATGCTCAACGTCTCGTTCACGAAACGCGAGAGCATCCGCGGCGGCGACCTCGTGCCGGTCGACTTCACCTTCGACCACTATGCGGTCGTCTTCCGCGATCAGCTCCCGTACCTCGGCACCAGCCTCGTGATCGGCGCGGGAACCGTGTTGCTCACGCTCGCGATCGCGGCGCCGGCCTCCTTCGCGCTCGCCTGCATGGCCGTGCCGGGACGCCGCGTCCTCGGTTTCGCGCTGATCGTGGCGCAGATGGTGCCGGCTGTGGTCATGTCGCTCGGCCTGTACTCGATCTACAACGTCGTCGGGCTGCTCGACACCCTCCCGGGCCTGATCCTGGCGGACTCCACGATCGCGGTCCCGTTCGCCGTCCTGCTTCTGACCGCGTTCATGGCGGGCATTCCCCGGGAGCTGCTCCAAGCGGCCCAGATCGACGGCGCCTCGCACTGGCGCACGTTCCGGTCGATCGTCCTGCCGGTCTCCCGGAACGCCATCATCACCTCGGCGCTGTTCGCGTTCCTGTGGGCATGGTCGGACTTCATCTTCGCCTCCACGCTCAATCGTGAGGGGGGCCTGCTCCGACCGATCACGATGGGCATCTACAACTACATCGGTGCCCAGAACCAGGAGTGGGGCCCGATGATGGCGACGGCGGTGGTCGCCTCGATTCCGGCGGCGGTGCTGCTGGTGGTGGCCCAGAGATACGTCGCCGCCGGCGTGACCGCCGGCGCCGTCAAGAACTAGCAGAAACGAGTGACAACCTGATGAACACCTTCGAGTCCTCTGCGGACGCCGTCATCTGGCGCGGTGACGGCGAGACCCTCGTCGTCCAGGCGTGGGGCCGCGATTCGCTGCGGGTGCGCAGCACCCGTGCGGGGGAGGTGCTCGACACCGACTTCGCGCTGCTCGAGCCCGAGCCCGTGGACGTCGCGATCACCGTGGACGGCGACACCGCGACGCTGGTGAACGGTGCGATCACGGTCGTGATGCGCGCGCGGGGCGGCTGGGACTGGCAGACCGAGTACGACGTGTTCCACTGCTCCCTGGAGTTCCGCGACGCCTCGGGCCGCACGCTGCTGCGGGAGATCGCTGACGGCGGGGCGCTCAAGCTCACCGCGCGCGAGTTCCGGCCCTTGCCGGGCGGCGCGCACCGGCTCCGTGTCGCGTTCGAGCCCGTGGCGGGCGAGAAGCTGTACGGGATGGGCCAGTATCAGCAGGACATCCTCGACGTCAAGGGCTCCACTTTCGAACTGGCGCACCGCAACTCGCAGGCGAGCGTGCCGTTCGTGGTCTCCAGCGCCGGGTACGGGTTCCTGTGGCACAACCCGGCGATCGGCTCGGCCGCCTTCGCGGCCAACCGCACCGAGTGGATCGCCGAGCCGACCGGGCAGCTCGACTACTGGATCACCGCCGCGCCCACTCCGGCCGGGATCAGCGCCGACTACGCCGAGGCGACCGGCCACGCCCCGATGATGCCCGAGTACGGCCTCGGGTACTGGCAGTGCAAGCTGCGGTACTGGAACCAGGAGCAGCTGCTCGAGGTCGCCCGTGAGCACCGGCGCCGCGGTCTGCCGCTCGACGTGATCGTCGCCGACTTCTTCCACTGGCCGAAGATGGGCGACTTCCGTTTCGAGGAGGAGTTCTGGCCCGACCCGGCCGCGATGGTCGCCGAGCTCCGGGAGATGGGCGTCGAGTTGATGGTCTCGGTGTGGCCGCAGGTCTCGGTCGAGTCGGAGAACTTCGCGGCGTTCAAGAAGGACAATCTGCTGGTGCGGACCGAGCGCGGGCACGGGGTCCAGATGAGTTTCCAGGGTCCGAGCATGTTCCTGGACGCGACGAACCCGCGCGCCCGCGAGCAGGCCTGGGAGATCATCCGCCGCAACTACCACGACCTCGGCATCAAGGTCTTCTGGCTCGACGAGGCCGAACCCGAGTACGGCGTCTACGACTTCGACAACTACCGCTATCACGCGGGCCCGAACCTGGAGGTCGGGAACGTCTACCCGCAGGCGTTCTCGCGGATGTTCTACGAGGGCCAGCAGGCCGCCGGCCAGACGGACGTCGTGAACCTGGTGCGCTGCGCCTGGGCCGGCTCCCAGCGCTACGGGGCGCTGGTGTGGTCGGGCGACATCCACTCCGACTGGGCGGACTTCCGCCGCCAGATCACCGCCGGGATCCACATGGGCGTCGCGGGGATCCCGTGGTTCACCACGGACATCGGCGGCTTCGGCGGCGGGAACATCGACGACCCCGCGTTCCGGGAACTCCTGGTCCGGTGGTTCCAGTTCGGGGCGTTCTGCCCGGTCATGCGCATGCACGGCGACCGCCAGCCCAGCGAGCGGGTGGTCGCCGCCGACGGCTCGGCGCGCAACAACTCGGGCGCCGCGAACGAGTTGTGGAGTTTCGGCGAGGACGTGTACGAGATCCTGGTGCGCTACGTGAACCTCCGCGAGGCCATGCGGCCGTACACGCGGCGGCTGATGGAGGAGGCGCACACCGACGGGCAGCCGGTCATGCGCGGGATGTTCCACGAATTTCCCGCCGACCCGGTCTGCTGGGACCTCGCCGACCAGTACATGTTCGGCCCCGACGTGCTCGTCGCGCCGGTCATCGAGGCCCAAGCGAGAGGCCGCCGCGTCTACCTCCCGGAGGGCGCGTCATGGACGGAGCTGCGGACCGGAACGGTCCACGAGGGCGGGCAGTGGCTCGCGGTGGACGCGCCGATCGAAGCCATCCCGGCGTTCGTGAAGAACGGCGCCCTGCCTGAACTCATCGGCACGATCTGATCGGAGAGGTTCGGAAGAGCCTCCGCCTCAAAGCCCCGTTGACCTGCCGACACGCAGGATCAGCGGGGCTACTTTCTTGGTTCCGGTCGCTTCGGGCGGCCGCTGCCGCAGTGGGCTGCGAGGCAGCTCACCGGGGGAGGACCGAGAAATACTTGGCTAGCCACAGAATTGCGGTTAGATTTATGTGTCTAGCCACCTAACTGGTGGTGATCGAGAAGGAGCCGTCATGAAAGCCATCCAGTTCGACCGTTTCGGCGGCACCGATGTGCTGCACGAAGCCGAAGTCGAGATTCCCCGGCCCGGCCCCGGGCAGGTCCGTGTCCGCGTCAAGGCCGCCGGTCTGAACGCGATCGACGGGAAGATCCGCTCCGGGGCGATGGAGGCGCTCCGCCCGACGCGACTGCCCGCCATCCCCGGCGGCGAGCTCGCCGGCGTCGTCGACGCCCTGGGCGAGGGCGTGCAGGACCTGCAGGTGGGCGACGAGGTGCTGGGCTGGGCCGACACCGGCGCGTACGCCGAGTACGCACTGGCCACCACCGTCGCCCCCAAGCCCGCCGGCCTCGACTGGCAGCACGCGGCGGCGCTGCCGGTGGCGAGCGAGACGGCCGAGCGGGTCCTGAACCTGCTGGGCGTCACCGAAGGGGAGACCGTGCTGATGCACGGCGCGGCCGGAGCGGTCGGCACCCTGGCGGTCCAGCTCGCCGCAGCCCGCGGCGCCCGCGTCATCGCGACCGCCGGCCCTGCGAACCAGGACTACCTCGCCGCGCTCGGCGCCACCCCCACGGTCTACGGCGAAGGCCTGGTCGAGCGGGTCCGCGCGCTCGCGCCCGACGGCGTGGACGCCGTGTTCGACCTGGCCGGGAAGGGAGCCCTGGAGGACTCCATCGCCCTGCGCGGCGGCACCGAACGCATCGTCACCATCGCCGACTTCCGCGCCCGCCAGCTCGGCATCACCTTCTCCAGCGGCGGTCAGGAACGCTCGGCCGCCCGCCTGGCCGCGCTGGCCGAGGACGCCGCGACCGGCAAGGTCGTCACCACCGTCACCGCCTACCCGCTCGACCAGGCCGCCAAGGCGCAGCAGGTCAGCGACGCCGGACACGGCCGCGGCAAGCTCGTCCTCACTGTCGAGTGAGCAAGGGAGCGGCCTTCTACGCTGTCGGAGCGGTCGCCACCGACCGCCCCGCCGACACCGCCAAAGGAACCGAACCATGCCCGATCGAACCCCGCACCTTCCCTCCACGGCCGGCGAAGGACCGATGAGCTACGCGATCTTCGAACTCGCCCGCGCGCACCGCGGCCGCGCCGCCGCCATGCTGCGCAAAATGGACCTGCACCCGGGCCAGGAACTGCTGCTGATGCACCTGCTCGATCGGGACGGCCAGACGCAGTCCGAGCTGCTCGAGGCCGTGGGCCTCGATCACTCCACCGTCTCGAAGTCCTTGCGCCGCATGCAGGACGCCGGACTGCTCGTCCGCGAGCCGGCCGAGCGCGACCGCCGCGTCATGGTCGTCCACCTGACCGACAGGGGACGTGCCATGCGCGAGCCTCTGGCGGCCATGTGGCGGGACCTGGAGGAGACCTCCGCGCAGCACCTGACGGCACAGGAGGCGGAGGCGTTCGTCCACCACGCCTACGCCGTCATCGACGCGATCAACGCCGCCGCCCAGCCGCCCGAAGCACCCGCGTAACCGCCGATTCGCGTCCGAGCCCTCGCGCCCGGCACGATACTGACCCGATGGAAAGCGAGATCCCATGAGCACCGACCCGGTCCTCGTCGTCGGCGCGACCGGCTCCGTTGGGGGCCAAGTCGTGGAAGCACTGCTCGAGCGCGGCAAGAGCGTCCGCGCCCTGGTCCGCCCGGCCAGCGATGCGAGCAGGCTCGAAAGCCGGGGCGCGGCGATCGCCCGCGGCGACATGCTCGACCTCGACTCGCTCACCGCCGCAATGGAAGGCGCCGACGCCGTCATCACCACCGCCGCCGGATACACCCGCGGCGACAAGAACGCGAACGACATCGACACCGTCGGCAACGCCAACCTCGCCGAGGCCGCCCATCGCGCCGGCATCCGCCGATTCGTGCTGACCAGCATCCTCACCAGCGACCAGACGCCCGACGTTCCGCATTTCTGGCACAAGAAACTCGCCGAGGACAAGCTCGAAGAACTCGGCGTCCCCTTCGTCGCGCTGCGCCCGGGGGCGTTCGTCGACCAGATCGCGAGCGCGGCAGGCAACGTGCTCGAGAAGCGACGCGTCTTCTGGATCGGCAATCCTGCCGTCCCGCTGACCTTCGTCCGCACCGCCGACGTCGCCGTGTATCTCGCGGCGGCCGTGGACGCCGAGGTTGAGGACGGTGAACGCATCGACATCGGCTGGGACCGCCCGGTCAGCATTCGCACGGTCGCCGACCAGATCGGCCGCCTGGCCGGCACGAAGGTCAAAGTGCGGGCCGTCCCGGCCGGCATCGCCCGCGCCGCGGGAGCCACGGTCGGGCGCTTCGTGCCGATCCTCCAGGACATGGTCGCGATGTTCCGCTGGTTCGACACCGGCCGCTACGTCGCCGACACCCGCCGCCAAGAGCAGCTGTTCGGCCCCGCGCCGAAAGCCGAAGACGCCCTCGCCCGCCTCACCGATGAGCTCCGCGCCGAATAGCACCGGCGGAGACGGCTTGAACGGAGTACGGGCATGGACGGCGAGCATCTCCAGGCGGTCGCGCGCGAGACGGCGGCGGCGCTCGCCGACGTGACCGAAGGGCGTCCGTTCGTGGACAAGCTCGACGTCTACAAGGTCGGCGGGAAGGTCTTCCTCATCGTCACCGACGACCCCGCGGAGCAGATCATCACCGTGAAGGCCGACCCGGGCGACGGCCAGGCGCTGCGCAACGAATACCGATCGGTGGCCGCCGGGCGCTATCTCGACAAGCGCCACTGGATCTCCGTCGGCGCAGGCTCGGACATCACCGCGGAGGTGGTGGCCGATCTCGTGCGCGCCTCGTACGACCTGGTGGTGAGGCGAAAGCGGAACGGGGACCGCTGAGCGCGATCGGGTTCGGCGACCAGTCCGCGGACGCCGCCGCGCGCTGCCTACGGGCGTTCGTGGGCGGCTTCCTTGTGGATCGCGTCCAGCCCGTTCGCGATGGCGGGCAGCTCGGCGCTGCCGGCCGGGACCGTCTCGCGCCGTTCAGCTTTGGGCAACGGCCGCAAGCGAATGGCTCGAACGCCTCGCCGCCCACGACTAGCAGGCACGGGACTAGCAGGTCACGGGGCTTGGTAGCGGGCCGCGATCGCCGCGGCGCGGTGGTGCAGGGAGTCGCGCAACCATTGCGGCGCTAGGGTTTCCGCGTCCGCGGCGAGCTGCCACAGCGCCCATTCGGCGTGCCGCTGATCCTGGAAGGCCACCTCCAGCGCAGCCGGCCGTCGGCTTCGGCCGCTTCGGCGAGGACGGCCACGGCGGTGCCCACCAGGTCCTCCCGCCGCGCCGGATCCACCCGGACCTCCACGACGACCTGGTCGCCGCCGGCCCGAAACCGTGTGCCCCGCTCCTGCCAGACCTGGTCGAGATCGACCCGGTCCGGTCGCTGCGCGGGTTCGGGCAGCTCCTCGGCGGCCAGGACCCGGGAGAGCCGGTAGGTGCGGTCCGCCCCCGATCTCGTGGCCAGCAGATACACCTGGTCGCGCACGGTGACCAGGCCGATCGGGTCCACCGTGCGCCATTTCGGGGCCTGGTCCACCGCCGCGTAGTGCAGGCGCAGCTTGTGCCCGGCGAACACCGCGCGCCGCACCTCGGCCACCACGGTGTCGGGCACGTCATCGGCGTCGAGCCGGCGCGAGAGGAGGTCGGTCTCCGGGTCGATGAGCAGCCGCTCGGCCACCCCGGCCGCGGTGTCCCGATGGCTTTCGGGGAGCGCGTCGACCACTTTGAGCATGGCCGAGGCCAGTGCCGAGCCGAGGCCGAACGCCTGGGCGCCGCGCCGCGATCCGGCCACGAGCAGGGCGAGCGCTTCGTCGTGGTTCAGGCCGGTGAGTTCGGTCTGGAAGCCGGGCAGCAGCGCGAATCCGCCGTGTCGGCCGCGTTCGGCGTAGACCGGGACGCCGGCCGCGGAGAGCGCCTCGATGTCGCGCAGCACGGTGCGGGTGGAGACCTCCAGCTCGCGGGCGAGCGCGGTGGCGGAGAGTCGGCCGCGTTGGCGCAGTAGGAGAACGAGCGATACCAACCGGTCGGCGCGCATGCGAGAAATGCTACCGGAATACGTGACAGTAGATGTCGTGATTCGCTGAGAGGCTTGTGCTCGAAGAAGCACCATCGCACTCGAGAGGTGATCCACATAGCACACGCGATTGTCAATCCGGAGGGTCTGCACGACCCGGTCCCGTTCGGCTACAGCCACACTGCGACCGTTCCGGCGGGTTCGGAGCTGGTGCTCGTCTCGGGCCAGTACGGGTCGGGCCCTGACGGCGCGGTCGTCTCGGCCGAGTTCGCCGGCCAGGTGAAGCAGGCGTTCGCCAACATCGGCGTGGCTCTCGCCGCGCACGGGCTCGACTTCGGCGATGTCGTCCAGCTCCGCACGTACGTGGTGAATCATGACGTGAGCAGGCTCGGGCCGATCGCCGGGGCCGTGCAGGAGCGCTGGGGTGCGAAGCCGCCCACGCAGACCCTCATCGGCGTCGCGGGCCTGGCCACGCCTGACGTGCTGTTCGAGGTCGAAGCCCTCGCCGCACGCACAGTCGGGTAGCAGTCGGGTAGCACTCGCAGTCGCCTCGCAGGCGAGCGCACGCCGCTCGCCTGCGAGGCGACCGAAAGCGCCTCAAGACTGCGTCTTCGCGGACTCCTTGTTCATGGCGTCCAGGCGTTTTCGTGCGGCGGCCGGGGCGGCGGCGTGGTCGTCCATGTCCACCCACGGGTCGGTCTTGCGCGCGAGGCGCCTGACGATGGACGCGGCGGTGAAGCCGTTCGGTGTGGACCGGCTCAGTTCGTTCCAGTCGAGCGGGGTCGCGACGGCGGCGCCGGGGCGGGCGCGCAGCGAGTAGGGCGCGACGAAGGTCTGGCCGCGGCCGTTGCGGTTGACGTCGAGGAAGACGCGGTCGCCGCGGCGGTTCTTGCGTTGCGCGGTGGTGAGCCTGTCGGGGTCGTCTGCGGCGATGCGGTCGGCGAGGTCGCCCGCGAGTTCGCGCACGAACACGAAGTCGGCGGAGCGGTCGAGCGGCGCGACGATGTGGTAGCCGCGCCCGCCGGTGGCCTGCAGGAACGGTGTCAGTCCGAGTTCGGTGTAGAGGTCCCTTGCCCGCCGGGCGATCGAGCGGAGTGTGGCGACCGAGACGCCCGGGGGCGGGTCGATGTCGAGCACCAGGCGGTCGGGCCGGGTGAGGTCGTCGACGGTCGAGGTCCAGATGTGGAACTCGATGGCGGCCTGGTTCGCGAGGTACACCAGGGTCGCGGCGTCGTCGCACACCACATAGTGGACGTTGCCTTCTTTGTGCTCGCGCGGCACTTCGACGATGTTGATCCAGTCGGGGAAGTACTCGGAGGCGTCCTTCTGGAAGAACCCCCCGTCGGCGATCCCGCTCGGGTAGCGGCGCATGGTCAGCGGGCGCCCGGTCAGGTGCGGGACCATGGCTTCGGCGACCGAGCGGTAGTGGAGGAGCATGTCGCCCTTGCTGAAGTGGTCCTCCGGGAACAACTCTTTGTCGAGTTTGGACACGTTGATGTCGTGGTCGGCCACGTGGATCGTCGGCGCCATGTCAGATCGTCTCCCTCATCACGTCGTCGGCCGGCTTGTCCGGGCGCTCTCCCTGGTATCGGGGGTGGCGCAGCATGCCGTCGGTGGTCCATTCGCTGAAGCCCACCTGCACCACCAGGTCCGGGTGGATCCAGTGCGCGCTCCGCTCCTTGACCGGGTCGTCGAACGGGCTGTGGTCCTGGGCCAGCGCGTCCATCCGCTCGCGGAGTGTCCGCAGGGTGCGCTCGTTGTACCCGGTGCCCACCTTGCCCGCGTACCGCAGCTTGCCGCGCCCTTCGTGGTAGCCCACGAGCAGCGCCCCGAAGCCCCTTCGCGAGCCCTGCGGGTCGGTGAAGCCGCCGACCACGAACTCCTGGTCCTTCACGCACTTGAACTTGAGCCAGTCCTTCGACCGGCCGGGGCGGTACTGCGATTTCGCGCGCTTGGCGATCAGGCCTTCCCAGCCCCGCTTGCAGGCGTCCTGGTAGAACGCCTCGCCCTCGGTGTTGCGGTGCATGGTGAACCGCAGCGGGTCGCCGAAGTCGAACGCGTCCCGCAGGATCCGCTTGCGCTCGCGCAGGGGCAGGCGGGTCAGGTCGTCCCCGTCGTAGGACAGGAGGTCGAACACGTAGTAGTAGACGTCGACGCCGGTCGCGGCGATGCGTGCGGCGCCGGTGAGATGGATGCGCTCCTGGAGGCGGGCGAAGCTCATCATGCTGCCGTCGAAGGCGACGATCTCGCCGTCGGCCACGAAGCGGGGGCCGCCGCGTTCGCCGAGCGCTTCGACGAGTTCGGGGAAGCGCTCGTCGAGGCGGCGCTCGTTGCGCGACCACAGGTTCGGCCGGCCCGCGTCTCGGGCGGCCAGTGCGCGCATGCCGTCGAGTTTGCGCTCGAACAGCCAGTCCGCGTTGGAGAACCGGCGCTCGGTGAGGGTCGCGGTGCATGAGCGGCTGGAAGCCGGTCATGGTGTCGCCAGGTCTCGGTTGGTGCGCCCGGACAGGACCGAGTCGAGCTGCGTCTTGGCGGGTTTGCGGCGGCGGTCGGCGCCTTCGTCGTCCTTCTTGACCAGCAGCCAGTCCCCGCCTTCGCCCATCCGCGACAGCGCGAACGCGCCGGTGAGCTTCTCGCCTTCGAGCCGCACCACGATGTGGCCGTGCTCGAGGGCGTCGGCGATCGCGATCGCGGTGCCGCGCTTCTTGGTGAGGTTGCGATAGGTGCCGGTGTCCCAGACGATCACGGTGCCGCCGCCGTACTCGTCCCCTGGGATGCGGCCCTCGAATTCGGCGTAGTCGAGCGGGTGGTCTTCGGTGCGGACGGCGAGCCGCTTGTCCGCGGGATTGAGCGAGGGCCCCTTGGGCACGGCCCACGACACGAGCACGTCGTCGATCTGCAGCCGGAAGTCGAAGTGCAGCTGCGTCGCCTCGTGGCGCTGGATGACGAACCGGTCGCCTCCGCCCCGCTTGCGGCCGCCCGAAGGCTCGCCCGACTTCGCGAGATCCCGTTTCGACCGGTATTTGGCCAGCTTGTCGCCCCGTGCCATCCGCGAGTACCCGGCCTAACCCGGCCGCAGGCCGCGGCAAACCGGAAACGGCCTGTTACGTATCGAAGAACATGTGCGTCGTGACGGTGAGTGTCATGCTGTGTTCATGCCGGCGCTCTGGAACGGTGTGATCGCGTTCGGGTTGGTCTCCATCCCGGTCAACCTGCGCGCCGCCACGAGCAGCCACGACCTCTCCCTGCACCAGTACCACGCGGCCGACGGCGGCCGGATCCGCTACCAGAAGGTCTGCGAGATCGACGACGAGCCGGTGCCGCCCGAGGAGATCGTCAAGGGCACCGAGACCGACGAGCGGCAAGCTGGTCCTCCTCGACGACGACGACCTCGCGGACCTGCCCGTGAGCTCCTCGAAGATGATCGAGGTCCTCGAGTTCGTGCCCGGCGAGCAGATCGACCCGATCCACTACGAGCGCTCCTACTACGCCGAACCGGGCAAGGCCGGGGCGAAACCGTACGTGCTGCTGCGCGAGGCGCTGCTCGACTCGGGCAAGATCGCGATCGTCAAGGTCACGCTGCGCCTCCGGGAGAGCCTCGCCGTCCTCCGCCCCCGCGACGACCTGCTCGATCGTGCACACGATGATGTGGCCCGACGAGATCCGCAGCCCCGAGATCGGCGGCCTGGACGCCGAGTCCCGGAAGGCGGAGCTGCAGATGGCCGGCACCCTCATCGACTCCATGTCCGGCGAATTCGAGCCCGAGGAGTACAGCGACGCCTACCAGGAGGCCCTGCTGGCGACCATCGACGCCAAGCAGCACGGGCGCTCGGTGGCCAAGCCGAAGAAGGCCGAGCCGATGGCGGAGGTCATCGACCTGAGGGACGCGCTGGAGCGGAGCGTCGAGGCCGCGAAGCGGCCGGCGAAGCAGACCGCCAAGAAGGCCGCCAAGAAGACCGCCAAGAAGGCCGCGGCGCGCAAGCCGACCGCGAAGCAGACCGCGGCGCGCAAGCAGCCGGCCAAGAAGGCGGCGCGCAAACGGAAGAGCGCGTAAGCGGCGCTGGAAGGGGCGGGTCCGATGACCGGATACGGCCGAAGCCAGGTGCGAGCGACCCTGCAGGCGCGGTACCCGCTGCCGGAATGGGTCGTCGACACCAAGTTCAAGCACGGACTGACGCTGGCGGTCGCCGCCACGATCGAACGGGAGGTCGGGCGCTGGCCGAGCCTCAAGGGGCCCACGGCCCAGCAGGACTTCGCCGAAGACGTCACCCAGGCCGTGCTCGATGCGATCAAGCCCTGGCTGAACTGGTTGAAGGACAGCGTCACCGACGGCGTGAGCTACCCCGGCGACGTGATCGTGTCCTACATTTCGCAGCTGGCCCTCACGCGCCCCGGCGAGGCCCCCGACGCCGGCCATTACCGTGAGCTCCTGCGAATGTACGGCCAGTACCTGGTGCAACAGGCCCAGCGCTTCGAGGAGCCCATGACCCGGGCGGGTTGATCCGCCGCCGCATCGGTGACCGGGCCGAAGCACGAACCGAGAGCTATTGTCGGACAGGATTCGACTGGCACGCAGCGCATCAATTCGGTCGATGGGAAGGTGCGTCCCGATTGGCGGGTATTGAGTTTCGTGTCCTCGGGCCGGTGGAGATCCTCCACGACGGCGAGCTGCTGGGCCCCACCACTGCCCAGCAGCGGTGCGTGCTCGCGATGCTGCTCCTCGACCTCGGCCGCGTGGTCTCGACCGGACGGCTCATCTCGGCGCTGTGGGCCACGGGCCCGCCGGCGTCGGCCCGGGGCTCCGTGCGGGTCCACGTGACCAAGCTGCGCAAACTGCTGGCGGCCGACCCGACGGTCGAACTCGCCACGGTCGGCGAAGGCTGGCGCCTGACGAGCGACCCCGAGCGCGTCGACCTGTACCGCTTCCGCGACCTGGTCGCCCGCGCCCGCAGCGGCCCCGCGGAAGAGGCCGGCGCGCTCCTGCGCGAAGGCCTGGCGCTGTGGCAGGGTCCCGCGCTCGCTGACGTGGCCGGCGATTGGCTGACCGGTGCCGTCGTCGAAGGCCTGGAAGACGAGCGGCTCGCCGCGACCGAAGACCGCATCGCCTCCGATCTGCGCTCCGGCGACCGGGGCCTCGTACCCGAACTGTCGGTCCTCGCCGCCGAGCACCCCCTGCGGGAACGCCCGGCGCAGCTCCTGATGTCGGCCCTGCACCGCAGCGGCCGCACGGCCGAAGGCCTCGAAGTCTTCCAGCGCACCAGAAAGCGCCTGATCGACGAACTCGGCATCGAACCCAGCGCAGTGCTCCGCCAACAGCACCAACAGCTGCTGCACGGATCGGAGGAGGTCGAGGCGGACGCCTCCGACGACGCGACCCTCCCTCGGCAGCTTCCCGGCGACGTGGCCGTCTTCGCCGGACGCGAACCGCAACTGTCGCGTCTGGACGAAATGTTGGACCGGGCCGAGCAGGAGGGCAGAACGCTCGTCACCAGCATCGCGGGCATTCCCGGTGCAGGCAAGACCACGCTGGCGGTCCACTGGGCGCACCGGATCGCCGATCGCTTCCCGGACGGCCAGCTGTACTTGAACCTGCGCGGCTTCGAGGCCTCGGGCGAGGCGGTCGACCCGGCTGACGCCGTGCTGCGATTCCTTGACGCCCTTGGGGTTGCGCCGGACCGGATCCCGGCCGAAGCCGACGCTCGCTCCGCTTTGTACCGCAGCCTGCTCGCCGACCGGCGGATGCTGATCGTGCTCGACAACGCCCGGGACGAAGCGCAGGTCCGGCCGCTGATCCCCGGCTCGACGGGCTGCTGCCTGATCGCGACCAGCCGCACCGAACTGACCGGACTCGCCGCACGGCACGGCGCCCACCAGTTGACGCTCGACGGGTTCGACCCTGCCGAGGCGCGCGAACTGCTGATCGGGAGGCTCGGCCCGGCGCGCGTCCGCGCCGAACCGGAGGCGGCGTCGCGGATCATCGAGCGCTGCGCCGGGCTCCCGCTGTCGCTGACGATCGTCGCCGCCCGGGCCGCCGCCCAGGCCGACTTCGCCCTGTCGTCGCTCGCCGATGAACTCGAGACGAGCGCGATCGTGCTCGACGCCTTCGAGAGCCCGGATTCGACCATCGACCTCCGCACGGTCTTCTCCTGGTCGTACCTGCGGCTCAGCCCTGACGCCGCTCGCCTCTTCCGGCTCCTGGGACTGCACTGGGGACCCGACTTCGCGGCCGCGGCGGCCGCCAGCCTCGCCGGGACCCCCGTCCCGACCGTCCTGCGGTGGGTCCGCGAACTGTGCCGGATGCAGCTGGTCGCCGAGCACGCCCCCGGGCGGTTCGAACTCCACGACCTGTTGGCCGCGTACGCCGCCGAACTGACCGAGACGCTCGACGATCCGGCCGCCCGGAACGGTGCGACGCGCCGCCTGCTCGACCACTACCTGCACACCGCGCACGCGGCGACGGCCGTCATGGCGCCGCGGCGCAGCCCGATCCACATCGCCGATCCGGTCCCGAACGCGCTGGTCGAAGCGCCCGACGACAACGACCGGGCGACCGCCTGGTTCGCCGCCGAACGGCACGTCCTCACCAATGCCGTGGCCGGCGCGCACGAGCGCGGGCTCGACTCCTACGTCTGGCAGCTGTCGCAGTTCCTGGCGACGTACCTGCGGCGTGAAGGCCTCGGCGCGGACTGGCTTGCGACGCAGCGACTCGCGTTGTCGGCCGCTGACCGTTCAGAAGACACCCGGGCGAGGGCCATCACCCGGTACGGGCTGGCCGCCGCCCAGGCGCGCTACGGCGATCCGGAGGACGCCGAACGCCGTCTCCTTGAGGCCCTGCAGCTCTTCGAGACCCTGGACGACCTCGAATGGCAGGCGAACGTCCACTCGATGCTGTGTCTGACCAGTGAGAACAAGGACGACTACGCTTCGGCGCTCTCGCATGCCCTCGAAAGCCTCGAGTTGTGCCGGCGGGCCGGGGTCAGGCCCGGACAGGCGAGGGCCCTCAACAACATCGGCCATTGCCATGCCCGGCTGGGCGACTACGACCGCGCCCTGCAGGCCTGCCGGGCGTCGCTGGAGATGTCGCGCGAACTCGGCGACCCGGTGGGCGAGGGGAACACGTTGGACAGTCTGGGGTTCATCCACTCCAGACTCGGCGACTACGGCCGGGCCATCGACTGCTACCAGCGCTCCTTCGCCTCGCTGCACCGGCGAGGGGAGCGGTACCTCGCCGCCGTCACGCTGAACCGCCTGGGCGACGCGCACCTCGCCGCAGGCGATCGCGATGCCGCGCTTCAGGTCTGGAAACGCGCGCTGCTGGCCTTCGAGGAGCTCGACCATCCGTGCGCGTTCAAGGTGCGCGGCAAGCTCATCGCGAACCCTCCCCGGCTTCCGCGGCGGGGGTGAGGCGCCGACCGCGAACACGGTGGCCGTGGCGGGCCCACCAGGCCCGCGACCAGATGGTGAGGAACGCGGCCTGGACGGCCAGGACCACGAGCCCGTCGAGCACCGCTCCGGGCTCGGCTGACGCGATCGCGGTGACGGCGCCGTGGATGAGGCCGACCACGAACGGCACCAGCACGATCGCCGCGTACGAGAGACAGATCGCGGTTCCGGCCACGAGAAGCACGGTGTAGCCCTTGACGATGCGCCGTTCCCGGTCGGCGAGGTCGGCGAGCGGACTCGCCGCCGCGCCGCCGCGGAAGATCGACGCGGCGCGCCGGGCGAGGTGTCGCGTGTAGGCGGCGCTGTCGCCGTACAGGTTGCGGCTGCCGGTGAGGTCTTGGACGATGAAGTAGACGTCGGTCCGCATGAAGATCAGCAGTTGCAGCGTCAGTCCGGTCACGGCGAGCACGGCCACGACCAGGGCGAGGCGGTGCGGCACGCCGCCCGGCTCCAGCCAGGTGGAAACGAGGAGGGCGAGCGCGCCGATGGCCAGGTCCGCGCGCATGCCGGCCGTGTAGACGGCGAGCCGGTGCCGCCGCGGGGCCGCCCAGATCCCGGTCACATTCGTCTGGGCCACAAGGAATTGCAGCCGCGTGCCGAACTCGACGCGCCCGGGGACGCCCGCCGCGCGGGCGGTCACGAGGTGGGCCAGCTCGTGGACGAGGATCAGGCTCCAGCTGATCGCGACCTGGGTCGCGAGCACCAGGCTCCCATGATCGCTCCACAAGAGACTCTCGTAGTTCGGCAGCGGCGCTTCACCGCGAACGGCGAGCGCGATCGCGGCGAGGACCAGCAGCGCGAGCCCGGCGTCGAGCAGGACATGCACGGGCCGGTGCAGCATCCACCGCACATGCCCGGGTTCGAGCCGCGGGCAGCGTGACGCGGGCCGGCGGGTCGCCGGGGACGGCGCGGCCGTCGACCTCGGCGACCATGCCGAGTTCGAGCAGGGCCGCGGCCAGGTCGGCGACGTCGATGCGCTCGCCCGTCGCCGCCTCGATCCGGTCCTCGGCGTCGCCGATGCTCGTGCCGTGCTCGAGCAGGTCGATCGCCTCGGCGCCGATGGCCGGGAGGGACACGAACACGTCAGTGCCGGTGCGGCCGATCACGACATCGGGGCCGTCGACGCGCCGGGCGAGCGGGTGGAACGCGACGACCGAGTCGGCGCGGACCGTCCCGGCGGCGGCCCTGGCGGTCATGCCCCGTCGCCGCAGGCCGGGCAGTCGGGCTGGCGCGGGTAGGACACCAGCGGCGGCGCGTCCGGGGCCATCAGGTTGAGCCCCCACGCGGAACCGGGACGAACGGGGGCCGCGCCGGTGAGCAGCGCGATGGCCCAATGCGCTTTCAGCTGACCGGAAATGCTCGCGGTGATGGCCGATGACGGGATGCCCGGGGGCCTTCGGCAGGGCCTTGAAGTGGTCGTCCACCGACCCGACCTTCAGGTCGATCTCGCGGTTCTCGCCCAGCCGCAGGCACTCCCAGCAGGCGCCGTCGCCGGGCACGTAGCCGCCGGTCACCATGTGCGGTCCGTGGTAGCCGCCTTCGACCCAAGGGGTGCCGGTCTTCAGGCAGGCCCGGTTCGCCCAGCGGCGGATGCCGTCGGGGCCGTCCGCGCCGAGCACCATGAGGTCGCGTCCGTCCAGCAGTGGGAAGAAGTCCTCCATCTGCTCGATCCGGGCGTGGCTGGCCGGTGACGGTGATGTCGGAGTTCAACTGCCGCAGCCGTTCCACCGCCGCCTCCACTTTGGGCCTGCCGATGTCCGCCTCCGTGTAGAGGATCTGGCGGTTGAGATTGGACAGTTCGACCACGTCGAAGTCCACGAGGTGCAGGTCGCCGACCCCGGCCGCGGCCAGCGAGAGCGCGGCCGCCCCGCCTGCGCCTCCCACGCCCACGACGAGCACCCTCGACCGCCGCAACTGCAGCTGCACGTCCCAGATGCTCTCGCGCGGCAGCGGATCGGTCCAGCGGAAGTACTGCGCGCTCCTCCCGTAGCGTTCGAGCTCCCGAGGGCTGAGCTCGAGCGGCGTGGGGGCCGCGGCGTCTTCGACGTGCCCGGCGGCGATCAGGTCCTCGAGCGCGCCGGCACGTCCTCGGCTCCGACAGGTAGGGGTGGGCCGCGCGCACCTCGGCGACGATCGCGGCGACGCCGCGAGTGCCGTCGCAGGCGCTGACGAGCGACCACGCCCAGCCGTCGGGGTCCTCGATCTCCGCGGCGATGCCGTGGACGCCGCCGCCGATCCGCACGTTGCCGTCGCGGGTGCGGAAGGCGTCGTGCTCGGGTTTGACGCGCGGCTTCTCCATGATTCGACTCCAAGGGCTGCAGGGGAACGCGGGGACGCGGGACAGGAGGCGGCCCGGATCGGAACGGATCCGATCCGGGCTTGGAATTGCCGACTAGTCGCCGGTGATGGTGCAGACCTTGGTGGTCTCGATCTTGTCGAGCACGCGGATGACCAGCTTCCGCGAGGGAGCGGGCTTGGCGGCCTTGACGTTCTCGATGCTCTTGTTCGACATGGTTACCAGTCCTTCGTCACTGAGGTGCGGCGATCGATCGCCGTGGGTCCAGTGTGGCCGCAGAGGTTTGGCCGCCGGTTGGCCTGCGTTTAAACCCTGGTCAGGACTGGTGGACGATCAGTGGTGCCTGACCTTGTCCAGGACTTCGCGGCCTCGCTCGGGCAGTTCGGCGGCCGCCGCGATGATCGCGTCGCGCGCGTCCTCGATCTGGTCGATGGCCTTGCGGTAGCCGCTGGCGGACTTGCGGCGGTCGTAGGCGAGCTTGGCCCCGACGACCGCGGCCGCCGCGATGCCCACCACGACCACGCCGAGGATGATCCGTCCGGCCCCGCTCATCGCGCCCGGCACCGGGCCTTCCTCGTCCCAGCCGAGCGGGTCCCGCTCGCTGCGTTCGCCCACGTCGGTGCTGTCGCGGCCCGCGATGTCCGAGAGGCGCAGCGCGTCCGTCTCGACTCCCGGCTCTGCGTTCGGCAGATCCTTCTGCGATTTCATGGTCAGGTCCCTCCTCAGTCGGTGCGGAGGGGTTCCCCGCCGCCGACCTGGGAAACCTCGCCGCGCGAGGCGATCGGCGCCGCGTGAGGCGGCCTGCGCCGCGCGAGCGCCGGCTCGAATCCCTCTGCGTGAGGCGATCGGCGCCGCGTGGAGGCCGGCCCGAATCTTTCTGCAATCGGTTGCGCTCGAGGTATTGACCTAGGGAAAGCCCTTTCCTTAGACTCATCGACATGTATCGATTTACTCCCTCAGTAAGGAGATCTCGCTGATGAGACGTTCAGCAGTACGGACATTCGTGGCGGCCTTGGCCACCGCGGCCGTGGTCGCGGCGGGTGTCGCACTCTCGACCACCAACGCCTCCGCGGCAACCGGCGGCGTCACCGGCTACGCCACCCAGAACGGCGGCACCACCGGCGGCGCCGGCGGGCAGACCGTGCGGGCCACCACCGGCACCGCGATCCACGCGGCCCTGTGCAACCGGGCCAGCAGCAGCACCCCGATCATCATCGAGGTCGAGGGCACCATCAACCACGGCAACACCACCAAGGTGTCGCGGCGACAGCTGCAACACCGCAGCCGACGTGATCGAGCTCAAGGAGATCAGCAACGTCACGATCATCGGCGTCGGCAGCGGCGCCGTCTTCGACCAGCTCGGCATCCACATCCGCGACTCCAGCAACATCATCATCCAGAACGTGACCGTCCAGAACGTCAAGAAGTCCGGCTCGCCCGACCTCCAACGGCGGCGACGCCATCGGCATGGAGAGCGAGCGTCCGCAACGTCTGGGTCGACCACGTCACCCTGGAGGCCTCGGGCGGCGAGTCGGAGGGCTACGACGGCCTCTTCGACATGAAGGACAACACCCAGTACGTGACGCTGTCCTACAGCATCCTGCGCAACTCCGGCCGCGGCGGCCTCGTCGGCTCCAGCGAGAGCGACACCGTCCAACGGCTTCATCACGTACCACCACAACCTGTACGAGAACATCGACTCGCGCACGCCCGCTGCTGCGCGGCGGCATCGCGCACATCTACAACAACTACTACGTGAGCCTCGAACGAGTCCGGCATCAACTCCCGGGCCGGCGCCAAGGCCAAGGTGGACAACAACTACTTCAAGGACTCCAAGGACGTCGCTCGGGCACCTTCTACACCGACCGAGGCCGGCTACTGGCAGGTCAGCGGCAACATCTTCGACAACGTGACCTGGTCCGCCCCGGGCAGCGACAACCAACCCGGCCGGCCCGAACCCGGTGTCCACCACCACCGTCAGCATCCCGTACTCGTACACCCTCGACGACGCCAGCTGCGTCCCGCAGCGTCGTGGCCGCGACGGCCGGCGCCAACAAGGGCCTGCAGGTCTCGAACGGCAACTGCTCGCGCGCAGACCGCCGCACGCCGACCGCGCCCCACCCCGACCCCACCCAGGACGCCGACCGACCCCGACCGCCGACGCCCACCCAGCCCGGCGGACCAACCTCAGCCTCGGCGCCGGCGCCGACGGCTCCAGCAAGGCCAGCGGCACCGAGCTACGGCAACGTGCGCGACGGCAACCTGAGCACCTACTGGTCGCCGAGCGGCACGACCGGCCACATCTCGGTCAAGTGGGGCACCGCCACCACGGTCTCCACGATCAACATCCGCGAGGCCGCCGGCTCCGAAGGCACCATCGGCTCCTGGCAGGTCGTGAACGACGCCACCGGCGCCGTCCTGGCCTCCGGCAGCGGGGCGGGCGCCATCACCTTCGCCGCGACCTCGACTGACGAAGATCACCTTCGAGATCACCAGCGCGAGCGGCACCCCGAAGGTCGCCGAGTTCGAGACCTACGCCTGAGCGACTGACTGAATGCCGACCACCGGGCGCCCCGCGCAGCTTCATCGCGCGGGGCGCCCGTTTCATGAGATCGCGACTTTATGAGACCGCGCTTTGTGAGACCGCGAGCCCACCCGAACCCGGGCGCAGGCCCCGCCACCTGCGCCATTGGTAGAGTCCGACGAGTGACCGCGGGCCTTTCGCGCTCGCGGAATCGGGGTTTCGGTGGAACAGGACGAGCTGAACGGGCTGCCGCTCGCAGGCAGGGCCCGCTACGCCGTGCTCGGCGTCCTCCAGCAGGCCCAGCGCGCGCACCTGGACTGGGTCGACGCGGCGTCCGAGCTGGAAGGCGGCTCCGACGACCCGGGCTGGCCCGCCGCGCTCGGCGCCACCTTCGAAGAACTCGGCGACGACGCGGTCCTGCGCTCCTGGGAGTGGGGCTGGATGCCCCGCGAAGTGCTCAGCACTCTTCGCAAATCGCGGAGCACCGAGGCCGTGTGCGGGCCGGCGCGGTCATGATGCGCGGCCAGCTCGCCAAGTACACCGAGACCCAGCTGAGCGACCGCTGGAACGTCCACCGCGAGGAACTCGCCGCATCGGCCCCGTTCGCGGGCGTCGTCAAGGCGAGCGCGGGCCTGGGCCGATGGGACCGGATCGTGCTGTGGGCCGCCGTGCTCGAAGCGCTCGACCTGCTCAGCGGCCTCCCGAAGATCCCGAGCGTCGAGCCGCTGCCGGGCACTCCGCTCCTCGCGCACCGCCTCGGCGTGGCCGAGTCCTCGCGCGTGTACGAGAGGATCCGGGCGCTCCTGGCGAAGGCCGAGTCGACCGACTCGGATGCGGAAGCCGAGGCGTTCACCGCCAAGGCGCAGCAGCTCATCGCCCGCCACAGCATCAACGAGGCACTGCTTTCCGAAGCGGGACAAGGCGAAGCGCGAACCCGAGGCGCTGCGCGTGCTCATCGAGCGGCCTTACGAGCAGCCCAAGTCGGAACTGCTCGCGCAGATCGCCGACGCCAACCACTGCCGGTCCGTGTACTGGCCCGACGGCGGCTTCTCCACGATCATCGGCGACCGGGCCGACCTGCGCTCCGTCGAGCTGCTGTACAACTCGCTGCTGGTGCAGGCCACCGCGGCGATGGCCCGCGTCGGCTCGGTCTCGGCCAAGCGCGGCAAATCGCAGACCCGCTCGTTCCGGCAGTCGTTCCTCGCCTCCTTCGCGATGCGGATCGGCGAACGGCTCCGCGAGTCCGCCGAGGACACGGTGCGCGAAGTCGCCGAGGAGACCGGCACCGACCTGGTGCCGGTGATGCGCCAGCGCGACGAACGCGTCGACACCAGGACCGAGGAGCTGTTCCCGCGCTTGAAGTTCGGGCGCTCCACCCGCATCACCAACTACGAGGGCCACGTGGCGGGTCTCGCGGCGGCCGACGCCGCCCGCCTCACCGCCCCGGAACCCATCACCCGCCGCTGAATTCGCGACCGCGCGCTTGGGGCCGCCCTGCGCATCCGACCCATTCGGCTCTCCCCTCTGCAGACTCGGTGGCCGGCACGTAGCGCTCCGGCCGGGGCCGTGTGAGGTATTGGGTTGGGCTGCAACCGATCGGCGACGAATAGGTGGGGGACAACCCGAGGCGGCCAGCCGGGGCCGGGCCGGTCTTCGGTTGAGCTGCAGGCGTCAGCGACGAAGAGGCGAGAGGTTGGCCGAGGTCGCCGGCTGGGGCCGGGCCGGTTTGGGTCGGGCTGCAGGCGTAAGCGACGGAGCGGTGAGGGGCTGGGCGGTGTGCTGCCGGGTCGGGGCGCCGTGTCGGTCGGGGTTCGGGCGGGCAGCGACGGTGGCCGGTGTGGCGGGAGTCGGGGTGTGTTGCCGGGGCCGGGGCTGACGGGGCTGACGGGGCTGGCGTGGCTGCGCGTTGACAACGACAGCGGCAGCGACAGCGACAGTGGAAGCGGCGGTGGAATCGGCAGCGGTGGTGGTTGGGGTGCTGCTGGTGTGGCGGGCTGGGCCGTCCGGCGTCCAGGATCGAGCCGGAGCCGGAGCCGGAGCCGGAGCCGGAGCCGGAGCCGGATCGGCTGGACTGGCCGGGGCGGGGTGTGTCGGTGGGGTGGGTTCGCCGAGCGTTGAGGTCGATGCAGTCTTCCACTGGGTGTGGCGGTCTTCGGGGTTGGTCGTTGCGGGCGTGTGCATGTGCGGTCTCACCTCCTTCCGGTACTGCGATACTGCCGACTGCGATTTGCCAACTGCCAACGCGATTGCGTGCTGCTGACTGGGGTCAGTGGGCGTTCCCGGTGTGTCCTTTCCACGAGTGCCTGTTCGATCTGTGTGTGCCTCGTTCGGGGCACTGCCGCCGGTTGGGGTGATCCCTTCCGGGCGATCTCCCTTCCCCCGTGGTCTGGTCCTTCGCTAAGGCCTGGACTGGGGTTCGGGACGCGATAGCACGTGGGGCATACCATGCGAGCCCCGGGCTGAGCCCCCCGACCCGAAAAGCGGGCCAACGGTTCTCGGATTCTGCCAGCGGGTCGAGTAGGCCAGAGGCTTGGCTTAGTCTGCTTGCACCTACTCGACTCCTGTACGGAATCCATATCCCTGTGCGTACACCAATTATCCACCACCCCACGGGCACCCGCATCACCCACAAGACGAGAAACCTCTCATGTTCGGACCCGAACCGCCTGCACCCCAACCGAAACCGGGCCCGACAGCCGCCACCCGACCCCGTCCCCAAACCACCTCTTCGTCGCTGCCGCCTGAACCCCGACCGAACACCGACCCGGCCCCAGCGACCCACCCCGCCCGTCCATCTACCTACTCGTCGCTGCCCGCCCGAACCCCAACCCAAAACCAGCCCGGCCTCAGTCACCCGCCCCTGCGATTCCCACCTCCCGGATTCACACGACGGGCCCTAGTCGGTGACACCGGTCCACAGTGAACGCGGCGCGCCCGTGTTGCCGGGGTCGTCCAAGAGTCCCGTGAGCTGCATGTTGATGGTGCGCAGGCGCTCGGGTTCGCCGCGGTCGATGGCTTTGCGGCCCTCGGCGATGAGGCGGTCGGCCTGGGCGCGGCTGCGCATCTGGTTGCGGCGCTGGGCGAGGTCGGTGAAGAGCATCGTCTGGAGCACCGGGCCGCGGTCGAGCATGCGCAGCACGTGCTCCTGGAGTTCGCTGATGCGCTGGCGCAGGAGGTCGGCGTCGTGGGAGTCCACGGCGTCGGCGATGCGGCGCTCGTACATCGGCAGGTTCTCGCGGTCGGTGGGGCTGCCGTGGGAGTTCACGAGGTCGCGGGCCTCGGACATGATGCTCTCGGCCTCTTCGACGAGTTCGGGCCAGCGCAGTTCGTCCTCGACCGCGTCGATGGCGACGCGCAGGTCGATGATGCGCTTGTGGGCGGCGAGGGCGTCGTCCTGGCTGGCCCTGGCGGCGGCCACGAGGGAGGCGACGTCTTCGACGAGGTGCTCGTCGTCGATGCGGGCCAGGTAGATCTCGGCGAGCGGACTCCCAAGGCCGCGTTGGCGTTCGCGCACGGTGGCGAGGCGGGAGAGTTCCAGGTCGGCCATCTCGGAGAGTTCGGCGTGGTCGGGCGCGGATTCGGTGTTGAGGTTGATGGTGTGCTCGAAGACCTGGTCGAGGAGGGGCACTTCGAGGCTGGCGCGGATGATCCGGGAGGTGTCGATGGCGACGGTGAGTTTCACTTCGCTGCCGGCCGGGACGGTGCGGGCCACGTCGCGGGCGCTCACTTCGATGCGGCCGATGCGCCGGTTGCGGTCGCCGCGGGCGTGCACGCCTTCGAGGACGGGCACGGGCAGCAAGTCGCCGCTGTCTCCAGGTTGGACGGTGACGGTGGTGCGCAGCGAGACGACCCGCCGCGCGGGGAGCGGAGTGCCGTGGGGGATCAGGGGTTTCATGCGGTTGCCGTCGAGCCCGACGGCGATGGTGGTGCCGAGCACGGGCCCTTCCTCGACGCCGCCCACGGTGTAGGAGAGCTGGCCCGGGCTCACCGGCAGGAGCGTGCCGGTGGCGTCGGCGAGTTCGATCGTGTACGTGTGGCGCTTGCCGCGGGTGGCCCAGAGGCTGGTGCTGAAGTTGCCGCGGTCGGTGAGGCGGATCTTGCCGCTGCGCCAGGCGGGGTCGGCGTCCTGGTCGACGAGTTCGACGGTGAGGTCGGCGAGGTTCCCGTCGCCGGCGACCTGGCCCATGACGATCGGGTCCACGTCGGGGCTGACGCGCGGGTATTCGAGCCTGACGGTGTACTTGCCGGGCAACGGGATCGCGGCGGCGGGGTCGACGTCGAGGGGCTTGCCCGCCGGCGAAGATGGCGGCGCCCCTGGCGACGACGGTCATGGGGTCTTGGTCGAATTCGAGCGGGCACGCCGAGGCCGTGACGGGGTCGGCGATGCGTTCGCGCAGGTAGGGCATGGCGGTGGGGCCGCCGACGAGGATGACCTTCTCGATGTCGGCGGGGCCGATGCCGAGTTCGGCGAGGGCGTCGCGGCAGTGGTTGACCGAGCGGGTGATGATCGGTTCGGTGATGCGTTCGACGTCGGCGCGGTGGAGTTCGAATTCGAAGTCGTGGCGTCTGCCGCGCTGGTCTTCGAGTTCGGTCTCGATCCAGACGCTGTCCAGGAGGGACAGTTCGATCTTGGCGATCTCGGCTTGGCGCTTGAGTTTGGCGACGGCGCCGGTCCAGCGGTCGTCGCCGCGTGCGAGGTCGCGGAGTCCCGTGTCGCGGGCGGCGGGGATGAGCAGTTCGTCGACGATCTTCCAGTCGATGACCTTGCCGCCCAGGAACTTGTCGCCGGCGTGGCGGACCACGGAGAACTCGCCTTCGCGCAGGCGGATGACGGCGGCGTCGAAGGTGCCGCCGCCGAGGTCGTAGACGAGCCACATGGCGTTCTCGTCGGTGGCCTGGAAGCCGTAGCTGTGGGCGGCGGCGGTCGGTTCGGGCAGCAGCGGCGAGGTGGTGAGCCCGGCGAGTTCGGCGGCGCGCCTGGTGGCGTCGCAGGCGCTGAGGTCGAAGGCGGCCGGGACGGTGATGACGGCGGCCCGCACGTCTTCGCCGAGGCGGCTCGCGACGTTGGCGCGCAAGGACTTCAGGACCTCGGCCGAAAGCATCTCGGGGTTCATCGGCGTGCCGGCGAGGGTCTTCACCGGGTCGACGGTGCCCATGCGCAGCTTGAACTCGACGCAGGTCTGCTCGGGGTCGGATTCGCTGCGTTCGCGGGCGGTGCGGCCCACGTGCAGGTGCCCGCGGCGGTCGGCCCACACCGCTGAGGGCGTGGTCTCGTCGTTGTCGTTGTTCTTGACGACCTCGGTGCCCACGTCGCGCAGCACCGCGATGGCGCTGTTGGTGGTGCCGAGGTCGATCCCGAAGTCGATGGTGTCCCTGCTCATCGCTGCTGTTCCTGTTCGGTCTCGAGAGGTTCGATCTTGAGAGGCTCGGTCTCGAGCGCTTCGGCCTCAAGCGGTTCGCTCGCGCCCGGTTCGGGCGGCGTCTCGGGGATGCCGACGATCACCTCGCCCATGCGGATCGGCTTGCCGCCCAAGGCCACGGTGGGTCTGACGGTCTCGAGGACGCGTTCGTCCGCGAGTCCGGGCACGGGTTGGAAGGCGAGCACCCGGAGCTGGAGGCCGTCGACGAAGGCGAGGCCGTCGTAGTCGCGGGTCTCCACGCCCATCGCGGCGAGGGCGTCGCCGACGCCGAGGACGTGGCGGTGGAGCGGCCCGTCGGGGACCTTGCGGTGCAGCCGCCATACGGCGGTGGCGAGCTCGGCGAGCGCGCGCGGGTCGACTTCGACTGGCATGATCAGACCTCCAGTGGTCTCAGTGGACGATGTACCAGCCCTGCCGGCACAGGTTCTCGATCTCGGGCACGCTCTTGCGGACCCGGTCCTTGCGCGTCGCCCGGGGACTCCCCAGGATCGTCGGCAGCAGCGGCACCGCCGCGAGCGCGAACGTCCACGCCCCGATCTCGCCCCAGACCGTGGTGTCGGTGAACAGTCTGGTGAGGCCTCCGAGGCCGCAGTACAGGATCCACAGCACGACCGCGGTGATCGTGAACGCCCGCGTGCCGATGCGCTTGCGCGAGCAGGGCGGGCAGCACGGTGCGCCGATGAAGCGCCGTGCGGGGGCGGAGTACCGGTCCTTGGGGGAGATCTCCTCCAAGGTGACCGTGCGCGAATTGCTCGTGGGTCGGCCGCAGATCGCGCAGTAGGCGGGTGCCTGATAGCTGGGCTGACCGTTGCCGAGTCTGAAGTCGCGCGCCTGGTAGCCCTGCCGCCCGTCGCCGATACCGCGCTGGTCGAGCAGGTCGTCTCGTCCAGCGTCGCGGAGGTATCGGGCCAGCCGGTCGGCCCTGGACATGCCGTAGGGCGGGTCGAACAGGTCGTCATGCAGCGGGTTCGCTCTGGCCGAGGCGGTCCGGTCGAACTGCTCCTTGATCGATCTGATGTCGCGGATCGCTTTGCGGATCCGGCCCTCGAGCTCCCGGCCTTTCACGAGATCGAGCGCCTTCTCCAGAGCCGGGGAGCACCGCGTTCGCGACGGTCGCGCTCGGGCCGTGGTGGTTCGCGTAGTCGACCAGCATCACGAACGAGGCTCCGGCCACCTCGTCGCACAGCGAGTCGTGCATGGCGCGGTCGAGTTTGCGAAGGCGGCTCATCGGTTCGCGCGTGCGCTGCACCATGAGGCGTTCGGCCTCGATCGTGTAAGTCTTGGCGCCCTTGGGTTTCGCCATCGCCGCGTTGCAGCAGGCGAGCACCAGGTTGTGCAGGAGCGTCGTGAGGTCCGCGGTGATCTGTTCGCGCACATGGCCTTCGCCCGCGATCCCCAGGGCCTTGTCGAGCCAGCGGATCGCCGTGGCGTACTCCTCGCGCCGATCGCCGGTGGCCGCGACGCCGCTGCGGTTCACCCCGGCGATCACGCATTCCCGCAGGCCGCCCGCGAGGCGGTCGGTGACCCCGGCCAGCACGGGATGGTCGTCGCCGAGGACCGCCCGGACCGCGGCGAGGTCCGCCTTCGACCCTTCGACGATCGACTTCGCCACGGGCTCAAAGGGTTCGCGGGCCAGCACGGCTTCGCGCGCCCGCCCGGCGAGTGCCCTGAGCCGGGACGTCTCGCCCTGGACGGCCCCGGTCAGCGCCTCGTCGACCAGTTCGCGGTCGAAGCCGGAGGCGCGTATGGCGGCGACGTGCATCGTGGCCCGGGTGGGATGGCTGGTCACCAACGAGACCACCAGGCCCGCATGGATCTCCAGGAGCATCGCCGGCAGTCCGCTGCGCAGCTCGGCGACCGCCCCGACCTTGAGCTGCGGGTCCGCGATGGCCTCGACGCGGCCTTCGAGCCATGTCCAGCACCGCTCGTCGTCGATGACGCGCCGCCACGCCCGATAGGCGCTCTTCCACGCGCCCTCAAGGCTTCTGGAGCCGCGCCCGACCTCGAGGAGCTTCAGGTGCGCGGCGACCGCCAGGTTGTGCGCGGCGGTGGCGGCTTGCGGTCCTTCTGCTAGGGCCAGCTCTCTCCAGGACTGCTTCACGTCCTCGAACCGGGCGCCGTCTACCGGAACAAAGGGGATCGGCCACAGCCAGAACCATTCCTCGAGGAGCCGCCGGTTGGGGTCGCGCAGCCGCTGAAGCGCCGTCAGGACCTCTTCGGCCGCCGGGTGCGGCGTGACCGGGAACAGTCCGTGTCCGGCGATCAAGCCGGTGTCGCCCAGGCGCTCGGCCGCTTCCACTTCGGTTGCGCGCCTGCGAATCTGCCGCAAGCTCGCGTTGACGGGAAGCCCGCTGAGCCGGAAGGCGTTGCGGCGGTAGAGGTCCACGTTCGCGAGCGCGGACAGGTCGAGTCCGCCGCCGCCGGTTCGCCGCTCCGCCATGTTCCGCTCCGCTCGCTCCAATGCCGCGAGCGTCCCACGGCCACTCCGGGACCGGTCCCGGTCGAGCGTCCCGCGGAGGGCTTCCACCCCCATGCAACGGGATCGGCGCCCGCGCGGCTCGCGTGCCGGGGCCGTTCCTGTCGTGGCGTGCGCGGCGTCTCGCGCCGGGCCGCGTGCGTGCTCGGCCCTGCACTCCGATCGTCGGCGCGGTCGGCCGCGCCGAAGCGACTATTCAGGGTCACTTCGGCAGGCTTGCAACGGGAACGGCGCCCGCGCAGCGTCTCGGGCCGAGGGCAGTTTCTCCGAGCCCTGCCCGTTCCCTCGCTCGTGGTCCCTATGCTCGACCTGCCCCCGCCCCGCTCCCGACGTCCTCTCCTGAAGGAGACCCGTTGACCTCCGACAAGGCGACCTTCCGCCGATGGCGCGAACACGACCGCGTCGCCGATGGCGCGCTCGCGGTCGCCTTGACCGCCTTGGCATTCGTGCCGACCTTGTCCACGATCGCGCCGCAGATCGGCGACCTCACGCCGGTGCGGCCGGTCGACGCCCTGGGCACCGCACTGGTCGCCGCCCAGGCGCTGCCGCTCGTGCTCCGTCGCCGCAGTCCCGCGGTCTGCCTGGCGCTCATCGGCATCGCGTTCGCGGCCCACCAGGCGCTCGCCTTCCCGCAGACCTTCGCCGGCCTGGGCCTTTACCTTGCCTTGTACGCCGCCGGAGCCCACCAGGCGAGGCACCGCGCCTGGCTCGGCGCCGCGGCCACCGCCGTCTACGTCGCCCTGGCATTCGCCTTGCACGCCTTGGGTTCCCCGCAGCGAGTCCCCGATTTCCTCGCCTTCTACCTGGCCCTCGTCGTCATCTGGGCCGCAGGCGTCGGCATGCGCCGGTGGCGGGCCGAGGAGGTCGAGCGGCGGCGCCTCGCCGCCAAGGTCGCGGCGGCCGACGAGCGGGTCCGGATCGCCCGCGAACTGCACGATGTCGTGACGCACCACGTGACCGCCGTCGTCGTCCAAGCGGACGCGGCCCAGTTCCTCCTCACTTCCGCGCCCGACCGCGCCGCCGCCTCGCTCGAGGCCATCAGCGACACCGGCCGCCAGGCGCTCACCGAACTCCGGTCGCTCCTGGGCGTACTGGAGGCCACCGGCACGCCGGCGGCCGAGGCCGGGCGCGAGCCCGCCCCGGGCCGGATCGGCGACCTCGTCGAACGCGCCCGAACCTCCGGCCAGCCGGTTTCGATTGGACTCGAGGAGGGCGAGCCGAAAACCCTTGCGGCAGAGGCGCAACTGGCCGCCTACCGCGTTGTCCAGGAATCGCTCACCAACGCGATGAAGCACGCGCCCGGACGGCCCACCGAGGTCCGCCTTCGGCATGGCGACGACGCGATCGAGATCGTGGTGACCACCGGGGGTGCGGGCCACGCGCCATGCCAACTGCCGACCTCGGACCAGCCGCCGCGCCAACCCCTGCCGACCAGCGGACGGGGCCTGCAGGGCCTGCGCGAGCGGCTCCGGACACTCGACGGCGAACTGACCGCCGGGCCCGATTCCGGCCGCGGATTCGAAGTCCGGGCCGTGATCCCTTGCCGCTCAATCACTGCCGTGACCGGGAAGCGATCGTGAACGGCTCTGCCCTGCGGCGCGTTCTCGGCGACCGGGAAGCGACTAGGAATGGCTCCCCTCGCGGAGCGCCGTTGTCGACCGGGAAACGACCATGAACGGCTCCGCCCCGCGCCGCGTTCTCGCCGACCGGAAAACGACCACGAACGACTCTGCCCCGCCGCGCACCTCGTCGACCAGAAAGCGACCATGAACGACTCCGCCCCGCTCCGCGTCCTCGTCTGCGACGACCAGGCCCTCGTGCGCGCCGGCTACGCCACCATCCTCTCCTCGCAGCCCGACATCGAGGTCGTCGGCGAGTCCGGCGACGGCCGCCAGGCGGTCGAGGACGCGGCGAGGCTCGATCCCGACGTGATCGTCATGGACATCCGCATGCCGCTCCTCGACGGCATCGAAGCGACCCGCCTGCTCGCCGGTCCGGGCGTCGAGTCCCCGGCGAAGATCCTCGTCGTCACCACGTTCAATGTGGACTCTTATGCGTACGAAGCGCTCCGGGCCGGAGCGAGCGGCTTCCTGCTCAAGGACGCACCGCCCGCCGAGCTCGTGGGCGCCGTCCGCACCATCGCCCGCGGCGAAGCCCTCGTCGCACCGGCGGTCACTCGGCAGCTCATCGGCCACTTCGCGGAACGCGTCCGCCCCGCCGACCCGGCCAAGCCCGAACGCGACCAGGTCATCGACGCCCTCACCGCCCGCGAACTCGAAGTGCTGCAACGCATCGCCGAAGGCCTCAGCAACGCCGAGATCGCGCAAGCCCTGTTCATCGCGCCCGAGACCGTCAAGACCTACGTGTCCCGGATCCTCGCCAAACTCGGCCTGCGCGACCGCGTCCAGGCCGTCGTCCTCGCCTACCGCGTGGGCCTCGCCTCGGTCGACTGACGCCACCAGGGCAGTCGGCCCGGATTGGTCGGATGACCGACCCGAACCCGGACCTACGGCCCAGGCCGGTCGGACGACTTGACCGGTGCCCGGACATCGCTCAGATGCGGGCGTGCCGGTTCCGCAGGTCGACCCCGGACCCGTCCTCGAAACGCACCCGGTAGTACGCCCCGAGCGGCTTCTCGCGGCGCCGGAGCCACGTGGTGTGCACGTGCTCGACCCTGCCCTCGTTCACGAACTGTCCGGCGTCGACCTCGGCCAGCGTCTCGACCTCGACCGGCCCGGCGCTCCGATCGCCTTCCCCGGTGCGGTGCTTCGAGAGCATGGTCGTCGCTCCATTGACGGCGACGAAGGCGAAGCGTTGATCGGTGAGCACCCAGATCCCGGTGCGCCCCAACGTGGGCACCACGGCCCGGCTCGCCACTGACTCCCGCCCGTCTGCCCCTGGCGTACAGCGGTCGCCGCCGCCGAGTGTCCTCATTGGGGTCACCCGGCGATCCGAGCCCCTCCAACGCGTAGATGAGGATCGGAATGAGCAGCACGACCAGCAACGCCACCCCGATCCAGAACAGCACCCGCCGCACCCACTGTCCTGCGGTGCGGGGCACCGGAATGCCGTCGAGCCCCGGTGCGGTGCCGTTCCCGTCGACCGGCCGCAGATTCACGACCCGCTCCCCGGCCCGCAACCACCGCTGTGCCAGCAGCGCATCGACATCCGACCGAAGACTGAAGTCCCGGGTCTTCTCGGCATTGGGTTTCGAAGCCATGCGATCAGCCTCCCGCAGCCGAATTCAGGGAGAACACCGGACCCATCGACTGAGCACGCTCGGGCAGCGGTCGGCCGCTCGATCCGTCAAAGCCCCGAACACGCGCCTTTTCCGTGGTTCGCCCGTCTCGCGCCGAGGCGCCCGCCTCCTGCGGGTTTAGCAGGTTGTGCCGGGTATGGACTTTAGTTTGGTCACGTGCTCTAATTAACATATCGACATTCATCTAATGAATTTCGATGGATGAGACCGATGAACCAACGTCTCGAGAAAGGCGCACTCGCCATGCGACGCAGATCGCTCCTCACCGCCGCGCTGACCGCACCGCTGGCCACCGCCGGCGCCGTCGGCGCCCTCCAATCCCCGGCACAGGCCGCCAACTGGTCTTCCTCCGACAATTGGGGGAAGTGGACGGACGGCCCCTACACGGTCAACAACCACGTCTGGGGCAGCGGCGCCGGCCCCCAGTCCATCTGGGCGAACTCCCACTCGAACTGGGGCGTCTGGGCCGACCACCCCAACACCGGCGGCGTCAAGTCCTACCCGCACGTCGGCTTCGACCTGGGGCGCGACGTGTGGAACATGGGGAACGTCTCCAGCAACCACAACGTCACCGTGCCCTCGGGCTCGGGCCTGTCCTACTGCACCACGTTCGACGTGTGGGGCAACGGCACGGACCACGAGATCATGATCTGGACGCAGTGGCACGGCGCCGTCGGCGCGATCGGCTCCTACGTCACCGACGTCAACCTCGGCGGCCGCGACTGGGCCCTCTACCAGGGCAGCAACGGTGCGAACGCCGTCTACAGCTTCCTGGCGCGCAACCACACCACCGACTCGTGGGTCGACATCACCGCGCACTGCCAGTGGCTGGTGGCCAACGGCCGCATGCCGCAGGTCAGCATCGACCACATCGCGTTCGGCTTCGAGATCACCTCGTCGGCCGGAGGCCACAACTTCAACTGCAACAGCTACGAGCTGTGGACGTAGCAGACGAACCGACCGCCGGCCCGAATGCGGGCCCGGCGGTCGGCTCGTCTCAGTCGCCGAACGCTGCTCTGAACGACCGATCGAGCAGCGCCGCAAGGGATCCTGACCCAGATCCTGACCCAGTTCCTGACCCCCGAATGTCACCCGTCCTGCCTATATTGAGGAGCGGAGGTGCTGCGATGCGCGTGGCAGTTGGTCGCGACTCGGTCGCCATGGGAGACGATGTCTACGACCACCGGCTCACGGTGGAAGTCGACGATGGCTTGTCTCTGGCCCAGGCGGTGGCCAAGGTCCGCGAAACCTATCGGTTGGCCTCGATCGCCGGAGGCAGGGCGACGTGGACGGTGCTCGCCGACGGCGAACCGGTGGCGCTGGAGGCCCAGCAATGGGCCGACAGGGAATTCACCGTCGACCCTGACCAGCCTTTCCAGGCATCGAGTCTCCACTTCCGCTACCACTGCCAACGCGATCCCGACACGGCCCTCGCAGAACTCCGCGCGGGCAATCCAGTGCCCCGCCGCTGAACCGTCGGAGGCCTAGAACCGGTAGCGGAGTATGCGGGTTCCTTGTCGGGACAGTCGAGTGCTCAGGCCCATGGCTCGGGTGAGCGCGCGCAGCGGCTGCGGGAAGTCGGCGACTTCAGGGGCGCGGGTCAGCATGAGTTCTTCAGCCAGGGTCAGCCCGGCCTCCCAAGACTCGGGCTCGTGCGGGTCGTCGAAACCCTGGGCCGCGGTGATCCCGATCGCCTTGATGGTCGGGTGGTACTTCATGGCCCAGGCTGCGAACCTGGTGTAGCCGTTGAGGACGAGCTCACCGGTGGCGAAGTGCGCGGTGAGCGCTCGGATCATCCGCTGGAACGAGTCGCCGGGCATGAACGGCAGCAGGCCTTCGGCCACGATCATCGCGGGGCGCTCCGCGGGAAGCTCAGTGTGCCAGCCGGTCTCGATGAGGTCGGCGCCGATGTAGACGGATCGGGACGGCAGCAGCCGTTCGCGGATGGCGATGATCTCGGGGAAGTCGACGTCGTACCAGTCGACACCGGGCGGCGGGTCGCAGCGGAAGATGCGGGTGTCGAGCCCGCAGCCGAGATCGAGCACGACCCCATTCGGGTTGGCGGTGGTGAAGTTCTCGACGGCCTCGTCGATGCGTTCGGCGCGCAAGGCCGTGCCGCACACGAGGCCGGGTTTGACGTTCAGCTTCGCGAAGTCGTAGTCGATCCGGTCGGCCAGGTCGGCCGACCGGACGTCCCCGAGGATGGGGCGGTCGCTCCGGCTGTCCAGCTCCCTCGCGTAGAGGGTGAGCAGCAGGGTCTCCTGGATCGGGTCGAGGTCGAGGCGTTCTCGTTGCATCGGGTGTCCTCAGGGTTCGAGCGGGTGGTCCTTGGCGATGTCGCGCAGCCAGGTCAGGGCCTGCTGCGCGTTGCTGATGCGCTCGGCGCCCGGTCCGTCGTCGCCGGTCAGCGCGAGGCCTTGCTCGGCGATCGCGCCGAAGCGGCCGAGGCTGTCGAGCTTGCGCTGAATCACCTTGTGCCAGGCGTCGTCCTCGATACGGAAGTAGGCGGTGCGGTCGCCGGGGACGCGGACTTTGCGGACGAGGCCGATGGTCGTGAGGAAGCGCATGTTCGAGGTCAAGGAGGCGCGGCTGGCCTGGATGGCGTCGGCGATCTGGCCGGCGGAGCGCTCGGGCGGATCGCAGATCATCAGCAGGCCGAGGATGCGCCCGGTGATGGGCGGCAGCCCCCATTCCTCGGTACTGAACGCGGCCACGCTCTCCACCCAGGCGATGACCTCGTCCTGGTCAAGCGCCTTGTCGCGGGCTCCGTCATTCATGAGTGATTCCTTTCGTGATGAAGGCCGTCCTCGACGGTCTCGCCTTCCAGGGCCAGATGCGGCACGCGGGCGCTCTCTTCGCCGCCGAAGCGGCGCTGCCAGTCCTCGTCCAATCGGTCGCGCATCGCCCGGAACCCGGCGCGGCCGAGCATCCGTTCGAGGTAACGCCAGCCGTCAATGCTAGTCATTTCAATCGTGACTGAAATAAGTGGCTCTGTCAAGTCTCTGTTCGTGCTCCCGTCGGAAGGTGCGCAGGATCCCGTCGCCAGGTGGGTCGGCAACTGAGACACGCCCGTAAGGGTCGGCAAGGTGGGGACGGGAGTGGGACTTGCTGGGGGACTGTGCGGTTGGGCGGATTCGGGTAAGGTCGCGTTCGCTGAAGGTGCGCATTCGGGTCGAGTCGAGTCGAGGTCAGGCGAGGCAAGACAAGGCGAGACGATGCGCGCGGTAGGCGGAGCCCCGTACCCCGGTTAGGAAGGCCCCCAACATGGCGAGCATCGATGAGGTCATTGCCGCGATCAGCGCGAACGCTGAAGCGGTGAACGAGGTCCAAGGTCAGGTCGAGGGTTCCAAGGCGATGGCCGAGGAGACCCTGGGACAGTTGCAGGCGTTGAACGTTGAGGGCGCGGCGGCTGCTGTCGGGGTTTGCAAGGATCAGTTGGAGGAGTGCAGCGCGCTCGCGGCTGCGTTGCACAACAAGCTGAATGAGGCGATGAGCGCCGCAGCGGCCGCCAAGCAGTCCTAGACAACGCATGGCTGGACTACTGGAGGTCGCGGCAAAGATCGCGGCCGACAAGGAGCAGGTCACGCAGCTGGCCGCGATGCTCGCGGCGGCAAAGGATCAGGCCGAGCAGACCGCAGGTGCTTTGGGTGCCATAGGCATCGATCGCGCTGCGGCGCAGACGCATCAGGTAGCCACGGCTATCGAAGAGGCCGAGACGATGCGGGCTTCGCTTGAGAGCAGGTTGGAGGCCGCGCGGCAGCAGATGCTGGCGGCGGCTCAAGGCAATAGGGGTTCGGGGGCGGGAACCTCGAAAGCTTCCGGCACCGGCCCCGCCACCGCCGAGCGGGAGGCGGGAACCAGCCGCCCCCAAGCAAACCGCGAACCTCCGCACCTGCGGTCAAGGAGCCCGCAGACGATTCAGGGGAGCCGCCCAAGTTCACCTTCAGCGGCATGTTTGTGCCGGACCCTGAGTTCACGAAGAAGATCGGCGAACTCTGGGAGCCGCCCGAACCGGTCGATCTGGAGGAGGATCGCACCCGGACCAAGACCGCACAGCTCGGCCGCGGTCTGATCCGCAAGGCCGATGACATGCACGCCGCGGGCAAGGACTTCGGCGATACGCTTGGCAAGGTCGCTCAAGCCGACTACGACCCGCTTGAAGGCGCGATATCGGAGACGGCCAAGGACACCAATCCGCCGCTGGAGCCGGTTCCGTTGCGGACCGACACCGGAGTCCCGGACTTGGGTTCAGCGCTTGGCACCGGATTGATGGTGGCTACGGTTGCCGTCGACGCTGTCGGGCGCTTCATGGAAGCGCGCGAACGGAGAGAGTGAGAGAACATGCAGCGCAATGAGCTGTTTCGCGAGCACATCAAGGCCCTGGCTTCGGGCGAAGGTGATCGGTCTGCCGAAATCTGGCAGCAGATCGGCGAAGCGGATCGCTCCGCACACTTCGCCTTTACAACGGCGGTCTTCGCCGGTGCCGTGACCCAGACTTTCGGGGAGACCCTGGACCTGAATGCGTTGGAAGCATTCATGACCAGCTTCCGCCGCGACTTCCGCAAGGCCGACCCGCCGCTGAAGTTCATGCATGTCGAAGGCGCCATTCGTGCGATCTACGGCGATGACCACTTCCTCGATGAAATGACCGGTCCGGAACAGCTGGTTGCGATGACAGCAGTGATCCGGAAGGTTGTCGACCAGACCCCGGCGATCAAGGACAACCTCGATGCCTTTCTCGATGAAGCCGAGAAGCTTGCGGCTCAGTGGCAGAGCGCGCAGTAGCGACGCTCACACTTCTTGAATGCGTAAGGGGGACAAGGGCAAAGCCCTTGTCCCCCTTGCGCATTCAAAATTCTTCTAGACGCTTGAGTCTCGTAAGTTGACACGTAAGTTTTTGGCGCGTCATCATCGGAATAGGTTCTCGCGCAATCGTTAGCGGGCCTGCTCCTTACGTCTCGAACGGAGCTTGTTACGACGCATCCAGATCTACATCGAGCCTTTATCGATAGGCCAGAATGTAAACGCCGCCCGGTGGCTCTCCGCTACCAACTCCGGATCCACCGGGCGGCCCAACAACAGAAGGAGACCTTCCGTGTCGTCTACGACGATACGCTATTCCGGCGTACCTGAAAACAGCCATTCGCGTGGCTCATCCAACTCCACCGCCGCCGACTTCTCCAATGACGTCGCCTCGTACACGAGCCCTGCCGAAGCGGCCGCTACGCCGACCGCGTTCGTTCCCGGGTTCTCACCCGGCAAGGCCAGGCCGCATCCCGCCGATCCTCGGCACAATCCCGCCTTCCCGCACCCGTCCAACCCCGGGCTGTTCGCCGAACCCGATGGGTTCTACGACTGGGCCGGTCGTCGGCTCTTCCACCCCGACGGGTCACCCGATCCGATGACCCCCGGGGCCTACCGGTACCAGACCCGGCCCGACCTGTGCGATCTCGACGCACCCGACTCCGATCCCGCCTCGCCGCGTTACGAGCCCGATCACTTGCGGCACAAGCCCGGAGACGACTGGCTCATCGATTACGACCGTCCCCACGACCCGGATGATCCGGGTCCGTTCGGGTCGCCCGGGTGGCGTCCGGACCCCCGGACCGGCCGCCACCGTCGCAACGAGCTGCCCGACCCGCTCCCGCCCGAGGAACCTGAGCCGGAGGTCGAACCGGCGTCGTCGGGGTCGGTCCCGCCTTGGCGTCCGACGGTCACGACCCACTGCGCCGCCACCGGAACCGCCCGAGTCCTCCGAGCCTTCCGAATCCGAAGGCGGGGCCTGGAAGTCGCCGTCAGCGGAACCGTCCGAGCCGTCCGATCCGTCCGAATCCCAAGGCGGGGCATGGAAGCCGTCGCTGCCGATCTCGCCCGACCGTCCCAGGCCGAAGCCCCGGGATCGTTCGCGGTTCTGGTCCGAGGCGAACTCCCAGAGCCAGACCGACCAGGAGGCGACGATGCCTGCTTCACCCTTCGTCCGTGGCTGCGCGGCGGGCTCGACCGAGTCCCCGGCGCGTGGGGACGCCGATGGCGAACCGTTCCGATTCGACAAGCTCAGAGAGGATGCCTGGGAACGGTTCCTGACCAAGTCGGCCGACCTCGCCGCCGCCCACCCCCACCGCAACACGCTCCAGAGCCGCGAAGGCGGCTGGGTTGTTGCGCAGTGGATCCGCTTCTTCCAGTGGCTCTGGCATGTCGTCAAAGGCCAGGCCGAAGGCGCACCGCTGCCCGGCCCGACCCACAGGCGGGGGCTGCGTGAGCGCAGCCAGGCCCACGGGACCGGGCTGCGGGAGAGCGGCCCGACCCACGGGTCCGGGCTGCGTGGGAGCAGCCCGACCGACGAGCCCGGCCTGCGGGGGAGCGGCGAGGCCGCGCCGCCGCGATCGGTCCGTGAGTCCTCTGACCCGCCACGTCCGACGAACCGGGGCGATCGGCCCGGTCGGCTCGGCCTGCCTGGCCTGTCTGGCCTGCCCGGTTGGGCCGGTCGGGCCGAGCGGGAACGGCGCACCGCGCTGGCGGTCCGCTCCGCGCGCATCGCCGGGGCGATCCGCGGGGCCCAACGCGCCCGCGTCCAGTCGTGCCGCGAACCCGTTGGGGCCCAGACGGTCGGGGGTGCGGCATGGGCGTAGGACGACTCGCTCCGCACCGCGTCCGTGCGAAATACGCTCGCGCGCTGGCCGAGATCCCGCTCCCGGTCCGCACCGGCCCGGGGCTCGACGCTCGGGCACTCACGATGATCGGTGAGGCGACCGTCAACGGTCGCCGCCTCCACTTCGGCACGCTCGCCGACATGCCGAAACTCTGGGTCGCCTTCGCCGAGATCGACCCGCCCGTTCTGGGCTACGTGTCCGGGCTCGCGGCCGGGTCGCCCGAACTCCAGATCACCGAGACCGCGCACCTCGAATGGGCGCGAACTGTCGGGAACACGGCAGCCGTCGAAGACGAAGCGATGGCGATTTGGCGAGCCGTCCAACGAGAATGCGAGGGATGAAGATGGAACCGGATGCTTCGATCGCCCTTTACCGGGCACACGCCACCGCTCGCCTGCGGGGCGACACGGCCGGGGCCCGCCGCCTCACCGCGCAGATGGACGGCGTGGAGAGCATGGCTCATCTGATGTTCGTGACCCATCTGTTCGGGCAGGTCGTGTTCGACCACTTCGGCACGCAACCCGACCCGCAAGACCTCGCGGAGTTCACGAAGGCATTGCACGACAAGCGCTTCAGCGAGAACGACGCCTTCATCGCGATGCGGGCGGAAGCGCTCGTGCGAGGCGTGTGCGGCGAGGCGCAGTTCCTTGCTGAGATCCCTGTCGGCGAGCAGCTCGGCTACATGTGGGCGGTGATGAACGAGGTGGTCGACCCGGGCATCAGCGATGCCGAACTGTCCGAGCGTTTCGCGATGGCAGAAGAGTTCGGCGGGGCCTGGACCGCAGAAGTCCTGACGCGACTCTTCGCGGATGAGCAGCCGGAGAGCGAGACCGGCCTGGACCTCGACCTCGAACCGACCCAGAAACCCGGCCCAACCACGGGCCCCGACCCAACCGCGGGCTCCGGCTCCGACACGGGCCCCGACAACGGCCCCGGCCCAACCACGGGCTCCGGCCCTGACACCGGCCCCAACACGGGCCCCGGCCCCGACTCCGACTCCGGCCCTGACACCGGCCCCGACTCCGGTCCCGGCCCCGGTCCCGTCACCGGCCCCGACACCGACGCCGACCCCGGCCCCGACTCTGGTCCCGTCACCGGCCCCGGCTTCGGTCCCGTCCCCGGCCCCGACGCCAACAGCAGCCCCGAAAGGAGCAGCACGCGTGAATCCTGAACAGCTGCAACGACAACACCTCCAAGCCCTGGCCGCCGCAGACCTCGAAAGAGCTGCCAAGCTCCGGCTCGCGCTCGGTGTGCAAGGGAGATCGATCGCGCTCGACTACCTGCGTGCGGCCGTCGCCGTCTGCCTCGAATACCGCTTCGGGCCCGGCGCGGGCATCGGCGCGGGGCCGGTCGACTACGACGACCTGCGCGCCTTCATGACCGAACTCCGCGAGGCGAACCACGGCATCGAGCCGCCGCCGGACTACCTCGGCGTCGAAGCGGTGATCCGTTCGCTGTACGGCGAACCGCACCTGCTGGAACCACTCGCCGACCGGCAGCGCAGCCGAACGCTGTATCTCCTGCTGCAGCACCAGATCCGCCGCCATCCATGGCTCGGAGTCAACTCCGACGCCGTGATCGAGCGGGCCAAACAGATCATGACAACCTGGATCCTCGGCTGACCCGACCCTGACCCACACCGCCGAACCAAAAGAGGGCCGGTCGTCGCACCAAAGACGACCGGCCCTCGAACAACGCCTTCGGCTGTCCGTAGACGACAGTTCCAACAATTCGTTTCGGCAGGTAAATCGCTTGTTGCGACATCTTGCATCACTTCTGTTGTGACCAGGCGACAACAGGCGGAGGCTGAACGTGCTGAGCTACCTCAAATGTCGTGCTCGGTCATAGCCACCGGCCCGGATCGGAAGCGAGGTTGGCGATGCCATCCTTCGCTCGCCGAAGTTCGAACTCGTTCCCTGACTGCCGCGCCAGGCCGTGGGCAAGGCGGAAGTGTTCAAGGGCCTCATTCGGCTTTCCCTGTGCGGTCAAGGTGAGGCCCAGGTCATTGAGGATAGTGAGCTCGCCGTCGATGACTGCGAACTCGCGTGCCATAGCCAGTGCTTCGTCCTGGAGTTTGGCCGCCGTCTCAACCTCTCCGCGTTCGCGATGCACGTTGGCGAGATTGTTGACGACAATAGGGAGAAGGCTGCGGTTCCCGATGGTTTCAAAGACGGTCCTACTGGCCGCGAAGCACCGCAGGGCCTCATCGTGGTCACCAGTGGCGCTGCGCAGTAGACCCATCTTGTGGGTCACTACGGCTTCGAAGTACCGCGATCCCCCGGCCCTATACATCTCAAGTGCGATCGTGAGGTGTTCATCGGCTTCCTTGAGCCGACCGAGCTCCAGACAGGTCATACCGGTGAGGTTTCTGATCCGGGCGATTTCAGAATCGGGGCCGGTCGCCTCGATCATTGCGAGCGCCTGCTGCTGGCTCTCGAGGGCGTCTTCCAGCCGGTCCAATTTGAGGTAGAAGGCCCCAAGATTCGCCAGGTTGGCGGCTTCGAGGGCGCTGTCTCCGGCTTCGCGAGCGAGAGCAATGGCTTGGCGGGTGCACTCGATGGCGCGCTCGTAGCGGCCGGTACGCAGATGAACGACGCTGAGGTATTCGAGTGCCCGGCCACGGCGTATCGGGTCGGGCACCCTCGTTGCGGCGGCCTGGAGTCGCTCATTGTGGAAGACATTGCCGGTGGTGTCGAGATATCGGAACGTTGTGAAGGCCATGCGGAAGGTGTGTTCGAGCCGGTCGTGGTCGGCGGCCCACAGCGCTGCAGCGAGCAGGTTCGTCCGCTCGGCGTCAAGCCATGTCAGAGCAGCGGGCTCGTCATCGAAGTGCGGGACCGGGAAGGCGACGGCCGGCGGATCGGGGCGCACGGCACGTTCGATGGGTATGAATTGGTCCATCGCCTTCGACGCCGCATGCGCGTGGTAGTCGAGGAGGTCGTCGATGCCGCGTGTCCGCTCAAGCTCGGTGAGCTCGTGCTTGGCGAGGCTATGAGCGAATGCTCGTAGAAGGTCGTGCATCGTGTAGCGGCGTTGCCGGCCCGGCGAGAGCAGATGCGCGCGGATCAATGTCTCGGCGAGCGCGATGGTCCGTTCAAGGGTGGTTCCCCAAAGCGCTGCGAGGCTGTAGGTGTCCAGGACGTTCAACGGGACCAGGCCGATGAGGACGAAGGCGCGGCGCGCATCGCTTGAGAGGTACTTCAATGACCAGGAGAAGACCGCGCGCAGGTCGGTGTGGGGGTCGTCGCCGATCGCCAGCGTCTCGATACTGCTGCGTCCCAGTGCATCACCTAGGTCCTCCACCAGGTGCTGCAGTGTGGTGTCGGGCCGGGTGGTGGCGTTGGTGGCGGCGATCCTCAGTGCCAGAGTGTGGTTCCCGCAGGCGGCCGCGATGGCGCGGGCCGCCTCCGGCTCGGTTGCCACCCGGTCGCCGACCAGTTCGCCGATCAGATCGACGGCGTCGTCTCGTTCGAGCACGTCGAGGGACAGGCTGGTGCCGCCGTGGCGAGTGGTGAAGCTGTCGAGCCGGTCGCGGCTGGTGATGATCACCGCGCAGGTGGCCGAGCCCGGCAGCAGTTCGCGGATCTGCTCATTCGAGGAGGCGTTGTCCAGCACGATGAGCATTCGTCGGCCGTACAGAAGGCTGCGGTAGCGGGCCGCGCGGTCCGACAGGCGCTGAGGGAGGTCGAGGTCCGACAAACCGAAGCTGCCTAGGAGCTGAGCGAGCGCATCCATGGGTTCGAGGGGCCGGTCCGGGCTGTACCCGTGCAAATCGATGTAGAGATCGCCGTCGGTGAAACGGTCGCGAACCCTGTGCGCCCAATGGATAGCCAGACCTGTCTTGCCCACGCCTGCCGGTCCGCTGATGACCGCGTTGGCGAAACCCGACCTGCTGGTGCGGTGGTCGAGCATGCGGTCGAGTTCCCGAAGTTCGAGCGTGCGGCCGGTGAAAGCGGTGACATCCATGGGCAGTTGGCGGGGAACTGGGACCTGCGGAGGTGCGGGCGGCGTTTGGATGGTCATGCTTCCCTCGCCGACGAGGAACTGGTGTGCGTTACCGTCTGCGCGGACATCGCCGATCCGCACCTCAACACCAGGCTGCGTGCTATGAGCCTGAGTCGACGCGATGATCTCGGCGAGTTCGACCGCTGCTTCGGGGTGTTCTTCGAGAACGGTGAGAATGCGTCCCTGCCACAGGGCGCCACGGCGTCCGGTCTCCGTCTTGCCGGCGGCATCCGCGCTTGCAGTGTTGATCTCCTGGCGAAGGTTGTCGAGCTGCTGTTCGATCCGTGTGAGCCGTTGCGGCTGCGAGCGGCTCAGCAAGTGCGACATCTGCCCCTTCAGCGCCGTCCACAGGTCGGTGGAGGCGTTGGACATCAGCAGGGCAGCGGCATCTTCCGCAAGTTGTTCAAGTTCCATTCGGGTATCTCCGGGGTCATGGAAAGGCAACACGGCGGGCGCAGAATGTGTGGCTCTCGGGGTTGAATCGCCGGATCGCGGACGGACCTGTCGAGCGTCGAACTCCGGTCGCGTCAGGCGATCGAAACAGTATTTCGCTCCAGCAACCGGCGATGCAACTCGCTGTCGGATACCAGACATGAAGTCGTTTCCAGTGTGACCAGCGGTATCGCGAACTACGAGGCGTGCGGCGCTGGGAGAGCACTTACGTGCGTGAGAGGGTGACCGTCATGGGAGTCGAAATGGGTGAGGGCCGGGAAGCGGTACTCGAAACGGATCGTCTGCTGCTCCGGCCCTGGCGGGTAGAGGAGGCGGACGTCATGCGCGAGCTGTGGACCGAACGGGATCCGCGAGTTCCGCCGCACCGTCGGATCGACGCGGAGGGGCACCCGACGATCGCGGAGCTGGAGAACTATATCCGCGACCGCCCGTCTTCGCTTCTGGCGATCGAGCGGAAGGACGCCGGTGACGTCATCGGGTATTGCGGGCTGGTCGACAGTGGACGAGGAGCGGAAGGGGAATCCGAACTGGCCTTTGAGCTGCTGCGCCGAGTCTGGGGCCAGGGATACGCGACCGAGGCATCGCTGGCCGTCATGGACTGGGCGAGAGCGGCCGGTCACCAACGTCTCTGGGCCACGGTCTGGGATTGGAACACCGCTTCCCGCCGTGTCCTGGCGAAACTCGGGTTCACCGAGACCGAGCGAACGGAAGTGGATGCGGTCCACGGGACCATGTTGTTCACCATGATTCGCCTCTGACGTACCTGTTCAGTCGGCGCGTCCGCATCGATTGAAAGCTATCGTGAGGCCATGGCCGACCCCTCCGACTTCTCCCATGTCCGCTGGATCAGCGGCGGTACCGGCGCGGGAAAGAGCACCGTGACCCGCCTTCTCGCCGAGCGGTATCGGCTCACGGTCTTCGACGGTGACGCCGCCGAGTCGAACTACGTCCGGCGAATCGACGAGCACCACCAACCGCGCATGGCGGCCCTGCTGCGCATGTCGGCTGCGGAGCGGTGGACCGGGCGCACCGCCGAGGAAATATTCGAGTCGATGCCCAGCCGCCACGGCGAGACGTTCCCGTTCGTTCTCGAGGATCTGCGCGCCATGGCCGGGTCGGGGACGGTGCTCGCCGATGACTTCCGCACTCGGCCGGCAGAGGTCGCACCGTTGCTTGCGTGGCCGGAACAATGTGTGTTCCTACTGCCGACCGAGCAGTTCCGCCGCCGAGGGCTCGCCGCGCGCTATGCCGATCCCGAGCGTGCCAGGGCCAATTGGGGAACCGGTGACCCTCGGAAGGCACTGGAGATCCGGCTGGCCCGTGACCGCTACTGGGACCAGGAGATTCGCGCAGAAGCCACCGATCGCGGACTGCCGGTGATCGACATAGACGGTTCAGCACCGCCCGAAGCAATCGCCGACGATCTTGCCGCCCGGTTCAGGCTCACCTAAACCCACGGGCAGCAACGCAGTTCTGACACCGGATCCTTCCAGATGACCGCGGAACCGGACGAGTTGTGGGGAGGGGTGGTTCGCCGGGGCCGGGCCGGGGTTTGGTTGGGGTTCGGGCGGGCGGCGACGGAGGGGTGGGAGTCGCTGGGGCGCGCTGGCGGGCGGCGGGCCGGTTTCGGTTGGGGTTCAAGCGGGCAGCGACGAAGAGGTGAGCGGTTGGGCGGGGGCGCGCTGGCGGCTTTCCGGCCCGGTTTCGGTTGGGGTGCAGGCGGTTCGGGGCCGAACGTGAGAGGTTTCTCGTCTTGTGGGTGATGCGGGTGCCCCTGGGGTGGGGGATAATTGTTGTACGCACAGGGATATGGATTCCGTACAGGAGTCGAGTAGGTGTAAGCAGACTAAGCCAAGCCTCTGGCCGACTCGCCCCGCTGGCAGGATCCGAGACCACCAGGCCCGCTCTCGGGTCAGGGGGGCTCAGCCCGGGGCTTGCATGGTATGCCCCACGTGCTATCGGGACTCGCTCCCAGGCCGAGAAAGCCAGAAGGACGGACTCGGAACCGTGGAGCGGGAGATCGCCCGGAAGGGATCACCCCAACCGGAGGCAGTGCCCCGAACGAGGCACACACACCCAACCAACACACACGCAGGAAGGACACACCGGGAACGCCCACTGACTGAGCAGTCAGCAGTACTCAGTACTGAGGTGCTCTAGGGATTCCGGACTGACAGCCTTAAACTGGCTGGTAGGAAGGATGTTCCGTTTCTTATGACGAAGCCCGCTCCCCGGAGCTATAAACCCGAGTTCAAGCAGATGGCCGTCGCGATGGTCCTCGACCAGGGCAAGACCGTCGCCTCGACCGCCCGCGATCTCGACATATCCGCATACACCCTGCACAACTGGGTCGGCAAGGCCCGCAAAGAGCGCGGCATCGAGCCGCCCGCGCCCGCCCCGGCGGACGACGACGGCCAGAAGAAGGCCCGTGAGCAGGAGCAACGCATCCGTGAGCTGGAGATGGAAGTCGCGTTCCTGAAAAAAGCGGCGGCGTACTTCGCGAAGGATCCACAGTAGCCTCCCGGTATGAGTTCATCGAGCTCATGCGATCGGCTCCTGCAGCGAAGTACGCCTTCCCCGTGACCTTCATGTGCCGCATACTCACCGTCTCGACCTCGGGCTACTACGAATGGCGCACTCGGCCCGAGTCGGCGACAGCCCGGCGCCGCCAGGCGTTGACCGCGCAGATCACCGACATCTTCGAGGTCTCCGACGCCACCTACGGATACCGGCGCGTCCGCGCCCAATTGGCCCGCAACGGCATCGAGGCGAGCCTGGAGCTGGTCAGGTTCCTCATGCGGGAGGCCGGCCTGGTCCCGTGCCAGCCGAAGGCGAAGCGCCGCAACCTGACCGACGGTATCGACCGGGACCTGCCCGACCTGGTCGAACGCGACTTCACCGCGTCGGCTCCGGGCATGAAGTTCGTCGGGGACGTCACTTACATCTGGACCGATGAGGGCTGGTCCTACCTGGCCACGGTGCTGGACTGCTGCACCAAGGAAGTGGTCGGGTACGCGCTCGGCGAGCACTTCCGGACCGAGCTGCTGGTCGAGGCGATGGAGATGGCCCGCCGCGACGGCCGCTTCTCACCGGGCGCGGTGTTCCACTCCGATAGGGGCTCGAACTACATGTCCGGGTCTTTCGCCGACTACTGCCACCGGCATGACCTGCGCAGGTCCGTGGGCAGGACCGGAGTGTGCTGGGACAACGCGATGGCCGAGAGCTTCTTCGGAGTCTTGAAGAACGAGCTGGTGTCACGGGTCTCTTATGCTACGAGAGCCCAGCTCAAGCAGGATATTATGGCCTGGATCGAGTTGTGGTACAACCGAAGACGCCTGCATTCGGCCAACGGCTACCGCCCACCGATCGAAGTCCGGGAAGCATTCGAGCTCGCCCGGTAACCGCCCAGGACACGTAAGACAGATTCAACGATGCAGTGTCCGGATTCTCCAAGGCCCCTCAAATCCCCGCCTCTTCGTCGCTGCTGGGTTGAAGCCCAACCCAACCTCGGCCGTGTTCACGGCCTCGCACCCGGGGCAGCCCCGCCTCACCACCGGCCTCACCGCCCCCTCTCAAGAGTCACTTTCTCCCGCCACCCCAGCGCTCACGCTGCTCACCGGGCCGAGAGTTGAAAAGCTCCCGGCCCGACGGATGCTCAGTCGGCGAGGTCCCTGAGTGCTTGGGTCGCCTCATCCGCGACCTGCTGTCGAAAGCCCTCGTTTCCAAGGGCCAGAACGGCTTTGAGCGCCTGGCGGTTGGCCTCGGGCAATGCTTCGGCGGCTGTGGTCGGTACGTCCGGTGTGACGCCGACGCCTTCCCAGTTGCCGCCCGAGATCGGGCTGACCGAGCGGGCGATCGGAATGGTGACCTCCAAATGCGAGTCCACGCGATACCCGTCGCGCGGATGCGCGCCACCCCTGGTGCGCTCGCCGACCACCACCGCCCGGCCGTTCTCCTGGAGGTCGAAGCTCAGTGCCTCGCCGCCGGAGAACGTCGTTTCGCTGGTCAACACCCAGACGGGTTTGCTCCCGCCGAACTTGGCGCCGGGAACGTGCGAGGTCCACAGTTGCGTGAGATCGGCGGGATCGCGCTTGGCCATGCCCGAGAGCTGCACCGGCTCATGATCGGTGAGAAAGCTGTAGACCAGGGCCACCATCGTCGGATCGCCGCCCAGGCAGTCGCGCAGGTCGAGGATGAGGGCGTCCGTGGCGGCGAGCAGATTCATCGCGGCGATGACCTTCTCCCCGGCGACCGCCGGAGGAAACAGGAGCGGGACGATCTTGAGGAGTCCCACGTTGCCGGGCAGCCGCTGCGCGTGCGACACGCCACCGCAGGTCAGCTTGCTCCATTCGGCCATCTGGCGGAGCTGGGTCTCCTCGTCGTCGTGCGTGTCGCTCAACTCGGTCGCGCTGTACTTCAGCCGCAGGTGCAGGTCGCCGTTCACCGACTGGAGATCGGTGGTGACCAGTTCGGCCAGGCCGGCTTGATCGGTGTTCGCGTACCTGCCCTCGGCCAGGCCCGCGGTGAGGAGGGCGCCGAGTTCGGCGGCGACCTCGGGGAACACGTAGTGCTCGTGGAGCAGTCTGGTGACATGTGGAATGACGGTGGTCGCGGTCGGCGGCATCGGGTCCTCCAAGGGGGAGTGGGGTAGTGCAAGAAGTGAACCACTGGTTTGACAAAGTGTCCAGTTTTTTGGACACTTAATTCATGACCTCACCCGACGACACCTCACCCGACGGCGAAACGACGATCGCCACGCCGCAGCAGTACCGCGCGCTGGGACACCCGGTGCGGCACCGAATGCTGTTCGCGCTCGGGCTGGAGGCCGCCACCTTGAGTCGGCTCGCCGCGGACCTGGAGATCAGCAAAGGCAGCGCCGGCCACCACCTGAAGATCCTGCGCGAGGCCGGTCTGGTGCACCTCGACCACACCCGGCAGGTCAGAGGCGGAACCGAGCAGTATTTCAAGCGGACCGCGAAGCGCCTGAGGTACGACACCGGCGAGACCACCAAGACGGCGCTCGCGGCCGTGGCCGATGAGATCCTCACCGACGAATCCGACCCGCTGCTGCTGGTGCGCAACCTCCGGTTGACCCAAGAGCAGGCCGAGCGGTTGCGTCGCACCTTGGAGGAGATCGTCCACGAACTGCCCGACGACGAGAGCGGGTCACGACACGGAGTCCTGGTCGGCCTGTACCGGCCCCGGCAGTCCGAAGCGTAAAGCCCGAGCGGCCAACGCTCGGTCGAAGATCTCGCGGTTGGCGAAGACGAAGGCGTGCTCGCGCCTGCTCCAAGCGATCCGTTCGGCGAGCACCTCCGGGGAAGTGGGGACAGTGGCCGGCCGGGCCAGGAACTCGGCCCAGAACCGCACGTTCCGGGACTGGCGTTCGAGGATGCAGTCGACCAAGGCGTGCCGCTCGGGCGCCTCCAGGCCGTACGTGTCGGCGATGAGCCGCACCTGGCGAGCCTGATCTTGCAGTGGCACCGCCTGTTTCGATGCGATCGACCAGGTCCAGGCCATATAGGCCACGTCTTCCAATCGGCCGCCGGGCGCGGCCTCGGCGAAATCGATGAACGCCGTCGGCATGTCGTCCTGGAAGACCACGTTGTTCGGTCCGGGGTCGTGATGGCACACGACGTCGAACCGTCCGGCCAGGTCGCTGCCGCGAGTCGCATCGTGCATCTCGCGCAGCAGCGCGGCGGCAGCCGAGACCTGAGCGTCCGACCACGGCCGGAAGCGCGCGGGAACGTCCCCGGGGATGAACGACAAGAGGTCGACCCCGTCGGCTCGCCCGAGATACTTGGGCGCACCGCCGAAGCCGCGCTGCTCGAACAACTCCAGCAGCGCCGCCATGAAATCGGATGAGCCGGACACGGGCCTGCGCACCGTGTCGCCGAGCCGGACGACCCCGGCGGCCATGCGTCCGCCGACGAGCGGCACCGCTCCGGGCGGCATCTCGGTCATCGGCGCACGGTGCAGTTCTCGTCGCCGTCCCCACTCATCATGGCGTCCAAGCGATCCCGGACCGCGATCAGTTCCTGGATCTTCGTCTCGATCTTCGCGCGCTCGGCCGCCACGATCGCCTCTTCCACCTCGGTGACCTCGCCCCGGTCATTGCACGGTCGCAGTTTCGCGATCGTGGTGCTCGGCATGCCCGCCGCGTACAGGTTCCGGATCCAATGGACGCGGTCCACCGCGCGCGGCCCGTAGAGGCGCTGGCCGCGGGCGCTGCGGTCGGATTCGAGGAGGCCCTGCTCCTCGTAGTAGCGCAGTGCGCGCACGCTCGCGCCCGTCACCTCGGCCAGTTCCCCGATCCGCATCCGCGCTCCTCCTGCTGTCCTCTATGGCGTCCGCCACAACTCTTTGCCTCTGACGTCAACGTCAGGTTTTAGCGTAGGCCGCGAACCGCCGTTTCGGCCAACACTGGAAACCTGGAGTCCCACATGAAGATTCACGGATCGATCGCCCTCGTGACCGGCGCGAACCGCGGCATGGGCCGCCATTTCGCCGAGCAGCTGCTGGAGCGCGGCGCGGTCAAGGTCTACGCCGCGGCGCGCAATCCCGAGTCCATCGACCTGCCCGGGGCGGAGCCGATCCGGCTCGACATCACCGACCCGGTTTCGGTTGCGGCCGTTGCGAAGGCCGCATCCGATGTCACGCTGCTCATCAACAACGCGGGCGTCTCGACGCGCGAGAACCTGGTCGCCGGTCAGGACGCCGGGATCCGGCAGGAGATGGAGACCAATTTCTACGGTCCGCTCAACATGGTCCGCGCCTACGCGCCGATCCTGGCCGCGGGCGGCGGCGGGGCGATCCTCAACATCCTGTCCGTGTTGTCCTGGCTCTCACCGGGAGGCATGGCGAACGCGTACGCCGCTTCGAAGGCCGCCGCCTGGAGTCTCACCAACGGGGTCCGCCTGGAGCTGGCGGCGCAGGGCACGCTGGTGACCGGCCTGCACGTGGCCGGCGTCGACACGGACATGCTCGCCGACATGGACGTGCCGAAGAGCGACCCGGCCGACATCGCCAAGGCCGGGCTCGACGGGATCGAAGCCGGTGCGCTGGAGGTGCTCGCGGATCAGGACGCGGTCAAGATCAAGGCCGCCCTGAGCGCCGACCCGATCGTGCTCTATCCCGAGCTCGCCGCCGAGTAGGCCGCCGCCTACCTCCGATATCCCATGAGCTGCATGGCGTCGGCGCTTTCCGGCTGCTGCCAGAACAGGTCGTGCAGGTCGGGCGGGAGCTCGGTCCGATGCGTTCCGGTCGTTCCCGCGCGGAAGAAGCCGGGGTCGCGGTCGCGGAGGTCGTCGAAGCTGGGGATCTGACCGCTCTCGGCTGCTTGCAGGCCGGGGGCGGTCGCGTTGACGGCGGTCTCGACGGTCTGCCGCGGGTCGGCGATGAGGTCTTCGAATCGCACCCAGAACGGTTGCGGCGCAGCCGTTCGCTGCCAGGAGAGCACGTTCTGCCCCCAGGAGGCCGTGCCGCCGGTGCGGCGGGTGATGATCGCGCGGGCCTCTGCCGCGAAGCGGGCCGGATAGTCGCTTTCGCCGGTGAACTGCGCGGTCCACAGGCGGGCCCAGGAGACCACACAGTCGCGGCCGTCGCGCACCAGGCAGATGGCCCGGTCCGCTTCGGCGACCGACGGGTCGTCGCGCTGCCGGTGGGTCTTGACGAAGTGGACTTCGGGCGAGGCCCGCATCTCGTCGAGGGTCCCCGGCCGGTCTCGGGCGTCCATGAGGTCGGTGCCGATCTGCTCGGCCACGCCGTCGACGTCATAGACCACATAGGTCGGAACCTGGTAGAGCCGGTGCAGCGCAATGCGAAAGAAGGTGTTGCCCGAGCGGGGGAAGGAGGCGAGCCAGACGATCATCACGACAGCCTAGGCGTCGGCCTCCAGGACGAAGAACAGGAAGCACAGGAACGCCGAGTCGGCTGTCTTGACCTGGTCGGGGAACCGTTCGTGGGCGCCAGGCGCCGGAGGAGGCTCGCTGACGACCGAGATTCGGAATCCGGCCTCGGTGAAGGCGTCGGTGATCGCGTGCAGTGGCCGGTGCCATTGTGACAGTAGGACGCTCTGACCGCTGAAGGTGCACTCCAAGCCGTACTCGTGGGTCGAGAAGTAGCTGCCGCCCTCGGGGTTGGTGTACTTGTAGACGAAGGGGTGGTTGACGGCCACGAGGAGGCGGCCGCCTGGTGCCAGTACGCGCCGCAGCTCGGCGAGCGGTGCCGTCCAGTCTTCCAGGTAGTGCAGGACCAGGCACGCGATGGCATCGTCGAACGCGTCGTCGGGGAACGGCAGGGGATCGTTGAGGTCCGCCTGCTGCAGCGCCGCGCCCTCGCCGAGCCGCCGCCTGGCCAGCTCGAGCATCTTGACGCTGGGGTCGACGCCGGTGACGATGGCGCCGCGGTCGCGGAGCGCCGCAAAGAGGGGCCCGGCACCGCAACCGACGTCGAGGATCCGCCGCCCGGCCACGTTCCCGGCCAGATCCAGGATGGCGGGCCGCGCGTAGTAGCCGTTGAGGAGGCTGGATTCGGTCTCGGCGGCGTACGCCTCGGCGAAGCCGTCGTAGTCTGCGGTCGGCGTCTGTTCGGCGAGCCCGGAGGGATTCTCGTGGTCAGGAGACATGCGGGCCATCCTGGCATGGCTCGCCTGCTCGAAGAGGGGCGGTACCAGATGGTCAGCGGTGCAACGGCATTGATGTCACCTGCCGGAGCCGGCGCGGCGGATGAGTGCCGCCGCGACCGGCTGGTAGGCCGGGTGCGGGTCCCAGTGGCGGTCGGCGGCGCGGGTGGCCTCGAGGTCGGTGATCATCCGGAAGAGGAGGGCGCGGATCAGCATCTGCGTCCACGATTCGAAGCGGTCGAGGCTCGCCTCCTCCTCGGGGTGCGAGACGAACGCGTCGATCGGCGCTTCGTTCCAGCACATGGCGTCGACGGCGGCGACCGCCGCGGACCAGGCGACCGGCCGCCAGTACGGCGGCCAGTCGATGACCGCGGGAGCCAGGCCGGGCGCGTACATCACGTTGCCGAGCAGGTCCCCGTGCACCACTTGGTTGTCGGCCTTGACCGGGACGCGGCACTCGGCCAGCTGCTTGAGGAGCGGGTCGTCCATGGGCGCGGCGTCCCATGAGGCGCGGTCGGCGCGGCTCCACCAGTCGTCCCGGTCGTCGAGGAACGCGGGCCGGGGGAGTTCGGCGATCGCCTGGTGGAAGGCGGTGCCGGTGGCGATCGCCTCGCGCCAGCGCGTCGGGTCGGTGCGTCCGGCGACGCGGCGGCAGGCCTCCCAGCCTTGGACGAGCCAATCGCCGGAGGCGGCCTTGATCGGGCGGGGGACGCGGAAGGCGTCGCTTTCCGGGAGTTGGTCGAGGACCGTTGCGCGCCAGCGTGATTCGACGGGGAGGTCGACCGGTTTGAGCACGATGTCGCCGGCTCGCCAGGTCTGGCCGCGTCCGCCGTCGAGCAGCTGCGGCTCGGTGCGGGCGCCGAAGGCTTCGAGCACGTCTCGGGGCGGGGGAGTCGGCATCGGCCGACGGTAGCCGCGGCCCGGCGCGGCGGTCAATCGTTTTGTCGCGCCGGGAGCGGTTGCCTTGCGGGCGTTCAGGTTCTCGGGGCGTACATGATGACCGCGACGCCGATGAGGCAGATGGCCGCGCCGGTCACATCCCAGCGGTCGGGGCGGAATCCGTCGACGACCATGCCCCAGGCCAGGGACCCGGCGACGAAGATGCCGCCGTAGGCCGCCAGGACGCGGCCGAAGTTCGCGTCGGGTTGGAAGGTCGCGACGAACCCGTAGGCGCCCAGGGCCATGATGCCCGCGGCGACCCACAGGATGCCGCGGTGCTCGCGCACGCCCTGCCAGACGAGCCAGGCGCCGCCGATCTCGGCGAGCGCGGCGAGGATGAAGAGCATGATCGAGCGGGCTACGTCCACGGAAGGGACCCTAGCAATCCCGGCTGTTCAGGGCCAGGTGCCGGGCGCGGAGAGCGACAGTGGTCCTCGGTGGGCAGGCGGCAGGCGTCGGGCACCCATGCGGGGCCGGTCGCGATGTTGAGCGGGCTCAGCGACTGGGCCGTGGGCAATCGGACCGAGATCAGGCGCCGTCGCGCCCGCTATGACGCCGAGCGGTGACCACCATCGTCGTGTACTGCACGGTGATGGTGCCTCCGAGGGCGTCGATGGCCTTGGCCGCCTTGGCGAGGAGGTGTTCCACCTGGTCGGGGCTGAGGCGGTTGAAGCCGCCGGAGGTCGGGAGCTGGTCGAGGAGCTCGGCGGTGGTGTAGGTCCGCTCCCACGCGTACTCCCAGCGCTCGGGTTCGCTGAAGGCGCGCGAGTCGCGGATGCCGGACTCGACCTTGGCGGCGAGCTCGGCGTGGGCCTCCGCCATCGGCCGGGCCTCGACGTGCGGCACGGGCTGGGGGAGCGCGCCGCGCGGGAGTTCCGCGAAGAGTGCCAGGATCGCGGGCGGGGGCTGGAAGACGTTCCAGCACAAGGCGAGTCGGCCATCGGGGCCGAGGGCCTCGGCGGCTTTGGCCGCCCCGGCGTGCGGGTCGATCCAGTGCCAGGTCTGGGCTGAGACGATCGCGTCGAAGGTGCGGCCCTTGGGGTCCCAGTCCTCGAAGCGCGAGATCTCGACTTCGAGGCCGTGGCGGCGGGCGACCTCGGCCATGCGGTCGTCGACGTCGACGCCGAGCACGGTGCAGCCGCGCGCGGCGAACTCGCGGGCGGCGATGCCGGTGCCGATGCCGACGTCGAGAACGTTCGGCCCGGGGCTGGCGGCGATGATCGCCGCGACCATCGCCTCGGGATAGCCGGGGCGAGCGCGGTCGTACTGCTCGGCCCGCGCACCGAAGGAGCCGGCGGTCTCGCGGAGGAGGTGCGACTTACTCGGGTCGCCGTCGGGCGGCGGTATAATGACCATGTGCCCACTTTAAATGGGCACTTGCCCACTCGTCAAGTCCTTCAGTGCTGCAATCAGAACGGGGAACCCATGCCGACCGGAGTGCCCATCGGCGACGTCCGCGAGCGACTGTTCGACGCCGCCGACCGACTCCTGCTGCGAGACGGGCCGAGCGCGCTGACCAGCCGCGCCGTCACCGACGAGGCCGGGATCGCCAAAGGCGTGCTGCACCGCCACTTCGAGGACTTCGACGGCTTCCTCGCCGACTTCGTGCTCGACCGGGCCCACCGCATGGACGAACGTGCCGCCGCCCTGCGCGAGTCCGCCGGGACCGGCACCGTCACCGACAACCTCGCGACCACGCTGACGGCCGTGTTCGGATCGGTTGCCGTCGCCATCGTGGCGCTCGTGACCTTCCGCGACGGCCTGCGCGCGCGACTGCGCGAAACCTGGCCCGCCGGGGTCCCGGTGCTCACCGACGCGGTGGTGATGATCGGCGATTACCTTGCGGCCGAACGCGACCTGGGACGCCTCGCACCCGGCGCCGAACCGCAGGCGCTGGCGCCGATGCTCGTCGGGGCCGCGCACCTGCTCTTCGCCGACCGGACCGGGACCGCGCCGACGGAAGCGGCCGTCCGCGGAGCGGTCGAGTCGGTCGTGGGCGGCGTGCTCGTCTGAACCGAGCACGGGAGCCGGCCGCGCTGACGGGCCGGGAGTTGTAGGACTCCCGGCCGTCGCGGCTGCGTATCAGCTCGCGGCCAGTTTCTCGAAGACCTGATGGGCCTCGTCGAAGCGCGCCATGGCGGCGTCGATGTTCGGCTGCGGTTCCGGATCGCCAAGCGCCGGTCCGGGTGGGTACGCGATGCGTCCTGAGCAGGGACGACAATGTCCAATAGAGACTTAAAGTCGGTTCGGCTGCGTTGCGGAGCCGAACCGGCTCGAAGTTGGCACGCGGTCTGCCACCGCGCCGCGCAGGCGCTAGGCCATTCCGGCGAGGATCGCTGCGGCGCGTTCCGGTCGGACGAGGAAGCCCACATGGCTGGTCTCGATGGTGTGCACGTCGAACGGGTTGTCCGGCGTCAGCGTGTCCGCCTCCGTGATGAAGCGGTCTTGCAGCGCAACGGGAATCGACCGGTCCTGCGTGAGCCGGATGAAGCTCCGCGGGATCCGGCCCCAGGTCTCGGCGTTGGCGCGGTTGTCCGGGCCGCCGGCGTCCAGGCTCTCGTCGGGGGTGAGGGTGCTCAGGAAGACCCGGAACTCGTCGCCCGTGCCGTCGGCGAGCATCGACTCCTTCAGCGCCGCAAGGAGCACCGGGTCGCCAGTGCGCCAGTTCATGCGGATCACGCCGAGCTTCGAGGGATCGGCGGCCGCGACGCCCACGACCTGGTCGAGCACGCTCGTGGCGTACTCCGGCCCCTGCATGTACTCGCCCGGGGTCTGGTCGACGCAGCACCATGCCGACGCGTACACGACGCGGTCGATGAGCTCGGGATGCGCGTTGGCGACCGCGGTGAGGGTGGCCCCGCCGCGGCTGTGGGCCACCGCGATGACCGGGCCGTGCTCCTTGGCGCGCTTGAGGATCGCGGCCACATGGTCGATGTTCGCCCGCATGCCGACGCCCTTGAGGTTCCCCTCTGCCGCGGCCAGGGCGGCCGCGTCCTGGGTCTGGAAGGCCTCCGGGTGGGTCGCGTCGAAGCCGTGGCCCGGCAGGTCGACCGCGAGCGAGCGGTGGCCGAGGAGGGCGAGCTCGCGCTGGAGCGGGGCCCAGGTGAAGGAGTTGGCGTTGGAGCCGTGGATGAGAACGAACGTCGGTTGCATGTGCGACATGGTCGCATTCGGTCGAGTCCGACTCGGTGGTGCGTGGGGCGTGTGGTGTCGGCCGGTGCCGTGGCGTCGCCGCCCCGGCACCGGCCGACGACCTAGACGAACGTGGCGCCGAGGTTCGCGTAGTTCTTCGGGACCAGGAAGTTCGTGGAGGCGATCGAGCCGTCCGAGGCCCTGGCGCCGGTGATCACCGACTCGCTGGTGCCGGCGAGGTCGGCGTCGACCCAGCTCGACTTGATGTCCCACGAGTTGCCCGAGCCCGTGGAGGATCCGAGCGCGACCGGAGTTGCGTTATTGACCGCGAGGTTCGCCGTGAGCCTTGAAGTCGAGGAGTCGAAGTCGAAGCCGGTCTTGCCGTTCTTCCAGGCGGTGGAGCGGCTGATCTGGAGCGATCCGGGGTTGCCGTTGTCGGTGAAGCCGTGCGCGGAGTTCTTCCAGGACATCGAGTTCACGACGACGTGGTTCGCGGCGGGATCGGGGTCGCCGCCGCCCATCTTGAAGCCGTTGCCGTCACCGGAGTAGTTCGGGAGGTTCCAGTAGTTGTAGCCGTTGCCGTAGGCGACGGTGTCCTCGATGCGGATGGGGGAGAGGAACTCCCAGGCGTCGAAGCCGTCGTCGGCGTTGTTCCACAGGCGCGCGCCGATGACGGTGTTGCCGGTGCCCGAGCCCTCCTTGATGGCGAGGCCGTCGGCGCTCTCGCCGTTCTTGCGGGGGTCGCGGTTGCCGTAGGCGTCGAGGTTGACGATCCGGTTGTTCGCGGAGGCGCCCTGGATGTGGAGGCCGGACTCGTAGTTGTCGCGGGTGATGAGCCGGTCGTAGACGTTGTTGTTGCTGTCGAGCGCGAAGATCGCGTAAGGGCCGTGGATGATCTCGAGGCGCTCGAAGCGCCAGTAGTCGCCCTCCACGTGGAGGGCGCCGCGGTCGGCGCGGGGGATCGAGGAGTCGACGGCGCCGGGGGTGTACGGCATGTTCTCGCCGTCGATGATCACTTTCTCAGTGCCATAGGCGCGCATGGTGATCGGGGCGGCGGCGGTGCCGTTGGAGTTGACCTGGATGTTCGTGCCGGGGGCGTAGGTGCCGCCGCGGATCTCGATGACGGTGCCTGCCGTGGCCTTGTTGACGGCGGCCTGGATGGTCTTGAGCGGCGACGCGACGGTGCCGGGATTCGCGTCGTTGCCGTTGGTGGCCACGGTGATCGTGGTGGCCTGGGCGGAGGCGGACTGGGTCCACGCGAAGGTGGCGGCGGTGGCCGCCGCCGCGGCGGTGAGCGCCGCGAGCGCGAGGACCGCCCGGCGCGCCCAGCGCCTGGGACGGGGAGGTGCGATGGTCATGTGAGGGTCGCTCTCTCGATAGTGCCGGTACGAGATTCTGGGAAGGCGCTTGCCAGCGCCCGGAACTTCACGGTAACCGCAATCATCGACAAATGTCAATGTCTGGACGGGATGTCCGGCACGCCGGGCGCTGCGCGGAATGCGGCCGGGCGGGCAGATGGCCGCTCCATAGCATGGCCGAGCGCGAACGACCGGACGCCCGCGCCGACACCGTCATCGACGCGGCCGAGCCCTTCGCATAAGGCGGGTGGCGCTGGGCGTCAGCGCTTCGAGTGGCGTTCCAGGAACTGGTAGACCTCGGTCTCGTCGACGCCGGGGAAGGAGCCGATGGGCATGGCCGCGAGTTGGGAGCTGGCCGCGCGGGCGGTCGGCCAGACTCGGCCCGCCCAGGTCTCCGCGAGGGACCGCGGCGGGTTGCGGCAGCAGTCGGGGTCGGGGCAGCGCGAGACCGTTCGCGCCTTGGTCTCCTTGCCGCGGAACCACTTCGCCGACTCGTACGGGACGCCGATGCTCAGCGAGAACAGGCCGTCGGCGCTCCGCTCGGTCCTCGCCGTACACCAGTAGGTGCCCGTCGCGGTGTCCGTGTACTGGTTGAACGCGTTGAACTTGTCGGGGATGTCGAACACCTGCCGGCTCGTCCAGTAGCGGCAGATCGGCTGCCCCTCGATCGCGCCCGTGGGGTCGGCCGGGAAGGCCACGTCGTCGTTCTCGTACGCCTTGAAGATGATCCCGGACTTGTGGACCTTCTGGAAGTGCGTGCGGATCCCCAGATGGTGCGTGGCCAGGTTCGTGAACCGGTGCGCGGCGGCCTCATAGGACACCGCGAAGTTGTCGCGCAGGTCCTCCACCGCGATCTCCTTGCCGGTCATGGACTGCCGCAGGAACGCCACCGCGCTCGACTCCGGGATGAGCAGCGCCGCCGCCAGGTAGTTCGTCGACACCCGCTGCCCGAGGAACTCCAGGTACGTGCGCGGCACCTGGTGCTGCAGCACGTGGCTCGCGAGCGCCTGCAGCAGCACCGTCCGCGGGTCGTGCGATCCGGTGCCCACCTGGGTCAGGTAGATCCGGCGGTGCTTGAGGTCGGTGACCGAGCGCGTGGAGTGCGGCAGGTCGTCCACGTGGTGCAGCGTGAACCGCAGGTGCGCGGCCAGGTCGGCGATCTGGTGCTGCGAGAGCGGGCCGCCGGAGTAGTCCACGTTGCCCAGAAGCCGGCGCGCCTCCGCCTCGATGTCGCCGAAGTAGTTGTCCTTGTCCCGCATGCGCTTGCGCAGTTCCGTGTTCGCCCGCCGGGCCTCTTCCGGTGTGGCCGTGTGGAGGTTGACCTGGCGGTCGACCTCGCGGTGCAGGCCCACGAGCGCTTCGAGGATCTCGGTGGGGATGCGCCCGGAGGGCTTCACGCTCGGCAGCCCCAGCGCCTGGTACTGGGCGCTGCGCTGGGCGCGTTCGAGCGCGATCTCCAGGGCGACGCGCCGGTTCGGCGGCTCGGCCCCGAGCAGTTCGTCCGAGGAGACGCCGAGCGCGCGCGCCAAGGCGCGCAGCATCGACAGCTTCGGCTCCTTCTTCCCGTTCTCGATGAGCGAGAGCTGCGAGGCCGCCGATCCGACGGCCGCGCCCAGGTCGTCCAGGCTCATTTCGCGCTGCTTGCGCAGGTGGCGGATCTGCTTGCCCAGGCTGATGAGGTCCACGGTGATCTCGTCGGCCGCCAATTCGGCGGCCTCGGCCGCGCCCCACGGGCGGTGCGCGGCGGCCGGATCGGCGGAATCGCCGTTCTTCTCAACGGCCCCCGCGTCCTTGGGCACCTCCTGCACGCCTGAGTTACCGCTGCCATCGCCGCTGGGGCGGGCGTTGGCCTTGGCGCGGCCGGGACCGTTCGCAGGCAGGTTCGTCATTTCCCCAGTATTGCGAAGAACCGTCGTTCTTTCCACTCGAAACTGCGGACCACGCGTGGCCACGCGTGAAAGATTGTGGTTACCTGCTAGTAACGGCCGCTGATGCGGCCTCGAATCACGGAGCCGACGATGTCTGACAACCGCGATCGCCACGCCACCGACAACGGTCTCGCCGCCGAACGACTCGCTCTCGAATGGGCCTCCGATCCGCGCTGGGCCCACACCGTCCGCGACTACACCGCCCAAGACGTGGTCGGCCTTCGCGGTCGCGTCACCGAAGAGCACACCCTCGCCCGCCGCGGCGCCGAGCGCCTCTGGTCCCGGCTCACCGAGGACGCCGCCATCGGCGGGTACACGCACGCGCTCGGCGCGATGACCGGCGGCCAGGCCGTCGAACAGGTCAAGGCCGGCCTCCACGCCATCTACCTCTCCGGCTGGCAGGTCGCCGCCGACGCCAACCTCGCCGCCCAGACCTACCCCGACCAGTCGCTCTATCCCGCGAACTCGGTCCCGCAGGTCGTGCGCCGCATCAACAACGCGCTCATGCGCGCCGACCAGATCGAGGCCTCCGAAGGCGTCCAAAGCGTCGACGACTGGCTCGTGCCCATCGTCGCCGACGCCGAAGCCGGCTTCGGCGGCCCGCTCAACGCCTTCGAGCTCATGAAGGCCATGATCGGCGCCGGCGCCGCCGCCGTCCACTGGGAGGACCAGCTCGCCTCCGAGAAGAAGTGCGGCCACCTCGGCGGCAAGGTCCTCATTCCGACCTCTCAGCACGTGCGGACGCTGAACGCCGCGCGCCTCGCCGCCGACGTCGAAGGCGTGCCCACGCTCATCATCGCCCGCACCGACGCCGAAGCAGCGACCCTGCTGACCGCCGACGTCGACGAACGCGACCAGGCGTTCCTGACCGGGGACCGCACCCCCGAGGGCTACCACCGGGTGCGCGGCGGGATCGAATCCTGCATCGCCCGCGCCAACGCCTACGCGCCCTACGCCGACCTGCTGTGGATGGAGACCGGCACGCCCGACCTCGAGGCCGCCCGCACGTTCGCCGAAGCGGTCAAGGCCGAGCACCCCGAGCAGATGCTCGCCTACAACTGCTCGCCGTCCTTCAACTGGAAGCGGCACCTCGACGACGACACCATCGCCAAATTCCAGCGCGAACTCGGCTCGATGGGCTTCACCTTCCAGTTCATCACTCTGGCGGGCTTCCACGCCCTCAACCACTCGATGTTCGACCTCGCCCACGGCTACGCCCGCGAAGGCATGACCGCCTACGTGGACCTCCAGGAACGCGAGTTCGACTCCGAGGAGCGCGGGTACACCGCCACCAAGCACCAGCGGGAGGTCGGCACCGGCTACTTCGACCGCGTGACCGCCGCCCTCAACCCCCAAAGTGAGACTCTCGCACTCGCGGGGTCCACCGAGGCGGGACAATTCCACTAGCTGCCCTGCGACCTGTCCGATGCGGTGGAGCCCCGTACTGCGAGGCTCCACCCCGCCACATGAGGAGAACCAAGTGGTCACCCAATCCCAGACCCGCGCCGACTCAGGGATCGCAGTCAACGGGCCCCACGTCGCCCGCGAAGACGAGATCCTGACGCCGGAGGCGCTGGCGTTCATCGCCGCCCTCCACCGGGCGTTCGCGCCCCGCCGCCAGGAGCTCCTGCAGGTGCGCCAGGAACGCCGCATCAAGATCGGCAACGGCAGCGACCCGGGGTTCCTGACCGAGACCGCCGAGGTGCGCGACGACTTCTCCTGGAGCGTCGCCACCCTCGCCCCGGGCCTGGAGGACCGGCGCGTCGAGATCACCGGCCCCTGCGACCGGAAGATGACGATCAACGCCCTCAACTCGGGCGCGAAATGCTGGATGGCGGACCTCGAGGACTCCTCGACCCCCAACTGGCACAACGTGGTCGACTCGCAGGTGAACCTGCGCGACGCCATCGAGCGGCGCATCGACTTCACCAGCGACCAGGGCAAGGAGTACCGCCTCACCGGCGAGACGCTCCAGGACCTGCCGACGATCATCGTCCGCCCGCGCGGCTGGCACCTCGCCGAACTGCACGTGCGCGTCGACGGCGTCCCGGTCGCCGGATCGCTCGTGGACTTCGGGCTGTACCTCTTCCACAACGCGCACCGGCTCATCGAACTGGGCCGCGGCCCGTACTTCTACCTGCCGAAACTCGAGTCGCATCTCGAGGCGCGGCTGTGGAACGACGTGTTCGTCATGGCCCAGGACCTGCTCGGGCTCCCGCAGGGGACCATCCGGGCGACCGTCCTCATCGAGACCATCACCGCCGCGTTCGAGATGGAGGAGATCCTCTACGAACTGCGCCACCACTCGTCCGGCCTCAACGCCGGCCGCTGGGACTACATCTTCTCGGTCATCAAGAACTTCCGCGAGCGGGGACCGCGCTTCGTGCTGCCCGACCGCGACCAGGTGACCATGACCGCGCCGTTCATGCGCGCCTACACCGAGCTGCTCGTGCGCACCTGCCACCGGCGCAGCGCCTCCGCCATCGGCGGCATGGCCGCGTTCATTCCGAGTCGCAGGGACGCCGAGGCGAACGCGATCGCCCTGGAGAAGGTGCGGGCCGACAAGAACCGCGAGGCCGACGACGGCTTCGACGGCTCCTGGGTGGCCCACCCCGACCTCGTGCCGGTCGCCATGGCGGTCTTCGACGAGACGCTCGGCGGCGTGCCGAACCAGATCGACAAGCAGCGCGAGGACGTCGTGCCGGACGCGGCGGCCCTGCTCAACGTGGCCGCCACGCCCGGTGAGATCACCGAGGGCGGCATCCGCAAGAACCTCGAAGTCGGGGTGCGGTACATCGAGTCGTGGCTGCGCGGCAACGGCGCCGCGGCGATCAACAACCTCATGGAGGACGCCGCGACCGCCGAGATCTCGCGCTCGCAGATCTGGCAGTGGATCAACGCCGAGTCCAAGACCGACGACGGCCGAGTGGTGACGCGCGGCTGGGTCGAGCGGATGCTGAAGGACGAGTTCGCCAGTCTCGACCGCTTCGAAGGCGACCGCTTCGACGACGCGCTCTCGGTCTTCACCGAATGCGCGCTCGGTGAGCACTACCCGACCTTCCTCACCATCCCCGCCTACACGAGGTTCCTCGCGTAAGGGCGAAGATGCGGCCGACCCCGTTTGCTGGCGCTCGGGGTCGGCCGCTTTTTCATGGCAATCTATAGATATATATCGACATGGAGCTATGCGCCGTCGAGTTCGCCGGGTCGAGCGATGGACGGCGGACGGCGCCTTGCAGCAGATCCCGCCCGGTCAGGGCGCCTCAGGCGGCGCCCTCGGGGGGCGGTAACGGGCAGGCGGCCTCGGGCTCGATCAACCGCGTGGCCTGATGGGCCGCGACGTACGCCGTGTCGTAGAGGCGCTGCATGGACCGGATGGCCGACCGCACCTCCTGGAGGTAGCCGCTGGCGGCGTGCTCCTTGCGGAAGTGCGGCTCGGGCAGTGTCGCGGGGTCCACGCCGACCGTGTCGACCGCGCAGCCGTAGGGGAGTCCCATGTGGGTGATCGCGTCGCAGTGCTGGAAGGCCGTGTACGGCGTCGAGGTCACGACCAGGACGCTGTCGCCCGGGGCGAGGTCCACCACGCGGTCGGCCCAGAACCGGCAGGTGTCGACCGTGTCGGCCCGGCGGAGGTCGGGTTTCGAGGAGGGTGCGGCCACGGCCCGGACCGTGACCGGCCCGGCGGCGTAGGTGGCGACCTTCCAGGCCCGGCCCGGTTCGCGATGCGGGTCGCCGCCCTCGTTGACCGCGGGTTCGCCGTCGATGCGGAAGGCGCGCTTGAGACTCGCCTCGATCGCGTCGACTTCGAAACGGCCGCAGTCGATGCCGCTCGACGCCGCCGATTCGAGGTCCGGGCCGCCCAGGGGCCGGAAGCCGCCGACGCCCGTCACGTGGTCGGCCGTGATCCCGTTCTCCAGCAGCTCGGCGGCGAAGCGCGTGCGGAACAGGCACGAGGCGACGAGCCCGCCGAGGACGAGGACGTGCGTGTAGTGCTGCAGGCGCGGCCGCGCGTCGGCCCCGAGGCCCAGGGCGAGCGCCGCCTCGGTGACGGCGTGCTCCTGCTCGGGGACGAGCGGCTGGGCCGCGGTCTCGTGGCGTTCGCGCCCGGCGCGGAAGTCCCAGTGGGCGGCGGAGAAGGCCTCCAGGTACGCGAGGTCTTCGGCGGTGCCGGTGCCCGGGAGCGCGCCCCCGAACAGTTCGAGGAGCCGGCCCATCGGCTCGGATCCGGTCCAGGCGGCGACATCGGCGAGGAGCGAGTGCGGGCCGGAGGCCCGGCCGTCGTAGTGCGGCAATCGCGCTGGTGCGAACTCGGGCATGGCTGGTCCGATCTGCGGTGGTGTCGCGGCCTTGTGGGCCGGAGGTGGTGTTGTGGCACATGCTATTCGGTTACTGACCGTGCTTCACTGGTCAGACCAGGAGAAACGCCGTGTCGCCGCACAAATACGGTCCGGTCGGGCACCGCCGGAGCGCCCGTGAATCGATGCAATCGCCAAAGGGGACAATGTGGTCGGCTCGCTTTCGCTTGCCGTGTAGGCGGTGTGGTTGCGCTTCTGGATATGTGACGCGTGATGTACTACCGCGAGTTGCAAGCACCTGGGTGTGGCGGTGCGCACCAAGAAGGCCGCCGCGCCGACGGGCGGCGGTGCGGATCGTTGCAATCGGTCAGCTCGGGAGCATCGCGGTGCGAACCTCGACCAGAAGTTCCCGCATGGCCGTCTCGGCCTCGGCCGATTGTCCGGCCGCCACGGCCCGCCCGACCGCTTCGTGCAGATCGAGGGCCTGGGGCACCGGCTTGTGGGGCATGAGGCCCAGCTGGGTGCGCCCGCGCAGGACCGCCGCCACCACGTCGGCCAGCGCCCCGAACATCTCGTTCCCGCTGGCCTGCAGGAGGAGCGCGTGGAACTCGACGTCGCGTTCCATGAACTCCGTGAGCTCGCCGGCCTCGCCGAGGCGGCGGAGGGTGCCGGCCAGTTCGACGACGCGTGCGCGCTGGGCGCTCGTGGCCGCGCGGGCCGCGGCGCCGGCGGCGAGGGGTTCGACGGCGATGCGCAGTTCGGTGAGCGTGCGCAGTTGCGCGCCGCGGCCGGGCCCGGAGAGCCGCCACCAGATCACCTTGGGGTCGAAGACGTTCCAGGAATCGATGGGCTGCACGGTGATGCCGACGCGTCGCCGGGACTGGATCAGGCCCATCGACTGGAGGATGCGCATCGTCTCGCGGGACACCGTGCGCGAGACGCCGAAGCGCTCTTGGATGCCGTCGAGGGTGAGCACGTGGCCGGCGGGGAGTTCGCCCGAGGCGATCTCCATGCCGAGCTTTTCCAGCACCGGGTCGTGAAGTCCCGTGCTGGTCGGATTGCGCTGGTCAGCCATGCCTGTCACCCATGCCGGAATTCTAGCCGGGCCGGGATTGCGCTGTGGTGGAAATGGTGTTACCTTTCCGTTGATTAAGTATTACCTTTCGATGAGGAGGGGTCCATGGCGACTACCTGCCTGGTGGTCATGGGTGTTGCGGGCTCGGGAAAGAGCACTGTCGCGCGGCTGCTCGCCGACCGTCTCGATCGGCCGATGGCCGAAGCCGACGAGTTCCATCCCGAGGCGAACATCGCCAAGATGCGTTCGGGGACCCCGCTCACCGACGTCGACCGCGAGCCCTGGCTGCAAGCACTCCGGGACTGGATCAGCGAGCACGACGCGGCAGGCCAAGGCACCGTGGTCACCTGCTCGGCGCTCAAGCGCTCCTACCGCGACCTCCTCCGCGGCGCGACCGCAAGCGTCCGCTTCGTCCACCTCGACGGCACCCGGGCGGTCATCGGCGAACGCATGGCCGCCCGCAGCGGCCACTTCATGCCGCCCAGCCTGCTCGACTCCCAGTTCGCCGCCCTCGAACCCCTGGACGACGACGAAGACGGCATCACCGTCGACGTCGCCGCCTCGCCCGAGCAGATCGCCGATCGCGTCTGCGCGGACCTTGATTAGCGCCCACCGCGCGAACCGAGCCCCCGAAAAGCAAAGGAGCTTTCCCCCATGGAAGAAATGGACTGGACCCAGACCCTCGGAGCGGCCCCGCTCCTGGGCATAGCCGCCGGAGCCGTGGGGCTCCTGCTGGTGCTCATCATCTGGCTGCGCGTCCACGCGTTCCTGGCCCTGGTCACCGTCTCGGCGCTGACCGCCTTCGCCACCGGCATCCCCGCCGAGTTCCTCATCCCGGTCCTCACCAGCGGCTTCGGGACCACACTCGCCAGCGTCGCACTCCTCGTGGGACTCGGTGCGATGCTCGGCCGCCTCGTCGAGGTCTCCGGCGGCGCGAAAGCGCTGACCGACATGCTCATCGACAAGTTCGGTGAGCAACGCGCCCCGCTCGCCCTGGGCGTGGCCTCGCTGATCTTCGGGTTCCCTATCTTCTTCGACGCCGGGCTCGTCGTGATGCTGCCGATCATCTTCGCGGTCGCGCGGCGACTCGGCGGCGGCGTCCTCAAATTTGCGCTGCCCGCCGCCGGCGCGTTCTCCGTCATGCACATCTACGTGCCGCCGCACCCCGGGCCCGTCGCCGCGAGCACCCTTCTCGGCGCCGACGTCGGCCTCGTCGTGGCGCTCGGCCTCCTCGTCGCGATCCCCACCTGGTACGTCACCAGCTACCTGTTCGGCCTGTGGGTCGGCAAGCGCATCGAGCTGCCCGTCCCCGACGTGCTCTCCGGCGGCCCGCAGGTCGAGGACGCCGAGAACCCGCCCGAGGCCCGCACCGTCATCCTGCTGCTGTTCTTGCCGCTGGTGATGATCTTCTTCGACACCGGCCTCAACACCGCCGGCTCGGCCGGCTGGCTCGACGCCGAAGAGCCCTGGTTCAATGTGGCCCGCGCGCTCGGCTCGACCCCGATCGCCCTGCTCGTGACCGTGTTCGTCGCCAGCTACGTGCTCGGCGAGCGCCGCGGCCGCACCCGCGCCTGGGTGGAGGACCTGCTCGACAAGGCCCTCGCGCCCGTCTGCTCCATCATCCTCATCACCGGCGCGGGCGGCATGTTCGGCGGCGTGCTGCGCGCCAGCGGCATCGGCGACGCGCTCTCCAGCGCCCTCTCGGAGATCGGCCTGCCGGTCATCGTGGCGGCCTTCCTCATCGCCACCGCGCTGCGCGTCGCCCAGGGCTCGGCCACCGTCGCCCTGACGACCGCCGCGGGCCTGGTCCAGCCGATCGTGGCCGGGGGCGACTACAACGCGGTCGAACTCGCCGCGATCGTGCTCTCGATGTCGGCCGGCTCGGTCATGATCAGCCATGTCAACGACTCGGGGTTCTGGCTCGTGGGCCGCTTCCTGAACATGGACGTCAAGACCACGCTGAAGACCTGGACGGTCATGGAGACCACTATCGGCCTCATGGGATTCGCGCTGGCGAGCGTGATCTTCGTTCTGGCCGGCGCCGCTTAGCGGCGGAGGGAACCGGACTCGGGAGCGGTCGGCGGGGCACAAGGGGGTCCCGCCGACCGCTTCTCCGCGCCCACTACTGTCGTACGGCGTACAGAGTTATCGGAGGGTTTGCGCCGCTGCGATACCGCGCCGACGGAAGGGGAGCTGCTGATGAGGATTGTGGAAGTCGCCAAGGGCGCGTACGGGATCGCCTTCGGGGCGGACGGATCGACCTGGTTCACCGTGGCCGAGGGCGACCTGGTCGGGCGCATCGGCGGCGACGGCGAGGCGGTCTACACCGATCTGCCGGCCGGGTCGCAACCCACGGTCATCGCCGTGGGGCCCGACGGCGCGGCCTGGTTCACCGAGTACAAGGCCGACAGGATCGGCCGCATCGGCGCCGACGGCGAACTCACCGAGATCCAGCTGGCCGAGGGCGCCGGGCCGTACGGTCTCGCGGTCGACCGCGCGGGCGCGGTGTGGTTCACGGAGACCGCCACCGACCACATCGGCCGGATCGGCCCGGACGGGGAGGTGACCCGGTTCGCGATCCCGCGCCAGGGCGGTTTCCCCTCGGCCATCGCGGCCGGGCCGGGCGGCGACATGTGGTTCACGCTCAACGCCGCGGCCTCGGTCGGGCACGTGGATGCGGACGGCGCGGTCACGGTGATCCCGCTTGCGCTGCAAGGGGCCGCGCCGGTCGGGATCGCGGCGGGCGCGGACAGGGTGTGGTTCGCCGACATCATGGGCGACCGGATCGGCCGCATCGACGAGGACGGCACGGTCACCGCCTTCGCACTGAGCGAGGGCGCCAAACCGCATGCGGTGGTGGCGGACGCCGAGGGCGGCTGCCGCTTCACCGAATGGGGCGGCAACCGGATCGGGCGCGTGAGCGCCGACGGGAAGATCACCGGCCACGACCTGCCGATCGAGCGCAGCGAACCGCACGGCATCGCGATCGCCCCCGACGGCGCGGTCTGGGCCGCGCTGGAGACCGGGCAGCTGGTGCGCATCGAAAGCTAAGGGCCACATGCCATCCCAAACCCCCACCCTCCCAGAGGGGAACGCGACCCTCAGCGCGATCGTGGCAGGGGGGTACGACAAGAAACCGGGCCGTTTGGCGGTCGCGGCTCCGGATTCACCCGATCGGGATCCCCGCCCGTGTGCCGGGTCGAACCACGGTTCGTGAGCGTGGACTCGAGCGACAGTGCGCAGCTTTTCGAACCAGCCGTGGGCGGGACCGGCGGAAGGCAAGTGCGCCGATCGCTCGCTCAGCGCACCGCGAAGGGCGGCCCGCGATGCGGGCCGCCCTTCGCGGTCTCGTTGCGCCGGTCCGCCGCACGGAGCGGCGACTCGGGCGGCTCGCCGTCAGCCGCGGGCCATGCGCCTGACCGCCAGCTCCGCCAGGAGCGCCGCGCCGTCGGCGATGATGCTGTCGTCGAAGGCCGCTCGCGGGGAGTGGTTCGAGGCCGCGTCGACCGGGTCCTCCTTGACCGTGGCTCCGTAGAACAGGTAGCTGCCCGGCACGTTCTCCAGAACCCGCGAGAAGTCCTCCGAACCCATGACCGGGAACGGCATCTCGGTGTACCGCGCCTCGCCGTACAGGTCCTTCACCGTGTCCGCGACGAACGCCGCCTCGTCGGCGTCGTTCACCGTCGCCGGGTACTCCCGGTCGAACCGCACCTCGGCGGTGAGGCCGTGCGCGGTCGCGATGTCCTCGGCGAGCTTCACCGACTCCTTCTCGATCTGCGCCAAGGCCTCCTGGGAGAACGTGCGCACCGTCGCCTCGAACTTGGCGTTGTCGGGGATGATGTTGTGCCGCGTCCCGGCATGGAACGTCCCCACCGTGACCACGACGGGCTCGAACGTGCTGAACCGGCGGGTCACGAGCGTCTGCAGCGCGGTGATGATCTCCGCCGCGACCGGGATCGGGTCGAGCGTGGCCTGCGGGCGCGAACCGTGCCCGCCCCTGCCGACCACGTTCACGAACAGCCCCGAAGACGCTGCCATCATCGGGCCGGGCTTGGTGGTGAACACCCCGCGCGGCAGCATGTCGGACATGACGTGCAGCCCGTACGCGGCGTCGGCCTTGCGCCCGGCGGCCTCGAGCACGCCCTCGGCGATCATGTGGCCCGCGCCGTCGTGGCCCTCCTCGCCCGGCTGGAACATGAACACCACGTCGCCGGCGAGTTCGGCCTGGTGCGCGGCGAGCAGCCGGGCCGCGCCGACGAGCCCGGTCGTGTGGAGGTCGTGGCCGCAGGCGTGCATCGTGCCCACGTGCTCCGACACGAAGTCCACAGCGGTCTCCTCGGTCACCGGCAGCGCGTCCATGTCGCCGCGCAGCAGCACCACCGGTCCGGGCCCGCCCCCGCGCAGGACCGCCGTGACGGCGGTCGAGCTCTTCCCGAGGGTGATCTCCAGCGGCAGGCCTTCCAGCGCGGCGACGACTGCGGCCTGCGTCTTCGGCAGGTCGAGTCCGATCTCGGGGATGCGGTGCAGCTCGCGCCGCAAGGCGATCAACTCGGGTGCGATCGCTGCGGCCTCTTCGCGGAAGTCCATGTGCGCTCCTGGATTCGGGGACGGTATGCACTAGCCGGGCGGCAAGCCCGGCGATGCCGCAATAGTGCCATGCCCGGAGCGTGAGCGGAAAACCGATTTCCCCGATCGCGCTCGCCGCGCCCGAGGGTCCGCTAGACCTGCATGAGGACCTCAGCGGAAGGAACGGCCGATGGCAGCCGAGATCAGACCCATGCGATACCTGGTCATGTCCGGGTCGGGCCGGGCGGGATCGTACAACGCCCGACTGGCCGAGCTGGCCGCCGCAGCCGTGGAGAACAACGGCGGCACCGCCGACCGGTCGCGCATCACCGACTTCCCGGTCCCGGTCTACGCGACGGCAAGCTCCTGGACGACCCGCTCGCGAAGCGCCTCGACGACAACGTCGCCGGGTTCATGGAGCTCGTCGAGGCCGCGGTCGTCTTCCCGTGCGTGAAGCACGCCTGGGTCGAATTCCTGGGCGAGCGCCCCGACCCGGCCGTCGACCGGGTCCAGATGGAATGACCCCGCACAGACGCGAAGCGGCGCCGGGCCCCAGGCCCGGCGCCGCTTCGCTTGCGTCCGTCAGAAGACCGGCGTGCCCTCGCGGGTGAGCGTCCAGTCGACCGAGGCGAACTCGGCCGGGTCCAGGGCGCCCTTGGCGGTCACCCACTCGATGATCCGGGTGCGGATCTCGATCGACTCGCTCCACAGCTCCTCGGCCGCCGCCACATGCGGGAAGTTCCCGCCGCCGTTGGCGCGGTAGTTGTTGACCGCCAGCACGAACTGCTGCGCATCCTCCACGTCGACCCCCGCGTACTGCAGCTTCGCGATGCGCGAGCCGGCGGCCTTCGCGATGTCGATCTCGTACGTGAAGCCCGAGACGTAGTCGTAGTTGTAGTCCGGGCGGTCGCCCGCGTTCGTGATCGCGTCCGGGTCGACCGCCGCACCGGCGGCCGTCTGCACGAAATACTCCGCCGAGTACTCGAGGTAGTCGCGGATCTGCGCGCCCGTGAGGAGCTTCGCCGCCAGCGTGTTGTCGTAGATGTACAGGCTCGACAGGTCCTTGATCCGCACGTCACCGGCCGGGATCACCGACGTGCGCGAGAACGGCGACGCCTGCGCGACCACCGGCAGGTCCGCGTGCTCCGTGCCCGCCAGCGCCGCCTTCACCGTGTCCTCCTGGACCTTGGTGATGAGGTCGATGATCGGCTCGTCCTTGTACCGGGCCTCGGCGGTGTCGAGGTCGATCACGGCCTGGCCGACGACCTGGTTGACGTAGGTGACGACCTCGTTGTGCTCGTCGGAGAGGATCTCGGCGATCCGCTTGTCCTCTTCGACCTCGTTGGAGTTGAGGATCGAGGCCTTCACGGACTCGACCTTCCACTTGCCCTTCTCCAGGACCAGTTCGAAGTCGAAGAGGGTGAGGCGCTGGCCGTAGCAGAGGGGGTTGGAGAGGACGACCTCGTGGCCGTCGGGGTCGGCGACGCGCAGTTCCTCGATCTCGACGTGGGCGTGGCCGACGAGGATCGCGTCGATGCCGCTGACCTGCTGGGCGACGAGTGCGGAGGCGTTCTCGACGCCGAGTCCGGTGGAGGTGTCGTACGCGGACTTGCCGGAGGTGCCCGAGTGCGCCGAGATGACGACGACGTCGGCGCCCATCTCCTTGAGCTTGGGGACCCAGTGGGCGGCTTCGGATTCCAGGCTCGGGAATTCGAGGACGCCGTCGACGTAGGCCTTGTCCCAGATGGTGACGCCGGGGGTGCAGAGGCCGAGGATGGCGACCTTGACGTCCTTGCCGCAGCCGGTGCGCAGGCGCACGAAGTGGTACGGCGGGAAGGCGGGCTTCTGGGTCGCGACGTCGATGGTGTTGGCGCCGAGGAGCGGGAACTCGAGCTGGGACTCGAACTTGCGGAGGGTGTCGAGGCCGTAGTTGAACTCGTGGTTGCCGAGGGCGGCGGCGTCGTAGCCGATCTCGTTCATCGACTGGGCCATGGGGTGGACGGGGCCGGCCGGGGCGACGATGGGGTCGACGCGGGCGTAGTAGTAGGCCAGGGGCGTGCCCTGGATGGTGTCGCCGGAGTCGATGAGGATGGTGTTCCCCCGGCCCTTCTCCTCGCGGATCTGCTTGACGAGGGTGGCGATGCGGGCGATGCCGCGGGTGTTGCCGGCGGCGTCGCTGTACTCCTTGTCGGCGAAGTAGTCCCAGTTGAAGACGTTGCCGTGGAGGTCGGTCGTGCCCATCACGGTGAAGGAGTAGCGCTTGGCCGGCTTGGCCTCGGCCGGGGAGGCCGCGGCGACGGCAGCGGCCGCCCCCGCGGCGGCCGATGCTCCGAGGAGTGTCCTGCGGTTGACTGTCATGTGGGGTCTGCTCCTAACTCGGCACCGCGGTTTTCGAGCGGTATGTGAGGAGTATTGCACCTGGACAGGGGGGTCATCCCATGACCCCATATTGAATGACCGATGTCGATCGCGGCACGGTTCGGCCACGTTGCATCGGCGACCGTGCATCGGCCATAATGCTTCGACGGCAATGCTTCGACGACAGCGCTTCGACGACAGCGCTTTGACGGCAGCGCGAAGCGACCGAAAAGCCGCGCCTCGGCGGCGGAGTACCATCCGGGGATGATCTGCGTGTACGGCGCCGGGAGCATCGGCTGCTACGTCGGCGGCAGGCTCGCGGCCACCGGGGCCGAGGTGGTCCTCATCGGCCGCGACCGGCTCGCCCGCGAGACCGCCCTCCACGGCCTCACCCTCACCGACCTGCACGGCGCCGAGCATCACGTCCCCCAGCCGCACTACGCGACCGGTCCTGAAGCGGCCGCCGGGGCCGACCTGGTGCTCGTCACCGTGAAGTCCGCGGCCACCGCCGAAGCGGCGGTGGCCCTCGCCCCGCACCTGAAGCCGGGCGCGCTCGTCGTCAGCTTCCAGAACGGCCTGCGCAACGCCGCCGTCCTGCGCGAGCACCTGCCCGAGGCGACCGTCCTGCAGGGCATGGTCGCCTTCAACGTGGTCCACACGGGCGAAGGCCGCTTCCACCAGGGCACCGCGGGCGACCTCGGTGTGCAGGACCATCCGGCGCTCGACGACTACGAGCCGGCGTTCGCGGCCGCCGGTTTCACCCTCGCCCGCGAAGCGGACCTCACCCGGGTGCAGGCCGGGAAACTCCTGCTCAACCTCAACAACGCGATCAACGCGCTCTCGGGGCTGCCGCTCAAGACCGAGCTGTCGCAGCGGGCCTACCGGCGCTGCCTCGCCCTCGCCCAGAAGGAGGCGCTGGCCGCGTTCCTGCACGCGCGGATCCTCCCGGCCAAGACCACGGCCGTCGCCCCCGGGTTCCTCCCGGCCGTGCTCAGCCTGCCCGATGCCGTGTTCACCCGCGTCGCCTCGCGGATGCTCGCGATGGACCCGCTCGCCCGCTCCTCCACTTGGGACGACCTCGAGGCCGGTCGCCCGACCGAAGTGGACTACCTGAACGGCGAGATCGTGGCGCTGGCCGCCGAATACGGCCTCACCGCGCCGGTCAACGAACGCCTCACCGCGCTCGTGCACGATGCCGAGGACGGCGGGCGGCGCGACTGGTCCGGTCCCGAGCTCCTCGCCGAGGTCGGGCGCGCCCGAACGTGAAAACGCCGTTCACCGCAGCGTGGTACTTTATCGGTCAACTAACGCGATAGGCAGGAAGAACGCTATGAAAACCCTCGCGATTCCCGGGGCCTCCCCGGCTCCTTCGAACATCGTCCTCGGGCTCATGCGGATCGGTGAACTCGCGAACGAGGACATCCGCGCGCTCTACGACGCCGCGCGCGAGGCGGGGGTCAACGTCTTCGACCACGCCGACATCTACGGTTCGTCGACGCCACCAGTGCGAGGCGCCGCTTCGGCGAGGCGATCAAGCTTTCGGCCGCCGAGCGCGAGCAGGTCGTGATCCAGTCCAAGGTCGGCATCCGCCACGGCTACTTCGACTTCTCGAACGAGCACATCCTCGCCACCGTGGACGAGTCGCTCGCGGCGCTGAACACCGACTACCTCGACGTGCTGCTGCTGCACCGCCCCGACACGCTCGTCGAGCCCGAGGAGGTCGCCGAGGCCTTCGACGCGCTCGAAGCGGCCGGGAAGGTGCGCCACTTCGGCGTCTCCAACCACACGCCCGGGCAGATCGAGCTGCTCAAGACCGCCGTGCGCCAGCCGCTGCCGTACAACCAGGTGCAGCTGAGCATCACGCACGCGCCGCTCATCGCCGCCGGGATCGCCGCGAACATGGCCGGCCTGGACCAGTCGATCGACCGCGACAACGGCCTCCTCGACTACTCGCGCCTCAAGGGCATGACCCTGCAGGCCTGGTCGCCGTTCCAGAAGGGCTTCTTCGACGGCGTCTTCCTCGGCGACCGCGAGCACTACGCCGAGCTCAACGACAAGCTCGAGGAGCTGGCCGCCAAGTACGACGTGACGCCCACGGGCATCGCGGTCGCCTGGATCACCCGCCACCCGGCGAACATGCAGGTCGTGCTCGGCACCACCAAGCCCGACCCGCGTGGCCGAGTCCGCCGCCGGCTCGGAGGTCCCGCTCACGCGCGAGGAGTGGTACCGCCTCTTCACCGCTCGCCGGACACATCGTCCCCTAAGGACTGCGCTGCCGGGTCGCCTTCACGGGCGGCCCGGCGCTCCGTCTCCGGCACCGGCAGGCGCAGCCGGAACCGGCATCCCCGGTCCGACTCGAGGAGTTCGACCTCGCCGCCGTGCGCCTGCGCGATCTGCCTCGCGATCGGCAGCCCCAGGCCCGTGCCCGGCGCGCCCTCGCCGCGCCAGAACCGCTCGAAGACCCGATCGCGCTGCGCCGCAGGGACACCCGGGCCCGCATCGGTGACGACCACGCTGATCTCGGCCGCCGAGCGCTCCACCTCGACTTCGACGGCCGTGCCCTCCGGGGCGTGCTTGACCGCGTTGTGGACCAGGTTCGCCACCGCCCGCCGCACGCTCGGACCGTCCACCGGCGCCTCCGCGACCGGGGCCCCGCGCAGCTCCAGACGCACCGACCTCGCGGCGGCGAACGCCGCCACCTCCTCGAACACCTCCCGCACCAGCGCGGACACGTCCGTGGGGCGCCGGTCGATCACACGGGCGCGCCCGCGCGCGTCCACCAGCAGCTCGCCCACGGCGTCGCGCAGCCGCTCGGCCGCGTTCCGGCTGCGCTCCAAGCCCTCCCGGTACAGGTCGAGATCCGGTTCGGGATGGCGCAGCAGGACGTCGGCACCGGTGATCAAGACCGCCAATGGGGTTCGCAGCTCATGGCTGGTCTCCTCGATGAGCCGCCGCTGCACCTGCGCCGAACGCTCGAGCCGGTCGAGCATGGCGTCGAACGCGGCGGCGAGGCCGATCGCCTCCGTCGTGCCCTGCGCGCCGCCCACCCGCAGGCTCAGATCGGAGGCCTCGATCCGCTCGGCGGCCTCCCGGACCCGCTCGAACGGGCGCACCGCCCGCCCCGACCACCACCACGCCAGCGCCGCCGTGGCCGGCAGCAGCGCGATCACGGTGAACAGCGTCCACCCGGTGGGGTCGACACTGGTCTGCGAGACCTGGCGGGCGGTGCCGTCGGGGGCGATGTCGACGACCTCGCGCTGGTTGATCGCGGTGACGGCGAAGAGGAGCACCACCGGGAGGTAGATCGCGAGGGATCCGGTGAGCGCCAAGCGGACCCGCAGCGACCGCATCGCGCCGGTCACGGCGTGGCCCGCAGCCGGTAGCCGACGCCGGTCACGGTGGTGATCGGGCCCGGGTCGCCGAGCTTGCGGCGCAGGCGGCTGAGGATCACGCGCACCGAGGCGGTGAACGGGTCGGCGTGCGCGTCCCACACGTGTTCCAGCAGTTCCTCGGCGCTGACGGTGCGGCCGGGGTGGTGCATGAGGTAGCGCAGCATCGAGAACTCCCTCGGGGTCAGTTCCAGTTCGCTTCCGGCGCGCCAGGCCCGGTGCGTGGCCGAGTCGAGGCGCAGGTCGCCGACGTGGAGGATCGCTTCGCGCACGTCCGATCGCCGGGAGAGGGCACGCAGGCGCGCCGCCAGCTCCTGGAAGCTGAACGGTTTGACGAGGTAGTCGTCGGCGCCCGCGTCGAGTCCGGCCACGCGGTCGTCCACGGCGTCGCGGGCGGTGAGCACGATGACGCGGCGGGGGCGGCGCAGCGCCGGGTCGGCGCCGAGGCGCCGCAGCAGCGCGAGGCCGTCGCCGTCCGGGAGCCCGAGGTCGAGGCAGGCCACGTCGAAGTCGTTGCAGCACAAGAGTGCTTCGGCTTCGGTGCAGGTCGTCGCCAGGTCGACGGCGTAGGCCTCGTTGCGCAGGCCCAGTGCGATGACCGGGCCCAGGTCGCGGTCGTCCTCTACGAGCAGGATGCGCACGGTGCTCTCCCCTCAGGCGGCGCGGAGGGCTTCGACCGGCCCGGCGGGGCCGTCCACGGTCATGCGGTCGTCTTCGAACGAGACCGTGAACCCTTCGCCCGCGCCGGTGAAGTCGGCTTGGCGGTACTCGCCGTCGCCCGTGGGCACCAGCGTAAACGCGGGGAGTTCGGCCCCGAGCGCCACGGCTCCGATCTCGCCGTGGTCGCCGAGCGCGTACCAGGCGAGCTCGTCGTAGTCGGCGCCGCTGATGCGCACGTAGGTGCGCAGTTCTCCGTCTTCGACGGCGGTCCCGGCGAGTTCGATGCCCTCGATGGGCCCGAGGTCGCCTTCGATCGCGGCGCGTTCCTCCCGGCCGGTGTCGGTCTCGCCGTTGAGGAGTGCGAGGAGGGCGGCTTCGTGGGCGGCGGCGTCCTCGGTCGTGTAGTCGTCGGTGTTGAACATGGCGGCCACGGCGTCGGCGCCGTCGGCCGCGACCTCGAGGCCGTCCTCTGCCGCGGTGACGGTGAACGCGGACCCTGAGTCGAGGGTGTAGACGCCTTCGCGCGCTTGGAGTTCGGCCGGGTCGGCTTCGGCGGGGGCCTCGGGGGCGGGGATCGGCTCGCCCGCGATGAGGGCGGGTGCGATCGCTTCGAGGAGTTCGCCCGCGACGACGCCGTCGGTGTTGGACGCGACGGTGATGGTGGTGCCGGTCTCGGGGAGCCAGGCCACGACGGCGTTGTGGCCGGTGTCGCCGCCGCCTCCGGAGGCGGTGATGATCGGGGTGCCGAAGAGGTCCGGGCCCACCGACACCCAGCCGGGGATCTCGGTGGTGCCGTCGCCGTTGTCGAAACTTGTGGTGCGGAGCGTTTCGACCGCGGCGGGGGAGATGACCTCGCCCGCGAACAGGGCCGCGGTCCAGGCGTTGAGTTCGGCGGCGGTCATCGCCAGGTCGCCGTTGCCGGCCATGGCCCAGTGCGGGCCCGCGAAGCCGCCCGTCTCGGTCGCGGGCTCGCCTTGCACGTAGCCGATCGCGCGCGGGCCCGGCGCGGTGGGCTCGCCGTCCCAGAACCCGCCGACGTGCCCGCTCGGGAGCGTGAGGATCTCCTCGTCCAGGTACTCCCTATAGGACGATCCGGACTGCTCGTCGACGATGAGCGCCAGGAGCGAGTACCCGGCGTTCGAGTAGAGGAATTCGGCGCCGGGTTCGAACGCCGACTCCAGGCCGGTCAGGGCCGTTATCGCCTCCTCCCGGTCGAGCGGCTGGTGGTCGTCGCCGTGGGAGCCTTCGATGCCGCTCGTGTGCAGCAGCAGCTGCTCCACGGTGGCTTCGGCGGCGGGCCCGCCGAGACCGGGCAGGAGATCGCCCGCCGGATCCTCGAGCGCGAACGTTCCGGCGTCCACCAGGTCGAGGACCGCCGCGGCGGTGAACGCCTTGCTGACCGAACCGATCCCGAACACGGTCGCATCGGCGTTCGCGGTCCCGTTCGCCTCGTCGGCCAGGCCGAACGCGGCCCGGCAGTCGCGGCCGCCGCCGTCGATCACCAGGGTCCCGCTGAACCCGGCGTCCGCCCACCGGCCCAACGCGCTCGTGAACTCGGCGTCGCAGCCCGCGGCCGCCTCCCGTTCCGGATCGTCCTCGATGGTGCAGGCGGCCGACAGCAGTGCCGCCGCCACAATGACAGAGATGCGCTTCATGCGCCGAACCGTAAGGGCGGCGCTGTGAACCGGATGTAAACGCGCGGCATGGACCGCCGGCTCCGCGGGTAATCCCCGGCGTGACCGCCGAACGACATGCTGGAGGGCGCCGCATGACCGGCCTTTTCCCCGGATTCGACGAATGGGACCGGACCGTGGCCCCCGGGATCACCCTGCACGGGCGGTCCGGCGGGGCCGGCCCCGCGGTCCTACTGCTGCACGGCCACCCGCGCACCCACACCACCTGGCACCGCGTCGCCCCCGCGCTCGCGGCGAGCGGCTACACCGTGGTCTGCCCCGACCTGCGCGGCTACGGCCGGTCGGCGAAACCCGAACCCGATCCCGAGCACACGGTCTACAGCGACCGGACCATGGCCGCCGACCTCACCGCCCTGATGTCGGCGCTCGGCCACGAGACCTTCGCGATCGCCGGCCACGACCGCGGCTGCTACGTCGCCTACCGGACCGCGCTCGACGCCCCCGACCGCGTCTCCCGACTGGCCGTCTGCGACGGCGTGCCGATCCTCGAAGCACTCGAACGCGCCGACGCCCGCTTCGCCGAACGGTGGTGGCACTGGTTCTTCCTCGGCGCCTCGCCGCACGCCGAGCGGGTGATCACGGCCGACCCGCTCGCCTGGTACCGGCCGGACGAGGCGCGCATGGGAACCGGCAACTACCGGGACCTGGCCGCGGCCGTGGCCGATCCGCGCACCGTGCGGGCGATGCTGGAGGACTACCGCGCCGGTCTCACCGTCGACCCCGCGAACGACGCCGCCGACCGCGAGGCCGGGAGGCGCATCGCCGCACCCACCCTCGTCGTGTGGTCGCGGCGCGACGACATGAAGCGGCTCTACGGCGATCCGGCGGGGATCTGGCAGTCCTGGTGCGAGCGGGCCGTGCGCACCGCCGAGGTCGACTCGGGCCACCACATGGCCGAAGAGGCCCCCGAGCAGATGTCCGAGGCGCTCGCCGCGTTCTTCGGCTCCTGAATCAGGCCCGCGGGAGGTCCTGGAGGACGATCTCGCAGCGGTAGTGCTGCGAGGCGGTCATCGGGCCGCGGAACCACAGCAGCGGCACCCGCGACGGGTCGCCGGGCGCCACGATCGGCCGCAGGTTGTCCACTTCGGAGTTCTCGGTCACGGGTGTCCACGCCCAGAACCTGCCGGCGGCCGCGGCGCGGCCGTGGAAGATCTCGCGGTGCGCCAGCGCCGAACCGTCCCGGGGGTCGATCGGCGTCGAGATGAAGACCGAGCCGAGGTCGTACGGGTCGATCGCCGCCAGGCCCGTGTAGTCCTCCTCGTGCGGCATGAGCCCCGGCCCGGCCTTGGCGAGCTCGTTCACCGTCCACGCGCCGCCGGGTGCCATGCGGGCGTAGAAGAACCGCAGGTCCGGAGCCGCCTGCTCGCGGCCGAGGTCCAGTTCCTCGCCCGCACGGGCGGTCAGGATCGCGGCGAGGCCGCCGTTCTCGGTCCGGCGGATGTCCGTGGTCCAGCAGTGCGACATCCGCGTCCCGCTCCAGTGCGAACCCGCTTCGAGCACCGTGGTCAGGCCCTCCTGCGAGGGCGCTTCCCCGTTGAGCGCCTTCGGGTCCAGCACGGCGCCGTCGCTGCGGTGCAGGGCGCCGTCCTGGAGGTAGCCGTGGTAGATCGAGTTGTCGAAGTCCCGCGGGTGGTGGTCGGTGGTCACCAGGTCGATCCGGTCGCCCACCGCGGCGTACCGCGTGTAGCCGTTGACATAGCCGACCTTCGGCCGGGTGAACAGCTTGCCCGCGTACGCCCAGGTCTCGCCCTCGTCGTCGGAGACCAGCGCGCACTGGTCGTCGTTCACCGCGCGCGCGAAGCAGTACAGGCGCCCGCCCATGGCCCGCAGGTTCGAGTACGTGACGCCCCGGCCCTCGGTGTACGGGGCCCAGTCGAACGTGCGCTCGGGCCCCCACCTCGTGGGGTCGCCAGGCTCGCTGATGCGCCAGCGGGTGAGGTCGTCGGTCTTGTGCTTGGTGTACACGGCCAGCCAGCGCCCGTCCGCGCGGCGCCACAACGCGGGCACGTCATGGTCGTCCACTTCGAGGCGCTCGTGCAGCACCACCACTTCGGAGGAGCCGGTCCGCAGGTCGACCACGGCCAGTTCGGCGTTGCCGGAGCGGGCCTCGCCGCCCGGTCCCTCGGCGGCCGCGATCGAACCCACCACGAGGGTCTGCGTCTCGGGGTCGACGAGCGCGCGCTCGTCCTGGAACCAGCACCATGCGCCGTTGTCGTTGACGACGATCGGCTCGGCGGTACGGTCCATGGCGGCCTCCTTCGGCGGGTCCGCGAGGCGCGGACGCATCGAAAACCGACAGTATCGGAAAACGGTATCCATCGCTGCGGCGACCCTGGAACAGCCCCTGACCGCACCCTTCGTACTGCCACCAAAGATGCAGGCCCCCTTGCGAACCTCACTCCAGCGACCGACGCGGCCACGCCCCGCGCCTCCCTACGCTCAGGACATGGACCTCGCACTCGCCGCCTCGCTGGCCGCCCTCGCGCTCATCGACTCGACCAGTTTCGGCACGCTGCTCATCCCGATCTGGCTGCTCCTGGCCCCCGGCCGGGTGCGGGCCGGCCGGATGCTCGTCTACCTCGGCACCATCGCCGTCTTCTACTTCGCGGTCGGGATGCTCATCGCCGTCGGCGCGACCACGTTCATCGACGACATCGGCGCGGCCCTCGACACCCGGCCCGCCCTGTGGGCCCAGCTCGTCCTCGGCGTGGGTCTGCTCCTGCTCAGCTTCCGCTTCGACGCCAAGTCCAAGAAGGAGCCCAACGGGGGCGGCCGGACGGCGCGCTGGCGCGAACGGGCCCTCGGGGTCGACGCCGACGGAGGCGGCGCCACCCGCACCCGCGCGTCCGTGATGCCGCTGATGGGCCTCGCGCTGGCGGCGGCCACGATCGAGGTCGCCACGATGCTGCCGTACCTGGCCGCGATCGGGATGGTCACCACCGCCGGGCTCGGGGCCGCCGGGATCACCGCGACCATGGCCGCGTACTGCGCCGTGATGGTGGTGCCCGCGCTGGTGCTCCTCGCCGCGCGGCTGCTCGCCCGCGACGCCGTGGAGCCGCTGCTGGTGAAGATCAACGACTGGATGACCAAGAACGCGGCCAGCACGACCGGATGGGTGCTCGGCATCGTCGGCTTCCTCGTCGCCCGCGACGCGGCCTGGAACCTGGGCCTGCTGGAGGCCCTGTTCAACCGCTGATCTCGGGTGACCGCTGACCGCTGACCGCTGACCGGTGCCCCGGCGGACTCCCGCCGGGGCACCGGTGCGTCAGCAGCCGATCCGCTCGGACCCGAAGGCCACGTCGTCGTACCAGAGGGTGTCGGCGTCGTTGCCGTAGCTCTCCCAGCCGAGGCGCAGGTCGCCCAGGTCCGGGTTCCAGCTCGGCTTCGAGAGCCACTGCTCGTCCACGTCGTGGGTCGGGACCCCGTCGACGACCAGGCCCTCGACCGCGGCGCCGTCAACCCAGGTGGCGAGGTTCCCGCCGGTGATCTGGAATTCGACGCACGTCCAGGTCGCGACCGGGAGCGGCCGACTCAGCGCCACGCCGGCCGGGCTCTGGGCCGGGAGGGTCGCGTCGTCGGACTCGCGGTTCCACTGCAGCGCGCCGTTCTGGCCGCCCAGGCGCAGGTCGGCGCCTGCGTCGTTGGCGTCCTGCATGGCGATCATCGTGGTGTGGTTCTGCGGCTGCGCGGTGGTGTGGCGCATGTAGACGCGGAACCACTCGGCGTCGGCGGGCAGGTCGCGGCCGATGAAGACGTGGTTGCAGTAGGTCGCGCCGCCTTCGATGCGGATCGAGGTGTCGCCGCTGTTGGCGACCGCGGTGTCGACCGCGGCCGTCCCGGTGCCGGTGCAGTCGGCCGCGCCGACCGTCCAGTCCCCGCCCGGCACGGTGCCGGTCTGGTTCTCGAAGTCGTCGCAGACCGCTCCCGCCGGGCAGTCGGCCGGCCCGGGCGGGTCGGTCGGGTCTTCGCTCGGCGTCTCGGTCGGGTCCTCACTGGGGGTGTCGGTGGGCTGCGCGACGGCACCGCATTCGACCCCGTTGAGCTCGAACGACGCGGGCTGGGCCGCGGCGCCGGAGACGACGAGGCCGAACAGCTCCCGCGACTGGCCCGCGGCGACGGTGCCGTTCCAGCCGACGTCCGAACCGGTGAACCCGGTCCCCGACTGGCTCCAGTCCACGTTCCAGGCGCTCTGGACCGTGGCGCCGTTCGCCAGGTCGAACGCGATGGTCCACCCGTCGACGGGCGCGGTTCCGGCGGTGAGCGAGACCGCGGCCTGGTGGCCGCCGTTCCACGAGCTCACCACGGTGTAATCGATCCGTTCGCAGGCGGCGGCGTGCGCCGGGCTCGCCGCGACCACCGCGATCGTCCCTGCGGCGAGCGCCCCGCAGGCGGCGGCGACGGCGGCGAGCCGCCGAGTTCGCATGACCGGCATGCAATGTCCTCCTCTGGCCGGGTCCGCTCCACCCCAACCCGACGGCGGACAGAAACCTATATATCGACTTTCATGAATATAGCCCGAATTCGGGCGCCGGAGAAGAGCGGCACGGAGTGATCAGGAATAGAGAAGCCCCGGGGGCCCTGCCGGAAATACGGTTATGGACATGAGCAACCGCACCGCATCTGCAAAGGAAAACACCATGAACACCATCGAGACCATCACGCTCGAAGTCGAGGACACCGCCGCCGCCGAGGCCTTCTACGAAGCGGCCTTCGGGCTGGGCGACCGGGTGAAGGTGCGCGCCACCGACGCGCCGAGCACCGGCTTCCGCGGCTTCGCGATCTCGCTCGTGGTCACCCAGCCGGGCACCGTGGACAGCTACATGGAATCCGCGCTCGCGGCCGGCGCGACCGCGATCAAGCCGGCGGAGAAGAGCCTCTGGGGCTACGGCGCCGTTCTCAGGGACCCGTTCGGCAACATCTGGAAGATCGCGACCTCCCAGAAGAAGGACACCGGTCCGGCCGTGCGCGAGGTCGACGACCTGGTGCTGGGGATCGGCGTCGCCGACGTCGCCGCCACCAAGCAGTTCTACATCGACCACGGCTTCTCCGTGGGCAAGAGCTTCGGCCGCAAGTACGTCGAGTTCAAGGCCCCCAAGGAGGGTGTGAAGCTCTCGCTCTACAGCCGCAAGTTCGCCGCCAAGACCTCCTTCGTCCCGATCGACGGCTCCGGCTCGCACCGCATCGTCCTCGGCACGGACGCCGGGACCTTCACCGACCTCGACGGGTTCAAGTGGGAGACGGCGGCCTGAGCACTGCGGCGGCGCGGCACGGGCGCCTTGCCCGTGCCGCCGCGACGGTGACTTATGCGGCAACCGGGTTCCGTGCCGGACAATTCGGTAACCTCCGCCTGTTAGCGTGGCCCGAAATCACGCGAACGGAGAACCTATGACGGCACGACGCGCACTCGCTGCACTCGCCCTGGGCGCCCTCCTGGCGCTCTCCGGCTGCAGCGCCGATGAGATCGGCGAGCCGATCGACTCGCCCTCGCTCCCCGACTGGGAGGCGTCCCTCGACGAACTCGCCTCCGAACTCCCCTCCGACCTGGCCGCCGACCTCTGGGAGATCGTCCCCGGCGCCACCCCGCAGGAGATGGTCGACAACGCCCGGGAAGTGTGCCAGGGGGTCGCGGACAACAAGGACGAGGAGACCCTCGCCCGCGACGCCGCCTCGCTCTTCGGTGTCGAGGAGGCCGAAGGCCCCACCCTGGTCGAGACCATCAAGCCGCACTGCGAGGCCATCGGCTAGCCGGGCCCGCCGAGTCCGAATCCCCTGGGGGCAGGGCGCGAAAGCGTTTGCGCAACCGCTTGCATGTGGATGGGGGTATCGATACTATATCGATACCTACCAATGTCCTCATGAAAGGGGAAACGGCATGCGAAGACGACCGAACGCACGCGCAGCCGTCGTCGCGGGCCTGGCCGCAGTGGTCGCCACGGCCGCGACGACGGGCGCGCTGCAGACCGCGCAGGCCTCCGAGGCCGATGGCACCCGGAACGCCATCGACTCCGCGCCCGCGCAGACCGGCACGCCCGACGGGTTCGCCTCGGTGAACGCGCTCGGCCAGAACGGCACCACCGGCGGCGCCGGCGGCACCACCGTCACCGTCGACACCACCGACGAACTGCTCGAGGCCATCGACTCCGTCGCCGCCATGGTGATCCTTGTCGAGGGCACCATCGACATCACCAGCAAGCAAGGGGTCCGTCCGAACAAGACGATCCTCGGGGTCGGCGACGACGCCACCATCAACGGCGGCGGCTTCGAGTTCTACCGGTCCTACAACGTGATCATCCAGAACCTCACCTTCGCCAACGCCGAGGACGACGCGGTCGGCATCGGCCAGGAGTCCCACCACATCTGGGTCGACCACAACACGTTCGTCAGCCCGGCCGACGGCTCGATCGACATCGCGCGGCAGGCGGACTACATCACGGTCTCCTGGAACCACTTCGACGGCACCGACAAGAGCATGCTCCTCGGCCACTCCGACGGCGCCTCCGGCGACACCGGGCACCTGAAGACCACCATCCACCACAACTACTTCGACGGCTCGACCCAGCGCCACCCGCGGGTGCGGTTCGGCGAGCCGATCCACGTGTACAACAACTACTTCCGCGCCAACGAGCTCTACGCCGCCGCCTCCACCATGGACGCCGGGGTGCTCGTGGAGGGCAACTACTTCCAGGACGTGCCCTTCCCGTGCTTCTCCGCCAGCGGCTACGCCGACAGCGGCCCCGGCCGCCTCGTCGGGCGGGACAACATCTTCACCGGCTCCGGCGACTGCGAGACCGCGGGCTCGGTCGAGGAACCCGGCGACTACTACGACTACACCCTCGACGACCCGGCGAGCCTGCCCACGACGGTTCCGGCGGGAGCCGGAGCGGGGAACGCATAGGCAAGCGACACAAGGCAGCAGGCTCCCGGCGGCTTACGATGCGGCCGGGAGCCCGCTGTTGCTTCAGCTTGGCTTCAGCTTCCCCGGGGCAGGGTTGTTACCGGGGGCGCTCGCTACTACACGCGAGGGTAACTACCGTGCCGTGAGGCTCCGCATTCCCGCCTCACCTCCGGTCCTATCCGGCCGGTTCGAGGCCGAGCGTCGCCAGCGATGACTGGATCGCGACCGCCGCGGCGCCCCTGGCCCAGGCGTCGAAGCCCTCGTCGTCCACGTGGACGCGCACCGGCGTGGCCTCTTGGTCGCGTTCGGCCGCAAGGGCCTCGCGAGTGGTGGTCTCGACGAACGGCCACAGGCCGATGCCCTCGCCCGACAGCACCACCGTGTCGACCATCGCCAGGTTCGCGACCGCCGCGATCATGCGGCCCAGCGCCCGCCCGGCGGCCTCGGCGACCGCTACGGCCGCGGGATCCCCGGCGACCGCGAGATCGAGCGCCTCGTCATAGGAAACGCTCCGGCCCAGCGCCACCGCGAGCTGCCCGGTGATCCCCGGGATCGACAGCATCGCCGACGAACAGCCGCGATGCCCCGAATGGCAGCGCGGCCCGTTCGGGTCCAGCGGGAAATGCCCGGCCAGTCCCAGGCCCGTGTCAGGGGTCGTGATGACGCGGTCGTGCATGACGAGCCCGTAGCCCACGCCCGCGCCGATCGTGACGACCGCGAACGCCGGCGTGCCGCGCACCGCGCCGAACCACTGCTGGGCGACGGTGAGCGCGGTGACGTCGTTCTCCACGGTCACAGGCAGACCGAGCACCGCCTCCAGCGCATCGGCGAGGGCGACCTCCCGCCACTCGAGGAACGGTGCGCGCGTGACGGTGCGGCCGTCGGCCACGTTGCCGCCGATGCTCACGCCGAGCCCGGCGAGCTCGGTCGGATCACCGGCGAGCTCCCGCACGACCTCCCGAATCGCCTCGACCACATCGGACACCGCATGCCCGGCCAGCGGGCGCTCCGCCGCGTCCAGCGCCCCGGCCCGCAGGTCGGTGAGCGCGCCGTACACGCCGTCGCCGGTGATCTTGACGCCCGCGAAGCGGCTGGCGTCGGCGCGCACGTCGAGCGGGCGGGCCGGCCGGCCCGCCGCGCCCTGCACCGCCTCGGCCGACTCGATGAAGAGCCCGCGGTCGAGGAACGGCTTGCTCAGACGCGTGAGGCTGGCGGGGGACAGGTCGAGGCGTCGGCCCAGCTCGGCCCTGGAGATCGGGCCGTGGATGAGGACCTCGCGGGCGAGGTCGCGGGCCGAGTCGCTCAGCGGCGGTTGGGGGTCCGGCATCGGTCTCTCCTCGGGTGTTCATTCCATCGTAACAGTAAAGCGCTCCCATTTTTGGCTGCGGTGCCCGGAAAACTAGGGTATTGACGGGCCATTATTTTTGCTATACAAATAATTCATGGATCTGGTCAACACCGATGTCATCCACCTCCGCCGCGGCGGCACGAGCGTCGTGCTCGGCTGCACTTCGCAGAGCAGCGGGAGCGCGCCGCTGCCGGTCGTCCTCTGGTGGGGCGAGGACCTGGGCGCGCTCGCCGACGCCGAACTCGCCGACATGGCCACCGCCGCACTCCCGCAGCGCGTCTCCGGCGGCCTCGACCGCCCGGCCCCGCTCACACTCCTCCCGCAGGAGTCCTCCGGCTGGCTCGGCACCCCCGGCCTCACCGGCCACCGCCGCGGCCGCCAGTTCTCCACCAAGCTCGTCACCGAACGCGTCCTCGCCGACCCGGCCAACGCCACCGCCGCCATCGAAGCGGCCGACCGCGAAGCGGGCCTCACCCTCCGCATCGACCTCGAAGTGACCCTCGCGGGCCTGTTCCGCCAGCGCATCACCCTCACGAACACCGCCGAGCACTACTTCTCGCTCACCGCGCTGGCCCCGACGTTCCCGATCCCGGCCGGCCAAGAACTGCTCGACACGACCGGCCGCCACCTGCGCGAACGGTCCCCGCAGCGGCACGCCTTCACGATCGGGACCCATCTGCGCGAGAGCCGCCGGGGCCGGCCGGGCGCCGACGCCAGCCTGCTCCTCGTGGCCGGCAGCCAGGGCTTCGGTTTCGAACGGGGCCTCGCGCACGCCGTGCACGCCGCCTGGAGCGGCAACCACCGGCTGCTCGCCGAGCGCACGCCCACCGGTGAGGCGTTCCTGTCGGCGGGGGAGCTGCTCCTGCCCGGTGAGATCAGCCTCGATGAGGGCGAGTCCTATACGACCCCTTGGGCGGTCGGCTCGTGGGGCGACGGGCTCAACGCCCTCCAGGCCCGGTTCCACAGTGAATTGCGGGCCCGCCCCGTGCACCCGGTGCGCCCGCGGCCGGTCACCCTCAACACGTGGGAGGCCGTGTACTTCGACCACGACTTCGACAAGCTCACCGAGCTGGCGCGGCGCGCGGCCTCGGTCGGCGTGGAGCGCTTCGTGCTCGACGACGGCTGGTTCCGCGGCCGCCGCGACGACACCGCCGGGCTCGGCGACTGGTACGTGGACGAGAAGGTCTGGCCCGACGGGCTCGGCCCGCTCATCGAGCAGGTCAAGGCCGCCGGGATGGAGTTCGGGCTGTGGGTCGAGCCGGAGATGGTCAACCTCGACAGCGACCTGGCCCGCGCGCACCCCGACTGGATCCTGCGCGGCCGCGAGGAGCTGCCGGTGCCCGCCCGCCAGCAGTACGTGCTCGACCTCGCGAACCCCGAGGCCTGGCAGTACGTGCACGACCGCCTCGACGCCCTGCTCGCCGAATACGACATCGCCTATCTGAAGTGGGACCACAACCGCGACCTCGTGGAGGCCGGTGACGCGGCGACCGGCCGGCCGCGCGTGCACGCGAACGTGCTCGCCCTCTACCGGCTGTTCGACGAGCTCAAGCGGCGCCACCCGGGCCTGGAGATCGAGTCGTGCGCCTCCGGCGGGTGCCCGCGTCGACCTGGGGATCCTCGCGCACACGGACCGGATCTGGACCAGCGACACGCTCGATCCCATTGAGCGCCTTCGCATCCAGCGGTACACGAATCTCCTGGTGCCGCCCGAGATGACCGGCGCGCATCTGACGAGTCCGGTCGTGCACTCCACGCGCCGCACCGTCTCCCTCGACCTCTCGGCGGGCGTGGCCGTGTTCGGCCACTTCGGGATCGAGTGGGACCTCACCGCCGTCGACGAGGCCGGGCTCGCCCGCATCGCGCGCGTGGGTGGACCTTCACAAGCGCTACCGCACGCTCGTCCACACCGGGCGGCTCGTGCACGCCGACACCGACGAGGCCACCGACCTCCGCGGCGTGGTGGCCGCGGACGGCGCCACCGCGCTGTTCGCCCTCACCCAGGTCCAGACCGCGGTCCTGCACCCGCCCGGCCGCTTCACCGTCCCCGGCCTCGAACCCGAGCGCCGCTACACCGTCCGCATCGTGGCCGGAAGCACTGCCGACGGCCCCGGCCAGTCACCGCTCGCCTGGGCGGAGGCGCCGCCGCGGCTCACCGGCCGCCAGCTCGCCACCGCCGGCCTGCGGGCCCCTGTACTCCATCCCGGTCAGCTCGTCCTGCTCGAACTCACGTCCTGACCGAGCGCCTTTCCGGTGAAGCATCCGGTTCACCGAACAGGCCCCCGCCCACCCGTCCAGATCAGCGCAAGGAGGCGCACATGATCGACCCCCGCATCCGCCGCCGAGATATGCATCGGTCGCTCGGCCTCGCCGTCGCGGCCCTCGGGCTCGGCACGGCCGTCAGCGGCTGCTCCGACGAGAGCGACGTCGTGACGCTCAACTTCTTCCAGTTCAAAGGCGAAGCGCTCGAGGACTTCAACGCGATCATCGCCGACTTCGAGGCCGCGAACCCCGACATCCGGGTCGTGCAGAACCAGGTCGCCGAATCCGAGACCGCCATCCGCACCATGCTCGTGCGCGAGGACGTGCCCGACGTGATCACCCTCAACGCCAACGGCGGCCTCGGCCAGCTCATGCGCGCCGGGGTCTTCCACGACTTCACCGGCGACCCGCTCGTCGACGAGATCAACCCGCTCGTGCAGGACATCCTCGCCGACATCGGTTTCGCCGACGGCGAGGTCAACGCCCTCGGCTACGTCAACAACGCCAACGGGATCGTCTACAACAGCACGATCTTCGAAGAGCAGGGCCTCGAAGTCCCCGAGACCTGGGACGAGCTCATCGCCGTGTGCGAGCGGCTCAAGGCCGCCGGGATCACGCCGTTCTACGGCTCGCTCGGCGACGCCGCCTCCACCCTGCCCTCGTTCAACGCGCTCGGCGCCTACCCCGCCGGAGACGACTTCTTCGACCGGATGCGCGACGAGGGCGAAGACGTGGGCCCCGACTCGCCGGTCTCGTTCGAGGGCGACTTCCCCGGCGTGCTCGAACGCCAGTCCCAGCTCTACGGCTACACCCAGGAGGGCTCGCGCGGCGGCTCCTACGACGAAGGGAACGCGGCCTTCGCGAACGGCGAGGTCGCCATGCACCTGCAGGGGATCTGGTCGGTCAGCCCCATCCAGGACATGAACCCCGACATCGAAGCCTCGATGTTCCCCTACCCGTGGGGCGACGACCCCGATGAGCGGATGCTCGTCTCCGGCGTCGACGTGGCCGTCCTCATCGGACGCGACACGCCCCACCTCGAAGAGGCCCGCCGCTTCGTCGAATACCTCTTCGAGCGCGGCGTCATGGAGGAGTTCGCCGCCTCCCAGAACATGATCCCCTCCCGCGTCGACGCCGAATGGAGCGACGGCGCCGCCCTCCAGGCGCTCAAGCCCTACTTCGACGAGGAGCGCATCACCGGCTTCATCGACCACCAGATCCCGCCCAGCATCCCGCTCGCCTCCACCATCCAGCAGGCCATGCTCACCGGCGACCACGAGAGCGCCCTCGCGACGCTCGACCAGGAATGGGCCAACGTCGCGGCCCGCACCACCGAGAGCGGGGACTGACATGACCGCCGTGACCGAGACGCCGCCCGCCACCCGCGTCCCCGAACCGCGCAAGAACGCCGCCAAGACCAGGCGCCGGGCCCTGCCCGCCTACTACTGGATGGTGTGGCCGGCGGTGATCCTCTTCGCCTTCTTCCACACCCTGCCCGTGCTCACCGGCGTGTTCTTCAGCTTCACCGACTACGCCGGATTCGGCACCTGGGAGTTCGTGGGACTCGCCAACTACGCCAACCTCTTCCAGGACACCCGCGTCTACGACTCCTACGGGTTCACGTTCGGATTCGCGCTCGTCGCCACCATCCTCACCAACGTGTTCTCGCTCGCGATCGCCATGGGCCTCAACGCCCGCATCGTCGGTCGCAACACGTTCCGCGGGATCTTCTTCACGCCGTACGTGCTCGCGATCCTCGTCATGGGCTACGTGTTCCAGTTCCTGTTCACCAACTCGCTGCCGCGGCTCCTGCCGCAGGTGCCGGCCCTGCGCGACAACCTGCTGACGAACCCCGACTGGGCCTGGGCCGCGATCGTGGTCCTCGCCGTGTGGCAGGCCAGCGCGTTCGCGATCGTCATCTTCCTCGCCGGGCTCCAGACCATCCCGCGCGAGCTCTACGAGGCCGCCTCGATCGACGGGGCCTCCACGTGGCGCCAGTTCCGCTCGGTGACGTTCCCGCTCATCGGCGCGTTCTTCACCATCAACATGGTGCTGGGCCTGAAGAACTTCCTGCAGGTCTTCGACCACGCCGTGGCCCTCACCAACGGCGGTCCGGGCACCGCCACCGAGTCGATCACGATGCTCATCTACCGCGGCGGCTTCCAGGCCGGCGAGTTCGCCTACCAGACCGCGAACGCGGTGGTCCTGGTCGTCGTGATCACCGTCGTGTCCCTCATCCAGCTCCGGGCGCTCCAGCGCAGAGAGGCGGACTTCTGATGACCACCGCAACCGCCCCCCGCAGGCGGCGCAGGCGCGAAGAGGCCGACTCACGGCCGATCAACTGGTGGGCGACCGCGTTCGTGGCGGTCTGCTCCCTGACCGTGCTCGTCCCGCTCTACCTCGCCGTGGCCGTCGCGTTCAAGACGCCCGACCAGATCGCGGGCGGCACCGGCTTCGAGTGGCCCACGGAGTTCCGGTTCGCGAACTTCACCGAGGCCTGGACGCGCACGGACTTCCCGCAGGCGCTCGCCAACACGGCGCTCATCACGGTCGGGGCGGTGGTGCTGACGCTGGTGACGAACTCGGTCGTGGCGTACGCGATCGCGCGCAACATGCACCGGCCGTTCTTCAAGGGCGTCTACTTCTACCTGCTCTCGGCCCTGTTCGTGCCGTTCCCGATCATCATGCTGCCGTTGGTGAAGCAGACGGCGATCCTCGGCATCGACAACCAGGCGGGGATGGCGATCCTCTACACGGTCTTCGGGCTCTCGCTGAACGTCTTCATCTACACCGCCTACATCCGGTCGATCCCCATCGAGCTGGAGGAGGCCGCGCGCGTGGACGGGGCCTCGACCTGGCGGGTGTTCCGGTCGGTGGTCTTCCCGCTGCTCGCGCCGATGAACGCCACGGTCGGCATCCTCACCTGCGTGTGGGCGTGGAACGACTTCATCCTGCCGCTGGTGATCCTCGGCGACCCGGAGGAGCGCACGCTGCCGCTGGCGCAGTACGTGTTCCAGGGCCAGTTCAACACCGACTACTCGGTGGCGTTCGCCTCGTACCTGATGGCGATGGCCCCGCTCCTGCTCGTCTACGTCTTCGCGCAGCGCTGGGTCATCTCCGGCGTGACCCGAGGATCGATCAAGTAATCCAGGCGGAGCGACCGTCAAGCGGTTCGGAGGGGCGGCGCGCCGGGGTAATTTTTCCCGGCGCTCTGCCCCTCCCGAAACGTGTGCGATCAGCCCTAATGTCCGGTTATGGGGCCTCAGGTCCGGGATCTCACACGTGAGTTGAAGAAACGAGTGGTCCGGGCGTTGCGGCAACCCGGCCCCGGGCGGCTACCGTTTAAGGATGACCTACAGCTATCTCTCGAACGACGATGCCGAGGCCGTCATCGAGTCCAAATATCCGCAAGCGCAGCGGCTCACCGCGCTCTCGGACCTGCTCGATGGCGACCTGCTGTGGGACCACGCGGCCCGAACGTTCGTGTACGCCGTCGACTGCTGGATCGAGGGCAAGGGGTACGGGCGCCGCCTGCACACCTGCGCGGTCTGGAACGTCACCGGCGACAAGGACCTGGCCTTCGGTTTCTCCCGCGCGGCCAAGACCGCCGATCCCGAGCTCGTGTCGGCCGCGGCCAACGAGATCCTCGACATGGTCGCCGCCGGTGTCGCCGCCGCCGACGACGCCGCGGCCTCGGTCGCGATCACCGCGGTCCTCCACAGCGGCCTGGCCGAATCGCCGTCGCGCAAGCCGATGTTCGCGGCGCTGCGCGCCCAGCAGGCCGCCCGCACGTCCGCGGTCTGACCCACCCGAAACGACACCGAAGGCGGGCCGTCCCTCACCGGGGCGGCCCGCCCTCCGGCGTATCCGACCCCTGGTCCAGAGCGCGGGGGAGTGAGACTCGCCATGATTCGCCGCGGCCCGGCGACGTCGTGCCTGCTCGCGGGCGCGGCCGTGAATAAAGTGCCGACCCCGTGTTGTATGAACATGCAACCTCATGCATACTCATAACCATGTCTAAAGTTCTCTCCTCGCTCCCCGTCGGCGAACGCGTCGGCATCGCCTTCTCCGGAGGCCTCGACACCTCCGTGGCGGTCGCCTGGATGCGCGAGAAGGGCGCGGTGCCCTGCACGTACACCGCCGACATCGGCCAGTACGACGAGCCGGAGATCCACACGGTGCCCAGCCGCGCCCAGGCCTACGGCGCCGAAGTCGCCCGGCTGGTCGACTGCAAGGCCGCCCTGGTCGAGGAGGGCCTCGCGGCCCTGGCCTGCGGCGCCTTCCACATCAAGTCCGGCGGACGCACCTACTTCAACACCACCCCGCTCGGGCGGGCGGTCACCGGCACGCTCCTGGTGCGCGCCATGCTCGAGGACGACGTGCAGATCTGGGGCGACGGCTCCACCTTCAAGGGCAACGACATCGAGCGGTTCTACCGCTACGGCCTGCTCGCCAACCCCGCGCTGCGGATCTACAAGCCCTGGCTCGACGCCGGCTTCGTCTCCGAGCTCGGCGGCCGGACCGAGATGTCCGAATGGCTCGCCGACCGCAGGCTCCCGTACCGGGACAGCACCGAGAAGGCGTACTCCACCGACGCCAACATCTGGGGCGCGACCCACGAGGCCAAGGCACTCGAGCACCTCGACGCCGGCATCGAACTCGTCGAGCCGATCATGGGCGTGCGGTTCTGGGACCCGGCCGTCGAGATCCTCACCGAAGACGTCACGATCGGTTTCGAGCAGGGACGCCCGGTCACCATCAACGGCAAGGAGTTCGACTCCGCGGTCGACCTCGTCCTCGAGGCCAACGCCATCGGCGGCCGGCACGGCCTGGGCATGTCCGACCAGATCGAGAACCGGATCATCGAGGCCAAGAGCCGCGGCATCTACGAGGCCCCCGGCATGGCGCTGCTGCACGCCGCCTACGAGCGGCTCGTCAACGCCATCCACAACGAGGACACCATCGCGATCTACCACGCCGAAGGGCGGCGGCTGGGACGGCTGCTGTACGAAGGCCGCTGGCTCGACCCGCAGGCCCTGATGATCCGCGAGTCGCTCCAGCGCTGGGTCGGGACCGCCGTCACCGGCGAAGTGACCCTGCGGCTGCGGCGCGGCGAGGACTACTCGGTGCTCGACACCTCCGGGCCCGCGTTCAGCTACCACCCGGACAAGCTCTCGATGGAGCGCACCGAGGACTCCGCGTTCGGCCCGTTCGACCGGATCGGCCAGCTGACCATGCGCAACCTCGACATCGCCGACTCGCGGGCGAAGCTCGAGCAGTACGCGGGCATCGGCATGGTCGGCAGCTCGCACCCGACGATGATCGGCGCGGCCCAGGCCGCCTCGACCGGACTGATCGGCGCGATGCCCACCGGCGGCGCGCTCGCGATCGCCTCGCGCGGCGAAGCCCCGGACGACGAAGCGCTGCTCGACCACGCCGCGATCGACTCCGGCACCGACTAGCAGCCGCGTTTCGTTCGCCTATCGAACGGGCCGGGAGCAGGCTTCCGTGTACCGTCCGACTCCTCGAACGGGTCGGGAGCAGACCGTCAGGCGTTCGCCGCCAACACGGCCGCTCCCGGCCCGTCGAGCTCTTCCAAGGCCACTCGCCGCCCCGTCACGGCCAGGAGCAGCGCGAGGGCCGTACCGCGCGCCTCCGGGCCCGCGCCGATCGATACGCCGGCGTCCACCGCCCGCAACTCGACCCGGCTCACCAGCCCCTTGGCGCCGCCCATCGACTCCGGGGTGCGCGTCTGCAGCCGCAGGGCCCTGACCACCGCCTTCTGCGGATACGGCCGGGAGATGCCCAGCGGCCGGCGAATGTCCTCGCCGTGGACGATCTCCTCGACGAGCCGGCTGTCGAGCGGCGCCGGCGGCGTCGACGTCCGCGACGCCACCTGACGAAACCGCTCCAACGTCTCCTGCGGCGAACTGCCCCGCTCGCGCTCCATGCCGCGCGTGTTCTGCAGGTCGAAGTCGAACCGCACCCGAACGAGCTCCGCGATGAAGCCGAGGCGCGTCGTGCGGGCGGAGTTGACCAGGTGGGCGACGACGTCGTGCACGGTCCACCCCTCGCACAGCGACGGCTGCTCCCATTGCCCCTCGTCGAGGCGGGCGAGGTCCTCGATCAGCGCCGCGCGCTCGGCGTGCACCAGCGGCCAGACTTCGTGCTTCATCACCACTCCTCAACTCGACCAAGGCGGTCGAGCGTTGAGACGACCCCCGGGCCCGAAACTCATCGCCCGATCGGCATCATCCCAGCTCAGTCTTCCGCACGTCGCGAATCCGGCGATGCGACGCCTTCCAACGCGTCGCGGCCACGCTCTAGAAGAGCGCCAGTGGGTCCATGATGATCAGCACGACCAGGACCGACACGATGATGACGGCCAGGCCGCTGAAGAATCCACCGGCGGCGGCGCTGCGATTGGTGGCGAGCCCGGTGCGGGCACGGGCGAGGCCGATGGCGCCGAAGATGACGGCGAGCAGGGCGATGAGCGGTGCGAAGCTACGCAGCACTGGAAGCCAGAGGAGCGGGATCGCGACCATCCCGAGCACGAGTGCTGTGGTGCCGGGACCGTTACGTGGCGGAATGTCGCCTTGCGGCGCAATGGGGGCATCAGTGAAGGGGTCGGTCATCGCATTGCTTCCACATTCTTGATCCGAGGGGAAGCCCAGTGTAGCGCCGCTGAACCGCCCACAGGGGACTCGAACATTTGCAGGGCTGTCCGGTGTCCCGATGGTTGAGCTTCAAGCGGCGGCGACAACGAGGCAGGGATGGGGCTGGGCAGGGTTCTCCGACTGCCCGGTGCGGAGATGGTTGAGCTTCAAGCGGCAGCGACAACAAGGCAGGTGTAGGGCGGCGCGGTTCTTCGACTGGCTGGTGTGGAGATGGTTGCGGTTCGGGCGTGCAGCGACAACGAGGCCGGCTTTCCCGGGGTGGGCCTTCGGCATTGAGGTTCCAGAATGCTCGCGGTTCAGGCGGCAGCGACAACGAGGTAGCCGCAAGACGGGGCGGGTTATGCGGCTGCCCGGTGCGGAGATGGTTGCGGTTCAAGCTGGCAGCGACGAAGAGGTCGCATTGCCGTGGGGGTGGGATGGGTGGCTGTCCGGTTCGTGTTGGTTCCGGTTGCCGGGCATGGGGATGGGCCCGAACCCGTGGAGGGGTTCGAGCTGGGAGGCGTGGCCCGTAGGCGGGCTGGTGGTGCGCCTTCCCTCCCCGCCCCGGTCGCTGCCGGAGCGGGCACCTTAAGAACGGCGGATCACCGAGGTCGGTCGGCCTGACTGGTTCGGGTTGTTTGGGCTGCTCGGGTTCGGGTGCCTTTTCGCTGGGCTCGCCGGGGTTCGCCTCAAGCTTTGCTGGCGTTGCGAATCGCTCTCGGCATTTGGCTCTCGCGGCTCTCATGGCCGCCAGGCTTCGGGCCTGTTCGGCGGCTTCGGCTCTCGCATCGAGCTCGAACTTCATGTTCTCCGACCATTCCGAGCGGTAGAGCCCGGTCGGGAAGTAGTCGAAGTCGTCTGCTTGGTGCTCGGCATCCATGTCCGCATCGGTCCGCCAGTCCGAACATCCACACCCAGCGCCTTCACCGCTCCGGCCGTTGTTCTCGTGGTCTTCGTGGTGGGTGATGACTGCTTGGCCGGGGCCGGTCTTCTCAACCGTCCAGCCCGCAGTGTGGATGCGGCCGTGGTGGAAACGGCACAGCAGGATCAAGTTCGCCGCGTCCGTGACACCGCCGTCGGCCCAGTGCGTGATGTGGTGGGCTTCGGTCCAAGCAATCGGGAGTGAACAACCCGACCAGGCGCACCCTTCAGGCTGCTCAAGTTCGAGCTTGCGGCGCAGGGCAGTGTTGGGGAGGCGCAAGGCGCGGCCGAGTTCGAGGGCTTCACCGGTGGCGTAGTTGAACACCGAGGGGATGACCCCTGCTTCGCAGGCGAGCAGGCGGGCCCTGGCGACCGAGACCGGCTGCCCTTCAAGGAGGGGCGTGCGGCCGGTGTCCTTGCCCTGCAGGGTCTCGATGTCGACCACCAGGTCGAGGGTGGCGGTGTGGCCGTGCCGGGTCGCTGCCTCGGGCGAAGTCCCATAGCCCGCGATGAGCTGGTGCAGGGCTTCAGCGTGCCGGTTGGGAGCGGCGGGGAGCACGCCTTCAGCGTCGGTCTCTTCTTGGCGAGGAGGAGGACAAGCGGTCTTCAGGTACTTGTCGAGCAGACGCCCGGTCTCATCCGACAACTCGCCGGAGAGTGACCACATGCCGTTGCCCTGTTCGGCGATCTCGATCCACTGGAGTGACTGTTCGCCGAGACCGTCGAAGAGCTCGGTCTCCTCAGCCATCTGCGCAGCCAACTCATCCAAATGCCGTTGCAGATCCTTGAAAGGCGCATGAGCGCAGTACTGGGCGATCAACGCTTCGGGAGTGGTGCACTCGACCGAGGCATCGAAGGGTGAGGCGACTGGTTCCCTGAAGGGCGTGCGGGCGAACAGGCGCATGGCCGGGGTCTTGTCGAGCTGGCGGACAGCGAAGGCGACCTGATCGATCCGAGCACTGCCTGTCGTTGCCGCCTGAGCCAGGACCGTGAACTTCCCTGCAAGGCGGGCGATGGCGGCGATGGAGCCTGCCGTGTTGAAGGTGAAGTCGAACTGGGAGAGCAAGCAGATCGCGGAGGGCAGAGAACCCGAACTCGGAGCGGTGGAGACCGGACTCCTTCATTGCGATCACCGCAGACAACACCTGAGCATGCTGCTTGTTGATCAGATCAGCGGCCTGGTCGAGGGTGGAGCGGATGGCCTGCGCCTGCGAACGGCGATCCGGGCGAGCAGAGGAGGAAGAAAGTGCCTGGGAGTCTGTGACTGGAGTAGTAGTCATGGTGTCCATCGGGGCTTCGCCTCCCTTCCCTGTTTCTCGAATACTTGCCTTGTTTCCGCTTGCTTGTTCGTAGTTCAATTGTGACACCTCGCCAGGGCACTGTCATCGCCCATTCGAGTGAATTATCCATTGAGGAGTATCGATCCCCCGCTCCAAGGGACCTGCGCCGCAATCAAACACCGGCCATCCTTGGTGCTCCGCACCTCGGCCATGGGGCGGCCTGGCGGCCGCTGTGCGGGCCCGGGAATGCTGCCACCTCTTTGTCGCTGCCGCCTGAACATCAACCCCACCGACACCGGGCTGTCGAACACGAAGTGAGGCTCAATTGGGCCCCTTGTCGCTGCCGCCTGAACCTCACCCCACCGACACCGAGCAGCCGAACGCAAAAGTCCGACCACGATCGGACCTTCTCGTTGCCGCTCCAGCCGCCGTTCGGGCCGCCGAAGTCGCCAGCGCCCCGCCCTCGGATGCCGCCTCATACGCTGACTCGATGAACGAACATGCACCAACGCAATCCAGTGTGGACTCATGCGTGACCGAACCGCGGGTCAGTGCCCGTGCGGTCGTGGTGGACGAGGCGGGGCGAGTCCTCCTCGTCCGGCATCGCGACGGCGACCGCGAGTTCCATGTCCTGCCCGGCGGGCGCATCGAGCCCGGTGAGACGGCTGCCGAGGCAGCCCGCCGAGAGGTGTTGGAGGAGACCGGGCTGGAAGTCGGCATCGGCGAACTGCTCTGGGTCCGCGAGTATCTGCCGGAACGGCACCTGGGGCACCCGTATCACCGCACTCGATTGCAGCAGCTGCAGCTGTACTTCAAGGCCCGAGCGACCTCGCATGGCGCGTCGCCGGCGACGGCACCGGACCGCACGCAGTCTGCGGTCGTCTGGCATCCCCTGGCCGCGGTCGGCGAGCTGGTGCTGCTGCCGCTGGGGCTGGCGGCGTCGCTCACCGCGCTGGGAACCGAACGGGGCGTAGGTGGTTCCGTGTACCTCGGTGACCTGCCCTGAACTGGCGTGAAGACGGAAGCGCTCTCTCTGTGGCATCGCGCACAAGCCGCTCCTGAGGGCTTGACTGTGCCGTTGCGGCATGGCCTGAACTGTCCCACAACCGTCCGAAGCAGGCGACGGAACAAGAGAGGGACGAAATGCAACGACGACGAATAGTCGCAGGCGGTGCGGCACTGGCGGTCGCGGCGGGTATCACCGCGTCGGTGGTGACGCTGCCGGCGCTCGCCGACGACGAGGAGACCCCCGCGGTCGCATGGGGAGCGTGCCCTGAGGACGTGACCGGGACCGGGCTCGAGTGCGCCACCATCGCCGTGCCGCTGGACTACGACGAGCCCGACGGCGAGACCATCGACGTCATGATCTCGCGGCTCGCGAGCCAGAATCCCGAGAAGCGGCGCGGCGTGCTGCTGCTCAACCCGGGCGGGCCCGGCGGCGCGGGGCTGTCGCAGCCGGCCGACCTGGCTGCGCTCGGCATGCCGACCACCGTGCTCGACAGCTACGACCTGATCGGCATGGACCCGCGCGGCGTGGGCCATTCCACGCCGGTGAGCTGCGGCTTCACCACCGACCAGGGTCACCCGGGCAACGTGCCGCCGTATGCCGTCGACGAAGCGGCGGTTGACGAGTGGGCCGCGCAGGCGCAGGCGGTCGCCGACCAGTGCGCCGCGAACGACACCGAAGGCCACATGCCGCACATGACGACGGCCAACACCGCGCGCGACATGGACTTCATCCGCGCGGCGCTCGGCGAGGAGCAGCTCAGTTACTTCGGCGCCTCGTACGGTTCCACGCTCGGCGCGGCCTACGCCTCGCTCTTCCCCGAGCAGAGCGACCGGATCGTGATCGACAGCAACACCGGCGGTGCCGGGATGAACTACGACTTCCAGCGCCGCTGGGGGGTCGGCGTCGAGGAGGGCTTCCCGGACTTCGCCGCCTGGGCGGCGGATCGGCACGAGAGCTACGGGCTCGGCGAGACCCCGGAGGAGGTGCGCGAGAACTTCTTCGCGCTCGCGGCACGGCTCGATGAGTCGCCGGTCGAGGGCTTCGACGGCCCGCTCTTCCGGTTCTACATCTTCTTCACGCTCTACAACGAGCGGAGCTACGCCCCGATGTCCCAGCTCTGGCAGGGGCTGGCCTCCGAAGACGGGGAAGCGGTGCGGCTCCAGGTCGAGGAGATGGGGGTGCCCGGCTCGACCGCCGAAACGGCGGCGGAACCCGACCCGAACGACAACGCCTTCTCCGCGTACCTGGCCGTCACGTGCAACGACACCGACTGGCCCGAGGACATCGCGTTCTACCGGGAGGCGGTCGCGGCCGACCGTGAGACCCGCCCGATGTTCGGCGCGGCCGGCGCGAACATGTCGCCGTGCGCCTTCTGGCACAACGAACCGGTCGATCCCGCGGTCGAGATCAATGATGAAGGGCCGCAGAACGTCCTGGTGCTGCAGAACCTGCGCGACGTCGCCACGCCTTACGCGGGCGGGCTGATCAACCGCGAGGCGTTCGGCGACCGGGCCCGCCTGGTCAGCGTGGACGCGGGCGGTCACGGGGTCTACGTCTACGACGACAACCCGTGCGCCCTGAACGTCACCACGAGCTTCCTCGTGGACGGCGAGATGCCGGAGTCCGACGTCTCCTGCGAGGCAGCGACGGCCTCGGGTCTGGAGTTGGACGACGAGGCCGAGCAGGAGCGGGCCGAGACGCTCGAGCGCTTGGGCCTGTGATCGGGCGATGACGTACCGGCCCGGAGTCTCCATCGGACTCCGGGCCGGTCAGTCGGTCCGCGTGGGCCACACCAGGTCGTGGATGCGCCGCATCACGTCCAGCTGCGCGGGGTTGTACAGGTCCCTGAGCGTCTTGGCGATCGACTCCGTGGCGAAATCCTTGCCGTGCGGGGCGTCGGTGAGCTCGTTCAAGTCGGGATGGCGCTCGTTGACCTCGCGCGCGTACGGCGCCAGGCGCTCGGCCAGCGCGATGCGCGTCGGTTCGTCGGCGTCGGCGGGCAGGCGGTCGAACTCGCGGTCCGGGGTCTCGGCGGGCGGCGGTTCGTTCAGCATGTCGGCGTAGGCCTTGAGGCCCCGCGGCCCGAGGATCCGGGTCATGGCGACCACGAACGACCGGTCGGTGCTGGACAGTCGGGCGCGCGCGGCCGCCGGGGCGATCTCCGGCGGCAGGTCGGTCGAGGCGGACTGGCGCAGGATCACGCCGAGTTCGACCCGGATGTGCTGCAGGCGTTCGATGGTGGCCGCGAGTTCGTCGTCGAGGCTGCGCAGGGCCTCCTCGGGGTGGTCGTCCTCATCGCCCATGGCGGCGATCTGGGAGAGGGAGAAGCCGAGGTCGACCAGGCGTTTGATCCGCAGGAGCCGCACGAGGTGGGCGACGCCGTACTGCTTGTAGCCGTTGGGGAGTCGCTCGGGTTCGTCGAGCAGTCCCACCTCGTGGTAGTGCCGCACGGCCCGCAGGCTGGTGCCGGCGAGTTCGGCGATCTCGCGGGTGCTCCACGCCAAGGTCGTCACCTCGTTCGTCGTCGGGGCCGGCGGGGAGCGCCGACGGTTCCAGTCAAGACCATGCCGCTGCGGCATGGTCAAGCCCCGGCCCCGATGACTGCCTCGACGCGATTCGCGGCGAGCCCCCGATTCAGGGGACTCGCCGTGGGAACGCGCTTGACCGCCGCCGAAGTTTATGCTTAAAATCGCCCGCGGCGCGCCACGGGGGCGAGCCGGACTGACACTCGGCGAAGGCGGCGAATGAGCGGCAGGACTCCGGACGCGGGGCGGAAGGCGAGCATGGCCGACGTCGCCGACCTCGCGGGCGTGTCGGTGATGACGGTCTCGAACGCCATCAACCGCCCGCAGGTCGTCTCCGAGGCGACCCGCGAGAAGGTCCAGACCGCGATGCGCGAACTGCGCTACCGCAACAACCTGGTCGCCCGCAGCCTCAGGCTCGCGCAGCCGCGGCAGATCGGCTACGCGCTGCCGAGCCACGACCCCGCGGGCAACCAGTACATGGACACGTTCCTCCACGACCTCGCCGCCGCCTGCCAGGCCGCGGACCGCAACCTCACCCTCATCACCGAGCAGGACACCGAGTCGCTCCTGACCGCCTGCGAGGACCTGTACTACGGCCAGTCCGTGGCCGGGTTCATCCTCTCCAACCTGCCCTCGGGCGACCCGCGGCCAGTCGGACTGCACGAGCGCGGCATCCCGTTCGCCGCCTACGGCCGCTCCGGCCCGGCGTTCGCGAGCCTCTGGAGCTGGGCCGAATGCGACGCCGCGATGGGCATCGCGATGGCCGTCGACCACGTGACCGAACGCGGGCACCGCGAACTGGCGTTCGCGGGCGCCGACCCCTCCAGCGTCACGATGGCCCTGCGCGAGACCGGCTACCGCGAGGCCTGCGAACGCCTCGGGCTCGACGGATCGGCCGCCGACGGTCGCATCGTCCACTGCCCCAGAGACCTTCCGACCGGCGTCCGGATCACCGCCGAACTCCTCGATGCGCCTTCGCCGCCGACGGCGATCCTCTGCACCTCCGACCTGCTCGCGGCCGGCGCGATCATCACGCTCCAGGCCCGCGGGCTCGTCCCCGGCCGGGACGTGGCCGTCACCGGCTTCGACGACACGCCGCTGACCTCCTTCGGCCCGGTCGGCATCACCTCGGTGCAGCAGGCGCCCGCGGCCATCGCCGCCGAACTCGTGCGCCTCGTCATCGGCCGGCCCGAGGCCCCCGAGCACGTGCTGCTGCCCCCGACCCTGGCCGTCCGCTCCAGCACGGACCCCGCCGCATGAGCGAAAAACCATTGCGGCCCTTTGATTTTCAACCGAACACCCGCAACAACTGAAGGAGCACCACGACATGTCCAATGATCCGATCCGCGTCGTCGTCTGGGGCGAGAACCGCCACGAGCAGGTCGAGCCCTCCGTGGCCGAGCGCTACCCCGACGGCATGCACGGCGCCATCGCCAAGGGCGTGGGCGAATGGCTCGGCGGCAAGGCGAGCATCACCACCCACACCCTCGACGAGCCCGAGCACGGCCTCACCGGCGACGTCCTGAACGAGACCGACGTGCTCGTCTGGTGGGGCCACGCGGCCCACCACGAGGTCGACGACGAGGTCGTCGAACGCGTCCACCGGCACGTCCTCGCCGGCATGGGCCTCATCGTGCTCCACTCCGGGCACTGGTCCAAGATCTTCACGAAGCTCATGGGCACCACCTGCACGCTGCGCTGGCGCAGCGAGCACGACCGCGAACTGGTGTGGACGGTCAACCCGCAGCACCCGATCGCCCGCGGCATCCCGAACCCGATCGTCATCCCCGAGCAGGAGATGTACGGCGAGTACTTCGACGTGCCCACCCCGGACGAGCTCGTCTTCATCTCGGGCTTCACCGGCGGCGAGGTCTTCCGCAGCGGCATGACCTACCGCCGCGGTTTCGGCCGCATCTTCTACTTCAGCCCCGGCGACCAGGACTTCCCGGTCTACCACCACGCGGACGTGAACCACGTGATCGCCAACGGCATCGAATGGGCCCGTCCCGACCGGGAGCGCGAGACGCCCACCCTGCTGCGCTACGAGACCGACGACTTCTTCAACGGCCAGGGCTACCGAGGGGCATTCGAGCGATGAGTTTCCACGCTTTTAGACAGCTCAGCATCGAATCCGAAGGGCCCCTTCGGCTCATCGTGGTCGGCGCGGGCGGGATGGGCGGGGCCTGGGCCCGGAACATCGCCGCCAGCCCCGACGCCGAACTCGTGGGCGTCGCCGACCTCTACCCGGAGGCCGCCGCGAAGCTCGCCGCCGCGACCGGCATCGAGGGTCTCGCCACGGGTTCCGAGGCGATCGAACTCGCGCAGCGCGTGGGCGCCGACGCGATCGTGAACGCGACCATTCCCGAAGCGCACCACCCGGTCACGATCGCCGCGCTCAACGCGGGGTTCCCCGTGCTGGGGGAGAAGCCGGTCGCTGCCACCGTGGCCGAGGGCCTGTCGCTCGCGGCCGCCGCCCAGCACACCGGCCAGTTGTTCATGGTCAGCCAGAACCGCCGCTACCATCCGGCGCTGCACCAGGCCAAGCAGCGGCTCGCCGGGCTCGGCGCGGTCGGGATCGTCGCGGTCGACTTCTTCAAAGCCCCGCACTTCGGCGGGTTCCGCGACGAGATGGCCAGCCCGCTCCTGCTCGACATGGCCATCCACCAGTTCGACATGGCCCGCTACCTCCTCGACGCCGACCCGGTCTCGGTCACGTGCGAGGAGTACAACCCGGCCTGGAGCTGGTACAAGGGCGACGCGGCCGCGAACGCGGTCTTCGCCATGGAAGGCGGCGCCCGCTTCACGTTCAACGGGTCCTGGTGCAGCCCCGGCCAAGAGACCTCCTGGAACGGGTCCTGGCGGATCTCGGCCGAGCGCGGCTCGGTCCTGTGGGACGGCGAGGTCGACCCGACGGCCGAACCGGACGAACCCTTCGAACCCGGCCAGGACCTCGGCCGGGACATCGCGGGTTCCCTGCGGCAGTTCGTAGCGGCGCTGCGTTTCGGGCGGGAACCGATGGGGCGTGTGCACGCGAACGTCATGAGCCTCGCTATGGTCGAGGCCGCGGCGCAGAGTGCGGCACAGGGACGGCGGGTCGCGATCGACGACGTGCTCGACCGCTCCTACGACTCGGCGCTCGCGACCGAGCGCGACCCGGAAGTGCTCGCCGTCCTGAAATCGTGGCCTTCCGTTCGGGAGGCCCTGAGCGCTAAGAGGAGCGACAGTGAGTGAATCCCTCAACGTCGGCATGGTCGGCTACGCCTTCATGGGCGCGGCCCACTCGCACGCGTGGCGCACCGCGCCGCGTTTCTTCGACCTGCCGCTGGCGCCCCGCATGACCGCGGTCGCCGGCCGCGACCCCGAGCGGGTCGCCGCCGCGGCGGCGAAACTCGGCTGGGATTCCAGCGAGACGGACTGGCGCCGGCTGATCGAACGCGACGACATCGATCTGATCGACATCTGCGTGCCGGGGAACCTGCACGCCGAGATCGCGATCGCCGCGCTCGAGGCGGGCAAGCACGTGCTGTGCGAGAAGCCGCTGGCGAACTCGGTCGAGGAGGCCGAGCAGATGACGGCGGCCGCCGAGGCCGCCAAAGCCGAAGGCGTGTACGCGATGTGCGGCTTCTCCTACCGCCGCACGCCCGCGCTCGCGCTCGCGAAGCGCCTGGTCGAATCGGGGGCGCTCGGGCAGATCCGCCACGTGCGCGCCCAGTACCTCCAGGACTGGCTCACCGACGAGAACGCGCCGCTGACCTGGCGCCTCGACAAGGCGAAGTCCGGTTCGGGCTCCCTGGGCGACATCGGCGCGCACATCGTCGACGCCGCGCAGTGGATCGCCGGATCGAACGTCACCGGCGTCTCGGCGATGGTCGAGACGTTCGTCAAGGAGCGCCCGGTCGGCGGCGACTTCGTGGGCCTGGGCGGCCACGGCGGCACCGAAGGGCCGAAGGGTCCGGTCACCGTGGACGACGCCGCGGTGTTCACCGCCCGGTTCGCCGGCGGCGCGGTCGGCGTCTTCGAGGCGACCCGGTTCGCCCTCGGACGCAAGAACGCGATGCGGTTGGAGCTCAACGGTTCCAAGGCCTCTCTCGCGTTCGACTTCGAGGACATGAACTCGCTGTGGTTCTACGACTCGGCCGACGAACCGAACGCGGGCTTCCGCCGCATCCAGGTCACCGAACCGGAGCACCCGTACACCGGCAACTGGTGGCCCGTGGGGCACGGGCTCGGCTATGAGCACGCGTTCACCCACCAGGTCGTGGACCTCGTCGAGGCGATCGCGAGCCGCGAGCAGCCCACCCCGTCGTTCGCCGACGCGCTCCAAGTCCAGCGCGTCCTCGCGGCGGTCGAGGCCAGCGCCGCGGACGAGAGCCGCCTGACGGAAGTCTGACCAGGCGATACGTCTCTTGGACGGCCGGTCCCGGAACCTCTTCGAAAAAACTTCGTCGGAGGTGTCTCGCGATGTCGAGAACCCGGGACCGGCTCCGTCCTAGGGTTGTCGGCGGCGAGACGAGCCGCCGGAAACCTGAAGGAGAGAACGATGGCCAAGTACCTGTTGCTCAAGCACTACCGCGGCGGACCGAAGCAGCACCCGAACGCCGAGGCGCCCATGGAGCAGTGGACTCCCGAGGAGATCACGGCCCACATCGAGTTCATGGGCAAGGTCGCCGACGACTTCGCCGCGCGCGGCGAGTTCGTGGACGCGCAGGCGCTCGCCCCGGAAGGCGAGTTCGTGCGGTACGACGGCGAAGGCCGGCCTCCGGTCACCGACGGCCCCTTCGCCGAGACGAAGGACCTCATCGCGGGGTGGATGATCATCGACGTCGAGTCGAAGGAGCGGGCCTATGAGGCCGCCGCCTACCTGTCCTCGGCCCCCGGGCCGGGCGGGAAGCCGCTGCACGAATGGCTCGAGGTGCGCCCGTTCATGAGCGAGCCGCCGGTGGTGGAGTAGACCTGCCGAGCTGTCCAGTCGAGCAGTCGGCAGAGGAGTCCCTTCCCATGATCGACGATCACCTGCTGCGGGACCTCACACCGCAGGTCCTGGGCGTCCTCGTCCGTCGCGGAGCCGATTTCGCGGCGGCCGAGGACGCCGTCCAGGACGCGCTGGTGGAGGCCGTGCGGCGCTGGGACGGCGAGGCGCCGGACGAACCGAAGGCGTGGCTGGTCACCGTGGCCTGGCGCAAGTTCCTGGACGCGCGCCGCTCGGCGTCGGCCCGGGCCATGCGCGAGGTCGCGGTGCAGCGCGAGCCGGCTTCGGGGCCCGCCGAGCAGGCGGACGACACGCTTGCGCTGCTGAGCCGCTGCTGCCACCCCGCGCTCAGTCCCGCTTCCGCGATCGCGTTGACGCTTCGCGCGGTGGGCGGCCTGACGACCGCTCAGATCGCCCGCGCGTTCCTTGTTCCGGAGGCGACCATGGCGCAGCGCATCTCGCGGGCCAAGCGGACGCTGTCGGGCGAGCGGTTCGAGCGGCCCGGTGATGTGCGCGCCGTGCTGCGCGTGCTGTATCTGATGTTCGACCAGGGGTTCGCGGGCGCGAACCCGCGCTCGGACCGGGGGGTGGGCGATGCGGACCTGGCCGGCGAGGCGATCCGCTTGACCCGGCAACTGGCCGCTTCCGTGCCCCGCGATCCGGAGCCCGCGGGCCTGCTGGCTTTGATGCTGCTGCATCACGCGCGCCGCGAGGCGCGGCTCGACGCGTCGGGCGACCTGGTTCCGCTGGCGAAACAGGACCGTTCCCGTTGGGACACCGGGATGATCGCCGAGGGCGTCGAGATCCTGCAGCGCGCGCTCACGGCCGACCGGCTCGGCGAGTACCAGGCGCAGGCGGCGATCGCGGCGCTGCACGACGACGCGGCGTCGTCCGAGGAGACGGACTGGCCGCAGATCCTGGAGTGGTACGACGAGCTCGTGCGGATCGTGCCGGGCAATCCCGTGGTCGCGCTGAACCGCGCGGTCGCGGTCGGCCATGTGGACGGACCGCTCGCCGGGCTGCGGCTGGTCGAGGACCTGGACGCCGGTCTGCCGCGTCGTGACGCCGTGGCCGCCTACCTGCACGAGCGGGCCGGCAACCGCGCCGAGGCGGCGCGCCTGTACAAGGTCGCGGCCGGGTCCGCGCCGAGCATGGCCGAGCACGCGCACCTCCTCAAGCAGGCCGCCCGCCTGAACCGGTCCTGAAGCACCGCAACCTGACTGCGCGGTGGCCGAGCCGGAGGGCGTTCGTCCGGCCCGGCCACCGTCCGCTCAGGCGACGCGGCGGAGGTTCCAGCGCTGCTGGACCGCGCCGCTGTCGGTCCACTGGCTGGTGCCGCTGCCGTTGGCCTCGCCGTTGCCGTTGTCGAGGGCCTTGCCGGAGTGACGGCTGATCAGCTTGAACGCGCCGCCGCCGACGTCGACGAGCCGCCACTGCTGCGCGGTGCCGCCGTTGTCGGTCCATTGAACGACCTGGCCGCCGTCGGTCGTGACCGAGTAGTTGTCGAGGGCTTTGCCGGAGTGGAGGCTCACGAGCTTCCAGCAGCCGCCGCCGACGTCGGTGATCCGCCAGCGCTGCCAGGTCCCGCCGTTGTCGGCCCACTGGATCACTCGGGCGCCCTCGGCCGTCACCGAGCCGTTGTCGAGCATTTTGCCGGAGCGCTCGCACATGAGCGTGTAGTCGCCGCCGGAGACGACCGCCGGGGAGGGCCTGGTGTGGGCGAGGGTGCCGAAACCGAGGGTGTCGAAGCCGCCGGAGGTGGTGCCGTAGTCCCCGCCGCCGCCTTCGGCGCGCACGAGCGCGGCCATGCGGGCGACGTTGGGCATACGGAGCCCGCGCCGGACGCTGTAGTGGTGGTAGACCATCTCCCACACCGGGCGCAACTGGCCGCGTCCGCCCGCGCCCATGACGGTCTGCTCGCTGTAGGCGCAGCTTTGGCCGGTGCCCCAGGTGTACTTGGTGAACGGCAGGTCGTCGTAGCCGAGGTTGTAGCGTGCCACGTACTCGGCGGCCTTGCCGAAGGCGAGGTCCCTGGCGGAGTAGAGGTCGATCCCCTGGTTCCAGGCCATCTCCATGATGGATGACATGAGGCCGATGCCCATGATCGAGTGCCCCTGGTCGCGGCCCGACTCCTGCCATTGGGCGAGGAATCCGCTGTGGACGAAGGGGATGGCGTTGTAGATCGAGCCGTTGCCCTCGCCGTTCCAGAAGTAGTCGACGGCTTCGTTGATGATGCCCGTGTCGTCGCAGATGATGCCGATGGCGAGCTTGCTCGCCATGTTGCACAGGTCCCAGTTCGCCCAGTAGTTGGTGATGCAGGCGTCGTTGTGGTCGGTGAGGAACGAGTTGTTCATCGGCAGGAAGATGCTCGTCATCATGTCCTGGAAGGCGCCCAGGTTGAAGCCGGAGGAGCCGCGCACCAGGTCGGCGGCGGCGCAGAACTGGTAGCCGTAGATCCCCGCGGCCAGGAACCGGTCGGCGTTGCCGTTGACGGCCTCGAGCGTGGAGGACCAGGCGTTGAGGATCTCGATCGCCTTGTCGCGGTAGGCGGTGTTGCCGGAGACGCGCCAGCGCAGGGCGCACTGGTAGGCGGCGTGGATGTCGTTGTAGAGCTGCGGGTAGTTCTGGCCGTCGCCGCCGCGGATGATGACCGCGGTGGGGCGGGCGGCCCAGGTGGACTGGGCGTGGCCGTTGGCGATGAGCTTCTCCCAGCCCGCTCGCCAGGGTTCCTGGTTGGTGCTGACCCTGGCGTACATCCGGTCGATGTCGGCCTGGGTGTGGAGCATGCCGGGGTGGATCGCCTGGGTTTCGACGTCCTGGGCCTGCGCCGATGGGACTGCGGCCGTGCCGAAGGCCGCGAGGCCGCCTGCGGCGACCGCGCCTTGGAAGAGGCGCCGGCGGCGGACGGGTGCGTTCCCGAGTTCGGGGCTCGGTGCTGCGTTGCGAGGGGTGGTGCTGTTGTACGACATGGTGCTCCTGTGCGCCATGCGGTTGCGATGCCGGGGGATGCCACCGCTGTCTTGCGACGGCGGCCGAGGTCGCCGTCATCACTCAAAATAGCCTATAAATCAACATCTTTCAATATCTCTGGATTTCTTGCGGTGGCATCGCCGGGCCATCCTATACCCGAACGAGCCGAGGAAGCATGGAGTCAACATGGGCGCCGCCGAGCGCGACGAGGTCAAGAAGCCGCATCCGGCGGTCACCGCGGTACTCCTGCTGGTGGTCGGCCTCGTGCTGGCGCTGTTCCCGGTGGCCCTGTACGCCAACGCGATGGCGATGATCGACGGCTACCGGGCCTCGCACGGGCAGGCCGGCGTCCCCGGCACGGCCACGGTCGCGAGCGCCGTCGACTCCCGGGGAGGGCAGGTCTGCACGGGGACGTTCACCCCCGATGGCGGCGGCCCCGAGGTCGAGGTCCGCATCGAGGTCGCGGGCAGGTGCGAGGTCGGCCAGGAGGCCGAAGTGCGCCTGATGGAGGGCAGGGCCTCGCCGTTCACCGGGTACGACCAGGCCCGAGCCTGGGCGGCCGGGTCGGGCGACTGGGCGGTCTACATCCCGCTCGTCCTGCTCTTCGGCCTGCTGAGCCTGCCGTTGGTGCTCATGATCGCCATGCTCGTGACCAAACTGGTCAAGGTCGTGCTTCGAACGGACCGCGCCGAGCGGTACTGATCATTCGACCGTTCATTCGACCTTGACGGTGACACTGTGGAGTCCGGTGGCGCCGTCGGGGACGACCCCGTGCCGCTCGCTGGTCTGCAGGTTCCCGTCGCCGTCGGTCGCGCGCACGGTGAGCTTGTGGCTGCCCGGCGCGGCGTCCCATTCGAGGAGCCACTGCCGCCAGGTGTCGCCGGTGACGACGTCGGACAGGGTGCACGGCTGCCATTCGCCGTCGTCCACCTGCACTTCGACCGCCGAGATGCCGCGGTGCTGCGCCCAGGCGACCCCGGCCACGACCACCGTGCCGGAACCGGCCTTCGACCGCGGCGTGTCGATGCGCGAGGCGGTCTTGATCGGCCGCGGAGTGGACCAGCCGCGGGTGATCCAGTACGCGTCGTAGGAGTCGAAGGTGCTCAGCTCGAGTTCGATGAGCCACTTGGTGGCCGAGACGTACCCGTAGAGGCCGGGGATGACGAGCCTGGCGGGCCAGCCGTGGTCGACCGGCAGCGGCCGGCCGTTCATGCCCAGGGCGATCATGGCGTCGCGGCCGTCGAAGACGAGGTCGGTGGGGGAGCCGGCGGTCCAGCCGTCGGTGGAGCGCGAGACGAGCTGGTCGGCCGCGGGGTCGGGCCCGGCCTCGGCGAGGAGTTCGGGGAGCGAGACGCCGGTCCAGCGGGCGTTGCCGACCAGGTCGCCGCCGACCTGGTTCGACACGCAGCACAGGGTGATGTCGCGTTCGATGAGCTCGCGGCCGAGCAGGTCGTCCATGGTGAAGGTCAGTTCGCGATCGACCATGCCGTGGACGCGGAGCGACCAGTCGTCGACGTCGATCCGGGGGACGGTGATGGCGGTGTCGATCCGGTAGAAGTCGCTGTTGGGCGTCCAGTACGGGGACAGGCCTTTGGCGTCGAAGTCGGCGCCGGGCCCCGGCTCGACCGCCGGCACGTCGGGGTCGGGCAGGACGAACGAGTCGCGGTCGGCTTCGATCCCGGCCGGTCCGAAGCGCGAGGCCAGCCAGGACGCGCCGAGCGCGGCGGCGCCCACCCCGCCGACGACGGCGAGGAAGCGGCGCCGTCCTCCGGATTCGACGGTCCGGCTCCGGTGGTCCCACCACTGGAGTCCCGCGAAGGCGACCGCGCCGGCCAGGAGCGAGGGGATCACCGCGGCGGCGCCCAGGCCCGGTCGCGTTGCGGCCGCTGCGGCACCGACCGCCGCGAACACGACGAGGGCGGCCCGCGCCGGCCACGGGTGCTTTCGCCACAGGAGTCCGATCCCGGCGCCGACCGCGGCGACACCGATCGCGAGACCGATGACCAGCAGCGGTTTGTCGAGGGTGCCGACCAGTTCGATGAACCAGTGCGAGATCTCCAGGGGAACGACGGCGATGACGGCGTCGCTCAGCGCGGACAGCGGCGCCGCGCGGGGCGCGGTCAAGGCGGCGACGAGCTGGCCGACCGCCAGGCCGGCGAGCGTCGAGACGAGCCCGGCCGCGGCCCAAGCGCGCGGCGTCGCGCGATGCGTGGTGTTCACCCCTCCATCATCGCGCTTCTTCCGCCGCGACCGGCAGCGCGGGCTACGATCCGCTAAATAAGGCGTGGGCTGAACGACCTGGGCGCGGCGTACCCGAGGGTGAGCCGGTGAGAGCGGACGCATCGGCGGCGCAACGCCGCGCGGGCGCCTCAGCCCTCGAGCGCTTGGGCGAAGTCGGCGATCAGGTCTTCGGGGGCTTCGATGCCGGCCGAGAAGCGGATGAAGTCGTCCGAGAGGCCCGGGATCTCCGAGGCCGATCCGGGATGCCCGCCCTCGGCCAGGCGGGTCACCAGGGACTCCACGCCGCCCAGGCTCGACGCCGCGTACGGCAGCCGCAGCGATTTGAGCAGGACCTCGGCCGCCGCCGCACCCCCGAACGGCCGGAACGACAGCACCGACCCGAACCCGTCGAACAGCTCGGCCGCCCGCCGGTGGTCCGGATGCGCCGCCAGGCCCGGATAGCGCACGTCCGCGATCCCCTCATGCGCGGCGAGGAACTCGGCGACCGCCAGCGCGTTCGCGTTCTGCTGGCGGACCCGCAGCGCGAGCGTCTTGAGCCCGCGCGCGAGCAGGAACGCCGTGTGCGGGTCGATGCTGCAGCCGTAGGAGCCGAGCACCGCCGAGACGCGCTCGATCCGCTCGCTCGACCCGGTCACCGCTCCGGCGGCGATGTCCGAGTGGCCGTTGAGCGCCTTGGTCGCCGAGTGGCACACCAGGTCGAAGCCGACCGTGTGCGGCCTGAAGACGACCGGCGTCGCGAGCGTGTTGTCGATGATGGAGGTCAGTCCGTGCTCGCGGGCGAAGCGGGTGGCGCCCACGAGGTCGCCGACCCGGGTGAGCGGGTTGGTGATCGTCTCGGTCAGGAACGCCTTGGTGTTGGGGCGCAGCGCCCGCCGCCAGGCGTCCTCGTCATCGGGGTCGACCAGGTCGACCGTCCAGCCGAGGCGTTCGGCGTGCTCGGCGAGGAACCGGCGGGTGCCGCCGTAGAAGGTCCCGGCGGCGATCAGGTGGTCGCCGGAGCCGAGCACACTGTGGAGCGCGATCGTGATCGCGGCCATCCCGGAAGCGGTGGCGACGGCGGCCTCCGCGCCTTCGAGCGCGGCGAGCCTGCGGGCGAGGTGGCGCTGCGAAGGGTTGGTGCCGAGTCTGATGTACCGGACGTCGCCGTCCGCGCCGCCCGGGTCGGCTTCGAAGACCGTGCCCTGGTAGACCGGGAACACGACCGAGCCGTTCGCGGCGGGCCTCGGCTCGCCGCCGTGCACGGCCAGGGTCTCGAACCGGGTTCGCTTGTCGCTCATCTGGTGAGGCTACGGCGATCGATGCCCGCCGATCTACGAAATGTCCTTAACTTTCGCTTACGTTCGCGCTGGTCCCGGGCCTGGAACGGGCACGGCATCCGCCAGTCGTGGGATCGCCGCGTCGAGCAGCTGCCGGACCTTGTGGAGGTTCGCCTCGAAGACCGCGAAGACCGCCTCCTGATTCACCGGTTCGACGGCCGGGTCCTCGTCGAGCCCGGCGTCGTAGTCGGTGACCAGCGCGATGCCGACGAACGGGATGCCGGCCTCCATGGCGAGCGGCGCCTCGGGGGACTGGGTCATGTTCACCACGTGCCAGCCGGCCTCGCGGTGCCAGCGCGATTCGGCCCGGCTGGAGAAGCGGGGGCCGTTGACGACCACGACGGTGCCGCCGTCGTGCGCGGTCACGCCGACTGCCGCGGCCGCGTCGAGCATGATGCGGCGCAAGCGCGGATCGTAGGGCTCGGCGAAGGGGATGTGGACCGGGCCGTCCGTGAACTCGTCGTAGAAGGTGGAGGGACGCCCCCAGGTGCGGTCGACGATCTGGTCGCACACGACGAAGTCGCCCGGTTCTGATCTCGGGTCGCAGCGACCCGGCCGCGAACGGCGAGATCAGGGCCCGCACGCCCAACTGTCGCATCGCGTCCACATTGGCCCGGTAGTTCACGCGGTGCGGCGGGAGCCGGTGGCCGGTGCCGTGCCGGGGCAGGAACGCCACCCGCACCGGGTTCTCGGACCCGAACGCGGCGATGGCGACCGGTGCCGACGGCGGCCCCCACGCGGTCGCGACCTCGTAGGTCTCGGCGTCGGCCGCGAGGGAGTAGAAGCCGGAGCCGCCGAAGACGCCGATGTCGGCCCGGGGTAGCGATCGGTCGTCCAAGGTCCTGCTCCTCATCGGTTGGGTGTTATCGGTGGTGTGCGTTGAACTGTGCGAGTTGGGCGCGCATGTCCTTGACGGCGCGGAGGGTGCCGCCCACGGTGCCGGTCACCTTGCTCTTGCCGATGCGCGGGCGGTAGGGGACCGGCAGTTCGGTGATCCGCCAGCCGTCGAGTCCCGCCCGCAGCACCATTTCGAGCGGCCAACCGGAGCGCCGGTCGGTGATGCCCAGACCGAGGAGGGCGTCGCGGCGGGCCGCCCGCATCGGACCGATGTCGGTCACGTGCGCGCCGCAGCGGCGGCGGACCTGCCTGGCGAGGTAGCGGTTCGCCACGCGGCTGTGCGGCGGCATCGCTCCGGACGCGGCGTCCCTGGCGCCGAGGACGAGGTCGGCCCCGCCCGCCAGGACCGGCGCGCAGACGCGGGTCAGGTCGCCGGGGTCGAGCGAGGCGTCGCAGTCCATGAAGGCCACGACCGGGGCGGTCGCGGCGGCGAGACCGGCGAAGCAGGCCGCCCCGAAACCGCGTCGCGACTCGGCCACCACTCGGGCGCCGAGCCCGGCGGCGATCTCGGCCGAGCCGTCGTCGGAGCCGTTGTCCACCACGATCGGCCGGTACCCCGGGGGCATCCGCTCCAGGACCCACGGGATCGCGTCCCGCTCGTTGAGGACCGGAAGGACCACGTCGACCTCGGCGGTGTGCTCCAGCAGCCCCCTCACCGTCGCGGCGGTGCGCGTGCGCGGGGCCAGCCGCGCGATGGCGCGGGCGTCATCGGCGTCGTCGAGGTCGCGCACCACAGGCAGGTCGGCCACGGTGAGGCCGAGGGCCCGCAACTGCTTGCGCTGCATCAGGCCCGTGTCGCCGCGGCTCATCGGCACCCCCAGGAACGCGTCGGGATGCGGCCGGGTCAAGCCCAGCGCCCACCACCCGCCGTCCTCGGCCAGGCCCAGCGCCGCATCGCACCCGCCGGTCACGACGGCCAGCGACTCGTCGAGCAGTGCCGCGGTCACCTGCGGCGTGTCCATGCCGATCTGCAGGCCCGGCCCGCCCGCATGGGCCCAGGCCGCGGCGAGCCGCTCGTTGAACGAGCCCTCGACCTGCGGGAACACCTCGAAGCCCGCGGGCAGCCAGGGACCGGGCTCGCCGTCGAGCGCGAGGAGGCGCCGGTCGGCCCCGCACGCGGCCACCGCCGCCAACGTGTCGGCGAGCGCGGCCTCCGCGACGGCAGCGGCCTCCACAGTGGTCAACGGTGGCGTGAGCCTGGTCTTGGACCGGCCCGGAACCGGTGCCTTCGCCAGGACGAGGAGATGGGTCCTCTGCATGAAGGCGATGCTACTGACCGGACGGCCGCCCAGGGCCCGGAGTTTTCTTACGGTATGCGAAAGTCTCGGCTCGTCGGTTGGCGCCGGCGCCCGCGATCGGTCAAGGTATTCCCATGAGCTCTGAGTCCGACCCGCGCGTGCTGGTCGTCGACGACGACCCCGCGCTGGCGGAGGTCGTCGGCCGCTACCTGCGCCGCGAAGGCTTCGAGGTCGACTACGCCGCCGACGGCGCCACCGGGCTCGAACGGGCCCTGTCGACCCTCCCCGACCTCGTCGTCCTCGACCTGATGATGCCCGGCATGGACGGGTTCGAGGTCTGCCGGCGCCTGCGCCGCGCCACAACCGTCCCCGTGGTCATGCTGACCGCGCGAGGCGAGGAGGACGACCGCATCGCGGGCCTCGACCTCGGCGCCGACGACTACGTGACCAAGCCCTTCTCGCCGCGGGAGCTCGCCGCCCGCGTCAGGGCCGTCCTGCGCCGGGCCACGGCCGCCGCCGCACCCGCGGAGGTCCTCACCGGCGGCGGCATCGAGATCGACACCCTCGCCCACATCGTGCGCCGCGCAGGCGAACCGGTCACCCTCACGACCAAGGAGTACGACCTGCTGGTGCGCTTCCTGACGCACCCGGGGCGGGCCTTCCGCCGCGAGGAACTGCTCGAATCGGTCTGGGGCTGGAGCATCGGCGACACCTCCACCGTCACCGTCCACGTCCGCCGCCTGCGCGAGAAGGTCGAGGACGACGCGTCCGCGCCCCGCCACCTGACCACCGTCCGCGGCGTCGGATACCGATGGGAGCCCTGATGCACCAGCACCACCTGCGGCGCCGCCGCTCCGGCTCGCTGCTGATCCTCGCGATCGCCCTCGCCGCGGCCAGCGCCCTCGCGGTCGCCTTCGACTTCCCGCCCAGCGACATCGCGGTCCTCGTCGCCATCGCCGCGGTCGCCTCGGCCGTGGCCGGCGGCGTCGGCGGGGTCGCCCTCCGGCGGCTGCGGGGCCGCGACGCCCGCGTCCAGACCATGACCGTCGCACTCTCCTCGGTCCTGGTCGCGGCCACGGGCGTCGTCACCGCCGCGCTCGCCATGTTCATCTCGTTCCACGACCTCGTCGTGCTCTTCGTGGTCCTCATCGTGGCCTCCGGCGTGGCGTTCGGCGCGGCCTGGCAGCTCGGCGACGACATCGGCGCCGGCGCCGAACAGGTGGGCGCCTACGCCCGCACCATGGTCGGCAGCGACGGCAGCATCGCCGCCGAACGCGCCCCCGCGGTCACCGGGCCCGGCGAACTGGCCGCGCTCGCCGGAGAACTCGCCCGCGTCTCCCGCCGGCTCGAGGAGTCCCAGCGGCGCGAGCGCGCCCTCGAATCCTCCCGGCGCGAACTCATCACCTGGGTCTCCCACGACCTGCGCGCCCCGCTCGCCACCATCCGGGCGATGGCCGAGGCCCTCGACGACGGCGTGGTCGACGACGACGCCACCGTCAAGCGCTACCACTCGCAGATCCGCACCGACGCCGAACGGCTCACGGCCCTCGTCGACGACCTGTTCGAACTGTCCCGGATCAACAGCGGATCGCTGCGGCTCGGGCGCGAGCGCGTCGACCTGTGCGACGCCGTGGCCGACGCCCTCGCCGGGGCCGGTGCCGCCGCCGACCTCAAGGGCGTGGCCATGGTCGAACGCCTCGCCGCGCTCCCGCCGGTCGACGTGGCCGCCCGCGAATGCTGCCGCGCCCTGGACAACCTGTTCGACAACGCCATCCGCCACACCCCCGCCGGCGGCACCGTCGTCATCGAGGCCGCCGCAGTCGAAGACGCCGCCGTCCTCCACATCGAGGACCAATGCGGCGGCATTCCCGAGCCCGACCTGCCGCGGGTGTTCGACATCGCCTTCCGCGGCGACGAGGCGCGCCGGCGCGACGACCGCGGCGGCGGCCTCGGCCTGGCGATCAGCCGCGGCCTCATCGAGGCCCACGCCGGCTCGGTGACCGTCGCCAACACCGAGAGCGGCTGCCGCTTCACCGTCCGCCTGCCCGCCGGAGGCCGCCGGTGACGGACCGCCGCCCGGCGCTCCGGGCCGCCGCCGTCCTCACCGCATGGGCGCTGCTCCTCTACGGCGTGTGGCTCCTGGGGCAGCACCGGCTCGCCGTGATCGACGCCAGCCTCCAACTCGGCGCGATGCCGCTGTTCGGCAGCTGGGAACGGCACGTCGGACCGAACCTCCTGGTGCCGATCGCCGCGGGCGCCGTTCTCATCGCGCTCCTGCCCTGGGCCGCAGCACATCTGCGCTGGCGCTGGGTCGTACTCGCCTCGGCCCTCGGCGGCGTGGCGATGAGTCTCGCGCTGGCCTTCGCCCACTCGCACCCGCTCACGTGGACGGACATCCACCACCACTACGGCGACCCGATCCATTACGTCGACGACGCCGGCGGCGTCGGGCCCTTCCTGAAGACCTACACCGAGGTCCAGGCCACCGACCATTTCGCCATCCACCTGCAGTCCCACCCGCCCGGACTGGTCCTGTTCCTGTGGGCCGCGGCGCAGATCGGCCTGAAAGGATTGATCTTCGAGAACGCCCTGGCGTTGCTCGGGGCCGCCGCGGCCATCGCGGCGGCACTCGTGATCGCCCGCGACGTGGCGGGGGAGCGGCTCGCCCGCCGGGCCGCGCCGTTCCTCGTGATCGCACCGGCCGCGTTCTGGCACAGCAACGCCGACATCATCTTCGGCGGCGTCACGCTCGCCGCCGTCGCCTGCCTCATCATGGCCACCAACCGGACCGGCGCCCGCGCCGCCGGGTTGACGGCCGCCGGCGGCCTGCTCGCGGGGGCGGCGCTCATGCTCTCGTTCTCCGCGGCGCTGCTCGCGATTCCCGTCCTGGTCGTCGCCGTGTGGCGGCGGCGCTGGGCCGTGCTCCTCGGCGGCGGCGCGCTCGCGGCCGCCGTGGTGCTCGCGCCGCTGCTGTGGGGTTACTGGTGGCTCGAAGGACTCCAGGTCACGCGCGTCCGCTATTACGCGGGCGTGGCCGCGATCCGCGGGTACTGGTACTTCCTGATCGCCAACCTCGCGGTGTTCGCCCTCGCGCTCGGCCCCGCGATCGCGGTCGCCCTCGCCGGACTGCGCCACCGGCGCATGTGGATCGTCGTCGGATCGTGCCTCGCGGCCGTCGCCGTCGCCGACCTCTCCGGCATGTCCTCGGCCGAGACCGAACGGATCTGGCAGCCGTTCATGCCGCTCGTGCTCCTGGCCGGGTGCGCCCTCGCACGCCCGCGGGCGTGGCTGGCCCTGCAGCTGGCCGTGGCCGTCGTCCTCGCCGCCGCACTGCGCGTGCAGTGGTGACCGAGAGAAAGGCAAACCCATGCGAGTACTGGTGACCGGCGGCGCCGGGTTCATCGGCGGGCAGATCTGCGAGCGCCTCACCGCCCGCGGAGACGAGGTGGTCGTCCTCGACTCCCTTGCAGCGCACAAGGAGACGCCCGACCATCTCCCGGATTCGGTCGAACTCATCGTCGGCGACCTCGGCGACGAGCGCGCGTTGCGGCGGGCGGTCGACGGCGTCGACGCGGTCTGCCACCAGGCCGCGCGCGTGGGCCTCGGCGTCGACTTCGACGACGTGTCCGACTATGTGGCCGACAACGACCTCGGCACCGCGAACCTGCTGCGGGCCCTGTGGCGCCGCTCCTTCACCGGCCGCCTCGTCGTCGCCTCCTCCATGGTCGTCTACGGCGAGGGCCGCTACCGCTGCCGCGAGCACGGCGACGTGAGCGCCGAGCCACGCCGGCGCAGCGACCTCGACGAGGGACGGTTCGAACCCCGCTGCCCCCGTTGCGGTGCCGACCTCGACTGGGTAACGGTCAAAGAGGACGCTCGGCTCGACCCACGGAACGTCTACGCCGCCACCAAGGTCCACACCGAACACCTGTCGTTCCTGTATGGGCGCGAAGCCGGTGTCCGCGTCTGTGCGCTGCGCTACCACAACGTCTACGGCCCCCACATGCCCCGCGACACCCCCTATGCGGGCGTGGCCAGCATCTTCCGCAGCGCCCTGGAATCGGGGAAGGCCCCGCGCGTGTTCGAGGACGGCGCGCAGACCCGCGACTTCGTCCACGTCCGCGACGTCGCCCGCGCCAACGTCCTCGCCCTCGACAGCGAATGGAACGGCGCCTGCAACATCGCCAGCGGTGAGCCCCACGGCGTCGGCGACATGGCCCGCGCCCTCGCCGCGGGCTTCCCCGGTGCTCCCGATCCCGTGGTCACCGGCGAATACCGGCTCGGCGACGTCCGCCATGTCGTGGCCTCGCCCGAGCTCGCCGCGGAGGCCCTGGGGTTCCGCGCCGAGACCGGCTTCGCGGAGGGCATGGCCGCCTTCGCACACGATCCGCTCCGTTTATCGTCCACAACGATGAAGAGGCGTCGTCCATAGCGGACGACGCCTCTCCGATATTGGTATTACATGAGGCCCAGGGCGATGGCGGTGAGGCCGACGGCGGTCATGAGGAGGGCCGAGCCGGGGTGCATCCAGATCGAGGCGCGGATGTCGCGCTTGGCCCAGACGAACCAGACCCCCGGGAGCAGGAAGACGATCTTCGACAGGACCGTCCAGGGCGCCCAGAAGTGGTAGACCGAGAACAGGACCGTGTTGAACAGCGGCGCCCACTTGCCCAGCTGCGGGAGGCGGGGGAGCAGGAAGCCGCGGAAGTAGTACTCCTCGATCAGCGGCAGGGTGAAGCCGGTGAACGGCAGGCAGATCGCCAGGGTGGTGATCAGGAACTGCTGGGAGTACGCGTCGAGGTAGGTGGTGGCCGAACCGCCGGCGCCCTCGAACGGGACCCAGGTGAAGAAGTTGTCGAACATGAACGTGTCGAGCGGGACGAGCGCGAGCGCCACCACGGTCATGTAGACCAGGAAGCCGATGCCGATCGCGGTGATCTTTCCGCGTGAGAACGGCTTGTCGCGGTAATGCACCACACCGCCGCGCATCGTGTAGCGGCCGGTGCGCTTTTTGCCAAGCCACAGCAGGCCGAATTGGAGCGGGAAGAGCACCACTGCCAAGGCGATCGCCCAGGCCAGGAAGATCGGGTAACCGACCGCTCGGGTGAACGGCGCGGCGATGAGCGCGTAGACGGCGACGATCAAGGCGCCGGGCACGAGGTGGAGGGCGATGGACAGCGGGATTGAGTGTCGGTCGGCGAGCAGCTTCTCGACGAAGCGGCTCGGTCGGGTGGTTTCGGTTCGGGCTGAGGACATCTGCGTTTGCTTCATGCCCAGAACGATCGCCCGCGCCACTGTCACGGCCCTGTCATGCCGCTGATACTGCTGTGCGCGGTGCTGAAAGCGAACGGAGGGGTGGGAGTCGGGTGGGGTGCGCTGGTGGCTGGCCGGCCCGGTTCTGGTTGGGGTTCGGGCGGGCGGCGACGAGGAGGTGGCGCACTTGTCCCGGTGGTGTTGCCGGGCCTGAGCGCCATTTCGCCTGCGGTTCAGGCGGGCAGCGACGAAGAGGTGGGAGTCCCTTGGGGCGTGTGGCCGGGGCCGGGCCGGTTTCGATTGGGGTTCGGGCGGGCAGCGACGAAGAGGTGAGCGATTGGGCGGGGTCGGGTGGCGGCTTCCCGGCCTGGTTTCGGTTGGGGTGCAGGCGGTTCGGGGTCGAACATGAGAGGTTTCTCGTCTTGTGGGTGATGCGGGTGTTCCTGGGGTGGGGGATAATTGTTTTACGCACAGGGATATGGATTCCGTACAGGAGTCGAGTAGGTGTAAGCAGACTAAGCCAAGCCTCTGGCCTACTCGCCCCGCTGGCAGGATCCGAGACCACCAGGCCCGCTCTCGGGTCAGGGGGTGCTCAGCCCGGGGCTTGCATGGTATGCCCCACGTGCTATCGGGACTCGCTCCCAGGCCGAGAAAGCCAGAAGGACGGACTCGGAACCGTGAAGCGGGAGATCGCCCGGAAGGGATCACCCCAACCGGAGGCAGTGCCCCGAACGAGGCACACACACCCAACCGACACACTCATGGGAAGGACACACCGGGAACGCCCACTGACCCCAGTCGACAGTACGCAGATTGCAGTCAGCAGTCAGCAGTCAGCAGTCAGCAGTCGCAGCAATTGCAGTCGCGCAGCACGCAGTACCGGAAGGAGGTGACACCGCACATGCACACGCCCGCAACGACACACCCCCAAGACCGCCACACCCAGTGGAAGACTGCACCGGGCCCGACGCTCGGCGAACCCACCCGACCGGCACACCCCACCCCGGCCAGTCCAGCCGAACCGGCTCCGGCTCCGGTCCGGCTCGATCCTGGACGCCGGACGGCCCGGCCCGCCGCACCGACAGCACCCCAACCACCACCGCTGCCGCTTCCACTGTCGCTGCCGCTGTGGGCGCGCAGGCGCGCCAGCTCCGACAGCTCCGGCCCCGGTCGAGACACCCCGACCCCCGCCACACCGGCCTCCGTCGCTGCCAGCCCGAACCCCGACCGACACGACGCCCGACCCGGCAACACCACCGCGAAAGCACGCCACCGCTCCGTCGCTGCCGCCTGCAGCCCGACCCAAACCAGCCTGGCCCCGGGCCGCGAACCCCTGGCAAACTGCAGCCTCGCCGTCGCTGACCGCTTGCAGCCACCGGCCCGGCCCCAGGCAGCGACCCCGAGCGATCACCCACCACTCCGTCGCTGCCGCCTGTAGTCCGGCCGAAGACCAGCCCGGCCCCAGCCAGCGAGCTCGGGCAACTGGGGCTTACCCCTTTGGTGTTGACACCGTCCTATGCGGCGAGGGCGAGGTTAGCCTGCCGTTGTTCGTAATCGATCGGTGAAATCTGTCCGAGAGACGAGTGTCTCCGGGTCGTGTTGTAGTCGGTGATCCAGGATTCGACCCCGAAACGGGCTTCTCGGGCGTTGGTGAAGGTCTGGCGTCCTTGCAGGACTTCGCGTTTGAGGCTGGCGTTGAACGACTCGGCCAGGGCGTTGTCAGCTGACGACCCGACTCGGGCCCGGGACTGGAGGACGCCGAGTTCTTTGCAGCACTTGGCGAATTGGGCGGATACGTATTGCGAGCCGCGGTCGGTGTGCATGATCGCGCCGGCGAGACCACCGCGGATGGCATGCGCGTGGCGCAACGCTTTCTCGACCAGGTCGGTCCGCATGTGGTCGGCGATCGCCCAACCCGCGAGGCGGCGGCTGAACAAGTCGATGACCGTGGCCAGGTAGAGGAACGAGCCGTCCCCGAGCGGGAGGTAGGTGATGTCACCGACGTAGCGCGTGTTCGGGGCCGCGGCGGTGAAATCGCGCCTCAGCCGGTCGGGCACGGCCGCGGATCCGGCGTCCTCGGGCGGCGGGGCCGGGCGGCGCCGTCGCAACCGGACACCCGCGATCCCGGCCACGCGCATCAGCCGGGCCACGCGTTTGCGGTTGACCTTCTCGCCGGCCTCGCGCAGATCGACGGTGATCCGCGGCGACCCGTAGGCGCCATTGCTGGCCCGATGGAACGCCTTGATCCGCGCTGTCGCGGCCGCGTCGGAGGCGGTTTTCGCCGCCCGGGCCCCGGCACGGTTCTTCCACTGGTAGTAGCCCTGCCTGGAGACTTCCAGGGCAGCGCAGAGCCGTTTGACGCTCCAACGCGTGCGGTGCTCTTCGACGAACTGGAAACGGCTCACCAGTTCGTCTCGCCCGCGAAATACTTCGCGGCTTTGCGCAGGATGTCCCGCTCGGCTTTGACCTTGTCCAGCTCGGCGCGGAGACGACGGTTCTCTTCGGCAATCACGGCGTCGTAGCCTACGAGGCCCTCGTTCTCGCTGGTCGGGGCCTGGTAGCGGGGTGATTCGCCTTGCTGCTTGCGGGCTTGCTTCACCCAGTTGCGCAGCGTCTCGGACGAGACGCCGAGGTTCTTCGCGACCGAGGCGTAGGTCGCGGTCGGGTCATCGAGGTATGACCTGACCGCATCGGCCTTGAACTCCTCGGGAAACCGGCGTTGATACTTCGAAGTCACTGAACACTCCTTGCACCCCGGACCCTACCGGCCCGAGAGATCAGGGTGTCAACACCAAAGGAACTCTCACCTCTTCGTCGCTGCCCGGTTGCGGCCCAACTCAAACCGGCCTGGCCCCAGCCAGCAACCTCGGGCAATCTCCCACCGCTTCGTCGCTGGCTGGTTGTAGCCCAACCGAAAACGCCCCAGACCTGGCCAGACGCCCGCGGATAATCTCCACCTCTTCGTCGCTGACAGGTTGAACCTCAACCGACAAGGCGCCTCAGCCCGACACCCCATCGGGAAGGTGCGCCACCACTCCGTCGCTGAGGTCGGTAGCCCCGCCGAGGACCGGCCCCGTCTCGGCCAGCGATCTCAGGCGATCAACTCAGGCGATCAATCATCTCTCGTCGCTGATCTGTTGAAGCCTCACCGAGAACCGGCTCGGCCTCGGCGGGGCGTCGACTTCTTGAACCGATTCAACGCCGCTCAGTGTTCCTCCGGCCGGGGTGCGACCTGCGGATCGCGGCCGCAACAGCCGTGGTGCTGTTGCGACGCAAGGACAAGCCTCCGTCGCGAGATCCGAATCCGCCCCACTGTTGACGTGGGGATGATCGTTAACTATCGTGTCTAACACATTTGAATCCATTCAAATGCCTAGATGTGGCTGCCGTCTGCGGCGGCATCACTGACGAGCGGTCGACGGCAGGGTCGCTCCAATGCATCGACGGGGATGTGGAGAGCACGCATGACGACACTGGAGACCCCTCGCAGCCGGGTGGCGCCCGACCGCGGCGGCTCGCGCGTTGAGCGCTGGTACGGCTGGGCCGACGGCGTGGCGTTCGTCGGCATGCTGAACCTGCTGCTGATCACGTTCTCGCTGGCGGGCGGGATCGTCCTCGGCTGGGCGCCCGCATTGGCGGCGGCCACCTCGTGCAGCCGGACCCGGCTGCGGGGCGATGCCCAACAACTCTTGCGCGCCTTCGCAACCCGGTGGCGCGGCCAGTTCGTCCATGCGAACCTGCTCGCCGCGCCGTCCGCCGCCGCGCTCCTGTGCCTCGGCGTGAGCCTCTTCGCCCTGACCGGAAGCCCCGGAACGGCGGGACTCACGGCCGCGCTCGTCGCGGCGGCCGCCCTCTGCGTCACCCACCTCGTGCTGGTGCTGACGATGGACGCCCACTACGAGCTGCGGCGCACGCAGTGCATGCGCCTGGCCTGGGTATTCATGGTCAGGTTCCCCGGCGCTCCGCTCCTCCTCGCCGCGACGACCGCACTCGTCGTCGCGATCACCGCGTTCGTGCCCGGGCTCGCGCCCGTGCTCTCCATCGGCGTGTGGGTGCACCTGTGCACCGCGCTCTGCCTGTCCTTCTACGCCGCGAACGACCGGAACCTCCCGGCCACCGACTGACCCGCCGGCGGCGACGCCGACGGGACCGCACCAGCAACCGACGAAATCCCCTTTCGAAAGGACCCCCCATGGTAAAAAGAAAGCGCATACCGTTGGCCTTCCTCGCCATCGGCAGCCTCGCGCTCGCCGCCTGCTCCGACGGTGGCGCCGGCAGCGGCGAACCGCTCGAATCCATCGACATCATGGCGCCCTTCTTCTCCCCGGTGCCCCCGGAGGAGGACGACCCGATCGACAAGGCGCTCAGCGACATCGCCGGCCTCGACATCAGCGTCCAATGGGTCCCCAACAGCGACTACGGCGCCAAGACCAACACGGTCCTGGCCGGCGACGACATCCCCGACGTCATGGTCATCCAAGGCAAGGACCAGGCCTTCGTCCAGACCGCCGAGGCGGGCGGCTTCTGGGACCTCACCGAGCAGCTGGCCTCGGGCGACTACCCGAACCTCGTCACCGAGAACCCCGACGTGCAGGAGGCGTCCAGCGTCAACGGCAAGGTCTACGGCGTCTACCGCGCCCGCGACGTGATCCGCAGCAGCGTGATCATCCGCCAGGACTGGCTCGACAACCTCGGCCTCGCACTGCCGGAGACCACCGACGACCTCTACGAGATCGCCCGCGCGTTCACCGAGGACGACCCGGACGGCAACGGCGAGAACGACACCTACGGCATGATCAACCCCGCCTGGAGCGGCATCGGCAACGGCAGCCCGTACGACGCCATGGAGGTCTGGCACGGCGCCGGCAACCTGTGGACGCGACGAGGACGGCGAGCTCGTCCCCTCCTTCACCACCCCGGAGTGGAACCAGGCGCTCCAGTACGAGCGCGACCTGGTCCAGAACGGCTACGTCAACCCCGACTACGCCACGATGGACCCCGCCACCTGGAACGAGCCGTTCCTGAACGGCCAGGGCGGCATCATCCTCGACGTCCAGTCCCGCGCCACCGAACTCGCCAAGCTCTTCAAGGAACAGGACCCCGAGCACTTCGACCAGTACGTCGGACTCGCCGGCCAGCTCGAAGGACCCAACGGCACCTTCGCGATGCCCACCTCCGGCTACTCCGGCTTCCTGGCGATCCCCCGCTCCGGCGTGCAGACCGAAGAGCAGCTGAAGCAGGTGCTCACGGCCCTCAACGAGCTGAACTCCACCGAGGCGCAGAACCTCATGAACCACGGCATCGAAGGCGACAACTACACCGTCGAGGACGGCGCCGCCGTGTTCGACCCGTCCAAGCAGGACTTCACCGACCAGGTGACCGGGGCCTGGGCGCAACTCGGGATGAACGTCGCCGGTTACAACGCCTACCCGATCAAGCAGGAGACCGAGTTCGACCAGGCGCTGTACCAGCTCCGCCTCGACCTGCAGGCTGAGGACCTCGCGAACGCGGTCTTCAACCCCGCCGCCGGGTTCGTCTCCCCGACGTACATGACCAGCGGCGCGCAGCTCGACACGATCATCGCGGACGCCCGCATCCAGTACATCGCCGGCCAGATCGACGACGCCGGGCTGCAAGCGGCCATCGACACGTGGCGCTCCAGCGGCGGCGACGACGTGATCCAGGAGATCAACGACCTCTCACTGCCCTCCCAGCGGGGCCGGCGCCACGCCGGCCCCGCACCCCCGATCCCTCAAGGAGACTGCGATGACGACCGCCCTCGAGGTCGACCGCGAACCACCGGGCGCGCTGCGGCGGACGCCCGCCCGGCGGCGCCCCTTCCGCGACATGGTGCGGTACCGGTGGCTGTTCTTCCTGATGCTGCCGGGCATCCTGTACTTCGTCCTGTTCCGGTTCTGGCCCATGTACGGGGCCCGCATCGCGTTCAAGAACTACATCCCGTTCCTCGGCATCGACGGCAGCGAATGGGTGGGCCTGACCCACTTCCGGGAGTTCCTGTCCAACCCCGACTTCCCCCGGCTGCTCGAGAACACCCTGATCGTCGCCGCCCTCAGCCTGTTCATCGCGTTCCCGCTCACCATCGTGCTGGCGCTGCTGCTGAACGAGCTGCGCCTCCAGGTCCTCAAACGCACCGTGCAGACCCTCGTCTACATCCCGCACTTCCTGTCGTGGACCGTCGTCGTGTCGATCACCGCGCTGCTGTTCGCCATCGGACAACGGGCCGCTGTGACCTTCTTCGGCTGGCTGCTCGGCACCGACGCCAACTTGCTCGCCGACCCCGACTGGTTCCGGCCGCTCATCGTGATGCAGGAGGTCTGGAAGAACACCGGCTGGGGCACGATCATCTTCCTCGCGGCGCTGGCCGGCGTCGACCAGGAGCAGTACGAGGCGGCGATCATCGACGGCGCGGGGCGCTGGCAGCGCGTCTGGCACATCACGATCCCCTCGATCCTCCCCACGATCATGGTGCTGCTCATCCTGCAGACGGGCCAGATCCTCAACACCGGGTTCGAGCAGATCTACCTGATGTCGAACTCGCTCAACCGAACCGTCGCCGACGTCTTCGACACCTACGTCTACTTCGTGGGCATCGAGCAGGGCGCGTACAGCTACTCCACGGCCGTCGGCCTGTTCAAGGCGATCGTCGGGCTCGTGCTCATCTTCGGCACCAACTGGCTCGCCAAGCGCTTCAACCAGCAGGGGATCTTCTGATGAGCTCCACGACCCACAAGCGGTTCAACACCCGCGCCGGACGCGCCTTCGACGTCCTCAACATCGTGCTGCTGACCGGGGTGGGCCTCGTCGCCATCCTGCCGTTCGTCTACGTGCTCGCCGGGTCCTTCGCCACCGAACTCGAGATCACCACCCGGCCGTTCTTCCTGTGGCCGAACGACTTCACCACGACCTCGTACGAGTCGATCCTGTCCTCGGACGTGATCGTGCGCGCCTTCGTGACGACCGTGGCGGTCACCTTCGTCGGCACGCTGGTCCAACTGGCGCTGACCGTGACGATGGCCTACCCGCTGTCGAAGGTCGACCTCCCCGGGCGCCGCACCATGCTCAGCCTCGTCATCTTCACGATGGTCTTCAGCGCCGGCATGATCCCGACCTTCCTCGTGGTCAAGGACCTCGGCCTGCTCGACTCCTACTGGGCGCTCATCCTGCCCATGGCGATCAACCCGTTCAGCCTGATCATCATCAAGAACTTCTTCCAGCAGCTGCCGCAGGAGCTGGAGGAGTCCGCGAAGATCGACGGCGCGAACGAGCTGCAGGTGCTGCGCCACGTCGTCATCCCGCTGTCCAAACCGGTCCTGGCCACGTTCGCGCTGTTCTACGCCGTGGGCATCTGGAACGACTACCTGTCGCCGCTGCTGTACCTCTCCGACACCGGCAAATGGACGCTCCAGATGATCCTGCGCCAGGTCACGGCCGCCGCGTCGCTCTCGGCGGACGAGCTGAACTCCGACGTGCCGCCGCCCGCCCAGGGCATCAAGTTCGCCGTGGTCATCATCGCGACGATCCCGGTGCTCCTGGCCTACCCGTTCCTCCAGAAACACTTCGCGAAAGGCATGCTCATCGGGAGCGTGAAAGGCTGATGACGATCCACCTCGCCGGCGACTCCACCGTCGCCCCCACCGACCACGGCGCCACCTCAGGCCACCCCGAACTGCCCCTCCTCGGATGGGGCGACGAACTCGGCCGATTCATCGGCGAAGCCGTGAACAACCGCGCCGTGGGCGGCGCCACCACGAAGTCCTTCCGCGCGGAAGGGCACTGGGACCAGATCACCGCGCAGCTCCGGCCGGGCGACACCGTCGTGATCCAGTTCGGGCACAACGACCAGAAGGAACCCGAGGAACTGGCCGCCGACGGCGGATACCGCCGGCGGCTCACCGAGTTCGTCACCGAAGTGCGCCGGGCCGAAGCGCGACCCGTCCTGGCCACGAGCGTCGAACGCCGCATGTTCGACGAGGCGGGGGAGCTGCGGTACTCGCACGGCCCGTACCCGGCCGTGGTCCGAGCAATCGGCCGCGAGCTCGACGTTCCGGTCATCGACCTGCAGGTGTTCACCCGGTGGCTCTACACCTCGCTCGGCGAGGCGGCGTCGGCCGCGCTGTTCGTCCACGGCGCCGCCGCGGCGCAGGGCATCGAAGTCGATGCGGCCCTTGCCAAGGACAACACCCACTTCACGACCGCGGGCGCCGAGGCCGTGGCGCGGTTCGTCGCCGAGTCGCTCCATGTCCTGAACGGCGTCGGCGACGACGCCGAGCCCGCCGGATTGGCGATCGCGCGGCAGTGAGCACCTACCGCAACCCGCTCGCCGATCCGTCCGACCTGGACGGCTGGGTGGCCGAAGGCCCCGTCGGGGTCGAGCACCGCGACGGCGGCATGGCGCTGTCCAGCACCGCGGACGAGGCCGCACTCGCCGATAAAGACCACGCCCACTTCACGTTCTGGTGCCCCGAGGTGTTCGACGCCGACATCGAGATCGCATGGGACTTCATGCCGCTCAAGGGAGAAGGCCTGGCGATGCTCTTCTTCGCCGCGACGGGCACCGCCGGACGCGACCTGTTCGACCCCGCGCTCGCGCCGCGCACCGGCCACTACCCGCAGTACCACTCGGGCGACGTGTCGACGCTGCACGTGTCCTACCTGCGCCGCAAATGGCTCACCGAGCGCCGCTTCCGCACCTGCAACCTGCGCAAGAGCCCGGGGTTCCACCTGGTGGCGCAAGGCGCCGACCCGCTGCCCGGTCCCGAGGACGCCGACGGCCACTACCGCGTGAGCGTGGTCAAGCGCGGCAACGAGGTGTCCTTCGCGATCGACGAACTGCCGCTGTTCACGTTCCACGACCCAGAGCCGCTGGGCCCGGGGCGCATCGGCTTCCGCCAGATGTCGCCCCTCGTCGCCCACTATCGCAACCTCGAGGTGAACTCGCTGCCATGAAGACCACTGAAAGCCCTGTCGACGTGCCCCTGCGCTGGCTCGACGACGCCGCACCCGACCTCGCCATCGGCGGCGTCACCTGCGGCGTCCCGCTCGCGCCCGGCGCGGTCGCCGACCCGGCGAGCCTCGCGGTCGTCGACGCCGCCGGCGCACCCGTCCCGTCCCAGACCTGGCCGCTCGCCACCTGGCCGGACGGCAGCGTCAAATGGGCGGGCATCGCGCTCGGCGCGGGCGAACCCTCAGACGGCTACCGGGTCGTGACCGGCCCGACCGCCGACGTGCCGGCGCGAGTCACCGTGACCCCTGCGGACGGCGGCTTCGCGGTCGACACCGGCGCCTGCCGAGTGGTCGTGTCCGACAACGGACCCGACCTGATCCGTTCCGTGCGCATCGGCGAGACCGAAGTGGCTTCCGCGGGCCGGTTGATCTCCAGCCGGCAGGACCATCCCGAGCCCGACGTCCGAGGCCGCACCGACGCCCTCGGGCACGTCACCGGATGCGCCGTCGAACAGGACGGACCGCTGCGCGCCGTCCTGCGGGTCACCGGCGTCCACCGCGACGAGGCGGGCGGGCGCGAATGGCTGCCGTTCACGGTGCGGCTCGTGTTCGCCGCCGGGGCCGCCACCTTCCGGCTCGTCCACTCCTTCGTCTGGGACGGCGATCCCGAGCGCGACTTCCTCTCCTCGCTCGGTTTGGAGTTCACGGTGCCGCTGCGCGCCGAGCTGCACGACCGGCATGTGCGCATCGCCGGCGCCGACGGCGGATTCCTGCGCGAGGCCGTGCGCGGCCTGACCGGCATGCGCCGCGACCCGGGGGCCGAGGTCCGCGCCGCGCAACTCGACGGGCGCGCGACACCGCCGCCGTCCGAGTGGGCCGGATCCGTCGAAGCGCTCTCGCGCTGGATCCCCGCCTGGGCCGACTACTCACTGCGCCAACTCAACGCCAACGGCTACACCCTCCACAAGCGAACGGCCGCCGATCGGCCCTGGATCGACGTCGCGCAGGGCACACGATCCGATGGGCTCGCCTACGTCGGCGACACCTCCGGCGGACTCGCGGTCGGGCTGACCGGGTTCTGGCAGTCGCACCCCACCGGCCTCGACGTGCGCTCCGCCGACACCGCATCGGCCACGCTGACCACCTGGCTGTGGTCGCCGGACGCCGCCCCGATGGACCTGCGGTTCTACCACGACGGCCTCGGCCAGGAGACCTACGCCGACCAGCTCGACGCCCTCGAGATCACTTACGAGGACTACGAACCCGGATTCGGCACCGCGCACGGCATCGGCCGCACCCACGAACTCACCGTGACCCCGTTCGCGGCCACCCCGCCCGTCGAAGAGCTGGCGCGCATCGCCCGAGGAACGGTCACCCGTCCGCAGCTCGCGCCCACCCCCGAGGCCCTGCACGAGGCGGGCGTGCTGGGGGACTGGGACCTCCCCGACCGCGCCGACCCGCGCCGCGCCGCCCTGGAGGACCGGCTCGACTTCCTGCTCGACTTCTACGTCGGCCAGGTGGATCAGCGGTCCTGGTACGGATTCTGGAACTTCGGCGACGTCATGCACGCCTACGACACCGACCGGCACACCTGGCGCTACGACGTGGGCGGCTACGCCTGGGACAACTCCGAGCTCTCGCCCGACCTGTGGCTGTGGACCTCGTTCCTGCGCACGGGAAGAGCCGACGTGTACCGGCTCGCCGAACGGATGACCCGGCACACCGGGGACGTGGACGTCTACCACGCCGGCCCCTGGCAGGGCCTCGGCACGCGACACAACGTGCAGCACTGGGGTTGCAGCGCAAAGCAACTGCGCATCTCCACGCCCGCGTACCGGCGCATCCACTACTTCCTCACCGGCGACGAGCACACCCGCGACCTCATGCTGGAGCTGCGGGACTCCGACACGACGTTCCTCTCGCTCGACCCCACCCGCAAGGTGCGAGCGGACGCGGCGACCTACCGGCCCGAGCGCCGGGCGCTCGCCGTCGGGCTCGGGACGGACTGGAGCGCACTCGCGGCGACCTGGCTCGCGGACTGGGAGATCACCGGGAACGAGCGGTCGCGCGACCGGCTCCTCGGCACCATGCGCGACATCGGCGCGCTGCCGCGAGGGTTCTTCACCGGCGAGGCCCTGTACGACCTGGAGACGGGCCGGTTCGACACCGCGCGCGACCGCGTCTCCGTCTCGCACCTGTCGGCCGTGTTCGGGCTGGTCGAGGTGTGCAGCGAACTGGTGGGCCTGATCGACGCCGGCCAGATCGACGCCCCCGGGTTCCGGGAGGCGTGGCTGCAGTACTGCCGCCTCTACCTGGCGCCGCCCGCCGAGCAGCGCGATGAGCTGGGAGTGGCGCCCTCGGGCATCCACCTGGAGCAGGCGCATTCCAGGCTCGCGGCCTTCGCGGCGAACCGGCTGGGCGACGACGCGCTCGCCGACCGGGCATGGCGCGCGTACTTCGCGGGCGGCGAGTTCATGGGGGAGGACGCGTTCCGCGCGGTGCGAATCCTGCCGCCGCTGGTGCTGGCCCCGGTGGACGAGGCGCGCACGCTCTCCACCAACGACGCCGCCCAATGCGGCCTGGCCACGATCCAGAACCTCGCGCTCATCGGAGGCCGGCTCGGCCCGCCACCGAAAGTCTGATCAGCGGCTGATGCAGAACCGGACTCGCCGTGCAACCCTGGAGGTATGTGCCGCAGCATTCACAACCTGTTCAACCTCGAGCCGCCCGCCACGAGCGACGAAGTCGCCGAGGCGGCGCTCCAATACGTCCGGAAGGTCGGAGGGTCGACGCGGCCCTCGAAGACCAACCAGGAGGCCTTCGACCGGGCGACCGCCGCGATCGCCGCAGCCACCCAAGAGCTGCTGGACTCCCTGGTCACCACGGCGCCGCCGCGGGACCGGGAAGTCGAGGCGGCCAAGGCCAGGGCCCGCGCCGCCGAGCGTTTCGGCACCGGATGACCTGAACGGGGCCGACCCCGGCTCCGCGACCCCTCCGGTCCCGCCCTCGCGGACCGATCCGACGCATCGCCATGGGCTCACTCGCTTCCGAGTGAGTCCATGTTGGATTTCGCCCTTCGTCATCACTCAGCGTCCCGAATGGGTCACCGAATTGACGCATTGACACCACAGCCTCGTTGAAACTAAGCTCTGGAAAGTATCGGAAATAGCTCCGAAACTTTCGCTATCGCATCGCGATCAAGCGCGTCACAACGGACGCCGCGTTGATCGCTGTGCGAAATAAGGACGATCTCAAAGAGGAGAGACATGTCGGATATATTCGGGCGCACGCCCATGAGAGCGACTCGTCGGGGTGTTATCGGTATCTCGATCGCCGCGTCGGGCGCACTCGCGCTCGCGGCGTGCAGCGACGACGGCGCCGGCGCCGAGGTGGATCTCGAAAAGCAGTCCAAGGGCGCGATGGACGACTTCGCCGCGGACACCCAGTTCAAGGCGACCGAGGCGTTCACCCTCTCGCTGCTGTGGACGGAATGGCCCGATCTCCCGATCACCGACTCGTGGCAGTTCTTCACGGAGATCGAGAAGCGCACCAACGTCAAGCTCGAAGTCACGACACATCCCGTTCAGCGACGCGACGGAGAAGCGCAGCCTCCTGATCAGCGCCGGTGACGCCCCCACGGTCATCCCGCTGGTCTACACGGGTGACGAGGACTCCTTCGTCTCCTCCGGCGCGATCCTGCCGATCAGCGACTACGTCGAGCACATGCCGCAACTTCCAGAAGTACGTGGAGGAGTGGGACCTGGGCGAGATGATCGACAACCTGAAGCAGGCCGACGGCAAGTACTACATGCTGCCCGGCCTCCAGGAGGTGTCGGTCCCCGTCTTCACCCTCGTCATCCGCAAGGACGTCTTCGAGACCGTCGGCGGCGGCATCCCCGAGACCTGGGACGAGATGCGCGAGGCGCTGCGTCAAGATCAAGGCGGAGTACCCCGACTCCAAGCCCCTCGCCGACGGCTTCGAGGCGGCGTCGATGCTCAACTACGCCTCCCACGCGTTCGGCGCGCAGGCCGGCTGGGGCTTCGGCGACGGCATGATGGACGACGGCTGCGGCAAGCCTCGAGTACACCGCCGTGTCCGCCGGATACAAGCAGATGGTCGAGTACTTCCGCGGCCTCGTCGAGGACGGCCTCATCGACACGGACTCGATGACCGCGGCGAACGACGGCAGCGGCGGCGGCAGCGTGGCGGAGAAGTTCGCGACCAACCTCGTGTTCGCCGCGTCCGGTTCGGCCGGCACGGCGATCGAGTTCGCGCAGGCGCTGAACGAGACCGTCGGCGAAGGCAACTTCGAGGTCCTGCAGATCGCCCCGCCCGGCGGCCCCGCCGGCCAGGTGTGCGAGCCGCGCAACTTCTGGAACGGCTTCATGCTGAACTCCGAGATCAAGGACTCCGAGAACTTCCTCGCCATCCTGCAGTTCCTCGACTGGCTCTACTACAACCCGGAGGCCCGCGAACTGATCCGCTGGGGCGTCGCTCGACGAGACCTACACCAAGGACGCCTCCGGCAAGATCACCCTCAAGCCGGAGTTCCGCCTCGACGCCTACAACATCAACCCCGAGGGCACCGACCGACATCCAGAAGGACCTCGGCTGGTCGAACGCCGTGTTCGCCGACTCGACCGAGTCGCGGGCGCTCAAGGAGTCGTACAACGCGCCCGACGTTCGTGCAGTACATCGACTCCGTGCTCTCCACGCCGCACGCCGCGCGACCCGAACCCGCCGGCCCCGCTCGACGAGATGGAGCTCGAGCAGGCCTCGCTCCACGCCACCCCGCTGAAGGACACCGTCGACACCACCACCCTGCAGTTCATCATGGGCGACCGCGACATCGCCGAATGGGACGACTACGTCGGCGAGCTGGAGGCCCAGGGCCTGCAGCAGTACGTCGAGCTCATCAACACCGCCCGCGAACGCTTCGAGGAGGAGAACTCCTGATCCGCCGCCGGGGCGGCCGCCCCGGCGCGGACGGGAGGAGCACCTATGCCCCTCACACGAGACGAGCAGTCGCCGCGCGCGGCGACCCGCGAGGCGACCGGCGGCGCCGCGCCCGACGGGCCCGCCGCGCACGCCCCCGGCCAAGCCGAAGGCCGCCCCGGCGCCGCAAGCGGAGGCAGACCTGGCAGGAGCGCCTTCCGCCGCGACTGGCAGCTCTACAGCCTGGCCCTGCTGCCCCTGATCTTCTTCGCGATCTTCAAGTACGGCCCGATGATCGGGAACGTCATCGCGTTCCGGAGGTTCCGCCCCGGCGGCAGCATCTTCGGCGACGAATGGGTCGGCGTCCGCTACATCGAGATGTTCATCAACGACCCGTCGTTCTGGCATGTCTTCTCGAACACGGCGATCCTGGGCGGCACTGACCATGGTGGTCTGCTTCCCGCTGCCGATCGTGCTCGCGCTCCTGCTGAACGAGGTGCGGAAGACGGTACTTCAAGAAGCTCGTGCAGTCGATCTCCTACCTGCCGCACTTCCTGTCCGATCGTCATCATCGTCGGCATGGTCATGCAGCTGCTCGTCGCTGCGAGGGCACGGTCGAACCAGATCGTCGGCGCGTTCGGCGGCGAGGAGCATCCCGTTCCTCCAGCGCCCCGAGTGGTTCCGCACCATCTACGTCGGATCCGAAGTGTGGCAGACCGATCGGCTGGGGCACCATCCTCTACCTGGCGGCGCTCACCTCGATCGACGACTCCCTCTACGAGGCGGCGAAGATCGACGGCGCGGGCCGGCTGCGCCAGACCTGGCACGTCACGCTGCCGGGCATCCGCCCGACCATGATCACGCTGCTGATCCTGAACATCGGCGATGTTCCTCAACGTCGGGTTCGAGAAGGTGCTGCTGCTGTACAACCCGCTTGACGTACTCGACGGCCGACGTCATCTCGACCTACCTCTACCGGGTCGGGCTGGTGTCGAACAATCTCAGTTATGCGGCGGCGATCGGCCTGTTCCAGGCGCTGATCGGCCTCGTGATGGTGCTTTCCGCGAATCTGATCTCGCGGCGGATCGATGGGGACGAGCCTGTGGTGACCGACATGCGCAGAAGCCGACCATCGGGTCGGTGAAACCGCGAGCGACGCAGCGGACCGGGGCAGCGCGTCTTCGGCGCGTTCAACGCGATCTTCCTCGATCCTGCTGTGCGTGGGGATGCTGTATCCGTTCATCACGGTGCTCGCCCAGTCGTTCAGCTCGTCCGGGCGCGATCAAGGCCGGCCAGGTGAGCTTCTGGCCGGTCGGCTTCAACGTCGACACCTACGCGCGCCGTGATGTCGAACGACACGTTCTGGCGCAACTACGGCAACACGGTGCTGTACACCGTGGTCGGCACCGCGATCGCCATGATCCTGACCACGACGTACGCGTTCGTGCTGTCGAAGCCGCATCTCAAGGGCCGCAAGGTGCTCATCGGCATCGCCGTGTTCACGATGTTCTTCAACGGCGGCCTCGTGCCGAACTACGTGCTGATCTCCGCGCTGGGCATGAAGAACACCATGTGGGCGATCGTGCTCCCCGGTGCGATCTCGGTGTTCAACCTGCTGGTGATGAAGGCGTTCTTCGAGAACCTGCCGAAGGAGCTCGAAGAGGCCGCGCAGATCGACGGCCTCGGCTGGTACGGCATCTTCGGCCGGATCGTGCTGCCCCTGTCGAAGGCGGTCATCGCCACGATGGTGCTGTTCTACTCGGTCGCGTTCTGGAACGACTGGTTCGCCGCGTTCCTCTACCTCGACAAGAGCGAGCTGTTCCCGATGACGCTGTTCCTGCGGAACCTGATCGCGGGAGCGTCCACGACGGCGTCCGAAGGAGCGGCGGCCGCGGGCACCACGACCGCGCTGGTCTCCTCGAACATCCAGGCGGTGACGATGATCCTCACCGTCATCCCGATCCTGTGCATCTATCCCTTCGTGCAGCGCTACTTCGTCTCGGGCATCATGCTCGGATCGGTCAAGGGATGACCCGCCGCAGCGTGCGCCGTCCGGGAAAGTCCACACCTCCACAGGAAGAGCACCGTCCCACGATGACCACTCACACCGATGCCGCGTCCGCCGAGACGGCACCCGCCGAGGCGGGCCTCCAGCCCTGGCACGACCACCGGCTCACCAGGTCGGAGCGGGCTGCGGCGCTCGTGGCGGCGATGACGATCGAGGAGAAGGCGGGTCAGCTCGTCGGACTCTGGGTCGGCGCGGACGCCTCCGGCGGCGACGTCGCTCCACATCAGAGCGATATGAGCAAGGACGCGCCCTCGTTCGCCGAGGTGATCGTCGACGGCCTGGGGCAGTTGACGCGCCCCTTCGGCACGAAGCCGGTCCAACCGGACCTCGGTGCCCGGTCGCTCGCCCGCGCGCAGGGCCAGATCGCCGCGGCCAACCGCTTCGGGATCCCGGCCCAGGTGCACGAGGAGTGCCTGGCCGGCCTCGCCGCATGGGGCGCCACCGCCTACCCGGTGCCGCTCTCGTGGGGCGCGAGCTTCGATCCGCAGCTCGTGCAGGAGATGTCCGAGCGCATCGGCCGCTCGATGCGCGCGGTCGGCGTGCACCAGGGCCTCGCACCCGTCCTCGACGTGGTGCGCGACTACCGCTGGGGACGCGTGGAGGAGTCGATCGGCGAGGACCCGTACCTCGTGGGCACGATCGGCGCCTCGTACGTGAAGGGGCTCGAGAACACCGGCATCGTCGCCACCCTCAAGCACTTCGCCGGATACTCGGGCTCGCGCGCCGGGCGCAACCACGCCCCCGTCTCCGCCGGTCCGCGCGAGATGGCCGAGATCTTCCTGCCGCCGTTCGAGACCGCCCTCCGCCACGGGGGCGCCCGCTCGGTCATGAACTCCTACGCGGAGGTCGACGGGATGCCGGCGGCCGGCGACCGGCGCCTGCTCACCGATCTGCTCCGCGGCACGCTGGGCTTCGAGGGCGTCGTGGTGGCGGACTATTTCGCGATCGCCTTCCTCCGCACGCTCCAGCGGGTCGCGGAGACCGACGGGGCCGCCGCCGCCCGCGCCCTCTGGGCGGGCATCGACGTCGAGCTCCCGTCGGTCGCGACCTTCGGGGCACCGCTCATCGACGCGGTCCGGTCGGGCGATCTCGACGAAGCGCTCGTCGACCGCGCCCTGCAGCGCGTGCTCGAGCAGAAGATCGAACTCGGCCTCATCGAAGCCGACTACGATCCGACGCCCGCGCACGACGCGCCCTTCGACGACGCCGACTCCCGCGAGATCGCGCTGCGCCTGGCGCGAGAGGCCGTGGTCCTCGTCGACAACGACGGGACGCTTCCCCTCGCGCCGGACGTGCGCGTCGCGCTGGTCGGTCCGCTCGCCGACGACCCGCTCGCGATGCTCGGCTGCTACTCGTTCCCCGCCCATGTGGGCGTGCACCACCCGGAGTCGGGGCTCGGGATCGACATCCCGACCGTCCTCGACGAACTGGGCGCGCGTCGCGACGTGGTCCGGAACGCGGCCGGATGCGACGTGATGAAGCCGGGACGCGACGGCTTCGCCGCCGCCCAGGACGCCGCACGCGACGCCGACGTGGTCGTCGTCGCCCTCGGCGACCGGGCCGGGCTCTTCGGGCGAGGCACCTCGGGGGAGGGCTGCGACGCCGCCGACCTGCGCCTTCCGGGAGAGCAGCAGGCGCTCCTCGAAGCGCTCCTCGACACCGGAACCCCCGTCGTGCTGGTCCTGCTCACCGGGCGCCCCTACGCGCTCGGTGCGGTGGCCGCTCGGTGCGCAGGCGTAGTGCAGACGTTCTTCCCAGGTCAGCAGGGCGCGCAGGCGCTCGCCGAAGTGCTCACGGGCGAGGTGAATCCGAGCGGGCACCTTCCCGTCGGGATCCCGCGCGATCCGGGCGGCCAGCCGTCGACGTACCTGGCGCCGCCGCTCGGGCGGGCGAACGACGTGTCGAACATCGACCCGACGCCGCTCTACCCGTTCGGCCACGGCCTCTCATACGACGCCCTCACCTGGCAGCCGACGGCGACCGACGAAGCGGACTGGGCGAGCGACGGGACCACCGACGTCTCGGTCGTCCTCGCGAACGAGACCGCAAGGCGCGTCGACGACGTCGTCCAGATCTATCTCCACGATCCGTTCGCGCAGGTGACACGGCCGGTGCAACGCCTCATCGCGTATCGGCGCGTGTCGCTCGAAGCGGGGGCCGCGATCGAGGTCCGGTTCCGGCTCCACGCCGATCTGACCTCCTTCATCGGCATCGACGGCGACCGGATCGTCGAACCGGGCACCGTCGAACTGCGCGTGGCGCGTTCGAGCTCCGACGTGCACGCGGCGGTGCGGCGACGGATCGTGGGACCCGAGCGCCGCGTCGGGGCCGATCGGGTGCTGATTGCCGACACCGCAGTGCGCGATGTAGTAATGGGCGGAGCCGAAGGAGGCCAAGCATGAACGCGACACACGCCGGCGAGATCGGCCCGGGGACGCTCTCCCGCCTGACCGCCGCGATCTACCGGTACCTCGTGCTCGGCGTGTTCCTGGCGCTGTCCGGACTGCCGACGCTGGTGCTGTGGATCCTGCTGGCCCGTGAACCCGGGAACGTCGCGTTCTTCGTCGCCGCGCTCCTGCCCGTCGCGCCCGCGCTCTCGGCGGCGCTGTACGCGCAGCGGGCCTGGTCGAAGGAGCCGGACCTGAGCCCGGCGCGACCGCTGCTGCGCGGGCTCCGACTGAACCTGCGGGACACGCTGTCCTGGTGGGTTCCCGTGCTCGCGTTCACGACGGTGCTCGCCGTGAACGTGGTCTTCGCCGAGCGAGGTCGCCGGAGGCGCGGATCCTGCGCCCCGCGTGCGTCATGCTCATGGTGGTGCTCGCCGTGTGGTCGGGGCACCTGCTCGTGGTGACCTCGTTCTTCTCGTTCCGCTTCCGGGACGTGCTGCGCGTGGCGGCGGCGGAGTTCTTCCGCTCCTGGAAGTCGTCCCTCGGCATCTTCTCGCTGCTCGTCGTCGCGCGGCCGCGGTGGTCCTGAGCTCCGAGGCGCTGCTGCTGCTTCTGGGGTGGGCGTTCGCCGCCTCGCTGTGGCTGGTCGTGCGACCGGTCATCGCGGACATCACCGAACGGTTCACGACTCAGGACTGAGACGCGCGAACGGCGCGGTGCCGGAGGCGGCAGAGCCGTTCGACGCTGATCGCCATCGCGATCGTTCCAGCGTCGAACGGGGCATCGCCTCGACGGCACCGCGCCGTTTCGGCCCGATGCGGCGAACTCGCCTATCCAGCCGTCGACGCCGCCGGTTTCGGCAACCGGCCCCGCGACGTCGCAAGCATGGACAGGCCCTAGATGGCCTCGACGGTCTCGAAGGTGCCGTCGCCGTCGGTGTCCGAGGCGGCCGTGTCGAGGAAGCCGTCGCCGTCGGTGTCGGCCTCGGTGGTGTCGACCCAGCCGTCGAGGTCGGTGTCGGTGGCGTACGTGTCGAGGAACGTGTCGCCGTCGGTGTCGACCAGGAGCTGTTCGGAGTAGCCGTCGCCGTCGGCGTCGGTCGCGACCGTGTCGACCCAGCCGTCGCCGTCCATGTCGGACTCCACGGTCTCCGCGTAGCCGTCGCCGTCGTTGTCGTAGGAGGTCGACTCGTTCACGCCGTCACCGTCGACGTCGGTGTCGGCGGTGGAGGTGTAGACGTCGTCCGAGGACGTGTCGTCGGTGTAAGCGTCCTCGGTGTAGGTGTCGTCGGTGGTCGTCGAGTCGTCGGCCGTGTAGTCCTCGGTCGGCTCGGTCTCGTATGCGTCCGTGGAGAAGTCTTCCTCGGCCGTGGCGTCGAAGTCGCTCATCGTTCTCTCTTCCTCGCGTATGAGAAGGGTGCTTACGATGAGCACCATAAGACCCGCTCGCAAATCGGGTATTTTCGGGATCGAGCTCTCGCCCGCATCACTTGCGGCCGTGCGGTGCGGCTATGACGGGGGGTCATCGCGCGGGCACGACAATGCCCCGGCCGATGCGAGCCGGGGCAATTTACTGTTCGGTCACAGTCGTTTCGGACCGCGTGCTTCAGAGCTCTTGGACCAGCCCGATGATGACGCCTGCAGGGCCGCGGACGTAGGCGTACCGGTAGATGTCCTCGTACTGCGACACCTCGCCCACGAGTTCGGCGCCGTGGGGGCGCAGGCGGTCGAAGATCTCGTCGACGGCGTCGACGACGAACGTGAGGCGGGGGATGCCCGGGACGTTCACCGGAGCGCTCGGCGCAGGCGTGGTGGTGACCGGCCTCTGGAACGCCGACACCTCGACCCGGCCGTGGCCGTCCGGGGTCCGCAGGAAGGCGAGGTCCGCTTTGACGTCGTCCAGCCCGACGAGCCGGTCGACCCAAGGGCCCTCGACGATCGTCTGGCCCTCCAGTTCCAGGCCGAGTTCGACGAAGAACGCGATGGCGGCCGGGAGATCCTCGACCACGATGCCGGCGTGATCCATTCGGTGGACCGTCATGTCTGCCTCCTGTGTCTCGGGCCGCGCCCGTCGCGGCCCTTCACTCCATGGACGGAGCCGGCCGGCGCTTCTCGACATCGTCCCACTAGTAGTGGCATGAACCACGGGGCGAGTCTGCGGTATCGCTGTATCGGCCCGGCTCGGAACGGCCCTAGCGCTTGCCGCGGACGAGGAAGGCCCCGTAGAGGACGAGCCAGGCCACCCAGATCAGCCAGCCCGCCAGGCCGAGGAGGCCCAGTGCGTTGCCGCCCTCCATGATCTGCGGCGTGAGCACCGCCGAGGAGAACTGGAGCGCGGCGGCGGCGATTCCCGTGGCCGCCAACCAGGTCGGGATGATGCCGCCGCGGCGCCCGGCCACCGACAGGCCGACCAGCGCGAGCGCCAGGAAGGTGCCGTTGAGGCCGAACAGGGCCTCGTGCAGCGCCCACAGCGCGGTCGCGCTCTCCGCGGCGCCGGTATGCGCCAATGCGAGCCGGACCGCGCTGACCGTGGTGACGTTGAGGTTCTGAAGGAGGACGCCGGCGAAGCCGATCAGGGCCCAGGCCTCACCCCGTTCGCGTTCCCCTTCGCGGACGGCCGCGATCGCTGCCGCGCCGAACACGGTCGCGAGGACCCAGACGAGCGGTAGGACCATGGTCCCCAGGCGCATCGCGTGGGCCTCGGCGCCGAAGAACGCGACCGCGTCCTCAGGTCCGGAGCCCGGGCTCGGGAGCCCGGCCGGGACCAGGATGAGGAGGTTCAACAATAGGATCAGGGCCGCGAAGCCGATGCCCGCGACGCCGCCGATGCGGGCGAACGTATTGATATTACGGTTCATATATTGAATATAAGCTATGAAAGATTCGAGGGGACATGGGGACACCCGCGGGCCGCCGCGCCTACGACTCGCTGCGCCGGACCGACCAGGCGCAGCGCACCAAAGCCGAGATCGCGCAGGCCGCGCGGCGGCTGTTCACCGCCAACGGCTGGGCCGCGACCACGGTGCGCGAGGTCGCCCGTGAAGCAGGCGTCGCCGTTCCGACCGTGTACGCGGCCTACGGGAACAAGACCGGGCTCGCCCTGGCGCTCTCCGACGCCGCCGACATCGAGGCCGACCTGCCCGCCGAAGTCGCCGCTCTCGAAGCGGCCCAAGGCGATCCGGCCGGCCAGCTGGCCGCGATGGCGGCGTTCGACCGGCGCCTGTTCGAGCGCTCCGGCGACCTCGTGGCCATGCTGCGCGAGGCCGGCCGCACCGAGTCCGAACTCGCCACGGTCTACCGGGAGGGCCGCCGTCGCGCCGACGCCTTCCGCGCCGAGGTGTTCGGCCTCTGGCCAAAAGGCACTTTGCAAGCGGGGGTGGACGAGTCGGTGGACGTCTACGCGGCCCTGTGCAACATCGACACCTACCTGACCCTCACCGAAGAGCGGTCCTGGAGTGCCGACCGGATCGAGACCTGGTGGGCGGGCGTGCTGGCCAGAGAGCTGCTCGCCGACTCCTGACCCTCGCCCGGCCGGGCCACGCGCTCGGGACCGGTCCCGTGCGGTCCGTGCTCCACTGGGATCGTTCCGACGGCCCGAGGAGTGCCACCATGTACCCCGACCACGTCCCGCCCTCGCCGCAGCCCCTGCCCGTGCCGCAGCTCCCGGCGCCGCCCCGTCGGGCGACCGACCCGATCGTCGCCGTCGCCTGCAACGCCACCATGCTCGGCATCGGCTACATGCTCATGCGCCGCCCGATCCTCGCCGCCCTCGCCCTGACCGGGACCGGGTTCCTGCTGTGGTCGGCCGCAGTCCAGACTGAGAATCCACTCTGGAGGGTTCTGCTGCCGGTCTGGGGGCTGGCCATGATCCTCCACGCCTGGTGGCTCGCCCGCCGCACGCGTACCGAGCGCCTTGTCGACCTCGCCGAACCGGACCCGGCCAGGCGCTCCCTGATCTTCGGCATCACCACCGCCTCCCTCGTCCTGCTCACCGTGGCCTGGTTCCGCCTCGACGCGTGGTGGATCGTCCACGACGCCGAGACCGCCCAGGCCGAAGGCGACTGCGAACGCGCCACCAGCGCACTCGAAGGCCTCGACGCGGTCCACCGCGTCGCCTTCGGGCCGATCACCCTGCGCGGCGAGGAGGAGCTGGAAGCCTGCGACCTCCTTCTGACCGCCCTCGACGAAGCGCCCGCCGAAGCCGTCGGCGCCCTCGAGGACTACATGGACCACCCCGGCGCACTCTGGGACGGCGCGGGCCCCAAGCGCGCCGAATTCCTGCTTGCGACGGCGATGGCCGCCGACGACCCCGAACTGCCCACCGTCGAGGACGCGTTCGGGCAGCTCTCGGCGACGCTCGAGCAGCACCCCGGCCAGTCCGAGACGGTCAGGGCGACCGTCGAGGGGTTCATGGCCGACCTCACCGGGCTCTCGCCCTGCAAGGGCTACAAGGTCGACTTCTGGCTGGCCTCCCAGTCCTGGGACGAGCCGGAACTCACCGAGCCGGTCGCCGCGGCCTCGGACCAGGTGCCCGTCCGGATGCTCGGATGCGCGCAGGACCGCACCGCGACCGGTGACACCGTGGGGGCCGGGATCCTCTTCCGCGAGTTCCTCACCGGGTACCCCGACCACGAACTGGCCGGCGAGGCCGCCACCGGCATCCTGGACTCGGGCGCCTACTGCGACAACCCGGTCGCCTACCGGAACGCCCCCGAATACGGCGGCGCGGCGCCCCACCCGATGCGGCTGCTCGGCGCCAGCCCGGAGGGGCGCGACTTCCCCGCCTCCTGGCTGGCGGCGACCGCGGACGACACGGCGCTCGTCGTGTGCGCGGAGTCCGAGGTCGGCGAGTTCCAGGAATCCTGCCAGTACCGTTCGCCCTCCGGAGGCACCTTCTGGGGCGTCTTCTATGCCCACAAGTTCACCATCAAGGCCTACGAGTTCAAGACGGGGAAGCTCGTGGAGGACTACACCCGCGAGATCGGCAATCCTTGTCCGAACGAACTCGACGGCACCTACAACACGATCTACCTCTACTCGTCCGACACCATGTTGATGATGGCTTCCGAATACACCGACGCGGACTTCCGCGAGATGTTCGCCGACCTGGTGAGCTGAATCCGGCCCGGCCCGCGAGGGCCGGGACGGGTTAGTTGAGAGAACCCAGGAGTTCGGCGCTGAAGGGGTTGGTCGTCTCGCCCTTCGCGATCCTGCTCGGCCACTCAGGGTCGGCGATGAGGCTGCGGCCCACGGCGATCATGTCGAACTCGTCGTTCTCCATGCGGTCGAGGAGCTTCTCGATGCCGGTCGTGCCGGGCTGGAACGCCATGCCCTCGGGGCCCATGAACTCCTTGTCGAGACCCACCGAGCCCACGGAGATCACGGGCTTGCCCGTGACCTTCTTGGTCCAGCCGGCCAGGTTGAGGTCGCTGCCGTCGAACTCGGGAAGCCAGTAGCGGCGGGTGGAGGCGTGGAAGGCGTCGACTCCGGCATTCGCGAGCGGTGCGAGAAGCTGCTCGAGTTCCTGAGGGCTCTCGGCGAGCCGGGCGTCGTAGGCGCCGCCTTTCCATTGGGAGAAGCGGAAGATCACCGGGAAGTCCGCCGAGACCGCCGCACGGACCGCTGCGATGACCTCCGCGGCGAAGCGGGTGCGCGAGGACAGGTCGCCGCCGTAGGCATCAGTGCGCTGATTGGTTCCGGCCCAGAGGAACTCGTCGATCAGGTAGCCGTGGGCGCCGTGGAGTTCGACGCCGTCGAAGCCGATGCGCTCCGCGGCCGCGGCGCTCTCCGCGAAGGCCGCGACCACCGCGTCGATGTCGGCCTGAGCCATCGCACGGCCCTTCGGCGCGCCGTCGAGGCCGAGACCCGAGGGGCTCAGCACGTCCGCGTCGGGCACCGGCCCGGTGCCGGGGTCGCGCGCGGCGCCCACGTGCCACAGCTGCGGGACGATCGTGCCGCCCGCCTCATGGACGGCTTCGGCGACGCGCTGCCAGCCCGCGAGATTCGCCTCACCGTGGAAGCGCGGGATGTTCTCGCTGGCCCAGGTCGACTCGTGGCCGACGTAGGTGCCCTCGGTGACGATGAGGCCCACGCCTCCGGCGGCCCGGCGGGCGTAATACGCCGCGACCTCCGCACTCGGCACGCCACCGGGGGAGAAGTCCCTGGTCATCGGTGCCATGACGACGCGGTTGCGAAGGTTGAGGCCGTTGATGGCGTACGGGCGGGCGAGCAGTTGCCCGGCTCGGTCCGCGGTGGCGGTGCGGCTGTCGTTCACGCGAGATCTCCTAGTGTACGTTGTATCGCTCAGATACAACGTACACTAAAAAATACGGTGTCCACCATTGCTACGGTGTGAGCACGACCAAGGAGGCGATGGCCATGACCGACAAGGCGACCGAGCCCGAGCCGGTCACGCTCTGGGAACGGCTCGAACGGCCCGCGCACACCGCCCGCCAGCGCCTCAGCGGCGCTCGAATCGCCGCCAAGGCCGTCGAGATCGCCGACGCCAAAGGCCTCGAAGCCGTCACGATGCGCACGCTCGCGGCCGAGCTCGACGTCGCCCCGATGGCCGCCTACCGCTTCGTGGACGGCAAGGACGACCTGCTCACGCTCATGGTCAACGAGGTGCAGGCCGAACTCGCCATCCCCGAAGGCCCGTGGCGGGAGGTCCTGCGCGAGTTCGCCCTGCAGACCCGCGACCTGATGCACCGCCACAAATGGCTGGTCCAGCTGCCGCCGCACGTCACGATGACGCCCACCCCGAACCGGCTCCGGGCGACCGACCGGGCGCTGGCCTCGCTCGACGGCCTCGGCCTGGAGGTCGAGGCGATGATGACGGCGGTGCGCACGGTCTCGGCGTTCGTCCACGGCACGGTCGGCGACGAGGTCGCGCTCTCGCAGCTGCTCGAGGTCACCATGGCGCAGAGCCGCAACGAGATCCGCGAGGCGCTGGGTCCGCAGCTGCGGTGGATGCTTTCGACCGGCCGGTTCCCGGTGTACGAGCGCTACATCTACGAGTCCGGCTGCTCTGAGGAGCCGCAGGTGCATTTCAACGCGGGCCTCGAGCTGGTCTTGGACGGCATCGCCGCCTGCATCGACCGCGCCGGGAAGGTCTTAGGCGACCGGCTGCGGCCGCCAGTGTGAGGGCCACCGGCCGAGGCGGTCGACCATGGCCATGAGCGCGGGCAGCATCATGACGCGCACGATGACGGCGTCGAGCAGGACTCCCAGCGCCAGTGCGAATCCGAGCTGCTTCATCTCGATGCGGTCGATGAAGACGAAGGCCACGAACACCGACATCATGATCACGGCGGCGCTGGTGACCACGCTCGCCGAGGACAGGATGCCCTGCTGGATCGCTTCTCGGGGCGGGAGGCCGCGTTTCGCCGCCTCTCGGATGCGGCTCATGACGAACAGCTGGTAGTCGAGCGACAGTCCGAACAGGATCGCGAAGACCATCAGGGGCGTGCGGGATCCGATGAATCCGGGGGAGTCGAAGTCGAGCAGGCCTTCGGCCCACGTGCCTTCGAAGACCAGGACCAGTGCGCCCCATGCGGCCAGCGTCGACAGCAGGTTGAGCACCATGCTCAGTGCCGCGAAGATGAGGGACCGGAAGGCGATGAGCATGATGATGAGCGTCGCCAGCAGTACGAATCCGACGACGAGGAACAGGCGCGAGGACTGGTGGGCGGAGTAGTCGGCGGCGTAGGCGGGTTCGCCGGAGACGGCGTAGTCGGCGCCGTCGATCGCGCCGATGGTCGCGGGCACCAGGTCGTCGCGGAGCAGGTCGAGCGACTGGGCGGCCCGGGGGTCGCTGGTGGGGTAGGGGACGGGCAGGTCGAGGGCGATCGCGGAGCCGTCCGGCGAGACGCGGACGCGCGGCCGGTCGGTCTCGGCGAACAGCGCGCTCTCCTGGGTGGTCGCCTCCAATTCGACGACGGCCGCGGCGAGGGCGTCGGCGTCGGCGGGGTCCACTTGCGCGATCACCGAGTGGGTGACCCCGGCTTCGGGGAAGGCGGCCACGAGCTCGTCGTAGGTGGCGATGGCCTGGAGCGACTTGGGGAAGGTCTCCTTGCCTTCGACGCTCGTGGTCATGCCGAGGGCGGGGACGGCGAGGCCGCCGATGACGACCAGCCCGATGGCGGCGGTGACGACGGGGTGTTTGAGGGAGGGCCTCAGGAGGGTCGTCCACAGTCGACTTTGACCTTGGGTCGCGTTGCGCCGCAGGAGTCTGCCGCCGTCGATGCGGCGGCCGGTCTTCGCCAGAAGGGCGGGGAGCACCGTGAGCGAGCTGATCATGGCGATGGCGACGACGATGATGCAGGCCGTGGCGATCGAGGAGAAGATGACGTCGCCGACCAGGTAGAGGCCCGCGAGCGACACGATGACGGCGATGCCGGAGGTCACGATGGTGCGCCCGGCGGTCTCGGCGGCGAGTTCGACGGTGGAGGCGAGACCGGCGTCCCCGCCGGAGCGGTGGCGTTCCTCTCGGACGCGTTTGAGGTAGAAGAGCGAGTAGTCGACGCCTACGGCCATGCCGATCATCGCCAGCACGCTGGTGACCGCGCCTCCGGCGTCGGGGAAGAAGTGGGAGCTGACGGCGTAGACGCCCAGGGCGGCGATGATCGAGCTGATCGCCAGCGCCAGCGGCACCCCCGCCAGCAGGAGCGAACCGAACACGACGAACAGGATGGCCAGGGTGATCGGCAGCGTGAACCGCTCTACTTTGGCCAGTTCCGCGCCGAGCTGGCCGTCCAGCGCGACGGACATCGACTTGCTGCCGGTCTCGGCGATCTCGAGGTCCGGGTGGGCGTCCTGGACGGCCGCTGTGGTCGCCAGCAGCGGGTCGACGTGGTCGACGGCCTCATGCGCGGGCATGGACATGGTCATCGACACCATGACCGCCTCGCGGTTGTCGGCGGTCACCGGTTCGCCGACCTCGGCCACCTCGTCCAGTGCGCTCATGCGCGCGGTCAGGTCGGCCGCGGCGGCCTCGGCCGCCGCCGCGTCGAGAGCGCCTGTCCGCGAGGTGATCAGCACGTGCTCGACCGCCGGGGCCGCGATGTCGTTGTCGACGGCCATCGCCTCGGCTTCGCCGGCCTCGCCGATCCAGTAGTCGGAGAAGGCGACCTGGTCGGTGCCGGCCGCCGTGCCCGCACCGAAGCACACGGCCACGAACAGCGTCCAGCCGATGATGGCCTTCCAGGGATTGGCGGCGCTCCAAGCGGCGACCCGGACGGTGATCGGCCGTTTGCTCGAGTCGGTCTCGGCGGGCGGCGGGCGGGGCGGTTCGGGAGGCCATCGGTGCTCTGTTCCTGGTCGGCGGGTCTTGACAAGTCGACGCTAAACAGAAATTTCACGCATGTCGGTATGGCAGCCCCTACCAATCCCCCTGGGGTGCACCATAAAAGCGCAGGTCAAGACCCAAGCGGCCCGCTTCGGTCGGCGCGCGCTCGTGAGCGGGGCCATTTCGGGCTTGACCCTGACGCGGCGTGAGGGCCCACGATTCAAGGCATGACCGAATTCAACAGTCCCGTCCCGATCCCGGCCCTCGACGCGAAGGCGCCCGAGGTCTACCGGGAGTTCTACGGCATGCCGATGTTCACCCTCAGCCCGACCGCCGACCTCGATGCGTCCCGCGATTTCTGGCTCGAGGGCCTGGGGTTCATCGACATCTTCACGATGCCCGGCCAGGTGACCCACCTGCGGCGCTGGGCGTTCCAGGACGTGCTGCTGGTGACCGGGGAGGCGCCCGCCGAGGCTCCCGCCGTCAGCGTCAACTTCTCGTGCGTGCTCAGCCAGATCGACGAGGTCCGGGAGGCCTGCGAGAAGCTGGCCCCCGGCTGCACCGAAGGGCCGCGCGAGATGCCGTGGAACTCGGTCGAACTGACCGTCATCACGCCGGAGAACACCCGGGTGGTGATGACGGCGGCGCGGCCGATCGCCCCGGACGGCGAGCCGCCGCCGAACTTCGCGAGGCGGGCTTCCAGATTCCGAAGCCGTGACGCCGTCCACGAGGCTCGACCGGGTGGGCGACACTGGGGTGATGACCAGTGACGCCGCACCGGTTCGAGCCGGGCACGGACGCCGCGGACGGCCTCACCGTGGGCCGGGCCGCCGGCCTGGTCGGCGTCAGCATCAGGACCCTGCACCACTGGGACGCGATCGGGCTGGTCCGGCCCAGCGGCCGCACCTGGGCCGGGTACCGGGTCTACTCGGCCGAGGACGTGACCCGCATCCACCGGGTGCTGGTGTACCGGGAGCTGGGGTTGCCACTGGCGCAGATCGGCCGGATCCTCGACGACCCGGGCGCCGACGCGAACGACCACCTGCGCAGGCAGCGGGGCGAGCTGGTGGAGCGGATCGAACGGCTGCAGCGGATGGTGGGCGCGGTGGACCGGATGCTGGAGGCCGTCGGAGACGGGCATGCGGCTGAGCCCCGAGCAGCAGGTCGAGATCTTCGGCGACGACTGGCGGCCGGAATGGGTCGACGAGGCCGAACAGCGTTGGGGGCGAACGGAACAGTGGGCGCAGTACTCGCGGCGGGCCGCCGCCCTGTCGCCCGCGGACTGGGAGAAGGTCGCCGCCGAGACCGATGCGTTCCACGCGGATCTGGTGGCGGCGAACCGTTCCGGGGTGGTGCCGGGTTCGGCCGAGGCGAACGCGCTCGCCGAACGGCATCGCGCGCTGATGTCGCACGTATTTCGACTGCACCCACGCGATGCAGGTGTGCATGGGCCGCATGTTCGTCGAGGATCCCGGATTCGCGGCGCACTACGACGATCTCACGCCCGGTCTGGCGCACTGGCTGCGACAGGTGCTGTTCGCCAACGCGGCGGCCAACGGCGTCGACCCGGAAACGGCGACCTGGGAGTGACGGCCCGCCTTGCGGCGAACCGTCACCGGCCACTGTGGTCAGATCACGCGCCCTTGTGCGCCGACCTCACTTCGCTTCGAGCAGGCCGCGCACGTAGGCGGCCTGGCCGGTGTGCTGCTGATTGTCGTTGACGACGCTCACGAGACGCACGCCCAGCGTCACGTGCGGGTCCCATCTGGTGTCCACGATCCGGTCGAGATCGGCGGCCGAGACGGTGCGCACGTAGTCGAGCGTGGCGGCGTGAACCGCGTCGTAGTAGGCGCTCAGTTCGGCCGCGGCGATCCCGTTGATCCGCGCCGCCTGCTCGCTGGTGTGGCCGTAGCCGATGTCGGTCGGCGTGAGCGGCAGCCCGAACCGGTCGTGCCATCCGCCCGCCGTCCAGGTCTGCTCGCGACCGGCGACGCCCGCGACATGGTCGTCCTGGACCCGCGCGATATGCCACACGAGCCATCCGATCGAGTTCGCCTCCGGACCCGGCCGCGCGTCCAGGTCCTCCTGCGAGAGCCCGTCCAGAACGGCGTGGACCTCCTCCTGCACCCTGCCGAACGCATCCGCGAAGACGTCGCCGACCTCCATGGGAAACACCTGCTTTCGTTTGCCGCCAAGCACTCCGGCACCCGCCGGAGGACCGGTCCCATCCTCGCACCGCCGGAACGGCGGTCGTACGCGACATCAGGGGCCCCGAGAATCCCGATCACGCTGCGGGATGCCTCGTGGCCGACGCGTATCTCCCTGCCAGCACGGCGCACGCCTCGCGCAGCTGCGGTGGACCGACCACCTCCATGTCGCACTCGAACATGCCGATCATGGCGGCCAGCCCGTTCCAGGACCACGCGCCGAGCGTCAGGCGGCATCTCGCCGGACCGAGTTCCTCCACAATGGCGCCGCCCGGTGCCCAGCGGGCGACGAGCGAGGCCGGGGCGTCGAGCAGCACTTCGCCGCGGCACTGCCAATGCTCCGGCGGGTCGCCGCGGTCGAGGTGCCCGGTCACGAGCGCGCCCACGTCACCGCCGGGGACGGTGCGCGGGGTGAACGGCGGTCCCGAGGGCGTGCGCGGGCTGATGCGGTCGACGCGGAACGTCCGCCAGGCGCCCCCTTCGAGATCCCAGGCCACCAGGTACCAGCGGCCGCCCCACTCCGCGAGATGATGCGGCTCGACCCGCCAGTGCTCGTCGGCGGCATCCGCTTCGACTGCGGCGCAGTCGAACCGCAGCACCTCCCGTTCCCGGACGGCGGTGCCGACGATGCGGAGCACCTCGGCGTCGACCTTCGGTCCGGCCAGGCCCCAGGGGTTCCAGATCGAGGTCACCTCCATCGCGTCGAGTCGCTTTCGCAGTCGCGGCGGCATGACCTGCCTGATGGTCGTCAGCGCTCGCGCCGCCGCCTCCGCGAAACCGGACACAGTAGCGGGTGCGGTCTGCAGGGCCAACGCGATCGCGGTGGCCTGCTCGTCGTCGAACAGCAGCGGCGGCAGCCGGGTCCCGGGATCGAGCCGGTAGGCGCCGCCGGGGCCCTTCCGCACGCTCACGGCGTAGCCGAGTTCCCGCAGCCGGTCGATGTCGCGGCGCAGCGTCCGCGGGCTCACGCCGAGCCGTTCGGCCAGTTCGGGTCCGGGCCAGTCGCGTCGCGATTGGAGCAGTGAGAGCAGGAGCAGCAGCCGCCCCGAGGTTTCCGCCATTGCACCATTCTGGCCCGCAGAAGCGGCCATTCGGTGGCCGCTATCGATGTGACGCTGGCGAAATGGCAACTTCCACGGTCTTGCGACCGCCTCCCGAATCCTTGTCCGGCCGGTCTGCGGTCGTCGCGCTCATCGTCGTCCTCGTCGCCGCGTTCATGGAACTGCTCGACGCCACCATCGTCAGCGTCGCGGCCCCCGCTATCGCCCAGGACCTGGGAGCCGGCGAGGCCGCGCTGCAATGGACGCTCGCGGGCTACACGCTGGCCCTGGGCAGCGGTCTGATCACGGGCGGCCGCATCGGCGATCAATTCGGCCGCCGCCGTGTCTTCCTGCTGGGGCTCTCGGCGTTCGCGGTGGCGTCGGCGGCCTGCGCGCTCGCACCCACCGCGGGCGTCCTCGTCGCCACTCGCGTCGTCCAGGGCCTGGCCGGTGGTCTGATGGTGCCGCAGGTATTCGGCATCATCCGCTCGTCCTTCGCGCCGGCCGCCCGCGCGAAGGCGTTCGGGGCCTACGGCGCCGTCCTCGGCATCGCCTCGGTCGCCGGCCCGCTGCTCGGCGGGGTGCTCGTCGACGCCGACCTGTTCGGTCTGGGCTGGCGGACGATCTTCTGGGTGAACGTCCCGGTCGCCGCCATCGGGCTCGTGCTGGGGATGCGCTCCCTGCCCGAGTCGAGCAGCGGCGACCGCTCGCGCCTCGACCTGCCCGGCGCCTTCCTGGCCTCGCTCGCGTCCGTCCTCCTGCTCATGCCGTTGATCCAAGGGCGCGAATGGGGTTGGCCCTGGTGGGGCTTCTGCCTGCTGGCGCTCTCGGTGCCGACCCTGCTCGTGTTCCTGCGCCGGGAGCGAGGGCTCGTCGCGCGCGGCGGCCGGCCGGTGCTCGATCCGGCGCTGCTGCGAGTGAAGGCGTTCGCGGGAGGCCTGGCCGTCTCCGTGCTGTTCTTCGGGGCGATCGGCTCCTTCTTCTTCCTGCTCGCCCTCTACCTGCAGCTCGGCACCGGCCGGACGGCTCTGGAGACGGGACTGATCATCCTGCCGTACGCGATCGGCTCGATGATCACCTCCGGCGTGGGCATCGCGCTGATCGATCGCGGCGGGCGGGCGCTGCTGGCGGGCGGGTCACTGGCCCTCGCGTCGTCGCAGCTGATCCTGCTGCTCGTCGTCAGAGGCGACGCCGATCCCGGGTACTGGTCCCTCGCGGTGCCGCTGCTCGTCGGCGGACTGGGCCTGGGGCTGACCGCGCCGTCACTGTTCAACGTGGTCCTCTCCGGGGTTCCCGCCAAGGACGCCGGTGCGGCCGGAGGCGTGCTCAGCACGGTCGGGCAGGTCGGCAACGCCGCGGGCGTCGCCGTCCTCGGCGTGCTGTTCTTCGCCGCACTCGACAGCGCGTTCGCCGGGGGATCGGCGCCGCGGGCCGCGTACGGGGAGGCGTTCATCGCGATCCTGCCGTGGCAGATCGCCTGCTACGTCTCGGCGGCCGCCCTGATGTTCCTGCTGCCCAAGCGCCCTGCCGGATCCCCCGGATAACCCCTAGGGCCGCTTCGAGGTCCCTTGGGCCGCGAGGTTCGCCTCGATGCCGTCGAGCAGGTAGTCGAGTCCCTGTTCGAACACCGCCGCGGCATCGAGGTGCCTCGCGTCCCGCACCGCTTCGGCCAGCGTCTCGTATCGTCCGGTCGCCAGCATGCGTTCGAGGTACGGTCCCGAGGCCGACTGCCATTGCCGTTCGTTCTGGCCGCTGGCCCGCTCGGCCCGGCGTTCGGTGACCTCTTTGCGGATGGCGCCGGTGAGGACCAGCGACAGGGCCTCGGCGATCCGCATCGCCGTGTCGACATCGGGGACGCCAGGGGCGGAACGGATCGCCGTGAGCAGGGCGTTCGTGTGCGCGAGGGAGGCCGGGCCGAAGCGGGGGCGGCCGCCGACCAGGTCGGCGAACCATTCATGGGCGAGCGCCGCCTCGCGCACGCCGCGGGCGGCCGACCGGACGGCTTCGCGCCAGGTCGATCCCGCGGGGGCGGGGATCTCGGCGTAGACGGCGTCGACCATGAGCTCGAGCAGCTCTTCCTTGGTGTCGACGTAGCGGTAGAGCCGCATCGGCCCCGCGTCGAGCGCGGCGGCGACCTTGCGGATCGAGACCGCTTCCAGCCCTTCGGCATCGGCGAGGGCCACCGCCGCCGCCACGATCCGGTCGCGGCTCAACGGGCTCAGGGCCGGCCGCTCGGGCGGTTCGGGCCGCTCCCATACCAGCGCGCTGTCCGACAACTCACACCTCCTCGGGGTTGAACCATACACCGCCTCGAGCGATACAGTGTATTTCTCAATACGATGTATCAAAGGAGCGGTCATGATCGCCATCATCGGCGCCGGCCCCGGCGGCCTCACCCTCGCTCGCGTCCTCCACGTGCACGGCATCGAAGCCGCCGTCTACGAGCGCGACGCCTCCCGCACCGCCCGCCCGCAGGGCGGCATGCTCGACATCCGCGTCGACAGCGGCCAGATCGCGATCCGCGAAGCCGGCCTCGAACTTCCCTTCCGCTCGGCGGCCCGGCGCGAAGGCCAGGACATGGTGCTGCTCGACCCCACCGGGACCGTGCTGCTGCGCGAGGACACCCCCGACGACGCGCCGCTGCTCACCCCCGAGATCGACCGCACCGACCTGCGCGACCTCCTGCTCGATGCCCTGCCGGAGGGCACCGTCCGATGGGGCAAGGCGCTCGCGGCGGCCGAACCGCTCGGCGGCGGCAGGCACCTGCTGCGCTTCACCGACGGCACCACGGTCGAGTCCGACCTGGTCGTCGGCGCCGACGGCGGGAACTCACGGGTGCGGCCGCTGCTGTGCGACGACCGGCCCGCCTACGCCGGGCTCACCCACGTCGAGGGCGCGATCCGCGACGTCGACCAGGCGCACCCCGACCTCGCCGCGCAGGTCGGCCGCGGCAACTACTGGGCGCTCGGCCCCGGGCTGCACCTCGCGGCCCAGCGCAACGGCGACGGCACCGTCAGGGTCGGCATCGGGGCCCGCTGCCCCGAAGGCGCCCTCGACGGCATCGACGGCCCCGACGCCGCGACCACACTCCTCGACGGCTGGCACCCCGACATCGTGCGACTCATCCGCGCCTGCGAACCGCCGTTCACGGTCCGCTCGGTCAAAGTGCTGCCGATCGGCCTCACCTGGACCCCGCGGCCCGGCGTCACGCTCCTCGGCGACGCCGCACACCTCATGCCGCCCACCGGATTCGGCGCGAACCTCGCCATGCTCGACGCCGCCGAACTGGCCCGCGCCATCGCCGCCCACCCCGGCGACTTCGACGCCGCAGTGGCCGCATACGAGCCGGTCATGCGCGACCGCGCAAAGTCCAGGGCGGCATTCTCCACCTCCATCATGGAACAGATGACCGCCGACGACGCGGCGCAGAACATGCTGCGCTTCTTCACCGGCAACGACTAGCGAGTCGACGCGGCCCGCGGGCGTAGCAGGGAAGACGCCTGCCGGGCCGTATCGGACGAGGGAATACACGAATCCGCGACGAGTCAGGTGAATCTTTGCGAGAGTGAATTTGAGTCATCTTCGGACCATCATGGTCTGATTCAGACAATGGGGGACGCCATGTCGTTCTGGGATTTCTTCTGGCTGCTGCTGATCTGGCTACCGCTGATCATGCTGTGGTCCTTCGCGCTCATCGACATCTTCCGCCGAGACGACCTCAAAGGCTGGCTCAAGGCATTGTGGGTCGTGATCGTGATCGTCCTGCCGTTCTTCGGCACGCTGATCTACCTGATCGCCCGCCCGGCCGGCGTGACCGCCACCGAGCGCGAGGCCATCGACGAGAGCAGTCGGGCCTTCGTCGCGAAGTACACGCCGGACAACGCCGCCGAGCAACTGCGAGTGCTGGCCGACCTGCATGATCGCGGAAAACTCACCGACACCGAATTCCAAGCCGAGAAGGCACGAGTCGCGGCGGCCAGGGAAGCATGAGCAACGCCTGAAGGCCGCTTCGAAGCGATCCGGGCACTACGCGACCCGCCGGCTCGGTGGCGGACTTCAGCGGACCGCCAAGAGGCGGTCGACCAGGCGCGGATAGTCGCCGAACGCCGCCTCCGCCTCTCCGCTGGACACCCCGTAGTGGGCCAGCTCGTGCTCGCGTGCGCGGCCGGAGCCCGGTCCGACCGCCACACGGTTCAGATTCGCGGCGTCCGACTCGGTCCACCGGGCGCCGATGCGCTCGTACAGCCACGGCAGCCACACCTCCGGAGCCGCGACCAGGTGCTCGTAGGGCACTTCCACGATCGCCTCGCGCGGCAGCATCAGACGAGCCTCCCTGGACCGCTCGATCGCCTTGGACGCCATGGTAGTCGGCTCTGAAGTCCCTGTCCGCCAGCCACTCGCGGTAACCCGGCGTGCGGCCCGATCAGCAGATGCGCGCAGTCGTTCGGGGCCTCCGGATGCAGTCCGCAACGCCCCCGTACAGCTGGGCGGTGCGCCGGAAGTGCCGGTGCCTGAGCGCCTCCGGCTGCGCGGTCTCGGTGCAGCCCATCTCCCACAGCAGCGGTGCACGATGGACGGGCGAGCGGGCGAGCACCCCGCGCATGAGCGCGGTCGCGGTGCGCGGCAGCGCGGCCACGAACACCGGCGCGCGCACGACCTCGCGTCCGATCGCGGGCTCGAGCCGGTGCAGGCGGCGCACCCGAATGCGGTTCTCGACGCGAAGGCGCAGGTCGGTCAGGGCGGTCTGCCAGCCGACCGCGGTGAACTCGTCGGCGGAAGCGAAGGCCCGCAGGAGGACTCGAAGGTCGTCGAACGCCGTGTCGTCGGCCTCGCCGTCGCCGAAGGCGGCGCGCGCCTCGTAGACGAGGCCGTCGAGTCGGGTCGCGAGACAGCGCCCAACGATAATCCTATCTGAATAATAGGAATACGGTGCGTGCCCGCCCGGATGCGTCTAGGGGGTGGTGAAGAACCCCTGACGGCAGATCGCCCCTGCGCCCTCGGGGCACCGACGCGATCGTCGGCATGACGCGCCGCGGTGTCCGCTCCGATCGGAGCAGTCACCGCGGCGCGTTCACCGGCCCCTCTTCACAGAGCCCGGCTCATCCGGTCGCGTTCACGCTTCGTTCTGAAGCTTCGCGACCTCGTTCTCGAGCCCCTCGCGGGTCAGGCGCAGCTGCTCCTCGGCGACCTCCACAGCTTCAAGGAAGCTGCGGGCCCGCACGAGTTGCCTGATCCGGTCCTCCGCCGCACTGTCGCGGCGGCCCTCGTTGTCCCTGCGGTACTCCGCCACCGCCCGGTCCGCCTCGTCCTTGGCGCGCGCCTGCGTCTGGCGCATGAGCTCGGAGGCCTGGGATCTCGCTTGGGCGATGATCTGCCGCGAGTAGTGCTGCGCCTGGTTGACGTAGCTCTCGGCCTGCTGCTGCGCCTGGGAGACCAGGTTGACGGCGGTCGAGGTCGGCGTCGGGGGGATCGGCGCCTGCAGCCGTAGGGAGCTCTGCTGCGACTGCCAGGACCGCAGCGCCTCCTTCAGCTTCTCGGCGTCGGTCCGCAGGGCGGCTTCGCGCTGGTCGCGACTGGCCAGTTCGTCGGCCACGAGTTCGAGGAAGCGGTGGACCTCGTCGGGCTGGTAGCCGCGCCGGGTCAGGCTCGTCATCGGAAATCTGGCGTTGTTGACCTGTCCGACGGTGACTTTCACATCGCGCGAACGATAGCTGTACATGATGGAACGTCCTCTCTCACGCGCCCGAGGGCTCGAAGTGGATGGCCTCCGCCCGGATGCCGGCGCCGACGAGGTACTTCCCGCTCGACTCCACCATCCCGGACGGCCCGCACAGGTAGACGTCGGCGCCCACGCAGCGCCCGTGCGCCACGGCCAATTCGGCCGGAGAGCCCACGCGGACTCCGGAGCCGAACATGTCCTCGTCGACGCACGGCACCAGCTCGAGCCAGTCGTACCGGGCCGCGAGGTCCTGCATCTGATCGAGGCAGTACAGGCCGGCAGGGGTGCGCGCACCCCAGTACAGACTGGTCGGCCTGGGGGTGGTGGCCAGCTGCTCGATGAGCGCCTTCATCGGGGCGACGCCGGTGCCGCCAGCGATCATCGCGATCGGGCCCGAGCCCGGACGCAGGGTGAGCCCGGTGCCGAAGGCCGGTCCGACCCGGAGCGTGTCGCCGGGTCGGAGCAGGGAGACCAGCGCGGTCGAGACCTCGCCTCCGTCGACGGCGCGCACGTGCAGTTCGATGGTGCCGTCGGGCCGGGGCGCGTTCGCGGGGGAGTAGTGGCGCCAGGCCCGCGGCCGCAGGCTCGTGCACAGTGAGACCGACTGGCCGGCAAGGTAATCGAGCCGAGTCTCGGGCGCCAGGGTGATCAGGGCGGTCTCGAGGTCGCGGCGCTCGTGGGCGACGACCTCGGCATCCCACCAGGGGGGTGTGTAGTGGGCGTCCGCGTCGGCGGCATCGGCCATGGTCGCGGCGACGAGTTCGTAGGCCGCCGCCCAGTCGGCGGCGATCGCGGGCGTCCAGTGCGGACCGCTGAAATGCTCGAGCGTGGCCAGCAGCGCCCCGCCGACGGCCGGGTAGTGGCCGCGCAGCGCCCCGAACTTGCGGTGGTCGCGGCCGAGCGCCTGGAGGGTGGGGACGACCGCGTCGATCGTGTCGACATTGCTGACCACGGTCCCGAGGGCGGTCACGAGCTTGTCGCGCTGCGCGGCCATGTTCATGGGGAAGAGGTCGCGCGTCTCGGGGTAGGTGAGGAACAGGGTCGAGTAGAAGTACAGCGGGACCTGATCGCCGTGGGCGGCTACCAGGCTCCAGTTCTTCTTCAACCGTTCGGCGTCGATCATGCGCCTAGTCGTCCGCCCCGATGACGTCGGGGGCGACCGATTCGAGGACCCGGCCGACGGTGTCGATGATGTCGCGCGGGACCTCGAGCTCCTCGAGGACCGCCGTGAGGTGAGCGCCGACCGCCTTGTACTGGCCGACGGAGATGTCCATGTTCCGGTGCGCCTCGGCGAGGTCCCGCCCGGCGTAGGACTTGGGCCCGTCGAGGACCTGCGAGATCAGGGCGACCTGGTGGCGTTTGAGCACGGGCAGATCGGCGCCCGCGAAGAACCCGGCCAGTTCCTCGTCGGCGAGCAGGCGACGGTAGAAGCGCTCCACCGCCTCGGTGACGGCAGGCGCGCCGCCGATGCGGTCATAGGCAGACATCGGCTGCTCATCGGGTGCATTCATGGTCAGTCATCCTTAAACGTGATATGGGATACGCGACCAGAGCCTACCGACGATCGCCGCCAAGATCCATAGTGTTGCTCAGGTTTGACGACTTCCCTTGTTGCGATAGTAAATCGTAAGTGGACGGTCACCGTTCGCGTTCGCAACCGTCCTCGCAGGCGCACGCTCACACGCACGCTCACACGCTCATTTCGCTACTCAGCGTTGACAAAAGGCGCAGTGTCGTCGCGCAGTCCGTGCATCGTCCTCAATAGCCCCGGCCTGGTCGGACGGGGCGCTCTAGCGAACCACCAGTGCGAACGGAACCTCGTGGTGACCCGGTTCGGTGGAGTCGTGAGCGGCGATGATGTCGAGCACCCGGTTCGCAAGCGCTTCTCGCCCAGGGGCAACGGTGGAGAACGCCGGAATGGAGTAGCGACCGTCCGCGATGTCGTCGAATCCCATCACCCTCACCTGCTCGGGCACGGCCAATCCCCGCACCCCGAGCGCATAGAGGGCGCCCAGTGCGAGCGAGTCGTTGAAGCACAGCAGTCCGTCGAACTCCGCTCCCGAATCGATCAGGCGCTGCGCGGCGACCGCACCCTCCGCGCGGTTGAACTCGTGCACGTGCCCCGTCAGCGCATCGTCCATTGCGATGCCCGCTTCCCGCAGCGCCAGCGCATAGCCGTCGAAGCGGTCGCGGGAGGTCTCAGTCGGGCCCTCGTCCTGGACGCCGATGGTGGCGATCCGCCTGCAGCCCTGGGCGATCAGCTCAGCGGTGGCCGCGGCCGCCGCGGCGACGTTGTCGATCCCCACATGGTGCTCGTTGTCGCCGGCGACGCGTTCGCCGTGCTCGCCCACGAGCACCAGCGGGATGTCGCGGCGGCGCCCGACCACGTCCGCGACCTCCAGGCCGAGCGGGCTCATGATCAGCCCGTCGATGGCCGGCAGGCGGAGGCCCTCGAGCGCCTCCACTTCCCGCCGGCGCACGCCGCCGGTCTGCGAGACGAGCACGGTGAGGTTCCGATCGTTCGCGACATCGACGAAGACGGAGGCGAGTTCCGCGAAGTAGGGCTCGGCGAGCGTCGGCAGGGCGAGCGTCAACATGCCGCTCGAGCCCCGGCGGAGCTGGCGCGCGGCCAGGTTCGGCCGGTAGCCGAGCTCTTCGATCGCCACCAGCACCTTCTCGCGGACCTCGGCGCCCACCCAGCCGGTGTTGTTCACGACGTTGGAGACGGTCTTGGGGCTGACGCCCACGCGCGCCGCGATGTCGGCGAGGGTGACACGGGCACGCGCCAAAGGACTCTCCCTTGTGCTCGAGGGCGGGATCAACAGGGCCGATCATAGCCGGGGAGACTGGTACATTCAACGTTGAACTACGCCTAGGAGGGAGTTCGAGCATGAGCATCCAGTCGCCGGCATTCGACATTCGAGCGAGCAGTCAAGAGGTCGCGCGCCCGCGCCCGCAGATGCTGCGGGAGTCGTTTCTCGACCTGAGCGGGACGTGGGGGTTCGCCCACGACGACCAGGACCGCGGCCTCGCCGAGCGCTGGTCCGACGGCCGCGCGCTGCCGCAGTCGATCACCGTCCCGTTCCCGCCGGAGTCCCCGGCGTCAGGGATCGGCGCGACCGGGTTCCACCCCGTCGTCTGGTACCGCCGCGAGCTCACCGAAGCCGACCTCGCCGCAGTCGGCCACGCGCCGGGGCGGCGACTGCTCGTCCACTTCGGAGCGGTCGACTACCGGGCCCGCGTGTGGCTCGACGGCGAGGCCGTCGGCGCCCACGAAGGCGGCCACACGCCGTTCACCATCGACCTCACCGACGCGCTGGCCGACGGTCCGCACGTCCTGGTCGTCCGGGCCGAAGACGACCCGCACGACATCGCGCAGCCCCGCGGCAAGCAGGACTGGCGCGAATCCCCGCACGCCATCTGGTACCACCGCACCACCGGCATCTGGCAGCCCGTGTGGCTGGAGTCGGTGGCGCCCTTGCACATCGAGCACCTGATGTGGACCGCCGACCTGGCCCGCGGCACCGCGACCGCCCGGATCGACCTCAGCCGCCGGTCCGACGCGAACATCCGCGTGCGCATCGCCCACGAGGGCACCGTGATCGGCGAGGCCGAGGCGCGCGCCACCGGCACCGAGGTGAGCGTGACCGTGCCGCTCGCGGGCCAGGAGAACGGCCAGGAGTACGAGCGGCTGCTGTGGCGCCCGGGCCGCCCGACCCTCCTCGACGCCTGGGTCGGCGTCGAAACCGACGGCCGGAGCGAGGACGTCGTGGCCAGCTACCTCGGACTCCGCACGGTCCGCAACGAGGACGGTCGGTTCCTGCTCAACGACCGCCCCATCGTGCTCCGCTCGGTCCTGAGCCAGGGCTACTGGCCCGAGACGCACCTCGCCGCCACCGAGCACGACCTGCGGCGCGAGGCCGAGCTGATCGGCGAGCTCGGCTTCAACGCCGTTCGCGTGCACCAGAAGATCGAGGACCCGCGCTTCCTGTACCACGCCGACCGGCTCGGGCTGCTGGTGTGGGGCGAGATGCCCGCGGCCTACCGCTTCTCGGCCACCGCGATGCGCCGCACGGTCGCCGAGTGGACCGAGGCGGTCCGCCGCGACGCCGCCCACCCCTCGATCGTGACCTGGGTGCCGATGAACGAGAGCTGGGGCGTCCAGCATCTCGCCGCGCAGGAGGACCAGCGCGCCTTCGCCGAAGCCCTCTACCAGCTCACGAAGGCGCTCGACCCGACCCGCCCGGTCATTTCGAATGACGGCTGGGAACTGGGCACCTCCGACCTGTGGACCGTGCACGACTACGAGTCCGACGGGGACGTGCTCGCAGGCCGTTACGACGTGCCCGAAGCCGCGCTGCGCGCCTATCTCGAAGGCACCGGCCCCGCCGGTCGGCGTCTGCGCCTGGACGGGACCGTCGACAGTGGAGAACCGGTGATGCTCACCGAGTTCGGCGGCGTCAAGTGGACGACCGGTCCCGCCGCCGCGGACGCGTGGGGCTACTCCGAGGCGGGGAGCGCCGAGGACTTCGAGCGCCGCGTCGGCGACATCCTCGGCGCGGTCCAGCGCGCTTCGATCGGCCACCGCGGCCGCCCGCACGGCCTCGCCGGATGGTGCTGGACCCAGCTCACCGACACCCTCCAGGAGACCAACGGGCTCCTGACCGAGGGCCGCGAACCGAAGCTGCCGATCGAGCGCCTGCGCGCGCTGGTGCTCGGGACAGGCGACGGAGACTGATCCATCGTTCGCGGGGGTTGCGATGCCGTCACGCCAGTTCAGCGTTGAACTGCTGTACTTCAACGCTTCGCGATCATGTCGGTACGGCATACGGCATACGGCATACGGCGCGGCGCAAGGCACCGCGAATCCATAGGCCAAATCCGGAGATCGAAGGCTTCGGATGCGCCGCCCGCGCTTCAGCGCGGGCGGCGCCGGCCCACTTAGGCCGGAGCGACCGCCCGGCCGGTCGAGGTCGAGATCATGCCCGAGCACAGGCCTCGGGACCGCAGATCGGCGGCGATCTGCGGGATCGCGTTGATCGTGTTCCAGTTGCCGTCGTGCATGAGGATGACCCCGCCGTTCTGCAGGGTGCGGGCGGCCTGGGCGATCTGGTCGGTCGAGGCGCCGGCCCAGTCGCGCGAGTCGACGCTCCACAGGACTTCGGTCAGCCCGTACTGGGCCTCAACGGACTTGAGGGTCGCGTTGGTCTCGCCGTAAGGCGGCCGGAACAGCCGCGGAGCCGAGCCCGTGGCCTGCTGGATCGCCTGCTGCGTGCGCGAGATCTCCGAGGCCATCTGGGTCGACGACATCTGGGTCATGTGCGGGTGCGTGTAGGAGTGGTTGCCGATCCACATGCCGGCGTTCGCCTGCGCGCGCACCAGCGCCTGCTGGTTCGCGGCGTTCTGGCCCGTGTTGAAGAAGGTCGCCCGGAGCCCGTTCGCGGTGAGGGCGTTGATCAGGTTCTGGGTGGTCCCGCTGTTGGGACCGTCGTCGTAGGTGAGCCCCACGTATCCGTTGCAGGACTGCGCGTACGACGCGCTGCTCGGGAGTGTGAAGGCCAGTGCGGCTCCCAGGACGAGCCCCATGAGGGCGGTGAGGATGGACTTGCGGCGGCTTCGCATGGCGAGGCCCTCCTTGGCGTGCGGTACGGCGCATCTTCAGCGTCGACGAACGCACGGGGTGAGGGCCCGAGCCGTCATGAGGAGATGACGATCGATCGATGTTCCGTGGATTGACGGGAACATCGAGAAGTATCCCCCGAAATCCACAAATATTCAAGTCTATCAATACGTCTGATGAATGCGGCCATTCGCTGATGCGTGAGTCCCATCGGAGCATGTCGACATCGAGGCAAAACTGAAACCGTTATCCGTGACCCTGGGCACATTAACATCGGACGAATGCAACGAATTTCAGCGATGTTTCGGCCCTAATAAGGCGTTTATGGCGAAATGATTGCGAGAACCCCTTGACTTGATCGGACTTATCTTCACTTCGGCTCTTGTGCTCGCCCGAGGCGCCGACTAGCTTGATTCGTTGACTCGTTCGAACGCAATGATCCAAGCGGAGCAATCCAGTGACATCGACCGCCACGCGTCAACCCGAACCCGCCATCGAGTGGTCTCCAACCGCATCTCACCTGCGGTTCGACTACAGCGAGGACCACCCCGTCCGGCTCGTCCACTGGGCGACCGGCCCGGATGCCGAGTCGGTGGTCGCGCCCATGCCGGTCGTCGACTTCAGCACCGCCGGAGAGCCTCGCGCCCGCCACAACCAGAGCCTCCTGCACTGGGGGGCCGGACTGCGCCTGCGATACACCGGGCACGAAGCCGATGGCAATGAGCTGCGGATTCACCAGCATGAGCCCGAAAACGGCCTCGAAGTCACCAGCGTCTTCCGCGCGGCCGGGCCCGGAATCCAGATCCGGCACACCGTTCGCAACGGCGCAGAAACCGATATCATGCTGCTCAACGTGACCTCCGCGATCGTGGCCGTCCCAGAGGCGGCGCACGACCTCCTTTGGGGCGAGAGCGAATGGCTCGCCGAGGGGCGCTGGCACCAGCGTCCGATCACCGCGTTGCTGCCGAACGTCAACCCCGAATTCCACCACGGCCGCCGCAATCGCGGGAACTTCGGCGTGACCAGCCACGGGTCGTTCTCCAGCGGCGAGTACCTGCCGACCGGGGTCCTCGCTCTCGAGGGCGGCCCGTCGATCGCGTGGCAGGTCGAGACGAGCGCGGGCTGGCACTGGGAGGCCTCGCAGAACGAGGGCACGGTGACCGTGGGCGTGTACGGTCCGACCGATCTGTACCACCAGTTCGCCGTGCGCTTGAAGCCCGGTGAGGAGTTCACGACCGTGCCCGCCGGGTTCTGCATCGCCGAAAGCGGGCGGGATGCGGCCTTCGGGGCGCTCACCGACTACCGGCGGGCCATCCGCGAGATCCGGCCGGTCGATGCGCGGCTTCCCTTGGTGTACAACGACTTCATGAACACGCTGATGGCCGGTCCTTCCACGGAGAAGGAGCTGCCGCTCATCGAGGCCGCGGCGAAAGCGGGCGCGGAGTACTTCTGCATCGACGCCGGTTGGTACGGCACCGGGAACTGGTGGACGGACTCGGGCGACTGGCACGAGGTCCCCGGATTGTTCACCGGCGGCCTGATCTCGGTCATCGAAGCGATCCGCGCCAAAGGGATGCGGCCGGGGATCTGGCTCGAGCCCGAAGCGGTCGGCGGGCAGGCCGCGGCGGGGCGCCAGCTCCCCGACGAGGCGTTCTTCCAGCGGTTCGGCAAGCGCGTCTCAGAGACCGGGCACTACCAGCTCGACTTCCGCCACCCGGCGGCGCGCGCCCACCTGGACGAGGCCGTGGACCGGCTCGTCGCCGAGTTCGGGATCGAGTTCTTCAAACTCGATTACAACGCGAACTCGGGCGTGGGCACCGATGTGGACGCCGCCGGTCCCGGGGCCGGGCTCCTGGGACACACGCTCGCGTTCCGCGAATGGCTGAGCGACGCACAGCAGCGCCACCCCGGCGTTCTGTTCGAGAACTGCGGTTCGGGCGCGATGCGCATGGACTACAACCTGCTGTCGGTGGCGCACCTCCAGTCCACCTCGGACCAGCAGGACTTCCGGCTGTACGCGGCGATCGCCGCGGCCGCGCCCGCGAGCGTGACCCCTGAGCAGGCCGGGAACTGGGCGTACCCGGACAAGTCGATGAGTTTGGAGGAGACGGCGTTCGCGATGACCGCGGGCGTCATGAGCCGGCTCTACCTCTCGGGGTTCCTCGGCGGGCTCGGCGATGACCAGTTCGCGCTGGTGCGCGAAGCCGTTGCGCTGCACAAGGACTGGCGGCACCGCATCGCCCGGGCGCACCCGGTGTGGCCGCTCGGCCTGCCCGGCTGGGACGACGAGGTGATCGCGCTGCAACTGGACGCCGGCCCCGAGTCGCTGCTGGCAGTGTGGTCGAGGGGCGAGGCCGCCGAGGTCGCGCTGCCGGGGCTTCGCGGGCGCACCATCGAGCAGGTTTATCCGGTCGCGTTGCCGGAGTGGAAGATCCGCACGGCCGAAGGCGCGCCTGTGATCGAGGTGCCTGTCGGACCCGCCGCCCGGATCTACACCGTGCGCCCAGACCAACCCATTGAGATCGAGGAAACCCGTGTCAAGTGAACCCGAATACGCCGGCTACCTGTACGTGCATTTCAAGCGCGAAGCGGCCGACGGCGAGCAGATCTACTTCGCTTTGAGCGAAGGAAACGACCCGCTGCGCTTCAACGACCTCAACGGCGGCGAGCCCGTCCTGCGCTCCACTTCGGGAGAGGGAGGCGTCCGCGACCCGCACATCGTCCGCTCTCCCGAAGGCGACCGGTTCTACATGGTCGCCACCGACTTGTGCCTGTACAAGAGCCTCGACTGGGACCGGCACCAGCGCTGGGGCAGCCGCTCGATCATGGTCTGGGAATCGACGGACCTCGTGAACTGGGGCGAAGGGCGACTCGTCGAGGTCGCACCGCCCGAAGCCGGCAACACCTGGGCGCCCGAATCGGTATGGGACCCCGAGCAGGAGGCCTACCTCGTGCACTGGTCTTCCAAGCTCTACGGCGGCCCCGACCACGAGGGCGAGACCTACAACCGGATCATGTACGCGACCACCCGCGACTTCCGCGAGTTCTCCGAGCCGCAGGTGTGGATCGACCGGGGCTGGCACACGATCGACACCACCGTCATCGAGCACGAGGGCGTCAACTACCGCTACCTCAAGGACGAGCGCAGCCGCACCCACGGTGTGCCGCTCGGCAAGACGATCTTCTCCGAGACCGCGACCTCCCTTACGGGCGAATGGAAACCGCTGGCCGAAGGCATCGGCCTGGGCCCGATCAGCCAAGGCGAGGGGCCCCTCGTATACAAATCGAACACCGAGGAGAAGTGGTTCCTGTGGATCGACGAGTTCACAGCGGACCGCCGCTACGTGCCCTTCGAGACGACCGACCTCGCCGGCGGCCAGTGGACGCCCTCCGAGGACATCCGCCTGCCTGACGACCCCTGCCACGGCGTCGTCCTGCCAGTGACCGTCGAGGAGTACGAACGTCTCAGCGCCGCTTGGGATTAAAGCGGATCGTCTGCGGAGCCCGGCCTGTTTCGGATCGCCCTGGTAGACACGAGTCGGGGCAGGCCTCATTGAAGGCCTGCAGACAAATCTGGTCCCGCTCAGTGCTTGGAGAAGTCCGCGGCGTCCTCGGGGCCGCGGAGCGGGGGCAGCGGTCGCTTGCTCCCCAGGATGTCGATCAGCTCCGGCTGCCCGTACACGGGTTCGGGGTACTCGGTCGCCAGGACGGTGGTCCCGTCGAAGTCGAACCGCACGATCCAGATCGGGTACCCGTACTGGTAGCCGGTGGCCGTCGCCAGGGTCCCGTCCTGCCGGAACTCCCGGGTGATCCCGTACAGGTGGTTGCCCCGGAACCACTCCTCCTCGATGAGGTCGCCGTCGGGCGAGATCCGGCCGCTGGGACCGTCGAGCAGGCCGTCCTTGAAGCTCTGGAACTCGTAGACGCCGCCCTCCAGCATCTCGCCGGTGAATCCGGTGAACCGCTCCGACCCGCGCCAGTACAACTGGTCCTGGTCGACGTCGATCTCCTCGTCGGGCACCGACAGCGCGATGGGGTCGTAACTCGGTTTCATGCGGAGAAATCACCGTTCCAGTTATTGTCCACCTGGTAGCCGCCTTGGCCGTTGGACTCCCAGCCGGCCTTGGCGCCGTGGACACCGTCGCACATCTGCGTGCAGTTGCCGCAGCAGCGCATGTCCTTCTTGGACTTGTGGTTCCCGTTGTGGAGCATGAAGTCTTCCATGAACGGCTCGCGACCCGGGTCATTCCGGGCGTCCTTGAGCGCTTGGTTCGTCGCCCGGGTCTCCGAGTGCGTGCCCGGCGCGCCGTGCCAGTCCTGGTTATCCTGCATCTTCCAGAACGGGCCGTCCTTGTCCAGGGACTTTTTATAGCGCTCGCGCAGGATCGGGTCCAAGTCGTCGGGGTTCATGTTCCACTTGTCCCTCTTATGGACGTTGTGGTCGTAGTAGACCCGCCCCGACTTCCGGTCCCACACGGCGCTCACGCACGGCTGTTGCTGCTTGCTGCCCCAGTTGTTGGGGTTCTCGTCGATGTACTCGTTCCAGCGTTCCCTGAGCTTCTCGTGGTCCTTGTTCTTGTCGCCGGTGGACTCCATGTGGCCCCAGTCCCGGGGCTTGTCCTCTTTCATGAGGTCGTCGATCTTGTTGTCGAGGTTCCGTTTGTCCTCGTCACCGGAGCTTGATCGGCCGCGGGGCTCGGGCTTGCGGAACACGCCGTCGACGCTGATCACCTTGTTGATGACGGTGCTCTTGGCTTTCGAGCCCGGCTTCGATCCTGGACTAGGCATTCATCACCGCGTTCAGTGCCTGGTCCAGGAGCTGGTCGATGACCAGCCCTGCGATCTGCTTGAAGATCGGAATCTGCGCCAGCGAGGCCCCGAACGTGACCGGCGCCGTCGCGATGGCCCACGCGATCTGTACCGCCAGCACCGCGAGCTGCACGATCACCGCGATCTTCAGCGCCAGGATGACGCCGGCGGCGATCGTCAGGCCGATGTTGATCTCATTGGACGGATCGCCGATGTCGGCGATGTTCTTCATCGCCGACTTCTCGTCCTCCCAATGGGTCTGGAAGGCGTCGATGTCGCCTCCGCCGTTGTTCTCGATCAATGTCCGGGAAGCCGCGCTGAGCGATTCGACCCGGCCGGAGATCTGATCGGCCATGCCGGTCCATTCGCCGGCGAGGTTGAAGATCTTCTCCTCGTCCGACTCGGGCCACTCGTAGCCGAGCACGCCTAGCAGGGTGATCAGCTCGGAGGGCAGTTGCATGCCCATCTCAGGGACTCCTTCTACTCTGGGGCGTGGTCGATCAGGGTTTGAGCTCGCCTTGGAGGGCCTCGAAGATCTTGGCGATGTCGCTGTCGGCGGTCTCGTGCTCGTCGGCCATCTCGCGGATGTCCTGCGCGTATGCGGTGAGCGCCTCGATATTGGAGGTGAAGCACTCGGTCGCGGTGCTCACGCACTCCTCGTGCGCGGGGCCGGCGAGCGAGCCGATCATGTCGCCGCCGAAGCCGTCGGCGAACTGCGACAGCGCGCCGGTGAACTGGTCCAGGAGCGCCTGGATCTCGTCCCGGGCGGCGTCGATCTCATCGGCCGACTGCCGCATCGTCTCAGGGGTGATGTTCAGACCCGACATGGTCATCTGCCTTCGCGGAGTCGTTCCATGAGGTCGCCGATCGCGCCTCGCATCTGGGTGAACTGCTGGAGGGAGGCGTCCTGGATGCGGGCCACCTGCTCGTTCATCGCATCGAGGTCCGGGACGGGACCGGTGGCGGCGGTCTGCTTGGACCGCTCGTCGAGCGCCTCGTTCACGGCGAGGACCAACTGCTCGACGAGTGCGTCGGGGCCGTCCTTCAAGGCGCTCAGCGTCATCTTGATCTGCTCGAACCTGCCGTCGGCGCCGAGCGTGACCTTGATCCGGCCGTCGGCCGCCTCGGTCAGGATCGGCTCTGACTGGGCGCCTGCCGGACTGGGGCCCTGCGAAAGTGTCTCGCGCGTCTGCGAGAGCTGTTGCGCAATCTGGTCTTCTCCGAACATTCAGACCTCCCGTCCCGACACGATACCGGAGGAAAGCGAACAGGGCTCGAGCGGTGCTCGACACCTCCACCCCCACCGCCACAACCGATCACGCGCGAACCGAATGTGTCGCCGCTGTGCGGCACCGGTGTCGGAACGCCTGCCAGGCGTCCGGCCGAGCTTCGCCATGACCTGCTGATCGAGGCGGTCATCGCTGCCGTGGCACCACCGCGTTGCCGTCCTACGTGGTCGACAACCGCGGAGTGCATCGTCTATTCGCGGAGGAGTTCCGAGCGACCGAAGAACACCGGCAATGGCCCCGGATGTGACGACACAGAGGGCATCTGCCACCTACTCAAGGTGATCGAGTCTCAGGCTCCTGCGCGGGGCGGTCGTCATGCCCGATCCGTCGCCGATGGCGCGCTCGGCAGATGCTCGGAGCGGCCGATCCAGTCGGCGCACAGCCGCATGCCCCGGGCGCGCGCGGCGGCGAGGCGCCCGCATCCGGCCAGGCGCAGCACACCGTCGGCGACGCCGGCCGAGTACGTGGCGGGGTCGGCGACGGGGGCGTGCTCCATGCGGGCGAGGATGACCCCTTCGACCAGGCCGAAGACGAGATGCGCGCGCTGGGCGAGGCCGCCGGGCGGGTAGTCGAGGGCCGCGCCGGTGCGGCCGAGCAGCTCCCGGTAGGACTCGCGCAGCCGCTCGCGCATCTCGCGGAAGGGCGCGAAGACCTCCTGGCGCACCTCGGGCAGCAGGTACAGCGCGCCGAGGTTGTGCTCGGCCCCGGCGAGCTGCGCGGCGTCGATGCGGGCCAGGGCCCAGAGTCGGGCCTCGGCGGAGGCGTCCTGTTCGGCCAGCGCCCATTCGGCGAATTCGAGCGAGGGGGCCACGGTGGTCTCCAGCAGGCTGCTGAGCAGCGCTTCCTTGCTGGGGAAGTGGTAGTACATGCTGGCTTGGCGCATGCCGGCCTTGGCGGTGATAGCGCGGGTCGAGGTGGCCGTGTAGCCCTGGACGGTGAACAGCTCGGCGGCCGCCGCGAGGAGCTGGTCGCGGGGTTCGGCGGGCTGGGCGGTGCCGTCGCCGGGCTCCGGGGCGACACGGGGGCGGCCGACCCGCCGCTTGGGCCGGTCCGCCGGGGACTCCTTCGCTGCGGTGGGCATCGGTACGCCTTCCTGTCCTGTCTGCGCGCACCAGTCTAGTTCGCGGGCTTTCATTCCGGTCGGCGAGCGCGGTGCCGGGCCCCGGTTCGGCAATCACGTATTGCCACTGTGCGGGGGTGTTCATGACGGCGAAATAAATTCTGTCAGGCGATCGAAACGCCAGGACGATTTATTTCTATCGACTGATAGAAATCAACCCCGGAAGGTGCCCGATGATACTCCTCGGTGTAGGGCTCTCAATCGTCGTCGTCCTGGTCATCGGCCTCGTGGTGTCGCGGAAAGTGGAGGGCGACTCCGGCCGCTACCTCGTCGCGGGCCGCACGCTCGGCGTCCCGCTCGTCACCGCCGGGCTCATGGCCCAAGCGGTCGACTCCAACGCCACCCTCGGCAACACCGACCTCGCCTACGGCTTCGGCTTCTGGGCCGGAGCCAGCCTGCCCATCGGGCTCGCGCTGTGCCTGCTCCTCACCGGCCTGCTCTTCGCCCGCCGCATGAACGCCGCCAAGCTCCTGACGCTCCCGGACTGGTACGCCCGCCGGTACGGACGCCGGATCGAACTGGCCGCCTCCATCGCGATGATCGGCGCATACGTGCTCCTGCTGGCGGGGAACCTCGTCGCGGGCGGCTTCCTGTTCGAGCACTTCCTCGGCATCGACTACACCCTCGGCGTCCTCCTCATCGTCGCGGTCGTCATGACGTACACGGTCGCGGGCGGCATGTTCTCCGACTCGTACACCGCCGCCGCCCAGATGGTCATCACCATCGCCGGCACCGCCTCCCTGTTCACGTGGGTGGCCGTGACGCACGGGATCACCGTCCCGGAAGGCATGGGGGCCTTCGACCTCGGGCAGCTCACCGACCCCGCCCAGGGCGCCCCGGTCAACTGGGCGACCCTCATCGCCCTCGGCGTCGGCGACATCGTGGCCATCGACTTCATGCAGCGGATCTTCTCGGCCAAGAGCCCGTCGGTCGCCCGCCGGGCCTGCTTTCTCGGTGCGGCCGGGACCCTCCTGATCGGCGTCCCCTTCAGCTACGTGGCCCTCTCCGCGGTCGACATCGTCGGCCCCGACGCGGGCTCCGCGGTGCTGTTCACGCTCCTGGAGGACCACGCCCCGGCCTGGCTGGCGATGATGGTCCTGGCCGCGGTCGTGGCCGCCTCCTGCTCGACGGCCAACGGCGCGATCCTCGGCACCGGCGCCGTGGCCGCCCGCAACATCGCAGGGATCCGCGAGACCGACGGCGGCAAGCTCCCCGAGCTGAAGATCTTCGGCGCCGGGAAGGACCCGCTCCTGCGGGCCAGCCGCATCGCGATGTTCCCGATCGTGGGCCTCGCCGTCCTCGTGGCGGTGCGGGTGCCGCAGACCGGCATCCTGCTCACCCTCGCCTTCGACCTCATGCTCGCGGGCCTGGTCGTGCCGTTCGCCCTGGGGCACTGGTGGAAGCGCGGCGGCGCGGCCTCGGCGGCGGCCGCGATCGCGGTGGGCTTCACCGTCCGCCTGGTGCTGTTCGTCCTCACCCCGACGGCGTACGGCGTCCCGAACGACCTGCTGTACCTCGAGAACGACATGATCACCGCGTCCTTCGACGGCTGGCCCACCTTCATCGCGTTCCTCGCGGGCACCGCCGCCTATGTCGCGGTCGCGATGGTGCGCCCGGCCAAGGCCTACCGCGCCGCCGCACCGGCCACGCCGAGCGTGCTCGAGCCGGTCGCCGCGAAAGCCTGAGCGCCGCAAGCGGGCTCCCGTGAACGGCCGCACCGGCCGCTCGCGGGAGCCCGCTGCGCGTGCCCTGGCTTGCGGAGGTCGACCCGGTTGTGCGCTCGACGCAATCAAGCCGAAACGTGAAAGTCACGGCCGCGAACACTCGTGAAGTTAATTTCTATCAAGCGACAGAAATTGATCGGAGCGGAGGCTTCCATGACCGAAACCCCTGAGCCGCAAGCCGAACCGTCGGCCACCGGCAGCACCTACGCCGCGCGCGACCACGCCCGCGCGCAAGAGGCCGCCGCCGCGGCCACCGAACGCGCCTGGGTCCCCGCCACCACCTACCCCCATGCTCCCGATGACATCGTCCCCGCGAACCTCGTCTGGGCCGAGAGCGTGGCGGGCGGCGGATACGCCCACCAGATCGTCGCCCCCGGCACCGTCGTCGAGCTCGCCGACCTCGAAGGCGACGCCTGCGTCCACCTGTCCCTCGCCTGGGCCGGAAGCCCCTGGGAACGCCTCTGCGTCGCCGACACCGTCAAGGTCCAATGGAACGCCTACCTCGGCCAAGGCAGCCTGCTGCTCTCCGACCAGGGCCGCGCGCTGGCGAGCCTGGTCCTCGACGAATCGGGCCGCCACGACGCCTTCTGCGGCGCGCCCACGGCCGCCCAGAACGAGGAGCGCTACGGCGACGGCACGCCGTGGGGCCCGACCCCGGCCGCCCGCGAACTGCTCAAACTGGCCGCCGCCAAACACGACCTCACCGCCCGCGACCTCCCGGCGACCATCGCGCTCTTCAAGGGCCTCAAAGCGGACGAGGACGGCCGCCTGCACTGGCAGGGCGGCGCCGGGCCGGGCCGCAGGGTGCGCCTCCTCGCGGAGGCCCCGCTCCTGATCCTGCTCGCCAACACCCCGCACGCGCTCGACCCCCGCGAGGCCTATACCGCCTCCCCGGTTCGCGTCCTCGCCTGGCGCGAGAGCCCCACCGCCCCCGGCGACGCCCGCTGGGACGCCACCCCGGAGGGCCGCCGCGCCCTCGCCAACACCGCCGCCCGGATCGGAGCCGCCGCATGACCGCCAAGACGCACACCGGGCCTGTCGTTCAAAAGCACAGCGTTCAAGAGCACATCGTCGACGCCCGCGCCCCCTGGTCCGGATTCGTCGCCGCCGGCCAGACCCTGCGGATCACCGACCTCGAAGGCAACCAGGCCGTCGACTTCCTCCTCTTCGACGCCGCCGACACCGCACTCCGCTACAGCGCGCAGAACACCATCGCCGCCGCCGGGGCGCTGTACCTCACCGCCGGTTCGGTCCTCCGCGACGTCGAGCACCGTCCCCTTGCGACCGTGACGGCCGACAACTGCGGCCGCCACGACACCATCGGCGGCGCCTGCTCCAAGGAGTCCAACACCCTCCGCTACGGCCACCAGACCTGGGCCCAGCACGCCTGCGTCGAGAACTTCCTCCACGAAGGCGCGAAATGGGGCCTGGGCAAACGCGACATGACCGGCAACATCAACTGGTTCATGAACGTGCCCGTCGAGGACGACGGCTGCCTGGGCATCGTGGACGGCATCTCCGCTCCAGGCCTGGAAGTCGCCCTGCGCGCCGAGCGGGACGTCATCGCCCTCATCTCCAACTGCCCCCAGATCAACAACCCGTGCAACGCGTTCAACCCCACGGCCATCCGCGTCGCCGTCAGCGAGGAGTCCTGACTTGTCCTTCGACACCCTCCTGGTCGCCAACCGCGGCGAGATCGCCGTGCGCATCATCGCGACCGCGAAGCGCATGGGGCTCAAGACGATCGCCGTCTACTCCGACGCCGACCGGGCCGCCGCGCACGTGGACGCCGCCGATGAGGCGGTGCGCATCGGCGGCCCGGCCCCCGCCGACTCCTACCTGCGGCCCGAGGCGATCCTGGAGGCCGCCGCGGCGACCGGGACGGGCGCGATCCACCCCGGGTACGGGTTCCTCTCCGAGAACGCGGCGTTCGCGCGGGCCGTCGAGGACGCCGGGATCGCCTTCGTCGGTCCCGCCCCCGAGCACCTGGAACTGTTCGGCGCCAAGCACACCGCGCGGGCCGCCGCGGAAGCCGCCGGGGTCCCGCTGCTCGCCGGGACCGGACTGCTGGACGACGCGGCGCACGCGCTCGCCGAAGCCGACCGCATCGGCTACCCCGTGATGCTCAAGGCGACCGGGGGCGGCGGCGGCATCGGCATGCGCCCCGCCGCGAACCCGGCCGAGCTGCGCGAGGCCTGGGGCAGCGTCAAGCGCCTGGCCGAGAGCGGTTTCGGCGATGCCGGGCTGTTCCTCGAACGGCTGGTGCGCCGCGCCCGGCACGTCGAGGCGCAGGTCTTCGGCGACGGCCTTGGCTCGGTCGCCGTCCTCGGGGACCGCGACTGCACCCTCCAGCGCCGCAACCAGAAGGTGATCGAGGAGGCCCCCGCGCCCGACGTCCCGACCCATCTGCGCGAGCGCTACCAGGAAGCGGCCCAAAGGCTCTGCGCCGACGTGCGCTACCGCTCCGCGGGCACCGTCGAGTTCCTCTACGACACTGAGCGCGAGGAGGTCGCCTTCCTCGAGGTGAACACCCGGCTCCAGGTCGAGCACCCCGTCACCGAAGCGGTCTTCGGCGTCGACCTCGTGGAGTGGATGCTCCGCCTCGCCCAAGGCGACGCCGCCCCGATGCGGCGGCCGCTGCGGGCGAGCGGCCACGCCGTGCAGACCCGCCTGTACGCCGAGGACCCCGCCCAAGGGCACCGGCCCTCCACCGGCACCGTCACCCACCTCACGCTGCCCGGCAGGCGTGCGCACGGACGCCTGGATCGAGGCCGGGACCGAGGTCGGACCGCACTACGACCCGATGATCGCCAAGCTCATCAGCCACGGACCCACCCGCGCCGACGCCATCGCCACGGCCGCGAACGCCTTGGGGGAGTTGCGGATCGCCGGAGTCGAGACCAACCAGGGCCAGCTCGCAGCCGCCCTCGCCCACCCCGACTTCGCCGCCGCGCGGCACACCACCGCCACCCTCGCCGACGTGCACGACCCGCGCCCCCGCATCGACGTCCTCGCGGCGGGCACGCAGACCACGGTCCAGGACTGGCCCGGCCGCACCGGCTACTGGCAGGTGGGCCTGCCGCCCTCGGGCCCCATGGACGACCTGTCGTTCCGGCTCGGCAACCGCGCCCTCGGCAACCCCGAAGGCGCCCCAGGCCTCGAATGCGTCGCGCAGGGGCCGACACTGCGGTTCAGCCACGACACCACCGTGTGCGTGACAGGGGCTCCGGCACCAGTGACCGTGGACGGTGCGCCTGCGCCGCAATGGGAGCCGTTCACTGTCCCCGCCGGAGCCGAACTCGCGATCGGCGCGCCCGAGACCGCCGGCATCCGCACCTACCTGCTCGTGCGCGGCGGCCTCGACGTGCCGCTCTACCTCGGTTCGGCCGCCACCTTCACCCTCGGCGAGATCGGCGGCCTCACCGGCGCCGCGCTCAAGACCGGGGATGTGCTGCGCGCGGCGCCCGCCGGGCCGCAGAAGCCCGGGCCGGTGCCCGAAGTGGACCGGCCCCGGTTCTCGAATACCTGGGAACTCCCCGTCGTGGAGGGGCCACACGCCGCCCCCGAGTTCTTCACCCGCGAGGACATGGACGACTTCTACAGCGCCCGTTGGGAAGTCCACTTCAACTCCGCCCGCACCGGGGTGCGCCTCAGCGGCCCGAAACCGCGCTGGGCCCGCCCGGACGGCGGCGAGGCCGGGCTCCACCCCTCGAACATCCACGACAACGCCTACGCGATCGGCGCGGTCGACTTCACCGGCGACATGCCGGTCCTGCTCGGACCCGACGGGCCGAGCCTGGGCGGCTTCGTCTGCCCCGCAACGGTGATCGCGGCGCACCGCTGGCGGCTCGGGCAGCTGCGGCCCGGCGACACCGTGCGATTCGTCCCCGTCGGCGACGCCGGCGTTCCGGCCGCCCGGCAGCGTCCCGCGTTCGCCCCGACCCCTGACCGTGCCCCCGTCGTGGACGGCGGCGTGTTGGAGCGGCTCGGGGCCCGCCCGGACGCCCCGGCGGTCGCCTACCGTCGCTCAGGTGACGACAACGTCCTTGTCGAATACGGGCCCAACCTCCTCGACCTGGCGCTGCGGATGCGCGTGCACGCCCTCGCCGAGGCCGTGGTCTCGCGGTTCGGCGACGATGCGGTGCTGCTCGACCTGACTCCGGGTGTGCGCAGCCTCCAGGTTCACTTCGATCCGGCCCGCCTGACCCAGACCGCGCTCGTCGATCAACTGACCGATATCGAATCCACGCTGCCGTCGACCGAGGACCTCGCCGTGCCGAGCCGCGAAGTCTGGCTCCCGCTCTCCTGGGACGACCCGGCCACCCGCGAGGCCATCGACCGGTACATGAACGGCGTGCGCGACGATGCGCCATGGTGCCCCTGGAATATCGAGTTCATCCGCCGCATGAACGGGCTGGACAGTGTGGACGACGTGTACCGCACCGTCTTCGACGCCGAGTACATGGTGCTCGGCCTCGGCGACGTGTACCTCGGCGCGCCCGTGGCGACCCCGCTCGACCCAAGGCACCGGCTCGTGACCACCAAGTACAACCCGGCGCGCACCTGGACGCCGCAGAACGCCGTCGGCATCGGCGGGGCCTACCTCTGCATCTACGGCATGGAGGGCCCCGGCGGCTACCAGTTCGTCGGACGCACCGTGCAGGTCTGGAACACCCACCGCCAGCGCGGCCCCTTCACCGAGGGCAAGCCGTGGCTGCTGCGCTTCTTCGACCGCATCCGCTGGTACCCGGTCGACACCGCGGAACTGGGGGAACTGCGGGCCGAAATGGGCGCGGGCCGCTTCGTCCCGAAGACCGCTGACGGTGAGTTTCGCTATGCCGACTATCGCCGATTCCTCGACGCCAACGCCGAGGGCATCGCCGTTTTCAAAACACGCCAAGCGGAAGCGTTCGCTGCGGAACGAGCCGCCTGGGAGGCCTCGGGCGAGTTCGACCGCCAGCAGGCCGAGCCGCCCCCGGCCGAGACTGTGGACGTGGCGGCCCCGCCGGGCGGGGCGGTCGTCGCCTCGCCGCTGGCCGCCGCCGTCTGGAAGGTCGAGGTCCGGCCAGGCGACGAAGTCGAGGCGGGCCAGGTCCTGGCGGTCTTGGAAGCCATGAAGATGGAAACGCCTGTGGCGGCGCCGCAGGCGGGCCGGATTCTCAAGGTGCTCGTCGAGCCCGGCGGCCAGGTCGGCGCGGGCGCGCCGCTGGTAGTCCTCGACGCGCCGCAAGTGTCAACCGCGTGATGCAAGTCGGCCTCACGCTCGCGTGGGGCGGTCTGTTGCGGAATGGCAGATCAGGGGGTGCTGCACGAAACGGGCCCTTGCGCCAGGCGGGGCGGTCGTGGTGCGACCTTCCTTCCCACGTGCCGAGGGGAGGAAGCGGTCGGCGCTTGGCGGAGGATGCGGAGTTGTGCGGCGCGGATATCGTGTCGGGATGCGTACGGCGGTACTGGTGATCGCACTCGCCCTGGTGGTCACCGGCTGTTCAGGGGCTGACTCGACCGTCCAGCACGATGCCGGAACCGCGACGGTGGCGGTCGGTGAAACGCTGCGGATCGACTTCGGCGAGGTCAATCCGTCGGTCGGCGACAACTGGTTCCTGGTCGGCGAGGCCGACCCGGCGGTGATGACGGAGATCGGTTCTGAGCAGGACACCGTCTCGTCCTGCGATGGAGTCGGCTGCCCTTCGGAGTTGACCTGGGACTTCGAGGCCGTCGGTCAAGGCGAGGCGACACTCGTCTTCCAGTACTGCTTCCGCACCGGCCCGGACGACTGCGTAGGCGACGCGAGTGACGGGCCCGCGCCCGCGCCGGTCGAGCTGACCGTGGAGATCACCGACTAGCAGCCGGCCCGCCGCGTACCGACCGGGCCGGGACGAGGCCGGCACCTCGCCGACGCTGCAAATGGGTTGCACGCGATGCGATACATCACTTTCGTTGTAGCGCAACTAAAACGAATTTAGAATCTTGTTCACAAGAGACTCGTGCTCGACAGTCGGTCTGTGCTGCATCACCTCAGTACACTCCATCGGGAGGACAAGTGAGCGAGATCCCTCGAAGCGACGCCGGCGATCGCAACACCAACCAGGTCGAGGCGTTCGACCTCGCCGACGTCATGAGCGACTTCGAGAAGCAGATGGCGGCACTGCGCGAGCGAAGCCAACCGGTGCGGACCCTCATCGATGCCACAGCGTCCGCATCGAGTCCGACCGAACGAAACCTGGAGCATCGTTGATCGACACCGACCCCACGACACCCGCCCACACGAGCGGTTGCGGCAACGTCACCATTGTGGACGGCGGCGGCCAAGCCCCGACCGTCCGATTGACGGTCGAGGCCGTCCGTCTGCCGGTGCGGGACCTGGCCGAACTCATCACCAATACCGCGAGGGACGCCGCCGACGCGGCTCGGGCCGCGCAGTCCGCCGCAGACGGTCGCCCCTTGGTTCGGCCGCCGACGCGCTCGCCCATCTCAAGGACCTGCGCGACGGTATTCACGAGGACGGACTGAACGCCGTCATCGAGCGACATCGGTCTCGGTTCGGTGCGGACGACGACCTGCCGCCCGAGGATCCGCGGGTCCAGTCGCGGTCCGCGCTCAGCGCCGAGTACCCCACGGGCAACCTCGACATGGCGATCGCAATGCTCGAGCGATTCCAAGGCGCGCAAGGTGGACAAGGGCCAGGGACCGAGCCCGACGACGCCCCCGGCACCGCCACCGGCTCCGAAGGCGACGTGACGATCGAGGCCACTGGCGAATACCCGATCGCCCGCCTCCTGCTCGGCATCCACGCCCGCGAGCTCGGACCCGACGCCCTGGCCAAGGAGATCAACGAGACCGCGGCGCGGGCTGCCGAGGACCTCAGGGACCGCCAGCGCGCGAGCATCGACGCCATGGGCCTTCCGTTGACCATGGACCAGGTCGACGGTCTGCCCGGTGAGGCGCAGGCATACGCGCGCAAGTCGATCGGCCAGGCGGCGTTCCTGCTCCAAGACCACGACGAACAGATCCGCCGGCTTCGAGGACAGTGAGGACGACATGCCGAAAGTAGACCCCGAGACGATCCGTCAGCTCGGCACGAACATCCAGACCAACGTCAAGCCCCCGCTGGAGGAGGCCAACGAGCTCCTTCCGAACCTGCGGGGCATCGACCAGGCGCTGTACACCTCGGTCGCGCCGTCGCTGGCCATGGTCTACACGACCGCGGTGAGCTACATGAACGAGATGGTCCAGGGCGCCGCCGAGTGCTTCCAGACCATGAACGAGAACCTCGATGGCTGCGCCACCTCGTGGGAGGACGCCGACTCCGCCGGCGCCGGCGACTTCAAGTGACCACCGAACCCCTCTGAACCGCAAAGGAACCGCTCGATGTCAATCGGCGCACCCCAACCCGAGTCCTTCCAGGGCATGATGGACACGTTCGCCGTCATGTCCCCGGCCGCGGCGGTCGAAATCGTCTTGCCCGCCTTCACGTTCGGCCCTGCCTGCACGCAGATCGCGCGCATCATCTACATGAACCAGTGCAATCCCGGCCAGATCATGATGGTCGGCGCCTACTGGTTTCAGCTCGCGGAGAAGTACATCGCCGCCGCTCAGGCCCTCCAGGACGAGATCGACGCGATGGACGCCGAATCCTGGGACGGGGACGACTGCCAGGCGTTCATCGACCAGGCCGGGAAGGTCCGGACCCAGTTGTGGACGATCGCGCTCTTCGCGATCGAGGTCGGGATCGGCTTGTTCTCCATCGCGGCGCTACTGGTGGTCATGGTCACCGCCTACGCCGCTCTCGCGACCATCCTCATGGGCATGGCCTTGGTGTACTGGCCGCTCCAGGCGTTCCCGCCCACAGCGGCCGCCGCCCAGGCGGTCCGGGCGGCGGCGATGACCGTCGCGGCCACCGGACTCGGGATCCTGAAGGCCCTCGACACCGCGCTCACGGCGCTGGGCAATGGCCTCGCGGCCGCCATCGGAGCGGGCATGGGGATCTCCTGGACCGCGCTCGCCACACAGGGCAACGTGGTCAACCCCCTCGACCTGGTCGGCCCCACCGCGTTCAACATGGCCCAAGGCCTCGCCCAGCTCGGGCTGCGCAACGCGCTGGCGCCCTCGGGCGGCAAGCACGTCGCCCCCGGTCTCGCGCACCTGTTCGTGGGCGGCCAGGGCGCCTACAACACCGGGCTCAATGCCAACGACCTCGCCCAGGACGGCAACGTCGACGGTAAGAACGACCCTCGGGCCGAGACCGGCCTGGACCCGGGCAACCTCGACTTCATCCCCACGATCGACCCTCCCGGGTGGGCCGATGACGACGCCCCCGACTGGGGCTGAACGCACGTGACGGGAGGGCCGGTGGCGCATGAGCACTGACGACCTCATCGGGTTGGGTTTCGGCCTGCTCGCCATCGCGCTGCTCGTCTCCTGGCCGGTGCTGCCCGGGTTTCGGCGCTTCGCGGGGTTCAAGACCTTCCCGCCGTTCCGTGCCTGGGCCGCCAGCCCGCATCCCGATGCGGCCGTGGCAGTCCAGGCCGGACGGCGGGTCGACTTGTCGCCGAGTGACACTGACGCGGCCAATGCCACGGTCGTGGTCCGTACCGCCTGGGGGAACCAGCACTCGCGTGAATGGCGTCCTTCGCTGCGAGTCTCCCGACCTCTGGTGCCGCTCGTGAGCGTCGACGGCGTCCCCGCCTCGTGGGGCTGGGGCACCACCAAGCTCACGCTGTCGCCGGGCGAGCACCTGATCGCGGTCACCGGCAGCCATTCCCGCTGCTACAAGACCGTGCACCTCGAACGCGGCCAGCGCATCGACCTCGACTACTCGAGCGTCATCGGCGCCACCGCACACGAGCACTACGAGGCCGGGAACCGGGTGTACGACCTGACGTCGTTCGGCGAGCGGCGGCGCGGCCCCGGGGGCGTCGGCCGCGTGTACCTGTTCGGGCTCGCCGGCCTGGCGCTCGCGGCCGCGCTTTCGGCGATGGCGGTCGCGGGCGCCTCCGGGTCGTCCGCCGCACTCGGGAACGCAGCCGTCTTCGGTGCCATCGCACTCGGGCTCGGCATCGGGGTCGCCGTCATCGTCGCGTCGCTGGTCAAGCAGGCTCGCCTGCGCCGCGTCGCTGTGGCCGACCCGCCCGCGGCACCGGACCCCGAGGCGCCGCGCGTGCTCGACGCCGATGCGCCCCAACGGATCGCGCCCGCCCCGGGCTGGGCCGGGCTCAGCTTGCACCTGCGGTTCATGCTCGAGACCTACCCGCCGGACGCCCTCGCCGCGCTCGCCGGAAGTGAGAAGCCGGGCCTGATGCAGCGGTGGCGGACCGTCCGGATCGGGGAACCCGAGGTTCCCGCCTGCCGCCCTTGGGTTCCCGACCCGGAGGTGTTCCTGGACGGACGTCCGGCACGGGCGGGATGGACGCGGATGTGGCTCCAGATGCCGCCGGGCGAGCACGAGGTGATCGTGCGAGTCCGGCCGCCCCACAGCCAGATCGGACCTGAAACCGCGGTGGACCCGTCGTCGGCCGAGGTGCGCCGAAGCGTCCTGCTGACCGCGGGTGAGACGTCAGAGGTGGTCCTCACCGCCGACGTGCTCGCGATCCCGGACGCGCGAACGCCGCGGCTCGCCGGGTTCCGCGCCCGTCTCAGCTGAGGTCACCAGAGCGTTCAGCACCACGCCATTGGACGTTCACTCTCGTTGACTAGCTTCGCATCTGCAACGTTGGGCTCGATTGTCGAGCGTCCCATGAAGGATGAGCATGCGCAGTCCCGAAGAGATCATGCAGGACCTGGATCGCCGAGTGGCGCTGATCCAGGAGCAGGCCGGTCGCGCCGAGCAGCTCCTGGCCGAGTCCGAGACCACCCTTGCGAGCGACGACGGCGCCGTGACCCTCACCGTGAACGCGGGCGGCGGTCTCACCGGGCTCCGCTTCTCCACCGAGGCCCGCAAGATGTCCGCCAACGCCCTTGCCGACCTCGTGCTCGACACCTACCGCCGCGCGGCCGAGGAGTCCGGCCGGAACACCGCCGCCATCATGTCCGACATGCTCGGCGGCGACTCCGAGGCCATGGGCGTCCTCTCGTCCTTCACCGAAGTGCCGCGGGAGTCCTAGGCCATGAAGGTCGACCCGCAGCAGCTCCGCGACCACGCCTCCCGTCTCGCCTCCGGGCCCATGAGCCAGGTCGCCCTGGCCGCCGACGCCGCGAACACGGTCCGTCTCGGCGACGAGGACGCCTACGGCATCGTGTTCGCCCAGATCATCCCCCCGGTCCTCGATCTGTTCCTCGACGACGCGGCCGCCGCCCTCGCCTCGGCCGACGACCTCGGGAACGGCTTCGCCACGGCTGTTGTGGATTCGGCTCAGCGCCACCAGGACGCCGACCAGGAAGTCGCCGACCTGTTCAACGCCCTCCTCAAAGAACTGGACGAGTCCTCGTGAACGCCAACCCCCTCATCGCCGACGACACCCCGACCTCGGTCCCCCAGAGCGCCAAGATCTTCTACGGCGTCTACAAGGCCGGCGAGGCCTACAGCCGGGCGTTCACGCAAGACTTCAGCTTCATGGACGCGGGGGTGGCGACGTTCTCCCTCTCCCTCGACGTGCTCTCGTTCGTCTCGAACCCCTTCAAGCACCTCATCCAGGCGGGGGTCTCCTGGCTGTTCGAGCACATCTCGTTCCTGCGCGAACCCCTCGACTGGGTCGCCGGGAACCCGAACGCCATCCAAGGCCTCTCGCTCACGTGGAACAACATCGCCATGGAGCTGCACGAGGCCGCCGACGCATGGTCCGCCGAACTCCAGTCCGTGCAGGACTGGGACGGCCTGGACGCCCAGGCGTACCGCGAGAGCGCCGCGGGCTTCGAAGCGGTGCTCCGCGCGACCGCCGAGGCCGCGGTGACCACTGCCAACGGCATCAACATCGCGGGCGTCGCGGTGGCCATCCTGCGGAACGCGTTCCTGGAGATCATCTCCAATTTCGTCGCCGAGGCCGTCATGTGGATCCTCGGCGCCCTCGCGACCGCCGGATTCACCTTCGGCGCCACGGTCGCCGCCGCGACGGCCCGGATCGTCTCCAAGGCCGTGAGCGTGTTCGCGAACATGGTCGGCAAGCTCGGTCAGCTCATGTCGAAGTTCGGCCGCTGGATCGCCTCGTTCCGCAAGTTCGGCGCCGAGTCCGCCGGTCTCAAGAAGGTCCTGGACGCCTCCACCGACAAGCTCCTGCAAGGCGCGTCGCGCGGTTTCATGGGCGCGGGCGCGAAGACGATGAACGCCGCCGGGAACATGCGGAACACCTCCAGCGACCTGCTGCTCAAGTCGCTCGACCCGCTCAAGAACAAGTGGTCCAACCCCGTAGACGGCCTCAAGATGGTCAAGTACACCGCGAATGCGTCCAATACCGGCCGCAACCACCACGACCAGATGGCGGCCGACCGGGAGGCCAACGGAGGCCCGTGAGGTTGCACGCGAAGGAAAGAATCACTCTCGTTGCAGCGCAAGCAAAAAGCATCTACCGTTGTTGTACTTAAAGGACCGTCGTTCGACGGTCGGCCCGTGCCGCCGAACCGCGGCGCGGTCCCCCTCAAGGAGGACAGATGAGCGAGACCCCTCGTAGCGACACCGGCGATCGCGACCCCGACCAGGCCGAGTCGTTCGACCTCGCCGTTCTCATCAGCGACGTCGAGAAGCAGATGGCGGCACTGCGTGAACGGGCGCAGCCGCTGCGGGCCATGATCGACGCCGCGAGCGTCCGCGTCGAGTCCGACGGACACGAGGTCGCCGTGACCGCGACCTTCGGCGGCGCGCTCGTCGACGTCGAAGTCCTGCCGGCCGCGGCCGCGATCGCCCCTGACGACCTCGCCGCCCTGATCGTCGCCACTTCCGAACGGGCGGCGACGGAAGCCCGCGAGCGCAACCGCGACCTCGTCGCGGGATTCCTCGACTACAACACCCGACCCGGCGAGCGCGAATTTCGCCGCATCGAACAGGCCGCGGCGGAGCGAGTGCGACGACAAAGGGGCGAATCCTAGGCGGCAGGCGAAGGTCCACCCCGCGGCGGGGCTCGGCGGCCGGGCCGCCGCAAAACCGCAGGCACCGCCTCGCACTTCGCGCGGCCGTGACTCCATGGGCCGCAAGGTGTCAGGTCTCGGCTATGAAGCGACCATCCAAGTCGATGCTCGACTGGAGACCCGGCTCCTAGATACGGCCTAGTCGCGACCGATCCAGGTGGCGAGGTCCACCTCGTTGCCTTCCGGGTCGGCGAGGGTCCAATGCATCGGGGCGAACCGGTCGGTGACGAGCCTGCCGCCGGCGGCCAGTGCCGCGGCGACCCGCGCCTCCGCCTGCTCGTGCGGGACACCGACATCGATGTGGATGCGGTTGCGGCCCTCGCGCGCGACGTCCATCTGTTGCACGAAAACCGGCGGGTACAGCCCGTCCGGGTCGGCGATGTCGGAGTCGCCGACCATCTCGTAGCCGAGCACGGCGCACCAGAACGCCCGGACCTTGTCGACGTCAAGGGCGTCGAGCGCGAACTCCCAGGTACGGGTGGAGCCGGGGTCGGCCGGGACTCCGAGCGCCTCGGCCGCCAGGGAGATCTGGCGCGCCAGTTCGAGATCGGCGTCGGTCAGCGACCAGCGCTCCTTGGTAACGAGCCGCACTTCGAGCACTGTGGAGCGAAGGTTGAGGTCGGGGTGGTGCCCGGCTGCCTCGGCAAGCCGGCCGATCTCAGCGACGAGGCTCAGCCCCTTGGCGAAATCGCCAGTGCGATAGAGCGCGAACGCCACCGACCACAGCACCCGCCAATCGTCGACGCCGTCGGCTTCATGGAACTGCTTGGGAGTGATGAAAACAGTCATGGCGCAATCGTAGAAGCGCCGACCGACACCCGAGGCAGAACAAATTGAGCTCGTCGGGAACAGCCAAGCCGGTCGTTCCGTTCCACTCGAGCGACGACATATCGAAAGGGCAGCCCGCCGGATCGGCGTGCCCGCCTCGCCCTCCTGTGCGAGACGGACGGCGGTGTTCGGCGACGAATACGGCCCGATCTAACTGCGCCTGCCCGGGTTAATGCCGCGCTTCGCCGGTCTCGCTACGGCGCTGAAACGCCCGAAAGCGCTGACCGCGGCGGTGATGCCGCCGACGGCGAGACCGTAGCCGGGGGTCATCAGCAGTGGGCAGGGGATCGGTTTAGGGGCGAGCACTTCGAGGTGGAACATCTTGTCGCGGTACTCGGACATCTTGAGCCTGATCGGCTACCAGTTCGGGTACTGCAAAGCCCCGGTGGGAATCCCGCCGGGGCTGCTTTGCTGGTGGTCGATACTGGGATCGAACCAGTGACCCCTCGCGTGTGAAGCGAGTGCTCTCCCGCTGAGCTAATCGACCGGGACGAGGTAGAACTGTACCGGAGTCTGTTGTGGGGGAGTGCGGTGGGGTGATGGGCGTACCGGCGGTCACAGGGGCGGTGCTTGACAGGTGGGGGTGAGGTCGATAGTCTTCGATGCGTTAAATCGTTTCAATTGAGGTCTGGGCGCGTCCCCTCGAAGGCTTCGACGCGTTTTCGCAGGCCTCGTGCGTTTTCGAGGAGCCCCCTTCCATGAGTCCCCCCTCAATGTTTCGCAAGGTCGTCGCCGTGTCGCTGGTCGGTGCGTTGGCCGGGGCCGGGGTCACGGCCTCTGCTCAGTCGCACGGCGGCGGTCACGACGACGAGATCCAGCTCGAACGGCTCGACCGCGGTCTAGTGGCGGCCGTGACCGGCGATGGCGTGTTCCTCAGCTGGCGGCTGCTCGCCGACGAGGTGTCCGGTTATAACGATTCAGGTCTGACCGGTGCCACCTTCAAGGTCTACCGCGACGGCAAGAAGATCGCCACGGTCGCCGACTCCACGAACTACTTGGACGCCGAAGGCGACCCGGATGCGGAGTACAAGGTCGTCGCCATCGAGCACGGGTGGCCGACCGACGTCTCGGACACCGTGTCCCCCTGGTCCGAGGGCTACCTCGACATCCCCCTGCAGAAGCCCGCCGACGGCGTCACCCCCGCCGGCGAGGCCTACACGTACCGCGCCAACGACATCAGCCCCGGGGATCTCGACGGGGACGGCGACTACGAGTACGTCGTCAAGTGGGACCCCAACAACTCCAAGGACGTCTCCCAGGTCGGCTACACCGGCCCGATCTTCATCGACGCCTACACCCAGGAGGGCGAGCTGCTGTGGCGCATCGAGCCCGGCGTCAACATCCGGGCCGGGGCGCACTACACCCAGTTCCAGGTCTACGACTACGACGGCGACGGTATTTCCGAGGTCATGCTCAAGACCGCGCCGGGCTCGAAGTCGACCTCTTATGTGAAGGGTGGCAAGGTCGACTACATCGACCTGCCCCGCGACGACGTCCGCGACGGCGTCACGCACGAGGACGACTACCGGCTCTCCGCCGCGGGCTACTACGACCACCTGGTGGGGATCTTCCAAGGCTGGGACCAGCATCCCGAGGTCCTCAACGGCGACTGGCCCGCCACCGTCGAGGCCGCCCTCGGCGCCGACGCGCAGTTCGACTTCTCCTATCCGCTGTCCCAAGAGGACGCGGAGACGCTCGCCGACCACTTCATCGACGTCTACGCGCCGAGCCGGTCGACCCGCAACCAGCTGCGGAACTTCGCCGGTTTCGTCCTCGACGGCCCCGAGTACCTCACGGTGTTCAACGGCCGCACGGGATTGGAGATGGACACGGTCGACTTCCCCGTCCAGCGCGGGGACGACGGCCTCCTGTGGGGCGACTACGCGATGGCGCGCATCGAGCCGGGAAACCGGGTCGACCGCTTCCTCTCCGGCGTGGCCTACCTCGACGGCGAGCACCCCACGGCGATCTTCGCCCGCGGCTACTACACCCGGACCACGATCACCGCGATCGACTGGAACGGCCGGCACCTCACCGAGCGCTGGCTGGCCGACTCCGGCCACGCGCCGATGTCGAATCCGTTCAACAGCGGGCCGCACGGCGTGGAGGGCCCCGACCCCGAGTGGGGGACGCTGACGACGCAGGGCGACCACTCGCTCCAAGTGGCCGACGTCGACGGCGACGGCAAACAGGAGATCGTCTACGGCGCCGCCACACTGGATGACGACGGCTCGCTGCTCTACTCGTCGTACGCGACCATGCCCGAGGGCTCGGCGAACCCGGGCCAACCGGCGAAGCTCGGGCACGGCGACGCGCTCCACGTGGGCGACTTCGACCCCGACCGCGAAGGGCTCGAGATCTTCTCGGTCTTCGAGGGCGGTACCTACGCCCCTTACGGCTACGCGATGCGCGACGCCGAGACCGGCGAGGTCCTGTGGGGCGGCTACTCCGGCCGCGACACCGGGCGCGGCATGGTCGGCGACGTCGACCCGTCGATCCCGGGCCTCGAAGCGTGGGCCGGCCTGCCGCCGGACCAGGCGGGCAATCCCGAGGGCCTGTTCACCGTCGCCGGCGAGCCGATCGAAGGCACCCCGCCGGGGACGAACATGAGCATCCGCTGGGACGCGGACCTGACGACGCAGCTCGTCCACGGCGCCGACGCCGCCACGGTCGAGACCACGACGATCCGGGACTACCAGGACGGCGTGGTGCTGGACGCCGCGGGGACCCTCACCAACAACTACACGAAGGGCAACCCCGGCCTGGTGGCCGACGTGCTCGGCGACTGGCGCGAGGAGCTGTTGGTGCGCACCGCCGACAGCAGTGCGATCAGGGTCTTCCTGTCCACTGAGGTTACCGACCACAAGCTCTTCACGCTCATGCAGGACCCGCAGTACCGCGTGGGCGTCGCGAACCAGCAGACGACCTACAACCAGCCGCAGTACACGAGCTTCTACCTGGGCTCCGACATGGACTTCGGCGCGGTCGCGGTGCCGGACTTCTACACTCCCCGCTACGGCTGGAACTAGCCGGCAGCGAACGGGCGCAACCAGGGCGGGGCTCCTTCGGGGCCCCGCCCTCCGTGCGTGCCGACGTTGCCCAATCGAGACGTGGGATGATACGAGGAATTCACTTCGAGGCCTTGCTTTCGACCCGCTGGTGCGGTTGAGTGAAGATCGCCCCCATCATCCGCCTCTCGCGCATTCGCGCGCCGAGGCTTCGTTCGAAACAGCATTGGAGCCTTCCTGTGCAGTCCCTCAGACGGCGAGTCCGGTTCGCGGCGGCAGCCGCGGGCGCGGTCATCATCGGCGCCGCCGGATTCGTGTTCGCCTCCCAGGCCTACGCCGACATCGACATCGTGAACATCGGTGAGGTCCAGGGCTCCATCGCCGCCGGCGACACCGACTTCACCTCGCCCCTCGCCGGCCAGACGGTGTACGTGCAGGGCGTGGTCACGCAGGAGACCCTCGACCCGTCCGGGAACCAGGGCTTCTTCCTCCAGGAGCGCGCCGACGCGACCGACGGCGACCCGAACTCCTCTGACGGCATCTTCGTCTTCAACAACAAGTACTCGACCGTTCGGACGCTGAACGGCTCGCCCGCGCAGACCGAGCTGGGCGCCGACTGGACGGTGGCGGTGGGCGACGAGATCGTCGTGCGCGCCGTGGTCGGCACCTACTTCGGGAACATCCAGTTCAGCGGCGGTTCCACGTACGTCTACGACGTGGTCGAGACCGGTCTCGACCCGCTCGCGGCGATCGCGACCGTCGAGGTCGACGCGCCGGACGACGCCAAGGCCTCCACCGAGTACTACCGCCGCCACCTCGGCATGCAGATGACCGTCCCGGCCGACTCGGTGGTCACCGCCGGTCGCGACGTGTTCTCCAGCGGCGGCGAGGTCTGGGCGATGCGCGGCGACAGCGCCGCGGCCCAGCAGGACGAGTACGCGGCCCGCGCCTACCGCGACGCGCACCCGCTCGACACCGCCGAAGGCGCCTTCGACGACGGCAACGGCTACCTGTTCGTCATGGGCGACTTGGGCATCCGCGCCACCGAGGGCACCACCGAGTCGATCATCGCCCCGGCCAAGACCTATGACGTGATCACCGAGGCCAACACCGGCGGCGTGTATCTCTCGTTCGCGAAGTACGCCATCCAGGTCGCGAACGACCTCGCGCTCGAAGACGGCCTGGAGCCGGCCGAGAACGAACCGGTCGAGCCCGTCGGCCGCAACGAGGCCGCCATCGGCTCGTACAACATCGAGAACCTGTACGACGTGCGCGACAACCCGAACTCCGAGTGCGACTTCGAGGGCGACACCGGCTGCGTCGACGCCGAGGACCCGGAGGGCAACGTGAATCCGCCCTTCGACTACGTGCCTTCGACGTACGAGGAGTACCAGGCCCGGATGGAACGCGAGGCCGCGCAGATCGTGGACGACCTGCACAGCCCGGCGATCCTCATGACCCAGGAGGGCGAGGCCCAGGACGCCTGCACGGTGAATCCCGAGTGGACGAAGCGCTCCGACCTCGGCGAGGACCGCCTGGTCTGCGACCTGGTGAACACCGGCGACGCGAACGAGCACAGCGACGGCGCACCCGACTCGCTGCAGGAGCTGGCGCTCCTCATCGCCGAGTACGGCGGCCCGACCTACCAGGCCGTGGGCGACCTCGACTCGGCCGACACCCGCGGCATCATGACCGGCTTCCTCTACCAGCCCAAGCTGGCCGGGCTGTCGAACGTGAAGGGCTGGGACCCGATCTTCGGCGACGAGCCCGAGGTCGAGTACCCGACCGAGGCCGACGAGATCAACGCCGACGTGCAGAACCCGAAGGCCCTCAACGCGGCCCTGCCGCAGGAGGTCATCGACCAGTGCACGAACTCGGGTGTGTACGCCTGCAACGGCTTCGACGTCTTCAGCCGCCCGACGCAGGTCGCGAAGTTCTACCTCAAGGACAAGCACGGCCACAGGGCCGATGAGATCTACCTGATCAACAACCACTTCTCCTCGAGCCCGAACACCCGGGTGCTGCACCGCACCGAGCAGGCGAACTACCTGGCGGCCGTTGCCGCGGCGATCCTCGACGAGGACCGCAAGGCGAACGTGCTGGCCGGCGGCGACCTCAACGTCTTCCCGCGTCCGGACGACCCGTTCGCCGAGGGCCAGACGATCGCCGGCGACTGGGTCGGCCCGTCCGACCAGCTCGCGGGCCTCTACGAGGACTCGGGTCTGTCCAGCCTGTACGACTACATGCTGGAAGACCACCCTGAGGCCGCTTACTCCTACACCTACTTGGGGCAGGCGCAGACGCTCGACCAGATGTGGGTGTCCCCGCATTTGCTGCGCGAGGTCGAGTCCGCGGTGTCCGCGCACATCAACTCGGACTACCCGGCCGACGCCTACGAGTTCGGTGAGGAGCCCGCTTACGGCAACTACGGCGTCTCCGACCACGACCCTGAGGTCGTCACCATCGACCTGAGGTAAGGCGTAAGGAACACGTGAGTAAGGCGAAGGGGCGGCCTCGCGGGGCCGCCCCTTCGCACTCTGCATTGCAATTGCGGGTCTTGGAATTGATCAGAAGAGCTTCTTCGTGTTCGTGATCGCTTCGGCCAGGGCCTCGATGGAGGCGGCGGCGAGACCGTAGGAGTACATCGGCTCGGCCTCCCAGCCGACGATCTGGCCTTCCTGGACGGCCGGGAGGGCGTTCCAGGTGGGGTAGTCGGTGAGCTGGTCGGGCTGCAGCGACTGGACGCGGTTGTCGAGGAGGAGCAGGTCGGCGTCGTACTTGTCGACGTTCTCCCAGGAGAGGAACTCGAAGTAGCCGCCGGTGGCCTCGTCGAGCGCGTCCGGCACGATGATGTCGACGCCCAGTTCCATGAAGAAGCGGGTGTCGTTGCCCATGTTCGGGCTGGAGGCGTAGAAGGTCTCCGCGGCGGCGGCGCAGGCGAGCACCTTGACCGGGTTCGCGGCTGCGGCGGTCTTGAGGGCCTCGACGGCCGCGTCGTAGCGTTCCCTGCTGGCGGCGTTGGCGTCCGACTCGAGGTCGGCCCCGAGGGACACGGCCAGGTCGGCGTGGCGGGCGATCACCGTGTCGAGCGTGTTCGACAGGGCCTCGTCGTTGGCGCTGATCGCGACCACGGGGGCCAGGCTCGTGATGTCGGCGGCCTTCTCGGCGGGCACGTACCAGAGCGCGGCCGGGTCGATGTAGTAGTGCGTCATCATGACCTCGGGCCCGTAGGCGGCGTAGGCCTCGACGTCGAACTCGCCGTAGGTGTTGCCGAAGACCTCGAGGTCGCCGACGGGGAGGTTCCCGGCCTGCGTGGTCGCCGAGCCGTCCTCGTTGGTGGTGGGGCCGTAGACGGCCGGGATCTCGATGCCGAAGTCGTACAGCGCGGCGGCCATGCCGGTGAAGGCGACGATCTTGGTCGGGGCCGCGTCCAGTTCGGCGGTCTCGCCGCGGTCGTCGGTGAAGGACCAGGGGCCCGAGTCGGCCGCACCTTCGGAGGCCTCGTCCTCGCCTCCGCCGCACGCGGCGAGGACGCCGGTCAGTCCGAGGGCGCCGCCGCCCGCGAGCAGGCCGCGGCGGCCGAACTTGACGCTGTCGGCATCGAAAGCCATGTGTTTCTCCTTCTTGAAGGGCAAGTGAGGGCCGGTCTGGGAACGGCTCGAGAACGCAGCCCGGCCGATCGGAGGTTAGGCTAACCTAATCAAATTCGAGGGCCTTGACCTGGGGCCGCTACGTGGCGTCAGCCACTCGCCGCACTACAGCGGCTGCGCCGCCGCCAGTGCCTGCGCGATCGCCTCGAGTTCAACGGCCCCACCGACATGCGAGTAGACCGGCTCCGGGTTCCAGCCGTAGACCTGCCCGGCCTCGACGGCCGACAGCGCGGCCCAGGTCGGGTACTCGAGCAGCTGATCGGGCTGGAGGTTCCCGGTGCGCAGGTCGACGTAGACGAGGTCGGCCTCGTACTTGTCGGCGTTCTCCCACGACAGGAGTTCCCAGTAGCCGTTCTGGTCCGGGTTGTCGGGCACCACCCAGTCGACGCCGAGCTCGGAGCCCTTGGCGAGCAGGTTGAACGTGGAGGGCGCGGCGATGTACAGGCCCTCTTCCCTGGCGCCCACGGCCATCGCCTTGAGCGGCTTGTCCGCGACCGCGGCCGCCACGGCACCGGCAGCGGAGCCGAAGCGCTCGACGCCGGCGGCGTTCGACTCCGAGGCCAGGTCTGCCCCGAGCGCTTCCGCAAGGGCCGCATGGCGGTCGATGACCTGATCGAGGGTCGGCTGCGAGACCTCGATGCCGATGCCCGGCGCGAGCGACTCGACCTCCTCAAGGCGCTCTTCGGGCACGAACCACAGGTCGAAGCCCTCGTAGTAGTGGGAGACGAGGAGCTGCGGGTTCAGCTGCGCGTAGGCCTCGACGTCGAACTCGCCCCACACGTTGCCGAGGACCGTGAGGCCCTCGACGGGCATCCGCCCGGCCTGGATGTCGGGTGCGCCGTCGGTCAGCGTGGTCGGCCCGAACACGGCCGCGACCTCGACGCCGTAGTCGTAGAGCGCGGCGGCGAGGCCGGTGAAGGCGACCACGGTCCCGGGGAGGGCGTCGAGCTCGACGTTCGCCTGGTCACGTTCGTCGAGGAAGGTGAACGGCCCCGTGTTCGCGCTCCCGCCCTCGGCGCCGGCGTTCTCCTCTGCGCTGCACGCGGCCAGGAGCGAGGCGGCGCCGACGCCGCCGGTGGCGGCGAACAGGTGGCGTCGGGTCAGGGCCCGGGGGTGAGCGCGGAGTGGCACGGGGAACTCCTTCACAGGGGGTGCGTTCGTGGCGGGGATTTCGCAGTTAGGTTAGCCTAAACAAAACCGCAGCCACTATCCCTCCGGAGACCGCACTTGTCAACCGCCCAAAGCGCCAGGGAGCAGGCCCCGGCGCTCGATTCGTCAAGGGGCGCAGGAGAACCGGTACCGCGTTCACGCACGGCCCGCCGCGTCGCGGGCCTGGCCGTCCTCGTCGCCGCCGTGGCCGCCCTCGCGGTCCTCAGCGTCGCCGTGGGCTCGCGCGCGATGGACCTCGGCCAGGTCTGGGCCGGGCTCACCGACCCCGCCTCCGACGCGTATCCCGTGGTCACCGAGCTGCGCCTGCCGCGCACCGTGCTCGGGCTCGCGGCCGGTGCCGCCCTCGGCCTCGCCGGTGCGCTCATGCAGGCCATGACCCGCAACCCCCTCGCCGACCCCGGTCTCCTCGGCGTCAACACCGGCGCCGCCGCCGCGGTCGTGACCGCCTCCTTCTTCATCGGCTCCTTCGGGTTCGTCGAGACCATCGGCTTCGCCTTCGCCGGAGCCGCGATCGCCTCCGTCGCCTGCTATCTCATCGCCGGAGCCGCGAGCGCGACCCCGGCGCGGCTCGCGCTGGCCGGCGCCGCGGTGACCGCGGCCGGGTACGCGTATGTGTCGGCGATCCAGTTGATGGACGCGGCCACGCTCGAGCAGATGCGGTTCTGGTCGGTCGGGTCCCTTGTCAACGCGCATGTCGCGCCGATGCTGCCGGTCGTGCTGCTCATCGCCGGCGCGGCCTTCGTCGGTGTGCTGCTCGCGCGGCCGCTCAACGCCCTCGCGCTCGGGGACGCGACCGCGACGGGCCTGGGCGTGGATCCGCGGGTGCTGCGGGTGGCCGGGATCGTGGCGATCACGGTGCTCGCCGGGACCGCGACGGCCGTGTGCGGCCCGATCGTGTTCGTCGGTCTCGTCGTGCCGCATGTGGTGCGGGCGTTCACGGGACCTGACCAGAACTGGGTGCTGCCGTATTCGATGCTCTCGGGTGCGGCCTTCCTCATCGCCGCCGACGTGCTCGGCCGCGTCGTCGCCCGTCCCGCCGAAGTGCAGGTGGGCATCGTCTGCGCCGTCGCGGGCGGCCCGTTCTTCCTCTACCTTGTGAGCCGCAGGAAGGTGGCCCGGCTATGAGTACCGCGTTCACTCCGTTCCGGGTGGCGGGGGGCGGCGGGCGGGCGACCGTCCTTCGTCTCGGCGGCTACTCGATCCGCTTGCGCCACCGCACGATCGCCGCGATCCTCGGCTCGCTCGCGGTGTTGATCGCGGTCGCCATGTGGTCGGCGGCGACCGGTTCGACCGCGCTCGGACTCGAGCGGGTCTGGGCCGCGCTCACCGGCACCGGCACGAAAGGCGACGAGTTCATCCTGTGGACGCTGCGCCTCCCGCGCCTGGCGACCGGTCTCGCGGTGGGCGCGTGCATGGGCCTGTCAGGGGCCCTGTTCCAGACACTCACGCGAAACCCCTTGGGCAGTCCCGACATTCTGGGTCTCACGCAGGGCGCCACCTCCGGGGCGCTCATCGCGATCGTGCTGACGGACGCCACGCTCCAGCTCACGGCCGGGTTCGCCGCGATCGGCGCGCTCGCCACCGGCCTGCTCATCTGGGCGCTCACCCGCGGCGGGGACCCGTCGGGGTACCGGCTCGTGCTGGTGGGCATCGGTGTCGCCGCGATCCTCGCCGGCATCAACGGCTACCTGCTCACCCGAACCTCCATCGTGGACGCGTTCCGTGCGGTCTACTGGCTCACCGGCGACCTCTCGGGCCGCGACTGGGCCCAGGCCGAGATCGTGGCGCTCGTCCTCGCGGGCGGCATGCTCGTCGTCGCGGTCCTCTCCCGCGGCCTGGACTCGCTGCGCCTCGGCGAGGCCACCGCGACGGGCCTCGGCGTCCACGTCACCGGCACCCGGGTCATCGCGCTGGTCACCGCCTCGGTGCTCACCGCCGGGGCCGTCGCCGTCGCCGGGCCGCTCGCGTTCGTCGCGCTCGCGGCCCCGCACATCGCCGCCCGCCTCACCGGTTCGTCGCGGAGCTTCCTGTGCTCGGCGATCTGCGGGGCGCTCATCGTCACCGCGGCGGACGCGGTGGCGGTGGCCGGGATCGGCGACCGCCAACTGCCCACAGGGGTCGTCACCGGCGTGGTCGGCGGCCTCTACCTCGTCTGGCTGCTCATCGCTCACCGTAAGAAGGGGGTCCTGTCGTGACCGCTAGCCCGCTCGTCGCCAGTCCGCTGCAAGTCAGCGATGCCACGATCGGCTACGGCCGCGTCGCCATCAGCGAAGGCCTGACGGTGAACATCCCCGAGGGGGAGTTCACGGTGATCCTGGGTCCCAACGCCTGCGGCAAGTCAACGCTTCTGAAAGCCTTGGCGCGCATGCTGAAGCCCTCCGCCGGGCGGGTGCTGCTCGACGGCAAGGACATCCACTCCCAGCCCACGCGCGCCGTCGCGCGCCGCCTGGGCCTGCTGCCGCAGTCGCCGATCGCGCCCGACGGGATCACCGTGGCCGACCTGGTGGCCCGCGGCCGCTACCCGCATCAGGGGATCCTGAAGCAGTGGTCGGCCGACGACGAGCGCGTGGTCGCCGAGGCCATGGCCGCCACGGACATCACCGAGCTCGCCGCACGCGGCGTGGACGAGCTGTCGGGCGGGCAGCGCCAGCGCGTGTGGATCGCGATGGTCCTGGCCCAGCAGACGCCGCTGCTGCTGCTCGACGAGCCGACGACGTTCCTCGACATCACGCACCAGATCGAGGTCCTCGACCTGTGCGCCAAGCTCCACCGCGAGGGCCGGACCCTCGTGGCGGTGCTCCACGACCTCAATCAGGCCGCGCGCTACGCCACGCACCTCATCGCGATGCGCGACGGCGCGGTCGTGGCCGAGGGCGCCCCGGCCGAGATCGTGACCGCCGAGACCGTCAAGCAGGTCTTCGACCTGCCGTGCCGGATCATCGACGACCCCGAGACCGGGACGCCGTTGGTCATTCCTAAAGCGCTGGCTTCAGCGCCGATTTCGTAATCCGGCGCTCGATCTCGAGCCCCGCGACCAGGACGATCACGATGGCGCCCAACTGGAGTGCCGTGTTGACGAGGCCGATCGGTGCGATCGCGAGCACCGCTGCCGCGAGGATCACGCGCTCCCACGGCCTGGGCAGCGGCATCGAGAGCCGCAATCCGGCCGTGCCGAGCAGGTACATCGCCACACCGCCGGACAGCAGCAGTGTCGAGGCGAGGTCGAGCGGCTCCATGGCGTGTCCGACGGCGTGCTTGAGCCCTGCGGCGGTGACCAGGATGCCGATGAGCACCGGGATGAACGCGTAGGACAGGCCGACCAGGACCTTTCGGACGCGCTTCACCGAGTCCGTGGTGATGGTGAGCGCGTGCTCGGTCGCGGGGAGGTCGTGGACGAACAGCGACCACCACATGCACGCGCCGATCGCGAGGCCGAGGACCGCGGCGACGAGCAGGTCCGCGTCGATCGGCAGGCCGCGGGCGCCGATGCCGATGGCCACCACCGATTCGCCGAGGGCGACGATCACGACGAGGCCGTGCCGCTCGGTGATGTGCGCGGGGTGGAGGTTGAGCCCGCGCTGGCCGTGCCAGATCGGGACCGACCACACGACGCCCGTGGCCAGGCCCCAGAACACGTAGCGCCACAAGCCTTCGGGGCCGAGCTCGGCGGCGAAGACGGCCGCGACGGCGACGAGGTTCGCGATGAACACGGGGCCGAAGGTGCGGGCGGCTTGGAGGTACATGAGGCCGTGGACGAGCACGACGACGAGGAGGCCGACGGCGATCCAGAGGCCGCCGCTTTCGAAGGCGGCGGGGATGGTCAGGGCGATGACGAGCCATCCGGCCATGGCGATCAGGAGGAGGATCCGGCGGGCGGGGCGCTCGGGCGGGATCACGTTGGTGAGCCAGGAGTAGCCGGCGTACATCCACCACAGGAACCCGAACATGAGCACGGTCTGGAGCAGGCCGATGAGCGGGTCGTGGGCGATGATCGCGGTGAACTGGGCGACGGTGAAGACGAAGATGAGGTCGAAGAACAGTTCCAGCGTGGAGACCGGGAGGTCGTCCTCGTCGGGCACGGGGTTGATGCGTTCGACGAACCAGGAGGGAAGGATGCGGGTCACGACGGCTGAGCGTAGCAGTCGGACGGGATCGTTCCGATCAACCGTCCGACTGCCGCAAGGTCGTCGGACCGCCTATTCGAGGTGGGCGACCGGCAGCCGCACCTCGATCACGGTGCCTTCCCCGGGTTCGCCGCTGAGGCGGATCTGCCCGCCGTGGGAGGCCACGATCGAGGACACGATGGATAGTCCGAGCCCGGAGCCGCCGGTGGCGCGCGAGCGCGACGGGTCGGCCCGGTAGAACCGGTCGAAGACCTTCTGGCGGTGCTCGGCGGGGATGCCGGGGCCGTGGTCGGCCACGCGCAGGACCGCCCAGCCCGCGTCGGTGGCCACCGAGACGTCGATGGCCGTGCCGTGCGGCGTGTGGACTCGGGCGTTGGTCAGGAGGTTCACGAGCACCTGGCGGAGCTGGCCTTCGTTGGCGACGACCGTGACCGCTTCGCGGGCGTTGAGCCCGATCGGGTGCGAGGAGTCGGCGACCTCGGCGTCGTCCACGGCGTCCTGCGCGAGCTGGGTGAGTTCGACCAGTTCCCGGTCGCCGCCGACCTCTTCGTCGAGGCGGGACAGGACCATGAGGTCGTCCACGAGTTTCGCGAGGCGCGCGTTCTCCGAGCCGATCCGGCCCATGGCCCGGTCGAGCTTCTCGCCCTGGGGCGTGGCCCCGGACTGGTAGAGCTGGACGTAGCCGCCGATGGCGGTGAGCGGGGTGCGCAGCTCGTGCCCGGCGTCGGCCACGAACTGGCGCAGCCGCTCGTGCTGGCGGTCGCGTTGGGTGATCGCGTCGGTGAGGCGCGAGACCATCCGGTTGAGCGCCAACGACAACCGGCCCATCTCGGTGCGCGGGTCGACGGCGGTGATGCGGTGGTCGAGGCTCCCGGAGGCGACGGTCTCGGCGTCGTAGACCATGTGGTCGACCACGCGCAGGCCGCGCCGGGTGATGATCCAGGCCGCGAGGATGCCGATGACGGCGACGACCACGCCGGTGATGACCACGGTCCGCGTCAGGGTCGAGATCGAGGACTGGACGTCGGTGAGCGGGGTGGCGACGACGAAGGTGTTGACGTTGCCGTCGTCGAACTGGAAGTCGAGGGCGTACGCGCGGTAGGTGACCGAGCCGTCTTCGGACTCGACGGTGAAGAACACGCCCTTCTCGGGAGTGGTCTGGATGTCGGGCAGGGGTTCGGGGTCGGTCGCGGTGCCCGCCTGCTGCTCGGCGAGGACCGAGCCGTCGTCCGCGAACAGCATGAGCGCGTAGGGCGAGGCGAACTCGGGGGGCTGCTCGCCGGTGTACTCGGAGGCCTGGACCTGGAGGTACCAGCGGTTGAGGTTGTTGAGGCTGGCGATCTTCGTGAGCTCTTCGTCGACCTGGCCGGTGAGCTTGTCGGAGACGATCCGCACGGTCACGAAGCCGATGATGCCCACGGCCAGGATGAGCAGGACCGCCATGGCCGCGGCGATCTTCGTCCTGATGGCCACCGACTACTCCTGCGGCGGGCGCAGCATGTAGCCGACGCCCCTGACGGTGTGGATGAGCCGCGGGCCGAGCTTGTCGAGCTTGCGGCGCAGGTAGAACACGTAGGTCTCGGCGAGGCTCGACTCGGTCTCGAAGTCGTAGCCCCACACCTGCTTCAGCAGTTCCGATTTGGACACCACGCGGCCGGTGTTGGCGGCGAGGTAGCGCAGCAGCCGGAATTCGGTGGGGGACAGGTCGATCGTCTTGCCGTCGCGCGTCACCTGGTGGGCCGCGAGGTCGAGGATGAGGTCGGCGACCGCGACCGTGTCGCCGCCGCGCGAGGAGGGCGACTCCTTGCCGAGCGTGCGGCGCAGGACCGCCGAGGCCCGCAGGGACAGCTCCTCGAGCCGGAACGGCTTCATCAGGTAGTCGTCGCCGCCGGAGCCGAAGCCGTCGCGCAGGTCGTCGGGGGCGGTGCGGGCGGTCAGGAAGATGATCGGGGTCTGGTCGCCCGAGGCGCGCATCCGGTCGGCCACGCCGAAGCCGTCGAGGCCGGGCATGTTCACGTCGAGGATCACCAGGTCGGGGCGCACCTTCTCGAGGGACGCCAGCGCCTCGGTGCCCGAGCGGGCCGCGGTGACCTCGTAGCCCTGGAAGGAGAGGGCTTCGACCAGCAGATCCGCCAGGCTCTCCTCGTCGTCCACGACGAGCAGACGCGCCGGAGACCCGTCGCCCCGGAGCGGCACCGCTGGCGGTGTGGCCCCGGCGGGCCCGCTGGTCGAAGTCATCCACCGCTCCTAAGTACTCGTGCGGGCGCCGATCGGTTGCCCGGGTGATGCGTTCGTTCGCTCGGCCAGCCTATTTCACCCTTTGCGCCGGTGACAGGGTTCGCGACCGTTTCCAGGCGAGTTCTGGACCGGCTCCCAGCAAGCGTTCAGCAATGGATTCGGATGTCGGGCGCGGCGGTCTTCCCCCGAAAGTTACTGACTAGTAGTATGCGGGTGACACCGAACACTTGGAGGCAGAGCAATGGAGCCAGCCGTCAGCGCTCACATCACCGGTACGCAGGTCCTGAGCGGCCGGGCCGCATTCGTCACCGGCGCCAGCCGCGGCATCGGCGCGGCCATCGCCGTCGCGCTCGGCGCGGCCGGGGTCAAGGTGGCGCTGTTCGCCAAGACCGGCGAACCCCACCCGAAGCTGCCCGGAACCGTCTACGAGACCGCGAAGACCATCGAAGCGGCCGGCGGCCAGGCCCTCCCGATCGTGGGCGACCTGCGCGACGCCGAGGCCGTGGGCGCGGCCGTCGACTCGGCCGCCGCCGCGTTCGGCGGGCTCGACATCTGCGTCAACAACGCCTCCGCGCTCGACCTCACCGGCGTCGGCGAGATGAGCCTGAAGAAGTTCGACCTGATCGCGGGCGTCAACCTGCGCGGCACCTTCGCGACCATCAGCGCCGCCCTGCCGCACCTGCGCGAGTCCGACCACGCGCACCTGCTCACCGTCAGCCCGCCGCTGAACACCGACCCGAAGTGGTTCGCCGGCGGCCCGTACACCGCCACCAAGTACGGCATGACGATCATGACCCTCGGCGCGTCCGAGACCGAACCGGGCATCGCCGCGAACTGCCTGTGGCCCAGGACGACCATCGCGACCGCCGCCGTCGCGTTCGCCCTCGGCGGGCAGCCGATGATCGACCGCAGCCGCAAGCCCGAGATCGTCGCCGACGCCGCGCTGGCGATCCTGGCGAAGGACCCGAAGGCCTACACCGGCAACGCGGTCATGGTCGAGGACCTCCTCGCCGCCGAAGGCGTCACGGACCTCTCCGGCTACGCGGTGGTCCCGGGCCAGGAGGACTTCCAGCCCGACATCTACGTGGATTAGGGCCTGGCCCTAACGGAAGTCCTCGTCGGTGAGGCGCTCCAACCGGGCCGCCTCCTCCTTGCGGTGCTCGCGAAGCTGCTTGGGGACCCCGGCGAGGACCACCGCGGCCAGGGCAGCGAGGATCGCGGCGATCACCGCTGCGGGGACGCTCCAGCCCGTGGAGCGAGTCTGGAACTCGCCGACCTCGATGCACACGCGCTGCTCGGTCTCGCCGCCGGCGCCGGTGGTCTCGCAGAGCTCGGTCGTGCCGACCTCGCGGCCCTCGTAATAGAGCACGCGCTCCTCGTCGGGCAGCGCCGTGACGAACAGGACCACCGCGAGGGCCAGCGTGATCAACGCCGTGACCACGGCGACGACCGGCGAATCGGGGACCGCGAAACGCGTCCGCCGCTTCGATCCGGAGGGACTCTTGCGCTGCTCAAACGGGTTGGTCACGCCTCCGATGCTACTGCCGGCGAAAAGTCGCCCAAAGATAACGGCCGTCCCGCGAAGCGGGACGGCCGTTCCAAGTTCTTCGCCTAACCGAACAGGCGCTCGGCCGAATCGACTTGGAATGCCCTGGTCGCCCAGTACTGGAGCTGCTCCAAGTCGGTGCAGGAGGTGATGCGCTCACGCTCGGCCTCACCGATCTCGATCCGGCGCTGCTCGAGGATCAGCAGCAGCATCGCGGCATGGCCTTCGACCTGGCCTTTGGCTTCGCCTTTGGCTTCGCCTTGGGCTTCGAGCCGGTCGATGAAGCTCATCTTGCGTTCTTCGTTGGTGTCCGACTTCACCAGTGCCTCCAGTCGTTCCAGCGCCCTCTCAGAGAGGACGCGGTTGGCAATTCGAGTGTACTTCTGTCGTAGATGTTCCGGCAGGATCCACAGCGCCTCATAGAGCGCCGCCATCACCGCCGCGCCGTGCTCGCCATCGCCGTGGGTCATGCCCGACAGCAGCGCCATCTGCTCCACCCCGCGCACTTGCTCCGCGGAGGTGATGACCGGGATGAGATCGGGGCCGATCACGAACGGCACCAGCGTGAACGCGAGGTGGCCGGTCTCGATGGGCCCGGCCGCCCAACGGGCGGTCCGCTCGTTGGGGCAGATGACGACCAGCGCCACCGGGCAGCGCAGGCGACTTCGGACCGAGATGAGGTAGTCGGGCCAGACGAAGAGCTTGTCCTTGTCGGGCTTGCGCTGCATCTCATAGATGAGCGCGAAGACGGGATCTTCGCCATGGTAGTAGACCTCGACGCCGTCGCAATCCTCCTTCTCTGGGCGGTCGAGGCGTGTGATCGCCTCCGACCCGGGGCGGACTTCGGTGTAATCGGGAAGCCGCTGGCCGAGCAGGTCGCAGTAGAGCTCGGTGGCGAGCTTCGGGTTGTCCTGCAACAGCCTCAACGGTGTTTCGTGCTCATAAGTGATCACGAGTTCAACGTAGGTTTTGCCGAATCCGATGCCGCGCAACGACACGACCGAATCTTGTCGGGTTCCCGACTGTTCAGGCGATGAGGTGGACGTCGCCGAATTCGTGCCAGAGGTAGCCGGCTTCTATTGCGGCGGTGTAGGAGTCGCGCAGGAGGTCGGTGTCGACAGATCGCCTCCAGCATCGACAGGTGGGTCGATCTCGGCTCGTGGAAGCCGGTGAGCAGGCCGTCGACGACCTGGACCGGGTTCTCGGGGGAGATGATCCGCTCGGTGTGGCCCGAGGCCGCGACGACCTTGCCGCCGACCACGGTGCTCTCCAACGCGCGGACCGCCGTCGTCCCGACCGCGATCACGCTGCCGCCGGACGCCTTGGTCGCGTTCACCATCCGGGCGGTGTACTCCCCGACCTCGCTCCACTCCGGGTACGGGTCCTCGTCGCTTTCGAGCGACGGCCACTCCCGTGTGGAGGGTGATCGGTGCGATGCCGACGCCCGAGGACACCAGCCTCGTCACGATCTCCGGCGTGAACGGCCTTGCCGCGCTGGGCATCTCGGCCGAGCCCGGGACCGTGGCGAACGCCGTCTGGTAGGCGCTCACCGGCCAGTCGCGGTCGACGTACGAGTACCGGATCGGCCTGCCGTGACGCGCGAGGTAGTCCGGGACCGACTCGACCGGCGGCCGGGTCACCCACAGCCGCTTGCCGAAACGCCGCTCCAGACGCAGGGCCACTCGGCCCGGCAGGTCCACCACGTTCCCCGGCACCTCACCGAGGTACGGCTTGTCGCGGTCGCGCAGTTCCACGAGCCACGAGCCGTCCGGCCGCGTGGTCGAGAAATGCACCCGAAGGCCCTGCCGCGTGGGCACGGCCGCCGGGAGCGTGGCCGAATTGTTGACCACGAGCAGGTCACCGGGGCGCACCAGCGCCGGGAGGTCCTCGAAATGCCGGTGGGCGATCGCGCCGATCGCCTTGTCGGACACCAGGAGCCGCACATCGGACCGGGAGGTGCCGCGCGCCTCGGCGGGCTGGTCGGCCTCCAGAGCGGCGTGCAGGGCGAAGTCGAAGGGGGACGTCAACGTCGAGCTCATGCCCTGGTCTCCTCGGTGTGTCGATGCAGCTTGTCGAAGTCCCGGGCGGTGTAGCGGCCGCTGTCGGGCGCCGCGCGGTCGCAGCGGCACCAGCGGGCGCCCGATGATCGAGTACGATCGCCTCGGCGGCCTTCGCGGGCGGATCCGCCTCGGCCGCGTCGGCCTCGCCCACCGCGTCCGCGAGCATCCCGGTCGGCCATCTCGCCCGGGTCGAGCGCCCAGACCGCGACGGCGGACTCCTCGGCGGCGAGCACGTTCGACAGCTGGTCGAGCGCGGCCTTCGTCGACCCGTACGGGCCCCACGTGGCATACGGCCCGGTCGCGGCGTCGGAGGTGATGTTCACGATCGCCCCGCCCCGCTCCCGCAGGACCGGAAGTGCCAACTGCGCCAATGCGATCGGGGCCCAGACGTTCATCGTCGAACAGGCGCGGCCAGACCGAGAGGTCGGCCTCGGCGAGGGTCGGCAGGGGCACCTCGCCCAAGCGTGGAGGCGTTGTTGACGACCAGATCGATCCGACCGCCGGCGAGCGCGACCAGCTGCTTCGCGATGGCCCGGGTCGGTCACGTCCCCGGCCAGGTACCGGGCGCCGAGCCGGGCGGCGACGCGCGCCAGGCGCTCCTCGCCGCGGGCCGTCAGGACCAGGTTCCAGCCGGAGGCGGCCAGGCGTTCGGCGAGGGCCTCGCCGAGACCGGCAGAGGCCCCGGTGACGATGGCGGTGCGGTCGTCCACTTGCGGAATCGAATTGTCACTCATGCCTTGACGCTATTTCCGGCGCCGCGCCCGGCACATCGGGCTGAGGTCGCGGTCGCGCCTCGGTCCGCAGGTCCTAGGACCAGCGACCGAGGCCCGGCGGCCGCCATCTGGACTAGATTGGCAGCGTGACCGCCTCCCAGTTCGAGCGAGCCTTCTTCGGAAGCCGCGTCGCTGCTGCACGAAGTGTCGGCGGCCGTCGGCGCGATCACCCGGCACCTGTCCGTCCACCAGGTGCTCGAAGTGATCGTCTCCTCCGCCCGGCGCCTCGTGGGCGCCGACTACGCCGCCATCGGCATCCCCGACGACGAAGGCGGGTTCGCCGAGTTCATCACCGACGGCATCGGCGAGGAGCAGCGCCTGAAGATCGGCCCGCTCCCGCGCCAGCACGGCATGCTCGCCGCGATCCTCACCGAGACCGAACCGATCCTCCTCGACGACCTGCGCCGCGACCCCCGCTTCCAGTGGTGGCCCAAGGCCCACCCGACCATGGCCGCGCTCCTCGGCGTCCCCATCCGCGACGGCGACCGCACCCTCGGCATCGTCGTGCTCACCAACGACCTCGGCAAGCCCGGCTTCAGCGAGTCCGACACCGACCTGATCGAACTCCTCGCCTCGCACGCGGCCATCGCGATCACCAACGCGCGCCTGTACGAGCGCAGCCGCGAACTCACCGTCGTGGAGGAACGCAACCGGCTCGCCCGCGAACTCCACGACGCGGTCATGCAGCGCCTCTTCTCCCTGCGGCTCTCGGCCCGCTCCGCCCGCAAACTCGTCCCCGATCGACCCCGAGACTCGCCGCGGACCGCCTCGGCGAGGTCGAGACCCTCGCGGCCGAGGCCATCGCCGAACTGCGTGCCGTCATCGTCGAACTCAGGCCCGCCGACCTCGACGCCCACGGCCTCGTGGAGACCCTCCGGCGCCACGTGATCCTCCTCGACCGCTTGCACGACACCGAGGTCGCGTTCGAACTGCGTTCCCCAGTGGACCTCTCTCGCGACGGCGAGGTCGAAGTCCTCCGGCTCGTCCAGGAGGCGCTCGGCAACGCCTTCCGGCACGCCCGGGCCCGGCACGTCTCCGTCACCGTCGAGACCGAGCGCATCACGATCGCCGACGACGGCAACGGCTTCGACGCCGACGAAGCCGCCACCCGCGGGCTCGGCCTCCTCTCGATGCGCGAACGCGCCAAGGCTCTCGGCGGCGAACTCCACCTCAGGACCGCCCCCGGCGAAGGCACCGTGGTCACCGTCGAACTCGACAGGGCTACCGAGAACGACAGCGCCGCCGAGAACGACAGTGTCCCCGAGAACGACAGCGCCGCACAAGAAGACGATGGAGAGGCCGACCGTGGCTGAGATCCGCCTGCTGCTCGTCGACGACCACCCCGTGGTCCGCCGCGGCCTCCGCGGCTACCTCGAACTCGAACCCGACTTCACCGTCGTGGGCGAGGCCGGCGAAGGCGAAGAAGCCCTGCGCGCCATCGCGGAGACGCAACCGGACGTGGTCCTCCTCGACCTCAAGATGCCCGGCCTCGACGGCCAGGGCGTGCTCGACCGCCTCCAGAAGGAAGGCCCTCGGGTCCTGGTGCTGACCTCGGCCACCGACGCCGAACGCGTCCCCGCCGCGATCGCCGCCGGAGCCGCCGGGTTCGTGTACAAGGACATCGACCCGGACGCGCTGGCGAGCGCGATCCGCACCGTCCATGCCGGACAGATGCTGCTCGCGCCGGTCGCCATGCGGGGCTTGATGAGCGGTGGCGCCAACGCCCCGTCGGCGCCGTCGCTGACCCCCAGGGAAAGCCAGGTCCTCGGTCTCATCGCCAAGGGCCAGACCAACCGCCAGATCGCCAGGGCCCTCGGCGTGTCGGAGAAGACCGTGAAGACCCACGTGACGAACCTCCTCAGACGCATCGGCGCCGCCGACCGCACCCAAGCCGCACTGTGGGCGGTGCGCCACGGCATCGGCTGATCACCGGACGATCCCGTCGATGACGCGCGCCGTCTCCTCGGGACGGGTCAGTATCGACAGGTGATCGCCTTCGAGGCGGTGTACCGGCCAACCGGACCGGACCGCCGCAGCGGCCTCCGCGTCGTAGGCATCGCTGAGCTGGACGTATGTGTGCCATTGCGCCGCAACGGTTTGCGGCTCGGGCGCGGTCTCGGTGAAATAGGACAGCGGCAGGCGCGGCAGCGCCGCGATGAACGCTTCGCGTTGCGCCCGGTCGGGAAGGAGCGCCGCTACGGCTTCGGGCGCGAACCATTCGCTCCACTTCGGCAGCACGCCTCCGGCGGCCAGCCCGGCGAGGCGCTCGCCCAGTTCCGGCGGCACCGTGTCGAACCACGACCGGCCCGGGTGCGGCAGCAGCGCGTCCACGAAGACGGCGCCCACCGTGCCCGGCACCGACGCCGCGATCGCGGGCACGAGCGCCCCGGCCCCGCTGTGCGCCACCAAGACGACTGCGCCACCGTCCGACTCCACCTGCTCTGCGACGGCCGCCGCGACCGCCTGGTGAAAGGGACCGTCCCGGTCGAACACGACCTCGAAATCGGGCACCAGAACCCGGTGCCCGAGCGACCGCAGTGCCGCAGCCGCCGGGGCCCACGCCTGAGCGCCGGTCAAAGGGCTGTGCACCAGAACGAGCATCGGGTTGTCCACGGCCCCATTCTGCTCCACGAGCCGTCGCACGGTCGCCGCACCGACTACGTCGAGGCGCTGACTTCGCCTCCGCTGCGGCGCTGACGACACGGTGCGGGTTGGGCGCAGACCATGGGGATGTCAACTTCGCAGAGGAGCCCCGTCATGAACGTCAAGTCCCCTTGGATCCGCCCCGAGATCGCAGCCGTCACCGGCCTGCTCGTCAGCGCCGCGGGCATTGCGACCCTGTGGGCCTCGGGTATCGAGTTCCCCGTCTATCCGCCGCCCGGCATCATCATGCTCGGCACCGGCGCGGTGGCCTTCACGCTGATGCGGCCCCGGCTGCGTTGGGCGGGCGCCGTTCCCGTGGCGCTCGGGTTGTTCATCCAGATCGGATTCATGGTCGAAGGCATCGTGAGCGGCACCGGTTTCGCCAACCTGACCGGCGACGCCGGGACCGGGGCGATGATCGGCCAGATCGTGCAGCAGCTCGGCGCCGTCACCGCCATCGTCGGCGGCGTCATCACCATCAAGAGCCGTGCCAGGACTACTGCGCACGCCCGTTGAGGCGACGAGCAAGGGCGTCGGCGGCACCGCCGACGCCCTTCGCCGCGGCTAGTTCACCTGGAGCGGGTCGCCGCCCTGGCGCACGCCCGTGTCGAGGACGTCGATCGCCTTCAGATCGACTTCGGTCAGGGCGAAGTCGAGCACCGCCCAGTTCTCGCGGATCCGCTCAGGCGTGACCGACTTCGGGATGACCACGTTGCCGCGCTGGAGGTTCCAGCGGAGCACCACCTGCGCGGGGGTGCGGCCGTGGGCCTCGGCGACCGCCTGCACGGCCGGCTCGTCGAACAGTCCGCCGCCGCGCAGGGCCAGCGGGCCCCACGACTCGGTGATGACGCCGTGCTCGTCGTGCCAGGCGCGCAGCCCGGGCTGGCTGAAGAACGGGTGCAGCTCGACTTGGTTGAGCTCTGGGACGGACCCGGTCTCGGCCTCGACGCGGGCGAGGTGCTCGATCGTGAAGTTCGAGACGCCCGCCGAGCGGATCAGGCCCTCGGCGCGCGCGTCGAGGAGCGCCTGGAAGGACTCGACGTACTTGTCGACGTCCGGGCGCGGCCAGTGCAGCAGGTACAGGTCGAGGTAGTCGGTGCCGAGGCGCTCCAGGGACTCCCGGAGGTTGCGGCGGACGTCGTCGTAGCCGTGGTCCCAGGTTTTGCTCGTCAGGAAGATCTCCCCGCGGCCCAGGCCCGAGGCGGCGATGGCGCGGCCCACGCCGACTTCGTTCTGGTAGCCGACCGCGGTGTCGACGAGCCGGTAGCCGGTCGCGAGCGCGGTCTCGACGGCGGCCTGCGCGCCGTCGTCGTCGATCTTGAAGGTGCCGTAGCCGTAACGGGGGATCTCGGCCCCGCCGGACAGTGTGATCGTGGTGCTCAGTTCGCTCATGCGCGCGAGCCTACTCATCCTGAACGCGGTTGCCCAGCGCCTTTGTCAGCGCTCGTTGCTCGCCGGGTCGATGCCCTGGCGCTGGCCGGTCTCGAGGGCGTCGATCGCGGCGATCTCGTCGCCGGTGAGCGCGAAGTCGAACACGTCGAAGTTCTCGGCGATGCGGTTCGCCTTGGCGGACTTGGGAATCACGACGCACCCGTTTTGCAGGTGCCAGCGGATGACGACCTGGCCGGGGCTCTTGCCGTGGGCTTCGGCGGCGGCGGTGACGGCGGGCTCGGCGAGGACGGAGCCGGTGCGCTGGCCGAGCGGGCCCCACGACTCGGTGGCGATGCCGCGTTCGGCCTGCCAGGCGCGCAGTTCGGGCTGGTTGAAGTACGGGTGCAGCTCGACCTGGTTCACGGAGGGGTAGACGCCGGTCGCCTCGTGGACCTTCTCGAGGTGCTCGGGCAGGAAGTTCGAGACGCCGGCCGAGCGGATCAGCCCGTCCTCCTTGGCCTTGAGCAGGGCCTGGAAGGTCTCGGCGTAGAGGCCCTGCTTGGGGGAGGGCCAGTGGATCAGGTACAGGTCGAGGTAGTCGGTGCCGAGGCGCTCGAGCGAGGCTTCGAGGGCGGCGCGGGCCTTGTCGGCGCCGTGGTGGTCGTTCCAGACCTTGGTGGTGAGGTAGACCTCGTCGCGCGGGACGCCGGAGGCGGCGATGGCGCGGCCGACGCCGACCTCGTTGCCGTACATCTCGGCGGTGTCGATCAGCCGGTAGCCGGTCTGGAGGGCGGTCTCGACGGCCTGCTGGGCCTCGTCGTCGCCGACCTTGTAGGTGCCGTAGCCGATGCGGGGCATGCTGAGGCCGTCGTTGAGCCGGAACGGTGCGCTGAGATCAGTCATGCCCCGAGGGTAGCCAGCGCGGCAGGTGCGCGGCCCCGGAACGGGCTGTTCGATTCGTTACCGTTCTGGGGGACCCCATTGCTGAAGCCTATCGCCCGGGTCCGACAGCGAATGCGACTCGCAACCCGCGTTACGTGCCGCTTTGCAGCGCATTACGGTCGGCGTCGACCATGATGCGGGCGAGTTCGTCCCAGTGGACCTTCGCCTTCCAGCCGATCTCGCGCTCGATCTTGGACGGGTCGCCGATGAGCTCGGGCACCTCGGCGGGGCGCTCGTACCGGTCGTCGTGCTCGATGTGGTCGCGCCAGTCGAGCCCGGCGTGGCCGAAGGCCGCATGGGCGAACTCGCGCACCGTGGCGGGCCGGCCCGTCGCGATCACGTAGTCGACCGGCTCGTCGTGCTGCAGCATCCGCCACATCGCCTCCACGTACTCGGGCGCGTAGCCCCAGTCGCGCACCGCGTCGAGGTTGCCCAGGTACACGCGCTTCTCCAGGCCGGCAGCGATGCGGGCGACGGCCCGGGTGATCTTGCGGGTCACGAACGTCTCGCCCCGGCGCGGGCTCTCGTGGTTGAAGGAGATCCCGCTGACCGCGAACATCCCGTACGACTCCCGGTAGTTCACCGTCGCCCAGTGCGCGTAGACCTTCGCGACCCCGTACGGGCTGCGGGGATGGAACGGCGTGGTCTCGTTCTGCGGCGGCGCGGCCGTGCCGAACATCTCCGAAGTGGACGCCTGGTAGATACGGGTGTCGATCCTGCTGGCGCGCACCGCCTCCAGGAGCCGGATCGCGCCGAGCGCGGTCACGTTCGCGGTGTACTCGGGCAGGTCGAAGCTGACGCGCACGTGGCTCTGCGCCGCGAGGTTGTAGATCTCGTCGGGCCGGATGTCGCGGATGAGGTTGACCAGCATCCCGGCGTCGGTGACGTCGCCCTTGTGCAGGAAGAGCTTCCGCTCCGACTCGTGCGGGTCCTGGTAGACCGCGTCGAGACGGGAGGTGTTCGCGATGAGCGACGACGCGTGCCTGACGATCCCGTGGACCGCATAGCCCTTCGCGAGCAGCAGCTCGGTCAGGTACGAGCCGTCCTGGCCGGTGATGCCGGTGATCAGGGCGGTCCTGTCGTGAGCGGTCCTCGGTGTCGCTGCGGGCATGGTCCGCCTTCCTGTCCAGTGTGCGCGGCCAAGTCTAGTGTCCGCCTCTGCCGCCGAGGCCCGGTCGGGCGGTCGTACGGGTGCGCCCGTTCGTCTCGCGGCCACGAAGCCATCACGTGAAGGACGCTCGCAATTGTCATGGTGTTGGCCGACCCTCTCCTAGGCTGAGCTGCGGAAAAACCATCTCTCTCCACTGCCAAGGGAGCAATATATGGACCGCCGCAACCTCTTCCGCGCCGCCGTCGTCGGCACCGGATCCGTCGCCTTCGGCTTCACCATGACCCGCCCCTCCTTCGCCGACCCCGCCCAGACCGGCCCCGGCCCCTACGGCGCCCTCCAGTCCGCCGACGCCAACGGCGTGATGCTCCCGCAGGGCTTCACCTCCCGCGTGGTCGCCCGCTCCTCCCAGACCGTCTCCGGCACCTCCTACACCTGGCACGGCGCCCCCGACGGCGGCGCCTGCTTCGCCGACGGGAACGGCTGGATCTACGTGTCCAACGCCGAGCTCTCCACCGGCGGCGGCGCCGGCGCGCTGCGCTTCGACGCCGCGGGCGACGTGGTCGACGCCTACCGCATCCTCAACGGCACCCGCACCAACTGCGCCGGCGGCGCGACCCCCTGGAACACCTGGCTCTCCTGCGAAGAGGTCGACCTCGGCTACGTCTACGAGACCGACCCCTTCGGCGAGGCCACGGCGAGCCAGCGCCCCGCCATGGGCCGCTTCAAGCACGAAGCGGCCGCCTGCGACCCCGACCTCGAGGTCATCTACCTGACCGAGGACGTCTCCGACGGCGCCTTCTACCGCTTCGTGCCCAGCACCTGGGGGAACCTCGCCTCAGGCCAGCTCCAGGTCCTCACCGAGACCGGCGGGACCCTCGCCTGGGCGACCGTGCCCGACCCCGACGGCTCGCCCACCGCCACCCGCAACCAGGTCGCGAACACCAAGCGCTTCAACGGCGGCGAAGGCTGCCACTACGCCAACGGCGTCTGCTTCTTCACCACCAAGGGCGACAACCGGGTCTGGGCCTACGACACCGTCGCGAACACCATCGCCCTCGCGTACGACGACAACCTGACCTCGAACCCGCCGCTCACCGGCGTCGACAACATCACCGGCAGCCCCGCCAGCGGCGACCTCTTCGTCGCCGAGGACGGCGGCAACCTGGAGATCTGCATCATCACCCCCGACGACGTCGTGGCCCCGTTCCTGCGACTGTCCGGCCACGGCTCCTCCGAGATCACCGGCCCGGCCCTGAACCCGGCCGGGAACCGCCTCTACTTCTCCTCCCAGCGCGGCACCTCCGGCTCCAGCTCGGGCGGCATGACCTTCGAGGTCACCGGCCCCTTCCGCAGCGCCTGACCCGAACACACCCCTGAAGGGCTCCGCGGAGACGGCACTCCGCGGAGCCCCACCGGGGCCCTGCGATCGCTAGGATGTCCTGAACATTCCCAGCCGCAACGCCAATGACGGGGAACGCCCATGCCAGTCCTCACCGTCGACCTCGCGATCGTCGGCGCCGGTCCCACCGGGCTCTTCGCCGCGTACTACGCCGGTTTCCGGGGCCTGAAGACCGCCGTCCTCGACGCGCTTCCCGAAGCGGGCGGCCAGATCACGGCCATGTACCCCGAGAAGCAGATCTTCGACGTCGCGGGCTTCCCCGAGATCAAGGGCCGCGACCTCGTGCAGAACCTCCTGCGCCAGGCCGCCCCGTTCGAACCCGTCTACCTCCTCGACCGCCAGGCCGTGAAGCTCGAGCACCGCGACGACAAGCCCGCCCTCGAACTCGCCGACGGCACCCGCATCGAGACCGAGGCCGTGCTCATCACGGGCGGCCTCGGCAGCTTCTCGCCCCGGCCGCTCCCGGCCGCCGACGACTTCCACGGCGCGGGCATCGTCTACTTCGTCCCCGAGCTCGCCGCCCACGCCGGCCAGGACGTGGTGATCGTGGGCGGCGGCGACTCCGCGTTCGACTGGGCCCTCGCCCTCCACGGGATCGCCCGCAGCACCACGATCGTGCACCGCCGCGAGAAGTTCCGCGCCCACCAGGCCAGTGTGGAACGGGTGCGCGGCCTCGGCGTGCCCGTCATCGTGAACGCCCAGGTCACCGCGATCCACGGCACCGAGTTCGTGAGCGGCGTCGACATCGACGTGAAAGACGAAGGGGCCCAGACGCTCCCGGCGGACGCCATCGTGGCCGCCCTCGGCTTCACCGCCGACCTCGGGCCCCTCGCCGAATGGGGCCTGGAACTGGACCACCGCACCATCAGCGTGGACTCGACCATGGCCACCAACCTGCCGCGCGTCTACGCCGCAGGGGACATCGCCGCCTACCCCGGCAAGGTCAAACTCATCGCCACCGGCTTCGGCGAGGCCGCCACCGCCGTCAACAACGCCGCGGTCGCCATCAACCCCGAAGCGCACCTCTTCCCTGGACACTCGAGCGAGAATCCGTGATTCGTTGCAGCACAATAGATATCGCGAATCCATATGGGATTAACGTGACGTACTGACGGGTATGACGCCACGGCCTCGAGCCGCAGTCATACTATGCGGGGATGCTTGCCATGACCGTCGCCGACGGCCGCCTCACCGCCGCCCAGGTGCCCGAACCCGCGCTTGGCCCCGATGAAGTCCTCATCGAGGTCGCCGCCGCCGGTGTCAACCGCGCCGACCTCCTCCAAGTCGCCGGCCACTACCCGAGCCCGCCCGGCGCCCCCGCCTGGCCCGGACTCGAGGTCTCCGGCACCATCGTCAACGTCGGCAGCGACGACAACGCCACCTTCCTCGGCGCCGAAGTCTGCGCCCTCCTCCCCGGCGGCGGCTACGCCCAATACGTCGCCGTCGACGCCGGACTCGTGCTGCCCAAGCCCGAGAACGTCGACCTCGTCGACGCCGCAGGCCTCCCCGAAGCCGCCGCCACGGTCTACTCCAACCTCGGATACCTGCTCCGCGAGGACGCCGCCCGCAAGCGCCGCGTCCTCGTCCACGGCGGCGCCGGCGGCATCGGCACCTTCGCGATCCAATTCGCCAAGAAACTCGCCGGAGCCGAGACCTGGACGACCGCCCGCGGCGAATGGACCAAGAAGCTCCAGGCCCTCGGCGCCGACCGCGTCATCGACTACCGCAACGAGGACTTCGCCGCGCTGGCAATGGAAGCGGGCGGCGCCGACGCCATCCTCGACGTCATCGGCGCGGCCTACTTCGAGCCGAACCTCAAGGCGCTCGCCCAGGACGGGCGCCTCGCGATCATCGGCCTCCAGCAGGGCACCGCCGCGCAGATACACCTCGGCGGGCTGCTCGCCAAGCGCGCCACCATCACCGGCACCACCCTCCGCGCCCGCCCGCTCGACCAGCGCCGCCAGATCCTGGCCGAGGTCTTCGACCAGATCTGGCCCGCCCTCGACGCCGGCGACATCGAACCGGTCATCACCAACCGCATCCCGCTGGCCGAAGCCGCCGAAGCCCACCGGCTCATCGGCGCCGGAGGCCACTTCGGCAAGATCGTCCTCACCGCGAAGTGACCGGCCCTCCGGCCGCTGGACGGCCCATTGGCCGCCCGAACTGTCGGACCCGCCCGGGCACCGTTGCGCCGTGGGCGCCAATCGGCGCCCGACTTGCGAAGACCCGCCCAAACGCGTCTGCCGCCGTCCCGACCGGGACGGCGGCAGACGCGATTCGCGGGCCCTTACTTCTCGCAGCAGCCGTGGCAGCAGGCCTGGCCGCCGCAATCGCACGCGGTGTCGTTGCAGCAGGTGCAGCACTCCTCGTTCGTGTTCATTCGCATTCACCTCCTCGGGAAACGCGTTGGGGGAATTCAGGGTTCGCCATCGCCGGCCCGGGCGGGCACCAGTTCTCGGGCAGCGGCGGGTCGCAGGTGCCCGCGTTTACCGCCCGCAGCATGTCCGTCAATTGGCCCCGCAGGCCCTCCAAGCGGACGATCTCGGCGCTGATCTCGCCGATCCGCCGCTCCAGGTGCTGCCCGGCCGGCTCGCACGGGCACGATCCCGTGTCGCGCACCGCGAGCAGGTCCGCGATGTCGGCCAGGCGCAGCCCGGCGCGCTGGCAGTCGCGGATGAACCGGGCCCGGTCCAGCGCCTCCGTCCCGTACCGGCGGTAGCCGGCGGGGCTGCGCTCGGGAGCGGGGAACAGGCCCTCGCGCTCCCAGTGGCGGATGGCGTCGCTGGAGACGCCGATCTCCTCGGCGAGCTTCCCGACGGTCAGGGTGACGGTTGCTGCGGTCATGGAACGACCGTAAACCTTGGTGCCGGGACCAAGGTCAAGTCCGGATCCGAAGTTTTCTCCGACGCGCCCTGGCGCGCCCTAATGCGATGGAGTCCACAGCGCCGCGGCCACTACCATGGACCCGACCATTCGATATCGGAAATTCCGAGACCAGTACCGAACGAGGAGCACCGTGGCATCCGCAGCGCCGAACAACAGCAGCCCAGCCGTCATCGAACCGCTGTGGGTCACTGCTGGCACCACGTGCGCTGACGCGGTGGCCGAGGCCGGCCTCCCCGCGAACGGACCGAACGCGATCGTCGTCGTGCGCGACGCCGACGGGCAGCTGCGCGACCTCGCCTGGGCGCCCGGGACCGACACCAAGGTCGAGCCCGTGCCGCTGAGCAGCCCGGACGGGCTCAACGTCATGCGCCACTCCGCCGCGCACGTCATGGCGCAGGCGGTGCAGGAGCTGCACGAGGCCAAGCTCGGCATCGGCCCGCCGATCACCGACGGGTTCTACTACGACTTCGACGTCGCCGAGCCGTTCGTGCCCGACGACCTCAAGGCCGTCGAGAAGCGGATGCTCCAGATCATCAAGCAGGGGCAGACCTTCCACCGCCGCAAGTTCGCCTCCCTCGACGAGGCCCGCGCCGAGCTCGCGAACGAGCCGTACAAGCTCGAGCTCATCGAGACCAAGGGCGAGGGCACCGACGCGGACGAGATCATGGAGGTCGGCGGCGGCGAGCTCACCGCGTACGACAACCACGACCGCACCGGCGCACGCGTCTGGGGCGACCTCTGCCGGGGCCCGCACCTCCCGTCGACCAAGCTCATCGGGGCCGTGAAGCTCATGCGCTCGGCCGCCGCGTACTGGATGGGCTCGGAGAAGAACCCGCAGCTCCAGCGCATCTACGGCACCGCCTGGCCGACCGTGCAGGACCAGAAGGACTACCTCGCGCGCCTGGCCGAGGCCGAGAAGCGCGACCACCGCAAGCTCGGGCAGCAGCTCGACCTGTTCTCCTTCCCCGACGAGCTCGGCTCGGGCCTCCCGGTGTTCCACCCCAAGGGCGGGATCATCCGGTACGAGATGGAGTCCTACCTGCGCCAGAAGCAGCAGGAAGCCGGATACGAGCTGGTCAACACCCCGCACATCACCAAGGAACACCTGTTCCACACCTCGGGGCACCTGCCGTACTACGCGGACACCATGTTCCCGCCGATGGAGCTCGAGGGCGCGAACTACTACCTCAAGGCCATGAACTGCCCGATGCACAACCTGATCTTCAAGTCGCGGGGGCGCTCCTACCGGGAGCTGCCGCTGCGCCTGTCGGAGTTCGGGGCGGTGTACCGGTACGAGAAGTCCGGTGTGGTCCACGGCCTCACCCGCGTCCGCGGCCTGACCATGGACGACGCGCACATCTACTGCACCCAGGAGCAGGCCCCGGGCGAGATCAAGAGCCTGCTCGAGTTCGTGCTGCAGCTGCTGCGCGACTACGGGCTCAACGACTTCTACCTGGAGCTGTCCACCAAGGACGACTCGCCGAAGTTCATCGGCGACGACGCCCTGTGGGAGTCGGCGACCGCGACTTTGCGCCAGGTGGCGGAGGAGTCCGGGCTCGACCTGGTGCCGGACCCGGGCGGCGCGGCCTTCTACGGACCCAAGATCTCCGTACAGGCCAAGGACGCCATCGGCCGGACCTGGCAGATGTCGACCATCCAGCTCGACTTCAACCAGCCCGCGCGCTTCGGCCTGGAGTACTCCGCGGCCGACGGCACCCGCAAGCAGCCGGTCATGATCCACCGCGCCCTGTTCGGCTCGATCGAGCGCTTCTTCGGCGTGCTCACCGAGCACTACGCGGGCGCGTTCCCGGCGTGGCTGGCCCCGGTGCAGGCCATCGGCATCCCCGTCCGCGACGAGAACGCCGACTACCTCGAGGCGTTCTTCGGAAAGCTCCGCGCGGCGGGCATCCGCGGCGAGGTCGACCACTCGGACGACCGCATGCAGAAGAAGGTCCGCAACGCCCAACTGCAGAAGATCCCGTTCATGGTGATCGCCGGCGACGACGACCAGAACGCGGGCACCGTCTCCTTCCGCTACCGCGACGGCTCCCAGCGCAACGGCGTCCCGGCCGACGAGGCCATCGCCCATGTCGCCGAGTTCGTCGCGTCCCGGGTGAACGAAGGCCCCTCGGCCGCAACCGAAGAGGCCTAGAACGCCACGACGGGCCTTGGGAACTGGCGAAGCCGGTTCCCAAGGCCCGCGGCTGTTTTGGGTGATAATCACCTGATGGCATACATGCGCGGTGATTACCTGACCGAGATTCGCGAGATGGCGTTCTTGACCGAGGACGAAGTAGCGGAAAAGCTCGGCACCACGCCAGAACGAGTGGCGAAGATCGAGTCCGACGGAATCTCAGGCCTCGAAAACATCGCTGAGTACGCCACCGCCCTCGGTGCCAGTCTCGAAATGAACGTGAGGCTCGGCGACCGCTCTTGGAAGGTTCCCTGCGACCTGGGTTGGCTCAGGACTGAGGGAAGTCGTTGACGTTGCGATGCCGCAGCTCGCTCGCGACCTCTGCGATGGTCCGGAAGTCGTTGTCGTCATGGAGGACGATGAGGTCATGGTGGACCGCGGCTGCGGCGACGGTGAGATCGACTGGTGACAGGCCCTGATGGAACCCCTTGGCGGCCAAGCGGTACTGGGTGCCTTCGACCCATCGGGCGCACGACTTGTGGACGGGCACGTCGGGGTATAGCACCTCGAACATCCCGGTCATGCGATCGAACTCGGCAAGATTCCGCGCTGAGCGCCGAAACTCGATGCGCTGCGGGTGACAGGAGCCGATCGCTTGGCCGGCGACAGCGGACTCCCACGCCTGGTGCGTCTTCAAGTCGCGGGAGATCCGCCAGAGCGCTGAACTGTCGATCAGGTACCGGATCACTCCAGGCCCTCCTTCTCGCGTTCGTGACGGGCTCGCCAGGACTCATAGTCCCAGTCCTGAGCGAGCTCGAAGAAGTGGTCGTAGGCCGCGATCCGTTCGTGTCGCTCGGCGTACTCACGAAGTGCGAGGTTCACCGCATCCTTCTTGGTGTGAAGGCCCGAGAGCCGAAGCACTTTCTGGAGAGCTGAGTCGTCGATGTCGAGTGAAGTAACGGTCATGGGCACTCCTTCATATAGAAGATGTAGGTCCTCTATATAAAAGATATCAGTCTTTGCCGGTTTCTCCGAGCCAGCGGGCGAGCCTTCCGGCCCTGGCCAGGGCTGTGAGGCGCTGTTCGGTGGCCTCTCTCAGGGTGGGGGTGGTGACCACTATGAGCTGGTCGTCCGAGCGGAGCCGGTCCGCCTTCGCGGGGACGAAGAGGTGGTCGCCCCGCACCACTCCGGCGATGGCGCTGCCCTCGGGCAGGCGCAGTTCGAAGATGCGCAGACCGGCCAGGCCCGACTTCTTCGGGATCGTGATCGTGAGGACCTCGCCGTCGACCGCGTCGAGCGGCGCGGTCTCGATGTCGACCTCCTGCACCGCTTCGCTCTGGGCCAGACCGAGCCGCTTCGCCACCCAGGGAAGCGTCGGGCCCTGCAGCAGCGTGAACACCACCACCAGGATGAACACGAGGTCCCACAGCGACTGCGCGCCCGGCAGGTTCTCCGAGCGCGGGATCGTCGCCAGGACAATGGGGACCGCGCCTCGCAGGCCCGCCCACGAGAGCAGGGTCTTCTCCTTGCGCGAGAAGCGGAACGGGATCAGGCACAGCCACACCGACAGCGGGCGGGCCACCAGCGTCAGGACCGCGCCCAGGATCAGGGCCGGCACCAGGGCGCTCAGCAGGTTCTGGGGGTCGGCCAGGAGCCCGAGCATGACGAACATGCCCAGCTGCGCCACCCAGCCCAGACCCGTCGCGAACGACTGCGTCGCGGCCCGGTGGGGGAGCCGCGAATTGCCCAGGACCAGCGCCGCCAGGTACGCCGCGATGAAGCCCGAGGCGTGGAGCGTTCCGGCCGCGGCGAAGGCGGCCATGCCCAGGCTGAAGACCGCCAGCGGGTAGAGCCCCGACACCGGCAGCGCGAGCCGCCGCAGCAGCCACGCCCCGCCGAAACCGACCGCCAGGCCGATGAGCGAGCCCACCGTCAACTCCCACACCAGGTTCCCGAGGAGCTCCAATGTGCTCGGGAGGCCGTCGGCCGCGGCGAACGCGAGCACCAGGATCACGGCCGGGGCGTCGTTGAAGCCCGACTCGGCCTCCAGGGTGCCGCTGAGCTTCTTCGGCAGCCCGAGGCCGCGCAGCTCCGAGAACACGGCCGCCGCATCGGTGGACGCGAGGACCGCGCCCATCACCAGGGACGTCTGCCACCCGAGCCCGAGCAGGAAGTGCGCCCCCAGCGCCGTCACCGTCACCGAGACGCCCACACCGAGCGTCGCGAGCATCGAGGCCGGGGCCAGCTGCCCCGAGATCGCGCGCCACCGGGTCGACAGCCCGCCCTCGATGAGGATGAGCGCCAGAGCGAACGTGCCGAGCACCTGCGCGAGTTCGAAGTCCTCGAACTGGATGCCCACGCCGTCCTCCCCGAGGACCATCCCCGCCGCCAGGAACACCAGCAGCGCCGGGAGCCCGAGCCGGTGGGTGGCGCGGATCGCGGCGATGGAGACGAGCACGGTGACGCAGCCGATCAGCACTACGAGATACAGCTGGGGCAACGTCACGTCCGGAGCTTAACCGACACGGCGTGTCACGGTGTTTTCGTCGGGTTTCCAGCTCGCATCCCCGTGGCCTACTATCGTCCCGTGGAAGAGCGCGAAGGCGAAGGCGTCGGCGTCCCCGACGGGTACGAGCGGCTGTGGACGCCGCACCGCATGTCCTACATCCAAGGCGAGGGGAAGCCCACCGGCGACGACGCCGACATCGAGGGGTGCCCGTTCTGCGAGATCCCGAAGCTGGACGACGCCGACGGCAACGTCGTCGCCCGCGGCGCCACCATGTACGTGGTCATGAACAAGTACCCGTACAACAACGGCCACCTCATGGTCGTGCCCTTCCGGCACGTCCCCGACTACACCGACCTCGACGCCGACGAGATCGCGGAGATGGGCGCGCTCACGCAGCACGCCATGACCGTCCTGCGCGCGGTCATGGGCGCGCACGGATTCAACATCGGCATGAACCAGGGCCAGGTCGCCGGGGCCGGGATCGCCGGCCACCTGCACGAGCACATCGTGCCGCGCTGGGGCGGCGACGCGAACTTCATGCCGATCATCGGGCGCACCAAGACCCTCCCGCAGCTCCTGGCCGACACCCGCACCGATCTGGCGGCCGCATGGGAGCGGGTGTGACCGGCCGGGCACCGTTAGAGTCAAGGAAGTACTCCTCTCCGGCCCGCTCCGGGGTCGAGCGCCGCACCCATTCGCCCGAACACCCACTTGGGCGACGCCGAGAAAACAGGAGACCATGGCGAAGTTCCTTCGGACCTCCGGGCGAGCGGGCGTACGCCGTTACGTCGACGCCGCCGCGAAGGTCCTCATCAGCGTCGGCGTGTCCGCCAACGCCGTCACCGTGACCGGGACCGCCGTCGTCGTCGGCGCCTCGATACTGCTGCTCGCGCAAGGCCACCTGCTCGCCGGCCTCGTCGTGGTCGCACTGTCCGTCCTCACCGACATGCTCGACGGCGCGATCGCACGCGTCAAGGGCACCACCAGCCGCTTCGGCGCACTCCTCGACTCCACTTGCGACCGGCTCGCGGACGGCGCGATCTTCGCCGGACTCGCCTACTGGCTCCTCGCCGAAGGACGCGGCCTCGGCTGCGCGCTGGCGCTGTGGGTGCTCATCACCTCGCAGATGGTCTCGTACGTCAAGGCCCGCGCCGAATCCCTCGGCGCCGAGATCAATGTGGGCATCGCCGAGCGCCCCGAACGGCTCATCATCGCCGCCGTCGCGGTCCTCCTCGAAGGCCTGGGCGTCCCCTGGGCGCTGGAGTTCGGGATGGGCCTGCTCGCGGTGCTCGTCTCGATCACCGTGCTCCAGCGCCTCGCGCGCGCCCACGCGGTGCTCGCCGCGAGCGAGGAGCGCGTCGATGCCTGAGCGCCTGACCGAGCTGGCCTACCTGGCCGCCTGGCGCGGCGTGCGGCTGCTGCCCGAACGCGCCGCCGGCGCCCTGGCCGACCGCTTCGCCGACCGGGCCGTGAAGAAGGACGGCCGCGGGGTGCGCCAGCTGCGCAAGAACCTCGCCCGCGTCGTCGACGGGGAACCGAGCGAGGCCCTGATGCGGCAGGCGATGCGCTCGTACGCCCGCTACTGGCTCGAGGCGTTCCGGCTGCCGTCGCTGAGCACCGCCGACCTCGAGCGCAAGTTCGAGATGAACGGCTACGAGCCGGTGCACGAACGCGCCCGCCAGGGCCTGGGTTCCATTGTGGCCCTGCCGCACTGCGGGAACTGGGACTACGCCGGCGCCTGGGTCGGGGCCGTCGCGAAGGACCGGCTCACCACCGTCGCCGAGCGCTTGAAACCCGAAGGGGTCTACCGCCGCTTCCTCGAATACCGCGAGGCCCTCGGCATGAACATCATCCCGACCTCCGGGGGCGAGCGCAATCCGCAGGCGGCCCTCGGCGAGGCGCTCGACGCCGGGCACGTGATCGCCCTGGTCGCCGACCGCGACCTCGGCCGCGGCGGCACCGAGGTCAAGTTCTTCGGCGAGGCCACCACGTTCCCCACCGGCCCGGCCCTGCTCGCCATCCGCAACCGCGTGGAGCTGTTCACCGCCGCGATCCACTACGAGGCCGACCGCGCCGTCTGCCACATCACCGGTCCCGTGGACACCGGCACCGGTTCCCTGAGGGAACGCGTCGCGTCCACGACGCAGCGCATGGCCGAGGCCTTCGAGGAGGGCATCCGCGCCCACCCCGCCGACTGGCACATGATGCAGCGCTTCTGGTCCGCCGACTTCGACGCGCCGCGGGAAAGCACGTCCTGACATGGGGGACCTGCGGATCGGGATCGTCAGCCCGTACTCCTTCGACGTGCCCGGCGGCGTCCAGTTCCACATCCGCGACCTCGCCGAGACCCTCATCGACGCCGGACACGACGTGTCGGTCCTCGCCCCCGCCACTGAGACCAAGGGCCTGCCGGACTTCGTGGTCCCCGGCGGCAAGGCCGTCGCCGTGCCCTACAACGGGTCGATCGCGCGCCTCGCCTTCGGCCCGCGCTCGGCCGCGCGCGTGCGCAAATGGTGCGCGGAAGGCGACTTCGACGTCATCCACGTGCACGAACCGCTCACGCCGAGCCTCTCGTGCCTGGCGGTGCTCAACGCCCGCTGCCCGGTCGTCGCCACCTTCCACACCGCGATGACCCGCTCGCGGATGCTCGCCGCCGGCAAGCACATGGCCCAGCTCGTCCTCGAGAGCCTCTCGGCGCGCATCGCCGTGAGCGCCTACGCCCGGAAGGTCCAGGTCGAGCACCTCGGCGGCGGCGCCGTCGAGATCCCCAACGGCGTGCCCGTCGCCTTCTATCGCAAGGCCGCCCCGCTCGCCGACAAGCCCGACGGGCCCACCATCGGCTTCATGGGCCGGTACACCGAGTCCCGAAAGGGCTTCCCGATCCTCCGCGAGGCCTTCACGCGACTCGCCGCCGACCGGCCTGACCTGCACCTCCTCGTCGTCGGCCGCGGCGACCCCGAAGCGGCCGTGGCCGGACTCGACCCCGACATCGCCTCGCCGCATCCGCTTCCTCGGCGCCGTCGACGACGAGCAGAAGGCCTCCATGCTCGCCGGCGTCGACCTCTACGTCGCCCCCAATACCGGCGGAGAATCTTTCGGCATGGTTCTCACCGAGGCCATGGCCGCGGGGACCTGCGTCCTCGCGAGTGACATCGAGGCGTTCCGCTCGGTCCTGGACGACGGCGCCGCGGGGGAGCTCTTCGCCGTGGGCGACGCAATCGATCTGGCCGCCAAGGCCGGTCGCCTCCTCGACGACCAAACCCTGCGCTACGACCTATGTCGACCGCGCGAACGAATGGGTCAAGCGCTACGACTGGCCCGAGGTCGCCTCCCGCCTCATCGAGGTCTACCGCGCCGCCATCGAAGCGGGCACCGAACGCCGCTGAACCTTGCAAGAAACGTGAGCGACCCTTTACTCAGAGTGCTCACAGGGTCCATAATGAGGACGAACGGTCCGCGTAATCCCGTGCAGCCGCACGCGCGCGGACCCCACGGAGGGCAGTTGGATGGCCGATATCTCTCACAAGGGTGAAGCGATGACCGCACACCCGGACGTTCACGAGATGCGGGCCCGATACGACAAGATGCTCGGCCGGCGGGACGTGGCGATGATCGACGCGCCAGTGTTCCTCGTCGGTCTGTACTGCATCATCTCTCCCTGGGTGGTCGGTTTCTCGGCCACGCAGGCGGATTTCGCCACGCACAACATGATCGTCGGCACCGCCATCGGGCTGCTCGCACTCGGATTCACCGTGGCCCCTGAGCGCATGTACGGCATGAGCTGGGCATTGTGTGCCGTCGGCATCTGGCTGGCAGTCGCGCCCTGGGTCCTCATCACCGATCCGGGCACGAGCATCATCTGGAACAACATCATCGTCGGCGCCCTCGCCTTCCTCCTCGGCCTCATGGCCGCATGGCAGGTCCGCGGCACCCGCGAGACCTCGGGAGGGGAGATGTAGCGGCACCCGAACCCGCATGAGCGCCCGCAGCCGGACACCGGCTGCGGACGCTTGCCCGGACCACCGGCCGTAGCCGGATGCCCGTACGATAAGCCCGATGTGGTGGTTGGCTGTGCTCGTGACGATCGTGGCCGTCGTCGGCGCCTACGCGACGTGGACGGTCACCCGGGTCGAACGCCTGCACCGCCGTGCCCACGCCGCCGAAGGCGCCCTCCTCGCCAAACTCGACGACCGCGCCGAGACCGTCCTCAAATTCGTCGGCAACCCCGGCTTCGAAGAGGTCGTGGCCCTCGCCCTCTCCGTCGTCGCCGTCCCCGCCGACACCCAGCGCCAGCGCGAACTGCGCGAATACGCCGAGAACGACCTCACCCGCGCCCTGCGCGAACTCGCCGAGAACCCGATCTGGAGCGACGACCTCGACGCCGCCAACCGGCGCGTCGCCCTGGCCCGGCAGATCCACTCCGACTTCGTGCGCGACGCGGTCGCCTCCCGCTCCCTCCCGATGGCGGTCGTGCTGCGCCTGCACCGCCGCCTGCCCCGCCCCGAGTACTGGGACATCGAGGATCCCGGAGCAGTAGGTCCGGGCCCATGTGACCGGTTTGTATCAAGGGGCTTGTGAGGCGGGTCGCGGCGTAGAATCGTGCAGGTCAGATCCCACCTCTCTTGGCGAAGCTCGCGAGCCATGAATCTGCCCAGATACCGCGACGAACCTACCTCAGATGGAGCCGGTGACCGTGTCAGAGACCCAGAAGACCGAGGCCGAGATCGGGACCGCCCGCGTCAAGCGCGGTATGGCCGACATGCTGAAAGGCGGCGTCATCATGGACGTCGTCAATGCCCGAGCAGGCCCGGATCGCCGAGGACGCCGGGGCCGTCGCGGTCATGGCGCTCGAACGCGTCCCCGCCGACATCCGCGCCGAGGGCGGCGTCTCGCGCATGTCCGACCCCGACATGATCGACGGCATCATCGAGGCCGTCTCGATCCCCGTGATGGCCAAGGCCCGCATCGGCCACTTCGTGGAGGCGGCCGGTCCTGGAGTCGCTCGGCGTCGACTACGTGGACGAGTCCGAGGTCCTCACCCCGGCCGACGAGGCCAACCACATCGACAAGTGGCAGTACAACGTGCCGTTCGTGTGCGGCGCGACCAACCTCGGCGAGGCCCTGCGCCGCATCGGCGAGGGCGCGGCCATGATCCGCTCCAAGGGCGAGGCCGGCACCGGCAACGTCGTCGAGGCCACCCGCCACATGCGACAGATCCGCCAGGACATCGGCCGCCTCTCGACGCTCGACTCGACCGAGCTGTACGCCGCCGCAAAGGAACTGCGCGCGCCGTACGAGCTCGTCGCCGAGGTCGCCAAGCTCGGCAAGCTCCCGGTGGTGCTCTTCACCGCGGGCGGCATCGCCACCCCGGCGGACGCGGCCATGATGATGCAGCTGGGCGCCGAAGGCGTCTTCGTGGGCTCGGGCATCTTCAAGTCCGGCGACCCGGCCAAGCGCGCCGCGGCGATCGTCAAGGCCACCGCCTTCCACGACGACCCGAAGATCATCGCCGAGGTCTCGCGCGGTCTGGGCGAGGCGATGGTCGGCATCAACGTCGACACCCTCCCCGAGGAGCAGAAGCTGGCCAAGCGCGGCTGGTAAGACACGCAATCGAAAGGGGCCCGGGCGGTGACGCCCGGGCCCCTTCGCATCCTCTCAGGGTTTGCCGATGTCGAAGATCGCGCCGCCGGTCGCGTTGACGCCGGTGCAGTAGTTCCCGTACCGGTGCTCGAACGTGACGAACTCGCCGTTCCAGTAGCCGAGGGCCCGGAAGGTCACCGGGTCGTACTCCTTGGTGCACATGCCGTCGGCCGCTTCCAGCGCCGTGAAGTCGCCCTGGGCGGCCGTCAGGTCCGCGCATGCGTCCACACCCTTGTCGTGCCCTGAACCGTCGGGGCACAGCAGCAGGAGCGACTTCTTGATCCCCTCGCCGCGTTCGACCTCCACGTACACGAGGCCCTCGGCGCTGCCGCCGATGCCGGGGTCGACCGGCATCGGCTGTGCTTGGGCGGGAACGGGACTCATGGCGACGAGTGCGGCGGCGCCCATGGTGGCGGCGCCGGCGGCGAGCTTGTTCATGTGGCCGATCCTATGGACCCGAGCGCGACTAATCGGGCTTCGACACTCGCGGCCCGGCATAGGCTTGGGTCTATGAACGCAAGCGAACTCGACCGGCAGCCGACCGAGGACCTCCAGCGCCGCGCCTTCGCCCTCGCGCGCGGGCGCCGCGACTGGCGGTTCTTCATCGAACTGTTCCGGCACACCCCGACCGCACTCGAAGCCGAAGACCTGGACCCGGACGTGTCCGAGATCGGCGTGGCGATCGACGACCTGCTCAGCATGTGGCGCGAAGGCACGAAGGGGGACTGGGGCTCGGCCGAACCGTTGGCGCGCGCGGCCTTCATCGACTACATCCAGAAGCACGGCGCGGGCGACGCACGACCCGAACAGGCCTAGTCCTCCGCGGCGTCGCCCTTCTCGGTCTGCGGGTGGCTTTCGCTGAGCCAGTACCGGATGTCGCTCGCGAAGAGCCACCACAGGGAGAGCACCGAGGCGAACACCCACGGGCCCACGTAGAGTACGAACAACGTCGACATGAACATGCCGACGACGAAGAGGATCGCGGTGGCGCCGACGGCCCAGCAACCGCACCGCCTTCAGGCGGCTCTTGAAGCGGATCGCGCACAGCGCGGCGACGATCGCGGCGAGGACCGCGAGGCCGGCGATGCGCGAGGATCGAGACCAGGAAGTTCGTGCTCTGGTACAGCTCGTAGGCCTGTGCGCGCCGCGTCCTCGGCGGAGATCCTTGCCAGGCGGCGTTGCTCCTCGTAGATCGCGAGGAGGTCGGCCTCGGAGATGGCGCGCGCGCAGCGAGAACGCGTAGAAGGCGAGGATGTTGCCGGCGAGGACGGCGAAGACCACCTGGACCCACATCGCGATCTGCAGCCGGCGGAGCTTCTTGCGGGGCATCGCGCCCTCGCCGTTCGCGTCCTTCTCGGGCTCTACGGGCCCTTGTCGCGGCCGAAGTTCGGTTGCGGAAGCATTATGTGGCCTTTCAGCGGTGGCGGCAGGGTCGCCTCGCCGGCGCTCGCTCCTAGTGGTTGAACCAGCGGCGGGCGAAGCGCTCGGTAAGCGTTCCCATGATCGTAATCGGCACGATGACGAGGCCGATGCACAGCGCCCAGTAGAGCCCGCCGGTGAACAGCAGCCAGCCGAGGCCGACGATCGCGGCGGCCTGGACGAGCAGGATCAGGATCCACAGGATGCGCCACTGGAAGCGCATCAGGGCGATGGCGAGGACCAGGAACAGGGCGAGGGCGCCGAGGCCGACCGCGGCGCGGTAGACGTCGTGCACGGCGGCGGGCGGCACGAAGTCCTTCGCCTTGTGGTGCAGCAGCACGATGAGGCCGCCGATGACGAGGGCGATCGCCGCTTCGATCCACATGGTGTTGCGTCCGGCCCGGACGGCGCGGGGCATCGGGTTGCGCTTCGAGGTCTTGGCCATCTTGTTCTTACTCCCGGGCATCAAGGGGTGCGTCACGTTCGCTCGCAGACTTTAACGGATCGTCACCCGCCGACCGAGTTCAGCCCGGTTTCGGTCACAGTGGCGATCGAGCAGGTAGGCACGGGAGCGAACCGGAATTACGCTTGTTGCGCCCGTTGATTCCCAAGATTTTGGAGTTCTCTGATGACCGCAGTGCCCACGATCGGCGTGCTCGCCCTCCAAGGCGACGTGGTCGACCACTGCCGCGCGCTCGAGGCCGCGGGAGCCCGGGCCGTGCCCGTGCGCCGCGCTTCGGAGCTCGACGCGGTGGAGGGCCTGGTGATCCCCGGCGGCGAGTCGACCACGATGAGCAAGCTCCTGGAGATCTTCGACCTGTTCGACCCGGTCAAGAAGCGCCTGGACGAGGGCATGCCCGCGTTCGGGTCCTGCGCGGGGATGATCATGCTCGCCGAGGAGGTGCTCGACGGCCGGCCCGACCAGCGGTCCTTCGGCGCCATTCCGATGACGGTGCGCCGCAACGCGTTCGGTCGCCAAGTGGACTCCTTCGAGACCGAGATCGGCATCGAGGGGATGGACGGCGGCCCGTTCCACGCGGTGTTCATCCGCGCCCCCTGGGTCGAGCGGATCGGCGCCGGCGTCGCGGTGCTGGCCGGGTGGACAGCGGTCGGCGATACCGGCAGGGCGCCGGGCGGTAGGATCGTCGCCGTACGTGCGGGCGCTTGCCTGGCCACCTCCTTCCACCCGGAGGTGACCCCTGACGCGCGGGTGCACGAGTACTTCGTGGATATGGTCCGCAGCGCGAACGCCGGACCGGTCGAGTAAGAGGAACGAGGAACGCCGGAATGAGTGGCCACTCCAAGTGGGCGACGACCAAGCACAAGAAGGCCGCGATCGACGCCAAGCGGGGCAAGATCTTCGCGAAGCTCATCAAGAACATCGAGGTCGCGGCGCGCACTGGTGGTCCTGACCCGACGGGCAACCCGACGCTCTTCGACGCGATCCAGAAGGCCAAGAAGAGCTCGGTCCCCAACGACAACATCGACCGCGCCGTCAAGCGCGGCGGCGGTCTCGACGGCGGCGGCGTCGACTACGAGACGCTCATGTACGAAGGCTATGCGCCGGGCGGCGTCGCGGTGCTCATCGAGTGCCTGACCGACAACCGCAACCGCGCCGCGGCCGAGGTGCGCGTGGCGCTGACGCGCAACGGCGGATCGCTCGGCGAGGCCGGCTCGGTCGGCTACATGTTCTCCCGCAAGGGGACCGTGATCGTCTCGGCCGACGAGAAGCTCACCGAGGACGACATCCTCATGGCGGTCCTCGACGCCGGCGCCGAAGAGGTCAACGACCTCGGCGAGGGCGGCTTCGAGGTGCTGTGCGAGCCGACCGACCTCATCGCGGTGCGCACCGCGCTGCAGGACGCCGGGATCGACTACGACTCGGCCGAGGCCGGCTTCCAGGCCTCCACGCACATCGAGGTCGACGTCGAGGGCGCCCGCAAGGTGCATCCGCGTGGTCGACGCGCTCGAGGACTCCGACGAGGTCCAGAACGTGTGGACCAACGCCGACATCTCCGACGAGGTGCTCGCGGAGCTCGACGCGGAATAGGACACAGGCGAAAAGAGGGCCCGGAGCACGCGCTCCGGGCCCGCTTGCACGTTCAGAAGGGGTTTGACCCCGGAGCCCGGGGGCACCTCCGCAGTATGGGGAAGCAGGTGTTCGCCGACCGGCGCGACGCCGGACGAGAGCTGGCGCGGCTGCTGGGCGACTACCGGGGACGCGAGGACGTGGTCGTCCTGGGGCTGGCGCGCGGCGGCGTGCCGGTGGCGTTCGAGGTGGCGCGGGCGCTCGAGGCGCCCTTGGAGGTGTTCACCGTCCGCAAGATCGGCGTGCCGGGTCAGCAGGAGCTGGCGATGGGCGCGATCGCCACGGGCGGTGCGGTGGTCATGAACTACCAGGTCGTGGAGGGCATCGGGATCTCCAACGGGAGTTTCGACCTGGCTGCGGAGCGCGAGACCGTCGAACTCGAGCGCCGCGAGATCGCTTATCGGGGCGACCGGGCGCCGCTCGACCTGGACGGCAAGACGGCCCTCATGGTCGACGACGGCCTCGCCACCGGTACGACCATGCGCGCGGCGGTGCGGGCCGTGCGCGAACTGGGCCCTGAACGGGTGGTCGTGGCCGTGCCCACCGCGCCGGCCTCGACCTGCAGGGAGCTGGCCGTGCTCGTCGACGCGATGATCTGCCTGAACGAACCGGAGCACTTCAACGCGGTCGGCGAGTGGTACCGGGACTTCACCCAGACCACTGACGACGAGGTCCGGGCGCTCCTTGCGGCCGCCGACAGCGGCCAGGACGACCCGGCCTTCTGAACCCTGCCTTTGAACCTCACGGCGCGAGGTACTCGGTGAACCAGTCGCGGGCCAGGTCGGCCGCGACCTCCAAGGTGCCCGGCTCCTCGAACAGATGGGTCGCCCCGGGCACGATCGCCAGTTGACGGGGACCGCCGAGCCGCAGTTCGGCACGCCGGTTGAGGCCGATCACGACCTCGTCGTCGCCGCCCACGATGAGCAGCGTCGGCGCGGTCACTTCAGGCAGCCGGTCTCCGGCGAGGTCCGGCCTGCCGCCGCGCGAGACCACCGCCCCGATCCGCATCTCCGGCGCCGCCGCGGCCCAGAGGGCGGCGGCCGCGCCGGTGCTCGCCCCGAAGTACCCGACGGCGAGGTGCCCGTATTCGCCGCGCAGCCACTGGGTGGCCTTGACCAGGCGGTCCGCGAGCATGAAGACGTCGAACACGTTCGCGCGGTCGTCGGCCTCAATCGGCGTGAGCAGGTCGAACAGGAGCGTGCCGAGACCGGCCTGCTGCAGCCGCTCGGCCACGAACCGATTGCGGGGACTGCGGCGGCTCGAACCGGACCCGTGGGCGAACAGGACCACCGCCCGTGCGCCGGCGGGGACCACCAGGTCACCGTCCAGCGCGGCGGGGCCGACCGGGATCGTCACCGACGTTTCCATGCGGGCCGGATACCCGGCCCGGCGCGGACTACGCGCTCACGACCGGTTCGCGGCGGTAGACCGCGATGGTCCACACGACCGCGAGCGCCGTGGCGACCGCGTAGACGGCCAGACCCATGGTCATGTTCGCCAGGGTCACGCCGCCGATGGTGGCCAGGGCCGGCATCGCGCCGCCCGCGCCCATCTGGAGCGAGCCCATGAACGCCGAGGCGGTGCCCGCGACCTGCGGCGGCTGCGAGGACATCGCGGCCGCGCCCGCGTTCGGGAAGACCACGCCGGAGCCGAACATCATCAAGACGATGCCGGCGGGGACCGTCCACAGGTTCTCGACGCCCGCGAACTGCACCCCGGCGACCCCCGCGACGCCGGCCAGCGAGAGCACCATGCCGACGATCATGCGCTGGTGCGGCTCACTGCGGTCGATCATCAGCATGTTCGCCTGGTTGCCCGCGAGCAGCGCCAGCGTGCCGACGGCGAAGAGCAGCGAATAGAACCCGGCCGACGCCCCCAGCTCCTGCTGGGAGATGAAGCTGAACGTCGAGACGTACGTGAACAGCATCGAGAAGTTGAAGATGACGACGAGCGTGGGCGCGATGAAGTGCGCGTCCCGCACCAGCGTCGCGAGCGAGGCGGCGAATTCGCGCCCGCCCATCGGCCGGCGCTCCTGCGCCGGGAGGCTCTCGGGCAGGAACTTCCACACCAGGAACGTGGACAGCACCGACAGCACCGCCATGAACACGAAGACGGTCTGCCACGGGCCGAACCGGATGAGCTGCGCCCCGACGATCGGGCCGAGCATCGGCGCGAGCATCGTGACGAACATCATTTTCGACGTGAAACGGGTCATGTCGTCGCCCTCGAAGTGGTCGCGGATGACCGCGCGGGCCACGACGACCCCGGCCGCGCCGCTCAGGCCCTGGACGAACCGCATGGCGATGAGCAGGTCCGCGCTGGTCGCGATCGCGCACACCAGCGAGGTCAGCGTGAACACGGCCATGCCGATGAGCAGCGGCTTGCGCCGTCCGATCCGGTCGGAGAGCGGGCCGATGAAGGCCTGGCCGATCCCCATCCCGATCATCATCGAGGTCAAGGTGAGCTGGATGCGGCTCTCGGGGGAGCCGAGGGCGTCGGCCATCGCGGGGAAGGCCGGGAGGTAGAGGTCGATGGCGATCGGCGCCGTCGCCGAGAGCGCGCCGAGCACGAACACCATCGTGGCGATGAACTTCCGCGAGTGTCCGGTCGCGGCGACGGGCGGCATGAAGGCAGCAGCAGACACAGTGATTCCAACCAAAAGGTTCGCGAAGCGGAGGGTGACATGGGGCGCCGGACGCGGGACTCGCTTCGTTCGCCGTTGGGAGGCGAGTGCGGCGTGTCCGGCCACCTACAACGAAATCACGTTACTAGCCGACCGGCAAGTGGTTTATGGGCAAGGCCACCGGACCGATTTCCGACACCGGTGCGTCAGCCGCGGCGCACCCCCCGACGTGCTTCGGGCCGAACGTCGGACCGGCCGGATAAGCTGACGCGAAACCGAGCGACAGGAGGAACGCGTGCGCGTCATGGGGATCGACCCGGGCCTGACCCGATGCGGCGTGGGCATCGTCGACGGCCGTCCCGGCGCGCCGGGCACCATGGTCGCCGTGGAGGTCGTCCGCACCGAACCCGATGCGCCCCTTGCCGACCGGCTCCTCGCCCTCGACAACGGACTCCGGGCGCTCCTGGAAGAGCACCGGCCCGAGGCCGTGGCAGTCGAACGGGTCTTCAGTCAGCACAATGTGGCCAGTGTCATCGGCACCGCCCAGGCCTCCGGCATCGCGCTGCTCGCGGGCGCCCGCCTCGAACTGCCCACCGCGACCTACACGCCCTCGGAGGTCAAATCCGCGGTATGCGGCAACGGCACCGCAGACAAGCGACAGGTCACCGCGATGGTCACCCGCATCCTCCGCCTGAAGGAAGCGCCCAAGCCCGCCGACGCGGCCGACGCCCTCGCCATCGCCATCTGCCACCTGTGGCGCGGCGGCGTCAAAGCCCGCATCAGCGCCGCCGTCACCAAGCAGGCGGCCGTGAACAAAGAGAGCAGCCGATGATCGCCCAGCTCACCGGAACCATTGCCTCCGTAGGGGAGTCCTACGCCGTCGTCGACGTCGAACGGGGTCGGCTACGCGGTGCAGGCCGGGGCCCACACCCTCGCCAACCTCAAGGTCGGCTCGCAGTCCGTGCTCGCGATCTCCACGATCGTCCGCGAAGACTCGATCACCTTGCACGGCTTCAACACCGCCGAAGAACGCGACCTCTTCGAGCTGCTCCAGAACGCCCAGAAGATCGGCCCGCGCATCGCCCGCGACGCCATCGAAGTGCTGCGCCCCGAAGTCATCCGCCACGCCATCGCCACCGGCGACACCGCGACCCTCTCGCGCATCCCGGGCGTCGGCAAGAAGAGCGCCGAGCGCATCGTCCTCGACCTCGCCGACAAGGTGGGCCCCGTCGACCTCGGCGGCGTCCCCAAACAGGGCGTGGGCCGCCCCGGCGGCTGGCGCACCCAGGTCAGTCAGGGCCTCCAGGCCCTCGGCTGGTCCGCGAAGGAGGCCGAGACCGCCATCGAGCAGCTCGACGCCGAAGGCGCGGACGGCACCGACGTGCCCACCCTCCTCAAGCAGGCCATCCGACTCCTCGGGAAGCGATAGCCCATGCCCGACGACCATGCAGCCGACGACTTCGACGACACCGGGTACAGCTCTGAGCAGTGGGACGCGGCCCTCACCGCCGCCGAGGCCACCGAACTCGACCGCCTCGTCGAAGAGGGGATCCGCCCCGGCAAACTCGACGACGTCATCGGCCAGACCCGCGTCCGCGAGCAGATCAGCCTCCTCCTCGAAGGCGCCCGGCGCCGCGGCGCCTCGCCCGACCACCTGCTGCTCTCGGGCCCGCCCGGCCTCGGCAAGACCACCCTCGCCATGATCGTGGCCGCCGAACTCGGCGTCAGCCTGCGCCAGACCTCCGGCCCCGCCATCGAGCGCTCCGGCGACCTCGCCGCGATCCTCACCAGCCTCGGCCCGAACGAAGTCCTCTTCATCGACGAGATCCACCGCATCGCCCGGCCCGCCGAGGAACTCCTCTACACCGCCATGGAGGACTTCCGCGTCGACGTCATCGTTGGCAAGGGTCCCGGCGCCACCGCCATCCCGCTCGAGCTCGAACCGTTCACGCTCGTCGGCGCCACCACCCGCGCCGGCCTCCTCACCGGGCCGCTGCGCGACCGCTTCGGCTTCCTCGGCCAGCTCGAGTTCTACTCGGGCGCCGAGCTCGAAGCGATCGTCACCCGCTCGGCCGGCATCCTCGACGTCGCCATCGACCCGGCCGGGGCCGCCGAGATCGCCGGGAGGAGCCGCGGCACGCCCCGCATCGCCAACCGGCTCCTGCGCCGCGTCCGCGACTTCGCCCAGGTCCGCGCCGACGGCGTCATCACCAGCAAGGTCGCCGCCGACGCCCTCGCCCTCTACGACGTCGACGAGCTGGGGCTCGACCGCCTCGACCGCGCCGTCCTGCGCGCGCTCACCGGCACCTTCAACGGCGGGCCGGTCGGCCTCTCGACCATCGCCGTGGCCGTGGGGGAGCAGCCCGACACAGTGGAAGAGGTCTGCGAGCCGTTCCTCGTGCGCGCCGGGCTCCTCGCCCGCACCCCCAGAGGCCGCGTCGCCACCGCCGCCGCCTGGCACCACCTGGGCCTCAACCCCCCGAGCGCCGAAGGGCTCTTCGGATCAGGCGACGCGTAGGGTTGGCCCTATATAGGGGGACTCGGACGTCACACCCACCGGGATAGACTTCCGCCACGTCACCCACCGAGACACTGAACTACCACTACGAAAGGCACCATCGTGCTTGCATCCGACGTCCTCGCGCAGGACAGCGCCGGCGGCTCGAACATCATGTTCCTGGTCATGATCGTGGGCTTCATCGCCCTCATGTACTTCGTGATGATCCGCCCGCAGCGGAAGCGCCAGAAGGAACAGCAGGACATGCAGAACACGGTCGCCCCCGGTGCCCGCGTCATGACCATCGGCGGCCTCTACGGCACCGTGGTCGACTCCGACGACGAGTCCGTCACCCTCGAGGCCAGCGACGACACCTTCCTCGTCTTCGCCCGCCAGGCGATCGCCAAGGTCGTCACCCCCGCCGAGACCACCGAGACCGTCGAAGACGAGTCCGCTGACGCGACCGTCGCCGAAACCGAGGCCACCCTCTCCGACGAGGACCTCGACAAGCTCCGCCAGAGCGAAGAGGCGACCGGCGACGACGACAAGGGCAAGCACGCGGGAAAGCCCGACCGCAAGGAGTACTAGGCGCTTCGTCGCCTTTCAGGCACCCGTCCTAGAATGAGCCCCGCCGAGGGTACGTGTGCGAGCCCACTCCCTCCGATCATCCGAAAGGGTGATCGGCGCCCGCTACCGTCTGCGCGGGCGCTAGCGTGTCCGCCCCTATCCGAGTTCTGAGGAAGAGACCGACCATTGGCTTCAGTAACGGGCGCTGACCGCCCACGGAAGAAGATCCAGCGCAAGCGCCTGCCAGTCGCCCCGTATTTCGTGGGGCTGCTCCTGGTGCTCGTGATCCTGTGGGTTTCCGCGTTGGCGGGCTCCGGATGGAAGTTCCCCACGCCGAAGCTCGGTCTCGACCTGCAAGGCGGCCTGTCCATGACGATCTCGGCGTATCAGCAGGGGAGCGACGAGCCCCCCACTGCCGAGACCATGGAGCAGGCCCGCCAGATCATCGAGAACCGCGTCAACTCCACCGGCGTCTCCGAGCCCGAGGTCTACATCGAGGGCACCGAGAACATCGTGGTCAACGTCGCGGGCGACGACATCGACGAGCAGGCCCTCCGCGACGTCGGCGCCCCCGCCGAACTGCGGTTCCGCATCGTCGCCAACTCCGTCGCCGACACCTCCGCCCTCGAGGAGGCCCTCGCCGAGGAGACGCCGACCGAGGAGCCCACCGACGGCGCCACCGAGGCCCCCACCGCGGAGTCGGAGTCGCCCACGGCCGAGACGGGTGAGACCCCGTCGGAGGAGGCCTCCGAGGACACCTCCGGTTCCGGCCAGGCCCCCACCACCGAGGACACCGCCGCCACCCTCGACGAGGTCTGGGCCAAGGTCGGCCCCGACGCCGCCGCGGCCGCGCAGGCCCTCACCGCCGCGCCCGACGAGGCCACCCTCCCGCTCTTCGCGCCGTTCGCCGAGCTCAACGCCGAAGAGGTCGCGCTCCTCCCGGCCGCGACCCAGTTCTTCATCCCGCAGATCACCTGCGAAACGCTCGACTCCCGCCCGCCGGGCGCCGTCCAGCAGGCCGACATCGAGGTCACCGCGTGCTCGGCTCCCGAGCCCGCCGCGGCCGACGACCCGTCGCTGACGTTCCAGTACAAGTACCTCCTCGCGCCGGCCACCGTGCTCGGCTCGGACGTGACCAAGGCCGACGTCGGCACCGACCAGGCGAACCTCAACCAGTTCGTGGTCAACGTGCAGTTCTCCGCCGCGGGCGCCGAGAAGTGGAGCGCCCTCACCACCGACAACCTGCAGTCGCAGGTCGCGATCGTCCTCGACAACGAGGTCGTGAGCGCCCCGACGATCCAAGAGGTCTCCTCGAACTCGACCCAGATCTCCGGCGAGTTCACCGCGGCCGAGGCCAACCAGCTCGCCGACCAGCTCAACTTCGGCTCGCTCCCGACCAACTTCGTGGTCGAGACCGTCAACGAGGTCACCGCGACGCTCGGCGTCGGGCAGCTGCAGGCCGGCGTCATCGCCATGGCCATCGGCCTGCTCCTGGTGGTCATCTACTGCTTCGTCTACTACCGGGTCATCGGCTTCGTCGTGCTCGGCAGCCTCGTCGTCGCGGCCGCGATCCTGTACCCGATCGTGGCGCTCCTGGGCTCGCAGATCGGCCTCACCATGACCCTGGCGGGCATCGCCGGTTTCGTGGTCGCCGTCGGCATCACGGCCGACTCGTTCGTCGTGTACTTCGAACGCATCAAGGAGGAGATGGCCGGGGGCCGGTCGGTCAGATCGGCCGTGCCGCGGGCCTGGGTCAGGGCGCGGCGGACCATCCTCTCCGCCAGCGCCGTCTCGATGCTCTCCGCGATCGTCCTGTACATCCTGGCCATCGGCCCGGTCCGGGGCTTCGCCTTCACGCTCGGCCTGTCGACCCTCGTCGACCTCCTGGTGGTGTTCGTGTTCACGCATCCGATGGCCGAATGGCTGTCCCGCGGGAGGATCCTCTCCAACCAGCACCTCTCCGGGCTCCACTCCAAAGCGACCCCGGCCACCGGCGATGCGGCCGCGAAAGCCTAAGGAACTCCTATGAGCACCAAGCAGACCGAGAACGGCAAGAAGCGGCCGAACGTCTTCAGCCAGCTGTACCGCGGCGAGACGGACTTCCAGTTCGTCGCGAACCGCAAGAAGTTCTACATCGCGTCCGGGGTGATCATCGCCGCGCTCGCGGTCGTCATGCTCATCAAGGGCTTCGTCCTGGGCATCGACTTCGCCGGCGGCGTGCAGTACAGCGTGCCCGCCACCGACACCTCGGCGACGCTCTCCGAGGTGGAGGGCGCGGCCGCCGCGGCCGGGGCCGACGTGGCCAGCGGCCAGGTCGCCGGGTCCGGTGACGACAAGTCCTACATCGTGCGCATCGGCGAGCTCGACACCGACGCTGCCGCCGAGGTCCGGGAGGCGATCGCCCAGGAGGCGGGCGTCGGGTCCGACTCGATCTCGGTCTCCGAGGTCTCCGCGACCTGGGGTGCCTCGGTCTCCCGCCAGGCCCTGATCGCCCTGGCGGTCTTCCTGGTGCTGGTGGCCGGGTTCATCTGGATCCGGTTCGAGCGGCGCATGGCCGTGGCCGCCATCGGCGCGCTGGTCCACGACCTCGTGCTGACCGCGGGGATCTACTCGCTGGTCGGCTTCGAGATCACGCCGTCCACGATCGTCGGCATCCTGACGATCCTCGGCTACTCGCTGTACGACACGGTCGTGGTCTTCGACAAGGTCCAGGAGAACACCGCGCAGCTGCTGCAGACGCGGCGCCAGACCTTCGCCGAGGGCGTCAACGACGCGATCAACCAGACGCTCATGCGCTCGATCAACACCTCGCTCATCGGTGTGCTGCCGGTGGCGGCGCTGCTGTTCGTCGGTGTGGGCCTGCTGGGCGTGGGCACGCTGAAGGACCTCGCGCTGGTGCTGGTGGTCGGCATGATCGTCGGCGCCTACTCCTCGATCTTCCTGGCCGCGCCGTGGGTGGTCGACATGGCCGAGCGCAGCGCCGTGTACCAGCGCCACAACCAGAAGATCGCCAGCAAGCGGTCCGGTTCGGACGAGGACGCGAAGCCCGCTCGCAAGAGTGCGGACGCCGACGACGAGGACGACGACCGGCTGGTGCTCGCCAAGAGCGACGACATCCCGCTGGAGCTGCTGGAGGAGACCAAGGCCTCCAGCGGTGCGTCGTCGCGCTCCGGCGGCGGCCCGAAGAAGCGCAGCGGCAGCAAGCGCCGCTAGAAGGCGCGGACGGCAAGCATGAAGCGGCGGGCGGACCTGACAGGTCCGCCCGCCGCTTCTCGCTGGTGGCTCGAAGTGAACCGGCGGCAGAGTGCCGCGTCGTACTAGCGCTTGTCGCGCTTCATCTTGCCGACGACGTCTCGGGTCTTCTCCTTGACGTTGTCGGTGATGTTGTCCATTTTATCGCCGGCGGGGGATTCCTTGGCCTTGTTGTAGAGTTCTTCGGCCCGGTCCTTCATTTCCCCTGCGTTCTCGGAGACCTTGTTCTTCATCTCGTTGAACTTGTCCTGGTTCCCCACGGTGAACCCCTCCCTACGTGAGTCCGTATCACTATATGAGCGGTGCAAGGCTTCCGCGGGGGTTTCCCCGTACATCCCCGGTCGAATCACGAACGCTACTGGAGGATGACGCGGGAGGGATCGATTGCTCCATACCGTCGAACCCATGAACGACAGGAACCCTCAGGGCCGCGCCCGCACCGCGATCGTCATCGGCGGCGGGGTGGCCGGTCCCGTGGCCGCCCTGGCCCTCCAGAAGGCCGGCATCGAGGCCACCGTGTTCGAGCCCTACCGGCCCGGCACCGGCTCCCGCGGCGGGCCTCTCGGACTGGCATCGAACGGTCTGAACGCCCTGCGCGTGGTCGGCGCGGACGGGGTCCTCACCGACGCCGGCATTCCGACTCCGCGCATGATCATCCACTCCGGCTCCGGCAAGGTCCTGGGCGCCGTCGAGTCCTCCTCGGACCTGCCGACGAACACGACGCTCCCGCGCGGATGCCTGACGGGCCTGCTACAGGCGCACGCGGAGTCGGCCGGGATCCCGTTCGTCTACGGCAAGCGCTTCGTGGACGCGGTCGACACCGGCCGCAGTGTCATCGCCCAGTTCGACGACCACACCACCTACGAGGCGGACCTGCTGATCGGGTGCGACGGCATCAGGTCCACGGTGCGCGCCCGCATCGACCCGGCCGGCCCGAAACCGCGCTACACGGGGCTCATCGGCTTCGGCGGCTTCAGCGTCGACGACCCGCTCGGCGCCGCCGACACCACCGGGTCCTTCCACATGGTCTTCGGCCGAAGGGCCTTCTTCGGGCACGTCTCGGACGGCTCGCGCACCGGCTGGTTCGCGAACCTGCCGTTCAAGACCTTCACCCGCGAGCAGCTTCGCGAGACCACCTTCGAACAGTGGATCGCCTTGATGCGCAAGCTCTTCGCGGACGACGACAGCGCGGCGCTCACCATCCTCGACCACGTGACGCCCGAGACGTTCATCCCGGCGTCCCCCTCGAGGACCTGCCGCACGTCCCCGTCTGGTCCAAGGGCCGGATCGCGCTCATCGGCGACGCCGCGCACGCCACCTCGCCCTCGTCGGGCCAAGGCGCGAGCCTCGCCGCCGAATCGGCGGTGGAACTGGCCCGGTGCCTGCGCGACCTTCCTGTGCCGCAAGCATTCGCGGCCTATGAGGCGGGCCGCCGCGCCCGAGTCGAACGCATCATCGCCGGCGCGGCCCGCACCAATCAGTCGAAGGCCGCTGGTCCGATCGCGGCCCGCTTCCGGGACGCGTTCATGCCGTTCTTCATGGAGCGCTTCACGACCCCGGAGAAGATGGCCTGGCAGTACGCCCACACGATCGACTGGGACGAGCCGGCGGCTGCGATGCCGCGCACCGCTTCGTGAACGGCGGAAGCCCGCGTCGCCGACCGGCGACGCGGGCTTCCGCTCTGCGTTCTCAGGCGTTGACGGCCTGGGCGAGGTGGTCGAGGAAGATCTTCTCGCCTTCGGAGACGGCGACCTTCTTGCTGAAGAAGCCGCCTTCCTTGGACTTGCTGGATTCGGCGACCTTGGTGGCGAGGCGGATCAGCCAGGTGGCGTAGGCCGCGGCGTCCACTTCGTCGCCCTTCTCGCGGAGAAGGGCCATCGCCGCTTCGGCGTCCTTGAGGGCCTTGGTCATCGCTTCGTCCGTGAACGGGATCTGCCGGTCGTCCTCGGCGGGGTTCGCCCGCTCGAGCTGAGCCAGGGCCACGGACTTCACGAAGGCGTTCTCGTGCTGCTGGGCTTCGCGGAAGGCCTTGGCGCCGGCGGTCACCTCCTTGAGGAACGCGATGGCGTTCTTCTCGCCGTCGGCGACGATCGCGCCCTTCAGACACGGCTCCGGGGGTGTCCAGGATCAGGGTGAGTTCATCTTCGGTGAACGCGGTGAGATCCGTCAAGATCGCGCCTTTCATCGTGGTGCGGGGGAGTGTCAGGAGCGCTCGGCCCCGGTGAGGCGGTAGGCGTCGTAGACGCCGTCCACCTTGCGGATGACCTTGATGATGTGGTCGAGGTGCTCCGGGTTGGCCATCTCGAACGTGAAGCGCGACAAGGCGACCCGGTCGCGGGTGGTGGTCACCGTGGCGGACAGGATCGAGACGCGCTCGCCCGAGAGGACCTGCGAGACGTCGGCCAGGAGGCGGTGGCGGTCCAAGGCCTCGACCTGGACCGTCGCCACGAACGTGGCCTGGTCGTCCTCGTGCGACCAGTGCACCTCGAGCACGCGGTCCGGCTGGAGCTCGATGCGCTCCTCGGCGTTCTCGCAGTCCCTGCGGTGCACCGAGATCACGTGGTAGCGCGTGGCGAAGCCGATGATCGAGTCGCCCGGGATCGGGTTGCAGCAGTGCGCGAGGCGCACCGGCATCTCGCCCTCTTCCATGCCCGAGACGGTGACGGCGGCATGGATGTCGCCGTGCGCCTCCGGCACGATCCGGGCCGGCTGGGTCGGCGCGGTCGCCTCGGCCATGTCCTCGGCGGCGCCCTCGGCCCCGCCCTGGACGTCCAGGAGCCGCTGCACGACCTGCGTGGGGGAGACGTGGTGCTCGCCCAGCGCCGCGTACAGCGCCTCGACGTCCTTGAGGTTCAGGTCCTTCGCGAGCGACGTGAGGTTGTCGTGCGTGAGCATGCGCTGCAACGGCAGGCGGCGCTTGCGCATCGCCCGGGTCAGCTCGTCCTTGCCCAGCTCGATCGCCTCTTCGCGGCGTTCGCGCTTGAAGTGCTGCTTGATCTTGGTGCGGGCGCGCGGGCTCTTGACGAAGCCCAGCCAGTCCTCGCTGGGGGTGGCGTTCTCGGAGTTCGAGGTGAAGACCTCGACCACGTCGCCGTTCGACAGCGTCGACTCCAGCGGCACGATCTTGCCGTTGACCTGCGCGCCGATGCAGCGGTTGCCGACCTCGGTGTGGACGGCGTACGCGAAGTCCACCGGGGTCGAGCCCGCCGGTAGGGCGACCACGTCGCCCTTGGGAGTGAACACGTACGCCTCGGAGGAGGCCAGGTCGAACCGCAGCGCGTCGAGGAACTCCGACGGGTCGGCGGCCTCGCGCTGCCAGTCGAGGAGCTGGCGCAGCCACGCCATGTCGTCGATGTGCGCCGGGGGACCGGCCACCGTGGAGTTCTTGGTCTCCTTGTACTTCCAGTGCGCGGCGATGCCGTACTCGGCGGTGCGGTGCATCGCCCATGTGCGGATCTGGATCTCGACGGGCTTGCCGTTCGGACCGATCACCGTGGTGTGCAGCGACTGGTACATGTTGAACTTCGGCATCGCGATGTAGTCCTTGAACCGACCCGGCACCGGCTGCCAGTTCGAGTGGATCACACCGAGGGCCGCGTAGCAGTCCCGTTCGCTCTCGACCAGGATGCGCAGGCCCACCAGGTCGTAGATGTCGTTGAAGTCGCGGCCGCGCACGATCATCTTCTGGTAGATCGAGTACAGGTGCTTCGGGCGGCCCGACACGTCGGACTTGATCCGCGAGTTCTTCAGGTGGTCCTTGACCTGCGCGATGACCTGCTGGAGCAGCATCTCCCGCTGCGGGGAGTGCTCCGAGACCAGCCGCGCGATCTCCGAGTACCGCTTCTTGTACAGCGTGGCGAAGGAGAGGTCCTCCAGCTCCCACTTGATCGTGTTCATGCCCAGGCGGTGGGCGAGCGGGGCGAGGATCTCGAGGGTCTCGCGCGCCTTCTGCTCCTGCTTCTCGGGCGGCAGGAACGTGAGGGTCCGCATGTTGTGCAGGCGGTCGGCGAGCTTGATGACGAGCACCCGCGGGTCCTTGGCCATCGCGACGACCATCTTGCGGATCGTCTCGGCCTTCGCCGCGTCGCCGAGCTTCACCTTGTCGAGCTTGGTGACGCCGTCGACCAGGAGGGCGACCTCGCCGCCGAACTCCTCGGAGAGCTCGTCGAGCTGGTAGTCGGTGTCCTCGACGGTGTCGTGCAGGAGCGCGGCCACGAGCGTGTTCGTGTCCATGCCCAGCTCGGCCAGGATCGAGGAGACCGCCAGCGGGTGGGTGATGTACGGGTCCCCGGACTTGCGGAACTGCCCGTTGTGCAGCTCTTCGGCCCGCGTGTACGCCTGCTGGAGCAGCCGCACGTCGGCGCGCGGGTGCGCGGCCCGGTGGGCGGCCACGAGCGGCTCGAGGACCTCGGGGAGCTGCGCTGACTGCCAGGGCGCGTTGAAGCGCGCCAAGCGGGCCCGCATGCGCCTGCCGGTCGGGGGCCCGGTGGGGCCGCCCGAGGTCGGCGCGGCGTCAGCGGTCTTGCCGGACGCGGCTCGCTCGGTCACCACGCACGCCTCCTCGGTATCAACACGGCTCAACAGCTTCTCAAAGGCTCAACAAAGCCTCGATACCCATCCTAGCCGTGTGGGCGGGTGTGATCCCCCACCGATGCAGGGATGCAGGACACCGTCCTCGGCAATCCTCGTGCAACGCCCGCGAGCGCCGCCGAGAGTGTTCACGGCCCGCAGGCGCTGCGGGCCGTGAACGGGAGGTCACATCGGCGGAGCGAGCTCGCCCATCGCCCCGGCCGCGGCCACCTGCTCGACGATGTCGAGGCCGGAGGTCACCTGCCCGAGGATCGTGTAGTCCGCTCCGAGGGTCGTGTCCTCGTAGACGATGAAGAACTGGCTGCCGGTGGTGCCCGCGCCGGCGTTGGCCATCGCGATGGTCCCGGCCGGGTAGTTGGCCTCGGCCTCGACCGGCGTGTTCTCTTCCTCGTACTGGTAGCCCGGGGAGCCCTGGCCGGCCGTCTCGGGGGTGCCGGCCTCGATCGCGGCGCGCGCGTCGGGGTCGCCGCACTGGAGGACCCAGATGCCGTCGGTGGTCAGCCGGTGGCACTGCTGGCCGTCGAAGTAGCCGTCCTTGGCGAGGTACGTGAAGGAGCCGGCGGTGCAGGGGGCGCTCGCCGTTTCGACGTCGACGGTGATCGGACCCAGGTTGGTCACGATCGTCATCTCCTGCGAGCCCGCGCTGGGCTGGGTCGCCAGCGGGGTCGGGCTGGTGCCGTCGACGGAGGTGTACATGCAGTCCTCGGTCGAGGAGGCGTCAGGGGCGGTCAACTGGACGCACTCGAGGTAGACGTCCTGGGCGGGCTGCCCGTCCGTGAGGCCCTCGGTGGCCGTGCCGAGCGCGCCCTCGCCGCTGGGCTCGACGCCGTCGCAGCGGGTCGAGGCGGCTTCGGCCTGGTTGACGAGTTCGGTCACGTCCGGGTTCTGCGCCGAGGCGTCACCGTCGTCCCCGCCGAAGATCGCGAACGCGCCCCAGGCGACGAGCACCAAGGCGACCAGGGCGGCCACGCCGCCGACGCCCCAGGCGACGGTGCGTTTGCGGCGCTCCTCCTCGGCTTTGACGGACATGCGCTGCTGCAGCTGCTGCCGTGCGGCCAGGCGCTGGGCTTGTTTCGACGCCACCGTCGGATCTCCTTCGTCGCGTGTCGGGGTACTTACTCGGTTGCCGTTTCGGAAGGGGTCTCGCTGGTCTCCGCGGAGGGGTTCGCGGTCGGGTCGACCGTGGCGCTCGGGTCGAGGGACGGCTCCTCGGTGATCTCCGAGGTGGGCGTCTCCTCGGCCGCGGGCTCCTCGTCCTTGAAGAAGCCCGACTGCCACAGGTAGGCGAGGGTCAGCACCGCGGCGACCGCGAGGAGCCCGCCCAGCGCCTGGAGCTGGCGGCGGCGGCGCAGCTTGCCCGCGAGGCGCGCGTTCTTCTTCGCGGTCGCGATGCGCTGCTTGCGCTGCTCCATGTGCTTGGACTTGGCGGGCACCTGGCCTCCTACGTATGACCGGTCTCGGCGATGCTTGCGAGCCGTAACCGCGCACATCGCCCTTTTCAGGGGTTACGAGTTCCGCAGTTTAGCCGGGACAAGTCAGACGCGTCACCGCAGGATGCCCGGTGTATCCTGACCCGGCGAAGGGAGGGGGAGCGGTTGCTCATCGAGACGCTGGTGGCGGATGCGTTCGGCACGAACTGCTATGTGCTGTCGGCCGGTCCCGGATCCGAGTGCGTGGTCGTGGACCCCGGCATCGGCATCGCCCCCCGCCTGGAGGACCTGCTCGCGGAGCGCGGCCTCAAACCCGTCGCCGTGGTCCTCACCCACGGGCACCTCGACCACACGTTCTCCGTGGCCCCGGTGTGCGGCGCGAGCGACGTCCCCGCCTACATCCACACCGCCGACGCCCACCTGCTGGCCGACCCCGCGCAGGGGTTCAGCGCCAACATGATGTCGCTCGTCGGCACCGGCCTCGACTGGACCGAGCCCGACGACGTGCAGGCGCTCGCCGACGGCGCGGTCATCGAGCTCGCCGGGCCTGCGCTTCATCGTCGACCACGCACCCGGCCACACCGCCGGCTCGGCCATGTTCCACACCGTCGACGCCGAGGCTCCGTACACCGTCACCGGCGACGTGCTCTTCCGCGGCGCGATCGGCCGCACCGACCTGCCCGGCGGCTCCGACGCCGCCATGCAGGACACGCTGCGCGACAAGGTCCTCCCGCTCGACGACGCCACGATCGTCCTGCCCGGGCACGGACCCGCGACCACCATCGCGGCCGAACGCGCCCGCAACCCGTACCTCAAGCGCGCCGCCCAGCGCGCCCATTAGCCGCGCCCGCGCCGCGCGCACCTTCCATCTGCAACGCCCAGTCGAACAACGCTAGGAGACCGCCATGTCACGACCCCAGCCGCTCTCGGGATTCCCCGAACTGCTGCCCCGGCAGCGGATCGTCGAGCAGCAGGTCGTCGACCATCTCCGCCGCGCCTTCGAGCTCCACGGCTTCGCGAACCTGCAGACCCGCGCCGTCGAGCCGATGGACCAGCTCCTGCGCAAGGGCGAGACCTCGAAAGAGGTCTACGTGCTGCGCCGCCTCCAGGCCGACGCCGAGGGCGGCGACGCCGGGCTCGGGCTCCACTTCGACCTGACGGTGCCGTTCGCCCGCTACGTGCTCGAGAACGCCGGGAAGCTCAACTTCCCGTTCCGCCGCTACCAGATCCAGCAGTCTGGCGCGGCGAGCGCCCCCAGAGAGGGCCGCTACCGCGAGTTCATGCAGGCCGACATCGACATCGTCGACCTCGGCGAACTGCCCGCGCACTACGAGGTCGAGGTGGCGCTGGTGATCGCCGACGCCCTGCGCGGGCTGCCGCTGCCCAAGGTGCGCATGCACGTCAACAACCGCAAGCTCTCCCAGGGCTTCTATCAGGGCCTCGGCATCGCGCGACACCGAAGAGGCGCTGCGGATCATCGACAAGCTCGACAAGATCGGCCACGACGCGCGTCGCCAAGCTCCTCATCGACACGGTGGACGCGACCCCCGAGCAGGCCGAGGCCTGCCTGAAGCTCGCGTCGATCAGCTCCACCGACACCTCGTTCGTGGACGAGATCCGGGCGCTGGGCGTGACCAACGAGCTCCTCGAGGAGGGCCTCAGCGGAGCTGGCCGCGGTCGTGGAGGCCGCCGCGAAGGAGGCCCCCGGGTTCGTCGTGGCGGACATGAAGATCGCCCGCGGCCTGGACTACTACACCGGCACCGTCTACGAGACCGTGATGGAGGGCTACGAGAGCCTCGGCTCGATCTGCTCGGGCGGGCGCTACGACAAGCTCGCCTCCGACGGCAAGAACACGTATCCCGGTGTGGGCCTGTCGATCGGCGTCTCGCGGATCCTGGTGCCGCTGCTCCAGTCCGGGCGGCTCGACGCCACCCGCGAGGTGCCCACCTGCGTCCTGGTCGCCCTCGCGAACGAGGACGAGCGCGCCTCGGCGAACGCCCTCGCGCAGCGCCTGCGCCGCCGCGGGATCCCGACCCAGGTCTCGCCCTCGGCCGCGAAGTTCGGCAAGCAGATCAAGTTCGCCGACAAGCGCGGCATCCCGTTCGTGCTCTTCGTCAACGACGAAGGCACCCAGATCAAGGACATCCGCTCGGGCGACCAGACCACGGTGGACGTGGACGCCTGGGAGCCCCCGGCCGAGGACCTCCACCCCCGCATCGCCACACCCGAATAGCGCAAGAGGCGGGCGCCCTGGAACGGGGCGCCCGCCTCACTGGCCGGCGCTGTAAGGCGAGGATCTCCTCGACGGATGACGCGTCCAAGGTACGCATTATCCAGGTGGAGAGCTGGTCGAGGTCTTCACAGCCGGTGAATCGCCGACACTGGTCCTCGGTGAGTTCGAACTCGCGTGAATCGAGCCGCGAGTAGAGCAGGATCATCGACATCCGAAGCCGAGGACTCGTTGACCGATCCAGCATCTCGTCCAGATTCGAACAGGATTCGTCGCACATCTGTCACCCGATGATGTCGGCGACGGACGGTGCGGTGGCGGCCTTCTTCAACCAGGACTTCAGTCGGCCGAGGTCCGTGCAATCCTCGATCTGCCGACGCTGGTTCTCGGTGATGGGCAGTTCACGAGACTCGATGAAGATGAGCAGCGCATTCGATTCGCCCCGGGCTTCACCCCGGGCTTCACCCCGGGCCTCGCCTCGGGCTTCGCGGTCGGCGAGGAGCTTGCTCTGGTACGGGTACGTCTCTTGCTGCATCAGGGCCTCCAGGATCGTGCGGGGGTGCTCGCTGAGCTGCCCCAACATGTACTCAGTGTATCGTCTTGCGGTTTCCTCCGAGAGCGGCGCGAGCTCGGCTTCGGCGGCCATGAGGAGTCGTTCGATGTCATCCGACTTCTCATGGATGAGGGTTCCGAGGACCATCCGCTCGGCGAACTCCCCGGATTTCGAGTTCTCGAAGAGCTTCGGGTAGTTGGTCGGGCCGAGGACTTGCATCCGGAAATCGCTTCCGGGCTGGCCGGTCTCGATCGGTTCGGCGGCCCAAGCCGCCACCGTGGGGTTGGGGCAGACCACGATCAGCACCACCGGTGCATTGATCCGGTGGCGGAGGTTCACTTGGTATGCGGGCCAGGAGAACCGCTTGCGCTTGTCCTTCTCGCGCTGGACCTCGATGATGAGGCCGAGCCGGTTGCTGTCGCCCTTGCGGCAGAGGACCACGTTGTCGGCGTTCAGATCGCGCACCTCGACATCGGTCAACGACTCGGAGTATGGGAGGACTTCGCCGTGCTCGGGGATAGGGAGGCCGAGGATCTCGCCTGCGAGTTCGACGGCGAACCCGGGCTTGCTTCGACAGAGCTTCAGTGGAGTGTCATGGACGTTCGTGGTCACACGATCGAGGCTACGAATCACTCGGACGGGGACAAAACGCGTAACCTTTGTCATTTTCTCGTAAGAGACGGACTTCACCTCCACCGCGTCATGCGGTGGAGGTGCAGTCGTTGCGGCCCTATGCGAGTGCCTTGACGGCGTTGCCGTTCGCGGTCGTGGTCTTCGCGATGTGCTTGCGGCGCACCGGCATTCCGAAGGTGGGGTTGGCGGCGCTCCAGGCCGCGCCCTTGCAGATGAGCTCCTTGTAGCCGGCGGCCAGGCGGCCCCGCAGCGAGAAGTCCTTGGCCGTGTCGTCCGGGTGGACGAGCTGGATCAGGCCTTCCTTGCGGCCCAGGCTGATGCACTGCTGGACGTATTTCAGCGGCGCGTCCGCGGCCTTGGTGCCGGTGAGGCGGGCAGCGATCGAGTCGGCGGCCTGCCAGGCCATCGGGATGCCCGAGGCGCACGCCATGCGCAGCGGCTTCCCGGCGTCGCCGATCGCGTAACCGGCGTCGCCGACGGCGTAGACGTCCGGGTGCGAGACCGAGCCCATGGCCCGGTCGACGACGATCTGGCCGTGCGCGGTGGTCTCCAGTGTCGTCGCCTGGGCGAGCGGGTGGACCGCGAAGCCCGTGGTCCAGACCGTGACCGCCGCCGGGATCTCCTTGCCGTCCTTCACGATCACGGTGCCGGCCTCGACCTTGGCGACATCGGTGTGCTCGTGCACGGTGATGCCGAGCCGGTCCACGACCTTGCGCAGGTGCTCCCGCGCCTTGGGCGAGACCCAGTCGCCCAGGCCGCCGCGGGCCACGAGCGCCACGTTCAGGTCCGGCCGCGACTCGGCGAATTCAGTGACGGCTTCGATGCCGGTGAGGCCGCCGCCGACGACGGTGACCGTGGCGCCGGCGTCCAATCGCGCCAGGCGTTCCCGCAGCTTCAGTGCGCCGGGGCGGCTCGCGACCTCGAACGCGTGCTCGGCGACGCCGGGCACCCCGTGGTCGTTCGAGCGGCTGCCGAGCGCGTAGACGAGGGTGTCGTACTCGAGCTCGTCGCCGCCGTCCGCGTCGAGGACGGCGATGGTCTTCCGGTCGGCGTCGACGGCGGTCACGCGGGCGAGCCGCAGTTCGACACCGGTGCCCGCGAACATCTCGGCGAGCGGGCGGGGCTTGAGGTCCTGGCCCGCGGCCACCTGGTGCATGCGGACCCGCTCGACGAAGTCGGGTTCGGCGTTGACGAGGGTGATGTGGACGTCCTCGGGGTGCAGCCGCTTGGCGAGGCGGCCGGCGGTGGTCGCACCGGTGTAGCCGGCGCCGAGGACGATGATGCGGTGCTTCATTTCCGTGCTCCTGTCTGGCTGGGTTCGACACTTGAACCGGACAGGCTCCCGATCCCTGACAGGAGCGGGCTATAAAGCACGTCACACGACGCTAGAAGGCCTCGAGCACGATCGGTTCGCCGTGGTCGAGGGTCGCCCACAGGGCGGTCGCACGCTCGAGCTTGTCGGGGTTGACCTGGTTGCGGAACGCGGCGATGCCGTCCTCGCCGACATCGAGGCAGAGGATGCCGACGACGCGGTCGTCGAGGACCGCGATGGCCGCGGGGCCGCCGTTGGCGGTCCAGGCGTACACCTGGGGCGAGCCGCCGAGCAGGGCGCGCTTGGACTCGGCGGGCCGGAACAGGCCCCACATGAACTTGGCGACCGCGGTCGCGCCCACGAACGCCCTGGCGCGGGCGGGGACCTTGCCGCCGCCGTCGCCGATGGCGATCGAGTCGTCGGTGAGCAGCTCCACCAGCGTCCCGACCGATCCGCCGGTGGCGGCCGCGAGGAACTCCTCGACGATCCGCCTCGCGGCGGCCTCGTCGATCTCGGTGCGGGCCCTGCCCTCCGCGAGGTGCTTCTTGGCGCGGTGGAAGATCTGCTGGCTCGCGGACTCGGTGAGGTCGAGGATCTCGGCGATCTCGCGGTGCGCGTAGGCGAAGGCCTCGCGCAGCACGTACACTCCGCGCTCCACAGGGGACAGGCGCTCCATGAGCGTGAGCACCGCGAAGGACACCGACTCCCGCTGCTCGGCGGTGTCGGCCGGGCCGAGCATCGGGTCGCCCGCGAGCACCGGCTCCGGAAGCCATTCGCCCACATAGGTCTCGCGCCGCGCCCGCGCCGAGGTGAGCTGGTTGAGGCACAGGTTGGTGAGCACCTTCGTCAGCCACGCCTCCGGGACCTCGATCAAGTCCCGGTCGGCGGCCTGCCAGCGCAGGAAGGCCTCCTGCGCGGCGTCCTCGGCCTCGCTCGCCGAACCGAGCAGGCGGTAGGCGATGGCCTCCAGGCGGGGCCTGGAGGCCTCGAAGCGGTCGAGTTCGCTCGCGGTCACGGACATGACCCGATCCTAGCTCTCGTCGCCGGAACCTAGGCGAGTCGCGAAAGGACCGTAGCTCCTATACTTCCTTGACGCAGTAGATCGCGGTGATCGAGTCGATCTCGGGATCCCATTCGCGGGAGGCCGCGATGGCGGTGTCGGTGAAGTAGTAGTTGGTGTTGTCGGTGCCCTCGCAGGCGTCGGCGGCGGCCACGGAGTGCCACTGGTCGGCGGGCTCGGGGTCCGCGGGGTTCGTCACGATCTTGATGACGTACCAGTACGCGTCGGTGGCCTCACAGTCGATGACGTAGAAGCCCTCGGTGTTGTTCTCGATGCACTCGCCCTCGGTCGGGACGCGGTAGACCGATTCGCCCTCGGTGGTCTCCTCCGCGGTGGTGGGAGCGGCCTCGGTGGTCTCCTCGACCGCCTCGCTCGTCTCCTCGGCGGCGCTGGTGGTCTCCTCGGGTTCGGGGTCGTCGCCGCTGTAGTTGATGCCCAGGATGATGCCGCCGCCGATGACGGCGACGGCGACCACCACGAGGGTGATGATGAGCGGCATGTTCGAGTTCCCGCGGGGCGGCGGGGGCGCGGCCTGGCCGGGCTGGAAGGCGCCGCCGGGCGGTCCCGGCGGCGGGGGCGGCGCGGGCTGGTAGCCGCCGGTCTGCGCGTAGGCCGGCCCGGGGGAGTAGGGCTGCCCGGGCGGAGCGCTGCCGGGGTGCATCGGCGACGTGTTGTAGCCGGCGCCGGGCCCGTAGGGATCGGGGCGCGAGTACGGGTCGGCGTCGGTCGTGTAGTGCTGCGGTGCCGGCGAGGGCTGGCCGTATCCCGGGGACTGGTTGGGGTCGTAGGGGTTCGGCGGGGGATAGGTCATGGGGTTCTCCGTCGCGGGGCCGGGCTCGAGGGCGTGGGCGTGGTCGATGCGCTTGGGTTCCATCATATTGCTCGCTCGCGACACCCTGCTCACTTACGTCTCCGCAAGCGTTCGACACGGGCCTGTCCGGCAGGGAGCGCGAAGGGCCGCCCCCGCATTCGGGGGCGGCCCTCAAGGCCTTGCTCTTCTCGCGTCAGCCGTTGTTGCTGCTGCAGTACGCGAGGTAGATGAGACCGTCGCCTCCGGTGACCGGGGTGGCGTAGTAGTCCGAGTTCGGGCAGCCGCCGAGGGCGGTGGTCTGGTCGAACGCGGTCTCCTCGATCGGCGGGTCGTAGGTCTCGACCTCGTCGACCAGGTACAGCGCGGCGACGTTCGAGCAGTCGAAGGTCCGCAGGCTGTCGTCGGTGCAGGCGCCGGTGTCGGGCACGACCGGGCGGCCGCCGTCGGCGTCCTCCTTGTCGATGGCCTCGACGCAGTACAGGTAGTCGACCGGTCCGCCCGTTCCCGAGATCTCCTCGGTGTAGACGTACTGGAAGCTCTTCCAGAGCTCGCCGGGGGCCCAGCCCATGTACTCCTGGCCGCAGACGGAGGTGGCGATCGACGGGTCGGTCAGCTCTCCGGCGTAGTCGACCTCGGCGCCCGAGTCGTCGGAGACCTTCGTGATGGTCCAGTACGCGGTCGCGTCCTCGCAGGGGACGACCAGGTCCGCGTCGGCGCTTTCGAGCGCGTCGGACATGCAGTCGCCGACCGCGGCCTCTTCGGCGGCGTCCACCTCGTCGTTGGAGAGGGTGGTGTCGGTGCCCGTGTCGCTCGAATCATTCGAGTCGGAGATGACGAACCGGAAGATGGCGAAGCCGATACCGAGGACGAGCACGCCGACGATGCCGAGGATCTTGCCGACCATGCCGCCGCCGCCGCCTGAGGCGGGGGGCATCGGGGGCGGGGCGCCGTACGGGCCGGCGGGCGGTTGCGGCGGGTAGCCGGGCTGCTGGGGGGCGCCGAATCCGGGCTGGGACGGCTGCCCGTAGGGCTGCTGCGGCTGAGGGGCGTACCCGCCCGGCTGCTGCGGCGGGTAGCCCGGCTGCTGCGGCTGCTGTCCGTAGCCAGGGGGCGGGGGATAGCTCATTGGTGCATTGCTCCTTGCGAACGTACTGTGGAAGGGGTGTACGGGCACGGGGAATGGGCGCCGTGCGGTATGGGTTCACTCTAGCCACCGGTCGCCACTGGTTTGCGCGGCCCGCCCATGCGTGCGGTTTCGTTACACGACCATTACGGAGCCGTTGCGCATCTTCCGAAGGCGGCGTGAGAAAAACCTCGCCACCTGCTCGGATCGTAGGACGATGGTGTCCGCCAGATGAGCGATGCATTACACTCGTCTGACACTTTGCATTCTCTCGGGCCGACGTCGTCCCGTATGAAACACCGTAGTGCTCCGCGCCCCCACCTGCTGCTGGAGCCCTCGACGACGAAGGAGGCCACGGTTGCGTTCTGCCCTGAACTCAGAGCCCGGTCTTTACCGCTCAGCTTGGGAACACGACGCCTGCGGCGTCGCCTTCGTTGCGGACATGCAAGGCCGGGCCGCCCATAGCGTCATCGAGCGCGGACTCTCCGCGCTCGTGCGCATGGAGCACCGCGGCGCCACCGCCCCCGACCCCGACTCGGGCGACGGCGCGGGCATCATGCTGCAGATCCCGGACGCCTTCTACCGCGACACGGTCGAATTCAGCCTTCCCCAGGCCGGGCACTACGCCGCCGGCCTGGTCTTCACCCCCGAATCGGACGACGCCACCGGGCGCGTCCGCGCCATCCTCGAGAAGTACGCGGTTGCCGAAGGCTGTCGCGTGCTCGGCTGGCGCGACGTGCCCACCGACCCCTCCGGGCTCGGCGCCGCCGCCCTGGCCTCCAAGCCGCGCGTTTCACAGGTCTTCCTCGCCGCCGAAGACGGCCTCGCCGCAGGGCTCGAGCTCGAGCGGCTCGCCTTCGCCGTGCGCAAGCAGGCCGAGCGCGAGCTGCGCGAACGCCACCTCGACGGCTCCGCGATCGTGGGCCTCTCGGCCCGCACCATCGTGTACAAGGGCATGCTCACGCCCGCGCAGGTGCCGCAGTTCTACCCCGAGCTGGCCGACGAGCGCCTCCAGAGCGCCATCGCGCTCGTGCACTCGCGCTTCTCCACGAACACGTTCCCGTCGTGGCCGCTCGCCCACCCGTTCCGGATGGTCGCCCACAACGGCGAGATCAACACGATCCGCGGCAACCGCAACTGGATGACCGCCCGCCAGGCCGAACTCGCCACCGAGCACCTGCCCGGGCGGCTGCGCCGGCTCTTCCCGATCAACACGCCGGGCGGCTCCGACTCCCTGAACTTCGACGAGGTCGTCGAGCTGCTGCACCTGGGCGGGCGCAGCCTGCCCCACGCGATGCTCATGATGATGCCGGAGGCCTGGGAGCACAACGCGACCATGGACCCCAAGCGCCGCGACTTCTACCGCTACCACGCCTCGATCATGGAGCCCTGGGACGGACCGGCCGCGGTCTGCTTCACCGACGGCGTCCAGATCGGCGCGGTCCTCGACCGCAACGGCCTGCGCCCCGCCCGCTGGTGGCGCACCACCGACGACCTCGTCGTGCTCGCCTCCGAGTCCGGCGTTGTCGACATCGAGCCCTCCAAGATCGCCCAGAAGGGCCGCCTCGAACCGGGCCGCATGTTCCTGGTCGACACCGACGCCGGCCGCATCCTCGACGACGAAGAGGTCAAGGACGCCCTGGCCAAGGAGCACCCCTACGGGGACTGGCTCCACGCCGGGCTCATCCGCCTCGAAGAGCTCCCCGAGCGCGAGCACGTCGCCCACGACCCCGAGTCGGTGCGCCGCCGCCAGCTCACCTTCGGCTACACCGACGAAGAGCTGCGCCTCATCCTGGCGCCCATGGCCGCCAAGGGCGAGGAACCGCTCGTCTCCATGGGCTCGGACACGCCCATCGCCGGGCTCTCCAAGCGGCCCAAGCTCCTGTTCGACTACTTCACGCAGCTGTTCGCGCAGGTCACCAACCCGCCGCTGGACGCCATCCGCGAGAAGCTCGTCACCGCCCTGGGCACCACCGTCGGCCCCGAGGGCAACCTGCTGGAGCCCGGCCCGCACTCGTGCCGCCAGATCGAGCTCGCCCGCCCGATCCTCTCCAACGAGGAACTCGCGAAGATCCTCCACATCGACGAGGACGGCGACATGCCCGGTTTCAAAGCCGTGCGCGTCTCCGGCGTCTACAAGGCCCGCCACGGCTCGCGGGGCCTCAAGGACCGCCTGGTCGAGATCTGCCGCCACGTCTCCGAGGCCATCGAGGACGGCGTGCGCATCCTCGTGCTCTCCGACCGCGACTCCACCGCCGACCTCGCGCCGATCCCGTCGCTCCTGCTCACCGCCGCCGTGCACCAGCACCTCGTGCGCGAGCAGACCCGCACCAAGGTCGCGCTCCTGGTCGAGTCCGGCGACTGCCGCACCGTGCACCACGCCGCGGTCCTCCTCGGCTACGGCGCCGCCGCGATCAACCCGTACCTCGCCTTCGACTCCATCGAAGAGCTGTGCGCCGAGGGCGTCGTCGATCTCGAACCGGCCCAGGCCGTCGAGAACTACATCAGCGGCCTGTGCACGGGCGTGCTCAAGGTGATGTCGAAGATCGGCATCTCCACCATCGCCTCCTACACCGGCGCGCAGATCTTCGAGGCCGTCGGCCTCGACGCGGACTTCGTCGACCGGTACTTCACCGGCACCGACTCCTCGATCGGCGGCATCGGCCTCCAGACCCTCGCCAAAGAGGTCGCCGAGCGCCACCGCTCCGCCTACGAGCGCAAGATCGAGACGTCCGAGCCGCTGCCGCCCGGCGGCGACTTCCAGTGGCGCCGCGAAGGCGAGGTCCACCTCTTCAACCCCGAGACGGTGTTCCTGCTCCAGCACGCCACCCGCTCGGGCCAGTACGACGTCTTCAAGCGCTACACCGAGAAGGTCAACGCGATCGCCGCCGACTCCGGGCTGCTGCGCGGCATGCTCGGTTTCGACGACTCCCGCGAGGCCGTCCCGATCGAGGAGGTCGAACCGGCCGCCGACATCGTCAAGCGGTTCCACACCGGCGCGATGAGCTACGGCGCGCTCTCGCAGGAGTCCCACGAGACCCTGGCGATCGCCATGAACCGCCTCGGCGGGCGCTCCAACTCCGGCGAGGGCGGCGAGGACATCGAACGCCTCTACGACCCCAGCGGCGCAGCGCCATCAAGCAGGTCGCCTCCGGCCGCTTCGGCGTCACCTCCGAGTACCTGGCCACCGCCGACGCCATCCAGATCAAGATGGCCCAGGGCGCCAAGCCCGGCGAGGGCGGGCAGCTCCCGGGCAACAAGGTCCACCCGTGGATCGCCAAGACCCGCAACGCGACCCCGGGCGTGGGCCTCATCAGCCCGCCCCCGCACCACGACATCTACTCGATCGAGGACCTGGCCCAGCTGATCCACGACCTCAAGCACGCCGGAGGCGGCGACGCCGAGGTCCACGTGAAGCTCGTCAGCGAGACCGGCGTCGGCACCGTCGCCGCCGGCGTCTCCAAGGCCAAAGCGGACACGATCCTCATCTCCGGCTATGACGGCGGCACCGGCGCCTCCCCGGCCAACTCGATCAAGCACGCGGGCACCCCGTGGGAGATCGGCCTGGCCGAGGCCCAGCAGACCCTCATCCGCAACGGCCTGCGCGACCGCGTCAGGCTCGAAGTGGACGGCGCCATGAAGACCGGCCGCGACGTCCTCGTCGCCGCCCTCCTCGGCGCCGAAGGGTTCGGCTTCGCCACCGCCCCGCTCGTCGTCGCCGGCTGCGTCATGATGCGCGTCTGCCACCTCGACACCTGTCCGGTCGGCGTCGCCACCCAGGACCCGGTCCTGCGCCAGCGCTACACCGGCGATCCGGCGTTCGTCGAGAACTTCTTCCTCTACATCGCCGAGGAGGTCCGCGAGCTCCTGGCCGAGCTCGGCTACCGGTCCCTCGACGAGGCCATCGGCGACGTCGAACGCCTCAAGCAGATCCCCGGACCCGGCCGCAAGGCCGCCCGCGTGGACCTGTCGAACGTCATCGCCGCCCCGGTCGAAGGCCCGCGCACGCAGGCCACCGTCCAGGACCACGGCGTCGAGGGCACCCTCGGCGCCCGGATCGTCGACCTCGCCCGCCCGGCGATCGAAGAGGGCAGCGGGTCGCGGCCGAACTCGACATCCGCAACACCGACCGCTCGGTCGGCGCGCTCCTCGGCGCCGCGGTCAGCCGCGCGCACCGCGAGGGCCTGCCCGAGGACTCGGTGAACCTCACGTTCCGCGGCACCGCCGGACAGTCGTTCGGCGCGTTCCTCACCCGGGGCGCGAGCTTCAAGCTCGTGGGCGACGCCAACGACTACGTCGGCAAGGGCCTCTCGGGCGGGCGCCTCGTGCTCGCCCCCGACGCCGGAGCCCCCTTCAAAGCCGAGGACAACGTCATCGCCGGCAACACGCTCCTGTACGGGGCCACCTCCGGCGAGGTCTTCATCCGCGGGAAGGTCGGCGAGCGCTTCGCCGTCCGCAACTCCGGCGCGGTCGCCGTCGTCGAAGGCGTGGGCGACCACGGCTGCGAGTACATGACCGGCGGCACCGTCCTCGTCCTCGGCCCCACCGGCCGCAACTTCGCGGCCGGCATGTCCGGCGGCGTCGCCTACGTGTGGCGCCTGGACGAGTCGCGCACCAACACCGCGCTGGCGGACCTGGACCCGCTGTCGGCCTCCGACATCGACCTGGTCCATTCACTGCTGCTGCGCCACGGCCGGGCCACCGGCTCGGCGGTCGCCGCGGATCTGCTCGGCGAACTGGCCGAAGGCCGCGAGCGGCTTCACGAAGGTCATTCCCCGCGAGTACAAGGCCGTCCTCGCCCGTCAAGCCATTGACACGATCACGACCCGCACGCTCGTCCTGACCGAGAAGGAGGCCGCCAATGCCTGATCCGAGCGGATTCCTCGACCACGGCCGCGAGGTGCCGAAGAAGCGCCCGGTCCCGGTGCGCATCCTCGACAACCGCGAGGTCTACACCCGCGCCACCAAGGACATGGTGACGGCGCAGGCCTCGCGCTGCATGGACTGCGGCATCCCGTTCTGCCACAACGGCTGTCCTCTCGGGAACCGGATTCCCGAGTGGAACGACCTGGCCCGCACGGGCCGGTGGGGCGCGGCGATCGAGCAGCTGCACGCGACGAACAACTTCCCGGAGTTCACCGGGCGGCTGTGCCCGGCGCCGTGCGAGGCGGCGTGCGTGCTCGGCATCGGCGACGACCCGGTGACCATCAAGAACATCGAGGTCGAGATCATCGACCGCGCGTTCGACGACGCGAACGTCGGCCCCGCGCCCGGCCGAGCGCTCCAGCGGCAAGTCCGTCGCGGTGGTCGGCTCGGGCCCGGCGGGCCTGGCGGCGGCGCAGCAGCTGGCCCGCGCGGGCCACGCGGTCACCGTCTACGAGCGCGACGACGCCCCCGGCGGGCTCCTGCGCTACGGCATCCCCGACTTCAAACTCGAGAAGCACCAGATCGACCGCCGCGTCGAGCAGATGCGCGCCGAGGGCGTGGAGTTCGCGTGCAACGTGAACATCGGGCTGGACCTCACCGCCGAGGACCTGCGTGAACGCCATGACGCCGTGATCTTGGCCGTGGGCGCGCTGGAAGGCCGCGAGACCGACCAGCCCGGCCGCGAGCTCGCCGGGATCCACCAGGCGATGGAGCACCTCGTGGGCGCCAACCAGGTGGTGGCGGGCAAGGCCCCGTTCGCGCCGATCGACGCCAAGGGCAAGCACGTCGTCATCATCGGCGGCGGCGACACCGGCGCGGACTGCCTGGGCGTGGCCCACCGGCAGGGCGCGGCCTCGGTGCGCCAGCTCGACCTGTACCCGACGCCGCCGTCCGATCGGGACGCGGGCAAGGACCCGTGGCCGACCTGGCCGGTCATCGTGCGCAACTACCCGGCGCACGAAGAGGGCGGGGAGCGCAACTACGCCTCGGCCGCCGCCGAGTTCCTCGGCGACGAGCACGGGCACGTGCGCCAGATGCGGTTCAGCGAGGTCGTCGTCGACAAGTCGCAGGGCCGCCGCGACATCGTGCCGGTCCCCGGCTCCGAGCAGACCGTGCCCGCGGACCTCGTGCTGCTGGCGATCGGCTTCGCCGGCACCGAGGAGCAGCCGCTGCTGCGCCAGTTCGGGATCGAGCGCACCCGCCGCAACGTGATCGACTGCGGCGCCGACTGGCAGACGGACGCGCCCGGCGTGTTCGTCGCGGGCGACGCCCACCGCGGCGCCTCGCTCATCGTGTGGGCGATCGCCGAGGGCCGCGCCGCGGCCGCGGCCGCGCACCGCTACCTCGGCGGCCAGACGGCGCTGCCCGCGCCCGTCGAAGCGAGTGCACAGCCGCTCGCCGCATAAAGTGCAATAGGCGGAATTGAGCCCAGTAAATATTCGCTCGGGCTCAATTCCGCCTATCTTTCTTTTGCATTCGGACACTCGTGAATTCCACCTCTCAACTGCGGTGACCCCCTGAGTGCGAGTGAGCGTCCGATATAAGCTCGCAGGGTGACTCGTAGAGCAAAAATCGTATGCACCATCGGGCCTGCCACCGCCACGCCCGAGCGCATGGCCGGCCTGATCGACGCCGGCATGAACGTCGCCCGCATGAACTTCTCCCATGGCGCCCAGGCCGACCACGAGGCCGTCTATCAGATGGTCCGTGAAGCCGCCGATGCCGCCGGGAAGCCCGTCGCCATCCTGGCCGACATGCAAGGCCCCAAGATCCGCCTGGGCACCTTCGCCAACGGCGTCGAGCAGTGGGACGCGGGGGACCGCATCAAGATCACCTCCGACGATGTGGACGGCACCCACGACCGCGTGTCCTGCACCTACAAGAAGCTGCCGGCCGAGGTCACCAAGGGCGACCGCCTCCTGGTGGACGACGGCAAGCTGGCGCTCGAAGTGCTCAGCGCCGACGACACCGACGTCGAGTGCCTCGTGGTCGAGGGCGGCCCGGTCTCCAACAACAAGGGCCTGTCGCTGCCGAACGTGAACATCTCGGTCCCGGCACTGTCCGAGAAGGACATCTCGGACATGAAGTTCGCGCTGAACCTCGGCGTGGACCTCATCGCGATGTCGTTCGTGCGCAGCCCCGACGACGCGCGGCTGGGCCACAAGGTCATGGACGAGGTCGGCGTGCGCCGCCCGATCATCGCCAAGGTCGAGAAGCCCGAGGCCGTCGCGCGCCTCGAGGAGATCGTCCTGGCCTTCGACGGCGTCATGGTCGCCCGCGGCGACCTGGGCGTCGAGATGCCCCTCGACGAGGTCCCGATCGTGCAGAAGGAGATCGTGCGCCTCTGCCGCGAGAACGCCAAGCCGGTCATCGTCGCCACCCAGATGCTCGACTCCATGATCGAGAACGCCCGGCCCACCCGCGCCGAGGTCTCCGACGTCGCCAACGCCGTCCTCGACGGCACCGACGCCGTGATGCTCTCCGGCGAGACCTCGGTCGGCAAGTACCCGATCGGGACCGTGCGCACCATGGCCAAGATCGTCGAGACCACCGAGAACGGTCCGATCCCGCTGCGCGAGCTGGGACACGACCCGAAGACCAAGTCGGGCGCGGTGACCCACGCGGCCGCCGAGATCGCCGAGGCGATCGGCGCGAAGGCGCTCGTCGCGTTCACCCAGACCGGTGACACCGTGAAGCGCCTCGCCCGCCTCAAGCCGGAGCGCCCGATCTACGGCCTCACCCCCATCGAGAGCGTCCGCAACCAGATGGCGCTGTCCTGGGGCACCGACTCCTACCTGGTCGAGCACGTGGACCACACCGACGCGATGTTCCTGCTCGTGGACAAGACCGTGCAGGAGCACCACCTGGCGGAGCCGGGCGACCTCGTCGTCATCGTGGCCGGCACCCCCGCGGGGACGCCGGGCTCGACGAACACCGTCCGGGTCCACAAGATCGGCTCCTAGATGGTCGAGGTCCTCGTAGGCCAGGACGCCGTGGACTCGCTCCTCGGCGTCCTCGACCTGGAAGAGATCGACAAGGGCCTCTTCCGGGGCCCGCGCGCCGAAGTGGGCCTCCAGCGGGTCTTCGGCGGCCAGGTCGCCGGACAGGCCCTGGTCGCCGCCGGGCGCACCGTCCCGGCCGACCGGCGGGTCCACTCGCTGCACGGCTACTTCGTGCGCCCCGGCGACTCCAAGAAGCCGATCGTCTACCAGGTCGAGAACATCCGCGACGGCCGCTCCTTCTCGGTGCGGCGCACCGTCGCGCTCCAAGGCGGCCAGACGATCTTCTTCATGTCCGCCTCGTTCCACACCGGCGAGGCGGGCCTCGAGCACGCCGAACCGGCCCCGAACGGCCTGGCCGCACCCGAGGACATCCCGCCGCTCGGCGAGCAGCTCAAGGCCCATCCCGACCGGCTCGGGATCTGGGCGCGCGTGCCGCGCCCGATCGACGTGCGCTACGCCGGCGGCGGCTCGGGCTTCTCGGCCTCGGGCGAACGCCCGGCGCAGGAGCACCAGCGGGTGTGGATGAAGACCGACGGGCGCCTCCCGGACGACCCCCTCATCCACGTGTGCGTCCTCACCTACGCCTCCGACCTGACGCTGCTCGACTCGGTCCTCAGCCGCCACGGCGCGGTCTGGGGCCCCGGCGGCTACCTCGGCACGAGCCTGGACCACGCCCTGTGGTTCCACCGCCCGTTCCGCTTCGACGACTGGATCCTCTACGACACCATGTCGCCGAGCGCCGCCGACGGCCGCGGCCTCGCCCAGGGCCGGTTCTTCGACACGGCCGGCGCGCATGTCGCCTCGGCCACACAGGAGGGCCTGCTGCGTCAGACCCCCGACACCCCCGGCGTCCCCTAACCGGACGAACGAACCACGAGGGCGCATCCGAATAAGGATGCGCCCTCATTGCAATACGCAGTGAATGCGCAGCTCCACTCTCCGTTTGAGTGGTATATCACCGCTTTAGAGGGGGTAGATCCAGTTGACCCGGCAATGTTATGGTCTGCACTCGTCCCCGGTAAGACCCCCGATCCCATGTCCGCCCAGCATTGCCCGGCTGGGAGTCCCATGCCCGGTGAACCGTTCGGAGACCGACATTTATGCGTCTGACCAACGCAACAGAACCGGCGAAGACGTCCACTGACGCCGCCGCCCGCATAGCACCACAGCGGGACTCTGAAACCACCATGACCGACCGGCCCAGTGCGCGCCCCAGCCACTGGCGCCCCGACATCGAAGGCCTCAGGGCCCTGGCCGTAGGCGTCGTCATCGCCGCCCACATCGGCTTCCCGTACATGGCCGGAGGATTCGTCGGCGTCGACGTCTTCTTCGTCATCTCCGGCTTCCTCATCACCTCGCTGCTGCTGCGCGAGATCGACAAGACCGGCACCATCTCCATCGCCGGCTTCTACGCCCGCCGCGCGGTGCGGCTCCTCCCGGCCGCCGCCACGGTCCTGCTCGCGACGCTCATCGCCGCCTGGCTCTGGCTGCCCCGCACCCGACTCGGCGAGATCGCCGCCGACGCCGCCACCGCCGCGCTCAACGTCATCAACATCCGCCTCGCCCAGACCGGCACCGACTACCTCAACGCCGAGGTCCCGCCCTCACCGCTGCAGCACTTCTGGTCGCTCGCGGTCGAAGAGCAGTTCTACCTCGCCTGGCCCCTGATCCTCCTGGCCATCGCCCTCATCGGAGCGAAACTCAGCCGGCCCGGCAAGTTCACCGCCGAACGCCACCGCCACAGGGGCATCGGCCGCACCATCGCCATCACCGCGTTCCTCATCGCCGCCGCCGGCGCCTCCTTCTGGATGAGCGCCGCCTGGACCGCCGGGGACCCCGTCTGGTCCTACTTCGGCATCCACACCCGCGCATGGGAACTCGCCGTCGGCGCCCTCATCGCCGTGGGCGCCTCCAGGCTCCGCGCCCACGCCCCCGCATGGGCCGCCGCCCTCGCCTCCTGGGCGGGCCTGGCGCTCATCGTCACCGCCGTGTTCGTCCTCGACGAGCACACCGTCTTCCCCGGCACCGCCGCGATGCTGCCCGTCGCCGGATCCGCGCTCGTCATCGCCGCCGGATGCGTCCCGCACCGCTTCGGCGCGCAGACGCTCCTGGGCATCGCCCCCGCCCAGTTCGTCGGCAAGATCTCCTACGGGCTCTACCTCTGGCACTGGCCGCTCATCATGATCGGCCCCACCGTGCTCGGCCTCGAAGACGTGCGCGTCCGCCACTACCTGTTCCTCATGGCCGTTGCCTTCCTGCTCACGATCGCCACCTTCTACCTCGTCGAGAACCCGATCCGCACCCGCCGGCCCCTCGTCCAGGTGCCCTCCCGGGCGCTGGCGATGGGCGGCGGCCTGATCGCCACGGCGCTGGCGGCGTCGCTGTTCATGGCGGCGCAGCCGATGCCGACCCAGGAGAACGACGAGGCTGCGGAGGTCACCGGCGAGGGGTCGACCGTCTGGGACCTGCTCGGCGAGTCATCCGATGTGGACACGGTTCCGGCGAACCTGACGCCGGCGCTGGAGGACGCCACGCTCGACGAGCCCACCCTGTACGAGGACGGCTGCGTCGTCGAACGCGACAGCACCGAGATGCCGGACGACTGCTGGTACGGCGACCCCGAGGGCGAGAAGACCGTCGTGCTCTTCGGCGACTCCCATGCGGCCCAGTGGTTCCCGGCGCTCAACCAGAGCGCCGAGGCCTCCGGCTGGCGGCTGCTGGCGTTGACCAAGGCGAACTGCTCGGTCGCCGAGGTCGCCGAATTCGACGAGAAGCTCGGCCGCGAGTACACCGAGTGCGAGGACTGGAAGGAGCAGGCCTTCGACGAGATCGACGAGATCGGCGCCGACGCGGTCGTGGCGACCTCCCGCGACCGCAAGGAAGTCATCGCCGACGACCCCGACCAGGCCTGGATCGACGGCTGGACCTCCACGGTCGATCGCCTCGAGAAGTCCACCGACCAGGTGTTCTACATGGCCGACAACACCGAGTTCGACTTCGACGTGCCCGGCTGCCTCGCCGAGCACCCCGAGGACGCGAGCACCTGCGTGGGCGACCTGGACGAGTCCGTCTACAAGCCCGAACGGCGCGAGGAGCTCATGCAGGCCGTCGGCGACGCGGGCGCCGCAGTGGTCGACCCGATCCCGTGGCTGTGCGACATGGAACAGGGCACCTGCCCGGTGGTCGTGGGCAACCTCCTGGTCTACCGCGACTCCAACCACCTCTCCGCGCGTTTCGTCGCGGAGCTGGCCCCGCAGGTCGCCGCCGCGATCCCGTTGGAGGCGCAGCCCGTCGACTCGCAGTAGCGCCACAGCACACTGTGCCCCACTGAGGTGAGCCCGCATTCAGACTCGAATGTAGGCTCACCTCATTTCGTAAGCGGGACATAAGGAGTGGTACGGATGGAACGCGTCTCTCCATGGCTCAAGGCGGTCAACACGGTCCTCACCCCCGCGATCGCGGGCCGCCGCAAGAAGATCGACCGCCACCTCGACCGCGCCGTGCGCGAAGCCGAGCACCGCACCGGGTCCACCGCCCACGGCGACGACGCCTTCGTCGAGGACATGCGCGTCCTCCTCGCCGGCTACGCCGACATCGACAGCCTCACCCTCACCGGCTGGGTCGGCGTGCAGCAGGAGATCACCGACCGCCTCGAGACCCGGCTGCGCACCCGCAAGCTCCACGCCCTCAACCCCGAGATCGCCGACGAGCCGATCACCCGGCCCATCATCGTCACCGGCGTCCCCCGCACCGGCACCACCATGCTCCAGCGCCTCCTCGCCGCCGCCGAAGGGCACCGCTCGCCGCTCATGCACGAGCTCATGTACGCCGACCTCGACGGCGCCGACCACCGGCGCCGGTCCGAACGCGTCGTCGACGGCCTGAGCAAGGCGGTGCCCACGTTCGGCTCGGTCTACGACATGGACGCCGACAAGCCCGACGCGTGCGTATGGGTGCTCCCGCACGGCATCGGGCATCTCGTGCGCGCCCAACCGCCCGGGTACGTGCAGTGGATGCTCGAACGCGACTACGCCCCCGACTACCGCTACCTCAAGCAGGTCCTCCAGGTGCTCCAGCACGGGCGGCCGCGGCGCCGCTGGGTGCTGCGCGCCCCGGCGCACCTGTGGAACCTCGGCGCGCTCGTGAAGGCCTTCCCCGACGCCCAGATCGTGTGGACCCACCGCGACCCGGCCACCGCGCTCGCCTCGCTGTGCTCGATGACCGAGACCGCCACGGCGATGGGCACCGGCGAGATCGACCGCCAAGAGATCGGCCGGATGTGGCTGGGGCTCTTCGCGACCGGCATGGACCGGGCCCGCGCCGCACGCAGCCGCATGCCCGCGTACTCGGTGATCGACGTGCCGTTCCGCCAGCTCACCGACGACGCGCGCGAGCGCATGCCGGACCTGTTCGCGCGCCTCGGCGCGCCATGGGGCGAGGCCGAGGAGCGGGCCCTCGACGCCGCGCTGGTCGACCGGCCTTCAGGGCACCGCTACGACCTGGCCGACTACGGCATCACCGAGGGCGAGGTCGACCAGGCGCTCGCGGACTACAAGCGCACGTTCGGGGCGCTGCTCTAAAGATCGAGGCGGAAGCCCCACAGGAGGACGTCCGGGATCGGGAACCAGTCGAGCTCGGGCGCGCGCTCGAAGCCGAGGCGGCCGTAGAGGCGGTGCGCGGTGGTCATGGCCTGCTGCGAGCACAGGACCACGCGCTTGGTCCCGGGGTCGGCGCGGGCCCGCTCGACGCACGCGGCGGCGAGCGCGGACCCGACGCCGCGGCCCTGCGCGGCGGGATCGACCGCGAGCATCCGGACCTCGGCCTCCCCGGGCCCGGCCAACTGCGCCATGGCGCTGCCGTGGAACGCGAGCGTGACCCCGCCGAGCAGGCCGCCCTCGATGTCGTCGACGGCGACCAGCACGGTCGCGGCGCCGGCGCGGACGGGCACGTCCCTCAGATGCGAGGCGTACTCGTCATCGAGACCGTTGAGCAGCAGCCCGCCCTCGAGATACGAGCGAACGGACACCTCGCCGAGCGCCGCATGCTCGGCGGGAAGGACGGGGCGGATCTGAAAGCCGGAATTTTCGAACACCCCGGCATTCTGCCGCATGGGTGCGACGCGAAGCGAATGTCGGACCCTGCGGGTATTTTTGAACCAGGGGTCCCTTTTCTGTCCGTTTTGTGTAGACCCTCCGCGACGCTCCCGGACACGCCCGGGAATCGAAATTATCGACCGGCGCCCCGGGGCCGACAACGCTTGCATCCGGGCGCCGCAGCCGGTTCAATCGCTGCTGTGAGCGACGTGATCAGCAATCCGATCCTGCCCGGATTCCACCCCGACCCCTCGATCGTGCGCGTCGGCGAGGACTACTACCTGGCGACCTCCACGTTCGAGTGGTGCCCGGGCATCCGGCTGCACCACTCGCGGGACCTGCGCCACTGGCGCACCCTCGGCGGGATCGCCGACTCGCCCCGGCTGCTCGACCTCACCGGCGTCCCCGACTCGGGCGGGGTCTGGGCGCCCGACCTCACCCATGCGAACGGCCGCTTCCACCTGGTGTTCAGCGTGCTCGACAACTACGCCTACGGCTACAAGGACTGCGCCAACCACCTGACCACCGCCGAGTCGATCGACGGGCCCTGGACCGACCCGGTGCGCCTGCCCGGGCGGGGGTTCGACGCCGCGCTCTACCACGAAGACGGCGCCACCTGGCTGCTGAACATGATCAGCGGCTTCAAAGGCGTCGAGATCCAGCGGCTGGAGGACGGCAAGGCCGTCGGGGAGCCGACCCTGCTCCTCGAAACGAGCCCGGCGGGCATCACCGAAGGACCCCACCTCTACAAAGTGGACGACTGGTACTACCTGCTGTGCGCCGAGGGCGGCACCGGGTTCAACCACGGCGCCATCGTCGCGCGCTCCCGAAACCTCCTCGGCCCCTACGAGATCGACCCGGGCGGCCCCCTCATCACCACCCGCGACAAGCTCGACCTGCCGCTCCAGAAGGCCGGCCACGGCTGCTTCGTCGCCACCCCGGCGGGGGAGTGGTACCTGACCTACCTGACCTCGCGGCCCTACACCGAGATCGAAGACGTCCCGCCCGCGACCGCCCGCGAGCGAGACGCCACCGGCCGGTGCGTCCTCGGGCGCGAAACCGCCATCGCCGCCGTCGCATGGACCGACGGCTGGCCCCGCATCCCCGGCGCCGCACCGGCATTCGAAGTCCCCGCCCCCGACCTGCCCGCGCACCCCTGGCCCCAGCCGCCCGCCCGCGACGACTTCGACGCCCCCCGCCTCGACTCCCGCTGGAACACCCTGCGCCGCCACGCCGACCCGTCCTGGCTCGACCTCACCGCGCGCCCCTCCCACCTGCGCCTCACCGGCGGCCAGTCCCCGTTCGGCAAGCGCACCCCCAGCCTCGTCGCCCAGCGCGTCACCGCCAAACACGGCGTCTTCGAAGCGGGCCTGGCCTTCACGCCCCGAACCGAACAGCAGAGCGCCGGGATCACCGCCTACTACAACGCCTTCAACTGGCACTACCTCCAAGTGTCCCTAGAGGACGGCCGGCCGTGGCTCTCCCTCGTCACCACCGACGGCGGCCGCCGCGACCACACCCCCATCGCCCCCGTCGGGCCCCGCCTCGACCTGCGGATCGCCTTCGACGGTCCCACCCTGCGATTCGCCTACCGCGACAACGAGACCTGGACGGCGCTCGAACACGACAGGGACGCCACGATCCTCTCCGACGAACACGCCACCTGGGTCGAACCCGGCCGCCTCCACGCCTTCGGCTTCACCGGCGCCTTCGTCGGCCTCTGGGCCCAAGACCTCGCCGCCGAAGGCGCCCACGCCGACTTCGACTACGCCTCTTTCCAGACGAGCCAGGGGTTCTTGAACACCCCCTAGACCGCCCCGAAGCCGAAGGGCCGCTGCTGTTTCCGTCGCCAACGGGTAACCGAACGTCGTACCGTTGGACTAAGATGCACCTCACAGGACGCAGCGCCGCGTCCGCAGTGCGATCCCCCGACAGCACGCACGGCACCCCCGACAGGACACCCCCATGCCCTTCGCACCCGGCGACCACGCCGCCCTCCAGAAGCTCCAGGCCGCCCTGCCCGCCCCGAAACCCCGCGAGAAGGTCGCGGTCCTGGACTTCCCCCAGAGCGGCGCCCTCCTGCGCGACTTCCGCGACCAGTTGAAGCGCAAAGCCCCAGTCGCGCTCGTCAACTGCAGGGAATTCGCCGACGACCCCGTCCCCGAGCTGCTCATCGACATCAAGCGCCAGCTCATGGAACGGTGCGAGCCCTACCCCAAGCTCCAGTTCCGCCGGCTCGAGTTCGCGCTGGCCGTGATCGAGCAGCCGATCAACTTCCGCAACCACCGGGCGGCACAGCGCAAGATCAAGCAGTACGCCAAGGAAACGTTCGCGCCGCCACCGGTCTCCACCACCGCCGTCGCCGAGGGCGGCGCGGCGCTCGGCCAGGTCGTGCCCGGCACCGGCCAGGTCCCCGCCCTCCTCGCCGGGCTCTACCAGGCCCGGTTCCCCACGGCCTACAGCTTCTACAAGTGGTTCGGCCACCGCGACATCGGCGAGGTCGACGAGCCGCTCGACTACATGGCCAACCTCAACCGCTGGGCCTTCCCGCGCGCCGAAAGCGAACCCGCCCGCGGCGCCGACCTGCGCACGCGCGACCGGGCGCTCATCGCCGCGTTCCTCGCCGACCTCCGCTTCGCCTACGGCCGCGGCCGCCTCGCCAAAGAGCAGTGGTACTGCTGCGTCGCGCTCCTGACCAACGCCAATGCCAAGGCGGGCAAGGAGTTCCTGGCGCGCCTGAAGGAGGTCGTGGACAGGCTCCACCGCGCCGAAGCCGACCCCGCCCCGTTCCTGGTCGTCACCACCGACGGGCGCGACGACACGGAACGGGAGACGCCATGACCGACATCGAAGCGGCCGACGACGACAACCGCATCCAGGACAGCCGCGGCGCGCGCTGGTGGCGCCCCCACCGCCGCCGCCAGCGCCGGCTCGCGCTCTTCGTGACCTTGGCGGTCGTCCTGGTCGTGGCCGGCATCGGCGTCAACTGGGCGATCCCGCGGCTCCAGTGCGGCTTCGGCTTCTCGCAGATCCGCATGATCGAGAAGGAGTGCGTCGGCGTCACCGACGGCTCGTACGTCTTCCAGAAGCAGTTCACCGACGTCCAGGAGAACATCAAGGCCGAGAACGACTGGGCTGCGGCCGAAGCCGAGGCCGAGGACCTGCCGCTGGTGCGGATCGCCCTGCTGACGACGCTGACCACCACGGCCGACAGCGCCATGAGCGCCGACAAGATCCAGAGCGCCCTCGAAGGCGCCTATGTGGCCCTGCATCGCGCCAATCGCACCCGCGAACTCGGCGACCCGCAGCCGTACGTGCAGCTCTACCTGGCGAACGAGGGCGCCCGCCAGACGCACTGGGAGACCGCCGTGGGCCAACTGGAGGACATGCTCGACGACGAGGTCCCGCTCGTCGCCGTCATCGGCCAGGGTGTCAGCAGCGACGCCACGGTCGCGGCCGCCGAACGCCTGGCGGACAGGGGTGTCCCGATGGTCACCGGCGTGACCACCGCCGACGGCATCGACCACGCCCATATCGACGGCCTCGTGCGCGCCGCGCCCAGCAACACCGACTTCGCGGTGGCCCTGCGCGGATTCCTGGATGCTCGCGAGGACCTCGACTCGGCGATCATGGTCTACGACAGCACCACCCAGGACCGTTACACCACGACCCTGCGCACCGCCTACGAGACCGAGCTCGGCGCCTACCTGAGCGGCGCCGACCAGCCGTTCCCCGGCCGCTCCATCCAGACCGGGGGGCCGGAGGTGTTCGACCCGATCGTCCGCAACATCTGCGCGGCCGGGTCGGACACGGTCCTGTTCGCCGGGCGCGAGCCCGACCTTAAGGTCCTCCTCGAGGCGTTGAGCATCCGTGCCTGCCGCGAGGAGCAGCCGCTCGCGGTGCTCTTCGGTGTCACCGGCACCGACCTCCAGCACGACGAGGAGACGATGGGGCAGATCCGGGACGGCAACCTCGAGGTGCTGTACGCCGCCGGGTCGGACCCGGGCTGGGCCACCGGCGCGACCGCCGCCCCCGAAGGCTTCGGGGCGTTCCAGGAGCACTTCACGACCCTGGTCGACCGCGATGCCGCCGACCTGTCCGACGGCTATGCGGTCACCTACCACGATGCGCTGGCGACGGCGATCGGCGCGATCCGGATCACCAACCCGAAGGATGCCGCCGCCCCGGCCCGCGAGGATGTGCGCGAGCACCTGCTGCTGCTCAACAGCGAGCAGGTGGTGGTGGGTGCGACGGGCACGCTGAGCTTCTCCAGCGACCGCGGCGGGAATCCCGGCGGCAAGTGGGTGCCGGTGGTGCCGCTGCCGTATCCGGACAATCCGGCCGAACTGCCCGCTCTCGACACGTATGTCACTCCGGTGGAGTGACCCGGTCCTGACCGGGGGAGGTGTGGACGGGCGCCGATCGGGTACACCCTTCGTGCATTCACCGTTCGAGAAAGGACGGATACCGATGGGCGCTTTCGATAAAGCGAAGGACAAGGCCGAGCAGCTCAAGGGTCGCGCCAAGGAGAAGGTCGGCGACGCGACCGACAACGAGAGCCTCGAGAACGAGGGCCGCGCTGAAGAGCTCAAGGGCAGGGCGAAGGAGGAGTGGCACGACCTCAAGGAAGACGGGGACGACAAGCTCCACGACGCCAAGGAACACCTGACCGACAGGAACCGGGGCGACCGGCGCTGACTGAGCGCCACGCCCGGCGGCCCCGCCGCCGCGCGTGAAGGGTAGTCCCAGGGGGTGCGTCGACCCTGGTCGACGCCGAAATCGAACGGGGCCGGACCGCGATGCGGTCCGGCCCTGAAATCGTGTGCTCGTTCAGGTGCGGCGGCGCGGCGGGGCCACGGTCTCGCGCACCACGATGTGGGTGCCGAGCACGACCTGGTCGGATCCCGTCGCCTCGCGGCGCAGCCCCAGGCGGACCGCTTCGCGGCCCAGTTCCTCATGCGGGACGTGCACGGTGGTGAGGGCGGGGGTGAGGTCGGAGGCCAGCGGGATGTCGTCGAAGCCGACCACCGACATGTCCTCGGGGACGCTGATCCCGGCTTCCCGCAGGGCCTTGAGCACGCCCGCCGCGACCATGTCGGTCGCGCCGAAGATCGCCGTCACGTCCGGGCGCGCGGCCACGAGTGCACGGGTGAGTTCGAAGCCGCTCTGCTTGGAGAAGTCGCCGGGGAGGATGAGCGATTCGTCCACCTCGATGCCGTGGTCGGCGTGGGCGCGCCGGAACCCTTTGATGCGCTCGTCCGTAGTGGACAGTCCGACGCCCATGCCCATGTACGACACGACCTTGTGTCCGGCCGAGAGCAGGTGCGAGGTCATCGCGTAGGCCCCGCCCTCGTTGTCGTAGTGCACCACCGTCGCCGGGACGTCTTCGCCGAGCGAGGGCCGTCCGCACAGCACCAGGCGCGAGCCCGAGCGGTCGAGGGCCGAAGCGAAGTAGCGCATCCGCTCGTTGTACTTCCCGTCGTCCCAGGCCCCGCCCACGACGATCACGGCCTCGGCGTGCTGCTCGCGCATCAGCTCCACGACCGCGAGCTCGCGCTCGGGGTCGCCATGCGTAGTACACAGTAGACAGAGTCGTCCCTCGGAGGCGGCCTGCTGCTCGACGCCGCGTGCGATGTACGCGTAGAAGGGCCCGGTCACGTCGTCGACGACGAACGCCACGGTCTTCGTCGTGGCCCCTGCCAGTGCGCGGGCGTGCGCGTTGACCACGTAGTCGAGTTCGCGCATGGCGCGCAGCACCTTCGCGCGGGTCGCGGGGGCCACCGGGTAGTTCCCGGCGAGGACCCGGGAGACCGTCGGCACCGACACGCCGGCGCGGGCGGCGACGTCCCTGATGGTGGGGCGCTTGCCGCTCTCGCCGTTCGACTTCTTGGGCACAGGGGCCTTCTCTCACCGTTCTCGGGGATGCGACGGGTCCGCACCCAATGTAGTGCACGCTCGCAGATTCCATTGTGCGCGAACCCGTCGCATGCGCATTACTCGGTCACTTCGAAGCCGAGGGTGAACGCGGTGGCCTTCGGAAGCAGTCGGTGCTCGGGAAGGACACCGGGGCCGCACGCGGCCGAGCCCATGCCGTGGAGGGCGGCGTCGAGGTTGACGTAGAGGCGGTCGCGCTCGACGAGGTCGTACGGGTGCTTCGCCGCTTCGAGGTCCTCGCTCGTCCACGGGCGCACGGTGAACGCGAACTGCGGCGCACCGTGGACCGTGAGGGTGCGGCCGGCGCCGCTCGAGGCTCGCCCAGCGCACGTCGATGCGGGAGCCGTTCTCCTGCGGGAAGACGTACGGGGTCTGCATGGCGGCGACGGTCGACCGGTAGCGGCCGACGCGGGCGGCGGCGCGGGTGTCGGCGTAGGCCTCGCCGGGCCCGCCGCCGAACCAGTCGACGTCGTTGAGCGCCTTCGGCACCGAGGCGCGCACGCCCAGGCGCGGCAGCGGGAAGTCCCACTCGCCCTCGGGGTTCACCTCGACGGTGAGCCACAGGCGCGCGCCGTTCAGGCGAGTTTCCACCGGTAGACGGCGCCCATGGCGATCTCGGCTCCGGCGGCGCCCACGCGGGTCGGCGACCGTGAGTCCGTCTGCAGTGGACTCGATGTCGAGGACCTTGTGCTCCAGGCGGTCGAGGCCCGCGTTGCGGTCCTTCCACTGGGGCGCGAGCTGGGGCGTGCCAACCGAGCAGGTCGTTGTCGACCGGGGCCCGCCACAGGTCGAGGCGCGGCCCTTCGATCTCCAGGCCGTCGAACGCGGTGAGGCGGCCGAGCGCGTCGAAGGCGGCGCCGCCGAGGCGGTAGCCGCGGCCTTCAGGCGACGGGCGCGACGCCGGCTCCGGCCGGTGGCGGTGACGCCGGCGGCGAGTTGTGCCTGGCCCCAGGCGATCTCGTGTCCGGCTTCGGCCCAGGCCTCGTCCTTGGCGAGGACGGCGCGGACGGTGATCCAGCGTTCGCCCTTCGGCTGCGCGAGCGCGGCGACGGCCGCGGGGAACGCGATGATCGCGGACTCTCCGGCGGCGACGGCCGCGGACTTCCAGCTCGCCTGCGCGCCACGGCCTCGCCGTCGTCCTCGACGGTCCAGGTGAACGCGAGGTCGCCGGTGTCGGCGAAGTCGCGGCAGGTTGGCGACGGCGATCGTGCGCGCGAGCCGGGGTCGGACGGTGATGCGGACGGGCTCGATGACCTTCTTGTACTCGACCAGGCCGGGGGAGGGCGTCGCGGTCGGGAAGACCAGCCCGTCGACGACGAAGTTGCCGTCGTGGAGGGGCTCGCCGAAGTCGCCGCCGTAGGCGAACCATCGCGGCCGTCCTCGGTGTGCATGCGCACGCCGTGGTCGATCCACTCCCAGATGAACCCGCCCTGGAGCGCTCGTACTGCTCGAACAGGCGCTGGTACTCGCTGAGGCCGCCGGGGCCGTTGCCCATGGCGTGGGCGTACTCGCACAGGATGAACGGGAGGTTGCGGCGGTGCTCGTCGAGTGCGGGGTCCTTGGTGCGGTCCTCGGCCTTGCTGGCCGATGCGGTCGATCTCGGCGTGGTCGGCGTACATGCGGCTGTACACGTCGACGTAGCCGGAGTCCCAGTCGCCCTCGTAGTGGATGGGGCGGTCGGGGTCGCGCTGCTTGGCCCACTGCGGACATGGCGGCGAGGTTCTCGCCGGTGTGGCTCTCGTTGCCGAGGGACCAGATGATGACCGAGGCGTGGTTCTTGTCGCGCTCGACCATGCGGGCCATGCGGTCGAGGTAGGCCTCGCGCCACATGGGCTCGTCGCTGGGGTTGTTCCGCCATCCGTGGTGGACGAAGCCGTGGGTCTCGAGGTCGCATTCGTCGATGACCCAGACGCCGAGTCTCGTCGCAGAGGTCGAGGAAGCGGCGGTCCGGCGGGTAGTGGCTGGTGCGCACGGCGTTGACGTTGTGCCGCTTCATGAGCTCGAGGTCGCGGCGCATCGTCTCGACGGTGAGGGTGCGGCCGGTGTCGGGGTCCCATTCGTGGCGGTTGACGCCGCGCAGGAGGATCCGCTTGCCGTTGACCTTGAGGAGGCCGTCCTCGATCGTCACGGTGCGGAAGCCGATGCGCAGGCTCACGCGCTCGGTCGCCGGTGGCGACGACGGCGTCGTAGAGGCGCGGGGTCTCGGCGGTCCAGGGCTCGACCGTGATCGTCGGCGGTCTCGCCGGCGGCGATGTCGATGCCGAGCTCGGGCACGCGTGACGCGGGCGCCTTCGGCGGCCTCGACGCGCAGGGTGCCGAGCCCGGTGGCGTGGTCGTAGTCGGCGTGCGCGAAGACGTCGTCGATGCCGTTCTCGGGGCGGTGCACGAGGGCGACGGGGCGGAAGATGCCCGAGAGCCACCACATGTCCTGGTCCTCCAGGTAGGAGCGCGGCGGACCACTGGTGGACGCGGACGGCGACGGTGTTCTCGCCGGGCTGCGAGGTGCGCGGTGGCGTCGAACTCGGTGGGCAGGCGCGAGCCCTTGCCGTCGCCGAGGAGGACCCCGTTGAGCCACACGGCGAACGCGGAGTCGACGCCTTCGAAGCGCAGGAGGGTGCGGCCGGTGGCCGGCCAGTCGGCCGGGAGGGTGAAGGTGCGGCGGTACTCGCCGGTGGGGTTGGCGTCGGGGACCCGGGGCGGGTCGACGGGGAACGGGTAGTACCGTGTTGGTGTACTGCGGTTTGCCGTAGGGGGCGTCGCCGTCGAGGTCGTGCATCTGCCACATCGACGGGACCGCGAGGGTGTCCCAGGCCGCGGTGTCGAAGGCGGGGTCCTCGAAGCCCTCGGTGGTGTCGTGGAGGCCGGCCGCCAGGCGGAAGCGCCACTCGCCGTCGAGGCTGAGCGCGGCGGCGTCGGAGGCCAGCGCCGCCCGCGGATCGCGCCGCCCACTGCCTGGGCTAACGCTTTCCACGTAGGTGAAATCGGTTCGGCTCATCGCCAGGTTCCCTTTCCGTATGCGATCCGTCCGGTCGGCGCAAGTCCGCCGGACATCCAGCCCGGACCGCCGAGCTGCCGCGCGCTTGCGCGGCCGCCTCGTCTCGGTTCGACGGTTCGGGCTCGCTTATTGTCCGCCATGGCGCAAGTGCTTATCTCGGCCCGGCCCTGGTGTCCCGAATAGCAGGCCACTCGGATAGATACCGGTTTCTATCTTAGGGGTGGCCGATGAGGTGTCAATACCCGGGAGACGCTCATGTTCCACGAGGGGAAAAAGATGTCGGACCCCCGGCGTACAATCGTGCCAGGGGTCCCTTAAGGGGGATTTGTCGCGATAAAACGCGATATCAGCCTATTCCAGCGGCTTCAGCATCGCCGAGAACGCCACCGTGTCGCGCCGGGAAGTGCTCGGCCGCATAGGCCTCCAGCTCCGGCGTCACCAGCAGCGTGTCGATCAGCGCCACCCCGTTCTGCTCGTCGGCCCAGCCGCCGTACACGTACCGCGGGAACTCCGCCGCCACCGCATCGGCGATCGCCTGCAGCTCCTCGGCGCTCAGATCCTCCGCCGGGTCGCCGATCTCCGGCTCCTCGTACTGCAGGCTCGGGTAGTCCGCCATGTCGACCTCCGCGGTCGCCACCGGCTCCTCGGTGAGCACCAGCGACTTCCCGTCGAACGTGCCGGTCACGATGAACGAACCCCACCGGACCCCCTCGGCCTCCTCGTGCTCGACCGCGTCCCAGTCCCAGCCGGTCACCGGCAGGCCCCCGCACTGCGGCGGATACGACTCCGCCACCGCGCCGCACAGCTCCGCCGAGTCGCGCTCGATGCCCTGCAGCACCGTCATCGCACCCTGGTAGACCACGTCGCCGTCGGCACTCGCTCCCGCCCGACTGCGCACGAATCGTCGTCTCGCAGCTCGACCGCGGCCGCGGGCTCCCCGCCCGCATCGCCCGAATCGGCCCCCTGCCCGCACGCCGCCAGCATCAGCAGCGCCGCGACCGGGATCAACCGTTGCATAGTCATGTGTCCCATCATGTCCCTCTGACGCTCGCCACCGCCGCGAGGTTCCCGGTCGAAATGACAGATGCCCGAAACCGGACACCAGTGCTACGTTTGGCCCGGCGCCATCCGCGCCCCCTCGGACGGCGCCGCACGCCCACCCTCTGCGGCCCGCCCATGCCCACCGTGAGGAGCCACCGCCCATGAGCGAGCAGTTCAACCCCCGTGCCGCCCTTGCCATCGGCATCACCGTCCTATGTTGGGCCTCGGCCTTCGTCTCCATCCGCGACGCCGGCCGGCACCTCGACCCCGGCCCGCTCACCCTCGGCCGCGCCGCCATCGCCGCCGTCGTGCTCCTCGCCGTCTGGGCCGTCCGCCGCGAAGGCCTCCCCGACCGCCGCTCATGGCCCGGCATCCTCACCGCCGGCGTCCTCTGGTTCGGCCTCTACATGGTCGCCCTCAACTGGGGCGAACAACTCGTCGACGCCGGCACCGCCGCCCTCATCGTCAACATCGGACCCATCCTCATCGCCCTCCTCGGCGGCTGGCTCCTCAAAGAGGGCTTCCCGCCCCGCCTCTTCCTCGGCATCACCATCTCCTTCGCCGGCGTCGCCGTCGTCAGCCTCTCGATGTCACGCGACGGCGCCTCCTCCGTCCTCGGCGTCCTGCTCTGCCTCGTCTCGGCCGTCACCTACGCCATCAGCGTGGTCGTCCAGAAACCGACCCTGCGCCACTGCACCTCGCTCCAGTTCACCGCCTTCGGCAACCTGATCGCCGCGATCCTGTGCCTGCCGTTCGCCCCGCTCCTGTTCTCCCAGTTGGAGTCCGCCCCCGTCTCGGCGACACTGCACGTGGTCTACCTCGGTCTCTTCCCGACCGCGCTGGCCTTCCTCACCTGGGGCTACGCGCTGCGCCACACCACCGCGGGCAAGCTGGGCGCGACGACCTACGTCGTCCCGGCCATCGTGGTCGCCATGTCCTGGCTGCTCCTGGGCGAGATCCCCACCTGGCTCACCCTCTCGGGCGGCGCTCTGGCGCTGCTCGGCGTGGCGATCTCGCGTTCGCGCGGGAAGCGGCAGGCCGGCACGGGGCCCACGCCGCCGGTGGAGGCCACTGACGCCGCGGCCCCGGCGGTCAAACCGTAAGCGCTCCAGGCGCTCCAAGCACTCTCAAGCGGTGAAGCGCTCCGCGAGCCGCTCCAGGCGGGTCCTCCACGCCTCCTTGGCGGCGGCGACGTCGTCGGCCGAGGCGAGTTTCGCGATCTCGACCTGCACGGCGGTCTTGTTCTCGCCCTTGGCGGTCAGGTTCGCGAGCACGAGCGTGCCGTCCGAGGCGTCGAACCGGACCGACTTCGGCGGCGAGGCGCTGCGCTGCGTGAGTTCGAGGTCGCCGAGCCATCCGGCCTGCACCTCGGGGTCGGCGAGCGCCTCGAAGGCCGCGCCGATCGAGGCCGAGAGGGTCTTGGAGGCGTTGGCGCTGAACGTGCCGTCGGGTCGCTGCCCCGGCTCCCGCAGGCCCCGCTCCTGCTCGTAGCCGACGGTGATGGACTGCGCCCACCATCCGTCGATCTCGAACTCCTGCACCACCATCCGCGCGATCGCGGTGTGGTCGAGCTGCGCCGCGCCGCGCTCGTCGAGGAGCGCCAGCCAGGTCTTCCAGTCCGCGCCGGTGGCCTCGATGAGGGCCTGGTCGGACATGGTCTGGCGGCGCGGCGCCGTCGATTCACGCATGCGTCCAGCCTAGGGGAGGAGCGTGACGCCAGCGCCGCTTCCGGCAGAAGTCCCAGCGCATACGCGCCTCGTGGCGGGCCCGGTGCGTCGCTCAGACGTGAGCGTTACTTTGCTGATAGTTTCCGCCATTTATGGCTGTTTTCTCCAGGATTTCGATCATAAGGGCATTAACGTTCCTTCTCGACATGATTCGGAACGGAGCCCATATGATCCCTGCGCGCCTCGCCGCCGCGGCCCTCGCCGCCACTGCCGCACTCCTCCTCCCGCCCGCCGCAGCGGCCCAGACGCAGGCGCCGCCGATCGACTATGTGGCGCTGGGGGACTCGTATTCTTCGGGGACCGGGACGGGCGACTATTTCGATGCGGTGTGCCGGCGTTCGGCCAAGGCGTATCCGCAACTCCTGGCAAACGCACTGGGCGCCGATCTCACGTTCGAGGCCTGTACGGGGGCGAAGACCGCGGACCTGCTGGCCAAGCAGCTCGGCTCGCTCGACGCCGAGACGGATCTGGTCACGGTCACGATCGGCGGCAACGACATCGGGTGGTCGGAGGCCATCAAGGCCTGCATCACGCCGCTGACGAACTGCATCGACGACATCGAGGCCGCGGAGGCCCGTGTCGGCGACGAGCTGCCCGGCCTGCTCGACGGCGCGTATGCGGCGATCGCGGACCGCGCCCCGAACGCGGAGGTCTACGTGCTGGGGTATCCGCGCCTGTTCAACGGGGTGAGGACCTGCGGCACACTCCAGCAACCGGACGTCGCCGAGCAGCTGCGGATGAACGAGGCGGCCGCCCGGCTCGCGGGGGTGGTCCGGAACAAGGCCGAGGAGCACGGGTTCACCTTTGTGGATGTGGACGACGCCTTCGCGGGGCATGCGATCTGCGACGATCTCGCGTACATCAACGGGCTGCGGTACCCGGTGATCGAGTCGTACCACCCGAATGTTCTGGGGCACCGCAACGGCTACTACCCGGCGATCGCCCGGGCGCTCGCATAGCGGCGGCGTTCGGCAGGGGCGGCGCGTCCGCCTCGCTGAACCGGTTGCGGCGCTTGGGGGTGTACGCCCGAAAATAGAACGAGATATGTAAAGTTCCCGATTTGTTATGGTGCGGGGGTTCCCTGCAAGTTACTCGCGAGTTCACAATATGTGGCAAGTCAACGCCGACTCGCGAAGGAACTTCCCCCCATGCATCGACTCCCCCGGACGGCCGCCGTCGCCGTCGCCTCCCTCACGGCCCTCATCGCCGTTCCCACTGCGGCCCAAGCACAAGAACCCATCGACTACGTCGCCCTCGGCGACTCCTACTCCTCGGGCTCGGGCGCCGGGCCCTACACCGACGAGGCCTGCCAGCGCTCCGACAGCGCCCACCCCTCGCTGCTCGCCGTGGAACTGGGCGCCGAGCTCACGTTCGTCGCCTGCGGCGGCGCGACCACCGACGACGTGCTCGCCGGGCAGGTCCAGTCGCTCGACGCCGAGACCGACCTGGTCACGATCGGCATCGGCGGCAACGACATCGGGTGGAGCGATGCCATCACCGCGTGCGTCACCCCGTTCGTGAACTGCATCCCGGCGATCGAGGAGGCCGAGCGCAAGGCCACCGAGGAACTGCCCGCGAAGCTCGACGCGGTCTACGCCCAGATCGAGGAGCGGTCCCCGAACGCGGAGGTCTACGTGACCGGCTATCCGCGCCTGTTCGCCGCCGTGAACACCTGCGACGCACTGGGATCGGTGAGCATCGCCGAGCAGCGGCGCATGAACACCGGCGCCGACCTGCTCTCGGGCGTGATCGAAGCGGCCGCCGCCTCGCACGGGTTCACCTATGTGGACGTGCGTGACGAGTTCACCGGCCACGAGGTCTGCTCGGCGCAGCCGTGGCTGCACGGCTTCACCCTTTCCGACGTTCCCTACCACCCCAAGGCCGCAGGCCACAGCGGCGGCTACCTCCCGGCCCTGCTCGGCGCCCTATAGGAGGTCGACGCGACGGCGGGCCCGGCAGCACCGCTGCCGGGCCCGTTGCGCGCGTGGGGATCAGGGCTCGCTCAGTTCCAGTTGTCGGGCTGCGCGGCGAACGCGGGGTCGACGGTGGCGTAGCGGCCCACGTTCCACGTCCACGCCCGGGCCCGCGAGAGCGGGTGGTCGGGGAACTGCGCGTCGTAGGCGGGGTCATCGCCGCGGTGGAACGGCAGGCGCGTCTGCAGCGACGGGTCGAACGGGTGGGGCATGACCCAGTTGTCGAAGCCGACGTGCGCCATGAGGGCGGCCTCGCGCGCGCCGGTCATGCCCTGCTCGCGGGCGATGTACATGAGCTGGGCGTAGTTGGGGGCCTTGGCGAGCGTGAACGAGGACATGAAGAGCTGGCCGTTGGGCTGGTTGGGAATCGGGAGCTTGGCGAGCTGGCGGACCGCGGTCACGCCGCCCAGGTTGACGAGGTCGACCTCGATGAGGCAGCCGCTTTCGGCGTACATGCCCGCGAAGCCGCGGCGCAGCGCCCCCGGATCCTGCAGCCATTCACCCGGGAACGGCTTGCCCTGCTCGACCTTGACGGCGGCGACGTCGCCACTGCGCGGATCGGTCCACGTCATCGCGTCCTGTTGCTGGAGACCACTGGTGTTGAAGGAGATGACCATCGGGCGACCCTAGCTCGCCCCGTCCACCGGGCCGGATTCGATGGACGGGGGGCGATCGGTCAGATCCCGTGAGTCATGGCGGTCCCAGTCGGCCGCCGGCTCCGTCGTGGCGGCAGCCGTCGGCGTTGTCGTTCGCGGCCTTCGTCTTCCCGGCGGCGGGATCCGCGCCCACCGCCCCCCGCGGCTCTCAGGCCTGCAGTGCCAGCGCCAGCGGGTACACGGCCGCGGCGCCCGATTCACGCAACCGCATGGCGGCCACGGTCATCGACCAGCCGCTGTCGCGCACGTCGTCCACCAGGAGCACGCGCGAACCCGGCACCGCGAAGTCCACGGTGAACGCGTGCAGCACCTGCTGGAGGCGCTGCGCGCTGTTGGCCCGGTGCGCGCCCGACCCCGTGCCCGAGGCGCGCCCGAGCGCACCGAGATATTCCATGCGACCCAACCTCGCGATGCGCTCGGCCAGGCCGTCGACCAGGCGCGGGCGGGTGGTGGAGCCCATCGAGACGACCGCGGTGGGCCGCTCGGCCCAGTCCCAAGACGCCAGCACCTGCACGATCGCCTTGAAGACGTCCTCGGGGACCTCGCGGTCGGCGCCGTCCGCCAGCAGCTCGCGCAGCGGACCGCCCCAGCCGATGTCCGACAGCCGCGCCAGCGCCCGACCGGACTCAGCGCTCGACTCCGCCGGGATCTTCCCCTTAAGGTCGATCCCGATCGCCTGCAACCCGGTGGGCCACATGCGCTTCGCCTCGAACGGCACGCCCGGTTTCGACAGCGCCGCCGCCGCGCCCTCGGCCGCCTCGGCCGAGACCGCCGCTTCGGTGCGGGTGCCGGTGCAGTTGTCGCACCGCCCGCACGGCGCGGCCTCGGGGTCGTCCAGTTCGGAGCGGAGGAACTCGAGGCGGCACCGGTCGGTGGCCTCGTAGGAGAGCATCCGCCGCTGCTCGTGCGTTCGGGCGGCGGCGACCTTCGCGTACCGCTCGGCGTCGTAGACCCACGGCTGCCCGGTGGCCTCCCAGCCGCCCTTGACCCGGCGCACCGCGCCGTCCACGTCGAGGACCTTGAGCATCATCTCGAGCCTGGTGCGCCGCAGGTCGACCCGCGTCTCCAGCGCCGCGGTCGACAGCGCGCGGCCCTCGGCGCCGAGCACGTCGAGCGTGCGGCGCACCGCCTCCTCGGCCGGGAACGACAGCGACCCGAAGTAGTCCCAGATCGCCCGGTCCTCGCTGCCGGGCAGCAGCACCACCTCGGCCCGGTCGCGCGCGCGGCCCGCGCGGCCGATCTGCTGGTAGTACGCCACCGGCGACGACGGCGCTCCCAAGTGGACGACGAACCCGAGGTCGGGCTTGTCGAAGCCCATGCCGAGCGCGCTGGTGGCCACGAGGGCCTTGATGCGGTTGCCGAGCAGTTCCTCTTCGCGTTCGAGGCGTTCGGCGTTGTCGGTGCGGCCGGTGTAGGAGGCGACGGCGTGGCCGCGTCCCGCGAGGTAGTCGCTGACCTCTTCGGCGGCGGCCACGGTGAGGGTGTAGATGATGCCCGAGCCGTCCATGCGGGTCAGCTGCTCGTCGAGCCAGGCGAGACGGTGGGCGTTGTCGGGCATGTCCACGACGGACAGTCGCAGGGACTCGCGGTCGAGGCTGCCGCGGAGCACGAGCGTCGCGGCGTCGGTGTCCTGATGCGGGTCGTCGTGATGTGCCCTGTCCAGCTGTTCGGCGATGTCGTCGGAGACGCGGGCGTTGGCGGTGGCGGTGGTCGCCAGGACCGGCACGCTGTCGGGGAGGTCCTCGATGAAGGTGGCGATGCGCCGGTAGTCGGGCCGGAAGTCGTGGCCCCAGTCGGAGATGCAGTGGGCCTCGTCGACCACGAGCATGCCGCAGCCCGCGGCGAGCTTCGGCAGCTGATAGTCGCGGAACGCCGGGTTGTTGAGCCGCTCGGGGCTGATGAGCAGCACGTCGACGGCGTCTTCGGCGATCATCTCGGCGATGGCGTCCCAGTCCTCGGGGTTGGCCGAGTTGATGGTGCGGGCGCGCACTCCGGCGCGCTGGGCGGCGTCGATCTGGTTGCGCATGAGCGCCAGCAGCGGCGAGACGATCACCGTGGGGCCCGCGCCGCGGCGGCGCAGGAGCGCGGTGGCGGTGAAGTACACCGCGGATTTCCCGAACCCGGTGCGCTGCACCAGGAGCACGCGGCGACCGCTGCCTCCGGCCCCGGCCACGGCGCCTTCGCACAGCGCCTCGATGGCCCGCCACTGGTCCTCGCGCAGCCGCGCATGCTCGCCCGCGAGGGCGCGCAGCAAGGACTCGGCTTCTTCTCTGAGCGTCTCTGTCGTGCTTCCTGCCATATGCACCGTTCTACCTCACTGGTGTGACAGGCCGTGACGACAGTAGGCTCGGGGCGATGCACATCGAAGCACCGATCGAAGTTCCTTGGAAGTCCGGCGCTTGGACCACGCTGCCGGTGGCGGCGGAGGAGGCGGGCGGCCGGCTGCTCGTCACGGCGGCCGAAGGCAGCGACGCGTGGCGCCACACCGGTTACGGTTTCGTCCACGACGACGAGCACGCGCTCCTGGAGGACTGGGACCGCGGGCAGGCGGTCGAGGTGAGTTTCGTCGCCGCGTTCGAGGCCCAGTTCGACCAGGCGGGCCTGATGATCCGCGTCGACGACGAGCACTGGATCAAGGCCGGGGTCGAGTTCGCCGACGGCGCCTTGCAACTGGGCGCCGTGGTCACGGCCGGGAAATCCGACTGGTCGGTCGCGCCCGTGCCCGAATGGGCGGGCGAGGAGATCACCATCCGGGCCAGCCGCCTCGACGACGCGGTCGTCATCCGCGCCCGAGTAGGGGAGGAGCCGTGGCGACTCGTGCGCCTCGCCCCGCTCGACCCGGACGCCGAAGCCCAGGCCGGGCCCTACTGCTGCGCGCCGTCCCGCGCCGACCTCACGGTGGCCTTCACCGCCTGGCGTCTCACCGAACCGGACGCGGGTCTGCACTGAGGATCGCTCACGTCTTGTTCGAAGCGGTGGTGTCGTACCGGGCGGGTATTTTTGCGCCAGGGGTCCCTAAGACCGGAAATATCACGATATAGCGGGTTAATTCCAGTCTTCGCTGTCGTCGGGTGCCGCCTGGTCCTCGTCGAGTTCGGCCGCGAGGAGCTTGAGGTCGTAGACCGACATGCGCTGCGACCGGTCGGCCCGGCCCTTCGCGCTCACCGTCACGCCGTCGTCCCGCAGCAGGTCGGGCACGTCCCGGCCGCTGCGGCCGTCGGACCAGCGGAACCCCTCCGAGACCGTGCCGCCCGCGGTGAGCACCCGGTAGGCCTTCGGGACGCCGCCGTCGTCCCGCATGAACGCGCCCACCTGCCGCGGCCCGGTCCCGATCAGCTCCGCGAGGTCCCCGTACGAGGTCCAAGTGCCCTCCGGCAGCGCGTCGACGACCCTTCGGACCAGCGCCCAATCCTCTTCAGTGGTCATGCCAGCGAGCCTATCGGCCCGGCCCCGAAGCGCCCGCCGCCACCGCGGCCCGCCGCTCCTGTTACCGACGCACTCCCTGGTGTTAACGTCGAAGCAGACAGGGGAGCCGATTGGCTGAGAGTGCGGAACCGACCGCAGACCCTCAAACCTGATCCGGGTAATACCGGCGTAGGAAGTCGTTCGTCGACCGCTGTCGCGTCGTGTCCATGATTTACGTGAAAGGCATGCCCATGCCCGACAGCACTTCCCTCAACACCCCCGCCCCCGGCCGCTGGCGCACCGTCGACATCCTCACCTGCGCCGTCCTCGCCGTCGCCTTCGGCGTCGTCTTCTGGGCCTGGAACTTCGTCTGGGAGGGCATCTCCCCGGCCCTGGCCTTCTACCCGCCCCTGTCCGCGGTGATCTACGGCCTCTGGCTCATTCCCGCCGTGCTCGCCCCGCTCATCGTCCGCAAAGCCGGAGCGGGCGTGTTCACCGAGGCGCTGGCCGCCTCCATCTCCATCCTCCTGGGCTCCCAATGGGGCCTCACCGTCCTCTACCAGGGCCTGCTCCAAGGACTCGGCGGCGAACTGCCCTTCGCCGCTGCCCGCTACCGCCGCTTCAGCGTCGTTCAGGCCCTCGCCGGCGGCGCGCTCGCAGGCGTCGCCGGAACGCTGTGGGACGTCTTCCAGTGGTACCCGACCGCCGACCTGTGGGCCTTCAAGGTCCCCTACGTCGCCATCGCCGCGCTCTCCGGCGCGATCGTCGCCGGGCTCGGCTCGAAGGCCCTCGTGAAGGCCATGCTCCCCACCGGCGTGCTCGACCGGTTCCCCGCCGGACGCGAACGGGCCCGGATCTGACCCCGCCATGATCTCGGTCGAATTCCGCGGCTTCGCCTGGCGCCACGCCGGACGCCGCGCCCAGGCGGTCGCGGAAGTCGACCTGCGCGTCGAGCCCGGCGAGCGGGTCCTGCTGCTCGGCCCTTCGGGGTCGGGCAAGTCCACCCTGCTCGCCGCGCTCGCCGGACTCCTCACCACCGACTCCGGCGAGCAGTCCGGAGACGTCCTCCTCGACGGCAAACCCGCCGCCGACCAGCGCGAACGCGTGGGCATACTCTTCCAGGACCCCGAGACGCAGCTCGTCATGGCCCGCAGCGGCGACGACGTCGCCTTCGGCCTCGAGAACCAGGCCGTGCCCCGCGACCAGATCTGGCCCCGGGTTCGCGAAGCCCTCGACGCGGTCGGGTTCCGCTACCCGGCCGCTCACCCCACCCACGCCCTCTCCGGCGGCGAACAGCAGCGCCTCGCCCTCGCCGGGGTCCTCGCCCGCCGCCCCGACCTGATCCTCCTCGACGAGCCCACCGCGAACCTCGACCCCGAAGGCGCCCAGGACATCCGCGACGCCCTCAGATCCGCTCTGGCCGACACCGACGCGACCATGATCGTCGTCGAGCACCGCGTGGCCGACATCCTCGACCTGGTCGACCGCGTCATCGCCCTCGGCCCCGACCACACCGTGATCGCCGACGGGCCCGCCGCCGCCGTCTTCGCCGAGCACGGAGCCGCCCTCGCCTCCCAAGGCGTCTGGGTCCCCGGCGTGCCGCTGCCGGTACACGCGCCCCAGGGGAGCGGCGAAATCGCGCTGCGAGGCGAGTCGCTGTCCTTCACCTACCCCGGCGCCGACCGTCCCGCCCTCGACGACGTGTCCTTCGCACTGCGCCAAGGGGAACTGCTCGCCGTCACCGGCCCCAACGGCTCCGGAAAGTCGACCTTGGCGCTGCTGGCGGGCGGTCTCGCGAAGCCCACCGCGGGCCGGGCCTCGGTCCCGGGCGAACCGAGGCCCCTGCACCGTCTTCCGGCCCGGCGGCTGGCCACCCGGGTCGGCTCGGTCTTCCAGGACCCCGAGCACCAGTTCGTCACCGCCTCCGTCCGCAGCGAACTCGCCTTCGGGCCCGCGGCAGAGCCCGCTGGCCCGAGCACCGGATCGAGGCCCGCGTGTCCGAACTGCTCGAGCGACTCCGCTTGGCGCACTTGGCCGAAGCCAACCCGCACACGCTCTCGGGCGGGGAAGCCCGGCGGCTCTCGGTCGCCGGCGCACTGGCCGCGGCCCCCGGCGTGCTGCTGCTGGACGAGCCGACCTTCGGTCAGGACCGGCGCACCTGGGGCGAACTGGTCGACCTGACCGCCGCCATCCGCGACGAGGGCACGGCGATCCTCGCCGTCACCCACGACCGCGACTTCGCCGCCTCCCTGGCCGCACGCGAACTCGTCCTGAACGCGGGCAAGGCGGCAGCGAAGGAGCGCGCCGATGACCTGACCCTCGCTCCGATCTGCGACGCGCAGGCCCCCATCGCGCGGCTCAACCCCGTCGCGAAGCTGGCCGCCGTCGCCGCGGTCACCACCGCCGCGCTGCATCGCCTCCGACTGGCTGACGCCGCTGGTCCTGCTCCGCCGCGCTGCTGGCCGCCGTCCCCTTCACCGGGATCCGTCTCGGGCCGCTTGGCGCACCGGCTCAAGCTGGCTGTGGCTGGCGGCGGGCATGGTCGCCGTCGTCAACGCGGTCTTCGCCGCCGAGCAGACCGGGCGCCTGCTGATCTCGGTGGGGCCGTTGGAGATCTCCACCGGGGCGTTGAGCGACGGGAGCGGCGCTCGGCCTGCGGGCCTGCGTGGCCGCCACGGCCGGGGTGCTCGGCTTCGCCACCACCGATCCGACCGACCTCGCCGACGCCCTGACCCAGCAGTTCGAAGCCCCGCCGCGCTTCACGATCGGGGCGCTTTCGGGCCTGCGGCTGCTGCCGCTGCTCGGCGCCGAATGGCAGCAGATCACCACCGCCCGCAGGGCTCGAGGGCTCGAAGGCGGCCGCAACCCGCTGCGCCGCGCGCAGCTGTTCGCTTCCACGATGTTCACCCTGCTGATCGGCGCCATCCGCCGCGCCGGGCGGCTCGCGGCCGCGATGGACGCGCGGGGCTTCGACTCCGAGATCCCGAGGACCCACGCCCGGGAGCAGCGGATGTACCCGGCCGATTGGGTCCTGATCGCGGCGGCGGTGCTGACATGCGTCGCGGCCGTGGCGGTCAGCGTGGCCTACGGCGCCTTCACCGCCTTTGCTTGAGCGGGTTCCTCAGACGGTGACGGTGTCGCCGTTGGCGATGCGTTGGAACGGGGCGCCGACGAAGTTGGTGAGCAGGCGGTCGTACGATGGCGATGCCGTCTTTGTTGAGGAACCCGTCGTGGATCGGGTGGACGATCGGCGCGTCGACCGCGCGGATGAAGTCCAGGCATTCGGCGAACTTGAGCCACGGCGCGGCGATCGGTGTGAGCAGGATGCGGACCGGCTGGTCGGGGATCGTGAACGCGTCGCCGGGGTGAAAGATCCCGTCCACCAGGTAGCCGACGTTGGCGACCACCGGCAGGTCGGGATGGACCATCGCGTGGTGCCTGCCGACGACCTTGACCTCGGTGCCCGCCTCGGGGATCGAGTCGCCCGCGCTCACCGTCGTGAACGGCAGGTTCCCGAGCACCTCGGAGAGCGAATCGGGGCCGTAGATGCGGGTGTCGGGCCGGTCATCGAGGAGCCTTCGCAGTTCGGGGTCGTTGCAGTGGTCGGCGTGCTGGTGGGTGATGAACACGGCGTCCACACCATCGAGCGCCGCCGGGTCCGACAGGACGCCCGGGTCGATGACGATGCTGCCGCCGTCGGTGTCGAACCGGACGCACGAATGTCCGAACTTGGTGAGTCGCATGCCTTCACCGTAGAACGCGGCGGTCCCACCGGAAGGTGCGTCTCGGAAAAACGACGACTTCTCGAAGCCAGCGCCGGGTGCCAGGCGCCGAACGTGCGGCGCATCGCGTGTTCGCGTGGTGCACGGCGGCCGATGTGCGCCGGTGGGCCGTGGGCGAACGCCTCGGCCCACCGGTTTGCGGGCCTGGTTTCCTCGGCCTTGCCCGCTCGGGCGGCGGCGGCTCATCGAGCACCGCGATCGCCCTGGTTCCTGCCGCCGGGCCTCGCCCGGCGGTTGCGGCCGCCTTAGGCGCTCGCCGCCGCCGAGTCGATCGCGGGCTGCGCGAACTGGGCCTCGTACAGGCGGGCGTAAGCGCCGCCGGAGGCCAGGAGTTCGTCGTGGTCGCCCTGCTCGACCACCTGGCCGTGCTCCATCACCACGATCACGTCCGCGTCGCGGATCGTGGAGAGCCGGTGGGCGATCACGAAACTCGTGCGGCCCTGCCGCAGCGCGACCATGCCCTGCTGGACGAGCATCTCGGTGCGGGTGTCCACCGAGCTCGTGGCCTCGTCGAGGATCAGGATCGACGGGTCGATGAGGAACGCCCGCGCGATCGTCACCAGCTGGCGCTCACCCGGCGCTCAGGCTGCCCTCCTCGGCGCCGACCACCGTGTCGTAGCCGTCCGGGAGGGTGCGGATGAAGTGGTCCGCGTGCGCCGCCGAGGCGGCCGCCACCACTTCCTCGCGGGTGGCCTCGGGCTTGCCGTAGGCGATGTTCTCGGCGATGGTGCCCTCGAACAGCCAGGTGTCCTGCAGGACCATGCCGATGCGCCGCCGCAGCCGCTCGCGCTCGACCGCTGGAGACGTCGACGCCGTCGACGGTGATCCGGCCCGCGTCAAGGTCGTAGAAGCGCATGAGCAGGTTGACGAGCGTGGTCTTGCCCGCGCCGGTGGGACCCACGATCGCCACCGTCTGGCCCGGTTCGGCCGCGAGCCACAGGTGCTCGATGAGCGGCTCGTCCTCGCAGGTACCGGAACGAGACGTCCTCGAACGCGACGCGCCCGGCCACCGTCTCCGAGCGTGCGGCGCCGGACGGGCACCGGGTCCGGGGCGCTGCTCCTCGGCGTCGAGGAACTCGAAGACCCGCTCACCCGAGGCGACCGCCGACTGGATCTGGCCGAACATGCCCGCGAGCATGTTCAGCGGGTTCGAGAACTGGCCGGTGTACTGGATGAACGCCTGGATCTGCCCGAAGGTGAGCACCGCCGCGGCGACCTGGAGCCCGCCGACCACGGCCACGAGCACGTACGTGACCGAGCCGAGGAAGGCCATGGCCGGGCCGAGCAGGCCCGCGACCCACTGGGCGCGCACGGTGTTCTCGTACAGCTCCTCGTTGTGCGCGCTTGAACTGGGCCGCGCCCTGGGCCTGGCGGCCGAACAGGGTCACGAGCTGGTGCCCGGTGATCATCTCCTCGACGTGCCCGTTGAGCTTCCCGGTGGTCGCCCACTGCTTGGCGAACCGCGGCTGGCTGCGCTTGCCGATCATCCGCGTCGCGATCACCGTGAGCGGCATCGTCAGGAGCACCACCAGGGTGAGCAGCGGCGAGATCGTGAGCATCATGATCGGCACGCCGATGAGGAACAGCAAGCCCTGCACGATCCGCTGGGTCACCTGCCCCACGGTCTGCGTCAGGTTGTCGATGTCGTTGGTGACCCGCGAGAGCACCTCGCCCCGCGAGCGGGAGTCGAAGTACCGCAACGGGAGCGCCGAGATCTTGCGATCGGCCTCCGCGCGCAGCTCGAACGCCATCTCCTGCGCGAGCTTCGCGATCGTGCGGCCGTTGAGCACCGTGATGGCGAAGGTCGCCAGGGCCAGCGCCACCGCGAGCCCGAGCAGCCGGGCCAGGGCCGCGAAGTCCAGGCCGCTCTCGGCGGTCGCGCCCTGCGATCACGAGGTCGGTGGCGTGTCCGAGCACGGTGGGGATCGACAGCATGCCGGCCACCATGAGGACGCCGAAGCCGACCACCGAGGCGAGGCGCAGCGGATTGCGCCGCAGCAGGTCGAGGATGCGGCGGACGGTGCCGCGGAAGTCCTCCGCCTTCGTCGGGCCCGGTGCGCCGGGCCTGGCTCCCAGTCCATGGTCACAGCGCCTCCTGAAGGGTGAGTTGGGAGTTGACGATCTCGGCGTACACGCGTTGCCCGCGAGGAGCTCCTCGTGGGTGCCGGTGCCGACCACGCGTCCGGCGTCGAGCACGACGATGCGGTCGGCGTCGCGGATGGTCGAGACCCGCTGGGCCACGATCACCTGCGCGGCGTCGGCGATGTCGCGTGGCGAGCGCGGCCCGCAGGGCCGCGTCGGTGGCGGTGTCGAGTGCGGAGAAGGAGTCGTCGAAGAGGTAGACCTTGGGGCGCGCCACCAGGGTCCGGGCGATGGCCAGGCGTTGGCGCTGGCCGCCGGAGACGGTGGTGCCGCCCTGGCCGATGACGGTGTCGAGGCCGTCGGGCATGGCGCGCACGAAGTCGGCGGCCTGGGCGGTCTCGAGGGCGCGCCAGAGTGCGGTCGTCGTCGGCGTCCGGGTCGCCGTAGCGCAGGTTCGAGGCGACGGTGCCGGAGAACAGGTAGGCGCGCTGGGGGACGAGTCCGATGGTGCGGGCGATGAGGGTGCGGTCCATTTCGCGGATGTCGACGCCGTCGACGCGGATCGTGCCGGCGTCCACGTCGAAGAGGCGGGGGATGAGGTGGAGGAGGGTGGTCTTGCCGGCGCCGGTGGAGCCGATGACGGCGGTGGTCTGGCCGGGGCGGGCGACGAGGTCGACCTCGCGCAGGACGGCTTCTTCGGCGCCGTCGTAGCGGAAGCTGACGCCCTTGACCTCGAGTTCGCCGAGTCCGGCGAGTTCGGTGACGGGCGCCGCCGGGTCGACGATGCTCGGGTGGGTGTCGAGGACTTCGCGGAGGCGTCCGGCGGCGACCTTGGCGCGCGGGGCCATCATGAACACGCCCATGGACATCATGACCGCGCCGAGGATCATGCCGGCGTAGGTGAGGAAGGCGATGAGGTCGCCGATCTGCATGGTGCCGTCCGCGATGCGTCCGGCGCCGAGCCACACGATGGCGATCGAGGTGAGGTTGCCGAAGACCATCGCGGTGGCGCCGAAGAAGGCCTGGACGCGGCCGACCTTGAGGGAGGCGGCGGTGAGTTCGGTGTTGGCCTCGCTGAAGCGGTGCTGCTCGTGGCCGTCGCGCACGAAGGCGCGGATGACGCGGATGCCGGTGATGTGCTCGCGCATGACGCGGTTGATGCCGTCGATGCACCGCTGCATGACGCGGCTGGCGGGGACCATCGCGATGACGATGCAGTAGATGACGAGGGCGACGACGGGGATGGCGGCGAGGAGCACGCCGGTCATCGGGACGTCGAGGCTCAGGGCCAGCGCGAGGCCGCCGAAGGCGGCGATGGGCGCGGTCAGGAGCAGGGTGAGGCCCATGACGAGCATGGTGACGATCTGGGTGATGTCGTTGGTGGCGCGGGTGATGAGCGAGGGCGCGCCGAAGCGGTCCATCTCGGCGGCGGAGAAGCGCTGGACCTGGGCGAAGAGGTCGGCGCGGAGGTCGCGGCCGAGGGCCATGGCGGTCTTGGCGCCGAAGTAGACGGCGAAGCCGGACGCGGTGATCTGCACGAGGGTGACGGCGAGCATGATCGCGCCGTGGCGCAGGACGTAGGCCGGTGTCGCCGGTGGCGACGCCGTGGTTGACGAGGTCGGCGTTGAGGGTCGGCACGTACAGGGACGCGAGGGTGCCCACGATCTGGAGGACGACGGTGAGGGTGAGGTTCCGGCGGTGGGGCCGGAGGTATTCGGCGAGGAGTCGGATGATCGAGCCTTCGGGCGAGGGCTCCTCCTGCTGGTCCGCCGCCTTTCGGGGCTGCTGGGGTGCGGGTGGTTTTCCTGTCATGTCGATCGAGGATAGCGTGGAATTTGACCGGGTACAAGTTTTTTCCCGGTTCAGATTTTGATCTGGTACAGTAACCGGGTGGAGCACAAGCGCGGGACTGCGCGAGCGCAAGAAGAACGCGACGTGGGAGCTATTGAGGAAGACCGCCCTCGACCTGTTCGAGGAGAGCGGCTTCGAGGACGTGTCCGTCGCCGAGATCGCCGCCGCGGCCGAGGTCTCCAAGGCCACGGTGTTCAACTACTTCCCGACGAAGGAAGACCTCGTCATCGGCGGCATGAAGCGCCACACCGGCGATGCGGCCCGGATCGTGCGCGAGCGCCGGCGCGGGCAGACCCCGCACGAGGCGCTGCGCGAGCACTACCTCCACCTGCTGGAGCGCCGCGCGCCGCAGGTCGGGTTGAACGACAACCCGGTGTTCCTCCGGGTCCAGCGCCTCCTCATCGCCACGCCCGTCCCTGCTGATCAGGGCCATGGACTACCGCCGCCAAGTCGGCGATGCTGCTGGCCGAGGCGCTCATCGAGGAGGGGAACTCGCTGCTCACCTCGCGCCTGGTCTCCTCCCAGCTGCTGCACACCCAGCACATCCTCGTCGAGGTCAACGTGCGGCGGGTCCTCAACGGGGAACCGCTCGAGGAGATCCGCGACTCGGCGGTGTCCGCCGCCGAGCACGCCTTCGGGCTGCTCGAGCACGGCATCGGCGACCTCATGCGCGCGCGAGACGGAGCCGCCCGCGCCCGACGCCGCGTACGGCCCGGACGGGTGCCGCTTCGACTACCAGCACGGCAGCGCCGAGGAAGCGGTCGAAGCGAGCCGAACGAGGTCCTCGCCGAGCCCGGCGACGAAATGCTGAGATGCCCTCACCGACTCCGGAGCGCCGCTGAAACTCGCCGAAGTTCCGCGATATCTCGTTACACCTGTGGTGCAGCGTGACTAGAATGCGGCCCATGTCCTCACTCGACCACATTGTCCTCGCCACGCCTGACCTCGCCGCCACGGTGGCCGAGATCGCCCGCCTCACCGGGACCCGCCCGGTGCCCGGCGGCGTCCACCGCGGCCTGGGCACCAGGAATTTCCTACTCGGTCTCGGCGAGGGCGGGTACCTCGAGATCATCGGGCCCGACCCCGAGCAGGGCGGCCCGGTAGACGCCGCGGCCGTTCGGGATCGACGGCCTCACCGAGGCCCGCCTGGCGACGTGGGCGGTCAGAGTCGAGAACATCGACATCGCCGTCGCGGCCGCCCGCGAAGCCGGATACGACCCGGGCGACCCGCGCGAGATGACGCGGCAGAGCCCCGACGGGGACGAACTCTCGTGGCGGCTCTCCATCGACCCCGAACGCGGGCGCACCGGGCTCGTCCCGTTCCTCATCGACTGGGGCAGGACGCTGCACCCGAGCATGAAGCTGCCCATGGTGCCCCTCGTGGGACTCGAAGGCGTTCACCCGCACCCGGAGCGCATCGAGTCGCCGCTCGCGGCGATCGGCGCGAAGCTCCCGCTCAAGGCCGGGAACCGGCCCAACCTGTCGGCCACGCTCTTCGGCCAGACGGGCCTCGTGGTCCTCCACTAGGGGGCGTTGCGAACCGGCGAGTCGACAGGGGAGTTCGTTCGCTCGCACCGAGACAACGCAGCGAACGGGCCGGACAGCGGCCGTCAGGGGTTCGCAACCACCCCCTAGACGCGAACGAGGCCGCCCCCGAGCCGGGGGCGGCCTTCGTGCTGCGCTCACTAGCCGTCGGAGCCGGGAGCGCCCGACGGCGGCTCGCCCGAAGGCATCTCGCCGCCGCCCCCACCGCCGCCGGACGGCGCGGACCCGCCGCCACCGGCCTCGGTCGACGTGTCCACGCCCACCGCCAGCGCGACCGTGTAGCCGCTCGAGACGTCGCCGCTCACCGTGGCGAGCTGCGACGCGCCGGAGTCGTCGCTGAACACGTTGTCCGAGTCGAGCGAGACCTGGCCCATGTTGGCGACCGAGTCCTCATAGCCCTCCTCCTCGTACACCGTGTTGCACGTGTCCTCAGGGAGCGCGACCTGCGAGGTCGCGATCGCGTTCGCGGCGTCGGTGATCGAGGCCTCGTCGGGGTACACCTCGAAGTGGAGGTGCGGCCAGCGGCCCGAATAGCAGGCCGGGAAGATGCTCGTGTACGTCACGACGCCGCGCTCGTCGGCGATCTGGACCCCGCGCAGGAAGTTCTCGTTCTCGAGGCCCTCGGAGTACATCGAGTACTCGCCCTCGCGAGTGCAGTGCCACACGTACACCGCGACGCCCTCGAAGGCGGCGTTGCCGTTCGCCATGTCGTAGATCGTGAGCTCGAGGGTCATCGGCACGCCCTCGGCCGCCGTGGTGCTGTCGCCGAAACTCGAGCGGATGTCGCTGCGCACGACGCCGCTCTGCTCGAGCACGTCCGCGCCGTTCGAACCGTCGCCGGGGTACGGGCCCGCGGTCTCCTCCGGGATCTCGGTGAGATCCGAGGCCGCCGTCGCCGCACTGTCGGCGGCATCGGTGGTCGCCTCGGCCGTGCCGCACGCCGCCAGACCCGACCGCCGCCGCCGCGCCGCCCGCGAAGAGCACGCCGCGGCGGCTCATCAGCGTCCCGATGTCGAACTGGAGGCCCTGGTCGACCAGCTCCTCGTCCTGCTTCGCGTACGGGCGGCCCTCGTAGGTCGGCGTCCCCTGCTGCTTCGTCCTCACCGTTGTGCCCCTCTCTGGCAGTTCGTCTGCCCGAATGCTGCGGGCGAAACCACCGCGGGTCTCGGAGCCATGTCAAAGCAACATCGGAATGAACGGGGCGAACCTTATGCGGGACGGGACGCCTTCAGCGAGTACATCAGCGGCAGGCTCGGCTGCCCCTCCGGCAGCCGGTAATACCCGTCATCGCCCTTCACGAGCTCGGGGAACTGCTGGAACACCGTCACGTCGTGCTCGTGCAGGAACTCGAGCCGCAGCCCGGCCGCGCACGATCGCGGAGACGATGTCGCCGAGCGTGTGGAGCCGCGCGAAGCTGAGGTTGTCGACCGTCTCCGCCTCGAAGTCGACGTACGAGCCCGGCTCGTCCGTCACCAGCGGCTCGGGGCGGAAGTAGTCCTCCTGACCGTCAGGGGTGGCGTTGTCGCAGCCGAAGACGTGTCAGTGAACGGGTGGAACTCGGTCAGGTACAGGAACCCGCCCGGCGCGACCAGCGAAGCGGCCGTCTCGGCCCAGCGTCGGATGTCCGGCAGCCAGTACAGCGCCCCGATGCCGGTGTAGACGATGTCGTAGTCCGCGTCCGGCACGGCCGCGGCGGCCTCGTACACGTCCGAGACCACGAACGCCGCGCGGTCGGCGACAGCCGATGTCGGCCGGCCAGGCCCGCGCGCGACCTCGACCGCGGGCTCGGAGAAGTCGAGGCCCACCACCTTCGCGGCGCCGCGCCGCGCCCAGGAGAGCGTGTCCTGGCCCATGTGGCACTGGAGGTGCAGGAGTCGCTTGCCGGTCACGTCGCCGACCTCGGCGGCCTCGAAGCCGCGCGATCTCGTCGCGCCCGGCGCGGAACCCGTCCTGGTCGTACATGTCGCTGGCGGCGTGCATCGGGACGCGCTCGTCCCACATCGCCCGGTTGGCGGCGATCCATGCCTCAGAGTGCTCGGATCCGATGGTCATGGGCACACTGTCGCAGCGGGCCGCATCGGGCGGCAAGCGAATTGCCTAATCTCCCTTGCTGCATGCGCCGGGGAAGTCGGCGACGCGGGTCCAGCCCAGGTGCTCGTACAGGGCGCGGCCCTCGTCGCTGCCGACGAGCAGGCCCCCGCTCATGCCGAGGCCGAGCGCGTGGTTCGACAGCGCGCGCATGAGCGTCGAGCCGAGGCCGCGGCGCTGGTGCTTCGGGTCGGTCACGACCTTGTCGAAGACGCCGAACTCCTCGGTGCGGCCGAGCCGCGCCGAGGCGGCCAGGTCGCCGGTGACGTAGTGGGCGCGGGCGACGGTGAGGTCGCCCTCGGTCTCGAGCTCAGCCGGTAGCGTCCGGGACGGTGACGCGCGCCGGCGCGAACTCGGTGGCCATGAGGTGCCCGGCGGTGGTCCATGGTCCAGGTCGAGGGCATCGCCTCGCGCGAGCGCGCGGAGGGCCCGGCGATCATGATCTGGCGGTCCGGCACCGACGAGGCGCTCGGCGAGCGCCGCGAGCGAGTCGGGGGTGTACGTGTGGAGGACCTGCCGGATCTCGGCGGCTGGGGATGCCGACGTCGACCTGGAAGCCGCCTTCGACTGGAGTCGGCTGGGCGGTCAGCCGCGAGACGGCGCGGCCGCGGCCCCAGGCCATGACGAGTTCGGGGATCGAGCGGGCGGTGGCGGACATGGGGCTCCTTCGACGACGGGCGGACCGGAATCATCTTATTGCAAGGAACTTGCAATAAGCCGGTGGGTTCCTGCGGGCCGGAACTGTCGGTGGCGACGCGTACGCTCGTGGCGGTCCGCACGAGGAACGGGAGTGAACGGTGAGCGATGCCGTGGAATTCGACGGGGACGGTCTGGCGCGGTGCCCCTGGGGGGCTGCGCCGCAGATCTACCGGGAGTACCACGACCAGGAGTGGGGCCGCCCGATCCGCGGCGACGACGCCCTGTTCGAACGGGTCAGCCTGGAGGCCTTCCAGTCCGGCCTGTCGTGGCTGGTGATCCTGCGCAAGCGGGAGGCGTTCCGGAAGGCCTTCGGCGGCTTCCGCATCGCGACCGTCGCCGCGTACACCGAGGCCGACGTGGAGCGGCTCCTCGCGGACGAGGGGATCGTGCGCAACCGCGCCAAGATCGCCGCCACGATCGCCAACGCCAAGGCCGCCGCGGCGCTCGACGGCGGGCTCAGCGACCTGGTGTGGTCCTTCGCGCCCGAGCGGCGCGAGCGCCCGAAGCGGATCGCCGAGATCGCCGCGGTGACCCCGGAGTCCACCGCGCTTTCGAAGGCGCTCAAGAAGCACGGCTTCAAGTTCGTGGGGCCCACCACGGCCTACGCGATGATGCAGGCGATCGGCATGGTCGACGACCACCTCGCCGACTGCCATGTGCCCGAGTCGCCTTAGCGTCCTTTCGGGACTGCGGGCGCGCCTTCAGCAGTCGTCGTCGCCCACGTACACATAGGTCACCGTGATCGGGTCACTGTACGACGCGCGGGACCCGCCCTCCGGGGTCTGCGCGGTGGTCTCGCAGTGCTCGTGGACCGAGTTCCCGGTCCGCCGCTCGCCTTCGACCGCGACGTCGGTGAACCCGGCTTCGGCGAGGATCCGCTTCGCGTCCGCGAGCGATCCGCCCACCACTTCGGGGACGGCCGCGGTGGTCGGCTCCTGGTCCGCCGCGGGCGTGGCGGGAGTGGCGGGATCGGCGGCGACGGGGGTCGCCGATGCGGACGTGGACTCGGAGGGGGACGGCTGCGGTTCGTCGGTTCCGTCACCGTCCTCACTCGGCGATGCGGAGTCCGAGGGCGTCCCCGCCGGGTCTTCGGTGGCGTCCGGATCCGATTCCTCGGCGCCGGACGGATACGACTCCGGGCCGACGTCGCCGGTCACCGCGTCGGCGCCGACATCGCCCCCAGGGTCGCGGTGCATCAGCGCGACACCGGCGATGGCGGCGACCGATACACCGATCACCAGGGCCGTCACGAGCACGCCGGGACTCGTCTCCAACCGTGAAGGCCGCGGCGGCTCGCTCGCGGCGCCGTCGTCGATCCGGCAGAGCGCCGCGAGCGCCGCGCCTTCGGCGACCACGAGCTCCGGCATCGCCGGCAGGACCGGTTCGACGCCGAGGTGGTGGCGGATGACCGTGGCGATCAGCGGCGTCCGGCTCGCCCCGCCCACCAGGAGCAGGTCCGCGCGCTCGTCGACGCCGATGCCGGTCTCGAGCATGGCGCCCTCGATCATCGCCACGGCCCGCAGGATCGCCGGGATGAGGCACTGCTCGGCCTCTTCGCGGCTCAGGCGCAGCTCGCGCCCGAGTCCGGGCAGGCGGACGGTGACGGACGGATGGTCGGTCAGATGCTCTCGGGCCCTTCGGATCTCCTCGAGCACCGCGTTTCGCAGCGCGGTCTCCGCGGGATCGGCGGCGCGCTGCCAGTATTCGGGGTCGGCCGCGCGGTGGCGGGCGGCGAGGTGGTCGAGCAGCAGACCGTCGAAGGCCTTGCCGCCGACGTCCTCGGCGCTTCTCGCGGCTTCGATGCGGTACCGCTCGCCTTCGTGGCGGGCGACGCCGACATTGCACGATCTCGCGCCGATGGCGCAGACGACGAGCGGTGCGCCGGGATCGGGCCGCTCGCCTCGCGCTTCGGCGAGGAACCGGGCGGCGGCCTCGGGCTCGGGCACGACCGCCTCGACCGCGAAGCCGGCGTTCGCGGCCGCTTCGGTGTGCGCGCGGCGCCGCGTGGCCGCCCAGTCGGCGGGGACGGCGAGCGCGACCGACGTGCGGCCCCGGCCGGCCGCTCGTATGGCCTCGGCGAGGAGGTCGTCGTCCGTCTTGTCGCCGCGGTCGAAGTGTCGGGTCTGCGGTCGATCGTCGCTGCGGCGCGTCGACACGGTGGTGGCCGACGATCCCAGGTCGACGCCGACCCCGACGATTCCGGACAAGGTAGGCATGGACGTGAGTCTATGGGCAGGAGGCGCCGCGTCTCTACGTGCGGCGCACGCTTTTTTCTTGCCCGACTTCAGGAACCGCTATCGCGAGGCGGTCTCGGGTCGGGTGCGCGCCGAGTCGATTCGCGCACCGCAGCATGGTCATCCGATGGGGATCGAGCAGACCGCCTCGACGTCGTTGACGGTCACCGCGAGCTCGACCGCGCCGTCCCGCCACGCGCGCAGTTCGCGCGTGTCGGGGTCGAACCAGGCGTCGTAGCGCCACCAGTGGAGCGGGCCGGGCGGGGCGGATCCGATGTAGAGGTTGTCCGATCCGGCCCAGTCGACGCCCATCGGGTAGCCGACGGGCATGACCGTGTCGCCTTGGGCCAGTTCGGCCTCGACCTCGATCGTCTCGCCCCGGGCGAGACCGGGCGCCTCCAGCGCCAGCGCGTCCACCTGCGGCCGGACCTGGGCCGCGAGCCACTGCTCGCCGCGCGACGGCGACTCGGTCACGCCGAACTCGGTCCAGCCGACGAAGCCGCCGTCCTCGGGGGTGCCGTGCGGGGCCTTCCCGGAGTTGCCGTTGACCCAGTAGGCCACCCCGTCGACGTGGTCGGCCGCGAAGTAGCCCGCGTGCGCTCCGATGTAGACCGATTCCTTCCCGGAGTCGGCTTCGAAGCCGGTGAGCCAGCGTTCCACGACGGCGGCTTCGAGGCGGTCGCCGAGCTGGCTGGCCTGCTGCGGACTGGAGTCGTGCACCGGCACATGGGCCACCACCGCGACCGAGTCGATGTCGGGGTCGGTCGCGGCCTCGTCCAGGGCCCGTCGGAGCATCCGGATCTGCTCCCACCCGCCGCCGCCGATGGTCAGCGCCGAGGTGTCCAGGGTGACGAACCTGGTGCGGCCCTGGTCGAACGTCTGGTGAGCGGGACCGAACACCGCGGACCAGTCGTCGATGTCGCAGCCCATCGCCTCGTGGTTGCCCGGGACGTAGGTCCAGTCGATGTCGTCGCCGAGTTCCTCGCTCAGGACCCGTTCGGCGAGGGCGAGGTCGTCGCTCTCGCATTCGTCCACCAAGTCGCCGTTGATGATCAGGAAGTCCGCATCGGACTCCTTGATCTCGCGCAGGGTGCGGCGCGCGGACTCGACGATGGCGCTGTCGGGGCTCTCGCCCACGAACTGGGCGTCGGACATGACGGCGAAGGTCCAGTCGGCGCCGCCGAGATCACCGGTCACGAGCGGGTCGGGACTCGTCTCGACGGTCGGCAGATCCACGTCCGGGGCGGCGTAGGCCACGAGGCCGCTGATGGTGACCTCGCCTTGGTAGGCGGCGTCCGGCCTGGTCTCGGCCACATAGAAGCGGTGTACCGAGACCGGGTAGCTCGTGCCCTCGGGCACGGCGAACTCGACCCAGTGCCAGCCCGCCTCGGTGAGGAAGTCGCCGCGCAGCACCACGTCGGTGCCGCCGGCGTCCTTGAGGTGCAGCGACGGCCATTCGCCGTCGCCCTGGGCCTTGATCCACATCCCGAACTTCTGGGGCTGCCCTTGGACCTCGATGTTCGCCGGGGGCTTGGCGTAGGCCGCGCGGGTGGCGGTGGACTGCGTGAAGTCGTAGGTCATCGTGAGGCCCTCGCCCTCGTAACCGGCGCCGGGCGCGATCGAACCGGTGGCCCGCGCCGCAGTGAACGTCCACTGCGCGGCATCGCCGAAATCGGCGACGGTCTGCTCGGTGAGTCCGACGGTGACGGCGAGCGTCGTCTCGTGGCCGCCGACGCGCAGGCCCACCGTGCCCGATCCGCTGTCGGTCTTCGCGGTGACGGCGTAGCCGCCGAGCCCGTCGGGGGCCACGTCGATCAGATCCGCGTCGTAGTCGAGGGCGACATCGGCCGGGTCGATGGGCGCGGTGAAGCCGTTCGCGTCCGAGCCGATGAGCTGGATCGACGCCGTCGCCGCCTCGCCCGGCAGTGCGAGCAGCTGCTGCGAGGGTTCGACCGCCGCGAGCGGCCCGAGCACGGTCAGCTCGGTCGAGCCCTCGGCCCGCCCGGAGCGGGCCGTCACGGTGACGGTGCCGGAGTGGTGGCGGGCGTGGAAGACCGCGTCCTCACCGACATACCCGCCCCACGAGGTCCGCCAGCTCGGTGTCGCCTCGGCCGGAGCGAGGGTCGAGTCGTAGGCGGCCCAGTCGAGCGTGCGGCTCAGGCCGGGGAAGACCCGGTCGTAGCCCGGGCCGTCGATCGCGCTGGGCGCGAAGGGCGCCTGAGGATCGACCGCGAACCCGGCAGGTTCGCCGTCGCCCGCCGGGACGGTGAGCGCGAGGCCGTTGCCGACGGCGCGCTCGGCGATGTCCGAAGGGCTGTTGACGGTGACCAGGTCATCCGTGCCCGGCGCGCGGGCGAGCAGCGTCGAGGATCCGCCGCCGTCGAGGTTCAGAGCGCTTTGCGCGCCCAACGCGAGGAGCTCCCGCGCGAGTTCGTCGAGGGTGTAGCCGCCGCTCGCGGCCTGGCGGCCGTCCACGGTGACCGCGAACAGGGTGGTGCCGTCCTCGGAGAGCCCGACCGCGGTGCGCGGGTGGCGGGTCTGGTCCTCATGGTGCACGACCTGGCCGTCCTCGACGAGGATCTGGCGGCCCGAGACCGCCGTCTGCGGCAGCTCGCCGTCGAGGACCGGCGCGTAGTCGACCGCGACCGCATCGCCGACCGCGAGGTCGGCGAGCGCCCGGGCCCCGGCCTCGCGCCCGACGAGGGTGAGCGCGCCCTCGGCGATGGCACCGGCCTCCGGGGCGTCGGTCGTCGCGGTGACGATGCCGTCCGCAATGGTGACCTCGATGAGCTCGGTCGCTCCGTCGGTCACGCGGGCGCGGCTCGCCTCGCCCCACGCGCTGGTGTAGACGCCGATGCCGTCGACCGGCAGCTCGGTCGTGTTGAGGCCGTGGAGGTCGAGGACCGCCGCGCCGGTGTCGGCGGTGCCGGTGAAACCGATCGACCGGATCGAACCGCGCCCGTCGGCGTCGAAGCCGATCACGTTGGCGCTCCCGGTGTCGGCGGACTTCACGAGCTCGCCGTCCGCGACGGCGACGCCCTCGGCGCCGCCGGTGTCGTTGATGTCGAAGAAGTCGGCGTTGAACGCCAGCACCACGTCATCGACCCCGGCGACCTGCTCGCGGATCGGCGCCGCGGCGGCGACCGACCCGGGGGAGAGGTACTCGGCCCGCACGTCACCGGTGAGGTCGACGGTGACCGCGTCGGCGCGCAGCCAGCCCTGGTCCTCCCACCGGTCGAACGACTCGAGGGTGACGCCGGGGGCGATCAGTTCGGTCTCGCCGGTCACGGGAACGGCGTCGTCGGTCGCGTCCTGGGCGGCGGCGGGCGGCGCTGGCAGGGCCGCCGCCAGCGCGGCGGCAGCGAGGATCCAAGGGGTCGTGCGCACGATGGGACCTTGCCTTCGGGGGAGTGGCGTTCGGGGTCCCCCACAAGATCCCATGAAAATTAGCTACACGGGAAGATCCTCAGGCGAAAATAATCTCCAAACAATGCGCGAACCTCAGACCGCCTCGGCCTCGGCCGGGGTCCGCCGGGCGAAGTACAGGACGAACCCGCCGACGGCCGCGGCGAGCACGAGGACGACCACGCTTGCCGGGACGTGCGCGCCGAACGCGGCCAGCGGGAGCGCCACGGCCGCGATCGCCATGCCCCACCAGGCCCGGTTGGCGAACGCGCACAGCAGCAGGCACATCGCCAGCGCGGCGCACAGCAGCCACCGTTCCAGGGCCGGAAGGGGATCGGACGCGTGCCCGGCGGCCTTGCCGAGGCCGAAGGCGATGAGCGTGACCGACACGACCACCACCAGGTGCGCGGCGAGCAGGAACCGCGGTGCGGCGGTGTTCTCGTCGCCGAAGCCGAACCGGAAGTTCAACCACCACAGTCCGATGAGGAGTCCGAAGCCCGCCAGGCCGGCGGCCACCTGCGGCCAGTCCCAGACGACCTCGGAGAAGGCGCCGATCAGCTGGAGCATCGCCTCGCCGAGCACGATGATGACGAACAGGCCGAGGCGCTCGCCGAGGTGGGAGCCGTGGAGGTCCCACGCCTCGAGGATCGGCGCCGGGCGTCCGCCGCGTTCGTTGCGCCGGCGCGCCCGCTCCTGCATCTCCTCGATCAGCTCGGGGCGGGCCTGGACCATCATCGCCGAGGCGAGCGTCATCGCGACGCCGAGCGCCCACAGGGCGAGTATGTAGCGCGGGTCGTCGACCCAGAACGAGACGATCCACGGCAGCAGTCCGGCGTTCCGCTGCGCGGCCGACCAGCTCAGGACCAGTTTCCCGGACCTCGTCAGGCCCTGCGAGGCGACGCCGCTGGTGTAGAGGTAGAACGCCGCGAACACGGCCGAGTGGGCGCCGGTCGCCTCGGGGATCGCGGCGGCCATGGCCGCCAGCCCGAGCATGCCCAAGAGCATCGTGCGCGTGCGGGTCTGCTCGGAGGCGGCGTTCGCGTAGACGGTGAACGAGGTCCACAGCAGCCAGATCGCGGTGTAGAGGACGAAGAACGCCGCCAGGTCGAGGCCGGTGGGGTGGTCCAGCAGGTGCGTCAGCTGCGAGACGGCCACGACGACCACGAGGTCGAAGAACAGTTCGAGCCAGGTCGCGTGGCGTTCGGAGGTCATCTGCTCGGTCACGAAGGGAGAACCTACTCCTCGATGCCCCAGGCCGTCACGGGGACCGGGTCCCTGAGACCGGCGTTCAGGCGTCGAAGGCGGTGGAGCCCCTGACGATCACCCGGCACTGGACGGTGTGGACGCCTTTGCCGTGCTCGGCGTCGATGGCCTCGAACAGGGCCCTGGCGGCGGCCCTGCCGAGTTCTTCGAGGTTCATGTCCACGCTCGTCAACTGCGGGCGGGCGCCGGTGGTCATGACGTCCCAGTTGTCGAAGCCCATGATCGCGACGTCTTCGGGGACGCGGCGGCCCCGCTCGCGCAGGGTGTCGAGCACGCCTCGGGCCACCTGGTCGGAGCCGCACAGGACCGCGTCGACCTCGGGTTCGCGGTCGAGGAGCATCCCGGCCGCGGCGCGGCCCCAGCCCTCTTCCCAAGCGCCGTAGGCGACTTCGCCGACGAGGGCGATGCCGGCCTCGTCGAGGGCGGCCTGCGCTCCGGCCGCGCGGTCGCGCGCGGCGCTGTACTGGCGGTCGCCGCTGATGTGGGCGATGCGGCTGCGGCCGCAGGCGATGAGGTGCTCGATGGCCATCCGGCCGGCGCCCACGTTGTCGGGCACGATCGAGAGGTCGTCGGGGTTCTCGGAGGGCGCGTAGACGTACACGACCGGCACCTCGACGGCGTCGGCCAGCGGCGGGCGCGGATCGGTGGAGGAGCCGACGACGATGAGGCCGTCCACGCGGCGGCTCAGCAGGGCCTGCACGTGGTGGCGTTCGCGGATCGCGTCGCCGCGCGCGTCGCACAGGAACACCGAGACCTGGCCCGCGCCGAACGCGTCCTCGGCGCCCATGAGGATCGGGAGGCTGAAGCGGCCCACCAGGTCCGAGGTGAGGAGCCCGACGGTGCCGGTGCGACCGGCGAGCAGTCCGCGGGCGAGCGAGTTGGGGGAGAACGAGAGCTGCGCGGCGGCCTCGAGCACGCGCTCGCGGGTCTGGGCGTGCACGTGGTTGCGGCCGTTGAGGGCCTTGGAGGCGGTGGCGACCGAGACGCCCGCGAGCCGGGCCACGTCGGCGAGCGTGGCGGCGCGGGAGCCGCGCGAAGCTGGGGATCGGGCCACTCGTCCTCCTTGTGCCGGGGTCTCGGACGCGGTGCGTTCGTTCGACCGGGATCGCTCGACTGTAGCCGACCGGCCGAAACTTTGCCGAACCGGCTTTCGGTGAACGGATCCGATCGAATTCATGGCAATCGATGCATTGACATCGCCGTGCCGAGGCCCATAGCATCGGTGGCGACGCAATGACCGAAAAGGTTTTCGGACCCTTTCGGCATCCCGGCACACCCGCATCCCTCTCGGAGGCACGCAATGGTGCATCGCCCCCCGTCCACCCGAGCGCTCGCCACCGCGGCCTCGCTCGCGCTCGCCGCGGGCCTGATCGTCGGCGCGGCCCCACCCGCCGCGGCCCAGCAGACCATCGGCTACCCCGAGTTCACCGGCGGCGACGCCGTCCCCGATGAACCCGTGCCGTACACGGTCGACGGCATGATGCCGGCCATGTTCGAGGCCGAGGCCGGCGGCAACGACTTCTGGATGGACCGGCTCCTCGCCCGCGAGGGCGCCGACCCGGCCGGCGACGAATGGCTCATGACCCGCGGTCGGGCCCTGCTCATGCGCGTCCACGACCCCGACGTGATCGGCTTCGGCGGCCAGCTCGCCTACTACGACCCGTTCTTCGACCGCGCCTCGAACACCGACGGCTTCACGATCGACATCGGCGACGGCGACTTCACCGAGGTCGCGGCGGAGCGCCGCCAGACCCCGAGCCACTGGACCAGCGTCCACGAAGGCGGCGACCTCACCGCCGAGGTGCAGAAGTTCATCACCGACAACAACGTGGCGGTCGCCAACGTCACCGTCACCAACGACGGCGCCGCCGCGACCGTGCCCGTCCGCGTCGACTCCGACTTCGCCTGGCAGGCCTCGGGCGAGGAGCTCACCGGCGTCCTCGAGGTGCAGAACTCCCGCGGCGAACGCCTCACCACCGTCTTCCCGCGCCTCTCCGGCACCGGGCTCGCCCCTGAAGACGGCGGCCTCACCGGCGAACTCGAACTCGCCCAAGGCGAATCGGCCACCTTCAAGGTCCAGCTCGGCATGATCGCCACCGAACTCCCGGCCTCGGCCACCGAGTACGAGGCCTACCGCGACGCGGCACCCGATACGGCGTTCGCCACCCACGTGCAGACCTACAACCAGTGGTGGGCCGACAACATCCCCTACTTCGACGTCCCCGACGAGGCCCACAAGAAGTTCATCTACTACCGCTGGTGGCTGATGCGCTACAACTACCTCGACGCGGACATCCCCGGCAACGACTTCCAGTTCCCCACCTCCATCGAGGGCGTCACCGGCTACAACAACGCCATCGCCCTCACCGTGCCGATGTTCATCGACGACCTGAAGTACCTGCGCGACCCCGCCTACTCCTACGGCCCCTGGGTCTCCACCGGCGAGTCGTCCGAGGGCGGGCGCTTCATGGACAACCCCGGCGACCCCGAGAACTGGTCGAACTCCTACACCCAGTACATCGCCGAGGCCGCCTGGCGCTCCTACCAGATCCACGGCGGCCCCGAGGACGTCGTGGAGAACCTGGCCCGCTACGCCGAAGGCGATGTGAAGGGCCAGCTGGAGACCTTCGACTCCAACGACAACTACCTCATCGAGTACGACTGGGGCGCGATGACCGGCAACGACGCCGACGCCGTGTCCTTCCACTGGCGCGAAGGCGACCTCGACCGGGCCGAATCCGCCTACCAGTACTCCGGTGCGATGGCCGCCGCCGAAGCCTACGAACTCATCGGCGACACCGCCAAGGCCGACGAGATGCGCACCCTCGCCGAGCACATCCAGACCGCGCTCACCGACGTGCTCTGGAACCCCGAGACCCAGCTGTTCGAGCACGTCCACGTCGAATCCGGCGACCACGTGCCGTGGAAGGAGATCAACAACTACTACCCGTTCTCCGTGGGCGCCATCCCGAACGAGGCCCCGTACACCGACGCGCTGCGCCTCTTCGAAGACCCCGCCGAGTACCCGGTCTTCCCCTTCTACACCGCCAACCAGGCCGACAAAGAGGAGGCCGCCGAGCAGGGCGATCCCGGCTCGAACAACTTCTCCCAGATCAACTCCACCGTCCAGTTCCGGCTCTACTCCTCGGCGATCCGCGACTACGACCAGGACTCGATCACCGAAGAGGACTACAAGAAACTCCTGTACTGGAACGCCTGGTCCACGTACATCGGCGGCGACACCGCCTGGCCGGACTCGAACGAGTTCTGGGCCGACTGGAACCCCGGGAACGAGAGCATCGACTACCGCTCCTGGATCCACCACACCACCCTCGGCTCCAGCATCTGGACCTATGTGGAGGACGTGGCGGGACTGCGGCCCCGCACCGACGACAAGGTCGAGCTCTCCCCGATCGACATCGGCTGGGACCACTTCACCGTCAACAACCTCCGCTACCGCGACGCCGACCTGACCATCACCTGGGACGAGCCCGGCGACGGCACCGTCCACTACCCCGGCGTCCCCGAGGGCTACTCCGTCTACCTCGACGGCGAACGCGCCTTCACCCTCGACAGCCTCGTCCCGGCCGTCTGGGACCCGAACACCGGACAGGTCGAACTCCCCGAAGGCGGCGACGTCCTCAAGAGCCGCAAGATGAAGGACCTCTCCGCCCCCGAAGACGTCGAACTCCAAGGCCGCGTGAACGACGTGTTCGCCAAGGCCGGCGCCGACCTCGAAGGCGACGCCGCGAACCTCGCCGAAGGGCGGACCGCCACCGCCTCCCACACCGCCGACGGCTCCAGCGTCGAAGGCGCCGTGGACGGCACCACCATCAACGCCCCCTACTGGTCCAGCGCCGGCTCCGGCAACGAAACCGACTGGTACGAAGTGGGCCTCGGCGGCCAGGTCGCGGTGGACGAGGCCCGCCTCTACTTCTACCGCGACCGCACCGTCGACGGCCTCGCCGAACCGGCGGTCTACCAGGTCCAATACCACGACGGCACCGACTGGGTCACGATCGAGGACCAGACCAAGACCCCCGCGATACCGCAGGCCAACTACAACCTCGCGCAGTTCCCCGAAGTGCGCACCGACCGCATCCGCGTCCTCATCGACCACCAGGACGGCCACGCCACCGGCCTCAAGGAAGTCCAAGTGCTCCACAGCGAGCACGACGCCGACCCGCCCGGCAACGCTGAGCCCTACGCGCTCGCGAGACAGGACCTCTCGTTCCGCCAGCCGATGCAGGCGCGCCTCACCGGCACCGTGAAGGACGACGGCCTCCCGCTCGACGGCACCCTCACCGCCGCATGGTCCCTGGTCGAAGGACCCGGCTCCGTCGTCTTCGACGACCCCGCCGCCTCCGCCGCCGTCGCCACCTTCACCGCACCCGGCACCTACACGCTTCAACTCACCGCGAGCGACGGCGCGAGCACCGCGACCTCCACCGTGGACGTCACCGTCGCCGAACCCGACGAGCGCGTCAACGCCGCCCTCGGCGCGACCGCCACCGCCTCCTACACCTCGTCATGGGAGAACACCACCGCGATCAACGACGGCATCGACCCGCCCCAATCCAACGACGGCGAGAACCCGCGCTGGGGCACCTGGCCCGAAACCGGCGAGCAATGGGCCCAATTGACCTGGGACGCACCGGTCCGCATCGAATCCAGCGACATGTACTTCCTCGACGACGGCGGCGGCGTGCGCACCCCGGCCTCCTGGAAGATCCAGTACCTCGACGGCGACCAGTGGACCGACGTCGCCGCGGACGGCGCCTACGGCACCGCGACCGACCAGTACAACCAGGTCGCCTTCGACCCCGTCACCACCACCGCCCTGCGCGCGGTCCTCCAGAGCGGCGAAGGCAGCGTCGGCATCCTCGAATGGAAAGCGATCGCCGAAGCGCCCCAGCAGGTCCGCGCGGTCCACCAGCCGACCATCGTCGGCACCGTACCCGACCTGCCGCCCACCGTCACCTGCGTCTACGCCGACGGCACCCGCCTCGACCTCCCCATCGTATGGCAGCAGCTCGCCCCCGAGGACGTGGACGAACCGGCCACCGCCGTCGACGTGGGCGGCCTCGTCACCGGCCTCGCCCTCCCGGCCAGCGCCACCGTCCACGTCAGACTCCACGACCAGGTGGAGATCACCGCGCTCGAAGCCGAGACGGCCACCACCGTCGCCGGCACCGCGCCACAGCTGCCCCCCACCGTCACCGCCGTCTACAACGACGGCTCCAAGGACAACGTCACCACCACCGTCACCTGGGAGGCCATCGACCCAGCGCGCTACGCCGCACCCGGCACCTTCACCGTCCATGGCAGTGTCGTTGGAGGGCCCAGCGCCGGCACCTCCCTCGCCGCCGAAACCGCCGTCACCGTCATCGCAACCAGCTGACCTCCCACCGGCACCAGGAGAATCCAATGCTGCGCACCATCGACATATCACGAACGGCCAGAACGAGAACCCTGGCCGCGGCCGCCCTGACCGCCGCCCTCGCGCTGGCCCTCGCCAGCGCGCCCGCAGACGACGCCGAGGCCGCCGAGGTCAACCTCGCGACCTCGGCCACCCCCACGGCCTCCTACACCTCGTCGTGGGAGTCCGTCGCCGCGATCAACGACGGGATCGATCCGGCCCGCTCGAACGACACCGCGAACGACCGCTGGGGCACCTGGCCCGAAGAGGGCTCCCAGTGGGTGCAGCTCACCTGGGGACAGCCCGTCACAGTGTCCTCTTCGGACATGTACTTCTTCGACGACTCGGCCGAAGGCGGCCCCGGCGGCGTGCGCATCCCCGCGTCCTGGCGCCTCGAGTACCTCTCCGGCGCCTCCTGGCAGCCGGTGAGCGCGAGCGGCGCCTACGGGACCGCGGCGAACCAGTACAACACCGTCGACTTCGCGCCGGTCACCACCACCGCCGTACGGGCCGTCATCGCCAGTGGCGACGCCAGCGTCGGCGTCCTCGAATGGCAGGTCTTCGGCGAAGGGAGCGCCGACCAGGCGGGCAACCCGATCGTCACCGACATCTACACCGCCGACCCCGCGACGCTCGTCGTCGGCGACACCGCCTACATCTTCACCGGACGCGACGAAGCCCAGCCGGGCCAAGAGGCGTTCGTCATGAACGAGTGGCACGCCTTCTCCTCCTCCGCGCCCGACAACGACCCGGCCGCCTGGGAGAGCCACGGCGCGATCCTCTCGCTCGACACCTTCGAATGGGCCGGGGCCAACGCCTGGGCCTCCGAAGTGGTGCAAGGCCCTGACGGGCGCTACTACTGGTTCGTCTCCGTCGACGGCGCGACCGACAACGGCTGGATGAACATCGGCGTGGCGGTCGCCGACGACCCGCTCGGGCCCTACGAGGACGCGATCGGCGCCCCGCTCATCTCCGACTCGACCCCGAACTCCTCGGCGCTGAACATCGACCCCACCGTCTACATCGCCGGCGACGGCCAGATCTACATGTACTGGGGCTCCTACTGGCAGCCGCGCATGGTGAAGCTGAACCAGGACATGACCTCGCTGGCGGGCGCGGTGACGACCCCGCAGGGCCTCACCGAGTTCTGGGAGGCCCCCTGGATGTTCGAGCGCAGCGGCACGTTCTACATGGCCTACGCCTCGAACGGCGGCTCCGGCTGCGTCACCGGCTCCTCCTACGCGTGCATCCGGTACGCGACCGCCACGAACCCGGCGGGCCCGTGGACGCACCGCGGCGTCGTGCTCGGCCAGGTCACCTCGACCACGAACCACCCCGCGATCATGGAATTCGAGGGCGAGTGGTGGATGGTCTACCACACCGCCGACGCCCCCGGCGGCGGCAACTTCCGGCGCTCGGTCGCCATCGACCCGGTGGTCTTCAACGCGGACGGCACCATGCAGCAGGTCATCCAGACAACGGGAGGCGCTTGATGAATCCGCGTTTCACTCGCAGGAACGCACTCCGCTTGGGCGCCTTGGCGTCCGCGGCCCCCGCCGGGCTCATCGCGAGCCCGGCGGGGCCGCCCCCGCGGCGCCGGAGGTCCCGGACTCGTGGATTCTGCGACCGTTCGGGCTCGACCAGGTCGCCCTGGACGAGTCGATCTTCACCGAGAAACGCGACCGCATGCTCGGCTACGCCGCCGGTTACGAGGCCGACCGCGGCGAACTCGCGGGCCCGGACCGGATGCTCCACAACTTCCGGACCGCCGCCGGACTGCCCAGTCCCGACGGCGTCGAACCGCCCGGCAGCTGGGACGACGCGAACGGCTACCTGCGCGGCCACTACTCGGGGCACTTCCTCTCGATGCTCGCCCAGGCCTACACCTCCACCGGCGACGAGTTGTACAAGCGCAAGCTCGACCACCTCGTGAACGGCCTCGGCGAATGCCAGGCCGCGCTCGCCGCCGCGGCGGCGCCGCCGACCCCGCGTGTGGAGGGCCGCACCGGTACGGCCGTGCGCCTCACCGGTTCGCCGCTCGGCCACGCCGAACACATCGCGCTCCCGGCCGCGCTCGTGGACGGCCTCGCCGCCGTCACCGTGGCCGCCTGGATCAACTTCGGCGCGGTCGACCGCTCCAGACTCCCGGACCCCAGCGCCGACCCCGCGCCGCTCGCCAACGGCGTCAAGGTCTTCGACTTCGGCGCGGATGCCAACGCGCACATGTACCTCACGGTCCGCGCCGACAACGCGAACCCGTACCCGCGCTTCGCCATCACCACCGGCGGCGCGGCGGCCGAGCAGCACATCACGGCCACCGCGCCGCTCCCGTCGGAGGAGTGGACCCATGTGGCCGTCACGCTCGGAGCGGGCACCGCCGTCCTGTACGTGAACGGCACCGCCGCGGCCTCGGGACCGGTGTCGCTCACGCCCGCCGACCTCGGTGCGACCGTGTCGAACTGGATCGGCCGCGGCCAGTTCCCGCAGGGGATCACCCAGTACCTGCAGGCGGACGTGGACGAGTTCCACGTCTTCGGCGCCGCGCTCGACGCCGAGCAGATCGCCGCCCTCGTTGCGGGGGAGGACGCGGTCGGCGACATCGCCGCGTACTCGTTCGACGACGAGCCCGGCCCCGTGTGCGCGGACGCCTCCGGCAGCGGCCGCCACGCCCGCGTCATCGCCCCCACCGACGGCAACCGCCACCCAGGATTCCTCGCCGCCTACCCCGAGACCCAGTTCGTGCGGCTCGAGGAGTTCGCCACCTACGGCGGGAACGCCGGGATCTGGGCCCCGTACTACACCGCCCACAAGATCATCGCCGGACTGCTGGACGCCCACCGCCTGGCCGGGAGCGAGACCGCCCTCGACATCGCCACCGGCATGGGGGAGTGGATCCACAGCCGGCTGTCGGTGCTCGACCGCGCCCGGCTCGACCGGATGTGGTCGATCTACATCGCCGGCGAATACGGCGGCGTCAACGAATCGCTCGCGAACCTCGCGGCCCTCCACCCCGACCGGCCCGAGTTCCTCGCGGCCGCGACGCTGTTCGACAACACCGCGCTCCTGGAGGCCACCGCCCAGGGCACCGACCTCCTCGACGGCAAGCACGCCAACCAGCACATCCCGCAGTTCACCGGCTACCTGCGCATGCACGAGCAGGGCGCCGGGGACGACTACCGCACCGCGGCCGCGAACTTCTGGGACATGGTCGTACCCCACCGCGCCTACAGCCACGGCGGCACCGGCGTGGGCGAGATCTTCCGCGCCCGCGGAGTGATCGCCGGTTCGCTCTACCAGTACCCGAACGACCCCAACCACGCCGAGACCTGCTGCGTCTACAACCTGCTCAAGCTCGCCCGGAACCTGTTCTTCCACACCGGGGACGCGAAGTACATGGAGTACTACGAACGGGCCCTGTACAACCAGATCCTCGCCTCACGGCTGGACAGCGCCGCCCCAACGACCGACGATCCGAGGACCCCGACGTCACCTACTTCATCCCGGTGCGGCCCGGCCGGTGGCGCGACTTCGGCAACACCGGCACCTGCTGCGGCGGCACCGGCATGGAGAACCACACCAAGTACCAGGACTCCGTCTACTTCGCCTCCGCCGAGGACGACGCCCTCTACGTGAACCTCTACATGCCCTCCGAACTGTCGTGGCCCGAGCGGCGCCTCAGCGTCGAGCAGACCACCGACTACCCGTTCGAGGGCGCGAGCCGCCTCACCTTCCGCGGCCGGGGCCGCGCCCGGTTCGACCTGAGGCTTCGCGTCCCGTCCTGGGCCGAGGAGTTCACCGTGAAGGTCAACGGGCGCCTCCAGGACCTCGACGCCGCGCCCGGCACGTACGCCTCCATCGACCGCACCTGGCGCTCCGGCGACACCGTCGACATCGCGATGCCGCTGCGCCTCCACACCGAGGCAGCGCTCGACGACCCCGGCATCCAGTCCGTCTACTGCGGACCGACCCTGCTCGCGATCCAGCACGAGGCGGTCGGCGACGACCTCGCGACCGGCCTCATCGACCTCGCCGTGGGCGACGACCTCGCATCGGCGTTCGAGCCCACCGGCGACCCTTTGCACTTCACCGCCGACGGCTACACGTTCGCGCCCCTGCACCTCGGGAACGGCGACCCGTACCACCTCTACTGGCGGCGGCGATAGCCACCGCCGACCCTTCTTGATCCCCTATCGATGAGGAGACCGACCATGCGAATCCCCCACCCCTCACCGGCCCGGCGCGCGGCCTCGGCGATCGCCGTCGCCACCGCCGCGGTCATGCTGGCCGCCGCCTGCGGCGACGGACGCCCCGAAGGCGGCGCCGGCCAGGAGGTCGTCCTCGAAGGCGTCGACGACGGCACCACCCTCACCATGTGGACCCGCGCCGCCACCGAGGCCCAGTCCCAAGCACTCGTGGACGCCTACAACGCGAGCCACGAGAACCAGGTCGAGCTCACCGTCATCCCCACGGACGACTACCAGACCCGCGTCGGCACCGCCGCCGGCAACCAGGAACTGCCCGACCTGTTCGCCCTCGACGTGGTCTTCGCGCCGAACTTCACCACCGCCGGGGCCTACCTCGACATCACCGACCGCATCGACTCCCTCGACTTCAAGGACGCCCTCGCGCCCTCCCACCTCGAGGTCGGCACGGTCGACGGCCGCCAGTACCTCGTCCCGCACACCCTCGACCTCTCGGTCCTGTTCTACAACAAGGACCTCTACGAGCAAGCCGGCCTCGACCCCGAAGCGCCCCCCACGACGCTCGCGGAGTTCGCCGAGCAGGCCCGCGCCGTCGACGCCCTCGGCGGCGACGTGAACGGCACCTTCTTCGGCGGCAACTGCGGCGGCTGCTACGTCTTCACCTGGTGGCCCACGATCTGGGCCGAAGGCGCCGAGGTCATGAACGAGGACGGCACCGAATCCCTCCTGGACTCCCCTGAGGCTCAGGAGGTCTACGCGACCTACCGCGGCCTCGTCGAGGACGACGTCGTCGCCCCCGGCCACAACGAGGAGACCGGCACCACCTGGGTCTCCTACTTCCCCGAGGGGAACATCGGCGTCATGCCGATGCCCTCCACCATGCTCGGGCTCATGCCCGAGGACATGAACATCGGCGTCGCGCCCATCCCCGGCCTCACCGGCGGATCGTCCACCTTCGTCGGGGGCGACTCGATCGGCATCAGCGCCAACTCCGAGCACGCCAACCAGGCCTGGGACTTCCTGCGCTGGAGCCTGGAGGAGGAGCAGCAGGTCGGGCTCCTCGCCGCCAACGGCGACGTCATGGCCCGCACCGACCTCGCCGACAACGAGTACTACGCCGAGAACCCGAACGCCGTGGTCATGAACGACCTCGTCACGGTCGGGCGCACCCCCTACTCGCTCAACTTCGGCCAGACCTTCAACGACCCGCAGGGCCCCTGGCTCCCGCTGGTCCGCGAGGCGGTCTACGGCGAGGCGGGCGCCGACCTGGGCGCCCTCAACGAGGACATCACGGCTTCGCTCGGCAGTTAGGAAACGAACTTCATATGCGTTACTCGCGCAAGCTGGCCGGCGCCGCCTACGCCGCCCCCGTGGCGGTGTTCGTGCTGGTCTTCTTCATCGCGCCGCTGCTGCTGGTCGGACGCATGTCCGCGTCCGACTGGCCGCTGCTGGCCGGCGACCTCGGCATCAACATGCCCGACAACTACGCCGGGATCGCCGACAACCCGCTGTTCTGGCCCGCGGTGGGCTTCACGCTGAAGTACACCGGGATCGTCGTGGTCCTCCTCATCGGACTCTCGCTGCTCCTGGCGCTCATCGTGGCCGACCGCCGCAAGGGCACCGGGTTCTTCCGCACCGCCTACTTCCTGCCGACCACGCTCGGGCTCGCCTCCGCGTCACTGCTGTTCTTCGGGTTCTACAGCCCCGCGATCGGCCCGCTCGACCCGATCCTCCAATGGCTCGGCCTCACCGACGAGCCGGTCTCCTGGCTCGGGACCCCCACGGCCGCACTGTGGTCCACGGTGGTCCTCATCGTCTGGAAGTTCGCCGGGTTCTTCATGATCATCCTGCTCGTGGGCCTCCAGTCGATCCCGCCGGACGTCTACGAGGCCGCGCGCCTCGACGGCGCGAGCCGCTGGCAGTCGTTCGCGCACATCACGGTGCCGCTGCTGCGCCCCGCGCTCGGCCTCGTGCTCATCCTGTCCGTCACCGGCTCGCTCCTGGCCTTCGACCAGTTCTTCATCCTCACCAAGGGCGGGCCCGACAACAGCACGGTCACCGTGGTGCAGCTCATCTACCGGGAAGCCTTCCAGCGCTTCGACCTCGGCGCGGCCGCCGCGATCTCCGTGGTCGTCCTCGGCGCGCTCCTGGTGCTCAACATCAGCCAGTTCCGCGCCCTCAGAAAGGACCACTGATGCGAGTGAAGCTCGTGGACCACCTCGTACTACGTGCTCGCCGGGGGCCTGAGCGTCCTGTTCCTGTTCCCGCTCATCTGGACCGGCTACGCCTCGGTGGCCCCCGCCGGGGCCACCAACCAGCAGGACGGCTTCGGCTTCGGCAACTACGCGAGCCTCCTCGACTACGACGCCGGACTCGGCCGCTACCTGTGGAACAGCACCTACGTCTCGGTCCTCACCGTGGCGTTCACCCTCGCGCTCTCGATCGCGGGCGGATACGCGTTCGCGCGCTTCACCTTCCGGGGCCGCGACACGCTCTTCCTGCTCACGCTCGCGATCCTCATGGTGCCGTACTCGACGCTGCTCATCCCGCTGTACTCGATGCTCGGCGACCTCGGCCTGCGCAACTCGCTCGTCGGGCTCGCGCTCGTCCTCACCCTCTACCAGCTGCCGTTCGCGGTGTTCATGATGCGGATCTCGTTCGAGGCCGTGCCCAAGGAGATCGAGGAGTCCGCGATGTGCGACGGCGCCGGCACCTTCGGCGTCCTCACCCGCATCATGCTCTTCGCGGTGTGGCCCGGCCTCATCACCGTCGGGCTCTTCTCGTTCCTCGCCGCCTGGAACGACTTCATCGCCCCGCTCATCCTCGTCAGCGAGGCCGACAAGGCCGTGCTGCCGGTGGCCATCGCCAACCTCCGCCAGCAGTCGATGGGCGCGGTCGACTTCGGTGCGACCCAGGCCGGCGTGGTCGTCATGGCACTGCCGTGCCTGGTGCTCTTCGCACTGCTCCAACGCCACTACGTCCGAGGATTCATGTCAGGAGCGATCAAGGGATGAGCACACCCGTGCACCCGTCCGGCGGCGCGCTGCGCCCGCTCGGACTCGACGAGGTCCGCATCACCGGAGGCTATTGGGGCCGAAGGCAGCAGACGAACGCCGACGCCACCATCGGGCACTGCCTGCACTGGTTGGAGCGGCTCGGCTGGATCGCCAACTTCGACCGGGCCGCCACCGGCGCGCCGTTCGAACGCGCCGGCCGCGAATTCTCCGACTCCGAGATCTACAAGCTGGCCGAAGCGATGGCCTGGGAGATCGGCCGCACCGGATCTGCTGAGCTGGAGGCCGAGTTCGCCCGCCTCACCGAACGGATCGCCGCGGCCCAGGAGGACGACGGCTATCTCAACACCATGTTCGGCCACCCCGGCCAGCGCCCGCGCTACTCCGACCTCGAATGGGGCCACGAGCTGTACTGCTACGGGCACCTCATCCAGGCCGGTGTGGCGCGGCTGCGCACCCGCGGGGAGGACGCCTTCACCGCGCTGGCGCGCCGCGTCGCCGACCACGTCTGCGATGTCTTCGGCCCCGGCGGCATCGAACGGATCTGCGGCCACGCCGAGATCGAAGTCGCCCTGGCCGAACTCGCCCGCGCCACCGGCGAAACGCGCTACCTGGAGCAGGCCCGGCTGTTCATCGAACGACACGGGCGGCACACGCTCGCCGACGCGGGCCAGTACTACCAGGACGACATGCCGGTGCGCGAGGCCGCGGTGCTCCGCGGGCATGCGGTGCGCGCGCTCTACCTCTCCTCGGGCGCGATCGACGTCGCGGTGGAGACCGGCGACGAGGAGCTCTTCGAAGCCGTTCGGCGCCAATGGCACCGCGCCCTCGCCCGCCGCACGCACCTGACCGGCGGCATGGGCTCGCAGTACCAGGACGAGGCGTTCGGCCGCGACTTCGCGCTGCCGCCCGACCGCGCCTACTCCGAGTCCTGCGCGGGCGTCGCCGCCGTCATGACCGCCTGGCGGCTGCTCCTGCAGACCGGCGACGCCTCCTACGCGGACATGATCGAACGGGTCTCGTGGAACATCCTCGCCGGGGCCGCCGCTCCCGACGGGACCTCGTTCTTCTACGCCAACCCGCTCCACCAGCGCACCGCCGACCCGGACCCCGCGCCCGACCGCGAACTGCCCCACGTGCAGGGCGGCGGCCGCCGCGCCCCCTGGTACGACGTGTCGTGCTGCCCCACGAACCTGGCCCGCACCTTCGCCCAGTACGCGATCTATCTCGCCACCGCCGACCGGCAGGGGATCCAGATCCACCAGTTCGCGCCGTGCATCATCGACACTATTGTGGACGGTGAGCGTTTCGCGCTCGTCGTCGCGACCTCCTATCCGGACGACGGCACCGTCGTCGTCCGCGTCGAGGCGAACCAGGGCGGTGAACGCATCGTCTCGCTCAGGGTGCCGGTTTGGGCCGAGGGCGCCACCGTCACCGGCCCCGACGGTGAGACCCGGCCGGTCGCGGCCGGGCAACCCGCCTCCGTGACCGCGGCCTTCGCGCCCGGCGACGAGATCCGCCTGCATCTGCTGGTGGAGCCGCGCTGGACGATGCCGGACCCGCGCGTCGACGCCGTGCGCGGCTGCGCGGCCGTCGAACGCGGCCCCGTGGTGCTGTGCGCCGAGTCCGTCGACCTGCCCGGCGAAGCCGACGTGGCGGAACTCACGGTCGACGCGGCGGCGCTGCCGATCGAGCGCGACGGCCGCGTGTACGTAGCCGCACACGTCCACGAGCGCGACGGCGACTGGCCGTACGGCCCCGCCTCGCCCGGCGACGAAGGCAAGTCCGCCGAGGTCGCGCTCGTACCGTTCCACCAGAGGGCCACCAGAGGCCCGGCCTCGATGCGGGTGTGGTTGCCGCACGGCTGACCGAATTGGGCAGGTGCAACCGAAATACGGTTGCACCGGCCCTTTTCATAACCCTCGACGGAAATATCCTGCGGAACATCGCACTGGGAGTCCAAGTGCCGCATGGTCTTGCACCCTTAGGATGAAATCCGTCGGGTGGGTCGGACGGAGACGAGGAACCGAATAATGAGCGAGCTGCTGGAATTCCTGGGAACGGCCGAGCGGGCGGTCGAAACGGCGGTCGACGTGATCCGAGCCGGACTCGGCCGCGAACGCTCCATCAGCGGCAAAGGCGACCGCGACTTCGCCACGGACCTCGACTACGCCGTCGAGGACGCGGTGCGCGCGTTCCTCGCGAAGGAGACCCCCGGCATCCCGGTCCTGGGGGAGGAGCGCGGCCGCAGCGGCGACGAGACCTCCCACTACGAATGGGTGCTCGACCCCATCGACGGCACCATCAACTTCGCCCACGGCTCCCCGCAGCACTGCGTCTCACTCGGGCTGACCCGCAACGGGATCTCCGTGGTCGGCGTCGTCGAGGCGCCGATGGCCGACGAGCGATTCACCGCCGCCCTCGGACACGGCGCGGCCCTGAACAAGCAGCCGCTCCACGTCCATGGACCGAGCGAGCTCGCCGAGGCCGTGGTCGCGTTCGGCGACTTCGGGGTCCGGGCCGAATCGGAGCGCCGCAACGCCCAGCGGCTCGAGCTGCTGCGCCGCCTGGTCCCGAAGATCCAGCGGGTCCGCATGCTCGGCGCGGCCGCGATCGACATGTGCTGGGTGGCGGCGGGCCGCGTCGACGCCGCGTACCACAGCTTCATCAACCCGTGGGACGTCGCCGCCGGAGTGGTCATCGCCCGCGAGGCCGGGGCCCTGGCGACCGACCTGGACGGCGTCGACTACGACACCGGGGCCACCTCGATCCTCGCCTGCAACCCCGACCTCCACCGCGCACTGCTCGCCGAACTCGCCTGACCGCAACGGCTAGGGTCGCCGCATGGAACACCTCGCCTCCGGCAGGGCCTCGGCGGTCTACGCCCTCGACGAGCACCGGGTCTTGCGGCGGTGCGACTGGGACACCGCCGTCGAGGCCCGCGTCATGCGCCATGTGCGCGAGCGCGGCTACCCGGTGCCCGAGGTCTTCGACGTGCGCGGCGGCGACATGGTCATGGAGCGTCTCCACGGACCCACGCTCGCCGAAGCGACCCTGACCGGACGGATCACGCCCGCCTCGGCGGCGGCCTTCCTGCTCGACCTTCACGAACGCCTCCACACGATCGAGGCCCCGCCTTGGCTCGCCACCGAAGCCCGCGGCGTCGACCTCCGCGGCGCGATCGGAGCCCCGGCGGTGCTCCATCTCGACCTGCACCTGGAGAACGTCATCGTGACCGACGCCGGGCCCTACGTCATCGACTGGACCAACACCGCCGCGGGCGACCCCGCGATCGACCGCGCGCTCACCTGGGTCATCAACGCCGAAGTCGACACGGCGGCACTCTCGTTGCCCGACAACGCATTCCAGGACCTCCTCGACGCCTTGCGGCAGGGGCTCCCGGATGCGGCCATGGCCTCGGCACTGCGCTACCGCGACGCCGACCCCGGCATCGACGCCGCCGCCCACGACCGTGTCCGCACCCGACTGCACGCGAAAGGCACGGCATGACCGAACACGTCCAGGTCACCACGACCATCGACTCCGAGGCGGCGGCGAACGCGCTGGCGCGCAGCGCCGTCGAAGCGCGCGTCGCGGCCTGCGCCCAGGTGACCGGTCCGGTCGCCAGCATTTACCGGTGGCAGGGCGCGGTCGAGACCGCCGCCGAATGGCAGGTCGTCTTCAAGACCACCGCCGAGGCCTACCCGGCACTCGAAGTCCACATCAAAACCGAGCACGGTTACGAGGTCCCGGAGGTCGTGATGGTCCCGATCCTCGCGGGCAACGAGGACTACCTGGCCTGGATCGCCGCGGAGACCCGCACGCCCTAGGGCAAATGTCGTGCAGTTATCGGTTCGGCGGGTGTGCCATGCCGTGTCAGGGTGTTCCCTGCGGACTTGATGGCAGGGGTGCAGCTCGCGGCCGGGCCTGCTTTCGGCCGGCTTCAACCCGGTCAGCGACAAAGTGGCAGGGAGGGTGGATGCCCGAGCGTCTCTGGCCGGGGCCGGGGCCGGGGCCGGGGCCGGGGCCGGGGCCGGTCGTCGGTTGGGCTTCAACCCGGCAGCGACGAAGAGGCGGGGACTACCCGAGGGTGTCTGGCCGGAGCCGGGGCCAGTTTTTGGTTGAGCTGCAACCAATCAGCGACGGAGCGGTGGGTGATTGCCCGAGGCGGCAGGCTGGGCCGGGCCGGTTTTCGGTTGGGCTACAACCGGTCAGCGACGAAAAGGTGGGTGCCTGCCCGAGGTCGCTGGCCGGGGCCGGGCCGGTTTTCGGTTGGGCTGCAGGCCGTCAGCGACGGCGAGGCTGCAGTGATTGGCCAGGGGTTCGCGGCCCGGGGCCGGGCCGGTGTTCGGGTTGGGGTGCAGGCGGCAGCGACGGTGCGGTGGAGTGCTTGGGCAGGTGGTGTTGCCGGGTCGGGGCGCCGTGTCGGTCGGGGTTCAGGCTGGCGGCGACGGGAGCGGGTGTGGCGGGGGTCGGGGTGTCCGACCGGGGCCGGGGCTGACGGGGCTGGTGTGCCGCGCGCCCACAGCGGCAGCGGCAGTGCAGTGGCAGCGGAGCGGCGGCGGCTGGGGTGCCGTCGGTGCGGCGGGTGCGTGCCGGAGCCGAACCGGCGCCGAGCCGGCCCGGGGTGGCTGGGTCGGGGTGTGCCGGTGGGGTGGGTTCGGCGAGTGTCGGGGGCGGTGCTGGCCGTTCGCTGGGTGTGGCTGTCTTGGGGGTGTGTCGTTGCGGGCGTGTGCATGTGCGGTGTCACCTCCTTCCGATACTGCGTGCTGCCGACTGCGTATTTGCCAACTGCCAACTGCCGATTGCAATCTGCGTACTGTCGACTGCGGTCAGTGGGCGTTCCGGGTGTGTCCTTCCTATGAGTGTGTCGGTTTGGTGTGTGTGCCTCGTTCGGGGCACTGCCTCCGGTTGGGGTGATCCCTTCCGGGCGATCTCCCGCTTCACGGTTCCGAGTCCGTCCTTCTGGCTTTCTCGGCCTGGGAGCGAGTCCCGATAGCACGTGGGGCATACCATGCAAGCCCCGGGCTGAGCCCCCCTGACCCGAGAGCGGGCCTGGTGGTCTCGGATCCTGCCAGCGGGGCGAGTCGGCCAGAGGCTTGGCTTAGTCTGCTTACACCTACTCGACTCCTGTACGGAATCCATATCCCTGTGCGTACACCAATTATCCCCCACCCCAGGAACACCCGCATCACCCACAAGACGAGAAACCTCTCATGTTCGGGCCCGATCCGCCTGCACCCCAACCGAAAGCGGTCCGGGAAGCCGCCAGCGCGCCCCCGCCCAATCGCTCACCTCTTCGTCGCTGCCCGCCTGAACCCCAACCGAACACCGGCCCGACCCCAGCGAACCACCCCACGCAAGTCCCACCCCTCGTCGCTGCCCGCCTGAACCGCAGGCGAAACGACGCACAGGCCCGGCAACACCACCACGAAAAGCGCACCACCGCTTCGTCGCCGCCGCTCTAAGCGCAAGCCACCCGCCACCGCACAGCCGCCCTCATCTCAACCACACAACACCGGCGAGGCAGGCCCGACGGCATTGGCACTAGGCCGCCTTCGCCAGCTCGTCATAGGAGCGCCGCGCCTCGATGATGTCGGGCTGGTGCCGCTCTGCCCACTCCAGCAACCCGGTGAGGTGCCCGTACAGCTCCCTCGCGCTGTCGGTCGCGCCGTACTCGACCTTCGGCGGGACGGTCGGGTAGACGGTGCCTGGTGAGCAGGCCGTCCCGCTCCAGGTTCCGCAACGTCAACGTCAGCATCCGGCGGCTGATACCGGGCACGCTGCGCTCCAGCTCGGTATACCGGACCGGGTTCCTGATGGCCGCCACCAGGATCGACACCGACCACTTGCCCGCGACCCGGTCGATGATCTGGACGATGGGGCAGGCCTCGGCCTGCACGTCGGACTTCGGCATCACGCAGTCGTCGCTCTCGCTCATCGTTCCTCTTCCTCTCCCGGCACCGCCGAAACAGCGTCGCGGGCCACGTGTGGCGCACCTCACAACCAGGGTTCGGGTCGGACGACCTGGACAGGAACATCCATGTCCCCCCTGGCACATGAAAGTGCCTTCTTACGGATCCCTCCATTGGAACACATGATTACCCCAGGAACAAAACGTTCCCCGTGAAGCCGTTCAAGGGAGTAATCCGATGTCACCCATTGCAGCCCAAAGCCTTCGAACCCGATGGCTCGCGGTGATCGCCCTGTCGGCCGCCCAGGTCATGATCGTCCTGGACCAGAACATCGTCAGCATCGCGCTCCCGGCCATCCGCGAGGACCTAGCCTTCAGCCAGGCCAACCTCGTGTGGACCGTCAACGCCTATGTGATCCCCTTCGGCGGCCTCCTGCTCCTCGCCGGCCGGCTCGGCGACCTCATCAGCCGCAAGCAGGTCTTCCTCGCCGGCCTCGGCCTCTTCACCCTCGCCTCGGTCGCGGCGGCCCTCGCCGACAGCCAGGGCTTCCTGCTGGCAGCGCGCTTCGTGCAGGGCATCGGCGGCGCGATCACGGCCGCCGGCCTGCTGGGCATGATCGTCACGATCTTCCCCGAACCGAAGCACCAGGTGAAGGCCATCGGCCTCTACGGCTTCGCCTCCGCGGGCGGCGGCGCCGCCGGCAGCGTCGTGGGCGGCGTCCTCACCGAGACCCTCGGCTGGGAATCGGTCTTCTACGTGAACCTCCCGCTCGGCCTCATCGTCGCCGCGCTCGCCTGGCGGCTCCTGCCCACCGAGCACGGCATCGGACTGCGCGCCGGCGCGGACATCATCGGTGCGGCCCTCGTGACCTCCGGACTCATGCTCGCCGTCTACACCCTGGTCGAGACCGAACGGTACAGCCTGACCTCGGCCCGCACCCTAGGACTCGGCGCCCTCGCCGCCGCGCTCCTCGCCGGGTTCGTCCTGCGCCAGGCCAAGGCCGCCGCCCCGTTGATCCCGCCGCGCATCCTCCGCTCCCGCAACGTGGTCGGGGCCAACATCGCCCAGGCGCTCATGGTCGGCGCGGCGTTCGGGTTCATGTTCTTCACCGTCCTGTACCTCCAGCAGGTGCTCGAGTTCGCGCCGCTCGCGGCCGGCCTGGCGTTCCTGCCCGCCCCCGTGGTGATCGCGGTCGTCTCGATGGCCCTGGCCCCGAGGCTCCTGACCCGCTTCGGCTCCCGCCCCATGGTGCTCACCGGACTGTCGCTCATGGTCGCCGGCTTCATCCTGTTCGCCCAGATGCGCGCCGACGGCAACTACCTGGTGGACGTGCTGCCGGGCATGGTGACCGCGCCGCTCGGGTTCGGCCTCGCGATGCCCGCCCTGATGACCCTCGGCATGGCCGACTCCAAGCCCGAGGACGCCGGCGTCACCTCCGGCCTGTTCAACACCGCCCAGCAGGTCGGCGGCGCGGTCGGCCTCGCGGTGATCAGCACCGCCGTCTCGGCCCGCACCGGCACGCTCCTCGACGGCGGTGAGACGCAGGCCGAAGCGCTGACCGGCGGTTTCCGCCTCGGCTACGGTGTCGCCGCCGGACTCGGCGTGGTCGCCCTGGTCATCGCGTTCACGATGATCAAGGCCCGCAAGGAAACCGTGGTCGAAGCCGAACCGGTCACGATCGCCATCGCCTGACACAACACACGCCCGGGGCCGCCATCCGCATCGGACGGCGGCCCCGGGCGTTTCAGTCAGTCAGTCGGGGAACGCGATCGCCCAGGCCGGCACGTGCTCGGTCAGCCAGACCCCGTTCTCGGACCGGTAGAACAGGTGCCCCCGCTCGGCCATGGCGGCCGCGTCGACCACGAGGATCACGGGCGCGCCGCGCCGCGAGCCCACCTTCACCGCCGTCTCCCAGTCGGGGGAGAGGTGCACGTCGTGCCGGTTCATGGCCTTGATGCCCTCGTCGCGGATCGCGTCGAGGAAGCCCCCGGTCGTGCCGTGGTAGAGCTCGGGCGGGGGATCGGACGGGTCCAGGTCGAGGTCCACCGCGACCGTGTGGCCCTGGCTGGCCCGGATCCTCCCGTCCCGCATCGCGAACCGCTGCTTGTCGTTGCTGGCCACCACCGCTTCGAGCTCTTCGAGCGAGAGCCGGAAGTGCTGGCGCTCAAGGGCCTTGAGGAGCACGTCGACGTCGACCCAGCCCTGCCCGTCCAGTTCGATCCCGATCCGGCCCGGGTCGTGGCGCAGGTGCCGCGACAAGTACTTGGAGACCTTCACCAACCGCCGTTCGTCCACATCGAACTCCAGTTCTCGAGGGGTCAGATCTGCGTCAGCGAGAGCAGGAGCGCCAGCGCCGGGAACAGGCCCTGCTTGAGCGCCGACGACGCCATCGACCGGTCCTTCAGGGCCAGCACCAGCGCCGCGCCCAGCATCGAGGCGCACGTGAAGACGATGAGCGTCCAGCCGACCGCCGCCTCGGACCGCACCACCGCGACCCCCGCCAGCGCCCCGATGGCCAGGAACAGGTTGTACCAGCCCTGGTTGAACGCCCAGCTGCGCACGCGCTCGACATGTTCGGTCTCGACCTGGAACACCCCGTGGTGCACCTTCGGGTCGGAGAACCGCAGGCTCTCCATGACCCAGATGTACACGTGCAGGAGGCCGGCGAGGGCGGCGAGAATCTGGACTGCGATCAACATGGACAGCATTCTCCCCGACGCGGCGCCGCGGCTGCGCCGGTCGGTCCCGTTTCGCGGTTCCGGTCAGTCCTGGCGGAGCATGAGCAGGTCGGGCGGCACGAGGGTGCGGGTGCGCAGCAGCTCGGTGATGAGGTTGTGGTTGAGCATGTTGCCCACCGGTTCGCCGACCTCCTCGCGGGTCAGGCCCGGCACGCCCGCCGCCGGACAGCCGCTTGCGCACGTCGGTGACGTGGTGCTCGGCCTTCTTCGGCCGCCAGCCGTCCGCGGGCTGCAGCTCCGCGAGCTCGGTGGCGACCTGCTTCCACGACACGGGCTGCGGGTAGGCGTCGTGCAGGAGGTACCGCTGGGCGAGGCACACGAGCGCCAGCCGTTCGTCCGCGTCGAGCTTCCAGGGCCGGTCCTTCAATGTGGACGCCGCGGGTGCGGGCGTCGGCAGCCGCCCGTCGATGCCCGCCACGTAGACCTCGACCAGGTGCCGTCGCCTGGCGGTGCCGCTGATGAACACCGGGGTGTAGCCGGTCTGGAGCGGGTACGCCTCGTCCTCGGGGAACAGCATCCGCGCGCCGGGCAGTTGGAGCGGCAGGTGTCCGGTGTTGGCAAGCCACCAGTGGTCGCCGCGCCGGGCCAGGCGCCCGTGGCTGCGGCTGACGCGCCGGTCGTCCTCGCCGACGCACACGTGGACGTCCGGACGGTTGCGTCCGAACAGGACTTCCCGGTCCTCCTTGGGGCGGAATCGGACGCCGCCCGACACCGAGAGCGCGTAGATCGTGCCCGGCTCGGACTCGGGCACGCCGAACGCGAGGCTGGCATGGCTCGCCGGCAGCGGCTCCAGGCCCTCGACCTGGGGGATGTCAGTCATGTCGACCTCCGGATCACTTCCTGCGTCCCAGCCTCGCACGCGCGCGTCGGGACCACTCCCGAGCCGGTCGGCATACAACTTGCGGCAGACACTCGACCGAGGAGGTCCCCATGCACCGCAACGCGATGCTCGCGGCATTGGCCGCTGCGCTCTCGCTCGCCCTGACCGCCTGCGGCGGCTCGGAACCCGAGCCGGCGTCGCCCGAACCGGAGCCCACCGGGCGGGCGATACAGGAACGCACTCAAGGGCCGTCGGCCACTCCCGTCCCGTTCCCCGAAGCCGCCGACGGGGAGGACTACGGCGCCTGCTTCGACGGCGAATGCGAGGTGCACGTGACCGTCGGCTCCGAGATCGAGTTCGACGGCGAGTTCCGGGTTCCCACCACCACAGTGGAGGCGATTGGCGACTCGGTGACGGTGGTGGCCAGGGACTCCGGCGGCTACCTCTCCTTCGAGCTCGGCAAGGGCGGGACCGGCAACTTCCAGAACACGCTCAACGTGCAGGTGGTCGCCGTCCGCGAGGAGGAGGCGGTGCTCAAGTTCTGGCCAGGCGAGTACCAGCGCTAATCGACCTCCGGCAGTGCCTCCGCCGCGGGTTCGGCCAGGGACACCGCGAGGTCGCACAGCTCGTCGGGCGGGTCCGACGCCGTGCCGTTCACGAGGACTCTGAGGTTCTCGGCGGTGATGGTGCCGTCCTCCTCCGCGCTGGGGTACTGGCGGTAGATGACGCTGACCAGGCACGAGTGTCCTCGCCCCAATGGTCGCCTTCGATGTACCCGATCTTGCCGTCGAGTTCGATGCGGTCGCCGTCGTCGGCCTCGGGTGGATCGTCGCGGTCGAAGAGGAACCGCACCGTCGTGTCGCTGGTGGTGCTGACCCACTTGCAGGTCCAGTCGGCGTAGCCCTTGATGGGGATGGTCCGCATTGACCCCGGGGAATCGCTCGAGTGCCTGGTCGTCGAGGATTTCGCAGGCGTTCATGTAGTACAGCGATTCGGGGTCCTCTTCAGGCTCGCGTCGCGGCATCGGGCCGTCGGCGAGCATCGCGAGCGCGCCGTTCACGGCGGTGTCGATGATGGGGCAAAGGTCGGAGTTCTCGCCGGGGTCCTGTTTGGCGTACATCTCGACGAAGTGCTCGCCGTCGGGGAAGACCAGCGTGCGCGTGCACTTCTCGTGCTCGCCTTCGCTGCGGATGACGCCGAAGTCCCCGATCATCGAGGCCTGCCCCTTCTGGTGGGGGTCGCCGTTGGTCTCGTAGAGGTAGAGGTTGAGGTCGACGCCGCCGGTGTCGTTCTCGATGCGGAGGTCGCAGCTCTCGAAGGCGCCGTTGTCGGTGTCTATGTCGGTCTCGCCGTAGACGCCGAGCGCGGCTTCGTCGAACAGCGAGCAGGGGTCGGCGGTGGCCTGATCCCCGACCACGTCCCAGGGGTCGAGTGACGGCGGATCGCCTTGCGGCCCTTCGGCGTCGGAGGAACGCAGCCCGGGCAGCCACAGTGCGGCCGCGGCCGCCACCACGAGCACCGCAGCGGTGGCCCCCAGCCAGATCCACTGCCTCCGGCCGACCTTGCGCCTGACGCCGCTCGTCGGCTCCCCGCTCGAGTTTCGCGAGCGCGATCCGCGCCTCGTGAACCTTGATGCGCCGCTTGGGATCGGTCTGCAGGAGCTGGTCGAGCACGGGTGCGAGCACGCCGGCCCGCTTCGGTTCCACGCGGTCGCCCTGCGCGGTGCGCCACAGCAGCGAGTGCGCGTTCCCCTCGCCGAACGGCGAGGTGCCCTCGACCAGGTGGAAGAGCGTGGCGCCCAACGAGAAGACATCTGAAGCCTGGGTGAACTTGGCGCCCTTGACGACTTCGGGGGCGACGTAGCCCGGCGTCCCGGTGACCGCACCGGTCCCGGTGAGCGTGGGTTCGGCGTGCACCTGCCGCGCGATCCCGAAGTCCGCCAGCTTCGCGTGGCCCTGGTCGGTGACCATGACGTTCGCGGGCTTGATGTCGCGGTGGAGGATCCCCTTGGCGTGCACCGCCTCCAGGCCCCCGACGAGCTGCGCGCCGTACCGGGCGGCCTCCTCGGCCGCCACGGTCCCGGTCTGGGCGAGGCTGCGGCCGTTCACGAATTCCATGACGATCCACCAGTCGCCGTCCTCTTCGACGGCGTCGTAGACCGTGACCACGTTGGGGTGGTTGACGCTCGCGAGCACCTCTGCCTCGCGGCGGACCTTCGCGGCGGCGACCGCGTCACCTCCGCTCAGGGCCCGCTTGATCGCCACGGGCCGTTCGCTCAACCGCAGGTCGGCTCCACGCCACACCTGCCCCTGGCTCCCCGAACCGAGGCGCTCTTCCAACCGGTACCGATCGCCCACAACCTGCCCAGCGCGCAACCGTCTCTCCGCTCGCCGAAAATCCGAATCGCCCCCATGTGTCGCGCTCCACATTAACGCACCAGAGTGATGCGTTCCCGCCCTGACCGTGAGTGGCCGCCGACCGCACTCGGCGCGGTCGTCCTGGACGCGCTCATTCACCCGAACGTGGGACCGCCGCCGTTTCCGGTCTCCCCCTTGCGGATTCAGTTCGAGGACGAAAGTATGAACGGCCTTTCCGGCGCTTACCAAACGTGAATCACGCGATTACGCTGAGTCTGCCCACAGTAACTGACCATCGAAGGCAGTCTCGATATGAGCGATTCCCCCTCCCATGAGTCCGACGATGCCGCGCCGGTGCCGCCCGTCGCCGATCAGACCGATCCCACCGGACTGCAGCAGCCCTCGCAGTACCAGCCGTACCCGCAGCCGGGGTACATGCCGGTCCTCCCGCCGGACGCCCCTGCGATGACGCAGCCGCAGAACGGCATGGGGCTGGCGGCCCTGGTGCTGGGCATCGTCGGGCTCGTCACCGGCTGGATTCCGTTCGTGGCCTGCTTCGGCTGGATCGCCTGCGTGCTGGCGATCGTCTTCGGTGCCATCGGGTTCTCGAAGGCCAACGGCGGCAAGGCCACGAACAAGAACGCCGCGATCGCCGGCCTGTCGCTCGGCATCGCCGGGCTCCTGATCGGACTCATCCTCTCCGTGGCGTTCTGGGGCAGTCTGGTCCCCACCGAAGCCGGGGACTCCGGTTCGACCGACGTCGCCGCCGACCCCGCCCGCGAAGAGGACGCCGCCGATGAAGCGGCCGAGCCGGAGCCCGAAGCGGAAGCCGAAGCACCGCAAGGCATCGGCGAGGGCACGTGGGAGGTGGGGACCGAGATCGAACCCGGCACCTACGTCACCACCGCCGCGGGCTCCGGGGTCTTCGACGGCTGCTATGCGGCGCGCCTCTCGGGCTTCAGCGGCGAGTTCGACGACATCATCACCAACCTCAACATCGACGGCGGCGCCCGCGGCCGCCTCACGATCGCCGAGGGCGACCTCGGCGTGGAGTTCTCCGGGGACTGCCTATGGGCGCTCGCCGACGAGGGCAACGTCGCGGCGGTCGGTGCCGAGATCGGCAATGGCATCTGGGAGGTCGGCACCGAGGTCGAGCCGGGAACCTATGTCACCCAGGCGGAGGGCGAGGGCATTCTCGACAGCTGCTACGTGGCCAGGCTCTCCGGATTCAGCGCCGGTTTCGAGGACATCATCGCCAACGAGAACGTCGACGGAGGCGCCCAAGGCCGCATCACGATCGAGGACTCGGACACGGGCGTCGAGTTCTCGGGAGCCTGCGTCTGGACGCTCGAATAGCCGGCCCCATCGCCGAGACGGCAAGGCCCGCGGCCTGAACGGCTGCGGGCCTGTCGCCTCAGTCCTGGCCGAGGACCGCCGTCACGCGGATCTCCACTCGCATCTTCGGTGCGCCCAGGGCCGCGACGCCGATCTGGGTCCAGATCGGGGCGCGGTCGCCCATGCGCTTTCGGAACTGCTCGGCCATCACGCGGGTCGGCTCCGCGCCGATCGTGTCCGGGGCGTCGGGGAGGTGGTAGGAGTTCACGTGGACCACGTCGCGCCAGGACGCCCCCGCGAGCGCCAGGGTCTCCTCGACGTTGTCGAAGGCCTTGGCGATCTCCTCTTCGAGGTCCTCGGGAAAGTTGAGGTCGTCGTCCCAGCCGCCCTGGCCCGAGATCTCCACGCGGTCGCCGATCCGCAGCGCCTGCTTGTAGTGGAGCATGTCCTGCAGCTTCTCGCCCGCACCGGGGGTGACGAAGAATTCCGGCTTGCTCATGATGATCCTCTCGGGTTGACTTCATGCTTGAAGTAAACCTAGCACGATTGACTTCAAGCATGAAGTCACGCCCGCTGGGTATATTGCAGCCATGACCGCCACCGCGAATCCCGACCCCCACGAGGCGCTGTGGCTCGGCGCCGAGGAGAAGGAGGCGTGGACCGGTCTCGCGTCGCTGATGCTGATGCTCCCCGGGCTGCTCGAGTCGCCGCTCCAGCAGGAAGCCGGCCTCACGCTCTTCGAATACCTGACGCTCAGCCACATCTCCGAGGCCCCCGATCGCCGCCTGCGCATGAGCGAACTCGCCTACCTCGCCAACGGTTCCCTCTCGCGACTGTCGAACGTCGTCAAGCGGTTCGAACAGCGCGGCTGGGTCGAGCGGTCACCCGACCCCGAGGACGGCCGCTACACGATCGCCTCCCTCACCGACGCCGGATACGACGTGGTCGTCGCCGCCGCGCCCACGCACGTGCGCTCGGTCCGCCAGTTCGTGCTCGACCCGCTCGACGACGAGGACCGGGAAGCACTCGCCCGCATCGCCGCAAAACTCCGCGTCCGCCCCGCCGACCTCGCCGAGAGCTGACCGGGCCGCAAGGCCGCGGACGGCTCGCGATCGGACTCACCGTGAGGCGACACTCGGGTCGTCCCCGATCCCCGACTGCGTCGAGCCGAGTGCGCAGGAACGCCCGGCGCGCTCCCGCGTTCGCCTACCCGGGAACCACCAGGTGGAGGTGGCGGTCGGCCAGGCCGATCGTGATCTGCTGTCCCCAGGTGACGGTGAGATGGTCGGACTCGACGCCGTCGGCGAAGACCACGAGGCGTTCGCTCTCGCAGACCAGTCGCAGCTCCTCGCCCGCCTTCAAGGTGCCCGCGGTCAGCGCGGTGCCGGTCGCCGGCGACGGCCATGCCTCCCGTACGAACCAGGACAGGGACGGTTCCTCCGGGGCCGGCGGCGCCTCGCCCCAGCCGCGTTCGGCCGCAATGGAGGCGCTCCACCCGGTGGCTCCCGTGCCCGTGCCGATGAGCACCCCGGACGAGGATTGGCGCTCGTGCCGTCCGGTCGCCTCGATGAGCCGGTAGCGCGCGGACTGGTGGGTGCCGTGGCCCGCGTACACCTCGTTGAGACCGGCGAGTTCCTGGCCGTCGTCGAGCCGGGCGGTGACCATGGTGAGCCGCCGCATTGCCGCGGTTCGCCGGGCCACGGACCGCAGCGCGGTGCCGATCGAGTCCGCACGGAAGCGGATCAGCACCCCGGGATTGCGGCCCGGCTCCGGATCCAGTCCTATGACCGGTTGCCCGGCAAGGTATTTCGCGAGATTGGCGACGAGGCCGTCCTGCCCGACGGCGACCACCACGTCCTCAGGGGTGAACAGGAACCTGGGCAGGTCGTCCCGGTCCACCCGGCCCCGGCGCCAATCGGCCGGGACCGCCGCATCCACTGTGGTCAACGCTGATTGCAAGCGCCTCGTGCCGCGCGGTGACCTCGTCCAGATCGCGCCCGCGCTCACGAAGGAAGTGTTCGGCCGCGGCTCGGGTGCCGTGCCGGGCGAGCAGCTCGTCCAGCTCGCTGCGGCGGCTGACCACCACCACTCTCGGTGCCAGCGTCGCGCTCATCGCGAGCCGTCGGCGAGTCGGGTCAGGGCCCCGGTCAGCAGGTCCGGAGTGATCGTGAGCTGGCCGATCTCGGGCATCTGGCCCGCGAGTTCGCGCAGCGCCAGTGCCGGCAGCACCGAGGTCGGCAGGTCCCGGTAGGCGGACATGCGGGCCGCCTCCGCTTCGGCTTCGGCCGCTCCCACGGCCCGCACCTTGTCCGCCTGGGCGGCCGCGAGCGTGCGCTCCCTTTCCGCTTCGCCTTGGGCCGCTGCGAGTCCGGCGGCCGCGGCGAGCTCGGCCGTTCGCCGGTTGTTGGCGCCCTTCTGCTCGACCAGCTGCTGTTCGCGCCGGGCCAGTTCGATCTTGTTCTGCAGTTCGTTCTCGGCGATGGCCCGCTCCCGCTCCACGGCCTGCGCCCGCCGCGAGTACGTGGCCTTGTCGGCATCCTGTTGCACCGCTTCGCGAGTCGGGGTCTGGAGCGATCGCTCCAGTTCCGGCTCCGGCCGGACCGCCACCACCCGGGCGCTGACCACGGCGACCCCGATCTCGGCGAGTCGGGCGTCGTCCGAGAGCGCCGCGGCGATGGCCTCTCTCAACTGCGCGACGGCGACGGTGAGCGCCTCCGCCAGCGGCAGCCGGGCGAGCAGGTCGAGCGCGGGCTGCTGGGCCAGCTCGGTGAGCAGGGTCGCGACCTGGTCGAGCGGCCGGGCCCGGGCCCGGCCGCGATACGGGTCGACGGAGAAGTCGAGCCGGGTGGCGGCCAGCGCCGGATCGGCGATCCGGTAGGTCACCGTGGCCTGCACGGTGACGTCGGCGTAGTCGGCGGTGCGGGCGTGGAACATCAACGGCAGCTCCCGGTCGTCGACCGGCACTTCGGAGAGCACGGCGACCAGCGGGCGGTACCAGAACGACTGCCCGGTGCCTTCTTTGACGGTGCTGCCTCGCTTCTGGAACCGGACCCAGACGGTGGGGGTGCCGCGCAGGTGGCGCAGGAACAGGCGTTTCGTGACATCGGCCATGAGGGGGCCTCCTTTTCTCGTCTGTCTGACGATAACAAGTGTGCTAGGTTATCGTCAAGGTGGTGATAATGAGTTATCCGGTGTTCGCCGTCACTGTCGACCTCGTGGTCCTCACAGTGCGGGAAGGGGAGCTGTGCGTGCTGCTGGTGCGGCGCGGCATCGAGCCCTACAAGGATCAATGGGCCCTGCCCGGCGGGTTCGTCCACGCCGACGAAGACCTCGACCGCGGCGGCGCGACGCGAACTCGCCGAGGAGACCGGATTGGACGGTCCGGGCGGGCATCTGGAGCAGCTCGCCACCTACGGCGCGCCTGATCGCGACCCGCGCGGCCGGGTGGTCACGGCCGCCTACCTGGCGCTCCTTCCCGACCTGCCCACGCCGAAGGCGGGCACGGACGCGGCGGCGGCCGCGTGGCGGCCGATCGGGCAGCAGGGCCTCGCCTTCGACCACGACCGCATCCTCGCCGACGGCGTCGAGCGGGCGCGGTCCAAGTTGGAGTACTCGCCGCTCGCGACCGCCTTCTGCCCGCCCGAGTTCACCGTCGCCGCCCTGCGCCAGGTCTACGAGGCGGTCTGGGGCGAATCGCTGGACCCGCGCAACTTCCATCGCAAGGCCACGTCCACCCCCGATTTCCTGATCGCCACCGGACAATCAACCGAAGGCGAGCCCGGCCGGCCGGCCCGCCTGTACCGCCGCGGGGAGACCGCACTGCTGAACCCCCCGATCCTGCGCCGCAGGCCCGCCGATTGAGTGCGCGCCGTTGGCGAAAGCGGATCCACCCGTTCATGTCGCGCTCGCAATGGCGAGTATGGGCGAGATGACCCTCGGTTCACGAAAACTCCTGTGTCGCGAGGTCATCGGGGAGAAGCCGTCGATTGGCAGGGCGACCCCTGCATGTAGCGACTTCTCCGGATCGACGGCAGCGCGGTACTGTGCGGTCGGGCGGCGCGGGCCGCCCCTTGGCACGACTTACGGCGTGGGTGTCGCAGTTCGGGAGGGATCGCTCATGGGCCGCAACGAGGGCAGCCTGGTGAGGACCGGGGAACGGGGCGGTGTCCGTTGACGGCTGGGCTGCTGTGGGGCCTGGCGGGCCTGGCGCTGCTCGACTCGGTCAACGCCACCACGATCTGGATCGTCGTAGTGATCCTGCTCGGCGCGAAGCGCCCCGCGCCCACCGGCTGGGCGTTCATGCTCGGGGCGGCGGTGTCGTTCCTGGCCTTCTCCCTGCTGTTCTACTTCGGATTGTCGTTCGCGGATTCGGTGCTGGACGGGTTCACGCTGTGGCTGCGACGCCTGCTGTTCGCCGGCCTGGCGGTCGCCCTGGTGGTGATGGGCGTGCGCAGGCTCAGGCCTCGCCAGCGCAAGGGCTTCACGTTGCCGCCGTGGGTGAACGCCTGGAGTGCGCTGCCGTTCGGGGTGCTCGCCACGGTCGGCGACCTCCCCAACGCGTTCCCGATGGTCCTGGCCGTCGAGCGCCTCATCGACGCCGACGTCGCGGCCCCGGCCGCGGTGGCCGTCCTTGTCGGCTACACCCTGGTCTATGCGCTGCCTTCGGCGCTGATCCTCGCGACCGGTCTGGCGTTCAACGAGGAGCTGCGCGAGCAGCTCCAGTCGATGCTCAGCGGCCGCACCTCCGGTACCGCCGAGCCGAGCCCGAAGACGGCCGCGGCCTGCTTCGCGGGGGCCGCCGCGAGCCTCGCCGTCCTGTTCCTGTGGGTCGGCTGAACCCGTCAACCCGAGCGCATCTGGTGGTTCTAACTCCGGGCCTCTTCGAGCGCGGCGGTCTGGAAACGGTGGCCCACCGTCTCGTAGCTGACGATGACGATCAGCGGCGCGCAGGCACTGATCGCGATCCCTGTGCCGATGGATGCCCCGGCCGCGACCGCGAAGGCCGCGGCGGCCAGCGCGAGCATCGCGCCGACGAACAGCAGCAGGAGGAACGGGTTGAACCGGCGTAGCAGCAGCGAGTACAAGGCGAGCAGCGCAGTCATGAAGATGGCGACGGGGACGAGGACCGTGAAGATCGCCGCGACGGGGCCGATGTGGGCGGCATGCTCGATCACGGTGGCGGCCACGTGCAGGCCCGCGCCGGTGGCGGCGAGCGACCCGAAGATGACCATGTGTCCGTAGCCCCAGGTGAAGCTGCGTTCGCGGTGGCGGGCCAGCACCTCACCGGAGGGCATCATGAAGTACATCCACCACAGTCCGAACGCGAGGGCGGTGCCGCCGAAGGCGACGAGAAGCGCCTCCAGCGACCAGCCCTGGGCCTCGATGACCGCCGAGACGGCGAGGATCGTGCCGAGGACGATCTCGCCGAGGGTGATGATCACGAGCAGGCCGTAGCGTTCGGCGACGTGGTGCGGGTGCCACGGCGTGCCCGTGCCGCGGCGCTCGGCCCAGATCGGTATGAGCATCTCGAACACGCCGAGGGCGAGGACGACTGCGATGGTGACCGCCATCGGCGGGTCCACGAAGATCTGGGCGATCCAGCCGACCTGCGCGATCGCGATGAGACCCGCGTAGGTCAGGGCGTTGCGGCGCTGCTCGGGGTTGTGGCGGGCGGCGCGGATCCACAGTGCGATCACTGCCACCCGCATGACCACGTACCCGGCGACGACCACGCTGTTGTCGACGTGGACGCCCTCGTCGACGGAGTGGAACATCTGCGGCAGGCCCAGCGCGATGATGAGCACGCCGATCATCTGGACCATGGTCGCGACCCGGAAGAACACGTCGTCGTTGTCGAACGCCGACGCCAGCCACGTGTAGTTGATCCAGGCCCAGCAGATCGCGAACACGGCGAACCCGAACGCGCCGATCGCGGGCGCGTAGTGCCCGAGTTCGAGCAGGTGGGCGGCCTGCGCACCCGGCCTGGCTGAACGCGACGACGAACATCAGGTCGAAGAGGAGCTCGAGCGGCGTCGCGGCGCGGTGCGGCCTCGTCGGGGTCGCGACCGGTCATGCGGCGGAACCGGTGGTCCCTCTGGGCGTTGGCGGACATGCCCGTCATCTTCGCACCACCCCGGATCGCCCCCGCCGCCGAACGCGTGCAGATCAGACACCGACCTTGAGGCCGCCCCCGGCTGCCACCTGATCACGAACGACCTCGAGTGCGTGAACGGGTTCAGTTCCTCCTCCGCGGGAGGTGATCAGGGGTCTGGTCGGCCAGGCCGAGGTACGCGCCGAGCCGGTACTCGACGTCGAGGCCCTTCTCGGCGACAAGTGCGCCGAGTGCTGCTCCTCGGGTCAGCAGTCCCGGGCCCGTCACGTGCGTTTACCTGCGGAAATGTGAACGGACGAGCTGCCGCCGACCACTAGTCGACGTCGGCGGCACGGAGCACCGTGAGCACGAGGGTGCGGGCCACGGCGGTGATCTCCGAGACGGTGACGCGTTCTTGTGCGCTGTGGGCCAGGCGAACGTCGCCAGGTCCGAACTGGAGCGTAGGGATGCCGGCCGCGGCGTAGAGCCTGAGGTCGCTGCCGTAGGGCGCGCCGCGCTCGCGCGGATCCGGGCCGCCGACTGCGTCGCGGTGCGCTCCTTGGACCAGCTTGGACAGGGCGTGTCCGACGGGTAGCCGTCCACTCGCGAAGCGGCCTCCGGGCCAGGTGACGACCGCGGGGTGGTCCCGCAGCCACGGGTCGGCGGCACAGGTCTCGGCCAGGCGGACTTCGAACTCGGCGATGGCCTCGGCCGGGTCTTCGCCCAGCCGCACGCCGAAGCGGCCTTCGGCGACGAGCCGGTCGGGGACGCTGCTGGCCCAGTCGCCCGCGCTCAGTGTGCCGACCGAAAGCGCGTAGGGGATTGCATACTCTCGCATCAGGGGGTCGATTCCCCGGTTGCGTCGGGCCTCGAGTTCGGCCAGCGCCCGGTGGACCGGCATGTACGCGTCGATCGCGCTGACGCCCGCGTCACGGGTGCTGGCGTGCGTGGCGCGGCCCGGGACCTCGATCCGGAAGGTCAGCGCCCCGGCGTTCGCGGTCACGAGCGTGCCGCCGGTCGGTTCGGTGATGATGCACGCGTCGCCGGTGTGTCCACGCTGGAGTGTTCCGAAGGCGCCGAGTCCGCCGTCCTCCTCGCCGACCACGAAATGGGCGGCTACTTTGCCGCGCAGGGGGACTCCACTAGCTTGGATCGCGGTCAGGACGGCCAGGTTCGCAGCGAGCCCGGCCTTCATGTCGCAGGCGCCCCGGCCGTGGATGACGTCGCCGCTGACCCTGGGCACGAAGGGATCGCCGTCCCATGCGCGGAGATCTCCGGGCGGGACGACGTCGACGTGTCCTTGGAGGATCAGGGTCGGCCTGTCGCCGCCTGGGGTCGTCGCGACCAGGCCCCAGGCTTCGTCGCGAGGGGCCTCGGTCCCGGGGAATTCGGGCTGGGCGCGCAGGGCGGGTAGATCCATTTGCCACAGGTCGACGTCGAGGCCGAGGCGTGCCAGGTGCGCGGACAAGTGGTGCTGCATCTCGGTCTCGGCGTCGGTCCCGGTCACGCTCGGGATCGCGAGCAGCTCCAGGAGTGTCCGGGCTATGACGGCCTCGTCGACCGCCTCCAGGGCGGCGGTCTCGGCAGGCGTGAGTTCGGCGGTCATGAGTCGCTCCCGTCGGTGCGGCCCAGCGGCATGGGCGGGATGCAATGGTAAGCCGATTGGTGCGGGTTGCAGCCGATCGCCGAGAGGCGTTGCTCAAGTGAGATAACGATATCTCCAATGCCTATCTACTTCAGGGATAGATCAGATTTCATCTGACTCATTCCTGCTCGAGCAGCGGTGATCTGGTGGCCGCGACCCCTGGGCCTTCCGGCGTCAGGCTGGGAGCGACGTTCCCCTTGAGCAGATTACTCCCAGTTCAAAGGGTGGCAAAGCTTGTGCGATGGGAGCGTTCGGCATCTCTGCGAGCAGTGAGTCTCGCGTAAGGACATGCTTCCGCCGCGTCGATATGACTCCATACACCTGATGTTCCAGATGAAACTTTGGTAGAAAACGATATCCGACAAGCCTTGATTTCAGGTTCGCTCGCCGTTAGCATCGATTGATGGATAGCGATATCCAGATTCTTAGGCGCGTGTGAACCCCTGCCTCCCCGGGCCGCGCCGAGCGATGGAAGGAATCCTTGCGATGCAGCAAGTCAGGCATAGAAGACGATCACGGCCGATAGTCCTGTCCGCTTTGCTGGCGGTCGTGGCGAGCATGCTGGTGGTGGCCTCGTCCCCGGCTCAGGCGGCCGAATACGACGACCTCCTCACCGACCATGTCGTCGAGATCAACGAGACCGTGAGTGATGCCGGGTTCGTCCACCCGGGCGTGGGCCTTTCGGCCGACGACCTGCGTAACGCGCAGGAGATGGTCCGTACCGGCCAGGAGCCCTGGGCTTCCTATTTCGACGCCATGACGAAGGTCGGCGCCGCCTCCAAGTCCTACCGCGCAGCCAACTCGAAGTCTGCGGCTGAGCCCGATGTGGCGCTCGACCCGAACTTCAACCACGGGAGCCTGCGCGGCCGCGAGACCGCCGACTCTTTCGGCGCGCTCACTCAGTCGCTCATGTGGGTCATGACCGGTGACGAGGTGTACCGCAAGAACGCGATCCAGGCGCTTCGGACGTGGGCGAGCATGAACCCCGACGGCTTCGTGTATTTTGCCGACGCGCACATTCACACTGGTAAGCCGTTGTCGCAGTTCCTGATGGCCGCCGAGATCATCCGCGCGACCGAGCCGGTCGCCGACGACACCACCGGGACCCATGACGGGTACGACGTGGTGTGGAGTGCCGAGGACGATGAGCGCCTGCTCACCAACTTCGCGAACCCTGTGGTCGAGAAGTTCCTGTACTCCAACGAGCGGTGGATGAACCAGCACAACTTCGGTCTGTACGGGCGCATCGCGACCGCGATCTACGCTGACGACGCCGAGGCCTACGCCACGGGCGTCGAGTGGTTCACCGTCAACTCCACATACGACGGCTACGACAACGGCTCGGTCGCGGTGCAGATCCCGCGCGTCGAAGCCGACGACCCCAGCAATCCCTACGGCGAGGAGTTCGTGTACCTCAGCGAGATGGGCCGCGACCAGGCCCACGGCGAGACCAACGTCGACAACCTCGCCGCGATGGCCCGCTTCCTCAACGTCCAAGGCACCAAAGTCGATCCGGTCCACGGCACGGTCTCGACCGCCGAGGACGCCGTCACCGCCTACCAATTCCTGGACGACCGAATCCTCAAGGGCGCCAACGCCCTCTTCGGCTTCATGATGGGCGCGCACACCCCCTATACCGGTGAGGTGGGGGGCGGCGTGCTCTCCCAGGCCTACCGCGGCCGCATGTTCAACGCGCTCAACGAGGTGTACTACCAGTACAAATACGTCGCCGGCGTCGACGTGGAAGCGAAGGCCCCCTGGGTCGCCGAGCTCCACGAGCGCATGGACGGCCCGCTCTTCCAGTACGGCACCAACGTCCACTCCGTCTGGGCCGCAGGGGACAAGAGCATCGAGTACTGGGTGGCGTTCCCGCCCGAGCTCGCCGGGACCGAGCCGACCCCGGTCGAAGGCAGCGCGGTCAGCTTCGGCCGCCACGGGTTGCCGCTCGACGAGGGCACCGAGATCGTCACCGAGGACGGCACCACGTTCGCTCGTGCCACCGCGGATGCTGACGGCACGGTCAGCGTCGTCAGCCGCGTGATGTACCCCGGCGGCAGCACGATGGGCGTGCAGATACGCACCGACGGACCCGCCGTCATGGAAGTGCTCGACAAGGAGGAGCCCGACCCCCGCAACGAGAAGGAGCCCGAACCGAAGGTCCTCAACCGGATCGAGCTGCCTGACACGAACGGTGCATGGCGGTACGTCACCGTACCCCGCGGGCGGGAGCAACGCCCACTTCTTCCGCATCTCGGGCGAAGGCACCACGGTGGATCTGAACAAGGTCGTGTTCGACGCCCAGAAGCAGTTCACTCCGCCCACCTTCGAACAGCCGGCGAGCAGAAACTACCTGTGGCCCGACGCGACCTCGACCTTCGAACTCGGCGCGACCGACACGGGCAACGCTCCGGCGTACACCGCCGCCGGCCTGCCCGAGGGCGCGGAGCTCGACGCCGAAACGGGCGCCCTCACCTGGAAACCGACCACGCATGACGTCGGCTCCCATCCGGTCCAGATCATCGCCGACGACGGCGAGGTCGTCACCACGCGGACCTTCGAACTCGTCGTGGCCAAGAACCGGCCCAAGATGATCGACGCCGCCGTCGCCGACGGCACCGAGGAAGGACGCGGTCTACACCGCCGTCTCCAACGAGCCCTACCAGGCCGCACTGGTCGCCGCCAGGGGCGCGTCCGAGAACGGCACCGACGCGGAGTTCCGCACCGCCTTCGAGACTCTGGCCGCCGCGATCAGGGGGCTCGAACTGCTCAACCCGCGGCTGGCGGACGGATCGTTCGACTACCGGGGCACCGTCACTCCCACCGTCATCAGCGAAGCCACCGTCGCCAACCTCGCCGGCGACGGTCACACCGGCGACTTGCGCCTCTCGTCGTTCATGTTCGACTTCGGGACGCAGTACCGGATCTCGGCGGAGGAGTTCGTCCTCCAGGGTCCCGGCGGGTTCGGGATGCGCTCGCAGGGCACCAACGTGTACGGCTCCAACGACGGCATCACCTGGGACCTCCTCACCGAACGGGAGACCACCAACACCAATGACATGGAGACCATCCCGGTCGTCGCCGAGCACCGCGACGACGAGTACCGCTACCTGAAACTCCAGCTCGACCATCCCGGACCCCCGCAGGACCCGTACTACCCGGGCATCTGGAGCATCAACGAGCTTCGCATCATCGGCGACCGCTCTGAGGTCGAGGGCGACATCACCGGTGTCACGATGGCCTCCGCGGACGCCGTGGAGGGCCGGGTGACCAACGGCGACACCGTCACCGTGAACCTGCTCAGCCCGACTCCGGTCTCGGACGTCGCGGTGACCATCGGCGGCAAGGAAGCCGAGGTCACCAGCCCCGACCAGGGCACCACTTGGTCGGCCACCACCGAGGTCGAAGGCGTGACCGGCGGCGGGATCGTGCCGATCACCGTCGACCACACCACCGCCGACGGCACGAACGCTGCAACGATCGTCGGCACGACCGACGGCAAACGGCTCTACGGCTCGGACGAGAGCAACCTCATCGACCTCGCCGACGCCCAAGTGATCAAGCCGGACGGCTCGGCCGACCCGGCGAAGGCCACCGAAGCGGCGAAGATGTTCGACGCGAAGGCCTCGACCTACAGCAACCTCGCCCCCGTCGACGGCCAGTCCTACCTGATCTGGGACTTCGGCGAAGGCGAGCAGGTCACCGTCGACCGGCTCGACTTCCTCGCGCGCCAAGACAATGAAGGCGTGCGGCAGATGGACGGCCTGGTCTTCGAAGGCTCGAACGACCTGGCGAACTGGACCACGCTCACCGATCCGACGTTCAAGACGTTCTCGTGGCAGAACCTCGACTCCTCCAAGGAGGAATCCTTCCGCTACCTGCGAGTCAAGAACGGCATGTGGACCCACATCGCCGAACTCCGACTCTCCGGCTCCATCGAGCACGACCTGGACCACGTTCTGGCGCGGGCCGATGCGGTCGATTTGACCGCGTACTCGAGGGCCTCGGCGGTCCTGTTCACCCGCGAAGTGGAGGCCGTCCGCGCGGCCGCCGCCGAGGAAGACGCCGATGAGCCCGCACTCGCGGCTCGGCTGCTGGAGGCCTGGGATCTCTTCGAGGCACCGCCGGTGAACGTGGCCGCGATCGATCAGTCGTGGGTCGAGGCCAGTTCGGCCTCGTACGACGGCAAGTTGGACGCGGCCGGCAACGGCTGGGCCATGTTCGACGGTGACGAGGCGACCTCCACCGACACGAAGCAGTCGACCGGCTGGGTGCAGGTGCTCCCGACCGAGGAGACGGCCTTCGGCATCGAGTCGGTCAGGTACCTGCCGCGGTCGACGCACGTGAGCCGGGCCAACGGCATCCAATTCCAGGGCTCCAACGACGGCGGCGCGACCTGGGAGACCTTCGCGACCATCAGCGACGCCGCCGCCGGCTGGCACACGATCGATCTCGAAGCCGCCGTTGAATACAAGGCGCTGCGCGTGTACGCACCGAGCGGCAATGCGAACCTCGCCGAGGTGCAGTTCGTGGACTCCATGGTCGATACGACCGAGCTCGACCTGTACTTGAGCGAGGTCGAGTCGTTGACGGAGGCGGACTGGACGGCCGCGACCTGGGCCGAGTTGACCGAGGCCCGCGACGCCGGTGCCGCCCTGCGCGCCGACGGCGCTTCCCCCAGCCAGGAGGAGATCGACGCCGCCGCCACGGCGATCACCGATGCCGTCACCGGCCTGATAAAGGCTTAGCCGACAAGGACACCACCCAAGAGGAGGTGGACACTGCCGCAGGCGCATTCGCTGAGGCAACTACCGGCCTGGTTCCTTCACATCACACATTTCCGCTACATGACCTCTTGGAGCGCAATGTCGACCCAACCCCCATACCCCGTCCCTGCCCGGCTCAGCCGCCGCGGCCTCATCGCGGGTGCCGCGGCGATCCCCGCCGCCGCGCTGCTCCCGGCATCACCTGCAGCCGCCCAGACCACGTACGCCAGCTACCTCATGGCCCACTTCATCGGCGAGGGCGCCGGCGGCGAGCAGATCTACCTCTCCCATTCCGACAACGGCCTCAACTGGACCGACCTCAACCGCGGCCAGATCGTCCTGCGCACCCCCCTCGGCACCAAGGGCGTTCGCGACCCCGTCATCGTGCGCAACCCGGCCGGCAACCGCTACTGGATCGTCGCCACCGACCTCCACATCGGATCCGGGACCTCCTGGGGCGACGCCCGCAACAACGGCAGCCGCAACCTCGTCGTCTGGGAGTCCACCGACCTCGTCAACTGGTCGATCCCGTGGCTGCTCCCCGTCGCCGCCTCCATCGGCGACGCCGGGGACGCCTGGGCGCCCGAGGCGATCTGGGACGCCTCGGCCGGGAACTTCCTGCTGTACTGGGCCACCAACTCGACCCTGAACGGCATCAAGAAGCACCGCATCTGGAGCGCCCGCACCACCGACTTCCGCTCCATCACCACGCCGCAGACGTACATCAACCTCTCCGGCACCGAAGCGCTCATCGACACCCAGATCGTCGAGGCCGACACCGGCGGCTACCGCTACTACCGCGCCTCCAAGACCAGCCAGATCGTCATCGAGGGCAGCAACTCGCTCACCGGCTCGTGGACCCGCCTGGGCGACCTGGCGAACCTCACCGGCAGCGGCGTCGAGGGCCCGATGTGGGCGAAGTTCAACGACCGCAACGAATGGGCGCTGTGGCTCGACCGGCCCTCGAGCGGCGGCTACATGCCCGTCCTCACCACCAACCCCGCGGCGGTCTCCGGCTACCGCACCACCTCCGGCTACAACCTCGGAACGAACCTCAAACGCCACGGCTTCATCCTCAACCTCACCTCGGCCGAGCGGACCCGGGTGCTCGCCCGCTACCAGGCCCCGGTGTTCAACCGGCTCCAGTCCTACAACTACCAGGACCGCTATGTGCGCCACTACAACACGGACGTGCGCATCGACCCGGGGTGAGCCCCGCCCAGGACGCCCAGTTCCGGCTCGTGCCGGGCCTGGCCTCCTCCAGCGCCGTCTCCTTCGAATCCGTGAACTTCCCCGGCCACTTCCTGCGCCACGTCTACTACGACTTCGTGCTCGCGCCCCGCGAGTCCGGCGGCACGTTCAACGCCGACGCCACGTTCAACCGCGTGGCCGGGCTCGCCGACTCCTCGTGGAGCTCGTTCACCTCCTACAACCACCCGACCCGGTACATCCGCCACTACAGGTACACGCTTCGGCTCGACCCCGTCAGCACCACCCAGGAACGGGCCGACGCGACCTTCCGCGTCACCACCTGATCCGACCCGGTCCGGCGCGGGCCCCACCTCCTGCGCCGGGCCGTCTCACATGCAGCACTCCGGGCCCGCCCAGCCCGTCGCAGTGGCGGCGTGCCCTGCATCTCGGGCGAGAGTTGCATCCGGCTCGGGACGGTGCGCGCCGGCAGGGCGTTGGCTGCGGTACACGGACATGCCTGCGAGGTCAGCGATGCGCTAGGGCATCGCGGTCCGCATCTCGGTGCGTTACCGGCCTGGGTGGCGGTAGGCGGTCTGCGGGCCACCCAGGGGAACGAGTTGGAGCGCAGGGCATGCGTACGACTACCAGCATGCGATCGTCTCCGCCGTCATCCGAGCATGGTGTTCGCCTGGTCGCGGCTTTTGTGCAGTGGAGCTGGCGCGGCCGTTGAGAATTCAATATAGAGAAGCTTGACTTTCAATATAGGTTCTCGTTACCTTAATTGAAACTTGTTTCGGCTGCGACGCGACGGTACGACGGTGCCGGCATCGCCGCGAGAGAGCACCAGCGTCTGGCTGGTTCAGGCAAAGGGTTCAACTGGGCGCAGCTGGGGGACAACTACACCGACGGCCTGCTCGTCGTTCAGGGCTTGAGCAGTTCCGACAGCTACGACACCGTGCGCGCCAAGGCGAATGCGCTTTACGACGACATGGAGTCGACCGTCGGCGCCAACACCGTCCGGTTGCCGATCAACACCCACACGGTCGCCTCCTCCTGGTGGAACTCCTACCGAGGCGCGATCGACGCCGCCACCGATCGCGGCTTCAAGGTCATCCTCGCCTACTGGGAGGACGGTGCGGCCTCAGGTGGGCGCATCACCAATATGGCCGCGTTCAACACGATGTGGTCGAGGGTGACGAGCCAGTACGGTTCCAACACCCGCGTCTACTTCGAGCCGATGAACGAACCGCACGGCTACAGCTCCAGTGAGTGGCGGGACGTGGCCGCCGACTGGCTGGACTACCACTACTCGGCTCTGCCCGAGCGAGTGCTGATCGGCGGCACCGGCGCCAGCCAGGACTTGCGGCCGATCTGCAGCGACAGCCGTTTCGACGGCACCTTGTTGTCGATCCACCACTACGCGTTCTTCTACGGCGAACGCAGCTACTGGGCGCAACGTGACGATTTTGAGGCCCGCCTGGGCGATTGCGGTTCCCGGGCGGTCATGACCGAGTTCGGCGCGCCGATGGACAACGGGTTGAACTACAACGATTCTGCCAGCACCAGCAACTTCGTCCGCCACATTCGCGCGGTCACTGACGAGATGCGCCAGCAGGGCATGGGCTCGGTGTACTGGCCCGCGCTCGGCGGCAAGCCGACCGGCAGCTCGGGTTACGACTGGTACTCCATGTTCGCGTTCAGCGGCAGCGGCAGCAACCTCAACCTGACCCTCCGCAACCAGTCCGGCGCGGACCGCCTCCGGCTGGGTTGGGGCCTGTAGCCCAGAGACCGAACCGCCGGTAGTGCGACCGGCCTGCCTTGTCTGGAGGCCGGTGGCGCCCGCATTCGCTCACGGGGTGCCACCGGTCTTCGGCGGCGCGTTCTTCCAGGTCCCCGACGCGACCGCGTGCCACGTCAAGGGCGAAACGTCCGCAACGGACGCGGCGCAATACTTCGCACAACCCATATACAAAGGGTCTCGGTCCGCGTATCCTTCCTTGCATGCAGTCCCCTTCTCGCGACATCCGCATCCGCAACTGTTTCTCGATGGTCAGGCACCTCCTGGCCGACTACCCTGCCTCGCGGCCGACCCTGGCCGTCAAGACCGGCCTCAGCGTCGCCACTGTCTCCAACCTGGCGACCGATCTGATCGATCTCGGCGTGATCGTCGAGGCGGGCTGGGAGGACTCCGGTGGCGGGCGGCCGCGGAAGCTGCTGGCGCCCAACACCGGAGGCGGGATCCTGATCGGCGTCGACGTCGCCACCACCTACGTCAAGTTCGAGGCCTACGACCTCGCCTTGCAGGTGCTGAGCCGGATCGAGGAGCAGGTCGACCTGTCCGAGGACACGCCCGAAAAACTTCTGGACCACATCACTTCCGGCATGGCCGCACTGCGCACAACGCTTCCCGGCCGCGAGATTCTCGGGCTCGGCGTGAGTCTGCCCGGCCAGGTCGATGTCGCCGGCGGCATCTCGGTGTTCGCGCCCAACTGGAACTGGCGCGATGTCGCATTCAAGCAGCTGCTCACGGAGCGGCTCGAGCTCGATGTGCCCATCTACTTGGACAACTCGTTGAAGACCGGGACGGCGGGCGAGCTGTGGTTCGGCGACGGCCGCGGCGTCGACCGTCTCGCCGTCGTGGTGCTCGGCACCGGTGTCGGTGTGGGCCTCGCCTTCGACGGCAAGCTCTACCGCGGTGCCACGAACTCCGCGGGTGAGTGGGGGCACACGACCATCGACGCGAACGGTCCGGTCTGCCGATGCGGTCGCCGCGGATGCATCGAGGCCCGCATCGGCGCCCCCGGGATCCTCAGGCAATGGGCATCGCTCGGTGGCGAGAGCGAGTGGGAGACACAGGAGAGTGCCATGCAGGCGCTCGCGGCCGACTGGAGGGCGGGCAAGGAGCCGGCGATCCGCACGATCGAGGCGGTCGCCCGCGACCTCGCGCTCGGCGTTGCGAACTTCGTCAACCTCGTCAACCCCGACCTGGTGGTCTTCACCGGCTGGGTCTCCAACACGCTCGGCGAGGCGATGCTCCCCGAGCTCCGCCGCCGCCTCTCCGACCACGTGCTCGAATCGGCGCTGGAGGCGCTCACCGTCAAGCTCGACGAGCAGAGCCGCAACATGGTCATCCTCGGCGCGGCGGCCCTGGCACTGGAAGGGCATCTCAGCCGCATCAAGTCCATCAACTCGCGCTCGCGAGCCTGACCGGCCGCGCGCAGCCCCAGGGGACCTCGCACGCAACTCGATCGACGGCACGATCTACGCCATCCCGATGATCTCTGACCCGCAGTTCCTCTACTACCGGCCGTCGCTGCTGGAGGCCCAGGGCATCACCGCGCCCACGACCTTCGACGACCTCATGGCCGCCGCCGCCGAACTCACGACCGGTGACATCAAAGGCCTGTTCCTCGGCAACGACGACTCGGCGTCGAAGTTGTTCCAGCCCATCGTCTTCTCCGCGGGCCAGACCCTCCTCACCGAGGACGACCAGATCGGATTCGACAAGGAGACCGTCCTCGCCGGTGCGCTGCAGGTTCGTGAGCTGCACGAATCCAGCTCGCTGCTGGTGGGTGCGCCGACCGAGGCCTGGGACCCGTCCTCGATCGTCCAGGGACTGTGCGCGATCCAGTGGTGCGGACTATGGGCGTTGCCGCAGATCGCCGAGGCCCACGGCGACGACATCGCCGTCATCCCCTTCCCCGGATTCGGCGGCGGCGCGCCGACGGTGTTCAACGGCGGCTGGTCCACGTTCGTCAATGCAGAGTCCCCGCATGTCGAGGAGGCCAAGGCGTTCGCCAAGTGGCTGTGGATCGACAACGAGGAGTACATCCAGGACTGGTGCCTCTCCTACGGATTCCACATCCCCCCGCGCAAGTCCATGCGGGCGAACGCCGAAGCGCTGACCGAAGGGCCTGCAGCGGAGGCCGTGCGGCTCTCAGAGGAGTACGGGTGGACCGAGAACCCCAACTGGACCCCTGCCATGGAGACCGCGGTCGACGACATGATGTCCAAGATCGTGCTCGAGGGCAACGACCCCGAGGCGGAGTTCGACCACGCGGTCGCCACGATTCAGACCGAGCTCGACAGCGTCTTCGGTTAATCGGAGCAATCGTGGTCGTCTCATCGCAGACCACCGCCGTCGCATCGTCGGCGGGTACCGAGGGCATACGTCCTCGGTCCCCTCGACGGTCCCTCGCCGGTGGCAACCCCGCATTCTGGTACTTCGTCGGACCGTTCCTGATCGGTCTGCTCGTCTTCACCTACATCCCGGTGATCTGGAGTGCCTACCTCTCGTTCTTCGACGCGCGCAACACCGCCCTGTCCACGTTCTTGACCGCCCAGACCGTCAGCCTCTCGCAGCTGTTCCTCGCCGCGGCCGTGGCGATCCTGCCCCTCATCTTCGTATTCCTGTTCCTCCAACGCTTCCTGGTGCAGGGCGTGGCCCAGTCAGGCCTGAAAGGCTGAACCTGTCCGCCCCGGTTCGACCGGGGCGGACAGGTCCATCTCCGATATCGGCCATTTCCCTGGCCGACGAACGAAGGCACCTCGTCGTGCCAGTCATCGCCCTGCTCCCGCGGTAGCAGTGGTTCTGGAAAATCAATCTCATCAGCGGAGGCAGCCAGTGACAACCCGACCCCGAGCAAGGATGCGCGCTGCGTTCGCGATGGCCCCGGAGTCCCTGCGGACACGGATGTTCAGCCAGGCACAGCTCGACGAGCTCGACCGCCGGCTCGACCTCGCGCCGGTGGTCCTGCAAGGCCCCGAGGACGTCGACCGGCTCCCGCACGCCGACCGCATCGAGCTCCTCATCACCGGATGGGGCTGCCCCGTACTCGACGCGGCCCTGCTGGAACGCCTCCCCGCGCTCCGATACGTCCTCCACAGCGCGGGCTCGGTCAAAGAATTCGTCACCGACACCGTCTGGGAACTTGGTATCGGCGTCTCCTCGCAGGTCGCGGCGAACGCCATTCCGGTAGCCGAGTACACGGTCGCGATGATCGTGCTCGCGAACAAGGGGGTCTTCACCATGGCCCATCGCGCCCGGCGCGGCGAACCCGACCCCGATATTCACGCTGAACTCGCCCACGCCGGCAACCACGGCAAGACGGTAGGCGTCGTCGGCGCTTCCCGGGTCGGCACGCTGGTACTGCGGATGCTCGCCGCCTACGACCTTCGGCTGCTGGTGGCCGATCCGACGCTCGACGATGCCGCGGCCGCCGCGCTCGGGGCGAGGCTCGTCGCGCTCGATGCGCTCGTGCGGGAAAGCGATGTGGTCAGCGTGCACGCGCCCTCGATCCCCCAGACCCGAGGGCTCATCGGCGCGGACCAACTGCACGCGATGCGGGCCGGCGCCACGCTCATCAACACCTCGCGCGCCGAGCTCGTCGACCAGGACGCCCTCTTGCGGGTCGCCGCGACCGGCCGCATCTCAGCGATCCTGGACCTCGTCCATCCCGGCGAGAGCGCGCGTGCGCTCACCGGGCTGGACAACGTGATCGTGACCCCGCACCTGGCCGGGTCGGTCGGCGTCGAACTCCACCGCTTGGGCGCCGGCGTCCTCGACGAGGTCAGACGGATCACCGAAGGCGCCCCACTGCAGTTCCCCATCGACCCCCGGACCCTCGCAAACTCCGCTTGAGCGAAAGCCCCCGACCTGACGTCCGCTCCGACCGATGACACCACGCGCGATCTCCTCGCCCTGGACTACAACGGCCGGCTGTTCCGGCAGCACTCCACGAAGGAGCAAGCGCAGTTGCGACCTTCAAGCCGCTCGCCGGTCGCCGAGGGTACGCCCGAGCCGTATTTGTCCACTTTGGAGATCGGTCGGCCGAAACGCCAGACGAGTTAGGCGATCGCCTGCGGTCCTTGGGGAATCGGCCCGAGGAAGAGGAGAGCTCATCGCGGCAGCCTAACGCCGGGTATTCCAACAAACTTTGGGCGAAGTGTTGACCATGTATCGAGATATCCCTATAGTTCTAATCATCCAATGTTTCGGGATATCTCCCTTGAACATTTCGGGACAAACGTTCACTTGTGAACGATAACAGAGAGTTCTGCAAGCTCTCCGAAAGGACATTCATGCGACGAACGATGCGAAAGCGAACGCTGGGGGCGCTGGCCGCGCTCGCGGTGGCGACGATCTTGGCCTCGAGTGCGCTCGTGGCCAATGCCGAGACCGGCGACGAGGGGGTGGCTGAGGGGGCCGAGGCGCTGGCCTTGCCGGCCTCGTACCAGTGGGAGTCCACCGGTCCGCTGATCGGCCCGAAGTCGGATGCGACGCATAACGTCGTGTCGGCCAAGGACCCGACGGTGGTCCGCTACAACGGCGAGTGGCTCGTCTACAACACGGTGGCGAACACTCCCGAGGGGCACTGGAGCCTGGCCTTCACCCATTTCGCGGATTGGTCGCAGGCCGCTGATGCGCCTGTGACGTTCCTGGACACCAACGCGAACATCGGCTCCCGGTATGCCGCGGCTCCGCAGCTGTTCTACTTCGCGCCTGACGATGAGTGGTATCTGGTCTACCAGACCGGGCCGCCCTCGTACTCGACCAGCAAGAATCCCGCCGATCCGATGAGTTGGTCGGCGCCGAAGAACTTCATCGACGAAACGCCTCCCATCGTCGAGGAGAACAGCGGCGGGTGGTTGGACTTCTGGAACATCTGCGACGACAGCATGTGCTACCTGTTCGCCGCTGACGATGACGGGCGTGTGTATCGCTCGGAGACCACGATCGGCGAGTTCCCGAACGGGTTCCGCAACACCCAGATCGTCCTGCAGGACTCCCGTGACCTCCTGTTCGAGGGCGGCGCGGTCTACCAGGTCGACAACTCCAACCAGTACTTGCTGATCTGGGAGGCGATGGGTTCGAACGGTCGCTATTACCGTTCGTATCTCGCCGACGGTCTCACCGGGCAGTGGCAGTTGCAGGCCGGCGATCAGAGCGCGCCGTTCGCCGGGATCGCGAATGTGACGTTCCCTGATGGCCAGTGGACGGCGGACATCAGCCACGGCGAGCTCATCCGGTCCGGGAACGACCAGAAGATGAACATCGATACGGGCAATCTCCAGATGCTCTACCAGGGTCGCGACCCGAACACCGATGGCATGGAGTATTCCCAGCTGCCGTACCGCCTCGCGCTCCTGACCCTCACAGGAGGCGCCTCGTGATGACCGCGAACCAGCAGTGGCAGCTGAACTCTGTCGGCTCCACTTGCGGCGCAGGCATCGCGTCGGCCTCCATCGAGTAACCGACCCGGGACCGGACCGAGGCGGCGCACCCGCCGGTCCGCGACCGCCCGGTCCGGTCCCGGCCCTAGCAAAGCGCCCGCACGTCCATGCCTGACGCATCGGCAACGTGCGGGAAGCGAACCTCGACTAAGGAGACCACCATGAACTGGATGGAAACCCCCAGGAGTCGCAGGCGGATGCTCATCGGCGGAGCCGGCGTGCTCGCCGGGGCCGCCGCCGCAACCGCCCTCAACCCGTTCACCCAAGCCGAAGCCCAGCAGTCGGCCTACACCAACCCCGTCATCTGGCAGGACTTCGCCGACGTCGAAGTCATCCGCGTCGGCTCGGACTTCTACATGACCGCGTCCACGATGCACTACTCGCCCGGCGCCCCGGTCCTGCACTCGAGGGACCTCGTGAACTGGGAGTTCATCGGCCACTCCGTGCCGAGGCTCGACTTCAACGACGCGTACGACCTGATCGGCGGCAACCGCTACATGGGGCGGCGTCTGGGCCTCTTCGCTCACCCACCGCGCCAGCGAGAACCGCTTCTACTGGCTCGGGCAGATCGACTTCTACCGCTCGTTCATGTACACCGCCACCGACCCGGCCGGGCCCTGGACCCGCCACGCCGAGTTCCCCCGCTCCTACTACGACGCGGGCATGCTCGTCGACACCGACGACACCATGTACGTCGCCTACGGCAACACCGAGCTCTACGTCGCGCAGCTCTCGGCCGACGGCAAGACCGAGGTCCGCAACCAGAAGGTCTTCGACAGTCCGGCGGAGACCGGCGGCCTGGAGGGCTCCCGGTTCTACAAGATCAACGGCAGCTACTACATCTTCCTCACCAAGCCCCCGAACGGCCAGTACATCTTCAAGTCCTCGTCGCCTTGGGGCCCTTACGAATACCGGGAGGTCCTGCTGGACATGCCGGGCCCGATCCCCGGCGGCGGCATCCCCCACCAGGGCGGCCTCGTCTCGACTCCGGACGGCGCCTGGCACTACATGAGCTTCGTGGACGCCTACCCCGGCGGCCGCGTGCCCGCCCTCGCCCCGATCACCTGGACCGCGGACGGCTGGCCGGAGGTCCAGACGGTGGACGGCGCCTGGGGACAGACGTACCCGTTCCCGAACCTCACCCCGCATCCCGTGCCGTCCCTGATCGGCACCGACGAGTTCACCGCCGCGACGCTCGCCGCCAAATGGGAGTGGAACCACAACCCCGACGACTCGAAATGGACCACCGGGAACGGGCTCCGGCTCCAAACTGCGACGGTCACGGACGACCTCTATACGGCCCGCAACACCATCACCCACCGTATCCAGGGCCCGTGCTCCACGGCCACGGTCGAACTCGACCTCGCGTCCATGAGTGACGGCGACCGCACCGGTCTTGCGATCCTCCGCGACTCCTCGGCCTGGATCGGCGCGCGGCGCGAGAACGGCGTCCTGCGGGCGGTCATGTGGGACGGCCTGACCATGGACCCGAGCGACTGGAGCACCATCAGCACCGGCACCGAAAGGGCCGGTGCCGACCTGCGCGACTCCCGGATCTGGCTGCGCGTCACCGCCGACATCCGACCGGGCGCCGAACGGCAGGCGAACTTCTCCTACAGCGAGGACGGATCGAACTTCATCCCGTTCGGGACCGCGCACACCCTCGACACCAGCCCGGCGTTCTTCATGGGCCCCCGGTTCGCGGTCTTCAACCACGCCACCCAAGCCCTCGGCGGAACCGTCACCGTCAGGCGCTTCGAAGTCACGACGCCCTGATCGATTCCCGACTGCAGCAGTAAGGAGCCGGAACGCTCAACGAAGACGCACCTTCACGTGCGTGCAGTTCAGGGCTTTGGTTTTCGGTCCCGAAGAACTTCGGAGCACCTCCACACACGTGGAGGTGCTCCGAGCACGATCTCGTGGCTGACGCTCGCTCAGCAAGGCAACGGGTACGGGACCGAAGCGCGCACCGGCGTCCTCGCGTTCGCGTTCGAATGGCTGCACGCCCGCAGTTGCCGCTCACGATCGTTCATCACGAACAGCAAGTCGGTAGGGGTGTCCGAACGGCTCGGCTACCGCGACGACGGCATCGACGTCGAAGCGGTCTACGGCGGTGGCTCGCGGACCTCCCGCAGGTTCCGCATGGACGCAACCGACTGGCGTTCCCGGTTGCGTCCGCCGGTCACCGTGACCGGGTTCGACGACGACTGCCGATCCTGGTTCGGACTCGGACCCGAGATCGCGGGCGAGGCCGGCACGATCAGTGACCATGGAGGCAATGCCGAACCGGTCGCGTCGGGGGAGTAGCGGAGACCCTTCCCCAGCACAGTGGGATGGTGTGGCGTCGCACCGGGGCAACGGCTGTCAGGATTCCTTGCCAGCGTCGGGGTCGCGCAAGGGCCCATATGATGGCCGGACGCTCCCAACGTCAGGCGGAGTACAACCGACTTACCGACGGCACCGACCACGACTGGTGAGCGCCTGCCCGTCCCACGTAGGGAATGCGGCCGACGGACAAGTTCGTCTCCGCTGCCGGCGCGCGGTGGCTCAGCTCTGCCGGAAGCGGTTCGTCGCCGACAGAACGGCATTGAGCGTGGTGTCTCCCGAGAACCCGTGGCCCTCGTCGCCGACGAGAAACAGTTCGGCGTCGGTCCAGACTTGCGCCAGCTTCCAGGCGATGTCCGCGGGGCCGCTGATGTCCATGCGGCCGTGGACCATCACGCCGGGAATGCCGGCGAGCTTCCCGGCGTCACGCAGCAGCGCACCGTCCTCCAGGAAGGCGGCGTTTGCCCAGTAGTGCGTGACGAGGCGGGCGAACCGCATCCGGAAGAGCGGGTCCTGGAATCGGGGATCAGGTCGGTGGCCGGGGGCGGTGGACACGTGCACGTCCTCCCATCGGCACCATTCCAGGGCTGCCCGCTCCCTCACTGCGGGGTCGGGATCGGCGAGCATCCGGGCGTAGGCCTGCACCAGGTCGCCGTCGCGTTCGGACTCCGGAACGACACCGCGAAAGCGGGCCCATTCCTCGGGGAAGATCCGCCCCATGTCCCGGGTGACCCACTCCACCTCGCGGCGAGTGGTGTTGGTGACGCTGAACAGGACTAGCTCCGACACGTGCGCGGGGTGTCTGCTCGGCGTACGCCAACGCGAGTGTGACGCCCCACGAGCCGCCCATGACCAGCCATTGGTCGATGCCGAGATGCTCGCGCAGCAGTTCGATGTCGGCGATCAGGTGCGCGGTGGTGTTGGCGGCCAGGGAGGTCTGCGGGTCGGCGGCGTCAGGGGTGCTGCGCTCGCAGCCGCGCTGGTCCAGGAGCACGATGCGATAGGCCGCGGGGTCGAACAGCCTCCGCCAGAAGGGCCCGGCGCCGGACCCCGGGCCGCCGTGCAGGACCAGCGCGGGCTTGCCTGCGGGGTTCCCGCTGGTCTCCCAGTAGACGTGGTTGCCGTCGCCGACGGCGAGCATGCCGTGTTCGTACGGTTCGACGGGGGGATAGAGCTCCGTCATGCGGGGTGCCTCCTCGATTTGTAACAGCGCTGTTAGATTAACAGCATGAAGCGCCACCCGGATCCCGACGCCGTCGGCACCCTGCTCCGCCATGTTCTCGAACTGCTCGAAGGCGATGTAGCCCAGGTCTACCGGGATCAGGGCCTGGCCGAGTACCGGCCCCGGTTCTCTCCCGTGGTCCGGGCGCTGCTGGCCGAAGGCCCGCTCCCGGTCCGCGACCTGGCGGAGACGATCGGCGTCACCCACTCGGCCGCCAGCCAGACGGCGGCCCAGATGGCCCGCGCTGGCCTGGTCACCCACACCACCGACCCTAAGCGACGCCCGCCGGCAGACTGGTCGCACTGACGCCCGAGGCCCGTGCGCTGCTGCCGCAGATCACCGCGGAGTGGGAGGTGACCCTCGCGGCGATGGCCGAACTGGACGCGGAGCTCTCCATACCGCTGGCGCAACTGCTGACCGAGGTGGCGGAGGCAGTGCACAGTCGCCCGTTCCGAGACCGCATCGAAGCGGCCCGCCGGCGCCGGGAGGCACCCGAAGCCTCCGAGTAGTTGCCGCAACCTCGACCGGCGTCGCCCACCGCGACAACTCCGCGACACTCGCAGCCGTACAGTCCGCCGACGACTTGGCGTCGCGCTTGCTTCTGCTGTTTCGGCATGGCTCAGCGTAGCGGCCTGCACCGACGTCGCGCCCTCCAATTCGGTCGCGGGTCACCGTGTTCGCGCTGGTCAGCACACAGGAAATTGTCGTACCCGCATGACAACATGAGTGCATGACAACGATCCCTGCGGCACCTGCCTTCACCATCGACACTGAAGCCGACTACCTTGCCGCGGTCGCCGCGGCCCGCACCGCCGCCGAAGCCTACTACGGCTCAGGCGAGTCCGGTATGGACGACGATGCCTACGACCGGCTGCTGCGCGGCATCACCGCTTGGGAGGCCGAGCACCCCGACGAGATCGCCGATGACTCGCCCACTCGCGAGGTCGCCGCTGGAGTCGACGATCGGCGACGTGCCGCACCCAGTGCGGATGCTCAGCCTCGGGAACGTGTTCTCGGCCGAGCAGTTGACCGACTGGGCGGCGTCGCTCCAGCGTCGCATCGGCGGCCGTGACGTTGCCGGATGGGTGGTCGAACCCAAGCTCGACGGTGTCGCGCTCGCAGCCAGGTTCCATGAGGGTCGTTTGGTGCAGCTCGTGACCCGCGGCGACGGGACCACCGGCGAAGACGTGTCGCACGCGATCGGCCACATCATCGGACTGCCGCTGCGAACTGACCGAGCCGGTCACCGTCGAGATCCGCGGCGAAGTGCTCATGACCGAAGCCCAGTTCACGGCCGCGAACGCAGCCCGTGTCGCTCACGGCGGCCAGCCGTTCGCGAACCGCCGCAACGCCGCTTCAGGGTCCCTGCGTGCCAAGGACCGCGCCTACCGGGTCAGCAGACGTTCATCGCGTACGACGCCCTCACCGACGCCGCGCTACACCAGCGACCCGGAGCTCGCGGACCTGACCCACATCGACCTCATCGACCGCCTGCACAAGCTCGGCGTCGGCACCACCGTCGGCAGCCGCATCACCGCGCTCGCGTGCCACACGCTCGACGAAGTCCAAGCGCGCATCGACCGCATCGGCGCGATCCGCCCCGACCTGGACATCGAACTCGACGGCGCGGTCATCAAAGCGAACACGCCCGCCGACCGCGCCGACGCCGGTACCGGGTCCCGCACCCCGCACTGGGCGACCGCCTTCAAGTTCCCCGCAGACAAGAAGATCACGGTGCTGCAAGGCATCGAATGGAACGTCGGCCGGACCGGCGTCATCGCCCCACGCGGCATCCTCGAACCTGTCGAAGTCGGCGGCACCACGATCACGTACGCGACACTCCATAACCCCGATGACATCCTCCGCAAGGACCTTCGCCTCGGGGATCGCGTCTACGTCCTGCGCGCCGGAGAGGTCATTCCGCGCGTTGAAGGCGCGATCGTCTCCCAGCGGACCGGCGACGAGCAGCCGATCGTCTTCCCGGACCACTGCCCGCGGTGCGGTGCCGAGATCGACAAGTCCGAAGTGCGGTGGCGATGCGTCCGGGGCCGGGCGTGCGGGCAGGTGGCGGGCCTCAAGTACGCCGTCGCCCGCGACTGCCTCGACGTTGAAGGCCTCGGCGAAGCGGTCATCGTCCAGCTCGTCGAACGAGGGATGGTCAGCGATGTCGCCGACTTGTTCGCACTGACTCGTGACCAGGTGCTCTCGCTTGACCGTATGGGCGACAAGAGCGCCGACAACCTCATGGACGCGATCGCAACCACCAAGACGCAGCCGCTCAACCGGGTGTTCTGCGCACTCGGCATCCGAAAGACGGGACGCAGCCTCTCCCTTCGGATCGCCGCGCACTTCGGGACGATGGACGCGATTCAGGCTGCGGACGCCGCCGCTTTCGAAGCGGTCGAAGGGATCGGGGCCGACAAGGCGGCCGTGATCGTCGGAGGCATTGCCGAACTGTCCGACGTGATCAAGAAGCTTCAGGCTGCTGGCGTGAACATGGCCCAGCCCGGATTCGTCGCCCCCGGCGCGGCGGGCGACGAAGCAGGCGAGGCCCCGGATGGCGCACTGCCGCTGGCGGGCATGGCCGTCGTCGTAACCGGCGGCATGAGCGGGCTGCTCGCGGACTACTCGCGGACCCAGATGAACGAGCTGATCGCCCGCGCTGGCGGGAAGGCGTCCGGAAGCGTTTCGGCGAAGACGAACCTGGTCGTCGCGGGGGAGAAGGCCGGTAGCAAGCTGGCCAAGGCCGAAGCCCTTGGGGTCGAGGTCATCAGCCCGGAAGTGTTCGCTCAGCGGGTTGCCGCGTTCCTCGATTGACGTTCAAGAGGAACGGCCGGGCCCGCAGGTTTATCCTGCGGGCCTGTCCGTTCGCGTCAAATGCGGTGTTCAAAAGCTGCGACTACCAGGGGCTATCGGAGCATACGGTCGCCGGACGCCGACACTTGCCTGAGCCGCGTCTGCGCCTACGAGTGCACCGAGTGCCCGTTCACCGTCTCCGCTGGGGCGTCGCCGTCCTCGATCACTTCGAACCCGGAGCGTTTTTCGAGGACGGCGCACGGGCCTGTCGCATTGGGAACCTGATGGGCCGCAAGTTAGATCGACTGCGGTCTATCCGCACGGGTCAGGCGTGGCGTGAAACGAACGTCTCCGTGAGCTCGATGAGACGCTCGCGCGCGGGCACGGTCTCGAATCCGTGGCCGACGCCTTCGAAGATGCGGAGGTCGAGCCGTTCACCATAGGTGCGCTCGTATCCGTCGCGGATACCCGGACCGAGCACGAAGTCGTTCGAGCCGACGACCAAGAGCACCGGTCCGGCGTGCGCGGCGGCGTCGGCGAACGGGTCGATGCCCTTGGCGTCGTCGACGAACCGCTGATGGACGGGCAGGCCCCCGAAGTCGTCGTAGCCGTGCTCGGCGATTGCGTCGGCGCGTCGCTTCGCGGCCTCCCCGTCCATGGCGACGGCGGCCGCGGCCGGTGCCCACAGCGTGAGCGACCGGACCCGGCGCCGGGCGGCGGCCAGCGAGGCGGTGAGTCCGCCGAGGCTCATCCCGAGCAGGGAGAGCCGCTCGGCGTCGACGGCCGGATGGGCACCCACCGCGTCGAGAACCGTCACGACCTGCGAAACCTGGTCGGAGACGGCGAGATCGGCGAAATCGCCGTCGGAGTCGCCGCAGCCGGCGAAGTCGAACCGGTAGGCGGCGTGGCCGCGCTCGGCCATGCGCTTCGCAAGCCGAACGAACGAGTAGCCGAATTCGGCGCGGTTGCCGCCGAAACCGTGGCAGAGCACAATGGCCGGCACCGGGGCAGCCGACCCGGCCGAGGAAGGAAGGTGCAGCGCGCCGCGGAGCGTGCGGCCACCGTGTTCGATGTCAAGGATCTCCACAGCGCTCGAACCTAACAGGGCGGACGGCACAGGCGAACAGCAGTGCGTGCGCGTCCCACACCCTGCACCCCGCAGCAGCCGGTACCCGGCGATCAGGGGCATCGGGACGAGTTCCCTGCGAGGCACCCAAACGCGCGGGTTGCTCGTGGGGGCTGATTACCCCGGCGCGGCCTGACGCTGCGGCATCCGCGCCCCGCTAGCGCGCCCGACGGCACGATGACCTCCCAAGCGGGGCGCTACGAGACGTCTGGCGTCGCCTCCGACGCCACCTGCAGGTCGATTGTCCTTATTCGAGTCGCTTCCTCAAGGGCCGCTTGATCATTCGTTCCGCCAGGACGATGAGGGCCGCTGTGGTGGTGAGGGCGGCGAGGAGGGCGAAGAGCTGGGGGTTGCCGCCGGTCCAGGTGGCGAGGTGGGCGCCGGCCCAGGGGCTGAGGGCGAGTGCGGCGGTGGCGGGTGCGGTGAGGATGCCGTGGAGGACGGCGTACCCGTGCGGTCCCCACCGGTCGGTGACGACGGTGGCGTCCAGGAGAGTGAAGGCGCCGCGGGCGGCGCCGAGGACGATGACGGTGGCGAAGACGAGCGCGACGGGCCCGGCGATGGACGCGGTGGCGAGCAGGGTCGCGGCACCGGTGGCGAGGATCGCGACGGCGCGGGCGGTCGGCCCGGTCCGGGCGGCGATGGGGGCGTAGGCGATGCGGCCGAGGAGCTGTCCTGCCCCGCAGAGCCCGAGCGCCCAGGCGGCGGTGGCGGTGTCCATGCCGCGACCGGTCATGAGCGGGATGAGGTAGAGGTTCGAGGTGCCCATGGCGAACGCGGCCAAGGCGATGGCGGCGGCAAGGGCGATGAACGCCGGTGAGGTGATGATCCTCTTTCGGTCCAGCGCAGGCGCTGTCCGTTCATCGCCTGCTTCGTGTCTCACATGGTGTGGGTGTGCGGGCCATGGCGGGGTGAGGGCGATGGCGTGGGCGGGGATGGTGAGGGCGGCGAGGATCGCGGCGAGCACGAGGTAGGCGCCGCGCCAGTCGAAGTGGCCGGCGAGGAACGCGGTGAGGGGTGCGTAGACGGTGGAGGCGAGTCCACCGGCGAGGGTCAGGATCGTCAGCGCGCGGACTCGGTTCGGCCCGTACCAGGCGGTGATGGCGGCGAACGCGGGCTTGTAGAGCACCGCGGCCTGGGCGATCCCGGAGAGGACCCATGCGGCGGTGAACCACCACAGGTTCGGGGCGGTCGCGATGCCGACGACCGCGACCGCCGCCGCGATCGAGCCTGCGGTCATCACCAGCCGCGGACCCCGGCGGTCCAGGAGGTGTCCCACGGCGATCCCGGCGAGGGCGGAGGCGCCGAGCCCGATCGAGAAGGCGCCCATGACGCCTGCGGTCGTCCAGCCGGTGTCGGCTGTGATGTCGCCTAGGAGGACCGGCAGGGCGTAGAACAGGACGCCCCAGCTGGTGATCTGGGTGGCGCACAAGGTGATGAGCACCCGCCGCGGCACGGGCCGGTGGGCGTGCGCTCGCTGGTCGGCCTCAGGTTCGGTGGCGCGGGTGGACATGAGGTCAGGTCTATCCGATTTCTCTGCGGGAGTTCAACACCATTACGACCAGGCACGGGTGACGTGAGCGGCATCGCGCCAGACGCCCCGGAGGTCCTGCGCAACCGTCGACGGCCGCAAGGACATTGACGTCACGCGCAACCTCATCCGAGCGGCGCGGCGAGTCGGGCGCCCGCACCTCGTCATCGATCTGCTCTGCGGCGCGGAGGATGCTTTCGCTGATGTGATCGCTCCGACCGCTCAGCGCTCAGATGGGACTGCTGCACACGAGATTCGGAGTGACGACGCCTTTGAAGAATGCCGTGGGCGGCATGCCCATGAGCGCTCGGAACTCGGCCGTCAGGTGGGAGTGGTCGGCGTAGCCGGTCGCGAGCGCGAGCTTCGACAAGGAGGGGGCCGGTCCGTGTGCGAGAACCTGGCGCACTCGTTCGATGCGCGCGAATCGTTTGGGTCCCAGGCCGGTGCCGCGGACCATGAGGTCACGCAAGTGGCGTTCGCTCACATGGAGTCGTCCGGCGCTCGCTCGGACTCCGACCATGGGCAGGCTGATTGCGGCACGGTCGAGGAGGTCGTCGGGTGTACCGGGTGCAGCGGCCTCCAAAGCGCGGGCGAAGGCGTCGGGATCGCTCAACAGATCCGCCAGAACCGCGGCCTGGTCCCAGAGGCCCTTGAGCGGGACGGCTCGGTCGACCAGGTCGCCCACATTGCGACCGAACAGCACCCGCGCGCGGCCGGGCCGGAACCGGATCCGCAGGCATGAGACGCCGGGCCCGCCTGCGTAATGGAGCGCCCGGGTGCGCGGACCTGCCACGATCGCCTGGGGCGCTTCGCTTTCAGTGATTCGCAGCATCAGGGTGGTGGCGTGGTCGGGCTCTTCAGTGACGATCCCGGGCGCGGTGGCCGTCGATTCGGTGAGGTCGGCGATCCAGGGCCGCAGCCTAGGGGCCACGTCGATCCGGCGGTCTTGCATCATGGTTCAACTGTGCCGGTTTCTCATAGCGCCGACGACTGGGGGCGGCGAGAGTTGGGGCATGATCCTAGTTACCGGTGCCACCGGCACCACAGGAAGCGAAGTCGTTCGTGGGCTCCTGGGCCGGGGCGAACGCGTCCGCGCGATGAGCCGGCGCCCGATCGCGTTGCACGGGGCGGAGACCGTTGTCGCCGATTTCGACGACCGGGCCTCCCTCGAACGTGCGCTCGACGGGGTCAGGGCCGTCTATCTGGTGTCCGCGCCGCTGAAACCGGTCATCGACCACGATGCGGCACTAGTCGAGGCCGCGCGGGCTGCCGGGGTCGGGCGCATCGTCAAACTCGGTGCGATCAGCGGCGCCGACGAGGCTACTTGGCACCACCGCAGCGAGCAGCCTCGTCCGCGAGAGTCGTCTCGACTGGACCGTCCTGCGTCCGTGTACGTTCGCCTCGAACATGCTCCAGTTCGCCGGACCGGTCCAGCATGGCGGCACACTGCCGAACTTCACCGGGACCGGGGCCGTCGGCGTCATCGACCCGCGGGACATCGCGGCCGTCGCTGTCCAGGCGCTCACCACCGACGGCCATTCTGGACTGACTTACACGCTGACCGGTCCGGAACTCCTCACCTTCGCCGACCAGGTGGCGATCCTCGAACGGACGCTCGGTACATCGATCGCCGTCGAGGACGTGCCGATCAAGGCGGCCCGGCAGATGCTGCTCAGCGGCGGACTCGACCCCGAGAACGTCGCAGAGATCGCCGCCGGCATGGCCCAGCAAGCCCGCGGTGCCTATGCAGTCCTGACCGACGACGTCACCCGCATCCTCGGCCGAGCCCCGAACTCCTTCGCCACCTGGGTGGGCGACCACGCTCACGCGTTCCGAGCCGGTGAACCCGACACCGGAGCGGAGGGGTTAGGCAAGGAACTGCTTGATGAGGTCGGCGAGACGGTCGGGCTGTTCCTGCACCATGGCATGACTGGTCGGAAGCCATGCGGCCTGCAAGCACTGATGCTCCTGCGCAGCAGCGGTGAGGTCACGCTCGATGCCACGGCGGTAGGCCGCCATCAGGTCCGCGTGAGGTTCGGCCTCGACAAGGTTCGTCGAGGCCGCGCACACCAGCAGAGGACACGTCACCTCTTTGAAGACCGTGAACAGGTCGGCGGCGTTCATTTGTGTCCGGAAGGCGGTGACGGTGGCGGCGTCGGGCCGCAGCGACCAGGTGCCGCTTGCGGCGGTGAGGTTCCGCTCGAATTGTTCCACCGCCGCATCGCCGCCGAACTGTCGCTGCTGATCCCGCATCGCCTCGTACTGGACGGCGGTGATCGGTTGCGCCATCGCCGCTGCCTGTGCGTCGAACACGGCGCTGAGCTCGGCGCGCAGCCGACCGGCGGTGTCGGGTTCGAGGCCGACGTAGTTCTCCTCAGTCGTTTCGACCGCACGGATGCCGTCGATGTTCACGGCTCCTGGACACTCGGGATGGCGGTGGGCCCACATCGCGGCGACGGCGCCACCGAGTGAGTGGCCCACGACGGCGGGTTTCTCGATGCCCAGGTGTGCCGTGGTTCGTTCGAGGTCCTCGAGGAGTCGGTCCCAGTGCCATGGGCCGTCACCAGATCGCCCGTGGCAGCGCAGGTCGGGGGCGACGACCCGGAACCGGTCGGTCAGCAGTGGGGCGAATGCCTCCCACTGCGGGGCACCGCCGCCGAAGCCGTGCAGCAGTACCAGGTCCGGCCCGTCGCCCCCGTAGTCGCGGACCGTCAAGACCGGATCTCCCGGCACGCTCACTTCATCTGTCATTGCATTCCTCCTTGAAACGACCGCACCGAATACTTGACGTCAATCGTCAAGTATTTCTGGGTACGATGTCATGCTTGACAGCGATCGTCAAGTAGTGTCGGGAGAGATGTGGGGAGATCGAAGATGACGTTGGAGAATGAGCTCCGAGATCAGCTCGTCGGGCTGGTCGAAGCGCGATGCCTCGACCCGTTGGAAATCCTGTTCCAGGACAGCGAAGCCCTGCTGGGGCTGCGAGATCGATTGCGCACCAGTGCTACCGAGTGGGCGCGCACGATACTCGGTGCTGACGACGACGCAGCCGTCGCCGCGATCGTGCGCGTGGTCGCGACGCTGTACCCCGGTGATGCGCCTTTCTCCCCGCCGGTGGACTGGTGGCGGACGGCGATGGGACAGGCCACCGCGCGACGGGTCGGCCACCCGACGGCGGACCGGGTGTCTTATCCGGTGGCCGGGGCAATGCTCAAGATCACCAGGCAGGGTGTGCACGATCTCGTGAACCGCGGGAAGCTGGAACGCCATCCCGACGGTGGCGTTACCCCCGCTTCGATCCGCGACCGACTGCGCGCGCAAGCCGGCGCTACGAGTCCAAGTCGTCATCAGGCTCACCCTTAGGTGTGGCGCATGACTGATGCGGCATGGGCGCGCCGGGCCATCGCGACGCTGCGGGCCGAACCCGCGCCGGCAACGCCGCTGCGACAGGAGATCGCGCGGTTCGGCGGTGCCGTCGTCCATCTCAAGGACGAGTCCGCCCACCCCTCCGGGAATCTCAAGCACCGCCTCATCCGGGACCTCCTGATCCACGCCCTCGCGGGCGGAGACCTGCGCGAAGGCGCGGTCCTCGTCGAAGCCACAGGCGGCGCCGCCGCCCTGTCCCTGGGGCACTTCGCCAACCTTCTCGGACTGCCGTTCACCGTCGTCATGCCCGGCCGCGCCGCCCCCGCCCAGATCGCCGCGATCGAAGCGCTCGGCGGCCGATGCGAACTGGTCGATCCGCCCCTGGCGATCTACGCGACCGCCGAACGAGTCGCCGCCGAGAGCAGCGGGTTCTACCTCGACATGTTCAACCGCGCCGAAGCCGCGACCGACTGGCGCACCGGCAACATCGCCAGCGAGCTCCTCGCCCAGTGCGAGGAGCCCCCGGCATGGGTCGTGTGCGGCGCCGGCACCGGCATCACCGCCGCCACCCTCGCACGCCACTTCCGGTATGCGAACGCACCGACGCGGGTGGCCGTGGCCGACCCCGAGCACTCCGCGTACTTCCCCGGCTGGGCCAGCGGCGACCCCGGCTACGCGACCGGGATGCCCTCGCGGGTCTCCGGCATCGGCCGCCCGCGTATCGAACCGGCGTTCCGCATCGACCTGGCCGACCGCGTCGTCCCCGTCCCCGATGCCGCGAGCGTCGCCGCCATGCGCCATCTCGCCGAGCGCACCGGCACCTCCTACGGCCCCGCCACGGGCACCTGCCTCTGGGCCGCACGAGAACTCGCCACCCGCACCGGCGCGACCGGCGCGATCGTGATCATCGCCGGCGAAGGCGGCGAACGATACCGCGACACCTACTACAACGACACCTGGCTGGCGGACAAGGACATCGACATCGGCCCCTGGCACCGCATCCTGGAAGAACCAAACGTCTAGTCCTCAACGACCACCCATCCCGCACCATCCGGACCCTTGACTAGGGCACGGGCGCCTCCACGGGCCTGGCCGAGGCCGACATGCTCGGCCCTGCCGGAGCGCCACCCCGACGACGTCCCGATCATGCCGGCGTCCGGCTCCGAGCAAGAGGAGGCCCGGACGCCACCGTGGCGTCCGGGCCTCCTCTTGCTACAGCTAGAAGTGCGGGTAGTTCGGGTACCGGTATCCGGCTCCCCAGTAGGGCAGGTAGCCGTAGTGCCCGTAGACGTCTTCGTAGTACGGGCGGTCGGGTTCGGGCGTCAGTTCGGGGTCGTAGCCGGGGCCAGACGTGACTTCTTCGCGTCCCCGGTCGATGTACACGTGCTCGTCGTCGATGCGCGTGATCGCGTCCACCGGTATGAGCACCTGCTTCTTCCCCAGGCCGAGGAAGCCGCCGGAGCCGACTTCGAGGAATCGGACCTTGCGTTCCGGTTCGTCGATGAACAAGCCGTCGACCGATCCGGTCTCGTCGCCGTTCCTGTCGATCACCTTGCGGCCGCGTACGTCTTCGGTCTCGTTGGCGACGGTCAGTTCGCTGTCACCGAGCCGGGCGAGGGTGGTCGTCTCGTGTTCCATCGTGTCCCTTTCCGTCCTTGTCCATCCATTGTGAGGCTGCGTGGATACCCGACCGGGCATCGACAAAACCCGGGGCCGGCGCGGACGGTCGTCCACGGGTCCGGTCCACCTGCTGATCTTCGCGCCGCTGGTTCGCAAGAAAGGCCGCTAAACAATCCACGTCCGCCGCCGCGACCAGCCCGAACCATGAACCTCACGACGCCGCGGCGGTCGTTCTCAGCGAGGGAAATCAGGGCGGGCCGGCCCCCGGTCGGAGGCCGGCCCGTTCGCTTCGCGTCGGCTACTGGAGCCCGTAGGAGCGGATGGTGGAGTGGGTGACGGTGTTGCCGGCCTCGTCGGCGGCGGTGAAGCGGACCGAGACGAACTCGGCGCCGGCGGGGTGGGTCAGGGAGGCGGTGGCGGTGTTGCCGTCGCGCTCGATCGGGACGGTCTGCCAGGTCGCACCGTCGTCGTAGGACACCTCGAAGGTCATTGCCGTGCACGTCTGCTGTTCGGCGCCGGGCTGGGTGGCGTACTCCAGCTCGACCTGTTGGATCGCGTCGGCGTCGGCGGACCCGTTCTCAAGGCCGCTCACGTTGAAGTCCACGACGGACAGTTCCAGGACGGCGTCAGTGTCAGCCGGTGCGGTCTCAAAGCCCCACTCGGCGGTTGAGGCGGTGCCGAACGGCGTCCAAGACACGTCCCGGTACGACTCCGAGTAGAGGTTGTAGCGGCCTGCGGGGACGAGCGCGAGATCGGTGGCCATTGCGCCGCCGTACTCGGACTTGTTGACGCCCAGGCCGTTCTGGGAGAGGACGGTCTGCCCCGGGGTGTCGTAGGTGTTGACCGCCTCGCTGGGCGAGCCGCTGGAGTGCATCGACGGGTTGGTCAGCAGCAGTCCCGCGTCCTCCCAGCGGTAGACCCGCGGCAGGTAGTACTCGGCGCCGGCGAGGTCGAGCCCGACCGTGACCGGTCCCTGGTTCCAACCGGCCTCGGTGACCGAGCCCGGTTCCAGGACGCCGCTGTGGTGCATGACGTCGGCGCGCAGCTCCTCATCCTCCGCTTTGCCGTCCTCCGGGTCGTCTTCGTCCGAACCGAGCCCGAGGAGGCCGACATGCGACCAGTCGAGTTCTGGTTCGGCGGTGTAGAACTCGGTGCGCTGCGAAGGCAGGTCGACGTATCCGTTGTCGAGGTAGCCCGACATCGTGTAGAGCGAGTGGACGGCGAGGTTGACGCGGTACATGGCGGCGTCAACGCCGAGGCTGTCGTAGTCCATCTCGACCCGGGCCAGGTCCTCGTCGCGCACGCGGAAGACCGGATCGGCGGGGATGCCCTTCGTCTCCAGGTCGAAGAGGCTGTAACTGTAGGGCTCGTCGGCACCTTCAGGGCCGGCGGACTCCTGGCGCATGAAGAAGCCGACGTCCCGCCCGGTCGTGTCCCACTCGGTCGGGACCGCGGAGATCGTCCAGTCCCCGAAGCCGAACAGGCCGCCTTGGGCACCGTCGTTGGTGCCGGGCAGGTAGGTGAAGGCGCTGAACTCGAACGACTGCTGCACGGCCTCACGGTCGAGCTCGAATCCGACCGGGTTCGCGTCGGCGCCGTCAAAGACGATCGGCTCCGCGGCGGCGTCCACATGGACGTCGATGACGCCCGCGATCGTGGAGGACTCCTCGTACTTGTCCATCGAGGGCACCATCTGGTAATGCCCGGGAACGAGTTCGAGCGTGCCGGTCCCGCCGTCGAAGATCGTGGACCGGTACTCGCCGGTGTCGACGTCGATCCACCGCAGGAAGGTCGCATCAGGCGCCGAACCGTCCGGCCACAGGCCGGTGAAGTCGACCTCGACGAGCGCCGGACTGCCGTCACGCGGAGCGACCTCGGTCTCGGTTTCGAGCAGCTCGACCGCGTCGGGATCGCCCGCGTCGGAGATGCCCAGGCGCGCCAGCGCGTCGATGTTGAACTGCTCCATCGAGAACTCGCCGTCGGCGATCTTCGGGAGCGCGTCGACCGGGACGACCAGCCGGTCGCCGTCGGGTTCCTGAGCCGTGTGGAATGCGGAGGTCCCTTCAGCGGGTTCGGTGCGGTAAGAGCCGTCGGCGGTCAGCCGCACCTGGTCGCCCGTGGGAAGGACGATCGTGCCCGGCCGCTCGACGTCCGCCGGTGGTTCGGCGGACGTCTCGGCGTGGACGGGGCTCGCGGCCGCGGCCAGTCCGATCGCCGCCAGGACGGCCAGTGGGTAGCGCTTCGGCATTGCACCTCCAGATTGCCTCGGGGACAACGACTATCTTGTCCACCTCATAGGCGCTTCCACTCTTTCTTCAGTTGCACTGCCGCGCTGGCGAGATCATGCGCTGCTCACCTGCGCGTGTCTTTATGGACAGAGGGCGGATTGCTTCTGTCCCGACCTTGTAGCCAGTTCCTCCCTCGCGCCGACGTCCAGTTCCCGCTCGGCGGAGGACAGCCCCCGACCGGGACCGCTTGGTCTCCGGCAATGCTTGGCAGAGGCGGCGCTATTGCCGGCGGAGCGAGTCGAGGCGGTGTTCCAGCGCCGCTGTGGCGGATGCGGCCGTGTGGCGGCCGAACAGGATCTGGACGTTGAGGCCGTCGGTGAAGGTGACGAGTGCGTCGGCCTCCTGGACCGGATCAACCTCCGCTCGCAGGTCCCCGGCGTCACGAGCGACGCCAATGAGCAACTCCAGCAGGTCGGTGAGGCCAATGTACTGCTCGCGCTGGATCGCCGCCAATGCGGGGTCGACGGCGGCCTGAGCGGCGAAGGCCAGCCAGACGCGAGTCTCGGCCAGGCTCGGCTCGTCGACCGGAATGATGCCGATGAGCGTCTGCTCCAGCATGGTCGCTGCCGAATCGGGCGAGGCGGAGGCGTCGATGCGGCGCTGGACGCGCTCGGTCACGCGCTCGTTCATGTAGCCGAGGACGAAGACCATCATCTCCTCCTTCGTGGAGAAGCACCGCTGCACCGCCCCCATGGAGACGCCCGCCCGGGCGGCGGCCTCACGGAGACTCGCGCCTTCGATCCCGCGCTCGCTGACCAGCTCGAAGACCGCCTGGGAGATCTGGCGGCGCCTGGCCTCGTGGTCGACCTTCCTCGGCATGCTCTCAGCCTAACCGATGCGACTGCATCGGTTGATGCTAGCATCCGATGCAGTCGCATCGGAACGGCTGATGCACTGCGGCGAAAGGAATCTCGTATGAGCGACCATCGGCAGCGTGGAGGATGGCGCTGGGTGATCGGGGTCGTCCTGCTTGTCCAGGGCTTCGGCTCCGCCATCACCGAGTCCTACTGGGACACCAGCTTCGGCGTCGCCGGGGTGCTGCGCGCGATCGGGTTGCCGCAATGGGGCGACCTGCTCATCGGCGCCGCAGGCGCGGCCCTTCTCGTCTGGGCGGCGGTCAGGAGCATCGAAGGACGGCGGACCGATGGCTGAACGGCGAACCTTCAGCAGACGCGGACTCCTCCGGACCGCGGCGGCGGCCGGCGCCGGTGGCCTCGTGGTCGCCGAACCGGCCCAGGCCCGCTCGCGAGAGCGAGCGGTGTTCGTGATCGTCCACGGCGCCAATGGCAACGCCGCCGCGACAGCGCCCCTTGTGGCCGAGCTCGCGCTGGCCGGGCACCGAGCACTGGCCGTCGACCTCCCCGGCCACGGCCCCGCCGCGAACTTCCCGGTGTCGTACCAAGCGCCGCAGGACTCGCAGGCCTTCGCGGCCGCGCCCTCGCCGGTGCTGGCCGCGACCTCATTGCAGACCAACGTCGATCACGTCGTCGGCATCGTGCGACGCGCTGCGGATACGGGTCCGGTGGTCCTGGTCGGGCACAGCATGGGCGGGGCCACGATCACGCGCGTCGCGAACGAGGTGCCCGAGCTGATCGACCGCCTCGTATACCTGACGGCGTTCTGCTGCACCGCACTCGAAAGCGTCCTCGACTGCTTCATGACGCCCGAGGCCGCCACGACCCTGCTTCCGACGATCCCGAGCGTCGGCGACCCCGAGCAGATCGGTGTGTCCCGCACCAATTGGCGCTCGGCCGATCCCGAGTTCCTCGCCACCGTCAAGGCCGCGCTCGCGGGCGGCTACAGCGATGGGGGGTTCATGGCCGCGCTCAATCTCTTCGAGCCCGACGAGTCGAACCTCGTCGCCGCCGACGACGCGCGCGGCGACCCCGACACCTGGGGACGGGTGCCGCGCAGCTACCTCCGCTGCACGGCCGATCGGGCGATCCCGCTCGCGCTCCAGGACCGGATGATCGCCGAAGCCGACGCCGCGACACCCGACAACACGTTCGACGTCCACGACTTCGATGCCCCGCACCTCGGACCCGAAGACCCACGCGAACTGGCCGACCTCCTGGCCCGCCTGTGCCGCGCCTAGCAATCCGCCGCACCCTGGAAGCCCAGGGTGCGGCTTCGCCGACCGAGCTCACCGCCGGACTTTGCTAAGACACACGGACTCCGCCACGACCCGATCAGACCGGGCGTACCGCTGCCACGGGCCGAACCACCCGAACACGACCGCCCTCGACCTCATCGTTGGTTGAGGTCGAGGGCGGTATTCATCTCCGTTGGGTTCAGAGCGCCTTTGGCGGCCGCTCGGGATCTACCGCTAGTACGACGTCAACACGGGCTCATCGTGCTGCTCGTCCAAGTTCGCGGCGGTGCGTGGTGTCTTCAGCAGCGGTGCGCAGGCGATCGCCGTGGCGATCAGGATGCCCGTGGCAACGGCCAGGGCGACGGCGTATCCGTGGACCGGTGCCGCATCGGGCGAGGCGTCGGCGTTCCCCGCCAGGTAAGAGGCGGTCGCGGTCGTCGCGACGGTGTTGAGCAGGGCGATGCCGAGCGCGGCGCCGAGCTGCTGGGCCGCGTTGTAGGTCGCCGAGGCGGCGCCGATCTCGTGGCCTCCCATGCCGGTGGTGGCCAGGATCGCGGTGGGCGTGATGACCAGGCCAAGCCCCAGACCGGTGAGTGTCATCGCGGGAACGAGGAAGAACGGCAGGACGTTCACGGTGTCCGCTTCCAGCCCGGTCAGCAGGAGCATCCCGGCCGCGGCCGCGAGCAGGCCGGGCAGGATCAGGGCAGCGTTCGGGACGCGGCCGTATAGCCGACCCGCGATGAGCATCGAGCCGACCAGGGCCGCGGCGGCGTTGATGATGAGCGTCAGACCTGCTTGGAGGGGCGAGTATCCGAGGACGGCCTGGGTGTAGTAGCTCATGAACAGGTAGAAGCCGAACATCGCCAGGAACATCAGCGTGATCGCGATGAACGCGCCCGCGCGGGCCCGGTGCGCCAGGATGCGCATGGGAAGCAGCGGGTCGGGCGTCCGGCGCTCGACTCTGACGAAGACCGCCAGGAGCAGGATGCCACCAGCGAGTAGGCCCAGGACCACGGGCGAGTCCCAGCCGCGGTCCTCGGCCTCATTGAAGGCGTAGACGATGGCGACGAGGCCCGCCGAGCTGAGGACCGCGCCGGCGACATCGAGTCGGCCGGTGCCCCTCACGGGGAGGTCTTTGGGCACCAGGGTCGTGCCGATGAGGGCGAGTACCGCGATGGGCACGTTGATGTAGAGGCACCACCGCCAGCTGGCGTACTCGGTGAGCAGACCGCCTGCGATCAAGCCGACGGCCGAACCCGCCGCGCCGATCGCGGCGAACACGCCGAACGCGCGGCCCCGTTCGCGCGGATCGGTGAAGGTCGTCGTCAGCAGTGCCAGCGCGGCCGGGGCGAGTAGGGCGGCGAAGACCCCCTGCAAGGCGCGGGCACCGAACAGCATCGCCGGGCCTGTGGCGACGCCGCCGAGCGCGGAGGCGGCGGCGAATCCGGCCAGGCCGATGCCGAACGCGCGCCGATGGCCCAGGAGTCCGCTGATCCTGCCGCCGATGAGCAGCAGGCCGCCGAAGGCAGGACGACCAGGCCGATGAGGGCGTAGGTCGTCAGGATGTCGCCGGGCCACAGCAGGAAGTGGAGCACGCCGATGCCGAGCAGTACCAGGAGCCTGCGTACGAGGATCAGTCGCGGGCGCGGGGCGCGCGTCGTCGCCGAGCGCATCTGGAGTGCGAAGCCAATGCCGAACAGCAGGGAGAAGATCGGGAAGAACCGGTGGACGGTGAACAAACCGAGCCAGTCGCTGGAGGAGCCTGCGAGGCCGGTCATCATGTCGGCGCCAGTACTGGCGATCGGCGGAATGTTCACCACCAGGATGCCGCACAGCGCGAGTCCGCGCACGACGTCGAGAGCGTTGATGCGTTCCCGGGCGTTGAAGGTCGGTTGCGCTGTGGGCAGCGCGAGTTGAGGAGCGTTCGCTGGCATGGGCTCATCCTGTGTGACCGGCTCGACATCCACATCGGTCGAAAGGAGGAGAAGCACCGGAATTGCTCGCCCTTTCAGCCAGGTCTGCGTCACCGTTTGCCGGAAAGGTGTTGCGGCGCAGGCGATCATGCTCCAATTCAGGTGTGACCACAGCGGCGGATGCGACGATGATCGAGCTCAGCGGCCTTTCCAGCCGGCAGTTTGGCAAGCTCGTCCGGCGTCTTCAGCGTTCGCCTGCGTTCGCGTGGTCGGCGGCGGGCTCGACTGCGGCTTCGACCTTCGCGGTCGCCTTCATCGACGCGGCGGTGGCCAGTGCCGCCAGTGCCAGTGCCGCGCCGGTGAGCGCGATGCTCCGCGGTCCCGCCTGGTTGAGGGTGAGGCCGCCGAGTGACGAGCCGAGGGCGATGCCGATGTTGAACGCGATTGAGTTCCCGGCCGAGGCGGTGTCGGTGCTGGCGGGCGCGAATTCCATGACTTGGTTTTGCAGGGCCGGGATGAGTGCGCCCATTGCGAGTCCGGTGAGCATGATGGTTGCCGCGGCGGCCCAGGGGTTTGTTCCGAACGCGAACATGGCGAGCATCGCGGTGGCGAGCAGGCCGACGGGCAGTGTCACGGCTAGTCGCTGGTTCTGGTCGGAGAGTGCGCCGCCTGCGGCGATCCCGCCGAAGTCGGCCAGGCCGCGCGCTAGGAGCAGTGGCCCGAGGAGCGCTGCGGACATCCCGGCGACCATCGTGACGAACGTCGAGGTGTAGGTGAAGGCGGCGAAGAACCCGGCGACCGCGAGTGCGCTGGTGAGGAGCACCAGTGTGTACTGGCGGGCGTCTGGGGTGGTGCCGCGTCCGGCGTGTTCGTTCCGGATCGGTTTGGAAGGCAGGGCGATCACGAGTGTGAGCAGTGCGAGCAGTCCCAGGCCGGCGAACGCGAGGAAGGTGGTCTGCCAGTTCGCCGCCTGGCCCAGCCAGGTCCCGGCGGGCACGCCGAGCATCGGCCCGATCGACCCGCCGGTGAAGACCACGGCCATGACGCGGCCGCGCACATGGGCGGGGAACATCCCGGCGGCCACCGGTGCGACGATGCCCCAGAACACGGCCTGGCTGAGCGCGGTCGCCACGCGCGCGGCGAACAGGAGTTCGTACGTGGGGGCCGCGGCCGAGAGCGCCGTCGCGGCGACGAGGACGGCCATGAGCGCGAGGAGCAGCGGGCGGCGCGGCACGTTGGCGACCAGTTTCACCAGCGGCAGGGTGAGCACGGCGACGGTGACGCTGTAGCCGGTGACCAGCAGTCCCACTTGGGAAGGCGAGACGTCGAGGTCCGTGGCGATCTCGGAGAGCAGTCCCACCGGGACGGTCTCGACGGTGACGTAGCAGAACGCGGCCACTGCGAGCGCCAGCAGCGCCGCCACCGATCGTCTGTCGAAATCGGTCAGTATGGTCATCTGGGTTCACCTCGGTCGCTTCGAGCACCGTTCGGGGGAACGGTCGGGGGCGCGCCGAATGGGGCCTCTCGAGCGACGAGGTGAAGGGGGTCGTGCATCCGGGCCGGCTCAGTTTACGGACCGGAATTCCTTCCCCGCAAGAGGATGCGCGCAGTGGCTCAAGCGCCCGCCGGTCCGATGTCGCACTCGCGCAGGCCCGAGGACCTCGAACAGGTACTGCCACTCCCGGAGCATCTCGGAAGTCAGCACGACAGCGCCCGGCTCCCTGTTTCGGACCGCGATGCGACGCTCCAGCTCGGCCATTGGCACTGCGAGGTAACGAGATGCGGTCGCCGATGTGCCGCTCACGGAGGACCCGGTGGCAGTCGGGGATATCCCGCCCGATCGACCGGTTGCGTCGCTACCGTGTGGCTAGGAGCGCTTCGATCACGCGGGCGACGCCGTCCTCGACGTTTGATCTGCAGCGGTCCGTTGCGGCCGCGGCCGCCTCTGGATGTGCGCCGGCGACGGCGAAGGACCGGCCTGCCCAGCGCAGCATCGGGACGTCGTTGGGCATGTCTCCGAATGCGATCACGTCTGCTGGGGCGATGCGGCGTGCGGCGCACCAGGCGGCGAGCGTGGTGGATTTTGAGACGTCGGCGGCGGTGATCTCCAGGAGGCCTTCGCCTCCCGAGTGGGAGAGGTGCACGCCGGGGAGTGCCACGAGGCGGGCGGCGGCGAGCATCGCGTCGGCCCGGCCGTCCGCGTCGTGGATCAGGAGTTTCACGATGCTGTGGGCGGCGGTGAAGACTTCGTCGAAGGTGTGCACGAAGACGCGCTTGTCGCCGACGGTGTCCACTTTGCGGTACCCGGGCTCGGCGACGACTGTGAAACCGGTCTCGACCGCTGCCCGGGCGCCCGGCAGGGCGGCGCGAAGCGCCTTCGCCACGGCCGCAGCGGTTTCGGGTTCGATGGTGCGGGCGGTTTCGATCTCATGTCGGGCGGGGTCGTAGACGATCGCCCCGTTCGCGCAGATCGCGGCTTCGAAGCACGCGGCGAGTTCGGGCCACTCATCGAAGACGCGGGGCGGGCGGGCCGTCACCGCGACCACGGCGATCCCTCGGGCCCGAGCGGCGTGCAATGCGAGGCGGGAGCGTTCGGTGAAAACGCACTCGGGGGCGAGGAGGGTGCCGTCCAGATCCGTGGCGATGACGAGGGGTGGATTCACCGGGCCAGTCTTGCAGGTCGCGAGAAAGCGCCGGGCCCGATCGCATTTCGGGGCGATCGGGGCCACCCGCCACTACGGGTTCGCGAGTGGAAAGCTCCCGCTAGTCCTGCTGCGGCACGCGCTGGTAGTTGTCACGGCTGCTGCGCGCGTTCGATTACTGCCGCCGCGAAATTCGCGGTCTGGGCTGCGATTTCAGCAGGTGCACTCGGCCGGTCGTTGTCGAGCCACCAGGTGATGGACTGTACGAACATGCCGCCCAGCAGGGTCGGAACGAGTCCGTCGGCTTCCTGCGAGAGGTGCGCGGTCGTCATCTGCGCCAACTCGGATCGCATCCTGTCTGCGAACCAAGGACTGCCACGTCGGCCGAGCAGAGCACCGTAGAGCCGGTGGTAGGTGTCGATGTGTTCGAAGAAGCCCGTCCACCGGTCCAGCACCGGCCGGTCCCCGCCCATTGCGCTGAGCACTTCGGTCAGTGCCTCGTCGAAGATCAGCTCGACCAACTGGTACTTGTCGCGGTAGTTGCGGTAGAAGGCGGCCCGACTCACCATCGCCCGTTCGGTGATTTCACCGACCGTCAACCGTTCAAAGCCTCGTTCCTCGATGAGCTCGACGAGCGCCTGCCGCAACAGAATACGCGTGCGTCGGACGCGAACGTTCTCGCGAGACAAATCCTTGCTCCTGTCTCATTCGGGGCAGACTTGGGAGATTGCACCTGGTCACTGAGTCTCAGTAGCGACAGCATAGGGAGACTCAGACAGTATGTCTCGTAGGAAGAGGTCAGGATGCAAGGTACAAACTCCGACGAACAAGGCGGATCCCGATGATGATGATGCGCGCGGTGGAGTACGAGCGCTACGGGGGTCCGGAACTGCTGCGGGTCCGGCAGGTAGCACGTCCGGCTCCGGGTGCAGGGCAGGTGCTCGTCCGTGTGCATGGCACGACGGTCAGCCCCACGGACACCGTGCTGCGAGGAGGGGGCATGAAGCTCGTGTCAGGCCGGCGGTTTCCCAAGCGCACGGGCCTGGATTTCGCGGGTGAGGTTGCGGCTCTCGGCGCTGGCGTGACGGATCTTGCCGCGGGGCAACCCGTATGGGGATTCCTCGGCGACGTCTCGGGAAGAGTTGGTGCTGCGGCAGAGTTCGTGCCCGTCAAAGCGGCGGCACTGAGCCCGGCGCCGTCCGCTGTCGACCTCGTCGAGGCCGCTGCGCTGCCGAGCGTCGGGGTGACCGCGCTTGTGGGGCTGCGCGATGTGTTGCGGCTGCAGGCGGGTGACCGGCTGCTGGTAGTCGGAGCCTCAGGCGGTGTGGGCAGCGCTGCGGTGCAACTCGCTACCGGCATGGGCGCCATAGCGACCGCCGTCGCAAGCGCGGCGAACCACGACTTCTGCCGTGAGCTCGGCGCGGTCGAGGCCTTCGATTACACCGCCCCGCAAGCCATCAGGGGAACCTTCGACGCGGTGCTTGACTGCCACGGCTCGGCGTTGAGTACCTATCGAGCACTGCTGCGGCGCGGGGGCCGGATGATGACCACCGCGAGCAGCGGCATGGGCTATGCGATGCGCTCGCTCTTCGCTCCGGGGCCGCGGGTTCGCTTGATGATGGCGCGTTCGAAGCGAGCGGATCTGACCGCTTTGGCCGGGTACGTCGACCGCGGTGCGCTGCGGCCCGTAGTGGAGGGGGTGTACCCGCCCGAAGGCATCGTCCGGCTCCACCGCGAGACCGCGACGGGACACGCCCGGGGCAAGCGAGTCATCACGATGCTTGCAGCGTCGTAGCACTTGGTGTCTGGAGACGCCTGCGGCAATGGCTTTGTCTGGCCGGATTTCGGCGTCTCCAGCATGACCAAGCGATGATCTGATCGTTATCCCGTTGGGGTGCAGGGAACAGCGCGTAGATCAGTCGCCGGAGTTCAGGGAGACGGAGCGGGATGTCCTGCTGGGGCTTGGCCGGATCGCCCCCTTTTCGCGCTGTCCGGCACGGGTGGCGGCCAACAAGGCCAGCGCAGCAGAAACGCGTGAAGCGCCTGCTTCAGCTTCCGAGGCTGAACAGGGTCAGTTGCCTGTGGAGAACCGCAGGGCAGGAGGAGAGCTGGGCTTGTCGTCGTCGGCAGGCGGGCGAACGTCAGTGATCAGCGTGGCGCGGGCACGGGCCTTGTCTGTGGGGGGAGGGGCGAGGAACAGGGGGGCTTCGACTGCGGCCGTGCCGGCGGCGCCTTCGCTGGCGGCCACTGCCTCGATGGGGGGTTGTGCTGCGGTCATAGGTGCTCTTTCTATCGAGATGGTGTTCATGATGCAACGCTCAGTATTCCCTGCGGGTCCGACCTCGAGGATGAGACCTGCCGTTTCTCACCTGAACGGGCCCGGATTTGAGCGCGAATGGCGTCGAGGAGGAACACGTCATGGCCGGACTGGCTGGTCGCGCAGGCGAACAGGTCGACGCCGATCTCGTCGACCGTTCGTTGGCGTCATTGGCGGCAGTGAACGCGAGGAACCCTGCCGCGGCATAGTGGTATCAGACGGTCCTGGATGCAGTTCGGACATTGAACGAGCTTGCTGACACCGCACACCACACAAGCAGGCCAACCAGCAAACTTGAAACCAGCAAACTGATGCAAAAGCCTCCTTCGGGTGAGTTAGCATGGCGCCGTGACATACAGCTTCTTCCGCCTCGGTTAGCGCTCCGCTAGCCGTCCAGAGGGAAACCCCGTGGCTAGCGATGTGGTGCGGCTGCCCGCCGCTCCAGGTCGCTCACCCGGAGCTTTGTCATGTCACCCAACCGTCCTTCGACGGCGGGCTCGTCCACGCCCGAATCACCCGAACACCGGAATCTCTTCGCCAGCACGGTCCACGGACTCGAGCACCTCGCCGCGGCAGAACTCACCGAGCTCGGATGCCGAGTCGTATCCGTCCGGAAGCGCCAGGTGCTGCTCGCGGCTCCTGAGCCATGCTCGACCGATCGTCCTCGAACGGTCGACGACCTGCTCATCCAGATAGCGCGGACCGTCGATCCCGGTCCTACCAAAGCGGATCTGCAGCGCCTGCGCCACCTGCTGGACGCCGCGGACCTGAAGCCGGTCAATGCCGACTTCGATCATGGCGATCCGGTCCTGACCGTCTCGGCCTCGATGATCGGTCGGCGCACCTACAACCGCCATGACATCGAGGACGCGATCGGCTCGGTCCTGGCCGAGCGACTCGGCGCCCGCTTCGCGTCCCGCAGCGGCGGCATCCGCCCGCCGGCCGGTGCCGCCGAATGGCGCGCAGTGCTCTCGCCCGAGGGCCTCCTGCTCGGCTACCGGGGCCGCCGCCCGCCGCTCCACCGCCGGGCCTGGAAGACCGCATCGATCCGAGGCACCCTGCACCCGCCGGTGGCCGCGGCCATGGCCCGGCTCGCCGGTATCGAAACGGGGATGACGGTGCTCGATCCATGCTGCGGGGCCGGAACGATCCTCGTCGAAGCCCGGGAACTCGCTCCCAGTGGCGATTTCATCGGTTCCGACCTCAACCCGGAGGCACTCGCCGCCTCGGTGCACAACGCGCAGCACCTCCCCGGCATCGCGATCGCGAAGTCCGATGCCGCTCGGCTGCCGATGCCCACCGCCAGCATCGACCGGATCGTGACCAATCCGGCCTGGGGACGCCAGGTCGCCGAGTTGCAGAATTTCCCTGCGCTACTGGCAGCGTGGCGGCGCATCATCGCCGACGACGGGAGGCTCGTGTGCCTGGTACCACCGGAGCTCTTGCGTCACTTCGAAGCCGAGCGATCAGGTTGGCAAGTCGTTGAGAGCCATCAGCTCAGCCTGTCCGGGCAGCACCCGGTCATTGCCGTGGCCGAACCGAAGCGCCGATGAACGTGGCCTCGAGCGAAGGAATCAAAGGGCGACCGTTGCCGCGCTATGAGCATCGAACCGGCCTGGATATCGAGCAGCTGCTCCTATTGGAGCGAGAGGTCGAGGCCAGGATCGGTTCCTGGCAACCCGATACTGGCCGCCGCGGGCCGAACTGACGCGCTGGACCGAGTCCGTGAGGTGATCGGCTCCGCCGATGTACGCGACATCCCCGACGAAGCCGCCACTGCCATGCATCGCAGATGACGCCGATCTCCCGCAGCGCGAAGACGTCCCGCATGAGCCGTGCGAATCCGTCCTCGTGCGTTCGTCAGCTCCTCCGTCAGGCGTCGAGCGCCGCGAGCTTGTCGCGGAGTCCAGCGACGCTGAAGTGCTCGAGGTCAGAGAGGATAGCCAGCGCCTCCTGCCACGCTTTGCGGGCGGCGTCCGGATCGCCTGCGGAGCAGTGGAGGTCGCCCAAGGAAGCGAGCGTCTCCCCCTCGTTCAACCGGTCCCGGAGTTCCCGGTTGCGGCCGAGCGCTTGTTGATAGTGGAAGTGCGCCCGCTCATAGTCGCCGAGTCGGTGGTGGATGAAGCCGAGGCTGTCCCAGACATAGGCCTCCATGTGGAGACGGTGACCGGTTTCGAGCCCCTGGCATGCGTCGAGCGCGCGCTTGCAGGTCCTGAGCGCTTCGGCATGGTCGCCGAGTTGAGCGTGATACCAGCCGACCGCGTTCAGCCCGCGTGCCACTCCGACGCCGTTGCCTGCGGCCTGGTAGAGCTCCAGGAAGCGCCGGGAGTGGTCGAGCGCCTCAGCGTAGTGCGCTCGCTTCTCGGCGAGCACTGCCAGGCCGTTGTGACTTGCCGCCTGCCCTACCAGGTCACCAGCTTGCGAGGACAGTTGCAATGACCGCGTCAGATGCGCTCGGCTGTCTTCGAACCGGCCGAGTCGAGTATTGCTCCACGCCAGCAGGCGGTGCGAATGCGCCTGTGCGGCGGGCTCGTTCAGTCGCTCCGCCGCCCTCAGTGCGGCATTGTGGAGGGTGACCTGTTCGCGTAGATGGCCCTGGACGTTGAAGAAGCCGAAGAGGGCCCACCCCGCCTGCCAGACTTGGACGTCGAATTCGCATTCTGGCTGGTAGAGCGCTGTTGCGGTCATCCCCTGGTACTCCGCTTCGAACCAGGCCAGCGCCGCCTTCCGTTCAGCGAAGGACTCGATGACGGCGCCCTCGCTGGGATCACCGAGTGGCAGGGCGAGTTCGTGGATGCTCGGGAGCAGCAGGAGGGCGGCGGGATAGGCGGTGTGGACGTAATGGTCCAGCAGCCGCCGCCTCGCCTCGCGCCGCTCGGCGGCGGTGCAGGTGCGGGCCGCCAACGCTGCGGCATGATCGCGCACGAGGTCATGGAAGGACCATCGCGCCCGGTCGTCCTCGGCGAGCAGGTTGGCCCGCGTCAGCTCCATCAGAGCGGCCCGAGTGTCGGTGTCGCTCAGGCCAGTGAGGCTGGCGGCCCCTGCGGCGGAGACGCCCGGACCCGGGTGCAGGCTGAGCAGCCGGTAGGTCCGCTGGGCCGTTGCGGTGAGTTGCCCGTAGGACCCGTCCATGACCGCGGCGACCGAAGTGGACGGGTCGGTCGGTCCCACGTTCAAGCGGCCGAGCCGGTCTCCGGCCAAGGTCCGCGCGTAGTCGCCGATCGAGCTCGAGCGCGAGTGGTGGGTGAGGTAGTTCGCCGCCGCGATGTGGATCGCGAGCGGCAGGTGGCCGCAGGCGGCGGTGAAGGCGGCGATCTCCTCCTCTTCGGCGCCCTTGATGGCCAGCCTCCCCAGCAGGTTTCGCACCAGTGAGGCCGCTTCGGCCTCGATGAGGGCGCCGAGCGCCAGGTTGACGATGCCGGAGTGGCTGACGTGCAGTCCGTCGAGCCGGTTGCGGCTGGTGATGACCACCAGGCAGCTCTCCTCGTCGGGCAGGAGCGGCCGTACTTGGGGTTCGGCGCGGGCGTTGTCGAGCACGATCAGCAGCCGCTTGCCCTTCAGCGACTTCCGGTACTGCTCGGTGAGCGCATCGGGAGTGGTGGGCATGGCCCGCGGGTCGACGCCGAGCTGCTCCAGCAAGCCTGTCAGCGCCTGGTCGGGTCTGGTGGGCGGGACGTCGGCGTAGCCGTTCAGGTTGAGGTAGAGGCACCCGTCGGTGAACCGTGCTCGGACGGCCCGGCTGCGCGCCCAGTGGACGGCCAGCGCGGTCTTGCCGACGCCGCCGATGCCGGTGATGGCGGAGATGACCGCCGACCGGCTGCGGGAGTGCTCGCGCAGGAGCCTGTCGAGGCGCCGCAGCTCCTCGATCCGGCCGGTGAAGGCCCTGTCGTCGGCGGGCAGGCCGCGGGTCGGCCAGTCCGGGCCCGGTGCGACCGCGCTCAGGGAGGTGCCGGTCAGGCGGCGCCGGACTTCGTCGAGCTGCACGCGTTCACGCAGGCTCAGGCCCAGGCGGGGATTGCTGAGGACGAGGTCGAACCGGTCGGGTTCGTCCCCGGTCGGGGGACGGGGGAGGTGCTCGCCCCGGATCCAGTAGTGGATCGTGCCCCGGCTGACGTTCGCAGTGGACTCCGCGATCTGTCTTACGGTGCAGCCGGAGTCGGCGATGCGGGCCCGCAGCCACGCACCGAGCTTGGCGGAGGTGTCGAGATGCGCGAATCCGACGCTCCCGTCCTCCGGGCGGCGGCCCGCGAGCCAGGCGTGGACGGTCGCTTCGCTCACGCCGAGGTCGCGCGCGACCTCGGCGACGGACTGGGCCGAGTCCGAGAGGTGGACGGACAGCCACGAAGCGAGCCTGGAAACGGTGCCGGGGCCGAGGGGACGCGGGGTCGTGGTCACGGCGGGGTGCCTCCGCTGGATTGGACGGCATGAGGGATCAGTTCAACGTAGTTCAACCGATCCTTCTCGTCAACGCTCCCAACGGATTGAATGGCGTAGTCCGCAACGACCGCGCGAAATAAAAGTCCATTAGGGACCCGAGGAAGGAGACGCATGGCAGAGCAGACGGCCCGGTTCCGGGACGTGTTCGCCGTCGGCGAGTTCCGGGTGCTCTGGATCGCCCAGACGCAGTCGCGGATCGGCGACCAGTTCGCGCGGGTCGCATTGGCGCTGCTGGTCTTCGAGCAGACCTCCTCGGCGGCCCTTACCGCGCTGGTGTACGCCTCGACATACCTCCCGCCCCTCATCACCGCCCCACTGCTGGCCGGTCTGGCGGACCGGTACTCGCGGCGGACCGTGATGTGGGCCGTCGATCTGCTGCGGGCGGCGCTGATCGGGCTCATGGCCATCCCGGCCGTGCCGCTTCCGGTGCTCGCCGTCCTCGTCGTGGCCGTGTCCTGCTTCGACCCGCTGTTCTCGGCCGCCCGAATCGCGACCCTGCCCAAGGTACTGCCGGGCGGGCGCTACCAGGTCGGGATGAGCATCAGCAGTTCCACAGACGGCATCGCGCAGATCGTCGGATTCGCCCTCGGCGGGGTCATCGTGGCCGCCACCGGAAGCCCGCATCTGGTCCTGGCGATCGACGCCATCTCGTTTCTGGTCTCCGCCGCGCTCCTGCGCTGGGGGCTGCGCCCCCACCTGCCCGCCACCGAGTCGGACGGGACCGCTTCGCGCGCCAGTGGATTCGCGCTCGCCGGGATCAGGCTCGTGGCGGCGAACCGGAACCTGATGGGACTGGCCGCGCTGGTGTGGATGTTCGGATTCTTCGTCGTCCCGGAGGCGATGGCCGCGCCGTACGCCGCCGAGATCGGCGGAGGCGAGGCCGTGGTCGGCGTGCTGATGGCGGCCGACGTGGTGGGCATGGTGATCGGCGGGCTGCTGGTCGCCAAGCTCGGAACGGGACTCCGGCGGCGGTTGACGGTGCCGCTCGCGATCGCCGCCGGGCTGCCGTTGGTCGCCACACTGTTCGCGCCGAACGCCATGGTCACGGTCGCCTTGTGGGCCCTGTCCGGTCTGATGTCGAGCTACCTCGTTCTCGCGCAGGTCAGATTCGTGCAACTGGTGCCCGACGGGATGCGCGCCCGCGCCGTCGGCTTCGCCGCCGCGGGCCTCCAGACCGCCCAGGGCCTGGGCATGGCGATCGCCGGCGGTCTCGCCGAAACGATGCCGCCGTCCGTGGCGATCGCGGTGTGCGGCGGCGTCGGCTCACTGGGCGCGATCGCCATCAGCCTCGCCTTCGGACTCGCCAAAGCGGACGAGCCGGCAGCAGCCCCCGAACGATCCCAGGCACACGCTGAGGACCGAACGGAACCGAGTCGAGCATGAGAGAGGAGGAACCATGACGAACAACAACCACGCTCAGAAGGACAGCGCCTGGCGTTAGCGCCCTGCTCGCCGCAGGGCGAGCGGACGAAGACAGTGGCGGCCGGGGCCCCGCGAATGGTCGGGCCCCGGCCGCACTACATCGCTCGTGCGGTGGTGATGATCGAGTCGAGGGGCGCCCCGTGCCGCTGGCCGACTCGACTTGGTCCCATCTGAACCGCCCGAGGGGGCGAGTATCGGAGCAAATGCTTACCGTTACCGGATGCGCCACGAAGTCGAATGCACGGGTTCGCGGGGCCGCATGAAGGTGACGCCATCGACGAGTGTCGGACGGCACCCGTGGCGCTTTGGATCGAGCGAGATTTCGAGGCTTTGCCGGTCGCATTGGCATCCTCCGAACCGGTCTGCGCCGGGATCCGCATCCACCGTGCATCCACAGGAGGCCGCACATGGCCGCATTCAGCCGCGCGCAGCGGCACAACGGAAAACTGCCGCCCCTCAGCGTTATAGCTGGTGAACGGCGGTTTTATGCCCCTGAACTGGGGATATGGTTTGTAGCCCGGGTGGGATTCGAACCCACACTGTACGGGTTTTGAATCCGTCTTCTCTGCCAGTTGGAATACCGGGCCAGGTGCCGGGCTGGTGGGCCCGGACCGCTGCATATGATACTCCCGTGTCGGAGCGGCCGATGTTTGGGCCCTGCCGTCCGAAACGCTCGGCATAGGAACGTGCGGACGCAACCGGCTGCGGCTAAGCTAGCGTCCTGGTGTGCCCGCATCGCCGCACGCCCTCACGTACAGACGCGTATGAAAGGTACGGGACCGCATGACGAGCAAGGCCGCCGAGGAGCCGCGCAAGCGCGTGCTCATCGCCGAAGACGAGGGGCTCATCCGCCTCGACCTGGCCGAGATGCTCACCGAGGAGGGCTACGAGGTCGTGGCCGAGGCAGCCGACGGTGAAGCCGCCGTCCGCCTCGCCCAGGAGCACCAGCCCGACCTGGTCATCTGCGATATCCAGATGCCGATCATGGACGGCCTCCAGGCCGCCGAGAAGATCGTCTCCGCGCGCATCGCCCCGGTCGTGATCCTCACCGCCTTCAGCCAGCGGGACCTCATCAGCCGGGCCCAGTCCGCCGGCGCCATGGCCTATCTCGTGAAGCCCTTCCAGAAGTCCGACCTGGTCCCCGCGATCGAGTTGTCCCTCACCCGCTTCGCCGAGATGACCGCCCTGGAGAAAGAGGTCGCGAACCTCACCGAGCGCCTCGAGGTCCGCAAGCTCGTGGACCGCGCCAAGGGCCTGCTCATGACCCAGTACGGCATGCCCGAGCCCGACGCGTTCCGCTGGATCCAGCGCGCCGCGATGGACCACCGGCTCTCGATGCGGGCCGTCGCCGAGCGCGTCATCGCCGAGGCGGAGCAGAAGGAAGCCCAGGAAGCCGAATAGGCGACCCCGAGAACCGACAAGGCCCGCACCCACCGGATGCGGGCCTTTCTCGTGCCCGGGCCACGCCGACTCCGGCTTGTGCCGGACTTGTCGGACCCACTCGATAGGCTCGGGGGCGTGACCGCTTCGCAATCGCGCCTGCTCCTGATCGACGGCCATTCCATGGCCTACCGCGCCTTCTTCGCGCTGCCCGCCGAGAAGTTCGCCACCGACGACGGCCAAGTCACCAACGCCGTCTACGGCTTCGCCTCGATGCTCATCAACCTGCTCAAGGCCGAGGAGCCCACCCACATCGCGGTCGCCTTCGACGTCTCCCGTCACTCCTTCCGCACCGACGAGTACGCCGCCTACAAGGACGGCCGCGGGGAGACCCCCGACGACTTCAAGAGCCAGGTCCCGATCATCCAGCAACTCCTGGACGCCTTCGGGATCAAGTGGCTCACCAAGGCCAACTTCGAGGCCGACGACATCATCGCCACCCTCGCCACCCGCGCCGAGGCGGCCGGCATGTCCACTTTGATCTCATCCGGGGACCGGGACGCGCTCCAACTCGTGAACGAGGCCACCACGCTCCTCTACCCCGTCAAGGGCGTCACCGAGCTGGCCCGCTACACGCCCGCCGCCGTCGAGGCCAAGTACGGCGTCACCCCCGACCGCTACCGCGACCTCGCGGCCCTCGTGGGGGAGAAGGCCGACAACCTCCCCGGCGTCCCCGGAGTCGGCCCCAAGACCGCCGCGAAGTGGGTCGTCAAATACGGCTCCCTCGACGGCCTGGTCGCCAAGGTCGATGAGATCACCGGCAAGGCCGGGCAGAGCCTCCGCGACCACCTCGACGACGTGCTGCGCAACCACCGCCTCAACAACCTCGTCCGCGACCTCGAACTCGAGGCCGGGGTCGAAGACCTGGAATGGGAGGGCTGGTCCGTCGCCGAGACCAACCGCCTGTTCGACGCTCTCCAGTTCCGCGCCCTCGGCGAGCGCCTGAACGCGAACCTCGCCACGAAGGCCGTCGGCGCCGTCGCCGCCCCGGCCGCCGAAGTCGACCACACCGAAGCGGCCGCGCTCGTCCCCGGCGGCCTCGCCGCCTGGCTCGACGCCCGCGCAGGAGACGTGGCCGTCGCCTACAGCGGGACCTTCGCCTCCGGCGCGGGCTCGTTCGACTCGATCGCGCTGGCCGAAGGCGGCGAGGCGCTGTGGTTCGAGCCCTCGCAGCTCGACGCCGAAGACGAGTCCACCTGGGTGAACTGGCTCGTCGATCCGGCCAAGGGCAAGATCGTGCACAACGCGAAGGCGTTCCTGTGGGGCGCCGACGCCGCGGGCTGGCCCGAGGTCGCCGGCATCAAGGCGGACACGGTGCTCGGCGCGTACCTGCTCAAGCCCGAGCAGCGCTCGTACGCGCTGGGCGACCTCACCATGCAGTTCCTCGGCCGCGAGCTCGAGACCCCCGAGACCCCCGCCGCAGACGGCGCCCTGGTGGGCCTGGACGCGGCGATGAACGACGACGCGGCCCAGCTGGAGGCCGACAGCGCCGCGGCGGCCGCGATCGCGGAGATCGCCGCCGAGCAGGCCGGTCGGCTCGAGCAGCGCCACCAGGCGCAGCTCGCCGAAACGATCGAGTACCCGCTCGCGGGCGTCCTGGCGCGCATGGAGATCCTCGGGATCGCCGCAGACGAAGGCCACTTCGCCGACATCGAGTCCGGCTTCGCCATGCAGGCCAAGGAGGCCACCGACCGCGCCCACGAGATCGTGGGCCGCCCGTTCAACATGGGCTCGCCCAAGCAGCTCCAGGAGATCCTCTTCGACGAGCTGAACATGCCGAAGACCAAGCGCACCAAGACCGGCTACACCACCAACGCCGAAGCGCTCCAGCAGCTGTTCGTCAAGACCGGCCACCCCGTGCTCGAGCAGCTGCTGCGGTACCGGGACGTGGAGAAGCTCAAGCAGATCGTCGCCACGCTGCGCGCCACGATCCAGACGGACGGGCGCATCCACACCACCTTCCACCAGACGGTGGCCGCCACCGGGCGCCTTTCTTCGGCCGACCCGAACCTCCAGAACATCCCGGTCCGCTCCGAGGCCGGCCGCGCCATCCGGGCCGGGTTCGTGGTCTCCGAGGGCTTCGAGTCGCTCATGACCATCGACTACAGCCAGATCGAGATGCGCATCATGGCGAGCCTCACCGGCGACGAGGTCCTCATCGACGCGTTCATCGCCGGCGAGGACATCCACCGGGCCGTGGCCGCGAAGGTCTTCTCGGTCGAACCCGCCGAGGTCACCGCCGAGCACCGCAGCAAGATCAAGGCCATGTCCTACGGGCTCGCCTACGGCCTGTCGGCGTACGGGCTCAGCCAGCAGCTGGGGATCACCACCCAGGAGGCCCAGCAGCTCTCCGACGACTACTTCGCGCGCTTCGGAAAGGTCCGCGACTACCTGCACCGCGTAGTCGAGGAGGCCCGCAAGACCGGCTACACCGAGACGATCATGGGTCGGCGCCGCTACTTCCCGGACCTCACCTCGGACAACCGCCAGCTGCGCGAGATCGCCGAGCGGGCCGCGCTGAACGCGCCGATCCAGGGCAGCGCCGCCGACATCATGAAGGCCGCGATGCTCGGCGTCGACCGGGCCCTGCGGTCCGAGAAGCTCGCCTCCCGCGTGCTGCTCCAGGTCCACGACGAGCTGGTGTGCGAGGTCGCGCCCGGCGAGGCCGACCGCCTCGAGGCCCTCGTGCGCGAGCAGATGTCGAACGCGGCCCAGCTCGCGGTCCCGCTCACCGTCTCCGCCGGGTTCGGCGAGTCGTGGGAAGCCGCCGCACATTAGCGGTGGCTGTCACCACGAGGTTCCGGCCCGGACTGGCGCGGCGTTATCGCGCACGGTAATCTGGGAAGGCCTGGGCATGTCCGCGTCCTCAGAATGGAGCAGGGCGCGTTGCCAGCGGCAAGGGCGGCCCGGGAACGAACTGCGAGCATTCGCGTCTTGCGAGGGCGCGGGCGCGAGCCCACGATTCTTACGTATCCGGAGCACCAGCCCACATGACGAGCAGCATCGAGGCCACCTCGAGCAACGCTGAGAACAGCACGGTCGAAGAAGTCTTTTCCGACGAGGAGCTCCTCGCCGCGATCGACGCGACCATCAAATACTTCAATGACGGCGATATCGTCGAAGGTACCGTCGTCAAGGTCGACCGGGATGAAGTCCTGCTCGACATCGGCTACAAGACCGAGGGCGTCATCCCCTCGCGCGAGTTGTCGATCAAGCACGACGTGGACCCCGAAGACGTCGTCTCTGTGGGCGATCACGTTGAGGCCCTCGTCCTCCAGAAGGAGGACAAGGAAGGGCGTCTGATCCTCTCGAAGAAGCGCGCTCAGTACGAGCGTGCCTGGGGCACCATCGAGAAGATCAAGGAAGAGGACGGCGTCGTTCGCGGCTCGGTCATCGAAGTGGTCAAGGGCGGTCTCATCCTCGACATCGGCCTGCGCGGCTTCCTGCCCGCGTCGCTCGTCGAGATGCGCCGTGTGCGCGACCTGCAGCCGTACGTCGGTCGTGAGCTCGAAGCGAAGATCATCGAACTCGACAAGAACCGCAACAACGTGGTCCTGTCGCGTCGCGCCTGGCTCGAGCAGACCCAGTCCGAGGTCCGCACCGAGTTCCTGCACCAGCTCGCGAAGGGCCAGGTCCGCAAGGGCACGGTCTCCTCGATCGTCAACTTCGGCGCGTTCGTCGACCTCGGCGGGGTCGACGGCCTGGTGCACGTCTCCGAGCTCTCCTGGAAGCACATCGACCACCCGTCCGAGGTCGTCGAGGTCGGTCAGCCGGTCGAGGTCGAGGTCCTCGAGGTGGACCTGGACCGCGAGCGTGTCTCCCTGTCGCTGAAGGCGACCCAGGAAGACCCGTGGCGTCAGTTCGCCCGCACCCACGCGATCGGTCAGATCGTCCCGGGCAAGGTCACCAAGCTCGTTCCGTTCGGCGCGTTCGTGCGCGTCGAGGACGGCATCGAGGGCCTGGTGCACATCTCCGAGCTGGCCGAACGCCACGTGGAGGTGCCCGAGCAGGTCGTCAAGGTCGGCTCCGACGCCATGGTCAAGGTCATCGACATCGACCTGGACCGCCGCCGGATCTCCCTGTCGCTCAAGCAGGCCAACGAGGCCTTCGTCGAGAACGAGGAGCAGTTCGACCCGACGCTGTACGGCATGGCCGCGCAGTACGACGACCAGGGCAACTACATCTACCCGGACGGTTTCGACTCCGAGACCGGCGAGTGGATGGAAGGCTTCGACGAGGCCCGCGAGGAGTGGGAGCGGCAGTACGCCGAGGCCCGCACTCGCTGGGAGGAGCACGGCAAGCAGATCGCCGAGCGCGTCATCACCGAGGCCCCCGCCAAGCCCGCCGAGGGCGAAGCCGCCCCCAAGGGTGAGAAGGGTGCCAAGAAGACGACCTCTGAGAAGAAGTCGGCGCCTGCCGAGCCGCAGGGGACCCTGGCCACCGACGAGGCGCTCGCCGCTCTGCGCGAGAAGCTCGCCGGCAACTAAGGTCGTCGCTCGTTTAGCTGATAAACCACTGCCCGTCCCAGGTTGTTCGCCTGGGGCGGGTAGTGTTTTAGTTGTGCTTAAAGTCGCATTGACCGGTGGCATCGGAGCCGGTAAGAGCACGGTCGCAGCGAAGCTGTCAGAGCTTGGAGCCCGCGTCATCGACGCGGACGCCCTCTCCCGCGAAGTCGTCGCCCCGAATACTGAGGGGCTCGCCGCGGTGATCGCTCGTTTCGGACCTGGGGTGCTCTCCGCCGACGGTTCGCTCGACCGCGCCGAAATCGCGAAGATCGTCTTCAGCAGCCCGCCCGCGCGGGCCGAGCTCGAGGCGATCATCCATCCGCGTGTCCGAGCCCGCGCCCGTCACATCACCGATGCCCTGCCTGACGACGCCATCGTCGTCCAAGACATCCCGCTCCTGACCGAAACAGGCCAGGCGCCCGGTTTCCACCTCAACATAGACGTGGAAGCGCCGCGAGAGCTCCGGCTCGAACGGCTCGCCGAGCGGGGCCTGCCCCGCGAAGACGCCCTCCGCCGCATCGACGCCCAGGCGTCCGACACGGAACGCCGCGAAGTCTGCGACGTCGTCCTCCACAACCTGGACGGCCGACACGAACTGGAGCATCGCGTCTCGATGCTGTGGGACGAGCGCATCGTCCCCTTCGCCGAGAACCTGCAGGCCGGCCGTGCCGAGCCGCGGCCCGAGAAACTCCAGTTCGTCGAGTCCGACGCCGCCTGGCCGCGGCGGTTCGAGCACCTGGCCGCGCGCCTGCGCCGCGTCCTGGGCCCGAGCGCCGTCCGCATCGACCACGTGGGCTCCACTGCCGTGGCGGGCCTGCCCGCCAAGGACGTCATCGACATCCAGGTGACCGTGGTGACGCTCCGCATCGTCGACACCCTCGAGCAGGCCCTCGGGGAGGCCGGGTTCTTCGGCCGGGAGCTCGCCGACGCGCCGAAGCCCGAGTACCCGGACCTCGCGGACTGGGAGAAGCGCTTCTACGGCTACGCCGATCCCGGCAACATCGCGCATGTGCACTTCCGGCCGATCGACAGCCCCGGCCAGCGCTTCGCGCTGCTGTTCCGCGACTGGATGCGTGCCGACCCGGTGGCCCGGACCGACTACGCCCAGGCCAAGGGCGTGCTCGCCGCGAGGGTCGATTCGGCCTCGGACTACGCCGAAGCGAAGGAGCCCTGGTTCGACCACGAGGGCTGGCCCCGCGCGAACCGCTGGGCCGCCGAGACGGGCTGGCACGCGCCGGTCTGCTGACAGAGGACATACGACGAGGGCCCGGCCGAAAGGCCGGGCCCGTTTCATTCCAGTCGGTCAGCCGATCTTCTCGGCCACGCTCCAAGGGATCTCGACCATCGGGAAGTCCTCATAGGTCAGTTCGGCGCTCGCGACGCCGAAGTAGGTCATCATCTCGACCTCGTCGAGTCGCTCGCCCGCGAGGTGGTAGCGGTACGCCGACTGGCCGGGCTCCGCCGCGGCGTCGCCCGCGACCGGGAACTCGACCACGTGCAGCGTCTCGTCCTCGCGCTCGTCGACCCGCAGCAGGTACGCGGTCTCGGCGATCGTGTCAGGGTCGTCGGCCTCCTCGGCAGCCATCTCCAGGAGCCGGAAGACCAGCGATTCGACCGGCCCGAAGCTCTCCGCGACGTCCTCGTCGGTGAGCGCGTGCGTGACCCAGCCTTCGGCGGGCGGGTGCTGCGGCAGTTCGTCGCCTTCCGCGTCGAGGGTCGCGTATCCGCCGGGCCCGGCCAGGAACAGCCGCTGCCCGCTCGCGTCGGTGAGGTGCAGGTAGGCGGTCATGGTGCGCCAGTCGATCGAGCCCTTGCCGGTCGTCACCTGGCCGTCGGCGGTGGGCACGGTCAACGCCACTTCGGCGGTCTTCGACCAGTTTCCTTTGCGCACTTCGGCGATGGTCGCCGCCAGATCCGCGTCGACCGCGCCCGGCTCGATCGTGGGGCCGCCCAGGAGGTCCACCAGCTCGAGGCCGCTGGGATCGAAGCCGACCTCGCGCAGGAAGTCCACGGCCGAGAGGCTCGTCTCGCCGGTGTTCACCTGGAAGCGACGGAGGTTGCCCTCCGTGTCGATCGAGTACAGGGCCTCGGGGCTCGCCCCGGCCTGCCCGCCGGGGGCCGCTTCATCGGTCTCGACCATGATCGGGGCCCGGAACGAGTCGACGGGTTCGCCGTCGATGATGCCCGATTCGCGCCAGGTGGCCTGTTCGGCCAGTTCGGCCGGATCGTCCGCCTTGTCGGCGGTGAGCGTGAACAGCGAGGAGGCGAGGATGTCGATGGTGGTCTCCAGGGGCGTGTCCGCGCCCGAGAGCATCTGACGGGTCGTCCAGCCGTCTTCGGGGACGCGCAGCTCGGCGAAGGCCGCCTCGTCGTCCGCTCGGGTGGCGATGAGGCCCGGGATGGCCTGGACCAGCTGATAGTCCTCGCCGGCCGGCACGCGCGCGTACAGCATCGGGATCTGCCAGTCCAGGTAGCCGTCGGCGATGACCGTCTCGCCGTCCATGGGCACGCTCATGCGCACCGCGACCGGCTCGGAGCCGAGGTTGCGCTCGCGCATCCCGGCCAGCAGCGCGGCCTCTTCCTCGCTGACGGGCCGTTCGGCGTTCGACTTGCCCGGGGTGCAGGAGGCGGCGAACCATCCGGCGACGGCGATCGCGATGATGATGGCCATGACCCACATGAGGGCCGATTTCCAGGGAACTGCGGTAGTGGAGCTCACGCAGGGACCAACGAGTCGGACCGGGAAAAGTCACCGCCGCGCGGGCGACAATGCGGTGGGGCGATGTCGTACCCCGGCGCTACGGTTGGGCCGTGGCATTCGATATTCCGCGCGCCGAGGGGCGCTTCGAGGTGGTCAGCGATTACAAGCCGTCGGGCGACCAGCCGACCGCGATCGCCGGGCTGACCGACCGGATCGACCGCGGCGAGCGCGACGTGGTCCTGCTCGGCGCGACCGGCACCGGCAAGTCGGCCACGTCCGCGTGGCTGATCGAGCAGCTCCAGCGCCCCGCGTTGGTGATGGCCCACAACAAGACCCTGGCCGCGCAGCTGGCGAAGGAGTTCCGCGAGCTCCTGCCGAACAACGCGGTCGAGTACTACGTCTCGTACTACGACTACTACCAGCCCGAGGCGTACGTCGCGCAGACCGACACCTACATCGAGAAGGACGCCTCGATCAACGAGGAGGTCGAGCGGCTGCGCCACCGCGCCACCTACTCGCTGCTGACACGGCGAGACGTGGTGGTCGTGGCCACGGTCTCGGCGATCTACGGCCTGGCCACCCCCGCGGAGTACCTGGAGCAGGCCACCGAGGTCGCCCTCGGGCAGGAGTGGGACCGCGACAAGCTGCTGCGCCGACTCGTCGACGTCCAGTACAGCCGCAACGACATCGCCTTCACCCGCGGCACCTTCCGGGTCCGCGGCGACACGATCGAGATCATCCCGGCGTACGAGGAGCTGGCGATCCGCATCGAGATGTTCGGCGACGAGATCGACCGGCTCTACTACCTGCACCCGATCACCGGCGACGTGGTCCGCGAGGTCGACCGGGTCCTCATCTTCCCCGGCTCGCACTACGCCACCGGCAACGAGCGCATGACCCGCGCGATCGGCGACATCGAGGTGGAGCTTGAGGAGCGCCTCAACGAGCTGGAGTCGCAGGGGAAGCTCCTGGAGGCCCAGCGGCTGCGGATGCGCACCGTGTTCGACCTGGAGAACATGAAGCAGATCGGCACCTGCAACGGCATCGAGAACTACTCGCGGCACATCGACGGCCGCGCCGGCGGGCACCCCGCCGCACACCCTGCTCGACTACTTCCCTTCGGACTTCATCACCGATCCTCGACGAGTCGCACCAGACCATCCCGCAGATCGGCGCGATGTCCGAGGGCGACGCCTCGCGCAAGCGCAACCTCGTGGAGCTACGGCTTCCGGCTCCCAGCGCGCTGGACAACCGGCCGCTGCGATTCGACGAGTTCCGCGAGCGCGTGGGCCAGAGCGTGTACCTCTCGGCCACCCCGGGCAAGTGGGAGATGGAGCAGGTGAACGGCGAGTTCGTGGAGCAGGTGATCCGCCCCACGGGCCTGGTCGACCCGCATGTGGAGGTCCGGCCGACCAAGGGCCAGATCGACGACCTCATGTACGAGATCAACGAGCGGGCGAAGAAGAACGAGCGGGTCCTCGTCACCACCTTGACGAAGAAGATGGCCGAAGACCTCACGGACTACTTTATGGACAACGGCATTCGGGTGCGGTATCTGCACTCCGAGGTCGAGACGCTCCGCCGGGTCGAGTTGCTCGGGGAACTGCGGCGCGGCGACTACGACGTGCTCGTCGGCATCAACCTGCTCCGTGAAGGCCTCGACCTGCCCGAGGTGTCGCTGGTGGCGATCCTCGACGCCGACAAGGAGGGGTTCCTGCGCTCGGCGACCTCGCTGATCCAGACGATCGGGCGTGCGGCCCGAAACGTCTCGGGCACCGTGCTCATGTACGCGGACAACCTGACCGACTCGATGAAGGCCGCGCTGGAGGAGACGGACCGGCGCCGCGAGAAGCAGGTCGCGTACAACCTCGAGCACGGGATCGACCCGCAGCCGCTGCGCAAGCGCATCGGCGACATCATGGAGGACCTGTACGACTCGGCGGCCGAGACCGCGAAGCTCGTCAAGGAAGACCCGTGGGCGACGCTGCCGAAGGGCAAGCAGGAGAAGGGCGCCGGCAAGGTCCGCTCGGAGATCCTCAAGCAGATCGACGATCGCAACGAGCAGATGCTCGCCGCCGCAAGGGAACTGCGCTTCGAACTGGCCGCGGCCTACCGCGACGAGATCACCGACCTCAAGCGGGAACTGAGGGAGATCGACCAGGCGAGCTAGCCCCTAGGGGTTCTTGAACACCCCCTAGGGTCCGGCCCGGGTTGGCCGGACCTTCCGCCGCTAGTCGATGTCGACGACGTGCTCGACGAACGGGGGCTCGGCGAAGAACGGGCCGATGGCCTCGCGCCACTTGGGGAACCGGTCGGTCTCGCGGAATCCCTGATCGTGGGCCTCGACCGAGTCCCATTCGATGAGGAGCACGAAGCGGGTCGGGGACTCGACGCCCTGCGTCATGCGCATCGAGCGGAGTCCGGGGGAGACCCGCACCAGTTCGCGGGCGGCGAGGTACGCCTCCTTGAAGGCGTTTTCCTGGCCGGGGGTGATCTTGATTTCAGCGACTTCCAGAACCATGAGCGGAGCTTCCCATAGCTTCAGCAACACCGGCACCACCTGGCGTAGTGTCGAGAGTGAAGTCACAAATCTGACTGTGTACAAGTCGGGTTCTGGCAGGCAGAATAGTCCCGTCTGTTCAGAATCAGGTATGTGGGGAGTATCCCGCAGCGCGAGCCGCTGTTAGCGTCGTCGTCAATGCACGGGACCGCGATCGGTCCCCGGTGGCGCTGGTCCGCAAGGACCGGGAGAGACCATGTGACCCTCCGAAGACAAAGGAAGGCAACACATTGGACCTCCCGGCCTGGGCTTGGGTGCTGACGATGGCCGTGCTCGCCTCAGTGGTCGTATTCGACCTCGTGATGGCGGCCCGCAATCCGCACAAACTTTCCACGAAGGAGTCGGCCACATGGGCCGGCGTTTACATCGGTGCGGCGCTGCTCTTCGGCGTGCTCATCTTCGCCACCCAGGGCGCGACCTACGGCGGGGAGTTCTACGCCGGCTACCTGACCGAGCTGGCGCTCTCGGTCGACAACCTCTTCGTCTTCCTGCTCATCATCCAGGCCTTCCGGGTCCCGGACGTGCTCCAGTCGCGCGTGCTGCTCGTGGGCATCGTGCTCTCGATCGTCCTTCGCGGCGGATTCATCGCGCTCGGTTCGGTGCTCATCGAGCGCTTCAGCTGGGTCTTCCTCATCTTCGGTGCGATCCTCATCTGGACCGCGATCGGCCAGCTTCGTCAGAACGACGACGACGATGAGGAGTACCCGCCGAACGGCCTGATGAAGTTCGCCGAGTCGAAGATGCGCGTCAGCTCCGACTACCACGGCAGCAAGCTCATCACCCGCATCGACGGCACGAAGTTCGTGACGCCCCTGCTGCTGGCGATGCTCGCCATCGGGTCCACGGACATCCTGTTCGCGCTCGACTCGATCCCGGCGATCTTTGGGCTGACCCAGGAGCCGTACCTGGTCTTCACCGCGACGATCTTCGCGCTCATGGGCCTGCGGCAGCTGTACTTCCTGCTGGCCGCGATGCTCAAGTCGCTCAAGTTCCTCCACCTGGGCCTGGCCGTGATCCTCGGCTGGATCGGCGTCAAGCTCATCATCGAGGGCCTCGTCGAGAACAACCTGCCGTTCATCAACGGCGGCCAGCACATCGAGTGGCTCCCGCACATCCCGACCCTGCTCTCGCTGGGCATCATCGCGGGCGTGCTCGCCTCGGTCGTGCTCGCCAACGGCATCATCCTGCGCCGCCAGGGCAAGACCTGGAAGGAGCTCTTCGCGGAGGTCTCGGAGGAGCAGCCCACCGCCGCTCCCCCCGTCGCCGTCGCCGAGAAGTAACCACCGAGTACCAGAACGGCCCGCCGCCCCCCGAAAGGGGACGGCGGGCCGTTTCGTTCTGGGTCTCAGGCCCGGACGGGCAGGCGGCGGCAGGCGGTGACCTGGGAAAGCTCGGAGTCCTTGAGGGACTCGACCACGACCTTGCCGTAGACGGGGGAGGAGAAGATGACCTCCGGCAGGTCCGTCTGGCTGCGCTCGGCCATGATCGCCGGGGTCTTCGCATCCCCGCCGTGCTCGATGAACACCAGGTCGCCCGGGTGAAGGTTGTCGAACTCGACCGACTCGCCGGCCTTGATGAGCGCCTCGTTGAAGCGCGGCACGTCGATCCCGATTTGGCGGTAGACGATCCAGACCAGGCCGGGGGCGTCGATGCCGTAGGCGCTGACGCCGCCGTGCAGGTACGGGATCTCCAGCAGCTGCTGAGCGAGCTTCACGGCGTCGAGCCCGGCGGCGATCATCCCCGTCGAAGGCGATGTTGCGGCGGGTTCGTTGGAGAGGTCCCTCTGGGGCACCCAGCCGGGCTGCCGCGGCCCGGGCAGGGCCACGGGGACCCAGCCGCGGTAGGCCGCGCCCACGACCCGCAGGCGCGTTCCCAGCGTGACGCCGGGAATGGCGACGTCGCCGCCCGGCTCCTCGCGCACGGCGGTGGCGGTGGCGCTGACGAAGTGCTCGACGCCGTCCGCGTCGCCCTCGGCGGGGCGCACGAGCTGGTCGAGCGGCACCCAGCCGGAGGTCTCCTGCTGCGGGCAGACGACCTCGGCCCAGCCGTTCGCGACTTGAAGGACCTCGACACGGGTGCCGAGGAGGCATTGGGTGCGCACGCGGCCCTTGAGGCCGTTGGCGCGGATGTCGTTGGTGAGCCGGGCGACCCATTCGCGGATGGCGGACGGCACGCCCAGTGCGAGTCGGTCCTCCGGCCCTGGGGCCGAAGGCTGGGCCCAGAGGGTCGCGACTGCGACGGCGATCAACGCCGGTTGTCCAGGTGCGATCGGCACGGTTTGATTCTCTCCGGATGGTTCGAGCGGTTCGTCGTATGAAACGCGAGCAGGGGGGATCTCCACCATCCCGCCGCGTTCTTCGCAGCACCGACCACCCACTGTAGCAAGTGTATGCAGATCGCGACGCTGCGGTCCGAGTGTGAAGTCGGGGGACTATTTCGCCCAATCGCCCTGAACCATGCGAAAGGTTCCGCGCACCGCGCTGTGGCAAGATTTTTGCCATGACAGCAGTGCATGAAGCCCTCAGCCGCCTGTCCGACGCCGCCGACGCGGGGGCGGCCCCGGACGCCGCCGACCTCGAGGCGGTGCTGGCGAGCGCGGACGCCGAGCTCATGGACGTGGTGGCCGCCGCCGCCCGCCTTCGCTTCCGCCACTTCGGGAACACCGTCAAACTCAACTACCTGGTGAACCTCAAGAGCGGACTGTGCCCCGAGGACTGCAACTACTGCTCGCAGCGCCTCGGCTCGAAGGCCGACGTCCTGAAGTACACGTGGCTGAGCCCGGACCAGGCCGCCGAGCAGGCTGCGGCCGGGGTCGCGGGCGGGGCCTCGCGGGTGTGCCTGGTCGCGAGCGGGCGCGGTCCGACCGATATGGACGTGGAGCGGGTCGGCAAGACGATCGCCGCGGTGAAGAACGCCGCGCCGGGCGTCGAGGTGTGCGCGTGCCTGGGCCTGCTCAAGGACGGCCAGGCCGAGCGGCTCGCCGACCTCGGTGCGGACGCCTACAACCACAACCTGAACACCTCGGAGGACTCGTACGCCGAGATCTGCTCGACGCACACCTTCAGGGACAGGGTGGACACGGTGAACGCCGCGCACGGCGCGGGCCTGTCGCCGTGCTCGGGCCTCATCGCCGGCATGGGGGAGTCGGACGCCGACCTCGTGTCGGTCGCATTGGGCCTCAGAGGACTCGACGTGGACTCGATCCCGGTGAACTTCCTGCTGCCCTTCGACGGCACGCCCCTCGAGGACACTTGGGAGCTCGATCCGCGCCGGTGCCTGCGCATCCTGGCGATGGTGCGCCTGGCGAACCCGGCCGCCGAGGTGCGGCTCGCGGCCGGGCGCGAAGTCCACTTGCGGCAGATGCAGGCCCTGGCGCTCCAGATCGTGAACTCGATCTTCCTGGGGGACTACCTGACCAGCGAGGGCCAGGCCGCGAAGGACGACCTGGCGCTCATCGCCGACGCCGGCCTCGTGCCGCTCGGCCTGGAAGCGGCCCCCGAGGCGGTCCGCGAGGCGGTCAAGCCTCGCAAACGCGGCGCGGGCACCGACGTGGCGCCGAACGCCTGACCGAATCGCCGACGCCCCTCCAGAACTGAACGACGAAGCGCGAAGGGGCCGTCCGATAGGGCGGCCCTGTCCGTGTCCGACATATCGGCAGATTCTCGATGGAATTTTTGTAGACGGCCAGGTGGGCGGGGACCCCACGCGTCACCGGATGTGCGTACTATTTCGCTTCACCACCGCGCGTACTCGCCAGTACGCGCACCCTCGGTCGCGAGAACACACAGAGGTGATCGGAATGCGCACCCCCGCAACAATGTCGGCCGTCGCGGCCCTGGCCGCGGCGGCGTCGATCGCGCTCGTCGCCTGCACGGAACCCGGCGAGGAGGGCACGCCCGGCGTCACCGACACGACGGTGACGATCGGCACCCACCAGCCGCTGACCGGACCGGCGGCGGCCGGATACGCGGACGTCTCGGCCGCCACCTCGGCCTACTTCGCGTACGTCAACGCCAACGGGGGCATCAACGGGCGCACCATCGAGTACCTCGTCAAAGACGACGGCTACGACCCGGTCGACACCCAGGCGGCGGTGTCCGAACTGGTCACCCGGGACGAGGTCTTCGCCATCGTCAACGGCCTCGGCACCCCCACCCACTCCTCGGTGCTCGACTACGTGGACGAGGAGGGCGTGCCCGACCTGTTCATCTCCTCGGGCTCGCGCGTCTGGAACCAGCCCGACGTCTACCCCAACACCTTCGGCTTCAACGCCGAATACGTGACCGAGGGCGCCGCGCTGGCCCAGTACGCGGTGAGCCGGCGGCCGGAGGCGAAGATCTGCGTGCTCGGGCAGGACGACGACTACGGCGAGGGCATCCTCGAAGGCGTCGAAATCGTGGTGGGCGGCAACGAGATCACCGAGATCCAGCTCTACTCGGCCTCCACGGCGACCGAGGACATCACCGAGCCCATCGCCAGGCTCATGGAGGCCGGCTGCGAGGTCAACATCCTCGGCACCATCAACGGCTTCACCGCGATGGCCATCGGCACGGCCGCGCAGCTCGGCTGGTCGCCGCAGTGGTACGTCTCGTCCTCCGGCGCCGACTACCCGACGCTGGTCCAGTACCTCGGCGAGGACACCGGCCCGGCCCTCCTCGAAGGCATGGTCAGCGTCAACTACCTGCCCTTCAGCCCCGACAGCGAATGGGTCGCCCTGTTCAGGCAGATCAACGACGAGTACAACGACGGCGCGCCGTTCACCGCCAACACCGTGTTCGGGATGAGCGCCGGATACCTGTTCGCCGAAGCCCTCGCCGCCGCGGGCGACGATCCCACGCGCGAGTCGCTCATCGCCGCGGTCGAATCGGGCAGGCTGCTCGGCAACGGCATCGTGCCGCTCAGCTACAGCGACGACAACCACGCCGGATACCAGACGGTCGGCATCGCCGCCGTCAGCGGCGGCGTCCAGGACTACGTGGGCACGACCTACCAAGTGAACGTGGGCCAGGTGACCGAGGTCGAGGCCGCGCCGGTGCCCCTCGAGAACGGCGGCATCCCCGGCGCCTGATGGCGCCGGGACCTTCCGGTGAACTAGTGCGTGAGCTTCGCGGTCGATTCCCGGACGACGAGCTCGGTGGCGAGTTCGAGTCTGGGAGAGTCGATCTCGTTGCCCGCGGCCATCTCCAGGACGGTCCTGGCCGCGAGGGCGCCCATCTCGGCGAGCGGCTGGCGCACCGTCGTCAGCGGCGGGCTGGTCCAGCGGGACTCGGGGAGGTCGTCGAAGCCGACCACGCTCACCTGCTCGGGGATGCGCAGGCCCGCTTGGCGGATCGCCTCGTAGGCGCCGAACGCCATCTGGTCCGAGGACGCGAAGATCGCGGTGGGGGGCTCGGCGAGCCGCAGCAGCGACACCGCCGCGTCGAAGCCCGACTGGTGGTAGAAGTCGCCGTCGTAGACCAGCGTGGGGTCGTACGGGAGGTCGGCCGCGTCGAGGGCGGCCCGGTAGCCGTCGAACCGCGCGCGCGAGCACAAGACCTGCTTGGGCCCGTGGATGAAGCCGATGCGCCGGTGCCCCAAGGAGATCAGGTGCTCGGTCGCGGCCAGGCCGCCCGCCCAGTTGGTCGCGCCGATCGCCGGGGCGTCCATCGTGGGGCCGCCCGAAGGGTCGAGCACCACCATGGGGACGCCGAGGTGGCGCAGCTGCTCCAGGATCGGGGACGCCAGCTGCGAGACCACCAGGATCACGCCGTCCGAGGCGCGCGTGCGCAGGTTGTCCAGCCACTGCTCGGTCGACGCCCTGCGGCGGTGGACCGCCGAGACGACGGTGCCCACGCCGCCGGCGTGCGCGGCGTCCTCGACGCCGCGGATGATCTCCACGGCCCACGGGCTGTCGAGCTCGTTGAAGACCAGGTCGACCAGGCGTGCCCGGCTCGGCGCGCGCGTGGAGCGGCGACGCTGGTAGCCGCGCTCGTTCAGCAGCTCCTCGACGCGTTTGCGCGTCTCGGGGGCGACGTCCGAGCGGCCGTTGATGACGCGCGAGACCGTGGGCACACTGACGCCCGCCTCGTCGGCGATGGCGCGGATCGTGATGCGCCCGTGTTCGGCTTCGCTCAAGGGTCCTCCTGGTCGTTCATTCCCAACGGTAGTGCCGACATCCTATAGCGGCGGATCCGGGCTCCCGGATTCCGTCCGAAACTTTCGAGATTTCGGCCCGATTCGAGGTCCTGGGCAAACGCATCCCACGATCCGATTGACGCTAGAAGTAGGCCGCCATCAATGTTATGGTGTGCAAACCTGCATCGAAAACGATCAGAAAAGTTTCAGAAACTATCGGCCCCGGAACCGGCGCTCCGAGCGCTTCGGGGCCGGTTGAGTGGAGCAGCATGGACACCGACACCCCCGCGGATGCGGCCGAACGGGCCGCCGGTCTGGTCAAGCGAATGACGCTCGAGGAGAAATGCGCGCAGCTGTACAGTCTCTGGCTCGGCGTCGACGCCGACGCGGGGGACATGGCCCCGCACCAGAGCGGGCAGGCCGGCGGCGTCCCGTGAAGGAGACGCCATCGCCCACGGGCTCGGCCAACTGACCCGGCCCTTCGGCTCGGCCCCCGTGCCCGCCGCCGAAGGCGCCGCGAACCTCGCCGCCCGCCAGCGCCAGCATCCGCGCCTCCAGCCGCTTCGGCATCGCCGCCCTGGCCCACGAGGAATGCCTCACCGGCTTCATGGCCCACGGCGCCACCATCTTCCCGACCGCTCTCGCCTGGGGCGCGACCTTCGACCCCGAGATCGTCGGCGCCATGGCCCGCCAGATCGGCGTCTCGATGCGCAGCGTCGGCGTCCACCAGGGCCTCGCCCCCGTCCTCGACGTCGTCGCCGACTCCCGTTGGGGCCGAACCGAAGAGACCATGGGCGAGGACCCCTACCTCACCGGCACCCTCGCCACCGCCTACGTCTCGGGCCTCCAGGACTCCGGGATCATCGCCACCCTCAAGCACTTCGCCGGCTACTCCGCCTCCCACGCCGCCCGCAACTTCGGCCCGGTCTTCATCGGCCCCAGGCAGTTCGCCGAGACCTACCTGACCCCCTTCGAGATGGCCGTGCGGATCGGCCGCGCCGGATCCGTGATGCCCTCGTACGCCGCCAACGACGGCGTCGCCTCCCACGCCAACCCGCAGCTCCTCCAGAGCGTGCTGCGCGACGAATGGGGCTTCGAGGGCACCGTCGTCTCCGACTACTTCGGCGTCAACTTCCTCAACTCGCTCCACGGCGTCGCCGCCGACCGCTCCGAGGCGGCCGCGCTGGCCCTCGCCGGCGGCGTGGACGTCGAACTGCCGAATGTGGACTGCTTCGACGAGCCGCTGCGGGCCGCCGTCGCCGCCGGGCGGATCGAGGAGGACGCGATCGACCGCGCCGTCGAACGCGTGCTCACACAGAAGATCCGGCTGGGGCTGCTCGAGGAGCTGCCCGAGCCCGCCGCGGTGATCGACCTCGACCCGCCCGAAGCCCGCGCGCTCGCGGCCGACGTGGCCCGCAAGTCGATCGTGCTGCTCGCGAACGACGGCACGCTCCCGCTCGCGCCCGCGCTCGGCCGGATCGCGCTCGTCGGGCCCGTCGCCGACGACAAGGCCGTCATGCTCGGCTGCTACGCCTTCCCGAACCACCACGGCCGCAACGATGCCGCCGTGCATCGACTCCGACGACCCGTACCCGCACGTCGACATGGGCGTCGCGATCGCGACGCTCGCCGAGCGGCTCGCGGTCGACCTGCAGGGGACGGCGATCGACCACGTGGCCGGCGGCGGCGTCCTCGACGCCACGGACACCGAGATCGCCGCCGCCGCGAACGCCGCCGCCGCGGCGGACCTCGCGATCGTCGCCGTCGGCGACCGCTCGGGCCTGTTCGGCCGCGGCACCTCCGGCGAAGGCTGCGACGCGCCTTCCCACGCGCTGCCGGGCCGCCAGTCGGAGCTGCTCGAAGCGGTCCTCGACTCGGGCACGCCCACCGTCGTCGTGGTGATCTCCGGGCGCCCGTACGCGCTCGGGTCGGCCCCCGATCGGGCCGCCGCGATCGTGCAGGCCTTCCTGCCCGGCCAAGAGGGCGCGGGCGCGGTCAGCGCGGTGCTCACCGGTGCCGCCGAACCCGAGGGCCGCCTGCCCGTGGGCGTGCCGGCGCGCCCCGACTCCCCGCCCGCCACGTATCTCGCCCCCGAACTGGCCCGGCGCTCCTCGGTCTCCTCCGTCGACCCCACGGCCCGCTACGTCTTCGGCCACGGCCTGTCGTACACCGAGTTCACTTGGGACGCACCGGAACTCCTCTCCGGGCCCGAGGTCGGACCCGAAGGGACCGTCGAGGTCGCCGTGCGCGTGCGCAACACCGGTGACCGGCCGGGCGCCGAGGTCGTGCAGCTGTACCTCCACGACCCGGTCGCCACCGCGGTCCGCCCCGTACAGCGCCTGGTCGGCTTCGCCCGGCTCGACGCTGGCCCCCGGCGAGGCCCGCGAGGCCCGCTTCGCCATGCCGGTCGACCTGGCCGCGTTCGTGGGCGTCGACGGCGAATGGGTCGTCGAGGCCGGGACGATCGAGCTGCGTCTGGGCCGCTCGGCGGCCGACACCGCGGCCGCGGTCCGGGTCGAGGTGACCGGGACCCGCCGACTCGAGTCCGGAACGCGCGCTTTGGCGACCCAGGTCACTGCCAAGACTGTTGTCGGCTAATATTGCCCATGACGCTGGAAAACGTTTACATATCTTCCCCGTGACAAAGGAGTCCACCGTGTCCTCCCCCTACCGCCTCGCTGTCGTCGGCACCGGCGGCATCGCCCATCTCCACGCCGAACAGCTGCGTGAACACTGCGCGGGCCGCATCGAGCTCGTCGCGGCCGTCGACCCCGACACCGCCCGCCTCGACGCGTTCAAGGAGAAGTTCGGCGTCGCCAACGGCTACGCGTCGATCGAGGAACTGCTCGCCGCCGAGACGCTCGACCTCGTCGACCTCTGCACGCCGCCGGTGGCCCACGCGCCCGGCGCGATCGCCGCCCTCGAAGCCGGCGTCGGCGTCGTCTGCGAGAAGCCCCCGGCGCTGAGCCTGGCCGAGTTCGACCGGATCGCCGCCGCTGCGGCCGCCTCCGAAGGGCGACTTCGCGCTCATCTCGCAGCACCGCTTCGGGTCCGCAGCCGAACGCGTGCGCACATGATCGCCTCCGGGGTCCTCGGCCGCCTCGCCGTCGCCAAGTGCGACACGCTCTGGTACCGGCCCGAGGAGTACTTCGCGGTCGAATGGCGCGGGCGCTGGGAGACCGAGGGCGGCGGCCCCACCATGGGCCACGGCATCCACCAGATCGACACGCTCCTGTCGATCGTCGGCCCCTGGTCCGAAGTGGTCGCCACCGCGCACCGCCACCGCCGCGTCACCAACACCGAGGACGTCTCGCACGCGATCGTCACCCTCGAATCCGGTGCCTCCGTGGTCATCACGAACTCGCTGCTCAGCCCGCGCGAGGTCTCCCAGATCCGCCTCGACTTCGACAACGCCACCGTCGAGCTCGACCACCTCTACGGCTACGGCGACGACAACTGGAGCGTCCACCCGATCGCCTCGGCGGCCGAAGAGGTCGACCTGGCCTGGGCCGGCGCACCGCGCGGCCAGTGCTCGGGCCACGACGTGCAGTTCGCCCGCATCGCCGACGCCCTCGACGGCAAGGGCGCCCCGCCGGTCACGATCGAGGACGCCCGCCGCACCCTGGAACTCCTCGCCGCGATCTACGCCTCCGCCTTCACCGGCAAGCGCGTCCGCGCCGGGGACATCGACCCGACCTCGCCGTTCTACCAGCGCATGGACGGCACCGGCGCCCCCTGGCCCGACCGCAAGTGACGACCTGAAACCAGAGATGGAGAGAACACCGATGACGCTGAGCCTCGCCGACGACGGCACCGCCCTCTCGATCACCAAGGGCGACCTGCAGATCCTGCGCTACGTCTACCGACCCGACAACGACCAGTTCGAGTCCCCGCGCCCGTACTTCGAGCCCCTGCACGACCTCGCCGGCCACCAGGTGAGCCTCTACCGGCCGCACGACCACGTGTGGCACAAGGGCATCGCGCTCTCGCTGCCGAACGCCGGCCCCGAGAACTTCTGGGGCGGGCGCACCTTCCGCCGCGACCAGGGCTATGTGGACGAGAAGAACGACGGCGCCATGGTGCACCAGGAGTTCACCGAGCTCACCTCGGACGAGAACGGCGTCAAGGCCGTCGAGCGCCTCGACTGGATCACCGAGGACGGGCGCCACTTCTTCTCCGAGCAGCGCGCCTTCACCGTCACGGTCCTCTCCGACGACCAGTGGGTGCTCTCCTTCTCGACCGCGTTCACCAACGACACGCAGGACACGGTCGTCATGGGCAGCCCCACCACCGAGGGCCGCGAGAACGCCGGCTACGGCGGCTTCTTCTGGCGCGGACCGCGATCCTTCACCGAGGGCCGCGTCTACACCGCCGACGGCGAGGGCGGCGACGAGCTGATGGGCGTGCGCGGGGACTGGATGGCCTTCCGCGGCGCGCACGACTCCGTCGACGCCGCCTCCACCCTGGTCTTCACCGACCACCCGGAGAACCCCGGCGCGCCCGTCAAGTGGTTCGTCCGCATCGACCCCGTTCGCCGCGGTCTGCCCCGCGCCGTTCTTCGACACCGAGCTGCCGATGGCCCCCGGCGACACCGTGACCCTGCGCCACGCCGTCGGCGATCTGCAACGGCGACACCGGGATCGAGGGCGCCGCCAAGGCCGCCGAGCTCGCCGCCGCCGAACTGGCCCGGCTGGGCTAGCGATGGGCGGCTTCCCCGGCGGCACGGCCGTCTCCCTCGTCACCGTCTACGACTGGCCCACTGTGGACGGCCAGGCGGGCGGCAGCCCGCACCTGCACACCGCCTCCACCGAAGGCTATGTGGTCACCGGCGGCACCGGAGCGGTCGAGACGCTCTCGGGGAACGGCTACGAGCGCCACGACCTCGCGCGCGGGACCGTCCTGTGGTTCACCCCCGGGACGGTCCACCGCCTCATCAACGGCTCCGGCGACCTCCAGCTCGTGGTGGTCATGCAGAACGCCGGCATCCCCGAAGCCGGGGACGCCGTGTTCACCTTCCCGGAGGCGACCCTCGCCGACCCCGAGGCCTACGCCGCCGCCGCGAGCGCGCCGGCCGCGCCGGACCTGACCGAGCCCGAGCGCGGCGACGCCGCCCGGACCCGCCGGGACCTCGCGGTCGAGGGCTACCTCGCCCTGCGCGCACGCGTCGAGGCCGAAGGCCCCGCGGCCATGAAACCCCTGTGGGACAGGGCGGCCCAGCTCGTCTCGTCCCGCACCGACACCTGGCGCAGGCTCTGGGCCGACGGCCCCAAAGCCCAGGCCGACGCGACCGGCGCCCACCTGGACGCCCTCGCGCAGGCCGACCCGACCCACCTGTGCGACGCCCACGTCGCCGACGCGGGCGACGCGGCCGGCAAGTGGGGCATGTGCGGGCGCCTGGAGACCTGGGACCTGCGTCCCTGACGGACGGGGTTCGCCAACGACAGGCGTTCCCCGGCAACGGCAATTCCGAGCGCGAGCGGGGCCGGCGGTTCACCATGTGGACAACCGGCCCCGCGGCGTCCGATCCCTCAGCGTGTGTCTGCGGTTACCATTGCGGTCGGACTTCGAAGGAGGGCAGTTGGCCGACCACAATCCAGCCGAGACCGGGATCATGATCGACGCGGCGACCACCGTCGACCGCGACGACGCCATCTGGATCGAATCCGACGGCGACGGCTTCGACGTCTGGGTCCACATCGCCCGCGTCGCCGACCACGTCCCGACCGGCGGCCGCGCCGACACCGAAGCCCACGACCGGGTCCACACCCGCTACCGCGCCGACTACACCAAGCACATGCTCCCGGCCCCGATCGTCGCGGCCGCCTCCCTCGAACCCGACCGCGAGAACGACACCTTCGCCATCCACCTGCGACTCGACCACGCCGGGCACGTGCTCACCGCCGACCTCGGCCCCGGCCGCCTCACCCGCTCCTGGGCGATGTCCCACGGCGAGGCCGCCGACGCCGCGGGCGACCCCGCCCATCCCCTCCACGGCACCCTCGCGCTCGCCCTGCGCTTCGCCCAGACCATGCTCGCCGCCCGCCGCAACGCGGGCGCCCTCGCCTTCTACGACCTCCTCAGCGGCTTCGCCACCAACGAAGAAGGCCAGCTCGTGCGCCTCGACAGCGCCGAACGCAACTCCGGCTACATCATCGTGCAGGAGTTCATGATCGCCGCCAACGCGCAGATCGCCGCGTGGGCCGTCCGCGAGGACCTGCCGATCCTGTTCCGCAACCACCGCCTCGCCGCCGTCGCCGGCGACCCGGCCGAACTGCGCGACGAACTCGACTCGATCGCCGCCGCCGGCGACGGCAACGCCTTCGAGATGCTCCGCAGCCGCATGCGCATGGTCGCCCGCGCCGCCACCTACGGCCCTACCGTCCACGGCCACCACGGCCTCCAACTGCCCGTCTACACACACGCCACCAGCCCCATCCGCCGCTACCCCGACCTCGTCACCCAGCGGATCCTCCTCGCCGCCGCCCTCGGCCGGCCCAGCCCTCACCCGTTCGAAGAGCTGACCGCGGTCGCCGCGCACGTCAACGAGCGCGTCGAGGAGGAGCGCCGCGCCAAGGCCGAGTACTTCAAGCAGAAGGCCCACGAGCAGACCGCGAGGCACGCCGAGTCCGCCGACTTCGCCGCCCTGCCCTACAAGCAGTTCTCGCGCGTCCTCCAATTCGCGGTCGAACGCGGCGAGACCCCCGCAGGCCTCGTCGAGGACACCGCCCGCCGCCTCGACGCCCGCGAACTGCAACTGCGCGAGTTCGCCTCGGTCTACCTGTACGGACGCGGCGCGTTCGAGCCGCTGCGCGAACGGATGAACCTGATCCTCGCCCGAGAACCCCAGCAGGCCCAGTCGATCGTCAACGTCTACCTCCAGGACCGCCTCGGCGGCCCGGTCAGCAACGAGACGAACGTGCTGTGGACCGTCGAGGACGCCCCCGGCTACGAGGGCCCGCTGTTCTCCGCCCAGGTCGCCATCCACTACAACGGCGAGCAGGTCGAATCTCCCAAGCGCCTGCAGCGCAACAAGAAAGAAGCGAGGACCCAGGCCGCGCTGGCGCTCGTGGCCGCCCTCGCCGGCCTGCCGGACCTCTCCGCCGACGCGACGGTGAAGCCGCGCACCGAAGGCCCGAAGAAGCTCCTCGTGGACGCCTCGGTCAACCCCGCCGAAGCGGTCCAGATCTACGCCGCGCGCGGCATGGTCAAACTGCTGACCTGGGACTTCGAAGTCGACGGTCCCTCACACGAGCGGACTTTCACCTGCCGGGCCGAAGGCTGGATGCAGGGCTCGGGGGAGCGCGTGGCCGCCGAAGGCAAGGGCCCGACCAAGCAGGCCGCGAAGACCAACGCCTCCCTTGAGCTGCGGGTTCACATCGAGGTCGCCCTCGCCCTCGGCGAGACCGGGCGGCCCGCCGAGGCCTGACGGCCCAGGTCACGCCCCGTCGCGCAGCGCGAAAAGCGTTTCGGGCGCTAAGGCACAATGGGCTCGTGCATATTCTCGACGATCTCGCATGGCGCGGCCTCATCCAGGACTCCACCGGCATCGACTCGCTCCGCGAGCACATCGACGCGGGCCAGGTGACGTTCTATATCGGCTTCGACCCGACAGCCCCGAGCCTGCACGTCGGCCATCTCATGCAGCTGATCACCGCCCGCCGCCTCCAGCGGGCCGGGTTGCGGCCGCTGCTGCTCGTCGGCGGCGCGACCGGCCAGATCGGCGACCCAAGGGATGTCGGCGAGCGCGTCATGAACCCGCCGGAGGTCGTCGCCGGGTGGGTCGAGAAACTCCGAGCGCAGGTGTCGCCGTTCGTCACTTACGACGGTGAGAACGGCGCGATCCCGGTCAACAACTTGGATTGGACGAGCGAGATGGGCGTCGTGGAATTCCTCCGCGATGTCGGCAAGCACTTCCCGGTCTCGAAGATGCTCGCCCGCGATGTGGTGAAGAGCCGCCTCGAATCGGGCATCTCCTTCACTGAGTTCTCCTACCAACTGCTGCAGTCGAACGACTTCTACGAGCTCCACCGCCGCCACGGCTGTACCCTCCAGTTCGGAGGGTCGGACCAGTGGGGCAACATCACTGCCGGGGTCGACTTCATTCGCCGCCGCTCGGGCGAGCACGTGCACGCGTTCGTGAGTCCGCTCGTGACCAAGGCCGACGGCACGAAGTTCGGGAAGTCCGAGGGCGGTGCGGTCTGGCTCGACGGGGAGATGACGAGCCCGTACGCGTTCTACCAGTTCTGGTTCAACTCCAGCGACGCCGACGTGATCCGCTACCTGAAGTGCTTCTCGCTCAAGTCCCACGAGGAGCTCGAGGAGCTGGAGCGGGCCACCGCCGAGAAGCCCGCCGCGCGCCTTGCGCAGAAGGCCCTCGCCGAAGAGCTGACCACGCTGCTGCACGGCGCCGAGGAGACCGCGCACGTCGTCGCGGCCTCGCAGGCCCTGTTCGGGCGCGGCGACCTCGCCGAGCTGCCCGAGTCGACGCTGCGCGCCGCGCTCGTGGAGGCCGGCCTGACCGAGATCACCAAGCCCGGCGTCACCGTCGCCGAGGCGATGAAGGAGTCCGGCGTGGTCGCGAGCCTGGGCGAGGCCCGCCGCGCCGCGAACGAGGGCGGCGCCTACCTGAACAACGTCCGAGTCACCGACGCGGCGGCCGCTATCGACCCGTCTGACCTGCTCCACGGACGGTACGGAGTGATGCGGCGCGGCAAGAAGACCGTCGCCGGTTTCGACGTCGTCGGCTGAGGCATACACTTGATTGGTTTTGATCGCGGTGAATAGAGGGGGAGAATCGAGTGGCTGAAGACGGCCGCGCCCGCAAGGGTGAAGATGACCGACGAGGCGGCTACGGCCGTCGCGAGGGCGGCGGCTACGGCGACCGTTCGGGCCGTGGCGGCAACAACCGCCAAGACGGCCGTGGCGGAGACAGCCGGGGCGGCTACGGCCGCAGTGAAGGCCGCGACGACCGTCCGCGGCGCTACGAGGGCAACCGCGATGACCGGCCGCGCCGCGATGGCGACGACCGTCCGCGCCGCTTCGAGAACCGCGATGACCGGCCGCGCCGCGACGGCGACGACCGTCCGCGCCGCTTCGAGGGCAACCGCGACGATCGTCCGCGCCGCGATGGCGACAACCGCGGTGGCGGTTTTAACCGTGACAACCGCAGTGGTGGCTACAACCGCGATGACCGTGGCGGTCCGCGCCGCTACGAAGGCGGCCGGGATGACCGGCCGCGCCGCGATGGCGACAACCGCAGTGGTGGCTACAACCGCGACAACCGTGGCGGTGGCTTTAACCGCGATGACCGCGGTGGCCCGCGCCGTTTCGAGGGCAACCGCGATGACCGGCCGCGCCGCGATGGCGACGACCGTCCGCGCCGCTTCGAAGGCAACCGTGACGATCGCCCGCGTCGCGATGGCGACAACCGCAGTGGCGGTTTCAACCGCGACAACCGCAGTGGTGGCTACAACCGCGACAACCGCGGCGGCGGTTTCAACCGTGACGACCGCGGTGGCCCGCGCCGGTATGAGGACCGTCCCCGTCGGGACGGCGACGACCGCGGCCCCCGCCGTTTCGAGGGCAACCGTGACGACCGGCCGCGCCGCGATGGCGACGACCGTCCGCGCCGCTTTGAAGGCAACCGTGACGATCGCCCGCGCCGCGATGGTGACAACCGCGGTGGCTACAACCGTGACAACCGCGGCGGTGGCTTTAACCGTGACGACCGCGGTGGCCCGCGCCGGTACGAGGACCGTCCCCGTCGAGACGGCGACGACCGCGGCCCCCGCCGTTTCGAAGGCAACCGCGATGACCGGCCGCGCCGCGATGGCGACGACCGTCCGCGCCGCTTCGAAGGCAACCGCGATGACCGGCCGCGCCGCGATGGCGACGACCGTCCGCGCCGCTTTGAAGGCAACCGCGATGACCGGCCGCGCCGTGACGGCGACGACCGCCCCCGCCGCTTCGAGAACCGCGATGACCGCGGCCCTCGCAGCGACGGCGACCGGCCGCGCCATTTCGAGAAGCGCGACGACCGTCCGCGCCGCGACGACCGCGAAGGCGGACGCCGCTTCGACCGTGACGAGCGCCCGCGCCGCTTCGAAGGCAAGCGCGACGAGGACCGCTTCGGCCGCGACGGCAAAGAGCGCCGCGGCAAGGACAACCTGCGTCCGCTCGAAGAGCGCGAGGCCGGGCACGAAGGCCCGATCCGCATGGGCGAGTCCGACGAGGCCCCGAACCTTCCCGAAGGCATCGAGTACGGCTTCGACCAGCTCGACAAGGAGACCAAGGCCGGGCTGCGCAGCTTGAACAAGCAGCTCGCCGAGGCCGTCGGCAACCGGCTCATCGCCGCCGCCGCACTCCTCGCCGAGGACGATGTCGAAGGCGCCCTCGAGCAGGCCCGCTACGCCCGCCGCAAGGCCTCCCGCGTGGCCGTGGTCCGCGAGGTCACCGGTGTGGCCGCCTACGGCGCGGAGGAGTGGCAGCTCGCCGTCAACGAGCTGCGCGCCGCGCAGCGCCTCGGCGGCACCCACGACCACGTGGCGCTCATCGCCGACTGCGAACGCGCCCTTGGGCACCCCGAGCGCGCGATCGACCTCTACCGCGAGTTCGGCAGCGACGAGAGCGTCGATGCCGAGGTCCGGGTCGAGCTGCTCATCGTCGCCTCCGGCGCCCGCCGCGACATGGGCATGGGCGAGGCCGCGACCGCGATGCTCAAGGTCGGCGGGCTCAACTCGCCGAAGACCGAGCCGTGGGTGGCGCGCCTGCGTTACGCGTACGCCGAGGGCCTGCTGGCCGACGGCCTCGAGGGCGAGGCCCGCGAGTGGCTCTCGAAGGCCGTTGCGGCCGACGAGACCGGCGAGACCGGCGCCGCCGAGCGCCTGCTCGAGCTCGAAGGCATCGTGGTCGAGGAGTACGACGAGGACGACGATTTCGAGGGCGACGAAGACGAAGACGACGATTTCGAGGGCGACGAAGACGACCTCGACGACGGCGAAGACGACGAAGACGAGTCGGACGACGATCGCGAACGCGACGAGTACGACGACGAAGACGACCAGGACGACGACGAGGACGACTTCGAAGGCGACGACGACGCCGACGAAGACGACGACCTCGACGACGAAGAGGACGAGGAGCCGGCGGCCGACGTCAAGGGCGACGTGAAGGCCGAGGGCAAAGCGAACCCCGACGCTGAGGAGTCCGATGACTCGACTGAAAGGCGCCCCTGAGGCACTCGCCGACGCTTACGACCAGGCGCTGCTCGACCTCGACGGCGTCGTCTACCTGCTCAGCCAGCCGATCCCGGAAGCGGCCGCGACCATCGCGGCCCTTCCGGGCCTGGACTGCGACCCGGTATTCGTCACGAACAACGCCTCCAGGAGCCCGGAAGTCGTAGCGGAGGCGCTTGCGCGGCATGGACATCCCGGCCGAGGACACCCAGGTGCTCACCTCGGCCCAAGTCGTGGCCGAGATCCTGCGCGAGCGCCTCGGCGAAGGCGCCCTCGTCCTCGTGACCGGTTCGGAGGCGCTGCGCGCCGCCGTCGAGTCCCAAGGCCTGGTGGCGACGAAGGATCCCAAAGCGGCCCAAGGCATCGGCTACGGCATGGTGCCGACCGTGACGTGGCGGGACCTCGCCGACCTGACCATTGCGGCCCGGAACGGGGCCGTCTGGGTCGCGACGAACCTCGATGCCACCCTGCCCACACCGGACGGCCCGCTGCCCGGTACGGGCGCGCTGGCGGGGGCGATCGCCACGGCGCTCGGCCGCGGACCCGACGTCGTCGCCGGGAAGCCGGAGCCGGGGATCTATCGGTCCGCGTTGGCGCGCAAGCCGGGCGGTCGGGCGGTCATGGTCGGCGACCGGCCCGACTCCGACATCGAGGGCGCGAACCGGGCCGGCATCGACTCACTGCTGGTGTTCACCGGCGTGGTCTCGCCGCGTGAGGCGCTCGCGCTGCCGCCCGAGCAGCGGCCGACCTACCTCGGTTGGAGCCTCGCGGCGCTGACCGAGACCCACCCCGAGCCCGACTGGAACGACGAGGTGGACCGCATCGAGTGCGGTGGGTGGACGGCCACCTTGGAGGGCAAGGAGATCCGCCTCAGCGGCCAGGGCGCCGAACTCGACGCCTGGCGGGCCCTGTGCGAATTGAGCTGGGCCGCAACCGATATGACCGGCTACGACCCGACCCTGCCGCCGATCCCGGTCGGCGAGGCCGCAGAGAAGCTCCTGTCGGCCTAGAAGGACGCAAGCGAGAAGCCCGGACTGCCGCAGTCCGGGCTTCGTTTGCGTTGAGGCGGATAGGTCCTCAAGATCCAGCGGGCACGCCGGAATTAGTCGACCTTGAGGGCCTTGCGCAGCTTGGCGAGGTCCTTCACGGAGGCCTTGACCTTGATCTTGCCGGTCAGGAACGCCTTGGCAGGCTTGATTTCCTTCTTGGACAGGGCGATCAGGGTGTCGGAGGCGAGCGAGATCCGGACCTCGGCGTCGGCGGCGTCGCCGTCGAGCAGGTCGGTCAGCTTGCCGCCGGCGAGCTTGGCGCTGAACGCCTGGCCCAGGTCGGTGAGTTCCACGGCCAGCGTGCGTTCGAAGCCGTCCTCGAGGGCGAACTCGCCGGACTTCTTGGCGACCTTGCCCGCCATCTTCTCCAGCACATTGCGGCATTCGTCAACAGTGGCCATACGGTCCTCCCGAGAAGTTCTTGAGCTCGAAGCGCTCGACTGCCGAGAGATTACAACGTGGCCCGAATGCCGTTGCGTCCGACCGGGAGGCATTTGACCTACTGGAACGCTCCAGGCCGATTTATGGCTCGCAGGTGTCGCCGTGACCGCGCGGGACGGGCCTCACGGCCCGCGCCCGCGCACCCTACGCGCATCATGGAACTCAAGCGCCCCAAGGTGAACCGATGCCGTGGCCGGCGCCCGGCACTACAGCACGCCGCGAAGCTTCATGAGGTCCATCATGTTCGCCTTGATCTTGACCTGGCCCCCGGTGAAGGCCTTCATGAAGTCGAGGTCTCCGGCGACGAGCTTGAGCAGGTCGTCGGAGGCCACGATCATGCGGATCTCGGCGTCGGGGTTGTCGCCGTCGGTGATCCCGATCAGCTTGCCCTGGTCGAACTTCCCGTTGAAGGACACGCCGTGGTCGGTGATGTCGGCCGCGAGCGAGCGCTGGAAGCCCTGCAGCTTCCGCACCGACTTCGGGTTCGAGGCGAGGTTGTCAGCGAACTGCTCGAGTGCGGTCCGGCATTCGTCGATGGTGGCCATGGGCCCTCCCTTTCGATCGGCGCGGGCGCGGCGGTGCGCCCCGTCAGTATGTTACCGGCCAGTACGACCCTGCGGTCAGGGCCGGTCAACGGTAGCTTGGCAGTACCGTTGACGCCGGAGCCAGATTATGGCTCGCGAACCTCGCCGGAACCGGGACGCCGTCCCGCGAACCGGACCGACCCAGGAGGGAGTGGAACCACCATGACGGACTCCGCCCGCGCTTACTTCGATTCGTTCTTCGGCATGGCCGGCGACCCGGCCCGCCGCGCCCGCGACTTCGCCGGGAAGGTCCGCGAGGACCTCCGATCCAGCTCCGAGAACCTCAAGACCGGCGCTGAGCAGGTGCGCGAGCACGGCACCCGCACCGCCTCCGACATCGGCCGCCTCATCCGCGCCGAACTCGACGCGGGCCTCACCCGCTTCGGCGTCGCCACCCAGGCCGACCTCGACGACCTCAACCTCCGCCTCGAGCACGCCGAAGAGCAGATCCGCGACCTGCGCATCCGCCTCGCCGAAGCCGAATCCCGGACCACCGTGGCCGAGAAGCTCGCCGAGCGCCCGGCCCCCGAAGCGCCCGCCCCCGCCGCGACCGACCGGTCCAGCGACGAGGAAGCGGACGCATGACCGACACGCCCAGCCCCGGGTCCCTGGCCGACCGCCTGAAGCCCTCCGCCGACACCGAGGACGTCGAGATCGAGGTCGAAGAGGCCCTCGGGCGGCTCGAAGCGCTGCCCGACCTGCCCGTCACCGACCACGTCCAAGTCTTCGAAGGCGTCCAGCAGCGCCTCGCCGAGATCCTCAGCGACGTCGACGACGCCTGACGGCGCCGACCGCTCGCGAAGCCCGCAAGAACCACTCACTAGGAAGCCCGCCACCGCGCCATGCCGACGCGCTACCGACTCGACGCCGAACTCGTGCGCCGCAAGATCGCCCGCTCCCGCGAGCACGCCCGCGAACTCATCGCGGCCGGACGCATCCACCTGCGCGGCATCCCCGCCACCAAGGCCGCCACGAGCGTCACCGGCGACGACTCCATCCGCCTCGTGGGCGACGTGGACGACTTCGTCTCCCGCGGCGCCCACAAGCTCATCGGCGCCCTCGACGCCTTCGGGGTCGACCCTGCCGGTATGCGCGTGCTCGACGCCGGGGCCTCCACCGGCGGCTTCACCGACGTGCTCCTGCGGCGCGGCGCGGCCGAGGTCCTCGCCGTCGACGTCGGCTACGGCCAGCTCGCCTGGAAGCTCCAGACCGACGAGCGCGTGGTCATCCACGACCGCACCAACGTTCGCCACCTCACCGCCGAGCAGCTCGGCGGCCAGGTGGACCTCACCGTCGGCGACCTCTCGTTCATCTCGCTCGCACTCGTCCTGCCGGCCCTTGCCGCCTGCACCAAGCCCGGCGGCATGATGCTGCCGATGGTCAAGCCGCAGTTCGAGGTCGGCAAGGGCCAGGTCGGCTCCGGCGGCGTCGTCGGCGACCCCGCGCAGCGCGCCGACGCCGTGTGGGGCGTCATCGAGAAGGGCCAAGAACTCGGCTGGACCACCACCGCGGTGGCCGCCAGTCCGCTGCCCGGCCCGAAGGGGAACGTGGAGTTCTTCTGCCGCATGGAGCACGGTGACGTCGAAGTGATCGAACGCGACGCCGTCGACGCGATCGTCGCCGCCGGGCCGGCTGTCGCCTGACTCGTCCCCTGCGTCTCAACTCATTGGGGGACAGGGGTTCTCACCCGCTGGAGCGTCACCGCCACATGTAACGCGACACCGGTTCGCCCCGATTTGAACCCGCTGATCTCACTGTTCTAGCGTGTGCCACTGAACTGTATTCACCTTTTTCGCGCTCAACAGTCAGGTTCCCCGCTGTGCCCCCCAAGCATGCCAAGGCCCACCGCATCTGGCCCCTCGTGGCCGTCGTCGCAGGCGTCGTGCTCATCGCCGCCACGATCTACGTCGGCGGCATCGGCGCCGAAGACGTCGGCGTCGGCGGTTCCGACGAGGACACCGCGACGGGCGAGCCCGCCCAGGAGAGCACCTCGCCCGAACCCGACCCGGAAGAACTGCGCTTGGCGGCCGAGAGCGAGCTCCAGGACCAGCTCGACGCGGAGATCGCCGACTATGTCGATGAGCTGGCCGACGAGAACCTCTATGTGTCCGTCGCCGTTGAGGACGATGAGTTCCATCTCGACTACAACGGTGATGAGCAGCACGAGTCGGCCTCGATCGTCAAGACCGAGATCCTCACGATGATGCTGCGCGAATACGGCACGGTCGACCAGATCCCCGACTGGGCCATGGACGCGGCCGAGCTGATGATCCGCGACTCCGACAATGAGGCGACCAACGAGATCTTCTTCGGCTGCTGGGACGATCCGCACGCCGCGATCCGCCAGGCCCACATCGATTTCGGGCTCGAGAACACCGAGCCGTTCGAGCCGGAAGAGCGCTGGGGTCAGACCCTGACCACCGCCGACGACCAGTTGACCGTGCTCGAGACCGCGCTCTTCGAAGGGACCCTCACCGCCGAGCAGGTCGCGGTGTCCCGCGACCTCATGGGCAGCCTGTCCGAATCCCAGCAATGGGGCGTCAGTGCCGCCGCCGAGGAGGACGAGACCGTGTGGATGAAGAACGGCTGGGACGTCCGAGAAGTGGTCGACGGCGAATGGGTGGTCAACTCGATCGGCGTCGTCGGCGGCGACACCGACCAGCCCATCGAGATGGCGATCATGACCGGCGGTTCGGTGTCCGAAGAGGAGGGCATCGACCGGGTCGAGGCCCTCGCCGAGATCACCCGCGAGGTCATCGACACCGACCCGTACGCGGGCGACCAGCCTTAGCGGGTGTTCAAGAACCCCTGACGGCGCGCTTCGGGCCGCCCCGCCCGGAGGCGGGGCGGCCCCCGGTCAGGCGATGTCGGCGGCGATGATCGCCTCCAGGTTCCGCTCGGCCAGCGCCGTGATCGTGACCAGCGGGTTCACGCCGATCGAGCCGGGGATGAGCGAGGAGTCGGTGACGTAGAGCCGGTCGTACCCGTTGAGGCGCCCGTACGCGTCGGTGGCCTCGCCGAGGACGCACCCGCCGAGCGGGTGGTAGCAGAAGTCGTCCGCGAAGGCCCGGTCGTCGCCGAACAGGTCGTAGCGGTAGCTCGTGCCGTGCGCTTTGTTGATGCGGTCGAACAGCGACTTCGCGGCCGCGGTGCTCGGCTTTGACTGCTCGGCCGTCCAGTTCAGGACGGCCTCGTCCGCGGCGGCGTCGTAGCTGAAGTGCCCGCGCTCGGGGTTGTCGGTGATGGCCAGGTACAGGCTGATCCAGGTCTCGATGCCCGCCGGGAGCGGCGCGAGCTCGGCGAAGACCCGGGCCTCGGGGTTGTCCCAGTCGTCGATGCCCATGACCGGGATCGTGGACTGCTTGAGGCCGGTGGGGTTCCACAGGTGGTTGGCGCGGGCGGTCATGACGTTGCCGTTGGGGCCCCAGCCGTTGCCGACGGCCTCGTCGAGGTCGGGCAGTGCGCCGGTCTCGCGGGCGCGCAGGAGCAGTTCGGTGGTGCCCAGGCTCCCGGCCCCGAGGAACAGGTGGCGGCAGGTGAGGCGCTTGGTCTCGATGATCGCGTCCGCGTCGTCGCGGTGGTCGACGGTGACCACGTAGTTCCCGTCGGCGTCCCGCTCGATGGTGCGGACCTGGTGGCGGGAGGCGATGGTGACGTTGCCGGTCGCCAGCGCCGAGGCCAGGTAGGTCTTGTCGAGGCTCATCTTGCCGTGGTTGTTGCCGTAGATGACCTCGCCGCCCAGGGCCGATTTGGTGGCGGTGCCAGCCGCTTCGCGCTCCATGTAGTCGAAGTCGTAGACGTCGGGGACGAAGACGGTCTTCAGCCCGGCGGCCTCGGCCTGGGCGGCGGCCACGCGGCTGAACCGGTAGTACTCGGTGGAGGCGTAGAACTCGGGGTCGATGGTGTTGACGTGGAGTTCGGCCTGCGCGAGCGGGAAGTAGCGGTCGTACATCTCGCCCGCGTCGACCCCGGGGAGGATCTCGCCGAAGTAGTCGCGGCGGGGGACGACGGCCATGCCGCCGTTGACGAGTGAGCCGCCGCCGACGCCGCGGCCGACGTAGACGGACATGGCGTCGAAGTTGACGCGGTCGAGGACGCCCGGGTAGGGGTCGATGTCGCGGTTGACGACGTCGAGCCACAGCAGGGTCGAGAGCGGGCGCCTCGGTGCGGTGCTTGAACCACATGCTGCGCTCGTCGGGGGCGGTCATGGTGCAGAAGACCTTGCCGTCCTCGCCCGGTTCGTTCCACAGCCGCCCCATCTCCAGGACGGTGGTCTCGATGCCGGCCTCGCCGAGGCGCAGGGCCGAGACGGCGGCGCCGTAGCCGGAGCCGATGACGATGGCGGGGACGAAGGCCCCGTTCGCGGCGGCGGCGCGGGGGCCGACCGTGGCGAGTCCGGCCGCGGCGGCGGCGGTGAGTGCTGAATAGCCGAAAATCTGGCGGCGGGTTGCCATTCGGGTGCTCCAAAGTGTTCGAGTGGTGTTGGGGACACATTGTGCCGCAAGGGATCACACCTGGCCAGACCTCAGAGTGAACTGGAGCCCAACGAGAGTCGCCCGCTGGTCTTCTGCCGTGAACCGCGGCCTGCAAACGTTGTCCTCGGTATGCTCTCCGGTACTGCGGGTGAACTCGCCTGGAGTAGAGTTCGAGGCCCTGTAGCCGTCTGAGTAGGAGCGCGAGTGGAGCCGCAGCAGAAGCCGAGCCGTGTCTTGGTGGTCACGCATCCGCTTCGCGAGGACGTGGCCGAGCTCGCGGAGAAGCTCGCCGCCGCCCTGCGGTCGGCGGGCGTGGCGGTGAAGATCTGCTCCGGCGCCACCCAGTCGCTTCGGCGCCCCGACGCGCTCGTGGTGGGCGGCGACGTGTCCGGCGACACCGCCGATCTCGTGCTGGCCCTCGGCGGCGACGGCACGGTGCTCCGCTCCGCGAAGATCGCCGCCGCGGCCGATGTGCCGCTGCTCGGCGTCAATTTCGGCAAGGTCGGCTTCCTCGCCGAGGCCGAGACCGGCGAACTCGAGACCGTGGTCCAGCGCCTGCTCGACGGCGAGTACACCGTCGAGGAGCGCACGGCGCTGATGGTCGAGGCCACCGGCACGGACGGCGAGGAGAAGGTCTCCTGGGCCTTCAACGACATCGCCGTGGAGAAGGCCGAGCCGGCGCGGATGCTGGAGCTGTTCATCGAGATCGACGGCACCCGGATCGCCCGCTACGGCTCCGACGGCGTGGTGGTCGCCTCGCCGACCGGTTCGACCGCGCACGCCATGTCGGCGGGCGGCCCGGTGGTCTGGCCCGATGTGGACGCGCTGGTCGTCGTCCCCATGAACGCGCACGCGCTGTTCGCCAAGCCCATGGTGGTCCACTCCTCTTCGGAGATTCGCATCGGCGTGGAGTCGGTCGGCACCGAAGGGGCGCTCATCGCCGACGGCAAGGAGCTGACGCGGCTGACCGCGGGCTCGACCGTGACGATCCGGCGCTCGAAGCGCCCGGTGAAGCTGGTGCGCATGTCCGGTCGCTCGTTCGCTTCGCGCCTGGTGTCGAAACTCTCTCTGCCCGTTGACGGTTGGCGTCACGGACGCATCTAGTTCCCACCAGGGCCCGCTCGGGCGCCGATTGTCGGACGGACCGGCTAGGCTTCGAAGCGTGTTGGAGGAGCTTCGCATCCAGAATCTGGGCGTGATCGCTGACGCCACCTTGCCGCTCGATCCCGGCCTGACCTGCATCACCGGTGAGACCGGCGCCGGTAAGACCATGGTCGTCGCCGGTCTTGGTCTGCTGTTCGGCGGTCGTGCCTCCCGTGCCCCCCTCGGCGCGGAGAGGGCCCTTGTGGAGGGCCGCTTCGCCGTGGGTGAAGGCGCGCTCGAACTGCGTGAACGCGCCATCGAGGCCGGTGCCGACCTGGAGGAGGGCGAGCTGCTGCTGGCTCGTTCGGTCTCCTCGGAAGGCCGTTCGAAGGCCTGGGTCGGCGGCCGTTCCGCGCCCGTCGGCGTCCTGGCCGAACTGGGCGAGCTCGCTATCTCGGTGCACGGCCAGTCCGACCAGATGCGTCTGCTGCAGCCCGCCGAGCAGCGGGCCGCGCTCGACCGCTTCGCCGGGGCCGACCACGGCAAGATCCTCGACGCCTATCGCGCGTCCTACGGCGAACTCGGTGCCTGCGCCGCCGAACTGGCGCGTCTGCGCACGAGCGCCCGCGAGATGGCCCGTGAAGCGGACATGCTCCGCCTGGGCCTCGAGGAGATCACCGCCGTCGATCCTCAGGACGGCGAAGACGCCGAACTCGCCGAAGAGGCCCGCCGCCTGGAGAACGCCGAGGCCCTGCGCCTGGCCGCCGCCACCGCGCACGGCGCGATCACCGGCGACCCGGCCACCGGGGAAGGGGGCGCGACCGACACCGTCGGCTCCGCGGCCCGCGCGCTGGAGCACGACGCCCACGCCGACCCGAAGCTCGCCGAGTTCGCCGAACGCCTCGCCGAGGCAGGGGCGCTGCTCGCCGAAGCCGCCGTGGACCTCTCGGCCTACCTCGACGACCTCTCTGCGGACCCGCGTCGCCTGGAGGAGATCTACCAGCGCCAGGCGGCCCTGAAGACCTTGTACCGCAAGTACGCCGAGGATCTTCCCGGCGTGCTGGCCTGGGCCGAGAACGCCCAGAAGCGCCTCGGTGAACTCGACGTCTCCGATGAGCGCGTGGCCGAACTCGAGACCCAGCACGCGGCGCTCACCGAGCGCGCCGCCGAGCTCGCCACCCAGTTGCGCGTCTCTCGGCGCGCGGCCGCCGAACGCTTCTCGTCCTCGGTCTCGGCCGAGCTCAAGGGCCTCGCGATGCCGCACGCCGAGGTCGCGGCCGCGGTCGAGCCGCGTCCGGCCGGCCGCGGCGGCGTCGACCTCGCCGTCGAGACGGCCGTCTCCGGTGCGACCGAGGACGGCGCCGACGAGGTCGAGCTGCTGCTGCGCCCCCACCCCGGTTCGCTGCCCGCCGCCCTGCACAAGGGCGCCTCGGGCGGTGAGCTGTCCCGCGTCATGCTCGCCATCGAAGTGGTCTTCGCCGAGATCGGCGGACCGCCGGTGCTGGTGTTCGACGAGGTGGACGCCGGGGTCGGCGGCGGCGCGGCCATCGAGATCGGCCGCTGCCTCGCCAAGCTCGCCCGCCGCCACCAGGTCCTCGTCGTCACGCACCTGCCGCAGGTCGCGGCCTTCGCGGACCGCCACCTCGTGGTCTCCAAGGACACCTCCGGGGCCGTCACGGTCTCCGGGGTCCGCGTGGTCGACGACGCCGAGCGCGCACGTGAGCTTGCTCGCATGCTCGCGGGGATGCCCGACTCCCACCTGGGCGTGGCCCACGCCGAGGAACTGCTGGCCGAGGCTGCGAAGATGAAGTCCTAGGGGGTGTTCGAGAACCCCTGACGGCCGCTATCCGGCCCGCCCACCCGTCTCCCACCACCACCCGAACCGGACGCCGCTGCGCGGCGACAAGCGCTGTGCCCGCTCGCTGCGTTGTCGGGCCTGCGAATACAACACCGGTATTCGCAGGCCCTTCCGCCTTGCGAGCGAACAAATGGACTCGGATACCGACTCACCGGGGGTTCTCGAACACCCCCTAGCTGGGCGGGGCTCTGACTCTCACCCGTGCGGGTCGAAGCGGCGCGCCGTCGCCCGGACCCGTGCGATCGAATGGCATGATGATGCACGATGCGTGTACCTAGCTTGCGTTTGCCCGGGCGGAGCCCGGAGGGTGATCCCTCCGATGAACGGCTGGTCGGCACCGCCCGCCTCGACCGCCGTACGAAGCGGTTGTGCGGTCGGCTCGAACCCGGCGACATCGCGATCATCGACCACGTCGACCTCGACCGGGTCGCCGCCGACACCCTTGTCGGCACCGGCGTGCCCGTGGTCGTGAACGCCGCCAAGTCGATCTCCGGCCGCTACCCGAACCTCGGTCCCGAAGTGCTCGTCAAGGCCGGGATCATCCTGATCGACGAGGTCGGCGAGGAGATCTTCGACAAGATCCGCGAAGGCAAGGCCGTCGCCATCGACGGCGGCACGATCTACTCGGGCGACACCGTGATCGGCGAGGGCACCGTCCAGACCGAGGACTCCGTGTCCGCCGACATGGAGGCCGCCAAGGAAGGGCTCTCCGTGCAGCTGGAGGCCTTCGCGGCCAACACCATGGAGTACCTCAAGCGCGAGCGGGACCTCCTGCTCGACGGCGTGGGCGTGCCCGACGTGAAGACCTCCTTCAACGGCCGCCACGCGCTCATCGTCATCCGCGGCTACAACTACAAAGAGGACATCGACGTCCTGCGCCCCTACATCCGCGAGTTCAAGCCCGTGCTCGTGGGCGTCGACGGCGGCGCTGACGCGCTCCTGGAGGCCGGCTACACGCCCGACATGATCGTCGGCGACATGGACTCGGTCTCCGACGACGCCCTGCGCTGCGGCGCCGAGATCGTCGTCCACGCCTACGCCGACGGGCGCGCCCCCGGCATGGAGCGCATGGACAAGCTCGGGGTCCCCGCGATCCCGTTCCCGGCCGCCGCCACCTCCGAGGACATCGCGATGCTCATGGCCGACGAGAAGGGCGCCGAGCTCATCTGCGCGGTCGGCACCCACGTCACCATGGTCGAGTTCCTCGACAAGGGACGCGGCGGCATGGCCTCGACCTTCCTCACCCGCCTGCGCGTCGGCGGCAAGCTCGTGGACGCCAAGGGCGTCTCGCGCCTGTACCGGCAGGACATGTCGATCTCCGCGCTGCTCCTGCTCATCGTCTCCGGCCTCGCCGCCATGGCCACGGCCGTCGCCATCTCCACGGTCGGCCGCTCGTTCGTCGACGTCATCGCCGACTGGTGGGACGGACTGCTCTTCCAAATCCAAAGGCTGTTCTCGTGATCAACTTCCGATACCACCTGGTGAGCCTCACCGCGGTGTTCCTCGCCCTCACCGTGGGCCTGATCCTGGGCACGGCCGCCCTCAACGGCCCCGCCATCGAGGCGTTCGAAAGCAACATCCAGAGCCTGCGCGACGGCAACGAGCAGCTGCGGGCCCAGGTCGAGGAGCTGGAGGCCGACCTGGACGACGACCAGGCCTTCGCCACCGAGATCGCCCCGTCCTACCTGGCGGGGAAGCTCACCGGGAAGAGCATCCTCGTCGTCGCCCTCCCCGGCGCCGACACTGCCTATGTGGACGGTGCGGTCGAGATGCTCGGCTACGCCGGCGCCACGGTCTCGGGCCGGATCTCCGTCCTCGACGAATTCTTCGACCCGGCGAACACCGACACCCTCGGCGACCTCGCCGAGACCAGCACCCCCGAAACCGTCACGACCCCCGTCACCTACGACGGCGTGACCGCCATGAGCTACGTGCTCGCGGCCGTCACCACCGGCGAGGCCGCGGGAGCGACCGTCGAGATCGCCCCCGGCGACATCACCAAGGTCACGACCGGACTGAACGAGCTGTCCATGCTCACCGTCGAGACCGCGCCGACCGGCGTCGCCGACGGCGTCCTCATCCTCGCCGGGCCCGGCTCCACCGACTCCGAAGCCGAGGACCGCAACGCCGGCGTCGTGGCCTTCACCAACGCCTACGCCGCCGACGACCCCACCGTCTACGCCGCCACCACCTCCACCGGCGACGGCAACCCGATCGCGACGCTCCGCGCCGAAAACGCCGAGACGGTCGCCACCGTCGACAACGTCGGCAGCACGCAGGGTCAGATCGCCGCGGTCGTCGCGCTCGCCGATTTCGTCAACAGCGACACCGTGGATCATCTCGGGAGCGGGGAGGGCGCTTCAGGGCTGCTTCCCGACGCGGCCTAGTATCGCGCCCATGAGCCAGCTAACGCGCACTGTAGGGCGGGCGTTCATCGGAGGCCTCGCCGCGGGCGGCACCATCGCCGCGATCAGCGCCGTACGGCGCTCCAAGTGGGCGGCCGAACTGGAACGCGTCAACCACAAGGGCGACACCGTGACCCTGGCCGAAGGGCCCGGGATCACCGTCGGCGCCACCGCCGGAGCGGTCGTCGGCGCGAACTCGCCGGCCTACGCCGCCGCCGCGGCCGCCGCCGGGCTCACCGCCGGAGCGGTCGGGCTCTACGACGACATCGCCGACGCCAAGGGCGAGAAGGCCAAGGGCTTCAAGGGCCACGTCGGCGCGCTCCTCAAGGGCCGCATGAGCGCCGGGCTCATGAAAGTCCTCGGCATCTCCGCCGCCGGGATCGGCGCCGCCGCCCTGATCGACCTCACCAACGGTGAACTCACCGACGAGCGCCGCCCCTGGGTCAGACGCCTGTGGAACGTCGGCGTCGGCGGCGGCGTGATCGCCGGCGCCGCCAATGTCGATCAACCTGTTCGACCTGCGGCCCGGCCGCGCCCTCAAGGTCGTCACCCTCGCCTCCGCGTTCCTGTCGCGCCCGGCGAGCGCCAAGTCCCGCCGCCGCACCGCCGCGGGCGGCGCCAACACCGCGCTCGCGGTCTCCGCGGCCGCGGGGGCCGCGATGGCCGAAGACCTCGACGGCAAGACCATGCTCGGCGACGGCGGCGCGAACGCCCTCGGCGCGCTCCTCGGCCTGTCCTACATCGCCCGGACCGGCATGATCGGACGCCACGTCGCCCTCGCCGGGCTCGCCGCTCTCATCGCCGCCTCCGAGCGGGTCAGCTTCACCAAGGTCATCGCCGAGACGCCCGTACTGCGGGAGTTGGACGAGCTGGGTCGGACGAAGTCTTGACGGAGACCCGACGCGAAGTCGGTCGTGCCGCCTCGGTCATCGGTGCGATCACCGTCGCCTCCCGCCTGGCCGGATTCGGCCGCACGATGGTGTTCACCTGGGCCATCGGCGTCGGGACGCTCGGTACCGCCTACCAGACCGCCAACAACATCCCGAACATCATCTTCGAACTGGTCGCCGGCGGCGCCCTCGCCGCGCTGGTGATCCCGCTCCTGGCCGCCCCGCTCGCCAGACACGACCCCAAGCAGGTCAGCCACATCGCCTCGGCCCTGCTGACCTGGGCCCTGACGATCCTGCTCCCCGCCGGGCTCCTGGTCGCGATCTTCGCGCGCCCCATCATCGTGCTGCTCATGCCCGAGAAGCGTGGACTCCGCCGAAGCGACGGTCGACGTCGCCACCGAGCTGCTCATCCTCTTCGCCCCGCAGCTGCCGCTCTACGGCGTCGCGGTGGTCCTCACCGGCATCCTCCAATCCCACCGCCGCTTCGCCTGGCCCGCCCTCGCCCCGCTCCTCTCGAGCGTCGTCATGGCGGCCGTGTACATCGCCTACGGCGCGATCTCCGGACGCGAGGCCGAGGCCCAGGACATCACCCAAGGCGAGATCTTCCTGCTCGGACTCGGCACCACCTGCGGCGTCGCCGTCCTCGCCGGGTGCCTCATCTTCCCGCTGCGCGGCCTCAGCCTGCGACTGCGCCCCGCCTGGCGGCTCGAGACCCACGTCGCCTCCGGCCTGAAGTCCCTCGCCATCGCCGGCATGATCACCGTCGGCGCCCAGCAGCTGTGCCAGGCACTGCTCCTCGCGCCTCGCCAACGACGCCGGCGGCGGGGCCGCGGCGATCTTCACCGATCTCGCAGACCTTCTTCCTCCTGCCCTGGGCCATCCTCGCCGTCCCGCTCGCGACCGCCGCCTACCCCGTCCTCGCCGAAGCCTTCTCCCTCGGCGAACACGAGCGCTACCAGCGCCGCCTCTCCCAGACCGGCCGCGCCGTCCTCCTGCTCTCCGGCCTCGGCGTCGCCGCCCTCGCCGGACTCGCCGAACCCATGGGCACCGTCCTCTCCTCCGTCTCTCAGACAGCGGAACGAGCACCCAGCCCCAGCTCCAAGCCACCCTCACCGGCCTCGCCTTCGGCCTCTTCGGCTACTCGGTCTTCGCGATCTACTCCCGCGGCCTGTACGCCATCGGCCGCAACAAATACGCCGCCGGAGCCACCTCGATCGGCTGGGCCGCAGGCGCACTCGCCGCCGTCATCCTCTCCGCCGCCATGCCCGTCGAAGACCGCACGCTCGCGCTCGCGATCGCCTGGTCCATCGGCATGACCGTCATCGGCCTCGCGCTCACCGCCGCCATCGCCCGCCACACCGGCGCCGCCAGCCTCGCCGGCGTCCCCCGCGCCGCGCTCGCCACCGTCGTGGCCGCGATCGGCGCCGTGCTCGCCGCCCGCGAACTCATCGCCCTGTGGGGCCACGCCGAGACCTTCTACACCGCCCTCCTCCAAGGCGTCGTCGTCGGCGCCGCCATCGCCGTCGTCTACCTCGGCCTCGCCGCGCTCATCGGCGGATCCAGGTGTCGTGCGCCCGGTCCTGCGACGCGCTGGCATAATCCGAGCGTCTGAAGAACCCGACGACAGTCACCCAGAGACGTGGAGCCGACCAGTGAGTCGACAATCCGTGGTGAAGCACCGACGTGTCGCCTTGGTGCTCGGACCTTCGACGGGCGGCATCGGGACGCACGTCGCCTCGCTCGCGGCGGGCCTCGTCGAGCGCGGCGACGCCGTACTCGTCGTCGGCCCGCCCGAGACCGAAGAGCGCTTCGGCTTCCGCGCCAAGGGCGCCCGCTTCATGCCCGCCCCCATCACCGCCAAGCCCTCACCCGAACTCCCGCTCGCCTGGTGGGCCGCCCGGAACGCCCTGCGCGGCATCACCGGCCGCGGCGTCGACCTCGTCCACGCCCACGGCCTCACCGCCGGGATCACCGCGCTCGCCGCCCGCCCCCCCGGCGCGGCCCTCGTGACCACCTGGCACAACCAGCTCATCACCGCCGGCGTCAAACGCCGCGTCTCCGACGAGATCGAGAAGCGCCTCGCCCGCGGCGTCGACGTGGCCCTCGCGGCCTCCTCCGACCTCCACGAGCACCTCGTGGACCTCGGCGCCCGCGACGCCCGCCTCGCGCCCGTCGCCGCCCCGCCCCGCCCCACCGTGGCGACGCCGCCGCCGTCCGCGGCGAACTCGGCATCGGCGACCGCCCGCTGCTGCTCTCCGTGGGCCGCCTCCACCCGCAGAAGGACTACGACACCCTCATCGCCGCCGCGCAGCGCTGGACCGCCCTCGGCAACCGGCGCCGGTCGTCGCCGTCGCCGGGGACGGCCCCGAACGGACGCGGCTGCAGGGCCTCATCGACGCCACCGGCGCCGACGTGCGCCTCCTCGGCCACCGCACCGACGTGGCCGACCTCCTCGCCGCCGCCGACCTCGCCGTCATCTCCAGCCAGTGGGAGGCCCGCCAGCTCTTCGCCCAGGAGGCCCTGCAGGCCGGCGTCCCGCTCGTCACCACCCGCACCGGCGGCATCCCCGAACTCGTGGGCGACGCCGCCGTGTACTTCGAAGTCGGCGACGTGGACGCCCTCGACCAGGCCGTGCGCGGCCTCCTCGACGACCCCGCCCGCCTCGAGAAGTACGCCGAATAGAGCCTCGCCCGCGCCGCCACCTGGCCCGACGAGGCGCAGATGCTCGACTCCATCGACGCGCTCTACCTGGAACTGACGGGAAGATAGCCCCGCCGTGTCGCGAAAACTCGATGCCGGACGCCTCGCCCGCAAAGCCCGCAAAGCAATCAGCCGCGGCATCACCGAGAACTGGGGCCCCATCGGGGCCTGGTTCGCGGTCGCCGTCCTCGCGGCGCTCGCGGCCTTCCAACTCCTCCCCGAAGACGGGGAAGAGGGCCTGCCCGACACCGTCGAATCGGTCATCGTCCTCGGCGTCGGCGGCCTCACCTGGACCGACATCGACGCCGAGATCGACCCCGAACCTCGCCGCGCTGGCCGAGGACGGCTCGCTCGCGGAGCTGAACACCAACTCGGGCCGCAACTTCACGTGCACGCTCGACGGCTGGCTCACGCTCTCGGCGGGCGCGGGCGCCGTGAGCGACCCGTACGGCGAGAACGCCGACTGCGGCCAGGTCACCGCCGAGCAGATCTCCGTCGTCGACTCCACCGCGACGGTGGGGGACATGACCGACCTCGTGACGCTCAACCGCGACCTCGACCAGGGCACCGAGCTCGGCATGCTCGCCGCCGGGACCACCTGCGCGACCGCGATCGGTTCCGGCGCGGCGTACGCCACCGCGAACTCGGTCGGCCGCGTCGGCGACTACGTGCCGGCCCTGCCCAGCCGGCGACGACCTGACCGACGACCCTTTCCGAATGCCCGCTCACCGTCGTGGACGGCGGCGTCCTGCCGGACGAGACCGACGCGCGAGCCGCCGCGCTCGCGAGCCTCGACGCCACGGTCGGCGAACTCCAGGAGGCCCGCGGCGAGGACTCCGCGGTCATCGTCACCGGCGTCAGCCAAGTGGCCGAACCGAACCGGCTCCTCGCCACCATCGCGAACTTCGGCACCGACGACGGCCACAACCTCCTCGACCTGCCCGCCGAACGCCCCGGCTACCTCAGGCTCACCGACCTGACCGCGACCATCCTGACCCTCCTCGACGCCCCGCTCCCCGACACCGTGACCGGCACGGGCGCACGGGCGACCGAAGATCGCTGTCCTATGGGGATCGGCAGGCGGTCTTCGACGACACCGACACCCGGCTCATGGCCGCCGACGTGGCCGCCCCCGCCACCCAGTGGCTCCAGGTGCTCCTGTTCCTCGCCTTGACGTTCGTGGCCTGGCCGCTGCTGCACCTGCTGCGCCGCGCCGGGCAGCCCGGCGTCAAACCGCCGCCGCTGTGGCTCATGCGGCTCAACATCGTCTCGGCCCTGGTGTGCGCCCTCTTCGTGGCCGCGGGGATCCTCGCGGACTTCTTCGGCTGGTGGTCGGCCGCGCACCCCGGCATCGTCGGGCCGCTCACCGCCCTCGGCATCGCGATCGTGTGCGCCTTCGTCGCCATCGCCGTGCCCGGCCGCCACGGGACCGCCGGCCTCATGGTCTCGGTGTCCGCCTTCGGCATCGCCGTCACCGTGCTCGCCATGCTCATCCACACCGAGGACCCGCTCGGGACCCTCCTGGGCGACTACACGGTCGCCGACTCCGCCTCCAACGAGCTCGGGCCGGTCGCCACCGGCATGTTCATCGCCTCGCTGTGGCTGCTCGCCGCCGCCGTCTCCTGGCGGCTCCCGCGCCGCTACCAGTCCCCGGCCATGGCCGGGATCGGCTGCGTCGGCGTCCTCATCGTCTCGGTCGGGTTCCTCGGCGACTCCGTCCCGGCGGCCGTCGCCATCATCGTCGGCACCTGCCTCGCGGCCGCGCTCGCCACCGGCGGCTGGGTCACCTTCCCCCGCTTCGTGTGGTCGGGCCTCGCCGGCGTCGCCGTGCTCTTCGGCCTCTCGTGGATCGACTTCCAGCGGCCCGCGACCGAGCGCGGCGAACTCGGCGCGTTCCTCGGCGACATCATGGGCGACACCAACGGCGTCATCGCCTCCGGCGTCGGATCGAACATCGTGTCGGTCTTCACCTCGCCGCTGAGCGTGCTCACCATCATGGCCGGGGCCTACTGCTGGCTGATCCTCCTGCGCCCGGGCGGCGGCCTGCGCCGCGCGTGGGGCCTGTACCCGCCGCTGCGGGCCGCGTTCTCGGCCGCGGTCGCCGGGTCCGCCATCGCGGGCCTCCTCCTCGGCAAGGGCCTCATGAGCCTCGGTTCGGCGCTCGCGGTCATGGTTCCCTTGGCGGTCATCATGAGTCACCGCGTCCTGGCCCGCGCTCACGTCAAGGACGGCCAGTACTCCGACATGATCGTCGACGCACCGTCGTGGGTCGATGAGGAAAACAGCGGCGAAAGTGTTAGTGTGGAATCCCGTGGATGATGCGATTCACCGGCTGTTTTTCTGAAACGGCTGATCGGCGATCATAACACACGGGAGTTCGCTTTGGCCAGCGCCGTTAATGGTCAGATCCGCACCACGAAGCACCTCTTCGTAACCGGTGGGGTCACTTCGGCCCTCGGGAAGGGCATGACCGCCGCCAGTCTCGGAAACCTATTGACCGCACGCGGCCTGTACGTGGTGATGCAGAAGATCGACCCGTACCTCAACGTCGATCCCGGCACCATGAACCCGTACGAGCACGGCGAGGTCTTCGTCACCGATGACGGCGGCGAGACCGACCTCGACATCGGCAACTACGAGCGGTTCCTCGACCGGAACCTGTCGAAGCACGCCAACGTGACCACCGGCCAGGTGTACTCCGACGTCATCGCCAAGGAGCGCCGCGGGGACTACCTCGGCGCCACCGTGCAGGTGATCCCGCACATCACCAACGAGATCAAGTCCCGCCTCGCGGCGATGGCCGACCCGGACCCCGATTCCGGGCGCGTCCCGGACGTCGTGATCACCGAGGTCGGCGGCACCGTCGGCGACATCGAGTCGCTCCCGTTCCTCGAGGCGATCCGCCAGTACCGCCACGACATCGGCCGCGACAACTGCTTCTTCCTGCACGTCTCCCTGGTCCCGTACCTGGCGGCGTCTTCGGAGATGAAGACCAAGCCGACGCAGCACTCCGTGGCGCAGCTGCGCAGCATCGGCATCCAGCCCGACGCGATCGTCTGCCGCTCCGACCGGCCGCTGCCGGACGGGCTCAAGCAGAAGATCGCCGGGTTCTGCGACGTGGACGACGCCGCCGTGGTCTCGGCGCCCGACTCGAAGTCGATCTACGAGATCCCCAAGACCCTCCACACCGAGGGCCTGGACGCGTATGTGGTCCGCAAGCTCGACCTGCCGTTCCGCGACGTGGACTGGACCGCCTGGGACGACCTGCTCGACCGGGTCCACAACCCGAGCGCCACGCTCGAGGTCGCGATCGTCGGCAAGTACGTCGAGCTGCCCGACGCCTACAAGTCCGTGGTCGAGGCGCTGAGCGCGGCCGGGTTTCCCACCGCGCCAAGGTGAAGGTCCGCTGGGTCCCCTCCGACGACTGCGCCAGCGCCGAGTCCACCGCGAAGGCCCTCGCCGGCATCGACGCCGTGGTCATCCCCGGCGGCTTCGGCGACCGCGGCGTGCCCGGCAAGATCCAGGCGCTCACCTGGTCGCGCACCCGCCTCGTGCCGACCCTGGGCCTGTGCCTCGGCATGCAGTGCATGGCGATCGAGGGCCTGCGCGAGATCTCCGGGCTCCTCGGCGCCGACTCCGAGGAGTTCGACCGCGCGGCCGAGCACCTGGTCATCTCCACGATGGCCGACCAGACCGACATCGTCGCCGGGCGCGGCGACATGGGCGGCACGATGCGCCTGGGCACCTACCCGGCGAAGCTCGCCGAGGGTTCCATCGCCGCCGAAGTGTACGGCGCGACCGAGGTCAACGAGCGCCACCGCCACCGCTACGAGGTCAACAACGCCTACCGCGACCAGCTTGTGAAGTCCGGCTTCGTGATCTCGGGCCTCTCGCCCGACGGCCGCCTGGTGGAGTTCATCGAGCTCGACCGCGACGTGCACCCGTACTTCGTCGCGACCCAGGCCCACCCGGAGCTCGAAGTCCCGCCCGACCCGGCCGCACCCGCTCTTCGCGGGCCTGGTCGAGGCGGCTCTCAAGCGCCAGGCGGGCGAACGCCTCGACCTCGAAGCGGCGTAAGCGAACACGGAAAAGGCGGGGGGGCTCAAGCGAGCCGCGCGTTGGCCTGCCCGCTCACGTGACTTTGGGCTCGGACCCGGTACTGGTTCGAGCCCGGCTCGCCGTCCTGAACATCGAACACGAGCAGAGGTATAGATCAGGCCGACGAGCGGCACCAGCCCGATCGAACCACCAAGCCGGTCCGGCCCGTGTCGTGCAGTCGGCGGACCTGGACGGCGATGCTCGGGATGAGCACCGCGAGGCCGTAGGCCCAGCCGATGAAGTTCCAGAAGTTCTGGTCCTGCTGGTCGCCCAGACATTGCAGGATCGCGCCGATGATGGCGTTGACCAGGACGAACCACCAGAACTCGCTACGGCGAGAGCGGCCGGTGAACACCGCGTACTTCTTGAGGGCGGTCAAATACCAGCTCATTGCCGTGCCCCTTCCCCGCTCCGCACGGCGGAGCGATGCTCTGACCCGGCACCGAACAGCACCCGGTCAGGGCATCGTAGGACGAATCGCACGGCGATAACGCCGACTTCAGCGTTCCGAGGACCTCGTACGCAGGGCCCGGCCGACCGCCACGGTCGCGATCAGGACCAGTGCCGCGGCGATGACGGCCACGGTCCGCAGGCCGTCGGTGAACGCGGTCCTGCGCGGCCGCCAAGAGCGCGTCGCCGGCCGCTGCCGGGAGCGTCGCGGCCACGTGTGCGGCCTCGCCGAGCGTCTCGGTCGCCGCGGCCGGGGCGTCGCCGATCTCGGCTCGGTAGATCCCGGTCGCCAGCGAACCCAGGAGCGCCACGCCCATCGCGCCGCCCAGCTCGTACGCGGTCTCGGAGATCGCCGAGGCCGCGCCGGCCCGGTCGGCCGGGGCCGCCGCGAGGATCGCGTCGTTGGTCACCGTCTGCGCGAGCCCGGACCCGCCGCCGATGAGCGCGAACGACACCGCGACCACCGCCGCGCCCGAGTCCACACCGATGAACGCCATCGCCGCGAACCCGGCCATCACGAACACCAGGCCGCCGATGATGGTGCGCACCATGCCGATCCGCTCCGACATCCGCACCGCCACCAGGCCGGTCGACGACCGAGACCGCCATGCCCGGCAGGAGCAGCAGCCCCGCCTCCATGGGGGAGAAGCCGAGCACCAGCTGCAGGTACTGCGTCAGCAGGAACAGCGCCGAGATCATCGCGAACACGATCGTGAAGTTCGTGGCCAGCGAGGCGCTGAAGCGGCGAAGCCGGAACAGCCCCACGTCGATCAACGGGTGCTCCAGGCGCTGCTGGCGCGCGCACGAACCGCACCGCCCGCGAGCGCGCCGCGACGATCGCGGCGACGGCCGTCCACGTCAGGCCGTGCTCGGCGATCGTCTTGACGCCGTAGACGAACGGGAACAGCGCCAGGAACGACAGGGCGACGCTCGGCAGGTCGAGCCGGCCCGGGTTCGGGTCCTTCGACTCCGGCAGCAGGAACGGCGCGGCCAGCACGACGGCGAGCGAGACCGGCGCGGCCATGAGGAACACCGAGCCCCACCAGAAGTGCTCCAGCAGCCAGCCGCCGATGATCGGCCCGGCGGCCGAGCCCGCCGGAGAACCCGGAGGCCCAGATCGCGATCGCGAACCGGCGCTGGCGGTCGTCGTGGAACAGGTTCCGCATGAGCGCCAGCGTGGTCGGCATGAGGGTGGCGCCGGCGACGCCGAGCAGGGCCCGGGCGGCGATGAGCGCTTCGGCGTTCGGCGCGTAGGCGGCGAGGACGCTCGCGGCGGCGAACGCGGCCGAGCCGATGATGAGGAGCCTGCGGCGGCCCGAAGCGGTCGCCGAGGGTGCCCATGGTCACCAGGAGGCCGGCGAGCACGAAGCCGTAGACGTCGACGATCCACAGCAGCTGCGAGCCGGTGGGCGCGAGGTCTTCGGACAGGAACGGCACGGCGAAGCCGAGCACGGTCATGTCGATGGAGATGAGCAGCACCGGGAGCACGAGCACCGCCAGCGCCCAGCCCTGCTTGGCGCTCATGCGGGCGCGGGGCTCCTGCGGTGCGCGCAGCGTTGCGGCCATGGGTTTCACTCTTTCTGAACGAGGGCCGATCGCGGCTCGCGAGGCGGCATCGCCGGACGCCGGGCGTGCCGGAGGCCGACACGCCCGTCAACTGTACCGTCCGGACGGTACAGTAGCAATCGGGAGGAAACATGAAAGAGCCGGAGATCACCACGCGCGGACCGCATTCTCAACGCGCTCCAGCGCATCCTCGTGGACGAGGGCTCCTCGGGCGTGACCTTGGAGAAGGTCGCCGCCGAGGCCGGCGTCTCCAAGGGCGGCCTGCTCTACCACTTCAAGTCCAAGTCCGACCTCTACGACGGCCTGGCCCGCCGCTTCCGCGCGCAGGAGGAGGCCAACATCGCCCGGGCCCGCGAGACCGGCGTCGTCGAGACCTTCCTGCGGGTCTCCGAGGTCGAGTCCGCCGAGTCGGCGGCCGGGCTCTGGGCGCTGCTCACCGCCATGCGCGGCAACGACGAGCTCTCCGAGACGGCCAGGGACGACGTGCTCTTCATCTTCAACGGCTGGTGCGGCGCTCATCCACGAGCAGATCGCGGACCCGGTGACCGCCGAGATCGTGCGCCTGGTCGGCGACGGCCTCTTCCTCTCCGCGCTCTCCGGCGCCCCGCTCCCGGCCCGCGAGGTCGTCGACGGGATCCTCCGGCGCCTCAAGGACGCGGCCGGAGAGCCCTGATCCCGAAACCTGAGCCGACTAGTGTGGCCCTCGTGCATGAGTACCGAGTTCTCGACAGCGAAATCATCCACCGCGGCTGGTGCTACGACCTGACCGCCGAGACCATCGCGATGCCCGGAGGCGGCACCGCCCCCGCCGCGAGTTCCTCCAGCACGTCGGCGCGGTCGTCACCGTCCCGCTCGACGAGCAGGGCCGCGTCGGCCTCATCCGCCAGTTCCGCGTCCCGCCAAAGGAGCTCATGTGGGAGTTCCCGGCGGGCCTGCGCGACATCGAAGGACGAGGACCCGGCCGTGGCCGCCCGCCGCGAGCTCGCCGAGGAGGTCGACCTCCACGCCGCCGAACTCGTCAAGCTCGGCGAGTTCTACTCCACCCCGGGCATCTCGAGCGAGAGGATCCACTACTACCTCGCCACCGGCCTGAGCCCGGTGCCCGAGGCCGACCGGCACGAGCGCACCGACGAGGAGACCCACATCGAACTCGTCTGGTGGGACCTCGACAAGGCCCTCGCCGCCGTCGCGGACGGCGAGATCCGCAACGGCGTCTGCGCCCTCGCGCTGAGCCTCGCCAAACTGCACCTCGACCGCAACTGACTCACATCCAAGGCGCACGCTCACATGGCCCGTCGCATCACGTTGTGCGGCGGGCCGACTTACGATCACCGCGACGACGCCGTCCGAACCGCTGAACCCACAAGGAATGCGGGCTCCAGGACACCCGGCGTCCTAGACTGCCCGTGCGGGATGCCGACCGGCCCCGAACTGGCACAACGCTTCGGAAGGAACCCGCACGTGAAAGTCGCCGTCCCCCGCGAGATCAAGAACAACGAGTACCGCGTCGCCCTCACCCCCGCCGGGGTCCACGAACTCGTCGCCGCCGGCCACGACGTCGCCATCGAGACCGGCGCCGGGCTCGGCTCCGCGATCAGCGACTCCGACTACCGCGCAGCCGGGGCGCTCATCTACCCCGACGCCGACACCACTTGGGGCGCAGGCGATCTCGTCCTCAAGGTGAAAGAGCCGATCCACGGCGAGTTCCACCGGATGCGGTCCGGCCAGACCCTCTTCACCTACCTCCACCTCGCCGCGAGCGCCGAGTGCACCGACGCGCTCCTCGAGAACCACGTCACCGGCATCGCCTACGAGACCGTGCAGACCGCTCGACGGGCGCCTGCCGCTCCTGGCGCCCATGAGCGAAGTGGCCGGACGCCTCGCCGTCCAGGCCGGGGCCTACTACCTCCAGCGCCCCGAAGGCGGCCGCGGCACCCTCATGGGCGGCGTCCCCGGGACCGCACCCGCACGGGTCGTCATCATCGGCGCCGGCGTCTCCGGCATGAACGCCGCCGCGATCGCCGTGGGCATGCGCGCCGATGTGGAGCTCCTCGACCTCAACGTCGACAAGCTCCACGTCGCCGACGACCTCTACCAGGGCCGGCTGCGCACCATCGTCTCCAACCGCTTCGAGATCAAGCGCGCCTGCCGCGAGGCCGACCTCGTCGTCGGCGCCGTCCTCGTCCCGGGCGCCAAGGCCCCCATCGTGGTCGACGACGAAGTGCTCGCCGACATGAAGGAGGGCGCGGTCCTCGTCGACATCGCGATCGACCAGGGCGGCTGCTTCGCGCACTCGAAGCCGACGACCCACGACGACCCCACGTTCACCCACGCGGGCAAGCTCTTCTACTGCGTCGCGAACATGCCCGGGGCCGTCCCGAACACCTCCACGTACGCGCTCACGAACGCCACCCTCCCGTACGTCATGAAGCTCGCCAACCTCGGTTGGGCGGCCGCGCTCAAGGCCGACCCGGCCCTCGCGCGCGGCCTCAACACGCACGCCGGGCAAGTCGTCAACGAGCCCGTCGCGATCACGCATCACCTGCCGCTCAAGCCGATCGAGCAGGTGCTCGCGAAGAACTGACGTCCTTTCAGGACTCGGGTACTTCACCGCACAGCGGGCGATCTCACGCCGGGTGCCTCGGAGTCTCCCAAGCCGTCGACAGCCTCGATACACTGACGTACAGTCGCTATGACAGGCAATGGACGGTGAGACGCCCGGCACCCGGTGTCGACCTCGCACCCGGAGGCGCGAAGAAATGAGCAGTGTGGACAGCAATGACAAATGGGCGGCCCTGCGCGGTGCCGCGCAGATGCCTCCCGCTGACGGCACGTGAGGACTTGTCCTCGCCCGACCCGGAGACGTACACCAACAAACGCGAGATCCCGCAACCCCAGCCGCTGGAGCGCCACGGCCCGGCCCGCGTCATCGCCATGGCCAACCAGAAGGGCGGGGTCGGCAAGACGACCACGACCATCAACCTCGGTGCGGCCCTTGCCGAATACGGCCGCAAGGTCCTCATGGTCGACTTCGACCCGCAGGGCGCCCTCTCCGTCGGCTTCGGCACCAACCCGCACACGCTCGACCTGACCGTCTACAACCTCCTCATGCAGGAGGACGTCGACATCGACGACGTCATGGTCAAGACGAACGTCGCCGGCCTGCGCCTGCTCCCCGCCAACATCGACCTCTCGGCCGCCGAGATCCAGCTCGTCAACGAGGTCGCCCGCGAGCAGACCCTCGCCCGCGTCCTGCGCCCGGTGATCCCCGACTTCGACTACGTCCTCATCGACTGCCAGCCCTCCTTGGGGCTCTTGACGATCAACGCGCTCACCGCCGCCCACTCCGTGCTCGTCCCGCTCGAGTGCGAGTTCTTCTCGCTGCGCGGCGTGGCCCTCCTGCTCGACACCGTCGACAAGGTCCGCGAGCGCCTCAACTACGACCTCGAACTCGACGGCATCCTCGCCACCATGTACGACTCGCGCACCACGCACTCGCGCCAGGTGCTGCAGCGCGTCGTGGAAGCCTTCGGCGACAAGGTGTTCTCCACCGTCATCACCCGCACGGTGCGCTTCCCCGAGACCACCGTCGCCGGCGAGCCGATCACCACCTGGGCCCCCGCCTCTTCGGGCGCCCGCGCCTACCGCCAACTCGCCCGAGAGCTCATCGCCGCCACCGACAAATAGAGCCCCGATCGCTTTCCGGCCCTTGAAACCCGGAGTTCAGCCCGTCGTGTCCAGCAGGCGCACGTCTAAGCTTGCGTGCGTGAGCGACCAGCAGCTGCCCCAGCTCCCGACCCAGCGGGAGGGCGAACCGGAAGAGGCCGAGATCGGCTTCCACGTCCGGCTCGCCAATTTCGAGGGCCCGTTCGACCTGCTGCTCCAGCTCATCGGCAAACACAAGCTCGACGTCACCGAAGTCGCCCTCCACCAGGTCGCCTCCGAGTTCGTCACTTATGTCACCTCCCTCGACGACGCCTGGAACCTCGAGGAGACCTCCGAGTTCCTCCTCATCGCCGCCACCCTGCTCGACCTCAAGACCGCCCGGCTCCTGCCCGGCACCGTCGTCGACGACGAAGAGGACCTCGCGCTCCTCGAAGCCCGCGACCTCCTCTTCGCCAGACTCCTGCAGTACAAGGCCTACAAGGAGGCCGCCGGGGCCCTCGCCCGTTTCGTCGAGTCCGCCTCGACCCGCGTGGCCCGCAACGTCGGCCTCGAGGAGCGCTACAAGGGCCTGCTCCCCGAACTCGTGCTCGACCTCACCCCCGAAGACTTGGCCGCCTTGGCGGGCAAGGCGATGCGGCCCAAACCGATTCCCACCGTGGGCACCGGCCACATCCACATGCAGCGCGTCTCGGTGCGCGAGCACGCCGTCATCCTCACCCGCCGCCTCCAGCGCGTCCAGACCGCGACCTTCCGGGCCCTCACCTCGGACTGCGAATCCCACCTCGAAGTGGTCGCCCGGTTCCTCGCCCTGCTGGAGCTGTACCGGGAGGCCCTGGTCGGCTTCGAGCAGATGCAGGCGCTCGGCGAGCTGACCGTGCGCTGGCTCGGCGGCGCCGAGGACGCCACCGAGATCCAGGTCGACGAGTACGCCGGAACGCCGGAGACGGGGGAGGAAGCCGCGAAATGACCGAGCACCTGAGGGCCGACGAGGTCGCCGAATGGCGCCCGCCGTGGCAGCGGCACGAAGACGACCAGGAGCAGCGCCGACGGAGGACGCGCCGTCCGGCCGGACACGCCCGCGGACGAGCCCGTCGACGAACCGACGAGTACGCGCAGGCCGTCGGCGTCCCGTCCCAGCACCCTGCCGAAGCCGAGGAGCGCATCGGCGAGGAGATCCCGGACGCCGCCCCGGTGCCCGAGGACGTCGACCTCGGCGCGGTCCTGGAGGCGATTCTCATGATCGCCGAAGAGCCGCTGACCGAGGAATTCCTGTCCGCGGTATTGGAGCGGCCACGTTCACAGGTGCGCGAGCAGCTCGGCCGATTGAGCGCCGAATACACTGGTGACGGACGCGGATTCGATCTGCGTCGCCAAGCCGGCGGCTGGCGCTTCTACACCCGGGCCGATTACGCCCGGTACGTGGAGCGGTTCGTCACCGACGGCGCCTCCGCCCGCCTCACCAAGGCGGCGCTGGAGACGCTCGCCGTGGTGGCCTACCGGCAGCCGGTCACCCGCGGCCGCATCTCGGCCATCCGGGGGGTCAACTGCGACGGCGTCATGCGCACGCTGCGTGGCGCGCGGCCTGGTCGAGGAGTGCGGGACCGACCCGGACTCGACGGCGACGCTCTACCGCACCACCACCCTGTTCTTGGAGAAGATCGGACTGGACACGGTCGAACAGCTGCCAGAGCTGGCCCCGTTCCTGCCCGACGACGTGACGGATATCGAGGAAGATGAACAACGCTGACGAAGAGGGCATCCGCCTGCAGAAAGTGCTGTCGCAGGCCGGGATCGCCTCCCGCCGTGCCGCAGAGGACCTGATCTCCCGCGGCAAGGTGAAGGTCAACGGCGAGCCCGCCCGCCTCGGCCAGCGCGTGGACACGTCGAAGGACGTCATCCACGTCTCCGGCAAGCGGGTCGTGACGGACGTCGACAAGGTGTACTTCGCGATCAACAAGCCCCGCGGGATCGTCTCGACCATGGAGGACGACGAGGGCCGGCCCTCGCTCGCCGAGTTCGCCAAGGGCATCGACCAGAGGGTCTTCCACGTGGGGCGGCTCGACACCGACTCCGAGGGCCTGCTGCTGCTCACCAATGACGGGGAGCTCGCCAACCGCATCATGCACCCCTCGCACGGGCTGCCGAAGGTCTACCGTGCGCAGGTCGCCGGGATCATGGACCGGAACACCTGGAACAAGCTGCTCAAAGGCGTCGAGCTCGACGACGGCATCGCGAAGGCCGACAAGCTCAACATCATCGACGAGCACGCCGGGCAGTCGTTGATCGAGATCACGATCCACGAGGGCCGCAAGCACATTGTGAGGCGACTCATGGACGAGGTCGGCCATCACGTCTCGCGCCTGGTGCGCACCGAGATGGGGCCCGTCAAGCTGCGGAATCTCAAGCCGGGGACCCTGCGCCGCCTCAGCCCGAACGAGGTGGGGGAGCTGTTCCGCGAGGTCGGACTCTAGCTGGCTGTACCGACAGGGAAGGCAAGGCCCGGTTAGGGTTTCGGCATGTCAACCATTCTGAACGTGATCTGGTTCGTGCTGGCCGGGCTGTGGCTCGCGATCGGCTACTTCGTCGCCGGTCTGATCTTCTGCATCTTCATCGTGACGATCCCCTTCGGGATCGCCAACATGCGGCTGGCCGGGCTACGTGCTGTGGCCGTTCGGCAGGACGGTCGTGTACGACCGTTCGGCCGGGTGCTTCTCCCTGTTCGGGCAACATCCTGTGGCTCATCCTCTTCGGGTGGGAACTCGCGCTGACGCACTTGGTCACCGGTTTCCTCCAGGCCATCACGATCATCGGGATTCCGCTGGCCGTGGCGAACTGGAAGATGATCCCGTTGGCGCTGTGGCCGATGGGCGCGCGGGTCGTCGAGCGCGGCTGAGTGGCCTGGCGCTCCAATATCGAGGCCGATCCACACCTCAGGTCCAGGTATAACCGGGCATGATGTAGGTTTGCTTGGTTTGCAGTTGAAGAACGGAGCGCGACAGTGCCTGAGCAGAAGAGCGGACCGGTCGTCGCGATCGACGGCCCGTCCGGGGCCGGGAAGTCGACCGTGGCCAAGACCCTCGCCACCGCGATCGAAGCCGCGTACCTCGACACCGGCGCCATGTACCGCGCTGCGACCCTGGCGGTCCTCAACGCCGGCGTCGAACCCTCGCAGGTCGCGCAGGTCACCAAGACCGTGAAGAACGCGAAGCTCGAGTTCGGCACGACCCCCGAGGACCCGTTCACCCGTGTCGACGGCGAGGACGCCGACCTGGCGATCCGCGGCGACGACGTGACGAAGGCCGTCTCGGCGGTCGCCGGGAACAAGTCGGTGCGGAAGTTCCTCATCGAGGAGCAGCGGCGGATCATCGCCGATGCCAAGGGGGGCATCGTGGTCGAGGGGCGAGACATCGTCTCGGTGGTCGCTCCCGACGCCGACGTGAAGGTCTACCTGACCGCCGACCCGGTGGAGCGCGCCAAGCGCCGCGCCGCCGAGAAGGGCGCCGACGAGAAGGCGACCGGGAAAGACATCGAGCGGCGCGACACCGCCGACTCGAAGACCACCAAACCCCTGGAGGCCCCAGAGGGGGCCGTGGTGATCGACTCCACGACGCTGCCGATCGTGGAGGTAGTGGCCAAGATTCTGGCATTGCTGAGCAACAGGGACATTGATGACTGACGAAGCGACCTGGACCGACGACGACGGTTGGAGCGAGAGCGACGACGTCGACGAACGCGGTCCGGTCCCGACGGTTGCCGTGGTCGGCCGCCCCAACGTGGGCAAGTCGACCCTGGTCAACCGCATCCTGGGCCGCCGCGCCGCGGTGGTGCAGGACGAACCGGGCGTGACCCGCGACCGGGTGGCGTACGACGCCGAATGGGCCGGGCGCGAGTTCAGCCTGGTCGACACCGGCGGCTGGGACCCGGACGCCGAGGGCATGGCGAAGTCCATCGCCCTGCAGGCCGAGCTGGCGATGCGCACCGCGGACGTGATCGTGTTCGTGGTCGACTCCCGCGTGGGCCCCACGGACGCCGACGAGGCGGCCGTGCGCATTCTGCGCTCGACCCGCAAGCCGGTCATCTTGGTGGCCAACAAGGCCGACTCTGAGCGGCAGGAGGCCGAGGTCCACGAGCTGTGGAGCCTGGGTCTCGGCGAGCCGTTCCCGATCTCGGCCCTGCACGGGCGCAACTCGGGCGACCTGCTGGACAAGATCGTGTGGGCCTTCCCCGAGGCGCCCACCGGGCCAGCTCAAGGAGCGCGGGCCCCGCAAGGTGGCCCTCGTCGGCCGCCCCAACGTGGGCAAGTCGAGCCTGCTCAACCGCATCGCCGGTGAAGACCGCGCGGTGGTTGACAACGTCGCGGGCACGACCGTGGACCCGGTCGACTCGCTCGTGGAGATCGACGGCGACAACTGGATCCTGGTCGACACCGCGGGCCTGCGCAAGCGCGTGAAGTTCGCCTCGGGCACCGAGTACTACGCCTCGCTGCGCACCGAAGCCGCCGTGGAAGCGGCCGAGGTGGCCCTCGTGCTGCTCGACGCCTCGGCGCCGATCAGCGAGCAGGACCAGCGGGTGCTGACGCAGGTGACCGAGTCCGGTCGTGCGATGGTCCTGGCGTTCAACAAGTGGGACCTCGTGGACGAGGACCGACGGTACTACCTCGAAAAGGAAATCGACCGCGAACTGGGACAAGTCGCCTGGGCTCCGCGGGTGAACGTCTCGGCCACGACCGGCCGCGCCGTGGAGAAGATCGCCCGCGCCTTGCGCGAGGCCCTCGAAGGCTGGGGCCAGCGCATCAGCACCGGCGAGCTGAACCAGTGGATCAGCACCCTCCAGGCCGCCACGCCGCACCCCACGCGCGCGAACAAGGCCCCGAAGGTCATCTACGCCACCCAGGCGAGCACCGAACCGCCCCGGTTCATCCTCTTCACGAACGCGCCGTTCGAGAAGCAGTACCTCAAGTTCATCACCCGCCGCCTCCGCGAGGACTTCGGCTTCCAGGGCACGCCCATCGATCTGGTGGTCAAACCCCGCGAATCCCGCAAGAGGGACAAACGCAAATAGCCAGTCTCACACCCGGGACCTCGCCTCTGAGGCCCCCGGGGCCATAGGCTAAAGTTGTCACCGCTGCGGACAACGCGGCGGAAAACGGGCTGTGGCGCAGCTTGGTAGCGCACTTGACTGGGGGTCAAGGGGTCGCAGGTTCAAGTCCTGTCAGCCCGACGTTTTCGCAGGTCAGAGGCTTAGTCTCTGACCTGTTTTTCTTTTCCGGCGCATTTTGTCCGTTTCAAGCTCACTGGCAAGCGGCTCAATCGGAAGCCTATTTCCGACCTAGCAATGGCCTAAAACCGCAGGTCAAGTCCCTAATCGCCGATCAATCTGGGGCTTCGACCTGGCCCTGGATCCGCGCATGCAGGGGTCGAAGGCGCTCACGACGATGATGAATTCGCAGGTAGACGGGGTCGTTCTCGCGGTGTCTCGACGCGGCTGATCGCCTGTCCATGGGTTTGTCCATGGTCATGATGGGAGTATGACTCACAAACGTGCCCAACCCTCACGTCCGCGGGGGAGTATCCGCTCTCGCGGGAATGCCTTCCAGGTCCGTGTCTACAACGGTGTCGATCTCCCGACTGGCAGGCAGATCTACCTCACCGAGTCCTGTAAGGACCGCGACGAGGCCGAGGCAACTCGCGTGCGCCTGGTAGCACTGGCCGATGGCGGCAAAGCGAACGGCACGTGGAGCTTCGGGGACGCGGTCCGGCAATGGCTCATCACCCGCGACGAGTACGTCGCAGCAGGGGAACTCGCAGCGATAAGCCAGCGCCAATCCCGATATCTGGCGGAGACGCACGTCATTCCGGCACTGGGTGCGATCTCCCTCAGCTCGCTCGGGCGCGAGCTCGTGCAGACTGCAGAGGGCCTCTACCGCGACATCGGCAAGTGCCGTATCCGCTGCGGAGGCCGCATGCGCATGGAACATCATCCGCCAGGCAGGCGCAACGCCCGACTGGTGCGCGATCTGACCGGCCATCGGTGCGGTCGGCGCTGCAAGTCCCATGTCTGCACGCGGGCGTCGGCGTCACTGCTGCGTAAGGTCCACAGTGTTATCACTGGTACGTGCGGCATGCTGTTTCGGTGGGGCTGGCTCGCCACTGATCCGTCCAAGCGGATCAGGGGACCGAAGGCACCGCTGGTGATCCCGAAGGCACCGACGACCGCTCAGGTGGTCGCGCTGATCGAGGCCGCGTTCACCCAGAACCCGGACTGGGGAACGATCGTCCTGCTGCTGTCGGTCACCGGCGCCCGCCGCTCCGAGATGATCCGGTCCCGACTCAAGCACGTCGACTTCGATCGGAACTTGATCTTCCTCGATCGCACCAAGGTCAAGGGCACTGCCCGGTGGCTCGCGCTTGATCCGGCGACCATGGCGCTGTTGGAGGCGTTGCGCGACCGCATCGCTGAACGCCGCGGTGCCCTGGGCCTGGCACTGACCGGGGAGGAGTACCTGTACTCCTACAAGACCGACCACGCCAAGCCCGGGTCAGGAGGCTACCTCAGCAAACGCTTCAAGGACATGGGCAAGTCGATCGGCATCGACACCCACCCCCACGCTTTGCGCCATTACGCCGCGACCGAGCTCATCGTCGGCGGTATCGGCATCGTCGACGTCGCCCACCGGCTTGGCCACAAATCCCCCTCGACCACCACCGACATCTACGCCGCCTGGCGGCCCGAGGTCGATCAGCGCGCCGCCGCCCTGCTCGCCGGCAGCCTGACACTCCCCGCCGACCTGCTCCCCGCTCCATCCGTCCGTGACCGCTCCGCCGAGCAGACCCGCCGCACCAGTCCCGAAGTCGAGCAGCGCATCTGCGACCTGCGACAGCGCACCGGCTGGGGGCCCAAACTCATCAAAGACCACCTCGCCGCCGAGCACATCGCCATCGACAAGTCCACCGTCTGGAAAGTGCTGCACCGCCACGAACTCAACGGCAGCAGCCTGAATTCCGAAAGGCCGTGAGCGGCACTTGAAGACGCGGGCCGGGAGCGCGGCGCCACGCTTGTCGCGATCCCGGCCCCGCCCACGCGGCCAGGTGGCGTGATTACCCACTTTCACGTGAGCAGCGCGGCTCGATCGGATGCGTGAAGGTGCGGCTTCCGCGGAATTCGCTCGCGGGTTTGCAGTCGCGTTGAGCGATTTGCCTGTTGATCCATCCGAATCTCAGCACCGCTCGAGCGCTCGGGCGCAGGTCAGTGCAGTCGGGCCCGCGACGAGTCCGGATCCCGCCGAGCGGTCGACTCTCTCCAGAGGAGACGGCTGACCGGTCCGGGCGATGGTGCCAGGTCTCGTCCGGTGACGGCCTTGACCAGCCGGACCATGCCGTTGCGGCCGACGCCTTCGAGGTCGAGCCCAACCGAAGTGAGTGCAGGCCTGAGGAACCGTCCGAACTCGGTGTCGTCCCAGCCGGTGATGCTGAGGTCCCGCGGGATCTCCAGCCCATGCTCGCCCGCCCAGCCCATCACTCCGACGGCGACCATGTCGTTGCCGGCGATGACGGCCGTGGGCAGGGCTTCGGGCGGCAGTGCCAGCATGGCGTCGAATCCGGACTGGGCCGTCCAGTCGCCCTCGAACACCCCGGCCGACTCGACCCCGAAGCGGTCGACGGCATCGAGGTAGGCGTCCTTTCTAGCTCGTGCCGACGCGTATTTCAGATCCCCGGCGACGTGGTAGAAGCGCCGATGACCCAGACCCGAGAGGCGTTCGATCATGTCGCGCACCGGTGCGGCGTCGATCAGTTCGCCGACGCTGCGCATCTCGTCGTCGAAGTCGGCCGAGACGACGATGGCCGCGCCGTTCCCGAGCCGGCCCTGTGCCGAGGACGCGATGGGGGCCAATGTCAGGATGCCCTCGACCTGGCCGGAGTCGGCGAGCTCCAAAAGCCGCTCGGTCCGGGCGTCGATGCCGCCTCCGAAGCTGACCATCTCCAGGGAGTAGCCGGCCTCGTGCGCGGCCTCGGTCGCCCCGGAGAGGATGCGAGTGGGGTTGCTCGCGACCAACTCGGGCATCACGATCGCGAGACGGCCGGTGCGCCGCGTGTTCAGGTACCTGGCGACCAGGTTCGGCCGGTAGTCCAGTTCGCTGACGGCCGCGTCGATGCGGGCGAGGGTCTGCGGTTTCAGGCCCTCTCTTGATCGCAGGTACCGGGACACGGTCTGATGCGAGACGTCCGCCAGCCGGGCCACTTCCCTGATCGTCGGTCGCCGGGGGCCCTCAGGGCGTTCGGTCATCGACAGGTTCCTTCCACTGACTCAGATGAATATCTTGACACAATAGTGACCGGTCACTATGTTGAAGCCCATCACGAAATAGTGACCGGTCACTCTGAGGTTCGATGCAAAGGAGCGTCAATGCCAGATCCCCTAGCCGCCCCCGGCCGGGCCGCGGCGAGTCGCAGGCGGGACGATCCATGAGCGCGACAACCGAACTGCGCGCCCTGCGGGGGCGCGGTGTCACGGGCAAGCCCGAGAACAAGGCGGCGTTCCTCTTCCTGCTGCCGTGGTTCCTGGGACTCTTCGTCATCACGCTCGGGCCGATGGCCGCCTCGCTCTTTCTGAGCTTCACCGACTACAACCTGCTGCAGCCGGCGACCTTCAGCGGTCTCGACAACTTCACCAGGGTGCTCGGCGACGAGCGGCTGCACCAATCGCTCAAGGTCACCTTCACGTACGTGCTGGTCTCGGTCCCGCTCCAGCTGGGCCTCGCCCTCGCGCTGGCACTTCTGCTCGACCGCGGCCTGCGCGGCCTGGCGTTCTACCGCTCGGCGTTCTACCTGCCCTCGCTCATCGGCGGCAGCGTCGCCATCGCCGTCCTCTGGCGCACCGTCTTCGGTGCCGACGGCCTGCTCAACCAAGGCCTGGCACTCATCGGCATCGAGGGCCCCGGCTGGATCTCCGAGCCCGGCACCGCACTGGGCACGCTCATCGTCCTCAACGTCTGGACCTTCGGTTCACCGATGGTGATCTTCCTGGCCGGACTGCGGCAGATCCCGCGCATGTACTACGAAGCGGCCTCTGCCGACGGCGCCTCCCGATCGCGCCAGTTCCGCAGCGTCACACTGCCTCTGCTGACACCGATCATCTTCTTCAACCTGGTCCTGCAGATCATCCACGCGTTCCAGTCGTTCACCCAGGCGTTCGTCGTCTCCGGCGGCACCGGCGGCCCGGCCGACTCGACGCTCTTCTACTCGCTGTACCTCTACCAGCGTGGTTTCGGGGCGTTCGACATGGGTTACGCGTCCGCGCTGGCCTGGCTGCTGCTGCTCATCATCGGCGCCTTCACCGCGATCAACTTCTGGGCCTCCAAGTATTGGGTCTACTACGATGAATGAAACCCTCGCCCCGGCCCTCGCCCGCAGCGCTCCCCTTGGGAGGCCGCGCCGCCGCGCCCCCGGAACCCTCCGCTCCATCGTCAAGCACGCGGTGCTCATCCTCTGCGCGCTGGTGATGCTCTACCCGATCCTGTGGATGATCGTCAGTTCCCTGCGTCCCGAGGACGTCATCTTCCGCGACCCGAGCCTGATCCTCCGCGATCTGGAGACCGGCAACTACGCCGAAGGCTGGGGAGCCTTCGCCGATCCGTTCAGCCACTACCTGTTCAACTCATGCGTCGTGGTGGCCGGTGCGATCATCGGGAACCTCGTGGCCTGTTCGATGGCCGCCTATGCCTTCGCCCGCCTCGAGTTCTCCGGCAAGCGGCTGTGGTTCGGCATCATGCTGGTGACGATCATGCTGCCGGTGCACGTCATCATCGTCCCGCAATACGTGCTGTTCTCGCAGTTCGGCTGGGTCAACACGTTCCTGCCGCTCATCCTCCCGAAGTTCCTCGCCACCGACGCGTTCTTCGTGTTCCTCATGGTCCAGTTCATCCGCGGCATCCCCCGCGAACTCGACGAGGCCGCCCGCATCGACGGCGCCGGGCATCCGCGGATCTTCGGCCAGATCATCCTGCCGCTCATGGTCCCCGCGCTCGCGACCACCGCCATCTTCACCTTCATCTGGACCTGGAACGACTTCTTCTCCCAACTGATCTACCTCACCGACCCCGACATGTACACCGTCCCGCTGGCATTGCGCGCCTTCGTGGACACCCAGGCCGGCACCAACTGGGGCGCGACCCTCGCCATGAGCGTGGTCTCGCTGCTGCCGGTCTTCCTCCTCTTCCTGTTCGGCCAGCGGTTCCTCCTGCGGGGCATCGCCACCACCGGCGGCAAGTGATCCACCCGAACCCTTCGACAACCCTTCGCAAAGGAGCGACACCATGCAACGCCGACTCATACTCCGCGGCGCCGGGGCCTCGGCCGCCGCACTCACCGCCGGATCCTCGCTGGCCGCCTGCGGCACGGGCGGCGGCGGGGAGATGGAACTCAGTGACGAACCCGTCGAACTGCGCCTGACATGGTGGGGCTCGGACACCCGCGCCGAACTCACCGAGCAGGCCATCGCCGCGTTCGAAGCCGAGCACGCGAACATCACCGTCAAGGGCGAGTTCAAGGACTGGAGCGGGTACTGGGACGCGCTTGCGACCACGACCGCCGCAGACGACTCCCCTGATGTCCTGCAGATGGACGAGCAATACCTCGCCTCCTACGGCTCCCGCGGAGCGCTGCTCGACCTCGGCACCGCCGGCGAGTTCCTCCCGACCGACGGCATCGAGCCGTCGGTCCTGGAGACGGGCCGGCTCGACGGCGTGCAGTACGCGATGCCCATCGGTGTCGCCGTCCTGTCCTGCGTGGTCAACCAGGACCTGTTCGACCAGTACGGCGTCAGTCTGCCCGACGGCAATACGTGGACCTGGGACGACTACGCGACGATCGCGGCCTCGCTGACCGAGGCGAGCGGCGGCGCGATCAACGGCTCGGGACTGTCCGGTTCGGACAACGGCAGCATCCGCTACTGGTCGCGCCTGCACGGCGGCGAACTGTTCGGCGAGGACGCCAAGGTCGTGCTCGACCCGCAGACCCTTGCCGCCCAATGGGAGTACTGGCTCGACATGATCGCCTCCGGCGCGTGCGAGAGCGGCGCCCAGATGGTCGAGGGCATGAATGCCGGCATCGGCGGCGACGGCATGTCGACCGGCAAAATCGCCATGGGCTTCCTCTTCAACACGCAGATCACCGCCATGCGCGAGGCCAGCGGGGCGAACATGCAGCTGGTCAAGATGCCCGGCAGCGGCGAGGTTGACGCGAACTACTTCAAACCGTCCATGTACTGGTCGGTCTCCTCCCAGAGCGAGCACCCCGCCGAAGCCGCGCTGTTCGTCGACTTCCTTGTCAACAGCACCGCGGCCGCCGACATCATCGGCACCGAGCGCGGCATTCCCTCCAATACCGCCGCCCTCGAACACATCACCGCCGACCTCGCCGAGAGCGACCGGCTCGCGGTCGAGTACATGAACTCGGTGACCCCCGGCCCCCCGGCCGTCGTCACCCCCAAGGGCGGCAGCGAACTCGAGCCGATCCTGCGCCGGAACGCCCAGCAGGTGTACTTCGGCGAGGTCGAACCGCTCGCGGCGGCGGAGTCCTTCGTCGAGGAGCTGCAGGGCGAGATCGACGCCGCCAAGTGACCCCGGCTCCGGTGGCCGCCGCCCGGCGGCCGCCGGAGCACACCGCCACCGGAAACAGAAAGAGCAGCACCTCCATGACCCGAAACCCGGTGCTCCGGGCCGCCGTCATCGGCACCGGCGGCATCGCCGGCGCCCACGCGGCCGCCCTGGCAGACCTGCCCGACCGCGTCGAACTGGCCGCGGTGGCCGACATCGACGCGTCCAGAGCGGCCGCATTCGCCGAGCGGTTCGCGATCCCCGCCGTGTACACCGATGCCGAGTCCCTGTTCGCCAATGAGGCGCTCGACCTCGTCCACATCTGCACCCCGCCGAGAAGCCATGCGCCCCTGGCGATCACGGCGATGCGCGCAGGCGTGCCCTCACTGGTCGAAAAGCCGACAGCGCTGAGCCTGGCCGAGATGGACGAGCTCGCGGCCGTCCAGGCCGCGACCGGTGTGCCGGTGCTGACGGTGTTCCAGCACCGGTTCGGGGCCGCGGCCGTGCGCCTGCGCGCGCTGGCCGAAGCCGGGAAGCTCGGCCGCCCGCTCGTGGCGACCTGCGAGACGCTCTGGTACCGCGACGACGACTACTTCGCCGTCCCATGGCGCGGGCGCTGGGAGAACGAGGGAGGCGGCCCGACCATGGGCCACGGCATCCACCAGTTCGACCTGCTGCTCTCGATCTTGGGCCCGTGGTCACAGGTCACCGCCATGGCCGACCGCCTCGCACGACCGACCGACACCGAGGACGTCTCGACGGCGCTCGTCCGCTTCGACAGCGGCTGCCTCGCCACCGTGGTCAACTCGGTGATCTCGCCGCGCGAGACCTCCCGGCTCCGGTTCGACTTCGAGCACGCCACCGCCGAGGTCGAACACCTCTACGGCTACACCGCGGCCGACTGGCGATTCACCCCCGCACCCGGACACGAGCACCTCGCCGAACTGTGGACGGCCGAGACCGGACCCGACCGCGAGAGCGGCCACGCCCTGCAGATCGAGGCGATCCTCGACGCGCTCGGCAGCGCTTCTGGCAGCGGCGCAACACCGGGCGTGGGTCTCACCGAGGCCCGCCGGACCCTGGAGCTCGCAGCCGCCACCTACGCTTCGGCGTTCCGCGGCCGCCCGGTCGCCGCCGGGGAGCTCGGACCCGAAGACCCGTTCACCCGCAGCATGGACGGCGGCGCCGTCCCGTGGAACCCGATCAAGGAGCGATCAGCATGACCGGTCTCGACATTCGCCATCACCTGGGCACGTCCCTCACCGTCGGCGACGGCCGAGTGGACCTCTTCGAGTACGTCTACGGGCCCGATTCTCCCCAGTTGGAGTCGCCCAAGCCCTACCTGCACCCGATCCGCACCCGCGCCGGCCGCGTGGTCAGCCTGTTCCGGCCCTGGGACCACGTGTGGCACAAGGGCATCGCCCTGTCGCTCCCGCACGTGGGGGAGGAGAACTTCTGGGGCGGCCCGACGTATGTACACGGCAAGTTCTATGTGCAACTCGGCAACAACGGCACCCAGCAGCACCGCGAGTTCACCCGGCTGGAGACCCGCGACCGCGTCGCGGCCATCGCCCACGACCTCGACTGGGTCGCCCAGTCCGGAACGAAGTGCTTCACCGAGCACCGCGCCATCACCGCGCGGGTCCTGTCTCCTGAGGCGTGGATGCTGACGTTCGAGACGTCGCTGCACAACGTTTCCGGACACGACATCGCGATCGGGTCGCCCACCACCAAGGGCCGCGAGAACGCCGGCTACGGCGGCCTGTTCTGGCGCGGGCCCCGATCGTTCACCGACGGCCGCCTCGTCACCGCGGACGGCTCCGGCTCCGGCAACGAGATGCGCGGCGGACGCCACGAATGGATGGGCTTCGCCGGCCGCCACGACCACGACGACGCCGCCTCGCTCGTCCTCATGGTCGACGACGCCGCAAACCCGCAGCACCCGCCGCAGTGGTTCGCCCGTTCAGAGGAGTTCGCCTGTCTGAACCCCGCGCCGTTCTTCTCTGAGGAGCTCACGGTCGGCGACGGCCAGACGATCCGCTTCCGCTACGGTGTCGGGATCGCCGACGCCGACGCCGACGCGGCGCCCGATCTCGTAAACGCGGTACGAAACGAATTGACCGACGCCGCATCGCCTTCGAGCGGTTGAACAACCGCACACCCGGCCGCGCCGGGGTGGATTCAGTGCGAAGGGCTCCGGAACACACGACGTCCGATCTCCGCCTGATATCCGAGCCGGGTTCGTTCCAGATGCGCCTCCGCCGCCTGGCCGGCCGCCTCGGCGTCGCCCTTGCGGATCGCGTCGAGGATGGCGGCGTGCTCGTCGCGGGCGACCATCAGCGGTCCGCCGCTGAAGCCTTCGAACGCGGCGACGACGACTCGACGCTGCAGTGACTGCGCGGAAGCGATGGACTCGGCGAGGAGCCGATTGTGCGAGGCGGCCGCCACAGCGCGATGGAAGGCTTCGTCGGCCTCCGCCGCCGCCGCGACATCACCGCTCTCGGCAGCGGTGGTGTAGTCGGTGAGCGCGTTGCCGATGGCTACCAATTCCGCCGGAGTCGCGCGGTGCGCGGCGAGCTCCGCGGCCGCCCGCTCCTGAATGCCGCGGAACTCGAACAGGGTCATCACGTGGTCGACGCTCGTGGGGATGAACGCGTTCGGGTGCTGCTCGCCGAGATCAGCCGAACCGGCTACGAAGATCCCGCGGCCTCGCTGGATGGTGATCCGGCTCGTGGCCGCCAGGGTCTTGAGCGCGTCTCGAGCGATGGTCCGGCTGATGCCGAGCAGCTCCGCGAACCGCGCCTCGGTGGGCAGGCGGTCACCCGGCCCGAACCCTTGCTCGTCGATGTATCGCATGATCTGCTCAGCGGCCCTTGAGTACCCCGGCCGGTACACAGATGCCGCCTCGGCCGTTGGCTCGACGGTTTCAGTCATCAACTACCCCTCAGTCGTTCACTACATATAAGCATGGTTCATATGCCGCGTCCAACCCCATGATCACCGGTCGCGGAATGATGCCGACGCAACGGCACTGCCCGGAACGGGTGGGTCACACGCGGAATATCAGGGTTCATCGATCTATTGACATGCCTCATCACGCTGCTAGACTCGGCGATTAATCGCATTAATGATGCTTCATCGACGACATTCATCGACGACATGTCTAAATGAACCGGCTTCATTGCCGTTCGGAAGCGAGTCGGCTCGATTCCCGGCGGACAGTGTTGCGAGGCGTCGATTCCCGCAAATCGAGAGGGAAAGATGAGACCCACGATCAGCACCCGAAGAACCGGAATCCTGGCGATCATGGTGGCGCTGGCGGTCGCCCTGTCCGGCTTCGTGCCGGTCGACGAAGCACGGGCGGCCGTCCAGCACTCGTTCTACGTATCGCCGACGGGGAGCGACAGCAACGCCGGTACTGCGGCCGCTCCATGGGCCACCCTGGAGAAGGCACGGGACCACATCCGGCGGAACAACCTGAACAGCGGCATGACCGGTGACGTCGTCGTCTACCTGCGCGGCGGGCGGCACACCCGCACCGCGCCGTTCGACCTGACCGACGCGGACTCCGGTTCGAACGGTTTCAGGGTCATCTACCGGGCCTATCCGGGTGAGACTCCCATAATGGACGGCGGCAAGGCCGTCACCGGCTGGACGCAGGTCGGCGGCGCCCCCTACTACGTCGCCGACGTACCCCAGTCCGCCGGCTACGCCGACTACTTCCGGCAGTTGTACGTCGGCGGCAAGCGCGCCCAATTGGCGATGAGCGAGGGCATCGCAGGCAGCGCATTCTGGGACGATCCCGCGATCCCGGGCCCCCCGGCGAGCCCGGACCGCCCCGACCGCTCCTACGACGGCATCGAATTCCCCGCCGGGAGCGTGCCGGAGTACACCAACGTCACCGACGTGCGGCTGTTCCACATCGCGATCGGCTTCAAGGCCGACTACTTCCCGGTAGCCGGCATCACCACCAGTGGTGACGACAAGCGCGTCCAACTCGCGCAGCCGCACTTTCAGGTCCGGTTGAACCGCGACTCGGGCGCGTCGCTCAACTACGACCACAAGTTCTATTTCATGAACGCGTTCGAGGAGCTGGACTCGCCCGGCGAGTGGTACCTCAACCGAGCGACTGACAAGATCTACTACTACCCGATGCCCGGGGAGAACGTGAACTCCGTCGGCGCGTACGTCCCAGTGGTCGAGTCGCTGGTGAACATCACCGGCCGCAGCACGACCGCGAAGGCGCGCGACATCACGTTCGACGGCGTCACCTTCGAGCACGGCAACTGGCTGCTGCCGCGCGACCGGCACATCGGCGGCACCCAGGCCGAGGCGCTGTACGCCGACGACCCGTTCAACGATCCCAATTACGACGGGTACGGGGGCGAGGTGCCCGGCCAGATCAAGCTGACCAACACCAAGGGCATCGCCTTCACGAACAACACTGTCCGCAGGATGGGCAGCGGCGGTCTTCAACTGCTCACCGGCGCAGAGAACACCACGATCACCGGCAACGTCTTCCACAACCTCACCGCGGCCGGCATCATCGCCGGCCGCTGGATGGACGTGAAAGCCGGTAGCGCGGCGCGAACCAAGAACATCGTCATCAGGAACAACATCGTGACCGACACGGGTGACGACTTCTTCCAGGCGACCGGCATCAGCCTGATGAACACCTACAACGCGGAGATATCGCACAATCTCGTCTACGACACCGCCTACATGGGATTCCATCAGCGCAAATCAGACGAGTTCAATCTGGTCGACGGCGTGGACGGCGTCGGGAAGACCACGTTCAGCCACAACGAGCTCTACAACGCCACCGCGAAGCACACCTGGGGCATGTACGACGGCGGCGCCGTCTACACCTTCGGCTCGTGGCCGGGTTCCGTCTTCAGCCACAACTACGTGCACGACCACACATCGTCGTCGAACTTTTACAGCGACAACCAGAGCTACCAGACCCGCTGGGACTACAACGTGTCAGAGGACGGACGGTTCGACTGGTCGAACCGCTACCGCCCGCCCTTGTCGGTGTACGCCTCGCACAACTACACCGACGCGTCCAACAGCGCGACCAGCGGCGCGATCTTCGACGGCGACGGCGGGCCGCATGTCATCAGCGATGGAGCGTGGCCGGCGGAGGCTCGATCTATTATGGATGATTCTGGACTGCAATCCTCCTATGAGCACCTGCGGTCGAAAGTGCCCACGACCAATCTCGCCAACGCCGCCACGCTGTCCGACGGCAGCACCTGGTCCAACTCGCTGGGCACGATGTTGGACGAGACCACGCTGACCGGCGAGGCGGCTGCCGAGCAGAGCGAGGCCTGGGCGCAGTTCGACTTTGGGCGCGACTACAGCACGTTCACTTTCACCATCCAGCAGGACAACTGCTGCACGTGGATGATCACGCGTTGGAAGGTCCAGCGTTGGAGCGCCAGCCAGAACGCCTGGATCGACATCATGCCCTACCAGGCGATCAGCACGACCGCTCCGGTCGTCTACAAGCCGCCCACGCATGTGGCCACCACCGGCATCCGGCTGTACGTGCAGAACACCAACACCGGCGGGAAGATCGGCGTACAGGAGTTCAACGTCACCGGCCAAGCCAAGGGCTAGAACGGGTGACCGGAACCGGCAGTGCAGCCGCTGAACCGCTTACGTAAGGGGACAACCCGTCGGCCCTCCTCGGGCCGACGGGTTGTCGGGTCGTGCTGGTCGGCGCAGCGCCATGCTCCCTGCGACCGCTTCAGCGGTTATTCGGGGAGGGTGATGCGCACGATCTCATAGCCGGGCGCTTCGACACGGACGTCCTCGGGCCGGTCGGCGACCACGACGAGCCTGGTGCCGCTGGTCCAGGTGCGGCACCAGTTGTCGGCTTCTCCGGCTGCAGTCACACCGTCCGGAGTGGCTCGCCGGTCGGTGGTGTACGGCTTGAGCTCGGACATCCACGCGGCCACGCCTTCGAGCGTCCGCAATTGGACGTCGGGGATGCGGCCGGAGGCGTCCGGTCCGACATTGAGCAGGAGCCGGCCGCCCCGGGAGACCACGTCGGCGTAGTGCTGCGCCAGTTCCCGTGGGCTCAGGGTGAGCGATTGGTCCTCGATCTGGTTGTAGCCGAAGGAGAATCCGAGTCCGCGGTTGTTCTCCCAACCGGTGCCCGCCTCGTGGTTCGTTCCCGCGGAGTACTCGCTGGTGCGGTAGTCCCAGACGTCGGCGCCCCAGCGGTCGTTCACGATGCCGTCGGGGACCGTGCTGCGGTAGTGCTCCATCAGTTCGAAGAGCGAGCCGTCGGCCTTCCCGGCGTCGGGCCATTCGATGTCGTTCCAGAGCACCGACGGCGCATAGCGGTCGATCAGGTCGCGCACATGCGCGGTGGCTGCGGCGGCGTACTCGGCGTCGACGGGCCGGTGCTTGTACAGGTGGTCGACGATCTGGATGGGAGGATGGTCGGCGACCGACCAGTCGAGGCCGCCGGAGTAGTAGACGCCGAAGCGCATCCCTTCGGCGCGCACCGCCGCCGCGAGCGGACCGATCAGGTCGCGTTTCGGGCCTCGGTCGACGGTGTTGAACCCTTCGCTCCCGGGCGCGTCCCACAGCGTCACGCCGTCGTGGTGCTTCGTGACGGGCACGACGTAGTCCGCTCCCAGCCTTCGAAAGAGCCGCGCCCATTCGGCGGGGTCGTATGCCTCGGCCTGCCACTGGTCGAGGAAGTCCTCGTAGGGCGCCGACCCGTAGACCTCCGCGTGGTGCCGCGCGGCCGGCGACCCTTTGATGCGGATGGTGTTCGCGTACCACTCGGCATAGGGGTTGTGCGCGAACCACTGCTCGTCAGGGATCGTGCCCAGCGCGCCGATCGGTTCGGCCCACGCGGGCACCGAGTACGGTCCCCAGTGGATGAAGACGCCGAAGCTCGCCTCCCGCGCCCAGTCGGGAAGGCTCTCGCGGTGCGTTCCGGTCATGATCAGTGATCCTTTCGGGGTGTCACGCCGGCGACGCCGATGGTCAGCAGCAGGTTCGCGTACTGGCGCTGGTCTCCGGTGGCGATGACCACGGCGGTGTCGGTCGTCCTGGCGAGGTCGTAGAACGCGAACCGCTCGACCTGCTGGAACGGGACGTGCGTTCCGAGTGCGGCGCGGTAGCCGTCGTGCGCGGCGATGGACGGACCGTTCGAGCTCATGACGGTCGCGTGCTCGATCGGGACGGCCTCGAGGAGGGTCTCGAGCACGTCGTCGACGTTCAGCAGGCCGGGGCGCAGGTTGAGGTGGATCATCGCCGCCGCCGGATTCGTGTGCGTCGAGCAGGGGAAGTGGCCGTCGGCGATGAGGATCCGCGAACCGTGCCCGGCCGACGCGAGTGCGGCGAGGAGTGGAGGGTGGATGAGGTGGTAAGAGAGCATGTCGTCCTTTCGCTCGACGGCCTCGGGCCGCCGTCTCTCGAGCCTAGGAGGGGGCACCGGGGCGGGGAAGGTTCGAGTTCACCAACTTGTGGTCGGTTTTCACCAACGGTTCGGTCGGAAATGCGCGTGTCGCGGCTGCGCGGTTGGCGTTGGAAGCAGGATGTCCAAATCCCGAAGGTAGGATGTAGCTGTCCTTACAGATAATTCCGGGGAAGCGAAATCGTGTTTGATGTGAAGACGTTCTTCCATGAGCTGGTGTACTTCCAAGTCGAGCTCTGGGATGCCGTGGACGCCCGGTTGCAGGAGGAGTGCGGGCTGCCGCTCACGTGGTTCGAGATCATGGATCTCCTGGGGCGCGTCCCGGGTGCGCGGGTGCAGGACATCGCCGCGGCGTTCTCGATCTCGGTGGGCGGGACCAGCAAGGTCGTCGACAAGCTCGAAGCGGGTGGGTACTGCGGTCGCAGGCCCAATCCCGCTGACCGGCGCTCCTCGGTCATCGAACTCACCGACCAGGGGCGGGTGAGCCTGGAGCGGGCCGGCGCGGTCCTCGACCGCGAACTCGCTGCCCGGATCGGATCGGTCGTCTCCAGGCAAGAGCTCGACCAGGCGTTCGAGACGATCGCCGCGCTCCGCAATGCCGGGCGCGAGCTGAACGGGGATCGAGGCGCCGCCCGCGACGTTCCGGCGCGGCAGCGCTCCGCCTGAACACATTGCGGGCCCCGCGCACTGCCGGTGTGCGGGGGCCGTTCGACTCGCCGTTTACTGCGGGGGCGGGGAGAAGACGCCGAAGTGGTTGCCGGCGGTGTCGCGCAGGCGGCCGAAGGTGATGCCGGCGGCGTCGGTGACCGGTTCCATGGTCACTTCCGCGCCGAGGCCCTTCGCTTTGGCGACCGTGTCGGCCACGTCCTGGACCAGGATGTAAAAGACCGCGTAGTCGGCGAACCGGCCGCCCGACTCGAAGATGCCACCTGACGACGGCTGCCCGGGCCCGGTGGTGATCTCGTGATAGTCCACTCCGGGCAGGTTGGTGTTGAGCTCGAACTCCCAGTTGAAGAGTTCGCCGTAGAACTCCTTGATCTTGCCGGGTTGATCGGTGCCGAATTCGAACCAGCCGATCGAGCCCATGGCGGGACCGCTCATGACGTGTTCCTCCCTCTCGCGATCGCCGTACCGCGGAGGCGGTCCGGCGGTGTGAGCCTAACCCAAATGCATTCCTAAGAATATACTTCTGTGGAATACTTCTCAGGAGCGTCCGGTGCGGCTCGAAGAGGCCGCGCCGGACCCATTACGACCGGCTTCGCATTCGGGCGCGGTCGAAACGACGACCCGCCTCGAGCGTCCCGATACGGTTTCCAGGGGACCTGCGTTCGGGTGGGGCAGAGGAGAGGAAGCAGCGACATGGCCGAAGCCGGCGCGAACGAACCACCCGTCAGGATCCAGGTCCGGGGCGCTCGAGTGCACAACCTGCAGGGCATCGACGTCGAGATCCCACTCCGCAAGCTCGTCGCGATCGCAGGGGTCTCCGGCTCGGGCAAGTCCTCACTCGCGCTCGGCGTGCTCTACGCCGAAGGCTCTCGCCGCTATCTCGAAGCGCTGTCGACCTACACGCGCAGGCGGCTCGCGCAGGCGCCGCGGGCCGACGTCGACGGCGTCCAGCACGTCCCGGCCGCGCTGGCGCTGCGGCAGCGGCCCGGCGTCCCGTCCGTCCGCAGTACCTTCGGCACCTCGACCGAGCTGCTCAACTACCTGCGGCTCATGTACTCGCGACTGGGCGCGCACCTGTGCCCCAACGGCCACCGGCAGGAGCCGACGATCGACGTCGCGCTGAACATGGACCTGACGTGCCCGGAGTGCGGCGCGGTGTTCTATCCGCCTGGGGCCGAGACGTTCGCGTTCAACTCCGACGGCGCGTGCCCGCGCTGCGTGGGCACCGGCGTGGTGCGCGAGGTCGATGAGGCGGCGCTCGTCCCCGATACGTCGAAGACGATCGACGAAGGCGCGGTCGCGCCCTGGGCGATGTTCGGCCTGGCGGTCATGCCGCAGGTGGCGGCCGAACTCGGGGTGCGCACCGATGTGCCGTACGCCGAACTGGACGCGGCCGAGCGCGAGACCGTGATGCACGGCCCCGAGGTCAAGCGGCAGATCCGCGTGCCCTCCAAGAGCGGCAAGCTGTTCGACCTCAACTTCACGTACCGCAGCGCACGGCGGGCGGTCGAGGAGGCGGTCGGCAACGCCGCCAGCGAGAAGGGCCTGGCCCGGGTCAACCGGTTCCTGAGCGTCCAGACCTGCCCCGACTGCGCCGGCACCCGTCTGAGTGAAGCCGCTCGATCCACCACTGTGGAGGGAGTCAACCTGGCCGAGGCGACCGCGAAGACTCTCGGCGAGCTCACCGCCTGGGTGCCGAAGGTCGTCGACTCCCTGCCGCCCGACATGCAGCGGATGGGCCGCGAGATCACGGCGCAGCTGCTCGAGATCGCCAGGCGGCTCACCGGACTCGGCCTCGCCTACCTCAGCCTCGACCGGGCCGGCTCCACGCTCTCCACCGGCGAGCGCCAGCGGGTCCAGCTCACACGCGCCGTCCGCAACGAGACCACCGGCGTCCTATACGTCCTCGACGAGCCGTCCATCGGGCTGCATCCCTCGAACGTGGACGGGCTGATCACCGTCATGCGCGACCTCCTCGCCGACGGCAACTCCGTGGTCCTGGTCGACCACGACGTCCAGGTTCTGCGCGAAGCCGACTGGTTCATCGAGATCGGCCCGGGTTCGGGCGCCGAGGGCGGCCGGGTCCTGGCCACCGGCGACACGGCCCGGATGACCGCCGACCCCGAATCGCTCATCGGGCCGTTCATCGCCGGACGCGAAACCGCCGAAGTCCGCACCCGCGCCGGCGGCGAAGCCATGTTCGACGCCGGGCGGATCCGCCTGTCGACCCGGCCCTTGCACACCGTGCACGCGCTCGACCTCGACGTCCCTGCCGGGCGACTGGTCGCGGTCACCGGCGTCTCCGGATCGGGCAAGACCACACTGGTCCTCGAGAGCCTCATCCCGGGCCTCAGGGCGCGGATCGCGACCTCCCCGCTCCCGGATCACGTCTCGGCCCTCGACGCCGGCCCGATCAAGCGGGTCGATGTCGTCGACAGCACCCCGATCGGTACCAACGTCCGGTCCACTGTCGCCACTTACAGCGGCATCCTCGACGACCTGCGCCGCGCCTGGGCCGCCACCGACGCGGCGAAGGCCGACGGCCTCAAGACGGGCGACTTCTCCTACAACACCGGGTCGCTGCGCTGCCCGCGCTGCGAGGGCACTGGAGAGGTCTCCCTCGACGTGCAGTTCCTGCCCGACGTCGACATCGTGTGCCCCGAATGCAAGGGCTCGCGCTACGCGCCCGCCGCCGAACGGTACGAGCGCGACGGCATCACCCTGCCGGGACTGCTCACCCGTACGGCCTCGCAAGCGCTGGAGGAGGTCGGCGACCTGCGCCGGGTCCGGGCAAAGCTTCAGACACTGGTCGACCTCGGCCTGGGCTACCTCACCCTCGGCGAGGCCACGCCCGCGCTCTCGGGCGGCGAGGCCCAGCGCCTCAAGCTCGCCTCCGAACTCGGCCGCGACCAGAGGGAGACCCTGTTCGTCTTCGACGAGCCGTCGATCGGGCTGCACCCGCTCGACGTCCGCACCCTGCTCGGGGTCCTCCAGCGCCTGGTCGACAACGGCGCCACGGTCATCGTCATCGAACACGACCTCGACCTGATCGCCAACGCCGACTACATCGTCGACATGGGACCCGGCGGTGGATCCGAGGGCGGCACCGTCGTCGCGACCGGCACCCCGGAGGACCTCCGGGCCGACCCCGGCAGCCTCACTGGTCGATACCTTGACCGCCACCTCGGGTACGGCAGCTGAGACGACCTGCCGCTGTGGATCCGTCCAGAGCGTGAGCTACCGGTCGCGGTCGTAGCGGTCGCGAGCATCGAGGACTTCGGCGGTGTGGGTCTCGGCCCATTCGCCGATCGCGCTCAGCGGTGCGTGCAGGGTGCGGCCCAAGTCGGTCAGCTCGTACTCGACGCGGGGCGGCACCTCGGCGAAGACGTGCCGGGAGACCAGGCCATCGCGTTCGAGCTCGCGCAGGGTGTCAGTGAGCACCTTCCCGCTGATCCCTTCCACGGCGGCGCGAAGATCGCGGAAACGCGTACGGCCGCGGCCCAGGACGATCACGATCATCGCAGTCCACTTGTTGGCGATCCTCGCCAATGAGGTTCGTGAGGGGCAGGTCTGCGTCAGGACGTTCCAGTCAGGCTCGTATGACATGCGACACAAAACTCCAATGGTTACGTTGAGGTGACCGGTTTTCAAAAGTGACTATAGACCGGAAGCAGCAACAACGCGAAAACGAGGAGCGAACCGATGAACGAATCCGCCGACACCGCGAAGGTGGCCCAGCACTACTACGAGGCCATGTCCTCGGGCGACATTCCCACTGCCACGGGCCTGTTCGCCGCCGAGATCCAGTGGCACCAGCCTGGAAGCCACCGCTTTGCCGGCCTCAAGAACGGCCCCGCGGCCGTGGGGGAGATGATCGGCGGCCAGATGGCCCTCACGGGCGGCTCGTTCGCTCTCGAGTTCACCGGTGGACCGATGGTCAACGGCGACCTCGCCGCGTTCCCCGTCCACTTCTCCGGCAAGCGCGACGGAGCCGAGATGTCGATGAAGGGCATCGACGTCCTCCGGGTCGAGGACGGGAAGATCGCCGAGATGTGGCTGTTCTCCGCCGACCAGGACGCCGAAGACGCGTTCTGGGGCCAGGCCTAAACGACGCCAAGGACCGCGTCCGCCGTCCGACCCGCACCGGTTTCGGCCGGGGCGGGGGTACGGCTGCCGCAGTGAGTTCACGCGCCGTGCTCCTTCGCGGGCACGGCGATTCGAACCTGGATGCAGTGCGGGTCAGTCCTTGGCGGTCTTCAGGCGGCCGCCGTCGTCGCAATACCAGGACGTGTCGTCGGGGCGGGCGGGTTCGGGAATCGACATCGCCCATGCGCCCATGGCGTCGAGGACGGTGCGAAGTCCCTCGCCGAATTCGGTGAGCCGGTACTCCACGCGCGGGGGGATCTCCGGATACGAAGTGCGCGTGACGATCCCGTGGTTCTCGAACTGGCGGAGCCGTCTCGTCAAGGTGTGCGGACTGATGCGCGGCAGCGCGGCTCGCAGTTCGGTGAATCGGTGCGGGCCGTTGAGGAGCTCGCGGACGATCAGCGTGGCCCACGGTCCTTCGAGCAGTGTGAGGAACCGCGCGACCCCGCACTCGGGCAGTGTGGTCGCGACGTCTTCGCCCGGGGTGTCAGTGGCCACAATCGTCTCCGGTCTCCATTAGTGCAGTTGATGTAACTGATGCATCGATTGTACTAATGTTCCATGACTTATGTTGTGCACGGCGCCACCGGCGCCCAGGGAAGCCCCGTCGTCACCGCGCTCGCCGCGAAAGGGGTCCTGATCACGGCCCTCACCCGCCGCGCGGACGCGGAGGTGGTGTGCGCGCGGACGCTCGCGGTCGACCTCGCTTCGATCGAGCAGCTCGCCGACGCCTACCGCGGCGCGGAAGGCGTATTCGTGCATCTGCCGGTGGTCGACGCCGAGACGCGCAAGACGTACGCGGCCAACATCATCGCCGCGCTGCACGAGGCCCGTCCCGAGCGGGTGGTCTACTCCACCAGCGGGTTCCCCGTCGATGCCGATCCAATGGCCGCGGCACTGCGGGACGGCGATCTGTCGTACGCCGTGATCGCGCCCCGCTACTACCTGGAGAACCTGCTCCTCCCGCACGTCCAGGAGGGCGTCCGCGCCGAAGGCGTGCTCCGCTATCCGCTGCCGACCGACTTCGCCTCCTCATGGGGCTCGCACCTGGACATCGCCGACGCCGCCATCGCGCTGTTCGAGCAGCGCGAGGTGACAGGAGTCGTCGAGGTCGGCCAGTCACCCGCCGTCACCGGGAAGGACCTGGCCGAGGCCTTCGCCTCCGCATACGGGCGCGATGTGGTCTACGAGCCGCAGACACCGGCCGAATTCGCCGCGGGGCTCGTGCCGTTGATGGGTGCCGAGGCGGCTGCGGTGGTCCAGAACGGCTACGAGCAGATCGTCGCCCTGCCCGACAATGCGATCGACCCCGAGCGCTCCGGGCAACGGCTCCTCGGCCGCACCCCGCGCACGGCGATCCAGTGGCTCAGCGACATCGGGCTGCAGCAGGCCTGATCGGCGCCGTACGGAACGGCCTGGACCCAGACCGTCCCTAAGGGATTATCCGGGTCCAGGCCGTTCGCTCAATCCGTTGCAGCGAGACCGAGGCCCCGCCTCCGGTGCGCTTCGCCGGAAGCGCACCGGAGGCGGAGCCGTGTGGGGGTCAGAAGTTGACGGCCACGACAGTGCGCCCGAGGAGCGCTCCTTCCGCGAGGTAGTCGATCGTGCCGAGGTAGCGCCGGTTCGCGTCCAGGCCCGACCAGGTGGCGGTGACGGTGTGGATGTCTCCGGCCTTGGCCTCCAAAGACTCTGGGGCCACGGTCAAGTTCCCCGCGGCTGTTTCGGGGACGATCCAGGTGTGGACCGGGGCCTCGACGGCGGTGGTCGGGGCGTTCCACAGGTCGACGAAGATCATGTACGTCCGGCCGGCCTCCAGGTCGACGTGCTCGTCCGAGCCGGACAGTTGCGGAGTACCGAACAGTTCGAGGGATCCGTCGTCCAGCTTCTCGTAGACGTAGAGATCGAGGTCGACCTCCGGTCCTTGGTCGGCGTCGAACGTCGCGACGCTCCCCATCGCGGCATCCTCCGGGACGGTGAACTCGAACGCCTTGGTCTGGTCGCGTTCGACCGGCTCGTCCATCGGGAACTCCGAGCGGTCCGGGTTGGAGAGCGCGAGTGCTCGGGTGTCCGAGGCGACCAGGCCCGAGGGGGCGAGGTCGAATGTGCCGTCGATGCCCGTGGCCACGTCGAACTCGGCCGATCCGTCGGCGCCTTCACCGATGATCTCACTCGGGACGGCGATGTCCATCGCGCGCACGGTGATCGGGCTGCGGACCTCATGCCCCTGCAAGTCGCTCCAGGTCAGCGACCCGAACGACCACTCGTCGGCGGCCGCGTCCTTCCGGGTGACGGTGACCGAGTACGTCGCCGTCGCGCCCGGCGGCACCACCAGGATTTTGCTGTCCACCTTGACCTCGAAGCCTGGCGGGGCTTCGACGGACGGGTAGTAGACGCCGATCGCGTCGTCGACGTTGGTCACGGTGCGGGTGATCGTCTGATTCCCGGTGAGGTCGCCTACCCCGATCGATGGGTAGTTCAGGTCGCTCGGGTCGACCGCCCCGTGCTCGGCCTCAGCGCTCTCGCAGGTGTCGGCGGGCGCCACCTCCTGGAACTGGCCGATGGCGCAGCCGTAGAGGATCCAGTCGGTCGCATCGGAGTCGTAGACCAGGCCGGGGTCGAACATGGCCTGGCCGTCGACATGGCCCGCACCGGTCTGGAACGGAGTGGCGGCGGCATCGCTGCCCTCGCGCCCGATCGGTTCGCCCTCGGTGTTCGTCTGGTAGGCGGTGGTCATGATCGCCGACTTGATCGCCATGGGCGACCAGTCGGGGTTCGCGCTCTTGATAAGGGCCGCAAGGCCGGCGATGTGCGGGCTGGCCATCGAGGTGCCGCTCATGAGGCCGAAGTGGCCGCCGTCGGGGGTCGCCGATGGCATGTATCCGGCGAGGATTTCGTTGCCTGGCGCGGTGATGTCGGGCTTGAGCAGGTCGCCGCCGCCGGCGATGGCCGGGCCCTGGGAGGACCAGACAGCCGAGGTCGGAGCGGTCTGGGTGACCTTTTCGTAGCCATGGGCGGTCACGGTCGCGGCGTCGTTGCCTGCGGCGTAGGCCTCGATGGCGTCGCCCGCGGCGACGCCGGTTCGGACCGTCCACTGCGGGGCGTCGAAGCCGGTGTCGAGGTCGTCGCCCAGGGCGGCTTCGTTGTAGACCAGCGCGAATGCGCCTCCTGCGTCGGCCACGGCCTGGGACTTCTCGACGAAGAGGTACGTGCCGCGGGCGCAGGCGACCGCCCGTCCCGCGACCTTGGCCGCGTCCAGCGTGCCCGGCGCGCACAACAGCGCCTCGGCCGGATCCGCTCCCTCCACGGCGACCTCTTGGGCCAGCACCAGATCCGCCTCGGTCTCAGTGAACCTTGGGGCGCTGGCGGTATAGGGGAAGGTCTGGCCGTCGCCGAGGGTCAGCTCCACTTCGTAGGTGCGGGTGTGGGAGCCGGCTGCGACGGAGGTGACCCACGGCGCGTTGTGGCCGACGGTGCTCGCGCCGGCCTCGCCGGAGTTGCCCGCCGAATTGGCAATGAAGACGCCCGCTTCGGCGGCGGCGAAGGACGCCATCGCGATCGGGTCGACGATGGTGTCCCCCGCGTCGCCGAGCGACATGTTGATGACGTCCACCCCGTCGCTCACGGCCGCGTCGATCGCGGCCACGATGTCGGAGTTCGGGCACAAGCCGTCGATGGCGATCCAGCAGACTTTGTAGATCGCGAGCCGCGATGCGGGGGCCATGCCCGACACCGAGCCCATTTCGACGCCGTCGATGACGGCTTCGGTGTCGCGGTTCCCGGCGGCCGTGGTGGCCACATGGGTGCCGTGGTTGTACTCCTCGCGCGGCGACTTGAAGCCGTCGACGTCGCTGTGGCCCTGGGAGTCGAACCAGCGGGCGCCGATCACCTTGTTGTTGCAGACGACGTTGTTCTCAGGCGTGTCCTCGCCCTCTTCGCACGTGCCCTTCCACTTGGCGTCGATGACGTCCTGGTCGGGGCGAGGCTCGGGAAGGGGCGCGAACATCGGGTTCTCGGGGGTGAAGCCGCCGTCGACGATGCCGATGACGACGCCTTCGCCGGCGTGCTCGCCACCGCCGAACTCGCTCTCCCAGGAACCGTCCTCACCGGACAGGCCGAGGAACTCGCTCGAGGTGTCCAACTGGGGCCTCGACAGCCCGTCGGGGACGACCGCGGCGACGCGCTCGTCACCCGCGAGTTCGCGCGCCTCAGCGGCGGTCAGCTCGGCCGCGACGCCGTGGAAGGCGGTGTCGTATTCGGCGTCGGGTTCGACCCCGGGCACTCCGCTGAGGATCTCGTCGCGGGCCTCTTCGAGATGCGCGCGATAGTCCTGCACCGCATCCGAATCGAAGGCGATGCGCTCGCCGTCGTCCGGGGTGGTGGCTTCGAGTCCGGCGACGCCTCCGTCATAGACGGCGACCGGTTCGTCGACGAACTGGACGATGTAGCGACCGTCCTTGAAGGAGGTCGGTGACGCGGGGAGCGCCGGGTCTGCGGTGGCGGTGTAGGCGAAGACGGTGAGGCTTGTGGCTGCAACGACCGTTACGCCGAACGCCGCCATGACGCGCCGCCGACGACCGGCGGCCCGCCATGATCGCGTGAGTATCACTGGGGATTTCCTTTCGGGCAGAGGTGGTGGTCCGTCGCGCAGGTGCCCGTTTCGGTGAACGGGCGTGCCCGCAACGGCGGAATCGGGGGAGGAAAAGGGGATCCATGGGGGAGGTGACGGGCGCGACCGACCCAACCACGGCCGCGCCCGGTCCGCGAGGGTCGGTCGCGGACGTCATTGGAGTACTAGAAGCTTCAACTAAGGTGAGAATGAATGTCAATTCGAGATGATACAGATCACTCCAAACCGCTTATTACCGACAAGTAGCACAAATATCGACGAAACACTTGACAGCGGGCACGCCGGATAGCGCCCAATGCCGGTCTTCTCGCGTACCGGATCGGGCGTGGTACGACCTAGTGGGTCAGCCGCTGACTTCTGCTGCCTCCGTTGGCTTTAGCGATATCTCTAATGGATCGTGAATAAGCTCGCCGTGGTGATCGCGGCCTCGACCGATTCGGCGAAGGTCGCGGAGTCGACGAGCCGGCCGTCGACTATCGCTGTGGGTGTGCCGGTCACCCCCTGCTCGTTCGTGGCCGCGGCCGTGCCCTCATCGAGCCAGCCCCGGTACGTCTCGTCTTCGACGCACGCCGCCCACTTCTCGTCGAGTCCGACCTCCTCGGTGCCGATGCGCACCAGTTCGTCGTCGTCGAGCCCTCGCGTGTTCTCGGCGGGTTGAGCCGCGTACAGCGCGAGCGTGTAGTCGAGGTACTCCTGCTGTCCGGTGTCGGCGGCGCACACGGCCGCCGCGCCGGCGCGGGTCGAGTACCGGGTTCCCTGGCTCAGGCGATCGAGGATGGCGATCGGGTGGTAATTGACCGTCACCGTTCCCTCGTCGACCCAACGCTGCAGATCGGCGGCGTAGGTCTCCTCGAACTGCTTGCAGGCCGGGCACATGTAGTCGATGTAGAGGTCGATCTGGACCGGTCCGTCGCCGATCTGGACGGCGTGGGTGTCCGTGGTCGCGGCGGCCGGTTCGTTGACCTCGTAGTCGACCTCGCGGTTCATCCAGATGCCGAAGCCGAGCAGGCCGCCGATGAGCAGGACGGCCGCGCCGATCGCGACGCCGAAGACGATGCGCTTGCGGCGCGCCTCTGCCTCCCGCTGCTTGCGGAGTGCTGCGGCGGCTTGTTTTCGTGACGAAGTTCTTGCCATTGCTGAGGTGTTCCTTTCAATGCGGCTGACCGCATCCGTGCTGAGTGAAGTCGTTCGGGACGCCTGCGGGAACCGCCCGGGCAGCGGCCGTCGCCGGAGTGACAGGGCCGCGTGCGGCTCTGAAGATGCGTCGCCGATGGACCGAGCCGGTGCGCAGGGCGACCGACACGGTTGGGCGGCAAGCGAAGAAGTCGTCCGTTCATCCGCAGCGCGGAGGTGCCGACGGGGCGACTGCCTCCGTCGGTGAACGGGTTACCGGGAGAAGACCGCCGTCGGCGGGCCGCGCCGCGGCACGGCTGCGGCGAGGAGTGTCAGCCGCGGTCGGACACCTTCAAGAGCGCCCGCAAGGCGGCGCGGTGGCAGGACCGGACCCTCCGCCTCGAGCAGACGCAGCCACAGGCCCGGTCCGAACGCGAGGATGAGCAGGTCGAGGAAGGCCGCCAAGGCGGCGTCGCCGCGGGCCAGCCACAGGGCCGTGACGCACATTGCGAGCGCGTGCGCGAGGAGCATCCCCGGGCCGGGCACTGCGTGATGCGCGTGCTCGGGCGCCGCGGTGAACCACAGGTGCAGACCCGATTGCGCGAGCGCGCTGGCAGCGGTGAGTACGCCCATGCCGCGCTGCCTGTCGCCGAGGCAGTACGCCAGGGGCGTCAGTACCGCGACGGCGATCGCGAACGTCTCGAAGCAGATCAGCGACCCACTGGCGGTGAAGTGCAATGCGGCCGTGACGGCCACGCAGGCCACCGCGAAGACCAGGGCGCGAAGCCCTCGGATCAGCGGCTGACCGATATGCACCGAGTGATTCTCGCATGGCGGTCCCGGCGAACGGCGATCCGGATCGGGCGCCGCAACCCTCGATCGACCCGTGCGGCACGGGTAACCTCACTGTTCGAACGTAGGGAGGCTTCATGGCCGGCAAACGCAGCAGGGCGCAGGGGGAGCTCGAACGCGAGATCCTCGCGATCCTGCGCGCGAACGACCTGCCGCTCAGCGGCAAGGAGATCCTGGAGGTCTTCCCGGGCAGCAAGCCCGCGCATACGACGCTGCTGACCACACTCGATCGGCTGCGTCTCAAAGGCGATGTCGAGCGCGTGGGCACCGCCGCCCGGAACATGCGGTTCAAGGCCACCCGGACCGATCCGGAACACACGGGCAAGGCGATGCTCGACAGCCTCACCGAGTCCAGCGACCGCAGAGCCTCCCTGCTCAAGTTCGCCGGCAGCCTCGACCCGGGGGACATCGAGGTGCTGCGCGACGCGCTGAAGCCCAAGGCCCCGAAGGCCGAACGCGACGAATGATCGTCTTGGCGCTGACGCTCGTCGCCTACGCGACGGCAACGGTGGTGGCCGCTCCGCTGCTGGTCGGCCGCGGCCGCTGGCGCGTCCACCGCCCCGGCCTGGCGCTGGCGGCCTGGTTCGCGATGTTCTTCAGCGGCCTGATCGCCGCGGCAGGGAGTTTGGCGGCGGCTGTGGCCGCGGCGCTCGGCCAGGTCCTTGCCGCCCACAGAGACTCGGATTCGATGCTGGGCCTGTTGGCGGTCATCGCCCTGTGCTGGATCGGTTTCGGCCCGCTCGGCGCGGCGCTGTTCGTCGTCACGGAGCGGACCCGCCCGATCCTGTTGCGGGAGCAGGAGACCCGGCTCGAATTGACGGAGCTGGTCCGCCGGCTCCGCTACCGGACCGAGCAGTTCGGCGACATCACCGTGGGCTTCCTGCGGTACGACCGGGCGTTCGCGTGCACGCTGCAAGGCCCTGATCTGGACGTACTGGTCTCCTCTGGGGCGGCGAGTGCCTTGACCCGGGCCGAGCTCGCGGCGGTGGTCGAGCACGAGCGGGCCCACGTCGACCTGCGGCACGGACTGGTGCTGCGCCTGGCCGAGGTCAATGCCGCGTGTCTGCCGCGTGTGCGCGCGGCCGCCGAGATGATGCGTTCGAGTGCGCTGCTCGTCGAACTCGTCGCGGATGACGCGGCGGCGCGGCGATGCGGGAACGCCGTCGCGGGCGCACTGCGCACGATGGGAACGCTCGAGGCCGACGAGTCGATGCTCTTGCGTGCGGTGCGGTTGGAACAGCGGCAGGGCGCGGTGCGCCATGAGGTGGCCTGCTAGCCGGTCATTCGACATTGAGTGGAATACCGGAGTGCAAAGTCGCGGGTCGCAGAGGCATCATCTGTCTAATCAGGGAGCGGTTCTGATCGTTCGCCATGTCACTCGGAGGCGGGCTCGGGTTCTCGTTGTTCTACATCCGATAGATTAGCGATCGTTCGCACCGCTCCCGTCGAGAGGCGCAGTCCGTGGATTCGATTCCGATTCGATCGCCATTGCGAGGCACGGTGCTGCTCATCGCGGTCGCCGCCGTTGCGCTGGCACCGCCGCTGGCGACAGCGGCCGCCGTCGGCGACGCGGGGTTCACGCGGGTGGGTCTCGGCTATCCGGGGTCGTACACGACGTTCACCGCCACCGCGCTCCAGTCGGTGGCGCTGCTCGCCTCGTGGTTGACGGTGGGCGGCCTGTGCGCCGTCATGTTCCTACTGCCGACCAGGCGTACGCGTCCGCAGGCGGTCCACGATGGACCTGAGCTGGCGATCGCCCGGTGGGCCGCGGTCGTATGGACAGTCGCTGCGGCGGCGATGGTGCCGTTCTCCGCGGCGGACGCGGGCGGCAAGGAGCTGTCGGCGCTCGGCGAGCGCTCGAGTGTGTCGTTCCTGCTGACCTCCACCGACTTCCCGGTCGCGTGGATGATCGCGACCGTGGCGGCCGGCCTCGCCGCGCTGCTGCTGCGCCGGGCGTTCCTGTGGCGGCAATTGATCGGGCCGCTCGCACTCGCCGTGCCCGCGATCCTCGCCCCGGTCGTCGTCGGCGACATCCTGGTCGGTCCAGGCCATGATCACGGCGGCGACGCCGGGGCGATCCAAGCCGTAGTCGAGGCCGCGTGCTTCGGAGCGGCCACCGTGCTGGCGCTGCGAGCCGCGGGCGGGTCGGCGCCGCCGGCCTCCGCTGTGCGGCGGTTCGTATTCGTCTGTGTCGCAGCGCTTCCGCTGCTGACGCTCTCAGCCGGGGTCCTCCTGTGGTTCAGAATGGCGGGTCTCGCTCCACTGTCGAATCCGATTGGGCGCTGGAGCCTGCTCGCGATCGGGAGTCTCGCGGTCGTGATCGCCGCGGCCCTGGTCCTGGCCCGCCGTCCGGGGGACCGCGCCGGCGGCCTGTTCGCGGTGATCGCCTTGGCCGGGGCCGTCACCGCCGCCGCCCACGGCGCGATGGGGCGCATCCCCCCGCCGCAGTATTTCGTGCCGACCGAGCTCGTCGAGGTCTTCTTGGGCTACACGCTGCCCGACGCGCCCGACCTCGGCACCCTGCTGACGGCCTGGCGGCCCAACCTGCTGTTCACCGTCATCGCGGCGGCGGCGATCCTGGGCTACGCCGCCGCGTGGATCCGCCTCGCCAGGTCCGGCGAGCGGTGGCCGGTCGGTCGCGGCGTCGCCTGGATGCTCGGATGGTCGACGGTCGTGGTCGCCACCAGCTCCGGCGTCGGCAAGTACGCCGGAGCCGACTTCGCCATCCACATGATCATGCACATGGGACTGAACATGCTCGCGCCGATGCTCATGGCGCTCGGCGGCGTCGTGACACTGGTGCTCAAGGCATCCCGGCCCGCGAGCCGCGGCGAACCCGTCGGGCTCTACGAGTGGACCGGCGAGCTCATGCGCTGGCGCCCGGCCGCGGCGGCATACCACCCGGTCCTGGTGTTCGCGCTCTTCGTCGGCTCCTACTACGGGCTGTACCTGACGGAGCTGTTCGGGCTGGCCATCCGGTTCCACTGGGCGCACCAACTCATGAACGTGCACTTCCTGATCACCGGCTACCTGTTCTACAGCCTCGCCGTCGGCGTCGACCGCGGGCCGCGCCAGCTGCCGCACATCGCCCGCCTGGGGTTCGTGTTCGCCTCGATGCCGTTCCACGCCTTCTTCGGCGTGATCCTCATGTCTATGTCCACAATCATCGCCGAGACCTTCTACAACTACCTCGACCAGCCGTGGGCGACCGACCTGCACGCCTCGCAGCGCGCCGGCGGCGGCATCGCCTGGGCGGGGGCCGAGATCCCACTGCTCATCCTCATCATCGCGTTGTCACTGCAATGGGCCCGCAGCGACGAGCGGGAGGCGCTTCGCAAGGACCGGCACTACGACACCGGTCTCGACGACGAGTTCGAGGCGTACAACCGCATGCTGAAGGCGCTCTCCGAGCGCCCCGGCGCGCCGGGCCCGCAGGAGACGCGATCCAGATGACCGTCACGGAACCCGCCCCTGAGCGGACGGCGACCTCGTTCGACCTCGACATCGAGGGCATGACGTGCGCGGCCTGCGCGGGCCGGGTGGAGAAGGCGCTCAACCGCCTCCCCGGGGCCGCCGCCACGGTGAACTTCGCCGCCGAGCGGGCCACGGTCACGGGCGTCGAGGACGCCGCGCACGCCGTCGCCGCGATCGAGCGCGCCGGATACCGTGCGCGGCCGATCGACGGCGACCAGGGGCGTTCCCGCACCGCGGCCTTCGAACGGATCAGGTCGCTGCGGCGGCGCTTGACGATCGCCGCGCTCTTGACCGTGCCGCTCATGGACGCCACCATCGTCCTCGCGCTGGTCCCCGGGTTGCGCTTCCCAGGTTGGGAATGGGCGTGCGTCCTCCTGGCGGTGCCGATCGTGACTTGGGCCGCCGCGCCGTTCCACCGTGCGACGTGGAACAACCTGCGCCACGGCACGGTCACCATGGACACCCTCGTCTCGCTCGGCATCGCCGTCGCGTTCGGCTGGGCGGCGGCCTCGATCCTGTGGGGCGGCGGCGACGACGACGGCGCGTGCTGGCTCGGCTTCGGTGTGGCACCCGGTGGCGCGCACGCGATCTACCTCGACGTGGCCGCCGGCATGACCACGTTCCAGCTCGCCGGCCGATACTTCGAGGCGAAGGCCCGGCGGCGCGCCGCCGACGTGCTGGAAGCGCTGCGGGCCCTCGAGAGCCCGACCGCGCGACTGCTGCGCGACGGCGAAGAGCGCATCGTCCCGTCCTCCGAACTGCAGATCGGGGACCGCGTCCGGGTGTTCCCCGGCGAGGCGATCCCCACGGACGGCACGGTGGTCGCGGGCCGATCGGCGATCGATACGAGCGCCATGACCGGCGAACCGGTCCCGCGCGAAGCGAGCATCGGGGACGCGGTGATCGGTGCGACCCTGAGCACCGACGGCGTGATCACCGTCGAAGTCAGCGCCACGGGCGCGGCTACGCAGCTGTCGCGGATGGCCGCGATCGCCGAGCGGGCGCAGGAGCGCAAGGCCCGCGTGCAGCGCCTCGCCGACCGCGTGGTGGCGGTCTTCGTGCCGGTGGTCATCGTCATCGCCCTCCTCACCGGACTCGCCTGGACCCTCTTTGGCGGTAGCGGCGAGGACGCGGTGAGCGCGGCGATCGCGGTGCTCATCATCGCGTGCCCGTGCGCGCTCGGCCTGGCCACGCCGACCGCCCTCATGGTCGGCATCGGGCGCGGCGCGCAGCTCGGCATCCTCATGAAGGGCCAGGACGCGCTGGAGGCCTCGGGCCGCATCGACACAGTCGTGCTCGACAAGACCGGGACGCTGACCGACGGCCGGATGACCGTCCGCGCCGTCGCGATGGTCGGATCCCTCAGCGAGCCGAGGGTGCTCGCGTTCGCGGCGGCGGTCGAGCGGCCCGCTTCGCACGCGGTCGCCCGAGCCGTGGTCGAGCGTGCGGCAGAAGGCGGCCTGCAGATCGGCGAGGTCGAGGACTTCGCGCTGATGCCCGGCCTCGGCGTCCGAGGCGTCGTGAACGGCCGCGAGATCCTCGTCGGCAACGAGTCCCTCATGGACGACCGGGGCGTCGAGCTCACCGCTGCCGCCCGGAAGGCCGCCGACCGCATCGGATCGGACGGCGAGACGCTCATGATGGTCGCCGTCGACGGTCGACTCGAAGCCGTGTTCGGGCTCACCGACTCCATCAAGGACTCCGCCGCCGTGGCCGTGACGCAGCTGCACGCGCTCGGACTGCGCACGATCCTGCTCACCGGCGACGGCCCCGCCGCGGGCCGCGCGGTGGCCGACCACCTCGGCATCGCCGAGGTCCTCGCCGGGGTCCTGCCCGCCGAGAAGGCCGCGGCCATCGCCCTACTTCAGGAAGAGGGCCGCCGGGTCGCGATGGTCGGTGACGGCATCAACGACGCCACGGCGCTCGCCCAAGCCGACCTCGGACTGGCGCTCGCCTCGGGCACCGACATCGCGCTCCAGTCCGCCGACATCATCCTGGTCCGACAGGACCTCTCCGCGATACCCGACGCCATCGGGCTCTCCCGTCGCATCCTCCGCACCATCAAGGGAAACCTGGTGTGGGCCTTCGGATACAACATCGCCGCCATCCCCATCGCCGCCCTCGGCCTGCTCAACCCGCTCATCGCCGCCGCGGCGATGTCGCTGTCGTCGATGCTCGTGGTGCACAACAGCCTGCGGCTGCGCCGCTTCTCCGCCAGTGGACGTGAACGTCCTGCGGAGCGGGACGAGTGACGCAGTGGCCCGCCTGTCGCACGGCGACCGGGACGATTATTATTCTACAAAATGTAGAATAACGAGTCGATTGGAAGTCTCCCCAATGCCCAACGCCCCCGCCGGCCGCCTCCTCGCGGCCGTCTGCGCCGCGGCTGCGCTCGCCGCTGTGACCGCCTGCTCCGGGATCGACGACACCGCGAGCACCGGGGCCGATGACGGCACCGCGGTCGGCGGCGGCGCCACCGAGTACCCGCTCACGATCGACAACTGCGGCCGCGAAGTGACCTTCGAGGCCCCGCCGGAGAAAGTGGTGATCATGAACGGTGCCTCGGTGGGGGAGGTCGAGTCGCTCCTGGTGCTCGGTCTCGAGGGCGCGATTCTCGCGAACGTCCAGTCGTACGGGCTCTCGGAGGACCCGGCGATGGTCGAGCGGATCGCGGCGCTGCCCGACGGCGGCCTCACGACGAACGAGAACTTCGACGTGCCCGCCGAGCAGATGCTCGCGCTCGAACCTGACCTCGTGATCTCCACCGCCGCAAGCGGATTCGACCCGGCCTACGGCTTCTCCTCCCGCGACGAGCTCGCCGCGGTCGGCGCGGACTCCCTCATCCACCCCGCCAACTGCGCGCTCGGGGCGGCCGACGCCACCGCCGAGCAGCAGGAGGCGTTCGAGAACGCCGGCGTCGAGGACTCCTTCGCCTTCCTGCGCCTGCTCGGTCGGGTCTTCGACGTTCAGGACCGGGCCGAGGAGGTCGTGGCCGACTTGAGCGCGAGCATCGATGCGGTCGAGGTGGCTGTCGAAGGCGCCGAGCGGCCCACGGCGCTCATCGTCTTCCCCGGCATGGCCATGATGAACGCCAACGGCCTGCCCGCGGTCATGTCCGGCGGCATCTTCGACGACGTGCTCGAACGCTCCGGCACCGTCAACGCGTTCGCCGGCGACACCGAGGTCACCGCCTCGCTGAGCCAGGAGCAGCTGGCCGCCGCCGACGTCGACCTGCTGGTCGTAGGCGGATTCACCCCGGACGAGGACCTCGACGACGCAGCGCAGGCGCTGTTCGAGACCTACCCCGACTGGGCTGCCAGCCAGAACGGCGACTATGTGACCGTGTCCGACGGGGTCTACCTCGGCCCGCTGAACGCCATGGCCATCGAGAAGATCGCCCGAAGTGCAAACCCTGACCGCTTCTGAGCGTCTGGTCCACCTGCGCCGCGGCGACCGCCGCCGCCGAACCGCGGCGCTCACCGCGCTGGGTGCGGCTCTGCTCGTGCTCGCCGTCCTCGGCGTCGCCGTTGGCTCCGTTCCGGTCGCACCGGACCGGATCTGGGCCGTGCTCGCCGCCAAGGCGGGCATCGGTTCCGAGCCCACGACGCTGGAGACCACCATCGTCTGGACGCTGCGCCTGCCGCGGGTGGCGATGGCCGTCGTCGTCGGCGCGACGCTGTCGCTCGCCGGGGCGGCCCTCCAAGCGCTCGTCCGCAACCCGCTGGCCGACCCGTACGTCCTCGGGGTCTCCTCGGGCGCCTCGCTCGGCGCCGTGGCCGTGATGACGCTCGGCGCGGCATCCCTTGGCGGCCTGCCGGTCCCGGGCGCGGCATTCCTCACCGCCGCCGCCGTTCTGGCCGCGGTCTACGCCTTCGCGCAGCGCGCGGGCTCCTTCACCGACGCCCGGCTCGTACTCGCCGGCGTCGCGCTCGGATACGTCGCCATGGCCGCCACCAGCTTCCTGCAATTGCAGGCCAAACCGGCGGAGCTGCGCGGCATCCTGTTCTGGACCATGGGCAGTCTCGCCGGGGCCCGCTGGGAGGCCCTGCCGATCCCGGTCCTCACGCTCATCGCCGTCGGCGCGTGGCTGCTCGCACAGGGCCGGCCGCTCAACGCCCTCGCGCTCGGCGACGACGACGCGGTCGCCGTAGGCGTCGACCTCAAACGGATGCGGCTCGGCCTCCTCGCCGCTTCGGCGGTGCTGACCGCGGTGGCCGTCAGCGTCGCGGGCGGGATCGGCTTCATCGGGCTCATCGTCCCGCACATCATGCGCATGGCGGTGGGCGCCGACCACCGGATCCTCCTGCCCGCGTCCGCGCTCGGCGGCGCCGTCATGCTGGTCGGGGTCGACCTCGTCGCGCGCACGGTCGGCAGCCCGAACGAGTATCCGATCACCATCTTCACCGCGCTCATCGGCGGCCCGTTCTTCCTGTGGCTCATGCGCGCCCGCGACAAGGAGGCGTCGTGAGGGTCCAAGCCCACGGCATCACCGCCGCCTTCGGCCGCACCGAAGTCCTGCGAGACGTCGAACTCGACGTGCCCGACGGTTCGATGACGGCGATCGTCGGACCGAACGGCTCGGGGAAGTCGACCCTGCTACGCGTGATTTACGGCGGGCTGCGACCTGACCGTGGCACTGTCCACATCGGTGGTACGGATCTACTCGCGGCCTCGCCGCGGCGCGTTGCGGCCTTGCGAAGCGTCGTGCCCCAGCAGCAGCCCGCCGCGGGAGGACTGCGGGTCGCCGACGTGGTCGCCACGGCCCGGCAGCACCGCTGGTACGAACGGGAGACGGCGGCCGACGTCGACGCGATCGGCTCGGCCATGGAGCGGTGCGGAGCCGCGCACCTCCTCCACCGGCGCTTCGACTCACTCTCCGGAGGCGAGCGCCAACGGGTACTGCTGGCCCGCGCCCTCGCGCAGCGGGCCCCGGTCCTGCTCCTCGACGAACCGACCAATCACCTCGACCCGGGAGCGCAGCTCGAACTGCTCGCCATCGTCCGCTCCCTGGAGACGACCCGGATCATCGTGTTGCACGACCTCGACCACGCGCTGACGCACGCGGACCGGGTCACCGTGCTCCATGAAGGACGTGTGCTGGCCGCGGACGAGCCCGAGCAGGCGCTGTCGCCCGGGATCGTGCAGGAAGCGTTCGGGCTGCGCTCGGCGATCGCGCCCCATCCGCTCACCGGCCGGCCGCACCTGTTGTGCGCGCTGCCGGAATGATCTATTCGCAAGGGCCGCAACCAGACAAGCAGCGATCAGCTGACGACATCGGTCGCAGTGTTGATCAGCCGCTGGCCCGCGCGTTCGGGCCGGACGCCGGGACCGTCCGGCCTCGGCGGGTTCGGGCGGGCTCCGAGCGCGGCGATCGCCTCCTCGTCCACTCGCACTCCGAGACCGGGCGCGTCACCGAGGACGAAAGAGCCGTCCTCGACGGCGTGATCGACCTCGAGGCCGACGGGCGGGCGCAGGTCCTGCAGCTCACTGACGAGATGGTTGGGCACGGCCGTCGCGGCGTGGAGCAGCCCGACCGGGATGTTGCCGATCGGACTGACGGGGATGTCGTGCGCATGCGCGAGAGCGGCGACCCGGATGAAGTGGGTGATGCCGCCGACCGCGGAGGTCTGGACGATGTCGACCCCGCCCGCTTTGAGGAGCGGCCGGAACTGCTCCAGCCCGGTGAGGTTCTCGCCGGTCGCGACAGCGGTGCGCACGCCCCGCTGCACCACCGCGAGTCCTTCGGCGTCCCAGCGCCGCACGGGCTCCTCGATCCACGTGAGGTCCACAGTGCGCTCAACCTCGCTGAGGTGCCGCACGGCCTGCTTGCGCGACCAGGCCTCGTTCGCATCGAGCATCATGCTCGGACGCTGCCCGTTCCCCGCCTCGGTCAGCACCTCCCTCACCAGCGCCAGCCGAGTCCGGTCGCGCTCAACGTCGAGATCGCCCTTGAGCTTCGCCGCCCGCAGCCCGTGTTCGGCATAGGCGGCGTACGCCTCGACCAGGTCGTCATCGCTCAATCCGATGTCGAGGCCCGAGCCGTAGGCCGGGACGCGCCGGTCGCGACCGCCCAGAAGCAGCCACAGCGGCTGCCCGGCCACCTGCGCTTTGATGTCCCACAGGGCTGTGTCGAATGCACCGATGGTGCCGAACAGGGCGCCGTTGTGACCGGCTTTGAAGGCATAGCGCAGCATCCGGTCGTACAAGGCGGTCACGCTCCGCGGGTCCTCGCCTTCGATCGCGGCGAACACGGTCGCCGCTTCGACGTGCGATCCGAGACCTATGCCGGTGATGCCCTCGTCAGTGTCGACCAGGAGCACCGGTAGGACGGTCACGCCGTCATCGAGAACGCCGTTGGCGTCGCCGACCGGGCGTCCCCACTCCTGGATCGTGGTGAGCGTTCGAAAACCGGTTATGCGCATGTCAACCCTTCGTGGAGACCGCGGTGAACCCCGCGGTGATCTGGCAGTCGGCACCGAACGCCGACGAGTGCAGCCGGAACGCGAGTTCGATGAGGACCGCCGGAGCAGCCGGCGGCCGCCGCGATCTCGGGCCTCGCAGGCCTTTCAGACCCTCGGCCTGCACCATCGAGGTGCAGGCCGAGGGCCTGATCCTCCTGTCGAACACGGATATGGTCTCTCGCTCCGCGTCAGACCCCCTGGCCGCCATCGGTTGTCGCTACAGTGAACTCGCTGAACTGCGCCTGTCCGGCCGAGGTCGAGTGAGCGGTGAAGATCATCCCGGCGTCCTGTGTGGATGCCGCACCCGCCGCGGTCACGGGAGCGCCGAGCGCCGTCCATTCGGTGCCGTTCGCCGAGTAACTCGCCGTGACCTGGTCGCCGGTGCGGGAGAGGCGCAGCCAGACCGGGGCCTCGGTCGCCTGCTGCCGCCCCTGGTCGAGGAACCCGTCCCCATCGGAGTCCCACTGGAGGCTCACGCCGTTGTCGGGAGTGGCCACCAGTACGACGTACCCGGTCGCCACCTCGGGCTGCGTGAGGTCGTTGCGGAGCACGAGTCCGGCCTTAGTCCACGGGTTGACCGCGTCCACCGCGTCGACGCGGACCGTAACGACCGAACCGTCTTGGACGGCGTCCGGAGCGTAGACGGTGCCGTACTCGTCGTCGCGCTGGCCGCCGGCGCCCCAGATGTCGGCGCCCGCATTGCGGATGGCATAGGTGCCGTCGAGTTCGCCGAACACGCCCGGCACTGATCCGTAGGTGCGCAGACCGGTCACCGGCGCGCCGACGGCGGTCGAGGCGTTCACCGCCCGGGAGGCCTGGTCGCCGTTCGCGGTGTAGCCGACGGCCACTTCGACGGTGCCGACCTCGATGGGTTCGGTGAGGTCCTCAGGTGCCGTGAGCCGCAGTTCGACTCGGGTCGAACCGCCCGCATCGAGGGAAGCGGGCACCTCGCCGACCGGCTCGACGGACCAGCCTTCCGAAGCCGCGGCGGTCAGCGACAGTTCGGTCAGGTCCAGGTCCTCGGTGACGTTGGTGAGGATCGCTTCGACCGCAACTGTCGCCCCTGGTGCGGCCTCGCCGTCGGCGGTGATGTCGACGGCGAGTTCCGGGCGGCCCGAGTCGGTGCCGGTTCGCAGTGCCGGTGCGATCCCGGCATTGTAGACGACCCGGGCCGCGTCGGCGGGGACCGACTCGCCGCGGGCGAGTCCTACAGTGCCGGTGACGGTGTTCGTCCCGCGCCCGTCGGCGAAGTTCGCGCTGCCGCCGATCACCCAGTTGTCCGCGTAAGTGATGTCGCCGGTGTGGTTGTTCGTGCGCTGGTTGAAGAACTGGGTGTTCGCGGCATCGAAGACGTTGCCGTTCACGGCCCAGTACCGCGAGCCCTCGTCGAAGTAGACGGCCGCGCGCCAGGCCGGGGGGTCGTCGGGGAGGCGGATGTAGTTGCCCTCGAGGACGCTGCCGGGTGCGGCCGACAGGTTGTAGAACGCGGCGCCGTCGTTCATCTCCAGCATGACGTCGTGGATGTAGTTGAACGCGATGTAGTTGTCCGCCAGCGTGGTCGGGGTGTCGTAGATCGGCTGGTAGTCGTAAAGGCCGCGTTCCAGGTATTCGGGGCTGCCTCCAGGATCGTGTGCGCCCCAGCCGTAACCGGTGTTGATGCCCGAGTACGGCAGGTTCCGGACCTCGTTGCGGACGATGCTCGCGCGGGTCACGTACGTGGCGAGGATGCCTGCGCCGTCCTTGTACTCGATGGCGACGTTGTCGACGAGGTTGTCGCTGATCGAGACGTCCTGGACGATCATCCGCTCGTCACCGGGATGGTGCGAGTCCAGCGCGATGCCTCCGGCCACGATCGCCTGGCCCGACATCTCGTGGAATCGCGAGCGGGTCACGACGATGTCGCTCGCGCCGAGGCCGACTCCCGTGGCGTGCGCGTTGGCGTCGTTGCCGATGCCGACTCCGACGGAACCGATGCCGGAGTAGACGTTGTCGCTCAGCTCGATGCGATGCGCCGCCGAGACCTGGACGGCGGCGGGCATCTGGAGGAAGGTGTTGCGTGCGCCCTCGAATTCCTTGCAGCCCTCCGCGCAGGTCGCGAAGGCGTCGGACGGACGGTCGTGGCCGTCGCCGACGAGGTACGCGCCGGTCTGCTGGCTCGCATAGCCCTCGTCGGTGCTGGGCGTCGTCCAGGTCGTACCGGTGAATTGGATGCCTGAGAACCGCAGGTCCTGCACGGGTTCGTCGTAGGTGCCGCCGATCTCCAGGAGCGTTTCGAGGCGCGGCAGTTCGACGCTCGCCTCGTTCACGTCCTGGCCGTCCAGGGGCTTGTAGTAGACCTTGCCGGCTTCCCGGTCCAGGTACCACTCGCCCTGTTCGTCAAGGAACTCGCGGGCGTTCACGATGTAGAGCGGCCCGGCGCGGAAGGTGCGCTGGACGGTGTCCCAGCCCCAGGTGTTGTTGTTCCAGGCGGGCTGGGCCATCGCGATGTGGTCGGCGGCGATGCCGGCGACCGGAGATCGACGGTGGGTGAAGGAGCCGACGAACTCCAGTTCCGTGCGGTCGGGCTGCTCGATGTCGGCCAGCCATGCCAGCGAGTCGGCCAGGTCGACGCCGTCGGCGGTGAAGGTCAGTGCGTCGCGGGGGAGTTCGGTGCGGGCTCGGGTGGCGAGCCGGCCGTCCACATAGAGCTGTCGCGCGTCCAGATTCGCGTCCGAGGGCGCGGGCGCCTCCCACACCCCGGGCATGGTGGCGGACTCGGTCCAGCCGGTGACGGGCGAGGCGCCGGAGAGGACGGGGGTCGCTCCGGGGGCGGCGGTCCAGGTGACCGGGTGGTCGGCCGTGCCCGAATCGCGGGCGTCGAAGCGGAGGGGTTCGGAGAGGCGGTAGACGCCGCCGGCCAGTTGCACCACGATGTCGCGGTCGTGGCCGCCTGCGCCTCGGACGACTTCTTGGGCCCGCTCCAGTGAGCACGGGTTTCGCGGTTGGCACCAGGCCGTGCCTTTGCCGTCAGGGCTGACGTACAGCGTGAGCGTGCGGTCCTTCCCGGCGGCAGCTGCGGGGTTACCCAGCATGGTCACCGCGCAGGAGATCGCGACGCAGAGCGCGCCGAGTGCGAGAGCGGTTCGACTTCGTTGTCTTGTGGCAGGAGGCATTGCTCCGCAGCTCCGTTCGTTGAGCGGTGTTCGTGTGCAAGGCGTTCGGGCTTCCGTTCTGCATGTCGTCAGCCTCGTCTAGTCGGGCACGAGCGTTGAGGAGGACGCCCCACCCTGGTCGACGCGCCGATGGGATCACGTCGAAATGGGTGTCGTCCGGTTGATGAGCCTGAAACATAGAACGTATGACGTCTGATGTCAACAGGGTGACGTACACTGACCGCGATCAACGGCAGCTTGGAGGGTCATGACGGACTTGCAGCGCTCCGCCACGGAGCACCCGAGCCGGGAGTGGACCCGCAGACCGGCCAACCTGGCCAAGGCGATCACCGCGGAGCTGGTACGGAGCATCGTCTGCGGCGAGTACCCCGAGGGTTCGTCACTGCCGCCGGAACCGGCCCTGGTCGAGACGTTCGCGGTGAGTCGAACCGTCGTGCGCGAAGCCGTGAAGATCCTCCAGGAAAAGGGCATGGTGCGGATCCGCCAGGGTTTGGGCACCACCGTGCGGCCGTCGACAGAGTGGAACATGCTCGACGAGGCCGTGCTGGCCGCGACCATCGATCACGACCGAACCCTCGCGGTCCTCGACGACCTCGTGGTGACCAGGCGCCTGCTCGAGTCCGACATGGCGAACGTCGCGGCGCGGTCGGCAGACGGCGACTTGATCGATCGGCTGCGCGCACAGGTCGACCACATGGACGAACTGGTCGATGACGTCGTCGTCTACAAGGAACACGACCGGGACTTTCACGACACCGTCATGCGGGCCTCGGGCAACCGCATCGCCCGCGCTGTCGTGCGATCGCTGGAAGGCCAGGTCCTCAACACCGCCGCCTACATGGGCAAGGACGAACGCCACCTGTGCACGGTGTCAAACCAGGGACACCGTCGCGTATGCGAGCGCATCGCCGCGCGTGATCCGGAAGGCGCCGCCGAGGCGATGTTCCACCACATCACCGAGACCTGGCTGGCCCGCCGAACCGACCAGGGTGATCCGACCCGACTCCTCCGATAAGGCACAGGTCTCGCGGCCGATGGCAGTGATGATCGCGGCAGTGGTTGTACCAGGCACGGCGGCGCTAGGCGTGTCCATCGACGACCTCGCGCTCGCCACCCTTGCCGGCGAGCTTTCGGTGCAGGACGCGGACTTTGGTCGCTGGCGGGCCGAGCACTAGGTGGCCACCAAGTGCATCTGTACCAAGGCAATGGACCACCCGCTGGTCGGCGAGATGACCCTCAACTGGGACATGTTCGCCCACGCCGGCGATGTCGACCAGCAACTGGTCCTGTGGTCGGTCGAACCCGGGACGGCCTCGCACGAGGCGCTCCGCCTCCTCGGCACCTGGCCGGCGCCCGAACACACCTCCACGCCGGTGGAAGGGGCGCGCGACTGATCAGTTGTCGAGCAGCGACCGCATCCGGTCGGCGATCAGCGCGGTCGCCCGTTCCGGGGCGAGGCGCGAAAGCCGGTCGAGCAGGCGGGCGTCGCCGCCGATGCGGACCCGATACGCGCCCTTCTCGACGGCGGTGATGATCTGCCCGCCGGCGTCAGCGGCGCTGGTCAGCCCAACACCGATAAGCAGGAAAGAGACCTTCGGCCTTCGTGAACTAGGGAGATGAAGGGCAATGGCCTCAGGGGCTTCATCTCATATATCAAGCGCCCTTCGTTATATAGATACTTATCCATATATACCGCTCGGAGCATATTCGAGCGGCCCCGTAGGAGGATTGTCATGCCAGACCTGTCACGCAGGCAGTTGCTGAGGTTCGGAGCCGCCGCAGCGGCCGCCGGGGCCCTGCCGGCCAGCACCGGCTGGGCTGTCGCCGGCCTGTCCAGCTACACCGCGACCTGGGCGTCGGTCGACCAGCACCCGGCGGCCCCGGAGTGGTTCCAGGACGCCAAATTCGGCATCTACTGGCACTGGGGGGCCTTCACCACCCCCCAGTACGGGTACGAGTGGTACGGCCGCGAGATGTACAACGACGGCACCGGCATCAACAACCACCACGTGGCGACCTACGGGGACCCCCGCACGCAGTGGGGGTACGAGAAGTTCATTGACGGCGGCGTCAACAAGGCCGGCACCCATGTGCAGTTCCGACCGGTGCTGAAGTCGCAGGGCGGCAAGTTCGACCCGGACGAATGGGCCCAGCTGTTCAAGAACGCGGGCGCGCGGATCAGCGGGCCGGTCGCCGAGCACCACGACGGCTACTCCATGTGGGACAGCCAGGTCAACGAGTGGAACTCAGTCGACCGCGGCCCACGGCTGGACCTGCTGAAGCTCTTTGCAGACGCGGTGCGCAGGCAGAACATGAAGCTGTTCGTCTCCATGCACCACTCGTTCAACCACAACGGGTTCTTCCGGTTCGTCCCGCAGCAGTCCGACCCCAGCCTGAGGAAGCTCTACGGCCAGCTCTCCCGCGCCCAAGAGGACCAACTCTGGTTCGACAAGCTCAAGGAAGTCATCGACCAGGCCCAGCCGGACGTCATCTACCACGACTTCGCACTCGACAGCCCCGGCTACTGCCACGGCGACTCGGGGCCCTGCGAAATCGCCGAGCAGCAGCGTCTGAACTTCCTGGCCTACTACTTCAACAAGGGCGTGGAGTGGGACAAGGACGTGGTGACCACCTACAAGCACTTCGACCGGGGTTTCCACAACGCCAGCGCAGTCGAGGACTACGAGCGCGGCGGCCCCGCCGACCTGGTGTACCCGTACTGGCAGACCGATGAGTCGATCGCCTCCGGCAGCTGGAGCTACACGACCGGTTTGAGCTACTACTCGTCCCAGCAGATGATCCACCAACTCATCGACCGGGTCAGCAAGAACGGCAACATGATGCTCAACGTCGCCCCGACCGCCGAAGGAGAGATCCCGCAAGCGCAGCGCAACGTGCTGAACGACTTCGGGACCTATCTGAACCGCAACGGCGAGTCGATCTACTCCACCCGGGCGTGGGCGGCCTACGGCGAGGGCCCGACCAAGATGGGCGGCGGCTCGTTCGTCGCACCGAAGGCCGGCACGAACACCGACATCAGATTCACACGGACCAAGGACAACCGCGTCCTGTACGCCACCGTGCTCGGCTGGCCCAACGGCACGCTGAACGTCACCACCTTGAACTCGAACCGGATCAACTTGGGCACCCTGACCTCGGTGCAGCTGCTCGGCTCGACCGCCGGCACCTACGTCAACCTGCCCAGCCGCACCCAGGACGGCACCGGCCTGCGCATCACCATGCCGGCCAACGCGCCCTACAGCGCGCTGGCGTACGTGGTGAAGCTGACCTTCTCCGGGACCATTCCCGCACTGGCGGGGACCGTCCCTACCGGGTGGGCGCGGATCGCGAACGTCGCCACCGGTCTGGTCCTGGACAGCGGCGGCAACGTCGCCTCCGGGTCGCAGCTCAAGCAGTGGAACTCCGGCGGGAGCATCAACCTGCAGTGGCAGCTGGTCGACGTCGGCGGCGGCTTCTACCGCCTGGTCAACCGCACCAACGGCATGGTGGCCGACAGCTCGGGCGATACCGCGAACGGAGCGGCGGCCAAGCAGGCGGCGTGGACCGGCGGCAACAACCAGCAGTGGCGGCTCAACAGCATGGGTGACGGTCGCTACCAGATCATCAACCGCGGCACCGGCACCTGTCTGGACAGCGGCGGCGACACCACCGTCGGCTCTGGAGTGAAGCTGTGGGCCCCGCAGTCCAGCACGAACCTCCAATGGACCTTTACCGCAGTCTGAACGAACCCAACGGCTCTCGGTGTGCTGCTCAGTTCAGGGTGGCACACCGGTGGCGTTCCTTGCCGAGGAGGACTTCCGCACGCGGAGTTGCTCAGTCGACACGGGGCGGTGCGACTGACTCGCGCCAGATGACCTGCTGCAGGTCGGCCTCGAGCGCGGGAGCCTCGTCGCCGCGGATCGCGGCGACGAGGCGGCGCATCGAGTAGGCGCCGAGGCGCCGCCGGTCCTGGGACACCGTCGAGATGGAAGGCAGGAAGTGGAAGCTCAGCGCGACATCGTCCCAGCCCGTCACGCTCGCGTCCCCTGGCACGGACCATCCGCGCTGGACCGCGGCCCGGATGGCGCCCGCCGCGAGGACGTCGTTCGCGGCGATGATCGCGAGCGGGGGAACGTCGTCCGCCAGCGCGGCGACGCACTCTCTCGCGGTGATGCCGCTCCAGTTCCCGCCCACGACACCGACGGACTCCAGCCCGAGCCGCTCGACGGTCGCGAGATAGGCATCGCGGCGCGCGACGGCTGCGGGGTAATCGGCAGGGCCCGCGATGTGCAGGAATCGCCGATGCCCGAGTTCGACGAGGTGCTCCATCATTTCGATGAGGGGGCGTGCGTCGCTGAACGCCCCTGTGGCGTGCATTTCCTCGTCGAACTCGGTGAGCGCGAGGAAGGCGGGAGCCGACGCTGCGGACGTGAGCCGCGGCGCCGGCAGGGGGGAGAACGAGAGGACACCCTCGTACTCGAACGAGCTGAGCAGCGCATCGACCTCCTGCGCGTGCTCCTCCGCCTCGTCCGACAGGTTGACGACTTCGACCGTGTAGCCAGCCTCGCGCGCGGTGGTCACCGCGCCCTCGAGGAGCGACCCGAGGCTCAGCCCCGGAAAGGGGATGACGACCGCGAGCCGCCCGGTCCGCTGCGTGCGCATGGTGCGTGCGGCGAGGTTGGGCCGGTAGCTGAGCTCGGCGGCCGCCCGCATGACCTTCTCCCGGGTGGCGGACGAGATGCCCTCGCGCCCAGTGAACACGAACGAGACGGTCGACTGCGAGACTCCCGCGAGCCGTGCGACGTCGTGACTGGTCGGCCGTTTCCCCATACCTGCGTCCTCCATCGTCGAGAATCCCGCGCGGCGATCTTGACCGGGCGGGCGTGCCGTGCTCATACTACCTACTACGTCTTAGTAATACGTAGTAGGAACTGTGTGGGATTCATGCTCAGAGTCGGATCATCGGGACCGGCTGGATCGCGGGCGCGCATATCGGCGGGTACCTCGCGTTCCCTGACGAGTGCGAGATCGTCGCGCTGGCCGACGTCGCGCCGGGCAAGGCGGCGCGGGAAGGCCGCGTCGTTCGGCGTGGCGAACGCGGTCGGGTACGACGACCCCCTGCGGATGATCGCGGAGGCTGACCTCGACCTGGTGAGCATCGCGACGCCGCCGTCCACGCATGCGGCGCTGGCGATCACTGCACTGGACGCCGGCGTGAACGTGCTGGTGGAGAAGCCGATGGCGCCGTCGCTGGAGGAATGCGACGCGATACTCGCGGCGCAGGAGCGCTCGGGAAAGCCCGCTCAGGGTCGCGGTCGAACACCCACGTCACGCGCATCCACGCCGAGGCCGCGATCCTCGCCGGCCAGCTCATCGAGCGGGGCGCGATCGGCAGGGTCCTGCAGGTCGTGTGCTTCGGCCCGCACCGCATCGGCGGCGGACGGCCCGACTGGTTCTACGACCCCGCCCAGTACGGCGGCATCCTCTGCGATATCGGCAGCCACAACTTCGAGCAGATGCTCTACTACACGGGCGCTGCGCGACGGGCGCATCTCGACCTCCACGGTCGCGAACTACGCCCACCCCGACACGCCCGGCCTGCAGGACTTCGGCGACGCCCACGTCATCCTCGACAACGGCACGACCGGGTACGTGCGGGTCGACTGGTTCACCCCGGACGGCCTGGGCGTCTTCGGCGACGGTCGCACGCTCCTGCTGGGGACCGAGGGCTACATCGAGCTGCGCAAGTACATCGACATCGGCACCGACAACGGCGGCGGGCAGGTCCTTCTCGTGAACCAGGAGGGCCAGTACCGGTTCAACGCGAACGGCATGACCGGCTTCCCCTACTTCGGGCAGCTCATCCGCGACTGCATCGACCGCACCGAGACCGCCATGACCCAGGCGCACGCGCTGAAGGCCGCCGAACTCAGCCTGCAGGCGCAGGGCGACGCCGTCGCCCTCGCGCCGTAACCGGCGCCGAAGGCAGCAGACCACAAAGATGTGGAGTTCCGAATGACCCAGTCCGTTGCATCGCACCGCTCGCCCGGGAGCGACCCGCCGTCGGCGAGCGAGACGCGGGCGAGTCCGATCCGGTCGACGAAGCCGCACCGCTTCGGCCGGGGCCCGAGGCCACGCGCGAAGCAGACATGGCGCCGCGCCATCGCCCGCGATTGGCGGCTGTACACGTTCCTGATCGTGCCGCTCGTGTTCCTGCTGGTGTTCAGGTACATCCCGATGCTCGGGAACGTCATCGCCTTCCGGCGGTTCCGCCCCGGAGGCTCGATCTTCGGTGACGAATGGGTCGGTCTCTACTATTTCCAGACCTTCATCACGAACCAGCAGTTCTGGAACGTGTTCGGGAACACGGCCATCCTCGGCGGCCTCACGCTCCTGGTCACCTTCCCGCTGCCGATCGTCCTCGCGCTCATGCTCAACGAGCTGCGGTCGCGCCGCTTCAAGCGGATCGTGCAGACCATCTCCTACCTGCCGCACTTCATGTCGATCGTGATCGTCGCGGGGCTCGTTCTGCAGCTGACGGCCCTCAACGGCACGGTGAACCAGGTCGTCGAGGCCATGGGCGCCGACCCGGTGCCGTTCATGCAGCGGCCGGAGTGGTTCCGCACGATCTACGTGTCGTCGGAGGTCTGGCAGACCGTCGGCTGGGGGACCATCCTGTACCTCGCCGCGCTCACGACGATCGACGACCAGCTCTACGAGGCGGCGCGCATCGACGGCGCCAACCGCTGGCGGCAGACGTGGCACATCACGCTGCCGGGCATCCGCCCGACGATGATGGTGCTCCTCATCCTGAACATCGGCTCGTTCATGGCCGGTGGGCTTCGAGAAGGTGCTGCTGCTGCAGAACCCGCTCATCTACTCGACGGCGCGACGTCATCTCGACCTACCTCTACCGCGTCGGCATCCAGTCGGCCCAGTTCTCGTACGGCACGGCGATCGGTCTCTTCGAGGCTGTCATCGGCCTCGTCCTGGTGCTGTTCGCGAACGGCCTCTCCCGTCGAATGGTTGGAACCTCGCTATGGTGACCGAACCCCTGCCCCAGAAGCCGGACATCGCCCACGTCCGCAGCGAGACAGGAGTCATCCGGGAGTCGCTCGGCTACCGCGTCTTCCGCGTCGCCAACGCGGTCGTGCTCCTGCTCGTATGCGCGGTGACCCTGTATCCGTTCGTGAATCTCGTCGCGAAGGCGTTCTCATCGGAGGGCTACATCGCGGCCGGCGAGGTGAACCTCGTCCCGCGCGGGTTCAACCTCGAGACCTTCCGGGTCGTGCTCGCCGACGAGCTGTTCTGGACGAACTACGCGAACACGTTCGTCTACACCGTCGTCGGCACTGTCATCGCCATGGCGATGACCTCGACCTACGCCTACGCGCTCAGCAAGCCGCACCTGAAGGGCCGGGCGTTCTTCGTCGGCATCGCCGTGTTCACGATGTTCTTCGGCGGCGGACTCATCCCGAACTACATCCTCATCGCCAACTACCTCGGCTGGCGCAACAGCATCTGGGCGGTCGTCGTGCCGGGCGCGCTCAGCGTCTTCAACCTGCTCGTCATGAAGGCGTTCTTCGAGAACTTCCCGACCGAGCTCGAAGAGGCCGCCGCGATCGACGGGCTGTCGACGTACGGCGTCTTCTTCCGCATCGTCCTGCCGCTGTCCAAGGCGGTGCTCGCGACGATGACGCTGTTCTACGCGGTCGGCCTCTGGAACTCCTGGTTCAGCGCCTTCCTCTACATGGACGACAAGTCGCTCTTCCCGGTGACCGTATACCTGCGCAACCTCATCGCCGCGGCGACCGGGTCGCAGGAGATCGCCGAGGGAGGCGAGGCCGTCCAGGTCGCCGCCAACATCCAATCCGTGACGATGCTGCTCACCGTCCTGCCGATCATCTGCCTCTACCCGTTCATCCAGCGCTACTTCGTCTCGGGCGTCATGCTCGGGTCGGTCAAGGGCTGAGCGCCCCGTCTCGAAACCCCTTCCGCGTCGAACAACGACGTTCCGAACAGGAGAGAACCATGTCCATCACCCGCAGAGCCCTCGTGGGGCTCGCCGGCATCGCCGCGTGCGAGGTCGCCCTCACCGGATGCTCCGACGGCCCGAACGACGATGCCGTCGGGGACGCGCGCCACCATCGACAAGGCGCAGTCCGTCGGCGCCATGGAGGACTACGGCGTCGGCACCACTTTTAAGGCGACCGAGCCGGTCGAGTTCTCGCTCATGTACCGCGACCACACGAACTACCCCGCCCAGGACGACTGGTCTTTCTTCCAGCACCTCAAAGAGGACCACAACGTCACCTTCTCGCGCACCGACATCCCGATGGCCGACTTCGATCAGAAGAAGTCCCTGCTCATCGGCAGCGGCGAGGCCACCGACATCATCTCGTCCACATACGGAGGCAGCGAGACGCAATTCATCTCCGGCGGGACGATCCTCCCGGTCTCGAGCTACTTCCACTACATGCCGCACCTCCAGCAGAAGATCGAGGACTGGGGCCTCCAGGCGGACCTCGAGAACAAGCGCCAGGCCGACGGAAGGATCTACCACCTCCCCGGCCTCCGGGAAGTGCCCGACGTGCAGTACTCCGTGGTGATCCGCGAGGACCTCTGGGAGCGGGCCGGCATCACCGAGGACCCCGCCACCTGGGACGAGTTCCAAGAGCACCTTCAGCTGGTGCTGGAGGCGAACCCCGAACTCGACTACGCGATGTCGGACCGCTGGACCGACTCCACGACCCTCGGATCGCTGCTCAACGTGATGGCCGTGAACTACGGCACGGCCGCCGGGTGGGGCTACGCGAACACCCACTACGACGAAGCCGCCGGAGCGTATGTGTTCACCGGGGCCACCGAGGAGTACCGGGAACTCGTCTCCTACGCCGCGGGCCTCATCGAAGCCGGCACGCTCGACCCCGAGATCACCCAGAACGACGACCAGGCGGTCCAGAAGTTCATCTCGGGCCGGTCGGCGGCGATCTCCGGGAACACCCAGACACTCGTGGAGTACCGCACCAAATTCGCCGACGCAGACAAGGGCGACGTTCCGATCCGGCTGATCTCGATCCCCGGCGGCCCCGACGGCTCGAACCTCCCGAGCGGCCGCTTCACCTCCGGCCTGATGATCAGCAGCAAGGCGGCCGAGCAGCCCTACTTCAAAGCGCTCCTGCAGCTCGTCGACTGGCTGTACTACTCCGACGAGGGACTCGAGTTCGCCCAGTGGGGCATCGAAGGCGAAACTTTCACCCGCGGAGCCGACGGCGCCCGCGTGCTGAACGAGGACATCGCGTGGAGCTCGATCAACGCGGGGGCCCCGAAGCTGCTGAACGCCGACTACGGCTACAGCAACGGCGTCTTCCTGCTCGCGAACGGCTCGTCGAAGGACCTCGTCCTGTCGATGATGACGGAGGAGATCGCGGACTGGACCGAGACGCAGCTCGACGGCAAGGAGCAGCTGCCGACGGCGCCCGCGGCCCAACTGGACGAGATCGAGTTGGAGCAGACCTCGCTGCTCCAGACCCAGCTGTCGGACGCCGTCCAGGCGGCGACGGCCGAGTTCATCACCGGGCAGCGATCCATCCAGGACGACTGGGACGCATATGTCGCCGAGGTCGAGAGCCTCGGGGCCGGCCAGCTCATCGACACCATCAACGCGGCGCTCGAGCGCGCACAGGGTTGATCCACCGAGTGACGCGGTAGGCCGGTCGCGCTCGCGCCGCCGGCCCACCGTCGCCGCCGAGTCACTGCCGGGGATTCAACGCATGTACCCCCAAAGAAAGTGAGAATGCAATGGCACAGTCGCCATCCGACACACCCCTCAATCGCCGCGCGATCCTCGCGGGTAGCGTCGCCGCCGTACCTCTCTCGCTCGGGCTCGCCGGGACGCCGGCCCAGGCGGACCCGGCCGCCCGGCCGGGGTCCGTCCTCGTCGAGCCGCGGCGGTGCCGCCAGGTCATCCGCGGGTTCGGCGGCATGACGCACGCGATCTGGATCGGGGAGCTCACCCCGTCGCAATGCGACACCGTTTTCGACAACGGCACCGACGACCTCGGCTTCACCATCCTGCGCATTCCGGTGCCCGAGGACCGTGCGAACTGGTCCGTCGACCTTGCCACCGCGCAGGCGGCCGTCGCCAAGGGCGCGCTCGTCTTCGCCTCGCCGTGGAACCCGCCGGAGGCCCTCGTCGAGCTGTTCGAGCGGGTGGACGAGGTGCCGAACGGCAGCCAGTACGAAGCCGAGACCGCAGCGCTCGTGAACGCGCACATCGCGACGGACAACCCCGGCTACCAGGGCGAGGGGTACGCGCACTTCGACGGCGTCTCGGACGCGAGCGTCGAGTTCACCAGCTATCTACATCGGATCTACGGGCACCAAGAACCTCGCGTTCCGATACTCGGCGCCGACCGCGGACGTGCACGTCGACATCCACGTCGGCGGCGTCCTCGTCGCCGAGAGCGTGCTCTTCCCGCGCACCGACGCGGGCGCGTGGGCATGGAAGTCGATTCAGGCCGCGATGACGCCCGGCCAATGGCCCGTGAAGGTCATCGCGACCGGCGAGGGCGGGCCGGACCTCGACTACCTCATGGCCGCCCCGTACACCCCGCCCGCCGAAGCCCGCCGCCTGCGCCACGACGCGTACGGCGCCTACGCGGACCACCTGAACGACTTCGTCCACCACATGCGCGACAACGGCGTCGACCTGTACGGGATCTCGGTCCAGAACGAGCCCGACTACGCGCACGACTGGACATGGTGGACCACCGAGGAAATGAACCGGTTCCTCCGCGATTTCGCCGGGCGGATCGACTGCCGCGTCATCGCCCCGGAGTCCTTCCAGTACGTGAAGTCGGTCTCCGACCCGATCCTCGAGGACGACTGCGGCGCTAGCGAACGTCGATATCCTCGGCGCGCATCTCTACGGCACGGCGATCGAGGACTTCCCATACCCGCGCTTCGAGGAGGAGGGCACGGGCAAGGAGCTGTGGATGACGGAGGTGTACCACCCCAACAGCTCGAGCTCGGCGAACCTCTGGCCCGAGGCGCTCAAAGTCGCCGAGCACGTCCACCACGCGATGGTCGACGCCGGATTCCAGGCGTACGTCTGGTGGTACCTCCGCCGCTTCTACGGGCCGCTCCTCGAGGACGGCACGATCAGCAAGCGCGGCCGCATGCTGGCGCACTTCGCGAAGTTCGTGCGCCCCGGCCACGTGCGCAGTCGAGGCCCACAAGGAGCCGCAGGCCGGCATCCTCACCTCGGCGTATACCGGCGACGACGGGGCGCTCACCGTGGTGGCCGTGAACACGACGACAGCGGAGGCGAGCCAGGCGTTCGCGGTGAAGGGCCGCCGGGTCCGCCGCGTGCAGCCGTGGCTCACCGACGCGACCCGCGACCTCGAGGAGCAGCCGCGCATCCAAGGACGAGGCGACACCTTCGCCGCATCGCTCCCGCCCGAGAGCGTGACTACCTTCGTCATCTCGACGTGAGAAACGGCGCCCCGCCGCGGCGGGGCGCCGTTCTCGGCCGTACAGCGTGGCTTCGCCTAGACCTCAGTGCCGACGTATATCAGCGATTTCAGGACATGTCTGCCCGGCTCCAGGACCCCTCTGAGCACCGGCAGCACAGTGCTGGGCCAGTACAGGTGCGTTCCGTTCATCGGCACGATGAGTGCCGCTTCCCTGCCCGAGTCCCCGTCGATCATCTCCGAGCGCAGCCCCTGGCTCACCACCACAACCCGCGACTCGTCGACCTTGGCGACGTTCCCGGGCCCCGGAACACACCAGCCGCCCTCCCCCGTGTGCAGGGTCCGTTCGGCCTCGATCACGTGGACCCGCGCGTGCCAGCCGTTGACGGTCGCCTCGAGCGAGGTAGTCACCGTGACGTCTTCCCAAGGCTGCCAGGCGATCGTGAGGACGCCGTTCGTGTCGATCGACCCCTCGTCGGAATCCTCGCGGCCCCGCCAGTGGCGGCCGTCCTCCGAGAGCAGCAGCGTCCCGTCCGGTACCGCGAACTCCAGGCCGGGGCCGGGCGTCGAGTGCGAGAAGCCCGCCAGCGAGGAGTACGCAAACTTGCCGTAGGCCTCCCGCCCGCCGCGCGCCCAAGGGTGCCAGGACTGCCCGTTCAATCGCGTCACATGGCCGCCGCGGTCGCGCAGGTGCACTGCGCGGGCCGCCTGGTGCGGCTCCACCACAGGCTCCGGCACGGCCGCTTCCACAGTCCAGAAGGGATGTTCGGGCGGGGCCAGGAGGCTTGCGAAGAGCTTCGTCGCCCACCACGGCGATCCGGCCGCCAGGTACTGCTCCACCACCGCACTGTTCGGGTAGGCGTAGCCCACCGTCAAACGGCCCTCCGGGTCGAGAATCGGCCGCTGCCACCACCAGTCGAGGTGGCGGCGCGCGAATCCGGCCGCCTCGGCCCACGACACCGCCTCCACACCGGCGGCCGCCAACGCGCCCCACATGGATCCCTGGGCGAAGCGGTAGCCGAGGCTGCGTCCGTAGGGGACGGCGGCGCCGTCGGCACCGAACCATGAACGGAACTCGCGGGCGAACGCGGCGGCGTTGGCCACGAATCGGTCGTCGCCGCTGAGCTTGAAGTGCAGCAGCGCGTAGGTATGGAACGCGAACGGGTTGTAGTAGTCCACGCGGCCGCCGGGGCCGTCCTCGAAGACGGAGGCGTCGAGGGCGAAGTCGCCCATGCGGTCGAGATGGCCGGCGGTCACGGCACGGTCGTGCTCGATGCAGAGGCGCTTGAGTCCGTGTCCGACGAAGACTGGGAAGTAGTGCCAGTTGGTGTCGGCGACGGGCGCGGTGTAGGCGGCGCTCAGCCACGCGGGGACGGTGTCCTTCGCCTTGGCGTGCAAGGGCTCCCAGAGTTTCTCGGGGGCGAGGGCGAAGCTCCAGCCGACCGCGGCGGATTCGACGAGGCGCTGGCCGCCGATCTTGGGGTCGCCCACGTACCAGGGGTCGGAGGGGTCGAGGGCGCGCGCGAGTGCGGTGGCGATGCCGGCCCAGAGGTCGTCGGGAACGGCGTCCTTGCCAGCGGCCAGGCCCCAGAGAGGCCGGGTCAGCAGCTCGAACCAGTTCTCTACCTGGGGGTGGTTGGACATGGTGACCGGCATGGCCTCGGGGCCCTGGGCCGCCAGGTCGGCGGCGGGCTTCCCGATCGCGAGCGCGGCCGAGGCCCACCCGGTGTGGCTGTGGTCAAGCGGTCCGAAGATGCGCTGCGGTGAAGTCATGGGATCAGACCAGCTCCACGAGTTCGACGTCCCAGGGGCCCAGGTCGAACGCTTCCTCGTAGCGCCGCTCAGAGAGGACGCCGGTCGCCGGCCGCGGGAGTTCGATGCGCTTGGCCGTTCCGTCGAGGTTCAGGTACAGGAGATGCCGGTCGGTGACGGCTCGAGCCATGACGCCCTCCGGGGTCGGCGGGCCGGTGCGCACGCCGAGGCGTTCGATCTCGGTGTCGAGGACGGCGTTGAGGACTGAACGGCGAGCGGACATGCCGATGTAGATCGCCTTGCCAGCTCCGTACCGGTGCGCGGTGACCGCCGGGTAGGGCCGGTCGAGGCCGGTGAGGCTCGCGATGACGTCGGCGCCGCGGGGCTCGACCAGGTCGAACCGCGGCACTTGAGCGGTGGCCGTCCGGTCCTCGAAGGCGACCTCGACCTCGCCGTTGCTGCTGTTCCCCTTGGCCACTTCGTTCAGGAGCGCGGGTTCTTCATACGCGCCGACGCGGATGCCGAAGACATCGTCGAGGCGGCCGGGCCTGGTGGAGCGGAACGCCTGGCCGTTCGGCATCGAGGGCGGCGGACTCGCGGTCATGATGACCGTGCCGCCTCGCTTCAACGAAGCTGCGGATCTTGGCCGCGCTGGCCTCGTCCATGATCGCGACGCCCGGGACGATAAGAATCTTGTAGTTCAGGTCGCATCCGGCTGACATCGACGATGCGGACGTCGAGATTGTGGTCGAGGTGACCGGTCTGAAGCGGTGTGCACCTGGTCGTCGTGGCCTCGGGAAAGGCGGCGCTCGCGATTTGGCTGGGGAAGTCCATCGCGATCGCGATTTCGGCCGACGGCCGTGTAGGGGAAGCCGAAGTTCTCGATCTTCCTGAACTCCGCGGCGATCTGCCGGTATTCGTCCAGCTTCCGGGTGGGCTCGCCGTCCCAGTCGATCATGCCTTGGAGGTATTGCTCCTCGCCGGCATGCATGGTCTGCCAGGTCCAGCCGCAGACGATCTGGTTGCCGAGCATCAGCGAGGCATAGGCGGAGTTCCGGATCGAGCCGGGGACGGCGGTCATCGTGGTGAACTCGGTGCACCAGAATGGAGCGGTATCTTCGAATTGGATGCGGGCGATGCCGAACAGCGCGTCGAGGAGTGCCCTCGTTGTTGATCAGCGAGTGGCTGGGGTATAGGCCTTCCGGGCCGGGTCATTTTCCCGGTATAGGCGGTCTGTCGCCTAGTCGAAGTATTTGCGTTCGATCCGACCAATACCACATGTTCGAGGTCTGAGCGTTCCGGGCGCGTTCGCCTCGACGAGGTCGATCAGCCTTCAGGAGAAAGCCATTCATCTCGTCGGAGACGAACCGGCGGAAATCCAGGATGCGCTCGGGCGCGCCTCCCTTGGCGATGCCGGGTACCGGGGAGGCCGATCTCGTCGAAGTCTGAGATGCGCCGCGACCAGCGCTGGCCGGCCCAGGCCGCGTTGAGCGCTCGAGGGTGGCATACTTGGTCTTCAGCCAGTCGATGAAGCGGGCGCGGACGGTGTGGGAGTAGGAGATCGGTCCGTCGCCGGGTTCGTTGTCGATGCCGAACGCCGCGAGCGCCGGATGCTGGCGTAGCGTTGAGTGAGCGCGTCGGCGAAGCGCAGCGCGTGTTCGCCGGAAGTGGGGGTCGCCGACGTCCTCGATGTAGCGGTGGTTGGGGTAGCAGGCGGGTGCCGTCGGGGTCGACGACGCCGATGGTGGGGTGTTTGCGGTGGAGCCACAGGGGCGCCGGGCGCACGGCGATGTCGAGGATGACGCCGATGCCGTGCTCGCGCATGAGGTCCATGCATTCGTCGAACCATTCGAAGCGGAAGTCGTCGTCGGCGGGTTCGAAGGTATCCCAGGCGAGGTGGCCCAATCGGACGATCCGGAGGCCGGCGTCCTGCATCGTCTTCGCGTCGCGCCGCCAGGTGGCGGGGTCGGAGTCGTGCGGGTGGTAGTTGGCGCCGACGAGGAGGTTCCCGGGGCCGGTGAGGTCGCGGGCGTTGAAGTCGTGAGTCATGACGGTCTTCCTATTCGGACGGCAGGTGGCGGGTTTCGAACGGAGCGAGGTCGAACGCGCCGATGGTGGTCTTGACCGGAACGGGCTTCGCGGTCTGGTTGATCAGCGTGACCCCCATGGCGGTGGTTACCGCTTCAACTGCCGGGTCGAGGCCTTCGAGCACCGGTCGCACGCCTGCGATCGCGAGTGCCTGCTCCAGGAGATGGTCGATTCCGGCCTGGTCGGTGAAGCAGGCCAGATGCAGGGAGGTTCCGGCGCCGCAACGGTTGCGGATGAGGACGGGATCGCCCTCGCCGGTGCGTGCGAGGACCTGGCCGCTGTCGAGGTCGAAGTCTTCGATCATGGTCGTGACCGCGAAGTCAGCGCCGCTGGCGTGGGCGGTTCGGCTGTCTTCGGGCAGGACGCCGAAGAAGTCGACGGGCCGTCCGCCGAGGACGCCGGCGAGTTGGGTGCCGTAACCGCTGGGGCGGAAGCGGTCGTGCTCGTCGACGATGTCGGTGAACGCGGTCGTCAGGAGGGTGCCGCCGGTTTCGACGAATTGCGTGAGCGACGCGGCTCCGTTCTCGGTGAGCAGGTACAGGGCCGGAGCGACGACGAGGCGGAACGCAGAGAGGTCGGCATCGGCGCGGACGAAGCTCACCTGGACGTGGCGCTTGTGCAGTGCGGTGTACCAGGCGAAGACCTCGGCCTGGTAATCGATGTTGGCGGGGAGGTCGGGCTGGTTGAGCGCCCACCGGTTCTCCCAGTCGAACACGATCGCGACCTCGCCGGGCGCAGGTGATGGCGTTTCCCGGTCTTCGAGCTCAACGCCGAGCGCGGTGATTTCTTTCCAAGTGCGCGAACGGGTTCCGGAGTGGGGGAGCATCGCGGAGTGGAACTTCTCCGCGCCGCTGCGGGACTGGCGCCATTGGAAGTAGAGGATGCCCTCGGCGCCGCGAGCCACGGCCTGCTCGCTCCAGGCCGCCATCTGGCCCGGCGCCTTGGCGGCGTTGTTCGCCCGCCACTGGACGGCGTTCGGCGCCTGCTCCATGAGCATCCACGGCCGGTCCGGCCGCAGCGACCGCATGAGGTCGGCGGCGAAGGCGTTGTGGCGGAAGGCATCAGGCTCGCGCGGGTCGGGGTAGCCGTCGTGGGAGACGAGGTCGACCTCGGCGGCCCAGGTCCAGTAGTCCAGCGCGGGGAAGGTACCCATGAAGTTGGTGGTGATCGGCTGGGTGGCCCCGGCGGCGCGGAGCGCGTCGCGTTCCATCCGGTAGAGGTCCAGGATCGAGTCGGACGTGAAGCGGCGCCAGTCCAGGACCAGTGAGGGGTGCTGGGTGGTCGGCGAGGCCCGCGGGGGCCGGACCTCGTCGAAGCCGCGGTAGTGCTGGGACCAGACGGCGGTACCCCACGCCTCGTTGAGTGCGTCGATTTCGCGGTAGCGGTCGGCGAGCCAAATGCGGAAGGCGCGGGCGGCGTGCGCGGAGTAGTCGGCGCGCACGTGGCAGGCGTACTCGTTGTTGACGTGCCACATCACGACCGCAGGATGGTCGGCGTAGCGGTTCCCGAGCGCGGTCGCCAGGTCGGCGGCGAGCCGCCGGTAGTCCGGTGAGGTCGGGGCGTAGTGCTGGCGGCTTCCGGGACCGAGCACCGTGCCGGTCTCGTCGACCGGGAGGACGTCCGGATAGCGGCGGACGAGCCAGGTCGGCGGCGAGGCGGTGGCGGTCGCCAGATCGACGCCGATCCCGCCGTCGTGGAGCTTGTCGAGCAACCGGTCGAGCCAGCCGAAGTCGAACTCGCCCTCGTCTGGTTGGAGGCGCGCCCAGGCGAAGATCCCGACGCTGACGAGGTTCACGTGCGCCTCGCGCATGAGGCGGACGTCCTCGTCCCATACCTCCTCGGGCCACTGCTCGGGGTTGTAGTCGCCGCCGAAGTACATGCACCGCTCCTTCTCGTCGATCCGCTGGTGCCCGGTCCCGGGCGGTGCTAGGGTAACAATTGCGTGAGCGCTCACGCAAGTAGTCATTCCGTCATCTACCTGCAATACCAACCCCTACGATCCCTGAAGGAGAAGCGCAATGTCGCCTTCCAACTCCAACCGACTCACCCGGCGGTCCCTCGGGCGGATTGCCGCCGCCGCCGCGGTCGCGGCCCCCGCCGCCGGGGCCCTCGCCGCCTGCTCGGGCAAGTCCGATCCGAACGCGATCACGTTCCTGTCCTGGGACAACGCCGAGGTCATGGCCCCGGTGATCGAACAGTTCGAGAAGGAGCACCCCGACTACCACATCCAGGTGCAGTACGCCGCGCCCGTCGCCCCGTACATCCAGAAGCTGCAGACGCAGCTGGGTTCGAACAGTGCTCCGGACGTCTTCATCATCACCGCCGAGAACAAGAAACAGCTCATGGACGGCGCCTTCGTGCAGGACCTCTCCGGTGAGTCCTGGGCCTCCAACCTCAACGAGGCTGCCGTCGAGACGTACACCCGCGACGGCAAGCTCTATGGCTCCGCGGTCGCCTCCTGGGCCGGCGGCATGGTCGTCAACCTCGACCTCGTGCCCGGCGAGTTCCCGACCGACTGGGAAGGGTTCCTCCAGCTGTGCAAGGACCTCAAGGCCGACGGCACCGTCCCCTACCTCGAGGCCGTCGGCGGCATGACCGACACGATCTGCGCCTTCGTCGGCATGCAGAACCTCGCCTACGGCGGGACCATGGACCAGCAGATCTGGGACGGCGAGCTCACCTTCGAAGAGTCCTGGACGCCAGCGATCCAGGCCTGGTACCGGCTCTTCGAGGAGGGGATCCTCGACTCCTCTGCAGCCGGCCTCACCGGCGACGTGGTGCTTCCGGAGTTCCAGCAGGGCCGACTCGCCATCATGACCACCGGCTCGTGGGCCATTAGCGGGATCAACGAAGGCGCACCCGACTTGAACTTCGAATACAAGGCCGTCCCCGGGTTCGAAGGGCAGCCGTTCTGGTCCGGCGCGGTCTCGCCCGGCCTCGCCCTCAATACGAAGGCGAAGAACCCCGACGCCGCCAAGGTCTTCCTGGAGTGGATGTCCACAGAACCGGGGGTCAGCTTCTACCAGCAGGCCAACCAGTTCATCTCCACCGTCAAGGACTACGAGCCCGAACTGCCCGCACAGCTCGGCGAACTGGTCCCGGCGGTGCAGGACGGCCAGTACTACCTGCCCGCGGTCAGCTGGATCGACAGCAACGACGTCCTGGCCGGCGAGGCGAACGCGCTGATCCAGCAACTCGCCGCCGGCGACATCGAGCCCGTCGACGTTGGCAGGGGCCTGGACGCGAAGCTCGCGTCCCTCCAGTAGCCACCCGGCCGGGTCCGCCGCCCCGGCTCCGATCCGTCTCAGAGAGGAGACCCGACATGGGCACCGCCGTCGCCCTAACTGAAACCGCGCCACCCCCGCAGGCGCCCCGGCCTACCAGGATGCAGCGGTTCCGCAGCCGCGGCATCGAGTCCTACCTGTTCACACTGCCGGTCATCATCGTCTTCGTCGTACTCTTCGCGATCCCGCTGGCGTACTCGTTCTACTACAGCCTCACCGACTTCAACGGCTACTCCGCCGAGGCGAACTTCGTCGGGTTCGAGAACTACGTGACGATCTGGCGGGACAGCTCGATGCTGTCCGCACTCGGCTTCACCCTGATCTTCACCGTGGGGACCACCGCGGCGATCACCGTCCTGGCGATCCCACTCGCTCTGATCTTGAACCAGAAGTTCTTCGGCCGCAACCTGGTCCGATCGGTGTTCTTCTTCCCCTCGGTGGTCAGCGTCGCGATCCTCGGCCTGGTGTGGGGCTTCATCCTCGCACCCTTGGGGACCGGCGTCATCAACTCGATCATCGGCTGGTTCGGCGCCCAGCCGGTCGCCTGGCTCGCCGAACCGGACCTCGCCCGCATCAGCGTCATCGCCGTCGCCGTCTGGAGCGGCACCGGCTGGCACGCCGTCCTCTACCTCGCCTACCTCCAAGCGATCCCGGGCGAGTACTACGAGGCCGCGAGCATCGACGGCGCCACCCGGTGGCAGCAGTTCCGGTACATGACGCTGCCGCTGCTCCTACCGGCGATCACTGTGAGCCAGCTGCTGCTGCTCACCGGCGGGCTCAAGGTCTACGACCTGCCGTACACCCTCACGAGCGGCGGCCCCGGCTTCGCGACCCGCACCCTCACGCAGTCGATCATCGAGAACGGCATCGCCCAAGGCGAGGTCGGCAAGGCGTCGGCGCTGAGCGTGGTCTTCTTCCTCGCGGTCGGGCTCGTGATCGTCGCCCAGCTCGGCCTCTCCCGGCGTCTGGAGGCCCGGTTCTCATGAAGCAGCTGCGCAGCGTCGCCTTGAGTGTCGTGATGCTTCCGATCGCGGCCGTCGTCGCGATCCCCTTCTACTACATCTTGGTCAACACTTTCAAGACCCAGGCGGAAACCTCCGCGAGCCCGCTCGCCCTGCCATCCAGTCTGGACTTCTCGAACTACACGGAGATCTTCGCGACCCTGCCCATCTGGCAGTCGTTCTTGAACACCCTGTACGTCGGCGCCGTGTCGATCGCCCTGATGCTCCTGGTCGGCTCCATGGCCGCCTACGGAATGCTCATCGGCCAGGGCCGCTTCACCAAGATCATCGGCGTCATGTGCCTGGTCGCCTTCTTGGTTCCAGGACAGACCACGCTGATCCCGCTGTACCGCATGCTCTCCGGCGTATATCTAGTGGACACATTGGAAGGTCTCATCGTCCTGTACCTGAGCGGGGCGATCTTCTGCTACTTCCTCATCATCGGCTACATGAAGACGATCCCGACCGAGATGTTCGAGTCGGCCCGCATCGACGGCGCGAGCGCCTTCCGCATCTACTGGTCGATCGTGCTCCCGCTGATCCGCCCGATCCTCGTGACCGTGGGCGTCTTCCAGGCGATGTGGGTCTGGAACGACTTCATCACCCCGAACGTGTTCATCAACTCCCCGGACAAGCAGACCCTGGTCCTCCAGGTGTACAGCGCGGTCGGACAGTTCTCGACCGACTGGCCCGCCTTCATGACCCTCAGCGTCATCGTGCTCGCCCCGCTGGTGGTCTTCTTCATCGCCGCCCAGCGCCACATCGTCTCCGGTCTCGTCACCGGCAGCGTCAAAGGCTGAACTCAGGCTCCACGCCTCCCACCAACGAACAGGAAAACCAAGGCATGTTCCAGGCCTCTCTCACTCTGCATCCGGCCTTCACCGTCGGTTCGGTCTCACGTCAGCTGTTCGGCGGGTTTGTCGAGCACCTGGGCCGCCACATCTACGGCGGCATCTACGAACCCGGCCACCCCACGGCAGGTCCGGACGGGTTCCGCCGCGACGTGGTCGACCTCGTCCGCGAGCTCGGCATCTCGCATGTGCGCTATCCCGGAGGGAACTTCGTGTCCGCCTACGACTGGGAGGACGGCGTGGGTCCGGTCGACCAGCGGCCCCGGCGCCTCGACCCGGCCTGGCACTCGATCGAGACCAACGAGGTCGGCCTCCACGAGTTCGCCGACTGGGTCGACCTTGTGGGCTCGGAGCTGATGCTGGGCACCAACCTCGGCACCCGGGGTACCCGCGAGACCCTGCACCTCCTTGAATATGCCAACATCCCCTCCGGCACCGCCCGCTCCGAGGCGCGCCGCGAGAACGGCCGCGAGGAGCCCTTCGACGTGCGCTTGTGGTGCCTGGGCAACGAGCTCGACGGCGACTGGCAGATCGGCGCCAAGACCGCCGAGGAGTACGGGCGGCTCGCGGCCGTCACGGCCCGGGCGATGCGCGCGATCGACCAAGACCTGCAGCTCGCCGCTTGCGGGTCCTCTTGGCGGGGCATGCCCACCTTCGGGGTCTGGGAGCGGACGGTCCTGGAGCACGCCTTCGACCAGATCGACTACATCTCCTGCCACGCCTATTACCACGAAGAGGACGGCGACGTCGCCAGCTTCCTCGCGTCCGGTGTCGACATGGACGACTTCATTGAGAGCGTGGTACACACGATCGAGCACGTGCGTGCCGTCAAGGGCACCAAGCGCCGCATCGACATCTCTTTCGACGAGTGGAACATCTGGTACCAGGATGCGAACGAGATCGATGTGACGTCCTGGCCTGTCGCCCCGCGTCTGCTGGAGAACCAGTACTCGGTGACCGACGCGGTCGCGCTCGGCGGGCTGCTCATCTCGTTGCTCAAGCACGCCGACCGGGTCACGGCCGCGAACCTCGCGCAGCTGGTCAACGTCATCGCCCCGGTCATGACGGACCCGGGCGGGCCCGCTTGGCGTCAGGCCACGTTCCACCCGTTCGCGGCGACCTCGCGCCTCGCCAAGGGCACTGCCCTGCGCGGCGCCCTCGACGCGCCGGAGATCCCGACCGCGAAGTACGGCGACGTGCCCGCAGTCGACGCCGTCGCCACCCTCGACGGGGACCGCGCCGCCGTGTTTGTCCTCAACCGCTCGATCGACGACACTGCGCGGTTCACCATCGACATCGCCGCCCTCGGACTCGACGGAGCCGTTCGAGCGCAAGGCATCTGGGACGAGGACCGCCATGCGAAGAACACCCTCGCCCAGCCCGAGCGCGTGACGCTCCGCGAGAACACCAAGGTCAGCCGCGAGAACGGCACCGTGACCGTCGAACTCCCGCCGGTCTCCTGGACCTGCATCACCATCGGCTGAGCGAGACAAGGAGCCTGACATGAGCGAGATCCCGAAGCCGCTGTTCCGCGACCCGATCCACGACGGGGCCGCCGACCCCACCGTGATCTGGAACCGCGAGGCCGGGGAGTGGTGGATGTTCTACACCAACCGGCGCGTCCTCGCGCCCCCGATGGACGACGTTTCATGGGTGCACGGCACTGACATCGGCATCGCGTCTTCAGAAGACGGCGGTGCGACCTGGGTCTATCGCGGCATCACGCAGGGTTTGGAGACCGGCTGGGGCCGCAATACGTTCTGGGCACCTGAGGTCGTCGACGACGGGCACGTCTTCCACATGTACGTGAGCGTCATCGAAGGCGTGCCGAAGCAGTGGGCCGGACATACCAAGGAGATCCGGCACTACACCAGCGAGAACCTCGCGAACTGGAACTACGAGTCCACATTGGATCTCAACTCGCATGATGTCATCGACGCCTGCGTCTTCCCGCTCCCTGACGGCGGCTGGCGCATGTGGTTCAAGGACAGCGCCCGCGGCGCGCACACGTACACCGCTGAAAGCCCGGACCTGTACTCGTGGACGGCGACCGGCCCGGCCGTCCACAACCAACCGCACGAGGGGCCGAACGTGTTCGCGCTCGGAGGCTCGTACTGGATGCTCACCGACGAATGGGCGGGCCTGCGCGTCCACCGCTCGAACGACCTACGCACGTGGGAAATCCAGGACCGACTGCTCGACACCTCAGGCGTCGGCCCCGACGACGGCGGCAACGGCCTCCACGCCGATGTGGTCGTCGTCGGCGAGGACGCCTTCGTCTTCTACTTCACGCACCCCGGCCGCGTCCCCGACGAACCGATCCGCGACACCCTCTACGCGCACCGCCGCACCTCGATCCAGGTCGCGCGGGCGCACGTCGTGGACGGGCGGCTGGCGTGCGACCGTGATGAGGTTCTGAAAGCACCGATCCTGCCGCTGGACGGGCCGTGAGCGGTTGCTGCTCAGGCGGATTCGCGCCAGAGGATCGACGGAACCACGCGCCGCCGCTCCATGCCGTCATGGCCGTCGAGCGCCTGCTCGATGACCTCCGCGACCTGTTCGGCGAACTCCGTGCCCAGTATTGCGAGCGTCGTGAGCGCCGGGGAGGTCACCGCGCCAAGCGACAGGCCGTCGACGCCGACCAGCCGCACCCGGCCGGGCACGTCGATGCCGCGTCGGTGGGCGGCCCGCAGCGCTCCCATCGCCATGAGGTCGCTGAAGGCGATGACGGTGTCGGTCTCGGGGAAGCGGTCCATGAGCTCGTTGAAACCGAGCTCGCCGGCGTCCACCGACTGCGGCGGCGCCTCGCACACCACGACCGTCCCGGCCGAATCCGCGTCGACGGCGCCCTCATAGGCGGTCCGGCGGCTGCTCGGCTGGTAGACCGCGCCGAGCGGCTGGCTCTCCAGCAGCCCGAACCGCTTCGCACCGCGCTCCCGCAGGTCGGCGACGAGGCGTGCGAAGGCCGGTCCGAAGTCGAAATCGACCGAGTGGAGGCCTTCGGTGGTCGCGGTGCGGCCCAAGAGCACCAGGGGCACGCCCCGGGCGGCCGTACCCAACGCCGCCTCGTCGGTCTCGCCGAAGTACCCGACGATCGCGTCGACCTGGTTCGTCAGGCGGCCGATGAGCTGCAGCTCGGGTTCGTCCTCGTGGGAGAAGATCGACATCTGCCAGCCGCGCGCCGAGGCCGCGTCGAGCAGGTCCGCGGTGAGCTCGGAGTAGTACGGGTTGCGGAACGAGTCGACGACGAACGCGATGGTCTGGGTCTTGCTCGTCCGGGCGAGGTTCGAGGCGAAGCGGCTGGGGCGGTAGCCGAGCCGCTCACTGATCTCCAAGATGCGGGCGCGGGTCTTCTCGCTGATCCGTGGCATCCCGTTCATCGCGCGGGTCACGGTCTGGCGCGAGACGCCCGCCTCCCGGGCGATGTCCTCGATCGTCACACGTCGCTGCATGCCACCCATTATCCCTGCCGCCCGGCAAGCGCCGCGGCGAGGTTTCGCGGCCCGCGCCCGATACCGCCGACTCCGATCCGAACACCACGACGCAACCCACCGATTCCCGAGGAAGGCAATCATGAGCAAGCGAGTCGACATCCGAGTAGGCCCCGCGGTCGCCGACGCCGCCCCGGACCTGTGGGGCCTGTTCATCGAGGACCTCAACGACGCCCTCGACGGCGGCCTCAACGCCGAGCTGGTCCGCAACGGCGACTTCGAGTTCGACCCGGCCGACCGAGACGGCTTCACCCACCTCACCGGCTGGGCCACCGAAGGCGCCGCGTCGATCCGCACCGAGGACCCCCTGCACCCGAACAACCGACACTACGCGCGCCTGAACGGACCGGCCGCGATCGCCAACAGCGGCTGGGACGGTGTGCGCACCGCAGCGGGCGGGCACCTGCGCCTGTCGCTGTTCGCCCGCACCGACGCGCCCACTGAGATCACGGTCGAAGTCGCCGGAGGCTCGGCAATCGCGACCTTCACCCTCATGCCGGGCGGCTGGCGGCACGTCGAGACCGACCTCGAAGCGACCGCGGGCGGCTGCGGCGAACTGCGCCTCGCCGTCCCCCGCGGCGCGGTCGTCGACTTCGACGCGGTGTCCCTGCGCCCCCTCGGCGATGACGGCCGGCCACTCACATTCCGGCCTGACCTCCTCCAAGCTCTCAAAGACCTGGCCCCCAGCTTCATCCGCTTCCCCGGCGGCTGCCTCGCCCACGGCTACGGCCTCGCGAACATCTACCACTGGAAGGACACCGTCGGACCCCGCCACCGGCGCGTGCACGCCCGCAACATCTGGGCCTACCACCAGACCCGCCAGATCGGGTACACCGAGTACTTCGAGCTGTGCGAGGCCACCGGCGCCACTGCCGTCCCCATCGTCGCAGCCGGCGTCTGCTGCCAGAACTCGCCAGGCGGCCAGCACGCCCTCCCCGAGTCCGAGATGGACGGCTACATCCGCGACGTGCTCGACCTGGTCGAATTCGCCAACGGCGGCACCGACACCCCGTGGGGCGCCAAGCGCGCCGAGTACGGCCACCCCGAACCCTACGGGCTGCGCTACCTCGGCGTCGGCAACGAGGACGAGATCACCGACGACTTCCGGGACCGCTACGCCCGCATCGAGGACGCCCTGCGCGGCGCCCACCCCGAGATCACCGTCATCGGCACGTCCGGACCGGCCAGCTACGGCCCCGACTACGAGGCAGGATGGGCCTACGCCCGCGAACGCGGTGTCGCGATGGTCGACGAACACGGCTACCAGAGCCCGCGCTGGCTCCACCAGAACGTCGACCGCTACGCCGCCTACGACCCCGACGGCCCGAAGGTCTACCTCGGCGAGTATGCCGGCGCCTCAAGCAAAGTGCGGTCGGCACTGGCAGAGGCGGCCTACATGGTCGGCCTCGAACGCAACCCCGGCGTCGTCCGCCTGGCCTCGTACGCGCCGCTGCTCGCGCGGGTCGGGCACTCGCAATGGAAGCCTGACCTCATCTACTTCACCGCTGAGGAGGTCCGCCTGAGCGCCTCGTACTTCGTGCAGCGCGCCTTCGGCGTCGAACGCGGCGAGCGGGTCCATGCGGTCGAACTCGAAGGCGTCGAGCCCTACTCGCGGCCCGTCCCGCGGCAGGGAACGGCCCGGGTCCAGTCCCCGCGCGCCACGATGGCCTTCACCGAGATCGCAATCGACGGGCGCCCGGTGCCCGACGCGACCACGGTCCCCGGCGATGACGGCGCGTCACTCGCGGCCATCGACCCCACGGCGGCGGAGATCGCGTTCACCGTGGTTCGACAGAGCGGCGAGGACGGGTTCACGCTCCAGCTCGGATCTGATGACCCGCTGAGCGCGTTGCGATATGAACTGGGCATGTGGTTGAACCGGAACACAGCGGTCTTCCGCCGCGACGACGGCGTCGACAACGGCGAGAGCGTCCTTCCCTGGACGGGGTTCGTCGACGGCGAGCCGGTCCGCGTCCGGGTCCGCCTCGACGGGCCGCGCGTCCGCATCTGGCTCGACGGCGAACTCCGCAACGATTTCGAGCAGGATCTGCGGCCCGAGCACCGCGTGGTCGCCGGCGCGATGTCTCGCGCCGGGGTCGGCGGCACCGAGTACGTCGTCAGGCTCGTCAACGCCGAGGACTCAGCGAAGGCCATGCGCATCAGCCTGAATGACGCGCCCGGCGCGGTCGAGGCCGACATTGAGCTGCTGGCCGGGGCCGGGCCCGATGAGGGCGCGGTCTTCGAGGCGTCCCCGGTCGAACCGGTCGAGATGAAGGCCAAGGGCGAGAACGGGATCGACCTGGTCCTGCCGCCGTGGTCGTTCGCGTCCGCGGTGATCCGACCGGCGGCCTGAACCGCAGGGCCCCGTCGCGGGGCGGGCCCCGCCAATTTCCCCTATTCGAAGCATTGACATGCGTGAACGTTGAAGATACCGTTTTCTAAGCATATGATTGCGTGAGCGATCACGCAGATGGTTCGCGGTGGCATTCCCCGGCATCGCACACCGCATGGCGCAAAGGAGCACCATGTCCACTCTTGAATCCTCACCACGTCCGTCGCCCAAAGCGACTCGCAGGCGCCTCCTCAAAGGCGCCGCCGCGGGCGGCCTGGCCATCGCAGGACTCGGCGGCCTCGCCCCCGCCGCAGCCCAGGACATCGGCACCGCAGCGACCGCTCACCCCGGCATGCTGCACACGCAGGCCGACTTCGCTTACATCGCCGCGAAGATCGCGACCGGCACCGAGCCCTGGGCCTCGGGCTGGAACAGGCTCACGGCCAACCCGCACTCACAGCCCGGGTGGGTTCCGCGACCCCTGGCGACCGTGATCCGCGGAGGCACCGGCCAGAACTACCCGCAGCTCTACAACGACGTCCACGCCGCTTATCAGAACGCGCTCAACTGGCGCATCTCCGGGAACACGGCCAGCCGCGACACAGCGGTGGAGATCTGCAACGCCTGGTCGGCCATGCTCGTCGAGGTGACCGGCAACGCCGACCGGTTCCTCGCGGCCGGCATCTACGGCTACCAGTTCGCCAACGCCGCCGAGCTCCTCCGCGACGCGCCCGGGTTCGACCTCGGCAGGTTCCAAACCATGCTGGTGAACTGCTTCTACCCGCTCAGCGACGACTTCCTGCGCAACCACAACGGTGCCTGCATCACCAACTACTGGGCGAACTGGGACTTGTGCAACATCGCCGGGATCCTCGCAACCGGCATCCTCTGCGACGACGACGCCATGATCGATCAGGCGCTCGACTACTTCTGGAACGGCGCGGGCAACGGCTCCATCCAGCACGCGATCCCGTTCCTCCATGACGGGGGCCTCGCCCAATGGCAGGAGTCCGGCCGCGACCAGGCCCATTCCATGATGGGCATCGGCCTCATGGCCACCGTCATGGAGATGGCCTGGAACCAGGGAATCGACCTGTACGCCGCCCGCGACAACGCCTTTGCGCAGGCCGCAGAATACGTCGCCCGCTACAACCTGGGCAACGACGTCCCGTTCACCACCTACAGCTGGGGCACCGGCCAGAACTGCGCCTACGCCGAACAGACCGCCATCAGCTACGCCTCACGCGGCGCCGTCCGGCCCGTGTGGGCGATGATCAACCACCACTACTGGTCCCGGCGCGGACTCGCGATGCCGAACACGGCCGCGATCGCCGCGCAGATCGCTCCCGAGGGCGGGGGCGGCGATTACGGGACGACCTCGGGCGGCTTCGATGCTCTCGGCTTCGGGACGCTCCTGTACACACGCGACCGAGTCGCGGTGGCCGCCAACCGGATCCAGTCCTACAACCACCAGGACCGCTACGTTCGGCATAGCAACTTCACCGTCCGGTTGGACGCGAACGTCAGCCTCGCCGAGGACGCCAGGTTCCACGTCACCACGGGCCTGGCCGACCTCGCGGACGACTGCGTCTCGTTCGAATCGCGCAACTTCCCCGGCTACTACCTCCGGCACGTGGGCTTTGCCCTGACGCTCGAAGCCAATGACGGCTCGGCCCAGTTCGCCGCGGACGCCACATTCCGCCGCGTCGCGGGCTTGGCCGACGCCGCGTGGACCTCATTCCGGTCCTACAACTACCCCGACCGGCACATGCGCCACGCGAACTACGTCCTGCGCATCGACCCGATCACCGATGCCACCGGCCGCGCGGACGCCACCTTCCGGCTCACCTCCTGACCCCTCCCTGGTCGGGCCCGCATCCGCGGGCCCGACCGAGTGCCCTGCAATGAAAGGAACCCCCTCTTGAGCAGCAATCCCTCGAGGCCGCGGCAGAGTCGCCTGGCGGCGCTCGCCGCCGCGGCCGCCACAGCCGCGGCGATGATCGCCGCACCCCCGCAGGCAGCGCAAGCCGCCGAGTACGACGACCTCATCACCGGCAATGTCGTGCAGATCAACGAGACCGTGTCCGACGCCGGGTTCGTCCACCCCGGCGTCGGCCTGACCGCCGAGGACCTGCGCAACGCCCAGGAGATGGTCCGCTCCGGCCAGGAGCCGTGGGCCTCCTACTTCGACGCCATGACCGCCACCGGTTTCGCGTCCACGACCTACCGCGCCTCGAACTCGAAGTCGGCCGCCGAACCCGACCAGGCGCTCGACCGACGCCTACAACCAGGGCGGCATGCGCACCCGCCAGCGCAACGACTCCTTCGGTTCGCTGACCCAGGCGCTCATGTGGGTCATGACCGGCGACGAGGTGTACCGGCGCAACGCGATCCAGTCCCTGCGGGCCTGGGCCGACATGAACCCGGACGGGTACGCGTACTTCGCGGACGCCCACATCCACACCGGGCACCCGCTGTACCAGCACCTGATGGCGGCCGAGATCATCCGCGCCACCGACCCCCTGGCCGACGACACGCCTGGCACCTACGGCGGCTACGACGTCGTCTGGAGTGAGACCGACGACGCGAACCTGCTCGGCAACTACGCGAACCCGGTCGTGGAGGTCTTCAACTTCTCCAACCGGAAGTGGATGAACCAGCACAACTTCGGCCTGTTCGGGCGCCTCGCGACCGCGATCTACGCCGACGACGCCGACGGCTACGCCACGGGGGTCGAGTGGACCACCGTGAACTCGACGTACGACGGGTACGACAACGGCGCGATGGCTCCGCAGATCCCGCTGATCGAGGCCGACGACCCGGCCAACCCCTACGGGTACGACTTCGTCCAGGTCCGCGAGATGGGCCGCGACCAAGCCCACGGCGAGTGCAACATCGACAACTTCACCGGCCTCGCCCGCATGCTCGAAGTCCAAGGCACGAAGGTCGACCCGGTCGCCGGGACCGTCTCGGAGGCCGACGATGCCGTCTCCGCCTACGACTTCCTCGACCAGCGCCTCCTCGACGGCGCGAACCAGTTCTTCGGGTTCATGCTGGGCTCGCGGATCCCCTGGGTCGACGAGCGCGGCGAAGGCTGGAACGGCAGCGTCTCCGAAGCGTACCGGGGACGGATGTTCAACCCGGTCAACGAGCTCTACTACGAGTACGCGTACGAGCGCGGTGTCGATGTCGAGACCGAGGCACCCTGGGTCGCCGAACTCTCCGCCCGCATCGACGGACCGTACTACTACTGGGGGACCGGTGTCTCGAACTTCTGGGCGCCGGGTGACAAGAACCCCGAGTACTGGGTCGCGTTCCCCGAGGAACTGGCCGGCACCGCCCCGCCCGCGCTGCCGGAGAACGCCGCGCTGACGTTCGAGAAAGCCGGGCTGACCCTCGACGACGGCACCGAAATGGTGACCGAGGACGGGGAGACCTTCGCGCGCGCCTCTCTCTCAGAGACCGGCACGATGAGCGTGATCAACCGCGTCATGTGGGCGAGTGGCACCGTGATGGGCCTGCGGTACCGCAGCGACGGCCCCGCGAGTCTCGAAGTCCTGCAGAAAGAAGACCCGTCGGGGATCAACCCGGACGAGTACGATTTCGATCCCATCGCCGCGCGCGAACTGCCCGACACCGGCGGCGAATGGCGGTACATCACCTACACGGCATCCGCACAGAACGTCAACTTCTACCGCCTCACCGGCGCCGAAGGCGCCACAGTGGACCTACACAGTGCGATCCTCACCGGCGCCACCGAACTGACCGCGCCCCAGTTCGCCCAGAGCGACAACCGCTTCTACCTCACCGAGCAGTCCGATAAGTCGATCGACCTGTCCGCGGTCGACACCGGCGGGAACGTGGCCTACACGGTCCACGGCCTGCCCGAGAACGCCGCCTTCGACACCGCCACCGGGCAACTCGACTGGAGCCCGACCAAGCGGCAGTCGGGGCGGTACGAGGTCCAAATCGTCGCCGACGACGGCGCCACGGTCGCGGCTCGCACGTTCGAACTCGTCGTCTCCAAGAACCGCACGAAGACCATCGACGTCGTCGTCGCGGACGGCACTGAGGACGCGGTCTACACCACAGTCACCCACGATCCGTTCCTCGCCGCGCTTCGCGACGCGAAGGAGGTCGCCGAGGACGGGACCCAAGCGGAGTTCGAGGAAGTCCTGGCTGGACTGCTCACCGCCGTCAAAGCCCTGAAACTGCTCAACCCGCACTTGGAGGACGGCACGATGGACTTCGGCGACGGCATGGTCGCACCCACCGTGATCACGTCCGCTTCAGTCAATGCCCTCTCCGCTGAGGAGAGCGCTGGCGGCGGCCTCCCGAACCTGCTCGTGGCCTCGTTCACCCTCGACTTCGGGCCCCAGTACCGGGTGGCTGCTGACTCCTTCGGATTCCTGGCCGGGTTCACCTTCGGCAACCGCATGGAGGGCAGCAACGTCTACGGCTCGAACGACGGCATCACCTGGGACCTGCTCACCGAGCGGGACACTGAGAACACCAACGAATGGGACACGATCGACGTCGTCGACGAGTACCAGGGTGAGCAGTATCGATATCTCAAGCTCCAAGTCGACAACCCAGGCATCGCGACCGACCCGGCCTACCCCGGCCTGTGGAGCTTCACCAAGTTCCGCATCGAGGGCGTCCGATCCGAAGTCAACGGGGACATTGACACGGTGTCAGTGTCCTCTCCGGACGCGATCGCGAGCCGCGTCATCGAAGGCGACGACGTCACCGTCGCCTTCACCAGCCGCACCGCGATCACCGGAGTCACCGTCTCGGTCGCCGGCCAAGAGCTGGCGGCGTCCAGTGAGGATGGCCTGTCGTGGACCGCGACCGGTACCCTCGGCGCGTTCGACGGCGGCGAACGGCTCGATATCGCCATTGACCACACCACCACCAGAGGACAGACCGCGGCAACCATCCACGGCTCCACCGACGGCACCTACCTGTTCGGATCCGACGAGTCGAACCTCATCGACATGTCCGATCCGGTGGTGGTGAACACGAGCGGCGAACCCGACGCGACCAAGGCCGCGCAGGCGGCGCTACTGCTCGACGGCAACCCGGCCACGCAGAGCAGCCTAGCCGCCGTGGACGGGAAATTCCATCTGGCCTGGGACTTCGGCGAAGACTCGACCTACCGCCTCGACCGGATCGACTACCTCGCAGCTCAGAACAACAACGGCATGATTCGCATGCCCGACCTGGTGTTCCAGGGCTCCAACGACCTCGAGGACTGGACGACCATCGCCGAGCAGCCGTTCAAGACGATGCAGTGGCAGTCCCTCGACGCGACCAACACCGGGGACTTTCGCTACCTGCGCATCAGCAACTCGACCTTCATCGACATAGCTGAACTGCGCGTCTCTGGCTCGGTAGAGCTCGACATCGATCCGATCCTGGCCCGCGCCGACGCGGTCGACCTGAGCCAGTACACGCGCGGCTCGCAGATCCTGTTCCCGCGCGAGGTCGCCGCGATCCGCGACGCCCTCGCCGAGGACGGAGCCGACGAGACCGCACTCGCCCGCATGCTCCTGGACGCCTGGGACCTTCTCGATGCCGCCACGTCCACAGCCGCCGCGACGCTCGACCCGACCTGGGTCACCGCAAGCACCGCCGACGGCACCGCGAGCGCGGCGGACAACGGCTGGCGCATGTTCGACGGGAACACCGGCACATACACGGCCACGTCCACGAAGGTCTGCACCAACACCGTGGCACCGACCGACGGCACCGCGTTCATCGTCGAAGCCGTCCGATACCACCCGCGCTCGAACGCCGTCTCCCGCGCCACCGGCATGCCCATCCAAGGCTCCAACGACGGCGGCACCAGCTGGACCACGTTCGCGAACACCGGCACCCCGGCCGCGGGCTGGAACACGCTGACCCTGGCCGAACCCGTCTCGTACGACGCGGTCCGCATCAGCGGCGGAGGCGGCTACTGCAACGTCGCCGAACTCCAATTCATCGTGAAGGTCATCGACAAGTCCGGCCTCGCCGTCCGCCTCCACGACGCCGCCGCGCTGGCCGAGGACGACTGGACCGCTGGCTCATGGTCGGCCCTGGTCGCCGCCCGCGACGCCGCCCAGGTCGTCGCCGACGACAAGGACGCCGCCCAAGAGGAGGTGGACACCGCCACCGACACCCTCGCCGACGCGGTCGTGGCCCTCACTGCGCCCTGACCGCCCCGCACATGAGGGCCCGGGCGCTACGGCGCCCGGGCCCTGCCCACGGCCGGCCGGACTGCCGGCACGGCAAGACCGCACCTCGCACCGAAAAGGAACCGATCCATGACCACCTTCGGGACCACGACGCCGTGATCTGGCGCGGTGACGGCGAAACGCTCGTCGCCCCGATTCTGGAACCGCATACCACCGAGCGGTGTGTCTACCCGCCCGCGGACGCGCACCGGCCGGTCTCCACACGGGAGCGAACACCCAGGCGGGCAATGGATCACCGTGGACGCCCTGATCGGGCACACCCCCGTGTTGATCCGCGGCAACGGCCTCCAAGTCTTCGACTGCCTCAACTGGAATGCAGAGGTCAGGCCCCTGGGTGACAACGAGTCGGTCGGATCAAGGCAATGAAGAAGCGGCCATCGAATCGATGGCCGCTTTCGTCTGCGGTGTAAGAATTTTGGCTGTAAATCTCAAAATCCGAGTATGTTTCTCCAGGTCAGGGCATATGGCTTGCAAATTGGCACGCCATGGAAGCGAACCCCAGGGCTGCTCAGTCTCCGCTAGTGTGCACTTTGATGGTAGGGCGGTCGGAGTGTCCAGATCCGGTAGAGCGCGTACACGGCCGGGATCAGCGGCAGCGCCACGGTGAACATGCCGGGGAAGTAGTAGGCGCCCGTGGTGCCGACGAAGTGGTTCGGCATGTCGGCCACCAGGGTGCCGTCGACGACCTGTGTGACCGGACCGGCCTCGTCCGGTTCGATCGAGGGCCGCAGGAGCGGGAAGACGAACAGTGCGAGCTCGGCGATCCGCGTGGCCAGGAACAGCGTCGCCACGAAGCCGGCCATCGGCACTCGCTTGTAGAGTCCGATCGCGACCAGGCCGAGCGCCGCGGTCAGGCAGAGGATGATGACCACGAACGCCCGGTCGGTCCAGGCGAAGCCGAACAGCCGCCCGATGGCCGGACCGTAGTGGCCGAGGTACTCCTCGACGGTGTGGGCGGTGAACCCGGCGGCCGTGAGCAGGAAGGCCGGGAGGATCACGGCGGGCTCGAGCGGGCGCCGCAGCCCGGTCGCGTACCAGAGCAGGTAGGCCAGCAGGCCGGGGACGCCGACGAGGAACAGCGGCAGGATGCTGAAGTTGAGCGCCAGGTACGCGGTCGCGGCGACCAGCAGCACCCCCGCGACGATTGCCTGGCCTCGCTGTCGAGGACTGAGTGCGGTCTTCGGATTGCGCATGGGCGTGCTCCTTTCGGAAGCGGGGGTCAGGAGTCCCGGCGGGCGAACTCGGGGGCGTGCTCGGGTCGGGGGCCGAAGCCCACGAACCGGGCGGGCACCATCCGCAGCCGCGGGAAGGCGCGGAGGAGGACGAGCAGGGTTCTGGGCGGCCCGGAGCGCTTGCCCGCGAACTGCTTCTCGAACATGACCCGTTGCAGCACGCGCTGGAACGCCTGCACCACGACCGTGGGTCGGTGCCGGCGCCGCTGCACCTTCGCGAGGTCGGAGCGGGTGACCCGGCGCCGCCGCAGGGGTTCGGCCAGGATCGCGGCGGCGGCGACGGCGTCCTGGACGGCGAGGTTGATGCCCACCCCGCCCGCGGGCGACATGGCGTGGGCGGCGTCGCCGATGAGCAGCAGCCCCTCGAGGTGCCAGCGCCTGACCCGGTTGAGCTTCACGTCGAGGACGAACACCTCGTCCATGCTCGCCAGGCCGGACACCCGGTCGGCGAACTCGGGGCGCAGGTGGGCGATCCGCTCCCGGAACCGCTCGACGCCCTCGGCCCGCAGGCGGGCGTCGGCGCCCTTGGCGGTGAAGTAGGCGACCTGGTAGTAGTCGTTGCGGGCCAAGGAGATCAGCGCCTCCGCCCCCTTGGCGACCGGCGCGATGCCGGGCGGGGCGCTGCGGTCATCGGCCGGCCGGGGCAGGCGGAACCACCAGACGTCGAACGGCACCCGGAACTCCTTGGGCACCAGCCCCGCCTCCCGCCGCAGCGTGGAGTGCCTGCCGTCGCACCCCACGGTCAGCCCCGCGCGGATCTCCCCTTCGCGGCCGTCCGCGCCGCGGTACCGGGCCCCGACGACCTTGTCGCCGTCCCGGACCAGCCCGGTCGCCGCCGTGTTCATCCGCAGAGTGAACCCGGGCTCGCGCCCGGCCGCCTCGGCCAGCAGGGACAGCAGGTCCCACTGGGGCACCATCGCGATGTAGTTGTAGGGCGCGGGCAGGGCTTCGAAGTCGCCCAGGGTCAGCAGGCTCCCGTCGGGCGCGGGGAGGGCGAGGTTGCCGAGCCGGCTCTGCGGCAGGGCGCGGAACTCCTCGCCGAGGCCGAGCTCGTCCATGAGGCGGACGGTGGCGGGGTGGACGGTGTCTCCGCGGAAGTCGCGCAGGAAGTCGCCGTGCTTCTCCAGCACGGTGACCGCGACCCCGGCGCGGGCGAGCAGCAGGCCCAGCATCATGCCGGCCGGGCCGCCCCCGCACACCAGGACATCGGTGGTCTCCTCGGTCATGGCAATCCCTTCTCCGGACGTTCCGCGGGCCGGGCCCGGCGAACGCCGACCGATAATTCATCAAGTGATGAGATTTCGTTGATGATGATACACAGATGAGGTTCATATAGGAAGCGGTAGCATGAGGCGCTGTGGACGAGGACCTGGTATCCGCCGCACTCGCGGCCGCCGAGCAGCTCGGCAAAGACGTGGCCGACGTGCCGCTCGGCGCCATCGCCGCCCAGGCGGGCGTCTCCCGCAGCACCCTGATCAGAAGACTCGGGGGATCACGGGCGCGGCTGGACGAGGCCGTCCGGCGGGCCGGGATCGACCCCGGCGGGCGCCCGCCGGTCAGCGAGCGGGCCGTCGCGGCCGCGGCCGCGCTGATCGCCCGCGACGGCCTCAGCGCGGTCACGATGGAAGCGGTTGCAACAGCTGCGGACTGCGCGCCGACCAGCCTGCACGCCGTCTTCGGCAACCGCGACGGGCTCCTCGCCGCCGTGTTCGACCGGTACGTCCCGGTTCCGGACCTGGAGGTGCTCGCCGCGAATCCCCCCGAGCGGTTCGAGGAGACCGTCCACGCCGTCTACGCCGCGCTGGCCGAAGCGATCTCCCGCGAACCGCGCGTGCTCCCGGCCATCTTCGGCGACCTCTTCACCCGGCCCGACGGCACCGCCGCCCGGATGCTGAAAGCCAACCTCCCCCGGATCTTCGCCAGCCTCGGCGCCCTGCTGACCGCGCAGATCCAGGCCGGACGCCTGCGGCCGCTCCCGCTCCCGCTGCTCATCCAGCTGATGTTCGGCCCCATGGCCGGCCACATGCTCCTGCGCCCCGTCCTGGAAGGCGAACTCGGCGACATGCTGCCCCCGGTCGACGAGGTCGCACGCCTCTTCGCCGACGCGTTCATCCGCGCCACCGCCCCCTGACCCTCCCGTCGGGTGCAACGTCATCAGCGCTGCTGTTCCTGCGGCGCGGTGCCGCTCTCCGGGGTCCGGTCGTGGCCTGAGGATCCCGTCGAGCTTGGCTCGCACGCGCTCGGCGTCGGAGTGTCCGAGGCCGTCGTAGATGGCCAGGGCCCGTAGCCAAATGTCACGGGCAGCGGCATGGTCGCCATTACACAAGGACTTCCTCGAAGTCGCCGTTGCGTGCGTGGTGCCATCCGGCCAAGCCCAACGCGCGGGCCTGTCCCACTCGATGGTCCGCCGCCGTGAACGATTCGAACGCGTGCCTGTTGCACTCGATCGCTTCGGCGAAATGCCCCCGCCATGAGCCTGATCGCCACCCGCGACATTGCCCCGCACATGAACCCCGCCACGAACGTTCCCGACTTCGCGGTCATCAGGCAGGTCCTGTGCGACCCCGACCGCCTCGTCCTCGGCACATGACGCGCTCGGACCGGCCTAGCCTTCCATCGGCCGCCGCATCGCCGCCTACGTCCGGCACTGCCAGAAGGCTGAGTACACGACGCGGGAGCTCGCCAGTTGGGGCGGCACCGCCGGGTTTCTCTGGTGGGGCCGCCCCAACTGGAAGGACCACGTGCGCGCCGTCGCAGACCACCTCGAACTCAACCGGTATCGCACCCGCCGGTTGATCCGTGAGCCCTGGAAGCTCCCTGTGGGAGAAGGCATTCGAGTACCAGAAACACGTTCAATACCGGCGCTGAGCCTCGCAGATCTGGGCCGTCGGGACAATACGGTTGGGCCTAATCTCGTGGTTGCCAATGTCGGCCTTGACACGGCTGTAGAGCGCGGCGACATCGGGATCGGTGAGCGCGACGAGCTCGATCTTCTGCCACGCGTCGTCAGGACTCACCGAGCTGGTTGAGGTAGTAAACCGCCTTCGCCGGCCGTACATGTCGAGGGCCTCGATGACGGGGCTGACGACGGAATCGGCTTCGACCTCGGCGAGCAGCCCTCGGACGTACTGGCTTTTCGTCCTGGTGCGTTCACGAAGCTCGGCGATCACTTTCTGGTGCTCGGCGCCGAGCTTGTGGCCGTTCGCGATCATCACTGCGGCACACTGGGGCACCGACACCGCCACACGCGGCGTGAAAGTCAGTCCGCATATTGGCCCTCGGCGTGGTCGATGCCGAGGCTGGTAATGATCCGAACTAATCGGCGCGCGGGTCCTCGAAAACGACCCGGACTTCCTCAACCGGTGGCTCACCCCGGCCGAGCAGAAGCGTCCGGCCCGCGACCAGCTCACGGCGTTCCTGGCCCGCAGCTTTCAGATCGCCCCCGGGCATACCCGCAGACAGCCTCGCCCTCGACCGGGGCGTCCCGTCCCGCGATGTCCTCACCGCGGCCGCGTGCCCGTACTACCTGCTCGCCGAATACAACCCCGCCCTGGTCGACGTCCGGGTCCACGAGTAGCCCGGGTCGGTGCGGAAGCCCTGTCGCACCGGTGGACGGGCCCGCGACCGGTTCAGAGCGGCGCGATCGCGGTCCGCTGATCCGTCGCGGTCGAGCGGTACCGTCCCGGCGCGGTGCCGTGGAGGCGCTTGAACGCCTTGGCGAAGGCGTACTCCGACCCGTACCCGACCTGCTTGGCGATCGCCGACAGCGGCGCGTCGCTCTCCCGCAGTCGCCGGGCCGCGGTGATCATCCGCCACCGCGTCAGGTACGCCAGCGGCGGTTCGCCGGCACTGGCGGTGAAGCGCCGCGCGAAGGTGGCCCGGGACATGCCCGCGTGCGCGGCGAGCTCCTCTACCGTCCACTGCCGGGCGGGGTCGTCGTGGATCGCGCCGAGCGTCGCGGCGAGGTCCGGATCGTGCAGGGCCGAGGCCCAGCCCGTCCCGTCCGGCTGCTCGGCCAGCCAGGCCCGCAAGATCTGGACCAGCAGGACGTCGAGCAGCGCGGGCGCGGCGGCGTCGGACCCGGGGGCGCGGTCCTCCAGCTCGGCGGTCAGGAGGTCGACGGTGGCGCGCAGGTGCGGGTGCCTGCCGAGGCGGGCGGGTACGTGCACGACCTCGGGGAGGGCGTCGAGCATCGGATGCGACCAGGCGCGCTCGAACTCGTACACCCCGCACAGCAGCGTGGTTCTGGGTCCGGGCCCTTCGATCAGTTGCGGCTCACCAGGCCCGGCGGTCTCGGTCAGGGGCGTGCCGGGGGCGTCGGCGAGGCCGTGGCCCTGGTCGCCGTACAGCAGCACGACATCGCCGACCGAGAGCGGGATCGGCTCGGATCGCTGGGGAATGAGCCAGCAAGACCCCTGCATCACCATGTGGAACCCGGCCCCGGGCACCCGCGGGTAGACGCGGCCCCACGGCGCGTCCCGCACAGTCAGTCCGAATCCGGGGCGGCCGACCCGAGTGGCGGCGATCATGTCGCTGAGCACGTCCATGCGACGATCCTATCGTCCATTTGAATGAGCGTTTAAGACATTTTTTCGGCATGATCGATCATTGATACACTCGTCGTGGCCGGATAGTGTCGTCTTCGCACACACAGTTGAACGACAGGAGCGATCATGGCCAACGGCATCGGACTCGGCATCATCGGCGCGCACGCCCAGCGCGGTTGGGCCCGCGCGGTCCACTTGCCCGCGCTGCGCGAGTCGCCGGACTTCGACGTCGTCGCCGTCGCCTCCACCGGCGCGGCCCAGGCGGCCGAGGCGGCAGCGGTGTGGGGCGCCGAGCGCTCCTATGCGGACGCGCACAAGCTGCTCGCCGACCCCGCGGTCGAGGCGGTGCTCGTCGCGGTCCAGCTCCCCAAGCGGGGCGACCTGGTCGAGGCCGCGATCGCGGCGGGCAAGCACGTGTACGTCGAATGGCCGTTGGCGCCGGACGCCGCCACCGCCCTGCGGTACCGCGACCTGGCCGAGGCCGCGGGGGTCCGGCACGCGGTCGGCCTCCAGACCCGCAACCACCCGGCGATCCGGTACCTGCGCGAGCTCATCGCCGCCGGGGAGGTCGGCGAGGTGCTTTCGGCGTCGCTGCACTACTCGATCGGTGCGGCCGAGACGTGGTCGGAGCGGTACGCCGACCTGTTCGACAAGACCAAGGGGGTCAACCACCTCGCGGTGGTCGGCGGTCACGCGATGGACCAGTTCGGGCATGCGCTCGGTCCGTTCACCGAGCTGACAGGGCGCCTGTCGACCCGCATCCCCGAGGTGCGGATCGCTGAGACTGGTGCGCTGCTTCAGGTCACGTCGCCCGACCAGATCCTGGCCCACGGCGTCCTGGAGTCGGGGGCGCCCGCCTCGGTCCACATCGCGGCCGGCGGGCCCGCCGGGGCCGGGTACCGCATCGAGGTGCAGGGCCGCACGGGCCGCCTGGTGCTGGTCTCCGCGGACGAATCGCTGGTCGCGCCCCGCTACGCCCTGACCAAGACCACCGTCGCCGGGACCGAGGCGATGCCGGTGCCGCAGCGCCACTGGACGAACGACTCGGACAATCCGTCGCCTTCGGACAATGCGGGCGAGGTCTACCGCGGGTTCGCCGCCGCGATCCGCACCGGTGTCGCGGCCCAGCCGGACTTCGACACCGCCGCCGCCGTGCACCGGATCCAGGACGCCATCCGCGCCTCCGACGCGACCGGCGCCCGCCAGCAGCTGCGGTAGCGGAAGTTCGGTGCGGTCGGGGTCGGGGTCGGTCGCCGACCCCGACCGCATCGCCTTGCATGTCCGAGCGGACCGGTAGTGCCGCGTGGTGGTCAGCGACGGCGAAGGAGCGGACGGCCTGTCTCAGGTTCCGCCGTGCCGCGCAGGCGGCTTCTCATCGGACGGTTGGAGAGGGAGCCGGGCGATGTCGGCCCGGATGCGCTCGGCGTCGGCGCTCCCGAGGTCGTCGTAGATGCGTGCGGCCTGCTGCCAGGCGCACCGGGCGGCGGCGAGGTCGCCGGCGGCGTGGCGGGTGTCGCCGAGCTTTCTGGCAGCCTCGGCCTCGCCGAGGCTGCCGCCGAGTTCGCGGTACAGCGTGAGGGCCTGCTCGTAGTAGGCGACGGCTCGGGCGTACTGACCGAGCCGGTGGTGGACGTCGCCGAGGCTGTCGGCCGTGGCGGCCTGACCGTAGCGGTCGCCGGTCTCGACCATGAGCGCCATGGCGTGCTCGCAATAGGTCCGCGCCCGGTGCTGGTCGCCGACGATGGAAAGGTACCAGCCGAGCGAATTGAGCGCGGCCGCCTGCCCGACCGGATGGCCCGTGGCCCGGTACAGACCGAAGGCGCGCCGGTTGCTGTCGATTCCCTTGTGAATGCTTCCCTGGCGCATCCACAACCGAGCGTGCACGAAGTGGACGTGGGCCTCGCCGACGCGGTCGTCCAGGTCCCGGCAGAGGGCCAGGGCCGCGTCGAGGAGCGCGCGGCCGTCCTCGATGCGGCCGATGTGGCTGAATGCCTCGGCGAGCAGGCGGATCACCCGGACTTGCGCATCGGCGTCCCCGAGCCGGCGCGCGGCTTCCAATGCGGTCTGCCAGACGGCGGCCTGGACCTGCCAATTTCCCTGGTCGAGATGGTCCCGCAGCGTCCAGGACAGTTGCCAGCAGTGCGCGTCGAAGCCGCTGTCGGCGGCGAGTTCGACGGCCGCGAGCAGTGCGGTGCCTTCGGTGGCGAACCATGCGCTGGCGGCTTCGCGGTCGGCCGGGCGGGTGGCGGTGACGTCCGGGGCCGCGGGGACGGGGTCGATCGGGTCGCGGGCGGTGTCGATGAGGTTGGAGACAGCGAAGGTGGTCTGGAGGTAGCTGTCCAGGAGGCGGCGGATCGCCGCATGCCGGTCCGCTCGCGAGTCTTCGGCCGCGGCGAGTTCGGCGGCATAGGCGCGCAACAGGTCGTGGAAGGCGTATCTGCCGGGCCGCTGCTCGATCAGCAGGTTGGCGCGGGCGAGTTCGGTCAGGAGCCGCTGCGTCGGCTTCGGCGCCGCCCCGGCGATGCTGGCCGCGAGGGCGAGCGAGAATTCCGGCCCGGGGTGCAGACTCAGGAGCCGGAACAGTCGCGCGGCCCCGGCGGGCAGGGCCCGGTAAGACGAGGCGAACACGGCTCGCAGGTCGGTGGCGGGGTCGGGGTCGGCGAGCGCGTCGAGGCGGTCGCTCGCATCGTGCAGGTCGGATGCCAGGACCGCCAGCGGGAAGTCGGGCCGGGCGGCGGCGCGGGCGGCCACGATCGCCAGTGCCAGGGGGAGGCCGGCGCAGGCGTCGATGATTCGCTGCACGGCTTCGGGTTCGACGGCGGTCCGGGAGGTGCCGAGTCTCCGGTCGAGGAAACCGCGGGCGTCGTCGTCGCCGAACTGCATCAGGCTGATCGGTTGCGCGCCTTGGGTGATGAGCCCGGAGAGCTGGATGCGGCCGGTGACGATCGCGAGGCTACCGGTCGTGCCGGGCAGGAGGGGGCGGACCTGGTCGACCTCGGAGGCGTTGTCAAGGACCACCAGGACCCGCTTGCCGGCCAGGAGGCTGCGGTAGAGGCCGACCTGCGCGTCCGAGTCGTCGGGGATGCTCCCTGGTGCCGTTCCCAGCGATTCGAGCAGGGTGCGCAAGCCCGCGGCGGCGGTGATCGGCCGTCCTGCGGGGTCGAAGCCGCGGAGGTCGAGGTAGAGCTGCCCATCGGGGAACCGGTCGGCGATCCGGTGCGCCCAGTGGAGGACGAGGGCGGTCTTGCCGATCCCGGCGGTCCCGGAGACGACGGCCACCGCCACCGCATCGTGCGTCTCGGATGCGGTGCCGGCGAGGAGTCCGTCCAGTTCGGCCAGTGGGGCCGCGCGTCCGGTGAAATGGGCGGAGGCGGCGGGAAGCTGTCTGGGGACCGCGGCCGCCCGCGGTTTCGGATGGGCGGAGGCGACCAGGAGTCCGGGGTCGCCTTCGAGGATCCGCCGCAGCAGCGCCTCGATCGGGGCGGAGGGGGCGGCGCCGAGTTCGACGTCGAGGAGGCGACGCAGCCGCCGGTACGCGTCGATCGCCTCCCCCTGCCGTCCTTTGCGGTACAGGCTGAGCATGAGCAGCCGCCAGAGGTTCTCGCGCAGGGGGTGGTCCGCGATCAGCGCCTCTAGTTCGGCTGCGGCCGATCCTGTTGTGCCCATGTCGATCTCGGCTCCGATGCATTGCTCGGCGGCCTCCAACCTGGTCGCTTCGAGGTGCCGCGCCCGGGCCCGGACGGCCGGAAGGTCGACTCCCGCGAATGCCGGGCCCCGCCACTGCGACAGGCCGGCGCGGAGCGTGTGCGCGGCTTGCTCGGCGAATCCTTGGTTCAGGGCCCGTTCGCCTTGCGCGGCAGCGGCCTCGAACCGGTGGGCGTCCAGGTTCTCCAGTGGGGTCACGAGCGTGTACCCGCCGGACATGCCGCGCAGTGCCGGGCCGCTGTCGGGCCGGCCCAGGAGTTTGCGGAGGTGATAGGCATAGGAGCGGAGCGTGGGCACGGCCGCCGCGGGAGGCTCGCCGCGCCACAGCTGGTCGATGAGCCAGTCCCGCTCAGCCACCCTGTTGGGGTTCAGCAGCAGCAGTGACAGCAGCTCCCGCAGCTTGGGGCCCAGGGCCGCCGGACGGTCTCCGGCCACGAGCTCCACCGGCCCCAGGACTCGAAACTCCACCGGCCCTTCGGACATGCCACTCCTGCCGTGAATCCGGTGTCCGGTTGTGCAGCCGGTGCAACGGATTCCTTGTTCACCCCAATTCAGCTCCGTCATCCTAACCGCGTGGGATGGGGATGGTCGCCGACCGCCATCGTTTCACCATGTTCTCTCTACGGCGGGGCACCAGGATGTGTTGCATCGCACCGAATCGTGTCGGTGCCACAACGAGAATGCAGGTGAAGGACGTTGCTCAAGACCCGTATCAAGCGCGCGGCCGCGGCCGGAGCGGCCGGGATGATGCTGGCCGGATTGTTCGCGCTCGGCGCCGCATCGCCCGCGGCCGCCGAGGACGTGTCGGTCATGGCCCACCCCACCGGATGCCATTACGAGGTGCCCGGTTCGTGGGGCGGGGTCGCCCGGTGCGACAACCACAACGGCGGCTCCTACGCCGCGTCGGTCACGTGCAAGTACCCGAGCGGGGCGACCGTCGACGTCGACGGCCCGTGGCGCCAGACCGGCTGGTCCCGCGCCTACTGCCCGGGCAACTCCTCGGCGATCTACGCCGGCATCTGGACCTCCGCCTCCAACAAGTCCTGACGACCCACCCAATCGAGAAGGGATCGACACCAGTGAAGAAGACGATCTACGCGCTGCTCGCCACCGTGGCGATGGCCGCGGCCATCCTCACCGGCGCCCAAGGCGCCGCGTCCGCGGCCCCGGCGTCCTCCAGCACCTACACGGTGACCGCGGACGACGTGAGCGTCAAGGGCTGGCCGTCCGGGTGCAAGGACGCGAGGTACGACCGCACCAGCTGGTACGCCAGCTGCTCGAAGGGCAACGGCGGGTCCTGGCAGGCCTTCGTGGTCTGCCGCCCCGAAGAGGGCGGGGACACCTTCACCCGCAGCCCCTCAGTCTGGAAGTACAGCGGGAACTCCGTCGTAGCCTGCCCGCCGCTGTCCTACGCCGTCGACGGCGGCATGTGGACCCGCAGCACATAAGGCAGTCCCAGCAGCGGCCGAGACCGGAGTTCCGCCCCGGTCTCGGCCGCCAGCTCGTCACCGGTCGGTTCGGAGGGCGCGCATACCCCGGAGGTACGTCGCGACGAAGCGCGCGATCTTCGGGTAGAACTCCGCCCCGCACTGGGCGATCTCGGGGTGCTCTCGGAAGACCGGTTCGGCGGCCGGGGGCGGGTTGGCGGCCTGCCAGGCCGAGGCGGCGAGTGCAGTCACACCGCCGATGAGGTCGCGGACGTCCGCTCGGTCGACGTCGGGCACCGTGGCGCACACGGCCTCGGCGATCGCATCGGACGCGGCGAGGGCGGCGCTCCTGGAAGAGAGCAGGGCTTGCGCGGACACATTGCGTTCGAGGTGCAGCGAAAGGTGCGCGAGAAAGTCGCACAGCAGCGGCCGGTCGTGCAGGGTGCGGGCGAACGCTTCGGACACGCCCTCGACATCGCCCTCGTTCAGCTCCACCAGCTCCTGGACCAGTGCCCCGGCCCAGTCGCGCCAGGATTCGACGCCGATCCGTAGGTAGATGTCCTCGCGGCTCTCGAAGTAGCGAAGCAGTGCGGTCTTGTGCATGCCGATCTCGCCGGCAATGTCGGCGAGACTGACGGCGCGGATGCCCTCGCGCACAGCAAGGGTGCGGGCGGCTTCGAGGATGGCGGACTCGCGCTGCTGCTTCTGTTCGGGGCGCCGCGCCCTGGAGAAGTCCCCTCGATCTGCCGTTTCGCTCGCCATGGCCCAACGGTAGCCGCGCTTCACCGCGGCCGTCGGATTGCCTCCTTTCGCGGCCGTGCCGTGCGGGGCGCGGCGTCGCCTCCGACGACCGCACGAGGTAACACTACAGCGTTGACTTGTTATTACAACGCCGTAGTGTTAATGTTCTCCTCGGATTCGTCCCCCGTCTGCTAGGAGCTTCGCCATTACCGCTCCCACCGCCGTGCCCCGAGTCGTCGAGGCGCTGTCCCGTCCCTTTGTTCTCAATGGACTACAGGTTGCCAACCGCATCGTGATGGCCCCGATGACCAGGAAGTCCTCCCCGGGCGGGGTGCCCGGTGAGGAGGTGGCGGCGTACTACGCGCGGCGCGCGGCCGCGGGCGTCGGCCTGATCATCACCGAAGGCAGCTATGTCGGGCACGAGTCGGCCGGGCACAGCGACGCCGTTCCCCGGTTCCACGGCGAGGAGCCGCTCGCCGGGTGGGCGAACGTCGTCGACACAGTCCACGCCGCCGGCGGGAGGATCATGCCGCAGCTGTGGCACGTCGGGGCGTGGCGCAGCGCCGGTGATCCTCCGTTCATCGGCGCCCCGGGGATCGGTCCTTCCGGGCTGACGCCCCAGGGCGAGCCCGGTGCAGGCCAGGCGATGACGCAGCGTGAGGTGGACGATGTCGTCGCCGCTTTCGCGCAGGCCGCGGCCGAAGCGGAGCGGATCGGCTTCGACGGCGTCGAACTTCATGGGGCGCACGGTTTCCTGATCGACCAGTTCCTGTGGAAGACCACCAACCGGCGCACCGACGCGTACGGCGGCGATCCCGACGCCCGCACGAGATTCGCCGCCGAGATCGTCGCGGCGGTGCGCGCCGCGGTGTCCCCGGCGTTCCCGGTCGTCTTCCGCTTCTCCCAATGGAAGCCCCAACGCTGGGACGCCAAGATCGCCGACACCCCGCAGGAACTGGAAGCGCTGCTGGCCCCGCTCGCGGAGGCCGGCGTGGACGCGTTCCACGCCTCCACCCGTCGATATTGGGTCCCCGAGTTCGCCGGCTCCGACCTCAATCTCGCGGGCTGGGCCAAGAAGGTCACCGGCAAGCCCGGCATCACGGTCGGGTCGGTCGGCCTCGACGGCGACTACGTCCTGACGATGACCGCAGGCGAGGGAGCGCAGCTCAAGGACATCGACGACCTCGCGGATCGCCTCGACGCCGACGAATTCGATCTCGTCGCCGTCGGCCGGGCACTGCTCCAGGATCCCGAGTGGGCTGCCAAAACGCTGTCCGGGCGGTTCGATGAACTGCGATCGTTCAATCCCGCATCACTCGCATCACTGCACTGAGTCCAGCTACGCCAACGAGTTTGCGGTGGTCCTGCTCAATTTTGACGAACTGGTCTTTCCATGAAGGCGGTGCGTCTCCCCGCAGGAGAGCCGAAACGACAGAGCAAGCATTGAGTACCCCGATGGTTGTGGTCAGGACAGAGGTCGCGCGGACAAGGTGACGCTTCATCCTGGATAGACCTCCATGTGGCAGTTCGATTGCTGTGGTCGCTCGACCGGCACCACGCGGCTGGTGCCGGTCGAGCGTGAGAAGGCTCGAACGAGCCGATTGGTTAAAGGCCGGGTTCGAAGTCGGTGTCCTCGGTCTCGTGGAAGTGGCTTTCGCCGCCGGAGAGGCCGCCGGTGACGTAGGCGCCCTCGCCGCCGGAGTGGAGGTCGGTCGCCTCGGCGGTCTCGTCGGTGTCGAGGGCTTGGAGGAGCAGCACGTTGTTCATGGTCGTCTTCCTTTCGGGTTATAGCGGTTGCCGGCGGTTGTTCGTCGGCATGTCCAGTTCCATGCCTGGGAGCTGGTACATCTGGGGGTCGGCGACCGTTCGCTCGGCGAAGACGGCGCCGGCGGAGCCGGTGGCGAGGTCGAGGGAGAACCGGGCGGCTTGGCGTCCGATCAGTGCGGCGCTGCCGGGTGCGGGCGCGCCGATGTAGCGGTCGGTCCGACCGAGTTGACCGAGCGCGAGCGCTCCGTGTTCGGGGAAGACCCGGCTCGCTTGGGCGAGTGCGTATGCGGCCCCAGCGTGTCCGCCGAACAGGCCGCCTTGGGGCAGAACCTCGACGTCGAGGTCGTCGAGGAGGCCGCCGAGGCCGCCGAGGCCGTCGTGGTGCCGCTCGGTCAGCCAGTCGAGTCCGCTGAGCGCGGCGAGCGCGAGGCCGGCGGTCCCGGTCGACAGGCCCCGGCCGAGACGCTGCATGTCGCCTGCGAGGGCGTGGTCGAGCGCCGCAAGGTGGGCGTCGCGCCAGTGGTCCTCGACGGTAAGGCGGTGGCAGCGGGCGAAGAGGATCGCGTGGCCGGACCAGCCGTTGGTGACGCCGGCGGGGATGTCGCCTGTGGCTGCATCGAGGTGGTCGCGGACCGATTCGGCCATGGCCAGGCCCCGGGCGGTCTCGCCGACCTCCAGCATCAGGTGGGCCAGGCCGGTCCGGCCGGAGAACAGATTGGTCGCCTCGTTCGCCGGGGCGTCGAGGATCTGGTCGATCACCTTCTCGTACAGCGGGTCCGACTGGCGGAAGAGGATGAGCGCCGCACCGGCGAGGCCGTCGTAGAGGCCTGTCGGAGTGCCGGCCGGGGCTGCACCGATCGCGCGGTGGAGCCATTCGAGGTGCACCTCGGGCGGGCGCCGCCCGGCTGCTTGGAACGCGAGGAGGACGCCGGAGGCCCCGTAGGCGAGACCCAGCCGCGCGGCGTCGTCGAACCCGCGCATGTCGCCTGGGTAGAGCTGGATCGGGTCGCCTGGTGTCGCCGCCTCGATGACGGACTCCAGCAAGTCACCACGCGCGGGCCTCCTCACTGGCGCCGCATCGGTCTCGGGCGCAAGGAGATGCAGTCGGCACCGAACTTGGGCAATGTCGTCGGCGGGGAGGTTGAACCAGGACTCCATGGCGTCCACGGCCTCGTCAAGGGCTTCGGGTTTGAGGTTCGACAGGCGGTTGTAGGGGGCGTACGCCCACAACTGGCAGCAGGCGAACGAGTACCAGTCGGCCACGGTCCCGGACATGGGCTGCGCAGGACTGAACCCGCGCGTGACGAGGTTCGGGGGCCGCCGCGAGGACAGCGGTGCTGCGGACTCGAAGTCGAGGAGGACGACGCGCGCACCGCCGTCGGCGACCATGACGTTGTTGGGGGTCAGGTCCCCGAAGCTGAAGCCAGACTCGTGCAGCTCCCGCAGGGCCCGTTCGAGATCGCACAGCAACGGCTGCATCTGCGCCTGGTAGGCGGCGAGGCCCTGCGAGGACGGATTCGGCCGGGTGAGCGGGTACTCCTTCCTGATGAGCGCGTCGAGGGTGTCCCCGTCGACGTGTTCGAGCACCAGGTAGTGGTGCTCCCATTCGGTGAAGGCGTTGATCACGCGTGGCGCCCAGCCGCAGCCCGCGAGTTGCCGCAGGACGCGTTCCTCATGGTGGAGTCGGGTAACCGCGTCTTGGCCGTTGGCGTCGATGCCGGCATGCGGGCGGGCCTCTTTGATCACCACTGCCGCGCCGTCGGGCGCCTCGGCGAGGTAGACGCCGCCGGCGTTGGAGAAGTGCAGAGCGCTGCGGACCCGGTACCCGTGGAGCGTCGGGTCCTCGATGGTCCGCTGCCGCTCGTATCCGGTGCCGTCGGCGAGCCACTGTGGGAGGGGCGCCCAATCGGGTGGTGCGAACACCGGTCCCCGGATATCGGGCACGGGACGGCCCTGGGGGTCTTTGACGGCGAGGACCCGGTTGCCGGAGTCGTCGACGCACCACATGGATGCGAATCCTCCGTACCGGAGGTAGACGGGCGTGTCCTTCCAGCGGATGTCCGAGAGGATGTAGGGCCCCTCGACGCCGGCCAGGGCGGATTCGAGGCGGTCGAGCAGCTCGCGCAGCTGCGATTCGTGCCGCGGGTAGATCGTGACCGCTTTGCCGCTGGCGCCGCGGGTTGCGCCTTTGCCGTTCATGGCGCGGTGGAGCCGGGCGTGGGAGTTGAACTTCCAGTACACCCTGAGCGGCTCGCAAATCTCCCAGACGCGTTCGAGCACGTCCTGGTAGTACGTGGGGGTGCAGCTGATATGGATCTTCCAGCCCTGTTCGGGAGCAGTCTCGCCAAGCGGGCGCAGATGCGTCCAGACCGCTTTGCGCCTGCGCTCCCAACCGGACGGCACCGGTCCGCACGCGAGTCGATGCGCGCCCTCACCGGTGGTGATGCTCTCAAGCGGCGTGAACCAGCGGTCGTCGTCGACCAGGTAGACCGGTGCAATCTCAGGCGCCATCACGGCCTCCTCGCAGTCGAATGTCCGCTGTTCCAATTCAGCGCTTGAAAGGAAATGCTGCTCCCAATGCCTGGAGAAAAGATGGAACCAGGATGGTAAAGGCATCAAAGCCCTTGCTGCAGTAGGGTCATGGCCAGCTCAGGCTCCGACGGGAGCGGTACTCGACCCCTAAGTTGCGGAACCGGAACGGTCTGGAACTTGATGTCGACGCGCTTGACTCCACAAGGGATTCGGTGGACAAGGTTCCGGTCATGAACGTGTTGGGGCCGGTTGGTGGGTCTCCAGTTCAAGTTGGCATTCGATGGTTGATCGGTCGGCGTGGTGCCGGTGATGAAGGCCCGAGCTCTTGTCTGGCGCGAGGGCGAGCTCTTGACACGGTTCAAGGGCAGCTCCTGCCATGGTCGATTTGGGTAGTTTTGACGGATTTTCGAGGTGTAGAATGAGGAAAAGTGGCCATCACCAGGCCAGGGACAATGTCTCAGGTCTGGGGCATTGTCGTATGCAGCTCTCGCTTGTCATTCGCTTGTCTCGATGAACCAGGATGCCTCGGATCGCCTCGGCAAGGAACTCCTTGGCTCTATGAACCGGGTCGCTTGCGAGCGACCCGCCTGAAGGCCATGACCGCATGCGTTGCTACAGAAGCGCACTCCCGACCCCTTCTCGCAGAGCTCACGAAGCCGCCCACCGCGGTGAGGCGGTGGGCGGCTTCCGTCTGTTGTTCTCACGAGGTGCGACACCTTGGAGGCGACCGCGGCCGCGACGGGCAGGACGCGCGTCGGGAGCGTCTATCCGATGCGGACCAGTTCGATGCCGCTCCCTGATTGCGGCCACTCCGGTCGTGGCTGATCCAGGTTGTGAGGCAGTGACTCCCAGCGGACGTACCAAGTTCCTCCGTTGTCAGCAGGGCCGTAGAGGTCGGTCTGAAGATTGACCTGCAGCCCCGGATAGGTGCCGCGAACGGTGGTGACCGATGAGGGCAGCGGCGGGGTCGGAGCCTGAGCCACCTCGGTCAGCGAGTCGTCGACCACGATGCTCTGGGCGGATCCTTCGCACCGGAAGTCGACTCGGATGTTCCCGTCGCTCATGACCTCAGATCCCCTCATGACGACCTTGAAGTCAAGGCTCCCGCCACCACCGAAGCTCCAGCGCCCCTCCCAGTTGCTGACCTGGCTGATGTCCCAGTCACCGGTTCCGTCGGCACGTGCGACGTAGATCTGCGAGCGACCTGTGTCGTCGTACTTGTGGTAGCTGATGATGGGCGTGCCATCCGCATCGAAGCCGAGCTTCGCGTTGCCGTTGAGCAGCCCCCGCTGATTGGGAACCGGATCGACGACATCGGCGTCCCCGTAACGGAAGGGCGATGTGAGTGGGTTGCCCGCGCTGTCGAACCAGTCGACGAGGTTGGCGCTGCGTGCGTACGTGAGCAGGCTGTTCGTTGCGGCGTCGGGGGTATCTCTCCAGACCCAGATCATGTGGAAGTTGCCGTCCGGTCCGAGAACCGGGTTCTCAAAGTAGGCGTTCCACGTGCCGGATGGGTTGGTGGACGAACCAGTTCCGTTGAACAGCGGCTGGTCGACGAGACGCGACCAGGTCTTGGAGGTCTCGTTGTAAAGGTTGAAGTAGGTGACCCCATCGCCGGAGCCGCCGTTTCGGTGGCTGAAGACGAGGCTGCCATCCTGCCTGTTCACGAACTCCGGGTAGGTGACCGAGTTCTCGGTGCCAGCGCTCACCATGTTCGTGACCCGCGTCAGGGTGCTGACATCGCCTGGCGTGGTCGTCCGGAAGTAGATCAGGGCAGCGTTGTGCATGTTGCCGGAAACGTGGAGATTCCGGCTGCGGTCGAGCCCCATGGAGATGTAGTTGTGGCTGTCCCAGCCGAGGGTGGTGGGGAGCACCTTCGTCGTCCACACAGGATTTGCGGCGGTCAGATTGCGATGCGCAATGGTCATGCCGCGCTGCACGTCGTAGTAGGCGACGTACTGGTCGTCGCCGTCGGTGAGGACGCGCTGGGTCACGGGGATTCCGGCAAAGGTAGTGCCCACCGGAACCGTCTCGAGAACCTGTTGGTTGCCGCCCGGGAAGTTGTACTCTCCGGCGGGCTTGCAGGCCACGGCCCCGGGGGGCGCGATGGCCGGAGTGGAGGTCGTGAGTCCGAATGACCGTGCCTGAAGATTGCCGGTGTTCGAGTAGAGTCCGGCACGGCCCCCGACTTGCGCAGGATCGACCACGGCGAGCGTGTGCGCTCCGGTGGCGAGGGTCGCGCCCGTTGCGCTGTTGCGGACCGTCACCTGGAACTGTGCCCCGTCTCGGGCCAAGCTCAATTGCAGACGCGTCCCGTAGGGGGCGTTCATCGCACCCTGCGTGAGGACCGTGGGTGTCGAGTTGTCGGTCATCTGGAGCAACTGCCACTGGCCGGTTCGGGTGCCGCCCGCGGTGGTCGCCCGAAGCACGTAGTAGCTCAGCGACGTGGTCCCCTGGACGTTACCGACGATTCCAGCCCACTCGGTTCCGGTGGGTGAGGACGAGACGATGTCGATGTCTGCGGTGACGGTGTATGCACGCCCGAGCTGCAGCGTTCGATGGGTGGCGACGTTGTTTCCCGGTGAGGCCGAAGACAGAGCCTTACCCGATGCGATGCTCCATGTGCCGCGATCTGCGGTCCATGCGGTTCCCAAAGCGCCGTTCGCGCGTTCGAAATCGTCGGATGCAGTGGCGCTGCCGGTCGCGGCTTGGGCGGGCAGAGTCGCGGCGGTGCCTCCGAACACACCCATTGCGAGTGTCGTCGCTACGAACACGGCGATGAACCGCTTAGTTCTCCGCTTGAGTTGGACAGATTTCATCTACTTCTCTCTTCTTTGAGATTGGTAAGTACTTGCACGGACCGGACGGCAGCGTCAGGACATCGTTAGTTACGGGTGTTTGTAGTGCAGTCAGCTGACCGGCGCCGACGCCGGAGCAGTCGATTGACGCGTCGACTTTCGGCAGTCGCGGCATAGCCCGTCTCCGAGGTGCTCCCGGTAGATCGCTCGGAGGTCGCTTCCACAGATGGTGGAGGCCTTCATGGCGAGAAGGACCTGTCCCTCAGCCGGAACCGGGTCGGGCACGTGCCGGAGGTCTACATTTCGGTTGCCGGGAAGGTAGGCAGCGAGCACGTCTGTGTCCTAACGCTTGCAGATGGTGCGGGCGGACTCCCGTGATAGAGCAAAACGTTACGACATGTGAACCGAGGCGTCAAGATGCCGCAACGGCGAGCTGTCGAGTGCGGGTGCCGTCGATGAGGAACCGGAGCGTGAACACCGCACGCGCCCTCGGTGTCAGGCGCCGTGCTCCTTGCGCGTCCCGATGCGGCGCGGTGACCTGCAAGAGTGACGGGCGAACCAGTTGCAGGCAGCCCGGTCGACCGGCAGCACGGCGTACACCGCCGTATCGATCACCTTGCCCGGAAAGGCTCAGTTGACTTGCGCTGCGTAACGCTCTACGCTACGCGAAACGTTTCGCCATACCGGTAGGTCGAGGAGCCTCATGTCTACTGCTGGTCCGTCTGTCGTTCCCATTGATCCTGCGACTGGGCCTTCGCGCACGCTTCGCTCTGGTCGGAGTCCCTTCTCCGTGAAGCGGGACCAGTACCTGTCCAACCTCGCGTCGGCGGTCACGGAACCGCTGTCGCCGGCTGAGATCGAGGATCTCAAGTCCGCTGAGCGCAACAGTCGCCTCATCAAGGGACAGGTGTTTCTCTGGCCCGGCGCCGAGTCATGGCTGGACCTCTGGGATGTGGACGGAACGAGTCCCGGCCCCAACGGCTACGAGCGGATCTGAGTGCCGGACATGCTGAAGACAAGACTTCTTCACCCCGAGCTCCTCGACGCGCTCACTTCCCTCGGCCATGGGTCACGGGTCCGCGCGATGCTCGGAACGGAAGTGGTGATCGACCTCGTTGACCGCGCTGCCTTCTACGAGCATGTCCGCGCTGCCGACACGGGCCTCATCGTTGCCACGGGCGAGCGGCGCACTTACGCGAACGTGCTGCTGACAATCGGCATCGCGTAGAAGGTGGGGACCGCCGTGCGTGTGGATTGGCCCAGGGGGTCAGTCGCTCAGCCGCCGAACCGACGCACCGATCTGCAGGTGCCCCGGAAGCTCCAGAACTACGCGGCTCGTCGACTCGTCCGGATTGTCCAGCCGAGCATTCAATATTCGAGCGGCCTCGGTTGCGATCGCTTCGACGGGCTGCACGTAGACCGTCAGTTTCGGGCGCGTCACCTGGGCGAGCTCCACAGCGTCGAAACCAACGAGGGAGATGTCGCGCCCGAGGCGGAGCCCGGAGTCGTTCAGGGCGGCAATGGCGCCGACCGTCAGATCGTAGTTCCCGGCGAACACCGCAGTCGGGCGCGTGTCTGCCGCAAGCAATCGCATCATCGCCGCATATCCGTAGTCCACTTTGAGAGGGGCACGTTGGATGTGGTCTTCGGCGATGGTGATGTCGGCAGCGCGAGCGGCCGCGAGGAAGCCGTCAAGCCGCCCCTGCAGGCTCCACATCCCTTCTTCGCCGACCAGAGCGCCGAGGGTTCGGTGGCCGTGATCAATCAGGTGCTGGGTTGCGACCTTGCCCGCCCGCACGTTGTCAAGGCTGACGGAGTCCGCGTCAAGGCCGCTTGGGAGCCAGTCCACGGTGACTACGGGGATGCCAATCGAGACGGCGGTGGCGAGCGCCGAGGAGTCCGACAGTGCGGGAACGCCGATGATGCCATCGACCCTTCTGCTGAGAAGCAGCTCGACTGCATTGACGCTGGACGGAGTTCCGTCCGGCTCGTTGCAGGTCACAAGCACTCCGATGCCCTGACTGCGCAGGTATTTTTCGATTCCGACGACGACCTCGAGGTGGAAGGGAACCTGGAAAGAGGGCAGCAACAGGCCGACGGTTCGAGTCACGCCGCGCCTGAAACTGCTGGCGAACGCGTTCGGTCGATAGTTCAGTTCCGCGGCCGCAGACTCAATCGCTGCTCGGTTCGAGGCACGAACGTTTCGTCCGTTGTAGTACTTCGAAATCGTCGCCAAAGACAGACCGGTCAGGCGCTGGATGTCCTTGTAAGTTGCGGCGGATGTGGTGTTCGTCGGCAATTTCGGTCCTTCGTATCGCGAGTGTCGGCACCGGTTCGCGCTCACGACGATCCTACCCGCAGGCTACCCGCGATCCGTCCGCCTTTACTCGTTTCGCTCTGTCGCACAGCGCACAGCCATGACCGCTTACCAGGCGGGCGACAAGCCACGCCAAGGAGAGAATAATGACCGATAATCCCACCTTGCCGCCCGAATGGGTCAGACAGTCCACCCTGGGCATTTTCATCCACTGGGGGCCGTACTCGGTTCCTGCATGGGCCGAGCCGACTGGCGCATGGGGCGCTGTACCGGAAGAGAAATGGTTCACCCACAACGCGTACGCCGAGTGGTATGCGAACACTTCCCGGATCACGGGGTCGCCGGCGGCGCTGCATCATGCCGAGGTGTACGGAGACAGCGCGTACGACGCCTTCCTTGATCGATGGAACCCCGACCAGTTCGATCCGTCCGAATGGGCCCGGCTGTTTCAACTGGCGGGTGCGGACTACGTCATCCCCGTCACGAAGCATCACGACGGGGTGACGCTGTGGGACGCACCCGGTGCCGGCAGTCTGTCCACGGTCGCCCGGGGGCCCAAGCTCGATCTCCTTGCACCGCTCGCCGAGGCTGTGCGCAATGAGGGAATGCGCTTCGGGGTCTACTACTCGGGCGGGCTTGACTGGGCCTTCACGGATTTCCCTCCTATCGAGTCGATGTCCGATGTTACCGAGTACCGCCCCAACAGCGCGGAGTACGCCGAATACGCAACCGCACACGTCCGTGACCTGATCGACCGTTACAAGCCTGCAGTGATCTGGAACGACATCGAATGGCCGGACGCGGGTAAGGCCGACGGCTCTCTCGTGGAGCTACTGGCGCACTACAAACGCGTGGTGCCTGATGGCATCGTCAATGACCGATGGGGCGCGCCTGTGTGGGACTTCCGAACCAGCGAGTACTCGCACGATACCCAGAACGAGCGCGGGGTCGGCTGGGAGCACAACCGCGGGCTCGGGTTCTCGTTCGGCTACAACCGCACAGAGGATGAATCCTTGACGCTCTCCGCGCGCGAGCTCGCTCGTCTGTACGCCGACGTGGTTTCGCGCGGCGGCCGTCTCCTGCTGAACATCGGGCCCGAGGCCAGCGGTCGGATTCCCGACGTTCAGCGCCGGACCCTCGAAGGGTTCGGCGAATGGAGTCGGAATCTGAAGCCCTACACGCTCGACAGGTCACCGATTGAGCCCGGCACTGTGACCATCTCCGGCAGCGACTGGTGGGTCGCGTGGCGCCACCGCGACTCCGTCGTCGTAGTGGCGGACACCCCTCCCACCATTGTCCGCAGGGACGAGGGGCTCAACGCGATCGTCTTCGGGCTGCCGGGGTCCGAGGATGCCGAATTGAGCTCAAAAGCATAACGTTTCCTGTTGCAAACTGGCCAGTAACACCAAGTTTTAGCAAGGGAATCGGGAACACAGCTCTCTGGTGAGCTATTTTTACACCGACAGAGCGAAACGATTCACCCTAGAAAAACGCCGATGTCACAAAGAGAATCACAAAGGAGTGAAAATGCACCATTACCAGGTTCAACGGGGGGTGCGCACGCGCGCGCTCTCGATCAGTGCCGTCGCAGGCGTGTCTGTTTTCGCCGTCGCCCTCACCGCCTGCACGTCCGACGACGGCACCGACAACACACTGACCGTGCAGGTCCAGTCGGTCCAGCAGCCTGCCTTCGAGTACGCGGCCGAGATCTTCGAGAAGGAGAACCCCGGGATCACCGTCGAATTCCAGACGGTGACCGAGCAGCAGAAGAGCAGCACCAACGCACAGATCATGGCCTCTTCGAATGCTCCGGACATCGGTCTCGTGCCGGTCAACTCCCAGCCCTACTTCGACCTGGTGAAGGCCGACGCGCTCGAGCCCCTCGATGACCTGTGGGCCGACGCTGACCTCGAATCTCGCTACGGCGACACGATCGCGGGGTCCCTCAAGTGGGACGGCACTCCCTATCTCGCCCTGTTCGACACCACTTTCTACAACGTGGTGTATTACAACAAGGACGCGTTCGCGGACGCAGGAATCACCGCACCGACCACCCACCAGATCGCCTCGAACGACGAGCTGTACGACTATGTCGCGAAGCTCGACTCGGCTGGGTACGACGGCCTCGCCGCCGGAGGGGCGTCCGGGTACCAGCTCGGTTGGCTTCAGGACGCGCAGCTGCAGGCGAACTCGCCCGACGCGCTGCAGGACTACCTCGTGTCGTGGCAGCCGGGAGTCGACCCCGAAGAGACGTACGCCGACCCCGCGTTCACGGATTCGCTCGAACAGATCGCCGAGTGGAACGACAACAACGTCTTCCAGGAAGGCATGGTCGGCGCTGCGGGAGACCAGGCACAGGCGGCCTTCACCGCTGGTGACGCCGCCATGTTCCTCGGCGGCACCTGGATCCCTTCCATTCTCGGCGACGTCGACTTCGAATACGACTGGCTGCTGCTCCCCGGGGCGGGAGACCAGCCGACCCTTCCGTCGCTGTACGCCGGCGACACGCTCGCGATTCCGAAGACGTCGAGCAACGTCGACCTCGCCAAGAAGTTCCTGGCCGTGTACTCGTCCGACGATGTGCAGACGTTCGCTGCAGAGAATGTGGGGTCCCTCCCCGCCGTCAACACGGTCGCAGCCTCAGACGTTCCCGGTCTCGGGCCTGTGGTGCAGAGCGTCGTCGAATACACCAACTCGGTCGGATTCGGTCTCGGCTTGACCAGCACGCTCCCCGGCTCCATCGGCGGATCATTCCTCGACCCGCAGATCCAGCAGCTCGTCAGCGGTCAGACCACCGCGGAGCAGATCGGTCAGGCGCAGCAGGACGCGTTCGATACCTGGAAGTCCCAGAACCAGTGACCCACGAACGTGTGCCGCTCGCAGCGGCGGGCGGCACACCTTCATGGTTTTCGAGAAAGGCGCATGGTGAGTTCACTCGAGATAGTGACAGCAGTCCCTCCCAACGGGTCCGGACGCTCACGACGAGCTGCACGATCAGCGGCACGGCAGGGGACACCCCGTGAAGTCTGGTGGATGCTCGCACCCGGCCTGATCATCCTCGCGGTGTTCTTCGGGCTTCCGATCATCGATCTGGTCCGGACTTCCTTCACGCAGTGGCCCGGTATCGGCGAACCCCGGTACATCGGTGTCGACAACTACGTCACCGCCTTCACCAGCGCTGCGGTGCGTGACGCTCTGTTCCGGTCCGTCGCTCTCGGCGCCGGAGCCGCGCTCACCCTCTCTGCTATTGCGACCGTTCTTGCCGCGCTGGTGTCCGGGGGCATCCGAGGGAAGGCCTTCTACCGCGTCGTCTGGTTCCTGCCCGCGATCGCACCGCCGTCGGCCGTCGCAGTGTTCTGGGCGCTATCGGTGCAGCCCCGGTCAGGTGCCGTCAATGCCTTCTTGGGCGCCATCGGTCTCGGCGATGCACATGCCTGGCTCGCCGATCCCTCCACCGCGATGTTCGTCATCATCGCCGTGGCCGTCTGGGCGGGTGTGGGTTTCGCGTTCCTCGTCATTCTCGGTGCGATGGAGGAGGTGCCCGTCTCGGTGTACGAAGCGGCGTCAATGGACGGTGCGTCCCGGATTCGACAGTTCTTCTCGGTCACGATGCCGATCGTGCGACCGGTGCTTTCCATGATCGTGCTTCTCGAGGTGATCTGGGCCTTCAACGGCTTCACGCTGGTGTGGGGCATGACCCAAGGCGGGCCCGGAGACGCGACCGTCATCCTGCCGGTGCAGGTCTACCAAGATGCGTTCCTCTTCTCCAACTTCGGCCTCGCCGCCGCTGTCAGCGTCGTCGGTGGTCTCCTTCTTCTCGTTGTCGGCCTCGTCGGACAGGCCCTCGGATCTCGGAAAGGGGTAGACGCATGACCCGCAAGACTCGCGTTGGCGTCAGCACCGTCATCGGCCACACCGGTGCAATCCTCTGGAGTGCGCTCGCGATCGTCCCGTTCGCGCTCATCATTCTGCTGGCGTTCAAGTCGAATACGGACATCTACACCAATCCACTGGGGCTCTTCAACGTCGATTGGCATCCGCAGAACTTCGTCGACGCGTGGAACGGGGCCCCAGGCGGCCAAGGTTTCGCGGTCTATCTGCTGAACTCGGCGACAGTCACCATCGTGGCGATCACCGGCTGTCTGCTCATCGGAGCGTTCACCGCATACTTCGCGACGCTCGCATCGGCCCGGGTGCGGTTGGCGATCGTTCGGCTGTTCCTGGTGGCGACGACCTTGCCGCTGATCATGCTGCTGATCCCGTACTACACGGCGTTCAACGCCCTCGACCTGCTGGGATCGCCGTGGGCACTGGGAGTGCTGTACGTCGCGCTGTGCCTCCCCACGTGCGTGCTGATCCTGCACAGCTTCTACCTGGGATTCCCCTCGGAGCTCGCGGAGGCTGCGGCAATCGACGGGCTGGGACGATTCCTGATCTTCGTGAAGATCGTCCTTCCCCTGTCGAAGGGCCCGATCGTCTCGGTGGGCATGATCAATGCCTTCTTCGTCTGGGGTGAGACACAACTGGCGATCGTGCTCCTGCAGGCTCCCGAAAGTCGCACCATCCCCGTTGGTCTGCTCGACTTCAAGGGGCAGTTCGCGAGTAACACCGGTGCGATCTTCGCCGGGCTGACGCTCGCGACGATCCCGCTGATCATCGTCTACCTCGTGTTCAATCGCAGCATCACCAAGGGTGTCGCGCTCGGCGGAGTGTTCCGATAGCCGCGGGTGCTCGCTCGCGATTCCATGCCACGTCGCGATGAAACGATTCAATCATCGCGTGGCAACAATCGCGATTGCGAACTCGAAGCATCGCCGTCGTGACACGGCAAGTGTGCCTAGGCTCCCGCCGGCGGGTCTGTCGTCATGGGGGAGCGCCGGGCGTTCCGCCGCCCGGCGCACCCCGAACTGCAATTTCGCACGGTGGAATATTCGAAATGTCATTAAGGAGTGGGCCGAAATGGATGCCCCGCAAGTCAAAGCGATTCTGGGTGAAATGGGTATCGAGGTGCCCTCGTGGGCGTTCGGGAACTCGGGAACGCGATTCAAGGTATTCGGTCAGGCGGGCGTACCGCGTGATCCGTTCGAGAAGCTCGCGGATGCGGCGGAGGTGCACCGGTACACGGGCGCGGCGCCGACCGTGTCGCTGCACATTCCGTGGGACAAAGTGGACGATTACGGGGCGCTGGCCTCTCACGCCGCGGCCTTGGGCGTGCAGATCGGGGTCATCAACTCGAACACGTTCCAGGACGACGACTACATGCTCGGCAGCGTCTGCCACCCTGACGCGGGCATTCGCCGCAAGGCGATCGACCACCTGCTCGAATGCGTCGACATCATGGACGCTACGGGTTCGGCCGACCTCAAGCTTTGGTTCGCCGACGGCACCAACTATCCCGGCCAGGACGACCTGCGGGCCCGGCAGGACCGACTCGCCGAAGCCCTCGCCGCTGTGTACGCCCGGCTCGGCGACGAGCAGCGGATGATCCTGGAGTACAAGTTCTTCGAGCCGGCGTTCTACTCGACCGATGTCCCGGACTGGGGCACGGCTTACGCGCACACGCTCAAGCTCGGCCCGAAGGCGAAGGTCGTGGTCGACACCGGTCACCACGCTCCGGGGACGAACATCGAGTTCATCGTGGCGTTCCTGCTGCGGGAGGGGAAGCTCGGGGCGTTCGACTTCAACTCGCGGTTCTACGCGGACGACGACCTGATGGCGGGTGCGGCGGACCCGTTCCAATTGTTTCGGATCATGCACGAGGTCAACCGTGGCGGTGGTCTTGACGCGGGGGTGAACTTCATGCTCGACCAGTGCCACAACATCGAGGCGAAGATCCCTGGGCAGATCCGTTCGGTGATGAACGTGCAGGAGGCAACTGCGAAGGCGCTGCTGATCGACACCGACGCACTCAAAGCAGCGCAGGCGACCGGCGATGTGCTCGGCGCGAACGCGATCTTGATGGACGCGTTCAACACGGATGTGCGCCCGCTGCTCGCTGAAATGCGTGACGAGCAGGGCCTGGAGCCCGACCCGATGCGGGCCTACACCGCTTCGGGATATGCCGAGAAGATCGCCGCCGAACGCATCGGCGGCGCCCAAGCCGGATGGGGGGCTTAAGTTGAGCGGCAGGGTGACCGAAGACCTGATCGGGCGCAGCAACCGGCTGGGAGCGGACAAGCGGAACACGAACTTCGCCGGTGGGAACACCTCAGCGAAGGGCACTGAGGTCGACCCGGTGACGGGTGCGGACGTGGAGCTGTTGTGGGTCAAGGGCTCCGGTGGCGATCTCGGCACGCTCAAGGAATCGGGCCTGGCGGTGTTGCGCTTGGATCGCCTCAAGGCCATGGTGGACACGTATCCGGGTCTGGACCGCGAGGACGTTATGGTCGAGCGGTTCGACTACTGCGTCCACGGCCGCGGGGGAGCGGCCCCGAGCATCGACACGGCCATGCATGGACTGGTCGATGCGGCGCATGTGGATCATCTGCACCCCGACTCCGGTATCGCGTTCGCCACGGCCGCCGACGGACCGGCCCTGACAAAGGAGTGCTTCGGCGACCGCGTGGTGTGGGTCGACTGGCGTCGCCCCGGTTTTCAGCTGGGCCTGGACATCGCCGCGATCAAAGCGGCGAACCCACAGGCCATCGGCTGTATCCTCGGCGGCCACGGCATAACCGCGTGGGGCGACACTTCCGAAGCATGCGAAGCGAACTCGCTCGAGATCATCCGCGGCTGCGAGGACTACATCGCCGCCCGCGCCGCGGCGAACCCGTTCGGCGGCAGGGTGACCGAGTACGCGCCGCTGCCCGACGCTGAACGCCGCGCGAGGGCGGCCGCGCTTGCACCGCTGCTGCGGGGTCTGGCCTCGACCGATCTTCGCCAGGTCGGTCACTTCAACGACGACCCGGTCGTGCTGGAATTCCTGCAGGGCAGCGAGATGCCGCGCCTGGCCGCGCTCGGGACGTCGTGCCCGGACCACTTCCTGCGCACCAAGGTCCGCCCAATGGTGCTCCACCTGCCGCCCACCGCGCCGCTGGAAGCGGTCGAGGCGCGGCTGCGTGAACTCCACGCCGCCTATCGCAAGGACTACGCCGCCTACTACAAACGCCACGCTGGTGTCGGCTCGCCCGCGATGCGCGGTGCGGACCCGGCGATCGCGCTCGTCCCCGGCGTCGGCATGTTCTCCTTCGGGAAGGACAAGCAGACCGCCCGCGTAGCAGGCGAGTTCTATGTCAACGCCATCAACGTGATGCGCGGGGCCGAGATGATCTCGACGTACGCCCCGATCGCGGAATCGGAGAAGTTCCGCATCGAGTTTTGGTCTCTTGAGGAGGCCAAACTCCAGCGGATGCCGAAGCCGAAGGCGCTCGCGACGCGGATCGCGCTCGTGACCGGCGGCGGTTCGGGTATCGGCCGGGCCATCGCCCACCGACTCGCCGCCGAAGGCGCCTGCGTCGTGGTCGCCGACCGCGACGCCGAGGCCGCGGCGAAGGTGGCGGCCGAACTGGGTTCGGTCGATGTCGCCGTGCCGGTCACTGTGGACGTCACCGACGAGGGGGCCGTTGCCGCTTCGATGAACCAGGCCGCCTTGGCTTTCGGAGGTGTCGACCTGATCGTCAACAACGCCGGCCTCTCGATCTCCAAGCCGCTGCTGGAGACCACCGTGAACGACTGGGACCTTCAGCACGACGTCATGGCCCGCGGTTCCTTCCTCATCTCGAGGGAGGCCGCTCGGCTCATGATCACCCAGGGCATGGGCGGCGACATCGTCTACATCGCTTCCAAGAACGCGGTCTTCGCCGGTCCCAACAACATCGCCTACTCCGCGACCAAAGCCGACCAGGCCCACCAGGTCCGGCTCCTCGCCGCCGAGTTGGGCGAGCACGGCATCCGCGTCAACGGCATCAACCCCGACGGGGTCGTGCGCGGGTCGGGGATCTTCGCCGGCGGCTGGGGCGCCGAACGCGCCGCCGTCTACGGGGTCGAGGAGGAGAAGCTCGGCGAGTTCTACGCCCAGCGGACCCTGCTCAAGAAGGAAGTCCTGCCCGACCACGTTGCCGACGCGGTCTTCGCCCTCGCCGGCGGCGACCTTTCGCAGACCACCGGACTGCACGTACCTGTGGACGCCGGCGTCGCGGCGGCGTTCCTGCGATGAGCGCCAAGCGTTATGCCGCAGTCGACCTGGGCGCGTCCTCCGGGCGCGTCCTGGTCGGCGCGGTCACCGAGACCACTGTGGAGTTGACAGGGGTGCACCGGTTCGCGAACGAGCCCGTGCGCCTCCCGCACGGCCTGCACTGGGACCTGCTCGGCCTCTACCGCCAGATCCGCAAGGGCCTGGCCGGGGCCGGGCCGGTCGCCTCCGCGGGCATCGACTCCTGGGCCGTCGATTACGGCCTGATCGACGAGGACGGATCCCTGCTGCGGCTGCCGTTCCATTACAGGGACGAGCGCACCGCCGCCCTGCCCGAATGGTCCGACCCGGCAGGATTGTGGCGCGCCACGGGCATCGCCGACCAGCCGTTCAACACCCTCCACCAGGTGCGGGCCGAATCCAATCGGCGTTTGGAGAGAACGACGCACCTGCTCATGATCCCTGACCTGCTCGCCTACTGGCTCACCGGCGAGATCGGGGCTGAGCACACCAACGCCTCCACGACCGGGTTGTACGGCGTCGAAGGCGGATGGTCGGCTGCTGTCGCCTCGGCGGCGGGGATCGACATTTCGATCCTGCCGCCGGTGCGCCGCCCGGGTGACCGCATCGGGGCCACGGACTGTGGGACCCATTTGATCGCCGTCGCCCCTGGATCAAGGAACAATGGCCCGGGAAGCTCGTGGTCAAGGGCGTCCAGACTGTCGCGGACGCGAAGCGCTTGGCGGACATGGGCGTCGACGGCATCACCCTGTCGAACCACTGCGGGCGACAGTTGGACCGCGCCCCGATCCCCTTCCACCTGCTCCCCGCGGTGGTGAAGGAAGTCGGGAAGGAGGGGGACGTCGGCCGGTGGCCGGGCGCTGTCGGCTTTGGTTGTCACCCTCGCCTCCTGGGCGTTGTCCCGGAGGACCGTCCCGGACCCGACCCCCTCAAGGCCCGAGGTGTACGAACCGAGCCCAGTAGGCGGCGTCGCGGGGCGCCTCCGCACGCAGCGCGAGGACGGCTTCGTGGAGGGCGAGGGCACTGGCCGACAGGTCGGCGCGTCCGTCGCGGATCACCTGCCGGTAGAAGTGCTCGGCCACGGATGAGGCGGCGCCGTCGAACACCGTCCACAGTGTTCCGATCACGTGCGGCCATCCGACGTGCTGCATGGCGGCTGCGACGTTCATCGCCTCGTCAAGGTTGACCGTGCCGCCGGTTGCGGTCTGGCAGGCCGACAGGAACGCGAGGCTCCGAGGTCCCGGGGCGATCTGCGCGAGGTCGTCGACGCGGACCAGTCCAGCCGTCTCCCAGTCGAAGGGCACGAGACCGCCTTCGGCTGGACGGCTCAGATCCTGGATGCCGTGGGAGGCGATGTGGACCATCGCGTGGGCGCCGAGGCCCTCGATGATCGCCTTGCGGGTCGCCTCGGCCTCGGCCAGCGAAGTGACCGCTCCTGCTCCGAAGTGGTCCGTGAACAGGCGCTGCTCCCTCGCGACGCCGGGCAGTCTCGCGAACGGGCCTGGGGTGTCGGCGATCGACACCAGCAGCGGGGCGGGATCGAAGTCGGCCAGGTCCGCCCGAGAGCGCGCGTGCGCTAGGGCGCGCAGCGTCGGCGTGTAGGAGGAGACGGCGCGGTCGAGCACCGTGGCACCCCCGTCGCGGTCTTGGTATCCAGCGGCGTGGATCGGCAGGAGGGTCAGCGGTCCGGTGGGGCACCACCAGATCCGCGGGAGGCGGGATCGCCGAGGTGCGAAACCGAGGTGGTCGAGCACCGGTCCGGCGACGCGGTCCCACAGCCATTCGAGGACCCGGTTGGCCTCGGTTTCGAGTTCCGGATCGCGGACTGGGCCCGTGTTGCGTTGCAGCGCGGTCAAATAGCGGTTGGTCTCGTCCGTGAGCTCGGCATGACTGAACCGCAACGGGATGACGGTGACTTCGGACCCTGACAGCACGAGCGCGTCGCAGCGCCAACGGCTCGCGTTGAGGAGCACGATCGGACCGGTGTCCGGCGGCGGCATGAGACGCGCGAGGCTCGGCGGGCCCATGAATTCCTCGGGGTGTGGGAACTGCTCGGTCGATGGGAGGACGCGGACGCGCGCGACCACGTCGTCGAGGTGGCGAGCGGCTTCACTCTGATCGATGTGCAAGCGCCTCAACGGATCGGTGACCGTGCCCAACGAGGCATCGGCACCGGCGGGATCGATGACCGCGAGGCAGCGTTCGAGCTCGGCGGCGAGCTCCGGGTGCGCCTCACGGAGCGTGTCCCGGTCGGAGCGCAGGTCGAGCAGTTGGCCCCACAGCACACCCCGGCCCTGCTCCAGCAGGCGCACCGCCTCGGCCGGGTCACCGGTGTTCAGTGCGCAGGCGGCCGCGTCCGCCGCGAGCGTCGCGGCCTCCTCTTCGATCAGGTGCCGGCGGTCGCCGCGATCCAGGCCGTGCCGCGTCAGCCTCGGCAGGAGCCCTACCGCCTCCCGCAGCAGGGGAAGCGCCTGAGCGCTGGCCGAATCCCCTTGGAGCATAAGGGTACGGGCCGCGGTGTAGGCCGATCGGACGCGAAGTGCGACCTGCGCCGTGGGGATCGACGCGGCCGCGGCGAAGCTCGCGACGACCTCCGCACCGGTCGCTTCGTCGCCTGTCGACTCGAACCGGTCGTGAAGGGCCTTGCCGAGCAGCCAGTACATGTTGGTGCGGTTCGGGCTGTCCTTCGGCGCCTCCGCGAGCGCCTCTCGTGCCAGCGCGATGACCCGCTCCAGATCGGCCTCATCGGACAGTGCATCGAACCGCCGGTGGAGCATTTCCCCGAGATTCGTGAGCATGACCGCGCGGAGCGGATCGCCTTCGGACGTCGCGGTCACTGCATCGTGCGCCAATGCCACGGCCGCTTCCAGATCGGTGAGGTCGCGGTCGGCCTCGTCGGTGCCCAGGAATCGGAAGAGGTGCGCGCCGGAGAGGTAGGTGCATCGCGACGCGCGGTCGGTGTGCATGGCGGGGGTCAGGTCGACCGCCTTGCGCCCCAGCGCGATGGCCTCGTCAAGCGCGTCGCGCTCCCCGAACCGCTGGTACCGGTTGACGAGCACGACCGACAGTGTGGCCGCACGGGTGGCCCAGCCGGGATGCGACCCGGGCGTCAGGCGCAAAGCCTCGTCGGCGGTGTCGACGGCCTCGTCCAGGTCGCGGGCATCACTGGTGAGCTGGTACCTCGCCCGGAAGGCGGAGGCCAGGTTGGCGAAGTTGCCGGCCTGGTGCCGACCGCCGTCGGCCGCCTCACGAAGGGCCTGACGCCCGACCGCCACCGCTTCGTCGATCCGCTCCAGGTCACCGGTCCTCTCGGCCCGGTGGAGGAGGGTGATCGCGAGGTTCGAGAGCGCCGCCGCGCGCTGGAAGTCGGTGGGCTGGAACGAGTCGACCGCTCTCCGGAACAGCGCGGTGGCCGTATCGAGTTCGTTCAGGTCGCCGGTCCGCTCACCCAGCTCGCGCAGGGCGTTCCCGGCGTTCGACAGGATCGGCCCGGGGGATTGCAACTCGGTCGGGATGGCGCGCACCGAGGTGCGTGCCAGGTCTGCGGCCTCGATGATGTCCTCGAGCCGCGAAGTGCGCTGGTGCCGCGCCACCAGGGACCGTGAAAGGTTGGAAGTCCTGGTGCACAGGAACGGCGAGGTTGGAGGCGTCCGGTCGACCGCGCTCCTGCCTGCCGCGACGGCCCGTTCGAGGTCGGCCGCCTCGCCGAGGATGCCGTGCCGGATCCAATACGCGGTGCCGAGGGCGGACAGGAGTGGCGCCGGGTCCTCGACGGCGCCACCGGCATTGATGACCGTCCGCAGGATGCGGAGGCCTTCTTCAGCGTCGGCGATGGTGCCGTTGCGCATCGCCCGCGCCAGGAGCGCGTCCGCCAGCAGCGGTGTCACCAGGCTGTTGACCTGGTGACCCACCGGGAAGTGGTCGAGCGCCGTGCCCCACGACGCGATGGCGCCGTCCAGATCGGCCGGTTCCCCGGCGGCCTCGAACCGACGCCAGAGCACGGTGCCGAGATTGAACCGGTACGAACCGTGATCGCTGTGGCCGGGCGGGGTGTCCTCCAACGCCGCGGTCCAGCCCTCGATGGCGGCGTCGACGTCTTCGAGCCGATTCGTGGCAGTGGCGCGTTGGTGAAGCCCCAGAGCGAAATCGGTGGCATACGACCGGCGTTTCGGGTCGTCGCCGGACGCGGTGGCGACGGCGGCGCGGTAGCAGTCGATCGCCTGGTCGAGGTGCCTAGAATCGGTGAGTATGAGCGAGCGGACGAACTCGGCCAGCCCGAGCCGCCACAGGCGGAAGGCCCGCTCATCATGCGACTCGGGCGCGCCGTCGAGCCAGGTCCAGTTGATGGTGACGGCCTCGTTCAAGTCCTCGAGGTCACGAGTGAGTTCGGCACGCGCCCAAAGGATCTCGGCTAGGGAGGCCAGGTCTTCGAGACGGGCGCCCTCCGGCTGCGAGACGAGTTCCCGGAACAGTGCGGCGGCGAGGCTCAGCGCGGCCGGGTCACGGGAGCTGATCGCGTTGTCGCGCAGGGCCAGCAAGCGCGATTCTGCCTGCATCCGCGGATCGTCGTCCTGGTCGATCAGATCCCGCAGAGCCGGGGGGACCAGGTCGGGCCGGATCTGCCCGATCACCGAGTAGAGTCCGGCGGCCCCGGTCATCTCTGCGCGGCGTTCGCCTCCTCCGGACGCGAAAGACCGGTACAGGTGCAGCGTCGCAATCGCGGTGCAGGCCGAACCCGCCAGCTCGATGTCGGTGATGCGCATGGCACGCAGTTCGTCGGCGACCGTCAAGACCCGTTCGTCGAGCGCCTGCCGCAGGTCGCCGCCGACGAAGACGGCGAGCCGGCTTTCCAGCCACGCGATCAACTCGGGCACTGTCGCCATGGGAAGTCCTTGGGGAGTAAGGGAGTTCCATTCCAGACTAGAGTGCCGGGGCTACGATCGGGGGATGTCCAGCAACGCCGAGGGGACGCAGCCCGCCCCGGAGACCCCCGAGAACGCGCCGAAGCCGCCGCCCGACTCGTCCTGGCTGAAGACCGAGGAGGTCCGCGGTACCGGCGGCGAGCAGCCGCCGATCCCGTTGGAGCCGCGAAGGCGCCGAAAGTCTTCCGATGCGGGACAAGCGGAGTGAGCGACCCGCAGCAAGGCGAGGCGTACGCCGAATACATCGCATCCGAACTCGGCGAGGAGCATCGCCGACGGGACAACCTGCAAGCCCGGTCGCAGTGGCTGGTCAGCTCCTCTGCGGTGCTCTTGACGCTGATGACCGCCATCGCCGTGTTCACGCAGTTCTCCCAGCCGGTCGTGGTCGCCAGATGGCTCCAGGCCGGGTACGTGATCGCGCTGGCGGCGCTGGTCGTCGCCGTGGCCGCCGGCATCTGGGCCGGGCGCGCCTACCGCTACCGCGTCGCCGACGGCTCCACCCTGTCGCTCATGCTCGGCGAGCATTGGGGGGACGACCACATCGATGCCAGGAACCTCGTGGCGAAACTGCGGGTAGCCGAGATCGTGTCCCTGCGCCATGGCAACAACCTCATGGCGAGATGGGTGCTCGCGGGGCAGGTCTCGCAGCTGACCTTCGTCGTCCTCTTCGCGATCAGTGCGGTGTTGACCGCGGTGGCGGCAACGCCCACCGGGTGAACGGCGCGGGCTAGTCCTTCTTTGGTGCGTTGACGACCACGTCGACCCGCTCATTGGCCTTCAGCGGTGGGTCGACTGTTGCGGGCATCGCAGTGTGAACCAGACTTCGGCATTGTGGATTCCGGCCGCATCGAGGCGATGGCCCCGTTCGCCTTCCCCGGCGGCCACCGGGATGCCCCCGACCCTGTGCCTGGACGCCGACCGCGACTCGCTGCGCGCCTCCGGGCAGCGGTTCGCCGCCGAACTCCAAGCCGCCGGTGACCCAGGACTTCGCTTCGCCGCTCTCCTGGTCCTGCGCCTTCGGTCACGAGTTCACCGCCAGCCCCCGCCTCGTCCTGACCGGCGGTCACTGGTGCCCCGAATGCGTGCGCGACGTTGCCGGGTACGCGCGCCAGGCCGAGCGCAACGCCTTCCTCGCCCAACTCGAACCACACGGTGAAACGAGCCGCGCATGAACCGCCGCACCCGCCGCATCATCACCGCGGCACTCGCCCTCCCCACCACCGCGATCCTCATCGGACTCGCTGTGACCGGAGCCCGGCTGAACCGGGGCCGTTCGCATTTCTGCACAGCTGGGACCAACCGGTCCTGCGAAGACCACTGCCGCACATGATTCGCTCAAGCCCATGGCGGGACAGGCTTTTAGCCGGTGACGTGATGGAAGGTCCATTGCTGGTTGGAGCTGCCGACATCGCGGTACTGGATCAGCACGGCTCCGTCGGTCGTACTGCCTCCACTGACGTCGAGCAGCTTGCCGCTGTGCCGGTTGACCACCACGAACACGCCGCCGTCCACCGGGCGGAGCTGCCACTGCTGACTCGCGCGGCCGTCGGCGGTCGCCTGCACGATTCGCGCGCCGTCCGCTGTCGAGGACCCTGTTACGTCGAGCACCTTGCCGCTGTGGACGCACATGAGAGTGTGGTAGCCGTCGGCTGTGGACTGGAATGCCCAGCGCTGGTGCGGTTTGCCGGTGGAGGACCATTGCAGCACCGTGGCTCCGTCCTCGATGGATGATTGCGCGACGTCGAGGACCTTGTCGCTGCGCACGTTGACGCACTGATAGGCCCTGGTGGGCGCGATGGTGTATTGCACCGAGTCGACGTCGACGTGGCCGGTGGCATTCGGGTTGTAGGTGTAAATGCCGACCCGGTCACCGCGGTAACCGCCCCAGGTGAGCTGATAGGTGCCCCCAACCTGGGTGAACGTGCTCCCGTTGAGGCTGTATGAGAACCGGCTGACCCCGTTGACGTTCCACAAGGTGCGCAGCCATATGGCGTTCTGGGTGATCTCCGGACCGTAGGTCAGGGTGCCGCCGACGTTGTGCGCGATCGCGGTGGTGGTTCCGGAGCGCCGGACGCCCAGCCCGGCGTAGGTCGCCGCAAAGTGGCACAACCCGGCGTGCTGGCCGTCGCCGAGGCCGTCCAGTTCGAGGCGGACGGTCACCGTCGCTTCGCCCGACGTGCGCAGCACCCGTTGGGTGAGCGTGTTCCCGGCCTTGGTCAGGTTGTCGGTCGCCAGTGGTGCGAAGGCCTTCAACCGCAGGTAGCCGGGGCGTTCGGTCAAGGACCACCGGTCCGCGCGCGGCTGGTAGTGCCACTCCCACTGCGGTTTGAGGCGGGTGTCGGTGAACAAGTCGCCGGTCACCACTGCGGGTAGCGCGTCAACCGGCAGACCTGGCGTGCCGCCGGCCGGCACCTGGCCCGTCCACACCATGTCGCCTATGCCGTCCTCGCCCACCGAGCCCAGGATCGGCCAGCCGTCCACCCAGGTCACCGGCAGCAGAGACAGCACGCGTCCCTCCCAGTCGCCGTGGCCGTGGTGGGTCACGAAGCGCCAACTGCCGTCCGGAGCCTGCACCAGCCCACCTTGGTTGGGCTCGCGGTCCATCGAGGCGTTGACGTGCTGTAGCTGGCGGGTCTCGAACGGGCCGTAGAGGCTGGAGCCGCGGTTCATCATGAGCACCCGGCCTTCGGACTTCACCTCGCTGAAGAGGTGGTAGTAGACACCGTCGATCTTGAACAGCTTGTTGGCCTCGCTGCCTGGCGACTGGTGGATGACCGTGGACGGCCCGACCAGCGACTTCCCGTCCGCGGACAGCTTGAACAGGTGCACCTTGTAGCCGTCCGCGTAGTTCGTGGTGACCAGGTAGCCCTGGCCGTCGTCGTCCCAGAACGGGCACACGTCGTTCCAGCCGCTGGTTCGCCACATCGAGTGCAACGGCTCCCACGGCCCGGTCGGCGACGGGGCCGACGTCATGAAGAAGCCTTCGTCAGGCGTGTTGAAGTACACCCAGTACTGCCCCGCGTGGTGGCGGATGGACCCGGCCCAGATGCCGCGGCCGTAGCGGTTCATCCGGTCCCAGTTCAGCTCCGGTCCGATGCGGGTGAGGTCATCGACCGCGCCGCCGAGCGTCCGCCAGTTGACCAGGTCCTTCGAATGCAGGACGGCCATGCCGGACGAGTACCCGAACGTGCTGGTGATGCCGTAGTAGTCGGCGCCGACCCGGATACAGTCCCAGTCGCTGAGGTCGGCCGGGATGATGGGATTGACGTAGGTGCCGTCGCCCTGGTCGCCCCACGCCCCGGCCGGAAGTGTGGCTGCCGCCGCCCCGCTCGGGGGCAGCAGGCCCTGCAACAAAAGCGCGCCGGTGCCGACCGCGGTGAGTTTTCCGAGGTTCCATCTGGTGAGGTCCACAACCCTGTCCTTAGTGAGGAGTCTGCCGTTCTGAGGGTAGATAACGATATCTCACAGACATATACACTTCAATAGATGGATCAGGATTCATCGGATTAATCCTGGCCTCGGGTGGCGGTGATCGGGACGGTATTGCCTGGGCCCCTCCTGTATCGGGTGTGGCTCGACGCCCAGTAGGGTCTCCTTGCCTGCCAGCTCATCGAACGTTGCAGACCGAGTTGCGGGACCGGTTGGCACCTCCGCGACCGGCGAGCTTCAGGCCGTGCGGATCTTCGACTCGGGCAGTATGAACAGATGCGCGTGATGTTTCCTCAGCGAGCCTCGAAGATAACGATTTCTGACAAACTCTTGATTCCTCCTGCGGTCGTCGCTAGCGTCGATCCATGGATAGCGATATCCAGATTCTTAGGCGCGTGTGAACCCCTGCCTCCCCGGGCCGCGCCGAGCGATGGAAGGAATCCTTGCGATGCAGCAAGTCAGGCATAGAAGACGATCACTGCCCATAGCCCTGTCCGCTTTGCTGGCGGTCGTGGCGAGCATGCTGGTGGTGGCCTCGTCCCCGGCTCAGGCGGCCGAATACGACGACCTCCTCACCGACCATGTCGTCGAGATCAACGAGACCGTGAGTGATGCCGGGTTCGTCCACCCGGGCGTGGGCCTTTCGGCCGACGACCTGCGTAACGCGCAGGAGATGGTCCGCACCGGCCAGGAGCCCTGGGCCTCCTACTTCGACGCCATGACGAAGGTCGGCGCCGCCTCCAAGACTTACCGCGCCGCCAACTCGAAGTCTGCGGCTGAGCCTGACGTGGCGCTCGACCCGAACTTCAACCACGCGGGTCTGCGCGGCCGCGAGACCGTCGACTCCTTCGGCGCGCTGACCCAGTCGCTCATGTGGGTCATGACCGGTGATGAGGTCTACCGCAAGAACGCGATCCAGGCCCTGCGCACGTGGGCGAGCATGAACCCCGAGGGGTACAAGTACTTCGCCGACTCGCACATCCACACCGGCAAGCCGCTGTCGCAGTTCCTCATGGCGGCCGAGATCATCCGCGCGACCGAGCCGCTCGAGGACGACACCCCCGGCACTCAGGACGGGTACGACGTCGTGTGGAGCGCCGAGGACGATGAGCGGCTCCTGGGCAACTTCGCGAACCCGATCGTGGACACGTTCCTGTACTCCAACGAGCGGTGGATGAACCAGCACAACTTCGGGCTGTACGGGCGCATCGCGACCGCGATCTACGCCGACGACGCCGAGGGGTATGCCACGGGCGTCGAGTGGTTCACCGTGAACGCCTCGTTCGACGACTACATCAACGGTTCGATGGCGCAGCAGATGCCGCTCATCGAAGCCGACGACCCCGCCAACCCCTTCGGCGAGGACTTCGTGCAGGTGCGCGAGATGGGCCGCGACCAGGCCCACGCCGAGTGCAACATCGACAACTTCGCCGCGATGGCGCGCTTCCTCAACGTGCAGGGCACCAAAGTCGACCCCGAAGACGGCACGGTCTCGACCGCCGATGACGCCGTCTCCGCCTACGGGTTCCTCGGCAACCGGCTCCTCGCGGGCGCGAACGCCTTCGACGGCTTCATGATGGGCCAGTCCACGAAGTACGTGGACGACCGCGGGACCGACGGGGTCATCTCCGCGGCCTACCGCGGCCGGATGTTCAACGCGCTCAACGAGCTGTACTACCAGTACAAGTACGTGGAGGGCGTGGACGTGGAGGCCGAGGCCCCGAACGTGGCCCAGCTCAACGAGCGCATGGACGGCCCCCTCTACAACTACGGAACCGGCGTCAACAACTTCTGGGGACCCGGCGACAAGAGCATCGAGTACTGGGTGGCGTTCCCGCCCGAGCTCGCCGGGACCGAGCCGGCCCCGGTGGAGGACACCACGCTCACCTTCGGCCATTACGGCATCCCGCTCGACGACGGCACCCAGATCGTCACCGAAGACGACCGCACCTTCGCCCGCGCCACTGCTGACGCGGACGGCACCGTCAGCGTCGTCAGCCGCGTGATGTACCCCGGCAGCAGCGAGCTCGGCGTGCTCGTGCGTACCGACGGCCCCGCCGTCATGGAAGTGCTCGACAAGGAAGAACCCGACCCGCGCAACCCCAGCGACTGGGAACCGGGCGTCATCTCGCGGATCGAACTGCCTGACACGCAAGGTGAATGGCGGTACGTCACCTATCCCGCAGGCGGCCCCAACACCCAGTTCTACCGGATCAGCGGTGACGGAACCACTGTGGACATGGACTCCCTCATGTTCAACGCCCAGACCCAACTGACGCCGCCCGCTTTCGAGCAGGCCCGCGGCAAGTACTACCTGTGGCCGGACGCGACCTCGACCTTTGAACTCGGCGCGACCGACACGGGCGGCGCCCCCGACTACACCGCCGTCGGCCTGCCCGAAGGCGCGGAGCTCGACGCCGCGACCGGCACCGTCACCTGGAAGCCGACCGACCACGACCCGGGCTCGCACAAGGTCCAGATCATCGCGGACGACGGCGACACTGTCGCTGCACGGACCTTCGAACTCGTCGTGGCCAAGAACCGGCCCAAGATGATCGACGCCGCCGTCGCCGACGGCACCGACGAGGACGCGGTCTACACCACGGTCTCCAACGAGCCCTACCAGGCCGCACTGGCCGCCGCCAGGGACGCGTCCGAGAACGGCACCGATGCGGAGTTCCGCACCGCCTTCGAGGCGCTCCTCGACGCGATCGAGGCGCTCGAACTGCTCAACCCGCTGCTGGCGGACGGATCGCTCGACTACCGCAACGCGGTCACGCCCACCAACATGACCGCGGACCAGGCCCGCGCACTCGCCGACGGCGGCAACCACAGCCACTTCGGCGACCTGCGCGTCGGGTTCGTCATGCTCGACTACGGCACCCAGTACCGCGTCGCTGCCGAGGAGTTCGGCCTCCAGGCCCGATTCTCCTTCCCGATGCGCTCGCAGGGCACCAACGTGTACGGCTCCAACGACGGCATCACCTGGGACCTCCTCACCGAACGGCCGACCGGCGACACCAACGAGATGGAGAAGATCCCCGTCGTCGCCGAGCACCACGGCGAGGAATACCGCTACCTGAAACTCCAGCTCGACGAGCCGGCACCGCCGATCGACCCCGCCTACCCCGGCATCTGGTCCGTTGCCGAATTCCACGTCTTCGGCGACCGCTCGGAGGTCGAGGGCGACATCACCGGTGTCACGATGGCCTCCGCGGACGCGGTGGAGGGCCGGGTGACCAACGGCGACACCGTCACCGTGAACCTGCTCAGCCCGACCCCGGTCTCGGACGTCGCGGTGACCATCGGCGGCAAGGAAGCCGAGGTCACCAGCCCCGACCAGGGCACCACTTGGTCGGCCACCACCGAGGTCGAAGGCGTGACCGGCGGCGGGATCGTGCCGATCACCGTCGACCACACCACCGCGGACGGCACGAGCGCTGCAACGATCGTCGGCACGACCGACGGCAAGCGGCTGTACGGCTCGGACGAGAGCAACCTCATCGACCTCGCCGACGCCCAAGTGATCAAGCCGGACGGCTCGGCCGACCCGGCGAAGGCCACCGAAGCGGCGAAGATGTTCGACGCGAAGGCCTCGACCTACAGCAACCTCGCCCCCGTCGACGGCCAGTCCGACCTGATCTGGGACTTCGGCGAAGGCGAGCAGGTCACCGTCGACCGGCTCGACTACCTCGCGCGCCAGGACAATGAAGGCGTGCGGCAGATGGACGGCCTGGTCTTCGAAGGCTCGAACGACCTGTCGTCCTGGACCACGCTCACCGATCCGACGTTCAAGACCTTCTCGTGGCAGAACCTCGACTCCTCCAAGGAGGAATCCTTCCGCTACCTGCGAGTCAAGAACGGCATGTGGACCCACATCGCCGAACTCCGACTCTTCGGCTCGTCCACCTACGACACCGAAGCGCTCTTGGAGCAGGCCGACGCCGTGGACCTGAGCGCCTACACCCGCGGGTCGCAACTCCTGTTCCCACGAGAGGTCGCGGCGGTCCGCGAGGCACTCGCCGAACCGGACGCCGACGAGCAGGCGCTCGCGCAGCGCCTGCTCGACGCCTGGGACCTCCTGGACCCCTTGGCGACCGAGACGCCGGCCGGTGTCGATCCGTCCTGGGTCGCGGCGAGCACCGCGACCGCCGACGGCGCGACGAGCGCGGCGGCCAACGGCTGGCGAATGTTCGACGGGGACACCGGGACCTGGACCGACACGACCACGAAGTCCTGCACCAACACCGTGCTCCCCGCCGACGGGACCGCGTACACGGTGATCGGCGTGAAGTACTTCCCGAGGGACAGCGCGTACCTGCGGGCGAGCGGCATCGAGATCCAAGGTTCCAACGACGGCGGCGCCACCTGGACCAAGTTCGCGAGCACGGGGACCCCGGTCCGCGGCTGGAACACGGTCGATCTGGCCGAGCCCGTCCACTACGGGGCCCTGCGCCTCAGCGGCGGCAACGGCTACTGCAACGTGGCCGAAGCTCCAGTTCATCGTCGAAGTGATCGACAAGTCCGGCCTCGCCGTCTATCTTGACGACGCGGCCGCATTGGCCGAAGGCGACTGGACCGCCGACTCCTGGGCGGCCCTCGCCACCGCCCGCGACGCGGCGACCGCCGTCAACGAGGACAAGGGCGCCACCCAAGAGGAGGTAGACACCGCCACCGACGCCCTCGCCGAAGCGATCGAAGGACTCGTGAAGGCCTAGCACTGCTCGACTGTCAGATTTGGGGCCGCTGCTTTGTCCTATTTCTGAAGTCGAAGAAGGGATCGTGAAGATGAAGACCGTCATCGTGTGCGCCTCCGTGGCGCACGGAAATACGCGTCGTGTCGCAGAAAACATGGCCCAGGTACTGGGCGCGAACGTTGTCTCACCCGAGCAGGCCGACTTGGCGGAGCTGGCCGGCGCCGACCTCGTGGGATTCGGCTCGGGTGTCTTCTATCAGAGGCTCCACCCCCGACTGACCAACTTCGTCAAGGCGCTTCCCACCGGGCGTGGCCGTGCATTCGTGTTCGCCACGAGCGGGCTTCCCGAGCTGCCGCCGGTGCCTTTCACCCGCTCCCTGGTCCGGCTGCTCGAAGGCAAGGGTTTCGAGGTGGACGGGACCTTCTCGTGCCGGGCGTTGGACACCATGGGGCCCTTCAAGCTCATCGGCGGTATCCAGAAACAGCGGCCGAACGACGGGGATCTGGCCGCTGCGCGGGCGTTCGCCGCGCGACTGCGGGAGGGGCGAAAGCCGGTGTCCTGACACATGCCGCTCCGGGGCTCTCCCACATCCCCAACCAGCACGATCTGCAGCTAGGGGGTTCTTAAACACCCCCCTAGGCCTCAATGCCGGTCCGCCGCCCGTTCGGCGCCCAGTGCTCGTTCCAGAGCGGCCATCTGGGATCCCTGATAGGCGCGTGAAATCGAGGCATGGCGTTCTATCAGGTCGAAGCCGTGGTAGGCGCCGGGGATCACCTGGAGTTCGCAGGGGACTCCGGCTTGCCGCAGCCGTTCGGCGTAGGCGACGTCTTCGTCGTGGAACAGGTCGTTGGTGCCCACGCCGATCCATGCCGGTGCGACTCCGGTGAGGTCGTCGTACCTGCCGGGTGCGCCGAGCGGCGGGGGTGCGGCCGCGTGAGTGCCGAGGTAGGCGTTCCAGGCCCAGCGGTTGTTGCCAGGACTCCACATGCGCAGCGAGGCGGGGTCGGTGTCGGTGCGCAGCGCGGTCCGGTCGTCGAGCATCGGATAGGACAGCACTTGCAGGACCGGCCGGATCGTCCCGCGTTCCTTGGCGAGCAGGGCGAGCGCGGCGGCCAGGCCGCCTCCGGCGCTTTCGCCGCCGATCGCGATGCGCTCGGCATCCACGTCCGACTCCTCCGCCAGCCAGCGCAGCGCGCTGTAGCAGTCCTCGAGCGGCACCGGGAACGGGTGCTCCGGTGCCAGGCGGTATTCGACCGCAGCGGCCATCACTCCGAGGCGGCTCGACACCTCGCGGCACCACGCGTCGGCCTGCGTCGCGCTGCCCAGGACGTAGCCGCCGCCGTGGATCCACAGCAGCGCCGGGACCGGCCCCTCGGTCGACGGGCGGAAGACACGTACTGAGACGTCGGCGTCGATCCGCACGAGTTCACCGCCGCGCGGCGACTTCGGCTTGGCGAGACGGCCGAGCCGTCGGGCGAAACCGACCGGCGTGGCGCGCGGCAGGAATCGCGCCAGGCGCAGATCAGAGTGGAAGACGTGCTTCGGCATGGCTAACGCTCCTATTGGGATTGGCTCATGCCGCGGACGGCGGCGATTACCCCGCCGTCGACGAGCAGGTCGGCGCCGGTGATGAAGTCGGCGTCGGAGCCGAGGAGGAACGCCGCGGCCGCCGCGATGTCGTCGGGGGTGCCGAGGCGCCCGGTGCCGGACATGGCGACCATCGCCCGCATCTGATCCCCGCTCTCCCCGTCGAGTTCCTGCCGCCCCATCGCCGTCGAGATGACGCCGGGACTGATCGAGTTGACGCGGGCGCCCCGCTCGCCCCATGAAGCCGCCGCGGACTGCACGCGGAGCAGGTTGGCGCGCTTGGCGACGCTGTAGGCCGGGCCGGGATCACCGGCCGCGATGGGCACGAGGAACGGCAAGTCCAAAAGGTCCTGAGCCGGAGTCGCCGCCAGTGCCCGCTCGCTTGCCGCGTCCAGACCGCCCGCCATGTGACCGGCCATGCTGGCGACGACCACCGCGGCACCGCCGGGCGAGACGACCTGGCCGAACGCTTCGAGCACGAGGGCGGTGCCGAGCAGGTCGACCCGCAGGATCGCCTCGCTCGACGCCTGCGCCGGCGACAGGCCCGCAGTGTGGGCGATACGCGATACGGGCCCGAGATCGGCCGCCGCCTGGGCCAGCGCGACCACCGAGTCTCGATCGCCGACATCGACGGTCCGGGAGGTGACGTCGTAGCCGTCGCCGCGCAGCTCGTCGGCGACCGCGGCCAGGGCCGGTTCGTTGAAGTCGGCGAGCAGGACCTTGCGCCCGCTCCCGCTGCGGCGGGCGATGGCGCGGCCCATGCCGCCGGTGCCGATCACGACCAGGACTTCCCTGCTCATGCCTACATCCTCTCATTAAAGGTACGAGACGTTGCGTATTGTAAATAGATTTCGATACTACACTCGTCGATGTGGATGCCAAACAACGCGGGCGCCCCCGCAATGCCCAAGCCGACACGGCGATCCTGGAGGCGGCACGGGACCTGATGACCGCCGAAGGGTACGAGCGGATGACGATCGAGGCGATCGCCGCGCGGGCAGGGGTGGGCAAGCAGACCGTCTACCGGCGCTGGCCCTCGAAAGCGGCGATCGTCGCCGAGGCGGTCATGGCCGGCCACCTCGGGATCCGCGCGGAGGCCCCACCGCAGACCGGTGACGCGGCAGCGGACCTGTGCAATTGGCTCGGTCAGTTCTTCCGGCAGCTCGGCGAACCCGCGGCGGTCGCGGTGATTCGGGGCCTGGCCGCCGCCGCGACCGACGGTGGAACCGACGCCGAGAAGCTCTATGAGCGCTTCACGGGCCCGAGCCGAGACCAGATGCTCGAGCTGCTGCGAGCGGGCGTTGACCAGGGCCGGTTCCGGGCCGGTCTCGACATCGAGGCCGCTGCCGACGCCATCTCGGGGACCATGCTCTACCGCGCGCTGATCCCGCCTTCAGCGGTCGTCGACACTCAGGCCACCGGATTCCTCGACCTGCTGCTGCTGGGCATGACCCCGAGAGCCGAGTCGGACGAAGATCATCGCTAGCGGAGGCCGATTCCCCAGGCCGATCATGGCGATGCAGCACGGGTGGTGGTGGCTCACCGGCTCACAATGTCCAAGCGCCCGTTGACGGACGGATCCGCAAGGGGGCCGGTGCCGCCAGCGGTTCGGCTCCGGCGGGTGCCAGGCCTTGGAACAGGAGCGCGAGGTAGCGGCACCAGCCGTCGCTGCCGGGATCCATGGTCCACAGTGTGCTCGTCAGCATCGCCATGATCCGGAGCAGGTCCTCGGGAACCAGGTCGGCGCGGAGGCGGCCGGCGTCCTGCGCTCTTCGAGTCAGCAGTGTCATCGCGTCCCTGAACGGCGGGTAGAACTCCGCGGTCAGGTCGGCGGCGCCGCGTGCGGCGGCCAAGGTGTTGAGCTCGCGGCTCGCCAGGCCCATGGCGGCCTCGATCAGGGTGAGGAGGCCGCGCAGCGGGTCGTCGTCCGCCAGTGCCTGCTCGATCGCGGGCGTCAGGTCCTCGGTGACGGTCTGGCTCAGGGCGGCCCGGACCAGGTCCTCTTTGGTCGGGAAGTGGTTGTAGAGCGTCCGGATGCGCACGCCTGCGCGTTGGGCGATCTCCTCGAGCGGCGCTTCGGGGCCGAGGTCGGCGAAGACCTCACGCGCGGTGCGCGCGAGGCGCTCGGCATTGCGCGCCGCGTCGGCGCGAAGCGGTCGTTCGGGTTCGCTGGGCATCCGACCAGGATAGCAACATGCAGCCAAATGCAAGATATGTTAGCCTTTGCCCGCAAGTTGAACTTGCAGTTGAATGCAATATTCGACCGAGGTGGGGAGTTCAATGAGGCCTGACATCGGGCTGGGCGAATACAGGGCCGCGGGACGCGGCGCGTGGTTCGCTCTGGAAGCCGTAAACCGACGCTGGCGGGGCGGCGTCGCAATCTCGCCGGTCGGGCAGGACGAGAGCAAAGTGTCCCCGGCGGCCGTCATCCGTTCGGCCGCAGCATGAACCGGATCGTGATCGTCGGCGCGTCGGCTGGTGGGCTGGCGACCGCGGTGGCGCTCCGGATCGAGGGATACCACGGTGCCATCACGCTCGTCGGCGATGAAGCCGACGCACCGTACGACCGGCCGCCGCTGTCCAAGGAGTTCCTCTCGGAGCAGTGGGAACCCGACCGGCTGACCCTGCTCGCGGCCACTGACCTCGACACGCTCGATCTGGAGCTGCGGCTCGGCACCCCCGCGTCGGCGCTCAGCACCGCCGATCGCGTGGTCACGCTGGCCGACGGCTCAGCCGTCTCCTACGACGCCCTCGTCGTCGCCACTGGCGTCCGCCCCCGGGTCCTTCCCGGCCGCCGGGACGGCGTGCACGTGCTGCGCACCGTGGCCGACGCGCTGACCCTGCGGGAACGACTGACGCCGGGACGGCGGCTGGTGATCGTCGGCGCCGGGTTCGTGGGCACCGAGGTCGCCGCGACCGCCCGCGCACTCGGAGTCGAAGTGACGATGCTGGAGTCGGCAACGGCCCCAATGGCACACGAAATCGGCGATGTGGCCGGACGGTTCCTGGCCGGGCTCCACCGCCAGCACGGCGTCGAGGTCCGCACCGGTGCCGCGGTCACCGAGGTCACGGAGGACGGCGTCCGGCTCGATGACGGGACCGAGGTGGAAGGCGACGACGTCCTCCTGGCGGTCGGCTCGGAGCCGAACACCGAGTGGCTGACCGCAGAGGACCTGAAGATCCACAACGGACTCGTCTGCGACGAGTACTGCGCCGCCGCACCCGGCGTGTACGGCGTCGGCGACGTCGCCCGCTGGTACAACCCCTTGTTCGGCACGGAAATGCGGGTCGAGCACCGCACGCATGCCGCCGAACAGGCCGTCGCCGTCGCACGCAATCTGCTCGAACCCGAAGCCCGCATCCCGTTCAGACCTGTTCCGCATTTCTGGTCCGACCAGTACGACCTGAGGATCCAGGCCTACGGCCACCTGCGCGAGTACGACGACGCGGTCGTCCTGTACGGCGACCTCAAAGCACGCCGGCTCCTCATCGCCTACCGCGACAAGGACCGCCTGGCCGGCGTCCTCGCCGTGGGCCAGTCTCCGACGGCCCTGCGCTCCTGGCGCGCCCTCATCGCCTCCCGATGCACCTGGCGCGCGGCACTCGCCATCGCCTGACCCCCAAGCACCACTCCATCAACGAAAACCATCTCCGACAACCGAGAAAGACTGTGGCAGCAGCAAATGGATCCGGCCACGTTGCACACGATCAACTCGATCGAAGCCCTCAAAGCCCGCTTCTTCCGCGCCCTCGACACCAAGGACTGGGCCGAGTTCGAGTCCACCCTCGCCGACGACATCGAGGTCGACCACACCGCGCTGGGCGGCCATCAGGCCACTGGCGCATCGGATTACGTGACGGTCCTGCAAGAGGACTACGACGGCACGGTGACCGTGCACGACGCGCACATGCCCGAAATCGAGCTCACCTCCGCAGACAACGCCGTCGGCACCTGGGCGATGCAGGTCCTGCTGGTCCGGCCGGACGGCCAGCGCGTCTTGGCGTTCGGACACCATCAGGACACCTACGGCCTGCAGGACGGCCGCTGGCTGATCACCACCTCCACATCGACACGGCTGCAGGTGGACCAGTCATGACGGCCACGCAGCGAAGTCGCCACGCCGACCCGATGACCACGCCGGAGACGAGCGAGCCGGCACGCACCCCGACATCGGATGCGGCTGTGCCGAATGGAACCACCAGCCGCCCGCAAGCACCGCTCTCGCACAGGGCCGGCCTCGCCCGCGGCTGGTGGTCGGCGCCGAAACGTCGGCGTCTCCTGCTCGGCGCCGGAGGTCTGATGCTCGGTGGCGGCGCGGCGTCGGCCCTGTGGCTGCACCAAGCGACATCGGCCAGCGCCGACCCCGAACCCGACGCTCCGTCCGAGGGCGTCGAGCCCGCGGTCGCCGTGGCGGCCGTCGCCGATATCAAGCAGGTCAAGGCCCGCTACTTCCGAGCGGTCGACACCAAGGACTGGGAGCTGCTCAAAGCGCAGCTGACCGACGACGTGGTCGTCGACACGACCGGCTCGGGCGGCCCCGTCTTCGTGGGATCGGAGGCCTTCATCGCGTTCCTCCAATTGACGCTCAGTCCCGCGGTGACCGTGCACCACGGGCACAGCCCCGAAATCGAGGTCACCTCGCCGACGACCGCGACCGGGGTGTGGGCGATGCAGGACCTCCTCATCTACCCCGGCGAATCCCGGGTCCTCGGCTTCGGGCACTACCACGAGACCTACGAATCCGAGGACGGCCGATGGCGCATCGCCGACCTCAAGCTCACCCGAGTGCACATGGACCCGATCGGACAGCAGCAAACCTTCGGCATGTGACGCAATGGCCCTGACGGGCGTCGAGGGCCCCAGCGCGAGATGTCGCGCTGGGGCCCTTTGTCATGGAGGGCGTTAGAAAGTGACTCTGAACGTCGCGTCCTGGCGGTCCGATGCGGGCGAAGCGCTGGTGAGCGGATCGATCCGCAGGACATAGCCCGCGTGGCGCAGGTACCGGTCCGGGAAGTTGTAGGACCGGAACGACGCCCAAGCGGCGTCGGCGAGGCCGGCGGTGCGGGTGAAGGTGGCGTCGGCCGCGAACTGCGCCGTGTTGTCGTTGGCGTCCAACCGGATCGCGTAGCCGGAGTGGCGCAGGAAGCGGCCGGGGTAGTTCACCGATTCGAACGAGACGCCCGCGGCGTCGGCCAGGCCCGCCCGGAGTCGCCACTGCTGGTCGGCGGGCGGCTCCATCGGGAACGGGTCGATCCGGCCGATGTTGTCGGCGTGGCGCACATACCGGTCCGGGAAGTTGTAGGACTTCAGCCGGTTCCATTGCGGCGCGCCCCAACGGGTGACGAGCGCGGCGCGTTCGGCCTCGGTGATCGGGACGATCCCGGCGTGCTTGCTGCTCATCGGCGCGGTGAAATCGCGCTGGCCGAGCGCGGTCCAGGAGTTGCCGCCGATGTCGCTCGACTGCCAGGCGTAGAACACGGCGTTGGCCGGAGCGAAGCAGTCGCCCCAGAGCCAGAACGTGTTGGCGTTGTTGGACTTCACGAGGATCGGCGCCTCGATCGCGTCGCCTTGGCGCACGCCGCTGGTCAGCGTCGTGAAGGTGTTCGGCTGGCCGGTGGCCGAGCGGGCGACGTAGAGGTTGCCGTTCCCGATGTCCTTGTACGCCAAGTAGTACTCACCGTTATGGGGCAGGACGTCCCCGTCCAGCACGTTGAACCCGGGGTCGAAGAACACCTCCGCGGCGCCCATGTTCACGAAGTCGCTCGTGTAGTTGACCATGAAGACGTCACGCGTGCCGTTGTTCGCCGAGTAGACGACCGCGTAGCGGTTCCGCGTCGGGTCCCAGAACGCGGTGGGCGCCCACGAGTGGGTCGCCATGTCGTGGAGCTTCACGCGGCGGTAGCCGGTGAAGCTGCGCAGGTCCGTGGAGTCCCACACGTGGATGTACTGGTTGTTGAGGTTGAACACGCGTCCCTTGAGATCGGTCGCGAGTGCGACGAAAGCGCCGTCCTGCTTGCGCAGCAGGAACGGGTCGCGCAGGCCCTGCATGCCCTCGGTCGGGGTGGCGACGGGGTCGTTCTGGTTGAGCGGCGTCCAGTCGAGCCCGTCCCGGCTGACGGCGAGGTGCAGCGCGTAGCTGTCGTCGGTCAGGTTCGGCGACTCCTTGAAGTACACCATCGCGTACGCCGCGTACGACTGCGCCTGTGCGGCAGTCGGAACGGCGAAGGCAGCGGTGACGGCGGAGGCCATCGCGGTGGTGAGCAGGGTACGGCGAGACGGCATCGTTCGCAGCCTTTCTGAAGCAGGGGTGGCGCTCGGCGAGCGATCGAGATGATCGGTAACATCTGCGCCCGCGCACAAGTGTGACCCGTAACATTTAGAAAGTCAAGAACATCGATGCAAGTGAGCGAGGCCCCGCGTGGCGCGAACGCTTGCCGCGCAGGGGTCTCTGGGGGAGAGGCGTGTGTCGGGGGCCCGTGTCGTGCTAAAGATCAGATGATTTTGTTGACACATACATCAGAACTTTGTAGGGTTACGAACCGCCCGCGAAGAGCGCGGCCCATCGGTGCCTCCCATCGTGGTCAGGCAGACAAGGAACCCCCATATGCATTCCTCACCTGTCAACGGCCGCAGCGGGTTCACGAACTCTCTCCCGCCGGCTCGGCCCGATTTCGGGGCCCTGGCCAGGCCGTTCACGCCCGGTCAGGTCGAGCTGCGCGCCGGGCGCTGGAGGGAGAACCAGGACCGCACCCTGTCGTATCTCCGATTCGTCGACGTCGACCGGCTGCTGTACTCCTTCCGCGCCAACCACGGGCTCTCCACCGAAGGCGCGCAGGAGTGTTCAGGCTGGGAACATCCGACCTTCCCCTTCCGCACCCACGTGCAGGGGCACTTCCTCACCGCGTGGGCGTACTCATGGGCCGTGCTCGGCGACACCGTCTGCCGCGACAAGGCCGAGTACATGGTCGCTGAGCTCGCCAAATGCCAGGCCAACAACGCCGCGGCGGGATTCGGCGAGGGGTACCTGTCGGGCTTCCCCGAGGAACACCTCGAGAGCCTCAAAGGCGGGGTGCAGCGAGACGGCAGAGTGCTCTACTACTGCCTCCACAAGACCCTGGCCGGCCTTTTGGACGTGTGGCGGTACCTCGGCAGCACGCAGGCCCGCGACGTCCTGCTGAACTTCGCCGGATGGGTCGACCGCGCCACCGGGGTGCTGAGCTACGACGTGATGCAGGCGGTGCTGAACTCCGAGTTCGGCGGCATGAACGCCCTGCTGACGGACCTGTACCAGCAGACCGGCGACGAACGATGGCTGACCTGCGCGCGGCGGTTCGAGCACGCCGTGGTCGTCGACCCGCTGGCCGCGGGGGAGGACCGTCTGGCGGGACTGCACGCGAACACCCAGGTGCCCAAGGCGATCGGTGCGGCGCGCGAATACAAGGCCACCGGCGAGCAGCGCTACCGGGACATCGCCGAGCACTTCTGGGACATCGTCGTCGGGGCCCACACCTACATCATCGGCGGCAACAGCGTGTCCGAGCACTTCAAGGAGCCGAACGCGATCGCCGCGCACCTCGGCACCTACACGTGCGAAGGCTGCAACACCTACAACATGCTGAAGCTGACGCGGGAACTGTGGACGCTCGAGCCGGACGACGCGGCGTACTTCGACTACTACGAGCGGGCGATGCTGGGCCAGGTCATCGGCTGGCAGAACCCCGAGAGCGAGCACGGGCACATCACCTACTTCACGCCGCTGGGGCCGGGATCGCGCCGCGGGGAGGGCCCGGAGCTCGACGACGAGACCTGGTGCTCGGACTACGAGTCGTTCTGGTGCTGCCAGGGCACCGCCCTGGAGACGTTCACCTCCCTGATGGACTCCGTCTACTTCCACGACGACTCGTCGCTGTTCGTCAACCTCTTCACTCCCTCGACCCTCGACTGGACCGAGCGCGGCCTCACCATCACCCAGGCCACGCACTACCCGGTCAGCGACACCACGACCTTGACGGTGACCGGCGAGTCCGCAGGGCCGTGGACCATGCGGATCCGCATCCCGGCGTGGACCATCGACGCCGAAGTCAGCGTCAACGGCATCGTGCAGGACCTCGCCGCCGAGCCCGGCTCCTACGCCGGCATCACCCGGGACTGGGCCTCCGGCGACACCGTCACCGTGAAGCTCCCGATGCGAGTGGTCGTCCACGCCGCGAACGACGACCCGAACGTGATCGCGGTGATGTACGGCCCGGTCGTCCTCTCAGGGAACTACGGCGACACAGAGCTCGGCGCGCTGCCCGAACTCGACGTGAACTCGATCGGCCGCAACGGCTCCGGCGGCCTGGACTTCACCGCCACCGCGGACGGCACCACGGTGCCGCTCATCCCGTTCTACGACGCCCACGGCCACAACTACACCGTCTACTGGCGCAGGCGAACCAACGCCGAGGGCGTGTGACGCCCTCACCTCGGCGATCGACGGCTCGGGCAAGGCCTAACACTGCTTGATGCCAAGGGCCCCAAGCCAAAGCTCAGGGTCCTTGGTCGTACGTTCGCGCGGCGAAATAGCTCAGGACGTCGCTCTCCAGGTCGTCGTGCTGGTGGGCGGTGTCCATGAGGATCGGGCGACCGGCCCACCCCACCAGCTGCGGCGGGGCGATCGCGATCTGAGGATCCAAGAAAGACTCGTTCCAATCAGTGAAGACTTCTCCGATCGGAACTTATACGGTGATGCCGCAGCGGTCGGCACCGGTCCCGACCCGTCAGCCTCGATCACCAAGGAGTCCCCCGTGTTCTCAATCGGCATCGTCGGCGCCGGGCAGTTCGCCGGCGCCTTCGCGAAACTGTTCAACGCCCACCCCGGGATCTCCCGCGTCACCGTCTATTCCCATCGAGAGCGGAGTAGTAAATGACATCGCAAGCCCCGTTGCATCGTGACGAGGATCCGGCCTTCGAGTGGGCCCTCCCCGGGCTCCACCTGAAGTTCGACCACCGCGACGACCGGCCCGTGCGGCTCGTGCGCCTCGCGACCGCACCAGAGGCGCCGTCAGCGGCCGCGCCCTCGGCGATCGTCGACGTCAACACCGCCGGCATGGAGCACCGCGGCAGCGACGACCGGGGCCTCCTCTACTCGAGCGCCGGGCAGCGGCTCCGCTACGCGGGCCACGAATCGGACGAGACCGAGCTGCGGATCCGCCAGCGGGCACCGGAGTTCGGCATCGAGGTGCTCAGCGTCTTCCGCGTCGCGGGACCGGGCCTCCAGATCCGGCACACCGTGCGCAACGTGGCCGACCGGAGCCTGGTGCTGCTCTCGGTGAGCTCGGCGCTCGTGGCCGTGCCCGCCGACGGCGCGCACGACCTCCTCTGGGGCGAGAGCGAATGGCGGGCCGAGGGGCGCTGGCAGCAGCGCCCGCTGAGCGAGCTGCTGCCCGATCTCGATCCCGCGAGGTACGGCGGCCAGTACCCGCACGGGCCCTTCTCGGTGACCAGTCACGGGAGCTGGTCGACCGGTTCGTTCCTGCCGACCGGGGTCCTCGCGGCCGAGGGTGTTCCTTCGATCGCGTGGCAGGTCGAGACCAGCGCGGGCTGGCACTGGGAGGTGGCGCAGACCGGGAGCGACGTCACGGTGGGCGTGCACGGCGCGACCGACATGCACCACCAGTTCGCCGCACGTCTGGCGCCGGGCGAGGAGTTCACCTCGGTGCCGGCAGGTCTCTGCGTCGCCGAGGGCGGCAGGGACGCGGCCTTCGCGGCGCTCACGGACTACCGGCGCGCGATCCGTGAGGTGCGCCCGGTCGACGCGCGGCTGCCGGTGGTCTACAACGACTTCATGAACACGCTCATGGGCGAGCCGTCGACGGAGAAGTTGCTGCCGCTCATCGAGTCGGCGGCCGAGGCGGGCGCGGAGTACTTCTGCATCGACGCCGGCTGGTACGCCGCGCCAGGCAGCGCCTGGTGGATCAGCGCGGGGGAGTGGCTCGAGGCGCCCGAGCGGTTCACCGGCGGCTTGTCGTCGGTCATCGATGCCATCCGCGCCAACGGCATGCGGCCCGGGTTGTGGTTGGAGCCGGAGGCGGTCGGGGTCGAGTCGGCGATGGCGGAGCGGTTGCCGGAGGAGGCGTTCTTCCGGCGGTTCGGCGAGCGGGTGATCGTGGCGGGAAACCTCCAGCTCGATCTGCGGCATCCGGCGGCGCGCGCGCACTTGGATGAGACGGTGGACCGGCTGGTTGAGGAGTTCGGGCTTGAGTTCTTCAAGCTCGACTACAACCGGAACATCGGTGCCGGCACTGAAGTGGACGCCGAGGCGGCAGGGGCCGGGCTGCTCGGCCACACGCGGGCCTTCCGGGACTGGCTGCTCGGCGTGCAGGCCCGGCATCCGGGAGTGCTGTTCGAGAACTGCGGTTCGGGTGCGATGCGCATGGACTACAACCTCCTTTCGGTGGCGCATCTGCAGTCGACCTCAGACCAGGAGGATTTCCGGAAGTACGCGCCGATCGCGACGGCCGCGCCCGCGAGCGTGCTGCCTGAGCAGGCGGGGAACTGGGCGTATCCGGCTGCGTCGATGAGCTTGGAGGAGACGGCGTTCGCGATGACGGCGGGCGTCATGGGCCGGTTGTACCTCTCCGGGTTCCTCAATGAGTTGAGCGCGGAGCAGTCCGCGCTGGTGCGCGAAGCCATTGCGCTGCATAAGGATTGGCGCCGCCGTATCGCCCAGTCGCATCCGGTGTGGCCGCTGGGCCTCCCGGGCTGGGAGGACGAGGTGATCGCCCTGCAGCTCGACACCGGATCCGAGTCGCTGCTGGCGCTGTGGTCACGCGGTGAGGCTGCGGAGGTCGCGCTGCCAGGGCTGCGCGGGCGGGACTTGAAGCAGGTCTATCCGGTCGCCTTGCCGGAGTGGACGATTCGCACCGACGGCGAGACGCCGGTCGTCGAGCTGCCGGCGGGGCCCGCCGCCAGGATCTTCACGGTGCAGCGGTGATCCAGGGTCCAAAACGGGGCCGCCGGGAGCCTGGTGCGCGGTCGTTTCGGCCAGCGGCAGGGTCTTCCAGTGTTAGCCGCTGGTGCCGTGAAAGTTCACGGTTATTCATCTGATCTTTTTCGGGGATAAGCCTTGTACAGGGAATGGCCCCCGGCATATTGTTCGTTTGTAGGCGTATCCAAATTTAGTGATCCCTCGCTGCTTCAACCCTTCCGGAGTCTGGGAACCCGCGCTAGACCGCAGCTGCGGTGGCTCCAAGTTCCACAACAACCTCTCGCAACCAACGCAAGGAGAACATCATGCGACGACGCACGTTCACCGCAACCGCCTCCGTGGGCGCTGCCGCGGCGACCGCCGCGATAGCGGCCGGGTCCCTCTCCGCCTGGGCTGAGAACTCCGATTCGGAGCAGACCAAGGGCTACACCTGGAAGAACGCCGTCATCAACGGCGGCGGCTTCGTGTCCGGCATCGTGTTCAACGAGACCGAGCCGAACCTGATCTACAACCGCACCGACATCGGCGGCTGCTACCGCTGGCAGGAGGACACGCGCACCTGGAAGCCGCTCCTGGACTGGGTCGGGCGCGACAAGTGGGGCTATTCGGGCGTGGTCGCCATGGCCACCGACCCGGTCGAGACCGACCGCGTCTACGCCGCCGTCGGCATGTACACGAACGAGTGGGACCCCAACAACGGCGCGATCCTCTACTCCGACGACAGGGGCGAGACCTGGGGCATCGCCGAACTCCCGTTCAAGCAGGGCGGCAACATGCCCGGCCGCGGCATGGGCGAGCGGCTGGCCGTCAACCCCGCCGACAACGCCGAGCTGTACCTCGGCACCCCCAACGGGAACGGCCTCTGGCGCTCCAAAGACTACGGCCGCACCTGGGCCGCGGTCGAGAACTTCCCCAACCCCGGCAACTTCGTCGTCGAGCCCGGCAACATCATCCTGGGTGACAACCAGGGCGTGATCTGGATCGACTTCGACCAGATCGGCGGCAAGGTCTATGTGGGCGTCGCCGACCCGGCCGACCCGCTCTACGTCTCCGAAGACGGCGGAGCGACCTGGCAGGCCGTCCCCGGCGCCGCCGAAGCGCTCGGCGAAGTCGACGGGAACCCCACCTTCCCCAACCAGTCCGCAGTGGACGACACCAACGGATACCTGTACATCGCCACCAGCCACGACCCGGGGCCCGGCAACGCTCCGGCCGCTTCGGGCAACGGCGGCAAGATCATGCGCCTCGCCACCCAGACCGGCGAATGGACCGACGTCAGCCCGACCTACAACCCGCGCGGTGTGATCCCCGGCTTCGGCGGCATCACCGTCGACCGCCAGAACCCCGGCACGATCATGACGGTCACGCGCAACAACTGGTGGCCCGATGAGATCATCTACCGCTCCACCGACTCCGGCGCCACCTGGTCGCTGTCCTGGGACTACGCCGAAGGCGAGGACCGCACCGACCGGTTCGACATGGACAGCTCGGGCAGCCCATGGCTGTCGTGGAACGGCGAGGACGAGGGCCAGGCGTACGCAGTCAAGCACGGGTGGATGATGGACGCCCTCGTGATCGACCCGCACGACTCCGATCGCATCATGTGGGGCACCGGCGCGACCATCTGGGGCACCGAGGAGCTGACGCGGTGGGACTCGCAGGGCGAGCTGATCGGCGAGAACGAGGCCGGCGAACGCGTCGCTCTGCCGGTGGAGAAATTCACCGTGGGCGTCCGCGTCGAAGGCGTGGAGGAGTGCGCGATCATCGACCTCGCGGCGATCGGCGGCGCGCTCGTCTCCGCCGTCGGCGATGTAACCGGCTTCATCCACACCGACCTCGACCGGGCCGAACTCATGTTCGACACCGGCTGGTCCATGGCGACCAGTGTGGACTTCGCCCAGTCCGACCCGGACGTCATCGTCGCCGTCGGCCAGGGGTACTACGGCAACGAGAAGGGCCACGTCGGCGTCTCCACCGACCGGGGCAAGACCTGGAGCAAGACCGGCATCGAAGGCCTCGCCGGCGACCGCCACCCCGGCACCGTCGCGGTCAGTGCCGACGGGTCCACGATCCTCTGGTCGCCGAGCGACACCGAGATCACTCCGGTGTACAGCACCGACCTGGGCGAGACGTGGACTCCGGTCGAGGGGCTCCCGGCGGGAGCGAAGATCCGTTCCGACCGCGTCAAAGCGTCGGTGCTGTACTCGTTCTCGGGCGGCACGTTCTACCGGAGCACCGACGGGGGCGCGACGTTCACCGACACGGGCGCGACCGGCCTGCCTTCCGCGGGCGTCGAAGACTTCCGCGCCGTCCCCGGCAAGAAGAACCACGTCTGGCTCGCCGGGCGCGGGGACGAGAAGGAGGGCGCCCCGGGCGGTATGTGGCGCTCCAAGGACGGCGGCACCACCTGGAAGCAGATCACCAAGTTCGAGACGGCGGACTCGGTGGGCTTCGGCAAGGCCGCCAAGAACTCCGGATACCCCACGATCTACACGTGGGCGCTGACCGGGGGCAAGTCCGGCATCTACCGTTCGATCGACGGCGGCACCCGCTGGACCCGCATCAACGATGACGAGCACCAGTGGGCCAATGCGGGGGCCGTGATCACCGGCGACCCGCTCATCTACGGCCGCGTCTATCTCGGCACCAACGGCCGCGGCATCATCTACGGCGACATCGCCTGACGTGAGGAGGCCGCCCCGCGCGACGCGGGGCGGCCCTCGCCGACGTGACACGCAAGGAATCCCGATCATGACCGGAACGCACCGCGAGAGAGCCTCCGGGACCGGGTGACGGAGGCGAGCCTCGGCACCTTCATCCACTGGGGACCGTATGCGGTCCCCGCCTCGGCCGAGCCGCACCGAAACCGCGAGCTCGTGGCGAGGCTCCGGCGGATCGTCCTATTACGATCCGCCTCCGACCGATACAGACCCCTGACTAGAAGGAGACCAACATGACTGCAGCACTTTCGGTGCAGCTCTACAGCGTGCGGGACGCGCTCGCCGCCGACCTGCCGGGAACGCTCGACCGCATTGCGGGCCTGGGATTCAAGAACGTGGAACTGTTCGGCTTCGTTGACCGGGTGGAGGAGTACCGCGTCGCGCTCGCGAATGCGGGGCTCACCGCGCTTTCGGGCCACGCGTCGCTCGCTGAGGGCGATGCCGAGCGCGCGCTCGAGGCCGCGGCCGCACTCGGCATGCGCACCCTCATCGAGCCGATGATCCGCCACGGGTGGGAGACCGAGGACGGGGTGTCCGCCATCGCGGAGCGACTCGGGCAGATCGCCGCCCAGGCGCAGCCGCTCGGCATCGAGATCGGCTACCACAACCACACCTGGGAGTTCGAGTCCGACATCGAGGGACGCAGCGCCTTCGACGTCTTCACGGAACGGCTCGACCCCGCGGTGGTGCTCGAGATCGACACGTACTGGGCCGAGGTCGGCGGCCAGAGCGCGCCGGAGCTCCTGGCCCGCCTGGGCGAGCGTGTGCGGCTGATCCACGTCAAGGACGGACCCCGCACCACTGAAGCGGCCGCGCAGCAGCCCGCGGGATCGGGCGACATGCCAGATCAAGGAGATCCTCGAGCCGCCGCACCCGGCGCCGTGCGGGTCATCGAGTTCGACGGCTATGCGGGCGACCTCTTCGAGGGGATCGCGCAGAGCCTGCGATTCGTCAGCACCGTCGACTCCGGGCAGGAAGCATGAAGCGGGCCGGTAGGCGTCGGCGTCATCGGCGCGGGAACCATCAGCGGCGCGTACCTGCAGAACCTCACCGCGTTCCCCGACCTCGCCGTGCACTTCGTGGCCGACCTCGACACCGACCGGGCCAAAGCGCAAGCGGACGCGTTCGGCGTCCCGGCGTCGGGGACGGTGGCCGAACTCCTTGCGCGCGAGGACATCGAGATCGTGGTGAACCTGACGATCCCCGCCGTGCACGTGGAAGTCGGCCTCCAGATCCTGCAAGCGGGCAAGCATGTGTGGAGCGAGAAGCCCGTCGCACTGGACCGCGCGAGCGGCCAGGTGCTGCTGGACGAGGCGAGGCCGACGGGGCCTGCGGGTCGCGTGCGCGCCGGACACCGTGCTCGGCTCGGGCCTCCAGACCGGCCTGCGGGCCATCAAGGACGGCCGGATCGGCCAGCCGCTCACCGCTTTGGCGGTCATGCAGTCTCCCGGCCCCGAGTCATGGCACCCGAGCCCGGAGTTCCTCTTCGATGCGGGCGGCCGGCCCGCTGTTCGACATCGGCCCGTACTACCTGACTGACCCTTGTCCACGTCTTCGGTCCGGTGCGCCGCGTCAGCGCGACCTCGTCGCGGTCGCACGCCACGCGCGTGATCGGTTCGGGTCCACGCGCCGGAACCCAGTTCCCGGTGAACGTGCCCACCGCGCACAGCGCACTGCTCGAGTTCGAGGGCGGCGCGAGCGCGGTGGTCTTGTTCAGTTTCGAGTCCCACCTGGTGCGGGCCGGCCTCCTGGAGGTCACCGGCACCTCGGGCACGCTCGCGCTCCCCGACCCGAACGGCTTCGACGGCGCCTCGCGGCTCTGGCAGGACGGGGGCGAGCCGGACGTGATCGAACCCGTCGGACCCGCATACGGCAGAGGCGCCGGCGTGCTCGACCTCGCCCGCGCCATCCGATCGGGAACCAGACGAACGGGCCTCCGCCGCCGTCGCCTTCCACGTGCTCGACATCATGGTCGCGATCACCGAAGCCGCGGCGTCAGGGAGCGTCGTCGAACCGCAGAGCACCGCAACCCGACCCGATGCCCTTCCTCACCAATGGGATCCCGCGGCTCGCACACTCTGACCACCACCGAGACGACACGATCCGACTACGGCTCTGACCGAAACTGGTCAGTCGGTACAGGTATCGAGGATGCAGTCGACGGCGGTGTAGAGGGTTTCGGTCTCGGTTTTCAGGAGGGACTCGGCGGCGGGGAGCGCTCGCTCGACGGAGAGTCCGTTGAGGACTGTGAGTAGGAATCTGACCTTCGGGGCGTAGTCCTGCCGGGGGAGCTCGCCTTCGCCGGCGAGCACGCTCAGCCAGTACTCGACGCGGCGTGCGGCTCCCCGTTCGTAGGCGAGATATGCCGTGCGCACTTTTTCGGTCGGGTCGGGTGCGATGAAGGCCTGATACGCCACCCCCCATGCCTTTCGCGCCTCCTCGCCGACCCCGGCGGGCGCGAGCACTTGGCGCAGGCAGTTCACCAGCCGATCTCGGGCCGGGAGGGATCGGTCCCGGATCGGGTCGTCGGGGAACGCGAATTCATAGATCTTCGCCAGCACGGTGTCCTGGAGCTCGCGCTGCGTGGGGAAGTGGAACCGGAGCGAGCCCGTGCTCACGCCGGCGCGCGCGGCGACGGCCCGGACGCTCAGGCTCGCCGTCATGTCCTCGGCGATCATCTCGGCTGCCGCCTTGAGGATCTTCTCCCGCGATCCCATGTCCGCTCCTCCTCGATTTCCGCGCGATCCCACCCACTCAGTGTACTAGTACGGTGTGTTAGCGTCATTAGTAACACGGTGTGTTAGTCGTGTGGGCGACAAAGGGAGGACTGGAGCGAATGACAGGGAAGCAGTGGCTGGCGTCAAGGCGACTCAAGCCGGGAGACGGGCGGGAGTTGCAGCGGTTCCGCTGGTGGCAGCTGCCGATACGGTCGCTGTTCTGGATTCGACCGACCGGCGATGCCCACGTCTACGCGGTCGACGTGCGGCACGGGGCGCAGCTCGACGAGAGCAAGGTCCGGGCGCACCTGTTCGTGAACGGGAGGCATGAGCTGGAGTCGAAACTGCCCGCGTCCTTCCCCGTCGTGGGCGGCGCCATCGAGGTGGCGATGAGTGCCTACGGGATCAAACGGTGCCACTACGTCCCCGTCAGTGGGACGCCCCAACAGCTCACACCCGACCCCGCATCGGCCGAGGGGCGCCGCGCCAACCTGGACGCCGAGCACCCGGCGCTGAGCCGCGGGATCGGCATCGCCTCGGTGCTGATGCTCGTGATCGGCCTGGGCCTCAACCTGCTCCAACTCGCGGAACCGATCTCGCAGATCCCCCCGATCGCGGAGAGCGCCGGGACCTTCACCTCGCCCATCCGACTGCCTTTGTGGCTGAACATCGCCCTCGGCGCGGGAGCCGTGCTGGCGAGTATGGAGCGTGCGCTCCGCCTGCGCTACACGCCGCTGCTCGACCTCGCCGGCAACTGACCGAACAAGGAGAAAGAAAGCATGACAACGACGATGACCACACGAAATTGGCTCCTCAGCCCCGGCGAACCGCGCAACGCGAACACGGTGCCCAGCGGGGTCGAATACCACCGGGTCCTCGCCGGGGACAAGCGCCGCATCGGACGCGGCATCCTCGCGATCGTGCTCCTGAGCGCCGGGTTCGTCCTCTTCCCCACCGGCATCGGCATGGCGCTCGGGCTCATCGACGAACAGATGGGCAACACGCCGCCGAGCCTCGGCGGCACCGACTACACACCCCTCTTCCACGCCGGTTCCATGATCGCCCTAGGCCTGCTCATCCCGTGGAGCATGCTCATCCAACGCTGGCTCTACGGCGTCCCCGGCGTCTCACTGCACTCGGTGACGTCCCGATTCCGGTTCGACCTGTTCGGCAAGGCGCTCATCGTGTTCGGCCCCGCCTGGGTCATCGTCAACGTGATCGGATTCTTCACCCCGAGCACCGAAGCGACCTGGTCGCGCTTCGACCTCATCGGCATCTTCATCGGCACCCTCCTGCTCACCCCACTCCAGACCACCGGGGAAGAGTACGGTGTCCGCGGCCTGATGTTCCGCGTCGTCGGCAGTTGGACCCGCAGTCCGCGAGCGGGGCTGATCGCCGGAGTGCTCGTCACGAGCGTGCTGTTCACCGCCGCTCACGGGTCCACCGACCCTTACATCAACCTCTGGTATTTCGTGCTGTGGACCTGTCTGGCGATCATCACCTGGCGCACCGGCGGCCTGGAGATCGCGGTCGTCCTCCACGCCGTCCTCAACACCGTCGCCTTCCTCGGTGCCCCGCTGTTGCGCATCGACTTCGGCGCCGCGCTCGCCGACCGCTCCGCCGGCGCAGGCTCCCCAACGCAACTCATCCCCACCCTCACCGTCATCATCATCACCGCGATCATCTGGCGTTCCACCCGCAGTACCGGACCCGCGCTCACCCCACCGGCAACCGCGACAGCACACTGACACCCCGCCCCACTCAGAGAGAACGGCGGGCCTGGATGCCCTCGACGGCACCGTCCACTCCGGCAAGGGCCCGCCGTTGCGCGACTCGGGGACTTCTACTCGGACCACCTCTGAGTACTGCTGCGGCACTTGGTGTCTCAAGCTATGCGTTGGTGCAGGGCCGATCCGTCGCGACCGAGGATCGGCAGTGACACCGCTCATCTGGATGGATACCCAGTAGGTGTTCTTAGTTCGCAGGGGCGAGAATGTGGCAATGACTGATATGGCCTCGAAGTCGACTTCTCCGCCGGCCGCTCTGGCGGTCTCCCTCGCCGGCGGTCTGGCCTTGGGGGTGCTGACCAATCTCGCTCAGGGCTGGCTTCCGGGTGCATGGAACCAGATCGCGAACTCAGGGGCAGTCTGGGCCGCGGTCGCCTTCGTGGCCGGAGCCGCGCTGGCCGGGCGGTGTCGACTTCCGACAATCGCCGCGGCGGGCCTGTGCCTCGAGATCGGGCTGGTCGCCGGGTATTACGGGTATGCCGTCCTCGTACGGCACGACGACGTCGGCTCGCTGCTGGGCTGGCCGGTCCTCTGGGCGGCCTTCGCCTGTGTCGCCGGTCCGCTCTTCGCAGTCGCGGCGGTGTGGTGGCGGCGCGGCCGGACCGTGTGGCACCGTTCCGCCGGCCTCGGGGCGCTCGGCGGTCTCTTCGGAGCGGAGGGCCTCCACTACGCGATCGTGCTGCACTATCCGACCCAGGCATGGACGTGCGCTGCGGTCGCACTCGCCGTGTCGCTCTTGGCGGTGCGCGGCGAACGGATGCGCACCTTGGCCGCCGTCGGGGTGCTCACTCTGATCGGCTACGTCGCGGTGTTCGTGCCGCTCGAGCTCTTCTAGGCGCGAACGGACCGCGGCAAACTGGCTCAGGCCATTCGGTGGTGCTGCCATTCCAGGAGGGCCAGGTGCCACTCGACGTTGGTGGATTTCTCCAGGAAGGCGTGGTGTTCGAACAGGAGATACAGCTCGGGCCTGTTTTCATTGCGGGAAAGGATGATCGGCGCCCCCCATTCGGCGCTGCCGCCACCGACGAAGCGGCCGTACAGCTTGGTGAACGTACGCTGTACATCGGTGAGGTCCTCGGGGGTGACGAGCAGGGACTCGCCGCGGTGCCAGTCCCGCAGTTCGAGGCGGCCGGGCCTCAGTGAGGCCTCCCCTCGGTGGCGGAACAGGACCCGCTGGTTGAGCAGCGCGATCCCCCGGGAGGCGAATCCGGCTTCCCTGAGTTCGGTATCGGTGGCGGCGATGTAGGTGCCATCACGGCGGATGTCGTCGGTCATGGCCCGACGTTAACCGTCCCTGAGCGGCAGCGGCACCGGTCGGTCGGCTGCGTCTTCGGCCGCCGGTGGCATCGCGGTCAGACCGAAGTCGGATCCGGTGCGGCGCCGGGTTCGGCCTCCAGGACCAGCAGTGAGATCTCGACCCGGCTGGTCAGACCCAGCTTGGCGAGGATCTGGCTGATGTGCGACTTCACCGTCCCGAGACTGATGTAGAGCTCGGCGGCGATCTCCCCGTTGGACCGCCCGCGCGCGATCGCCCGCGCGATCTGGGCCTCGCGCGGGGAGAGGACCCTGAGCCGCTCCTTCGCCCGGACCTGGGACCGCGTCTGGTCGCGGACGCGGTTCATCAGCCGCCGGGTGACCGATGCCGACAGGGCCGGTTCGCCGGCCGCGGCCCGGCGGACCGCCTCGACGATCCGCTCCGGTTCGGTGTCCTTGAGCAGGAAGCCCGATGCTCCCTGCCGCAGCGCCTCCAGCAGGTGCGCCTCGGTGTCGAAAGTGGTCATCACGATGACGGCCGGGGCGCTGTCGACGGCGGTGATGCGGCCGGTCGCCTCGAGCCCGTCGCCGCCCATCATGACGATGTCCATGAGCACGACATCGATGCGCGCGAGCAGTTCGTCGGTGATCTCGCCGGGTGCGGACAGCATGTCCACGACGGCGATGTCCTCGGCGCCGCCGAGCATGACGCGCAGGGTGGACCGGACCATCGCGTCGTCATCGACGACCAGCACCCGGATCGGGTCAGCGGACACGGCTTCGCTCCTCACCGCGGTCGGCATCGGGAAGCGGCCAGCGTGCGCACAGGTGGAAGCGGTGGTGCTCGTCCGCCACCGAGACGGTGCCGCCGGCCGTCTCGACCCGCTCGGTCATGCCGCGGAGACCCTGGCCGCCCGAACCGGAACGTTCGGGCCCGCGGTCGTTGACGACGTCCACGGTGATCTCTCGGCCGTCGTGGGCACCGATCATCGCGGCCGCGCTGCCGGGAGCGTGCTTCCGGGCGTTGCTCAATCCCTCCTGCACTACGCGGAACACGGATTCGCCAAGCTCGGCGGGGACGTCGTCTGGCACGCGCCAATGGTATTCGACGTTCTGGCCGGCATTCCTGGCCTGCTCGACCAGCCCGGCGACCCGCTCTCCGAGCCTCGCCGTCCCGCCCGGCGCGGCCCCGGCCGCATCGCCTTCCTCGCCGTCGCGCAATGTGGAGACGACCTGCCGCAGCTCGGCGAGGGCCAGCTGCGCGTTGGTGCGGACGATGCCGATCATGTCGGCCATGTCCTCCGGCGAAGTCGAGCGCCGGAACTCGAGCGCCCCGGCGCTCATGGTGATCAGCGACAGTCGGTGGGCCAGCGAGTCGTGCATGTCGCGGGCGATGCGCTCGCGGACGGCCTCCCTGGCTCCGCGCAGGCGCGCCTCCTGCTCGGCCCGGAGGCGCTGCATCCGTTCGGCCATCATGACCACGATCTGCCGCCGCGCGCGAGTCGCCACACCCCAACCCACGACCAGGAGCGTGAAGAGCACGGTGACGCCGACGGCGGGCCAGTACAGCGGTTCGGCCAGCTGCGGCCCGATTCGAAGCTGGCCGACGGTGCTCAGTGCGGCGAGCGCGACGAGCGGGAGGACGCGGGAGATCCGGCGGTGGACCGCGGCGGTGAACAGCGCGATCAGGCTGGCACCGGAGACGACCGGCAGCCATACCGAGGCGACGATCAGGACCGCGGCCAGCGACACGGCGAACCGGCGGCGCACCAGGAGCGCCAGGCAACTCAACGCGAGGGCGACCACCGAGACGACCGTGAAGGCGGTCCCGTGCGCTCCGGGAGCGAGCAGCCCGACCAGTCCCATGGCGGCTGCCAGAAGCACGAAGGTGGCGTCGACCAGCTTGTCCCGGAGGGTGCGCCGCGCCTGGCCGCCCGGACCGGTGCCGTCGATCGCGGCGTCGACGAGGCCCGGGAGCATCCCGGCCCGAAGCATTCGTTCGGCCTGGTCATCGCTTCTCACGGACCAAGTCTAGGTTCGGACGCTCGGAATGCCCGGGGGCGGCCATCGGTCGGATGCCGACCGGCCGAAGGATGGGCGAACGTGGTCCGCCGGTCGGTACCGCGGCGCCGTCGAGGGCGTTAGAAAAGATGACCATGCGCACTTCGCCGAAAAAACAGAGACCGGGCTTTCGACTGCTGGTGGCCGGGATGACCCCCGTGGTGGTGGCCGCGGCGCTGGCCGCCGTACTGGTAGAGGACCGGGCCGACCCGGCCGTGGTCGCCACCGGAACCGGCGAGGTCAGAGGCGTGGTGGACGAAGAGGTGTTGCAGTTCAACGGCATCCCGTATGCCGCGCCTCCGGTCGGCGACCTGCGGTGGGAGCTGCCGCGACCGCCCGCCGACTGGTCGGGCGTGCGGGACGCGACCGAACCGGGGGCCCCGTGCGTCCAACCCGACGTGACGACGGGGGAGCGACTGGAGGGCTCCACCGAGGACTGCCTGTACCTGAACCTGACGGTGCCGCGATCAGCCGACGGCCCAGTGCCGGTCATGGTCTGGTTCCACGGCGGTGCCTTCAGCTCCGGCTCGGGCGCCGAATACGACCCGCGACGCCTGGCCGCCCAAGGCGATGTCGCCGTGGTGACGGTCAACTCGCGGCTCGGCGTCCTCGGCTACTTCGGTCACCCGTCCCTCGACGATTCGGGAACGTACGGCCTGGCCGACCAGCAGGCCGCCCTCCGCTGGATCAATGAGAACGCCGCCGCCTTCGGCGGCGACCCCGAACGAGTCACGCTGTTCGGGAACTCCTCGGGCGGGGCCAACATCTGCGGCCATCTCGCCTCCCCGGGCTCCGCGGACCTGTTCGACCGGGCGATCATCCAGAGTGGGTCGTGCCGACAGCACTGGCCGGCCGATCTGATGTTCCCCGGCGGCCCAGCGCTCTCCTACTGGAGCGACCTGGACACGACGTCCGAAGCGGGAACCCAAGCCGCGACCGTCCTGGGCTGCGAAGGCGACGACCCGATCGGATGCCTCCGCCAGAAATCGTCAGAAGACCTCCTCGCCCTCAACGGGAGCTTCCTGACCATGACCTACGGGTCACCGCTGCTCCCCGAAGACCCGGTCGAAGCCATCGCCGCCGGCCGGTTCAACGAGGTCCCGGTCCTACAGGGCAACACCCGCGATGAGCACCGCTACTTCGCGCGGATCTTCGAAATCGATCCGAACGCGGGTACAGACGCCTACCGGGACCTGCTGGAACAGGCATTCCCCGGGCGCGCCGAAGCGATCATGGACGAATACCCGATGGAGACCGCCGAATCGGACGAATACCGTGCCGAACTCGCCTTCGCGGCCGTGGGCACCGACAGCGCCTGGATCTGTCCGACCCTGGAGTTGACCGAGGAACTCAGCGCCCGAGTCCCGACCTACAGCTATGAGTTCGCCGACCCTGACCCACCGGCCGACGACGCGGTCTTCCCAACCGACTATCCGACCGGCTCCCCCCACGGCTCCGAAGTTCTATACCTGCTCGACCTCGGCTTCGAACCCGAATGGACCCAAGCCCAGCGCGAACTGTCGAACCGCATGATCGACTACTGGACCACATTCGCAACGACCGGACGTCCGGCCCCACCGGGCTCCTGGCCGACCTTCACCGAAACCGACCAGACCACCCTCCAACTCCGCCCGCACGGAGACCGTCCCATCCAGACAGAGAACGACCACCACTGCGGCTTCTGGTCCGAAACCGACTAGGTCGCGTTCAGGACGGCCGATCCTAGAGCATCGGTGCGGCATTCCCGTTCCGTCGCGATTCGGGCACTATGCGGTGTCGATGATGCGGGTCAGCCAGGAGAGGATCTCGGAGGCGGTGGCCGGGTCGAAGTCCTTGGGGTGCTTGCCGTCCGGTTCCGCTTCAGCCCACCAGAAGTACTCGCGGTCGCAGAGCCTGACCGCGGCGAACCGCTGCTCGGGGGACGCCATGACGGCGCCGGCCCAGATACCCGGTTCGAGGGTGACGGTGACATGTCCGCCGGGGATCGGGCGGGAGATGCCCGGTTCGACTCCGCCCTCCGGCTTCGCCCGTTTCCAACCGCGGCTGACGGCGCCGAGGATCTGTTCGATCGGCACGGCGGCCCCTTCGAAGCGGGCGAGGCGTCCGGTGGCGATCTCCTCCTCGGTGAACGCCATGACCGGGCGGTCGAGTTGGCTGAAGGGCTGCATGATCTCGTAGTCGGCGAGGAGCGCTGCCCATGCCTTCGTCTGTTCGGGTCCGAGGTGGACCGGGTGGGCGACGCGGATCGTCGCGTCCTGGGCGAGTTCGACGGCGTCGTCCTCGACGTCGCCGAAGGTGCCGTCTTCGGCGATGCGGAAGGCGAATCGGCGCCCTTCGGCGTCCGCCAGCCACACGAGTCGCCTTGCGAGGTGGCGGTTGAGCGCGTGGTCGGTGAAGTGCCGGCGGAACTCGTCGGGCGACCAGGTGCGGGCGGTCGCCATGGCGGCCTCCATGCGGGTCACCTGGCTCGCGGCGACCGTGCGCAGCTCCTTCTTCAGGTCGGCGAAGCGCCTGTAGGCTCCGGCGGCGGTCTCGGGATCGTCTTTCGCGCCGGGCTTCGGCAGGGTCTTGCGCGGTTTGCCGGCCTCGTCGGTGACGAACGGTTGCAGCCGCTCGTCGAACCGTACGTAGAACTTGCGCGGCCCGTAGTCGAGGACGAGCGCCGATCCGTCGCCGAGTCCGAATTCGGGCACGAGCCGGTCGGCGAGCTGCTCTCTGCTGAGTCCCATGGTCTTGGCGATCCGGGTGATCTGGCGGACCGCTTCTTCCTTGACCGCCTTGGTCTTCACCGTGTCGGCGATGAACTGGACGGCCCGCAGTGCGTCGTCGGTGCCGATCGCGCCGAGCACGCCGAGCCCGGTGACGGCGCGCCGGTGCTCGCGCTCGCCGGGCCATTTGCGGATCAGGTCCCTGAGCGTCCGAACGGTTGCTTCATCGGCGAAATGGGCGAGCTGGGTGAGCGCCCATCGGTTCTTGGGCGGAGCGCCCGCCGCGAGCCAGCACTCGAACAGCGTCTTGCTGAAGCGGCGCAGCGAATCGAGGTCGCAGGTCTCGGCCACGACGTCGAGACCCGGATAGCGGTAGTCGGGCGTCGCCAGCGTCAGTACGGTGACCAGGTGCGGGATCGAGTCGTGCGGCAGTGCGCGCTCGCCTCCTTTGAGGAGGACCTGCGGCAGTCGCATCGATTGCGACCAGTACGGCGGTTTGGGAACCTTCACGCCGCGAGGCTCCAGCGGGTCGTCGCCGATGAGCCCGGTGATCGCTTGGGCGGCTTCGGGACCGTACGATTCGGCGCCGGCGGTGACGGCGGCCGGGTCGTGGTGTGCGGCGAGGTGGAGGAGTGCGGCCTCAGCGTGCTTGCGGCGGTCCTTGTCCGAACCGAGCGCGTCCGGCACCAGGTAGGGCACGGTGTCGAGACCGTGGCGTTCGAACCATGCGACGGCCCCGGGGCGGGCGTCTTTGCGTGCGTAGCGCTCGGCCGCGATGCGGGCGGTGTGGCGGCTGAGCATCGGCCCGGTGTTGTCCTCGGCGTCGGGGGCGTCGCGGCCCGGCCCGGGATCCTTTGCTCCTTCGGGCCATCGGGTCTGCGAGACGGGCGCTTCGAGGCCGTCGATGACGACGGCTTTCGCCTTGGGCCGCTTGCGGGTCCAGGGCGGGGAGACGAGCAGCGGCGGGAGGTCTTCAGCGGCGGCGTCGGGGACGCGGCCGCCGGTGACGGCCAGGTCGGCCAGTGCCGCGCGCTCCTCGTCGCTCAAATGGCGGTGCAGGTCGGTGTCGGGAAGTGCGGCGATGGCGGCGAGTCGGGGTCGCAGTTCGGCGGGGGCGTCCGGGGCGAGCTTCGCCGCGATGCGGAGCGTGCGGAACGGGAAGCGCCGGGCGGCGTCGGCTGCGGTCTCGAACACGTGGTTTCGGTCGAGGTGTTCGAGCAGGAACGCCATGGCCTCGTCGGTGGGGATCACGGCGATGCCCTGGACGACGGCGTCGCGGTGACGGTTGCCGCTCGTTTCGGTCGCGGCGAGGATCGAGAACGCGTCGTTGCCGAGACCATCGAGGAGAGCGGCGACATCGCCCAGGCCGGGATCGGCGTCGCTCATGTCGGTGAGGCCCATGGCCGCCACTTGTTCGGGCGTGTCGACCGACAGCCACATGACCATGTCATAGACGTGCCGAAAGCGGACCTTGCCGTATTCGGCGCAGGCTTCGAGCACCCAGTCGTGCTCGTCCGGCAGTAGCACCATGGCGGTGATGCGCTTCGCGACGGTGTCGCGGCGCTCGGCGACGGCGGGGACCACGGCGGCGTATTCGGCGTCAGTGGCGGCGGCGAGAAGCGAACGCACTTGGTCGAGGCCGCCGTAGATCGCCTCGTTGAACAGCTCGCGGATCTCCGACGGGTCGGCTTCGACGAGCACCCGGCCCGCGATCGGCGGCGCCTGCCGCCAGCGTTCCTTGCGTTCGTCGAGTGTGAGCATTTCGACGGCCGCCGCCACTGCGAACGGCAGGCCGTGGTCGCGGAGCCAGAGATCGAACTCGGGGCGGAGGTGGGTCGCGCAGAGGCGTTCGGAGTAGTCGAGCAGCAGGCCGGCGACGGCGGCGGCGCCGCGCGGGTCGGCCTGGCCGTCGAGGTAGGCGGCGCCCGCTTCGGCGAAGGGCTGGTTGGCGGGTTTCGCCAGTGCGGCCCGCAGTTGCCGCTCTTCCCGGAGAATCTGCTGGTGCAGTTGATCGACCGCTTCGGGTTTGTCGAGCGGTGTGGGCTTCTCCGGGCGCCTGCCGCGGCGCGGGGGCAGCCGCCAGGTCCAGGCCTTGGGGATCTGCAGCCGGTCCTCTTCGGGTGCAACGTGGTTCATCGGTGCCCTTCCTACCGCCGGGAATGTCGCGGCCGATCCTAGGGAATCGGTGCGACATTCCCGTTCCGTCACTGAATGGGCACTATGCGGTGAGGCGGGCCAGCGCGGCGAGGATCTCGGAGTGCTGATCGTGCAGGTCGATACGCCCGCTCCGGAGGTCGTGCCGTCGCCGAGGTGCTCACCGGTAGTAGCGGTACACGGCTTGCGCCGCGCACGCCGGTTTCGCGCCGTTCTCGATCTCCACGCTGAAGTCGAGGGTGAGCTGCGCGCCGCCCTTGACCTCCTCGGCCTCGGCCACTGCGGCGTGGAGGCGGATGCGCTCGCCTACTTTCAGCGGGGCGGGAAATCGGACGCGGTTGAGGCCGTAGTTGACGCTCGTGGTGACGCCGCCGATCTCCAAGAGCTCGTTGAACATCGGGATGATGAGCGACAGGGTGAGGTAGCCGTGGGCGATGGCCGCGCCGAACGGGCCGTCGGCGGCGCGGACGGGGTCGGTGTGGATCCACTGGTGGTCGTCGGTGGCGTCGGCGAAGCCGTTCACCCGGTCTTGGGTGATCTCGCGCCAGGGGGTGCGGCCGAGGTCGGTGCCGCCCAGGGCGGCGATCTCTTCGACGCCGGTGACTCGTCGGCTCATTGGTGTTCCTCTCGCAGGATTCTCCTGATGATCTTGCCGGTGGGGGAGCGGGGGAGGTCGGTGGTGAACACCACGGACTTCGGGATCTTGTACCCGGCGAGCCTGTCCCGCAGGAACGCCAGGAGCTCGGTGCCGTCCACCGCCTCGGCGGCCGGGACCACGATCGCGCGGCCGACCTCGCCCCAGGTCGCGTCCGGGACGCCGATGACGGCGCAGTCGGCGACACCGGGGTGGCCGCTCAGCGCTGCCTCGACCTCGGCGGGGGAGACGTTCTCGCCGCCGGAGATGAACACGTCCTTCGCCCGGTCCAGAATGGACACGAAGCCGTCGGCGTCGGCGGCCGCGATGTCGCCGGTGCGGAACCAGCCGTCGGCGAACGCGGCGGCCGTGTCGTCGGTGCGTCCCCAGTACTCGCGCATCACGTTGGGGCCGTGGACCACCACTTCGCCGCGCCGACCGGGGGCGACGGGGCGCGAGTCGGCGTCGACGATGCCGACGTCGGTGAAGAAGTGTGGGACGCCGGCCGTACCGGCCTTGCGGGTGCTGTCCTCGCCGGTCAGGAACAGCACCCCCGGGGATGCCTCGGTCATGCCGTACCCCTGGCTGAACACGACGCCCCGCTCCAGGTACGCCGCGATCGTCCCGGGCGGTACGGGCGCGCCGCCGCAGCTCACCCGCCGCAGGCTCGAGAGGTCGGCCTCGTCCCAGGCTGCCGACCGCGCGATGGCCGCGAACATGACCGGCACGCCGAACATGTAGGTGACGCGCAGGGACCGGACCAGCTTCAGGGTGCGGTCGGGGTCGAAGGCCGGCTCCAGGACCACCGTGCCGCCCTTGAGGAGTGTGGGCAGGCAGGTCATGTTCAGGCCCGCGGTGTGGAAGAGCGGGGCCGTGCACAGCGTGGTCTCGTCTGAGGCGAGGTCGATGTCGACGAGGACGTTGAACGCGTTCCAGGTGAGATTGCCGTGGGTGAGCAGCGCGCCTTTGGGGCGGCCGGTGGTGCCGGAGGTGTACATGATGATGAAGGGGTCGTCGAGCGCGACGGCCTCGTCGATCGGCTCGGCCGAGGCGCCGGCGAGCAGGTCCTCGTACTCGGGCCCGACTGCGATCGTCCGCCGCACCGGCGGGGAGGGCAGCGCGGGGTCGTGGATCAGCACCGTGGCGCCCGAGTCGTCGAGGCAGTGCCGGAGTTCGGGTTCGGCCAGGCGGGTGTTGAGCGGGACGAAGATCGCCCCGAGCACGCCGCTCGCGAAGAGCGTTTCGAGGAACGCGTGGTGGTTCGGCCCGAGGTAGGCGACCCGGTCGCCGCGGCGGACGCCGAGCTCCCGCATCGCGTTCGCGAGGCGGTGCACGCGCTCGTGCAGTTCGGCGTAGGTGAAGCGGCCGCCGGGGTCGAGAACGGCGGTCTTGTGCGGGGTCTTGCGGGCCCGGCGCGCCGGCCAGGACCCGATGCCGAAGTCGCGCAAGGCTCATCCTCCTACGGGCTTCAGGCCGAGGAGTCGGGCGGCGTTCTCCTTGAGGATGAGCGGGCGCACCTCGTCCTTGAGGTCGAGTCCGGCGAAGTCGGAAAGCCACCTGTCGGGGGTGAGCAGCGGATAGTCGGATCCGAACAGCACCTTGTGCTTGAGCAGCGAGTCGGCGTAGCGGACCAGGACGGGCGGAAAGTACTTCGGCGACCAGCCCGACAGGTCGATGTAGACGGACGGCTTGTGGACGGCGACGGCGAGGGCCTCCTCCTGCCAGGGGAAGGACGGGTGGGCGAGGATGATCGTCAGGTCCGGGAAGTCGGCGGCGACGTCGTCGACGAGCATCGGGTTCGAGTGCCGCAGCCGGATGCCCCCGCCGCCGGGGACGCCGGCGCCGATCCCTGTCTGTCCGGTGTGGAACACCACCGGCAGGCCGAGTTCCTGGATCGCCTCGTACAGCGGGTAGGCCATGCGGTCGTCGGGGTCGAACGCCTGCAGACTGGGGTGGAACTTGAACCCGCGGACGCCGTGGTCGGCCGCGAGGCGTCGGACCGCCTTCACCGCGGCGGCGCCGCGCCACGGGTCGACGCTGCCGAAGGGGATGAGGGCGTCGGCGTGGCGGTTGCACGCCTCCGCGATCTCCTCGCTCGCAACGGGTCTGCGGCCGGTGGCGTGCTCGGCGTCGACCGTGAAGACCACGGCGGCCATGTGGCGCTCGCGGTAGTGGGCGGCGATCTCGTCGACCGTGGGGTGCCTGCGGTCCTGCGCGGCGAAGTGGGCCGAGGAGGCGTGCATCAACGCATCAGGCAGCGAGGTGTGCCCGTCTGCGGCGATCTCGGCGTGGACGTGCATGTCGATGGCGACGAGATCGTCGACGTTCACGGCCGCTCCTCGGGCGCCTCGACCGCGGGGACGCCGACGGTCTCGCTCCGGGGGCCGAAGACGGCCGGCCACAGGTCCGCGATGTCCTCTGCCGCCCAGCCGCCTTCGCTCACGGCCGCGACGGTCTCCTGCGGGTGCGACCACAGCGAGAGCCGGTCGCCGCCGAGCCCGATGGCCTGGCCCGAGATCGCGGCCGCCTTGTCGGACATGAGGAACACCGGCAACTGCGCGACGTCCTCGGGGACGCCGAAGCCCGCCCCGGCGCGCAGCCACGCGGGCAGCGCCCGCCCCTCCTCCTCCCACGCGTCCACGTACGGCGCGAACACCGGGATCGTCCGCGTCATCGCCGTGGCGGCGACGGGGATCACGGCGTTGACGGCGATGCGGTCGCGGGCGCACTCCATGGCCCAGGTGCGGACCATGCCGACGATCGCGGCCTTCGCGGCCGAGTAGTTGGTCTGGCCGACGTTGCCGCGCTGCCCCGCGGGGGAGCCGACTACGATTATCCGCCCGCCGTCGCCCTGTGCGCGCATCCGCTGCACGGCGGCGCGGACGCAGGTGAACGTGCCGCGCAGGTGGACCCCGACCACGGTGTCGAAGTCCTCGTCGGACATCTTCCAGAGGATCCGGTCGCGGAGCACGCCGGCGTTCGTGACCATCCCGTCCAGGCGCCCGAACGCCTCGACCGCCCGGTCCGCGAGCATCTCGGCCGTCTCGGTCGGCCCGACCACGCCGGGGGCCGCGACCGCCTGGCCGCCCGCCGCCGCCGCTTCGGCCGCGACCGCTTCGGCCGCCGCCGCGTCGGCGTCGTTGACCACGACCGCCGCGCCCGCTCCCGCGAGTGCCAGCGCATACGCCCGGCCCAGTCCCCGGCCGGCGCCGGTGACGACGACGCTCTTGCCGCTCAAGTCCATCAGTGGTCTCCTTCATCGGTCTCGGGGATGGTGTCGAGCACTTCGAACGCGATGGCCCTCGCCCGCGGTTCGAGCTCGGCGTGCAGTCGCCGGAAGCACCGCTGGGCGGCCTGGGCGGGCCATTCGGCGGGCAGGTGACGCGCAGGCAGCCGCGGGTCGGCGCGGAGGACCTGCAGCCACTCGGCGGTCAGCAGGAGCTGGAGGGCCAGGGCATCGAATACTCCGGAGCCGAGCGGTGCGGCGGACCAGCGGTCGAGGAACCGGTGGTACGTCTTCGCGAGTCCTTCGAGGTCCCAGGCGCCGTCGACCAGGTCGTCGACGTCGGTCGGCGCCACCGCCCGCGCTTCGAACACCTTCACGTGCCGGGCGGCCTCGATCCCGTCGAGCACGGTGCCGATGTCCACCGGGGACGGGGCGATCCACAGGCCGCCTTGGAGGGAGCCGAATCCGGCCCACGCCAGGCGCGAGCGCAGCAGGTGCCGCTGCCGGCGCTGCGATTCGGGGACGGTGAACCCCAGGAGGGTCCAGGTGCCGTCCCAGCGGTCGTTGACCACGCCGTCGCGCCAGATGCGGATCTCGCCGTCGTCGAGGATCTCCCGCGAGCGGGCGGTGAGGCCGAGGTAGACCTTGCGCCCGCGCCGGTGTCGCTGCAGCAGGCCGTGGTCGCCCATCCGGGCAAGGGCCGACCGCGCGGCGGTCTCGGCGACGCCGGCGCGGGCGAGCACCTCCAAGACGCTGCTGGTCGACACGCGAACGCCGCGGCCGAGCACGTGGCCGCCGAAGAACGGGAGGAGGAGCGCCTGGGGGCGGGTCTCGCCGTTGTCACTCAACATGAATTCATAATAGTCAATATATTGACTATCGTCACGCATCTGCATAAGTTTATTTGGGAGCGGATCGGCCTCCCTGCCGGACCGCCACCGCTACCCCACCGGAGGCGTTCCATGTCTCGGATCGATGCGGCGTCGAGCACCGGGCTCCGCCGCGCAGTCTTCTCCAGCTACCTCGGCAGCCTGATCGAGTTCTACGACTTCCTGCTCTACGCCACCGCAGCCGCCCTGGTGTTCAACCAGGTCTTCTTCTCCGACATGGATCCGCTCGTCGGCACCGCGGCCAGCTTCGGCACCCTCTTCGCCGGATACCTCGCCAGGCCGCTCGGCGGCATCCTGTTCGGCCACTACGGCGACCGCCTCGGCCGCAAGCGGACGCTCGTCACCACCATGGCCATCATGGGCGTCGCCAGCACCCTCATCGGCGTCCTGCCCACCTACGACCAGGTCGGCGCCGCGGCGCCGATCCTCCTGGTCCTCCTCCGCATCGTCCAGGGCATCGCCCTCGGCGGCGAATGGGGCGGCGCCGTCCTGCTCTCCGCCGAGCACGCCACCTCGCGGCGCGGCCTGTGGGCCTCCTTCACCAACGCGGGCGCTCCGAGCGGCATGGTCGTCTCGACCGGTGTGCTCGCCCTGGTCGCCGCCGGCACCACTGAGGCCCAGTTCGCGGCGTGGGGCTGGCGCCTCCCGTTCCTCTTCAGCGTCGCCCTGCTCGCGCTCGGTCTGTTCGTGCGTCTGAAGGTGACCGAGAGCCCGGTGTTCGACCAGGCCGCCTCAGACGGACCGGTGAAGTGGCCGCTCGTGGAGGTCGTCAGGCGGCACCCTCGGAACCTGCTGCTGGCCATCGGGATCGGCTTCGGCGCGTTCGTCGCCCAGTCCACGCTCACCGTCTTCGTGGTCTCGTACGCGGTCCAGGCCGGATTCGAGCGCGGCGCGGTCCTGAACGCGCTCGTCCTCTCCTCGGCGCTGGCCGTGGCCGGCATCCTCGGGTACTCGGCCCTGTCCGACCGCATCGGCAGGCGCCCGGTCGTGGCGGCGGGCGCGCTCGGCATGGTCGCGGTCGCGTTCGCCCTGTTCCCGCTGATCGACACCGGCTCCTGGTGGCTGCTCCTCTTCGCCGTGGTCCTCGGCCAGGCCGTCGTGCACCCGATGATGTTCGGGCCCCTCGCCGCGCTTTACAGCGAAATGTTCGCCACCCGCACCCGCTACACGGGCGCCTCCCTCGGCTACCAGATCTCCTCGACGGGCGCGGGCGCGGCGCCCCTGGTGTTCGCCTCCCTGCTCGCCGCAGGCGCCGACCCGTGGGTGCTCTCCGCGGTCATCGCCGCGTGCTGCCTGATCACCGCCCTATGCATCCGGGCGGTCGGGGAGACGCACCACAGCGACCTGACCGGGACGAACCGCTGACCACGCTCTGCACATCCGCATCGATCGTCGCCGTTTCAACGAATTCCCCGCCGAGCCCCACGGCGACCTCGGCATGAGAGAAGGAAGACCTCCACCATGAAACGAACGAGAACCGCCTTCGCGGCCGTCCTCAGCGGACTGTTGCTCATCGCCGCCGGACTCGCGCTCGCGCCCCCGGCGGCCGCCGCCTCCCTCCAGGAGGTCACCGACTTCGGCGACAACCCCGGCGGCCTGCGCATGCACGTCTACGTGCCCGACACCCGACCCGCCAGCCCTGCGATCCTCGTCGCGATGCACGGGTGCGGCGGATCGGGGACCGGGTTCTACTCCGGTTCCGAGTTCGCCTCGCTGGCCGATCAATACGGCTTCATCGTCATCTACCCGACCGCCACGAAGCAGACGTCCATGGGCAACTGCTTCGACGTGTGGTCGGCGGCGTCCAAGACCCGAGGCGGCGGCAGTGACCCGGCATCCGTCGTCTCGATGGTCGAGTACGCCGAGCAGGAATACAACGGCGATCATGACCGCGTCTACGTCACCGGCAGCTCCTCCGGCGGCCAGGAGACCAACGCCCTCCTCGCGCTCTACCCGGACGTGTTCGCGGCCGGCTCGGCGTTCATGGGCGTGCCCTTCACCTGCTTCGCGAACGAAGCGGACTTCCCCCCGCAGACCAGCCAGTGCGTCAACGGCAGCATGAACAAGACGCCGCAGGCATGGGGCGATGCGGTCCGGCAGGCCTACCCCGGCTACAGCGGCCCGCGGCCGCGGGTGCAGCTCTGGCACGGAGATCAGGACAACCTGGTGCCGTATCAGCTCTTGCAGGAGGAGGTCGACCAGTGGACGAACGTGTTCGGGTTGAGTCAGAACCCGACGACCACCGATCGGCCGCAGTCGAACTGGGAACGCGAACGCTACGCCGACGCGAGCGGTAGCGTGCGCGTCGAATCCATCACCGCCATCGGCTCCGGGCACAACCTGCCCCAGAGCGGCATGGCGCGGTTGGCGATCGAGTTCTTCGGCCTGCACCAGGGCACCCCGGGCGGCAGCTCGGCGAACTAGGCCGCGTTCCCGAGTAGCGGCATCCTCCTGTTGCTTCTGTCGTGCTGCAACCGCTGCAACAGGAGGGTTGCGGAGCCTCGGCGCCCGCAGTGCAGGGGCGAGGGCGACGGGGAGATGCTGACGGTTGCGCTGGGAGGTCCTTGTGTGGAACCGGAGAGGGCGTTGATTACGAAGGGCCGCAACTATGGCACCCTATTTGGAAGCAACCGCGCCCTCCCCGGATTCCGAGTGAAGCACGATGGACGACACCACCGACTGCGACTTTCCTTCCTTTGATGAACTCCAGGCGCTCCTGCCCGGATTCCGGCTCGATCCGGAGCCGCTGGGTTCGACGGCGATGAGCCGGGTGTACCGGGCCTCCGACACGCGGCTGCACGACCGCAGAGTCGCGGTCAAGATCATGGCCGACTCCCTGACCGAAGTTCCCAGTTTCCGCAAACGGTTCCTGCGCGAGATCGAACTCATGGCGGACCTCGAGCACCCCAACATCATGTACGTCATCGCCGCCGCGCGGAAGAACGACCGACTGCTCTACTTCGTCATGCCGCGCGCCGAGGCGGACCTGCGCGCGCGGCTGAAGGAGAGCGCGCTCGAACCGATCGAGGCCGCGCGTGTGATCACCCAGCTCGCGAGCGCGCTCGACTTCGCACACGCCCGCGGCGTGGCACACCGCGACGTCAAGCCCGCCAACGTTCTTTTCGGAGCCGGGGATCACGTCTACTTGAGCGACTTCGGGGTGGCGAAGCATGCCGTCGGCGAGGACCTGACTCGAGCCGGGCAGTCGATCGGCACCAGCCGGTACACCGCACCCGAGGTCTACAGCGCTTCCCGATCGGCGAGTTCGGGGACCTTGTCCGACGACGCGCTCGATCGGTCCGGCGACGTGTATTCGCTCGGGGCGGTGCTGTTCCACTGCTTGACCGGGGAGCGGCCGTTCGATCAGGTCGACGATTTCACAGTCGCCCGGATGCAGCGGGAAGGCGAGGTGCCGCGGATCGCCGAGGTCCGGCCCGAACTGTCTCCCGAGTTCGACGCGATCGCGGCGAAGGCGATGAGTCTGGAACCGGCCGAACGGTATCGGACCTGCGGGGAGCTGGCAGCGGCGGTTTCTCAGGCGGTCGCAGGAACGGGCGGCGAGGACGGGGCGCCGAGCCGCAGAGGCCGGCGGCCGGCCCGGGGCCGCAGTCGGGCCCTTGCCGCCGCCGCGCTGGTGGCGGGCCTGACGCTCGGAGGCGGTTTGTCGTATCTGGCGTTCGGTCCTGAGGCGGAAGCGTCCGGCGCCGTCGAAGGGTCGGTCGAACCGGCGACGTTCACCCCGGTCACCGGCGATGAGCAGGTCGAACGCGTGCCGAGGGTCGGGGAGTGCCTCACCGCAGACGAACACTATGTGGTCGTCGCCTGCGATTCCGCTGCGGCGGCGAATCGGGTCTACCGGATCGTCACCGATCCCGAGGACCCGAATCCGCAGCAGCCGAGGCACGGCGATGCCGCTTGGGCGGCGTGCGGGTCCGACGTGGTCGATTTCGACTACCGCTGGGCCGACTCGGCGTATCGGGACGAGCGGGAGTGGAACCCCGAGACCGACCGAATCTACTACTTCGTCTGCTATCAGAAGCTGTGAGACAACTTCGATCCATCGAGGATGGCTCCACTGGTCACAGGAGCGTCCAACGCTGCTTCGCGTCGCCGGAGTCGCAATTCTGAAGGGCCACTGCGTCCCCGGATTCGGCCGACGAAGCCTTGAGGACCGCCAAGCACAAGGAGCTGCTCGCGGCCGTCCGGAGCTGGTAGTCGTCGCCGACCGGTACGAGTTCCCATGTCTGGGCGTCGAGGCCGTCGCAGCCGTCGAAGCCCACGAGCATGCCGTCCTCGGTGCCGCCGTTGTCGACGGTCATACAGGGCGTCCAGTCGTCGAAGGCCATCTCGACTTCGAACCAGTCGCCGTCCTTGACCCAGGTCAGTTCCGGATCGGTGCTGCCGCAGTCGCCCAGCACCATCACGCTGCGGTCGCCGCCTGGTTCGTCACCCCATGTCATGCACAGGCCGCTCGCCTCCTGCCGGGCCTCGTAGACACCGGTCGCAGGCAACGATGTCGCAAGCTCCGCGGCGTCCGTTTCGGACTCCGACGACGCCGTCTCCTCGGTCGGCTCCTCTTCGGAGGCCGCCTCGGTTTCGCCCTCTTGCTCGGTTGACTCGGCCGGGGCAGACGGGGTCGAATCGGACACCGAATCGGCGTCGACGCCGCCGAATGCGGCTGAATCGGCGTCGACCACGGGCGCATCGTCGGATAGCGTCTCCCAGGCGAAGGCGGCGATGAGCGCAAGGGCCACCGCCACAGCGGAGGCGATGGACTTGCCGGTCAGCCGCTGCTGCCTCGGCCGGTTCCAGGACCCGTCGAGCCGAGCGTCTTCGTCCCGCGACGGCTCGGAATTCTCAGTCTCCACTGTGGCGTCCTCGGGGTGGATTCGTCGCAATGAGCGTGTTTGATCGTACCCGGGCAAGTGGTCAGCGCCTCCCGGTGATGGCCTGGGGTCGTCAACGAGTGGGTCGGACGGGTGCGCTCCGGCGCTTGTCGAGTCACCAATCGTCACGAACTTCCGTTTCCGAACTGTTCGCTGTGACACGTGCCCTTAGACGTTGCGGCCGCAAGGCCGAAACGAACATGAGCGGCACGGCGAAGATCCAGATCTTGACCGAGGCCCAGAAGCCGATGGTCGGCAACCCTGACAGCCATTCGCCATGGACGACGCCCACGCCGAGCATGAACAGCCATGAGACCAAGAGCAGCATGCCAGCTGCTAGGGGGACCGCGAGAAGCCATGGTGCCCCTTGAATCTCCACTCGCGACAGGACGGGTGCGAGTACCGCAGGTACGCCGAAGGCGCAGATCTTGACAGACGACCAGTACCCGATAGGCGGCAGCTCGGGCACCCACTCGCTTCGGGCAGCGCCTACTGCGAGCATGAACAGCCATGCGACGAGCAACAGGCCGCCGCTGGCGAGTACCAAGGCGGTGCCGACCGCGCCGATGCAAGATCGTCGTTCGGACACTGGTCTGTCCCTTCTGCGTTGCGAACTGGCAGCGTCCGGAGGTGTTGATGCCTGCTGCCGCTTTTTGTCCTTATCCGAGGGTGAGGCGGAGTATCGCGGTGCCGTCGGCGAATCCGGCGAGCTGGACCGAGAGCACACCCGCCGTGGGTTCGGGGGGTTCGGGAGTCGATTCCAGGTCGGCGGGGCAGTCCATGGAGCCGCCGCCCGCGGAGAAGTTCGAGGTGCACCGGCCCTTGAGCTCGCCGGAACCGCCGCCTCCGGACAGGGTCACGTCCAAGGCGATCCCGTCGTCGAGGACGTCGGTGACGGCGAGGGTGCCGGGACCGGTGGAGCCGTCGAACTCGATGTCGGTCGGTTCGGAGACGGCCACCTCGCAGTTGCCGTCGGCGCAGGCGCTGTAGTCGGTGCCGTCGGCGGGTACGAGCGCTACGGGATCACTCGCGGATTCCGAGACCGCCGGCTCGGAAGTCGCCTCGGCGGACGCGACATCGGTTGTTGGAGTCGCGTCAGCAGAGGCGTCGGAGTCGCTTCCGCAGCCGGACAGGAACAGCGCCACTGCCAGTGCGCCAGTCGCCAGGACCGGACGGGGGAGTTGCTTCGCCTGCATCATGGGCCGACCTTAGGAGGCGAGACCCGGGACCCCTCCCGGATCGTGCAAGTGTCGCGCACGACCTAGGGAGGTCCTTGCCGAAATGCGCGCTCGCCTCTCCGACGACCTGCCCCCGACCCCGACGCCCCCAGCGCTCCCGCGGAAGCCGAACCGCCACCGGCCACGACCGACTCGACTTCGAGGCCTTCGCTGAGGCCCCCGCGGTCGATCTCACGTACACCTACACCGCGAAGGACGGCACCCAGTCCACCGGTCGGTTCACCATCACCGACGACGGGTACGCCACCGGCACCATCAACGACCAGTTCGCCGGGGCCGCAACGATGCACACCACGCCTGAAGGCTCCGCGGTCTGGGGCGACTCGACGTGGTGGGAACGCCGAGCACCTGCCCAGGCCAGCCACGTCAACGACCAATGGGTGCAACCGGATTCGGGTACAGCACTGCCGATCGACATGGCGGCCGAATTCAACCCGGACGCGCTCGCCGACCTCATCCGCTCCATCAACGACTCAGGCACGCTGAACCCGGATATCGACTCCTACCAAGGCATCCCCGCTGTGGCGCTGACCTGGCAGGACTGGACCCTTGTCCGCACCAGCGCCCTCCCGACTGAGGTCCTGTCGCTCTCCGGCCCGATCGACAACGGCCTCTTCCACACTGCTGCCGCGTCTCAAGCGACAGTGGTAGCGGTAGAGGCGGTCTGGGACGGGGGCGAGACCGAGGCGGGTCACGCGCAGGACACCGCCACGCTGCCGCCGAGAATCGACTTGAGTCCCACCCAAGTCGACGCCGAATTCGCGAAGATCGTCAAAGACCTCACCGGCAAGACGCTGAACGGCCAGGGCCAGAACCCGACCACTGCCCCCGACCCCGACGCTCCCAGCGCTCCCGCGGAAGCCGAACCGCCACCGGCCACGACCGACTTCCCGGTCATCGCACCGGAGTTCACGGCCACGATCAACGCCACCGAGTGCTGGAGTGCGACCTGCTCATGGTCGGCCACGGTCCAGAACGTCGGCAACGGCCCCGGCGATGCCACCGTCACCGCCAGCGCGACACCCGGGATGGGTGCGGTCACCCACACGCTCGGGACCATTCCGGCGGGGGGCTCGGGGTCGACCTCGACGATGAGCTTCAGCAACCCGGCACCGACCCCGTCGCCCGGCCAGACGACGAGCGTGATGGTGCTGTACTCGGTGGTCGTCTACGCACCGCAGATCGGCGGTTCCAACGCCGCTCGCTACCAGACCCTCGTGGACCGGCTCGGAGGCATGGACAAGCAGCCCGCCCTCGACCGCATTCTCCGCACACTCGACACGGCGGCGAAAGACGTCGCGGTCGAAGCGATGCACGACATGCTCGACGCCGAAGTCCCGGTCGAAGACACCTTGGACGCCATGGACCAAGCGACCCAAGCCGATCCGGCGCAAGGCGAGTACGCCGAGACCCCGATGCTGCGCCAACTGGTGGACGCGGGCGACCGCTTCACGTCGTGGTCCTCAGTGGCCCCGCTCCTGCAGGGCCTCGACTCGGTCGAGATGGCCCCGTACATGCCGGGCATCGCGACCGCGGTCGAAGAACTCGCGGACCCCGCGGAGCCGACGGTTTCCTTGACGTACCTTCCGGGGGCTGCGGACGCCCCGATGGACGCGGTCGTGGTCAGTGAGTACCCGACTCCGGAAGAGGACCGCTGCCATCTGATCGGACAGTAGCTCGGCGGCACTGGGGATTCTGCGACGAACCTGGTGACCTGCTACGGCTACCCGATGAACCGCCAGAACATGAAGAATGAGGTTGAGGGCCCGGTCCGCCGCGCGGTCGAAGGCCGGACGCAGGAACGCGTCTTCTACCTGTCCATTCCCTACTTCCACGGTCCGGGCGACACGCTCAGCGGTATCCGGGTGGTCGCGGTGGGCGACAGGTCGATCTACTTCAACGATTGCTTCGAGAACGAACTAGGCCTCGCGTCCGTCGACCCGGGCGCTGAATGCTCGCTGTGACGAAACGGTAGGGGCCCGCCATCGGCGGGCCCCTACCGTCCAGAGCGCCTATCGGGTCGGGGACGCCCTCATCGACTGCCGCCGCCGTGTTCAGCAGACCACCGCGTCAACGGCGCACCCGATAGCGCAGGTGAAGCACCCGGTTGCCCTGAACCACCACGTCGGGATCCTCCAACAGGTGCTGCGCGTCGACCGACCCGAAGTAGCGCTTGCCGGACCCGAACACGACGGGCACGACGTCCATGCGCACCTCGTCGACCAGGCCCGCGGCAAGCACCTGGCCACCGACCGCGCCGGCGGCGACTTCGACCAAGCGGTCACCCGCGAGCTCCTGCGCCTTGGCCACGGCCGCCTCGACGCCGTCGACGAAGTGAAACGGCGCCTCGGGGTCCCAACCCTCGGGCTCCGGCCGGTGGGTCACGACGACCACGTGGTCGATCCCGCCCGGAGGCTTCCCGTCCCAGCCGTCCGTCAAGTCGAAGACGTGGCGGCCGACGACCGTCGTCCCGATCTGGTCCCAGTACGGCCGGGTGTAGTCGTAGGACGTCTGCGACACCTTCACCTCGCCGCTCTCGTCCAACGGGACGTCCCCGCTGGACAACCAGTCGAACAGCGGTCCGGGCTGGTCGTTCTCGTCCGCGACGAAGCCGTCCACCGACACCGAGCCGTACATGACCACCTTGCCCACGAGGCGCTCCTTTGCTTGGGTCGACTCCAAATTAGCGTGTCGTGAGCTGTCGGTCCTGCAGAACGATCGCCGTTGCAGTGTGGTCGGACGGGCCGGCATCCATGGCAGGCTGCGAAACCACCCGCCGCCGACTCGCACCCACTGCCGGGGGATCGATATTGTTGCGGCATGGACGTCTTCGAGGACCAGCGCGGTCTGCTGCAAGCGGTCGCCTACCGCGTCCTCGGGACGGCGACGGACGCCGAGGACATCGTTCAGGAGGCGTGGCTGCGGTGGAACCGGGTCGATGCGGCCACGGTCGACGACCCGACGGCGTACCTCGTCACGATCACCACCCGGCTCGCGATCGACCGGCTGCGCAGCGCCCAGGCCGCCCGGGTGACGTATGTGGGTCCATGGTTGCCGGAGCCGGTGCCCACCGGCGGCGACCTGGCCGACGACCTCGCGCTGGCCGATACGGTCTCCTCGGCGATGCTGCTGGTCCTCGAATCCCTGTCCCCGCTGGAGCGGGCGGTGTTCGTGCTGCGCGAGGCCTTCGGCTACTCGCACCGCGAGATCGCGCGGATCCTCGACCGCAGCGAAGCGTCGGTGCGCCAGACGGCGAGTCGGGCGCGCGAGCATGTGAACGCCAAGCGTCGCCGCTACGACACCGACGCGGCCACCCGCAAACGCGCCACAATGTCCTTCATGGATGCCTGTGTCGGAGGCGACCTCAACGCCCTCATGGGCATCCTCGCCCCTGACGTCGCCCTCGTCTGCGATGGCGGCGGGCTCGCCCCGGCCCCGCGCAAGACCGTCCACGGCATGGACCTGGTCGCCCGTGCGCTCCTCACCTTCTCGGGCCGCATGCCCGAGGACCCGAGCGTCGAGTTCTCCGAAGTGAACGGCGGCCCGGCGATCGTCGTCCGTTCCGGGAAGACCGCCGCCGCGGTCATCATGTTGCACTTGGTGAACGGGGTGGCCGCGGAGATTCACCTGATCTCCAACCCCGAGAAACTCAACGCACTGTGACGGTGGTCACTCCACCTCACGTTCGCGAGGCCCCGCCCGTCCTTGGGGCATGAACGACATCCTGATCCTCGGTGCCGGTTACACCGGCATGATGGCCGCCCACGGCATCGCCCGCCGCAACAAGACCGCCCGCGTCACCCTCGTCAACCCGACCGACGTCTTCAACGAGCGCCTGCGCCAGCACCAGGCCGCGGTCGGCCAGGACCTCGGCGTCCACCGCATCCCCGACATCCTCGAACCCGCGGGCGTCGCCTTCGTCCAAGGCCGCGCAGCCCGCATCGAGGCCGACCGCCGCCACGTCACCCTCGACGGCGGCCGCGACCTCCCCTACGACCACCTCGTCTACGCCATCGGCAGCGCCACTCCCCGCGTCGAGCACGCGTTCACCATCGACGACCCGAAGTTCGCAGTCGCCTTGCGCGACAACGCCGACGGCGTCCTGACCGTCTGCGGTGCGGGCCTCACCGGCATTGAAGCGGCCACCGAGGCCGCCGAGACCTACCCCCGCATGCGGGTGGTGCTGCTCAGCCGCGGCGAACCCGGATCGATGATGGGCCCGAAGGCGCGCACCTACCTGATGAACGCCCTCGACCGCCTCGGCGTCGAGGTCCGCACCGGCGCGACCGTCGCCCGCGTCCTCCCCGGCGCAGTCGAACTCGAAGACGGCGAACGCATCCCGACTGACGTGACGCTGTGGACCACCGGCGTCGCCTACTCGCCTCTCGCCGCCGAAGCCGGCATCACCGTCGACGCCACCGGGCGCGTCGCGGTCGACGCCGCGCTGCGTTCGGTCTCCCACCCCGAGATCTTCGCGATCGGCGACGCCGCCGCGGTCCGCCAGGCGTACGGCGTCATCCACGGCACCTGCCAGAGCGGCATCCCCACCGCCGCGCACACCGCCGAATCGATCACCCGGGTCCTGCACGGCAAAGAACCCCGCCCGTTCCGCTTCGGCTACCTCCACCAGCCAGTGTCGTTGGGCCGCAAGGACGCCGTCATCCAATTCACCAACCCCAACGACACCCCGAGCCGCTGGTATCTCAAGGGCCGCGCCGCGATCGCCTACAAGGAGGCGGTCAGCTCCAGCCCGCTCAAGTTCTACCGGTCGAGCACGACCATCCCGGCCCGCATGACCGGCCGCACCGGTGGACGCCGCAATCGCCTCGACCGTGCGACGGTGGCACCGGCATCCGATCGGTAGCGTCCCGGCCCCGTAGTACGGCGGGGCCGGGACGGGGACGCCTGTCTTAGGGTTGCGGTCATGCCAATGCATTTCGTCACGCATGGGACCGGAACCCCCGTCCTTGCGATCCACGGCTGGACCCCCGACCACCGCCTCATGACCGGCTTCATGGAGCCGTTCTTCGCCCGCCGCGCCGACGCACGCCCCGGCGGGCGCTCCTATCGCCGCCTCTACCCCGACCTTCCCGGCATGGGGCAGACCGAGATCACCGAGAAGTACCAGGGCTCGGACGACATGCTGGACGCCGTCCAGGGCTTCGTGGACCACATGATCGGCGACGCGCCGTTCATCGTCGTCGGCGAATCCTATGGCGGCTACCTCGCCCGCGCCGTCGCCAACTCCCGCCCCGAGCAGGTGCTCGGCCTCGGCCTGGTGTGCCCGATCGGAAAAGAGGCCCGCCGCTCCAAGCGGATCCTCCCGCCCCACACCGTGATCGCCGCCGACCCCGCGTTCATGGCCGGGCTGCGTCCGGCGGACGCCGCCTCCTACGGCGAGCTCGCGGTCGTGCAGTCCCCGGAGACGTTCCGCCGCTTCCGCGAGGAGATCGCGCCGGGGCTGGCGCTGGCCGACGACGAAGGGCTGGTGCGGGTGGCGCGGCGGTACGAGCTGAGCACCGCCCCCGAATCCGGCGCGCCGTTCGAGCGGCCCGCGCTGATCGTGACCGGTCGGCAGGACGACAACACCGGTTACGCCGATGTCTATGCGCTGCTCGAGCACTACCCGCGCGCGACCTTCGCCGTGCTCGACCGGGCCGGGCACAACCTCCAGCTCGAGCAGCCGGTGCTGCTCGACGCTTTCCTGGACGAATGGCTGGACCGCGTCGAGGAGGCCGCGGCGAGCTGATCGGTGCGCAATCGGACCGTGCATGCACGCCATCGCGGGTTCCTCGGCGCTCGACGAGTTCGAGAATTGGTCCACGAGGGATGCGCCGCGCACGGAAGTGTAAGGGGCATGAGCACCGAGCACAGCATCAAGCGATTCACCGTCGACATCCCCGAATCGGACCTCGAGGACCTGAACGAGCGCCTCGCTCGGGCCCGGTTCACCGACCAGATCGCCGGGTCCGAGACGACGTACGGCGTCAGCGCCGACCGCGTCAAGCAGCTCGTCGAGTACTGGCGCAACGGGTACGACTGGCGCGCCTGGGAGGCCCGCCTGAACGCCCACCCGCAGTTCACTACCGAGATCGACGGCCAGAACCTCCACTTCCTCCACGTCCCCTCCGAGCGCGAGGACGCCTTCCCCCTCATCCTCACCCACGGCTGGCCCGGCTCGGTGGTCGAGTTCCTCGACATCATCGAGCCGCTCACCGCCGCCGGTTTCCACCTCGTGATCCCCTCGATCCCCGGCTTCGGCTTCTCGGGCCCGACCACCGAGACCGGCTGGGACAACGCTCGCATCGCCCGCGCTTGGGCCGAGCTGATGGCCCGCCTCGGCTACACCCGCTACGGCGCGGCCGGGAACGACGCCGGGTCGATGATCTCGGTCGAAGTCGGGAGAGTCGACCCCGAGCACGTTGCGGGCGTGCACGTCACGCAGGTGTTCTCCTTCCCGAGCGGCGACCCCGCCGAGTTCGAAAAGCTCACCGAGGACGACCATCGCACCCTCGAGACCCTCGACTGGTTCATGCAGAACAAATTCGCGTTCAATCTGCTGCAGGCCCAGCAGCCGCAGACGCTGGCGCACGCTTTGGCGGACTCGCCGGTCGGCCTGCTCGGTTGGAACTCGCAGCTGATGGACGAAGGCGACGACGACTTCGTCCTGACCAACGTCGCGATCTATTGGTTCACCGGCACCGCCGGCTCCTCGATGCGGATCTACTTCGAGAACGACAAGGCCGAGGACCCGACCGGTCAGACGACCGCGCCGCTCGCGCTGGCCGGCTCGGCGGGCGACTTCCACGGCATCCGCAGTTTTGCCGAACGCGACCACGCCGACGTCCGCTCCTGGAACGTCTACGACGACAAGACCCACTATCTGCACCACGTCGCGCCCGACAAGCTGGCCGCCGACATCGCCGAGTTCTTCGGGAACCTGGACTAGTACGTCGAAGCAGGGGCGGACCATGCCGCCGCTCGAGATCAGGCACGCACTGATGCTTATGCGAGGGCTTGGTTCAGACGGCGGTAGTGAACTGTCGCTTCGACCGTGGTCAGGAAGTCCTTGAGGACGCCGTCGAGACGGTCGTGTTGGGCGGGGTCGGCGATGCGTCCGTCGGCATCGAAAGCAGTGTCTGCCGCGGGCAGGGTGAACATGGCCGGATGCAGGCGCATGCCATTGCCCTCCAACGGAATGCGCAAGGCGATCAGTCCGCGGTGTCCGCCGACCGCTCCGCTGGAGGCGGACATCAGCATGCCGTTGACGCCGTTGGTCGGCCAAGGCTTGATGCGCGAGAGCCAGTCGAGGAGGTTCTTCAGGTTGCCCGGCATCGAGTAGTTGTACTCGGGCGAGACGATGAAAATGCCGTCATGGCGCGACAGGTCGGCGGCCAGGCGCCGGGCGCCTTCAGGGACGCCTTCCGTCGCTTCGACGTCGCCTCGATACAGCGGCACCGGGTAGTCGTCGAGGTCGACCAGGCGTCCTTCCGCGCCCATCGCGACGAGTCGGTCGACCGCAGCGGCGGCGAGGCGGCGGTTGAGCGAGCCGGTCCGAGTGGAGGCGCAGAGCACCAGCAGGCGCAGCGGCGGAGGCGTCGTGGTCATGGTTCCCTCATTCTCGAGTTGATATGTCAATTTCACGCTAGCGCTAGCGTGTTGACATGTCAACTCCGGGGTAGAGTGGCATTCATGACTGAACCGCGTTGGCTCACCGACGACGAGATGCGCGCCTGGCTCGGGTACCGTCGCATGCACAACCTGCTCGATCTCCAGATCGGCCGGGACCTGGCGGTCGACGCCGGGCTATCCGATCAGGACTACGACGTGCTCTCGACCCTCTCGGAGCTGCGGGAACCGCAGATCAGGGTCAGTGAGCTCAGCGCCAAGCTGCGGTGGTCGCGCAGCCGGCTCTCGCACCATATGGCGCGCATGGAGAAGCGCGGCCTGGTCGTCCGTGAGGACGTTTCCGGAGCCGGTCGCGGTGCCGTGGTCGGTCTGACCGACAAGGGCCTGCGAGCCATCCAGGCGGCCGCCCCGGGCCACTTGGCCTCGGTGCGCCGACACCTGATCGACCTGCTCAGCCCGGACGAGATCCGAGTCCTCGGCGACATCGCCGAGCGTGTGACGGAGCGCTTGGCCTGAAGCCGGCCAAGTAGGCGAAGCGTCCGACTCGCCCCGCTCCACCAGAGCGCCGCGTCGGGCCCGTTGCGGCGGGCGTGTCCTTGACCGGTTCGACACCGGGCGGGGCCGCGACCGTGTCGGGGCCGTGGCCCCGACACGGTCGCGGCGAGCAGGTGCTTCCCGGCGTGGCCGCCTAAGACGGGCGGGTTCGCCCTATGGAAACTCCAGCCGCGTCGGTCACGCTGCGGCGATGGCTGTGGCGAGTTCCCGTGCGTGCTTGTGGGCCCGCACCATCGACGCTTCGTGCTTCGACAGCAGCGACTCGAGCGCCGGGACGTGCGGGACCATGGTCAGTTCGGGGATCACGGTGGTCACGTTCAAACCGAGCAGGTCGTCATGGCCGAGGATCGCCTCCAGCACGGGCACGACGTAGTCGAAGCCCTCCCTGGGGGCACCGGGTCCATACCCGCCGCCGCGGGCGGAGATCAGCACCGCCGGGCGCCCCGCGGCCGGGGACGGCCCGCCGTGGCTGAACGTGCGGTCGTTGACGACGATCTGGTCGAGCCACGCCTTGAACACCGACGGCATCGTCAGGTTGTACATCGGCACCGTGAACAGGTAGGCGCCGGCACCGAGGAACTCCTCGATGAGCTCGTCCTGCAACTTGGCCGCTTCGGCCTGCTCGGGAGTGTGCCGGGCCCGTTCGGTGTTCCGGGCGGTGACGCCCGCGCCGCTCAAGTGGGGCACGGGGGCCGCGGCGAGGTCGCGGTGGACGACTTCGCCCGGCCACGCCTGGCGGAAGGACTGGGCGACCTGGCGCGAAATCGAGGCCTCGCCGAGCGACGAGGAGTCGACGTGCAGCAGATATGACATGTCTGGTTCCTTTCAAAGGTGATGATGGCTGCGCCTTCGCGACGCGGCCGCGGCCGGTCTACGAAAGTGCGTTACATACCGTTGGTGCGGTACTGTTCAGGTGGGAAAGGTGTTGTGATGGCAGCGAGAACGATCAGCGGGCCGTGCCAGGCCTGGCCGGAGGAGAGCGGGTTCATCCGGGAGGTCCTGGACCGGATCGGTGACAAGTGGACGGTGCTGGTCATCAGCACGCTCGCCGGTGCGCCGCTGCGCTACTCCGACTTGCAGGCGAGCATCCCGGGTATTTCGCAGCGGATGCTCACGGTGACCCTCAAAGCCCTCGAACGTGACGGCCTGCTCCTGCGCACCGCCTACCCCGAGATTCCCCCGCGGGTGGAGTACGAGCTCACCGCTCTTGGACGGTCGCTGCTGGACTCCGTGAGGGCGCTCGTGGCGTGGGCGGCGGTACATCATGAGGACGTCGCCGCCAGCCGCCGCGCTCACGAGCAGACCGGGGTGGGCCGGGAGAAGGCGCGCGCCGCCTCCCCCGAGGATTCCCCCGCCCGCTGAGGACGGCCTCAATCACCGTCGGACCGCTCGCCCACGCGGGCATGCTCATCGATGCCGTTGCGGCCGAGTCCAGGCGGCGTGCTTTCGGCGCTGACCGGGGACTCGGCGCCGGGAACGGCGCACACGTCGCTGCCCGGTTCACACCAGCCCGACGCGTCCGATGCGAGCATCCGCAGGCCGGGACTGTTCGACGGGGCGCTCATGCCGCCGCCGTTTCCGTTGCGGCCCCGGCCGTCTCATCGAGGGCACGGGCGTAACCGTCCACCGTCATCGCGCCCGAGGTCGCCAGGCGGCGGTCGAACACCGTGAACGGCACGCCGCGCACCCCGAGCTCGCGACCTTCCTGCACGTCGGCGCGCACCGCGTCGGCGTAGTCGTCGCCGGCGAGGATCTCCCGCATCCGCGTCCCCGACAGCCCGACCGACTCGGCCGCCTCGGCGAGCGCGTCGGCCGCGAACGGGTTGCGCTCACCGGCGAAGTACCGGTCTTGCGCCAGCGAGAAGAACGCCAGCCCCCGCCCCGACTCCTCGGCGTAGTGCAGGATGCGGTGCAGGTCAAAGGTGTTCGCATGCAAACGGTCGAGCTCGAACGGGAGCCCCTCCCTCCGCGACAGCGCCTGGGCGCGGCCCTCGGCCGCCCGCACGCCCGCCGCGTCACCGCCGTGCGAGCGGATGAACGCGCTCTCGATCGTCTCCGGCTCGTGCGGCGCGTCAGGATCCAGCTCGAAGGAGCGGATCTTGACTTCGAAGCGGTCGGCATCCGGGCGGCGGTCGATGGCCTCCTCCAGCCGGTGCTTGCCGATATAGCACCACGGGCACCCGAGGTCGGCCCAGACTTCGACGACCACCGGAGCCGATGCTTCGGCCTGAATCCCTTCCATTTCCTCACCTCACTATTAGTTCGTAACACCATCGTAGGTGCGTGAAATGAGGTGTGCAAAAGGCACTTTCAAGTGCGTAGGGCACATTGGAGTCAGATACGGCGCGGGCACCGAGAACGCGCCAGAGCCTCGCGCATCAGGCCGAGCAGCGTCAGGTTCTGCCGGGTTCTGGAATTCGGTGCGGCTGTGCGGCGGTGCGGTTTGCGTGGTCAGTGTCGGGCTCTGCCGCGGACGGTGCGGGGTGAGGCGCCGAATTCTCGGTGGCAGGCCTTGTTGAACGTCTGGAGGTCGGGGATGCCCACCGATGCGGCGATCGCCGGGATCGAGAGCGTCGACTCGCGGAGCAGGTGTTCGGCTCGCATCATTCTGCGATGGCGGATGTAGGCGACCAGTGTGGATCCGGTGGCCTCCTTGACGAGTTTCGTGAGGTGGTGGTACTCGACATCGGTGCCGGCGGGGATGAGACTGACCCGGCCGGGTTTGATGCGGTGGGCGGAGCCGTCGACCTCCAGGTCGGCTTCATACTCGTAGAGGTGGAACTGCCACAGGTCGGGAAGTCGGAAAGGGCCGTCGGGGCCGTTGAGACCATGGATGGCGAAGCCGGCGTTCACCACTTCCGGTGGCTCGTCGAGGCAGATGGTCACTTCACGCATCCTGGAAATCAACCACGATTCGGCGAAACAGTCCAGCTGCATGTGGTTCTGAACTGGCCGGTCGGCTTGGTGCGCATCGTGGAAATGGTCCACAACTCCGTGGTTTTCGACAAGCGGCGGGACCGGATCGCTTTCTAAGGGCGGCATTATGACCGCAGCCCGGCACCCATCGAAACCCGTGCGTATTGAAGCGGGCCACCGTCGACCCGGTTCTTGGTGAAAACTGACCACAAGTTGGTGAATCCATCCAATCACAGAAGGCAGATGACCTCATAGTCTCGTCGTATGACAACCACTCAACAACTCCTGTCATCCGTAGAGATGGCACGGTTCGTCGCCAACGGTTTTCACCGATTGGACGGGGTCGTGCCGGCCGAACTCAACGAGCGGGCCATCCCCGAATTCGATGCCGGGCAGCAGCCGGGCGTCGCCTACGGGACGCCCGTGAAGCAGGCCTTCCCCGAAGGCTCGATCTCCCGGACGCTCCTGGACCTCCCGGCGGTGGCCGGGGCGCTCCAGAGCCTCGTCGGCGCCGACCCCACGGTCGACCACCACCACGTCCACGTCCGCGAACCGCACGAAGGCGGCGCGCAGCCGCTCCACGGGGACGCGATCATCGACACGCGCATCGACGCGTTCGACGTGCAGCTCATGTACTACCCCCAGGAAGTCACGACCGACATGGGCGGGACGCTCTCCGTTCCGGGCTCGCATCTGCGCCGCACCAACGAGTCCGACACGGGCCGCTACCAGAACCTGCGCGGCCAGACCCGCCTCACCTGCCCGGCCGGCACCGTCGTCCTGCTGCACCACGGGATCTGGCACGGCGGTCGCCGCAACGACTCCGACATCCGCCGCTACATGTACAAGATCCGGTTCAACCCGACCGTGCCCCAGGTCCGCACCTGGGACGTAGCCGACCTCGACGACCCGAAGGTGTCGGCCGAACTGTCGGCCTTCCACCCGTGGAGCGAGCACGCCACGTCGCGCCTGGAGGTCTACAACCGCATCAAGATGTGGCGGGCGCTGACGAACAACGCCGCGTTCGACATCGACTACTGGGCGACCCGCGTCGCCAACCGCCCCGGGAGGGTCTGATGAAACAGCAAGTCCTCGTTCTCTACTTGAACACCTCCGGGCTCGACTCGCACGTGCTCGCCTGGTCGAACTACGACGGCACCGGCAAGACGAACCCGACCACCGGTGACGGCGACGAACCCCCGTACGAGACCGGTGTCGAGGCCCTGCGTGACGGCTGGCGGCTGTTCCAGGCCTCGCAGTTGATCCCGCCCTACCCGGGCCACGAGTACGACACTTCCTTCCTCAAGCACGAGTTCTGGTTCGAGAAGCTCGAGTAGCAGACCGGCGCACCCCCAACCGTTGCCGGACGCCGCGCCGTCGGCGTCCGGCAACGGCCCCTCAACTGACGAAACGGAAAGCCGAGCCGATGACCCTCACCGACGGCGCAATCGAATGGCGCCTGCCCGACCTGCACCTGAGCTTCGAGCACGGGGACCGTCCCGTCCGTCTCACCCACCTGTCGACCGGCCCCGATGCGCCGTCCGCGCTGGCGCCGCAGGAGATCGTCGACGTGTTCACGGCCGCCGAGATGCGGGCGCGCTCCAGCCAGGCCTACGTGTGTTCGGCGGTCGGCTCCCGACTGCGCTACGTCGACCACACCACCGGCGACGGCGAACTCGTGATCCGTCAGCTCGACCCGCAGACCGGCCTCGAAGTCGCCTCCCGCTTCGCTCCTGCGGACCCGGGCTCCAGATCACGCACGCGGTCCGCAACACCTCGGCCGCCGACATCGTCCTCACCGCGGTGACCTCCGCGCAGTTCGCGGTGCCGTTGGGGGACTTGGACCTGCTCTGGGGTGAAGGCGAATGGCTCGGCGAAGGCACCAGCGCCCGCTGACGGAGTACCTGCCCGACCTCAACCTCGAGTTCCACGGCCAATCCGCGCGCGGCCACTTCGCCCTGACGAGCGTCGGCGCCTGGTCCAGCGGCACGGTCCTGCCCATCGGCGTCCTCGCGGACTCCGAAGGTCCCTCCGCCGCTTGGCAGATCGAGACCAGCGCCGGCTGGCACTGGGAGGTCTCCCAGCGAAAGGACGCCGTGATCGTGAGCGTGCTCGGCCCCACCGACCTCGAGCACCAGTTCGCGCCGAACGACTTTCGCCGGGCGCCGAGTTCACCTCGGTCCCGGCCGGCCTCGCCGTCGCGGACGGCGGCCGGGACGCCGCCATCGGCGCGCTCACCGACTACCGGCGGTCGATCCGGCACCTGCGGCCCGCCGACGCCGCACTCCCCGTGATCTACAACGACTTCATGAACACCCTCATGGGCGACCCGACCACCGAGAAGCTGCTGCCGATCATCGAGGCCGCCGCCGACGCCGGAGTCGAGTACTTCTGCATCGACGCGGGCTGGTTCGTCGGCAAGTACGACGGCTGGTGGAGCGGCACGAGCGAATGGGCGCGAGGGCGAGAGCCGGTTCACCGGCGGCCTCATCTCGGTCATCGACGCCATCCACGGCACCGGCATGCGCGCGGGCCTGTGGCTCGAACCCGAAGTCGTCGGCGTCGAAATCCCCGCTCGCGAAGACACTGCCCGAGGAGGCCTTCTTCCACCGCTTCGGTGAACGCATCATCGAGGGCGGGAACCACCAGCTCGACTTCCGCCACCCGGCCGCCCGCGCCCACCTCGACGCCACGGTGGATCGCCTCATCGCCGACTACGGCGTCTCGTACTTCAAACTCGACTACAACCTCAACCCCGGGGCCGGGACCGACGTCGACACCACGGCCGCCGGCGGTGGGCTCCTCGCCCACACGCGCGCCTACCGGGACTGGTTGCTCGCGGTCCAGGCCCGCCACCCGGGCTTGCTGATCGAGAGCTGCTCGTCGGGCGCGATACGCATGGACTACAGCATGCTGTCCGTCGCGCACCTGCAATCCACCAGCGACCAGCAGGACTTTCGCCTGTATCCGGCGGCCGCCGCGCCCTTGAGCGTCCTCCCCGAACAGGCCGGGAACTGGGCCTACCCGGCCGAGTCCATGAGCGTCGAGGAGACCGCGTTCGCGATGGTCTCGGGCATCATGGGCCGCCTCTACCTGTCCGGGTTCCTGCACCGGCTCCGCGACGAGCAGACCGGACTCGTCATGGAGGCCATTGCGCTCCACCGGGACTGGCGGCGGCGCATCGCCGCGAGCCGCCCGATCTGGCCGCTGGGACTGCCCGCCTGGGACGACGACGTCATCGCGCTCGTGCTCGATGTGGGCGACCGGTCGCTGCTCGCGGTGTGGTCACGCGGCGAGGCGGCCGAGGTCGCGCTGCCCGCGCTGCGCGGCGGCGCCCTCAACCAGACCTACCCCGTACAGCTGCCCCATTGGACCGTGGCGCCCGATGCCGACGGTGTGCCCGTCATTGCGGTCCCAAAAGGCCCGGTCGCACGCGTCTTCGAGGTGACGCCGCAATAGAGCCGCATGCGAACGGAGGCCCCGGCGGGCTCGGCGATCGGTGGAAGACGGTCTCGGGTCGGTCGACTATGTGTCGTCGTTGTCGTCGCGCAGGGAATGGATCATGCTCTGCAGGATCCGGAACGCGCCTGCCTGTTCGGTCTCGGTCATGCCGGCCAGCATGCTGACCTCGACGGACCGGACCGCTACGGTCGCCTTCTCCAGGCTCCGTCGGCCGCGAGGTGTGAGACGTGCGGGAAGGACTTTCCCGACGGGTGCCTCCGCAGGCCTGGTCACCTGGCCCTCGCGTTCCAGGGTTTGGAGCAGCACGTTCATCGTCTGCCGTGTCACGAACGCGCCCCGCGCGAGCTCGGAGTTCGACAAGCCCGGTCGTTGCGCCAGCAGCTCGAGGCAGGCGTAGTGCGTCACGCTCATCCCGAGCGGCCGCAGCACCTCCTCCATGGCTGCGCGGAGAGCACTCGACGCCTCCTTCAGCAGGTAGCCCAGTGACTTCTCCAGGTCGACGCCGACCCCGTCTCGACTCATGTCAGTATTCTGACATAGACTCGCTCATGTCAGAAAACTGACATGAACAGAAGGAGTATCACCATGCCCGCCACAGGCCCCGACTTCATCTCGCTCCAGGCGCGCGACCTCGCCGCTTCGCAGGCGTTCTACGAGCAGTACCTCGGCCTCGTCCGCTCGCAGGCCGGACCTCCGCACGCCGTCGTGTTCGAGACGAAGCCGATCGCGTTCGCACTCCGCGACGTCGTTCCCGGCACCGATCTCGCCTCCGTCGCCCAGCCCGGCATCGGTGCCGCGATCTGGCTCCACGCCACAGACGTCCAGGCCATTCACGATGCTCTCGTCGCCGACGGTCACACCATCGTCTCCGCACCGATCGACGGCCCTTTCGGTCGGACGTTCACCTTCGCCGACCCCGACGGCTACCAGGTCACCCTCCACGACCGCGTCTGAAGGCCAAGCGCCACCGGACGATCACCCGCAGGCCGCGATTGCGACCCGAGGCTCGAGATTTGGGCAACGGCGCACATCCAGGCCGGCCCGGGCTCGACCTGGTCTAGTCGGGCCTTTGATCGGTCTGGAAGAGATGGAGTCGCTCGGCTTGGAGCACGAGCCAGGGGCTGAAGGCCCAGGGGGCGTGGGTGATCGCGGCCGCGAGATCTTGGGGGCGTACCCATGCGAGGTCCATGACCTCGGCGGGATTCGGTTGGAGGGGGCCGGCGGCCTCGGCGGTGTAGACCGGGCAGATCTCGTTCTCGACGATGCCGCTCGCGTCGACCGCCCGGTACCGGAAGTCGGAGACGGCCAGCGTCACGGCAGTGACCTGGAGTCCGAGTTCAAATGCGCCGTGCCGTCCGATGGCGTCTTCGAACGACTCTCCGGGCCGCGGATGACCGCAGAACGCGTTCGTCCACACCCCCGGCCAGGTCCGTTTCTGCAACGCGCGGCGGGTGACCAGTAGGGACCCGTGCACATCGGTCACGTGGCAGGAGAACGCGAGATGCAGGGGTGTCCGCTCGGTGTGGACCGCCGCCTTCGCCGCAGTGCCGGTCGCATTGCCCTCCTCGTCGAGCAGGACCACTTCCTCGTTCATGTCATGCTCTCCGATTCGAGTCGGGTGTGTTCTTCGCTTTCGGCCATGGCGACGATCCGGCGGGCCATGCCCGAGAAGACCAGGCCGTGGAACGGCTTCACCGCAAGCCAGTAGAGCCTCCCGGAGAGGCCGTGCGGGAAGAAGACCGCCCTTTGGCGGTACCGCGTCCGCGTGTTCGACTCGCACGACAGGTCCAGCCAGGCGAGGCCGGGGAGACGCATCTCGGCTCGCAGTCGCAGCAGCCGTCCCGGCTCGCACAGCTCCACCCGCCAGAAGTCGATCACGTCGCCGACTCGCACGCGCGCACGGCTCCGGCGCCCCCGCTTGAGTCCCACCCCGCCGAGCACGCGATCGCCCCATCCCCGAAGCGCCCACAGCAGCGGCGTCGAATACCAGCCGTTCTCGCCGCCGATTCCTGCGATCACCCGCCACAGGGCCTCGGGGCTCGCGGTCGTCTCGACCGTGCGCGCATCGGTGTAGACCACGCGCCCGGCCCACTCGGGGTCGCTCGGCAGCGGATCGCTCGGTGCCTTGGCCACCGCGGCGTCGACCCAGCTCGTCTCGACTTGATCGACCTCGATCCGGCCGAGTGCGAGCCGCAGCGCGTGGTCGTACGGGACGAGGCCGTCGGCCGGCGGCGCGATGACCTCGTCGACGCGGTGATCGTGCATCACGCAGTCGTGCTGGAGCGATTCGACGAGCGGCCGCGCGAGGTTGCTCGGCACCGGCGTCACGAGCCCGACCCAATGCGACGCGAGACGGGGTGTGAGCACCGGCAGCGCCCAGATCTGCCGGTGCGGAAGCCTCGCGATCCGTGCATAGCCGTTCATCATCTGGTCGTAGCGCAACACGTCCGGCCCGCCGATGTCGAAGGCGCCGCTCACGTCGTCGCCGAGCCTCGGCGCGCACAGCAGGTAGTGCAGGACATCGCGGATCGCGATGGGCTGGATGCGGTTGCGAACCCAGCGCGGCGCCGTCATCACCGGCAGCACCTCGGTCAGGTGCCGGATCATCTCGAACGACGCCGACCCCGACCCGATGACGACACCCGCCTGAAAGATCAGTGCGGGCACGCCGGACCGCTCGAGGATCTCGCCCACTTCACGCCGCGAGGCCAAGTGGGCGGACAGCGGTCCCGACCTCGGCGAGAGGCCCCCGAGGTACACCAGTCGCCGCACACCCGCGGCCGCGGCGGCGCCTGCGACAGTGCCGGCGATCTCGCGATCGAGTCGCTGGAAATCACGGCGGTCGGTCATTGAGTGGATCAGGTGGTAGGCGCACCGGACGCCGTGCATCGCCCGACGCATCGCGTCCGCGTCAGCGGCGTCGCCCGTCACCACCTCGACGGCATCGGACGCTGCGAAGTCGCGCGCCCGCTCCGGCCGCCTGGTGAGCACGCGTACCCGGTACCCGGCGTTCAGGAGCCGCGGCAGCAGCCGCCCGCCGATGTACCCGGTGGCGCCGAGCAGCAGCACGAGCGGGGCCTCGCCCTCCTGAACCGGAAGGCGATACTGGGGCTCGGCACCGCTCGGTGCCGTCAGATCCCCGCCTTGGGCGCCTTGGACCGTGTCCGATCGCGGCTCACTCATCGGTGCCCTCCATCGTCTTCGGCCCGAGGGGAGTTCTGGTGTCGAGGCGATCGCCGTGGCGGCCAGAACCGGTTCCCATTTTCCGCTCTCGAAAGAGCCTCGCATGCAGGACAGGCACGAGTTCCGGAAATATCCGACTCTTGGCGGGCATTTGCCGGCTGAAATCGGGCCGCATCCCCAGGATGCGGCCCGATTTCAACTGTTTTTGAACGGTCGAACTATGGATATATCGGTCTCGATGTAGTCGAGTCGCGGGCGCGGTCACCGAAGTGTCCGCAACCGCCTATCGCCTGAAACGACTGAAGGCTCCTGTAAAGACGGCACGTTCCAGACCTGGGTCCACTGGCCGTTGCAGTCGTAGCGACGTCGCGAAAGCCCCCGGTCCCGGCACTGCGACTCACGCGTCCGCCGGGGCGGGGGCCGTCGAGTCGCGCACGACGAGGGCCGTCGCCAGCTGGAGGTGTCGGGACGCGGGCTGAGCGCCTTTCGCCATGCCGAGGACGGTCTCGACGGCCATCCGTCCCATGCCCGCGAGCGGCTGCTGCACCGAGGTGAGGCCGGGCGTGGTCCATTCGGTCTGCGGGGTGCCGTCGAATCCGGTGACGGACAGCCGGCGGGGGACGTCGACGCCCCGCTCTTTCGCCGCGTCGAGGACCCCGATGGCGATCTCGTCGTTGCCCGCGACGACGGCGGTCGGAGGCGTTGCGAGCGAGAGCAGTTCGTGGCCGTGCCTCGACCCCGACTCGACCGAGAACGTGTCGTGGCGGATCAGCGCCGGTTCCGCGGCGAGGCCCGCGGCGTCGAGTGCGGCCTGGTACCCGTGAAAGCGTTCGGCGGAAGGGGCCGAGTTCCGCGGGCCGCCGATCCAGGCGATCCTGCGATGGCCGAAGCGGATGAGATGCTCGGTCGCGGAGCGTGCGCCCGCCCAGTTGGTGGAGCCGATGCTGACGGCACGGGAGTCCGCCGTGCCGATCGGGTCGATCGTGACGACCGGCAGTTCACGATCGTTCGCGGCGGTGAGCACCGCATCGGGCACGGCGACGGCGAGTTCGATGATGCCGATGACTCCCGCCGCCTGCTGCTTCGCGACCCAGTCGCGAGCGGCCCCTTTTCCGTCGAGCGACGGGTCGGGCAGGCGGAGCAGCAGCTCGGTGGCCGAATCGGTGGCGGCGGCGAGGATTTCCTGAAGCACCGTGCCCGCATAGGGAGAGGCCACGAAGTCGAGCACGACCACGAGCGCCGGTCCGAGGGGCCGGTCGTGCCTCGGCGTCGTCGGCCGGTAGCCGGTTTCGGCCACCACGCCGAGAACGTGTTCGCGCGTGCGGGCCGAGACGTCGCTGCGCCCGTTGAGGACCTTCGAAACGGTCGCCGCCGAGACTCCGGCCCGCAGCGCGACGTCCGCCAGGATGACCTTCTCGCTTCGGGGTTGCCGACTCACCGCGATTCCCTTCGTCGTTCCGAAAACATTTCGATCCTAACATTCCTCGATTTCGCCGAATCCTTTGACCGAATCTCGACTTCAGGTGCTCATTGACTGGCATCGGCACGCGAGGTAGCGTGAAGAGCCTTCGAATAAGTTTCGAAAAATTTTCGAAGATATTCAGGAGGAAGCCACCCCTGCAGACCAAGCGAAGTGAGGCCATGACAAGCAACCCCACACCCCAGTCCTCGATCCGCATCGACGGCCGGCCGTGCGAGGAATCCGCCCTGCGGCACATCTGGAGCGAATGCGTCGGCGCCGGCCGGGCGAACGAGGCGCTGCGGGCGGACTGGCAGCGACAGTTCACCGAAGCCGTCGACACCCTCGGGTTCAAATACCTCCGCTTCCACGGCATCTTCCACGACGACATGTTCGTCTACCGGGAGAGCTACGGCGGCGGCTTCGGCCCGAACTCGCCCCTGGCGTCACCGGTCCACACGTTCAGCTACGTGGACAAGGTGTTCGACTTCATCCTGGACAGCGGCGCCCGCCCGTTCGTGGAACTCGGCTTCATGCCCCGCGAGCTCGCGACGCAGACCGAGACGCTGTTCTGGTGGCGCGCGCACTGCAGCCCGCCCAAGGACATGTCGCGCTGGGTGGAACTGGTGACGAAGACGGTGGAGCACTGGATCGACCGGTACGGCCTCGCCGAGGTCCGCCAATGGCGCTTCGAGGTGTGGAACGAGCCGAACCTCGTGCCCCACTTCTGGACCGGGACGAGGACCCAGTACTTCGAGCTCTACGAGCAGACCGCGAAGGCGATCAAGCGGATCGACCCCGAATTGCTGGTCGGCGGGCCCTCCACGAGCGTCTTCGTGCCCGACGACCGGTACGCCGGGGAAGTCCAAGACCGCTCCAAGGAGCACGCGACCGCCGCCGCTGACGACATCGACGCGCTCGACTGGCGCCCGGTGTGGATCGAAGAGTTCATGACCTGGTGCGAGCGGCGGGAGGTCCCGATCGACTTCATCTCCACCCACACCTACCCGACCGACTACGCGTTCGGCTCCGACGGCGTGGGAGTGCCCCTCTCCCGGTACGCCGACGCCACCCCCGACGACCTCGCGCTCCTGCGGAAACTCATCGCGGACAGCGCCTACCCTGACGCGGAGGTCCACATCACGGAGTGGTCGACGTCCCCGTCCTCCCGCGACCGGATGCACGACACCGTGTTCGCGGCCGCCTCGATCACCCGCTCGTATCTGCAGTGCACCGCGCTCGCCGACTCGATCTCGTACTGGGCCTTCACCGACGTCTTCGAGGAGGGCGGGGCCGGCATGGGGCCGTTCCACGGCGGCTTCGGGCTGGTGAACGAGAACGGCATCCACAAGCCCACCTTCCACGCCTTCAAGATGCTCAACCGGCTCGGCGACCGGCTGCTCCACTCCACGCCGCACGGCGCGGTGACCAGGAATGAGCGGACCTCGGCGGTGTCGGCCGTGTTCTTCAACTACCCCGATGAGATGGGGCTGCAGTCCATCGGCTCGGCGAACTCCTACGAGGACACGCGTTCCCTCGCGGAGCGCGGTCCGAACAGGAGGATCAAGCATTCGATCGCAGGGCTCGTACCGGGCACCACGTTCCTCGTCGAGATCCTCGACTGGGACCACGGGAACGTCGTCGAGGCCTGGTACCGGATGGGGAGCCCCGTCAACACCTCCCGGGCCGAGGACCGGTACCTGAGCACCGTGGCGGACGCGCTCCTGCGGTACACGCTGACCGTCCCCGAGTCCGGCGTGCTCGACCTCGACGTCGATCTCGCACCCTGGGCCGTGATGTCCTTGTGGCAGTCGGACTGACGGTCGCGGAGGCCGATGGGACCGGCCGTGACGGCGGTGCCGAAGCCGGTGGCGCGGGCGCAAGGCCCGCGCCACCGGTGCTCACCCGAGCCCTCGTCGGCGCTCGTCAAGTCCGCGATCGACTACGCTCCGTACGTTTTGAGCTGATTTGAGTTTTTCGCCCCGTACGCCTTGACCGGATATCGAGCGCTATCTATAGTTTGGAATCGTAAGTTTCGGAATTCGTTCCGAAAGTTTCGAACGAAGGAGAGAGCCGCACGATGCTCCGCATGCCAGTCCGCCGCCGCACCAGAGTCGCGCTCGCGGCCTCGGTCGCCGTGGGGGCCTTGGTGGTCGGGGTGACCTCAGCCAATGCCCGGCCGTTCCAGGCCGAGGCCGCCACGGACGAGGACCCGCCCACCGCCCAGCAGCTGCCCGAGAGCTACCAGTGGACCTCCACCGGCGAGCTCATCGGACCCGAACCCGATGCGTCGCACGCCGTCGTCTCCGTCAAGGATCCGACCGTGGTGCAGCACGACAACGAATGGCTGGTCTACATGACCACGGCCAACACCGCCGGGGCCTGGAGCCTGGCCTACACGAGCTTCACGGACTGGGGCCAGGCCGCCGCCGCGCCGCAGTCCTTCCTCGACGCCAACCCGAACATCGGCACCCGGTACGCCGCTGCTCCGCACGTGTTCTACTTCGAGCCGGGGGACGAGTGGTACCTCGTCTACCAGACCGGTCTGCCGTCCTTCTCCACCACCGACGACCCGACCGACCCGCAGAGCTGGTCGGCGCCGCGCAACTTCCAGGACAGCGTTCCCGACATCGTCGAGGACAACATGGGCGACGGCAACTGGCTCGACTACTGGGTCATCTGCGACGACTCCATGTGCTACCTGTTCTCCTCGGACGACAACGGCCATCTGTACCGGGCCGAGACCACGATCGGCGAGTTCCCGAACGGGTTCGACAACACCCAGATCGTGCTGCAGGACGACAAGTTCGACCTGTTCGAGGGCGAAGCGGTCTACCGCGTCGGCGACACCGACACCTACCTGCTGCTCATGGAGGCCATCGCCTCCGACGGCAGCCGGTACTACCGCTCGTTCACCTCCCAAGGGCTCACCGGCGAATGGCAGCCTCTCGCGGACACCCAGGACGACCCGTTCGCCGGACCCGCCAATGTGTCCTTCCCGGACGGCGCCTGGACCAGGGACATCAGCCACGGTGAACTCCTCCGGTCCGGAAACGACCAGACGATGACCATCGACCCGTGCAACCTCCAGCTGCTCTACCAGGGCCGCGATCCGAACTCGGGCGGCGACTACTCGCAGCTGCCGTACCGGCTCGGCCTCGCGACCCAGAGCAACCCCAGCTGTTAAGGAACCCGATCATGCCAATGCAACGACGCACCATCCTGGGCCTCGGTCTCGCCGGAGCCGCCGGAGCGGGCGCATTCGCGCTGGGCGCCAACCAGGCCCTGGGCGAACCGCTGTCCGGACAGGACTTCGCGCCCTTCCAGGACGCGCCGACCGATCCGTTCGCGATCGGTGTGCGCGAGTTCGCCTGGAGCCGCGGCGACCGGCGCCTGACCACCCGCATCTTCTACCCCGCGACCGGCAACCCGGGCGGCGAGCCGGTGCGGGACGCGCCGATCGCCGACGGCGTCTTCCCGGTCTGCGAGTTCAGCCACGGCCTCGGCGGCAACCCCGAGAGCTACGCGCCGCTCGTGCGCCCGCTGGCCGCGGCCGGCTTCATCGTGCCCGCCCCGGTCTTCCCCACCACCTCGACCGGTACCGAGGGCAATATCGACGACGTCTACAACGGCAACCAGTCGAAGGACGTCTCCGAGGTCATCACGCAGACCCTCGCGCTGAACGACGCCTCGGGCGACCCGTTCGCCGGGCGCATCGACGTCGACGCGGGGGTGGGCGTGGCCGGGCACTCCTTGGGCGGCATGACGACCCATGGGCTGCTGACCGCCTGGCCGGACGACCGGATCGCCGCGGCGGTCCCGTTCGCCTGCGTGGACATGGGGAACCCGGCCGGCGCCGTCTCGGCCAACGTCCTGTTCGTCCACGGCGACCAGGACCCGATCTGCCAGTACGGTCTGGCGCGCCAGGCCTACGACGAGCTGCCGGCGCCGAAGGCGTTCCTGACGCACCTCGGCATCGGCCATGACGAGTACATCTGGAGCGACGCCAACCACGCCGCGACCGTAGCCACCTATGTGGACTGGATGCGATGGAGTCTCTACGGCGACACCGCCGCCCGCGACCGCCTCGCGCAGGACGCCGCAGCCCCGGGCCTCGTCTGGGACGCCGACCTCGCCATCAGCGGCTGAATCACTTCGAAGGGAAGATCATGACCGACAGTTCAGTACGACGCGTCCGTCGCCGCATCATCGGGGCCGTGGCCGCCACCGCGGCCGCAGGCCTGGCCGCGACCGGCGCGATGATGTTCGCCGGCAGCGCTTCCGCAGCGGAGACGCTCGGCGCCTCGGCGGCCGAGAACGGCCGATACTTCGGCGCCGCCATCGCGCCGAACTTCCTCGGCGAGGAGGGCTACGCCTCCACGTTGAACGCCGAGTTCAACAGCATCGTGGCCGAGAACGCCATGAAGTGGGACGCCACCGAGCCCTCGAAGGGCCAGTTCACGTTCACCGGCGGCGATCAGCTCGTCGACTACGCGCAGGAACACGACATGGCGGTGCGCGGCCACACGCTCGTCTGGCACGCCCAGCAGCCTTCATGGGTGCAGGGGCTCACCGGTCAGGGCCTGCACGACGCCATGACGGACCACATCGCGGGCGTCGCGGGCCACTACCAGGGCGAGATCTCCTCCTGGGACGTGGTGAACGAGGCCTTCGAATGGGACGGCAGCCGCCGTCAGTCGAACCTGCAGACCCAGTTGGGGGACGCCTGGATCGAGGACGCCTTCCGCGCCGCCGACGCGGCCGACCCCGACGCGAAGCTCTGCTACAACGACTACGGCACCGACGGGGTCAACGCCAAGAGCACCGCGATCTACGACATGGTGGTCGACTTCCAGGCCCGCGGCGTGCCGATCGACTGCGTCGGCTTCCAGACCCACCTGGGTTCCGATTCGGACCTCAGCTCCTACCAGGAGAACCTGCAGCGCTTCGCCGATCTCGGCGTGGACGTGGAGATCACCGAGCTCGACGTCGGCGGCTCCGGCTCGGCTCAGGCGAACGTGTACCGCACCGTCACCGAAGCGTGCTTGAACGTCGACCGCTGCACCGGGATCACCGTCTGGGGCATCACCGACAAGTACTCGTGGCGGGGCGACGAGACCCCGCTGCTCTTCGACGGGAACTACCAGAAGAAGGAGGCGTACCAGGCCGTGCTCGACGCCCTGAACGCCGCGTGACCCTCCTTCCTCAAGGCGGACGCGGGCCTCGGCCCGCGTCCGCCGCCCTTATGTGGTGTGGGGTGGGTTTAGGTGAGGTTCCATCGTTGGTTGGTGCCGCCGTGGCAGGTCCAGAGTTGGACGAGGGCGCCGTTGGCGGTGGAGGCGCCGGCGATGTCGAGGCACAGTCCTGACTGGGCGTTGGTGATGGTGCCGTTCGAGTTCAGGTTCCAGCGTTGGTTCGCTCCGCCGTGGCACGACCAGATGATCGCGGCCGTGCCGTTCGCGGTCCCACCACCCGAGGCGTCCAGACACTTCCTCGTCCCGCCGGAGTAGACGCTCAACTCACCCGCACCGGTATGCGTCCATTGCTGGTTCGCTCCGGTCCAGCAGTCGTAGATCTGCACCTGCGTGCCGTTCGTCGTCGACTGATTCGGCACATCCAAACACCGACTCGCTCCGGTGCTGCGCACCTGGCCCGAGTCACCGCCCCCGCCGCCGGGTTCGCCGCAGTCGGGGGTGGGGTTGGTGTTGGTGAGGAGTCCGAGGCGGTAGGGCAGCTGGGAGTAGTCGCCGCCCGAGTTCGGGTTTCTGCCCTGGTAGAGGTACTGCATGCTGCAGGGGTTGATCTCCATGGTCTGGTTGCCGTCGACCCGGACCATCTCGCCGTGGCTGATGTCGGCGGTCCAGGTCCCACCGGGGAAGGAGACGTTGGCACTGCCTGCGAACGGGTTGGACTGGGTGTCGGCCAACGGGGTCCACTCCCCGAAGTTCGCGTCGAGCCGGTTGGAGGTCCAGGACCGGAAGTAGCGGACGCCGTTCGAGCCGATGCCCTCGACGACGAGCAGGTACTGGCCGGTGTCGCCGACCTTGTAGACGTTCGTGGCCTCGAACAGGCTCTGGTTCGGGGCCTCCATGAACAGCTCGACGTCGCCGAAGCCGTTCGGGAACTCCGCCACCGTGGTCTGGGCCCGGTAGAACTTCTGCTTGTCGTTGTTGAAGTACAGGTAGCAGTTCACCTCGTCGCAGGCGACCCAGTAGTCGAGGATGTACGACGAGCCGGCGTCGGCGATGCCGTGGTTGTTCATGAAGTTCTTGGGCGCCGAGGCGCTCTGCGGCTGCGAAGGGTGGCTGAGGGTGGAGAACGAGGGCAGGCCCGTCTGGTAGAGCAGGTACCACTGGTTGTCGGGTTCGAAGTAGAACACCTGCGGGGCGGCGCGGTAGCCTCCGCCGATCGGGGTCTGGGACAGGTGGTACTGCGGTGCCTGTCCGGCCTGGGACCAGTCGGTGAACCCGCCGAAGGAGGTCAGGGACCAGCCGCCGTTCGTGTCGGCGGTGGTGGCGTACACGTAGTACTTGCCGTCTTCCTTGACCACCGAGGGGTCCTTGACCGACACCAGTGTCCGACCTGGAGCGGTCTGCTGCGGGGCGACCAGCGCACCCGTCGAACTCCATTGGAAGGGGGAGGGCAGCGGGTCGGCCTGTGCCGGGGCGGGCGACGGGTCGGCTGCGACGCTCAAGGTGCCCGCGGCAACGGCCGCCACCAGTGTCACCGCCAGCGACGTGATCCGGGATCGCCATCGAGTTGGTCGTCTCATGGGTTGCCTCTCTCATCATGGCCACTGTGTTGTTATCGCTAACCACAGCAGGGGCTCTGAAAGTTTCGGCGTTCATGCCGAAAATAGTGAAGTACACACAGGATAGCCAACAGATTCGTTACATGTAAATAGGTCGATATGATGGGCCCGCCCTCCCCAGATCGTCTGGGCGCACCTACGGGCGCTGCGGCGGGGCGGTGCTGCCGCGCACGATGAGTTCGGTGGCGAGTTCGACGCGCTGTCGGGGGAGCGGTTCGCCTTGAGCGAGGGCGAGGAGCATTTCGGTTGCGGCCGAGGCCATCTCGCACAGCGGCTGGCGGACGGTGGTCAGCGGGGGGATGCTCCACTCGGCCATGGGCAGGTCGTCGTAGCCGACCACGCTCAGGTCGTCCGGGATGCGCAGGCCGGCTTCGGCCGCGGCTTGGTACACGCCCAGGGCCTCGCCGTCGTTGCCGGCGACGATCGCGGTCGGCGGGTCGCTCAGTCGCAGCAGCTCGCGGGTGTGGCGCAGCCCGTCGACGATCTGGTAGTCGCCGATGCGCACCAATGCCGGGTCGACCGGCACCCCGGCCAGGTCCAGCGCGGCCCGGTAGCCGTCGAGCCGTGCCCGGGCCGAAAGGAGGTGCTCGGGTCCGGTGATCACCGCGATGCGGCGATGGCCGAGCCGCAGCAGGTGACGTGCGGCCGTGAGTCCGCCGCTCCAGTTGCCGGCCCCCACCGACGCCGACCCGGGCTCCGGTTCGTCGGCCGGATCGACGAACACGAGTGGGATGCCGCGACTGCGGAACTGCTGGTGCTGGTCGGCGGTGAGATCGGCGAACACCGCGATGACACCGGTGGGTCGGGTGGTGAGCACGTCCTCGACCCAGCCGCGTCCGGGCGTGCGGCTGCCCCCGAGCTCGGAGACGACCACCCGGAGGCGGTGGCGCCGCGCCACGGTCTCGACGCCGTTGATGATCTCGATTCCGTACAGGCCCCGCAGCTCGTGGAAGACGACGTCCACCAGCGGCGCCGCCTTGACCGGGCGTTTCTGGCGCCGGTAGCCGTAGCGTCGGATGAGCCCCTCGATCAGCTCCCGGGTCTCCGGGGCGACGTTGTCCCGTCCGTTGACCACCTTGGAGACCGTCGCGATCGAGACGCCCGCATGCTCGGCGATCTGCGCGATGGTCAGCGGCCCGTCCCCCTGGTCGGCGTCGGGGGAAACGCTTTCGTCGGCCGAAGTCATTGAGCGATCGTAACGTTTCAATGTCCGATCTCGTCGTCGAGTCAGGACCCGCCCACCGTCCTACTTGACGAGGTATCGAACTATATCTATAGTTCGAAGTGCGAAAGTTTCCGCTCACATCCGGAAACTTTCGCCGATTCTGGAGTAGGGCGCGAGCCGCAGGCCCGGCATCGCCGGCCGCGCCGTCCGTCGAGTACCGAACCCACAGGGAGCAGCATGAATATGGGAGCGCTAACATGGCGTAGCCGTGCCGCGATGACGATCGGTGTCGCCCTCGCACTGGTGCTTGCCGTCCTCATCGTGACCCCCGGCGAGAGCCGGGCGCAGGTCTCGATGCGTGTGGACCTGGCCTCGGACGCCGGCCCGTCCACAGGGGTCGGACTCGGATTCCTCTACGGCGTCACCGGCGACGGCACGCAGCCGTCGGACGCGCTGCTCGAACCCCTCAAGATGAACTCCTTCCGGGCCGGCGGACACATGACGCGGGGCTGGATCGAGGACGGCTACCGGTACGGCCCCGCCACGCAGACCATCGTCGACTCGATCATCGACCAGGCCGAGCGCTTCACCGCGGAACCCTATGGGGCGCAGTACCAGGCCATCTTGAGCGACATGTACGGCGCGTACGGGGGCCAGCCCGCGAACACGATGTACCCGTGCGACAACAACGACTGCTCGAACTGGGCCACCTTTGTCCGCACGGTGGTGGCAGCGCTCCGGGACGAGGGCCTCCCGATGTCCTACGACATCTGGAACGAGCCCGACATCGACATCTTCTGGACGAGGGGCGTCAACAGCGAGCAGTACTTCCAGATGTGGGACACCGCGGTCCGCGAGATCCGGCGCACCGACCCCGACGCGGTCATCCTCGGCCCGTCGTTCGCCTACACCCCGGAGCGCCGCCCCGAGCAGTGGCAGACCTGGCTGGCGCACACCAAGGCCGCCGACACGCTGCCCGACTGGATCGCCAACCACACCCTCGGCGTGATCGACGACCCCGTCGAGGTCGGGGAGGACACGCTCGAGGCCCTGGCCGCCAACGGCATTCCCGAGCTGCCGATGTCGGCCAACGAGTACCAGCCCGCGAACATGCAAGAGGCCAACGTCCTCGCCTGGTATCTCGCCCGCTTCGCCCAGTCGGACTACACGAACGCCCTGCGCGGCAACTGGTTCTGCTGCCTGACGCCCAACCTGACCGGCATCCTGACCCAGACCGCGAGCGGCTGGCAGCCGACCGGCCTGTGGTGGGTGATGCGCGCCTACGCGGACATGACCGGGACACTGGTCGACACCTCCGGGCAGGTGGGCGGTACCGCGATCTCCGCGGCCAAGGACAGCGCCGCGCAACGCGCCGTGACCGTCATCGGCGACATCAACGGGCGCACGGGATCGGCCTCGGTCACCTATGACGGCCTGTCGGCGACGCCGTGGCTCGTCAGCGACGGCAACGTCCACGTCAAGGTCGAGCGGATCCCCGAGCAGGCGCCGCTCGGCGCGCCGCAGGTCGTGTTCGAACAGGACATGAGCGCCGCCGGCGGATCCATCACGGTGCCGCTGAACTTCCAGCAGGCCCATGACGCCTACACCATCACCCTGACCCCCGGCGGCCAAGGCGGCGGCGACGACTCCGGCGCGCTGCGCTCGGTCGCGTCGAACCGGTGCCTCGACGTGCCGAGCCAGTCCACGACGAACGGCACCCAGGTGCAGATCTACGACTGCTGGAGCGGCGCGAACCAGCAGTGGACCGCCACCGCCGCAGGTGAGCTCGCGGTCTATTCCGGTGGGAACCGGAAGTGCCTCGACGCTTCGAACGGCGGCACGTCCAACGGCACCCAGGCCATCATCTGGACCTGCCACGGCGGCACCAACCAGCGATGGAACCGCAACGCCAACGGCACCATCACCAATGCCGCGTCGGGGCTGTGCCTCGACGTCTCCGGGGCCGCAACCGCCAACGGCACGCCCGTCCACCTCTGGACGTGCAACGGCGGCTCCAACCAGCAATGGACCCTTCGATGACCCATGACCCCGAGAACAAAGGAAGCACCATGACCAACAGTTCACGCAGACGACGGCATCGCGTCTGGTCGGCGCTCGCCACCGTCGCGACCGCAAGCTTGGCCGCGGCGGCCGGCGCGCTCGTCTTCGCCGGCAGCGCCCAGGCCGGGACCACCCTCGGCGCTTCGGCGGCCGAGAGCGGCCGCTATTTCGGGGCCGCCGTCTCCACGCAGTACCTGAGCGAGTCCGGGTACGCCAATACCCTTGCGGCCGAGTTCAACTCGGTCGTGGCCGAGAACGCCATGAAGTGGGACGCGACCGAGCCGAACCCGGGTCAGTTCAACTTCTCCGGGGGCGACCAGCTCGTCAACTGGGCGCAGGCCCGCGGCATGAAGGTCCGCGGCCACACCCTCGTCTGGCATGCCCAGCAGCCCGGCTGGGCGCAGGGCCTGACCGGGCAGAACCTGCGCAACGCCATGCTCAACCACATCGCCGGCGTCGCCAACCACTACGAGGGCGACGTCTTCGCCTGGGACGTGGTGAACGAGGCGTTCGAGTGGGACGGCTCGCGCCGCCAGTCGAACCTCCAGCAGCAGCTGGGCAACGGCTGGATCGAGGAGGCCTTCCGTGCCGCCGACGCCGCCGACCCGAACGCCAGACTCTGCTACAACGACTACGGCACCGACGCCATCAACTCCAAGAGCACCGCGATCTACAACATGGTCCGCGACTTCAAGGCCCGCGGCGTCCCGATCGACTGCGTCGGCTTCCAGTCCCACGTCGCCTCCAACGAGAACCTGAGCAGCTACCAGGCCAACCTCCAGCGCTTCGCCGACCTCGGCGTGGACGTGGAGATCACCGAGCTCGACGTCGGCCAGGGCTCCGGCCAGGCGGCCACCTTCGAGACCATCACCAAGGCCTGCATGGCCGTCGCCCGCTGCACCGGTATCACCGTCTGGGGCATCACCGACAAGTACTCGTGGCGCGACGACAACCCGCTGCTCTTCGACGGCAACTACCAGAAGAAGCAGGCCTACCACTCCGTGCTCGCCGCGCTGAACAACGGCACCCCCGGCGGTGGCGAAGGCGGTCACCTGACGTCCACGGCGTCGAGTCGGTGTTTGGATGTGCCGAATCAGTCGACGACGAACGGCACGCAGGTGCAGATCTACGACTGCTGGACCGGAGCGAACCAGCAATGGACGCATACCGGTGCGGGTGAGTTGAGCGTCTACTCCGGCGGGACGAGGAAGTGTCTGGACGCCTCGGGTGGTGGGACCGCGAACGGCACGGCCGCGATCATCTGGTCGTGCCACGGCGGAGCGAACCAACGCTGGAACCTGAACTCGAACGGCACCATCACCAACGCCCAGTCAGGACTGTGCCTCGACATCGCCGGCGCCTCCACCGCCAACGGCGCCCTCGTCCAACTCTGGACCTGCCACGGCGGCACCAACCAACGATGGAACCTCACCTAAACCCACCCCACACCACAACCACATAGGCGAACCAGACGACCGGGTGGCCCCGACAGGCCACCCGGTCTCGGCCCCGACGGGGTCGAGACCGGCGTGGGCCTGCGGTTTTCAGGCGGCTTCGGGGGATTCGAGGAGGTTTCGCAGGACGACGGTCGCGGCTCCGACGGCCGGGGCCTGTGCGACGTCAGGGGCGAGTTCGACCTGGACGGTGTGGACGCGGCGCATGAAGACCGCTGCATCGAGCATGGTCTGGAGGGCGTCTCGGTAGACCGGTCCGATGTCGGTGAACGCCCGACCGGCGAGGACGACCCGGCCGATGTCGAACAGGTTCACGAGCGTGACGGTCGCGACGGCGAGCCGCTGGGTGGAGGTGTCGATGAGGTCGGCGGCGGCCCGGTCGCCGTCGAGGGCGGCTTGGGCGATGGAAAGGAACGCGGTGAGCGGGTCGGCGCCGCGTTCGATGCGTTCGGCGAGCGCCGGGTGATCGAGGGCCTGCGCCACGATCGAGGTCGGCCCGGCCACCCTGTCGAGGCAGCCGCGGTTGCCGCAGTCGCATGGCGGCCCGAAGGCGTCGACGGAGATGTGGCCGAGTTCGAGGCCGTTCGAGGTCGCCCCCCGGTAGGGGTGCCCGTCGAGGATGAGGCCGGCGCCGATGCCGCCTGACATGTAGACGACGGCGAAGCTCGAGGCCGAACCGCCGAGCGTCTGGATGCCGATGCCCGCCGCGGTGGCGTCGTTCTCCACGGCCACAGGGAATCCGGTGGCCTCGGACAGCGACGCCGCGAGCGGGTGGCCCTGCCACTCGGGGGTCGGCTGCGGGGTGAGCAGGATGCCGGCCTTGCGGTCCTGCGGTCCGTAGGTGGCCAGGCCGATTCCGAGCACTCGCTCGCGCGGCACCGCGGCGTCTTCGAGCAGGAGGCGCACCGTCTCCGCGATGTCGGCGATCACGGCCTCAGGGGCGCGCCTGCCGGGGGCGGGCAGGTCCCGTTGCGCCACGACACTGCCGGCGACGTCCACCACCACGCCGATGCCCGCGTGGGTGTCGAATTGGATGCCGACCATGTAGCGGGCGTCTGATCGGATCCCGAGGAGTCGCCGGGGACTGCCCTGGTTCGAAGGGACGGTGCCGACCTCGTGGACCAGCCCGAGTCCGATGAGCTTGCGGACGGCGTGCGTCATGGTCGCCGCGGTGAGGCCGGTGGCCTCGGCCAGCTCGACGCGGCTCATGGCGCCGTGCGCGCGGATGAGGTCCAGGACCGCGGCCAGGGTCGGCATGCGCGTGTCGGCCCCGAACGATCGCAAGGCGGCCTCCTGAGTGGATTCTCTGTGAGTGGTGAGCGGCTGGGGCCACTGTACTGGATCGGCTTCGCCCCGTTTTCTCGCAATTGCGAGGCACGCTCGTTCGCGGCCGCGTCGCGGGGGCATCGTGCGGCGGCTCCCGGAAGTTTCATCGGATCAATTCTTGACAGTCTAAATTTAGCAGGTTAATAATTGCTTCCGACGTTCGAGCGGACGTCACCCCTCCCGTTCCGCGGGGCGAAGGCGCCCCCGGATCCGAAAGGACGAAGATGTCTTTCCGCAACGGCATGCGGCGCCGCACCGCGCTCACCCTCATGGGCACCACGGCGCTCGGCGCCTCCCTCGCGGCCTGCACCGGTTCCAACGGCGGCGGCGGCACGACGCTGGTCGTCTACACCGGCCAGGCCGGCGACTACCAGATCAACTTCAACCCCTTCTCGCCCTCCCGCATCGGCGGGCTCGGGAACATCTACGAGACCCTCTTCTTCTTCAACAAGGCCCAGGCCTCGGATCCCGTGCCGCTCCTCGGCACCGAGCAGTCCTGGAACGAGGACGGCACCGTCCTGTCGGTGACCCTCCGCGAGGGCGTCAAGTGGAGCGACGGCGAGGCGTTCACCGCCGACGACGTGGTCTTCACCTTCGACCTGCTCAAGGCGAACCCGTCCCTCAACGGTTCCGGTTGGGAGGGCGTCGTCGCCGCGCAGGACGACACCCACGTCGTCTTCACGTTCGAGGCGCCCGCCTTCGTCAAGGGCCCGGACCTGATGAACACCGCGATCGTTCCCCAGCACCTTTGGCAGGACGTCAACCCCGTCGAGGACGTCATCGAGCAGCCGATCGGCACCGGGGCGTTCAAGCTCAAGGAGTTCAAGCCCCAGTCCTACACGCTCGAGGCGAACCCCGACTACTGGGACGGCGAACCGAAGGTCAAGCAGGTCCGCTACGACGCGCTCTCGGGCAACCAGGCCGGAGCCGACGGCATCGCGGCGGGCACCATCGACTGGTTCACCGGCCCGATCCCGGAAATCCAGAACACCCGCCAGAACTTCCCGAACTACGACGCGTTCACCCAGTGGGCGAACCAGATCGTGCTCGCCGCCTCGTCCAACCCCGAGCTCGGCAGCACCGGCCCGCAGACCGACCCCGCGGTCCGCCACGCCCTCTACTACGCGATCAACCGCGACCAGCTCAACTCGCTGGCGTTCATGGAGACCGCGAACGAGATCTCCCCGGCGTTCACCCTCTCGCCGAGCCAGGACCTGTACCTCACCTCCGCAGTCGAAGAGCTGAGCGCCCCGACGGGCTCGCAGCCCGACACCGCCGCGCAAATCCTCGAGGAGGCCGGCTGGACCCTCGGCGAGGACGGGATCTACGCCAAGGACGGCGAGCGCCTCTCGCTCACCGTCGAGGTCGTGACCGGCTGGACCGACTACATCACCGCCATCGACATCATGATCTCCCAGGCCGCGGACGCCGGCATCGAACTGGTCGCCGCCCAGTCCTCCTGGAACGAGTGGACCGAGAAGAAGGTCTCGGGCAACTTCCAGCTCGTCATCGACTCCCTCGGGCAGGGGCCGGCCTCCGACCCGTACTACCTCTACAGCTACTTCTTCGACTCCGCCTCCGGCGCCCCGGTGGGGGAGAGCGCCGGCAACAACTACTCGCGCTATGCCGACCCGGACGTGGACGAGGCGCTCGACGAGCTCACCAACCTGCCACTCGACGATGTCACCTCGCGCCGGCCCTACTTCGAGGCGATCCAGGAGGCGATCATCCGCGACATGCCTTACATCCCCGTCCTCACCGGCGGCACCAGCAGCGTCTGGAACACCGCCGAATTCTCCGGCTGGCCTTCCGAGGACGACCTTTACGCGTTCCCGGCGAACTGGTCGGCCTTGGACGCCGCCGAGATCCTCAAACGGATCGAACCGAAGGGCTGAGGCGCGCGCGCCCGCCCCTGATGAGGAGTCGAACCACAGTGAACTATGCAAATCCCTGGCACAGCGGCGACCCCCGGGACGCGGTCCACGCGAACGTGCCGGTCCCGGACCCGCAGCCGCCCGTGCACCTCGCCGACGGCCTGGTCTTCGGCGGCGACTACAACCCCGAGCAGTGGCCCCGCGACGTCTGGGACGAGGACGTGCGCCTCATGCGCGAAGCGGGCGTCAACCTCGTCTCGCTCGGCATCTTCGCCTGGGGCACGGTCGAAACCGCCGACGGCGTCCGCGACTGGACCTGGCTCGACGACGCGATCGAACTGCTGCACCGCGGCGGCATCGGCGTCGACCTCGCCACCCCGACCGCCGCCCCGCCCAGCTGGCTCCTGACCGCCCACCCCGAAATCGCGCCCGTCCTCGCCGACGGCTTCCGCGAACCGGCGGGCGGACGCCTCGCCTGGTGCCCGGCCTCCCCGGTGTTCCGCGGCTACGCGCTGCGCCACGTGGAGGCGCTGGCGCAGCGCTACGGCCGCCACCCGGCGGTCCGCCTGTGGCACATCGGGAACGAGTTCGGCGGCGGGAACGCCCGCTGCTACTGCGATCTCTCCGCCGAGGCGTTCCGCGACTGGCTGCGCCGACGCCACGGCACCATCGAGGCGGTGAACGCCGCCTGGGGAACCGACCAATGGGGACACCGCTTCGGCGAATGGGAGCAGATCCTTCCGCCGCGCGGCCGCCACGGCGCACCGAACCCCGGCCTGTACCTCGACTACGAGCGGTACTCCTCGGACGCGCTGCTCTCGCAATACCTGGCCGAGAAGGAGGTCGTCGAGCGCCACTCGGACGCGCCGATCACCACCAACCTCATGGTCGGCCCCGGGGCGCAGGTCGTGGACTACGCGACCTGGGCCCCGCACACCGCGATCGCCGCCAACGACCACTACACCCTCGTGGACGACCGGTGCCGCGAGCAGGAGCTGGCCTTCGCCGCCGACCGCATGCGCGGCCTGTTCCCCGATCGGCGCCCGTGGCTGCTCATGGAGAGCTCCACCGGCTCGCCGAGCTGGCAGCAGCGCAACCGCGCCAAGGATCCCGGCGAGATCGTCCGGCACTCCCTCGGGCATGTCGCCCGCGGTTCGGACGGCGCGATGTTCTTCCAGTGGAGGGCCTCCCGCACCGGCGCCGAGCAGTTCCACTCGGCGATGGTCCCGCACAGCGGCACCCGCTCCCGGGTCTGGCGGGAGGTGCTCGAACTCGGACGACACCTGAAGGCCCTCGCCGAAGTACAAGGGACACAGGTCGAACCGGCCCGTGCCGCGATCGTCGCCGACGACCCGGCCGGATGGGCGCTCAGGCACGGACTCAAGCCGCACCGCGCCCTGTCCTACGGGCGCGAACTGCGCGAGTGGCACCGAGCCCTGTGGGATCGCCACGTCCTGTGCGACGTCGTCCCGCCGACGGCCGACTTCGACGACTACGACCTGGTCGTCGTCCCCACGATGCTCGCGGTCGCCGAACCGGTGGCCGCCCGGCTCCGCGCCGTCCCCGAACGCGGCGGGACCCTCGTGGTCACCTACCTCTCCGGAGTCTGCGACGAGGACAACCGGGTGATCCCGGGCGGCTTCCCCGGTGCGTTCCGAGAGGTGCTCGGCGCGTGGACCGACGAGTACTACCCGCTCCAAATCGGCGAGAGCGCCACTCTCGACGACGGCGCCGCCGCGACGGAATGGACCGAACGCGTCGTCCTCGAGACCGCCGAGGCCGTGGTCTCCTACACCTCGACCTCCCTCGCAGGCGGCCCGGCCGTCACTCGCAACGCCGTCGGCGACGGCACGGCCTGGTACGTCGCGGCCCACCTTCCGCCCGAGTCCATCGACCGCATCGCAGGGCTCCTCGCCGAAACCGCCGGCCTTGAACCGGCACTGGTCGCCCCGCCGGGCGTCGAAGCCGTGCGCCGTGTGGGCGAGGGCCGCTCGTACCTGTTCCTGCTCAACCACACCGACGCCGACCAGACGGTCGCCGCCGCCGGGCGGGACCTGCTCACCGGCACCGACTATCCCGCTGACGCCGGACCGGCGGTCACCGTTCCCGCAGGCGGCGTCCGCGTCCTGCGCGAGACGCCCCATCCATAAGGGCCCCAGCACAACCCGTCGGACCCGACCAGTCAACGACCTAGAGGATCCATCATGACCAATCCCCCGCACACGTTCCGCGCACTCCACGAGGGCTGGACCCTGTCCACCGCCGCCTTCCCCGAGATCGCACCGCACGCCCTGTCGGATGCGCTGGCCGCCGGCATCCCGGCCGCGGTCCCCGGGGAGGCGCACCTCGACCTGCTGCGGGCGGGCCTGATCGCCGACCCGTTCGACGGCGACAACGAGGCCGCGCAGCAGTGGATCGGCGACACCGCCTGGCGGTTCACCACCGAGTTCGACTGGAGCGCAGACGGATCGGACCGCCACGACCTGGTCGCCCTCGGCCTCGACACCGTCGCGACCGTGTCGCTCAACGGCGCCGAGGTCGGGCGCACCGAGAACATGCACCGCTCCTACCGCTGGGACGTGCGCGAGCTGCTGCGCGAAGGCGCGAACACGCTCGAGGTCGTCTTCGCCGCTCCGGTCCCGGAGTCGGACGCGCGGGCCGAGCGGGACGGCGCGCTGCCGCACGTCAACCACCACGAGTACAACCAGCTGCGCAAGATGGCGTGCTCCTTCGGTTGGGACTGGGGCATCGACGTGGCGGGGGCCGGGATCTGGAAGCCGATCGGGCTCGACTCCTGGTCGGGGACGCGCGTGGCCGCCGTCCGGCCGCTCGTCGACGTGGCGGCCCGCCCCGACGGACACGACGGCCTCCTTTCCGTCCATGTCGATGTCGAACGCGCTCAAGGGGACGCGCCGGTCGACCTCGCCGTCACCGTGACCGGCCCCGACGGTGCGGAGGTGCGCGCCGCCGGGACCGTCGCTTCCGGCGCGACCTCGGCCGTCGTCACCGCGACCGTGCCGAACGTGCGGCGCTGGTGGCCGATCGGATACGGCGACCAGCCGCTCTACCGTGTCGCGGTCGCCGCCGACGGCCGCGAGCCCGACTGGACCGGCCGGGTCGGTTTCCGCACCGTCGAGCTCGACACCGAGCCGGATCCGGCGGGCGCGCCGTTCCTGTTGAAGGTCAACGGCGAGCGTGTCCTGATCCGCGGCGTCAACTGGATCCCCGACCACGCGTTCCTGACCGAGATCGGCCCCGACCGGTACGCGCGCCGCGTGCAGGACGCCTTGGACGCCAACGTGAACCTGTTGCGCGTGTGGGGCGGTGGGATCTACGAGTCGGACGACCTCTACGACCTCGCCGACGAGCACGGCCTGCTGATGTGGCAGGACTTCCCGTTCGCTTGCGCCGCATACGGCGAGGACGAACCGCTGCGATCCGAGATCGAGGCCGAGGTCCGCGAGAACGTCACCCGGCTCAGCCCGCACCCATCCCTCGTCTTGTGGAACGGCAACAACGAGAACACCACGGCCTCTGTGGACTGGGGTTGGGCCCACCGCCTCGAAGGCCGCGGCTGGGGCGACGCCTACTACCGGGACCTCCTCCCGCGCGTCCTCGCCGAGGTCGACCCGACCCGTCCTTACTCTCCTTCGAGCCCTTACTCCTTCGGCGACTATCGGGACCCGAACGACCAGCGTTTCGGCACCATGCACATCTGGGACGTGTGGAACCGCGAGGACTACACCGTGTACGCGAAGTACAAGCCGCGGTTCGTCGCCGAATTCGGTTTCCAGGCCCCGCCCGCGTGGTCGACCCTCGCCGCGGTCGTGCACGACGAGCCGCTCGACCCCTTCGGGCCGGAGATGCTCGTGCACCAGAAGGCCAACCTCGGCAATGCCAAGCTCGAACGCGGCCGCCAGGGCCACCTGCCCGAGCCGCAGTCCATCGAGGACTGGCACTGGACCACCCAGTTGAACCAGGCGCACGCGATCCGGTTCGGCGTCGAGCACTTCCGCTCGCTCACTCCGCACAACACCGGCACGGTCCTGTGGCAGCTCAACGACAACTGGCCCGTGGTCTCCTGGGCCGCAGTGGACTTCGCGGAGCACCGCAAACCCTTGTGGCACGCCCTGCGCGACGCTTACGCGCCGCGCCTGGCCACGATCCAGCCCCGTCCCTCCGAGGCCGCCCGCGCGAACGCCTGGGAGGGCATCGAACCCGAATCCGACACGCTCGCGCTGGTCCTGGTCAACGACACCGGGGAGGACTTCGAGGGCGCGTTCGCCCTCACCCGCGAGTCCTTCGACGGGACCGTGCTCGCCAAAGCCTCGCTGACCGTGGCCGTCCCCGCCCGCGGGGCAGCGCAGGTCACGGTCCCCGAGGAGATCGCCGCGTTCGGCGACGCCGCGGCCGAACTCATCGCGGCCGTCTCCGACGGCGAGGGCTTCGCGCCCGCGTACCACTACGGCGCCGAAGTCGTGGACCAGCGCCTCGACTCCGCGCCGCTGCGCGTCGAGGCCGAACGCGACGGCGACGCCGTTCTGCTGCACCTCACCGCGACCTCGCTCGCCCGTGACGTGTGCTGCCACGCCGACATCGCCGATCCGGGCGCCGCCGCCGAGCAGGGCATGATCACCCTGCGCGCCGGCGAGAGCGCGACGATCCGCGTCCATTCGCCGGCCGGCGACCCGGGCGCCGTCGCCGCGACCCTGCGCTGCGCCAACGACCTGCTCTGACCCGCGAACCACGGCGCCGCCCCGGTCCGATGAGGACCTGGGCGGCGCCTTCGAGGAGACGCAATGATCCTGCAATGGTCCACTGAAGACTACGAACTCGAGTTCGCCACCGGCCCCGACGCCCCCGTCGGCCTGGTCGCGCTCGCACCCGCCACGGGCCCGGCCGGGCCGCCCGACCTTCGCGACACGGCCGTCGCTCCGGCCACGCCGCTCGTCGAGATCCAGGCGCTCGGGCACGGCCGCTTCCCCGGCAGCCACCGCTACACCGCCACCGCCGTCGGGGCCCGGTTGCGTTACACCGGACACGAACTCGTCGACGGCGATCTGCACGTGCACCAGAGCGACCCGGTCACCGGCCTGCGCGCCACCAGTGTGCTCAGCCCTTCGCGGCGGGCCGTGCGCGCCTGGACGATCCTGCGCGCCGGCGCGGAACCGGTGACCGTCCAGGCGGTGACCTCTCTCGTCCTGGGCACCTTCGCCGACAGCGGCGACGACATCGACGAGCTCGACGTCCTCTGGGGCGACAACGACTGGGTCGCCGAATCCCGCTGGCATCGCGCACCGCTGCGCGACGTGGGCCTGCCGCGCATGGACCCCGCCGTGCACCATCACCTCAACCGCGCCCGCATGGCCGTGACCAACCGCGGGTCCTGGTCCACCGGCGAGCGCCTTCCCACAGGGCTGATCGTGCGCCGCGGCGGCGGCTACGGGCTCGCGTTCCAGATCGAGCACAACGGCGCCTGGCATTGGGAGATCGGCGAAGACCGCCGCGGGGCGTCCCTCGCCCTCCTCGGCCCCGCCGACGCCGAGCACCAGTGGACCGCCACGCTCGCGCCCGGCGAGTCCTTCACCTCCGCAGCCGCGGCCGTCGCCGTCGTCCACGACCCCGTCGACCCGGTCGGAGCGGCGCTCGCCGCGCTCACTGCGCACCGCCGCGCCCTCGTCGCCCGCACCGGCACCGCCCGGCTCGACGGATCGCTCCCGGTCGTCTTCAACGACTACATGAACACGCTCATGGGCGACCCGACCGCCGCGAAGATCCTCCCGCTCGCGGAGGCCGCGGCCCGCGCCGGCGCCGACTGCTACTGCATCGACGCCGGTTGGTACGCCGACGGCGCCGGAGGCTGGTGGGACGCCGTCGGCGCCTGGGAGCCCAGCAGATCCCGCTTCCCCGACGGCCTCCAAGCGGTGCTCGACCGGATCCGCGAACTCGGCATGACCCCCGGCATCTGGCTCGAACCCGAGGTCGTCGGCGTCCGGTCCCCGCTCGCCGAGACGCTCCCTGAGGACGCGTTCTTCCAGCGCGGCGGACAGCGGATCACCGAGCACGGCCGCCATCAGCTCGACCTGCGCCACCCCGCCGCCCGCGCCCACCTCGACGCGGTCGTCGACCGGCTCGTCGCCATGGGCGTCGGCTTCTTCAAACTCGACTACAACATCATGCCCGGGCCCGGCACCGACCTCGGCGGCCTCGCCCCCGGCGCGGGACTCCTCGAACACTGCCGCGCCTACCTGGACTGGCTCGACGGCGTTCTCGGCCGCCACCCGGGGCTGCTCGTCGAGAACTGCGCCTCCGGCGGCATGCGCGCCGACTACGCCACGCTCTCCCGCCTCCACCTGCAATCCACATCGGACCAGCAGGACCCGCTGCTCTACCCGCCGATCGCCGCGGCGGCCCCCGCTTCGATCCTCCCCGAGCAGGCCGGGCACTGGGGCTACGCGCAACCCGAGATGAGCGCCGAGGAGTCCGCGTTCACCCTCGTCGCCGGCATCACCGGACGCCTCTACCTCAGCGGGCATCTCGCCAAGATGGACGACGTGCAGCTCGGACTCGTCGCCGACGCCGTCGCAGTGCACCGGGAACTCCTGCCGCACAACGCGATCGCGACGCCCTCCTGGCCCCTGGGCCTCGACCACCGCGGCCCTTGGCAGGCGTTCGCGCTCCACACCGACCAGGCCGTCGTCGTCACGGCCTGGCGCCTCCCCGGTGCCGCTGCCTTCGTCGACCTCCCGCTGCCCGCCCTGCGCGGCAGCGATCTGCGCTGCGACACGCTGTTCCCCACCGCCGACGGGACCGGCGAGTGGACCGCGACCTGGGACGCCGCCGCCGGCGTCCTGCGGCTCACCGCCGATGTCCCGGCACCCACCGCGCGAGTCCTGCGCCTGACCCGCCCCGAATGAACACGATCGAGGTGCCGGAGCACTGGGCCCCGGCACCTCGGTTCAGCGATCGTCGGCGTCCGCGTGCCGCTACGGCCCGAAGATCGACGCGGGCCTGGAGGTGTTCTTGATGCCGTACTGGCTGTTGAAGACCTGTTGGCCCCATTGGGTCATCTGGGACGGGTTGAGGTTGGTGACCTGGCTCAGGCCGACGCCGTCCCCGCTCCAGGACCAGGCGATCCAGCCGATACCGCGGGCCTGGGCCTCGGACTGGATGGTCTGCCAGGCGACCGCTTGGCCGTTGTGCACGTTGCCGTACTCGCCGTTGGGCGACGGCAGCTCCGAGTAGGCCTGCCGGGCGACGCGTCCGGGTCGGGCGCCAGGTGGGAGTCCTCGCTGGGCGCCCGCACCTCCTAGTCTTCACCCGCCAAGCGGCCTGAGCCGCAACGAGATGAGAGCGAAATAGTCCCGCTCGGCGCGACAGCCCCTCGCGAAGTTTGTCAAGGATCGAAACTATCTTTTCCTCGACGGAGGTCGCGTACCCAGCTGGTGCAGGAAGTTTGTGGTTCGACGTCGAATCCGGCTTCAGGATGTGGAGTCTGATCTGAACAAACCAGGAGGCACTGCAGTGGTCAGGCTGCAGACTCTCGAGAGTCTTTTGTTTCTGGAGGAAACATAGAAGATTGACTCATCAGAATATTTATGTTTAGCTATGTCGAGGTTGGGTCAGGGATCAGCCACGGCCCCTGCCGGCGTGTCCACCGCGTGCGTCTCCGGCGGCGGTCGCTACCAGAGAGGTTTCGACATGACAGCGACACCCGCGCCCGGGAGGCCACGCTCGCTTCGCCGCGTGCTCCTCACGGTGCTCACCGCTGCAACGGTCGCCGCCGCGACCGCCTTCTTCCTGCCCTCCGCGCAGGCCCAGACGTCCGGCTTCCACGTGGTCGGCTCCGACCTGGTGGACGCCAACGGCAACGTCTTCACGATGCGCGGCTCCACCCATCCCCACGAGTGGTACCAGGGCGAGACCGAGGCCATCGCGGACATGAGCGCGCTGGGCGCCAACACCGTCCGCGTCGTGCTCGGCTCGGGCCAGCAGTGGGGGCCGAGCCCCGCGGCCGCGGTCGAGGGACTCATCGCGGAGTGCAAGGCCAACAAGGTCATCTGCGTGCTCGAAGTCCACGACACCACCGGCTACGGCGACCAGTACGCCCCCAATGCCGCGAGCCTGGACCAGGCCGTCGACTACTGGGAGTCCATCAAGGACGTCCTGATCGGCGAGGAGGAGTACATCCTCATCAACATCGGCAACGAAGCCTGGGGCAACGACAACGTCTCCGGATGGGAGCCGGCCACCACGGCCGCCGTCGAGCGGATGCGGACCATCGGCTTCGAGCACACGCTGGTGGTCGACGCCCCGAACTGGGGCCAGGACTGGACCAACACCATGAGGGACGGCGACGCAGCCCAGCGCATCTTCGACGCCGACGAGCTGGCCAACACCGTCTTCTCGGTCCACATGTACTCGGTCTACGCCGATCCGCAGACCGTCGCCGCCTATTTCGACGCCTTCGAGCAGAAGAACCTGCCCCTGATCGTGGGCGAGTTCGGTGCCGACACCCCCGATGCGATCGAGGCCGAGGCGCAGGAGCGCGGCATCGGCTGGATCGCCTGGTCCTGGAGCGGCAACAGCGCTCCCGACCACGACCAGACGGTCGGCTTCGACCCGAACCAGCTCACCGCCTGGGGTGAGCGGGTCTTCCACGGCCCCAACGGCATCGGCGAGACCGCTGAGCGTGCCAGCGTCTTCGGCGGCGACACCGAGCCCACCACCGATGAGCCCACCACCGACGAGCCCACGACACCGACAGACGGCGACTGCGCCGCCGAGATCGAGGTCGTCAGCGACTGGGGCTCGGGCTGGCAGGGAAGCGTCCACATCACCGCTACCGAGGCCGCCCTCGACGGCTGGAAGCTCACCTGGACCTGGCCGGGCAACCAGAGCGTCTCCTCGCACTGGAACGCCGACCTGACCCAGTCGGGAGCGACCGTGACCGCTTCCGACGTCGGCTGGAACGCCACCGTCGCCGCGGGCCAGACCCGCGAGGCCTTCGGGTTCATCGGCACCGGTTCCAGCGCCGGAGTCGAGGTGGCCTGCGCCGCCGCCTGATCCGGACCCGAACCCCGCAGCAGGCGCTCGACCGCACACCGACGAGGCCCTGCCGAACGATCCCTTCCCTCACAGGAGGTCGTCCGGCAGGGCCTCATTCGCGTCGTGCCGCCCTAGTCGGTTGATTCCAAGGGGTCAGTGGTCGTAAGCGGTCAGCGATCGTAGGACTGGTTTCATCCGGAGGCTGCACCATCGCCCGATTCTGGCCTCGGGTGCCGACACGACCGCTCCGAGAAAAATCGTGCACTGAACGCAACCCTGGGTCCGAGCCACTGCGTACTTTGGTCAGCGCTCGGTCCGAATCCATTGGCACCGAACGCATCCCCCGCCTGCGCCCCGCCTCGGAGCGCGGTCACGACCATCAGAGAGGCATCCCCCCATGCGCAACCGCTTCGCGGCGCTCCTCGCCGCGCTCGCCGTCCCCCTGTTCGCCGTCCTCGGCCTCGCCACCCCGGCGTTCGCCGCGTACGAGCATGACTGGACGACCAACGTCTCCTGGTACGAGGACAACTCCAGGGAGTGCGTCGAGAACCGCTACGTGTCCGGCTGCGTGCAGCCTTCCGGCGACTACATCTGGCTCAAGAACAACGGCTCGGCCGACTACGTCGTCAAGATCACCTGGTGGGACCTCGACGGCGACCGCGAGGGCTACTGCACCAACAACTTCGCCCCTTCGGCGGGATGGACGGTGTGCAACAAGGACTTCCCCGAGGGCCACCGGATCGCCTGGTACGTCGTGTACCACGCCGACGGCCAGTGGTGGTCGGGCTCGAACCAGACCACCACGGTCTAGATATAGGGCCTGTCCTGTGTCGGCGGGCCGGATAACGACCGGTCTGATGCACAGGACAGGCCCTAGGCGGCGTATCGAAGGGAGCTGCGGGCGTGTGTATTCAGTCGCGCGGTTCGCGGACGAGTTCGAGGACGAGCGCCTCGCCGGGGGCCAGCAGCGGCGGTTGGATGCCGACGTCGGCGAGTACCGAACCCGGCAGGAGCAGCCCGTCCCCCTGCAGCCAGGGCGGCGGGACCTCATCGAGGCCGCGCGGCACCCCCAGCTCCGGCACCGGCGTCACCCGGTAGCGCCCGTGCGGGTCGAGGCCCGGTACGCGCAGCAGCGGTGCGAGCGCGCGGTCCGCAGTGGAGTGGCGGGCGAGGCGGACGACCGCGTGCCCGCGGTCTTCGGCGATCACGGCGGAGGCGCACGCACCGTCGTCGCCGGTGTCCGGATGGACGAGCGAGCCGGTGTGCAGCAGGCTTCTGAGCCGGCGGTAGCAGGCGATCCCTTCCCGCAGCCGTTCCAGTTCGGCCGGTGTGCACGAGGTGATGTCCCATTCGATGCCGGCGGAGCCGAAGAGCGCGGTCGCGATCCGGAAATCCAGGCCGGCGGCCCGGTGCGTGGTGTGGGCGACCGGGGGACCGATGTGCGAGCCGATGAGCTCGAGGGGGAGGAGCAGCTCGGTCCAGCGCTGGATCGCGAGGCGCTCGACCGGGTCGTTCGTGTCCGAGGCCCACACCCGGTCGGTGCGTTCGAGAATGCCCAGGTCCACCCGCGCGCCGCCCGAGGCGCACGATTCGATCTCGAGCGTCGGGTGCCGTGTTCGCAGCCGGTCCAGCAGGCGGTACACGGCCTCGGTGTGCCGGTGGACGTTCGCCCGCCCGTCGTGCACGGCTTCGATCAGGTCGCGGTTCTGGTCCCATTTGATGTAGTCGAGCCGGTATTCGTCGACGATCGACGAGATCGAGTCGAGCAGGTGGTCGAACGCCGCCGGGCGGGAGAGGTCGAGGACGTACTGGCCGCGCCAGGCCCGGATCCCGGTGTCGAGCGGCTGGAGCATCCATTCGGGATGGTCGCGGGCCAGATCGGAGTCGGGGTTGACCATCTCGGGCTCGAACCACAGCCCGAACTGCATGCCGAGGGAGCGGACCTTGCGCACGATCGGATGCAGGCCCTGCGGCCACACCTCCGGGTCGACCGTCCAGTCTCCCAGGCCCGCCCGGTCGTCGCGGCGGCCTCGGAACCATCCGTCGTCGAGCACGAAGCGCTCGACGCCGATGGCGGCGGCGGTGTCGGCGAGCGATTCGAGGCGGCCGAGATCGTGCTGGAAGTACACCGCCTCCCAGGTGTTGAGCACGACCGGGCGGGGTCCGCGCGGGTGCGAGGGCCGGGCGCGCAGCGAACGGTGCAGGCGGGCGCCGATGCCGTCCGTGCCCTGGTCGCTCCAGACGAAGACCGCGGTCGGGGCGCGGAACGACTCGCCGGTCGCCAGCTCGATCTCGCCGGCGCGCAGGAGCGGACCGGACCCCAGGAGCGGCCTGGCTTCGGGAAGCGCGTCGTAGCGGTAGACGGCGTCGCCGCTCCAGGCGAGGTGGACGGCCCAGATCTCTCCGGCGGCCGCCGAGAATCCCGGAGTGCCGAGGGCGAGGACGAGCGGGGCGTCGTGGCCCGTGCGTCCGCGCCGCGTCTCGCGCACGTGGCTGCCCTGCGCCAGATCCCGCCGCTGCGGCGCCCGCTCGCGGGTCCAGCGGCCGGTGAAGTCGAGCACTTCGCCGACCCGGCCGTCGACCGGCAGCGCGGCCTCCAGAGCGGCGAGTTCGAGCGGCGTGTCCGCGGTGTTCGTGAGCTCGTGGGCCACTCGCAGCACACCGGATGCGTCGAGGGACAGTTCGCTGTCGAGGCGCAGCCCTCGCGCCTGCGCCCGCACGCGCAGCGTCCCGGCTCGGATCCGGGCGTCGGCGACCGTCCATCGGGGATGTTCGACGCGGCCGCGGCGGTGGGCCTCGAGACCGGGCCGCCCCTCCCAGCCGTCGTGTTCCCCCGGCAGGACCGTGAGCGGCCACGGCTCGTCGAGCGCGCTGGGCGACACCGGCCTCGCCTGGGCGAGACGCAGCTGGTCGAGGTCTTCGGGACGCAGTTCCCCGAGGTCACGACCCCAGTGCAGCACTTCCGGCAGACCCTCGGCCGGCATGTTCACGACCACCGCGACGCCGCCGGCCCGCAGGACCCGGACGGTCGGCAGGGCCAGCGGCGGGCTCGGATCGACCTGGACCGCGTCGAGGACTCGGGGGTGCGGTGCGGGAGCGAGGGTCGGCGGCTCGTTCATGCGGTCCTCTCAATGGCGGTTCCGGTCGTCGCCAAGTATGGGGAGCGCTCCTCTCTTTGTCAACTGCTGAAACTAAGAGACCCCGGTTTCAGAAGCGGAGGCGGGCGCGGATCGCGAGGACCGCCCCGGCGCGCGCCCACTCCACGAACGCGAAGGGCTGGATCTCCAGGTCGATCGGGGCGCCGGTGGGGTGGCGGTGCATCGCGATCGCGGCGTCGATCTCCTCGCGGGCCAGTTCGGTCACTGCGATGCCGTCGCCGGTGATCACGATCTTCTGCGGGTCGAAGGCGTCCGCGACCGTCGCCACCAGGACCCCGAGCGCGTGGCCGGCCTCGCTGAACGCCTGCCGGGCCGCGTGGTCGCCGCTGCGGGCGAGCGCGAGGGCCGTCTCGTAATCGAGGCCGGGCGTGCGCATGGCCGCGATGATCGACCCGTTCGGCAGGTAGGTGCTGGCGCAACCGCGGTGCCCGTACTTGCAGCGCGGACCGCTGGGGTCGATCAGCAGATGGTCGAGGCGTCCGGCCTTGCCGTGGGCGCCCGTGACGACCTTGCCGCCCATGACGAAACCGAAGCCGATCCCGGCGCCCACCGTCAGCAGCGCCATCGAGTCGAACCCGGCGCCCACCCCGAACCAGTGCTCGGCCGCGGTCAGCGACCGCACATCGTTCTCCGTGGACACGGGCACGCCGAGGCGCTCCTGGACGAGTCGCGAGAGCTCGACGTCGCGCCAGCCGAGGAACGGCGAGTCCACCACGATCTGGCGCCCGTCAGCGGCGACCACGTCCCCGGCCACGCAGATGCCGGCCGCCGCGATCCCCGGGGGACCGCCCGCGAGCCGCTCGCACACCCCGCCGATCTGCGCCACGACATCCTCCACCTCCTGCGACGCCAACGGCTCGTCATGGGAGGCGAGCACCTGCGCGGACAGGTCGGTCACGACGGCGAAGAGCGTGTCGCTCGTCAGCTTGACGCCGAGGAACCGCCGCGCCCCCGGCTGCACGTGGAGCAGCTCGCTGGGCCTGCCGGTGACTCCGCGGAGCTCCATCGCGCCCTCCGCTACCAGGCCGTGCTCCACGAGCGTGCGGGTGACCCGGGTGAGGCTCGCCCGGGACATGCCGAGCTCCCGCGCGATCTCGGCACGCGATTTCGGCCCGTGGATCAGCAGCTCGCGCAGCGCGTGGCGCTCGAGGTCGCTGAGCGCCGGCCAGGGTTCGGAGCCCGCGACGCGCGGTGCCGGGAGATTCGCCATACCAAGACTCCTTGCTTTGTTTCAACCAACACTATCCGGCCCGAATATCGAGCCCGTTCATTACCAATAACCAGGTTTGCCGGTATTGCGCGCCGAAATTCTGCACCGACTTGATTTCATCAGTTGACAAACTGATGACGTGCTGCGTACCGTACTTCGCACCGGACCGGCATCCAAAGGTATCGATTCGGATGCCCGCGGCCCGGACTCCTCCACATCCCCGACTCAACGACGAGGACCGCGACATGGGCACATCCCCCGCCAAGGCGCCGTTCAAGCGCCGCTCCCTCTTCAAAGCCGCCGGCATCGGCACCGCCGGCGCCGCCGGACTGCCCCTCATGTCCGCCTGCGGCGAGGTCAGCGGCGGCGAAGGCAATGTACAGGAACTCGACCAGACTCTCGACATCCTGCCCGAGTACAAGGAATGGCCGCTGCCGGTCCAGCCCGACCTGGTCGGCGAACCGCCGAACCACCCCAGCGCCTTCCTCACCTACCCCGACCCCGTCGCCCAGGCGATCCCGAACCCGCCCGGCAACTCCGGCGAATACCAGATCTACGTCCCCAACTGGGGTCCCACCCCGGCCAAGGACGACCCGTACTTCGTCGCGATGCAGGAGGCCACGGGCGGGACCAAGATCGAGTTCGTCCAAAGCGATGGCGAAGCCTTCGCCGAAGCCTCCGTGCAGTGGATCCAGGCCCAGGAGTTCGGCGACGCGATCTTCATGTTCGGCTGGTACACCGGCGCACACGCCAACTTCAACGAGACCGTCGTCAACAGCTTCGCCGACATCACCGACATCGTCTCCGGTGACATCTCCGAGCGCTGGCCGCTGCTGGCCGGACGCGGCGACGCCGCCTGGGCCGACTCCATCTGGTCCGCCGACCCCGAGAACCCGAAGGACACCGCCGGCATCTACGGCGTGCCCTGGACGCTCAACGGCGGACCCGGCACCGCCTGCTACTACCGCGCCGACCTCCTCGCCGACGCCGGGCTCGCGGCGCCGACCACCGTGGAGGAACTGCTCGAAGTGGCCCGCGCCTGGTCGGACGACGGCGCCGGCAAGTGGGCGATCGCGGGAACCGACTACATCTCCAAGGCCTGGTTCCGTCTCGCCAGCGGCTACGGCTGGATCTGGGACGGCTCCAAGCTCGTCCACAACAACGAGCGCCCCGAGTTCCAGGAGTGGGTCGCCTTCCAGCGCACGCTCACCGACGAGAAGCTGCGCCACCCCGGCGTCGGCACCCCCGGCTTCGATTTCAAGCTCGCGCAGAAGTCCGGCGAAGTCCTGTTCGACCAGGACGGATGGAACCGCTGGAACGACCTCACCTCGGAGGTAAACGCGGACGGCGACATCCCCGGTTTCGAGCTGGGCGTGCTCGGCGCGCTCACCTCGCAGGGCCGCGACCCGATGTACCACGCCGCCCGAGGCGTGGGCGGCTGGCTGTTCTTCCGCAAGGACCTCGAGCCGGACGCGATCGCCGAACTCCTCGACGTCTCCAACTTCGTCGCCGCGCCATACGGCACCAAAGAGTACGAGATGATCCACTACGGCATCGAAGGCGAGCACTTCGAATACGGCGACGACGGCAAGCCGGCCTTCACCGAGGCCGGCATCAAGTCCAAGCAGGACTCGCTGGCCTACACCGCGATGGGCGGCGCCACGCAGCTGTTCATCGAGGGGCCGGCCGACATCGTCGAGGCCCGCTTCGCCTTCAACGAGGCCATCCAGCCCTACCTGGACGAGAACCCGTTCGAAGGCCTGCGCCTGACCGGGCCGGAATCGGGCACCAACGCGGGCATGGTCTTCGACGAGAAGGTCAACGACATCATCTACGGCCGAGCCGAGCTCAGCGAACTCGACGCGGCGGTCGAGACCTGGAAGTCCGACGGCGGCGACGAGGCCCGCGAGTTCTTCGAGAAGGCCTACAAGAGCCTCCACGGCGAGTGACCCCCCAGGGGCGGACCGTCGGTTCCGCCCCTTCTCGCCCCTCCGGGGCGGTCCAGCGAGCGATTCCCATGACGACGAGAGCAGCATGGCAGTGACAGCTACATCGGCGCCCCGCGCCGTCGCGACACCACCGAACACCAAGGCCCCGAAAGCGAGACGCATACCCCTGCGCCACCGCCTGCGGCGGGACTGGCCGCTGGTGCTGCTCACCCTGCCCGCGATGCTGCAGCTGGCGGTCTTCTTCTACACCCCTTCGGCGTACAGCGTCATCGCCTTCATGGACTACAGCCCGTACCGACCCCTGTGGGAGAACCCGATCATCGGGTTCACGCACTTCCAGATCCTCTTCGAGGACCCGTACTTCATCGACGCGCTGCTCAACACCCTGAAGTTCGCTTTCGCGCAGCTGCTGTTCGTCTTCCCGTTCTCGATCGCGCTCGCGCTCCTCATGCACAGCGTCGTCTCCACGAAGCTCCGCAGCGTCTTCCAGTCGATCGTCTACCTGCCCTATTTCTTCTCGTGGGTACTCGTCGTCTCGGTGTTCACCCAGGTGCTCGGACAGGACGGCCTGTTCAGCCGCTGGCTGGTGGGCACGGGCGGCGAACGGCTCGACATCATGCGCGATCCCGACACCTTCATGTTCCTGGCCTGGATGCAGTGGACGTGGAAGGACGCCGGCTGGGGCATGATCATCTTCCTGGCCGCCCTGGCGTCGATCAACCCCGCGCTGTACGAGGCGGCGGCCGTCGACGGCGCGAACCGCTGGAGGCGGATGTGGCACATCACGCTGCCCGGCATCCGCCCGGTGATCGTGCTGCTGCTCATCCTCCAACTCGGCGGCATCCTCTCGGTCGGCTTCGAGCAGTACCAGCTGCAGCGGGCCGCGGTCGGCTGGGGCGCTTCCGAAGTGCTCGACACCTTCGTCTACTACCGGACCATCCTGTCGTCGAGCGGCGAGTCGCTCGGCACCGCGGCGGGGCTGTTCAAGGGCGTCATCGGGCTCCTCCTCATCCTCGCCGCCAACAACATCGCCCACCGCCTCGGAGAGCAAGGGATCTACCAGAAGTCATGAGCGTCATCACCGCCATCCGCTCGCGCCGCGACAAGCGCGCCGTCTGGGACGAGGAGCCGTCGTTCGTCGGCAAGTCCGTCAAGGCGCTGTTCCTGTGCTGCTACGCCGCCGCGATCATCGTTCCCCTGTGGGCCGTGCTGGCCACCAGCGTCGCCACCGACGAGGCGCTCTCCAAGTCCGGGGGCGACATGGTCTTCCTCCCGACCGAGGTGAGCTTCCAGGCCTACCGCGAAATCCTGTCGGGCGGCGCGGTGACCAAGTCGCTGCTGTTCACGCTCATGCTCACCGCGGTCGGCACCGCCATCAGCCTGGTGCTCACCGTCGGCGCCGCCTACGGGCTCTCGCGGCCCGGATCGGTGGCGCACCGTAAGTTCCTCACCGCCATCCTCGTCACCCTGCTGTTCGCGCCCGGGATGTACCCGACCTACCTGGTCGTCCAGGACCTCAGCCTGCTGAACAACATGTGGTCGCTGATCCTGCCCGTCTGCTTCAGCGCCTGGAACCTCATCGTCCTGCGCACCTTCTTCATGACGAGCGTCCCGAACGAGCTGATCGACGCCGCCAAGATCGACGGCGCGGGGGAGTTCCGGACCCTGTTCAAAGTGGTGCTGCCGATGTCGAAGGCGATCCTGGCGGTCATCGGACTCTTCTACGCCGTCGGATACTGGAACACCTACTTCCTCTCCGTGCTCTACACGCCCGGGCTGGAGACCAAGCCGATCCAGGTGCTGATCCAGCAATGGCTCATCGCGGCCACCCAACCGACCGGCCAGGACGCCGCCGCGGCGGCGGCGATCTCCTCGGGGATGGAGAACGCCCCGGCCGCATCGCTCAAGATGGCCGCGGTCGTGTGCACGATCATCCCGATCGTGATCATGTACCCGTTCATCCAGAAGCACTTCACCAAGGCGGTCATCACCGGAGCCATCAAGGGCTGACCCGAAGGAGCACCGGCGCGGGCAGCCGCTCGGCTTCGGTCAGTCGAGGACGACGACGCCGTCTTCGTCGCTGTAGAGCACGGCCCCCGGGGTGAAGGTGCAGCCGCCGAACGCCAGGGGGACGTCGCGCTCGCCCGCGCCGGTCTTGGTGCTCTTGCGTGGGTTGGATCCGAGGGCTTTGACGCCGAGGTCGATCTCCTCGAGGGCGGCCACGTCGCGGACGGCGCCGTTGATGACCGCGCCTTCCCAGCCGTTGCCCGCGGCGAGGGCGGCGATGAGGTCGCCCATGAGGGCGCAATGGACGGAGGCGTTGCCGTCGACGACGAGGACCTTGCCCGCTCCGGGTTCGGAGAGGACGGATTTGAGCAGGGCGTTGTCCTCGAAGCACCGGACGGTGGTGATGGTTCCGGTGAAGCGGGCGCGGCCGCCGAACCGGCGGAACTGGGTGTCGCAGGACTGAAGGCGTTCGCCGTGCTCGTCGTAGAGGTCGGCGGTGCTGAAGGCGGTCATGCGGTCTCCTTATGTCGGTGGTCGCTGGTCGAGTCGGCGTGCGGCGGTGGCGGCCGCGGTGAGGCCGGCGGCGGTGACGGCGAGGACGCCGGCGGCCCCGGCGCCTGCCGCGACGACGCCGACGGCGCTGGGCAGGAGGACTTGTCCGAGCCGGTTGCCGGTGAGCCGCAGGGACATCGCGCGGCCGCGAAGCCCTGGCGGCGTGGATTCGGCGAGCCAGGACATGGTCAGCGGCTGGCCCGCGCCGAGGCCGATTCCGGCGGCGCCGACCACGATGGCGAGGAGCCACAGCGGCATGGGGATCGGCATGAGCGCCAGACCGGCGGCGGCGAGCGCGATGGTGCCGATCAGCAGCGTGCGGCGCCCCAAGAGCGCCGACAGTCGCCCGAGGAACAGCCGCGAGGCCATGGACGTGGTGGCGCGCAGGGTGAGCAGGATGCCGACCGCCCCTGCGGTGATGCCGCGTTCGGCACCGAGCGCGGGCAGGTACACCAGGGTGATGTCGACGGCGGCCATGACGATGCAGCTGACCGTCAGCGCGTTCAGGAGTCCGGGGCGACGCAGCAGGTCGCGTATCCCCGACTCGGCGCCGGTCGTGGACTCAGTGGAGCGAGGGCTGGACCGCACCAGGAGCGATGCGGCGAGCGGCACGATGGTGAGGAGCGTTGCGCCGAGGAAGATCGCCCCGGTGTTCGGGATGGTCTGCCCGCCGCCGAAGGCGATGATGAGGCCGGGCCCGAGAGCCTGGCCCGCGGAGGCGGCGAAGGTGTAGTAGCCGAACGCGGTGTCGAACCGGTCGGGGGCGGCGGCGTTGGCGACATACGCCTGCTGGGCGACGACCGAGCACAGGTGCCCGGTGCCGAGCACGACGGTGGCGGCCACCAGCCCGGGGACGGTGTGCCCGGCGGCGAGGAACAGTGCCGCCGCGGCGCACTGCAGCACCGATCCGGTGATCATCACGCGCCGTTCGCCGAGGCGGTCGGTGGCGTGTCCGGAGGGCACGGCCAGGATCAAGGGGGCGATGGCGAACGAGGCGGCGAGGGCGCCGAGCCAGGAGCCGGGCACGTCGAGTTCGATGGCCCGGTAGGTCGCGGTGGGCCGCAGGACGAATCCGATCGCTTGGACGCCAACGGTGTTGGCGAGCAGCGCGATGAGCTGGACGCGGCGGCCGGGGGAGGAGCTCACCTAGGCGCCCGGTACGGCCGCGGACCCGGCGCTGAGGCGGGCGGCGGCTTTGGCGCCGAGGCTGGTCTCGATGTGGTCGCGCATGATCTGGGCGGCCCCGTCGCCGTCACGGGCGATGATGCAGTCGAGCAGGCGGGTGTGCTCGGCGGCCTTCTGGTCGCGTTCGGCCTTGCCGCGGGGGACTTCGAGCCCGAGTCTGCGGTAGCGGTCGGCCTTGTCCCACAACGAGTCGAGGGTGGCGATGAGCAGTTCGTTGTGAGAGGCGCGGTAGATCGCGGCGTGGAAGCGGCGATGGGTGGCGAGGTCGACGACGGTGGCGTCGCCGGTGAGCGATCGCAGTTCCCGCGCGGACTCGCGCATGGCCTGCATGTCCTCTTTGGTGCGCCGTTCGGCGGCCAGAAAGGCCGCGAGCGGGTCGAGCGAGCGGCGCATCTCCAGCAGGTCTCGCGCCTCTTCGGCGGTGAGCGGGGAGATGCGGGCGTCGCGGTGGGCGCCGAGTTCGACCAGGCCCTCAGCGCTCAAGCGGCGCAAGGCCTCGCGCAAGGGCGTGGTGCTGACACCGATGGCGGGGGCGAGCGTGGCCTGGTTGAGGACCTGACCCGGTTCGAACTCGCCGGAGAGGATCTTGGCGCGCAGGTGCATGTACGCGAAGTCGCTCTTCGTGGCGGCGGGTGCGACGAAGTCGACCATCCGTCCTCCTTCATAAGCTATAACCTGCAACGGCGGGGAATTCCTTATCGAACAGGTGGTTTCAAGGATCGAGAAGAAGCATTCCCGATTTCATCCTCCTTGATTATAGCCTTCAATCTCGCCAGAGGCCCGCAAGGCGCAGCGGGCACGGGGCGTCGAATCGTGCCCCGCCAGGTCCCGGATCGACCTCCTCTGAGCCGATCCGGGACCGCATCGCCGCTAGGCGGTGTTCAAGATCCGCCTTCGATGCCGGGGCGCTCGGCCGGGAAGGCATGCGCCCGGGCGCCGATCACGACCAGCACCACCGGGACCATGAGCAGGACTACGCCCCAAGGGAACGACTCGGGGCCCAGCAGGCTCAGCATCAGGCCGCCGACCGCGCCGCCGCCGGCCATGAACGAGTTCCAAGTGGTCACCAAGAGCGCCTGCCCGCGGTCCCCGCCCGCGTCCGTGACGGCGGTCTGGAGCAGCGTGGGCACGCCTCCCCAGCCGAGGCCCCACAGGACGACGGCGAGATACAGCGTGAACGCGTCCCCGGCGAGCACCGTGAGCAATCCGGCCGCGACCAGGAAGAAGATCGAGCTGAGGATGGTGAGGAGCCGCAGTCGCCGGTCCACCAGCGCCCCGGTCACGAAGATGCTCACCACCGACGCGACGCCGAAGACCAGCAGCACCAGGTCCCGCTGGGCGTCCATGCCGTTGGCGTCGAGGAACGTCGCGATGTACGTGTAGAGGATGTTGTGCGCCAGGATGTATGCGGCGACGGTGAAGAGCACGGCGACCACGCCGGGGAGCTTGAGCGCCCCGAGGATCGGCTCGCTCCTGCCCCGCGCCCGGCCCGGGAACTCGGGAACCGAGGCGCGGATCCAGACCAGCAGGAGCGCCGAGACCACGGCCATGAGTCCGAAGGTGAGGCGCCAGCCGAAGAGGTCGCCGAGGAAGGTGCCCAAGGGAATGCCCAGCGACAGCGCCAGTGGCACGCCCGCCATGGTCAACGCGATGGCGCGCCCTTGGAGGTGCACCGGTGCGAGGCGCCGGGCGTAGCCGACCAGTTCGGCCCACACGACCGCGGCGGCCACCCCCGCCGCGAGCCGGACGCCCATGGTGAGCAGGTACGAGGAGGAGGCGGCGGTGACCAGATTCGCGATGGCGAAGGTGAGGACCGCGATCAGCAGGAGCCGCCGCCGCGGCCATCTCGCCGTGGTCACCATGAGCGGGATCGCCGAGACGCCGGTGGCGATGGCGTAGACGGTGAGTGTCTGGCCGGCCGCCGATTCGCTCACCGAGAGGCTCGCGGCCATCTCGGGGAGGACCCCGGCGGGCAGTGCCTCGGTGAGGATCGCCATGAAAGCGGCCGTGGTCAGGGCCAGCAGCGGTGAGAGCGGGAGTCGGTCCCGCGCCGGTGCCTCGGCCGGATCGGGAATACGCTCGGTGCGCGTCGTCGTCATGTCTAGTACCTTTCAACCGTCACATAGGTGTGAAGGTCAAGCCACGGTCGAGTGAGGTGCGACATATGCGAATCGGAACCCTGTCGGAGCGAACCGGCATCCCCCGGCGGATGCTGCGCTACTACGAGGAGACGGGGATGCTGATCCCGGGCCGTTGCGCGAACGGCTACCGGAACTACGACGAGCAGAGTGTGGACCGGGCGCTCCAGATCCGGGGACTGCTCGACGCCGGGATGCCCACACGGGTCATCAAGCAGGTGCTCCCGTGCTTGAAGCAGCCGGGGATCATCCACGTCCTCAACGCGGCCCCGGAGACCATCGACCTCCTTGAGCGCGAGCGCGACAGCATGTCGGAGCGAATCGAGACCCTGACCGGCAGCCGCGACGCGATCTCCCGGTACATCGACACGGTCCGGCGGGCGCGGGTGCAGGACGCTCGGGCCGCATAGCGAGACACCGCCGACCGGCGATCATTCCGGTCGGCGGCGGTGCTGTTGTCAGCAACGGGCCGCCTGTACCTACGTCGGCACCCGCGCCGAGTGCTTCGGCGCTCATTCGACTCGGTGTGCACGCCGAACCCGGTGGCGCTGCGGCACCGGCCGCTACCCGTTCCTGTTGAGCTTCCCCAAGACCTGGTTGATCGAGGCGCTCATGGCCTGCAACTGCCGCACCCCCGCGTCCTGGACCGCCGCCAGGGACTCGTTGATGGACTCCAGGTTCGGGACCTGCTCGTCCGAGGTGACCATCGTCGCGCGCTTGTCGAGCGCCTCGTTGAGCGCCGTCAGGACGTGCTCGGCGATGTAGTCGGTGCCTTCCTTGACCGCCTTGGGGTCCAGATCGATCGCCGAGACGCGGCCGTCGACGCCGAGCGTGACCCGGATGCGGCCCTTCGCCGCCTCGACCGTCACAGGCTCGGCCCGGCCCTCCTCGGGCGAGGCGGTCGCCTTCGCCAGCGCGGCCCGCGCCTCCGCCCGTCGCTGCGCGTACTCGTCTGCCTCGGTCATCGGTTCTCCCGCCTTGAAACACGAAACCGGGTCATCGTATCTCGGTCATTCGAACGGAAACCGGGACGGCACATGCGCGCCGCCCCGGAAAGTCCTATGTATTCACTTGATATCCGTGACGGCGGTGCCGTCCTTGGCCACCGTGCAGGCGGCGGTCGTCATCGGTCTCCTGCGGTGTCCGCGCGCCCGTGGGCCCGGATGGCGAGGTCCTCCCAGGCGGCCCATTCGGCGAGCCGCCTCTCGTAGACGCCGCGGACGATCGTCGGCGCGGATGCCCCGAACAGCACTCGCAGGGGCGGCTCGGCCGCGTCGACCACGTCGAGCAGGGTCTGCGCGGCCGCCGCCGGATCTCCCGGGCGCTGGCCGCTGCGACGCGCAGCGGCCTCTTCGCGCATGTGCTCATACGGTGGGAGAGCGGCGCTGCGCTTGGAGGAAGCGCCGGCCCAGTCGGTGTCGAAGCCGCCCGGTTCGACGATGGTCACGCGGATGCCGAATCGCGCCACTTCGGCGGCAAGGGATTCGCTCAGTGCCTCAAGGGCCCACTTCGAGGCGTGATAGGCCCCGAGGTTGGCGAACGCGCCCACGCCTCCGATGGAGGAGATCTGGACGATGTGCCCGCGGCCTTTCCCGCGCATGCCGGGGAGCACGGCCTGAGTGAGGCTGAGGGCGCCGAAGACATTGACCTCGAGTTGGTCGCGCAGGTCGCGGTCGGACAGTTCCTCCACGGCACCGAAGTGCCCGTAGCCGGCGTTGTTGACGAGGATCTCGGGTGTGCCGAGGCGGTCTTCGACCTCGGCGACGGCGGCGTGCACGGAGGCCCGGTCGGTGACGTCCAGGGCCACCGGCATCAGCGTCTCCGGGTGGGCGGCGACGAGATCGTCCAGTGTGGAGACGTCTCGCGCGGTCGCCGCGACCACGTCGCCCCGGTCGAGCGCGGCGCGAGCGAATTCGCGTCCGAATCCTCGCGAGGCACCGGTGATCATCCATGTCCTGGTCATGCTGGACTCCTGTAGGTCGATGGTGGTGCGTGGACCGGTGAGCGGTCCGTCGTCCACTCTTGCCGGGGATCGGGGTGGCGGGAAGGCAACGACGTCCCTGGGAGCAGCACACCCAGGCACTCGGTTCCCCGCGGCATACGATGGCCGCATGACCGCCACACCACTCGGGGACTACCTGCGAGCTCGGCGCGGCCAGGTCGGCCCCGAGGCCGCGGGCGTCGCCAGCCACGGCATGCGCCGGGTGCCCGGCCTGCGCCGCGAAGAGGTCGCGATGCTGGCCAAGGTGAGCTTCGACTACTACGTGCGCCTTGAGCAAGGTCGTGAGCACAGTCCTTCGGCCCAGGTCCTGGAGTCGCTCGCCCGGGCGCTCCAGCTCGACGACGACGCACGGCTCCACCTCTACCAGGTGGCCGGCCTCGGCCCCGGCGCCGAGCCGGGGGCCACTCCCGAGCGGCTCGACCCGCAGTTGCTCGGCCTGATGGACATGTGGCCCGACAACCCGGCGATCGTGCTCGGACGCGCGTACGACGTCCTGGCCGGAAACCGGCTCGCCTATGCGCTGTTCGAGGATTTCCGGCAGGGACCGAATCTGATGCTGAAGATCTTCCTCGACCCGGATGCGCAGCGGTTCTACCCGGACTGGGAACTCGTCGCCGCGAACACCGTGGCGGGCTTCCGGATGCTCCAGGGAAACGCTCCACACGATCCGCGCATCCGCGAGATCCTTCAGACGCTCACCGACCGGAGCCCCGAGTTCGTGCGGCTCTGGGAACGTCACGATGCCCGCCGCAGGCGGTTGGAGTCCAAGCGGTTCCATCACCCGGCGGTCGGCGAATTGACGCTGCGCATGCAGGCCTTCGACGTGAAGTCGTCTCCTGGTCAGGAAATGATCGTCTACCGCGCCGAACCCGGCTCCAGCAGTGCCGAGGCGCTCCGATCGCTCGGCGATCTCGCGCGAGCACAGGAGCGGTCGGCGGACTGATAGTCGAGGAAAGCCGGCCCCGGCCCCCGTCCGGGCCGGGACCGCCTTCCCCTCGGTGAAGGTCAGCCGGTGGTGCCGGTGACGGTGCCTCCGGACTCGTCAGGAAGTGCGCAGAGGTACCCGTCAGCAGCGGCAGATGACGATGCCGGGTTCGAAGGCCGCGTTGCGGTCTCGCGGCTCTTCGCCGTGTCCCCAGCCGTCGGTGTGCGCCTTCTCGTGTGCGCCGACCCGGTCCCAGTCCGACTGGCCGGCGCCGTAGCGCTCCATCTCGCACTTGTCGTACGTGATGTACCAGTCGCCCTCCGACCACCAGGTCGCGTAGGCCAGCACGTTGTCGTAGCAGTCGCCGCCGTAGAAGGTCGGCACGACGCCGTCGATGTCCGGCGGATAGGTGTGGCCCTTGTCCCCGTGGTCGAGCACGGTGAGGTCCTCGTTCGCCGCGGCCTGTTCCTGCTCGGGCGTCGGGTCGGTGATGACGCTCAGCGTCAGGACGTTGTCGGTGTGGGCGCGCTCGGTTTCGGCCGCTTCGGATGCCGTGGTGTCCATGGCCGGGGCGGCCAGCATCATGACCAGTACGCCGGCGCCGGCGAGCAGGGTTTTCATGGGCATATGCAATCCTTTGGGGGAGTGGGGATGAAATATGCGGAGATCGGTGCATCTTTCTTTAAGGTTTGCATACAGATAGAGACGTGTCAATGGACCCGGGCGCTGGATCGCGGTGGCGCTCAGGCCGGTCGAACGTCGTCAGCCGATCGCTTCGAGGCCCGCGGTCCGGTACCGCTCGCGGGCCTCGGGTGAGGCCAGGTGGTCAACGAGGGCGCGGGACGCCTCGCGGTCGCGGAGCGCGGTGCCGGTCGCAGCGGCGAAGACCGTGTAGTGCTGGGCCGCATCCGGAAGCGGCCCGACGAGGCGGGCTTCGGGCACGAAGCGCAGCTCGCTCAACTGCTGGACCGCGAGGTCCGCGCGACCGTCGAGCACGGCTTCTGCGGTGAAGCCCTTTTCGACGACCGTGGCGCGGTCGTCGACGGCCTCGGCGATGCCGAGTGCTGCGAGGAGCGACGCGAAGTACACGCCGCTCGCGCCCGTGCGCGAGTAGGCCACCGAGCGCGCCCCGAGGAGCGCCGCCCGCAAGTGCTCCACAGTGGCTATCGAAGGAAGCGTGCTTCTTCCCGGCGGGGCCGCGATCCCGACGCCCACGCGGGCGATGTCGGCGAGGTTCGATCCGTCCAGCACGCCCGCTTCGGCCAGGTCGCGCAGTTGGGAGCCCACGCCGATCATCACGTCGGGGCGATCGCCGTCCTCGATGCGCTGCAGGAGCACATTGGTGGGGTCGTAGATCGTCGCGATCGCATGTCCGGTGGCGGCGGTGAAGTCGTTGAGAACGCCCGCGTCGAGGGCGAGGCGGACGGCGAGGGTGCTGAAGAGGCGGATCGTGGACATCAGCAGGGCCTTTCGGTGAGTCGGGCCTTGAGGAGGGCGGCGGCCGCGCGCGGGCCGGAGACCACGGGGAGGCCGAGGCGGGCTTCGAGCCGCTCGGCGGCGGGGGCGAGCGAGTACTGGGCGAGGACCACCGCGTCGTGGCCGCCGACGGGGGCGATCGCGTCGAAGCACGCCTGCGCGATCGCTCCGGCATCGCCGGTGCGGCTCGGTCCCATTGCCGCCGTAGCGGTCACGGATGCCACGCGAGTCTCGGAGCCGGCTTCGTCGAGGACAATGCGAAGCCGTGCGGCCGCGTCTCGGCCCGCCGTGTCGAAGGACGCGACGACGAGGACGCCGCCCCAGTGTTCGCGCACGACCCGCTCGAAGGTGCCCTCGTCCGGCGCGAGCACCGGCACGCCGACCGCCGCGGTGGCGACCGGTCCGAACATGGAACAGGTGAGGAGTACCCCGGCCGCCCCTGCGCCGCAGGCGTACTCGATGAGCCCTGACATGCGTTCCGAGAGCTCGGCGGTGAGCCCGCCAGCGGCGTCGGCGTCCGGCAGGAGGCGGTCGTCGAGGAGGTTCCACGGTTCGGCCTCGGGGAACCCGGCGGCGAGGCCGTCCATCGCCGGAGCGATCGCGGCGGTCGTGGCGTGGATGAGCGCGATGCGCGGCCCGGTCACGGGGCGAGCTCCTCTCTCCATGCGAGTCCGTCCACAGTGCCCGCTTGTGGTGTGTACTCGCAGCCGATCCACCCGTCGTAGCCGCTCGCCACGATCGCGTCGAACACGGTCCGGAAGTTGAGCTCGCCGGTGCCGGGCTCGTTCCGCCACGGCGGGTCGGCGATCTGGATGTGGAACGCGCCGGGCAGTTCACGGCCGAGCAGGTCGGTGATGTCGCCTTCGTCGATCTGCGCGTGGTAGACGTCGAGCAGCACCCCGACGTTCGCCGCGTCGCAGGCTTCGGCGACGGCGCGCGCCTGCGCCTGGGTCTCTAGGATGAATCCGGGTGCGTCCCGCTTGTTCTGCGCTTCGAGCAGGAGGCGCACGCCGCTGCCGGCCGCCTGCTCCGAGGCCCAGGCGACGTTGGCGACGTACCGTGCGAACGCGCGGTCGCGGCTCGTCCCCGGCGGGATCATGCCGCCCACGACGTGGATGAAGTCGGCACCGAGCGCCGCGGCGTACTCGAGCGCGGTCAGGAACTCGCTCTTGAAGCGCGGCACGAGGTCCGGGAAGCAGGCGATGCCCTGCTGCTCGGGTGTGCCCTTGTCTCCCATCGGCGTGTTGACGAGAACCTGGTGGAGTCCGTTGTCGTCCAACCGCTTCCGCAACTCGGCTGCGGGATGCGGGTACGGGTTGGGGTACTCGACGGCGTCGAATCCGGCCGCGGCGGCGGCCGCGAAACGGTCGAGGAAGTCGTGCTCCGTGAAGAGCCACTTCAGGTTCGCGTCGAAGCGGAGCACGCTCACGGGGCCGCTCCCGTGCGGTACTCGGGGTTGACGAGGTTGCCCGGTTCGGGGTTCCCGGCGAGGAAGTCCGCGACCTGCCTGGCCGCCATGAGGCTCGATCGTGCGCGCGCCTGGCGTGTGGCGGCGCCGATGTGGGCGGTGACGAACACCCGGTCGAGCCCGCGAAGCGGATTGTCGGGCGCCATCGGCTCGGTTTCGAGGACGTCCAGCGCCGCCCCCGAGAGGTGGCCCTCGCGGACCGCGTCGGCGAGCGCGGCCTCGTCGAGCACGCCGCCGCGCGCGGTGTTCACGATGAACGCCCCTGGTTTCATGGCGGCGATGCGGTCGCGGTCGATGAGGTTGCGGGTGGTGTCGTCCAGGAACAGGTGCAGGGTGAGGAAGTCCGCGGCGGCGAGCACTTGGTCCAATGTGCCTTGTTCGATGTCGTGCCGTTCGGCGAAGCCCGTGTCGAAGTACGGGTCGTGGGCGATCACCGTCATCCCGAGCGCCCTGGCGACCTTGGCGACCGCCTTGCCGATCGAGCCGAGGCCGACGATGCCGAGCACTGAACCGGCGAGTTCGGTGCCGCCGGGCTGGTCCCAGCGGCCGCCCTGCACCGCCGCGATGTTCTGCGGCAGTAGGCGGGCGCCGTTGACGAGTTGTCCGAGCACGAGTTCGGCGACGGACTCGCGGTTGACGCCGGGCGTGTAGGTGACGGCGACGCCGCGGCGGGTCGCGGCCGCCACGTCGATGTTGTCGTAGCCGACGCCGCAGCGTCCGAAGACGGCCAGGCGCGGGGCGGCCGCGATGACCTCGGCGGTGAACCGGTCCGTGCCCGCGAGAACGGCATCCACATCGGATACCGCATCTTCGAGACGCCGCCCGTGTTCGCGCCGGTCGGCGGCGCGGGCGAACACGGTGGTGTGGCCTGCGGCGCTGAGGATCCGGTCGACGTCGCCTCCCGGTTCGAGGTAGGCGGTGGTGATGAGCACCCGCGAGGTCATGGGGCGCACTCCTTTCGCACTTGGGTGTAGACGGCGACCGTGTATTCGGCGATGCCCTCGGTGCCGCCCTCGCGGCCGTACCCGGAGGACTTGACGCCGCCGAACGGGGCTTCGGCGACGGCGAGCGCGGTGCCGTTGACGCCGATCATGCCGACGTCGAGGCGCGCCGCCACGCCGCGGGCGGCGCGATCGGGGCCGAACACGTAGGCCGCGAGGCCCTGCTCGACGGCGTTCGCACGGGTCAGGGCCTCGTCGAGGGTGGCGTACGGCAGGATCGGCGCGACCGGACCGAACGGCTCCTCGGTGAGGATGCGCGCGTCGTCCGGCACGTCGAGGACCACGGTGGGGGCGTAGAACCAGCCCGGGAGTGCTTCGACGCGGTGCCCTCCGGTGAGGATCCGCGCCCCGCCCGCACGGAGGTCGTCGACGAGGTCGGTGACGGCTCGAAGGCGCCGTTCGTTCGCGAGCGGACCCACGTCGACGCCGTCGCGGTCGCCGGGGCCGACGACGAGCGCGGCGGCGGCCTCTGCGAAATGTGCCGCGAACCCTTCGGACTCCTCCTGCGGCACAAAGAATCTGGTGGGGGAGATGCACACTTGCCCGGCGTTGCGGAACTTCGCGGCGGCGAGCGCGCGGGCGGTATCCGGGATGTCGGCTCCGGGGAGCACGATCACGGGCGCGTGGCCGCCGAGTTCGAGGCTGAGCGGCTGCAGGTGCTCGGCCGAGAGCCGCACGAGTTCGCGGCCGACCGGGATCGACCCGGTGAGCGAGATCTTGCGGATCACCGGTGATCCGATGACGCGCCGGGCTATGGCGGCCGCGTCGCCGGTGACGACGGCGACCGCGTCCCCGGGAAGGCCAGCATCCACAAGGGATTGCGCGAGTGCCAGTGCGGCGCTGGGCGCCTCTTCAGCGGGTTTGAGCAGGATGCCGCACCCGGCGGCGATGGCGGGAGCGAGCTTCCGGGCCGGGAGCGACACCGGGAAGTTCCAGGCGGTGAACGCGGCGACGGGCCCGATCGGGCGGCGTGCGACCGTGAACTCGCGCTCCCCGTCGGCCCAGGAGCGGCCGAGGTCGCGTACGGCCTCGCCCGCGAACCAGTCGAGGTACCCGGCGGACTGCTCGACCTCGGCGCGGGCCTCGTGCAGGGCCTTGCCCTGTTCCGCGGTGATGCTTCGGGCGACCTCCTCGGCGCGCGACCGCAGGATCGCCGCGGCCCCGGCGAGAACGCGCGCCCGTTCCCGCGGCGCGGAGCGGCGCCATTCGGCGAACCCCTGCGCGACGGCGGCCAGCGCGTCGTCTACATCGGATGCGGTGGCGCGTGCTGCCGTGCCGATGACCTCGCCGGTGGCGGGGTCGCGGAGCGGGAGCGTCCCGCCATCGGCGGCCGCGCGCAGGCGGCCGCCGATGAAGAGTCGGGCCTCGCTCATCGCGGTTCCAGCACCACGAGGGACACCGACGGCAGCGGCAGTGCGGTCGCGTACTGCAGGTTCCCGTCTGCGGTGTCCACAGTGCGTGCTTCGCCGACGGTCTCGAGGCCCTGCCTGGCGTGGATCTTCGCGAGCGTGGCCGCGTCCGGGTCCTGCGGGGACCCGAGCGCCTCCCATACGGTGTGCGCGTTCGAGTGGTCGGCGTCGATCCGGTACTCGACGGCGGTGTAGGAGGCGGCGGCGAGGTTGGCGAAGTCGAGCACGGCGGCGGTCGGCTCGGTGTCGGCGGCGTACTGGTCGTCGCCGTGGCGCCAGACGAGCGCGGTGACGGTGCCGTCGTCGGCGATCGAGGCGAGCGCGTCGACCTCCTCGGGCATCCCGTACTCGCGGCCGGAGAGGTCGTCGAGTGGGGAACGCCCGGTCGGACTCGGCGCTCAGCCGCCGGTCGCCGAGTTTCGCGAAGAGCCGGTAGGCGTTCATGAACGGCTTCTCGATGCCGCCCTGGGTGGTCCACGAACGCGTGCCCTCGAAGTAGCGCTCGCCTTCGAAGTAGAACGACCAGGTGGTGGCCTGCTCGATGTTGCCGCGGTGCGAGGCGCTGAGGTCGAGGAGCTTCTTCATCAGCTTGGCCTGGAACACCGGGTAGTACTCGGTGTTCTGGAACTCGAAGTTCGGATTGTCGTAGGCGCTGTGGTGGGCGGGCACGCCCGCGTCGCATTCGTCCACGAGCGCCGGCAGGTCCGCGTACTCGGGGAACTCGCCCATGACGGCCAGGAGCCGGTCCACTTCGAACAGCATCTTCACCGAGGACGGCGACTCCTGCACGGGCGCGGGCGCGCCGATCGGCCCGTAGGTGCGCCAGGGGGTGAACCACGATCCCTTGGTGTGGAAGGAGACGTAGTCGAGCGGGGTGTCCGTGCGGGAGCAGTGCTCGAGGAACCCGCGCAGGAACGAGGCGCCCGCATCGCCGCCGGTGACGGACGGGCCGCCGACCCGGGCCTCGGGGAGCACGCCGCGGATCGCCTCCACGGTGACGGTGTAGAGGTCGTAGTACTGCTGCGGGGTGCCCCGCCAGTAGAAGATGTCGGGCTCGTTCCACAGCTCCCACACCCAGGTCGACACCTCTTCGGCGCCATAGCGTTCGAGGACGTGCGCGGCGGTGGCGGCGCACAGCCCGGCCCACTTGCCGTAGTCCTTGGGCGGGTACGACCACAGTCCCTGCCTCGTAGGCACTGTAGACGGTGGGGCTGGAGATCACGTGGAACGCGTCGAGGGCCTTCTCGGGCACGAGGTCCTGGGGGTGAACCCGAGTTCGACGAGCACGTGGTGGCCGGCGCTCACGATGGCGTCGTAGGTCTGGTCGAGCAGCGTGAAGTCGTAGAAGGGGTTGCCGTCGGCGTCCTCGTGGTAGACGTTCCCGTTGCCCCAGTGGGGCTGTCCCAAGCCGCTGCCGGAGCAGAACACGTAGTGGGGGCGCACGTGGAACGCCTGCGGGGAGAACTCGCCGATGCTCCGGAGCAGGCGCTTCCCGTCGGGGCGGTAGGTGTAGTTGATCTCGTCGTAGCCGATGCTCGCCCAGATCGGCGCGAGGTCGCCGCTCGGAGCGGCGGCGTCGATGCGGACCTCGGCGGTGCGCACATGCCGCGGGTTCGGGTCGGACCGCGAGGCGCTGGGATGCCCCTTGTTGGTCCCGGCGTGTTCGGGGGATCGCTTGCTGCTGGCCATCGTCAGCCTTTCAACCCGGTGTCGGTGATCCCGGAGACGCTAACCCGGTGATTGGAGATTGTCAACAATAAATCATCTGCAATATGGTGCTAGCATGGTCGACGACCCCCTTGGCGCGACCGCGGCGCTCAGGGCTGCAAGCGCCTCCACGTGGGGTCATACACTGATGCCCGGATCGCGACGCGATCCTCAACGACCGGAAAGGGGCCGGGCTTGGCGACGTCGGATCTCATGAGTGCGCCCGCGATGCCGCCCGCGCTGTCCACCCTCGTCGCCGACCGGCTGCGCGAGATGATCACCCGCGGCGTACTGGCCCCCGGCGAACGCCTCAAGGAGGCCGAGCTCGCCGACTCGATGGCGGTGAGCCGCGGCCCCGTGCGCGAGGCCATCTCGATCCTCGAGCGCGACGGCCTGATCGAATCCCAGCGCCACCGGGGCGCCCGCGTCATCACGTTGACCTACGACGACATCGAAGAGGTGTACTCCCTTCGCCTCGCCATCGAGCGTCTGGCCATGGAGCGGTGCGCCGCCCGGATCACCCCCGAGACGCTCGCCGCAATGGACGACGTGCTCGCCCGCATGCGCGCCCTCGCCGACGGGGACGACGACCACGTCGCCCTCGACCTCGAATTCCACGACCTCGTCTACGAGGCGGCCGACCATGCGCGCCTGCGCCGCACCTGGTCGCTCCTGCGCAGCCAGGTCGCGATGTTCCTCAACGCCCGCCTCGACCGCGACCAGTTCCGCTCCTCGGCCTGGAGCGAGCACGCCGAACTCCGCGAGGTCCTCGCCGAGGGCGACCCCGGCGCGGCGGTGGCGGCCATCGAACGCCACATCGGCTGGACCCTCCGCCGCATCCGCGAATCCCGCGACGCCGACCCCGATCAACTCGCCTCCGGCCCCCTCTCGGGCCCGGGACCGAAAGGCAAGACCGGCCTCTAGGGCTTGTTCGAGAATCGCGGGCGGTCGGTCGGTTGCGGGCCGGGTCCGCTTCTCCGGCCGGCAAGCCGGTCGGGAACGTGAGCCAGCGCCGGAGGCGGCGTGTCGGAAGACCTCGCCGAATTCGCATGAGCGACAAGCCGAGCGAGCTCGCAGCCCCGGCCGAAAAAGGACGGGCCCCCAAGCGCGGCGCGCGGTTACGATGCCGCGATGAAGGCACATTTCGAATGCGTGGTCCTCGACTGTCCCGACGCCGCCGCGCTGGCCGCGTTCTACCACTCCATCCTCGGCGGCACCGTCGACAAACCGGACCGGCGCTGGTCGTTGGCGGACGGGAGCGCCTCGCTGCACCTGGAGTCCGGTCTCGTGCTCCTGTTCCAGCCGGTGGAGGACCACCGGCCGCCGCAGTGGCCGGACCCGGCGCGGCCGCAGCAGATGCACCTCGACTTCGCGGTCGCGGATCTCGATGCGGCGCAGGAGGAAGTCCTCGCGAACGGGGCCGTACTGCTCGACGATCAGCAGGGCTGGCGCGTGTACGCCGACCCGGCCGGTCACCCGTTCTGCCTCGTGCGGGACTGGTGGACCGCACAGGGCGGCCCGGAGATCGACGGCTGACGGGCCCTGCGTTGCACCAGCATTCCGGGCCTCGGAACGCTCGAGGCAGGTCGGCACGATGGTGTCATCGAATCGGCGTCCAGGCCGGAGGCGTGACCCTCCGGCCCGGACAGGTTCTTGCCTTGGCTAAGGCCTTGCGCCGGTGGTCAGGCGAGAGCCCATTGCTGGTTGGTGCGGCCGTGGCAGGTCCAGAGCAGGGCTCGTGCGCCGTTCGCTGTGGCGGCTCCTTCGACGTCGAGGCACAGGCCGGACTGCTCGCCGACGACGGTGCCATCGGTGTTGAGGTTCCATTGCTGGTTGGGGCCGCCGTTGCACGGCCAGACGATGACCGGGGTGCCCGCGCTCGTCTGGTTCTCATAGGCGTCCAGGCACATCCGCGACTGGCCCGAGTACACGCTCAGCTCGCCGGCCGCGGTGGCGGTCCACAGTTGATTGGTTCCGCCGTTGCAGTCCCAGAGCACCAACTGCGTCCCCGGAACGGTCGATGAATCCGGCACGTCCACGCACTTGCCGGCCCCGACCGAGCGCAGCGCCCCGGTGTCGGCGCCCGCCTGGGCCGGGGTGAGGACCAGGCGGTAGGCGCCGAGGTAGTCCTGATCGTTGATCGGGATGCTGACGCTGCCGCCGCTCACACTGTAGTTCTGCGTGGACAGATGCGTCGAGCCGCCGACGGGCGTGGTGCGGCCCGAGCCCGGCACGTACTCCAATCTGGCCGTCACGGAGGAGCCGAAGTCGCCGAGCCCGTTGACCTGGATCGTGTTGTCGCCGGCCTCGCCGGCGAACACGATGCTCACCTCCTTCGCCGTTGCGTTGTAGGAGGCCACGGCGTCGTTGTAGGTGGTCGGGTCGACGTCGACGATATTGCCGCTCTGCTGGGCGTACCACTGGTACATCCAGTACGAGGCCGTCGGCTGGTTGTTGTGCAGCAGGCCGTTGAGCGTGCCCGCCTCGTACCAGAACGCCCGCTCGGCGTCGCGCACGCCGGAGCGCTCGAACTGGGCCACATAGTGGTTGACGGTGCTCGGCACGTCGATCTCGCCGGTCGCGGCGTACTCGTTGATCGAGATCGGGAGCGGTCCGATGCCGAGGGACCGTTCGAGGGCGCGGTAGGCGGCGACGTGGTCGTCCACGTCCTGCCACCCCGACAGCTCATGCCAGGAGATGACCTGCGGGACGGTGTTCGAGGCCTTGGCCGCGGTCAGGAAGCTCCGCATGCGCGATTCGTTCCAGTGCGAGTCACTGGGGCCCATGATCGGTGTCGTCGCGTCGGAGGCGCGGACCTGCTGGTAGGTGCGGGCCCAGCCGTCGTGCCAGCTGCCGGCGGAACTCGGCCAGGTCCAGTCGGGTTCGTTCCAGGGCTCCCAGGCGGTGACGTTGGTGATGTCGGGGCGGGCCTCGAGGTCGGCGATCATCCGGTCGACCCGGCCGAGCCAGTCGTTCCATCCGAACCACTGGTAGGGGAAGCCCGGCAGGGAGTCGGCCATGTCGACGGTGATGTCGGCCCCCGCCGTCATGGCGTTGCCGGCGATGTCGAGGGTGTCGCCGATCGGCTCGGTCTCGCCGTTGGGAATGTGGTCGTGGTTCGGCGGCGGCTGGCGGAGGGTGTTGAGGTTCAAGGGCATCAGCAGGCTCACCGGAGGTTTGTCCGCAGTGGACAGGCCGTAGAGCATGCCGTTGCCGACCTGGGTGACGGGCCGGATCGGCGAGTTCGCGTTCACGACGAGCACGCTCTGCGTCGAGACCTGCGCCTCCGAAGGGGCGGTGGCGGCGAAGAGGGAGCCGGTGAGGGCCAGCGCGGCGGCCAGCACGCCGAGCGTGCGGCGCCGTCGCCGGGCCGATCGAGGATTCGTTGTCATCGCAGACTGCCTTTCGATGGGGGTGTGAATGAAGACTGTTAGCGCTAACGGAATCTCAGGGTAGGACTCCGGAAGGGATGCCGTCAAGAGAGGCTGATGATCGTCAACGATCGCTCCAACCACCTTTAACAGGTACAATACCCTGCAGGCATCGAAACTTGGGAATATTTCTGGCACATCTTGACTCATGTTCACCGTGAGCGCTAACATTCTTTCGCATCTCCGCCCCCTCGACTTGACAAGCCAGGTGCCATGCGAACCCTTCCCGACACCGAGCCGGCCCCCGCGCCCGCGAACGCTCGTCGAACGCCGCGCCGAACACGGTCATGGAACCCGCGAACGGCGATCGAGGCCTACGGCATGCTCGCCCCGAGCATCATCGGCTTCGCGGTCTTCCTCATCGCCCCGATCGTGGTGGTCGCCGCCCTGAGCTTCTACGACTGGAACCTCCTGTCCGACCCCGAGTTCATCGGCCTGCAGAACTACCGCGACCTGACCGGAGACGAACGCGCGATCCAGTCGATCGGCAACACGTTCTACTACGTGCTGCTCAACATCCCCGCCCAGACCGTGCTCGCCCTCGCGCTCGCGCTGGCGCTCAACGCGAAGATCAAGGCCCGCAACGCGTTCCGCGTCATCTACGTTCTTCCGTGGATGGCGATGCCGGTCGCGCTCGGCGTGATCTGGCGCTGGGTCTTCGACCCGGCGTACGGCGCGCTCAACCGGTTCCTCGACCTGTTCGGCGTCGACGGCGCGGCCTGGCTGACCGACTCCGCCTGGGCCATGCCGGTGATCGCCTCGGTGAACGTCTGGCAGTACACCGGCTACACCATGCTGTTCTTCCTCGCCGGGCTCCAGGCCATCCCCGCCCAGCTCTACGAGGCGGCCGATGTGGACGGCGCCTCGCCCGTGTACCGGTTCCTCAAGATCACGCTGCCGCTGCTGCGCCCGGCGATGCTGTTCGTGCTCATCACCAGCGTCATCGGCTCGTTCCAGGTCTTCGACACCATCCACGTCATGACCGCGGGCGGCCCGGCCGGCTCCACCTCGACGCTCAACTACCAGATCTACCTGGAGTCCTTCACCCAACGCAACGCCGGCTACGCCTCGATGCTCGCGGTGATCCTCTTCGCGATCATCGCCCTCATCACCCTGGCGCAGGTCTCGTTCTTCCGCAAGCGCACCACCTACGACTTCAGCTAGGGGCACCCGATGAAGAAGATCCCGCTCTACCTGGTGCTCCTCGCCGGCGCGCTGCTCTCGCTGGGGCCGTACCTGATGACCGTGAACGCCGCGTTCAAGTCCAAACAGGAGATCCTGACGTCCGAACCCTGGGCGCCCCCCGCGAACCCGATCCTGACGAACTTCGCCGAAGTGTGGAGCCGCTACGACTTCGCGACCTTCGTGATCAACTCATGTGTCGTCGCGGTCGCGGTCACCGTGGGGCAGCTGGTGTTCTCCACCCTCGCCGCCTACGCCTTCGCCCGCCTCGACTTCCCCGGCCGCGACCAGCTCTTCTGGGCCTACATCGCGACGCTGATGGTCCCGCAGATCGTGACGCTCGTGCCCACCTTCATCATCGTGCGCGAACTCGGCCTGGTCGACACGCACGTGGGGCTCATCCTGCCGTTCGTGTTCGGATTCCTGATGCCCTACGGGGTGTTCCTGGTCCGCCAGTACTTCAAGACCATCCCCGCCTCGATCGAGGACGCCGCCCGCATCGACGGCGCCGGCACGCTCACCATCCTGTGGCGCGTCATGATCCCCATGGCCAAGCCGATCCTCGGCACGCTCGCGATCATCAGCTTCGTCAACACCTGGAACAACCTGCTGTGGCCCCTGATCATCACCCACTCCGAGTCCACCAGGGTCATCACGCGCGGCATCGCGCAGATGCAGAGCCAGTTCAACCAGGAGTACCACCTCATCCTGGCCGCCTCCACCATGGCGCTCCTCCCGCTGGTCGTCGTCTTCCTGATCTTCCAGCGCCACATCGTCCGCTCCATCGCCCTCAGCGGCATGAAGTGACGCCCGACCGACCTCTCAATCCGACCTCTCAACCATGAAAGGCAAGCAGGATGAACAAGACGCGCACCGCGGCCCTCGCCGCACTCGCGCTCGCCCTCCCCGCCGACCGCCGCCTGCGGCGGCGACGACGGCGGAGCGGTGACGCTGCGCTACGCCTTCTGGGACGACAACCAGCGGCCCGCGCTGGAGGCGATGATCGAGGCCTTCAACGAGGACCACCCCGACATCGAGGTGGAGCTCGAGCAGAACCCCTGGGAGGACTACTGGCCCGGGCTCGACAGCCAGTTCGCGGCCGAAGACGCGCCCGACGTGTTCTGGAACCACGTCTCCCGCTTCCCGACCTACGCCGACAACGGCGTCCTGCTGCCCCTCACCGACTACATCGAAGAGGACGGCGTCGACACCTCGGTCTACCCCGAGAACCTCTACGCCTCATGGCAGTTCGAAGACGACCAGTACGGCCTGCCGAAGGACTGGGACTCCATCGCCCTCGTCTACCGCCTCGACGCGCTCGAAGCCGCCGGGATCGACCCGGCCACCGTGAACGACCTCGAATGGAACCCCGTCGACGGCGGCACCTATGTGGAGTTCCTGCGGAAGCTCACCGTCGACGCCGACGGCGACAACGCCCTGAGCCCCGACTTCGACCCCGAGAACGTGGTCCAGTACGGGACCGCGATGGCCTCCTCCACCGGCCAGACCGACTGGTGGAACTACGCGGTCCAGAACGGCTGCTCCCTCCAGACCGAAGCCCTGGGGCGACTACGCCATCGACGCCCCCGAATGCGTCGAGGCCATCCAGTTCACCGCCGACCTCTACAACAAGTGGCACGTGGCCGTGCCCGCCGAATCGACCAACCAGCCCAACGGCGGCGTCCCCGGCGACTACGTGGTCCCCGGCCAGGCCGCCACCACGCTCGACGGCTCGTGGATGCTCAGCTTCTACCGCGACGGCCTCGAGCCCGGCTCCTGGGCGGTGGCCGACAACCCCTCCGGCCCCGTCGGCTCCGGCACCGTCATCAACGGCCTCTCCAACGCGATCTACGCGGGCACCGAGCACCCCGACGAGGCCTGGGAGCTCGTCGAAGTTCCTCGGTTCCGAAGAGGCCCAGTCCATCGCCACCGGCATGGGCTCGGTCTGGCCGGGCGTCGCCTCCCTCAACCAGGGCTTCGCCGACTACTGGGCCGGCGAGGGCATCGACGTGACCGGATTCCAGACCGCCGCCGAAGGCACCACCACCGGCTACCCGCTCTCGATGAACGACGCCGCCTTCGGCACCGCGGCGCTCGACGAGTTCAATCAGGTCTGGCTGGGACAGAAGGACGCCCAGGACGCGGCCGAGGCGGTCGTCGAGATCGCCAACGCCGAATAGCACACCCGAACCGAAAGGTGACCGACAGACATGAGCGCCGCCGAACCCAGACCCGTCGAGCATGTTCGACGTGGCGAAGCGCGCAGGGGTGTCGCACCAGACCGTCTCGCGGGTCATCAACGACGCGCCGATGGTCGCCGACGCCACCCGAGCCAAAGTCAAGGCCGCGATCGCCGACCTGGGCTACCGGCCCAACCGGTCGGCGCGCACCCTCGCCGGCGGCGCCGTGCGGTCGGTCACCGTCCTCACCACCGACACCTCCCTGTACGGCACCGCCGAGACCCTCCGCGGCATCGAGGACGCCGCCAGGGCCGCCGGCTTCACCGTCCTCATCTCCGTCCTCGACCCCGACGCAGACCTACACCGAGGCGCGACATCCTCGCCCGGCTCCCGCACGACGGCGCACCCGCCATCGTCATCGCCCACGACGAGACCACCGCCAGGCGCCATGCAGGCGCTCCAGAAGACGCCAGCCGGGCGCGCATCGTCGCCACCGGCGGCGAGCACCTCGGCGTCGAGCACGACCGCCGACCGACTGGCTCGTCTCGCTCGACGACCGCACCGTCGCCGCCCGCGCCACCAAGTACCTGCTGTCCATGGGCCACGAGACGGTCCACTACCTCGCCATCCCGTCCAAGGCCAGCCGCCAGGCCGGCTGGTCCGACGGCGCTGGCCGAAGCCGGGATCGACCCGCCCGAGGTCGTCCACTCGGGCTGGACGGTCGGCTCCGCGGCCGAGGCCGCGGCCGAACTGGTCGCCGACCCGGACGTCACCGCGATCCTCTGCGGCAACGACGACCTCGCCTTCGGCGTCCTCCACGCCGCGCACCGGGCCGGCCGCGCCGTCCCCGGCGACCTCAGCGTCATCGGCTTCGACGACTGCCCGCTCGCCGCCTACCACGTCCCGCCCCTGACCACGTGGACCTCGACTTCCGCGGCGTCGGCCGCGGCGCCTTCGAACTCCTGCGCCGGAAGCTCGAAGGCGCTGAGGGCCCCGACCCTCCTGGCGGTCCCCCGAACTCATCGTCCGAGAGACCTCCGGACCCCCGCAATGACGCTTACCGAAAGGGCTGCAATGCATCCACTCCTCCGCAGAGGCCCCGCGGCCACGGCTTCGGCCGGGCCGCCGATCGGCAACCCCGGCCTGCGCACCGACATCGGCGACCGCGAAGAACGCGCCGCCGACTTCGACCACTTCGAGCTCGCGCGCGCTACCGTCGACGTAGGCCGCCCCGCTGCCCGAGAGCCCGCCCCGAGCGGCGGGGCGGGCTCTCACCCCGGAAACCACACCATCCACACCCTTGAAAGGACGCCCATGACCGCGCACGAATCCCGCCTCTGGACCATCGACACGCCGAACACGAGCTATGTCGTGGCCGTGGACGATCACGACCGGCTCCACGGCCTCCACTGGGGACCCAGGCTCACCCCGAACAGGCGCTGGCCCTCCTCGGCATGCCCGAGACGCCCGTTCCGGCCCGTCCTCGGACGCGAGACGCGCCTCGATCTCAACGCCTCCTCGGCGTTCCAATACGGCCACAACGGCATCCAGGTCCGTTTCAGCCGACGGCACCCGCGAACTCGAACTCGCCTTCACCGAGGCGACCGAAGCGGACGGCGCCCTCACCCTCGTCTTCGCCGACCGGCACTACCCCCTCGAACTGCGCACCCGCTACCGCGCCCACCCCGACACCGACGTCATCGAACGCACGGTCACGTTGCACAACAACGGTGTCGAGGACATCGAGGTCGTCCGCGCCGACTCGGCCACCTGGGTCCTCCCCGAACTCGAGGCCCCCCGCCTCAGCCAGCTGCACGGCGAATGGGGCGTCGAAACCCAGCTCACCCGGACCACCATTCCCTACGGCGAGACCGTGATCGGCTCCCGCCGCGGCATCACGAGCCATCAGGCCAATCCGTGGATCGCCGTGGACGACGGCGAGACCACCGAGACCCGCGGCGCGGTCTGGTCGACCGCCCTCGCCTGGAGCGGGACCTGGCGCATCACCGTCGAGAAGGACCCCACCGGCCGCGTCGTCGTCTCCGCCGGTTTCGGCCACGACCCGGTCTCGATCCGCCTGCGCGGCGGCGAGACCCTCGAGACCCCCATCGCGGCCGGCCTGCACACCGAAGGCGGATTCGCCGCGGCCGCGAGCGCATGGCACGACTACGCGCTCGCCCACGTCCTGCCGCACCCCGACGAGGTGCGTCCGATCCTCTACAACTCCTGGGAGGCCACGGAGTTCGACTTCACCGCCGAGGACCAGATGCGTCTGGCCGAGGGGGCGGCGGCGATGGGCTGCGAGCTGTTCGTGATGGACGACGGCTGGTTCGGCGGCCGCGTCAACGACCGCACCGGGCTCGGCGACTGGACCCCGAACCCCGATCGGTTCCCCGACGGCTTGGGGCCCTTGATCAAACACGTTCACGGCCTCGGGATGCGGTTCGGGATCTGGGTCGAGCCGGAGATGGTCAACCCCGATTCGGACCTGTACCGCGCCCACCCCGACTGGGTCTACCACCAGCCGCACCGGCGCCGCAGCGAGGTGCGCCAGCAGCTGGTGCTGAACCTGGCCCGCCCCGACGTGGCGGAATGGATCCACGCCCGGCTCGACGACCTCTTGAGCAACAACGAGATCGACTTCGTCAAGTGGGACATGAACCGGCCCTTCAGCGAGGCCGGGTGGCCCGGCGCGGACGACCCGGACCGGCTCTGGTTCGACCACACCCGCAACCTCTACGCGATCCTCGACCGGCTCCGCGCCGACCACCCCGCGCTGCGGATCGAGTCGTGCTCCTCCGGCGGCGGGCGCGTGGACTTCGGGATCCTGCGCCGCACCGATCAGGTGTGGACCTCGGACAACACCGACGCCGTGGACCGGATCGACATCCAGGAGGGCTTCGCGCAGGTCTACCCCGCCCGCGTCATGGGCGCGTGGGTCACCGACTCGCCGAACCCGTTGACGCGCAGGGAGGTACCGCTCGACTTCCGCTTCCACGTGGCCATGGCCGGAGTGCTCGCCGTCGGCGGCGACCTGCGGATCTGGAGCGGCGAGGACCTGGCGCGCGGCGCCGAGCTGGTGGCCGACTACAAGCGGATCCGCCCCGTCGTCCAACTCGGACGACGGCACCGACTGCGGGCGGGGACGGTGGCGGGCGTGCAATACGACCAGGGCGAGAAGACCGTGGTGCTGGCCTGGCGCAAGGCCCGCGCCTTCGGCTACCGCGACCCGCTGGTCAAACTCCACGGCCTCGACTCCGCCGGCCGCTACCGCGACGAACGCACCGGCCGCGTGCACCACGGCGCGGTGCTCGCCACGCACGGCCTGGACCTCGACCTCGACCCGGCCGACTACGCCTCGACGATGATCGAGCTCGTCAAGGTGTCGTGAACGGTCGCGGCGGTTCAACCTGAGGTGCGGTGGTGGCGTTCCACATCGGCCGCCACCCGCCGGAGGATGTCCAGGATCCGCTTGACCGCCAGTCGTTCGGCGCGGTCGCGTCGCAGGATCGCGGTGATGTGCCGTCTCGTGGGGATGTCGGCGATCTCGCGCAGGACCAGGCCGGTGCCGGTCGGGGTGGTGAACCGGGGCAGCACGGCGATCCGGCGGCTGCCGACCACCAGGGACTCCACCAGCCGGTTGTCGCGAAGCCGTTGGGACACGCGCAAAGTGGCCCCGGTCGCCCGTTCGACCGATTCGAGGACCGAGTCGAAGGGGAAGCCCTTCGGCACGCCGATCCACTCGCAGTCGACCAGGTCCTCGGTGCGGACGGTCGCCTGCGCGGCGAGCGGGTGGTCTGCGGCCATCGCGATGTCGAGCGGTTCGCGCGCCAGCGGCACCGCGGTCAGCGTGGCCGCGCCCGCCGGGCGCACACCCGTGAAGCTGTGCGCGATCACGATGTCGTTGTCGGCCGCGAGCGCGGCGTACTCCGCCTCGGCGATGTCGATATCGCTGCACCGCAGCTCGATCGCGCTCCCGTCGAGCTCCCGCATCGCCTCCGCGAGCAGGAACGTGGCGGCGCTGGGGAGGGCCGCGACGGTGACGATGCCCGAGGGTCCGCCGCGGAACGAGTCCCATTGGGCCCGTACCTGTTCGACCGCGGTGGCGACCGTGGCGCCGCCCTCGGCGAGCACTCGCCCCGCCTCGGTCAGGCGCAGGCCGCGGCCCGCCGGTTCCGCGAGCGCCATGCCGAACTCGCGCTGGGCGGCCTTGAGCTGCTGGGAGACCGCGGACGGGGTCCGGTGGGTGGCGCGGGCGACCTCGGTGACGCTGCCGCGCAGCGCCAACTCGCGAAGCAGGTCCAGATGGCGAACGTCCATGTAGCAATGCTACACAATATCTTAAGTATATTTCATTTGTACTTTACAGTAGTGGCCTTCATGATGGACGCATGCCTGTTCGCCACGTACTCCTCGCCATGGCCGTCGCCGTCATGTGGGGACTCAACTTCATCGCCATCGACGCCTCCCTCCAGCACTTCCCCCCGATGTTCCTCGTCGCGCTCCGCTTCGCACTGATCGCCGTTCCCACTGTGCTGCTGGTGAAGCGGCCCGACGTGCCGCTGCGATGGCTGATCGGCTACGGGCTCGGCTTCGGCACCCTGCAGTTCCTGTTCCTCTACTGGGGCATGGCCGCCGGGATGCCCACCGGTCTCGCGTCACTGGTCCTGCAGGCCTCCGGACCGTTCACCATGCTGCTGGGCGCCACGTTCCTGCGCGAGCGTGTGAGCGGCCCGCAGATGCTCGGCATCCTGGTCGCGGTCGGCGGCCTCGCGGTGGTCGGCTGGCAGCGCGCCGAGCACGCCAGCGTGATCCCGTTCCTGCTGACGCTCGCCGGGGCCCTCGGCTGGGCGATCGGCAACGTCTGCAACCGGCAGGCGAGGGCGGCCAATCCGCTGCACCTGACGCTGTGGATGTCCGTGGTCCCGCCGCTGCCGATGCTGGCACTGGCGCTGGTGGTGGAGGGGCCCTCGCGCATCGCCGATTCGCTGACCGGGTTCAACCAGCCGGGCGCGGTCGGCGCGGTGGTCGGCCTGGCCTACACCGTCGTGATCGGCACGATCCTCGGCTCGGGGCTGTGGACCTGGCTCATGTCGCGTCACCCCGCGGGCGTCGTGGCGCCGTTCTCGATGCTGGTGCCGATCACCGGCATGACGGCGGCATGGCTGATCCTGGGCGAGACCGTGACGGTCCCCGAGGTCCTCGGCGGGATCCTGGTCGTGGGCGGCGTGCTGCTCGGCAGCCTCCGCAGGCGCTCGAAGACCCTGGGGGACAGCGTCATCCCGCAACTCACCCCGCCGGTCGAACCAGAGACCGCGACCCGGTCCTGACGCCGTGGGATCCTCAACTCCGGTAGGTCGCCGTGAGGTCGACGGCGATCTGGATGGCCCGTTCCGTGAGCGGGGAGCGCGTGCGTCCGGCCTGCCAGAGCAGGTAGATCTCGCGCGGGCGCACCTGCGGCACCAGTTCGTGAACGGTGAGCGCCTCGTCGGAGGGCGCGGCGGCACCCTGAACGACGAGCCGCGGCAGCACCGCGGATCCGATCCCGGCCCGGACCATCGCCAGCACGGCCTCGTTTCCCGCGGCGCGGAAGACGATCCGAGGCTTGGCGCCGTTGCTCGCGAACGCCTGCTCCACCCGCGGCTGGTCGCAGGTCGGGGGCCACGCCACCATCGGCTCGTCGTCGAGCCGGGCGAAGCGCACCGGACCGTCGGGGAAGGCCCCGCGCGGTGCCACCAGCACGTACGGGTCGTCGAAGAGCTTGCGGTGCTCCACATCCCCGCTCACGATGGAGTCGAAGAACATGAGGTCGACCTCGCCGACCGGCGGCTGATCGGATTCGTCCTCGACGAGCCTGACGTCGCAGCCCGGATGCTCTTCGCGCAGCAGGTGCACGAGCCGCGGCAGGAGCACATTGGAGAGGCTCTGAAACGTGCCGATGTCGATCCGCCCGGCACCGGCGCTGAATCGCTCGATGGCGGTCGTCATCGCCTGGGCCCTCGCCAGCAGCTCGCGGCCGTGGGAGAGCACCACCTCGCCGAGCGGGGTGATCCGGACCGGCCGCGGTCCGCCCGGACGGTCGAAGACCGCGCCGCCGACCGCCTTCTCCAGCAAGGCGATCTGCTGGCTCACGGTCGACTGCGTGTACCCCAGTCGGGCGGCCGCCCGGCCGAACGAGCCCTCGTCGACCACCGCGGCCATGGCGGCGAGATGCCGCAGGTCAAGCTCGGCCATGTGCTGAGACTATCGTGAAGGATCGGCGATGGCGATCGCTTTGATCGATGATTATCGCTTTTCATGATGCTGTTCGCCGTCTAGCGTGATTGCCATGATCGCAGCGACACCCGGACCGCCCTCCAATCCGTTCGCCGAAAGGCGGTGCCGACAATGGTGACCAACCTCCGCGGGCGCACCCCGGCCCTCCCGGCCGCCGGTCGAGCGGACCCGCCCCCTCGCCTCCTCCTCATCGGGCTCGCGCTCGGCACCGTCTACATCGTCTGGGGCTCGACCTACCTCGGCATCGGGGTCATGGTCGAGGACATGCCGCCGCTCGTCGCGGCGGGCACGCGGTTCCTGCTCGCCGGCGCCCTGCTCGGCGGGTTCCTGGCCTTCCGCGGCGGGTGGCGCCGGCTGCGCGTCGGGCGCGCCGAGCTGTGGTCCTGCGCCCTCCTCGGCCTGCTGCTGCCGGTCTTCGGGCAGGGCATGGTGACGGTGGCCGAGAACGGCGGCGCCCCGTCGGGACTGACGGCACTGCTCATCGCGGCCGTCCCGCTCTGGGTGCTGGTGTGCCGCAGACTGTCCGGCGAGCGGCCCGCACGATCCGCCGTCGCCGGAGCGGTGGTCGGATTCGTCGGCCTGGCCGCGCTGCTGATCTCCAACGGCACCAGCGCCGGCTTCCCGCTCTGGACCATCGGCCTCGTCGTGTTCGCCTCCATGGCATGGGCGTTCGGATCGTGGTTCCAGTCGCGGCTGCGGCTGCCGCGCGATCCCTTCGTGACCGCCGTTTACGAGATGCTGATCGCCGGAGCCCTCCTCACCGTCGCGGGCGTGTGCGCCGGCGAGCGGATCGAACCGGCGACGTACGCCGCCAGCTCCTGGATCGCCTGGGCCTACCTGGTGGTGTTCGGTTCGGTCGTCGCCTTCTCGGCGTACGTGTGGCTGCTGCACGCCGCACCCGTCTCGCTGGTCGCCACCTACGCCTACGTCAACCCGCTGGTCGCGGTCTTCCTCGGCTGGCTGGTCCTGAACGAGGCGGTGACGGTGCCGATCGCCGTGGGCGGCGCCGTGGTCCTGCTCGCCGTCGCGGTCGTGCTCAGAGCCGAGCGCCCCGGCCGAGCCCCCGACCCGCCCGCGACCGCACCCGCCGAACCGCAAGACCGAATCGAAACCGGAGAACGCCATGGAAACTGAAACCGCATCGGCCACGTTCGTGCTCATCCACGGCGGGGGCAGCGGCTCCTGGGACTGGCATCTGGTCGAACCCGAGCTCCGCGCACTCGGCCACGACGTGATCGCGGTCGACCTGCCGATCGAAAAGGCCGACAACGGGATCGCGGAACTCGCCGACGCGGTCGTCGCCGCATGCGCCGGCCGTCCGCGACCGGTCGTCGTCGCCCACTCCTTCGGCGGACTGGTGGCGCCGGTGGTCTGCTCCCGCATCGAGGCCGAACTGCTGGTGCTCCTCGCGGCGATGATCCCCGAACCGGGCGAGAGCGCGTCCCAGTGGTGGACCGCGACCGGCCATGACGAACTGGGCATCGCGATGGGAACCGAGGAGCAGCAGATCGACGTCTTCTTCAACGGCGTTCCCGATGAGCTGATCACCGCCGCAAACGAACACGCGCGCGACCATGCGGGCGGATGGAGCGACCCGTCCCCGCTCCAGGGCTGGCCCGACGTGCCGACCCGGTACCTGCTGTGCCGCGACGACCACTGCTTCCCGCCGGACTTCGCCCGGGCCCACGTCGCCGAACGCCTCGGCATCACCCCCGACGAGATCGACGGCGGCCACATGATCGCCCTGTCGCGCCCTCGCGCCTTGGCGGAACGGTTGCACCGCTACTGGTTTTCCGGAGAGGGCTCCGTCCTTTAGGGCGGAGATGAATCCGGGCGATTGCCTGCTCGCAGTCCCGCGTCAGCGGGACTGCGCTAAGCCGGGCGGTTCTGCTGTTCGATGTACCGCTTGAGTTCGGACAGGGGTGCGCCGCCGACCGAGGCCGCGAAATACGATCCCGACCACAGGCGTTTCGCCTTCCAGTAGTGGCGTTCCAGTTCGGGGAACTCTTGGCGCATCCGACGTGAGGAGACGCCTTTCAGCGAGTTCACCAGTTTCGAGATGGCGACCTTTGGTGGGAAGTTCACCAGCAAGTGGACGTGGTTTCACCGAGGCGAAACGCACCCCAGGGCGGGCGTGGCTCAGTGACGTGTCGGCGGTGGTGTTGCAGCAGGCCCTGGGCGACGCGGACCGGGCGTGGCGGAACTTTTTTGCCTCGGCTAGAGGGAAACGCCAGGGTCCAAGGATCGGGCCGCCGAGATTCAAGCGCCGCACCGGTACGCAGTCGATCCGATTTACGCGTAATGACCGGTTCGCAGTGCTCGATAATGGGCGGCTCAGGCTGCCGAAGACCGGTGACCTGAAGGTCGCGTGGTCGCGGGCGCTGCCGTCCGAACCATCGTCGGTCACGGTCATCAAGTCGCCGACCGGCAAGTACTACGCGAGTTTCGTGGTCGGCGTGGAAGATGACGCGGAACGTCTCGAACCGCTCACTGACCCCGAAGCAGAGACCGGGATCGACCTTGGGCTCAAGGATTTCGCGGTCCTGCGCGGAGGCAAGGTGATCGAGAATCCGCGGTTGTTCCGGCGGTTGGAACGCAAGCTGGGGAAGGCGCAGCGGGTCCTTGCCCGGAAGGCGAAGGGATCGGCGAACCGGGCTAAGGCTCGTCTCAAGGTCGCGAAGGTGCACGAAAACATCAAGAACGCCCGTTCCGACTGGGTTGACAAGCAGGTCAAGGCGATCGTCCGCGAGAACCAAGCGGTGTATGTCGAAGACCTGAACGTCAAAGGACTCAGTCGGGGCCGGGCCGCGAAGTCGATCCATGACGCGAGCTTCGGCATGTTCGTGACTCGGCTCGAATCGAAAGCTGCCCGGGCCGGGCGAGTGTTCGCGAAAGTCGACCGGTTCTTCCCCTCGACCCGGTTGTGCTCATCGTGTGGGGTCTTGGACGGGCCGTCCGGCCTGGAGGGCTTGAAGATCCGGGAGTGGACATGTGGGTGCGGCGCAGTCCACGACCGGGATCAGAACGCTGAGATCAACATTCGCCGTGAAGGCAAGCGCATGGTGGCCGAGGGACACTCGGACACCCTAAACGCCTCTGGAGGAGCCGTCAGTCCAGGGACACCTGGCAGACTCCGAAAAGCCCGTGAGGGACAGAACGAGGAACCCACCCGTAGCCGGAACGCGACAGCGGACCGCAAGCCGGGAATCTCCGTCTTCTAGGGCGGAGAGGATGTCAATGGAAGGAACAGCGAGACGCCTCCGGAGCATGAAGCCCCACCGCTGATCTGTTTGACCTTTATGGGTAATTTCCGCAGCTAATACGCTGTTTTGGGATAAGGTGCCCTAGTTGTCCAAGGCGGGCAGCAGAAGGGAACGGGAACATGCGCATCCAGATCATCACGGTGGGCACGACCGGATCCGTCGCGCCCTATACCGGCCTAGGGCACCGACTGCTCGCGGAGGGACACGAGGTCGAGCTCGTGGTCCACGAGAAGTTCGCGGCATTCGCCGGCTGCTGCGGACTCCGAGTGCGCTCGATGGCGAAGGACCCGTTCGAGTCGCTGATCGACGTCCACAGCCGACGCGGTTTCGCGGGTCCCGGCCTGCTCGAGTTCACCCGCGCCGCAGGGCAGGCGTCCAAGGCCCTGGTCGACGAGATCCTCTCGGCGACCGACCACAAGGCCGACCTGATCCTGCTGTCCGCGATCTCGGCCCCGATCGGGAGAGTGGTGGCCCGCTACCACGGCATCGCGAGCATGGGGGTGTACCTGCAGCCCGACACCCCCACCGCCGCGTTTTCGCCCTGCCTCATGCCATTGCGAGGACCGAGCCCCCTCAACCGCCAGCGCGGCAAGGCCGTCAACGCCGGCCTCGACCTGTTGTCCACCAGCGCCTACCGGCACCTGGAGAAGCGACTCGGCATCGCCGGACTCGGCGGCAGGCGCATGCGACAAGAACGCGAACGCGAGCGTTGGCCGATCTGGTACGGCTACAGTCCCTCGGTGGTGCCCCGCCCGAAGGACTGGCGCCCCGGCCTCGACGTGGCCGGCTACTGGTGGCCGCACGAGTGCCCGAACTGGGAACCACCGACTCAGCTGCTGGACTTCCTCGCGTCCGGTCCGCCGCCGGTGTTCGTGGGCTTCGGCAGCATGATGCCCGCCGATCCCGAGCGGCTGGCGGACCTGACCGTGCGCGCACTGCGCCGGGCGGGCCTGCGCGGCGTGGTCCAATCCGGCTGGGCCGGACTCACCGCGGAAGGCGACGACGTCACCACGATCGGGACCATCCCCCACCACTGGCTGATGCCGAAGACGGCCGCGGTGGTGCATCACGCGGGCGCCGGGACGATGGCGGCGGGTCTGCGGGCCGGAGTGCCGGCGGTTCCGGTGCCGATCTTCACCGACCAGCCTTGGTGGGCCGCGCAACTCGTCAAACTGGGAAGCGCCCCCGAAGCGCTGTCGTACAAGGAGCTGACCGCCGAGCGCCTGGCCGGCGCGCTGCGCCGGGCCACCGGCGACGCGCTCTTCGCCCGCCGATCGGCCGCGCTGGCCGCACGTCTGGCCCAAGAGGACGGTTCGGGCGTGGTGGCCCGAGCGATCGGCGAGATCGAGAAGTGACCGCGGCCCTGGCAGCGAACGCGCTGCCAGGGCCGCAGTACGGCGAGCTCGACCTATGCGAGCGTCCATTGCTGGTTCGTCTGGTTGTTGCAGGTCCAGAGGTGGACGGGCGTGCCGTTGGCGGCCCCGGCGCCGGAGACGTCGAGGCACAGCCCTGATGCGGCGTTGGTGATGGTGCCGTTGGCGTTGCGGTTCCATCGTTGGTTGCTGCCGCCGTGGCAGGTCCAGATGATGGCCTTGGTGCCGTTGGCCGTGCCGCCGCTCGAGGCGTCCAGGCACTTCTTGTCGCCGCCGGAGTAGACGGTCAGCTCACCTGCCGCCGAGTAGGTCCACTGCTGGTTCGCCCCCGTCAAGCAGTCGTAGATCTGCACCTGCGTGCCGTTCGTCTTCGACTGATTCGGTACGTCCAGGCACCGCCCCGCAGCGACCCCGCGCAGCGAACCGGAACCGCTCCCGCCGCCGTCGCCGTCCGGTCCGGCGGCGTCGATGATCTGGGCGGCCGCGGCGGGGATCGAGCCCGCGTTGAACGTGACGTTGTCACGGACCACGTTGCCGCGCTGGCCGTCCACGAGCCCGGTGATCGCGGGATTGGTGGTGTAGTTCCCGGTCAGGGTGACGTTGCCGGTGAGGTTGCTGTTCTGGTTGTTGGCGTGGGCCCACTGGCCGGCGGTGTTGCGGAAGACGTTGCGGGAGGCGGTGAAGTATCGCGACCCCTCGTCGAAGTACAGGCCGAGCTGCCCGCTGGTCTCGCAGTAGTTCTCGGTGATGGAGCTGTTCGGGTGCGCCGACAGCGAGTAGATGCACCCGGCGTCCCACAGCACTTCCACGACGTTGCGGACGTGGTTGCCCGTGACGTGGACATCGGTGAGGGTGGTGGGCGTCTGGTAGATCGGCTGGAAGTCGTAGAGGCCGCGGTTGAGGTACTCGGGGCTGCCGCCCTGATCGTTGGCGCCCCAGCCGAACCCGATGTTGATGCCGCTGTAGGGCATGTCGGACACGTAGTTGTGCGCGATGGTGATCCGGGTGCCGTAGGTGGCCAGGATCGCGGCGTGGTCGGCGTACTCCACGGCCGTGTCGTGGACGCTGTTGTCGCTGATCACGATGTCGCTGTTGATCATCCGGGAGTCGGAAGGGTGGTGCGCGTCGGGTCGGACGCCGCCGACCACGATGCCGCCGCCGGCGCTTTTGGTGAAGGTGTTGCCGGTGACCGAGATGTTCTTGGCGCCGAGGCCCACGCCGGTGGAGTGCGCGTTGGCGTCGTTGCCGATGCCGAGCGCGACCGAGCCGAGGTTCACGAAGGTGTTGTCCGCGAAGGTGATGCCGTCGGCGGCCGAGACCTGCACGGCTCCGGGCACCTGGGCCCAGTTGTTGCGGGCCCCCTCGAATCCCTTGCAGCCCGAGGCGCACGAGGTGAACGCGTCACCGGGCCGGTGGGACTGGACTCCGGTGATGAACGTGCCGGTCTGCTGGTTCGCGTACCCGTTGGCCGAGGCCGGGTCGAGCCAGGAGGTGCCGGTGAAGGTGAGCCCCGAGAACTCGAGGTCGCGGACGGGCTGGTCGTAGGTGCCGCCCACTTCCACGAGCGTCTCCAGGCGCGGCAGTTCGACCTTCGCGTTCGCCATGTTCTGTCCCGAGAGCGGCTTGTAGTAGAGCCGCCCGGCGGTGGTGTCGAGGTACCACTCGCCGGCCTGGTCGAGGAAGCGCTTGGAGTTGAGCAGGAAGAACTGGGGTGTGCGGAACGGGCTCTGGATCGTGTCGTACCCGTAGGTGTTGTTGTTCCAGGCCGGCTGCTGCATGGTCACGGTCGTGCCGGAGATGTTCTCGACCGGCGCGTACCGGTTGGTGAACGAGAGCATCGCCTGGAGCTCGATGCGCTTCTGGTCGGGCAGGGTCGAGAGGTAGTTGAGGTTCGTGTTCCTGATCGTGAACCCGGTGGCGTTCAGCGCGATGTCCGAGGGCGCCACGCTGATTCGCGCGCGCTGGGCCTGGACGCCGTCCACATAGAGCTGGCGGGTGTCGAAGCCGGTGCCCACGTCGGCCCGGTAGACGCCGGTGGCGGCGTCGTCGAGGGTCCAGCCGGTGACGGCCCGGGATCCGGACACGACCGGTTCGGCGCCTTCCGCGGCCTGCCAGGTCACGGTGTGGCCGTTGCGGCCGGAGTCGTTCGCGTTGAACCGCAGGGGATTGTCGAGCCGGAAGGTCCCGTCGAGGAGGTTCACGGCGACGTCGCCGTCGCCTGCGGCGGCGGCCTCCCTGGCGCGCTTCTGCGCCTCGGTGAGGGTCTTGAGCGGCTGGTCGGCGGTGCCGGAGCCGCTGTCGCTGCCGGTGGGGGAGACGTAGATCGCGTGTTCGGTCTGGGCTTGCGCCGGGGAAGCGCCGGGGCCGGCGAGGGCTCCGGTGACCGCGAGGAGGAGGGCCGCCGCGAGGGCGGGCGGGCGAAGGCGTCTTGGGGGTGAGTGCCGCATGACGAGGTCCTTTCCAGGTGCTGCGAGGCGGAATCGATGGTGATTCACCAATGCGCATTTATCGATATGTAGTGGCGGGACCGGCCGGTCGGCGGGCGGAGCCTCGCGGTCCGCCCGCCGACCGGCCGGTCAGGGATCGGTCGGGTCTGGGGCCTGCGCGGTCGCGAGCAGGCGCAGGCCAGCGCGTTCGGGGCGGATGCCCGGCCCTGCGGGGTCGGCGGGGCCCGGGCGGACACCGAGTTCGGCGATCGCTCCTTTGAAGACGGTGATGCCCAGGCCGGGGGAGTCGCCGAGGACGAAGGCGCCGTCCTCGATGTCGAGGTCGGCGGTGAGGCCGACCGGGGGCCTGAGGTCCTGCAGTTCGCTGACGAGGTGGTTCGGCACGGCGGTCGCGGCGTGGAGCAGCCCGACCGGGATGTTGCCGATCGGGCTGACCGGAAGGTCGTGGGCGTGGGCGAGGGCGGCGACCCGCAGGAAGTGGGTGATGCCCCCGACCGCGGCCGTCTGCACGATGTCGACGCCGCCGGCCTGGAGGAGCGGGCGGAACTGCTCGATCCCGGTGAGGTTCTCGCCGGTGGCCACCGCGGCGCGGACGCCGCGCTGGACCACGGCCAGGCCTTCGGCGTCCCAGCGCCGCACGGGTTCTTCGACCCAGGCGAGGTCCAGGGTGCGCTCGAGCTCGCGGACATGGCGGACGGCCTGCTTGCGCGACCAGGTCTCGTTCGCGTCGAGCATGAGGCCCGGTCGCGCTCCGCCGCCCGCCTCGGTCAGCACGTCCCGCACCAGGGTCAGCCGCCGCCGGTCCTGTTCGACGTCGATGCCGCCCTTGAGCTTCGCCGCCCGCAGGCCGCGCTCGGCGTAGACGCCGTAGACCGCGGCGAGGTCGTCGTCGCCGAGACCGATGTCGAGGCCGGACGCGTAGGCGGGCACGACCCGGTCGCGGCCGCCGAGGAAGCGCCAGAGCGGTTCCCCCGCGGCCTGCGCCTTGATGTCCCACAGGGCGGTGTCGAGCGCGCCGACGGTCCCGAAGACCGCTCCGGCGTGGCCGGCTTTGAAGGCGTGGCGCAGCATCCGGTCGTACAGGGCGGTCACGCTCCGCGGGTCCTCGCCCTCGATCGCGGCGAAGACGCTCTCCAGCTCGACGTGCGATCCGAGCCCGACGCCCGTGATGCCCTCGTCGGTGTCCACCAGGACCACCGGGAGGGTGGTGACGCCGTCGGCGAAGACGCCGTTCGCGTCGCCGACGGGACGCGCCCATTCCTGGATCGTCGTCAGCGTCCGGTAACCGGTGATTCGCATGTCATCCCTTCGTGGACCCGGCGGTGACGCCGGAGGCGATCTGGCGCTGGAAGAACAGGTAGAGCACGAGCACCGGCACCGCCGCGATGAGCACGCCGCCGGCGAAGGTCGGGATGTCCGCGGAGTACTGGCCGCGCAGCGAGGTCACGCCGACCATGAGGGTGCGGTGTTCGGCTGAGGGCATCATGAGCAGTGCGATGAGCACGTCGTTCCAGCAGAACAGGGCATTGAGGATGCCGACCGACAGCAGCGCCGGGCGGCCCAGCGGGAGCATGATCCGGCCGTAGACCCCGTACACCGAGTTGCCGTCGATCCGGGCCGCGTCGATGATCTCCGCCGGGATGCCGCTGTAGTAGCTGGTCATCAGGAAGACCGTGAACGGGAGGAACTGCGCGACGTAGGCGAGGATCAGCCCGGGGTAGGTGTCGATGAGTCCGGTCTGACCCATCGTGCGGGCGAGCGGGACCATGATCACCTGGAACGGGATGAACAGTGCCGCGAGGCAGCCGAGGAACAGCGCGCGGGACCCCCGGAACCGCAACTGGCTCAACGCGAAGCCCGCCATCGATCCGATCAGCAGCAGGAGTGCGACCGATCCGGTGACGACGATGAGCGAGTTGGCGAGATAGCGGTCCATGTCGGCGCTGCCCCAGGCGGCGGCGAAGGACTCCCAGCGCAGCGCCTCGGCGGGAGCGAAGCGGTCGAGGACGTATTCGTGCCGGGTCTTCATGGCGACGTTGGCGGCGAACACGAGCGGGTAGACCGTGGCGATCGCCAGGGCCGCCATGGGAACGGCGACGAGCCATCTGCCGACTCGGAGTCGTGTCATCAGTCCTCCCTTCCGGAACGGCGCAGGAGCGCGAGTTGGAGCATGCCGACCGCGAGCATCACGACGAAGAGCACTGTGGACGCGGCCGAGGCGAGCGCCGGCCGGGCCATCTGGCCCTGCTGGAACCAGATGTAGTACTCCGGCAGGTAGGTCGAGCCTTCCGGCCCGCCGCCGGTCATCACGTACACCAGGCCGAACATCGACGTGAGCATGCCGATCATGGTGGTCACGACCACGAACTGGATGGTGCGCGAAAGACCGGGGACGATCACGTGCCGGATCACCTTCGGGAGCGAGGCGCCGTCGACGCGCGCGGCGTCGATGAGCGAGGCGTCCAAAGTGGCGAACCCGGCGAGGAACACGACCAGCGCCATCCCGAAGGTCGCCCAGATGTGGACGCCGACGACGGCGAAGATCGCCACGTCGGGATCGCCGAGCCAGTCGACCGGACCGAGCCCGGCGGTCGCGAGCAGGGCGTTGGCGGGCCCGTCGAAGGCGAGCAGGAGGTTGAAGATCGCGCCGATGATCACCGGGGAGAGCACGGCGGGGAAGAAGTAGACGCTTCGGTAGACCCGGTGTCCGGGCACGCGCAGGTAGATGAAGGTGGCGAGGAGTCCTGGGATCGCCACGGCCACGGGCAGGAGCAGGACCAGCAGGCCCACGTTCCGCATGGACTCGCGGAACAGCGGGTCGGCGAACAGGACGGTGTAGTTGTCCATGCCGACCGTTTGCCCGTTGCGGTCGCCGTCGCCGGTGAACGAGAAGTTGACGCCGAGCATCAGCGGGTAGAGCCGGAAGACGCCGATGACGAGGACCGCCGGGGCCACCAGAATGTAGGGCGCGAGGCGTTCGGAGAGCGGGCGGACGTCGCGCCGGCTCCTGGTGCGGGGCCCGCGGGCTGCCGGGCCGCCGGTCCGAAGGCCCGGGGCCGTTCGGACCGGCGCCGTCGAGCTTGCGGTCGGCATCAGGCCGCCTGGTCGCTCTCGGCGAGCTGGCCCAAGGCATCGTCCACAGTGACCGATCCGCTCAGGAGCTCCTGGGACAGGCGTCCCATCAGCTCGAGGGTCTCGGCGGAGAGCGCCACGTGCAGCGCGGGCCGCCCGGTCTGGATCTGGTCGACGATCGCGGCCGTGGCCGGACCGGAGCTGGAGGCGTCGATCGTGGTGTCGGAGGCGATCGCCCCGGCGTCGGCGTAGAAGGCCTCCAGTGCGGCGGCCGAGGTGAGGGAGCGGACCAGGTCGGCCGCGAGTTCGGGGTCGTCGGTCCACTCCGCGACGCCGTAGCCGATGCCGCCGTCGTACGGCAGGCTCGGTGCGGCCTCGGGGTTGACGAGCGGCGCCGGCATGACGCCGACGTTCTCGGCGCCGAGGAACTCGCCGAACTCCTTCCAGTGCCCCACATCCGACATCAGGCCGATGACGTGCGCGGCCTCCCCGGCTTCGAAGATCGCGAACTCGTCGTTGAACATCGCGGTGGAGTTGACGCCCTCGTTGTTGAGCCCGGCCTCCTCGGCCTCGCCCCACAGTTCGAAGATCCGCTTCACCCCGGGCGAGGTCCAGTCCCGGTCCCCGGCGATCCAGGCGTCGTACTCCTGCGTGGTGAGCACGCCCGAACCGAGCCCTGAGAGGAAGAACTGGATGCCGTAGCCCTCCTTGTTGCCCATGGCGAAGCAGCCTCGCGCCGGTGGCCTCGGTGATGGCGGCGCTGTCTTCGAGGAAGTCGCTCCAGGTGGCGGCGGGCGCCTCGGGGTCGAGCCCGGCCTGCTCGTACAGCGTCTTGTTGTAGTAGATCGGGTGGCCCTGCAAGGTGACCGGCGCTGCGTAGACGTGGCCGTCGGCGGAGAACGCCTCCCAGCCGGCCAGGCGATCCATGTCCTCGGCGAGGTAGTCCTCGAGCGGCAGCAGGGCATCCGCCCGATCGCGCAGCTGACCGCCGCCGTTGAACAGCATGACGTCGGGGCCCTCGCCGGTCTGGATCGCCGTGCCGAGCAGGTTGTAGTACTGGTCGAACGGCTGGGCCACGAACTCGACCTCGACCTCGGGGCGCTTCTCGGCGAAGTCGGCCTTCGCCTTCTCGATGTAGGACTTCGCCGTCGCCTCTCCGGACTTCCAGTCCCAGACCACGAGCTTGCCCTTGCCGCCGCCTTCAGAGGAGTTCGGTCCGGCGGCGCTGCCGCAGCCGTACAGCGCCAATGGCCCGACCAGGGCGGTAGTCCACAGTGTCCGTCGCTTCATCGCAGTTCACTTTCCGTGGGGGTGGCCGGGAGGGTCCGGCCGGAACGATCGCCGTAAACGTAACTCGTATGATGACTTACGTCAATGGAGTGATGTATATTGATGTCTCGAGCCGCGATCCGGACGGCGGAGCGGCAGACGGAGGTCCGATGACGGCGTTGCAGCAGGCCAACGGCGGGAGATCCGGCCTCTCCGGCGTGGTCGCGGCGGCCGACCAACCTGGCGAAGGCGGTCACCGAGGAGCTGGTGCAGCGCATCGTCCGCGGCGACTACCCGCCCGATTCCACGCTCCCGGCCGAGCACGCCCTGTGCGCGACGTTCTCGGTGAGCCGCACCGTGGTCCGCGAGGCCGTGAAGGTGCTCCAGGAGAAGGGTCTGGTGCAGATCCGTCAGGGCTCGGGCACCACCGTGCAGCCCTCGACCTCGTGGAACATGCTCGACGAACTCGTGCTCGCCGCGACCATCGACGAGGACGTGACCCTCGGGGTCCTCGACGACCTCGTCGTCACCCGGCGCCTCCTCGAATCCGACATGGCGAACGTGGCCGCCCGCACCGCCGACGGCGACGCCCTCGACCGGATGCGGGCCTTGGTCGACCGCATGGACGACCTCGTGGACGACGTGGCGTCCTATCACGAGCACGACCGGGCCTTCCACGACACCGTCATGCGGGCCTCGGGCAACCGCATCGCGCGCGCCGTGGTGCGCTCGCTGGAGAGCCAGGTCATCAACACCGCCAGATATATGGGCCAGACGGACCGGGACATGTGCGTGGCCTCCAATCGCGGTCACCGCCGGATCTTCGAGCGCATCGCGGCCCGTGACCCCGAGGGCGCCGCCGAGGCGATGTTCGCCCACATCACCGATGCCTGGCTCGTTCGCCGCGGCGAGAACGGCGATCCGGACCGCCTCGCACGCTGACGCAAAGATCCGATGTTTCACCCGAATCCGGGGGAGATAGGGCGCAAATATCTGAAACTCCTCCGGTGTTGACTGAATAGATCCAATCTATATAGACTGAGATCAATATTCAAGGGCCTCGCACGAGCCGATCCGACGCAAACTGGGAGCGATCCCAACGAGCCGGTCGGTCGGCTCGCGTCTCCGCAATGGACCTCTCATGCGATGCCGGTCGACAGGGCTCAAACGAACCCGCCCACAAGGAGTTTCATCTGATGTCGAGATCCAGATCCTTCCTCGCGTGCCTCGCGGCCGCGGCGATCCTGGCGCTGAGCGGGGGCGCGACGGCCCAGGCCGCCGACGCACCCGCGACGCCCACGGCCGACGTGGGCGTCACGGCCAGCGCCGGCTGCGGCCAGGCCCCCACGCTCTCCAGTGGCACCCACACGATCCAGAGCAGCGGCCAGAACCGCAGCTTCATCCTCAAGGTCCCCGCCAATTACGACCCCAACCGAGCCGCACAAGCTGATCTTCGGGAACCACTGGTGGGGCGGCACCGCCAACGACGTCGCCTCCGGCGGCTCCGACGGCGCCGTCTACGCCCACTATGGACTCGACGCGCTCTCGGGCGGCTCCGCGATCTTCGTCGCCCCGCAAGGCCAGAACAACGCCTGGGCCAACTCCAACGGCGGTGGACGTCGTCTTCTTCGACGACATGATCAAGCGGATCGAAGGCGCCCTCTGCGTCGACGAGACGCAGCGGTTCTCCCTGGGCTTCAGCTACGGCGGGGCGATGAGCTACGCGCTGGCGTGCGCCCGTCCGGACACGTTCCGCGCCGTCATCGCGATCGCCGTCCCGGGACCGGTCAGCGGATGCTCCGGCGGCACTGGGGACACCGCGTACATGGGCGTCCAGGGCGTCACCGACAGCATGCAGCAGGCGCGGGCGATGCGCGACCGGTTCGTCGCCAACAACGGCTGCGCGCCGCAGAGCCCGCGTGAGCCCGCTTCGGGCAGCGGCACCCACATCACCACCGCGTACTCGGGCTGCCGCGCCGGGTTCCCGGTCGTGTGGGCCGCGTTCGACGGCGGACACCAGCAGGGCCCGGTCGACGGCTGCACCGGCTGTGAGAGCGGCGCCCGGAGCTGGGTGAAGAACGAGGTCTGGCAGTTCATCAGCCAGTTCGGCTCCAACCCGCCCGCCGGCGGCGGCGAGGTGAAGAACGGCGGCGCGAACCGCTGCCTGGACGTCTCGGCCCAGTCGCAGTCGAACGGCGCCGCGGTGCAGCTCTGGGACTGCCACGACGGTTCGAACCAGCAGTGGTCCGTCAACTCGTCCAAGCAGCTGACCGTTTACGGCGGCAAGTGCCTGGACGCCGAGAGCAACGGCACTTCCCCCGGCACGAAGGCGATCATCTGGGACTGCCACGGCGGGGCCAACCAGCAGTGGAACGTCAACGCCGACGGGACCGTCACCGGGGTCCAGTCAGGCCTGTGCCTCGACACCTCGGGCGGCGGGACGGCCAACGGCACCGCGGTGGTCCTGTCCACCTGCAACGGTGCGGCCAGCCAGAAGTGGTCCGTGAGCTGACCCTGAAAGCGATGCACCCTCAGCGTCGAGCATGACAGAACGGGCCTCCCGCAAGGGAGGCCCGTTCCGTTGTCCGCCATCAGGTGGTGAACTGCCACCAGTTCACATTGAACAGGTAACCGCTGCCGCCGGTGAACTTCAGGTACAGGTCGCGTGTGCCCGAGGTGCCGCTCACCGGGCAGGAGACCGTGGTCCAGCTCTGCCATCCGCCGGTGCCCGCCACGCGGCACGTGCTGACCAGCGGCCCGTTGGCGCCGTCGAGCCGAACCTCGATGCTGCCGCCGCTGTTCCCCGAGGCGACTCGTGCGTTGAAAGACGTCGCGCCCGTGCCGAAGGCCGCACCCTTGACCTTGATCGAGTCGCCGTTCTCGATCCAGCCCACGTTCATGCCGCCCTCGCTGGAAGGCTCGGTCTCCACCCCGGTGCCCCAGGCGATCGTCTCGGCCTCCTGGCGGACATAGGGATTGAGGGCGCCGGCCTGCGGCGCGCCCGCCGTGGTCATGTTCATCAGCGGGATGGTGCCGTCGGCGTTGTAGGTGAACTTCTCCACGGCCACCGACCTGGTGAAGCCGCCGCCGCCCGGCAGCGCGCCGTTGTGGTAGAAGAAGTACGACGACCCCTTGAAGTCGATCACCCCTGGGTGGTTGGTGAAGCTCGAGCCCTGCGTGGGCATGACCGTGCCTCGGTAGGTCCACGGCCCGGTCGGTCCGGGCGCGGTCGAGTAGGCGATGTGCTCCGAGCAGCACTGCGCCGCGAACACGTTGTAGTACAGCGAGCCGCGCTTGTAGACCCACGGCCCCTCCTCGTACAGCGTCGGCCGATCGGTGCTTCCCGGGCGGGTGCCGAAGCCCTGGGTGGTGAGCGGGATCTGGGTCGGGGAGCCCGAATAGGAGATCATGTCGGCGTTGAGCTTCACGTACCAGAGGTTCGGATTGCCCCAGTACAGGTAGGCCTGCCCGTCGGTGTCGATGAAGACCGTGGGATCGATCTCGCCGTTCTGGACCAGCGGGCGCCCGAGGGCGTCCCGGAACGGTCCGGTGGGGCTGTCGGCGACGGCCACCCCGATGGCGGGCCTGCCGGTGGCGTCGTTGATGACCGGCACGTACCAGTAGAACTTGCCGTTGCGCTCGACGGCCTGGCCGGCCCACGCGTCCTGGCGCGCCCAGGAGAACGTGTCGAGGTTGAGCGGCGAGCCGTGGTCGGTCCAGTTGACCATGTCGTCGGAGGACCAGACCCGCCACTCCTTCATGGTGAACCAGGTCGAGCCGTCCTCGTCGTGTCCGGTGTAGAGGTAGACACGGCCATTGTGGACCAGTGGCGCGGGGTCTGCGGTGTAGATGGTCTGGATGATCGGGTTGTCGGCCTGTGCCGGGGAGGGCGACGGATCGGCGGCGGTGCTCAGCAGGGCCGCGATGACCACGGTGACGATGGCCGCTGCGATCGCGGCCGGCCGTCGCCGGGTGGCATTCGGGGTCTTCATGGGAAACCTCTCCGGCGCTCGCGCGCCACAGGTGTCACGCAGGAAACTCGGACATCCTCGAAACTTTCGACCGATGCGTCGAAAACAAGGGCTACAGGTCAGAGTATCCATAGTGTCTAGATATGTAAATAGGTCGATATCTAACCCGTGATCGTCCATGCCCGCGAGCGCACCCGGCGACGTACGCTCACCGCCGCGCATGAAAGAACGGGCCTCCATCGCGGGAGGCCCGTTCTTTCGTCCTTGCTAAACGGCGAAGCGCCAGTGATCCACATTGAACAGGTAACCGCTGCCGCCGGTGAACTTCAGGTACAGGTCGCGGGTGCCGGTCGCGCCGCTGACCGGGCAGGAGACGTCCGCCCAGGTCTGCCAGCCGCCGGTGCCCGAGACGGTGCAACTGCCCACCACCGGGCCGTTCGGGCCGTCGACCCGCAGCTCGATGGTCCCGCCGCTGGTCGCCGAGGCCACCCGCGCGCTGAATGTCCGCGCGCCGGTGCCGAAGGCCACGCCCTTGACCTTGATCGAGTCCCCGTTCTCGATCCAGCTGACGTTCATCCCGCCGGCGGCGGTCCACTCGGTCTCGACCCCCGTGGCCCAGGCGATCGTCTCGGCCTCTTGGCGCACATAGGGATTGAGGGTGCCCACTTGCGGCGGCCCGGCCGTGGTCATGTTCATCTGCGGGATGGTGCCGTCGGCGTTGTAGGTGAACTGCTCGACGGCCACCGACCTGGTGAAGCCGCCGCCGCCCGGCAGCGCGCCGTTGTGGTAGAAGAAGTACGAGTTCCCCTTGAAGTCGATCACCCCGGCGTGGTTGGTGAAGCTGCCGCCCTGTGCGCGGCATCACCGTCCCCCGGTAGGTCCACGGCCCGGTCGCGGTCGGGGCCGTCGAGTAGCCGATGAACTCCTGGCAGCACTGCGCCGCGAACACGTTGTAGTACAGCGAGCCGCGCTTGTAGACCCACGGCCCCTCCTCGTAGAGGGTCGGCCGTTCCGTGCTTCCGGGGCGGGTGCCGAAGCCCTCCGTGGTGAGCGGGATCTGGGTCGACGGCGCCCGAGTAGGAGATCATGTCGGCGTTGAGCTTCACGTACCAGAGGTTCGGGTTGCCCCAGTAGAGATAGGCCTGCCCGTCGTCGTCGATGAAGACCGAGGGGTCGATCTCGGCGTTCGTGACGAGCGGGTGCCCGAGGGCGTCCCGGAACGGGCCGGTGGGGCTGTCGGAGACGGCCACGCCGATCGCGAACTGGCCGGTGGTCCGCTCGGATGTGGGGACGTACCAGTAGAACTTGCCGTTGCGCTCGATGGCCTGGCCTGCCCAGGCGTTCGCGCCCGCCCAGCTGAACGTGTCGAGGCTGAGCGGTGAGCCGTGGTCGGTCCAGTTGGCCATGTCGTCGGAGGACCAGACCCGCCAGTCCTTCATGTTGAACGTGGTCGAGCCGTCCTCGTCGTGCCCCGTGTAGAGGTAGACGCGGCCATTGTGGACCAGTGGCGCAGGGTCCGCGGTGTAGATGGTCTGGATGATCGGGTTGTCGGCCTGCGCCGGGGAAGGCGACGGATCGGCGGCGACGCTCAGTGTGGCCGCGACGAACACGGCGATCAGGGCCGCTGCGATCGTCGCGGGCCTGCGCCGGACGGCGTTCGGGGTTCTCATGGGCAACCTCTCCGGCGCTCGCGCGCCACAGGTGTCGAAGCGCTTCGATGACGCGTCGAGGGAGTGTTACCGGTAATATTATGCACGGACCCTAGATATGTAAATAGGGCGATGTCAAAATGTGTCACCGTCGAGAAGCCTGCAGCCGGACTCGAAGCTCGCACCGGTCATACTCTGTCCCATGAAGATCCAGGAAGTGCGCGTCCTCCACCGCACCGGACAATGGTGTCCCGGGGTCCGAACCGCCGGTGGGGTCGTGGCCTACGACGTGCCGATCCTTCCTCCGTGGCAGGTTCCCGGTAGGCCCACGACCGATCGCTGCTTCGTCATCGCCGCCGAGGGCGTGCAGATCACCCGGCCGAACACCTTCACCGGCGCACTCGAGGGCGGCTGGTACATCGATCTGATCGAACTGGAAGCAGTGGAACCGAACCGACTGGTGGTCCACGACCTCTACGCGGACATCGTGATTCCCCCGACCGGCCGACGCTACGAAGTGCTCGATCTCGACGAGCTCGCAGACGCGCTCGAGGGCGGAACGATCGATGCCGCCACCGCGGTCCGAGTCCTGCGCGATACGCAGCGGTTCATCGATGCGCACCTGCGCAATCTCGACCATGACGGGTTGGACTCGTGGCCGGATTTTCCCCCGGCGGCCATGGCTGAGCTGGTCGAGCTTCCGCCCTTCGGGGATTGAGTCACCGGAAGGGAACTTGCCTAAAGTCGGTGGTAACGATACCGTGAACCTTCACGATCGCAGTGTGCCGCCTGGGGCGGTGCTCCGCGTCCGTGACGTCAGGTCCGCCCGCAAAGGAGGCGGCAAATAGCATGAGCATGTGCAAGGGAATGGTGGCCCAGTGGGCAAACGCGTGACGATCCTCGATGTCGCCGCAGCGGCCGGGGTCTCGCGGCAGACGGTGACGCGGGCGATGAACGACATGGGGGACATCAGCGAGTCGACGCGCCGCAAGGTCCTCGAGGCCGCCGAGCGGCTCGGCTACCGCCCGAGCCGGCAGGCCCGCAGCCTCGTGACCCGGCACAAGACGCACGCGCTCGGGCTCATGGTCGCCTCGTTCCGCAACCCGTACTACACCGACATCGCAGCGGACATGCTCTCTGTCGCAACCGAACGCGGATGGCAGGTGATGATGGCGGCACCGGGGGACCGGCCCTTGGAGGCGCTGGAACTCCTGTCGACCCAAGTGGATGTGGTCGTCGGGCACTACGTGGGTGATGACGACGAGCTGCTGGCGGTCACCCGCGGCCTTCCGGTGGTCCGCCTGGAGGCGACCAGCTCGACCCCGGGCGTCCACTCGGTCGAGCTCGACATCGAATCCGGTGTGTCCGAGGCGGTCGCGGCGCTGCGAGCGAAGGGCGTCAAGCGCTTCGGGATGGTCGACTCGGGCTACTCGGAGCAGTCCCGCGGCGCCTACGAGCCCACGCCCAAGCGGGAGTGGTTCGAGGCGGCGGTCGGCGACGACCTCAGCGGCGTCGTCGTGGGGGAGGAGACGATATCCGGAGGCGGACGAGCGTTCGCGGACCTGCTGCGGCAGCACCCGGACACCGAGGCCGTGCTCATGTTCAACGACCTGATGGCCCTGGGCGCGGTCCAGAACGCGCACGCGACCGGCATCGACGTCCCCGGTCGCGTCCGCATCCTCGGCGTCGACGGCCTGGAGCTGGGCGAGGCGGTCGACCCGCGGCTCACCACCATCTCCCTGGACCGGCACGCGCTCGCGTCGAACACCCTCGACATCGTGGAGATACTGGCCAAGGCCAACTTCGCCCGACTCGACCCGATTCGCCGCACCGTGCCTTCGAAGATCCTGTGGCGCGAGTCCGCCTGACCTGAAAATCGTTCCTTTCGGCGCTTGACAAGATCGAACACGATCTCTACCGTGAACCTTCACGGTCATTCCCGTGAAGGTTCACGGAACAGTTCGCGAGGGAGCGATGAGTGCAGGTCACGAACGGGAAGTGCCGCCAAACGGCGCACGGGACGAGGAGGACGGAACGGTGACCGTGACAATGGAAGCGCGGACCGCGACCGACCTCCGCGAACGCCGGCGCAAGACTCGCAGACGGAACATGCGTCGGCACTGGCAGCTCTACCTACTGCTGATCTTGCCGGTGGCGTACTTCGTCATCTTCCAGTACGTGCCGATGGCGAACAATGTGATCGCGTTCAAGGACTACAACGTGGTCCAGGGCATCTGGGGTTCGCCGTGGGCCGGTCTCGATCATTTCGAGCGGTTCTTCGCCAACCCGGTCGCCTGGGACCTGATCCGCAACACGCTGATGCTCTCCCTCTACGGGTTCCTGGCCGGGTTCCCCATCCCGATCATCCTGGCCCTGGCCCTCAACGAGGTCCGGGCGCGGTTCTTCAAACGCACCGTCCAGATGGTCACCTATGCGCCGCATTTCATCTCGACGGTCATCGTCGTCTCCATGCTCATCCTGATCTTCTCGCCCCGGATCGGGTTCATGGCGAACTTCCTGGGCTTCTTCGGGATGGACTCGAACCTCCTGGCCGACCCGGACGCGTTCCGCAGTGTCTATGTGTGGAGCGACATCTGGCAGACCGCGGGCTACTCGGCGATCATCTACATGGCCGCGCTCGCGGGCATCGACCCGACTCTGTACGAGGCGGCCCGCCTCGACGGCGCCAGCCGGCTCCAGAAGATCTGGCATGTGGATCTGCCCGGGATCGCACCCACCGTGGTGGTGGTCATGGTTCTGAGCGTCGGCAGTGTGATGGCGATCGGGTTCGAGAAGGCGTTCCTGCTGCAGAACCCGCTCAACCTGTCGACCTCGGAGATCATCGCGACCTACACGTACAAGATCGGTCTGCTCAACGCCGACTTCAGTCTCGCGACCGCGATCGGGCTGTTCAACTCCGTCATCAACCTGATGCTGCTGTTGGCCGTGAACACCGTCTCCAAGCGTGTGACCGGTAACGGCCTGTGGTGAAAGGAGCCCAAGACATGACCCTCAAAACCGCGACGGCGATCGACGTCGACCCGCAGCCCAAGGGCTCCAAGACGCAGCGCCGCAACAAGAAGCGCCGCACGACGCAGGTCCAGGACACGCCGGTCGACCGGATCTTCATGGTCGGCGTCTACGTCCTGCTGTCCACGTTCCTGATCATCGTGCTCGTCCCGCTCATCAACATCCTCGCCAGTTCCTTCTCCAGCCCCGCGGCGGTGTCGGGCGGGCGAGTGTTCCTGCTGCCGGTCGACTTCACCCTCGTCGGCTACGAGGCGG
>CAVUGC010000017.1:0-324102 GCA_963740955.1 uncultured Actinomycetota bacterium
CCAGATTCGGCACACTGTGCGCAACGTGGCCGACCGGAGTGTGGTGCTGCTCTCGGTGAGCTCGGCGCTCGTGGCCGTGCCCGCCGACGGCGAGCACGACCTCCTCTGGGGCGCGAGCGAATGGATGGCCGAGGGGCGCTGGCGGCAGCGCCCGCTGAGCGAGCTGCTGCCCGACATCGATCCCGCGAGGCCCGGCGGCCAGCCACCCGCGCGGGCTCTTCTCGCTGACGAGCCATGGGAGCTGGTCGACCGGTTCGTTCCTGCCGACCGGGGTCCTCGCGGCCGAGACCGTTCCTTCGATCGCGTGGCAGGTCGAGACCAGCGCGGGCTGGCACTGGGAGGTGGCGCAGACCGGGAGCGCCGTAACGGTGGGCGCGCACGGCGCGACCGACAGGCACCACCAGTTCGCCGCGCGCCTGGCGTCGGGCGAGGAGTTCACCTCGGTGCCGGCAGGTCTCTGCATCGCCGACGGCGGCAGGGATGCGGCCTTCGCGGCGCTCACGACTACCGGCGCGCGATCCGCGAGATGCGCCCGGTCGACGAGCGGCTGCCGTTGGTCTACAACGACTACATGAACACCCTCATGGGCGAGCCGTCGACGGAGAAGCTGCTGCCGCTCATCGAGTCGGCGGCCGAGGCGGGCGCGGAGTACTTCTGCATCGACGCCGGCTGGTACGCCGTACCCGGCAGCGCCTGGTGGATCAGCACGGGCGAGTGGCTCGAGGCGCCCGACGGTTCACCGGCGGCCTGTCGTCGGTCATCGACGCCATCCGCGCCAACGGGATGCGGCCCGGGTTGTGGCTGGAGCCCGAGGCGGTCGGGCCGAGTCGCCGATGGCGAAGCGCCTGCCGGAGGAGGCGTTCTTCCAGCGGTTCGGCGAGCGCGTCATCGGGCGGGGCACTACCAGCTCGATCTGCGGCATCCGGCGGCCCGCGCGCACCTGGACGAGACGGTGGACCGGCTCGTGGACGAGTTCGGGCTCGAGTTCTTCAAGCTCGACTACAACCGGAACATCGGGGCCGGGACTGAAGTGGACGCCGACGCGCCAGGGGCCGGGCTGCTCGGGCACACCCGGGCCTTCCGCGACTGGCTGCTCGGCGTGCAGGCCGGCATCCGGGGGTGCTGTTCGAGAACTGCGGTTCGGGTGCGATGCGCATGGACTACAACATGCTCTCCGTCGCGCATCTGCAGTCGACCAGACCAGCAGGACTTCCTGCGGTACGCGCCGATCGCGGCGGCCGCGCCTGCGAGCGTCCCCCCCGAGCAGGCCGGAACTGGGCGTATCCGGCCGCGTCGATGAGCTTGGAGGAGACCGCGTTCGCGATGACGGTGGACAACGCCCTCGCTGAAGCGTTCAACGCGACACTCAAACGCGAAGTCCTGCAAGGACGCCGGACCTTCGCAAACGCTTTGGAGGCCCGGATACAGGTGGAAGCCTGGATCCGCGGCTACAACACCGTCCGGAGACACTCGTCCCTCGGTCAGGCTTCACCCATCGACTACGAACGACAGCGAGCTAACCTAGCCCGCACTGCATAGAACGGTGTCAACACCAAAGGGATAAGCCCCTACTGGTGCTGCGTACTGGGTGTTGGGGACTGCCGGTTCCCAACTGCCGATTGCGTGCTGTCGACTGGGGTCAGTGGGCGTTCCCGGTGTGTCCTTCCTGTGTGTGTTGTTGGTTGGGTGTGTGTGCCTCGTTCGGGGCACTGCCTCCGGTTGGGGTGATCCCTTCCGGGCGATCTCCCGCTCCACGGTTCCGAGTCCGTCACTGTTCTTTCTCGGCCTGGGAGCGAGTCCCGATAGCACGTGGGGTACCATGCAACCCCCGGGCTAAGCCCCCCTGACCCAAGAGCGGCCCTGGTGGGCTCGGATCCTGCCAGCGGGGCCAATAGGCCAGAGGCTTGGCTTAGTCTGCTTACACCTACTCGACTCCTGTACGGAATCCGTATCCCTGTGCGTAAAACAATTATCCCCCACCCCAGGACACCCACATCACCCACAAGACGAGAAACCCCTCACGTTCCGCCCCCAACCGCCTGCACCCCAACGAAACCTCGGCCCGAAAGCCGCCGACACGCCCCCGGCCCACCGGCCACCTCTCGTCGTTGCCCGCTTGAACCCGAACCGAAAACCGGCCCCGCCCCGGCCAGCGCGCCCCAAGCGATCCACCCTCCGTCGCCGCCGGCTTTGACCGGAAGCCACTTGAGCCAAGTCGGTGCACCGGCCCGAAACGCTCCCTCCCGCTTCCGTCGCTGACTGCTTGAACCGCAGGCGAAACGACGCAGGCCCGGCAACACGACCGGGAAAGTGTCCCGGAGGTGCGACTTTCGAGAACTTGGGCGGGGGCGCGGGCTCATTCGGCGAGGAGTTTGAGGACCACGGGGCGGGAGACGGTGCCCGCGACCTGCTTGGCGAGCTGGTTCGCGCTCGCCCCTTCGGTGTTGGCGGCGCGCAGGGCCTCGCCGAGCGCGGCCTTCGCGGCCTCCGCTTCGGCCTGGGCCCGGCGCAGCCGCGCCGCGGCCGCCTCGACCGGGTCCTCCGATCGCGGCGGGTAGGGCCCGGTCGGCGCCGCCTTCGCCGGTACCGACGCCTCGGTGGTCAACTCGTTGACCGGTCGGAAGGCCGCGCCGGCCGCTCGCGCCGCACCCTCGGCGAAGGGCACGAGGAACGCCTTGATCGCGGCCGCGTCGTCCCACCGTTCGCCGAGCAGGAGCACCCGCAGTTGCTGGACCAGGCTGAGCCAGTTGGGGATGCCGCAGATCGCGAGGGTCATCAGCCCGGCCCGGAACGGGTCGTCGGTGCCGAAGTGCGCCATCGCGCCCTCCAGCTTCAGGCCGTAGTGCCTGGTCCGCCAGCCGCCGACGTCGTGCGCGTCGGGCCCGCGGTCCAGGGCCTCCCACGCCATCAGCCGCAGGAGCTGCGGCTGCGTCTGCTGGTAGTCGAAGAGGTTGCCGACGAACGCGCCGACGTCCCCGGTCCCCCAGAAGGGGTCGACCATCTCGGTGAACTCCTGCATGACGTCGATGAGGACCGCGTCGAACAGCTTGTCCTTGCTGCCGAAGATCCCGTAGATGCGCTCCTTGTTCACCCCGGCGGCCTCGGCGATGCGGTCGACGCGGGCCCCGGCGAGGCCCCGGTCGGCGAACTCCTCGCGGGCCGCGCCGAGCAGTGCCCGACGCGTGGCGTCGGAGCGCTTCCCCTCTTTCGATCCCATGAGGCCTAGATTACCAGAGAAAAAACCAACTATTTGGTTGACAACGGGTTGAGGCGACGCCTACATTTACCGCCATGACAGCAACCACCACCGCGTCATCTTCGAACTATGTTCCGGCGCAGATGCCCACCCGCATCGGCCCGGCCTACACCCCGGCCCGCCGGGCCGTCCCGGTGTTCGCGCTCGCCGCACTCCTGGCGACCGGCCAGATGTACACCCCGATCCCCATGTTCAGCGCCATGGAAGCGTCCTGGAACATCGGGCTCGGCCCGATGACCTGGATCATCAGCGCCTTCGCCTTCGGCTACGCCGGAGGATTCGTGCTCTTCGGCCCGATGGCCGACCGCTTCGGCCAGCGGCGCGTCCTGGTCACCGGCTTGATCGCCGCCGGGGCGGTCACCCTGTTGACCGGCCTGGCGCCGACGTTCGAAATCGCGATCCCCCTGCGGATCCTCCAGGGCCTGGCCGTCGGGGCGATCCCCCCGGCCATGACCGCCTACGCCACCACCAGGATCGCTCCGGCCCGCCGCGGCGTCGCCGTCACCGCGATCATCACCGCCTTTCTCTCGGCCACGGTGATCGGGCAGCTCGCCTCGCAGACCGTCATCCGCTTCGCCGACTGGCGCACGGTCTTCATCGGCTCGGCCATCCTCTTCGGACTCACCGCGCTCGCCACGCACCGGATCATGCTCCCCGACCGCATTGCGGGCGGGGCAAGCCTGGCCCGCAGCTATGCCGCGATCCCCGGGGTGCTGCGCATCCGACGGCTCCTGCCGATGCTCGCGGCCGCCGCGCTCGCCATGAGCGCCATGGTCGGCATCTACACCGGCCTCGAACTCACCGGCATCGTCTCCGACTCCGGTGAACTGCTGGCCCTGCGGGCCAGCGCCCTTCCCGTCATGATCGCCATGCCGCTGCTGGCGATCCCGCTCGCGCGCCTCGCCCGGCCCACCCAGATCGTCCTCGGCACCGCCGTCGCCGCCCTTGCCATGATCGGCGCGGCGTTCTCGGGCGGCAGCATCGTGGCGCTCGCGATCCTGCTCGCGGTCCTCATCGGCGGCATCGCCATCGTGGGTCCCGCGACCAACCAGACCGCGGCCGAGGCGGGCGGCGAGCACCGCGCCGCCGCGACCTCGGTGGCGATGTTCTCCTTCTACGTCGGGGCCACGATCGGGCCGCTCGTGGCCCAGGCCGCCGCCGCGCACGGCTTCGCGGCCCTGGCCTGGACTCTCGCGGGGATGCTGGTGCTTGCAGCAGGATTGGCGTTGTGGGGCAAGCAGATCCAGGCCTCACACGACTGACGGAGTGTCTCAGTTGGGGCGCGGGGGTTCTGGGGAATTGGAGAGACGGCCGGGGGCCGAGACGGTGGCCGCCGGGCGAATCGACACCGACCGATGCCGCCGCTCACTCCGGCAGATGCCTGGCGACAATTGCCGCCGCCGCTTTGGTCTGCACCGCACCGTAACCCAGGCCCCGGTCGGGTCCGAGCCGTGAGGCGCAGTAGGCGTCGGCGACCTCGGCCGGGGCGTGCCGCACGAGCAGCGAGGCCTGGAGCGCCAGGCCGAGGTCCTCGGTGAGGCGGCGCGCTCCCGCGGGTTCGACTCCGGCCGCGAGGGTTTGCTTGAGCCCCTTGAGATGGTCGCCGAGCCGGGCGTCCTCTTCGGCGGCCGGTTCGACCTCGGCGAGGAACGCCTCGGCGGTCTCCGGCGCGGTCGCGAGGGCGCGCAGCACGTCGAGAGAGATCACGTTCCCCGATCCCTCCCAAATAGACAGCAAGGGCTGCTCGCGGTAGCGGCGCGCCAGCGGCGCCTCCTCTACGTACCCGTTGCCGCCCAAGCATTCCAGTGCCTCGGCGGCATGGCCCGGGCCGCGCTTGCACACCCAGTACTTCGCGACGGCGGTCGCCAGCCTCCGGAAGGACGCCTGCGCGGGGTTGTCGTATGCCGAGGCCAGGCGCATCATCGTGGCGGTGGCGGCCTCGGACTCGACGCACAGGTCGGCGAGCACCTGCGTCATGAGCGGCTGGTCGATGAGCCGCGCCCCGAAGGCGCTGCGGTGCGCGGCGTGCCAGGCGGCTTCGGCGGTGCTCTGGCGCATCCCGGCCGCGGTGGCGATCACGCAGTCGAGGCGGGTGTGGTTGACCATCTCGATGATGGTGGCGACGCCGCGCCCCTCGTCGCCGACGCGGTGCGCGACGGCGTCGTGCAGTTCGATCTCGGCCGAGGCGTTCGACCGGTTGCCGAGCTTGTCCTTCAAGCGCTGCAAGCGGATCGCGTTGCGGGTGCCGTCGGGCAGGACGCGCGGCAGCAGGAAGCACGAGAGGCCGCCGGGGGCCTGGGCGAGCACCAGGAACGCGTCGTTCATCGGCGCCGAGCAGAACCACTTGTGCCCGCGCAGGGCATACGTGCCGTCCGCCAGCGGGGTCGCGGCGGTCGTGTTCGCCCGCACGTCCGAGCCGCCCTGCTTCTCGGTCATCGCCATGCCCACGAGCACGCCCGCCTTCTCCTGCGGCGGGCGCAGTCCCGGGTCGTACTCAGGCGCGGTGATGAGCGGCTCCCACACCGCGGCGAGTTCGGGGTTCGCGCGCAGCGCCGGGACGGCGGCGTAGGTCATCGAGATCGGGCAGCAGTGCCCGGGCTCGACCTGCGCGAGCATGGACAGCAGCACGGCCCGCCCGGCGTGGGCGCCCGGTCCCGGCTCGGCCCAAGGCATCGCGTGCGCACCATGTTCGACGGCCAGGCGCATGAACCGGTGCCACGACGGGTGGAAGTCGACCTCGTCGACGCGGTTCCCGTACCGGTCGTGGGTGCGCAGCACCGGCGGATACCGGTGGGCCTCGTCGGCCCATTGGGCCGCCTCCGCGCCCGCGAGCGCGTCGCCGAGAGCCCTGGCGCGCAACGCGATCGCTCCGGCGCCCGACCATTCGGCGGCCTCGCGCAGCGGCGCGTTCGTGTCGAACAGGTTCCGGTCCACCAGCGGCGGCGGCTGGTTGGCAACGGTGTGGGTCTCGGCGGCACCGGTCATCGAGCGCTCCCTGTGTAGTCGAATCCCACATCGTAGTACCGCCCGGCATCGGACGTCACGCCCGCGCGGGCCGAAGCGACGGCGACGGCCGGGCCCAGTGCCCGGCCGTCGCCGTCGATCTCAGGTGAAGACGTTCGGTCTAGAAAGGACTGACGGTGTGCGGATTCCGCCGGTCGGTGAGCGCCCCGATCACCGGGAAGTCCACGTTCTCGCAGCTCAAGCCCTCTTCAGGGACGGTCTTGTCCACGAAGTAGGCGTTCACCGCGTCGTCGACGCAGTCGGTGATCCCGCCGTAGACGGTGTGCCAGTAGCCCTCATAGGTGATGAGGTGGCCGTCGGCCTGGTCGACGGAGGCCAGGGTCCAGTCGTAGACCGTGGCGTAGTCGTGCTCGTTGCCGATGAACACGATCGGCGGCGCGTGGTCGATGTCCAGCTCCTCGCGCTCGTTGGTGTGCTCGATGCCGGATCCGATGCACAGGACGGCGTAACGAGTTGTACGGCGTCCACTCGACGTTCGGGTACTCCTCGGCGAGATCGCCGAGCAGCCCTTCGAACTCCTCGTAGTCCTCGATCTCGAAGCCGTAGTCCTGGCACCACGCCGGATAGCCGAGGTTCTCCACGGCCGGCGCTTCCTGAAGCGCCGAGACGCCCGCGAGCTGCTCCCCGCCGATCATCGCCGCGTAGTCGGTGGCCAGGAACGACCAGAACTGCGGGAAGTTCACGGTGAAGTTGTAGCCCTCGGCGAGGCCGAAGAAGTCCAGCGGCTCGCCGCTGTAGGGATCGACGAGCTCACCGGCCCGCGCCTTGGCCTTCAGGTCGCCGTAGACGGACGCGACGTCCTCGCCGTAGAGCGCGCATTCGGGCTCGGACTCGCACCAGGCGGCGAACTCGGCGAAGTTCTCTTCGACGGCCTCGGTCTCGGTGCTCATGAAGTCCCAGACGGATTCGAGACTGTGGTCCATGTTGCCGTCGAGGACCATCGTGCGGATGTTCCGCGGGTACTCCTCGGCGTACTGCTGGCCCATGATGGTGCCGTACGAGTAGCCGAGGAAGTTGAGCTTGCCCTCGCCGAGCGCTCGGCGGATGCGCTCCATGTCCTCGACGGTCTCGAGGTTCGAGACGTGGTCGAAGAGCTTCCCCGTGCGTTCGCGGCAGTCCTCGGTGAGGGCGCCGTTGGCGTCCTCGAGCGCCTCGAACGACGCCTGGTCGGTCGGGATGCCGATGGCGGCGACCGTCTCGAGCCTGTCCTCACCGCAGAGGACCTGGGTGCTCGTGTTGACGCCGCGCGGGTCGAAGCCGACGATGTCGAACTGCTCGGCGGTCGCGCCGGTCAGGGGGTTGCCGCCCTTGATGGATTCGACGCCCGATCCGCCGGGGCCGCCGGGGTCCATGAGGATCGTGCCGAGCTTCTCGTCGGGGTTCGCGGCCTGCCTGCGGGCGAGGCCGATCTCGATCTTCTCGCCCCACGGCCGGTCGTAGTCGAGCGGGACGGTCGATGGTGGCGCACTCGACCGCTTCGCCCGCTTCGACATCGGGGCACGGCTGCCAGTCGATGCCCTGGTGTGACGAGCCTGCGGCGGCGGCGGGTGCCGCGGCCAGGAGGGTGGTGACGAGGACCGCGGCCGAAGCGGCCGCGATCAGATGGCGGGTGTTGGATCTCAAGTGGATTTCCTTCCGGATGAAGGGAACCCGGTCCGCGAGAACGCGAACCAGGTGATCGTTTCCACCTGAGATTGTATGAAAAGTATTGGTCCCCTAGGGAACCCGAAGCTTGTCCTTTTCGTTCACTTCCGCACCTTCGGCACCGCTCGCCTCACCGGCTACCAGCAGGTGCCGCCTTCCTTGCGTTCGGCGATGCGGTCGCGGACGCGCCCGAGCCCGTCGGCGATGGCCTTCCGCTCTTCGGGCGTGAGCACGTCGATGAGGATCTCGCGCACCTTCTCCACGTGTCCGGGCGCGGCCCCTTCGAGCGCGGCGCGGCCCTCGGGGGTGATCTCGGCGAGGACCCCGCTCTTGCTCCACTCGCACTGGCGGCGCGTCACGAGCCCGGCCTTCTCCATCTGCCCGATCTGGTAGGTCAGGCCGCTCTTGGAATTGACGAGGCGCTCGGCCAGCTCGGTCATCCGCAGCGCGCCGTTCTCGGCCGCGTTGAGGTGGATGAGGATCTCGTACTGCAGGTGCGAGAGGCCCGAATCCTCCTTGAGCTGCTGGTCCAGTTCCCGGGCGACCAGCGTTGCGGCGGGGACGAACGCCATCCAGGCGCGCATCTCCTCCTCGTCCAACCACCGTGTGTGACCCATGCCTCTACTCTACTCCCTTGTTCAAATTTGAACTCAACTGTACCTTAGTCGCAGCAGTTCAAATTTGAAATGGCCTGACCATCGGAGACGACATGGAAACCGTTCACGCGACCGCCGCGGTCCGCACCCGCGTCACCTTCCCCTTGAGCTTCCCCGACGGCTACTCGACCACCGCCGAGGCCGTCACCTTCAAGGGCCTCGCCGACGGCGCCGAGCACCTCGCGCTCGTGCTGGGCCACCCGGCCCCCGGCGCGACCCCGCTCGTGCGGCTCCACTCCGAATGCCTGACCGGCGACGTCTTCGGCTCGGCCCGCTGCGACTGCGGACCCCAGCTGCGCGAAGCCGTCGAACGCATCGCCGAGCGCGGCGGCGTCCTCCTCTACATGCGCCAGGAAGGGCGCGGCATCGGCCTGTACAACAAACTCGACGCCTACGCCCTCCAGGACGACGGCCTCGACACCTACGAGGCCAACACCGCCCTGGGCCTGCCCGAGGACGGCCGCGACTACACCGCCGCCGCCCAGATGCTCGAAGCCCTCGGCACCGGCGCCTTCGACCTGCTGACCAACAACCCGGACAAGGCCCGCCAGCTGCGCGACCTCGGCGCGGACGTCGCCGGCACGGTCCCCACGGGCGTCTTCGCCAACCACAGCAACGCCCGCTACCTCAGCGCCAAGGTCCGCCGCACCGGCCACACCATCGCGCTGCCCGGCCTGGTCGCCTGAACGCCGGCGCCGCCTGACGCAACCGCCGGCCTGGCGGAACCATGGGGTTCCGCCAGGCCGGACCTGTGCTCACGAGTGGTCGTGCGCGACCGCGCCCACCGCTTCGCCTTCGCCGAGGCGGCCCCTCATCCCCGCATCCGGCCCCCCAGTGGAACGCCGCCGTCAGGGGTCAGCGGTGCTCGTCTCCGGAGAGCACCGCCTGGAACCAGGCGATGGTCTCTTCCAGCGCCTGCCGCATCGGCGTGGGCCGCACTCCGAACGCGGACTCGAACGCGGTGGAGACCATGTTCTGCGGGATCTCGTACTGGTAGAACATCTCGGCGAACTCGGACATGAACTGCTCGTCGAAGGGCCCGTAAGCGACCGCTTCCGTGATGAGTTCGAGGGCGAGGTCGCGCCTGGTGATCGACTCGATCACCCGGTGGAGGTCGGCGGTCGGCACGGCCGGGTTCGTCGGCAGGTGCCAGACCCGGCCGTCGCCGCCGTCGTCGGCGCCCAGCGTCGCCAGGCCGCGCGCCACGTCCTTGATGTACGTGAAGCTGTGCGGCAGGGTGATGTCGCCGATGGCGAGGGCCGGCCCGCCGGTGATCGCGCCCGGGAAGAAGGCGCCGCCGAAGGTCGCGTTGAAGACGCCGGGCCCGAAGAAGTCGGCGGCCCGGCCGAGGACGGTGCGGGCCTCGCCCTGGCGGTGCGCCTCCAGGTAGCGCTCGTCGAGCTGCGCCCGCATCTTCCCCTTGCGGGTGGTCGCGGCCCACGGGGTCTGCTCGGTGATGGCCTCGCCGTCGGCGGTCCCGTAGGGGTACAGCGTGTCGAGCACGACGAGCCGCGCGTCGTGGTGCGACGCGGCGGCGATGACGGCCTCGGTGACGTCCGGCAGGGTCGTGATCTGGAGGTGGTACGCCACGTTGACGGCGTGGTAGATCACCGCGGCGCCTTCGGTGGCCGCGATGGCGCCGTCGGCCGTGCCGACGTCGGCGCGCAGGCGCTCGATGCGGTCGTCCACCTGCGGGATCGCACCGCGGGAGACATGGCGGACGCGGTGGCCTCGGGCGGCGAGTTCGGCGGCGGTGGCGGTGCCCGCGGGTCCGGCGCCGAGGACGACGTGGAGGGCTTGCTCGTTCATGGTGGTACTCCTTCGATGAATGAGTGTCTGTTCACTCACTAATTTGGCCAAAAGAACGCCCGCCTGAGGCGGGTGCTCGAATTTCACCTCCGCGCCTTGCGACGCGGAAGCAGTGGTCAGTCGGCCGGGGATCCGCTCGGCCTCGGGTCCGCGTGGCGGATGCCCCCGGTCAAGAGCTTCGCCCACGGGGCGTCGACGCCGAAGGCGTCGATGGTGGTGAGCAGGTGGCAGAGCTGACCGGTGGCCATGAATTGCTGGATCCGCCATCCCTCGACCCCCGTGCGGGACGCGATGTAGTCGGTGACCTCCGCGACGCCGCCCCGCAACGCCTCGGCGATGAGCGGCTCGACCATCGCGGCGGACTGCGCGTGCACCTGGAGCATCAGAAGGTCGCGATCCCCGATGAGGTCGGCGTACGCCTCGCCCATGGCGTCGAGCATGCCCGTCGGCGAGGTGTCCTCCGATGCGACGGCCGCCCGCTCGAACTCCTCCTTGATGCGCCGGTAGCACTCCTCCAGCGCGGCGGTGAACAACTGCGTCTTCGACGTGAAGAGCTTCAGCACATAGGCGGGGGAGATGCCCGCGTGCTTCGCCACGTCGGCGATCGTGACGGCGTGGAAGCCGCCCTGCGCGAACGTCGCCACCGCACTGGTGACGACCTTCGCACGGCGTTCCTCGGCCGTGGAGAGCACGCGATCGGATTTCATGTGAGTGACTGTACACTCATTCTTTTCGGATGAAAAGCCGGGCCGCCGAAACGGCCCGGCTCACGCGAACACCGCGGGTCAGCCCTTGACCGCCCCGACGATCACGCCCTTCTTGAAGTGCTTCTGCACGAACGGATAGATGATCAGCGCGGGGATGATAGCGATCATCACGATCGCCATCTTCACCGCCAGCGTCGGCGGCGCGTCCTGGAGCCCCGACGCCTGCGGCAGCGGCGCCGACTCCACCACGTACGTGCGCAGCACCAGCGCCAGCGGCCACTTCGACGTGTCGTCCAGGTACAGGAACGCGTTGAACCAGTTGTTCCAGTACGCCACCGCGTAGAAGAGCGTGACCACGGCGATCACGGCCTTCGACAGGGGCGTCACGATCTGCACCAGCACCCGGAACTCCCCGGCCCCGTCGATCCGGGCCGAGTCGAACAGCTCCTGCGGGATGCTCATGAAGAACGCCCGCAGCACCACCACGTTGAAGGCCGAGACGGCCATCGGCAGGATGATCGCCAGATAGTTGTCCCGCAACCCGATCGCGCTCACCCACAGGTAGACGGGGATGAGGCCCGGGAAGATCACGAACATCAGCAGCACTGAGAACAGGATCGTCTTGTGCCCGAACGAGCCCGGCCGCGACAGCGAGTACGCGCCGAGGACCGACACCACCACGCTGATGACCGTGCCGACCGCCGTGATCCCCAGCGAGACCACGAGTGACCTGAGCACCACCGGATTGCGGAACATCTGCTCGTACGCCTTGAACGTGACCCCGTCGCCCGGCCACACCACGAGCCCGCCCACGCGGTTCACGGTCTCGCCGCTCGACAGGCTCGTCAACGCGATCGTATAGAGCGGGAACAGGATCAGCAGCGCGATCACCACGATGCTCGCACCCTTGGCCGCCTTCCCGGCGACACTCGGCTTCTCTTCCCATGCGGGACGGTTCACCGGTTTCATGACTTGGAGTACACCCCCCGCTCGCCCAGCATGTGGGCGAACTTGTTGGCGGCGAGGATCAGCACGAGCCCGATCACGCCCTTGAACAGCCCCGCAGCGGCGCCGTAATCGAAGTCGCCGGTGCGGATGCCGCTGTAGTACACGAACGTGTCGAAGACTTCCGAGGCCTGCGACCCGACCGCGCTGCGCTGCAGGAAGAACTGCTCGAACCCCACATTGAGCGCATCGCCCAGGCGCAGGATCAGCAGCAGCACGATCACCGGCCGGATGCCCGGCAGCGTGATGTGCCACAGCCGCCGCCACCGGCCGGCCCCGTCCACCGCCGCCGCCTCGTACTGGTTCGGGTCGATCGCGGCCAGCGCCGCGAGGAAGATGATCGCCCCGAACCCGGCCTCCTTCCAGATCGCCTGCGAGGTCACCAGCAGGATGAACGTGTCCGGATCGGTCATCCAGTCCACGCCGTCGAGCCCGTTGGCGCGCAGCACTTGGCTGAGAGCAGCCCGGCCCCGCCGAGCATCTGCTGGAAGATCGCGATCACGAGCACCCAGGAGAAGAAGTACGGCAGGTACACCACGCTCTGCAGCATCGACCGCGCAGCCGCTCCGAGGCGAGCGAATGCATCAGCAGCGCCAGCGCGATCGGCACCGGGAAGTAGAACACCAGCTGGAACACGGTGATCGACAGCGTGTTCACCAGCGCCCGCGTGAACTCCGGGTCGGAGAACAGCATCTGGAAGTGCGTGAAGCCGACCAGGCGCGAGTCGAAGATGCCGCCGCCGTACGGCTTGTAGTCCTGGAAGGCGATGACGTTGCCCAGCGAGGGGATCCACCAGAACCCCCACACCAGGAGCATCATCGGCGCGGCCATGAGCACCAGCGGCCAGTCGCGGCGCAGCTTCGCCAGCCAGTGCATCTTGGGCTTCGCGGTCGATCGCCGTTCGGGTGCGTCCCCGGCCTTCGCGGCCGGGGACGTGGTCGTCGGAGCGGTCACAGGCGGTCGTTGTCCTCTGCGACCTTGGTGTAGTACTCGCGGGCCGAGTCGCCGACCTTGGCGCGCCAGTCCTCGACGAGGGTCGCCCATTCGGCGACCTCGCGCTGGCCGCGGTAGATCTCGTGCTGGGCGTCGGCCATCGGCTCGTTCTCGGCGGCCAGGTCGGAGGGCACCTCGACGCGCAGGCCTTGGAACGGGTGGTCGTCGAGGAACGCCGAGGCGTTGGTCTCCCAGGCGTGGTAGGCCTCGACCATGACCCGGGTACTGGAACTTGGCGTTCGCGTTGGGCCGGCCGGAGAGGAACATGTAGGTCGGAGCGACCTCGGTCTGGCCCAGTTCGGTGCGCTGGGGCGTGCCCTCGGCGTCGACGATGAAGTGGACGCCTTCGACGCCGTCGCTCACCAGGTCGGATTCGACGGTGCCGTACGGGGCCGAGCACCAGTTGGCGACCCGCAGGCACTCCTTGACGCGCTCCTCGGAGAGGTCCTTCTTGATGAAGACGAACATCCCGGCGGGGTCGTCGCGCCAGATCGTGGGCGTGGCGCCGGCCTCGCTGGCCAGCGGGCTCGATCGACCTGGAGGTTGAAGCCTTCCACGTTGCGGTAGGTCGCGAACATCTCGTGCCAGGCGCCGAGGCCGTCCTCGTAGAACACCGCCTGGCCGGAGCCGATGATCTCCTTCGCGTTGGTGAAGCGGTCGGCCACGTAGTCGGGGTGCACCAGGCCCTTGTCGAAGGCCTGGCGGGTGAACTCGATCGCGGCGGTCATCTGCTCGGTCTCGAACTTGTAGAGGAGCTTGCCGTCCTCGTTGCGCCACAAGGTGGGCACGCCCATCGCCTCTTGGACGGTCAGGTCGAGGCTGGCGAAGGCCCAGCGGTTGTTCGACGGGTCGTTCACCTCTTCGGCGATCGCCAGGAGCTCTTCGAGGTTGGTCGGGTGCTCCAGGCCCAGCTCGTCGAGGAGGTCCTGGCGGGCGAACATCGCGTTCGTGTAGGGCGCCCGCTCCCAGGGGATGCCGAGGAGCTTGCCGCCGAAGACGCCCATGGCCCATGCGTCCGTGGGGTACGCGGCGAGGAGCGGGTAGTCCGGCGGCCTTGTCGCCGGCGAGGTAGGGGGAGAGGTCGGCGAACAGCTCGTTCGCGGCCTCGGTGAAGTCGGAGAGGTTTACGATCTCCCAGTTGGGGATCTGGAACATGTCCGGCACGTCGCCGCTGGCGAGCGTGGTGGTGATCTTGTCGAGGTAGTTGTTGCCGTCGGCGATGTTGAAGACGACGGTGCCGCCGAGGATCTCGTTGACCGCCGTGAAATACGAGTTGTCGGGCAGGCCGGGCGGGGTGGGGTTCCACAGCGGGGTGATCGCGGTGATGTCCTCGCCGGTGGTCATGGGCGGCTCGGTGATGACCTGGACGGGTTCGGCCGGGCGCGAGAGGTAGCCGGGGGTGACGAGGCCGTCGGGCTGGCCGGGGAGGTCGGGCTCGATGCCGCCCTCGTAGGGCTTGAACGTGGGGAGCAGGTCGGCGAGTTCGTCGGAACCGGCGGCGGTGCCTTCGGGTCCTTCGTCGAGCGCCGCGCATCCGGTGAGGGAGGCGGCGACCGCGCCGGCCGCGCCGGCCTGGAAGAGGCTGCGGCGCTGGATTCGGAACACGGATCCGCTTGAGGAGTCGCCCATGGCGATGCCTTTCGTTGGGGGAGTACAGGTTTCGCCGGGATTGGGCCGGCCGGGAGGCCGGAATTTAATGGTATGACCAAACAAATATAACCGCCTCGTTGAGACGGGCGCAACACGCATCCCAGACGTGAACACCAGTACGCTCCGTAACTGAATGATGTATTCCGCAGTGGTGCTCATCCGCGAGGCGAGTTCGCCATGGATGCTCAGTGCGGCTTGCGGCCCCAGGCTTGGAACAGGACCGCCGTGGTCGGCACGGGGACCATGCGGACGCTCGACCTGCGTCGCAGGAGCCAGAACCCGAAGTCCGCCAAGGACGGTCGGATGCCGCGCAAAGTCAGGCGGACGCCGTGTTTCGCACACTCGCTTCTGAGCGCTTCGCGGTCCACCAGGAGCGCGGGGTCGTGGACGCCCCTCGTCGCGATACGCGGGATCCGTTCGGCCACCTCGATGGCGAGGAACCGGCACAGAGCGGTCTGCGCCAGGGTGTCGATCACGAGGAGACCGCCCGGGCGCAGGAGCCTGCACGCTTCGGCGACCGCGCGGGCAAGGTCGGGGACGTGTTCGAGGATCTCGCCCGCGACCACGACGTCAGCGCACGCGTCGGCCAGCGGGACCGCGGTGACCTCTGCCCGAACCGCGTGGACGCCGTGCTCAGCGGCCTGCTTCAACGACGCTCCAGAGAGGTCGACGCCGAGGTGCGTGTATCCCCTGCCTTCCACGTGCGGAGCCAAAAGCCCCGCGCCGCAACCCAAGTCGACCAGGACCGCGCCTTCACGCGTCGCCGCCGGAATGAGTTCGGCCCGGGCCGCGGCCAGCCAGTGGAGCATCGCGAACACGCCTCGCGGGCGCCACCACTCCCCGGCCAGCCGGTCGTACAGCGCCGGGTCGTTCGGAGTCTCGGGGGTACCGCTCATGCCGCCAGAGTGGCACACTGACGGCGGTGAGCTACATGTCGACGAGCCGGGCGATGGTGCAGGCGTCCCATCCCCTTCCCGCGCTCGCCGTCTCGGCGGTGGCCGCCGGGCTTGCCGCGAGCACCGACCGGTCGCTCGCGTCGGTGGTGCTCGCGACCGCGGCGGTGTTCGCCGGCCAGCTGTCCGTCGGGTGGCTCAACGACCTCATCGACGCGCCCCGCGACACCCAGGTGGGACGGACCGACAAGCCGCTCGCGACCGGAGCCGTCGCTTCGTCCTCCGTCCGTTTCGCCTTCAACGTGTCCGCGGTGGCCGCGGTGATCCTCTCGCTGTTCTCCGGGATGCCCGCCGGTGCGGCGCACATCGCCGCCCTCGCCTCCGCCTGGGCCTACGACCTCGGCGTGAAGGGCACCGCGTTCTCGGTGGTGCCGTTCGCGGTCTCATTCGGGCTGCTGCCCGCGTTCCTCTCCATGGGAGCGCCCGGCGCGCCCTTCCCGCCCCTGTGGCTCATGGGCGCCGCCGCCGCGCTCGGTTCCGCGGCGCACTTCGTGAACGTGCTGCCCGACCTCGCCGACGACGCCGCCACCGGCGTGCACGGCCTGCCGCACCGCCTCGGTCCGTTGGCGAGCCGGATCGCGACCGCCGCCCTCGTACTGACCACATCGGTGCTCCTGGTCTTCGGCCCGCCCGGAACGCCTTCGCCTCTGGGACTGGCCGCGGTGCCCCTCGCCGTCGGCATCCTCATTGTCGGATTCCTGCTAGACGGCCGTCCACGCTCGAGGGCCGCTTTCCGCGCCGTGATGCTGGTGGCCCTGATAGACGTCGCCCTACTCCTCCACACTGGAGTGTCAACCGTGTGAACGGATGGGGTTGATCGAAACCCCGGTTCCGTGGACACTGAGGTGCATGACAGGAGCCGAGCACCCCGAAGACGGCCCAGGCGCGCGAGCGCTGACCCTGGCCCGCGAACTCGCGCCGAACCTCGCCGAACGCGCCGCCGCGCACGACGAACAGGGCCGGTTCCCGCAAGCCGACTTCACCGACCTGCGGGCGGCGGGCCTGTTCGGGCTCATGGTCCCCGAACGGCTCGGCGGATTCGGCGCCTCGTTCGCCGAGTACACGCGAGTGGCCTCCGAACTCGCCCGAGGCGCGGGTTCCACGGCGCTGATCTTCAACATGCACGCCTCGGTGACCGGCGCGCTCGCGCAGACCCCCGACGACCTGGTACGCCTCCTCGGCGCCCCGAAGAGCTCCTTCGAAGCCCGCGACAAGGCGCTGGCCGCCGCGGCCGGAGGAGCGCTCTACGGCGTCGCCATGAGCGAACGCGGCAGCGGCTCGCGGCTCTCGCGCACCTCGACCGCCTACCGCCGCACCGACGGCGGATTCAAGATCACCGGCAGCAAAGCGTTCGTCTCCGGTGCCGGGCACGTCGACGCCTACCTGGTGACCGCCCGCGAAGCCGACGCCGACGAGGACCCGCAGGTGTCCTACTTCCTCGTCCCCGCCGGCGACGGCATCCGCGTCGAAGAGACCTGGGACTCGCTCGGTATGCGCGCCACCGGAAGCCAGGACGTGCACTTCGACGTCGAAGTCGGCGCCGACGCCCTCCTCGGGGGCGTCGAGGGACTGACGCTGATGATCGCCGAAGCCATGCCGCAGTGGCTCGTGGCCTCCTACTCCGCGGTGTACGCGGGCGTCGCGCGCGCCGCCGTGGACGCCGCCGCCGAGCACCTGCGGACCCGCGGATTCGGCCGCCTCCCGTCCGCCAGGGCCCGACTCGGCCGCGCCGACGCCGCCGTGGCCGCGGCCGAACTCGTCGTCGCCGAGACCGCCGCGCGGATCGACCGCGCCCCCGGCGAACCGGAGACGAACCGGTGGGTCTGGCGCGCCAAGCTCACCGCCGGCGACACCGCCGTCCAAGTGGCCTCCTCGCTGCTGGAAGCGGCCGGTGCCTCCGCGACCCGCCGCGGGAGCACACTCGAACGGCTCTACCGCGACGCCCGTTGCGGCGCTTTGCAACCGGCCACCTCGGACGTGTGCGCCGACTGGCTCGGGGTCGCCGCCCTCGGCGAGGACCCCGACCACGACGCCCAGGTCCCGCGATGGTGACCGCCAGGATCGCCGGAATCGGGGCGGCGCTGCCGCCCTCCTACGACCAGGATCAGCTGTGGCACGACGTGTTCCGATGGCACTTCTCCCGCAGCCGGGTGGCCCAGCGGATCTTCTCCGCCGCAGGCGTCCAGAGCCGGCACTCGGCGGTCGACCCGGCCGAGTTCGCCGCGGTCGCCGACTCGTCCACCGCCGAACGCATGCGCCGCTACGGCGAACTCGCGCCGCCGCTGGGCCTGCGCGCGGTCCAGGACGCCCTGGCCGCCGCCGAGACCGACGCCGACGAGATCGGCCTGCTCGCCGTCGCGACCTGCACCGGCTACCGCACACCGGGACTCGACATCGCCCTCGCCGAAGCCCTGCCCCTGCCCGCCGACGCCCGGCGGCTCCTCATCGGCCACACCGGATGCCATGCGGCACTGCCCACCCTCGCCACGATCGCCGACTACGTCGAGGTCCACGGCGCCCGGCCGTGATGCTCTGCCTCGAACTCACCTCGCTCCACATCCAGCCCGCCTCGATCGACCCCGGGCAGATGGTCTCCCACGCCCTGTTCGCGCGACGCGGCCGCCGCACTCGTCCTGCACCCGGACGACGGCCCGGCACCCGGCCTGCGCGTGGCCGACATCGCCTCCCGCACCGACACCGGCCGAAGCGACCAGATGACCTGGGACATCACCGATCTCGGCTTCCGCATGGGCCTGTCTCCCGAAGTGCCCGACGCCCTCGCCGAACAGGTCGGCCCGCTCCTGAAGGACCTGCTCGGCCGCCACGGCCACGACCTGCACCGACGTCCGCGGCTGGGCCGTCCACCCGGGCGGCCCCCGCATCCTCGAAGCCGTAGAGGAGACCCTCGGCCTCCGACCCGACCGCGCTGGCGGCCTCCCGCAAAGTGCTCGCCGAGCACGGCAACTGCTCCTCGGGGACGGTGCTGCTCGTCCTGCGCGAGATCCTCGCGGCCGGGGCCCCGACCGGACCGATCGTGGCCTTGGCCTTCGGTCCCGGCCTCACCTTGTACGCCGCCCTCCTCGAACCGGACCGGTAAGAGGGTCCGGGTCGCGATGGCGTCCCAGTCGAGGTCGGGCAGTTCCCGATTGAGCCCCAGGAGCTTCTCGGCGAGCCAGCCCACGGCGTAGCGGGTCGCCGGGCGTTCGGCCTCGACGGCCTCCCGCACGGCGGCCGCCACGACTTCAGGGCTCGAGGCCTCCTCGATGCCCTCTTCGCTCTTGCGCGCCATCGCCTCGGCCATCGGCCCGTACGGCCCGTCGCCCGAGTACGCCCGCAGTTGCGCCGGGGTGTCGTCCTCGAAACCGGTCGCGATGATGCCCGGCTGGACGATCACCACGTCGATCCCGAACCGCGCCACCTCCATCCGCAGCGTGTCGGAGAACGCCTCCAACGCGTGCTTCGACGCGTAGTACCAGGCCCCGAGGGGCAGCGCGATCTCGCCGCCGATCGAGGAGACGTTCACGATCAGGCCCGAACCGCGACTGCGCATGTGCGGCAGCACGAGCTGCGTGAGGCGGGCCGGTGCGATGACGTTGACCTCGAACACGTCTCGGGCCGCTTCGAGCGGGACCTCCTCGATGGAGCCGTGCAGGACGGTCCCGGCATTGTTGACCAGCACGTCAATGCGCTCCTGCTCTTCGACGACCGCGGCTACCGCGTGATCGAGTTGGCCGCCGTCGCGGGCGTCCATCGCCAGCGCGCGCCCTCCCGCGGCCACCAGTTCATCCATCTTGGGCACTCGGCGGGCGGCGCCGTACACGGTGTGGCCGGCCCGGAGCAGTTCCAGTGCGATCGCGCGACCGATCCCGGCCGAGGCCCCGGTGACGAGGCAGACCTTGCCTTCCATCGTCACGCCTCCCAGGCGACGGGCAGCTCGTGCACGCCGTAGATGACCATGTCGGAGCGCATGCGGATGTCCTTCGGCGCCGCCGCGAGTCGCAGCCCCGGGAAGCGCGCGAGGAGGGCGGGGATCGCGACCTGGAGTTCGACCCGGGCGAGCTGCTGGCCGAGACACTGATGGATGCCGTGACCGAACGCCAGGTGCCCGGCGGTGGGCCGCATGAGGTCGAACAGGTCCGGGTCCGCGAGCTTCGCGGGGTCGCGGTCGGCCGCCGGCATCGAGAGCGTGACGGCCTCGCCCGCCCTGACCGTCTCGCCCTCCAGCTCCACGTCTTCGAGAGCGGTGCGGACCAGGGCCGGCATGATCGTGGCGTACCGCAGGAGCTCCTCGACCGCGCGATCGGCGAGGCTCAGGTCCGCGCGCAGCGCGGCGAGCTGGTCGGGGTGGCTCAGCAGCGCGTAGACGCCGATCGCGATCATGTTCGCCGTGGTGTCGAGGCCCGCGCCGAGCAGCAGGAACCCGATGTTGACGAGCTCTTCGTCGGTGAGGTCGCTCTCCAGCAGGCCGCTGAGCAGGTCGTCGCCGGGTTCCGCCCGCTTGGCCGCGAGGAGTTCGCCCATGTACCCGAACAGCGCCGCCATCGTCGCCGCCGTCTCCTCAGGGGCCACGTCGAGGCGGAACAGCCCGAGCATGTCCTCTTGGAACCGCGCCCGGTCGGCGAACGGCACGCCGAGGAGCTCGCACATCACCTGCGCGGGAATGGGTTGCGCGTACGCCTCCACAAGGTCGATCGGGCCGCCGCGCGACTCGATCTCATCGAGGTAGGCCTCGGCGATCGTCCGCACGTGATCGGTGAGCAGCCGCATGCGGCGGAACGTGAACTGGCCGGTGAGCAGCCGCCGGTAGCGGCCGTGCTCGGGCGCGTCCATCGACATGAACATGCCAGGCGGCGCGGGTTCGGCGCTCGACGGCACGCCGGGGATCGGCATGTGCCGCAGTTCCGCGCGGGCGCTGAAACGCTTGTCGCTCAAGACGGCCCGCACGACGGCGTGGCCGGTGGCGAGCCATCCCTCATGCCCGTCGGGGTAGGTCATGCGGCTCAGCGGGCTGGTCTCGCGCAGCTCGGCCAGCCCCTCCGGCGGGTCGAACGGCCGCTCGACCGCCCTGGACGTCGGCAGCGTCGGGTACATGGTGTGCTCCTTGCGTCGGTTCCGGTGTGGATGAGCGAAATGCTAGGTTCGACTTTCGCGACCGGGCAACGGATGTACGCCATTTCAGCAGGTAGCAGCCTTGAAAACTTTGCAATGACACTGCGGTCGAATGCATCACCGACACAACGGGAGGACACCATGCCGGGAGGGCGACTCACCTACGAAGAGCGCGAACGGATCGCCGCCGGCGTGACGCAAGGCCGGAGCTACGCCGAGATCGCGCGCCGGATCGGGCGACCGGCCTCCACCGTCAGCCGCGAGATCGCGCGCAACGGCGGCGCCCGCCGCTACCGCGCCAACCTCGCCCAGCAGGCGACCCAGTGGCGCTCCCGCCGCCGCAAGCCCTACCCGACGACGCAAACGCCCGAAGACGCCGGACCCGGCGCGATGGCCCGCCACGAGTTCGAGGACCGCTTCGCGCACATGATGATCGACACCGGGATGCCCGTGATGCAGGCGAAGATCCTGAGCCACCTGTTCACCACCGACTCGGGCAGCCGCACCGCCGCCGAACTCGCCGCCGACCTGCGCGTCAGCCCGGCCTCGGTCTCCAAAGCGGCCGCCTGGCTCGTCGAACGCGGCCTCATCGGGCGCGAGCAGGAAGCCCGGCGACTGCGCTACCGCATCGACCACCAGGCCTCCTACCACGCCTGGCGCGCCAGCATCGCGGCCATGACCGCATGGGTCGACCTCACCGGGCAAGGAGCCGACCTCCTCGGCGACACCACCCCCGCCGGCGCACGACTGCGCGACACGAGCCGGTTCTTCACCCACCTGCGCCGCGATATGGACGAAGCGGCCGAACACTGGCGCCAGACCCTCGCCACCCGAACGGGGACGGACCGCCCCGCCGACTAGCGACCGCCGTTCCGGGGGTGCAATGCGGCCCCTCAATGCGCGGCGGCGCAGGTCGCAGCGGTGGAACACTTGAGGCATGACGACAACGCAGCAGCCCGCCGGCGGTTCTGCGCTCGGGCGGTTCCTGCGCGCCCGGCGCGAGGAGATCACCCCCGCCGAAGTCGGGCTGACCATCGGCCCCGGGATCCGCCGCACCCCCGGCCTGCGACGCGAGGAGCTCGCGACCCTCGCGGGCGTGAGCATCGACTACTACACGCGGCTCGAACGCGGCAAGGAGACCCGCCCCAGCCCGCAGGTGGTCGACGCGCTGGCCCGCGCGCTCAAGCTCGGCGAGGACGAGCACGAGCACCTGCGCGACCTGGCCGCGAGCGCCGCCCGCCGCTCCACCGACGCCCCCAAGGCCCCGAGCCGGGCCCTGCCCCCGGGCATCGACCTCATCCTGGAGCGCCTGCGCCCGAACCCCGCGTACGTGATGAGCCGCAGCATGGACCTGCTCGCGGCCAATCCCGGCGGCCTGCGGCTGTGGGCCGGGATCGAGGAGTGGCCCGCCGCCAAACGCAACATCGCCCGCTACCTGTTCCTGCACCCGGCCGGCAAGGACCTGTTCGCCGACTGGTCCAACCAGGTCCGCGGCTGCGTCGGACGCCTGCGAGCACTGGCCGGCACCGAGCCGGACGCCCCGGACCTGACGAGCCTGGTGGGGGAGCTGCTGGTGAAGAGCCCGGAGTTCGCGAAGCTTTGGGACCGCTACGAAGTGCGCAGCCACACCATCGGGCGCAAGACCTTCCACCACCCGCTCGTGGGAGACCTGAACGTGGGCTACCAGGGCCTGGATCTGAACGGTTCGCCCGATCAGTCGATGATCGTCTACTACGCCGAGCCGGGGAGCCGCGAGGAGGACGCGTTCGTGCTGCTCGACATGGCCTCCCCCATGGTTGAAGGAGCGGCCCAAGGAGCGGCCGAACCGGCGGCCGAGTTCCCGGTGCAAGGAACGTGAAAACGCCGGGGCGCCTACAGCGCCCCGGCGATTCCCCTGCTCAGGTCTTGAAATGCCGCCTCAGTAGCGGCCGCCCACCGCCGCGGGGAGCGCGTCGAGTTCGGCCAGGTCGGCCGCGGTGAACGCGACGTCCGTCGCGCCCGCGTTGTCGGCCAGGTACTTCGGGGTCTTGGTGCCCGGGATCGGCACCACGTGCTCGCCCTGAGCGAGCACCCATGCCAGCGCGACCTGCGCCGCAGTGGCGCCCAAACGCTCGGCGACGGCGCGGACCTTGCCCACGAGTTCGAGGTTGGACCGCAGCGCGTCCTGCTGGAAGCGCGGCAGGTCCCGCCTGAAGTCGTCCTGCGGCAGCTCGTCGAACGAGGCGAAGCGCCCGGTCAGGAAGCCCCGGCCCAGCGGCGAGAACGGCAGGAACGCGATGCCGCGCTCCTGGCAGTAGGGCAGCACCTCAGCGAGCGGGTCGCGGGTCCACAGCGACAACTCCGACTGGACGGACGCGACCGGGTGCACCGCTTCGGCGCGCTGGATCTGCTCGACGTCGACCTCCGAGAGGCCGATGCGCACCGCCTTCCCGGCGGCGACGACCTCGGCCATCGCACCCCAGGTCTCCTCGATCGGCACCTCCGGGTCGACCCGGTGGAGCTGGTAGAGGTCGACGTGGTCGGTGCCGAGTCGGCGCAGGCTCGCGTCGATCGACGCCCTCACGTGCTCGGGACGGCCGTTGTTCGCGCCGATCGGCCCGCTCGCTTCCGTGGCGTTCGGGTCGGGGGCGACGAGCCCGACCTTCGTGGCGAGCACCGCCCTTTCGCGCCATCCGCCCGCGAGCGCGCGCCCGACGAGCGCCTCATTGGTGAAGGGCCCGTAGACGTCGGCGGTGTCGATCAAGGTCATGCCGGCCTCGATCGCCTGGTGGATCACGGCGATGGACTGCTCGTGGTCGCGCGGGGCGCTGGTGTCGTAGGCCGCGGTCATGCCCATGCAGCCCAAGCCGATCACCCCGACTTCGGGTCCGCCGGTGCCGAGCGCGGTGGTCCTCATCGTGCGGTTCCCCTTGTGTCAGTTCATGGTCGCGGTGTCGATGACGAAACGGTAGCGCACGTCGGAGGCGAGGACGCGCTCGTACGCCTCGTTGATCTGCTCGGCGGCGATGATCTCGACGTCGGAGCCGATGCCGTGCTCGGCGCAGAAGTCGAGCATCTCCTGGGTCTCGGCGATGCCGCCGATGGCCGATCCCGCGAAGGAGCGGCGGGCCATGAGCAGCGAGAAGGCCGCGACCGGCAGCGGCTCGGCCGGGGCGCCCACGTTCACCAGCGTGCCGTCGACCTTCAGCAGCTGCAGGAACGCGTTGATGTCGATCGAGGCCGAGACGGTGTTGATGATCAGGTCGAAGCCGCCCGCGAGCGCTTCGAACGTGGCCGGGTCGCTGGTCGCGTAGTAGGCGTCGGCGCCCAGGCGCAGGCCGTCCTCCTGCTTCTTGAGCGACTGCGACAGGACGGTGACCTCGGCGCCCATGGCGTGAGCGAGCTTGACGGCCATGTGGCCGAGCCCGCCGAGGCCGACGACGGCGACCTTCTTGCCGGGGCCCGCGTTCCAGTGGCGCAGCGGCGAGTAGGTGGTGATCCCGGCGCACAGCAGCGGCGCGGCGGCCTCGAACGGGATGCCCTCGGGCACCCGGAGGACGAAGTTCTCGTCGACGACGATGTGGGTGGTGTAGCCGCCCTGGGTGATCGTGCCGTCGGCGTCGGTCGCGCCGTAGGTGCCGGTCATGCCGCGCATGCAGTACTGCTCGTTGCCCTTGCGGCACTGCTCGCACTCGCGGCAGGAGTTCACCATGCAGCCGACGCCGGCGCGCTCGCCGACGGCGTGCTTCGTGACCTCGGCGCCGACCTCGGTGACGATGCCCACGATCTCGTGGCCGGGCGCGAGCGGGTAGGACTGCGGGCCCCAGTCGCCGCGCACGGTGTGGATGTCGGAGTGGCAGATACCGGCGTACTTGATCTCGATGAGCACGTCGTTCGGACCGAGTTCGCGCCGCTCGACGGTGGTCTTGACGAGCGGGTCGGTCGCGGAGGTGGCGGCGTATGCGTTGACGGTCGGCACGGTGGCTCCAAACAGAAAGAGAGAATTCGAGTCGTCGGAGCGCGTCGTCACCGGTTCGTGGCGAGCGCGTGGTTCCGGCTCACCTGAATACTCGCTCCGTTTCGGGCTGCCGCCAATGACCGGGTCTTGACCGGGGCGCGCCAGAGGGGGAACAGCACGGCCCCCCAGCGGCCGGTCGGCCGCCGGGGGGCTGCGCCTGCGGGGGTCAGGTGACGGTGAGCGTCAGCCTGGTCGGGTTGCCGTCGAAGGCGACGCCGGACTGGTCCGGCACGCCGTCGGGGGTCACGTCGTCGTACGGGAAGGCGTAGCCGATCGGCGAGTTCGCGTGGACGGCGCGGGCGTAGTGGTTGGTGACCTCGTTCGCGTAGAAGTCGGCGACGCCGGGGCCGTTCGGCTGGTCGGCGTGGCTGTGGACCGTGCTGCGGTTGAACGCGGCCGCGAGGCGCGCGAGCGCGCCCTTCTTCGCGTCGGTGTCGGACGGGATGTTCGCGAACGGCCCGTGGTCGCAGGTGAAGACGTCCCGGCTCCCCGGTTTGGCGAACGTCGAGCCGTCGTCGAAGGCGAGCACGTCGCCGTTGACGCGGCCGGTGAGGACCCCGCGCCCGCCCTGCAGGTCGATCCGCAGGTCGGTGCCCCGGTAGTGCTCCCAGACCTGGTCGACGTAGCCCTCCCAGTACCCGGCGAACGGCATGTCGGGCTGCCCGAAGTAGGGCGCCATGATGTTCTGCGGCGACATGACGCGCAGGATGCGGCCGCCCCCGTCGCGCATCACGAGGTCGCCCCACGGCCGGCCGTCGGCCTCGGCCTGCGCGGCGAGATCGGCCGCGATGGCCTCGACCGCGTCGTTCGGGAGCGCCGCCACCGAGTGGTCGCCGTCCCCTTGCAGCCGCAGGCCGATCGGGAGCGCGGTGACGAGGTCGACGTAGCTGACGTTGACGAACAGCTGCACGTCGTTGAAGGTGAACTCGCAGAAGGAGACGATCTTGCCGTAGTTCGCGTCGGCTTCGTTGTGCAGCGCGGGCTCGACCAGGGCCGGACCGGGGTTGACGAAGAAGTCGAGTTTGGACTCCCTGGCGAAGTAGACGCGGGCGCCGTACATGCGCGGCAGCGTCACCACGACCGGCGCCGCGCCGGGCGCGCCCAGCGGGATCGAGGCGTCGACCGGCAGCGGGGTCCCGGCCGCTCCGGGCTCCTCCAGGTAGTACGGGCCCTGGCCCGCCCGCAGCACCATCATGCGGTCGGTGCCGAACTCCCTTCCGGTGACGTAGGCGTTGACGTTGGTGGCGTCGGTGTCGTTGACGAGGGCGAGCTCGCAGGTGGCGGGGGCGGCCTCGGCTGCGGGGACGGCGAACGAGCGCCACCACGGGGAACTCGCCGCGACGGCGCCCGCTGCGGCGGTGGCGGTGATCATTGTTCTTCGCGAAACCATGCAAAACCTCCAAAGGGTGCGGAGATCGAGAAATGTCGATGAGATTAGCATGGTTTCTTTAAAGATTAAAGGGGCAATTCCCTACATAACCGCTCACTCCGCGTGAGCGGCAACGGGTTCAGGGTCGGGGTCCTGCGCCTTCGTCTTGCGCCCCATGCCGACCAGGCACAGGATCGCGGGCACGAGCACGGCCGCGCCTGCGAGCAGTGCGGCCCGCAGCGTGAACGCGGTGCCGATCGCGCCGATCGCGGGCCCGCCGACGATCTGGCCGCCGCTGTCGAACATGTCCCTTGCGGACAGTGCGGTCGCGCGCACCTTCGGCTCGACCCGGACCACCAGCCAGCCATTGACCAGCGGCTCATAGAGCGGCCGGGAAACCGAGACGAGCAGCAGGAACACGAGCGCGACCCAGAAGGTCTCGGCGAGGCCGAACCCGATCACGCCCGCGAGTGTGGCGGTGGTGAACAGGACGAGCATGCCGACGATCGCGCCCGATCCGAGCCGCGCGGTGCGCCGCCGGGCCCATTCGGTCACGCCGATCCCGCCCAGCGCCACCGCGCACGAGATCAGGCTGAACCACATAGCCGGCTCGAGATCGAACAGGTCCGGAAAACCGATGTCCTCCAACAGGAACGCGCCGGACAGCCGGTCATAGCTCTCGCTCCAGAGCCCGAACGCGAAGGTCATCCCGAGCAGCAGCACCAGCCCGGGCACCACCCGGGTGGCGCGCCGCGAGGCGCGGACCTGCTCGCGCACTTCGACGCGCGCCTGCTGGAGGACGGTCTGCACCTTGCCGTCGTTCGCGGGGCGCTGGAAGTGCTTCTCGGGCATCATGAGTGCGAGCGCGGCCGTGCCGATCGCCATGAGCGCGCCGCTCACGAGCATCGGCAGGTAGAGCGCGACAGTGCCGAGGACGCCGCTCAAGAGGCTGCCGGTGATGCCGCCGATGAAGCTGAGCTGCGTGGCGCGCAGGTACATCGGCGTCATCTCGGCGCTGCGGGTCTCATCGGCGACCCATGACTCCTGGGCGCCGCTCATGAGCGCCGCGCCGAGCGCGAGCAGCACCTGCGCCGCCAGATGGATCGAGAACTCGGCGGAGAGCCCCTGCATGACCAGGCCGCCCGCGTACACGCCGAAGCCCGCGACCACGCACGCGCGCCGGCTCACCAGGTCTGCCAGGATCCCGGTGGGAAGCTGGAACACGAGGTACGTGACCTCTAGGACGGTCCCGATCATGAGCAGTTCGAACGGGTTCAGGCCGCCGTCCTCGACCCGGTAGACCACCGAGGTCGTGAAGGCCATGGCGACCAGGAACGACAAGCCCACCCGCATCGCCAGGTAGAGCCGGTAGGGATTCACGCGGGAGCGATCGACGAGGGGCACAGTCGCCAACAGTGGAGCATCGGGCAATCGATGTCAATCGAATTGGTAACCGCTACACCGGTGCTGGGGCTTGACCCGGGACCGGGTGGTTTGTAGGCTACCAACTGAATCGATACATTGAAACGATTCACTATATCTCTCTTGTGCTCGGTTGGGGCGGTGATGGCGACGGTCGACGGATCGGTGCGCCCGGTGGCGGCGCTGCGGGAGGTCGAGAAGGCCTTCGGGACGGTCCGCGCATTGCGGGGCGCGGGGCTGGAACTCCATGCGGGCGAGGCGCATGCGCTGGTGGGGGAGAACGGGGCCGGAAAGTCGACCCTGATCAAGATCCTCGCCGGGCTCTACCGCCCCGACGCCGGATGGATCGAAATGGACGGTGAACCGGTGGTCCTCCACGACCCCGCCGCGTCCATCGCGGCCGGGATCGCCGTGATCTACCAGGAGCCCGCCCTCTTCGGCGACCTGTCGGTGGCCGAGAACCTGTTCATCGGCAGGCAGCCGCGCGGCCGCTTCAATCGGATCGACCGGGCGGCGATGAACCGGCAGGCCGCCGACCTGTTCGAACGCCTCGGCGTGCCGCTCGAGCCCGACCGACCCGCCAAGGGCCTCTCCATCGCCGACCAGCAGCTCGTCGAGATCGCCAAGGCCATTTCGCTCGACGCCCGCGTCCTGGTCATGGACGAGCCGACCGCGGCGCTCACCGCCCGCGAGGTCGAACGCCTCTTCGAGGTCGTCAACGCCCTGCGCGCCAAGGGCACCGCGATCCTCTTCATCTCCCACCGCTTCGACGAGGTCGAGGCCCTGTGCCAGCGCGTCACCGTCATGCGCGACGGCGCGCACGTCTCCACCGACCGCATCGAGGACGTCACGGTGGACGAGCTCATCCGCCGCATGGTCGGCCGCGAGCTCTCGGCCATGTTCCCCAGGGGCGCAGCGGAGCCGGGCGAGGTCGTCCTCGACGTCGAAGGCCTCACGCGCGAAGGCCGCTGCCGCGACGTCACCTTCCAGGTGCGCGCGGGGGAGATCGTGGCCCTCGCGGGGCTCGTGGGCGCCGGCCGCAGCGAGGTCGTGCAGGCCGTCTTCGGGATCGAGCCCCGCGACGCCGGGCGCGTGCGGGTGCTCGGCCGCGACCTCCCCTCCGCGAACCCGCGGGCCGCCATGAAGGCGGGAGTGGCCCTCGTCCCCGAGGACCGCCGCCAGCAGGGGCTGCTCCTCGACCTCTCGGTCACGCGCAACGCCACCCTGGCGAGACGCAACCGCCTGTCCCGCTTCGGATTCCTCACCGGCGGCGCCGAACGGCGCGAGGCCGCCGAATGGACCGGGCGGCTTCAGGCCAAGTACGGGCGCCTCACCGACCCGGTCGCCACCCTCTCGGGCGGCAACCAGCAGAAGGTCGTCCTCGCCAAGTGGCTCGCCACCGGCCCGCGGCTCCTCATCGTCGACGAGCCCACCCGCGGCATCGACGTCGCCACGAAAGCCGAGGTCCACCGGCTCCTCGCCGACCTCGCGTCCGACGGCGTGGCCGTCCTCATGGTCTCCTCCGAACTCCTCGAAGTGCTCGGCATGGCCGACCGCGTCCTGGTCATGCGCGAAGGCCGCCTCGCCGGCGAACTCCCTTCCCCCACCACTGAAGAGGCCGTCATGCGCCTCGCCACCGGCCGGCACGCGGAGGCCCCGTGACCGCTCTCGCCCAGTCCCGCAACCCCACCGGCTCCACGGCGCTCGACCTGGTCCTGCGGTTCCGCGCGCTCGGCCTGCTGTTCGCCCTGGCCGTCCTCGTCGGCGCGACCACCGCCGTCAACGCCCGTTTCCTGTCCGGGCAGTCGGTCCGCGACCTGCTCTTCGCCGCCGCGGTGACGGTGCTGCTCGCCTGCGGTACCACGGTCGTAGTCCTCACCCGCGGCATCGACCTTTCCGTGGGATCGACGCTCGGCCTGTCCGCCTACCTGACCGCCGACACCATGAGCGGCGGCCTCCCCGTGCCGCTCGCGGTCCTCATCGGACTCCTCGTGGGCCTCGCCTGCGGCGCGATGAACGGCGTGATCGTCCACTTCGGCAAGGTGCCGCCGCTCGTCGCCACCCTCGGCACGCTCTACGTCTACCGCGGCATCGTCTACTTCACCGCCGGAGGCTCCCGCGTCAACGCCTCCGACCTGCCCGGCGGGTTCCTCGACTTCGGCAACGGCACCCTCCTCGGCGTCCCCTACCTCTTCCTCATCGCCGCCGCGGTCCTCGCCGCCGTCGCGGTCCATTTGCGCGACCACCGGTCCGGCCGCGACCTGTACGCCCTCGGCTCGAACCCCGAGGCCGCCCGGCTCGCCGGCATCCCCGCCGGAAAGCGCCTCCTGACCGCCTACGCCCTGTGCGGCGCGCTCGCCGGGCTCGGCGGGGTCCTGTACGCGGCCCGCTTCGGCACCGTGGACGCCTCCGCCGGATACGGCATGGAACTCGACATCGTGGCGGCCGTGGTCGTCGGCGGCGTCGCCATCTTCGGCGGCTCCGGCACCGTGCTCGGCGCCGGCCTGGGCGCCCTGCTGCTCACCGTCATCGACAACGCGCTGCCGGTGCTCAGCATCCCGCCGTTCTGGCAGCAGGCCATCGTCGGCGCCCTCATCCTCGCCGCCGTCGGCCTCGACCGCCTCGTCGCCCTGCGCGCCGCCCGCGCCCTGCGAAGGAAGGGCTCCCATGTGGAATAACCTGCGCCGCTTCGTGACCTGGGACGCGGCCGTCATCGCCGCCACCGGTCTCTTCCTGCTCATCGCGGCGGCGACCGTGGACCACTTCGGCACCGCGAGGAACGCCGGGCACATCATCGTCGACCTCGCCCCGGTCCTGCTGCTGGCCCTGGTCATGACCCTCATCGTGGCGACCGGCGAGATCGACCTGTCCGTCGCGAGCACCGTGGGCCTCACCAGCGCCGCCATGGGAGTGATGTGGAACGGCGGGCTCGCGCTGGAGACGATCATGCCCCTCGCCGTGCTCATCGGCGCCCTGCTCGGCGCGGTCAACGGCCTGTTCATCACCGGCTTCGGCCTGCCGTCCCTCGCCGTCACCATCGGCACGCTCGCCCTCTACCGAGGCCTGTCCTATGTGCTTCTGGGAGACACGGCGGTGGCGGACTGGCCCCGCGACTTCACCGGCTGGACGCTCGGCACCATCGGCGGCACCGGCATCCCCAATCTGGTGATTCCGATGGCCGTGCTGGCGTTGGTCTGCGGGATCGTCCTGCACGCCACCCCGGTCGGCCGCTCGATCTACGCGGCGGGGGCCAACGACGTGGCCGCCGCCTACTCCGGGATCGCGGTGGGGCGCTTGAAGTTCTGGCTCTACGTGGCCTCAGGTGCGATGGCCGGGCTCGTGGGCGTCCTGTGGACCCTGCGCTACTCCTCGGCCCGCGCCGACAACGCCTACGGCCTCGAACTCACGGTGGTGGCCGTGGTGCTGCTCGGCGGCGTCTCGATCTTCGGCGGCAAGGGCAACCTGCCGGGCGTGCTCGCCGCCGTGGTCCTGCTGACCGCGCTCCAGAACGCGCTGCGCCTCGCGCACGTCTCGACCGAGGCGCTCACGGTCGTCACCGGGGCGCTCCTCATCGCCGCGGTCCTGGCCCCGAACCTGCTCGCCGCCGCGGGCGAATCGCTGCGATCGCGCCGGCGCCGCACTGCCGCAACCACAGAGCTCCAGCCGCCCACCTAGGAAGGCAATCCGATGTCTCGCAAACGAATCCTCTCCCTGACCGCACCACTGCTCGCCGGGGTCCTCATCGCCGCGAGCGCCTGCGGCGGCACCACCCGAGGCGACGACGAGGGCGACGGCCCGTCCGGCACCGGCGGCAGCGCGAACCCCGAGGCCGAATACCAGACCGGCCTGTCGTACGCGATGCTCCCGAAATCGGTGAACAACCCCTACTTCGAGGCCTCGAGCACCGGCGCGGAAGGGGTCGCGACCGCGCTCGAAGGGGAGTACGAGTACACCGGCCCCTCCGACGCCTCGGCCTCGTCCCAGGTCAGCTACATCGACACGCTCAGCCAGCAGGCCACCGACGTGATCCTGTTGTCCGCCAACGACCCCAACGCCCTGTGCTCCTCACTCGACCAGGCCCGCGCGGGCGGCTCCGTGGTGGTCACCTTCGACTCCGACGTCGACCCGGCCTGCCGCGACCTGTTCGTCAGCCAGGTGAACAGCGACGAGGTCGGGCTGGCGCTCCTGGAGATGACCGCCGAGCAGATCGACGCCACCGGCAAGATCGCGATCCTCTCGGCTACGGCCAACGCCACCAACCAGAACGCGTGGATCGAGGTCATGCAGGCCGAACTCGAGTCGAACCCGTCCTATGCGGACATGGAACTGGTCGAAGTGGTGTACGGCGACGACGAGGACGAGAAGTCCTTCTCCGAGACCCAGGGCCTCCTCCAGGCCCACCCGGACCTCGGCGCCATCATCTCGCCCACGACCGTGGGCATCGCCGCCGCGGCCCGCTACCTCTCCGGATCCGAGTACCAAGGCCAGGTGGCGCTCACCGGCCTGGGCACTCCGAACCAGATGCGGGAGTTCGTGAAGGACGGCACGGTCACCGAGTTCGCGCTCTGGGACCCCACGGCCCTCGGCGAACTCGCCGCCTACACCGGCGCGGCCGCCGCCTCGGGCATCATCACCGGTGCTGAAGGCGAAGTCTTCACCGCCGGCGACCTCGGCGAATACACGGTGGGGGCCGAAGGTGTCGTCACCCTCGGCCCCCCGACTCGCTTCAACGCCGACAACATCGACGACTTCGATTTCTAGGGGGCCCTTGCGGGCCCCTGACGGGCGGTATCCGGCCCATTTGCCCGCTCGCTTCGTTGTCGGCCCTCCCGATACAACACCGGTATCGGGAGGGCCTTCCGCCTTGCGAGCAAACAAATGGACTCGGATTCCACCTCGCCCGGGGCCCGCAAGCACCCCCTAGTCCGCTTTGACACCAGCCTGTTCCGCGCCCGCCTCCTGGCGGGCGCGGACGGTGCGCAGGATCGGCACGATCACGACGGTGACGACCAGGATCGCCACCAGGGTCCCGGAGACCGGGTGCCGCACGTACTCGGTGACGTCGCCGTCGAAGATCTTCATCGAGCGGCGGAACGAGGCCTCCAGCAGCGAGCCGAGCACGAACGCGAGCACGAACGGCCCCGGCTCGAACCCGAGCTTGCGCATGCCGTACCCGAGCAGGCCGAGCCCGATCACGAGCAGCATGTCGAAGGCGTTGTTGCGGATGCTGTAGGTGCCGAGCATCGTGATGACGATGGTGATCGGGCCGAGGATCCCCGGCCGCACCTTGAGCAGTCGCACGAACACGCCGATGAGCGGGATGCTCAGGATCAGCAGCAGGATGTTCCCGAGGTACATCGAGTTCACCACGCCCCAGAACATCTCCGGGTGCTCGTTCATCAGTCCCGGCCCCGGGGTGATGCCCTGGAGCATGAGCGCCCCGAACAGCACCGCCATCGTCGCGTTCGCCGGGATGCCCAGCGTCAGCAGCGGGATGAACGACGAGGTCGCCGCCGCGTTGTTCGCCGACTCCGGCCCGGCGACGCCTTCGATGGCGCCCTTGCCGAACCGCGAGGGGTCCTTCGCGGTGCGCTTCTCGACCGCGTACGACACCAGCGACGACATGGTCGCGCCGCCGCCCGGCAGGATGCCGAGCACGAAGCCCACCACCGAACCGCGCAGGATCGCCATCCGCGAACGCAGCCAGTGCAGGCGGCTCGGGATCGCGCGACCGAACGCCGGCACCGTCGCCTGCGGCCGGTCGCGGTGCTCCAGGTTGTAGAGGATCTCGCCGACCCCGAAGAGCCCCATGGCGACGATCGTGAAGTCGATGCCCTCCGCGAGCTGGTCGGTGCCGAACGTGAACCGCGGCGTGCCCAGCAGCGGGTCGAGGCCCACGGTCGCCAGCAGCAGCCCCGCGGCCGCCGCGGCGGCGCTCTTGATCAGCGAGCCGCTGCCGAGCGTGCCCACCAGGAAGATCCCGATGAGCGCCAGCACCGTGTACTCGGCCGGGCCGAACGCGAGCGCGACGCCGGCCAGCGCCGGCGCGATGAACGTGAGCAGGATGATCGAAGCGGTGCCGCCGATGAACGACGCGATCGCCGCGACCCCGAGCGCGGGACCGGCCTCGCCGCGCCGCGCGAGCGCGTGCCCGTCGATGGCGGTGACCACAGTGGATGCTTCGCCGGGCAGTTTGAGCAGCACCGAGGTGATGGTGCCGCCGTATTGGGCGCCGTAGAAGATCCCGGCGAGCATGATGACCGCCGCCGTGGGTTCCAGGTTGTAGGTGATGGGCAGCAGGATCGCGATCGTCGCGGCCGGGCCGAGGCCCGGCAGCACGCCGATGAGCATCCCGACGGTGACGCCGAGCAGGCAGAACAGCAGGTTCTGCCACTCGAACGCCACCGAGAACCCGGTGAGCACGGAGGAGAAGTCCATGAACGAATCTCCAGAGGGGACGGTCAGAAGACGATGATGTGCGGGAGCGGCACGCCGAGCCCGAGGATGAACAGGGCGTAAGCGACCGCCGTGGCGACCACGGCGATCACCGCGCTCGACAGCCACGACTCGCGGCCGAGGAACCGCAGCCACGCGAAGAGCAGGAGCAGGGTGGGGATCTCGAAGCCCACGATCTCGAACAGCGAGGCGTAGACCGCCAGGCCGGCCGCGGCGGCGAGCATCGGGAACACACCCCGCGTGAACGCCTCGGTGCCGTCGGAGCGCTGGGCCCGGACGGCCACGACGACGATCCCCGCGCCGGTGAGCCACGAGCAGCCCGGCGACGATGAGCGGCCACAGCCCCGGACCCGGATCGGTCAGGCTCCCGACGTTCAGCCCGAAGCTGAGCCAGGCCGCGACCGCGCCCAGCGCCAGCGGCACCGCGCCCGCGATGACCGCCTGCACCCGACCGCCGGACCGGGGAGCATCGACGTCCTCTTCCTGGGGCGCTTCGGATTCGGTGTCGGCCATGACCGCCTCGCTCACTCCGCGCTACCCAGGTCGACGCCCGAGTCGGCCAGCAACGCGGCGAACTCCACGGCCGCTTCGGCCAGGTGGGTCTGCGCCTCCATGCCGTCGACCTCCCACGGGTCCATGTAGTTGTCCTGGAGGAACTGGCCGTACTCGGCGGTCTTGCGCGCCTCCTCGAACGCGATCGTGAGCACGCCCACGACCTCGTCCGGAGTGTCGGCCGGAACGACGATGAAACGGCGCTGGTCCACGACCACGTCGTTCCCCATCTCGAGTGCGGTCGGCACGTCGTTCAGGAAGGGACTGCGCTCCTCGGAGAACACGGCGAGCGGGCGAAGCTCGCCGGCGTCGATCTGCGGCATGGTCTCGGCCAGCGACAGCCGACACCGCGTCCACGTCCTTGCCCAGCAGCGCGGTGATCGCCGGAGCGCCGCCGTCGAACGGCACGTCGACGGCGTCGGTCCCGGCGAGCCCGAACAGCAGGCCGGCGGACAGCTGCGACCCGGTGCCCACACCGGTCGTCGCGTAGTTCACCGTCTCCGCCTCGAGCAGCGAAGCAAGGTCCTGATAGGGCGAATCGGCGTGGACGACCAGCACATAGGCCTCGTTCGTCAGCGTCGCGATGATGCGAAGGTCCTCGATCACCACGGCGTCGGGGTCGTCGACCACGAGCGGCGTGATCGCGAACAGCGACTTGACGGCCAGCGCGATCGTGTAACCGTCGGCCTTGCCCGCGAGCAGTTCCTTGAGGCCGACGGCGCCGTTCGCGCCGGGCTTGTTCGTGACCGGCAGGGACTCGCCCAGCGGCTTTTCGGCGGCCTTGGCGACCGCGCGGCTGACCAGGTCGCCCGAGCCGCCGGCGTCGAACGGGACCATGAAGTCGACGGCGCGGGTCGGGTAGGTCGTCGGACGCCGCGTCGGCGCCGCCCTGCACCTGGCACGCCGACAGCGCGGCGAGCGGGGGCACAGCGGCGAGACCGGCGAGCATTCCCCGTCGGGGGAAGGGGTGTTGCATGTTCAGCTCCTCATTGAGTGATCGCCTGGCCACGAATTCATGCCAGGCAGGGGCGTTTCGGGTTGAAGTTCCAACCGGGGACAAGGTATTGCATAGCGGCCGCGTCATTTCGTCCGCCCAGGCCGTTTTCCAAATAAAGCTCATGTGCCGCATCGACCTGTGCGAAGTCGATCTCGACCCCCAGACCGGGCGTGGCGGGCACCGCGATCGCGCCGTCCGCGATGCGCGGCGGATCGACCGTGAGGCGCTGGCCGTCCTGCCAGATCCAGTGCGTGTCGATCGCCGTGATCTCGCCCGGCGCGGCGGCGGCGACGTGCGTGAACATCGCCAGCGACACGTCGAAGTGGTTGTTGGAGTGGGAACCCCACGTCAGTCCCCACGATTCGCAGACCTGTGCGACGCGCACCGAGCCGGACATGGTCCAGAAGTGCGGGTCCGCCAAGGGGATGTCGACGGCGTCGGTGCGCACCGCGTGCGCGAGTTCGCGCCAGTCGCAGGCGATCATGTTCGTCGCGGTGCGCATTCCGGTGGCGCGCTTGAACTCCGCCATGACCTCGCGGCCCGAGAAGCCGCCCTCGGCGCCGCACGGGTCCTCGGCATAGGCGAGCACGCCGTCGAGACCCCGGCACAGGTCGATCGCCTCGCGCAGGGACCACGCTCCATTGGGGTCCAACGTGATTCGGGCCTCAGGGAACCGTTCGGCCAGGGCCGTCACGGCCGCGGCCTCTTCGGGACCGGGCAGCACGCCGCCCTTGAGCTTGAAGTCGCGGAAGCCGTACCGCGCCTCGGCGGCCTCGGCCAGGGCCACGACCGCCTCGGGGGTCAGGGCCTCCTCGTCGCGCAGCCGCAGCCACGCGTCGTCTTCAGCGGAACCGTCGCGGTAAGGCAGGTCGGTGCGGCCGCGATCGCCCACATAGAACAGATAGCCCAGGACCGGGACGCTCGCGCGCTGCGGCCCGTCGCCGAGCAGCTCGGCCACGGGAACACCGAGGTGCTTGCCGAGCAGGTCGAGCAGCGCCGCTTCGAGGGCGGTGCGGGCGTGCACGGTGACGCGCTGGTCGAAGGTCTGCTGCCCCCGCCCGGCCGCGTCGCGGTCCTTGAAGCGGCGGCTCACCTGTTCGAGCAGGGTGCGGTAGGCGCCGATCGGGGAGCCGACCACGAGGTCGGCGGCGTCGCGGAGGGTCTGCGCGATGGCCTCGCCGCCGGGGACCTCGCCGACGCCGGTGTTGCCCGAGTCGTCGGTGAGGATCACCAGGTTGCGGGTGAAGAACGGCGCGTGCGCGCCGGAGAGGTTGAGCAGCATCGAGTCGCGCCCGGCCACGGGGACCACGCGCACCTCGGTCACGACCGGCGTGGTCACCTCGTCTCCTCCGGTAGCAGCTCGTTCGGGAAGTCCTGGTAGGCGACCGGCCGGAGGAACCGGTCGATCGCGAGGGTCCCGACGGAGGTGGACCTGGCGTCGCTCGTCGCCGGGTACGGTCCGCCGTGGACGGTGGCGGGGCCGACCTCGACACCGGTGGGCCAGCCGCCGAAGACGATCCGCCCGGCGAGCCGTTCGAGTCCCGGCAGGAGCCGCTCGACCTCGGGGTGGTCCGCGGCGTCGGCGTGGACGGTGGCGGTGAGCTGGCCTTCGAGCCGTTCCACGAGGTCGCGCGTCTCCGCTTCCCCGCCGGTGGTGACGACGAGCGAGGCGGCGCCGAAGACCTCGTCCTGAAGGGACGGTTCGGCGAGGAATGTGGCGGCGTCCGTGCGGAACAGCACCGGCGCGGGGTCGCCCTCGCCGCGGGCCACCGTGGTGACGCTCGAGGCGAGCCGCGCGGTCCCGGTGACGTAGGCGTCGTGGATGCCCGGGGTGAGCATCGGATGCAGCGGCGTCTCGGCCACGGCCTGCGCCGCCTCGGCGAGGAACGCGTCGAGCCCCGCCCCTTCCTGGACGATGACGAGTCCGGGGCTGGTGCAGAACTGCCCGGCGCCCAACGCCATCGATCCGACCAGGCCGCGCGCGAGTTCGGCGGGCCGCGCGGCCAGGGCCGCGGGCATGAGGAACACCGGGTTCACGCTGGACATCTCGGCGAAGACCGGGATCGGCACGGGCCGTGCGGCGGCCGTGTGGGCGATCGCCAGGCCCGCTCGGCGCGAGCCGGTGAACGCCACGGCCCTGACCACCGGGTGGGCGGCGAGCGCCTGCCCGAGCCCGGGTCCGTCGCCGTACAGGACCGCGAAGACTCCTTCGGGCAGGCCGTGCTTCACGGCCGCCTCCTTGACGGCCGCGGCGACCAGCGCCGAGGTGCGCGGGTGCGCTTCATGCGCCTTGACGATCACGGGTGCGCCCGCGGCCAGCGCGGCGGCGGTGTCCCCGCCCGCGACCGAGAACGCGAGCGGGAAGTTGCTGGCCCCGAACACGGCGACCGGCCCGATCGGGATGCGCCGCAAGCGAATGTCGGGCTTGGGGAGCGGGGTCCGGTCCGGGTCGCCCGGCGCGATGCGCACGCCCTTCCAGTCGTCGCTCTCCAAGAGCCGGGCGAACATCCGGAGCTGTCCGCAGGTGCGGCCGCGCTCAGCGACCGCCCGCCCGGCGGGAAGGTTCGTCTCGGCGGTGACCACCGCGGTCAGTTCGTCGCCGAGCGCCTCGATGCCGTCCGCGATCGAGTCGAGGAACGCCGCCCGGATCGCCGCGTCGGTGGCGCGGTACGCGTCGAACGCGGCCTCCGCCTGCGCCGCAGCCTGTTCGAGTTCGGGGTGATGCGTCATGATGCCGACTTTTCGATCAGCGCGGTCAGCGAGGCGAGCTCGCCCGCGTCGAGGTCGACGAGCGGCGGGCGGACCGGACCGGCCGGGCGGCCCACGGCCGTCATGCCCGCCTTGACGATCGAGACCGCGTAGCCCTTGCCGGCGGTTGCGGATGTCCAGGTAGGGCAGCACGAACTCGCTGCAGCCGCCGGTACACCTCGACGCGGTCCCCGGCGCGCACCGCGTCGTAGAACGCGAGCGCGAACTCCGGGACGAAGTTGAAGATCGCCGAGGAGTAGGTGGTGACGCCCGAGCTGGATATAGGGGAGTGCGAAGGTCTCGGCCGTGGGGAGGCCGCCGATGTACAGCAGCCGCTCGCCGAGGGTCGCGTACAGGCGGGTCATGAACTCGATGTCGCCCACGCCGTCCTTGAAGCCGACGAGGTTCGGGCACTCGGCCGCGAGCCGCTCGACGGTGGCCGACGCTGTACTCGGCGTTGGAGCGGTGGTAGACGATGACGCCCAGCGAGGTCGCCTCGCAGACCGCCCGCACGTGGGCGACCAGGCCGTCCTGCCCGGCCTCGGTGAGGTAGGGCGGGAACAGCAGGACCGCGTCGGCCCCGGCGGCCTCGGCGTCCCGGGCGAACGCGATCGCCTGGGCGGTGCCCTGCCCGGCCGGGGCGATGATCGGGACGGCGCCGGCGGCCTCGTCGGCGGCGGCGCGCACGACCTGGCCGACCTCTTCGGGCGTGAGCGAGAAGAACTCGCCGGTGCCGCCGGCCGCGAACAGGCCCGCCGCAGGGAAGGACGCCAAGTGCCCCAGGTGCTCGCGGTAGCCGGCCTCGTCGAAGGACAGGTCCTCGCGGAAGTGGGTGACGGGGAAGGACAAGAGCCCCTCGCCCAGCGCCCGCTGGATCTCTGCGGGGGTGTATCGCGTCATGTGCGGAGGTCTCCTGTTCCGTCGAGGTGCGCCCGTACCGTAACCCCCTCGCTTATACCGGTCCAACACTCATTCGATATCGACTGATACCTTCAGGGCATGGCTACAGGTGACGTGGGCTACACACTCGACCAACTCCGCGGATTCGTGGCCGTCGCGGAGGAATCCCATTTCGGACAGGGCCGCAGAGCGACTGCGCATGACGCAACCGCCGCTGAGCCGCCAGGTCCAGCGCCTCGAACGCGCCGTCGGCTTCGACGCTCTTCCTGCGCACGCAGCGCGGCGTCGAACTCACCCCGGCCGGCACGCATCTTCCTCGAAGAGGCCCGGCGGCTCCTCTCCTCCGCGGACACCGCCCCGCTGCGGGCCCGCCGCGTCGCGGCCGGGACGGCGGGGACCATCCGCATCGGCTTCACCGCCGTCTCGGCCCTCACGGTCCTCGGCCGGTGGATCGCGGTCGGCCGCCGCCGAAACTGCCCGGCGTCGACCTCGTGCTCAACGAGATGGTCACGCACGCGCAGCTCGACGCCCTGCTCGCGGGGGAGATCGAAGTCGGCCTGGTGCGCCAGGTCCCGCGCTCGGACCTGCTCGACTCGCGGCTCGTGGCTCGGGACTCGCTCATCCTCGCCGCCCCGCGCGGCCACGCCCTGACCCGGCTCGGCCGGGCGCCCACAATGGAGGACGTGGCCGAGCACGACGTGGTGACCTACTCGCCCTCAGAGGCCTGGTACTTCTACGAACTCGTCGTCGCCGCGTTCCAGCAGGCGCACTTGAACCCCGCGGTACGTGCAGCACATCAGCCAGGTCCACACGGTCCTGTCGGTGGTCAACGCCGGGCTCGGCGTCGCGCTCGTGCCCTCCTCGGCCAGCGCGCTCAACCTCTCGAACCTGGTCTTCCTCGACATCGCGGACCTGCCGCAGCGACACCGTGGAACTCCACAGCCGTCTGGCGTCGCCGCCACGGCAACCCGGCCCTCGACGCCCTCCTGCACAGCGTCTGATCAGTCCGACGGCCGGCGCGATCGAATCGCGGTCGACGAACTCCGTCGGCAGACGCAGTCTCGTCTTCCGCCTCGCCGCCGTCGATCTCGATCCAGCAGCCGCCTGATCCCGCGCTCGCCGCAAGGAGCCAGCGGCATCCGGATCGTGCTCAGCGCCGGGCGTCGGGAGGTCGGCCCCGAAGATGTCGTCGAAGCCGACGATGCTCAACCGGGCCGGCACGTCGAGGCCGTGGTCGCGGCACTCGCGCAGCAGCCCGAGCGCGACGAGGTCGTTGTAGGCGAGCACGGCGCTCACGTCGGCGGCCTTGACGCGCCGGAACGCCTCGGCGCCGCCCTCGCGGGTCGGCGCGTTCGACTTGATCTCCACGATGGACATGTCCCAGGCGACGGCGATCGTCGAACGCCGTCTGCCAGCGCTGCCCGTTCATCCACGAGGCTTCGGGTCCGGCGAGGTAGGCGATCCGGCGGTGCCCGGCGTCGCGCAGCCGCTCGAGCGCGGCCGTGATGCCGGGCCGCACATCGGGGATGACGGCGGGGATGCCCTCGACGAGCCGGTTCACGACCACGAGCGGTTTCACCGAGGACAGGTCCTGGATCTGCTGGTCCTCAAGCCGCGAGCCGACGAGGAGCAGGCCGTCGACCGAGGTCTGCAGGCGCTCGGCGGTGGACCGTTCGAGTTCGGCGGACTCCTGCGAGTCGGCGAAGACGATGGTCATGCCGGTCTCGGAGGCCACCCGTTCGGCGCCGCGCACGAGGTCGAAGTAGGCCGGGTTCGTGATGTCCGAGACGAGCAGGCCGAGCGTGCCGGTCTTGCCGGTCGGCAGGGCGCGCGCCATCGGGTTGATCCGGTAGCCGAGTTCGGCGGCGGCGTCGCGGATGCGCCGTTCGGTCTGCGCGTTGAGGCGGCCCGGGCTTGTTGAGTGCGCGGGACACGGTGGAGGGGCTCACCCCGGTGAGCCGCGCGATGTCGTAGATCGTCGGGCGGCGCCTTGCGTTCGCCGTTGCGGGGCCGGGTGGCGGCGTCGGACTGGTCCATGCCTCCCCTTTCGCGCTTGTTGCCGGGGGTTGTCATCCGGCAAGGGGGCTGCGCCTCTGTGGCCGGTTGGACGCCGGGACCTGCCGAGCATACCGGAGCCCCGCCAGTTCAACGAAGCGAGGGATCGACCCGGATAAATAGGGCAATCGGTTGACAAGCGCGGGTGTGCGTGAACGCCGGTGTCTCCCGCGTCGCGGACGGGTTGGGTTTGGGTTGGGGTGGGATTGTTTGGTCTGGTTTACACCTGGGGTGGTTGTTAGCGGGGCGCTGGCGGAGTGCGGCTCCGGGGTGGCCTGGAGCTTAGAGCGGGCGGCGACGGAGAGGTGGGAGTTGGGTTCGGGGGGTGGCTGGGGCCGGGTCGGTGTTCGGGTGGGGTTCAGGCGGGCAGCGACGGAGGGGTGAGCGATTGGGCGGGGTCGGCTTGGCGAGGCCCGGCCCGTTTCGGTTGGGGTTCAAGCGGGCAGCGACGGAGGGGTGCCATTTCGCTGGGGTGGGTTGGCGGCTGTCCGGCCCGGTTTCGGTTGGGGCGCAGGCGGTTCGGGGTCGAACATGAGAGGTTTCTCGTCTTGTGGGTGATGCGGGTCGGTCGTGCGATGGGGGATAATTGGTGTACGCACAGGGATATGGATTCCGTACAGGAGTCGAGTAGGTGTAAGCAGACTAAGCCAAGCCTCTGGCCGACTCGCCCCGCTGGCAGGATCCGAGACCACCAGGCCCGCTCTCGGGTCAGGGGGGCTCAGCCCGGGGCTTGCATGGTATGCCCCACGTGCTATCGGGACTCGCTCCCAGGCCGAGAAAGCCAGAAGGACGGACTCGGAACCGTGGAGCGGGAGATCGCCCGGAAGGGATCACCCCAACCGGAGGCAGTGCCCCGAACGAGGCACACACACCCAACAGACACACTCATGGGAAGGACACTCCGGAAAGGCCCACTGACCGCAGTCGACAGTACGCAGATTGCAGTCAGCAGTCAGCAGTCAGCAGTACGCAATCGGCAGTTGGCAGTTGGCAAATGGCAGTACGCATTACGCAGTACCGGAAGGAGGTGACACCGCACATGCACACGCCCGCAACGACACACCCCCAGCATGGCCACGCCCAGCGAACGGCAGCAACAACCTTGGCACTCGGTGAACCCACTCGACCGGCGCACCCCAGACCGGCCAGCGCAGCCGAACCGGCTCCGGCTCCGGCTCCGGCTCCGGCTCGGGCTCGGGCTCGGGCTCGGGCTCGGGCTCGGGCTGGGCTCGGCGGCTCGATCCTGGACGCCGAACGGCCCGGCCCGCCGCACCGACAGCACCTCAGCCACCGCTACTTCCGCTGCCACTGCCGCCGCGACCGCGCGGGCACACCAGTCCCGGCCCCGGTCGGACACCCCGACCACCGCCACACCGGCCTCCGTCGCTGCCAGCCCGAACCCCGACCGACACGGCGCCCGACCCGGCAACACCACCGCGAAAGCACGCCACCGCACCGTCGCTGCCGCCTGCAGCCCGGCCGAAGACCGGCCCCGGACCCGGCCTGCGACCTCGGCCAACCACTCGCCTCTTCGTCGCCGCCCGCCTGCAGCCCAACCGAAAACGGCCCGGACCCGGCCAGACACCCGCGGATAATCTCCACCTCTTCGTCGCTGCTGGGTTGAAGCCAATCCGGCGACCGGCCCGGCCCCAGTCCGCGAGCTCGGGCATTCACCCACCTCCTCGTCGCTGCGGGGTGAAGCCCACCCCCGAACCGGCCCGGCCCCGATCAAGCGCCCTCGGGGAATCTTCACCACGCCATCGCTGACGGGTTGAAGCCCAACCGAAACCGGCCCGGCTTCGCGTTCGCCGCTGAACTGGACACGGAACCAGCAGCGCCAGCCGTTTCACACCGGCCAGACCCGCAACCAAGCGGCACTCCGTTTAGCGGGGGATGAGTCGCTGCAATTGCGTGACATGCCCCGGTTCGAGTTCTTCGAGGCTGGCGACGCCGAGGAGTTTCATGGTGCGCTCGACTTCTTCTTTGAGGATGGCGATGGTGCGGTCGACGCCGTCGCGGCCGCCTGCCATCAACCCGTAGAGGTAGGCGCGGCCGATCATCGTGAACCTGGCGCCGAGCGCGATCGAGGCGACGATGTCGGCGCCGGACATGATGCCGGTGTCGAGGTGGACCTCGGTGTCCTTGCCGACCTCCTTCACCACCGCGGGCAGGAGATGGAAGGGGATCGGGGCCCGGTCGAACTGTCGCCCGCCGTGGTTGGACAGGGTGATGCCGTCGACGCCCATGTCCGCCAAGCGCTTCGCGTCGGCCACGGTCTGGACGCCCTTGACCACGAGCTTCCCGGGCCACTGCTCCTTGATCCAGGCCAGGTCCTCGTAGTCCACGGTCGGGTCGAACATCGTGTTGAGGAGTTCGGCCACGGTCCCGGACCAGCGCGAGAGCGAGGCGAAGGCGAGCGGTTCGGTGGTGAGCATGTCGAACCACCAGTTCGGGTGCCGGGCCATGTCGAACATCGTCTTCGCGGTGAGTTCCGGCGGGATCGCGAACCCGTTCCGCTTGTCCCGCAACCGCGCACCCGGCCACGGGCACGTCGACGGTGACCAACAGAGTGTCGAATCCGGCCGCGGCGGCGCGGTCGACCAGGGCCATGGAGCGGTCGCGGTCTTTCCACATGTACAGCTGGAACCAGTGCCGCCCGTCCGGTCCGCCGACGGCGGCGACGTCCTCGATCGGGGTGGTGCCCATGGTCGAGAGCGCGAACGGGATGCCCGCCGCCGCGGCCGCTCCGGCTCCGGCGGTCTCGCCTTCGGTGTGCATCATCCGGGTGAACCCGGTGGGCGCGATGCCGAACGGCAGCTCAGAGCGGCGGCCGAGGACGTCCCAGCCGGTGTCGAGCTTCGAGACGTCGCGCAGGATCGCGGGGTGGAACTCGACGTCCTGGAAGGCCTGCCGGGCCCGGGCCAGGGACAGCTCGGCCTCGGCCGCGCCCTCGGTGTAGTCGAACGCCGCCCGCGGGGTGCGTTTCTTCGCGATCCGGCGCAGGTCCTCGATCGTCAGCGCCGCGCGCAGGCGCCGCCGCTTCGCCGTTGAAGTCGGGCTTCTTGAACTTCACCAAGGGCAGAATGTCCTTGGGACGGGGGAACTGTCGCTTTGTCATATGAGGGCCTATCGAACTGGTGACTGCCGGTCGCAGCGGTCTGAAGCTGCGCCGGTGCCAAGGGATTGAATCGATTCATTCAGGTTTCGGGTCGGAGCCTACTGTACCGACCGCCCACGACCAGGCCAGGCCGCAAACGCCTTCGGCGCGCACCGCTCGGATGCGCGCCGGAGGCGGGTCAGTTCACGAACCGGCCTTGACCCAGACCGTGGTCTCGGGCGGCAGCACCGCCGCGTCGATCGGGCCGCTCGCGAGGAGCACCTCGCCCGCGGGCAGGGGCACCGCGGTCGCGCCGAAGTTCGCCACGGCCTCCCATCCGTTGGCGCGGCGGAAGTGCAGCACCTCGTCGGCCCGAGTCGACCCACGTCAGCGACTCGTCGCTCTGGAGCCGGTGGCGCAGCGCGAGGGCCTCGCGGTACAGGTTCAGCGTGGAGGACGGGTCCTCCGACTGGGCCTCGACCGAGAGCGAGCCGAACCACTCCGGTTGCGGCAGATGGGCATCGGCGGTGCCGAATCCGAACGAATCGCCTCCCTCGGTCCACGGGATCGGGACCCGGCAGCCGTCGCGGCCGACGTCGACGCCCGGGCTCCGGAAGAAGGTCGGGTCCTGCCGGGCCTCGGCGGGGATCGCCGCGACCTCGCCGAGGCCGAGCTCTTCACCCTGGTAGAGGTAGGCGCTGCCGGGCAGGGCGAGCATGAGCAGCGTCGCGGCGCGGGCGCGGCGCAGCCCCGCGTCGGCGTCGAGCGCGGGCTCGGCGCCGCCCGAGAGCAGCCAGGCGCGGTTGTAGCACGCGCGGGCGGTCGCCGTTGGGCGGCAGCCCGTATCGGGTCGCGTGGCGCACCACGTCATGGTTCGAGAACACCCAAGTCGTGGAGGATCCGGAGGCGGCGGCCTGCTCGAGGTTGTCGACGATGATGCCGCGGAACGGCCGAGGCGTCGAAGTCGGCTTCGAGCAGGTCGAAGTTGAACGCCTGGCCCAGGCCCGAGGCGCTGGCGTAGCGGGCGCGGCGCGAGGGCGGGTTCACCCACGCCTCGGCGACGGCGATGCGCGGCGGGTCGTACTCGTCGAAGACGGCCCGCCAGTCGGCGTAGATGTCGTGGACCTCGTCGCGGTCCCACAGCAGGTGCGTGCCGGTGGCGCGGTCCATCGCCTGGAGTTCGGCCTCGGACGGCAGATTCTCGGGGAGGTGCTTGGCGAGGGCGTGCGCGACGTCGACGCGGAAGCCGTCCACGCCCCGGTCGGACCAGAAGCGCAGCGTGGTGAGGAAGTCCTCGCGCACTTCCTTGTTGCGCCAGTTGAAGTCCGGCTGCTCGGGGGCGAACAGGTGGAGGTACCACTGCCCGTCGCCCACCGGCTCCCAGGCCGGCCCGCCGAACATCGAGGTCCAGTCCGCGGGCGGCAGTTCGCCGTTCGCGCCGAGGCCGTCGCGGAAGACGTACCGGTCGCGCTCGGGCGAGCCCTTCGGTGCGGCGAGCGCGTCCTGGAACCACCGGTGCAGGTTCGAGGAGTGGTTCGGCACGATGTCGACGATGAGCCTGATGCCCGCGGCGTGGAGCGCCGCGACCATGGCGTCGAAGTCGGCGAGGGTGCCCAGTCGCGGGTCGACGTTGCGGTAGTCGTCGACGTCGTAGCCGCCGTCGGCGAGCGCGGACGGGTAGAACGGGCTGAGCCACACGGCGTCGACCCCGAGTCGCGCGAGGTAGTCCACGCGCGAGGTGATCCCGGGGAGGTCGCCGATGCCGTCGCCGTTCGCGTCGGCGAAGCTGCGCGGGTAGATCTGGTAGACGGTCGCCTGTCGCCACCAATCGGCGTCGATGCGGGACGGCGCGGCGGCGTCTGCGGTGCTGGTGAGCAGCTCGGTCATGGACGAGAGCCTTTCGATGATTGATATCGTGATTAAATCTAGTATCAAAATCAACTTCCTCCAGTCATACTGGAGCACGGAGAGTCGAGGTGTCAAGCGTCTTGCCCGAAGCAGATGAGAAGGCCGTGTTCTCGCAGAAGCGGGTGAACGCCGCCGCCGTGCTGGCCTAGGCGTGGGACGCCGAGGCGTTCACCGCGACGGACGCGATCGCGGCCACGGGACTGACCCGCTCCACCGTCATCGCGCTGTGCGACGAGCTGGTGGAACGCGGCTGGCTCTGCGAACTGCCGAACGCCCGCGCCGCCGGCGAGGAGTACCGCAAGGGCCGCCCCGCCCGCAGGTACGCGCTCCGCGCGGACGCCGGAGCCGTGGTCGGGGTCGACGCCGGACAGCACTGCGTCACCGCCACCGTCGCCGACCTGCGCGGGCGCGAACTCGCTCGTTCCCACACCGCGATCGACCCCGACGGCCACGGCGCCGCGCAGCGCCTCACGGTCACTGACGCGACCATCGACAAGGCGCTCGAAGACGCTGGCGTGCAGGCGGAAGCGGTCATGTGCGTCGCCGTCGGCGTGCCCGCCCCCACCGACCTCGACGGCAACTCGCCCGAAGGCGAGTTCGAGTTCTGGTCGCGCATGAACCCCGGCTTCGCGGCGCACCTGCGCGAACGGAGCGAGCAGCTGGGCGGCCGACTCATCGAGATCGAGAACGACGCCAACCTCGCCGCGCTCGCCGAAGGGGCGCTCGGCGCGGGCGTCGGCGCCTCCTCTTACATCGCGCTGATGTCGGGCGAGCGGTTCGGCGCGGGCTACGTGGTCGACGGCCACCTCGTGCGCGGCAAGCGGGGCGCCGCCGGGGAGCTGCGGCTCCTGGCGCTGGTCGAAGGCGTCGGCTCGACCCACGGCATCGCGGCCCTGCTGCGGGAGTGGGCGCTCGAGATGCAAGCCTCAGGCGCAGTGGACGCATCGAGCCCGCTCGCGACGACCCCGAAAGCCTCGCTCGGGGCCGAGATCGTCTTCCGGGCCGCCGATGCCGGCGACCCGGCCGCGCTGCAGCTCATCGACCGGATGGCCGAGCGCCTCGCCCGGATCTGCGCGGTCCTCGGCGGGCTGCTCGACGTGGAGCGGATCGTCCTCTCCGGCGCCGTGGCCGCATCCCTCGGCCTTCTCCTGCCGCGAACCGCCTTGCGCCTCAACGAACTCACTCACCCGCCCGCACCGGAGCTCATCGCCTCGCCCCTCGGCGGCGGCGTCGTGAGCATCGGCGCGATGACCCGGGCCCTCGAGATCGTCAGAACGAATGCGATCGCGCTCGAACCCGCAATCCAAATACAGGAACAAACTATTCCGTTCTGATAAACTGATCTCGCCAGGATCCATCGATCGAAAGCGAGCCATCATGAGCGGCCAACTCGACCCGATCCCCGAGGGCTACGGCACCGTGACCCCCTGGATCAGCACCAAGGACACCGCGCGCGTCATCGAATTCCTCAAGGCGGCCTTCGACGCCGAGGAACTCGGCCGCGTCGAAGGCCCCGTGCCCGGCAGGATCGGCCATGCCGAAGTCCGCATCGGCACCTCGATCGTGATGCTCTTCGACACCCCGTTCAAGGTCGACACCCCGGCCCTGCTGCGGCTCTATGTCGAAGACGCCGAAGCCGTCCTCCAGAAGGCGGTCGACGCCGGCGCCGTCGTCGTCACCCCGCTGACCGACGTGCAAGCCTGGGGCGACCGCATCGCCAGGCTCCGCGACCCGCTCGGCGACATCTGGTGGATCCAGGAACGCGTCGAGGCCCCGAGTCCCGAGGACGTCATGCGCCGCATGGGCGAACCCGAATTCATCAAGGCCATGGAGCAGACCCAGGTCATGGACGCTCCCGGCCTGATCTGAACGACCGCGGGCCGGAGCGCGAAGCCCCGGCCCGCGACCCGCGCCTACTCGGCCCGGATGTCGTCCACGTAGACCGTGCCCGTCGCAGTGGACCCGCCGTACCCGAGGTACAGGTTGAACGCCGTCACGTCCGCGAGGTGCTCGGCGTCGAGCAGCTCATCGGCATGGCCCGTGTCCCAAGGCGCGGGCTTGAACTCGGTGAACGGTGCGCTGATCTCCTTGCCGCTCGTGTCCGAGAGGCCCACGTTGTACTCGAAGTACGCGCCCTTGGCGACGACCTGGATCGTCGCGCCGTTCGTGGAGCCGTCGCCCTGGAGCCACAACTTCAAGGCGCTGAACGCGTTCCAGTCCGCACCCACCGACTTGCCGATCCCCGTGTACCCGGCGTTCGCGAAGTCGTAGGAGTACGCCAGACCGAAGGCGCCCGACGCCTTGTGGTCGGCCGACAGCACCGTCGTGTTGGCGTTGACGTGGCTGTACGCCTCGCTCAACGTCAGGTCGTCGCCCGCGTAGCCCTCGAAGTCGTCGATCCAACCCGCCGGCATCGGCTCGACCTCGCCGAGCAGCACCAGCGCCGAATCGGTGAGACTCCGGCGGCCCACCTTGGCGCTCACGGCCACCGTCACCCCACGGTTGTCCAACCAGGACGGATCGATGTTCCAAGCGCCGGAATAGAACCCCGCCGCGTCCCGGGTCAAAGCCACCGGCGCGCCACCGTCGATCGAGTACGTCGCCGTCCGCGAGGTCGCGGCGGTGAGCCGCATCCGGATCGTCGTCGCGGTGGTCGTGATGCGCTGGCGGTCGGTGGGGGTCACGAGGTGCATGAACGGCGCGCTCGGCACGGCGACCGTGGGCGCGTCGAACACGCCCTCGAGATCAGAGGTGAAGAGCGAGTACGGATCCGCGTGGAAGTCGAGGAAGTCCGGCTCCATGGCGTGCCCCGGGAACGGCACGTACGCCCGGTTGGTGCCGCCGAAGTTGGCCCAGGTGAGCATGTGGGTCACCTTGCTCGCCTTCGGGTCCGCCTTGATGGCGCCGAGGAGGTCGGTGAACCAGGTGAGGTCGCGACCCTCCTCTCCGGACTCGCCGAACTCGGTGAACGCGGGGACCTTGCCGTGCTCGGCGGCGAGGTCCACCACCATCGCGAGGTCCTTCATGGTCCCCGTGAGCCATTCGGCCGAGCCCGCGGAGTTGTCGTAGGCGTCGTAGCCGAGCACGTCGACGAACTCGTCGCCCGGGTAGGTCTTCATGTAATTGGTGGGGTCGCCGCCGAAGCTCGAGTTGGGGGAGTACGAGTAGAGCAGGTTGTGGACCTTCTTGGTGTCGCGCAGGTACTCCACGGTGTAGCGGAAGATCTCGATGAACTCGGCCGAGGTGCAGTGGCCGGCGCCCCACCAGAACCAACCGCCCGTGTTCTCGTGGAAGGGCCTGAAGATCACCGGAATCAAGGTGCCGTCGGATCGCTTGGCGCCCTTGGCCGCCGCCGCGATCCGGTCGAGGAATTCGTTGTAGTCCCCGTGCTTCGCGCCGCCGGGCAGGATCTGGCTCACCACGCGTCCCGCGGTGTCCCAGAAGTCGCCGCCGGTCACGAAGTTGTACATGTGCGCGCTCAGGACGTTGATCCCGCCGAGCGCGTCCGACTTCTCGAAGGCCCAGCTCAAGGCCTCGATGTTCTGCTCGACGGTGCCGCCGTACACGCCCGGCTTCTGGAACCCGTTGAGGATCAGGGTGTCCCAGCCGAACACGGCCGGATAGTCGCCGGTCGTGGCCTGGACGTCGGAGGTCTGATCCGTAAAGGCGTCGAAGGTGAACCCGTCGGTGAGCGTGTGCTCGTGGCCGAACAGGACGCCCTGGCCCTGAATGTCGAGCATGTACTGGAAGAGCGCGCGCGTCTCCTTGGTCGCGCAGTCGTCGACGATCGTGACCCGGTCGGCCCGAGTCGTTGCGGCGCTGGCGGACAGCGGCACGCCGGCGGCCGCGACGGCGGCGGCGCCCATGGTGATCACCGCGCGCCTCGGCGCGCGGAAGGAGGAGAAAGGCACTTGCGTCTCCTTTGGAACGAAGGGCCCTCGAAGCTGAGGGGTTGCATCTGGTGTACGGCTCTGACCTGGGGTTGCACATACTGAATCGGTTAAGCCGAAGACAGGATATCCATAGGAATTCATCGATGTCAACGGCGCACACGCCGCTGAATCGGTTCGGATCGGTGCCGGACGGCCAGGTGTCCGGGACATTGGCGGACGGTCATGTCGGCCGTGCGGTGTGCCGAGATCCCTTAGGATTGTTGGACACTCACCCCTGACTCCTTGGAGAGGCGCAGCCGTGGAATCCGGATCGCTGATCGCCGACCGTTACCGCTTGGACGAGCTCTGCTATCGTTCCTGAAATCGTTCTTAAGAACGTTCTCAACGACGATGACGAGGGCTGTCAGTGGCCGAGACGAAACGATCGAGCCTCGCGCTCGTGGCCGCGCGTGCCGGGGTCTCCGTGGCCTCGGTGTCGCGGGTCCTCAACGGGGGCTCGGCTTCCGAGGCGCTGACCCGCAAGGTGCGCGAGGCCGCCGAGGCACTCGGCTACGTGCCCGACGCCAGCGCCCGCACCCTCCGCACCGGTCGGACCGACCAGATCGCCCTCGCCGTCGCCGATGTCGGCAACCCCGTCTACGTGCAGATGATGCGGGCCGTCAGCGGCATCGTGACCAAGGCCGACTACCGACTCGTGGTGTCCTCCACCGGAAGCGACCCGCAGGACCAGATCGACCTGCTCAACAGCCTCAACCGGGGCTACGCGGACGGGCTGCTCCTGAGCCCGCTGCGGATCACCGCCGAGCTCATCGACGCCATGCGGTCGAGCCGGCTGCCCATCGTCGTGATCGGTTCGCTCCCTGCGGACGTCGAGCTCGACAATGTGCGCGCCGACTCCGCCACCGGCATCGGACTCGCCATGGAGCACCTGGTGGCCCAGGGGCGGCGCCGCATCGCGCTCGTCAACGGACCGGTCGACACCGTGCCCGGCTCCGCGCGCCTCGCCGGGTACCTCGCCGCGGTCGAGCGCTTCGACCTGCCGAGCCACCCCGACCTGCAGGCCACCGCAACGGGATTCACCTACCGCGCGGGCCGCAAGGCCGCGGCCGGCCTGCTCGCCCTGACCAAGCCGGACGCGATCGTGTGCGCCAACGACCTGCTCGCCGTGGCCGCCCTCAAGGAACTCGCCGCCGCCGGCGCCCGCGTCCCCGAGGACGTGGCGGTCGTCGGCATGGACGACACCGACGCCGCCGAACTCGCCACGCCCTCGCTCACCAGCGTCGACCTCGGCTCCGCCAAGCGCGCCGCGGCCGCCGCGAAGCTCCTCATCCGCCGGATCGCCGACCCCGCCGCGCCGGTCCGCACGCTCGTCATCCCCCCGAGCCTCTCCGTACGCGAATCGACCCAGGAGGTCGCCCCGTGAGCGTCGCGCCACCCCTCGAGCCGTCCTTTACCACCGCGACCCCCCAGCGCCGCAAGCGTTCCAGCGAAGGCCGCGACGCCTGGCTGCTCGTCCTGCCCGCCCTGCTCCCGGTCATGCTCTTCAGCGTCTACCCGCTCGTGTACGGCGTCCTGCTCGGCTTCACCGACGCGAAGGCCGGACTCAACGTCGAGACGCACGCCAACGGCCTCGAGAACTACATCGAGCTGGCCGGCAACACCCTGTTCTGGGACTCGTTCAGGATCGGCCTCATCTGGGCCCTGAGCGTCACGGCCCTCCAGTTCCTCGCCTCGCTCGGCCTCGCGCTGCTGCTCAACCTCGACCTGCGCCTGCGCTGGCTCGCCCGCACCCTGGCGCTGATCCCGTGGGCCATGCCGCCGGTGATCATCGCGATCATGTGGCAGCTCATGCTCAACCGCAACTACGGCCCCGTCAACCGCACTCTCGACGCCCTCGGTCTCCCCAGCGGCATCAACTGGCTCGGCGAGGCCTCGACCGCGCTCCCGGTGGTCATCATCGTCGGCGTGTGGGCCGGGATGCCGCAGACCACGATCACGCTCCTCGCAGGGCTCCAATCGGTGCCGGCCGAACTGGGCGAGGCCGCCGCGATCGACGGCGCGAACACCTGGCGCCGCTTCTGGCACGTCACGCTCCCCGCCCTGCGGCCCATCGTCATCGCCATCACCACCCTCGACCTGATCTGGAACTTCAACTCGTTCGCGCTGGTCTTCGTGCTCACCGCCGGCGGCCCGGGCGGCACCACGATGCTGCCGAGCCTCTTCGCCTACAACGAGGCCTTCCGCTACGGCAACTTCGGTTACGCGGCGGCCATGGGCAACGTGATGGTGATCCTGATCGGCGCGTTCCTGTTCTTCTACCTGCGCGGCCAGATGCGGAGGCGCCTCCAATGACGACACTCGCGAAATCGGCACGACCGAGGGCACTGGGACGCAACCGGGCCGCCCGCCCGCTCCAGTACCTCGCGCTCCTCGCCTACATGTGCTTCCTCGGGTTCCCGCTGGTGTTCCTGCTGACCACCGCGTTCAAGACCCCGCAGGAACTCCGCTCGCCCGACGCCGGGCTCCTGCCGCGGCAGCTCAACCTCGACAACTTCACCTCGGCGATCGCGAAGGCCGACCTCTACACCGCGGCCGGCAACAGCCTCCTGGTGGCGGTCACGACCACCGCGATCGTCACCGCCGTGTCCCTCCCCGCCGCCTACGCCCTCGTCCGCTTCCGCACCCGACTGCGGGCCATAGCGACCGGCTGGATCCTCCTCAGCCAGGTCTTCCCGTTCATCCTCATCATCATCCCGCTGTTCCTGCTGCTCAAGGACCTCGGTCTCGTCAACACCCTCCTCGGCCTCGTGTTCGTCTACGCCGTCTGGGCGCTGCCCTTCTCGCTGTGGATGCTCCAGGGCTACGTGGCCGCCATCCCCGTCGAACTCGAGGAGGCGAGCGCGGTCGACGGGGCCGGGCGTCTGCTCACCCTCATGAAGATCGTCCTGCCCCTCCTCGCCCCGGGCCTGGTCGCCACCAGCCTGTTCACGTTCATCAACTCCTGGAACGAGTTCTTCTTCGCGCTCGTGCTCATCCAGGACCCGGACATGCAGACCCTGCCGCTGGCGCTGGCGCGCTTCCTCGGCGCCGAAGGGCAGGTCGAGCTCGGCCAGCTCGCCGCGGCCGCGCTCCTGTCCTGCATCCCGAGTCTCGTGTTCTTCCTGCTCATCCAGAAACGGCTCACGGCCGGACTCCTCAGCGGCGCGGTCAAGGGCTGATCCCTCACCCGCCGTTCACTACCGAAAGAGAGAAACAATGCGCACTCGCAACAGCGCCGTCGCGGGCGTCCTGGCACTACCCCTCGCTCTCACCGGCTGCTCCGCCTTCGGCGTGGGCGGTGACGACGACGGCTCGACCACGCTCACGTTCCAGTCGCTGGCGTTCCAGGACACGACGATCGCCGCGACCGAGGAGATCGTCGCCGCCTGGAACGAGGCCAACCCCGACACCCAGGTGGAGCTCGTGCAGGGCAGCTGGGACAACGTGCACGACCAGCTGGTGACCCAGTTCCAGGGCGGTACCGCGCCCGACATCATCCACGACGAGTCGGCCGACATCATGGGCTTCGCCGAGCAGGGCTACCTGGCCGACCTGGACCCGTACCTGAGCGAGGACGTGAAGGGCGCCGTGTCCGACGACGTCTGGAAGTCCGTGACCGCGGCCGACGGCGCCGTCGTCGCCGCCCCGACCCTGCTCCAGTCCTATGTGGTGTTCGTGAACGCGGACGCGTTCGCCGATGCGGGCGTGGAGGTCCCGGCGGGGGAGACCCTCGCGTGGGACGACTTCCAGGCGCTCGCGGCCGAACTCACCGCAGACGGCAGGTACGGCGTGGGCTGGGGCATGCAGCAGCCGACCGCCGCCGTCATGAGCCTGTCCCTCGGCTTCGACGGCACCTACTTCTCCGGGGAAGGGACCGACGCCGCGATCGAGGTGGGCGACAACGAACTCGCCGTGCCCGAGCGCATCCACTCGATGGCCTACGACGACGCCTCGCTCGACCCGGTCTCGCTCACCCAGAGCGGCTCCGACGTGCTGCCGGGCTTCTTCGACGGCAAGTACGCGATGTACGTGGCGGGCAACTACGTGGCCCAGCAGATCACCGAATCGGCCCCCGAGGGCTTCAACTGGGCGGTGCTGCCGCCGCTCGCGGGCACCGCGGGCGCGGTCCAGGCCGCGAACCCGCAGACGATGTCCGTCGCCGCCGAGAGCGAGCACGTCGAGGCGTCGGCCGCGTTCATCGACTTCTTCATGCAGGCCGAGCACCAGGCCGTGCTCGCCCAGGGCGACTGGCTGATCCCGTCCTCCACCGCGGCCCGGGACATCGTCGCCGAGAGCACGGCGGGCAAGGACGGCTGGGAGGCCATCCTCGCCTCCGGTGAGGGCCTCTCGGCCGCACCGTTCCAAGGCGCCGTGAACTATCCCCAGTGGAAGGACCAGTACGCCACCCCCGCCCTCCAGCAGTACCTGGCGGACGAGATCACCGCCGAGCAGCTGCAGCAGCAACTGACCGACGGCTGGGCCGAACTGGGTTGACGCATCCGTCCGCCGGGGGTCGACGCCCCTCCCCCCGGCGGACTCAGAACCGATACGACACAAGGAGACACGATGACCTTGCCGGTGAACGACACGCTGGTCGCGAAGTCGACGGGAGCCCTCGCGGGAGCGGCGGTGGGCGACGCGCTCGGCGGTGCGGCCGAAGGGAACACGCCCGAAGCGATCCAGCGGCGCTACGGCGGCTTCATCGACGGGATCGTGCCCCCGTTCCTCGAGGACTGGCGCAACGCCCGCCCGATCGCCCCGTACCACAAGGGCGACGGCCACATCACCGACGACACCCTGATGACCACGGCACTCGTCGACGTCTACGACACCGTGCGCGACCACCTCGACGCCCACGCGATCGCCGAGCACCTCGTGCCGCTCCTCATCGGCGACAAGCGCTGGATCCCCGAGCTCGAGTCCGAGGCGCTGCTCCTGCACCGCGTGTTCCTCGCCGAGAAGTGGCTCGTGGCGCGACTCCACTACGGCCACATCGATCCCCGCGAGGCCGGCGTCGGGAACATCGTCAACTGCGGCGCCACCATGTACGTCGCTCCCATCGGCATCGTCAACGCCGGAAACCCCGAAGCGGCCTACGCCGAGGCGATCGACGTCGCCGGGGCCCACCAGTCCAGTTACGGCCGCGAAGCCGCCGGGGTCTACGCCGCCGCCGTCGCCGAAGCCATGCGGCCCGGAGCCGATGTGGACTCCGTGGTCGAGGCGGCGCTGCGACTCGCCAAGGACGGCACCAAGCACGCCATCACCGCCGTCGCCGAAGCCGCCACCGGCATCAGCGACTGGCGAGCCGGCCTCGCCGAGCTGCGCCGCGCCGTCGAACCCTTCGACACCGTCGGCCCCGACTACCGCGCCCCCGCCATGGACGCGCGGATCCCCAGCCGCACCAAGGCGATCGAAGAACTCCCGATCGCCCTCGGCATGCTCATCGCCGCAGGAGGCGACTACCGAGAAGCCGTCCTCGGCGCGGTCAACTACGGCCGCGACTCCGACTCCATCGCCGTGATGGCCGGCTCCATCGCCGGCGCGCTCGGCGGCGCGGACACCGTCCCCGCCGAATGGATCACCGGCGTCAGCGAAGGCAGCCGCATCGACGTCACCGCCACCGGGCCCGTGATCGCCGCCGTCGCTCGCGACGTGTGGGCCGCCGACGCCGAACGCACCGCCCGCGTCGCCAAGGCCCGCAACGAATACGCTGGAGCCACGACATGATGCGCCTCAGCTGGACCCAACCCGAGGACCTCCTCCCGCACGCGCTCGCCGCCGCGGACCTCGACGGCCGCGACACCGCCGACGTGCGCGAACGCTGGCTCGCCGCCGGAGGCGCACCCGAACCCGTCTGGAGCGGCGCCTCGCCCGAACCCGCGCCCGACGCCCTCCGGACGCTCGCCCGCGACCTCCTCACCGAGATCGACCGGATCCCCGCCCCCGAGCGGCTCGACACCGACGAACCCGAAGACCTCGAAGCGATCCTCGCAACCGTCGCCGTCCCGCTGCTGCCCGAGAACACCCGCGCCGACCGCGCCGACCGCGTGCACGGCGCCTGGCTCGGCCGCGCCGCCGGCTGCCTCCTCGGCAAACCCGTCGAGAAGCTCCCGCTCGAAGGCATCCGCGCCATCGCCCGCGCCACCGGCAACTGGCCGCTCCACTCGTACTTCACCGAAGTCGGACTCGACCCCGCCATCGCCGCGCAGTACCCGTGGAACCGCCGCAGCCGCCCCACCAGCCTCGCCGAGAACATCGACGGCATGCCCGAGGACGACGACCTCAACTTCCCGCTCATCGCCCTCGACCTGCTGGAGCGCAAAGGGCGCGGCCTCACCACCGACGACGTGGCGCAGGCCTGGATCGACCTCCTGCCCGCGGGCCGCGTCTTCACCGCCGAACGCATCACCTACCGCAACCTCCTCGACGGCCACGAACCCGCGCTCGCCGGCCGCATCCGCAACCCCTTCCGCGACTGGATCGGCGCCCAGATCCGCACCGACCTCTACGGCTGGACCGCCCCCGGCGACCCCCGCGAAGCCGCCCGCCTCGCCTTCCACGACGCACGGCTCAGCCACGGCCGCAACGGCGTCTACGGCGCCATGTTCACCGCCGCCGCCAGCGCGGCCGCCGTCACCGGAGCCCCGATCGCCACCGTCATCGCCGCGGGCCTCGCCGTCGTACCGGCCCAGAGCCGCTACGCGAAAGCCGTCCGCCGCGGCCTCGAACTCGCCCACGGCGAACTCCACGACGAAGCCGCGATCGACCTCCTCCACGAGGAGTTCGGCCACCTCCACTGGGTCCACGTGCTCAACAACGCCGCCCTCCTCGCGTTCGCCCTCGCCCGAGGCGCGGGCGACTTCGAACGCACCATCACCCTCGCCGTCTCGGGCGGCTGGGACACCGACTCGGTGGGCGCCACCGCAGGAGCGATCGCCGGAGCCGCCACCGGCGCCGGCGACCTGCCGTCCAAATGGATCGAACCCCTCGACGACCGCCTCGCCACCTCCGTGCCGGGCTTCGCCGGGGCCCGGTTCACCGCACTGGCGATCCGGACCCTGGAGGTGTCGCAATGAGCGTGGTCGTCCTCGGCAGCGCCAACCTCGACCTGGTCTACGAGGTCGAACGCATCCCCGCCCCCGGTGAGACCGTGCTCTCGCGCGGCTTCGCGTCCTTCCCCGGCGGCAAGGGAAACAACCAGGCGATCGGCGCAGCCCGCGCGGGCGCCGACGTGCGCTTCATCGTCGCGCTCGGACGCGACGACGCGGGCGACCGCCTCGCCGAAGAGGCCCGCAGCGCCGGGATCACGCTCCTCGACCGCCGGGTCGACACGCCGACCGGCACCGCCGTCATCTACGTGGACCGGCGCGGCGAGAACTCGATCGTCGTGAACTCGGGTGCCAACGCCGAACTCGTCGACCTCACCGAAGACGAACTCGCCGCGATCGCCGCCGCCGATGTGCTGGTGCTGCAACTGGAGACGCCGCTCGCCACCGTCGCGGCCGCAGTGAGCGCCGCACGCGGCGCGGCGACCACCGTGGTCCTCAACGCCGCGCCGAGCGCCGAAGTCCCGGCCGCGATGCTCGCCGAAGTCGACATCCTCGTCGTCAACGAGCACGAGGCCGCCGAACTCGCCGGCGGCCCCGCCGACGAGGCGGCGCTCCTGACCGCCCTCACCGCCCACGGCTGCGCCGCGATCATCACCCTCGGGTCCGAAGGCGCGCTCGTCGGCGGACCCGGAACGAGTCCGGTCAAGGTCCCGGCCTACACGGTCGAAGCCAAGGACACCACCGGTGCGGGCGACACGTTCGTCGGCGCCTTCGCCGCCTCGCTCGACCGCGATGCCGGTCGGCGCTCACTCGCGCACGCCACCGAGTTCGCGACCGCCGCCGCGGCGATCGCGGTGCAGCGCAAAGGCGCCGTCCCCTCGATCCCCACCTGGAAAGAAGTGGAGGCGTTCCGTGCCGGACACCGACCCCGATGAAGCGGCCACCAACACCTTCGACCCGTTGGTGCCCAGGCCCATCGACCGGCCCACCGTCCTCCCGCCCGGCGGCGGGATCGACCCCGAGACCGGCGACGTCGCCAAGATCTTCGCCGCACCCGAAGACCCCGCCGACTGGCCGCGCTGGCGCGCCGACCTCGCCGCCTGGCGCGACGAGACCCGCCGCCGACTCGACTACGACGGCAGCGCCTACGAGGTCCTCGACACCCGCTGGGCGAGCCGCGCCTACGCCGTCGCCCAAGTCTGGCTCTGGGACGAGCGGCTCTTCGACCACGCCCGGCAGCGGTTCACCGTGGACGCCTTCCTCGACTCGATCGCCGAACAAGGCGGCCTCGACGGCCTCGTCCTCTGGCACGCCTACCCGATCATCGGCATCGACGACCGCAACCAGTTCGACTACTACCGCGACGTGCCCGGCCTCGCCTCCCTCATCGGGGAGTTCCACGCGCTCGGCATCCGCGTCTTCCTCGACTACAACCCCTGGGACACCGGCACGAGGCGCACCGGCCGCGAGGACGCCGACGAGCTCGCCGCCCTCGTCACCGAACTCGGCGCCGACGGCGTCTTCCTCGACACGCTCAAGGAAGGCGACGCGAAGCTCACCCGCGCGCTCGCCGACACCGACCCGCCGCAGGTCCTCGAAGGCGAGTCCCGCGTCCCCAACCAGCGCGTCGAAGACCACCTGCTCAGCTGGGCCCAGTGGTTCGCCGACTCCGAAGCGCCCGGCGTGCAGCGCGCCCACTGGTACGAGCGCCGCCACATGATGCACTCGATCCGGCGCTGGAACCGCGACCACAGCGGCGAACTCCAGTCCGCGTGGATGAACGGCACCGGGATCCTCGTGTGGGACACCGTGTTCGGCGTCTGGGTCGGCTGGAACAGCCGCGACGAGGCCACCCTGCGACGCATGCTCCGCGTGCAGCGCGCGGCCCACGACCTGCTCACCGAAGGGGAGTGGTCCCCGCTCGACGGCGCGAGCGCCGAAGCGATCGCGGCCGGCGTCTACGTCTCGCGCTGGACGAAGGACGGCGCCACCTTGTGGACCGTCGTCAACCGCGCCGAGACCGACTGGACCGGCGACCCGCTCGCCGAGCCGTTCCCCAAGGGCGGCAGACGATACGACGTGACCGCCGGCATCGAGAACCCCTCCGACGTGACCGTGCCCGGCCGCGGCGTCACCGGCATCCTCGAACTCGCGCCCGGCACCGCGGCGCCCGCCTGGCTCGACCACGTCATGCCCGCCGCCGCCGACGACCCCGGATCGAGCGACGCCCGCTTCCCGGTCCGCACCGCGTTTCGCACCAACCCCTCCCCGTCCGCGGGGGCCCTCCCCCCAGGGGACGAGGCGTTGCGCGTCGAAGCCGGTCCACGCCCGGTCGCGGTGACCTACCGCCGCCGCGAGACCGGCTTCTACCAAGGCGCGCCCTATGTGGAGGAGTGGAAGCCCCTGCCTCCGCGCCTCCACGACGACCGCGAGGAGACGCTCTACATCGCCCTGCCGGGCCCTGTCGCCGTAGCCGCCCGCGAGGTCGCGATCGACACCTACCGGTTCTTCCTCCGCGTCACCGGGTACCGTCCGCAGGTCGATAACCGGTTCCTCTGCGCCGCAGTGGATGCCGACGACGGCGCCCCGGTGACCGGAGTGTCCCTGGCCGACGCCCGCGCCTACGCCGCCTGGGCCGGGGCCCGCCTGCCCACCGAATTCGAATGGCAGCTCGCCGCCGAACAGCCCGGCTTCATACGACGCACGCCCGCGGTCTGGAACTGGACCGAGAGCGAGCACTCCGACGGCGTCACCCGCTTCGCGATGCTCAAAGGCGGCGCCGAATACCGCGCCGAAGGGTCCGACTGGTACACCGACGGCGGCCTCCAAGACCCCTCCTTCAGCCTGAAATTCCTGCTCCCGGGCCTCGGCCTCGAACGATCGAGCAGCATCGGCTTCCGCATCGCCAGGGACCTCGAGGAGACCCCATGACCCCACCCCTAGAAGGCCTCCGCGTCCTCGACGTCTCCACCCTCTTCGCCGGACCCATCGCCGCCACCTTCCTCGGCGACTTCGGCGCCGACGTGATCAAAGTGGAGCACCCCACCCGACCCGACGCCGCCCGCGGACACGGCCCCTCCAAAGACGGCGTGAACCTGTGGTGGAAGACCCTGGGCCGCAACAAACGCGCCGTCACCATCAACCTCGCCGCACCCGAAGGCGCCGACCTCCTCCTGCGGCTCGCCGCCGACGCGGACGTGCTCATCGAGAACTTCCGCCCCGGCACCCTCGAACGCTGGGGCGTCGGACCCGACGCCCTCCACCGCGCCAACCCGCGGCTCGTGATCGCCCGCGTGACCGCGTTCGGCCAGACCGGACCGTACTCGTCCCGGCCAGGATTCGGCAGCCTCGCCGAGGCCATGAGCGGTTTCGCGGCCCTTACCGGCCAACCAGACGGGCCGCCCACGCTGCCGCCGTTCGGCCTCGCGGACGGCGTGGCCGCGCTGGCCGCCGCGTACGCGGTGCTCGTGGCGCTGCGCGGCGTCGACCGCGACGACGTGGGCCAGGTCATCGATCTGGCGATCATCGAGCCGATCCTCATGCTCCTCGGCGGCCAGATCACCGCTTACGACCAGCTCGGGACCCTCCAGGCCCGCAGCGGGAACCGCTCGGTGAACAACGCGCCGCGCAACGTCTACCGCACCGGCGACGGCGAATGGGTGGCCGTCTCCACCAGCTCCCAGTCGATCGCCGAACGCGTGCTGCGCCTCGTGGGTCGCGGCGACCTCGTGGCCGAGCCCTGGTTCGCCTCCGGGCACACCCGTGCCGAGCATGCCGACGAACTCGACGCGGCCGTCGCCGCGTGGATCGCGGCCCGGCCCACCGGCGAAGTGGTCGCGGCGTTCGAGGAGGCGCAGGCGGCCATCGCCCCGGTCTACGACGTGCGCGGCGTCCTCGCCGACCCGCAGTACCGCGCGATCGGCACCGTCCTCGAGATCGACGACGACGAACTCGGACCGGTGAAGATGCAGAACGTGCTCTTCCGGCTCTCCGAGACCCCGGGCGCGGTTCGCTGGACCGGCCGGCGCCACGGCCAGGACACCGACGCCGTGCTCGCCGAGGCCGGCGTCACCCGCGAGCAACTGGAACTGCTGCGGGAGAAGGGGATCGTATGAGCGCTCTGACCGCACTGTACGTGCCGGGGGACCGCCCGGACCGGTTCGACAAGGCCGCGGCCTCGGGCGCGGACATCGTGATCCTCGATCTGGAGGACGCCGTGGCCGACCGCGCGAAAGGCGAGGCGCTCGCGAACGCGGTCACATGGCTCGCCTCGCCGCCGCGGATCGCAGTGCAGGTCCGCGTGAATCCCGGTGCGGCGCATGAGATCCGCGCGATCCGGGCCACCGGGGCGAACGTGGGCCTGCGGATCCCCAAAGTGGACGACGCCCGCAAGCTCGACGCGGTCGCGTATCTGGCCGACGGGCTCCCGCTGACCGCGCTCATCGAGTCGGCCCGCGGCCTCGAGGCCGCCGCGTCCATCGCGGCGCATCCCGCGGTCTGCGAGATCGCCCTCGGCGAATCCGACCTCGCGAGCGACCTCGGCAGCGCCGACGACCTGGTGCGCGACCACATGCGCGTCCGGCTACTCCTCGCGGCCCGTTCGGCCGGGCTCGCCGCCCCGATGATCTCGGCCTACCCCGCGATCCGCGACCTCGAGGGCCTGCGCGCCGACACCGAACGCGGCCGCGCCCTCGGCCTGCGGGGCCGGGTCGCCGTGCACCCCAAGCAGATCCCGGTCATCAAGGCCGTCTTCGCCCCGTCCGAGGAGGAACTGACCTGGGCCCGGGCCGTGATCGAAGCGCTTGAACAAGGAGGCGTCACGACCCTCCCGGACGGCCAAATGGTCGACCCGGCCATGCTCGGCCGCGCCCGGAACATCCTGAGTTGTTAAGGGTTCGTTGTTGAGTAGTTGATCGCTTCTTGGTTCGGCTTCGGCCTTCGGTCAACGGGTGGAATGAAGCGGTGAGGTTCGCGCCCTGGTGGCGTCGCCGGGTCGGGGCGCCGTGCTGGTCGAGGTTCGGGCCGGCAGCGACGGAGCGGTGAGTGATCGCCCGAGGTTGCTGGCTGGGGCCGGGCCGGGCCGGTCTTGGATTGGGCTGCAGGCGGTCAGCGACGGCGAGGCTGCAATTTGCCGAGGGTTCGCGGCCGGGGCCAGGCCGGTTTGGGTCGGGCTGCAGGCGGCATCGACGAAGAGGCGAGTGATTGCCCGGGGTTGCTGGCTGGGGCCGGGCTGGTCTTCGGTCGGGCTTGAGGCGGCAGCGACGAAGAGGCGGGTGGTTGGCCGAGGTCGCTGGCTGGGGCCGGGCTGGTCTTCGGTTGAGCTGCAGGCGGTCAGCGACGGCGAGGCTGCGGTTTGCCAGGGGTTCGCGGCTGGAGCCAAGTCGCCTTGGGTCGAGGTTCGGGCTGGCAGCGACGGGAGCGGGTGTGGCGGGGGTCGGGGTGTGTTGCCGGGGCCGGGGCTGACGGGGCTGGCGTGCCTGCGCGTTCACAACGACAGCGACAGCGGCAGCGACAGTGGAAGCGGCGGTGGCGGTGGTGCTGTTGGTGCGGCGGGCCGGGCCGTCCGGCGTCCAGGGTCGAGCCGGAGCCGGAGCCGGAGCCGGAGCCGGAGCCGGACCTGGAGCTGGTGCCGGTTCGGCTGGACTGGCCGGTCTGGGGTTTTCCGGTCGGGTGGGGTCGCCGAGTGCCAAGGTTGTTGCTGCCGTTCGCTGGGCGTGGCCATGCTGGGGGTGTGTCGTTGCGGGCGTGTGCATGTGCGGTGTCACCTCCTTCCGGTACTGCGTGCTGCCGACTGCAATCTGCTGACTGCTGACTGCAATCTGCGTACTGTCGACTGGGGCCAGTGGGCGTTCCCGGTGTGTCCTTCCTACGTGTCTTGTCGGTTTGGGTGTGTGTGCCTCGTTCGGGGCACTGCCTCCGGTTGGGGTGATCCCTTCCGGGCGATCTCCCGCTCCACGGTTCCGAGTCCGTCCTTCTGGCTTTCTCGGCCTGGGAGCGAGTCCCGATAGCACGTGGGGCATACCATGCAAGCCCCGGGCTGAGCACCCCCTGACCCGAGAGCGGGCCTGGTGGTCTCGGATCCTGCCAGCGGGGCGAGTCGGCCAGAGGCTTGGCTTAGTCTGCTTACACCTACTCGACTCCTGTACGGAATCCATATCCCTGTGCGTATCTCAATTATCCCCCACCCCAGGGACACCCGCATCACCCACAAGACGAGAAACCTCTCATGTTCGACCCCGAACCGCCTGCACCCCAACCGAAACCGGGCCAGACAGCCGCCACCCGACCCCGCCCAATCGCTCACCTCTTCGTCGCTGCCCGCCTGAACCGCAGGCGAAACGGCGCTCAGGACCGGCAACGCCACCGGGAGAATTGCGCCACCTCTTCGTCGCTGCCCGCCTGAACCCCAACTGAAACCGGGCCGGAGAGCCGCCACCCGACCCCGCCCAACCGGCCACCCCTCCGTCGCTGCCCGCTTTGACCGGAAGCCACTAAAGAGTCGAGTCCGGGCGCCGGCCCCGGGACGCTCCCTCCCGCTTTCGTCGCTGACTGCTTGAACCCCAGCGCAATCGCATCGCCACGGCTGGGACGAGACCTGGGTGTAGCGCTGGGCCTCAGCCCGTCCGCCAGGCCGCGGCCTCCAGCGAAACGCGAAGCGCCTCGTGCGCGGCCTCGGCCGCGCACGAGGCGCTTCAGTGCGTGCTTACTTCTTGAGCGTCGTCGTGGTCGGGTCGCCGATCACGCGCGGGGCGATGACGACCCGGTCGATGTTCGGCGCCCAGGCGTTCGCGTTGCCCAGCCGCAGCGACTCGTCCGCAGTGGACAGGGTCACCGGGATGGTGCGCTGCGAGAAGCTGTCCCACGAGTACGTGTACCTGAAGTACGCGTGGCCCACGGCCTCGCCGCCTTCCTGGACCTCCAGCAGGCGGTCGACCACCTGCGGGTTGTAGTCGTGCTGGCCCGAGGTCTCGGCGTTGGCGTAGTAGACCGTGAGGTCGTAGTCGCCGGCCGCGGCGAAGCCGTCGCGGGCGATCTCGACCGCGTTGTCCGTGCCGTTGCCGATCCAGCCCGCGAAGGTGCCGCCGGAGGCGTTGGTGCCGGTGCTCTCATCGAGCTGGGTCACGGAAGCCTCGCCGTGGAGCGTCATGTCCTCGGCGTCGACCGAGACGGCCGCGTCATCGGCGGCGCGGTCGCGGATCGTGGTGAGCGACTGGACCACGGCCCCGTCGGGGGACCGGACCTCGATCTCGTTGATGCCCTCGTTCAAGTGCACCGTGACGTTCGAGCGCCACTTCCCGGCCTTGGAGGCCGACACCTCGGTGACCGGTGCGCCGTTCACGGTGAGCTCCACCGAGGACGCCTTGGTCGACGCCCAGTCGACCTGCACGTCGTAGTAGCCGGTCTCGATCGCCGTCGCGTACAGGTCGGCGCGGCCGTCGCCGCTGATCGCCGCGCCGCCCTTGGCGTTGCCGTTCCACGTCAGCGAAGCGCCGTCCTCCAGGCGGAAGCCCGAGGCCGGGTACAGGGTCGGCTCGCCTCCCTCCACAGAGGTCAGCGAGACCTTGTCGAGCGTGACGTCCGAGTTCGGCAGGACGCTCGTGCCGTTCGCACTGGAGCGGATCGACAGCGTGTGGCTGCCCGCGGTGAGGTCGACGAGCACTTCGGCGCTGCCGCGATACTTCCACTTGCTGTTGGCGTTGAGCGCCAGGTCGGCCGCGTACTGGACCGTGCCCGCCGACTCGTCGTCCACGAACAGCGCGTGCCTGCCCGGGACGCCCGGGGCGCCGCCGATCACCTGGAGGCGGTAGGTCCCGTCGCTCGGCACCTCCACGTTCCATTCCGCACGGGAGCCGACCTGGTTGAACGAGCCCACGTCCCGGCCGCCGGAGGCCAGGAACTGCCAGCCGCCGTTCGCCTGCGGGTCCTGTGTGTACACGGACGCGCCGGTGAGGTTCATGTCCTCGGCCTCGATCGTGTCCTGCCACGCCTGAGCGGCGGCGCCGGCCTCCACGTCGCGCGTCTGGTCCGGGGTGATGACGAGCTGGTAGCCCGCGTACCGGTCGTAGGTCGCCACGTCGAGCTGCAGCTGCCCGTCCGTCAGCGCCACGCCGTCGTAGGCGGCGACGACGCGCGGGGTGCCGGCGAGGCCTTCGGCGCCGGTGAGCGCGTTCTCGCGGATCTCCACGTCGACCTTGTCGCCGAAGATCGCGGGGTCGATACCTGACAGGTCAAGGGCCACATCGTTGTCGGTGCCGCCCCACAGGACCGTGGCCCGGCGGTTCTGCTCGTCGACCGCGCCGATGCCCTGGAGGGTGTCGACGCCGTTCGGCGTGGGCGGCGTGACCTTCACGGTCTCGCTGCCGTCGAGGTCGCCGTACCACTTGAACATCCACCAGCCGGCGTTCGCGCCGTTGGGTCTGGCGGTGTTGTCGGAGAGGTTGCCCGCGTAGTTCCAGTACGCGGTCTGGGCGTCCACCTTGGTGTCCTCGAACATCGAGAACCACTGGATGAGCTGCCCGGGGACGCTCATGTCGCGCAGCATCCCGTACTCGGTGATGTTGATCGGGATCGGGTCGAGGCCGAGGGACGCTTCGAGCTCGCGGTAGTCCGCGAAGTGCTGCCGGTAGGTGCTGAGGTTGTTGATGCCCAGCTCGTGCCAGATGAAGATGTCCGGCAGTGAGTGGTTGGCTATGGCGAATTCGAGGATGTCGGCGCTGCGCTGAGGCTGCCAGCTGGCGTCGCCGGGGCCGCCGATGCGGGCGTGGCCGAGGCCGTGGCGCTCCCAGACCTCCTGGACCTTCTCGTACGTGGCCTGCCAGTCGCCGAGGAACTGGTCCTTCTGGTTGGCCCAGTCGCGGTACCAGTTGCCGCCGTCGGGCTCGTTGAAGGGGATGAAGACGTAGTCCTCGGGGCGGTCGGAGTCGGTGGCGACGGCTTCGGCGACGAACTCGACCACTTCGAGGTAGTCCCAGACGCCGTTGCCGCCTTCGGTGTAGGTGCCGTCCTCGAGGTTGTACGTGCGGTCGTCGCCGGGGCGCCTCCCGCCGTTGTAGGCCCAGTCGGGGTAGTAGTCCTGCACGTAGATGTACATGTCCTCGCCGTTCTTGGCGAAGAATCCGTCCTCGACCTTGATGGCGTCGCCGGAGGGGTGCTGGGTGCCGTAGGGCGCCTTCTGCGAGGTGTTGGTGATGTGGGCGCCGTTGATCAGCGCCTGGGTGGGTGCGCCTTCGTCGCCGAAGCCGTAGAGGGTGCCGGTCGCGCCGCCGCGGAAGTCGCCGGTGCGGTCGGCGAAGTCGACGGTCAGCACTTCGGGGTCGGCGGCGGAGGCGGGTGGGGCCGCCAGGCCGGTCACGGCGGTCGCGGCAACGGCTGCGGCAGCAGCTGTGCTCATCAGTCTCCTCGTCTTCACGTGGACCTCTCTTCATTGAGAGCCGGCTTCTTGAAAGCCGGCGGGGGTTACGGCCTCGGGCCGCAGGTCGACGGTACCGATTTTTGATAACGATTTCAAGACACAACTTGAAATCGATTTCAGATCTGCGCTAGGGTTCGACCTGAAATCGCTACCAGGCGGCCGCCTCCCGGCCGCGTTCCGAAGGATCAGGCAAGGGGCATCGTGAGCGAACAGTTGTCTTGGGGCAGTGACCGACTCGGGCTCCGATTCGAGTGGGACGCCGGCTCGCCGGTGCGCATCGTCCGCGTCAGGCGCGGCGCGGACGGCTTCCCGGTCCACCCGTGCCGCTGGTCGAGATCACCACCGCCGACCACGGCAGCCGACCGGCCGCGGACCGTCTCGTCCACACCGAACTGGGCATGCTCCTTCGCTATGTCTCGCACGCCGAATACCGCAACGAGCACGGCCGGACGCTGACCATCCGCCAGGCGGCCGAAGGCATCGAAGCGACGATCACCCTCGAACTCCTCGACACTCGCCGATGCCGCCGTCCGCTCCCGCGTCGAAGTCCGCGCCACCGAAGACAGCACCATCGTCCTGCGGTCCGTCGCCTCCTGGTCCATCGGGCTTCACCCGACCCGGGCGCGGACGACAGACCTCGCGGGCTGGCAGCGCGTCCAAGGCACGAGCGACTGGTTCGGTGAAGGCCGCTGGACGCGAAACACCCTGCGCGGCATCGACTTCCCGCAGCCTCTCCACCGAACTCGCCGGCGGCGCCCACGATCCCCGCGGCCACCTGTCGATCACCTCCGACGGCACCTGGTCCACCGGCCGCCACCTCCCGGTCGCCGGGTCTCGAACGCCAAGGCCTCGCCTTCGCCTGGCAGATCGAGCACAACGGCGCCTGGCGCTGGGAACTCGGCGAGGACCTCGACGGCGGCTACTTCAGCCCTCTCCGGCCCCACCGACGTCGACCGGCCTGGACCAGCGTCGCTGCGCCCCGGCGACGCCTTCACCACCGTCCCGGTCACCGTCGACCGTCGGCAGCCGACTTCACCGACGCCGTCGCGGCCCTCACCGACTTCCGCCGGGCCGCCCGCCGCGCCCACCCCGACAACGCCGCCATGCCCGTGGTCTTCAACGACTACATGAACACCCTCATCGGCGACCCCACCACCGAGAAGCTCCTGCCGCTCATCGACGCCGCCGCCGAAGTCGGCGCCGAGATCTTCTGCATCGACGCCGGCTGGTACGACGACAGCGGCGACTGGTGGCCCAGCGTGGGGGAGTGGCAGCCCTCCACGACCCGCTTCCCCGGCGGGCTCGGCGAGGTCATCGACGCGCATCCGCGACGCCGGCATGGTCCCCGGCCTCTGGCTCGAACCCGAGGTCATCGGCGTCCGCAGCCCCATGGCCGACAAGCTGCCGCGACGAGGCGTTCCTCCAGCGCCACGGCCAGCGCCTCGTCGAGCACCACCGCTACCACCTCGACCTGCGCCACCCGGCCGCCGTCGCGCACCTCGACGCCGTGGTCGACCGCCTCGTCGGCGGCTTCGGCATCGGCTTCTTCAAGTTCGACTACAACATCGACCCCGGCGCCCGGCACCGACCTCGACGCCGACAGCGTCGGCGACGGCCTGCTCGGCCACAACCGCGCCCACCTCGCCTGGCTCGACGGCGTGCTCGACCGCCACCCCGGCCTGGTGATCGAGAACTGCTCCTCCGGCGCGATGCGCATGGACTTCGCCGTCCTCTCCCGCCTGCCATGCAGTCCACCTCCGACCAGCAGGACTTCGCCAAGTACCCGCCGATCGCCGCCGCCGCGCCGATCTCGCTCCTGCCCGAGCAGGCCGCGAGCTGGGCCTACCCGCAGCCCGACATGAACGACGAGGAGGTCGCGTTCTGCCTCGTCACCGGGCTCCTCGGCCGCTTCTACGTCTCCGGCCACCTCAACGAGATGACCGAGGCCCAGCGCCGCACTGGTCGCCGAGGCCGTCGAGGCCGCCAAGACCCTCCGCGGCTCCATCGCCGTCGGCCACGCGCACTGGCCCGCCGGGCTCCCCGGCTGGACCGATCCGTGGGTCGCCTTGGGCCTCACCGCGACCTGCGGAAGACCTCGTCTCCGTCTGGCGCCGCGGCGGCTCGGCCAGAACCGAGCTGTCACTTCCCGCACCTGGCCGGCCGCGACGTGACCGTCTCGACCGTGTTCCCCGTCGATCTCCCCGAATGGAAGACCGCCTGGGACCGGGTGACCGGCACCCTCACTGTGCAGGCGGAGGGCGACCTCGGTGCCCGAACCCTGCGCCTCACTACCGATTCCCGCTCATCCCTCAAGTAAGGAGAAGTTCAATGAAGAACAGGTTCCGCAACGCGCTGGCGATCGCCGCCGCAGGCGCGATCGCGCTCACCGGGTGCTCCGACCCCGGCGCCGGCACCGGCTCTGAAGGCCCGGTCGACTGGCCCGCCCAGGACGCCGACCTGACCGGCACCACCCTCACCATCTGGGCCGCCCAGAACTCGAACACCGTGCCCGACAGCGTGATCGCGGGCTTCGAGGAGCTCACCGGCGCCAAGGTCGAGGTCGTCACGATCCCCGACCCCTACGAGCAGGGCGTGCAGACCAAGGTCGCCACCGGCGACATGCCCGACCTGGCGTTCTGGCAGCCGACGGCGTCGCAGCTGACCGCGCTCAACGCGAAGCAGAACCTGCAGCCGCTCGACGACGCGCCCTGGCTCGACTCGTACAAGCCCGAGCTGCGCGACATCACCGGCATCCTCGACGACACCCGCTACGCCGCGCTCATCACGACCCCCGCGGTCGAGGGCGTCTACTACAACAAGGAGGTGTTCGCGGCCAACGGGATCACCGAGACCCCCACCGACTGGGAATCTTTCCTGCAGACCGCGCGCGACCTCAAGGCCGCCGGCGTCGACCCCGTTCTTCGAGATGGGCGCCGACCGCTGGGCCACCCAGTGGTGGGTGCAGGTGCAGCTCGCCGACGCCGCCGAGGACGGGCTCTGGGACCGCGTGAACGCCGGCGAGGAGAAGTTCACCGACCCGACCATCCAGGGCGCGATCGACACCTACAAGGCCCTGATCGACGAGGGCCTGTTCAACGAGGACATCAAGACCGCGACGTTCGAGGACCAGGGCGCCGCGCTCCTCGCGGGCGACGCCGCCATGGCCGTGCAGGTCAACTCGTTCTTCGGCCAGCTCCAGTCGCTCGCCGACACCGAGGAGCTGAACCAGAAGATCGGCTTCTTCCCGATCTCGCCGTCCGGCAACATCGGCACGTTCATCCCGGACCAGTCGAACGCCCTGGTGGCCTTCAAGACCGGTGACGAGAAGCAGGAGGCGGCCTCGCGCCAGCTCCTGTCGTACTGGATGGGCGACGGCTACGAGGACTTCGTGACCGCCCAGAACACCGTCTCGCTCCAGGCCGACGTGCGAGACTCCGGCCACGGTGCCCGAGGCCCTGCTCTCGGTCAGCGACTCGGTCGGCGACTCGGTCGGCTCCATGCAGGCCCTCGCCATCGCCAACCCGGACCTGTACATCTACCTCGCCGACATGATCCAGGGCACCAAGACGCCCGCGGAGGTCGCCGAGGCCACGCAGGCCCAGTTCGCGCAGCTCGCGAAGGCCCAAGGGGCCGAAGGCTTCTAACCCTCCCCCGAGGGGCGCCGGCCCGTCTGCCGGCGCCCCTCACCCCGTATCGTGCGGCTATCAGGAAGGCCAGGCCTCGTGACCACATTGCTCGCCAAGGGGAAGGCGCTCAAGAAGACAGGCAGAGCCCCGACGTCAAGACCATCCGCTGTGGTTCCTCATCCCGGCGCTCGTGGTCCTGGTCGTGTTCTTCTTCGTCCCCACCGTCTTCAACTTCGTCTACGCCTTCACCGACTGGTCGAGCTTCAAGAGCGCCATCAACTTCGCCGGGGTCGACAACTTCACCGTCGCTGTTCACCAACGGCACGCTCCTCAACTCCCTGCAAGGTCACCCTCGTCGTACGCCGTGCTCGTGGCGGTCTTCCAGAACGTCTTCGGCCTCGGCCTCGCGCTGCTGCTCGAACGGGACACGCACGGTCAACCGGCTCGCCCGCGTGGTCGTTCTTCATCCCGGTCATCATGTCCGCCCTCGCGGTCGGCTACATCTTCCAGGCCCTGCTCAAGCCCGACGGCGCCCTGAACGGCATCCTCGGCGCGATCACCGGCGCCGAGTGACGATCCCCTGGCTCGGGGACACCACCTGGACCATCGTGGTCGTCGCGCTCGTCCACTCCTGGAAGTGGATGGGCCTGTCGATGCTCATCTACCTGGCCGGGCTCAAGACCATCACCGAGGACGTGCTCGAGGCGGCGCGCCTCGACGGGGCCGGACGCTGGACCACGTTCCGCTCCATCCGGTTCCCGCTGCTCGCCCCGGCCGTCACGTTCAACGTCGCGACCGCGCTGCTCGGCTCGATGAACGGCTTCGACATCGTCCAGGCCACCACCGAGGGCGGCCCGGGCGGCACCACCGAGCTGCTCAACATCTTCATCTTCCGGACCTTCGGACAGGGCCTGTTCGCCCAGGCCACGACCATGAGCCTGGTGCTGTTCCTCCTGGTCGCCATCCTGGCCTTCCCCGTCATCCGCTACCTGCGCAAGCGAGAGGACGTCCTGTGAGCACCATCTTGAGCACCGCGCCGTCCCGCCAGGCCGCCCCCGCCGCGGTGAGGCCGAAGACCCGCCGCCGCTTCCCGGTCCAGCCGATCGCGGCGATCCTGGTCGCCCTTCTCGTCCTCGGCGTGCCGTTCTGGCTCGTGATCGCCACCGCCGCCAAGACCCAGGCGGAGGCGTTGAACCCCAACCTGTCCGCGCCGGGCCACTGGCAGCTGCTCGAGAACTTCCAGCAGGTCTTCGCCGACGGCCGCATGCTCGCGGCCTTCTTCGGGAGCCTCCTCGTGATGATCCCGGCCGTGATCGGGGTGCTCGTGCTCGGCTCGATGGCCGCGTGGATCCTCGGCCGCCGCGGCGGGCGCCTCAGCGCCGCGATCTACGCGCTGGCGATCACCGGCATCGTGCTGCCGCCCGCCGTCGTCACGATCGTGCTGCTGCTGCGCCAGCTCGGCCTCGCCGGCACCGCGCTCGGCATGATCGGCGTCTACATGGGCATGTACATGTCCACCGTGATCTTCTTCGTGACCGGCTTCGTGCGCACCATCCCGCACGAACTCGAGGAGGCCGCCCGCGTCGACGGGGCCGGGCCGGTGCGCGTGTTCATCCGCATCATCCTGCCGCTGCTGCGCCCGGTGCTCGCCACCGCGACCATCCTGATCTGCCTGTACATCTGGAACGACGTGTTCTACGCGCTCTTCGTGATCGGCGGCCGGATCGACACCCTTCCGCTGAACCTCTACCAGGTCGCGAGCGCGGGCCTGTATCTGCAGAACTGGCACCTCATCTTCGCCTACATCATCCTGATGAGCCTGCCGCTCCTGGTCACTTCGTGGTCGCCCAGCGCAGGATCATCAGCGGCATCACCAGTGGAGCCGTGAAGTGAGGAGAGCGGTGGGCAGGACGGGCAGGAATCCGACGATCTCGGACGTCGCCGAACTGGCGGGCGTCTCGGTTCCGACGGTCTCCCGCGTGCTCACCGGCGCGGCCCGCGTCAGCCCCGCCAAGCGCGAGCTCGTCGAGGCCGCGATCGCCGAACTCAACTTCCGCCCCAGCGCCGCCGCCCGCGTGCTCGTCTCGCGCAAGTCCCAGACCATCGCGGTCATCGCCGGGAACACCTCGCGGTACGGCTACGCGGAGACCATCCGCGGCATCGAGATCGCCGCCCGCGCCGAGGGCTACACGGTGATGATCACCGTGGTCGAGAGCGCGGACGAGGACGAGGTGGACCGCGCGGTCTCGGCCACGCTCACCCACGCCCTCGCGGGCGTGGTGGTCCTGAAGTTCGACCCGCCGGGGGTCGCGGCGCTGAAGAAGATCGGCACGGGCCTGCCCGTGGTCGCCCTGTCGGGCACCCGCGAGACCGGGGTCCGGCAGGCGGTCCTCGACGAGGCCGACGCGGCGGAGGAACTCACCGAGTACCTGCTCGGCCTGGGCCACAAGACGGTCCACCACGTGCGCGTCCCGCCCTCGCGGCGCGTGGACGGCCGCACCTCGGGCTGGAAGCGGGCCCTCGTGAACGCGAACGCCCCGGTCCCGTTGATGCTCGACGCGACCTGGGACCCGAAGAGCGGCGTGGCGATCGGCAACCGCCTCGCCGCCGACCCCGAGGTCACCGCCATCTTCTGCGGCAACGACGAGATAGCGATGGGCGTCATGCGCGGCATCGTGGAAGCGGGCCTGCGGGTCCCCGAGGACATCTCGGTCGCGGGCTTCGACGACCACCCCCTCGCCGAACTCTGGTCCCCGCCGCTCACCACGGTGAAGCAGGACTTCGCCGGACTCGGCGGCAGAGGCTTCCAACTCCTCCTGCAGGCGATCGACGAGACCGGCGACCGCCGCTACTCGACCGACCGCCCGGCCCTCGTCCTCCGCCAGAGCACCGCGGCCCCGAACGTCAGATCCGCCGCCTGAAGGCCACGACGGCGGCGACACCGAAACCCAAGACCGCGGCGATCATGGTGAACAGCAGACTCAGCCGGCCATGTCCCGCACCAGCTTCGCCGCCACCGCCGCCCCGTCCGTGCGGATCATCCCGGCGACCTCCCCCGCCCGCGCACTCATCTTCGGCGAAAGCGCGGTTTCAATTGCGGCCGTGAGGGATTCGACCGTGGGCGTCGCACCCTCATGGGCCACACCCGCGCCGAGCGCGGCCACCCGGCCGGCCCAGTACGGCTGGTCCACGATCTGCGGGACCACCACTTGCGGCGCACCCGAAGCGGTCGCCGTGTGCGTCGTTCCGGCGCCGCCATGGTGGACGATCGCGGCCACCCGACGGAACAGCGCCTGCTGGTTGACCTCGCCGACCACGATGAAGTCGTCGCCGTCGTCGGTCAGCGCCAGCTCCGCCCAGCCGCTGAGGATCACCGCGCGCCGCCCGTGCGCGCGGACCGATTCGAGGGCCACCTGCGCGGCGTCCTCCAACGTGCGCCAAGGCATGCTGCCGAAACCGACGTACACCGGCGGCTCGCCCGCGTCCAAGAACGCCTCCAGCTCGGCCGAGAGCGCCCGCTCGTCCGCCAGGACCCACGCCCCCGTCTGCTCCACCTCGAGATAGGCCGGGTCCCAAGGGCTCAGGACCGGATCGGTCGCCAGCCACCGCCGCTCGCCGTACGTGTGGTCGCGGACGTTCGCGACCGGCGCCAGGCCGAGCGACTCCCGGTGGGTGTTCACCGCCGGCCCGAAGATCGCGTTCATCTTCTGGATGTCCAGCTCCCACAACTCCCGGTTGTCGGTCACGTCCGCCGGGAAGCCGAACCCCGGCATCGGGTGCGGCGCATGCGAAGGCGAGGGCAGCCCCGTCGGCTGGAGGAACGCGCTGGCGAACGGGATGCCGAGGCGCTCGCTCACCGCCTCGGCCGCGGAGATGCTCGGGAACAGCCCGGTCGCCACGATCGCGTCGACGCCCTTCGCGGCCTCCATGAGCGCCTCGGAGTGGGCGGCGATCAGCTCGGTCGCATGGGCGTGGAGCCCGCCCGCCATGGGCGGGATCTTTCCGGACGCCATGCCGACCACCAGGTCGCGCACCGCCCCGAACACCGGCAGGTGCGGCACGCCGACCCCGGCGAGGAGGTCGGCGAACTCCCGGTCCGGCGGCGCGAGCACCTGGACTTCCGCGCCGAGGGCCTGCAACTGCACTCCGAGTGCCGCGAGCGGCTCGACGTCGCCGCGCGAACCGCGGCTTGACAGGATGACGCGCATACAAGACTCCCGTTGCTGAGGTTTCTGGTCTCGAGGAGCCATTGTGCAGCAGGTCAGAGCCGTGAAAGCGCACCCGGTACAGGCCTCGCTGCGCTCCGTGATAGAAATAATGAAAGGGGCGGCGAACAGAGCGGCCCCTTTCGCGTGTCCCCGTTCAGTTCACGACGGACCATTGGCGGCCGTCGTGGAGCTCGCGCACCACGTCGAGTTGCCCCGCGTGGCAGGCGGTGTCGGTGATGACGTGCAGCATCACCTCGCGGAGTTCACCGAAGTTCCAGGGACCGTACCGCTCGGGCCACCAGGCGGGGCCGGCGCCGAGCGGCCGGTCCGCGATGGCCGCGTCGCCGAGTTCGGCCTCGCGGCGGTACAAGGCGAAGACCTCTGCCGCCGAGAGCTCGGGCGGCGCGTTCCAGGCGCCGCCGTCCACCGCGAAGGACGCGATCGCGTCCGGATCGCCGCCCATCACGGCCCGGAACCAGAAGCGCTCCACGTCGATCGCCAAGTGGTGCACGAGGTCCAGGCAGCTCCAGCCCGAAGGCGCCACCGGTCGGCGCAGCGTCTCCTCGTCGAGGTCTTCCAGGATGCCCAGCACATGGGTGCGCTGGATCGCCTGCCGCGCCGACAGGGCCTTCCGTTCCGGGGCCACGGTCATGTCGCGATCTCCCCGATGTGCCGCGCCTTGAAGTTCCACATCGCAGTTCCTTTCGTCGTTGCAAGTGCGGACGCGATCGCCCGCAACGGATAAGACGAGGCGGCGGGCGCGAATTCATCGGCCGCCCGCCGACACGGCATCCACTCGTGCCTCAGGAACCGCAGTGAATATCAGCCGTTCGGCCCCTGAAGACAGACAGTCCGTCCGATCCGGGCACCCGTTTGAGGTGCCATGCTCGGGCCATGAGCCGACCGGACAGTGACGAAGCGTACGTACTCGGCCTTTGCGACGAAGCCCTCGGCACCGCCGGACTGCGCCAGCACCGCTTCGGCTGGCTCACGGGCGACCCGGGCGTCCAGGGCCGCGCCGAGCTCCCCGTCGACGCCTACTGGCCCGAGCACCGCCTCGTGGTCGAGTACCACGAACGCCGGCACGACGAACCCGTCGCGCACTTCGACCAACCCGACCGCATGACGGTCAACGGCGTGCACCGCGGCGAGCAGCGCGCCCGCTACGACGCCCGCCGCCGCACCGAGATCCCCGCCCACGGCCTGCGCCTCGTGGAGATCGGCCACCACGACCTGGCCGCAGGGCCGGGAGGCCGACTGCTCCGCGAATACGACGCGGACCTGAAGACCGTCAGGGATCTCCTCGTACGCGAGCCTTCCGCCCCCAAAGGCGCCGGCGACGTGGACCGGGTCCTCGAGACCTTCCGGCGCTGGTTGGTGTCCGAGGGCTGGGAGGCGACCGTCCCCATAGACGGTCGGGACCGCATCGAAGCCGTCCGCGACGATCAGCGCCTCGTCGGACAGGCCAAGGGCCACACGTCGAACAGGGGCCTGGACGTCGACACCGGCTATGGCCGGCTGCTCCGTCTGATGACCGACGACGCTCCGGGCATCCGCTACGCCCTGATCGTGCCCACCGCCGCCCTGCGGGAAGCCGAGCGCGTCCCCGACCATGTGCGCCGCAAACTCGGCATCGACCTCTACGAGGTCACCGACACCGGAGCGGTGATCCACCGCGCGAACTGGCGACTCTAAACGGCCGCGGGCTCGCGGACCCGCGAGGCCTGCACGAGGAAGTACGCCGCCACGAGGAGCAGACCAGCGGCCGGGGCCCAGAAGACCGTTCCGGTCGCGGGCCAGGCGACGGCGGTGGCCGTGGTGATGCCGAGCCAGGTTCCGGCGCTTTCGGCGCCGCCGCGCACCGCCCCGGCGATGCCGTACGCGGCCACGTTCGACATGCGGCCCTTCACTTCGGCCACTTGCGCGTCGTAGGCGGGACCGAAGACCAGTTCGGCGAGCGTGAAGAGCACCATCGCCGCATAGGCGACCGCCAGCGTGCCGTGGCCGGTGAAGCCGAAGAGGAGCACCGCGATCCCCAGCACCAGGTGGGCCGCCGGGAGGATCGCGAGCGCGGCGGCGCGCGGGCTCGCGCGCCGCCGGCGTTCCAGCCAGGCGGTGAGCGGAGTCTGGAGGACGATCACCATCGCGGAGTTGAGGACGAAGAGGTAGGCGATCGCCTTCGAGCCCACGGTGTCGGCGGTGAAGGTCGGCAGCACGTTGAAGACCTGGGCGTAGGCGATCCAGGTGATGGCGGTGAACGCGAGGAACAGCCAGAACGCCGCCCGTCCGCCCGAAGCGGGCGCCGCTTCCGTCCCGGCCGCCGGCCGCTCGTCGACCTTCGGTACGAAGTGGAGGGCCGCCAGCGCCCCCGCGTACAGGAGCACCGCGCACCACACGAGGAGCTCGGGGGCCTCCGCCACGACGTAGCCGCCCGCGGCGATGCCCGCCGCCGAGCCCGCGTTCACCGCGAGGTTGAGCTTCGAGAAGGCCCACAGCCGCTGCTCGGGGGAGTAGGCGACGACCACGAGCGCTTTCAATGCCGCTGTGGCCGAGGAGAACGCGAGTCCGAGCACCGAGGCGAAGACGATCCAGGCGACCAGGTCGTCGTCCGGGTACAGGGCCATCGCGCACGCGGCCGACACGGCGGTGAGGTACGCGAGGACCACCGACCGCCTGAGGCCGATCCTGTCGAGGACCCAGGCGGCGATCATCCCGCCCGCGCGCCCGAAGAACAGGCACAGCGCGACGACGGTGGCGGCCTCGGTGCCCGAGAAGCCGCGCGCGTCGATCAGCCACAGCGCCAGGAACGGCACGAGCAGGAAGTAGGCGGCGGCGCTGCACCCGCGCACGGCGAGGAACGCCAGCTCGGCGCGTTTGGTCGGTGCCGTGCTCCTCCCGCTCACGCGTAGTCCACTCGCACCTGGTCGAGCGCGCGGGCGGCGTTGTCCAGGGCCTCTTGGGGATCGCGACCGACCGCGACCACGCCGAGCACCCGGTCGAGCGAGCTCTCGGGCCCGCGGAGGTCCATGCCCGCCTCCAGTGCGGATTCGATGAAGTTGACGCCGGGCATGTGCCGGGCCAGGTCCAGGCCCGCCACCCGGGCCACGGTCCCGGCCGGCAGTGACCGGTACTGGGTCGTGGCCCAATACGTCTGCCGCAGTGCCAAGTCCGGGGCGCCGCCGGTCGCCGCCGTGACGCTCTCCGCGATCGGGTCCACGCCGGTGGCGAGCGGGATCAGTTTCGCGATGTGGTCGCCGCCCGACCTCGTGTGCGTCTCGATCACCTTGGGGCCCTTAGGGGTCAGCTTCACCTCGGTGTGGGTGACGCCGAGGCGAACGCCGAGCAGGTCGAGGAACGCCGCGGTGAACTCGCCCAGCTCGGCGGCTTCCGCGGCCGTGAGCCTCGCCGGGAACAGGTGCCCGGACTCGACCACGGTCCCGGGGAACAGGAACTTCTCGGTGATCCCGAGAACCCGGTGCCCGCCGTCGACGCTCAGGGCCTCGACCGAGTATTCGGGGCCTTCGAGGTACTCCTCCACCAGCACCGGGAAGTCCGACTCACTGCAGTCGCCCGCACTGGTCACCACCCGCACGCCCACGGACCCGGCGCCGTCTCTCGGCTTCGCGACGACCTTGCCGTACAGGGCGATCATGTCCGCGAGGTCGCCGCGGTCGTTCGCCATCCGGTGCGCCACCGCGAACCGCTCGTCCCCTTGCAGGACCGCGCGCATGACGCTCTTGTCCACGGCCGCGGCGACGGCCCGGGCCGGATTCGCCGGCAGGCCGAGCCGCCGAGCCGTCTCGTCGGCCAGCGCCAGTGTGGCCTCGCTGTGGGTGAGCACGCCCGCGGCCCGGTCGCGCAGGCCCGCCGTCTCCAACGCGACCACCACGGCCTCGGCGTTCGCGGCGTACTCGACGACCATGACGCTCAACGCCCCGGCATATTCCGGTGCCGCGCCGGGGAAGACCGACACGGCCTCGAAGCCCTTGGCGCGCACCCGGTCGAGAATGTTGGGCTTGGGGTTGAAGACGAGGACGCAACGGCCCTCCGAAGCGCCGCTCACTCGCTGCTGACCTCGACCCGGTAGGCGCCGTAGATCTCCTTGGCGAGCCGGTCGACCTCCGCCTGGCCGTCGGCCCGCGCGAACACGAGCATCGCGGCGGTCGCCGAGTTCTGCCGCGTCGGCACCGCGTCGCCCACCTTGAAGTTCGCGACCACGTCCACGACCCCGTCGATCTGCCGGAGCTGCTCGGCATCGGTGAGCTTCACGATCCGGCCGGGCGGCACGGTGAGGTACCAGTGCGCGATCGGCTCGCCTTCGGCCGCTTCGGTCTTCGGGGTCCGCCCGAGCGACATGTCCAGGCAGGCCGCCCACACGTCGACGCCGGTCTGGAGCTTGATCGCGTGCGGGATCCCGCCTCCCGCAGGGCGGCAGGCGATCTCGCTGGCGAGCAGCCCGTTCTCGGTCTGGAAGAACTCCATGTGGGTCACGCCCGACCGCAGGCCCGTGGCCGCGACGGCGCGGCGGTGCAGGTCGAGCAGCTGCTCGGTGATCGCCGCGTCGTCCGGGAGGATACGCGAACCGAACTGATCGCCGTGCCCGAGCACCGGCACGAAGTACTCCGAGGCCTTGGCGAACCGGACCTCGCCCCCGTCCACGATCCCGTCGCAGTGGTACTCGGTCCCGATGTCCACGAAGGACTCGACGACCAGGGGGCAGGCCAGTTCGCGGATGGCGTCGGCCCCCGGGCCCGCGGCGAACGAACGGGCCTCCGCGGCCGAGGCGAACTTGAAGATGTCGAGGGAGCCGCCGCCGACGGCGGGCTTGACGACCACGGGCCAGCCGACCTCGTTCCCGGCGTCCTCGATCCGGTCCACGCCCGCGGCCATCGCGAACGCGGCCTGCGGGAGCCCGGCCTCGCGCAGCCGCAGCTTCATCACGTACTTGTTGGTGAGCGCGTTGGCCGCCGCGAAGTCGATCCCGGGGATGCCGAAGTACTCGCGCACGAACGCGGCCTGGGCCTGGCCCAGCTCGAACGGCATGAAGATCCGGTCGATGCGGCGCTGGCGCAGCACTTTGAGGACTTCGGCGCGGAGGGTCTCGAGGTCCTGGACGTTGTCGACGAGGCGCACGTCGACGCCGGGGCCGTAGGCCTGGAGGTGGCCCGGTTCGGTGATGACCGTGAGGAACTGCGGGAACAGCGCCTTGAGGACGTGGTCGGGGAGGCGGTTCTTCTTGACGTGGATCAGCAGGATGTTCATGTCAGGCTCCGAACGGTGCGGGGGTGTCCGTGGTGGTCGCCTCGCGCCAGAGGCCGAGCGCGGTCTGGGCGGCGCGGTCGCTGTAGGAGAAGACGACGGCGCCGGCGTCGTCCACGTGGTGCGAGTAGGGGGTCCAGGCGGGGAGCACGAGCACGTCGCGCGGCCCCCACGCGAAGGTCGTGCCGCCCACGGTCGTGGTGCCCGAGCCTTCGACGGGCACGAACACCGTGGCGTCGGTCGACCGGTACTCGCCCTCGCCTCGCCCGGCGGGGAGCAGGCTCAGGAAGGCGCTCATGGTCTTGAGGATCGGCCCGCCGGTGGACGGGTCGATGTACTCGGCCTCCCAGCCGCGCACCGGGTGCGGCAGGTGGTGCGCGGCGAACTGCTCGAGCCGCGTCAGGGCCTGCGCGTAGGGGTAGGTGGCGACGGGGTTGGACGGCTGCGTCCGGTCGGTGGGCTTGAGTCCGGCGGCCCACAGTCCGGCGCGTCCGTCCGGTTCGGACTCCTGGGTGCGGGCCGGGAAGTTCTCCATGAACGAGGTGTCGTAGAACGAGACGGTGGGGATGTCGAGCGCGTCGAGCCACACGGTGTCCTCGGCGGGCGCGCCGTCGTTGCCGTGGTCGTGCCAGGACCACGGCGGGGTGACCACGACGTCGCCGAAGCCCATGCCGATCTTGTCGCCTTCGACGGTGCTGTAGGCGCTCTCGCCTTCGAGGATGAGCCGCAGCGCGGACTGGGTGTGGCGGTGGGCGGGGGCGATCTCGCCGGGCCGCACGAGCTGGAGCCCGGCGTAGAGGCTCCGGGTGATCGAGGAGGTGCCGGGGAGGGCGGGGTTCTCGAGGATGAGGACGCGCCGTTCGGCCTGCTCGACGCTGATGAGTTCACCGGCGCGCATGAGGTGTTCGCGTGCTTTGGCGTACTGCCAGTGGTGGGCCGCGGCGGCCCCGGCGGGTTGGGGCCGCACGAGGTCTTTGAAGCGGTCCCAGAGGGGGACGAGGCCGTCGTCGGCGATGGAGGTCGAGTACTGGGTGAGGCTGTCGCTCATGCGGTCGCTCCGAAAGGGGTGTAGAGCCAGGTGAGGTGGTCGAGGAGGCGCTCTTCGTCGAGGCCGAGGAGCATGGCGTCGCGGCGTTTCGCCGAAGGGCCGCCCGGGTGGTAGACCTCCGTGGCCATCCACCGCGAGAGCCGCTGCACGCGCGCGGTGCGCTCGCGTCGATCTGCGGCGTAGACGTCAAGGGCCGCTTGGGGATCGTGGTATTCGGCCAGGCGGTCGGCGAGTACGGCGGCGTCTTCGATCGCCATGCACGCGCCTTGCGCCGCGTACTGGAGCATCGGGTGGGCGGCGTCGCCGAGGAGCGCCGCGCGGCCCTTGACCCAGGTGTCGGCGGGTTCGCGGTCGCGGAGGGTCCAGCGCCGCCATCCGGTGCCCGCGTTCAGGAACGCGCGCGCCCGGTCGCCGACGCCGTCGAACAGCCGCCGCACCTGGGCGTCGGGGACGGCCTCGCCCCGGGCGACGTCGGTGGAGCCGTCGTTCACGGTGATGACGGCGTTGTAGACCTTGCGGTCCTTGAGCGGGTAGTGCACGAGGTGGCAGTCCGGTCCGGCCCACAGCACGGCCCCGTCGACGCGGCAGTGCTCGGGCATCCGCTCGGGCGCGATGAGGCAGCGGAACGTGGCGTGTCCTGAAGGGATCGGGTCGCCGTCGCCCGCGATGCCTCGGCGGATCCACGAGTGGAGGCCGTCGGCGGCGATGAGGCACCGGCCCTCCCAGCGGCGCCCGTCGGCGGTCCGCGCCTCGACGCGGTCGGGGCGTTCGTCCCAGTCGGTGACCTCGGCCGCGGGAGCGAGCGTGATGAGCTCCGAGGCCCTGCAGGTCTCGTACAGGGCCGTGAGCAGGTCGCCGCGGTGGATCACGCCGTACCCGGCGCTGAACCGCCGGCGGAACGCGCCCTGCAGGTCGAGCCGGAGGAGGCGGCGTCCTTCGAGGGCGTCGCGGATCTCCAGGTACCCCACCGGGATGAGGCGCTCGCGGACGCGCGGCCCGGCGCCGATCCGGTCGAGCACGGCGAGTGCGTTGGGCCCCAGTTGGATCCCGGCGCCGATCTCCTCGAAGCCGGGGTTGCGTTCGAGCACCACCGAGTGGAGGCCTTTGCGGGCCAGGCCGACGGCGGCGGCGAGGCCGCCGATGCCGCCGCCCGCGATCAGCACGGGAAGGCTCGTCATGCCTCCACCCCGTGCTTCAAGAGGATCGGGGCGAGGCGTTCGAGCGCGAGCCGGGTCGTGGCGAGGTCGTGGACCATCGCGACCCGCACGTATCCGGCCGCGGGCCATGAACCGTCTTGGGCCTCGGGTCCCAGGTAGCGGCCCGGCACGACGCGGAGCCCGGCGCTCTCCCAGCATTCGACGGCCGTCGCCTCGTCGTCGTCGACCCGCAGCCACAGGAACATCCCCGCCTCGGGGGACCGGTATCCGGGCAGGTCGCCGAGGATCGCGTCGGCGGCGTCGAACAGCTCCCGGTAGAAGCCGCGGATCCGCTCCACATGGGTCTCCTCGCCCAGGAGGTCCGCGGCGGCGGCCATGTTGGGGCAGCCCACCGTCCCGGCCGCATAGGCGCGCAGATCGATGAGCCCCTTGACGAGCCGCCGGTCGCCCGCGGCGAAACCGACGCGCAGGCCCGGCGCCGAGGACCGCTTCGACAGCGAGTTCACGGCCAGCACGTGCGCGTACGGGTCCTCGCCGGGCCGGGCGAGCTCGGCGCACGCGCGCAGCACGCCGTACGGGGCCTCGGTCCGGTAGATCTCGCTGTAGCACTCGTCCACCGCGAGCATGAACCCGTGCCGCCGAGCGAGCCCGACGGCCCGCGCGAGGTACTCCCGATCCGCCACCGCGCCTTCGGGATTGGTGGGGGAGCAGACGGTGAACAGCGCGACCTGCGGGCCGAGACGGTCCACTTCGTCCAGATCCGGCAGGAACCCGTGCTCCTCGGCCGACGGCAGGTAGACCGCCTCGAGGCCGGTGAGCCGCGCCGCGGCCCGGTAGGGCGCGTAGTGCGGGGTCGGCATGATCGCGAGGCCCGGTCGCGCGGCCAGCAGCCCGAGCTGGAACAGCACCTCGCGGGCGCCCGAACTCGGCATGACCGCCTCGGGGGCGAGCGGCGGATCCAGGTGGAACCGGCGGTTGAGCCAGCCCGAGGCCGCCTCGCGGAACGCCGCGGTGCCCTCGTTGCGCGGATATGACCCCAATGTGGACCCGTACTCGGCGAGCCGGGCGCCGAGCCAGTCCGGGGGAGCGACCCGCGGCTCCCCGATCGTCAGGTCGATGTGCGGGCCCGGCGGCGGCTCGACGCCTTCGAGCAGGGCCGCCACGCGCGGGAACGGATGCGCGCCGAGCAGTCCGATCTCGGGATTCACCAGCGCGTCGCTCATACCACGGCCTCGATCTCGACCAGCAGGTCGCCGCGGCAGATGTCCACGTTGAACACCGCCAGCGACGCCTTCGGCCCGAAGGCCTCCTCGCAGAACGACTGCACGTACGGCACGTGATGCGCATGGCGCACATAGGCCTTCACCGTGCTGACATCCGTGAGGTCCTTGGCCGCGCCGTAGCAGTTCGCGATGAGTTCGGCGATGTTGTCGGCCGTCGTCGCGCACTGCTTCTCGATGTCGCCCTCGAACACCGTCTCGTGGCCGAGAATGCTCGCGGTGCCGGAGACGAACAGCGTGGGCGCCTCGCCGGCGCGCGGCGTCATCGCCGTGGCCCGCGCGAAACTGGGGCTGCGAGGCCCGTAGCGCTCCGGGTACCGGTACGCGGGCGTCTGCCTGCGGTTCTCGATGTGCCGCACCTCGGTGTCCTTGACCGCCAAGAGGAAGAAGGAGATCCCGCTGCCGGTCGTGCCGATGCCCGTGGCGGCCGGCATGGAACGGTAGAACTCCGGATGCGCGCTGAAGGCGTCGGAGCGGCCCTTGCAGAAGTCGCGGTAGACCTCCAGACCGTCCGCGTTCGCCGCGTTGATGGTCTCGATGAAGTTCCACACCCGCAGGAGCCGCCGGTAGCCGTGCGACTCCAGGAACTCGAAGACCTCCCGGTACCGCCGCTCCACGACCGGGGCGTACACCGAGCGGTGCTCGATCGTCGCTGCGCAGAAGGCCACCTCGTCGCCGCACGCGAAGAGGATCTCGCCGGCGCTGCCGGTCTCGGGCGGCTCCTCGCACCACCACGTCTCCCGGTAGCCGGGCTCGCCGGGACGCGCCATCGGCACCGTCATCGCGAGGTGTCCGCCCGCGAGTCCGAGCGAGGCGGGGGCGCTGCGGAACTCGACCGCGGCCATGGGGAATCCTCCGGAAGCGGCCGCGACAGGCGCGGACACATCCTCCTCTGTACAGGGTTGGAGGGTGGAACTGATCAAACTGGTCACCTCGCCGGGAAGTCGGACCCGGGCATGAAATGCGCGGGCCGGAGTCGGAGGCGATCACGCCGTCGTGTTCGCATTCCGTAATACAGTGAACGGTTCGAGAATAGGGTTCGAAGCTCGAGGAAAGGCTTGCATCGGTGGCTTCGACGCCTGTCGGAATCCTCGGAGAATCTAACATGACGCACCGATCATGTGAGTTAACCGAATCTCGGCAAAACAGTGAACAATCAGGTAAGGCCAGCTCAACATGCATATGAACGGTGAAAAGTGTTCCGGGTCACATGAATCACCAGTCCCAATGATGCCCATTGAAAACATCAGTGCAAGATCAACTTCCGCATCATCGGTCAACCAATTCAATAAATGATCTTGCGAATTGATCTACCGCCAGTAACGTGTGTCACAATGAGTGGAGTTGATCTTGCGCCTCTGCTTCCCTTGCTCCGGAACGACCCCATTCTTCGGAGCAGGAAATGCAAGGAACCAATTCCCCTATCCCCACAGTAGAAGCGATACGATATCGACGCGGCTATTCCACCCCCGCCCACCTCCGTGAGCACATCAAGGCCGCACACCGGACAAGTCCCTGGCGCACTACCGCCGCTGCGCTGGCCGACCAGGCCGTGATGATCGCCGCCTGCATCGGCGCCGGCCGGCTCCTCGTGGCCGAACCGCTCCTCGGAGTGCCGCTCGCACTGCTCGCCGCGGTCCTCACCGGACGCCAGCTTCGCGCGCTCGAATGCCTCGTCCACGAAGGCTCCCACTTCAACTGGAGTCGCAAGCGCCGCGCGCTCAACGATTTCCTCGCGATCGCCCTCGCCGCGATCCCGACCGGCGCGCAGCTCTCCGGCTACCGCGAAAGCCACCTGCGCCACCACGGCGGCTTCGGCACCGACGACGACCCCGACCGGCAGCGCTACCGCGAACTCGACCTCGAAGCCATGGACCGCACCCGATTGGGAGCGTTCGTCTTCGGGCTGCTCGCCCGGCTCCCCGCGTACCAGCGCACCTGGTGGCGCGACAGCCTCCAGGCCTCACCGGCCATCGCGCTCCTGCCCCTCGCCTGGGGCGCCGTGTGCATCCTCGTCCCGGCCTGGGCCCTCGCCGGAGCCCCCGCGGGCCTCGCGGCCGGCGCCGTCTGGCTCGCCGGATTCGCTGCGGCCCTGCCGATCCTGCGGTTCATCGCCGAATCCAGCGAACACGTCTACAACGGCTCCGACACCGTCTTCGACGCCACCGTCTCGAACCTCGGCACGGTGCAGCGCGCGCTGATCCATCCCCATAACGATGGGTACCATACGGTTCACCACATGTGGCCGGGAGTGCCGCATCATCGACTCGCCTGGCTGCACCGGCGGCTCATGCAGGGCGACCCCGAATACGCGGCGCGGCTGCGCCGGCGGTCGGGAGTCCTCATGACGCCCGTCCGGGGCGGCGCCTGAGCGGGCGAGCGATGACCCCGACTGAGAGGACCAGCTGATGAGCCGCGAGTTCACCGTCGCCGACAGTGTCGCCGAGGCGTTCCCGCAGTTGCGGATCCACCTGATCGCCGCCGAGGGGCTGCGCAACGGCGAGGACTGGCCGAAGGCCGCCGCCGCGATGGACGAGCTGGAGGCCGATGCCGCCGAAGGGAACTGGACCGCCCTCGACGCCGGGGACCCGCGGATCGCGACCTGGCACGCGGCCTATCGTTCGTTCGGCACCAACCCGAAGCGGATGCGCCCCAGCGTTGAAGCGCTGCAGCGCCGGCTCGGCAAGGGCGCGCGCCTGCCCCGCATCACCCCGGCCGTCGACGCCTACAACCTGGTCTCGGTCCGCTTCGGCGTGCCCGCGGGCGCGTTCGACCTGTCCACGCTGGAGGACCGGATCGACATCCGGCACGCCGTCGAGGGCGACGCCTTCACTCCCCTCGGGGAACCCGAAGCGCGGGAGCACCCGAAGCCCGGCGAGGTCGTCTACGCGCAGGGGAGCGAGGTCCTGACCCGCCACTGGAACTACCGCGACGCCGACGCGACGAAGGTGACCGCGGCCTCGACCACCGCGGTGTTCCTGCTCGACAGCGTGGGCGAGGAGGCCCATGCGGCCGTCGACGCGGCGGCCGAGCGGCTCAAGGAGCTCCTCTCCGAAGGCGCCACCGTCGTCGATCACCGGGTGATCGACGACGGGACGCGCTCGGTGCGCCTCGGAGCCGAAGGGCCGCAGGGGCAGTGACCGCCGCGTTCTTCACCGGGCTCGCGCTCGGCCTCGCGCTCATCGTGCCGATCGGGGCGCAGAACGTGTTCGTGTTCGGCCAGGCCGTCACGCTCGGCATGCCGCGCGCGCTGTGGGCCGTGGTCGGCGCCGCCCTCTGCGACACGCTCCTGATCGTGCTCGGTGCGGCAGGCACCTCCGCGCTGCTGAACTCGGTGCCGGGACTGCGCCCCGCGATGCTCATCGCGGGAGCGCTGTTCCTGACCTATCTCGGCGTGAAGTCCCTGCGCACCAAGCCGAGTGAACTCGACGACCAGGCCGGGGTGTGGACCCGCGGGCAGGTGCTGCGCCAGACCGCGGCCGTCTCGCTGCTCAACCCGCACGCCATCCTTGACACCGTGGGCGTGCTCGGCGCCGCCATCACCGCCCAGGCCGTGGCCACGCGCCTGCCGTTCGCGGTCGGCGCGGTGGTCGCCTCATGGACGTGGTTCCTGGTGCTGGCGACGGCCGCGCACGCCATGCGGCGCTTCCTCACGAAGGAGCGCCGCGTCTGGTTCGACCGGATCTCCGGCCTGATCCTGCTGGTGTTCGCCGGGTGGCTCGTGGTCGAATTCGTCCACACCCTCTAATCGGGGTCGACGACCCAGACGTTGGGCGTCGCCGAACCCTCGTTCACGTGCAGGATCGTGTCGGCTCCCTCCAGCACGGCCGTCTCTAGTGGGAAGTACCCCTGCTCGGGAACCGCGTCCGTGCGCGCGATCGCCGGTTCGATCGAGGCGGCCGACGTCAGGCCCCACGTGTCGAAGCGGCGCTGCAGCGCACCCTCAAAGGTGGCGGGATCGGGCGCTTCCAGCCCGATCCCCTTGCTGCTCCCCAGACTGCCGAGCATGCACGTGTACCGCTCGCCGAGCAGCGACGCCATGATGGCTCCCGCGCCGGACCACAGCAGGTCCAACGGGCCCATGCCCATGCGGCTCGGGTTCCGCTGCAGGTGAAGGTTGTGACCGCAGACGAGGGTCGGGCCCCTGCGGGCCTCGATCCCGCGGATGTCGACGAGGGTCTGCGCCATGAGCGCGTCCCGCACCGCGGACATGCGCGACCACCGCTCGCCGTCCTCGAGCCCGCGGGCGGCCTGCGCGTGGTAGCGCAGCACGCCGAGCCCTGAGAGGACATTGATCCTGGCCCGCTCCCAGGTGTCGCGTGACGTGGCGCCGATCAGTTCGGGCGCACGGACATAGAGCGAGGTGAGCATGTCGTCGGCGATCGCCCGCAGCTTCGCGGCCTCGGGAGAGTCACCCGGCGACTCGGCCGGATCCATGACGGCCTCCATGCGGCCCCACCGCTCGTCGTCCCCGACGAGGGGAGCGAGGTCGAGATCGAGCCCCAGATAGTCGCGGGCGTGTTCGAGGAATCGCCGCGGACTGGGCGCGCTGAACTCCAGCGGAGCGTCGATGCCGTAGAAGGCCAGCCGTTCCTCTGGCGCCCGGCCTTCGTTGTACTCGCGCATCCAGGCGACGAGTTCACGGTTGGCCGCGAAGGCGCCGAACCCGTGCGTGAAGCCCTCGCTCATCGCGGTGTCGAGCGTGCCCGCTCCTGCTTGGACGAAGTCGTTCACGGCGAGTGCGGTCAGTCGATCGGTCTCGAGCGCGATCGACCGGAAGCCTCGCGCGGCCAGCCGCGCGAACAGCTCGTTGCGGATCCGCGCGAAGGCCGGTTCCTTGTGCGTGGGCTCGCCGAGCCCCACCAGCTCGTGCGCGTCGTTGACGAAGTCTTGGAGATCCTGTGTCATGACCTCAAACATATCGTTGAAAGAACGGTTGAGACTTGCATCGGGTCTGAACTCGCCATCATGCGGTAAAGTCTCCATCGATGGTGAACCTGCGCCCTGCCGATCTCGCGCGCGAGCACGGCCTGTCGACCCAGGCGGTCCGCAACTACGAGCGCGACGGCTGCATCCCGCCCGCCGCGCGCACCCGCAGCGGCTACCGGGTCTACACCGAGGTGCACGCGGCGGCGCTCCGCGCGTTTCTCGCGCTCGCCCGGGCGTACGGCCACGGCGTGGCCACCGAGGTCATGCACGCGCTGGGCGACGACGATCTCGACGGCGTGCTGATGATCATCGACCGGGGTCACGAACAGCTGCTCCGCGACAGGGGCACGCTCGATGCGGTGCGGGCGACGGTCGACCGCCTGACGGACGGCTCCGATGTCGACCCGGACCGGACGGGCGATCCCGCTCCGTTCACGGTCGGCGAACTCGCGCACCGGCTCCGCGTCACCCCGGCGACCCTGCGCAACTGGGAGGAGGCCGGCATCCTCACTCCCGAACGGGACCGGGCCACGGGCTACCGCCTCTTCCGTGCCGAGGACGTGCGCGACGCCGAGCTCGCCCATCTGCTCAGGCGCGGCGGCTACCCGCTGGAGCACATCGCCGCCGTGGTCCAGCAGATCCGGACGGCGGGCGGCACCGAGGCGCTGTCGCGTGCCCTGGAGGACTGGCGGCGCAAGCTGACCGAACGCGGTCTGGCCATGTTGGACGCGGCCGCGCACCTCAGCCGCTATCTCGAGATGAAGCGCTAGCGCACGTGGGCGTGTTCGCGGGCGCGCGTTCGGCTCGGCCTCTCGACGATCCCCCGGCGATGGAGGTACCGGCCAGTTCAGTTCGGCCCTAAGATGCTGTGCATGTGCTGTGATCCCTCCGTTGCCGGCCACGAGCCGGTGATCCAGGGCACCGATCCCGAAGGGCTGCCGGCCGAGGTCCTGGACGACGTGGCCGGCGTGGTCGGGGCAGAGGTCACCCTTTTCAGGCGCCTACCCGGCGGCGTCAATGGTGGTGCCATGCGCGTCCAGTTGGCCGGAAAGGCAGATGCAGTGCTCAAGGCAGTGCCCCGGGCGCATCCCGGCCACCTGGACGAGACGTTGCGAGCCCAGAGAGTGGTCGAGCACATGCGCAGGCGCGGCTATCCCACCCCGGCCTGGCTCGGAGTGGGGGCCACGGCCACTCATGTGTGGCATCTGATGGACTTCGTCGACGCGGCTCCCGCGCCCGAGTTGACCCCGTCCCTCGTTGAGCAGCTGATGGCGATCATCGAACTCCAGGCAGGCCAAGCCTCTGAGGCGTACGACCACTGGTCGTACGCCTGGCGGGTCGCCACCGGTCAGGAATCGGCTGTCGCCGGGCCGGATTGCAACGAGACGCCGGAGCAGTCGCTTCTCCGCCAGTCCGTGGCCGGGCTCTCGGGGTATTCCTCCGTGGTGTCGGCCTTGGTCGAGCGCCTGCGGCTCATGTGCGCCGACGTCCCACCACCGCCAGAGGCACCTGACATGGTCCATGCCGATCTCGCAACCCCCAGCAATGTCCTGGTCCGCGACGGAGCGGTGGTGGCGGTCGTGGACATCGGGAACGCGGGGAGCGGCACGCGGGCGACTGATCTCACCAGCCTCGTGTGGTACACCTTCCGGGATCCGCTGCTGGACGATGTCCGAAGGCGGCTGTGGACGAGCATCCTCGACCTGGTCGGCTGGGAGGGGACGGCGGTGCTCACAGCGGCACAGATCCTCCACATGCTCGAGATCCCCATCCGTCACGGGCGCCACGATGTGGTTCCAGGGGTGGTCGAGCGCGGCCATCGCACCCTCGTCGAACTGAACGCGCTTCGCTAGGGCGCCTCACGCCTATGTAGGAGGCACGCCCTAGCGGCGCCCGCGGGGGCGCAGGCGTCCGCCCGGCAGCGGGGGAGCGGGGATGCGCCGGCCGTCGTGCCCGGGGACGGTGCCGAAGCGGGTCTGCTTCGGGTCCTCCCAGGCGTCGCGCGCCGCGACGATGTCCTCATGGGAGCGGCCGACGAAGTTCCACCACATCACGAGCTCTTCGGCGAACGGCTCGCCGCCGAGCAGGAACACCGTGGCGCCGGCGTCCGAGGCGAGCGGCAGTTCGTCGCGGCCGGTTCCGAGGTAGAGCAGCGGCCCGCGTTCGAGGCCGGTTCCGTCGACCGTGAGCGCGCCGGAGACGACGAGGACCGCGTGCTCGAAGTCGCGCCGCAGCGGCAGGGTCGCGGCGGCACCGGGTTCGACCGTGATCTGCGCGCCCACGATCGGCGTGAACACCGTCGCGGGAGAGGCGGCCCCGGCCAGTTCGCCGAGGACCACGATGCCGTGCGCCCCTTCGGTTGCGAAGCGCGGCAGGTCCGTGTGCTGCTCGAATCCGGACTTGATGCCGTTGCCGCCCTGGGGCAGTGCGACCCACAGCTGCAGTCCCTCGACCACGGGGTCCTCGCCCAGCGAGAACTCGGAGTGCGCGATGCCGGGGCCGCTGGTCATGAGGTTGAGCTGCCCGGGTCGGAGCACGACCTCGGTGCCGAGGCTGTCGCGGTGGCGGACCTCGCCCTGGATCGGCCAGGTGACGGTCTGGAGCCCGGTGTGCGGGTGCGGCAGAACCTGCATGTCGGTGCGCTCGGGCCCGAACTGGTCGAGGAAGCACCAGGCCCCGACGGTCGGGATCTCCCGCTGCGGCAGCGTGCGGCTGACATGCATGGCCCGGACGCCGCCGAGCGGCACGTCCCTGGGCTCCAGCAGTACGGCTTCGGGCCCGGCGGGGTCGGAGGAGCGGCACGGCTCCTCCACTGGACGCACCTCGAGATTGCTCACGCCGCCACACTACCGCCGCGCCTTCGCATCGGCCCGGAACCGCGCCGTCATCAGGGAGGAAGAAGATATATATCGATCACGATGTAATTGCTCCGGTATCGGCTCGATCGGAACCCGTTAGCGAACACTTGTTGTTTTACTGACAAGCGTCTACGATCCGTGGATGGACCTTGGAACGACGAACGCGCCGCCGGTGGACCGCCGGGTGCGGCGGTCGCGCGCCGCGCTCATGCGGGCCGCGATCGACCTGGTGTCCGAGCGCGCCACGACGGCCGTGCCGGTCGCGGACATCGCCGAGGCCGCCGACGTCAGCCGCCAGGTCCTCTACCAGCACTTCGGTGACCGCGACACGCTGCTGCTCGCGGCCGCGCTCGATCTGGTGGAGCGCGAGCTGCTGCCTTCGGTCGCCGACGAGTCCGCCGACGCGAGCGCCCGGGACCGCGTGCTCGTGATGGCCCGGCACTTCGCCGAGCATCGGGCCTTCTACCGGGCGATGATCACCGGCCCCAGCGCGTACGCCCTGAACCGCGAACTGGCCGGCCGCTTCCTGCCGCTCAACCGCAAGAGCGTCGAGCGCCGCTTCGGCGAGGACTTGGCCGCGCAGACGGCCGACGACCTCGCGGGGTTCATCACGGGCGGCGCGGCCGCCTTCTACAACACCTGGATCGTCGAAGCCGACGACCCGCTCGACCCCGAGGCTTTCGCGGACCGGTTCCTCCGGGCGATGTCCGCCTTGGCCGCCATCGACCCCGAGGAGCGCATCCGTTGAAACTCTTGAGCCGCATGATCGAACGCAAACTGGAACTACCGCCGCCGATCACCCGCGACCTCGCCGTGGACCGGAATCTGCGCGTGCCGATGCGCGACGGCGCGGTGCTCCTCGCCGACCGCTGGGCGCCCCGCACCGGCGCCGAAGGCCTGCCGACCATGCTGATCCGCACCCCCTACGGCCGGGCCGGAATGTTCGGCAAGTCCATGGCCACGCCGTTCGCCGAACGCGGATTCCAGGTGCTCATCCAGAGCACCCGCGGCGGCTTCGGTTCCGGCGGCGAGTTCGATCCGCTGCGCCAGGAACGCGAAGACGGCCTCGACACCCTCGACTGGGTCATCGGCCGGCCCTGGTTCGGCGAGGCGATGGTGCTGTGGGGCCCCAGCTACATGGGCTTCGTGCAATGGGCGGTCGCGGACGAGCTGCCGCCGCAGGTCAAGGCCCTCATCCCGCAGGTGAGCGAGTCCGCTCTCACGCTGGAGTTCCTGCGCAAGGACGGCTACTCGCTGGAGGTGCCCTTCGGCTGGGGTGTCATGGTCGGCACCCAGGAACGCTCGTTTCCGTTGCTGCGCCAGCGTTCCCAGAACCGGAGAACCGAACTCGCGCTGCGGACCCTCCCGCTCGGCGGCGCCGATGCGCAGGCCACCGGGGAACGCTCGCAGTACATTCAGGACATCTTCGCGCACGACGCGGACGACGAGTTCTGGGCCCGGATGGACCATCGGGGCCGCGTCGCCAAGGTGTCGGCTCCCGTGAGTTCCATCGGCGGCTGGTACGACATCTTCCTGCCCGGTCAACTGCGCGACTTCAAAGTCCTGCAACAAGAGGGGAAGAGCGCGCGCCTGACCGTCGGGCCGTGGACCCACGCCGAGTTCAACAACGCCAGCATGCTGGAGGCCCTGGAGTTCGGGCTCGCGCACGCCCGCGGCGAGGCGCCGCCCGAGCGGGCCCCCGTGCGGCTCTTCGTGATGGGAGAGGACGCCTGGCGCGACTTCCCCTCCTGGCCCCCGCCCGGATACGAACCGCGCCGGTTCCACCTCCGCGCCGAAGGCGGACTTGCCACCGGGGCACCCTCGGAGAGCGCGCCCGCCCGGTACCGCTACGACCCCGCCGACCCGACCCCCGCGGCCGGCGGCATCAGCATCGCCCACGGTGGGCGCGAAGACAATCGCGCGCTCGAATCACGGCCGGACGTGCTCACGTACACCACCGCGCCGCTCGACGCCGATATCGAGGTCGTCGGCGAAGTGAGCGCCGAGATCTGGTTCAAGTCGAGCCTGCCGTACGCCGACGTGTTCGTGCGCCTCTGCGACGTGGACGAGGACGGCACCTCGTGGAACGTCTGCGACGGCCTCACCCGCCTCGCCGGAGCCGACGAGCTCACCCGCGCGGAAGTGCACCTGTGGCCCACGGCCTACCGGTTCAAGCGCGGCCATCGCATCCGGGTTCAGGTCTCCAGCGGCGCCTTCCCGCGCTACGCCCGCAACCACGGCACCGGCGAACCCATCGCCACCGCCGTCGAGCTGCGGGCCGCCGACCAGGAGGTCCACCACGACCCGGAGCACCCTTCGGCTATCGTCCTGCCCTGCTCGACCGCGTAGCCTCGGCCGCCACCCCGGTGAGGACCAGCTCCAGCCAGCGCTCGCGGGCCTTGGCGGGCTGGTCGGCCGGGATGGTCGCGAACAGGAGGTAGAAGTCCTCTACGACGAGGTCGGGCCGCAGGCGTCCGGACTGCCGACCCGCCTCGATGATGCGTTCCATGGCCGCGGCGCCGCGTTCGAGGGGGCCGGCGATGTCGTAGCGTGCGCCGAGTACCTGGGCGGCGGCTTTGGCGGCCTTGTCGCTCGCGGCGAGTTCGAACGTGCCGAGGAGGAAGCGCTTGAACTCGTCGAGGGCGTCGGCGCCCGCTTCGATGCGGTCGGCGGCGGCCTCGACTTCGGTCATGATGCGTTCGAGGTGGGCTTCGACGACGGCGCCGACCAGGGCGTCCTTGGTGGGGAAGTGCCGGTAGAGGGTGCCGACGGCGACGCCGGCGTCTTCGGCGATGGCCTCCATGCGGACCTCGGGGCCGTGGAGGATGATCTGGCGGTCGGCGGCCTCCAGGATCTTGGAGCGGTTGCGCGCGGCGTCGGCGCGCAGCGGGCGTTCCGCGGCCATCGTGCCTCCCTCTCGTTTTCGAACCGCATCGTATGGCATCACTTCAAGTGGTGTGCGCCATGCGGTTTGCAATAAGCTGAATCATGGTTCATGATTAAGGTGAACTTATGTTCAGCATAGCGCGGCCGGGCTCGACGCCCGACGGCGAAACGGACCAGTTCCAGGAGGGACCCCATGAGCACCAAGCAGTGGACCGCCGCCGAGATTCCCGACCAGACCGGGCGCACCGCCCTCGTCACCGGCGCCAACAGCGGCCTCGGCTTCGAATCGGCCCGGGCGCTGGCCGGGCGGGGCGCGCACGTGATCATGACCAGCCGTTCCGCGGCCAAGGGCCGCCAGGCGGCCGACGCGATCCGCGCCGAGTTCCCGCGCGCGAACCTCGAGGTGCGGTCGCTCGACCTGGAGGACCTCGACTCGGTGACCGCCTTCGCCGATGGCCTGACGGCCGACCGCGGCCGTCTCGACCTCCTCATGAACAACGCCGGCGTGATGGCGCCGCCGCGTTCGCTGAGCCCGCAGGGCCACGAGCGCCAGTTCGCCACCAACCACCTCGGCCACTTCGCGCTCACAGGGCGCCTCATGGGCCTGCTCGAAGCGGGTCGCGATCCCCGCGTGGTCACCGTGTCCTCGCTGGCGCACGGGCAGGGGCGCATCCACTTCGAGGACCTCACCGGCGAGCGGGACTACAGCCCGTTCGCGTTCTACGGGCAGTCGAAGTTCGCCAACGCGGTGTTCGGCCTCGAACTCGACCGGCGGCTCCGCGCCGCCGGGAGCCCCGTGCGGAGCCTGCTGGCGCACCCGGGCTTCTCGGCGACCCGGCTCGTCTCCAACGGCATGACCGTGTGGACCCGGTTCGCGGCGACGGTCATCCTGCCGCTGTTCACCCAGTCGCAGGCCGAGGGCGCGCTGCCCCAGCTGCGGGCCGCCGTCGACCCGGGGGCACAGGGCGGGCAGTACTACGGCCCTGCCGGCAAGAGGGAGCGCAAGGGCCACCCCGTCGTTGTCGACACGATCCCCGAAGCCAAGGATCTGGAGACCGCCGCGAAGCTGTGGACGCTCTCGGAGGAACTGACCGGCGTCCACTACCGCCTGGGCGCGGACGCCTGACCTGGCAGCTCCGCCCTTGTGGGGCGCAATTGAAAGCAGTGCCGAGCGGGGCCGGGGAGATCCCCGGCCCCGCTCGGCGTCTTCGGCCGACTGGGGCCCGCGAATGGTGTGGAGGACGGTGGCGGCGGCAATGCCCGTTCGGTAGTGTTCGTTCAGAGAACTTCTGTTCACTGAACGAACAACAGGAGGACGCCATGTCCGGCAGCTTCATCCTCGACGCCGTCCGCACCCCCGTCGGGCGATACGGCGGCGCGCTGGCCTCGGTGCGGCCCGACGACCTGGCGGCGGCCGTGGTCGGGGCGGCCTGTGAGCGGGCGGCGTGGCTCGACCCGGCCGACCTGGACGACGTCGTGTTCGGGAACGCGAACGGCGCCGGGGAGGAGAACCGCGATGTCGCCCGGATGGCGGTCCTGTTGGCGGGCTTGCCGACTTCGGTGCCGGGCGCGACGGTGAACCGGCTGTGCGGGTCCGGGCTCGAGGCGGTCGTGCAGGCCGCGCGGGCGATCGAGACCGGCGACGCGGGCGTGGTGCTCGCGGGCGGCGTCGAGTCGATGAGCCGCGCGCCGTGGGTGCTGCCGAAGACCGAGCGGCCGTACCCGCGCGGCGGGCTCGAGCTCGCCGACACGGCGCTCGGATGGCGGCTGGTGAACCCGGCGATGCGACCTGAATGGACCGTCGCCCTGGGTGAGGGCGCCGAGATCCTGGCCGAACGGGACGGCATCGACCGCGGGGCGCAGGACGCCTTCGCGGCCCGGAGCCACCGGTTGGCCGGTGAGGCTTGGGAAGCGGGGCGCTTCGACGCGGAAGTCATGCCGCTCAAGGAACTCGCCCGCGACGAATGCATCCGCGAAGGCACCACGGTCGAGAAGCTCGCCGGGCTGCGACCGGTGTTCCGCGACGGCGGCAGCGTCACCGCGGGGAACAGCAGTCCGCTCAGCGACGGGGCCGCCGCGCTGCTCATCGGCGGCGAGGCCGCCGCCGAACGGAGCGGCCGCCCGCTCGCGCGGATCGTCTCCCGGGCCGTGGTGGGGATCGAACCGCGGCTGTACGGCCTCGGCCCGGTCGGGGCCGCGCAGGAAGCCCTGCGGCGAGCGGGCATCGGCTGGGGCGATCTGACCACGGTGGAACTCAACGAGGCGTTCGCGGCGCAGAGCCTGGCCTGCCTGACGCAGTGGCCCGACCTGGACCCCGCGCTGGTGAACCCCGACGGCGGCGCGATCGCACTGGGGCACCCGCTGGGCTGCTCGGGCGCGAGGCTGGTCGGGACCTTGGCGTGGCGGCTGCACCGCACCGGCGGATACGGCTTGGCCGCACTGTGCATCGGTGTGGGCCAAGGCATCGCGATGGTCCTGGAGGGATGCTGAGGGGAAGCGTCGAGCACCGGGCATTCGCCTGTGTTGTCGGTGCCCTCTGGCACCATTGGCACCGCGCTCCCCTCAGGGGCGGCGCGGAAATCCGCGTCCCGACGAGGCACCGAAGCGGCCGAGGGCGCCATGAGCGAACGAGAGGCGAGATGGACGGCGAGAAGATCCAGCGGACGGCCTCCGACACGGCACTTGCGCTGCCTGATGCCTCGGTGTCGGAACCGTTCGGACCGGACTATGAGGTCTACAAAGTGCGCGGGAAGGTCTTCATGCTGACCACCGAGGTTCCGGGGCTGCCGATCGTCACCCTCAAGTGCGATCCGGCCGACGGGACCGCGCTCCGGCAGGCCCACGAGTCGATCACGCCCGGCTACCACATGAACAAGCGCCACTGGATCTCCATCGGCGCGGGCGAGGACATCACCGAGCAATTGGTCGCAGAGCTGGTGGGCGACTCCTATGCGCTGGTCGTGGCGCAGATGACGAAGACCGTCCAAGCGCAGTTGCGCATGAAATCAGGTCGCTGACTTCGGGCCGGACCCGACCGAAGGACCGAGGATCCGAGCCGCCGTGCCGGGACTTCGGCGCTCCGCTGCTCAGACGCCGGACATGTACGCGTACGGGCCCGCCGCGGCCAGGTCGGCCTCGATTCTCGCCGCCGTCGCCAGCAGCTGCGGCAAGAGGTCGCGTCTCGCCGATGCGAGCGTGGTCCGGCTGGTGGTCGAGGAGAGGTTCAAGGCCGCCAGCGTCGTGCCGTGCATGTCGCGGATCGGCACTGCGATCGACCGCAGGCCCTCCTCCAGCTCCTGGTCCACGAAGGCCCAGCCTTGGGCGCGCACCTTGTCCAGCTCGGCCCGCAGCCGCTTCATCTCGGTGATGGTGTGCGGGGTCAGCGCCTCCAGCTCGAGGCCTTTCAACAGGACGTCGAGCTTCTCCGGTGCGATGCCGGCCAGCAGCACCCTGCCCATCGAGGTCGCCGTCGCCGGGAACCGCGTGCCGATGTTGATCGAGACGCGCATGATCCGCGAGGTCGCGACCCGCGCCACGTACACCACGTCGGTCTCGTCCAGCACCGCGACCGAAGCCGACTCCCGCACCTCGGCGACGAGCCGCTCCAGATGCGGTTGGGCCACATCCGGGATGCCCTGGCCCGACAGGTACGCGAAGCCCAGCTCCAGCACCCGCGGCGTCAAAGCGAAGTACTTGCCGTCGGTGCGCACGTACCCCAGTTCCATCAAGGTCAGCAGGAACCGGCGCGCCGCGGCCCGGGTCAGCCCGGTCTCCTTGGCGACCTCGCTCAACGTGAGGTTCGCGTGCTCCGCGCTGAACGCCCGGATCACCGCCAGGCCGCGCGCCAGCGTCTGCACGTATTCGGAGCTCCGCCCCGCGACGGCCTCCGGAGCCTCCTCCTTGGACGCTTCGTCGCGCTCTTGCCCCTCGCTTCGCATGGCGACACCCTATCCTTCGCCCGAGAGGACCTCGCGGGCCAGCGCGAACGCCCGGTTCGCCCGTGGGAGACCGGCGTAGATCGCGGTGTGGAGCAGGACTTCTTTCAGCTCCTCCGGCGGCACCCCGTCAGCGAGTGCGGCCTTCACGTGCATCGTGAATTCCTCTTCGTTGCCCTGCGCGCACAGGACGGCGAGGGTGAGGAGCCTGCGGGTGCGGCGCTCGAGGCCGGGCCTGGACCAGACGCCGCCCCAGGCGTATTCGGTGATGAAGTCGCCGAAGTCGCGGTCGAAGTCGGTGCGGGCGGCCTCGGTGCGGTCGACGTGGGCGTCGCCGAGCACGGCGCGGCGGGTGCGTTCGCCCGTGCTGGTCTCGTTCTCGGGCATCGGGGAGCCTTTCAGTTCTCGAGGTGTTCGAGGAGGAGGGCGTTCACCATGGCGGCCTTTTCGGTGGCGGCGAGGTGCTTGGCGCCCTTGATCTCGGCGGTCCGGCAGTCGGGGATGACCGCTTGGAGTGCGGCGGCGTCAGCGGCGGTGGTGATCTCGTCGAGTTCGCCGTAGGCGGCGAGGGTGGGCGCGGCGATGGCCGGGAGGCGGTCGTGGAGGTCCATTTTGGCGAGGGCCCGGCAGCAGGCCGCGTAGCCTTTCGGGTCGCAGTGGGCGAAGTCGTGGCGGAATCGTTCGGCCGTCTCGGGGTGGTCGATGCGGAACCGGTCGGTGAACCAGCGGTCCATCGCGCCTTCGGCGAGCCATGCGAGGCCGGCCGTGTGGACGTGCTCCTCGCGGTCGGCCCAGTATGCGGGAGTGGCGATCGTCGCGGCGGTGCACAGGAGCGCGAGGCGTGCGGTGCGGTCGGGGTGGCGGGCGGCGAAGGCGGCGGCGGTGGCGCCGCCGAGTGAGACGCCGACGAGGTGGGCGCGTTCGATCTTCAAGTGGTTCAGCAGGTCTGCGATGTCTTCGGCGAGGTCGTCGATGTCGAAGCCGGGTTTGCCGATCCCGGTGTGGCCGTGGCCGCGGGTGTCGTAGCGGATCAGGCGGAAGCGGTCGTTGAACGCCTCGACCTGGGGCCGCCACATGTCCATGGTGGTGCCGAGGGAGTTCGAGAAGACGACGGCTTCGGCTTGCGGTGGGCCGTCGACGCTGTGGTGGGGGATCATTCGGGCGCTCCTTCGAGGTTGCGGCGCATGGCCTCGGGGTGTACCCGAAGTCCTTCGAGGGATTCGCGGAGCCACGCGGCGGCGGAGCCGGTGAGGCGCAGGAGGTCCGAGAGGGTCTCCCATTCGCTGTGCCACAGGCCGGGGGAGCGCTGGAGTTCTTGCGGCATGGCCGCGTAGAGGGTCGCGACGAGGCCGGGTGTGCGGGCCGCGCACGCGCGGGCGGCGGTGGCCGCGACCGGGTTGTGCTTGTGCGGCATGGAGGTGGAGCCGCCGCCGCGGGCTTCGCCGACTTCGCCGATCTCGTTCTGGCTCAAGAGGATGATGTCGACCGCTACTTTGGCGCAGGAGCCGGCGGCTTCGGCTGCGGCGGCGCCGATGCGCACCACCGGGCCGCGGTTGGTGTGCCAGGATCCCGGTGCGGTGTCGAGGTCGAGCCGGGCGGCGTACCGTTCGCGCAGTCCCATCGCCCGCTCGGGGCGCTGTTCGAGCGTGGTTTCTATGCCCGCGAGCGGGTCTTCCGGGCCCGGTTCTGCGGCGGGTGTCTCGGGACCGGGTCGTGGCCGGAGGCCGGGCTTGCCCCAGGAGACGCCCACCGGTCCCGCGAGCGACGCGGGGAAGCGCAGCGCGCCGAGCGCCTGCTCGGCCGCGGTGAGTCCGCGTTCCCACATCAGGACCAGATCGCCGAAGCTGATGGGCTCGGCCCGTTGGAGGAGCGTGCGGCCCCACATGGGCGGGCTCTCGTCGAGGCCGGTCGCGGCTTCCAGGGCCGCGGCGGCGCATTCGCGGAGTTCTCGGCGGATGGCCGCCACCGCGTCCTTGGCGACCAGCATCATGGCCGTGTCCAGGATGTCCTGGCTCGTGGCGCCGTAGTGGACGACCGGTCGGTGCGCTTCGGGAACGAGTTCCCGCAGCCGGTCCACGATGCCCGCCACCGGGTTCCCGATCCGTGCCGCCGAGGCCGCGACCGCCGCCAGGTCGAAGCGGCCCGGGTCGGCGGCCGCGGCCACGTTCGCGGCCGCCTCCTCGCTCACGGCGCCCATCTCGGCGGCCGCTTCCGCAAGCGCCGCTTCGGCTCGCAGCATCGCCCGCAACCAGGCTTCGTCCGACACCGCGCCCGCGGCGGCGCCGCGCGCGAACACGGTCCCGAACAGCTCAGATGTCAAAGAAGACCGTCTCCTCCGCGCCTTGCATCCGGATGTCGAAGCGGATGCCGTGTTCGGTCGCCTCGCCGATGAGGGTGTGCCGCCGGTCCACGGGCACCGCGTTGAGCATCGGGTCGGTGTCGTTCGCGGCTTCATTCGGGAAGTACATGCGGGTGTGCAGGTGCAGCAGCAGGCCCCGGGCGTGGACGATGAAGCTCAGGTGCGGGGCGCGGCCCGGCGCGAGCGGTCCGGGTTTGACGGTGGTGAAGGCGAAGCGCCCGTCCGGGGAGGTCGAGCAGCGCCCGAAGCCTTCGAATCCCTCACTGAACCGGCCGTTCGGGTCGGCTTGCAGCACTTCGATCAGCGCGTCGGGGACGAGTTCGCCCGCGCCGTCGTACACCGAGCCGTGGACTCGCAGGTCTCCGCCTTCGACGATCTGAGCGCCACCTGGGTACGGCAGCGCGAACCCGTAGAACGGGCCCACGGTCTGGGCCGGAGTGAGGTCCTGTGCGTCCATCAGCCGTCCGCGTCGTTAGAGAGATCAGTCTCGAAGAGCGTCGGCTCGGGGCCGCGCAGCACGATGTCCCAACGGTAACCCGTGGCCCACTCGGCCACGGTCGCATTGAGGTCGAAGTCGGCGACCAGGCGCCGGCGGACCTCCTCGTCCGTCACCGATTTCATGACCGGGTCGTACGGGAAGAGCGGGTCGCCCGGGAAGTACATCTGCGTGATCAGGCGGGAGACGAACGCGGTGCCGAACAGCGAGAAGTGGATGTGCGCGGGCCGCCAGGCCTTGTCGTGGTTGCGCCACGGATACGGCCCGGGTTTGATCGTCGTGAACCGGTAGCGGCCCTCGCCGTCGGTGAGGCAGCGGCCCACGCCGGAGAAGTTGGGGTCGAGCGGGGCGGGGTGGGCGTCCTCGGCCTGGGCGTAGCGGCCGGCCGCGTTGGCCTGCCAGATCTCCACGAGCTGCCCGGCGAGCGGCGCGCGGTTGCCGTCGCGCACCTGCCCGGTGAGGACGATCCGTTCGCCGATCGGCTCTCCGGGGTGCTGGGCGGTGAGGTCGTCGTCGAGCGGGCCGATCGGTCCCGAACCGAGGAACGGCCGCGTCAGTTCGGTCTCGGGGTCGTTGAGGCGCACGAGCGGCTGCTTCGGGTGCCGCAGGGCCGTCGACTTGTAGGCGGGCCAGTCGCGGTCGGGGTGGGCCTCCAGCCCGTCCCGGCGGTAGGGGATTCGCATCGCGCCTCCTCAGGCGGTGGAACGGTTCATGCGGTCAGGCGGCGCAGCGCGGTCAGTTCGGTCTCGGTCGGGGCGGCGGTGGCCTCCAGGTCCACGGCGATCTGCAGCGGCCAGCCGGTCGCCTCCAGCACCCGCTCGGTGTCGACGCCCGGGTGGACGCTGGTGAGCGTGAGTTCGCGGCTCACGGGGTCGGGTTCGAGTATGCCCAGATCGGTGATGACCGCGGTGGGCCCCGCGCCGCGCAGACCCAGGCGATCGCGCGCGCCGGGCCCGTCGCCGTGGCCGACCGAAGTGGTGAAGTCGAGCCGGTCCACGAAGACCCTCGTGGAGTGGCGCACGACGATCACGGTCTCGCCGCACGAGGCGGCGATCTCCGGGGCGCCGCCCGCACCGGGCAGGCGCACCTTGGGGCGGCGGTAGTCGCCGATGACCGTTGTGTTGATGTTGGCGTACCGGTCGAGTTGGGCCGCACCGAGAAAGCCCACGTCGATGCGGCCGGGCTGGAGCCAGTAGTTGAAGATCTCGGCGCTGGAGACCACGGCGTCGGCGGTCTCGGCGAGCACGCCGTCCCCGATGGACAGCGGCGGGCGCGGCGGCTTCGACCCGATCGTGCCCGACTCGTAGACCAGCACGATCTCGGGCGCCCAGGTGGCGCGCGCGAGGTTCGCGGCCAGCGACGGCAGGCCGATCCCCACGAAGCAGGTGCGGCGCCCGCGGAGCCGCCGCGAGGCGGCCACGGTCATCATCTCGTCGGCATCGAAGTCATGCACGGCCGCTCCCGAAGACGTTGGCGTCGATCCACGCGGTGAACCGGTCCCGGTCGCGGCTGACGGCGTCCCAGTCCCGGTAGAACGCGTTGTCGCGTTCGGTGTACCCGGCCGCGTACGACGGCGCCGCCCCCGACTGGACCTCGCACACCCAGTCGATCGTCCAGTGCGGCAACAGGATCGCACCCGGACGGGGCTCGAGTTCGTCCACGACCTCTTCGACGGTGACGATCGCGCGCTCCGCGGCGAGCACCGCCTCCTTCTGCGCGCCCACGATGCCCCACAACTGCACGTTCCCCGCGCGGTCGGCGCGCTGGGCGTGGATCACGGCCACATCGGGATTGAGCGCCGAGACGGCCGTGAGCCGCTCCCCGGTGAACGGGCATTCGATGGGCGCGATCGAGTCGGTGACCTTCGCCAGATCGGTGCCGAGGTAGCCGCGCAGCACCGCGAACGGCAGCCCCGAGGCCCCGGCGACGTAGCGGTTCACCAGGCCCGCATGGGAATGCTCCTCGATCTCCAGCGGCCGCGGCCAGTCGTGCTCGACCGCGTCGCGGAACCGGTGCAGCGAACCGACACCGGGATTGCCGCCCCAGGAGAACACCAGCTTCGCCGCGCACCCGGCGCCGATGAGCTGGTCGTAGATGACGTCCGGGGTCATGCGGATGAGCGTGAGGTCCTTGCGGCCCTGGCGGATCACCTCATGGGCGGCGGCGTGGGGGATGAGATGGGTGAACCCCTCCATCGCGATGCTGTCGCCGTCGCGGACCGCGGCCTCGACGGCCTCGCCGAGGGTGGCCGAGCGGGCCATGGACCACCTCCATTGCAGGCTCCAAGAATGTTCGATATACGAACGGAACGATACTACACGAACAAACGAGTATTCAAGTTCGGCGATACCACCAGTTCATCGGCGTCAATCTGGCCTTGACATCGCGGTACCGGCGTGATTTATTGACGGTACAAGTGTTCACTCAGCGAACATTCAATCCCTCATGTGAATGCCCGACGACATGCAGCGCCGCACCGGCGCCACCCCGAAGGAGCATCAGCGACGATGGCCCTGATCGAGACCGACACCTGGGAGGCCCGCCGCTTCGACGGGCGCGTCCAGGGCGAGATCCAGGCCGCCGAACGCGAACCGGCCCAAGGGAGGCGAGTCTGACATGCGCACCAGCGTCGCCGTGATCGGCGCCGGGCCCGCCGGGCTCCTCCTGGCCCGGCTGCTGCAGCGCCGCGGCATCGAGACCGTGGTCCTGGAGCGCCGCAGCCGCGAACACTGCGAGCAGCGGGTCCGCGCGGGCGTGCTCGAACAGGGCACCGTGGACACCCTGACCCAGGCGGGCGTGGGGGAGCGGCTCGCGGCCGAAGGCCGGGTCCACCACGGCATCGAACTGCGCTTCGGCGGCGCGGACCACCGCATCGGCTTCGAAGACCTCGTGCCCGGCCGCGGCATCACCGTCTACGGACAGCAGGAGGTCGTCAAGGACCTCATCAAGGCGAACCTCGAAGCGGGCGTGGACCTCCGCTTCGGTGTCGAGGACATCGCGATCGGCGACTTCGGCGACCGCCCCCACCTCACCTTCGGCGGCGAGCGCCTCGACTGCGACTTCATCGCCGGATGCGACGGCTTCCACGGCATCTCCCGCCAGGCGGTGCCCGCGGGCGCCATGCAGGTCTTCGAGCGGACCTACCCGTTCGCGTGGCTCGGCATCCTCGCCGACGTGCACCCCTCGTCGCCCGAACTCGTCTACGCCGCTTCGGAACGCGGCTTCTCCCTGCACAGCATGCGCAGCGACACCGTGAGCCGCTTCTACCTCCAGGTCCCCCCGGAGACCCGGCCCGAGGACTGGACCCACGAGGCGATCTGGGCCGAGCTCAAGGCCCGCCACGAGACCGTCCCGGGCTTCACGCTCGACACCGGCCCGATCACCGCCGTCGACGTGGCCTCGCTGCGCTCCTTCGTGGCCGAACCCATGCGCTTCGGCAGGCTCTTCCTCGCCGGCGACGCCGCCCACATCGTGCCGCCGACCGGCGCGAAGGGCCTCAACCTGGCCGTGGCCGACGTGCGGGTCCTCGCGCGGGCGATCAGTGCGTACTACGCCGACGGCAGCGAGGACCTCCTCGACCGCTACACCGCGACCTGCCTGCGCCGCGTCTGGCGCGTGCAGCACTTCTCCTGGTGGATGACCGACCTCCTGCACGCCTTCCCCGGCGCCGGGCCGTACGACCGCCGCCTCCAGCGCGCCGGGCGCGAAGCCGTGGTCGCCTCGCGCGCCCAGGCCACGGTCCTCGCCGAGAACTACGTGGGACTGCCGTACACCGACGACGAGGCCGTCGACTGACACCCGGTGGTTGACACATCATCTATCCCGAGCTACAGTTCGCGGTGAAGCAGATGATGCGTCATATACAGCCGATCGGAAGTAGATGACGAGTCATATAGTCATTTTCCGATGGGAAACCGCACCATGAACATCGTCCTCTGGATCCTCGCAGGCCTGCTCGCCGCGTTCTTCCTCTTCGCCGGGGCCACCAAGCTGGCCCAGCCGAAGGCCAAGCTCACCGCCTCGCCGAACATGGCCTGGGCCGAGGACTTCTCGCCCGGCCTGATCAAGACCATCGGCGCCCTCGAAGTGCTCGGCGCGCTCGGCCTGATCCTGCCCGCCGTCTTCGCCGCCGCCACGGTGCTCGTGCCGCTCGCCGCGACCGGCCTCGCACTCGTCATGGTCGGCGCGGTCATCACCCACGGCCGCCGGGGCGAGACCCAGGCCATCGGCATGAACGTCGTGCTCCTGGTCCTCGCCGCCGCCGTGGCGATCGGCCGCTTCGGCCCCTACCCGTTCAACTAGCGCGAATCCGAGAGAAGAGGCACCGCCATGCCCGCCGTCACCGTCGAAGACGTCCTCGTCCTGCCCCGCCTGCCGCTGCCGGACCCCGCCCAGACCCGCTTCCGTGAAGTGCGGCGGCTCACCACCGCGCCGCTCGGCATGGAAGGCGAGGGCTTCCAGGTCCGCCGCGGCTTCGCGGGGATCCCGATGAACGAGCTCGACCCGTTCGTGCACTTCGACCACATGGGCGAGGTCGACCTCGCCCCGGGCGAGCCCACCGGCGCGCCCTGGCACCCGCACCGCGGTTTCGAGACCGTCAGCTACGTCATGGACGGCGTCATCGAGCACGAGGACTCCAACGGCGGCGGCGGCCGGATCACCGACGGCGACACGCAGTGGATGACCGCCGGTGCCGGCATCCTCCACAACGAGATGCCGCCGGAGAGCTTCGTCATGAGCGGCGGCGTCGTCCACGCCACCCAGCTGTGGGTCAACCTGCCGCGGGCCCAGAAGTTCGTGCCGCCCCGCTACCAGGACATCCGCGGCGGCGAGGCCGCCCTGGTGACCACGCCGGACGGCGGATCACTCGTGCGCATCATCGCGGGCGACATCGCCGGACACGCCGGACCGGGCTCCACCTACACGCCGATCACCTTGGCGCACATCACCGTCGAGGCCGGCGCACAAGTGGACCTGCCGTGGCACCCGGAGTACAACGCGATCGTCTACGCCCTGGCCGGCGCGGGCACCGTCGGCGCCGACCGGCGCCCGTTCCAGATGGGCCGAACGGCCGTCTTCGGCCCCGGCGACGCGATCCGCTTCGCCGCGGCTCCCGTGCAGGACTCGCGCACACCGAAACTCGAGCTCTACGTGATGGGCGGGCGCCCGATCCGCGAACCGGTCGCGCACTACGGTCCGTTCGTGATGAACACCCGCGCCGAACTCGTGCAGGCCTTCGAGGACTACCAGGCCGGGCGCCTCGGCGTGATCCCCGCCAAGCGCCTGCCGCACACCGACTAACGGACGCTTGACCGAGCGGCCCTCGACGACCAGGTCCTGGTACTCGGGGTGCCGCTCGATCCAGCCCGCGTAGTAGGGGCACAGCGGCCGCACCCGCTCGCCCTTCGCGCGGGCCTCGTCGAGCGAGTCCCGCACCAGCGCCGAGGCGATGCCCTTGCCCTGCGCCCAGGTGAAGACCACAGTGTGGGTGAACGTGATGATCCCTTCGCGGCGCACGTACTCGGCGAAGCCGACCAGGCCGCCGTCGAGATGCGCCTCGTAGCGGCCCCGGTCCGGCACATCGGTCACGTCCACGCTCATGCGGATCCTCCTTCGGTCCCATGCCAAGCATGGTCCGCCGAACGCGCGGCGTCCACCGAACCCGGACTCCTTGGCGGTATCGCCGGAATCGTGGAATCCTGGGCCGAAAGGGCACCGAGGACGGGAGACGAATCCGATGGCGAACGAGGAGTACCGGATGCGGTCGGTGCCGGTCGGCACGGGCGCGACCGGGACCCGGGTCGAGACCGACTCGATGGGCCCGATCGAGGTCCCCGCCGAGCACTACTGGGGCGCGCAGACCCAGCGGTCCCTGCACCACTTCGCGATCGGCGAGGACCGCATGCCCGCCGCGGTCTACCGCGCCTTCGGCCGCTTCAAGAAGGCCGCGGCGCTCGTGAACGCCTCCTTCGGCCTGCTCGACCCGCTGCTCGCCGAGGCCATCGTCGCCGCCGCGAGCGAGGTCGTCGCCGGCGACCTCGACGACGAGTTCCCGCTCTCGGTCTGGCAGACCGGCTCGGGCACCCAGACCAACATGAACGTCAACGAGGTCATCGCCAACCGCGCCAACCAGCTCCTCGGCGGCGAGCCTCGGCACGAAGACCCCGGTCCACCCCAACGACCACGTCAACCTGAGCCAGTCCTCGAACGACAGCTTCCCCACCGCGATGCACCTCGCCACGCTCCTGGCGATGCGCGACCGCACACTGCCGCAACTGGACGCGCTGACCACGGCGATCCGGTCCAAAGCAGAGCAGTGGGTCGACGTCGTCAAGATCGGCCGCACCCACCTCCAGGACGCCACGCCGCTCACCGTCGGCCAGGAGTGGTCCGGCTGGGCCGCCCAGCTGCGCGACGCGCGCGTCCGACTCGAGGACTCCCTCCAGGCGATCTGCGGCCTCGCCGCCGGGGGCACCGCCGTCGGCACCGGGATCAACGCCCCCGAGGGCTTCGGCGAGGCCGTCGCCGCGAAGCTCGCCGAGCTGACCGGGCTGCCGGTCGTGACCGCGCCGAACAAGTTCGCGGCCCAGGCGTCCCTGGACGGCATGGTCGCCGTCAGCGCGGGCCTGCGCGGCGTGGCCGTGGCGCTCATGAAGGTCGCCAACGACATGCGCTGGCTCGCTTCGGGACCGCGCGCGGGCTTCGCCGAACTCCGCCTGCCCGCGAACGAACCGGGCTCGTCGATCATGCCCGGCAAGGTGAACCCGACCCAGCAGGAGGCGACGCTCATGGTCTGCCTCCAGGTGATCGGCGAGGACTCGATCGTCGCCGCCGCGGGCGCGCAGGGGCACTTCGAGCTCAACACGATGCGCCCGGTCGTCATCGCGAACGTGCTCCACTCGGCCCGCATCCTCGGCGACGCCGCCGAGAAGCTCAAGGAATTCAGCGTCGAGGGCACCGAACTCGACCGCGCGAAGATCGCCGAGCACGTGGACCGCTCCCTGATGCTCGTGACCGCGCTGAGCCCGCACATCGGCTACGACAAGGCGACCGCGATCGCCCACAAGGCGGATGAAGAGGACTCAACGCTGCGCGACGCCGCCCTCGCGCTCGGCGTGAGCGCGGCCGACTTCGACCGCATCGTCGACCCCGCGACCATGGTCGGCAACCCGAGACGCGACCTCGGCCTCGCCTAAACCATGTACAAACCACAGGACCGGTGAACTCGGGCACGATCGGAGCCGATCGTGAAACATTCGCGCTCGCGCGGGCGTTGCGCGGCATATGAGAACTCCGCAGCCCCTTCGGTTCTCGCTGCTCGACCGCGCGGTCATCGCCGAGGGGGAAACGCCCGCCGAGACCCTGCGCGACGTCGTCGGCAACGCCAAACAGGCCGAGGACCTGGGCTTCCACCGCTACTGGGTGGCCGAGCACCACAGCGTGCCCGGGATCGCCGGTTCGGCGCCCACCGTGCTGGCGGCCGCGGTCGCGGCGGCGACCTCGCGGATCCGGGTCGGCACCGGCGGCGTGATGCTGCCCAACCACCGGCCGCTCGTGGTCGCCGAGCAGTTCGGGGTCCTCGAGTCGCTGTTCGAGGGCCGCATCGACATGGGACTGGGGCGCACCCTCGGGTTCGTCCCCGCCGTCCGGTCCGCGCTGGGCCACGACCTGGACGAGGCCGACGACTTCGACGAGCTCCTGACCGAGCTCCTCGGCTACTTCACCGGCGAGCAGCGGTCCCACCCGGGCGTGCACGCGCGGCCCGGCGAGGGGTTGCGCCCCGAGCCCTTCGTCCTGGCGGTGGGCTCCGGCGGCGAGTACGCCGCCAGGCACGGCGTAGGCCTGGTCATCGCCCCGTCCAAGGGGCTCGCGGCAACGCGCGCCAAGATCGACGAGTACCGCCGCGGCTTCCGGCCTTCAGCGTGGCGGTCCGAGCCGTACGTCGTCGTCGCGCAGACCGTCGCGGTCGCCGAGACCCGAGAGGCCGCCGAGGACCTCCTGCTCCCCGAGCACTGGTCGACCGCGTTGTCCCGCACCAGAGGCGAGTTCCCGCCGCTGCGGCCCTCCGCCGAGATCCGGGCGGTCGAGAAGACCAGCCGCGAATCCAAGTACCTCGAACAGGCGCTGGCGGGCGCGGTCTACGGCACTGCGGACGAGGTGGCTCCTCGCCTGACCGACCTGGTCGAGGCCACCGGGGCGAACGAACTCCTCATCGGCACCTCGTCCTTCGACCGCAAGGACCTGTTCGAGTCCCACCGCCGCCTCGCCGATCTGGCCGGACTCTAGTCGGAGGGGCACTCCGCCAGCTCGGGGACGTTTCCCGGTTTCTGACAGCATGGTCTCCATGGATATCGCAACGGCGACAGCGAAGGCGACCAGACTGGCCGCCCTCTTCGACCAGCTCAACGAAGCCAACGGCCAGAAGGCCTGGTCGGGCCTCGACCTGGCGCTCGGGTTCGTCGGCGACGTGGGCGACCTCGTGAAGCAGGTGCAGGTCGCCGAGAACGTCCGCACCTACCCAGGCGGCCGTGAAGCGCTCGAACACGAACTCGCCGACTGCCTGTGGTCGGTGCTGATGCTGGCCGACCGCTACGGCGTCGACCTCGAAGCCGCGTTCGAGAAGACCACGACGCAGCTGGAAGCCAGAGTCACTGCAAAGCTCGCCGCGAAGGCGGAGGCCGAACCGGCCGGGTGACCGCGCGCGGGGCTGGGCCCAGATCCTCCACAGGAGACTCCAGGCCCCGCGCCGCGATCGCTATGTCGCCGCGACCGTTGCTCCTCGGCCGCAGGTCCCGCAGGTTTCGCCTCGCCTCTGGTGGTACGCCATCGCCGCCGTGAAGAGGGCCGCGCCCCACAGCACCCACAGGGTCTCGGGCAGTTCCAGCGCCCACGTGCTCGACGTGACGCCGCCCCTGGCGATCACGACCCTGACGTACATGCCGCCCGCCGAAGTCACCAGCACCGCGACCAGGGTCGCCGGGACGACCGCGAGCATCGGCGGGACCCGCTTGCCGCGCAGGCCGATCATCCAGCGCGGGAACACTTCGCCCCACCGCTGGATCAGTCCGAGGGTGAGCACCGCGCCGATGCCGCCCAAGCTGGCCAGGGCCGCGCCGGCCAGCCACAGACCGGTCTCCTGGCCCTCCTGGTAGAACGCCGGGTCGATCCCGAGGCTGAAGCCGAACGCCCAGGCCCAGCGGGTGAGGCAGTAGAGCAGCGGGATCGCGAACGCGGTCCACGCGGCCGTGCGGCCCCACTGCTGCAGCACCGACGGACCCCGTCCCTCGGCGCGCCCGCAACGCCCGCACGCGCCGGTGACCTTGCGGCGGTAGGCGACCGCCGTGAGCGCCCACACGACCCCGGCCAGCAGGAGCAACAGCAGATTGGCCCGTTCGGGCTGGTACAGGTCCGGCCAACCGGCGCCTGCGGGCCACCCGAAGAACGGCTTCGACACCAGCAGGATCGGCGTGTAGGCGATCATGATCAGCGGTCGGTAGTCCTGGACGACCACGGTGAGCCCCACCGCCATCGTCAACGCGAACGCCGGGAGCAGCCACCGGGCCGCTCCGGCGGGAAACCCCCGGGCCATGAGCACGCCCGCCGCCGCCCCGAGCACGCCGAGCGCGGCGATGATCGGTCCGGCGACCTCAGGGGTCGAGAGCCCCATCAGCGATGCTTTGAGAGCGAAATCCGGTTCGCTCATCATCTCCTCATCGCCGACGCCGAACGGGAAGCCCGCGCCACCGAGCGCCCAGTAGAGGCCGAGTGCGCCGTAGAGGAGCGACCAGGCGGCGGCCGCGTAGCCGATCCACCGGTGCCAACCCGCTTGGCGCCGTTGCGTTTTCATCAGTTGCTCTGTCATGCCTCAATCCTCGGGCGGCGGGCGCGTGGCGCCCATGTGCCGAACGGGCCCTTCCCGACGCGTCTGCGGGATTCGATGTGCCGAATGGCATACGAGAGCGTCGCCCGGCGCCACTTACGCTTGCTTCCATGAGCAGCGCGCGCGTTCCGATGGCGGCAATCGGCGTGCTCGCGCTCCTGTTCAGTGCGGTGTGGATGCCGCCGGAACCTGCGGTCCACCTCGTCGGGGGACTCACGTGCGGTCTCGCGGTTGTGGCGCTGCTCGTGCTCGGGCCGCGTTTCGCACCGGCCGCAGTGCTCGCCGCCGGAGCCGCCTCGATCACCGGAACCCTGCTGACCCGCACGACCGATACGAGCGGCGTACCGGAGGACATCGACACCTCGATGTGGTCGATCCTCGAAGCGGTCGCCTTGACCGCGTTGGTGTTCCTCGCGATCCTGCGGGCGCCCCGCTCCGCCGCGATGGCCGCCGCGGCGGTTCCGGCGATCGCGACCCCCCTGATCCTGTACCGCTTCGACCTCGCCGGCGACCGCTCCCTTCTCTTGACGGGCACCTCGATCTGGCTGGTGCCCGCCGCCATCGCGATCGCCGTGGCGCTCTACCTGCGCCGGCTCGCGGCCGATCGCCGCCGCGCCGTCGCCGACGCCCGGCGCGAACAGCGCCTCGACCTCGCCAACGACCTGCACGACTTCGTCGCCCACGACATCAGCGAGATCGTGGCCCAAGCCCAGGCGGGCCGCATGGTCCTCGCCGCCGACCGGCCCGACCTCGCAAAGCTCTTGGAGCGCATCGAGACCGCCGGGGTCCGGGCCCTCGGCTCGATGGACCGGACCCTCGCGCTCCTGCGCGACCCGGGCGAAGCGGCCCGCGCCCCGGTGGGCGGCGTGGACGACCTCGCCGCGCTCGTCGAGCGCTTCAACGAAGGCAACGGCCCATTCGCGGTCCTGGACCTGCGGCTCAACGGTCCGGTCCCGCGCGAGAGCGGCGCGGTCGTCCACCGGGCCGTCACCGAGGCGCTCACCAACATCCGCCGACACGCGCCCACGGCCACAACGGTGTCGATCGAACTGTCCGATACGGACGGGATGCTCGGCCTCACCGTCGAGGACGACGGCCGCGGCGCGCCGAAACCGGCCTCCCGCGATTCCTCGGGCCTCGGCCTCGCCGGGATGGCCGAACGGGCCGAGAGCCTCGGCGGCCGCTTCGAGGCCGGACCCCGGGAACCCGCAGGCTGGCGGATCGGACTGCGACTGCCATCGCAGGACAACCACATCGAGGAACAGGGAGCGCCACTGTGACCATTCGGGTCCTCATCGCCGACGACCAGGAGGGCATCCGCGAGGCCTTCCGCATGGTGATCGACTCCCAGCCCGACATGCGCGTGGTCGCCGAGGCCGCCGACGGCCGCAGCGCGCTGGCACAGGCCGAGCTGCTGCGCCCCGATGTAGTGCTCGCCGACATCCGGATGCCCGTGATGGACGGCCTCGAACTGACCCGCCGACTCGCCGGACCCGAAGCGGCCCAACCGATCAAGGTGGTCGTCGTGACCACCTTCGACCTCGACGAGTACGTCTATCCGGCCCTGCGCGACGGCGCCTGCGGCTACCTCCTCAAACGCTCGGGCCCGAACCTCGTGATCGAGGCGATCCGGGCCGCCGTCTCCGGCGAGACCCTCATCAGCCCCCAGATCACCGTCAAGCTCCTGCGCAAGATGATCCCGCCCCAGGCGCCCACCGCGACCGGCGAGACGCTGAGCGAACGCGAACTCGAAGTGGTGCGCCTGGTCGCCCGCGGCCGCACCAACACCGAGATCGCGGGGGAGCTGTTCATCAGCGCCGGCACCGTCAAGAACCACCTCGCGAACGTGCAGCGCCGCCTCGGCGTGCGCAACCGCGTCGAGATCGCCGCCTGGGCCTGGTCCACCGGCCAGGTCACCGCCTAGGGGCCACGCCCGTCTCCCAACGCCACCCGAACCGGTCGCCGCTGCGCGGCGCCGAGCCGTGCCCGATACAACACCGGTATCCGGGAGGCCTTCCACTCGTCCAGTTGCGACCTCGTCTGAAGTGATGGGCGACATTGACCTACGCTGGCGGCAACCGTGCGGAGGAGGGCCGATGGCGCGAGCGTCGCGGACGCAAGAGGTGGTCGAGCAAGTCCTCGACGCCATCATCGACGGCAAGCTGCGCCCCGGCGAGCCGCTGCCGCCCGAAGGCGTGCTCGCCGACGACCTGCACGTCTCCCGGCTCACGCTCCGCGAGGCCGTGCGCCTGCTCCAGGCCCAGGGCGTCATCGTCCAAGTTCCCGGCCGCCGCCACCGCGTCGCCCCCGTCGCGCAGTGGACGGGCCTCGAAGCCGTGGTGCGGCACGCCCGCAGCGCGGGGAGCGGGAGCGCTCGTCGCTCGAACTGCTCGAAGTGCGCATGATGATCGAGACCGGCGCCGCCCAGCTCGCCGCCGAACGCCGCAGCCAGACCGACATCGACGCCATGCACGACCGCATCGAGCGCATGAGGGCCGCCCACGCGAAAGCCGACGTGGCCGCGTTCGTCGCCGCCGACCTCGAGTTCCACGACGTCGTCCTCCGCGCCGCCGACAACCGCATCCTCATCGCCGCCCTCCTGCCGCTGACCGCGATGCTCGCCGAGACCCGCTCGGAGACCAGCGCGTTCGCCGACATCCGCGAGCACGCCATCGCCGAGCACACCGCCGTCGTCGAGGCCATCGCCTCCGGCGACCGCCTCGCCGCCCGCGACGCGATGGCCAGCCACATGGACCAGACCCGCGGCGACCTGCTCGAATACGTGCATTCGCGCCGGTAGCGCGCCCTCCCCGTTCGCTCGAAGTTGACGATGCCGAAATCCTGAGGCAGGATATCTGATATCTGATACCCACCGGCTTCGATGCCTGAAGCGAACGAAGGAGTTCACGTGGACGTCGAGACGCTGCTCGCCTCCGTACCCGCGCCCGTCCCGGTCCAGGCCGCCGACGTGCGAGCCGAGACCGACCCGGCCTCCGTCCTCGTGGTCCTCGACGACGACCCCACCGGCACCCAGTCCGTCGCCGGACTCCCCGTCCTCACCCGCTGGGACGCCCCCGACCTCGACTGGGCTTTGCACACCGCTGCCTTCAACACCGGCGCGAACGCCGTCTACGTCCTCACCAACACCCGCTCCCTCGACCCCGACACCGCCGCTCGACGCAACCGCGAGGTCGTCGCCGCCGCGCTGGCCGCCGCCGATCGGGCCGGCAAGCGCCTCACCTTCGTCTCCCGCTCCGACTCCACCCTGCGCGGGCACTTCCCGCTCGAGACCGACGTGCTCGCCGCCGCGATCGGCGAGCACGGCGGACGCCGCCCCGCCCTCACCCTCCTCGTGCCCGCCTTCCCCGACGCCGGACGCATCACCGTCGACGCCGTCCACTACTGGGTGGTCGACGGCGAGGCCACGCCCGTCGGCGCGACCCCCTTCGCCCAGGACGCCACCTTCGGCTTCCGCTCCTCCGACCTGCGCGAATGGGTCGAGGAGAAGACCGGCGGGCGCGTCCCGGCCGCCGAGGTCGCGGCCCTCACCGTCGACATCATCCGCTCCGGCCCCGCAGCGGTCGCCGACTTCCTTCGCGCCCTTCCCGACAGCTCCTACGTGGCCGTCGACGTCGTGGGCGAGACCGACATGCGCGTCCTCGCCCTCGCCCTGCACCGCCTCGAACGCGAAGGCATCCAAGCGCTCCTGCGAGTCGGCCCGCCCTACGTCCGCGCCCACATCGGACAGGACATCGCCGAGCCCGTCACCGCCGACCGCATCGACTTCGCCAACGAACGCGGCGGACTGGTCGTCGTGGGCAGCCACGTGCCGCTCACCACCGCCCAACTCGACGCCCTCCGCAAGGCCCGCCCCGACACCGCGACCGTCGAACTCGACGTGCGCCGACTGACCGACGACCGCCGCGAAACCCACCTCGCCTCCCAGGCCGCCGCCGTCGCGAAAGCCCTCGACGACGGCACGGTCATCGTCCACACCACCCGCGAACTCCTCACCGGCCGCGACGGCGACGAAAGCCTCGCCATCGCCCGCCAGATCTCCAGCGGCGTGGTCGAACTCGTCGCCCGCGTCCTCGCCCTCGCCCCGCCGCGCTTCGTGATCGCCAAGGGCGGCATCACCTCCTCCGACACCGCCTCCGAAGCCCTGCGCATCCGCCGCGCCCGCGTCATCGGCCCCATGCTCCCGGGCCTCGTGTCCCTGTGGCAGCCCGAAGACGGCCCGGCGCTCGGCATCCCCTTCATCGTCTTCGCGGGCAACGTCGGCGCCACCGACTCGCTCGCCCAAGTGGTCGACGAGCTCGTCGGCTGAACCGTCCCCGATTGAAAGAAGGAAAAACCGTGAACAGCAACGTCGCTGTCATCGGCCTCGGCGCGATGGGCCTCCCCATGGCCTCGCGCCTGGCCGAGCGCTTCGAAGTCCGAGGCTTCGACATCGCCCCGGACCGCCTCGCCCTCGCCGAAGGCCGCGGCGTCACGCCCGCCGCCTCCGCCGCCGCGGCGGTCGCCGGAGCCGGAACGGTCCTCGTGGCCGTCCGCACCGGCGAACAGCTCAACACCCTCCTGTTCGGCGACAGTGCCGGCTCCGACGGCATCGCGGCAGACCTCGCCCCCGGCGCCGTCGTCGTCCTCACCAGCACCGTGGGCACCGACGGCATCGCCGAGACCGCCGCCCGCCTCTCCGAACAGGACGCCCACCTGGTCGACGCCCCGCTCTCCGGCGGCCCCGTCCGCGCCGGCGAAGGCGACCTCCTCATCGTCGTGGGCGCCGAACCCGCCGCGCTCGCCAAGGCCCGGCCCGTCCTCGACCAGCTCGCCTCGACCCTCACCATCGTGGGCGACCGCCCCGGCGACGGCCAGGCCCTCAAGACCGTCAACCAACTGCTGTGCGGCGTCCACATCGCCGCCGCCGCAGAGGCACTCGCGCTGGCCGACGCCCTCGGGCTCGACCGCGAGACGCACCCTCGAGCGCGCTCACCGCGGGAGCCGCGAACTCCTTCATGCTCGGCAACCGCGGCCCGCGCGCGCTCCAGGCCTACGACGAGGACGGCGCCGAAGTGCTCAGCCGCCTCGACATCTTCGTGAAGGACATCGGGATCGTCGGCAAGGCCGCGCGAGGCGCGCACCTGGCCGCGCCGGTCGCCGCCGCGGCCGAGCAGCTGTTCCTGCTCGGCGAGGCCCAGGGCCTCGGCGCGCTCGACGACTCCGCGGTCGATCCGCGTCCTCGCCCCCGAACTGCGGAACGGAAAGGCCTGACCGATGAGAGATTCACACTGCCGCTTCCCGCCCTGATCCTCGTCGGGCTTGCGGGCGTCGCCCTGCTCCTGCTGCTCATCATCAAGTTTAAAATGCAGGCGTTCTACGCCCTCATCCTCGACCTCGATCCTCGTCGGCATCGGTGCGGGCCTCCCGCTGACCACGATCCCCGCCAGCGGCGACGAGCCCGAGAAGCTCGGCGTCGTCCAGGCCATCATCGCCGGTGTCGGCGGCACCCTCGGGTCCGTGGCCGTCCTCGTCGCGCTCGGCTCCATGCTCGGCAAGATCATCGAGATCTCCGGCGGCGCCGACGCCCTCGCCGGGCGGTTCACGAGCTGGTTGGGCCCGAAGCGGATCGGCATCGCGCTCACCGCGGCCGCCGCGATCCTGGCGATCCCGGTGTTCTTCGACGCCGGGTTCATCATCCTGATCCCGATCATCTACGCCTTCTCCAAGGCCGCCGGGCTCAACCCGATCAAGTTCGGGCTGCCCGATCGCGGGCATCATGCTCGCGGTGCACGTCGCCGTCCCGCCGCACCCGGGCATCGTCGGCGGCGCGGCCGTCCTGGGCGCCGACGTCGGCTGGATCACGATCCTCTCGCTGCTCGTCTCGATCCCGCTCGCCGTCGCCGCGTACTTCCTCGGCAAGCTGTTCAACCGCCGCGACTACGAGATGATCGCCGCGACCAAGGCGATCTTCGACGACTTCGGCAAGGGCGACGAGCCCCGCGAAGGCACGCTCGCGGACGGCGAGCGCGCCCCCGGCGCGGGCACCGTGATCGGGATCATCGTGCTTCCGTTGGCGCTCATCATGATCGGCACGACGATCGCGCCGCAGTTCGCCGAAGGCACCTTCTGGAACGGCTTCCTGTCGATGATCGGCCAGCCGATCTTCGCGCTCGCGGTCGCCATCGGCGCCGCGATGTACGCCCTCGGCGTGCGGCGCGGCTGGTCGGCCGCGAAGCTCGGCGAGGTCATGGAGTCGGCGCTGCCCGCCGCGGCGGTCATCATCCTGGTGACCGGTGCGGGCGGCGGCTTCGGGAAGGTCCTCACCGAGTCGGGCATCGGCGCGGCCGTCGCCGACTCGCTCGCCTCGGCCGGGATCCCGGTCCTGCTCGCGGTCTTCCTGATCTCGCTGATCCTGCGCGCCGCACAGGGTTCGGCCACCGTGGCGATCACGACCGCCGCCGGACTCATGCTCCCGGCCGTCCAGTCGCTCGGGCTCGACGCGGTGCACCTCGCGCTCGTCGCCCTCGCGATCGGTTACGGCGCACTGGGACTCAGCCACGTGAACGACTCGGGCTTCTGGATCGTGACCCGCTACCTCGGCCTCTCGGTCAAGGACGGCCTGCGGGTCTGGACGCCGATGACGACCATCCTCGGTGTGCTCGGTTTCCTGATCACGGCGGGCCTGTACGTGCTCATCCCGTCGAGCTGACCAGGATGCGGCCTTTCGGTCCGGTGCCCGGGGTCAAGACCGGCGCCGGGCCGGGAGGTTCGCGATGACCGCTTCGGTGACCTCGCTCGTCTTGGCGGTGCCGCCCACGTCGCGGGTGCGGATGCCTTGGGCCGTAGCTGCTTCGATCGCCGCGTTCAGCCCGGCGGCCTCCGCTTTCAACCCGAAGTGGTCGAGCATCATCGCGGCACTTCCGAAGGCGCCGATGGGATTGCAGACGCCCTGACCGGCGATGTCGGGCGCCGAGCCGTGGACGGGCTCGAACATGCTCGGGAAGCGCCGCTCGGGGTTGAGGTTGGCGCTCGGCGCCAGGCCGAGGCTTCCGGCGAGGGCGCTGCCGAGGTCGGAGAGGATGTCGGCGAACAGGTTCGAGGCCACGACCACCGAGAGCTCCTCGGGCTGCAGCACGAACTTGGCGCTCATCGCGTCGACCAGGACGCTCTCGGTCTCCACGTCGGGGTAGTCGGCGGCGACGCGCTGGAACACCTGGTCCCACAGGACCATCCCGTACTGCTGGGCGTTGCTCTTGGTGACGCTCGAGACCTTCTTGCGCGGGCGGGTGCGCGCGAGCTCGAAGGCGTACTTGATGATCCGTTCGCAGCCGACCTCGGTGAACAGCGGCCGACTGGACGGCGATCTCGCCGCTGTCCTCGCGGGCGGCGAAGGTGTGGCCGCCGAATCCGGCGTACTCGCCTTCGGAGTTCTCGCGCACCACGACCCAGTCCAGGTCGGTGTGGTCGGCCTTGCGCAGCGGGCTCTCGATGCCGGGGAGGAACCGCACGGGGCGGATGTTCGCCCACTGGTCGAAGCCCTGGCAGATCTTGAGTCGCAGGCCCCACAGGCTCACGTGGTCGGGCACCGTGGGCCAGCCGACCGCGCCGAAGTAGATCGCGTCGAACGCCTTGAGGGTCTCCAGGCCGTCATCGGGCATCATCTCGCCGTGCTCGGCGTAATAGTCGCAGCCCCAAGGGAACTCCTCCCACGACGAACGCGAAGCGGCCGCGGCGTCGGCCTCGATCGCGTCGAGGACCGCCTTCCCGGCGTCCACCACTTCGCGGCCGACGCCGTCGGCGGGGATGGCGGCGATCCGAAATTCCTTGGTGCTCACGGGTCCTCCTCGATGCTTGCGTCCGCATTCGAGTGAACAACGCGCACCGGCCCGGCGTCCAAGACCGATCCGCGATCGCCGCGATCGGCGCCTCGCTATGGCTCGGGCGTCCAGTCGGCGGCCATCTCCAGGAACGCCTTCGCCGCCGGGGTGAGTCCGACGGGGCGGCTGACCAGCGCGATCCGCAGGTGCCAGGCGGGTTCGATCCGGTGGACGGCGGCTCCGGCGCGTTCGGCCAGCGGCGTCCAGGACGGCGGGCATGACGGCGTGGCCGAACCCGGCGAGCACCAGCGTCAGGATCGAGGTGCGGTGCGCGACTTCGGCCGCGATGCGGACCTCGATGCCTCCGCGCGATGAGGTCGTCCACGAAGCGGCGCATGAAGGTCCCGTACTGGGACACGATGAGCCGCAGGCCGCCGAGGTCGGTGTCGCGCACCGTTCCGCCGTCGGGAAGACCGTGGTCGGGCGGGGAGATGAGCACCAGGGGCTGGTCCGTCGATGGACTGGACGCGCAGCTCGGCGGTGCGCACGTCGCCCGCGGAGCCGAGCAGGCCGATCTCGGCGACGCCGGTGCGCACGCTCGCGACGACCTCGTCCGCGGTGAACGCGCCGTCCACGCGGAACTCGATGCCCGGGTGCTTTTCTGCGAAGCGGCACATCATCTCGGTGAGGGGCTCGATCCCGGGGAGGGCATGGACACCAGGTCCAGCCGCCCGGTCTGGAGTCCCTTCACCGACTGCGCCGCTGCGCGGGCCACGTCGAGGTCGCGCAGTACCTGCCGGGCGGGTTCGACGAGTTGGCGGCCCGCCTCGCTGAGCACCACGCCGCGCCCGACCCGGTGGAAGAGCTGCACGCCCAGCTCGCGTTCCAGGTTCGCGATCGCCTGCGACAGCGACGGCTGCGCGATGTGGATCTGGTCGGCGGCCCGCCCGAAGCCGCCGTGGTCGACCACGGCGAGGAAGTAGCCGAGCTGGCGTGCGTCCATGGCCCTCCGTCCTGGTGGTCCGGTATGGCGCTTTTCGGCAGTCTATGGCCTTGCCCCGTGGATCCGGCCGGGCCCACGGGGCAGGGACTGCGGTCAGCTCCCGATGTTCGTGAGGGCGACCATCGTGGGCACGGTGAGGATGATGAGCACGCCGCCGATCACGTCGAAGGCGATGCCGGAGCGGATCATCCTGGTCATCGGCACGCAGCCGGTGCCGTAGACGATCGCGTTCTGCGGCGTCGAGACCGGCAGCATGAACCCGAGTGAGGCCGCGAACGTGGCCGCCAGCGCCGGGACGAGCGGATCGACCCCGGCGGCCGCGGCGAGCGGGATGATGATCGGCACCACGACGGCCGCGGAGGCGGTGTTGCTCGTGGTCTCGGAGATGACGATCGCGAGGAGCACGGCGAATGCGGTGATCGCGAACGAGCTGGTGATGCCGAACGTGTCCGCGGTGCCGTTGCCGATGGTCTCGGCGAGGCCGGTCGCGGAGAGCATGGCGCCGAAGATGATGCCGGTGCCGAACAGCAGGATGGTGCCCCAGTCGATCTTGCCGGCGTCCTTCCACGTCATGGTCGCCTCCTGCTTGGACCAGTTGATCGGCAGGATGAACAGCAGTGCCGCGCCGATGACGGCGGCGACGCCTTCGTTGAGGCGGTCGTCCACCAGCGCGTAGGCCTCGGATCCGGTGCCCGAGACGAGGCCGACGACGGCGGGGACGAGCCACAGGGACACGGTGACGGCGAAGGCGATGACGGTGTTCTTCTCGGCGCGGCTCATCGGGCCCTGCTCGGCGCGCTTCTCGCGGATGTACTCCTCGACGCCTTCGATCTGGCGCACTTCGGGCTTGTTGATGAGCAGGAGCACCACGAAGAGGATGACGAACATGAGGAGGCAGATCGGGAGGGCGGTGAGCATCCACGCGCCGAACGAGATCCGCTCGCCGGTGGCCTCTTCGATGAGGCCGCGGCCGATGAGGTTCGGGCGGCGAGCCGACGGGCGTGAGGAGGCCGCCGACGCTGGCGCCGTAGGCGAGCATGAGCATCAGGGCCGCGCCGACGCGCAGCGTCATCGGGTCGAAGTCGGGTCGGACGACGCCTTGGTCCTGCATGAGCTTGGCGATGACGGTGAGGATGCCGAGCGCGGTGGGCATGAGCATGGCGACGGTGGCGGTGTTCGACACGAAGGCCGAGAGCAGGCAGGTGATCGCGCCGAAGGCGATGATGGTGCGGAAGGTCGAGCGCCCGACTCCGGGGAGGCCGAGGACGAAGAACGCGATGCGTTGGGCCACACCGTGTTTGAGCATCGCCTGGGCGAGGATGAAGGCGCCGATGAAGGTGAAGATGGTGGTGGAGCCGAAGGGCGCGAGCACTTCGTCCGAGGGGGCGACCCCGAGGAGGATGATGGCGGAGACGCCGATGAGGCCGCTGATGGGGATGGGGATGGGTTCGCAGATCCAGAGGACCACGACGCCGAGGAGCACGGCGGCGAGGCTCTGCTGCTCACCGGGCATGTCCAAGGGCAGGAAGAAGAAGAGCAGGGAGACGCCGGGGGCGAGGAACCAGCCGACGAGGCGGCGGCCCTTCTCGAATTTGGCCTCGGCGCCGGAGCGGCCGAGTTCGGTGAGGCTGCGGTAGGTGCTGCCGCCCAGGAGCGTCTTCTCGACGTCGGTGCGGGGCGGTTCGGCCGCGGTGCTTGCGGGTGTGGCGGCTTGCCGCTGCTCGGGGGCTTCGGAAGTCATGCCTCCTCCTTGAGGGATAGACTCGGATCACTGTCCCACCGTGTGACATTCCGGGTCCAAGACGGTAATCCTCTCCGCTGCATAGGCATTGCCTATGGGTTTCGTGGTGCTCCTGGCGCGCTCTCGTTAAATATCGAGGATATTGACTACGTCGATGTGGATTGTTACCCTTCACATCAATCATTTCGGCTGCATGAACCCTTGGAGCGTCAATGTCGACCCAACCCTCACACCTGTCCCGCCGGCTGAGACCGCCGCGGCCTCATCGCGGCCGCCGCGGCGATCCCCGCCGCCGCGCTGCTCCCGGCATCGCCCGCGTCGGCCCAGACCACGTACGCCAGCTACCTCATGGCCCACTTCATCGGTGAGGGCGCCGGCGGCGAGCAGATCTACCTCTCCCATTCCGACAACGGCCTCAACTGGACCGACCTCAACCGCGGCCAGATCGTCCTGCGCACCCCCCTCGGCACCAAGGGCGTCCGCGACCCGATCATCGTGCGCAACCCGGCCGGCAACCGCTACTGGATCGTCGCCACCGACCTCCACATCGGATCGGGCACCTCCTGGGGCGACGCCGCCAACAACGGCAGCCGCAACCTCGTCGTCTGGGAGTCCACCGACCTCGTCAACTGGTCGATCCCGTGGCTGCTCCCCGTCGCCGCGTCCATCGGCGACGCCGGGGACGCCTGGGCGCCCGAGGCGATCTGGGACGCCTCGGCCGGGAACTTCCTCCTGTACTGGGCCACCAACTCCACCGTCAGCGGCGCTCAAGAAGCACCGCATCTGGAGCGCCCGCACCACCGACTTCCGCTCCATCACCACGCCCCAGGTCTACGTCAACCCCGCTGGTACCGAAGGCATCATCGACACCCAGATCATCGAGGTCGCGGGCGGCGACCTACCGCTACTACCGCGCCTCCAAGCGCGACCCAGATCGTCATCGAGGGGTCGAACTCGCTCACCGGCTCCTGGACCCGGCTCGGCGACCTCGCGGGCCTCACCGGCAGCGGCGTCGAGGGCCCGATGTGGGCGAAGTTCAACGACCGCAACGAATGGGCGCTGTGGCTCGACCAGTACGCCACCGGCCGCGGCTACATGCCCGTGCTCACCACCAACCCCGCGGCGGTCTCCGGCTACCGCACCACCTCCGGCTACAGCCTCGGATCGAACCTCAAACGCCACGGATTCATCCTCAACCTCACCTCGGCCGAGCGCTCCCGTGTGCTCGCCCGCTACCAGAGCCCGGTGTTCAACCGGCTCCAGTCCTACAACTACCAGGACCGCTATGTGCGCCACTACAACATGGACGTGCGCATCGACCCGAGCGTGAGCCCCGTCGCCGACTCGCAGTTCCGGCTCGTCCCCGGCCTGGCCTCCTCCAGCGCCGTCTCCTTCGAATCGGTGAACTTCCCCGGCCACTTCCTGCGCCACGTGGACTACGACTTCGTGCTCGCCCCCCGCGAGTCCGGCGGCACGTTCAACGCCGACGCCACCTTCAACCGCGTGGCGGGCCTCGCCGACTCCTCGTGGAGCTCGTTCACCTCCTACAACTACCCGACCCGCTACATCCGCCACTACGGCTATGTGCTGCGCCTCGACCCCGTCAGCACCACCCAGGAACGCGCTGACGCGACCTTCCGCGTCACCACCTGATCCGACCCGGTCCGGCGCGGGCCCCACCTCCCGCGCCGGGCCGCCCTTCCCACGGGAGCTCCTCCATGCCAACCTCACCCCTCAGCCGCCGCCGTCTGTTCCAGGCCGCCGGCGTCGCAGCCGTGGCCACCGCCGCCCCCAGCGTCGGCGGTGGCCACGCGCAGGCCGCGCTCGCCCCGGCCAGGCCCGACATCGGCGCCGCCGCATACGAATTCGCAACTCGGCCAGGTCACACTCGACTCCGGCCGCTGGCTCGACAACCAGAACCGCACCCTCTCCTACCTGCGCTTCGTCGACGTCAACCGGCTGCTCTACAACTTCCGCGCCAACCACAGACTCTCCACCGGCGGCGCGGCCGCCAACGGCGGCTGGGACGCCCCCACGTTCCCGTTCCGCACCCACATGCAGGGCCACTTCCTCACCGCCTGGGCCCAGGCCTGGGCCGTACTCGGCGACACGACCTGCCGCGACAAGGCGAACACCATGGTCGCCGAACTCGCCAAGTGCCAGGCCAACAACGCCGCCGCCGGATTCGCCGCCGGATACCTCTGCGGCTTCCCCGAATCCGACTTCACCGCCTGGAGAACGGCACCCTCACCAACGGCAACGTGCCCTACTACGTCGTCCACAAGACCCTCGCCGGGCTCCTCGACGTCTGGCGCTACATCGGCTCCACCCAGGCCCGCGACGTGCTCCTCGCCCTCGCCGGCTGGGTCGACACCCGCACCGCCCGGCTCTCCTCCTCCCAGATGCAGACCGTGCTGGCACCGAGTTCGGCGGCATGAACGCCGTCCTGGCCGACCTCTACCAGCAGACGGGCACCGAGCGCTGGCTCACCGCCGCCAAGCGGTTCGACCACGCCGCGGTCTTCGACCCGCTCGCAACGGGCCGGACCGCTGAACGGCCTGCACGCGAACACCCAGGTGCCCAAGGCGATCGGGGCCGCCCGCGAGTACAAGGCCACCGGCACCACCCGCTACCGGAGACATCGCGTCGAACTTCTGGGACTTCGTGGTCGACGCCCACACCTACGTGATCGGCGGCAACAGCGAGGCCGAGCACTTCCGGCCGCCGAACGCCATCGCCTCCCACCTCGACACCGACACGTGCGAGGGCTGCAACACCTACAACATGCTCCGCCTGACCCGGGAGCTGTGGCTGCTCGAGCCCGACAACGCCGCGTACTTCGACTACTACGAGCGCGCCCTGCTCAACCACCTCATCGGCTGGCAGAACCCCGCCGACGCGCACGGCCACATCACCTACTTCACGCCCTTGAACCCCGGCGGGCGCCGCGGCGTCGGCCCGGCCTGGGGCGGCGGCACCTGGAGCACCGACTACAACTCGTTCTGGTGCTGCCAGGGCACGGGCATCGAGACGTTCACGAAGCTCATGGACTCGGTCTACTTCCGCGCCGACACCACGCTGTACGTCAACCTCTACACGCCTTCGCGCCTGAACTGGACCGAGCGCGGCATCACCGTCGTCCAGTCCACTTCGTACCCGGTGAGCGACACGAGCACCCTCACCGTGACCGGCAGCGCGAGCGGTATCGTGGACGATGCGCCTGCGCATCCCCGCCTGGACCGAAGGCGCGCAGATCAGCGTCAACGGCCAGGTCCAGTCCATCGCCGCGACCCCCGGCACCTACGCGGCGCTGACCCGCTCGTGGGCCTCGGGCGACACCGTCACCGTGAAGCTCCCGATGAGCGTGGCGCATGCAGGCGGCCAACGACGACGAGAACGTCTCGGCGGTCGTCTTCGGCCCCACGGTCCTCTCCGGGAACTACGGCAGCACCACCCTCGGCACGCTGCCGTCCCTCGACGTCGGACTCGATCGAGCGGACCAGCACCTCCTCGCTCGCGTTCACCGCCACCGCCGACGGCGCCGACGTGAACCTCGGCCCGTTCTTCGACGCCCACGGCCACAACTACACCGTCTACTGGAACGCCTCCGGCGAAGGCGGCTCGACCTGCGGCGCCCGCGTTCAAGCTCTACAACGCCAACTCGAACCTCGTGCTCGGCGTGCAGGACATGTCGACGGCCGCCAGGGGGTGTCGCGCTGCAGTGGAACGACACGAGCACCGCCGACCACAAGTGGGAGGTCGTGGCCTCCGGCGCGACCGTGAAGCTGCGCAACCGCAACTCGGGGCTCGTGCTGGGCGTGCAGGACATGTCGACCGCCGACAACGCCCGCATCGTCCAATGGAGCGACAGCGGCACCGCCGACCACCTGTGGACCCTCGTCGACAACGGCGACGGCCGCCACAAGATCCGCAACGCCCACACCGGGAAGCTCCTGGCGATCCTCAACGCCTCCACCGCCGCCGGGGGCCAGGCCGTGCAGGACCGCGACAACGGGACCGCCGACAACCTCTGGCGGTTCGTCCCGACGGGGCCCGGCGGCATCCAGAACGTCAACAGCGGCATGGTCATCGGCGTCCAGAACATGTCCACGGCCAACGGCGGCCTCGCCGTCCAGTGGGGGAGCACCGGCACGGCCGACCACTTCTGGACCGCCGTCCTGCGACACCGGCGGCTACTTCAAGCTGCGCAACGGCAACAGCGGCAAGGTCCTCGGCGTCGAGAACGCCTCGACCGCCGCGGGCGCCCGCGTCCTGCAGTGGGACGACAACGGCACCGCCGACCACCGCTGGCGCCTGCGCTACGGCTCGGCGGCGCGCTTCCGCATCCAGTGCGCGAACGGCGGCAAGGTCCTCGGCGTCCAGAACGCCTCGAAGTCCCAAGGCGCCCAGATCGTCACGTGGGACGACAACGGCGCGGGCGACCACCTCTGGAGGTTCGTCTAGATCTTCGGCTCGGCTTCGCCGGTCACGGCCTCCGCCGTGGCCGGCTTCTTCGCGGCGGGTGAGCACAGCAGCGCCACCGCGACCAGCACGAGCACCACATAGAACGCGTTCCGCAGGCCCACGTGCTCGCCCAGGAGGCCGATCAGCGGCGGTCCGATGAGGAACGCGACATAGCCGATGGTGGCCACCGCGGCGACGTTCGCGGTGGCCTTCACCGGGTCGTCGGCCGCGGCCGACATGCCCACCGGGAAGCCGAGCGAGGCGCCCACGCCCCACAGGACCGAGCCCGCGATCGCGAACGGCGCGGTCGGGCCGAGGATCACCAGCAGCAGGCCGATGAGCGCCAGCAGCGCCGACCCGGCCAGGACCGGCACCCGCCCGAACTTGTCCAGGAACTTCCCGCCGCACAGGCGCCCCGCGGTCATCGCGGTCACGAACACGGCGAACACCGCGGCGCCGCCCGGGTTGGAGAGGCCGTAGCCGTCGACCATGGCCAGGCCGAGCCAGTCGTTCGCGGTGCCCTCGGTGAACGCCATGCCGAGGATGATCAGGCCGATGAGCAGCACGCGCAGGTCCGTCCACGCGGTCAGGCGGGTGCGCCATCCGGCGGTCTCGCCCGCCTCGCGCGGCTCCTCGGCCGGCTGCAGGAAGCGGACCACGTACACCGACGCGGCCACGACGGCGACGCCCACGGACGTCAAGTGCACCCCGGCGGGAACGCCGAGCTGCTCGGTGAGCGCGCCGATGCCGGCGCCGAGCATGGTGCCGAAGCTGAAGCCCGCATGGAACATCGGCATCAGCGTCTTGCCGATGCGCCGCTCGTTGGCCGCGCCCGACAAGTTCATCGCCACGTCAAGGACCGAGTTGCCCGCGCCGAGCACCATCAGGGCCGCGAACAGCGCCCAGTAGTTCGGGAACAGCCCGGCGACGAGACCCGCCCCGATCAGGCCGACCGCGGTCAGGCCCAGGAACCAGCGGATCGCGGCGGTCGCCCCCAGATGGGCGATCACGTGGCTGGAGGCGACGAGCCCGACCATCGCGCCGATCGCGAGGCCGAGGATGAGCACCCCCATCTCCTGGGTGGTGGCGCCGAGGATGTCGCGGATGTTCGGGACGCGGGCGGCCCAGTTGGCGAACACGAACCCCGACAGGGCGAAGACCGCGAACACGGCGTTGCGCCAGCGTGCGAGCACGGGGTCGGTGCGCGCAGGGCCTTCACGCAGCTCAGAACGGGTCACGGCGGTCCAATCGAACGACGGCGGGCGCGGACCCGGGACGGGGCCCCGACCAGCTTGCATTCCCCGGCTCCCGTTCGACAAGCGAATTCGACACCCAAATCCTGACCACCTGGTCAGGATGTCGAGGGGTACGGCGTGAACCCGCTGCGGTGGTCGGTCACCTCGAGCGGCCTGCCGATCGCCGGGAACGCCCGCTGCGGGCAGCCCGAACGGTCGCAGACCTTGCAGCCGGGCCCGATCGGCGTCAGCGCCGCGGGACTCGCCAGATCGAGGCCGTCGGCGTACACGAGCCGGTGCGCATGGTGGAGGTCGCATCCCAGGCCGATCGCGAAGGTCTTCGCCGGGGTGCCGAAGCCGCCGTAGCGGCGGGTCACCGTCCGCGCCACCCACAGGTAGGCGCGCCCGTCGGGCATCTGCGCGAGCTGGGTGCGGATCTCCCCGGGATGCGCGAACGCCTCGTACACGTTCCACAATGGGCAGCTGCCGCCCACTCGCGAGAAGTGGAAGTCCGTGGCCGACTGGCGCTTCGAGATGTTCCCGGCGCGGTCGACGCGCACGAAGAAGAACGGCACGCCCCGAGCCCCCGGCCGCTGGAGCGTGCTCAGGCGGTGGGCGACGGTCTCGAACCCGACCCGGAACCGGCGCTGCAGCAGGTCGATGTCGTACCGCAGTTCCTCGGCGGCGCTGCGGAACGCCCCGTACGGCAGGATCAGCGCCCCCGCGAAATAGTTCGCCAGCCCGATCCGCGCCAGCGCCCGGGCCTCGGGGCCCGAGAGGTCGGCTTCGGCCACGAGGTCGTCGATGAGGTCGGCGTGACCCGCCAGCGCCAGGTGCGTGGCGATCTGGAAGGCCCGCTGGCCCGCGGTGAGCAGCGGCGAGAGGCGCAGCACGCGGCCTTCGGGGTCGAATCGGCGCTTGGCGCTGCCCTGCTCGCCAGGCGCCAGGTCGGCGACGACGGTGCCGTGGCGGTCGGCCAGCACGCGCGCCAACGTCCCGGCGAGGTCGGTCGGGTCGAGGCCGCCCTCGGCGCCGATTCGTTCCGCGGCAAGGGTTTCCGCGGCAATATCGAGTTCGGGCACGTAGTTCCGCTTGGCGTAGAACAGATCCCGCACCTCCTCGTAGGCCGTGGGCGCGGCCCCGGCATCGAGCTCGGCGCTCATGGCGGTGTTGCGCTCCACGGCGTGCCGGTAGCGGCGGTGCAGGTCCACCACGTACCGGGCGAGTTCGGGCATGCCCTCGGCGAGCTCGCGGGTCTGGTTCGGCGAGACCTGCTCGGCGTGGGCGGTGTCGGCGAGCGCGTCGCGCAGCTGCGCGTCGAGCCGGTCGCTCTCGGCGGCCGAGAAGCGCTGCACGTCCACGTCGAAGACCTCGGCGAGGCGCAGCAGGACCGGCCCCGTGATGGGCCGCTGGTTCGACTCCATCTGGTTGACGTAGCTGGTGGAGATCCCCAGCGCGGTCGCGAGCGCGGCCTGGGTGAGGCCCTGCTCCTCGCGGAACCGCCGCAGCCGCAGGCCGACCTTGGCCGTCTTCAACGCCATCATCAGGCCCTTTCACAAGATTCACAAACCGGTGCCGATATTTCCACAAGAAACCACATGTTCAGTGCTTTCAACGGGATCGGCGACTGTACATACTGTGAAGATACCGGCTGCCGTGAAAGGCGGTCCGCAGTGAGCACCCACCGCCGAAGCACCGCCAGGAGCCGCCGCATGATCGAGCACGCCGTCCGCGCTTACGCCTCTCGCGAGAACCTGCCGCGCGAGGAGCAGTTGGCCTGGAAGATCGCCGAGGTCGCCGCCGATCCCGTCGCCGTGCCGCCCGAGACGGCCGAGATGATCGGCAACCGGGTCATCGACAACGCCGCCGTGGCAGCCGCCTCCCTGGGCCGCCGCCCGGTCGCGAACGCCCGCGCCCAGGCCCTCGCGCACCCGTACCGCCCCGGCGCGGCCGTCTTCGGCGCCGCGCCCGAGGTGCGCAGCTCACCCGAGTGGGCCGCCTGGGCGAACGGCGTCGCCGTGCGCGAGTTGGACTTCCACGACACGTTCCTCGCGGCCGACTACTCCCATCCCGGCGACAACATCCCGCCGATCCTCGCCGTCGCCCAGCACCGCGGCCTCGACGGGGCCGCGCTCGTGCGCGGCATCGCCACCGGCTACGAGGTCCAGATCGACCTGGTGCGCGGGATCTGCCTGCACGAGCACCGGATCGACCACATCGCCCACCTCGGGCCCTCCGCGGCGGCCGGCATCGGCACCCTCATGGGCCTCGACCCCCGAGGTCATCTACCAGGCGGTCGGCCAGGCGCTCCACACCACCACGGCCACCAGGCAGTCCCGCAAGGGCGCGATCTCCTCGTGGAAGGCGTACGCCCCGGCGTTCGCGGGCAAGGCCGCCGTCGAAGCGGTCGACCGGGCCATGCGCGGCGAAGGCGCCCCCTCGCCGATCTGGGAAGGCGAGGACGGCGTCATCGCGCGGCTCCTCGGCGGCCCCGAAGCCCGCTACACGGTGCCGCTGCCCGCCCCCGGCGAGCCCAAACGCGGCATCCTCGACTCGTACACCAAGGAACACTCGGCCGAATACCAGAGCCAGGCGCTCATCGACCTGGCCCGGCGCCTCGCGCCCCGCATCGGCGACCTCTCACGCGTCGCCGAGGTCGTGATCCGCACCAGCCACCACACCCACAACGTGATCGGCTCCGGCGCGAACGACCCGCAGAAGACCGACCCGGACGCCAGCCGCGAGACCCTCGACCACTCCATCATGTACATCTTCGCGGTCGCCCTCGAAGACCGCGACTGGCACCACGAACGCTCCTACACTCCCGAACGCGCCCATCGGGACTCCACGGTCGCACTGTGGCGCAAGGTCCGCACCCTCGAAGACCGGGAGTGGACCCGCCGCTACCACGACCCGGACCCCGACAAGCGCGCGTTCGGCGGCCACGTGACCGTGGTGCTCGACGACGGCACGACCATCGACGACGAGATCGCCGTCGCCGACGCCCACCCCAGGGGCGCCCGGCCCTTCGCCCGCGACCAGTACATCGCAGAAGTTCCGGACCCTCGCCGACGGCGTCATCGAGCCGTCCGAACAGGACCGATTCCTCGACCTCGCCTGCCGCATCGAGACGCTCGACGCCGCCGAGGTCCGCGCCCTCAACCTCGCCGCCCCGCCCGGGACGCTCACCGCCACCGAGAACGGAGGACTCTTCCGATGACACAACGCATCTCACCGTCCCAGAAGCGCCAGGCACTGCGCGCCGGGCTCGCCTCCGGCCGCCTCCAGCGGCTGCCCGGCGCGTTCTCGCCGCTCGTCGCCCGCGCGGTCGCCGACCGCGGCTTCGAAGGCGTCTACGTCTCCGGCGCCGCGCTGGCCGCCGACCTCGCGCTGCCCGACATCGGCCTCACCACGCTCACCGAGGTCGCCGGGCGCGGCGGCCAGATCGCCCGCGCCACCGACCTGCCGACCCTCATCGACGCCGACACCGGCTTCGGCGAGGCCGCCAACGTCGCCCGCACCATCGCGGCCTTCGAGGACGCCGGTCTCGCCGGCTGCCACCTCGAGGACCAGGTCAACCCCAAGCGCTGCGGCCACCTCGACGGCAAGGAGGTCGTGCCGGCCGCGGCGATGCTCCAGCGGGTGCGCGCCGCCGTCCAGGCCCGCACCGACCCGGACTTCGTCATCTGCGCCCGCACCGACGCCCGCGCCATCGAGGGCCTCGACGCCGCGATCGACCGCGCCAAAGCCTATGTGGACGCCGGGGCGGACATGGTCTTCCCCGAGGCGCTGCGCACCGAAGCCGAGTTCGCGGCCTTCCGCAAGGCGGTCGACGTGCCGCTCCTGGCGAACATGACCGAGTTCGGCACCTCGCCCGCGCTCACCGCCCGCCAGCTGGAAGACCTCGGCTACAACCTCGTGATCTGGCCCGTCTCGAGCCTGCGGGCCGCGATGGGCGCCGTCGAGGACCTGTTCGACACGCTCTGGAGACCGAGGGCACCCAGGCGTCCCATGTGGACCGGATGCAGACCCGCGCCCGCCTTTACGAACTGGTCGACTACGCCTCCTACAGCGCTTTCGACCAGCAGCTCTTCGACTTCAAAGATCCCCGGGAGGGACGCATGAGCACCGAGATCCGCAAGGGCCTGGCCGGAGTCGTCGCCGACACCACCGTCGATCTCCGAGGTCGTCCCCGAGACCAACTCCCTCACCTACCGCGGCTACCCCGTGCAGGAACTCGCCCGCAGCTGCTCGTTCGAAGCGGTCGCGCACCTCATCTGGTACGGCGAGCTGCCCGACGCCGCCGCGCTCTGCCCGCTTCGCCGAACGCGAAGGCGCGCAACGGGAGGTCACCCGCTCCACCATCGCCGTCGTCGACCGCCTCCCCGACAACTGCCACCCGATGGACCTGCTGCGCACCGCCGTCAGCTGCCTCGGCGCCGAGGACCCGGCCGAGGACGACAACAGCCCGGCCGCCAACCGCGCCAAGGCCGAGGCGATGTTCGCCAAGCTCCCCACCGTGGTCGCCCACGACTTCCGCCGCCGCAAGCGGCCTCGACCGCATCGCGCCGGACCCGGGCCTGGGCTTCGCCGCGAACTTCTTCCACATGTGCTTCGGCGAGGTGCCCGCACCGGAGGTCCTGCGCTGCTTCGAGATCTCGATGATCCTCTACGCCGAGCACAGCTTCAACGCCTCCACGTTCACCGCCCGCACCGTCGCCTCGACCCTCTCGGACATCTACTCGGCCGTCACCGCCGCGATCGGCGCGCTCAAGGGGCCGCTCCACGGCGGCGCGAACGAGGCGGTCATGCGCATGATGCTCGACATCGGCGACCCCGCGCTCGCCCGCGAATGGCTGCGCGAGCGCCTGGCCGCCAAGGAGAAGGTGATGGGCTTCGGCCACCGCGTCTACAAGGACGCCGACTCGCGCGTGCCGACCATGAAGGCCGCGTTCGTCGAGCATGGCCGAGCTCCAAGGCGGCGAGCGCTGGGTCGCGATGTACGAGGAGCTGGAGGCGGCCATGCTGGAGGCCAAGGGCATCCACCCGAACCTCGACTTCCCGGCCGGGCCCGCCTACTACCTGATGGGCTTCGACATCCCGATGTTCACGCCGCTGTTCGTCATGTCCCGCATCACCGGCTGGACCGCGCACGTGATCGAGCAGCTCGAGTCGAACGCCCTGATCCGGCCGCTGAGCGCCTACACCGGCCACGCGCAGCGCGCGATCCCGTTGGCGGCCTGAACCGTCACGGGGCCTGACGCGTCGTGCGGCTCGGCGCCGGACAGCACCCGGTGCGTCTCGTCGCCTGCCCGGTAGCGGAGTAGAGGCGCAGGCCCTCCTCGTGCGCCAGCCGTAGAGGCCGATGGCGAGGGCCGCGAGGCTCGCCAGGAACGGGATGACAGCCAAGCCTTCGCCGAACGCGGTCGCGAGCGGAACGGCGCCCGGCGTACTCCGAGGCCGAAGGCCCATCCGGCGTCAGCACGGCGGCGATCGCGCCAGACGGACGAAGCCGTCACGAGGAACCGCTTGCGGATCGACCGCGACAGCGCGAGGCTGCGCATGCGCAGCAGCAGCTCCGCATCGCAAGTCCCGCAATGCAGTTCGACGATCGTCTCGCCCTCCGCGGGGCGGCGGACCGGGAACGCCGTGGGCTGGTACCGCCGCTCCTCGCCCCACCACGTGAGGCCCCACGCGGGGGTCCGGCTCGTCAGGTGGCCGATGACGATGTGGGACTGCTCCTGCAGCGGCATGCGGGCCTCCTCGGGTGCGCGCCTCCCAGATTAGGCGGCCCGCGCCCGGGACCCCTCCCGGCTCAGGCGCTGCCGAGGCACCGGCTCCGCACTTGTCTTGGAGTTCAGCGATGGCGCTGGGCGTGGCGGGCGACGCGGGCGCGGTTGCCGCATGAGGCCTTGCACCACTGCTGGCGGCCGTGGTCCTGCACGAAGTAGCGGACGCACCGCGGGGCCTGGCACGAGCGCAGGCGCGGCGCGAGCGGCCCGGTGAGGAAGTCGGTGACCGCGAGCGCCAGCGCCCCCTCGACGAAAACCTGGCCTTCGGCGGCGGTCTCGAGCCTGCGCCGCACCGCATCGTCGATGTCGATCACGACCCGGGGTTCAAGGTCGTTGACGGCGTCCGCGAGGCGCCTTGCGGCCTCGGCGTCGCTCATCCGCCGCTGCCGCTCGACGCGACTGGCCGGGTGCGGTGCGACGGTCGCGGCGAACGCCGAGCGGGCTGCGAACCTGATGGCGCGCAGTCGCTCACACTCCTGTGCGGTGCGCGGCGGCAGGCCCGGAAAGTGCTCGGCGAGCCAAGCATCGACGCCTGCGTCGTCCTCGAAGCGGTCGGCCACGCCGCCTTCGCCGTCGTGGGCGATCGTCCCCACGAGCGCCAGCGCGGTGATCCCGTCGGCACCGTCCCGTAGTCGCCACATCGCCCCACCTAATGGTTAATCGAAATTTAGTGTTAGCGTATCGCAATGAGCCTGACCGTGCTGCACCTCAGCGACCCCCATCTCGACGGCGGACCCGAGCGGGCCGCCCGGCTGCGTGCCGTCCTCGACCTCCTGCCCGACTCGCGCCGCCCTGACGCCGTACTCGTGACCGGCGACGTGGCCGACGCCGGCGATGCGGCGGCGTACGCCCAATTCCGCGAGGCCATGGACGGCCGCGGTCCGTGGCTCGCCGTTCCCGGCAACCACGACGACCCCGCCCGCTTCGGCACGCCGCCGGTCGATGCACTCGACCTCGGCGCGCTGCGCCTGATCGGCCTCGACGTGACCATCCCGGGTGAAGACGGCGGCGAGCTCCGCGCCGACGTCGCCGACCGCGCGGCGGCGGAGGCGGCAGGCGCTCCGGTCACCGTCCTCGCCTTCCACCAGCCGCCGATCGCCCTGGGGCACGGCTACATCGACCAGATGGGCCTGCGTGAGCCCGAGGTGCTCGCCGACCTGATCGACCGCATCGGCACCGTCGCCGCCGTCCTCTGCGGCCACGCGCACACGGCGGCGGCCGGCACCTTCGCCGGTGTGCCGGTGCTCCTGGCACCCGGCATCGTCTCCTCGCTGCGGACCGATCCCGGCCACCGGCCCTTGACGAACCGCGAGCACCCGCCGGGCGCCGCGCTCCACCGCTTCGACGGCGCCGCGGTCACCACCTCGTTCCACTACGCCTGCTGATGCCCCAGGCGCTCTTGGCATTCGCGGTCGCGATCCTCCCCGTCGTCATCACCCCCGGTGCCAGCTTCACCCTCATGGCCGCGCATGTCCTCGGCGCCGAGGACGGCGTCGTCCGCCGCGTCGCCGCCGGGACCGCCGCGGGCATCCTCAGTCACGCGCTCCTGGCCGCGGTCGGGCTCTCCGCGGTCGTCATGCAGTCCGCGCAGCTCTACCGGATCGTGCAGCTCATCGGCGCGCTGTACCTCATCGGCCTCGGCATCGCGACGATCGCCAAGGGCCGCAAGGCCCCCGCGTCCGAGGCCCCGCCGGTCTCCGCGCTCCGCACCCGAACCGCCTACCTCGCCAACCTCCTCAACCCGAAGGCCGCAGCCGTGTACCTCACGCTCGTCCCGCAATTCCTCGACCCGGTCTCGTTCACCGTCGGCAACGTCCTCGCCCTCGCCTGCGTGCACGCGGCACTGACCGCCCTCTGGCTGGCGATCAGTGCATTCATATTGCGCACCCTCCGCGCCCGGGCCCTCCCCATTCCCCAACGGGCCCTCGCCCTCGTCGGCGGCGGCACGCTCATCGCCCTCGGCGTGCGGACCCTCTTCGGGTCCCGCGCAGTCCCGGCGACATGACTTCACGACGCGCCATCAATGTGCCCGCACTGGAAACGGTGGCGGGCATACATCCCCGGTCAAGCGAACGGTGGCGTCGAACCTGTTCCGGGTCTGAACCAGGTCACTGTCCGCGGCGGCGCTCGGCTCTGTTGGTGGCGCGCTGGGTGAATCTCCGGGTCACGAGCGAGGCGGAACCGGCGATCGCGGTGATGTTGAACGCCATCTGGACGCACAGCAGGACACGGGCGCCCTGGCCGTCTGCGGTGATGTCGCCGAAGCCGACGGTGAGCAGGGTGCTCAGTGCGAAGTAGAGGGCGTCGACCCGGCTGTCCATCCCGCTGAACTGGCCGGGCCGGTGCACGGCGACGCCGTAGTCGATGAGCGCGAAGATCAGCAGCCCGGCGACGATACCCACGACCAGGGCCCCGACGGGCGCGTCGGCCTCGCGGAGCTGGCGCAGCGCCTGCCGGCGGATGAGGATCACCAGGGCCGCGAGCATCGCCAGGGTGATGCACCAGCGGAGCACGAGCGCCCAGGAGTCGGTCTCGGGACGGATGGGGACCACCGCGAAGGCGATGAGCAGCGCCAGGCACGCGAGGAGCCAGCGCAGCATGTGCGAACGCGGCTGTTCCGCGTTCACGTCCTCGTCTGCGGTCGATCCCTCCTGCATGGACCGACCTTATTCCGAGGCGGGCGCGGCGGGCGCCGTTTTGCCCGGGGCGGCTCGGTCGAGGACCTGTTCGGACACGAACGCGATGACGACGGCGATGAGCACGATCGGGGTCATCCCGGAGGCGCCCGTCCCGAGCAGCAGCGTGACCAGTACCGCCGCCGAGACCGGCAGCGGCATGATCGCCGCGGTGGCGGCGGCCATGCCCGCGGCCATCGCCGGCACGAGACCGAAGCCGGGCAGGCCGCTGAGCATGACGCCGGCGGCCCCGCCGAGGAACAGGCCCGGGAAGATCGGGCCGCCGCGCAGGGAGCCGAGCGACACGGCGTAGGCCAGGCCCTTGAGGAGCAGCAGTGCGATGAGCGCGCCGGTCGTGAAGTCGCTGTTCTCGTCGGCGAGGGTCCCGAGCGAGTCCTGACCGGAGAGGACGACCTCGACGGGGGAGCGGTCGGTGATGAGCGAGTAGGCCGCGGCGCATGCGGCGGTCACGGTCACGGCGATCATGGCGGCGAGTGCGGGCCGCCGCTGCGCGAACGGTGCGAGGCGCCGTCCCAGGCGATGGATCAGGAGGACGCCGACGGCGATGAGCACGGCCATCGGGATCGTCCACAGGAGTCTGCCAGGTCGGGCCGGGCGGGGGCGTCGAGCCCGGGCAGGCTCAGGGAAGCGACGTGCAGCCCGGTCCAGTCGCCGAGTCCGGTGAAGACGAGCGCGCCGACGCCGGCCGACAGCAGGCACGGCAGGACGATTCGCGGTCCGCGCAGCTCCGAGCGGCTGGAGGCCTCGAGGATGAACACGGCCGCGACCAGCGGCCCGCCGAAGATCACGGCCACGGCCGCCGCCGATCCGGAGGTGCTGAGGAGTGCGCTCTCGGGCGTGCCCTGGCGCGGCCCCCATCGCTGCGTGAGCATGACGGCCGCGGCCCCGCCGAGGGCGATGAGCGGTGCTTCGGGGCCGAGGACGACACCGAGCGGCAGGCCGCCGAGCGAGGCGAGCAGCACGCTGGGCATGTACGAGGGGCGGACGGGGTCGGCGGAGAGGCCGTCGATCGGGACGTGCCCGCCTCGACCCGGGAGCCGCGAGATCGCGACGGCGACGAGCGCGCCGCCGATCAGGAGCCACGGCGCGGGCCACCACCACGGCACCGGGTCGAGGTCCCACCGGTGCGGCAGGTCCTCCCACACCAGGTGGGTGAGCCAGTGCAGGAGTGCCAGGAAAGCGAAGGCGACCATCGAGACCGGGATGCCCACGGCGCCCGCGAGCAGGAGCAGGCGCAAGTACTTGCCGTTGCCCGCGAGCCGCTGGAGGGCTCGGGTATCGGAATGCTCGTTCAAGCCGCCCCTCCGTTTCGCTGCACTGTGGATCTTCCTACGGCGGAGCTTCGGATACAGGTCATTCGCGAACCCGGACTTGCCTTATACCCTAGGGGGGTATACGATCCATCGAGTCGCGCCGCCCGGACCCGAAAGGAACAACTCAATGGACCACGACGCCCACGAGCACCACGACCACGGCCCCAACAACCACGGCCCCAACGACCACGACGCACACGCCCATGCTGCCTCAAAACATGCCGACCATGACCACGCCGCCCATCACGACGGCACCGCTGCCGACACCCATGCGGCCCATGGCGCTCAGCGGTCCGCGGGCTGGGGCATGGCCGTCTCGGCCACCCTCCACTGCCTCACCGGCTGCGCCATCGGCGAAGTGCTCGGCATGGTCATCGGCACGGCCCTCGGCTGGCACGACGCGGCGACCATCGTCCTGGCCATCGCGCTCGCCTTCGTCTTCGGCTACGCCCTGACCATGCGCAGTGTCATGCGCGCCGGACTGCCCTTCAAGGACGCGCTCAAGGTCGCCCTGGCGGCCGACACCATCTCGATCGCGGTCATGGAGATCGTCGACAACGCGCTCATGATCGTCATCCCCGGCGCGATGGCGGCAGGCCTGACCGACGCCAAGTTCTGGCTCTCACTGGCCGCGGCGCTCGCGATCGCGTTCGTGCTCACCGTCCCGGTCAACCGCTGGCTCATCGCCCGCGGCAAGGGCCACGCCGTCGTTCACCAGCACCACCACTGACGGCGGCGCGTCAGACGCCGATGCAGGCGGGCCGCAGGGCCGCCATGGTCCGGTCGAGGCTGCTCCCGAAGTCCGGTTCCGCCGCGGCGTGGATCATCGCCGCGTGCAGGCAGGCGAACGCGCCGCCCACGAGCGCCCGCACCACCATCCGGTCCGGTTCGTCCCCGCCGCAGCCGGCCGCGCGGTCCAGCAGCAGCTCGGCCAGCGACCGCTGCAGGCGCTCGAGCCGGCCCAGGTAGGCCGCGAGCAGCCGCGGGCTCTCGTCCACGATCCGCTGGAGCGCCTGGTCGTGCTCGCGCATCGCCGGGTCGGCGAGGCGCTCCACGATCGGCTCGAACGAGTGCCGCAGCGAGTCCCATTCGGACTCATCCGGCGGCCGGGCCTCCAGCCGCCCCGCGAGGTCCTCGCCCAGCCGCTCGAGGCTGTCGAGCACCACCTCATCCTTGGAGGCGAAATAGCGAAAGAAACTCCGTTGCGACATTCCGACCGCTGCGGCAATCTCATCAACCGTGGTCTCTTCGAACCCCTTCGCGACGAACAGCTCCTCAGCGGTCCGTGCGATCCTCGATTGCACGGCCCGACGTGATACTTCTCGCAGACTCCCACCGGCGGCCATGACAGGGATGGTAGCAACTGCAATGATTGACAGTCACTGACACTTTCCGATGCGCGCGCTCCGTCACCCCGGCACCCCGGCGGACACAGGAGCGGCCCCGTCCGCACCGGGCAGGAACACCACCGAAGGAAACTCCCCCATGACCGTTGACCAGCGACCGGCCGACACACCCGAGGCCGCCGCCGCAGAGGACGCGCCGACCCCCGAACCCGGCATGTCGAAGCAGATCAAGCTCGTGCTCGGCGTGCTCCTCGTGGCCGCCTTTGTCATGATCCTCAACGAGACCGTGATGGGCGTGGCCCTGCCGCCCCTCATGGAACGATTCGATCTGACCGCCGCCACCGTCCAGTGGCTCACGACCGGCTTCATGCTCACCATGGCCGTCGTCATCCCCATGACCGGACTCATCCTCCAGCGCTTCACCACGCGCACGGTCTTCATCGGAGCGATGGGCCTGTTCATCGCCGGCACGGTGCTCGCCGCCGCCGCCCAGGTCTTCCCGATGCTCGTCGCCGCCCGCGTCATCCAGGCCAGCGGCACCGCCGTCATGCTGCCGCTGCTCATGACCACCGTGATGACCTTCGTCCCGCCCGCACGCCGCGGACGCACCATGGGCTTCATCACCATCGTCATCGCCGTGGCCCCCGCGATCGGCCCGGCCTTCTCCGGGTTCATCCTCGCGCACCTGAGCTGGCGCTGGACGTTCCTGGCGGTCCTGCCGATCGCCGTGCTCGCCCTCGTCCTCGGCGCGGTCCTCGTCAAGAACCTCGGCGAGACCCGCAAGGTCAAGCTCGACCTGCTCTCCGCGCTCCTGTCCGCGGTGGCCTTCGGCGGCCTCATCTACGGCCTCAGCAGCATCGGCGAATCGGCCGCCGGGAACCACACCCCGGTCCCGCCGTACGCCGCGATCGGGGCCGGCGCCGTCTCGCTGGCCCTGTTCGTCCTCCGCCAGCTGCGCCTCCAGCGCGACGACGCGGCCCTGATGGACCTGCGGCCCTTCCAGAGCCGCTCGTTCACCGTCGGCGTCATCATGCTGCTCATCTCGATGGCGTCCCTCTTCGGCTCGCTCATCCTGCTGCCGCTCTACCTCCAGAACGTCCTGAACCTCACCACGTTCGAGACCGGCCTGGTGGTCCTGCCCGGCGGCCTCGCGATGGGCCTGTCCGGCCCGATCGTCGGCCGCCTCTACGACCGCTTCGGCCCCCGACCGCTGGTCATCCCCGGCTCGATGGTGCTCGCGGGCGCCCTCGGCCTCATGACGCTGCTCGACCAGCACAGCGAGACCTGGTTCGTCGTGGTCATCCACGTCCTGCTCAGCCTCGGGCTCAGCACCCTGATGACCCCGCTCATGACCTCCTCGCTCGGCGCGCTCCGCATGGAGTTCTACTCCCACGGCAGCGCCATCATGAGCACCCTCCAGCAGGTCGCGGCCGCGGCCGGCACCGCCGTGTTCATCACGCTCATGACCACCGGCGCCGCTTCCAGCCTCGAAGCCGGCGCCACCGAGTCTGACCGCCCAGGCCGACGGCATCCACCTCGCCTTCCTGTGCGGCACCGTCATGGGCCTGGTGGCCGTGGCCGCCTCCTTCCTCATCAAGAAGGCGGAGGCCCCTGCGGGCGACGCCGTCCCGGCCCACTAGAACACGAGACGACAAGGCCCGGCCCCGAACCAGGGGCCGGGCCTCGTTTCGTCAGCGGCCCGTCCGCACCGGGTGCTACGGTCCACGAATGTTGAGGACCGACCAGGCCAGCAGGGACCTCCCGGTCTCCGTCGAGCGCGTCTACGCCGCGCTCGTCGACCCGGAAGCGCTCGCCGTCTGGCTGCCGCCCGACGGCATGTCCGCGCGATTCGACCGCTTCGACGCCCGCCCCGGCGGCTCCTACCGACTGGCGCTCACCTACGACGACCCCTCCGGCTCGCCCGGCAAGAGCACCGCCGACGCCGACATCGTCGAAGCCCGCTTCATCGACCTCGTCCCGAACGCCCGCGTCGTCCAAGAGACCGACTTCGTCTCCGATGACCCTCTCTTCGCCGGCACCATGACCATGACCTGGAGCGTCGAACCGATCGAGGACGGCACCCGCGTCACGATCACCGCCGAGAACGTCCCCGTCGGCATCTCACCCGAAGACCACGCCGAAGGCATGAACGCCTCCCTCCTCAACCTCGCCGCCTACCTGGAGCGCTAGGGGTTCTAGCGGAAGTCGCGGGACGGCGCACTCGGACTGTTCAGATCCAGGAGCGTCAGCTTGTCGGCCACGATCATCGGCATCGTGTCCTTCGCGGCGTCGACCGGCTTCTCCACCGCGCCCCTGATCACCAGGGCCTTCGCGACCGACGCCACGCTCTGCCAGCGCTTCCAGAGCCCTTGGGAGCACACGATGTTCGCGATGCCGGTCTCGTCCTCGAGACTGAGGAACGTGACGCCCTTCGCGGTCGAGGGGCGCTGGCGGTGGGTGACGATCCCGGCGACCTCGATCCGCACGCCGTCCTCGATGTACGGGAGCCGGTCGGCGGGGAGGATCCCGGCGGCGTCGAGCGAGGCGCGGACCAGCTCCATCGGGTGGGTCTCGACCGAGAGGCCCAGCCCGGTGTAGTCGGCGCGGGCGAGTTCGGCCGCGCTCATGCCCGGGAGGGTCGGGGGCGGCGCGGCCGGGCCGGTGCCGGGGATCGTGCCGGGGCGCTCGTCCACGGTCCCAGCGGTCCACAGTGCTTTGCGGCGGTCGGGTTCGAGGCTTTCGAGCGCTCCGGCGACGGCGAGTTTCTCGAGCCGTTCCCGGTCCAGCCCGGCCCGGCGGGCCAGATCCGCGAGGCTCTGGAACGGGCCGTCTGCCCGGGCGGCGACGATGCGCTCCGCGGCGGGCCCGCCGAGGCCCTTGACGTTGTCGAGGCCCAGACGCAGGTCCGCCACGCCCATCAGCGGCGCTTCGAGCGGCCGCTCGGAGGGGATGAGGGAGGCGACCTCCTTGCTGGCGTTGACGTCCGGGGCCATCACGATGAGGCGGTGGCGCTGGGCGTCGGCGATGAGCGAGGCGGGGGAGTAGAAGCCCATGGGCTGGCTCGCGAGGAGCCCGGCGTAGAACGCGGCCGGGTAGTGGCATTTGAGCCAGGCCGAGGAGTAGACGAGGTGGGCGAAGGAGGCGGCGTGGGATTCGGGGAAGCCGAAGTCCGCGAAGGACTTGAGCTGCTCGTAGATCTGGTCGGCCTGGTCGCCGGTGATCCCGTTCGCGGCCATCCCCGCGTAGAGGCGCGCTTTGAGCTCCTCCATGCGTTCGGCGGATCGCTTGGCGCCCATGGCCCGCCGCAGCCGGTCGGCCTCGCCGCCGTCGAATCCGGCGGCGTCGATGGCGATCTGCATGAGCTGCTCCTGGAACAGCGGCACCCCGAGCGTCTTCTCCAGTGTGGACATGAGTTTGGGGTGGACGAGGTGCCGCCAGGGCTCGCCGTGCCGGCGGCGCAGGTAGGGGTGGACCGAGCCGCCCTGGATGGGGCCGGGCCGGATGAGCGCGACCTCCACGACCAGGTCGTAGAAGTTCTTGGGCTGCAGGCGCGGGAGGGTCGCCATCTGGGCGCGGCTCTCGATCTGGAAGACGCCCACGGTGTCGGCGCGGCGCATCATCGCGTAGACGTCCTGGTCGTCGGGCGGCAGCGCCCACAGGTCGAACCGTCGGCCGTGGAAGTCGGCCACGAGGTCGGCCATGCGGTGCAGGGCCTCCAGCATGCCCAGGCCGAGGAGGTCGAACTTGACGAGCCCGGCGTCGGCGCAGTCCTCTTTGTCCCATTGGAGGACGGTGCGGTCCTTCATGCGGGCCGGTTCGACCGGCACGATCTCGGAGACCGGCTGCTCGGTGAGCACCATGCCGCCGGGGTGGATGCCCAGGTGCTGGGGCATGTTGGTGAGGTCGGTGGCGAGCGACTGGACGTCGGCGGGGATGCCCTCGGCCTCGTCGGGATCGATGCCGCCCCAGCGGTGGAGGCGCTTGGACCAGGCGAGGGCCTGGTCGTTGCCGTACCCGAGGGCCTTGGCCGCGTCGCGGACGGCCGAGCGGGGCCGGTAGGTGACCACGTTGGCCACCAAGGCGGCCCGGTCCCGGCCGTACTTGCCGTAGACGTACTGGATGACCTCTTCGCGGCGGCCCGACTCGATGTCGAGGTCGATGTCGGGCGGGCCGTCGCGGTCGGAGGAGAGGAACCGCTCGAACAGCATCCCGTACGCCACGGCGTCCACATTGGTGATGCCCAGGGCGTAGCAGACGGCGCTGTTGGCCGCCGATCCCCGGCCCTGGCAGTAGATGTTCTGCGCGCGGCAGAAGTGCACGATGTCGGCGACGATGAGGAAGTAGCCCTCGAAATGGAGGTCCCTGATGACGCGCAGCTCCCGGTCGAGCTGCGCCCACGCGCCGGGGACGCGTTCATTCCACAAGGGCCCGTAGCGTTCTTCGGCGCCTTCTTTGACCCATTCGGCCAGGGCCGAGAAGTCGTCGTGGCCGTCTTCGACCGGGTAGTGCGGCAGTCTGGGGGCCAGGAGCTTCAGGTTGAAGGCGCATTCGGCGGCGATCCGCACGGATTCGGCCACGGCTTCGGGGTGGTCGGCGAAGCGCCGCGCCATCTCGGCGCCGCTGCGCAGGTGCGCCCCGGCGTTCGCGGGCAGGTACGGGTCGGCCCGGTCGAGGGTGCTTCGGGCCCGGATCGCCGCCAGCGCGGCGGCGGCCTTGGCGCGGCCCGGTGCCGCGTAGTGGACGTTGTTGGTGGCCACCGTGGGAAGGCCGAAGCGGCGGGCCAGGCCCGCGAGGGTCTCGATGCGTTCGGTGTCGCCGGGGAGCCCGTGGGAGGTGAGTTCGACCGCGATGTGCTCGGGCCCGAACGCGTCGGCGAGTTCGCGCAGGGCGCGTTCGGCGGCTTCGACGCCGCCGGAGTCCAGGTTGAGGAAGCCTTTGCGGCAGCCGGTGAGGATCTGCCAGCCCCCGTTCGCGTGGGCGGCGAGGTCGTCGAGGTCGTAGCTCGGCAGGTCCTTCTCGCCGCCTTCGAGTTTGGCCCCGGTGATGGCCCGCGAGAGGGCCCGGTACCCGTCCGGGTCGCGGGCGAGGACGAGCAGGTGCCGCCCGTCCGGGTCGGCCTGGCCGCGGCGGGCCCGGGCCATGCCGAGGTTCAGTTCGGCCCCGAAGATCGTTTGGAGCTTGTACTCGGTTGCGGCCGAGGCGAACTGGGGGACGGCGTACAGGCCGTCGTGGTCGGTGATCGCGAGTCCTTTGAGGCCGAGCCGGGCGGCTTCGGCGGTGAGCGCGGCGGGGGCGTCGGCACCGTCGGCGAAGGAGTAGTGGGAGTGGCAGTGCAGCTCGGCGTACTCAGTCATACCAGCCCACCGCCTTCCATTGCCCGCCTTCGCAGACGAGGAGGGCGGCGCTGCCGTCGGCGAGTTCCACTTGGAGGCGGGCGTAGCGGCGGGCCGCGGGGCTCCACCAGCGCTCGGCCACCGGCCAGGGCCCGGCCCACGCGACGACCGGGATCCGCTTGCCGCCCAAGGCCACCAGCGCCGGTGTCGCGGAGAGGTCTCCGCGAGCGAGGGCCCGGACCGGCGCTCCTGCGGCGTCGAGCACGCTGACCGCTTCGGCGGTGTCGACGAGCGTCGGTGGCGGATCGGGCAGCGTCCCGGGCCATGGGCCCGCGGGCGGCAGCGGCGGCGCTTCGGCTTCCCAAGCGGCGGTGCCGACGCGTTCGTCGAGGTCGCGGCCGTCGGTGGGGGCGGCGATGCGGACGGCTTCGGGGCCGAGCAGGCTCTGCGCGTGTCGGAGCGCGGCTTCGGCACGGGCGGTGGCGGCGTCCTTGACGTCCCATAGGCCGCGCCCGGCTTCGACGAGCCCGAGCAGGCCGCCGGGGGCGAGTTCGAGGGAGACGACGGCGCCGGTCTCGCCGGCGAGGAGCCAGCCTTCGAGCTGCCAGCGCACGCGGCGGGACAGGTCGGCGGCGGTCACGGCGGGGTCGACCTGCCAGGTGCGGCGGCGGGTGAGGCCGGTGGCGGTGCGGGCGGTGATGATGAGGCGGGTGCAGGTGAGGTTGCGGCCGTCGAGGGCGGTGAGGAGCCGTTCGGCCAGGGGCCGGGCGGCGAAGACGGCCTGCTCGATGGTCTCGTAGGGGTCTTCGGGGGTTTCGGTGACGGTGAGGTCGGGGTCGGTCGGGCGGGGGACCAGGGGCCGGGCGAGCTGCCCGGCGGCGAGCAGCTGGGCGCGGCGCGCGGCGGCCCCGAACCGCTCGGCGACGGCCGCCCCGGGCAGTGCGGCGAACGCGCCGAGCGTGTTGATGCCCAAGTGTCGCAAGGTCTCGCAGGTCTCGCGTTCGACCAGGCCGGTGGCGCGGAGATCGCCGATGTCGCGCACGGCGAGGAACGCGACGTCGTTCCCGGTCGGCACGATCCGCCCTTCGTGCGCGGCTAGGACGGCGGCGAACAGGCCGTCGGCGACGCCGGTGACGCAGTCCTGGTCCACGAGGCCCGAGACGGTGTCGATGAGGGCTTCGCAGAAGGCGGCCTCATCGCCCGCGCCACGGCGCAGCGGCACGGCGACGGTGCCGGGCTCGAGGACTTCGACGTAAGGCGTGAGCAGATCGAGCGCATCGAGCACTGGGGCGAACGCGGCGGCATCATCACGATCCCAATCGGGAAGCCGCGCCACGAGCGTCCGACTGGAAGCCCGAACCACTTGCACGCTCATGGCGACACACCGATCCGAGGAACGGCGGCAGCACCACCGCCCGGGAATGCGAAGGACGCCGAAGGGAGGCGAGCGAAGGCGGCCGGACGGAGGCCGGCAGCCGCTGGGCGGGACCGGGGGGAGACCCGGCCGAGACGCGCAGAGACGACCGGCCCCGGCCCGGCTTCGGCGGAGGCCTGAACCAAGAGGCCAGCCGGTTCCGGCCCGAGCGCCGACGGCCCGGGCGGCTTCGCAGCGATTCGGTTCGCCAGGGCCGCAGGCGTTTTCATCTACAACGCTCCCTGGTCCTCAGGTCGACGACTTCCGCTTCCGTCTGGCCGCCGTAGGGCCAGACCTGGGAGCGGTGGCCGCCGCCGGAACGCCAGTGGGCGGCGACGTCCAGTTCGCAGGCGTCGAGCCGCCCGGCTCCCCAGAGTCGTCCGGCGTTGGTGCGCAAGCCCTTCCAGCGCACTCGGGCGACCTCCAGGCGGGCGTCGGGGCCGGCGACGGGGCGGGTCTCCCACCACATGATCGCGGTGCCGCCCTTGCGGGCGCGGGCGGTGAGCCGCCGGGCCTGCGCGGGCGTGAGCGCGTCGCTCGGAACGACCATCGCGGCGACGCCCTCGGCGAGCGCCCCGGCGGCGTCGGCGACAACGGCCCGGCGACGTCGACGAACGCGAGCCGCTCGAGATCCGACCCCGGCGGCGGTCGCCGCGAGCGGGTACCGGCCGGGCATCCCGACCAGCGCACACCATGCTCCCGCCCTGGTCGGACCGGCCAGCAGCCGCCACAACAGCGAGGTCGCCCCGCGCCTCGAAGCGGTGATTGCGGTCACGGTTGCGAGTCCGCCATAGGGCAGCAGCGCGGAAATGTCGGGGGTGACAGGGAGGATGGCCCGCGGGGGCCGAATGGTGCCCGGGACGACGCCCGGACGTGTCGCGGCCCCGGCCTCCGCCAGCGAAGCCACCGAACGCGGCTCCCTGGTGACAGTGACCGCGGAGGCGGCGCGCAGCTCGCCCACCAGGCGCGCCGCGCGCGCCGAGTTCGACTCGCCCACAAGGCGAGCCTCGAGCGAGGAACGAGGTGCGGTAGTCGAAGGCGACTCGGTGACGGCGGTGCCGCCGGGCTCGTCCGCAAGGCGGGCCGCGCTCGGCTCGGGACGCGGTTCGCGTTCCGGGATCGGCTTCGCCGCCGGGCTCGGGGCGCCGTTTACGGGCGCCTCGGCTGCGGGGCGCAGCTCTGCTGCGGTGCGCAGGCCGAGCTCAGCGGCCAGCGCGGCCGCGACGGATGTCGCCACCAGTTCCCCCGTGTCATGTCGAACATGTGTATCAAGATCACCATATCGAACTGCGGGCAGAGCGCAACCTCAAACAGGTGTTTGATAAATCTCCCGGCGGCAATCCGCGGCCCGGCCCAGGTCACATGGCACGGAATGGCCACGAACCGGCACTTCCCCGCTGATCGCGCCCAGCACGGGCCACGGCGATCGCCAGGGGGGAACGACAAAGGGAAGGGGCGTATCGCCTCTTCCCACTTAAGTTTATATCCCATCCTCTCCGACGAAGGTTGCACCGGGGTCGTTTTCGCAGGTCAGCACAGGTGCACAATCATCCTTCCAACCCAGACGGCGCGGCCGCGGCCGCGCGCTGCTCGAAGGGCACCGCTGACTTGAACCCGGCTTCCAGTGCGTTCCAACTCCCCGCCAACCTCGCCGCCAAGGCCGACCCGAAGCTGATCGCCACCGACGAGCGGCATTTCACCGCCATCGCGGCGAGCCTGGAGGAGTCGATCGCCGACCTCTCCGACCGCCTCGACCTCGCGCGCAAAGCGCCCGGCGGCACGGGCCAGGCGGCGGCCGACCGCGACCAGGAGATCCACCGGCTCACCGCCCGCCTGCGCACGCTGCGCCGCTACGGCCTGGACCTGTGCCTCGGCCGGATCGTCGGCGCCGACGACGCCGAACCGGTCTACATCGGACGACTCGGCCTCACCGACAGCGAGGGCCGCCGTCTGCTGCTCGACTGGCGCTCGCCAGCCGCCGAGCCGTTCTTCGGTGCGACCCACGCCCACCCGGAGGGCCTGGTCAGCCGCCGCCGGTACCGCTGGACCCGCGGCCGGATCAGCGACTACTGGGACGAGGTGTTCACCCCTGAAGGTCTCGAAAACCATGCGGCCCTTGACGACCAGTCCGCGTTCATCGCCACTCTCGGCGGCAGCCGATCGGAGCGGATGCGGGACGTGCTCGGCACCATCCAGGCCGACCAGGACGCCGTCATCCGCGCCGGATCCCGCGGCACGCTCGTCGTGGACGGCGGCCCGGGCACCGGCAAGACCGTCGTCGCGCTCCACCGCGCCGCCTACCTGCTCTACTCCGACCCCCGCCTGGGCCACCACCGCGGCGGCGTCCTGTTCGTCGGACCCCACCAGCCCTACCTCGCCTATGTCGCCGACGTCCTCCCCAGCCTCGGCGAAGAGGGCGTGCAGACCTGCACCCTGCGCGACCTCCTCCCCGAGGGCGCGACCGCCGCGGTCGAAGCGGACCCCGAAGCCGACCGCCTGAAGTCGGCCGCCCGCATGGTGGACGCGATCGAGCCGGCCGTCCGGCGCTACGAGCACCCGCCCGCCAAGGGGATGAGCGTCGAGACCCACTGGTCCCAGGTCTGGATCAGCGCCGCCGACTGGGCCGCCGCGTTCGACGCGGCGGGCCACGGCACCCCGCACAACGAAGCGCGCGAAGCGATCTGGGACGAACTGGTCGCGATCATCGCCGAGAAGCACGACGGGCATGAGATCGCCGAAGACCTGCTGCGCCGCTCGCTCGCCCAGAACCGCGAACTGGTGCGGGCCTTCGACAAGGCGTGGCCGCTGATCGAGCCGACCGACCTGGTCGCGGCCTTCTGGGCCTCCCCGGAGTTCCTGCGATGGTGCGCCCCGCACCTGGAGGACGCCGACATCGAACGGCTCCAGCGGAAGGACCCGTTCGCGTGGACCGTGTCCGACCTCCCGCTGATCGACGCGGCCCGGCAGCGCCTCGGCGACCCCGAGTCGTCTCGCCGAGCCCGGCGCCGGGAGGCCGAGATCGCCTCCGAGCGGCAGGTGATCGACAAGGTCGTGGAGGACATCCTCGAGGCCGGCGACGGCAACGTGGAGGAGATGATCCTGCTGAAGGGCGCCGACCTCCAGGACGCCCTGGTGCACTACGAGGACCTGGAGACCGCCGACCCTGACCTGCTCGCCGGCCCGTTCGCGCACATCATCGTCGACGAGGCCCAGGAGCTCACCGACGCCGAATGGCAGATGCTGCTGCGCCGCTGCCCTTCTCGGAGCTTCACGATCGTGGGCGACCGCGCCCAGGCCAGGCACGGGTTCACCGATTCGTGGGCCGAACGCTTGGGGCGCATCGGCCTCGATCACGTGCGCATGGCCTCCCTGAGCATCAACTACCGCACCCCCGAAGAGGTGATGACGGAGGCCGAGCGGGTCATCAGGGCCGCGCTCCCGGACGCGAACGTGCCGACTTCGGTGCGCAGCAGCGGCATCCCCGTCGAACACGGATCCACTTCGGACCTGGAGTCGATCCTCGGCGACTGGCTCGCCGAGCACACCGAAGGGATCGCCTGCGTCATAGGCGATCCCGCGTTCCCGGCGACTCCTCGCGTCCGGTCGCTCACTCCGGAACTCGCGAAAGGACTCGAGTTCGACCTGGTGGTGCTCATCGACCCGGAGAAGTTCGGTGAGGGCATCGAAGGGGCGGTGGACCGCTACGTGGCGATGACCCGCGCGACCCAGCGGCTCGTGATCCTCACCGGCCCATGAGCACCGCCCGGCGCGAACAGCGCCGGGCGGGCATCGGTTTGAGTGATGCGGAGCCCCGGGGCGCCCCTACCGATACTGGTTGCACCGCAGGCTGCTGCCGAACGGATCGGTCACGGTCATCATCCGGGCGCCCCATGGCACCGCCTCGATGCCGGGGTTCAGTACGGGAATTCCTTGGTGGCCGGCTCGCGATGGAACTCGTCGAGACCGGTCATCGGCACGAAGACGACCCTGCCGGGGCTGCCGTCGCCTTGGTGCTCGCTCAGATGCAGGACAGCGCCGTCGCGTTCGACCTGCATGTACGGCGGCATGCCCGCCTCGAAGCGGTGCCCCCAGGTCGGCCGGAAATCGAGGTCGCCCGAAGTACGATGGCTCCATGTCCAATGACATGTCATCGTTCGGCGACCTCCTGCGGACCTGGCGGGAGCGGCTGGCTCCGGCGGAGGCGGGCGTCGTACCGGTGGGAGGGCGCCGCCGCGCGAAGGGGCTGCGTCGCGAGGAGCTCGCCGCGCTCGCCGGGACGAGCGTCGACTACGTCGTGCGGCTCGAGCAGGGCCGATCGCTCAGCCCGTCCGCCCAGGTCGTGGCCGCGCTGGCGCGGGCGCTGCGACTCGACCGCACCGAGACCGAGCTGCTGTATCGGGCCGCGAACCAGCTGCCTCCCGGACCGAGCGGGATTTCCGACCGCATCCCGCCCACCGCGCAGCGCATGATCGCCCGCATGGCCGACCTCCCGCTCGCAGTGTTCACTGTGGACTGGACGGTGCTCACCTCGACCCCGTCGTGGTGCGCGCTCTTCGACCTCCCGTCCGTGACCGAGCAGCCCGGGCAGAACCTCATCGTCAAGACCTTCGTCGAGGGGCCGCGCCATGTGACCGTCCACGGCGGCTTCGAGAAGCTCGAACGTGAGCTGGTCGCGGACCTGCGGCGCTCGGCCGCGGCGTACGGCGACGACCCGCGTTTCCGGGCCCTGGTCGCGAGCCTGCGGGCCCGGAGCCCGCGCTTCGGCGAACTGTGGGACGAGGGCCGTGCTGCCGCCCACGAGGGCCTGCTCAAGACCGTCCATCACCCGCTCGTCGGCGACATCACGCTCAACTGCGACGTGCTGACCTTCCCCGACTCCGACATCAAGCTCATGGTCTACACCGCCGCGACCGGCAGTCGGGACGCCGAACGGCTCGAACGCCTCCGGGCCGACACTGAGCGCGCCGACCCGGAGGGGACGGTCACGCGCCGAGCGGCACCGGTGCTACCGAGTTGAGCCGCCGCAGGTCCTCGTCGTCGAGCGCGACCGCGTCGGCGGCCAGGTTCTCGTCGAGGTGCCCGATCGAACCGGTCCCGGGAATGAGCAGTGTCCGCTCGTAGCGGGCGAGGAGCCAGGCCAGCGCGATCTGCGCCGGGGTGGCCCCGTGCTTGTCGGCGACCGCGCTCACGTGCGGGTCCGCGGCGAGGTGCTTCGGGCCGCCGGTGCCGAACGCCGAACCGAGTGGGAAGTACGGGACGAACGCGATGCCGTGGTCGCGGCACAGGTCCAGGACGTCGTCGTCGGTGCGGTCGAGGATGCTGTACGCGTTCTGCACCGAGGCGATGTCGGTCGTCTTGATCGCCTCCCTCGCGGTCGCGGCGTGCACGCTCGAGATGCCGATCATGTCGATCTTGCCCTCGTCGCGGAGTTCGGCGAGCGCGCCGAGCTGGTCGGCCAGCGGCGGGTCCGGGATCTCGGGGTGGTCGCGTTCGAAGCGGCGCAGGTTCACCAGGCCGAGCCGCTCGACGCGCAGCGTGCGGAGGTTCTGCTCCACCTGCTCTTTGAGGGCGGCCGGGGCGGCGCTGGGGATCCAGCCGCCGTGCTCGTCGCGGACGGCGCCCACCTTGGTCGCCAGCACCAGGCCATCCGGATACGGGTGCAGGGCTTCCCTGATGAGGTCGTTGACGAGGTCGGGGCCGTAGAACTGGGCGGTGTCGATGTGGTCGACGCCGTTCGCGACGGCGTGGCGCAGCACCGCCTTGGCGGTCGCGATGTCGGCGGGCGGCCCGAAACTGTTGGGTCCCGCGAGTTGCATGGCGCCGTAGCCGATACGGCGGACGGTCGTCTTGCCGAGGATTGATTCGCTCATGGCCCCAGCCTGGTCCGTTCGCGCGGCCGGTGCCAGAGAGCGCTTGTCGGTAGGAACGGCAGTACCACCTTCGGCTCTCGTCGGGCGGCACCCTGACCGCGAACGTCTCCGGGCAGGGCGACATGGCCGTCTACGTCCTCGACACCGCGCCGTCCCACGCCCCCGGCCAGGCGACGCCGGGCCCTACCTCTCCTGAGGCTTGCCTCCCAGAGAACGGCCCGGCCCCGCGGCGAACCCGCGCGGCCGGGCCGGTCCCGTTCAGGGCATCAGTCGCTCACGCCCACAGGCGGTTTCGCCGGAACGTCCTTCAGCCCGAGGTGCTCGGTGGGCACCTTGTACGTCTCGCGGCCGGTGAGCACCGCCGTGGCGTTCACCAGGCACATCAGGGCCGTGAAGATGGCTACGCCGAGCCATGCGCCCTTCGCGTCGCCGGTGATCGCCACCGCGATCGTCGGCAGGAAGCCGCTCACCGCGAACCCGATCTGCGTGCCGATCGCCATGCCCGACAAGCGCACCCGCGCCGAGAACATCTCGCCGTAGAACGACGGCCAGGCCGCGTTCGCCGCCTGGTAGACCAGGCCGAACATCAGGATGCCGAGCGTGAAGATCAGCGTCCAGTTCCCGACCGAGATCGACCACAGGTACGGGAAGATGAGCACCGCGCAGCCGAGCGACCCGGTCAGGAACACCGGCTTGCGCCCGAACCGGTCCGCGAAGTTGCCCCACAGCGGGATCGTCGCCACCGCGATGATGTTGGCGGCCACGCCGACCCACAGCATCGGCGTGCGGTCCAGCTCGATCGTGTTCACCGCGTAGTTGAGCGCCCAGACCGTGAAGATGGTGCTCACCGAGGCGATGAGCGCCGCGCAGATCACCCGCAGCACGTCCGCCCAGTGGTCGCGCAGCAGCACCGCGAGCGGCAGCTTCACCACGTTGCCGGCCTTGGCCTCGTCCTCGAACACGGGCGTCTCTTCGAGCTTGCGGCGGATAAGGTATCCGACGACCACCATGACCACGCTGGCCAGGAACGGGATCCGCCAGCCCCAGCTGAGCAGGTCCTCCTCGGGCAGCGCGGCCACCGGCAGGAACGCCGCGGTCGCGATGAGCTGGCCGGCCTGCGTCCCGCTCAGCGTCCAGCTGGTGAAGAACGCCCGCCGGTCCGCGGGCGCGTGCTCGAGGCTCATCGAGTTCGCGCTCGCCTGCTCGCCCGCGGCCGAGAGTCCTTGCAGGAGGCGGAGGACGACGAGCGCGATCGGCGCGAAGACTCCGGCCGTCTCGTAGCTCGGCAGGCAGCCGACGAGGAACGTCGAGGCGCCCATGAGCAGCAGGGTGAAGACCAGGACCTTCTTGCGTCCGAAGCGGTCGCCCACGTGCCCGAGCAGGATCGCCCCGAGCGGCCGGGCCGCGTATCCGACGCCGAATGTGGACAGTGCGAGGAGGGTCCCGGTGGCGGGACTGGACGCGGGGAAGAAGACCTCGCCGAACACGAGCGCGGCGGCCGTGCCGTAGATGAAGAAGTCGTAGTACTCCAGGGCGCTGCCGATCCAGGCGGCGACGGCCGTCTTCTTCGGCTTGCCTCGGGCGCTGAAGCCCGGGGGGAGGGGGGTGGGGTGGTCTGACACGTTGAGCTCCTCTGGCGGTGCGCCGTTGCATGGGCAGAGACGCAGTCTTCCCATCCGAGCACGTTGAACGTACTGGATAGTTATGTACTGCTTGGTTAATACCCGATCATTCGCCAAGGGCGCGGCCGTGTCAAGAGGAGGAGGCAAAAGAGAACGCGCAGCTCAACGCCCAGAACGCATCACTGTGCATCGATGTTGCAGGTGAGGTGTGCGGGACGGCCGCGTTCAGCGGGTCGTGAGGTACTCGACCACCATGTCGCCGAGCATCGTCCGGTAGTGCTCGCGGCGCGCAGGGTCGAGCAGGTCGCGGTCGAAGATCGCGTTGAAGGTGTGCCGGTTCGCGGTGCGGAAGACGCAGTACGAGCTGATGAGCATGTGGACGTCGAGCGCGTCCACGTCCTCGCGGAACAGCTTGTCCGCCCAGCCGCGTTCGAGGATCCGGCCGATCACGTCGAGCACCGGGGCCGACAGGCCCGGCAGCATCTCGGACTCGGCGAGGTGCTTGGCGCCGTGGATGTTCTCGATGCTCACGAGCCTGATGAAGTCGGGGTGCGACTCGTGGTGGTCGAAGGTGAGCTCGGCGAGCTCGCGGAGCGCGGCCACCGGATCGAGGTGCTCGACGTCCACCTGGCGTTCAAGGGAGCGGATGCCCGAGTAGGCCCGCTCCAGCACCGCCAGGTACAGGCCCTGCTTGCTCTCGAAGTAGTAGTAGATCATCCGCTTGGTGGTGCGGGTCTTGGCGGCGATCTCGTCCACCCGCGCCCCCGCGTAGCCGTTCGCGGCGAACTCGCTCGTCGCCACGTCGAGGATCTCCCCGCGCGTGCGCTGGGGATCGCGTACGCGGTCGCCGCCCTCGGCATCGGTCGGGGCGGTCGGTGGCGGCGGCGTTCTCAAGCGGCCCCTTCGGGTGTGCGGTTGCGGGTCCGGCAACTCTAACGCGGATCGGGCGGTATGCGCGGAACGGGCCCATCCCGCCGGGCCCTTTTCAAACCGGCCTGAGGTTGATAGTTTGAATGAACTAGTTCGTACATTATTGCCGACCGCGAGGAGATCATGTGCCTGACTTCGGAAAACCGGGCGCCCACCTCATCGGCCTCATCGGCGCCGGACTCGGCCCCTCCCTCAGCCCGGCCCTGCACGAACGCGAAGCGGACCGTCTCGGCCTGCGCTACCAGTACCGGCGCCTCGACCTCCTCGAACTGGGCCTCGAACCCGAACGGATCGGCGAACTCCTCGCCGCCGCCAGACTCACCGGCTACACCGGGCTGAACATCACCCACCCGGTCAAGCAGCTCGTCACCGCCCACCTCGACGGCCTCTCCGAGGAGGCCGCCGTGCTCGGCGCCGTGAACACCGTCCTCTTCAAGGGCGGCAAGTCGTTCGGCTACAACACCGACGCCTCCGGCTTCGCCCGCAGCGCCATGGGCGGCCTCGCCGGTGCCGCCATGGACCGGATCGTGCTCCTCGGCGCCGGGGGAGCGGGAGCCGCCGTCGCCCACGCCCTGCTCGGTATCGGGGCCGGCACGATCCGCGTCCTCGACCTCGACGCCGACCGCAGCGCCCGCCTCGTCGACGCCCTCGGTGCCCACTTCGGACGCCACCGCATCAGCGCCGGCCCGGTCGAGGAACTGGAGACCGCCGTCGCCGAAGCGGACGGCCTCGTCCACGCCACTCCCACCGGCATGAAGGAACACCCCGGATCGGCCGTGCCCCAAGCGTTCCTGCACCCCGAGCTCTGGGTCGCCGACGTCGTCTACTTCCCGCTCGAGACCGAACTGCTGATCACCGCCCGAGCCGCGGGCTGCCGCGTGCTCGACGGCGGCCGGATGGCCGTCTACCAGGCCGTGGACGCCATGCGGCTCTTCACCGGCGTCGAACCCGACGCCGACCGGATGCTCCACCACTTCGACGAACTCGCACGCCACCGAAGGAGCTGATCGTGCCAGTGAACCGGAAGCTCGGCATCGCCACCGTCTGCCTCTCCGGCACCCTCGAGGACAAACTCGACGCGGCCGCCGCCGCGGGCTTCGACGGCGTGGAGATCTTCGAGAACGACCTCATCGCCTCCGCCCTCACCCCCGAAGCGGTCCGCACGCGCTGCGCCGATCTCGGCCTCGCCATCGACCTCTACCAGCCCTTCCGCGATTTCGAGGCCGTCCCGCCCGACCTCCTCCAGGCGAACCTGCGCCGAGCCGAGAAGAAGTTCGACGTCATGGAACGTCTGGGCGCCACCATGATGCTGGTCTGCTCGACCGTGCACCCCGAATCGGTGGACGACGACGACCTGGCGGCCGAACACCTCCACCTCCTCGCGGCCCGAGCGGCCGACCGGGGCGTGCGCATCGCCTACGAGGCGCTGGCCTGGGGCAGGCACGTCAGCACCTACGACCACTCGTGGCGGATCGTGCGCCGCGCCGACCACCCGAACCTCGGCCTGTGCCTCGACAGCTTCCACATCCTCTCGCGCGGTTCGGATCCCGCCGCGATCCGCGTGATCCCCGCCGAGAAGCTGTTCTTCCTGCAGCTCGCCGACGCCCCGCACCTGGACATGGACGTGCTCCAATGGAGCCGCCACCACCGCCTGTTCCCCGGCCAGGGCGCGTTCGACCTCCCGCACTTCCTCGACCTGGTGCTCCGGTCCGGCTACGAAGGCCCGCTCTCCCTCGAGGTCTTCAACGACGTGTTCCGCCAGTCCGACCCGAGCGTCGCCGCCGTTGACGCCCTGCGATCCCTCCTGAGCCTCCAAGAGTCATTGGCGCGCAACGGCTCCGAACGCGTCTCGGTCGGCGCCCTGCCCGAGCCGCCGCCGCTGGAGGGCTTCGCGTTCGTCGAGATCGGCGCGGGCGCAGGCGTCGAACCCGAGGTGAGCGGCGCATTGCGCGCGCTCGGTTTCACCCTCGCAGGGGAGCACCGCTCGAAGCCGGTCGCCTTGTGGCAGCAGGGGAGTGCCCGAGTCCTGGTGAACGCCGCCGCCGATGCGGAGGCGACCGAGGTGTCCGCGATCGCGGTCGAGAGCATCGACCCGGCCGCCTCCGCCCGCCGCGCTGAACGGCTCCTGGCCCCCGTCCTGCCGCGAGCACACCGCGCCGACGAAGCCGACCTCGCCGCGATCGCCGCACCCGACGGCACCTCGGTGTTCTTCTGCCGCAGCGACGCCGCCGAAAGCTGGCTCACCGACTTCGCGCCCACCGACAACCCGGTCGACGCGGGCCTCACGGCGGTCGACCACGTCGCGCTCACCCAGCAGACCGACGACTTCGACGGCGCGGCCCTGTTCTACCGAACCGTGTTCGGCCTCCACCCCGAAGTGCCGGCCGAAGTGGCCGCCCCGTTCGGCCTGGTGCGAAGCCTGTCGATGACCGATGCGGCGCAACGGGTCCGGATCGCATTGAGCGTCGCGGCCGTACGCCGCGGCGAATGGGCCCCCGGCGTGCCGCACCCGCAGCACGTGGCCTTCGCGACCGACGACATCACCGAAGCCGCCGCGCGCCTGCGCGGCCACGGCCTGCTGCTGCCGATCCCGGACAACTACTACGACGACCTCGACGCCAGGCTCGATCTCGATCCGGACCGCTTGGCGCTCATCAGGAGTCATTCGCTGCTCTACGACCGGGACGAGCAGGGCGAGTTCCTGCACTGCTACACGCCCGTGCTCGGCTCCCGCATCTTCTTCGAGGTCGTCCAACGCATCGGCGACTACAAGGGATACGGCGCCCTCAACGCCCCGATCCGCATGGCCGCCCACCGCCGCGCCCGACTGGCGCCGCGATAAGTCGACCTCCTCGGCGCGCCGGCGCAGGAAACGCTGCTCGGGAAGGCTCGCGGTCATGCGCGCCGCAACGCGGTACGCCTCCTGAGCGGCCTCGCGGTCGCCCGCCCGCTCGAGCAGGAACGCCCGCACCGCATGGAAACGGTGATGCCGCTCCAGCGCCTGCTCCACCTGCCGCAACAGGCCGACGCCCGCGACCGGACCTTCGCTCATGCCGACCGCGACCGCGCGGTTCAGCGTCACCATTGGCGCGGGATCGAGCCGGTTCAGGATCCGGTACAGCACCGCGATCTGCGGCCAGTCCGTGTCCGCGGCGTCGTCACCCTCCACATGCAGCGCCGCGATGGCCGCCTGGAGCTGATACGGCCCGAGCTCCGAGGACAGCATCGCGTCCTCCACCAGCCGAGTCCCCTCCGCGATCAAGCCGCGGTCCCACAACGACCGGTCCTGCTCCTCCAGCGGAATCAGCGCCCCGTCCGCGGATTCCCTTGCGGCCGTGCGGGACTCGGTGAGCAGCATCAAGGCCAGCAGACCGGCCGCCTCCCCGTCCCCGGGCACCTCCTCGCGCAGCATCCGGGTCAACCGGATCGCCTCGGCCGCCAGGTCACGGCGCTGCAGACGCTCCCCGGCGCTGGCGGTGTAGCCCTCGTTGAAGATCAGATACAGCACGCGGAGCACGGTGCGCATCCGCTGCGGCCGCTCCTCCTCCGGCGGCGGCGTGAACCGCGCCCCGGCGAGCTTGCCCTTCGCGCGGCTGATGCGCGGGCCCATCGTCGCCTCCGGCACCAGGAACGCCCGCGCGACCTCGCCGGTCGTCAGGCCGCCCACGGCCCGCAGCGTGAGCGCCACCTGCGAGGCCGGCGTCAGCGAGGGATGGCAGCACAGGAACAGCAGCGTCAGCGTGTCGTCGTGGCCGGGCGCCTCGGCCGGCACCTCCTGCGCCGCGGCGAGCTCCTCCCGGCGGCGGCGCGCCTCGTCGCCGCGGATGCGATCGACCATGCGGCGCGAGGCCACCCGGTAGAGCCAGCCGTTCGGATTGTCCGGCAGCCCTTCCTCGGGCCAGCGCCGGCTCGCCTCCAGCAGCGCGTCCTGCACGGCGTCCTCGCAGGCCGCGAAGTCGCCGTACCGGCGGGTCAAGGCGCCGAGGACGCGCGGCACGGCCGCGCGCAGCGCGCCCTCCACCTCGCTCACATCTCCGACCCGGCCTCGAACATCACCTGGCGCACTTCGATTCCCAGCCCGGGAATCGTCGCGTCCGGGATCTTCATCGCCAGCTCGACGGCGCGCTCCCGGCTCTCCACATCGACGAGGTAGTACCCGCCGATGAACTCCTTGGCCTCCACGAACGGTCCGTCCGTGGCGGTCGGCACCCCGTCGACGGCCTTCACGGTCACACTCGCGGACGGATCGGCGAGCGCCTGCGAACTGATCATCTCGCCGGTCTCGCCGAGCTCCTTGATGAGCTCCCCGTGCCCGGCCCCGATCGCGTTCTGCTCCTCCTCGGTCAGCGAGTCGAGCACCTTCGGGTTGATGTTCATGATGAGCAGGAATTTCATGACGTCCTCCTTGTTGGTTGCGCTTGGTTGCACCCCCGAGTCGGAGCCGCATCCGCGATTTTGACATCCGGCGACCGCAAAATTTCGGCTTCGGCTCCGACTGCGTCGCGTAGACCTCAGAACGGAGCACTCATGAAGAAGGCAACCCCGGCCCGCGCCGGAACACGGGAACGGATCGGCCTGGCGGTACTCATCCTGCCGACCCTGCTGGTCGCGGTCGACATCAACGTCCTGTTCCTGGCGCTGCCGCGACTGTCGGCGGACCTGGGCGCCGACGGCGTCGAGCAGTTGTGGATCAGCGACATTTACGGGTTCATGGTCGCAGGGCTGACCATCACCGCCGGCACGCTCGGCGACCGGTGGGGCCGCCGTCGACTGCTGTTCGCCGGAGCCGCAGGCTTCCTGCTCGCCTCGCTGCTCGCGGCGTCCGCGGTCAACCCCGCGATGCTGATCGCCTCCCGAGCGCTTCTGGGGATCGCCGGTGCCACGCTCATGCCCTCGACGCTGGCACTGATCTCCACGATGTTCGCCGACGCCGCGCAGCGGGGCAAAGCCATCGCGATCTGGGCCACCTGCCAGTTCGCGGGCGCGGCACTCGGGCCGGTCATCGGCGGCCTGCTGCTGGAGCATTTCTGGTGGGGATCGGTGTTCCTCCTGGCAGTGCCGCTCATGCTGGTACTGCTCGCGGTCGGCCCGTTCGTCCTGCCGGAGTTCCGTTCCGAAACGCCGCGGCCGATGGATCTGCCCAGTGTGGCGCTGTCGCTCGGGGCGATCCTGCCGCTGGTCTACGGGGTCAAGAACCTCGCGGTCGGCGGTGCGGTGACGGTGCCGGCTCTCGCACTGGTGGTGGGCGGCGTGCTCGGGATCTGCTTCGTCAGGCGCCAGTCGCGGTTGGACGATCCGTTGATGGATCTGCGACTGCTGCGGCGACCCGCGCTCGCCATCGTCCTCGCGTCCCTGCTCCTGAGCGGGATACTGCTGGCCGGGGTGGGTCTGCTCGTCACCCAGTATCTGCAGAGCGTCCTCGGATACACCCCCGCCGAAGCGGCGTGGCTGTTCACGCCCATGGGACTGGCGATGGCAACGGGCACACTGCTCGCGCCGAGACTGGTGCGGAGTGTGGGGCGCACGCCGCTGATCTCCGGCGGCATGCTGCTCTCCGCCTGCGGCGCGGCCATGGTGGCCGCGGACGCCGGGCTGCCCGGAATGATCGCCGGCATCAGCGTGCTGGCCCTCGGGTTCGGCCCGCTGTTCGCCCTCGGCACGGATCTCGTGATCGGGTCGGTCCCGCCCGAGCATGCCGGGGCCGCCGCGTCCTTGGCCGAGGCCAGTAACCACACCGGCGGCAACCTCGGTATCGCCTTGCTGGGAACGGTTGCGGCCGTGGCGTATCGCATCGGGCTGCCCTCCGGGGCCGACGAGGCGGTCCGCGAGACGATCGCCGGGGCGAACGAGGCGCTGCCGGAGGGCAGTGCGCTGCTGCGGGTCGCGCACGAGTCCTTCACGGTCGGGTTGCAGGTCGTGGCGGTGATCGCGGCCGGGCTGTGCATCGTCGTCGCGGCCATGACCTGGCGTCTGCCAGACCAGCGTCACGCCAATGCGGACTCCGAGGCCGAGCCCGAAGTGGCGAAGACGGGCGTGGTGTGACGCCTGACACTACTGGTCACATCCGTGTCGCGCCATCCGTCAACCCAGTGAACCGCACGGATGAGACAACACCCCGCGAACAAAGGAGACCGACATGGAACCTCGCTTCAACCTCTACGCCAGCCCCGCCGCCGCCAAGATTGCCAAGCACATCAACTCCGCCGCGAAGGCCGTCGAGGGCACCGGCCTCGGCGAGACGATCCCGAACCTGGTGCTGCTGCGCGCCAGCCAGATCAACGGCTGCAGCTTCTGCACCGACATGCACTACAAGGACGCCGTCCACACCGGCGAGGACCCCGTGCGCCTCAACCTCGTCGCCGCCTGGCGCGAGGCCACCGTGTTCACCGACGCCGAGCGCGCCGCCCTCGCCCTGACCGAGGAGGGCACCCGCATCGCCGACGCCCAGACCGGCATCGACGACGACGTGTGGGACGCCGCCCGCAAGCACTTCTCCGACGACCAGCTCACCGGGCTCATCGCCCTCATCGCGATCATCAACGCCTACAACCGCCTCAACGTCATGGCCGGCACCCCGGCCGGGAGCTACCAGGTGGGCCAGTTCGACTAGAACGAACATTCGGAGCGAGAAGCACAGGGCTCCAAGGAAACCCGAGGGGGAGGACCGGAAGGTCCTCCCCCTCGACTCGTCTCAGGCGAGCCGCGGCGCATCTGCGGGAAGCGGATGGGCGCCTTCGGGCCGCAGGCCGTCGAAGATGATCGCGAGATAGCGCCGCCACAGGTCGGGAGACGCATTCGGCACGTACCCGGCGACGTAGTTCGGCGCGCACATCAGCAGGAACACGTCAGTACCGGTGATGTCGTCGCGCACCGCACCCGCATTGCGCGCCCGGTCGACGAGACGGTCGAGCGCCTCGAGCATCCGGTTGCGGGCCAACGTCACCTGCGCCATCGACTCGCTCGCCTCGGCCAGGAACGACAGGTCGCGCTCCTGGCGCTGGCGGCGCGGCGGCGGTCAGGAACTCGCGCAGCGCCTCACCCGCGTGGTCGGCCTCGATCAGCCCTTCGCCGAGGGCGCTCAGCTCCTCCATGCGGTCGATGAGGATCGCGGCGATCAGGTCGTCCTTGGCCGCGAAGTGGCGGAAGACGGTGCCCTTGCCGACGCCCGCGCGGCGGGCGATGTCGGCGACCGAGGCGTCCAGGCCGTGCTCGGCGAACTCATCGGCCGCCGCGGCCAGCAGCAATTTGCGGTTGCGGGCGGCGTCGGCGCGGAGCGGACGGGTGTCGGTCATGATCAGAGCCTACCAAGTTGACCGCGCGGTCCGGTTAGTGCTAGCGTCTCGACACGAAAGTGACCGCATGGTCCGTTTAATGGAGGACGCAGCATGAAAGCAGTCGTCGCGAACGACTACGGCCCGCCCGAGGCCTACGCCCTCGCCGATATCCCGGCTCCCCGTCCCGGTCCCGGCCAGATCCAGGTGCGCATCGCCGCCGCCTCGATCAACCCGGCCGAGGTGCAGGTGCCCAGCGGTGAGTTCCGCGAGGACTTCCCCCTCGAGTTCCCGCATCGTGCCGGGCAACGACTTCGCCGGCACCGTCAGCGAAGTCGGCCCGGGAGTCGGACGGCTACCGCGTGGGCGACGAGGTCTTCGGCCAGGCCGTCCCGCGTGCGCTGCGGGCACTGGCCGGTACCGACCGCCCCTCGCTGACCACCGGAGCACTGGCCGAGTACGCGGTCTTCGAAGCCGACACCCCGTTCATCGCCCACCGGCCGGACGGGCTCGACATCGAAGCCGCCGCAGCGCTGCCCACGGTCGGCCTGGCCGCCCTGCGCCCTGATGGCCAACGCCGATCTTCAGCCCGGCGAAACCGCGCTCGTCGTTGGCGCCACCGGCGGTGTCGGCACCACGGTGCTGCCGTTGTTGCACGCCGCCAAGGTGATCGCCACCGCGACAGCCGGCCGATGCCGAGCTGGTGCGAGGTCTCGGTGCGGCGGAGATCATCGGATACGACCCGGCCGAGTACCCGCGGGAGGTCGACGTCGCCTTCAACTTCACGCTCCCCGGCGACGGTCTTACCGAGGTGGCGGCCGCGCTGCGACCCGGCGGGCGGCTGGTGACCATCACCTTCCCTGTCACACAACCCGAATGGCTCGGCCGCGACGACATCGAGCTGCGCTTCGTGCTCGACATGGAGGGGCGGTTCGGCGGCATGAAGGAGGTCGCCGAGGCCGCCGCTGCGCGGTGAGCTCGCTGCAAGCATCGGTCGCCGATACACCTTTGACGAAGCGCCGCAGGCGATCGTGGACTTCGCTCGGCGGCACACCACCGGAAAACTGGTGGTACGCATGTGAAAAGGCCCGAGCCGATTTTCGGCTCGGGCCCCTCTTTGGCTTGGCGGAGGGTTACCGGGCATCACCGATGAGGGCGAAGGGGTCAGAAGCACATCGGATGTTGCTGCGGCATTGCCGTTTCGGCTTACGTCCGCGCAACGGGTCGCGCGATGTACTGGCTCCGTCGGGCAGAACTCCTCCCGGCCGCAATGGAAGGACGAGACCCTATGGACACCCTCAAGACGGTATCGATGTGGACGGGAATTGTCATCACTGGATTGTGCGGCGTGGTGCTGCTCGGTGGCGGCAAGGTGATGTCAGGAACGCTGCTGGTTGCTACGGCTTTCATCCTGGCGCTACCGGTCAGGAGGCACAAGCTTCCCCTTTGGGCTCGCGTTGGACTCATTTGTGCCGTATTCGCGGTGGTGATTTGGAACATCTCCACCACCGATCTGCCGGATCCCTCGAATGCAATGGTGGCGGGGTGCACTGATGAAGCTGCTTTTGCATATACGCCAACCGGGTTCAGGTTCTTGGACCAGTTGACGCTCATCTTCAGCCACTTTCTAGCTCAAGCGGCGCCTTCCTAAGAGCACTTTTTAGAGCACGTCTCAGTTGGCGAGTTTCTTGTAACTGGTGAGGGCTGCGGCGAGGGCGAGGAAACGCGAGCGAAGCGGTGTCCGTGGTGCTCGTACCGGAGAGTCGGCGGTAGCCGCCGAACCAGGCGATGGTCCGCTCGACGGCCCAGTGATGTGTTGACCCGGGTCAGTAGTTTGGAACACATGGGATTTCTCGAACGCTTGGTGGAGCGAAGACTGCGTCCGACCCTGCTCCCGGGAGAACGTATCCTCATGCTCGCTCAGGGGACACTGCCGGACGGTCGTCGGGTGCATCTCTGCGGCGGGACGGAGGCCCTGTACGTCCGCTCAGGAACTCGAAACGGGTTGAAGGGCTTTCGCTATACCGACGTCGCCTCTGTTGTCGGCGGTCCTTCGCTCGACATCATCTTCAGCGACTCCGCAACCCTCACCATCGACCTGGAACCGACCCAGAGGGGCCGCGTGATCGATTTCGTTGCCGCACGGCTGCTCGAACTGCCCTCATATGAGCTTCAGATGAGCGTGGACGGCGCCCCTTGGAGGGTGGCGTTCCGTCCTTGGCGGCCCGGTGTGATCGGCAAATGGGTGGTGACACGACCGCCCGGTGTCGAACCGGGTGGACCGACCGAGATCCGTCTGCTCGAACGGGCAGTCAGCGACATTCGCGCAAGCGTGAACGGCTCCGCGGTTGAGACCGATGCGGTCGTGGTTCCCGTGCCGGAACGTGACGGAACGGAGCTCCTCAAAGGATGGGCCCACTACTTCGAGGTGCCTGATGCAGGCGACATGGAATGGGGGGAGAAAGCCGACGTGCACCCCGCGACCACCATGGTCTTTGCATTCCTCGGCGAGACGGTGGCCGTGGCCGATGTCGGGAAGTGGGGCGAGCACCATCCGGTGATCCGCCGGTATTCCCTGGACGACTTCCAGATCCACGATGCCGGCACCGGACGCTTCAGCATCGAGCTGCAAGGTCAAAACCCCCATGCGGCATTTCTTAGGCTGGGGACTGACGACACAGCCGGGTATGAGTGGGTTGACAGGGTCCGTGCGGCCCAGGACGGCACAGCCAGACCAGCCGGCTGAACGGCCGCGCGCTCGACTCAACGTCGCGAGGAGGACCGGATTGAACGCGACCGAATCCTGGCCCGCACTGCTCGGGGTGGCCTCAAGAAGGAACTGGGGGACACCCTTGTGGTACCTCGCAGTACTCGCCGACCACTTTCAGCCTTCAGCTGTATGACCGGGCGGGGATTTCGCCGCTGCCGCGTTCGATCAGGGTGGTGCCGACGGTGACGCACTGTGCCGGAGAGTCGTCGCCGTCGAGTCGTGCGAACACGCGCTCGGCCGCGATGCGTCCGATGTCGTCCGGGTGCTGGGCCATCACGGTCACCCCGGGGTCCACCAGGTCGGCCAGGGCCACGTCGTCGAAGCCGATGAGGGCGGTGTCGCGGTGGCGTCCGCGCTCGCGCAGGGCGCGGAGCGAGCCGATCGTGATCAGGTTCTGCGCGCTGAAGATCGCTGTGGGCGGCTCGGGTCCGTCGAGGAGGCGCAGCAGGGCGTCGCGGGCCACCGTCTCGTCGTGGAGGCCTTCGACGATCACGGCATCGCCGACGGGAACTCCGGCCTGACCGAGCGCTTCGAAGAATCCGCGGCGGCGCTCCCCGGCGGTCTGGATGGCGGGTCGGTCGCCGAGGTAGGCGAGCCGCCGGTGTCCGCGGGCCAGCAGATGTCGCGTGGCCGCCGCCGCGCCCTCGGCGTTGTCGCTGACGACGGCGTCGCAGGCGATCCCGGTCGGTCGGCGGTCGACGAACACCACCGGGGTGCCCCGGCGCACCTCCGGCTCCAGATAGCTCTGCTCCTGAGTGGAGGTGGTGAGGATGAGCCCGTCGACACGGCGCCTGGTGAAGGCCGCGACGGCCTCCTCCTCGCGCTCGGGGTCGTCGTCGAGGCTGGAGGCGAAGACGGCGAAGCCGTGGCCGATCGCCGCGTCCTCCACGGCGCGGTGGATGGCCCCGGCGAAGGGGTTGTCGACGCTGCTGATCAGCAGGCCGAGGGTCCGCGTGCGGCGGTCGGAACGGCGGAGGTTGCCCGCGTGCGGGTCGGGCTGGAAGTCGAGGGCGGCGGCCGCGCTCAAGACGCGCCGGAGCGTCGCCGGCGCCACCGCCGGTTCCCCGTTCACGACGCGCGAGACGGTCTTGACGCTCACCCCCGCACGCTCCGCCACCTGCCGCATGGTGGAGCGGGGGCGTCCTCCGGGCGCAGGCGCCGCATTTGACAACGATGTCACGATTCGATCTCCAATTCTCGCCTCACGGTTGACTATATCGGTGCTCATGCAATAGACCTGTTAGTGACATCGTTGTCAAGAGGGCTGCGGCCCTCGCACCCCGGAGGAGATTCCCCCATGAATCGCACCATTCGCGGCGGATTCCGCCGCGCCCTTCCGATCGCGAGCACGCTCGCCCTGGGCGCCGCCCTGGCGCTGAGCGGATGCGGGTCCGAGTCCGACGGCGACACGATCGGCGTCTCGCTCATCGTGAAGACCACGTCGAACCCGTTCTTCGTCGCCATGCAGGAGGGCGCCGAGGCCGCCGCCGAGGATGCGGGAGTGGAGCTCTCGGTCGCGGCGGGGCAGAGCGACGGCGATGAGGAGACGCAGATCCAGGCGATCGAGAACGCCATCTCGCGCGGCGACGCCGGCATCCTCATCACCCCGAACGGTCCCGGCGTCGAGGACGCGCTCATCCGGGCGCGCGACGCGGGCCTCTACGTGATCGTGCTCGACACGCCGCCCTCGGACACCGAGGCCGCGGACATCACCTTCGCCACCGACAACTTCCTTGCGGGGCAGAAGATCGGCCAGTGGGCCGCCGCCCAGCTCGGCGGCGAGAAGGCCGTCATCGGCATGATCGACATCTTCGACGACAAGATCGTCTCCGTCGACGTCCAACGCGACCAGGGCTTCCTGGACGGCATGGGCATCGACACCGGCGACCCCGCGGTCATCGGCGACGAGGCGGCCACCGGCCAGTATTCCGGCGGCGAGTTCGAGATCGTCGGCACACGAGGCCTCGCAGGGTGCGGAGGACGGCGGCCGCACCGCCGCCGAGAACCTGCTCAGCGCCAACCCCGACATCAACGTCGTCTACACGATCAACGAGCCTTCCGCCTACGGCGCGTACGAGGCCTTCGAGGCCGCGGACGCCATTGAGGACCTGATCGTGGTCTCGGTGGACGGCGGCTGCGCCGGCGTCGACGCGGTGACCGGCGGCATCATCGGCGCCACCAGCCAGCAGTACCCCGTGAAGATGGCCGAGCTCGGCGTCGAGGCCATCAAGGAGCTCGTCGACACCGGCGAGGCCCCCGAGACCACCGAGGGGCTCGACTTCTACAACACCGGCGTCGAGCTGGTCACCGACCAGCCCCACGACGGCATCGAAGCCATCACCACCGACGAGGCGAAGGAGCTGTGCTGGGGCTGACCCGGCCGCATCCTCAAGTCCCTCTTCGGAATACGGCCGGGTCGGCGCGGCGGCGCGCCAGCCCATCCCTCGCTCGTCGACCCGGCCGTCCCAGTCGCGAACAACGGAGTACACGTGAGTCAGCAATCCGCAGCGGAGGCCACCGCCTCCACGCCCGACCTGGCCGAGGAGTTCCTCGACCGCACGTCGACGCTCGGCCGGGTCAGGGGCGTCCTGCACCGCTACCCGGCGATCAGCCCCGGCATCGTCCTCGTCCTCGCCGTGATCGTCTTCGGCAGCCTCAACGACCGGTTCCTCGAACCGTCGAACCTCTCGCTCGTCACCCAGCAGGTGGCGGTCGTCGGCACCCTCGCGCTCGCCCAGACGCTCATCATCCTCACCGCCGGCATCGACCTTTCGGTCGGCGCGGTCATGGTGCTCAGTTCCATGGTCATCGCCCAGACGACCGTCAACAACGGACTCCCGCCGGTCGTCGGGCTGGGGCTCGGCCTCGCCGTCGGGCTCGCCTCCGGCGCGGCGAACGGATTCCTGGTGACGCGGCTGAAACTGCCGCCCTTCATCGTCACCCTCGGCTCGCTCAACGTCTTCCTCGCGCTGACGCTCCTGTACTCGGGCGGCGCCACGGTGCGCGGGCGCGACATGCCGTCGCAGCTGACGCTGACCGGCGAGACGTTCGCCGTCGGCGGTGTCAACATCACCGTCGGCGTGGTGATGATGCTCGTCCTCTACGTCGCGATCGCGCTCATCCTCCACGGCACCGCCTGGGGCCGCCACGTGTACGCCGTGGGCGACGACACCGAGGCCGCGCGCCTGGCCGGCATCCGGGTGGGCCGGGTGCTCACCAGCGTCTACCTCGCCTCGGGCGCGATCCTCGCGGTCGCCGCGTGGATCCAGATCGGGCGGTCGAACGCCGCGTCGCCCGAACATCGGCGTCGACCTCAACCTCGACTCCATCACCGCCGTCGTCATCGGCGGCACCAGCCTCTTCGGCGGCCGCGGCGCCGTCTGGGGCACGCTGCTCGGCGCGCTCATCGTCGGCGTGTTCCGCAACGGCCTGTCGCTCGCCGGGCTGGACGTGCTCTGGCAGACGTTCGCGGTCGGCGTGCTCATCATCGCGGCCGTCTCGGTCGACCAGTGGATCAGGAAGGCGCGCAAGTGAACACCGACAAGACTCCGATCCTCGAAGCGTACGGCCTGGTCAAGACCTTCGGGCGCGTCGTCGGCCTCGACGGCGTGGACCTGGAGCTCTACCCCGGAGAAGTCCTCGCCGTCATCGGGGACAACGGCGCCGGGAAGTCCACTTTGATCAAGTGCCTCACCGGTGCCGAGATTCCCGACGGCGGCGAGATCCGGCTCGACGGCACGCGGATGCAGTTCAAGGGCCCCCAGGACGCGCGCGCCCACGGCATCGAGACCGTCTACCAGAACCTGGCCCTCTCGCCGGCGCTCGACATCGCCGCCAACCTCTTCCTCGGCCGCGAGGAGCGCAAGCCGGGCCCGCTGGGGACCGTGCTGCGCGTCATCGACAAGAAGGGCATGCGGCGGCGGGCGCGGGAGGAGTTGAGCGCCCTCGGCATCACGACCCTCCAGGACGTGACCGTCCCGGTCGAGAACCTCTCCGGGGGCCAGCGACAGGCAGTGGCGGTCGCACGGGCGGCGGCGTTCGGCTCCAAAGTGGTCGTGCTCGACGAGCCGACCGCGGCCTTGGGCGTGCGCGAGTCGAACCAGGTGCTCGAACTCATCCGCAATCTCCGTGACCGGGGCGTCCCGGTCATCCTCATCTCGCACAACATGCCGCACGTGTTCGAGGTGGCCGACCGCATCCACATCCAACGGCTCGGCAAGCGCGCCGCGACGATCACCCCGGAGTCCCACACGATGACCGACGCGGTGGCCATCATGACCGGAGCCCGAGAAGCGACGGCATGAGCCGCGCCTCGACCGCGATCGAAAACGACGGCCAGCGCGCCTGGAACCGCCAGGCGCCTGGCACGCCCTCGTGCTCGGATCGGTCGGGGTCGTCTCGCCGGCGGGCTTGAAACTCTGCACCGATGAAGGGTTACCGGCGGGTTGCCCTGCTGGTATCTTCACGAAAGTTACTCACGTCACTCTCGGAGGTGCCTGTGGTCGCAACGCCGCGCTTGCCCGACTTCGCCTGGGGGGTCGCCACCTCGGCCTACCAGATCGAAGGAGCCACGGCAGAGGACGGCCGCGGGCCCTCCGTGTGGGACACGTTCACGGCCACGCCCGGGAAGATCCGCGACGGCCACACCGCCGCGACCGCCTGCGACCACTACCGCCGCTACCCCGAGGACATCGCCCTGATGCGCGACCTCGGCATCGACGTCTACCGCTTCTCGACCGCCTGGCCGCGCGTGCAGCCCGGCGGCTCCGGCCCGGCCAACGAGGCCGGGCTCGACTTCTACGAGCGCCTCGTCGACGGCCTGCTCGAAGCCGGGATCACCCCGATCGCGACCCTCTACCACTGGGACCTGCCGCAGCCGCTCGAAGACTCCGGAGGCTGGCTCGACCGCGACACCGCCCACCGCTTCGCCGAGTACGCCGCCATCACGGCCGGCGGCTCGGCGACCGCGTGCGGCACTGGATCACCCTGAACGAGCCGTTCGAGCACATGGCCCTCGGCTACGCGCTCGGCCAGCACGCCCCCGGCCACACGCTACCTGCTCGACTCGCTCCCCGCGGCGCACCACCAGCTCCTCGGCCACGGCCTCGCCACCCTGCGCCCTCCGCGCGGCCGGCGCCTCCCATCGTCATGCTCACGAACAGCTACACGCCCGCGATCCCCTTCAGCGGCAACGAAACCGACATCCAGGCCGCGCGCGACTACGACGCGCTCCACCGCGGCCTGTTCACCGACCCGGTGCTGCTCGGCCGCTACCCCGACTTCTCCGGTTTCGGCCTGGACAGCGCCGCGCTGCCCTTCGTGAAGGACGGCGACCTGGACACCATCGCCCAGCCCCTGGACGGCCTCGGCGTCAACTACTACAACCCGACCCGCGTCGCCGGGCCCGCGCCCGAGACGCCGCTGCCGTTCGACATCGCCGAGTTCGACCACGTGCCGACCACCGACTTCGGCTGGCCCGTGATCCCCTCCGGCATGACCCAGACCCTGTTGGAACTCACCGAGGACTACGGCGACGACGCTGCCGCCCTTGTGGGTCACCGAGAACGGCTGCTCCTACGACATCGCGCCCGACGCCGAGGGGCGCATCGACGACCAGGTGCGGATCGACTACCTCTCCGCGCATGTGAAGGCCGTCGATGCCGCGATCGAGCAGGGCGCCGACGTGCGCGGCTACCTCGTGTGGAGCCTCCTCGACAACTTCGAGTGGGCCGAGGGCTACCACCAGCGCTTCGGACTGGTGCATGTGGACTTCGAGACGCAGGCGCGCACCCCGAAGGCCTCGTTCGACTGGTACGCCGACCTCATCGCGCAACGCCGCGGCACCATTGCGGCGCAAGGCGACACCGCGGACCAACGCAGATGACCACCGCCCCCGAAGCCCCTCCGCCCGCGGTCTTCGCCGAGCCCGAACGCAACGTGGGCAAAGTCTGGATCGGCGGCATCACCACCGGGATGCTCGGCCTCTACATGGCCTTCTTCACCCCGATCCAGGTGCTGCTGCCGCTCCAGCTCGCCGACATCGACGAGGGCGGCAAGGTCGCCGCGTTCGGCCTCGTCACCGGCTTCGGCGCGCTCGTCGCCGTCGTCGCCAACCCCCTCGCCGGGGCGCTCTCCGACCGCACCACCGGCCGCTTCGGCCGAAGACACCCCTGGACCCTCGGCGGCGTCGTGGTCGGCGCGGCCGCCCTCTACCTGCTCGGCCTCCAGACCACCGTCCTCGGCGTGCTCCTGTTCTGGTGCCTCGCCCAAGCGGCGCTCAACGCCGGGTACGCCAGCCTCAACGCGGGGATCCCCGACCACGTGCCGGTCCGCCAGCGCGCGGTCGTCTCGGGCTGGATCGGCTTCCCGCAGGCCCTCGGCCTCGTGGTCGGCGCGGTCATCGTCACCATGCTCGTCACCGACATCCCCACCGGATACCTGGTGATCGGCTTGGCCGCCATAGCGATGGCCCTCCCGTTCGTGCTGTCCACTCCAGACCCGCCCCTGCCGCGGACCGCCCGGCCGCCGTTCTCGTGGCGGTCGCTCCTGGCGACCTTCTGGGTCTCCCCGCGCGCCCACCCCGACTTCGCCTGGGCCTGGTTCACGCGCTTCCTCGTCATGCTCGGCAACGCCACCGGCACGCTCTACCTGCTGTTCTTCCTGCAAGACGCGGTCGGTTACGAGCGGCTGTTCCCCGGGCACACCGCCGACGAGGGCGTCCTGATCCTCACCCTGCTCTACACCGGCGGCGTGATCGCCACATCGGTCGCCGGAGGCGTGCTGTCGGACCGGATCGGCCGCCGCAAACCGCTCGTCGTCGCGTCGTCCGCGGTCATGACGGTGGCCGCGCTGATCCTGACCTTCTGGCACACCTGGCCGGCCGCGATCGCGGCCGCCGCCATCATGGGCGCCGGGTTCGGCGTCTACCTCTCGGTCGACCAGGCCCTCATCACCCAAGTGCTGCCCGCCGCCGAGAACCGCGCGAAGGACCTGGGCATCATCAACATCGCCGCCACCGCCCCGCAGGTGCTCGGCCCCGCGCTGGCCGCCGTGATCGTCACGAGCGCCGGCGGCTACTCGGCCCTCTACGCCTTGAGCGCGATAGTGACCCTTCTCGGCGGCATTCTGGTCTGGCCCATCAAATCCGTGCGCTGACCGCGGTAGCGTGGCCGCAACAGCAACCTCGACCGGAGAGTGCCGACGATGTCCAAGGGCGCCTTGATCCACGGCCACGCCGATGAGGGTTTCGGCCCGCTGGCCGACGCGTTCGCCCGGAACTTCGCCGCTTACGGTGAGACCGGTGGCGCTTGCGCGGTCTACCTCGACGGACGGCAGGTGGTCGACCTCTGGGGCGGGGAAGCGGACGCCGATCGTCCCTGGCGCGCCGACACCGTCGCGCCGGTCTTCTCGGTCACGAAGGCGCTCTTGGCGATCAGCGCCTACATGCTCGTCGAGCGCGGCCGCCTGGACCTGGACGCGCCGGTCGCCGCGTACTGGCCCGAATTCGCCGAAAGCGGCAAGGCGGCCGTCACGGTGCGCCAGATCCTCAGCCACCGAGCCGGGCTCCCCGCCCTCGACACGGACCTCGACCTGTCCGATCTGGCCGCATGGGAACCCGTGATCCGGGCGCTCGAACGGCAGAAGCCCCTGTGGGAACCGGGAACCGCGTTTCTCTACCACGCGTTGACGATCGGCTGGCTCATCGGCGAACTGATCCGGCGCACCACGGGGTTGACGCCGGGCGGGTTCCTCGCCGCCGAGATCGCCGGACCGCTGAACGCCGACGTGTGGATCGGCCCGCCGCCCGAACCGCTCCGGCACCTCGCGCGCGTTTCACCCCCGCCGCCCGACGAGGCTTCGCCGCCCGCAGCCCTCCTCGATCCCTTTCACCGAAACGTGATCGGGCGGGCCATCAGCCTCGGGCAGGTCTTCCCCGACGGCCTGTTCGCGGAGCGCGGGGGAGTGAACGACCCGGCGGTCTGGTCGGTGGAGATCCCCGGAGGGGGCACCGCGGCCACCGCTGCAGCGCTGGCGCGGGTGCTGGCCGCCACCGTGGGCGAAGTGGACGGAGTGCGCCTTATCGGCGAGGACTCGGTGCGCGACGCCCTGATCGTGCGATCCGAAGGCGAGGACTGGGCCGGCGTGCCGGGCGTGCGCTTCTCGACCGGTTTCAAGATCAACGGCATCCCTTGGCGGCCGCTGCTGTCCGACGCGTCGTTCGGCCACGACGGCGCCTGCGGCCAGCTGGCCTTCGCCGACGCCGAAGCGAACCTGGGCTTCGGCTACATCAACGGCGGCATGCTCAAGACCGACACCCGCGCCGCCCACCTCGTCCTCGCTCTCCGCAAGTGCCTCGGTTAGCAAGAGCTCCACGCGGTGCGCCGCCCGATCGGGCGGCGCACCACGGTGATCGCTACTCGCTCGGGGTGCCGAGGTCTTCCGGTTGCAGGCTCAGGGCCTCGCTGATCGCCAGGACGTCCTGGTATTCGCGCCAGTGCTTGATCCGGCCGTCGCAGACGCGCAGGATCGCGATGAAGGTCGCCGAGGCGCGCACGCCCGTGGTGGTGACCGTTCCCGTCAGTTCGTATTCGACGACGAGGACTTCGGGGTCGTCGGTCTGGCGGGTGGTCAGTTCGCGGAACTCCTCGAACCGGAACGGCAGCGGCCGACTTTCGTAGAACTCCAGCCACGCCTCGCGGCCCTCATAGCGCCGCATGCCGGGAGGCGAGAACGGTGTCTCCACCACGATGTCCTCGGCCAGCAGTTCGGCCGGGAGCAGCGTGGCGCCCTCCTCCTGCAGGACCGCCTGCTGGATGCGCCGGTAGATCTCGAGCGGGCTCGCCGCCGTGGTCGCGTCGGGCATGGTCGCGTCGGGCATGTCGTACCTCCTGAAGTAAGCTGAGTGAGACTCGATTTCGAATATAATGAGTTCAACTCACTTTGGCAAGGAGGATTGGCCCATGGCGGGTGAACGACCGATTCGCGCCGACGCCCGGCGCAATCGCGCGCGCATCCTGGAAGCGGCCGAAGCCGTGTTCGCCGAGCAGGGCGCCTCGGCCTCCACCGACGCCGTGGCCGCGCGCGCCGGCGTCGCCATCGGCACCGTCTTCCGGCACTTCCCGACCAAGCCCGACCTGCTCAAAGCCGTGGTGATGAACCTGCTGGACCGGCTTGTCACCGAAACCGAGGCGATGGTCGACGATCAGGACGCGGTCACCGCCCTGTTCGAGTTCGGCACCCTCGTCATGTCGATCGGCGCCCGCAACCGCGCCGTGTTCGAGCGCCTCGCCGAGACCGGCGTCCAGGTCCGCGTGGTCGACGCTCTGACACGGCTCCGCCCGTCGACGGACGCGCTCCTCGAACGGGCGCAGACGGCGGGCACCGTGCGCGCGGACCTGCACCCCGATGAGCTGACCAGCCTGCTCGCCGCCTTGTGCCAGGAGGCGATCGCCGACGGCTGGGAGGAGGAGTTCCGCCGCCGCGCGCTCACCCTCCTCTTCGACGGCATCCGGCCCTAAAGCCTCGACCGCGAACTCAAGTGGCGTAAAGACGATCCAGATCCACTAGGGCCACTTCGGGATCGCGTTCGGCGGCGGTCGCCAGTTCGGGGGTGAACCCTGTCAACGAGAACACGCCCAACAGCGAGCCGTCCGTGCGGTAGCCGAGCCGGGCGAGCACCTCCCTGATCTCCCTGAGCCGGGCGAGCGCGCCGATCCCTTGGCGCTGGCCGGTCGCCTTCGCCTCGCCGATGAACGTGACGGTCTTGCCTTGGAGCCCAAGGACATCAACCTCGTATTTGGCGCGGCCCACGTTGTCGTGGACGTTCGCGGTGCCGACCTCCCCGAATCCTTCCGGCCGATCGAGCTCGTCGGGAGCGAAGCGGTGCACCCATTCCCGCGCCAGCTCCTCGAAATGCGGGCCCAGGATCTGCGACCGGAACGTGTCGCGCATGGCGCCCCAGACCTGCTCGGCCCGTCCGAGGTCGAGCTGCCCGAGGCGCGGAGCCGTGATCAGGCGGTCGAAGCGGATGATCGGGTCGCGCACGGCGATGGAACTGCGCCCCCGAACGAGATCCGGGCGGCGGGCCACGTAGCCGATGGACTCCAATGTGCTCAGAAGCGGCCGCACCGCGTCCTTGCTGCGGCCGGTCTCGGCGCCGATCTTCGCGAGCGTGGTCGACCCGCGCGCGATCGCACCGAGCACGTCGAAGTAGGCCGACCTGTCCGTGATCCGCGGGTCCTCCCGGAGCAGATAGTCCACTTCGGCGGTGGTGAACACGCCGAGACCCTTGCGCAGCAGCGTGTCGGGCACCCACCGCTCGAAGTCGGCCGGGCTCTGCGGCGTCTGATCGATGAGCGGCCGGTAGCCGGGGTAGCCGCCCACGCACGCGTGGACCTTCAAATTCGTCTCCGGGTCGCCGATGCCCCAGAGCTCGGCGGTCTGACGGTAGTCGAGCGGGCCGAGTCGGAGATCGACCATCGCCCGACCGCGCAGCGGCTTCGTCCCCGACAACAGGTCCCGCATGACGCTCAGCGAAGACCCGCAGAGGACGACGCGCCCGCCGGGCCCCTCGCCGCGCTGCGCCCGGTCGTAGAGGAGCTGCAGGATGCCCGGGAGCTGCGGCGCCTTGGCCATCGCATAAGGAAACTCGTCGATGACCAGCAGCGGCGGCCGATCCGGCGGGGCGGTGCGCGCCGCGACTTCCAAGGCGCTGATGAGCAGCGATTCCCAGTCGGCGGTCGAGGCGCCGGTGAGGCCGCCGTGCGCGGCGATCGCGTTCGCGAAGCGCCCGCGGGCCGAGAGGTCGCCCTCTTCCTGGACGCACGCGTGGTAGAGCCCGCCGACCGCGGCCGCGGCCGCCGTGAGGAGGTGCGTCTTGCCCGCGCGGCGCCGGCCGGAGACGATCCCGATCTTGAGGGTGTCGTCGTCGCCGGTCCGCAGGAACCGCTCGAGGACGCTCCATTCGAGGTCGCGCCCGATGATCGAAGCCGGCTTTTGCAAGGGCACCCCTTATGCTCGCGGCGACAGCTGCGCCAGGACCGTGTACCCGAGACTACACGAATTTCGTGTAGTTGGAGATACACGAAAATCGTGTAGTTCTAACTACACGAAATTCAGGCCGTGGTAGAGGCCAAAGCCCGGTACTGCGACGGCGCTATGCCGTACTCCCTGGTGAAGGCCTGGCGAAGGGCCTCGGCAGAGGCGAAGCCGCATCGCGTGGCCACGCGGGCCACCGGCAGATCGGTGGTGGTGAGGAGCTGCGCGGCGGCCGTGACGCGGGCCTGCCGCACGAACCTGCCCGGCGTCTGATGCAGGTGGGCCTGGAACAACCGCGTCAGATGCCGGGGGCTGACGCGGATCAACCGCGCCAATTCCTCTGTGGACAGATCGGCGTCGAGATGCCCGGTCACGTGATCGGTGACCTTGCGAACGAGATCGTGGTCCGCGGCCGGCGCGGCCGTGAACATGCTCATCTGCGCCTGGTTCCCCGGCCGGTGCATGTAGGTGACCATCGCGCGGGAGACCCAACGCGCCATGTCGGAGCCGAAGTCGGCCTCGATGAACGACAGCGAGAGGTCCAGGGCGCTGGTGACTCCCGCTGCGGTGTAGACGTTCCCGTCCTGCACCCAGATCGGCCTCGGGTCCACCTCGACCTTCTCGTAGCGCTCGGCGAGCTGCCTCGCGAAGTGCCAGTGGGTGGTCGCCCGCTTCCCGTCGAGCAGGCCCGCGGCCGCGAGCACGCTCGCGCCGGTGCAGAGCGAGGCGACGCGCTCGCTCTCTCGGGCCAGGCGGCGGACATGGCTCACGAGACGCTCGTCCTGTGCGGCGCTCGCATGACCCAGGCCGCCCGAGACGACGAGTGTGCCGATGGGGCCCTTCACCTGTTCGAGCACCGCCTGAGCATTGAGGACCAGGCCCGAAGAGCAGGTGATCGGCCGTCCGCCCGGCGTCGCGAGGGTCAGCCTGTAACCGAGGTCGGCATTGATCACGCGCACCGCGTCCAGTGTGGTCGTCACGCAGGCGATGTCGAGGAGTTCGGCGTCGTCGTAACCGACGACGACCACGCGATGCGGTTCCATACCCTCCAGCCTAGGTCCGTGAGACCAGGATGCCAAGATTTCGGACATGCCATGCTGCTGCGCTTGACCGGGCCTCGCGACAGCGGGATCGTTGACCTACCAGATACCCCCTCTAGGTATACGAGGAGCACCGCATGACCACCACGACCACCGAAAGCCTGCAGCGCTCGAGCAGTCCGCTCCATGCCGCGCTGCGGCGCTGGCCCACCGTCGTCGGGATCGCCTTTGCCGCGTTCGTGGCCTGGGGCCTCACCGCCGGGGCCGAGCTCGCGCCGATCCTCACCGCCTCCGGCCTCGTCTATCTCGGCTCGGCCGCCCTGCAGCGGCGCGGCGCGGCCTGGCCGGTGTTCGCCCTGACCTTCGTGGTCATCGGCGCGGCCGGGTTCACGCCCTACGAGGACGCCGCAACCTGGGTCCTCATCGGACTCGCCGTCCTCTTCGCCGCCTACGGCCTGCTTCGCGGCGCGGCCCGCCCGGCCGAAGGACTGCCGTTGCAGGCCATCGGGATGGCCGTCTTCGGCGCCGCCGCCGCGGTGACCCTGCTCGTGGGCGGCGACTTCGGCGCCTACCTCGTGGCGGCCGGCCTGCTCGGCCACGCGGCCTGGGACGTCCACCACCACCGCACCGAACGGGTGGTGGCCCGCTCGATGGCCGAGTTCTGTTTCGTCCTCGACACCATCATCGCCGTCGCCATGATCGCGGTCGCCGCCAGCAGCTAAGCACGCGGGCCAATGTCGGAAACCGTTGACAATCGCGCGGCCGATGTGCAACATATATTGAAAATGTTCGATGTGATCGCAAACTTCCCGTGCGGTCGCATCGGCGCGCATCGACGCGAAGGCGGTCAACATGACGGACACACCGCAGCCGGCGGGCAGCTCCCGGCGCAAGGCCCTGAAGATCGCAGCGACCACGGCGGCGGCGGTGGCCACGTCGCTGTTCGCCACCGACCCGGCCCGGGCCGCGGCACAGGAGATCGGCGCGGCGGCCTGGGAGACCCTCATCGACGGGAACTCCTTCGCCAGCCGCGCCGCCCTCGAAGCGGAGTGGAACTACCTGTACCCGTGGGGATCCGACCACAACGGCACCGCCCGCATGTACGCCAGTTCCAGCGACAACAACCACCTCTACATCTCGCCGGCCGGCGAGCTCAACCTCAAGGCCAGCCGCATCACCTGGGACGAGGGCAACAGCAGCAAGGACCCCTACCTCCCGATCCACTACCACTCCGCGGCCGTCCACGCCAAGAACCAGATCCTCGTGAACGACCAGTACCCCAACTACGAGATCCGCGGCGAGTTCCAGGCGCCCTCGAACGGCGGCACCTGGCCCGCGTTCTGGATCACCGGCGCCAACTCCTGGCCGCCCGAGAGCGACATCCTGGAGTACAAGGGCGACAACCGGAACTGGTTCAACACCTACGACGGCGGCTGGGACAACACGATCGTCACGGTCTCCTCGCCCGGCAGCTGGCACGAGTACCGGATCTGGATGAGCAAGATCAGCGCCAACGACGTCGAGATCCACTACTACCTCGACGACGTCTGGAAGGGCGCCCATGTCGGCTCGAATTTCGTGGGCAAAGCGATGAACGTCATCATCAACCTCCAGATGGAGGGCGCCTCGGGCTCCAACGGCCCGACCGCCGACACCTTCTACAAGGCTCGGAACGTCTACGTGGGCCGCACCAACAACGGCTGAGCCAACGGGTCCGGCTTCCTCCCGGGGGCCGGACCCGTCCGCTCCTGCGAGGCAATCGGTTTCGCTCCGCCTCTTGGTTTTGGGAAACGATTGCCCTACAATCGCATAGACACATATAAATGCCCGATTGCTGCGGAAACTCCCGGCATGTCGCAGCGGTCGGCTCTCGCATGGAGTCCACATGTCTGCTCTTACCCAAGGCCGCCCACGGAACAGGCGTCGCCTCGCGACGATCCTGTCCGTGCTCCTCGGCGCCGTGATCGCCGCGACCGGGACCTTCTTCGTCACCACCAGCGCCCACGCGGTCGAAACCGGTGTCTGGTACAACGTCCAGTCCCGACACTCCGGGCTCGTCCTCGGCATCCGCGCGGCCTCCACCGCCAGCGGCGCCGAACTCGTCCAGTGGGCCGGCAACGGCTCGTCCGACCAGCAGTTCCGCTTCGTCGACGCCGGCGGCGGCTACTACAAGATCGAGAACCGCAACTCGGGGCTGGTCCTCGACGTGGCCAGCGGCAGCACCGCCGACGGCGCCACCATCCAGCAATGGGGCGACGCCGGCAGCAACAACCAGCAATGGAAGATCACCGAGAGCGGCGGCTACGCCACCATCGTGAACCGCGCCTCCGGCAAAGCCCTCGACGTCTGGGAATGGTCGACCGCCAGCGGCGGCCGCATCTCCCAGTACACGGCCACCGGCGCCACCAACCAGCAATGGCAGCTGAACGAGGTCGGGTCCGGCCAGGCCGACATCGTGGTCGCCGCCGACGGCTCGGGCGACTACACCACCGTGCAGGCCGCGGTGAACGCCGCCGCCTCGGGCGCGACCATCCTCATCAAGGCGGGCAACTACAAAGGCGCCGTGACCGTGCCCTCCAGCAAGACGGGCATCACCTTCAGAGGAGCCACCGGCAACGCCGCAGACGTGGTCATCCATGAGAACCGATGCGCCGGTTGCGACAACGGATCGGGCGGCACCTGGGGCACCTCCGGCAGCGCCAGCGTCCTCCTCCAGGGCGCGAACTTCACCGCCGAGGACCTGACCTTCGCCAACTCCTACGACGAGGCGGCGAACGGCCAGAGCCAGGCCGTCGCGGTCAAGGTCCAGGGCGACCGGATGGTCTTCGACAACGTGCGCTTCCTCGGCAACCAGGACACCCTGCTCACCGACTCGCCCAGTGCCACAACGGTCTCGCGGCAGTACTACCACGACTGCTACGTGGAAGGCGACGTCGACTTCATCTTCGGGCGCGGCACCGCCGTGTTCGACGAGTGCGAGATCAAGTCGCTCAACCGCGGCTCGACCTCCAACAACGGCTACGTGACCGCCGCGAGCACGGAGATCACCAACCGGTACGGCCTCCTGTTCTACCAGTGCGACATGACCAGCAACGCCCCGTCCAACTCGGTCTACCTCGGCCGGCCCTGGCCCGCCGGCGGCTCGACCACCGCGCGCGGCCAGGTCCTCTACCGCGAGTCCAACCTCGGCGACCACTTCCGGGACGACCCGTGGACCGACATGTCCGGTCTCAGCTGGAGGGACGCGCGTCTGAGCGAGTACCAGAACACCGGCCCGGGCTCGGGCGTGAACGACAACCGCCCGCAGATGTCCTCCTCCGACGCGGCGAACTACGAACCCGTCGACTACCTGAGGGGCAGCGACGGGTGGAACCCGATCCGCTGATCCGATGAACGACGAGGGCCGGTGCCGACAGGCGCCGGCCCCTCGTTTCGCCCGTTCCGACCCGGTTACCGAGCAGTTCGCCGCCGAACCGGCCAGGCCGGTGGTTGTCTGTAGGCACCGCCAGGAGTTCGCGGGCCGGGACCGAGTCCGCCCGGCCGCGCGGCCCCGCCGACCAGGGAGGCACCGCCATGGCCACAGTGAAACCGATTCCCGACGAGTACCCGCGAGTGACCCCGTACCTGCACGTCAAGGGCGCGGCAGACGCCATCGAGTTCTACAAGACCGTGCTGGGCGCCAGCGAGCGAGGCCGCATGGGCGGACCGAACGGCACCGTCGGGCACGCCGAGCTCGAGATCGGCGCCTCGATGATCATGCTGGCCGACGAGTTCCCTGACATGGGCGCCTACGCCCCCGGGCACTTCGGCGGCTCACCGGTGTCGATCCACGTGTACGTGGCCGACGTCGACGCGGTCTTCGCCGCGGCCATGTCCGCCGGAGCGAAGTCGCTCCGCGACGTCGACAACCTGTTCTACGGCGACCGAGGCGGATCCTTCGAAGACCCCTGGGGACACCACTGGAGCGTCGCCAGCCATATCGAGGACGTGCCCCCCGAGGAGATGGAGCGCCGCGCCGCCGCGCAGATGCCGGGCTGAACTTCGCCTCGATACACGAAACGACGGCCCGTCCGAACCGGACGGGCCGCCGCGCTATCGCCTTGTCCCGGCTACAGGCTCACCGTCCTGCCGCCGAGGGTGACCACGAGTCTGCCGGTCGAGTCGAAGGACCAGCCCAGGCCGCCCGAGAAGTTGGCGCAGCGGGAGCCGTTCGTGCCCGAGTAGAACTGGTTCGAGCTGTCCGAGTTGCCGGAGATGCTGTCGTTCGTGCCGCCGCTGAAGAAGCATGAAGTGTTGTTGCGGAACACGTGCGAACCGGAGCTGAACTGGAAGTTCCGCTCGGTGCTGTCGATGCTCAGGTTGTTCGAGATCGTCATCGAGCCGGGGTTCGAGTTGAACGTGAACCCGTGCTGGCCGTTGTCGAACGCGATCGAGCGCCGCACCACGTGGTTGATCGGCACGTTCTCGCCGCCGAGCTTGTACCCGTTGCGGTCGCCGTTGCTGAAGACGGTGCCGTTCGAGAGCGTGCCGTTCGTGTAGGACAGCGAGTCCTCGATGGTCACGGTGCCGATCGGGTCGTAATCGGCGTAGGTGTACAGGTCCCAGCCGTCGTCGGCGTTGTGATGCGCCACCGCGTAACGGAACACGTTGCCGGAGCCGACGGTGAGCTTCGCGGCGAAACCGTCCGCGTCCTCGCCGTCGGAGTCGGCGTTGTCGTGCGACTCCGCGCTGAGGATGAGGTTGTTCGCCGGCCACGACGCGGTCGTGCTCGTGGAGCTCTGCCGCGAGAGCTGCAGGCCGGTGTCGCGGTTGTAGCGCGTGATCGTGCGCTCGAGGATGTTGTTGCTGCCGCTCACGAAGATGCCGTTGTCGCCGGCCCGCTCCACGGTGAGGCCCTTGATGTGCCAGTAGTTCGCATACAGCGCCAGACCGCGGTTCGCGGAGGCTTCGGACTGCGCCGAGAAGTTCAGCACCGGCCGCTCACCCGGGTACGCCGCGAGGGTCGTACGCGCACTGGAGGAGCCGTTGTCCGCGTTGATGACGATCGTCGAGGAGTAGTTGTACGTGCCCCCTCGCATGTAGATGGTCCCGCCCGAGTTGACCCGGCTCAGGGCCGTGGCGAGCGTGGTGGGGTTGGCCTGGGTGCCGGCGGCGCTGTCGCTGCCGCCCGGGGCCACGTAGATCGCGTCGCCGGCGGGCGGCGGCGTGGTCGGGTTGGTGCTGCCGCCGACCTCGAAGTCGAGGTAGTCGATGTTGGCGAGGCCGTCGGCGCTGGTGGCCGCGAGGCGGATCACGTTGCTGCCGGCGTTGACCGGCACGGTGAGGGTCTTGGTGGTCCAGGTGGTCCACGAACCGGTGTTGCCGAAGGCGCTGGCGGACTGGGCGACGGTGCCGTTGACGGTGATGTCGGCGTTGCGGGTGGCGGTGGTGCCGTTGGCGTACCGGATGCCAAGGGTGGCGGTGCCGGCCGCGGAGGCGTTCACCGTGAACTGGGCTGACGCGCCAGTCGCGTTGGGGGTGTTGCAGAAGCCGCTGCCGGAGAACCCGGCGTTGTTGGAGTCGATCGTGCCCGAGCAGGTTGCCGGTGAGGTTTCGGCCTCATAGCGGATGGGGGCTGCTGAGGCCGAGTTCATCGCGACCAGTGTCGCAGCGGTGGCGATGATGCCGGCGAACCCGGCCACGAGCGCGGTGCGCACGCTTCTTCGACGAGACATGTTGTTTCCCTTCGCAACTGCGGTGTTGCCTTGGGTCGAGGGTGAGATCCGTGCCGATCGAATCAGGCATTGAAATGTATGAATCAATCGGTTGCCACGAGCGTATGGAAAAGGCTTTCCTCTGTCAAGGCCGCAAATCGGACAATCACGGTCCCGTTTGGATTCGCGGAATGGGCACATGGGAGCGATTGACAAAGTTGGGTTACCCAACTTAATCTTGTATCGAGGTTGTTCGATGGCCCGTTCTGTGGGCTCGCCTCCCCTCACTCAAATTGGACAAAAGGAGTGCCATGCAAGGCGTCAAGCGACGAACCCGCAGGTGGATAGCACTAGCGGTCATGGCGGTGGCCACCATGGCGGCCGGTCTCGGAATCCTCGCCCCGTCTGTCGCATATGCGGCAGAAGGGTGCAAGGTGGACTACAAGATCGCCAGTCAATGGAACGGCGGATTCACCGGCGATGTGAAGGTCACCAACCTCGGTGCCGCGGTCAACGGCTGGAACCTGGCGTGGACCTTCCCCAACGGCCAGCGGATCTCCCAAGCCTGGAACGCGACCACGACCAACTCCGGTGACACCGTCACGGCGAAGAACCTCGGGTACAACAAGGACATCGCCACCAACGGTTCGGTCTCCTTCGGCTTCAACGGCTCCTGGTCCGGCACGAACGGGATCCCGACCTCGTTCAGCCTCAATGGCGCGGTCTGCACCGGCCAAGTGGGCGAACCGAGCACCCCGCCCACCACCACCCCGCCGCCCACCGGCGGCGCCACCGCGATGGAGACCGTCGCCGCGATGGAGCCGGGCTGGAACCTCGGCAACTCGCTCGACGCCGTGGGCGCCGACGAGACCGCCTGGGGCAACCCGCGCATCACCCAGGCGCTCATCCAGAACGTGGCCGCCCAGGGCTACAACAGCATCCGCATCCCCATCACCTGGGACAACCACCAGTCCAAGTCCAGCCCCTACGCCGTTGAGGACGCTTACCTCGACCGCGTCCAAGAGGTCGTGGGATGGGCGCTCGACGCCGACCTGTACGTGCTCATCAACATCCACCACGACTCGTGGATCTGGATGGCGGACATGAACACCAACCGCTCGGTGGTCGAGGCCCGCTACGAGGCGATCTGGACCGAGCTCGCCACCCGCTTCCGCGACGCGCCGCCGGAGCTCTTGTTCGAGAGCGTGAACGAGCCGCAGTTCAACAATGTGGACGATGCGACCGCCTACGCGCTCCTGGACGACCTGAACGTCTCGTTCCACGAGATCGTGCGCGGCACCGGAGGCGGCAACGCGACGCGGGTGCTCGTCCTGCCGACGCTGCACACCAACGCCGACCAGGGCCGGCTCGACGCGCTGAGCGCCACGATCGAGTCGCTGGACGACCCGAACCTGGCCGCGACCGTCCACTACTACGGCTTCTGGCCGTTCAGTGTGAACATCGCGGGCTACACGAAGTTCAACGCCGAGGTCCAGGCCGACATCGAGGGGTACTTCGACCGCGCCTACAACGAGTTCGTCGCGAACGGCATTCCGGTCATCGTCGGGGAGTGGGGCCTGCTGGGCTTCGACGCCCACACCGGCACCGTCGAGCAGGGCGAGAAGCTGAAGTTCTTCGAGTACGTGGGGCACTACGCGAGCCAGAAGGGCCTCACGCTGCAGTTGTGGGACAACGGCCAGCACTTCGACCGCACCGCGTTCACATGGAAGGACCCCGAGCTCTTCACCATGATGAAGGCGAGCTGGAGCACCCGCTCGGGCACCGCCTCCTCGGACCAGGTGTACGTGGCGAAGTCCGGTTCGGTCGCGGACGTGTCGTTGACGCTCAACCTGAACGGGACCACGTTCCAGAACCTGAAGTACGGTTCGACGAACCTGGTCCAGGGCACCGACTATACGATCTCGGGCTCGACCTTGACGATCAAGGCGAGCAGGCTGACGACGCTCCTCGGCGACCGGAACTACGGCGTGAAGGCGAACCTCACGGCGGTGTTCTCGCAAGGGGCGCCGTGGCGGATCAGCATCATCTCGTACGACGCGCCCACGATGTCGGCGACCTCGGGCGCCTCGGGCACGTTCGCGATCCCGACCGTGTTCAGGGGCGACCAGTTGGCGACGATGGAGGCCAAGTACGCGGACGGCACCAACGCCGGTCCGCAGAACTGGACCTCGTACAAGGAGTTCGCCCGCGCGTTCAGCCCGGACTACACGGCCGGCACGATCAGCCTGCCGACCGCGTTCTGGTCCGAGGTGAACGACGGCCAGAAGGTCACCTTGACGTTCCACTTCTGGAGCGGCAAGACCGTGACGTACTACGTGACGGAGTCCGGCGGCAACGTCACCGGCTCCCTCACCTGATCTGACCAGCGAGGACGTCCCCGGCGCGATGCGCCGGGGCCGTCCTCCATGCGGCTCGAAAGATTTCGTGGGAGCGGTGCAACTGACCGCCGGGTAGCGGCGTATTGATAGTTGACGATCCTCACCGTCCACAACGGCTTCAGCCGTTCACACGAACCTTGGAGACTGCATGTCGATCCGATCATCGAAACTCCTGGCGCGCGCCTGCACGGTGCTCGCCGCCGCGATCCTGGTCGGCTTCGGGCTGGCGCCCAGCGCCGCCCAGGCCGCCGACAATGGCACGGCGTTCTGGAAGAACCCCGACGTCATCTACAACGGCGGTCGTGCCGAGAGCTCGAGCCAGGGCGAGAACCTCCTGGTCCTGGACTACCGCAGCGACGGCTGGGGCACGCGCGCCCAGCTCCAGGTGCGCACGCTGGACCCGGCCGGGTACTGGTACTGGAAGAACACCGGTCCCGTCTGCTTCGACGACACGAACACGGGCGGCGGCGCCGGCGGCGCGACCCTCTGCGACAGCAACGTGGCCGAAGGCGCCACGTACCGCATCCACATCTGGGCGTCGAACAGCGGCACCTACAAGTGGCACAGCTACAGCGGCGACATCACGGCCTAGCCGGCCGATTGCACTGAACCGCTGAGCGGTTCGGGGCAGCCCTGGCGTTGGGGGCCAGGGCTGCACGCGGAGCGCTCGTGGGAACCGCCCGTGTACGCCGCCGTCATCGCCGCGGCGGCCGGAACACCCGATCAGTCGTCGCGGCCCGCGACGGCTTCGAGGAGCCCGGTGAACGACTCGATCTCGTTGCGACGCAAGGTGTTCATGCGGGAGGTGCCGACGCGCGGAGGCCGATCAGCGGGTGGATTCGCGGATCTTGAGTTCGAAGGGGGAGGTGTGCTCTTCAGGGAGGCGGCTGGGGTCCTCGAGGCGGGCGGCGATGAGCTCCACCGCCTTCTCGGCCATCCAGCGGTGGCCTGGGGCCACGCTGGAGAGCGACGGGGCGAGGAATTCGGAGGCGGCGATGTCGTCGAAGCCGATCACGCGCACGTCCTCGGGGCAGCGCAGGCCCAGGTCGGCCAGGCCGCGGATGACGCCCAGGGCCACGCTGTCGGTGATGGCGACGACGCCGTCGAATTCGACGCCCGCGTTGTGGAGTTCGTGGATCGCGCTTCTGCCGGTCTCCATGCCCATGCCGGACAGGGAGACGAGCGCCGGGTCGACCTTGAGCCCGGCGGCTTCCAGGGCCTCGACGTAGCCGCGGTAGCGGCGCGAGCCCACGTGGACGCCTTCAAGCGACCAGCCGGTGACGTTCGCGATCCGGGTGCAGCCGCGCTCGATGAGGTGCTCGGTCGCGGCCCGGGTGCCCGCCTCGTTGTCCATGCCCACGTGGTCGATGCTCGCGCCGAAGTCGCGTTCGCCGAGCATCACGATCGGGAAGTCGCCCCACGACTGGCTCTGCTCCCGCGGGTCGAGGATGACGGCGCTCAGAATGAGGCCGTCGAGCTGCAGTTTGTGGGACTGGGCGATCGCGTCGGCCTCGCCTTCCTCGGCCGCCCCGGTCTGCTCGATCGCCACGTGGAAGCCCTTGGCCTTCGCGGCCCGGATCACGTGCACGGCGAGCATCCCGTAGTAGGGCTGGTCGATGCCGGGCACCGCGAGGCCGATCACCCCGGTGCGCCCGGCCTTGAGCGTGCGGGCGTTGACGTTGAGGCGGTAACCGGATTCCTGTATGGCTTCGAGCACGCGCCGGCGCACCGGCTCGCTCACGCCGGGCCGGTTGTTGACCACATTGGATACCGTCATTTTCGACACCCCGGCCACCCGCGCCACGTCGCTCATCGTCACCATGTCAGTTACCGCCTCTCGTTCTGCCGCTCCATCCTCCCATCATCCGACCGGTCGGATGACGCCCGTCGCGAATGACCAAGGCGGAAGGTCCAGGTCGATGCCGCTGTCGCCGTTCACGACGACGTCCACAGGGGTTGCAGGCGAGGCCTCGCCGGGCGCGCCCTCATCCGGGCCCGCTCCGGAAAGGATGCGCAAAGCGGCCGATACCGGTCCCGACACCGCCGACTCCGGCAGTTCGATCGCGGCCGTGCGGGCGACACCGGTGGCGTTGACCAGCCGCACCACGAACTCGGTGCCGTGCTCGCCCTGACGCGAGAGCGCCCCGGCGACCACTCGCCGCTCGGGCCGCTGGTCCTGCTTGTAGTCGTGGCGCAGCTCGCCGTCGACGCGCACCTGGACGCGCGGTCCGTCGAGCCTGATCTCCACCCGCACGGGTTCGCCGGTGCGGATGCCGGTCCACGGCAGCGGGCCGTTGTCGTTCTCGCCGATCCCGTCGTCGCTGCGGGACACGGCCGTGGACTTGTTCTGCCAACCGCCGATGTGGACTTCCAAGAAGCTCTGGGGCGCTTCGGGTCCCAAGCGCACGACGAAGCCCTCTTCGCCCTCGCGCTGCTCGGCGGTGAACGACAGCTCGGCGGCGGTCGGGTCGATCCCGCCGAGGAGCACCCCTTCGCCGTCCGCGCGGGTGACCACCTCTGGCAGCCGATGGCCGTCGAGCCGGACGTCCGTGAATGCGACGGTGGCGCGGTCCGAGCGCAGCAGCGCCGTGCCCTCGCGCGGCATCACCACCGGAACGTCCTGCACGCCCTCGACTTCGACCGTGTGAACACGTTCGCCGCGCTCGACCCCGAAGCCCTGCTGCACGAAGTACGAGGCGCTCGGGAGCACCTCCTCGGCGTTGAAGTAGATCAGGTCCGGCGTCCACTGCGTGTGTCCCACCCGCGCCAGCAGCGGCGCGTACGAGGCCAGCTTGACCACTTCGGGCCGGCGTTCGAGCCCGATCATGTACGCCGCCTCGGCCAGCGCCGAGCGCACGGTGTTCGACCGGGCCGCGTACTCGCCGATGTAGACCTTCGCCTCGGCCGGGTCGTAGGCCTCGTACCGGTCGATGTTCTGGTGGAACCAGCGCGGGATCTGGTACCCGTGCTCGTCGACCATCGGGGTGCCGCGCTCGCGCGCGTACGCCCACCCGGCCTCGTAGTCGGGCCCGAACGGCTGCGGACCGGAGGTGCCGATGACGGTGATCTCCGGGTGCGCCGCGCGCACGGCGTCCTCGATGCGCGCGTAGCGGTCCCGGAAGGCGTCGGTGATCTGGTCCTCGTTGCCGATGCCGAGGTAGCGCACCCCGAACGGCTCGGGGTGCCCGAGCGCGGCCCGCCTTGCGCCCCAAGGCGTGTCGGTGTCGCCGTTGGCGAACTCGACGAGGTCGAGCACGTCCTGGATGTACTGGTCCATCTCCGAGTCGGGGATCGGGACCCCGCCGCCGGGCGTGTTCTGGCAGCAGACGCCCGCGGCGACGATCGGGACCGGCGTCGCGCCCGTGGCAAGGCACAGCTCGAAGTACTCGACGTACCCGATCTGGCGCGACTGGTGGTAGCCCCACACGTTGCGGATCTGCTCGCGCTCGTGGCGCGGCCCGATCGTGCGCTTCCAGTGGTACATGTTGTCCAGGCCGAGGCCGTGCGCCAGGCACCCGCCGGGGAAGCGGATGAAGCTGGGCTTCAGATCCTGCAGCGTCTGGAGGAGGTCGGGCCGGAAGGTGAGCGGCTCGCCGTCGTCCCCGAGGGGCCGCAGCGAGACGCAGTCGAGGTCGACGACCCCCGTGGCGATGCCGAGATGCAGCCGGCCGCTGCCGCCGCGGACCGCGATCAGATCGATCGCCACCTGCCGCCAGGCACCGGGTTCCACGTCGACGTCCGCGCCGGCGAGGTCGCCGAGCCCGAACCCCACCCGGACCGGTTCGTCATGCGCCCGAGCGAAACACGTCAGCCGAAGACGGTCACCCGCGGTCAGGCCGATCGCGTCCCAACCCTCGTTCTCCAGCCCCGCCGGGCCTGACATGCGCACGAAATGCGCATTGTTCTCGTGCACCGGATCCTCTCGGCGCACCTCCGCCTTGCCCGCGACGACGGACCACCCGGTGAGCGCGTGCCAGCCTTCGCGGTCGGCCTCGTTGAACTCGAAGTCGCCGTTGCGGACCAACTCGGCGTTGAGTCCGCCGTCGAGGGCGTCGTTCAAGTCCTCGATGAACAGGCCCCACAGGTCGGGGGCCGCGTCGGCGCCAGGGGCGCCGACGCGGATGGTGAAGCGTTCGCTCACGCGAGGGCGCCAGAGACGGTGACGAAGGAGTGCGCGGGCAGGTGCACGCGGAGCTTCGAGCCCTCGACCTTCACGCCGTCGTGCTTCTGCGGCGCCACGGCCTCGAGCGCCTCGGGCGTGTTGTGGGACTGCAGCGTGTCGGCGTTGAGGATCAGCGCCTCGAAGTCGCCGAGGCCGCCGCCGCGGAGGTCGATCTCGACGTCCTGCGCCGCATCGGCGTCCAGGTTGGACAGCGAGACGAGCAGGCGGCCGTCCTTGCGGGAGGCCGAGACGGAGACCGTCTCCAGCTCCTTGCCGTCGACCTCGCGGGTCGGGATGCCCGCAGGGGTGTCCACGCGCAGGCTACGCCGCGTCCTGGTGGCCCTTGTTCATCTGGAACACGTGGTAGGTCGGGGTGAGCACCAGGGCGCCCGAGTCGGGGTCGGTGAGGATCATCGCCTGCAGCACGTTCACCGTCTGCGCGATGTTCGCCATGATGAGCCGGTCGGCGTGCTTGTGGAAGATGTCGAAGTGGCGGCTCGCCACAAGAGCGTCGCGCATCGTGTTCTGCTGGTACAGGAACCCGGGGTTCGTGCCGGGCTCGACGTTCCACCAGGTGCCCCACTCGTCCATGACGATCCCGATCTCCTTCTTCGGGTCGTACAGGTCCATGACGTTCGCGTGGCCGGTCAGCAGCTCGTCGGTGCGGTTGGCCTTGAGCATCGTGGTGTAGTACTGGTCGTCGGTGAAGACGGTCGCGTCGCCCTTGTCGTTCCAGTCGCCCGCGATCGTGTAGTAGTGAATGGAGAGGGCCTGGTAGAGCGGGCGCTCGACGCGCTGGCAGCCGAGGTGGCTCAGCTGCTTCATGAGGGTCTCGGTCCAGCCGTAGTCGGCGTCGGCGGCACCGGCGGCGATGCGGTAGAGCTTGTTGTCGCCGTAGTTGCGGCAGTAGGTGGCGTACTTGCGGGCGTCCATCGCGTACTGCTCGGCGGTCATGTTGCCGCCGCAGCCCCAGGTCTCGTTGCCCAGGCCCCAGAACTTGACCTTCCACGGCTCTTCGCGGCCGTTCTCCTTGCGCAGGCGCGCCATCGGCGAGTCGCCTTCGCGGGTGATGTACTCGACCCACTCGCTCATCTCGCGGACGGTGCCGGAGCCGACGTTGCCGGAGATGTACGGCTCGGTCTCCAGGAGCTCGCACAGGTCCATGAACTCGTGGGTGCCGAAGTGGTTGTTCTCCTCGACGCCGCCCCAGTGGGTGTTGATCATGACGGCGCGGTCCTCCTTCGGGCCGATGCCGTCCATCCAGTGGTACTCGTCGGCGAAGCAGCCGCCGGGCCAGCGCAGGTTGGGGATGTCGAGGGCGCGGAGGGCCTCGACGACGTCGAGGCGGATGCCGCGCACGTTGGGGATGTCGGAGTCCTCGCCGACGTAGAAGCCGCCGTAGATGCAGCGGCCCAGGTGCTCGGCGAAGTGGCCGTACACGTGCTTGCTGATCTTGGGGCCTTCGATGTCGACGTTGATGACGGCGGAGACGGCTTGCTCGCTCATTAGGGGCCTTCCTGGCTGTCGAGCGGGTGTTGATTTATCGGTAAAGCGCGGTTCACTCTACCCGGTCCGCCACCCGCCGTGTCAAGCCCGACGCGCATTCGAATTCGCGGCCGTCCCGAGTGCCGAACGAGACCGGATACCGATGGACACGGCCCGGTCCGACGTGATTCCATGCGGCATGGCCGATTCCCGCGCGCATCAACGGCTTCGGCGCCATCCCCGCCCGCGCCCACGACCTCGAGCCCTCTGAGAGGACCGCCCCCGCATGAACGCCCTCATGGACTTCCTCTACCTGCCCCTGTTCACCATCGCCGGAGTCCCGACCACCCTCGCCGAGGGCCTCGCCTTCATCACCGGCGCGCTGTGCGTCTGGCTCGTCGCCCGCCAGCACATCGCCAACTGGGGCATCGGCATCGCGAACTGCCTGCTGTTCATCTTGATCTTCACCGACAGCGGCCTCTACGCCGACGCCGGCCTGCAGACTCGTGTTCATCGCCCTCGGCGTCTACGGCTGGTGGAACTGGGTGAAAGGCGGCGGCCCCGCCGTCGACGCCCTGCCGGTGAGCCGCACCGGCCGCATCGAATGGATCGGCCTCATCGGCGCGGGCCTCGTCGGGCTCGCGGCGATCGCGATCCTCCTGGCACGGCGACCGACTCGACCGTCCCGTTCTGGGACGCCCTCACCACCGTGCTCTCCCTCCTCGCCACCTACGGCCAGTGCCGCAAGCGCGTCGAATCCTGGTACCTGTGGATCGCGGCCGACATCGTGTACGTCCCGCTGTACGCGTACAAAGGGCTGTACCTCACCTCGATCCTCTACATCGGATTCATGGCGCTGTGCGTCATCGGCCTGCTCAACTGGAAGAAAGACCTCGCGGCCCAAGCCGCACCCGTCGAGGCCGCCGCATGACCCGACCAGGCAGTGCGAGCCGATACGACCATGGCCTGGTGCTCGGCAAGTTCTACCCGCCGCACACCGGCCACCACCACCTGATCCGCACCGCCGAGGCCGGCTGCGAACGCCTCACCGTCCTGGTCTGCCACGCCACGGTCGAATCGATCCCCATGGCGACCCGCATGGCCTGGCTCCAGGAGGCCCACCCGAACGCGAGGGTCATCGGCACGGTCGACGACGTCCACATGGACCTGGGCGACGAGGCGATCTGGAACGCCCACATGGCGATCTTCAAAGCCGCCGTGCCCGAACGAGTCGACGCGGTCTTCACCTCCGAGAGCTACGGCGAGGAACTCGCGCGCCGTTTCGGCGCCGTCCACATCGAAGTCGACCAGGACCGCGGCGCGTTCCCGATCTCGGGCACGCAGATGCGAGCCGACCCGGCCGGCCACTGGGACCAACTGGAAGGCCCCGTGCGGGCCGGCCTCGCCCTCCGCGTCGTGGCACTGGGCGCCGAATCGACCGGCACGACCACCCTCGCCGAGGCGCTGGCCGGGCACTACCGGCGGCGCGGTGGCGCCTGGTCCCGCACGCAGTGCGTGGGGGAGTACGGCAGAACCCTCAGCGAGGAGAAGCTGCGGTCCCTCCAAGCGAAACGCCCGGAGGCGACCTGGAACGACGTGCGTTTCGCGTCCGAGGAGTTCCCGGTGATCGCCGAGCGCCAGAACGAACGCGAAGAGCGGGCCGCGCGGGAGGGCGGACCGGTCCTGTTCTGCGACACCGACGGATTCGCGACCACGGTCTGGCACGAGCGCTACATGGGCGGCCGCAACCCCGAGGTCGAGGCGATCGCCGACGAGCTCGGCCACGACCTGTACCTGCTCACCGACCACGAGGGCGTCCCCTTCGAAGACGACGGCCTGCGGGCCGACGAGCACCTGCGCCCGTGGATGACCGAACGCTTCGAGGCGGAGCTCAAGCGCACCGGACGCCGCTACATCAAAGTCGAAGGCCCGCACGAGCAGCGCCTGGAGCAGGCGATCGAGGCGGTCGACGCCTTGATCGCGGGCGCCTGGCAGTTCGCGAAGCCCCTCCCCGAGTACCGCTGAACGCAAGAAGGCCCGGTCGCGCGGGCGACCGGGCCTCAAAGGCTGTCAGACCTCGATGTGGGAGCCCACGATGATCGTGCGGTCCCGCGGGAGCTGGAAGTGCTCGGCCGCGTCGGAGGTGATGTGGGAGGTGGCGATGAACAGGTGCTTGCGCCAGGTCGCCATCGTCCGCTCCGTGCCCGCCCGCAGCTGGATCGTCGACAGGAAGTACGTCGCCTTCTCCAGCCGGAGCCGCCGCCCCTCGGACTGGTCCTGCCGCACCAGCTTCAACGCGCGCGGCACGTCAGGGGTCTCCGCGTAGCCGAAGCGGGCGGTCACGTGGATGACCGCGTCGTTGTCGTGTCCCAAGCCGTCGACCACGATGCGTTCGGCATCGGGCACCCACGGCACGGGCTGTGTCTCGACCGAGAGGATCACGATGTGCGCGTACCGGGCGTGGTTGAGCTCCAGCGAAGCCCGCAGCGCCAGGGGCGCGGTGTCCATGCCGCGCCCGAGGAACACGCCCGTGCCGGGCACCTGGGCGCACTTCGGCTCGCCGCGCTGCAGCTTGTCGACGAACGCCCGCAGCGGCCCTTCGCGCCGTTCGCGCTCGGCCGAGACGACCTCGCGGCCGCGCTGCCAGGTGATCATCACGGTGAACGCGATGAGGCCGATGAGCAGCGGCAGCCACGCGCCGTGGATGATCTTGGTCGTGCTCGCCGCCAGGAACGTCAGGTTGATGGCCAGCAGCAGGCCTCCGCCGACGATGAGGACCCATCTCGGGGTCTTCCAGCGGACGCGGGCGATGTACAGGAACAGCAGCGTCACGATCGTGATCGTGCCGATCACGGCCATGCCGTAAGCGAAGGCGAGCGCTTCCGAGGTGCGGAAGGCGAACACCAGCACCAGGACCGAGACCATGAGCAGCCAGTTGATCCACGGCACGTAGATCTGGCCGTAGTGGTGCTCGGAAGTGTGCGCGACGCGCAGCCGCGGCAGGTAACCCAGCTCGGAGGCCTGGGCGGCGACCGAGAAGGCCCCGCTGATGACGGCCTGGGAGGCGATCACGGTCGCGGCGCCGGTCAGGACCAGCAGCGGAATCCGCGCCCACTCGGGCGCGAGCAGGAAGAACGAGCCGGCGATGTTGCCGGTGTCTTCCAGGATGAGCGCGCCCTGGCCCATGTAGTTGAGCAGGAGCGCGGGGAAGACGATGAACAGCCAGGCGCGCGAGATGGGCTTGCGCCCGAAGTGCCCCATGTCGGCGTAGAGCGCCTCGGCCCCGGTGAAGGTCAGGATGACGGCCGCGAGCGCGAAGAACGCGATGCCGAAGTGGCCGAACAGGAAGTCGACCGCGTACACGGGGGAGAGGGCCTGGAGGATCTCGGGGTTGCGGGCGATGCCGCCGATGCCCAGCACCGCGAGCGTGGAGAACCACACGATCATGATGGGGCCGAACCAGCGGCCGATGACCGCGGTGCCCTTGCGCTGGAACGCGAACAGCATCACGATGATGACCACGGTGACGGGGATGATGAACGTCTCGAGATCGGGGTTGATGGTCTTGAGACCCTCGGCCGCCGAGAGCACCGAGATCGCGGGGGTGATCATGCTGTCGCCGAGGAAGAGCGCGGCGCCGAAGATGCCGAGGCCGGCGAGGACGAGGCCGGCCTTGCGGCCGCGGCCCTGGCTGTGGCGGCGGATCAGGGTGATGAGGGCCATGATGCCGCCCTCGCCGTCATTGTCGGCCCGCATCGCGAGCGAGACGTAGAAGACCGTCACGATGAGCACGAGCGACCAGAAGATCAGCGAGATGACACCGTAGACGTTCGCGATGTTCGTCGGCACCGGGTGTGGGTCGGCGGGGTTGAAGATCGTCTGGAGGGCGTAGATGGGGCTGGTGCCGATGTCGCCGTATACGACGCCGAGTGCGCCGACGAGGAGGGCGAGTCGCGCCGTGCCGCCGGCTGACGCCTTTCGCGGGCCTTCCGGCAGGGGCGCTATGTCCGGATCGGCTAGGCCTTCAGTATTTTGAGCGGTCACGGGTGTCGCTCCTTTCCGCAGCAGGATGCTAGTCGCTGGAAAGGGTCGAAAACCGGATCGTGATGCTTCCTCGCAAATCCATACGTTTTCTTGACGCCGCCGCTCGCGCCCCTGCGTACTTCTTGACGGCCCGCTTGAAAATAAGAGATCGACATATATCAATGCTTGACCGGGGGTTCGGGCCCTGTCATAATTTGGGCGGATGTTATCGCGAACAGCCGTATTCACCCTCCATGCGTGCAACGCCGCACGAGATCGGCCGGCCTCATGAACGCCACCCCCTCGCCGAAACGGCCCCTTCGACGCCTGCTCCTCGGCATGCTCGCCGCGCTGCTGCTCACGCCGGCGCTCGTCCTTTCCAGCGCCGCACCCGCCAGTGCCGACACCAGCCAGTTCCGGGGCTTCAACTGGGCCGTGCTGGGGGACAACTTCGTCGAAGGCCCGCTCGTCCTCGACAAGCTGAGCCAGTCCGACGGCTACGACACCGTCAGGGCCAAGGCCGACGCGATCTACGCCGACATGGCCTCGACCATGGGCGCCAACACCGTGCGCCTCCCCGTCAACACCCACACCGTCGGATCGAACTGGTGGAACGCGTACCGCGGCACCATCGACGCCGCCACCGCCCGGGGCTTCAAGGTCATCCTCGCCTACTGGGAGGACGGCGCGGCCTCCGGCGGCCGCATCACGGACATGAACGCCTTCAACGCCATGTGGAACACCGTGACCTCCCAGTACGGGTCCAACAGCCTGGTGTACTTCGAGCCGATGAACGAGCCCCACGGCTACAGCGCCGGCGAGTGGACGAACGTCGCCGCCTCATGGATCAGCGCCCGCCCCTCGGTCCCGAAGGGCCGCATCCTCATCGGCGGCAGCGGCTTCAGCCAGGACGTGAAGCCCGTCTGCGCCGACTCCCGCCTGAGCGGCACGCTCCTGTCCTTCCACCACTACGCGTTCTTCTACGGCACCAAGGACTACGCCGGGTGGGTGCAGAGCGTGCGCGACAACCTGGGCTCCTGCGGCTCCCGCGCGGTGCTCACCGAGTTCGGCGCGCCCATGAACAACGGCCTCGACTACGCCAACGCCGGCAGCGGCGAGAACTTCGTCCAATACCTCCGCGCCCTCACCGACGTCGCCCGCGAACAGAAGATGGGATCGACCTACTGGCCCGCGTTGGGCGGCAAAACCGGCTCGATCGGATACGACTGGTATTCGATGTTCGCGGTCAGCGGCAGCGGCACCGACCTCAACCTGACCATCCGCAACGCCTCGGGCGCGGACCGGATCAGGCACGCATGGGGCGACGACATCGGCGGCGGCCAGGTCGCCGACATCGTGAGCCGCGTGTCCGGCAAATGCGTCGACGTGGTGAGCGGCTCGACCGCAGACGGGGCCGAGATCATCCAGTACGACTGCCACGGCAGGATCAACCAGCAATGGGAGCTGCGCGACGCCGGCGGCGGCTACGTCCAGATCGTCTCCCAGGCGTCCGGCAAATGCCTCGACATCAGCGGCGCCTCGACGGCGAACAACGCCAAGGCGATCCAGTGGACGTGCGGCAGCGGCACGAACCAGCAGTGGCTGGTGCGCGACGCCGGCGGCGGCTACGTCGAGATCGTCGCCCGCCACTCCGGGAGGTGCCTCGACGTGATCAGCTCCGGCACCGCCAACGGCACCCGCCTCCAGCAGTACGACTGCATCGGAAGCACCAACCAGCACTGGACCGTCTAGCCGTTTTCGGGGTTGCCACGCCGGGGAACTTCCGGCACGCTGACCGCATGCGCATCAGAACCGCGGCTCCCGCCGACCTCCCGGTGTTCCAGGACATCGAGCGGTCGGCGGGGGAGTGCTTCCGGGACATCGGCATGCCGGAGATCGCCGACGACGAGCCGCTGAGCCTCACCGAACTCGGCGCCTTCCTCCACGCGGGCCTCGCCTGGTCCGCGGTCGAGGCCGACGACCGGCCGGTGGCCTACCTGATCGCCGAGCCTGTCGACGACGCCCTTCACATCGAGCAGGTGTCGGTGCACGCCGACTGGGCCCACCACCGCATCGGCCGCGCCCTGCTGGAGCGCGCCGCCGAACGGGCGGTCGCCGACCACTTTGCGGCCCTGACCCTCACGACCTTCACCGAGGTCGCCTGGAACGCCCCCTACTACGCCCGCTGCGGATTCGAACCGATCCCCGAGGCGGCCCTCACTCCGGGCCTGCGCAAGATCCTCGCCAACGAGGCCGCCCACGGACTCGGCCGCTGGCCCCGCGTCTGCATGCGCCGCGCGCTGTCGACCTCGGCCGAAAACCTCCGGGCAATAGTGGAATAAAGCGTTCCGTTCTGATATGATGGTCGTATGAGGCAGCCGGGGTTCACCGGAGGCCGCCATCCCGAAGGGACCCGCCATGACGACCGACGCCATCACCGAATGGAACCTGCTCACCGAGGCCCACGAAGCGCTGCTCGCGCAGGTCAAGGCCGCCGACGCCGCCGACTGGAACCGTCCCACCCCGTGCGAGGACTGGACCGTCGCCCAAGTCCTGCAGCACGCCGCAGGGGACCAGCTCGCCTTCGCCGCCATGATCACCGGCGGCGAAGGGCCCGCCGAGAACCCCTTCGCCCCTTCCGGCACGCTCACGGAAGACCCCGTCCGGATCGCCCAGACCGCGATCGAAGCCGCCGCCGCGGCCTGGGGCACCATCGCCAAAGACGCTCAAGCGGTCCCCGTTCCCGTGCCGCCCAACAGCCTTGACGCCCCGACCGGCGTCGGCGCCTGCGCCCTCGACGCGGCCGTCCACGCCTGGGACATCGCCAGGGCCATCGGCCGCCCCAACCCCCTGGCCCCGCACGTCGCCGCCGAACTGCTCCCCGTCGCCGAGCAGATCGTCGAACCCCTCCGCGCCTACGGCGCCTACGCCCCGGCCCTCGCACCCCAGGAAGGCGACGACCCGACCGCCCTGCTCCTGCGCTACCTCGGCCGCAACCCCGAATGGACCGCCTGACCGCGCAATCCGGGGCCGCTCGAAACCGGGCGGACCCAGCGCACGGATAACTCCTTGCCGCACCGCAGCCCGCAATGACACCCTTGCTCGCGTGTCCGATCCTTCTCCGCCGGCCTCGCTGCGAGCCCGCTACACCGACCACTCCTGGCAGCCGGTGTCGATCGGCTGCTCCGACGCCGTCGTCTGGCGGCTCGAAGGCCGACCCGAACTCTTCGTCAAGGCCGTGGGACCCGACGCGGACCGACTCGCCCGCGAAGTGCTGAACCGCGAGGTCGCAGCACTCGAATGGCTGGCCGACCATGACCTGGGCGCTCCCGAAGTGGTCGAGACCGGCACCACCGAGGACGGCCGGCGGTTCCTGGTGACCACGGCCGTGCGCGGCCGCTCGGCGGCCGAACCCTGGCCGCAGGAGCAGCGAGGCGCCGTGGTCGACGCGCTGGCCCGGTTCGCCGCACGTCTCCACTCGCTCCCGACCGACGGCTGCCCCCTCGACCCGATTGCCGAGCCGGATGCGCCCCTGGTCGTATGCCACGGGGATTTCATGCTGCCCAACGTCATCATCGACCCGGACACGCTGGAGGTCTCCGCGATCATCGACGTCGGCGACCTGGGGGTGTCCGACCGGCACCGGGACCTCTCGGCGATGGCCTGGAGCCTCGAAGGCGGCCTGAATCCGCAGTACGGGCCCGCGTATGCCAAGCGGTTCCTGCGCGAGGCCGCCGGCGATGCGGTCGACGCGGCGAGGCTCGCGCACCATGACGCGCTGCGCTGGGCCTGAGCCGGCCCTCAGGGTACGCGGAGGGGAGACGGGCCGAGTTGCACCGATTGAGGATCGACCGTCCGCAGGTAATACGTCAATGAGGACCCTCGAGGTTGCGTCTCCGTCGAAAGGGGAACGAACTCCACAGTTCGGGGTGAGACGGCGCTCATCGGGTGCGCCGGGGCATATAACTACGGGCAAGTGACCGGTTCTACCGAAGGGTGACCAACATGTCCTCATTCAAGCGCGGCGCGGTCGCGGTGGCCTCCGCCGCCGCAGTGTTCCTCCCGGCGACCGCCGCCTCCGCTCAGGACACCGAGATCCCCGCCGACGGCTGGGAGTACTCGGAGCAGTGGGACTTCGTCCAGGACGACTACACCGCCGAGGCGAACGCCCAGATCGACGAGCTCCTCGGGGAGCACTTCGCGGACTGGACGTACGACAACTCGCTCCCGACCACGCGCCTCCAGAACTACTTCATCGACGGCCAGAACGAGACGCCGGTGCAGCGCAAGTTCCGCACCGACTACTACGTCGACCAGACCGGTGAGGGCTTCGAGGTCGCGCTGTACCTCCCCGGCGGCGTCACCAACGGAGTCCAGGACGTGACCGGCGGCGACGACTTCGACATGCACTACCTCCTGCACTGCGGCGCGGACGACATCGAGTGCGGGGAGACCGAACTCGAGGACGGCACCGTGCTCGCGTGGACGACCGACGGCGAGTCCGTTGAGGCGGCGGCGTTCCACACCGACGGCTCCGTCGCCACCGTGTGGTGGGGTCTGATGGACGAGGGCGAGCTCGAGGTGACCACCGACCAGATCGTCGACCTCGCCGCCGACCTCGACACCGAGCCGGTGTGGAAGGCGCTCGAGGCCGACGCCGCTTCCTGATCGACTACCGAAGCGATCGACTGCAACGGCCCCCGCCGCAAGGCGGGGGCCGTTCGTCGTTGCACCACAGCCTGATTCAGATGCCGAACCAGTGGTCGTCGCACAGTGCCTTCACTCCCGGCCACAGGCTCTCGTCGGTGATCTGGTCGCACTGCTCATCGGTCGCTGACGGCGGCAGGAGTGTCATGAACCGATGGCAGGGATCTGTTCAGGCTGCGGTCCAGCGCTTTTCGTCCGGTTCATCGACCACGTAGGACTTCGACTGGAGCTCGAAGAGTTCGGCGTACGTGCCGTGTTCGGCGAGGAGGGCGGCGTGGCCGCCGAGCTCGGTGAGCTTGCCCTCCTCCAGGACCGCGATCTGGTCGGCGTGGACCACGCCTTGGAGGCGGTGGGAGATGATCACCGTCGTGGCCCGGCCGGAGCGGCTCTTGAGGGTGCCGAACAGCGCGGCCTCGGCCTTCGCGTCGAGCGCCGCCGACGGCTCGTCGCAGATGAGGAGGCCGCCCTCGTCGCGGTACAGGCCGCGCGCCGAGGCGAGGCGCTGCCACTGGCCGCCGCTCAGATCGGTGCCCTCCTTGAACATCCGGTCGAGCAGTTGCTGGTAGCCGTTGCTGAAGCCGGTGATCATCTCGTGCGCCCCACCGGCTCTCGCGGCCGCCTCGATCCGCTCCCGGTCGACCACGGCGCTCGTGCGTCCGAGCCGGATCGTCATCTCGGCGGTGAACGGCCAGCGCATGACCTGTTGCGACACCATCGAGACGTGGGTGCGCCACTGCGCCGGGTCGACCTCGTTGATGTCGACGCCGTCCCACAGGATGCGGCCTTCGGTGGGCCGGTAGAGGCCGGCGATGAGGTGCGCGAGTGTGGACTTCCCCGAGCCGTTCTCGCCCACGAGCGCCACGGTCTCGCCGCGGCGGATGGTCAGCGAGACGCCGGTGAGCGCGTCGGTGTCCTTGCCCGGGTAGCGGAACGAGACGCCTTCGACCTCGATCAGGTCGGGGATGGGCAGCGTTTCGGCACCGGCCTGGATCGCCGCGGGCTGCTCCGCGATCCGCTCGCGGGCCATCTCCAGGAACTCGGCATGGTCGGAGACGTACAGGCCGTCGTCGTACGTCTGGTTCACGGCCACAAGGAGGTTCGACATCGCTCCGCTGCCCTGCTGGAGCGCCACGACCGCGGCCGCGGCGATGCCGAGCGGGACCACGCCTTCGATGAGCATCCACAGCAGGACGGCGTAGACGCCCGCGACGGCGAGACCCGAGGCCGTCTGGCCGATCATGCGCGTGGCGGTCTGGCGGCGGATCACCTCGAAGTCCGCCTGTGTCTCGGCGTCGACCATGGCCGCGTGCTGGCCTCGCAGCCAGGGGGCGGCCTCGTGCAGGCGCAGGTCGGCCGCCGAGTTCCGTTCGGCCATGTGCATTTCGAGCATCCACAGTCGCCGGCGCCGCGAGATGCGGGCCCGGTTCGAGATGTACCGCAGCCGCGCCGAGCGGACCGCCGCCCAGCCGGTGGGCAGGGCCGCCGCGAACAGCAGCGGCAGGAGTGCGGGGTGAATGACGGCCAGCGCGGCGCCGACGGCGATCACGGTGACCAGGCCGGTCACGAGGTCCACGACGTCGGTGACGAGCTTGACGACCGACTGCATGCCGCGGCTGCGGGAGGCTTCGATGCGGTCGGCGAACTTGTCGTCGTCGAAGGCCGCGCGGGGGACCTGCGTGGTGAGTTTGAAGAACTCGGCTTCAGTTCGGTTGAGCACCAGGGGTTCGAGGCGCTGCTGCGCCCAGCCCGCGATGAGGCCGAGGCCGGCTCGGGAGGCGGCGGCGATGGTGAGGAGTGCCAGCGCGGGGCCGGCGTCCGCGACGCGGGCCCAGGTGGGGTCGGCCGTGAAGAGCTTCGTGGTCACGTCGGTGACCGCGAGGAGCGCGGTCGTGGTCGCGACGCCGGCGACGACGTTCAATGCGAGCGCGGTGACCGTCAGGCCGGGGGCCGCCGCCCAGGCGACCCGGAACGCCTGCCCCATGAGGCCGGGCAGGCGCCGCGCCATGCGCCAGAACGAGGCGTTCTCGGCCTGCTCGGCGTGCGAGTACCAGGCCAGGTCCTCGAGTTCAGGCAGTGCCTCTTTCGGCCGTTTCTCGCTCCGCTGCTTCGGAATGAACCCCCACAGGTATCGCCGCATCCGCATGCCTTTCGCTCTGGGGCATCATCGCAGAAGGGGCCGACATTTCGACACCGTCATCTGAGAAGCGGGGGAGGCGGGGGAGTTGTGCCGTGCGGTGCCAGCCGACGGCGGAGACGGTGATGAAGCCCGCGTAGAACAGGGCCGCCAGGATCACCGGCGGGGAGGACCAGCCGGCGATCGATGCCGACACGATGAGGGTGTAGCCGGTGAAGGTGAGCAGGACCGCGCCGACTCCGGCGTAGGTGATGGACGACTGGAGTTTGAACGCGAGCGGTCGTTCCGACATGGAGCGGATGAGCGCGCCGGAACGGTGTCCGATCTGGTTGCGCTCGACTGCGGGGATGCCCGTCTTGAGGAAGAGGCGGTCCTCCAATATGGTCACCGAACGGGAGCGGGTGAGCGCAGCGGCGACGAGGATCTGGTGGTGGGCGTTCATGAACCACAGCGGGGCCGCCGCGAACGCCGCGACCCACTCGCCGCCGATCGGGCGACGGCCGCCGAGCGCGATGATCGCGAGGCCGAGGTAGGTCATCTGGACCGCGAGCAGGGCGAGGCGCTCGTTGGCGAGGGTGGCCACTTTCTCGCGGTCGGCGCAGTAGAGCGCGATGAGCGCGTCGAGATCACCGGAATTGTCGGCATTGGTCGCCATTGGACGGGCCTTTCGGGGGCCGTAAGAGCGTTGTCTGCGAACGTTACTACAGCCTGACAACCAGTGATCGAATCGCGGGGGCGGGGTCGCTCGCGCTGCGGCCCCGCCCCCTGTCGTGCTTATTCCTGAAGGTAGTCCTGGGCCTTGTCGAGGTGCCCCTGCATCTGCTCCTGCCAGGCCACCATGTCGGTCTCGATCGGCTGGTAGGCCTCGACGAGCATCGAGGCCCAGCCCTGTTCGACGGCCTCGCGCAGGCCGCTCTCCTGGCCGCAGGCCGCGAAGTCGACGGCCATGGCGCGTTCGAGTTCGAGCACGCCCATGAAGTCGCTCGGCACGTCCTCGGGGCCCTCCGGGACCTCGGTCCCCTCCTCGCCGTACTCCTCGAAGTAGGCGGGGTCGTACATCTTCCCGAAGTACTCCCACAGCGGCGGGTAGAACTCTTCGCCGAGCTCCCAGCCCTCGTAACCGCTGTCGATGAGGCAGGTCTCGAAGGCGACGTCCTCGCCGTCGAGCCTCGCGAGGAGTTCGCCGGTGTCCTCGAACTCCTCGATCCGGAATGCGGGGCTCGGTTCGTGGGTGGCCGTGTAGGAGCTGTCCTCCTCCTCGTCCCCGCCTTCGCCTTCGTCTTCGGACTCCACGATGTAGGGCTCGCCGTAGATCGTCTCGATCATCGTGAGCCAGCAGCCGCCCGGAGGCGCCTCAGAGTCGGCTTCGGGACCCTTCATCCCGTCCATGATCGCGGGGGCGCCGGTGTAGGCCTCGATCCATGCGGCCTGGTAGTCCTCGCCCTCGGCGTCCCACTCGCTCGAGTCGGGCTCGGCGTAGTCCTCCTCGGGGATGTTGAAGGCGGTTCTCGCCTCCGGGGTCAGCAGCTCCTCGGCCAAGTCCTCGTTCCCGGGATTGCGGACGAATTCGACCCAGATCCCGAAGCCCCACGCCTCTGCGGCCTCAGGGGTCGGCACGGCCTGGACCGGCGCGTCGACGAGATAACCCGCCGCGCCGTACGCGCCGAAGTTCGACTCCTGGAAGACGGCCGGGTCGTGGACACTGAATCCCTCGTCCTCCAAGCAGCGCTTCGCGACACGCCGTTCGATCGAGATCAGCTCGTCTTCGATGGCGCGGCCGTCGTTGATGATCTGGTAGAGCCGCTCCGCGTCGGCCACGGCATCGGAACCGGGTGTGACGCCGGCGCCGCCCGGGTCGGCCTCGCCGTCGGCCGAGCAGGCGCCGGCCGCGAGGAGGCCGACGGCCGCGACGAGGGCGGCCGGGCCGCGAAGTCGTTCCGTACTGAATCGCACTGGGAGTGCCCCTTTCGATGGGTGGGTGCTCGATGCGATTAATACGTGCGCCGCGAGGGAACGGTTGTCGCGCCCGTTCCGGCCTCCGCGTGTGAGAAGCGCCTCGCCCGGATCGGAATAGTCTGCCGCCCCGGCTCGTTACGATAGATGCAAACGCATGAACATTGCACCGCCGCGGCGGGGAGAGCAGGGAAAAAATGCAGTTCGGTGTCTTCTCAGTCAGTGACATCACGCGCGACCCGGTCTCGGGGGAGACGCCCACCGAGGCCGAGCGGATCGACGCGGTCGTCAAGATCGCCGTCAAGGCCGAAGAGGTCGGCCTCGACGTCTTCGCCATCGGCGAGCACCACAACCCGCCGTTCTTCTCCTCGTCCCCGACGACCCTGCTCTCGCACATCGCCGCGCTCACCGAGCGCCTCGTGGTCACGACCGCGACCACCCTGATCACCACGAACGACCCGGTGCGCATCGCCGAGGAGTACGCGATGCTCCAGCACCTCGCCAAGGGCCGCATGGACCTCATGCTCGGCCGCGGCAACACCGCCCCGGTCTACCCGTGGTTCGGCCAGGACATCCGCCAGGGCCTGCCCCTCGCGCTCGAGCACTACAACCTGCTGCACCGGCTGTGGCGCGAAGACGTGGTGGACTGGGAGGGCGAGTTCCGCACCCCGCTGCAGGGCTTCACCTCGACGCCCCGGCCGCTCGACGACGTGCCGCCGTTCGTGTGGCACGGCTCCATCCGCACGCCCGAGGTCGCCGAGCAGGCCGCCTTCTACGGCAACGGCTACTTCGCCAACCACATCTTCTGGCCCACCTCGCACTCCAAGCGGCTCGTCGACTTCTACCGCCAGCGCTTCGAGCACTACGGCCACGGCACCCGCAAGCAGGCGATCGTCGGCCTCGGCGGCCACGCTTACATCGCGAAGCGCTCGCAGGACGCGGTGGACGAGTTCCGCCCGTACTTCAACGAGGCCCCGGTGTACGGCCACGGGCCGTCCCTCGAGGAGTTCACGCAGGGCACCCCGCTCTCGGTCGGCAGCCCGCAGGAGGTCATCGACAAGACCCTGACCTTCCACGACGCGTTCGGCGACTACCAGCGCCAGCTGTTCCTCATCGACCACGCCGGCATGCCGCTGAAGATGGTCCTCAACCAGCTCGACCTCCTCGGCGAAGAGGTGGTCCCGGTGCTGCGCAAGGAACTCGCCGCCCGGCGCGACCCCGAGTCGGCCGACGCGCCCACGCACGCGGGTCTCGTGAAGGCCAAGTACGGCGAGGGCCCGGTCCGCCAGCCGCGCCCGAACGCCAACCGGGGCGACAACACCGCCGGCGACATGCCCTATCAGGACGGCGAGTGACCATGGCCCGCAGCAGGAGCCGGCGCGCGAACGATGCCTGGGAGTCGCTGCTCACCGCGCACGCCTCGCTCATGAAGCACTTCGCCGCCGAGCCGATCTGGGGCGACCTCACGATGCGCGAGTACGACGTCCTCTACACCCTGTCCAAACACGATGAACCGATGCGGCTCTTCGAACTGGGGCGCGGCGTGCTGCTCAGCCAGCCCGCCCTCTCCCGGCTCGTCGACCGCCTGGCCGAGCGCGGCCTGATCGAACGCGCCGCCGACCCCGAAGACGGGCGCGGCGTGCGGCTCGCGCTCACCGAGGCCGGACACGAGCACCAGCGCCGGGTCGGCGGGCGCCACGCCGTCGACGTCGCCCGCGCCGTCACCGCGGCCCTCACCGACGAGGAGATGCGCCAACTCGAGGCCATCGGCCGCAAACTCGCCGAGCAAGGCACCACCGAACGCAACCGACAGGAGGTCGTCCTGTGAACGATCAGACCCCCGAACCCGAAGGTGCCGAACCGTTCCGACTCGTCGTCGTGAGCGCCGGCACGAGCGACCCGTCCTCGACCAGGATGCTCGCCGACCGCATCGCCGACCGCGTCCGCACACTCGCCCAAGACCGCGGCGAGAAGGTCGCCACCGACGTCGTCGACCTGCGCGAACTCGCCGGCGAGATCGCGACCGCGATCGTCTCCCAGCACCTGGGCCCCAAGATGACCCGCGCGATCGAACTGCTCGGCCGCGCCGACGCCGTCGTCGCCAGCGCCCCGGTCTACAAGGCCGCCCCCAGCGGCCTGTTCAGCTCGTTCTTCCACGTCCTCGACAACGACCTGCTCATCGCCAAACCGGTGGTGCTGGCAGCGACCGCCGGCACGGCGCGCCACGCGCTGGTCGTGGACGAGCAGATGCGCTCCCTGTTCGCCTACCTGCGCACGATGACGGTGCCCACCTCGGTCTTCGCCGCCACCGAGGATTGGAACTCCACGGAACTGGGGGAGCGGATCACCCGCGCCGCGATCGAGGTGCTCCTGCTGATGGAGTCGGGGTTCGCCGAGAAGGTCCGCACCGAGTCGTGGAAGAGCTACCAGCACGAATACGGCAGCGCGGGCGGCACCGAACTCGAGATCGACCTGAGCACCGACCTGATGCGCCTGGCCACCGGAGGTTCGGCGAAACCCCGCAAGCCCCGGTAGCGCCTCACATCGGCCGACGGCAGGGACGACCAGAATCTCGACGTTCCGACATGGGCCGCGATCCACCGGGATCGCGGCCCATCGCTGTCCGCCATCGGATCATCTTGGGAGACAGCGACACACGGCACTATCCTGGCGGTCATGCTTTCGATCAGCGACGTCCGCGAGGACCTTCAGCGCAGCCTTGCCCGGCTCATTCTCGAACACGGGGCGCCGGGCGCGTCCGTGGCCGTCGCGATCGGCGACGAGACCCTCGCGGCCGCAGCCGGGGTGGTCAACCGACGAACAGGCGTTGCGGCGAGCCCGGATTCGGTCTTCCAGATCCAGTCGATCACGAAGGTCTGGACGGCGACACTCGTCATGCAGCTCGTCGACGAGGGCCTCGTCGACCTCGACGACCCGATCGGCGACTACCTGCCCGGATTCCGCACCGCCGATCCCGACGCAGGTGAGCGGATCACGATCCGCCACCTCCTCACCCACACCGGCGGCTTCGAAGGCGACACCTGGGCGGCGACCACCACCGGGGACGACGCCCTGCAGCGCCTGGTCGAAGACGTGATCTCCGCAGCGCCCCAGATCGAGCCGCCAGGAGCGCGATACTCCTACTGCAGTGCCGGCATGGCCGTCCTGGGCAGGCTGATCGAGGTCAAGCGCGGCCTGTCGTTCGCCGCGGCTCTACGAGTGCACCTCGCGGATCCCTTGGGGATCAAGGAGATCGCGTTCAACGCCGACGAGGCGCTCGGATTCAACACGGCCATCGGGCATCTGCAATACGACGGGCGCGGCGTGCAGCCCCTGCCGGTGTGGGCGACGATGCCCGCGTCCAATCCGGCGGCCGGCAACCAGCTCGCCATGTCCGCACCGGCACTGCTCTCCTTCGCCCGCATGCATCTCGCCGACGGCCGAGGCCCCGGAGGCGAACGGATGCTGTCGGCGGCCTCGGCCGCCGCGATGCGCGCGGCCTCGGTCGCGATCCCCGCGTCCCCACTGGTATCGAAAGCGGTCGGCCTGGGTTGGGAGGTCTACCACAGTGGCGCCGTCGTCGGGCACGGCGGCGGTGCGCTCGGCGTCAATGCGATGCTCCTCCTGGTCCCCGGACACCGGACGGCCGTCGTACTGCTGACCAACGGGGGCGACTTCAGGAGCCTGCTGCGCGACCTCGTTGACCCCTGGATTGAGAAGGCGGCCAATGTGACCGTGTGGCCCGCAGGGCCGGTCGTGGGCCGACCCGAGTCTTCTGCGGAGACCGATCGGTTCGTCGGCGTTTACGGCGCGCGCAATACGCGGGTCGTGGTCGCCGCCGCCGAGAACGGTGGGCTCGAAGCGTCGGTCACTTCGATGGACGAAGCCGCCGAAATGCTCGAGCGGGCGGGAATTCCTTCCGGCCCCTGGGCCACCGCACTGCGTCAGGTCGCGGGCGGCCTCTTCGCCACCGTGACACCGGACGGCAGAGCCGACCGCTATACGCAGTTCCTCGACGGTCACCCCGAGGGCCCGGACCGCTTCATTCACATGGGAGGCCGCTCCCTGCCGCGACTCGCCTCCTGACCTCAGCGGTGCCCTGGTCGTTCCGGTGCTGCGAGCGCGGGCCCCGGCATGGTCTCCGTTGTTCACGCGGGTTTCGCCCTCGTCATCGATGATTTTCGGATCCGGAAGTCGTCCTTACCTGGAACGAGAGGGAGGATTCGATCGATGACCGAACACGCGTCGAGCAGGAGCCGAACGGGACACCGCGCCCGCCTGTGGCAGATGATCCACGCCGAGCGGGCGGCGCTGGCCGCCGAGCTCGCCGGGTTGCGCGACGAGCAGTGGGCGACCGCGTCGCTGTGCACCGGACTGTCGGTGCGCGAGGTCCTGGCGCACTTGACCGCGGGCGCCACGGTGAGCCCGGCGCGCTGGACGGCCGGTGTGATCAAGTGCCGGTTCGATTTCGACAAGCAGGTGGTCATGCGGCTCAACGAGCAGCTCGGCGAGACTTCACAGGTCACGCTCGAGCGGTTCCGCCGCGCCGTCGCGAGCACGTCCAGCGCGATCCCGATCAAGGCGATGCTCGGCGAGACGATCGTCCACGGTGAGGACATCCGCCGCCCGCTGGGCATATCGCGCGTGTACCCGATCGAGACGGTCACACGGCTGGCCGAGTACTACCGCGGTACGGATTTCGTGGTCGTCGCCAAGAAGCGGGTCGCCGATCTGCGGCTCGAGGCCGAGGACGGCCCGTTCGCAGCCGGCGCCGGACGGCTCGTGTCCGGGTCCACGCTCGCGCTGACCATGGCGATGACCGGACGAGAGGCGTTCTGCGACGACCTCAGCGGTGAAGGCGTCCCGCTGCTGCGGGAACGGTGCCGGACGATGCGTTGACCTGATGTGCGAGCGTGCGGCGGCCGACCGGCCGCCGCACCCTTGCTCAGGCCTTCCGGTACGCGGCGACCGCCGCCTCGGTCTCCTCGTTGACGAGGTCCGCGTTGATGTGGGCTCCGGCCATGGCTCCCGCGGCGGCGGCGTTGCCCACCTGGGCCATCAGGTCGGTCACGTTGCCGGCCGCCCACACGCCCGGCACCGCGGTCTTGCCGGTCGCGTCGGCGACGAGGTGCTGCCCCGCGCCCGAAGGGTGCCCGACCACCTCGAGGCCGAGGTCCTTCAGGAATCCGGCTCGCGCCTCCATCGTGGACCCCACGGCGAGCACGTCGCGCTCCACGAGTTCACCGCTCGCGAGGCGCACCCCCTTGATGCGGTCGCCCTCGGTCTCGACCCGCACGATCTCGCCGTCGACGATCCGGGTGCCGCGCGCCAGCAGCTTCTCGGCCTCCTCGGGCGGCAGGCTGAGGCGACCGTTCGTGAAAAGCACCAGGTCATCGGTCCACTGCCGGAACAGCAGCGCGCCGTGCATCGACATCGGGCCCGTCGCGACGACGCCGATCGCCCGGTCCCGCACCTCCCAGCCGTGGCAGTACGGGCAGTGGATCGCGTCCCTGCCCCACCGCTCGCGCAGCCCCGGAATCTCCGGAAGCAGGTCCACCAGACCCGTGGTGACCAGGAGCCGGCGGGCCCCGACCTCGCGGCCGTCCTCCAGCGCCACGGTGAAGCCGCCCTCGGCGGGCTTCGCGCCGGCGACGGTGCCGGACACGACGTGCCCGCCGTACTGGCGGACCTCCCCGCGTCCGATCCTCAGCAACTCGGCCGGAGACATGCCCTCGCGGCCGAGCAGGCCGTGGACCCCCTCGGCCGGGGCGTTGCGGGGTTCGCCAGCGTCGATCACGGCCACCGAGCGCCGCGCCCGGGCGAGCATGAGCGCCCCGTTCAAGCCCGCCGCGCCGCCGCCGATCACCACGACGTCGTACCGTTCCCTCAGTTCATCGGTCACTGCGACCACCTCCGCGTCGACCGTAAACCGGACCGCGCGAAAGTGGCAAACTTTCTTGCCGGTATGGCAAAATCGAGGACATGGACGAGGACATGGACGAGGCGCTCGACGCGGTGGGGCCGCGCCTGCGGGCGCTGCGCAAGGAAGGCGATGCGACCCTCGCCGATCTCTCGGCGCAGACCGGGATCTCGGTGAGCACCCTCTCGCGTCTGGAGTCCGGCTCTCGCAAGCCGACCCTGGAACTCTTGCTGCCCTTGGCGAAAGCCCACGGCGTGACTCTCGACGACCTGGTGGGCGCCCCGCCCACCGGCGACCCGCGCATCCACATGCGACCGGTGACCCGCCACGGCATGGTCCACTTGCCGCTCACCCGCCGCCCCGGCGGCATCCAGGCGTACAAGCTGATCATCCCCGGCGGCGCCCGAAAAGAGCCGGACCCGCAGGTCCACGAGGGCTACGACTGGATGTACGTCCTGAACGGCAACCTGCGGGTGATCCTCGGCGAGCACGACTTCGTGATGAAGCCCGGCGAGGCCGCCGAGTTCGACACCCGCACGCCGCACTGGTTCGGCAGCGCCGACGACCGGCCCGTGGAGCTTCTGAGCCTCTTCGGCAGCCAGGGGGAACGAGCCCACTTGCGCGCCAAGCCCACAGCGAAGAGCTAGTGGCAATGCCCTTCGATTGCGGGTTAGCGGGTGTGGCGTCGCGCCTGGTGTTGTTGTCGTGCATCGGTTGCGGCATGGACTTCCTGCCCGATTCGGTGGCGGGTGCGTGGCCGGGGCGGGACCGGGGTTCGGTTGGGCTTCAACCCATCACCGGCGAGTGGTGGGTGATTGCCCGAGGGCGCCGGGCTGGGGCCGGGCCGGTTCGGGGGTGGGCTTCACCCCGCAGCGACGAGGTTGGTGGCTGCCCGAGGGCGTCGGGCTGGGGCCGGGGCCGCTTTTCGGTTGGGCTTCAACCCGTCAGCGACGGAGTGGTGAGTGATTGCCCGAGGGCGCTTGGTCGGGGCCGGGCCTGTTCGGAGGCGGGGTTCAGACTGGCAGCGACGGAAGTGGGTGTGGCGGGGGTCGGGGTGTGTTGCCGGGGCTGGGTGCCGTGTCGGTTGAGGTTCAGTCTTGGCAGCGACGGAGTGGTGCGCGGCTGGGGCCCGGTGTGTCGCCGGAGCGGGGTGCCGTGTCGGTCGGGGTTCGGGCTGGCAGCGACGGAAGTGGGTGTGGCGGGGGTCGGGGTGTGTTGCCGGGGCCGGTGCTGACGGGGCTGGTGTGCCTGCGCGTTCACAACGACAGCGGCAGCGACAGTGGAAGCGGCGATGGCGGTGGTGCTGTCGGTGCGGCGGGCCGGGCCGTCCGGCGTCCAGGGTCGAGCCGGAGCCGGAGCCGGAGCCGGTTCGGCTGCGCTGGCCGGGGCGGGGGGTGCTGGTCGGGTGGGTTCGCCGAGCGTCGGGGCCGGTGCACTCTTCCACTGGACATGACTATCTAGGAGCTGTGTCGTTGCGGGCGTGTGCATGTGCGGTGTCACCTCCTTCCGATACTGCGTGCTACGTACTGGGTGCTGAGTACTGCCAGTTCCCAACTGCCGATTGCGTACTGTCGACTGCGGTCAGTGGGACTTTCCGGTGTGTCCTTCCCGTGTCTGTTGCTGTCTGATGGTGTGTGCCTCGTTCGGGGCACTGCCTCCGGTTGGGGTGATCCCTTCCGGGCGATCTCCCGCTCCAGGTTCCGAGTCCGTCCTTCTGGCTTTCTCGGCCTGGGAGCGAGTCCCGATAGCACGTGGGGCATACCATGCAAGCCCCGGGCTGAGCACCCCCTGACCCGAGAGCGGGCCTGGTGGTCTCGGATCCTGCCAGCGGGGCGAGTAGGCCAGAGGCTTGGCTTAGTCTGCTTACACCTACTCGACTCCTGTACGGAATCCATATCCCTGTGCGTACACCAATTATCCCCCACCCCAGGAACACCCGCATCACCCACAAGACGAGAAACCTCTCATGTTCGGGCCCGATCCGCCTGCGCCCCAACCAAAACCGGGCCAGACAGCCGCCACCCGACCCCGCCCAATCGCTCACCTCTCCGTCGCTGCCCGCCTGAACCCCAACCAAAACCGACCGGGAAGCCGCCAGCGCGCCCCCAACGAAATGGCACCTCTCCGTCGCTGCCCGCCTGAAGCACAAGCCACCCGAGAGCCGCACGCCGCCAACGCGCCCCAGACCCGGGCGGTCGGCCTGAGCCGCAACCGCACCGGCACCGGTCAGGCGAAGGCGTTCACGCCGGTGAGCTCGGCCGAGTACGCCCAAAGACGCTGCGCCTCCTGCGGATCGATCGCGTGCGGCCTGACGCCCGGGCCCGGACCGCTGTCACCGTTGACCTCCGCGACCTCGCAGTCTTCGAGGAAGACGCCGCCGAGGCCGTCGAGATTCGGAGCGACGGCCGCCCAGGTCTGGGTGGCCGCGCCCTGCTCAGTGGACTTGAAGTGGTCCGGCGCGTTGCCGTCCTCGTCGATCCAGCCGAGCTCGCGCTGGTCGGTCTCCGAAACGTGCCGCATCAGCGGCGTCAGGATCGCCCCCGGATGCAGAGCGAACGCGCGGATGCCGGCGGAGGCCGCGAGCCGGTCGAGCTCCACGGCGAAGAGCGCATTCGCGGTCTTGGACTGCCCGTACGCTTCCGAGCGGTCGTATCGGTGCTCGAACTGCGGATCCTCCCACCGCATCGGCGACAGGCGGTGCCCGCTCGAGGAGACCGACACGACACGGGCACCGCCGAGCACGGGGAGCAGGCGGTTCGCGAGCGCGAAGTGCCCGAGGTGGTTGACCGCGAACTGCAGCTCCCAGCCGGGGCCGACACGCGTCTCAGGGCAGGCCATGATCCCTGCACTGGCGACGACGATGTCGATGCCCCGGCCGGTGGCCAGCAAGCGCTCGGCGAACCCGCGAACACTCTCGAGGTCGGCGAGGTCGAGTTCGTCGACCTCGGTGTGCGCCATGCCTTCCAGGGCCCCGGCGGCGATGTCGGGCCGACGGGCCGGGACCACGACATGCGCGCCCGCGGATGCAAGGGCTCGCGTGGTCTCCAGGCCGATCCCGGAGTAGCCGCCGGTGACAATGGCGGTCTTGCCGGTGAGGTCGACGCCTTCGACGACTTCGGCGGCGGTGGACCGGGCGTGGAAGCCCGACCCGATCGGGTGCTGTTGTTCGTTCATGCCCCGAACCTACGACTTGGAGTGCACTCCAAGCCAAACCGCCATTTCAGCCGCGCCGGCGCCGACCTCGGCCGGGTTCACGCGAAGGCGTTCACACCGGTGAGTTCGGCCGAGTACGCCCACAGGCGCTGCGCCTCGACCGAGTCGATCGCGTGGGCCCGCACGCCCGGTCCCTCCTCGGTCACCTCGGCGACCTCGCAGTCCTCCAGGAAGAGCCCGCCCAGGCCGTTGAGCATCGGGGAGGTCGCCGCCCAGGTGTTCGTGGCGGCACCCTGCTCAGTGGACTTGAAGTCGTCCGGCGCGTTGCCGTCCTCGTCCATCCAGCCCATCTCCCGCTGCTCGGCAACGGAGAAGTGCCGCTGCAGCGGCGTCAGGATCGACCCCGGGTGCAGCGCGAACGCGCGGATGCCCGCGGAGACGGCGAGCCGGTCGAGCTCGACGGCGAAGAGCACGTTCGCGGTCTTGGACTGCCCGTAGGCCTCCCAGCGCCCGTAGTCCTGCTCGAAGTGCACGTCGTCCCAGCGGATCGGGGTGATGCCGTGGGCGCCCGAGGAGACCGAGACGACCCGCGCGCCTCCCAAGGCCGGGAGCAGGCGGTTCACGAGCGCGTAGTGCCCGAGGTGGTTGGTCGCGAACTGGAGCTCCCAGCCCTGCGGCGTGCGCGTCTCGGGGCAGGCCATGATGCCGGCGCCGTTGACCAGGATGTCGATGGCATCGCCCGTGGCGAGCCACCGCTCGGCGAATGCGCGGACGCTCTCGAGGTCGGCGAGGTCGAGTTCGTCCACCTCGGTATCCGCGATGCCGTCGACCGCTTTCGCGGCGATCTCGGGTCGGCGGGCCGGGACCACGACGCGGGCGCCGGCGCCCGCGAGGGCTCGCGTGGTCTCCAGGCCGATCCCGGAGTAGCCGCCGGTCACGACGGCGGTCTTGCCGGTGAGGTCGATCCCTGCGATGACTTCGGCTGCGGTGCTTCGGGCGTTGAATCCCGATCCGATCGGTTGCTGCTTGTCGCTCATACCCTGAGGCTATGACTTGGAGTGCACTCCAAGGCAAACCGCAAGGTCAGTCCAAAAAGCCGAGCACGTGCGCGAGGCCGCGCTCGCCCGTGCGGGCCTCTCCGGGGAGGATGTAGGCGCGCAGGCCGCTCGCGGCCGCGCCGCCGTCCTTCGCCGGATTGTCGCCGACCATGAGGGTGCGGCGCGGGTCGACGCCGAGGCGCTCGCAGGCCGCGCGGAACAGCACCGGGTCGGGCTTTTCGGTGCCGAACTGGTACGACACGACGCGCACGTCGATGAGGTCGTCCAGCCCGAAGTACTCCATGTGCACGCCCACGTCCCAAGGGAAGTCCGAGACGATGCCGGTCTTGATCCCGCGGCGGCGCAGCTCCCGCAGCAGCGGCTCGGTGTCGGGGTAGGGCACCCACGCGTCCGGGGCCGCGATCGCCGCGTACGCCTCGGCCTCGACGCCCTGCAGGAAGTCGACGTGCGCGAACCAGCCGAGCAGGGCCCGGCGGTGCTGCTCCGCGGACTCGTCGCGCCCGACCTGGAGGGCCGCGACCTCGGGGATGCGGTAGGCCTCGCCGAGCTGCGCGGCGGTCTTCTCGACCAGCACCGAGTCGAGCGGGCGGCCGGTCTCGGCGGCGACCCGCTGCAGCCACGTGCCCACGTCGATGAGCTTGAAGATGGTGTTGCTGAAGTCGAACAGGACCGCCTCGATCGGCGGGACCGGCTCGGCCTGCTCGGCCTCGGTCGGCTGGTAGGCGACGGCGGAGTCGAAGAGGCTGTAGATCACGGCGGGCCTTCCCTACGGCGGTGTGTCGCCGCTACCGTAACCGAGCGCGAGCGGCGAAACCACGATTGCGGCGCCACTTCACACTCTGTACAGCGGATTGTCTCCCGGAGGTCGCTCTTCGGCCGCCATCGGGCCCGGAGGGGTGCCGTCGCCGAACGGGGCGCCGCCGAGTCGCTGGCGGCCGTGTTCGGAGAGCCAGTTGTCCAGATCGGGGCCCGCGGGCACCACCTGCGTCGGGTTGATGTCCTCGTGGACGACGTAGTAGTGGCGCTTGATCTGGTCGAAGTCCACGGTGTCGCCGAAACCGGGGGTCTGGAAGAGGTCGCGCGCGTACGCCCACAGGTTCGGCATCTCGGTGAGCTTGTTCCGGTTGCACTTGAAATGGCCGTGGTAGACCGGGTCGAAGCGGAGCAGGGTGGTGAACAGCCGCACATCGGCCTCGGTGATCGACCCGCCCATCAGGAAACGGCGGTCGGCCAGCAGCTCCTCCAGCCAGTCGAGCGCCTTGAACAGCCGCTTGTACGACAGCTCGTAGGCGCGTTGGGAACCGGCGAACCCCGCGCGGTACACGCCGTTGTTGACCTCGGTGAAGATCCGCCCGATCACCGGGAGCATGTCGTCGACCAGCCCCGCCGGGACCAGATCGGGAGCGCCCTCGCGGTGGTACTCGGCCCACTGCGTCGAGAGGTCGAACGTGAGCTGCGGGTAGTTGTTGGTGACCACCTCCCCGGACGGGACGTCCACCAAAGCGGGCACCGTGATGCCCCGCGGATAGTCCGGGAACCGCTCGAAGTAGTGCTCCTGCAGCCGCTCGGTGCCGAGCACCGCGTCGCGGCCGTCGGGACCCAGATCGAACGTCCAGGACCGCACATCGTGCACCGGGCCCGGCGTGGCCAGGGAGATGACCTCTTCGAGACCCAGCAGGCGGCGGATGATGATCGAGCGGTGCGCCCACGGGCAGGCCCGCGCCGCCACGAGCCGGTACCGGCCCGGCTCCACCGGCCACGCCAGCGCCCCCTCGGTGAGGCCGGCCATCCGCGGATCGCCGATCTTGGAGGACTCCTCGACCGGCGCGGACCGGACCGCCTGCACATCGGCCACCACGCGGTCCTCGATGTAGTGCGTGTCCCGGGTGAACTCCTCGCTGGAGACGTACGCCCCCTCGGTCGAGTGCTCGGTTCCGCGGGTCTGCTGCGATTCGCTCGGTGCCACGGGCCCAGCCTACGCATTTTCACGCTCGCGCCGCCACGAAGGACGCGACTACCATGTCGGGACATCCCCCCACGAACGGCAAGGAGCCTCCGTTGCCCGTCAGGTTCATCCTCGACTGCGACACCGGGTCGGACGACGCGATCGCGATCTTCGCGGCCACCGCGCACCCCGACCTCGACCTGGTCGCCCTCACCACCGTCAACGGCAACGTCTCCCTCGACAGCGTCACCGACAACACCCTGCGGGCACGCGACCACGTCGGCGCCCAGGCGCCCGTCTACCGCGGCGCGGAGCGGCCCTTCGCGCGGCCCGATCTCCCGATCCCGCGCGCGATCCTCAACGCCGACAGCGACTTCCAGATGGAGGAGATGCCCTACGCCGCTCCCGTGGCGCCCGCCGAGGACACCGCCGCGGTCGACTTCCTCATCGAGACGTACATGGACGACGCCAACGCGGACGTCCAGCTCGTGGCGACCGGCCCGCTCACGAACATCGCGCTCGCGCTGGCCGCGGAGCCGCGCCTGGCCGAGCGCATTCCACGGCTCGTGGTCATGGGCGGCGCGCACGGGAACGGCAACGTCACCGCGGCGGCGGAGTTCAACTTCTGGGTCGATCCCGAAGCGGCCGACGCGGTCCTCGCCTCGGGGATCCGCGAGGTCGTCATCGTCCCGCTCGACGCCACGCACAGCGCGCCGCTGTCCATCGCCGACGCCGACGAGTACGAGAAGATCGGCACCCGCGCCGCCACGGCGACCGCGGATCTGCTGCGTCAGCGCATCGCACACGATCAGGCGGCGACGGCGGACGAGGAAGAGTCCATTGACGGAGCGGCCGCACCCGTCCACGACCCCATGTGCGTCGCCTATCTCCTGCGCCCGGACCTCTTCACCGAGACCGTCGAAGCCTTCGTGAGCGTCGAGACCACCGGCGACCGCACGCTCGGGCAGCTCCTGGTGGACACCCGCCCTTGGCGCAGGGAGCCGCCGAACGCCACGGTCGCGCTCCGGGCCTCGGCCGAGGTGTACCGCGACTTCCTCCGGACCGCGTTCGTGTTGGGGGCCAAGCCGAAACAGCGTGAACCGGGGGAGCGCATCGTGGGCGCCTCCGCGGGCGGCTCGTGACCATGGCCGCACCGGGCATCTGAAGGCGTCATCGCAACGGTTCGTTCAGTCGGCGAGGATCTGGTCGCGGATCCACACGCCCGCGGGCTTCAGGTTCGACGTGCCCGTGTACGGGCCGTTCGGGCAGGTGCCCTCGGTGAAGACCGCGCCGGAGCGGAAGTCGTCGGAGAAGTTCCAGTTCGCCCAACTGATCTGGTGCTCGGCCATCATGTCCGTCCACTGCTGCGACATCGCGAAGTCGTTCTCGCCGTCGCCGGTGTAGGTCTGGGTGCCCCACTCGGTGACGAAGACCGGGAACTGCTCCGAGGCCGCGGCCACGGCCTCGATGTAGCTCTCGCGGTGCGAGGCCGCGTAGAAGTGGAAGGTGTACATGACGTTCTCGGCGTCGACCGGGTCGTTGGCGATCTCCGAGGCGTCACCGCCCTCGTTGATGCCGAACGAGGACCAGGCGCGGGTGCCGAGGATGATGACGCTGTCGGGGTCGCGCTCGCGGATGACCGGGATGACCTGCTCGTGGTAGCCCTTGAGGTCGGCCCAGGACACGCCGTTGGGTTCGTTGGCGGTCTCGTACAGCACGCCCGGGTTGTCGGCGTGGGTCTCGGCGATCTCGGCGAAGAACGTCTTCGCCGCCTCCAGGTTCACGTTCGGGTCGCCGGGCGTCAGGATGTGCCAGTCGACCAGGGCGTACATGCCGCGGGAGGTGACGTCGTCGATGAGGCCGCTCACCTGTGCGGTGAAGCCTTCGGGGTCGGTCTCGTAGCCGTCCTCCTGCACGTACATGGAGATCCGGACGATGTCCGAGTCCCAGTCGCCGGCCAGCGCGTCGAGCGAGGCGTCGTTGACGCAGTCGCCGTGCCACTGCAGGCCGTGGGTGCTCATGCCTTTGAGCTGCACCGGTTCTCCGGCGGCGTCGCACAGTTTCGTGCCGCAGACCGAGAGCTGCCCGTGCTGTTCGATCGCGGTGGCGGGGGCGTCCTGGGTCTGGCCGGAGAGCGCGTCGCGGATGGCCTGGTAGGCGGGTTTCGGCTGGAGGTTCTCGTCCCACGGCAGGGCCGCGCCCTGGCCGGGGAAGACGCTCGGGATCCAGGAGTACTTGTCCGAGTAGGCCCAGAGGGTGATGCCCACGCACGCTTCGACGGCCATGCACGCTTCGGTGACGGCGCCGTAGTCCTGGGCCTGCTGCGCGAGTTTGGCGTCGTCGGCGGGCAGTTCCATGCGGATGTCGAGTTCGGTGATGGCGACTTCGAGGCCGAGGTCGGCGAAGCGCTGGATGTTCTCCTGCATGGTGGCGGGGATCTGGCCGACGATCAGGTGCCCTTGGAGGCCGATGCCGTCGATCGGGACGCCGTCGGCCAGGAGTCGCTGCACGAGTTCGTAGTAGGCGTCGCTCTTGGCGTTGACGCCGTCGATGTTGTAGTCGTTGAGGTAGAGCTTGGCGTCGGGGTCGGCGGCGCGGGCGGCGTGGAACGCGTCGGCGATGTAGTCCTCGCCGAGGGTCTGCAGCCAGAAGGAGTCGCGCAGGTTGCCGCTGTCGTCGTACACCTCGTTCGCGACGTCCCAGTGGTCGAGCTCGTCGGCGTAACGTCCGACCACTGTGGAGATGTGCTCGTCGACGGCGGCGCGCATCTCGTCGGCGGGGAGCTGCTGCACCCAGGTGGGGGTCTGGTTGTGCCAGATGAGCGTGTGGCCGCGCAGCTCCTGGCCGTTGGCCTCGGCGAAGGCGACGATCTCGTCGGCGCGGTCGAACTCGAACTGGCCCTGCTGCGGTTCGGTGGCGTCCCACTTCATCGCGTTGCCCGGGGTCATCCAGCCGAACTCGCTGCCGAGGGTCTCGGCGTATTCGGCGTCGGCGATCTCGTTGTTGTCGGCCGCGACGCCGAAGTACTTGCCCTGGGCGGCGGCGAGGTCGTGCAGTGTGGGGTCCTGCGCGTTCGCGGTGCCGCCGCGGTCCCAGCCCGCGAGGGCCGCGGTCCCGAGCGCCGCCGCCAGTGCGATGGCCGCCGTCAGGATCAACGGTCTTCTGGCACTTCGGTTCATGTCCTACTCCAGGTGTGCTCTGGGCGCGCCGCGGGCATCACGAGCCGACCGGGGTAGTGGTCGAGACGACGTTGCCGGACGCGTCATCGAGGTTTGGGCGAACAACCTAAATATCGATAAATGACGATATCCTAGCGTATGCGGCTCCGGCGACCGGTGGCGGCGGGAAGACCTCGTTCCTCCGCACGGTCCTGGTCGGCAGCCGTACCTCGCCGGACGGAAGCGCCGCGAAGGACAATTTCCCAATGGTTCGATAAACCCCTAGACGAACCGGATGCCCCGATGAATACTTGACGACGGCGCCCACCGGGCCTCACCCGGCACGCCCGAACGCCCCACCGGGACCGACGACGCTCCGCCGAGAGGACCCACCTCGTGCCGACCCTGACCACCCCGAACGCCACCGCAGACGCCGACATCTCGAAACGGCGCCGCATGTTCGCGCTCGGCGCGCTCGCCCTCGGCGCCTTCGGCATCGGCCTCACCGAATTCGTCGTCGTCGGCCTCCTCGGACCACTCGGCGACGACCTCGACGTCTCCATCTCCACCGCCGGACTCCTGGTCACCGGCTACGCCGCCTCGGTCGCCATCGGCGCCCCGATCATGACCGCCGCCGGGACCCGCCTGCCCCGCAAGACCATGCTCATCATCCTCATGAGCCTCTTCATCGCCGGCAACGTGCTCGCCGCCAGAGCGCCCGAATACGGCGTGCTCATGACCGGCCGCGTCGTCTCCGCCCTCTGCCACGGCGCCTTCATGGGCATCGGCCCGATCATGGCCGCCAGCCTCGTCGCCCCCGAGCGCCGCTCCCGCGCCATCGCGCTCATGATGACCGGCCTGACGCTCTCGAACGTCATCGGCGTGCCGTTCGGCACCGCCCTCGGCCAGCAGTTCGGCTGGCGCGCGGCCTTCTGGGCCATCGCCCTGATCGGCGCCGTCGCGCTGGCCTCGATCGTGGCCTTCGTGCCCTCCCGGCCGAACGACACCGGCAGTTCGCTCCGCAGCGAGCTCGCGGTCTTCCGCCGGCCCCAGGTGTGGCAGGTCCTGACGATCACGATGCTCGGCTGGGGCGCGGCCTACGCCGCGATCACCTTCCTCGAGCCGATCCTGACCCGCGTCTCCGGATTCGAGACCTCCGCGGTGCCGTGGCTGCTGATCCTCTTCGGCATCGGCCTGACCGGCGGCAACCTCCTCGGCGGGCGCCTCGCCGACCGCGCGCTCATGCCCACCCTCTACGGCACCATCATCGCCGCCACCGCCGCGCTCGTCGTGTTCACTTTTGCGGCGCACCACCAGGTTTCGGCGGCGATCATGGTGTTCGTGCTGGGCGCGGCCGGGTTCGCGATGGTGCCGGTCCTCCAGACCCGCGTGATGGACGTGGCCGAGGGCGCCCCCTCGCTCGCCTCCTCGGTCAACGCCGCGGCGTTCAACGTGGGCATCGCCCTCGCCGCCTGGTTCGGCGGCCTGGCGATCGACGGCGGCCACGGCCTCATCGCTCCTGTGTGGATCGGCGTGGCGATGGGCGTCGCCGCTCTCGCCGTGGCGGTCGCGTCCGGCGCCGCCGAACGCCGCGCGAAGCGCTCGGTGCAGCCGCTCGTGTGACAGCCTGTGCACTCTGCGCTGGTTGACGCCGCTTCGTACCATCTGTGCTTCGCGGGTTTTCCCGCGCCGATCCCTTTGGCAGGCAGAGCAGTCGAGTGACGGAGAGGTCACCGCAGATCGTGAGACGAGCACAGGACACATGACCCCGCAACCAGAATGGTGGGCCGGACTCACCGCCGATCCGGCCGTGCGCGCCCTCGGCGTCGCCTGGCGCAGCCCCGAAGACTGGGAGGCGCTCGAGGCTTCGGGCCCTTCCGACGGCACCATGACCAACACGGCGTTCAGGGAGCTGCACACCGCCGCATGTGAAGGCAAGTACCTCGTCGGCATGGGCCCCGGCATCACCCGCCGATTCATGGGGATCGACACCGTGGCCTGCTGGTACCTCGACCCCGCCAAACCGGACGTGCTCTGGTGCGCGCTCGACCAGTCGTACGCGGGATGGCTGTGGGTCCCGGTCGAGCCGACGGCCGACGGGATCGCCGAGGTCCTCAGTTCCAGCCATCCGACGCCCGCATTGCAGCGCACCGAGCTGACGAGCTTCGCCCGCGGCTTCCTCGGGTTCTACGGCCAGGTCGAACTGCCCAACGTCTACAGTGGGGAGTTCGTGGACTTCAACGGCCACGACCTCGACCGCTACATGACCATGGTCCACTACACCGAGGTCGACTCCTGGGGCAGTTCGCATCTCGACGACCCGATGGCGGACGATGTCGAACCGGCCAGTCCCCTGGTGATGTCCGCGTTCAAGCGCCAGAACCAGACCAGCGCCCAGCTGCTGGGGCGCATCCCGTCGATGACCTGGCGGACCCTGCATTCGCGCTCGTACGTCTCCTTCGAGGTCCATCAGCGCGACATCGTCTGCGCCGCAGTGCATTACCGGCCTTCCCCGGCGAGCCATCGCAATGTCGTGGCGCAACTGCGCCAGGAGACCGGCATCGACTACCCGGTCGACCTGCCGCTCGACGTGATCGGCACGCTCGGCGGCTTCGGGTTCAGCCGCGAGCAGGACCTCATCGGGAACCTCGACGACCCGGAGACCCCCGACCACCTCATGGGCGGCATGCGCGTGCTCGCCGCCTTGTGGAGCGGGGACCTGCGCCACACGCTGCGGCTGCGCCGGTTCGCCGCCGACACCGACCCCGAGGTGCGGATGGCGCTCGCCAGGATCGCGAACTGGTACGGCTACCGGTTCCTGTTCGAGGACCTGGCGCTCACGGAGACCGATCCCGGTCTGCTCGAGCAGTTCGAGTACCTCCAGGTGACCCTGGGCTCCGACGGGGGCGACCGCTACAACGCCTTCGGCGACTACTTCAGCGACTCGCCGATCATGGTCGACTACAACGGCGATGCGGTCGAGGTCGAGCATCCGGAGGCATGGGACGACGACGACGAGGAAGAGGACGAGGCATGAGCGAGTCCGCACCGATCCACGTGCGCAGCCTCGTGCTCCGCGACGCCGTCTCCATTAAGGCGGTGCACGACCTCGCGGCGGAGCAGGGCTGGAGCCCTTCCTTCGCGAACCGGGCCGGGTACACCGAGAAGACCGTGGCCGAATGGGACGTGGTCGCCGACGGGGAGCCGCGCACCGCGGTCGGCTACCGGGAGGAGCACTTCTCCGGGTTCCGGGCCGTCACCGCCACCAGCGAGAGCGAGCCCCGGGCCGAGCAGATCGCGGCGCTGCTCGCCGCCAACCTGCCCACGGTCGCGGAGCCTGAGGTGCTGGAACGGCTGCTCGACGAGGCCGAGGCCTCGCCCGCGGCGATCGTCACGAACCTGCGGGAATGGGCGGCCTTCCACTACGCCGTCGTGCTCGTCGGCGGTGTGCCCGGGACGTTCGACCCGCGTTTCCGGCAGGTCCTGGAACGCCATGTGGCGCATCCGCACCGGCAGGTCCGCCGCACCACGATGCTGGTGGCCGACCAGCTCGCGGTCGTCTGGCCCGAGTGCCGCGAACCGGTGATCGCCCGCAAGGGCATCGAGGTCGAACTCGACTACATGGTCGACGCCTTCATCGAAGTGGCCGGCACGTAGCGAACGGGGCCCGGAGAGTCCGGAGCCCGGCTTTCTCGCGTTGGGGAAGCCGGGCTTTCCGGTCGCTCCTCTATGCGCCGGCCCCGTCAAGTGCCTGCGCGATCATGCCCAGCGTCGCCCAGTCCGCCAAGCCGTGCTTGCGGATCTCGCCGTAGGTGGCGATCTCGATCCAGGTCCGTTCGGTGTCGCCCGCGCCGTTCGGCGTGCCCTCGTGGTCGCGGAGCCATGCGAGTTCGGCTTCGGTGATCTCGGCGGCGAACAGGTGCGCCCGGTGGGCCGAGACCGTGGCCGAGACCTGTCGGACGCCGACGGGCCGGAGCCGTTCGGCGGCGATCGCCAGCCCGGTCTCCTCCCGGACCTCCGCGGCGGCCTGGACCGCCGGCTCGGTCTCGTCCCCGCTGCCGCCGGGCAGTTCGTGCACGAACCCGTCGGCCGTCGCCGCGGGGGACCTGAACTCCCGCACCAGGACCACGACGGTCGCATCGAGGCTCGCGCCGGGCCGGTACAGCAGCACCTGCATGGCGTCCGGCCGTGCGAGCACCATCTCGTTCGACTTCACCCGGTCTTCCACGGCGACATGCACCTGGACGTGCGCGGCCCAATAGTGGACGACGGCGCGGTCGGGTCCGACCCTGAACGTCCACTCCACGCGGGCGTCCACGAGCGTGTTGCCGGCGGTGCGCTGCGCGCCGTACCAGGTCTGGAAACTGTCGGTGCGCCACACCAGGAGGGGCACTGACCGCTCGCCGCCTTCGCGGCGTGCCCCGTCGCCGACCATGGCCAGCGCGGCGTCGGCGGCGCCCGCGAGGGTGTCGGCGACCGGGACGCCCTGGGCCTCGGCGAGGTGCAGCAGGTATTCGTTCTTCGGCGCCGCCGCGGGCGCGCCGAAGACGACCTTCCCCGAGTCGTACCAGGCGCCCCACTCGATGTTCGTCGTGAACGCGGGCATGGTCGCGAGGTCGCGCGGCACCCAGAACAGGATCACGTCAGCGGCGTGAAGCCATCGGTGCTCCCATTCGACCTGGCCGGTGTAGTCGGCGAGCACGCCCTCGCGCAGCTCGGGCGTGAACACGACGAGGCGACCGTCCTGCCGCCAACGTTCCTGCAGCAGCGAGGCCGCCTCCCGGTTCCATGCCGGGACGTCGGCGGATCTGGGGAGGGGCCCGGCGAGGAACACGGCGGCGTCCCAGGACTCGGGCGGTGTCTCGTTGGCGTGCACGACGACGACCTCTGAAGCCATGCTGGCCCTCGTTTCAAAGTGGGGGTGGTGCCCGGCTCGGTCCATTATGACGTCCGGTGCGGACAGTGGTGGTCGGGTGCGGCGGGTCGCTGTCGGGCTTCGGTGCTTGCGGTACCGCTCCCGCGTTATGTAAATTGAAGAAATTAAATATCACGATCGTCGATATCTGCTGGGCGACGCCCGGTGCTCGGTCGGTCGTGATCACTTCTCTCCGACCGGAGTGGCACCATGACCTCCTCCTCCTCATCCACGATCGCCGTGCCGCGGCGACGGCGCCTTGCCATGGCGATCGCCGTCTTCGTCGCGGCCGTCCTCGCGGCCACATCGATGGCCGTCTGGCACGGCGCCAAGGCCGAAGCCCTCGAAGTCGGCACCTGGTACAACCTCGAATCCCGGCACTCGGGGCTTGTCCTGGGCATCCGCGCCGCGTCGACCGCAGGCGGCGCCGAGCTCGTGCAGTGGTCGAGCAACGGCTCGCTCGACCAGCAGTTCCGGTTCGTCGACGCGGGCGGCGGCTACTACAAGATCCAGGTGCGCCATTCGAACCTGGTGCTCGACGTCGAGAGCGGCAGCACCGCAGACGGCGCGAAGATCCAGCAGTGGGGCGACGCGGGCAGCACCAATCAGCAGTGGCAGGTGACCGAGAGCGGCGGGTACGCCACCATCGTGAACCGAGCCTCGGGCAAGGCCCTCGACGTGTGGGAGTGGTCGACCGCAGCGGGCGGCCGGATCTCGCAGTTCGCGCCCACCGGCGCCACCAACCAGCAGTGGAAGCTCAATCCCGTGGGCGGCACGAGCCTGCCTCCGGGCGTCGACGCCCTCGACGGCTTCGGCGAAGGCACCACCGGCGGGCAGGGCGGCACCACCGTCACCGTCACCACTCAAGCCGACCTCGAACGCTACGCGGCCTCCTCCGCGGCGTACACCATCAAGGTGGCCGCCACGATCAACATGAGCCCCAAGGGCAGAGAGATCCCGGTCGCCTCGAACAAGACCATCATCGGCGTCGGCACCGCCGGCCAGATCGTGGGCGGCGGCTTCTTCCTCGGCGACGCCACGAGCAATGTCATCCTCCGCAACCTCACCATCCGCGACACCAAGATGGCCGACGACGACCCCGGTGACGACGCCTACGACTACGACGGCATCCAGATGGACGGCGCCGACCGCGTCTGGATCGACCACAACCGCATCTACAACATGAACGACGGCCTCATCGACTCCAGGAAGGACACCACGAACCTCACCGTCTCATGGAATTACATGGGCCCGAACAACAAGTCGTTCGGCATCGGCTGGACTGAGAACGTGACCGCCCGGATCACCATCCACCACAACTGGATCCAGGGCACCAACCAGCGCAACCCCAGCACCGACAACGTGGCCTACGCCCACCTGTACAACAACTACCTCCAGAACATCACCGGCTACGGCAACTACTCGCGCGGCCAGACCAAGATGGTCCTGGAGAACTCCTACTTCTCGAACGTCAACGACCCCTACTATCCGGACGCGACCGCGCAGCTGCGCCAAAGCGGCAGCATCTGCTCCGGTTGCGCCGGCGACCAGGTGACCTCCGGCTCGGCGTTCAATCCCTCGAGCTTCTACACGTACACGCTCAACGCCGCTTCCGAGGTCCCCGGCCTCGTCGGCACCTACGCCGGTCCCCAGACCTGGCTCGGCGTCTGAATGAACGGTCCCCGGGCGCCCAGCATCCGGGGACCGTTCCAGGCCGGCCTCGTGGCCTGGGGCGGGGCGCGCTGGCGGCGTGCGGCTCTCGGGTGGCTTGTGCTTCAGGCGGGCAGCGACGGAGGGGTGCCATTTCGCTGGGGTGGGTTGGCGGGGCCGGGCCGGTGTTGGATTGGGGTTCAGGCGGGCAGCGACGAAGAGGTGAGCGATTGGGCGGGGGCGCGCTGGTGGGGCGGGGCCGGTGTTCGGTCGGGGTTCAGGCGGGCGGCGACGAAGAGGTGAGCGATTGGGCGGGGGCGCGCTGTCGGCTGTCCGGCCCGGTTTTGGTTGGGGTGCAGGCGGTTCGGGGTCGAACATGAATGGTTTCTCGTCTTGTGGGCGATGACGGTCGAGTCTGCGAGGGGGATAATTGGTGTACGCACAGGGATATGGATTCCGTACAGGAGTCGAGTAGGTGTAAGCAGACTAAGCCAAGCCTCTGGCCTACTCGCCCCGCTGGCAGGATCCGAGACCACCAGGCCCGCTCTCGGGTCAGGGGGTGCTCAGCCCGGGGCTTGCATGGTATGCCCCACGTGCTATCGGGACTCGCTCCCAGGCCGAGAAAGCCAGAAGGACGGACTCGGAACCGTGGAGCGGGAGATCGCCCGGAAGGGATCACCCCAACCGGAGGCAGTGCCCCGAACGAGGCACACACACATCAAACAGGCACCATGGAAAGGACACACCGGGAACGCCCACTGACCGCAGTCAGCAGCACGCAGTCAGCAGTTAGCAGATTAGCAGTCAGCATCGGCAGTCGGCAGTACGCAGTATCGGAAGGAGGTGACACCGCACATGCGCACGCCCGCAACGACACACCCCCAAGACCGCCACACCCAGGCGAAGAGCGCAGCAACCTTGGCACTCGGCGAACCCACCCGACCGGCAAACCCCGCCCCGGCCAGGGCAGCCGAACCGGCTCCGGCTCGGGCATCCTGGACGCCGGCCGGCCCGGCCCGCCGCACCGACAGCACCCCAGCCGCCACCGCCACCGCCGCTTCCACTGTCGCTGCCGCTGCCGCTTCCGCTGTCGCTGTGACCGCGCAAGCACGCCAGCCCCGGCCCCGGTCGGACACCCCGACCCCCGCCACACCTGCCTCCGTCGCTGCCAGCCTGAACCCCGACCGACATGGCGCCCGACCCGGCGACAGACCCCCGCCAAACCCGCCCCCTTCCGTCGCTGCCTGCTTGCACCCCAATTGCAACAGCGCCCCGACCCGGCGACGCACCCCGGCCCCGCCCTCGCCGCGCCGTCGCTGACAGGTTGAAGCCCATTTGAAGACCAGCCCGGCCCCGGCCTGCGACCTCGGGGAATCACCCACCTCTTCGTCGCTGCCTGGTTGAAGCCCACCCCCAAACCCGCCCGGCTCCGACCAAGCGCCTCGGGGAATCACTCACCGCTCCATCGCTGATCGGTTGTAGTCCAACCGAAACCGGCCCGGCCTCGGCCAGGCGACCTCGGGCGACCGCCCATCATTCCGCCGCTGGCCAGTCGAAGCCTTGTCGCTCTCAGTTCAGGGCAAGGAGGCCGACGGCCACGGCCGCGAGGCCCAGGCCGATCAGCTGGCCGCGGTGGAGGCGTTCGCCGAGCACCTTGCGGGCCAAGAGGACCGTGCCCGCTGGATAGAGGGCGACGATGACGGCCACGACGGCGAGGTCGCCGCTGCGGGCGGCGATCAGGAACAGCAGGTTCGCCATCGAATCAAGCACGCCCGCGGCCGCCGACATCGCATACGCGGGCCGTTCCGGCCCCAGCCTGCGGTGCAGCAGCCCGGCCGCGCCCAACGTGATGGCGGAGGCGACCGCCCGGCCGACGATCAGCGGGCCCACTCCGCTGTCGGCGGGGGCCTGGTGCAGGAAGACCAGCTGCAAGGCGATGGCCGCGCCCGCGCCGAACGCCAGCAGCAGCGCCGTTCGCGAAGGGCGAGCGGCGCGTACGCCCGGCCCCGCGCTCACCAGCACCACCGCGACCAATGCCAGCGGCAGCCCGATCATCCCGGCGGCGGCCAGACGCTCGCCCTGCAGCAGACCCACGCCGACCGGCAGCGCGGCGGACACCAGAGCGGTCACCGGCGAGAGCACGTTCATCGGCCCGATCGCCAGCGAGCGGTACAAGAGCACGAACGCGGCCGCCGAAGCCGCACCCGAGGCCGCGCCCCACGCCAAGGTCGCCGGACCGAACGAGGCCCCGAGCAGGGGCCACAGCAGCAGCTCGACCACGAGGCTCGCCGGGGCGGCGATCATCACCGTCCGCAGCACATGCGCCTTGCGGGCGCCCAGCCCGCCGAGGAAGTCGGCGCACCCGTAAGCCAGTGAGCTGCCCAAGGCCAGCAGCAACGCGATCACAACACCTCCTCCATCGGAACGACCGAGTAGTATAGTAAACCGACCGAGCGCGGTTCGAGCAAACGACCGGTCCAGCGAAACGGGAGGACGGCCATATGGGCGAAACGGAAGCGGCGCTGCGGACGGTCGCGCACAACGTCAAGGCGGCCCGCACCCGCGCGGGCCTGTCCCTGGACGAACTCGGCCGACGCGCCCGCGTCAGCAAGGGCGCCCTCGTCGGACTCGAGAAGGCCCAGGGCAACCCCAACCTCGCGACCCTGGTCAGGCTCGCCGACACCCTCGGCATCTCCGTCTCGGCCCTCATGGAGGGCACCGTCGAGGACCGCGTCCGCATCGCCTCCGCCGACGCGATCGCACCACTCTGGGCCGGCGAGCACGGCGGCGACGCCCGGCTCATGCTCACCACCGCTGGACCGGCCCCCGTCGAGATCTGGCGCTGGCGGCTCGAACCGGGCGAGCAGTACCCCAGCCATCCGCACCAGGCCGGCGTCCAGGAGACCGTGAGCGTCACCGAAGGCCGGATGGTCCTGGTCGTCGACGGCGTCGAACACGCCCTCGAAGCCGGCCAGACCGCCGCCTTCGGCGGCGACGTGCCGCACGCCTACCTCGGTTCGGGCACCGCCTCCTGCACCCTCGTCATGACGGTCCAACTGCCTTCCGGCCCTTGACCCCTCGGGCGGTGGCACCGGGGTTGCGGGCTACCTGCACACTGTGGACGGGGCCCTGCTCCGGGGCCCCGCGAAAGCACCCCGAGGATGACGATGCGCGAATCCCAAGCCCGCCGCCTCTATTGGCGCGCAAGCCGACTCGAGCAGCGCGGCGAGTTCGCCGCCGCACGCGCCACGTTCGAACGAGTACTGCACTCCGGCGAGTCCCAAGGCCCCCATGCAGGGCTCGCACTCGGCCGTATGCTCCTCGTTCGCGGCGACCTGGACGGCGCTCGGTCGGCCTTCGAGCGGACCCTCGGCTACAGCGGCGCACCACCGGGACCTGAACCCGGCGAAGGAGACTGGACGTTCAAGGCCGCGTTCGGCCTGGAGGCCGTCCTCGAACACCAAGGGGACCGGAGTGGCGCAAGGGTCGCACGGGAGCGCGCCCATGAACTGATGCGCGTCTATGTTCGTGCGAAAGGCGCCGAAGGACTCCACCCGGCGGCGTTCGAGCTGGAACGCGGCATCGCCCTGGAGTCCTTCCGCCAGTTCGTGATGGCCGAGCAGGCGCTGCGTCGGGCCAAAGCCCAGGGCCACCCGCATTTCAGCGCGAAGGCGGCCTACGCGTTGGCCCGGCTGCTCGCCGATCAGGACGACCGCAAAGGCGCTCTGGCGGCGTATGAAGCGGTCGTGGAGTTCGACCATCCCGAACTGTCCGCTTCCGCGCAGGCGCAGGCGGAACTCCTGCGCCGAAGCGGCGCCTGATCCTCGAGCCGGTGTCGGCGGCCGGGTTCCCGCGAGCTGATCGGGAACCCGGCCGCCGACCGTCTTGAGGCCTGTCAGTGCATCCGACGCGTTCGGATGCACCGGACAGGTTAGGGCGTGACGATCGGGAAGTCGGGTTCGAACCGGTCGAGCAGGCTGAACAGCTCGGCGACGACCGCCGTGTTCCCCTCCGCCTGCAGGTTCGGGATCACCGCGGCCGGGTCGAGGAGCAGGCCCACCAGGTCGGCCGGTTCCAACGTGACCGTGGTGCCGGCCTCGGGGTCGAGCACGCCCACGGCCGTGTGGAGTGAGCCGTTCGACAGCTCGGTCAGATACGTGCCTTCGGGGAGGACCCGGTTGACGGCGAAGGCCGCATTGCCCGCCCGCGGGCCGTTGAGGCGCACCGCGAGGTAGTCGAAGACCTGCTCGGGTGTCATGCCCGCCAACAGGTCCGGGCTCGTGAGCCGTCGCGGGCTCGGCGGGACGCCGTCGCGCAGTTCGGCCGCGCCGGTCAGGTAGATGTTCCGCCACGGCGCCGACTCGGCCTGGTAGCCGAGCTGTTCGAGGGCGTCGGCCTGGAGCGCCTTCGCCTCCTCGTTCTCGGGCTCGGCGAACACCACCTGGTTCACGATCTGCGCCACCCAGCGGTACTCGCCCTTCGCGAAGTCCCTGCGGGCCTTGGCCAAGACCGCTTCGGCCCCGCCGGCGTACTCGACCGTTCGCTTCGCGGCCTCCGCCGGCGGCAGCGGGTGCAGGTTCGCGGGCTTGCCGTCGAACCAGCCCAGGTAGCGCTGGTACACCGCCTTGACGTTGTGGTTGACCGTGCCGTAGTAGCCGCGCACGAACGGGCGCGCGTCGAGCGCGGCCGGGAAGCGGAGCTCCTCGGCGATTTCGGCCGGCCCGAGGCCGTGGTTCGCCAGGCGCAGCGTCTGGTCGTGCAGGTACCGGTACGCGTCCCGGTGCAGCGTCAGGAATTCGACGAGTTCCCTTCGGCCCCAACGCGGCCACAGGTGCGAGGCGAACAGGACCTCGGCCTCGCCGCCGAAGAGCAGCACGGTCTCGTGGAGGGTTGCTCCAGCCAGGGCGTCGCGGATCTCGGCGCCGCGCGGCGTGTAGAGATTGTGGAGCGAGGCCACCGCGTTCTCGGGCACCCACAGCGCCTTCAGGTCCGGCAGGTAGGCGTTGAGCTCCGCCGGCGCCTCGGTGTTCGGGGTGACCTGGAAGACCAGGCGCACGCCGTCGAGCACGAGCTCGGTCCCGGTCTCGGCGATCTCCACTGTGGGCGCGACGAGCCCGGAGGTCCCGCCTCCGCCGCTGCTCTTGCCGATGCCCTGGTCCACCTGGCCCTGCGGCGAGGCCGGCAGGCGGGCGCCGAACATGTGCGCGGCCCGGCGGAACATCGCGTTCCCCGCCGCGATGTTCTCCTCCACGGCCGCTTTGAGGAAGCCCTCAGGGGCCACGATGGGGACCGCGCCCCTTTCGGGCATGACTCCTTTGACGCCGCCGAAGTGGTCGATGTGGCTGTGGCTGATGACGATCGCCTTGACCTCGCGCTCGCCGAGGTGCTCGTTCGCCAGCGCCAGCGCCGCCTTCGCGGCCTCGGCGTTGGTGAGGGTGTCGAGCACGACCCAGCCGGTGTCGCCGGCGACGAGCGTCAGGTTCGCCAGGTCGAGCCCGCGGACCTGCCAGATCCTGCCCGGCACGACCTCGAAGAGCCCGGCCCGGGTGTTGAGCCCGGCGTGGCGCCACAGGCCCGGATGGACGGTGTCGGGCACCTCCTCCTGGAGGAACGCGAACCGGCGGTTGTCGCGCACCGGCCGTCCGTTTCCCTTGTCGGGCAACGTGTCCGCGGCGGCGACGAGGCCCCGGTCGGCCAGGGCCGCCTCGGTCCCGTCCTGGAGGCCGAAGGCCGCGGCGGCGTTGGCCGCCTCGGTCTCGGGGGTCGCTTCGTTGGCCATGCCTAGGCCTCGAAGGCGCTGGTGAACGAGTCGTCGAACTGGTCGGCGGCGTCGAGTTCGCCGATGATGCCGAGCGCGGTGTAGACGTCGGCCTGGTCCTGCTGGTCGGCGATGGTCGCGTCGGTGATGGGCCCGAGTGTGACGGGCGCGCGGGTCTCGGTGGTCTTGATGAGGGCCGCGTCCAAACCGGTGAGCCCGGCGTAGATCTCGGCCCACTCGTCCACATTGTCGTACCGCCACTGCTGGGCCTGAGCGAACCGGTCGATGTAGTCGGTGAGGGCGTCGGTGTACGCCTCGTCGTCGATGATCGCGGTGCGCGCCGACAGGAGGCTGTTGCCGGGGATGAACCCGGCGCCGGTGGCCACGACGGTGGCCCCGCCGGCCTCGGCCTGGCCCCAGTAGATGCCGAGGGTCGCCACCGCGTCGGCCTCGCCGTTGGCGAGGGCCGTGTTCCCGTCCACCACCGGCAGGTTCACCGGCTCGATGTCGTCGAGGGTCAGTCCGACCGATTCGAGGGCCTTGACCACGTGGTACTGCGTGATGGTGCCTTCCTGGAACGACACCTTGCGGCCCTTGAGGTCCTCGATGGACGCGATGCCGGTGCCCTTGCCCGCGAGGATCGCGTTGCCCGAGGTGTTCGGGTCGTCCGGGCTCGCGACGGCGACGGCCTTGAGGCCCACGCCGTTCGCGGCGGCGAAGATGAGCGGGGTGTCGGCGGTGAAGCCCACGTCCACGGCGTCGGCCCCGGCGGCCTCGATGTACTCCGGGCCGGCGTTGACGAACTGCTTCCATTCGATCGCGTAAGGCAGGTCCTGGTCGAGGCCGGCGGCCTTGAACAGCTCCTGGGTGACCGGGGCGGCGCCCAGTTCGCCGACCCGCAGGGTCGCCCCGCCGCCGGCTCCGGCGCCGTCCGAGCAGGCGGTGAGGCCGAGCGCGGCGAGCGGAGTGACGGCGGTGGCGCCGAGGAGGGTTCTGCGGGAGACGATGGTCATGTCGGGTCTTGCCTTTCGTGTTTCGAGAAACTAGTCGGTGATGCGTTCGGCTTCGCGCTGGATGGCCTTGATCTCCTCGGGGCCGAACGCGAGCGGTCCCGGGGTGTAGGTGACGGCGGTGAGTTCGCCGTTGAACGGGAAGGTGCCGCGCCGTTCGCGCAGGTCCCACAGGACGGGGCCGCGCGCGTCGCGCCCGACCGAGATGCCGGTCCAGGGGGCCATGCCCACGAGCTGGAAGCGGCCGGGCAGGTTCGCGATCTCGGTCGGCTCGCCGGTGCCGTCGCCGAGCGCCACGTGGAAGTCCCACTGAAGCCTCGGCGTGGCCTCGGCGTGGAGGCGGATGAGCCGGGTCCCGGCGGGCAGGTCGCCGCCGTCGATCACGGTGGGCCGACCGAACTGGTTGTAGCCGAAGCGGACTCGCCCCTCCTCCACGTACAGCACGTACCCGCCCTGGGGGTCGCCGTGGGCGAACAGGACGCCGTCGCCGCCGTCGTCGGAGAGCTCCACGTCCACGGTGAACGAGCGGTACTGGACGAGCCGCGCCGACCGGAACCGCTCCAGCACCGGCGAGCCCGGCAGCAGCCGGACCGCCCGCGTGAAACGCTCATCGGAGGGGCGGCGCCCGCCGGGCCCGGACCGGAATCCGGTCTGGAGCGGGAAGACCGTGTTGCGCCAGGCCGCCTGCTCCCATGCGGCCGCGAGTTCCCGGGCGATGCCGGGGAACTCGCCCGCGACGTCGTGCAGTTCGGTCGGGTCGGTGAGGGTGTCGAACAGCTGCCACTCCGACTCGTCGAACGGCGTGCCGGGCCGGTGGAGCGTGACGAGCTTCCAGCCGTCCTTGAAGTAGCCGCGGTGGCCGCCGAACTCGGCGTACTGCTCGGTGTGCGGACTCGCCAGTTCCTTCTTGCGCAGCACTTCGGCGAGGCTGGTCCCGTCGCGATCCTGCGCCTCGCGCCCGTGCCTGCTCGCGGGCGCTTGGAGCCCGGCGAGTTCGAGGAGGGTCGGGAAGACGTCGGTGACGTACCCGTACTGGTCCCGGATGCCGTCGTCGCCGTCGGCTCGCCGCAGGCCCGCGGGCCAGGAGACGATGAACGGCACGCGCACTCCGCCCGCGAACGTCTGCCCCTTGTAGAACCGGAACGGCGTGTTCGAGGTCTGCGCCCAGCCCCGCGGGTAGTGCACGCCGAGCTTCGCCGAGCCGATCAGCTCCGGGTCGTGCGGCACGCCCCGCTCCCAGCCCGAGGGCACCGGGTGGTGCACGAACTGCGAGAAGTACGAACGCGTGCCGTCCGGGCCGCCCTCGGCGGTGCCGCCGTTGTCCGAAGTGAACACCACGATCGTGTTGTCCAACTCGCCCAACGCTTCCACGGTGTCGAGGATCCGGCCGATCGACTGGTCGACGCTGTCGACCATCGCCGCGTACACCTCCTGGTACCGGGCGAACCGGTCCCGCTCGGCGTCCGAGAGCTCGTCCCAGGCCGGCACGTCGAAGCCCGGCTCCGAGTGGCGCGGGGCCTGCTCGGTGCCCTCGGGGAACAGGCCCTCCGCGAGCTGCTTCGCGAAGCGCCGCTCGCGCAGCGCGTCCCAGCCCTCGGCGTACTTGCCCCGGTACTTGGCGATGTCCTCGGGTTTCGCCTGCAGCGGGCCGTGCATCGCCACATGCGCGAAGTACAGGAAGAACGGCTGCTGCGAGTCGTGCGCGCGCAGTTCCTTGATCCGGGCGACCGCCTGGTCGGTGAGGTCGTCGGTGAGGTAGTACTCCTCGGGGTACTCGTCGACGTCGGCGGGTCCGTTGTCGACGGTGAGCTGGTTCGGGTGGAAGAACGAGTTGAGCCCCTCGAGCGAACCGTAGTAGCGGTCGAAGCCCCGCTGGAGCGGCCAGGAGTCCTTGGTGCGCCCCGGCGCCAGGTTCGCGTCCCGCGCCAGGTGCCACTTCCCGATCGCGTAGGTCGCGTACCCGTTGGCGCGCAACGCCTCCGGCAGGCTCACCACGTCGTCGGCCAGTTCCAGCCGCAGCCCCGGGTAGCCCGGGTCCCCGTTGGCCACCGAGCCGTACCCGGCCCGGTGCGGGTTCAGGCCCGTCAGCAGCGCCGCGCGGGCGGGCGAGCACACGGGCGTCGTGTGGTAGTTCTGGAGCCGCACCCCGCTCTCGGCGAGCCGGTCCAGGTTCGGCGTGTCGATCTCGGATCCGAACGGACCGATATCGCTGTAGCCCATGTCGTCGAGGAGCACCACGATGATGTTCGGCGCCCCGGCCGGAGCGGTCGGCTCCTCGGACCACCACGGCGTGGACTCGGCGCTCGTGCGCCCGATCGTGCCTTCGAAGCCCTCGTAGCCGCGGGCGTGCTCGGGAATGCTCATGTGCCTCCTGCCTTCCTTAACGTTCGGATTCGCCCACGCCGAGCTCGCCCAGCAGCCGGTCGCGCAGATCGGCGAACTCGGGGAGCGGCGGGGACTCAGTTCGGGAAGCTCGACGCGCACGTCGAGCGAGATGCGGCCCTCGGTGAGCACCAGCACCCGGTCGGCCAGCGCGATCGCCTCTTCGACGTCGTGCGTCACCAGCAGCACCGACGGCCGGTGCACCGCCCACAAGCGACGCAGCAGCGCATGCATCTTCAAGCGTGTCAAGGCGTCGAGGGCCCCGAACGGCTCGTCCAGGAGCAGCAGCTCCGGTTCGCGCACCAGCGCCCGGGCCAGCGCGGCCCGCTGGCCCTCGCCGCCCGAGAGCGTGTGCGGCCAGGCCTTCGCCTTGTCGGCCAGGCCCACCTCGTCGAGCGTCTCCAGGCCCTTGCTGCGGGCGGCGGCGCCGCGCTGGCCGAGCAGCACGTTGTCGAGGACCCGCTTCCACGGCAGCAGCCGGGCGTCCTGGAACGCCACGGCGCGGCGCTTCGGCACCGAGGCCGCGCCGTCGTACTCGGTGTCGAGGCCGGCGAGGACGCGCAGCAGCGTCGACTTGCCCGAGCCGGAGCGCCCGAGCAGCGCCACGAACTCGCCGGGGGCGATGTCGAGGTCCACGCCCTTGAGGACGTGCTGCGTCCCGAAGGACTTGTCGAGCGCCTTGACGGCCACGGCCGCCGGGGCCTGGACGTCTACTGAGTCGTGAAGGTCCGTTCCTAGTAGTTCGATTAAGTCGATCAAACTAGTGGGAATTCTAGGATCGCTCGGCGACGCCGAGCAACCCCGGTCTCACGGATTGGACTGCGGCGGCGTGTTCTGGCTCGCAAAACGCTCGCCGTCTCATGCGCGTACCGCCTGTCGGGACGCAAAGGGGGCGCACCGGACGCGGTGCGCCCCGTTCACTAGCGGGCGTGGGCGAGGACGCCCTTGACCGCCGATTCGAGGGCCTCGCGGCGCCGCGGGTTCTCCGGGCGGGGGAGTCCGTAGTGCTCGCGCAGGGTGGCGCCGGTGTACTCGGTGCGGAAGCGCCCGCGCTCCTGGAGGATCGGCACCACGCGGTCCACGAACGTCTCCAGGCCCGAGGGCAGCACGGCGGGCATGATGTTGAACCCGTCGGCCGCGCCGTCGTCGAACCACTCGAAGATCGCGTCGGCGACCTGCTCGGCGGTGCCGCTGAAGGTGCGGTGGCCGCGCCCGCCGCCGAGGCGGCCGATGAGCTGGCGCACGGTCAGGTGCTCGCGCCGGGCCAGGTCCACGATGAGCGTGAAGCGGCTCTTGGCGCCCTCGATTTCGTCCTCCGTCGGGAGGTTCGCGGGCAGCTCCCGGTCGAGCTGGAGTTCGGACGGATCGAGCTTCAACTGCCTGGCGAGGTTGCCCAGCGCGTACTCGGGGACGATGAGCCGGTCGAGTTCGGCCTCCAGTTCCCGCGCCTCGGCCTCGGTGTCGCCGAGCACCGGGACGATGCCCGGCAGGACGAGCACGCCGTCCGGGTCCCTCCCGGCGGCCTTCGCCCGCCGCTTGATGTCGGCGTAGAACGCCTGGGCCTCTTCGAGGGTCTGCTGGGCGGTGAAGATCGCCTCGGCATGGAGCGCCGCGAAGGCCTTTCCGTCCTCGGAGGACCCGGCCTGCACGAGCAGCGGGTGCCCCTGCGGGGACCGCGGCACATTGAGCGCCCCGGCCACCTGGAAGTGCTCGCCCGCGTGCTCGGCGGGGTAGACCAGGCGCTCGTCGCCCCAGAGCCCGCTCTCCTTGTCGCCCAGGATCGCCGCGTCGTCCCATGAGTCCCACAGCTTCTTGGCGACCTGGAGGAACTCCTCGGCCCGCGCGTACCGCGCGGCGTGGTCGGGGAGCTCGGCGAGGTTGAAGTTGCGAGCGGCGTCGAGGGTCGCGGTGGTCACGATGTTCCATCCGACCCGCCCGCCCGAGAGGTGGTCGATCGAGGCGAAGCGCCGGGCCAGGTTGTACGGCTCGTTGTAGGTCGTCGAGGCCGTAGCGATGAGGCCGATGTGCTCGGTCACGGCGGCCAGCGCGGCGAGGACCACGGTCGGCTCCAGGGACCCGGAGGGCCTGCGGCCGATGGTGCCCCACAGCGAGGGCGAGTCGGCGAAGAACACCGAGTCGAGCTTCCCGCGTTCGGCGATCCGCGCGAGGTTCGCGTAGTGCGCGATCGACGTGGACGAGTGCGGGTCGGACTCGGGCAGCCGCCATGACGCCTCGTGGTGGCCGGTGTTCATCAGAAAAGCGTTGAGGTGCAGCTGTCTCGGTCGGTCGCTCATGCTTCCTCCTTCGTGATCTCTGCGCCGTCGGCCAGGCCGAGGGCGGCGAGCAGTTCGGTGCGGATGGCCGCGAACCGCGGGTCCGAGGGGTCGCGCCGGCCTTCGAGGTCGATGCGCCGCTCGGTTCGGACGTGCCCGGCGTCGAGCACGAGCACCCGGTCGGCGAGGACGATGGCCTCGTCCACGTCGTGGGTCACGAGCAGGACCGCCGGCTTGTGGCGTTCATAGAGGGCCCGCAGGAGCCCGTGCATCCTGATGCGGGTCAAGGCGTCCAGGGCCCCGAAGGGCTCGTCGGCCAGCAGCAGTTCGGGTTCGCGCACCAGCGAGCGGGCGAGGGCCACGCGCTGCTGCTCGCCGCCGGAGAGCTCCCGGGGCCAGGCCCGTTCGCGTCCGGCGAGGCCGACCTCGGCCAGCGCCTCGCGGCCCCGCGCCTTGGCGCCGGACCCTTCGAGGCCGAGGGTCACGTTGCGCAGGACCCGCTGCCACGGCAGCAGCCGCGAGTCCTGGAAGACCACCGAGACCTGTTCGGGCACTTCGATGTCGCCGGTGCCCGAGGCGTCCTGGTCGAGGCCCGCGAGGGCCCGCAGGAGCGTCGACTTGCCGGAGCCGCTGCGGCCCAGGAGCGCCACGAACTCGCCGGGCTCGATCGTGAGGTCGAGTCCTGAGAGGACGGGTCGGTCGTCGGTGAAGGAGCGGTGGAGGTCGCGGATGCGCACCGCCGCGGCCCTGGTCAGTCCTCCAGTGTGCGTCGCCATGACAGGGCCCTCCGTTGGATGAGGCGGACGATGAGGTCGGAGCCGAGGCCGAGCAGGCCGTAGAGGACGAGGCCCACGATGATGACGTCGGTCTGCCCGTAGGTGCCGGCCAGCAGCATCATGTAGCCGATGCCGCTGGTGGCGTTCACCTGCTCCACCACGACCAGTGACAGCCAGGAGGCGGTCACGGCGAAGCGGAGCCCCAGGAAGAACCCGGGGAGCGCGCCGGGCAGGACCACGCGGCCGATGAAGGACGCGGGCCCGAGCCGCAGGGTCTCCGACAGCTCGGCGTAGCGGCCGTCGATCGAGCGCAGGCCGTTGTGGGTGTGGATGTAGATCGGGATGAGGACGCCGAGCGCGATCGTGATGATCTTCATCCGCTCGTCGATGCCGAACCACAGCAGCAGCAAGGGGAGCAGCGCGAGGTTCGGGATGGAGCGCTTGAGCTGCACCGGTCCGTCCACGATGGCCTCGCCCCAGCGGCTGAGCCCCGAGATGACGGCCAGGACCAGCCCGGCCGCCACGCCGAAGGCCAGGCCGAGCGCGAAGCGCCGGGTCGAGACCAGCAGGTCGGGGCCGAGGCGCCCGGACTCCCACAGGTCCCACGCGGTGGTCGCGACGGTCCACGGGGCGGACAGCACCCGCGGGTCGATCCAGCCCTGCGCCGAGCCCCAGAACCAGATGCCCAGCAGGAGCGTCGGGCCGATGACGTAGCCGAACGGGATGGCCTTGCCGGGGCCGAGGCGGCGCTTGCCGCGCGGGCGCGAGGCGCGTCCGCTGGCCGCTTCGTCATGGCTCGGCGGCGGGGCCGCCGTTTCAGGCGACGTCTTCGTGTCTACGGCGGTCACGTCGCACCCGCTTCCCCGTACGCGTCGATGCCCTCGGTGACGAGCGGCTCGAAGCGGCGGTCGTACAGGTCCTCCGCCTCCAGGACCGGGTTGCCGGTGCCCTCGGCGACGACCTCGATGGTCTCCTGGTGGCGGGCGATCGTCTCGTCCCAGTTCTCGGGGAAGTCAGGCTCGCCCTCGCGGTCGAACAGGTACTCGCCGTCCTCGTAGGACAATCCCTCGTGCTCGACGAACCAGGCGTTGATCCACTCCTCCTTGTTCGCCCGGGTCCACAGCCGCGCCGCGCCCCACAGGCGCACGTATTCGGCGATGGCGGCGGCCTTGGAGGCGTCCTCCAGGACGTCGACGGGCGCGTACAGCACCCACGGGTCGTCGCGCAGGCCGTGCGGGATCGTGGTGGCCCCGTCCGCGCCGTACTTGTTGACGTACGACTTCACCTGGGTGCCGCCGATCGGGGCGGCGTCGACCTCGCCCCCGGCGAGGGCGTTCGAGTAGGTGTCGGCGGTGCTCGGCAGCTCGATCAGCTCCACATCGTCCTGGGAGAGACCGGCCTTGTCGAGGATGCGCAGCACGAGCGCGCCCTGCGCCTGCCCGGGGGAGTACGCGATCTTCTTGCCGCGCAGCCCCTCCAGGCTCGTGATGCCCGCGCCCGGGGCGATGCCGAGGTCGTAGATCGGGTGCTCGAGCGGTTCGAGCCGGCCGGAGGCCGCCACGATCTTCGTCGGCAGGTTCGTCCAGTTGGCGTGGATCGGCGGGATGTCGGCGACCGAGCCGATGTCGAGCGACTGGGCGCGGAACGCCTCCTGCGTCTTGGGGCCGCCGGAGATGTTGGCCCACTCGATCTCGAAGCTCAGCTCCTTCACGAGCCCGGACCGCTCGTACGCGATCTGGTTCGACGGGTCGCCGACGACCAGTTTGGTGCCCGAGGGCACCTCGTCGGGGAGCGCCGCGTCGGCGGCGAGCACCGGGCCGCTCGGCTCCTCGGAGCAGGCGGCGAGCGCCAGCGCCGCGACGGCGGGTGCACCGGCTATCAAAGTTCGTCGGGTTGCTTTGGACGACATGGGGATTGGCCTTTCAGAATGAAGTCGGGAAGGGGTCGGCGCGAGGCCGGCCCGAACGGGACGGGCCCGTTCGGGCGCGGTCTTCGCGGGGGTGGCGGTCATTCGAGGGGAGCGGCGGCGCAGTAGCCGCCCGCGTGGTAGACCAGCGGATCGCGGTCGCCGCCGGTCTCGGCGTCGAGGACCAGCGCGAGGACCACGTGGTGGTCTCCGGCCTCGATGCGTTCGGTCACGACCGCCCGCAGGAACGCGGGGGCGTTGTCGAGCACCGGCTCGCCGGTCTCGAGCCGCGACCACAGCGTCGGGCCGCCGAAGCGGTCGATGCCACTGGTGGCGAACCGGGTCGCGATCTCGTGCTGCCCCGAGGACAGGAAGTTCACGGTGAGGCTCTCGGCGTCCCGCACCGCCGGCCACGCCGACGAACCGGTCGCGATCGCGAACGACACCAGCGGCGGGTCGATCGAGACCGAGGTGAGCGAGGTGGCGGTGAACCCGGCCGGGCCGGACCCGGCGTCCGCGCACACCACCGTCACCCCCGCGGGATGGGCCCGGAACAGCGTCCGGAACGACTCGGGGCCGACCCCGGCCTGCACTTCGGCGCGCGCGCTCATGCCGCCACCCCGATCGGGGTGCGGCCGTGGGAGAGCGACGCTTCCAGGCTGGGCAGGTGCGACTCGATCCAGGCTCCGATGTGCTCGGGCAGCTCGGCCAGTTCCTTCTCGCGCAGCGTGAGCGAGGCGACCGGCAGGCGCGCCCCGAGTTCGGCCAGGACCGGCCGCAACTGGAGGTCGGCCAGCAGCCGGTGCTCGGCCGACGCGGCGATCGTGACCGGCACGGCCACGATCCCTTCGAGGGCTCCCGGCGGCAGCTGGTCGAGGAAGAGCTTGAGCAGGCCCGTATAGCTGGCCTTGTAGACGGGCGTGCCGACGACGAGGACATGGCCCGAGCGGATCTGCGCCGCGGCGTGCTCGAACCCGTCGTGCGGCGGCTCGATCCCGTCGAGGTACAGCTCGGCGAGGTCGATCGAGGTGGCGCGCGGCTCGGACCCGAGCCCGGAGGCGAGGGCCGCGGCCAGGGCCTCGGCGGTGGTGAGGGTGCGCGAGAGGCGCTTCGGATTGCCGACCACAGTGGTCACTGAAATACTGGCGGTCACGTTGGAGTCCTTACGATGGGTAGCGTGCGAGAGCCCGCCCGCGGCCGGGCGTGCTGAAGGACGGCCCGGGGAGGGCCTGAAAGAGGGAATCGGCGCTTTTCGGCAGAGGGGCGCAGCCGGAGACGAGCCCCGATGGGGCGGGTTCGGCTGCGCTCTAGCGCATTCGGGAATGACAGAGGGCGCTGGCGGCGCGCATCTGATCGATCTCGCGCCGCCGAGTGAGGAAGTCGGCGGTCGTCATGCAGAGAACACTATCAGTATTCCTATAGAAATACTAGGAATTCTTAGATGGTGAGAAGCCGATCGTCCGCGGGGGAGGCCGAACCGGTTCGGTACTCCACCAATGGGCTGCGGGTGAACCGGTAGCCCACCCCGCGCACGGTGGACACGAGCGCGTCGAACTCGCCGAGTTTGGCGCGCAGGCGCCGCACGTGGACGTCGACGGTGCGGCCGGGGATGCCGGTGTCCGGTGTGTCCCAGACGAACTGGAGCAGTTCGGCCCGGGTGTGGACCATCCCGGGGTAGCGCGCGAGGAACGCCAGCAGTTCGAACTCCAAGCGCGTCAGAGCGACCGCCTCGCCGTGCAGGAGCACCTCCCGGCCCGGCACGTCGATCACGAGTGCGGGGGCCGGCGCTGCCGCCGGCGTCTCGACGGGCGCGGCGGGGACGCCCTCGGAGGCGACCGAGACGCGGCCGCCGCCTTGGGAGAGCACGCCCAGGGCGGCGGTGAGCCGCCGCGCGAGGCGGGGGTCGTCGGCCGGGATCTCGACGGTGACGGTGATCGTCGCGAGGCCGGAGCGGCGGTGGACCGGGGGACGGGTGTGGGTCTGGACGGGAGTCATGGCGGCGCCTTCGCGTTCGGATTCGAGTGGAGTACCGGGAAGGGCGACGCGGTGGGCGCGGGAGATCGGAGCCCCAGTGGGCTCAGCGAGCGGAACCGGCGCCGACGGCGTCGCCCGGACGACACAGGGCCGAGTCCGAGCGCATGAAGTCGATGTGGCGCCGCGTCGCAGTGGCGTCGCATTGTCCACACGGCTTCGCGCTTTCGCTGATGCGGTTCACTGTGACAGCATATCCTATCTATCAAGTAGGATTCAAGTACACGTTCCGTTTCGCCCCAGATTCATGAAGGGAGCCTGATGCAATGCAGGTCTCCGCACGCGGCGAGTACGCCGTCCGCATCGCCGTCACCCTGGCCACCGACCATCCCCGCACCATCTCCGCCAACACCCTCGCCTCGGTGCAGCGGCTGCCGCGCAAGTTCGCGGAGGTGATCCTCGGCGACCTGCGCAGGGCCGGTCTCGTCGAGAGCGCCCGCGGCGTCGAAGGCGGCTACCGCCTGGTCCGCGAGCCGGGGAAGATCTCGGTCGGGGAGGTGCTGCGGGCCGTCGACGGGCCGTTGTCCGAAGTCCGCGGCCGCCGGCCCGAGGAGACGAGTTACGAAGGGGCCGCGGTGAACCTGCCGCGCCTGTGGGTCGCCGCCCGGGCGGCGGTGCGCTCGGTCCTCGACGAGGTCTCGCTCGACCAGGCCGCCAGCGGTGAGTTCCCGGTCCGTGTCGCGGACCTGACGGCAGAGGACGGTGCCTGGATGCCCCGCTTAGGTTGCACATTCGGCTCGGGGGCCTTAAGATCTATATATCCTATTGAACTGATAGGATAACGATCGCCGTTCGGAGGCCCCCGCATGTCCGACGCCACGCTCTTCGACACCGCCCCGGCCCTCACCGAGGACGAGGCCTTCGACCACATTGCGGCGCAAAGCTTTCGGCCCACCGCCCCGGCGAGGATCGGGGCGGAGGTCGAATGGCACGTCACGAACCGGTCCGACCGCGGCCGCCGCCACGACCCCGAGTCGGTCAAGGCGCTGCTCGCGGTCCGGGACGCCCTGCCCCGATGTACCCGCCTCAGCTTCGAGCCCGGCGGCGCGCTCGAGCTGAGCACCCGCCCGGTCTCCACAGTGGGGGAGGCCTTCGCCGAACTCGAGGCCGACCGGGCCCGCGTCGCCGCGACGCTGGCCGAGGAGGGGCTCGAACTCCTCGGCCTCGGCCTCGATCCGATCCGCCTGCCCCGCAGGGTGCTTCGCACGCCGCGCTACCAGGCGATGGAGGAGCTGTTCGACCAGGACGGCCGCGCCGGGCGCTGGATGATGGCGAACACCGCCTCCGTCCAGGTCTGCCTCGACATAGGCCTTGACGACACCGGCCTCGACGATGCAGGCCCGCACGGCATCGCCGAGCGCTGGGACCTGGCCCACCGCCTCGCGCCCGTGTTCGTCGCCGCCTTCGCCAACTCCCCGCTGCGCCGGGGCGAACCGAGCTTGTGGCGCTCGACCCGCCAGCATGTGTGGGCCGCGATCGACTCCTCCCGCTCCCGTCCTGTGGCGCAAGGCGATCCGCGCGAATCCTGGTCCCGGTACGCGCTCGACGCCCGCGTCATGGCGGTGCGCGGCCCCGGCCGGTGGACCGTCCCGCGCGGCCTCACCTTCCGCGACTGGATCCGCGGCAGCCGCTTTCGACCGCCCACACTGGATGATCTCGACTTCCACCTCTCGACCCTCTTCCCGCCGGTGCGCCCGCGCGGCTCCTATCTGGAGCTGCGGATGATCGACGCCCAGCCCGGCACGGACTGGATCGTGCCCGTGGCGGTCGCCGCGGCCCTCTTCGACGACCCCGTGGCGTCCGAGCGCGCCAAAGCCGCCCTCGAACCGCTCTGGCACCGCGCGAGCGCCGCGGACCTCAACCTGCGCGCCGCCACCGCGGCCCTGCGCGACGACGCGATCGCCCGCGCCGCGAACGCCTGCTTCGCGGCCGCCCGCGAATCCCAGACCGACCCCGAGGTCGCCGCGATCGTCGACCGCTTCGCCGAGGCGTTCGTCACCCGCGGCCGCACCCGCGCCGACGACCTCGTCTCCTCCACCGACTGAAGGCCCGGTCGCAGGGCCGGCAACAGTTCACTGTGGTATGTCACGGTTTGCGAAAACCCAGGTCAGCTATGAGGTGCAGACGGCAGCGAAGGCCGCTAGTATGGTGGCGACCCCCATCCCGTCGCCCTTGAGTAGGACGCTCGATGCCAACGCCGCCTTCCTCCTTGAACCGTCGCCTGCTCATCGGAGGGGCGCTCGGGATAGCCGGCTTCGGCGCGGGCATCGGCGGCGCGGCGCTGCTGTGGAGCCCGAGGGAGGCAGGGACCCTGGACACGGCCGACAGTCCCCCCACCCTCGACTTCGACGGCCTGCGGGCCCGCGCGGCCGAACTCCTCGTCGGCGCCGCGATCGACCCCTCCGACACGGAGTACGCGCCCGCGATCAGCCGGATCGACGCCGAAGCGTCCGTGCTCTGGGACGACATGGACCGCGGCGACGGCCGCACCGCCGTGTGGTCCGACCTCGAACCGGTCTCCTCCGCCGCGAACTTCAACAACTCCTACCGCCAGCTCTACCGGATCGCGGTCGGCTGGGCCACCCCCGGCACCGACCAGTACGGCGACGAGTCGATCGCCGCCGCCGTCGTCGAGGGCCTCGCCCTGCTCTACGACGGCGGCTACAACGAGCACGCCGAAGAGGTCGACAACTGGTACTGGTGGGAGATCGGCTCGCCCACGGCCCTACTCAAGACCTGCGTGCTCCTCTACGACCGCATCCCCGCCGAACGGCTGGAGCAGTACTTCGCGGCCGTCGACCGCTGGTGCCCCGACGCCGACATGCGCGTGGTCAACCCCTCGATCCACGAGACCGGCGCGAACCGCGCGGACAAGGCCGTGATCCTCGCGCTGCGCGGCATCCTCGGCAAGGACGACGAGAAGCTGCGGCTGGCCCGCGACGGCCTCTCCGGCACCACCACCGACGAAGGGCGCCACACCCTCTTCCAGTACGTCACCGAAGGCGACGGCTTCTACCGCGACGGCTCGCTCATCCAGCACGACAACGTGCCCTACGCCGCCGCGTACGGCACCACCCTGCTGTCCTCGACCGGCCTGGCCGTCTCGCTCCTCGCGGGCTCCGCGGGCGAGGTCACCGACGAGAACCTGCCGGTCCTCTACGACTCGATCGAGCTGAACTACGCCCCGTTCCTCGAGGACGGCCTGTTCATGGACTGCGTGTACGGGCGCGGCATCTCGCGGCCCCAGCAGCGCGACTACCACAACGGCGCCCAGTTCATCACCGCCGTGACGCAGCTGGCCGTGGGCGCCCCGGAGGAGTACCGCTCGCGCTGGTACGCCGGCGTCAAAGGCTGGGTCGAACGATCACAGGAGACCTTCCCGTACGCCGAGCAGGCCGGCATCGCCGGGCTCGACCGCGTGAAGGCCATCGTGGAGGACGACGCGGTCGAGGCCGCCCCGCGCCCGGAGTACACCCGCGTCTACGCCGACATGGACCGCGCCCTGGCGCGGCGCGCCGACTGGTCCTGGGCGCTGTCGATGTCCTCAAGCCGGGTCGCGGCCTACGAGATGGGCAACTGGGAGAACCTGCGCGGCTGGTACCTCGGCGACGGCATGACCTATCTCTACCTGCCCACCGACACCGCGCAGTTCAACGACGAGTTCTGGCCCACGGCCAACCCCTACCGCCTCCCCGGAACCACTGTTGACACCAGGGCGCGCGAGGTGATCGCCGCCGAGGAGGGCATGGTCGTCCTCCTGCCCGAGAACGCGGTCGCGGGCGGCGCGGCGTTCGGCGACCGGTACGCGGTGGCGGCGATGGACCTCATCGCCGACGGCTCCACGCTGCGCGCCAAGAAGGCCTGGTTCGTCCTCGGCGACGCGGTCGTCGCGCTCGGCGCGGACATCACCGCCGCCGACGGCCGCTCGGTCGTCACCACCGTCGAGCACCGCAACCTCGGCAGGGACGGCGACCCCCGCATCACCGTCGACGGCGACGAGCAGGCGAACGACCCGGGCTGGTCCGCCGAACTCGACGCGGCCCGCTGGATCCACCTCGAAGGGGTCGGCGGCTACGTCTTCCCCTCGGGCGCCGCCGGTCTGCGCGGTCTCAGGGAGACCCGCTCCGGCTCGTGGAACGACATCGAGCAGGGCCCGACCACCGGCGGCGGCGACATCGAAGTCCACTCCAGGCGGTACGCCACGCTCTGGTTCGACCACGGCGTCTCACCCGTGGCGGGCGCCTACGCCTACGTGCTGCTCCCGACCGCGGACGAGGCCGCGACCGCCGCCTTCGCCGGCGGCAGCGCCGTGCGCATCCTCGCGAACTCCGCTGCGGTGCAGGCGATCTCGGCCGAAGACAACGGCATGGTCGCCGCCCACTTCTGGCAGGCCGCCGGCGCCGGCATCCTCTCCTGCGACGGGCCCGCCTCCGTAGTGGTCGCGCCCGAGGACGACGGGATCGCCGTCGCCATCGCCGACCCCGGCCGCACGAGGGCCACGGTCACCGTCGAACTCGATTACCCCACCAGCGAAGTAGTCGAGGCCGACGACACCGTCTCCGCCGAACCCGGCGACCGGACCCGCATCACCGTCGAGACGGACGGCTCACGCGGCGCCACCCACACCGTGCGACTGCGCTGACGCGCAACCGAAGTCAGCGGCGCCTGAAATACGCGCCCACGCTGTAGCCGAACAGCAGCCGGACCGCCACCACCCACCCGACGATCAGGATGATCTGCACCGTCGTCTCGGTGAGGTCGAGCCAGACCGGCACCGCCTCCCGGACCCGCTCGGCGACCAGCTCGTCCGCGTCGTTCGAGCCCCTGATCGCGAAGGTCCAGCCCACGTTCAGCAGGCCCATGACACCGGTCGAGGCGACCGCGAAGATCCCGGTGACCATCGTGAGCGCCCGCGCACCCTGCCGCTCCCGGCTCGCCAGGATCGCCGCGGCGAGGAACAGCGCCCCGAACAGCGCGTACCCGCAGACCGCCGCCCAGTACGGCAGGTACCAGCCCATCGGGCCCAACTGCTCGCACGGGAACGAGGCGTCCTTCCAGCCTCCCGGCGGCTCGAGCGCGACCACCGCGTCGCACGCGTCCGCGGACGATTGCGTGAACTGCCCGTACATCGCGATCTTCGCGACGGCCGCCACGGCGAGCGCGCCGGTCACGACCCACAGCACGGCGGCGGCGCCCGCGAGCGCGCGCGGCCTGGTCGCAGTCTCGTTCTCGCTCATCGCAGTCCCCCTTGTAGCCGGTCCGCGTCCCCATCGTAGGGACCGCCGGCAAACCCTCAGGGACGGAACCGGTAGCCCATGCCCGGTTCGGTGAGCAGGTGCACCGGCCGGGCCGGATCCGCTTCCAGCTTGCGGCGCAACTGCGCCATGTACTGGCGCAGGTAGTTCGTCTCCCGGTCGTAGTTCGGGCCCCACACCCGGTGCAGCAGCTCGCGCTGGCCCACCAGCTTGCCCGGGTTGCGCAGGAGCACTTCGAGCAGCTGCCACTCGGTCTTGGTCAAGCGGATCTTCTCGCCGCCGCGCACCACTTCCCGGGCCGCCAGATCGACGGTGGCCGAACCGAACTCGGTCACCGGCGAATCGGTGCCGACGTTGCCGCGGCGGGTCGCGGCCCGCACCCGGGCGAGCAGTTCGCCGATGTCGAACGGCTTCGTCACGTAGTCGTCCGCGCCCGCGTCCAGAGCGGCGATCTTCTCGGCGCTCGCGGCCCGCCCCGAGAGCACCAGGATCGGCGCGCCTGACCAGCCGCGAATCCCCTCGATGACCTCGGTGCCGTCCATGTCCGGCAGTCCCAGGTCGAGGACCACGAGATCGGGGACGAACGGCCGCGGCCGCCCGCAGCGCCTGCGCCCCGTCCGCCGCGGTCGTCACCTCGTATCCGTGCGCGGTCAGGTTGATCCGCAGCGCCCGCGCGATCTGCGGTTCGTCGTCGACCACCAGGATCTTGATCACTCGGTGCCCCTCTCATCGCCCGCCTGCGGCAGCGCCAGCACCATCGTCAGGCCGCCGCCGGGGGTCGCCTCCGGCACGAGCGTGCCGCCCATCGCCTCCGCCAGGCCCCGCGAGAGCGCGAGCCCGAGGCCGACGCCGCAGGTGTTGTCGCGGTCGCCGAGCCGCTGGAACGGCGTGAACATCAGCTCGCGGTCCTCGTCGGGCACGCCCGGGCCGCGGTCGACCACGCGCAGCTCCACGAGGTCGCCGTGCCTGCCCGCGATCACCAAGGGCGGCACGCCTTCCGGGCTGAACCTGAGGGCGTTCGCCACCACGTTCACCAGGATCCGCTGCAGTAGACCGGGATCGGCCAGCACTTCCGGCAGGTCCGGGGCCACGTCGAGCCGCACGGCCGCCGCCGCGTCGCCGATCTCGTCGAGCGCCCACGGCACCGCGTCGTCGAGCGCCACCGGCACCGGGTTCGCCCCCAGCACCCCGGCCTGGAGCCGGCTCATGTCGAGCAGGTTGTCCACCAGGCTCGTGAGCCGCGTCAGCGAGGTCTCGGCCGACTCCAGCAGCTCGTCCCGCTCCTCCGCCGTGAACAGGTCCCCAGTGGAACGCAGGCTCGACACCGCCACCCGCGTGGACGCCAGCGGCGTGCGCAGGTCGTGCGAGACCGCCGCCAGCAGCGCCGTCCGCAGCTTGTCGGTGTCCGTGAGCCGCTGCACCGCCTCCGCCTGCCGCTCAAGGCGTTCGCGTTCGAGGGCCGCCGCCGCGTGCATCGCGAACGCCTGCGCGATGCGCCGATCCGCGGCCTCCAGCGTGTGCCCGCGCAGGGCCAGAGCGAGGTCGTCGCTGATCGGCAGGTCGTTCTCCGCCGCACCCGGGCTCGCGCAGCCCTCGCCGGCGCTCGCCACGACCCGCCACAGCCGCGGGTCCTGCCGCTCGGCCGGACCCGCGCCCGGCCTCGGTCCGCTCCAGCAGCGTCACCGACTCCAGCGAGAACGTCTCCCGCAACTGCTCCAGCAGGTCCTCTACCCGGCTCCCGCCGCGGAGCACGTTGCCCGCCAATGTCGTCAAGGTCTGCGCCTCGGCGCTCGCCCGTGCCGCCAACCGGGCCCGCGCGGCCGACAGGTTCACCACGCTCGCCCCGCCCAGCGCGAGCGCGATGAAGATCGCCAGCGCGATGAGCTGCTCCTGGTCGTGCACCTTCAACGTGTTGTACGGCTTGGTGAAGAAGTAGTTCAGCAGGATGCTGCCGGACAGCGCCCCCAGCAGGGCCGGCCACATGCCGCCCGTCAGCGTCAGGCCCATCACGGCGGTCAGGACGATGAGGATCATCGTCGTCAGCGACAGCTCCTCGTGCAGCGGCAAGAGCACCATGCACAGCGCCGGAATCCCCAAGAGCGCCAAGGCGATCCCGAGGCGCCTGCGCGTGCCGCCGATGAACCCCCGCGCCCCGCGCGGCCGCTTCACCGTGGCGACCCGCTCGTGGCTGACGAGGTGGACGTCGATCTTCCCCGACTGCGCGGTGGTCGTCACGCCCACGCCCCTCGAGATCGCCTGCGCGAAGCGCCCGCGCCGCGAGGCCCCGAGCACCAGCTGCGTCGCGTTGACGCCGCGCGCGAACTCCAGGAGCGATTCGGGGATCGCATCGCCCGACCACCTGGTGGAAGGAGCCGCCGAGGTCCTCGACGAGGTTGCGCTGGCGGGCGAGGTTGCGGGCCGAGCGGGCGCTGGTGAGCCCGTCGCCGGAGGCGACGTAAACGGCTTTGAGGTCGGCGCCGCCCGAGCGGGCCGCGATGCGGGCGGCGCGGCGGATGAGCGTGTCGCCCTCGTCGCCGCCGGAGAGCGCCACGACCACGCGCTCCTTGGACTCCCAGGTGGCGGTGATGTGCTGGGCCTCGCGGTACTGCTCCAGCTGGTCCTCGACCTTGTCGGCCAGCCACAGCAGGGCGATCTCGCGCAGTGCGGTGAGGTTGCCGACGCGGAAGTAGTTCGAGAGGGCCGGGTCCACCTTCTCGGCCGGGTAGACGTTGCCGTGGACCATGCGGCGGCGCAGCGCCTCGGGGGTGATGTCGGCGAGTTCGACCTGGTCGGCGCGGCGCACGACTTCATCGGGGACGGTCTCGCGCTGCGGCACGCCGGTGATCTGGGCGACGACGTCGTTGAGTGATTCGAGGTGCTGCACGTTCACGGTGGAGATGACGTCGATGCCGGCGTCGAGCAGCTCGTCGATGTCCTGCCAGCGTTTCCTGTTGCGCGAGCCCGGCACGTTGGTGTGCGCGAGATCGTCGACGAGCGCGACCCTCGGGGCGCGGGCGAGCACGGCGTCGACGTCGAACTCCTCGAATGCGGCGCCCCGGTATTCGACGGCGTGCCGCGGCACGGCTTCGAGGCCGTCCAGGAGTTCGGCGGTGTGGGGCCGCCCGTGGGTCTCGACGAAGCCGACCACCACATCCGTGCCGCGCTCCAACCGCCGCCGGGCCTCTTCGAGCGCGGCGAAGGTCTTCCCGACCCCTGGGGCCGCGCCGAGGTAGATCCGCAGTTGTCCACGTGACACGGTCCCATCATTGCCCCTATCGGTGTCCTCGGCCATCAAGAAAGCGTCAAAGGTGACGGCGGCGACGCGTCTCACCTCTGCGGGAGCCGGTCGATGACTAGGATCGCCGCACCTTCGGCGGCCGTCCTGGGAGGCGCCGTCAAGGGCTGAAGGAAGGGCCGGAGGCAGGGTTCTCCGGGCCTTTGCCCGGCATGTCTTATTGACAGTGGTCTATCCCAGTGATAAAAAGATAGGAATATTTAGAGAGAGCGCTCTCTCGGGATGTCCCTGTGCCCGTGCAGATCCGCTCCCTCACCCTCGGCACGAGAGGACGCCTCCGTGAGACCACGCAGAGACCCATCCCCGACCAGGCCGCGCCGCAAGCGCACCCGACTGCTCGCCCTGGCGAGCGCCGCGGTCGCGGCCGCCACCGCGATCACCGTCGGCATCAGCGCCGCCGGAGCCGAGGAGACCGACGAGGCGCCCCTCCAGGCCCAGGCGCTGACCTGGAGCGACGAGTTCAACGCCGCGGCCGGGACCGCGCCCGACTCCGGCAAGTGGCGCCACGACATCGGCGGCTCCGGCTGGGGCAACAACGAGCACCAGTACTACACGAACAGCACGTCCAACGCCGCCCACGACGGCAACGGCAACATGGTCATCACCGCCCGCAAGGAGAACCCCTCCAACTACCAGTGCTGGTACGGCACCTGCCAGTACACCTCGGCGCGGCTGCTCACCTCCGGCACCTTCACGCAGGCGTACGGCCGCTACGAGGCCCGCATCCAGATCCCGCGCGGCCAGGGCATCTGGCCGGCGTTCTGGATGCTCGGCGACGACCTCGGCTCGGTCGGCTGGCCGCAGAGCGGCGAGATCGACATCATGGAGAACGTCGGCAAGGAGCCGAACACCGTCCACGGCACCCTCCACGGCCCCGGCTACTCGGGCGGCGCGGGCGTCGGCGGGGCCTACACGATCGGGCAGCCCTTCGCGAACGGCTTCCACACCTTCGCTGTCGACTGGTCGCCCACGTCGATCACCTGGTCGGTGGACGGCGTCAACTACCAGACCAAGTCCACAGCCGACATCGGCGGCAACGAGTGGGTCTTCGACCACCCGTTCTTCATGATCATGAACGTGGCGGTCGGCGGCAACTGGCCCGGCTACCCCGACGGCAGCACCCAGTTCCCGCAGCAGATGAAGATCGACTACGTGCGCGTCTACTCCGGGACGACGAGTTCGGGCGGCGCGATCACCGGTCTGGCCGGCAAGTGCCTCGACGTGGAGGGCTCGGGCACCGCGGACGGCACGCCCGCGCAGCTCTACCGCTGCAACGGCAGCGCCGCCCAACGATGGACCTTCGCCGGTGACGGATCCCTTCGCGCCCTCGGCAAGTGCCTCGACGTGGCGAACGGCGCGACCGCCGATGGGACGGCGGTGCGCATGTGGACCTGCAACGGCTCCGGAGCCCAGAAATGGGTCCTCTCCGGCGCGAACGACCTGGTGAACCCGCAGGCGAACAAGTGCCTCGACGTGCCATGGGCCAATTCGGCCGACGGGACGAACCTGCAGATAGCCAACTGCAGCGGCAACGCCGCGCAGAAATGGTTCAAGACCTGATCCCAGGGCCGGAGAGGCGAACCCTCTCCGGCCCGTTCCTCTTGCGCAGCTGAGCGAACCGGGCACTGCACAGGAACACCGGCAGTGACACCAGGACGATCGTCGTCACTCCCTCCTGATTCAGGACCGTTATTTCCGGAGCAGTGACCACAGAGTCCTTAGCGAAGATCGCGACCGCCTGGAAAATGACCGCGGCGAGCAGAAGGACGATCATCATGGCCGCGAGCAGGGGGCGCCCCGCGATCGCGCCCCTTCGCCCACAACACGAACGACGGCAATCAGTCGAATACACCGCAAACAGGATTCCCGGGCCTTAGGGTGCGATCATCACCCGGATTCGACGCGGCCCCCGCCGCGCCTGCGGAAGGAGTCGGCATGAGGCGCACGGCTGCGCTCGCCGGAACCCTGGCCCTCCTCATGTCGGCGCTCGCGGGCTGCGGCGCGGACTACGACGGCAACGGCTCGCCCAAGGCCCGCAGCGGCGTCGCCACGATCCAGAAGGAGATCACCGAAGTCGCATGGGCACCGTGCGACCTCACGGTCCTCTACGGCGACACCGCACTCGGTCCCGCCGGACTCACCCCCGACCAGGCCGCCTGGGCCGAATCCCTCGAATGCGGCTCGATCAACGTCCCGGTCGACTACGAGGACACCACCGGCGACCGCGTCGCCGTCGCGATGATCCGCCACCCCGCCACCACCACCGACCGGATCGGCTCGCTCCTCATCAACCCCGGCGGTCCCGGCGGCTCCGGCATCGATCTCGCCCGGTACCCCTTCCTGCCAAGCGAAGTCACCTCCGCGTTCGACGTCGTCGGCTTCGATCCGCGCGGCGTGGGCGCCAGCCGCAACCTCACCTGCGGCAGCGACGGCGCCTTCGACGCAGCGGTCGCCGACGTCGCCACCGACGACCCGTCCGCCATCACCGACGCCCAGTCCACGGCCCTCGAAGACGGCGCCGCCACCTTCTCCGAAGGCTGCACCGAAGCAGTCGACGCGAACTTCCTCGCCAACATGGGCACCGAGAACGTCGCCCGCGACATGGAGGTCATGCGCACCGCCCTCGGCGACGACGAACTCACCTACCTCGGCTACTCCTACGGCACCTACATCGGACAGATGTACCTCCACCTCTACCCCGACCACGTGCGCGCCATGGTCCTCGACGGCGTCATGCGCACCTCCGGCTCCGTGCTCGACCTCGCCGAAGACCAGGCCGCCGGCTTCGAGACCGCCTGGCACGCCTTCGTCGACCACTGCCTCACCGTCGCCGACTGCCCGTTCACCACCGCCGACGCCGCCGACGCCGAACTCGAGGCGATCCTCGCCGGTGCCGAACGGGCCCTCGCCGATTCGCTCACCGTCGGCGACATGCTCGGCATGATCTCCCAAGCCCTCTACAGCGAAGCCAAATGGCCCGCACTCGAAACGATCCTCGCCGCGGTCAGCGGCGGCGACATCGCCGAATTCGCCGAACAGCTCGAAGCCCTCGCCGACCCCGAAGGCGCCTCCCGCCTCCAACCGCGACGCCTCCCGCCCCCGCCACTGCCACAACGGGACACGGACGCCAACTTCTACGGCGTGCAATGCGTCGACCGCGACAACCCGGGCGACTTCGACGCCTACCGAGACGGCGCCGAGACCGCCTTCGGCAACTCGGACCTGTTCGGCGCGAACATCGCCTGGAGCTACCTGCCCTGCGCCACCTGGTCAGCCTCCGAACCCGGCCCGAAAACCGTGAGCGGCAGCGGCGCACCGGAAGTCGTCCTCATCGGCAACGTCGGCGACCCCGCCACCCCCTACGCCTGGGCTGCATCCGTCTCGAGGGAACTCCACCACGACGTCCTCATCACCTACGAAGGCAGCGGCCACACCGCATACGCCTTGGGCCACACCTGCATCGACACTCCCGTCACCGCCTACCTGGTCGACCTCACCATCCCCGCCACGGGCCTGAAATGCCCGCAGGAACTCTCCTGATCCGACCTCGCCGGCGGGCCCGCGTCCTCAAGGGGCGCGGGCCCGACGCGTCTCACTCCCACATGTGCACCGACCGATCACGGGGACGGATCTGGCAAGATGTCCCCGTCGCGCCGGGCGCCGCAAGACGACGCGTGCGACGCCTGACCGTCGATGTGACGAAAGAAGTGCCAATGCACACTCCCCCCTGCAAGAGTGCCCGGAAGGAGCCCGACGCATGGTCGACATGACCTGGTTCGAGGCCATCGTGCTCGGGATCGTCCAGGGCCTGACCGAGATGCTGCCGGTCTCCTCCTCGGCGCACCTCCGCCTCACCTCGGCGCTGTTCTTCGAAGAGGACGCGGGGGCGTCCTTCACCGCGGTGACGCAGCTCGGGACCGAGACGGCGGTCCTCCTGTACTTCTGGAAGGACATCGTCCGCATCCTCGTGGCCTGGTGGAAAGGCCTGTTCAACAAGGACCTGCGCGGCGAGACCGACTACCGGCTCGGCTGGTACGTCATCATCGGCACCCTGCCGATCGTGTTCTTCGGCCTCATCTTCAAGGACGCGATCCGCGACGGCGCCCGCAACCTCTGGCTGGTCTCCTTCAGCCTCATCTTCTTCGGGCTCCTGCTCGCGCTGGCCGAACTCGTGGGCAAGAAGACCCGCACCTGGGACGACTTCAGACTGAAGGACGGCCTCATCCTCGGCTTCGCCCAGGCGGGCGCGCTCATCCCCGGCGTCTCGCGCTCGGGCGGCACGATCACGGCCGGCCTCTTCATCGGCCTCGACCGGTCGGTGGCCGCGCGATATTCGTTCCTGCTCGCGATCCCAGCGGTGTTCGGGGCGGGCATCCTGAGCCTCGGCGACGTCTTCGACCCCGCGACCGAGGGCTCGGTGCCGAGCGGCGCGCAGATGCTCGTGGCGACGATCATCGCGTTCTTCGTCGGCCTCGCCGCGGTCCACTGGATGCTCAAGTGGGTCGCCAAGCACAGCGTGTTCATCTTCGTCTGGTACCGCTGCATCCTCGGCGTCATCGTGATCATCATGCTGGAGACGGGCTACCTCGCCGCCACCTGATCCCAAGCAGCACCAGAGGGCCGGTCAAACGACCGGCCCTCTCGCCGTATCCGGCTAGCGCCGCGACTCGGCCGCCGCGAGGGCGGCGATCGAGCCGAGGAGGATCACCGAGCCCGCCGCGGTCGCGACGGTGAGCGGCTCGTCGAGGAACGCGACCGCCAAGAACGCGGCCGTGACCGGCTCGAGCAGCATCATCACCGAGGCCGTCGTCGCCCGCACGCGAGCCGCGCCCGCGAAGTACAGCGGGTACGCCAGCGCGGTGGTGAACACCGCGAGGTAGCCGATGACGGCGAACGCCCGGACCGGGTCGCCCTCGTGGGGGACCAGGCCTTCGATCCAGGCCGGCACGAGGAGCACGGCCGCGCCGATCCCGAAGGACCACATGGTGAGCGTGAACGGGTCCTCGCCGTCGCTGCGGCGACCGGTGGCGCGGCCCAGGAGGGTCACGGCGGCGTACCCAGCCGCCGACAGGAGCGCGAACGCCACCCCGGCGGGGTCGATGACGCCCGCGGCGTTGCCGCCGACGAGCACGCCGAGACCGGTGAGCGCTCCGGCGACCGCGAGCATCCCGCCGCGGCCGAGGTGCTCGCCGAGGAGGAAGCGGCCGCCGATCGCGGTGAGGATCGGCCCGGACCCGAGCGTGAGCAGCGTGGCCGCGGCGACGCCGGTGGCGTCGACGGCCGCGAAGTAGGCGGTCTGGAACACCGCCATGCCGATCCCGACGCCCGTGAGCAGGGCCGCGCGCCGCCGCAGCGGCGTGGTCGACTTCGGTCGGGGCCTGGAGGGCCGGATCGCGGTGAAGGCGAGGAGCAACACGAGGCCGCCGAGGTGTCGCCAGAACGAGACGGCCGCGGGGCCGAGGTCGCCGGCGCGGTAGACGAGTTCGGCGGCGGCGCCGGTGGTGCCCCAGGCGAGGCCGGTGACGGTGAGGTAGGCGAGGCCGCGCCGGGCGGCGGCCTCGGCAGGACGTGCGGGGGCGAGGGTCGTGGACATGCGTTCTCCAGATGAGCGTCGCGGATGAGTGGCACTCGTCTGCGGGCATGCCTGGAAAACGCGCCGGGCCGGAGCCCGAACGCGCAGTTGAGGAAGCCCGCCTTAAGCGGCGGGCGGGGAGATGCCGAAACCCATGGGCGCGACTCTACCCGGCCAGTCCTTCACGCAGCCGCTTCAGGCCCTCTTCGAGCACGTGCACCGGCTTGCAGAACGCGAACCGCACCTCGGGCCGGGTCGCGGGGGCGTCGATGTAGAAGACCTGGTTGGGAATCGCGACCACGCCGCAGCGCTCGGGCAGATCCAGGCAGAACGCCATCCCGTCCTCGTGTCCGAGCGGTGCGATGCTCGTGGTCACGAAGTAGGTGCCCTCCGGCCGATAGACCTCGAAGCCGATGGACTCGAGCCCGGCCACCATGAGGTCGCGCCGCTCCTGGTAGCCCGCGATGTACTCGCGGTAGAAGTCCTCGCCGGAGGCCAGGGCGGTCGCGATCCCGTACTGGAACGGGGTGCCCGAGGCGAACGAGAGCCACTGCTTGCGGTCCTTCACCCGGGCGATCAGATCGGCGGGTCCGGTCGCCCAGCCGATCTTCCAGCCGGTGAGCGAGAACGTCTTCCCGGCCGAGCCGATGGTCACCGTCCGCTCCCACATCCCCGGCAGCGAGGCGAGCGGAACGTGTTCGCGCCCGTCGAAGACGAGGTGCTCGTACACCTCGTCGGTCACCACGAGGAGGTCCCGCTCGATCGCCAGCGCCGCGATCGCCTCCAGCTCCTCGCGGTGCAGCACCGTGCCCGTGGGGTTGTGCGGCGAGTTGACGAGCAGCACCCGGGTCCGATCGGTGACCGCCGCGGCGAGCCGGTCCGTGTCGAGCCGGAACCCGGGCGCTTCGAGCCGCACCGGCACCAGCGTGCCGCCGGCGATCTCGATGCACGCCTTGTAGGAGTCGTAGCTCGGTTCGAGCGCGATCACCTCGTCGCCGGGTTCGACCAGGGCCAGCATCGCGGCCGTGATCGCCTCGGTGGCGCCCGCGGCGGCCATGACGCCCTCGTCGGGGTCGGGCGTGAGGCCGTACCAGTGCCGCTGGTGCGCGGCGATCGCTTGGCGCAGTTCAGGAACGCCCGCGAGCGGCGGGTACTGGTTGCGGCCCTCCCGCATCGCGGCGACCGCGGCCTCGACGATGTGCGCGGGCCCGGACTCGTCGGGAAAGCCCTGTCCCAGGTTCACCGCGCCGTGGCGCTGCGCGAGCGCGGACATCGTGGTGAAGATCGTGGTCTGGGGCCGCCGGCCGGGTCCGTTCATGGTGCCTCCTCTTGGAACCCGGCCATCATCCCAGGCCCCCGCCTCAATCGTCGGCATCCCCCGGCCAACGGCCCTCGGATCGGGCGAGTTCGATCTCGGCGAGCCCGGCCGGGCGCATCCGACCCGCCGCGATGAGCGCTTCGGCGATCGCCTTGTTGCGCCGCGACCACGGGCTGCCCTTGCGCCGCGGCGAATACCGCTGCAGGAACGAATCGCCGTCGAGGGCCTTGCGGTGCCCGTCGATCCAGCCGAAGCACAGCGCCGACTCGAGCGCCGGACCGATCCGCAGCCGCCCTTCGGGCGAGTGCTCCTTGCCGATGCGCAGCCACGCCTCCCGCTCGCCGTGATGGGCCTCCAACCAGGCCTCCCACGCGTCCCGGTCGGGAAAGTCGAGCACCTCCGCGCTCACGCCCTCGCTCCGAAGGAGGCGAGCGTGTCCAGGTAGTGCTGGTTGTACATGATGCCGAGGATGTTGCCGAACGGGTCGATGAACGAGGCGGTCACGAAGCCCTCCCCGCGCTGCGTCTTCGGCTCGTACTCCGTGGCGCCCAAGGCCAGCAGCCGCTCGATCGAGGCGTCGAGGTCGTCCACGTGCCAGTTCATGATCACGCCGCCCGGAGGGGCGGTCATGTCGTGGGGCGCCCAGCTGCCCTTGACGATCCCGAGCTCGTGCTGGTAGTCGCCCACCCGGAACTCGACGTAGCCGCCGGGCACCTCGAAATAGGGTTCGATGCCGAGCAGTTCGGTGTACCAGGCCTTCGCGGCGTCCAGGTCCTCGGCGAAATAGCTGATGGTGGTGAATCCTCGCAACATGTCCCTGCTCCTTCGTCGTCGTTGAACACCAAGGTAGAGGCCATTGCGGAAGATTTGCTTCCGCAATGCGTGGGAGAATCGAAAAATGTTGGAGACCTCCGTGCGCCTGCTGCGCGTCCTCGCGCTCCTCCAGAGCCGGCACGACTGGACGGGCGCGGCGCTCGCCGAGCGCCTCGACGTCACGACCCGGACCGTGCGCAGCGACATCGACCGCCTCCGCCGCCTCGGCTACCGCGTCCGTTCCACGACCGGCAGCGCCGGGGGCTACCGCCTGGAGGCGGGGAACGCCTTGCCGCCCTTGCTCCTCGACGACGAAGAGGCCGTGGCGGTCGCGGTGGGCCTGCGCGCCGCGGCCTCCGGTTCGGTGGCCGGCATCGAGGAGACCTCGCTGCGGGCGCTGGCGAAGCTGGAGCAGACGATGCCGTCGCGGCTGCGCCGGCGCATCGACGTGCTGCGGGCGGCCACCGCGTCGGCCGCGGGCTCGGGGCCCACTGTGGATGCCGAGGTGCTGACGGCGATCGCCGAGGCGATTCACCGAGGTGAGCAGCTGCGGTTCGGCTACCGCAACCGGGCGGGGGAGGAGACGCGCCGCAGGGCCGAACCGCACCGCCTCGTGTACACCGACCGGCGCTGGTACCTCCTGGCCTGGGACGTGGACCGCGAAGACTGGCGCACCTACCGGGCCGACCGCATCCGGCCGCGGATCCCGAACGGGCCCGGGTTCACTCCGAGAGAGCCGCCGGAAGAGGCGGTGGCGCATGTGCTGCGGGGGCTCGGCCAGTCGGCTTGGCGTTTCCAGGCGGTGGTGCGCTTGGCGGCTCCGGTGGAGCGGGTCGCCGAGATGCTGCCGCCCGGCAGCGGGCTGCTGGAGGCGGCGGGCGAGGGCGAGTGTCTGTGGCGGACCGGCAGCGACTCGCTGCGGGATCTCGCGAACTACATCAGTGCGCTGGACGTGCCGTTCAAGGTCGAAGGGCCGCAGGAACTTCGGGATCATCTCGAGGCTCTCGCGGACCGGTATCGTTTCGCCGTGGCCTAGGACGGGCGCTCAGCGGATGTCGCCGTGCAGGAGAACCGAACGCCCGTTACCCTGACAGGCATGCTCTCCGGCTGGCTCGAATGGACGTCGATCCTGGCCGCCGGATTCGGCGCCGGCATGATCAACGTGATCGTCGGTTCGGGAACCCTCATCTCCTTCCCGGTGCTCCTCCTGTTCGGGTACCCGCCCGTCGTCGCGAACGTGTCCAACACGCTCGGTCTCGTCCCCGGCGGTCTCGCCGGAACCGTGGGCTACCGCCGCGAGCTCCGCGCGAACCGGCATCTGGCGCGGCTGCTGCTGCCCGCATCGACCGCCGGCGGCATCGCCGGCGCCTCGCTCCTGTTCATCCTGCCGGCGGAGGCGTTCGAGCTGATCGTCCCCGTGCTCATCGCCGCCGGCATCGCCATGGTCCTTCTGGGTCCCCTCGTGCAGCGAAGTGCGGCCCGACGCGCAGCCGACCGGCCCGTACCGACCCGACCGCCGCTTTGGAAGACCATCGCCACCCTCGCCGGCGTCTTCGTTCTGGGCGTCTACGGGGGCTACTTCGGCGCCGCCCAGGGCATCCTCATCGTCGGCCTGCTCAGTCTGCTCACCGTCGAGACCATCCAGTCCCTCAACGGCATCAAGAACCTGCTCGTCATGGCCGTGAACCTGATCGCGGCGATCACCTTCCTCGTCATCTCCCCGTCCAGCGTGGACTGGCTCGTCGTGGCCCTCATCGCGATCGGATCCGCACTCGGCGGCATCGTGGGCGCCCGTGTCGGCCGCAGACTCCCCGCGCCCGTGCTCCGCGGAGCCATCGCCGTGATCGGCACCGTGGCGATCATCTACCTCCTCGCGGCTTGAGCCGACTTAGGCCCTAGACGAACGCACATCCATCGTGGCGTCTGAGCGATGGGCGTGCGCCGGAAGATCGACTTGACTGGGGGACATGAGCATCAAGAGCAACACGATCCTGGTCATCGGCGCGACCGGCAAGGTCGGCAGCCGCCTCACCGCCCGCCTCCGCGAGGCCGGGCACACCGTTCGCGCGGTCTCGCGCAGCAGCGAGATCCGCTTCGACTGGCACGACGAGTCCACTTGGGCCGCAGCGCTCGAGGGCGTCTCGGCCGCCTACCTGATTCCGCCGGACGAGCCGATCCCGGCCGAGGCGTTCGTCGCCGCGGCCGAGAAAGCCGATGTGCGGCGCCTGGTGGCGCAGTCGGGGCGGCGTGTCCACCGGCTCGCCGAGGCGGTCGGCGTCGGCCCCGAAGCCATTGGGATGTACGGGCTGCAGGAGGCGGTTCGGGCTTCCAAAATCGAATGGACTGTCTTGCAGCCCAACAACTTCAACCAGAACTTCAGCGAAGGCGACTTCCTGGAGACGCTGCTCGCCGGTGAACTCGCGCTGCCCGCGGACGGCCTCGTCGAGCCGTTCATCGACGTCGACGACATCGCCGCGGTCGCCGCCGCGGTCCTCACCGAGGACGGCCACCACGGCCGGATCTACGAACTGAGCGGCCCCGAAGCGCTCACCTTCACCGAGGCGATCGATGCGATCGCCAAGGCCTCGGGTCGGACCATGGTCTTCCGGTCCGTGAGCCCGGAGGAGTACGCGGCCTCCCTGCGGTCCGCAGCATTGCCCGAGGACCTGGTGTTCTTCCTCGACGCGATGTACGAGTTCATGCGCGACGGCAAGATGGGCGACGTGGCCGACGGCGTCGAGCAGGTCCTCGGCCGCAAGCCGGTCGCCTTCGCCGACTGGGCGAACCGCACCGCCGAGGCCTGGAAGACCGCCTGAGACCGGGCCGGCCGGGATGCGTTCAGGCGCGCTCGGCCGGCTCCGGGCCTCGCACCCGGTCGAGATAGGCCGCGATCGCGTCCCGGTTCTTGAGCACGCACTCGGCCTTGCGGGTCATGCGGTCCCGCTGCTCTTCGAGGGCGGCCAGCATCGCCGGCTCGGGCACCGGGAAGTAGATCTCGTCCGGGCCCGCCAGGCACGGCAGGATCTGCTTGATGATCTTCACCGGGATCCCGGCGTCCAAGAGCCCCCGGATCTGACCCACCAGCTCCACATGCTTCTCAGTGAAGTCCCGGTACCCGTTGGCGCGGCGCTCGGCCGTGATCAGGCCGTTCGCCTCGTAATACCGCAGCAGCCGCGGCGACGCCCCGGTCCGCTCCGCCAACTCACCGATCCTCATGTGCCGCACCTCACCGCCATACCGCTAGACCTTGACATTAGTGTCAAAGTTCAAGACTACAACCCATGAGTAGAACCACCGCCCCGACGATCGCCCCACCGGCCGCCCCCGAGCGGGAGCGGCTGCCGCTCTTCGGACTGCTGGCCCTGACGACCGCGGTCTTCATCACCGTCATCACCGAGTCCCTGCCCGCGGGCGTCCTCCCGGCCATGGGCACCGACCTCGGCGTCGGCGCCTCGGCGATGGGCCAGGCCGTCACCGTCTACGCGATCGGCACCGCGCTCACCGTCATCCCCCTCGCCGCGCTCACCGCCGGATGGGGCCGCAAGCCCGTGCTCCTCACCGCGATGGCCGGGTTCGTCCTCGCCAACACCGTCACCGCCGTCTCCGACGACTACGCGCTGACGATGGCCGCCCGCTTCGTCGCGGGGATGGCCGCGGGCCTGTCATGGGCGCTCATGATCGGATACGCCCGCCGAATGGCCCCCGAAGGCCGCGAAGGCAAGGCCATCGCCATCGTCATGGCCGGCATTCCGCTCGCCCTGGCGCTCGGCGTCCCGGTGGGGACCTTCATCGGCGACGCGATCGGCTGGCGCGCCGCATTCGGTGTCATGACGGCGCTGGCGGTAGCGGCCATCGTCTGGATCGCCGCGGTCGTCCCGGACTTCCCCGGCCACCGCGCCGGTCAGCGCACTCCGGTGGCGCGGGCGCTGCGCCTCCCCGGGGTCGCGGCGATCATGGCGGCCATCGCGGTCTACGTGATCGCCTACAACCTCCTCTACACCTACATCGCGACGTTCCTGGAGCGCTTCGGGATGGCCGAATCGGTCGACGCCGTCCTGCTCGTGTTCGGGCTCGCCTCGATCGCGAGCATCGCGGTCACCGGCGCGCTCATCGACCGGCGGCTGCGGGCGCTCACGATCGGCGCGCTGTTCCTGGTCGCCTTGGCGGCCACGGTGCTCGCGCTCATGGCCGAGGTCCCGGCGCTGGTGTTCGCCGCGGTCGCGCTGTGGGGCCTCGGGCACGGGGGAGTGCCGACGCTCCTGCAGACCGCCGCGGGCCGCGCGGCCGGTCCGGCGGCCGACACGGTCCAGGCGATCGTGGTGACACTGTGGAACGCCGCCACCGCGGCCGGCGGAGCCTTCGGCGGGCTCCTCCTCGTCTGGGGCGGACCGCTGTCGCTGCCCTGGAGCGTGGCGCTCCTCGGCATTCCTGTTCTGCTCATCGCGGTCGCCGCCCGCCGCCATGCGTTCCCGACCGCCGTCCGCGTCTGAGGAAACCGCGGTCGCCTGCCCGGCGGCGCCGCGTTCAGTCCTCGGCCGCGGCGAGCTTCGCCAACAGCCCCGCGAGCGCGTCGCGCTCTGCCGGGTCGAGCGTCTCGATCAGCGCCCGCTGGTTCTCCAGGTGCGCTTCCATCAGCTTGTCCGTGAGTCGCACGCCCGCATCGGTCAACGTGATCCTGCGGCCGCGCGAGTCGTCCTCGTCGACCGATCTCGTGACCCATCCGCCCTTCTCCAAGCGGTCCACCCGCTTCGTGATCGCCCCGGTCGTCACCAGGACGGTGCGGCTCAGCTCGCCCGCCGAGAGCGCGTAGGGCCTCCCCGCCCTGCGCAGGGCCGCGAGCACGTCGAAGTCCCCGTTGCCGAGTCCCGCTTCGGCGAACGGGCCCCGCAGGCGCTGGTCCCATGCGCCGACGAGGCGGAACATCCTGCCCACCACGAGCATCGGGTCGGTGTCCAGGTCCGGGCGCTCGCGGCGCCACTGGTCGACGATCTCCACAACCGCATCGTTCTCCATGCCTTGCATCATAGCTTCCGTGGAAGGTATTATAACTTCCATGGAAGATAAATTCGCCCAGGAGGCCCCCACCGTCGACTGCTACTTCGACCCCTCATGCCCCTTCGCCTGGATCACCTCCCGCTGGCTCCTCGAAGTCGAACGGCACCGGCCGATCAACCTGCGCTTCAAGCTCATGAGCATCGCGGTCCTCAACGAGCACCGCGACCTCGAACCCTGGTACCGCGAGTTCAACGACCGCGCCTGGGGCCCCGCCCGCATCTGCGCCGCCGCCGCTCAGCACCACGGCCCCGCCGTGCTCCGCGACCTCTACACCGCCCTCGGCACCCGCATCCACCTGGAACGCGACAAGGACCACGCATCGGTCATCGCCCAAGCCCTCACCGAGACCGGCCTTCCCGCGAGCCTGGCCGAAGCCGCCGGAACCGACGCCTACGACACCGCCCTGCGCGAAGCCCACCAGGAAAGCCAAGCGGCCGTTGGGGAAGAGGCCGGCACACCCGTCGTCGCCATCGCCGGCACCGGCTTCTTCGGACCGGTCCTCTCCTCGATCCCCAAAGGCGATGACGCCACCCGACTGTTCGAAGCCGCCCTGACCCTCGCGGGCCTCGACGCCTTCGCCGAGCTGAAGCGGAGCCGCAATGCGCTCGACCTCTCCTGAAACGCCCGCCCGCCGCCGATTCATCGCGGCCGGCTTCGTCGACGCCATCGGCGACGGCATCTACGTGCCGCTCACGATGCTGTTCGTCCACTCCCTCACCGGCCAGTCCCTCACCGCGATCGGCACCGGCCTCACCCTCGCCGGACTCGGCGCCCTCGCCTCCATGCCCGCCATCGGCGTCCTCATCGACCGCTTCGGCGGCAAACGCGTCTACATCGGCGCCCTCGCCCTGCGCGCCGTCGGCTTCGCGCTCTATCCGCTCGCCACGACCTACCCCGCCTTCCTCGCCGTGGCCCTCACCGTCGCCGTCGCCATGTGGGCCTCAGCGCCCGCCCAGCAGTCCCTCATCGGCGACATGGCGCACGGCGCCGAACGCGACCGGCTCCTCGCCTGGAACCGAAGCCTCCGCAACGGCGGCATGGGATTCGGCGCGCTCGCCGCGGCCGCCATGCTCGCCTTCGGCGGCGACGGCGGCTACCTCGCCGCCGCCCTCGCCCTCGCCGGGGCGTTCGCCGCGGCCGCCGTGCTCGTCGCCCTCGTCCCGGTCCAACGGACCGCGACCGCCGCGCCCGAAACCCCGACCAAGGCCGGCTACCGCGCCGTCCTCGCCGACCGCCCCTACCTCGCGCTCACCGTCGCGAACTTCCTCATCTGCTTCGGCTACACCGCACAGGCGATCGCACTGCCCGTCTTCCTCACCCGCGACGTGGGCATTCCCGACGCCATGGCCGGGATCGTCTTCGCCGTCAACACCGCCCTCATCGCCTGCCTCGGCGTCCCCGTCGCCCGCCTCATGTCCCGCGCCCGCCGCGGCCGCGGCGCCGCCCTCGGCACCGCCGTCTTCGCACTCTCCTTCGCGGCCTTCGCATTCCTGCCCGCCCTCGGCGGCACGGTCGCGATCATCGCCGTCCTCGCCGTCGCCGTCGTCTACACCGCGGGCGAACTCATCCACTCCGCCCCCGCCCAGAGCCTTTCGGTGCAGGCCGCGCCCGACCGCACCCGCGGCCGCTACCTCGCCGTCTACCAGCTCTCCTGGTCCGTGTGCCGCACCGTCGCGCCCATGATCCTCGGACTTCTCCTCGACGCCGGCACCTGGCAACTGTGGACCGCCCTCGCGGTCGCGGTCCTCGCCGGCGGCCTCATCCTGCTCCGCACCGAGAAGGCCCTCCCGGTCCACGTCGTCGGCGGCCCCGTCCGCGTCTCCACCAAACCGGTCACGGCCGCGGCCTGACCGAGTTTCGGGACCCTACGCACGGTGATCGGGGCGTAGCCTGATTGGAGGCCGCCCTTCACTGCCCAGACTGGACGGCCGCGACCCCTCCTGAGGAAGGCAGCCATGTCCAGACTCCTGGTGACCCTGCTCGGCTCCGATGACCGCGACACCGTCCGCGGCGTCCTCCACGACACCGGCGTCGAAATCCTCGCCGAATACCCCGACTCCCTCCTCGTCACCGGCACCGCCCGCCAAGCCCGCGAACTCACCGCACGCGGCCTGGAGACCACGCCCCTGCCCGAACAGCCGGTCCAGACCGCCGGAGCGAGCTTCCAGTTCGCCGCCGCACTCGACGCCCAGCAGGCCGTCACCCTCGCCCCCGAACCCGGTCGCACCGCCTACTACCTCGTCAAACTCATCGGCCCGCCCACCGAAGCCTGGCTCGACGAGCTCACCGCCGCCGGGGCCGAACTCCACGGCAGCCTCTCGGGCTTCACCATGCTCGCCGGATTCCTTCCCGAACGCGCCGAAGCGATCCGGGCCCTCGCGTGCGTCGACGAGGTCACCCCCTACCGCCCGGCCATGAAGGTCTCACCGAAACTCCACGCCGCGCCCCGCCGCAACCTCGACGCCGCCTTCCTCGCGGCCGTCGACCCCGGCGACTTCGCCGTCGACGGCCTGCGGATGGTCGAGGTCGCCGTCTTCCCCGGCGAGGACACCGAGGCGCTGGCGCAGCGCATCCGGGCCGCGGGCGGGTCGGTCTTCACGACCCTCCCGAAGTCGCTCGTCGCCAGCGTCCCGCGTTCGGTGATCGCCGAGCTCGCCGACCTCCAGGGCATCCAGGCGATCGTGCCGTACGCCTTCTCGCAGACGAGCAACGACAAGGCCGCCGCGATCATGGGCGTCCCGGCCGACCGCCTGTTCGCCGGGCTCGAACTCGCCGGTGCGGGTCAGATCGTGGCCGTCGCCGACTCCGGACTCGACAACGGCGACCCCGAGACCGTGCATCCCGACGTGCGGGGGCGCATCAGCGGCATCAGCTCCTGGCCGACCCGGGAGGTCTTGGCGCCCTTCACGAACGACCCGCCCGGCCACGACGACGGCCCGGCCGACTTCGAGTCCGGACACGGCACCCACGTGACCGGCTCCGTGCTCGGATCCGGCGAGGCCGCCCGCGCCGCCGGGCCCGGGCCGGTGCCCGCCGGGATCGCACCCGAAGCGAACCTGTTCTTCCAGGCGATCGCGCAACGGGTCAGATGGAAGTCCCGCGCGGAACTCGCCGCCGCGGGCCTGCAGCCGTTCACCTTCCCTTGGCCGCCACCGGAATCGGGCCTGTACGGCATCCCGGGTGACATCGGCGCGCTCTTCGCCGAGGCCTACGAGGCGGGTGCGCGCGTGCACACCAACTCGTGGGGCGCGCCGCTCGCGGGGGAGTACGGGCAGAACGCGCGGGCCGTGGACGAGTTCATGTGGACGCACCCGGACATGCTGGTGCTGTTCGCCGCCGGGAACGACGGCGAAGACGTGGACGCGGACGGCCTGATCGACCCCGACTCGATGGGCTCGCCTGGTACGGCCAAGAACTGCCTCACCGTGGGCGCCACCGAGAACCTCCGCCCGGGCGGCTCCGAGCCGGCGCCGGGCGTGGACCGGAACTGGAGCCAGTGGAGCGGCTACCCGAAGCTCGCCGCCGCCGGTCACGTCTCGGACAACGCGGACGGCATGGCCGCGTTCTCCTCGCGCGGCCCCACCGACGACCTGCGGATCAAACCCGACGTGGTCGCTCCGGGCACGAACGTGCTCTCGATGCTGTCCTCGGTGTACGCCGGCGACGGCGAGCCCCTGTGGGGCCGCCTGCCCGACGACCACCCGCTGCGCGAACGCTACTGCTGGAGCGGCGGCACGAGCATGGCCACGCCGCTGGTCGCGGGTGCGGCGGCGCTGGTGCGCCAGCATCTCGCCGAGCAGGGCCACATCGAGGACGGCCGCCGCCCTTCGAGCGCGCTCTTGAAGGCGCTCTTGGTGAACGGCGCGGTCGCGATCCCCGGCCAGTACCCGGGCGAGGTGCCCGAGGGCCCGAACCCGGTGAGCGGCTTCGGCCGCGTCGACGTGGCCGGCGCCGTCGGCTCGGATCCCGCGCGCCGCAACCGGTTCGCGGACGATCCCGCAGAAGCGGTGGCGACCGGCGAGATCCGCCGCTACCGGATCGAGGCCGCCGACCCGGACCTGCCGCTGAAGGTGACGCTCGTGTGGACCGACGCGCCGTCCCTGGAAGGCTTGGGCGGCTTGGTGAACGAGCTGTACCTCCAACTCGAGACGCCCTCTGGCGCGGTCGTGAACTGGGACGCGAACCCGGCGACGCGCGTGACCAACAACGTCCAGCAGATCACCGTGGCCGCACCGGAGGACGGCGTCTACTCGGTCAGGGTGCGCGGCGTCTCGGTCACCCAGCACTCGCCGGGCGCGGCCGCCGGCGGCCTGCGCCAGGACTTCGCGGTCGCCGCTTCGAACGCCGTGGTCGAAGGCAACGGCGACGCCGCGACCGCCCCGATGCCCGCCTCCCGATGAACACGGACGGCGGGTTCCGGCAAGGGAACCCGCCGTCCGCATACCGATTGTGTAAGCGCGGCCTGCGGCTCAGTAGGACAGGCCGTGTCCGAAGCGGAACCGCGCGTCGGCCGTATCGAACGGCACGTCCGGGCGGCTCGCCTCGACGGCCGCCATGCTCGCGGGAATGTCGAACGGCAGCTTGCCTTCCGGGCTCGCCGCGCCGGTGAGCACGTCGAGGAGCGCCCGCGGGTTGGTGCCGTAGTTGGTGGTCACGGCAGCGGCCGCATCGGCGATCGGTCCGAGGATCGCGGGACGGTCGAGGAACACGTCCACGACCGTGGGCACGGCCGCGGCGACGGCCGCGACATGGTCGACGACCTCGGCAGGGAAGTCGAGCGAGCCGGCGTGGAAGAAGTTCTCGAACATCGTCTCGCGCTGCTCGTAGGGCGCCTGGAGCCGGATCACGGCCGCGTCCGCCGCTTCGGGCGTTTCGACGATCGTGCCGTATGCGGCGGCGATCTCGGGGTCGACGCCCTCGACGTACAGTTTCAGGCCCGCTTTGAGCGGCAGGGTTCCGTCGTTGGTCAGCAGCGTGACCGAGGCGCGTTGGGCCGCTTCGCCTTCGGCGCGGTACTCGACCGATCCGACGACCGACTCCGCCGCGTCCGCGTCCACAAACGGCCGGTCGAAGAGCCCGAGGACGAACTTCTCGCGCAGGAGGCGCCGCGCGGAGACGTCGAGGCGCTCCTCGCTCACCTCGCCGGCCTTGACGATGTCGACGAGCAGGTCAGGGATCGCCTCGCCGCCGAACTGGTCGGCTCCCGCGTCGAGGATCTTGATCATGCGTTCGCGCGGTGAGAGGTGCTCGACGCCCCAGGCGCGGGCCGGGAACGGCTGGCCCATGATCTCGCCGTCGCTGAGGAGGCCCCAGTCGGTGCAGACGACGCCGTCGAAGCCGAAGCGCTCGCGCAGGAGTCCGGTGAGCACGGACTTGTTGAAGCCGAAGCCGACCTCCTCGTACTCGGTCCCGATCGGCATCCCGTAGTAGGGCATGATCTGCGAGACTCCGGCCGCGAAGGCCGCCTCGAACGGCTTGAGGTGCAGCTCGAACTGACCGCCCGGGTAGACCTGTTCGCGTCCGTACGGGAAGTGCGGGTCCTCGCCGTCCTGCTGCGGGCCGCCGCCGGGGAAGTGCTTCGCCATGGCCGCCACCGAATCCGCGCCGAGTTCGGCCCCTTGGAACCCGCGGATGTACGCGGCCCCGAGGCGCGAGGTGAGGTCGGGGTCCTCGCCGAACGTGTTCAGCTGGCGGGCCCAGCGCGGCTCCGTGGCGAGGTCGATCTGCGGGTGCAGGGCCACGCGGATGCCCACGGCGGTGTACTCGCGGCGGGCGATGTCGCCGAAGCGCTCGACCAGGGTCTCGTCCTGGAGCGCGGCGAGGCCGAGCGTGTCGGGCCACTGGGAGAACGCGCCCGAGGCCAGCGCGGCGAGCGGGTTGTCGCTGAAGGCGTGCCGCGGGTCGGTCGAGATCGTGACGGGTATGGCAAGGCGGGTCTTGGCGGCGGCCTCTTGGAGCTTGTTGTGCCACACGGCGCCCAGCTTCGCGGAGGGCATGCCGCCGAGGAGGTTGAAGTGGTTCATGAGGAGCCCGGAAATGTATTCCTCATTGGACTTCGTGCCGAACGTCTGATCGGGGCCGGCGAGTTCGCCGTCCTCGCTTGGGACGATCATCGTGTGGAAGAACAGTCCGGCCTTCTCTTCGAGCGTCATCTGCGCGAGGAGGATCTCGACGCGGTCCTCCACGGGCAGCGACGCGTCCCTGTACCGGGTGTCGACGTCGTTCATGCGGTGCTCCTTCACTTCGCGGCAGGGCTATTTCACGGACTTGATGCGGTACACCAGGACCGCCCCGGCGAGCGCGGTGAGCGCGCCGAAGAGGTACCAGAACGGGTAGCCGCCGAGCGGGGTCGCGTTCCCGATCGCGAGGATCGCGGGGGCGATGGCCGGCGCGATCGACTGCGGCAGGGCGTTCGCGATGTTGAGGACGCCGAGGTCCTTCGCGATGTCGTCGGGGTTCGGCAGCACCTGGGTCGCCAGGGCGAGGTCGACCGAGAAGAACGCGCCGGCGCCGAAGCCGATGACGCCCTGGGCGGCGATCACCATCGGCACGCTCGGCGCGAACGCGAGCATCACCAGGCCTGCGGTCATGACGAGTCCCGCGAACGCCACGGGCGCACGGCGTTTGCCGAGCTTGTCGGAGACGATGCCGCCGATCGGGCTGGAGGCCGCCATCGCCAGCATGGAGGCGACGTTCGCCAGAAGGATCGTGCCGATCGCCTCCTGCTCGCTCAGGTGGAACCGCTCGGTGAGGTAGTACGGGAGGTACGCGGCGATGCCGGCGTAGCCGAACATGACCAGGAACTTGGTGAGCCAGGTCCAGCCGAAGTCGGGGTGCTTGACCGGGTTGAACACGAACGAGCCGACGAACTGGCGGAACGTGAACCGCTCGGCGGGCTTCTCGGCGAGGACCCGGTCCTTGAGCGCGAACGCGAACAGCAGGCACAGGACCACGGCGAGGGCGCCGGGCACGGTGAACCGGGCCAGGTCGCCGTCGATGAGGTTCACCAGGAACGAGCCGCCGAGGATGCCCAGCGGGGTGGTGATCCCGACGATCCCGGAGGTCTTGCCGCGCCGCTCGGCGGGCACCTGGTCGGGGAGGGTGGCGTTGGCGGCGGCCATGACCGCGTTGAGCGCGGTCTGGGCGACGCACCAGCCGAGGAGGACGATCGAGACGGATCCGGCCACGCCGATGAGGGCGAGTGCGAGGAAGCCGGTGACGGCGCCGCCGACGATCCACGGCCGGCGCATCCCGAAGCGGGAGGTGGTGCGGTCGGAGAGGCGGCCCACGAGGGGGTTGGCGATGAGGGCGAAGAGCGCGCCGACGCCGAGTACGAGGCCGAGTCCGCTTGCGGCGGCCTCCGGTGACGTCGTGATGTGCTGGACCTTGAACGCCATGGAGACCATGACGGGGGTGAGCAGGGCGACGTAGATGCCGAAGTTCGCTCCGGCGAGGGCGAAGGGGTAGGCGCGGGGCTCACGGGCGGGAGCCGGGGGCGCCACCGGGGCGGCGGGGGCAGACAACTCTGTCATGGCAGACCTTTCGAGCAGGGGCGACGGTGCCCTGCGAAGGACTGTAGCTCAAAAACTGACCGAGTGGTTAGCTTCTTTGGATGAGAAATCTCCACCGAGCGGCTAGGCTTGGCCCGCGGCCCAGCGCCCGTTCGGAAACGCCCGCCGGCCCCTATCCGGCCCGTTCGTTCGACCGGCGTTCCCGAACCGGCCCCGGCCGCTCCCTGTCCAACGACCGTGAGGACCCCAGGTGACCGCCGCCACCCAGCGCCGCTACGCCACTGGTCTCGCCCGCCAGGAGGAACTCCTCGACGCGGCGTACGAGCTGTTCGCCGCCGAAGGGTTCAGCGGGGTCTCGCTGCGCGCGATCGCCGCGAAGGCGGGCGTCTCGCACGCCTCGCTCCTGCGCTACTTCAAGTCCAAGGACGAACTTCTGCTGGCGCTTCTCTCCCGCTGGGAGGACGCGAACAGCGCCTGGGTCGACCGGCACGCCGACCTGCCCAGGCCCGAGGCGATCCTGGGCCTCGCCCGGCGCAACGCCGCCACCCCCGGGTACCTGCCGCTGTTCGCCGCCTTGACCGGTGAGGCGACCACCCCGTCCCACCCGGGGCACGAGCACATGCGCCGCCGTTACAAGCGGTTGCGCCACTTCCACTTCGACGGTCACGTCGACGACGACGCCGCCCGGCTCACCTCCGCCTGGGACGGCCTCCAGGTCATGTCCCTGTACCTCGACGACGTCGACGTGGTCGCCGAACTCGCCGACTACTTCGCCCGCACTCCGGCGCCATCCGGGGCCGACCTCGACGCGGACGACGGCGCCGACCGCGGCGCCCTGGTCCACCTCCCCGACCCGCCCCCGGCCGACGAGTCCGGGTACGCGCGCGGACGCGAGCAACGCGCCCGCATCATCGACAGCGCCACCGAGCTGTTCGCCGAACGCGGCTTCACCTCGACCAGCCTGAGCGACATCGCGAAGCGAGTAGGTACCTCGAAGTCCTCACTGCTGCACCATTTCGGGGCCAAAGACGCGCTCCTCGCCGCCGTCCTCGCCCACCGCGACCACGTCTTCACCGCGGAGGCGCGGACGCCCGTCCCGGCCCGCGAGTTCCTGCGCCGCCTGGTCGCGGGCGCCCGCGCGAACGCCGCCCGACCCGGCCTCGTCGAGCTGTACACCGTGCTCTCGCACGAGGCCACGGCCGCCGACCACCCGGCGCACGACTTCTTCACCCGGCGTTTCCGCTGGGCGATCGACCATTTCACGAGCGTCTTCGCGATGCTCCGCGACAGCGGCCAGATGGCCCCCGACCGCGACCCGCGAAGCGAGGCGGTCTGGTTCGTGGCCTTGTGGGACGGCCTCCAAGTGCAATGGCTCTACAACCCCGAAGCCGTCGACGTGGCCGACGAACTGCGCACCCACCTGGAGACGATCCTGCAGCGCTGACTACGCCGCGCCGCGACGCACCATGGGCGGGCGGTAGAGGACCTCCACGTACACGATCCGCTCATCGACCACGTCCAGGACCAGATCCCCGACCTCGGGCGCGAGCATCACCCTGCGATGCGCGGGCCCATACGGCGTCCCCGGAGGATGCTCGGCGGTGCGGATGCTCTGGCAGAACCCGTCCTCACACCCGCACTCGGCCACCAGCCGCAGATCCCGCACCGCAACCGCCAGCCATTGCTCGCCCTCCGCCTCCAGCAGCCGGACCAGCTCGGCCACGAGCTCGGGATACACCTCCCGCACGAGCGGACGCTCCTCCATAGACGCAAAGCATAGTGACCGACCCGAGTCGCGCTCGCACACTCCGGGAAGGTAACGGCAGGTTGTCGGAGCGCTGTTTGAGGAAATCGGCGAGCGCCGCGTCGAGCGCGAGCGGGTCGATGCCGACGCGGGTGGCGAGGGCCATGCCGGTGGGGCGGCGGATCCCGATGGTGCCCTTGGGTTCGGGCGCGGCGCGCACGAGCCAGAAGACCTCGTAGGCGAGGGTGCGGCTGCGGAGCGATTCGACCTCGATGGTCATGCCGTCGAAGGTGAAGGAGCCCAGGTCGGTCATGCGCAGTCCGCGAAGTAGAGGAACGCGGCGCGGACGCGCTGGGCGTTCAGCCAAGGGCCGGGCCTTTCGGTGATGTTCCCGCGCCAGGTCGCGCCCATCTGCTCGCCGACGACGAGGACATCGGCCGCGATCTCGGCGGGGCCATCGGTGACGGCGAGGATGATACCGTCGCCCACTTCGGAGTCGACCCAAAGCTCGAAGTCGACACTTTCGGGTGTGTCCCACTCGGCGACAAGGTCCATGCGAGGCGGAATCATCTCGCCTTGATCCGCGGTGGTCACCGCGCGTAGTCTGGTGCGTGCCATCGGAGGTCCATTCTCTGATGAGACGGGCCGCTGGGAGATGCCAAGTCGAACCAGCGGCCCGTCAGTAATTGCGGACCCTTCGACGGTAAGCCGCGCAACGCCGCAGGTGGAAGAGGAACCACCTTGGACGTTTTGGCCCTGCCGCGACGACCATGGAGGTTGCGACCCTGAGTGTTCATGTGCATACTGCATCGATGAGTGAGCAACCGACTCTCGCCCGTAGGGCTCTCGGACTTCGACTCCACCGACTTCGGGAGACCACCCGTGAATCACCGACGGTAGTGGGCGCATCAATCGGCATGAGCCGCAAGACGATCGACCGCATCGAGAAGGGCGTCCAGGGAACGAAGCGGCCGGTCATCGAGTCGCTCTGCCGCCACTACGAGGTGGACGACAAGGAGCGCAGCTACCTGCTGGCGCTATGGGCGCGAAGCAGCGAGAGAGGCTGGTGGGAGGCCTACTTCGACGCAAGTAACGAGGAAGTCATCAATCCAGAGTTCCCGCTGTTCCTCGAGTCAGAGCAGATCGCCACTCTCATAAGAGTCTTCGAAAGCGAACTCATTCCAGGTCTGCTCCAGACCCCTGATTACTTGTTTGCCTTGCAAGCGGTGCAACTTCCTATCCCGCCGGAGGTGGCAGCGCGCATCAGGGCGTTGCGAGTGGAGCGGCAGAAACTGATGTTCAGACGGATTGACAACCCTGAGCTGGAGTTCCTGATCGGTGTAGGCGCGATGCACTACCTCATGCGACTGCCCGCAGGGGTGCGCGACGGTCAGATCGCGCGGTTGCGGGAGCTCAACGCGCTGGCCAATGTTTCGATCAGGATCGTGACCGGCCTGCACCCGGCCGCAGGCAACCCCTTCAACTTGCTGACGACGACCTCCGACATGCCTCCGATCGCATACCTGGAGTCGAGGGATGGCTGCAGGTACATCGAGCGATCGGAAGTAGTGTTCTTCTTCGAGCGGCTCTTCGCGAGCGCTCGGGAGAAGTCGGAAGATCTAGAGGAGTATCTGCATGACTACGAAGTGGCGGAAATCGTCTCGTAGCCAGGGCGATCAGCAGTCGAGCTGTGTAGAAGCCCGGGCGAGCGAGGATGCTTTCCAGGTTCGCGACTCGAAGCTCGGCGACGGTTCGCCGGTCTTCGACCTCGCTGCCGCAGACTTCACGAGCCTGCTCAGCGCCGCCCGGCGGTAACCTTGCCGACCCCCGGCAGGATCCCTGAACTGCGCTAACAGCTTGGCATTCTGAACCAGCGCAACGGCTCTCCCATGTCAAGGGGGAGCCGTCGCTCGTTCTTCGACCCGACGACCTTGAAAGGACCGAAGCGGGCTTTCGGCTTCACGACCTGTTGATGGATGCGGCTACTGCAGCGGCGACAATGAGGCAGGTGTAGGCGGTGCGGGTTCTGCGGGTGTCCGGTGGGTTGATGGTTGTGGTTCGGGCGGGCGGCGACAACGAGGTAGGAGTAGGGCGGGGCGGCGCCGGCTGCACTGTGCGGAGATGGATGCGGTTCAGGCGGGCAGCGACGAAGAGGTCTCGATTGCGCTGGGGTGGGATTGAGCGGCTGCCTGGTTCGTGTTGGTTCCTGTTGCCGGGCATGGGGATGGGCCCGAACCCGCTGAGGGGTTCGAGCTGGAAGGCCTTGGTTGCCTTTCCCTCCCCGCCCCGGTCGCCACCGGAGCGGGCACCTTAAGAACGGCGGATCACCGAGATCGCGGGCGGCCTAACGTGGTGTGGTTTGTTTGGGGCGCTCGGGTTCGGGTGCCTGATCGCTAGGCTCGCCTGGGTTCGCTTCGATTCTGGCTGGTGCGAATCGTTCTCGGCATTTCGCTCGTGCCTCTCGCATGGCCGCGAGGGCTCGGTCCTGTTCGGCGGCTTCGGCTCTGGCATCGAGATCGAACTTCATGTTCTCCGACCATTCGGAGCGGTAAAGCCCGGTCGGGAAGTAGTCGAAGTCATCCGCGCGGTGTTCGGCATCCATGTCCGGATCGGTCCGCCAGTCTGCACACCCGCACCCATCAGCACTCTTGACTGCCCTGCCGTGTTTCGTGGTCGTCGTGGTGGGTGATGATGGCTTGGCCGGGGCCGGTCTTCTCGACCGTCCAGCCTGCAGTGTGGATGCGGCCGTGGTGGAAACGGCAGAGGAGAATCAGGTTGTCGGCGTTCGTGACACCACCGTCGGCCCAGTGCATGATGTGGTGGGCTTCGGTCCACGCAACCGGGAGGTCGAACAAGCCGGTCCAGGCACAACCTTCAGGCTGCTCGAGTTCGAGCTTGCGGCGGAGGGCCAGTGTTGGGAAGGCGCAAGGCGCGGCCGAGTTCGAGGGCTTCGCCGGTGGCGTAGTTGAACACCGAGGGAATGACGACGCCTTCACAAGCGAGGAGACGGGCCCTGGCGACTGAGATCGGCTGGCCTTCGAGGAGGGGCGTGCGGCCGGTGTCCTTGCCTCGCAGGGTCTCGATGTCGACTACGAGGTCGAGGGTGGCGGTGTGGCCGTGCCGGGTGGCTGCCTCAGGGGAGGAGCCGTAGCCCGCGAGGAGCTGGTGAATCGCTTCAGCGTGGCGGTTGGCGGCAGCAGGGAGGACCGTCCTCATTGTCGGTCTCTTCCTGGCGGGGAGGAGGGCAGGCGGTCTTCAAGTACTTGTCGAGCAAGCGCCCGGTCTCATCGGAGAGTTCACCGGTGAGGCTCCACATGCCGTTGCCCTGTTCGGCGATCTCGATCCACTGCAGGGACTGCTCACCCAGGGAGTCGAAGAGTTCGGACTCCTCGGCCAGTTGCGCCTCCAGTTCCCACAGGTGGCGTTGCAAGTCTTTAAAAGGGGCATGAGCGCAGTACTGGGCGATCAAGGCCTCGGGAGTGGTGCACTCGACCGAGGCATTGAAGGGGGAGGTGACTGGTTCCCTGAAGGGGGTGCGGGCGAACAGGCGCATGGCCGGGGTCTTGTCCAACTGCCGGACCGCGAAGGCGACCTGATCGATCCTGGCTTCCCCTGTCGTTGCCGCTTGAGCCAGGACCGTGAACTTCGCTGAGAGCTTTGCGATCACCGCGATCGACCCTGCCGTATCGATCGTGAAGTCGAACTGCGACAGCAGCAGACTCCGAAGCGCCGAGAACCCGAACACTGAACGGTGGAGACCCGACTCCTTCATCGCAATCACCGCACCGAGCACTTGGGCGTGGAAGGCATTGATGCCAGCGGCCGCTTCATCGAGGGTGGAGCGGATCGCCTGCGCCTGCGAACGGCGATCCGGGCGAGCAGAGAAGGAGGTGGAAGCCTGGGAGTCTGTGACTGGGGTAGTAGTCATGGTGTCCATCGGGGCTTCGCCTCCCTTCCTTGTTCTCGAATACTCGCCTTGTTTTCGCTTCCTTGTTCGTAGTTCAATTGTGACACCTCGCGAGGGCGGTGTCATCGCCCATTCGAGTGAATTATCCATTGAGGAGTATCGATCCGCCGTCCCCGGTCGCCCCAACTGCCCTGCGCCGCAGTCGAAGTAAGTGTGAATCGATGCTTCGCACCTCGGCCATCGAGCGGCCTGGCGGCCGCTGTCCGGGCCCGGGAATGCTGCCACCTCTTTGTCGCCGCCGCCTGAACCTCGCCCCCGGCGGCGCACTCATTCGAATGTCCGGCCAGCAGAGTTACCGCGCTGAAAGCCTGTGGCGAACGTGGGCGGCAGGGCGAATACTATTGTCTGTCCTGCGAGAGGAGCGAGACCATCGGAGATCACCAGATAGACGAGTGCAAGCCCGGTTCGGCGGTGAAGTAGCCTGTGAAGTGCTGCTGATCGGCGGCCGCGCCGGAGTCGGGAAGTCCACAGTCGCGTGGGAGGTCTCGAGCCGGTTGCAGCGGCTCGGCGTCGCGCACGCCTTCGTCGAAGGGGACTTCCTCGACCAGGTCCACCCGGCTCCGGCCGACGACCCTGCTCGCACCCGGATCACCGCCCGGAACCTGGCGTCGATCTGGGGCAACTACCGCGCACTCGGCCAGCGCCGGCTCATCTACTGCAATACCGTCGCCGTGCTCGAGGCCGAGATGATCACCGGGGCCATGGGCGGCGATACGACGCCCATCGGCGTCCTGCTCACCGCCGACGACACCGTCACCGCCGAGCGCCTGCGCGGCCGGGAGATCGGCAGCGAACTCGAGTCGCATGTCGAGCGCAGCGCAGGCATGGCCCGGCACCTCGCCATTGAGGCCCCCGAATGGGTGCACCGGCTCGGCACCGACGGGCTCGCCGTCACCGAGATCGCCGAACGGATCGTCGAACTGAGCGGCTGGAACAGCGTCCATGCCGATTGACGAATACTTCGAGCCCCTGGGCGCCAAGGCTTTCGCGCATATTCGTGATCTCGCCGACGGGCGCGGGTTCGGGGTTCGTGAGAGCGAGTCGGTGATCCTCGTGTCCGTCGTGAAGCTCTTCATCGCCTGGGAGTTCCGCCGCCAGGTCGCCGAAGGCCTCATCGATCCCGCCGCGCCGATCCGCGTCACCGCCGCCGACCGGCTCGGCGGGACCGGGACCGCCGGGTTCCACTACGACTCCCAGATCGCCGTCTGGGACCTCGCGGCCCTGATGATGGAGGTCTCCGACAGCACCGCCGCCGACCTCGTCGTGAAGCACATGGGCGCGGGCGCGCTCCGGAGCCTGCCCGCCCGCCTCGGCCTCAAGCACACGCGGCTCATCGGCTCACCTCGCACGATCCTCGAAGACGTCGCCCGAGACCTCGGCATCGCCGACCTCGAAGCCCTCGCCCATGTGCTCGACAGCGGCGCCGTCTCCACCACCGAACTGCGCACCACAAGCGCCTGGGATCCCATGCGCACCAACGTCTCCACGCCCTCGGACCTGACCGAGTTCCTGCGCCACGTCTGGAACGGCCCCGCATCGATCGCCGAGGACATGCGCACCTGGACGGGCCGCCAGCTCACCGGCGGGCGCCTCTCCCGGCTCGCCCCCAGCGAGGTCAAGGCCTTCGGCCGCTCCGGCTCGCTCCCCGGATGGCTCAACGAGGTCGCCGTCTGGGAGTGGCCCGACGGCCGCCGCCACGCCATCGCGGTCTTCGCCCAGCCCACCCGCGGCAACTACCGCGAGGTCGAACTCGCCATGAGCCGGGCCGCGCTCGCCCTCACCGAGCAGCTGAGCGCCGGTCAGTAGATCGCCGACCAGGGCCGCGGCGGCTTCGCCGGGTCCGTCTCGCCCGCCCGCTGCACCAGCGTCCGCAATCGCTGGTGCTGCCGCAGCAACTCCGGGGCCTCGCGCATGAGCACATGCCCGGCCGGCGTCAACGACACCTGGCCGCCGCTGCGGTCGAACAGCTCCGCGCCGAGCTCCTTCTCCAGACGCCGGATGCGCTGGCTCAACGGGGGCTGCTCCATGCCCAGACGCTCGGCGGCCCGGCCGAAGTGACGTTCTTCACCTACCGCCAGGAAACACTCCAAGTGCCGCATGATGTCCACGCGGCAACGATATCAACATGCGTATCGACCGATAGCCGTGTTGATATTGGACGGAACGGGCCGTTCCGGCTTGACTGTCGGACATGACCACACCGAAAGACCCCACCCCGCCGATCCGGCGCCGCGGCCTGCTCATAGGCGGCGGCGTGGCCGCGCTCGCGGCCACCGCGACCGCGGGCGGCATCGCCGCCGCCCAGACCGACGACGCCGCGACGCCCGCGGTGCGGCTGCGCTGGCTCGGCACGAACGCCTGGGAGTTCACGACCCCGTCCGCGACGGTGCTCATCGACCCGTGGGTGAGCCGCTTCCCGACCGGGGCCTACACTCCCGAGGGCGCCGACCCGGAGACCGACATCGAGGTCTTCGAGGACGTCGTCGACGAGCACCTGCCGAAGGCCGACACGATCCTCGTCACGCACGGCCACTGGGACCACATCGCCGACGTCCCGTACCTCGCGAAGCGGACGGGCGCGACGGTGCTCGGCACCGAGACGCACCTGAACCTGCTGCGCGCCATGGACGCCCCCGAAGGGCAGCTCTCGCAGGTCGTGGGCGGCGAGCTGTACCAGTTCGCCGCGAACACCGACGCCCCGTACACCGTCGAGGTGTTCCGCTCCTCGCACTCGGCCAAGGGCGAGCACAAGCAGATCGAGTTCGGCGGCACCCGACCCGGCGCGGTCCCGAAGCGCCCCAAGAAGATCAAGGACCTCATCGAGGGCGGCTCCCTGACGTACCTGATCGACTTCGGCGGCCTCTCGTTCTTCAACGCCGGCTCGGCGAACTTCCACGAGCACGAGATCGCGGGCATCCGCCCCACGGCCGTGTTCCTCCAACCCGGCGGCGGCCACACGCCCTCCTATGTCGAGCGGCTCCTGGAGGCCACCGGCTTCCCGCCGTATGTGATCGCCACGCACTGGGACGACTTCGACCATCCGCTCACCGAGCCCGGCGTCATCGGCGGCGACTGGAAGGCCCTGCGCGACCGCGTGGCCGCCGCGAGCCCCGATTCCGAATTCCTGCTCATCGACCACCTGGAGAGCCATGACTTCTGAGGTCACCGTCCGCTGGCTGGGCACCAACGCCTGGGAGATCACCGACGGCACCGCGACCGTCCTCGTCGACCCGTACGTCTCCCGCACCTACACCGGTGCGACCAAACCGGGCGAGTTCAATCCGGACACGCCCATCACGATCGACGAGTCGGCCGTCGACGAGCACATCGGCGCCGCCGACTCGATCCTCATCACCCACGCCCACTTCGACCACATCGCCGACGTCCCGTACGTGGCCGAGAAGACCGGCGCGACGGTGCTCGGCACCGAGACGCACCTGAACCTGCTGCGCGCCATGGGCACGCCGACCGAGCAGCTATCGCAGGTCGGCGGCGGCGAGCTCTACAAGTTCGAGACCTACACCGTGGAGGTCTTCCGGTCCTCGCACGGCGTCACGGGCAAGCACAAGAGCCTGCTCTTCCCCGGGACCCGCCCCGGCGAGACCCCGGCCGCGCCCGAGGTCATCAAGGACCTCGTGGAAGGCGGCAGCCTCGCCTACCTCGTCACGTTCGGCGAGATCTCCCTGTACTTCAACGCGCTCCCGTCCTTCCACGAGCGCGAGGTCGAGGGGATCAGGCCCACCGTGCTGTTCATGCAGGGCGCCAACCCGAACTACCCGGACTACGAGGAGCGGCTCTTCGCCGCGGTGGGCAACCCGCCGTATGTGATCCCGACGCACTGGGACGACTACGAGGAGCCGCTCACCGAACCCGCCGTCGACTTGTTCGGCGGCGCGGCCCTGGGGGACAAGGTCGCCCAGTACAGCCCCGACTCGCAGTTCGTGCTCCTCGACCACCTGGAGTCGTTCACGATCGAGGCCTGACCGGACTCAGATCCAGCCCTGCTCCCACGCGTACTGGGCCGCCGCATGGCGGGTCTTCTTGTCCAGCTTGCGCATCGCCGTCGACAGGTAGTTGCGGACGGTGCCGGGGGCGAGGTGGAGCTCGGCCGCGATCTCCTCGATCGTGCCGCCGCCCCTGGCCGCGCGGAGCAGGTCCAGCTCCCGCTCGGTCAGGGGCGAGCGGTCCTCGGTGAGGGCCGACGCGGCGATCTCGGGGTCGATGTAGCGCCTGCCGTCGGCGATGTCGCGGATGATCTGCGCGAGCCGCTCCGCCGGAGTCGTCTTCGGGACGAACCCCGAGACGCCGGCGGCGAGCGCCCGCCGCAGCACGCCCGGGCGCGCGTGCCGGGTCACCAGCATGACCTTGACGCCGGGGGAGTGCTCGCGGATCAGCTCGGCCGCCCACAGGCCGTCCTCGGGCGGCATCTCCAAGTCGAGCACCGCGATGTCGGGCAGCCGCGTCTGGGCGAGTGCCACCGCATCGGATCCGTTGTCGGCCTGGGCGATCACCGTGATGTCGTCCTCGAGCCCGAGCAGGATCGCGAGGGCCTCGCGCACGAGCGTCTCGTCGTCGGCGACCAGGAGCCGGATCATCGCCGGGCCCGCATGCGCGGCACCCGCCGCACCGGCGCCACCCGATTCGGCTGACCCTTACCCTGCTTCGCCCGCGCTTTGAGTCGCTTCGCCTGCGCCGCCGCCCACGTCGCCGGCGCCCCGTCCGGCTCCCCGACACGCTGCGGCCGTCCTGCTGCCGGCTTCGCCTGCGGCGGGTCCTGCGGCTTCGGCACGGTCCCCTTGAGCGTGAACCGGTCGCCGTCGTGCACGTGCTCGACCGTCCCGCCCGCCTCCGTGAACCGCTCGGTGAGCATCGTCAGGCCGTTCCCGCCGCCGGTCGGCTCGGGCGCCCCGTTGTTCGTCACCGTGACCGTGATCGCCGCATCAACCTCCACGATGGACAATTCAGCGGCGCTCGGCTCGGCGTGCCGGATCAGGTTCGTCGTGGCCTCCCGGACCAACAGGCCCAGCAGCTTCTCGGTGTCCGCATCAAGCGACGGCGCGGCGTCCGGCACTGTCGCCTGCACCCCAGCCGACTTCAAAATCCTTGCAGCCGAGTCGATCTCGTCAGCGAGCGCGACCTTCCGGTACCCGCCCACGACCTCCCGCGTGTCCTTGAGCGCCGCCCGCGCCAGATCCTCCACCGCCCGCATCTCCGCCTCCGCGCGCTCCGGATCCACCGCCACGAGCCGCCGCGCCACCTGCGCCTTCAACGTGATCGCCTGCAGATTCCCGCCCTGGATGTCGTGCAGCTCGCCCGCGAACCGCAACCGCTCCTCGGCCACCGCGAGATCCGCCGCGAGCCCCCGCGCATCCTCCCGCTCCTGCGCCACCTGGTAGTGCCACAGCTGCATGACCGGAATCGGCCCGATCGCCAGCACCCCCGCCAACGCAACGAACACGTCACCAGTGGCGAGCAGCCCGACCTGCGCGAGCACGACCACCACGAGCACCGCGACCAGCGACGCCGCCACCAGTGCCCGCGCCCGCCTGCCCGGCTTCGGCCACAGCGCGAACTCCGCCGCCAGCAGCCCCGCCACGGCCCCCCACTCGCCACCGATCTCGCCCGTCCCCGCCTCGACGACCACACCGGCGACCATGATCAACAGCGAAGCGCCCCAAAGCAGACGCCGCCGCCACGGGCCCTGCCCGTGCCAATGCAACGCCAGCGCCGCCGTGCACAGCACGACCGACGCCGTCACGGCACCCGCCACCAAAGCCAGGTCATTCCCGGCCAGGCGCGAATTGCCCATGAGCAACACCGCCATGAACAGCGCGAACGGACCGGAGCCGATCACGGTGAAGAACGTATACGTGCGCAGCCGGCGCAGGTCTCGCGTGGGATTCTCGTCTTCAAGGGGCACCCCGAGATTCAACCACTCCAGTGCCGTATGACATCTGTCAGACCGCCCGCACACCTCCGTCACCTCGACCGATGCGGTTCCGGGTTTGAAACCACCGCATCTCCTGCGGCCCCCGCCAAGCCCGAACCCCCTCGAACACTCCGGTGCCCGCTCCCCGGATCCGGGGAGCGGGCACCGGCCGCACATCATCAAGCGGTCGAGCAGGTCACCTGCGGCACCGCGTTCGCACCGGACGCCACGAAGCCGAACGCCTCGCGCGACTGGCCCGCCGCCACCGTGCCGTTCCAGCCCACGTCACCGGCCGTCACCGACGAACCCGACTGCGACCATTCGGCGTTCCAGGCCGACGTGATCCGCTGCGAACCCGGCCAGGTCCACTTCAGCGACCACCCGTTCAACGCGGCCGCCCCGGCGGTCACGTCCACCCGGCCCTGCCAGCCCGAACCCCAGTCGCCCGTGACGGTGACCGAGGCCGTGCAGTCGCCGGTCGGCGGCGGCGTGCTCGGCTCCTCCGTCGTGGGGTCCTCGCCCGTGCCGCCGCAGTCCGGACTCGTGTTGGTCTGCGTCAGCAGTCCCAGCCGCCACGGCAGGTTGTTGTAGTCGCCACCGGAGTTCGGATCGCGGCCCTGGTAGAGGTACTGCATATTGCACAGGTCCACTTCCAGCCGCTGGTTCACCCCGTTGCGAACGAGTTCGCCGTGGCTGATGTCCTGCGTCCACTTGCCGCCCGGGAACGACACGTTCGCCGGTCCGGCGAACGGCTGGTTCTCCGCGGCGGCCAGGGTCGTCCACGGCCCTGCCAGGCTCGTCGAAGTCCACGACCTGAAGTACCGGCCGTTCGAACCGATCGCCTCGATGATGAGGAGGAACCGGTCGGTGCCCTCGATCTTGTACACGTTGCTGGCCTCCCACAGCGCGTACTTGTTCGAGTCCTGCATGGCGATCACCGGTTCGCTCATGCCGTTCGGGAAGTTCGCGACCGAGGTCTGCGACCGGTACAGGTGCCCGTTGTCGTCCGAGGAGAACAGGTGGCAGTTCACCGCGTCGCAGGTGACCCACATGTCCACCCAGTAGCCGCTGCCGATGTTGTCCTCGATGATCTGCGGCATCCCGGAGTAGAAGTGCTTCGGCGCCGACCACCCGCTCGGATTGGCGATGTCCGGGTTGGTCGAATAGGCGGCGTTGCCGTCCTGGTAGACCAGGTACCACAGGTTCTGCGGCTCGTAGAAGAACACCTCGGGGGCGGCGCGGTAGCCGGTGCCGATCGCGGACCGGTCGAGGTAGTAGTGGGCCGCATTGGCGGCTTGGGACCAGTCGGTGAAGTTGAAGTACACCATGTTGTATCCGGCCGAGCTCGCGATGGACGCGAACACGTGCCACTTCCCGTTGTGGAAGACCACCGAGGGGTCCTTGAGCCCGGCGATGTTCGGGTGCGATGAGTCGGACTTGGGGCCCGCGAGCGCCCCGCTGGAGTTCCAAGTGAAGCTCGTGGGGAGGGCCTCGGCCTGCACCGGGGTGGACGAGTCCTCCGCCGCCGGATCCAAGGGTGCCGCGCTGGCGGTGAGCGCCGCACCCGTCAACATCGTGGCAATGGCCGCGGCCACCAGCGCAATGCGCAGCGCTCTCGGCCGTGATCGGGATGGGGTTGCCATGGTTCGCCTCTCTCGTTGCGGTACATCGTCTTCACGGCCGGATTCCGAAAGTTTCGGTAGGTTCCGGAATCGATCGGGCCGCATGAACAGGTTACCGATAAACATTGATGGATGTAAATGACTTCTGGCTGCTGACCTGGCGCCGGAAGTTTCGGAGCTTGCCGAACGCGCGCACTGTCCGCATCTGCCGGTACAGTCCGGGCATGACTGTCATCGATGAGCAAGGCCGCCCCGAACCTCCTGCCGCCGAGGGCGAGGCCGCGACCCTCCTGGGCTTCCTCGAATTCCAGCGCGCGACGTTCGCGTGGAAGGTGGGCGGGCTCGACGCCGAAGCCCTGAACCGCACGGTCGCCGCCTCCACGATGACTCTCGGCGGGCTCATCAAGCACCTGTCCCTGGTCGAGGTCAGCTGGTTCGCCGAAGACCTGTTCCAGCGCCCGATGGGGGAGCCCTGGGACTCGGTGGACTGGAAGGCCGACCGCGACTGGGAATGGCACTCCGCCCCCGGCGACACACCCGAGGAACTGCTCGCCCTGTGGAAGGAGAGCGTCGAGCGCGCCAGGGCGCTGACCGACGAGGCGATGGCCGACGGGGGCCTCGACCGGCTCGCCGTCCGGCCCTCGCAGCACGGCGAGCGCCCCTCCCTGCGTTGGATCCTGGTCCACATGATCGAGGAGTACGCGCGCCACAACGGCCACGCCGACCTCATCCGCGAGTCGATCGACGGCCAGACCGGCGAATGATCCAATCCGACTGAAGAAGTCTGAAATGGAGGTGGGAGCCGCGGCTGTGGCAGCGGTCGGAATGCTTCTCTCGCAAGGGCTTCAAATGGGGACATGCCTGCGTTACGGTACGAAGGCGTCACACCCCTTTTGGCGTCGAATGCCAACGCAGAGAGGACATTCATGCGCCGGACCACCGCTCGACTGCGCCTTGTCAACGCCCTCACCGCCCCGGCCGCGCGGGCGCGGCACGACCCCTACCGCTTCTTCGACCGGCTCCTGGAGGCGCAGCGCTCGGCCAATGCGGGCATCGACCTCACCGAGGAGGACGAGAGCGAACTCCAGTACCTGCGCCGCTTCCTCGGCTTCATCGCCGACGTCGATTCGCTCAGCGGCGTCGGCTGGCTCTCCGTGCAGGACATGGTGAAGACCCGCATCAAGAACCGGTACCTGGTGCGGCGCCTCCAGGCCGAGCACCCCGAGATCCGCAGGGAGCGCGTCGAGGCGCCGGTGTTCGTCATCGGCCTGCCCCGCACGGCCACCACGCTGACCCACAAGATCCTCGCGAACGCGCCGGGCGGGCGCGGCCCGTACATGTGGGAGATGGACAACATCGGCCTGCCCCGGTCGGAGGCCGACGAGGCGAAGCTCCGCAGGCAGACGCAGAAGCGACTGGACCAGATCCTGATGCTGAGCCCGTCGTGGTCGCGGATCCACCCCGTGCGCGCCGACTGGGTGGAGGAGATCTACTTCCTGCTCAACCAGAGCCGCCTGCACAACACCATGGCGCCCATGCCGAAGTACGTCGACTTCCTGCGCACCTACGACGCCCGGCCCGACTACCGGTTCGTGCGCGACGTGCTCCAGATCCTGCAGTTCCGGCGCCCGAGCCCGCGCTGGATCCTCAAGCACCCCGACAGCCTCGGCGAGACCGCCGCGATCCACCACGTCTTCCCCGACGCGAAGTTCGTGTGGACGCACCGCGATCCGCACACCGTCATGGGCTCCATGTGCTCGATGGCCGAGTCGCTCGGCTACCTGCACAACCATCCCAAGGGCGTGGATCCGCACGCGATCGGGCGGGTGTGGCTCAAGATCCTGCCGGAGATGGTGGAGCGGGCCCGGCGCGAGCGCATCCAGATGCCGCGAGAGACCACTGTGGATGTGGCGTATCACGCGATGATGGCCGACCCGTTCAAGTACGTGCCGGGCCTGTTCGAGAAGCTCGACCTGAAGTGGACCGACGCCGACGCGAACAATCTCAAGGAGGCCCTCAACCGCCCGCGCGACCAGCGCGGACACGAGTACTCGATGGCCCATTACGGGCTCGAGCCGGCCATGATCGATGAGGCCTTCGGCGACTACGCCCTGTTCGTGGACAACCTCACGGCCAGCGCCCGGTGACGTCCGGGGGTCAGTCGGCGAACGTCACGGCGGTGAGCGCGATGCCCCGGAACGCGGCGAGGCGCTCGGCCTCGGACTCCACGGCCTTGCGCGCGGCGCCGTCGAGGCCGCGCCAGGGTTCAACGGCCACGGTGAACTGCTTCCCGGCCTTGCGCGGGCGCCACAGTCCCGCGATCTCGCCGTCGATGAGCACCGCGCCGGGCCGCCCGAGCACCGGCCACAGGGTTTTGACCTGCTCGGGGTCCTGCACGATGGTCGACCGGTCGCGGGCCTGGAGGAACAGGTCGTACGGGCCCAGCAGCCGCGTGCCGGAGGCCTCGGCCCCCTGCAGGGCCTCGACGTCGCCCGCGAGCATCCATCGCGTTTCCCCGTCGACCTCGATCTCGACCGCGTCTTCGGGCCAGTGGGCCTTGACCTCCCTGACAGACGCGTCCACATATTCGGCGACCTGCTTCACGGTGGCCGGACCGCACAGTCGCAGATAGGCGCGCACCGGGTCGAGCCGGTCCTCATAGGCATCGGCGACCGTGAAGCCGGTCATCGGCTCCAGGACCGGCGGCGACGTGTCCGGCACCAGCTCCAGGCCGGCCTGCACCGCCGAGAGCCGGAAGGGCATCTCGTAGAGGTGCACGGCCTCGCACGAGCGGCAGTACCGCTGGTACGGCTCCGGCATCACCTCGTGCAGCCGCGTCGACAGCTCGCCTTTGACCATGGGCTGCTTGACGATCGTGCGCATCTGCGCGGCCACGGCATCGAGCGCGTCCAGCACGGGGATCGCTGCGTCTTTCAACGGCTTGGACGCGTCGAAGATCCGCTTCGCCGCATCGGCCTCCGACCACGGGGCGACCGCCGCCGCGACCTGCCCGGCGTCGGACCGCCGGTAGCAGTGCGGCGCGCCGCGCAGGGTCCAGAACCACACCAGCGCTTCACGGTGTTCGGCGGCGCCGCCGTTCGCGACCTCGCCGTCGACGAGCGCCTCGTCGTTGGCGAGCTCGGTCACGCCGCGGATCGCCAAGGCCCACAGCGCCCCGTCCGGGCCGGTGTCCTGCGCGCCGAGGTCGAGGACCGCGGTGTCGGCGAGGTCCCCGCGCTGCCGGTCGAGCTGCTGGGCGTGCATGCGGTAGCGCAGCACCTGTTGGCGATCGATCATGCCCTCACGGTAACCCCGACTACCGACACACGGGGTCCGTTCGTCCCCCGCTCGGGTCATGCCAATCGTCCTCTGCGGCCGGTCCGGACGGTGCGTCACCGGCCCGGACGGCAGGCGGCCGGGCCGCTGCGAGATTTATTCGGCGACCGCGATGAATCCTCGGGGCGGGCCTCGTCTTAACCGGCAAGAGCCCGAAATAGCCCCCTGGAAGGACGAGTCATCATGACCGCCAACGACAGTACCGCCAACGGCACCACCGACACGGTTCTCGCGACCACCACGAACGACGGCCCCGGCCGCGGCCTGAACATCACCCTCTGGATTCTGCAGGGCCTGTTGGGGGCCTTCTTCATCTTCTCTGCCAGCCCGAAGCTCTTCGGCGAGGCCACCACGGTCGAAGGATTCGAGAGCATCGGCGCGGCGCCGTGGTTCCGGATCTTCGTCGGCCTGGTGGAGCTGGCCGGCGGGATCGGCCTGGTGATCCCGCGCCTGTCCGGCCTCGCCGCCATCGGCTTGAGCCTCACCATGGTCGGCGCGGCCTACACGAACGCGTTCCTCGCCGACGGCATGTGGCCCGTCTCCACCCCGCTCATCCTGCTCGTCCTGTTCGTCTTCGTCGCGTGGGGCCGCTGGTACCAGACCCGGCGCTTCTTCAAGCACGGTCTCAAACGCCTTCGCTGAACCCAGCGAGACCAAGGGCCGGTGGCATCGCCACCGGCCCTTACTCGTATGCGGCCCAACGAGACCGGCGCGTCATGCAAATCATTGAAGGCACCTGCTAATATTTGTTTGCAGGTATTGGAGGCCGCATGGACGAAGGCACCCCGGCCGGGGACGAGCTGGTCGCACTCCTGGCGGCGCTCGCCAGCCCGCACCGGATGCGCGTCGTGGCCGCCCTCGCGGGCGGACGCAACTACGTGAGCCAACTGGCGCGCGACCTCAACATCAGCCGCGCGCTGCTCCAGGTCCACCTCAAGAAACTCGAAGCGGCTGGGCTCGTCACCTCGACACTCGAAGTGTCCGAAGACGGCAAGGCCATGAACTACTACGAGGTCGTCCCGTTCGCGGTCGACCTCACCCCCGAAACCGTCGAGCGCGCCTCGGCGACACTCACACTCTGAAAGAAGGACCGGCGATGGTCAGCCCCTACGACTGGCAGGAAGTCATCGGCACGATCGGGATGTTCGTCCTGCTCATCACGGTGGTGCTCTCACTGATCTGGCGCAGCGCGCTCCTCAAGCGCACCAGGCTCCAGCACGCGCACGACGACCGGTACCTCGAACTCGCCGAACGCTCAGGCGAACTCCAGGCCCGCAATGCCGAGCAGCTCGAATCGCTCAACGCGCGCCTCGCCCGCCTCGAGACCAGCAACGCCTCGATCGAAGAGACCCTCAAGGTCGTCGAATAGGCATGCGGGCCCGGACCGTCGAGCGGCAACTCGACGACCCGGGCCCGGGCTCACGCCGCCGGGCGGCAACCCGGCGCCTTTCACCCAGGGAGACGAACCACCTCGCCCCGGCCGTCGAAGACGGCCCGAGCGGGTTCCGCAGGATCGGCCCCCGTACGAACAGGAAAGCAGACCGTGCTGCACGACATCACCGCAGACCCCCGTGCCCAAAAATCGCCGCACACCACTCGGCCCGGCGTCGTCGCCGCGATCGCCGACTGGTCCGCCCGCCACCGCACGATCGCCATCGGCGGCTGGCTCGCCCTCACCGCACTCGCCGTCCTCTCCGGCGCCCTCCCTCTCGGCGAGGACGCCGACGCGCGCGACCCCGGCGAAGCCGGCGTCGCCGAAGCACTCATCGACGCCGAAGGCGGCTACGCCGTCCGCGAGAACGTCCTCATCGCCGGCGAAGGCGCCTACACCGACGACCCCGAGGCCACCGCCGCCACCGCCGACCTCGTCGCCGCCCTGACCGCGATGCCTCAGGCCGTGAACAACATCGGCTCCCCACTCGGCGAACACGGCGAACGCTGGATCGCCGCCGACGGCGACGGCGCCCTCGTCACCTTCGCCATCCTCGGCCCCGACGACGCCTACGAAGCCAACTACGACGCCGTACTCGACGCCCTCGACCGAGTCCAAAGCGACCACCCCGGAATCGAAGTCCTGCAAGCGGGCGACGCGACCCTCTCCGGCGCCGTCGACGCCGGCATCAAGGACGACATGCGCCGCGCCGAGACCACCTCGCTGCCGCTGACCATCCTCGTCCTCCTCGCCGTCTTCGGCTCCCTCGTCGCCGCCGGGCTCCCGCTCCTCCTCGCCGCCACCAGCGTCGCCGGCGCTTTCGGCCTCCTCGGGCTTCTCGGCCACTGGGTCCCCTTCAACAGCGCCGCCTCCGCCATCGTCCTGCTCATCGGCATGGCCGTCGGCATCGACTACTCCCTGTTCTACCTGCGCCGCTTCAGAGAAGAACGCGCCGCAGGCGAAGACGGGACCGCGGCCCTGCGCACCACCGCCCGCACCTCCGGCCACGTCGTGGCCGCCTCCGGCCTCACCGTCATCGTCTGCATGACCGGCCTGCTCCTCACCGGCATCGACGTCCTCAAAGGCCTCGCCCTCGGCACCGTCCTCGTCGTCGGCCTCGCCGTGCTCGGCTCGGTCACGTTCCTGCCCGCCCTCCTCGCCACCCTCCGCCACCGTGTGGACGCCGCCCGCATCCCCTGGCTCGGCAAGCGCCGCATCAAAGCCGAACCCTCGCGATTCTGGGCCCGCGTCGCCGCCCAGGTCGTACGCCGCCCCCTCGCCACCGGCGGCCTCGCCGCCCTCATCCTCCTCATCGCCGCCACCCCCGCCATCGGGCTCCGACTCCAAGACGCCGCCGTCACCGCCAGCCTCCCGCCCGGGATCGCACCCGCCGTCGACGCCGCCACCGCCATGCAGGAGCACTTCCCCGGCGCGGCCACCGCCGCCCGAGTCGTCATCGCCCCCACCGGCGACGGCACCCTCGACCCGGCCGCGATCGCCACCGCCGTCGAGACCCTCCACGAACGGGCCGCCGCCAGCGACGGCGCACTCCTCGAACCGATCACCACCGACACCGTCGGCGAGGTCGTCGTCATCCGCGTCCCCCTCGCCGGAGCCGTGACCGACCCCGAAGCCGACGCCGCCCTCGACCACCTCCGCGACCACGCCCTCCCCACCGCCTTCGCACCCGTGACGAACGCCGACATCGCCGTCACCGGCAAGACCGCACTCCCGCACGACTTCACGCAGCAGCTCACCGAACGCACCCCCTACGTGATCGCGTTCATCCTCCTGCTCGCCTTCCTCCTGCTGGCCTTGACATTCCGGTCCTGGGCCATTCCCCTCGCCTCGATCGCCCTCAACCTCCTGTCGATCGGCGCCGCCTGCGGCGCCCTCGCCTGGGTCTTCCAAGACGGCCATCTCGAAGGCCTCCTCGGCTTCACCTCCTACGGCGGCGTCGTCAGCTGGATCCCGCTCTTCATGTTCATCATCCTGTTCGGACTGAGCATGGACTACCACATCTTCGTGCTCTCCCGCGTCGCCGAACGCCGCGCCGCCGGAGCCGCGGGCCGTGACGCCATCATCGGCGGCACCGCCGCCAGCGCCGGCGTCGTCTCCAGCGCGGCACTGATCATGACCGGCGTGTTCTCGGTGTTCGTGACGCTCTCGGCGATCGAGTACAAGATGCTCGGCCTGGGCATGGCGCTGGCGATCCTCATCGACGCGACGGTGGTGCGGGGCGTGCTGCTTCCGGCGGCGCTGTCGCTGATGGGCGACCGCGCATGGGGCAGGTCCGCTCGCACCGGGGGATGAGCTCAGGTGCGGTATGTCGAGTCCGATGTGGTGGTGATCGTGCGGAGAGCTGCCTCGTCAACGAGGGCGAGTCCGACCGCCGCGCGGATTCGCTGTCCACCAACACGAACGTGATGACCCGTTGAGCGGGGCGAGTGGCCGCAGACCTCGTCCCAGAACACGCGCCAGTTCAGTTTCCAGCCGCGAGGGGCCGCCCGCAGGCGGGTCGGCCCCTCGGGAATGCGGTCTTCATGCCACGGCCCGTAGGGCGCGGCGGCGGGCGAGGTCCATCACGAATCACCGTCGGTGAGGCCGAGCGGGCATCCGGCGAGTGCCGGACCTCGGCACGGCCCGGTGTCTGCTAGACATTCCCCATGGCTGACAAATCCGGATTGCCCTTGCGCAGAAGTCTCGCGAACACCCCACCACTCGCCGCCGGCCTCCTCTTCGGGATCGGCCTGGCCGTCGTGACCGCGCTCGTGTGGGCGGTGCAGGAGCTGGGCACCCTGATCACGGCCCTGGTCGTCGCCGCGTTCCTCGCCGTCGGTCTCGAACGCATCATCGGCGGCATGACCAAGCGCGGCATGCCCCGCTGGCTGGCGATGGTCATCCTCTTCCTCGGCGTGGCCATCGTCTTCTGTGGCGGCATCGCCGCGATCATCCCCGCGATCGCCCGCGAGTCCGCCGAGTTCGTGGAGAAGGCCCCCGACTACTACAACACCCTGATGGCCAGCTCGCTCGCCGAGCGGTTCGGCGGTGAGTCCGGTCTGCTCCAGCGCGCCGAAGGCGCCCTGACACCCGGGAACGTCACCAAGACCCTCGGCGGCGTCGCGGGCGGCGTGGCCTCCTTCTTCGGCGGTCTGGTCTGGACGATCACCACGATCCTGCTGACCATCTTCATCCTCGCCTCCTACATGCAGCTCCGCAAGGGCATGGTCCGGCTCTTCGCCGCCTCCCAGCGCGAGCAGACCGACCGCATCATCGAGGGCATCCTGCGCCAGATCGGCTCCTACCTCATCGGCGCGCTCGCCATCGGGGCCCTCGCCGGGATCTCCTCGTGGATCTTCATGGCCATCGCGGGCATCCCGTACGGCGCGCTGCTGGCGCTCCTGGTGGCCCTCCTCGACCTCATCCCGCAGATCGGCGCCACCATCGGGGCGATCGTGGTCACTCTTGTGGCCCTTGCGGTCTCGCCAATGACGGCCGTGGCGTCGGCGATCTTCTTCGTCGCCTACCAGCAGCTCGAGAACTGGGTCATCTATCCGACGGTGATGCGCAGCGCGGTGAAGGTCTCGAACCTGGCCGCGATCGTCGCGGTGCTCGTGGGCGGCACGCTCTTCGGCGTGGTCGGCATCGTCCTGTCGGTCCCGATCTACGCCGCGGTCCGCTTGATCGCCAAGGAACTCGTCATCCCGCGCCTCGACAACTCCTGACGCGGACGCAAAGAGGCCGGTGGCGCATACCCGCACGCGCCACCGGCCTCGTCTTCTCTTCCAGCATAGAAGCCTCTCGCAACCCGCCTGCCCTGACCTCCGCGAACGCCCGCCGGCGACGGCTGCGGCGCGTCGACTCGTGGTCGCCGACCGGTTCGGCAATGCGACCGTCACCGCCGGCGGCCGCGCGCAGCGCGGCACCGCCACGGCGGGCCGGCCCTCACACTCGGGGCCGGCCCGCCGCCATGTGACACACCACTGGGGCCCGGTTAGAGTCGAGTATGGAGAGCCCTTGGACCCCAAGGGCCTCCGTCCGCACCCCACGGAAGGACCCCGATGGCCGACACCGAGACGACCACGATCTACGAGCGGATCGGCGGCGAGGACGCCCTGCGCCGCGCCGTCGACGCCTTCTACACCTCGGTCCTCACCGACCCGGTCCTGCAGCCCCTGTTCGGGGCGGGCGCGGCCCACCACGTCGACCACCTGACGGCGTTCCTCGCCGAAGTCTTCGGCGGCCCGAGCCGCTACACCGACGAACTCGGCGGCTTCGCGACGCTCCTCGAAGCGCACCGCGGACTCAACATCACCGACGAGCAGCGCGCCCGCTTCATCGCACTCTTCGACGCCGCGGTCGGCGCCCAAGGCCTCGCCGCCGACGACGAGCTGCGCGCCTCGCTCCACGATTACATCGTCTTCGGCACCGAAGTGGCGCAAGTGAACTCGCATGCCGAAGGGAACAACGACCTCCACCCGTGCCAGGAAGTGCCGCGCTGGCCGTAGCGCCCAGTGGCGCGCCACCGGTGACATGTCACGTGGCGCCAAGGGGAAACTCGGCCCCCGAGGTCGGGTGTGTCGGATCGCAAGTGCCCCCGGTTCAACAGTGACTCGGGGGTCCGACAATTGTTGGCGTTGGCGTTGGCGTTGGCGTTGGCGTTGGCGTTGGCGTTGGCGTTGGCGTTGGGTGGCAGCGGGCAGCAGTCCGCGGCGCGGTCAGCCAGTGGCGAGCTTCGCCGCGAAGGCGATCATCACCGCGCCCACCAGGCCGTTGCCCGCCGCGGCGAGGCGGCGGCGTCGGCGGAAGGTCTGGGCGAGGCCGTCGCCGGCGACGATGAGCATCGAGAGATAGGCCACCGAGCAGATCTGGAGGATCACGAACAGGACGCCGTAGCTGAGCACCGGCCAGGCGTAGGACGGATCCACGAACTGCACGAAGAAGGCCACGAAGAACAGGATCGCCTTGGGGTTCAGCAGACTCGCGATGAGCGCCCGCAGGAACGGCCGCTCGTTCACGGCGGCCTCCTCGATCGTCTTCGCCTCGATCGGATCGCCCCGATGCGCCGCGCGCCACGTCTTCCAACCACCGCGCAGGAGGCCGAACGCGAGAAACGCCAAATACGCCACGCCGGCCCCCCGGACCAGGTTGTACAGCACCGGCGAGGCGGTGAACATCGAAGCGAGGCCCGCGGCCGAGGCGACCATCAGCATCGAGTCGCCGCAGAAGACGCCCGCGGCGGCGGCGACTCCCGCGCGACGGCCCTTGCGCGAGGCCACCGAGAGCACGTACAGCGAGTTCGGTCCCGGCAGCAGGATGATGAGCACAGTGGCGGCGACGTAAGTCCACAGGTCGACGGTGCCGAACACGGGCGGTTCCTCTCAAGGGGGCCTTGCCTTCAGACGGGCGGGGGTGCACGGGCCGGGCCCGGGGTGGGGCGCACCCGGCTCGGGGCCTCGGCGCGCGTCGGTACGCCTGCGTCCGAGTGGTGAAACGTCGCCAGTCTATTGCCGCAGGTCCGCCCGCGGCAACGGTGACATGACGCCCGGTGCTGCATGGCGGGAGCGATGTGCGACACCGCAGGAGCGGGTGGCATGTCACGCATCACCGGTCACAGGGCACCGATTCGGCCGTCAGTCGCGCGCCGTCCAGCGCTGGCGGACCATGCCGCGCAGCAGCTGCCTCGGGGTCGGCGCCGGCGGGAGCGCTTCGGAGCCGCTCTCCGAGAAGGCCCTGATCATGTGGCCCACCAGGCGCTTCGACGCGGCCGCGGACGCGTCGCCGGCCGCTCCCAGCACGCCGGCGTTGGCCATCAGGAGGATCGGGAGGTCCTCGGAGCTGAAGTCCTCCCGCAGACGCCCTTCCCGCTTGGCCCGGCCGATCAGATCCGTGAAGGCCTCGAAGGCCTCCTGCCGCATGGCGTTCGAGATCCTTGGCCGAGCCGTAGTTCATCGTGAGGACCTCCGCGAACCCCCGGTTGTCCGCCTGCAGCCCGCAGACCTGCTCGACGTAGCCGCGGAAGCCGTCCCAGGCGCTCTCCGCGTCCCGTGCGGCGATCGCGGCCGCCCGGTTGCGCTCCATGGCGTCCTCGAAGACCGCCGCGATCAACTCGATGCGGTTGGGGAACCGGCGGAACAGCGTCGCGATGCCGACCCCGGCCGTGCGGGCGATGCACGCCATCGACGCGCTGAGCCCCTCGCGCCGGTAGACCTTCCGGGCCGCCTCGATGATCCGGTCGCGGTTCTGCTCGGCGTCACTGCGCAAGCGCCGCGCGCGCTTGCACACGGAGGACTCTTGGCTCGGTTCCATTCCCACATCCTACCCAAGTGGAATGCCCTATCCGCTTATGTTGCTAGACTCGGCGTGGATAAACGGATAAGCCGCTCCACTTCCCCGGGGCGGACCACCGCTCACCTCTCAGGGAGATGCCCCCAATGAACGTGTTCCTCTGGATCCTCCAGGGCGTGCTCGCCCTCGCCTTCGTCGCCGCAGGGGTGATCAAGACGCTCCAGCCGAAGGAGAAGCTCGCCCCGAAAATGCCGTGGGTGAACGACTTCTCGCCGGCCACGGTCAAGTTCGTCGGCATCGCCGAGTTCCTCGGCGGGGTCGGACTGATCCTGCCGGCGCTCACCGGCATCGCCGTCGTCCTCACCCCGCTCGCCGCGGCGGCACTCGCCCTCACCATGTTCCTGGCCGTGATCTACCACGCCCGCAAGGGCGAGTGGTCAACGATCGGGTCCAGCGTCGTGTTCCTGATCCTCACGGCATTCGTGGCCTGGGCCCGGTTCGGCCCCTACCCCTTCTAGCGGATACGGCGGCGAGGGCCGCGGGCCCTCGCCGCTTCACGTCACCGCTTCCGTCCCCGCATCCGTCGCCGCTTCACCCAGCCGCGTCCGCCCGCAGCCGCCGCAGCATCCTCGCGTCCGCGAACCCCACCGACCGCGCGGCCGACTCCACCGTCGCGCCCTGGCCGATGAGGTGCTCGGCCCGCTCCAGCCGCAGGACCGACTGGTACCGCAGCGGCGTCATGCCGATAGTCGCGGTGAAGAGCCTCGTGAGCGTCCGCTGCGAGACCCCCGACTCGGCCGCGAGGTCCGGCAGCGGCAGCGCGTCGGTGAAATGGGTGTCGATGCGGTCCTGGATGCGGTGCACCGTGTCCGACAGGTGCGAGCGGTGGCGCAGCATCGCGCTCGACTGCGGTTCGTCGCCGTTGCGGCGCGCGAAGACCACCATGTTCCGCGCGACCTTGGCCGCCACGGCCGGCCCGTGCCGGACCGCCACCAGATGCAGCGCCAGGTCGATCCCGCTGGCGATGCCCGCGGACGTGACGACACGACGGTCCTCCGTGTAGAGGACATCCCGTATCACCGTCGCCCGCGGGAAGCGCCGCGCCAGTTCCTCCTGCAGGTCGTGGTGCGTGGTGCACCGCCGTCCGTCGAGGAGCCCGGCCTGCCCGATCGCGAACGCGCCCGAGCAGACGCTCGCGATCGTGCCGCCCCCGCGGTGGTGGCGCAACAAGTGCCCCACCTGCGCGTCCGAAAGCTTCGGGCCGCCCGCCGTTCCCGGGGAGCGCCAGCCCGGGATCAGGACCAGGTCGTCGGCGCCGAGCTCGGGCCATCCGGTCGACGCCCGCAGCGGAAGGCCTTGGGCCGTCGTCACTTCCGGGTCCTCGGCGACGAAGTGCAGGCGGTAGGCCGCGGTCGTCCCGCCGTCCTCCGCCAGCAGGTCGACGGCAGTGGAGAAGACCTGCGCCGCACCGGCCAGATCGAGCAGGTGCAGCTTCGGCACCAGAAGGAAGACGACCTCGGGCACTGCGCTCCTCTCCTACCGTCGCTTCGGAGGACCGATCCTGCCACTGCCGCACCAGGGCGTCGACCCCGGTCACGGTCGCGAAACGCCCCGACAGCGCGTATTCGGTGCGTTCGATGACCGCATCGGTCCCGAGCGTGCGCGGATCGGCGAGGATCTCCTCCAAGCTCCGTCCCGCCGGCGCGTCACGGTGCTCGATCGGGTTGGTCGCGGTCGCGTCGGTGACGAACACGGTCCGGTAGCCCAGGTCCGAAGCGACCCGGGCGGTCGTCTCGCAGCACTGCTCGGTGCGGATGCCGGTCACCGCGACCTCGCCGACCCCGTGCTGCGTCAAGAGCTGCTGCGCGTTCGTAGTGGTGAAGACGTTGTGCGCGGTCTTGATCAGCTCCGGTTCGCCCGCAAGGGGTTTGAGCCCGGGCAGGTATTCGACGTAAGCCGCTGGCGGGGTCGAACACGTTGCCGGTGCCCGGTTCGGCGTGGCGCACCCACACCACCAGGTCGCCGTTGGCGCGGGCGGTCTCGACGAGCGGGTCGATCCGCTCGACGATGTCGGGGTTGGAGATGGCCGCCCAGATCGGGCGCTGGCGGAAGGATTCCTGGACGTCGATGACGAAGAGTGCGGTTCTCATGCGGTCAATACTCGCGTCCGGGAAGTGCCTCGCCCAGACACGATCGCGTCTCGATGCGGAACGATCCGGTCACGCCGAACACCCCGGGCGACCGTGCCGCCCGGGGTGTTCGAGGGTCTGCCTAGAGCTCGCCCAGGGTCCGCAGACCCGGGAGCGCCTTGCCGTCGAAGTCGAACAGGGCCTGGTTCTCCCAGCCGTTCCCGCTGGCCGGGTCGGCCGGGTCCCAGCCGGCGCCCGCGACGCCGGTCCAGGTGGCCTCCCACCAGAACACGCCCTTGCCGAGGCCGTCCGGCACGGCTCTCACCACGGCCGCGATCTCCTCGAGCCAGTGCGACTGGTTCTCCGGGCTCGAGGGGAATCCGGCGACCGGCTCGGGGTCGGTCATGATGTTCGCGAACCCGTCGGCGTCCCCGGTGGTGAACGGGTAGGCCGTCTCGACCACGTAGATCGGCTTGCCGTACCGGGTGGCCAGATCGTTCAGGTTCGCGGCGAGCCCGGAGAGCTCACCGTGCCAATACGGGTAGTACGAGGCGCCGATCGCGTCGAACGGCACGCCGTTCGCCACGGCGTTGTCGAAGAACCACTGGAACGCGCCGCTGTCGCCGCCCTCGGCCAGGTGCAGGATCCTCTGCGCCTTGGGGAATACGTCGGCCACCGCGTCGCATCCGGCGGTCAGGAGCTCGGCCATCTGCTCCAACTGGTCCCAGCGGCCGTCAGGCCAGATGAGCCCGCCGTTGGTCTCGTTGCCGATCTGCACGAGGCCGGGCTTGACGCCGGCCTGCTTCAGCGCGCCGAGCACCTCCGCGGTGTGGTCGTACACCGCGGTCTTGAGGTCGGCGAAGTCCAGGTCGGCCCAGGCCGCGGGCTTGTACTGCTTGCCCGGGTCGGCCCACGCGTCCGAGTAGTGGAAGTCGACCAGGAGGTCCATCCCGGCACGCTTGGCGCGCTTGCCGAGTTCGACCACCTGGGTCTTGGTGTTGTAGCCGTCGGCGGGGTCGACCCAGACCTTGGCGCGGATGCAGTTGACGCCGTTCTCGGCGAGGATCTTCACCGCGTCGCGGCGGGTGCCGTCGGCGCGGCGGTAGACCGCGCCGTAGTCCTCGTTCTTGATCAGGCCCGAGATGTCGGCGCCGCGGACGAAACCGCTCTTGGAGGGGCGGCGCGACTCGTCGCCGAGCGCTTCGGCCACGGCGGGGGCAGCGGCGGCGGCCGCGCCGAGGCCGAGGACGCCGGCTCCGGTGGCGGTAATGGCGGTTCTGCGCTTCATGGGATTCGCTTTCGTCGAGGGGTCGGGGATCGGCGAGCCGGGCCCGGTGCGTCGCGGGGCCGACCCGCCGCTGGGTCGTCGTCCTACAGGGTGCCGAGCGTCTTCAGCGCCGGGGTGGCCTTCCACGCGAAGTCGAACAGGGCCTGGTTCTCCCAGCCGTTCTTGCTGTTCGGGTCGTACGGGTCCCAGCCGTTGCCCGCCACCGCCGTCCAGGTGGCCTCCCACCAGAACACGCCCGCGCCCCGGCCGTTCGGCACGGCCTTCACGACGTTGGCGATCGCCGTGAGCATGTTGGACTGGCCCGTGTAGCTGGCCGGGTAGCCGGAGACGGGGGTCGCGGCGCTGATGATGTTGCCGAAGCCGTCCCGGTCCCCGGGGTTGAACGGGTACGCGGTCTCGACCACGTACACCGGTTTGCCGTAGCGCGAAGCCATGTCGTTGAGGTTGGACTGGAGGCCCGAGAGCGAGCCGTGCCAGTACGGGTAGTACGAGGCGCCGATGGCGTCCCACGTGACGCCGCGGGCCTTCATCTCGTCGAAGAACCAGCGGAACACCGAGTTGTTGCCGCCCTCGGCGAGGTGCAGCATGACCTTCGCGGCCGGCACGGTCGCGCGGACGGCGTTGACGCCCGAGATCAGGAACTGCGCGAGGTTGTCGAGCTGGTCGTAGCGGCCGGTGGGCCACAGCATCCCGCCGTTGAGTTCGTTGCCGACCTGGACCATCTGCGGGGCCGCACCCGCAGACACCATGGCGCCCAGGACGTCCGCGGTGTGGTTGTAGATCGCGGTCTTCAACTGCGCGACACTGTAGTTCGCCCACGCGGCGGGTTTGGTCTGGGTGCCGGGGTCGGCCCAGGTGTCGGTGTAGTGGAAGTCGACGAGCACGTTCATCCCGGCCGCGCGGGCGCGCTTGGCGACGTTCACGACGTGGGTCTTGTTATTGAAGCCGTCGGCGGGGTTGACCCAGACCTTCAGGCGGATCCAGTTGACGCCGCTCTTCTGGAGGATCCAGATCGCGTCCTCCTGCCAGCCGTCGGCCCACATGTACACGCCGCCCTTGGCTTCGGACTTGGCGAGGCTGGAGATGTCGGCGCCGCGCGCGAACGCGGTCTGGGCCTGGGCCGACTCGGCGGCGCCGAGTGCCAGGGCCGGCGCGGCGAGGGCCGCGACGGCGGTGGTGAGGGCAGTTCTTCGCTTCATTGCGATATCACTTCCTTGAGAAGGTAGAGCCTTGAGAAGGTAGAGCCTTGAGAAGGTAGAGCCTTGTGATGGGGGTGGCGGCCCCGCGGGCCGCGGAAGGGTTCAGTTCCCCGCGTGCGCGAGGACGACGACCTCTCCGGCGGGTACCGGGACGCCGTCTGCGTAGGCGGCGCCGGTGAGGGCGTCAGTGCCCCGGAGGTCCGGGACGTGCAGGTCCTGATCGGTGTGGTTGATCAGGAAATTCAAGGGGCCGCGGCGGACCGCTTCGAGGCCGTCGGGCAGGCCCTGTGGCCGTTCGACTCCGGCCGCGTCGAGCACTTCGGCGAGGAGTTCGCGCAGGCCGGTGGCGTCGTCCAGGGCCGTCGCGGTGTACCACGCGGTGCCGGAGCCGACCCGGTGGCGGGTGAGCGCCGGGCGGCCCGCGTCGGGGCCTTCGGCGAATTCGGCCACGGACTCGGCGCCGTCGAGGCGCACGTGCTCGGACCAGATGCGGCCGCTCGCACCCGAGGTGAGGGCGAGCCGGGTGCCCTCGTGCACCGGGTGGAACTCCTCGACCCACAGGCCGAGCGTCTCCCGCAGCGCCGACGCGTGCGCTCCGGGATGGACGGTGTCGTGCTCGTCGACGATGCCGGAGAAGTAGGAGACGAGCAGATGCCCGCCGCCTTCCGACATAGCCGCGCAGGTTCTTCGCGGCCGCGGCGGTGAGCAGGTACGAGGAGGGCGCGATGACCGCCTTGTAGCGTCCGAGATCGGCCTCGGGGTGGGCGAAGTCGACCGTGACGTGCTGCTTCCACAGCGAGGCGTAGTAGGCCTCGACGCGTTCGCGGAACTGGAGCTCGACCGAGGGCCGCCATTCGAGTTCGAGGGCCCACCAGGACTCCCAGTCCCACAGGACCGCGACCTCGGCGGTCACGTCGGATCCGACCACGGCGGCGAGCCGCTTCAGGTCGCTGCCGAGGGCCACGACGTCGCGCCACACCTGGGTGTCGGTGCCGCCGTGGGGGAGCATCGCGGAGTGGAACTTCTCGGCCCCGGCCCGGGAGGCCCGCCACTGGAAGAACATGAGCCCGTCGGCGCCGCGCGCCACGTGGGCCAAGGAGTTCCGGCGCAGTTCACCGGGGGTCTTGGCGATGTTGCGCGGCTGCCAGTTCACGGCCGACGTCGAGTGCTCCATGACCATCCACGGGCCGTTCGCGACCGCGCGGGTGAGGTCGGCGCTCATCGAGAGCTCGATCTCGTGCTCGGCGCGCTCGGCGATGAGGTAGTGGTTGTTCGAGACGACGTCCACGTGCTCGGCCCAGCGGAAGTAGTCCATGTCCTTGCAGTTGGGCACCATGAAGTTCGTGGTCGCGGGGGCCTCGGAGTGCCGGGCGATGATCTCGCGCTGGAGCCGGTAGTTCGCGATGTGCGCGTCGTTCGAGAACCGCATCCAGTCGAGCTGGAGCGCCGGGTTGACCCCCGGCGGGGCGACCGAGGGCGCCTCGATCTGGTCGAAGTCGCGGTACACCAGGCCCCAGAAGGCCGTGCCCCACGACGCGTTGAGCCGGTCCACATCGCCGTACTTCTCGGCCAGCCAGCGCCGGAAATGCGCGGCGGAGACCTCGCAGTAGCACTGGACGTTCGCCCAGCCGTACTCGTTGTGCAGGTGCCACATCTCCACGGCCGGGTGGGCGCCGTAGCGGGCCGCGAGCTGCTCCACGATGGAGGCGCACGCGTCGTTGTAGACGGGGTGCGAGGGGCAGAGGCCGTGTCGCGAACCCGAGGCCATCGTGCGGCCTTCGAAGTCCACGAGGCGGATCTCGGGGTGGGCGCGGCGCAGCCAAGAGGGCGGGGCCGACGTGGGGGTGCCCAGGTCGACGCCGATGCCGTTCGCGTGCAGCAGAGCGATGATCTCGTCGAGCCCGGTCCAGTCGTACTCGCCGGGGGCGGGTTCGATGATGCCCCAGTTGAAGATCCCGAGGCTCACGAGGTTCACGCCGGCCTCTCGCATGAGCCGGACGTCTTCGTGCCAGATCTCCTCGGGCCACTGTTCGGGGTTGTAGTCGCCTCCGTAGCGAATGGTCTGCACCGCGTCTCCTGTGAGGTTCCTTGCACAAATGCCTGTGAACGTGCACAGTACTCCACGCCTGGCGCTCACGCAACCTGAGGATCTGTCGAGCGTTGTTTCAAAATTGTGATCGTTTCATGAAGAATCTTTGCTGCAAAAGCAGACAATGCGGATAAAACTTGGTTGCTAAGTGAGTCCTGAGTCGCTAGATTCGTGTAAACGTTCACAGTCCGGTGGTGCGCTTCAAACGCCCCAGCACCGACCGGACGCCCTCACCACCGAGACAAGGACTTGACATGCGCAGCAAAGGTGCTATCGCGGGACCCCCCATGAACCGGCGGAACCTCCTCGCCCTCGGCGGCGGCGTCGCCGCGGCCGGGACCCTCGCCGCCTGCGGCGGCCCCGAGGAAGAGGAGACCGCCGGCGACACCCTCGAATGGGACGCGGACGCCCAGCAGTACGTCATCGAAGAGGACATCGCCTCCGGCAAGGTCCCGCTCAAGCTCTGGTTCGAGAACGAGGACCTCGCCACCGCCCAGATCGCGGCCTTCCAGACCGCGTTCAAGGACGTCTACCCCGACATCAAGTTCGAATACGAGCTCGTCGCCCAGAACGACGCGGTCGCCGAGATGTCCCTCGCCGGTGAGGCCGGCAACGGCGGCGACGTCTTCATGACCTTCTACGACCAGATCGCCCGCGCCATCGAGGAAGGTACCGCCGCGCCCCTCGGCGAATACGAGAACGTCCTCAAAGGCCGCATGAGCGACACCTTCACCGGCGTCGTCTCCGGCGAGGACGGCCAGATGTACGCCGTCCCCGTCACCACCGAGTCGATCGCCCTCATGTACAACAAGACCCTCCTGGCCGAACTGAACGGCTCCGACGAGCCCGCCGCCACCTGGGAAGACGTCAAGACCCTCGCCGCCACCTACAACGACCCCTCCGCCAACAAGTGGACGATCCGCTGGGTCCCCGGCGAGATCTACTACTCCTACTCCGTCCTGTCCTCCATGGGCTGGCAGGCCTACCCCGACGGCGACGTGAACGAGCCCGGCTTCGACGACCCGGCGCTCGCCGAGGCCCTCGAGTACTACAAGGGCCTGCGCGAGATCTGGAACGTCCCCAGCGCCGACGCCACCCCCGAGACCGTCGAAGCCGAGTTCGCCGCGGGCAACACGCCGTACATCATCACCGGCCCGTGGGCCTTCTCCGCCTTCGACACCGGCGCCGCCGACAACGGCTTCGAATACGGCGTGACCACCATCCCCGCCGGCGACTCCGGCGACCCGGCCTCCTCCTTCGCGGGCATGCACGTCATCGCCGTCTCGGGCTACACCAAGTACCCGGCCGCCGCCCGCGTCTTCGCCAACTTCATGGCCTCCGACGCCGGCGCCGCCGCCGTCTACGCCACCACCGGCCAGATCCCGGCCCTCAACGCCGACCTCCTCGGCAGCATCGCGGGCCTCGCCGAAGACCCGCACGTGGCCGGCATCGTCGCCCAGTCCTCGCAGGCCGACCTGTTCCCGCAGCTCCCCGAGTACTTCTGGTCGACCGCCAACGAGATGACCGTCGCCGTGCTGGGACGACCTCTCCGCGACGGCCGACGCCCAGACGGCCGCCGTCGCCGGTTACGACGAACTCGCCGGACTCTAAAGGACTGCCACGCTGATGAGCACCGCTCAGAAGAGCAGCGGGCTCCCCACGCCGGTGCCGGGCATCGCCTCGGCACTGGTGTGGGGGGCCGGCCAACTGATCAATCGCCAGGCGGGCAAAGCCGCCTTCTTCTTCGTCGTTCTTCGCCGCCCTCATCGGCTGGGAGATCGGGACCGGCAACTACTACGCCGGCATGGACTACGACGCGCGCGGCAACGGCGGCTTCTTCGTCAAAGGCCTGTGGGGCCTGTTCACCCTCGGCACCCAACCGCGCCAGATGACCGTCACCGGCCTCACCGACGGCGACAACTCGATCGTCCTCATGGCCAACGGCCTCATCGCCCTCCTCGCCCTCGCCCTCCTGGCGATCATGTGGATCTGGAGCATCCGAGACGCGCTCCAATACCGCAATCGGATCAACGCCGGAGGCCGCACCGAGACCTCCCGCCAGTACTTCAGGCGGATCTGGGACGGCGCCTTCGCCTACATCGTGCTCTCCCCGAGCCTCGTCCTGATCGTCTTCATGTCGGTCCTGCCCGTGCTCTTCGGCATCCTCGTCGCCTTCACCGACTACAACCGCGACAACCTCCCGCCGAAGAACCTCATCCACTGGGTCGGCTTCGAGAACTTCGCGACCATCTTCGCCGTCCCCTCCTGGACCGCCACCTTCATCGGCGTCCTCGGCTGGACCTTCGTCTGGGCCATCATCGCCACCGCCTCCACCTACGCCGCCGGCTTCCTCCAAGCGGTGCTCCTCGCCAACAAGAAGGTCAAGTTCCCGCGCGTGTGGCGCTCGGTCTTCCTCCTGCCCTGGGCCGTCCCCGGCATCGTCTCGGCCCTCGTGTTCCGCTCGATGTTCAACGGCCAGTTCGGGCCCATCAGCCAATGGCTCGTCGACGTCGGCATCACCGACGAACGCGTCTACTGGTTCACCGACCCGTCCCACCCCAACCTCGCCCGCACCGTCGCGCTCCTGGTGAACCTCTGGCTCGGCTTCCCGTTCTTCATGGCCCTCGTCGGCGGCGTGCTCACCAACATCCCCGACAGCTACTACGAAGCCGCCCGCATGGACGGCGCCGGACCCCTCCAGCAGCTGCGGCACATCACCTTCCCGGTGGTGCACCGCACCGTCGCACCCCTGCTGATCCTCGCGTTCGTCTCCAACTTCAACAACTTCGGCGTCATCTACTTCCTCACCCAAGGCGGCCCCGACAACGCCGACTACCGGTTCGCCGGCAGCACCGACCTGCTCATCACCTGGCTGTTCAACCTCACCCTGGACAACCGCCTCTACAACATCGGCGCGGTCATGAGCATGCTGATCTTCGTCATCGTCGGCACCATCTCGGTGTGGAACCTCAACCGCTCCAAGGCGATTCGGGAGCTGTGATCACATGAGCGCACAACAGACCCTCGTCACCCCGCCGGCCGACCCGGCCCGGCGCGCCCGCGACGCCAGGCGCCGCCGCCACACCCAACCCAGGAGCGAACGCGTCGCCAGCGCGTTCCTCCACCTGGAACTGCTGGTCGTCGCCGTCATCGTCATCTTCCCGCTCCTGTGGATCGTCGGCGCCTCCTTCAGCCCCGGCACCGGCCTGGCCAACGCCAGCCCCATCCCGGACGACGCCACCCTCGACCACTACATCTCGCTGTTCACCGAGACCGACTACGGCCGCTGGTACCTCAACTCGCTGTACGTCGCCACGATCAACATGATCGGCTCGGTCGTCCTGTCGGCCCTCTGCGGCTACGTGTTCTCCCGCATCAGGTTCCGGGGCCGCAAAGCCGGGCTCCTGGGGATCCTCATCCTCCAGATGTTCCCGACCTTCCTCACCGCCATCGCCGTGTACATGCTGTTCCTCAACTTCGGGCTGCTCGACTCCCTCACCGGCCTCGCGTTGGTGAGCATCGCCGCCGCCCTCCCGTACAACACCTGGCTGATGAAGGGCTACACCGACAACCTGCCCGGCAGCCTCGACGAGGCCGCCGCCCTCGACGGCGCCAGCCGCTGGACCATCTTCGTCAGGATCATCCTGCCGCTCATGCGCCCGATGCTCACCTTCGTGGCGATCACGCAGTTCACGATGCCGTGGATGGACTTCATCCTCCCGGCCCTGCTGCTGCAGAGCCCCGAGAAGCAGACCGTCGCGCTCGGCCTGTTCGCCATGATCGAGGACGTCTACCAGAACGCGTTCACGACCTTCGCCGCCGGCGCGGTCGTCCTCGCGGTCCCGATCACCATCCTCTACATCGTCCTCCAGCGCTACCTGGTGACCGGCGCGAGCGCCGGCGCCGAGAAAGGGTGACCATGCTGCCCATCCGGGGTGCCGACGTCTCGATGACCGCCGAGATCGAACAGCGCGGCGCGGTCTTCCGCGCCGACGGCACCGAGAGCGACCTCTTCGCGCTTCTGGCCGCGAACGGCGTCAACTGGATCCGCCTGCGCCTGTGGGTCGATCCGCGCGACGAGAACGGCGAGCCGTACATGGGCGGCACCAACGACCTTGAGACGACGATCGCGCTGGCCCGCCGCGCCAAGGCGGCGGGCCAGGCGGTCCTCCTCGACCTGCACTACTCCGACTTCTGGACCGACCCGAATAAGCAGTCCACGCCGAAGGCGTGGCGCGGCCTCAAGGGCGCCGAACTCGAAGCGCGCGTGCACGACTGGACCGCGGAGGTGCTCGCCGCGCTGGCCGCGGCCGGCGCCGCCCCGGACATGGTGCAGGTGGGCAACGAGATCACCAACGGGATGCTCTGGCCCGAGGGGAAGACCCCGAAGTTCCTCGACGCCCAGCGGCGCTTCGACGGCGAGGACGAGGCGGCCTACGACCGGCTCACGGGCCTGCTCAAGGCGGGGGTGGCGGCCGTCCGCGAGTCGGGCGACGCGCGGGTGATGATCCACCTCGACTTCGGCGGCGCGAACGAGCTCTACCGCGGCTGGTTCGATCGCGTGACCGAGCGCGGCCTGGACTTCGACGTCATCGGGCTCTCCTACTACCCGTACTGGCACGGGACCTTGAAGGACCTCGGCGCGAACCTGAACGACATCGCCGCCCGGTACGGCAAGGACCTCGTGGTGGTCGAGACCGCCTACGCGTGGACGGGGGAGCACCCCGCCGGCCACCACCAGGTCTTCAGCATCGAGATGGCCGAGACCGGCGGCTACCCGGCCTCCCCGGCCGGGCAGGGCGACTTCCTGCGCGACCTGTACGCGACCGTGGCGGCCGTGCCGGAGGGCCGCGGCCTCGGCATCGTCTACTGGGAGCCCGCGTGGCTCCCGGTCGACGGCACGACCTGGGCCTCGCGGGCCGGCATGGAGTACGGCGACGACGTCGTGGACGAGGCCGGCAACTCGTGGGCGAACCAGGGGCTGTTCGACTTCGACGGCAACGCTCTGCCGTCGCTGCGGGCCCTGGGCGGCGGCTGATGCCGGCGCGATGGAACGGCGACGCGTGAACGCGTCGCGTGCGAACTGCGGGGAGGCCGCCGTCCCCTTGGGCGGCCTCTTCGCACCCCAGGCGACCTGTCGCCGGGCCGCGGCCCCGGCCGCGGCCCGGCGGGAGCGATAATCGAGTGAGACACAAGGGAGAGCTGAGCAACTTGGCACGGAAACGACCGACGATCCATGACGTGGCGGATGCCGCGGGGGTCTCGCGCGGCACGGTCTCCCGTGTCCTCAACGGCAAGGCGAACGTCTCGCTGTCGGCGGAGACGGCGGTGCGGCGCGCGGTCGCCGAGACCGGCTACGTCGTGAACCGGGCCGCGAGGAGCCTCGTGACGAGCCGGACCGGCTCCATCGTCATGGTGCTGTCCGAACCGCAGGAGCGCCTGTTCGAGGACCCGAACTTCTCGGTGCTCATGCGCGTGGCGACGAACCAGCTCGCCGACCGCGACATGTCGCTGGTGCTCATGATCGCCGGGGACGACGGCGGCCGCGACCGGGTGGCCCGCTACCTGCGCGGCGGCCACGCCGACGGGGCGCTGCTCATCTCGACGCACGCGGGGGACCCGCTGCTCGACGAGATCGAGCGGGCCGGGGTGCCCGCCGTGGCCCAGGGCGCGGTCCTCGGGCGCGAATCGGTGATCCCGTACGCCGCGGCCGACGAGCGCGGCGGCGCCCGCGCGATGGCCGAGTACCTGGTCGAGCAGGGCCGCAGGAAGATCGGCATGATCACCGGCCCGCTCGACACGCCCGGCGGTTCGCTCCGCCTGGAGGGTTTCACCAGCGTGCTCGGCCGCAAGGCCGGCAAGCAGATGATCGTGCACGGCGACTACACGCAGGCCGGCGGCGAGGCCGCCATGAACAAGCTGCTGCAGAACGTCCCGGAGCTCGACGCGGTCTTCGTGGCCTCCGACCTCATGGCCGCGGGGGCGCTCCAGGCGCTGCACGCGGCCGGGCGCCGCGTCCCCGAGGACGTGGCCGTGGGCGGCTTCGACGACTCGGCGATCGCCTCGGCGACCCGCCCGGCCCTGACCACCGTCCGCCAGCCGCTCGCGAAGGTGGCCGAGGAGACGGTCCGCCTGCTCCTCGCCCTCCTGGAGGACGAAGAGGTGGAACCGGTGGTGCTCCCGACCGAACTGGTGATCCGCGACAGTGCCTAGCCAACGACAGCGCCTAGCCGACGACAGTGCTGGATTGGTTTCAGCTCTGAACTGAGCGTCTGCCTGCCCGAGCGGCCTACGATCGGAAGCGTGACGACGCAAGCGGAGCTGGAAGCGCAGTTCGAGCGGGTGAAGGTCGAACGGCGCAAGGCCGACGCGGGCCGCCTGGTCGCCCTCATGCGCGAGGTGACCGGCGAGGAGCCCGCGGTATGGCCCGGCGGGATCATCGGGTTCGGCACCTACCACTACCGGTACGAGACAGGTCGCGAAGGCGACACGGTGAAGGTGGGCTTCGCCGCGCGCGCCTCCGCGCTGGTCCTGTACGGGCTCATCCGCCGCTACGGGCCGGGCGCCGAGGACATCGAGGACAAGGACCTGTTCGACCGGCTCGGCACGTACACGACCGGCAAGGGCTGCCTGTACCTCAAGTACCTCGACGACGTCGACATCGAGGTCTTCAAGGCGCTCATCCGGATCGCCTACGAAGCCGACTCGGACTAGAGCGAGGCCTTGCCGGTCCGGTGGTGAACCGGGACCGGCTCCGGGATGTTGGCGGCCAGCGCCATCACGCATCCCGCGGCGAGCAGCAGCAGCCCGATGGAGGCCGCGACCTCGCCCGCGCCGAGGGATCCCGCCGGGAGGTCCTCGCTGATGCGCAGGTCGCCGCCGTACAGGACCATCGCGCCCGTGAAGCCGCCGAAGGCCCAGACCATCCGGGTCTCGTGCGTGCGCAGCGCGAAGTACAGGGAGCACCACATGACGAGCAGCAGCATGAGCCCGAGGGTCAGGAAGTAGGTGCGGGTGTCGGGCTGGACGCCTTCGACGCCCGTGAGGTGCCAGAAGTCGACCGAGCCGCCTCCAGCGGTGTCGAGCCAGGGCATGAACATCGAACCGACCGTCAGCACCGAGCCGCCGAGGGCGGCCAGACCGCCGATGCGGGAGTACGGGGTCGAGGGCGTTCGCTCCATCATCCACCTCCGGTAGAGAACCGTTGATGTCTCAAGCGCACCACCGCTGGCGACGCAGCGTCAACGTTCTTGACGGCTTCTTGACGCCAAAGGGACGGAACTGTCGGGAACCGGACAGACCGGTGGTGATCAGTATCCTGCCGTGCGAGTCGGACCAGGTGGGCATGGGCGTATTCGCAGACGACGGCGTGGCGGTAGACGGCGTGCGGGACGTCGGTGTTGGAGTCGGCGCGGATGGAGAGGTCGCCGTTGCACCAGCGCAGGAACGTCGGGGTCGCCGGTGATTCGGCGAGGATCGACAGGATCGAGTCGTCGAATCGCATGGAGTGGACGGCCCGGCGGTACTCGTCGGGTGTCAGGCACGCGGCGAACGGGAGGTTCATCAGGCACAGGGCCGTCTGGATGTCCAGGCGCAAGCAGCCGGAACCGGTGCGGCTCGGGGTCCAGCGCGGGCATGTCGAGGTCCGAGAAGTCGAGCGGGCCCGCCGGTGTCATGTCGAGCGCTGCGAGGACCTCGTAGACGTTGATGTCGTGCTCGATCACGGCCCGGTCGCCGAGGCCGGCGAGGTTCACCGGCCGCAGGGCGACCGGTTCGATGCCGGTGGCGGTGTTGCGGACGATGAAGTTGAGCAGGTTCGTCTCGATCACGAAGTGGCGGATGAGGAGTTCGACCGCGAGCGGGGAGACGAAGCGGCGCAGGAACCACAGGCAGAGCCGGTCCATGAGCCGGTGCGCGGTCCAGCGCACCGGCGTCAGGCGTTTGAGGGCGACGATGAGGAGCGCGAGCACCCGCGAGATGGGCCGCATGACCGGGTAGAGCCAGGTGCGGGTCCACTGCCGCTGGTCGTCGGTGACCATGCGGGCGACGCTCGGGTTCGAGCGGCATGGCGGGGTCGGCGACCATCGCGTCCCACATGGGAGGGTCGGGAGCGGCTGCGTCGGCGCCCTTCAGACATGGTCGAGTTCCTCGAGCTGGAGCGCGTAGAGGCGGGCGACGACCTTGGCGGTCTTGACGATCGCGTCGGCGGCCGCGGCGTCGATGCGCGGCGAGGCGAGGATGGCCTGGAGCTTCGCGAAGTGGTCGTCGTCGGCTTCGCCGTGGTAGGCGAGGAAGCTCACCTGGTCGTCGCGCAGTCCGAGGGTCTCCTTGAAGCGCGCGGCCCAGCCGGAGGCCTTGCCGGTGCCGAGCCCTTCGATGATGAACATCGCGCCGAGCAGGCCGATCGGGTCGGGCTGGCTCGCGGTGTGGAACATGAACGCCGACAGCGCCTCCGAGCCGATGTTCTTCTCGCCGGAGCGGATGTCGTCGAGCGAGCCCGCCGCAGGCGGCGTAGTCGCGTTCGATCATCATGAAGTCGCGGTGCTCCTCGGCGGCGTGGCCGATCGCGGCGCTGCGCAGGTCGAACAGGTCGACGGAGAAGTTCGAGGCGGCGCGGGAGATCCAGCGGGCCCCGTCCGCGACCTGCTGGCGCAGGTTGAACAGGAGCCGCCGGTAGTCCTCGATGGTGGCGGCGCCCTCACTCAGGCGGCGCATCACCGGGACCTGGTCGAGGCGCTGCTCGAACTCCTGCCACACCGCGTCCAAGCGGTCGTGGATGCTTCCCGACTGCGGTGCAACGGGAGTCATGGTGGCGGGCGCGGTCGCGTGGGCAGACGCCGGCTCGGGGGATTCGGCGTCCACACAGGTCAGATGCGCGAACGCGAACGAGAACCGGCCCGATTCGGGGACGGCCAGCAGCACGGTCTGCCCGGGTTCGAACCGCCCGGTCCGCCAGCACTCCTCCAAAGCGATGAAGATCGAGGCCGCACCGGTGTTCCCGCGCGTCTCCAGGTTCGAGAACCACCGTCCGGTGTCGATGTCCGCTCCCGCGGCGGCCAACCGGTCGAAGACGATGTCGCGGAAGGCGTTCGTGGAGTAGTGGCACAGCACGTGGTCGAGCTTCCCGAGATCGACGAGCCCATCGCGGGTGAGCGCCTGGAACTCGCGGAGCCCGGCATCGGCGAGGGCCGCGAGCGCGCTCGTGTCCTGGCGCAGCAGCATCATCCCGGCCTGTTCGGCCGCGGCGGCACTGCCCATGTCCTGCCAGGTGCGTCCCGCGACGGGGGCGGCGCCCTCGCCCATCCCGGCCCGCATGCACACCGCATGTTCATGGGCCAGCGAGACGGTCCGGACCCAGTCCACCCGCAGGGAGGACCGGTCCGGGCGCGGCCGCGCCTCCACCAGTACGGCTCCGGCGCCGTCGGACAGCATCCACCGCAGGAATTGCGCGTCGACGTCTCCGCCGCCGTTGAAGCGGCTGCCGCGCAGCCACCGGCTCGACAGTTCACTGCCGACGACGGCCGCGCGGCGCCGGTCTCCGAGGCGCACCTTGGCGACGGCCGCATCCAGCGCGGCCAGGCTCGAGGCGCAGACCCCTGCCGCCGAGAGCACCTGCATGGGCCCGCCGCCCAAGCGCCCGTGCACCATCGACGCGAAACCGGGCACCAGCAGATCCCCTTGCGTGGTCGCGGTCGCGAGCATGTCCAGATCGGCCGCGCCCAGACCGCGGTCGCCCAGCGCGGCATTGAGCGCGTTCGCGGCCAGTTCCTCGTTGAGCTCGGTCGTCCGGCCTTGAGCGTCGAGGGCATAGTGGCGCTTGGTGATCCCGTTGGCGGCCAGGATGCGGCGGCGTATCCGGTCGCCGCGCTCGTCGACCCCGCCCAGGCGAGCGGCGATCTCGTCGTTGCCGACCGGGGGACCGGGGAGGTACGCGCCGGCGGCGGTGATGTAGGCGTTCATGCCTCCATTGGACAGCGCCGGTGCCAGTGGCCGCATCGGCGCTTCTTCCGGAAAACCGGGTCCGAACGTATGCAATTTCCACGATCGAGCCAAGTCGATCGACAGGGGTGCTCTCGACGGGACCCGCCGGGCCGCTGAACGCGTTGGCACCCATCGGCACCGACCCGGCTTTCTTCCTCCGGGGCAGTTCCCGGCCCCACAGGCGCTGGACCGCGGTCACTAGAGTTGCGGCATGTCCTTCTCCAGCCCTCGACCCGCGTCGATCAGTGTCGACTTCGGCACCTCGCACACCGTCGCCACCATCCGCCGCGCCGACGGACGCGTCCACCAGCAACTGTTCGACGGCTCACCGCAACTGCCCTCCGCGGTGTTCATGAACGACGAGGGCGGACCCGTCGTCGGCACCGACGCCGTCCACTCCGGCCGCCGCAAACCCGAACGCTTCGAACCCAACCCCAAACGGCGCATCGACGACGCCCAGATCCTCCTCGGCGACACCGAAATCCCCGTCACCAGCGTGATCGCCGCCGTGCTGTCCCGCGTCGCCCGCGAATGCACCCAGACCCTCGGCTCGCTCGGCCCGGTCACCGTCACCGTCCCCGCCGCCTGGGGCCCCACGCGCCGACACGTCGTCGCCGACGCCGCCTCCGCCGCCGGACTCGGCACCGTCGACCTCGTCGCCGAACCCGTCGCCGCCGCCTCCTACTTCGTCGAGACCCTCCACACTCCCATCCCGCAGGGTTCCGGCGTCGTCGTCTACGACCTCGGCGGCGGCACCTTCGACGCCACCGTCCTGCGCCGCGCGACCACCGGCTTCGACGTGCTCGCCGTCGACGGCGCCGCCGACCTCGGCGGCCTCGACTTCGACCAGGCCCTCGCCGAACACCTCACCGCGACCGTCCAACCCGATGATGAACGCTGGCAGCGCCTCACGAACCCGACCGAGCCCGCCGACCGGCGCCACCGCACCGCGTTCATGGAAGAGGTCCGCCAAGCGAAGGAGCGCCTCTCCCGCTCAGCTTCAACGGAGCTGACCATCCCGCTGCTCGATGTGGACGCCCATCTCACCCGCGACGAGCTCGAACAGGTCTGCACCCCGCTCATCGAGCGCACGATCCGTGTCACCCAAGGCGTGATCCGCGAATCCGGGCTCGCCAAGGAGCAGATCGCCGGGATCTTCCTCGTCGGCGCCGCCAGCCGCATGCCCCTCGCCGCCACGCTGCTCCACCGCGAACTCGGCATCGCCCCCTCCGCGATCGAGCAGCCCGAACTCGCCGTCTCCGAAGGCGGCCTCGTCGCCCAGCACACCGTCAACACCCCGATCTCGGTCCCCAGCCCGGCACTGCCCCCGCAAACCGCACCACCCGTCATGGCCGCCCCGGCGCCGAGCCCCGCGCCGGTCCAGTCCAACCAGACGATGCAGCTGCCGCACCACTCGGCGCCGCCGACTTCACAACCCACCCCGCAGGCGATGCCCGGCGGACAGCCGGGCCAGTTCACACAGCCGCACCCGGTCGCCCCCATGCAGCCGGGCCACCCGACCGGCCAGTACCCGTCCGCCCCCATGCCGCCCCAAGGCCCTTGGATCAAGTCCAGGCGGGGCGTCACCGTCCTCGCCACCGTGGCCGCCGTCCTCGTCCTGGCCCTCGGCGCCTTCGTCGCGTTGCAGTTCCTCCCCGACGACAAAGGCGACATGAACGCCGCGGGCGACGGTGGGCAGAGCGAAGAAGCCGCCACCACCGAAGACTCCGGCGACGAGGGGGACGAGTCCGGCGGCTCGGCCTCCTCCAGCGACGAAGACGCCCTCGTCCCGCTCGCCGAAGCGGTGCAAGGCGACCTGGTCGCCGAGATGTCCGAGCGGCACACCGGCGCCGTCTCCGCGATGGCCGCCGCAACCCTCGACGGCGCGAACGTGATCCTCACCGGCGGCGACGACGGACTGGTCCGCATCTGGAACCCCGCGGACGGCGTCCTCATCGACACCTACCGCGGCCACCAGGGCACCATCGAGAACCTCGGCGCCGTCACCGATGCCGACGGCCGCACCGCCGTGTTCTCGAGCGACGGCATGACCGACGACGTCTGGTACCTCGACGATCCCAAGCATCCCGTCGCCGACCGGGAGTCCCAGTACGACGCGATCTACTGGTACGGCATGTGGGACTCAACGCCCGCCTACGCCACCGACTACGAAGTCAAGCAGCTCTTCACGGGCAACTCCATCACCGACATCTCAGACGGGTTACGTGGACGGCCTGCGACTCATCGAGGTGGACGGTGCGCTGCGCGCCGTCGGCTACTACGAGAACCGGGTCACGGTCACCGACCTGACCACGGGCGAGCCCGTCGGCGGCACCTTCGACCAGTTGCCCTACGACATGATGGGTCTCAACGTGGGCCAGGCCGCGGGCAAGACCCTCGCCGTCACCGCGTCGAGCGACGGCTCCATCCAGGCCTGGGACCTGGCCGCCGCCGAACCCTTCGGCATCCCCGCCAAAGAGCTCTACCAGACCGTCGGCGGCCTCAGCCTGTTCGAACAGGACGGCAAGGCCGTGGTGATCGCCTCCGGCGATCAGGGCCTGAGCCTGTTCGACCTCGAGACGGGCGCCGCGATCGGTGAGAGCTTCGCTGAGCACACCGGCGAAGACGCGATCACCGCCGCCAAGCTGATCGATATCGACGGCCACCAGGTCGCCGTCACCGGCACCGCCCTTGGCGAAGTCCAGGTCTGGAGCCTCTGAACGCCTTGAACGAAGCGGGCGCGGGCTTGCCGAAGCCCGCGCCCGCTTCGTCTTACGGCTTTGCCTCGCGGCTCTGTCTCATGCTCTGCCTCGCGCAGTCTCATGGCGCGGTCTCACGGCGCAGTCTCATGGCGCGGTCTCACGGCTCCGCCTCACGGTTTCTCGACCGGGTAGATCAGGTGCAGCACCCGGTCGCCCTCGATCACCCTCGGGTTCCCCAGCATCACCGGCACCCCGTCGAACCCGCCGAAGTACCGCTTCCCGGAACCGAACAGCACCGGCACCACATTGCAGTGCAGTTCGTCCACGAGCCCCGCCGCGATCGCCTGATCGCCGATGACGCCCGCGGCCACCGACACGTCCCCGTCCCCCGCGAACGCCTTCGCCTGCTCCACCGCCGAGGCCACTCCCTCGGGGACGAACGTGAACGGCGCCGAGTCCGTGTACGCCCAGTCCTTCGGCGGCTCATGCGTGACCACGAAGACGTGGCCGCCGACGGGCGGCACCCCGTTCCACCCGCCGGTGATGTCGAAGACGTGCCGGCCGCACACGATCGCCTGTGTCGCTCCGATCGCCAGGTCGAGGTACCCCGCGCTGGCCTTGGTGACCCGCGAGGTCCAGTCGGGGGCGCCGATGGACACCGACGTGTCGCCGTTGTTGTACCAGTCGAAGAGCGGACCGACGCCGTCGTGCTCGTCGGCGACGAAGCCGTCGAGGGACACCGTCGCGTCGACGAAGACCTTGCCCATGGTGCTGAACCTCCTCAGTACGGGCGCCGCGTTCGCGGTCGCTCTCAATGGGGACTACCCGACGGGCCGGAATTCATCGGTCCCGACACGCCGTTCAGCGGATCGAGGCCACGAGTTGCGTGTAGTCGCCGAAGGCCTTGTCGACCTGTTCGGGGTCGAGGCCGTAGCGGGCGAGGGAGTATTCGTGGTTGCGGCGCATGCCGGGCCGGGCGAGGACCGACTCGAGGTTGTTCTCCTCGCGGAAGCTCCACGGCAGGCCCAGACGCTCGAAGATCCGGGGGAGCTGACCGAACGGGTCGGCGGTGAGCTGGTGGTACGACACGTCGACCATCCGCTCGGGCGCGATCCGCAGCCGCCCGAGCCGGCCCTGATCGACCATCCACGACAGCGACTCGAGCCATTCGGCGCCGATCTGGTGCGTGTCCCAGCGGCGGTTGCACATCGCGAGGCCGGTCTCGGCGAGCGAGCACCACGAGCCCATCACGGTCTGCGGGTCCCGGTGGGTCCACACGATCTGGGCGTCCGGGAACACCGTGAGGAGCGCGTCCAGGTTGTACAGATGGAACGGGGACTTCAAGACCCAGCGCCGCGGGCGGTCGCCGTGCTGGAGCACCTGCAGGAACTCCTTGAGGTACCGGTAGTCGGGCACGAAGTCGTGCTCGGCGATCCACTCCCGGTACCCGGGCAGGCGGAATCGGACGAGCCACTGCAGGCCGTGGGGGAGGGCGAGCACGCACTCCTCGGGGGTGTCGGCGCTGTTGGGGTGGATGACGGGCCAGACGGGCGCGATGTACTTGACGGCCTCGGAGATCCGCTGGGCCTCATTGCGACGCCGTTCGCGCAGCTTCGGGTCGATGTCGAACCGGTCGGCGTGCCGGAACTCCCACATCTGCGGGGCCCGGTTTCCTTCGGGCGCGGTGATCACCTTGTGCGCCAGGGTGGTCGCGGTGCGGGGGAGGCCCACGACGACGATGGGCCGCTCGATCGGCTCGCCGCCGATCGCGGGGTGCTCGGCGTGGAGGCGCCGGATGCGCAGCCGGTTCGCCAGCCGCATCTGGAATTCGGCGGCGGTGGCGACCCAGCCGAGGTAGGAGAGGGTCGGGACCTCGGCGAAGCGGTGGAGCAGCGCACGGTAGTCCTCGACGAAGGCGCGGTCGGTGGCCGCGTCCGCGTCCGCGGTCTCCTCGGCCTTGGCGAGCACCCGGTCGAACGTCGAGTCGGGGTTCCGGACGCCCCTGGCGAGGGAGGGGGCCATGGCGGCGTTGAGCGGCCGGACCCATCGGGCGATGCGGCGCATGGGGGCGTCCTCCCTGGGGCGATGGAACGAACGCGAGCCAGTCTTTCACAAAGCGCCTTACGGTGGTTTTGCGGCGGCCCGGCCGGCTCGCGCAGGGCCGCCGCAAGGCGTCAGCGGATCGGCGGCGCGGGAACCGGCGGGAGGCCCGGCGGTGACTGGAGTGCGGTCCGCGCCTCTCGCCGCTTGCGCGTCAAGCGGATCGGCACGATGACCGCGGCGGCGGCGATCGCGGCGACCGGGACGAACGGCAGCACCACGCCGATCACGACCGACAGGCCGACGAGCAGGCTCACCGCCCCCGAGAAGCCCACGACCAGGCCGTCCCAGAAGTTGTCCGGACCGGCGTAGCCCTCCTCTTCGTCGCGGGCCACAGTGGGGGCGACGACGGTGAAGTCGATGGTGGACAAGGCGACCCGGTCCTGCAGGTCTTCCAGTTGCGACTGCAGCGACGCCAGTTCGCCCTCGCGCTCGGCGAGCTCGGACTCCAGTTCGAGGATGGCGTCGACGGAGGTCGCCTCGGCGAGCAGGCCGCGGACGCGGTCGACGCTGGCGGTCTTGGTGGCGATGTGGGCGGCGAGGTCCACGGTCGCCTCGGTGACGTCTTCGGTGGTCACCGAGCGGTGCCGCTCGTCCTCGGCGAGCGCGGTGAGGCCGTCCATGGCCTCGGTGAAGTGCTCGGAGGGGATGCGCAGGACCAGGTGGGCGCGGCTGTACCCCTCCTCGTCGCCGGTCGTTCGGTCGCGCTCGTCCGCGGTGACGAACCCGCCGAAGGACTCGGCGAGCTCCCAGGCCTCTTCGGCGACGGCCTCGGCGTCGGCGTCCTCGACTTCGAGGGCGGCTTCGTAGATGACCGCGCGGTCGCCGGTGTCGACCTGGGGGTCGGCGGCCGCGGCGGTGTCGCCGCCCTCCTCGGCGTCGGCGGCTTCGGGGGAGGCGGCCAGGTCCTCGACCGAACCGCCGCCGTCGGAGCCCGCATCGCTGCAGCCGAAGAGGAACAATGAGGCCGCGATGAGCACGGCAGCGGACTTGAGGTGTCGCATAGGAAGCCTCGCAAGGGGTGTCGGAGGTGAGGTGGCGGCCAGATCGCCGCGCGGTGTCTCCAATGCTGGCCCCTCGGCGTCACGAATCGACTACAGGAGACTATCGATCGGGGAGGGGTGGCCATCGGCGTCCCTATGACGCCCGGCCGTCTCGACGCGTTCCCGGTCACCTTTATTGCAAGGAAATTGCAATAGTAGAATGGGCGGTGTGTTGCCGCCACGATGTACAGGAGACGCCTTGACCGTGACCACCGCCCTCGCCCGCTCGGAGGCCGCCGAATGACCGGCCGGGTGCACCCGATCGTGCGGTACGGCGAGCCGGTGCTGCACCGCGCCTGCAAACCGGTCGACGCCTTCGACGACGCGCTCGCGGAGCTCATCGCCGACATGTTCGCGAGCATGTACGCGGTCGACGGCGTCGGCCTGGCCGCCAACCAGATCGGCGTCGACGCCCGGGTCTTCGTGCTCGACTGCGAGGACGCCGACGGCGAGCGAACGGTGGCCGCCGTGGTGAACCCGGTGCTGCACCTGCCCGAACCGCCCCGGGAGCTCATGGTCGGCGACGAGGGCTGCCTGTCGGTGCCCGGCGCATTCGAGGACACGCCGCGCTCGACCACCGCCGTCATCGAGGGCTTCGACGCCGACGGCAAGCCGGTGCGGATCGAGGGCACCGGGACCTTGGCCCGCTGCCTCCAGCACGAGTACGACCACCTCGACGGCACGGTCTACGTGGACCGCCTCCCGAAGAAGGCCCGCAACCGCGCCCTCGCCGAGGCCGGCCTCCGGTGATCGCCGGTAGGTGTCAGACCCCTCTGGCACCATCGACGGCGTGACATACGAAGTACTCAAACAGGATCTGCGGCGGGCCTACGACGCTGATGCCGACGCCCGCGAGAGCATGGACGACCGGCCGTGGAAGGCCTTGGAGCGCAGCCGGTTCGCCGCGCACCTGCGTGAAGCGGGTGCGAGTCGGCTGCTCGAGATCGGTGCGGGGCACGGGATCAGCGGCCGGTACTTCGCCGACGAGGGCTTCACGGTCACCTGCGTCGACCTCTCTCCCGAGCTCGTGTCGCACTGCCGCGCCAAGGGACTCGACGCGACGGTGATGGACTTCAGCGACCTGGCCTACGAAGACGCCTCCTTCGACGCGGTCTTCGGCATGAACTGCCTGCTGCACGTGCCGAGCGCCGAACTCGCGGGCGTGCTCGGCGAGGTCCGACGAGTCCTGGTCCCCGGCGGCTTGTTCTACTGGGGACAGTACGGCGGGGAGGACTACGAAGGCGTCTGGGACGGCGACCATTGCGATCCCAAGCGGTTCTTCTCGTTCCTCACCGCCGAGCGCATCGAAGCGGTCGCGGCCGAGTACTTCACCGCGGTGGAGGCGAACTTCACGGCTTTGGAGGGCAAGGTCGACCAGTACCAGGGCCTGATCCTGCGAAAGCCCTGACAGCGCAGCGTCTTCCTGGGGCTGTGCAAACGCCCGGCCCCGCTCTATCCTCGCTTCAGACGGCCTCGCGGCATGCCGAGCGCGGAACGGGGGACGGGCCATTGTCGGCTGAGCAGCACCAGATCGCCGAACTCATCGCGATCGGCAACGACGGGCGCATGTACGCGACCGAGCCGGAGAAACTGCGCCGCCGCGTCCACTACGAGCTCGCCCGCGAGCCACGGCTCTCGCAGCCGGAACTGCGGCAGGCCGGCGTCGGCCTGATCGCGCTCGGCGACTTCGCGCAGGCACGGCGGATCCTCGCCGATGCCCTGGACCGCGCCGAGACCCCGCACCAGCGGGTCGCCGCGCTCGTCAACCTCGGCGACGCCCACCGCTACCCCGGCGAACTCGCGAGCGCCGAGCCGCTGTACGAGCGGGCCATCGAGATCGCGCAGGCCGAGTGCCCGAACACGCTCCACTTCGCGCTCCAGCACTTCGGCAAGCACCTGATCGACGCGCGCCGCCCGCACCTCGCCGTCGAGGTCCTCACCGAGGTCCTGCTCATGCGCCAGAAGATCGGCGACACGGCCTTGATCGCCTCGACACTGCAGGCGCTCAGCGCCGCCCGGGCGGCGGTCGGGCAGCGTACGATCTGACCGGGTTTCCCCCGGTGACCCGTTCGAGCGGAGGAGCGACATGGCGATGGCAGATCCGAACCCGGCGCGGCACGAGGCGATCGGCCTCGCCCGCCTCGCCGACGTGTTCCGCGCCGAGGCCGCCAACGGCCTGTACTGGGGCGCCGAGCCCGACGAGGAGGCCCGGCTGCGGCGGCTGCGCGAGCACGCCGCAGCGCTGCTCGCGGAGGTCGACCACCGCGGGTACGAGGAGATCCTGGCCGTCTTCGCGACCGACACCGGGCTGCGCACCCCCATACCGGGCACCGAACTCCGCATCGCCTGCGCCGACGGGACGCGGCTCGTCCAGCGCCGCCGCCTCCGCTCGGAGACGCTCGGGCAGCGCCTCGCCGCGGTCGCCGCCGCCCTCGGCACCGCCGTCCCCGCCGAGCCGATCGCCATCGCGGACACCGACCTCGCGGGCCTGCCGTGCCCGCACACGTACCTGCTCGTCTACGAACTCGCCACGGCCCTCGACGCCGAGGCGGCCGAGCAGCTGCTGGAGGCGGGCGATCCCGACCTCGACGGCGATGTCCCGAGCCTGCCTCCCGCGTCGAGTGCGCTCGTCCCCGAACGCGGCCTCCTGCGGGTCTCGGCCGCCGCGAAGGAGATCCTCGGCGCCGTCGCCGACCTGGCCAAGACTTCCCTTGCGGCCGTGACGAATCCGTACGAGATCGAACGCCAGCACCGCATCGCCGACCTCTGCGAGCGCACCGTGGAAGCGGCGCTCGCCTACCCGCGCATCGACTGCGGCGACCTGGCCGCCCGCTGCGTCTCGACCGGGGCCGACGCCGCGATCTTCGACGCCGAGGGACGCCTGCTCGTCATCAAGCGCACCGACACCGGGCAGTGGGCGGTACCCGGCGGCGCGGCCGAGGTCGGCGAGCCCGTGGGCCTGGCCGCGGTCCGCGAAGCGTTCGAGGAGACCGGCGTCGACGTCGAACTGACGGGCCTGAGCTGGGCGTTCGACAAGCGCGACACGAACCTCGGCGACAGCCGCATGCCGATGATCATGAGCTTCACCGCCCGCATGACCGACCCCGGCCAGCCGATCCGCCTCGCCGAACTCGAGGCCTCCGACCACCGCTGGATCACCCGAGCGGAAGCGGCGCGAATCGACCTGTTCCGGGGCCACGAGCTCCGCATCCCGGCGGCCTTCGCCCGCTACCTGGGCGAACGCTGACACGGAACGGCCCGGAGACCGCAGCTGCGGCTTCCGGGCCCTGATGCTCTCGACAGGTTGTCGAGCGTCAGTAGATCCAGCCGGCGCAGTCCGTGTTCACGACGGTCAGCGCCTCGGCCTCCTCCGCAGAGCCGACGGCGGTGGCGGCGTACGCGTTGAGCGCGTCGATGCACGCCTGCATGGACTCCAGGTCCGAGACCTGTCCCTCCATGTCAGCAGACCTGCGTCTCCAGGCCGCTCACCTCGGCCTGGGCCGCTTCGAGGTCCTCTTCGAGCTGGGCGATCTGATCGTTCCGGTCGGAGGCCAGTGCTTCGGCGTCCTCGAGGTCGCCACTGGCACTGAGCCACAGTGCGAGCGTCACCGCCGCGCCGGCCAGACCGACCACCATCCCCACGGCGAGGAGCGGCACCATCGGTGACTTGCGGGGCGCCATCGGCGGCGGCGGCTGGAGCAGCGGCTGCGTGGCGTACATCGGCTGGGCGGGGATCGCCTGCGTGGGCGAGGGCGGCGGCACGGAGACCGGGCTCTGCGGTGCGTACCCGGGGGCGGCGGGCGGCTGCGGCGAGTACGAGGGCGGGGCGCTCTGCGGCTGCTGGGGATCGCTCGGGCCGCCGAGGTTGTAGTGCGGGGGCGGGTCGTAGGCCATGATGGGCTCCTTCAACGAGGTTCGCAGTCCAAGGTAAGGCGGCCGTGCTCATCGGAGGGCAATGCTTTCCGAGCGCACTGCCAGTTTGACGACGGCGCGCCGGTACCGGTCCCCGTCGTTACGCAAACTTGACATCACGGAACCGGCTACGGCGCGGGCGGACGCGGTGGCCTCTCCGCGTCCGCCCGCACTCCGCTACGCGACCTTGAGCGTGCCGCCGTCGATCACGTGGTCGGCGCCGTGGATGTTCGCCGCGCGGTCCGAGAGCAGGAACGCCACCAGGTCGGCGACCTCCTCGGGCTCGCCGATCCGTCCCGAGGCGATCGCCGAACTGTCCGGGGATGGACGCCAGGAGATCGGTGTGCGCGACCCCGTACGCCTCGGCCACCTTGCCGCCGAAGCGCTTTTCGTCGCGCCACAGCGACGAGCCGATGACGCCGGGGGAGACGGTGTTGACCCGCACGCCGAGCGGCGCGACCTCTTCGCTGAGCCGCTTGGAGAAGCTCGACATCGCCGCCTTGGCCTCGCTGTAGCCGACCGGGCCCGCGGCCGGGAGATGCGCGTTGATCGAGGAGACGTTCACGATCGCGCCGCGCCGCTCGATGATGCCCGGCAGCGCCGCCTTCGTGGTCCACACCGAGCTGAACAGGTTGAGGGCGAACACCGCCTGCCACTGCTCGTCGGGGATGTCGAGGAATCCGCCGATGACCAGCCGGTCGACGTCGCCGCCGCCCACGTTGTTGACCAGCAGGTCGATGCCGCCGACAGCGCTGGACGGCCTCGTCGACGATGCGTCACGGCGCCCTCGCGGGTGGAGAGGTCGGCGCTCACGGTGGCCGCGGCGACCTTCTCCAGCTCGGGGGTGATCGTGCGGGCGGCGCCGACGACCCGCACGCCCTCGGCCGCGAGGGTCTGGGCGATCGCGAGTCCGATGCCCCGGCTGGCGCCGGTGACGAGGGCGGTCTTGCCGTTGAGTCCGAGTTCCATGGAACTGCCTTTCGTACATATTCTTGACCTGAAGGTCAAAAATTGGGGCGGGAAAAACGCCCTCGGACGAGGGCGCGGTGGTCGGTAGGTGCCGCCGGGGTAAGAAGCCCGCCAAGGCGGTGTCGATGATCCGGCGCAGCACCGGGCCGTCGTGGGTCTGCGCCATGACGCGCAGCCCGACAAGGTGTTCATCAGGAAGTGCGCCTGGGCCTCCGCGTCGACCTCCTCGGCGACGTCGCCCTCGCGCTGGCCCCTGCGGAGCCGCTCGGTGAGCAGCCGGATGGTGTCGTCGGTCATGCGCCGCACCGCACGAGTGGCCTCGGGGTCCTTGCCGCCCAGTTCGAGTGCGGTGTTGGCCGCGAGGCAGCCGCGCCGCACCGGGCCGTTCAGATCCATCTCGACCAGGAGCACGAGGTAGGCGCGGATGCGTTCCTTGGCGGTGCCCGGCTCGTTCAGGTAGGCCTCGGTCATCTCGGACCCGGCCTTCCCGTACAGGTCGAGCGCCTTGCCGAACAGCTCGCGCTTGGAGCCGAAGGTGTGGTACAGGCTGCCCTTGCCGACGCCGGTGGCCTCGGCGAGGTCCGCGGGGGAGGTGCCCGCGTAGCCCTTGGACCAGAACGTCTCCATCGCCTGCGCGACGGCCGCGTCCGGTTCGAAGTTCTTCGGCCTGCCCATGACCGGAACCCTACCGCATTCTTGACCCAGGGGTCAACAATGGGGGTCGGGTGTCCGCGCTCCGGCTCGAATCGCCTTGGCGGACAACCGGTGCCGAATGCAGCGTGATCGTGCCGTTTCGTACGGTTGCCGCGTTTGCCGCGCCGGGCGATACTTGAACGGTGCTCAAACCCCTAGTGATCGCCTCCGATCTGGACGGCACCCTCCTCGCCCCGGACGGCGCCCTGTCCGAGCGGACCCGCGACGCCCTCGCGGCCGCCCGCGCCGACGGCATGCGCCGTCGTCGCCGTCACCGCCCGCACCCCCTACGGCGTCGACATGCTGCCCGACCTCCTCCCGTACCTGGACGGCGCGGTCTGCGCGAACGGCGCGATCGTCTACGACGCCCGCGACCGGCCGCATCCGCATCCTGCGCTCGATCCGGGTCTGCTCGGGGCGCAAGGTGGCCGCGGCGATCGCCAAGCGGCTGCCCGATGCGGTGTTCGCCGTGGAGACCGGCACCGGCATCGTCGGCGAGGAGCGCCTATCGGGCGCTGGTCGGCTCCTCGAACTGGGAGTTCGTGGACGGCGTCGATGCGGTCTTCAAACGCGCCAAGCGCGCCGTCAAGATCAAGGTCTACTGCGCGCGGGCGCACCGGCGAGGAGATGGCCGAGGCGGTCGAGGGCGCCGACCTCGGCGGGCCTCGCCATGTGCCACTGGGGCGACTTCGGGATGCTCGACCTCAACGCCCGCGGCGTTGACAAGGCGTTCGGCCTCGCCACCTGGTGCCGCGAGCGCCGGGTCGGACCGGATGCGGTGGTCGCGTTCGGCGACATGCCGAACGATGCGCCGATGCTCGCCTGGGCGGGCCGGTCGTTACGCGATGGGCGACGCCCACCCCGAGGCGATCGCCGCCGCGACCGCGGCCGTGCCGCCACGAACGCCGAGGACGGGGTCGCGCAGATCATCGAGGGCCTCCTCGACAACGACACCGCGGCCGCCGCCTGACCGCACCCTCCCGCGGCACCGGGACGGTGCCTCGCCGCTCTCCGAAAATAACCCGTTGCGCCCGTTCGGCACGTCTGCTGAACTGGGCGCTGCGCGGCGTCGCCGCGTTCCGCATCAGACCGGCGAAAGGGCCACCATGCGCAAGCAGATCGTGTTCATCGAGAAAGGCATCCACCGAACTCAAGGACATGACTGCTGTTGCGCACGCTCAATCTCGGAATTCTCGCCCATGTCGACGCAGGTAAGACCAGCCTGACCGAGCGGCTGCTCCAGGCCGCCGGGGTCATCGAAGAGGTCGGCAGCGTCGACGCGGGCAGCACCCGCACCGACACGCTCGACCTCGAACGCCGCCGCGGCATCACCATCAAGTCCGCGGTGGTCTCGTTCGCGCTCGGCGACACCACGGTCAATCTCATCGACACGCCCGGCCACCCCGACTTCATCGCGGAGGTCGAGCGGATCCTCAACCTGCTGGACGGGGCGGTGCTTGTCGTCTCGGCGGTCGAGGGCGTCCAGGCCCAGACCCGCGTCCTGTTCCGGGCGCTGCGCCGGCTCGGCGTCCCGACCCTGCTGTTCGTCAACAAGATCGACCGCGCGGGCGCCCGCTACGACTCGCTGCTCGCCGACCTCGTTGCGAAACTCGACCCGGCCCTGGCCGCCGTGGACGCCGTGCACGGCCTCGGCACCGCCGCCGCGGCGAGCCGACCGCGCCTTCGGGACCGCGCGCTCGCGGAAGACCTCCTGGAGGCGCTGCTCGACGAGACCCTGTTGGACGCGTACTTCGACACCGCCGCCGGTGGTATGTCACATGTCGCGCGTGACGCGGCACTGGACGCGGCGTTCAAGAAGCGGGTCGGGCAGGCGCAAGCCCACCCCGTCCACTTCGGTTCGGCGATCACCGGCGCCGGTATCGACGGCCTCATCGACGGGATCCGGCGCTTCCTGCCCGCATCGGAGGGCGACGCGACCGGCCCGCTCTCGGGCACCGTCTTCAAAGTCGAGCGCGGCCCGGCGGGGGAGCGGATCGCCTACGGCCGCCTGTTCTCCGGCGCGGTCGCGGTCCGCGACCGCGTGCCCGTCGGCGACGGCCGAGAAGCGAAGGTGACGGCGCTGAGCGTGTTCGACGACGGCGTCGACCATGCGGACTCCCGCGTCGAGGCGGGCCGGATCGCGAAGTTCTGGGGCCTGGGGGAGGTCCGCATCGGCGACGCGATCGGCCGGCCGCCGAAACTGCGCACCGAGCATTTCGCGCCGCCCGCACTGGCCACGGTCGTCCTGCCTGCCAGTGAACGGGACCGGCCCGCCCTGCACACCGCGCTCACCCAACTCGCCGAACAGGATCCGCTCATCGGCCTGCGCCACGACGCGACCCGCCGGGAGCTCTCGGTCTCGCTGTACGGCGAGGTCCAGAAGGAGGTCATCGGTGCGACCCTCGCCGAGGAGTACGGCCTGGAGGTCGACTTCCGCGAGTCCACCGTCATCTGCGTCGAGCGCCCCACCGGCACCGGCGCCGCCGCCGAGTTCATCGCGAAGGCCCCCAACCCGTTCCTGGCCACCGTCGGACTGCGGGTCGAACCCTCCGCCGGACGCGGGGTCGACTTCCGGCTCGGCGTGGAACTCGGCTCGATGCCGTTCGCGTTCTTCAAAGCCGTCGAGGAGACCGTCCACGAGACGCTCCGCGAGGGCCTGCGCGGCTGGCAGGTCGAAGGCGTCGCGGTCACGATGACCCACTCGGGCTACTGGGCCCGCCAGTCCAGCGCGCACGGCGGCTTCGACAAGAGCATGTCGAGCACGGCCGGCGACTTCCGCAACCTCGTGCCGCTCGTGCTCATGGCGGCGCTGCGCGAAGCGGGGACCGTGGTGTGCGAACCGCTGCACCGCTTCCGCATCGAGCTGCCCGCCGCCGACCTCGGCGGCGTCCTCGCCGCGCTCGCGAAGCTCCGCGCCGTCCCCGAACCGCCGCGAGATCCGCGCCGGGCGCTGCACGATCGAAGGCACGATCCCGGCCGAGGCCGTGCACGGCCTCGGCCAGCGCCTCCCGGGCCTCACCAGCGGCGAAGGCGTCCTGGAGAGCGTCTTCGAAC
>CAVUGC010000018.1:0-115193 GCA_963740955.1 uncultured Actinomycetota bacterium
CCGTGCGCGAAGACGACCTCGCCAAAGGCCCGACCCTCCTCACCGAGGGACGCATGCTCACGGTCCCCGCCGACCACCCGCTCGCCGCCCGCCCCTGGCTCACCATGGAAGACCTCGCCGAGACGACGCTCCTCGAGATCGACGGCCCCATCCCCGAGTACCGCCGCGAAACCCAAGCGCCCAAGCGCACACCGAACGGCCTGCCGATGGGCACCGAGAACCACGGGGGTCACAAGCCGCTGCCAAGAGGCTCTGATGCTCGTCGCGGCGGGCAAGGGCGCCATGCTGACCGGTGCCCGCACCGCGGCCTACCAGCCACGCCCCGGCGTCGTCTACGTCCAGATCGTCGACGCCCCACCGGTCCGCTACGGCCTCGCCTGGCGAGCGGCAAGAACACCGCCGCCTTCGACGCCCTCATTAACGGGTCGCGGCGGAAGTCGAACGTAGCGGCCGGAAAACGCACGTGCCGGACGCCGACCGCGACCGTTCCTCGGTCTGACGATCGGCCTCCCGGCCGAGACGGCGACGGCGGAACCGGCCGAATTGCGGAGGGACAGCGGCCTGGCCAGTGCGACAATCGGGCCGATGATCACACCGGTTCCGGGATTGAGCATGTCCCCCTTGGAGATCCTGGCCGTCCTGGGAGCCGTGGCGGTCGTGCTCGCCCGCTGGTTTCCGCCTCGTGCTCGCAGGCCGGTCCTGGTCTCCGGTGCGGCGGTCGTCGTAGCCGGCGGGATCGTTCTGGCGGTGGTCGGCTTGCGCTGGCAGGTCGTTCCGCTGTTCGGGGGCGTCGCGATCGTGCTCGCCGTATCGGCGATCGCGCGGGGGCGCCGGGCGCGGTGGTCGTCGCGCTGCCGGGTTGGGGTGGCGTGCCTGGCTCTGGTCGCCGCGACTCCTGTTGCGGCATGGGCGATGCCGGTGCCGGTGTACCCCGAACCGACCGGCGAGTATGCGGTGGGCGCCACGGCATTGCAGTGGACCGACGCAGATCGACCCGAGCCCTTCACCGAGGACCCCGACGATCATCGCGCGATCGTCGTCCAGCTCTGGTACTCCGCTCAGGGCGGCTCGGGGGAGCGGGCCATGAGCGGCAGGGAGACGGCGGGGGAGTCGCGAGCCGTCACCGCGGCGTCGGCCGATTTCTTCGGGATCCCGGGATTCCTCCTCGACCAGTCCGCCGAAGTCCGCTCGCACGCCGTGTTCGACGCACCCGTGGCCGCCGGGGACGAGCGGTATCCGATCATCGTGTTCTCACCTGGCCTGACCGGAACCCGCACGGCGAACACCGTTCTCGCCAAGGAATGGGCCAGCCGCGGTTACGTGGTGGCCAGTGTGGACCACACCTACGACGCGGCCCTCACCTTCATCGACGGGGAACCGGTGCATTCGCGCAACTCCATCGTCGGCGCCACCGAAGCGGAGATCGAGCAACGCACGAGGGACAACTTCGCGATGCGCACGGCGGACCTCAGTTTCGTGCTCTCGCAACTCGAGCGGTTCGACCGCGGCGAGATCTCCGGGCCGTTGGCGGGGAGGCTGGACACCGAACGCGCTGCTGTCGCGGGTCATTCCCGAGGCGGCGCCGCCGCACTCGTGACGGCCGCCGCCGATCCGCGTTTCGCCGCGGTCGTCCACATCGACGGCGGGCTCGAGGCCTCGCTTCCGCCGCAGCCGTTCGACCAGCCGACCCTCTCGATCACCAGCCCCATATCGGCGGCCGAGAACCCCGACTACCTTCCGGCCTTGGACCGCGCCCTCGAACTCGGCACCGCCGAGACCTACCGGATCGAGCTCGCCCACGCCGGCCACTTCTCGTTCACCGACGCCGCCCTCTTCTTCCCGCCCGTGCCTTCGGTACTCGGAACGGTCGGCCGCACCGAAGGCCTGCGCCTCACCGCCGAGGCCACCTCGGTCTTCCTCGACGCGACGCTCAAAGCTCAGCCGACCGACCTGAACGCGGCTTTGTCGCAGTACGGCGAACTCACCTGAGCGGCCTGGTCCTCAACCTGCCCTCGGGCGAATGATCCGACCATGGCCGAGACGGGCCTTCCCCTGCGTCTCAGGGGCGGGCCGCGGTGCCGGGGCCTTCGACGGGGCTTTCGGTGCCGGCCCAACTGGCGAGGAGGCGGAGCCGCTCGTCGGAAATCGAGGCGGGTTCGGCCGTGTAGACCAGGAGCTTCAAGCCCGGTTCGGCGGTGAGTTCGAGCTCCTCGTAGACGAGGTCGAGTTCGCCGACGACCGGATGGCGCACCTGCTTGCGGCCGCTGCCGTGGATGCGGACGTTCCGGGCGGCCCAACGAGCGCGGAAATCCTCAGAGCGGGTGGAGAGTTCACCGATGAGGTCCTGGAGGCCCCTGTCGTGGGGGTCGCGGCCGGCCTCGGTGCGGAGAAGGGCGACGCTGATGTCGGCCGCGTGCTCCCAGTCGGGGTAGAAGGCGTGCGAGTGCTCGGTGTCGAGGAAGCAGAACCGGGCAAGGTTCACCGGATGCTGGTGCTGCGCATAGACATCGGCATAGAAGGCCCGGCCGAGACGGTTGGCGGCCAGCAGGTCGAGGCGTCCGTTGCGCACGACGGCCGGTGAGTCGATCGCATCGAGCATCTGCGCCAGGCTCTGACGCGGGCTCCACTGCCCAGAACCGCGGCGGCGCGGGCGTGCCTGCGGCGAGCGGTTCGCGGCACGGGCGAGGTCGAACAGGTAGGTCCGCTCGGCCTCGTCGAGCCGGAGCGCCCGGGCGACGGCGTCGAGGACCGTTTCGGAGGCGCCGGCGATGGCGCCGCGTTCGAGCCGCGCGTAGTACTCGACGCTCACGTTCGCCAGGACCGCGACCTCGGCGCGGCGCAGCCCTGGCACCCGCCGGTTCGCGCCCGCGGGCAGGCCCGTCTGCTCGGGCGTGAGCTTCGCGCGCCGCGAGGTCAGGAACTCGCGCACTTCGTCCCGGTAGTCCACGGCTACGACGCTACGCCGCCGGCCGCCGCAGAGGGGTGCCCTCCCAGTACACCCGTCATCAGTGCGTTTCACCTGCCGGGCGGGTGCGCTTTGATCGATGATGAACGGGCCGACCCCGGCCCCACCGAACACCGTCGGCATCCAGGAAGGGAGCACGCTCATGGAATTCCTCGACGTACCGCCCACCGGCAAGGCCCCGGCCGACCTGTTCACCGGCGACGTGTGGTGGGACGTCGTCTACACCGGCGAGGAACCGTCCCGGATGCGCGCCAACTGGGTCCGGTTCTCGCCGGGTGCGCGCACCAACTGGCACTCGCACGCGGTCGGCCAGACCCTCCACGTCGTCTCCGGGATCGCCCTCATCGGCACCAGGGACGGCACCGTCCTCGAAGCCCACCCGGGCGAGACCGTCTGGACGCCGCCCGGCGAAGAGCACTGGCACGGCGCCGCCTCCGACCGATTCATGGTCCACCTGGCCATGTGGGAGACCGCAGGCGACGGCCGCCCCGACGTCGACTGGCTCGACAGAGTCGCCGACGAGACCTACAACGGCCCCCGCACCCGATCCAACTAGCAGAGGAGTACCGCCAAATGGAACTGCGACAGCTCGGCGACGGCCTTCACGTCTCCACAATCGGCTTGGGCTGCATGGGCATGAGCCAGAGCTACGGGCCCTCCGGCACCCGAGACGACTACATCGCCCTCATCCGCTCCGCCGTCGACCAGGGCGTGACCCTCTTCGACACCGCCGAGGTCTACGGCCCGTACGTGAACGAGGAACTCGTGGGCGAAGCCCTCGCGCCGGTCCGGGACCGGGTCGTGATCGCCACGAAGTTCGGGTTCGACCTGCCCGGGGAGGGCGCCTCGAAGCCCAACAGCCGTCCCGAGCACATCCGCTCGGCGGTCGAAGGCTCCCTGCGGCGCTTGGGCACCGACCGGATCGACCTGTACTACCAGCACCGCGTCGACCCCGACGTGCCCATCGAGGACGTCGCCGCCACGGTGAAGGACCTCATCGCCGAAGGCAAGGTCAAGCATTTCGGCCTCTCTGAAGCGTCGGCGGCCACGATCCGCCGCGCGCACGCCGTGCAGCCGGTCGCCGCCCTGCAGAACGAGTACTCGCTGTGGTGGAGGCGCCCCGAAGACGAGATCCTCTCGACCCTCGGTGAGCTCGGCATCGGCTTCGTGCCGTTCAGCCCGCTCGGCAAGGGCTTCCTGACCGGGGCCATCGACGCGAACACCACCTTCACCGAAGGGGACATCCGCAACTCGATCCCGCGGTTCGAAGCCGAAGCGCGCGAGGCGAACCAGGCCCTGGTCGACCTCCTGGCCGACATCGGGGTCGACAAGGGCGCCACGACCGCCCAGATCGCCCTCGCCTGGCTGCTCGCCCAGCGACCGTGGATCGTGCCCATCCCCGGCACCCGCAAACCCGAGCGCCTCGTCGAAAACCTCGGCGCCGCCGCGATCACGTTGACCGGGAAGGACCTGGACGACATCGAACAGGCCGCGTCCCGCGTCCGCATCCAAGGCGCCCGCTATCCCGAGGCGCTCGAGCGGATGACCAACCTCTGAAGGACGACCTAGGACTCGGTTTCGCGGACCGCCTCGATCACCTCGCCGAGGAGGGCGGCCAGACGCTCGGCGTCCTCCGCACCGAGGCGTTGCTTGACCCGCGCTTCCAGTGAGGCGATCACCGCGTCCGAGTCCTCCAACGCCCGTTTGCCCTCGTCGGTCAGGTGCAGCTCCTGCACATGCCGGTGACGGGCATGCGAGCGTCGCTCCAGCCATCCCCGCTCGGTCAACCGCGCGACCAGCGAGGCCACCGCCTGCGGCGTCACGTGCAGCCGCCGCGCCAGCTCGGCGCCGGTCAGGCCGGGCCCGCTGTTGACCGTCATGAGCAGCGCGTAATGCGCGGGGGCGATGCCGAGCGGCCGCAGTTGCTGCTCTTTCACCGACTGCACCGCCATCTCGGCCCGCCGCAGTGCCCAGATCACCTGGTGAGGCCCGTCTGCGGCATCCCGCTCGGCATCGTCCAATCCCATGCCGTAATCCTACAGGCGGTTTCACGCCATCAAGTGCTTGATAGTCGGCGGCACCTGTGACCTGACTCAGCCGGCGTCGGTCCGATCGGCGTGCATGACCCGCAGGAGCGCCGGGATCCCCACGGCCAGACCGGCCCGCTCGTCCGGGGTCATGGCCGAAGCCCAGCGCTCATATCGCTCATGCAGCACCCCGGCGGCGTCGCGGTGGAGCCGTCGTCCCTCCGCGGTGATGTCGAGCCGGTAGACGCGCCGATTGTCCGGATCGCGCTGGCGCGTCAGCAGACCGCTGTCCTCGAGATCGGCGACCAGGCGGCTGACGCTGCTCTTCTCCAGCCCGAGGCGCTCGGCGAGCTCGCGCTGCGAGATGCCGGTGTGCAGGTCCAGCTCGTGGATCGCGAGCAGTTGCGACATCGACAGCACGCGGCCCGGGAGCAGGTCGTCGAGCAGCGCGAACTCGGCGGTGCGCACGAGATCCAGGAGCAGGTGGTGCAAGTGGTCGGCGTCGGCGCCCATCGTCGCTCCTTCGCGTGAGTTGTGTCCTGCAACTGAACATCGTAGACTGGATCCAAAGTTGTACGATACAACTATTGGAGGATTCCATGCCGCACGACCACACCCACGGAAGCCGCGAACACACCCACCGAGGCGGTGCGATCGAGGGCCGCCACAGCCTGATCTACGACCGGCTCGCCCGCCTGCTGATGCAGCCGCACTACCGCCGCATCGCCAAGGACATCGCGGCCTCCGCCCCCGACGGGGCCGCCCTGCTCGACGTCGGCACCGGGCCCGGCATCCTGCTCAAGTCCCTCGCCCGCATCCGACCCGACCTCCGCCTCGCCGGCGTCGACCTCGCCCCCGACATGATCGACCACGCCAGACGCAACCTGGACGGCCTCGACGGCCTGGAACTCCACGCGGCCGACGTCGCCGCGCTCCCCTTCGAGGACGACAGGTTCGACCTCGTCGTCTCCACCTACAGCTCCCACCACTGGGGCGACCCGGAAGCCGGCGCCGCCGACATCGCCCGCGTCCTCAGCCCCGGCGGCCGCTTCATCGACTACGACTTCGCTCGCGCGCCCTTCGCGGCCTTGACCCGGCGCTCCGGCCTCACCCTCGTACGGCGAACGCCCTTCAGGAGCCTGTTCATGAAGACGACCCGCTTCGAAGCCGCAGCAGACTAGGCACGGCCCGGACCGAAAGGTCCGGGCCGTTTCCTCATGGCCAACTCGTGGGCGGCGAAGCGCGCTCACATGGCTCGGCGGGGGCCCAGGCCGGCCTCGACGACTTTGGTGTCCTCCAGGCCGCTGCGACCGGGTGAGCCACCAGCATCGGCGTAGCTGATCGGTGCGCGTCGCCGGCCGCGAACGTGACGGTGGGCCGCCTCGCGTCTTGACCCGGAGGCGGCCCACTCGTCGGAAAGGGACTGGCCTACTTCGAGGCGTCCCAGGCTTCCTGGTAGATCTGGACGTACCGGTCGGCGCCGAGATCGGTGAGGTTCTGCTGGAACTCGGCCCAGTCCTCGTCGCTCTCGATGTCGCGGACGCCGCTCACGAACTCCGCGGCCGCCTGGACCACGAAGCTCTCCACATTGGTCTGGATCGTGGCGAGCTCCGTCGCGGTCTCGCCGGTCACCGCCGCCTCCCAGTAGGGGAACAGCTCGTCGGACTCGTGGCCCGCGTAGAGCTCCGTGGCTTCGAACAGGCGGCGCTCGTAGCCTTCGGGCGTGTCGACGTCGGTCGCGGTGACCTGGGAGTTGCGGAACTCCGCGTCGGTGAAGAACTGCGCGATCGGGCCCCAGGAGTTGTTCAGGCCCTCGCCCTCGGGCAGTGCGAGGACCTTGAAGTTCGGTTCGAGGGTCTCGTCCAGGGCCACGTCGCCCGCCTCGGGCCGGACCCAGTTGACGCCCTCGACGCCGAACTCGCCCTGCAGGTGGCCGTCATAGGAGACCATGAAGTCGACGATCTGCATGAGCTTCTTCTGCTTCGCCTCGCTGGAGCGGTTCGTGATGACGAAGGTCGCGCCGGGCGCGGCTCCGGCGGCGCCGCCGGTGTAGGTGGCGTCGCTCCCGTTCGGCCCGGTCAGCGGCGCGACCGCGTTGTACTGCGTGTAGCGCCCGTCCTCGTTGTCGTCGGAGACGAACCACGGGTGCATCAAGGCGGCCGATCCGACGATCACGCCCTCGGCGCTGTTGCCCTTCGCGATGAGCGCCTCGCCGTTCTGCGTGAAGGCGGCTTCGTCGATCAGGCCGTCCGCGTACAGGGACGCCGCATAGGAGATGCCGTCGCGCCATTCGTCGCGGGTGGGTTGCATGGCGACCTCGCCGCCGACGACGCCGAGCGTGGCCGGGATGGTGCCCTCCGCACCCATCTCCGGGGTGTAGATGAACGGGTTCATCAGGTACGAGAGGAGGGAGCCGCCGCCCGTCGCGGAGAGCGGGATCTCGTCCGCCGTGCCGTTCCCGTTGGGGTCCTGGGTCTTGAAGGCCTCCAGGACCGCGCGCAGTTCCTCAGGCGTGGTGGGCTGCTCCAGGCCGAGCGTGTCGAGCCAGTCGGAGTTCATCCACAGCTTCGAGGGGTAGGAGCAGTGGAAGCAGTCGTTCCAGGCCGGGATGCCCCAGATCTTGCCGTCCGGGGAGGTCGCCAGCTCCTTGAAACCGGGCTCCTTTTCGAACGCGGCGGTGAGGTTCGGGGTGTCCTCGCCGATCAGGTCGTCGAGCGGCATGAGCACGCCCTGGCCGCCGAGCTTCACCAGCTCATCGCTGGAGAACTGGTTGACCCACGGGATGAGCATGTAGGCGTCGGGGTAGTCGCCGCTGGCGAGAGAGATCTGCCGCTTCTCCCCGGCCGCGGTGCCGTCCCAGGTGGTGGTCTCGAACTGGAGGTCGACGTCGAACTTCTCTTCGAGCAACTTCGTGAACGCGTTCTCGTCCAGGTTCTGCTCCTGGCCGGCGTCCTGGGGGGCGAAGATGGTGATCACGTCGTCCGGAGTGGTCTCCGGCCCCGAGGAGCACGCGGCGAACGCGGTGGCCGATACGGCCAATGCCGCTCCGGCCGCTGCCGCTCGGGCGAATCTGCTGGTCATCGTTGACTGCCTTTCAATTTGAGGAGTTGACGGGGATGGAGGGGACTCGCCGGCGAGCCGGACACGGCGAAGGTCGGGAGGCGCGTCAGCCCTTCACGGAGCCGAGCATCACGCCCTTGGTGAAGTGGCGCGCGACGAACGGGTAGACGAGGAGCACGGGCACAGTGGAGACGACGATGAGGGAGAACTTCATGAGGTCGGCCATCTGCTGGGCCGCCAACTGGTCCGCGAGGTTCGTTCCGGCGCTGTTGTTGACGATCAGGATGTTCCGCAGCACCAGCTGGAGCGGGTAGAGCTCCTCGCTGCGCAGGTAGATGAGGGCGCTGAAGTAGGAGTTCCACTGCCCGATGCCGTACATGAGGGCGATGACCGCGAGTAGCGGTTTCGACAGCGGCAGCACGACCGACCACAGGAACCGCAGATCGCTGGCGCCGTCAAGCTGCGCGGCCTCGTACAGTTCGCCCGGGATGGAGGAGCGGAAGAACGTCATCGCGATGAGCACCTGCCAGGCCCCGATCGCGGCGGGGAGAATCAGTGCCCACCGGGTGTCGAGGAGGCCGAGGGCGCGCACGACCATGTACGTGGGGATGAGCCCGCCGGAGAACAGCATCGTGAACAGGACCCCGCCGATGAGGACCTTCCGCCCCACCAGCTCGCTGCGCGAGAGCGGGTAGGCGATCATCACCGTCAACGTGATGGAGACGAGGGTGCCGACCACGGCGTAGAACACCGAATTGGCGAAGCCGGTCACGATCGCTTTGTTGCTGAGCACGGCTTCGTAGCCGACGAGGGTGAAGTCGACTGGCAGCAGGAACACTCGCCCGCCCGACACCGCTGCGGGGCTGGAGAAGGAACTGGCGAGGATGTTGATGAGCGGGACGAGCACGATGATCAGGAACGTGGACAGCAGGACGTAGACGCCGACCATGAAGATCCGGTCGACCGGGGTGTCCTGGACCTGCGTCGCGCGGCGACGCTTCGACTTGCGGCCCTTGGTGTCCGGGTCGTGCTCTGCCGTGTGGGTTGCAAATGTGGTGATCATTGGGGGCGCTCCTTTCACCACAGGCCGTTACCGGTCACACGCTTGGACACGGTGTTCACGGCCAACAGCAGAATCAGGTTGATGACGGAGTTGAACAGCCCGATCGCGGTCGCGAGACTGAAGTCGGCGTTGAGCAGACCGATCTTGTACGTGTAGGTCGCGATGATCTCCGAGGTCGACAGGTTGAGCGGGTTCTGCAGCAGGAACGCCTTCTCGAACCCGATCGCCATCACACTGCCGACGCTCAGGACCATGACCACCACAACGGTGGGGGCGATCCCGGGCAGATCCACATGCCAGATCTTCTGGAGCCGGCTGGCGCCGTCGAGGCGGGCCGCCTCGTACAGGGTCGGGTCGATGCCCGCGAGCGCGGCCATGTAGATGATCGCCGAGTAGCCCGCGGTCTGCCAGATGTCGCTCCACACATAGACCGAGCGGAACGCGTCGGGGTCGGCCAGGAGGTTCGAGTCCATCCCGAAGAAGCCCAGGAAGTTCGCCATGAACCCGATCCGGGGCGAGAAGATCAGGATGAGCATGGAGACGACGATGACCGTCGAGATGAAATGCGGCGCATAGGTGACCATCTGGACGGTGCGTTTGAAGAACCGCGCCCGGACCTCGTTGAGGGCCAGGGCCAGGATGATCGGGATGGGGAACCCGGCCAGGAACCCGTAGAGGGAGAGCATCAGCGTGTTGCGGATCAGGTCCCAGGCGACCGGGTTGGCGAAGAACCGCTCGAAATGATCGAGACCGGCCCACGGCGAACCCCAGATGCCCTGGACCACGTTGTAGTCCTTGAACGCGATCACATTGTTCGCCATCGGCACGTACTGGAAGATGACGAAGTACGCCACCGGCAAGATCAGCAGCACATACAGCTGCCAGTGCCGACGCAGATTCCGCCGCCGCGTCCGGCGCTGCCGCTCACGAACCGAGACCGCAGGCTCGGTCACCGCGGTCACCACACCATCACCGACGCCAACGCGCACTCCCCGCTCAGAACACTCACGTTCACTCCTTCGTGATCGAGTTTCGGGAGTTCACGGTATTTGGGGGGATGAATGTCGTCAAGACTCCGGACACAAAAAGATCAGATCTTTACAATGGGCGTGGTCGTTATTCTGGGCAATATGGCCGTTATTAAACCTTTTGGAGGATATGACCAGTGCGCGAAACAAGAATTGGTCGGATCTTTCGGGTTCCTGATCCGAAGGGAGCGTTCAACCCCAAGGCGTGAACTCGGCCATCACGCAGAGTGGTTCACGCGCCGGTCGAATCGAACTCGATGAACTCGGCGTCGAACGCCTTGAGCGTAGGCCGCCGTCGTATCGGACGGCCGCGCCGACCGGCTCCAGAACCACGCGCCCCGCGTCCACACCCTCGAACAGGCGCCACTCGGCGGCCTGGTCGGGACCTGTCGCGGTCGGTCAGATGTGCGGGGCCTCAAGGTAGTCGGACATGGCCTGCCACATGGCCTTCGGGGAGCGGACTCCGCGGAGCACCTGCTGCATGACGCCGTCCCGGAAGAGGATCTGGACGGGCAGTTCCTCGTTCACACCCCATTCGGCAGCGGACTCCAGGGCCTGGGCGATGTCGAGGACGCCGATCTGGAGCCGTGTGCCGGTGAGTTCGTCGAACTCGGTGATCTGGCGGCCGAAGACCTAACTGCTGAGGTCGCTCGCGGTCCCGAAGACGAGGAACCGAAGGCCGGGACCGGCGAGGAAGGCGGGAACGGTCGCGTCGTTGAGGTATCGCATCGGTCAGCCCTGGATCAATTCGTAGTGGCGGTCGCGCTTCCATTCGGCGGCGGTCTTCCAGCGGTTGTCGCCGGCGAGATAGCTCAGGAACGCGCCGATCACGACCTCCCGGGACTGGCCCTGGACGCTGTAGTGGCGGGCCGGGCCGCCGTCTCGGAAGTCGAGCGTGAAGCTGCCGTCCCCGGGAAGGAGCGCCGTCGATATGTATGTCTGCGGACTGGTGCCGAGGATGGCTATGGTCTTGTCGACGCGGCCGAGGGATTCGAGCAGCGCCGTGACCTGCTCGGCGTCGGCACGCTCGGATTCGAGGTCGAAGTCGGAACGCAGGAACACCGTCACCGTCCCGCCATCGCGAAGACCCGCAGCCGCTTCGGCACGGCATCGGGCTTCACACTCTCGCCGTCCCAAGTGAGGCCCTTGCCCCGCTGGAACTCCATGCGAACCTGCTGCGCTTTCCAGTTCTCGCATACGAGCCAGCCGGATTCGGCCTCGGCGACCCGGCCCAGCGGGGCGTTGACCTGGAACAAGGCCTGCCCGTCGGGGCGGGACACGTAGATCAGGCGGGCACGGCGGCTCGGCCGGGTGCTCACCCAGGTGTGCGCGATGCCGGGGAAGTCCTCCAGCGGCATGCTCGCGGAAAGCGGCGACGACGTCCATGCTCTATTTCGTTCCCTTCGGCGTGTACCCACCTGAGGGCTCATCCCGAGGTAGCAGGCTTGCATATCCTCTGGTCGCGGGCTAGCGCTCTCGGCGGCCCGGTCTGCGACCAGGTGCGCACCTGGCGACTCGTGATTCCTATGGCGCCCTGGTCAATACGATGGCGACATGAACCGCGTCGAATTCAGCGTTGTGGCCGGAGATGAGCCTTGTTTGGAGATCAAGGTCGATGGGGTGGCGCTGGAAGAGCATGCCCGCGTGGCCGAACTCGAATCGGCTCGAACCGATCGGAAGGAACACCTCGCTGGAGCATACAGCGGGCTCACGAGGCTCGCGGCTGTTCGTTGGCCGAGTCGGCACTTCCTAGGATCCCCATCGCTGTCAAGACCAGATACCGGCGAGACGGTGCTGCTCGGCTGTACTTGCGGTGATTGGGGATGCTGGCCCCTGTTTGCCGAGGTTCACGTTTCTGCCGCGACAGTGATATGGCGGGAGTTCAGGAACGGACATCGATCAGCTTGGGACCTGGGCAGTCTCGGACCGTTCGAGTTCGACCGCGGTCAGTATGAGTCGGCTTTGCGAACCACGGAGCGGGCGTAGACCCCAGACTCGGCGGTAGGCAAAAAGATCGGCCCCGACCTAGTGGTCGGGGCCTATCTATTCGTCTGCAGGAGTGACAGGACTCGAACCTGCAACCCTCGGTTTTGGAGACCGATGCGCTACCAATTGCGCCACACTCCTTCGCCAGTTCGGTTGCCCGGCCTGGCCGCAACTATCTTACGTGTGCGGTCCAGGCCGGTGCAACCGGGTTGGACTGGCTGTTACTGGCTGGTTCAGGAGGCCGGGACGACCGAGCCGTCGGCCCAGGTGTCGAGGATGAACTGCTTGACCTCGTCCGACTGGAGGAGCTCGGCGAGCTTCTGGACGTCCTCGTTCTCGGCGTTCGCGGCGGTCGTCACCAGGTAGTTCGCGTACGGGTTGCCCTCGGGCGACTCGCTGTAGAGCGCGTCCTCGGCCGGGCTCAGGTCCGCCTCCAGGGCGTAGTTGCCGTTGATCACGGCCGCGTCCACGTCCGGCAGCGACAGCGCGAGCTGCGCGGCTTCGAGCGGAACGAACTCGAGGTTCTTCGGGTTCTCGGCGACGTCGTCCTCGGTTGCGAGCGTCACGTCGACGCCGTCGGCGAGCGTGATCAGGCCCGCGTCGGCGAGCAGCGCCAGAGCGCGGCCGCCGTTGGATCCGTCACCCGGGATCGCGATCTGGGCGCCGTCCGGGATCTCCTCCACCGAGGCGACCTTGTCCGAGTACAGACCAAGCGGCTCGATGTGCACCGGCGCGACCGTCACCAGGTCGGTGCCGTTCGCGGCGTTGTACTCCTCCAGGTAAGGCTCGGTCTGGAAGAAGTTCGCGTCCACCGAGCCGTCCGCGGTCGCCACGTTCGGCTGCACGTAGTCGGTGAACTCCTCCACCTCGACGGTGATCCCGGCGTCCTCGGCCAGGTTCTCAGCGATGTAGTTCAGGATGTCCGCGTGCGGGACCGGCGTCGCGGCCACGACCACGGTGCCGTTCGTCTCAGTCGCCTCAGAACCGGAGTCGTTGCCGCAGGCGGCCAAGGTCAGAGCGCCGTTGCGGTGGCGACGAGAGGCGCCCACGAGGGCACGACGATTGAACATGGTGTTCTCCTAAGGAAGGTAGGGAAATTACTTCAGCGGCGGTCGAGGGTTCGGGCGCACCGGTCGCCGAGAATCTGGAAGAGCTGCACGAGCACGACGAGGATGACCAGCGGCCAGATCATGTACTCGGTCTCGAATCGCTGGTAGCCGTAGCGGTAGGCCAGGTCGCCCAGGCCCCCGCCGCCCACGATCCCGGCCATCGCCGAGTACGAGACGACGGCCACGAGCGTCACCGTGAAACCGCGGATGAGACCCGGCGTGGCCTCGGGCAGGACCACCCGCCACACGAGCGCGGGCGTCGACGCGCCCATCGAGCGGGCCGCCTCGATGAGGCCCGGCTGGACTTCGAGCAAGCGCGCCTTCGACGAGGCGCGCGAAGAACGGGATCGACGCCACCGTGAGCGGGACGATCGCCGCCTCGGTGCCGATGCTCGTCCCCGTGATGAGCCGCGTCAGCGGCACGACCGCGACCATGAGCAGCACGAACGGCGCACTCCGGCCGATGTTCACGATCAAACCCAGCGGCGCGTTCACCACCGCGATCGGCTTCGGCCCGGTCTTCGACGTGATGTAGAGGATCGTGCCGAGCAGCAGCCCGCCCAAGCAGCGTCCACGCACCGGCGACCGCCACGATGTGCAGGGTCTCCCAGAACGCCTCGGTGAGCTGTTCGACGAGTCGGTCCGTCACTGGGCCACCTCCTCGCCGAGCAGGCGGGACGCCAGGCGGCGGGCCTGGCCGCCGAGGCGCGAGCTCGGGATCCGCGAGGAGTTCGGGCACCGGGCCGGTCTCCACGAACCGCCCGGCCTCCATGACGGCGGCGCGATGGCAGATCCGCGTGATCACCTCGAGTTCATGGGTGATCAGCAGAATCGTGAGGCCCAGCTCGCGGTTGAGCCGCGCGAGCAGGTCGAGGATCTCGTCCGTCGTGTCGGTGTCGAGCGCGCTCGTGGCCTCGTCCGACAGCAGCACCGCCGGCTCGGCGGCGAGCGCCCGGGCGATCGCCAGGCGCTGGCGCTGCCCGCCCGAGAGCTGCCCGGGGTAGGCCTTCGCCTTGTCCGAGAGGCCCACGAGGTCGAGCAGTTCGAGCGCCCGTTCGCGCCGGGCGGCGCGCGGCGTCCCCCGGAACCGCAGCGGCAGGGCCACATTGGACGCCGCGTTGCGGTTCGACAGGAGGTTGAAGTGCTGGAAGATCATCGCGGTCTTGGCCCGCGAGGCTCGCAGCTCACGTCCGCGCAGCTTGGTCAGCTCGATGCCGTCGACCTCGACCGTGCCCGCGTCGGGCCTGGTGAGGAGGTTGACGGTGCGCAGGAGCGTCGACTTGCCGGCGCCGGAGCGTCCGAGGATGCCGAAGATCTCGCCGGAGGCGACGTCGAGGTCGACCGCGTCCAACGCGACCAGATCGCCGAAGCGCTTGGTCACACCGGACAGACTGATGCTGGGTCTTGGTTCCATAGGGAAGGAAGATCGCTTTCGCTGTGGGGGATCGCCGCTTCGGGGCGCGGCGGTGGAGGAGCCCTCAGCTGGCGCACATTCGGCAGCACGACGCGGCGGCGCGGTGGGCGTCGCTGAGGCGTTCGAGGTGCTCCGAGTTCATAGCCTAGAAGTCAAGCAGGAATTCGTGCCGATTCCAAGCGCCTGTGACGAACGCCGCGCACTTGGATGGACACCGAGCTGAGATAGGGTTCGGCCATGACTGTTGCGACGATTCCCGCCCCGGCGTTCGCGATCGAGCGGTTCAAACTCGACAACGGGCTGCGGGTGGTCCTCGCGCCGGACCCCGGGGCGCCGGTGGTCGGTGTCGCGGTGGTGTACGACGTGGGCATGCGCTCCGAGCCCGAAGGCCGCACCGGATTCGCCCACCTGTTCGAGCACATGATGTTCCAGGGCTCGCACAACGTCGGCAAGGCCGAGCACATGCGCCACGTCCAGTCCGCGGGCGGCACCTTCAACGGCTCGACCCACATCGACTACACCGACTACTTCAACCTCCTGCCGTCCAACGGCCTCGAACTCGCGCTGTTCCTGGAGGCCGACCGCATGCGCGGCCCGGCGATCACCGAGGAGAACCTGGCCAACCAGGTCTCGGTGGTGAAGGAGGAGATCCGGGTCAACGTCCTCAACCGCCCCTACGGCGGCTTCCCGTGGATCAAGCTCCCGCCGGTCATGTTCGACACCTTCGCGAACTCCCACGACGGCTACGGCTCGTTCGTGGACCTCGACGCGGCCACGGTCGCGGACGCGCAGTCGTTCTTCAACGCCTACTACCCGGCCTCGAACGCGGTGCTCTCGGTCGCGGGCGACTTCGACCCCGTGCAGGCCCGTGAACTGGTCGAACGCCACTTCGGCAATGTCGAGGCCCGCACTGCGCCGGTGCTCCCGTCGTTCGCGGAACCCGACCTCAGCGCTGAACGCCGCGTCTCGTACGTAGACGAGCGCGCGACGCTCCCGGCCGTCGCGGTCGCCTGGCGCGTCCCCGACCCGGTGACCGAGCTCGACGACTTCCTGCCGTACGTGGTCCTCGGCGAGCTCCTCACCGACGGCGACGCCTCGCGCCTGGTCGAGCGGCTCATCCACACCGACCGCACCGCCACCGCCGTGGCCGCGCACACCACCTTCATGGCCGAGCCCTTCGCGTCCCGGGGCCCCACGGTGATGCTCGATCCAGGCGTTCCTGCCGCCGGGCAACCCCGTCGACACCGTGCTCGGCACCGTCGACGAAGAGCTCCTGCGCATCGCCGAAGGCGTCGACGAGGCCGAGCTCGACCGCGTCAAGGCCCGCGTCGCCGCCCAGCTGCTGCGCGGCGACGACTCGGTCATGGGCCGCTCGCGCCGTTTCGCGACCGCCGAGATCTTCCACGGCGACGCCGCCATGTCGACCCGATTCCCCGCGCTGCTCGGCGAGGTCACCGCCGAGTCCGTCGCGCGGGCCGCCGCCGCTTTGACGCCGCATCGCCGCGCCGTCCTCGAAGTCGTTCCCGGAGGAGCACAGTGAGCAACGTCATTCCCGGCCTCGCGCCGGAAGTCCCGCTGTCCCTGCCGGTCCCCGTCGAGCGGACTCTCCCGAACGGCCTCCGGGTGCTGCTCACGCGCCGTCCCGGTGTGCCGCTCGCCGAGGTGCGCCTCTCGATCCCGGCCGCGCACGCCGACCTGGCCGTGGCCGACCTGCTCGCCGCCGCGCTCTTCTCCGGCACCGAGACCGCCTCGATGACCGAGATCGCCCAGCGCCTCCAAGGCGTCGGCGGCGCGCTCGGCGCCGGAGCCGACCCCGACCGGATCGCCGTGTCCGGCAACAGCCTCGCGACCGGACTGCCCGAACTCCTCGAGGTCCTCGGCGACCTCCTCAAGGCCGCCGAGTACCCGGCCGGGCCGCTCGCGGTCGAGCAGTCCCGCATCATCGACGGCCTCTCGGTCGCCGAGCAGCAGCCGGACTTCCAGGTCAACCGCGTTCTCGACGCGCGCCTGTGGGGCGACCACCCCTATGGCCACCAGCAGCCCACCGCCGCCGAGGTCGCCGCCGATCGAACGCGACGCGGTCCTCGCCCTGCACGCCGCCCGCCTCCACCCGGCCGGCGCGCGCCTGGTCATCGTGGGGGACATCGACACCGACGCGGCCTTCGCCGCGGTCGAGAAGGCCCTCGGCGACTGGAACGGCGCGGGCGAGCCGCGCCGCATGGAGCCGCTCCCCGATCTCGTCGCCGGCCCGCTGGTCCTGGTCGACCGGCCCGGCTCCGTCCAGTCCGCGCTCCGCGTCGCCTACCCGGCCGTCGAGCGCACGCACCCGGACAACGCCGCCCAGCACTTGGCGAACCTCGTCTTCGGCGGCTACTTCTCCTCGCGTCTGGTCATGAACCTGCGCGAGACCAAGGGCTACGGCTACTCGCCGCGCTCGCGCGTGGACCACTCGCCGGCCGGCTCGATCCAGCTCGCCGCCGTCGACGTCGCCACCGAGGTCACCGGCCCGGCCCTCGAAGAGGTCCGCGCCGAACTGCGCGGCATGGCCGAGCGCCCGCCCGCCGCAGACGAACTCGACCTGGCCCGCCGCTACGCGCTCGGCTCGGTCAAGCTCGCCACCGCCACCCAGGCCGGCGTCGCCAACTACATCTCCGTGCTCGCCGCCTCGGGCCTCCCGCTCGCCTGGCTCGCCGAGCACTCCGAGCGGATCCGCGAGGTCACGCCCGCCGATGTGCAGCGCGTCGCCGCCGAACGGCTCGACCCCGACCGCGCGGTCACCGTCGTCCTCGGCGACGGCGGGGAGATCCGCGAACCGCTCGCCGCGTTCGGGGAGATCGAGGCCCCATGACGCACCCGCCCTTGGCGATCGACGTGCTCGACCGCTTCGGCGATCGCCGCGGCGACGAGGAATGGCTCGCGGCCGCATGGGAACAGGCGCAGATCGTCGCCTGCGACCCCGACAACGAGCGGATCGCGGCCGACGACGACGGCCTGCACTACTACGACGCGGGCACCGCTCCCGAAGGCCGGCGGGTCTACCTCGGCGGCGAGCACCCGCCGGTGTTCGCGGTCCTCACCGACCTGCCCGAGGGCCTGCCAGGCCGCTGGATCCGGCCGGACTGGGACCGCCGCGACCTCGCGATCGCGGTGGAGGCCATCGCGATCGCCCACTGGCACGCGACCTACCGGTTCCACCCGACCACCGGCGAGCCGCTGCGCGCGCGCCAGGCCGGCTGGGAGCTCGAGGCCGACTCGGGCCGACCGGTCTTCCCGCGCACCGACCCGGCCGTGATCGTCCTCATCGACGACGGCGCCGACAAAGTGCTGCTGGCACAGCACCGCCGCTACTCCGGCGCCCCGAAGACCGGGCCCGCGGCCGTCGCGCAGGCAAGCCGGTACGCGTGCATCGCCGGGTTCGTCGAACCGGGTGAGTCCGCCGAGGCCGCCGTGCACCGCGAGGTCGGCGAGGAGATCGGGATCAAGATCGACCGGCTCGAGTACGTCTCGAGCCAGCCGTGGCCCTACCCGCGGTCGCTCATGCTCGCCTACCGCGCCACCGCAGACGCGGCCCAGCAGCTGGTCCTCCAGGAGGAGGAGATCACGGACGCGCGCTGGTTCACCCGCGACGAGGTGCGGCAGATGTGGGTCGACACGCGACGACATCACGCCGAGCGCCGTGCGGATCTCCATCGCGCGCTTCCTGATCGACGCCTGGCTGTCCGAAGCCTAGGGGACCGACGCGATTCCCTGCGGTCGCCGTCGAGCAGGCTTCAGACCTTGGTGACGGCGGCCGCTTCGGCTTCCTCTTCCGCTGTATGGGTCTTGGCCGCCACGGCGCGCTGCGCGGTGAACACCCCGGCGACCACCACGAGCCCGCCGATGATCTGCGGCACCGTCAACGCCTCGCCGAGCAGCGCCCATGCCGCGAGCGAGGCGACGACGACTTCGGCGTAGCCGATGCCGCCGGCGACCGGGGCGGAGATGAACCGCAGGCCGCTGAGGCCGAGACCGTAGGCGAGCGCGGTGCGACGCGATGAGCGCGATGATGCTGGCGAGCGCGGTGGTCTCGACGCCGCCGAGCGCGACCTGCGACGACAGCGCCGCCCAGTCCAGCGCCCACGGGGCCGCGAACGGCGCCAACGCGACCGCGCCCACCGTGAACCCGATGGCGAGCAGCACGCGCACGTCGACTTTGGCGGTCAACCGCTCGCCCGAAAGGAAGTAGGTGGCCTGGCAGGCCGCCGCGGCCGAGCCCGCGACGAGGCCGACCGCGTCGAGTTTCAGGCCCGACCAGACCTCGACCACGATGCACAGGCCCGTGATGCTCAGGAGCGTGCCGATCACCGCGGCGCGCGGCAGCACCGTGCGGCGCACGAAGCGGACCCAGGCCACGACCACGATGGGGCCCATGAATTCCAGTAGGAGCGCGATGCCCACGGGCAGGCGCTCGACCGCGATGAAGTAGAAGGCCTGCACTGCCGCGATCGCGGTGAGGCCGAACAGCACCAGTGCGCCCCAAGGAAGGCGGTCGCCTCGCCGCAGGAGCCGCACGAGCGGGACCGCGGCGGCGACCAGCGCGATGAGGCCCACGCCGCAGATGCGCAGCCACGTGACCTGGATCGGGGTGAGCCCGGCCTGGATCACGACTTTGCCGAAGGGGCCGCAGATACCGAAGAACAGGGAGGCGGCGAGAACGAGGGGGAGGCCGAGCGCGGCGCGGGGTGACGTCATACGGGCTCCAGTGCTCAACGAAAAAAGGCCCGGGACGGATCCATCCCGGGCCTGAATGCTTAGCGACCACCCCTCGAAGTCGCTAAGCAAGCTTGACGAGTCAACTATAGGGCATCGTACCGGCTTTGTGTCCTAAACGTGACCATAGTCTCGGTATGTGGCACAGGTCAAGCGGCGAGCTTCGCCTTCACCTGTGCGAGAGAGGGATTGGTGAGCGCGCGAGCCGTCTTCGAACTGCAAGGTGGGGACGGTCGCGTTGCCGCCGTTGACCCCCATGACGAACGCGGCGGCCTCCGGGTCCTCCTCGATGTTGACCTCTTTGTAGAGGACGCCCTCGCGGTCGAACGCCGACTTCAGCCGCCTGCAGTATCCGCACCAGGTGGTGCTGTACATGGTGATCATCGATCCTCCTTCTCCATCGACAGTAACGCGATACGGCCCAGGGGCATTCCGCTCCAACGCACATCATCGTGGCAGCCCTCACACCCGGCTCCGAACTGTCGCACCCGGCGGGCACCCTCGAACCGGGGGCGCTGCGAAACCGCGCCCAGGCTCCTTTCCCCTGCCCCCGAGAACCGTCGGCACCGTGGCGGTCCTCACGTCCTTCACTTTCGGGTGCTGCGCCTCTGAACGACACTGCCGGCCGTTCTTGTCGGGAGCCTCTGGGACACTGGTCGGATGACCGCACGCGATCAGGCCATCGAACAACTCCTCTCGGGACTCGACCCTGAACAGCGCGAGGCGGTGACGGCCGAACCCGGACCCGTCTGCATCCTCGCCGGCGCCGGCACCGGCAAGACCCGGGCCGTCACCCACCGCATCGCCTGGCGGGTACTGCGCGGCGACATGCGCGGCCAGCACGTCACGGCCGTCACCTTCACCGCCCGCGCCGCGGGGGAGATGCGCGACCGCCTCCGCGGCCTCGGCGTCGCCGGCGTCAACGCCCGCACCTTCCACTCCGCCGCGCTGCGCCAGCTCCGCTACTTCGGCACGCGCCGCTTCGACGGCCAGCTCCCCGAGCTCATCGACTCCGCCCTCAAGTTCACCGCCATCGCCGCCGCCCGCGCCGGACTCCAGACCTCCCGCGCCAAGAACTTCGACCTCACCACCGAGATCGAATGGGCCGCTTCCTCGCTCATCGGCCCCGACGACTACGTGAGCGCCATCGCCGCCCTCGGCCGCGACGCGCCCGCCGCCCCCGAGGACGTCGCCAAGGTCTACGCCGCCTACATCGAGGCCAAGCGCCGCGCCGGAGTCATGGACTTCGCCGACGTGCTCGTCCCACACCGCCGACATGATCGGCGACGACGCGTCGATCGCCGACCAGATCCGCAGCCAGTACCGGTTCTTCGTCGTCGACGAGTACCAGGACGTCACCCCGCTCCAGCAGCGCCTGCTCGACGCCTGGATCGGCGACCGCGACGACATCACCGTCGTCGGCGACGCCAGCCAGACCATCTACTCCTTCACCGGCGCCAGCTCGCGGAACCTGCTCGACTTCACCCGCCGGCACAGGAGCGCCTCGCTCGTGCGCCTCGTCCGCGACTACCGCTCCACCCCGCAGGTCGTCGGCCTCGCCAACCAGATCATCGGCGAATCCAAAGGCCGCGAAGCGAAGATGCGCCTCGAACTCATCGGCCAGCGGCCCGACGGCCCCGCCGTCACCGCCGAGGTCTTCGCCGACGAGGCCGAAGAGGCCGACATGATCGCCCGCCGCTGCTCCACAGCTCATCGCCGACGGCACGAGCCCCTCGGAGATCGCGGTCCTGTACCGCACCAACGCGCAGTCCCAGGCCTATGAGGAGGCGCTGGCCTCCTACGGCGTGCCGACGGTGTCACCGGCGCGGCCCGGTTCTTCGACCGCCCCGAGGTGCGCCAGGCCGTGGTCGCCCTGCGCTCGGCCGCCAAGACCGAGATCGGCTGCGATGCCGCTGGGCGAGGCCGTGCCCGCCGCGCTCGAAGCGGTCGGCTGGCGTCCGGATGCCGCGCCTTCCGGTGGGGCGCAGCGCGAAGCGTACGAAGCGGTCGCCGCGCTCGCCAACCTCGCCGAGCAGTTCCTGGAGCACCACCGGGCGAACCCGGACGAGGACGGCCCCGATGCCGAACCTGGAGGCGTTCTGCGCCGAGCTGTCCCGCCGGGCCTCCGAGCAGCACGCCCCGGCCGTCGAGGGCGTGACCCTCGCGAGCCTGCACGCGGCCAAGGGCCTCGAATGGGACGCGGTGTTCCTGGTCGGCCTGGCCGACGGCACGCTCCCGACCACGTTCGCCCGCACCGAGACCGCGCTCGAAGAGGAGCGGCGCCTGCTGTACGTGGGCATCACCCGCGCCCGCGAGCGCCTGCAGCTCTCGTACGGGCTCGCCCGCAACGCGGGCGGGCGCGAGCGGCGGCTCTGCCGCTTCCTCGCGCCGCTGGGCCTCGGCGGCTTCCCGCGCCTGCCGAGCCCGGCGCGGCGGCCTCGAAACCGCGGGAGCGCAAGAAGGCCAAGGTCCTCGACTGCTCCGGCTGCGGCAAGCCGCTCACGGACGCGCGCGACCGCAAGCTGGGGCATTGCGACGATTGCCCCGCCACTATGGATGAAGGGCTGTTCGAGCGGCTGCGCGAGTGGCGCGTGAGCGTCGCCAAGCAGGACGGTAAACCCGCCTTCACGGTCTTCACGGATGTGACGTTGATCGCTATCGCCGAGCGATGTCCAGGATCCGACAGCGAGCTCGCGTCCCTCCACGGCATCGGTAAGTCCAAACTCGACAAATACGGTCCGGCGGTGTTGCACCTGGTCAACGGCGGGGAAGTGACCGAGGCCATCGAGATGTGCCGGCGAGTCGACGGCACTTGATCGGTAAATCTCATGGCAAAAACTTTCTCGCGAGACTCGCAGAAAAAGACGTTGCGCTCCCATGTGAGACGGGCGTAGCGTTGCTCGAGCCGGGTGAGGTGTGCGCCTCAAGGCGAGGAACGGCGAAGCTTGCGAGCTGAAACGCGCCCGGTAAGAGGAGATGAAGACCAATGTTGACCACGGAACCCGAAGGGAGGGGACATGACGATGAAGCTGCTCAACGAAACCCAGTGCACGACGCCGCTCCGCGTGGCGATTGAGACGGCTGCCGTTTATCGGAACATCGCGCCCGTCTCCGCCCCGGTCCGTGGCACCACTCTGCCCGTTGCCGTCCTGACCACGGCTCTGGGCACCGTCAACACCATTGACAGCAACACCGATATGGGCGCCAAGACCCTTCTCGGACGCGGCCGTGCAATCGTCGGCCTCGGTTGGCAGCCGGTTTACGGCTCCGAGAAGCGTCACGGCGTCACCCGCGGGAGACCGCCTCGAGAACATCGAAAGGGCTTATAGGAAGCCCACTCGGAACTCTCGAGGCCGCGAATCCCGCAACCGGGATCGCGGCCTTTTTGTTTGGCTGAAACGCAGCCAGAGTCGCGGCAACCGTCGAGGCCAGTAGAAGACAGACGAGACAGATTGCGAAGCAATTGAGTCCTCAAACAGCACTGATGCGACCGAACGTGAGACCAGACCAGCAAGATGCGAGAGGAGACCGAGCCCATGACCGACACCCTCATCGGGCCCGAGCTGCGTGACCAGGCCCGCGAGACCGGCGGCGACCTGGCGTGCCGCGAGTACGACGCGGACCTGTGGTTCTCGGAGCAGCCCACCGAACTGGAGTTCGCCAAGTCCCTGTGCACCGACTGCCCGGTGCGCCTGGCCTGTCTGGCCGGGGCGCTCGAGCGCCACGAGCCCTGGGGCGTGTGGGGCGGCGAGATCTTCGAGAAGGGGAACGTCGTGGCCCGCAAGCGGCCCCGCGGCCGGCCCCGCAAGGACGCCGCGCTCATCGAGCAGGCCGCTCAGGCGGAGCTCGCCGAGCGGACCCGGGAACTCGCGCTCGCGGGGGTGGCGGTGTCATGACGGTCGATTACCTGAGCCGCCATCTCAAGCGGGATGTCGGCGCGAAGGAACTCGAGGTCCTCCTGAATGAGGAGATCGAAGCGGCCCGCCCGATGACACCGACGAACACGCTGTTCAGCGGCGTCGGACGCCTGCGCATGCGGAGCCTGTGGAAGGAAGCCGGCTACGCCCGGACTCCCCGCCACACCGGCCGGCACCGCCGCCGGGGCAGGCTTTGACCGCGCGATAACCGCGTTGGCTGAAGGGGTCCATCCCTGAGAGGGGATGGGCCCCTTCTGTTATGCCCTGCGGTTCGGGTCCGTGCCTTCCGGGTCGGCGAAGCCCGGGAGCCATTCCTCGAGGATCGACCGCCATTTCGCGGTCGCGCCGAGCTGGCACAGGACGCCGATCGAGCCCATCGTCACGCGGTGGATGAGCAGGTACGCCGGCGGGAAGCTCAACTGCTTGTTCAGCTTCGCGGCCTCCGAGCCCTGGCCGGTCATCCGGGTGCTCTCCTTGCGCAGCCACTCGCGCGAGAACTGGAACTCCTCGCCCGCGATCGGCTCGAGCATCGGCTGCAGCAGGTCGAGCATCGACTTCGCGTCGATCTCCAGTCCCGGCGGCACGAAGCCCTCGCCGCGCAGACCCGCGACGACCTCGTCGGCCTTGCCGTCCAAGGTCAGCCGCGTCAGGCGCCCCACCTGCACCGGCATCCCGCCGGGCATGCGCGCGGCCGCGCCGAAGTCGTAGACCACGAGCCGCCCGTCCTCGCCGATCGCGAAGTTCCCCGGGTGGGGGTCGGCGTGCAGGAGCCCGGCGCGCTTCGGCGCCGAGAAGTGCAGGGTCGACAATCGCAGTCCGGCCGCGTCGCGCTCGTCCTGCGTGCCGTCGGTGATGACCTCCGCGAGCGGCCTGCCCGCGATCCACTCGGTCACCAGCACTTCGCCGGTGGCGTAGACGACCTCGGGCACCACGATCAGCGGGTCGTCCCGGAAGGCGTCGGCGAACTGCCGCTGTGTGGCGGCCTCGAGCTCGTAGTCGAGCTCTTCCAGAAGCCGCTCGCGAAGCTCCACGGTGATCTTCTTGACGTCGAAGTTCGGTTGCAGCACCTTGAACATCGGAGCCATGCGCGAGAGGTGCCGCAGGTCCGAGCGGAGCGCGTCGCCCGCGCCCGGGTATTGGATCTTGACGGCGACCTGCCGGCCGTCGTTCCACACCGCGCGGTGGACCTGGCCGATGCTCGCCGCCGCGGACGGGGCGTCGTCGAACTCGATGAAGCGATCGCGCCAGTCCGCGCCCATCTGCCGTTCGAGCACGCCGTGGACGCTGGCCACCGGCAGCGGGGGAGCGGCGTTCTGGAGCTTCGTCAGCGCTTGCCGGTACGGCGCGGCCAGATGCTCGGGGAGGGCCGCCTCGAAGATCGACAGGGCCTGGCCGAGCTTCATCGCCCCGCCCTTGAGCTGCCCGAGCACGCTGAAGACGTGCTCGGCGGTGCGCCGCTGCGCCTGCTCGCTGAGGATCTCGTCGGCCAGCCCGGTCACCCGTTTGCCCAGGCCCACGGTCGCTCGGCCCGCCAGCCCCAACGGCAGGGAGGCGAGTTTCATGCCCCGGGAGAACGCCCGGCGCGGGAGGTCGTCACCCGAATGGGCGGGTCCATGCCTGTCGCTCACGTTCCCAATGCTCTCACGGCGAAGCGGGTTTGTGGCGTCGCCGTGTGGCGCACCTGCGCCTCGTTGACCCCGGCGGGTGTGCCTGGAGTGGTCGTAAGTCCTCTAACGTCCCTTACGCCTGTCACCCACCCGGGTGAAGCGGCGCGGCGGGGCTTACAGGCGTGAAATCTGTGGCATTCTGAGGCCGAACGGTCGCACAGAGTGATCGTCGCAACAGGGGCTTGCAGGACAGGCCCGCGCACAACAGGGGGAAACCAGTGGCTCAAGCTACGAAGACTTACACCGGCTACTGCGTCAAGTGCCGCGAGAAGCGCGACTTCGAGGGAACCGTGGTCGTCTCGGACTCGGGTCGCCGGATGGCCAAGGGAACGTGCCCGGTGTGCGGCACCAAGATGAACCGGATTCTCGGCAAGGACTCGTGACCTCTGGGTCACCAGGCCGATTCACGGCTCGCGAGCGCATCGAGTCCGTCAAGTCACGGCTCGCAGGCATCGCCGGGTTCGCCAGGGTAGGACGCGCAAGAGTTGCCGAGACCACCCGCCCCCTCGCTTGATCCCACATTGCGGGAAATCGGCGAGGGGATTTTCTTGGCATTTCATTGCTATCACCGCAATCGCGACATCCGCGTTATGCGATTGTCACCCCCGCGGATTAGTGTGCGTTCATGGCGCGCAAAGTCCATCCCCCCGTTGAAGTGCGGCGCTCTCCCCGACGTCGTGCAACCGTGGCGGCCTACGAAGAACGAGGCCGCGTGGTCGTCATGATCCCCGACGCCTTCTCGGAGACCGAGGAGCGCGAGTGGATCGACCACATGCTCGCGAGGCTGCAGAAACGCGAGGCCCGAGACGGCCGCGCGTCAGACACCGCCCTGCGAGACCGAGCCGTCAGGCTCGCCCGTCGCTACTATCCCGAGCACCCCGCCTGCGCCGAACCCCGAAGCGTGCGCTGGGTCGACAACCAGCGTCGCCGCTGGGGTTCGTGCACGCCTTCAGACGGCACGATCCGGATCTCGCGGCGGATCATGATGATGCCCTCATGGGTGATCGACTACGTCCTGCTGCACGAACTCGCCCATCTGGTGCACGCCGACCACTCGCGTCCGTTCTGGGACATGGTCGGTCGCTACTCCAAGGCCGAACGTGCCCGCGGCTACCTCGAAGGCATCGCAGACGCCGAGGCCAGCGAGCGGCAGTAGGCCCCGCGCTCGCAGGGACTACTTGTCGTCCTCGGGCTCCTCGTCGTCCTCGTCCTTGGGGTCGTTGACCGCGAGCTGGTCGAACATCGACATGTCGAGTTCCTCGAGTGCCTCGGAGACCGACGCGAAGCCCTCAGGGTGCTCCAGATCGGCCGCGCTCGGCATCAGGTCCGGGTGCGCCCACACCGCCTCGCGCCCCTCGACGCCCCGCGACTCGGTGAGCGACTGCCACAGCCGCGTCGCCGCGCGCACCTTCGCAGGGTCGAGCTCGAGCCCGACCAGCGCTTCGAAGGTCTGCTCGGCGGGGCCGCCGGTCGCCCGGCGCCGCCGCGCCGACTCCATGAGCCGGTCCATCGTCGGCAGCCGCTCGCCCACGGCGTCGGCCACGACCACGTTCACCCAGCCGGCGATGAGCGCCAGCGTGGTGCCGAGCCGCGACAGCGCCGCCTTCTGCTGGTCGGTGTCCTCGGTCTTGAAGACCTCGCTCAGGTCCAGGGTCGCCGCCGCCTCGGGGTCCATCGGGTCCATGCCCGACATGGCCTCCTCGATCGCCGACTCGTCGATGCGGATCTCCCGCGCGTACGCCTCGAGCGCGCCCAAGAGGTGCGAGCGCAGCCACGGCGCGTGTGTGAACAGCCGGTGGGTGGCGGCCTCGCGAAGCGCCACGTACAGGCGCACCTCCTCGACCGGGAGCTCCAGGCCCGCGGCGTAAGCGGTGAGGTTCCCCGGCAGGAGCGCGGCCACGCCCGTCTTGCCAAGCGGCAGACCGACTTCCGTGGACGACAGCACTTCTCCGGCGAGCTTGGCGAGCGCCTGCCCCATCTGCGCCCCGAAGAGCGCCGAGCCGACACCCTTCATGAGGTCGGCCATGGGGCCGAGCATCCCGGCCATCTCCTCGGGCACGAGCGTCTGCATCGCCTCGCCCATCTGGGCGGCGAGCGGCTCGGCGAGCTGCTTCCAGGAGTCCTCGGTGCGCGAGATCCACTGCTTGCGGGTCCACGCGTCCGTCGCGGTCACGCCGGAAGGCCAGTTCACGGCGGAGTCGAGCCAGAGGTCGGCGAGGCGCACGGCCTCGGCGACCTGCGCCTGCTCGGCGGGGCCGACGACGTTCTCGGCCTTCAGTTCGGACTCGGCCAGCTGCTTGGCCAGCTGCCAGTTGACCGGACCGGACGACAGTGACTGCGCCATCATCTGCTGCAGCTGCTGCATCATCTGCTGCACCCGCGGGTCGTTCGGGTCGGGCAGATCGCCGCCCAGATTGCCGAAGCCGAATGGAATATCGGAGCCCATGGGCCAACCGTACGTCAGAGTGTGGGTCGCAGACCACGGCCCGCCGATCTGAAGGCGCCCTGTTCGCTGCAGGCCGAAGAGTGCTGTGGGCTACGGCATGTAGGCTTCCGCGCATGCGAAGGCGAGGAATCACCGTGCTGCTGGGCGCAGTGCTGGTCGCGCTGCTGACCTGGCAGGCGCTGTCGATGGACGTCGCCTACGTGGTGTTCAGCCCCGGCCCCACCGAGGACGTCCTCAGCGCCGAAGAGGTCGATGGGGTCGAGCACCAGATCATCAGCGCCGATACCGAGTACCCCTCCGAAGGCGAGCTGCGCCTGACGACGGTGCGCGTCAAGCAGTCGGTCACTCTCGCTCAGGCCCTGCGCTACTGGCTGTCCAATGAGTACGCGATCATCCCGCGCGACCTGGTCTACCCGCCCGGCGAATCCGAGGAGGACATCGCCGAGGAGCAGCAGGCCGACTGGGCCGAGTCCCAGTCCAACGCCGAGCAGGCCGCCCTGGGCTACCTCGGCGAGCCCGCGACCATCGAGGTCGTGTCCGACTCCGGCGGCCTCGTCGCCGGCGACGTCGTCACCGCCGTGAACGGCACCGCCGTCACCTCGCTCCAGGATCTCGCGGATTACGCCGACAGCGAAACCACCGTCACCGTCACCCGCGCCGGGGCGGCCACCGAAGTCCCCGGAGTCGTCCTCGGCGAGGCCGACCTCCAGTCCACCCACGACGACCCGTACGGCATCGACATCGACACCGAGGCCCTCGACATCGGCGGGCCCTCGGCGGGCCTGATCTTCGCGCTCGGCATCGTCGACCGGGTCACCGAGGGCGACCTGACCGACGGCAAGATCATCGCCGGCACCGGCGAGATCGATCCAGAAGGGATCGTCGGCCCCATCGGCGGCATCCAGCAGAAGATCACCGGATCGGCAGACGCGGGAGCCGATGTCTTCCTTGCTCCGGCCGCGAACTGTTCGGACGCCGTCACCGTGTCGCCCGATGACATGACTATTGTCAAAGTCGAGACGCTCGAAGACGCGGTCTCGGCGCTTGAGTCCCTAGCGGCCGGCGGGGAAGTCACGACCTGCTGACCCCGCCCGCGCCGCGAGACGTGAAGGAGTTGCTGCAGTGGCGAACCGGACGCCCACCCCCCCACGGATGAGCAGGCGAGGACGGTATGTCCTCATCCTCCTCGTGGGCGCCATAGTCCTGCTGTCGGTGCTCGGCTGGATAGTCGGCCTGCGCACCGACTACCTCTGGTACGACTCGGTCGGCCACACCGAGGTGTTCGCCACCAACATGTGGACCCGCCTGGGGCTCTTCGGCGTCTTCACCCTCGCGATGGCCGCCTGGTGCGGGCTCAACCTCTTCCTCGCCTACCGCTTCCGCCCCGACACCTGGCCCGCCACCTCCGAGCAGGAGGGCCTGGAACGCTACCGCGAGCTCATCTCGCCCAAGGCCGGCTGGTGGATCGGCGGCGTCGCCGTCATCGTCGGGATCTTCGCCGGCATGTCCGCCCAGAGCCGCTGGGAGACCTGGCTGCTGTTCCGCCAAGGCGGCACCTTCAACTGGGACGACCCCGTCTTCAACACCGACGCGGGCTTCTACGTGTTCCGGCTCCCGTTCTGGCAGTTCCTCATCGGCTTCGGATTCGCCGCGGTCGTCGTCGGCATCCTCGCCTCTCTGAGCGCCTACTACCTCTACGGCGCCCTGCGCTTCTCCGGCACGGGCGACCGCATGACCAACGTCGCCCGCATCCACCTCTCGGTGCTCGTCGCGCTCTTCCTGGGGCTCAAGGCCGTCGCGTACTACTTCGACCGGTTCAACTTCACCACCCAGGAGAACCAGGTCACCGGCATCGTCGGCGGCGGCTACACCGAGATCGAGGCGCTCGCGGTCGCCAAGACCGCGCTCATCTGGGTCTCCATCATCGCCGCGATCGTCATCCTGATCTTCTCGTGGGGCTTCACCAGGAGCCTCGCCCTGCCGGCCGCGGCCCTCGGCCTCGTCGTCGTCACCGCGATCGCCGCCGGCGGCATCTACCCGGCGGTCGTGCGCAACTTCCAGGTCGAGCCCAACCGCCCCCAGCGTGAAGGCCCATACGCGCAGTACACCATCGACGGCACCAGATACGCGTACGACATGCAGAACCTGGAGACCACCACCTACCCGGTCGCCTCCCAGCCGAACGCCGAGAACATGGCCGCCGACCAGTCCACGGTCCCGTTCGTGCGCCTCATCGACCCGTTCGTCGTCTCCGACGCCTTCACCCAGGCGCAGCAGCCGCGAAGCTTCTACGACTTCAACGAGAAGCTCGACATCGACCGCTACACCTTCCCCCAGACCGACGCGAACGGCGAACCGGTCCTCGACGAGAACGGCGAACCGGTCCAGGTCACCCAGGACTTCGTCGTCGGCCTGCGCGAGCTCAACCCGAGCCAGCTCACCGACGAGCAGCAGGACTGGACCGTCACCCACACCGTCTACACCCACGGCTGGGGCTTCGTGTCCGCCTCGACCACCGAGAGCGACAGCGGCGCCCCCTGCTTCACCTCCGGGGTGCTTTCCGACGACCCGGGCAACTGCCAGATCGGCAACGACATCATCGACGTCGAGAAGCCCCAGATCTACTACGGGCTCTTGAACAACGAGTACGCGATCGTCGGTGTCCCCGAAGGCGAGACCCCGCGCGAGTACGACCGCCCGATCGACGTCGCCGTCAGCGACGAGGACTCCGCCGAAGAGGACGCCGAGGAGATCGGCGACGACCGCTACACCACGTACGAAGGTGAAGGCGGCATCGACATCGGCTCCATCGGACGCCGCCTCCTCTACGCCTGGGAACTCCAGGAGCCCCGCTTCCTGCTGTCCGACCAGATCAACGACGACTCCCAGCTTCTCTACAACCGGAACGTGCGCGAACGCGTCGAGAAGGTCGCCCCGTTCCTCACCGTGGAGGCCGACCCGTACCCGGCCGTCGTCGACGGCGAGATCGTCTGGATCGTGGACGGCTACACCACGACCAACGACTTCCCCTACTCCGACCGGGTCAACCTCTCCGACGCCACGAACGACACCTACTCCGGCCAGGGCGTCGCGAACCAGCCGTCCGAGGAGATCAACTACATCCGCTCCTCGGTCAAGGCCGTCGTGAACGCCTACGACGGCTCGGTCAAGCTCTACGAGTTCGACGAAGAGGACCCGATCCTCAAGGCCTGGAACGAGATCTACGGCGGCGACCTCATCACGCCCAAGGAGGAGACCCCCGAGGCTCTCGAGGCGCACTTCCGCTACCCGCAGGACCTGTTCAAGATCCAGCGGAACCTCCTCCAGCGCTACCACGTCGACGAGGCGCGCACCTTCATCGAAGGCGGCGAGGCCTGGGCCACTCCCTCCGACCCGTCGCAGGCGCAGCCCATCACCCAGCCGGCCTACTACGTGTACGCGACGTACCCGGAGCAGGAACAGCCGTACTTCCAGCTCACCAGCACCTTCACCCCGAGAAACCGGGAGAACGCGCTGGCGAGCCTGATGTCGGGCTACTACGACGAGAACGGTGATCCGCAGTTGCGGGTCTACGACGTGGTGGGCGGCGACGACCAGTCGGTGAGACAGATACACCAGATCATCACGTCCACATCGGAGGTGGTGACGACGCTGCGGGACGCCCAGCAGGCCGGCACCACGGTCGAGTGGGGCAACCTGCTCGCGCTGCCGGTCGGAGACGGGATTCTCTACCTCGAACCGATGTACCTGCGCAGACAGGCGGGCGGCGAGGGCGAGGACCTGCCGCGGTTGACGAACGTGGCGATCAGCTACGGCGGGTATGTGGGCTTCGCGCCGACGTTCGAGGACGCCGTGGCGATGGTGGTCGAGAAGTACGTCACCGGCGCGCCGAGCGAGGCCGAGCAGAACGAGGGCGAGACGGACGGCGAGGAGCCGAGCGAGACGCCTTCGGAGACGCCGTCCGAGACTCCGTCCACCGAGGCGCCGGCAGACCCGCCGGAAGTCGAGGCCGCGATCGAGAACGTGCTCACCGCGCAGGCGGCGTACGAGGAGGCGCAGGCCTCCGGCTCGAACGAGCAGGAGGGCGCGGCGCTCGACGCCCTGCTCGCCGCCCTCGACGAACTGCAGGCCGCGAGAGAGGCCGCGGGCCAGTAACGGCCTTATCCCACAACTGAAGTCAGCAGCGCCCGGCGGCCGAATGGCCGCCGGGCGCTGCTTCGTCTCGTGACAGGAGCCGTCCTCGGCGCGACACTTTCGGGTGACAGCACCGCCATCGATCATGGTTTCTGTCGTACCCCCGCGGAAGGATTGCCGCTACGGTCCCCTGGGTGGGTGGGGGTTAGGGATGGTATTCCTTGGCCGCTTCGCGCTTCCGCGCTTCCGCGCTTCCGCGCTTCCGCGCTTCCGCGCTTCCGCGCTTCCGCGCTTCCGCGCTTCCGCGCTTCCGCCTACTGCTGGTCGTTCGGACCTTCGGTCTGGTCGGACTCCGGCTTGCACGACTCGGCGTCCGCCGCGCGCTTCACCGTGATCTGCACCGTCGAGCCCGGGTCGGCTTCGCTTCCGGCGCTGGGGGACTGGCGCACCACGCTGCAGCGGGTCTCGCCTTCGCCCTCGTAGTCGACCGAGGCGTTCAGGCCCGACTCGGCGATCCTCGAACGCGCATCGTCTTCCGACTGTGCGAGCACGTTCGGCACGGTCGCCTTCACCGGGGCCGAGGGCGAGGCGCTCTCGGTGGCGCTCGCCGAACTGCTCGGGCTCAGCGTCGGACCCGCCGTAGCCGGGCCGTCGGCCACGGCCGATTCGCCCGCGTCCTTGGCGGTCTCGCTCGGATCGGCCGAAGTCTCGTCGGACCCGTCATCGCCGTCGTCCCAGAGCCCGCCGTCGCCGTCCTGCCCCTGGACTTCGGCGCCGTCCGCGCCGCTCTCGCCCGTGGGCAGGGTGCCGCGCCCCCCGTCATCGTTCCAAGGCAGCGTGACCGCGATCGCGCTGACCGCCGCGACCGCGGCGAGGGTCCCGGCGAGCGTCATCCACAGTCCGCGACGCCCCGACCGCTCGCGCGGTGCCTCGCTGCCCGGCACCGGCGCAGGGCCGACCGGACCAGTGGGCGGGGCCGCGGCGAGGGCTCCGGTGTGCGCGCCGGTGAACGGCGGCAGCGTGTGGCCGCCGGTGTGCGAGGTGCGCTGCGGCGACGGAGGCACCGGCGAGTGGGCGGGCGCCACAGGAGCCGCTTGCGGCGGCGAGGCCTGCACCGGATGCGACCCGGACGGACGCCCGGTCCGCAGCCCCGTGTTCGCCTCAGGGCGCCGGTGCGCCCCGGAATTCGCGCTGACCGCGGCCTTCGCCGGCTGCACCCGGGTCCGGGCCAGAGCCGGAGACCGGCCGGAGATCAGCGCTGCACGGGTCCCGCGGCAGGCGTCCGCGAGCGCGGCCGCGTCGGGCCAGCGCGTCGACGGGTCCTTCTGGAGTGAGCGCCGCACGATCTCGGCGACCTCGTACGGGATCTCGGTGGGCAGCGGCGGCGGGGCGTTGCGCAGGTGCGCCGAGAGCACCCCGAGCGGTGTGTCGGCCTTGAACGGGGGCGATCCGGCGAGGCACTGGTGGGCGACGACGCCGAGCGAGTAGAGGTCGGACGCCGCGGTGAGATTCTCGCCGGCGGCCTGTTCGGGGGACATGTAGGTGACCGTGCCGAGCACGACCCCGGTGGTGGTCAGCGTGAGGTTGTGGCTGGCGCGGGCGATGCCGAAGTCCACCAGGACGACCGAGCCGTCGCCGCGCACGAGGATGTTCCCGGGTTTGATGTCGCGGTGGACGATCCCGGCGGCGTGGGCCACGTGGAGGGCTTCGGCGACACCGCCGACGACGCGCAGGGTGTCGGCGGCGCTGAGCTTGCCCCACAGGCCGAGCAGCCGCGAGAGCGGCTTGCCGTCGACGTACTCCATGATCAGATACGCGAGTTGGGCGTCCTCGTCCTCGATCTCGCCGTAGTCGTAGACCTCGACGACGCCGGGTCCCTGCATGACGGCGATGGCGCGGGCTTCGCGGCGGAAGCGCTCGCGGAAGCCGCGGTCGTCGACGAGGTCGGCGAGCAGGATCTTGATGGCCACCGTGCGCCACAGGGTGGTGTCGGTGCCTTCCCAGACGTCGCCCATGCCGCCACCGCCGATACGGCGTTCGAGCCGGTACCGCTCGTCCAGGACATCGCCTGCCTTGAGGTTGCGCGTGCTCAGCATGCGGCGGCTTTCCCCCCTCGGCGAAGCTCGCGAGCCGTGAATTCGCCTTACGTCGGACCATTGCTGTTGGTCTAACGACCGGAGGCGGCTGAGGCTACGCGCTGCGTCGGGCGAACTTCGGCCCGATCGAAGGATTTTCGGCGCCGTGGCCGGATGCGGCGCCGGTCCGCTAGGACTTCGCCGCGTGGGCGGCGAGGACGCCGCCGATGGTGCGGGCCGGGGTCGCGGCGACCGCGCTCGGGAGGGTCGGGGAGGGGATCGCGGCGGTTCCGCCGACGGCCTGGCCGAGTTGGCCGTCCCAGCAGGCCCACGAGTGGCACGGCCAGGACTGTCCGCAGTGCCCGCACACGGGGTGCTTCGCGCTGCGCTGTTCGAGGGCGGGAGTGTGGCGTTTCCACCAGCGCGCCTGCACGCGCCAGAGGCTCGGCACCAGCACTTCGCTGGGCGGCTCATCCGGCGGGGGGTTGTCGAGTGTGTACGGACTGCGCAACGCAGGCTGCCTTTCCGGTCTTCGATGGGTTGGAATCGCTTGTGGCCCTTGATGATCGGGCAAGGCGTTCCAGTGTGACCTGGTCGATGCCGAGTCGCGGTGTCGAATCGGTACAGTCGGGGGAGGCGGGTAGCCCCTCCGTACAGTAGAATTGCACATGCAGATTTTGGATGCAAGAGGTATAACCGGTTCGGGTGGCGATTCCTCCCGCCCCACGGTAACGCCGGCGAGACTTGGACGATCGGTCTCCGGCGACGTCGGCGTGCCGCACACGAGCAGTCGCGGCCGAGTTCGAGAGCTGCAGGTGGGCAGCTTCGGCGAAGCACGCGCTGTGAATGAGCACTGTCGACGCTACCTGGTGAGCGGCCCAGAAGTCCTCCCCTGCTCGGTGCGTCCTCACCGAATCCGGAGAGATCAGGGTGTCAAATGGGTACATCGAACGACAACGCTGAGAGCGATCTGCCGAAGAAGTTGGGAGGCAAGGCGATGCCTTCGAGCGGCAGCCCCACCGTCCGCCGCCGCCGCGCCGGCAAGATCCTCCGGGACACTGCGCGAGCAGTCCGGGAAGGACGCCAACGACGCGGCCGCCGCCCTGGAGGTCACCAGTTCCACGATCTACCGCATGGAGCTCGGCCGGGTCGGCATCAAGCCCCGCGACGTGCAGGCGCTGGTCGGGCGTCTACGGAGTCGAGGACTCCGACCTCGTCGACGAGCTCGTGCGTCTGGCCCGCGACGGTCGCAAGCGCGGCTGGTGGGCCCGCTACTCGGACACCATCTCCCCGCCGTACGCGACGTACATCGGCCTGGAGCAGGACGCTTCCAGCCTGAACCTGTACGACGGGCTGATCATCAACGGGCTCTTGCAGACCCGCGAGTACGCCAAGGCCACCTTCAGCATGGTCCCTGAGCAGTCGCTGCGGTACCGCGAGGAGCGGATCGACCTGCGCATGGAGCGCCAGCAGCGCCTGCGCGGGGACCTGAAGATCTGGAACGTCATCGACGAGGCCGCCATCCGGCGCGTCCTGGGCGGACCGAAGGTCATGATCGATCAGCTGCAGAACCTCCTCGAGCTCGGCTCGCTGCCGAACGTGCACCTCCAGGTGCTGCCCTTCGAGGGCGGCGCCTACCCGGGGATGCTCTCCTCGTTCACGATCCTCGGCTTCGGCCCGCTCGAGGGCGAGGTCGACCCCGGCTACCGCCACCCCGACGTGGTCTACATCGAGGGCCACAACGGCGACGTCTACGAGGAGGGCGAAGACGTGCAGCCCTTCCACGAGATCTTCGGATACCTCCGCTCGGCGGCGCTCGACCCGGGCCGGAGCCTGGAGTTCATCGAGCAGCAGGCCCTGTACCTGAAGTCGCTCTAGCGCAAGCGCAAGGGGGCGGCCACTGGACTCCAGTGGCCGCCCCCTCGCCCGTCCTCTTACCTGCCGGTTGTCCGCAGCAGCGAGCGCCAATCGGCTCGGCCGGCGCGCAGGATCGGGCTCACCGTCAGCTTGGTGTCCCTGATCTCCACGGCGTCGTCCGCCAGCCTCGCTTCAACACAGGCACCATTCGGGCCTGATCTGCTGCTCTTCCTCCATGCGTGGGTCAACATGGATCTCCTCCTTCCAAGGAGCCTTCGAGTCCCCAGGACGAGGTAGAGCTTAACCAGCGCTCGACAAGGCCAACGTCGACTATCCGTCAATATCAGGGTCCGGACGGCATCGCCGCCGCTTTCACCAATGCGGTGTGGCGCAGGCGTCCTCCGCGCTTCCGGGCTCGATTTGGACCGTCACGTGCTCGATGTCGAATTGTTCTGCCAGCGTCCGCTGCGCGTCGCCGAGGACGGTCGCGGGATCGGCGTCCGAGTCGAGTGCGAGGTGGACGGTCGCCACCTCCATGCCCGAAGTCAAAGTCCAGAGATGAAGATCGTGGACCTCTTTCACTCCTTCGAGTGTTGCGAGCGAGGTTTCGACCGTCTCCGGGTCGACTCCCGCGGGCGCGTGCTGGAGCAGAATCCGCAACGCGTCGCGGCCCAGACGGTAGGCGCGCGGCAGGATGAACAGGCCCACGCCCACGGCGATGAGGCTGTCGACCGCGTACCAGCCGGTGAACGCGATGATCGCCGCCGCGGCGATGACGCCGAGCGAGGCGAAGGCGTCGCCGAGGACCTCGAAGTAGGCCCCGCGCACGTTGATCGACTCCGAAGCGGCCGAGCGCAGCAGGAGCAGTGAGACGACGTTGGCCGCCAGACCGAAGACGGCGACGGCGAGCATCGGGCCGGACTGCACCTCGGGCTGCTCGTCCAGGCGGCGCACGGCCTGCCAGATGACGAAGCCGGCCACGCCGAACAGCAGGACGGTGTTCGCCAGCGCCGCCAGGACCTCGAGCCGGTACATGCCGTAGGTCCGGCGGGGCCGCCCGTCCGAGCGCTGGACCGCGATGATCGCTGCCAGGGCCATCGCGATCCCCAGGCCGTCACCGGCGACGTGCGCGGCGTCCGAGAGCAAGGCGAGCGAGTGCGTGTACCAGGAGGCGACCGCCTCGACGACCATGACCGCGAGGGCCAGTCCGAGGGCGAGCCAGAGCCGGCCACGGTTGCGCGCGCCGAGCGAGGCGGCTCCGGCGTGCGAGTGGTCGTGGCCCATGGAGGGCGCCCTCCTTACTGTGCGTGGCGGACCCGACGTATCGAGTCTCGACGGTGGGAGTCCCCGCCGACATCGAATGCTAACATGCGCACATTTGCATATTACGCGATAGGGCCGATTCACCGCACCCCCTCCGGGGTACCCGAAACGCGAAACGATCCCCCGTCACGCGTACGATCCGCGGCTTTTCTTCGAAATGTTCCCGGAATTGCCCGAACCAGGGGGACTTTCACAATTGCAGGGCAGGAATGGAATAATATTCGTACCAACATCTTCAGCACTGGTCACGGGGGGTGACGATGAAAGACGCCATTGAAACCTCTAGCATCGCGTTCATCGCAATCGTCGCGATCGTCCTCATTTTCGCCGCAGTTCTAGGGCTGCTTTCCGTCGTCGAGACCAAGCGCCGACGAAAAGCCAGGGCCAAAACCGATGCCGAAGCCTGGACCGAGCTCCTCGGCAACCAGCTCACGCATCGCCCCGGCCTCCGTCGGCGACACCGAAGCGGCCGCGGCCCTCGACCGCGCCCGCAAACTCCACTACAACGCGGTCGAGAAACTCAAGACCGCCAAGAAGAAGAAGCAGTTCGAGCGCATCCGGACCTACGCGCTCGCCGGGCTCCACAACCTGAACATCGTGCGCCGCCGCCTCGGCAAGGCCCCAGGACCGCAGGGCCCCATGCCCTTCAACGCCCCGGGATCCGCCAAGGCCGCCAAGCGCGACAACGCCAAGGCCGCCAAGCGCGACGCCAACGTGCGCGACGTCCCGACCGGACCCGCGACCGGACTGCCCTTCTAAGGCCCGAACGCGAAACGGGGGCGATCCGACAGATCGCCCCCGTTTTTCGCATGCCCGCTACTCCTCGGCCCGCGACCGCGGCCACAGCAGGTCCATCACCCACATCGCCAGCGACACGATGATCGCGCCCCAGAACGCCGCCCAGAAACCGTCCACGAAGAACCCCACCCCCAGCTCCTCGGACACCCAACCGGTCAGCCAGAACATCAGCGCGTTCACCACCAGGCCGAACAACCCCAACGTCGAGCACGTACAACGCGCAGCCGATCAACATGACCAGCGGCTTCACGAACGTGTTCACCAACGTGAAGATCAACGCGACCACGACCAGCGAGAAGAACTTCTCCAGCGTCGAATCGCCGAACACGTGAATCCCGCCGACGATCGCCGCCGCCAGCCAGAGCGCCAGGGCCGTGAGCACGAGCCGCACCAGAAATCTCATTTCGCCAGTATCGCCGCCCAGCGACACCCGCGTCCAGTTTCCGCCAAGTCGAACCGCCCCGGCGAGACCGAGCCGGGCCCACGGATTCACCCCCGGTTCACCCGAGATCGAACCCGACGCCACCCGCAGCGCCTACATTCACGGCAGCCCCGCTTTGCTTCCAATCCCGCTTCGGGCAGAAGGAGAGACCATGAGCGACCCGTCGCTGCCGGCAGTCGGCCGCACCGTCGACCCCCGCCGGATCGGTGCGAACACCGAGCCCCACTCCCAGCGCGGCCCGCGCGGCCAAGGCGCCCCCACCGTCTTCGACATCAAGGACGTCAACGTCTACTACGGCACCTTCAAAGCCGTCAAGAACGTGAACTTCACCGTCGCCAAGAACGAGATCACCGCGCTCATCGGACCCTCCGGCTGCGGCAAGTCCACGCTCCTGCGCTCCCTCAACCGCATGAACGACCTCATCCCCGGCGCCCGCGTCGAAGGCACGGTCGCCTACCGCGGCAAGAACATCTACGCCCCCGGCGTCGACCCCGTCGAAGTCCGCCGCCGCATCGGCATGGTCTTCCAGAAGGCCAACCCCTTCCCCAAATCCATCTTCGACAACGTCGCGTACGGACCGAAGATCCACGGCGTCCCGCGCGCCGAACGCGAACACATCGTCGAGGACTCGCTCAAGAAGGCCGCCCTCTGGGACGAGGTCAAGGACAAGCTCAAGCAGAGCGCCCTGGCCCTCTCCGGCGGCCAGCAGCAGCGCCTGTGCATCGCTCGGACGATCGCGCTGGCGCCCGAGGTGGTCCTCATGGACGAGCCGTGCTCCGCGCTCGACCCGATCGCCACGGCCCGCATCGAAGAGCTCATGGTCGACCTGGCCGCGCAGTTCACGATCGTGATCGTCACCCACAACATGCAGCAGGCCGCGCGCGTGTCGGACAAGACCGCGTTCTTCTCCACGGAGGTCAACGAGGTCAGCGACACCCGCACGGGCGTCCTGGTCGAGTTCGACGACACGCAGCGGATCTTCACCACCCCCGCCGACGAGCGCACAGAGAACTACGTCACCGGCCGCTTCGGGTAGGCGCGCACCACGACCCGAACGAAGGGCCCCGCCGCAGCGGCGGGGCCCTTCGCTGTGCAGTGAACGCCGCGTTCAGCGCACAAGCAGCGCGGCCCCGCACCGGACGGTGCGGGGCCGCGGAGTGAGACCTCTCGGCGCTATCGCTTGTCGATGGCGAAGCGCGACGAGATGAACCGGGACAGGATCGTGAACAGGAAGACCAAGGCGATCAAGGTGAGCGCCGCGCCCCAGGCCCGCTCCTGCGAGGCCGCGAACGGCTGGGTGGCGTTGCGGTAGATCTGCGCCGCCAGCGTCGTGTTCTCGCCGTAGAACAGGTCGGGCTTGTACATGTAGGTCAGGCCCACGGTGACGATGATCGGCGCGGTCTCGCCCGCCGCGCGGGCCACGGCCAGCAGCGCCCCCGAGGTGATCCCCGAGGAGGCCGACGGCAGCACCACGGCCATCGTCGTGCGCCACTTGCGCGCGCCCAGGCCCGCCGAAGCCTGCCGCAGCTCGTCAGGGACCAGCCGCAGCATCTCCTCGGCGGAGCGGATCACGATCGGCAGCATCAGGCACGCCAGCGCCAGCGAACCGGCGAAACCGATCTTCTCGCCGATGACCACCACGTAGGCGACGTAGATGAACAGGCCCATCACGATCGAGGGCACGCCGGTCATGACGTCGGCCATCGTGCGGATGAACCGCGCCAGCGGCTTGTTCTTGCCGTACTCGTTGAGGTAGACCGCGCCGAGCACGCCGATCGGGATCGCGATGAGCGCGGCCATGCCGGTGATCGCGAGCGTGCCGAGGATCGCCGGGCCCATGCCCGGACCCTCGGTGCGGTAGTTGCGCGGAATCTCCTCGGTGAAGAACGCCAGGCTGATCGCCGAGCCGCCGCGCGTGACGACCTCCCACACGACCAGCACCAGCGGCAGGGCCGCGATGAGGACGCACAGGCCGATGAGGATCGTGGCGGTGCGGTTGGCGAAGGCCCGCCGCTTCGACAGGTTCCGCCCCGTCAAGTCCGGGGGCGTGGAGGTGCTGAGGCTCGTCATGAGTGGGCCCCCTTCATCTTGATCTCCGCGCGGCGGACCACCACGCGGGCGAGGAAGTTGATGATGACGGTGATCGCGAACAGCTCCACGCCGATCGCGATGAGCGCGTCCTGGTGCAGCCCGCTGGACTCGCCCCACTGCTGCGCGATGATCGCGGCCATCGTGTTGCCGGGCTCGAACAGGTTGGCGGCCATGGATACCGAGCCGCCGATGACGAGCGCGACCGCGATGGTCTCGCCCATCGCCCGGCCCAGGCCCAGCATCGAGGCGCCGACCAGGCCCCCGAACGAGTGGGGGAGGATCGCGCCCTTGATCATCTCCCAGCGCGTGGCGCCGAGCGCGTACGCGGCCTGCTTGTCGGTCTCGGGGACGGTCGCGAAGACCTCCCGCGCGATCGAGGTGATGATCGGGATCGCCATGATCGCCAGCACCAGGCTGGCGGTGATGTAGTTGCGGCCGGTGTTGGACTCGTCGAAGATCGCGTTCAGGCCGGGGACCGGGGCCACCAGGTCGGCGAACCACTGGTACGCCGGCGTGATCACCGGCACCACCACCAGGACGGCGACCAGGCCGAAGACCACCGAGGGCACGGTGGCGAGCAGGTCGATGACGGTGACGATGAACTTGCGGGTGCTGCGGTGGGCCACCTCGGTGATGAACAGCGCGATGCCGATCGAGACCGGCACGGCGATGACCATCGCGAAGAGCGAGGTCACCAGCGTGCCGTACAGCATCGGGAAGGTGCCGAACACATCGTCGTTGGGCGCCCAGCGGGTGCCGGCGATGAAGCCGAGCAGGCCCTCCTCCTGGAACGCGGGCCAGCCGCGCACCGAGGTCGTGACCAGGATCAGGCCCAGCACGGCGAGGACGGTCAGCCCGGCCGCGGTCACCAGGGCCCGGAAGCCCCGGTCGGCCCTGCGGGAGCGGGCCTCGCCGCCGAGGTCGACCTCGGCGGGGGCTTCGGGGGTTGCCGTTGCGGTCAAGGTTCTCTCTCCGGTTTCGTCAGCGGAACGGCCGAAAACCCCAGCGGCGTCGCGGCCGTTGGGGTGATCGGATCCGGGGTTCCTAGTCGGCAATCGTCGAGTTCAGCGCTTCGACGGCCTGCTCCTGCAGACCCGTGGGCAGCGCCGCGTAGTTGTTCTCGGCGGCCAGGGCCTGGCCGTCGGTGAGCAGGTAGTTGACGAACTCCTTGACACCGGCGGCGACGTTCGGGTCGTCGTACTCGGTGCGGATGAGGATGTACGTCGGCGCGGTGATCGGGTAGGCCTCGGCACCGGCGGCGTTCAGCGGGTTGTAGGACAGGTCGTCCTCGACCACGGCGCCGTCAAGCGCGGCGGTCGCACCGTCGAGGGTCGGGGCGACGAAGGCGCCGTCCTTGTTCTCGATCGAGGCGGTCACGAGGCCGACCTCGGTGGCGTCGGCCAGGTCGACGTAGCCGATCGAGCCTTCGGTGTCCTGGATGACCTGCGCGACACCGGTGTTCTTCTCACCGGCGACGGCGTTGCCGGGCCATTCGATCGTGTCGCCCGAGCCCAGAGTCCAGGCCTCGGTGGCCTCGTCGAGGTACTTCGAGAAGTTCGTGGTGGTGCCCGAGCCGTCCGAGCGGACCGCGAGCGTGACCGCCGTGTCCGGGAGGGTCGCTTCGGGGTTCGCCTCGGCGATCAGCGGGTCGTTCCAAGTGGTGATGGTGCCGCCGAAGATCCCGGCCAGAACCTCGCGGGGAAGCTGCAGCGCGTCCACACCGGGCAGGTTGTACGACACGGTGATCGGGGCCGCAACGGTGGGGATGTACTGGAAGGAGCCGGCCTCGACGCCGTCGTCGTCGCCGACGAGCGAGTCGGTCCCGGCGAAGTCGTTCAGGCCCTCGCCGAACTCGGACTTGCCCGTGCCGGAGCCGGTCGGGTTGTAGCTCACCATCAGGTCGGGGTTCACGTCGGCGTAAGCCTCGATCGACGCCGCGTAGAACGCGTCGGGGAAGCTCGCACCGGAGGCGTTGATCTCACCGGAGGCCAGGTCGCCGGACCCGCCCTCCTCGTCGCCGCCGCCGCCGCAGGCCGCGAGGCTCAGCGCGAGGGTGCCGGCGGTGATGCCGCCGAAGATGGCTCTGCGGTTCAGTTTCATGTTCACAGCTGGTCTCTACTCCGTCTCCCAGCGCTCGGCCGGGCTACTGCTTCACTGTCCGCAACCATCAAATACAGACCCGGTGTTCACCCGCTGACTTGTAGTTGAACTCGAGGTGAACGACTGAGCGCGATTCGCAACGGTGGAGTAGACCCTGTCAGGGAAGAGCCCCTGAACAGGCGGTTTTACCGGGTCTCGCCCCGGCTGTGACCGGACTGTTATGAACGGTCGAGGTGAACATCCCCTGTCACGAGGTACACCACTTGATGCGAGATGCGCACCGCATGGTCGCCGTACCGCTCGAAGAACCGCGCCAGGAGCGCCACGTCCACCGCCGTCTGCGGGCCGTAGCCCAGGTTCGGCACCTTCTCGTGGATCCGCTGCTGGAGTGCGTCGAGCTCGTCGTCGTCGAGGCCCAACTGCGAAGCCTGCAGGTGGTCCTGCTCTTCCAGGATCGTCACCAGCTTCTCCGAGATGTGGACGGCGGCCGCGCCCATCCCCGCGAAGTCCGCCCGCAGCGAATCGGGGATCACCGGCACCGGCGCGCGCAGCAGCACCGACTTCGCGACGTGCTTCGCCAGGTCGCCCATCCGCTCCAGGTCGACCGAGATCCGCACCGCGCCCAAGACGAACCGCAGGTCCGACGCCACCGGGTCGTACTGCGTCATCAGCTCCACGATCCGGTCGTCCACGCGGAACTGCAGCGCGTTGACGTGGTCGTCGCCGGCCACCACCGCTTCGGCTGCGGCAGTGTCGGTCTCCAGGAGCGCCGTGCCCGCCCGCTCGATGGCGTCGCCGACCCGGCGCGCCATCTCGACCAGGAGCTCGTTGAGCTCGTTCAGATGCTGGTGGAAGACATTAGCCATAGTGGACCAATCGGGGATGGAAGGGTCGGATATGCGCCCAGTGTAAACATCTGCGGCGTTCGGCAGGCGCCGCCGGCGGGCAAACTCCGGGCGAACAGGCTTGGATGAACGGCGTTAGAGTGAAGGCGAAGCTCGATCGATCCCCCAGGGAGTGGACCAGATGACCTACCCCTCGCAGCCGGGTTACCCCACGCCGCAATACGGCGGCCCGCCCCAGCAGCCGCAGCAGCAGAACAACCTGTGGCTCGTCGGAGGTGCGATCCTGGTGGTCCTCGTCATCATCATGACCGTGATCCTCCTGGTGGTGCAGCGCACTGCCGGGTCCGGCTCCGCAGACGGCGGTGACGACGGCAACGGCGGCAACGGCGGCGACCCCGACCACTCGAACCTCGAGGCCACAGAACTCGTGGCCGAAGCCTGTGAGCAGCTCGACTTCTCGGTGATCGAAGAGGCCCTCGGGGAGAGCATCGACCCTTCCTCGTCTTCCAACTCCTCCTCGAGTACCGACTCCTACGACTCGGTCGCCTGCTACTCCTACACGGACACCTCCTATAACTCCGTGAGCGGCACCGTCTACGACTACGAGACCGGCGACGACCCCCAGACCTTCGTCGAATGGGACGCGGAAACCTACAGTGGCGACGCGGACTACGAGTATGCCGAGTACACCGATTACGGAGACCTCGGCAGCGTCTATACCAACATCTCGGACCCGAGTTTCCAGACGACGTATCTGCACGTCGCCCTCGGCAGTCTCGAAGTGTCGCTCTCGGCCAGTTACGACGGGAACGCAGTCGACAGCGCGGCGGTCACCGAAGGCCTGGGCGACCTCCTCAAGCAGTTCGACGTGCTCTTCGCCGACTACAAGTGACGCAGCGGGACCGGCGGCCGATCCGGCCGCCGGTCCCGCTCGCACGAAGTTCCAGAGAAACCAAAAAGAGGCCCGTGTGACCAGGACCTCTTGTGTGGTGCGCCGCCAGGGACTCGAACCCCGAACCCGCTGATTAAGAGTCAGCTGCTCTGCCAGTTGAGCTAGCGGCGCTTGATGATTGAGCTTCGACCACGCTTTCGCGCCGGTGTCTCTCGCACGAGGAGAAACTTTAGCATGTGCCGCGGGCTCCGTCTTCGGGGGTCCCCGCGGTGGCTACGCTTGGCCGGTGACAAGTTTCGTAGACCGCGTGAATCTCCAGGTCGTTGCCGGTAAGGGTGGCAACGGCTGTGTGTCGGTCCACCGTGAGAAGTTCAAGCCGCTGGGCGGACCCGACGGCGGAAACGGCGGCCACGGGGGTGATGTGGTCTTCGTCGTAGACCCGAACGTGCACACCCTGCTCGACTTCCACTTCCAGACCCGCTTGCAGGGCGGCAACGGCAAGCACGGCCAGGGCTCGAACCGGGACGGCGCCTCCGGCGAGTCCATTCGGGTGTCCGTCCCCAACGGCACCGTCATCTACTCCGACGGCGAGATCCTCGCCGACCTGACCGGGATCGGCGCTGAAGTGACGGTCGCGCACGGCGGCCGAGGAGGGCGCGGCAACCGCGCCCTCGTCAGTTCCAAGCGCAAAGTGCCCGGCTTCGCCGAACTCGGCGAGTCCGGCGACGAGTTCGCCGTCGTGCTCGAACTCAAGAGCGTGGCCGACGTCGGCCTCGTCGGCTTCCCCTCCGCGGGCAAGTCCTCCCTCATCGCCGCGATGTCGGCCGCCCGGCCGAAGATCGCCGACTACCCGTTCACGACGCTGGCCCCGAACCTCGGCGTCGTGTCCGCGGGCGAGATCACCTACACCATCGCCGACGTCCCGGGCCTCATCCCGGGCGCCGCCGCCGGCAAGGGCCTCGGGCTCCAGTTCCTGCGGCACATCGAGCGCTGCGCGGTCCTCGCGCACGTGGTCGACTGCGCCAGCCTCGAATCCGACCGGGACCCGGTCTCCGACATCGACGCGCTCGAGCACGAACTCGCCGAGTACGGCGGCCTCGCCGACCGTCCCCGCATCATCGTCCTCAACAAGGTCGACCTCCCGGACGGCCGCGAACTGGCCGACTACGTCCGAGGCGACTTGGAGAAGTACGGGTGGCCGGTCTACGCGGTCAGCGCCGTCAGCCGCGAAGGACTGAAGGAACTGAACTTCGCCTTCGCCAAGGAGGTAGTGGAGTACCGCGAGTCGCAGCCGCCGATCGAGGCGACGCGCATGGTGATCCGCCCGGCCGCCGTCGACGACTCCGGCTTCAAGATCAAGAGGGTCAAGCCGGCCTTCGAAGGCGACGTCGAATTCGTTGTCACCGGCAGCAAGCCCGAGCGCTGGATCGGCCAGACGAACTTCGAGAACGAGGAAGCCGTGGGCTACCTCGCCGACAGGCTCGCGAACCTCGGCGTCGAGGACGCGCTCGTGAAGCAGGGCGCAGTGCCCGGCTCGTTCGTGCGCATCGCCGACTACGAATTCGAGTGGCAGCCGACCGACCCGAACATCGTCGCGACCGTCGCGCCCCGCGGAACCGACGCCAGGTTCGAGATCAACGACCGCAAGGGCGCGGACGAGCGCCTCGCCGAGCGCAAGGAGCGCCGCGCCGAAGTGCTCGAAAGGGTCGCGAAAGAAGAGGAAGCCAGGGGCAAACGCCGCAAGCGCTAGCCCTGTTTGCGGACTGACCTGCGCAAACGCGGGGTTCGCAAGGGTGTGGCGCCGAGCACGCACCCCCCTTGCGAACCCCGGTTCACGGTCGCGTAAATTTGTCTTTGCCCGAGGGGGAAACGGACAGGAAAGCCGAAAGGCCCTGGCCCAGAACCAAAAGGGTAAAACTCCGAACGAATCGATCGGGGGCCAAAACGCCCCGAAAACCGGTCTGGTAAGTTACTGGAGCCGCTCCGGTCGGAGAGGAACTTCCAAGAAGTTTCAGATCTGATTAGTGCGTGTTGTTTGAGAACTCAACAGGGTGTTTGGATGGTCAGCGTGCGGGCTGATTGAGGATGGCTGGCCTAGGTGCTGGTGGTTCTTGGTTGGTACTGTTTTTGACTGTCTTTTCCTTGGGATGCTCAGCCGGTTGGTTGGGTGTCTCGTGAAAAATCGGTCAGGACATGCTTCGACACATACCAAAGTCGCTGTTCTCGTAAGAGAGCGGTGCGCAACAGGTTTTTGTTGGAGAGTTTGATCCTGGCTCAGGACGAACGCTGGCGGCGTGCTTCACACATGCAAGTCGAACGGAAAGGCCCGCTTGCGGGTACTCGAGTGGCGAACGGGTGAGTAACACGTGGGTAACCTGCCCCCATCTCTGGGATAACCGTTGGAAACGGCGGCTAATACCGGATACGACCAAGGCCTGCATGGGTGTTTGGTGGAAAGTTTTTGCGGTTGGGGAGGGGCCCGCGGCCTATCAGCTTGTTGGTGAGGTGAAAGCTCACCAAGGCTTTGACGGGTAACCGGCCTGAGAGGGCGGTCGGTCACATTGGGACTGAGATACGGCCCAGACTCCTACGGGAGGCAGCAGTGGGGAATTTTGCACAATGGGCGGAAGCCTGATGCAGCGACGCCGCGTGAGGGATGACGGCTTTCGGGTTGTAAACCTCTTTTATCCACCACGAAGGCTCCGTATTCGCGGGGTTGACGGTAGTGGTTGAATAAGCGCCGGCTAACTACGTGCCAGCAGCCGCGGTAAGACGTAGGGCGCGAGCGTTGTCCGGATTTATTGGGCGTAAAGGGCTCGTAGGCGGTTGATTGCGTCCGCCGTGAAAGGCCTCGGCTTAACCGGGGTTTTGCGGTGGATACGGGTCGACTTGAGGCAATTAGGGGAGATCGGAATTCTACGTGTAGCGGTGAAATGCGCAGATATGTGGAGGAACACCGGTGGCGAAGGCGGATCTCTGGGATTGTTCTGACGCTGAGGAGCGAAAGCGTGGGGAGCGAACAGGATTAGATACCCTGGTAGTCCATGCTGTAAACGGTGGGCGCTAGGTGTGGGGTCACGTTGGTTGATTCTGTGCCGTAGCTAACGCATTAAGCGCCCCGCCTGGGGAGTACGGCCGCAAGGCTAAAACTCAAAGGAATTGACGGGGGCCCGCACAAGCGGCGGAGCATGCGGATTAATTCGATGCAACGCGAAGAACCTTACCTAGGTTTGACATCACCCGGAAACCTCTAGAGATAGAGGCCTCTTCGGACTGGGTGACAGGTGGTGCATGGCTGTCGTCAGCTCGTGTCGTGAGATGTTGGGTTAAGTCCCGCAACGAGCGCAACCCTTATCCCGTGTTGCCAGCATTCAGTTGGGGACTCACGGGAGACTGCCGGGGTTAACTCGGAGGAAGGTGGGGATGAGGTCAAGTCATCATGCCCCTTATGTCTAGGGCTTCACGCATGCTACATTGGCCGGTACAGCGGGTTGCGATACCGTGAGGTGGAGCGAATCCCTGTAAAGCCGGTCTTGGTTCGGATTCGAGTCTGCAACTCGACTCGATGAAGGTGGAGTCGCTAGTAATCGCAGATCAGCAACGCTGCGGTGAATGCGTTCCCGGGCCTTGTACACACCGCCCGTCACGTCATGAAAGTTGGCAACACCCGAAGCCTGCGGCCTAACCGGTTTACCGGAGGGAGTGGTCGAAGGTGGGGCTGGCGATTAGGACGAAGTCGTAACAAGGTAGCCGTACCGGAAGGTGCGGCTGGATCACCTCCTTTCTAAGGAGTCCCGACCCTCGCTGAGGCGAGGCGTCAACCATCCGCTCCGGTCTTTTGACCGGCCCGGTCACCGAGTGGTGGCAGGGTTTCTAGCGGGTGTGTATGGACTAAATGTTTTAATAGGTGTGTCGACTGCACGCTGGACGAGCTGAGGGCTTGTTAATACCATCCTTGAGACTCAATGGTCTCTGCGTCGAATTCTTCGGGGTTCGCTGTGGTGACTTGTGGGTCTCGCACCCTGTTGGGGTTCTGAGACAACACGTCTCTGAGCCTGGTCATGCTGCGGACATGCGGTGATGCCGATGGCCCTGTGGGACGAAGGCGTGCGTGTCGGGTGTGGCTTATGTGTTGTTTGAGATTTGTATAGTGTGCGTGAGTGTCTTTGTTTCTATCTGACTTTGACCGTGTTGGTTAAGTTGTGTAGGGCGCATGGTGGATGCCTTGGTGCCGGATGACCGATGAAGGACGTGTGAGGCTGCGATATGCCTGGGGGAGTTGCCAACTGGACTGTGATCCCAGGGTTTCCGAATGGGGTAACCTAGCCAGCTTTGATGAGCGGTTGCGCTCGCCTGAATGTATAGGGCGGGTTGTGGTGTGGCGGGGAAGTGAAACATCTCAGTACCTGCTGTGGAGAAAACAAGAGTGATTCCGTGAGTAGCGGCGAGCGAAAGCGGAGGAGGCTAAACCTGGTTCGTGTGATAGCCGGCAGGCGTTGCGGGTCAGGGGTTGTGGGACGTTTCCGTTGGTTTCTGCCGAAACCAGGTGCGCGCGTCGTTGTCTAGTCGAATGGTGTGGGAAAGCCGACCGTAGAGGGTGAGAGTCCCGTAGGTGAAGGATGACAGCGGTGTTCGGGGAGCGCACCCGAGTAGCGCGGGTTTCGTGGAGGCTCGTGTGAATCTGGCAGGACCGTCTGCTAAGCCTAAAGAGGTCCGGTGACCGATAGTGGATAGTACCGTGAGGGAATGGTGAAAAGTACCCCGGGAGGGGAGTGAAATAGTGCCTGAAACCATGTGCCTGTAAACCGTCAGAGCCCGGCAGTGGCTTCGTGCTGCTGTAGGCGGGTGATGGCGTGCCTTTTGAAGAATGAGCCTGCGAGTTATGGTATGCCGCGAGGTTAAGCCGTGTGGTGGAGCCGGAGCGAAAGCGAGTCTGAATAGGGCGTTGAGTGGTGTGTTGTAGACCCGAAGCGGGGTGATCTACCCATGTCCAGGGTGAAGCGGCTGTAAGAGGTCGTGGAGGCCCGAACCCACCTAGGTTGCAAACTGGGGGGATGAGGTGTGGGTAGGGGTGAAAGGCCAATCAAACTCCGTGATAGCTGGTTCTCCCCGAAATGCATTTAGGTGCAGCGTCGCATGTTGCTCCGTGGTGGTAGGGCGCTGGTTGGGTGATGGGCCGTGTCGGTTACTGAGCTCAGCTAAACTTCGAATGCCATGGTGTTGAGTGCGGCAGTGAGTCGGCGGGTGAGAAGATCCGTCGTCGAGAGGGAAACAGCCCAGATTACCGGCTAAGGCCCCTAAGGGTGCACTGAGTGGAAAAGGATGTGGGGTCGCGTTGACAGCCAGGAGGTTGGCTTAGAAGCAGCCACCCTTGAAAGAGTGCGTAATAGCTCACTGGTCGAGTGGTTTTGCGCCGATAATGTAGCGGGGCTGAAGTGCACCGCCGAAGCCGTAGCAATGCCATATCAGATGCGTCTGTGTGGGTTGGGTAGGGGAGCGTCGTACATGGGGTGAAGCTCCGGGGTAACCCATGGGGTGGACTTTGTACGAGTGAGAATGCAGGCATGAGTAGCGAAACACAGGTGAGAATCCTGTGCGCCGATTGACTAAGGGTTCCAGGGGACGGTTGTTCCGCCCTGGGTTAGTCTGGGCCTAAGGCGAGGCCGAGAGGCGTAGTCGATGGATAACCGGTTGATATTCCGGTACCCGAGTGCCGCGTATGAGTGATAGCGGTTGTGCTAACCGGCTGTGAGCCGGCGCGTGGCTGCCTTCGGGTTGATTTTTGTCAGTGAGTGGTTGGGGTCCTTTCCGTGTGTAGCGTAGTGATGGAGTGACACAGTGGGGTAGCTATACCGTCTGGTGGATTAGGCGGGGTAAGGTGGTAGCCCGCATTCTTTAGGTAAATCCGGAGGGTGCCCAGGTTGAGTCTGGAGGGTGAGCGCTGAAGCATAGGCCTTTTGGCTGAATTTGGTGATCCCGTGCTGTCGAGAAAAGCTTCTAGCGAGTGGTAGTCGGCCAGTACCCTAAACCGACACTGGTGGTCAGGTAGAGTATACTGAGGCGTTCGAGTGATGTGTGGTTAAGGAACTCGGCAAATTGCCTCCGTAACTTCGGGAGAAGGAGGGCCCTAAACTGGTGGCACGTGCGTGCGGAAGCGGTAGGGGGTTGCAGAGGCCAGGGGGAAGCGACTGTTTACTAAAAACACAGGTCCATGCGAAGCCGTGAGGTGAGGTATATGGACTGACGCCTGCCCGGTGCTGGAACGTTAAGAGGATCCATCAAGCGTTAGGCTGCAGTGGTGAATTGAAGCGCCAGTAAACGGCGGTGGTAACTATAACCATCCTAAGGTAGCGAAATTCCTTGTCGGGTAAGTTCCGACCTGCACGAATGGCGTAACGACTTCCCCGCTGTCTCAACCACATGCTCGGCGAAATTGCAGTACGAGTAAAGATGCTCGTTTCGCGCGGCAGGACGGAAAGACCCCGGGACCTTTACTATAGCTTGGTATTGATGCATTATTTGGTTTGTGTAGGATAGGCGGGAGCCTGGGAAGCCTCAACGCTAGTTGGGGTGGAGGTGTTGGTGAAATACCGCTCTGATCTGATGGTGTGTCTCACCCGCGGCCCTGATCGGGTCGGGGGACAGTGCCTGGTGGGTAGTTTAACTGGGGCGGTTGCCTCCTAAATGGTAACGGAGGCGCCCAATGGTACCCTCGGGCCGGTTGGAAACCGGTCGGTGAGTGTAAGCGTAGAAGGGTGCTTGACTGTGAGACCGACGGGTCGAGCAGGTGCGAAAGCAGGGGCTAGTGATCCGGCACCGACGTACGGATGTGGTGTCGCTCAACGGATAAAAGGTACCCCGGGGATAACAGGCTGATCTTCCCCAAGAGTCCATATCGACGGGATGGTTTGGCACCTCGATGTCGGCTCGTCGCATCCTGGGGCTGGAGTTGGTCCCAAGGGTTGGGCTGTTCGCCCATTAAAGCGGCACGCGAGCTGGGTTTAGAACGTCGTGAGACAGTTCGGTCCCTATCCGCCGCGCGCGCAAGAGATTTGATGAAGGGCTGTCCCTAGTACGAGAGGACCGGGATGGACGAACCGCTGGTGTGCCAGTTGTCCCGCCAGGGGCATGGCTGGTTGGCTACGTTCGGGAGCGATAACCGCTGAAAGCATCTAAGCGGGAAGCGTGCTTCGAGATGAGATCTCCGTCAGCGTATAAGCTGGTGAGGCGCCCTGTAGATGACGGGGTTGATAGGCTCGACATGGAAGCGTTGCAAGGCGTGGAGTGGACGGGTACTAACCGCCGAGAACTTAACCTATAACAACGGTCCGAGACCGGATGGTAGAAACAAGCGAGACATTCACGCACACTATGCGATTCTGAGACAACACTGATCTCAGGCTCGATCGCCACACCCCGGCTAGGGGTGTATATCCAGGCAGATCGCCGAGACACGTCCTCGAAGGTTTGTTTGGTGGTGAGAGCGGAAGTGACACACCCGGTCCCATTCCGAACCCGGTCGTTACGGCTTCCAGCGCCGATGGTACTGCACTCGAGAGGGTGTGGGAGAGCAGGACACCGCCAAACATTAACTTTAGAAAAGGCCCGACGCTTACGCGTCGGGCCTTTTTCTATTGCAATACTTCATAGCCCCACCGAATGGTGGGGCTTTTTTGCATGCCCGCAATACGGAGGGGCGCGATAGGATTCGGTTGTGGTCGACCTGCCAGTACGTCGCATCGGGGTCTTCGGGGGGACCTTCGATCCTCCCCATCTCGGGCACCTCGTGGCCGCCAGCGAGGCCGCGTTCCGGTGCCTTCTGGATGAAGTGGTGTTCGTGCCGACCGGCGACCCTTGGCAGAAGCAGCACCTGAATGTCACCGATGCCGTTGCACGGCTTGCGATGACGCGTCTTGCCGTTGAGTCGGACCCGCTGCTTCGGGTCAGCACCTGCGACGTTGATCGTGAGGGCGCCACGTACGCGGTGGACACGGTCGCCGACGTGCGGGCGGAGTACGACGAGGACGTGAACCTGTACTTCATCATCGGCGCCGATTCGTTGGCGAACCTTCACACCTGGCATCGGGTCGAGGAGTTGTGCAAGGCGGTGAAGTTCATCGCGCTGAACCGTCCCGGGCACTCGCGCCGCGAGGTCGACACGTCTTTCGGGGCGGAGGTCGAGTTCATCGACATGCCTGCGGTGGACGTCTCTTCGACCGAATGCCGGCAGCGTGTGCGCAATGGTCAGCCGATCCGTTACCTCGTGCCAGATCGGGTTGCGGCGTACATCAGCGATCACGGGCTTTATCGCGGTTGACCTCTGGGATGCTTCGCACAGCGGCGGGTGCGAAACAGGTAAGGCGTCGTCGTACCCAGCGTGTAAGACTAGAGCTGCACCGGTGGAGCATCGGTGGGAATCCGTTGTCAGGAGCGTTCGTGACCGCAAGTGAAACCGCCCAGACCCTGGCCTTTTCGGCAGCCCAAGCGGCGGCTGACAAGAAGGCATTTGCCATCAACCTTCGTGACGTCACCTCGAAGATCGCTCTCACCGACGTCTTCGTGATCGTTTCGGCTTCGAACGAGCGGCAGGTCCACGCGGTCGTCGACGCGGTCGAGGAGCGTCTCATCAAGGAGCACGACACGCGTCCGCTCCGCCGCGAGGGCAGGGGCGGCGAGCAGTGGGTGCTGCTGGACTACAACGAGATCGTGGTGCACGTCTTCCACAAGGAGGCCCGCGACTACTACGGGCTCGACGGCCTCTGGAAGGACTGCCCTGAGATCGAGTTCGTCGACCAGGCCGACGTGGAACGGGCCCGCCGCTCCGAGGTCGCCGAAGTCTCTGAGGGCGACGGCGAGGACGAGGAGTGAACCGGCTGCTTGTCGTCCGCCACGGGCAGACCGAGTGGAACATCGCGGGCCGTATCCAGGGCTCGACCGATATCGACCTTGACGCGACCGGGCAGGCACAGGCGGCCGAGGCCGCTCCTGAGCTCGCCGCGTACGAGCCGGTCCGGATCATCTCGTCGGACCTTCGTCGCGCGGTGGACACGGCTCGGCCCATCGCCGAGCTGACCGGTGTCGAGATCGAGCTTGACAAACGGCTGCGTGAGCGCGCGTACGGCCCCTGGGAGGGCTTGACGCAGGTCGAGATCGCCGAGCAGTTCCCTCAGGACCACCGGCGTTGGCGCGCGCAGGAGCCCCTGCAGCACCCCGATATCGAGACTTGGGGCGAGCTGCACCGCCGCACGGCCGAAGCTGTGCGCGACATCGTCGAGTCGGAGGTCGAGGGGACCGCGATCGTGGTCTGCCACGGCGGTTCGGCGCGGCAGATCATCGGTGGCGTCCTCGGGTTGGGACGAGGCGTCGACCAGCAGCCTGTCGGGCATGGACAACGCGCATTGGGCGGAACTCCGGCGGATGCGTTCGGGCAAGTGGCGCCTGTACGGATACAACCTGGGCGTCCCGGCCCCGCACACGATCGGGGCGAGTCCGCTCGCGAAAGGCCAGCAGGCGAGCCGTTAGCGGCGGTTCGTGAGCCCGAGAAACGCTGGACCGGCCTCGATTTCGAGTCGTAGGCTTCGATCGAGGTGCAACCGCGCCGGGCTCGGAGGCGTCAAATCGGCATGAACATGCAGACATCCCGCGTCAGACGATTCGCAGGCCTGATCGGCCCGCTCGTCGGCGTGCTCATGCTGGCAATGCTCGCCGCGTGCGGCTCGGGCGGCGGCGGTTCCGACAGGACCCGACGCCCACGAGCTCGGCTGAGCCGACGACTTCGCCCGAAGCGACCGAGGAGAGCCCCGTGCCCGAAGAGACCACCCCTTACCTGGACCCGTCGCTCGGTGACACCTCCAAGCCCGGTTCGGCGATGACGATCAGCGGCACGGTCGAGGCGGGCGTCGAGATCCGGCTGCCTGGTGCTCGAGCACGAGGGGACGCGTGTACGGGATCTTCGGGAATTTCGACTCGTCGGTCGTGTACGCGGGCGGCCACGGTCACGCTTCAGGGCAAGGTCGACGACGGCATGATGTCGACCTGCCAGCAGGGGACGCCTTTCGTGGTGGAGGATGCCCAACCTTCGGATTAGGTACTGTGACGGCGTGACCGTCGTCGTCGTTACCGATTCCACTTCGGCCTTGCCTGAGCCGCTTCGCGCCGCGCACGGCTGCTTGACGGTGCTCGGGATCCCGGTGCTGATCGACGGTGTCGAGCACCGCGAGGGCGAGGACATCGGCGGCGAGGTGATCCTGCGGGCGATCCGGGAGGGTCGCGAGGTGACGACCTCGGGGCTGCCGCCGGAGGAGTTGCGGGCGACGTACACGCGGCTGCTGGACGAGGGCGCGAGCGGGATCGTCTCGGTGCACCTGTCCGGGCGGCTCTCGGGGACGGTGGCCGCTGCGGAGGCCGCGGCGGCGGGGTTCGGCGGCCGGGTCGCGGTGGTCGATTCGCTCGGCGCAGGCATGGGCGTCGGTTATCCGGCGCTCGCGGCGGTGGAGGCGGCCGAGAAGGGCGCTGAGCTGCTGGCGGCCGCCGCGGCGGCGCAGTCGACGATCGGGCGGACCACGACGTACTTCTACTCTGGACACCCTGGAGTTCCTGCGGCGCGGTGGGCGGATCAGTGCGGCGCGCGCGATCGTGGGGACGGCGTTGTCGGTGAAGCCGATCCTGGGCATCGAGGACGGGCGCATCGACGTGGTCGAGAAGGTGCGCACGCCGACACGCGGACTGCAGCGGCTGGCGGCGCTCGCGGTGGCCGACGCTGGTGAGGCGGAGGTCGAGATGACGGTGCACCACTTGGGTGCGGAGCGGCGCGCGGAGGCGTTGGCGGGCTGGCTGAAGGAGCGCTTCGAGGGCCGCCTGCGGGGCATGAACGTGACCGAAGTCGGTGCGGCAGTGGGAGCCCACTGCGGGCCGGGCCTGGTCGGAGTGATCACCCGCCGCATTCCGTGAGCTGATCGCGGAACAGCCGACTGAAGGCGCTCGGCGAACTCATCCACACCAGATCGATACCAGATCCGTCGCACGCCAACTGGGCCACGCTCTAACCGCGGCCGGGTCCCAAGATTGTCTCGGTCCGCGATGTCGAGCGCGTGCCGGTACCAATGTGCTCAGATCAATCCACGTGAGCGGAACATCCGATCGTAGATCTCAAGGATCACCGGCTGCTTGCGGCGGTTGTACTCGGTGACGATCTCGCCCGCCTCGTTCGCCTCGGAGGCCGCGGCCATCTTGGCATCCTGATACCTGACCAGATCCTCGGGATGGTCGATGAGCCACCGCCGAAACATGCGCTGCCGTTCGACTTCGGGACAGCCCGGACCCCAAACGTGAAGGTTCGCGTTCGGGCGTGCGAACTTCAGGGCGCGGTGCTGATGCCAGGCGGGTTCGCGTATGACGAGCTTGAACCCTGCGTCTTCCAGCTCGGGCAGGTACGCCGACTCGTCGGCCGGGTCCGCCACAGTCAGGGCGATGTCGATGACCGGCTTCGCCGCAAGGCCGGGCACCGATGTCGAGCCCACGTGCTCGACGCCTAGGGCTTTGTCGCTGAGTACCGCTCTGACGCGCGTGGCGAGCTCTTCGAAAAGTGCGGGCCAGACGGGGTCGTATGCGGCGATGGCGATCGCCACCGGCTCTGGCGGCCCGCCGACCCAGATGCTGTCGTCACGCGGTGTCTCGTGATGCCGCGTCAGGTCATGACTCATCGATGCGCCTCCCTCAGGCACCCAATTTTCACATGCTGAGCCGGTACGAGCCAATCTAGATATCTCACCAAGGTCGCCCTGACCACCTCGTCAAGAGCCGAGAGACCCGTCCCTTGATACAAGTACAACTGCCAACTGCTCGCCGCGTTTTTCGCCATCGATCCAGTCCTCACTCACAACAAGAACCCCGCCAACTGAGACACGCTCTTAATCGGCAGGTTTCTGCTTCGAGCTGAAGGATTGGTCCGGGGTTCGGGGACTTGGGTTCCCAGCCGCGCCGCGCGTCCGTTCGCGCGCGGGCGCGCTATAGGGCATGCCCCTTCCCACCCGCATCCACCTCCGACCAACCGAAGAAATGAGACGACTCTCCCACACGGGTCCGACAATTTGTTCGCGTGTCGGGTTCCGCATTATGGCTGGTGGGATGGGCTTCGTCCACACTTCTTGGGGTTATCCACAGGGTAGTTCGAGTTATCCACAGGCCGAAAAAATCGGAGTCACGGCCGCATCCTTCGCTCGTTGAGCCCGGTATGGAACGCGAACTGCCACCCGATTCCGCGGCTCTCGCCGCGAGGCTCCGGATGCGACTCAACGACTCCGCCGATGAACCCGGCGTCTGCAAGGAGACCGTTGATGCCGATTCCGGGGAGGCCGAACCGGAACCGGTCATCAAACCGCCGCCGGCCCGTCGTTTCGACGAGCGGCTGGAACGGCTCCAGAACCGACTCGGCCTCTCCCACCTCAACCGCTGGGTCCTGGTGACCGTCGCGCTGCTGGTCGCAGCCGTCGGCTTGTCGGTGACCCTCTTGTCCTGGCCCGATGACGAACCCGCCGCGACCGCGCCCGCCGCTCCCATAGAAGCGAGTGCGGCCGAACCGAAGACGATCATCGTCTCGGTCGCCGGGGCGGTCAACGAACCGGGGATCGTGGAGCTGGAGGCCGGGGCGCGGGTCGCCGACGCCATCGAGGCCGCGGGCGGTCTGACCGAAGGCGCAGACCCCGGATTCCTCAACCTCGCCAGAGTCGTCGCCGACGGCGACCTCGTCGCGGTGCCTGACGCCGCCGCTTCGGGCGCGCCGGCGCCTGGAGACGGTACGGGTGGCCCGAGCGCCGGCGGGCTCGTCAACATCAACGTCGCCGGCGCTGCGGAACTGGACGCGCTCAAGGGCATCGGTCCGGTCCTCGCCGAGCGGATCATCGAGTACCGCGAGGCCAACGGCAGCTTCCAGTCGCTCGACGAGTTGTCCGAGGTCTCCGGGATCGGCTCTGCACTGCTGGAGCAGTTGCGGGACCAGGTGACGCTATCAGGCGGTCATCCGGATTCGGGGAGTGTCGGGGTGAGCGCGCGGTCGTGACGATGCGACGGCGTAATGGTTCGGCTCGCGGGGGAGGGCTGCGCTTTGAGCTATGAGTTCGCACTGCGGCCCGCGCCATCCGAAGTGGTGCGGCGCGACTGGCGGCTGCCGCTCGTCGCGGCCGGGGTGTGGGCGGCGGCGCTGGCCGGCCTGTACGGCAACGTGGTCAGCGGGCTGCTCACCGCGGCCGGATGCGTGGCCCTAGTGGCGTTGGGGCTCAAATGGAAGCGCGGGTTCGCGGCGGCCGTCGCGACGCTCGCCTTCGGCGGGCTGCTCAGCGCGAGTGTCACGACGGTGCATGTAGCAGTCCGAGACCATGCCGGGCTCGCGGCACTGACCGGAGCGGAAGCGCACGGTGAGGCCGAACTGGTGCTGCACACCGCGCCGAAGCCGTCGACGCGTCGCCCGGAACTCGTCACGGCGACCGCGCGGCTGCGCTCGTTCGACGCCGAGGGCGTTGCGCTTGAAGGCCATTGGCAGGTGCTCCTCGTCGCCAGCGGTGAGGAGTGGCTCGAGGTGAATGCGGGGCAGCGGCTGATCGTGCCGGCAGTGCTCCGGGAAGCCGATGCGGGCCGGTTGACGGCCGCGATCGTCAGTGCTCGCGGGCCTCCGAAACCGTTGGGACGTTGTCGTTTCCACACCAGGTCGCCGCGCATGTGCGCGAGCGGCTGGCGACCGCCGTCGAAGCGGTGCCGCAGCCGGAAGCGGGACTGATACCCGCGCTCGCGGTCGGCGACACCGCCATGATGGACCCCGAATTGGCGGCCGACTTTCGGGCGACCGGCCTGGTCCACCTCGTAGTGGTCTCCGGGTATCACCTGAGCCTGGTGGTCGGGGCGGTCTTGGCGGTCGCGTTGGCGTGCAGGGCCGGTCCGCGCGGCCGGGTGTCGGCCGGGGCAGTCGCGATCGCGGCGATCGTAGTGGTGGCCGGGCCGCAGCCGAGCGTGCTGCGGGCCGCGGTGATGGCGGGAATGACGTTGCTGGCGTTGGCCGCCGGGCGGCCCCGGGCGGCGATGCCCGGGTTGGCCACAGCGGTGCTCGTGGTGGTCCTGGCCGACCCGGACATGGCCGCGCAGGCGGGGTTCGCGCTGTCGGTGGCGGCGTGCGTCGGGTTGCTGTTCCTGGCGTTCCGTTGGGCGCGGCCGCTCGAACACCGGGGTTGGCCGCAGCCGGTGGCGCTGGCCGTCACGATTCCGCTGGCGACGCAGGTCGCGGTCACACCGCTGCTGATCGGGCTCGGGAGCGGGGTGAGCCTGGTGTCGGTCCCGGTGAACGTGCTGGCGGCCTTGGTGGCCGCGCCGGTGGTGGTGCTTTCGGTGGGCGCCGCCGCAGTGGCCGCCGTGTGGGTTCCGGGGGGCGTTTTGCGGCACAGCTGGCGGCCATTCCGGCCCGGTGGCTGATCTGGCTGGCACGCAACGGGGCCGAGATTCCCGGCTCATTGGTGCCGGTTCCGGGAGGCGTGTGGTGGGGCCTGGGGTCGGCTGCGGCGCTGGCGGCGTTGGTGGCGCTGCTGCAGATGCGGCGCTTGCGGGCCCCGGTGCTGGCGGTGCTCGTGGCGGCGGGCCTGGGCACGGTCCCGGCGTGTCTGGTGACCGGGGGCCCGCCTTCGGGGTGGGTGGTGACCATGTGCGATGTGGGCCAAGGTGATGCGCTCGTGCTGCCGGCCGGGGATGCGGTGGTGGTGGTCGATGTGGGACCGGAGCCTGCGGCGGTGGACGCGTGCCTGGACGAGCTTGAGGTGGACAGAATCGCGCTGCTGGTGTTGTCGCACTTCCATATCGACCACACTGCCGGGATCGCCGGGGCGATGGAGGGCCGTCAGGTCGGCGCGATCCTCGCGCCGCCGCCCGGGGAAGCGCAGTACGGGTACGAGCTGGTGGAGGAGCGGGCCGGTGCGGTGCCGGTGCTGGAGGCGGTGCCGGGGGAGGTGTTCGAGTTCGGGGTGACGCGGTTGGAGGTGTTGGGGCCGCCGGCGGAGTTGCTGAGCGGGACGCGGTCGGACCCGAACAACAACTCGGTGGCGGTGCGGGCGGAGGTAGCCGGGACGAGCGTGCTGCTGACCGGTGACGTTGAGCTGGAGGGTCAACGGGCACTGCTCGGGAGCGGGGCGGCGCTTGGGGTGGACGTGTTGAAGGTGCCGCATCATGGGTCGTCGTTCCAGGTGCGGGAGTTCCTGGAGGCGGCAGATCCAGCGGTGGCGCTGGTCGGGGTCGGGGAGGGCAACGAGTACGGCCACCCGGACCCGGGGCCGTTGGGGGTGCTCGAGGAAGGCGGAGCCCTGGTGTTCCGCACGGATGAGGCGGGTCGGATCACGGTGGCGCGCAGCGGAAACGTATTCGAGGTGGCGACGACGAACTGAGACCATGATGATCCGGCTGGGGCTGGGGCTGGGGTGGGGCTGGGGCTGGGGCTGGGGCTGGGGTGGGGTGGGGTGGGGCTGGGGCTGGGGCTGGGGCTGGGGCTGGGGCTGGGGCTGGGGCTGGGGCTGGGGCTGGGGCTGGGGCTGGGGCTGGGGCTGGGGCTGGGCTGGGGCTGGGCGGGGCTGGGGCGGGGCCGGGCCGGGGCTGGGCGGCCCCCGGGGTCGGGTGTGTCGGATCGGAACCCCCCGATTCAATGGTGGCTCAGGGGTACGACACGCGGCCTGGTGTCGGTGCGGCGCGGGGCAGGCCGGGTTCGCGCAAGTGCGGGAGCGGTTCGTCTGGGAGAGGTTGCAAAAGGACGCCTTTTGGGTGATTGGGCGGCGGATATCGTAGTGTGGGGCGGCATGGTCGGGCATCCCTCAGGGGTTACGCGGGAGACGATGGACCGGTCGAAACCCCGGGATTGGTCGGCGGCATGGGAGGATGGTCCGGTGGCTGCACTCGAACCCATCCGCCTGATCCTGGGCGACGACGAATTCCTCGCCGAGCGGGCCGCCGCCGACTTCGTCAAGGCGGTGCGCGCCGAGCTCCCCGAAGGGGAGACCACGCCTGCCGTCAACCGCATCAGCGGCGGCGACCTCACCAAGGGCGCGTTCGCCGAGCTGACCAGTCCGACCCTGTTCGGCGGCGCGGTCGTCGGCATCATCGAGTCCGGCCAGGACGTCGACAAGGACCTCGCCGCCGCCGTCCTCGCGTTCGCCAAGCAGCCGGCCCCGGACATCTACCTCGCGGTGTGCCACAACGGCGGCAACAAGGGCAAGGGCCTCGCCGAAGGCCTGAAGAAGCTCAACGTCGAGGTCGTGCGCGTCTCCAAGATCAAGCGCCTGCCCGACCGGGTGGCCTTCGTGCGCGGCGAACTGCGCGATGCCGGGGCCTCGCCGCGGTCGGCTTCGGCGGAGATCGCCGACACCATCATCCAGGCCGTCGGCTCCGACCTGCGGGAGCTCGCTTCGGCGTGCGCGCAGCTCGTCGCCGACACCGACGGCAAGATCACGCAGGAGAGCGTGGCCCAGTACTACTCCGGGCGCGCCGAGGTCTCGGGCTTCACCGTCGCCGACGCGACGATCGCCGGGGATGCGGCCGAGGCGCTCGGGGCGCTGCGCTGGGCCATGCAGGTCGGGGTCGACGCGGTGCCGATCGCCGACGCGCTGGCGATGGCCGTGCGCAACCTTTCGCGGGTGGCCGCCGAGCGCGGCGGGGCGGCGCAGCTGGCCGGTCAGCTCGGCATGGCGCCGTGGCAGATCGAGAAGGCGCGCAAGCAAGCCCGGAACTGGACGGCGGAGGCCCTCGCGGAGGCGATGCGGGTGTGTGCGCGCTTGAACGGCGAGGTCAAGGGCGGGGCCGACGACCGGGGGTGGGCGCTCGAACACGCGATCCTGGAGATCACCCGTCTGAGCGCCGCAGGGAGGGCCAGTCGTGTCTGAGTACCGTCACGGACGAGTGTCCCGGCCGCGCCGGCCCTGGTATGCGCGGGTGCTGCACCTGAAGCACCTGTACCTGTCGAACGTCTGGTGCGTGGTGCTCTTCGAGGGCTCGATCGCGCTGGCGGTGCTGATGGCGCTGACCGAGTTGGTGACGTGGTGGGTCGTGCTGCTGCTGCCGCTGGCGGTGGCGGGCATGGTGAAGCTCAACGACCTCATCGCGGGGACGCTCGAGCGCCACGGCTAGGCGGGGTCCGGCCCCGGGGGCGGTTGCGTCGATGCGCAGGTACCCCGGTTTCGAGGACGCCGCACGGGTGTGACGAGCGTGATCCCGCTGCTGAGCCTCGCGGAGAACCTCGAGGCCGACCGCGACCCCAGGGTCAGGTGCGGAAGCTCGCAGGCGGGATACGGGCACGCCGATCGTATGCGGGGCCTGGTGGGTTGGGCCCCCGGTTTTCAATGGTGCCCGGAGGGTGCGACAGGTCGCGGGTGCGCGGTGTTCGAGACGTGACCCCGTGCGGGAACGGCGAAGGCCGAGAGGAACGCCGAAGGCCCAGGGGTGTGCACCCCTGGGCCTTCTGAAGCTTGTCGCTGCTCGTTCGGTCGCTTAGGCGGCGGCGGAGAGCTTGTTGAAACGACGCGGCCAGCTTGGACTTGCGCTGGGCGGCCTGGTTCTTGTGGATGACACCCTTGGTGGCAGCCTTGTCCAGCTCGCGGCTGGCGGCGCGCAGGTGGGTCTCAGCGGCGGCGACGTCGCCGGTGGCAGACGCCTCACGGAACTTCCGGACGGACGTCTTCAGCGACGACTTCACTGCCTTGTTGCGCATCCGGCGCTTCTTCGTTCGTCAGAATGCGCTTTTCTTTGGACTTGATGTTCGCCACGCGTGAAGCCTGAGTTTCGTGATTGCTTGGGTTCCCTTAATTGATCGCGTCAGAGGCAGAGGGCACTCCGAGCGCCTGTCAACGTTACCAGGAGCCGAGCATCGCACACGCCCTGGGAGCATGACTGCGGACCAGATTACACGAGGTCGAAGGCGTCGCCTGAATCCCGGTGCCCGGCTGTTACCCGCGATACCCGAAGGCGCGGAGCGGGCCCGCTCCAGTGGGCGGGCGCGGCGCTCAGACCGCGGCGCCGCGGGCTCTGAGCGCGGGGAGGACGACCTCGTCGACGATGCTCTCCACCACCTCGGCGGGCACCGCGCCGTAGATGATGAACTCGTTGCGCACCAAGTCGATCGGGAGCCGACGCAGGCGCTCGGTGAGGTGTCCCCACTCGAGTCGCCGCGCTCGACCGCGCGCGTCCACACCGCCTTCTCCAACAGCGTCGTCAGTTCGCTCACGAGCGTGGAGACCAGGATCTGGCGGGCTTCGGGATCGGCACTGACGTCGGCGAGCATGCCGAGCATCGCGGTCTGGCCGATCAGGCGCATGCGGCGGTGCGCCAGCGTGACCAACGCAACGGTGTCGCCGCGCAGGGACCCGGTGTCGGGCACCGTCTCGGCCCGGGGGAGACGGCTCGCGACGCACGCGATCAGCATCTCCACCTTGGTGGACCAGCGCCGGTACACGACCGGCTTGCTGGTCCCGGCCCGTCTCGCGACGCCCTCCATCGTGAACCCGGCATAGCCGGCTTCGCGGAACTCCTCGAACGCGGCTTCGAGGATCGCCTGCTCAAGTTCCTCGCCGCGACGTCTGGACGCCACTTTTCGCTCCAACCCGACCTCCTCTAGATACTGACCGTTTCTTATGTTAGCTTGAGATTCATCAAGATACGGACCGTATCTTGCGGATGATTGGAAACCATCATGGAAGCCACCCCCAAGCCCACGCCGATCGGACGGGTGATCGCGATCAGCGCCGGCCTCGCGCTCATCGTCGGCGTCCTCACCCTGGCATTCGCCTGGCCCTCGGCCGGCATGGGCCCCAAGAGGTCCCCATCGCCGTCGTCGGCCCCGACGAGGCCGCCGACCAGGTCCAGTCGCAGCTCGACGAGGCCCAGCCCGACGGCTTCGACGTCACCGCCGTCGCCGACCCGGCCGAGGCCGAAACCCTCATCAAGGACCGCGAGGTCTACGCGGCCCTCGCGGTCACCCCCGAATCCGTGGACCTCTACACCGCCTCGGCCGCCTCGCCGACCATGACCCGTCTCATCACCGGGATCGCCGAGCAGATGGCCGCGCACATGGGCGAGGCCGCCGGGCAGCCCGTCGAGGTCACCACCCATGACCTCGTGCCGCTGCCCTCCGACGACCCGAACGGTGCCGGGCTCGCCGCTTCGGCCTTCCCGATGGCCATGGGCGGCATCGTGATCGCCGCGCTCATCTCGTTCAACGTGCGCGGCTCGGGCCGCCAGGCCGCGGCCGCCGTCTCGCGCCGCTCGCCGTCGGCGCGGGCGTCGCCGCGATCCTGATGTACGTGCTCGAATCGATCGACGGCGACTACCTGGCCATCGCGGGGGCGCTGGCGCTCACCATGGCGGCGACCGCGTGGGGCATCCTCGGGCTTGCAAAGCTCCTGGGCCGCGCCGGGTTCGTGCTGGGTGCGGTCGTCGTGATGCTCGTGGGCAACCCGCTGTCGGGCATGGCCAGCGCCCCGGAGCTGCTGCCCGCGCCGTGGGGCGCGTTCGGCCAGTTCCTGTCGCCGGGCGCCGGCGGCACGCTGGTGCGCTCGACGGCGTACTTCGACGGCAACGGCGGCGAGGCCGCGGTCTGGACGCTTGCCGCCTGGGTCGCGATCGGTGTGCTGCTCTTCACCATCGGCGCGGTCCGCGCCAAGGTCAAGGGCGTGAACGAGGAAGTGCGGGAGCCGGTTCCGGCCGCCGCTTAGCGGCGGGGAGCAGTTGCGACGCGGGGTTCGGTGCATCATGGCGCGCCGAACCCCGCGCCGCTGTGCGGGTCGGCGGCCCTGGTGGGCGGCGTGCCTGACTTCGGCGGGGGGGAGGGTCGGCCTGCGCCTGGGTGGGCGCATAGGGCATGCCCCTTCCCACCCGCATCCGCCTCCGACCAACCGAAAAAGACCACACTCCCATACGGGTACGACATTCGGGCGCCCGTGCCTGGAGCTGCGCGGATTCGCCGGGCGTTGGTGAGCGGGGCGCCTTTTCTCCCTGGGTGTGCGGGGGTACGCGGGCGGGTAAGGCAGAATTGGCTCGCCACCCATCCGACCGATTCACCGTTCGGACCGCAAGCAGGCTTGGCGAAGGTCTCGAGCCCATGAATTGGTACCGCCGACAAGGAAGGCCACCGTGACCAACGCGCCAGGCTCGACCGCTCCGGAGTCGATCCGTAACTTCTGTATCATCGCGCACATCGACCACGGCAAGTCGACGCTCGCCGACCGTTTGATCGAGCGGTGCGGGGCGTCCGGGGGACGGCGCAGGAGCAGATGCTGGACTCGATGGACATCGAGCGGGAGCGGGGCATCACGATCAAGATGGCGGCGGTGCGGCCTCTGTACACCGCGAAGGATGGCGAGGCAGTACCAGCTCAACCTGATCGACACGCCGGGCCACGTGGACTTCACCTACGAGGTCTCGCGGGCGCTGGCGGCTTGCGAGGGCGCGATCCTCGTCGTCGACGCTTCGCAAGGGGTGGAGGCGCAGACCATCGCGAACGCTCGACTGGCGATGAACCAGAACCTGGAGATCGTTCCGGTCATCAACAAGATCGACCTGCCGCACGCCGATATCGAGCGGGCGCGGGAGGAGATCGAGAGGGCGGTCGGCGATCGACGCGACGGACGCGATTCCTTGCTCGGCGAAGACTGGGGTCGGCGATCGACGAGATTCTTGCGAGGCCATCGTGCAGCAGATCCCGGCGCCGGCGGGGGACTCCGGACGCGCCGCTCCGGGCGCTGATCTACGACTCGCACTTCGACGCCTACCAGGGCGCGGTGGCGTACATCCGGGTGAAGGACGGCACAGCTGAGCAAGGGGGAGCAGGATCCAGATGATGGCGACGGGGGAACGAGTTCCCGTCGACTCGACGGGCGACTTCAGCCCGGCTCTGACGGTCGACCAGGGGCTCGGAGTGCGGCGAGGTGGGCTTCCTGACCGCCGCGATGAAGTCGATCGGCGACGCGCAGGTGGGCGACACGGTCACGAACGCGACAAGCCCCGGCCACAGAGGCCTGGCGGGCTACACGGAAGGCCCAGCCGATGGTCTTCTGCGGCCTCTACCCGATCCGACGGCGATCAGTACGTAGGCACCTGCGGGACGCGATCGACAAGCTGCGCTTGAACGACGCCGCGCTTCGGCTTCGAGCCCGAGACATCCGCGGCCCTCGGCTTCGGCTTCCGCTGCGGGTTCCTCGGCCTGCTCCACATGGAGATCGTCCAGGAGCGGCTGGAGCGCGAGTTCAACCTCGACCTGATCCCGACGGCGCCCGGCGGTCGACTACAAGGTCACGATGAAGGCGGACGAGGAGGTCAGTCGACATCACCAACCCGGCGGAGTTGCCCCGATCCGAACCTGATCCAGGGGATCGAGGAGCCGATGGTCAACGCCACGATCCTGGTGCCGAACGAGTACGTCGGCGCGGTGATGGAGCTCTGCCAGGACCGGCGCGGGGTCTATAAGCGGACGGACTACTCCGACCGCCGCAGCGCGTGATCCTGTACTACACGCTGCCCCTGGCCGAGATCCTCTTCGACTTCTTCGACAAGCTGAAGAGCGCGACGCGGGGCTACGCGTCGATCGACTACGACCTCGACGGCTACGGCCGTCCAACCTGGTGAAGGTCGACATCCTGGTGAACGGCGACGCGGTGGACGCGCTTCGGTCATCGTCCACAAGGACCACGCCTACCGCCGGGGCAAGCGCCTCGTCGAGCAGCTGAAGGAGGTCGTCCCGCGCCAGCAGTACGAGGTGCGCCATCCAGGCGGCCATCGGCGCGAAGATCATCGCCCGCGAGACACGATCAAGCCATTCCGCAAGAACGTCACCGCGAAGTGCTACGGCGGCGACATCACCCGCAAGCGCAAGCTCCTCGAGAAGCAGAAAGAGGGCAAGAAGCGCATGAAGCAGATCGGCTCGGTCGAGATCCCGCAGGAGGCGTTCCTCGCCGCACTGCGAACCGACGAGGACTGAGCAGCAAGAGCAAGGGGCGGAGCCATCATGGCTCCGCCCTTTTTCTGGTACTGCTGTTTTACATCTCCGGCGGGTAGCCGTTCGGGTGCGTCTGCGTCTGCGACGGCGGCGGGGGCTGCTGCGGGTAGCCGATGCGGCGGGCCCTGGTGCGGCGGCTTCGGCTGGTTGCCCGGCCGCGACTTCAGATACTGCTCGACCTCCAGGCTGCATGACCAGGTAGAACGCCGCGCCGATGGCGGCGAGCTTCCCGAGGGCCAGCAGCGCGCCGAGAGCGGCGTACCAGCCCAGCCCCAGCCACCAGACGAAACCGCCGAGCGAGAAGAACCCCAGGATGCCCAGCCCGATATACAGCGGCGTGCGCGGGTCCGCAGCGCCGAATGCGCCGAGCTTGTCCCTGGTGATGAAGTAGGCGACCACGACCGCCAGTGCACCGATGATCATGCCGAAGACGGCGCCGCCGACGATGAACCCGGTCCCGTACCACCAAGGCGCAGTGGCGGAGGCGATGAGGGCAAACAGGAACACCAGCACCGTCGCCGCGGCGTAGAGCCACAGCAACTGCGTCAGCTGATTGACCTTCTTTGGGCGCGAAGGGTTTTCCTTGATGCCCCATTCGGAGGCGAAGTCGCCCTGCCCCTGGGGCGCGCCGCCGTGGGGCGGCGGAGGGGGCCGGCGGGGCCGCCGCCTGGGGCGGCGCCGTACGGATTCGATTCGGGCGGTTGCGGCGGATAGGTCATGGTCGCTGCTCCGGGCAAAGAGAAGGGCGTGCTTTCACTGCTCACTGTAGCCTTTCCCCGCCCGTTCCGGGGGGCGGAGATTCGGTGCGATTCAGTGGGGGATATGGCAATTCCGTGCAATTTCGAACGCCATTCGAAAGAACCCGAATCGATCACGGTGGTGCGAAAGGGCGGCCCCGGGGTCGCCGCGGCCGCCCTTTCGGGACAGTGCTAGTTCAGGGAGTCGTCGGCGTTCTCGTCCGAGCCGGCGAACGGGCTGCTGTTCGTGGTCATGTTCGCGGTGTCCACCGGGCGGTCGTAGGTCTGGTGGAGGACCCGCTCGCGGTCGGCGATCGTGTAGGACCGGCGCGTGTACACGGGCGCGTCCTGCACCGTCACCTGCGGGACCACCTTGAAGTCCACGTCCATCTGGTCGGGGGTGATCGCGTTTCGACGTAGCCGCGCTGGGCGTTGCGGAACTTGATGTGCGGGTTGATCTTCAGCGCCGCGTCTTCCCTCCGGTACGGAGTCGACGCCGTTGCCGCCCGAGGTGATCGAGGAGGCCACGAGTTCCACGCCGACCGATTCGCCGTCGATGTCGGGGAACCCGGTCTTGATCTCGCCGGCCAGTGCGTGTGCACGTCGACGGTGAGCACGAGGGTTCGCGACCCCGGCCTCGGTCCAGCCGTCGATGAGCGCTGCGCGCGAGGCCGCGTAGCCGTCCGAGCCGTCGATGCTGGTGCGCAGGACGTCGTCGGCGCGGTGTTGTCGCGCTGGTGAAGAACACCTGCTGGCCCAGGATGTCCCACTCGCGCCGCGAGGAAGGCAAGCCGTCGATAGCCACTCATCTTGCGCCTCGCCGGTGATGGTGCGCGTCCGTCCCATGCGTCGGCGCAGTTGCTCTGGGTGCCGTCGTCGCAGGCCTGGTCGTCGCGGTACTGGCGGGTGTCAATCATGTGGAAGTTCGCGAGGCGCCCCCAGTTGACGCGGCGGTACAGCTGCATGTCGATGCCCTCGGGGACCGAGGATCGGCGCAGCGGCATGTTCTCCCAGTACGCCTGGAACGCCGCCGCGCGCCGCTCGAGGAAGTCCGCCCGGTCCGGCGTGTCCGAGCCGGACTCGGGGAACTCGTCGGCCCAGTTGTTCTCGGTCTCGTGGTCGTCCCAGACGACCAGCCACGGCGCGGCGGCGTGGGCGAGCTGCAGGTCAGGGTCGGCCTTGTACTGGGCGTGGCGCTGGCGGTAGGTCGCGAGCGACGGTCTCGGGCCCTTCGTGGTCGCGCACGTTCCCGTCGGGGGAGTTGTAGACCTTCGCCTTGTACTCGTACTGGTAGTCGCCCAGGTGGAGGATCAGGTCCGGGCGGGATTCGGCCATGTGGCGGTAGGCGGTGAAGTACCCGTGCTCGTACTGGGAGCAGGACGCGAAGGCCATGCGCAGCTCCTGGGGCATCGAGTGCCGCGGCGGGGCGGTGACGGTGCGGCCGACCGGGGAGGTCCACCTGCCGGTCTTTGAACCGGTAGTAGTACTCGTGGCCGGCGCGCAGGCCCGCGACCTCGATGTGGACGCTGTAGCCGATCTGGGGGGCGGTCTGGATTTCGCCGTGGGCAACGCGGTGGCGGAAGCGCTCGTCGCGGGCGACCTCCCAGTTGACGTCGAAGGCGGCGTTCGGCATGCCGCCCATGCCGTCCTCGGCGAGCGGGTCCACGGCCAGGCGGGTCCAGAGGACCACGCCGCCGGGCTCGGGGTCGCCGGAGGCGACGCCGAGAGTGAAGGGGTCGGTGTCGACCGTGGGGCGCGTGTTCGATTGTGCCCAGCCGGCGGCCGGAACCGCTACAGCGGCACCGGCGGCGGAGGAGGCGAGCAGGATTCGGCGCGACAGGCGCATATGGACCTCGCTTCGGGGGGGTTGCGCGGGTTTGTGACCTGTACAGCCCAACAAGCGAGCGTGGATGCGCGAGACTTCTGATGGTCGCGCCGATGAACCGGCGCCGAACACTGGCGCGCCGAGGAGGCGCTACTCGGGTGCGGCGAAGGTGACGATCACGGCCGTCGAGTCGGCGGCCTCGACGACCTGCGCCTCGCCGTCGACCTCGGCATCCGGCTCGGCCCACTCCTCTTCTCCCGCAGTCCAGACCATCCCGTTGAAGGAGACGGTGTCGATGCGGTGGTCGTACGCCCTCGCGACCGCCCACGCGGCCCGGTTCGACCTTCGGCCGCGCCGCCGGTCTCGATCACCAACCGCGTGTCGTCCACAATCGACGCGGAACTGCCCCACTGGTATTCGAACGCGTCAGCGAGCGCGGCCGGATCCGCGGCCGGCTCGTCGGTGCTCCCCGAGACGCACACCAGCCCGGCCTCCTCGCCCCCGGCGAACGCGTCGGCGATCACCTCGGCGTCGCTCTCCCACTGCTCGTACAGCTCGGGGTAGGCGCTGATCTGCACGGCCTGGGCCGCCTCGGCCAGCCGCATGTCCTGCCAGCCGTCGGTGCGCTGGAGCTTCTCGTAGAACTTGAACGAGGCGTAGACCGGGTCCATGAGCTCCTCCTCGGAGCCCCACCCCATGCTCGGGCGCTGCTGGAACAGGCCCAGCGAGTCGTCGTGCCCGTAATTGACGTTGATGAGCTCGGACTCCTGCATGGCCGTGGTGATCGCCACAGCCACGGCGTGCTCGTCCATGCCGTCCCGCATCCCCACCGCGGCGATCGTGGCCGCGTTCGAGGCCTGCTCAGCGCTCAGGTGCACCTCGCCGCCACCGCCGATGTAGCAGCCGGTCTTGCTGGGGCGCAAGGCGTCCCGGGCGTCCTCAGTGCAGGCGGCGAGAGTCGCGAGGAGAAACAGACAGGTCAAAGCGGGGAGAACGCGCAACAGTCACTCCGATCAGGTCGGTCGGCGGCTGATCAGCCTACCCAAGAAGGGGGACGCTTCTCGATCGAACGAACGGATGCCTTCCCTGCCCTCTTCGGAGAAGAAGTACTCGGCCGTCACGGCAGCCGCCCTGCGCAATTCCCCACGCAGATCCGGTGTGGCAGTGAGCACTTTGATCCCCGCTTGCGCGGAAGGGCCGCCTGCCGCGAGGGACGCCACCAACTCCGCCCGCCGCTCGTCGGCCGCCTTCGGCGCGACGGCGTGCGTCACCAGCCCCCAGCGGTGCGCGTCGTAGGCGCCGAACGGGTCGCCGGTCAGGAACACCGAGCGCATCCGCGCCGGAGTGAGGTGGCGCGCGACGACCGGGCCGATCACGGCGGGCACCACGCCCAGCCGGACCTCGCTGAACGCCATCGCGGGGTCGCCTTCGACGACGATCGAGACGTCCGCCGCCGCCAGTAGTCCCAGGCCCCCGCCCTTCGCGCCGCCCTTCGCCACCGCGACCACCGGCTTCGGCGCCTCGCACACGTCCGCGAGCAGCTCCGCCAGGTGCGCTGCGGGCAGCTCCTCCAGCCGCGTCGCCGCGGCCGACTCCTTCAGATCGGCGCCGGCGCAGAACACCGGCCCGGCATGGTCGATCACGATGACCCGCACGTCGCGGTCGGCGACGGCCCGGGCGAGAGCGCTGCGCAACTCGGCGATGAGCCGGGTCGAGAGGGCGTTGCGCCGTTCGGGCGCGTTGAGGGTAATGGTCGCCACTGCCTCTTGGGCGCGGTAGGCGATCGGTGCGTCATTGCGTTCCACGCCAGTACCGTAGTCAGGGTGTCCCTACCAGTCCCGCAACCGCAGCCGTTGAATTCGCCCACCGCGGCCGTCGTCGCCGCCGCCGCCGACCCCGCCGCCGGTGAAGCCGGGTTCGGGTTCTACGTGCACGTCCCCTTCTGCGTCTCCCGCTGCGGCTACTGCGACTTCAACACCTACACCGCCGCCGAACTCGGCGCCGGCGTCTCCCGCGACACCTACGCCGCGATCGTGCGGGACGAGATCCGCGACGCCGCCGCCCGATTCGGGGGGGGCGAACGAGGACAAACGGCCCAAGGTCGACACCGTGTTCTTCGGCGGCGGCACCCCAACCTGCTCTAGCGCCGCCGACCTCTCCTCGATCCTCGCCGAGATCGACACCGAGTTCGGACTCGCCGACGGCTACGAGGCCACCACCGAAGCCAACCCCGAATCCGTGGACGCCGACTACCTCGCCGAGCTCCACGACGGCGGCTTCACCCGCCTCTCGGTCGGCATGCAGTCCACCGCCTCCACGTGCTCAAGATCCTCGACCGCGAGCACTCCCCGCAGAAAGCCCTCAACGCCGTCCAATACGCGCACAAGGCCGGATTCGCGCAGTCAGCCTCGACCTCATCTACGGCACCCCCGGCGAGACCGCCGCCGACTTCGCCGCCAGCCTCAACGCCGCCGTCGACGCCGGAGTCGACCACGTCTCGGCCTACGCGCTCATCGTCGAAGACGGCACCGCGCTGGCCCGCCGGATCCGCTCCGGGCAGGTGCCCCAGCCCTCCGACGACGTGGCCGCCGACCGCTACCTCGCCGCCGAAGCCGTCCTCGCCGAGGCCGGATTCGAGTGGTACGAAGTCTCCAACTGGGCGAGGACCCAAGCGGCGCAATGCCGTCACAACCTCCTGTACTGGGAGGGCGGCCACTGGTGGGGCGCCGGACCGGGCGCTCACTCGCACCTGCCGGGCGTGCGCTGGTGGAACCACAAGCACCCCTCCACGTACGGGACGGCACTCGCGGAGGGCCTGCCCGCGGCCGGACACGAACTGCTCACCGACGACGACCAGTACCTCGAGCGCATCCTGCTGCGCACTCGCCTCGCGAGCGGGCTACCGCTATCGTTGCTGCGTACAACCGGCGCGGCCGCCGCACAACAGGTGACCGCCGACGGACTCGCCGTCATCGAGGACGACCGCCTCAAGCTCACGCTCCGAGGCCGACTCCTCGCCGACGCGGTCGTGAGAGACCTCACCTCCTGACGGCGTTCTCGCCGGTCAACGTAGATTCTGGTGAAGGCGGACCCATTCGCGAACCGTGCACCCCAGCGGGCCCGCCCGCGCTCTCCCCCGAGAACGCGACGCCATCCCAGGCGACGCCCCACACGGATCCCCATACGACCACCCGGAGCCCACCACCAATGCGCACTCCCACACTCGGCCGCCGCGGCCTGCTCGTCGCCTCCGCCGCCGGCCTCGCCGCCGTCGCCGCCTGCGGTGAAGACGAAAAGCCCCCGGCCGAGGACACCGGCGGCCAGGGCGCCGCGGAAGACCCCACCTCCGAATCCCCCTCACCCGAGCCCCGCGAGATCACCATCACCCACGTGGGCGACACCATGCCCGGCTCCTACCCGAACCAGATGCCCTCCGACGACGGCGCGAGCTTCTTCGACGGCGTCCGCGACAACCTCACCGGCGACCTCGTCATCGCCAACATGGAAGGCGCCCTGTCGACCCAGGAGTACGACAAGTGCGGCGGCTGCGACGCCTATTACTTCCGGCTGCCCGGCGAATACGCCCAGGTCTTCGCCGACGCCGGCTTCCACGTCCTCAACCAGGCCAACAACCACGGCTGGGACGCCGGACCCGACGGCGCCACCGAGACCCAGGACGCCATCCGCGACGCCGGCATGGAAGTCTGCGGTGTCAAAGACGAAGTGACCCTCTTCGAAACCGAGAGCGGCCTCACCGTCGGCATCGTCGGCTTCGCGCCCTACTCCTTCTACAGCGACAACCGCGACCTCGACGCCGTAGCCGCACTCGTCACCTCCGCCAAAGAGCAGGCCGACCTCGTGGTCGCCACCGCCCACCTCGGCGCCGAGGGCACCGACTACCGGCACGTCCCCGAAGGCAGCGAGGTCTACTACGGCGAGGACCGCGGCGACACCCGCGCCTTCGCCCACACCTGCATCGACAACGGCGCCGACATCGTGTTCGGCCACGGCCCCCACGTGCTGCGCGGCATGGAGCTGTACAACGGCAAACTCATCGTCTACTCCCTCGGGAACTTCGGCGGCGGCCAGAACCTGTTCTCCACCGACGGCCCCCTCGGGCGCTCCGCGATCGTCTCCGTCACCATCCGCGACGACGGCACCATCGTCACCGCGCAGGCCGTCGCCACCCGCATGGACGGCGACGGCTACCCCCAGCTCGACGACGACAACGGCGCGTTCGACGACCTGAACGAACTCGCCGACGACTTCGGCGACGCCGCAGTGACCGTAGGGGACGACGGCGCGCTCGTCCTCCCCTCCGCGTGACGGCACACGTAGACTGGCACTCCCGGACCGGGAGTGCCAAACTTGAGTCCGGCCGACTGAACCCGTGTTCGGTTGAGGGCTTCACCGAGTGGTCTCGAGACTGAGCTGCTCCGAGACAGAGGGGACGTGGCGGCGATGGACGATCGCAAACTCGAAGTGCTGCGCGCCATCGTCGAGGACTACGTCGCGACCCAAGAGCCCGTCGGCTCCAAGAGCGTCGCCCAACGCCACTCCCTCGGCGTCTCCGCCGCCACCGTCCGCAACGACATGGCCTACCTCGAGGAAGCCGGCTACATCCAGCAGCCCCACACCTCCGCCGGACGCATCCCCACCCCCAAGGGCTACCGCCTCTTCGTCGACCGCCTCGGTAAGATCAAACCCCTCTCGGCCGCCGAACGACGCGCCGTCCACCGCTTCCTCTCCGAAGCCATCGACCTCGACGACGTCGTCACCCGGACCGTGCGCCTGCTCGCCCAGCTCACCCACCAGGTCGCCGTCGTCCAATACCCCAGCCTCAACCGCTCCTCCGTGCGCCACCTCGAAATCGTCTCGCTCACCCCGACCCGGCTCATGCTCGTCATGATCACCGACACCGGACGCGTCGAGCAGCGCTACGTCGAGATGCCCGCCGAACTCAGCGAAGACGACGTCCTCGACCTGCGCCGCCTCGTCAACGAGCAACTCCAGGGCAAACCCCTCGCCGACGCCCCCCGCGTCATCGCCAGCCTCGCCGACCTCGTCCGCCCCGAACTGCGCACCTCCGCCTCGGCGCTGGCGCGCGTGCTCCTGGAGACCGTGGTCGCGCGCACCGAGGAACGCGTGGCCGTCGCCGGCGCGGCGAACCTCACGCGCCCCGGGAACTTCTTCGCCGGGTCCCTGCGGCCCATCCTCGAAGCCCTCGAAGAGGAGGTCGTGCTCATGCAGCTGCTGGGCCGCGCCGACTCGAACGCGCTGTTGACGGTGCGCATCGGCGACGAGAACAACCTCGACGACTTCCGCGAGACCACCGTGGTCACCGCCGGATACGGACCGGGGTCGGTGGTCGGCCACATGGGCGTCCTCGGCCCCACCCGCATGGACTACCCGGGCACGATCGCGGCCGTCCGCGCCGTCGCCCGGTACGTGTCCGAGATTTTGGAACAGAACCGCTGACAGGACAGAGCGCACGTGGCTAAGGACTACTACGGCATTCTCGGCGTCGACCGGAACGCCACCGACGACGAACTCAAGAAGGCGTACCGGAAGCTGGCGCGCAAGTACCACCCCGACGTCAGCGACGAACCCGACGCGCAAGAGCGCCTCCAGGAGATCAACGCCGCCTTCGAGGTCCTCATGGACCCGCAGAAGCGCGCGATCGTGGACGCCGGCGGCGACCCGTTCTCCCGCACCGCCGGGGGCGCCTCCGGGGCGCCGTTCATGGGCTTCGAAGACATCATGGACGCCTTCTTCGGCGGCTCCATGGGCGGTTTCGGCCGCCGCGGTCCGCGCTCGCGCACCCGCCCGGGCAACGACGCGCTGCTGCGCCTCGACCTCGACCTCGAAGAGGTCGCCTTCGGCACCGAGTCGACCCTCACCGTCGACACCGCGATCCTCTGCGACTCCTGCAACGGCTCCTGCACCGAAGGGGACGCCGAACCCCAGACGTGCACCACCTGCGGCGGCTCCGGCGAGGTCCAGGTCGTACAGCGCACGATCCTCGGCCAGGTCCGCACCGCCCGCCCCTGCTCGGCCTGCTCCGGCTACGGCACGATCATCACCGACCCGTGCCGCAAGTGCGGCGGTGAAGGCCGCGTGCGCTCGCGGCGGCGCATCACCGTCAAGGTGCCCGCGGGCGTCGAGGACGGCATGCGCATCCGCCTCTCCGGCGAAGGCGAGGTCGGCCCCGGCGGCGGCCCCGCCGGCGACCTCTACGTCGAGGTCCACGAGAAGCCCCACGAGGTCTTCACCCGCGAAGGCTCTGACCTGCGCTGCCGCGTCCGCGTCCCGATGACGCAGGCCGCCTTGGGCACCAAGCTCAACATCCACACCCTGGACGACCAGGTCGAGGTCGAACTCGCGCCCGGCACGCAGCCGGGCACGATCAAGAAGGTCCGCGGCCACGGCGTCCCGAAGCTGCGCGGCGGCGGCACCCGCGGCGACCTCTACGTCGAACTCGACGTGCGCACCCCCACCAAGATCGACGCCGAGCAGGAAGAGATCCTGCGCAAGCTCGCGAGCCTGCGCGACGAGGAGATCAAAGAGGTCAAAGGCGGCAGCGGGTTTTTTAGCCGTATGCGCGACGCGTTCAACGGGCACACGTAGCGGGAAGCCGACGGCCCGGCACCGGCGCGCACGACGCTACGTCGTACGTAGCTTGTACGTTGTACGTGTGTACGACCTGAATCGACGATGGAACAGCCCCGCACCGAACGCGCTCCGCGCGGACGGCAAGCGGGGCTCCACTACACTCCGGGGCCGTGATCAGCCTCGACCCCGCAACCCTCGGGTTCTTTCTCATCCTGCTCGTCGCGGGCCTCGTCGCCCTCGTCGTCTACCTGCGCCGCCGCCCGGCCGCCGCCCCGGCCCCGAGCCGCCCGCGCCTCGACGCGCCCCCGCCGCCCGGCGGGCCGCAGATCGGCGAGCGCTGGAAGACCGACGTGCCCTTCGAGGACGAGCCGCGCCGCTCCAAAGAGCGCCCCTGCCTCGTCATCGGCTACTCCGGCAAGGGCTACTGGGTCCTCAAATGCACCACCCAGGAGCCCCGCGAGGCCGAATGGCGCGTCCCCACCCCGGCCGCCAGCTGGGACCCGCCCGCCGACCGGGACGGCTGGGTCGACCTCGTACCGCTCCACCTCCCGCAGGCCCGCTTCGCGCACTCCTTCGGCCGCATCGCGAACCCCACCCTGTACCGGAAGATCACCGGCCGCCTCCGCTGGGAACGCGCCGTCGACTTCATCGGCTGACCGCCGACTAGGCTGTTTCGGTCAGACACCAGCAACGGAACAGGACCCAGGTGAGCGATCCGGTCTTCCTCGTCGAGGCCCTCCCGGCCGGCGACCACTTCGTGCTCGACGGTCCCGAAGGGCACCACGCCGCCGACGTGCAGCGCCTCCAGCCCGGCGAGACGCTGCTGCTCGCAGACGGCTCCGGCTCGGTCGCCTCGGCCCGCGTGGCCGCCGCCGAGCGCGGCTCGCTGCGCCTCGACATCCTCGACCGGCGCACCCTCCCCGCCCCCGACCCGAAGCTCACCGTCGTGCAGGCCCTCCCCAAGGGCGACCGCGGCGAACGGGCCGTGCAGATGCTCACCGAGATCGGTGTGGACGAAGTGATCCCTTGGGCCGCATCGAGGTCCATCGTCCAGTGGAAAGGCCCGCGCGGCGACAAGGCCCGCGCCAAATGGACCGCCACCGCCCGCGAGGCCTCCAAGCAGGCCCGCCGCGCCCACCTCGCGCACGTCGCCGAACTCCACACCACCAAGCAGCTCGTCGCCCGCCTGCGCCAGGCCGCCCAGGTGCTCGTCCTCCACGAGGCGGCCGAAGCGCCGCTTTCGCAGGTCGACCTTCCCGCCTCCGGCGAGATCGCCCTCGTGATCGGCCCCGAAGGCTCGATCAGCCCCGACGAACTCGCCGCACTGAAGGAGTTCGGCGAGCCGATCCGCTTGGGCGAGACCGTCCTTCGCACCTCCACGGCCGGACCCGCCGCGCTCGCGGTGCTCCAGGCCCGCCTCGGCCGCTGGTAATAGGATGCCGAGCATGAACGACGCCGACTGCATCTTCTGCAAGATCGCCGCGGGGGACATCCCGTCCACGCAGGTCCGCGAGACCGAGCGCGTGCTCGCCTTCCGCGACCTCTACCCCAAGGCCCCCACGCACGTGCTGGTCATCCCCAAGGACCACCACGCGAACATCGCCGAGCTCGCCCACGCCGACCCCGCCCTCGCGGCGGAGGTCCTCGCGGTCGCGGCCGAGGTCGCCGCCGCCGAAGGCATCGCCGAGTCCGGCTGGCGCCTCTTCGCCAACACCGGCCCGGACGGCGGCCAGGACGTCTTCCACGTGCACTTCCACGTGGCCGGCGGAAAACCGCTCGGACCGATGCTTTCGGCCTGAAATCACACCGCCTCATGTGATTACTCGTTGTCTCCTGTCGCAGGCGGCAACTACCATTGAGGCATGTAGAACAGCGGCCCGCAGGCCGCTGGAAGTCTCACTTGGGGAAGCAGGTGGCGAACAGCCCTAGCGGGCGAAGCCTATGACCGACCGCTCTGACAACGGCCAGCGCACAGCGACGATCACGTCCACGATCACCGTCGGTGACCAGAGCTCGCTCATGGCACTGCTGGGCCGCGCCGACGAGAACCTCCGCTACATCGAGCGCCGCTTTCCCGGCGTCGACCTCCACGTGCGCGGGGACACCATCACCCTCACCGGAATCAACGACGCGCTGCACGCCGCCGAACGACTCGTGAAGGAGCTGCTCGCCTTGATCGAGAACGGCGAGAACGTCGATCCGGACATCATCCGGCGCACGGAGAACATGCATCGAGACCGCTCCCGGCGAGCGGCCCGTCGACGTGCTCACGCAGAACATCGTCTCCAAGCGCGGCAAGGCGATCCGGGCCAAGACGATCGGCCAGAAGCACTACGTCGAGGCCATCGACCACAACACGATCGTCTTCGGCATCGGCCCCGCCGGCACCGGCAAGACCTACCTCGCCATGGCCAAGGCCGTGCAGGCGCTGCAGGCCAAGGAGATCACCCGGATCATCCTGACCCGCCCCGCGGTCGAGGCCGGCGAGAAGCTCGGCTTCCTGCCCGGCACCCTGTTCGAGAAGATCGACCCGTACCTGCGCCCGCTCTACGACGCCCTCCACGACATGATCGACCCGGTCTCGATCCCGAAGCTCATGGAAGCCGGGCACGATCGAGGTCGCGCCCGCTCGCTTTTATGAGGGGTCGATCGCAGCCCGTCTTCACCAACGTCCTGACCCCGGACGGCTGGCGGCCGATCGGTGAACTCGAAGTCGGCGATCTCGTCGTCGGCTCGAACGGTGAACCGACTCCGGTTCTCGGTGTCTTCCCCCAGGGGAAGAAGGAGATCTTCCGGGTCATGGCCCAGGACGGCGCGTTCACGCTGGCCTGCGCAGAACACCTGTGGGCGGTCAAGACCGCCTCCGACAAGCGCCGCGGCAAGCCGCACCGGATCCTCGAGACCCAGGAGATGATCGACGATCTCCGGGTCCACCACCAGCGCAAATATGAGCTGCCGCTCATCAGCAAACCCGCGGAATTCCCTGAGCGCGAAGTCCCGATTGACGCCTTACGCACTCGGGCTGCTATTGGGAGACGGGTGCCTGACCGGGTCGACCACGCCTTCGTTCAGCACCGCTGACGCCGACCTCGCGGCAGCGCTCGAAACCGCGCTCCCCGGTGTCGAAGTGCGCCACAAGTCGGGCCCGGACTACGTGCTCAACCGTGTCACGGCTCCCGGCGACGTGATCACCATCGCCAATCCGGTGACCGCAGCGCTCCGCGAACTCGAGCTGCTCGGAACGAGATCACACACCAAGTTCATCCCGGAGGACTACCGCTTCAACACGGCTGAAGTCCGCCTGGCGCTGCTCCAAGGGCTGCTGGACTCGGACGGCGGGCCGGTCACGCAGAAGGACCGCACCTGCCGCATCCAGTACACGACCACCTCGATCATCCTGCACGACCACGTGATCGAGCTCGTGCAGTCGCTCGGAGGCATCGCCTACAGCCGCCGCCGGCCTGCCGCCGGTCGGAAGCCCGGCCGCGCCAAGGGTCGAGATGTCCTGTACCGACAGGACGCGCACGTCATCGACATCCGCCTGCCGGAGGGATCGAGCCGTTCCGGCTCGAGCGAAAGGCCGCGAAGTATCGCGAGTTCGGTGGCGGCGGCCGTCCGATGCGCTTCATCGACTCGATCGAGCACGCGGGCGAAGAGGAAGCGGTGTGCATCCAGGTCGGCGCCGCCGACTCCCTGTACGTCACCGAGGACTACCTGGTCACGCACAACACGCTCAATGACTCGTTCATCATTCTCGATGAGGCGCAGAACACCACGCCCGAGCAGATGAAGATGTTCCTGACGCGGCTCGGGTTCGGGTCGAAGATCGTCGTCACCGGCGACGTCACCCAGGTCGACCTGCCGAACCATGCCACCTCAGGGCTGCGCGTCGTGCGCGACATCCTCGAAGGCGTCGAGGACGTGCACTTCGCCACCCTGCGGGCGGAAGATGTCGTCAGGCACCAGCTGGTCAGCGATATCGTGAACGCCTATGAGAAGTGGGACGCCAAGATCGGCGACCCGAAGAAGGGGCAACGAGGAAACCGTGGGCATCGAGATCATCAATGAGTCCGGGCGAGCCGTCGACGAGTCGGGCATCCGCGCCGTCTCCGACTTCGCCCTGCACGAGATGGGCGTCAACCCGCTCGCCGAACTCTCGATCCTCATCGTCGACATCGAGCACATGACCGAGCTCAACAAGCGCTGGATGGGCGGCACCGGGCCCACCGACGTGCTCTCGTTCCCGATGGACGACGCCATGCCCGGCCGCCCCGACTCCTCGGAGCCGGGCACGCCGATCCTCGGCGACCTCGTGCTCTCGCCCGAGGTGGCCGAGGCCCAGGCCAAGGACGCCGGGCACTCCACAGCGGACGAGCTGCACATGCTCGCCGTCCACGGAGTGCTCCACATCCTCGGCTACGACCACGCCGAACCCGAGCAGGCCAAGGAGATGTTCGGCCTGCAGAACCGGCTGCTCGACGCCTGGCGGGCCAAACGCACCGCCGCCGCGGAGAGTTAGGCCCCGATGCTCCCGTACACGCTCCTGGCCACGGCGGTCGCACTGACCGCCGTCGCCGGGGCCGCGGCCATGGTCGACTCGGCGCTCATGGCCGTCTCGCCCGCCCGCACCGCCGAACTCGCCGAGCAGCGGCAGCGCGGCGCCGAAGCGCTCCTCAAGATCATCACGGACCTCCCGCGCCACCTCAACCTCCTCATCCTGCTGCGCCTGGCCTGCGAAGCCACCGCGATCGCGATAGTCGCCGTCGTGGCCTTCGACTCCTGGCACGACTCGTGGCTCGCCGTCGGGCTCTCGGCCGCGATCATGACCGTCGTGTCCTTCGTCGCCATCGGCGTCGGACCGCGCACGCTCGGCCGCCAGCACGCCTACCCGATCGCGCTCGCCGTCGCCGGGCCCGTGGCCCTGCTCGGCACCGCCCTCGGCCCGTTCGCGAAGCTGCTCATCCTGGTGGGCAACGCCGTCACACCCGGCACGCGGCTTCCGCGAGGGCCCGTTCGCGACCTCCGAGATCGAGATCCGCGAGATGGTCGACGCCGCCGAGGCGCAGGGCACCGTGGACCACGAGGAGCGCGACATGATCGCCTCCGTGTTCGCCCTGGGCGACACCGTGGCCCGCGAGGTCATGGTGCCGCGCACCGCGATGGTGTGGGTCCCGGCCGACATGTCCGCGGCCGAGGCCGAGCAGGTCGCGCTCCGCTCGGGCTTCTCGCGCATCCCGGTCGTGGGGGAGGACCTCGACGACGTGCGAGGCGTGGTCTATCTCAAGGACCTCGTGCGCCTGGACGACCGCGTGAACCCGCCGGTGAGCGAGGTCATGCGCGCCGTCTCGTTCGTCCCCGACTCCAAGCCCGTGGACGACCTCCTGCGGGAGATGCAGACCGCCCGCATCCACATCGCCGCGGTCGTGGACGAGTACGGCGGCACCGCCGGACTCATCACCATCGAGGACATCCTCGAGGAGATCGTCGGCGAGATCACCGACGAGTACGACAATGAGCTGCCGCCGGTCTCCTGGCTCGACGACCGCACCGCCCGCGTCACCGCCCGCCTGTCCGTCGAGGACCTGGCCTCGCTGTTCGACGTGGACCTGCCCGACCTCGACGTGGACACCGTCGCCGGGCTGCTCGCCGCCGAACTCGGCAAGGTCCCGCTCGCGGGCGACCGGGCCCGGCTGGCCGGGCTCGAACTGACCGCTGAAGGTACCGTTGGCCGCCGCAACCGCATCGAGACGGTGCGCGTCGCGCGCCTGCCCGAGGCCAACGAAGCGAACGGCACCGGCTCCCCGGGGGCCGCCGAGAACGATGAGAGGCACAAGATCAATGTCTGACCTGACCGCAGAGGACCTCGACGCCGAGGACGCGAAACTCGTCACGCTGGCCCGCGGGGCCGCGGGGCGCGTGCAGCAGCCCACCGGCGCGGCCGTGCGCGACGGCATCGGCCGCACCTACGCCTCGGCGGCCGTCGACCTCCCGTCCCTGAAGCTCACCGCCCTCCAAGCGGCGGTGGCGCAGGCCTTCGCGGCCGGGGCCGAGAAGCTCGAAGCCGCGGTGCTCTTCGGCGCCGGGTCCGATGAGGACGGCCTCAAGGCCGCCAAAGAGATCAGCGCCGACCTGACCGTCTGGTCGGTCATTCGCAAAGAGGTGACCCGTCTTGCCTAGCAACGACTTTCATGCAGGCTTCGCCTGTTTCGTAGGACGCCCGAACGCGGGCAAGTCCACCCTGACCAACGCGATCATGGGCCAGAAGATCGCGATCACCTCGAAGCGCCCGCAGACCACCCGCCACGTGGTGCGCGCGATCCTCCACCAGCCCGGACTCCCAGCTCATCCTGGTCGACACGCCCGGCCTGCACCGCCCGCGCACCCTGCTCGGCGAGCGGCTGAACGACCTCGTGCGCCAGACCTGGTCCGAAGTGGACGTCATCGGTCTGTGCCTGCCCGCCAACGAGAAGCCCGGCCCCGGCGACAAGTTCATCGCCGGCGAGATCGCCAAGCTCCACGCCAAAGTGGTCGCGGTGGTCACCAAGATCGACCTCGTCTCCAAGGACGCGCTGGTGCGCCACCTGACGAACGTGGCCGCCCTCGCCGACTTCGCCGACATCGTGCCGGTCTCGGCCAAGAACGGCGAGAACCTCGACGAGCTCGTCAGCGTCCTCTCGGGCCACCTGCCCGAGTCCCCGCAGCTGTACCCGGCACGGGATGATCACCGAGGAGCCCGAGCGGGTCATGATGGCCGAGCTCATCCGCGAGGCCGCCCTCGAAGGCGTCCGCGACGAGCTCCCGCACTCCCTCGCCGTCGTCATCGAGGACGTCGAGGACGAGGACTCGGACGGCGGACCGCGCAAGAAGGTCTGGGCCGAGATCTACGTCGAGCGCGACAGCCAGAAGGGCATCATCATCGGCAAGGGCGGCGAGCGCCTCAAGCGGGTCGGCACCAAGGCCCGCAAGGGCATCGCCCAGCTCATCGACAGCCGCGTCTACCTCGACCTCCACGTGCGGGTCGCCAAGGACTGGCAAAAGGACCCGAAAATGCTCGAACGCCTCGGCTTCTGAGCATTCGCCATCGCGGCCCGTTCTTCCTTCGCGGGAAGGCCGGGCCGCGGTCGTTTTTCATGCGCGAATGCGCGAAACGGCAGGTGAACAGGCGGTGACCGCGCTCACCGACCCCGCTGTGGCAGACCATGAATGGGATCATGTACTCTTTAACTACCGACGCGGGATAGAGCAGCTCGGTAGCTCGCCAGGCTCATAACCTGGAGGTCGGTGGTTCAAATCCGCCTCCCGCTACTGGATTGAAAACCCGGTTTCCTCGAAAGAGGGAGCCGGGTTTTTTCATGCCCGTTTGTCCGCCGTTTGGTCTTGCGCGGATCCGGGAACCATACCGGGGTGCGAATGGCGTCCGGTGTTGTCGGTGTGGCGGTGGTGCTCTGCGGCGTCGTCGCCGGGTGCGGCACGGCGGAGCGGGAGGCGGGGCCTTCCGGTGTCGCGGAGGAGTTCCTGGCGGCCCTGGAGGAGGGCGACACGGCGACCGCGTGCGCGGCGCTCGCCCCGGAGACCTTGGAGGCGCTGGCGGCCGCCGAACGCCAGGACTGCGAGGCCTCGCTGGACTCCCAGACGCTGCCGGGCGGGACGGTTCGCGAGGTCGCCGTCTGGGGGGACCGCGCCCAGGTCCGCACCGATGCCGACGTGCTCTTCCTCACCGAGTTCGACACGGGTTGGAAGGTGTCCGCGGCCGGATGCCGCTCGCAGGGGGACCGGCCCTACCAGTGCGAGGTGAGCGGCTAATGCGGCGAGCGTTGTTCACGGTGTACCTGGCCGTCGTCCTCGTGGGGCTCGCGTACTTCATCGCGATCGGCCTGCTGCGGCTCTAGGAGGGGACATGAAGCGCTTCCTGCGGGACAACGGCTTGAGCCTGGGGTTCGGCGTGATGTTCCTCGCCTCCCTGGTCGGTCAGGCGTTCGCCGGGCGCTCGGACTTCAACCACCGGCAGCTCCTGCAGGGCGGCGAGCAGCTTTCGCTGCTCCAATACGTGACCTCCAGCGACTTCGCGGTCGACGTCTCGGAGAACTGGCAGTCGGAGTACCTGCAGTTCTTCCTGTTCGTGTTCGCCACGATCTGGCTCGTGCAGCGCGGGTCGCCCGAGTCCAAACCGGTGGCCAAGATCGGCGAGGAGTCGGACAAGGACCAGAAGATCGGGCGGTACGCGGACGAGGACTCGCCCGAGTGGGTGCGCGCCGGCGGATGGCGCACCGCCGTGTACTCCAGGTCGCTCGGGCTGCTGATGGGCGTGCTGTTCCTCCTGTCCTGGCTCGCCCAGTCGATCAGCGGGCTCAGCGCGTACAACGCCGAACAGCTCGCCGCACTGCAGGACCCGGTCACCTGGCTCGGCTACGTGGGCAGCGCCGAGTTCTGGAACCGGACGCTGCAGAACTGGCAGTCCGAGCTGCTGGCGGTCGGCTCGTTCGTCGTGTTCGCCGTCTACCTGCGCCAGCGCGGCTCCCCCGAGTCGAAGCCGGTGGGCGATTCGCACACGGAGACGCAGGACACGGGCTGATCCGCCGGGTCCGGTTCAGCGGGGCGTGGCGGTGGTCGCGCGGATGACGAGTTTGGCGTCGCAGACCGTTTCCTTGGCGGGGAGGGTGCGGTCTTCGAGGCGTGCCACCGCGTTGCGGACGGCGTTCTCGGCGATGCCGGCGGCGTCTTGGCGGACGGTGGTGAGGTTGAGGTGGGACAGGTGCGAGAGGTGGCTGTCGTCGAAGCCGACGATGGAGACTTCGCCGGGGACGTCGACGCTGGCGCTGCGCAGGGCGTGCATGAGGCCGACGGCGCAGCGGTCGTTGGCGGCGAGGACCGCGGTGGGGAGTGCGTCCTCGCTGAGCAGGAGCGTGCCGGCGGCGATGCCGGCGTCCTCGTCTTGGGCGCCCGGGATGACGCGGATCTCGTCGGCGAGGCGGTGGCGGCGCATGGCGGCGCGGTAGGCGGTGCGGCGGTCGGCGGAGCCGGGGCCTTTGCCGCCGTCGATGTGCACGATGCGTCGGTGGCCGAGTTCGACGAGGTGGTCGACGGCCTGGCGGATGCCTTTGGCTTCGGCGGTGTGGACGCTGTCGACGCCCTCGGTGGTGGCTTTGCGGCCGACGACGACGGTGGGGACGGTGCCGCCGAGGCGTTCGGTGGCGTGCGATTCGGGGTCGGAGACGAGGAGGACCAGCGCTTCGCAGCGGTGGCCGAGGAGCGCTCCCGTGGCCTTGTGCTCGTCGCGGCCGGGGGCGACGGCGGAGAGCAGGACGTCGTAGCCGAGCTGTTCGGCGGCCGGGTAGATGGCCTTGACGAGCTCGGCGTGGAAGGGCTGTTCGAGGTTCATCATGACGCCGAGGGTGCGGCTGCGGCCGCGGGCGAGCATCTGCGCGGCGCTGTCGGGGCGGTAGCCGAGTTCCTCGGCGGCTTTGAGGACGCGTTCGCGGGTCGCGGCGCCCGCGCCGGGGCGGTCGCGGAGGACCAGGGAGACGAGCGTGCGGGAGACGCCGGCTCTCGCGGCCACGTCGGCCATGGTCGGGCGCTGGCCCCCGTTGTTCCCTTGCTTCTGGCTCGCAAGCTGCTGCGGCCCAAGGTTGTCGTCCAACGCCCCTCCTTCTCGTGTCTTCGTTAGCCAACCGGGCGGTAACCCGAGTTTATTTCCGACCGGCCAGTCGGCTTGACGCGCGGGCCCGGAAGTGAGTATATTCCAAATCACTGTCGCGCGACAGTAACGCGCGACAGTGGAGCGCACAAGACCCAGTTCACAAGGAGGTGTGCCTGTGGCCGCGACCCAGCCTGAAAAGGCCGACGGCGAGGCGTACGACGTCATCACGATGGGCCGGGTGGGCGTCGACATCTACCCGCAGCAGATCGGCGTCGGCCTGGAGGACGTCGTCGTCCTTCGGGAAGTTCCTGGGCGGCAGCCCCACGAACGTCGCCGTCGCAGCCGCCAGGTACGGGCGCCGCGCCGCGGTGATCACCAAGACCGGCGCCGACCCGTTCGGCCGGTTCATCCACAAGGCGCTCCAGGGCTACGGCGTGGACGACCGTTTCGTGGGCGCTTCAGCGCACCTGCCCACCCCGGTGACGTTCTGCGAGATCTTCCCTCCTGACGACTTCCCGCTCTACTTCTACCGCTTCCCGACCGCCCCCGACCTCGACATTCACCCTGAAGAGCTCGACTTCGACGCGATCGGGGCCGCGAAGGTCTTCTGGGTGACGGTGACCGGCCTGTGCCAGGAGCCGTCGCGTTCGGCCACGCTCGCCGCGCTCGAGGCGCGCGGCAAGTCGCGGCATCACGGTGCTCGACCTCGACTACCGGCCGATGTTCTGGGACTCGCCCCAGGCCGCCCGCGACTGGGTGAAACTGGCTCTGCCGCACGTCACCGTCGCGGTCGGCAACCGCGAGGAATGCGAGGTCGCCGTGGGTGCGACCGACACCCCTGCCGAAGCCGCCGTCGCCCTGCGCGAAGCGGGCGTCTCGCTCGCCGTCGTCAAGCAGGGCCCGAAAGGCGTGCTCGCCCTCGACGACACCGGCCAGGTGGAAGTGCCGCCCGCACCCGTGACCGTGGTCAACGGCCTCGGCGCGGGCGACGCCTTCGGCGGCGCGCTCGTCCACGGCCTGCTCGCGGGCTGGGAGACCGAGCGCGATCATGCGCTTCGCGAACGCCGCCGGGGCGCACGTCGCCGGTGAACTCGCCTGTTCCGACGCCATGCCGACCGAAGCCGAAGTGGAGCGCAAATTGCAGGAGGCACGCTTGAAGGAGGACCGGTTGCGTAGCGACGAACTCGCCGAACTGGCCCGGACCCGGTTGATGGACCCGGCCGCGATGCGCAAGGCCGCCGACGCCCGCAAGCGGGCCGCGAGCCCCGTCGGGCCCTCCGGCAAGTGCTTCATCATCGCCGCCGACCACCCCGCCCGCGGCGCCCTCGGCACCGGCGGCGACCCGATGGCGATGGCCGACCGCGGCGACCTGCTCGACCGGCTGCGGATCGCGCTCGAGAACCCCGGCTGCAACGGGGTGCTCGCGACCGCGGACATCCTCGAAGACCTGCTGCTGCTCGGCGCCCTGGACGGCAAGGTCGTGTTCGGTTCGATGAACCGAGGCGGCCTCGCTGGAGCCGTCGTTCGAGATCGACGACCGGTTCACCGGCATGAACGCCGAATCGATCGCGCGCATGGGCTTCGACGGCGGCAAGATGCTCACCCGCATCGACTACGGCGACGACCGGCACCGCGCCCACGCTCGAAGCGACCGCGCACGCGGTCGACGCGCTCGCCGACCACGGCCTGATCGCGATGGTCGAGCCCTTCATCTCCCGCCGCGATGGCGGGAAGATCGTGAACGACTTGACGACGGAGGGGGTCGTCACGTCGGTCGCGATCGCTTCAGGCCTGGGTTCGACCTCGGCCTACACCTGGCTCAAAGTGCCGACCGCTCCTGACATGGCACGCGTCGCGGCCGCCTCGACCCTGCCGATGGTGATCCTCGGCGGCGAGGTCGCCGACCTCGAAGCCCAACGCAAGAGCTGGGGCGCGTCCCTGTACTGCCCAATGTGGTCGGCCTGACCGTGGGCCGTTCGCTCCTCTATCCCGCGGACGGCGACGTCGGCGGCGCTGTCGACGCGGTGGTGAGCCTCCTGTGAGCACCTACTATCTGCCCGCGGGATCCACCGCGGACGGGCAGTTCGACACGATCGTCACGCCCGAGACCGCCGGATGGGGCTACTCGGGCCTCAAGGTGCTCGCGCTCGAACCCGGCGGCACGGCGACGTTCGCGACCGGCGACGCCGAGGCCCTCGTCCTGCCGCTGTCCGGGAGCTGCACCGTCACCTGCACGGTCGTTGACGGCGATGCCGAGCGGTTCGAGGTCCAGGGCCGCCGGAACGTGTTCAGCCGCGTGACCGATTTCGTCTACGTCCCAAGGGATGCCGCGGTCACCGTCACCAGCGCGAGCGGCGGCCGGTTCGCCGCTGCCCTCCGCCCGGTGCGAGCCGCCGCTTCCCGGCGCGCTACGGCCCGGCCGAGCACGTCCCGGTCGAGCTGCGCGGCTCGGGCCAGGCCTCGCGCCAGGTCAACAACTTCTGCACCCCTGAGACCTTCGAGGCCGACAAGCTCATCGCCTGCGAGGTCATCACCCCCGGCGGCAACTGGTCCTCCTTCCCGCCGCACAAGCACGACGAGGCGGGCGAGCACGAGGCCGAGCTCGAGGAGATCTACTACTTCGAGGTGGCCCCGGGGCCGCACGGCCCCGGTTTCGCCTGGCAGCGCGTCTACGGCACCCCCGAGCGCCCGATCGAGGTGAGCGAGGAGGTCCGCAGCGGCGATGTGGTGGTCATCCCGCACGGCTGGCACGGCCCGAGCGCCGCCGCCCCCGGCTACGACCTCTACTACCTCAACGTGATGGCCGGTCCCGGCGAGGACCGCGCCTGGCTCATCAGCGACGACCCCGTGCACGGCTGGGTCCGATCCACTTGGGCCCCTGAGGACCTCGATCCTCGCCTCCCGCTGTCATCGGCCGTTGAGAAGGAGGGCGACGATGCCCTTTAAGACCCTGCCCGCTGAGACCGTACGACTCACCACCGCCCAAGCGCTGGTCCGCTTCCTCGCCGCGCAGTACTCGGAGCGGGACGGCATCGAGCAGCGCCTGATCCCCGGCGTGTGGGGGATCTTCGGGCACGGGAACGTGGCCGGGCTCGGACAGGCGCTCCTTCAAGCCGCCCGAACCGGCGAGGCCGACCTGCCGTACTACCTGGCGCGGAACGAGCAGGCCATGGTCCACGCCTCGGCCGCCTTCGCGAAGATGAAGAACCGGCTGCAGACCTTCGCCTGCACGGCCTCGACCGGGCCGGGATCGACCAACATGATCACCGGCGCCGCCCTCGCCACCACCAACCGCCTCCCGGTGCTGCTCCTGCCGAGCGACATGTTCGCCTCCCGGGTCCCCGACCCGGTGCTGCAGCAGCTCGAGGACACCCGCGCCGGCGACGTCTCCGTGAACGACGCGTTCCGGCCGGTCTCCAAGTACTTCGACCGCATCTCCAGGCCCGAGCAGCTGATCCCGGCCGCTCTGGCGGCGATGCGGGTGCTGACCGACCCGGTCGAGACCGGCGCGGTCACCCTCTGCCTGCCGCAGGACGTGCAGGCCGAGGCCTTCGACTGGCCGGTCGAGTTCTTCCGCAAGCGGGTCTGGCGCATCGGGCCGCCCGGTGCCGGAACCGGCCGCCGTGGATCGGGTCGCGGCGCTGCTGCGCTGCGCTGAACGGCCGCTGATCGTCGCCGGCGGCGGCGTGGTCTACTCCGAAGCCGAGACCGAACTGCGAGCCTTCGCCGAGGCCACCGGCATCCCGGTCGCCGACACGCACGCCGGGCAAGGGCGCGGTCCCGTGGGACCACCCCGCCGCGGTCGGCGGCCTCGGCTCGACCGGCACCACCGCGGCGAACGCCCTTGCGGCCGAAGCAGACGTGGTGCTCGGCATCGGCACCCGCTACTCCGACTTCACCACCGCCTCGCACACCGTGTTCGCCGACCCGGACGTCACGTTCGCGAACCTCAACGTGGCCCGCCTCGACGCCGCGAAGCACTCCGCCGAGATGCTCCTCGCCGACGCCAAGTCCGGCCTCGCCGCTCTCGGCGAAGGCCCTGCAGGGCTGGAGCGTCGGCGACGACTACCGGGCCGAGGCCGCGCGGCTCGCCGAAGACTGGCGGGCCACCGCCGACCAGTGCTTCAACCTCGGCCACGGGCCCGCTGCCCGCGCAGACCGAGATCCTCGGGGCGCTCAACGAGGCGCTCGACGACGCGGACGTGGTGATCAACGCGGCCGGCTCCATGCCCGGTGACCTGCAGATGCTCTGGCGCGCACGCGATCCGAAGGCCTACAACGTCGAATACGCATACTCCTGCATGGGCTACGAGATCGCCGCCGGCGTCGGCACGAAGATGGCCGCGCCCGAACGCGAAGTCGTCGTGCTCGTCGGCGACGGCTCCTATCTGATGCTCTCCTCCGAGATCACCACCATGGTCTCCGAAGGCCTGAAGGTCATCATCGTGATCGTCCAGAACCACGGCTTCGCCTCCATCGGCGCCCTCTCCGAATCACTCGGCTCGCAGCGCTTCGGCACGAAGTACCGCTACAGGGACGAGCGAGTCGGGCCTGCTCGACGGCGACGTCCTCCCGGTCGACCTGGCCGCCAACGCCGCGAGCTTCGGCGCCGAGGTGATCACCGCCGAACGGTGTCGCCGAATTCCGGGAGGCGATCGCGAAGGCCAAGGCCAACACCCGGACCACCGTCGTCCACGTCGAGACCGACCTGACCGGCCCCAACCCGCCCGGCAGCGCGTGGTGGGAAGTGCCCGTCAGCGAAGTGTCCGAGCTCGACTCGACCCGCGACGCCTTCGACACCTACGCCGACCACAAGCGCGAACAACGCCACTACCTCTAAGGGGAACCGACAATGACGATCATCGAGCACTGGATCAGGCGGCAAGTCCACCGCCGGGGAATCGGACCGCCTCGCGCCCGTCTGGAACCCCGCGACCGGCCAGGAGCAGGCCCAGGTCCGCCTGGCGTCCGACGCCGACGTGGACGCCGCCGTGCAGTCGGCCAAGGCCGCGTTCGACACCTGGGGCGACCAGTCCCTGTCCAACCGCTCCCGCGTCATGTTCCGCCTGCGCGACCTCGTGGAACGCCATGAGCTGGAACTCGCGAAGATCGTCGCCGCCGAGCACGGCAAGGTCGTCGACGACGCCCGCGGCGAGATCGTGCGCGGCCGCGAGGTCATCGAGTTCGCCTGCGGCATCACCTCCGCGCTCAAGGGCGGCTTCTCGAACGAGATCTCCCGCGGCGTGGACTCCTACGACTTCCGCCAGCCGATCGGCGTCTGCGCCGGGATCACCCCGTTCAACTTCCCGGTCATGGTTCCGATGTGGATGCACCCCATCGCGATCGCCACCGGCAACACCTTCGTCCTCAAGCCCAGCGAGCGCGACCCCTCGGCGAGCCTGTTCATCGCGCAGCTCTACGCCGACGCCGGCCTGCCCGACGGCGTGTTCAACGTCGTCAACGGCGACAAGACCGCCGTGGACGCCCTGCTCGACCACGACGACGTCGCCGCCGTCTCCTTCGTGGGCTCGACCCCGATCGCCAAGTACCTCCACGAACGCGCCCAGCAGAGCGGCAAGCGCGTCCAGGCCCTCGGCGGCGCGAAGAACCACGCCGTCGTGATGCCCGACGCGAACCTGGACTGGGCCGCGAACCAGCTCACCGCCGCCGCGTTCGGTTCGGCCGGGCAGCGCTGCATGGCCATCTCCGTCGCGGTCGCCGTGGGCGACGCCGCCGACGAACTCGTGGGCCTGCTCAAGGAGAAGGCCGAAGCGGTCGTCGTCGGCGCCGGGGACGACCCCGCGGCCGAGATGGGCCCGGTCGTCACCCAGGCCTCCTGCGACCGCGTCAAGGGCTACATCGAATCCGGTGTGGCGCAAGGCGCCGAGCCCGTGGTCGACGGCCGCGGCCTCCAAGTCGAGGGCCACCTCGGCGGCTTCTTCGTGGGCCCCACCGTCCTCGACCGCGTCACGCCCGACATGGACGTCTACAAGGACGAGGTCTTCGGGCCCCTGCTCGCCGTCGTGCGCGCCGAGACCCTCGAATCGGCCATCGACCTCATCAACGCCAACCCGTACGGCAACGGCACCGCCATCTTCACCTTCGACGGCGGCGCGGTGCGCACCTTCGAACGCGACGTCAACGTGGGCATGGTCGGCGTCAACGTGCCGATCCCGGTGCCGACCGCGCACTACTCCTTCGGCGGCTGGAAGGACTCCCTGTTCGGCACCAGCCACATCCACGGCCACGAGGGCGTGCGCTTCTACACCCGCGCGAAGGTCGTGACCTCGCGTTGGCCCAAGCACACCGAGTCGCAGGCCGCCCAGCTCAACTTCCCGACCTCCAGCTGACCCGCAAGCACCGCAAAGGAGACCGTCAATGACGACGCAAGCGCTGAACCTCCGGCTCGGCTCCGCCCCCGACTCGTGGGGCGTGTGGTTCCCCGAGGACGACCGCCAGCTCCCGTACGAGCGGTTCCTGGACGAGCTGGCCGGCTCCGGCTACGAATGGCTCGAACTCGGGCCCTACGGCTACCTGCCGACCGACCCCGAGGTGCTGTCCGAGGAGGTCGCCAAGCGGGGCCTGAAAGTCTCCGGCGGCACCGTCTTCGGGAACCTGCACACCCCCGCGAAGTTCGAGGAGACCCTGGCGACCGTGTCCAAGGTCGCGAAGCTGACCGCCTCGCAGGGCGCGAAGCACGTGGTGTTCATCCCGCCGCTGTTCCGCGACGAGAAGACCGACGCAATCAACGACGTCACCGAATGGGACGCCGGGCAGTGGGCCACGGTTCATGCCACGGCGAACCGCATCGGCAAGCAGATGTTCGAGGAGTACGGCGTCACCATCGCCCTGCACCCGCACGCCGACTGCCAGATCATGACCCAGCCGCAGATCGAGACGTTCCTCGACGGCACCGACTCGGGCTACGTGTCCCTGTGCCTCGACACCGGGCACGTCGCCTACGGCGGCGGCGACAACATCGACTTGATCCGCCGCTACAGCGAGCGGATCGGCTACGTCCACATCAAGCAGATGGACCCCGCGATCCTCCAGCAGGTCCGCGACGAGGGCCTGGGCTTCGGCGAGGCCGTCAAGCGCGGCGTCTGCGTCGAGCCGCCCGCCGGGGTGCCCAACCCCGCCGACATCGTCACCGAACTGTCCAAACTCGACGCCGAGCTCTTCGTGATCGTCGAGCAGGACCTCTACCCGTGCGAACCCGACGTCCCCTTCCCGATCGCGGTCCGCACTCGCAAGTACCTCAACGGCTGCGGTCTGGGAGCCCGCCACCAGCAGGCCTGAGGCGCGCACCCGCGCGGTCCCGCGCACACGCACTGACAGAACGACAAGAGGGGAAACCTGAACCAATGAGCATCGGCATCGGTCTGATCGGCACCGGCTGGATCGGCGAGCAGCACGTGCTCCGGCTCGCGAACGTCGTCTCCGGCGCGCGCGTCGTCGCCGTGACGGACATCGACCTCGAATCGGCGGGCAAGGCCGCGGCCTCCGTCGGCGCGCGGGTCGTCGAGTCGGCCGAGCGGCTGATCGAGGACCCGGAGGTCGAGGCGGTCGTGGTGACCTCCTGGGGCCCGGCCCACGCCGAGCAGGTGCTCGCCTGCATCGCGGCCGGCAAGCCGGTGTTCTGCGAGAAGCCGCTCATCACCGAGATCGCCGACGGCCGGCGCATCCTCAAGGCCGAGCAGGCCTTCGGGCGCCGCCTCGTCCAGGTGGGGTTCATGCGCCGCTACGACGCCGGGTACCGGCAGATGAAGAAGGTGCTCGACTCCGGTGAGATCGGCGAGCCGCTGATCGCGCACTGCGTGCACCGCAACCCGTCGGTGCGCGAGGCGTACACGACGGAGATGGCCGCGAAGGACACCGCGGTGCACGAGGTGGACACGTTGCGCTGGCTGCTGGGGGAGGAGTTCGCGTCGGTGCAGACGATCCTGCCGCGCAAGACCTCCAAGCGGTTCGAGCATCTGCAGGACCCGCAGATCTTCCTGTTCGAGACGGCTTCGGGTGTGCGGGTGGACGTCGAGGCGTTCGTGAACTGCCAGTACGGCTATGACATCCAGTGCGAGATCGTGGGCGAGGACGGCGCGGTGCGCCTGCCGGACCCGGCCGAGCCGCTGGTGCGCAAGGCGGGTCGGGCGAGTTTCCCGGTGCTGTACGAGTTCGGCGACCGCTTCGCGGACGCGTTCGACGTGGAGTTGCAGGAGTGGGTCGACCGGCTGCTCGCGGGCGCGGAGCCGACGGGTCCGTCCTCGTGGGACGGCTATGCGGCCACGGTCGTGGTGGACGCGGCGGTGCGTTCGCTGCATTCGGGTGCGATCGTGCCGATCGACTTGGGCGAGCGACCGGAGTTCTACGCCTGAGTCACGGGGGAGAGCGGGCGGCGGATCGGATCCGCCGCCCGCTCTTGGCTTGAGTACCGTTGATGTTTACGTTAACATCGATCTCTCTCTATTCCTCACAATCTAGAGACGAGTACGCAAATGGCTACAACTCCCGGCAGGTTCCTGCATATAGGACCAATCCCACGCGGGCGCGCCGCCATCGCGCTCGCCCTCGCCGCCGCGCTCGTCGCGTTCGGCCTCGTCGCAGCCGCGAATCCCCCGGCACTGGCCGCCGACGAGCCCACCGACGCGGGCATCGCGCAGGCCACACTCGCGAACCCGATCCGCGACAACGGAGCCGACCCCTGGATCGAGTACGCCGACGGCTACTACTACATGTCGACGACCACCTGGGACTCCACGGTGATCATGCGCCGGGCCACGACCTTGGCCGGGCTGAAGACCGCGACCGACTCGGTGGTCTGGAACGACTCGGCCAATGCGTCGCGCTGCTGCTCCCACTGGGCGCCGGAGTTCCACCAGATCGACGGCACCTGGTACCTCATGTACACCTCCGGCAACTCCCAGACGAACTTCGACGGGCAGCGCCTCCACATCCTCCGCTCGACCGGCGACACCCCCATGGGCCCGTACGAGTTCATGGGCACGCCGCTGCCGAACCAGTGGAACATCGACGGCACCTACCTCGAAGCCGGCGGCGGCCTTTACATGATGTGGTCCGAATGGGTCGGCGCCGACCAGTCGATCCGGATCGCCGCGATGTCGAACCCGTGGACCGTCACCGGCTCCCAGGTCACGATCTCGCGCCCCAGCGCCTCCTGGGAGACCGTGGGCGCCAGGGTCAACGAGGCCCCCGCGGTGCTCCAGCACGACGGCCGCACCTTCGTGACCTTCTCGGCCTCCTCCTGCAACACCCCGGACTACAAGCTGGGCCTGCTGGAGCTCACCGGTGCGGACCCCCTCGCGACCTCGGCGTGGACGAAGACCGCCTCGCCGGTGTTCCAGGCGGCCAACGGGGTCTACGGCCCTGGCCACAACGGGTTCTTCGCCTCGCCCGACGGCACCGATCACTGGCTGGTCTACCACGGCAACACCTCCTCGAGCCAGGGCTGCGGCAACACGCGGCAGACGCGGGTGCAGGAGTTCACCTTCAATGCGGACGGCACCCCGAATTTCGGATCGCCGATCGCCAACGGCGTGACCTTCCCGGCCCCGTCAGGGGAGTGACCGACCGACCCGGACCCGGGCGGCGACCTGCGAAGGTCGCCGCCCGGTTTTTCGTTGCCGCCGTTGCCGAAGCGGCCCAGCGGTGTTCACAATGTGCAATGAATTGACTCCGTTTCGCGTAACTTGCGCGCTCTACCGTCGTTAAACCGTCCGCTGCGAAGTGGTCGCCCACCGGCCGCTTCGCTCCCCACCTGCACCGGGCAGAGACCGAACGCATCGCTGATCCCCGTCGTCTTCGCCCCGCGCATCCCACCGAATCGAATTGAATCCTTCTCCGAAAGGGAGGGCGAAGTGAAGAACATCGTGGTGTGCGTGCACACCGTTCAAGCGGCGCAGGCGATCACGGCCTACGCGTCCCGCCTCGGCCTGGGCTCGGCGGTCAGGACGGTCGACTGCGCCGCGGCGCTGTTCGTCGAACTGCGTCGGCGTCCGACCCAGACCGTGCTCATCGACTTCGGGCTCGCGGCGCCGGACCCGGTCAAGTTCACGCAGGCCGTCCGCTCGCGCTTCCCGCAGACCGGCGTCGTGCTCTGCGGCGTCGCCGATTCCCGCACCGCCGCGATGGCGCTGCTCGCCGGCGCCCGCGGCGTGCTCCAGGTCCCGGCGATCACCGGCGAGGAGCTGCTGGTCGCCTTCGCGCAGACGATCGTCCTCGTGCGCGGGGCCGTGGCCGACGCGGCGCGCGTCGCCGCGCGCCAGCGCCACGCCACGGCCGGAGCGCGGCTCACCGACCGCGAACTCCAGGTCCTCAACGGCATGAGCGAAGGCAAGTCGAACGCGGAGATCGGGCGCGGCCTGTCGGTCTCCGAGGACACCGTGAAGACCCACGCCAAACGCATGTTCCGCAAGCTGGAAGCGCACGACCGCGCGCAGGCCGTGGCCATCGCCCTGCGCTCCGGGATGCTCCCGTGAGGGCCGTTTTCGCAGCTTGCTAAGGTCTCGCTAGTCAAGGCCCCTGCCGGCAGGCCGGGGCCTTTTTCGTGGCCGTTCCGTAGTCCAAGGTTTGCAAGTCGATGCAGCAGTACGCGATCTTGATATCGCCCTCCGCCAACCGCGTGTACGCGCGCACCGCCGCCCGCATGGCGGCGAACGAGATCCGGGTCTTCAGCGCGCACGCGCTCGACGGCGCGATCGTCGACGTCGAGGAGACCGCGTTCGGCGGCGTCCCCTATCTCGTGTTCCGCTCCGATTCGCTGACCGCGCGCGACTTCCGCCTGCTCGCGAACCTCTCCTCGCTGTACGCGCTGTTCGCGGTGCGCGGGTCGATGCTGGAGCCGGTCGGGATCGACCGGCTCGACCGCTACGACGACGACCTGACCTCGATCCTCAAATACGTGGGCAAGACGAACGAGCAGTTCACGAAGCTGCTGCTCAACGTCACCGCCGCGACCGCGCTCGCGCCCGACCGCATCCTCGGCGGGGGCGTGAAGGTCCTCGACCCGATGTGCGGGCGCGGCACTACCTTGAACCAGGCGGCGATGTACGGCTGGGACGGCTTCGGCGTGGAGGTCGACAAACGCGATTTCGAGTCCTACAGCGCGTTCGTGCAGCGCTGGCTGAAGGACAAGCGCCTCAAGCACCATGCGGTGACGAGCCGCGTCAAACGCGAGGGCCGAGGCCTCGGGCAGCGCACCCGCGTCGAGTTCGCCGCGACGAAGGAACGCCACCGGGCGGGGGATCTGCAGGTGCTGGAGATGGTGAACGCCGACACGCTGCGCAGCGGTGAGATCTTCAAGCGGCGCGCCTTCGACCTCGTGGTGACGGACGCGCCTTACGGGGTGCAGCACGCCGCGGTGAAAGACTCGCGCGCGTTGACGCGGCGCCCGACCGAGGTCCTCGAGGCCGCGATCCCGATCTGGTCCGAACTCCTGCGCCCGGGCGGCGCGATCGGTCTGTCCTGGAACCTCTACACGACCGCGCGGGCGGATCTGGCCGCGATGCTCGAGGGCGCGGGCCTGGAGGTCATGAACACTGAGCCGTTCCTCGACTTCGAGCACCGCGTGGACCAGGCCATCAACCGCGACCTCATCGTGGCCCGCAAGCCGAGGTAGCGGCGGCGCGGGCTCGGTGTGCCAGGATGCCTCCCGAGTCTTGGCAGCGATCTGAGGAACCGTCACGATTGACCGATGTGGATTTCCTGGAGGATGCGGCCGGGCCGCGAACGGACCCCGTTCACGTTGGGTCGCTTTGCATCGCAATTGTGGCGATTCGGCCTCCTCGAAGCGCGCGCCTGCGTGTTCGCCGTGGCGATCTTCATCGGCCTGGCGGCCTCCACGGTCGTGCCGCTGCCGCTGGAGCGAGGTGACGCGATGTTCGTCTACGGGATGGGCACGACCCTGTTCTTCCTGCTGTTCAGTTCGGACACCGGGAAGGAACTGCTGTTCGTCACGGGCTTCCACGCGCTCGGCCTCGGGTTCGAACTCGTGAAGGTGGCGATCGGATCATGGACGTACCTGGACCTCGGCGTGCTCGCCATCGGCGGCGTTCCGCTGTACAGCGGGTTCATGTACGCGGCCGTGGGGAGTTTCGTCTGCCGGTCGTGGCGGCTGCTGCGGCTGCGGATCGAGGGCTACCGCCTTTTCGCGACCACCGCCGTGAGCCTCTTGATCTATCTCAATTTCCTGTCCAGCGGCTGGCTGTTCGACATCCGGCTGGCGCTCACCGCACTGCTGATGTTCATCACGCTCGGGACCTGGGTCCACTTCACCGTCGGCGACGCGGAGTACCGGATGCCGCTGGCGCTGTCGTTCACGCTCATCGCCGTGTTCCTGTGGATCGCGGAGAACATCGGGACCTATTTCGGCGCCTGGGTCTACCCGAACCAGGCCGACGGCTGGGAGCCGGTCCACCTTTCGAAGCTCTGGGCCTGGGCGCTGCTGGTCACGGTTTGTCTTACGCCGGTCGCGATGTGGAAGCTTCGAGCGGGCGCGGGGCCGCTCACAGACGGCCCGGACTGACTGGGGACAGGACTCGGGATCGAAGGAGCGCCGTCGGGTGCAGTGGTTCCCGATCGGACTCGGCGGCGGCGGGCCCGAGGTGTCGCTGTCTGAGACCGGGCCGGTTTTCGGTTGGGCTGCAGGCGGTCAGCGACGAAGAGGCGTGTGATTCCCCGAGGGTGCCGGGCCGGAGCCGGGCTGGTTCGGGGGTGGGCTTCAACAGGCAGCGAGGAAAAAGAGGCGAGTGATGGGCTGAGGTCGCTGGCCGGGGCCGGGCTGGTCTTCGGCCGGGCTACAGACGGCAGCGAGGAAAGAGGCGAGTGATGGGCTGAGGTCGCTGGCCGGGGCCGGGCTGGTCTTCGGCCGGGCTACAGACGGCAGCGATGAAGAGGCGAGTGATTGCCCGAGGTTGCTGGCCGGGGCCGGGCCGGTCTTCGGCCGAACTGCAGGCGGCAGCGACGAAGAGGTGAGAGTTGCCCGAGGTCGCTGGCTGGGACCAGGTCGGTTTGAGATGGGCTGCAGGCGGCAGCGACGGAAGCCGGTGTGGCGGAGGACAAAGTGTGCTCCCGGGCCGAGGCGCCGTGTCGGTCGGGGTTCGGGCTGGCAGCGACGGAGGCCGGTGAGGCGGGGGTCGGGGTGTGTTCGCCGGGGCCGGGGCTGACGGGGCTGGCGTGCCTGCGCGTTCACAAGACAGCGGCAGCGACAGTGGAAGCGGTGGTGCGGGGTGCTGTCGGTGCGGCGGGCCGGGCCGTCCGGCGTCCAGGATCGAGCCGGAGCCGGAGCCGGAGCCGGAGCGGAGCCGGTTCGGCTGGACTGGCCGGTCTGGGGTGTGCCGGTCGGGTGGGTTCGCCGAGTGTCGGGGCCGGTGCGCTCTTCCACTGGGTGTGGCGGTCTTGGGGGTGTGTCGTTGCGGGCGTGTGCATGTGCGGTGTCACCTCCTTCCGGTACTGCGTACTGCCGACTGCGATTTGCCAACTGCCAACTGCCAACTGCCGATTGCGTACTGCTCGACTGCGGTCGGTGGGCGTTCCCGGTGTGTCCTTCCTACGAGTGTGTCGGTTGGGTGTGTGTGCCTCGTTCGGGGCACTGCCTCCGGTTGGGGTGATCCCTTCCGGGCGATCTCTCGCTTCACGGTTCCGAGTCCGTCCTTCTGGCTTTCTCGGCCTGGGAGCGAGTCCCGATAGCACGTGGGGCATACCATGCAAGCCCCGGGCTGAGCACCCCCTGACCCGAGAGCGGGCCTGGTGGTCTCGGATCCTGCCAGCGGGGCGAGTAGGCCAGAGGCTTGGCTTAGTCTGCTTGCACCTACTCGACTCCTGTACGGAATCCATATCCCTGTGCGTACACCAATTATCCCCCACCCCAGACTCGACCGCATCACCCACAAGACGAGAAACCATCTCATGTTCGACCCCGATCCGCCTGCACCCCAACCGAAACCGGCCGGGAAGCCGCCAGCGCCCCGCCCCACCGGCCACCTCTCCGTCGCTGCCCGCTTGAACCTCAACCGAAACCGGGCCAGACAGCCGCCACCCGACCCCAGCGAATGGCACCTCTTCGTCGCTGCCCGCTTGAACCGCAAGCCACGCGGCGCCCCGGCGACATCACCAGCCGATGAACCCACCGCTTGGTCGCTGCCGCTCTAAGCGCAACCCACCCCCACCACGCAAGCCGCCAGCGCCCCGCCGCAAGAACCTAGCGGCGGCCGCGGGCCTCGTCGAGGTCGAGGCCGCTGTTCTCGGCCACGTCCTCCCACGCCAGGAACTTGAAGTTCGTGCTCGATTCCTCGCTGCCCTCAGGGGTGTTGTCGCCGTCCTGAACGACGAGGAGTCCCCCGTCGAAGCCGGGCAGGCTCGTGTTCACGACATCGGCGCCATCGCTCGACTGGGTCGAGTCGACCCTTCCCGATTCGATCGCGAACGAGCCGAGATAGTCGTTGCCGCCCTCGATCTCATAGACCGCATAGGTGTTGTCGCCCTGGCTGGAGGCGAGCAAATAGCCCTTGCCGCGGCCGGTGTAGTAGATCGTGAGGCCCTCGAGGTCGGTGTGCAGCACCTCGCCGCCGAAGCCGGGGTTCTCGCCTGGGACGCACTCCTCGGTCTCGGGGTCGAAGACGCTCGGCAGGCCGTATTCGATGGCGGTGTCCACGAGTTCGGGCTCACCGGTGAGGTCGGCGCTCATCTTCCAGATGCCCACGTGCTCCTGCCCGAGGTACGCGACGCCGCGGGTCTTGTCGACCACCATGCCTTCGACCTGCGCGTACTCGCCGGGGTCGTCGCACGGAGCCCAGCTCGTGCCGTCCGGCATCGCGAACTCGGCGGGCAGCGCGATGCTGCGCACCGTCTCCCAGCCCACGGCGCCCGAACCGGTCGCTTCCAGCTTCAGCAGGGCCACTTCGGTTTCGGCGTTGCGGCTCACCAGCGCGTACGCGCCCGTCTCGTCCGTCCAGGTGGTGAGGCCGTACGCGGTGTGGGCCTCGTTGATCTCCTCCTGCGACCCGGTGAAGATCGGGGCCCCGGCCGGGTCGGTGACGTCCGTCAGCTCACCGGTCTCCGCGTCGATCGCGAAGACGCCCAAGGTGTCCATGCCGCGGTCGGAGGCCACCGCGAGGTCGACCTCCTCGCCGTCCAGGTCGAAGCCGTGCACGAGGTCGACGTTGTTGTACCGGCCCGGTTTGTCGTCCTCGGACGGCGCGGGACGCGGCGCGATGTACTGGACCTCGTCGCCTTCGAGGTCGTAGACGTAGATGCCGGCCTCTTTCGCCGTGGTGATCACCAGGCTGTCGCCCGGGTCCTCGGGGTCGATCCAGATCGCGGGGTCGTCGGCGTCGGCGTTGTCCTCGTCCCACAGCGCGGGGGTCTCCAACAGCGCGTTCACTTCGTCGTCGTCGCGGTGGTGCGCCTGGACGGCCGCCGCCGCGGCGAGCACGGCGGCCGATCCCAGTGCGGTCACGCTGACCAGTTGCTTGAGCAAGGGGTACTCCTCGATTCGGGGGTGTGCGGTCGACTCATGGTCGACCTCCCCGGTGAACCCGAGGTGAACCCCGATCGTCCTGACGAGGGAACTTCACCCTCTGACGCGGGTCCTCCACAGCAGCCAGATGAAGTACGGCGTGCCGATGAGCGCGCACACCAGTCCGGCCGGGATCTGCGCGGGCGCGATCACCGTGCGGCCCAACGTGTCCGCCAGACTCACCAGGAGCACGCCCAGCAGGATCGACACCGGCAGCACCCGCGAGTGGCGGCTGCCGACCAGGGCCCGCGCCAAGTGCGGAGCCACGAGGCCGACGAAGCCGATCACGCCGACGACCGCGACGGCCGCCGCGGTGAGCACCGCGGCCGCGCCGAGCAGGATCAGCCGCGTCCGCTCCAGGCGCACACCGAGGACCCGCGGCGTGTCGTCGTCGAGCGCCAGCAGATCGATCTCCTTGCGGCACATCACGACCACCGGCACCACCAGCACGAGAGCCACCGCGAGCGGGATGAGCCGCTCGGCCGTGCGCCCGTAGGTGGAACCGGAGAGCCAGGTCATCGCCTTCGGCGTGTCCCACGGGTCCGAGGCCAGGATGATGAGCGTGATCACGGCCATCCCGATCGACCAGACGCCGATGCCCACGAGCACGAGCCGCCCGGTGTCGAGCCCGCCGCGCCACGCGAGCGCGTACACGATCCCGAAGGCCGCCAAGCCACCCGCGGCCGCCACCCCGGTCACCGCCCACGCGCCGGCGGTCGGCGCCCAGGTGATGAGCGTGACCGCGCCGATCCCGGCCCCGGCGGTGACGCCGAGCAGACCCGGTTCGGCGAGCGGGTTGCGGCACACGCCCTGCGTCACCGTCCCGGCGCACGCGAGCGCCGCCCCGGCGAGGATCGCCGCGAGCACGCGCGGATAGCGCTGGTCGATGATCCACGTATACGTCGAGCCGGTCTTCCCGGCCAGCCAGTTGAAGAGGTCGCCGCCCAGGAGCATCGTGTCCCCGGCGAGCATCCCGCCGAACAGGGCCGCCACGGCCGCGACCGAGAGCCCGGCGACGATGAGCAGGAACGCGATCCGGCCGCGGTTCGCCGCCCCGTGCAGGATCGCGGGCTTGTCCTGCGACCCGGCGCTGCGCACCGAGCGCGCGAGCCACACCATGACGCCCGCGCCCAGCAGCGTCGTGGTGACGCCCACCGGAATGTAGATGCTCATCTCCGGGTCGACCAGGGCCCGCAGGGCGAGGTCGGCGCCGATGATGATGATCGCGCCGCACAACGCGCTGAACGGGATGAGGACCCGGTGCGCCATGAGGCTCGGCAGGCGCTGCGCGATCTGGCGGGCCGCGACCGGCGCGGCCAGACCGAGGAACCCGATCGGGCCTGCCACCGCGACCGCGCACGCGGCCAGCATGAGCGAGCACACCACGGCCAGCGTCCTGGTGCGCCGCACGTGGACGCCGAGGCTCGCGGCGGTGTCGTCGCCGAGCCGCAGCAGGTCGAGGCGCGAGCCCAGGAGCATCGCCCCCACGATCGCCACGAGCACCAGCGGCGCGGCCTGCACGACCGGATCGAAACCGGCCAGGCTGAGACTCCCCGAGCCCCAGGCGAACAGGCCCGTGGTCTCATTCTCGAACAGGATGATGAGGACCGAGACGAGCGAGTTCGCGGCCATCGCGGTCGCCGACCCGGCCAGGATGAGCCGGGTCGTGGCCGACCCGCCGCCGCCCGCGGCGAGCGCGAGCACCAGGCCCGCCGTCGCCACCGCCCCGAGGAACGCCACGCCGATCCCCGAGAGCAGCGGCAGACTGAGCCCGAACACGGCCACCACGGTCACGGCCAGGTACGCCCCGGCGTTGACCGCGAGCGTGTCCGGGCTCGCGAGCGGGTTGCGCGCCACCGACTGCAGCAGCACACCCGAAGCGCCCAAAGCGATGCCGACGAGGACCGCCGCGGCCAGGCGCGGCAGCCGCGCGCCTTCGAGAATGTTCCAGACCCCCGGATCGGCGGTCCCGGTGACCAGCTTCAGCACATCCAAAGTGTCCACTTCGGACGTGCCTTGGGTCAGGTGGAGCGCCGCCAGCACGGCCAGGCTCCCCAGGGTGACGGTGAAGACCGCCGCGGTGGGAAGGAGTCGCGGAGGGGCCGGGGCCTCGGGTCGCGCTGGCGGGCTCAGCGTGCTCAACTGCCGTAGACCTCGGCGAGGTAGTCCAGCAGCAGCTCGGAGGAGCGGGGGCCGCCGAAGGTCCAGGCGCCCTTGGGAAGCTCGTACAGGGTGCCGTCCTTGACGAACTGCAGTTCGTCGTAGATCGGGTTGCCCACGAGCTCCTCGTTGAAGATGTTGTCGTCGAACGAGTTGTTGTAGATCAGGTTCAGCTCGGTGTCGGTGTACTGGGCCATGCCCTCGACATCGGTGCTGCCGCCGCCCCAGACGCCGTCGGTCGGGCCGGTCCAGGCGTTCGTCGAGGCCCACCTCCTTGGCGAGCGCCCCGAACAGGGAGCCTTCGCCGAAGGGGCGGATGGAGATCGAGGAGCCGTCGATCCAGCCGTCCACGATGAGGACGGGCACGTCGGACCTGCCGCCGGCCTCGATCGCGGCGGCGGTGTCGGCGACCTTGGTCTCGAAGTCGGCCCAGAGCGCGTCGGCCTCGGTGTTCTTGCCGGTGAGGTCGGCGATCATGTCCATGTCGCGCTTCATGCGCGCGATGTTGTCCTCTTCGTTGGAGCCCTCGGTGACCAGGACCGGCACGAACTCCTCGAGCGGCTCGATGATGGCCTCGTTGTCGTTCTCGAGGATCACGAGGTCGGGTTCGAGCCCGGCGATGGAGTCGATCGAGGCCTCGGAGCGCATGCCCACGTCGGTGACGGTGTCGTCCAGGGGCTCGGCGGCGCCGGCCCAGACGTTGTAGCCCTCGATGTCGGCCACGCCGACGGGCATCACGCCCAGGCTGATGCTGACCTCGACCTCGGACCATTCGAGGATGACCACGCGCTCGGCGGGGGCGTCGAGCTCGACCGTGCGGCCCAGGAAGTCGACGGTGGACACCGGTCCGGACTCGGCCTCGGTCGCCTCGTCGCCGGCGCCTTCCTCGGTGGTGCCGCACGCGGAGGCGGCGAGGAGCGCGGCGGCTGCCAGTGCCGCGGGCACGGCGGAGCGCTTGAGGTGGGGGATTCGCATCGGGTTCCTTCGATCAATCGGTGGCGGAGCTCGCGAACCTGCGGCTGTGTCGGCCGATCGGCCGGGCCGTGAGCAGGCCGGTTGCGGGGTCGGCGTCGACGCGGATGTCGATGCCGTAGGCGGCGGTGAGGTTCTCGGCGGTGAGCACCTCGGCGGGGGTGCCGGCGGCCTTGACGCGGCCGTCGTGGAGCAGGACGGCCCGGTCGGCGACCGCGGCGGCCTGGTCGAGGTCGTGCAGGACGACGCCGACGGCGGTGCCGTGCTCGTCGGCGAGGTCGCGGATGAGGTCGAGGATCTCGACCTGGTAGCGCAGGTCGAGGTAGGTGGTGGGCTCGTCGAGCAGCAGCACCGCGGTGTCCTGGGCGAGGCAGGAGGCGAGCCAGACGCGCTGGCGCTCGCCGCCGGAGAGGGCCTCGACGCCGCGGTCGGCCATGTCGGCGACGCCGCAGATCTCCATGGCGCGCTGGATCTTCGCGGGGCCCTCCTCGTCGCCTTGGCGCCAGCGGCCGCGGTGCGGGTGGCGGCCGTAGCCGACCACGTCGACGACGCGGATGCCGCCGGGCGTGGGCCGGGACTGGGCGAGCAGCGAGACGCGCCGCGCGAAGTCCTTGGGGCTCAAGGAGGCCGCGTCAGTGCCGTCGGGGAAGTCGACCGCGCCGGCCTCGGGCCTGTGGAGGCGCGCGAGGGAGCGCAGGAGGGTGGACTTGCCGGATCCGTTGGGGCCCAGCAGGGCGGTGACCTCGCCGCCGCGAAGGGCGATGTCGGCGTCGTGAACGACGGTGGTGCCGAAATAGGCGAGTCGGAGGGCGCGGCCGCTCAAGCCGGCAGTGGGGCCGTCTGGCATGTAGGCAAGGCTAACCTATCTCGCGCTGCTGCGCATCTTGCCAGGTCAGCGGCAGAGACGCGAGGTCGGCGCGGGTTCATTTTGCGCGATGAGTCCCATTCGCGCCCAAACGCTTCCCGAGCGAGTGAGGTATCGGATACCACGCGTAAGAGTGAAATTCGGTGCTGCACTCTGGACTTGACCGTGCCGGGTGGGGTCGACTGGTCCTAGGCGTCGCTCGGTCGATGCACCCCGTGTCGGCTCGGGACGCCAGAGAGGACGAACATGACACCGAATGCGAAGGTGGGGCCTTCGGGTGTCGTCATCGACGAGATCTGGACGGTCGAGCGCGTCAAGTCGCTCGGCGTGATGACGAATGTCGAGACGGCCGCGCAGATCCTGGGGATCGGCAGGACGGTCGCCTATCGGCTCGCGAAGGACGGGCAGTTCCCCGTCCAGGTGCTTCGGATCGGCCACAGCTACCGGGTCCCGGTGCTGCGGCTGCTCGAGCTGCTGGGCGCACCGGATCCGCATGTTCGACCGCGACCGGATGATGATCGACTAGCGAACGCAGAACGGCGGCGCCGCTCCGGGGGAGGAGCGCGGCGCCGCCGTCTCGAGTCTTACCGCTTCTTCCGCTTGTCCTTGTGCTGGAAGTGAACGAAGAGCCGACCGAAGTTCTTCGAGTCCTTGTCCACCCGGTGGTACAGGGCCTTGATCTCCTTCTGGTCGAGGAACCTGAGCACCTTCTTCTTGAGCTGACCCGAGCCCTTGCCGGGGATGATCTCCACGAGGTCGATCTTCTTCGCGACCGCCTCGTCGATCACGTCCCGCAGCGCCTTCTCGATCTGGTCGCCCTTGTTGAAGATGTCGTGCAGGTCCAGCACCAGTTTGGCCATGATCGAACCTTAAGCGGTGGTTTCTTGCACACCGGTGCGCGGGATGTCCGGCTCGATGTAGATGATCTTGGCCTTCGGCACGGCGGCGCGGATGCGCGCCTCGGCCGCGTCGATCTGGGCCGCGACCTCTTCGCCGGTCGCCGATCGGCCGATGCCGACCTTCGCGGCCACGAGCAGCTCGTCGGGGCCGACGTGCAGGGTCTTGAGGTGGATGAGGGCTGTTGCCCTCGCCGTCGTTGATGCGCGGTCGTGATCGCGTCGATGTCCTCGATGGTCGCGGACTCGCCGATGAGCATCGAGCGGATCTCGATGGCGAGCACGATCGCGATGGCCACGAGCAGCAGGCCGATGCAGATGGTGCCGAGGGCGTCGAAGACGACGTTGCCGGTGATCCACGACAGGCCCACGCCGAAGAGGGCGAGGACGAGGCCGACGAGCGCGCCGATGTCCTCCAGGAGGATCACGGGCAGCTCGGGCGAGCGCGAGCCCTTGATGAACTGCGTCCAGCTCTGCTTTCCGCGGACGGCGTTCGACTCCTTGACGGCGGTGCGCAGCGAGAACGACTCCAAGACGATCGCCACCAGCAGCACGATGATCGCGACCAGCGGGTTGCGCAGCTCCTCGGCGTGGGTCAGATCTTGTGGTAGCCCTCGTACAGGGCGTAGACGCCACCGATGGAGAACAGCACGATCGAGACGATGAACGCGTAGATGTAGCGTTCGCGTCCGTATCCGAACGGGTGCGCGGGGCTCGCGGCCTTGCGGGAGGCTTTGCCGCCGATGAGGAGGAGCACCTGGTTGGCCGCGTCGGCCACCGAGTGCACGCCTTCGGCCAGCATCGACGCCGACCCCGTGATCCCCGCCGCGATGAACTTGCTCACCGCGATGCCGGTGTTGGCCAAGAGGGCCGCGACGATCGCTTTGGTGCCGCCTTCTGCTGACATCTGCTCGCCATTCCTTCCGTATGTGTGCGTGACACGCAGAAAGGAGTCTGTCATGGTCCCGCCACACCAATCGCGACGAGGCCACGGCTTCCCGCCGGGTGCGCAGGCGAACGGTGCGACGTAATTCACCATTCCGGATCGTCGGGGACCGCTGCTAACCTGGAGGCAAGGCGACGCCCCAGGAGTACGACAGGCTTCCGGTCAGGGCAGACGCGAGTACACCGCCAAGGGAAGCCCCGCTTCTCCCGGCCGAGTGCCTCATCGAGGCACGGAGCCCCTGTACGAGCCGATCCCGTGTCGTCGAGCGCGGACCGAGTGGTGGACCGGTTCCGGCAATGAAGGCCCCGAGGGGACTTGGCCAGAACCGAACCGCTTGAAGGGCTGCAACCGCAGTGACCACGCTCGATCGCCCCGTCATCTCCTCCCATGCCCCTGCGACCGCGCCCGAGCGCGCCACGGTCAGGCAGTGGCTCGCCGTCGCCGCCGTGGCGCTCGGCGTCTTCGTCGTCATGACCTCCGAGGTCCTCCCGGTGGGCCTGCTCACCCCGATCGGCTCCGAGCTCGGCGTGAGCGCCGGCACGGCCGGTCTCATGGTCACCGTGCCCGGCCTCGTGGCCGCGGTCGCCGCGCCGCTGAGCATCGTCTTCACCCGCCGCCTCGACCGCCGCCTGGTGCTCCTCGGCCTGGCCGTGCTCGTCGCCGGCGCGAACGTCGGCGCCGCCATCGCCTCCGGGTTCGAACTGCTCCTGGCCGCGCGCGTCCTCGTCGGCCTCGTCGATCGGCGCGTTCTGGGCCGTCGCGGGCGGCATCGCACTGCGCCTGGTCCCGGCGCGGGACGTGCCGCGTGCGACCGCCGCGGTCTACGGCGGCATCGGCGCGGCCACCGTCCTCGGCGTCCCGGCCGGCACGCTCATCGGCGACCACTTCGGCTGGCGCGCCGCCTTGTGGGCGCTCGCCGCGCTCGCGCTCGTCGCGATGGCCGCGATCGCGCTGCTCGTGCCGAAGCTCCCGTCGAACACGACGGTCTCGTTCGCCTCGCTCCCGAAGCTGGTGCGCGAGAACAAGGGCGTGCGGATCGGCCTGGCACTGACGTTCTTCATCGTCTCCGGCCACTTCATCGCCTACACGTTCATCAGCCCGATCCTCCAGGCCAACGGCATCGCCGCGGGCCAGGTCAGCGGCCTGCTCCTCGCCTTCGGCGCGGCGGCGCTCGTCGCCACCGTCGTCTCGGGCTCGCTCATCGGCTCCCGCCTGCGCGGCACCCTCGCCGCGCTCGGCGTCGCGATGGCCTTCGGCATGGCGCTCATGGCGTTCGCGGTGGGCGACCTGTTCTCGGCGACGGCGGTGCTCCTGCTCTGGGGCATCGGCTACGGCCTGGTCTCACCCGGTCGGTGCAGACCTGGTTCATGAACGCGGTCGAACCGGGCGAGGTCGAGATCGCGACCTCCCTGAACACGGTCATGTTCAACCTGTCGATCGCGGCCGGCTCCTTCGCGGGCGGCTACGTCGTCGACGCGACGGCCCCCGAGCGGCGTCCTCTGGATCGGCGCTCTGCTCCTCATCCCGGTCGTGCTCATCGCCGTCCGCGCCCGCAAGCGCGCCACCCGCTGAACCGGCGTTCCGTCCGCCGCCCCCGGCGCCCTCTCACCGGATCCGCTCAGGCGGCACTGACCGCCGCGGGTTGGAACTGACCTGCCGGCACTGCGGGTTCACAGGACGGGTGGTGCTTTCGGAAGCGGCCCGGCGGCTGGCCGAAGTCGCGTTTGAACGCGGCCGCGAACGCGAATTCGGAGGCGTACCCGACCTGCCGGGCGACCGCGGCCAAGGGGGCGTCGGTGTCGGTGAGGAGCCGCGCCGCCACGGCCAGGCGCCAGAAGGTCAAGTAGCCCAAGGGAGGCTGGCCCACCAACTCGGTGAACCGGCGTGAGAACGCCGAACGCGAGAGTCCCGCGACGTCTCCGAGCGAGGCGACGGTCCACTGGCGTTCGGGCGCGGTGTGGATCGCCTCCAGCGCCTTCCTGATCGAGTCGTCCGCGAGCGCCGTCGCCCAGCCGGCGAAGCCGCAGTGGCGCTCGTTCCCTTCGAGCATGCGCTCGCAGCAGGTACATCAGGATGGCGTCGAGCAGGGCCGGTACGAGCGTGTCGCCGCCGCTGCGCTCGGCGCGCAGTTCGCCGTCGAGCATGGCGATCGCGCCGGCGAGTTCGGGCCGGGTCGGGTCGGCGGGGATGTGGATGAAGTCGGGCATCGCGGCGAGCATCGGGTGCATGCGGCCGGGCGCGAGTTCGTAGGCCAGGCACACGGCCACGTGGGTCGCCTGGTCGTCGTGGCCGCGCAGGATCGCTCCGGCACGCTCTTCGCTTTGGCCGCAAGGGAGACCGTGTGGCGTGTCGAGGGCGTCCGAGACGGTGTGCGAGCTGCCGTGGGGGGTCAGCACCGCGTCGCCTTCGTCCAGCCGCAGGATCCCGCCCTCGGGGGTGGTCAGAATCGCATTGCCGCGCACCATGATCTGGACGCCGAAGCCCTCGGGATGGTCGCGGTGGTGGTCGGACCAGGGCGCGATCCGGGGAAAGCGGGCGGCGAACGGCCGACCGGTCCGCAGCACCGTCAAGACATCGCTGAGCACATCCACGCCGCAAGCGTCATCGGGCCCCGGACCGGGACGATCGCGTATGAAGCGGGGACGCTCGCGGATGGGCGCTCGGGCGCTCCCTGCCATACCTTCGATGGCGTCCCCTGGAAACGAACACTGAGGCAGTGGAGTCCGACAATGTCCAAAACAGACAGTGAAGCACCCGTCAAGGCTCCGGCCCCCGTCTGGCGCGTGCGTCTCCTCGCCCTTGGCATCGCCTTGGCCGCCACGCTGCTCGCCCGGGGCGTGGCCCAGCTCGCCGGAGTGGACCTCGCCGTGACCCAGCCGGGCCAGGGCGAGATCCCGATCGGCGCCGGGAACGTCGCCGCCTCGGTGGTGATCTTCGGCGGCGCCGGTTGGGCCGTGCGCGCGCTCCTCGACCGCTTCGCCAAGCGCCGCGCGGTCCTGATCTGGCGCATCGGCGCCGGCGTGGTCTTCGTGCTGGACGCCTTCCCGGTGATTCTCGCGGACGCGACGGTGGGCACCAAGGTCTTCCTCGCGATCCTGCACGTGATCGTCGCCGCGGTGCTGATCCCGGTGCTCGGCAGGAAGCTCCCCGCGACCGAGGCCTGAGCCCGAAGGCCCCCTGCCGGTTTCGGCAGGGGGCCTTCGCGTTACCGGTTACTCCAGTCCGAACGAGCGGATCGTGGTGTGGCTGACCTCAGTGCCCGCGGTGTCGACCGCGGTCATGCGCACCGAGACGAACTCGGCCCGGCGCGGCGGGCACAGCTCGGCGGTGGCGGACCCGCCGTCCTGGTCGATCCGCACCTCCCGCCAGGTCGTGCCGTCGTCGTACGAGACCTCGAACGTCATCGCCTCGACCTCGACCGGCGCTTGGGGGTAGCCCGCTATGGCCTGCAACGTGACCTCGATCGACCCGTCGTCGTCGACCCAGCCGCCTTCGGCGCCCTCGATCCCGAGCGAGACGACCGGCAAGTCGAAGCGCTCGGAGCCGTCCTCGGGCATCTCGCCGACGTCGAAGCTCCACGACTGCGAGGACTCGGTAGCGAAGTCACTGGTAGTACCGGTGTAGTCCGATTCGGCCGCAAGCGTGTAGCGCCCCGGCTCTTCGGGCATCTCCAGAACGAATCGCTCGACGCCTTCGGCCTCGGACACGAGTTCGCCATCGCGGCTGAGTGACACGGTGCCGTCGAAGCCGACCTGCGTGAGCGATTCCCCGCTGGTGCTGTAACCCGGGTATAGGTATCCGCCGATCAGGTGGCCCCTCTCGTCATCGACCCCGCGAACCAGCTCAGGGGCGCCTGCGGAGAACGGGCCCTTGACGACGGTGCGCTCGGTGCGGCCAGGCTCATAGACGACTCCCTCCCTACGGTCTACAAAGCCGTCCACCACCCTCTGGGTGCCATCTGCGTAGATGCCGCCCTTGGCGTCGTGCTCCCAGTGGATGTCCGGTTCAGCCGTGTACAGCATGGTGTGCGTGGAGGGGAATTCGACCGGGACGCGTCGGCACAGGCCGATACCGGCCTGGTTCTCCACGAAGTCGCCGTACTCGCAGACATGACCGCTCACCGCCACACCGAGGTCTTGAAAGTGCGTCTCCACTTGCGCCAGTTCGTCATCGGCGAACTCGTACTCGGTGTCGGCCGGGAATCCGTGGAGTTCGCCGAGCGCGAGGTTGTAGGTGTACGGGTCGGCGCTGCCCTCAGGGCTGAGGAACGTCGGCTGGTACATGAGGCTGAGATCGAACTCCGGCAGATCGGGCTCGGGCATCAGGTAGATGTCGGCCCCGGCTTCGGCGACGGCGGAAGCGCCGAGGCTGAAATTCTCATCCTTTAGGGCAGTGAAGAAGATCGGTGCACCCACGTACTCGGCGTCGTCGCGCTCCACTTGGGCGCTGACCGGCTGCGCCGTCGTCGCGTCGACGAGGAGCTGCCCTTGGCTTTCCCCGACGGTCACCGGGGTGATGCCGAGTACGAGCTCACCGCGTTCGGTGTCGGTCTGCGCTCGCTCGGAGACGGTGACGATGACGTATTCGCCCGGCATGAGCGCCTCACTGCCGACGCCGTCCGCGTCGATCGCGAAGGAGCCGAAGTCGCTGCCGTCGCGCTTGGACCACATTGCCCAGGAATCGTCTGGAGCGGCCCCGGTGCGGTCGCGGAGGATCACGCTGAATTTCTGCGCCTCGTCCGCAGCCACGATGCTCTCGCCGGTCGAGTCCGGCAGCAGCCCCTTGTAGTCCCGATCATCCAATGCGGACACCGGTGCGGCGCCCGCATCGGTCTGGCCCGCCTCCAGCAACTGCGTGATGTTGTAGCGGCGCGGGTCCTCAAGGCCCGCTTCGATGTCGTCGACCATATCGAGCGGCACGGCGATGAGCTCGTCCGAGCCGTCGAACGTGGGCGGGGTGATGAACGTGATGTCCTCACGCCCCTCGGCGGGCTCGATGGCGGCGGTGCCATTGGGCAGCACCGTCACCCGATCGCCGGTGGGGAGGACGACCGTGCCGCCCGCTGTGGCCGAAGTTTCCGGTTCGAAGGTGCCTTCTTCAACCGTGTTCTCTTCAACCCGGTTCTCGCTGTTCGCCTGCACGGCAGGCGATGCCAGCGCACTTCCGGCGATGATCGCCGCCGCGAGCGCGCCCGCGGTTCTCCGTGTTCGCATCTTGACTCCTCGTGGGTCGGGCGAGGACGGCCGGGAATGACCTGCCCAGTCGCGCGACGTGACTACCACACGCGTCAGATGCGCACGGCGACAACGAAATGCCAAGAAAAATCGAGCAATTCGGACGGTGATCAGGCGGTCGCGTGCAGATCCTTGTCCGGGTCCCTGTCGGTGATGCAGTACTCGAGCCCCGCGGGGTCGCGCATGACCTGCCAGTAGTGGTGGCGGCGCACCGCCTCGGCCCCGAGCGCGACGTGCCGCTCGGACTCGGCGTCGATGTCCGTGCAGGCGAGGTCCATGTGGGCACTCGCGCTCTGCCCCTGCTCGGCGAGGTCCAAGCGCTGCAACAGGAACTGGAGCGGGAGCTCCGGCGGCGGCAGGAGCCGCCGGAACTCCCGGGAATCGGAGAGGGTGTGCGGCCAGCCGGTGAACGTGCGCCAGAACGCCATCTCGTGGTCGAAGGCCTGCGGCGGGATGTCGATGCAGAGCTGATCGGCCCGGCTGCGCTGCCCGCCCGGCCACAGCAGCGCGGGCGGGATCGCGGCCTCGCCGTGGTGCTCGACCAGGCAGAACGCGAAGCCGCCGGGGGAGTTGAGCACCACCAGTCCGGGTTCGCGGTGGATCTCCTTCGCCCCGAGCTCGATCGCCCGCTCCGCGTCGTGTTCCACCTCGTCGACGTGCAGGTCGAGATGGCACCCACCCTTGCCCTCGCGAATGCGCTGGACCCGCAGGCAGGGGTCGCCGCCACCCGGAATGAGCGTCGCGAACTCGCTCTCGGGCCCCCGCCGGGGCGACAGCGTCGAGTCGGTCACCTTGAGCCAGAACGCGACACCGGCCTCGAACCCCTCGGCCGGAATGTCCCAGAACGCCGTCGTCCATCGAATCGCCATCCCCGAAGTCTAAAGACCCCGAGGGCCTCTCACGGCCGTTTTGGGCCAGACGCCGCGAAATCGCCTGCGCCCCTGCAACTCCGGCCGCCCCGACCCCGCAAACAACATGAGACGCCCGCCCAAGATCGGCGCCGACCACGGTGCCTTCGCAGCCTCCGGTCGCCAGGAATCGGGAGTTCTTGCCGAGTCGGGCGCACGGGCACCGGACGGAACCGCGGCGCATGCATTTCCGGGCAAGGAACACGCCGCGCGGTTAGGCGTTAAATAGGCGCAATGCGCGTATCGTCCCTGCGCATGACTGGTTCTATCGATATCGGCATCGGGCAGTCCGCTCCCGAAATCCGGCGAGGCGCGAGTGCGGCCCATGCCACCGCCGGACACGATTCGGGGAACGTTCACCACTTGGTCGAGCGGTCACTCGCCACCGCGAAAGCCATAGGCGTCAAACACATTCACGAATGGGGACAGTTCCACAACTCGCGCCTCTCGCAGCATGTCCTCGCGCGCCTTGCCCACCCGAACGATCCCGATGCGGTCCTTCATGTCCGCCAAAGCAAGTCACGGCTCGAGAAAGCGGCCTTGAACCTCGAGGCGACGTGCGCGCTGGCGGCCTCGATCGGGCTCAAGGCCCGGACCCGAGAGGACCGCGCAAGCGCCCTCGACCTGTTCGACCTGGCCCATCGGAGGCTCGGCGGCCGGCTGCCCCTCGAATACCACGACCTGCACGTGACGCTGGCCTACCTCAACGGCGACGCCAAGCGCGTCAAGTCGCTGATCAAGTCCTACCGCGGAGTGTCGGAGCGGCTGAAAGGCGCCCTCCACTGCCAGGAGGCCCACCCCCGAAACGGCGGTTCCGCGGACGCGTTCCTGGAGCGTCTGAAGGCGTTCGCCCACTGGCCGGAGCTGTCGGAGCCCGACGGCGGTGCGACGCTGAGCATCGACGCGCTCCGCACCGCACCGGTGCCCGCGGTCGAGGGCGGCCCGCTCATCTCGGTGGTCATGACCTGCTTCGAGCCGGATGCGATGCTGCTGACCGCGGTGCGCTCGGTCGCCGCACAGTCGTGGCAGCACTGGGAGCTGCTGCTGGTCGACGACGGCTCCGGTCCCGCGTACGAGGACGTGCTCCTGGAGGCCGCCTCGCTCGATCCGCGCGTCAAGCTGCTGATCCAACCCGAGAACGCCGGCACGTATCAAGCCCGGAACCGCGCCATGGCCGTCGCCGAGGGCGAGTTCATCACCGGCCTGGACTCCGACGACTGGGCGCACCCGCGCCGCCTCGAACTGCAGGTGCGGCCGCTGCTCGACCGGCCGAAGCTGGTCATGGTCGAATCGCTCAGCATCGCCGTCCGCGACGACCTGTCGCTGATGATCGACCCGCAGGTAGCGGTCGTCGCCGCGAGGTCGACTCCGATCATGATCCGCGCCGGCGCGGTCCTGCGGCACGTGGGCTTCTACGACGAGGTCAGAAGGAGCGCGGACTCCGAATACCGCCTCCGGATCAAGACGGCGTTCGGCAAGCGGTCCACCGCCCGCCTCGCGACGCTGCCGCTCACGCTCGTGCGCCACGCCGAGACCACGCTCTCGGCCGGAGAGGTCTCGCGACACTGGATGTCCGCCAGCCGCTTCGCCTACCACTCCGGGTTCACGCAGTGGCATCGCAGGATCGCGAAAGGACAGACGCCGCCCTTCCTCGCCTCGCACGCCGATCCCCGCCCGTTCCCCATCAGCCGCGACATCACCCGCGCCAAAGTGCACGCGATCGACTACGACGCGATCTACGCCGCCGACTGGAGCCGCATCGACAAGCGGCGCAAGTCGATGCTCGAAGACGCCGCCCGGCGGGCGGGCCAAGGGGACGCGGTCGGGCTCGTCCACTGCCCCGATTGGATCGGCGTCGACGGCACGCGGTCCCTGGTGCACCAGTTCGTCCTCGGGGCGGCCGCCGAGCACGGACTCGACTTCATCGACCTCGGCGAACGGCACACCGCGCCGGTGGTCGTGCCGACCGAGCGGTACGCCGAGCTGCTCCGCTTCGAGCACCCCGATCTCGCGGACGACCGCGTCCGCGTGCAGCCCTTCGCACCCGAGCCCGCCGCCGCGCCGCCCGCCGGCAAGGCCCGCCGGGGTCGAGGCGCGCCTCGCCCGGCCCTCCGCCTGAGGGACGCGCTGCTCGTCGGCGCCGGCCTGTGCTCCGCCGCGTCGGCGAGCGTGTTCGCGGCCACGGCCGAGCCCACCTTCCTGCCCTGGGTGGCGGCCGGAAGCTTCGCGATCTGGGCCGGTTCCGTGCCGGCGCTGATCGCCCTGCGCCGCGCCCTCGCTTCCAGATAGCGCCGCATCCCGTTCCGTCCCATTGAGAAAGACGAGGACCCGCACGTCATGAGTTTGCGCCAATTCGCCAGGGCCGCCGCCCGCCGACCGGCCCGGTCGGCGTTCGCAGCCGCGTTCGCGCTCGCACCGGCCGCCCCGGCGCTCGCCGTGGTGCTCCCCGCCGGCGGCCCCGCACTGACGGCGGGCATCACGATGAGTGCGTTCTGCGCGCTCGCCGCCGCCGTCTACCTCGGCCTGCTGCGGGCGCTCGACAAGGCGCGGGACGCGGCGACGCGACCGGAGCCGGTGAAGTCCTCCCGCTCCGGCGGGCTCCCGGCGAAGAAGCGCCGGGAACTGGACCAGTGGGAGTCGCGGCTGAACAACGGCTGGTCGACCACGGCCGAAGCCGTCCTGACCGGCGTGGTCGAATCCAAGACCGGCAACTACGAAAGCCAGGTGAACGCCCTGGCGGCCTTGTGCGGGCATCGGGCGGTCCGCGCCCGCCGGACCGCGCGGACACTGCGAGCCGACGTCACCATCGTCTCCACATTGAACCTTCGGGGAGGCACGAGCTCCGCGAACGAAGCCGAGATCCTCGCCTACATTTGACCGC
>CAVUGC010000019.1:0-848257 GCA_963740955.1 uncultured Actinomycetota bacterium
CTGAGGGTACTCGGCAGCGGAGTGTGGTCCGGCACGCGCCCGGGTTCGGGGGGTGTCGCGGGTGCGTGCGCGTGGGGGTGGTGGTTCGGGTCGCACTGTCTGGTTCCACGACGCCGCTTGACAGACGTCAGAAATGATGTCACCATGGTGTCATGGACTTGACGCCGTATATCGAATCGCTCCGCCGGAGCCTCACCGCCGCTGCAGCGCCCGGTGGCGAGGAAGCCGCGCGGACTGCTGAACTGCTGTCCGAGGCGCTCGACGCGGGGGCTCGCCTGGCGCTCATGGAGGCCCTCTCCGAAGCGGCCGCCGAGATCACCGCGGGGCTCGACCAGGCCGGTTCTCCGGCGTCGGTCGACCTGCGCGTGCGCGGCCGGGAAGTGGACCTGCGGGTCAGCGGCGGCGAGACCGCCGAAGTCGCGCCGCCTCCGGCTCCGCCGGTGGACGACGACGTCGCCCGCATCACGCTGCGCCTGCCCGAGTCGCTGAAGGAGGACGTCGAGAAGGCGGCCTCCGCAGACGGGGCCTCGGTCAACGCCTGGCTGGTCCGCGCGATCAACAACGCGGTGCACGCCTCGCGCACATCGGGTCCTTCGGGCGGCGCGAAGTACAGCCAGCGCATCACCGGCTACGCCAGGGCTTAGGAGCACCGAGCATGAACGAGTACACCGAATTCACCCACGACGGGCCGATCACGGCGGCGATCACGCTGGCCGACGGCTCGGTCACCGTCACCTCGCACGAGTCGGACACGGTGCTGGTGGAGGTCAAGCCCGCGCAGCGCCGCTCCGAGGGCGACGCCGACGCCGCCGACCTGGCGCGCGTCGAGTTCGAGAACGGGCACCTGCGCGTCATGGCCCCGGAGAAGCCGTCGAATTGGTTCTTCCGCAAGGAGATCGGGGTGCACCTGTCGGTGAAGGTCCCGGTCGGCTCGGACGTTTCGGTGAAGACCACTTCAGCGCCGATCAGCTTGCACGGCAAGCTGGGCGGGGTCTCGATAAACACCGTGGCCGGTTCGGCGACGGTCGAGAGCGCCATGAACGTGCGCGCGAACACCGTCTCGGGTTCCATCAGCGTGATCGACGCGATCGAGGACTTCCGGGCGAACACGGCCTCCGGGCAGGTGAAGGTCGACCACGTGGGCGCGGAGTTCTCCGCGAAGACCGTGGCCGGCTCGATCAAGGCCGAGCGCCTCGACAACTCCGCGAACGTGAACACGCTCTCGGGCGGGATCGAGCTGGGCGCGCTCAAGTCCGGTTCGGTCAAGGCCAACACCGTGTCGGGGCGCATCACCCTCGGTGTGGTGTCGGGCACCGACGTCTGGGTCGATTTGGACGCCAAGGCCGGGACCGTGACCTCCGAGCTCGCCACCGGGGACACGTCTCCGGCGCCGGCGGGCGGCGGCACGAGCCTCGAGGTGCGGGCCCGCTCGGTCTCGGGCGACATCTACCTGCACCGCGCCAGCGCTTTCGCGTAGCGCCGCGAACTGCACACAACACCCACATGAGGACCCGGTCGCTTCGGCGGCCGGGTCTTTACACGTAGAAGAACGTGAACGGCTCCCACGGGAGGTTGCGGGCGATGAAGAAGACGCCCCAGACGATGAGGAAGCCGGTGAGGGCGTGGGGGGTGAGGTGGAAGGTGGGGAGGCGCCAGGTGCGGTGCGGGAGCAGCCGCGGCAGGGCCCAGGCGAGGTAGATCCAGACGATGAACGGGGCGGCGAAGGCGGCCATGAGGTGGTGGCGGGCGGCTTCGGGCACGTTGAGGGTGACGAGGTAGTAGAACGCGCGGGTGCCGCCGCATCCGGGGCAGTCGAAGCCGGTGACCATCTTGAACAGGCAGGTGGTCGGGCCGGTGTTGTCGGTCGGGTCGGTGACGACGATCCCGGCCGCTGCGGCCGAGAAGCAGCCGAGGATGGCGAGCGGCGCGAACCACGGGTGGGCGAGCACGCGGTTGACCGAGCGCTGGACCGGATTGCGGCGCTTCGGCTCGGGCGCGGCTCCGTCCGGCTGCGTGGCGTGGCTCTGCTGCGGGGCTTGGTCTTGCTGAGGGGCTTGGTCTTGCTGCGGGGCCCGGTCCGGTTGCGACGCCGGGGCGGCTTCATCGACTGCGCACACTTCTCCTCCTTCACCGACAGCCTAACGGGAGCGGGCGAAGCCGAGCGGTGCGCGGGCGCGCCGAGAGGGACCGGAGCCGGTTCGCGAGGCCGCCGGCACAAGGGTGACACCGGGGTCCGACAACCTGGTCGCGCCGCTGTCCGGCGGGCACGCCGCTCCGGCGCCCGTTCGCAGCGCCCGAGGGTGACACCGGGGTACGACAATCCCGGTCGGGGAGTCGGTCGAAAGTGCTGATTCGGCGCTTTTCCGGGCCTACGCTCAGGTCATGTTCGGTCTTTCTGCGCCTAGTCGTGCTGTGCCCAGTCGCGCCGCTCGCCGCGCCCTTGTCGCCTGCGCCGCGCTCGGTCTGGTCGTGAGCGCTTCGGGGTGCATCCGGCTCGACCTCGACCTCGAGGTCCGGCCCGACGACACCGTGGGCGGGGAGTTCACCGCCGCCTGGAGCGAGGAGTTCCTGGCGAACGCCGCTGAGCAGGACCTCGACCAGGCGGAACTGGAGGCGTTCCTCGATGCGCTCCTCCACGGCATACCGAGCAGTGAGCGCGCCCCGTATGAGGAGGACGGCTTCGTCGGCCAGACCGCCACCTTCACCGACCACCCTCTCACCGAATTCTCCGACTTGGGCGGCGACGACTGGGGCTACCTCCGCATCGACCACACCGGCCGCCAGTACGACCTCGAAGGCCACTGGGACCTGCGCGCCGCCGGGTTCCTCGACCCCGCGACGTTCGAGGACGCCGAGATCCTCCTCAGCGTCGACTTCCCCGCCCGCGTCACCGAGCACAACGGCGTCCTCGAAGGGCGCACCGTCACCTGGAGCATGGCCCCCGGCGAGGACTACGACCTCAAGGCCGTCGCGGTCGAGAACAACGGCTGGGCGTTCCTGATCGTCGGGGTCGGTTTCATCGTGGTCGTCTGCGGCCTGCTGTGGCTGTGGCAGTCGGCGCGGCTGCGCCGGTACTCCCGCGACGACGACCCCCTCTGGCCCGCTTAGCGCACCGGTGCCGGCCCGTTAGCTCGCGCACAAACCGTAGGCGTCGCCTATACGCCCCGTATCCTGGTGAGTCGTTCTGCGATAACAGGCCGATAACACCAGTGGGGAGGGCCGTTGACTCAGTACCGCTCGAAGAGCAAGGGCCACAAGGACAAGGACTCCGGCCTGGAACTGAGCATCGGTCAGATCCTCGCCGCGGCCGGGGCCACCGTGCTCGGCGCGGTCCTCGCCAAGGCCCTCGGCATCTGGGGCACCGTCGCCGGCACCGCCGTCCTCAGCGTCTGCTCCTCCATCGGCGCCGTACTCATCCTCCGGGCCATGCGCCGCACCGGCGACAAGATCAAGACCCAGATCGCCGCGCTCGCTCCCGCCGCCCAGGGCAGGGCCGATGCGGCGACCGTGGAACTCCACCCCGAGAGCGTCACGGCGACCGCGAAGATCCCCGACACCGCGCAGCTCGAAGCGCTCAAGGACGGCAGTGTCGTTGCGGCGAGCACCGTCGACGTCGAAGTGCCGCCCGAAGCGGCCCCCGAAGGCCACCTCACCCGAGTCCAGTCGCGCAAGCGGACCCTGATCGCGATCCTCGTCTCCAGCGTCCTCGTCTTCGGCCTCACCATCGGCGCGCTGTACGCCTTCGGGGCCCTCGCCGGCGACCCCGACCGGTTCATCAGCGACAGCCCCGACTCGACCACCACGATCGTCGAACGAGCGCCCGCAGACGACACGAGCGAGCCCGAAACCGAGACCGAGACGCCGTCCGAGAGCGCCACGCCCAGCGAATCCGCCTCGGAGTCGCCCTCCGAGAGCGCCTCCCCCACCGAAACCGCCGAGACGCCGAGCGAGTCGCCCACCACCGACACCGGGCAGGGCGGCAGCGAGACCGCCAGCCCCGAACCCCCAGAGGACGCCACCTCGGCGAGTCCCACCGCCGAGTGAACGACAAAGGGCCCGCCGTCGGCGGGCCCTTGCTGTTCGTCTTCTAGTCGAGCAGGTCGTCGATGCCCACGGTCAGGCCCGGGCGCCGCAGGACCTCGCGGATCGCCAGGAGCACACCGGGCATGAACGAGGCCCGGTCGAGTCGAGTCGTGGCTGATCGCGAAGCGCTCACCGGGGCCGCCGAAGCGGACCTCCTGGCTCGCGACGTACCCGGCCGAGCGGATCGCATGAATGCGGACCCCCTCGACCTCGGCGCCGCGCGCCCCCTGCGGGTCGGTCTCGGTCGCGTCCGGCATGTCCGGCAGCTCCGCGTCGGCGCGCGCCGCGGCGATCACCCGAGCGGTGTGCACCGCCGTGCCCGAAGGCGCGTCGACCTTCCGCGGATGGTGCGCCTCGATGATCTCGGCCGAGTCGAAATGCTTGGCGGCCTTCGCCGCGAACTGCATCATCAGCACCGCGCCGATCCCGAAGTTCGGGGCGATGACCGACCCGACCTCCGGGTCCGCCGCGAGGATCTCGCGGGCGGACTCCAGGCGCTTCGCGTCGAAACCCGAGACGCCGACCACGGTGTGGACACCGTGCTCCACGCACCAGGCCAGGTTGTCCATCACGGTATCGGGCAGCGTGAAGTCCACGACCACGTCGACGCCTTCGAGCTCGTCGAGGGCCTCGTCGCGGCCCACGGTCGCCGCCAGCTCCATGTCGCCGGCGGCGTCCACCGCCTCGCACACGGCCTGGCCCATGCGGCCCCGTGCACCGAGCACACCGACCTTGATCATGCGAAATCCTTCTGGTCGAACGGCCCCACGGCCACGGTCGTCATCGGCTGCGACAGGATCTCGGCGGCCACGGCCCGGATCTGGTCGGCGGTCACCGCCTCGATGTCGGCGATCTCCCGCGCCAGGCTCCAATGCTCGCCGTAGAGCAGTTCCTCCCGGCCCAGCCCGTTCATGCGCGAACCGGAGTCCTCCATCGAGAGCACCATGCCGCCCTTGCTCATGCCCTTGCCGCGCCGCAGCTCCTCGTCGGTGACGCCGTCGGCGGCCACCTTCGCGAGCTCGGCGAGCACCAGCTCCCGGACCTGGTGCACCTTCTCCGGATTCGATCCGGCGTAGACGCCGAACAGGCCGGTGTCGGCGAAGTACGTCGAGAACGAGTACACCGTGTACGCCAGGCCGCGCTGCTCGCGCACCGTCTGGAACAACCGCGAGGACATGCCGCCGCCGAGGATGTTGTTCAGCACCTCGAAAGCGTCCTTGCGGTCGTCGTGCCGCGAGAACAGGCGGCAGCCGACCACCACGTGCGCCTGCTCGGTGTCATGGCGCTCCACCAGCAGCCGCACCGGCTCGGGCAGCCGGTCGTCGTCGTGGCGGCGCGGGCGCGGCACGTCCGTGCCGCCCAGGATCGGCGCGAACGCCTCGGCCACGAGCTTCACGGTCTCACCGTGGTCGACCCCTCCCGCGGCGCACACCGTCAGGTTCGGGGCCCGGTAGTGGTGCCGGTAGAACTCGTAGATCTGGTCGCGCGTGAGCCTCCGCACCGTGCCCGGGTCGCCGGCGATGTCGCGGCCCAGGGCCCCGTCGCCGAACAGCGCCCGCGTGAACAGCTCGTGCACCACATCGGACGGCTCGTCGGCCGAAGCGGCGATCTCCTCGAGGATCACGTCGCGCTCGACCTCCACATCGGCGGGGGTCACCAGCGAGGAGCACAGGGCGTCGCCGAGCACGTCCACGGCCATCGGCAGGTCCTCGTCGAGCACCCGCGCGTAGAAGCAGGTCAGCTCCCGCGCCGTGTACGCGTTCGACTCCCCGCCCACGGACTCGATGGACTCGGCGATCTCAGTGGCCGTGCGCTTCGCGGTCCCCTTGAACAGCAGATGCTCAAGGAAGTGCGAGACGCCGGCGAGTTCGGGGGCCTCGTCTCGGGCCCCCACCCCGACCCACACGCCCACCGAAGCGGAACGCATGGTCGGGACGGTTTCGGTGAGCACACGCAAACCGCCGGGCAGCACGGTCAGTTTGACCGTGCCGCCCAGCGGATCGTCGATCAGCGTGTGAGTCTGGGGTCGACTCATCTACTCTTCCGAGCCTCCGCCTTCGTCGCTGCGGCGGGTGCGGCGACGACGGCGCTCGCCGTCGGCCGAACCGCCGCGGTCGCCGCCACCGGAACGCTCGCTCGAACGCTCGCGGTCGCCGCCGGAACGCTCACCCGAGCGCTCACGGTCCCGGCGCGGGCCGCGGTCACCGCGGTCGCCCCGGTCGCCGCGCGACTCCTTGCGCTCGGCCGGACGGCCCTTCTTGTACCCCTCGGGCTCCTGGCCCTCCGGGTACACCTTGTCCAGGTAGATCTTGCCGCGGTTGTCGATGTCGCCGATCTCGACCTCGACCTTGTCGCCGACGCTCAGCACGTCCTCGACCCGCTCGACGCGCTTGCCGTCGCCGACCTTCGAGATGTGCAGCAGACCGTCGCGGCCCGGCGTCAGCGAGATGAACGCGCCGAAGTCGGTGGTCTTGACGACCGTGCCCAGGAACCGGTCCCCCACGTTCGGGAGCGTCGGGTTCGCGATCGCGTTGATGGTCTCGACGGCGGCCTGAGCGGCCTCGCCGTTCTCCGCCGACACGTAGATCGTGCCGTCGTCCTCGACCGTGATGTCCGCGCCCGTGTCGTCCTGGATCTGGTTGATCGTCTGGCCCTTCGGGCCGATGATCGCGCCGATCTTGTCGACCGGGATCTTCAGGGTGGTGATGCGCGGCGCGGTCGCGGCCAGCTCGCCCGGCTCGCTGATCGCGTCGAGCATGACGTCGAGGATCGCGTGGCGGGCGTCGTTCGCCTGCTGGAGCGCCTTCGCCAGCACGTCCGACGGCAGGCCGTCGAGCTTCGTGTCCAGCTGCAGGGCCGTCACGAACTCGGCCGTGCCGGCGACCTTGAAGTCCATGTCGCCGTAAGCGTCCTCGGCGCCGAGGATGTCGGTCAGCGTGACGTACTTGGTCTCGCCGTCGACCTCCTCGGAGATGAGGCCCATCGCGATGCCCGCGACGGGGGCCTTGATCGGCACACCGGCGTTCATCAGCGACATCGTGGACGCGCAGACCGAACCCATCGAGGTCGAACCGTTCGACGCGAGCGCCTCGGAGACCTGGCGGATCGCGTACGGGAACTCCTCGCGGCTCGGCAGCACCGGCACGAGCGCCCGCTCGGCGAGCGCGCCGTGGCCGATCTCGCGGCGCTTGGGCGAACCCACGCGGCCGGTCTCACCGGTCGAGTACGGCGGGAAGTTGTAGTTGTGCATGTAGCGCTTCTTGCTGACCGGCGACAGCGTGTCGATGGCCTGCTCCATGCGCAGCATGTTCAGCGTGGTGACACCCATGATCTGGGTCTCGCCGCGCTCGAACAGGGCCGAGCCGTGGACGCGGGGAAGAATCCCGGCCTCGGCCGCGAGCGGCCGGATGTACGCCGGGAGGCGGCCGTCGATGCGGACGCCCTCGGTGATGACGCGCTTGCGGACCAGCTTCTTGGTGAGCGAGCGCAGGGCGTTGCCCAGCTCGTTCTCGCGGCCTTCGAAGTCGGCGCCGAGCTTCTCGAGCATGACCGACTTGACGCGGTCGAGCTCGTCCTGGCGGTCGGTCTTGTCGGCGATCTGCAGCGCCTGGTCGAGCTCGGCCGAGACGGCCGCTTCGACCGCGGCGAACGCGTCGTCCTGGTAGTCGAGGAAGCGCGGGTAGTCGGCGACCGGCTTGGCGGCGACCTTGGCCAGTTCGGCCTGGGCGCGCACCAGCTCGGCGATGACCGGCTTGACGGCCTCGAGGCCGCTCGCGACGACCTCTTCGGTCGGCTTGGTGCCGCCGGCCGCGATGAGCGCGAAGGTGTTGTCGGTGGCCTCGGCCTCGACCATCATGATCGCGACGTCGCCCGAGTCGAGGACCCGGCCGGTGACGATCATGTCGAAGGTGGCCTTCTCGATCTGCTCCAGGGTCGGGAACGCGACCCAGGTGCCGTCGATGAGGACGATGCGGGTCGAGCCCAGCGGGCCCGAGAACGGCAGCCCGGAGAGCTGCGTCGACATGGAGGCGCCGTTCATGGCGACCACGTCGTACTCGTCACGCGCGTCGACGGCGAGGATGGTGCCGATGACCTGGACCTCGTTGCGCAGACCCGACACGAAGGACGGGCGCAGGCCGCGGTCGATCAGGCGGCAGGTGAGGATGGCGTTCTCGCTGGGGCGGCCCTCGCGGCGGAAGAACGAGCCGGGAATGCGCCCGGCGGCGTACATCCGCTCCTCGATGTCCACGGTCAGCGGGAAGAAGTCGAAGTGGTCCTTCGGGTTCTTCGAGGCGGCCGTGGTCGAGAGGACCACGGTGTCGTCCATCTGGACGATCGCCGAGCCCTGGGCCAGTTTGGCCAGGCGCCCGGTGCTGAAGACGATCTTGCGGGTGCCGAAGGCGCCGTTGTCGATCACGGCGGTGGCGTGGTGTTCCCCGAGGTTGAAGGCCTCAGGTGTCCGTTGGTTATCGGACATAGAGTGTCGATCTCCTTGTGTAGTTCGCGGTTGCGCCGCTCACCCACGCGTTCCGGTCTTCGATCGAAGCACTCGGAAGCCCGTCCCCGCATCGTGCGGGGCGTTCCGGATGCCACTACCGAGGACCGGCGCGGTCTCAGGCGCGGCGCGCGGTCGAGCGTGGTGCTCATCGCCCACCCTACTTGACTTCCTCGCCTCCCCGAAAGAAAGGTGATTCCCGACTTGCGGCCCACTGAAAGCGGGCCGTCTACGGGTGGGTTCCTGCTTCAGCGCCTACTGCCCGGTCTCCCGGGTCTGACACAGGCTCCACAGGCGTTTTTCAGGTGTCCGCAAGTCCCTCGGCCACCAGACGCTTGCCTTCGCGCCTGATATTGAATTCCGCATTCTGATCTCGGTCATGGTGCGCGCCGCACACGCAAGTCCACTCCCGAACTTTCAAGCCCTCCAGACCCTTGGGTCCGGTCAGTATCCCGCACGCCGAGCACAACTGCGTGGACGGGAAGTATCGGTCGATCTTCACGAACGTCCGACCCGATCGCGCCGCCTTCGACTCAAGCCGGGTCAAGAATATGCCGAACGCCGCATCATGCACCGACTTCGCATGCCGACCCTGGGCCAGGCCTTTGACGTTGAGGTCTTCGACATAGAGCGCTTGGTTTTCGCACACCAATGCCTTGACCTGCTTGTCGACCCAGTCTGACCGGGCGTTCTTGACCTGCTCGTGGACCTTCGCCACGGCAATCCGGGCCTTCGCCCGGTTCACCGAGCCTCTCGCCATCCGTGCCAAGACCCGCTGCGCCCGCTGCAATCTGCGCTCCAGCCGGGCGAAGAATTTCGGATTCTCGATCGCTCTCCCACCGCGCAACACCGCGAAGTCCTTCAACCCCAAGTCGATCCCGGTCTCTGCCTCCGGGTCGGTCAACGGTTCCAGCATTTCGGCATCGTCATCGACGGCTACGACGAAACTCGCGTAGTACCTACCGGTCGCGGACTTGATCACCGTGACACTCGAAGGGTCCGACGGCAGCTCCCTGGACCAGGCAATCTTCAGGGCGCCTACCTTCGCCACATACAACCGGCCGTTCGGGCGCAGTGTGAACCCGTTGCGTGTAAAGCGCGCGGCTTGCGTCCCAGCGCGGCGTTTGAACTTCGGTGGGCCAACCCGGCCTCCAGCACGCTCACCCAACCGTGAGTCAAAGAAGTTCCGATAGGCCGCATGGCAATCCCGCAATGACTGTTGAAGCGGCACGTTCGAGACACCCGCAAGCCATGAACGCTCGGCAGTGCGCTTTGCTTCGGTGATCAGCGCCTTCTCCAAGACCGCCGCGGACGGATACGGCAGACCCTGCCGAAATGCCGCCTCGCGTGCTGCGACCGCGTCGTTCCAGACCGTGCGCACACACCCGAACGTCCGCGCGAGCATCACCCGCTGCGGAGTTGTCGGGTACACCCGGAATCGATATCGAAGCAGCACATGAGTGCTAACGACGACACCTGACAACGCGAAACGGGCTCACTGCCGTGACCGTACTCACACGCCCTTCCCACAGTGCATTGACTGGATAGCAGCAAGGGCCCGTCACCTCGCTTGAAGACCAGAGATTCCTTGAGGGGTGCCCTGAGGCAAGCGGAATCAAAGCGCCCCGTGGCCGGGTACGCGAAAGGGAGCGCCCCAGGCGGGACGCTCCCTTCGCGAAGTCGCTCTTAGGCGTTGTCGCGGATGCCGAGACGCTCGATGAGCGCACGGTAGCGCGTGATGTCTTCCTTCTTCAGGTACTTGAGAAGGCGGCGGCGCTTGCCGACCAGGAGGAGCAGACCACGACGCGAGTGGTGGTCGTGCTTGTGCACCTGGACGTGAGCGGTGAGCTCCTTGATGCGCGTCGTCAGGATCGCGACCTGGACGTCGGTGGAACCCGAGTCGCCCTCACCGGTCGCGTACTCCTTGATGATCGCGGCCTTCTTTTCAGCGTCGAGCGCCATGTCGAACACCCTTTCATGAGTTACGGCCAACCCGCGGTGTCGAGCAGGCTGGTCAAAAGCACAACCCGACCAGGTTAACAGGGCGTCAGCCCAGCTCCAAAGCCCGGCGGGTGTCTGCGACGTCGGTCTCGATCTGCGCGATGAGCGGCTCGATCCCCTCGAACGCGACCTGCCCGCGCAGGCGCGCGGTGAAGTCCAGGCGCACCTCGGCCCCGTAGAGGTCTCCGGAGAAGTCCAGAAGATAGGCCTCGACGGTGCGCTCGGTGCCGTTGAACGTGGGGTTCGTGCCGACGCTGATCGCCGCCGGGTGGCGGTGCGAGTCGCGGTGGAACCAGCCGGCGTACACGCCGTCGGCCGGGACCGCCGTGCCCGCCGCATGGGCGAGGTTCGCGGTCGGGAAACCCAGCGCCGTGCCCCCGCGGCCCGCACCGTGCACGATCGTGCCCTCGATGCCGAAATCGCGGCCCAGCACCTCGGCGGCGCCCGCCACATCGCCTTCGGCGATGAGGCGCCGCACCCGCGTGGAGGAGAACGCCTCATCGTCCGCGGTGAGCACCTGCGCCAGGACCTCGAAACCGAACTCCTCACCGAGTTCGGCGAGGCGCTTCACGTCCCCCGCGGCCTTGTGGCCGAAGCGGAAGTTCTCGCCGACCACCACGGCCTTCGCATGCAGGCCGCCCACGAGCACATGGCGGACGAAGTAGTCCGGGCTCAGCTGCGAGAGCTCCTTGGTGAACGGGAGCACGCACACCGCGTCGACGCCCAGCGCGCCCAGCAGCTCGATCCGCCGCTCGACGCTCGAGAGCTGCGCCGGCACCGCGTGCGGCGCGACCACCGCGGTCGGGTGCGGATCGAAGGTCACCACGACGCAGCGGGCCTCGCGCTCGGCGGCGGCCTTGGCGGCGGTGCGGACGAGTGCGGCGTGGCCGCGGTGCACCCCGTCGAACACGCCGATGGCGACGACGGAGGCGGGCCAGCCCTCGGGAGTCGCGTCTATTCCACGCCAGGTTTCCACGGACCAGATCTTGCCACTCCCGCGAGCCGGACGGCAGCCTGATGCGGTTGCAGTGATGCAACCGCATTCAGCGACCGGGAACAGGCCCTAGAGCATCAGCGACTCGTCGGCGTTCCCGCCTGAGGCGAAGATGATCAGCAGCAGCACCCCGATGGCCACCACCACCAGCATGCCGACCAGGAGCCAGCCGGTGCCGGCGGGCTCGGTGACACGCGGTTGCTCATCGGCGAGCACTTGGGGCTCGTCGCGTTCGGGTTCCTGCGAAATCTGCTCGGCGAGGGAAAGTCGGAACTCCTCGGGGAGTTCTCCTGCAGCGCTCGGGTTCATATTGACTCCTGACGACGACTTCAGGTGGGGACCTTCTCCCTCAATTGTTGAGAGATCGTCGGGTATCCGACCACCGTTTCCAGGAATCCGCCTGACAACAGCTCCATTTCGCCCTCGTGGAAATTACAAGGCCGTGATCGCCCTACCTTGCGAAACGTCCGGTACCCGCCCGAAAGCCCTCCCCGGCGCCGAACCCGTGCGATGTTCAGATTCACGAGCATCGAACGACTGGAGCGCCGACATGCACCGCAGACTCCTCGCGCTGGCGGCGTCGGGCGCGATGCTCGTCGCCGTGGCCGGCCCCATGCCGACGTCGGCGGCCGGTCCCGGCTGCACGCGCACCGGCGACTACACCGTGTGCACCGCTGTTCCCCAGGGCGCCAAGGACACTGCGATCGTGTCCGAACTCGTGCACCAGATCGACGCCACCGAGGCGGGCGACACGGTGCGGGCCGCGGTCTACCAGTGGACGCTCGACGGACCGGTCGCGCCGCTCGCCGAGTCGCTCGTGCACGCCGAGGGGCGGGGCGTGGACGTGCGGGCCGTGATCGGGACCCGCGGCGACCGGCCGTCGATGAACGACGCGGTGATCAGGACGCTCAAGGCCGCCGGGGCACTCGTGCGCCAATGCGGCGCCGGGTGCCTGCCGAACGCGGACGGGACCCGCAAGGGACCCGACCACAACCGGTTCTTCCTCATCGACCACAGTGGCACCCCGACGGTGATGGTGACGAGCCTCAGCTTCACCCGGATGCAGTCGACGCAGTCGCACAACCTGCTCGGCGTGCACGGCGACCGGCAGCTGTTCGGCTTCTACACCCGCTACTGGAACCGGCTCTACAGCGGCAGGTGGCACGGCTGGACCGACGACGAGAAGGGCACGACGGCTGGCCTGGCGCGGGCATGGGTGTTCCCGCGCGGGCCCGACCCGGTGGTCGAGCAGTTGGGGCAGATCAGCGCCTGCGAGGCCGGCGACCGGGTCCTGGTGGGGCACGCGAACTTCCAGACGAACCGCCCGGGCGTGCGCGCCGAACTGGACCGGATCCAAGCGCTCGGCTGCCAGGTGCGGGCGGTGGTGCTCGACGCCGAGACGAACGATCCGCAATGGATCGAGGAGGCGCTGGGGGCCGAGAACGTGCGCGTCCACGACTCGCACCGCAACAAGTTCATGGTCGCGGAGGCGTGGTTCGGGGACCGACACCGCGCAGTGGTGTGGACCGGGACGCACAACTTGAGCGGCAACGCGATGCGGCACGCGGACGACAACCTGATCCGGGTCGCGGACGAGGGCGTGGCAGACCTGTACACCGAGTTCTTCGCGCGGCTGTGGGCCGGCGGCAGATGAGCAGCAGGGGAGGGGCCGAAGCCCCTCCCCCATGGTTCAGCGGACCGGGATCAGCCCTTGACCGAACCCGCCAGCAGCCCGCGCACGAAGTAGCGCTGGAGCAGCAGGAACACCAAGAGCGGCACGATGATCGCGACGAAGGCCGCGGCCGGGAGCCGCGTCCATCCGAAGCCCCACGTGCCGGCCATGTCGCCCAGCACGGCGGTGAGCGGGCGCGTGGCCTCGCCGCCGCCGAAGGTGCGACCGACCAGGAAGTCGTTCCACACCCACAGGAACTGGAAGATCGCGATCGAGGCCAGCGCCGGGGTCACCAGCGGCAGCACCACCTTGCGGAAGATCTGCGAGTGGCTGGCGCCGTCGATGCGGGCGGCCTCCATCACGTCCGAAGGGAGTTCGCGCATGAAGTTGTGCAGCAGGAAGATCGCCAGCGGCAGTCCGAAGATCGAGTGCGCGATCCAGACCTGGACGATCGTCTGGACGCCTTCGAGCTCCCAGGCGGGCATGATCGTGATCGAACCGATGTGCAGGCCTTGGCTGAAGAAGGACAGCAGCGGGATCAGGGCCATCTGGAGCGGCACCACCTGCAGCGCGAAGATCGCGATGTAGAGGAAGTTGCGGCCCTTGAAGTCGATCCAGGAGAGCGCGTACGCGGCCATGGCCGCGAAGGCGACCGGGATGAGCACGCCGGGGATCGTGATGACGATGGTGTTGATGAGGTTGCGGATGAGTCCGCCGCCCTGGGAGTCCGAGTACAGGACGTAGTTGTAGGTGTCCAGGGTGAACTGCGGATTGGTGAAGATCGTCCACCAGCCGCTGACGCGGATGTCGTCCTCGGGCCGGAGCGAGGAGATGAAGAGCCCGGCGGTCGGGATCGTCCACACCACGGCGATGAGGACGGCCGCGAAGCTGGCGAAGCGACTGGTCAGGACGCGTCGCAGGCGGTCGCCGCGGCTTTCGCCGATGGTGGAGGCGGGGGCCTCGGGCGTTGTGGCCTGGGTGCTCATCGGGCCTCCAGTTCCTGTCGGCGCATGTTCCGCACCTGGTAGATGACGACGGGGATCACGAGCAGGAACAGCAGGACCGCCATGGTGGCGCCGCGTCCGTCGTTGCCGAGCCGGAAGGCCTGGTCCCACATGTTGTGGGCGAGGACGTCGGTGCCGTGGTGGCCGCCGGTCATGGCCCGCACGATGTCGAACAGCTTCAGTGTGGCGATGAAGACGGTGACGGCGACGACGACGATGGCCGAGCGGATCGACGGGACGGTGACCCTCCAGAAGATCTGGCTGGGGCTGGCGCCGTCGATGCGGGCGGCCTCGACGATCTCGAGGGGGACGCCCTTGAGCGCGGCGGACAGGACCACCGTGGCGAAGCCGACCTCGATCCAGATGAGCACGACCATGAGCAGGAAGTTGTTGATCGGGGAGCTGTTGAGCCAGTTCACGGGGCTGGCGCCGAACCAGGTCATGACCTGGTTCATGAGGCCGATCTGGTCGCCCGAGGCCTTGTACTGGTAGATGAACTTCCAGATGATGGAGGCGCCCACGAAGGAGATGCCCATCGGCAGGAAGACCAGGGCCTTGTAGGTGCGCTCGCCGCGGCGGCCGTCGATGAGGACGGCGTAGACGAGTCCGAAGGCGGTCGCCAGCAGCGGGACGATGATGATCCACATCGCGGTGTTGACGAGGGTCTGGAGGGCGCTGGGGTCGGTGACTGCCCAGGTGTAGTTCTCCATGCCGACGAATTCGCTGCCGTCGCCTGAGTAGAAGGACATGGCGAGGGTGCGCACGGCCGGGTAGACGAGGCCGACGAGCAGGAAGATGACGGCCGGAGACAGGAAGACCACAGCCACCCAGCGGCTGCGGTTGTTGCGGGACGCGAGTTCGGCGAGGCCGTAGAGGGCCATGAGGATCGCCAGGAAGGCGACCAGGCCGATGGCCAGGAGTCCGAAGCGGTCGGTGAGGTCGGAGATGTTCACGGTATGTGCGGCTCCACTTGATAGGGCAAGGGGCCGAGCGAGCCCTTTGCGGGCTCGCCCGGCGCTCTCATGGACTCAGGACCGGTTTACGGCCAAGAGGCCTCGATGTCGTCGGCCATCTGCTGGCTGGTCTTGTCGCCGTCGGTCCATTCGACGATGCCCGTCCAGAAGGACGAGGCGCCGACTTCACCGGGCATGAGGTCGGAGCCGTCGAATCGGACGGTCACGGCCGGGTCGGTCAGGATCTCGGTGGCGAACTGGTTGATCGGCGTGGTGGCGTTGGCCGGGTCGACGCCCTGGCGGGCGGTGCTCCACGGGCCGGTCTGGAGACGGGCGTTGTGGTAGAGCTCGGAGGCCAGGAACTGGCGGACCATCTCGGTCGGGTTCGAGTCGCTGAAGGCGGCCACGAACTCGCCGCCGACGAGCATGGTGTTGTCGCCTTCCTTGGACTCGGGGAAGCGGAACGCGAACACGTCGCCGTCCTCGGCCACGTTGGTCTCGGCGGGCCACATGGCGCCGTAGAAGGACGCCTGGCGGCTCATCGCACAGCTGCCGTCGAGGATCGGGTAGCCGGCCTCCTGGAAGGGGGTCGAGCTGATCGTGTCGGTGCCGTTGAAGATGTAGTCCTCGTTCTGGAGGATGGTGCCGGCCTTGTCGATGGCAGCGACGATCTGCGGGTCGTTGAACGGGATCTGGTGGGTGACCCACTGGTCGTACAGGTCGGTGCCTTCACGCAGGACGATGTCCTCGATCCAGTCGGTGCCGGGCCAGCCGGTGGCGCCGCCGGATTCGAAGCCGGCGCACCACGGCTGGATGCCGGCCTCGACCATCTTGTCGGAGAGGGCGATCATCTCGTCCCAGGTGGTGGGGACCTCGTACCCGTTCTCGTTGAAGTAGGTGGGCGAGTACCAGACGAAGGACTTCGCGTTGGAGGAGTGGGGCGCGGCGTAGAGCGCGCCGTCGATGGTGCCGTAGTTGAGCCAGTCCTCGGACCAGCCCTCGGTGGCGAGGGCGCTGACCTCTTCGGAGGCCGGCTTCAGGTCGTCGACGAAGTTGGACATGAGGCCGGGCTGCGGGAACAGCGCGATGTCGGGGGCGTTGCCGCCGTCGACGCGGACCTTCATGTCGGATTCGAACTCGCCGGAGCCCTCGTATTCGATGGTGGCGCCGGTGCAGGATTCGAAGTAGCTCCAGGCCTCCATCATCTCGTCGGCCTCAGCGTCGCGAATGGAGCCGAGAATGGAGACCGTCTCGCCCTCGAGGTCGCCGTACTGTTCGTAGTTGGCGCAGTCGGTGGCGTCGTCGGGGACCGCTCCGCGGTCCTCTCCTTCCTCCTCTGGTGCGCCGCACGCCGCCGCGGCGAGCGCGATGGCACTGACGGCAGCCGCAAGGCAGGAGATTCTTCGTGTCTTGCTCATCGGGGTCTTCCCTCTCTTCGCAGGTGTGGTGCGCCCGGCGAGTCCGACTGCCTCCCTGCCCCGACCTCGTGGGAACCGCTCTCACCGGTTCCGCCCCAGGTAGGGACTGCCTCACCCGCCGTAGGGGCGACGCTGGCAATGGTGCTCTGGGTAACACTGAATGTCAAGTGTGCATTGCTGAATCGTTACCGGCTGGGATTGGATCGATATCTGTCGACACCCGCGTCATGGGAGCGATACCAATGACGTATCATTCCGGGGCCCGGCAACGCATGCTGTTGACAGAACACAGCCACTAAGCTCGCGAAAGGTGCGATCCGATGACGCAGCTGACCTTCCCCGAGGGATTCCTGTGGGGAACCGCCACGGCCTCATATCAAATCGAGGGCGCGGCGAACGAGGACGGCCGGGGTCCGTCCATTTGGGACACGTTCTCTGCCACGCCGGGCAAGACGTGGCGCGGCCAGTCCGGGGCCGTGGCCTGCGACCACTACCACCGCGTTGGACGAGGACGTCGCGCTGATGGCCTCGCTCGGGCGTCGACACGTACCGGTTCTCGATCGCCTGGCCGCGCATCCAGCCCGACGGCACCGGCCCGGCCAACCCCAAGGGCCTCGACTTCTACGACCGGCTCGTCGACAAGCTGGTGGCGGCCGGGATCAAGCCGATGCCGACGCTCTACCACTGGGACCTCCCGCAGACCTTCGAGGACCGCGGCGGCTGGCCCGAGCGCGAGACCGCCGAGCGCTTCGGCGACTACGCCGCGATCGTCGGCGCCCGCCTCTCCGACCGCGTCCACACCTGGTGGACCCTGAACGAGCCGTGGTGCGCGGCGTTCCTCGGCTACGGCAACGGCCACCACGCGCCGGGCCGCACCGAGCCCGCGGCCGCGCTCGCGGCCGTCCACCACCTCAACCTCGCCCACGGCCTCGCGGTCCAGGCGCTGCGCGCCGCCGGGGCCGACCAGGTCTCGATCGTGCTCAACCCGACCCAGTGCCGCGGCGAGGAAGAGGCCGTCCGGGTCGTCGACGGCATCGCGAACCGGGTCTTCTTCGACCCGATCCTGCGCGGCCGGTACCCGGCCGACGTCATCGAGCGCACGCGCCGCCACACCGACTGGTCCTTCGTGCAGGAGGGCGACCTCGACACGATCAGCCAGCCGATCGACCTGCTCGGGATCAACTACTACAGCCCGACCTGGCTGCGCGCCAACCCCGACGACCCCGAGAGCGAGGTCGAACCCGGGCGCGGTCGGGATCGAGAGCTGGACCCCCGAGGGCCTGGAGTTCACCGACATGGGCTGGGCGGTCGACGCGACGGGCCTGACGGACCTGCTGGTGCGCATCCACAAGGACTACGGCGTGGCGACCATGATCACCGAGAACGGCGCGGCCTACCCGACCGGGCCCGACGAGGACGGCGAGGTCCGCGACACCGAGCGCGTCGACTACCTCAAGGCCCACATCGGCGCCGTCCACGACGCCATCGAGGCCGGCGCGGACGTGCGCGGGTACACCGCATGGTCGCTCATGGACAACTTCGAGTGGGCCTTCGGCTACGACAAGCGCTTCGGCATCGTCCACGTCGACTACGCGACCCAGAAGCGCACCCCCAAGGCCAGCGCGAAGTTCTACTCGAAGGTCATCGCCGACCACGGCCTGCAGCGGTAACGAGAGCGCGGCCCGGAGGGCGCGTACGGCGCTTTCCGGGTCGGCGGCGCGCATGACCGCTCCCATGACCGCGACCCCCGCCGCACCCGCCTCCCTTGCGGCGCGGGCCCGGTCGGGGCCGGTGACGCCGCCGAGCGCGTACACCGGGACCGGGCTCGCCGCGCACGCCTCACCGAGCGCACTGGTCCCAATCAAGGGCCCGTAGCCGGGTTTGGAGTCGGTGGCCCAGATCGGCGAGTACGTGCAGTAGTCCAGGCCGGGGTCGATCGTCGCTCCGGCGTGGACGGAGCGGCCCAGGAGTGCGGGTCGCGGCTCGGGGACCGGGAAGCGGGCCGAGAGGTGCGCGGCCGCGACGGGCGCTGCGGGGTCGGCGATGACGAGGGCGCCGCCGGCGCTTTCGAGGATCGGCCGCAGGTCGTCGGCCAAGGCGAGCCGGGTCTCCCAGTCGAGGTGCTTGTCGCGCAAGAGGAGTGCGAAGGGGCCGCCGCGGAGGGCGAGGGCGACGTGGTCGACGAGCGGGCGCGGGCACGCGGGCAGGTCGGAGACGACGAGGAGTCGGTGCATCCTTTGAACCTACGCCCCGATCGGGTGAATCTATGTGTACAAACAGTTGAATGTCGACTATTTGTTCTATTATTGCCGAATGCTGCTGCGGTACCGGTTTCGGATCTACCCGATGCTTCCTCAGCGCCGAGCACTGGCGCAGACATTCGGTTGTGTGCGAGTGGTCTACAACGACGCCGTGGCCGCGCGCAGAGAGGCCCGGCGGGCCGGGAGGCCGTTTCCGACGGCAGCGGAGCTGGATCGGCGACTGATCACTGAGGCGAAGCAGACGCCTGAGCGCGCTTGGCTGGCGGAGGTCTCCACGGTGCCGTTGCAGCAGGCATTGCGTGACTGTCACCTCGCCTATCAGCACTTCTTCGCCTCGATCAAGGGCCGACGAGCTGGGGCGAAGCTCGGGCCACCACGGTTCAAGAGACGGTCTGCACTCCAGTCGGCCCGCTACAACCGAAACGGATTCCGGCTGCGCGACAACGGGCGCCTGTACATCGCAAAGATCGGAGAGGTCAAGGTCGCCTGGTCTCGGGAGCTGCCCTCGACACCCAGCTCCGTCACGGTGATCAAGACGGCGACGGACAAGTATTACGCGAGCTTCGTAGTCGCTGTCGATGATAATTCGGAACGGCTGCCGGAGGCCGACCTTGACACCGGTATCGACCTGGGGCTCAAGGATTTCGCCGTGCTTCGCGGAGGAAAAGTGATCGCGAATCCGAGGTTCTTCAAGCGCTTGGAGCGGAAGCTCAGAAGTGCCCAAGGTCGCTTTCCCGAAAGCAACCGGGGTCGAAGAATCGCGAGCGGGCGCGGCTGAAGGTCGCACGTGTCCACGAGAAGGTCAGGCATTCCCGTTCCGACTGGATTGATAAGCAGGTCAAGACGATCGTCGCCGAGAACCAAGGCATCTTCGTCGAAGACCTCCAAGTCAAGGGGCTCAGTCGCAGCAGGTTTGCGAAGAGCATCAGGGATGCCGCATTCGGCATCTTTCTCAACCGGCTCGAGAGCAAGGCAGCTAGAGCCGGTCGGGCGTTCGTCAAAGTCGACCGGTTCTTCCCGTCCACTCAGTTGTGCTCAGCCTGAGGAGTCCTGTCCGGGCCACGAGGGATCGAGCAGCTCAGCGTCCGGCGGTGGGAATGCCACTGCGGGGCAAGGCACGAACGGGATGCGAACGCCGAGCTGAATCTTCGCCGCGAAGGGCGGCGGATCCTCGCCCAGAGGCTCTGGGAGAGGTAAAACGCCTGTGGACTGCGGGTAAGGCCGAGGAATCCCGGCGCCGCAGAATGAAGCAGGAACCCGTCCGTGAACGGCACAAGTGCCGCAAGCCGGAAATTTCTGGCCTCTGGCCTGGAAGGATGCCAAACTTGTGTATCGGTCCATGAGCCGAACTTGCGTAATTAACGACACAGGTGCGAAACTTCATGAGATGAACATCGGCGATCAAATCAACGTGCTGCGCACCGAAGGGGAGCGGATCGCTGTCGCTGGTGGGGAGCTCGCACTCCATGCGAGCGTGCCCACCTGCCCGGGATGGAACGTCAAGGAACTCTTGGCTCACATCGGGACCGTCCATCGATGGGCGGCGGCGATCGTGGGCGAAGCGTTGCCTTACGATCCCCGGAAACAGGACTTCCAGCGTCACGTGGGGCCTTTGCCGCACGACGACCTGCTGGTCGACTGGGTCCGCGAAGGGCTCTTGCGGCTCGCGGCCGTGTTGGAGGCCGCTCCGAGCGGGCTCCAGTGCTGGCAGATGTTCCCCTCCGAGTCTTCGCGCCGCTTCTGGGTTCGCAGACAGGCCCACGAGACCACCATCCACCGCGTCGACGCCGAACAGGCCCGGGGCGACGAGATATCACCGGTCGGCCCCGAATTCGCGGCCGACGGCATCGACGAACTGCTGCTGGGTTTCCACGGCAGGCCGTCGAGCCGGGTGCGGGCACTGCGTCCGACAGTGCTCCACATCCATGCCACCGATCTGCCGCCGGGACGCGGCGACTGGTACATCCACCCCACCGACACGGGCCCGCTCGTGACGTTCAGCGAGGTCGAGACCCCGCACTGCGTCATCGAGGGCCCGGTGGAGCTGCTGTACCTGGCGCTGTGGAATCGGCTGCCGTTCGACGACCTGCTGGTTCGCGGGGACCCGGCACTGCTCCACTTGTGGCGCAATTACTCCGCGGTCCGATGGGTCGACCCCGTAGACGCATGAGCGACACTCACACATAGCGACTGGAGCGCTACAGTACGAAGTCGCAGGCTATCGACCGCTCACGGTCCGAATTGTCCGGCGTGAGCGGTCGGGGCGCGCTGCTGCGCCGCTTCACGGGAGCGGGATCGTAAGCTCTCCAACGTGAACCAGGACTCACGAGCACAGCCATGCCCTCCCCAACGACGCCGTCCCCCGCGCCGCGCTGTGGATCCTGGTCCCGGCCGCGGCCCTGACGATCCTCGGCATGGTCCTGCTGTGGCCCCAGGGGGTCGAGGACGCCGAGGCCATCGAGGCCTACGGCACCGAGCTCGACGGGAACGTCGTCTCGGTGCACGAGACCGAGTGCGACGAGGCCGACGCGGAGCTCGACGAGCAGTTGCAGGCGACGGTCTGCGGCGACGTGGTCGTGCGGATCACGAGCGGCGACCAGGCCGGCGAGGAGACCGTGGTCGACATCCCGAGCGGCCCGGGCGCGCCCGTGGTGCAGGCCGGCGACGACGTCATCATCCTCTACACGCCCGACTCGGTCTCGGGCCAGCAGTTCCACATCATCGACCACGACCGGTCGAGCGCGCTGTGGGCGCTCGTGATCGCCTTCGCGCTCGCGGTCGTCGCCTTCGGACGCTGGAAGGGGCTGCGGTCCCTGGTGGGCCTGGGCATGACGTTCGCCGTGGTGCTGCTGTTCATGGTCCCGGCGGTGCTCGACGGTTCGCTCGCCGATCCTGGTCGCGGTCGTCGGCTCGGCCGCGATCATGCTCGTCTCGCTCTATCTGGGGCACGGCTGGAACCGGACCACGACCGTGGCCGTCGTCGGCACGCTCGCGTCGCTGATCGTCACCGTGCTGCTCGCGGAGGCCGCGGTCCGGTTGACGAAGCTCAACGGGGTCCTCGACGAGAACACCACGAACCTCGCGCTGCAGTACCCGATCGACATGTCGGGCCTGCTGCTCGCGGGCATCCTCATCGGCGCGCTCGGCGTCATCGACGACGTCACGGTCTCCCAGGCGGCCACCGTGGACGAGGTCGCGAAGGCCAACCCGAAATGGAACCCTGCGAGGCTCTACAAATCGGGCATGCGGGTGGGCCGCGACCACCTGACGTCGGTCGTGAACACGCTCGTGCTCGCGTACGCCGGCGCCTCGCTGCCGCTCCTGGTGCTCATCTCCGCCGCCGACCGGCCGCTGGAGCAGGTGCTCACGAGCCAGATCATCGCCACCGAGATCGTGCGGTCGGTGGCGGGCACGCTCGGGCTCATCGCGGCCGTGCCGATCACGACCTGGCTCGCCGCGCACCTGGCGCGGCGCCAGCCGAAGCCGAAGGCGCCCAAGGAGCCCAAGGAGCAACCGGGCCCGAAGCCGAAGCCTCAGCCGGCGCAGGGCACTTGGGACGAGGACGAGGACGAGTCGCCGTACCCGCCCTCGCACCTGCGCTAGGGGATGGTCGAGCACCCCCGGCGAGCGGGCACAGCGCTTGTCGCCGAGCAGCGGCGTCCGGTTCGGGTGGTGGCGGGCCGGACAGCGGCCGTCAGGCGTGCTCGACCACGCCTTAGAACCGCTCGGCCGCGGACATGAGTTTGCGCGCGGCCTGGTGCAGCGCCTGGAGCACCGTCATCACCGCCGGGCGGCCCGTCGAGGCCGTCCGGTGGACCACGTAGACGTCCCGGCCCGGCAGGTCCTCGGCGACCTTGCGCACCGCCACGTCCCGGCGCTCGGCCGCGGCCATCCACGGCGCCACCGTCACCCCGAGGCCCTTCGCGACCAGGGTGAGGATCGTGTCGAGCCCCTCGAACTCCGAGACCGGCGCGCTGATCCCCTCGGCCCGCCACAGCCGCGACAGGGCCATGCGCGAGGGCTCGCCGTCCGGCGAGGCGATCCACGACTCCCCCGCCAGCGCATGCGCCGACAGGACCTCCTTCACCGCCAGCGGGTGCTGGAACGGCAGGACCGCCACGAGCGGATCGTTCACGAGGTGGTGGAACGTCAGCGGGCCGGTGGTGGCCGGCCGGCGCTGGCCCGACCAGTCGTCGATGAGCGCCAGGTCGATCTCGCCCGAGCGCACGCGCGCCAGCGACTCCGAGACCGTGTGCTGCTGGAGCAGGACCATCTGCAGCTCGGGGTAGCGGCGCAGGCGGCGCACGATCGGCCCCGCGAGCGCCACGGCGACCGTGGGGAACGCGGTGACGGTGACCCGCCCGCGCGGCTCCGCGGACTCGGCGGCGAGGTCGGTCTCGGCGGCGTCGATCGCCTCCAGAATGTGCGCGGTGTGCTCCACGAGGCGCCGTCCCGCGTCGGTCAACTGGGCGGACCTGGCGGTGCGCTCGAGGAGCGACACGCCCGTCTCCTTTTCCAAGGCGGCCAACTGCTGTGAGACCGCCGGAGGCGGTCTGGCCGGTCGCCACGGCAGTGGCGGCTATCGATCCCTGGGCCGCGAATTCGTAGAGAAGTCGCAGGCGGCGCACGTCCAGCATAAGGAAATCTTACCCTCGGCGAAAGCTAGAAATACTTGCGTTGATGCTAGCCGAAGAGGACTCTGGGACCGTCGAACGAGCACCCACCGAGGAGCCACCCGTGACCGTCTCCGCCACTCTCGCCGCCAACGAAGCCGTCGCCGCGCGCCGCGCCGCCGGGCAGGAGGTGCTGGCGCTCGGCTTCGGCGAAGCGGGCATCCCCGTGCATCCCTTGCTGAGCCAGCGCCTCGCCCAGGCCGCCGGCCAGATCGCCTACGGGCCCGTGGCCGGGATCGATCCGGCCCGCGAGGCCGCCGCCGGGTACTGGACCCGCCGCGGCACGCCCGACCGACGCCGCCCAGGTCCTGCTCGGGCCCGGTTCCAAGCCGCTGCTGTTCGCGCTCCTGCACGCCGCCGGAGGCGAGGTCGTGCTCCCCAAGCCCGCGTGGGTCTCCTACGCGGCCCAGTCGCACCTGCTCGGCCGCGTGCCGATCCGGGTGCCCGTGCCCGAGGGCGAGGGCGGGGTGCCCGACGCCGAGGCGATGGACGCGGCCGTGCGCGAGGCGCGGGCCGCGGGCCGGGACCCGCGGATCGTCGTGGTCACCCTGCCGGACAACCCGACCGGTCGCCTCGCCTCCGAGGTCTCGGTCAAGGCCCTGTGCGAGACCGCGCGGGAACTCGACCTGATCATCGTGGCCGACGAGATCTACCGCGACCTCGTGTTCGAGGACGGGACGTTCCCCTCCCCCGCCGCGTGGGCGCCGGAGCGGACCGTGACGACCACGGCCCTCTCCAAGAACTACGCGCTCGGCGGCTGGCGCGTGGGCGCCGCCCGCTTCCCCGACTCCGAGCTCGGCAGGCGCCTGCAGGAGTCGGTGCGCGGCATCGCCTCCGAGGTCTGGTCCTCCACGCCCATGCCGATGCAGCACGCGGCCGCGTACGCCTGGTCCGACCCGGCCGAACTGGTCGACCGGGTGGCGATGGCGCGGCGGCTGCACGGCTCGGTCGCCAAAGCGGTCGCGGGCGTCTTCGACGGCGTCGGCTGCGAGGTGCGGGCCCCGCAGGGCGGGTTCTACGTGTGGCCGGACTTCTCGCCGCTGCGCGAGGCCCTCGCGGCGAGACGCGGCATCGCCACGAGCGCCGACCTCGCCCGGGTGCTGCTCGACGAGTTCGGGGTCGTGGTGATCCCCGGCAGCGCGTTCGGCGACGACCCCGGGGCGCTGACGATGCGCGTCGCGGTCACCGGGATCTACGGCGAGTCCGACTCCGAGCGCCTGGCCGCACTGCTCTCGACCGACCCGCTGGAGATGCCGTGGATCGCCGAGGCCCTGGACGGCCTGCGGGACAAGCTGGAAGCGCTCGTCGCCTGGAGTGCTAGTGCCAGTGCTCGTAGAGGGCGATGGCCACGGACACGCAGGCCACCACCACGATCACGGCGGCGCTGAGGAACAGCGCGCCCACGACGCGCTGGATCTCGAGTTCGCGGCCGTCCTTGACCGGCCCGCGCCATCGCCCGTAGCGCCAGTGGTCCCGCGCCGTGCTGGTCGTCGGTGACGTCCAGGAGCAGCGTCTGGAGTTCGGCGATGCTCTGGGCCCGTTCGGCCAGCCGCCGCCGCAGACGGTACTCCGGGGTGTCGATCATGCCCCTCCGCCGGGCGCTGGCGAGTCGGTCGAGGGCGATGCGCCTGTCGGTCCTGGAGGCCCGAGCGGCATATGCGTCCATGACGTGCTCCCACCTGTGCTCGTTTCATCATGTCAGAGATGAAGATCCTATGCATTCCCCGTTTTCGCAGGTCGTACACATTGGGGACTCACTCGTACCACGATGCGCAGCAGTCACTCTCGACGGGCGCGGCGAAAGGGGCCGCAGCGTGGCGGCCCCTTTGCGCTCGGTGTCAGTGCTAGTCGAGGAGGTGGGAGACCGCCCTCGCCAGGTCGGTGTCCTTCGCGGAGACCTTGTGCCCGGCGGAGTGGGTGGTCGCGGAGACGCGGAGCTTGTTGTAGTTGATCGTCAAGTCCGCGTGGTGGTTGCGCTGTTCGTTCAGGAGGCCGACGCCGGCGGCTGCGGCGAGGGCCTGGAGGTGGCCGCCGAACGTCCACGTCTGCTCCAGGCGGTCGCCTACGTGGCTCCAGCCGGGCAGGTCCGACAGCGCCAGCTCGATCTCGGCTTCGGTCAAGGGTTGGTCGCTCATCACTTGATTCTGACAGCCTTTCGCGATCAGTTCTCGTCGATGAGCGTTACTTTGCCGGTGTCGAGGTCGTAGACCGCGCCGACGACGAGCACGCCGTCGAGGTTCTCGCGGCGGCTCAGATCGGCCACGGTGCGGCGCACCTGGAGTCGCAGGGCGCGCGGCGCGGCGTCCTCCCCCTCGGCGGTCTCGGCCAGCGCCTGGGACGCGGGCTGCCACAGCTGCTCGACGAGGTAGTCGGTGCGCGGGTCGTGGGTGTCGTCCTCGACCGCGTGCAGGGCCGCGTTGATCGCACCGCAGCGCTCGTGGCCGAGCACGACCACGAGGGACACGCCGAGTTCGGCGGCGCCGAATTCGAGCGAGCCGACCGCGGCACGGTCGGGCACGTGCCCGGCGGTGCGCACGACCAGGAGTTGCCCGAAGTCGCAGTCGAAGACGCTCTCGGCGGTGACGCGGGAGTCGATGCAGGTGAAGACGGCGGCGCTGGGCGTCTGCCCGGGGGCGGCCTCGCGGGCCGCCGTGATGTCGCGCTTGTAGCGGGGCTCGCCGGCCATGAATCGGCCGTTGCCTTCGAGGAGTGCGGCCAGCGTGCTGGCGGCCTGGTGGTGCTCCATCAGCGAGGAGGCGGTCAGTTCTGGCACGCCCTGAATGGTGCCGCAGGATCGGTCCCGGTGCAAGCGGGACGGGCGGGACGACACACACGTTTTACAGACCGCACGTTACCGTTTCGAGATCTGTTGGTCATTTACCAGGACTTGATGCTCGTCTTACGGGACCTTATGATGAATACGGACTACCGCAATGGGATTCACCTGCGGTTTCACCCTCGGTTCTTTGGAGGATCCGTGCGCACTTACGGCGACGGCTGCCCGGCGGCCCACGCGCTCGACCTCGTCGGGGAACGGTGGTCGCTCCTCATCGTCCGCGAGCTGTTGCTCGGGCCCAAGCGTTTCACCGACCTCCGCGCGGGCCTGCACGGGGCCAGCGCCAACGTCCTGTCGCAGCGGCTGCGCGAACTGGAGTCGTCCGGCGTGGTCTCCAAGCGGCGCCTGCCGCCGCCGGCCGCGTCGAAGGTCTACGAGCTGACCGAATGGGGCCGCGACCTCGAACCGGTGATCATCTTCCTCCTGCGCTGGGGCGCGCGGTCGGCGGCGATCCCGCTGGACGCGCCGATGGGCGCCGACGCGCTGATCCTGTCGATGCGCAGCCTCTTCATGCCGGTGGCGGCGCGGGGCTTCGACGCCGCGTTCGAGCTGTGGGTCGGGGACCGGCCGTTCATCGCCGAGATCATCGACGCGCAGCTGATCCTGGCCCCGGGCCGGCCCGAGCATCCGCACGCGGTTATCCGCACGGACGCCGAGACGCTGAAGCGGCTGACGCTGGGCGGGCGCAGCCTCGACGTGTCGCTGCACGCCGGTCGCGTGACCGTGCAGGGCGACCAGGCCATGGCCGAGCGGTTCCTCGGCATGTTCCGCCTGCCGGAGCCGGCCCCGGCCTCGGCGGGGGCGAGGCCGGGCCCGGTCTAGCGGATGATGCGGATCTCGCCGGTGCCGTTGATCTTCGCGCGGCGGTCGGTGATGAGCATGTGGCCCGGCGCGTGGGTGATCGCGAACGGGAGCTTCGCCTTGACCACCGCTTCCTGGAGGGTGACGCCGCAGGCCCAGAACACGGGCACGTCGCCGTCTTCGAAGGCGACGCGGTCGCCGTAGTCGGGCCGGTCGAGATCGCGGATGCCGATCGCCCGGGGAGGGCCGATGTGGGCGGGCGCGCCGTGGGCGTACGGCATGTCCATCGTGATCGCGGCCGCGCGGTCGACCATCGCGGCCGGGATCGGCCGCATGGAGACCACCATGGGGGCCCGGAAGCGCCTGGCGCCCAGGCATTTGCGGTTGGTGCGGTACATGGGGACGTTGACGCCCTGCTCCAGGTGGCGCAGCGGGATCCCGGCCCGTTCCAGGAACGGCTCGAAGGTGAACGTGCAGCCGACCAGGAAGGTCACCATGTCGGTGCTCCAGAGGTCCACCACCTCCTTCCGTTCGGCGACGAGTTCGCCTTTGCGCCACACCTGGTAGGCGGGCAGGTCGCGGCGAAGGTCCGCGCCGTAGGCCAGCTCGGTCCAGTACTGTCCCGGCGCCACCACCTCCAGCAGCGGGCACGCCTGCGGGTTGCGCACGGCGAAGCGGCGCAGCGCGATCGCGTGCCGGTTGGGCACGCTCACCAGATTGGCCTGCACGTATCCGTGCGACCAGCCGCTCGTGGCGGTCATGAGCCCGTCCCTGAACCTGGCGCGGGCCGCGTGGGGCGCGACCAACGCCTCCGGACGTTGTCTTGTGAACATCGCTCCTCCTCGATTGCTGCTCGATGGACACAGCTTCGCGTCGAGCGCGTCAAGACCTTCACGAGTCGTTCACGAGACAAAGCCCCGTATTTGCTCGCTCACTGTGCGAAACCCTTTGCGAGCGTTCCCAAATGATCAAGAATTGCCCATAGACTGGAGCGATCCCCGCGTAATTCCGGCTGCACCTCGACTCCCCGGGAGGTGGACCGTGGACTTCGGCATCCTCGGGCCCCTGCAGCTGGCATGGGAGGGCCTGCCCGTGCCGCTGCCCGGCCGGACCCTGCCCCGGCTCCTGGCCGTGCTGCTCCTGGAGGCCGGCCATGTTGTGCCGCTGCCGAAACTCGTGGACGCCATCTGGGAGGACGACCCGCCGGCCACGGCGCGGCGGCAGGTCCAGAACACCGTGGCCACGGCGCGCGGCCTGCTGCTCGAATCCGGGACGAGCGAACTCGAGACCGTGGGCGACGGCTACCGGATGCGGGTGCGGGCCGAGAAACTCGACTCGCTGCGGTTCCAGCGCTCGGCGCGCATCGCCCGCGAGCAGGTGGCCGCCTCCGAACCCGAAGCGGCCCTGACGTCCCTGCGGGAGGCGCTGAGCCTGTGGCGGGGCCCGGCGCTCGCGGGGCTCAGCGGCCGCGTCATCGAATCCGGTGCGCTGCGCTGGAACGAGGAGCGCGCCGCCGCAGAAGAGGACCGCGCCGAACTCGAACTCGCGCTCGCCACGGGAATGTCGGTCGTCGCCGACCTGCGCCGCGTCCTCGAACTGCATCCGTACCGCCAGCACGCGGCCGAACTGCTCATGACCGCGCTGTACCGCGAGGACCGCACGGCCGAGGCGCTCGACGTGTACGAGTCGATCCGCCGCCAGCTCGCCGAGGAACTCGGCATCGACCCCGGGCGGCGCCTCACCGAACTCCACACCGCGATCCTGCGCGACGACCCCGCCCTGCGGGCGGCCCCGCAGCGGGCCGTGCCGGACCGCCGGGCGCTGCCGGCCCCGGCGCAACTGCCGTCCGACTCGATCCACTTCACCGGCCGCACAGGGCAACTCGCGTCGCTCGACGCGCTCCTGGAGCCGGGCCCGGCGACCGCCGTGATCTCGGGGATCGGCGGCTCGGGCAAGACGACGCTCGCGCTGCACTGGGCGCACCGCGTGCGCGAGCGGTTCCCCGACGGGCAGCTGTACGTGAACCTGCGCGGCTTCGACCGCGGCTCGCCGCTCAGCCCGCTCGACGCGGCCTCCGGATTCCTCCGGGCCCTCGGGGTGGCGACCGAGGCGATCCCCTCCGACGCGGACGAGGCCGCCGCGCTGCTGCGGTCGCGGCTCGCCGACACGAAGACGCTCGTGGTCCTCGACAACGCGAAGGACTCCAAGCAGGTGACGCCGCTGCTGCCGGCGACGGCCGGGAGCGTCGCGGTCGTCACCAGCCGCTCGCGCCTGCCCGACCTGGCGGCGCTGCACGACGTCCGCCAGCTCACCGTGGGCGCCCTCGAACCCGAAGAGTCCGTGCGGTTCCTCGAGAGCCTCATCGGCGCCGACCGGGTGCGGCGCGAACCCGAGGCCGCCGCCCGGATCGCCGGGCTCTGCGGCGGGCTGCCGCTGGCGCTGCGGATCGTGGGCACCAACCTCGCCGGGCAGCCCGGCACCACGCTCGCCGGCACCGCCGCGGCCCTCGCCGGGCACGACCGGCTCTCCCACCTCGCCGTCGAAGGCGACCCCACGACCACCGTGGCCGCCGCGTTCGACCTGTCCTATCAGGCGCTCGAGCCCGAAGAGGAACTGCTGTACCTCAACCTCGCGTGCCTGCCGGGCGCCGACTTCTCCAAGGGGCTCGCCGTGGCCCTCGTCGCGTGGGAACCCGAAGCGGCCGAACGGCTCCTGGCCCGGCTCGTCGCCGCCCACCGCATCGACGAGTACCGGCCCGGACGGTACCGGTTCCACGACCTGGTGCGCGAGTACGCGCGCCGCAAGGCCGAGGCGGCGTTCGACCCCACCGCGCTCCAGAGCCTGCGGGAGCAGGCCGTCGACTGGTACGCGAAGGGCTCGGCCCGGCTGCCGGTCGAGGAGTACCGCAACATCGTGGCGACCTTCCTCGAATGGAACGGCCACCCCACGGTCTCGCGGCTGCTCACGCGTCTGGTCGCGTTCGCCGACGCCGGGTACCGCGAGGACGCCGCCGAATGGTGGGCGCTCGCCGACTCGCTCTACGAACTGCCCGAACTCGCGCACGTGGCCGAACGCGGCATCGCGACCGGGGTCCTCTCGGACGAGCCGATGGACGCGGTGCGGGCCTACGCGCTCGCCGACGCCGTCGCCTACGCCTCCGGCGACCTCCACCAGTCGATGGCGTACGCGCAGAAGACCCTCGCCTACCTCAGCCGCACCCCGCACGGCGACCGCACCGGCAAGGCCCGCAACGACCTCGCCACGACGCTTACACAACTCGGCCGCTACCGGGAGGCCGTGTCGATCCTCCGCGAGGCCGTGCGCGCCGCCGAACGGTCGGGCAGGCCGCACGTGCGCGTCGAGGTGCTCACCTCGCTCGGCACCGTGCTGCGGCGCATGGGGATCTTCGCCGAGGCCGAGACGCTGCTGCGCCGGGCCCGCGACCTCGACGCCTCCGGCCCCGACGGGCCCGCCACGGTCTACCCGCTGCTGTCGCTCTCGGAGCTGTACGTCGACCAGGGCCGCATCTCCGCGGCCGAGGAGCTCACCCGCGAGGTCGCCGAGATGCTCCGCGACCACCCCTCGAAGTACTACCGGGCCCGGCTCTACTTCAGGCAGTCGGCGGTGCACCGCGCCGACGAGGACTACGCGCGGGCCGAGGCCGCGCTCCTCCACGGCCTCGAACTGGTCGAGCAGGTCAACGGCTGGCGCCACCAGCTCGTGTACACGTACTGGCTCGCCGAGCTGTACGTCGACACCGGCCAGATCGACCGCGCCAGGATCGAGATGGCGCAGGACGCGCTCGACCGCGTGGCGCACCTCGACCGGTTCCAGACCTCCGAGACCCTCGCCGTCAAGGCGCGGGTGCTGTGCAAGCTCCACACCCTCGACGGGGACCTGCGGCGGGCGATCCGCATGGGACGCCAGGCGTGCGACGTGTTCGCGGCGATGCCGGACCCGCTGCGCCAGGCCCGGAGCCTGCGGGCGCTGGCACGCGCCTACGACGCCGCGGGCGGCGCCGAGCAGGCCGAGCAGGCCCGGGCGCAGGCGCGGGAGCTGTACGAGGCCTTGGGGATCGACCCGAACCGGGACCAGTGACCGAGCCCGCTCGAGCGGCTTCGGACGATCGTCAGGGGCGGCTCCAGTCGGTCGACAGATGCGGCCCCAGTCGCGCCGTTCATACAGTGGTGTCCACACCCACCGATGAGCAGAAGAGGGACGACATGCACGCGATCCGGCACCATGAATTCGGCGGACCCGAGGTCCTCGTGTACGAGGAGGTCCCCGAGCCCGAGCCCGGCCCCGGGCAGCTGCGCATCGACAGCCGCGCCGCCGGAGTCCACCTGCTCGACACCTCGTTCCGCAAGGGCGCGAAGGACAGCCCGTACCCGCTCCCGCAGCTGCCCACGATCCCCGGGCGGGAGGCCGCCGGGATCGTTGACGCGGTCGGCGAGGGCGTCGACGCCTCGTGGATCGGCAAGCGCGTGGTCGCCCACCTCGGCTTCGCCTCGGGCGGCTATGCCGAGAAGGCCGTGCGCGAGGTCGAGAACGTTCACGAGCTGCCCGAAGGCGTGGACTTCGGCGAGGCTGTCGCGATGATCGGCACCGGCCGCACGACCCTCATGGTCCTGGCGGTCGGCCCGGTCGGCGCCGACGACGTCGTGATCGTCCCGGCCGCCGCGGGCGGCATCGGCACCCTCCTGGTGCAGGCCGCCAAGAACGCCGGCGCTCATGTGATCGGCCTCGCGGGCGGGCCGGACAAGGTGCGGCAGGTCGCCGCCAACGGCGTTGACGCGGCGATCGACTACAAGGCCGCGGGCTGGACCGCGGTGCTGGACAAGGCGTTGGAGGGCCGCGAGGCGACCCTCCTGTTCGACTCGGTCGGCGGCGAGGTCGGCCGGGCCGCGTTCGACAGGCTCGGGTTCGGCGGCCGCATGGTGGTCTTCGGCTGGTCGGCCGGGAAGGCCACCGAGGCGACCGTGGAGGACATCGTCGGCCGCGGCCTCACCGTCTCGGGCGCGCTCGGCCCGAAACTGCTCGCGAAGCTCGGCGGCCTCAGGAACCTCGAAGAGCGCTCGCTCGCCGAGCTCGCGGCCGGGCGCCTGCGCCCGGCGGTGCACACCTTCAAGCTCTCCGAAGCGGCCGAAGCCCATCGCGCCCTGGAGAACCGGGGCACGACGGGCAAGGTGGTGCTGGTGCCTTAAGAGGCCTTCACCAGTTCGGCGGTCGTCATCGCCGGCACGGCGGCGACGGTCTCGGTGTGGGCCCGGGCGAGCGGGAACGACAGCGCGAGTCCGGCCAGCGCCAGGCCGACGCCCACGAGGATCGGCGCGGTCAGGCTCAGCCCGGCCGAGAGCGCCAGGCCGCCGAGCCACGCGCCGTTCGCGTTCGCGAGGTTGAACGCCGCGTGGTGCAGCGAGGAGGCCAGCGACGGGGCCGCGTGGGCGCCGTCGAGCAGCAGCCGCTGCATGACCGGGCCCACCAGCGAGGACGAGAGCGCCATCAGGAACACGCCGCCGATCGCCAGGGCCGGGTTCGACATCGTGAAGAACATCATCAGCAGCACGGTCGCGATGGTGGTGAACGAGGCGAACAGGCCCTGGATCGGGGCCTTGTCGGCCACGTGGCCGCCGAACACGTTGCCGAGCGTCATGCCGACGCCGAACACCGCGAGCGTGATCGCGATGGCGACCGAGTTGAGGCCGGTGACCTCCTCGAGGATCGGCGTCAGGTAGGTGTAGCAGGCGAACATGCCGCCGAAGCCCACCGCGCCGGTCACGAGCGGGAGCAGCACGCGCTTGGAGCGGATCGCGCGGATCTCGTCGGAGGCCTTCGTGGGCACGATGACGCCGCGGGTGTCGGGCACGGTGACCGCGATCGCGGCGGCGGCCACGAGGCCGAGCACGGCGACGGCGGCGAAGATCCAGCGCCAGGAGAACTGGCCGATGAGCAGGGCGCTCACCGGGACGCCCACGATCGTGGCAATGGTCAGGCCGGACATGATCCCCGAGATCGCGCGGGCGCGCCGCTCGTAGGAGACCAGGCTCGCGCCGACCACCGCGGCGGCGCCGAAGAACGCGCCGTGCGGCAGGCCCGCGAAGAACCGTGAGGCCAGCAGGGTCTCGAAGTTGGGCGACACCGCGGTCACCACGTTCGCGACCGCGAACCAGGCCAGGAGGCCGATCATGAGCGGCTTGCGGGGGACGCGGGTGGTGGCCACGGTGAGCAGCGGGGCGCCGAGCACCACGCCGATGGCGTAGGCCGAGACGGCGAGGCCGGCTTCAGCGAGCGAGACGCCCGAAGAGGCGGCCATCTGGGGAAGGATCCCCATGATGACGAACTCGGCGGTGCCGATGCCGAATGCGCCGATGGACATGGCGAACAGGGGCATGCGCATGGAAAGCAGCTCCGGAAGAAAGTGGGGCGGGTGAGAACACTGAGGCTGTCACCGGGTGCTTCCTTGCCGTACCGGTCGCTGATCAAGAACGGGGGCGGATTCGCGCCTCCGAGACCAAGCATAGATACACTCGCCGCCCGAGCAAAAGTCCAGGAGATGAAATTCCGGGTGATGTCGATCGCCGCGCGGTTACCGGCGGCGCACAGGGGCCTCGATAGTGGCCGGCGCCATGGTCGTCAGCGACGCGAACGCGGCCGCCGTGGCCGAACCCGGTTCCGGCACATAGACGATCAGCCGAATCGCGGAGCCGGGGACATCGAGGACCTGGCAGTCGAACTCCATCGGACCGAACTGCTCATGCACCACGCTCTTGCGCTGGACCCTCCGGACGGCCACGTTGTGGTCGGCCCACATCTGCCCGAACTCCGGGCTGCTTCGCAGCAACTCGTCCACCAGCGCCCGGATCCTCGGGTCCTTCGGACTCCGCGCCAAAGAGGCCCGCAGGTCGGCGACGCAGGCTCGCAGGAAAGCGACCGCCTGCGGATCGGCCAGCAGGTGCGACGCGAACCGCCCGGTGAAATTCGTCCGGAGGAAGTTCCGCTCCTCGGGCTCCAAGAGGCTGAGGTACCCCATCAGGCGGTCGGCGCCGGCGTTCCACGCGAGCATGTCGTAGCAGGCGTCGATCGCATAGGCGGGGAAGTCGTTCAGCCCGGCCAGGAGATTGCGGATCGTCGGCGTGATCTCGCGGCTCGACTCCGACTCGGGCAGCTCATCGACGAGATGGAACAGATGGGCGCGCTGGTCCCGGTCCAGCACGAGCGCGCGGGCGAGCGCACCGAGCACCTGCCGGGAGGGCTTGGGCCCGCGAGCCTGCTCGAGCCGGATGTAGTACTCCACCGAGATCCCCGCGAGCTGCGCCACCTCCTGGCGGCGCAGGCCCGGCGTGCGGCGGCGCGGCCCCTCCGGGAGCCCCACGTCACCGGGCCGGATGGCGGCGCGGCGGACCTTGAGGAATTCGGCGAGCTCGGTGCGGTCCATGCCCTCAATCCTGCCTCGTTTCCCGCCCGCGAGACAGGCACCGGTTGTACCACCATAAACGGTCCTCTTTGCAGGCCCCGGAAACCGGCGCACGCTCGGGGCATGACCAAGAAGATCGCCATCATCACCGGCGCCAACAAGGGCATCGGCATCGAAATCGCCCGCAGCCTCGGCAAGGCGGGCCTCACCGTCCTCGTCGGCGCCCGCTCCGAAGAGCGCGGCGAAGCCGCCGCCGCGCAGCTCCGCGAAGAAGGCCTGGACACGCGGTTCCTCCACCTGGACGTGACGGACGAGAACGTGGTCGCCGCCGCCGCGAAGCAGGTCGGCGACGAGTACGCCAAGCTCGACGTCCTGGTGAACAACGCCGGGATCGCGCTGGCCGACGGGGACTGGAACACCAGCGAACTGACCGTGGCGACCACCAGGAAGGTCTTCGAGACCAACGTCGTCGGCGTGGTCTCGGTGACGAACGCCTTCCTCCCGCTGATCCGCAAGGCCGAAGCGGGCCGGATCGTGAACGTCTCCAGCGAGGTCGGGTCCTTCGGATTCATGACCGGCGGCGGACACGACTTCACGGCGATGCAGCCGGGCGCCTACGGGGCCTCCAAGTCGGCCCTGAACATGCTCACCTCCTCGTGGGCGAAGGAGCTCAAGGACACGACGGTCAAGATCAACGCGATGACCCCCGGCTACACGAAGACCGACCTGAACCACAACCAGGGCTGGCGCGACCCGGCCGTCGCCGCGAGCGCCGCGGTGCACCTCGCCCTCATCGGCGAAGACGGCCCGAACGGCGGCTTCTTCCAGGACGGCAACGACTACTTCGAGACCGACGTCGTCCCCTGGTAGAGCCGGTGGTCCGGCCTGGTGGGATTCCAGTTGTCCCCCAGGTCGGACGGCGTTTACGCTCCCGGCATGCAACCCCGCTTCACCCCCGCCCGGCCCGCGGACGCCGGCGAGATCCTCACCCTCTCCCGCGGCGCCTACATCAGCGAGGCCCAGCTCTACGGCAACCCGTTCCTGCCGCCGCTGGTGGAGACCGTCGCAGACGTCGTGAAGGCGATCGGCGAGATCCACGTGCTGAAGGCGATGCTGGGAAGCCGCATCGTGGCCACCGGCAGGGCCCGCCAAGACGGCGACGCACTCCACCTCGGCCGCCTCGCGGTCGCCCCGGACATGCAGGGCCGCAACATCGGCTCACGACTCATCAGCGCCCTCGAAGCCCTCGCGGCCGACGAGACCCGGCACTTCGAACTCTTCACCGGAGCCAAGAGCGAACCGAACCTGCGCCTCTACAAGCGACTGGGCTACAACGAAACCCACCGAGGCCCCGGCCTCCCGGGCATCGAACTCGTCTACCTCCGGAAGGCCGCAGTTCGTTCGGTGAGCGCCGTGTGAGTTCAATCTGACTGCGCAGTGGCTGCGCATCATCGCGGTCGGATGCTGGTCGGACCGGGGGCAGACAGGCTTTCAGGCACCACGTCCAGCGTGCTGCCGGACCATCGTCAGCAGTGCGGCGTGGGTCTGGGCGTCGGCGGCCACGACCAGCCCGGCCGCCCGCGAGGACAGAGGCTCACCGCGCAGGTCGGTGACAACGCAGCCGGCGGCCCGACAAAGCGCGATGCCACTGGCGAAGTGCACGTTGTCGACCATCGGGCCGTCGGTGAGATAGGCGGCGCGCCGTCCGCCGGCCACCCAGGCCACTGCCAGGGTCGAGGAGACCACCCGGGGCCGAAAGCGTTCGCCGAACGCTGGGTCCGCGAGCAGCCCGGCCCCGCTGAAACCGGGCACAGTGCGGTACTGACCATCCAGATTCACGTCCACCAGCCCCGTCCGGGCCGAGGGGCGCAGCGGCGTATCGGTCCCATCGCGCCGGACCATCGCCCGGTGGCCGTCGGTCCAGAACACCTCCCCGGTCGCCGGGTCGGCAGAGGCGGCCGTGGCGATGCCGGTCGGCTCGCGCAATGCGACATTGACGGCCACCAGCAGGTGGCCGGCGGCGTAGTTCACGGTGCCGCACAGCGGATCGACCAGCCACATCCGGTCGGCCCGGGCCTCCCCGGTCCGGCCGCTCTCCTCGCCGGTCACCGCGTCACCGGGGCGGGCGGCTCGCAGTGTCGCCAGCATGGCCTGTTCGGCCTTCACGTCGGCATCCGTTGCGAAGTCGCCAGGCGCCTTCTCATAGCGCTGCAGCGGTCCTGCGAACATGTCGCGGACCACCTCGGCGCCCGCCTCCGCCGCGGCCACCGCCAACGCCGCATCACTGCTGATGTCTGCCAAGGACATGCCGCCGAGCCTAGCCGCTGTGAACCGGACACCCCATCGTGATCTTCGGCCGCCCACGCGAAACTTGCAACAGGTGATGGGGTCGCGCGTCTCGCGACACCGTTGACGTCGCAAACCTGCCAGCACTCGGCCGCAGCGGCTGGTGAGGTTGGACCTGCCACAGCAGACCCGGCCCCGGACAGGACACCGCTCGATGCCAACCGCCGCAGACCTGAACCATGCCCACGCCACCACCGGCAGCGACCCGGAACCACGCGCTTGGCCGGCCGTCGTCGCGGTGATGATGGGCATCTTCGCCATCGTCACCACCGAGATCCTGCCGATAGGCCTCCTGACCGCGATCGGATCCGACTTCGCGCTCTCGGACGGCATGGCCGGACTCATGATGACCATGCCCGGCTTCCTCGCCGCCATCGCCGCCCCATTGGTCACCGCCGCAACGGCCCGCACCGACCGCCGTGCCATGCTCTGTGCCTTCATCCTCCTGCTCGCCATTGCGAACTTCCTTGCGGCGGCCGCCACCGACTATTGGACGCTGCTCGCGTCCCGTGTGCTCGTCGGCATCGTCATCGGCGGATTCTGGTCGATCGGTGCAGGGCTCGCGACCCGCCTCGTACCTGCCGCTTCCGTCGGCCGAGCGACCTCGGTCATCTTCTCCGCGGTCCCGCTCGGCTCAGTCCTCGGCGTCCCTGCAGGAACCCTCATCGGCGACATCGCGGGATGGCGCACCGCTTTCACGGCCCTGGGTTTCCTCAGTGCCGCAGTGCTCGCCGCACTGGTCCTCACGCTTCCACCACTGCCTCCGCAGCAACCGACCCGTCTCGCGGTCCTCGGACGCGTACTGCGACAGCGCAACACGCTCCTCGCGCTCGCCTTGACCTTTCTCATCGTCCTCGCCCACTTCGGCGCCTACACCTACATCACTCCTTTCTTGGAACAGGTCACCGAGTCCGACGCTTCGACCATCACCGCGGTCCTGCTCGTCTACGGCACGGCCGGAATCGTCGGCAACCTCGTCTGCGGTGCCACCGTGACCGGGCACCTCCGCGTTACCTCCGCGATTGCCGCAACGATGATCGCCGTCAGCACCCTGCTGTTGCCGATCCTCGGACACGCACTCCCCGGTGCCGTTGCGCTGCTGGTCATCTGGGGGATCGCATACGGCGGGGTCCCGGTCTGCTCCCAAGCCTGGTTCGCGAAGGCCGCACCCCTGGCCCCGGAAGCGGCTGCGGTGCTGTTCACCGCGTCGTTCCAAGCCACCATTTCTATAGGAGCGCTCATCGGCGGCGCCGTTCTCGACCGTTCATCGGTATCGACCGTCATGACACTCGGCGGTGCCACCGCGCTCGCCATGGTCATGATGCTGGCCGGGGCGATGGCCGTGGACAGGGGGCAAGGCCCCGAAGAGGCGAGAGTCTGGCACGCCAACTGAGATTCGCGTTAAGAGCAGGCAGCGACAGAGGGCTGATCTGGCCCCGCTTGGTGTTCGGCTGCCCGGTGTCGGTGGGGTTGCGGTTCAGGCGGCAGCGACAGAGGGGTCTGATTCGGCCCCGCTTTGCGTTCGGCTGTCTGCGCCGTGGGGAGCCGGCTTAGAGCTTGTCTCAGTTGGCGAGTTTCTTGTAGCAGGTGATCGCTGCTGCGAGGGCGAGGAATGCTGCGAAGAGGTGGCCGTGGCACTCGTATCGCAAGGTCAGTCGCCGGTAGCCGCCGAGCCAGGCGATGGTGCGTTCGATGACCCACCGGTGTCGGCCGAGCCGGGCCGAGGATTCGACGCCGCGGCGGGCGATGCGGTCGCCGATGCACCGCTCGCGCAGCGCGCGGTGGCAGTCGGGGATGTCATAGGCCTTGTCGGCGTGGACCTTCGCAGGTCTGCGGCGGCGCGGGCCGCGCCAGGACCGGATCTTCGGGATGCCCTGGATCAGCGGCTCGAACGCTTGGGAGTCATGCATGTTCGCACCCGAGACCCCGAGCGCGAGCGGCAACCCGTTCTGGTCGGACAGGACGTGGATCTTCGAGCCCGGCTTGCCGCGATCGACCGGGTTTGGGCCGGTCAGCGATCCCCCTTTTGGCGCGCAGGCTCGCCCCATCAACGATCGCGCGGGACCAGTCGATCTCGCCGGCCGCGCCGAGCCGGTCGAGCACCGCCCGATGGAGCCTCGCCCACACCGCGGCCTCGGACCACTCGCTGAAGCGCCGGTGCGCCGTCTGGTGCGAGACGCCAAGGGTCGGCGGCAGATGCCGCCACGCGCAGCCGGTGGTCAGCACGAACACGATCGCCGCGAACACCTGCCGGTCGTCAGCCCGGGGAATGCCACCGCCCTGCGAGCGCTTCGGCGTCGCCGGGATCAGCGGCTCGGTGATCTCCCACAGCCCATCGGGCACAGGACGTCTGGTGAACTCATCCACACCAGATCTATGCCAGATGCCTTGCACGCCAGCTGAAATAAGCAATCACAGCGGCCATGTCAATGCTCAGGGAACGCAGCCGGATTCGTCATCGACGTAGGACCGGACCGCCGCTTGGGCGTCCTCGACCTCGGGGGCGACCCAGATGTCGTAGGCCTCGGCCAGCGAACCGCCGTCGTCGACGACCCCGGTGATCGCCGTCCCCGCTTCCGTGAGCACCTGGACGTGGGCTGCGACGTCCTCAGGCACAAGCTCCGCCAACTCCAGTCCGGCCGCGGTGAGGGTGTCGGCCCCGGACCGGGTATCGGCACTGGGGACCATGTCCTCCATGAGGCCCGGTCCCTGCTCGGTGTAGTCGGCGGTGAGTGCCATCGACAGCGCCACGTACGCGCCGAGCACGGTCCCGAGCTCACTGCAGGGCAGGTCCTCCGGCACCCATGCCGGAGTCGCCGCCTCGGATGCGACCGGCTCCTCGGACGGCCCCTCGTTCACGCAGGCACTCGTCGTCGCGGTCGCCACGAGCACAAGCACCGCGGTGAGAAGTCGCTTGCAGTTCATGGGAGAAGCCTAAACGAGCGAGGGTCGCGCCGCTGCCCGCAAGCGGGCGCAGCAGCTCAGCGGCCGCAGCGCGGACCAAGCTCACGACAGCGCCTATCGTCGTTCGTTCCACCTGCATCACAATGGGAATCACTAACCATGAGACCGCGTTTGTCTTCGCCAACTGAGACAAGCTCTAATAGGCCGATTCGGCTCCGCCTTGCGCGTTCGACCCTCTGCGACGTGGGGAGCCGGCTTAGAGCGGGCAGCGACAAGGGGTGAGCGGATTCCCGGGCCCCGGACTGCGGCCGTCAGGCCGCCCTGTGGATGAGGTGCGGAGCACCGAGGATGGCCGGTGTTTGATTGCGCTGCAGGGTCACTGGGGCGACGGATCGATACTCCTCAATGGATAATTCACTCGAATGGGCGATGACACTGCCCTGGCGAGGTGTCACAATTGAAGTACGAACAAGCAAGCGGAAACAGGGCAAGTATTCGAGAACAGGGAAGGGAGGCGAGGCCCCGATGGACACCATGACTACTACTCCAGTCACAGACTCCCAGGCCCCTTTCACCTCCTCGACTCGCCCGGATCGCCGTTCGCAGGCGCAGGCCATCCGCTCCACCCTCGATGAAGCGGCCGCTGAGGATCAATGCCTTCCACGCCCAGGTTCTCTCAGCGGTGATCGCGATGAAGGAGTCAGAACCTCCACCGCTCCGAGTTCGGGTTCTCTGCGCTCCGGGATCTCTTGCTCTCCCAGTTCGATTTCACCTTCAACACGGCAGGCTCCATCGCCGCCATCGCCCGCCTTGCTGGGAAGTTCGGGGTGCTGGCTCAGGCGGCAACGACAGGGGCAGCCGGATCGATCAGGTCGCCTTCGCTGTCCGCCAGCTCGACAAGACCCCGGCCATGCGCCTGTTCGCCAAGACGCCCTTCAGAGAACCAGTCGCCTCCCCCTTCGATGCTTCGGTCGAGTGCACCACTCCCGAAGCGCTGATCGCCCAGTACTGCGCCCATGCGCCCTTCAAGGATCTGCAACGCCACTTGGATGAGCTGGCTGCGCAGATGGCTGAGGAGACCGAGCTCTTCGACGGCCTCGGCGAACAGTCACTCCAGTGGATCGAGATCGCCGAACAGGGCAACGGCATGTGGTCACTCTCCGGCGAGTTGTCGGATGAGACCGGGCGTCTGCTCGACAAGTACCTGAAGACCGCTTGTCCTCCTCCTCGCCAAGAAGAGACCGACACCGAGGGCGTGCTCCCCGCCGCTCCCAACCGGAACGCTGAAGCCATTCACCAGCTCCTCGCGGGCTACGGTGCCTCCCCTGAGGCAGCGACCCGGCATGGGCACACCGCCACTCTCGACCTGGTGGTCGACATCGAGACCCTGCAAGGCAACGACACCGGGCGCACGCCCCTCCTCGAAGGGCAGCCGGTCTCGGTCGCCAGGGCCCGCCTGCTCGCTTGCGAAGCAGGTGTCATTCCCTCGGTCTTCAACTACGCCACCGGCGAAGCCCTCGAACTCGGCCGCGCCTTGCGCCTCCCCAACACTGCCCTGCGCCGCAAGCTCGAACTTGAGCAGCCTGAAGGGTGCGCCTGGAACGGTTGTTCACTCCCGATTGCTTGGACCGAAGCCCACCACATCACGCACTGGGCCGACGGCGGTGTCACGAACGCCGCCAACCTGATCCTGCTGTGCCGTTTCCACCACGGCCGCATCCACACGGCGGGCTGGACGGTCGAGAAGACCGCCCCCGGCCAGGCGATCATCACCCACCACGAAGACCACGAAACCCAGGGCAGCAAGGCCACTGATCGGTGTGGATGTTCGGACTGGCGCACCGATGCGGACATGGATGCCGAGCACCAAGCAGATGACTTCGACTACTTCCCGACCGGGCTCTACCGGTCCGAATGGTCAGAGAACATGAAGTTCGATCTCGATGCGAGAGCCGAAGCCGCCGAACAGGCCCGAAGCCTCGCAGCGCTTAAAGTCGCCAAAGCTAAATGTCGAGCGAAGTTCGCACCAGTCAAGACCGAAGCGAACCCAGGCGAACCAGTGCCGCCCAAGCAACCCGAACCAGTCAGGCCAACCGACCTCGGCGACCCGCCGTTCTTAAGGTGCCCGCTCCGGGGCAGTACCGGGGCGGGGAGGGAAAGGCACCAAGGCCTCCCAGCTCGAACCCCCAGCGGGTTCGGGCCCATCCCCATGCCCGGCAACAACAACCAACACGAGCCGGACAGCCACCCATCCCACCCCCACGGCAATGCGACCTCTTCGTCGCTGCCCGCCCGAACCGGGAGCATCTCCGCACCGGGCAGCCGGAGAACCCCACCCCCACCTTGCAGCTACCTCGTTGTCGCTGCCCGCCTGAACCGGGAGCATCTCGGCACCGGGCAGTCGGAGAACCCCACCCCCACCTTCCGGCTACCTCGTTGTCGCTGCCCGCCCGAACCCCAACCATCTACCCACCAGGCAGCCGCACGGCCCCGCCCAGCCCCACACCTACCTCGTTGTCGCTGCTGCCTGAAGCCCGACCATCAACCCACCGGGCAGCCGAAAAGCCCCCCGCCCCACACCCACCACCTTGTCGCTGCCCGCTTGGACCGCGAGCATCTCCACACACCGGTCAGTCCGAAGAATTCGGCCGCCGTGGTGGCGAAAGTGCGTTGCGAGTGACTCGTCTCGGCGGTGAGACTGGCTCGATGGTCGATGAGATTCCCCTGTCCGGCGGGTTCGTCAATGAAGTCGTGTTGAAGGACGGCAGTGTTCGTCGCCCCATCGGGTCGCATTCGAGGTTCGTGCATCGGGTGCTCGATCATTTCGAGCGGCAGGGATGGCGCGCCGCGCCGCGGTTTCTCGGGGTCGATGGCGACGGCCGGGAGATGTTGACCTACATCGAGGGGCATGTAGCGATCGAGCAGAACCGGTCCGCGTACGCCGAATCCGATGCGAGCCTGGTGCGCCTCGCGACCATGGTGCGGGAATTTCACGATCTCACCGCCGACCCCGCCCTGTCAGGCGAGGCCGAAACCCTGTGCCACAACGACCTCTCGCCCAAGAACACCGTGTACGCCGACGCGAAACCAGGCGCGCTTCCGCTCGCGTTCCTCGATTGGGACGGGGTCGCGCCCGGTGAGCGGATCCACGACGTCGCCCATCTGTGCTGGCAGTACCTCCGGCTCGGCAGCCCGGTCACCGACCTGCCCGAGACCGCCCGGCGGATGCGGCTCGTCTGCGACGGCTACGGCCTCGACGGCGATCAGCGCAGCGGCCTGGTCGAGACCGTGCTGTGGTGGCAGGACCGCTGCTGGCGCGGGATCGAGGCGGAAGCGGCCGCCGGGGACCTGGCGAAGATCCGCCTGCGCGATCTCGGCGCTCCAGTCTGGATCAGAGAGGACTACCGATGGGTCCGCGACCACAAGGCGGATCTCGAGACCGCGCCGTAAAGCGGGCGACGTCGAACCCGCATTTAGCCGCGACCCGGAAAACCGAAGGCGGAAAACAAGGAAGGCCCTGCGTCGCGCAGGGCCTCGCTTGTAGGGCAGGCAGGACTTGAACCCGCGACCCACGGGTTATGAGTCCCCTGCTCTAACCAGCTGAGCTACTGCCCCGAGCGGGCAATATCCTCTCACACCCCGTGGCCGGGCGGTGGCCGGAGGGGAGTGACCTGGCGGGGCGGCACTCGAATGAGGCGACTCGCGGAGTTCACCGGACCCGAATGATCGCGCAACGGGCGCATGGAACACCCGCCCGTCTCCACGATGGTCCCCGGTAACATCTGAGCCACAATTGCAACGGTTCGATAACGACACCTGCAGTTTGTTAGCCAGGTCTCCATAAGATCCGACTCACTCCCGTCGTTTCGTGTTTCTCGAACATTCCACGATGACGGGTTCCGACGCCCAAACCTCCCGAGGGGGCCCATTGAGACGTGCAGTGTTGTTGTTGTCGGCTGCGTTCGCCGGCCTGTTGCTGGGATTGGGGGTGAACAGCAGCGCCACCGCCCAGGACGCCCTCGGCGTCCACGGCACCCTGGAGAACCAGGCGGACGAGCCGGTCGCCGGGGTCTCGATCAGCGTCTTCGACGCCGCAGGGGCCGAGATCGCCACTGTCGAAAGCGCCGAAGACGGCACCTGGGCCGTACCGCTCGACGCCGAAGGGGACTACGTCGTCACCATCGACGAGTCGACCCTGCCCGACGGGCTGCTCGTGCGCAACGGCAAACCGGAGCTCGAAGTCCACATCACCTCCGACCGGACCGTGCTGTTCCCGCTCGACACCCAACTCGCCGAGGGAGTCGACCCCGGCGGGGAGGAACCCACCGGCGACACCGAGACCGGTGACACCCCCGGCGACGCGACGTCGAGCGAAGACCCCGACGAGGCCGCCGACGGCGAGAACCTCGGCGAGATCGAGGACGAGGGCGGCGCCACCCGCACCGTCAGCCTCCTCTTCTCCGGCCTCCACTTCGGCCTCATGATCGCCCTCGCGGCCGTCGGCCTGTCGATGGTCTTCGGCACGACCGGCCTCACGAACTTCGCCCACGGCGACCTCGTCACCTTCGGCGGGGTCATGGCCCTGCTGTTCAACCTCACCTTCGGCGTGCCCGTCTGGATCGCGGCCATCGCCGCCGTCCTCCTCGGCGCCGCGTTCGGCTGGGTCCAGGACTGGGGCCTGTGGTCGCGGCTGCGCAAGCGGGGCACCGGCCTGGTCTCGATGATGATCATCTCGATCGGCGTGGCCCTGCTGATCCGCTTCGCGACCCTGTTCTTCGTCGGCGGCGAACGCCAGCGCTACAACGAGTACGTGGGCCAGAAACCATGGGACTTCGGCTGGCTCGTGATCACCCCGAAGGAGGTCGTGACCGGCTCGATCGCGCTCGTCGTGTGCATCGGCGATCGGCCTCGCCCTGGTCTTCACGCGACTCGGCAAGGCCACCAGGGCGGTCGCGGACAACCCGTCGCTCGCGGAGTCCACCGGCATCGACGTGAACCAGGTCGTACGCCTGGTGTGGACGATCGGCGGCGGCCTCGCCGCCATGTCCGGCGTGTTCCTGTGCGATCAGCGACGGCGTCAAGTTCGACATGGGCCAGCACCTGCTGCTCATGGTGTTCGCCGCGGTCGTCCTCGGCGGGCTCGGCACGGCGTTCGGCGCGTTCGTCGGGTCGATGCTCATCGGCGTGTTCGTGCAGATGTCGACCCTCGTGGTCGCGCCCGAACTGAAGTACGTCGGCGCGCTGGCCGTCCTCATCATCATCATGCTCACCCGGCCGCAGGGCATCCTGGGCCGCCGCGAGAGAATCGGCTAGGAGAGCGAAATGGATTGGCACTTCGTCTTCAGCCAGGCGCTCACGCAGGCCATCGGGCCCACGATGCTCGTATACGCGCTCGGCGCCATCGGCCTGAACCTGCAGTTCGGCTACACGGGCCTGCTCAACTTCGGTCAGGCCGCGTTCGCCGCGGTCGGGGCCTACGGTCTCGCGCTCTCGGTCATGGCCTTCGGGCTGCCGTTCTGGTGGGGCATCATCGTCGGTCTGCTCGCAGCGGTCGTGCTGGCCCTGCTCATGGGCATCCCGACCCTGCGGCTGCGAGCCGACTACCTCGCGATCGTCACGATCGCGGCCGCCGAGATCGTGCGCCGGCTCTTCCGGTCCACGGTCTGGTCGGAGCACACCGGCGGTTCTGACGGCATGCGCGGATTCTCGGAGCCGTTCTTCGAGATGAACCCGTGGCCCGAGGACGCGAGCTGGTCGTTCGCGTTCCTCTCCATGGACAGCGGCCGCCTCGCGGTCGACTTCGGGTTGTTCGAGCTCCAGTACTCGAACCGCGACCTGTGGGTCATGACCGTGGGTTGGACGCTCGTGGCGTTCTTCTGCCTGGTCCTGGGCCTGCTCGTGCACAGCCCGTGGGGCCGTGTCCTCAAGGGCATCCGCGAGGACGAGGAGGCCGTGCGGAGCCTGGGCAAGAACGTGTTCGCGTACAAGATGCAGGCGCTGGTCATCGGCGGCGTCATCGGGGCCGTGGCCGGGTTCATCTTCGCGCTGAGCCGCGCGAACGTCCAGCCGGACACGTTCTCGACGGACTTCACGTTCTACTTCTACGTGGTCCTCATCCTCGGCGGCGCGGCCCGGATCTTCGGGCCCGTGCTCGGGGCGGCCCTGTTCTGGTTCCTGTACAACATCTTCGCGCAGGGCCTGAGCCAGGCGATCAGCGCGAACGTGATCTCTCCCGAGCTGATCAACCAGACTCAGGTGGGGCCGCTCGTGTTCTTCCTGCTGGGCCTCGGGATGGTCCTGCTGCTGATCTTCCGGCCGCAGGGCATCCTCGGCAACCGAAGGGAGCTGATGCTCGATGTCCGATAAAGAGCAGCCCGATAAAGAGCAGCCCGACAGCGAAGCAGCGGTCGCGGACGAGACGCCGGCGACCGCGCCTGACGAGAGCGAAGCGGTCGAGGCCGCTCCTGCGCCGGTGCAGAAGGCCGGGATCGCCGCGGCGCGTGCGTCCCTGGCGGACGTGCCGCCCGAACCGGGTGCGCCGAAGCTGGACCCGATCCTGAACGCCTCCGGTGTGCGCCGGGCGTTCGGGGGCCTGGTCGCGGTGGACGTGGAGCACCTGGAGGTCCAGCGGGGCACCATCACCGCCCTGATCGGGCCGAACGGCGCGGGCAAGACCACGTTCTTCAACCTGCTCACCGGTTTCGACCGGCCGAGCAAGGGCGAGTGGGTGTTCGACGGCCGCCGGGCCGACAAGATGCGCTCCTACCAGGTGGCGCGGGCGGGCATGGTCCGCACGTTCCAGTTGACGAAGGCGCTCACGCGCATGACGGTCATGGACAACATGCTCATCGGCGCTGACGACCAACTGGGCGAGCGGTTCTGGGCCGGCCTGATCCCGCCGCTGTGGAAGCGGCAGGAGGCCGCGAACCGCGCCAGGGCCATGGAGCTGCTGGAGCGGTTCAAGCTCATCGACAAGCGCGAGGACTACGCCGGGGAGCTCTCCGGCGGCCAGCGCAAGCTCTTGGAGATGGCGCGGGCGCTCATGCTGCGACCGAAGATGGTCATGCTCGACGAGCCGATGGCCGGGGTGAACCCGGCGCTGAAGCAGTCGCTGCTGGAGCACATCAAGGACCTGCGCGAGGAGGGGATGACGGTCCTGTTCGTGGAGCACGACATGGACATGGTCCACGAGATCGCGGACTGGGTGGCCGTGATGGCGGCCGGGAAGCTCATCACCGAGGGCACCCCGGACCAGATCTCGGCCGATCGCAGGGTCATCGACGCCTATCTGGGCGCCCACCACGACGCGGCCCAGCGTTAGGGGGCCGGGCGGATGGATACCTGTACCCGATCCTCCTGGAATCCCTTGGAGAGAAGATGAGCGACAACGAGACTGACCCGGGCATCGGCCCGACGGGCGTGCCCATCGAGGAGACCGCGGAGTCGTCGACGGAGGTGTGCTCCCGCGAGGGGCACCTGGCGGCCTCGCAGCAGGCGCTGCTGCGCGCCGACGAGGTCACGGCCGGGTACATCCCGGGCGTGTCCATCCTCAACGGCACGGACCTGTACGCGAACGAGGGCGAGCTGGTCGGCATCATCGGCCCGAACGGGGCCGGGAAGTCGACCCTGCTGAAGGCGATGTTCGGGCTCGTGGGGATCACCTCCGGCAAGGTGACGCTGCGCGGGAAGGACATCACGAACCGGAAGGCGCACCAACTGGTGCCGCTGGGCGTGGGCTTCGTGCCGCAGACGAACAACGTGTTCGCGGCGCTCACGGTCGAGGAGAACCTCGAGATGGGGGTGTTCCTGCGGCCCAAGGCGTTCAAGGAGCGGTTCGAGTTCGTGACCGGCCTGTTCCCGATCCTCGGGGACCGGCGCGGCCAGCGGGCCGGGTCGCTGTCGGGCGGCGAGCGGCAGATGGTGGCGATGGGCCGGGCGCTCATGATGGAGCCGTCGGTGCTGCTGCTCGACGAGCCGTCGGCGGGGCTGTCCCCGGCGATGCAGGACGAGGTCTTCTTCAACACCAAGCAGATCAACCAGACCGGGGTCACGGTGGTGATGGTCGAGCAGAACGCTCGCCGCTGCCTCCAGATCTGCGACCGCGGTTACGTCCTGGACCAGGGCCGCAGCGCCTACACCGGTCCGGGCGAGGGTCTGATCGACGATCCGAAGGTGGTCGAGCTGTACCTGGGAACCCTGGGTAAGACTCGCTAGAACACGGATGAGCCGGAAGGGCGCCTCTCAGAGCTTCTGAGAGGCGCCCTGAAGGCGAGAAGAAGCCATTGCGGACGCATCCCGAAGGCGAAGACCGGAAAGCCGCCGTCCCCAGAACGACCGGACACATCCTTAGAGCGACAAAGAAAGCACCGCCCCCGGGTCCTGTGGTCCCGGGGGCGGTGCCCTGTCTTACTGGGTCCTACTCTTCGAGGGAGCCGAAGCGGTACTCGAGGTTCTCGTAGGTGTTGTCGGGCAGGTACTGGTAGATGCCGATGGTCGCGGCGGTGACGTCCCCTTCAGGGGAGAACTCGATCGGGCCGGAGTAGCCCTCGTAGTCGATGTCCTCGCCGTCGGCGAGCAGCTCAGCGCATTCGGTGAAGCCGGTGCACTTGGTGCCCTCGCGGCTGACGTCGATCAGGTTGTCCTTGATGACCTCGGAGTCGGCCGACTCGCCCTGGATCGCGGCGAGCGCGGCGAGCGCGGTGGCGTCGTAGGACTCGGGGCCGTAGGTGAACTCGGTCAGGTCCGGGTTGACCTCGAGGAGGCGCTCCTGGATGGCGGCCGGGTCGGCGCCCGGGAAGGTGCCCTTGGCGCCCTCCATGAAGCCCGCCGGGAACTCGTCGGTGTAGTTGGCGAGGTTGCCGTCCACGAGGTACCAGCCGAGGTCCTGAGCGCTCTGGCCGCCTTCGGCGAGGGCCGGGGCGAGGTTCACGATCTCGTTGAAGGTGATGAGGACGACGGCGTCGGCGCCGTGGTCGGCGAGCTCGCCGACCTCGGCCGAGAACTCGGTCGCGGTCGGGTCGTAGATGGTCTTCATGACGACTTCACCGCCGAAGTCGGTGATGTTCTGCTCCACCGCGGCGGCGAGGCCGGTGCCGTAGGAGTCCTGAAGCGCCAGGATGGCGACCTTCTCGTGGCCGTCGGCGATGATCGCGTCGGCGAGGACGCGGCCCTGGAGGATGTCCGAGGGCGCGGTGCGGAAGTAGTAGTCGCCGCGCTCGTAGCTCGTGAAGTCCGGCGAGGTGTTCGCCGGCGAGATCTGGACGATCCCCTCCTGGTAGAGCTTGTCGATGAACGTGAAGGACACACCCGAGGAGGCCGCGCCGATGACGGTGTCGACGCCCTGCGCGATGAGGGCGTCGGCCGACTGGCTCGCGATGTCGGTGGAGGTGTCGCCCGAGTCGGCGTGAACGACCTCGGCGTCGCAGTCGAGCACGCCGCCGGCCTCGTTGATCTCCTGGATGGCGAGGTCGACGCCGGCGAACTCGGGCGGGCCGAGGAATTCCAGCGAGCCGGTCTGCGGCAGGATCGTGCCGATCTTCAAGCCGTCGCTTTCGCAGTCACCGCTGGAATCCGAATCTTCGCCGCACGCGGTGAGCGAGAACGCTGTGAGACCCGCTGTAGCTACCGCTAGCAGTGCTCGGGGAAAGCGAGACATGGTTGCTCCTAGTTTCGTTCGAGAGGATCCGCAGGTAGGTGTGGAGGTTTGCGTGACCCGAGTTACACACTATTGCAGGCAGGGAGGTCATGGCACGCACCGTGACCACACCCGATCCTGTTTGTGATGGCACCGTGACCTTTTCGAACAGGTATTGCAATCGCGAGTCCGGCGTGTTGCCCTCCGACGGCCCCGCTCCCGCCCGGCTCCCCCGGGCGGTTCACCCGCGAGGGGGAGGCCGTTCGCCCGCTCGCGGGAGGGAATGAGGCGCCGCAGCCGCGAGTCTGGGGACATGGCAACACAACTGAGCCCGCAGCCGACGAAGGCGCGGCCCACCCGATTCGGACGCTTCACCGTCCTCGCCGCGTTCCTCTGGTCGCTCCTGGCCTTCCCGATCGGACTCTGGCAGCTCCTCGACCCCGAGCACGGCCCGTACTCGCACCGGAACTTCGACCCGACGATCCGCCTCCCCGAAGCGGTCCCCGACTTCGCGGCTCCCGCCGCGCTCATCGTCGCGGGACTCCTCGGCCTCCTCATCGCCCGGGCCGAGCCGCGGCTGTGGCCGCTCACCGGGCTCTACGCCGCCGTCTTCGGGCTCCTGCTCACCACGACCACGCCGATGGCGTTCGCCGGGTACATGTGCGCCTTCGTGATCCCCGTGGCGGTCCTCGTCGGCCCGGTCCTCCTGGCGCGCGGCACGGTCGCCCGGATCGTCACCGGCGCCGCCATCGCGGGGCTGGTGACCGCGCTCGTCGCGACCGGCGTGATCGACCCGGGCATGTTCGGGGGCTTCGCGAAGAACATCGGCGTCGCGCTCGGCGGCATGTGGGCGCTCCTGTTCACCCAGGTGTGGGCGGTCGCCGGAGGCGCGATCTGGACCGCGCTGACGCTCCACCTGCTCCTGATGCGCGGCGAGGGCAAGGGCGGGCGCGCATGGCTCGCTCCGTACCGGGCCGCGAAGTGGGGCCGGGTCGCGAGCTGGATCGCCTTCGCCTGCGCACTCCCCTACGGCGTGATGAGGATGAGCTGGCTGACTCCGTGGGCCTGGTTCGGCGGGCCGCTCGGCTCTGACTTCGACCCGGCCACGCGCGTGTGGGGTCTGCTCCTCGGCTTCGCCTGCCTCGGCGGCGGGGTGCTGTGCCTCGGCATGACTCAGCGGTGGGGCACGCGCTGGCCGTTCTGGATGCCGGTCGTGAAGGGCCGTGCGGTGCCGCCGATGGTGGCGATCGTGCCGGCCGCGATCGTGGCGTCGCTGATGACGTTCGTCTCGGTGCCGTTCGTGGTCTTGAGCGTCCGGCAGGACGCGCTCGAGATGGTGTGGGCGTTCCCGTTCTACATCTGGGGCCCGGCGCTCGGCGCGGCCACGCTCGCGTACGCGATCCGCAGGGGCGTGGTGAAGCCCGAGAGCATCGGCTGACGAAGGCGCGGGGCGGCGGCCGGGAGGCCGCCGCCCTCCGTCGTTCCCGCGAAGCGACCGTGGGGCAGCATGGGGCGAAGGGGCTTGACCGATCCGCGGCCTCGACCTAGGGTTAACTCCTGCAACAAGTTCCATTCATCTCTGCAAATTTTTGCAAAGGAAGCAATCTCATGCTCGACATCCTGGTCGTCGGCGGCGTCGGCGTCGACACCATCGTGCGCGTCCCCGAGATCGCGATCGGCGACGGCGACTCGCTCGGCGTGGAACCGATCTACGACTATGTGGCGCACACCGGCAACGGCGTCGCGCTCGGCTGCCTCCACCTCGGGCTCGCCACCCGCTTCATCGACTACATCGGCGAGGACGACCAGGGCGCGCTGATCCGGCGCCACTACGAGGCCCACGGCCTCGACTTCCGGTACCTGATCTCCCCCAACGGCACGTCGCGGTCGGTGAACCTGGTCGACGCGGGCGGGCGCCGGTACTCCTTCTACGACTACCGCCACGACGGCGACCTGCGGATGCCCGCCGCGTTCTTCGGACCGCACGTGGCCGAGGCGAAGCATGTGCACGTGTCGATCCCGAACCACACCCGCGACGTCCTGACCGCGATCCCCGAAGGCGTGACGGTCTCGACCGACCTGCACGGCTGGGACGGCGAGGCCGAGCACCAGAAGGCGTTCGCGCTGCGCGCGGACCTGGTGACCATGTCGGCCGCGCGGCTCGGCGGCGACCCGGAGAAGGCGATGCGCTGGGTCGTCGACAACGGCCGCGCCTCGGTGGTCATCGCGACCGACGGCGAGCACGGCGGGTACCTGCTCGAGCGCGGCGGGTCCCTGGAGCGCTACGACGCGATCGACCCGGTCGCCGAACTCGGCGGCGCCGTGCCGGAGTGGGCCGACTGGGCGCCCGTGGACTCGAACGGCGCGGGCGACGCGTTCGTCTCGGGGATGCTGTGGGCGCGGGCCAAGGGCGGCGACCTCGCGGAAGCGCTCGACGCGGGCCGCGTCTCGGGCGCTTACGCGTGCCGCTCGAAGGGGACGAGCACGGCGCTCATCTCGGAAGCGCTGCTCACCGAAAGCCTTGCAGCGCTGCAACGTTGAGCAAGCGGGCCCCGGCTCTCTCCGGGGCCCGTCGCTCATTCCGCGGGTTTGTTGGCGGTCATGGCCTTCGCGCGGGCGATCACGTCGTCGAAGGGCGAGGCCTCGACCGGGACCGTGCGCACCTCCGTGCGCCGCTCGGGCTGCACCACGAGCATGAACAGGCCGCCGACCACGGCCGCCACCACCGGGGCGCCGATGCCGATCTCGGCGGCCGGCCAGACGCCGGTGGCCGATCCGGTGACGATGAGGAACGCGGCCCAGACCGGGATCGCCCAGGCGCCGGCGAGCACGAGCAGGTCGCGGCGGCGGCGCAGTTCGGGCCGGACGAGCCAGACCAGGAAGTCGAGCCAGGCGCCCGACAGCAGGAAGACCCACACGTATCCGCCGTATTCGAAGCCCGCATAGGCGCCGGCCATGACGGACGGATACGCGAAAGCGATCGTGAAGAAGCCCAGCGGGAGCGTGAAGCGGCCGGTCGCCAGGACCGCGAGCGCGAGCACGAGGACCGTGGTGGACACGATGCCCGCCACCGGGAGGGCGTCGAAGCGGAGCGGGCCGTCGAGCGAAGCGGCGACGATGCGCGGCGAGGCCGTGTACGGCACGAGGTAGGCGAGGAACAGCACCAGCGACGAGAGCACGTACCCGATCGCGAGCGCGGGCGCGGCCATGCGGGCCTCGACGGGGATCGGCTCGGGCTCGGCTGCGAGGGCCTCGCGCCGCCACGCCGAGAGCCAGGGGGCGGCGACGATGAGGATGCCGCCCGCCGCGAGGCCGAGATGCGAAGGGCTGAACAGGATCGCGAGACTCGCCTCGACGCCGAGCACCTGGTGCCAGATCAGGTCGGCGATGCCGGAGACGAGGAACAGCGGCACGCCGACCACGGCGGGCCCGTAGCCGTGGGGCACGGCGGCCATGCCGGTGCGGCCCTCGGCGCGGTGGGCGCGCACGAACATCCAGGCGATCCAGGCGGCGGTGGCGAAGAAGCCGGTGTAGAAGATCAGGTGCCACCAGGTGAAGAACGACTCGTTCCAGTCACGGGCGTGGGCGTTGACGTCGAGGATGAGGCCGCCGAAGAACCACGCGGAGAAGCCCGCCGTGGTCAGGTCCTGCCACCAGGTGGCGAAGGCGCGGGGCTGCCGGGAGTCGGTCAAGAGGTGCAACTTGTACTCCAGCAATCGGTCCAGGGGTGTGATGGCCATGACCTCATCATGGACTACCTGAACCATCCGCGCAATTCCCGCCAGTGCGGCGCCTTTGTTCACTCAGGACACATGGTGAGCGATTCCCTACTCGCCCGGTCGCTTGAGCGTCAATACCTTGGTGACGGTCCCGTCGTCTTCGGGCTTGTCGCGCACGAATGCGAAGCCGAGTTTCTCCATGACCGTGATCGAGGCGGTGTTCTGCTCCGCGATGGTGGCGTGCACTGCGTCGAGTCCGAGGGTCGCGAAGCCGTAGTCGCAGATCGCCCGGGCGAGTTCGGTGCCGATGCCGCGGCCCCAGGCGTGGTGCGCGAGGGCGTAGATGAGCTCGTGGCCGCCGGATTCCTCGGTCGGCTTGATCTCGGCGTGGCCGACATAGACGCCGTTCTCCCGCACGGCCCAGACGTCGAACTTGTTCACGTCGTACACGTGCGTGAAGACCCGCCAGAACAGCGCGCGGTTGGCCTCTTCGGGTTCCGGTCCGTCGCCCATCCACTGCGAGACGCGCGTGTCGTTGAACAGCGCGACGAAGTCCTCTTCGTCTTCGGGCGCATAAGGTTCGAGAAGGAGTCGTTCGGTATGCAGTACGGGTGTCATGGGCCGGATGCTTTCATGCACCCGGCCCTTCGACAAACGGTTTTATGCGGCCGTGAACTTCACGAGGAAGAGCTTCGGCCAGTGCTTCCCGGTCAGATAGAACGTGCCTTCTTCCGCGGCGGCGGCGATGCCGTTGAGCACGTCGGCGTTCGCGGCGTCCTCCTCGGGGAGCAGCCCGGCGGCGTCGACGACCGCGCCGACCTCGCCGGTGGCGGGGTCGATGCGCACGATCTGGTCGGTCTGCCAGAGGTTGGCCCAGACCTGTCCGCCGACGCATTCGAGCTCGTTGATCTGCTGGACGGGCTCCCCGTCGAGGGTGACCTCCACGCTGCCGGTCTCCTCGAAGGTCACCGGGTCGCGGAAGGTGAGGGTGGAAGAGCCGTCGCTCATGACGAGGCGTTCGCCGTCGAAGCAGATGCCCCAGCCCTCGCCCTCGTACTCGACGGTCTCCACGATGTCGAGGGAGACGGGGTCGCGGCGGTGGGCCACGCCCTCCTGCCAGGTGATCTGCCAGACGTCGCTGTCGGTGAGGGTGAGCCCCTCGGCGAACTGGTCGGCCGGGAGGTCCTGGGACGCGAGCACCTCGCCGGTGCCGGGGTCGACGATGCGCGCGTCCGATTCGCCGTAGAGCCCGGCGCTCTCGTAGAAGACGTTGCCGTATTCGGGGTGCTCGGCGAGCTGCAGGCCCTGCGTGAACGAGTCGGGGTCGTGGTCGTAGGTCTCGAGGACCTCGACCGAGAGTTGTTCCACGGCAGCGTCTTCGGGGACCTTCACCTGTTCTTCGGCGCTGGCGTCGGCGGTGCCGCAGCCGGTCAGGCCCAGCAGGCCGACGGCGCCGAGGGCCACGCCGCGCCGCGCCGCGCGTTTCTCATCGAACACTGATCTCATCTCCAGCCGGTTCAGGGGTGTCAGTTCGTACCGTACTGGTCATGACAAACGAGGACAAGAGCTCGAACCGGGCTCTTGTTCGCGACCAGGGGGAAAAAGACTATGTCCCGGTGGCGCGGAGTTTTCGGGTTTCGGACTGATCGGAATGGGCCCTGATCAGTTCCGTCCGCGCCACCGGGTCACAGTCGCCGAGACGGTCACGTCGATCTTGTCGGGCAGCGCGGCCACGGCCGCGGCGAGCGCGGCGGGCTCGAGGTGGCGGGCGCTCGGACCCATCCCGACGAGCCGCAGGACCTCGTTGTGTCCCAGACCAATCGAATACAGAAGCTCGTCGGTCCGCTCGGCCTCGAACACCGAGCCGAGCTGGTCGGCGGTCCGCTGCGGTTTCAGCGGGGTCGACGCTCAGCAAGTCCAAGGCGTCGACGAGTTCGCGCAGGTGGTCCTGCCGGGGGGTCAGGACCACCAGCACGCCTCGTGGGTGGAGGATGCGCGCGATCTCGTCGGCGTTGCGGGGGGCGAAGACGTTGAGGACCGCAGCGGCGGCGTCGTCGCGTATCGGGCAGTCGTCTGCCACGCGTCGGCGAGCACCGCGGCGAGTCGCCTCTGAGTTCCGGCGGCTTGCCGCGGTTCGGCGTCTCCAGCGGGATCTCTGCGCTTCGCGCAGCGCCGCAGCGCGTACTTCGAGGTGTCGAGTCCGATGCCCTCGCGCGAGGGGTCGGCCGCCAGCGCGGCGGCGAGGTAGTGCGCCGGTGCCGCAGCCGGGTTCGACGACGACGCCGGGGGCGTCGGTCAGCGAGGCGGTCGCGACGGCGGCCATGAGCGGGTCGTAGACGCCCGAGTCGAGGAAGTCCTCGCGGGCGGCGACCTGGTCGGCGGTGTCGCCGGTGGTGGCGTTCGACCCGGGTGCGAGCAGCGGCGCGTAGCCCTGCTTGGCGAGGTCGAAGGAGTGCCCGTCGGGGCAGGACAGGCGCCGGTCGGTCTGGTCGAGGGCCTGGCCGCAGTTGGGGCAGGCGAGCGCGGCGAGTGCGGGCAGGTTCACTGGGCTGTTGTCAAGATGCCGCTTTCGGGTCGAGGAGGCGGATGAACGCGCGGAAGGCCGCGGGCATGTCGAACGTCTCGGGCTCGTGGAGCCACTGGTACTGGAGACCGTCCATGATCGCGACGACGGAGCGGGGCGGCCTCTTCCGGGGTGAGTCCCGAAGGGAGCCGGTCACCCCATTCGCGGCGGAGCATCGCGGTCAAGGCCTCGCGCACGCGGCGGTAGCGGAGCCGGAAGTAGTCGGCGGCGGGGTGGTCGCTCGGTGACGGACTCGCCGAGGAGGGCCGAGAAGGTGCGGACGATGGCGACTCCGGTTCGCGTTGGCCTCGACGACGGCTTCGGTGGCGGCCGATGGTCATCGGCTCGGCGGCGGTGCCGCGCGCCGGCGTCGGTCTGGCTCGCGGAACTGGAGGACGCCGATGAGCAGGTGCTCCTTGCTCCGGAAGTAGTGCAGGAGTCCCTGCTGGCTGAGGCCGACCTTCTCGGCGACGGCGGCGAGGCTGGCGCCGCGGTAGCCGCGTTCGGCGATGACCTCGATCGCGGCCCGGACGATCTCCTCGCGGCGGGCCTGGCCGCGGGTGCCGTGCTGAGTGGGCATGGGTGCCTCTCGTGAGCAGGACTTTCTCGGAACACCAGCATAGTTTGTCAAGATTCGGTAACCAAACCTACCGATCACTCGGTAAAAGTGTCACACTCCAGCAGGAGGATTCCCGAGGACCCGACCGGGTGCGGCGACCCGCGAAACCTGGAACCACCGACGAGGCGACGAGAGAGGAAGGGCGGCATGAGCGACTGGAACGTCCCGGCCGACCGGCCCGAATATGACGAGGCAGTGGAAGCGGCACTCGCGAAGCTGGACCTGGAGACCAAGGCCGACCTCCTGGCGGGGATCGACATGTGGCGGACCCTCGCCGTGCCCGAGGCCGGGCTGCGGTCGATGACCGTCTCGGACGGCCCGATCGGCGTGCGCGGCCGCTTCTGGACCGCCGCCGACCCGTCCCTGGCGCTGCCGAGCCCCACCGCGCAGGCCGCCTCGTGGGACCCGGAACTGGTGCGCCGCATCGGGAACCTGCTCGCCGCCGAGGCCCGCCGCAAGGACGTGGACGTGCTGCTCGCGCCCACCATCAACCTGCACCGCTCCCCGCTCGGCGGGCGCCACTTCGAGGCCTTCAGCGAAGACCCGTACCTGACCGGGCGCATCGCCCAGGCGTACGTGGCCGGCGTGCAGGAGCTCGGCGTGGGCACCACCATGAAGCACTACGTGGCCAACGACGCCGAGACCGACCGGTTCACCGTGGACAACATCATCGGCGAGCGGACACTGCGCGAGCTGTACCTGCGGCCGTTCGAGATGATCACGGCCGCGGTGAACCCGTGGGGCGTCATGACCGCCTACAACTCCGTCAACGGCCACACCATGACCGCGCACAAGGAGCTCATGGCGATCCTGCGCGAGGAGTTCGGGTTCGACGGGTTCAACGTCTCCGACTGGGGCGCCGCCCGCCACACCGTCGAGGACATCGAGGCCGGTCTCGACCTCGCGATGCCGGGGCCGTTCACGATCTACGGCCAGGCGCTGGTCGAGGCCGTCCGAACGAGGGCCGCACCGAGTCGTCCACGTGGACAACGCGGTGCGCCGCATGCTCAAGCTCGCCGCCCGCGTCGGCGCCCTCGAAGGCGTCGCGGCCGCGGTCGACGACGCGCCGAGACGCGATCGCCGATCCGGAAGCGCTGCTGCGCGAGATCGCGCAGCGCTCCTTCGTGCTCGCGCAAGAACGACGTTCCCGAAGGCGACGAGGCGCCGATCCTGCCGCTCGGCAACGACGCGATCCACCGCCTCGCGCTCATCGGCCCGGCCGCGGCCGAGGCCCGCATGCTCGGCGGCGGCTCGGCGACCGTGTTCCCGAAGCAGGTCGTCTCCCCGCTCGACGGGCTCCGCGAAGCCCTCGGCGACCGCGTCCACTACGCGCAGGGCGTGGACCTGTTCGAGCAGATCCTGGCCGCGAACCGCGGCTTCGAACTCACCGTCCGGCCCGTGACGCACGACGGGACCGAGCTGGCCCCCGAGCCGCTCGGGAACGGCGACGTCAAATGGATGGGCTACGTGCCCGGGCTCGACCCCGAGGAGCTGCACCACGCGATCGTCGAAGGCGTCTACACGGTCCAGGCGACCGGCGAGCACGTCTTCGGCACCAGGGGCGCGGGCCGCCACAGGCTGACCCTCGGCGGCGAGGTGATCTTCGACGGCGACCACACCTTCGCCGGGGACGACCCGTTCGAGGCGTTCTTCGGGCCCGGCGTCGAGCGGGCGAGGGTCCATCTCGAAGCAGGACAGCAGGTCTCGGTGCGGCTGGAGTACACGCCGGAGGCCTTCCCGCCCGGGTTCCCGCCCTCGGTCCTGTTCGGGCTCATGCACACCGAGCCGCGCCCGGACGAGGACCGGCTCATCGCCGAGGCCGTCGAAGCGGCCCGCAACGCCGAGGTGGCCGTCGTCGTGGTCTCCACGACCGACCTCACCGAGTCCGAGGGCTTCGACCGGCGCGACCTGCGCCTGCCGGGCCGCCAGGACGAGCTCGTCGCGGCCGTCGCCGCGATGAACCCGAACACGGTCGTCGTCGTCAACACCGGTTCCCCGGTCGAGATGCCTTGGGCCGACGACGTGGCGGCGATCCTCCTGACCTGGTTCCCGGGCCAGGAGGGCGGGCACGCGCTCGCCGACGTCCTCCTCGGCGCCGAGCCGGGCGGTCGCCTGACGACCACGTGGCCGCGCAGGCTCGAACACGCGCCGGTCGTCCAGGTGGTGCCGAGCGAGGCAGGCGAACTGCACTACGACGAGGGCGTCTTCATCGGCTACCGGGCCTGGGAACGGCGCGACGGCTTCGAGCCGGCCTTCTGGTTCGGCCACGGCCTGTCGTACACCGACTGGGAGTACGAGGACCTGGCCGTCGAGGGCGACGAGGTCACGATCCGGGTCCGCAACAGCGGCCGGGTGGCCGGACGCGAAGTCGTCCAGGTCTACCTGGCGCCCGAGTCGGGCGTCGACATCCCGGGCGGCATCGAGACCCACCGTCTGGCGGGCTTCGCGGCGATCGGCGCCGAGCCGGGCGAGACGATCGAGGTGACGGTGCGGCTCGAGGAGCGCTCGTTCCAGTTCTGGAACGAGGCGACCCACGCATGGCAGACCGTTGCCGGCACCTGGACGGTGGAGGCGGGCCGCAACGTGGCCGACCTGCGCCTGAAAGCCCAGGTCAAGCGGGCATGAGCAACGGCGACGGGCGGGGCTTGAGCCCCGCCCGTCGCCTCGTGCCGTTCAAAGACTCAGAACCCCGGCGCGTCCTCGCGGAGGGCTCGGTCGCTCCTGACCGGCGTCGTGACTCCGGCGGAGTCCCAAGGCTCGGCCTTCGGGGGTTCATCGGCGTTCGTCGTGAAGTTCTCCACGATCTCGCCGAACTTGGTGCCCTTGATCCTGTCCTGCGCCGCGTTCGCGGCCTTGTTCGCCTGGGTGCGGACCGATGACGCGACCTGCTGCACCGTGTCGTTCCCGGTGAAACGCCTGGTGTAGTCGACGATCTGGTCGTAGCGTTCCCGCCCGGCCTTCGCTCCCATGATGTAGCCGACCGCGAACCCGGCTACGAGATACCACTTCTTCATATCTGCCTCTCCCGGCCGACCCGCGGGCCGAACGCTGCTATGAAATCGCTGTGCTCTGGAGTTCACTGTGCGTCGCCGCATATAGCGGCCATTCTGCCCCATACGGGGGTGCCCAGGCGGCCCATGAGGGAAACGCGCCGCCCGTTTCGTCAACTCGCCGGACCCTTCGGCACCAGCCGAACCGCCCGCCGGAGACCCGCCGATCCGGCCTCCGCTTGGACCCACACCACACCCACCCCGGTGGCACCCGCCCCCGTCGATCCTGTACTGTCATATCCGGTTCGCACGGTGGAAGCCGAGCTAGAACCCCTTCCCCAATAGCTCAATTGGCAGAGCAGCCGACTGTTAATCGGCAGGTTCTTGGTTCGAGTCCAAGTTGGGGAGCCACCTTGAGACAGTGGGATCGGCCCGGACGGCGAAAGCCGCCCGGGCTTTTTCGTTGTCCGTACCTCGAGCGGTGTCGGGATGCCGACTTGATTTCCTGAACTCGAGACTCGTTGCGCCACTTGAGACTCAATAGAAACTCTGGTTTGTCCGAAATATGAGGCCTCACATATCTCGTTGGCATTGAACATGTTTAATGGCGGTGCACGCGAACCTTCGGGTTTGGACGAGTTTGGCAGGAGGACTCATGGCATGGCGCTTGGCGAAGAGTCTGGTCGTGCTGCGGAGCGAGGTCGACGCCGCCGCACCGGGTCGGTCGACCGTCTCTGACGGGACCATCGGCGACGACAACCATCAGGGCACCGCCTCGGACCACAATCCCAACGGCGCCGGCGTGGTGTGCGCCATCGACTTCACCCACGATCCGGACAGCGGTGCCGACATGCACCGGTTCGCCGAACACATCAAGCGGGACAACCACATCGCGGTGAAGTACGTCATCTGGAATCGCCGCATCTGGTCCAAGGCCAGGAACGGCGAGGGATGGCGGGCTTATGGCGGGTCGAACCCGCACACCCGGCACATGCACGTGTCCGCCGGGGTCGGCCCCGACGGGCACAGCGCCGGACCCTACGACAGCACGTCCCCCTGGGGCATTGAGGAAACATTCGGAGGAGGAGACGACTTGATCGGGTTGAAACTGGGCGACAGCGGCGAGCGCGTCAAGGGCTTGCAGGGAACGCTGCAGTACGCGGGCTACGACCCCGGCGAGGTCGACGGCGACTACGGGTCCAAGACCGCGGCGGCGGTGCTGAAGATGCGCAAAGCGCAGGGCTCCGAGGTGGCCGACGGCAATAATTTCACCGGCTGGGCCTACGCGCAGCTCATGCGCGCCATGGCGAAGAAGTACTAGACGGCCCCCGCGCCCGCCGATCCGAGTCGGCGGGCGCCGTCAGGCACGGTCGCTCAGGGCTCGTCCCTCGCCTTGGCCTCCTGGGCGACGTCGACGATCTGGCGGCAGATCGCCGCCGCCGTCCAACCGAGGGCGACGAGGAGGAGGCCGGCGGCGCCCATCGCGGTGCCCACGAACCGGCCTTCCGGATTCGAGCGTTCGACGTCGGCGTAGAGCACTTCGGTATCGACGTCGGTGTTGACGACCCAGATGATCACGCCGATGACGAGCAAGGCAAGCCCGGTGAAGATCATGCCCGAGAGCAGAGCGTTGTCGAGGGGCTTCTTGACGTTCATCTGCCGACGGTAGACGGGCCCGGCAACCCAAGGTGCTTGCCGCCCGGCTAGTTGGAGGTTTATCGTCGGGGCACCTCGAATGGAAGGGTGTTCATGGGCGATCCTCAGCTGGCCGCGCTGGCGCAGCGGTACTTCGACTTTCATCTGGCCGACAACCCCACATCGGCCAGCTTCTACGGCATTCCCGGATACGACGACAAGCTGCCGGATCCCGAGCCGGGAGGGCGACCGGGTGCGGCTCGCGCACCATGCGGCGGTCCGCGACGGGCCTCGACGCGATCGACGCGGGCGGCCTCGAAGGGCAGGACCGGATCACGTACTCGATGCTCGCGCGCCTCGTGGCCGACCAGACCGCGAGCATCAATGCGGCGCTCGGCGAAGTCGGCCTCAGCAACACCATCACCGGGCCCGTCTCCTCGATGCTCTCCTCGCTGCCCCGCGTGAGCCTCGACTCCGAGCAGCGGAGCCGGGACTACCTGGTGCGGCTCGGCTCGCTCGGCGACTACTTCGATGCGGCCCTGGAGCGGTACCGGCAGGCCGGCGCCGAAGGGCGGCACCAGACTCGGCACGGCGTGCTCGCCGTGATCGAGCAGATCGACGACTACCTGGCGACGGAACTCGAGACCGATGTCCTCGCCGGGCCCACGCCGACGGACGTGGACGTCGAGCGTGGAAGGCCGAGGCCGCCGAGCTGGTGTCCCAGCGGGTCCGGCCGTCGCTGCGGCGGTGGCGCGGCCGCGCTGGAGAGCGAGTTCCTGCCGGTCGCGCGCGGCGACGAGCAGGTCGGGGTCTGCAACGTTCCCGGCGGACTCGAGGGCTACGCGGCGGCCTCGCGGCAGTTCACCACCACTGATCTGACGTCCCGAGGAGATCCACCAGATCGGGCTCGACGAGGTCGAGCGGCTGCGCGGCCGAGTTCGCCGAGATCGGTCGCGCGGGCGCTCTGGGGACCGCCGATGGTCGCGGAGGTCGTCGACCGGCTCCGCGGCGACCTGGTCGCTGCGGTACGCAGCAGCGCGGACGAGATCCTCGCCGATGTCACCGAGGCCCTGCGCCGGGCCGAGGCGGCGCTGCCGCCGGCGTTCCTGGACTACGACATCGCGCCCTGTTCGACGTGCAGGTCATCCCCGAGGCCGCCGCCAAGGGCTCGACCCTCGCCTACTACACCGTCCCGGCCTCGGACGGCTCCAGGCCGGGCACGCACTGGGTGAACACGTACGAGCCCGCGAGCCGGGCCCGATTCGAGTACGAGGCGCTCGCGTTCCACGAGAGCGGTTCCCGGGCACCACCTGCAGTTCGCGCTCGGGCAGACCCTGGACGGGCTGCCGCAGTTCCGGCGGTTCGCGTACGTCACCGCGTTCGGCGAGGGCTGGGGGCTGTACACCGAGCGGCTCTGCGACGAGATCGGGCTCTACAGCGGGGATCTCCAGCGGCTCGGGATGGTGTCGTTCGACGCCTGGCGGGCCTGCCGACTGGTCGTGGACACCGGCATGCACGTCTTCGGGTGGTCCCGTGAGCGGGCGATGCAGTTCATGCGCGACAACACCGCGCTCTCGGAGGTCAACATCGCCAACGAGATCGACCGCTACATCGCCTGGCCGGGCCAGGCGCTCGCCTACATGATCGGGCGCAGGCACATCGGATCGCTCCGGGAACGGGCGCGAAGGACGAGATGGGCGACGCGTTCGATCTGCGGCACTTCCACGACCGGATCCTCTCCAGTGGCTCGATCCCGCTCGAGACCATGACCGAGATCGTGGACGAATGGATCGCCGAGGCGCGGTAGTCGCCTGTGGAACATTACCGGCGGCGGGCCTCGGGCCCGCCGCCGTTTGCTTTGCGCCGCAGGAGAAACGCCAGATAACGCATGGACCGGCCTGAGGACCTGACGGTTCGCTGTCGGATTCGCGACAGACAGTTTCGCCCCGGTACTGCATGATATGGGTGTGGCGGAGGCTCCCCCCGGGCCCCGCCACAATTCATGCCCAGGCGCCCCCATTCCACGAGCTTTCTGCTCGCGAGGGCTTGCGTCGCAATTACTTTCACCAGTCCCTTGAGGACACTTGGCCCGCGCGGCGACAACTCGGCCGGATGCTTTGACCGGGCCCGTATGGCAAGGAATCGTGGAGAACGTCACCATTCGAGATCGGCTCTTCTGCGCGCCTGGAATTTAGGTTAGCCTAACCTACACGTTCCCTGGCATCCCGAGACCGTCCCTCCGTGCTGTACCACTTCGAAAGGTGACCCTCAGTGCTGACAAGCGCCGACCTCCGTCCGGCTCCCGCGCCGCTCGCCAGTTCCGACCCGCCGGCCCTCCTGGGCCGCGACTCGGCGGCCGCCTATCGCGGCCTCATCACCGATGTCGCAGGGCGCCTTGCCGATCGGATCGCCGGGGTCGACCGGCCCTGGACCGGCGCCGCCCCGGCCGACCTCGGCCCGGCCATCGCGGCAGTCGACCTCGACCGGCCCCTGGAGACCTTCGAGGACGCGTTCGACGAGATCGGCGAGCTCTACCTCAAGGACGCGGTCTGGTTCCACCACCCGCGCTACCTCGCCCACCTCAACTGCCCCGTCGCGCTCCCGGCCGTGGCCGCCGAGACCGTGCTCGCCGCGGTCAACACCTCGGTCGACACCTGGGACCAGAGCGCGGGCGGCACGTTCATCGAGCAGCGCCTCATCGACTGGACCGCGCAGCGGGCCGGCCTCGGGCCCGACGCCGACGGCGTCTTCACTTCCGGTGGGACGCAGTCGAACCTGCACGCCCTGCTCCTGGCGAGGGACGAAGCGGTCGAGCAGGTGCTCCTCAAGCACCGAGTCGAGGTCGGGACGCCGCTCCGCGGCGTCGAGGTCCTGCCGCGGCTGCGGCTGTTCGCCTCGCCGCACTCCCACTTCTCCGTGGTCAAGGCGGCCCGCCTCCTGGGCCTGGGCGAGGACGCGGTGATCACCGTTCCCGCCGACGACTGGTTCCGCATGAACCCGGCCGCCCTGGACGCGGCGATCGAGACCTGCCGCGAGCAGGGCCTCGTCCCCGCCGCGGTCGTCGCCACCGCCGGGACCACCGACTTCGGGTCGGTCGACCCGCTCGGTCCGATCGCGGAGATCACTGCGGCGCACCGGGTCTGGTTCCACGTGGACGCCGCCTACGGCTGCGGGTTGCTCGTGTCGCAGCAGCACCGCGGCCTGCTCGACGGGATCGAGCACGCCGACTCGGTCACCGTGGACTACCACAAGTCGTTCTTCCAGCCGGTCAGCTCCTCGGCGCTCATCGTGCGCGACCGCGCCTCGCTGCGCCACGTCACGCACCACGCCGACTACCTCAACCCGGCCGAGGCCGCCTTCCCCAACCAGGTCGACAAGAGCCTGCAGACCACCCGGCGCTTCGACGCGCTCAAACTGTGGATGACCTTGCGCACCTTGGGACCCGACGCCGTGGGCGCCATGTTCGACCGCGTCTGCTCCCTCGCCGACCAGACCTGGGACTGGATCGCCTCCGACTCGCGCTTCGAGGTCGCCGCCCCGCCGTCGCAGCTGTCGACGGTGCTGTTCCGGCTGGCCGGCGCCGACGACGAGGGGCACCGCCGCGCCCGCGAGGCGCTCGCGGCCTCCGGCGAGGGCATGGTCGCGGCCACGAGGGTCGAGGGGCGCATCGCGCTCAAGCTGACGCTGCTCAACCCCGAGACGGGCCTCGCCGACATCGTCCCGGTGCTCGAGGCGCTCGCCCGCCACGGCAAGAAAGCGCAGGAGAACGCATGAGCATGCACCACTGCAGGCGGCTCGGGCGGGAGCACGCGTGAGCACTCGCGGCATCCACGACTTCATCGGCATCGGCCTCGGGCCGTTCAACCTCGGGCTGGCGGCCCTGACCGCCCCGATCGAGGACCTCGACGGGATCTTCCTGGAACGCAAGCCGAACGTCGACTGGCACCCCGGAATGCTCATCGAGGGCACCACCATGCAGGTCCCGTTCATGGCCGACCTCGTGACCCTCGCCGACCCGACCTCCGAGTACTCGTTCCTCAACTACCTCAAGGAGAGCGGGCGGATCTACCCGTTCTACATCCGCGAGTCGTTCTTCCAGCTCCGCACCGAGTTCCAGGACTACCTGCGCTGGGCGGCCGAGAAGCTCGACAACCTCCGGTTCGAGCGGACGGTGACCGCCGTGACCTGGGAGGACGGGGTCTACGCCGTCAGCTCGGACGGGCCCGGCGGCCTCAGCACCGACTTCGCGAGGCGGACTCGTGCTCGGGACCGGCACGCCCCCTTGGATTCCGCCCGCCTGCCGCGAGCTGGAGAGCCCCACCGTCTGCCACGCGTCGTCCTATATGGAGCACCGCGAGCGGCTGAAGGAGTGCGGCTCGATCACGGTCGTCGGCAGCGGCCAGAGCGCCGCCGAGATCTACCGCGACCTCCTCGGTCGACATCGAGGGCGGCGGCTACGAGCTGAACTGGGTGACCCGCTCGCCGCGGTTCTTCCCGCTCGAGTACACCAAGCTCACGCTGGAGATGACCAGCCCGGAGTACGTGGACTACTTCCACGGCCTGCCCTCCGCCAAGCGCGACGAGCTCAACGCGGCCCACAAGAACCTGTACAAGGGCATCAACGCCGAGCTCATCAACGACATCTTCGACCTGCTCTACCAGAAACGGTTCGAACAGGGCTCCGTGGCGACCCGGCTGCTCACGAACTGCACCGTAGAGAAGGCCACAGGATGCGGCAGCGTGCACCTGAGCGTGCGCCAGCACGAGCAGGACCGGTCCTTCGAACTGCAAACCGAGGGCCTGGTCCTGGCGACCGGCTACAGTTACCGCGTCCCCGATTTCATGCACGAGGTCCGCGACCGGCTGCGCTTCGACGCGACCGGGCGCCTGGAGGCCCGCCGCGACTACAGCGTCGACGCCGCCGGCAACGGGGAGGTCTTCGTGCAGAACGCCGAACTCGCCACCCACGGCTTCGTGTCGCCCGACCTCGGCATGGCGGCCTACCGCAACTCCTGGATCATCCGGTCCCTGACCGGCCGGGAGGTCTATCCCATCGAGCGCCGCATCGGCTTCCAGGATTTCGGAGCACCACTGTCGTGAACACCGCTGTTGTGAGAAGCGCCGTCGTGAGGAACCCTGTCGTGAGCAACCCTGTCGTGGACTCCGCTGTTGTGAGCAACCCTGTCGTGAGCAACGCCGCCGTAAGCAGCGCTGCCGTGGAGGGTGTCGCGTGATGAAGGCTCCCCACACGTTCTACCACCTGCATCCGCACCTCGGCGATTTCGGCCTGCGCCTGGTCGACCCGCCCACCGACTCGCCGCTGCTGCACGAGTGGGTGACGCACCCGAAGGCGAAGTACTGGATGATGCAGGACGCCTCCGTGGCCGACGTGCTCGCCGAGCACGAGGCCATCGAGCTGCACGCCGGGCACTTCGCGTACATGGGGCTCTACCACTACCGGGCCCGGTTCCTCGTCGAGGTGTACGACCCCGCGCAGTCCGAGCTGGCGGGCGTCTACGACCCCGAGCAGGGCGACATCGGCATGCACGTGCTCACCGCCCCGAGCGAGCAGCCGATCCCGGGGTTCACCAAGGGCGTCATGGAGACCGTGATGCACCTGCTGTTCGACGGGTTCGGCGCGAAGCGCGTCGTGGTCGAGCCCGACACCGGCAACGAGGCCATCCACCGGCTCAACGAGTTCGTCGGCTTCAAGCCGGAGCGGGCGGTGCGGCTCAAGGACAAGCAGGCGCTGCTGAGCTTCTGCACCCGAATCGATTTCGAGCGGTCCGCCGCGAAAGCCCTCCTCCCCGTAGCGACGGATGCACCGTAGCCATGAACGTTCATCACACGATTGGAGCAGCCGCGTGAGCGCCATCGACCATCTCACCCCGGAACTGTGGCAGCGGGCCACGAGGAACCTGCTGGCGAAGGCGATCGGCGAGTTCGCGCACGAGCGGCTGCTGGTCCCCGTCAAAGCAGGCTCGAGCAAAGAAGGCTCGGGCAAGGACGGCGAGGCGTACTCGCTCGCGGCCGGGGCGGACCGGTACCGGTTCGCGGCGCACCGCTTCAAGCTCGACCACTGGGTGGTCGACCCCGCCTCGATCGAGCGCGTCGGACGCCACGGGCGAGGGCTGGAGCTGGACGCGGCCGACTTCTTCCTGTCGTTCAGGGGCGAGCTGGGTTTGAGCGACGCCGTGCTGCCGGTGTACCTCGAAGAGGTCGCCGCGACGATGAACCGCGGGGCGTACCAGATCGGCGAAGGGCAGCCGAGCGCGGCGGCCCTCGTGGACGCGGGGTTCCAGGCGATCGAGGCGGCCATGACCGGCGGGCACCCGTGCTTCGTGGCCGGGTCGGGCCGGCTGGGCTTCAGCTCCGAGGACTACCGGGCCTACGCGCCCGAGACCGGCGCGGGCGTGCGGCTCATGTGGCTGGCGGCGCGGCGCGAGCACGCGATGTTCGCGGCCTCGCCGGAACTGGACTTCGGAGTGGCTCCTGGACACGCAGCTCGACGCCGACTCGCGGGAGTACTTCGCGTCCATGCTCACCGACCAAGGTTTGTCCTATGAGGACGTCTACTTGATCCCGGTGCACCCCTGGCAGTGGCGCAACAAGATCTCGGTGACCTTCGCGCCCGAGATCGCCGCCGGGCGACTGGTGCCCCTCGGCGAGGGCCACGACGAGTTCCAGGCGCAGCAGTCGATCCGCACGTTCTTCAACCGCTCGCGGCCCGAGGCCGACTACGTGAAGACGGCGCTGTCGGTGCTCAACATGGGCTTCATGCGGGGGCTCTCGACCGAGTACATGGAGGTCACGCCCGCGATCAGCGACTACGTGGCCGACCTCGTGCACGGCGACCCCACGCTGAAGCGCCACAGCGTCACGATCCTGCGCGAGCGCGCCGCCGTCGGCTACCGGCACCCGGCCTACACGGCGGGCGCGCCGAAGGGCTCGCCGTACCGCAAGATGCTCGCGGCCCTGTGGCGCGAGAGCCCGGCGCCGAAGCTCGCCAAGGGCGAGAAGGTCGCCACGATGGCCTCGCTGCTGCACGTGGACTCGGACGGCAAGCCGCTCGCCTCGGCGCTCATCCGCCGCTCGGGGCTGCGCCCGGCCGACTGGCTCCGCGGCTACCTCGACGCGTACCTGGTGCCGGTCGCCCACTGCCTGTACAAGTACGGCCTGGTGTTCATGCCCCACGGCGAGAACGTGATCCTCGTGCTCAAGGACGGCGCGGTGGACCGCGTGTTCTTCAAGGACATCGGCGAGGAGTGCGCGGTCATCGAGCCCTCCACGGAGGTGCCCGAGGAGATCGCCCGGATCAAGGTCGAGATCCCCGACGAGGTGCGGACCCTGTCGATCCTCACCGACGTCGTGGACTGCTTCCTGCGCTTCCTCGCCGGGTACCTGCACCTCGACGGGGTGCTCAGCGAGGACGAGTTCTGGCGCGTGGCCGCCGAGTCCCTCAAGGACTACCAGGCCGCCCATCCCGAACTCGCCGAGGCGTTCGCGCGCTTCCCGCTGTTCGAGGACAGCTTCACCCTCTCGTGCCTGAACCGCCTGCAGCTCAAGAACAACCAGCAGATGGTCGACATCGAGAACCAGGAGGAGAGCCTGATCTACGCGGGCAGGCTCGACAATCCGCTCGCGCCTTGGCGGTAAGGATCACCGGGTGCGGCCGGCGGTGTGCAACCGCTCGGCCGCCGTCTCCCTGGCGCTGAACGACTTCGGGGCCGACCGGCACGGGTCGGCCCCGTTCCCGTCTCCCCCATGCCCGCCGGGCGGCGGATGGCCGGACGAGACACGACAGGTCATTATGTAACGCATGCTGCTGAATAGCCCTGTCCTCATCACCGGCGCCAGCCACGGTCTGGGTATGGCCACGGCCACGGTGCTCGCCGCCGAAGGCGTGCCGCTCGCGCTGTGCGCGAGGAACGCCGCCCCCTTGAACGAGTTCGCCGAGAAGCTGCGCGCCGACCACGACATCCCGATCGCCACGAGAGCGCTCGACGTCAACGACACCGAAGTGATGGTCGAGTTCGTGCACGAGGCCCAGCGCCGCCTCGGCGACTTGAAGGGCCTGGTGGCCAACGTCGGCGGCTCCCGCGGCCGCAGCATCGTCGACACCGAGCCCGACGACTGGGCCTATTCCTTGAGCGTCAACGTGACCAGCGCGATGACCGCCCTCAAGGCGGCCCTGTCGCAGCTGCGGCGCACCGGCGGCGCGGCGGTCCTGGTCTCCTCGATCTCCGGCACCAAGCCCTCCCCCGGCCTCGCGTACGGCTCGACCAAGGCCGCGCTCAACCACGCCGCCACGGTGCTCGGCCGCGAGCTGGGCCCGAGCGGCGTCCGCGTCAACGCGGTCGCGCCGGGCTCGATGCTCATCCCCGACCGGAACTGGGACCGCCTGCGCCTGGCCGACCCGGGGCGCTACGAGGCGTTCCTGGAGGAGTTCCCGAACCGCGAGCTGCTCGACCCTCGCGACGTGGCCGAGGTGATCGCCTTCCTCCTCTCGGACAAGGCGAAGGCGATCAACGGCGCGGTGATCCCCGTCGACGGCGGCCAGAACGCGCCGAGCGCCTACGGGTACTAGAGCCTGCCCTGCGCATCCGGGAGTGCGGATTCGCAGGACAGATCCTAGGCGGCCTCCTCCAGCGGCGTGGGCGCGGCGAGCTTGCCCATGAGGAACGGGAAGACCAGCAGGGCGACCACGGCGCAGAAGACGCACAGCATGCCGTAGCTGGCGTACTCCACGATCGGGCCGGACGCGATCCCCGCGCCCATCGCGGCCAGGCCCATCACGAGGTCCGAGAACCCCTGTGTGGACGGACGCCGCGCCGGGCTGACCGCACCGGTCACCAGCGCGGCCGAGCCGACGGTCATCGCCGACCAGCCGAGGCCGAGCAGGACCAGGCCGATCGAGAGGCGGAAGTGGTCGGCGGACGGAGCGGAGCCGGAGACGACGCAGGCGGCCACCAGGATCGCGGTGCCCGCCATGAGGACCGGACGCGCGCCGTACTTGTCGACGAGGCGGCCGATGACCGGCGAGAGGGCGTACATGGCCCCGATGTGCGCGCCGAGGATGAAGCCGACGACGGTGAGCGCCTCGCCGGGATCGGCCATGCCGTGCTTGATGTGCAGCGCGGTCATGGCCATGACGCCGACCATCACGAAGTGGCCGAGGGCCGCGGCGATGACGCCGGTGCGCACGGCCGGGTTGGTCTTGGCGGTGCGGTAGCCGTCGGCGATGGAGCGTTTCGGGGCGTCGGTCTCGCCGCTGAGCTCGCGGGCGGTCAGGAGCGGGTCCGGGCGGAGGAGGACGCCGATGACCGCGGCGGTGACGAGGAACAGCAGCCCCATCGCGGCCATGGAGCCGACGTAGGACGGGCCGCCGAACCAGCCGGTCCAGACCCGCTCGGCGAGCCCGGCAATGGACGGGCCCGCGACGGAGCCGATCGTGGTGGCCCACACGACGAGCGCGAGCTGCGAGCCGCGTTTGGCCGCGGGCGCGAGGTCCGCGGCGGCGTAGCGGGACTGGAGCCCGGCGAACGATCCCGAGCCGAGCAGGAAATAGCCGGCGACGGCGACGACCGGGTTGTCGAGGTGGATCGCGGCGATGACGGTGAGGGTGCCGAGGACCGCGCACGCGTAGCCGAAGGCGAGGCCGCCGCGGCGCCCGTACCGCTCGGTGATGCGCACGGCGGGGATCACGACGAGCGCGGAGCCGCCCACGAAGAGGCTCTGGCCGAGCCCGGCGTACGTCGAGGAGCCGGTCATGTCCTCGATCATGATCGCGCCCACGGCGATGCCGATGCCGACGGCGAGACCGCCGAGGATCTGGGTGCAGAAGAGGGTGCGCAGGACGCGCTGCTGCAGGGCGGCGGTGTCGACGGGGTCCGGCACGGCGTTCGCGGCTGCGGCGGGGAGAGGCGGTTGGGCGGTCATCGGGGTTCCTTTCTGGAGTTGTCGGCCGGACCGGTGGGTCCGGCCGGTGTCCGGTCCCGGGGGTGCGGGACCGGACCGGCCCTGCTCGGCGCCGGTGGGCGGCCGAGCGCGGGCTGTCGGTCAGATCGGCGGGGGCCGCCGGTCCGGGGTCGTGGGCCTGGTCGGGATCGGTTCGGAGCCGGTCGGGTAACCAGGCCTCCCCGCCGCCGGAACGGTTTCGGTCAGATCGGCGGCGCTGCCGGTCCTGAAGCCCGGGCCACGGCGTCGGCCACCGCCGGGGCGAGTTGCGGGTCGAGCCGGGCGGTGCTCACGCGGATGCCCTGGTGGCCGTGGAAGGAGTAGGCGCGGCCCGGTGCGACGGCGAAACCGGCGTCGCGCAGGGACACGACTGCGGCGGTCTCGTCGGCCACCGGGATCCACAGGTTGAGCCCTGAACGGCCCCACACGTCGATGCCGCGTTCGGCGAGCGCTTCGCGAAGGGCGCCTTGGCGTTCGGCGTAGGTGCGGCCGGCCAGGCGGACCCGGGCCTCCACGTCCTCGTCGGTCCAGGCGGCGATCACGAAGTGCTGCAGGATGCACGAGACCCAGCCGTGGCCCATCGCCATGCGGCCCTGGACGCGGGCCTTCGTGTCGGGGTCGGCCGCGACGAGCGCGCAGCGCAGACCAGGACCGTAGGGCTTGGAGGTCGACCGCACGAACATCCAGCGATCGGCCGCGTCCGCGACGAAGTGCAGCGGGATCTGCGAGAGCTCGCCCCAGTGGTCGTCCTCGATCACGAACACGTCCGGGTGGCGGGCGATCACGTCGCGGAGTTCGGCGGCGCGCTCGGCGGAGACCGCTGCGCCCGTGGGGTTCTGGCCGCGCGAGGTGAGGATGAACGCGCGGGCGCCGGCCGCCAGGGCGGTGTCCAGCTCGGAGGCCAGCGGCCCCTCGCCGTCGATGGCGACGGGGGTGACCTGGTAGCCGGCCGACAAGAGCAGGTCGCGGCCGTTGGACCAGGTCGGCTCCTCGACCGCGATCGTGTCGCCGGGTTCGAGCCGGGCGGCGAGGCCGCGCTCGAAGGCGTCGAGGGCGCCGGAGGTGACGGTGAGCTCGCCGAGGACGCCGTCGGCGGCGAAGCGGTCGCGCGCCAGATCGAGCAGGTCGGGGCAGGGGCCGCCGTCGCGGTAGTTCCCGTGCGTCACTTCGACGCGGGGCTTGAGCGCGTCGAGGTCGGGCAGGAGCGCGGGGTCGGGCTCGCCGGAGACGAGGTCGCGCACACCCGAAGGGACCGTGAGGGTTCCGGTGGGAGTGAAGGCCGAGCGCTGGCGGATGAAGGTGCCCGCGCGCCCGCCGGTCTCGACCACGCCGCGTTCGCGCAGGCGCCGGTACGCGGAGGCGACCGTGCCGGGGGCGACGCCGAGGTCGGCGGCGAGCTTGCGGACGGGGGGCAGGGTGCGGCCGGGCGCGAGGTGCCCTGAGCGCACGCCGGACTCGACGCTGGCGGCGATCTCGCTTGCCGCCGAACCGGTGATCTGATACTGTACCGACATAACTGAAGTATTGTATCAGTACAAAATCAGCGATGGGAGCCGCCCCCGATGTCCGCCCTCGAATGCCCCTACAGCGGCCAGTTCACCCAGACCGAGCGCACCACCCCCAACCGCTCCCGCGAGCGGATCACCTACGAGCGCGACGCCGCGTACCAGGTGCTCGACGAGGCGCTGTTCTGCGACGTGGCCTTCGTCGGCGCCGACGGCGCGCCGCGGGTGCTCCCAACCTTCCATGTGCGCGTGGGCGACACGCTGTTCCTGCACGGCTCGACCGGATCGAGCATGGGCTTGGGCGGGCGCGAGGAGTTCCAGGTGAGCGTCACGGCGACGATCGTCGACGGCCTCGTCTTCTCGAAGTCCTGGTTCCACCACTCGATGAACTACCGCAGCGTCGTGGTCCACGCGAACGCGCGGCTCGTCTCCGAGGCGGACGAGCGCTGGTCGGTGTTCAAGGCGCTCATCAACCGGATGGCCGAAGGGCGCTCGGAGCGCTCGCGGGAGGCCAGTGACAAGGAGAACGCGATGTCCGCGCTGCTGGCGATCCCGCTCGAAGAGGTCTCCCTCAAGCAGCGCCAGGGTCCGCCGGTCGAGGAGCCCGAGGACGAGGACCTGCCGTTCGACAACGGCGTCGCCGAGGTGTCGACGATCGTTGCCGGAAGGCTTTAGAACCTTGTTCGCAACAAGGCCCTAGACTGCGATTCGCGCGGTGCCGGACCGGCTCGGCCTTCTGGCTACATGAACGCTTGAAGAGTGGGTCGTGGGAACTTCCCTCATCGATGCCGGTCCGGCGCCGTTCGGCGCAGGAGGTGCACCGCGCGAATCGCGTACAGATCGGGCGGGCCGCTGTTCGAGACGGCCCGCCCGATCGCTTTCTTCAAACGCTTTGGATGTCGCGCTGCGGAGTTCACACTCCGGAGGTGACCGCCGGGGCCTCGTCCTCCGCGGCCTCGGCGCGGTCCAGGCGCCACACCGCGATGGAGCCGCCCCCGGCGACCGCGACCACGAACAGCACGAACGTCAAGGTGTACGGCCACGCCGGGGCCGCGTCGTCGGAGTTCTGCACCAGGGCGCCCTCTTCGCCCGCGCCCCACCAGATCGCCTGGCGGATCAGCTGGAGGAAGTCCCGGTCGCCCCAGGTCTTGCCCTCGCCGCCCGGCGAGGCGTAGAAGACGCGGAGTCCCGAGTTGTTCCAGGCCACCGGATCGCCCGATTCCAGCTCCGCGAGGATCGTCGATTCCGGTTGGGCCGGTTCGGGATCGAAGTAGTACCAGCGCTCCGTGAGCTTGAGCTCCTCGTCGAGGCCCTCGGTGATCCGCGAGCCCGCGTTGAAGCTGATCGCCTCTTCGGTCTTCGGCTCCGCCGGCGGCGTCAAGGCCGTCCCGCCGAGCGACTCCTGGTACCAGGCCCAGTCGGGTTCGCTCGCCGCCGCGGAGTTGGTGGCGATGAGGCCGCCGCCGCCTTCGACGAAGGTCTCGACCGCGGCCTGCTGGGCCTCGTCGAGCGGGTCCGCACCGGTGTTGAGGAACATGACCACGTCGATCTCCTCGAGGTCGGCCAGGTCCTCCGGCGTGCCCTCGATGATCGTGAAGTTCCAGCGCCGCGCCTCCATCTCGAGGCGTTCCACCGCGAAGTCGGCCACGTCCTGCGCTTCGTTCCCGGTCGATATGACCAGGACCTGTGGCCCTTCGGCGGCGAAGGCCGCCGAAGGGAAGAGGCTGGACGCGCAGGCCAGCGCGACGATCGTGCACAGTCGCAGCAGGGTTCTCACGCGCCCAGCCTAACGTTCCGGATCAGTCGCAATGGCTCCAGGCGCTCGTCCAGGTCGTGGACCCGACCGAGCCGCCCCACTTGACGCAGGTGTTCGGCGCCGATTTCTTGACCGGCCCTGCGTAGTAGGCGAAGTTGCCCGAGTCCTTGGTGGCGGTGCCGCCTTCGACCTGGAGGCTGGTCGAGACCGCGGAGGCGGTGCCGACGCTCGTGTACTTCAGCGTGACCACGCAGTTGTAGCCGTTGGAGCTGTTGTACATCAGGAAGACCGCGCCGACCGTGCCGAGCGCGTGCTGGTTGATCTGGCTGTAGCCGGAGCCGCAGACTTCGCCTGCGGTGTAGGGGTTCCCGCCGGAGCAGCCGTTCGAGGAGGTGATGGCCTTCTTGGTGCCCAAGGGGACTTGGATGCCCTCGACGGTGGGGGTGACGACGGTGCCCGAGGAGTTGCGCTGTTCGTAGTGGAGGTGGGGGGCCTGGGAGCCGCCGGTGGAGCCGACGGTGCCGATGACGGTGCCCTGGGAGACGGACTTGCTGGTGCCGGCGCCCTGGATCATGGTCGCGAGGTGCGCGTAGCGGGTGCGGGTGCCGTCGGAGTGGATGATCTGGACCCACTTGCCGTAGCTGGTGTTGCCTTCGTTGTAGAAGTAGGCGGTGCCTCCGGCGGTGGCGCGCACGTTCTCGCCGTTGATGTCGTCGGAGCCGTAGTCCTGCCAGTCGATGGATCCGGACGGGTTGTGCGCCGCCGGTCCAGTTGTTGGCGTTGAAGGTCTTGTTGCAGTTGAAGGGGCTCTTGTGCGTGACCGCCTGAGCGGAGTACTCGTCGGCGTTCGACACTAGGGCCGGAGCGAAGGCTGCGGCGGTGGCGGTGAGGAGCGCGGCGACGAGGAGTGCAATTCGTCGTTTGCGCGATCGAATGTGGAGGCGCTGTCTCATAACGGGACAGTATCGAAGAAATTCTTCGTTGTGAAGGTCACACATGAAGAATTTTTTCTTGACGGAACGGGTCGGCCGCGCCTCCGGAGATCTGAAGACGCGGCCTGCTGCTTGACCTGTTCTATTTGTACAAGGCCTTCGCCAACCGCTTCTGCGCGATCCACATCCCCGTCACGCACAGCGCCATGAGGTAGGCGATGTGGACGAGCATCATGGGGCCGATCTGGCCCAGGCTGAGGCCGCGGACGAGCTCGATGCCGTGGTAGAGCGGCATGATGTAGACGATCGGCTGGGCGAACGCCGGGTAGGCCTCGACCGGCGTGAAGGTGCCGCCGAACAGGAACATGGCGAAGACGACCGCGTTCATCCAGTCGAAGTCGGGCCAGTCGCGGAAGAAGGTGGCGAGGGTCAGGCCGATCCCGGCGAAGGCGAGCGCGATGAACACGCACGCGGGGACCGCCAGGAGCGACCACCAGGAGTCGAGGAGGCCGAAGAGCCCCATGACGATCACGAACGCGCCGATGTAGGTGCCGCCGCGGATGAGGGCCCACCAGACCTCGCCGAGCGCGACGTCCCAGGGCCGCAAGGGGGTGGCGAGGATGCCGTCGTAGACCTTCATCCACTTGAATTTCGCGAACACGTTGATGGAGGTCTCGGCGAGCACGCCCATCATGGCGGCGTTGGCGAGGATCGCGGGGGCGACGTAGGCGGTGTACGAGACGGTGGTGCCGTCCGGGAGCGTGATGTCCCCGACGAGGGCGCCGACGCCGAACCCGAAGGCGAACAGGAAGAGCAGGGACTCCACGGCGCCGGAGATGACGAGGATCCAGGCGCGGCGCATGGCGACCCAGTTGCGGTTGAGCAGGGCCCCCGAGGAGCGCAGGGAGGCGCGGGCGGCGCTGTAGGCGATTACCGACACGCTCGGCTCCTTTCGGTGGTGGCGAGTGCAGTGGTCACGCGGGCTCCTAGAAGTTCAAGCGGCGCTGGACGACGTGGCGGGCGGCGAACCAGCCCGCTACGGCGAGCACCGCCAGGTAGGCGATGTGGGCGACCGGCGGCAGCGCGGGCGCGACGTCCGCGGTGGCGGCCCGCGCGAGCTCGGTGCCGTGCCACAGCGGCGAGATCCACACCAGCGGCTGGAGGAACGCGGGCATCTCGCTCGCGGGGAAGAACACCCCGGAGAACAGCGAGATCGGCATGACGGCGAACCGGAAGATCATGTTGAGGTTCGCGTCGTTCTTGATGCTGGAGGCCCAGCAGTGCAGCCAGGGCGCGAGCGCGGCCGAGACGAGCGCGGCGGCGACCACGGCGAGGGCGGCCCACCAGGAGGTGTAGACCCCGAAGAACGCGAGGACGATCGCGACGACGGTGCAGTTGGTGAAGGGCCGGAAGATCACCGAGTAGGCGAGGTGGCCGTTGAGGATGTCGACCGGGCGCAGCGGGGTGGCGCGCTGGGCGAGGTAGTGGCCGCCCCATTCCTGGTAGCCGCCGAAGACGGGGAAGACCATGTCGTTGCCGAGCATCATGACCGCGACGGAGCAGATCAGGCCCGGGGCGATGAAGGCGGCGTAGTCGAGGCCGCCGAGGGAGGCCGGGTCGATGTAGGTGCCGACGCCGATGCCGATCGAGACCATGTAGAGGATCGGCAGGAGCACGGAGGTGAAGACGGTGCCGTGCCAGACGTGTTTGAACAGGGCGAGCTGGAGGTTGAAGGCCCGCCAGGCGGCGTCGGCCGGTGTCGGCGCGGAGCGGTCCACGCCGGCGGCGCGGCCTTCGATCACGGCGGTCACGCTTCGTCCTCCACGAGGGCGCGGCCGGTGAGGCGCAGGAAGACGTCTTCGAGGGTGGCGCGGCGGGCCAGCACCGAGGTGGGGTTGATGTCGCGGGCCTCGAGCGCGGCGCTCGTGTCGTCGGCGTCGTCGGTGTAGACGAGGATCTTGTCGGGCAGGGCCTCGATCTGGGCGCCGACCCCGTTGAGGGTCAAGGCGAGTTCGGCGAGCTCGGTGGTGTGGGCGGTGCCGAAGCGCAGCTCCACGACCTCCTTGGTGACGTGGGTGTCGATGAGCTCGCGCGGGGAGCCGGAGGCGATCACGCGGCCCTCGTCCATGACGACGAGGCGGTCGCACAGCTGCTCGGCCTCGTCCATGTAGTGGGTGGTGAGCAGGATCGAGACGCCGCGGTGCTTGAGCTGGAACAGCCGCTCCCACACGAGGTGGCGGGCCTGGGGGTCGAGGCCGGTGGTGGGCTCGTCGAGGATCACCAGTTCGGGCTCGTTGATGAGGGACCGGGCGATGGCGAGACGGCGCTGCATACCGCCGGAGAGCTCGCTGACCTGGTCTTTGGCGCGGGAGGAGAGCTGCACGAACTCGAGGAGTTCGGCCGCCTTCACCTTGGCGGCCTTCTTCTTGATGCCGAAGTAGCCGGCGTAGACGACGAGGTTCTCGAAGACGGTGAGCATGCCGTCGAGGGTGTTGTCCTGGGGGACGACGCCGAGGCGGGCGCGGATCTCGGCGCCTTCGGTGTGGGGGTCGCGGCCGAAGACCTCCAGGGTGCCGCCGGTGGGCGCGGAGACGCACCCGATCATCCGCATGGTGGTGGACTTTCCCGCCCCGTTCGCGCCGAGGAACCCGAAGGCCTCGCCGCGGCGGATCTCGAAGTCGACGCCGCGGACCGCCTCGTGCTCGCCGTAGCTCTTCCTCAGGTCGCCGGCGCGCACCAGGATCTCGTTGTCATTAGGCATGGAGCCACCCTAGGCCGGGCCTCCGACATGAGTCCACTTCTTTTTGAAGTGTTTCTTTCATAAATATTACCGGCGAGAAAGGTAGGGCAAGCACTACCCCAAGAGACGGGTCAGCAGTAGCGACTTTCGGCGCTCGAGACGGTTAGCTATAGAGGTCGACCTCTTCCCGACAGATCGGACGCTCTCCATGACGCTCATCGCCGAACAGGCACCGGCCGCCGCCGAGCGACCGCGAACCGGCAGCGACTTCGCTGTCCTTTCGCGGCGGATCAACGAGGCGGGGCTCATGCGCCGCCGCCCCGCGTACTACGCGGTCCGCTTCTCGCTCATGGCAGCGGTGTTCATCGGCACATGGGCCGCGTTCGCACTGATCGGGAACACCTGGCTCCAGATGTTCACCGCCGGGTTCCTGGCCCTCGTCAGCGCCCAGGTGGCCATGCTCGGCCACGACCTCGCGCACCGCCAGGTCTTCCGCAGCCGCTCCACCTCTGAGAAGATCGGCTGGTTCACCGGCAACCTCGCCAACGGCATGGGTTACGGCTGGTGGAACGACAAGCACAACCGCCACCACGCCAACCCCAACCACGAGGAGCTGGACCCCGACGTCGCGCCGGGCCTGTTCGTCTGGTCGCAGCGTCAGGCGGGCTTCGCGCAGGGCATCACGACCTGGTTCGGCAAGTACCAGGCGCAGCTGTTCTTCCCCATCCTCACCCTCGAGGGCATCAACCTCAACTGGTCGGGCATCAAGTCGGTCCTCAAGCCGGGTCTCAAGAACCGCGGCGCCGAAGCGGCCTTCCTCGCCCTCCACTGGGCCGCGTACCTCACCGCGATCTTCCTGGTCCTCTCCCCCGGCAAGGCCGTCGTGTTCATCCTCGTGCACAAGGCCGTGTGGGGCCTGTACATGGGCTCGGTCTTCGCGCCGAACCACAAGGGCATGCCGACCCTCGTCGGCGAGACCGAGCTGGACTTCCTGCGCAAGCAGGTGCTGACCTCCCGCAACGTCAAGGGCGGCTGGTTCACGAACTTCGCCCTCGGCGGCCTGAACTACCAGATCGAGCACCACCTCTTCCCGGGCATGCCGAGCGTGCACCTGGCGAAGGCCCAGCCGATCGTCGAAGAGTTCTGCATCGAGAAGGGCATCCCCTACCACGCGACCGGCCTGATCCAGTCCTGGCGCGAGGCCCTCACCGAACTCCACGCCCACGGCGAACCCCTCCGCAACCCGGTCCCGTCCAAGGTCTAGGACCCGCAAGCACCAGCAAGAGCAGCAAGGAAGCCGCCCGCGGATTCGCGGGCGGCTTCCTTGCTGTTCGGGCTCGTCACTTGGTCGCGATGAAGAACCGCGGACCGGACACCCAGTACTCCTCGACGCTGAGCACGGCCTTCTCCACGCCCGCGGTCGGCACGGTGACGCAGACGTTCCCTGAAGCGGCTCCGTCCGCGTACACCTCCGGGGCGCTGAGGAGGTCGTTGGGAACGATGCCGCAGTACTCCGTGTGCAGGGCGTTGTCGAAGTAGACCCCGAAGATGAGGTCGTCCCAGGCGAACCGGGACCCTTCGCCCTCGAACGTGGCGTCGACCTGGAACATGAAGTACTGGTGGCCCTCCGGCGGAGGCGTGTTGAACTCGTTCTCCGCGATCACGGCGTCGGTGGCGTCGGGGACGACATTGCTGAAGCCGACCTGCCAGGATCCGGTGGCGACCACGGTTCCGGCCGTGAGCGGCAGGGCCGGATCGGTCCCGTCGACGGCCTCGTCCTCCTTCTTCTCGCCCTCCGACTCCTCCCCGGTACCGCCCGGGTCCTCCCCGGTCTCGTGGTCCGTCGGCAGGTCCTCGAAGAACTCCTCGGCGCTCCTGCCGACCGCGACGGAGACGATGATCGCGACGATCAGGCCCACCACGGCCAGCGCGATGCCGATGATCGCGAACAGCCTGTGGGACATGAAGATGCCGATGATGCCGAGCACGATCGCGGCGATGCCGAACAGGCCGCCGAGGAAGATCCCCGCGACCGGGATGACGCTCATCAGCAGCGCCGCGCCACCGAAGACCAGGGCCAGGATCGAGATCGTCTTGGACGGCCCCCTCGGCCCCGGCACCGGCCCTTCGGGCGGCGCGGGCGGGCCGGGCGGCGGCGGGTAATACGGCGGCGGTTCCGGCGGTCCGGAAGGCGGCGCGTAGTACGGCTGCGGTTCCGGCGGCGACGGCGAAGCAGGCGGTTGGGACATGACTCCCCCAAATCGTCCGGTAGACGGAAAACGCCATTGCCTGCATCACAACACGAGAACGAGAACGTGTCTCAGATATCGAGGGGATCTACCGCGGCCCACGCCTGACGGCCCATGGACCGCATCGACCGGCCCGCAGGCCGAGCCGGAGCCGTGGACGACCGGTCAGAGGCTCCCGCGGGGCGCGACCCACTCGGCCGCCTGGCCCGTCACCGCGGCGATCCGGTCGTAGTCCGAGTCGTAGTGCAGCACGGTGGCCCCCGCAAGTTCAGCAGTCGCGGCGATGAACAGGTCGGGCAGCGAGCAGTGCCGATGCATACCTCGGTCTGCGAGAGCGGCGTGGACTTCCAAGGCGCGATCCATGGCCGCTTCGGTCACCGGCATCCACCTTGCCGCGATCAGGGAGTGCTGCAGCGACTTGTAGGACCGCATGTCGTTGGCGTTGTTCAGGACCTCCGCGACCACCATTTGGCAAGTGGCGACCCGACTTGCGAGCCAAAGGTCGTCGACCCGGCTGCGCACCGATTCGTTCAGGATCCGGTGCACCCACGCCGAGGAGTCGAGCATGTAGATAAAACTGCGTGTTGCGCACCAAATTGGTGAGCCTGCGCTATTCGACCGCGTTGGCGGCTTGGTCGCGGAGGGAGCGCACGTGTTGTTCCAGGCCCATGAGCTGGCCGAACAGCGTCATGTACTCGTCTTTGTCGGTGCTGGGGTTGATGCGCTGGAGGCGGCGCTTGAGGTCGGCGACCTCGGACTCGACGACCGGGCGCTGGATGCGGGCCAGGATGGTGCGCACGTACAGCTGGTCGGGCTCGCCCGCCAGGCGGAGCTCCTCGACCGCCAGCTCGTTCACCAGGGCGCCCGCGGCGATCTCGGTGCAGGCGCTCTGGACCGCCGCGATCCAGTTCGGGCCGGCGGCGGCCTTGGCGGCGCCGCCCGCGGCCGCCACGGCCTCGCGGACCGCCCGGTAGTTCGGATCGGTGTACGGCGTGGCGTCGACCGCGTCGAAGTAGGGACCGGCGAGCTGAGGCTGCTGCAGGGCGACCTTGAGGACTTCGCGCTGGGCGCGCAGCTGCGTCGAGTCCGACCGCACCTCGCGCTTGGGACCGGCCGGGGCCTCGGGCTGCTGGCCCGCGGCCGCGCCCTGGACCGCGCGGCGCAGCTCGGCCTTCTCCTTGCCGAGCCGCCCGGCGTAGACGCCCAGGTACTCCTCCACCAGGCCGCGGTCCTTCACGCGGGCCAGGAGCGGCGCGATCGCGCGCGTCGCGTGCAGGCGCCCTTCGGCGGTGTCCAAGTCGTGCTTGGCGATCGCGCGTTCCAGCGCGAACTGCACCAGCGGCGTGTGCCGCTCGATCAGCTCGCGCACCGCCGCGTCGCCCGCGCTCTGGCGCAGCTCGCACGGGTCCTGCCCGCCGGGCGTGACCGCGATGTACGTCTGGGAGACGAAGCGCTGCTCCTCGTCGAAGGCCTTGAGCGCGGCCCGCTGGCCGGCCTCGTCGCCGTCGAAGGTGAAGATGATGCGCCCGTCTGCGGACTCGGCGTCGAAGAGGAACCGGCGGAGGATGCGGATGTGCTCGGGACCGAACGCCGTGCCGCAGGTGGCGACCGCCATCGGGACGCCCGCCAGGTGGCAGGCCATGACGTCGGTGTAGCCCTCGACGATCACGACCCGGCCGGTCTTCGCGATCTCCTTGCGGGCCAGATCGATCCCGTAGAGGACCTGCGACTTCTTGTACAGCGGGGTCTCAGGGGTGTTGAGGTACTTGGGGCCCTGGTCGTCGTCGAAGAGCTTCCTCGCGCCGAAGCCGATCACCGAACCCGACGAGTCGCGGATCGGCCACAGCAGGCGGCGGCGGAAGCGGTCGATGAGGCTGCCGGTGCGCGAGGGCTTCGCGAGCCCGGCCGTGGTCAGCTCCTCGGCCGTGAAGCCTTTGGCGCGCAGGTGCTTCGACAGGGCGTCCCACGAGTCGGGGGCGTAGCCGCAGCCGAACGTGGCGGCCGCGTCCCGGTCGAAGCCGCGGGTCGTGAGGAACTGGCGGGCCGTGAGCGCCTCAGGTGAGAGGAGCTTGCCGGTGTAGAACTCGGCGGCGGCGGTGTGGGCCTCGAGCAGGCGCTGCTTGAGTCCCGGCGCGCCCGCAGGGCCGCGCTGGACCCGGCCGTCGACGTCCTCATAGGTGAGCTTGAGCCCGGCCTTCCCGGCGAGGCGTTCGACCGCCTCCACGAAGGTGAGGCCGTCGAGCTCGGTGAGGAAGGTGATGGCGTCGCCGCCGACGCCGCAGCCGAAGCAGTGGTAGACGCCGCGCGCGGGGGTGACGTTGAAGCTCGGGGAGCGCTCGTCGTGGAACGGGCAGAGGCCCTTGAGGTTGCCGCCGCCGGCGTTGCGCAGGGTGACGCGCTCGCCGATGACATCGGCGATGTCCACGCGCTCGCGCACCAGCTGGATATCGGCGTCCCGGATTCGCCCTGCCACTGTTCACCTCTTCTCGCTGCCTCCCATTCTGCCCGGTCCGTATGACAACCCGCTCGCAGACGCCTCCGGTGTGAGCCCCTGCCGAGAAGGCCGGAGCCGGAACGGCACGGTCGGTGATCGTCCGGCCACCTTGGACGCGTCGCGGAGGTCACGTCTCGAATCTCGTTCGCGGAATCCCTTGGCGCAGAGCAGTTTCAATTCCGGTCGGCCGCTGTACCATGTGCTTCATCGGCACCTTTCCCGACCACGCCTCACGGTTGCGCCGTCCGATCGGCTAGAGTCGCCTATCATGCCGGACCCATCGCCCGAGCAGCCGCCCTCCTGGCCTCCCACCAGTGAACCGGCGGCCACACCCACCAATCCGCCCCGAATCACCGCGCGCGGAGTGGGCCACCTGCCTTCCACGCCACCTGACGACGAACCGTCGGCGGCCGAGCGGTTCCTCCGCCCGCCGTCGGGCGGAGGCGTCTACGGCGAGCCGACCCCCCAGTCCGGGCCTTACGAGGACCTCGACCCCCCGTCGCGCCGCAGCGAATGGGGCGCCTTCGACGACGCGACCCCGAACGTGCCGCAGCAGCCCGGTCCGCAGTACGGCGGGCCGCAGGGTGCGCCGGAGCCGGGCGCTCACAACCCTGCCGCGCAAGGCGAATGGGGCGACGCCCCCGACTGGCCGCCGAAATCGAGCCAGGACTGGATGCACCAGCAGTCGCAGACCGGCTGGGGCCTGAGCAACGGCGCGGCCGCGTGGTCCGGAACCGGCCAGGCGCCGTCCGAGCCGCCGCCCGCCGGGCCTTCACAGGGCGCCCCCGCCGACCTGCCGTTCCGTTCCGAGCAGGCCGCTTCGCCTTACGGCGCACCGGCATCCGCTCCCGGATACGACCCGCCGACCTATGACGCGCCGCGTCAGCCCTCGCCCGAGCAGGGCGGCGAGAGCCTCGAATTCCCCGAGCTCCGCTCCGACCCGTACGAGGCCGACGTCTACGCCCAGACCCAGTACCGCGGCGAGTCCGGCGGCCAGGACCTCTACCAGTCCGACCCGTACCAGGCCGAGCGCCTCCAAGCCGAGGCCCAGCAGGCCCGCGAGGAGTACCAGGCGCAGCAGTACCAGCCCGACCCGTTCCCGCCCGTACCGCAGCAGGCCTCCTACGAAGAGCGGGCGGCCTCGCCGTACGGCTCGGGCTCGGACGCGTTCAGCTCCACCGCCCGCGGCGCCGACCAGCAGGGCGCTTTCGCCGCCCCGCAGTCCGCGTACGGCGACCAGTCCTCCTACACCGACCAGCCGTTCCCCGAATCGGCCTACGGCGACCAGGGCTACCAGGAGCCGGCCGCGACCATTGAGACGCCTGATGTCGTGCCCGCGCAGCGCGCCGGGGAAGAGGCGCCCGAGGCCCCGGCCGAGCCCGCCGCGAGCCCCGTCCGCGTCGCTCCGCCGACGCACCGCGGCGTCCGCTACGCCATCTACGGCATCGGCGGCCTCATCACGTTGGGCCTGATCATCGGCATCGTCCTCATGCTCGGCGCCGAGCCCCCGAGGGAGCCGACCGAGCCGGGCGGCGACGGCAACGCGAACGAGAGCCCCGGATCCGACGAGGCGCTCACCGCCGAGCGGTACACCGAACTCGCGGGCGCCGTGGGCACCGCCGAATGGTTCTCCTGGCGCTACGGCGAGGCCGGCGAGAACGGCGCGGAAGAGCTCGCGGCCGCGAGCGGCGACGCGCTCGCCACCGAGCCGATGCTCGACGGCGCGGCCGACCGCAGCATCCAGGGCCAGCTCGGCTACGTCACCGACGAGTCCGGTCTGACCGGGATCGACCACGTGACCGCCGTCGAGACCACCGACGAGCGCATCGGCCTCACGCCCCGCGCGGGCGGACGGTTCACCGAAGAGGGCAAGCCCGAACTCGAACTCCAAGAGGGCCCGACCGCCGACTGCATCGCCGGACTCGGCACGGACCTCGGCAAACCCGTCGCCATGGCGCGGCCCGAGCAGAGCGCGGAAGTCAGCGCGCACTCGGTGATCGCGTTCTCCTCGGGGATCATCGCCACCGCCGGCATCAGCGGCGCGCAGGGCGGCACGTGCGTCCAGCTGCCGGCCGGGCAGGTCCCGACCGACGTGGCGCTCACGGACGGCAACGAGCTCGCGCTCGTCACCACCTGGGCGCCCGAGTCGCAGACCGGCGGGCTCGTGGTGATCGCCTTGGGCGACACCAAGGGCTCGTACCAGTCGAGCTGGTCGGAGCCCTACCCCGGCCTGCCGAACGCGGGGCACTTCGGCTCCGCCGAGGTCCTCGGCACCGTCCCGCTCCCGTTCACCGCGCCGACCTCGGTCGACGCCTGGTCGAACTCGAGCGGGTCGCTCTCGGTGCAGCGCAGCACGGTCGAGGACGGGGCCGGGCGCGACAACGTGGCGACCGCAGGCTACGCGATCGTCGGCGACCTGAGCTCGAGCCAGGCCGCGGTCGTCGACCTCGCCTCGACGCTCGAGGGCATGGCCGCCAAGTACTACGACGGGACCGAGTTCGCGCTCGACGCGGCCGCCGGCGAGGCGACCGACTTCGACGGCGGCGTGGCCGACGTGGCCGCGACCGAGGGCGCCTCGGCCGTGGCGACCAGCGACGGCGTCGTGCATGAGCTCGACGCCTCGCTCAAGGAGACCGCTGCGACCGAGGTCGGCGCGAACCCGACCTGCCTGGTCGTGGGCGCTCAGAGCGGCGCGTTCATCGCGACGAGCCGCGGCGAGGCCAAGATCAGCTGGGTCACCGGCGGCGAGGTCACGAAGGAGCTCGCGGACTCGCGCATGACCGACCCGCTGTGCGCCTCGGAGACCCCGGCGCTGAACGCCAAGGGCTACGAGGGGACCGCCTCGGTGGTCCTGGTCTCGGACTACGAGGGCCAGAAGCTCCACGCCTACCTGGACGGCCAGGCGTCGATCCCGAGCGGCGCGACCGTCGGCGGCGACGGCTTCTCCTACGGCGGGGCCTACGAGGTCGCCGGCAAGCCGTGGGGATCGTCGGTCACCGTCGACCTCGAATAGCGAATCAACGGCAACGAGGGCCGCCCGGCGATCGCCGGGCGGCCCTCGAGCTCGTTCGGCGACAAAGCCATCCACAAACCCCCACCCACCCTGGGGACCGTAGCGGCGATCCTCCCGCGCGGGTGCGACAAGAACGAGGGTCCGCGTCGCCGCTGTCACCCGAAAGAGTGCGGCGTCCGGCGGCGCCGCGATGACGGCGCGGCAGCGGTCACGCCGCCGGGTTTTGGTCGTTCGGGACGCGGCTGGGATAATCGACCGGTGACCGCATCGCTCTCGCTCGCGGGGAAGCCCGTGTCCCCGCCCGTCGTCCTGGCCCCCATGGCCGGGATCACGAACCTGCCGTTCCGCAAGCTCTGCCGCGAGCAGGGCGCGGGCATCTACGTGTGCGAGATGATCACGACGGTGGCGCTCACCCAGCGCAACCCGAAGACGATGCGCCTGATCGAGTTCGATCCCGAAGAGCAGACCCGCAGCCTGCAGCTCTACGGGGTCGACCCGGCCGGGATGCGCAAGGCCGTGCAGATGGTCGTGGACGAAGACCTCGCCGACCACGTCGACCTCAACTTCGGCTGCCCGGTGCCCAAGGTCACCCGGCGCGGCGGCGGCTCGGCGCTCCCGTGGAAACGGCAGCTGTTCCGCGAGATCGTGACCGCGGCGGTCGAGACGGCCGCCGCACGCGACATCCCCGTCACCGTCAAGATGCGCAAGGGCATCGACGACGACCACCTCACCTACCTCGAGGCGGGCCGGATCGCCCAGGACGCGGGCGTCGCATGGGTCGCGCTGCACGGACGCACCGCCGCCGAGCGGTACTCGGGCACCGCCGACTGGGACGCGATCGCGACCCTCAAAGAGCGACTGGACATCCCGGTCCTCGGCAACGGCGACGTCTGGGAGGCCGACGACGCGCTGCGCATGGTCGAGCAGACCGGCTGCGACGGCGTCGTGGTCGGCCGCGGGTGCCTGGGCCGGCCGTGGCTCTTCGGCGACCTGGAAGCGGGCTTCAACGGGCGCACCGAGCGGCGGATGCCGACGCTCGGCGAGGTCGCGAAGGTCATGCTCCGGCACGCGACGCTGCTGGTCGAATGGCTCGCCGGGGCCGAGTCCTACGAGGCGCGCCGCAACATCGACGCGGAGGAGCACGGCTGCCGCGAGTTCCGCAAGCACGTGGCCTGGTACCTCAAGGGCTTCCCGGTCGGCGGCGAGCTGCGCCGCTCCCTGTCGATGATCGGGACGCTGAACGAGCTCGAAGACCTCCTCGGCAAGCTCGACGCCGACGCGCCGTTCCCGGAGTCGACCATCGGCAAGCCGCGCGGGCGCACCAACAGCCCCGGCAAGGTCACCCTCCCCGACGGCTGGCTGGACGACCGCGACGACTGCACGGTGCCCGAAGGCGCCGAGATCGACTCCTCGGGCGGCTGACCCACCGTCGGCGGGAGGGGTCCCGCCCCTGGTGTCGGCACAATGGGAACCGAACCCCACCTTCCCCGAAAGGACGGTTTCCGATGACGGAACAGGCTTTCTACCCGCAAGTGCTCCCACCGTGGGTGCGCAGCCTCGCCGCGGGTGTTCCGGAGGCGCCCGCCGGCGAGGATCCGCTGCCGTACCCGCCGCTCGGAACGGTCTTCGCGCTCTCGGCCCACCTCGGCTGGGCGGTGCCGCCGCGCCCGTTCGAGCTGCTCTTCGGGCGCGACGAGAACAACGTGAACATCCCCCTCGGCGTGAACGACGACCGGATCAGCCGCTGCCACGGCCGCCTCATCTGCCACGGCAGCGAGTGGACGATGCGCAACGAGGGCCGCCTGCCGATGCTGTTCCCCGGCGACACCATGCTCCTCAGTGGACAAGAACGCCTGGTCGAGGACGCCTACACGCCCGTCTACATCGGCAATCCCCGCGAAGAAGTCCATTTCCTCGAGGTCCGCGTGATCGGCGGCAGGCGCCCCGACGGCGAGGCCACGCCCGAGGACGAGACCTCGGTCCCGGTGGTGCACAAGTTGAGCAGGACGGAGCGGCTGGTGATCGCCTCGCTCGCGCAGCGGTACCTCAGGGGCTTGGCGCATGCGCAGCCGGTCGCCTGGAAACGCGTGGCCGAGGACATGGAGAAGCTGCCCGGCCAGCAGGACCGGGACTGGAACGAGCGGACCGTGGCCCGCGTCGTCGCCGCGGTGCGCGAGCGGTTGTCGGCCCCGGGATACAAGCACCGCGTCTACGGCCTGCGCCGCAGCGAGGTGTTCGGCGAGCCGCTCGGCAACGCGCTCAACGACAACCTGATCCGAGCGCTGCTGCAGAGCACGACGCTCACACCCGACGACATCGAGCCCTTCGAGGAGGCCGAAGCGAACCGCACAGGCTCAGCCGACGCTCACGACTCTGTAGCACATGATGTAGTAGATCTGGTCGGCCTCGGGATTCCACGCGCGTTCGGGGTCCTCCGCATCGAGACGAGTCCCGCCAGTAGGTAGCTCGTATTCGAAGTCGATCCTTCGCCCCGGCAGGCCTCCCAGCGGCGTCCTCATGCTCCGGCTGCGCGGGGTTCGGGTCCTCCGGGTCATACACGATCTTGAAGACGAGCTTCGACCGCGGCCTCCGAGTCGCACGCGACGACGAAGTAGTCCTCCGGGTCGTCGTCGAGGCATTCGCCCTCGAGCGGGTCGGCGCTCGACCTGCTCGTCGCCGGTCACCGGCTCCACCGTCGGCGATGGCGGCTCGAGATTCACCGTCGGCGACTCCGCGGCGGACTGCGGACGTGTCACCGTCGCCCGGCGTCCTCCCCGGCGGCGGCCCCGTCGCCGTCGTCGGGGCCGAGGAGCTGGTACAGCAGCAGCCCGCCCGCCAGCGCGACGGCGAGGACCGCGGCCAGGGTACTGAGCAGCATGTTCCGGGTCTGCGCGGCCGAGGTGGGCGGTTCGGCGCCGGTGGGAGGCATGGCTTGGGCGTAGGCCGTCGTGTGGTCCCGGCCGGCGCGGAGCCGGTCCTGGATGTCGCGCAGGATCGGCAGCGCCGCACCGTCTTCGGCGAGGCCGAGCGCCTGTGTGACCGCTACGGCGAGTTCGCCGCAGCTGCCGTGGCGCTGGGCGGGGTCCAGGTGCATCGCCTTCGCGATCACGGCGTCGATCTCGGCGGGCATCTTCTCCCGGATCGCGCTTACCGGCACGAGGTCGCCGCGGCGCTGCGCGTCGAAGGCGCCGTTCTCGTCCGCCTGGTCGAAGGGCCTGCGGCCGGTGAGGCAGTGGTAGAGCACGGCGCCGAGGGAGTAGACGTCGCCTGAGCGCTCGCGTGCGGTGCACGGGAGCAGGCGGGCCTCGGCGGGCGGGTCGGTCGTCGCGGCGTCGCTCGAGCCGGCGTCGAACACTTCGGGGGCGGTGTACCGGCGGGTGCCGATGGATTCGCCGGTGGCGGTGAGGTCTTCGCCGAAGCGGTCCTTGGCGACGCCGAAGTCGGTCAGGTAGACGTGCCCGTCGGTCCCGAAGAGGATGTTGCCGGGTTTGACGTCGCGGTGGACCACGCCCCGTTCGTGGGCGTGGTCGAGGGCTTTGGCGGTCTGGGCGATCACGTCGGCGGTCTTGGACAGGTCGAGTCGGCCGTCCTTGAGCAGTGTCTTCAGGTCGTGGTCGGCGCGGGGCATGACCAGGTACAGCAGGCCGCCGTTCTCGGCGGCGGCCGTGATGACGTACATGATGTTGGGGTGTTCGAGGCTCGCCATGAGCTGGATTTCGCGCAGGAACCGCTTGCGGTAGACGGGGTGCAGCGCCAGATAGTCCGCCATGATCTTCACGGCCACTTTGCGGTGGTGCAGCTTGGTGTCGGTGGCGAGGTAGATCTGGCTCATGTTGGTGGCGTTGATGGGCTCGGGGTCGAGCCGGTAGCCGGGCAGCTGCGCTGCGAGTTCGTCGCGGGGAGGGAACGGGGAGGCGGTGTCGTCCATCTGGCGGGAACCTTCGGGGTCGGGTTGCAGAAGGGCACGGAAAGCCGAACACGGTCGAAACCGGTTCCCCCCGGAGCAAGAACCATGAAATCAAATGAACACGGGTCGAAGCAAGGCGACCTCACGGAAAAGGGGGACCTCCGGTGCCGGGAGGTCCCCCATTAGGGCCTTCAGGAAAGGCCCTAGTCCGTGTCCCCCGCGATCGGGGGCGCCGCGCCGCGTATTCGCGGGCGGTTACTTCGGTTCTTTGCCGTACTTCTTGTAGAACTTGGCGACCCGGCCCTCGTCGTCCAGGACGCGGCTCTTGCCGGTCCAGAACGGGTGGGAGGCCGAGGAGATCTGGACGTCGATCACCGGGTAGGTGTTGCCGTCCTCCCATTCGACGGTCTCGGCCGAGCTGACCGTGGACCGGGTGAGGAAGGCGAAGTCGGCGCCGCGGTCGCGGAAGACGACGTAGTCGTATTTCGGGTGGATACCTTGTTTCATTCCTGGTTCCTCTCCTTGCTCTCGAAACAACCTGAGAAGGGGTCGTGGTATTCCCGCCATGCGGGTTCGCCTTCGGCGAGTTCGGCGTCGGTGAGCAGGCAGGCGTCGAGCACGGCCGTGATCTCGTCGGCGGCGAAGTGGAGGCCGACGAAGGCGAGTTGGATCTCGCGGTCGCCGAAGTCGGGGTCCCAGTGCAGGTCGGCGTTGACGCGCCGTTCCGGACTCGACTCGTCCCACTCCTCGTCGGGGGTCGCGGCGAGCCAGCGGCCCATGTCGCCCATCGAGACGCCGCCGCCGCTGGACTCCCAGGCCACGATCTGGTCGGGCTGTCCGGCGAGCCACAGGTGGCCGCGTCCGCGGAGGGTGCGTCCGGCGAGGGTGGGCAGGGCCTGGTGGAAGCGTTCGGGGTGGAAGGGTCGCCGGGCCCGGTAGAGGGAGGCGACGACGCCGCAGTCGGGTTCGGGCTCATGGCATCCGACGGCGTAGCCCTCGAGGCCGCGGCCGTAGGGCTCGGGCGCTTCGGGGTCGAAGCCGCCGCTGCGGCGCAGGCGCGAGGAGAGCCGGCCCGGTTCGGGCAGGTCGACCGCGAGGTGGCGGGCCCAGGGGTTGAGGCGCTGGAGCAGCACGGCGAGGCGGGCGTGCTCGAAGTCCGGTTCGGCGCCGGGTGCCCAGAGGAGCACGGTGTCGGCGTATTCGATCTGGCGGGCGGCGACGTCGGCCACCGAGCGGGTGTCGTCGTCGGCGGCCTGCAGGCGGCGGTCGGCGAGGTCCTGGTCGGAGTCGAGGGTCTCGAGGAGGGTGGCGGGGTCGCAGACGGCGACGACGGAGTCGATGCGGAGCGCGTCGGTGACGGGTGCGCCGTCGACGTGGCTCCACGAGCAGGCGGCGGCGACGGTCTCGGGCTCGATCGAGGGCGGGAGCACGAGGGCGATGTCGCAGGCGCGGGATCGGGCCAGGCGCACGAGCGCGGGGAGGAGGTCCTCGCGCACGGTGCAGGCGATGCAGCCGTGCTCGAGGGTGATCCGTTCGTCTTCGATGGGGCCGCGTCCGTCGCGCACGGTGCGGCGGACGGTGCCGTCGTCGAGGAGTCCGGTGAGGTCGTGGGTGACGACGAGCAGGCTCGGGTCGGCCTGGGTGAGCAGTTCGGCGACCTCGCGTGTCGCCTTGGGGGCGAAGCCGGTCAGGAGGGTCAGCGCCGGACGCAGGTCGGCTGGTGACACTGATGCGCCGGGTTGGGCGAGCTGGGTCATGAGGCCTCCGATCTAAGTGAAAACGATTGTCATTATACTGAAGATCGTGAGAGGAGGACGACCGTGTCCAGAACATGCGACGTGACCGGCGCCGGTCCCGGCTTCGGCAACAACGTGCCGTGGTCGAAGAAGAAGACCCGGCGGCGATGGAACGTGAATTTGCAGAGCAAGCGGTACTACCTGCCCAGCGAGGGGCGGCACGTGCGGCTTCGACTGTCGGCCAAGGGCATCAAGGTGGTCGACCGCGACGGCATCGAAGCGGTGGTGCAGCGGATGCGCGCCGGGGGAAGGAAGGTCTGAGATGGCCGGCAAGAGCAACGACATCCGTCCGGTGGTGAAGATGCGGTCGACCGCGGGGACCGGCTACACGTACGTGACCCGCAAGAACCGCCGCAACGACCCGGACCGGATGGTCCTCAAGAAGTACGACCCGATCGTGCGTCGGCACGTCGAATTCAGGGAGGAACGCTAGTGACGACCCGGAATCAGAAGCTCAGTAGGGAGGACCGGTAATGGCGAAGCAGAGCGCGATCGCGAAGCAGCGGCGGCGCGAGGTCCTGGTGGACCGGTACCGCGGCGAGCGGGCCGAGTTGAAGCGGCTGGTCTCGCATCCGGACACCGACCCCGAGACCCGGGCAGACGCCGTGCGGCGGCTGCAACGGCTGCCGCGGGACTCCTCCCCCACTCGGCTGCGCAATCGGGACGCGGTGGACGGGCGCCCGCGGGGCTTCAATCGAAAATTCGGACTGTCGCGTGTCCGACTCAGGGCGATGGCGCACCGCGGCGAATTGCCCGGTCTGCGCAAGGCTTCCTGGTAATAATCATCACAAACCAGGCAAACAGCGCCCCTGGTCAGCGCCCTCTTGCGATTCCATGGAATGAAAGCGTTATACGACCGTCGCAAGGGGGCGCTAGTGTGGACGTTGCGAGTGCGCTGTGAGACTGCTCTCAATCCCGGAACCATGTGAGCTCCTCCTGCGTTTGACTCAGAGAACGAAGGAGCAATGACAGCGATGGTCCAGCAATTGGAGACCGCCCCGGCCGAGGCGAGCGAGCCCGCCCTCGAAGCCGAGACCCAGGCCGAAGTGCCCGCCAGCCCCGCCGCCCTGTGGGCGTCGGAGAGCCGGGCCAACTACTCCATCACGCACACCGACCAGACGGATCACGCCTGGGTCGACTGCGGCTGCGTCATCCACAGCGACTAGCGCCCCGGCCGCTCACTCGACCTCGATCACCGAACGGCAGCGTTCTTCTGCCAGGCCTAGGCCGGGGTTGATCGCCGCGCCGCCCTCGTCGTCGAGGGTCGCGTAGAGGCCGTCCACCCAGATCGGGCAGCTCACCAGCGCCGTGCGCGATTCGCCGTCCTCGGTGATCTCCGCCAGCACCCGCGCCTCGCCCGGCACTGCCGACTGCAGCCCGAAACCCGTGCCGTGCTCGAACCAGAGCCGTTCCGCCCGCACCTCCGGGTAGGCGGTGATCTCCCATGCCGCGCCGGGCGCCACCGCGAGGTCGCGCTCGGCATCGATGGGGAACGCAAGCGCGCAGCCGTCACCCGAGGGATCCGCGGCGCAGGCGTCGTAATGGGCGCGCAAGGCGGCGTTCACGGCGTCCTCGCCTTCCGCGGACATCAGCAGCCGCGGCGCGGGCAGCCATTCGTCGGCGGTGTCGGAGCCCAGTGCGAGGTACCGGTTCCCGAGCACGAGCATCGCGTCGCCGCCTTCCAGGTCCATCGTGGAGGGAAGGTCGGGGTAGAACTCGTAGCGTCCCGGCAGCAGCAGGATGCTCACGAGGCCGGCCTCCGGGTCGATATCGATGCGGACGCCGTTCATGTCGAGGTATTCGAGGGCGCCCCACGCGTCCGTCGCGGTCATCGCCTCCTTGATCACCGCTTCGCCGCGCTCGATCTCCACGCGGTAGCGGTGGCCGATCCGCGAGCCGTCCTCGGCCTCGATCTCGGCATAGACCTGGGCCACTGCCATGTCGGGTCGGAGCTCGTCGTAGTCGACCTGGGCGACGGTGACGACCTCCCAGTTCGGGTCGAGGGCCTCGGGGACCAGGTACGGACCCGAGGCGTCCTTCTGGTCGGTGTGGGCGAGCGCGCCCTCCACATCGCCGTCGCGCACGGCCTGCAGGAACGATGCGACGGCGGCCTCGGCGAGGGGCCGATGGAGCGGCGACCACTTCACGACGGTCACCACCGCGGCGGCCAGGGCGATCGCGATGGCGGCATAGGCCAAGGCGGCGTTGTGGATCCGCGGAAACCGGCGGCGCGGCGAGGGAGCGGGGTCCGGAGCCGGTGCGCTCTCGCCGACGGCCCCGAGGTCGATCTCGTGCTCCTCGCCCCACCGGTGCGGCGAGGCGGCTTCGGACACCTTGGCTCCCGTCGCTCGACTGCTACCGTTGCGTTGAGCACAGCTCTGCTCTATCGGGCAAAGTGTAGCGTTCAGAGCTAGGACCCTTATGCCCTCGAACCGGTTGATCAGGCGCTCCGCACGCGCGCTGCGGGACACGGCCACCCGAGCGAACCTGCGGGCAGACCTGTTGCCGCGCCTCCCGTTCGTCATCGCGCTCGTCGTCTCCACGGTTGCGCTCATCGCCGCCGTCGAGCACCGCCCGAAGACCGACGCGGCCGTCACCGCGGTCGAGGAGCTGCCGTCCGGGCCGACCACGTACACCGACGCCGCGGAGTTCTCCGAGGAGCCGGTCGAGCTCGAGATCCTCGAGTACGGCTTCAGCAGGATCACCGACGCGAGCGGCACGGAGTGGACGCTCGCCGCCGCGATCGTCCGCAATCCGCACGACGGCGAGCTCATCCCCGGCGGGCTGTCGATCCAAGGTGAGACCGAGCGGGGCTATCCGCTGGAGCTGGACCAGATGTACATCGGCTCGATCCCGCCGCGTTCGACCGCGGCGGTCGGCTACGTGTCCACCGTCGAGATGGACGGCATCGCTCTGGAGGACCTGTCGCTGGAGTCGGCGGAGCCCTCCATGCTCTATCCGGAGGAGGCATGGGAGACCGCCGTGGAATCGATGGCGATCCCCGTGGACCCGCTGCCGCGGTTCGAACTCGCCGGGACCGAGCCGCTCGCGAGCCCGGACGGATACCGGGTGCACTTCCTGTCCGATGCCCCCGAGGTCACCGACGTGCAGATCTCGGTGCTGTTCCGCGACGGCGAAGGGCGGCTGATCGGCGGGCTGCCGGTCAACACCGTCCCGTTCGGGTACGACGGCTCGTTCCGCACGCTGCCCGAAGGCGAGTCGGACCAGTACTTCGACCTGCTCGAGGAGTGGATACCCGAAGGGGCCGACCTCGATCGGATCGAGATCGGCCCCAGCCGGTACTGAGAAGCTAAAGGCGCTCGAGCAGGAAGCGCTCGACCTGGTCGATCGCGACGCGCTCCTGCTTCATCGAGTCGCGGTCGCGAATGGTCACGGCCTGGTCCTCGAGGGTGTCGAAGTCCACGGTGATGCAGTAGGGCGTGCCGATCTCGTCGGCGCGGCGGTAGCGGCGCCCGATCGCGCCCGCGTCGTCGAAGTCGACGTTCCAGCGCTTGCGCAGCATCGCGGCGAGGTCCTTCGCCTTCGGCGAGAGGTCCTCGTTGCGGCTCAGCGGCAGCACCGCGGCCTTGACCGGCGCCAGGCGCGGGTCGAAGCGGAGCACCGTGCGCTTGTCGACGCCGCCCTTGGTGTTCGGGGCCTCGTCCACGTCGTAGGCCTCGATGAGGAACGCCAGCACCGAGCGGGTCAGGCCCGCCGCGGGCTCGATCACGTACGGCGTCCAGCGCTCGCCCTTGGCCTGGTCGAAGTACGACAGGTCGGCGCCCGAGTGCTTCGAGTGCGTCGACAGGTCGAAGTCGGTGCGGTTGGCGATGCCCTCGAGCTCGCCGAACTCGCTGCCCGCGAACTGGAAGCGGTACTCGATGTCGACGGTGCGCTTCGAGTAGTGGGAGAGCTTGTCCTTCGGGTGCTCGTAGCGGCGCAGGTTCGACTCTTTGAGGCCGAGGTCGAGGTACCAGTCCCAGCGGGTCTGGAGCCAGTACTCGTGCCATTCCTCGTCGGTGCCCGGCTCGACGAAGAACTCCATCTCCATCTGCTCGAACTCGCGGGTGCGGAAGATGAAGTTGCCCGGCGTGATCTCGTTGCGGAACGACTTGCCGGTCTGCGCGATGCCGAACGGGGGCTTGCGCCGCGACGCGGTCATCACGTTCGTGAAGTTCACGAAGATGCCCTGGGCGGTCTCCGGGCGCAGGTAGTGCGTGTTCTCGGAGTCCTCGGTGGCGCCGAGGAAGGTCTTCATCATGCCGTTGAACATGCGCGGCTCGGTGAAGGAGCCGCGGGCGCCGCAGTGCGGGCACGTGAGGTCGGCGAGGCCGCCCTCGGGCTCGCGCCCGTCGTGCTTCTCCTGGTAGGCCTCGACCAGGTGGTCGGCGCGGAAGCGCTTGTGGCAGGACTGGCACTCGGTGAGCGGGTCCGTGAACTCCTCGAGGTGGCCGCTGGCGACCCACACCTGGGGGTTGAGGACCACGGCCGAGTCGAGGCCGACCACGTCGTCGCGCTCGCGCACCATCGCGTTCCACCACTCGCGGCGGATGTTCTCCTTCAGCTCGACACCGAGCGGGCCGTAGTCCCAAGCGGAGCGGGTGCCTCCGTAGATCTCCGAACTGGGGAAGACGAAGCCGCGGCGCTTGGACAGGCTGATGAGCGCTTCGGTGCGATCTTGGGACACGATGATTCCTCTCGATCCGGCTGGCGGTCGGTGAGACTGCGGATAAGTTCTCTCAGAACAGATTGTTCGAGCGGCGGCCCGTTGTCGACCCGGTTTTCACACCTGGAGCCCGACACGGTGCGTACCAGAAGCACGCCTCCGCCAGTGAGCAAGCGTACCTCGCAGCCGCCCCAAGGCTCTCCGCACCCCGCGCCGCGAGTCGCCTCCCTCAAGCTCCGGACCTCGGCCGAACCAGCGGCCCGCGCCTCAGTTCTGGGCCTGGCGCAGATCGGCGAGATGCTGCTCGAAACCCTCCCTGGCCTCGGCCGATTCCGGCGCGGTGAGCCAGCTCAACGCGTCCTCCCCCACCTCGATCGCGCCCTGCGCGTCACCGAGCTCCGACAGCAGCCACATCGTCTGGTGCGCGGTCAGACTCGCGCGTTCCAGCAGCAGCGGGCCCTCCCGGAACACGCCGAGCGCCCGGCGCTGGAGGTCGAGCACCGGCTCCGCCTCGTCCCGATGCAGGCCCTGCGCGCCGGCCTGGCTCTCCAGGAACTGGAACGTCAACTGCGCGTGCTGCCGGTACGTCTCGCCGAGCTCGAACCGGGCCGCCTCGCGCACGGGCTCGGGCTCCTCGGCGTCATGGCGGGCGGCCTGGAGCCGGGCCGCGACCTTCGCCATCGTCTGCAAGCCCTCCCCGAACGCGGCGTCGCCCATGAGCGTGCGCAGCAGCCAGGCGCGGGCGCGGCTCACGCGGGCCCACGAGGTGAGCTCCCCGTCCTCGGTCGCCGCGACCGCCTTCGTGTACACCTCCAAGGCGTGCTCGTGCTCCCCGAGCTTCTCCAGCAGCTCCCCCGTGAGGAACAGCGTGTCCGCGTACAGCGCGGCGTGCTCCCGGCCACCGGCCTGCTCCATCAGGACCAGCGCCGCGAGCCCGTGCTCGACGCCCTGCCTGGTGTCGCCCGATCCGGTCGTAGGACTCGGCCAGGTTGAACCGCAGGTTGCAGATCCGCCACAGGTCGGCGTCGGGCAGGTCCGCCAGCGCGGCCTCCATGAGCGGCACCGCTTCGGCGCGCCGGTCCAGCTCGACCAGGGCCGCGCCCATGAGGTGCCGGGCCACGGCCCCCGGGACGGTGAGCCCGGCGGCGTCGCACGCCACCGACGCGGCCAGCGCGTGCTCGTACGTGGACGAGTGGTCGCCTTGGCGCATGCAGAACTCGGCGGCCTGGAGGTGCAGCTTCGCGGCGATCATGTGGCTCGGTTCGTCGCCGAGCGCGGCCAGGCCCTCGCCGGTGATCGCGAAGGCCCGCTGGAAGTCGCCGGCGAGGTCCACCTGGTCGGCGAGGTCGGCGGCGGCGCGGGCCACGGCCCATCCGGCTTCGGCGGCGCGGGCGATGTCGAGGCCCGCGGTGAGGAGCCAGGTCTTGAGGTCGGTGTCGGTGGCGAGGCGGGCGCGCAGGTCGATGAGGTCGCAGCGGCGGATGAGCGCGTAGCGGCGGTCGGAGAAGGCCGCGAGCTCGGCCTCCAGGTGCTCGGCGCGCTCGTCCAGGTCCGGGCGCCGGATCGGTTGGGGCCGCCAGGTATTCGGCGCGGAGCGCGAGCGCCTGCGAGCTGTGGAAGCTGCGGTCGTCGATGCTCGCGGCCTCGCGCAGGGTCCGGGCGGTCTCGGCGACGCGGCGGGTCGCGGCGAGCACCTCCACGGGCTCGGCCTCGGCGCGGTGGATGAGGAGGAACGCCTCGGCGACGAGGGCGCGGCCGGGCTGCCCGGCGAGGCCGAACAGCTCGATGGCGCGGCGCAGCCCGTCGACGATCACCGCGGGGTCGTCGGACTGGGCGGACTCGGCGTGGGCGATCTCGGCGCGGTGCTCGGCGATGAGCTCGATGCCGAGCGCCTCGGCGATGGCGCCCACATGCAGCCAGGCCTTCCAGGTGTCGGGCGAGCAGTCGTCGTACGCGGCGTAGGCGGCGTCGATCGCGGCGTCCAGGTCGGGCCCCTCGACCTGGCCGGGGACGGGGGCCAGGGCCGCCTGCTTGGGCTTGGGCTCCTTGAGGCCCAGGTGCACCGGCTTGTCGTAGGGCGTGGATTCGATGACGCACCCGGACATGGCCGAGTGGTGGTCGTTGCCGTTGCGGGCGTCGAAGCGGGCGCAGATGGCGACCCGCTCGGCCTCGGCCCAGTCGTGGAGGGAGACGGCCGTCCAGTTTGCGCCGCCGTCCGCCACTGCGCCGGGGCCGGGCATCGGGTTGTCGGCGAAGCCGATGGCCTTGAGGCGGCGGCAGGTGAGGACGGTGACCTCCATGAGGCGCTGGCGGTCGCGCACGCCGAGGTCGAGGTCGTAGAAGCGGGCGTGGTCGGCGAGGATCTCGACGGCGCGGTGCTCGTTGCCGGTGAGGGCGCAGAACTCGACGTGGAGGGCGATCATCGGGACCATGTCCTCTTTGCCCTTGCACATCTGGTAGCCGCGCAGGTGGTTGGCGCGGGCCTCGTCGATGCGGCCGAGTTCGACCAGGGGCAGGAGGGAGAGCGCGAGGCCGTAGTGGGGTTCGTGGGCGCAGGTCTGCTCGCCGGAGAGGACCGGTTCGAGCATCTCCATGGCCGCGTCGGCGGCGTTCTCCTCGGCGTAGAACACGATGGTGGCCAAGGAGGTGTACTGGCAGGCGGTGCAGTCGGACATGTCGTCCTCCTCGGCCTCGCCGAGGGCCTCGATCGCGGCGGCGACGCGGTCGTAGTCGCCCACGTGGTAGGCCAGCTGCATCTCGTAGGCGGCGGGGGCGTGCATCGAGAAGCCGGCTTCGGCGTAGCGGCGGCGCATCTCCTCGAGCCAGTGCTCGATGGATTCGAGCGGGACGTCGGGCTGCTCGATCATCTTGTCGACGATCCACTTGAACGTCCAGTACAGGGAGCGGGTCAGGTAGGCGTCGAAGTGCTCGGGCTGGCTGTCGAAGGCGCGCAGGAGCCTCGCGAAGGGGACGAGGAGCCGGGTCGAGTCGCGGGAGAACTCGTAGGCGTCGACGAGGCCGTTGAGCGCGTAGTTGGTCAGCTCGGGGTCGCCGACGGCGTCGGCGGCCTCGACCGCTCGTTCGAGGGCCGCGACCTTCGCCTCACTGGCCTCTTCGAAGCGGGCCTCGTTGAGCAGTCGCCAGATCTCGTCGGGGTCGGGAGTGGCCATACCAGTCCTTAACTGTCCATATGAGGAGTGAGCCGGTTGCGCGGGCGGCTCATTCTTTCGTGATGTGTTCCAGCAGGTTCATGAAGGAACGGTTGAGGAGGGCGGTGTCGGCGCTGCGCAGCGGCCGGTGACTCATCAGGAGCGCCTGCCCGTAGAGGGTCTCGACAGCCGTTCCCGCGAGTTCGGGGTCGCCGATGGCGCTGATGCGGCGGACGGTGGGGTTGCGGTGGTTGAGGACGAGCTGGGCTCGCGGCGCATGTTGTTTGAGGGAGGCGAGGATGCCGCCCCACAGGTCGTCGGCCTCGGCTTCGGCTTCGGCCCGTTGGCGTTCGCGGCGGGCCTCGCGGTCGTCGAGGAGGAGGGCGGGTACGGAGACGGGGTTGAACTCGCGGACCACCACGTCCACGTCCACAGTATCCAATCGGGCGCGGGCGGTGTTGAGGAAGGCCTGGAGGGCGAGTTCGGCCCGGGCCTCGAGCGGGTCGAGGCTGGCGGAGATGACCCCGGGCTGGAGGGTCTCGACCTTGACCTGCGGGTCCAGGCGCGGCAGGGCTTGCACGAGCTCGGCGTCGTAGGTGTAGCCGCCGTTGACGACGCCGATGCCCTGGGCGGCGGCGATCGGGGCGACCTGCCGGTACTCGTCCACGGTGCCGGCCAGGTAGATCGGCTGGTAGGCGCGGGCGAAGTCGGGGAGGTTCAGGTGGCCGGCGGTGGTCTCGAACCGCAGCCACGGCAGCATCGCGGCGAGGAGGTCGGCGTCGTGGCGCGCGAGGGCCTTGACGCCGAGCTCGTGCACGGCGAGGAAGGCCTCCAGGCGGGTGGGGTCCTCGGCGGCGAGGCGGGAGATCCACTCGCGGATCTGCGCGCCGATCGCGTCGCGGGCGACCGCGAGGGCCTCGTCGTCGTAGAGGGACTCGCGGGAGGCGGTGGGGCGCAGGGCATCGGTGTCGATCACGCAGCGCACGAAGAAGGCCCACTCGGGGACCAGGTTGTCCGCGGTGTCGGTCAGCAGCATCCGCTTGAGGTGCACGCGGTGCGCGGGGCGGGCCGAGGGCGAGGTGGCGTGCGGGAGGACGAACGCGACGCCCTTGATGCCCGCGAGCGGCACGTCGAGGTCGATCACGTCGAGCGGCGAGAAGCCCATCACGGCGTCGCAGTAGGTGTTCAGGGCGAGGCGGCGGGCCGTGGCCGTCGGGTGCCGCCGCTCCCACAGCGGCGGTGTGTCCGTGACGGTGACGGGCGTGCCGCCGTCGGAGACGGTGATGTCCACCGGCAGCAGCGAGCCGTACTCGCGGGCGAGGTCGGCGACCCGCTTGGGCTGCAGCCAGTCCTCGCCGCGGCGGGCGACGAGCTCGACGGTGGTGCCCGGCTCCGGGTGCTCGGCCTGCGGGACCTCCGTGACGGTGTAGGAGCCGTCGTCGCGGGCGGCCCAGCGGACCGCCGGCGCCGCCGGGTCCTTCGCCGAGCGCGAGGTCACGGTGATGACCGAGGCGACGGTGAAGCAGGCGAGCAGCCCGATCCCGAACTGCCCCAGGAAGTCCCGGCGCGCGCCCTCGATCTCCTCGTCCCGTTTGGAAGAGCCGCCGATGGTCGCGAGGAGCTTGTGGACCTCTTCGAGGGTCAGTCCCACACCGGGATCGGTGATGCGGAGCCGCTTGCCGTCGGCGACGATGCGGACCTCGCAGGACGCGCCTTCGCCGCGGGCGCGGTCGAACTCGGGGTCGACGAGGCGGCGGGCCGTGATGGCGTCCACGGCGTTCTGCAGCAGCTCGCGGACGTAGACCTTCGGCGAGGAGTACAGGTGATGGGACAGGAGGTCCACCAGGCCGCGCAGGTCCACTTGGAAGGTATGGGAAGTGGGCGTTGTCTCAGCCACGGCGCGTCCTGGTTCCACTCGGAGGTCGTTCGGCGTCAGTCAGACTAGCAAACCGCCGCATCCCGGGATCTCGTGAAAACGACCCTCAGTACGAACAGGGACGCGAAGCGCTTGCGGGCCTTCGGCTTCCTCCTGACGCGCCCGAATCCACACGATCCGGCGCGCACCGTCCCATTGAGCCACGTCCGGTAAGGTGACCGCTACCGATGCCCCTGATTATGAGGAATGCCCCCGCATGACCATGCCGCCCCCGCCCCCGGACCGGATGCACCTCCAATACCAGCCGCAGCCGCCCCCCGCCGCAGCAGATGGGACCGGCCGGCGCGTACGGACCGATGCAGCACTCCCCCGAGCAGCCCGTCCCGGGGATGCTGCCCCAGATGTCGATGAGCAAACCCGGCACCATCACCGGCATCCAGGCCATCCTGTGGATCTTCCTGACGCTCAGCGCGCTCGGCGACCTGGCCTCGGCCATCAGCATGGTCAACTACTTCCATCCGCTCAGCCTCATCGGCCTGGGCTTCGCCGTGTACTCCACGATCCAGTCGATCGCGGGCGGCGTGCACATCTCGCGCGGCAAGCGCTGGGCGTGGATCTGGACGCTCATGACCGCGATCATCGGCCTCGCTCTGAGCGCCGTCGCCGGATCGTCTTCGGGATCATCTACGTCGACACCGGCGGCGGCATCATGCTCCTGGTCGGCTTCGCGCTCGCCGGGCTCTACGGCACGCTCCTGGGACTCCTGTGCTCCAAGTCCGCAGGCAGTGGATCCTCATGCACCGCATCCAGAGAGGGGAGGTGCAGGTCCCCGGGGGCATGGGCGCGCCCGGCATGGGCGGGATGGCGGGAGGCTTCCAGCAGGGCCCGGCGCCATCCGGCGCGGCCGAGCCGCAGCGCCCGGAGACCCGGCCCGGTTCGGCGACGTTCGCGGTCGTCGCGGTCTGGCTCCTGGCCGCTCTGTGCGCCTGGAGCATCTACAACGCGATCCGCGTCGCCATCGCCATGTCGGAGTACACGTACTCCTTGTTCGACGCCTTCTTCTACGGCGCCGGTCTGCCCTCGGGCGTCATCCTCGTCATCCAGGCGACCATCCTCATCTGCGCTGTGATCACGGCTCCGCTGCTCACCAAGGGCAAGGCGGGCGGCCGGATCTTCGGCATCGTCTGGTCGATCCTGACCGTGCTCGCCTACGGCCTGATGCTGGTGTTCGTGATCCTCGGCTACCTGGACGGGGCCTACGCCCGGCCGCCCCTGCCGGGCCAGATGAACCCGGTCGTGCCCGCGTTCGGCTGGGGCATCGGGCGAGTCGTCCTGGCGCTGGTGATCCTCATCCTCATGTTCGTGCCCGGCGTTCGCGCGTGGACGCCGGTGAAGCCCGCGACCGCGCTCATCATGGTCGTCCCGATGGGCGGCCCGCAGGCCCCGCCGCAGCCCGGCCCGTACGGCCAACCGCAGCAGCAGTACCAGCAGCAGCCCGGGTATCCGCCGCAGCAGTCGCAGCAGCAGCCTCCGTACCCGCCGCAGTACTGATCCTCAAGGCAGGCAATGTCCTACAAGCAACTTCCGCCGCCCCCGCCCGACCGGACGCATCTCCAGCGTCGACCGCCGGCGGCCGCAGCGTGCCGGGCCCGGCGGCGCGTACGGGCCGATGCAGCACAACCCGGACCAGCCGATCCCCGGACAGCTGCCGCTCGACCTCGGCATGGCCAAGCCCGCCAGCATCACCGGGATCCAGGTGATCCTGTGGATCTTCGCGGCGGTCGCCGCCGTCGCAGACCTGTTCGCCGCCATGAGCATGGCGAACCTCTTCAACCCGATCGAGCCTGGTCAGCCTGGTCTTCGCCGTGTACTCGACGATCCAGTCGATCATCACGCCCATCCAGATCACGCGCGGCAAGCGCTGGGCGTGGATCTGGGCGCTGGTGAGCGCGATCCTCGGGCTGGTGCTCGCCGCAGGCGGCATCGTGTTCGGGCTCAGCGTCATCGAAGTGACGCCGCTGCCGCTCCTCATCGGCGTGGTCCTCGGCGGGCTCTACGGGACCTTGACGGTCCTGCTGTGCTCGAAGTCGGCACGGGACTGGATCCTCATGCACCGCGTCCAGCGAGGCGAGGTGCAGGTCCAGGGCACGCCGGGGCCGGGGATGGCGCCGGTGGCGGTCGAGACCGATCCCGAACGGCTGGAGATCGAAGCCGGGCTCGGTCAGCGTCGTCCAGCTCGCGCTGTGGGTGCTGGCGATCGCGCCGCTGGTGTGGATCTGGATCGGCCTGCAGTACGCCGACGTCGGATTCCTCGAGTACCAGGAGAACGGGGAGACGTGGCTAGGCGTCTCGACCGCGTTCGAGTACTACATGGAGTCCGACCTGATGCTGCTCGGCGTCCTCGGGGCGGTCGCCTTCGCCGTGCTCGCGATCCTCGCGATCATCTCGGCGGTCGGCCTGCAACGCGGCCGGTTCTGGGTGCGCGTGTTCACCCCGATCTGGGTCGGTCTGGTGGTCCTCGCCGCGGCGACCTGGATCATCGAGGGCAGTCTCGCGGCGATGGACCTCGACGGCGAGAAGTACAAGAGCCGGCTGTTCCCGATCGCGATGACCATGCTCGGAACCGGCATCGCGGTCACCTTGCTCGCGATCCTCGCGTACATCATGCTGTTCCTGCGGGGCGTGCGGACCTGGGCGCCGGGAAGGCAGACGGTCCTGGTCTACCGGCAGGTCGGCCCGGGGACCGCGGGTCCGGTTGCGCCGCAGGGATATCCGATGCAGCAGCAGTACCAGGCACCGCCGCAGGGCCACCCGCAGCAGCAACCCCCGCAGGGCTACCCGTCGCCGCAACCGCCCCGGCAGGGGTATCAGCAACAGCAGCCGCCTTACGGGGGTTACTGAGCGGTCGCGTTCTCCCAGCCGCAGACGCTCGTGCTGAGCGTCTCGGCCGATTGCTCGACCTCGATGTACAGCTCGATCGCCGTGCCGTCGTCGAATTCGACCCTGACCCGCGAGTCGCTGGCGGTCATCGGCTGGACTTCGGCGCCCTCGGCGTCCCAGCTCTGCCATTCGTCGATGTAGTCATCGGCGGGGCGCTGCCGGTAGGTGTCGCAGAGCATCGCATAGGCGGTGTCCCAGTCGTCGTCGGCGACCGCGCCGACGAACTCCTCGGCGGTGCCCTCGACCTTGTCGGTGATCGAGTTCGCGAACACGACGAAGGCGACGACCACGGCGACGGCGATCGCGACGACGGCGAACCCGCCGCCGCCGATGCCGAGGCCGAGTTTCAGGCCGAAGTTCCTGGAGTGCCCGGTGGGCGGGGCCGCGAACGGGACCGGCACGCCCGTGGGCGGCGGTGGCGGGGCCGAGGGCACGGGCGGCGGCTCGACCTCTTTGGTGGTGGGCGGGAGCGCGAGCGTCGCGTCGGTCTCCGGCGCGAGCGCGAGCGCGATCGGCGCTTCGGGCTCGGGCGAGACCGGGTCGGGCACGGACGGCTCGGGTTCCATCGGGATGGGGCCCGTGCCGAATTCGGGTGCGTTCTGGGCGGGCCGCGCGTATTCGCCGGTCGCGGTCTCGGCGACCGGTTCGACCGAGGTGTGCGGCTCGGCCTGGACCGCTTCGCGGTGCGGCGGGGACTCCGGCACGGGGGCGGGTTCGGCGAGCGCGGACGGCAGCGGCGGCGTCGAGTCGGGCGAGACCTCCACAGGCGGGGTGGACTGCCGGTCCTGTTCGGGCCCTTCGGGGTTCGGCCGGTCGGTCATCGGGAGGCCTCCCGGCGGGCCTCGTCGGGGTCGTCGGTGCGGTCGGATCCGGTGCGCTTGGGTTCGCCGCCGGGGGCGCATTCGGCGAGGACCTCGAAGCCGGAGGCTTCGGGGAGGGCCCGGGACAGGAGGGGGGTGGACATCTTGACCTGGAAGTTCGAGAGGGACCGGCGGTAGGAGCCGACGTCGCTCCATTCGGTCCAGAGCATCCAGACGGCGTCCTCGGCGTCGCCGAACGAGTCGAGCGCGCGGCCGAGGCCGCCGCGCAGGTACCCGTCGCAGGAGGCCAGCGCGGCGAGCGCGGTCTCGGCGTCGCGCGAGAAGGTCGCCGTCTCGCCTTCGCTTACGGCGAAACGATATACAACCAGCACGGCGCCCAACCCTACTTGGCGCATTCGGCGCAGAGGCCGTGGAGTTCGAGCGTGTGTCCGACGTCGGTGAAGCCGTGGTCGGCGGCGACCTTGTTGGCCCAGCGTTCGACGGTGGGACCGGCGACCTCGACGGTCTTGCCGCAGGAGCGGCACACGAGGTGGTGGTGGTGTTCCTCGGCGGAGCAGAGGCGGTAGAGGTGGTCGCCGCCGGGCAGGCGCATGACGTCGACGATGTCGGCCTCGGCGAAGGCCTGGAGGGTGCGGTAGACGGTGGTGAGGCCGATCTTGGACCCGGCTTCGCGCAGGATCGCGTGGAGGTCCTGGGCGCTGCGGAAGGCGTCGTCGTGTTCGAGCAGTTCGAGGATCGCGGTCCGCTGCTTGGTGGACCTGGCCATGTTCTCGGCCGGAGGCTTCGTGGCCACTAGCGTTCCTCTCGGGCGTGGTGGACGGCGTCGGTGACGATGTGCGCGATGTGGTCGTCGATGAGCGAGTAGGAGATTTCGCGGCCCGACCTGGTGCCGCGCACGATACCCGCTCCCCGCAGGACCCGCAAATGCTGCGAGACCAGGGGTTGGGTGACGCCGAGGGTCTCGACGATCTGGTGCACGTACTTCGGCCCGGCGGCCAGTTCCATGACGATGGCGATGCGCAGTGGCGCGGCGAGGGCGCGTAGGAGCTCCCCGGCCGCTTCGTAGTCGGCTGGGGCTTCGGTTGGCTCGGTCTCGGTCCGCACCCCGCAAAAATATCGCGTCGCGGGGCCGCTTGCGGGTCCAGGTGGCGCGGGTCCCGCTTCCGTCATGCGTTCGTGGCGGGCAGTTCGACCTCGAGCGGCTCGCCTTCGGGCGGGAGGTGGCCGCGCCGGGTGCGGCGCAGGCGGCGGAACAGGGCGGCGAGGACGGCGGTGACGACGAAGACGGCGACGCCGATGAGCACGATCGTGGAGCCGGGCGGGACGTCCTTCGCGGCGGAGGCGAGCACGCCGGTGCCGGCGATGAGGAGGCCCGCGCCCATCGCGGTGAACATGGTGGTCTTGAAGGAGCGGGTGAACTGCTGGACGGTCACGACGGGGATGACGAGGAGGGCGCTCACGAGGAGCAGGCCGACCGCGCGCATCGAGACCGAGACGGTGACGGCGGTGGTGATCAGGAGCAGCAGGTTGAGCGCGGAGACGGGCAGGCCGGAGACGCGCGCGTACTGCTCGTCGGCGCAGATCGCGGTGAGCCAGGGCCGGAGCACGAGCATGAGGATCGCGACGATCGCGCCGCCGATTGCGATGGTCCAGACCTCGTCCCAGCCGGCGGTCAGGAGCGAGCCGAACAGGTACTGCTGGAGGTTGGCCACGCCTTTGTCGGAGGCGATGCCGGTGAGGTAGACGCCGCCGGCGATGCCGCCGTAGAACATCATGGCGAGGGCCACGTCGCCGGAGGTCTTGGAGTGGCTGCGGAGGATCTCCATGACGACCGAGGCGGCGACGGTGACGGCGAGGGTCGTCCACATGGGCGAGGCGCCGGTGATGAAGCCGATGGCGACGCCGGTGAGGGCGATGTGGCCGAGGCCGTCGCCGATGAGCGCGAGGCGCTTCTGGACGAGGAAGACGCCGACGGCGGGGGCGCAGAGGCCGACGACGAGCGCGCTGATGAGGGCGCGCTGCATGAACTCGTATTCGAAGTACTGGAGGATCCCCTGGTCCATTACCTGCCTCCCCAGAAGTCCTCGTCGGCGCTGTCGCCGTTGGCGTGCGGGTGAACGTGCTGGTGGTGGGGGTCGGCGTGTTCGCCGACGGGGCGCGGGGGCGCGCCGTCGTGGACGACTTTCCCGTCGGCGAGGACCACGGCGCGGTCGAGGCGGTCGGTGAGCGGCCCGAGTTCGTGGGTGACGAGGAGGACGGCGCATCCGGCGTCGATGCGGTCGGCGACGACCGCGGCGAGCGCGGCCTGGGTCTCGGCGTCGACGCCCACGGTCGGTTCGTCCATGATCAGGAGTTCGGGTTCGGTGGCGAGGGCGCGGGCGATGAGGACGCGCTGCTGCTGGCCGCCGGAGAGGGTGTCGACGGAGCAGTGGGCGTGCTCGGTGAGGCCGACCTCCTTGAGGCTGCGGGCCACCGAGTCGCGGTCGGCGCGCCGGGCGGGCATGCCGAGGAGGCGGTGGGCGAGGCGGCCTTGGGAGACGACCTCGGCGGCGGTGGAGGGGACGCCGGAGGCGGCGCCGGTGCGCTGGGGGACGTAGCCGATGCGCTTCCAGTCGCGGAAGCGTTTCTGCGGGGCGCCGAAGAGTTCGATGGAGCCGCCGGTGAGCGGGACGAGTCCGGCGACGGCCTTGATGAGGGTGGACTTCCCGGAGCCGTTGGCGCCCATGAGGGCCACGGCTTCTCCGGGTTCGACGGTGAGGTCCACGCCGCGGACGACGGCGCGACCGCCGTAGGAGACGGTCGCACCGCGGACGTTGAGAACGGGCATGGGGCAATGCTGCCTTATGCCGCGCCGAGGGCGGTCTGCAACGCGGCCAGGTTCTCCCGCATCACACTGAAGTAGTCGGCGCCGTCGTCGGTCTGCTCGTCGGTGAGGCCTTCGAGCGGGTTGAGGACGGCGGTCTGGGCGCCGGTCTCGGCCGCGAGCGTGTCGGCGATGTCGGGCGAGACGAGGGTCTCGAAGAAGATCGTGGTGACGGCGTTGGTCTGGACGTATTCGGCGACTTCGGCCATGCGCTGGGTGTCGGGCTCCTGGTCGGGGCTGAGGCCGGAGATGGCGACCTGGGAGAGGCCGTAGCGGTCGGCGAGGTAGCCGAAGGCGGCGTGGGAGGTGACGATCGCGTCGGAGTGGCGGGCGGCGAGGCCGTCGGTGAACTCGGCGTCGAGGTCGGTGAGGTCGGCGCTGAAGGCTTCGGCGGCGGCCGTGTAGTCGGCGGCGTTGGTCTCGTCGAGGCCGGCGAGGCCGTCGGCGATGGCGGTGCCGATCTGGCCGTAGCGCATCGGGTCGAGCCAGACGTGCGGGTCGACGCCTTCGAGTTCCTCGTCGTGCTCGTGGTCCTCTTCCTCGGAGGCGGAGGCCTCGTCGGTGTGCTCGTCTTCGGCGTGGTCGTCCTCGAAGACCTGGGTGGAGTCGTAGCCGAGGGTGTCGACGGCGGTGAGGACGTCGAGGGACTTGTCGGCGGCGTACTGCTCGACGGCGGAGTCGAGTTCGGGGATGAAGCCCTTGAGGTAGACGACGTAGTCGGCCTCCTCGATGGCGGCGATGTCGGAGGGCGAGAGTTCGAGGTCGTGGGGCTCCTGGCCGGCGGGGGTCAGGTTGGTGACCTCGACGTGGTCGGCGCCGACGCGCTCGGTGGCGAAGGTGAGGGGGTAGAAGGCGGTGACGACGCTGATCTCGCCGTCGGCGGCGGGGTCGTCGCTTCCGGAGCCGCAGGCGGCGAGGGCGGCGGCCGCGGCGAGTCCGGCTAGGGCTGCGGGGATGAATCGGGAACGGCGCATGCTTGAACCTTGCCCAATCATGACAATCATTGTCAACAGCTAATATGAGCGGCGTCGAACGAGAGCAACGCACACGACCAGCGTAAACAGCGCAGTTGCGGCCGCGGCGACGACGCGCCCGGATGACGGGCATCACTCGGATCGAGACCTCTATTCACGCGAACGGATGAATTCGGCGGCCGCCGCTCGCGATCGGGCCCGGAATTGTCGTACACCCGCGGAACGATCGCCGCTACGGTCCCCGGGTGGGTGGGGGTTGGGGATGGTAGTCGTCGCGCCCTGCCGGCACCGATCACTACTGGTACTCGTTGTCCGGGGTCCGGATGTTGGTGATCGATTCGACCTCGATGTACGGCACCAGCTCGCCGTTGATCTCGTCGCGGCCCTGGCGCGGCGAGTACTCACCCACGACCTCCACCCACTGGTCGGGCTCGAGATCCGCCGAGACGTCGCCGTCGAACCCGATCTTGACGGGCCGCGCGTCCGCCGCGCAGCACGAGACCACCATGCGCGCCAGCTGCGGCTCGTCCCCCTCGTAGAGGATGAAGCCGCGCAACTGGATCCGGTGGCCTTCGAGGGTCTGGCCCTCGTCGAAGATCGACCGCGCGGCGTAGTCGAGGAGCGTCAGCGGCACCGGGTCCACGTCGTCCGGCAGTTCGGGATACGTCGATCGGTTCTCCTCGGCGCCCACCACGGTGCCGGTGCGCTCGGCCTCGTAGGACCCGAGCGCGTCCGGGGCCACCAGCAGCATCCCGACCACCGGCGCGAGCAGCAGCCACGCCACCTTCGGCTCGCCGTGGCCATGCCCGTCGTCGGCCGTCTGCTTTGCGCGCCAAGCGTTCCAGCCCGTGATCGCGGCGACGACGAGGAGGATGAGCCCGGCCGGGACGATGAGCCAGAACGCGTAGGGCTTCACGTAGTTGAGGTAGTCGCCGGTCCAGGCGAGCCGCAGCATCCCGCCGCCGACCAGGAGCAGGATGATCGCCTGCGCGTCGCGCCTCACAGCCAGACCACTCCCATCAGGACGCTCGCGGCCACGGCCGCGACAGAACGCGGCCGGCGCGAAGCGGACCGCGAACCGGCGGCCGAAGGTGCCGGCCTGCATGGCCGCGAGCTTCACGTCGATGAACGGCCCCACGACCATGAACGCCAGCTTCGCGGTGGGCGAGAACTGCGTCAGCGAGGCGGCCACGAACGCGTCCGACTCCGAGCAGATCGAGACCAGGACCGCCAGGACCGCCAGCGCGAGCACCCCGAGCACGGGATGGTCGGCGATGGGCTGGAGCCAGGTCTCGGGCACGAGCGTGTTGAGGCTCGCGGCGATGGCGGCGCCGATGACGAGGTAGCCGCCCGCGTGGAGGAAGTCGTGGCGGATCGCCGACCAGAACGCGGCCCACTTGCCGCCGTCGTGGTGGTGGTGCTTCGGCAGGTTGAGCCATTCGGTCTTGCCGAGGCGGGCCCAGAGCCAGCCGATCGATATCGCGGCGGCCAGCGAGGCGGTGACGCGGGCGACCGACCATCTCGGGGTTGCCGGGGAACGCCACGAAGGTCGAGACGACGACGATCGGGTTGATCGCCGGGGAGGCGAGCATGAAGGTGAAGGCGGCGGCGGGGGCGACGCCGCGGCGCACGAGGGCGCCGGCGACGGGCACGGAGGCGCATTCGCAGGCGGGCAGCACGGCGCCGGCGACTCCGGCGACGGGAACGGCGAGGGCGGTGCGCTTGGGGACGACCTTGTGGAAGAAGCCGGCCGGGACGAACGCGCTGATCGCGGCGGAGAGGACCACGCCGAGGACGAGGAACGGGAAGGCCTGCACGCAGACCGCCACGAATCGGGCGGACCAGGCTTGGGCGGCGGGGGCGGCGAAGAGCTCGGTGAGGCCGGGCCGGGCGGTGAGGCCGAAGATGAGCAGCAGGGCGAGAGCCTCGATCGAAGTGAGCCCTCGACGCCGTCGGCGGCGCGGGAGGGAGTGGCCGAAGTCTCGGCTGGGGTCTCGGAACTGGCGAGATCGGCGCTCACGCTGCCATTGTGCGGCATGGCCGCCGGTGGGCGCACGGCCGCCCGACGTGACCCAGCCGGACGTGAGGGTTTCACTTTATTACTCTTGGTGCCGTGCGCGTTCCCACCCTAGGTACCGACCCCAGCCGCGTCCCGGCCGCCTGCCGGGCGCTGCTGGCCCACCCGCGGTTCCAGGTGCTGTCGATGGTCGGTGATCCTCGTCAACGCGGCCGTGCTGGGGGCCATGACGTTCCCGACTGCGCCGAGCTCGCGAGGTTCCTGCACCGGGTGGACTACGTCTGCCTGGGGTTCTTCACGTTCGAGGTCGATGGCGGGGATCATCTCGTTCGGGCGGCGGCCTTGGCGGTACTTCAAGCGACGCCTGGAACATCTTCGACTTCGTCATCGTGTTCGCGTCGTTCATGCCGGGTCTGCGCGAGAACGTGACGATCCTGCGGATGCTGCGGCTGGCGCGGATCGTGCGAATATTCCGGAACCTGCCGTCGCTGCGGCTGATCCTGGTCGCGGCCGGGAAGGCGATGCCGAAGTCGGCCGGGCGTGATCGCGCTGACCGGCGTGGTCATGTACCTGTGGGCGATGGTCGGCTGGATCGCGTTCAAGACAGCGACAAGGAGCACTTCGGGACCGTCGGCAAGGCGCTGCTGAACCTGTTCCAACTGGTGGCGTTCGACGACATGGGGAACGTCATGCGCAACAGCATGGCCAACAACATCTGGACCCTGCCGTACTACCTGGTGTTCATCCTGTTCGGCGCGTTCGTACTGGTCAACATGCTGCTCGGCGTGGTGCTCGACGTCGATGGAGGAGGCGCAGCGCCTCGACGACGTGGACGGCCAGGATCTCGGCCGACACCGAGATCATCCTGGAGCGGATCGACAAGCTCCAGGTCATGGTCGACAAGCTCCAGGCGGACCAGGAGAGAGGCCGGGGCTACACACCGTTCAGATAGCGGGCGCCGGCTTCGGCTCGGCCGCCCCGACCTCGTTATGTCTTAAGGCGCGACGGGGTTCGGCACGGCTCCGCCACTGCGCTTCCGGTTCGGTTCCACCGCCACCCCCGGCCCCGGTCTTCCGCCTAAGGCGCCACGGGGTTCGGCACGGCTCCGCCACTGCGCTGCCGGTTCGGTTCCACCGCCACCCCCGGCCCCGGTCTTCCGCCTAAGGCGCCACGGGGTTCGGCACGGCTCCGCCGAAGCGGCGGTCGCGGCTCGCGTAGATCTCGCAGGCGTGCCACAGGTGGCGGCGGTCGAAGTCGGGCCAGAGGACGTCCAGGTACACCATCTCGGCGTACGCGGACTGCCACAGCAGGAAGTTCGAGGTGCGCTGCTCGCCCGAAGGGCGCAGGAACAGGTCGACGTCCGGCAGGTCCGGGTTGTACAGGTAGCTTCGCGAAGGTCTTCTCGGTGATGCGCTCGGGGTTGAGCCGCCCGGCCTTGACGTCGCGCGCGAGCGCCGCCGCGGCGTCGGCGATCTCGGCGCGGCCGCCGTAGTTCACGCAGAACTGCAGCGTGATCTTGTCGTTCTTCTTCGACATCTCCTCGGCCACTTCGAGTTCGCTGATGACGCTCTTCCACAGCTTCGGGCGGCGCCCGGCCCAGCGGATGCGCACGCCCATGGCGTGCAGCTCGTCGCGGCGGCGGTGGATCACGTCGCGGTTGAAGCCCATGAGCCAGCGGACCTCGTCGGGGCTGCGGCGCCAGTTCTCGGTCGAGAAGGCGTAGGCCGAGAGCGTGGAGACGCCCATCTCGATGGCGCCCTCGATCGTGTCGAAGAGCGAGGCCTCGCCCATGGTGTGGCCCTCGGTGCGCTTCAGGCCGCGCTCCTTGGCCCAGCGGCCGTTGCCGTCCATGACGAGCGCGACATGCCGGGAACCAGCTCGCGCGGCAGCGCGGGCGGGACCGCACCCGAGGGGTGCGGTTTCGGCGGCTCGTACGTGCGGCTCACAGGACCTCCAGGCGGCCAAGTCGTCGGCGGGGGCCTCGATCCTAATCCGGGCGCAACGAAAGCGACTCCCCCACTCACCCGCGCCCACGGGGACGGCCGGCGCGAGCAGTCGCCCGTCCCCGGCAACGCATCGCGCGAGCGATGTCACCTCCGCCCCGGGCTGCCGAGCGGCCCGTTTCGTCGGACCCCCGGGCAGCATCGAAGCGGGGGCGACTGCGAAGCCGCGTGCTCCTACTTCTCCCGCCAGTCACGCCATGGCAGCTTCGAGTGGCGCTCTGTTACGTTCGGGCCGTGGAACCTCTCAACGTCGAGCACGCCGGCCGCACCCTTCGGGGCGTCCTCCACCTCCCCCACCCCAACCCCTCCCCGGCGCCCGCCGTCGTCCTCTGCCACGGATTCGGCTGCAACCGCATCGGCGGTCGGCAACGACTTCATCCCCTCTCCCGGCTGCTCGCCGCCAGGGCATCGCCTGCCTATCGCTTCGACTTCGCCTCCTTCGGCGAGTCCGACGGCGATCTCGCCGACTTCAGCGTCTCCGACCAGGTCGCCCAGCTCAAAGCCGTACTCGCACAGCTGAACTCCAACCGCGCGATCGACCCCGACCGCTCTCGCTCTCGGCATCAGCCTCGGCGCTCTGGCCGCATCACTCGCCGCCGCGACCAGCCCCGGTGCGCTCGCTGGCGCTCTGGGCCCCGGCCGGCGGCTCGCGGTCGAGGCGCCGAGCCTGGCGAGGACGCGTACTGGCCCGAGATCCTCGAGCACGGCTACGCAGGACTGGACGGCAAGCGTTGGCGCGGCCTTCCTCGAGGACGGCTCCGAGCGTCGACCAGTGGGCCGACGCGCGGCGCCACGGGCGGCCCTGCTCACGGCGGCGGCACCGAGGACGGGCTGATGCGGGCCGAGTCATCGACCGCTTACCGCGAAGTGTGGGGCGACCGGCTCGAGCAGCACTGGATCGAGGGCATGGACCACGGCTTCGGGACGCTGGCGAACCGCGACCGAATGCTCGAGCTCACCGTCGAATTCCTGGTGCGCACCACCTAGCCGCGTCAGGACTGGTGCGGCACGTACTTCAGCGTCTTCAGGGGCCGTTCGGAGTGCCACTGGAAGTGGGCGGCGATGAGCCCGGCCGCTTCGGAGCGCTGGCGCTGGATCGGCGGCCGTCGCGTTCGCCCAGTCGCCCTTCTCCAGCGCGCGCATGAGCTCGATCGAGGCCGGTTGCGGCACCGTCGCGCCGCCGGGGCGGCAGTCGCCGCAGACCGCACCGCCGGCCGCGACCGCGAAGGCCCGGTGGTCGCCGCCCTTGCCGCAGCTGGCGCATTCGTCGAGCGAGGGCGCCCAGCCGGCGGACTTCATGCCGCGCAGCAGGTACGAGTCCATGACGAGCACCGCGGGCAGGTCGGTCTCGGCCAGCGCCCGGAACGCGCCGAGCGTGAGCTGGAAGACGTCAAGGTCGGGCTGGTGGTCTTCGGGGACGAGCCGCTCGGCGGCTTCGGCGATGACGCACGCGGCGGTGTACGCGGTCCAGTCCGCGGCGATCTGCCGCCGGAGAGGTGCAGGCCGACGGCCTGGGTGACGGTGTGCAGTTCCGCGCGGCCCTCGATGAGCTGGAGGTCGACGTGGCTGAAGGGGGAGAGCCGCGCGCCGAACTTGGAGGAGGTGCGGCGCAGGCCCTTGGCCATGGCGCGGTAGCGGCCCCGCTGGCGGCCGAGGAGCGAGACGATCGCGTCGGCTTCACCGAGTTTGAAGGTGCGCAGGACCACCGCGTCGTCGCGGAACAGCTTCCGAGTGCTCACCCCCATGTCGCAAGCCTAGCCGGAGGGTCCGACACCCCTAATGCGGTTGAGGCCGGGCCGCGGCCCCGTTAGGCTCCCGGCCGTGAAGATCATCTAGGTGAACATCGGCAGGCCGCGTGCGAATCCGTGGAAGCCGGCCTCGCGAGCTCACCTGTATCGACAAGCGGCCGGTGGACGGGCCCGGTCCGGGTGACACTCGGCCGGCCCGAAGGGCGACGGGTCGGTCGGGCTCGAAGGCGACCGGGTCGGGGACGTGGAGCATCACGGCGGCACCGACCAGGCGGTCTATGTGTACGGCAGTGAGGACTACGGGCATTTCAGACGGTTTGGTCGGCCGCGAGTTCGGTGCCGGCGCGTTCGGGGAGAACCTGACGACGACCGGGTACGACGTGAACGCCGCGCTCATCGGCGAGCGTTGGGCCGGGCCGGGCGGGCTGGTGCTCCAGGTGACCGGCGCGCGCGTCCCGTGCGGGACGTTCCGCGGCTGGATCGACGAGCGCGGCTGGCTGAAGACGTTCACGCGCGAGGCGCGTCCGGGCCCGTACCTGCGGGTCGTGGAGCCGGGCCAGGTCGAGGCGGGCGCGGAGATGGAGGTCGTGCACCGGCCCGACCACGACGTCACGGTAGCGCTGTTCTTCCGGGCGGCCATGGGCGAGCGGGAGCTGATCCGCCGCATTCTCGAGGTGCCCGAGGTGCCGCAGAACGAGAAGGACTGGTTGAGCGGCCGGTAGCGGCCCCGGCCGCCGGGCCGGGGCGCCGTTCAGGCGCTCACGCGTGCGGGCTTGCGGAAGTAGGCGTTGGCCGGGCGGCTGAACATGAGGCCGGTGGCGAGGAGGACGGCGGTGATGTGGAGGGCTCGGACCACGAAGAAGGCGATGGCGAAGTCGCCGTCGCCGCCGACTCCGGCGATGAGCGAATCGCCGTCGTAGATCTGCATCGCGGACGGGACGACCATCGCGGCGAGGCCGACGACAGAGAGCAGCACGGCGAGGCTCGCGCGGGCCCAGCGCCGGCCCCGGACGAAGTTCGCGACGAGGACGAACGGCTCCGATGTAGATCGACCGATCGCAGTCCGATGTTCATCCAGACGCCGGCGTCGATGCCGGATTCCCTCGCGATCTCGCTGACGGCGAGCACGGTTTCGATGACGCCGGCCGCGATCGCGGTGGCCCACATGAGGGCGGCGTGTGTGACGGTTTCCGGTTGTTCCATGGCTCTCACGGTAGGGCCGGGCAGGTGGGGAATCCATCCTGCGAACGCCCCTGCGCGGGGTAAGGACGGCCCTACCACGTGGTCATTCGGTGGCGGCGAGTCGCTTGCGGCCCAACTGGTCCGCGGCGCGGATCGGTTCGGGGATCCGGTACCTCGGGGCGAGTTCGAGCACGAGGTCGCGGGCGGAGGCGAGGGTGCGGCGGTGGCCGACCGAGACGTAGACGGGCTTCACGCCGTCCTGGGTGCGCAGCGCGCAGCCAACGGTCTCGCCGCTCGCGGTGATCGGGGTCCACTCGCCGCGCGCGGAGCCCGGGCGCTTCGACCGGGAGGTGCGGCGGGCTCTTGGCGACGCCGATCGCGGGCGCGTCGAGGATGACGCCGAGATGGCAGGCGAGGCCGAAGCGGCGCGGGTGGGTGAGGCCGTAGCCGTCGCAGACGTACAGGTCGGGCGTGACCGAGAGCGCTTCGATCGCTTTGAGCAGCAATGGGAGTTCGCGGAAGGCGAGGAGGCCGGGGATGTACGGGAAGTCGGAGGTGCCGCGGACGACGGCCTGGTCGATCTCGGCGAGGTCGGAGCGGCGCAGGACGACGGCCGTGGCGACGGCGGCGTCGCTGTCCTTGTCATAGGCGATGTCGAGTCCGGCGATCGTCTCTATAGGAGTGTCGTCGTCGGCGACGACCACGCATCCGGCCAGCTCGGTCTGCATCGCGACCGCTTCGGCCTCGTCGCGGGGCAGGCGGGTATAGAAGGCTCGGGAATGATCGTCGCTCACGACGAGAGCCTAACGAAAGGCCGAAGGCGGGATCATTCCCCGTCGAAGTCGAAGTACGGATTCGCATCTATGTCGACCGCGTCGGCCTCCACCGCCTCGGTCTCGACTGCGTTGGTCTCGACCGCGTTGGTCTCAAAGCTGCCGTCGCCTTCGGCCTCGTAGAGGAACTCGTCCACGCCGCCGTCGCCTTCGAGGTCGAGATCGAGTTCGTCGCCGGAGGCGGGGTCCTCGTCGGGCCCGGCTTCGAGGGAGGCGAAGAAGGCGTCGTCGAACTCGGTGTCCCCCTGAGCCCAGTCGTCGGTCATCGCCCCTCCCGCTTCGCCTGCCCTCCCACCATATTGCGCCCGTGCGACATCCGCATCCCACGGCCCCGATCCGCTCAGGGCGAACGGCCCTTGCCCGCCGCCCGGCAGGAGTCCATGCTCGGTGGATGAGCACTCAGCAGCGACTCCTCGTCCTCGGAGGGACCGTCTACCTGTCCCAGACCATCGCGCGGATGGCGGTCGAACGCGGCCACCACGTCACCGTCGCCGCGCGCGGCACCAGCGGCGAACCACCGGAAGGCACCGAGTTCGTCCCGATCGACCGCAGTTCGGCCGAAGGCGTGGAGGCGCTGCGCGGCAGGGAGTTCGACGCGGTCTTCGACGTCGCGCGCCTGCCCGGGCACGTGGGCCCGGTCCTCGACGTCCTCGCCGACGGCGCCGGGTACTGGTCGTTCATCTCCACGATCTCGGTCTACAGCAAGCATGACGTCGTCACGGAAGACCTCTTCGAGCCGACCGCGCCCGATGCGACCGACCCGTCGATCGAAGCCTATGGCGCGAGCAAGGTCGCCTGCGAGAACCTGGTGCGCGAGCGCCTCGGCGACCGGGCGCTCATCACCCGGCCCGGGCTCATCGTCGGCGCCGGGGACCCGGTCGACCGGCTCGGCTACTGGCCGCTGCGTTTCAGCGAGGGCGGCGAGATCCTGGCCCCCGGTCCGAAGGAGCGGCCGGTCCAGTGGATCGACGTCGAGGACTACGCCGCATGGCTGCTCGACGCCGCGGACGCGAAGCTCACCGGAACCCTGGACGCGATCGGCGACCACATCGGGATGGGCGCACTCTTCGACGGGATCGCCGACGCGCTCCTGGAGCAGGGGATCATCGCCGAGCGCCCCGAGCTGACGTGGGTGCCGCAGGAATTCCTGCTCGAACACGGCGTGGCCCCTTGGGCGGGACACGAATCGCTCGGCTTCTGGGTGCCCACGCCCGACTACGACGGCCACGGGAGCCGTCCCGCCGGCCCGGCGGTCGCGTCGGGGCTGCGGCTCTCGCCGCTGGGGACGACCGTGCGGCGGTGGTGGCGGGCGAACGCGGCCGCCCCGAGTCTGCGGGCGGGCATGAGCCGGGTGAAGGAGGGCGAGGTGCTGGCGGCCTGGCACGGCCGGCCGGCGGACCCCGAGCTGGAGCGGTACGACCGGGAGCGGACCTTCACGGTGCCGCCGGTGACCGCGACTCCGGGATAGGCCCCGGACAAAGACGGCCCCGTCTATCGACGGGGCCGTCCTCGTTTGCGCTACTGCTGCGGCGGGGCCGGCGGCTGGTCGCCGTACGGGGGCTGGCCCGGCTGTCCGGGCTGGCCGGGCTGGCCCGGCTGGCCCGGCTGCTGGCCGTACGGCGGTTGACCGTAGGGCGGCTGGCCGCCCGGGTACGGACCCATGGGCTGCTCCTCCTTGCGGAAGAACGCGTTCGAGGCCGGCAGCGCCAGCAGGATGATGATGAGCAGCGAGCCGAGGAGGAGCACGAGCGCGTTGACCCAGGAGATGGCCGTGACCCAGCCCGGCGTCGCGTCCTGCAGCGACTGCGCCACCTCGTCCTGGTAGGCTCCCGGTGTTCATGCTCATGGTCATCGAGCTGATCTGGACGAGAGCGCGCCGGTGCCGCAGCACAGCAGCCCGATGCCCGAGAGGATCCAGCTGAGGATGCGCGCGGGCCGCTTCCCCTTGTTGTTGAGCAGGCCGAGCACGACGTAGCAGGCCGCGAAGATCACGAACACGCCGGCCACGAGGCGAACCCGAACGTGATCATGTCGAGAGATGTTTCGACCGGTGAGCCCCGAGCCCTCCAGCTCCGGGTCGTTCTCGGATCTCGTCCCAGATCCGCGTCGGAGATCGACGATTGCGTCGCGAAGATGCTGATGGCGGTCAAGATGAGCATCGCGGCCGTGAGGAACTGCGTCCACACCGCGGCCGTGACCGAACCGGGCCGCGTCCGGGGCGCGGACGGCTCGGGCTGCTGCGGATATTGCGGCGCCGGCGGGTATGCCATGGCGGTCTCCGATTCTCAATGGATGGGCTGGGTGTGACGGTCTCAGGACCTCATCGTACGGAGTCCGCCCGCCGCCCGCCAGCCATCCTCAATGGTCCGGCGCATTCTCGCAAAGCGCCGCTTGAGGAATGCTCGCTTCCGTCCGAAGTGCCGGATCGCTCGAAAACGATAACGGGAGGCAACGCTGACGCCGCCCCGCCGCATTGCTCCTCATTCTCGGAGCGAAGCGGCGGGGCGGCGCGAGCAGCGATGTCAGACTTCGAGGTTCAAGCGATAACCGCGCTTGATGACGGTCTCTACACAGGACCGCAGATGCACGGCGTCGCGCAGGCGCGTCACCGCCATCTCGACGGCGTGGCCGTCCGCGCCGCGCGGCAGGTGGCCGAGCAGTTCGGCGCGCGAGAGCACCTTGCCGTTCGCGGAGGCCAGCGCTCTTATGACCGCCATGGGCGCGGGCGGGAGCTGGAACGGCTGGTCGTCGAGGAGGACCATGTGGCCGCGCAGCTCGATGCTGTGGCCGGTGGCGAGCTGGAGCCGGCGCGAGCGCTTCGGCAGGGCCGAGGCCACGGTGCGCACGAGAGCGCCGAGCCGGGCGCGCTGCGGCTGCACCGATTCGACGCCGAGTCGCGTGAGCGGCGCCGCGGTGATCGGGCCGACCGAGACGGAGCAGGACGCCGTTGTCCTCGGCCGAGGCGCGGAAGGCCTCCAGCATGTCGGCGGCCTGGTCGCCCGCGATGCGCAGCAGCGCGTTCGCGGCGGGCGCGGACGTGAACGTCACGGCGTCGATTCGGCGGGCGCAGATCGCGTCCACCAGCCGCTGCACGGGCGTGATGTCGGTGGGCAGGGTCCAGCGGTAGACCGGGACGGGGACGGCCGCGCCGCCGCCGGCGCGCACGGTCTGGATGAAGTCCTCGGCCGGGTCGCCGTGCAGCTGGATCGCGACCCGCTGGCCGTTGACGCCGCGTTCGCGCAGGTACTCGACGACTTCGTCGCCGGTCTCGCTCGGCGCCGTCCACTCCTCGGTGAGCCCGGCGGCGCGCACCGCGCCGAGGGCCTTGGGGCCGCGGCACAGAATGCGCGCGCGGCCCATCACGGTGAGCAGGTCGTCGCCCATGCCCCAACCCTCGGCCGCTTCGAGCCAGCCGCGGAAGCCAATGCCGGTGGTCGCCACCACGAGGTCGGGCGCCTCGCGGATGAGCTCCACTGTGGCCGCACGCAGCGCCTCGTCGTCCGGCAGCGGGACGATGCGCAGCGTCGGGGCGACGATGGTGCGGGCGCCGCGGCGCTCCAGCAGCGTCGCCAGCTCTTCGGCACGCCGCTGCGCGGTGACGGCCACGGTGTAGCCGGTCAGCGGCGCGAGCGACGAATCGGCGGCGGCTTCACGGGAAGGGGCTTGGGCTCCGGCCATCAGGCGCTCGCTTTCACTTCCGAGTTGACGCCGACGCGGATCACGCCGTCGAGGACTTCGACCGCGTAGACCTCCAGCGCGACGCTCTCGTCGTCGAGGCAGACGCCGGACTTCAGCAGGAACGCCTGCTTCAGCAGCGGGCTGGTGACGATCGGTTCGCCGCCGCGGTCGCCGATCAGGCCCCTGCTCATGACGTTCGCGTCCATGAACGGGTCCAGGTTGGACACGGCGTAGAGGCTGTCGTCGTGCAGCCGGAACACCGCGACCTGGGTGCCGTCCTCCAGGAGGGCGGCGACTCCGCGGCCGGGGATGATGCGGTTGAAATCGCAGATGGACTGCATCATGATCACTTCCTTATGGGCGTGCCGAGCGCGACGGGCGCGCCGTGCGAGCGGGCGGTGGTGCCGGCCGGGAACTTCTGGCCCCGGACGGTCTCGAACTCGATCTTCGGGTCGGGCGCTTCCGGGGCGTTCACGAACGACACGAACCGCTGGAGCTTCTCGGGATCGTCGATGACGCCCTTCCACTCGTCCGCGTAGTTCTCCACGTGCTTGGTCATGAGCGCGTCGAGCTCGTCGCAGATCCCCAGCTTGTCGTCCACGATCACCTCGCGGAGGTAGTCGATCCCGCCTTCGAGGCCCTCGACCCACTTCGAGGTGCGCTGGAGCCGGTCGGCGGTCGAGATGTAGAACATCAGGAACCGGTCGATCGTGCGCACCAGCGTCTCGGAGTCCACGTCGGACAGGAGCAGGTCGGCGTGGCGGGGCGTGAAGCCGCCGTTGCCGCCGACGTACAGGTTCCAGCCGGTGCTCGGTGGCGATGATCCCGAAGTCCTTGCCGCGGGCCTCGGCGCATTCGCGCGCGCAGCCCGAGACGGCCGACTTCAGCTTGTGGGGGCTGCGCAGGCCTCGGTAGCGCAGCTCCAGGTCGATGGCCATCTTCACCGAGTCCTGGACGCCGTAGCGGCACCAGTCGGTGCCCACGCAGGACTTGACGGTGCGCAGGGCCTTGCCGTAGGCGTGGCCCGACTCGAAGCCGGCGTCCACGAGCTTGCGCCAGATCTTCGGCAGGTCCTCCACGCGCGCGCCGAACATGTCGATGCGCTGGCCGCCGGTGATCTTGGTGTAGAGGTCGAACTCCTTCGCCACCTCGCCGATCACGATGAGCTTGTCGGGCGTGATCTCGCCGCCGGGGATGCGCGGGACCACCGAGTAGGTGCCGTTGCGCTGCATGTTCGCGAGGAAGTGGTCGTTGGTGTCCTGGAGGGACGCCTGCTCGCCGGCGAGGATGTGGCCGTTGGAGAGGCTCGCGAGGATCGAGGCGACCGTGGGCTTGCACAGGTCGCAGCCCGAGCCGGCCCCGTAGCGGGCGATGAGCTCCGAGAACGTGGTGATCCCGGTGACCTTGACGATGTCGAACAGCTCCGCCCGAGACTGGGTGAAGTGCTCGCACACGGCCTTGGAGACCTCGACGCCGCCCTCGGTGAGGAGCTGCTTGAGCATCGGGATGCACGAGCCGCAGGAGGTGCCGGCCTTGGTGCAGGCCTTGAGGCCCGGCACGTCGGTGCAGCCCTCGTCGTGGATGGCCCCCATGATCTCGCCCTTGGTGACCGCGTTGCACGAGCACACCTGCGCGGCGTCGGGAAGGGTCCCTTCGATCTCGCCGCCGCCGAGGAGGTCCGCCAGCTTGCCGGGGACCTTCCCGCCGACCGAGGCCCGCAGCAGCGGGTACGGCTCGGCGTTGCCGACGAGCATCCCGCCCAGGAGGGTCGTGGCGTCGTCCGACAGCACGATCTTCGCGTAGGTGCCGTGCACCGGGTCCAGGTAGGTCGTGGCCAGCGGGCCGTCGAACGCGCCGAACTGGGCGACGTCGACGCCGAGGAGTTTGAGCTTCGTGGACATGTCCGCGCCTGGGAAGGTGGCCTCGCCGCCCGCGATCCGGTCGGCGACCACTTCGGCCATCGAGTAGCCGGGGGCCACCAGGCCGTAGCACATGCCTTCCATCGCGGCCACTTCGCCGATCGCGTACACGTCGGGGTCCGAGGTCTGGCAGCTCAGGTCGGTGATGATGCCGCCGCGCTCGCCGACCTCGATGCCGCACTCGCGGGCGAGCTGGTCGCGGGGGCGCACGCCCGCCGCGAAGATGATGAGGTCGGTGTCGAAGCTGACGCCCTCGCGGTTGGTCTCCATCCGCAGGCGGCCGTCGACCTCCTCGATCTTCGAACCGCCGGTGGCGCAGTCGACCTTGATGCCGAGCTTCTCGATGTGCTGCTTGAGGATCCCGCCGCCGGCCTCGTCGAGCTGGCGGGCCATGAGCCAAGGCGCGAACTCCACGATCTGCGTCTCGAGACCCAGGAGCTTCAAGGCGTTCGCGGCTTCGAGACCGAGCAGGCCGCCGCCGATGACGACGCCGTGGCGCCTGCCCGCCGAGTGGGCCTTGATCGACTCCAGGTCCTCGATGGTGCGGTAGACGAACACGCCTTCGAGGTCGGCGCCCTCCATCGGGGGCACGAACGCGTAGGAGCCGGTGGCGAACACGAGCTTGTCGTACGGGTACTCGCCGGAGTCGGTGTAGACCACCTTGCTGGTCCGGGCGACCGAGACCGCCGGCTCGCCGAGCTTCACCTCGACGCCGGGCAGGTCCGAGGCGAGCGAGAGCTCCTCGGCGCTGACCCCGTCGAAGAACGCCGACAGGCGCACCCGGTCGTAGGCCGGGCGGGGCTCCTCGCACAGGACCGTGATCTCCCACGACGGGTCGCGCTGGGTGACCGCCTCCAGGAACCGGCGGCCGACCATGCCGTCGCCGATGACTACCAACTTCTTGCTCATGCTGATACCTCATTCAATTGCTCGGCGGCCTGGCCGATTCCAGCGACAGTGCTGTTCAGCCACTTGCAGAGACCCGCGACGTCCTCGGCGCACGTGCCGCAGCCGGTGGAGGCCTGCGTGGCCTCCGACAGGGCCTCGGGCGTTCGCGCGCCGTTGAGGAACGCGGAGCCGAGCGCCTTCTTCGTGACGTTGTTGCAACGGCAGACCACGACCTCGTCGGGCATGGACGCCGGAGTATCGGGGGCCACCGACACGGATTCGCCGGGGCGGCCCATCAGGAGGGTGCGGCGGTCGTGCGGCACCGGGTCGCCGGTGTCGAACAACTGGACCACCTGGCCGACCATGGGGTTGTCGCCGAGCATGACCGCGCCGGCGAGGCGGCCGTCGGCGTCGATCACCAGGCGGGCGTACGTGCCGCGCGTGGGGTCGGCGAACGAGACGACCTCGTCGCCTTCGACCTCGCCCATCGCGGCCAGCTCGATGCCGGAGGCCTTCAGGCGGGTCACGAGGCGCGAGCCCTCGTAGGCCGCGTCCGGGTTGACGCCGGAGAGGAGGTCGACGATCACGTCGGCCTGCTCCCAGGCCGGCCCGACCAGCCCGTAGGGGACGCCGCGGTGCTCGGCGCAGTCGCCCACGGCGAACACGTCCGGGTGGGAGGTGCGGCACTGGTCGTCGATCTTGACGGCCCGGCCGCAGTCGATGCCCATCGTGCGGGCGAGGTCGGCGTTGGGGCGGATGCCGCAGGAGACGACCATGAGCTGGCCGGTGACGGTGCGGCCGTCGGCAAGGACGAGGGTGAGGCCGTCGTCGCCGTGAATCACCCGCGTGGTCTGGGCGTCGACGATCGACTCGACGCCGGCCTCTGCATAGGAGTCGGCGAGGACCTTCGCGCCGAGCGGGTCGAGCTGGCGGTCCATGAGGTGGCCGGCGGCGTGGACCACGGTGACGTCCATGCCGCGCTTGGCAAGGCCGCGGGCGGCTTCGAGGCCGAGGAGGCCGCCGCCGAGGACGATCGCGCTGGCGCGGTTGGCGGCCTCGGTGAGGATCGCGCGGGCGTCCTCGACGGTGCGGAGCACGTAGGCGCCGGTGGGGAGCGGGAGGAGCCCGGGGATCGGCGGGACGAACGCTTCCGCGCCGGTGGCGAGGATGAGCTTGTCGAAGGGGACGCCGTTGACGGTCTTGTGCTCGAGGTCGACGGACTCGACGGCTTCGCCGAGGCGCAGTTCGACGTGGTCGGGCGGGACGGGCAGGGCGATCTCGGCCTCGGTCTGCTTGCCCGCGATCATGCTGGAGAGCAGGATCCTGTTGTAGGCGGCCTCGGACTCGGCGCCGAAGACGGTGACCTCGACGCCGCGTCGCCCGAGTTCGCGGGCGATGCGGGCCCCGGCCATGCCGTACCCGACGATGGCGACCTTCACGCGCTACCTCCCGGTGCTGGACTGACTGCGAAAGCGGCGGCGGGCTCGCGTCTTGCAACTGGGTGAACCCCCCGCCGCGCGCTGTCGTGGCGACGACGCTGTCAGTCCCCGACTGGCGTCTAGATTCGCCTGGACCTGTTACGCGATCGAGCGGTGAATGTTTCGCGTGTGCTAAGTAGTCCGCACTCTCGGGTCGCTGCGACTAGACAGCTCGTACACGTCACCCGACTGGGTGTAGCGGCTTGACAGCGAAATGCCATACCGTGGAAGCGCTGCAATCCACCGGTTTCGCCGCTAGGGAGAGCTATGGCCGAAAAACACCCGTTCGAGCTACCCGTCTTCTACCTTCCCTATCCGGCCCGCCTCAATCCGAACGTCGAGGGCGCCCGCGTCCACGCGCGCGTCTGGGCGAAGGAGATGGGCATGCTCGACGCCCCCTCGGAGGGGGGCGGCGTCATCTGGGACGAGGCCGAACTCGACCGCCACGACTACGGGCTGCTGTGCGCGTACACCCATCCCGACTGCGACGCGCCCGCGCTCGACCTGGTCACCGACTGGTACGTGTGGGTGTTCTTCTTCGACGACCACTTCCTCGACGCCTTCAAGCGCACCCGGGACTCCAAGGGCGCCAAGGCGTACCTCGACCGGATCCCGATGTTCATGCCGCTCGACTGCGCCTTTGACAACAACGGCGAGACCCCCGAGCCGGAGAACCCGGTCGAGCGCGGCCTCGTCGACCTGTGGCGGCGCACCGCCCCGGCGATGTCGATGGGCTGGCGCAAGCGGTTCCTCGAGAGCACGATCAACCTCCTGTTCGAGTCCCTGTGGGAGCTCGCGAACATCACCGGCGACCGGGTCGCGAACCCGATCGAGTACATCGAGATGCGCCGCAAGGTCGGCGGGGCCCCGTGGTCGGCGGGCCTGGTCGAGTACGCCGTCGGCGCCGAAGTGCCCGACGCGATCGCCGGGTCCCGGCCCATGAAGGTCCTGCGCGACACCTTCAGCGACGCCGTGCACCTGCGCAACGACCTGTTCTCCTATGAGCGGGAGGTCGCCGACGAGGGCGAGAACGCCAACGCGGTCCTCGTGTTCGAGCGGTTCCTCGGCATGGAGACCCAGCGGGCCGCGAACCTCGTCAACGACATCCTCACCTCGCGGATGCACCAGTTCGAGAACACCGCGCTCACCGAGATCCCGGTGCTGTGCGCGGCCCACGGCGTCACGCCGCCCGAGCAGCTCGCGATCGCCCTGTACGCCAAGGGACTCCAGGACTGGCAGTCCGGCGGCCACGAATGGCACATGCGCTCGAGCCGCTACATGAACAGCGCCGCCGACCGGGTCCTCGGCGGCCCCAACGGCATCGGCACCTCGGGCGCGCGCATCGCCGCCTCGGGCCTCAGGCAGCACGTGCGGGAGCCGTTCCGACCCGTGGGCCCCACTACGATCCCCCCGCTGTACATGCCGTTCCCGCTGCAGCTCAACCAGCATCTCGAGGAGGGCCGGCGGCACACGATCGAGTGGAGCACCGGCATGGGCTTCACCGCGCCGGATCCGCAGCTGTTCGGTTCGGGCCTGTGGAACGCCCGGCAACTGGCGGGCTTCGACTTCCCGCTGTGCTCGGCGGGCATCGACCCGGACGGCACCCTCGAGGAGCTGTGCACCTCCGGCGACTGGCTCTCCTGGGGCACGTACGGCGACGACTACTTCCCGGCCGTGTTCGGTCGGGGCCGCAACCTGGCGGCCGCGATCGAGCAGAGCCGGCGGCTCTCTGCAGTTCATGCCGCTGGACCTCGGACCGGTGCCGCCGCCCGCCAACCCGGTCGAGGCGGGCCTGGCCGACCTGTGGCGCCGCACCGCCGCGGCCTTGGACGAGAGCGGCCGGGCCGAGTTCCGGGCCGCCGTCGAGACGATGGTCGAGGGCTGGCTGTGGGAGCTGCACCAGGCCGCCCAGAACCGCCTCCCCGACCCGGTCGACTACATCGAGATGCGCAGGGCCACCTTCGGATCGGACATGACGATGAGCCTGGCGCGGCTCACCACCGGACGGCTCGTGCCGGATGCGGTCTTCGCGTCCCGGCCCGTCCGCGAGCTGGAGAACAGCGCCGTCGACGCCGCCTGCCTCATCAACGACCTCTTCTCCTACCAGAAGGAGATCGAGGTCGAAGGCGAGCTGATCAACGGCGTGGCCGTGGTCGAGGAGTACCTCGGGTGCGACCGGGAGACGGCCGTGCAGGTCGTGGCGGACCTGATCGAGGCCCGTCTGCGCCAGTTCGAGCTCGTCTCCGGTGAGGAGCTGGCCGGGGTCGCCGAGGAGTTCGACCTGGACGACCAGGCCCGGGCCTCGCTCGACGCGTACGTGGAGGACCTGCGTTTCTGGGTCTCCGCGATCCTCAACTGGCACATCGAGACCAGCCGCTACCGCGAAGAGGAGCTGCGCCCGATGCCGGACCTGGGTCCGGGGGCGACGGCGGGCCTCGGCGTGGGCCGCTTCCTCGAAGCGGGGCGCGAGGCGGAGGAGCCCGCCGCGGCGGCCGCGGGACCGGAGCCGTACCGGTTCCCGCAGCCGCCCACATGGCGCGACTACCTGCGTGCGCGGCCCGATACCGAGGAGCCGGCGAACACCGCGGCGGCGAACGCGAACATGGCGACCATCATGCGCTTCTTAAGCGTGGCCGAGTCGTCGTCCGCTTCTTCCACGGGCGCGGCCGCCTCCTCGACCAAGAGGCCGTCGGGCAGCGGCCCGGGATCGACCGGCGCGGCGGCCTCGCTCGACGGCGCTTCCGACGGCGGCTCCTCCAGCGGGGACTCCTCGATGGAGGGCTCGGTCGAAGGCGAAGGGGCCGGCGGCTCGGCGTCGGCGGTCGGCTCCGGTTCGGGAGCGGTGGTCTCGGTGGGCGGCGAAGGGGGAGGGTTCGAAGGCGCGGGTTCGGACGGCTGCGGCTCGGACGGCTGCGGCTCGGTCGGCTCGGGTTCGGGTTCGGTCGGTTCCGGGTCGGGGCACGAGAACACCGGCGGCAGCTCGGGCAGGTCGATGATCGGCAGGTCGATGCAGATCTGCAGCTGCAGGCCCGCCTGCACCGACATGCGCTCGGGCTCGCTCTGCGAGGCGGGCGAAGGCCCGGTCTCGGAGGCCAGCGCGAGACCAGAGAGGACGATCAGCGTCGCCGCCGCGATGACCAAGGCCACTAGGCGCCGCACGTATCCCTCCAGGCACTTTTGCGTTGTTCTTCATAATTCATACCTCATATTCTGCTTTACGAAGTCTGGTGAGATCAATGGCCATTTGGTGGCAGGCACTGTTGTTCACTCTTTCGGTCGTCGCGGTGGCGTGCGCGGTCGTCGCACTCCTGCAGAAGTTCGCGACGCCCACCGGCCGCACGCACAACAACGAGCTCGGCACGACGATCTTCGAACTGCTCACGGTCCTGTACGCGATCGTGCTGGCGTTCGTGCTCATCACCGCGTGGGAGAACAAGGAGGCGGCCGGCCAGGTGACCTATCGGGAGGCGAACGAGCTGGTCGACGTGTACTGGTCGGCGGCGGCGCTCGAGCCCGAGCAGCGCGACCAGGTGCGCGAGATGGTGCGGGCCTACACGAACGAGGTCATCGACCAGGAGTGGCCGGCGATGCGCGATCAGGAGCCGGTCTCTTCGGAGGGCCTGATGCTGCTCGACGCGATGCGGGCCCCGGTGGCCGGGGCGCAGACCGACGACGACGTGACCCAGGCGCGGCTCGACGCCACGCAGGGCGGGGTCCTGGCGATTTCCGAATTCCGGACCGAGCGGCTGTTCGCGGCCCAGAGCGGCCTGAGCGCGGCGATGTGGACGGTGCTGGTGCCGGGGGCGATCCTCGTGTTCGCGGTGATGCTGACGCTCGGGACGCCGACCAGGAAGTACCAGTTCGTCCTGGTGGGGCTCATCTCGGGGATGGTGGCGCTCATGCTGTTCGCCACTTACCAGCTTGAATACCCGTTCAGTCGGAGCGGGGCGACCGATCCGGTCGCGTACGAGACCGCGATCGAGCGGTTCGACATGATTGATGCGAACTATGCACACGAACAACTCTTTTGAGTGATTTATTGGCCTCTCGGCCAGAAAATTCCATATGATGCTAGACGAGCCTTAACCGCCTCAACGTGAGGAAGCGTGAGCATGACCGATTCCGTCCGCGAAACCGCCATACCCCGGCAGACCTCGAACGGCCAGCAGCCCCAGTCCAGCCTCAGCACCGCCGCCGCGCGGAACCTCGCCACCACCACCAAGTCGGCCCCGCAGATGCAGGAGATCACCTCCCGGTGGCTCCTCAAGGTGCTGCCGTGGGTGCAGACGCAGGGCGGCGCGTACCGGGTCAACCGGCGGCTGACGCACACGGTCGGCGACGGCCGCGTCGAGTTCACCACCGAGGGAGACGCGGTCAGCGTCATCCCCACCGAGCTCGGCGAGATCGCGCACCTGCGCGGCCTCGACGACGAGGAGATCCTCGAGGCGATCGCCGAGCGCTTCGAGCAGCGCGAGGTCCGCTCCGGCGAGCACCTGGCCCAGGAGGGCCAGCCGGTGGACGGCATCCACCTCATCGCGCACGGCCGCATCGAGCAGTTCGGCGCCGGGCCGTTCGGCGCGCAGGCCTCGCTCGGCGTCATGGTCGACGGCGACCACTTCGGCGAGGAGCTCTTCATCGAGCACGAGCCCGAATGGGACTGCGACGTCATCGCCGCGACCCCGGCCACCGTGCTCACGCTCCCGGCCGCCGCGGTCGCCGAGCTGAAGGAGCGCATCCCGGCGCTCGCGCAGCACCTGCGCCAGTTCAAGGAGCAGCACGCCGCCAGGTCGAACAAGTACGGCGAGTCGGCGATCGACGTCGCCGCGGGCCACACGGGCGAGCCGGACCTGCCGCGCACGTTCGTGGACTACGAGCTCTCGCCGCGCGAGTACGAGCTGTCGGTCGCGCAGACGGTGCTGCGCGTCCACACCCGCGTCGCGGACCTGTACAACCAGCCGATGAACCAGATGGAGCAGCAGCTGCGGCTCACCGTGGAGGCCCTGCGCGAGCTGCAGGAAGACCAGATGGTGAACAACCGCGAGTTCGGGCTCCTGCACAACGCGGCGCTGAACCAGCGCATCCCCACCCGTTCGGGTCCGCCGACCCCGGACGACATGGACGAGCTCATCAGCCGCCGTCGCAAGCCCGAGGTCCTGCTCGCGCACCCGAAGGCGATCGCCGCGTTCGGGCGCGAATGCACCAAGCGGGGCATCTATCCGTCCACGGTGGACTACTTCGGGCACCACATCCCGGCGTGGCGCGGCATCCCGCTGCTGCCGTGCAACAAGATCCCGATCAGCTCGGCGCGCACCACGTCGATCCTCTGCATGCGGACCGGCGAGTCGGAGCAGGGCGTCGTCGGCCTGCACCAGACCGGGCTGCCCGACGAGTACGAACCCGGCCTCTCGGTGCGGTTCATGGGCATCGACGAGAAGGCCGTCATGTCCTACCTCGTGAGCGCCTACTACTCCGTCGCGGTCCTGGTCCCTGACGCGCTCGGCATCCTCGAGCACGTCGAAATCGGACGCTGAAGACCCCGGGCGGCCGCCAACGCACCAGCACATCGACGCAGCAACGCTGCGCCGCATGGCGACACCGCGGCCGCCCGGGCCCTCCTCCTTCACGACCCCAACGCGTTCCCCACGACCGCCGCCCAGGGAGGCTCCGCATGACCGTCCTCACCGACCAGTACACCGCCGAGCGCGAAGCCGTCGACGCCGGTCTCCGCGCGGCCGCGAGCCGGCTCCCCGCGCCCGCGGCCCGCATCGCGGCCTACCACTTCGGCTGGACCGACGCCACCGGCGAACCCGTTCAGGCCAACTCCGGCAAGGCCCTGCGGCCGCTCCTGACGCTGCTGGCCGCCAAGGCGGTCGGCGGAGGGCGACTGCTGGCGGCAGGCGGTCCCCGCCGCCGTGGCCGTCGAGATGGTCCACAACTTCTCGCTCATCCACGACGACATCATCGACCGCGACGGCCTGCGCCGGCACCGCCCCACCGCGTGGAAGGTCTACGGCGTCAACGACGCGATCCTGGTCGGCGACGCGCTCCACGCGCTCGCGTTCGAGATCATCGCCGAAGCCGGCGGCGACCGGGCGACCAAGGGCACCGGCCTCCTCGCGCAGACCGTGCGAGCCCTCATCGAAGGCCAGCTCGCGGACACCCGCTTCGAGGCCCGCGACCACGTCGAACTCACCGAGTGCATCGCGATGTCCGAGGCGAAGACCGCCTCGCTCATGGGCTGCGCCACCGCGCTCGGCGCCCTCTTCGGAGGGGGCACGTCCGCAGCAGGTGGAGGTCTTGCGCGACTTCGGTTTCCGCCTCGGCCTCGCCTTCCAGCACGTGGACGACCTCCTCGGCATCTGGGGCGACCCGGCCGTCACCGGGAAGGCCGTCTACTCGGACCTGCGCAACCGCAAGAAGTCGCTCCCGGTCACCGCCGCGCTCGGGTCCGGCCACCCCGACGCGCCCGAACTGGCCGCGATCTTCAGCGCCACAGGGCAACTCACCGAGACCGAGCTGCGGCGGGCCGCCGAGCTCGTGGAGGCCTGCGGCGGGCGCCTCGCCAGCCGCCGCTCGGCCGAGTCGCTCACCGAAGCGGCCACCGGCAGCCTCGCTGCTGGCGGCCTGCGGCCCGAGGCCGCCGAAGAGCTGGCCGACCTGGCCGCCGGCACGGTCGGCCGGGTGTGGTGAACACGACCCGCCGCGTCCTCCTCCCCGCGCCGCGGTCCTTCTGCGCCGGGGTGGAGCGGGCGATCGAAATCGTCGAGCGCCTGCTCGAACAGCACGGCCCGCCCGTGTACGTGCGCAACCAGATCGTCCACAACGCACACGTGGTGGCCGAACTGGAGTCGAAGGGCGCGGTCTTCGTGAGCGAGCTCGACGAGGTCCCCGAGCACGCGCTGGTGGTCTTCAGCGCCCACGGCGTGGCTCCGGCCGTGGAACGGGAGGCGGCGGCCCGCGGGCTGGACGCCGTCGACGCGACCTGTCCTCTCGTCGCGAAAGTCCACGCGGAGGCCAAGCGGGCCGCGGACGCCGGAGACACCGTGATCCTCATCGGACACGAAGGCCACGAGGAGGTGGTCGGCACCATCGGCGTGGCGCCGGACCGGACCGTGCTGGTCGAGAGCACCGCCGAAGCGGTTCGCCACCTGCAGGTGGAGAACCGGGAGAAGGTCACGTTCCTCAGTCAGACCACGCTCGCGGTGACCGAGGTCGAGACCATCACCGAGGCCCTGCGAGCGCGCTTCCCGAGCATCAAAGGCCAAGGCAAGGAAGACATCTGCTACGCCACGAGCAACCGCCAGGCGGCGGTCGCGGCGGTCGTCGGCGAAGCGGACCTGGTGCTGGTGGTCGGCTCGGCGAACTCCTGCAACATCAACCGCCTCGTGGAACTGGCGAGGAGCGCCGGAGTCGCGGCCCACCTGATCGAGGACGCCGAGGCGATCGATCCGGCCTGGCTCGAAACGGCCGGATCGATCGCGGTCACGGCAGGGGCTTCGGCGCCGCCGCAACTGGTAGACGCGGTGGTGCAGGCGCTGGCGGCCCTGGGCCCGACCGAAATGGTCGAGCGAGTGGTCGCCGGGGAGACCCAGGAATTCCTGCTGCCCCAACGACTTCGGAGCGCAAAACCCTGAACTGCCGAAGCCATCCGCCTCTTATCGCAACCATTGCGAAAAGGGGGTTGCGCCACCTGCGGCGCGCCACTAGGCTGACCGCATGACAGTGAACCTTCCTTCACTCCCCTTCCCACTCGAATGGGAAGACGACCTCGAACCGCCGAGCTGGCGGGTCACCGAGACCGGCCTCGAGGCGACCGCGGCCGCCAAGACCGACTGGTACGTCTACGCCCCCGATCCGGCCTCATGGGCGCCCACCAACGGTGCACGCCTGCTCGGGCCGGCGCCCGAAGGCGACTGGCAGTTCAGCGCCCGCGTCACCGTGGGCTTCAACGGCACCTACGACGCCGGGACCCTGTTCGTACTCGCCGACGACGCCAACTGGTCGAAGCTCTGCTTCGAATACTCCCCGACGCGAAGGCCATGGTCGTCTCCGTGGTCACGCGCGGCGTCTCCGACGATGCGAACGCCTGGACCGTCGAAGGCAACGTGGTCTGGCTCCGCGTCAGCCGCCTGGGCCAGGGCTTCGCCTTCCACGCCTCGGGCGACGGCCGGCGCTGGGAGTTCGTGCGCAGCTTCGGGTTCGGAGTCGAAGGCCCGGTGAAGACCGGCTTCGGCGTCCAGGCCCCTGAAGGCGAAGGCTGCACGGTGACCTGGGACCACATCGACTTCAACCAGGAGACCCTGCACGACCTCCGCAACGGATCCTGAAGGACCCCTTGCGATAACGCCCGGCCGCGCATTGCGCGGCCGGGCGGTTCTCACTCAGTCGCGGCCGCACGATCCCCACGCGGACGCCGCGGTCGGCGTATTCGAGCGCAAGGTTCTCGCTGCCGCCTGCTCAAACTGGCGACGCTCACCGCGGCCCTGGTCGAGGCGCTGCACGACCGCGGCGTGCCCGAACCGGCCGCGACACTCGCGGCCGAATCCGGTGGCACGGTCTTCCGGTTGGCATTCGACCAGTGGCTGACCGACGAAGCTGATCGCTCGCTCGCCGACATCGAACGGGAGATCTTCGGCGAACTCAAGGCACTCGCCGCCGCCGACCTCCCCTGAACACAGATCGGCACCACGCGCCGGCCGCGACTGCCCGGCCGGCGGCCACTCGGCCGTGAATCGAGACCGAGGTGCGATGCTTCGGCGACGCCGCCTCGGGAGCGTTCGCAATCGAGCCGGCGCACCCGTTGCGAGATTCGTCCGAAGTGGGGCCCGGCCTCGCGGCCGGGCGCCCTCGGTTTCCTTGCGGGGCTTACGGGTTGTGGAAACTCAGCTCCGGCCAGGCCTCGTTCGGGCCCTCGACGACCGGTGCCTCCTCGCCGCGCAGGTGGGTGTCGACGAATCCGGTGACCAGTGCCCGGGAGATCTCGTTGCTGCGGAAGCCGTCGAGTTCGTCCTCGTTGAGACCGGCCTGCTCGCCGAGCGGCCCGAAGTCGGTCATCGAGCTGTGCGTGGTGCCGGTGACGCTGATCCAGCGCTTCCAGCCGTCGAGCTTCTCCCAGGCGCTGTCCCAGGTGTCGTCCTGACCGGGACTGCCGTGGTCGTCGCCGCCGCCGACCATCATGAAGGGCCGGTCGAGTTTCCGGTGAGAGAGCGCGAAGAAGGTGCCGTCGAGGTTGAATCCCGCGTCGAAGCGCTCGTCGGCGACCATGGCGCGGTGGCTGCCCGCGCCGCCGATCGAATGCCCGCCGACCGCACGTGTTCGGCGTCGATAATGCCCGCGTCTTCCCAGACGGCATCGTCGCCGGTGAGCTCATCGAGCACGAAGGACAGGTCCTTGCCGCGGTTCGCACCAGAGGTCTCGGTGTCCAGTCGCCGACGCAGGCGAGGCACTCCGTGGTGCGTCCGTCGGGGAAGGTGATCGGGGCTTCGTAGTTGTGGCCGACCGCGGCCACGGCGTAGCCCTGGCTCGCCAGTTCCTCGGCGATGCCGGTGAGGGTGGCGCGGGGGAAGGAGAACCCCGGCGAGAGCACCACGAGCGGTAGCGAACCGTCGTCGGCGAGCGGTTCGGCGTCGACCACCGAGTTCGTCTCGACCGAGGCGAGCAGCTCGCCCGGCAGTTCCAACTGCGCGCCGAAGAGCGCCCCTTCCTCGGCGGTCATGTACGGGGCGGTCGCGCCCTCGGTCTCGGCGGTCGGGTACCACATGGTGACCATGAGCTCCCGGTCCTCTTCGGGGACCCACACGTCGGGGCGGCCCTCGTCCACGAGATGGAGCTGCGTGGTGCCGGTGGCGAACTCGCCGCCCGGCTCAGGAATGGCCAGGGCTTGCTGGGCGGCTTCGTTGTTCTCGGCGTTCGCGGCGGTCGTGGTGACGATGCCGGCTCCGGCGGCCAGCGCCGCGGCGGCAACGGTGCCGAGCAGTGCGCGCTTGCGGTGTCGTTGCAAGGTCGAGCTCCTGATCTGGGTGGTGGTGGTCGGGTGATGGTCGGTCGGGCCGCTCGGCCCGACCGCTCCTCCACGGTAGAAATGCGGGAGTCGCGGCCGCATGGGTCTTTCGACCGGTCCCTCTAGGTCTTTGGACCGGTATCGGTGGTGCCGGACCCCTGACGAAAGTCAGGCCCGGCCGCGCTCTGCGCGGCCGGGCCCTTGGGTTTCCTTGGGTGGCTTACGGGTTGTGGAAGACCGCTTCGGGCCAGTCCGAGCTGGGGCCGTCGAGGAGCGGCTCATCCTCGCCGCGGAGTTCCTGGTCCACAAAGGCCGTCACGTAGGCGCGGGTGAGTTCGAGGGTGCGCGCCCCGTCCATCTCCTGGGTCGGGATGCCCAGGTCGTCGGCGAAGGTCGCGAGGTCGGTGAAGGAACTGTGGGTCGTCTGGTCGACCTGGATCCAGCGCTTCCAGTCCGACATCTGGTCCCAGGCGGGGAGCCAGTTGTTGTCGCTGCTGCCGGGAAGGCCGTTCTTCTCGTTGCCGATGAGCAGGAACGGCCGGTCGAGCCGCGCGTCATCGATGTCGTGGAGCTTGCCGTCGAGGTTGAACCCGGCGGTGAAGCGCTCGTCGGTCTGCATGACCGTGTGCGCGCCCGATCCGCCCATCGAGTGGCCGCCGGCCACGACTTGGCCGATGCGGCCGCGCCAGTCGGAGCCGCGTTCGGTGAGTTCGTCGAGGACGAAGGCGAAGTCCTCGGCGCGGTAAGCGGTGACCTCCGTGCCGGGGGGTTCGGTCGGGCAGGCGAGGCAGCCGTTGGTCTCGCCGTCCGGGAGGCTCATGGGCGCTTCGTAGTTGTGGCCGATCGCGGCCACGGCGTACCCGTGGCTCGCGAGTTCTTCGGCGAGGCCGGTGAGGGTGGCGCGCGGGAAGCTCCAGCCGGGCGAGAGCATCACGAGCGGCAGCTTGCCGCGCACCGGCTCGGCGTGTGCGACCGCGTTGGTCTCGACGGAGGCGAAGTAGTCGGCGGGGGCGTCGATCCCGAGCTGGTCCACGAACACCGCGGATTCGTCGGCGGTCATGTAGGGCGCGGTCTCGCCCTGGTCCTCGGTGGGGAACCACATCGAGACCATGAGCTGCCGGTCCTCTTCGGGGAACCAGGGGTCGGCCCGGCCTTCGTCGACGAGGTGGAGGGCGGTGGTCCCGATGCTGAACGGCCCGGTGGGTTCGGCCAGCGGCGGGGCGGCGGCGATCTCGGCGGCCGGCTCGCCGGGATCGGTCGTCTCGGCTTGGGCGGTGGTGATGGCGGCGGCGGTCGCTGCGGCGGTGACCGCGAGGGCGGTCGCGCCGAGGAGGACGCGTCTTGCGTGGCGTCGCAACGGGGGTCCAATCGAGTGTCGGTGGCGCGGACCCGATTAGGCCCGCTGCACCAACCTTGGCGCGCGGAGCGCCCGTCCCCCTGGGTCGTTCGGCCGGTCCGGGTCGGCATTACGACCGATGTTCGGACCGTGCCGGGACGCCTACGGCTTCGCGGCCGGGGCGATCTTGACCGCGCAGACCTTGAACTCGGGCATGCGGCTGATCGGGTCGAGCACGTCCGAGACCGCGGCGTTGGCGTTGGCCGCGCCGGGGAAGTGGAACGGGCTGAAGACCGTGTCGGGCCGGATGTCGGTGGTCAGGCGCGCGGGCGCGGTGTAGGAGCCGCGCCGGGAGGTGATGCGGACCCAGTCGCCTTCGCCGATGCCGTGGCGCACGGCGGTGTCGGGGTGGATCTGGAGGAACTGCTCGCCATCGAGGGAGTCGATGAGGCGGGTCTGCGCGCCCGACTGGTATTGGGTGAGGACGCGGCCCGTCGTCAGGTACAGCGGGTAGGAGCGGTCGCGGCGCTCGGCGGGGTGGCGGTGGTCGACGGCGATGAACTTGGCCCGCCCGTCCGGGGTGTTGAACTTGAAGTCGGCGAACATGCGCGGGGTGCCCTCGTGGTCGGGGCTCGGGCACGGGCCACTGGAAGCTCTGCTCTTCAAGGCGCTCATAGGAGAGGCCGGAGTAGTCGGCCTTGCCGCCGGCGGAAGCGCGGCCGAGTTCCTCGAAGATCGCCTCGGGGTCGGTCGAGTAGGCGCCGGGGGCGTCGAGCCGGTCGGCGAGCTCCTTCATGATCCACAGATCGCTCTTGACCTCGCCGGGCGCTTCGCGCAGCGACTTGCGCCTGATGATGCGGCCTTCGAGGTTGGTCATCGTGCCGTCCTCCTCGGCCCACTGCGTGACCGGGAGGACCACTTCGGCGAGCTGGGCGGTCTCGGACATGACGAAGTCGAACGAGACGAGGCAGTCGAGGGCCTTGAGGCGGTCGGCGACGCGCGCGGCTCGGGGGGCCGAGACGACCGGGTTGGAGCCGAGCACGAACAGCATCTTCACGTCGTCGCCGCATTTGCGCAGCAGCTCGACGGCGGAGACGCCGGCGCCGGGGAGGGTCTCGGGGTCGACGCCCCAGACGGCGGCGACGTGCTCGCGCGCGGCCGGGTCGGTGATCATGCGGTAGCCGGGGAGCTGGTCGGCCTTCTGGCCGTGCTCGCGCCCGCCCTGGCCGTTGCCTTGGCCGGTGATGCAGCCGTACCCGGAGCAGGGCTTGCCGGGCAGGCCGAGGGCGAGGGCGAGGTTGATCCAGGCGGTGACGGTGTCGACGCCCTTCGCGTGCTGCTCGGAGCCGCGGGCGGTGAGGATCGCGGTCTTCTTGCCGGCCATGAGGCGCGCCGCGGCGTACAGGTCCGGGACCGAGACGCCGGTGATGCGCTCGACGAACGCGGGCCAGTAGCCGGCGGCGGTCTGGCGGACCTCGTCGAAGCCGTTCGTGTGGGCCTCGATGTAGTCGTGGTCGAGGTAGCCCTGCTCGATCGCGATGTGCAGCAGGCCGTTCGCCAGCGCGAGGTCGGTGCCGGGGGCGGGCTGGAGGTGGAGTTGGGCCTGCTCGGCGGTGGCGGTGCGGCGGGGGTCGATGACGATGAGCTCGGCGCCGGAGAGGAACCGCATGAACGGCGGCATGGTCTCGGCGGGGTTGGCGCCGACGAGGACGATCACCTCGGCGTCCTTCAGATCCTCGTTCGGGAAGGGCAGGCCGCGGTCGATGCCGAAGGAGCGGTTGAGGGCCCCGGCCGCGGAGGACATGCAGAAGCGGCCGTTGTAGTCGATGTGCTTGCTGCCCAGGGCGAGGCGGGTCCATTTGCCGAGCTGGTAGACCTTCTCGTTGGTGAGGCCGCCGCCGCCGAAGACGCCTACGGCGTCCTTCCCGTGCTCGTCCTGGATCGTGCGGATGCGGTCGGCGACGTGGTCGAGGGCGGTCTCCCAGGAGACGGGTTCGCCGTGCAGGAGCGGGGTGGTGAGCCGCGCGGGGTGGTCGAGGAGTTCGGGCGAGGTCCAGCCCTTCTTGCACATGCCGCCGCCGCGGGGCGAGGCGGTGACCGTGCCTTTCGCGTCCTCCTCCAGCCGCATGCCGCACTGGAGCGCGCAGTACGGGCAGTGGGTGTCAGCGGTGCGGACGACGGGGAGCGCGGCGCGAACGGTCATGGGGCGAGTGTGCCCAGGAGTCGTTTCGGCGTCACGTGAGCAATGTTTCCGGAATGCTAAGTGGCCCGCAATCGTCACGAGAGGACGATTGCGGGCCGCTGTGCTGACACGGCGACTCTGCCGCGTTCGGGTGGGTCAGACCTTGGCGTGGGCGAGGCTGGGGGCCTTCTCGACGAAGACCGTGCGCTGGTAGCACCACCAGTTCAGGACCAGGAAGACGGCGTAGCCGCCGACGAACACCCACAAGGCGGTGACGACCGAGCCGGTCTGCTCGTTGGCGATGCGGAAGCCCTGGTTGATGAGGAAGCCGCCGAAGGCGCCGATGGCGGAGATCCAGCCGAGCGCGGCGGCGGTGAGCTTCTTGGCCTTCACCACGTCGGTCTCGCTGGCCTGGCCCCCGGCCGCGGCGTGGGCCTCGGCTTGGAAGATCGCCGGGATGGACCGGTAGGTCGAGCCGTTGGCGACACCGCTCATGAGGAACAGCACCATGAAGGAGGTGAAGAACAGCGCGAACGATCCGGTGTTGATGCCCCAGATGGCGCCCATCGCGCCGACGCCCATGAGGACGAACGCAGTGCTCGTGATGGGGGCGCCGCCCACACTTGTCCGCGAGCCAGCCGCCGACCGGCCGCACGACCGAGCCGACGAGTGGCCCGAGCGCGGCGATCCACAGCGACTGGAACTCGGGGAACTCGATCTTGATGACCAGCGGGAACGCGAAGGAGTAGCCGATGAAGGAGCCGAACGTGCCGATGTAGAGGACGCTCATGACCCAGGTGTGTCGGCGGGTCAGCGCCGGGAGCTGCTCCTTGATCGGGGTGCGCGAGACCGACAGGTTGTCCATGAAGCGCCAGGCCATGATGGCGGCGAAGACACCGAGGACCAGCCACAGCAGCGGCACGTTGTGCAGCCAGATCTGCTGGCCGGCGGGATTGACGCCCTGCGAGGCGCCGAAGACGCCGAGGGCGATCACGAACGGGCCGATGAACTGGACGGCCGGGACGCCGATGTTGCCGCCGGCGGCGTTGATGCCGAGGGCCGAGCCGCGGTGGCGTTCCGGGTAGAAGAAGGAGATGTTCGCCATCGAGGAGGCGAAGTTGCCGCCGCCGAACCCGGCGGTGATGCCCGCGGCGATGAACAACCAGTACGGGGTGCCCGGTGTCATCAGGCAGTAGGCCAGCAGCGCGGTCGGGATGATCAGGAGGGCCGCGGAGATGATGGTCCAGTTGCGTCCGCCGAAGATCGCGACCGCGGCGGTGTACGGGATGCGCAGGAACGAGCCGACGAGGTTCGGCACGGCGGTGAGCCAGAACAACTGGCTCACGGTGAAGTCGTAACCGGCGGCGGCCAGGTACGGGGTGATGATGCTGAACATCACCCAGACAGAGAAGCCCAGGTGCTCGGCGAGGACGGACCAGATCAGGTTCCGCCTGGCGACCTTGCGGCCCGTCGACTGCCAGAAGGCCTCGTCGTCGGGGCGCCAGTCGCTGATCCAGCCCTTGCGGGCGCCGGTCGGCTGTTCAGCCGTCGATTGCGTCAGAGTCGATGTCATGGCGCTACCTTCACGCGAGCGGCGTTGCCTGGTCGTGCGGCGGCTGTGCCGGAGCGATGAAGTTCGGCTCACGGTTGTGTTACGGAGGGTGTGAAAGGTCAGGGGAATGGCCCCCCAGCGCAGGCGTACGGACGTCCTATCGCGAGGCTCAACCGGCGCTCGGAGTGCATGAGTCGGAGGTCGTCGCCCCACGAATCGAGCACGCTGCCGTGGCCGGCGCTCCTCGCCTGCAACTCGACCGCCGCGAACAGCCGGTGTTGGCGTTCGACCTCGCCTGTGGCGACGACGGCGCCGAGGGTCTCCAGCAGCACGGCGGTGTCCTAGCCCGGGAGCGGATACTTTGCGAGTTCCCACTCCAGGTACTTGTTGTAGGGGCGCGGCCGCCTGTCCATCGCGAACAGCAGATCGAGCAGGTATCCGACGCTTTCGGCCGCGTAGAGCCGGGAGGCGAGCAGGTGGCCGTCGCGATGGTTCTTGACCGACCGGTAGAGCACGTTCATGTAGGCGTCGAGGAACCCGGCGGCGAGGTCGTGCGCCTCCTGTTCGCCGAGGCGCTGCTTGGCGGCGGCGATAGCGGTGATCTCGCCGTCGAGCCGGTCCAGGACGACGCGGCTGCGCGCAAGGGCGTAGCGCGCGAACCCGGGCATCCCCGCGGCTCTGAACTGGGACAGCGATATCACCACCAGGTCCAGCAGGGCGGTCCGATGCCCGTGGAGACTTTGCAGATCGCTCGCGGCGCCGTCGGCGAGGACGACCCACAGGTCATGGTCCGAGTGCTCGGTGACCAGTCCGTCGTGCGCCTGCGAACCGATGAGAACGAGGCCGACCACGCCGGGTCGTCGTCGGTGAGGCGAAGGAACTCGTTATAGGTGAGGGGGGCGCCTTTGTACAGCCCATAACTAACAAGGTTCCAGGATGCGAGCCGAACGGTTATCCATGGCCCACTTGAGAAACGTATGGGCACCGACGAGCTGCAGACCAGGTCATATGTGGTGGCCGGCCGGGGTTCTCACTCGGCGAGATAGCGGCGTCGTCACATTCGCCCATGGCATAGCGTTAGCCCCTATGGACGCCGCCATCGAGGTCGCCGACCTCCGCAAGACCTACCGCGGCCGCAGGACCGGTGAGATCCGCGCGGTCGACGGAGTGAGCTTCCGCGTCGAGCGCGGCGAGTTCTTCGGGATCCTCGGGCCCAACGGGGCCGGGAAGACCACGACCCTCGAGATCGTCGAGGGCCTGCGCAAGCCCGATTCCGGGACCGTGCGCCTCCTCGGGCGTTCCCCGTGGCCCCACTCCCCCGAGCTGACCGCCCGCCTCGGCGTGCAGCTCCAGGCGTCGGCGTTCTTCGAGTTCCTCACCGCCAAGGAGCAGATCGAGACGTTCGCGGAGCTGTACGGCGCTTCGCGGGCCCGCGCAGCCGAGATGCTCGAACTGGTGGGCCTCGCCGAGCACGCGAACGTGCGCTGCGAGAAGCTCTCCGGCGGCCAGCAGCAGCGGCTCTCGATCGCGTGCGCCCTCGTGGGCGACCCGGAGCTGGTGTTCCTCGACGAGCCGACCGCGGCCCTCGACCCGCAGGCGCGGCGCAACCTCTGGGACCTCATGCGCGCGATCAACGCCGAAGGCCGCACCGTCGTACTGACCACGCATTACATGGAGGAGGCCGAGGCGCTCTGCGACCGGGTCGCCATCATGGACGCCGGAAAGATCAAGGCGATCGACTCCCCCGCCGGGTTCGTGCGCGGCCTCGACGCCCCGACCCGCGTCACCATCGCGGCAGGCCAGCTGAGCGACGCGCGAATCCAGGAGATGGCGGCCGGCGAGACGGTGACCGCCGGCGAGAGCGACGGTCGTGTTCGAGACCCGCGACCCGCGCAAGCTCTTGACGGACCTGGCCTCGGACGGGGCCCTGGAGGGCCTGTCGGTGCGCACGGCGAACCTCGAAGACGTGTTCTTGCACGTGACCGGACGGGAGTGGCGGGGATGAGCGTCGATACCGCCGAAGTGCGCACCGAGCGGCCCGAGGGCAGCGGGCGGCAAGGCGTACCTGAGCCTGTTCAAGGCGCTGGGTCGCGGATGGATCCGCGACCGGAGCCAGATCTTCTTCACGATCCTGCTCCCGCTGATGTTCATGGTGCTGCTGGCGAGCGTGTTCGGCTCCGGCGACACCGCGGCCTCGCGGGTGGTCGCGGTCGGCGACGTGGCGGTGCTCGAAGGCGCGGACCCGGACGACTTCGCCGTCACCGAGGCCTCCGATCTGGACGAGGCGCTGGCGATGCTGCGCGACGGCGACGCGGACGCGGCGGTGGTCCAGGACGGCGCGACCGTGCGGATCTATCCGTCGGCGACGAATTCGACCTCGGGCGCGATCGCCGCGGGGAACCTCTCGGCGCTGGTCGACGACGTGAACGTCGAGGTCCTCTCGGCGGCGGCGCCGGGCGAGCCGGTGCTGACGACCGAGCTCGAGGAGGCCGACGGCGGGGCGCTCAAGCCGATCCAGTACCTCGCGCCGGGGATCCTGGCGTGGGGCGTCGCGATCTCGGGCGTGTTCGGCGCGGCCGGCACGATCGTGGACTGGAAGCGCGACAAGCTGCTGCGGCGCCTGCGGTTGACGCCCGCGTCGGTGCGGACGTTCCTGGGCGCGAAGGTCTCGGTGAACCTCGTGGTCGCGGTCGGGCAGACCGCGGTGTTCCTCGCGGTGGCGGCCCTGGGCTTCGGGCTGCAGCTGTCGGCGTGGACGTGGTTCGCGGTGCCGCTGGTGCTGCTCGGCACGCTCGCGTTCCTCGCGATCGGCGTGGTCGTCGGCGGCATCGCGCAGACGAGTCCGGCCGCGGCCGGGCTGAGCAACCTGGTGACGATGCCGATGGCGTTCGTGTCGGGCGCGTTCTACCCGCTCGCGCTCTCGCCCGAGTGGGTGCAGAGGATCTCGTACCTCTCGCCGATGCGGTACCTGAACGAGGCCCTGCAATCGGTGGTGGTCTACGGCGAGCCCCCGAGCGCGGTCCTGCCTCAGATCGGCTTCCTCGCGGCCTTCGCGGCCGCTCGTCGCCCTCATCTCCTGGAAGACCTTCAAGTTCGACGAACTCTGAGCGTCGCTCCCGGCTTGTTCGAACCGGAAGTGACGGGCCCCAGGAGTACTTTTGCGCCAGGGGTCCCTGAGGGGGTATATATCCGCATCTTTGCGGAAATTTGCCCCATTGGCTCGTGCATAGTGCCGCTCAGTCCGCCTTGAGGACGGCGTCGTAGACGTCTCGTCGGCTGACGCCGTAGCGGAGTGCGACTTCCTTCATGGCGAGTTTGCGGTCGGTGCCGGCCGCTTCGAGGGCGGCCACCGCCGCGGCCATCGCCTCCGGGGTGGCCTCGCTCGCGTCCGGGCCGGTCCAGCCCGAGACCACCAGGGTGATCTCGCCGCGCGGCGGGTCCGCCTGCGCGCCTTCGGCGAGCGCGGCGAGGCCGCCGCGGCGGATCTCCTCGTGGGTCTTCGTCAGCTCGCGGCACAGGGCCGCGGGGCGGTCGTCACCGAAGGCCGATGCCATGGCGCGCAAGGTCTCCTCGACGCGCCGCGGCGACTCGAAGAACACCATCGTGCGCTTCTCTTCGGCGAGTTCGCCGAACAGGCGCCGCCGCTCGCCGTCCTTGCGCGGCGCGAAACCCTCGAAGCAGAACCGGTCGCAGGGCATCCCCGAGAGCGCCAGCGCGGTCGTCACCGCGCTCGCGCCGGGCGCGCAGGTGATCGCGATGCCGGCGTCGATCGCGGCCTTGACCAGTCGGAATCCCGGGTCGGAGACCGAGGGCATGCCGCCGTCGGTGATGACGGCGACCCGCTTTCCGTCGTACAATTGTTCGATAAGGGTTCCGGTCTTCCCCGCCTCGTTCGCCTCGAAATACGAGGTGATCGTGCGCAGTGGGAACGACATCCAGTTCACTGAGGAGCCGCCGGAGCCGCCGGGTATCCTCTGCGGCGATGACGTCGGCGCGGGCCAGCTCGGTCCGGAGCCGAGACGAGGCGTCCTCTGGATTTCCCAGGGGCGCACCGAGAAGCACCAAAACGCCCGTTGAAGATGTCGACATCCGGCCAGTATCCCCCACCGCCTGCGGCGGGGCGCCGGCTCGGTGAGCGTGTCGCGACGGGCCGCACATGCAGGATGCCGCGCCATGCTGTCGGGTACCGGACATTGGCCTTACGCGTGAGCGAAGGGTAACGGATACTCATAGTCATGGCGACGCTTGCGAGCCATGCTTTCGACATCACAGGCGACATAACGCTAGCCGCCCCACGGCGGCCGGAGAGCCGTAAATCTGCCGAGCCCTCTAACCCAGTGGAGGCCGCCATGTCCGTGATCCTCAGAGCCGGAGCGGGAATCGCCGCTCTCATCCTCGGCTATTTCGTTCTCGGATTCATAGCCGACCACTGGGCATGGTTCGCGTCGGTGGCGATCCTGTTGGGCGGCACGGCACTCGCGGGCTGGATCCTGTTCCGCAGCCGCGGGCACGAGCACCGCGACCGCGCGGTCGCGGCCGAGCGCCAGCCATCATGCGCAGCGTCGACAAGATGAACATCCCCGCCTTCGACGCCATGGCGGGCCAGCTCCTGGTCGGCCTGGACGCCAAGCGCGTCAAGAAGTTCGGCCACCGCAAGAACGACCTCGGCTGCAACTTCGTCGTCACCTTCAACAACGGCCAGCGCATCATCGTGCGCGCCAAGAAGGACGACAAGACGATGCGGCGGCGCAACGGCAACCGCCACGTCCAGATCCTCGGCGGGGAGATCAAGGCCCGCTGGGACTGCGACGCGGGCGTCCTCATCACGAACGCGAACCTGCACTGGATGCACCACGCCGCGCGGAACGAGGCCGTCGCCGCGCAGCTGGGCGTCCTCATCGTCGACCGTGACCGCCTCGCGGAGTGGATCGACACCGGTGAGGCCCCGCCGCAGCTGCGCCCGGTCCGCGCCGCGCTCCAGTCGAGCGGGAGCACCGCGGCGCAGTGAGCGCGGCGCCGTGACCGCCGCCCGGTGCTCACCGGGCGCGAACGCGGCCCCGAGCCTCAGGCTCGGGGCCGCGTTCGCGGTGCTCCCGCCGCTTACGAGGCGGCGAGGGTGGCCGTGGTCTCGGCCTCCTGCTGGTCGCGCGCGTAGGTGATGACGACCTCGGTGCCCGAGGAGGTGCCCTGGACGGCGGCGACCACTTCGGACGCGGTGGTGACGGCGGTGCCGTCGATCGCGGTGATCACGTCGCCCTCCTGGAGCCCGGCCTGCGCGGCCGGGGAGTCGGGTTCGACGCTGAGGACCATGGCCCCGTTGCCGTCGGTGTCGGCCACCGAGACGCCGAGGTAGCCCGCTCGACCGAGCCGTTCTCGATCAGCTGCTCGACGGTGTCCTTCACGGTGTTGGACGGGATCGAGAAGCCGAGGCCGATCGAGCCGGAGTCGGTGGTGGCGATCGCGGTGTTGATGCCGATGAGCTCGCCGTCGCCGTTGACGAGCGCGCCGCCGGAGTTGCCGGAGTTGATGGCCGCGTCGGTCTGGATGAGGCCGCTCAGGGTCGAGCTGGACTGCTGCCCGCGCCGCCGCACGGCTCGCCGGAGACGGTCATGGAGCGGTCGAGCGCCGAGACGATGCCGGTGGTCACGGTGCCTTCGAGGCCGAGCGGGGAGCCGATCGCGACGGAGATGTCGCCGACCTGCACGGAGCTCGGAGTCGGCGAAGGTGACCGGTGTCAGGTCGTCCACGCCGTTGACTTGGATGACGGCGAGGTCCTGGGTGGCGTCGGTGGCGACGATGGTCGCGTCGGCTGGTGGTGCCGTCGGAGAAGCGGACCTCCACGGACTGTGCGCCGTCGACGACGTGGTTGTTGGTGACGATGTAGCCGTCCTTGGAGTAGACGACGCCCGAGCCTTCGGCGGCGTCGGTCACGATGGTGACGACCGAGGGGCTGACCTTGTTCACGATCTCCGTGTAGGTCATGCCCTCCCCGGCGTCCATCGACACGGACTGGACGGTGGTGGTGGCGCCGTCGCCGCTGCCGATGAACCAGCCCGCGATGCCGCCGGCGCCGCCGGCGATCAGGGCGAGTGCGAGCGCCCCGGCCACGAGCTTGCCGCGGCCGCGGGGCCGCGGCGGTCCGACCGGTGCGCCAGGGTGCTGGTACATCGGCGGGACGGGCGCGCCGGGCTGCCAGGCGGGGGCGGCCATGTGCGGGGCCCCTGCGGGTGCCGGTGCGGGAGTCCCTTGCAGGACTTGGGTGTGCGCGGTCTGCGGGTGCGCCGCCTGTGTGTGCGCGGTCTGGGGTGATCGGTCGGGTGCGGTGCGGCGCCGGGTAGGGCGGTGCTCCGGCGGCCTGCTGGTGCGCGGCGTACGGCTGCTCGGGTGCCGGGCTGTGGGCGGGTGCGCCGATGACGGCGGTGTCGCCCGCGGCGGGCGCGGTGCTCGGGGGCAGGCTCGCGGCCTGCTCGGCGGCCGGGGCGGCGGGCTGGGCCGCCTGCTCGGGGGCGGCGTCGGGGGTGCGAGGCCCGTCGGTGCCCTGCGGTGCGGTCCCCTCGGGGCCCTTGGTGCTCTCAGTGCTGCTCATGTAAGGCAGCATGCAGGGCCCAGCTCTCGGCCCGCTGCGAAAACGCCTTAAAACCCTTTAATGATCCGCGTCGCGCCCAGGCGCGGGCGCACAGGTCAGAGGGGTCGGGCGTACTGCGCCGGGCGGGCAGGGCATCGACGTACTTTAGAGCTTTCCAAGCTTGACGCTTCGAAGCTCATCCGCGGCGGCCTGGGGTTCGGCCGTGAGGGTCACGGTGAAGACCGTGCCCTCGCCGGGCTCGGACGCGACGTCGACGGTCCCGCCGTGGGCCTTGACGATCGCCGCGACGATGGCGAGGCCGAGCCCCGAGCCGGGGTGGGTGACCGAGTCGGAGCGGAAGAACCGCTCGAAGACGCGTTCGGCGGTCTCGGGGGTCATGCCGGGGCCGTCGTCGGCGACGGTGAGGCGCACGGTGGCGTCCTCGGCGGCGACCTCGACGCTGATGCTCGTGCCCTCCGGGGTGTGCCGGACCGCGTTCGAGAGGAGGTTGTCGAGGACCTGCCGCATCCGGGCGCGGTCGGCGGCGATCACCGTGGAGGGGCCGGGGACGCAGGCAGAAGCGGAACTCGTGGTCCTCGGACATGACGGCGTGCGCCGCGACGGCCTCGTGGCCGAGGACGGCGAGGTCCACCGGCTCGGTCTCGACCGGCCGCTCCTGCCCGAGCCGGGCGAGGTGCAGCAGGTCGCCCACGAGCAGGCCCATCCGCTTGGCGGCCTCCTCGATCTGCCCGATGTACTGCTGCCGGTCGGCCTCGGGCATCTGCGGGTTGGTGCGCACCAGCTCCGCGTAGCCGCGCACGCTCGTCAGCGGGGTGCGCAGCTCGTGCGAGGCGTCCGCGATGAACTCCCGCATCCGCTCCTCGGAGTCGTGCGCGCGCTGCTCGGACCATTCGCGGGCGCGGATCGCGCCCTCTACTTTGGTGAGCATCGAGTTGATGGCGCGTCCGACCCGGCCGACCTCGGTGCTCGGGTCGTGGTCGGGCACGCGCCGCGAGTAGTTCCCCGCGGCGATCATCGCCGCGGTGTTCTCGATCTGGCGCAGCGGCGAGAGGCTCGCGCGCACCAGGCCGACGCCGATCGCGGCGAGCCCGGCGAGCACGCCCGCGCCGATGAGGAGGTCGACCCACACGAGCCCGGCCACGGTCTTGTCGAAGTGGGAGAGCTTGTAGGAGAGCACGTAATAGGAGTCCGAGTCGAGGTTGTGCTCCTCGGGCTCGTAGTCGGCGTACTTGCTGCCGACCTCGGAGCCCGGCAGGCCCAGGACCCGCCAGCGCGTGGCGCCGTCGGCGCTCAGCGCGGTGAACGCCTCGCCGTCGGCGGCCGCGAGGTCGGTCGTAGGTCGAAGACCGGGTAGTCGGCGCGGTCGTCGGGCCGGTCGTGGCGGTTCCCGGTCGGGGACACGAGGCTGAAGACGTACTGCTCGGGGCGCAGGCCCGGCGCGTCATCGGAGTCCTCGTCGTACTCGGGGTCGAACGTGTCGGGGCTCCAGCTGGTCAGCTGGGTCTTGAGCTCGTCGTCGACCGTGCCGAGGAAGTAGGAGTGCAGCGCGAGGATCGTGGAGACGCTGATGAGGATGAGGGAGCCCGCCACGAGGACGAGCACGGCCGCGGTGAGCCGGACCCTCAGCGGCGTGCGGTCCCACTTGTCGCGGACGCCTTCGAGTACGCGAGGTGCGCTCAACGATGCTGCTCCCGCAGGACGTAGCCGATGCCCCGGAGGGTCTGGATGAGTTTGGGCTCGCCGGTGTCGACCTTGCGGCGCAGATAGGACACGTAGGACTCGACGATGCCGTCGTCGCCGCGGAAGTCGTAGCGCCACACGTGGTCGAGGATCTGGGCTTTGGAGAGCACGCGCCCGGCGTTGATCATGAAGTAGCGCAGCAGCTTGAACTCGGTGGGCGAGAGCTGCACGGCCTTGCCGGCGCGCCAGACCTCGTGGGTCTCCTCGTCGAGTTCGAGGTCGGCGTACTGGAGGCGGGAGGGCCGGGGCAGTTCGCCGGAGGAGCGGCGCAGGACGGCGCGGATGCGGGCGACGACCTCTTCGAGCGCGAAGGGCTTGGTGATGTAGTCGTCGCCGCCCACCGACAGGCCGGTGACGGTGTCGGCGGTGTCGTCGCGGGCGGTGAGGAAGAGCACGGGGGTGTGGTCGGAGCCCGAGCGCATGCGGCGCACGACCTCGAATCCGTCGAAGTCGGGGAGGTTCACGTCGAGGACGACCAGGTCGGGGCGGTGCCGGGCGATGGAGCGGAGCGCTTCGTCACCGGTGCCGACGCCGTGGACGGCGAAGCCCGCGTAGCGCAGGGAGGTGGACAGCAGCTCGCAGATGTTCTCGTCGTCTTCGACGACGAGCAGGGTGGCCTCGGTCTCGGCGTTCGGCTGGCTAGTCGAAAGCGGCATAGGCCTCTCACAGGTTGGGGCGGGTCAGCGGTTTGCAGGTCACGGGTGGTTTTGAAGCATACGCGTCGACCTGGGGCGCGCCAAGCGGCCCGACCGGGCTCACCTGCGGTTTCACGGCGGCCGGATCGGGGTGACGCTCCGCACCCGCGCCGATCACCATCGAGTGACCTTTTTCTGCGGAGTGCGTGGCTTTGCGGGAAACTGGCGCGCGCGCGCTGTTTTCCGTCGTACAGGTCGGATAGACTTTGTGTCGCAGCCGGGGCTGTCGCGTGTTCGTTCAACGGCGTGCAGTGCTCGGGCCGGGGCACCCTACCGAATCAGGTGAGTTCATGACGCTGTCAATCGAGACCGCCACGACCGACGCCGGGGTCGTCACCGTCGAGCTGGCAGGCGAGGTCGACTACGCGACCGCGCCCCAGATCCGCGAGACGATCACCAACGCCCTCGAGGCGGGCGGGGCAACCGCCATCCGGGTCGACGTCGCCAAGGTGACGGTCCTCGACTCCACTGGCATCGGCACCATCGTGGTGGCCTACCGCATCGCCCGCGAGATGGGCGTCGCGCTGGCCGTCGTCAATCCCAACCGCTTCATCACCCGTCTCTTCACCGTCGTCGGCGCCGAGGAACTCCTCGAGGAGCCGACCGAGACGTTCTCGAGCAAGGAGCGCAGCGCCGCCGGATAGGCGTGCCGCACGACCGATCAGGTCCCAGAACCAGGCTTCCGCGCCCCGGCATGTCCGGGGCGCGTCGCCGTTCCCGGCCGGGTCGGCGGCCTGGCGTTTCGCGCACAACGCGGGGCCCGCGGTAGTGCGAAACGCCGCTGTGGCGAACGAGACTTCCACATGTGTCCGCCTGCTGCGCAGCACATTCGCTTCGTCTCGAGTGACCGGCCCCGCAACGGCGTTGCCGGTACTACACTTTCTCCTCCCCCCGGTTACCCTTGAGTCCGGGGACTGCCGTCCCCGTCCACGCAGCGTCAAAGAAGAGGCGATTCAGTCGTGTCGAGTGCGACTCCGGGCAATCCGTTGACCGATTTCGGTGCCAATGAATGGCTGGTCAACGAGATGTATGAGCGTTACCGCGAAAACCCCGACAGTGTCAGCGCCGGGTGGCGCGAGTTCTTCGGCGGCGATCCGACGGGCGCAACGTTCGCCGAGACGGCGACGGCGAGGTCGAGCCGAAGCAGGCCGCGGCCGCGCCGGCCCCTGCCGTCGAGGCCGTGAAGGCCGCACCGGCTCCCGCGCCGGCGCCGGTCGAGACGAAACCCGAGCGCAAGGCGGCGCCGGTCGAGACCGTCACCGACGCGCCCACGACCGAACCTCCCGCTGCGGTCCCCGTTCCTGCCGAGCCCGAACCCGCGAAGAAGGCGACCCCGATCGTGAACGAACCAGGCACCAAGCCGCTCAAAGGCGTTGCGGCCAAGGTGGCCCAGAACATGGACGCGTCCCTGGAGATCCCCACGGCCACTTCGGTCCGGGCGGTCCCCGCGAAGCTCCTGTTCGACAACCGGATCGTCATCAACAACCACCTCAAGCGCGGCCAGGGCGGGAAGGTCTCCTTCACCCACCTGATCGGCTACGCGCTGGTGCAGGCCGTCAAGGCCCACCCGGGGATGAACGCCTCCTACAAGGTCGTCGACGGCAAGCCGCAGCTCATCACCCCCGAGCATGTGAACCTCGGCCTCGCGATCGACCTCGCCCGGCCCGACGGCTCCCGCACACTCGTGGTGCCCTCGATCAAGAACTGCGAGTCGATGGACTTCCGCGAGTTCTGGCAGGCCTACGAGGACCTGGTCCGCAAGGCCCGCAACAATAAGCTCACGATGGAAGACCACGCCGGGGCGACGCTGACGCTCACCAACCCCGGCGGGATCGGCACCGTCCACTCCGTCCCGCGCCTGATGAAGGGCCAGGGCCTCATCGTCGGCGTCGGCGCCATGGAGGTGCCCGCCGAGTTCGCCGGAGCCTCGGACGAGACCCTCTCCGACCTGGGCGTCTCCCGGATCATGACGGTCACCTCGACCTACGACCACCGGATCATCCAGGGCGCCGAGTCCGGCCAGTTCCTGGCCACGCTGCACAAGCTGCTGCTCGGCGACGGCTTCTTCGACGAGGTCTTCCGCTCGCTGCTCATCCCCTACGAGCCGGTGCGCTGGGTCCGCGACGTCTCGAAGACCCACGAGGGCCAGATCGACAAGAACGCCCGGGTCATCGAGCTCATCCACGCCTACCGGGTCCGCGGCCACCTCATGGCCGACACCAACCCGCTGCACTACGAGATCCGCCGCCACCCCGACCTCGACATCCTGTCGCACGGCCTCACCCTGTGGGACCTGGACCGGACCTTCCCGGTCGGCGGCTTCGCCGGCCAGCAGCGCATGAAGCTGCGCGACATCCTCGGCGTCCTGCGCGACTCCTACTGCCGCCGCGTCGGCGTGGAGTACATGCACATCCAGGACCCCGAGGAGCGCGCGTGGATCCAGCGCCGCATCGAGGTCCCGTTCGAGAAGCCGAAGGTCGAGGAGCAGAAGCACATCCTCGGGCGCCTCAACGCCGCCGAGGCCTTCGAGACGTTCCTGCAGACCAAGTTCGTGGGCCAGAAGCGCTTCAGCCTCGAAGGCGGCGAGTCGCTCATCCCGCTGCTCGACCGGGTCCTCAACGAGGCCGCGGAAGCCGCGATCGACGAGGTCGTCATCGGCATGCCCCACCGCGGGCGCCTGAACGTGCTCGCCAACATCGTCGGCAAGAAGCTCTCCAAGATCTTCACCGAGTTCGAGGGGCACATCGACCCCAAGAGCATCGGCGGCTCCGGCGACGTCAAGTACCACCTGGGCCTCACCGGCAAGTTCACCTCCCCCGACGGGCGCAACGAGACCGTCGTGTCGGTCGCGGCGAACCCCTCGCACCTGGAGGCCGTGAACCCGGTGCTCGAGGGCATCGTGCGCGCCAAGCAGGACCGCCTCAACCTCGGCGAGGACGGCTTCACCGTCATGCCCGTGGCGATCCACGGCGACGCGGCCTTCGCGGGCCAGGGCGTCGTGGCCGAGACGCTGAACCTCTCGCAGCTGCGCGGCTACCGCACCGGCGGCACCGTGCACGTGGTCGTCAACAACCAGGTCGGCTTCACCACCGCCCCGTCGCACTCGCGCTCGAGCCTGTACTGCACCGACGTCGCCCGCATGATCCAGGCGCCGATCTTCCACGTCAACGGGGACGACCCCGAGGCCGTGTGCGAGGTCGCGAAGCTCGCCTTCGCGTACCGCCAGCAGTTCCGCAAGGACGTCGTCATCGACATGGTCTGCTACCGGCGCCGCGGCCACAACGAGGGCGACGACCCGAAGATGACCAACCCGCAGATGTACCAGGTCATCGACGGCAAGCAGTCCGTGCGCAAGCTCTACACCCGCGCGCTCATCGGCCGCGGCGACATCACGATGGAAGACGCCGAGGAGGCGCTCGCGGACTACCAGGCCCAGCTCGAACGGGTCTTCCGCGAGACCAAGGAGGCCCTGGCCGGGCAGACCGGCCCGCTGCCGTGGCGCCACCAGCCCGAGCCGGTCGCCGACATCGACACCTCCGTCGACACCGAGACCATCGCGATGATCGGCAAGGCCCACACCATGCTCCCCGAGGGGTTCGGCCCGCACAAGGCCGTCCGCAAGGTCCTCGAGAAGCGCAGCGAGATGTCCACTTCGGGCACCGTCGACTGGGCCTACGCCGAGACCCTCGCGTTCGGCTCGCTCCTCATGCAGGGCAAGGCGATCCGCCTCGCCGGCCAGGACTCGCGGCGCGGCACCTTCGTGCAGCGCCACGCGGTCGTCGTCGACCAGGCCACCGGCGCCGAGTACACGCCGCTGTCCCACCTCGGCGAGCAGGCCGCGAAGTTCTTCGTCTACGACTCGCTGCTGTCGGAGTTCGCCGCGGTCGGCTTCGAATACGGCTACTCGGTGGAGAACCCCGAGATGCTGGTCCTGTGGGAGGCCCAGTTCGGCGACTTCGTCGACGGCGCCCAGACCATCACCGACGAGTTCATCTCCTCGGGCGAGGCCAAATGGGGCCAGCACACCGGCCTGACGCTGCTGCTGCCGCACGGCCACGAGGGCGCGGGCCCCGACCACACGTCGGGCCGCATCGAGCGGTTCCTGCAGCTGTGCGCCGACGAGAACATGCGCGTGGTCAACTCCACGAGCCCGGCGAACTACTTCCACCTGCTGCGCCGCCAGGCCCTCGACCCGGTCAAGAAGCCGCTCGTGGTCTTCACGCCGAAGTCGCTCCTGCGCCACAAGGCCGCCGTCAGCCAGCTCGAGGAGTTCACCACCGGCCGCTTCCAGCCGGTCCTGCACGACACGGCCGTCGCCGAGCGGCCAGATCCGGCGCCGAGGAGGTCAAGCGGGTCCTGCTGTGCGCGGGCAAGATCTACTACGACCTGGCCGCCGCCCGCCAGGCCCGCGGCGTCACCGACACCGCGATCCTGCGCGTCGAGCAGCTCTACCCGCTGCCGGCCGAGGAGCTGAAGCAGGCCCTCGGCGCGTTCCCGAACGCGACCGACACCGCATGGGTCCAGGAGGAGCCGGCGAACCAGGGCGCCTGGTCGCACATCGCGCTCAACCTGCTCGAGCAGCTCGGCGGGGTCCACCTGCGCCGTATCTCGCGCCCGGCCGCCGCCGCGCCGTCCACCGGCTCGCCGAAGGTCCACGAGGTCGAGCAGCAGGCGCTGGTCGACGTGGCGGTCCCGCAGCCGCAGTAGCGCCGAAAAGCACCGACACAGGGGAGGCCGAAAGGCCTCCCCGTTTTGCTCTTGCCCGCCATGACTTTACCGATAACGTTTCGGCGACAAGGCACTTTACGGGCATTGCAATATCGTTTTCTTCTGTATGTCCACCCTTGACCCGCTGGTGAGAACGATAACAATGGCTCCACGGCCCACCCCCCGACACGGCCTCCTCGACAAAGAATCACATTGGAGTGATGCATTGATGCCGAATCATCCCTCGCCACCTGGCTCCGCCTTGAAACCGGTTTTCCAGACGGGCACTCCTCACCGGCTCGGCGGCCGCCGCCGGACTCGGGGCTCGCCGGCTGCGGCTCGGTCACCGGCGGCCTCAGCGACAAGACCCGCGTGAAGCAGTGGAACCTGCTCGCCGGCGCCGACGGCGCCATCATGACCGAGATGCACGACCAGTTCGCGGCCGAGCACCCCGACATCGAACTCGAGGCGACCACCTTCGGCTGGGGCACCCCGTTCTACACCCGGCTCGTCATGGGCGCCTCCGGCGGCAACGCCGCCGACATCGCCACGATCCACCTCTCGCGGCTCAAGAGCGTCTCGCCCGACACGCTCCTCGACGCCATCACGATCGACGAGCTCACCGAGGTCGGCATCGACGCCGCGGACTTCCCGGAGAAGATCTGGGACAAGTGCTTCGTCGACGACCAGCCTCTACGCGCTCCCGCTGGACACGCACGCCCTGGTCAACTACTACAACAAGGACGTCTGCCGGCAGATCGGCGTCCTGGACGCCGACGGCACCCTCACCGAGACCACCGGCGCGAGGAGTACTTCGACGTGCTCCGCGCGGTCAAGGAGGCCACCGGCCAGTACGGCACCTCGCTCGACACGCTCGGCGGCTGGCGCCAGTTCTGGGCCTGGTACCGCCAGGCGGACGGCGAGATGACCTTCGGCGACGACGACTTCGAGATGGACGACGACAAGGCGCTCCAGGCCATCGAGGTCATGTACCACATGGCCGAAGAGGGCCTGTGCCCGCACCTTCTCCGACGGCGGCCAGTGCGCCGCCAACTTCGAGAACGGCGCCGCCGCCTTCGTCCAGGTCGGCAACTGGGAGATCAACCGCTTCAAGCTCTTCGGCGGCGACAACCCCGACTGGTTCTCGATGACCGAGATGCCGGACTTCTTCGGCAACCGCCGCACCCAGGGCGACTGCCACTCCTATGTGCTGCCCGCACCACAACAGCTGGGACCCCGAGGGCGTCCGCAAGGCCACGCTCGACCTACGCCGCCTAGATGCTCCAGCACAGCTTCCGGTGGGGCGAGGGCGGAGGCCACACCCCGGCCTACCTGCCCGTCACCGAGGGCGCCGAATACCAGGCGCTGCAACCGAACTCGGAGTACGCCGGCGTCGTCGAGAACGTCCAGTTCGACCCCGACGTGTGGTTCTCCGGATCCGCCGCACGCCTCTTCGACGAGACCGGCTCGATCTTCAACCAGGTCTACGGCCTGCAGATGACCCCCGAGGACGCCCTCGCGGAGATCAAGACGCGGATCGAGACGCTGCTCGTCCCTCCCCAACCCGGTCGACTGAATCGTTGCAATAGGACTCCCTATGACTGTGAACACCGAGGCGCCGGCATCGGCGCCGGCCGCGACGACGCGGCCCCCGAGCGCCCGACGGGGCGAAGAAGAAGTCATGGACCGGACTGTGGTTCGTCCTCCCCTTCGCCGCCTTCTACGCCCTCTTCCTCATCTGGCCGACCTTCCTCGGCCTCTACTACTCCTTCACCGACAAGAGCCTCACCGGCCGCCCCGCGAGCTGGGTCGGGACTCGAGAACTGGGCCGAGGCGTTCGGCGACGAACGCGCCTGGGCCGCACTGCGGAACACCGCCGAGTTCACGCTGTACTCGACCCCGCCGCTGGTGGTCGTCGCGATCGTCCTCGCGCTCCTGGTGAACCGCGCCCGCCGGCTCGGCTGGTTCCTGCGCCTGGCGTTCTTCGCGCCGTTCGTCGTGCCCGTCTCCGTGGTCACGATGATCTGGATCTGGATCTACCAGCCCGACGGCGGCCTCCTCAACCACTACCTGCAGCTGCTGGGCATCCAGGACGCCGCGGCGCCCACCCTGTGGCTCCAGGACAAGTCCACCGCCTTGTGGTCGGTCGTCATCACCACCGTGTGGTGGACGATGGGCTTCAACTTCCTGCTGTATCTGGCCGCGCTCCAGACGATCCCGGCCGAGATCTACGAGGCCTCGTCCATCGACGGCGCGAGCTGGTGGCGCCAGCTGTGGCACATCACCCTGCCGCTGCTCAAGCGCACCACCGCGCTGGTGGTCACCCTGCAGCTCATCGCTTCCCTGCGGATCTTCGACCAGATGTACCTCATGACGGACGGCGGCCCCGACCGCGCCACCGAGGTCGCCATCCACTACATCTACATCTCCGGCTTCGAGGGCTTCCGGATCGGCTACGCGTCAGCGCTGTCCTATGTGCTCTTCGTGCTCATCCTCATCGTCTCCATCGTCCAGTTCCGGCTGTTCTCCCGGAAGGAGGACTGACATGACCGCAGTGCAAGAGAAGCAGACCGCCGCCCCGTCGGCGCGGCCGGTGGTGAAGCGCCGGTTGAAGCAACCCTCCGTGGGCGCCGTCATCGTGTACATCGCCGCGGGCGCACTGCGCGCTGCTGTGGCTGCTGCCGCTGCTGTGGGCGGTGTCCACCTCCTTCAAGGAGGAGACCGAGGCGAGTCTCGGGCAGGACATCCACTGGATCCCGCAGAACTGGTCGATCGAGGGCTACCGGACGCTGTTCGAACGCGGCGACCACCTCACGTGGATGATCAACTCCACGATCGTCTCGACCATCGTCACCGTCCTGACGCTCATCCTGTGCACCTGCGCCGCCTACGGGTTCTCCCGGTTCGACTTCCCGGGCAAGAAGATCATCTTCGGGGCGATCATCGCGGGGCTGATGGTACCGGGCGAGGCGCTCATCATCCCGATGTTCGACCTGGTCAACGACCTGAAACTGGCCGGCACCTACTGGGGCCTGGCGCTGCCGCAGGTGGTGGCGCCGGTGATGGTGTTCATCCTCAAGCGCTTCTTCGACGCGATCCCGCCGCGACTACGAGGAGGCCGCGAAACTCGACGGCGCCGGGCACCTGCGGGTGCTGTGGAACGTGATCATCCCGCTGTCGGGCCCGATCATGGCCGCCGTCGCCATCTTCACGTTCATCGGCTCCTGGAACAACTTCCTGTGGCCGCTGCTCGTGGCGACCGACCCGTCGATGATGACCCTGCCCGTGGGCCTGGGCGTCGTCTCCAGCGGTTACGGCCTGTTCTACGCCCAGAACATGGCCGCCGCGGTCCTCGGCGCACTGCCGCTGCTGATCATCTTCCTGATCTTCCAGAAGCAGATCGTCAGGGGCGTCGCGGGCGTCGGCCTGAAGTAGTCCTCCAAAGGGAAAGCGGGGTCCGGCGCAACACCGGACCCCGCTTTGTCATCCCCCCGGATGTCGCTCGAACCTCAGAAGATCCCCTCCTTCACCAGACAGGACGCCGGGCTGAAACCGACGGTGTCGCCGTGCCGGACGCGGATCCACTGGGTCTCCCAGCGCAACCCGGCGCAACCGACCGTCCGACTGCCGCCGGTGCTCCCGCAGGACCCGTTGACCTCGGTGTCGTCGTACAGCCGGGCGAGCCGGCGCGCACCCATGTCGGTCTCGGTGAAGATGGAGACGCCGAACGTGGCGTCCACGCGGTACTTGCACAGCAGCAGCTGCTCCTCCGTCCAACCTTCGGAGAGGATCGCGCGATGCGCGCGACCGGATGCGCCCGGGTTCCCGAGACCCCCGCTCCACCGTGGCCGGACGCGGCACTCTCCCCGTGCTCGGCCAAGGCGACGGCGATCACCGTGATGGCCACCGCGATCCCGACCTTCACCAGGAGCTTCTTCGTGACGCCCCACGTGCTCCCGGCGGCGGATCTGAAGCCGCCCCTGACCCGACCCATGACCGACATGGCCGCTCTCCCCTGCCCTCGGCGCCCCGTGGAACGCTCGGCGTTCGATGCCAGTGGACGCTCCGCAATGCGCTGGCCGCGGCCGTGTCCGATCTCCGGGCCGTTGACGGCCCGACAGTGACATCCATTACAGGGTGAGGCAGACGGGCCCGCCCGGTGGGCGAACCCGTCAGAAACCGGCCCCACTGTCGTACTTACGACGGTGCGGTTCGCTCACGAACGGGTGACGACGACCTTCCCGAAGGCCTCGCCCGAGGCCAGGCGCCGCAGCGCCGACTCGGCGTCGGCGAGCGTGTAGGCCGAGTCGATGACGGGCTTGACCTCGCGTTCGGCGCAGAACCTGATGAGCTCCACCAGTTCGTCCCGGGTGCCCATGGTCGAGCCGAGGATCTCGAGCTGCTTGAAGAAGACGTGCCGCAGGTCGATCTGCGGGGCGTGCCCGCCGGTGACGCCGCAGATGACGAGGCGGCCGCCGGGCTTGAGGGACTTGATGGAGTGCTCCATGACCGGCTCGCCGACGGAGTCAACGACGATGTCGACGCGCTCGGGCATGCGGGCGCCGGACTCGATCGGCGTCGCACCGAGTTCGGCGGCCTTCTCGCGGCGCTCGGGCGTGCGCCCGGTCGCGTAGACGCGGGCGCCGAGGGCCCGGGCGAGCGACGATCGCGGCGGTCGCGACGCCGCCGCCGGTCCCCTGCACGAGGACGGCCCCGTCGGCGGGCAGGCGCCCGCGGCTGGTGAGCATCCGCCAGGCGGTGAGATAGGCCGTGGGCAGGCACGCGGCCTCGGCGGCGGTCCAGCCCTTGGGCGCCGGCACCAGGTTGCGCGCGGGCACGGAGACGTACTCGGCCAGCGTCCCGGGATGCAGTTCCGACAGGAGCGTCCGCTTAGGATCGAGGGTCTCGTCGGGAAGCGAGGCGTCGCCGATGACCGGGTAGACCACCACTTCGTCGCCGTGCTCGGTGCGGCCCACGGCGTCGGTCCCGAGGATCATCGGACACTGGTCGGCGCGCAGGCCCACACCCGCGAGCGACCAGAGGTCGTGGCGGTTGAGCGAAGCGGCCACGAGTTCGACACGCGCCCAGCCCTCGGGAACGGGCGGCGGCTCGATCTCACCCACCGAGAGTGCGGCGAAGGGGTCGTCGGGATTCACGTTGCGGGCGTATGCGGCGAGCATCGGGATTGACCTCCATCTTTGCGGCGCTTGCGGAGCATGCCATTCGCGAAGCGGCGTTTTCACTGTCCGACATGGTGTTCCGTGAGGGACCGTGTTGGGTCTCTAACTCTAGGGGCCGGACCGAAAACCGCTCCCGGAGAGGTAGGGTCGGCGATGGAATCACAACCCAACCGAAGGAGCTGGAGGGGCCATGTTCAAGCCTCTGTTCAAGCGGCTGCTGCCGCAGATCACGGCGTCGGCTCACTGCGATCTGCCTTGCGGGGTCTACGACCCGGCGCAGGCCCGCATCGAGGCGGAGTCGGTCAAGGCCATTTGCGAGAAGTACCAGGCCAACGAGGACCCCGAGTTCCGCACTCGCGCGCTGATCATCAAGGAGCAGCGTTCGAACCTGGTCAAGGAGCACCTGTGGGTGCTGTGGACGGACTACTTCAAGCCGCCGCACTTCGAGAAGTACCCGCAGCTGCACTCGCTCGTCAACGAGGCGACGAAGCTCGCCGGCGCCTCGGGCGCCAAGGGCTCCGCCGACCCGAAGGTCGCCGAGGAGCTGCTCGCGAAGATCGACGAGATCGCCAAGATCTTCTGGGAGACCAAGCAGGCCTAGTGCCCACAGGCGCGCAGGCTTCGCATGAGGCGCCCGGCTCCGCGATCCAGCGGGTCCGGGCGCTTCGGCGTATCGGGCCGCTGCGGCGGGATTTCAGGCGGGGTGTTCCGCGCTGCGGAGCCGACCCGATTATCCTTTGCAGCGAGAGGGCGGAAGTCCTTCGGCCCCTCAGTCACAGGAAGCGGCGATGCCGGTGAGCGAAGAGCGCGAGGACGTGCTGCTGCTCGACGTGCCCTCGACGGGCGACTACCTGTCGGTCCTGCCGACCGCGACCGCGGCCGTCGCGACCAGGCTCGGGTTCTCGCTCGACGAGATCGAGGACCTCCGGGCGGCGGTCAACGCCGCCGTCGGCCTGCTGATCCCCGCCGAGCCCGGGCGCGGGCGCCCGTTCCGCAGGAGGTCGAGCGACCATGCCCTGCACTGCCGCCTCGCGGTGGGCGAGGAGACCCTCAAGATCGTCCTGAGCCGCCCCAAGGGCGAACCCCTGCCCGACGCGGGCTCGTACCAGTGGCAGGTCCTCAGGGCCCTGACCGACGAGGTCGAAGCCGAGGTCGGCGACGCGACCACCACCATCAGGATCAGCCAACGCCGCCCGGCCACCGAGGCCGACACCGACACCCAGCGCCACCAGATCTACTGAGCGGCGAACCCCGCCGCCCTCTCGCCGAGCGCCCATCACCGCGGGTCGGCCCGAACCCTCGGGCCACCCCACCGCGGCGTCCGCGTGTCGTCCCCCGTACAAGCAGGTCAGCGCCCAATGTCGGACCCCTCGGATACCTTGGGTTGTCCGGGGGCGCGCCGTTTTGAGATTTTCTCGGATCCGGGACAGCTTGAAGGCCCGACGCGCACGCCGGGCCTTCCAAGCTTCTGTTGTCACAAATTCGAGGGGAGGGACTCAATCAAGGGATTGCGCGGCTCGCTAGCCGACGACCTGGGTCGCCAGAGTGCGCAGCGCACCCGAACGGCGCTTGAGCTCGCGTCGCTCGATCTCGCTCATGCCACCCCACACGCCCGCGTCCTGACCGGACTCGAGCGCCCACCGCAGGCACTCCTCGGTCACCGGGCAGCGCCGGCAGACGTTCTTCGCCTGCTCGATCTGCGTCAGTGCCGGTCCGGTGTCCCCGATCGGGAAGAACAGCTCGGGGTCCTCGTCACGGCAGATGGCCTCGTGGCGCCAATCCATCAAAACATCTCCTTGCTCAGCTTCAGCATGTTGCTTTTCACGGTGTTATACGAACAGCTCTTGCGGTTCGGGCGTTTTCGCGGGCCGTTGCGGCCGCGGCGGCGTTCAGTTCGCGCTTCGCATGTGTGCCGCGCCGTGTCCGTCACGGAATGAAGTGTGACGGTCGCACCTTTGCGGGCGGCACTGGTGAGCGCTTGCGTGCGGAACTCGGTTCCCGACAAAGGGAATCGTTGTCACCGCGAGCACGGAGCACTCTCGCATCGCATCAGCGTCCTTGCTGAACGCCAGGGCATCGGGGAGCACACCGCCTACGGCGTCGGTCGCCCAAGTGGCGACTGATTTAGGTCCGCACCTAAAACCCGACCTACCTTGTGAATACTTTCACAAGCTCGGGATTTGTCAAGGGTTCGACTCCGGAAATCAGCCCGAAGTGAGTGAACTCACCGCGCTGTCACCTCGAAGAAGACTCGCGGAACTCGTTCCACGTTACCGCCGGAATCCCTACCGCGGACCCTCATGGCGGCCTCCGCCACACTCGCCCGAACAGAAAAGGTCGGGGTCGGTGACAGCGAGTCGAACCGGTTTGACACACTGGTACTCAAAGTTGGCTTGCTTACCACGCTCGGAAGTTCGCCAGGGCAGAAGTACCCACCGAATGCCCGGTCTATACGCACCGAAAATACGATATTCGGTTGTAAGTCTCGCGCCGTCCCTGTAGGGATGGCGAAATCAACCTTGCCTGCTCACGGGCGAGTTGTCAACACCCGCTTCGAGGTTTTCCCAAGTTGTTAGCAGGCCACCCGCAAAGCGTCCGGAACCGAGCTGAGTTCGAGATCGGTTCGCTCGCCGAGGTAGTCCCCGTCGAGTTGGAACGCCTGCGGGAGCGACGCGCGCAATCGGATCCTGGAGAGATCGTGATGCGTCACCGCGTGCTTACCGTCGGGTCCGTCTCGTCCCACCAGCAGTGAAGCGGCGGTCTTCGCGGCGTCCGACAGGCCAAGTTTACGCAGAATCAGGACATCAAGTCCAGCATTAAAGGATGCCCGCGCGTTGAGATTCACCGGAAGGGTACCGAGATAGGTCCACGGTGCGCAGTTCTGCACCACGACCATCCCCTCAGAGAGGTCTCCCTCACCTGAGGAGAGTTCCACCTCGATCGTATCCCCTTCCACCCCATGCTCATTCAACTCAGCCATAACGGCGCGCGCGTAATGCGCGCCGAGGTTGCGCTTCTTTCGATACGACTCGACCTTCTTGATGATCGACGCGTCCCAGCCGAGTCCGGCGCAGAAGGTGAAGAGGCGGTCCACGTCCTCTCCTTCGGCGCGGCCCAGACTCACGGTGCGCACTCGCGAATCCTCAAGGGCGGACACGATTGCGATAGAGGCCCGGCGGCGGTCCCAGGGCAGTCCGAGGGCCCGCGCGAAGACGTTCGTGGAGCCCGCCGGGATCGGCGCGAACACCGGGGCCTCGGCGGCGGGTCGGCCGCCGGCCAGCAGACCGTTCACGACCTCGTTCACCGTGCCGTCGCCGCCGAGACTGAGCACCACGTCATAGCCCTCGTCGGCGCCGCGGGTGGCGAGCTCCTCCCCGTGGCCGCGCCGTTGGCTCAGCTCCACGTCGAGGTCGAGGACGGTGCCGAGCCGTTTCTTCACCCAGCGCGTGCGACGGCGCGAGCCGGTGGAGGCCTTCGGATTCACGATGAGCAGACCACGCTGTGGCGCCGCTTTCAGGTCGCGCATAGGCGCAGCGTAGCCCGGGATACGGTTGGCGTGTGAACGAAACCGATGCCGACATGGGCGCGGTCACCGAAAGCCCCGATGATCGTGACCGCCCTTGGACCCTGACCGCCGCCGCGGGCCTGTTCTGGCTCCTCGCAACGGGACTCGCCATCGCCGGAGTGTGGGCTCTGGCACAGGTCGTGATGGGCCAGGTCGACACCGCGAGCGGCGCGCTCGGCATCGCGCTCATCGCGTGGGCCGCGGCGCTCTACTACTGGTTCATCGGACGCCGGCTGCTGCGGATGCACGACATCGTCGCGCAGGCGGTTTTCCAAGGGCTGCTGCTGCTTCCGGTCGGGTACTACCTCCGGGAGGCGGCGCATCCGGCGATCGGGCTCGCGGCCTGGGCACTGGCGGCGGCGATCCTCGGGCTGGTCCTCAGCGGTCCGACGCGACGAGCGGTCGGATTCGGGGAGCGGCGCCCCTTCGGGGAATGACTCGCAGGACTCGCATGGCGGCGATTCGTTTGGGCCGCAAAGGCCGCTTAAGCCTCGGCGGCGCGTTTCGCGATGAGGTCCAGCAGTTCCGGCGCGGTGCCGAGCGGTTCGCCGACGTGGACGACGCCGGCCTCGCGGGCCGACTCGATCGCCGTGTCGCAGAGCAGGCCGGGCGCGATGAAGTAGCAGACGGCCGCGATGCGCTGGGCCCCTTGGGCTTTCAGTGCCTCCACGGTCTCGCCCGCGCGCGGGCCCGGTCCTGAGGCGAAGCCCGGACCGGCGGGGACGCCGAGCAGGCGGCCGGCCTCGGCGGCCACCGCGGCGACATGGGCGCGGCCCTCGTCGACACGGGTGCCCGCGGCGCAGACGACCAGGCCGTCGATGCCGTAGGGAAGGCCGCGGACGAGGGCGTTCGCGAGCGACAGGTCCCCCACCGGGCGCGCCACCGCGACGGCGAGGCCCGGCCGGGACTCCTCGGCGCGCTTGGCGACCTCGGGGAGGTCGGTGCGGGAGTGGTAGGCGTCGGTCAGCAGCAGCGGCAGCGCCACCGCGGCGCTGACACCGGTGTCGGCGATGCCCCTGCAGGACCTCGACCGGGTGCGGCTCGTTGAACTCGAGGAAGCCCACGTCCGCTCCGGGCCGCCCGCGCGATGGCGCGGACGGCCTCCGGGGAGCGCGGGTCCGGGCTGCCGTGGGCGATCAGGACGATCGGCCGCACCGGCTTCGGGTCCGCTGTCGCGGTCTCCGAAGCGCGGCCCGGTCGGTGGCCTGATCAGACATGCAGCCCGCATTCGGTCTTGTCGAAGGCGGCCCAGCGGCCGGCGCGCGGGTCCTCGCCCGGCTCGGTGCGCCGGGTGCACGGCCAGCAGCCGATGGAGCGGAAGCCGTCCTTGAGCAGCGGGTTGACCGGGATGTTGTGGCGCTCGATGTACGCCTCCTGGTCGGCCTCGGTCCACTTCGCGATCGGGGAGACCTTGACCTTGCGGCGGGACAGGTCGAAGTCGACCACGCGCGTGTTGGCGCGGCTCGGGCCCTCGTCCCGGCGCAGACCGGTGGCCCAGCCGTCGTAGTCGGCCAGGGCCCGGTTGAGCGGCAGCACCTTGCGCAGCGAGCAGCATTCGTCGGGGGCCCGCGAGAACAGCCGCGGCCCGAACTCGCCGTCCTGCTCCAGCACCGACTGGTCGGGCTGGATGGAGCGCACGTTGACGTTCATCGTGGAGGCCACGAAGTCGCGGACTTCGAGGGTCTCGGGGAAGTGCAGGCCCGTGTCGAGGAAGACGACGTCGATCCCGGGGGCGACCTCACTGGCGAGGTGGACCACGGCGGCGTCGGCCATCGAGGAGGTCACACAGAAGCGCTCGCCGAACTCGCCGACCGCCCACTCGAGGATCTGGTGGGCCGTGGCGTCTTCGAGGCGCTTCCCCGCTTCCGTCGCGAGGTCACGGAGTTCGAATGGGTCTCGTTGATTCCCGTTGCTGCTCATGCTGCTTCACTCCGATCGGGGTGTCTTACTCGGGCTGAGGGCCCGTGGTCGGGGCCGCGAAGGTGGGTGCGGCCGCCATCCCGTGGTATTTGACGGCGAAGACGCGGGTGCAGTCCGCGCAGTGCCAGCCGCCGCGGATCTCGACGTCGCTGTCGGGATCCGACTCGTACGGCCTGAGGTCTTCCTCGCCGCAGTAGGGGCAGTAGTAGGGAACGACACGGGCTGTCACTGCAATTCCGCATCGTCGGTCCGGTGGACCCATTGGGCGAAGGTCTCGCCTGCTGACCTGGCGGCGAGGTAGCGCCGGGTGAGGCGTTCCACATAGTCGCCGAGGTCGGCCGAGGAGACCTTGAGACCGCGGGACTTGCGGCCCAGGCTCGCCGCGGAGGCGTGACCGCCGCCGAGGTGGACCTGGAAGCCCTCGACCTGCACACCGTCGACGGTGACGAGCTGTCCCTTGAGGCCGATGTCCGCGGTCTGGGTGCGGGCGCAGGCGTTGGGGCAGCCGTTGACGTGGATGGAGATCGGCGTGTCGAGTTCGGGGACGCGCTTCTCGAGCTCGGCGACGAGGTCGCGGGCGCGGTCCTTGGTGTCGACGATGGCGAGCTTGCAGAACTGGATCCCGGTGCACGCCATGGTGGAACGGCGCCACGGGGACGGTTCGGCCTCGAGGCCGATCTCGCGCAGGTCGGCGACGGCCTCGGCGACCTTGTCCTCCGGCACGTCCAGGAGCAGGAGCTTCTGGAGCGGCGTGGCGCGGACGCGGTCGGAGCCGTACTTCGCGGCGATGTCGGCGAGCTGGTCCAGGATCGTCCCGGAGACGCGGCCGGCGACGGGGGCGACGCCGATGTAGTAGTTGCCGTCGTTCTGCTTGTGGACGCCGATGTGGTCGAGGAGCTTCTCGGGGACCGGCGGCTGCTCCAGGTCGGGGAGCTTGCGGCCGAGGTAGGCCTCGGACTCCAGGACCTCGCGGAACTTCTCGGCGCCCCAGTCCTTCACGAGGAACTTCAGGCGCGCGCGGGTGCGCAGGCGGCGGTAGCCCCAGTCGCGGAAGATGCGGACCACGTTGACCCAGACCTCGACGATGTCGTCCTGGGAGACCCACACGCCGAGGCGCGGGGCGAACATCGGGTTGGTGGAGAGGCCGCCGCCGACGTAGAGGTCGAAGCCGGGGCCCAGCTCGGGGTGGTGTGCGCCGATGAGCGAGATGTCGTTCACCTCGTACGGGCTGTCGGGCAGCCAGCCGATGGTCGACTTGAACTTGCGCGGCAGGTTCGACAGGCTCCGGTCGCCGATGAAGCGGTCGTAGATCTCCTGGATCTGCGGGGTGGGGTCGATGACCTCCTCGGTGGAGACGCCGGCGACCGGGGACCCGAGGATGACGCGCGGGCAGTCGCCGCACGCTTCCTGGGTGTCGAGGCCCACGGACTCGAGGCGGCGCCAGATCTCGGGCACGTCCTCGACGCGGATCCAGTGGTACTGGACGTTCTCGCGGTCGGTGACGTCGGCGGTGTCGCGCCCGAACTCCTTGGAGATGCCCGCGATGGTCCGCAGCTGCGCCAGGTTGAGCTGGCCGCCGTCCATGCGCACGCGCATCATGAAGTACTTGTCGTCCAGCTCCTCCTCTTCGAGGATGCCGGTCTTGCCGCCGGCGATGCCGGGCTTGCGCTGGGTGTAAAGACCCCACCAGCGGAAGCGTCCACGCAGGTCGGCGGGGTCGATCGAGTCGAAACCGCGGTGAGCGTAGACGCCCTCGATGCGCTGCCGCACGTTGAGCGGGTTGTCGTCCTTCTTGGACTGCTCGTTCTTGTTGAGCGGCTCCCGGTGGCCCAGGGCCCACTGGCCTTGGCCCTTCGGGCGGGACGGTTTGCGCGTTGGCGTTGGCACAGTTCTCCTCATGCGGACACAGGTGTGGCGTGGTTCGACGGCAGACTGCCGGAAGGATTAAGCGCACATAAGACAGGCGGCGCTGAACACACGGCAGAAGTCGACATGGCGGCGTGCCACCAGTCGGAGCCCATGTGCGCGAGACATGCCAGCAAGCATGCCACACATCTCAGCCGATGACACCCGTCGTCCCGCTGCATGGACGCCCCGTCACACACGTGCGCCGGGCCTGCTCACGAGCGGGTCCGGCGCACAAGACGTGGGCTATCGAAGTGCGCTGCGCCGCTTGCTTCGCCGCGTTCCGTTCCTTCGTCACTGCAGCGCGCTGCGCCGCTTGCTTCGCCCGTTCCGTTCCTTCGTCACTGCAGGGCGAAGTCGACCACGGCTTCGGTGCCGCCTTCGGCCCGCGGGCGCATGTCGATCGTGCCGCGCAGTTCGCCGGTGACGAGGGTGTGGACGATCTGGAGGCCCAGGCGTGTGGAGTCGGCGATGCGGAACCCTTCGGGGAGGCCCTTGCCCTGGTCGGAGACGGTGACGCGGAAGTGGTCGCCGTCGCGGGCGACGTTGATGACGACCTCGCCGTCCTGGCCGGGCGGGTAGGCGTGCTCCACCGCGTTCTGGATGAGCTCGTTGACGACCATCACCAGCGGGGTCGCGTATTCGCTGGGCAGGACGCCGAAGGTGCCCTCGCGGCGGAGCGTCACCTTCGACTCGGCGACGGAGACCTCGACGGCCATGGAGGCGACGCGGTCGACGATCTGGTCGAAGCCGACCGACTCGTCGCTCGACTGCGACAGCGTCTCGTGGACGAGCGCGATCGAGGCGACACGGCGCACCGACTCCTCCAGGGATGGCCGGGCCTGCGGGGAGCCGACGCGGCGGGCCTGGAGGCGCAGGAGCGCGGCCACGGTCTGGAGGTTGTTCTTGACGCGGTGGTGGATCTCGCGGATCGTGGCGTCCTTGGTGACCAGTTCGCGGTCGAGGCGGCGGACCTCGGTGATGTCGCGCACGAGCACGAGCGCGCCGGCGGCCTTGCCGCCGGGGCGCAGCGGCAGCGCGCGCATGAGGACCGTGGCGCCCTTGGCCTCGATCTCCTTGCGGCGCGGGCGTGCCCCCGGCGAGGGCGTCGGCGATGCGGCGGGCCGCGTCCGCGCCGACGTCGGGGTCGGAGGGCAGGCTGCGGGTGAGCTCGGCGAGGTCGCGGTCGCGCAGGTGGCCGGTGACGCCCATGCGCCGGTACGCGGAGAGCGCGTTCGGGGAGGCGTAGCGGACGAGGCCGTCGGAGCCGATGCGGACCAGGCCGTCGCCGATGCGCGGCGCGGTGGTCGGCTCGCCCGGCAGCAGCGGCGGCGGGAAGCCGCCGTCGGTGAGCATCTGCACCAGGTAGTCGGCGGTCTTGAGGTAGTTCAGTTCCAGGTGGGAGGGGCTGCGGGTGTCCGAGAGGTTGGTGTCGCGGGCGGCCACGGCGATGACCTCGCTGCGGTCGCGGCGGCGCACCGGGATGGCCTCGTGGCGGGCGGCGACGTCGCCGCGCCAGACCGGGTCGCCCTCGCGGAAGATCCGGCCCTCGGTGAAGGCGACGTGCAGGTGCTGGGCGTCCTCGCCTTCGAGGATGCGGTTGACCTGGTCCTCCTCGTAGGCGGTCGGGCCGGTGGTGGGCCGGACCTGGGCGAGGCAGACGTAGCGGCCGGGGTGGTCCTTGACGGCGCCCCAGAGCAGGAAGTCGGCGAAGGAGAGGTCGGCGAGGAGCTGCCATTCGGCCACGAGCCGCTGGAGGTGGGCCGCGGAGTTCGAGGTCAGGTCGGTGTGCGCGCTGATGACGTCGCGGAGAGTGGACACCCGGCCAATAGTAGCGGCGGCGCGGGCCGGGCCCGACCTCGCCGACCGTGCTGGTACCGCTCCGCAAGGTCGCCGGCAGGCAGCGAAAAGCCCCGCCGCGGAGGACGGGGCGCACGATCCGGGCGACTACGGCAGCGTCATGTCGGGCTTGTCCAACTCCTCGACGTTCACGTCTTTAAAGGTCAGGACCCGCACGTGCTTGACGAAGCGGGCCGGGCGGTACATGTCCCAGACCCACGCGTCGCTCATCTCGACCTCGAAGTAGGTCTCGGCGTCGGCCCCCCGCACGTGGACTTCAACCGCGTTGGCCAGGTAGAACCGCCGCTCGGTCTCGACGACGTAGGTGAACTGCCGCACGATGTCCCGGTACTCCCGGTACAGCTGCAGCTCCATGTCGGTCTCGTACTTCTCGAGGTCCTCGGCGCTCAACGCTCCTCCTTCTCAACGACGGTTCCCACGATAGTGCGCGGGTGCCCCGCCCCGCTCGCGGCTCTCTCAGCGAACGCTCGCGGAGCCGTAAATTGGCACCGCGGCGACTGCTCGCGGGGCCGAAAACCTGCGGCGTCCCCGGTCCTGGATTCACCCCGGAGGGCCTCTCGAAACCCGGTCAGACGCGGACCGCGGCGTCGACGTGCGCGGCGACGTTCGCGTAGGACTGGCGGTGCTCCCCGCACGGGCCGAAACGGCGCAGCGCCGCCTCGTGCATCGCCGTGCTGTATCCCTTGTGGATGGCGAAGCCGTAGTCCGGGTGGTCCAGGTCGAGTTCGGCTCATGATCCGGTCCCGCGTGACCTTGGCGACCACGCCCGCCGCCGCCACGCACGCGGCCGTCCGGTCGCCTTTGACCACACCGAGGCTGCCGGGCAGGCCCGGCACCGGGAAGCCGTCGGTGAGCACGTATCCGGGCCGCTCGGGCAGGCGCGCCACCGCGACCCGCATGCCCTCGAGGTTGCACACGGCGATGCCGCGCCGGTCGATCTCGTCGGGCCCGTACGGGACCACGCTGATCGCGGCCTGCGAGCGCTGCAGCCGCTCGAAGACGCGCTCGCGGGCGGCCTCGGTGAGCAGCTTCGAATCGTTGAGCTCGTCGAACCGCGCGCTCGGCGGCAGGCTCACCGCGGCGACGACCAGCGGCCCCGCGCAGGCGCCGCGCCCGGCCTCGTCGGTCCCGGCCACCGGGCCGAGGCCGCGCCGGTCAGCGCGGCCTCCAGCGCGTACAGGTCGCTGTCGCGCCTGATCCGGGAGGGAGCGGGACGGAGCATGGGCTCAGGACGGCGCGGGGACGTCGTCGTAGGTGCTCGGGGATGTCGAACCAGTTGAAGTCGTCGACCGGCCAGAACAGCACGAAGGCCTTGCCGATGACCGCGTCGACCGGGATCGTCGAGGACTCCACGTCGCCGCCGGTGCGGATGTACCGCTCGCGCGAGTCGCCCGAGGCCGAGCGGTGGTCGCCCATGACCCACAGGCGCCCTTCCGGCACGACCACGTCGAACGGGTCCTGCGAGGGCAGGTCCTGCTCGCCGGTCAGCGGGTTGGTGTACAGATAGGACTCTTCTTCGAGCGGTTCGCCGTTGATCGTGATCTGGCCCTCGTCGTCGGCGACGACGTGGTCGCCGCCCACGGCGATGACGCGCTTGATGAACTCGTCCTCCTCCATGACCGAGCGCCAGGACTCGGGGGCGGTGAAGACGATGATCTCGCCGCGCTCGGGTTCGGAGAAGTCGTAGACGAGCTTGTTGACGAGCACCCGGTCGTTGATCAGGAGGGTGTTCTCCATCGAGCCCGAGGGGATGTAATAGGTCTGGACGACCCAGGTCCGCACGACGATCGCCACGAGAATGGCGACGCCCAGAAGGATCGGCAGTTCTTTCCAGAACGATCCCTTCTTCTTGGGCTGCTGTTCTTCGGAGGTTTCCTCGGCGCTCTCACCGTCGGCGCCGGGCGCTTGCCCTTCTTCGATCACGGTGCGAGTCTACGCGGTCGCGCTCTGGCCCCATGGGTGGCCGCTCGAGTGCATGCGAACCGAGATTTTGCATTGCCGTGGTGGGCAAGGAAGGCGGCTGCTGCCAGGCGGTGTTCCACGCGGCCGGGACGCCGTCGCCGACCGGGCCCGCGCGCCGAGGGCTCGCCTTCGGCGCCGTCGGTACCGGTGGTGCCGTCGAGGGCGTCGAAGGAGGCGGGGATCTCGAGTTCGCGGGCGCGGTCGGTGGGCCAGACGAGGGCGATGGCGCGGCCGATGATGTTCTCCACGGGCACCGTGCCCGAGCACCGCGAGTCCGAGGAGTCGCCGCGGTGGTCGCCCATGACCCACACCTCGCCTTCGGGCACGGTGACTCCTTCGAAGCGCCGCGCGCCGCAGACGCCGGGCTCGATCTCCAGCGGCGAGTTCTCGTAGACGTACGCCTCCTCGTGGAGTGAGACGCCGTTGACGACGACGTTGCCGTCCGCGTCGCAGCAGGAGACGGTGTCGCCGCCGACGGCGATGACCCGTTTGATGAAGTCCTTCTCGTCGGGCTTCGCGAGGCCGATGAGGTCGAGCACGCCGGTGGTGAAGGTCGAGAACATGGCGTCGTCGCCCGTGGCGGGCCGGTACTCGGGGTCCCAGGAGTCGGTGCCGCGGAAGACCACGACTTCGCCGCGCTGCGGGGTGCGCAGCGTGTTGGTGAGCTTGAGGACGAGGACCTTGTCGCCCTCCTGGAGGGTCTGCTCCATCGACCCGGAGGGGATGTAGAAGGGCTGCACGGCGAACGTGCGCAGCAGAACCGCCGCCGAGAAGGCGATGACGAGGAGCAGGGGCAGTTCGACCCACAGCGACAGGTACTGGCGCTTGTGCGGCTGCGAGAGGCGGCTCTCGGTCCCTTTGCCGCCCTTGCTGCTTCACCGCTCGGGGGCTCGGCGTCGACCTGGTCGTGGGCGCCGGTGGCCCGCTCGACGGCGGCGTCACCCGCTCGCGTTCGGCCTCCACACGGTCGCGCGGGCCGGTGGGGCCTCGGGGCGGCGGAAGTTCGGGTCGCATCGAGGTCGCCGCGGAGGTTCTGGGTCGCGTCGAGGTCGCCGCGGAGGCGGTGGGTCTGGTCGGTGCCGCCGGCCCGCGATCGGGCCGCCCGCGACCGGACCCTGCGGCAGCCCGCCGGGACGGCGAGGCTCGGCGGGGGCGGCGGCGGGGAACCGGGGCCGCCGGGACCGGGGAGGCGGTTCCAATCGATGCGGCGGGGGCCCGTTGACCCGCCGGGGGAACCAGGACTCATGTGCTGAGGGTAGCGGAAGTTCGCGAACAGCGAAAAACCCCGGGCTGATGCCCGGGGTTCCTCGCGAGTCTGCGGCGAGCTAGAGTTCGCGCTTCTCCTTGATCTTGGCGGCCTTGCCCTTGCGGTCGCGCAGGTAGTACAGCTTCGCGCGGCGGACCTTGCCTCGCATGGCGATCTCGATCGCGTCGACCATGGGGCCGTGGACCGGGAAGGTGCGCTCGACGCCGATGCCGTAGCTCAGCTTGCGGACCGTGAAGGTCTCGCCGATGCCGGCGCCGTGGCGGCGGATGACGACGCCCTGGAACACCTGGACACGGGACCGGGCGCCTTCCTGGACTCGGACGTTCACCTTGACGGTGTCGCCGGGACGGAAGTCCGGCACGTCGGCGCGCATGGAGGCGGCGTTCAGCTCATCCAGAATGTTCATTGGTTTCGACCTCATCGATTGGTATTGCTCGAGAAGTTCTACCAGGAGAGGTACCGCTTGAACGAACGGCACGTCACGGGAACTCACCTACTCTGCCACACCCTGCTCGGGCAGGCTGAACCCGGCCCCTTGGAGTAGGCGCCGGTCACGTTCGTCGAGGCTACCCGGCCCCAGTCGCTCCAGCAAATCCGGGCGGGACCGCGCGGTGCGCAACAGCGCCTGGTCGCGCCGCCAGCGGTCGACCTTGCCGTGGTCCCCCGAGAGGAGGATCGGCGGCACCTCGTGGCCGCGCCACTCGCGCGGGCTTGGTGTAGGCGGGGGCCTCCAGGAGCCCGTCGTTGTGCGACTCGTCGTCCAGTGAGGCGGCGTTGCCGAGGACGCCGGGCACGAGCCGGGCCACGGCCTCGACGATCGCGAGAACGGCGACCTCGCCGCCGAAGAGCACGTAGTCGCCGATGGAGACCTCGGTGACCTCCATGCGGTCGGCCGCGTAGTCGACCACGCGCTGGTCGATGCCCTCGTAACGGCCGCAGGCGAACATGAGCCACGGCTCGGCGGCCAGCTCGTGCGCCATCGCCTGCGTGAAGGGCCGCCCCGCGGGGCTGGTCACCAGCAGGCGCGGCTTGGCGTCGTCGGGACCCTGCTTCGTGAACACCAGTTCGTCGAAGCACTCGCCCCACGGCTGCGGCTTCATGACCATGCCGGCCCCGCCGCCGGCGGGCGAGTCGTCCACCGAATGGTGCACGTCGTGGGTCCAGCGGCGCAGGTCGTGGACGTTGAGATCGAGCATGCCGCGCTCGCGGGCGCGGCCGATGAGCGAGAGCTCCAGCGGCTGAAGGTATTCGGGGAAGACGGTGACGACGTCGATCTTCATGAGGGCTCCGGTCGCTTCACAGGTCCAGCAGGCCCGGCGGCAGGTCGACGTTGATCGTCTCGCCTTCGATGTCCACCTCGACGACCATGTCGGCCACGAACGGGATGAGCGCCGGGGTCTGGCCCTGGCGTTTGACGACGAGGGTCTCGTAGGCGGCGCCGTGGTCGACGCGGGAGACCGTGCCGATCGCGCCGGCCTCCTTGTCGACGACCGTGAGGCCGATGAGCAGGGTGTCGTGGACCTCGTCCTCCTCGGCGACCAGCTCCTCCTCTTCGATCTCGACGCTGAGCACGACGCCGCGCAGCAGCTCGGAGGCGTTGCGGTCCGCGTGCCCCTCGAAGCCGATCATCGGGCGGCCCTGGTGCCAGCGCACCGTGACGGCCTTGAGCGGCGCGCCCTTGAGCTGGCCGCCCCGGGTCCGGTATTCGACGCCGGGCTGGAAGCGCGTCTCAGGGTCGTCGGTGCGGACCTCGACGACGACTTCGCCGCGCAGCCCGTGCGGGCGCACGATCCGGCCGACCACAAGCTCTGGCATTGCCACCTTCTTCTCACTACCGCTTAGACAGTGCCTCTTAGAGGCAACGCAACGGCCCCGAGGGCGAACCTCGGGGCCGTTGCGGATGGATCAGTAGGAATCGACGACCTCGACACGAATGCCTTTGCCGCCGATCGAGCCGATGACCTGGCGCAGCGCGTTCACGGTGCGGCCCCCGCGGCCGATCACCGTCCCGAGGTCGTCCGGGTTGACCCGGACCTCGAGCCGCTTGCCGCGACGGGAGTCGACCAGCCGGACCCGAACGTCGTCGGGGTGGTCGACAATGCCTTTGACAAGGTGTTCAAGCGCCGGTCGCAGCACGATTACTCCCCTTTGGTCTCAGAGGCCTCGTCGGCGGTGGCCTCGACCTCTTCAGTCTTAGCCGATTCGTCGGCCTTGGCGGCGGACTTCTTCGACTTCGGCGCGGCCTTGGCGGCCTCTTCCGAGACGTACGCCTTCGAGGGGTCGATGCCCGACTCCTTGAGGGCGGCCACGTAGAGGGACTCCTTCTCGGGCTTCGCCTCGGCGACCTTCAGCGGGGCCGGCGCGGGCAGGCCCTTGAACTGCTGCCAGTCACCGGTCTTGCGCAGGATGGCCTTCACGGTGTCGGACGGCTGGGCGCCCACGGAGAGCCAGTGCTGGATGCGGTCGGACTTGACCTCGATCCGGGACGGGTTCTCCTTCGGGTGGTAGATCCCGACGTTCTCAATGACCTTGCCGTCGCGCTTGACGCGCGAGTCGGCGATGACGATGCGGTACTGGGGAGTACGGATCTTCCCCATTCGCGTAAGGCGAATCTTAACTGCCACGTTTTGTTACTCCTGTTGTAAGGATCACGTCAGCGCGCAGCACCATCCAGGAGAATTATTCTGGATTGTGTTCGCACTGAAAACTTGGCCTTGCGTCACGGTAGTTGAGAGGGCTTCCGTCCCAAAGCTCATGTACAGCGTCCGAGTCTAGCGCATAGGGCGATTAGTACGACCGGGCCAGGTAGGCGATGAGACCGGACTCATCCAGGGAGTCCGGCACGGTGCCGTCCTCGCGCTGGAGGACGCGCACGGTCACCGCGGATTCGGCGGCCTTGCGCTCGCCCTCGACGCCGCAGGAGTCCCACGGCAGCCGGGCGTAACCGGTCTGGGCGGCCTCGACGGCCTCCTCGACGGTGGCCACGTCGGCCATGTGCGACTCGCGGTACTCCAGGGCCTCGTTCCACAGCTGGTCCTGGGCGCCTTGGAGCGCGGCGGCGACGGCCTCGGCGAGCATCCCGAGCGGAACGGTCTGCTTCGATCCCTCGACGCGGCTGACCAGCGTGGCCTCGCCGTTCTTGAGGTCGCGGGGGCCGATCTCGATGCGGACCGGGTAGCCCTTGAGCTCGGCGTCCACGGCGCGGCGGCCGAAGGCCACGTCCGCGCGGTGGTCGAGCTTGACGCGCAGGCCGTCGCCCTTGAGCTCGTCGTAGATCTTCTTCGCGGCGGCCTGGACCTCGTCGGTGTCCTTGACCACCATGACGATGACCTGGACGGGCGCGAGGTTCGGCGGCACGCGCAGCCCCGCGTCGTCGCCGTGGCCCATGATGAGGCCGCCGACCATGCGGGTCGAGACGCCCCACGAGGTGGTCCAGCCGTGGTGCACTGCTTGGCGTCGCGGCCCTGGAACTGGATGTCGAAGGCCTTGGCGAAGTTCTGGCCCAGCTCGTGCGAGGTGCCCATCTGGAGGGCCTTGCCGTCGCGCATGAGGGACTCGACCGCGAAGGTGTTCAGGGCCCCGGCGAAGCGCTCGGCCTCGGTCTTGATGCCGCGCAGCACCGGCAGCGCCAGCACGTTCTCGATGAAGTCGGCGTAGACCTCGTGGAGGATCCGCAGCGTGAACGCGTGGGCGTCCTCATAGGTCTCGTGGACGGTGTGCCCCTCCTGCCACAGGAACTCCGAGGAGCGCAGGAACAGGCGGGTGCGCAGCTCGTAGCGCATCACGTTGCACCACTGGTTGAGCAGCAGCGGCAGGTCGCGGTACGAGTTGACCCACTTCGCCATGTACTCGCCGATGACGGTCTCGGAGGTGGGCCGGATCGCGAGCTTCTCCTCGAGCTCCTTGCCGCCGCCGTGCGTGACCATCCACAGCTCGGGCGCGAAGCCCTCGACGTGGTTGGCCTCGCGCTGGAAGTAGGACTCGGGGATGAGGAGGGGGAAGGAGGCGTTCTCGGTCCCGGTCTCCTTGATGCGGTCGTCCATCTCGGCGACCATGCGCTCCCACAGCGCGAAACCGGACGGTCGGATCACCTGCGAGCCCTTCGCCGGACCGTTCTCGGCCAGCTGGGCTTTGGCGATGACGTCCTGGTACCAGCGAGGGAAGTCCTCGCTCTGCGGTGTGAGTACATTTGCCATGATCAGAGATTCTACGGTCGCCCCGAGATCCCTGCTCGCGCTCGGATTCGGCCGATGGGGCGCGTCTCCAGCGGATCCCTCCGGTCGGAGGAGGCGACGCAAAAGGGCACTTCGGTCCTTCGGCGGTGCTACAGCGAAGGCGCCTGTCGCATAAGCTGTCGACGTGACAACACCCATGCTGGCAGGTGACCGCGGCCTGACGGCCGCCGAGGTGGCCGAACGCGTCGAAGCCGGAGCCGTCAACGAGGCGAAGCGCCACACCAGCCGACCGCTCTCGGCGATCCTCCGTGCGAACTTCTTCACCCCGCTCAACGCCGTCATCGGCGTGCTCGCCGTGATCGCGATCGGCTTCTCGAGCCTGGAGGAGGGCCTCCTGGAGGGCCTGAAGCAGGGGCTCTTCGCCGGCGTCATCATCGCCAACATCGCCATCGGCACCATCCAGGAACTGCGCGCCAAGCGCACCCTCGACAAGCTCTCGCTGATGAACCGCTCGAACGCGAAGGTCCTGCGCGACGGCGAGATCGTCTGGAGATCGACCCGGCCCAGATCGTCCGCGACGACCTCGTGTTCGTCGAGCCCGGCGACCGGATCGTGGTCGACGGGCCCGTGGTCGAATCCCGCAATCTCGAGATCGACGAATCGCTGCTCACCGGCGAGGCCGACCCCGTCGCGAAGACCCCCGGCGACGAAGTGCGCTCCGGCTCGTTCGCGGTCGCCGGGACCGGCCTGTTCCGGGCCGAGCACATCGGCGCCGACTCCTACGCCGCCAAGCTCGTCGAGGAGGCCAGCAAGTTCACGCTGGCCCGCTCGGAACTGCGCGAGGGCATCAACCGCTTCATCAAGCTCATCAACTGGCTCATCGTGCCGATCGCGCTGCTGCTCATCATCAGCCAGCTCGCCGGCGCCGCCAACTGGCGCGAGATCGATCGTCACGCACGGTCGCCGGCATCGTGCCGATGATCCCCGAAGGCCTGGTGCTGCTCACCTCGGTCGCGTTCGCCGTCGGCGTCATCCGCCTCGGCGCCCGCAACATGCCTCGTCCAGGAGCTGCCCGCCATCGAAGGCCTCGCCCGCACCGACGTGCTGTGCCTCGACAAGACCGGGACGCTCACCGAAGGCGGCATGGACGTCGACGAGATCCGGCCGATCAACGGCACCGACGGCACCCTCGGTCACCGACGCGCTCGCCGCCCTGGCCGCCGCCGACGACAGCCCCAACCCGACCATGCAGGCCGTCGCCGACCACCTGCGCGCGAAGCGAGGTCGGCGACCCGAACTGGCGCGTCATCGACGTCATGCCGTTCTCCTCGGCGCGCAAATGGAGCGGCACCCGCTTCACCGACAACGGCACCTGGCTCCTCGGCGCGCCCGACATCCTCCTCGACGCCGGCGACCCCGTCGCACTCGAAGCGGACATGCTCGCGGCCCAGGGCCTGCGCGTCCTCGCCCTCGTCACCGCCGAATCGGCCTCCACCACCGGCGGCGTCAGCGGCGTGAAGGCCCAGGCCCTCGTGGTCCTGCGCCAGCGCCTGCGGTCCACGACCGCCGCGGCACCCTCGCCTACTTCAAGGAGCAGGGCGTCGCGGTCAAGATCATCTCCGGCGACTCCCCCGCCGCGGTCGGCGCGGTCGCCGCGCAGCTCGGCGTCGACGGCGCGGCCGACACGGTGGACGCGCGGCGGCTGCCCGAGGACCCGGAGGAACTCGCCGACCTGCTCGAGCGGGCCACGATCTTCGGGCGGGTGAAGCCGCACCAGAAGCAGGCGTTCGTGAAGGCGCTCCAGTCCCGCGGGCACACCGTGGCGATGACCGGCGACGGCGTCAACGACGTGCTGGCGCTCAAGGACGCCGACCTGGGCATCGCCATGGGCTCGGGTTCGGCCGCGGCGCGCTCGGTCGCGCAGGTGGTGCTGCTCGACGACGAGTTCGCGACGCTGCCGCACGTGGTCGACGAGGGCCGCCGGGTGCTCGGCAACATCGGCCGGGTCTCGAACCTGTTCCTGACCAAGACGGTCTACGCGATCGCGCTGGCGCTGTTCATCGCGGTGGGCGCGATCTCGGCGCTGGTCGACGGGCAACGACGCCGCTGCCGTACCCGTTCCTGCCGATCCACCAGTCGCTCATCAACCTGTTCACGATCGGCCTCCCGGCGTTCTTCCTGGCGCTCGCGCCGACGTTCGACCGGGCCAAGCCGAACTTCGTCAGGCGGGTGCTCAAGTTCGCGATCCCGGCCGGGATCTGCTGCGCGGTGCCCACATTCGTGGTCTACCTGATGGCGCTGGCCCACGACGGCTACGACTCGCAGCTGCCGCAGACCACGGCCGCGATCACGCTGTTCTGCCTCGCGCTGGCGGCCTGGCGATCGTGGCGAAGCCGTACGTGTGGTGGAAGGTGCTCCTGGTGGGCGGCTGCGCCGCGGCGTTCGTGACCGTGCTCGCGGTCCCGCCGCTCGCGCGCTTCTACGAACTGGAACTCCCCGGCGTGTGGAACACCACGGCCGCGGCGATCGGCGTCGGCTCCGGCGTGGCCGCCCTCCTGCTCTGGCTGGTGGTCCGCCCCAAGCACCTCAAGGACTGACCTCGACCGCGGCCCCCGCTACATCGGATGTAGCGGGGGCCGTGGCGTGTCCGTAGCGCCTTCTGGGTGAGAGCAACTGAGCGATTCATCCAGGAGGCGGACATGTCGCAGCGCGACCTCGCGATCCGAGCCGAAGGGCTCGTCAAGCACTTCAAAGACGTCAAGGCCGTCGACGGCGTGGACCTCGAGGTCCCGGCCGGGACGGTGTACGGGGTGCTCGGGCCGAACGGCGCGGGCAAGACCACCACGGTCCGGATGCTGGCCACCCTGCTGCGTCCGGACGCCGGCAGCGCGACCGTGTTCGGCCGCGACCTCGTCGCCGACGCCGCCTCGGTGCGCTCCCAGGTGAGCCTCACCGGCCAGTACGCGTCGCTCGACGAGGACCTCACCGGTTTCGAGAACCTGGTCCTGCTGTCGCGGCTGTACGGGTACGCGAAACCGGGCGCCCGCGAGCGCGCCGCGGACCTGCTGGAGGCGTTCGGTCTGACCGCCGCCGCCGGCAAGCAGGTGAAGGCGTATTCGGGCGGCATGCGCCGGCGTCTCGACATCGCGGCGTCGATCATCGTGACGCCGAAGCTCCTGTTCCTGGACGAGCCGACCACGGGCCTGGACCCGCGTAGCCGGGGCCAGGTGTGGGACGTGATCCGCACGATCGTCGCCGAAGGCACCACCGTGCTGCTGACGACCCAGTACCTGGAAGAGGCCGACCAGCTGGCGAGCCGCATCGCGGTCATCGACACCGGCAAGGTCATCGCCGAGGGCACGCCCGGCCAGCTCAAGTCCTCGGTGGGCGCGGGCTCGATCCGGGTGCGCCTGCACCACGCCGACCAGCGCGAGCACGCGCAGCAGGTGCTGTCGGTTGCGCTGGCCGGGGAGGTCGCGCTCGACGACGACCCGGTGGCGCTGACGGCGCGGCTGGCTCCCGGGCACGACACCGCCGAGCAGGGCTCGCACGCCCTCGGCGAGCTGGCCCGCGCCGGGATCCTCGTCGACGACTTCTCGCTGGGCCAGCCGAGCCTGGACGAGGTGTTCCTGTCCCTCACCGACCGCGTCCAAGCCTGAATCCCACGGACTTTAAGGAAGGAATCCGCAATGACTGTCACGCAGACCGATACGAAGTCCGATGTCGATGCCGCGGCTCCGGTCGAGAAGGAGCATCTGCGCCGGCTGCTGGCCACGGGCGAGCGACCGGCCGCGCCGAGCGCCTTCGCCTCGGCGAGGGCGTTCGCCTGGCGTTCGATGCTGAAGATCAAGCACGTGCCCGAGCAGTTGGGCGACATCCTGGTCTTCCCGATCATGATGCTGCTGATGTTCACGTACCTGTTCGGCGGTGCGATCGCGGGCGGCACCGTCGATTATCTGCAGTTCCTGCTGCCCGGGATCATGGTGATGAGCATCGTGATGACGACGATGTACACCGGCATGTCGGTGAACATCGACATCCACAAGGGCGTCTCGGACCGGTTCAAGACGCTGCCGATCTGGCGGGCCGCGCCGATGGTCGGCTACCTGCTCGCCGACCTGTTCCGTTACGCGGCGGCCGGGGCGGTCATGTTCGGCACCGGGATGGTCATGGGCTACCGGCCCGGGGGCGGCGCGGTCGGCGTGCTTTCGGGGGTGGCGCTCCTGCTGGTCTTCTGCTTCGCGTTCTCGTGGCTGTGGACCTGGCTGGGCTTGATCGCCCGCTCGGAGAAGACCGTCATGTCGATCTCGATGTCGATCCTGTTCCCGTTGACGTTCCTGTCGAACGTGATGGTCGACCCCTCGACGATGCCCGGCTGGCTGCAGCCGGTCGTGAAGAACACGCCGATCAGCCAGTTGGTGGACGGCGTGCGGGGCCTGTTCGACGGGAACGTCGACTCGGTCTCGGTGGCCACGACGCTGATCTGGTCGGCCGGTTTCATCGCGGTGTTCGGGTTCTTGACCATCAGGGCCTACAACCGCAAGTAGTGCTTCATTCGAAACACCCGGCGGGGCCGGGCGGGTCACCACCCGCCCGGCTCCGTCCGTTTCACAGTTCCCAGTGCGGCGCTTCGGGTCCGGGCCGGTAGACGCAGGCCGATCCGGTGGCGACGGCGCCGTCGAGGTGAGCGGCGAGCGCGGGGTGGACCGCCTCGATCTTCTTGAGCGTGTTGCGGATGCGGTTGGTGACGCTCTTGCGGGCCCGTTCCGCGTTGTCGCCGAGGCGGCGGGAGCGCCCGCCGAGGCCGGTGGCGGCCTTGAGCTGGTCGATGAGGGCTTGGCGTTCGGTGTCGAGGGCGGCGGCGCGGGCGTCGTCGCCGAGGGCGGCGGCCGTGTCGATCTGCTCGTCGAGCGCTTCGAGGTGGTCGCGGTAGCGGGCGCGGGCTTCGGCGTCGAGCATGTCGTCGCCGCCGAGGCGCGCGTCGGCCGAGACGCTCCCGCCCGCTTCACCGTCGTAGGAGGCGCTGCCGAGGAGATCGACGACGGCGACTTCGGTGCCCGGCCGTTGGAGCAGGCGGTGCAGGTCGGCGAGGCCCTTGGTGTGCGGGAGGTGGACGGTGCGGCCGTCGAACCGGAGGGTCCAGGTGGCGCCGTCGCGGCGGAACGCCTCGCCGGTCGCGGCCCGCGAGGCGGGCGGGGCCGCGAGCTCGGCGGCGGCGGCGCGGGCGAGGTCGGCCCACGGCGTCGGCGTCGAGCAGGTCGGCCTGTTCGGCGGCGGCGGCGAAGTGGGCCGCGGCGCGGTCGCGTCTCGCCCGCGGCGGCGGCGAGCGTCCCGAGCCAGTGGCTGACCGGGCCGCTGATGCTCGTGCCCCACATGGCGACGAGCCATTCGCCCTCGTGGGGTTCGAGCCGCTTGCGGAGCCGGCCGATCGCCTCGGCGTCGCCGTCCGCCACGGCCAGTTCGGATTCGAAGCGCAGCCGCAGCGACTCCCAGGAGCCGTACAGGTCGGCCTCCGGTGCGAGGCGCTCCCTGACGCGGCGGGCCCGGCCGACGTCGCCGCGCCGCAGCGCGGCGATCCCCGAGAGCAGGTCGGCGTGCCAGACGCCGAAGGCCGAACTCCACTGGTCGGGCAGCGGCTCGGGGGCTTCGCCGCGCGCGAGCTGGAGCTCCCAGCTCAGGTGGTTCACCAGGTCGCTGTAGGAGCGGTCGCCTTCGGCGAGGTGGCGGGAGTGCTCGATGTGGGCGGCGGCCTCGTCGTAGCGGCCCTGGACCATGTCCACGATGGCCCGGTCGATGTGGGCGCCGCCGTGCCAGCGCTCGGAGTCGCTGCTCTCGGCGAGGGCGCAGAACTCGCCGAGCTGCGCCCGGTAGGCCGGGTCGCCCTGTTCGAGGAGCACGACCCAGCGGAGCGAGGAGGCGAGCAGGCGCATCTCCATGTCGCCGGTGCGGCGGGTGATCGCCGTCAGCTCCTCGACGATGGACTGGCGTTGGGCGGCGGTGCCGGGGCCCCAGTTGGAGGCGTGGGTGGCCCAGAGCCCGAACGCGATGTCCTCGTCGGAGCCGGACCGGCGGGCGGCGACCATGTACTGGAAGAGCAGCCGGTGGGTGAGGTCGTCGTGGTCGGTGCCGGGTTCGGGGGCCTGCCCCGAGAGGCCTTCGAGGGCGGCGGCTTTGAGGCGGGTGAGCTCGTCGAGGCCCTGGTCTTGCGGAACCTCCATGGCGGCGCGGGTGAGCAGCATCGGGTCGCCGGAGTCTTCGGCCTCGCCGAGGGCCAGGTCGTAGAGGCGGCGGGCCTCGTCTTCGCTGCCGAGCCACCGCACGGCCCCGGCCAGGTCGAGGCGGAGCAGGACCCGTCTGCGGACCATCTCGGGGGTGCAGCGCTCGACGGCACGGCGGTAGTACTTCTCGGCGCCGCCGATGCTGAGGCAGCTGTGCGAGTCGGCTCCGGCGCGGGCCAGGAACTCGACGGCGGTCTCGGGGTCGAGGTCGTCGCCGGCGAGCCAGGCGTGGTGGGCGATCTCGGTGGTGAGCATGAGCTTCTGGAGCGACTCGTCGGCGACGAGGGCGCGGACGATGCATCCGTGGTGGTGGGCGGATTCGGCGGCGCTCATGGTGTTGTAGAGCGTCTCGCGCACGAGGTCGTGGACGAAGACGTAGCGGTCCTTCTCGCGGCGCACGAGCCGGGTCTGGCATGCGGCGTCGAGGGCGCCCTCGATCTCGTGGAGGTCCAGCCCCGAGGCCTGGGACATGACGGCGGCGTGGAACTCGCGGCCGCCGACCGAGGCGAGGGTGAGCATCCTGACCAGCGGCGGGGGCAGCTGGTCGATGCGGCGCCGGAGGGCGTCGCGCATCCCGGCGGTGGTCGCGTCGACGGGCTGGCCGGAAGCCCACAGGCGCGCGGACTGCTCGACGAAGAACGGGTTGCCGCCCGTGCGGCGGGCGATCTCGGCGACCGTGGCCGCGTCGGGGGCGTCGCCGACGGTGGTGCGGACGAGGGCGGTGACACCGTCCTCGTCGAGCCCTTCGAGACCGATCATCGTGGCCTTGGCGACGAGCGGGAGCATGCGGGCCCGCAGTCGGTGGCCGGGGTCGATCTCGGAGTCGCGGTAGGTGCCGACGAACAGGAGCCGCTCGAAGAACGTGTGCCGGCAGGCGAACTTGAGCAGTTCGAGGCTGCCGGGGTCGGCGAAGTGGAGGTCGTCGAGCACGATCAGGAGCGGGCCGCGCTGGGAGACGGCGATGAGCAGCTGGGTGACGGCGTCGTGGAGCTCGAACTCGACGGGCGGGGCGCCTTCGCCTTCGCCGAGGAGGGCGAGGGCGGCGGGGGCCGGGCGCAGGGCGCGCCAGGTCCTCTTCGCCGAGTCGGGCGCGCAGGGAGCGCAGGACCTGCGATCCACAGCCAGTGCTCGGGCACGGCTTCGGATTCCCAGGAGGTGGCGAAGGCGATGGCGAGGTCGCTGCGGCGGGCGGCGGCCACGTCGGTGACGAGGGCCGTCTTGCCGATGCCGGCCTCGCCGGTGATCGAGGACGAGCCCGCCGTGGCTGGCGATGGTGCGTTCGACGGCCGACCGCAGCACTGCGGCGGGGTGGTCGCGGCCGATCAGGAGCGAGTCAGTCACCCGACCAGTGTGGCCGAAGGGTGCGACACGTGCCATCGGGTTCCGGGCGGGGGCGCGGCGGCGGGGCCCGAGTCGGATTGTCGACACTCAGACGATGTACCTCATGTTTCAGCGTAAACGCAGGTCAGTTCACTCGACCGGCTTACTTGTGGAACAGAAGTGCGGTTTGTTTTCGATGAAACGACGCGTTGACACGGGCAGTCCTTAAAGTGCTACGGAAAGTAGACATCTCGGTGTCGAAGGGCGGTCCGCCGTCCCCATTGGCGGTTCACGAGACCGCGCCCGAGCCGGGAACGCCGACGAACAACGGGAGCAATCCTCATGGCATTGACCATGTTCAAAGAAGAACGAAGCACAGCAACCAAGACGACCTGGCGAGCCCTCCTGATCGGGGCCGCCGTCCCGATCGCGATGCTCGCGGCGGCACCGGCGGTGAGCGCCGTCGAAATCGACCGGACCGCGACCGTCCAGTCCGAGCAGCTGCCCGGCGGCGTGGCGCCGACCCGACGGCGCTCCTGGATCTCCAGAAGTGCCTCACGGACCTGCAGGCGGCGCTGCCCGCGGACGCGCAGGCACAGGCGCCGGCACCGGCCGCCGGCGAGCAGTTGCTGCCGGACCCGGCCGCGCCGGCTCCGGCGGTGACTGACATCGCGGAGCTGACCCGGACCTGCCAGGCGGTCCTGGCCACGGTCACGAGTGCGTCGCCGCCGGCGGCCACCGCGCCGGCCCCGGCCGGTTGAGCTTCGGCGAACGAGCAGGGCCCGCGGCTGCCAGCCGCGGGCCCTTTTCGCCGTCTGCGTTACATCAGCCACTGCGCGGCGTCAGCGCTACTTCAACCGTCGGTGTTACTACAACCGCTGCGCGGCGTCAGCGCTACTTCAACCGCTGCGCGGCGTCGGTGATCGCGTCGTCCGTCGCGGTCAGCGACAGGCGCACGTGCCGGTTCCCCTTGGCGCCGTAGAACTCCCCCGCCGCGGCGAGGATGCCGCGTTCGGCGAGCCACTGCACGGTCTCCCAGCAGTCCTCGCCGCGCGTGGCCCACAGGTACAGGCCGGCGCTCGAGTGGTCGATGTGGAAACCCGCGGCCTCGACCGCCACGCGCAGCACGCCGCGGCGCGCCTCGTAGCGGGCGCGCTGCTCGATCGCGTGCGACTCGTCGTGCAGGGCCGCGATCGTGGCCTGCTGGACGGCCCACGGGACCATGAAGCCCGCGTGGCGCCGGATCTCCAGCAGGTCGGCGATGAGCTCGGGGTCGCCGGCGAGGAACGCCGAGCGGTAGCCGGCCAGGTTCGAGCGCTTCGAGAGCGAGTGCGCCGCGAGGAGGCCGGTGAGGTCGCCGTCGTTGACGCGCGGATCGAGGATCGACACCGGCGGGTGCTCCTCGTCCCAGCCGAGGGTCAGGTAGCACTCGTCGCTCGCGAGGACCACCCCGCTGCTCTGGGCCCAGCGGACCAGGTCGCGCAGGTATTCGACGGAGGCGACCTCGCCGGTGGGGTTGGTCGGGTAGTTGATCCACGCCAGCCGCAGGCGCGAGCCCGCGGCATCGCGCGGGTCGGCCACCGGCACCGCGTCGGCCTTGGCGAGGATCGCGCCGATCTCGTACGTCGGGTAGGCGATCTCGGGGTAGGCCACGGACTCGCCGGGGCCGATGCCGAGCTGGAACGGCAGGTTCGCGACCAGTTCCTTCGAACCGACGGTCGGCAGGACCGCGACGTCCTCGGCCACCCCGGTGTGCCGGTGGAGCCACGACTGCATGGCCTGGCGCAGCGGCGCCGGTCCGGCCACCGTGGGGTAACCGGGCCGGGCGGACGCCTCGGCCAGTGCCTGCCGGATCGATTCGGGGACCTCGTCGACGGGGGCGCCGACCGTGAGGTCGATCAGCCCGCCGGGGTGGGCGGCCGCGCGCTCCTTGTAAGGGGCCATGCGGTCCCACGGGAAGCGCGGCAGCCGCCGGGCCGGAGAGGCGCTGTGAAGGCGGCGCAGCGCCATCGCGGCTACTCCTCTTTCGCGGGCAGTGCGACCACGAACGGGACGTCGCTGTCGATCTTGCCGACCTTGGAGGCCCCGCCGGGGCTGCCGAGGTCGTCGAAGAAGTCCACGTCGGCCTTGGTGTACGGCGCCCACTCTTCGGGCACGTCGTCCTCGTAGAAGATCGCCTCGACCGGGCACACCGGCTCGCAAGCACCGCAGTCGACGCACTCGTCAGGGTGGATGTAGAGCTTCCGGTTGCCTTCGTAGATGCAGTCGACCGGGCATTCTTCAATGCAAGCCTTGTCGAGCAGGTCCACGCACGGCTCGGCGATTACATAAGTCACGAGTCGTCCTTCCTACAGCGCGCAATCGGGCGGACTGCGCTGAGATGAGCCTAAAGCCTATTTCCATGTATAGCCGCGAAGGCAGGGGGTGCGCCAGATGCTGGGACCGGAGTATGTCGGTCGTCGCGTGGCGGTGCGGATCAGGTTGGACGACCCTGAACCGGGTCGCCGGTTCACGGACATCACGGGCGAGCTTATCGAGATCGGAACGGAGCTGTGGCGCGTACTGCCCGCTTCGGGGGCGGTCGTCACCATCGACGCCGCCGCCGTGGTCGCGGCCCGGGCAATTCCGCCGAAGCCGACGCCGTTCTCCGAGATCATCGAGCTCGAACGGCTGCTCGCGGCCACCTGGCCCGCGCCCGAGACCGCCGAGCTGGGCGGCTGGCTGCTGCGCGCCGCGGAGGGGTTCTCGCTGCGTGCGAACTCGGTGCTCGCGCTGACCGCGCCCCCGGGCGGGACCGACGCCGCGGTCGCAGCCGTCGAGGCCTGGTACCGCGAGCGCGGGCTGCCGCCGCGCATGGCGATGTCAGGGCCGGTCACGAAGCGGCTCGAAGGGGAGCTGGCGGAGCGCGGCTGGAAGGCCGAGGCGGAGACCGCGGTGATGACCAAGGCGCTGGAGCCGCCGACGTACGCGGGCGAGGCCCGCATCGTGCACGAGCCGAGCCCGGCGCTGCTGGACCAGAGCGGGCGCGGGCAGCGCGAGGTCGCGGCGCGGGTCTTCGGGTCGGGCCCCGACCGGGGGTACGCCGAGATCCGGCGGGAGGGATCGCTGGCGGCGCGCGGGCGCGGCGCGGTCGCCGGGGACCTCGTGGCGGTCTCGGGCATCGGCACGCTGCCGGAGTTCCGGCGCATGGGGCTGGGCACCGAGATCCTGCACGCCCTGGAGGCATGGGGGTACAGCGCCGGGGCGCGGCGGGCCGCGCTCCAGGTCGAGACGGACAACGAGGCGGCGATCGCGATGTACGAGCGCCTCGGTTACGCCGAGCGGTACCGCTACCGGTACCGCAGGCGCTAGGGCCTGTTTGAGAATCCGGCCGGTCGCTAGGCGGCCTTCGGGTTCGCCTTGCGCTCGAAGGCGATCCGGGTGGCCTTGAGCTGGCGTCCGTACACGTCCACGCCGAGCGCCATGACGATGAGGAAGCCGACCCAGCCAGAGAGGGCCAGCAGCGCGAAGTAGATGAGGGTCTGCGAGAAGACGCCGTCGAGCGAGGGGAAGTCGACGCGGGCGATGAGCGGGTTCACCAAAACGGTGAACAGGGTCGTCACCACGAAGATCGAGAGCAGTTCGCCCGTGATCTCCTTGCGGTCGCGGCGCACGCCCCACCAGATTCCGGCGGCGACGGCGACGGCGGCCATGGCGCCGAAGGTGTAGACGCCGACGAGGTCGCCGACCGCGGTGCCCTCGCCCCAGTTCTTGGAGGCGATCCGGCCGGCCAGGTTGGCGGCGATCAGGCCCAGGGCGAAGCCGTAGATCGAGGGCCAGTGCGGCATCAGGAGGCGGCTGAGGAGGGTCACGATCGGGACTCCTTCGTAGCGGAGGGGGTGGCTTGCGCCGGGGCCCGGGGGCCGTCGGCGGTCCGAGCCTTGGCGCTCGGTTGGGGACGAAAATACTGCCACAGCGCGACGGCGATCCCGGCGGTCCCCGCCAGGAGCAGCGCGTAGCCGTTGAAGCCGCTGGAGATCACCAGCGAACCTGCGGCGGTGGGCATCGACGCGGTGAGGACCACGGCGAACCAGGCGATGGAGGTGAGCACGACGGCCCAGCGGCCGCCGGTCCACCACACGCCCAGCGCGGCCAGGTGCCAGTTCGCGAAGAACGCCACGACCCCGGCGAGCGGGATCGCGATGCCGTCGATGTAGGTGGGCACCATGAACGACTCGAGGACGGCGGCGAGGACGGCGGCAGCGGCGACGACAACCGCGCCGCCGACGCGGATCGCCACTTCCAGACCCTTCGCACGCACGGTGGCGATCCTACGGCAGTAGCGAAGCGGCCCTACCATCCCCGGCCCCCGCCCTCCCCGAGGGGACCGTGGCGCCCACGATGCCGCGCGGGTATGACAGGAACCGCGCCATCCGGCGCGCAAGTCACCTGAACGAGTGCCGCGGTGGCGCGGATCCTACCCACGCCCTGCCTCGGCGCGTTGGAAGTCCGTGCAGATCAACCGATCCGGGACAATCAGCTCATGACCGCAACACGAGCGACAACTGCTACGAAACGCCGACGCTTCCGACAGCTGTTTCCCGAACGGTCCGACTTCCGCCACCTCTCCCGCCACTGGCACACCGACCTCCTCGCCGGGGTCACCGTCGCGGTCGTCGCGCTGCCGCTCGCGCTCGGCTTCGGGATCGCCTCGGGCCTCGGCGCCTTCGCCGGGCTCATCACCTCGATCATCGCCGGGGTCCTCGCCGCACTCCTCGGCGGCTCGAACCTCCAGGTCAGCGGCGCCCACCGGCACCATGGCCGTGGTCCTCGTGCCGCTCGCGGCCACCCACAGCCACGCCGGGGTGATGCTCGTGGGCATCATGGCCGGGCTCATGCTCGTCGCCCTCGCGCTCACCGGCGCGGGCCGCTACGCCCGCGTACGTGCCCGTCCCGGTCGTGGAGGGCTTCACGGCCGGCGTCGCGATCGTGATCGCCGTCCAGCAGCTGCCACCGGCCCTCGGCCTGCCCGCGCAGAACGCCCACCTCCTCAGCGGCGCAAAGGAATCGCTCACCGCGTTCGCGGCCGACCCGAACTGGGCCCCGCCCGCCGTCGCCCTCGGCGTGGCCGCCGCGATCCTCCTCGGCTCGCGCCTGCACTCCCAGATCCCCACGCCGCTCCTCGCGGTCATCGCCGCCACCGCCGTCACCTGGTGGGCCAGTGCGGAAGTGTCGATCATCGGGTCGCTGCCGCGCACCATCCCCGCCCCCGAGGCCGGTTTCCTCGACTTCACCGAGATGCCCGAACTCGTCGCCGCCGCCGTCGCCATCTGCGCCCTCTGCGCGCTCGAATCGCTGCTGTCGGCCACGGTCGCCGACAACATGACCGTCGACCAGCATCACAACCCGGACCGGGAACTGCTCGGCCAGGGCGTGGCGAACCTCGTGACCCCGTTCTTCGGCGGCATGCCGTCCTCGGGCGCGCTGGCGCGCACCGCGGTGAACGTGCGGTCGGGGGCCGCTGGGCGGCTCTCGTCCCTGACGCACGCGATCGTGCTGGCGCTCATGATGCTCACGCTCGCGCCGCTGGTGGCGCACGTGCCGCTCGCCGCGCTCGCGGGCGTGCTCATCGCGACCTCCGTGCGCATGATCGAGGTCGGCTCGATGCTCGCCCTGGCGCGCTCGACGCGCGCCGACGCCGCGGTCATGTGGCTGACCCTCGCCGCGACGGTCCTGTTCAACCTCGTGTGGGCCGTGGCCGTGGGCATCGCGCTCGCGGGACTCCTGGCGCTGGGCCGGATCTCCAGGTCCGTCTCGGTCGAGGAGGAGCCGATCGAGCCCGCCGACCACCACGACGAGGAGGCGGCGCTGCTGCACGAGCACATCGTGGCCTACCGGCTCGAGGGCCCGTTGTTCTTCGCCGCCGCGCACCGGTTCCTGCTGCAGCTCTTGGACGTGGCCGACGTGCGGGTGGTGGTGCTCCGCATGAGCCGAGTGTCCACCATGGACGCGTCGGGGGCGAGGGTCTTCGCCGACGCCATCAAGCGCCTGGAGCACCGCGGCATAGCCGTCTACCTCTCCGGCCTCGAACCGGTGCACGCGAAACCCCTGGCGGCCCTGGGGATCCTGGAGCCGATCTGGCAGCAGGGACGCCTGTTCGAGCACACCAGCGAGGCGATCGCGGCCGCGCGCCGGCGCCTCAAGGCCGACGGGCTCCTAGAGCAGCTCGAAGCGGAGGCCGCTCGCATCGGGGACGCCCGTGAGACCGAACCGGAGCGCCCATAGCCGGTCGGGTGCGCCGCGGTGCGTCTGCCGACGTCGACCGAGTCGACCACCGCGTCATCGGGATTGACGCCGTGGAGCACGAGCGTGCCGCGCTCCCCGGTCCACGCGGCGCGATCGCCTTCGAGCTCGGGCCGGATCCGGCTGACGAACGACTCGGTGATCTCGGGCCCGTAGTCCCCGAAGGTGATCGACTCGCCCGTCCAGGCGAACTTGCGGATGAGCGCCCCGTCGCCGTACGCGTCGATGTAGACGTCCACGCCGTTCTCCGCGTAGACGATCTCGGCGCGCGAGTCCTCGCCGAGCTGCTGCCCGGCGCCTTCGACGGTCGGCACCGAATGCCACGCGGACGAAGGATGGACCTGCTCGTAGCGTTCGGCGCCGAAATAAGCGGCGGTGTACTCGCCCGCACCGGGATCGCACAGCAGCTGCTCCCCGTCGACGGCGATGAGGAACGAACCCAGGTCGAGGTGGTTGTGCGGCTCGTCGTTGTAGCCGCCCTTGACGGCCAGCGCCCACATGCGACGCCCGATGAGGCGCCGCTCCACGAACCAGCCGACGTCGGCCAGGAGCGAGCGCCCGGCCTCCACGGTCTCGCCGAGGGGCCGTCCCCAGTCGAGGGTGCGGGTGAGCGGGGCCCAGCGGGCGCACGAGTCGTCGGCGAAGGTCTGGACGCGCGCGGCGGCCGGGAGCGGGACGCCGAGCCGGTCGTGCAGGCGGGTGAAGAGACCCGCGGGCAGGAGCGTGTCGGATCCGGCGTCGCCGAAGGTCGCGAACGAGCCCGGGTAGAGCTGGGCGCGGGCCGGGAACGAGGCGATGGCCTCGGTTCCGGCGAGGAGGTCCTCGCCGGTGGCGTCGCGCCAGGCCTCGGCGAAGTAGGTGAAGTAGCCGAACCCGTAGACCCAGTAGTCGACGCCTTCGACGCAGCCGCCGTCGGGACCGAAGGAGAACAGGTAGCCCGAGAGGGCCGGCAGCACGCGGCCGCGCACGACGTCGGTGTCGTAGTCGAGGGCGAGGGCGGCCATCCCGGCGGCCCCGGCGCACACGGCGGTCCAGTTGGAGTACCGCTCCTCCCACCAGAACGGGAAGTCGGCGTCGAAGAACGGGTCGAGCACGCGCTGGCGGATCTCGGCCTCGATCTCGGCGGCGCCTTCGACGTCGTCGCGCAGGCGCAGGATCTCGGCGAGGGTCTGGGCGGTCTCGCAGGCGAAGAGGTCGACGCAGGTGCGGGGGTCCTCTTCGGCGTCCCAGTGGGCGGGGAGGGCCCAGGAGCGCTCCTGGCAGACGTCCTTGAGGAGCGAGGAGAGCGCGGGGCCGTCGCCGACGAGCGCGAGGGCGGCGAGGTGGCGGCGGCGGGCGAAGTACTGGGTCTCGTACGGCAGACGGCGGCCGGTGGCGGCGAAGTCGTCGGCGAGGGCCGGGTCGAAGGCGGGGACGGGAAGCGCGGCGATCTCGCGCAGCTCTTCGAGGAGTGCGGTACGAAGGTCAGGCATGGCGCGGCCATTCTGGTTCGGGGAGGCGAGCGTAGCGAGCGGCCGGGCCGGACGGTTGGTGCGGGTGCGTCATCGACCGTCGCCTTTCCGGATGCGGTGGTGGGGTGTGGGCGGGGTGCCGTGCTCAACGGTAACGCGAGCGCGCATTCCGTCATAGACTCCCTCGTATGCGCATTGGGGAGCTGTCGGAGCGGACGGGGGTTCCGGCCGCCACCATCAAGTACTACCTGCGGGAGCACCTGCTGCAGCCCGGCGAGCACGGCGAGGGCAACACCGTCGAGTACGGGCCCGACCACGTGCACCGGCTGACGCTCATCCGCGCCCTCTCGGAGACCGCGGGCCTCTCGGTGGCTCAGATCGGCGAGGTGCTCACTGTGCTTGCGCGCCATCCGGAGTCGGGGTTCCAGGCGCTCGGCGCGACCCTTGCGGCCACGCATCGGGATCCGAAGTTCTCGCTCGCGAGCGAGGGCACCACGGAGGCGGCCGAGCGGACCGTGGACCAGCTGCTGATCGAGTACGGCTGGGCCGAGGTGGCGCCGCCGAACTACCGGGACGCGCTGGTCGTCGCGCTCACCGCGTTCTACCGCTTGGGGAATCCGGACCCGCAGGAGGTGCTGGGCCACTATGCGGACGCGGCGGCGGCGCTGGGTTCGGCGGACATGGAGGCGATCGCGGAGGCGACCCGGGTCGAGGGCGTCGAACGTGGAGCAGGCGGTCGTGGCGACGGTGCTCGGCGAGACGGTGTTCGCGGCGCTGCGGCGCATCGCCCATGTCGCGGCCTCGGCCAGGACCCAGGCGGAGCAGTGACCTTAGGGCCTGTTCTCAGGACGGGTCCTAGGGCCTGGTCAGGTCCCCCGGGCACAATGGGTCCGTGAGCCCGAACCCGTCCGTTTCCCCGGCCGACCGCCCGAATCTTCGCATCGACCGCGATCCCGACCGTCCGAACCTGCTCCATCTCGTCGCCGACGAGGTGGTGCAGGCGACGGTCGACCTCGACGATCCGTCCTATCTGGATGCCGAGTACATGCAGCGGATCGCGTACCTCATCGATGCGATGGCCGCGCCGAAGCAGCCGCTCCGGGTGCTGCACCTGGGCGCGGGCGGCCTGGCGATGGCCCGGTACGCGGCGGCGACGCGGCCGGGCTCGTATCAGCAGGCGGTGGAGACGAACCAGGAGCTGGTGGCCCTCGTCCGGGCCGAGGCCCCGCTGCCGCGCGGCGTGAAGGTGAAGATCCGGCACACGGACGCGCGCGAGGCGGTCGAGTCCGCGCCCGAGGCGAGCTACGAGCTCATCATCACCGACGTGTACGACGGCGCCCGCGTGCCCGCCCACGTCACGAGCACCGAGTTCCTGCATGAGGCGCGGCGGGTGCTGCGCCCTGGCGGGCACTATGCGGTGAATCTGTGCGACGGCGGCCAGATGCGGTTCCTCAAGCCCGCGCTCGCGGCGATGGGCGCGGTGTGGCCGCACCTGGCGGTCATGGCCGAGCCCGCGGTGCTCCGGGGCCGCCGGTTCGGGAACGTGGTCGCGGTGGCGGCCGACGTCGAGCTTCCGGTGGCCGCACTCCGGCGCCGCTGCGCGGGCGCGGCCTTCCCCTGCCGGGTGCTGGAAGGCACCGAGCTCAAGGAGTACATCGCCGGCGCACCCCCGGTGACCGACGCGACCGCGATCCAGTCCCCACCGCCGCCGAGGTCCCTCCGCAGCTTCTGAAGCCGACGGCCGCGAGGCCCCTCCGCAGCATCTGACGCCGGGGGCCGCGAGGTCCCTCCGCAGTCTCTGAAGCCGAGGCAAACGGCCGCGGAGCAGCCGCCGCCCGCGAACCCATGTCGCACCCGCCGGGCATCTTTGCATACGGGGCGGCACTGAACCCGAATACTCCTCGCACTCCCATTCGGCACCCCGCCGCTGTCGCACCCGCCGGGCACCATCGAAGCCGGGGGCGGCACCGAACCCGAGCCTTTTTCGCGCACCCCGCGTCCAGCCGCCAGCCGTACCACTCGGCAGTCGGCCGTTCGGACAATAAATCCGCTGGATAGTGGCCCTGTCTCCCGACGCGTCCTCACTGTCCGTTACTGGACTGTGGATCGGTTCACAGAGGGCTTGGCGATTCCGGTCACCGTGCGATAGCGTCGGCGCCTGTTCCGGTCGGGTCCTCAGGGCTCCCCCAGAGACCCACCCGTCCGGACCGCCGAGCCGCGCTCGCATGACGCCCGTTCCTCCCGGTGCAGGGCGATACACCGACGCGCGGGCCGGGGACCCAGCCGCGTCGTCGCTCCCCCAGTTCGACGACGCACGGGGTGAATCCCGCTGCAGCCATGCCGCAGCGGGTAGGGCGCTCTTCCCTGCCCGAACCCGACAGCTAACCCGGTAGGCGGCCGAGGAAGAAAGGCCACCTCGTGGCTCAAGCCTGCACAGATACCGAACATCATTCGCGAGCCGGCGCCATTCTCCGCCGGATCGCCGTTTACGCAGGGGTCACCCTGGCCACCGTCGGGCTCGTGACCGCCTTCGCCGGCTCTCACGCCGACGCGGCCGACATCGACTACACGGCCGCCTCCGCCTCGGAGATCGAAGACCACCTGGCCGATCTCGAATCCCAGCGCGACGAGGCCGCCATCGAACTCGGGGGCCTCCAGACACGGTTCACGGCGGCCCGGGCCGTCATCAGCGCCGCCACCGCCGACTACGGGAACTCGGGCGCGCAGCTCACCGTCGTCACCGCCGAGATCGAATCCGCCGAAGACGACCTCGACTCGAAGGTCACCTCCCTGGTCGCCTACGCGCAGGAGCAGTCGGACAAGTACGAGCAGGCGCAGGCCGCCGCCGAGACCGCTGAAGCGCTCACGATCGAGATCGAAGGCCGCTCAGGCCGCGGTCAAGAACCTCGACACGCAGATCGACGAGGCCGAAGCGGCCTACGACGAAGCCGCCGCCGCCGAGGCGGAGGCCGCCGCCGAAGCCGAAGCCGCGGCAGAGGCCGAGGCCTCCAGCGACCTCCTCCGACTCCGGCTCGACCGCGGCCTACAGCTCCGACGCCGCGACCGCCGCCGTCGAGTTCGCGAAGGACCAGCTCGGCGAGTCCTACGTCTTCGGCGCCGCCGGCCCCGACACCTGGGACTGCTCGGGCCTCATCGCGGGCGCCTACGGCGTCTCGGACATCTCGCTGACCCACTCCACCTGGGCGATGTGGGACGAGACCAGCTCGATCGACCGCGGCGACCTGCAGCCGGGCGACCTGGTCTTCTACAACGGCCAGAACCACGTCGCGATGTACATCGGCGACGGCCAGGTCATCCACGCGCCCAAGCCGGGCGACGTCGTGAAGATCTCCGACCTCGACATGGGCATGTCCATCGACGGCTACCGCCGCGTCTGATCGAGTGCCCACCGGCGGCGGCACGGCCGCCGGGCATGGCACCGCTCATGGCCGCTGCAGCGTTTCCCCTTGGGGAGCTCGGCAGCGGCCATTCGCCTGTGCGGAGCGGATCGGGCGACGCCCGCACCGCACACAGGTCACAAGCGCCGAGTTCCCACAGATCCAGCGCCCCGCACCCCGCACCCCGCACCCCGCACCCCGCACCCCGCACCCCGCACCCCGCACCCCGCACCCCGCACCCCGCACCCCGCACCGACACGAGCGAACGCGAAAGGGCCGGGGCTTTCGCCCCGGCCCTTTCGCCTTGCGTCTCTTACCTCTTACCGCTTACGCAGTCAAGCCGCCTCGGCCATGACCTGGTCGTTGGCCAGCTCTTTAAGGCGGGCCAGCGCCTGGATCTCGAGTTGGCGGATGCGTTCGCGCGACAGGTGGAAACGGTGCGCGACCTCCGTGAGCGAGTGCTCGCGGCCGTCTTCGAGCCCGTAGCGGGCCTTGACGATCCCCGCCGAACGCTCGTCGAGGTGGTTGAGCATCATCTCGATGCGCTGTCGCTCCATCCCGGCGAGGACGACGTCCTCGGGGCTGGGCTCGTCGGAGTCGGCGACCAGGTCGCCGAGATTGGTGTCGCCGTCGTCGCCGATCGGCGTGTCCAGCGAGACGGTGTCCTGGCTCCAGCGGATGAGCTCGTTGACCCGCTCGACCGTGACGCCAAGAGCCTTGGCGACCTGGTCGGGTTCGGGGTCGCCGCCGAGCTCACGGGTGAGCTGGCGGGTCACGTTGCGCATCCGGTTGACGTCCTCGACCAGGTGCACCGGCAGGCGCACGGTGCGCTCCTGCTGTGCGATCGCCCGGCTGATGGCCTGGCGGATCCACCACGTGGCATAGGTCGAGAACTTGAAGCCGCGCTGGTAGTCGAATTTCTCGACGGCGCGGACCAGGCCCGTGTTGCCCTCCTGGATCAGGTCGAGCATCGGCATCCCGGAACGGACGTAGCGGCGGGCGATCGAGACGACCAGCCGCAGGTTCGCCTTGATGAACTGTTCCTTCGCGCGCGCACCGTCTTCGATCAGGCGCTTCAAGTCCTTCTCGGTGGCGTCGCCGAAGGTCTCCCCCTCGCCGAGCAGGTGCTTCGCGAACAGGCCGGCTTCCACAGCCTTCGCCAAGTCGACCTCGGCGGCGGCGTCAAGCAGCGGCGTCTTCGAGATCTCATGCAGGTAGACACCCACAAGGTCTCGTTCCTCAGCGACCTCTTCGGTGGTGAGGGTGGGTGTTGTCGTTTGCTCCACGCTCAAGGTCTCCTCCAGCTTCCTCGTCCCCCGACACCGTGTGAACGGTGTACCAGTTACAACGACCGCTTCGTTGCGTGGAATTCCGTGCCCCGGTGTTCGATGCGCCACGGTTACGAAATCGATGCGATTCGGTGGCCCTAGGGCCTTCGCACCGTTTCGGGTACCCGTTTTCGTCGGCTAAGCTCGGTTCACGGTTCCTGTCTCTGAGACGGGGGCGCGTCGGCCTTATGATGCCTCTGAGACGGGGATCACCTCACCTCGTCAGAGGTCTGATGATCCGAGCCCTGGTCACGGTATCGTTTCCGGTTTGCTTCATCGCAAACCTTCAATCTCTAGGGGTACACGCGTCCTACCTTGAAAAAGTTGAGAGATCATCTTATTGCGGCCCTAATCACTGCGATCCAGGCCGCAAAGGCGGCGACGCTCTGATACCCGCACCATAGCGGACGGTAGCGGTGACAAGCAACACCTTTCTCAGGCGTTGATGTCCGATTCCGAACACCTCTCGTTCTTCTCAGTCTGCGCCCCCAGCGCGCCCGGCGGGGCGCTTCCAGCGGCCTGCCACGTAGATCACCGACAGTGTCGCCTGCGCGTAGAGTTGGCCCGGTGACTGAAGAACGCCTAGTGTGGGTCGACTGCGAAATGACCGGCCTCGACCCGGAGACCGAAGCCCTCATCGAGATCGCCGTACTCGTCACCGAACCGGATCTCACCCCCCTCGACGACGGCGTGGACATCGTGATCGCCTGCGACGGCACGACACTCGACGACATGGGCGCGTTCGTCGCCGACATGCACGCCAAGTCCGGGCTCACCGACGAGGTGCGGGCCTCGCGGATCTCCTTGCGGGAGGCCGAGGACGCGGTGCTGGAGTACATCAAGCAGCACGTGCCCGAGGCGCGCACGGCCCCGTTGTGCGGCAACTCGATCGCCACGGACCGCACCTTCATCACGAAGTACATGCCGCGCCTCGACGATCACCTGCACTACCGGATGATCGACGTGTCCTCCATCAAGGAGCTCGCGCGCCGCTGGTACCCGCGCGTCTACTACAACCAGCCGCCCAAGGGCCTCGCCCACCGCGCGCTCGCCGACATCAACGAGAGCGTGAAGGAACTGGAGTACTACCGGCGCACCGTGTTCGTGGGCCTGCCGGGTCCCTCCAGCGACGAGGCCAAGGCCGCCGCGGCGAGCCTCGCCGAGCCCGCCGGAGACTGAGAGACGGCGAACACCGAACCCCGTTGACAGGAGCACTGGAGGATTGGCTATGATTGTCGCCGGTCCCAGGTTTTTCCTGCGAGACCGATCTTGGTGGTCGTAGTTCAGTTGGTAGAACGCCTCGTTGTGGTCGAGGAGGTCGCGGGTTCAACCCCCGTCGATCACCCCAGGAAGAAGCCTCGCGGCATCGCCGCGAGGCTTTTTGCTTGCCCTTCAGCGGCCGTTTCGCTTGCGGCGCAGCCGTTCGCGACGCTTGCGCTCCTCGGCCGGGCGGATGATCGTCCGCTCGGCCAACGTCAGGGCGGTCGCGACCACGATGAGCGGCGCCACCACCCACGCCGGCCAGAAGTACACCGCGCCGATCGTGAACAGCAGGATCAGCCACACGCCGAGGTTGATGCCGATGGGGATCGAGATCCCGAACCACAGCCACTTGACCCAGTCGGGCGAGCCGAGCTTTTCCGGCTCGTTCGCGTCGAGGATCTTCTGATAGGCCGGCAGGTCCGCGAGGACCCCCTCGGCGTCGCCGACGGTCTTGGCGGCCAGCAGCACGTCGACGCGCTTCTCGTACTCGTCGAGGTCGATGTAGCCCTGGTCCACCGCCGAGCGCAGGATCTCGGTCAGGGCACTGCGCTCGGGATTGCCGACCCGCATGTCGCGGTCGCCGAAGCGTTCGAGTGAGGTCATTCAGTGGGCTCCTTGGGGGTGGGGCGGGGCGGTCGTCAGTCGCGGTCGCGGCGGCGCCGGTCGCGCCGGTCCTCGTCATCGTCGTCGTCGCCGTCCCAGCCGCCGCCGTTCACCAGCTGCAGGACCGTGGCGATGCTCAGGCCGAGGATGGGCCAGATCGGCCAGAAGTAGGTCGGCTCGCCGGAGCCGATCCAGGTCGCGAACCAGATGCCGGTGCAGATCACGCCGACTGTGACGAGGCCGCGCAGGGCCGGGAGCCGGTGGATCCAGGTCGGGCCGCCGTGCGGCATGCCGTGGGGGCCGCGGTGCTGCTCAGGGGCCTCGGGGGCTGCTGCCGGCACGACCTCGGCCTCTTTCGGGCGGCCGCCGGGGAGGTCCTCGAAGATGAGGTCGAGTTCGGCGTTCGTCTTCGCCTCGTAGGCCGTCTTGGCGCGCTCGTCGAACTCCACGAGGTCGATACGGCCCTCGTCGAGAGCGGCCTGCAGCTGTTCGATGGCCTTGTCGCGGTCGGCGTTGGAGATCCGCAACTTGCCGTGGTCGTCGGTCACGACCACATTATGTCACCGGGATCCTATTCAGCGCGAGCCGCGCTCGCAATCGCGTCGCCCAGTTGTTCGATGCCGCCGTCGGGCGCCGTGAGGACCCAGACGCCGTCCTCGCAGAGCGCGATGGTGTGCTCGACGTGGGCCGCGATCGAACCGTCCTCGGTCACGATCGTCCAGCCGTCCGCCATCTCGGCGGTCTCCTCCGAGCCGAGGGTGATCATCGGCTCGATCGCCAGGGCCATGCCCGGGCGCAGCTTCGGGCCCTCGTTCGGGCGCCCGTAGTTGAGGATGTGCGGGTCCTGGTGCATCTCGGTGCCGATGCCGTGCCCGCCGAAGCCGGTGACGATCCCGTAGTCCCCCGCGTGCTCCACGGAGTGCTCGATGGCGTGGGAGATCCCGCCGAGGCGCTTGGCGGTGGCCGCGGCCTTGATCCCGGCCCACATGGAGGCCTCGCAGGCCTCGCGCAGGGCCGTCAGCTCGGGCGCGACCTCGCCGATCTCGATGGTGATCGCCGCGTCCCCGTGCCAGCCGTCGACGATCGCGCCGACGTCGACCGAGAGGAGGTCGCCCTCCTTGAGGACCGCGTCCGCGGAGGGGATCGCGTGGACGACCTGCTCGTTCACCGAGGAGCAGATCGAGGCCGGGTAGGGCCCGAAACCGATGTCGTAGCCCTTGAACGAGGGCACCGCCCCGCAGTCGCGGATGACCTGCTCGGCGATGCGGTCGAGTTCCGCCGTCGACACGCCCGGCCCGGCCGACTCGCGCATGGCCTGGTGTACCTCGGCCACGACGAGACCGGCGGTCCGCATCTTGCGGATCTGCTCGGGCGTCTTGTACTGGATGTTCTGGCGACGGCGGAACACGGCGAGGCTTACTCCGCGGCGCCGATGGCGTTCAGGGCGCGCTCGGTCACCGCGGTGACCTCGCCGATCGCGTCGATCCGCACGAGCTTGTCCTGCGCCTCGTAGTAGCCCACGAGCGGCGCGGTCTGCTCGGCGTAGACCTTGAGACGGTTCTTGATCGTCTCGGGCCGGTCGTCCGTGCGCTGCTCGAGGTCGTCGGAGTCCGGGTCCGCGGGCGGGTCGAACTCCAGGTGGTAGACCTTGCCGGTCGACTTGGAGACGCGGCGCCCGGACAGGCGCCGCACGACCTCGTCGTCACTGGCGACCAGCTCGAGGGCCAGGTCCAGCGTCGCACCCGCGGTCTCGAGGACCTGGTCGAGGACCTTGGCCTGCTCGGTGTTGCGCGGGTACCCGTCGAGGAGGAAGCCCTCCGCGGCGTCGTCCTGGGCCAGACGGTCGGCCACCATGTCGTTGGTGACCTCGTCGGGCACCAGATCGCCGGCGTCCATGTACTCCTTGGCCTTGAGTCCCAGCGGGGTGCCGCCGGAGACGTTGGCGCGGAAGATGTCGCCGGTGGAGATCTTGGGGACGCCGAGCCGCTCGGCGATGATCTCCGCCTGGGTGCCCTTGCCGGCCCCGGGTGGGCCTACGAGTACCAGTCGCACAGTTGTTCCTCCCGTGTGGTGCCTATGAAGATTTCCTGCGTCAGCGAAGGAAGCCCTCGTAGTGGCGCTGCATCAGCTGGGACTCGATCTGCTTGACCGACTCCAGGCCGACGCCCACCATGATCAGCACCGAAGTACCGCCGAACGCGAACTGTGCGAACAGCTGCTGGTTACCGAACGCGATGATGGCCAGATTGGGAAGGATAGCGATCGCGGCGAGATAGAGCGAGCCCGGGAAGGTCAGGCGTGACAGGACTCGCTGCAAGTAGGTCGCGGTCGGGTTACCGGGGCGCACGCCGGGGATGAACCCGCCGGCCTTCTTCATGTTCTCGGCGACGTCGTCGACCTTGAACGTGATCGACACGTAGAAGTACGTGAAGAAGATGATGAGGAAGGCGTAGAGGGTGATGTACACCCATGAGCCCTGGTTGAGCAGGTACCGGTCGATGAACTGGACCCACTGCGAGTCGCTGTTCTGGTTGAGCTGACGGAACAGCGTCGGGATGTACAGGAGCGAGGAGCCGAAGATGACGGGCACGACGCCGGCCTGGTTGACCTTGAGCGGGATGTAGGTCGAGGTGCCGCCGTACATCCGGCGGCCGACCATCTTCTTGGCGTACTGCACCGGGATGCGGCGCTGCGACTGCTCGATGAAGATGACCGCCACCATGATCGCGATGCACAGCCCGATGATCACGCTGAACATGAACCAGCCCTCGGACTCGCGGAGCGCCCAGAACTGGCTCGGCATCTGCGCGGCGATCGAGGCGAAGATCAACAGGCTCATGCCGTTGCCCACGCCGCGCTCGGTGATCTGCTCGCCGAACCACATGATGATCGCGGTGCCCGCGACCATGACGGCCACGACGACGATGATCGTCATCCAGTACGGGATGTTCGCGTCCGTAGTGGACAGGTCCGGGAGGATCGGGTCGGGGCACTCGGCCTGGAACAGGATCCCCGAGCGCGCCAAGGCGATGTAGCCGGAGGCCTGGAGCAGGGCGAGGCCCAGCGTCAGGTACCGCGTGTACTGGGTGATCTTGACCTGGCCCGGCTGGCCCTCCTTGCGGAGCTGCTCGAGCCTCGGGATCACGACCGTCAACAGCTGCATGATGATCGACGCGGTGATGTACGGCATGACGCCGAGCGCGAAGACCGAGAGCTGGAGGAGCGCTCCACCGGTGAACAGGTTCAGGAGGCCGAACACGCCCGCTTCATCGGTGGGCTGCTGGTTGAGGCAGGTTTGCACCGCCGTGTAGTCCACGCCGGGACTCGGCATCTGCGCACCAAGACGATACAGTCCGATGATCATCAGGGTGAACAGGATCTTCTTGCGCAGATCGGGGGTCCGAAACGCGCTGATGAAGGCGGAGAGCAATGCGGTTCCTCCTGAACAAGACCCCCTGGCGGGGCCCTAGGCGCTGCGGGGCAACACCTTTCGTAACCAGTGGGCGTGTGAAGTTCGTAGCGAGAGCGTCACGCGCCCGAGGAAGACGGTGATCCTCGCCAAGGGAGCCTAGCAGGCGCAATCGGACGCAGCGTATTCGGCATTGACCATGACGAAACGGGCCGGAGTTCCCTCCGACCCGTTTCGCGGATCACATGTTCGGTCCCGCGGGACCTGCGCGATTACTCGCTCAGGGCCTCGCCGGTCTTCTTGTCCACCACGGTGGCCGTGCCACCGGCGGCGGTGATCTTGGTGAAGGCGGAGGAGGAGAAGGCGTGGGCCTTCACGTCCAGCTTGACGCCTTCGAGCTCGCCGGAGCCGAGGACCTTGATGAGCTCCTTCTTGTTGAGGACGCCCACCTCGATCAGCTGCTCGGGGCCGACCTGGCCGCCTTCGGGGAAGAGCTCCGCGAGGCGGTCGAGGTTGACCACGGTGTAGACGAGCTTGTTGTGCGGCTTGAAGCCCTTGAGCTTCGGCAGACGGATCTGGAGCGGCATCTGCCCGCCCTCGAACCCGGCCGGCACGGTCTTGCGCGCCTTGGTGCCCTTGGTACCGCGGCCGGCGGTCTTGCCCTTGGAGCCTTCACCGCGACCGACGCGGGTCTTGGCCTTCTTGGCGCCGGGAGCCGGCTGCAGGTCATGAATGCGAATAGCCATGACTACTCAACCTCCTCAACGTCGACCAGGTGGCGGACGCGGTGGACCATGCCGCGGTACTGCGGAAGGTCTTCCTTGAAGACGGTCTGGCCGATCTTGCGAAGGCCGAGCGTCTGGATGGTCGCACGGGCCTTCGGCTTCTCACCGATGACCGACTTGTGCTGGGTGATCTTCAAACGTGCCATATCGATCCCCTACGCCTTCGCGGCCGCAGCGGCCTCGGCGCGGGCGCGAAGCAGGCCCTGAGGAGCGATGTCCTCGAGCGCCATGCCACGGCGGGCCGCGACGGCCTCCGGGGACTCGAGACCCTTGAGCGCGGCCACCGTCGCGTGGACGATGTTGATCGCGTTCGAGGAGCCCAGGGACTTCGACAGGACGTCGTGGACGCCGGCGCATTCGAGCACGGCGCGCACGGGACCGCCCGCGATGACACCGGTACCCGCGGAGGCGGGCTTCAGGAGCACACGGCCGGCCGCGTCCTCACCGAAGACCTCGTGCGGGATGGTGCCGCCGATGCGGGGGACCTTGAAGAAGTTCTTCTTCGCCTCTTCAACGCCCTTGGCGATCGCGGCGGGAACTTCCTTGGCCTTGCCGTAGCCGACACCCACGTTGCCGTCGCCGTCGCCGACCACCACGAGGGCGGTGAAGGCGAAGCGCCGGCCGCCCTTGACGACCTTGGCGACGCGGTTGATGGTGACTACGCGCTCGACGTGCGGGGACTTCTCGGCGCGGTCGCGACCGCGACCGCCCTCACGGCCCCCACGGCCACCGCGACCGCCGCGGCGGTCGCCGCCGCCGTCCCGGCCGCCGCTGCCGGCGGCAGCTTGCTGTTGATCAGCCACGAGACTGATTCCTTTCGTTCGCTCAACGCCAGCCCGAAACCGAGCCGACTCGCATTGAATGTCCGAGTTCGAGAGCCGGAGACGTCGCGCCGAAGCGCAACCTCTCGATTATGCCTGGTCAGGGGTGCATCAGCGAACGGCGGGGTCGACCTGAGGCCGGGGACACAGCAGGCCGCCACGGCAGGACCGCCGCCAGCGCTGCGAAGTCCGCTGGCGGCGGTCCTGGTTTCGGGTGCGACTCAGTGCGGGGAGTCGCTTCAGGGGAGGGCGTCGCTCGCGACGCCGGCGGGTCGAGCGGCGGTTGCGGGCCCTACAGCCCGGTCACGTCCCACTGCTGGTTCGTGGCCCCGGTGCAGGTGCTCTGCACGATCGCGGCGTTGTTGGCGGTCGAGGCGGCCTGCAGGCAGAGCCCGGAGTGCTGGGCCACGATCAGGTGGTTGCCGTTCGCGGCGCTGCGCAGCGAGAAGCGCTGGTTGCCTCCGGCCCAGCAGCCCCACTGGCCGACGGCGGCGCCGCTGGCGGTGGACTCGTCGAGCACGTCCCAGCATTTGCCGGTGGCGGTGTTGGACACGGCGCCGACCTTGGAGCCGGGGTAGACCGGGTCGAAGCTGAAGGCCTGCGGTGCGCCGGTCCAGCAGTCGTATTGGATGAGCGTGGCGCCGTCGGTGCTGGAGCCGGAGGGCACGTCGATGCAGCGCCCGGAGGCCGCGTTGACGAACTTGGTCCCGTACGGACTGCCGTCCTCGGAGCCGACGACGCCTTGGACCGTGCCCGCGGCGGTGTCGATGTTGAGGGTGGAGTACCAGGTCAGCGACATGCTCGTGTTGCTGGGGAAGGCGATGGGGAGCCAGACGTACTCGCTGTCCATGGGTTTGCCGCCCCATTGGGGTCCCCAGCGGTCGCCCATGTAGAGGTAGCTGGTGCCTGCGGTGCCGGTGACGGTGGTGACGAAGGTCGGCTGCGAGCCGAACGTGGTGGAGTTGCCGGCGTTGGTCCAGCCCGACCACGCGCCCTCGGGGAAGTTCGTGGTGGTGGCGTACTGGGTCTGGTTGGCGTTCCAGCCGGTCGCGCCGGAGGTGACGAGGAAGTAGACCCCGTTGCGCTGGAACACGGCCGGGGCTTCGCGGTGGTAGCCGTCGAAGACGTGGACGAGCTCGTCGATGGCGAGGTAGTCGTCGGTGAGGCGGTAGACGTTGAGGTCGTAGTTGACGTCGGCGGCGGAGATGAGGTAGCCGGTGCCGTCGGTGTCGACGAACAGGGTCATGTCGCGCGAGTCGTAGCCGGCGGGCCGGAAGGAGCCCTGGTAGTCGTAGTCGCCGTCGACGGTGTCGGAGACGGCCACGGCCACTTCGGCGTCGCCGTAGTCGACGCCGTTCTCCTTGTGGGCCCAGAGGACGTACTTGCCGGTGTTGGCGTTGTAGATGACCTTGGGCCGCTCGATGTTCGCCGGGGAGAGGTCGGGGTCGGATTCGGCGCTGAGGATGTCGTTCTCGAACGTCCAGTTCACGAGATCCGTGGAGGAGTACATGCTGACCTGGTCGAAGAGGTATTCGTCGCGCTGCTCGCCGACCATGTAATAGGTGCCGCCGACTTTGAGCATGCCGCCGCCGTGGGCGTGCATGAGGTTGCCGGAGGTGTCGGTGATCGTCTGGCCGTTGTCGAACGCGACCGGTGCCGCCTGCGCCGGAGCCGGGGCGGCGAGGCCCAGGGTCGCGGACGCGAGGGCCGTCGCCGCTGCGAGCGCGCCGAACCGCCGTCTTGTTGACATCGTCGTCTCCTTCGGGGGTCGCCCCAGGGGAAGGGCTGTGATCGAATCATTTCGATATTTCCACAGATTCGAACCCTTGTAAACACCCTTCGACAAACCAGTTGAATAACCAGTTGCCCAGGCCCTTCGGACGCAACGTGTCCCGCTCGCTACTTGATGGCCCCCGCGGTGAGTCCGGCCTGGATCTGGCGCTGGAAGATGATGTAGGCGACGAAGATCGGGATCATGGCCATCACGGTGCCGGCGAAGAGCGCGCCCGCGTCCCCTTCGTAGCCTTGGCGCAGTGCGAGGTTCGCCAGGCCCTGGGAGATCATCGCGTCGTCGGGGTTGCGGCCCAGCAGGACCAGCGGCAGCAGGAACTGGTTCCACTGACCGATGATGTTGAAGATCGTGATGGCGATGAGGCCAGGCTTGGCCATGGGCAGCATGACCTGGAAGAACAGCCGGTAGTGTCCGGCGCCGTCCACGATCGCGGCTTCGGCGACTCCCGTTGGCAGCGTTCGGAAGAACGCGGTCAGGAAGAACACCGTGAACGGCAGCGAGTAGGCGATGTAGACGATCACCAAGCCCGCGTAGGTGTTCAGCAGCGAGACGTTCTGGAGGGTCTTGAACAGCGGGAACAGGGCCAGGAACACCGGGAACATCATCCCCGCGGCGAAACCGAAGTAGATGATGCGGTTCCCGAAGAACTCGTAGCGGGCCAGCACGTAGGCGGCCATGGCGCCCAGGAGCATCGTGCCGGTGACGCTGAAGACCATGACCTGCACGGTGTTCAGGAAGTAGTTGCCGATGTTCCCGTTGATCCAGGCGTTCGTGTAGTTCGCCCAGTGCACGGCCGAAGGCAGGCCGAGCGGGTCGGAGGCGATCTCCCGGGTGGTCTTGAAGGAGGTCACCACGATCCAGACCACGGGGATGATGACCATGAGGGCCCACAGCCACAGGAAGCCGTGGGAGAAGAAGTTGAGCACGTGGCCCTCGGGCTTCGGGGCCGGCTGAGGCGTCCGCGCGGGGGCGACCTCGGTGTCCTTTTCGGGGGTCTCGATTGCCATGTCGCTCCTCAGAACTCGATCCGCTCGCGGCGGCCGAACCGCAGCGACACGACGGCCAGGCTCAGCGCGGCGAAGAACAGGACCACGCCGATCGCCGACGCGAAGGCCTGCTCGCCGTGGTTGAACGCGTACTTCCAGATGACGCCGCCGACCACTTCGCTCGCGGCGTCGGGCCCGCCGCGTTCGGGCGTCATCATGTACACCAGGACGAACACGTCGAGCGCGACGATCGACAGGTAGATCCACGCCGTCTGGACCGAGTCCCACAGCAGCGGCAGCGTGATCTTGAAGAACATCTGGACCCGCCCGGCGCCGTCGATGATCGCCGCCTCGTACAGGTCGCGCGGGATCGAAGCCATCGCCGAGGAGAAGAACACCAGGTAGAACCCGACGGCGCTCCAGACGAGGACGGCGATGACGGCCGCGAGCACGAAGCGCTTGTCGGCCAGGAACCCGTTGACCGGCGCCGGAAGCCCCACCGAGGTGAGCGCCCCGGTGATGAGCCCGCCGAAGTTCTCCGGCGCGTAGACCTGCTTCCACAGGATCCCGATGATCGCCACCGAGAGCACCTGCGGGAAGAAGAACACGATCTTGTGGAACCGGGCCCCGCGCACGCCCTCGATGCGGCCCTGGCGAACCCGCCCGCCGAGGTTGAGCATGAACGCGAAGAACAGGCCCAGCGCGATCGTCACGACCGGCAGCACCACGAGGATGATCCCGGTGTGCCGCAGGGCGGGCAGGACGAGCCGCTCGTCCTTGAACAAGTTGACGTAGTTGTCGAACCCGATGTATTCGAAGCTGTTGCTCGACCCCGACCAGTCGGTCAGGGATATCTGGAAGGCCTGGGCGAACGGCAGGATCACCAGCCAGGCGTACAGCCCCACCGGCAATGCCAGGAAGCTCAGGATGAACGGGTACCTGCCGTGCTTCACAGCCCAGGCCCTCCTCTCGAATAGGTTGCGGGGTTACTCGTCGTGCGTGAACTTCTCGATGGTGTCGTCGGCGGCCGTCTCGTCGGCCACCGTCTGCATCCGGTCGATGAACTCCGCGGGCGTCGACTCGGCGTTGAACAGCGAGCCGAGCGCGGGGCGCACCTCGTCGTTCATCTTCGTGTACCAGTACCGGAACTTCGGCTGGAACATGTCCTCCGGGTTGGCGACCAGCGCGTCGGTCATCTTGGCGGCCTGGTTGTCCAGCTCCACGCCCTTGACGACGGTGGCGGCCTGCACGGTGTCGCCGAAGATCTGCGAGCCCTCCTTGGAGAGCATGATCCGCAGGTACTCGTAGGCCCCCGAGAGGTTGGTCGCGTTCTGCGGCACCACGAACGGCTCGTCGCCGCCCGCGCTGATGAGTCCGGGCTGGACGCTGCCCTCGAGGTAGGGCACGCCCATCGGCGCGTACTCGAAGTCCGCAGGCGCGATGCTCTTCTGCTCGTTGGGGAGCCAGGAGCCGCACGGGAGGAACGCGGCCTCGTTGTTGTTGAAGGCCGTCTGGGACTGGATGTGGTCGATGCCCGCACTGCCGTCGAGGAGGAAGCCGGAGTCGCCGATGCCGTGCATCGCCTCGGCGGCCAGCACGACCGAATCGTGGTTCCAGGCGCCTTCCTTGAGGTTGTCGATGTCCTTGAGGACCTGGACGCCGCCGTGGCGCCCGGCGAGCATGAGGAACATGTCGTAGAGGTAGACCGGGTGCTGGCCGGCGTAGGTCCACGGCGCGATCCCGGCGGCCTGGATGGTCGGGCACAGGGCGAGCATCTCGGCCCACGTGGTCGGCGGGGTCCAGCCCTGGTCGCGGAACAGCTTGGCGTCGTACCAGATCGTCCACGCGTTGAACACGTAGTTGAGGGCGTAGACCTTGCCGTTGAAGGTGCCCGCTTCGAGCACGCCGTCGCGGAGGGTGTCGCGCACGGTCACTTCGGGGTCGTCGTAGGAGGGGGCGTCGAGCAGCGGGGTGAGCTCGGCGATCTCCCCGTCGCTGACGAGCGCGTCCATCGGGATCTGCTGGGCCCCCGAGTTGTCGAGCACGTCGGCGGGCTTGCCTTCGGCGAAGCGCGGCTGCTGGGTCTCGGCGATCGCCTGGGTCGCGAGGTGCGTGATCTCGGCGTCGGGGAAGGCCCGGTTGTAGATCTCCTGGTGGGCCACGGCGTATTCGTTGCCGAAGCCGCCGTCGAAGATGACGACGTCCAAGGGGGCCTTGCCGTCGACGTCGAACGGGTTCTCCGCGTCGTCCCCGACGGAGACCTCGTCGTTCTTGTCGTCGCCGCCGCTGGTGGCGCACGCCGCCAGCGAGGAGGCCGCGAGGCCGGCCGCAGTGGCGCCGAACAGGTTGCGGCGGGAGAACAGCGGGTGGCGATCGGCTGGTGTGGTGTTCATGGGTCGCTCCTTCAAGGGGTAGCAGGTTGGGCAGGACCGCGTTGCGGACGGTGTGAGGGTCAGCTCGTTCCGTTCCGGGGCTGAGAGGATGGGGTCGGCCGGTGGCCGACCACGGCTCGGGCCCGGGACTCCAGGGCCTCGAGGGCTTCGGGAAAGCGCCGCTGCGCGACCGCTATGTGGACGAGGTCGGCCACGAGCATGGCCGAGTGCCGGGACGCCAGGAGGTCGGCGCGGTGGCCGGTGCGGGTGGTGGCCGAGACCAGGCAGATGTCGGCGACCTCGGCGATCGGCGAGTCGGCGTCGCCGGTGAGGGCCACGGTGAGGGCGCCGCGACTGCCCGCCTCCGAGAGCATCTCGACGACCTCGGCAGTGGATCCCGAGAGCGACACGGCGACCGCCACATCGTGCCCGCCGAGGAGGGCGGCGCTGGCGAGCGCGTCGTGGACTTCGGTCCAGACCCAGGCGGCGACGCCGGTGCGGTAGAAGCCCATCTGGAGTTCGCGGGCGACGGTGGCGCTGGTGCCGACGCCGTAGACGTCGACGCGGCGGGCGTCGCAGACGCGGGCGGCGACGCGTTCGACGGCGGCGAGGTCGAGGGTGTCCACGGTGTCGCGGAGCATCGCGGCGTCGATGGTGATGAGCTGCTTGAGGACCCGGTCGAGCGGGTCGGAGGGGGCGATCTCCTGCCCGATGTTGACGTCCCAGCCGGTTTCGCGGCGGGCGGAGGCGCGACCTGTTTCGGTCGCGATTGCAACCCTGAGGGCGGCGTAACCGTCATATCCGAGATGACGGCAGAATCGTGTGATGGTTCCTGGGGAGGTACCCGAGAGTTCGGCGAGGTCCATGATCGTGGCCCGCGCCGCGGCTTCGGGGTCGATCAGTACCTGTTCGGCCACTTTCGACATGGCCTCGGACAGGTCGCTCGCGCCGAGCCGGATGCGTTCGAGCACGCCGGCCGCGGCGGGAGCATTGGGCGCTTCAGTCCTGGTTCGGTCCATGGGCGACCCCTTCGGGAGGTGGATGCAAGAAAAACTATTACCTGTGACACACTCGTGTCAAGTTCATGAGAATTATTTTTACTGATTTGCACCGAAGGCGGATACTGCTGGTATCGCAAGGAGCGGGGACCCCATCATGCAAGCAAGACTCGCCGTCGGCCTCGACGCCGGCGGGACCAGCAGCCGCGCCGTTCTCATCGACGAGTCCGGGGCGGTGCTGGGAACCGGAGCCTCCGGACCAGCCAATCCGGTCGGCGGCGACCGGGAGACCGCGCTGTCCAACATGGCCCTGGCGTTCCAGCGGGCCCTCGGCGGCATCGACCCGACGGAGGTCGGCGCGGTCTGCGTCGGCACGGCCGGAGCGCTGTCGCTGACCGAGGAAGTACGCGAGGTCTCGGCGGACCTCAAGCGGCGCTTCGCGACCGACTGCGAAGTCGAGGTCGTCTCGGACGCGGTGATCGCGTTCGCGGCCGGCTCATCGGCATCGGACGGGACCGTGGTCGTCTCGGGCACCGGCGCCGTGGCGTTCGCGATCCGCGACCGCACCCCGGCGCTGCGCTCAGACGGCTACGGCTGGCTCTTCGGCGACGCCGGCTCGGGCTTCTGGCTCGGCCGCGAAGCCGTGCGAGCCGCGTTGCGCCACATCGACGGCAACGGCCCCGGCGGACGACTCGTGGAGGCCATCATCGCCGCGATCGCCCCTGAGGGCCGCCGTTCAGGGGCCCTGGTCGCGAAGTGCATGGCGGATCCGCCGGTGCGGCTGTCGCGGTTCTCGGCCCTGGTGTGCGAGGCGGCGGACGGCGGCGACCAAGTGGCGGAGTCGATCGTGGCGAGGGCCGTCGGGCATCTCGCCGAGTCGGTCTCGTACGTGGTCGACCGCGAACTGCCGATCGTGATGGCCGGCAGCCTCCTGACGCGCCCGACCCCGATCGCCGCGCTGCTGCAGGAGCGGTTCCGACTGGTGTACCCGAAGGCGGGCATCAGCAAGGCCACGGACCCGGCGATCGGAGCGGCCTGGATGGCCGCCAGCGCCTTCGTGACCGACCCCGAGGCCAAGGTCAGGCTCCACCGTCAACTGGCCTGGCGCTGAACCATATCGACGCACTGAACTAACGAGACAAACGAATCCACGGCACGGCGCTCGTGAGCGCCGTGCCGTCATAATTTGTCAGACCCCTCGGGCACATTTGATTCGGGGGGCGCTCGCGCACCCCGACCCTCTTCAGCGTGCCCGCAAACGGGCCCACACCGCAGCGCCGCAGGCGATCGGCCCGCGAACCGCTCCTTCGCCCCGCCGTCTTGTCACACCCCTCGGGCACCCTTGAATCGGGGGCGCTCGCGCACCCCGACCCTCTTCAGCGTGTCCCGAAACGCGCTCAAGCCTGCAAGGCGCCCGCCAAGCGGCCTTCGGCCTGCTCCAGCCTCGCTACGGCCTCGGCCCTGCCGATGCCCAGCTCGATCATGACCACCGCGGTCTTCACGTGGTCCCCCGAGGCGGCCAGCGCCGCTTCGGCGGCCTCGGCGTCCGCACCGGTGATCTCGCGGATCATCCGCACCGCCCGCGCCGCCAGCTTCGAATTCGCGACCCGCATGTCCACCATGTAGTTCCGGTACACCTTCCCCAGGCGCACCATGCTGATCGTCGAGATCATGTTGAGCACGAACTTCTGCGCCGTGCCCGACTTCAGCCGCGTCGAACCGGCCACCACCTCCGGGCCGACCTCGACCTCGATGCGGTACTCCGCCGCCGCCGAAAGGACCGTCCCGGTGTTGCACGACAGTCCCACCGTGAGCGCCCCGCGCCGCCGGGCCTCCTCGACCGCCGCGACCACGAACGGCGTCCGGCCGCTCGCCGCCAGGCCCACCACGGCGTCGGCCGGGCCGATGTCCTCGGCGGCCATCGCCGCGACACCGGCCGCCGCGTCGTCCTCGGTGCCCTCGACCGCGCCGCCCTCGGCGGCCTTGCCGCCCGCCAAGATCGCCTTGACGAACTCGGGGTCGGTGGAAAATGTCGGCGGGCACTCGGCCGCGTCCATCACTGCCATGCGCCCGGCCGTGCCGGCACCCACGTACCGCAGCCGCCCGCCCTTCGCGAGCCGGTCGGCCACCGCGTCGATGGCGGCGGCCACGTCGGGCAGCACCGCCGCCACCGCGGCCGGGACGCTCGCATCCGCCTCGTTCATGGTTCTCGCCAGGTCCAGGGTCGAGAGCAGCTCGATCCCGGCATAGCGGGGATCGGCCTGCTCGGTCGACAGGGTGGCCAGGTGGGTCCGCGTCTGCAGTCGTTCGGTCGTCTCACTCACAGTTGTGAGCCTAGCGCAATGTAGTAAAATTTCATCCCACTGGCCGGACATGAAGAATCGCGCCGCACCATGGGGCCCCGTCGACAGGTGTACGGTGTCGTCATGCCAGCCAGCCGCACCGACACGCCCAACCTCCTGGTGCTCATCAAATCCGTCCTGCCCTCACTGTCGAAGGCGGAGACCAAGGTCGCACAAGAGATCATCCGCGAACCCGAGGCCGCCTCGACGCGCACGATCACCGAGCTCGCCCGCGCCGCGGGCACCTCCGAGGCCACCGTGGTGCGCTTCTGCCGCTCCCTCGGCCTCGCCGGACACCGCGAACTGCGCATGCGCGCCGCCCAGGCCGTGATCGGCACCGGCGAAGGGCCCGACCGCGAGATCGCGGGCGGCGACATCCCCACCGGCGCGGACATGTCCCGCATCATCGCCACAGTGAGCTACGCCGACGTCGGCGCGATCACCGACACCGCGAACGCACTCGACACCGCCGCCTGCGAAGCCGCCGTCGCGGCCCTGGCCGGCGCGGGCCGCATCGACGTCTTCGGCGTCGAGGCCTCGGGAATCGTCGCCGCCGACCTGGTGAAGAAGCTCCACCGAATCGGATGCATCGCCTTCTCCTGGCCCGACGTGCACGCCGCACTGGTCGCGACCGCGCTGGCGAGCCCGAAGGACGTCGCGGTGGCGATCTCGCACTCGGGCGCGACGACGGAGACCGTGGAGTTCCTGGAATCGGCCCGCGACCGGGAGGCGACGACGATCGCCATCACGAACCACGCGAGGTCGCCGCTGGCGCAGACCGCCGACCTGGTGCTCACGACCGCGGCCCGGGAGACGACGTTCCGCTCGGGAGCCACGGTCAGCCGCATCGCGCAGCTGATGGTCGTGGACTGCCTGTTCGTGGGCGTGGCCGCCAAGCAGCGCAAGCGAACTGCGAAGGCCCTCGCGGCGACGGCGGCATCGGTGTCGGGCCGCCAGCGCGCCTAGCGAAATGGCCGCCGCCCGGCCTGCAGATCGCTGAAACGAGACGGCAGCGGCCAGCTTGGCCCTCGGCGCGCCAACGAGAGCGACCGCTCGGCTCCCGGCTCGCTTAACGCGACGAACGGCGCCCCTTACGCGGGGCGCCGGGAGGTTGTCGGACCCCGCGGGCATTGTTGAAATGGGGGGTCCCCGGGTGTCCGTTTTGAAGGCTAGCGCCCGACTTGTCCCTGAACAGTGGTCGCGCGTGTCCGTGAACAATGGTCGCGCGCGGCGGTCACCAGCGCCGCGCGCGACCAGCTTTGTGCCGCTCGCTATCCGCGAGCCGCTTCGACTTCCTCGCGCAGCTGCGGGAGGCGGTCGTGGAAGATGCCGGGACACAGGGTCGAGTTGAAGTCCACGTGCCCGTAGATCTCACTCGACGCGATCCCGTACTGATCGGCGGCGAACGCGCAGATCGCCACGAGCGACTCCCACTGGGCCCCAGTGGGTTCCGCGCCGTCGTGGTACGAGCCCTCGTTCGAGATGCCGAGCGCCTGCGTGTTCTGACCCGAGGTGTGGATGCCCTGGATGAACCGCTCCCCCGAGAGGAGCGCCTCCAGGCTTCCGGTGGTGCCCTCGGTGATCCAGCCGCCGCGACTCACGACGAAGTTGTAGCCCGTGTCGCGCCAGCCGTTCCCGTCCATGTGCAGGTCCTGCACCCACTTCGCGTGGAAGTGCGCCTGCTCGCGCGAGAAGTCCTCGGTGTTCGCCGAGACCGTGTGGTGCACGATGAGCTTGTTCGGGCTGCCCTCGACGACGGGATTGGTGCCGTTCGGGGTGCGCGCGCCCCACACGTCGGTCGAGTCGATGTCGGGTTGGACCGCCTGGGCGCTCGCGCCCGGCGCGGCTACGCCTGCGAATCCAGCGGCCCCGAGGAGTCCGACCGCGCCGGTCCCGAAGAGGACCCTGCGGCGGATGCGGTGGTGGTCTGAGTCCATGCCTGCCTCCGAACGCCGAAGTCCGGGGGCCGATCGGGCCCCCGGACCGCGGGTTCCTAGGTGTTGTTCGCGAGCGCCAGCAGGCGGTCGCGTGCGCCGTTGAAGTGGTCGCGGTCGACGTCGCCGGCGATGCCCGAGACCGATCCGGTCGCGGTGTACTGCCAGAACGTCCAGGTCGTGCTGCTCCAGCCGGCCGGGAGCGACGGCGCCGAAGCGCCCCAGTGCGCGACCCACAGCGGGCTCTTGGAGGCCATGCCGGTCCACGAGCCGGTGCAGGAGTTCCACCACGAAGCGGTCGTGTAGATGACCACGTCGCGGCCGGTCGCCGCCTTGTACGTGTTGTAGAAGTCGGTGATCCAGGTGCGCATCGCCGTGGTGCTCAGGCCGTAGCAGGCCGCGCCCGAGGGCGGGGCCTCCAGGTCGACCGCACCGGGGAGGGTGAGGTTGTCGGCGGACCAGGCGCCGCCGTTGCTGACGAAGTAGTTCGCCTGCGCCGCACCGCTGGAGGACCCCGGACGGGCGAAGTGGTACGCCCCGCGGATCACCCCGGCCGCGTGGGCCGCCGGGTAGTTGGTGTTGAACCGCGGGTCCTTGTACGTGGTGCCCTCGGTGGCCTTGATGTAGGCCCACTGGACGCCGGCGTTCTTGACCGAGGTCCAGTTGATCGAGCCCTGGTAGTTCGAGACGTCGATCCCGGCGGTGCGGGTCTGCGCCTGGGCCGGGCTCGCGACGGCGAGTCCGGCTGCGGTGAGGACGGTCGCCGCGAGGAGCACGACGGCGGCGCGAAGACCGCTTCGTCCGGAGTTTCGGGGTCGTTTTCGGTGGGTGGGGAAGAACTTCACACGAGACTCCCTTGTTGTCAGGAGATCAGGGGATTGGGGGTGAGTGCACGGTTTTGCACCCGCGATCCCAGTATGGAGATAAACTCCACAAAGAGTCAAGCGTGTGAAAATAACTTTCTACGGCGCGCAAGCGAACGGTTACGTGTAGTCGAGTCCGTGGCCGAAGGCGTAGGCGATCTCGCCCGTCGCGGCCGGGCACGTCGACCGGCAGCACACCGCTCGGGTTGAGCGCCCCGGTGATCACCTGTGCCAGGGACGCAAGGGAAGCCGTCGTATACGAGTAGGTCGCCAGGCTCGCGTTGACCGAGCCGAGATGCGCCGCGTCGTAGGGCGTGCCGACCGCGGCCGTGACCACCGGGATGCCGGCCTTCAGCAGCGCGGCGACCAGGTCCGCCTGCGGGGAACCGGCTTGCACGTTGCAGGTCGCGACCACCGCCAGGTCGCGGCCTTCGGCGGCGGCGACCGCGGCCTTGATCTGCCTCCGCGCTCGGGCTCCTCGCCGGTGACCAGTGCTTCCGCTTGCAGCCCTTGGCTTTCGAGCGACGCCGCGAGGTTGGCGGTGGTGTTCTCACCCCAACCGGTCACGAGCACGCCCCCTCCCGCGAACGGCAGCGTGCCGTCGTTGGCGAGCAGCGTGATCGAACGGTCGGCGATCCCGGCGGCGACCTCGAGGTGCGCGTCCGCGCCGACCAGCTCGGACGCGGCGCCCGGGTCGGTCATCGGGTCGTCGGCGATGCCGCGGGCGTATTTGAGTTCGAGCAGGCGCCGCACCGAGGCGTCGATGCGCTCCTCGGTCAGCTCCCCCGCCTCGACGGCGGCGAGCACCGCCTCGTACGCGAGCGGGAAGTCCGGCGGCATGAGCAGCAGGTCGGCCCCGGCCTGGAGCGCCATCACCGGCACCCGCTCGTCGCCGTACTCGGTGCGGACCCCTTGCATCTCAAGGGCGTCGGTGACGATCACGCCCTCGAAACCGAGGCGCTCGCGCAGCAGCCCGGTGAGGATCGGCTCGGAGAGCGTGGCGGGCTTGAGCGAGTCGTCGAGGGCGGGGAACTGGAGGTGGGCCGACATGACCATGTCGGTCGCCGGCCTCGATCGCCGCCGCGAACGGCGGGGCGTCGATCCGCTCCCACTCCTCCGCGGTGTGGGTGATGACCGGCAGGCCCACGTGGCTGTCGGTCCCGGTGTCGCCGTGGCCCGGGAAGTGCTTGGCGGACACCGCCACGCCCCCGGCGCTGGTAGCCGCTCGATCTGGGCCGCTACGAACTCGGCCACGAGGTCGGGATCGGAGCCGAAGGAGCGGACGCCGATCACCGGGTTCGCGGGGTCGACGTTCACGTCGGCGTTCGGCGCGAAGTTCTGGTTGAGGCCCATGGCCCGCAGTTCGGTGCCCGCGGCCTCGGCCGCCTGGCGCGCGGCCTCGGCGTCGCGGGTCGCGCCCAGCGGCATCGCGCCGGGGAACTGCGTGGCGGGCTCGCCGATCCGCACGACCGAGCCGTACTCCTGGTCGGTGGCGATGAGCAGCGGGGTCTCGGAGGCCTCCTGGAGGCCGTTCGAGAGCGCCGCGATCTGGTCAGGATCGGACAGGCCGTTGGCCCAGTCGAAGTAGATGATCCCGCCGGGCTTGTACGCGGCGATGAACGCTGCGCCGTTGTCGGCGCCGAGGCGCTCCGCGATTGGAGGCGACCGCGTCGGGATGGTCGGAATCGGCCGACTCGCCGTGCACGTAGACCATGAACAGCTGGCCGACCTTCGTCCTCCAGGGACATGGCGGCCATCGTCTCCGCGACGTACTTCGCGTCCGGGTCCTGATCGGGGATGATCACCCGCTCCTCGCCTTCGTCCTCGTCGCGCCGCGCCGCGGCCTCGGCGATCACGGCGCCCCCGCCGACGACCGCGAAGGCCCCGGCGATACTCGAGACGAGCACGGTCTTGCGGGAGAGCTTCGGCGAACGCACCCGCCCATCCTGGCCCAAGCACCGCCGCCGTCGCCAAGGCCGACTCGCGGTGACACGCGCAGATCACCCGAAAGGCGCCCGGGTACGACGAAAGCCGGGGAGGAGCTGGATGCTCCTCCCCGGCTTTGCGAAAAGCCGTTCTAGCGGACTAGAACTTCAGGCCGCTGTCACGGGCGGCGTCGGCCAGGGCCGCGACGCGGCCGTGGTACTTGACACCACCGCGGTCGAAGACGACCGCCTCGACACCGGCGGCCTTGGCGCGCTCGGCGATCAGCTTGCCGACTTCCTTGGCCTTGGCGGTCTTGTCGCCGTCGAACGCACGCAGACCGGGCTCCACCGTCGACGCGGCGGCCAGCGTGTGGCCCTGCACGTCGTCGATGATCTGGGCCACGATGTGCTTCGACGAACGGAAGACGGCCAGGCGCGGCTGGGCGGCCGTGCCGTTGACCTTCTTGCGGCCGCGGAAGTGGCGCCGGTTCTTGCCGATCCGGCGGCGCTCGGAGGCCGACCCGGACGGGCGGCGCTGCTCCAGTTTGCTCGCCATTACTTACCTGCCTTCCCGGCCTTGCGGCGGATACGCTCGTCGACGTACTTCACGCCCTTGCCCTTGTAGGGCTCCGGCGGACGCAGTCGGCGGATGTTCGACGCGACCTGGCCGACCAGCTGCTTGTCGATGCCCTCGACGTGCAGCAGGGTCGGACGCTCGACCGTGAACGAGATGCCCTCCGGAGCGTCGACCTGGATGGTGTGGGAGAAGCCGAGGCTCATCTCCACGCCCTTGCCCTTGGCGACGGCCCGGTAACCGGTGCCGTTGATCTCGAGGGACTTCTTGTAGCCCTCAGAGACGCCGACGACCATGTTGTTGACGAGGCTGCGCGCCAGGCCGTGCAGGGCCCGGGACTTGCGCTCGTCGTTGGGGCGGGTGACCGAGATGGTCCCGTCCTCGCTCTTCTCGATGGCGATCGGCTCGGGCAGCTCAGTGCTGAGCTCGCCCTTGGGGCCCTTCACGGTAACCGTCGCGCCATCGAACTTGACGTCGACGCCGGAGGGCACCAGAATCGGCTGCTTCCCAATGCGGGACATGCTTAATACCCTCCTGCTACCAGACGTAGGCGATGACTTCGCCGCCAACGCCGCGCTTGCGAGCCTGACGGTCGGTCAGCAGGCCCTGGGAGGTGGACACGATGGCCACACCCAGGCCGCCGAGGACGCGCGGCAGCTCAGTTGACTTGGCGTAGACCCGAAGGCCCGGCTTCGAGACGCGGCGCAGGCCCGCAAGGGACCGTTCGCGGCGCTCGCCGAACTTCAGGTCGATGACCAGGGTCTTGCCGACTTTGCCTTCTTCAGGGTCCACGACGCGCCATTCGGCGATGTAGCCCTCCTGCTTGAGGACCTCCGCGATGGAGGCCTTCATCTTGGAGTGCGGCATCGACAACTGGTCGTGGTATGCCTGGTTGGCGTTCCGCAGACGGGTCAGCATGTCTGCGATCGGGTCGGTCATTGTCATTAGCGTTGTTTACCTTTCTCACCCCGGTTCCCCGCCTTGTACAGAGCGGCAGGGCCTGTGGCGATCGGAGCTATAGGCCTGGAGTTACCAGGAAGCCTTGTGGACGCCCGGGAGTTCACCCGCGTGGGCCATGTCGCGCACGCAGACGCGGCACAGGCCGAACTTGCGGTAGACGGCCTTCGGCCGGCCGCACTTCTGGCAGCGGGTGTAGGCGCGCACGGCGAACTTCGGCTTCCGCTTGGCCTTCGCGATGAGGGCTTTCTTAGCCATTGTCGTTCTCCTTGAACGGGAAGCCGAGCAGCTTCAGGAACGCCCGGCCTTCGTCGTCGGTCTTCGCGGTGGTCACCAGCGTGATGTCCATACCGCGAACCCGGTCGATCTTGTCCTGGTCGATCTCGGGGAACACGCTCTGCTCGGTGAGACCGAAGGTGTAGTTCCCGTTGCCGTCGAACTGCTGGTCCGAGAGCCCGCGGAAGTCGCGGATGCGCGGCAGCGCGATCGCCAGGAGGCGGTCGAGGAACTCCCACATGCGGTCGCCGCGAAGGGTCACCTTCGCACCGATCGCCTGGCCCTCACGCAGCTTGAACTGCGCGATCGACTTCTTGGCCCGACGGACGAGAGGCTTCTGACCGGTGATCGTGGTCAGGTCCTCCAGCGCACCGTTGATGAGCTTGGAGTCGCGAGCGGCCTCGCCGACACCCATGTTGACCACGATCTTCGTCAGACCGGGGATCTGGTGGATGTTGGCGTACTTGAACTGGTCCTGCAGCGCGGGCCTGATGTCGGAGCGGTAGGACTCCTTCAGGCGCGGCTGGACCTTCTCAGCAACGTCGGTCATTACAGGTCCTTACCCGTCCGCTTCGAAACGCGGACCTTGCGGCCGTCGTCGCCGAACCGGTAACCCACGCGAGTGGGCTGGTTGTCGGCGTCGAGCACCTGCACGTTCGAGACGTGGATCGCGGCTTCCTGCACCACGATGCCACCGGTCTTCGAACCGCGCGCGGTCTGCCCGGCCTTGGTGTGCTTGGTGATGCGGTTGACGCCCTCGACGAGCACACGCTCGCGGTCGGGGTACGCCTCCAGCACCAGTCCCTCGGCACCCTTGTCCTTGCCAGCGATGACGCGGACTCGGTCGCCCTTCTTGATCTTCATCTCTTACAGCACCTCCGGTGCGAGGGAGATGATCTTCATGAACTGCTTGTCGCGCAGCTCGCGGGCGACCGGCCCGAAGATACGAGTCCCTCGCGGTTCGCCGTCCTTGACGAGGACAGCGGCGTTCTCGTCGAACTTGATGTACGTGCCGTCGGGACGGCGGGTTTCCTTCACCGTCCGTACGATGACGGCCTTCACGACGTCGCCCTTCTTCACCCCGGCACCCGGGGTGGCGTCCTTGACGGAAGCAACGATCGTGTCGCCGATTCCGGCGTAGCGTCGGCCGGAGCCGCCCAGCACCCGGATGCACAGGATCTCCCGCGCACCGGTGTTGTCAGCGACCTTGAGCCGCGACTCTTGCTGAATCACGTCCCGATCCCCCTACTTCGCCTTCTCGAGGATCTCGACGATGCGCCAACGCTTGGTCTTCGACAGCGGACGGGTCTCCATGATGGAAACGCGGTCCCCGATGCCGGCCTCGTTGTTCTCGTCGTGAGCCTTGTACTTCTTATTGGACTTGACGACCTTGCCGTACAGCGCGTGCTTCTTGCGGTCTTCGACCTCGACGACGGCGGTCTTGTCCATCTTGTCGCCGACGACGAAGCCTTCGAGCACCTTGCGCCGTCCGCGAGTCTGAGTTTCCTCGCTCACTTCTCAACCTCCTCCGGCGCGGCGCTGAGGCCCAGCCGGCGCTCGTTCATGACGGTGTAGATCCGCGCGATCTCCTTGCGGACCAGACCGAGCTCGTGGTTGTTCTCCAGCTGGCCGGTGGCGTTCCGGACCCGCAGGTTGAACAGTTCTTCCTTCTTCTCCACGAGCTTCGCCTGGAGTTCCTTGTCGTTGAGCTCGCGCAGCTCACCGGTGTCGATACCAGTAGCCATGACTACTCCCCCGCCCCTTCGCGACTCACGATGCGGCACTTCATCGGCAGCTTGTGGATCGCGCGCTGCAGTGCCTCGTGGGCGATCTCTTCGGTCGGGTACGAGAGCTCGAACATGACGCGGCCCGGCTTGACGTTGGCCACCCAGAACTCGGGCGAACCCTTACCGGAACCCTGACGGGTCTCGGCCGGCTTCTTCGTGATCGCACGGTCCGGGAAGATCGTGATCCAGACCTTGCCGCCACGCTTGATGTGGCGGGTCATGGCGATACGAGCGGACTCGATCTGGCGGTTGGTCACGTAGCTGTGCTCCAACGCCTGGATGCCGTACTCGCCGAAGGAGACCTTCGTTCCCCGAGTGGCCTTGCCCTTGCGCTTGGGAGCGTGAGGCTTCCGGTAACCGCGCGGCGGTTTCCGTGGCATGAGCATGTCGCTTAGCCCTCCTGCTTCTCAGTCTCAGCGGCGGGCGCGGCGACGGCGGCCTCGGCAGGCGCTGCGGCGGCACGGCCACCACGGCCGCGTCCTCCGCGAGCAGCGCCGGCTCCGCCACGGCCACCACGGCCGCCGCGGTCGGGACCGGAGTCACGACGACGCTGCACCTGCTCGGCCTGCTCCTTGAGCGTGGCCTCACCCTTGTAGATCCACACCTTCACGCCGATGCGGCCGAAGGTCGTGGCGGCCTCGAACAGGCCGTAGTCGATGTTCGCGCGCAGCGTGTGCAGCGGGACCTGGCCCTCGCGGTACTGCTCCGAGCGGCTCATCTCCGCGCCGCCGAGGCGGCCCGAGCACTGCACCTTGATGCCCTTGACCGTCGGGTTGCGCATGGCCGACTGAATGGCCTTGCGCATCGCGCGACGGAAGTTGACACGGCTGGACAGCTGCTCCGCGACACCCTGGGCGACGAGCTGAGCATCGATGTCGGGGTTCTTGACCTCGATGATGTTCAGCTGGACCTGCTTGCCGGTCAGCTTCTCCAGGTTGCCGCGCAGACGATCGGCCTCGGCGCCTTTACGGCCGATGACGATGCCCGGGCGGGCGGTGTGGATGTCGACGCGAACCCGCTCGCGGGTGCGCTCGATCTCGACTTTGCTGATGCCGGCGCGCTCGAGACCCTTGGTCATGAGCTGGCGGATCTTGACGTCTTCCCCGATGTACTCGGCGTACTCCTTGTCGGCGTACCAACGCGACGTCCAGTCGGCGCTGATGCCGAGGCGGTACCCGTGCGGGTGGATTTTCTGACCCATTACTCGGTCTCCTCCTTCTCAGCGTTCTCGGACTTCGTGCTGGTCTCGACCGGCTTCGGAGCCGCAGCCTTGGGGCGGCGGACCGAGGGGGCGGCGGACTGCTTGGCCTGGACCGACTCGACCACCACAGTGATGTGGCTGGTGCGCTTGTTGATCCTGTAGGCGCGACCGTGGGCGCGCGGGCGGTACCGACGCATGGTCGGGCCCTCGTCGACCTTGATCTCGGACACCAGAAGCGATTCCGGGTCGAGACCGAGGTTGTTCTCGGCGTTCGCCTGAGCCGACGCGATGACCTTGTAGACGATCTCGGCCGCGCTGTAAGGCGCGAACTCGAGTGTCGTCAAGGCCTCGTCCACGGGCAGACCACGCACGAGGTCGACGACGCGGCGCGCCTTGCGAGGTGCTACGCGGACGTACCGCGCCGACGCGCGCGCCTTCGGAGCCTCCTGCTCCACTGTTGCCATCGTTATAATCCTTCGTTCGTTCTCAAAGCCCGTGGCCTAGCGGCGACGGCTCTTGCGGTCGTCCTTCTCGTGGCCGCGGAAGGTGCGGGTGGGCGCGAACTCGCCGAGCTTGTGGCCCACCATGTTTTCCGTGACGTAGACAGGGACGTGCTTGCGGCCGTCGTGAACCCCGAAGGTCAGCCCGATGAAGTCGGGCGTGATCGTGGAGCGGCGCGACCAGGTCTTGATGACGTTCTTGCTCTTGGTCTCGAGCGCGACGTCCACCTTCTTCTGCAGGTGGTCGTCGATGAACGGGCCTTTCTTGAGGCTGCGAGCCATGGCCTACTTCCCCCGCTTCCGGTTGACGTTGCGACGACGGACGATGAGCCGGTCGTTCGGGTGGTTCCGCTTCCGAGTGCGACCCTCAGGCTTGCCCTGGGGGTTCACCGGGTGACGGCCACCGGACGTACGGCCCTCGCCACCACCGTGCGGGTGGTCGACCGGGTTCATGACGACACCGCGGACGGTCGGGCGCCAGCCCTTCCAGCGCATGCGGCCGGCCTTGCCCCAGTTGATGTTGCCCTGCTCGGCATTGCCGACTTCGCCGACGGTGCCGCGGCAGGTGACCTGGACCAGGCGGATCTCGCCGGAAGGCATGCGCAGGTGCGCGTACTTGCCTTCACGGGCGAGCAGCTGGATCGAAGCGCCCGCGGAGCGACCGAGGGCGGCGCCGCCGCCCGGCTTGAGCTCCACCGCGTGGATCGTGGTACCGACCGGAATGTGACGCAGCTCCAGCGAGTTGCCGGGCTTGATGTCGGCCTCCGGGCCGTTCTCGATCACGTCACCCTGCTTGATGCCCTTGGGGGCCAGGATGTAGCGCTTCTCGCCGTCCGCGTAGTGCAGCAGTGCGATGTTCGCGGTGCGGTTCGGGTCGTACTCGATGTGCGCGACCTTCGCCGGCACGCCGTCCTTGTCGTGGCGACGGAAGTCGATCACGCGGTAACGGCGCTTGTGGCCGCCGCCGCGGTGACGCGTCGAGATCTTGCCCGAGTTGTTGCGGCCGCCGGTCTTGGAGATCGGGCGGAGCAGCGACTTCTCGGGGGTCGAACGGGTGATCTCGGCGAAGTCGGAGACGCTCGAGCCACGACGCCCGGGCGTCGTCGGCTTGTACTTGCGAATAGCCATTCTTCTAGCTCCTACGAGATCTGTCCGCCGAAGATCTCACCCAGGCGACCGGGGTCGCCTTCCACGGTGACGATCGCGTGCTTGACACTCTTGCGCTGTCCCCAGCCGGTGCGGGTGCGCTTGCGCTTGCCCGCCCGGTTCAGGGTGTTCACGCTCTTGACGTCCACATTGAAGATCTGCTTGACGGCGATCTTGATGTGGCTCTTGTTGGCGCGCGGGTCGACCTCGAAGGTGTACTTGCCCTCGCCGAGGAGGGTGTAGGTCTTCTCCGAGATGACCGGCTTGATGATGATGTCGCGCGGGTCGGCGACGGTCACTTCGCTCACGCCGCGACCTCCTGCTCAGTCCGGTCAGCGATGAACGCCTCGATGGCGGCCTCGCTGAACACGATGTCCTCGTTGTTGAGCACGTCGTAGGTGTTGACCTGGCCCCAGTCGAGCAGGTGCACCTCGGGGAGGTTGCGCAGGCTCAGCGCCGCGGTCTGCTCGTCGCGGGTCAGGACCACCAGGACCTTGGAGGACTCGGTGATCGCGGCCAGCGCCGTCTGCGCGGTCTTCGTCTTGGGCTCGTCGCCCTCGATGAAGGCGTCGATGACGTGCACGTTGGCATTGCGGGCCCGGTCGGTGAGGGCGCCGGCGAGTGCCGCCGCCTTCATCTTCTTGGGGGTCCGCTCGGCGAACGACCGCGGCTTGGGGCCGTGGACGACGCCGCCGCCGGCGAACTGCGGGGCGCGGATCGAACCCTGGCGGGCGCGACCGGTGCCCTTCTGCCGGTACGGCTTCTTGCCACCGCCGCGCACTTCGGCGCGGGTCTTGGTGTTGGCCGAGCCCGTGCGGGCGGCGGCCTGCTGCGCCGTGACGACCTGGTGCATGAGCGGGATGTTCGGCTCGACGTCGAAGATCGACGCCGGGAGCTCGATGGTCTTCCCGGTCTCTTCGCCAGAGGCGTTCTTGACGTTGATTTCAAGGCTCATGGTTAAGCCACCTGCTTCACTGCCGTGCGGACGAGCACCAGGCCGTTCTTCGGCCCGGGGACGGCGCCCACGATGAGCAGCAGACCGCGCTCGGCGTCGACCGCCTGGATGCGCAGGTTCTGCGTGGTGTGACGGGCGTGGCCCATCCGGCCGGCCATGCGCATGCCCTTGAAGACACGGCCCGGGGTGGCGCAGCCACCGATCGAGCCGGGTGCGCGGTGGACCTTGTGCGCGCCGTGGCTGGCGGGAAGACCGCCGAAGCCGTGGCGCTTCATGACGCCGGCGAAGCCCTTGCCCTTGGTGGTGCCGGTGACGTCCACGAGCTGACCGGTTTCGAAGATGGTGGCTTCGACGGTCTGACCGAGGTCGTAGTCTCCGGCGTCCGAGGTGCGCAGTTCGACGAGGTGGCGACGCGCGGCGACACCGGCCTTCTCGAAGTGGCCCTGGAGCGGCTTGGTGACGTTCTTGAGTTTGATGTCGCCGAAGCCCAGTTGGACGGCCGCATAGCCGTCGACGTCGGGCTTGCGGACCTGGGTGACCACGTTCGGCCCAGCCTGCACCACAGTGACGGGAACGGCGCGGCCGTTCTCGTCCCAAACCTGGGTCATGCCGAGCTTGGTGCCCAGGATTCCCTTGATCTGCCTGTCCATTGGTCCCCTACAGCTTGATCTCGATGTCGACGCCGGCCGGGAGGTCAAGGCGCATCAACGAGTCGACCGTCTTCGGGGTCGGGTCGAGAATGTCGATGAGGCGCTTGTGCGTGCGCATCTCGAAGTGCTCGCGCGAGTCCTTGTACTTGTGCGGCGACCGGATCACGCAGAAGCGGTTGATCTCAGTCGGCAGCGGCACCGGCCCGGAGATGGCAGCACCGGTACGGGTGACCGTCTCCACGATCTTGCGGGCGGAAGAGTCTACGACCTCGTGGTCGTAGGCTTTCAGCCTAATGCGGATCTTTTGTCCCGCCATGATTCCTAACCTAACGTAAATTGGCTGTTCAGACCGCTCCACGCGGTCGGGCGTGTCGCGAGTGCGAGACTGGCTTGGGCACAGCAGTGCCGTCGTTGATCTCTTGGCTCGCCCGCCTGCCCGCCATGAAACGGTCCCTCTCAGCACAATCAAGTGCCTACTCGGGCCCGCGGGCCGGGCGTGAGCACCGGCGCATGCCAGTGAAGGCGACGCCGGAGCGTACGCAACCTGAATATTATGCCTGGTCCCCCATTTACCCAGCAAGCTGGGGTCGGGGAACAGTGGGACAGGTTACGCGGTTGCAGCTTTCCCCGCGTCGCAGTGTCCGCCGAAGGCGGATTGTCGGCCATAGCCCGACAGGTATGCGACGCAAGTAAACCGGGGTGACTCATCTGAACGAGTCACCCCGGCGTTCGGTCTTACTTGAGGACCTTGACGACGCGGCCGGAGCCGACCGTGCGGCCACCCTCGCGGATCGCGAAGAGCAGACCCTCGTCCATGGCGATGGGCTGGATCAGCTCCACCTTCATGTCGGTGTTGTCGCCCGGCATGACCATCTCGGTGCCCTCGGGGAGGGTCACGACGCCGGTCACGTCGGTGGTCCGGAAGTAGAACTGCGGACGGTAGTTGTTGAAGAACGGCGTGTGACGCCCGCCCTCGTCCTTGGACAGGATGTAGACCTGCGCCTCGAAGTCGGTGTGCGGGGTGGTCGTGCCAGGCTTCACCGCGACCATGCCGCGCTCGACCTCTTCGCGCTTGGTGCCGCGGAGCAGGAGGCCCACGTTCTCACCGGCGCGCGCGTCGTCGAGGGTCTTGCGGAACATCTCGATGGCGGTCACCTTGGTCTTGATGGCGCCTTCGCGGATGCCGACGATCTCGACTTCCTCGTTGGGGAGGAGCACGCCGCGCTCGACGCGACCGGTGATCACGGTGCCGCGACCGGTGATGGTGAAGACGTCCTCGATCGGCATGAGGAACGGCTTGTCCATCTCGCGCTCGGGCTCCGGGACGGAGTCGTCGACGGCCTGCATGAGCTCGGCGACGGCGTCGACCCACTTCTGCTCGCCTTCGAGGGCGCCCAGGGCCGAGACCTGAACGACCGGGGCGTCGTCGCCCGGGAAGTTCTGGTCGGACAGCAGCTCGCGGACCTCCATCTCGACGAGCTCGAGGATCTCCTCGTCGTCGACCATGTCGGCCTTGTTGAGCGCCACGACGATGTACGGGACACCGACCTGGCGGGCGAGCAGGACGTGCTCGCGGGTCTGCGGCATGGGGCCGTCAGCGGCGGACACGACCAGGATCGCGCCGTCCATCTGAGCGGCACCGGTGATCATGTTCTTGATGTAGTCGGCGTGACCGGGGCAGTCGACGTGGGCGTAGTGCCGTGCCTCGGTCTGGTACTCGACGTGCGAGATCGAGATCGTGATGCCGCGCTGCTTCTCTTCCGGCGCGTTGTCGATCTCGTCGAACGGCGTGTACGGGTTCAGGTCCGGGAACTTGTCGTGCAGGACCTTGGTGATCGCCGCGGTGAGCGTGGTCTTGCCGTGGTCGACGTGACCGAGCGTGCCGATGTTCACGTGCGGCTTGGTCCGCTCGAACTTTTCCTTAGCCACTTCGTCCTCCTGTGGACTGGTTAAATCTGGTTTGACTTATCTGACCTATTGCGTCGCTTTGGAACTCAGCGCCTCTGCTGGCAACAGGTGGTCAGCGGTGGGCGCCCAGGCTTGGGCGCCCGAGCCGCTTACTCGCCTGTCGCCTTGGCGATGATCTCCTTGGCGACGTTCGCCGGGACTTCGGCGTAGGTGTCGAACTGCATCGAGTAGTTCGCACGACCGGCCGTCTTCGACCGAGGTCGCCGACGTAACCGAACATCTCCGACAGCGGCACGACGGCCTTGACCGTACGGTCGTTGCCTCGTTCGCCCATCTCCTGGACCATGCCACGACGGGAGTTGATGTCGCCGATGACGTCGCCCATGTTGTCCTCGGGACAGATGACCTCCACGGACATCATCGGTTCGAGGATCACGGGACGCGCCCGCTTGGCGGCTTCCTTCAGCGCCATGCGACCGGCGATCTTGAAGGCCATCTCCGAGGAGTCGACCTCGTGGTACTGACCGTCGATCAGTTCCATCTTGACGCCCACCAGCGGGAAGCCCGCCAGGACGCCGTCCGGCATCGCGGACTCCGCGCCGGCCTTGACCGACGGGATGTACTCGCGCGGAATGCGGCCACCGGTGATCTTGTCGTCGAAGGCGAAGATCTGGTCCTCGTTCGACTTCATCTCCAGCGGCTCGAGGTTGACGAGCACGCGCGCGAACTGACCGGAACCACCGGTCTGCTTCTTGTGCAGGTACTCGACCTTCTCGACCCGCTGGGTGATCGTCTCGCGATAGGCCACCTGCGGCTTGCCGATGTTGGCCTCGACGTTGAACTCCCGCTTCATGCGGTCGACCAAGATGTCGAGGTGCAGCTCGCCCATGCCCGAGATGATCGTCTGGCCGGAGTCCTCGTCGGTCTTGACCCGGAAGGTCGGGTCCTCTTCGGCGAGGCGCTGGATCGCGGTGGCCAGCTTGTCCTGGTCGGCCTTCGACTTCGGCTCGATGGCCACGTCGATGACCGGCTCGGGGAAGATCATCGATTCGAGGATGACCTGGTCGTTCGAGTCGCTCAGCGTGTCACCGGTGGTGGTGGCCTTGAGGCCCTGCACCGCGATGATGTCGCCGGCCTGCGCCTCGCGCGCGCTCTTCACGCTTGTTGGCGTGCATCTGGTAGATCTTGCCGACCCGCTCCTTGCGGCCCTTGGTCGAGTTGATGACCTGGGTGCCGGTGGTGACCGTGCCGGAGTAGATCCGGACGTAGGTGAGGCGGCCGAGGTGCTTGTCGGTCTGGATCTTGAAGGCCAGACCGGCGAAGGGCTCCTCGACGTCCGCGTGACGCTCGGCGGGGGTCTCGTTGTCGGTGAGGGTCCCCTGGATCGCCGGGATGTCGAGCGGGCTCGGCAGGTAGTCCACGACCGCGTCGAGCAGGGGCTGCACGCCCTTGTTCTTGAACGCGGTGCCGCAGAGCACCGGGTTGATCTGGTTGGCGATCGTGGCCTTGCGGATCGCGGCCTTGACCTCGGCGGTCGAGATCTCCTCGCCCTCGAGGAAGCGCTCGGCGAACTCGTCGTCGACGTCCGAAAGGGTCTCGAGCAGCTTCTCGCGGTACTCCTCGGCCTGGTCGGCCAGGTCCGCGGGAATCTCCTCGACCGTGTACTCCTCGCCGAGACCGGTCTCGCCCCGCCACACCTTGGCGTGCATCTCGACCAGGTCGACGACGCCGATGAAGTCGGCCTCGTTCCCGATCGGCAGCTGGATCACCGCGGTGTTGGAGTTGAGGCGGTCCTGCATCATCTCGACGCAGCGGAAGAAGTTCGCACCGGTGCGGTCGAGCTTGTTGACGAAGCACATGCGCGGAACGTCGTACTTGTTCGCCTGACGCCAGACGTTCTCGGTCTGCGGCTCGACGCCCGCGACACCGTCGTAGACGGCGATGGCGGAGTCGAGCACGCGGAGCGAACGCTCCACCTCGACGGTGAAGTCGACGTGGCCGGGCGTGTCGATGATCTGGATGATGTGGTCGTCCCACTCGCACTTGGTAGCGGCGGAGGTGATGGTGATACCACGCTCCTGCTCCTGCTCCATCCAGTCCATCGTGGCGGCGCCGTCGTGGACCTCACCGATCTTGTGCGACACGCCCGTGTAGTACAGGATGCGCTCAGTGGTGGTCGTCTTGCCGGCGTCGATGTGGGCCATGATGCCGATGTTGCGGAGCTTGGCGAGCTCCGCGTTAGCTTTGTTAGCCACGATCTCTCAGTCTCTCTGCGACTACCAGCGGTAGTGCGCGAATGCCTTGTTGGAATCGGCCATCTTGTGCGTGTCTTCACGCTTCTTGACCGCGGCGCCGAGGCCGTTCGAAGCGTCCAGGATCTCGTTCGTCAGACGCTCGACCATGCTCTTCTCGCGGCGGTCGCGGGAGTAGCCCACGAGCCAGCGGAGACCGAGGGTGGTGGCGCGCTGCGGACGCACGTCGACCGGAACCTGGTAGGTCGCGCCGCCGACGCGGCGGGAGCGGACCTCGAGGGTCGGCTTGACGTTGTCGAGCGCGCGCTTGAGGATGACCACGGGGTCCGAGTCGGCCTTCTTGCGGCAGTTCTCGAGGGCCTCGTAGACGATGCGCTCGGCGAGGCGGCGCTTGCCGTCCTTGAGCACCTTGTTGATCAGCTGGGTGACGAGCACCGAGTTGTAGACCGGGTCGGCGGTAAGCGGCCGGCGCGGCGCGGGACCTTTACGCGGCATGGCTTACTTCTCCTTCTTCGCGCCGTAGCGGCTGCGGGCCTGCTTGCGGTCGCGGACACCCTGGGTGTCGAGCGCGCCGCGGATGATCTTGTAGCGGACACCGGGGAGGTCGCGGACACGACCGCCGCGGACCAGCACGATGGAGTGCTCCTGCAGGTTGTGGCCCACACCCGGGATGTAGGCGGTGACCTCGGTGCCGTTCATGAGGCGCACACGGGCGACCTTGCGCATGGCCGAGTTCGGCTTCTTCGGCGTCGTGGTGTACACACGCGTGCACACACCGCGAGCCTGCGGGCTGCCCTTCAGCGCGGGCGTCTTGTTCTTGCTGGTCTTGACCTTGCGGCCTTTACGGACCAGCTGCTGGATGGTTGGCACTGAGGCGAACCCCTCTCAACAGTCGACGGTTGCGTATTCCTGTCTCGGCGGCGTCACCTGTCCCCCACACCATCACCGGCGCCGTATAAGGCCCAGTTCAAAGGCGTGGGTTTCCGTCCCCCGCGTTCGGGCGTGTCGCGTCTCTCCGGACCCATACCGGCTATCGGCGGCGAGACCGAAGTCCGTACCATCGTGCAGGTTCAGACGCGTTCGCGAACGGATCCAACAGGACCGGCCATCATGGCCGTGTTCACGAAGCCCCCAGTGCGAGGGATGCGTGCCGGTGACGCCAGCCGGCGGAATCGAGTCCCGCCATCTTGCAGGCACGCAACCTGGCCTGGCTCTCACGGGGACCGAGCTGCCGGAGTTGACAGGGCCACCATGCCGCTCAAAGCGGTGTCCAGGCGCAAGGGAGAAGCCTACCTAGCCTAACGAACAGGGTCAAAGCCGTTTTCGCCCCGCAAGGCATCCGTGTTCAGAGTCACGGAGAAGCGGGTGTGCAGAGGCGGCTCGCATGCCGCGTTCGGACTCTGGCCAGTTCATTCGGTGCGGTAGACACACCGTGGCCTATATTAGCTCGCGATGCGGGACGGGCCCGCGCGGGATGCCCCCTCAGAGGCGCTGTTCACCAGCGGTTCCCCCAGGTGTCAACCCCGAAACGGCGATATCGCCGCCGTAGGACGAATCCCCCGCGTCGCGGGCGAGCGAGATCACCAGCATCAGCAGCGCAGCGACCACGACGGCGCCCGAGGGATCCCGACGGCGATCCAGGCGAGCCGGCGGATCTGCGGCAGTCGGGAGGCCCCGAGGAGGAACCCTTCGGAGGAACGGATGTCCGCCTCGGCCTGACGGGCGAGCAGCAGGGCGATGAGGGCCGGAATCGCCCCGCCCACAAAGGGCGACAGGGAGATCCCGATCGCGGCGAGCAGCCGCGCCGCCACGACTTTCGTCGACTCCACCGGCTCCGGATCATCCGGATGCCGAACCCCGCGAATACCCGCTGCACCTCAACCACCCGCCCATCCTATTGCGGGTTGCCCCGCATCGCCTCATCGGCCGTTTCGTCGAACCCCTCAAGGTACGCGAGGAACTCCTCGCCGCTGTAGAAAGTCTTGCCACGACCCGCTGCGATATCAGCGTCGGCCTCGCGCTCACCCGCGATCCACTCCGGAGTCCAGAACCACTCCTGGTCGGGGGGAACGTCCGCCGGACGCTCCCACGGGTCGCGCGCTTCCTCCGGTTCGGGCATCGGTCGCCTCACTCGATCACCCGGACTTCGCAGCGCCGGGTCGGGCAGTCCGCGAGCTTCTTATCGGTCGTCATGACCGGGCACCCAAGTCGTTCGGCCAAAGCAATGAATGCGGCGTCGTACGGCGTCATGTTCTCTCGCAGTTCCCATGCCCGCTCCGCCACGTCATTCCATGGCGCATGCACAATCGGCATCTCGCGCAGCGTCGCCAGTGCGTACTCGGCCCGCTCGAGTGTCACTTTCCGGCCCAGAACGCTCCCCCGGACCGCCGAGGTCACTTCGACCGAAACGTGTTCGGGCGCGTGCCAGTCAGGGTCCTCCGTAAGCACCATTCTCGCGCGGTGTCCCGTGCCCCCGTCGCTGATCAGCGCTTCGACGAGAAACGAGGAGTCGACAACGATCACGCCGACCCCTGATTGCGGCGGTCCCGCTCGGCTCGCTGGGACGCGATCTCCTCGACGACGTCCTCCGCCGGGCCGGTATACCCGCCGCCCATCGTGCCGAGACTTCTTGAGCATCGCTATCGCGCGCCGCCGACGGGCGATCGCCTCGAGCGTCGACAGGAGATAGGACTGCATGGACTGACCGCGCTCGTCGGCCTCTGCAGCGACAGCGTCTCGGACTTCATCCGGGACATCGCGGACCTGAATGTTCACCATGCATGTATTTTACATGTAATCGTGGGAATCGTCGTGCCGGAAACGCCGGTGGGCCGGTGGCGCTTTCGCGCCACCGGCCCACCGGTTTCTTCATGCCGTCGGGAATCGGCAGGTTGTTGCTAGAAGGACCCCAGGTCGTACGAGTCCTCGAGGCTGACCGCCGGGCCGCCGCCGTAGGCGAAGGCGTTGGCGGTCGTGTCCTCGTAGCCGCCGAGGGAGTAGACCGCGGCCTTGGCTTCCTCGGTGGGCTCGACCGACACGTTCCGGTACTTGGCGATGCCGGTACCGGCCGGGATCAGCTTGCCCAGGATCACGTTCTCCTTCAGGCCGACCAGCGAGTCGGACTTGCCGGAGATCGCGGCCTCGGTGAGCACGCGGGTGGTCTCCTGGAACGAGGCCGCGGACAGCCACGACTCCGTCGCCAGCGAGGCCTTGGTGATGCCCATCAGCTGCGGGCGGCCGGAGGCCGGCTCGCCGCCGTCGGCGATCACCTTGCGGTTCTGCTCCTCGAAGTCCAGGCGGTCGACCAGGGAACCCGGGAGGAACTCCAGGGTGCCCGAGTCGATGATCGTGATCCGCTTGAGCATCTGGCGCACGATGATCTCGATGTGCTTGTCGTGGATCATCACGCCCTGCGAGCGGTACACGTCCTGGACCTGCTCCACCAAGTGGCGCTGGACCTTCCGCGGACCGAGCACGCGCAGCAGCTCGTGCGGGTCGATGGTGCCCTCGACGAGCTTCTCGCCGACCTCGACGTGCTCGCCGTCGCCGAAGCGCAGACGCAGACGACGCGGCACCTTCTCGACCACGATCTCCTCGGAACCGTCGTCCGGGGTGATGATGATCTTCCGGCTCTTCTCCGCGTCCTCGATGCGGACGGTGCCGCTCGCCTCCGCGATCGGCGCCTTGCCCTTCGGCACACGCGCCTCGAAGACCTCCTGCACACGCGGCAGACCCTGCGTGATGTCGTCGCCGTCGCCACACCACCGGTGTGGAAGGTACGCATCGTCAGCTGGGTGCCCGGCTCACCGATGGACTGCGCCGCGATGATGCCGACGGCCTCGCCGAGGTCCACCTTCTCGCCCGTGGGCATCGACCGGCCGTAGCAGGCCGCGCAGACGCCCTGGCGGGACTCGCACGTGAGCACCGAACGGACCTTCACGTTCGGTGACGCCAGCGGCGACCAGCGTGTCGATGTGGTCCGAGTTCAGCGGCGTGTTCCGCTCGAGGATGACCTTGCCGTCGACCTCGACGTCGTCCGCCAGGTTGCGGGCGTCGATCGAGGAGTCGACCAGGTCGGACTCGATGAAGCGCCCGTCGATCTCGACCGAGACCTGGAACTCCAGGCCGCGGTCGGTGCCGCAGTCGTCCTCGCGGATGATCACGTCCTGCGAGACGTCCACCAGACGACGGGTCAGGTAACCCGAGTCGGCGGTCCGCAGCGCGGTGTCGGCGAGGCCCTTACGGGAACCGTGGGTCGAGATGAAGTACTCCAGCACCGTCAGGCCCTCGCGCAGCGAGGACTTGATCGGACGCGGGATGATCTCGCCCTTCGGGTTCGCCACCAGGCCGCGCATGCCGGCGATCTGACGCAGCTGCAGCATGTTGCCTCGCGCGCCCGAGTTGATCATCTGCCACAGCGGGTTCTCCGGCTGCAGCGTCTGCGTTCAGGTCGTCCAGCACCTCGGCCGTGGCCTTGGTCCAGATCTCCGTCAGCTCGCCGCGACGCTCCTCCGCGGTCATCAGACCACGGACGTACTGCTTGTCGATCTTGGCGGAGTCCGCTTCGTACTTCTCCAGGATCTCGGCCTTGTGCGCCGGCTCCACGACATCCTCGATGCCGATGGTCACGCCGGACCAGCCCGCCCACTTGAAGCCCGCGGACTTCAAAGCGTCCAGGCAGGCGCCCAGCTGCACCTTCGAGTAGTGCTCGGACAGGTCGTGGATGATCTTCGAGAGCTGACCCTTGCGGACCTCGTAGTTCACGAACTCGAAGTCCGGCGGCAGGCACTCGTTGAAGAACACCCGGCCCAGCGTCGTCTCGACCAGCATCGGCTCGCCCGGGGTCCAGCCCTCAGGGAGCCTTCCACGCCTCGTTCGGGCCGTTGTTGATCGACTCGATCTCGTCCAGACGGATCCGGATGGGCGCCTGGAGATCCAGCTCGCCCCGGTCCTTCGCCATCTGCGCCTCGCCGACGTCAGAGAACGCGCGGCCCTCGCCGACACGGCCCTTCGGAAAGGTGCGTCAGGTAGTACAGGCCGATGATCTGGTCCTGCGTGGGCAGGGCCACCGGCTTGCCGTCCGAGGGCTTCAGGATGTTGTTCGACGCCAGCATCAGGATGCGGGCCTCGGCCTGCGCCTCAGCCGACAGCGGCACGTGCACGGCCATCTGGTCGCCGTCGAAGTCCGCGTTGAACGCGGTGCACACCAGCGGGTGAAGCTGGATGGCCTTGCCCTCGACGAGCTGCGGCTCGAAAGCCTGGATGCCCAGACGGTGCAGCGTGGGCGCACGGTTGAGCAGGACCGGGTGCTCGGAGATGACCTCTTCGAGCACGTCCCACACGACCGGACGCGCGCGCTCGACCATGCGCTTCGCCGACTTGATGTTCTGCGCGTGGTTCAGATCCACCAGGCGCTTCATCACGAACGGCTTGAACAGCTCCAGCGCCATCTGCTTCGGCAGACCGCACTGGTGCAGCTTCAGACGCGGACCGACCACGATGACCGAACGGCCCGAGTAGTCGACGCGCTTGCCGAGCAGGTTCTGACGGAACCGGCCCTGCTTGCCCTTCGAGCATGTCGGACAGCGACTTGAGCGGACGGTTGCCGGGGCCCGTCACCGGGCGGCCGCGGCGGCCGTTGTCGAACAGCGCGTCGACCGACTCCTGCAGCATCCGCTTCTCGTTCGCCACGATGATCTCGGGCGCACCCAAGTCCATCAGGCGCTTCAAGCGGTTGTTGCGGTTGATGACGCGGCGGTACAGGTCGTTCAGGTCCGAAGTCGCGAACCGGCCACCGTCGAGCTGCACCATCGGGCGCAGCTCCGGCGGGATCACCGGCACGCAGTCGAGGACCATGCCCAGCGGCGAGTTGCCCGTCGCCTGGAACGCGGCCACGACCTTCAGACGCTTGAGCGCCCGCAGCTTCTTCTGGCCCTTGCCGGTCGCGATCGTCTCGCGCAGGCTGATCGCCTCGGCGTCCAGGTCCAGGTTCTCCAGCAGGTTCTTGATGGACTCCGCGCCCATCCCGCCCGTGAAGTACTCACCGAAACGCTGCTGCAGCTCGCGGTACAGCATCTCGTCACCGATCAGCTGACGGACCTCGAGCTTGCGGAACGTGTCCATGACCTCGTCGAGACGGTCGATCTCACGCTGCGCCTTGTCGCGGATCTGGCGCATCTCGCGCTCCCCGCCGTCCTTCACCTTGCGGCGGACGTCGGCGCGGGCGCCCTCGGCCTCCAGCTCGGCGAGGTCGCCCTCGAGCTTCGAAGCGCGCTCCTCGATCGCGGCGTCGCGCTGCTGCTCCAAGTGCCGCTTCTCGGCGACGATCTCGTTCTCCAGCGTCGGGACGTCCCGCTGACGGGCCTCGTCGTCGACCGCCGTGATCACGTACGCCGCGAAGTAGATGACCTTCTCAAGGTCCTTCGGCGCCAGGTCCAACAGGTAGCCGAGACGGGACGGCACACCCTTGAAGTACCAGATGTGCGTCACCGGCGCGGCGAGCTCGATGTGGCCCATCCGCTCACGGCGCACCTTCGAACGGGTCACCTCGACGCCGCAGCGCTCACAGATGATGCCCTTGAAACGAATCCGCTTGTACTTGCCGCAGTAGCACTCCCAGTCCCGGGTGGGACCGAAGATCTTCTCGCAGAAGAGACCGTCCTTCTCGGGCTTGAGGGTCCGGTAGTTGATGGTCTCGGGCTTCTTCACCTCGCCGTGCGACCACTGCCGGATGTCCTCGGCGGTAGCGAGGCCGATCTTCAACTTGTCGAAGAAGTTGACGTCGAGCACTGAACTCTTCTTCCCCTTGTGATTCTTTAAGGATTGGATGAGACGTTGGCGAGGGCGGGCCTTGGGAACCCGCCCTCACTCGACGTCAGGCGCTTTCGAAGTCCACGCTCGAGGGCTCTTCGTGGGACAGGTCGATCCCCAGCTCCTCGGCCGCGCGGAAGACCTCGTCATCGCTCTCCGTCATCTGGATGGCCTGCCCGTCTGCGGACAGCACCTCCACATTCAGGCAGAGCGACTGGAGCTCCTTCAGCAGCACCTTGAACGATTCCGGAATGCCCGGTTCGGGCACGTTCTCGCCCTTGACGATGGCCTCGTAGACCTTCACGCGGCCGACCACGTCGTCGGACTTGATCGTCAGCAGCTCCTGCAGCGCGTAAGCCGCACCGTAGGCCTGCATGGCCCAGCACTCCATCTCACCGAAGCGCTGGCCACCGAACTGGGCCTTACCGCCGAGCGGCTGCTGGGTGATCATCGAGTACGGACCGGTCGAACGGGCGTGGATCTTGTCGTCGACCATGTGGTTGAGCTTCAAGATGTACATGTAGCCGACCGAGATCGGGTCCGGGAACGGCTCGCCCGAACGACCGTCGAACAGCTGCGCCTTGCCCGTGGGGGCCACCATGCGCTGGCCGTCGCGGTTGGGGAGCGTGCTCGCCAGGACGCCCTGGACCTCGTCGGGGTGGGCGCCGTCGAACACCGGCGTCCCCACCTTCGAGTCGGCCGGGGCCTCGTCGGCACCGATGGCCTGCAGGGCCTGCTGCCAGGCCTCGTCGAAGCCCTCGAGCTTCCAGCCGGTCTTGGCCGCCCAGCCCAAGTGGACCTCGAGCACCTGGCCGATGTTCATACGGCCCGGCACACCCAGCGGGTTGAGCAGGATGTCGATCGGCGTGCCGTCCGGCAGGAACGGCATGTCCTCCTGCGGCACGACCTTCGAGATGACGCCCTTGTTGCCGTGGCGGCCGGCGAGCTTGTCGCCGACGCCGATCTTGCGCTTCTGCGCGATGTACACGCGGACCATCTCGTTGACGCCCGGGCTCAGCTCGTCGCCGTCCTCACGCGAGAACGTGCGGACGCCGATGACCGTGCCGGCCTCGCCGTGCGGGACCTTCAGCGACGTGTCGCGGACCTCGCGGGCCTTCTCACCGAAGATCGCGCGCAGCAGCCGCTCCTCCGGGGTCAGCTCGGTCTCGCCCTTGGGCGTGACCTTGCCGACGAGGATGTCGCCATCCTCGACCTCGGCACCGATGCGGATGATGCCCCGGTCGTCGAGATCGGAGAGCATCTCCTCGCCGACGTTCGGGATGTCGCGGGTGATCTCCTCCGGACCCAGCTTGGTGTCGCGGGCGTCGACCTCGTGCTCGTCGATGTGGATCGAGGTGAGCACGTCCTCTTCGACCAGCCGCGAGGACAGCACGATGGCGTCCTCGAAGTTCTGGCCCTCCCAGGTCGTGAACGCGACCAGCAGGTTCTTGCCGAGCGCCATCTCGCCCTTGTCCGTGGACGGACCGTCGGCGATCGGCTGGCCGGCCTCGACGCGCTGGCCCTCGGTGACGAGGGGCACCTGGTTGATGCACGAGCCCGCGTTGGAACGGCGGAACTTGTGCAGCAGGTAGGTGCGGCGCATGCCGTTGTCCTGCGCGATGGTGATGTAGTCGGCGCTGGAGTCCTCGACCATGCCGTCGGCCTCGGCGACGACCACGTCGCCGGCGTCGACCGCCGCGCGGTACTCCATGCCGGTGCCCACCAGCGGCGAGTCCGTCTTGATGAGCGGCACCGCCTGACGCTGCATGTTCGCGCCCATGAGGGCGCGGTTGGCGTCGTCGTGCTCCAGGAACGGCACCAGCGCGGTCGCGACCGAGGTCATCTGGCGCGGCGAGACGTCCATGAAGTCGATCTCGTCGGCGGTCAGCAGCTCGGCCTCGCCACCGCGTCCGCGGGCCAGGACCTGCGCGTCGATGAACGAGCCATCGTCGTGCAGCAGCTGGTTCGCCTGCGCGATCGTGAAGCGGTCCTCTTCGTCGGCAGTCAGGTACTGGATGTCGTCGGTGACCGTGCCGTCGACGACCTTCCGGTACGGCGTCTCGATGAAGCCGAACGGGTTGACCCGCGCGAAGGTCGACATCGCGCCGATCAGGCCGATGTTCGGGCCTTCAGGCGTCTCGATCGGGCACATGCGGCCGTAGTGCGACGGGTGAACGTCGCGGACGTCCATGGCCGCGCGGTCGCGGGAGAGACCGCCCGGGCCGAGCGCCGAGAGGCGACGGCGGTGGGTCAGACCCGTGATCGGGTTGACCTGGTCCATGAACTGCGACAGCTGCGAGGTGCCGAAGAACTCCTTGATCGCGGCCACCACGGGGCGGATGTTGATCAGGGTCTGCGGCGTGATCGCCTCGACGTCCTGGGTCGTCATGCGCTCGCGCACGACGCGCTCCATGCGGGAGAGGCCCACCCGGATCTGGTTCTGGATGAGCTCGCCGACGGTGCGCAGGCGGCGGTTGCCGAAGTGGTCGATGTCGTCGGGGCCGTAACCCGGCTCGGCCGAGTGCAGGCGCAGCATGAACTCGATCGTCGCGGCCAGGTCGTCCTCGGTGAGGACGCCTGTCGAGATCGGCGAGTCCAGGTTGAACTTCTTGTTGACCTTGTAGCGGCCGACCTTGGCGAGGTCGTAGCGCTTCTTGTTGAAGAACAGGTTCTCCAGCAGCGACTGCGCGTTGTCCTTCGTGGGCGGCTCGCCCGGACGGAGCTTGCGGTAGATGTCGAGCAGGGCCTCGTCCTGCGAGTTGATGGTGTCCTTTTCCAAGGTCGTCATCATGAGCTCGGACCAGCCGAAGCGCTCGCGGATGCGGTCGTTGTCCCAGCCGATCGCCTTCAGCAGGACGGTGACGGCCTGGCGGCGCTTGCGGTCCACGCGCACGCCGACGGTCTCGCGCTTGTCGATGTCGAACTCGAGCCAGGCCCCGCGGCCGGGAATGACCTTGGCGCTGGTGAGGTCGCGGTCGGAGGTCTTGTCGGGATTCTTGTCGAAGTACACGCCCGGCGAGCGCACCAGCTGCGAGACGACCACGCGCTCGGTGCCGTTGATGATGAAGGTGCCCTTCGGGGTCATCATGGGGAAGTCGCCCATGAAGACCGTCTGGCTCTTGATCTCGCCGGTGGTGTGGTTGATGAACTCCGCCGTGACGAACAGCGGGGCGCAATAGGTGAGGTCCTTCTCGCGGCACTCCTCGATGGGGGCCTTGACCTCGTCGAAGCGAGGATTGGAGAAGGACAGGCTCATGGTGCCCGAGAAGTCCTCGATCGGGCTGATCTCCTCGAGGATCTCGTCAAGGCCGCTCACGGCGTCCTCGCCCACACGGGCGCGGTAGGCCTCGTTGCCGACGAGCCAGTCGAACGAGTCGGTCTGGAGCGCCAGAAGGTTCGGGACTTCGAGTTTCTCTTCGATCCTGCCGAACGAGATACGGCGAGGTGCGTGCTTGCTCTTGCTGGAGCTGGTCTTGCCAGTGCGGGAAGCTGCCAAGATTCGTCCTTCCGAGGACCTGATTGTTACGACGGCCGGCGCATGCCGCAGTCACCGCACCGATGCGGGATAGACGAGGACAGCCGGAGACGGGCATCGAATCGAACGGACATGCCGAAATCGGCGTCTACGTCGGTCGATAGCCTGGAATCCCCACCGTCCACGACCCTCACCGCGTCAAGAAGGCGTGAAGGAGGCAGCGCAAATTAATACCTTAGCGTAAGCTCCGGCAGACCGTCAACTCCCCCACCGTCGGGTGGGGTAGGTAGTGACGACAATCTCTCCCGCTGCCGAAGTTCCTCCCGTACATTCACGCTTCGAATACCGGCTCGCACGCTCGCCGGACCTCCTGCCTCCGGGCCGCCGGAGGCGGCCCCCGCTCCCGTCCGCGGAACCGGGACCGGCCCGGTGACCACGAGACGTAGCGCGCGCCACGCAGTGGCGCTTGAGGAACTAGTTTGCAGGATCAAGTCACAGTTCGTCAAGTCAGGCGTCTAATTCGCCCGGATGCGCCCCTTCGGCCCCAGCGCCTGAAGCGGGGAGGGCGGAGGGCGCGAACGACGCTTCGGAGGCGGGTGAAGCCCAGCACAACGGGGGCGGGCGCCGGTTCGGGCGACAGGGAGCCGCGTGATCCGGCGGACCTCGCGAAGGGCCCCGCAAGTGTCGGTGCCCGGGCGTGTCGCGTGGGCCCGTCTCGTCGGGGCCCGTCGCAGTCGTTCCTGTCGTGTCGGGCTGCGCTGCAGACCCTCGAGGGCGCTCGGCCGGGCGGTGGCCGTCCTCGTGGGCCCCACTCGCGGCGTCGCCGGCCCGATGCGGCACCCGCGCCGGCGGGATCGGTGCGGGCCCGGGACGCCTTTGCGTCGCCTGCCGCCGGTGCCCGGCGGCAATGCGGCGTCCCGGCCTCGCACCTTCGGCGACCGCTCCGGAGAACCGGATCGACCGCCTCGTCTGTACAACGATCCCGCACCGGAAAGGTGACGCGGACTCGGCTGCGGCGTGCGGCCCCGGGCTCCGGCCCTACCCCGGCTCTACCCCGGACATGGGACGGCCCGGGCCGCGCCCCATCTGCGCGACCCGGGCCTTTTCTTCCCCGATGAGAGGTGGTCCATGCGGGCGCCCGGCATGGCGGGCGCCCGAGTCTCTTAGGCGTCCAACAGTTCCTGGGCCTTGGAGAGAGCGTCGTTCATCTCTTCCTGCCAGGCGTAGACGTCTTCTTCGATCGCGGCGTAGGCCTTGGTGTTGGCCTCGTCGTAGGCCTTCTCAGAGGGTTCGACGAAGCCGACCTCCTCGCCGCACGTGGAGAAGTCGACGGCCATTTGGATCTCGTAGGCCTTCCACTCCTCGTAGGTGTCGCCGGCGTCCTCGGGGAGCGGCGGCACCTCGACGCTCGAGTCGGTGCCCATCATCATGTCCCGGTCTTCTTCAGACGTGTTCTGGTAGTACAGCGCGTCGAAGAACTCCCAGGTGGGCATGCCGTTGTACTCGGTGAACTCCCAGCCTTCGTAGCCGGCGGCAGTGACGCAGTCGATGAACTTCCCCTGCAGGTCGGACATCTCGGCGGCGTACTCGGCCTCGATGTCCTCGTACATGGTCTCGGACGTGTAGGCGGGGTTCTCGGGACCAGAGGTCCAGTAGGACCAGGACTCTTCCTTGCCGTCCTCGCCCTCGTAGGTCTCCTCGACCAGCGTGGGCTCGCCGTAGAGCGCCTCGATCATCTCGAGCTGGCAGCCGCCGGGCATGGGCTCCTCGTCCTCCGTCGATTCCTCGACGACGATCTCACCCTCGTCCTCTTCCTCGGCGGCGGCCTCTTCCTCGAGCGCGGCGAGCTCCTCGTCGGAGAGCCCCTCCATCTCCTCTTCGCCGGCCATCATCTCGACGTATTCCTGCTCGGTGCCGTTCGCGTACTCGGCGTACTCCGCGCCCTGGTAGGCGACGTACCAGCCGTACTGCTCCTCGGGGGTGAGGGCGTCCCAGGCGGAGGTATCCACCTCGGACTCCTCATAGGACTCGCCCTCTTCTTCCGCGTACTGCTCCTCCTGGAAGGCGTAGTAGTCCTCGGCCTCGGAGGACTCCCAGCCCTCCGGGGCGTTGGCCCACCCGCCGAAGCCGTACGCGGCGGCCTCTTCAGCGTCGAGGATGAAGCTCTCGTGGGGGTAGCCGTAGGTGAGGGAGTCCACCTCTTCCGGCTCGTAGGACTCCGTCATCCAAGGCTCGTGGACCGTGAAGCCGGCCTCTTCCAAGCAGTTCTGGACGACGCGCCACTCGGCGGCAGACAATTCGGCCTCGATGCGACTGCTCTCATTGAGCATCTCGACCAGGCGCTCCTCCTCGGAGGCCTCGTCTTTCTCTCCGCCAATGCCGAGCATCCCGCAACCGGCGGTCAGCGCGAGCACAGTGGCCGCGCCGAGCCCGGCTGCTCCTCTCCTTGCGGACATCGTCCAACTCCTTGGGTGTCTGGTGTGTCTACCCGCAAAGACGTGTCGATGCTCCGGATTCGTTGCAGCCCGCCTGAATTCTTCTCAGAAATCTCACCGGGGCAACAGAAACCGGGCCCGCGCCGCCTGATGGCGGTGCGGACCCGGTTGCCGTACAAAGGGCTGGGAGGCCCTATTCATGCATTCGCGGAGTGCGCGACTACTTCAGGGAGACCGAAGCGCCGGCGCCTTCGAGGGCTTCCTTGGCCTTCTCGGCGTCGTCCTTCTTCGCGCCCTCGAGGACGGCCTTGGGGGCGCTCTCGACGAGCTCCTTGGCTTCCTTGAGGCCGAGGCCGGTCAGGGCCCGAACTTCCTTGATGACCTTGATCTTCGACTCACCCGCGGCGTCGAGGACGACATCGAACGTGTCCTTCTCGACAGCGGCCTCGGCGGCCGGGCCGGCAGCAGCGGCAACGGCGACCGGAGCGGCGGCGGTGACGTCGAACTCTTCCTCGAACGCCTTGACGAACTCGGAGACCTCGAGGAGGGTCATCTCCTTGAAAGCGTCGAGCAGTTCCGTGGTGGACAGCTTAGCCATGGTGTTTCCTTTCTTTAAAGTCTCGGGCTAGCGGCGTTACTCGCCACTGGCCGCCTTCTTGTCCTGCAGCGCCGCACCGAGCCGGGCCACCTGCGAGGCAGGGGCGGCGAGCACGGAGGCGGTCTTCTGCGCGGTGGCCTTCAGCGCGCCGGCCAGCTTGGCCAGGAGCACTTCGCGCGACTCGAGGTCGGCGAGCTTGGCGATCTCTTCGACGGAGAGGGGCTTGCCCTCCATGTATCCGCCCTTGATCACCAGGGCTTCGTGCGTCTTGGCGAAGTTGCGCAGGCTCTTCGCGGCTTCCACCGGGTCGCCTTCGATGAAGGTGATCGCGGTGGGACCGGTGAACAGGTCGTCCAGTCCGGTCACGCCGGCCTGGTTGGCAGCGCGCTTGGCAAGGGTGTTCTTGGCGACGCGGTAGTGCGTCCCCTCACCGAGGGAACGCCGCAGCTCGCGGAGCTCTGCAACGGTCAGGCCGCGGTACTCGGTGAGCAACGTGGCGTTCGCGCTGGAGAAATCCTGGGCGAGTTCGGCGATGGCGGTCTGCTTACCCGCCGGGTATTCCCGTTCAGCCATAATTCCCTCCTCTCTTCGGCTGATCAATCCTCAACCGTCACGGAGGCGACAAAAAAGGCGCCCTCGCGGGACGCCTCATCTTGGGACCTTGAGGCCAACAGAGTTGGCCCACACCATGGTCGCTTCGAGTAGTCGCCCTACGTCGGCCCCGGGTGGGTTTACAACCGCACAAGGCGGTAACCGATCGGTCTATGGGTTGTGCTGTCGAGTCTAACAGCGGCAAGACGAAAGCCCCAGCGCAGGAGCCTGCACTGGGGCCACGTCACACCTTGTGGTGCTTACTTGATCTTGACCGCCTGCGGGTCGACCGGGATGCCCGGGCCCATGGTGGTGCTGACGGTGACCTTCTTGAGGTACACGCCCTTGGAGCTCGAGGGCTTCAAGCGCTGCACCTCTTCGAGGGCGGCGTTGTAGTTCTCGGTCAGCTGCTCGGCGGAGAAGCTCGTCTTGCCGATCGGCAGGTGCAGGTTCGCGTGCTTGTCGACGCGGAACGAGATCTTGCCGGCCTTGATCTCCGTGACGGCCTTGGCGACGTCGGGAGTGACGGTGCCGGTCTTCGGGTTCGGCATGAGACCGCGCGGGCCCAGGATCCGCGCGATGCGGCCGATCTTGGCCATCTGGTCGGGCGTGGCGACGGCGGCGTCGAAGTCGAGCCAGCCTTCGGAGATCCGCTTGACGAGCTCGTCGGAGCCGACCTCGTCGGCACCGGCGGTGACGGCGGCCTCGGCCTTGTCGCCCTCGGCGAAGACGATGACGCGGACGGTCTTGCCCGTGCCGTGGGGCAGGGAGACGGTGCCGCGGACCAGCTGGTCGGCCTGACGCGGGTCGACGCCGAGTCGCAGCGACACCTCAACGGTGGCGTCGAACTTGGTCGGCGAGGTCTCCTTCGCGAGTCCGGTCGCCTCGGCGGGCGCGTAGAGCTGCTGGCGGTCGACCTTCTTGGCGAGGTCGGTGTACTTCTTGCTGCGCTTCATGTTCCATCCTTCGGATGTCGTGGTGAGGACGGGCGCGCGTCCTGCCACTGGGTTTGCGCCGGCGGGGCCGGCTGACGTTCAGGCTTGGCTTTCGACCGTGCCTATTCGGCGGTGCCTATTCGACCGTGATGCCCATCGAACGGGCGGTGCCGGCGACGATGAGCGACGCGGCGTCGAGGTCGTTGGCGTTCAGGTCGGGGAGCTTCTTCTCCGCGATCTCGCGCACCTGGGCCTGGGTCACCTTGCCGACCTTGACGCGGTGGGGCTCGCCCGAGCCCTTGGCGACACCGGCGGCCTTGAGCAGGAGCTTGGCGGCCGGCGGGGTCTTGAGGACGAACGTGAACGAACGGTCCTCGTACACCGTGATCTCAGCGGGCAGCACTTCGCCGCGCTGGGATTCGGTGGCCGCGTTGTAGGCCTTGCAGAACTCCATGATGTTGACGCCGTGCTGGCCGAGGGCGGGACCCACCGGCGGAGCCGGAGTGGCCTGGCCACCCGCGAGTTCCAGCTTGAACGTCACAACGGCCTTCTTGTTGGGAGCCATCGTGTCCTTCTCTTCCTGGGCTTTGCAGGGATTCCCCCTGCCTTACGTGCGCACCAGCGTGAGCAGGCGCGCAACCTCTCCAGGGTACCTGCCGGACCGGCAGTGGCCTGGAGGGAGGTATGTGAGCTGTGCAGCAGGCCGCGAGGCCGCTGCGGACCTCGGCCTAGAGCTTCGAGACCTGGTTGAAGTTGAGCTCCACCGGGGTCTCGCGGCCGAAGATCGACACGAGCACCTTGAGCTTCTGCTGCTCGGCGTTGATCTCGGAGATCGTGGCCGGCATGGAGGCGAAGGCGCCGTCGACGACGGTGACGGACTCGCCCTCGGTGAAGTCGACCTTGATGTCGACGTCGCCGAGCCGGAACCCTCGGCGGCGGACTCGTCCTTGGGCTTCTGCTCCGGCGGGAGCAGCCACTGGATGACCTCGTCGAGCGGGAGCGGGCTGGGACGGTCGGTGCGGTCGACCACGCCGACGAAGCCGGTCACGCCGGGCGTGTTGCGCACGACCGAGTAGGACTCCGGGGTCATCTCCATGCGGACGAGCACGTAGCTGGGGAAGACCTTGGCCTCCACCTTGGAGCGCTTGCCGTTCTTGATCTCCACCTCGGTGTGGGTGGGGACCTCGATCTGGTAGATGAAGTCCTCCATGTCGAAGGACTGGATCCGGTTCTCCAGGTTCGAGCGCACCCGGTTCTCGAAGCCGGCGTAGGAGTGCAGCACGTACCACTCGCCGGGCGCGAAGCGCAGCTTGGCGCGCAGCGCCTCTGCCGGGTCGACCTCGGGCTCGCCGTTGCCGGCAGCCTCGTCCTCGTCGATCTCCGGCTCCGCGTCGACGTCCGCGACCTGCGCCGCGGCAGCCTGCGCCGCGACCTCGTTCTTCAGGGCCTCGTCGAACTCAGACACGCTCAACTCTCATTCCGGCTCGACCCCGCAACGGCGGGGTGCTGGGCTGATTTCTCGATGATGAGAGCGGTTTCGCGACCGGCTTCTCGGATACGGCGATCCCCGCCTGTGAAGTCGCGCGCCGGCGGGACCGGCGCGCGTCATAACCACAAGGGTAGCCGCTCCGGACTGCGACGCGCCTCAGGCACCGGCGAACCGGCGCAGGTCACGCAATCCGCCCGGCCGCGCGGCGGGCGGGTGGAGTGGAAGAGGAGCTAGGAGCCGGCGCCGAAGGCGCGGCGGATGAGGTCGCCGAAGAGCAGGTCGAGCCCGCCGATGAACGCCATCATGATGCCGACGAAGACGAGGACCACGATCGGAGTAGGTGACGAGCTGGCGGCGGGTCGGGTAGACGACCTTGCGCAGCTGCTCGACGACCTCTTTGAGGAAGCGGCCGAGCTTCTTGAAGGGATTGCGCTCGGCGGTCTTCTCGCCCTGCTTGCGCGTGGGACGACCCTTGTCAGCGGTCGCATCCGCGTCGGAGCGGCTGGTGTCGTCGGCCACGTCGGATTCCTCCAGGGTTCGTCTGATCGGGGCGGTCAGGGTTGCAGCATACCGGACCTGCCGGACACGTCACTATCGCGGCGGCGCGCTTCGGCGCCGCTCCACGTAGGCGGCGCACAGTTCCTCGCGGCGAGTCGTTCCAGCGTGTCGCGCATCACGGCCATCTCCGTCTTCATGAACTCCATGAACGCGGCGGTCTGGATGAGCCGGTCGCGGCCGGGCCCTCCGGGAGGGTCTCGATGCCGATGATCGCGGTGTCGCTGGTAGCGGTCGAGGAAGTCGGGCCGCGGTCGAGCATGATCGAGCCCCAGATGTCGTCGTCGTGGAGGCGGTAGACGTCGGCGCGGGTGGAGGCGCGGCGGCCCTTCGATGAGCAGCCGGCGGCCGAGGAGTTCGCGCACGGCGCCGGAGACGGCGGCGAGGCTGATGCCAGTCCTTCGGCGATCTCGGCGGCGGTGTAGGTCTCGGCGTCGTCCACGAGGATGTAGGTGAAGACGCGCGCCGACATGCGCTGCATGCCGCTGGCGATGCAGGATCGCGGCGAACCGCTCCACGTACTCCAGCAGGGCCTTGCGCTCTTCGGTGTGCTCTTCCATCGTTCCCCTTCGCCGTCCGCCTGATCGGATCTTGATGTTATCTTGACACGACATAAGTTTCACAAATTCATGAAAACTGTGATAGCTTGAGCGTCATGAACGCAGTGATCCGCACTGAAGAACCTGGTCAAGCGCTTCGGCCACGTGACCGCCCTCGACCGCCTCGACCTCGAAGTGGCCCAAGGGGAGACACACGGCTTCCTCGGCCCGAACGGCGCCGGGAAGTCCACCACCATCCGCGTCCTCCTCGGGATGCTCCGCTCCGACGAGGGCCGCGCCGAACTCTTCGGCGCCGACCCCTGGAAGGACGCCGCCGACCTCCACCGGCGCCTCGCCTACGTCCCCGGCGACGTCGCCCTCTGGCCCGGCCTCACCGGCGGCGAGACCATCGACCTCCTCGGCCGCCTGCGCGGCGGCGTCGACAAAGCGCAAGCGCGACGAACTGCTCGAACGCTTCGACCTCGACCCGCGCAAGAAGGGCCGCTCCTACTCCAAGGGCAACCGGCAGAAGGTCGCGCTCGTCGCCGCGTTCGCCGCCGACGTCGACCTGCTCCTGCTCGACGAGCCCACCTCCGGGCTCGACCCGCTCATGGGCGCGGTCTTCAACGAATGCGTCAAGGAGGCCGCCGCCGCCGGGCCGCACCGTGCTCCTCTCCAGCCACATCATGAGCGAGGTCGAGGCCCTGTGCGAGCGGGTGAGCATCATCCGCAAGGGCGTCATCGTCGAGACCGGCACCCTCGCCGAGATGCGCCACTTCTCGCGCTCGCGCCTGCGCGCCACCCTCAAGAACCCCGTGCGCGGCCTCGAAGACCACGACGGCGTGCACGACCTCAAGATCGACGGGCTCGAGATCGAATGCAGCGTCGACACCTCCGCGCTCGACGACGTGCTCGCGCAGCTCGCCGTCGCCGGCGTCGCGGGCCTCACCTGCGAGCCGCCGTCACTGGAAGAGATCTTCCTGCGCTTCTACGGCGACGAACTCGCCGCCTCGGGCGTCCCCAACGGTGAAGGGAACCGGTCATGACCACCGCGGCAGCGGAGATCGAGGACGGCCTGGGCACGCTCGCCGGCACCGGCAAGCTCCTGCGGTTCCAGGCCCGCCGCTCGCGCCTGTTCCTGTTCTGGTGGATCGCCGGCATCGCCGGATTCACCTGGATGACCATCCCCGTCCTCGTCGACCAGTACCAGACCGCCGCCGAGCGCGCGGGCTTCGCCGCCACCATGAGCTCCCCCGCGATGCTCTCCATGAGCGGCCCCATCGAGTACGTCAACGCCTACGCCGACAGCATCGGCGCCCTGTTCACCCACCGGATGCTCCTGTGGACCGGCGCGATGACCGCCGTCATGTTCGTCCTGCTGGTCACCCGGCTCACCCGCGCCGACGAGGAGACCTCCCGCTCGGAGGTGATCCGGTCCCTGCCGATCGGCCGCCGCGCCGACCTGGCCGCGGCGCTGCAGCTCAGCGTCATCGCCGCAGTCGCTCCTCGGCGCGCTCCTGGCGCTCGCCGCCGCCGGACTCGACGGCGGCGACGGGACCAGCGCACTGCTCTTCGGGGCCGCGCACACCGCGATCGGCATCGTCTTCGCGAGCCTCACCGCGATCGCCGCGCAGCTCAGCGAGAACGGGTCGACGGCGACCGGGTTCGGCCTGGCCGCGCTCGGCGCTGTCGGTGCTCTTCGCCGGCGCCGGGAACGCCGAGGACACCTGGGCCACCTGGCTCTCGCCCATCGGCTGGTCGCAGCTGACGTACGCCTTCACGCCCGAACAGCGCTGGTGGCCGCTCCTCGTCGCCGCGGCGGTCGCGGTGGCCGCCGTGTGGATCTCGTTCACGCTGGTCTCCCACCGGGACTTCGGCCAGGGCATGCTCGCGCGCCCGCCGGGGCCGGGCCGAGGCGAAGCCGGGACTGAAGAGCGCGGGTGCGCTGACGTTCCGGCTCACGCGGGGCCTCATCTGGACCGGCGTGATCACGCTCCTGCTGCTGGGCCTCGCGTACGGGTCGGTGATCGGCGGCGCGGACGATTTCGCCGACGGCCTCTCGCAGGCGCAGAAGCGAGATCCTCGACCGGGGCGGCGCCACGATCCAACTCAGCTTCGCCACGACGTTCATCTCGATCAACGCGATCGTCGCGGCCCTGTTCGGCGTGCTCGTCATCGGCCGCGGCCGCAAGGAGGAGACCGGCGGCAGGGGCGAGTTGATCGCCGCCGGGCCGGTGTCCCGCAGCGCCTGGCCCGGCTCGTACCTGCCCGCCGCGATGTTCACGGCCACGCTCACGAACCTCGTTGCGGGCCTGGGGCTCGCCGCGGGCGGGGCCTCGGGGGACCGCGACCTGTTCGGGAAGATCATGGCCGGCACGCTCGTGCAGCTCCCTGCGATCTGGGCGCTCATCGCCTTCGTGTTCGCGGCCTTCGCCTGGCTGCCGCGAGCGGGCTGGCTGCGGTGGCTGGCCTGGACCTGGACGCTCCTCGTGGTCTACTTCGGCGCCATGCTGAACCTGCCGGAATGGGCGATGGCGATCTCGCCGTTCGACCACCTCGGCAACTACCCGGCCGAGGACTTCTCGTGGCGCCGCGCTCATCGTGCTGACGGCGTGGCCGCCGCGCTCGCGGGGTTCTGGCTACCTGGGGCTGCGCCGCCGGAACCTGCACTTCAATTGATCCGAAGAAGCTGACTCGCAAGGGAAACCAGGAAGTCGCGCGGGGCGGGAGCCGAGTCTCCGGCCCCGCGCGGCATGTCCGAAACCGGATCTCACGGCCGCCGGAGCGCAAGACCGCAAAGCCTGAAGCAAGACCGCCGAACCACCTACCCCACCCACCCGGGGGCCGACCGGCCTGCGTCAATCGTCGCCGGGGGGTCCGACAAGAAATCGGGCCCCAAGCCCGCCCGGCCGCCGAATCCCCCCGAAAGAGTGAACGCCCGCCGCGGAAACGTGAGGCCCGCCCGCAACGGCGCACGGTCGTTCGGATTGTCGTTCGCCCGTGGTTCCATAGGGTGCGTGTCCGACCTTCGGTATGAGTTCACCGATCCGCCCGCCGAGACCGAGTCGAGTTTCGACCTCGACGCCCGGCAGCAGGCGGTGGTCGAGCACGCCTCCGGACCGCTGCTCGTGCGCGGCGGACCGGGCACCGGCAAGACCGAGGCGCTCCTGCGGGCGGTCGCTGCGAAGGTCGAGTCCGGGGTCGATCCGGCCTCGATCCTCGTGTTCGGCCTGCGCCGCCAGGACACCGCGCACCTGCGCTCGCGCCTGAACGCGGCCACCGCCGGGCGCTCGGCCTCCGAGGTCGGCGTGTTCACGTTCGCGGCCTTCGCGTTCGCGCTCCTGCGGGCCTCGGCCGTCGCCGAAGGGCGGGACGAGCCGCGCCTGCTCACCGGGCCCGAAGCGGACGCGCTCATCAGGTCGATGCTGGAAGGCGAGGACTTCGGCTGGCCCGAAGGCTTCGACGAGGCGGTGCGCACCTACGCGTTCGCGCAGCAGCTCCGCGACCTGGTGCTGCGCTGCGGGGAGCGCGGCCTCGACTGGCCGAGCCTCTCGGGGCTCGGCATCGAGAACGACCGCCCGGAATGGGTCGCCGCCGCGGCCTTCTACGACCGGTACGTCACCACGCTCGCGATCCAGTCGCTCTCCAGCGCCCTGTACGACTCGGCCGAGATCGTGCGCGCCGCCGCCGCCGCGCTGCGCGCCGACCCCGCGCTGTTCCCCAGGCCCGCTTGGGTCTTCGTGGACGACCTGCAGGACGCGACCCCCGCGCACCTCATGCTGCTCGAACTCCTCGCCGGAGCGGGCGCGAACCTGGTCGCGGCCGGCACGCCCGACGCGGCCGTGTTCGGCTACCAGGGCGGCGACCCCGAATCGGTGCGCGACTTCCCGTTCCGGTTCACCGGATCGGGCGGCGGCGAAGCCCCGGTCATCCAGCTGGCGGACACGCACACCGTGGCGCTCGCGCCGCTGGCGGCGACCGTGACGCTCTCGCGGCGGCTGCGCGGCTCCGACAAGGACCGGGGGCGCGGCACCGCGTCCGAGGAGGCGGGCCGCACCGACGTGGTGTACCTGCCCTCGCCCACCCGCGAGGCCGTCTACATCGCCGACATCGCGCGCCGGTCGCACCTGCTCGACGGCATCGCCTACGGGGACATGGCCGTCATCGTCAAATCGGCTTCGGCGATCCCGCAGCTGCGCCGCGCCATGCAGCACGCGGGGGTGCCGACGCGCCAGGCCGCCGACGACGTGCCGCTTCCGGCGCACCCGACGGTGCGCGACCTGCTGCACCTCGTGCTGGTCGGGCGCGGTCCCGAACGGCTCGACGAGACCACCGCGGCCGGGCTCCTGCACTCGCCGTTCGGCGGGGCCGACCCGTTCGCCGAACGGCGCCTGCGCCAGGAGCTGCGGCGCCTCGCCGTCGCCGCGGACGACTTCTCGCCCGGCTCAGACCTGCTCGTGGAGGCCCTCGCCGCGCCCGAGAAGATCGCGGCACTGCCCGAAGAGGACTGGGCCGGCCCGCGAGGAAGCTCGACGCGCTCTTCACCGCCGCGCGGGCGGGCCGCGGCATCACCGGGACCCTGTGGACGGTGTGGGAGGCTTCCTCGCTGGGCGAGCGGCTGAAGCGGCGCGCGCTGTCCTCCGACCGGCGGGCGCAGCGGGCCGACGCCGAACTCGACGCCGTGATCGCCCTGTTCGACCTCGCGGCCGACTACGAGCTGAAGCAGCCCGGCGCGGGCGCCGAGGTCTTCTGCGAACACGTGCTCCACCAGCAGCTTCCCGGCGACTTCCTCTCCGCCCGGGCCGAACTCGGCGACGCCGTGACCCTCACGACCGCGCACGCCGCCCACGGGCGGCAGTGGGATTTCGTGATCGTCGCCGGAGCCCAGGAGGGCGTGTGGCCCAACCTGCGGCTCCGCGGTTCGCTCCTCGGCGCCGAAGCGCTCGTCGACGTGCTCGACGGCCGGGCCGACGTCGACCAGGTCGCGCAGCTCCTCGACGAGGAGCGCCGCCTGTTCTACAACGCCTGCACCAGGGCTCGCGTGCGGCTGCTGGTGACCGCCGTCGACTCCGACGACGCCCAGCCGAGCCGGTTCTGCGCCGAACTCGGCGTCGAACCCCAGGCCGCGCCGCGCCGCGGACGGCCGCTGAGCCTGGCGTCGCTCACCGCGCGCCTGCGCGAAGCCGTGGTCGACTCCGGCCACCGCGAACGGGACGCCGCAGCGGCGGGCCTGCGCACACTCGCCGAGCAGGGCGTTCCCGGCGCCGACCCGGCCAAATGGTGGGGCCTGGCCGAGATCTCGGACGAACGCGCCCTCACCCTCGCCGGCGAGACGATCAAGATCTCGCCGTCCCAAGTGGAGATGACCCAGCAGTGCGGGCTGCGGTGGGTCCTCGAATCGCACGGCGCCGACTCCGGTGACCTGCTCCCCCGCCATCTCGGCACCCTCCTGCACGCCGCCGCCGAAGCCGTCACCGTCGCCCCGGCCGCCGACCCCGCGCAGGTCATGGAGCAGGTCGTCGGCGAGCACTTCGACCGGCTCCCGTTCGAAGCGCCCTGGCACGCCGAGCAGCAGCGCCGCCGCGTCTCCGGCGCGGTCGAGCGGTTCGCGCGGTGGCTCGCGCCAACCGCAGGGAGCTCATCGGGGCCGAGCGGTCCTTCCGCGTCAAGCTCGAGCTCGGGCCGCCCGGCGTCGAGGTCGTCATGTCGGGCCAGATCGACAGGCTCGAGCGCGACAGTGAGGGCCGCCTGTACGTGGTCGACCTGAAGACCGGCAAGAACGCGCCCACCAAGGGCGAAGTGGAGCAGCACCCGCAGCTGGGCGCCTACCAGCTCGCGGTCGCCGAGGGCGCGTTCGAGGAGGGCTCGCAGCCGGGCGGGGCCGAACTCGTCTACCCCAATGTGGACAACAAGACGTCGACCCGGTCGGTCGCCCAGGGACCGCTCGGCGAGGCCGAGAACCCCGACTGGGCGCGGCGGCTCGTCGCCGACACCGCGAACCGCATGGCCGGACCGGTCTTCGAGGCCCGCAGCACCAGCAAATGCGACACCTGCTCGGTGAAGCACTGCTGCCCGATCGCGGACGAGGGACGGCAGGTGACCGATGAATAGGGCGGCACAGGGCAGGCTACAGGGCCGTCGGCCTGGCCAACCGGCTCGGCCCGCCCGACACCGACCGACGAGCAGCAGCGGTGATCGAGGCCGGGCCCGACCCGATGCTCGTCATCGCCGGCGCCGGCTCGGGCAAGACCACGACCATGGCCGACCGGGTCGTGTGGCTCATCGCCAACCGCGTGGCCCGGCCCGAGCACATCCTCGGCCTCACCTTCACCCGCAAAGCCGCGGCCGAACTCGCCGCCCGCGTCCGCGACAAGCTGCGGCGCCTCACCGAGTCGATCCCCGAACTCGCCGAGCTGCACGGCGAACCGACCGTCTCGACGTACAACGCGTACGCCGGGGGCCTCGTCGCCGAGCACGGCCTGCGGATCGGCATCGAGCCGGGGACGCGGGTCATCACCGACACGGGCCGCTGGCAGCTCGCGCGGGACCTGGTGTGCGCGTGGGACGGCCAGATGAGCGAGTTCGACGTGAGCGTCGACAGGGTCACCGAGCAGGTGCTCCAGCTCGCCGGGCAGCTCGCCGAGCACCTGCGCGACGGCGACGACCTGCGCGCGTTCGACCGCGAGCTCGACGAGATGCTCGCCGAGCGCCAGGGCTCGCGAAGTTGAACGACCAGTTCCGGGCCCTGATGTCCTTGCGGCTCAAGCGCGAGCAGCTGCTGCCGCTCGTCGAGTCCTGGGACCGGCGCAAGCGCGAGCTCGGCGTCATGGACTTCGCCGACCAGCTCTCGCTGGCCGCGCAGCTGGTCGCGGGCGCGCCCGAGATCATCAGGACCGAACGCGAACGCTGGCGCGTCGTCCTCCTCGACGAGTACCAGGACACCTCGTACTCGCAGGTGGCGCTGCTGCGCGACCTGTTCGGCGGCGGCCATCCCGTGACGGCCGTGGGCGACCCGAACCAGTCGATCTACTCCTGGCGCGGCGCCTCGGCCGGCACGCTGCTGCGGTTCCCCACCGACTTCCCCACGCCCGCAGGGCGACCGCCGCGCGGGTCGAGCTGACGAAGTCGTGGCGCAACCGGGCCGAGATCCTCGCCGTCGCCAACCCGGTCTCCGAGCCGCTGCGCGCGGGCGACATCCGGCCGCTCGAAGCGGGCGACGACGGCAAGGGCCTGGTCGAGCCGCCATGCACCTCACGGTCGCGGACGAGGCCGAGTGGATCGCCGCGAACCTCCGGTCATCCGGACCTCCATGGAGGTCTGGCGGCCGGACGGGGACGGGAAGACGTCGGCCGCCGTCCTCATCCGCAAGCGCCGCCAGATCCCGGCCCTGCACCGGGCGCTGACCGCCGCCGGGCTGCCCGTGGAGGTCGTCGGCTCGCTCGGGCCTCCTCTACCATCCCGAGGTGGCCGAAACCGTCGCGATGCTCAGGGCCGCGGCCGATCCGACCAACGGGCCCTCGCTCATGCGGCTGCTGGCCGGGAACCGGTGGCGCATCGGGCCGCGCGACATCGCCGGCGCTGTGGGCGCGGGCGCGCGAGCTGGCCCCCGACTCGCGGGGCTTCGAACCGGACGCGGGCGGGAGGCCGAGGCGTCGCTGGCCGACGCTCTGGCCGATCCCGGTCCGGCCGAGCAGTTCTCGACCCTCGGGTACCTCCGGTTCGCGCAGCTTCACGAGGAGTTGAGCTGGATCCGCAGCCGCTTGGGGCAGAGCCTCCCCGATGTGGTGGGCGACGTGATCGCGCATACGGGCCTCGACGTCGAGGTGATGCTCCACCACGGCGACCTGTCGAATCTGGATGAGTTCATGGACATCGCGGCGTCGTACGAGAACGACACGAGCGGGGCGAGCATCCCCGGGTTCCTCTCGTATCTGGAGTCCGCGGCGGAGCGCGAGCGGGGCCTGGTCGTGGAGGGCGCGAATCCGGCGGGCGGGGTGGTGCAGCTGATGACGGTGCACGCCGCGAAGGGCCTGGAGTGGGACGTGGTCGCGGTGCCGGGCCTGTGCGAGGGGATCCTGCCGACCTCGGTGAAGCGCGACTCGACGTGGGTGAGCGACGCGGCGCGGTTGCCGTACGGCCTGCGCGGCGACGCCGAGAACCTGCCGGTCCTGTACCTGGACGACGCCACGGTCCCTGTCGGAGGTGAAAAGGGCGGTGGCGGAGTTCAAGCGCGACGACGGGGAGGCGCGGCTGGAGGAGGAGCGCCGCCTGGCGTACGTGGCGTTGACCCGCGCGAGGCAGGCGCTGCTGGCGAGCGGGTACTGGTGGGACGCCGAGCGGGGGCGTCCCGCAAGCCGGCGCCGTATCTGAACGAGGCGCGTGCCGCGGGCCCGGAGCACCGGTGTGGGCCGACTCGGGTCCGTCGAACCCGCTCGAGGACCAGGCGCGCACCGCCGAGTGGCCGAGCAAGGCGCCCTTGGGTTCGCGGCAGGCGGCGTTCGCGGAGGCGGCGGACCTGGTGCTGGGCGCGCCCAGGACCCGCTGAAGAGGGCCCGCTGGCGCGCGCTTGGCAGGAGGAGGCCGAACTCCTGCTGGCTGAACGGGACGAGCGCGAATCGGGCGTGGTGCGGCTTCCCCGCCCGAGTCGGCTCTCGACCTCGCAGCTCATGGCGATGCGGTCCGACGAGGAGGGTTTCGCGGCCGAACGCCGCCGCCCGATGCCGGTCCCGCCGCGCCCGGCCACGCAGCGCGGCACGGAGTTCCATGCGTGGGTGGAGGAGTTCTTCGGCGGCGGCACCCTGTTCGACCCGGCCGACCTGCCGGGCGCCTCCGACACGGTCGGGCCCGATGCGGACCTGAACCGCCTGAAGGACGCGTTCCGCAACTCGCAGTGGGCGAAGCGCCGGATCGCCGCCCAGGAGGTCCCGTTCGTCATCGCCTACGAGGGCACGATCGTGCGGGGCCGCATCGACGCGGTCTTCCATGGCGCCAACGGCGGCTACGACATCGTCGACTGGAAGACCGGCCGCCCTCCGACGGGCGAGGCGGCCGAGCACGCCGCCCTCCAACTCAAGGTCTACCGAAAAGCCTGGGCGCGCCTGAAGAACATCGACGAAGCCGAGGTCCGAACGGCCTTCCACTACATGGCGCCGACCAGACCTGGTGGCCCGACCTGGATTAGCGCGCCGGCCCTGCGGCGTTCGCGGCAACGTTGCCGTCGGTTTGCAGTGCGTCGCTAATGTGGACGCTGTTCCCGGGGCCGGGCCCATACCGGCCTTCGGCCCTGCCACCACGGGGCTGCGAGGGAATCCCTATCTGATTGGAACCCATGAACACTGAGATGATGCCCCGCCGTGCCCGCCGCGCCACCGTCGCTCCTCGGGGGCACTTTCGCCGCCTCCTGGCCCTCGCCGCCTGCGGCGGCTCCGACTCCCCCGAAGGCGCGGTCGAGAACTTCCTCGACAACGGTGTCGAGGACGTCTTCAACGCCGCCTCCGAAGGGGACTTCGACGGCGCGGCCGACGCCGCCGACGAGTATTTCTGCGCGGAAGACGTGGCCGCCATCAAGGGTATGGGCGCGGCGTTCGAGGGCATGAGCCCCGAGGAGATCGAAGAGGCCATGGCCGCGGGCGGCGAGGACCTCGCGCTGCCGAGGACTGGTCCTACGAGATCGGTGAGGTCACCGAGGACGGCGACACCGCCACCGTCGAGGTCTCGATGACCAGGACGGCGAGACCACAGACGAGACCATCGACGTGGTCAAGGAAGCCGAAGCCTGGAAGATCTGTGGCTACATGTCGTAGACGGACACCTGCACCGAACGGCGGCACCCGGCGACCAGTGGTCGCCGGGTGCCGCCGTTCGTGAAAATACGACACGCCCACGAACAGGGAAAACCTCGTGATACCGCGTGGTATCACGAGGTAGCATTACGGTATGGCCATGACTTTGCGACTCTCAGAAGAAGACGACCGCCTGCTCACCGAGCGGGCCGCGAAGGAACGCCGCTCCAAGCACGACCTGGTCACGGAAGCGGTTCATGTGTTCCTGACCGAGCGCCAGCGCCGCTTCGACGAGCTGCTGGCCCGCACGCTCGAAGAAGACCGCGAGCTGCTGAACCGACTCGCCAAATGATCGACTATCTCAAAATAGACATTTGGAAAGATCGCCATCACGGTGACCGGGCAAAAGCCTCGCCGGTGCGGGACTGGGGCAGCTGAGTGGCTCTGGCCCGCCCAGGCAACTCGGCGTCGAGGCGAACCCCTCTCTGCACGAGAAGGTCGCCGCGCTGCTGCACTCCCTGGTCCGCAACCACGCGCTGGTCGACGGCAACAAGCGGTTGGGGTATGTCGCGGCCAAGCAGATGTACGGCCTGAACGGGTATAACCTGAAACCGCCGTCGCCGGAAGCGGGCGACGAGTTCATGCGGGCGGTGGCGCAAGGTGATCATGAGGTCGGCGAAATCGCGAACACGCTCGTGAAGTGGACGACGCCGCTCCATTGACCGGCGCCGGAACAAGTCGAGCCTGGACGCCTAGCGGCGTCGGTCAGTCCGAGCTGAAGACTGCATATTCGTGATCAAAGGACGGACTGAGCTGGAGTACGATGTCGTTCGGGTCCTCCACACGGGAGCCGCCCCCAGGAAGACCGAGCGGCCGGGCTGCAGCCCGCGCTCGGCTCCTGCAGCCCTGCTGAGTGTCGAACACTTCGCTCGCCTGCTTTGTCCACTCTGCGCGGTGTTGGTGAAGAGCGTCAAGTCGAGCGGCTGATCGCCGTCATTGGCCACTGTGATCGAGAAGCGCATATAACTCGGAGCCTCTTCGAATGCCGCGGTCTCGCTCGGGCTGAACTCGCGAGGCGATCGACGGTGACGATATTCCATCGTCATAGCTGACGGTGTCGCCGAATACACCGGATACGGGGGCCTCTTCTGGCGGAGCCGGTTCCTCAAGAGTCGTCTCCGGTTCGGTCGATTCCGGTTCGGTCGATTCCGGTTCGGTCGTCTCCTCTGTCGGTAGTCTCCTCGTCAGTCGGCTCTTCTGGAGGAGTGGGCGACGCAGTGGGCCTTTCGAATGGGGTCGACGGTTCGATGGTCTCCTGCGGCGTCGGTGAGACGGCGGGCGCAGATGTCCTGTCAGCGATGCCGGAGTCATCGCCGTCCTGACCACATCCGGCCATTCCGGCCAAAGCGCAAGCGAGGAGTCCGGCGATCAGTGCCAACTTCTTTTCGTTCCGCATGGTCTGCCCCCGAAAGGATTCCGAGACCCGGATTGGGAAACTAGCGCTGGGAAGGTCTCGTATCGGTATGGTCCTGGGCGTCCGGTTTCGGCTTGTTGATCAAGCACTCGATAGGGAACGCCGCTCCCCGATGAGATGGGTGAAACTCGGCCAATCGCGTCGATTGCGCTCGGTCAACTGCGCTCGGCAAAATCGCCGCCACTCTTGGTCCCGCGTTGAAAATGACCTAGCCACCAGGCTATCGATACTCCGTCGTTCGCGGGTCGGCTTGGCTGATCCTCGAATGCACGACCGCAGCGACAAAGAGGCCCGGCGACCTGGTCGCCGGGCCCTGTTGTTCTTTGGCCTAGATGCTTGGTGACTGCGGCCTTGACCGTGGCTTCTCCGGCTTCGCCGCTGGTCGCTTCGTCGCCGAGGGCGCCGAAGGTCAGTTCCAGGGCGAGCGTTTCGGCCTGGACGAAGCCGCGGTGGGCTTCGATGGCGGCCTGCACGTCGCCGACGGCGTCCACGACGACCGACACGCGGTCGGAGACGTCGAGGTCGGCGTCCTTGCGGGCCTGCTGGATCACCCGAACGACGTCGCGGGCCAGGCCCTCGGCGGCGAGTTCGGGCGTGACCTCGGTGTCGAGCACGATGACGCCGGCACCGTTCGGCAGGGCCTCGGTGTGCTCGGCGTCGACGGCGACCATGGTCAGTTCGTACTCGCCGTCCTCCAGGGCGACGCCGCCGGCGGTGACCGTGCCGTCCTCGACCGACCAGTCGCCCGTCTTGACGGCCTTGATGACCCGCTGCACGTCCTTGCCGAGGCGGGGCCCGAGCACGCGCGGGACCAGCTTCAGGTCGGACTTGGAGTAGGCGCTGACGTCGGAGTCGAACTCGACGGCCTTGACGTTCAGCTCGTCTTTGAGCAGGTCCGCGAAGGGCGCGAGGCGCTCGGCGTGCCCGGTGGCGACGGTGACCTTCGCCAGGGGCAGGCGCACCCGGAGCTTGCGGGCCTTGCGCATGAACAGGCCCACGGAGGCGATCTCGCGCACGGCGTCCATCGCCTTGACCAGGGCGTGGTCGGCGGGCAGGTCGTCGGCGTCCGGCCAGTCGGCGAGGTGCACCGAGCGGCCGCCGGTGAGGCCGCGCCAGATGTCCTCGGCGACCATCGGCAGCAGCGGCGCGGCCACCTCGGTGGCGGTCTTCAATGCCGTTGCGAGCGTGGCGAATCCGGCCTCGTCGCCCTCCCAGAACCGGTCGCGCGAGCGGCGCACGTACCAGTTGGTGAGGCTCTCCAGGTAGGAGCGGAACGCGGCGGTCGCGCCCGCGAGGTCGTAGTCGTCCATCGTCTCGGTCATCGACGCGACCAGTTCCTGCGTCTTCGCCAGCAGGTACTTGTCGAGGCGGTGCTCGCTCGCCAGCGCGGTCCGCCGCGCCTGCTCGGGCGTGGCCTCGTAGCCGGCGGCGCCGGCGTAGAGCGTGTAGAAGTACCACACGTTCCACAGCGGCAGGACGATCTGGCGCACGGCGTCGCGGAAGCCGTTCTCGGTGACGGGCATGTCGCCGCCGCGCAGGACCGGGGACGACATGAGGGACCAGCGGACCGCGTCGGAGCCGTAGGACGCGAAGGATTCCCGCACGTCGGGGTAGTTCTGCAGCGACTTGGACATCTTCTGGCCGTCTTCGCCGAGCAGCGTGCCGTGGACGACGGCGGTGCGGAACGCGGGCCGGTCGAACAGGGCCGTGGCGAGGACGTGCAGCGTGTAGAACCAGCCGCGGGTCTGGGCGGTGTATTCGACGATGAAGTCGCCGGGGTAGTGGTGCTCGAACCAGTCGGCGTTCTCGAACGGGTAGTGGACCTGCGCGAACGGCATGGATCCGGATTCGAACCAGCAGTCGAGGACTTCGGGGACGCGGCGCATGACGGACTTCCCGGTGGGGTCGTCCGGGTTGGGCCGCACCAGGTTGTCGATGCCGGGCCGGTGCAGGTCGGTGACGGCCACGCCGAAGTCGCGTTCGAGTTCGGCGAGGGAGCCGTAGACGTCGACGCGCGGGTAGTCGGGGTCGTCGCTGACCCATACGGGGATGGGCGAGCCCCAGAAGCGGTTGCGGCTGATGTTCCAGTCGCGGGCGTTGGCGAGCCATTTGCCGAACTGGCCGTCCTGGATGTGGCCGGGGGTCCAGTCGATCTCCTGGTTGAGTTCGACCATGCGGTCGCGGAACCGGGTGACGGCGACGAACCACGCGGAGAGGGCCCGCTGGATCAGCGGGGAGCCGCAGCGCCAGCAGTGCGGGTAGTTGTGGTTGTAGGTGTCGTGGCGCAGGAGTGCCTGGGTCTCCTTGAGGTCCTTGATGATGAGTTTGTTGGCTTCGAAGACGTGGACGCCGGCGTACGGGGGGACCTCGTCGGTGAATTTGCCGGAGCTGTCGACGGGGACGACCGGTTCGATGCCGGCGGCGTCGGTGACGAGTTTGTCCTCTTCACCGAAGGCGGGGGCGATGTGGACGATGCCGGTGCCGTCGTCGGTGGTGACGTAGTCGGCGGTGAGCACCTGGTGGGCGTTCTCGCGGCCGGTGAAGAAGTCGAAGGGCGGGTTGTAGCGCACGCCGACGAGGTCGGCGCCCTTGTAGCGGCCGAGGACTTCGGGGGCTTCGCCGAGTTCGCGGGCGTAGGCGGCGACGCGGGCCTCGGCGAGGAGGTAGCGGCTGCCTTCGGCTTCGACGACGGCGTAGTCGACGGCGGGGTGGACGGCGGCGGCGAGGTTGGACGGCAGGGTCCAGGGCGTGGTGGTCCAGACCAGGAGTTTGACGCCGTTGAGCGGGCCGTCGGTCGGTGATGTCGAGGCCGACGGTGACGGCCGGGTCCTGGCGGTCCTGGTAGGTGTCGTCCATTTTGGTCTCGGTGGCGGCGAGGGGGGTCTCGCAGCGCCAGCAGTACCAGAGGACGCGGTAGCCCTCGTAGACGAGGCCTTTGTCGTAGAGGGTCTTGAAGGCCCACATGACGCTCTCCATGTAGGTGAGGTCGAGGGTCTTGTAGTCGTTCTCGAAGTCGACCCAGCGGGCTTGGCGGGTGACGTAGTCGACCCATTCGCTCGTGTACTGGAGGACGGAGGCCTTCGCGGCGGCGTTGAACCGGTCGACGCCGTAGGCCTCGATGTCGGCCTTGGATTTGAGGCCGAGTTCCTTCTCGGTGGTGACTTCGGCGGGCATGCCGTGGGTGTCCCAGCCGAAGCGGCGCTCGACGCGCTTGCCGCGCATGGTCTGGTAGCGGGGGACGATGTCCTTGACGTAGCCGGTGAGGAGGTGCCCGTAGTGGGGCAGGCCATTGGCGAAGGGGGGGCCGTCGTAGAAGACGAACTCGTTCGCGCCGTGGTCGCCGGCGGGGCGGGCCTCGATGGAGGCGGCGAAGGTGTCGTCCTTGGTCCAGAAGTCGAGCACGCGGCGTTCGACTTCGGGCAGGTTCGGGCTCGCGGGAACGCCCCGTCGCGGGGTCGTCGAGTGGATAGGCCATGGGACCGGTGACTCCTCACACACCTTGCGGACTTCGGTGTGCGAGGACGAGTCGCGGCTTTTGAGGGCCTGACCCGCGGTACCACCTCGCTTGGCGCACTGGGTGCGCCCGCTTGATTCGGCGGCGTGACGGGCCGCGTCCGTCCGGTTCTACTGGGGCCTCGGGCTCGTTCGGAGTCTGGGGCCGGTTCTTCCGGAAGCTCGCCGGTGATGGCCGGGTCGACGCTGTTGTCCGCAAGTGTAGACCGTGCGCGGCGGCGCTCGCGAGCCGATATTCGGCGAGGTCGCCAGCGTTTCGCGGGCAGATCGTGGGCGGATCGCGGCGCGTCGGCGGCGCGCACCGGTGACGGTCCTGCCGGTCGGGCATGTAGTATCTGGCCTGTGAGAATCCATGCACGCAACTGGTGGTGGCGTCGCTGAGGCGGCGTCCTGCTTTTGCGTGCAAGCTGAGCAAGCGACCGTCTTGAAGGCGGTCGCTTCGTCGTATCCGGGGTCGGCCGCCTCGCGACGGGACCTTTGACCCATTGAGAGGGCCGATGACCAAGTTCCTAACACCCGCTGGGGTGACGGTCGAGCGCACCGTCGCCGAGCTCGACGATCCCGATCTGACGCCGATCGTCGCGCAGGTGGAGTCCCGCCGCGGCGGGGTGCTCTCGAGCGGCATGGAGTACCCGGGGCGCTATTCGCGCTATCACCTCGCGTATGTCGACCCGTCGCTCGAGGTCGTGGCGCGCGGGCGCAGCGTGTCCGTGCGACAGCTGAACGCCCGCGGGTTCCTGCTGGTGGACGTGCTCGCCGAGGCGCTGGAGGCCGCCGGTGTCGGGGCGGTGGAGCGCTCTGACGGCGAGGTCCGCGTGGAGGTGCCGACGCCGACGGGGCGGGTGCCCGAGGAGCTGCGGTCGAAGCTGCCGACGGCGTTCTCGGCGCTGCGGGTGGTGCTCGACGCGCTCAAATGCGACGACCCGTACCTGGGGCTGTGGGGCGCGTTCGGCTACGACCTGGCCTACCAGTTCGAGCCGATCCCGTTCGCGAAGGACCGGCCCGCGGACGCGCGCGACCTGGTGCTGCATTTGGCCGACGAGATCTACGTGGTCGACCGCAAGCGCGAGACCGCGCAGGTGCGCCGCTACGAGTTCAGCCTCGGCGACCGGTCCACGAAGGGGCTGCGGCGCGAGACGGACTCGCTGGACTATGTGCGGGCCGAGTCGGTCCCGGACGGGCCGGTGCCGGGCGTCTACGCCGACACGGTGCGCCGCGCCAAGCGGGAGTTCAAGGCGGGCAACCTGTTCGAGGTGGTGCCCGGGCATGAGATGTACGCGGCGTGCGATTCGCCCACGGCGTTCTACGAGCGGCTGCGCACGGCCAACCCGGCTCCGTACGAGTTCCTGTTCAACCTGGGCGACCGCGAGTACCTGGTGGGCGCGTCGCCGGAGATGTTCGTGCGGGTCACGGGCGACCGGGTGGAGACGTGCCCGATCTCGGGGACGATCGCGCGCGGGTCGGACCCGCTGCACGACGCCGCGCAGATCGCGGCGCTCATCGGCTCCCCGAAGGAGGAGTCGGAGCTGACGATGTGCACCGACGTGGACCGCAACGACAAGGCGCGCGTGTGCGTGCCGGGTTCGGTGAAGGTGCTGGGGCGCAGGCAGATCGAGATGTACTCGCGGCTGATCCACACGGTGGACCACGTCGAGGGGCGGCTGCGGGAGGACATGGACGCGCTGGACGCGTTCTTGACCCACATGTGGTCGGTGACGGTGACCGGCGCGCCGAAGACGTGGGCGATGCGGTTCATCGAGGAGCAGGAGACCACGCCGCGGCGCTGGTACGGCGGCGCGGTCGGGTTCGTCGGGTTCGACGGGTCGATGAACACCGGGTTGACGCTGCGCACGGCGCAGATCCGCGGCGGTGTGGCCTGCGTGCGCGCCGGCGCGACACTCCTGTACGACTCCGACCCCGACGCCGAAGAGGCCGAGACCCATTTGAAGGCGCGGGCGCTGCTGGAGACGGCGGCGGGCGGCATCGGCGCGGCCGCGGCGGTGCCCGAACCGATCGAGGTCGCGGGCGGCCCGGCGGGCAACGGCCGCAAGGTGCTGCTGGTGGACCACGAGGACTCGTTCGTGAACACTCTCGGCGACTACTTCCGGCAGCACGGCTGCGAGGTGACGACACTGCGGTTCGGGTTCGACGCCGCGGCGGTCCTCGAGCAGACCGCCCCTGACCTGGTGGTGCTCTCGCCGGGGCCGGGACGGCCGAACGACTTCGACACGGCGGGGCTGCTCGATGAGATCGAGCGGCGGGGCCTGCCGGCGTTCGGGGTGTGCCTGGGGCTCCAGGCGATGGTCGAGCACGCGGGCGGTTCGCTGTCGCTGCTGGACGAGCCGAGCCACGGCAAGCCCGGGAACGTGAAGGTGACCGGCGGGGGCCTGTTCGACGGCCTGCCCGACGAGGTGGTCGCGGCGCGCTACCACTCGCTGTACGCCACGGCCGACCAGGTGAAGGGCGACTTCGCGCCGACCGCGGCGATCGACGAGGTCGTGATGGCGATGGAGGCGCCCGCGAAGCGCTGGTTCGCGGTGCAGTTCCACCCCGAGTCGATCCTGACCGCGGCGGGCGCGCACGGGCACCGGATCATCGGGAACGTGCTGCGGCTGACCGCCTGAGCGACGACCCGCACCTCGGGCTGTGGGGCGCGTTCGGCTACGACCTGGCCTTCCAGTTCGAGCCGATCCCGTTCGCGAAGGACCGGCGCGACGGACGCGCGCGACCTGGTGCTGCACCTGGCCGACCGAGATCTACGTGGTCGACCGCAAGCGCGAGACCGCGCAGGTGCGCCGCTACGACTTCTCTCTGGGCGGCCGCGTCCACGAGGGGCTGCGTCGCGCGAGACCGAGTCGCTGGACTACGTGCGGGCCGAGTCGGTCCCGGACGGGCCGCGTGCCGGGCGTGTACGCCGACACGGTGCGTCGCGCGAAGCAGGAGTTCAAGGCGGGCGACCTGTTCGAGGTGGTGCCCGGGCACGAGATGTACGCGGCGCTGCGATTCGCCCGACGGCGTTCTACGAGCGGCTGCGCACGGCGAACCCCGCGCCGTACGAGTTCCTGTTCAACCTCGGCGAGGGCGAGTACCTGGTCGGCGCTTCGCCGGAGATGTTCGTGCGGGTCACGGGCGACCGCGTCGAGACGTGCCCGATCGCGGGGACGATCGCGCGCGGCGACGACGCGCTGCACGACGCCGCGCAGATCGCGCACGCTGCATCGGCTCGGCGAAGGAGGAGTCCGAGCTGACGATGTGCACCGACGTGGACCGCAACGACAAGGCGCGCGTGTGCGTGCCCGGCACCGTGAAGGTGATGGGCCGCCGGCAGATCGAGATGTACTCGCGGCTGATCCACACGGTCGATCACATCGAGGGGCGGCTGCGGCCGGAGTTCGACGCGCTCGACGCGTTCCTGACCCACATGTGGGCGGTGACGGTCACCGGCGCGCCGAAGACCTGGGCGATGCAGTTCATCGAGGACCAGGAGACGCACGCCGCGGCGCTGGTACGGCGGCGCGGTCGGGCTTCGTCGGCTTCGACGGCTCGATGAACACCGGCCTGACGCTGCGCACGGCGCAGATCCGCGACGGCGTGCGCGGCGTGCGCGCGGGCGCGACGCTCCTGTACGACTCCGACCCGGCCGCCGAAGAGGGCGAGACCCAGTTGAAGGCGTGGGCGCTGCTGGAGACCGCGGCGGGCGGCGATCGGCGCGGCCGCGGCGGTGCCCGAGCCGATCGAGGTCGCGGGCGGCCCGGCGGGCGACGGCCGCAAGGTGCTCCTGGTCGACCACGAGGACTCGTTCGTGAACACCCTCGGCGACTACTTCCGCCAGCACGGCTGCGAGGTCACCACGCTGCGGCTTCGGTTTCGACGCGGCCGAGGTGCTCGAGCGAGACCGCCCCTGACCTGGTGGTGCTCTCGCCCGGGCCGGGACGGCCGAACGACTTCGGCACGGCGGCGCTGCTCGAGGAGCTCGAGCGGCGGGGCCTGCCGGCGTTCGGGGTGTGCCTGGGGCTCCAGGCGATGGTCGAGCACGCGGGCGGGTCGCTGTCGCTGCTGGACGAGCCGAGCCACGGCAAGCCCGGGAACGTGAAGGTGACCGGCGGGGGCCTGTTCGACGGGCTGCCCGACGAGGTGACCGCGGCGCGCTACCACTCGCTGTACGCCACGTCCGACCAGGTGAAGGGCGATTTCGCGCCGACCGCGGCGATCGACGAGGTGGTCATGGCGATCGAGGCGCCCGCAGAAGCGCTGGTTCGCGGTGCAGTTCCACCCCGAGTCGATCCTGACCGCGGCGGGCGCGCACGGGCACCGGATCATCGGGAACGTGCTGCGCTTGACCGCTTGAGGGGACCGCTCCGACATGCGAGGGGCCGGGAGGCGCTGCGGCGCTTCCCGGCCCTTTTCGTTTCGGCCGTTCGGGTTTCGGGTCCTAAGAGGTGAACTCCCAGTCTTGGACGCAGGCCCAGGCGCTGTAGCCCCAGGCGCCGTTCCAGTAGACCGCCATCCAGAAGTCGCTGGTGAGGCCGCATGCGGTGTATTCGCCGCCGATGGCTCGCGCGCAGGAGACGGGGACCCAGGTGTCGGCCGGGATGACCTCGAGGATCGGGGCGCCGATCTCGCCGAGCCGGCGATGGTTGACGGCGTCGGTGAAGCGGGCCCTGCAGGTGCGCGGCTCGACTGCGCTGGCCGGGGCGTCGACGGCCGGGACGGCCGTGCTCTCGATCCGCGATTTCACGGGCGTCGGCACGTCGACGGGAGCGGTGGGCGCTGCGGCGGCCGAGAACGCGGCGGACAGCGACAGCGCGAACGCGGCCGCCAAGACGCCGATGGCAGTGAAGAACTTCTTCATTACCAGGATCACCCCTTAGGTGAACTTCATCGTGATCACGCCTTATGGCGTGATCTCAATCTAATGACGCAGAAGGGTGCGTAACCCAAAACGGGTAATGTCAGGAAGCCGACAGAGCATGCGGACACGGGCAGCAGGCCCGGCTGCTCCGGGCGCGGCCTCGGTCCTGCGGGTCGGCGGGCGGGACGGTCTGGGCCCAGTCGGACCAGTCGGCAAGGGCCGCATAGAGCTTGATGCCCGCCTCGATGGTGACGCGCATGGACTTGACCTGCGGGGAGTCGCCGTAGACCCCGCTGTCCTTGTTGGCGGCGAACTGCTCGAACCCGGCCGCCGCCTGGCGGTAGTAGGCGGGCTCGGCCGCGAGGTGCTCCCGCAGATCGGCGGGATCCATGAGCCAGTTAAAAAAGCGACCGCAGGAGCGGCTCAGCAGGGCCGTGCGATCGACGGGCTCCTCGGTGAGCCAGCGCTCGGCTTCGGCGCCGCACGACCCCGCTGAGCGCGAGGCGCTCTACTGGAGCACGCGGCCGCGCTGGAGCGGTCGGCGGCGAAGCAGAAGCCGGAGGCGACCGCGGGCACCGTGCGGGCGATCGCCGCGGCGGTCACCGACCGGCGGGTCAAGCCGGAGTATTTCAGCGGCGCGAACGCCCGCGTGCTGTCGAAGGTGCTGGCGCGGCTGCCTCGGACGATGCGCGAGTCGGCGGTGGCGAGTGCTTTGGGCGTCAAGGGCATCCGGGCCCCGCGGGAGACCGCCCGGGCCGCCTGAGCCGAGCGCCTGGGGCGGGATTCGTCGACGGGTGTCGGTGGCCCGTGATTGGCTTGCGGGATGGCGAAAACCGTGTTCAGCACTGCGACCAGTATCGACGGCTTCATCGCGGACCCCGACAATTCCCTGGAGTGGCTCTTCACAGTCCCGGGGGCCATGCCGGAGGAGACCGGATCGGACGGTGGGCCGGTCGAGAGCCCGATGGACGAGTTCGGCGAGTTCCTCGCCGGGGTCGGGGCGATCTGCATGGGCTCGACGACGTACGAGTGGATCCTCGATCATGAGAACGCGGTCGATCATCCGGAGAAGTGGGTGTACGAGCCGCCGTGCTGGGTGTTCACGACCCGGGATCTCCCGGTGGTGCCGGGCAAGGACATCCGGTTCGTGTCGGGCGATGTCGCGGCGGTCCACGCCGAGATGGTGGCCGCGGCGGGCGACCGGGACCGGTGGATCGTGGGCGGCGGCGACCTCGTCGGCCAGTTCTTCGACGCCGGGCTCCTCGATGAGGTGCGCGCGTCGCTCGCGCCGGTGTTCCTCGGCGACGGCGCGCCGCTGCTGCCGCGCCGGATCCTTTCCCACCACCTCGAACTGATCGAGGCGAAGGCGAGCGGGCAGTTCGCGACCCTCGCCTACCGGGTGAAGTAGGGAGCCGGCCCGGTTCGGGCCGACTCGCTCTCGTTCTTCGAGCGGGCAAAGGGGGGAAGGGCCCCCTCCCCTCCCCCACCCCACCCGCCCTGATGTGTTGGGCCGGAGGCGAACGGCTGGCATTCCGCTCAGATTCCGGTCGGTCCGGCCCGTTGTGGTCTGTGGATCCGCTCGGCGGATCGGTGTTCGACTGCGGCGGCGCTGTCGAGGGGGTCGATGGCCGGGCCGCGGTGTCGAACCAATTGTCGAAGTGTCGGCGCCCGCCCGGCCCTAAAGGGCCGGGCGGGTCACGTACTAGTCGTTGTCGTTGTCGTCGTCCTGGTCGTCGTGCTTGTCGTCGGTGTCGTTGTCGTCGCCGTCGTCATCGAGGTCGTCGTCGCCGTCGTTGTCGTCAGCGCCGTCGGTGTCGTCGTCCGCGAAGACGTCAGTGACCGTGCCGTCGAGGGCGTCGACCGCGACGTCCCATTCGGCGCCGTCGGCGTCGGTCACCTCGACCAACCAGACCGGGGCCTCCACGGTGCCTTCGAGATCGACGTCGTAGACCTCGCCCGGGACCTCGGCGAGGGCGGCCTCGACGGCCGCGTCCTCACCGATCGCCTCGGCCGGGAGCGCGAAGTCGTCGTCGTTCGTGTCGTACTTGTCGTCCGCGTCATCGCGGTCGTAGCGGTCGTCGTTGTCGTTCCCGGTGACATCGGCGGCGCGGTCGTCCCTGTCGTCGATCTCCTCGGCGGCGAAGGCCGCGGCGGTGCCGCCGCCGAGGAGCAGGACGCCGGCGGCGCCCGCGATCACGAGGGTGCGCTGGCGGCCGCGGAAGCGGCGGTTCTTCGGGGCCTCGGGCTGCTGGGTGTCGGTCGTCGCGTTCATGTCGGGTCCTTTCGGTGCTGTTCGGAGCTGATGGCCGCAACTGTGCGCCGCCGAACCTGAAGCCAAGCTGAAGTCACCTGAAGCCGTCTTCAGGTTTGGAGGTCCGCGTCGTCCCGGAAACACGTATCTCCTGGCAGTGGCCGGTTCTGACGGTTCGCGGGCGACTTCAGGTTGGCTTCAGGTTCGCTGTGTCAAGCTTCGTGACATGCGATTGCTGATGGTGGAAGACGAGCAGCGGCTGGCCAAGATGGTCGCCGCCGGGCTGACGGCCGAGGGTTACGCCGTCGATCTCGCCCATGACGGCCGGACCGGCCTGTCGATGGCCCGCACCGGGGACTACGACGCGATCATCCTCGACATCATGCTGCCGACCATGAACGGCTACCAGGTCTGCGCGACCCTGCGGCAGGAAGGCGTCACCACCCCCATCCTCATGCTCACCGCCAAAGACGGCGAATACGACGAGGCCGAGGGCCTCGACACCGGCGCCGACGACTTCCTCACCAAACCGTTCTCGTTCGTGGTCCTCCAAGCGCGCATCCGCGCCATGCTGCGCCGCGGCCGGACCTCGGCCGCGCCCACCGTCTGGCGGTTCGGCGACCTCACCGTCGACCCGGCCACCCGCACCTGCCGCCGCGGCGCCGACCCCGTCGACCTCACCTCCAAGGAGTTCTCGGTCCTCGAATACCTCGCGAGCCGCGCCGGCGAGGTCGTCTCCAAATCCGAGATCCTCCACCACGTGTGGGACTTCGCCTACGACGGCGACGTGAACATCGTGGAGGTCTACGTCTCCAACCTGCGCCGCAAGATCGACACGCCCTACCGGCGCACCTCGATCGCCACCGTCCGCGGCGCGGGCTACCGGCTGGCGGCGAACGGTGGATAGGGCGCAGCGGGCCGCCATCCGGCGGGGCCTGAGACGAGCCGAGGGCAAGCGGCCCCTGTGGCGGCCCGAGTCGGTGCGGGCGCGCACCACCGTCGGCGCCACCCTCGTGGTCGCGGTCGCGCTGGTCGCCGCCGGGCTCCTGGTCGTCACCATGCTGCGCGACAACCTCAACGGCCGCGCCGAACTCACCGCCGAGGTCAACGCCCAGTCCATCGCCGGCGCACTGGCCTCGGGCACGGCGCCTTCCGCGCTCGAACTGCCCGATGACGACGAACTGGCGCAGGTCGTCGACGCGACCGGAACCGTGGTCGCCGCCAGCGACGACCTGGAAGGCCTCGCCGCCGTCGGCGACTTCGCCCCCGAACCCGAACCCGTCGAGGCCACCGAAGAGACGAGCAGTGACGACGATGCGGACGACGACGAAGGCGACGACCAGGACGACGCCGATGACGACGACACCGAGACGCCCGCGGGCGACGACTCGACCACGGCGGAAGGCGGCGGCTCGGTCGGGTCGCAGATCGTCTCCGAGACGCTGACCGTGCCCGGCGAGGACGCGTCCTACCAGTTCGCGGGGATCTCCGCGACCGCACCGGACGGGCAGGTCTACGCCGTCTACTCGGGGGCGTCCCTCGAGACGCAGCAAGAGGCCGTCGACAGTGTCGGGGCGACGATGGCGTGGTCGCTGCCGCCGCTGCTCGCCGTCGTCGCGGTGGTGACGTGGCTGGTCGTCCGCCGCGCGCTGCGGCCCGTGGCCGCGATCCAGAAGGAGCTCATCGAGATCACCGGCGGCGACCTGACCAGGCGCGTGCCGGTCCCGGCGAGCCGCGACGAGATCCACTCCCTCGCGCGCACCACGAACATGACGCTCGCGGCGCTCGACGCGGCGGTGTCGCAGCAGCGCCGGTTCGTCGCCGACGCTTCGCACGAACTGCGCAGCCCGCTCGCGATCCTGCGGACGCAGCTGGAGATCGCCAGGGCGCACCCGGAACTGCTCGACCTGGAGGCGACGCTCGGCGACGTGACCCGGCTGCAGGACCTCGCCACCGACCTGCTGCTGCTCGCGCGGCTCGACGCCGGCGAACGGCCGCCCCACGTGGAGGTGCCGTTCACCGAACTCGTGCGCGAGGAGGTGGCCCGCCGGGCCGCCACCGACCGGGTGCCGGTGCGCCTCGACGTCGAGGAGGACCTCGCCGTGTGGGGCGTCCGCGGGCATCTGGCCCGCGCCGTCGGGAACCTGCTCGCGAACGCGCAGCGCCACGCCGAAGGGGCGGTGACGGTACGCCTGGAGGGCGAAGACGAGACCTGGCTGCGCCTCGAGATCGCCGACGACGGCAACGGCGTGCCGAAGGGCCAGCGCAGGCGGATCTTCGACCGGTTCGTGCGCCTCGACGAGTCCCGCAGCCGCGACGAGGGCGGCGCCGGGCTCGGCCTGGCCATCGTGAGGGACGTGGTCGTCGAGCATCGAGGGAGGGTCGAAGTGGTCGACGCGCCTGAGGGAGGGGCGCTGTTCCGGTTGCTGCTGCGCCGCAGCCGGTAGCGCGACGTTCGTGGCGAGACGATGGCCGGCGTCGTCGGCGCGTGGCGCACCGCGGTGGCGCCGCCCGCGTTGTCCTTCGACTGCCGCTGATCCGGCCGGGCTCCCCTTCGAGCTCGAACAGGAGCTCGAGGGAGTGCGGCGCGGCCGGTCGGTTGTGACGGGTGCGGGCTCGCCGTTCACCGCGTCCCCGCGCCGCAGTGCGGACTTTACGATGGCCGAATGAAAATCTGGATCGCTCACGAAGCGGGCCGGGCATTCCTCGGTCCGATCCCCGACGGCGTCGAGGTCGAGGTGTTCGACGGCGGCGACTATCCGTCCGACCCGGGAGGCGTCGCGCTCTGGGTGCCGTCCTTCTCCGGTCGGGAACCCTCGCAGGTGTTGAAGGACATGCCGAACCTCAAAGCGGTGCAGTTGCCCAGCGCCGGGATGGAGGCCTGGGTGCCGATCGTCCCCGGAGGGGTCGTGTTGTGCGACAACCGCGGTGCCCACACCGAGGCGACCGCCGAATGGGTGATGGGCGCGGCGATCGCCGCAGTGCGCGGCTTCGACGTGTACGCGCGGCGCCAGGCCGAGCGCGACTGGGCGCCGGAGCGGTCGGGGACGCTGTTCGGGAAGACCGCGCTCGTCATGGGCGCCGGATCGATCGGTGAATCCGTGGCGCGCCGCTTCGAAGCGTGCGGCATGTCGATCCTGAAGATCGCGCGCACCGCGCGACCGGGAGTCGGGACCCTCGCCGACCTGCCCGAATACCTGCCCGAGGCCGATGTCGTGGTCGTCATCGTGCCGCTCACACCCGAGACCGAGAACCTGGTGGACGCGGCGTTCCTGGCGCGTATGCGGGACGGTGCACTGCTGATCAACGCCGCCCGGGGGAAGGTCGTCGACACGGCCGCCGTCACCGCCGAGGTCGCCTCGGGCCGGCTGCGGTGCGCCCTGGACGTGACCGAACCCGAGCCGCTGCCGGCCGACCACGAACTGTGGGGGCTGGAGGGCGCGCTCATCACGCCGCATGTGGGCGGCGCCGTCGAAGGCGTCCTGGAGCGCTGCTATCCGCTGGTGGGCGACCAGATCCGGCGTCTCGCGGCGGGTGAGCCGCTCGTGAACGCCGCCGAGAACGGGTACTAGGGGGTGTTTAAGAACCCCCTAGGAGACCTTCCGGGGTGCTCGGACACCCCCTGGGCGGTGCGGGTCGCCGCGCGCTGCGCCGTTGATGGTTCGATGGTGCGGTGATGACGCGATTCGAGGAATTGGGCTGGCGGCAGTCGCCGATGGGCGAGATCAGCCTGCGGCGGCGGTACGACCCGGAAGTGCGGGCCGAGGTCTACGAGGTCAAGCTCGACGAGGATTTCCTCATGTCGAGCCTGTTCACCGTGGCGGAACGGGAACTCGCGCATCTCGGTCTCGAGCGTGTCGTCGGCGAGGACCTCGACGTGATCGTCGGCGGCCTCGGCCTGGGCTACACCGCCCTGGCGGCCCTTGAGGATCCGCGGGTGCGCGACCTGACGGTGGTCGAATACTCGGAGGCCGTCATCGACTGGCATGAGCGGGACCTCCTGCCCGACACGGTCGGTCTCGCCGCCGACGAACGGGTGCACTTGGCGTGCGCGGACTTCTTCGGCGCCGCGATGAGCGAGGAGGGCTTCGACCCCGAGCGGCCCGGCCGCGCCTTCGACGCGATCCTGCTCGACATCGACCACTCTCCCAGCCGCGTCCTGCACTCCCCGCACGCCGAGTTCTACTCCGCGGCGGGCCTGCGGGCCATGTCGGCGCACCTGAAGCCCGAGGGGGTCTTCGCGATCTGGTCGGACGACCCGCCGGAGCCCGAGTTCATGACCGTCATGATGGAGGTCTTCACCGGTGTGAAGGCGAAGCGGGTCTGGTTCGACAACCCTTACACCGGCGGCCGTTCCTCCAACACCGTGTACACGGCGATCCGCGCCTAGCCGCCTCGGCGGTCAGGCGATCCGCGCGCCGAGCGGCACGTTCGCGTCGGGGGCCAGCAGCACCACTTCGTCCGTTCCCTCGACGGGGACACCGAGCACCAGCACCTCGGATTTGAAGCCCGCGATGCGGCGCGGCGGGAAGTTGGTCACCGCGACCACCATGCGCCCCACCAGTTCCTCGGCGCCGTAGCGGGCGGTGATCTGCGCGCTCGACTGTTTGACGCCGTGGTCGCCGAAGTCGATCCACAGCTTGTACGCGGGGACGCGGGCCTTCGCGTTCACCTCCGACTTCATGACGCGCCCGGCGCGGATCTCGGTGCGGAAGAAGTCGTCGGCGGAGCTGGTCTCGAGTGCTGATTCGGCCATCGCAGCAGGATAGCGCTACGTCTGCGCGAACCGCTCCCGCATTTCGGCCAGTGCCTCCTCGGTGAGGCGGCCGTAGAGGCGCAGGCGCGCCATGCCGCCGTCGGGGAAGATGTTGAGCCGCACGGCGGTCGCGGGCCGGTCGTTCGCGAGGACGAAGCGGTGCGGCGTGTCCGGTTGCAGCGCAGTGCGCGGCAGGAGTTCGAACGCGGTGGCGCCGTCGCGGGCTTCGAGTGAGGCCCAACCGGGCGCGTTGTGTTTGAGGTGGGTCGTGTCGAGTTCGGCGACGCGGACGACGCCGCGTCCGGCGAGGCGCACGTCGAGCCATTCGTGGCCGGGTTCGCGGCGGCGGGCGGTCTCCCAGCCGTCGGCCTGGCTCGCGGGCAGGCCGGGCATGATCGCGCCGACCGGGTTGGAGTAGAACGCGTTCGAGGCGCCCGCGACCCTGGCCCCGTTGGCGAGCGCGGCCAGGTCGAGCGGCAGGTCGGCGAACGCCGCCGGGTCCGGGACGGGCGTGCCGTGGACCTTGAGGCGGGCGATGCCGCCGTCGGGGTGCATGTTCAAGCGCACGTGCGTGTATCGCCGGGCGTCGTCCACCTGGTATTCGTTCACGCTGTCGCCCTTGGCGTCCGTGACCGGGACGATCGGGCGCCAGTCGGCGTCGTGGATCTCGGTGAGGGACGGGTGGCCGTCGACGCGGCAGGCGTCGATGGAGACCCGTGGCGGGAAGTTCCCGGTGAAGTAGGCGGTGTCGACGACGATCCCGGTGATCGTGCCCGGGACGCCGAGGCGCACGATCGCCCAGTCGTGGCCGTCCTCGCGTCGGCGGCGGGTCTCCCAGCCGTCGTAGAGCTGTCCCTTGTGGCCGAACGTGTGCGCTTGGTGGACGACCGGGTAGGGCCGGATGAGGTGCTCCTTCTCGGCGAAGGACTCGTCGTTGGCGGCGAGGACGGCCCCGCCGAGCGCGCGGGCGGCGAGGTCGGGTTCGGCGGTGAAGCCGGGGCTCGTCTCGGAGGTCGGGGCCGTGGTCGTCATCGGGAGCTCCTTCGCAGTTGGCGGCCCCGCGGGGCGGCGTCGGTGTCGATGCGCTTGCCGCGCAGCCAGGTCGAGACGACCTGGCCGGTGAGCGTCCGACCGTCGTAGGGGGTGACGGGGTGGCGGTGGAGGAGGTCCTCGGCGTGCACGGTCCATTCCCGTTCGGGGTCGAAGACCACGAGGTCGGCGTCGGCACCGGCCGTGATGCGGCCCTTGCGGTGCAGGCCGACGAGGTCGGCCGGGCCGGCGCACATCCAGCGGACGATGTCGCTCAGCGCCCAGCCGCGGCGGCGCGCCTCGGTCCACATCACGGGCAGTCCGAGCTGGATCGAGGCGATGCCACCCCAGGCGGTGGCGAAGTCGCCGGTCTTCATGCTCGGCGGGCTCGGTGAGTGGTCGGAGACGACGATGTCGATCTGGCCGTCGATGAGGCCGGCCCACAGGGCTTCGCGGTTGGCCTCGCCGCGGATCGGCGGGCAGCATTTGAACGCGGTCGCGCCGTCGGGGATCCGCTCGGCCGCGAGCGTGAGGTAGTGCGGGCAGGTCTCCGCGGTGATGTTCACGCCGTCGAGACATGCGTCGTAGATTTCGGCGAGCGCTTCGGCGGCGGCGAGGTGGAGGATGTGGACGCGCGCGCCGGTGGCCTTGGCGGCCTTGATGACCTCGCGGATCGCGCTGGTCTCGGCCTCGGCGGGCCGGGTCTCGAGGAAGCGGTCGAAGGTCGCCCACGGCGAAGCTTGCGAGCCGTAAATTGGCACGGCGTTGTCGGTCTCGTGCAGGTGGGCGGGGTCTTCGGCGTGGACGATGAGGAGGCTGTCGAGAACGGCGACGGTGGCGCAGGCGCGGTGCAGCCCGGCGGCGTCGAGGGGCGGGAACTCGTCGACGCCTGAAGGGGCCGTGAAGCATTTGAAGCCGAAGACGCCCTCGTCGTGGAGGCCCTTGAGGTCGCCGTCATTGCCGGGGATGGCGCCACCCCAGAAGCCCGTGTCGACCCAGGTCTTGCCTTGGGCGGCGGCACGTTTCGCGGCCAGCGCGGTGGTGTCGACGGTGGGCGGGAGGCTGTTGAGGGGCATGTCGACGATGGTGGTGACGCCGCCTGCGGCGGCGGCGCGGGTGGCGGTGGCGAAGCCTTCCCATTCGGTGCGGCCGGGTTCGTTGACGTGGACGTGGGTGTCGACGAGTCCGGGGAGGAGGGCGAGGTCGTGGAGGTCTTCGGTGCGGTGGGCGGGGATGGGTTCGTCGTAGTCGCCGATGACGGCGATGCGTTCGCCGGCGATGGCGACGGCGGCGGGTCGTTCGCCGTCGGGGAGGACGGTGCGGCGGGAGCGGAGCACCAGGTCGTAGATGACGGGGGCGGAAATGTCGTAGGGGTCGGTCATCATGATGACTCCAGGTGATCGATCAGTTACGACAAGGAAGGAGGTGCGGCGGCTGGTGCGGGTGTTGCGGTCAGTGCCGGGGCCCGGGCGGTTCCGGTGCGGCGCAGGAGCGTCGATGGGCGCGGCGGTTGGCGGGGTCGCAGTGGGCGTCTTGCCTGCGGTTCCGTGGAGCGGAGGTGGTGTGGCGGGGTCATGAGGTCTCGGCTTTCGTGGCGCGGTAGGCGCGCCAGGAGCCGTGGTGGGTGATGTCGATGAGTTCGGGTAGGTGGGCGCAGTCGTCGCGCAGTCGCATGCCGAGGGCTTCGGTGCCGTCGGCCATGCCGACGACGCCGAGTTCGAGGTCGGCGGGTTCGGCGGGGAGGAGGGAGGTGCGCAGGACGGTGAGGTCGATGTCGTAGAGCTCGCCTTGGATGGCGGCGCCTTGGCCTTCGGGTGCGGGTTGGAGGGCGGGGTGGTCGTCGCCGACGGAGTGGAGGCGGTAGAGGGGGAGGGTGGTGGCGGGTCCGACGAAGGGGGCGCCGCCGATGAGGTGGTGGAGGTTGCCGCCTTTCATGCCGCCTCCGTTGAGGAACATGTGGACCATTGGTGGCTCCTTCTGATTGCCCGCGGCCGTGGCGGCCGGGTGTGGGCGGTGCAGGGTCGGCGGTTCGGTTGCAGCGGTTCAGTGGTGGATGGGTCCTTCGGCTTCGGTGAGGAAGCCGGCTCGGGAGTCGTTTCGGACGGCGATGATCTCGGCGACGATCGCGAGTGCGGTCTCTTCGGTGGTGCGGCCGTTGAGGTCGAGGCCGATCGGGGCGCGGAGCCGGGCGAGGGCCTGCTCGTCGAGGCCGGCGTCGCGCAGTCGTTGGAGGCGGTCGCGGTGGGTGGTGCGCGAGCCCAGGGCGCCGATGTAGCCGGCGTCGGAGACGAGGACGCGTTCGAGGAGGGGGAGGTCGAATTTCTCGTCGTGGGTGAGGACGACGACGGCGGTGCGGGCGTCGGCGTCGACGGTCGCGAAGTGGCGGTGGGGCCAGTCGACGACGATCTGGTCGGCGCCGGGGAAGCGGATCTCGGTGGCGAACACGGGTCTGGCGTCGCAGACGGTGACGTTGAAGCCGAGGGTCTTGGCGATGCGGACGAGGGGTGCGGCGAAGTCGACGGCGCCGTAGATGAGGAGTTTGGGCGGCGGGGTGTAGACCTCGACGGCGAAGCGTCCGATCCTGCTGGAGGTGGCGGGGAGGTCGATGGCGTCGAGTTCGAGTGGCCCGGCGAAGCCGTTGGCGCTGATGGTGACCGCGGCGCCGAGGTCGGGGCCTTCGACGGCGCGGACGAGGGCGGCGGGTTCGCCGGCGAGGATCGCGTCGAGGGTCGCGGCGATGGCGGTGTCGTCGGGTTCGACGCGGGTGACGAGGACGTCCATGGAGCCGTCGCAGGTGAGGCCGAGGAAGAATCGTTCTTCTTCGGTGGAGCCGAAGGATTCGGTGACGGCGGTGCCGGATTCGACGACTTCTTGGCAGCGAAGGTAGACGGCGGCTTCGACGCAGCCGCCGGAGACGCCGCCGACGGCGGTGCCGTCGGCGTCGACGGCGAGGGCGGTGCCGAGGGGGCGGGGCGCGGATCCGGTCATGCCGACGACGGACGCGAGCGCGAAGGGTTTTCCTTCGTTCATCCAGGTGCGCAGGGTGTTTGCGATGTCCCTCATGGCTGCCTCCCGTAGTGGGCGGTCAGGTGTTCGGGCCTGACCGGGATGTGTGTGAGTGCGAGTCCGGTGGCGTCGCGGATGGCGGCGACGATCGCGGGGGTGGAGGAGAGCGTGGGGGGTTCGCCGGCGCCGCGGAGTCCGTAGGGCGCTTCGGGGTCGGCGTTCTCGACGATGCGCAGGCGCATCGGGGGCACGTCGAGGATGGTGGGGATGAGGTAGTCGGTGAAGGAGGCGTTCTTGACGCGGCCGTCCTCGGTGATCATCGCCTCCATGACGGCGAGGCCGAGGCCTTGCGCGGTGCCGCCGTGGATCTGGCCTTCGAGGGCGCTGGGGTTCATGATCTTGCCGACGTCTTGGACGCAGGTCAGGTCGACGACTTTGACGAGGCCGAGTTCGATGTCGACGTCGACGGTGGCGCGGTGGACGCAGAGGGCGAGCTGCACGTGGGAATCGCCTTGGCCGGTGACGGGGTCCATGGGTTTGGTGGCGCGGTGGCGGAAGACGCGGGTGGCTTCGATGGGTCCGTCCGCGAGGTCCTGGTGCTCCCAGAGTTCGCGCACGGCTTCGGCGGCGGCTTTGACGGCGCCGCCGGTCATATACGACTGGCGGGAGGCCGAGGAGGAGCCGGCGGAGCCCACGTTCGTGTCGTTGGGGAGGATCTCGACGCGGTCGACGCCGAGTTCGGTGCGGACGATCTGGGCTTGGAGGCTCCAGTGCCCTTGGCCGACTTCGGCTGCGGCGGTGTGGACGCGGGCGACGGTCTCGCCGTCGATCAGTTCGAGGCGGATGTGGGCGGTGGAGTAGTCGTCGAAGCCTTCGGAGTAGGCGACGTTCTTGAGGCCGACGCCGTAGCCGACGCCGCGGCGCACCCCTTCGCCGTGCGTGGTGTTGCCGACGCCGCCGGGGAGGTCGACGATGTCGCGTGCGGCGGGCACGGCCGGGACGGGGATGGCGGCGAAGCGGTCGAGCATGTCGGCGAGCGGGGAGAAGGCTTTCCCGGTGGCGTCGGCCCGGTCGGGGTCGTAGGCGTCGATGATCTGCCCGTTGAGGAGCTTGGAGCCTTGGGCGACGGCGTTGCGGCGGCGGATCTCCACCGGCGAGAGGCCCAGCGCTTCAGCGAGGGCGTCCATTTGGGATTCGTAGGCGAAGCAGGTCTGGACGCCGCCGAAACCGCGCATGGCCCCGCACGGCGGGTTGTTGGTGCGCACGCCCCAGGCGTCGATGGTCGCGTGCTCGATGTCGTAGGGGCCCACGGCGAGTGAGGCGGCGTTGCCGACGACGGCGTCGGTGGTGGAGGCGTACGCGCCGCCGTCGAGGACGATGCGGGCCTTGACGTAGAGCAGTTTCCCGTCCGCGTCGGCGGCATGCTCGTAGCGCATCCGCGCGGGGTGGCGGTGGACGTGGCCCACGAACGACTCGGCACGGTCGTACATCATCTTCACGGGCCGGCCGGTCTCCAGGGCGAGCATGGCCATGTGGACTTGGACGGAGAGGTCTTCGCGGGCACCGAAGGCGCCGCCGATGCCGGCGATCGACATGTGGATGCGGTCCGGTTCGAGCCCGAGGCAGGGCGCGATCTGCTCGAGGTCGGCGTGGACCCACTGGGTGGCCACGTACAGTTCGACGCCGCCGTCGCTCGTGGGCACGGCGGCACCGGATTCGGGGCCGAGCGGGGCCTGGTCCTGCATGCCCACGACGTATTCGCGGGTGACGACCACGGCGGGGGTCTGCGCGTCGGGGTCGCCCAGACGCACCGGCTGGTACCGGAAGTAGTTCCCGGCCTCGACGGCTTCCTCAGGGTCGCAGCGGGGTTCGAGCACCTCGTAGTCGACCGTGATCGCTTCGGCGGCGCGGCGGGCGAGGTCGAGGGTCTCGGCGGCGATGATCGCGACCGGTTCGCCCTGGTAGTTCGCGATCTCGGGGGCGAGCACGGGCTGATCGGCCTCGATGAGTCCGTAATGGAGCTTCCCGGGGACGTCGGCGGCGGTGAGGACGGCCGCGACCCCGGGCATGGCCAGCGCGGCGGCGGTGTCGATGGCGCGGATGCGGGCCTTGGGGTGCGGGCTGCGGAGGGTGTGGCCCCACAGCATCCGGTCGAAGCTGAGGTCGGAGGCGTAGTCGAAGGAGCCGTTGACTTTCGCTTCGGCCTCGGGCCTGGCGGGGCTGGCGCCGACGCCGCCGGTGCGACCGAGTACGGCGGTGGGGGTACCGACCCCGCCGGCTGCCCTGCGCGGCGGGGTCGGAGTCGTTGCAGGGCTGATGGTCTCGGCCCCGGTGGGCGTGGCGGGTTCGGGTGCGGCCGGTTCGGGTGCGGCGAGGTCAGGCACGGTGGGCCTCCCTGAGGTTCGCGCTGGCGGCGGCGAGGTCCCGGGCGAGGGCCCGAGTGTCGGCGGTGCGCAGTTCGCCGTGTTCGACGATCGGTTCGCCGGCGACGGTGAGCAGCCGCAGTGGCGCGGCCGGTCCGAGGACGAGGGCGGTGACGGGGTCGGCGATGCCGGCGTGGCCGAGGCCGGTGAGGTCCCACAGGGCGATGTCGGCTTGTTTGCCGGTTTCGAGGGAGCCGATCTCGTCGTCGCGGCCGAGGACGCGGGCGCCGCCGATGGTGCCGAGGCGCAGGGCGGTGCGGGTGTCCATGGCGTGGGGGCCGTTGCGTTGCCGGGCGGTGTAGAGCGCTTGGCGCAGTTCTTCGCCGAGGTGTCCGGCCTCTTGGCTGGCGGCGCCGTCGACGCCGAGGCCGACGGGGATGCCGGCGTCGAGCATGGCGGGGACGTCGGCGAGGCCGGTGCCCAGGCGGGCGTTGGAGGACGGGCAGTGGGCGACGCCGGTGCCGGCGGCGCCGAGGCGGCGCTGGGCGTCGGGCGAGAGGTGCACGGCGTGGGCGAGCCACACGTCGTTCTCGATCCAGCCGACCTTGTCCATGTATTCGACGGGGTCGCAGCCGTGGACGCGTTCGCAGAATTCGGCTTCGTCGAGGGTCTCGCACAGGTGCGTGTGGAGGCGCACGCCTTTGTCGCGGGCGAGGGCGGCGGATTCGCGCAGCAGGTCGGTGGAGACGGAGAACGGGGAGCAGGGGGCGACGCTGACGCGGAGCATCGAGCCGGGAGCGGGGTCGTGGTGGCGGTCGATCGCGTCGGCGGTGGCGGCGAGGGCGGCGTCGATGTCCTCCACGATGTGGTCGGGGGGCAGGCCGCCGTCGGCGACGCCGCGGTCCATGGACCCCCGGGCGAGCTGCAGGCGCACGCCGATCCTCGCGGCGGCGGCGATCTGCACGTCGATGAGGTCGGTGGCGTGGCCGGCGGGGTAGACGTAGTGGTGGTCGGCGGCGGTGGTGCACCCGGACAGGGCCAGCCAGGCGAGGCCGGCGGTGTTGGCGGCGGCCACGTGGTCGGGGCCGATGCGCGCCCACACGGGGTAGAGGTCGACGAGCCATTCGAAGAGGGTGTGGTCGGTCGCGTAGCCGCGGGTGGCCCACTGGTAGAGGTGGTGGTGGGTGTTGACGAGGCCGGGCGTGGCGAGGCAGCCGGTGCCGTCGATGCGCTGGGCGCCTTCGACATGCGGGGCGGGGCCCGCTCCGACGGCGGTGATGACGCCGTCTTGGGCGACGATGTGGCCGGACCGGTGCTCGGTCCCGGCGGCATCGACCGCGGCCACCGCAGTGTTCTCGATCACCAACGCGGTCATGGCGTGTCCTCCGTGGTTTCGCGCTCGCCACGTGGGACGGTGACGACATTTATCCACTGGTTGTGGTGAAGGTGGGAACGGGCGGGTACCCGGGGCACCCCGTCTGCCATCGCCTCGGCCGCCTCATGCACCGCGTCGATGATCTTCTCGTACCCCGTGCACCGGCACAGGTTCCCCGCGAGCGCTTCGCGGATCTCGGCGTCGCTCGGGTCCCCCTCCCGTTCGAGGAGGTCGGCGACCGACACGAGCAGTCCCGGCGTGCAGAAACCGCACTGCACGGCCCCGCACGCGATGAACGCGTCGCGCACCGGCCGCGGCACCGCCCCCACGACCGTCTTCACTTCGCGGTCTTCGCATTGCGCGGTCGCGACCAGGCACGCGCACACCGGGTCGCCGTCGAGCAGCACCGTGCAGGACCCGCATTCGCCCTGCTCGCAGGCGTTTTTCGAGCCCGTCATGGCGAGCCGGTCCCGCAGGGTCGAGAGCAGGCTCTCGCCGGGCCGGTCGATGTCGGCGGCCACCTCGCGGCCGTCGACGCGCAACTGCACTCGCATCAGGCACTCCTCTGTTCGTGGGCGGCGGTCCACACCCGGCGCAACGCGCGCGCGGCGCACACGGCCAAGGCATGGCGGCGGTACGCGGCGGTGCCGCGCACGTCGTCGATGGGCCTGGCCGCGGCGGCCACCCGGCGCCCGAACTCCTCGGCGAGCGCGTCGTTGAACAGGCCCGGCCGCGACCACGGCAGTTCGATCCCGTCCGCTTCGGGCGCGGTGAGCGGCGTCGGCCCGGCCGACCCGATGCCCGTGCCCAGACGCCGCGCATCGAGGTCGAGCGCGACCGCGAGGGAGCACACCGCGATGACCATCGCATTGCGGGTGCCCACTTTCAGGAACTGCTGCGGCCCGGCGGCCTTCGGCACCGTCACGGCCGTGACCAGCTCTCCCGGTGCGAGCACGCTGCGTTTCGGACCGGTGAAGAACGCTCCGATCGGGACGGTGCGCCGGCCCGCGGCCGAGGCGATCTCGATCTCGGCGCCGGTCGCGAGCAGCGGCGGGTGCCCGTCGCCGGCCGGCGAAGCCGTGGCGAGGTTGCCGCCGAGCGTGCCGCGGTTGCGGATCTGCGGCGACCCGACCGTGCGCGAGGCCGCGGCGAGCCCCGGCAGGACCGTCGCCAGTTCGGCGACGATCCGCGCATACGGCACACCGGAGCCGATCCGGATCGCCCCGCCCTCGTCCGACCAGTCGCGCAGTTCGTCCAGGCCGGTGAGGTCGAGCATCGCCGCGGGCCGGGCCAGCCGGTAGTTGACGGCGACCATGAGGTCGGTGCCGCCCGCGACCGGCACCGCATCGGGATGCGCGGCGAGCAGCCGCAGCGCCTCGGCGAGGTCGGCGGGCCGGTGAAAGGCGACGTCAGGGCGGGCGGGAGCGGCGCCCGTCTTCGGTGCTGTCATGTTCGGCGCTGTCGTGTTCGGCGCTGTCATGTTCGGCGCTGTCATGCCGCCTCCCTTCGGACCGTGCCCTCGATGAGCCCGTAGGGCAGGTCCCCGGCCTGGAACACCACACCGGGATTGTCGAGCCCGAACCGTCCGAGGTCGAACAGGTAGTGGTGCCGGTTCGGCATCGACAAACGCACCTCCGCGACCTCGGGTATCACTTTCAGTATGCGCTCGCCTACGGCATAGAGGCTCTGTTGCAGCGAGAGCGAATACGTGTCGGCGAACGCCTCCAGGAGGGCGCCGCGGGCCGCCGCGAACGCCCGGTCGAAATCGGGCCTCCCGCTCCCGTAATCCCAGGTCGCGGTCACCGCCGTCGCGAGGATGCGGTCGTCGGTCTCCGGAAGGGTCGTGTACTCGTCCACCAGGAAGCCGCTGAACGCCGAATCGGTGGTGTTCAGCAGCAGCAGGTCCCTCACGCCCGAGGTCGTGGCCGCGGCCCGGCCGTCGTAGACCACCTCGGTCGTGCGCGCCTCGCCGCCTTCGCCGCGGGTGAACGAGTGCGCGCCGATGCGATCCCACGCGTGCTCCTCGACCCGGATACGCGCGGCGCCGATCGTGGGGACCCGGTCCACGAAATGGCGGGCCAACCGCTCGGCGAACGCCTCGACAGTGCCGATGCCGTCCCGCGCGAGCGCGTACACCGTGTTCTTCTGCGTGTCCGTGGGCAGCACGCCCGCGTTGTCGCCGGTGTAATGCGTGGCGTCGAGATCGCCGGAGAGGGCGGTGTGCACGGTCAGGTCGCGCAGCTCGTGGCGCGGCGACTCCCGCCCCACCCGCACCAGGCGGATGCCGGACTTGCCGTAACTGTTGGGGCCCAACGTGAACTCGCTCGGCATGGTTAACTCCCTCGGTACGTGGAGTAGGCGAAGGGGCTCAGCAGCAGCGGCACATGGCTGTGGCCCTCCGCGGCCGTGAAGGCGATCTCGACCTCCGGGTAGAACGTGGCGACGCCTCTCGCCGCGAACCACGCGCCGGTGTCGAACCGGAGCCGGTGCCGGCCCGGCACGGTCACCCAACCCGAGACGCGGCCGTCGGCGTCCGTCACGTCGGAGCGGACCGGTTCGTAGCCGCCGCCTTCGCGTTCGCGCAGGAGCGTCAGCCGGACCCCCGCCGCGGGGCGGCCCTCCACGGCGTTCAGCACATGGGAGGACACCGTGCACTCGTTCACGGCCGCACCGCCTTCTCCAGTCGCAGCGCCACGATCTTGCGAAGCTCGGCCACCGACTCGCGGCGCTCGGTCCCGTCATCGCTCCCGAGACGCCGCTTGGCCTCGGCGAGGATCTCCTCCCCCGTCAAACCGGTCGCGCAGATGAGGAAGACCCGCCCGAACCGGCGCTCATACGCCGCGTTCACCTCGGCGAGCTCGGCCCGCACCGCCTCGTCGGCGGTCATCGCCCGCGACTGCTCCCCGCGCGACCACGCCGCCTCCGTGCCACCCGCTTGTTTCGGCCTGCCGCTGCGCTCATGGATCGGGCCTCCGATCTGCGGATGCGCGGCATGGGCGACCGCGAGTTCGGCCTCGTCCAACTCGTCGAAGCCCGCCAGCGCCGCGGCCCGCAGTGCGGCCACCGTGCCGTAGGGGCGGCCCGAGGCGAGCTTCTCGGCCCATGCCCGGGAGGCGCAACAGGCCGTGAGCACCTCCACCGCCGCCTCCGGGGCCGCGGTGTTGAACGCTCCGAGAGTCCACATCGGCGCCTCCTGTCCGGGTCTCGGTCGACGGCTCGTTCCCCTCACCGTCGCACGAACTTCGCCGTGCCGGGTAAGTGAAGCCCAAACCCGAGGCAGGGGGCATTGTCGTCGGCTATGAAACCTGGGTTTCCCAGCGGTTAAATGCTGGAGGATCGTCCAAATACGCCGCCGCGGCGGCGCTATGGTGGCCTTACCTACCGTGTCCCGACCCGCCTGCCAAGGCCGGACCCCTGGGGGCCACCATGCGACTCCGTTCACTGCTGCAGATGCCCGAGCTGGGCTTGACCCTGGTCTCGGGCCGGCACCACCTCGACCGCGAGATCCGGTGGGTCGTGCCCACCGACATGCACGATCCGCGCCGCTACCTGACGGGCGGTGAACTGGTGCTCACGGGCATGATGTGGCGCCGCGGCGACACCGACTCGGACACGTTCGTGCGCAACCTGATCGCCGCCGGGGTCACGGCCCTGGGCGCGGGCGACCATCCCGAGTTCCATTCGGTGCCGGCCGATCTGGTGGACGCGTGCGCGCTGCACGACCTGCCGCTGTTCGCCGTCGACGCGGACGTGGCGTTCGCCGAGATCACCGAGCGGATCGTGCAGCGCCTCTCGGTGGGGCGGTCGGGGGATCTCGCTTCGCTGCTCGACCGGCACCGGCGGCTGATCGCGGCGGACGGCATCGGCCAGATCCTGGAGCTCATCCGCAATGAACTGGGCATGGAGTGCATGGTGCTGTCGCCGACCGGGCGGCCCTTGCGCGGCGGCCTCGAGCTCGGGGAGACCGACCGGGCCGCGGTCGTGGCCCGCGCGCACGCGGCCGAGCGGCTCCCGCAGAAGGTCACGCTCGACCGGCACCGCTGCTATTCGGTGTTCGGCATCGGCTCGACGCTCCATACCGGACGGTTTCTGGTGACCGATGACGACCACACCCGGTGGCCGCCGGAGCGGCGCCTCGTCGCGGAGCAGCTCGCGGCGCTGCTCATGCTCGAGCTCGACGACCCGGCCGTGCGGCCGGCCCCGCAGGTCGAACTCGTCACGGCGTTGCAGGAAGGGCGGATCGACGAGCATTTGATGCGGTCGGCGGGCCTGCCGGTGGGCGGGGGCGTCACCGTCATCGCCGCCGTGGGCGAGCCGGCGGCGCTGCGCGAGGTCGTCGTCGCCGAGACCGTCGCGGGGCTCGCCGGCGGCGACGACCCGCTGGAGCCGGTGGCCGCCTGGGCCTCGCACGGGAACGAGACGATCGCCGTCCTCGCGGGCCCGGCCGGCTGCGCAGAGGAACGCACCCGGCTCCTGGACTGGTCGCGGCACTGCGCGACGGTCCTCGGCGCGGCCGGGCTCGGCGTGAACGGGGGCGTCAGCGTGGGTCTCGCCGACCCCGTCCGCTCCCCCGAAGGCCTGTGCGGGGCCCTCGAGCAGGCCCGGCACACCGCGGCGCTCGCGCAGCCGCGGCCCGGCGGCGTCGACGTCGCCGAACCCGACCACCTCGTCTCCCACCGGATGCTCCTGGCCGCCGTCCCGCCCGACGTCAGCAAGGCGTTCCGCACCCGCGTGCTCGACCCCCTGCTCGAATACGACGCCCGCCACCGCTCCGACCTCGTGGCGACCCTCAGGCGCTTCCTCGAATGCGACGGCTCCTGGCGCCAATGCGCCGCGAGCATGCACCTGCACGTCAACACGGTCCGGTACCGGATGCGGCGCGTCGAAGAGCTCACCGGCCGCGACCTGCGCAACCCCCTCGACCGGATGGACCTCGCACTGGCGGTGAGCCTGAGTTGAGCACGGCTCGCGAGCGAGCCGGGGCCGACGCGCGGGAGTCGCCGCTGAACCCGAATCCACTCGAAGGTGCCAGAGAATGAGGCGTGGTCTCGCCAGGAGGCGGGATCATCGAAGGGGGGAGAACACATGAGGAACACCGCGGGTCTGGTGCTCGCCGCAGGTGCCGGGAGGCGCTTCGGGAGCCCGAAGGCCCTGATCGAATACGACGGCCGGAGCCTGCTCGACCGCGCCGTCGCCACCTTGCACACCGGCGGGTGCCGCCAGGTCCTCGCCGTGCTCGGCGCCGGGGCCGACCAGGCGCTCGCCGCCGCCACCGAGGCGTTCACACCCGTGCTCAACCGGCGGTGGGGCCAAGGCCTGTCGACCTCGCTGAAGGCGGGGCTCGCGGCGGTCCCGCAGCGCTACGACGGGGTCGTGGTGACCCTCGTCGACCAGCCGCGGATCACCGCCGAAGCGGTCCGGCGCGTCATCGCCGCCGCCGAAGCGGGCGCCACGGTCGCGGTCGCCGTCTACGGGGCACACCGCGGGCACCCGATGTACTTCGCGCGCGAGCACCTCGACGCGATCGCCGCCGGGGCCGCGGGCGACCGGGGGGCTCGCGACTTCCTGGCCGCGAACCCCGGGCTCGTCAGGGAGGTCGAGTGCCCGGGCGACCCGGTCGACATCGACACCCCGGCCGACCTCGAGGCGCTCACGCGCCCCGTGTCGCCGCCTCGCAGGCCGCAGTTGATCCGGCCTTAGCGGTGGGCGCGTACCGCTGCCAGCGTCGTCAGCGGTGCGTCAAAAGTCCTATGCGGCGAACCAGAGGTCGATCTCGCGCTTCGCCGACTCCTCGGAGTCGGAGGCGTGGATGAGGTTCTGCTGGTTCGACACCGAGAAGTCGCCGCGGATCGTGCCCGGCTCGGCCTTGCGGCCGTCCGTGGCCCCGGCGAGCTTGCGCACCACCGGGATCGCCTCGTCGCCCGAGACCACCAGGCTCACCAGCGGACCAGACGTCATGAACGTCTTCAAGCCCTCGTAGTACTCCCGGCCCACGTGCTCGGCGTAGTGCGCGTCCGACAGCGCGGCGTCCATCGTCCGCAGCCGCAGCTGCTCGATGCGCAGCCCCTTGCGCTCCAGGCGGAGGAGGACCTCGCCGATGAGGCCGCGCCGGACGGCGTCGGGCTTGATCAACACGAGCGTGCGCTGCTCGGCCACGGGAAACTCCTTGTAAGCGACGGTCTGATTGTGGCTGTCATCGTAAGCGATGTTGTGTCCGTTGCCTCACCCACGTACGATTCACGTTGAAACCCGGTTTCCCAGTTGTGGATGAGGTGTCCCCGATGGCCCGAGGCCAAGCACCCCGGCCCGCCCCACGGCCTTCCAAGGCGCCCACCAGAAGCGGCGCCAAAGGCGGGGCCGCCCGCGGCGGAGCGAAAGGCGCCTCGGCCAAGGGCGGCGCCCAGAAAAAGGGCGCGCAGCCGGGCGCCCGCAAGGCCGCACCCGCCAAGGCGATGCCGCGCGGCGTCCGCCAGCCGGTGGGCCGCGGGGCCACCGCCGAGCAGCTGCGCCAGCAGCGCGTCATGCTCGACCAGCAGCGGCGCCAACGCGAGGCCCGCTGGTGGGCGATCAACCAGAACGCGCTGAAAGACCTCCACTCCCGGCAGCACCATTCGGCCGGCGGCGAGGCGATAGGCACGACCCTCAACGGCGACAGGCGGATGCGGTGGCGCACCTCCCACGCGGTCGGCGCGATCACTTTACTGATCCTCTCCTTCTTCTTCGCCTCGATGGCGATCGGCGCGCAGAGCGTCGGCATCGCCGTGCTCGCCTTCTCCTGCTTCGCGGGATGCATCGCGTTCATCACCGTCGAGCACTCGGCGCGGCGCTTCCCGCAGCCGGTCCCGGCCCCGCCGCTCATCGGGCAGCACCGGCTCGAGGACCTCATCGTGGAGGACGACCCGCCTAGGGCCGCAGCGGTGAAGGAACCGGCGCCGAGCTCACTCGACGACCTGTTCGAGCCTGCCCCGCGCCCTGAAGCGGCCGCGCCGCCGGCGCCCGTGAAGGCGCCCGAACCGCCGGCCGCGGTGGTCCCGGAACCGCCGAAACCCGAGGCCACGGCACCGGAACCAGTGACACCCGCTGCGGCCGAACCGATCCCCGAGCCCGACAAAGAGGCCGAGCCTCCGGCCGCGACGGCGGCGCCCGCGAGGATCGTCATCACCGAGCCGGTGGATCCCGAACCGGACTTCGACGACGAACCCGTTGCGGCCGAGCCCGAACCGTCGGCCCCGGCGGTCGCCGAGTCCGCGCCGCTGCCGGGCGACCCGCCGTCCCAGTTCTCGCTCCCGAGCGACCAGATCGGCGGCTCCCCGTCCGCGAACGGCAGCAGCGAGAGCAGCGCCGCACCGGCCGCGCCGCCACCCGCCGGAGACACCACCCCGCCGAAGGGACCGGTCGCCGAGGCCGCCACCCGCCTCAAAGCGCCCTCGCCCCCGCGGCAGCGGACCTCCACCGAAGGCAGCAGCCTCGCCCACGACCTCGCCGAACTGCTCCTGTCCGAGCAGCGGATGGGCGGCACCGACGTCACCGACGTCGCCGCCACCCTCGTCGTCGCCGACCTCCAGCGCTCCGTCGAGTTCTACACGGACGCACTGGGACTCCACATCGCCGACCGCACCGATGAGGCCGCCATCCTCGACGCCGGATTCGGCAAGATCCTCCTGTGGGAACGGCCCGACGCACCGCCCGGCGAGACCGGCGTCATGCACCTCACCTTCGAGGTCGGCGACATCGACGCCACCTTCGCGGAGATGAACCAGGCCGGCGTCGAGTTCCTGCACCTGCCGCGCACCGCACTGCTCGGCCAGAACTACGAGATGCGGGCCGCGGCCTTCCGCGACCCCGACGGCCACGGCCTGGCCATCACCGAGCACCGGGAGCGCGACTAGCGGCAGGCCCGAACACGGAATGGAGCACCCATGCTCATCGTCGGCGAGATCCACACCGCGCTCCTGCCGCACTCGCGCCCGCTCACGCCCGAGGAGGCCCGCGCCTCCCTCGCGCTGGCCGTCGGCGAGACCGTCGTGCAATGGGCCCGGCCCGTCCCCCACACCGCGTCGCCGACGCTCCTGCACGGCGTGGACTGCCGGCTCCCCTTGGGCCCCAAGCCGGACAACCAGCACGGCGACGAAGGCAAGGAGCTCGGCTCGGTGCGGGCCGTGGGCACCGTGAACTCGCGGGCGGTCCTCACCGGCGGGCACCTGCTGCAGGGCTCGGCCTGGACCGCGATCGCCCCGCCCCGGCATCCGCGCCGGATGCCCTGGTCGTACTACCTCGCGCACCCCGGCTCGATGGAGACCATCGGGAACTTCGAGGCCGAACGCCTCGCCAAGGGCTTCCTCGTCGCCGAGAACCGCCGGGACCGCGCCGAACTCCTCGACGTGGCCGCGATCGCCCGCCACTCCATCCACGACGTGCTCTCCCGGCCCGTGTTCGACCAGCGCCCGCCGATCAAGACCGGCTCCACCCGGCTGCGCTGGGCCGCGATCGCCGACCCCGGCAAAGGGAAGGCCGTGGCGTTCCGCCTGGTCGGCACCGACCGGCGGCGCATGAGCATGGTCACCGGCCTGGTCGACCCCGAGCACGTGGCGGCGGCCGCCGAAGACCTCGCGATCCACGACTGGCTGCTCAGCGCGGTCGCGGCGCGGATCGCGCTCGCGAAGATCGGCGAGGACCCGCGGCACACACTTCGCACGCTCCGGCCCGTGGTCGACCACCTGCTGCACCTGTGGTCGGCCGGCGCCCGCACCTCCCGGGACCTGGAGTTCATGTGGGACTCGCTGGAGCGGCGCCCGGGCCTGACCCGGCAGTGGACCACGATGACCGAGCGGGTGCGCTCGCAGATCGACTACGGCGCCGCCGATCTGGCCGCGCAGATGCTCGACCTCATGGAGCAGCGCCAACGCCAGAGCGGCGGCGCCGGCGATCCGTACTACCGTTAGGGCCCGTCCCGTGGACCCGACCGGTCTGCATCCGGCCCGTTTGACCGCTCGCTGCGTTGTCGGGCTCCCAGATACAACACCGGTATCTGAGAGCCCTTCCGCCCTGCGAGCGAACAGACGAACTCGGATCCAGCCTCGCCCGGTCCCACGGGAGGGCCCTAAAACGGCCCCTGGAAGATGTAGGAGAGGCGGTCCACGAGCTCGTCCGGGAGGATCATGCCCTCGCGTTCGGCGGACTTGCGGATCGAGTCGACCGCGCCCGTGTCCGGGCGGACCGCGCCGCAGATGACCCGCACGGCGTGCTCGACCTCGAGGAAGTCCGCCGACAGCACCGAGACGGTGCGGTAGGCGGGGAACGGGAACGCCTTCGCCTCCAGTTGCAGGATCGGCGGCATCGCCGCCCACGTCTCGGGGAAGCGGGCGCCGGCCTGGCGGTCGGGGTCGTGGCCGTGCTCGTCGGGCACGACCGCGTCGACCGGTTCGGGCACGCCGATGCGCTTGCCCTGGTTGCGCAGTACGCCGAGCCGCAGGAGCTGCCAGACCGCGGCGAGCATCGGGCACGACCAGCGCCGGCCCTGCTGCGTCTCGTTCCACAGCTCCACGTCGAGGAACACCGAATGCTCCCGTTTGCTGTTCTGCGACGGCGGCTTCCACTGGTCCGGCACGCCCATCGCGATCCGCGAGGGCTTGGGGCTGGGCACGCCGTTGCACAGCCACCCCGAGCGCGCCACGGGCGGGCGCGAGCCGTTGGTGCCCGGCGGCGGCTCGAACACGATCCGGTCGGCCACGAGCCCGGCGAGGTCCAAAGCACCCATTCGGGCGCAGGCGGATTCGCGGGCGAGGTAGTCGATGCGCAGGCCCGCGTCCTCCGCGGCCTGGCCGACGACCTCGATGAGCTTCTCGGGCGCGGGCAGGTCCTGGTGGAAGTAGTCGTCCACGAGGTAGCAGGTGCTCACGCGCGGGCGGCGGCCGCCGAGGCGCTTGGCGAGGGCCTCGGTGGTGCCGTGGACCCAGGCGGCGGCCGAGGCCATCTCCTCGCGGAGCGTGTCGGGCCGGGCGAGGTCGTCGGCGTAGAGGTGACCGACCTCGATCGACAGGTGCGACATGCCGAAGCGCTCGGTGCGCTGCTTCGCGCTGGTCTCCTCGTACGTCATGCGATCCACCTATTCAATGCCGCGTGCGATGGCTTGGAGGCCGGGCACGAACAGTTCTTCGGCCGAGCGCGCGGCCAGTTCCGCGAAGGCCTTCACGGTCTCCTGGTTGGCGATGTCGAGCGTGACGGTGTCGGCGTCGGTGATGATCTGCTCGCGCCACTGCAGCACCGGGTCGAGCGGGACCGAGCCGAGCAGGTTCATGCGCCCGAGTTTGAGGCGCGCGGCCATCTGGTGCAGGTCGGCGTCGATCTTGCGCAGCCAGCGGACCTGGGTGGGTTTGAGCCCTGAGAGGTCGGCGCCGTCGGGGTCGACGACCGCGGTGCGCACGTAGCGGATCGAGGAGAGGAGCTTGCGCTGGTAGTCCTCGCCGAGGGCCTTGCTGGTCTCCACGAGGCCGCGCTCGCCGTAGACGAGCGAGTGGGCGGCGAGCACGTGCTGCCTCGTCCAGCGGTGGTAGACGATCCACCGCCACGGCAGGTTCGCGAGCTCGGCGCGGGCGGTGGCGGCCATGACCATCTCGGTGGCGTGCGAGCGGCCCGCGCTCAGGTCCACGATGACGAGGTCGTATTCGCGCGAGAGCTCTTGGAGGAGTTTGACGCAGCGGTCGACGGTGGTGTCGTCCCCGGGGAACTCCGAGCCGTCGGCGTCTCCGGGGCACAGGACGAGTTCGCCCGCGCCGTCGGGCCGCGCCTGCAGTTCGGTCCGGTCGCTCACGGCCCACACGGAATGGCGTTCGGGCTCGGAGGCGAGGTCCTGGAGGTATTCGTGGATGCCGTTGCCGTAGGTGCCGTGCTCGAGGTCGTCGATGGCGAAGATCGCCCCGGCCGTGGGCGACCCGAAGTCGAAGTCCACATAGCACACGTTCGCGCCCTGGATGGCGCGGCGGTAGGCCAGGTTGCACGAGGAGACCGATCGTCCCGTGCCGCCCTTGTCCGAGGTCGCGAACAGCAGCATCGTCACACTCCGGTCTCGGCGTCGCGTCCGGCCGCTATGAGCCGGTCGAGGTCGATGAGGGCCTTGACGCCGAGCGAGAACGCGGTGCCCGGGCGTTCGTCGACGACCTCCTTGGCGTGGCGGATCGTGAGCCCCACCGAGCGGATCTCCTGGGCCAGTGCGGGACCGGCGAAACCGGATCCGCGCAGCAGCTCCTGGTCGTAGACGTGTTCGGCCTCCACGAGCAGCTGGTGCGCCAGATCCTCCAGCGTGCGCGAGCGGGCGGGCTCGGAGGTCGCGAACTGGGCGGCGAGCACCATCGCCTCGACCACGCGGATGGTGAAGTGCCAGGACGGGTCGTCGAACTTGTTCGGCAGCTCGCCGTAGACCTGCTGCGGCTGGTCCCACAGGCGCGAGGACGCGCCGATGCGGATGCGCCTGCGCGCCAAGTGGTCCCACACCTGGTCGGCCACTTCGAGCAGTTGCGCGCGGGCGTCGATGGTGACCAGGAGGCTCGCGGCGTGGTACAGGCGCTTGAGCAGGAGCGGCGCGAAGTCGACCATGTTCCACACCATCGGTGGTCCGTCGAGCTTCTCGATGCCGGCGAGTTCGGCCTTCACGCCGGGGAAGTGGGTCTCGATGGCGCGGTCGCCGGCGAGGGCGCGGCGGGTGATGCGGCCGCGGTTGGCGAGCTCGATGAGGACGTCGCCGAGCCGGATCAGGTCGTCGTCGCCGCCGCGGGAGGCGCCGAACGTGTCCGTCGCGACCGCGCAGACGAGCAGCGAGTAGTAGTCGTACTCCAGGCCGTCGGTGGTGCGCCAGGGGACGTCTTCGAGCGGCCACTTGGAGCCGCCGCCGAAGGAGGCGACCATCGCCCAGTAGCGGCGGGTGACGTCGACGCGCACCTGGAGGGACTGCGAGAGGCGCTGCTCCTCCTCGGTGAGGAGGTTGCGGCGCATGACCCTCGGCGAGACCAGGCTCGCGATCGCGTCGAGCGCGACCACGGTGAAGTAGAGGTAGGGGGCGTCGAGCGCGCGGCCGGGGCGCTGGGTCGAGATGTCGGAGAGGTCGGGGATGTCCGGGGCCTTCTCCACCACCGACCACGACCAGCCGATCTCGAAGAGCTTGGTGGGGGCCTCGACGCCCGCGGTGCCGCCCGAGCCCACGGTGATGGTGCGCAGGGTGGCGATGATGTCGTTCGCCGCTTCCCGGAAGCGGCGCACGATCTTGCGGTCGGGCTGGCCGTCGACGTTGATGAGGGCGATGAGCTGGCGGCCGAACTCGTCGTCGGCGTCGAAGGTGGACACCGAGAAGGAGCGCAGCAGGCCGGTGATGGCGCCGAGGAGGCGCCGGTGCGTGGCCTGCTGCACCTCGTGGAGCTCTGTGATGAGGTCGGCGCGGCCCATGCGGTCGACCGTGGGGCTGAAGTCGGCGAGGAACGTCAAAGCCGTGAGGGACAGCGGGATCGCGAGGGCGAAGCCCTCGGTGACGTCGATGGCGCGCTGCTCGGGGTTGGCCTTCTGGCTGCGATCCTTGCGGTGCATGTTGGAGCCGCCGGAGTAGACGGGCACGCCGTCGTCGTCGACGTGACGCTCCATGTAGTCCTTGACCAGGCGCATCACGCGGATGGGGATCTCGACCGCGTCGCCCAGCCCCGAGAGCGCCTCGAGGACGGCGTCGCTCGTGGCGTCAGGGTCGGCGTAGCGCAGTTCGATGAGTTCCTGCGCGGGGTAGAGCAGGCACAGCAGCTGCTGGGCGTCGCCCACGGCGTCGGACTGGTTGCGCCCGCCCCAATGCCACTGCTTGCGCTTGCCGCCGCCCTCGGGAGTCCGCCAGCTGTAGGCCACCTGAGCCTTCCAGATGTCGAGAAGCTGTTGCCGAGGCTGCATCTTCACAGGGGACCACCGCCGAGTGCGTTCAAGACCGAATCGGACAGCTTCACTATGGCATGGCGATGCGACACAGTCGGACTCGCAGAACGTGTTCTGTCGGCTACCCGACAGATATGAGGCGTCCGAGAAGCGGCCTTCAAGCGTCCTATCAGTAGGGTCGGCAAACCGGGCGTACCGGTTCCCTTCAGGCATGAGGAGTCGAGATGGTGGAACTGATCTTGGCTGGAGTGATCATCGGCGCTGTCATGACGGCCGCCGTGGTGACGAGCGTGCTCGACCGGCGCCGCCGCAGAGAGGACCGCGTCGAAGCCGGACGCGACGGGGAGCCCTACGGCGAGCCGATCCCCGGCGGCTGGCTGGCCGCGGGAGGCCTCCAAGGCGGCATCGGCGGCGCGGGCGGCGACGGCGGCGCAGGCGGCTGAAGACCACGCGGTTGGCGCCGCGGCCGTACGCTGACCATCCGCTCCCCTGCCCCGAAGGAGTCCCGATGGACGGCGCCTCGTTCTTCGTCATCTTCATCATCATCGCGATCGTGATCGCCATCGCAGTCGCCGCCTCCAAAACCGGTGACCAGCGCGGCGGCGGAGGCTACTACCACGACTCCGGAAGCACGAACGACTACGGCCGGAGCGATTTCGGTTCCGACAGCGGCTCCGGCAGCGACTCCTCCTCCGACTGCGGGCCGAGCTACAGCGACAGCTCGGGCGGCGACTCAGGGGGTGGCGGCGGTGACTGCGGAGGCGGCGGTGGCGACTGAGCCCCGTCAGGCCTTGAGTTCATAGACGCTGCAAGGCACCTCGTGGCCCGGGACCACGGTCTCGCGCTCCAGGGCCATGCCGAGCTTCTCGGCCACCCGGATCGAGGCCTTGTTGTCACTGTGGATGCACGAGACGACGCGGTCGAGGCCGAGCTCGCCGAACGCGAAGCCGAGCACGGCCCGCGCGGCCTCGGGCGCGTAACCGCGGCCCCAGCGGTCGCGCTTGACGCGCCACCCGAGTTCGGTGACCGGCAGGATCTCGGGCAGGAAGTTCGGGGTCGCGAGGATGGCCAGGCCGACCAGGTCGCCGGTGTCCCGCTCGGTGAGCGCGAACGCGCCCCAGCCGTGCGCGTCCCAATGCGCGGCGACCTTCGCGACCAGCGCCTCGGTCTGCTCGGTGTCGCGCGGCGAACCGTCCCCGATGAAGCGCATGACCTCCGGGTCGGCGTTGATCTCGGCCAGCGCTTCGCCGTCGCCGCTCGCCAAGGGGCGCAGTAGGAGTCGTTCGGTCTCGATGGTCACGGTCATCGTTTCGGGGGCCTTTCCAGCGCGTACTTCACGTACCAGCAGTAGGCCCATACGAGCGCGAACACGATCCCGGCCACGCCCAGGGCCCAGTGCAGGGGCCAGCAGGCTATCAGGGCGAGCTGCACCACCGCACCCGCTTTCCAGACCCATGGACGTTTCGCCATGCCCGCCAAGGCGATGCAGGCGACGGTGAGGATCAGGATCGCGATGATCGCGCCTGTGGCGTCGTCGAGGATGATGCGCATCGGGACGATCGCCAGCAGCAGTGCGAGGGCCTCGAAGCTCAAGGCCATCGCGGCGAGGCTGCGCGCGGCCCGCTTCGGGTCGCGCAGGCCCGAGCGGGTGTCCTCGGGCTCGCTCCAGGGCGCGGTGGCCTCTTCGGGCGTCTCGCGCTCGCGGTGCTTGTGCTCGTCCTCGTCAGCCACGGCGGCCCACCAGGAGCCTGCGCGCGTCGGCCACGGTGAAGACCGAGCCGGTGACGAGCACGCCGCCGCCGGACTCGTAGACGTCGTCGGCCTCCTCGGCGAGCTCGATGCCGCGGGCGATCGCGTCGGACAGGTGCGGGATGACGATCACGCGCTCCTCCCCGAAGACTTCGCGGGCGAGCTTCGCGAGCGTCGCCGCCGGCATCGCCCGGTCCGAAGAGGACTTCGTGATCACGATCTCGTCGAGCAGCGGCTCGAGGAGTTCGAGCATGTGGTCGGTCTCCTTGTCCGCGAGCATGCCCACGACCCCGACGAGCTTGCGGAAGTTGAACCCCTCCTCCACGGCCTTCGTCATCGCCTCCATGCCCGCGGGGTTGTGCGCGGCGTCGAGAATCACCGTGGGCGCGGTGCGCACCACTTCGAGGCGGCCGGGCGAGGAGAAGTTCGCGAAGGCCTCCCCCACGACCTCGGCGTCGAGCGCCTTCGGCTCGCCCGCACCGAGGAGCACCTCGGCGGCGGCGAGCGCGAGCGCGGCGTTGTGCGCCTGGTATTCGCCGTGCAGCGGCACGAACAGGTCCTGGTAGCGGGCCGCGCGGGTCTCGATCGTGACGAGCTGGCCGCCGACGGCCACCTCGCGGGCGGTGACCTCGAAGCCGCGGCCCTCGGGCACGAGCTTCGCGCCGACCGCGTTGGCGCGGCGCAGCAGCGGCTCCATCGCCGAGCGCTCCTGCGTCGCGGTGACCAGCGTCGACCCCTCGTGGACGATCCCGGCCTTCATGGTCGCGATCTCGGCGAGGGTCTCGCCGAGCCACTTGGTGTGGTCGATGCCGATGGGCGTGATGACCGCGACCTCGGCGTTGAGGATGTTCGTCGAGTCGGTCTCGCCGCCGAGGCCCACCTCGATCACGCCCACGTCGATCGGCGTGTCCGCGAAGGCGCCCATGGCGAGCGCCACGGTCATCTCGAAGTAGGTGAGCGGTTCGGAGGCCTCGCGGTCCACCAGGTCGGCCAGTGGGGCGATCTCGTAGTACTGGGCGGCGAACTTGTCGAACGCGATCGGTTCGCCGTCGATGCAGATCCGCTCGTTGACCGTGTTCAGGTGCGGCGAGGTGAACATGCCGGTGCGCAGGCCGTGCCCGCGCAGCAGCCGCTCGATCATGCGGCTGGTCGAGGTCTTGCCGTTCGTGCCGGTGATGTGCACCGAACGGAAGGACCGCTGCGGGTCGCCCATCATGTCGAGCAGCTGCTTGATGCGGTCGAGGGTGAAGTCCCAGCGGGAGAAGCCGCGCGCTTCGAGCGCAGCCTCGACCTGGGCGAATTCGGCGTTCAACTTGGTGGTCCCCCTATATGAGGGGCCGCGGCCGCCGAAGCGGCCGCGGCCTCCTTGCTACGCGAGTCGTTCGAGCTGCGCCGAGATGCGCGCGATGTCGGCCTCGGCGGTCGCCTTGCGCGCCTTGATCTTGTCGACCACGGCGTCGGGCGCCTTGGCCAGGAACGCCTCGTTGCCGAGCTTCCCGGTCGTCCCGGCCAGCTCCTTCTCGGCGATCTTCAGGGCCTTCTCGAGCCGGGCCCGCTCGGCCGCGACGTCGATGGTCCCCGACGTGTCGAGCGCGACGGTGACCTGGTCGGACACGGCGAGCTCGGCGGTCGGCGCGAAGCCCTCGCCCTCGGCGTCGAGCTTCACCAGCGCGCGGATGAACGGCTCCTGGTCGCCCAGGCCCGCCGCCGCCAGGCCGCTGATGCGCGCGTCGACCCGCTGGCTGGGCTTGACGCCCTGGTCCTGGCGGAACCGGCGCACTTCGAGCACCAGGTGCTGGAGCGCGGCGACGAGGCGCTCGGCTTCGTCGTCGGCCCCGGCCGGGACCGGCCAGGCCGCCACCGTCAGCGAGTCCCCTTGGGCCTCAGTGCCGGTGAGCGTGAGCCACAGTTCCTCCGTGACGAACGGGATCACCGGGTGCAGCAGGCGCAGCAGCTGGTCGAAGACGTGGCCGAGCACCCGGCGGGTGTCCTCGGCGGGGCGCCCGCCTTCGGCGAGCACCGGCTTCGTCAGCTCCACGTACCAGTCGAACACGTCGTCCCACGCGAAGTGGTACAGCACGTCCATGGCCTTGGCGAACTCGTATTGCTCGAAGTGGCCGTCGACCGCCTCGATCGTGTTCGACAGGCGCGAGAGGATCCACCGGTCGATCAGCGACAGGTCGGTCGGCAGCTCACCGTCCACAGTGGCGCCGCCCATGAGCGCGAACCGGGTGCCGTTCCACAGCTTGTTGCAGAAGTTCCGGGCGACCTCGGCCAGCTCGATCGAAGCGATGCCGTCGGCGCCGGGGTTGGCCTCGCGCGCCAGCATGAACCGCAGCGCGTCCGCCCCGTACAGGTCGACCACTTCCAGCGGGTCGATGCCGTTGCCCAGCGTCTTCGACATCTTGACGCCGTTCTTGTCACGGAGCAGGCCGTGCAGGACCACGTCTTTGAAGGGCGCCTTGCCCATCGCGTAGGTGCCGAACATCATCATCCGCACCACCCAGAAGAAGATGATGTCCCAGCCGGTGATGAGCGCGGCCGTCGGATAGAACTTCTCCAGCGCGGGCGTCTCCTCCGGCCAGCCGAACGTCGAGAACGGCCACAGGCCCGAGGAGAACCACGTGTCGAGCACGTCCGGGTCCTGCACGTAGCCCTCGGGCGCGGTCTCGCCCGGACCCACGCACACCTCTTCACCGTTCGGGCCGTACCAGATCGGGATGCGGTGGCCCCACCACAGCTGGCGCGAGATGCACCAGTCGAGCAGGTTGTCCACCCACGCGAAGTAGCGCTTCTCCATCTCCGGCGGGTGGATCTTCGTCTCGCCGCTCCGCACCGCGTCCCCGGCCATCTTCGCGAGGCGCTCCACCTTCACGAACCACTGGAGCGACAACCGCGGCTCCACCGTGGTGTCGCAGCGCTCGCAGTGGCCCACCGCGTGCACGTACGGGCGCTTCTCCTCCACGATCCGGCCCTCGGCCCGCAGCGCGGCACTGATCGCCGACCGCGCCTCGAACCGGTCGAGCCCCTGGAACGGGCCGTGCGCGGTGATCACGCCGCGCTCGTCCATGATGAGGATCGACTCCAGGCCGTGGCGCTGGCCGATCGCGAAGTCGTTCGGGTCGTGCGCCGGGGTCACCTTCACCGCGCCGGTCCCGAACTCGGGGTCGACGTGGGCGTCGGCCACGATCGGGATGCGCCGCCCGGTGAACGGGACTTCGACGGTGGTGCCGAGCAGGTGCCGGTACCGCTCGTCGTCGGGGTGGACGGCCACGGCGGTGTCGCCGAGCATCGTCTCCAGACGGGTCGTCGCGACCACGATCGAGTCCTCGCCGGCGCCGTAGCGCATCGACACGAGCTCGCCCGCGTCGTCCTGGTGCTCCACCTCGGCATCCGAGAGGGCGGTCATGCAGCGCGGGCACCAGTTGATGATGCGCTCGGCGCGGTAGATCATGCCGTCGTCGTACATGCGCTTGAACATCGTCTGCACGGCGCTCGACAGGCCCTCGTCGAGCGTGAACCGCTCGCGGTCCCAGTCGACGCCGTCACCGATCTTCTTCATCTGCGAGGTGATGCGCTCGTGGTAGACGTCCTTCCACTCCCACACCTTGTCCACGAAGCCCTCGCGGCCCAGGTCGTGGCGGGACAGGCCCTCCTTGTCGGCGAGCTGGCGCTCCACCGCGTTCTGGGTCGAGATCCCGGCGTGGTCGGTGCCCGGCAGGAACAGGGCCTCCTTGCCGCGCATGCGCTCGCGGCGCACCATCGAGTCGATGAGGGTGTGGTTGAGCGCATGGCCGAGGTGGAGCTGGCCGGTCACGTTCGGCGGCGGGATCACGATCGCGTAAGGGTCGCGGTCCGAATCGTCGGCAGCCTTGAAGCGACCGTCGGCTACCCACTGCTCATACCGACGCGCCTCTACCTCTACGGGCGCGTACGTTTTCGGAAGATGGGTTTCCAGGTCAGTTGTCTTCTTAGCTGCGTCTGTCACGGATACAAGTGTAAGGAGCGCACGGCATGGGACGCGAGGCGGTTTACCGAGTGTCGGCTCCGCCAATTCTTCGCTCGCGAGTGTCGCCTCAGAGGCAGCGTTCGCTACTGTCGGCTACCCACTTGGCTTGACTTCCTCGCCGCTCTGTGCGGGCGGCGATCCCCGGCTTGCGGACCGCGTAAGCAATCCGTCTACGGGTGGGTTCCTGTTTCAACGCCCGCTGCCCGGTCTCCCGGGTCTTGCACAGGCTCCGCAGGCGTTTTATGTGTCCGGTAGTCCCTCGGCCACAAGACGCCTGCCTTCGCGCCTGATGTTGATCTCAGCGTTCGCATCCCGATTGTGGCGCGCCCCGCACGGGCACGCCCATTCCCGGACATTAAGCCCGTCGAGGCCCTTCGGTCCGGTTAACGTCCCGCAGGCAGAACACAGCTGTGTCGACGGGAAATACCGGTTCACCTTCACGAACGTGCGTCCGGCTCGCGCGGCTTTCGACTCCAGCCGGGCCAGGAACATGCCCGCGGCCGCGTCGTGCCACGATTTCGCAGCGCGACCTCGCGCCAGGCCCTTGACATTGAGGTCTTCGACATAGATGCCTTGGTTCTCGGCAACGATCGTCGCAACCTGCTTGTTGATCCAATCGGACCGGGTGTGCTTGACCTTCTCGTGGACCTGTGCGACTTTCAGCCGGGCTTTGGCTCGGTTCAACGAGCCCTTCGCTTTCCGCGAGAGTGCCCGCTGAGCCTTCCACAACTTGCGCTCAAGCCGCTTGAAGAACCGCGGGTTCTCGATCGCCTTTCCACCTCGAAGCACCGCGAAATCTTTGAGACCCAAATCGATCCCGGTCTCCGCCTCCAGGGCCTCCAACGGCTCTGGCTTCACAACTGTCGGATCGACGGCGACCACGAAGCTCGCGAAGTACTTCCCCGTCGAGGCCTTGATGACAGTCACGCTAGAAGGGTCCGATGGCAGTCCCCGCGACCACGCGACCTTGACTGCCCCGATCTTCGGCAGCCGCAACCGTCCGTTCGCAAGGACTCCGAATCTGGCGTTGCGAGTAAATCGAGCGGTCTGCGTTCCCGTGCGGCGTTTGAAGCGCGGCGGGCCAACGCGCGGGCCCTTCCGGATGCCTTTGCGCGAGGCAAAAAAGTTCTTGTAGGCCCGATCTGCGTCAGCCAGAGACTGCTGCAGTGGAACGGAACTCACCTCGTTGAGCCATGCCCGCGATTCGGTCCGCTTTGCCTCAGTGAGCAGCCACTTCGACAATTCAGTCATCGTCGGGTAAGCCTTGCCTTCAGCGAAAGCGCTCTTCCTTGCCGCGACCGCGTCGTTGAAGACAACCCGACAGCATCCGAACAGCCTTGCCAGCGCTGCCCGCTGCGGCGCCGTCGGGTAGATCCGATACCGATATCGAAGTAGCACACTCGTACAACGACCCTGCCCTGCAACCAGAAGCGGACTCGCGGTCATGATCCGGGCCACAGGAAGAGCTCAAGTCTGGACGCGAAGCGGTTTACGAGGTGTCGCCCAGAACCCTTCCCGCGGCCGAGGCCACATCGATCTCGCCGTTCGCGACCGCCTCTGCCAGCGCTTCCGTGACGCGGTAGCGCTCGCGCAGGGCGGCGTCGACGCGGGCGCGGATCTCGGCGGCGGCCCGGCGTCGGCGCTTGACGGCGAGGTGGTCGCCGCCGGCGAGCCAGTCGCGGTGTTTGCCGATGGCGGCGATGAGGTCGTCGATGCCCTTGGCCTCGGAGGCGATGGTGCTGCAGATGGGCTGGCGCCATTCGCCGGGTTCGCGCTTCACGAGGCTCATGAGGGCGCGGAGGTCGCGGACGGTGCCGTCGGCGCCGGGCCGGTCGGCCTTGTTGACGACGTAGACGTCGGCGATCTCCACGACCCCGGCTTTGACGGCCTGGATGCCGTCGCCCATGCCGGGGGCGAGCAGGAGGAGCGTGGTGTCGGCGAGGGAGGCGATCTCGACTTCGGCCTGGCCGACGCCGACGGTCTCGACGATGACGACGTCGAAGCCGAGGCCTTCGAGGAGGCGTACGGCCGCGCCGGTGGTGGCGGCGAGGCCGCCGAGGTGGCCGCGGGTGGCGACCGAGCGGATGTAGACGCCGGCGTCGAGGGCGTGGTCGGCCATGCGGACGCGGTCGCCGAGGATCGCGCCGCCGCTGAAGGGGCTCGACGGGTCGACGGCGAGGACGCCGACGCGGAGGCCCGCTTCGCGCCAGGCGGCGATCATGGCGGAGACGAGTGTGGACTTGCCGACGCCGGGCGAGCCGGTGACGCCGACGATCGTGGCGTCACCGCCTTTGACCAGTCGGGCGATCTCGGGGGCGCCGGAGCCGTCTGCGAACGTCGTCTGGTTCTCCAGCACCGTGAGGAGGCGGGCGGTGGCCCGGCGGTCGCCCGCCCGGGCCGCCGCTACGAGTTCGTCGACCCGCATCAGGCTCCCTTGAGGACGATGGCGTCGCCCTGGCCGCCGCCGCCGCACAGGCCGGCCGCGCCGAGCTGCCCGGGTCCGAGCTGGCGGGCGAGGGTCTGCGCGAGGCGGGCCCCGGAGGCGCCGATCGGGTGGCCCAGGGCGATCGCGCCGCCGTCGGGGTTCACCCGGTCGAGGTCGACGCCGAGGGTCTCGGCCGAGGCCAGGACCACGGCGGCGAACGCCTCGTTCATCTCGACCACTTCGAGGTCCGCGGCGGCGACCCCGGCGATGCCGAGGGCTTTCGCGATGGCGTTGGCGGGCTGGTCGAGCAGCGAGTTGTCGGGCCCGGCGACGGTGGCATAGGCAAGGATCTCGGCGGTCCAGGACCAGCCGTGGGCCTCGGCCGTCGATTTGCGGCACAGGACGAGCGCAGAGGCGCCGTCGGAGATCTGGGAGGCCGTGGCGGCGGTGATGGTGCCGTTCTCGGTGAAGGCCGGGCGCAGCTGCGCGAGGCCGGCCGGCGTGGACTCGGGCCGGACGCCCTCGTCGGCGTCCACGAGGCCCTTGCGGGTCTCGACCGAGGTGATCTCCTCGGCGAGCCGCTCGGCGGCCTTGGCGGCCCGCTGGTGCGAGTAGGCGGCGAAGGCGTCCTGGTCCTCGCGGGAGATCGGGCGGCCCTTGAGGTGGCGCTCGGTGGACTCGCCCATGGAGATGCCGTCGTAGGCGTCGGTGAGCCCGTCGTGGGCGAGGTGGTCGAGGAGGACGGTCTCGCCGTATTTGAAGCCGCGGCGCGAGCCGGGCAGCAGGTGCGGGGCGCGGCTCATCGACTCCATGCCGCCGGCGACGATCACGTCGGCGGCCCCGCCGCGCAGGATCTGGTCGGCCAGCCCCACGGCGGTGAGGCCGGAGAGGCAGACCTTGTTGACCGACAGGGACGGGACGCTCATCGGCAGCCCGGCGGCGACGGCGGCCTGGCGGGCGGGGTTCTGTCCGGATCCGGCGGGCAGGACCTGCCCGAGGATCACCTGGTCCACGAGGTCGGGTGCGACGCGGGCCCGTTCGAGGGCGGCCCTGATCGCGGTCCCTGCCAGATCGGTGGCGGGGACGTCGGCGAGTGCGCCGTTGAAGCGCCCGATGGGTGTCCGGGCGGCGGCGAGGATGACGGTGCTGTCGTTCATGGCGATCCTCCGTAGGTCGATAGGCTCGATCCTATGACGTTCACAGACGGAATCGGCCTGCGGCGAATCGACCATGTCGGGATTGCGGTCCCCGACCTGGACGCGGCCCTGGAGTGGTATGAGGGCGCGCTCGGCGGGCGGGCGGTGCACCGCGAGGTGAACGAGGCGCAGGGCGTGGTCGAGGCGATGGTCGCTTGGCCCGAGGGCGGGGCGCAGGTGCAGTTGCTCGCGCCGCTCGGCGAGGCCTCGCCGATCGCGAAGTTCATCGGCTCGAAGGGGCCGGGACTGCAGCAGCTCGCGTTCACCGTGGAGGACGTCGAGGCGGCCGCCGCGGCGCTGCGGGCGCGGGGCGTCACCTTGCTCTATGACGAAGCGCGCCAAGGCACCGCGGGCTCCAAGATCAACTTCGTGCACCCGCGGGACGCCGGGGGCGTGCTGGTCGAACTGGTCGAACCCGTATAGGGCCCTTGCAGGTCGGCGATCGGAGCGTCGCCGTCCGGCCACTGTCACTGCCGGATCGACGACGCCTTCCGGGTGACTCGTGCCGGACACCGAAACTTCACCGGATTCGACTTCCGTGTCGTTTCAAGGATTTCGCCCGTTTTGCGGCTAGTGTTGCGGGTGGTTCGCCCCCCACAAACCCCTGACCTTGCTGTCGACATTCCCTGTCGCGTCTGCAAGTATTGGTCCATGTCGCAGCAGCCCTCCAGCAGTACCTTTTTCGACAACGACCAATCGGTGCCGGAGTTCCCCGTGCAGTTGCGGGGTTACGACAGGCATCAGGTGGATGACTTCATCCAGAAGAACCTCGGCAAGCTGACTCAGACGGAGCAGCAGCGCACCGAGGCCGAGCAGCGGATGACGGACGCCCAGCGTCGTCTGCGCCAGGCCGAGCAGCGCATCCAGGGTCTCGAGCAGCGTCTCGCCGAGCAGCAGAAGCAGCTCGAGGAGAACACCCGCCCGACGCTCTCCGGGCTCGGCACCCGGGTCGAGCAGATCCTGCGGTTGGCCGAGGAGCAGGCGAACGAGCACCGCGCCGAGGCGAAGCGCGAGACCGAGGGCATCCTCTCGGCCGCCCGCCTCGAGTCCCGCGAGATCACCGACGCCGCCCGCGGCGAGGCCGGCAGCCTGAAGCAGAACGCCGAGCGCGAAGCCAACACCCTGCGCACGCAGGTCGAGCGTGAGGTCGCCGAGCTGCGGACCAACGCCCGCCGCGAATGCGAGACGCTGCGAGCCGACGCCGAGCGCGAGACCAAGCAGCTGCGCACCGCGACCGGTCACGAAGTGGCCGAGCTCAAGGCATCCGTCGAGCGCGAGGTCGCGACCCTCCGTGCCACGGCGGACCGCGAGATCACCCAGTTGCGCGCCAAGGCCGCCCGCGAGGCGGAGGAGAAGCGCGCCGAGGCCGCGAAGCTCTTCGCCGAGGCGAAGGAGAAGCGCGACAAGGACCTTCAGGCTCTCGACCTCGAACTGGCCGAGCGCAAGGAGAAGGCCGAGCGCGAGGAGTCCGAGCGCCACACCCGCGCCGTCGCCGAGACCCAGAAGCTGGTCTCCGACGCCGAGAACCGCGCCCGCGACGCCGAGGAGCGCGCCAAGTCCGCGGAGTCCCGCGGCGAGGAGAAGCGTTCCGAGGCGGACAAGTACGCCGAGGAGACCACCTCCAAGGCGAAGAAGGACGCGAACAAGCTCGTCTCCGACGCGAAGTCCGAGGCCGAGCGGCTGCTCGCGGACGCCAAGTCCGACGCCGAGCGGGTCACGAACGACGCCGAGACCAAGGTGTCCGAGCTCACCGCCAAGCGCGACCAGGTCCAGGAGACGCTGCGCAACCTCAGCGGTCTGGTCAGCGGCGCCCTCGGCGGCGCCCTCGGGCAGCAGTCCGACGACAAGTAGAAAAACCGGACGACAAGTAAACCTGGCGAATCCGCGTTACCGTCGAGGCCTACGACAGTGAAGAATGATCGTGGCGAAGGTCGACGGTGGAGGAACCACAGCTTCGGCCGCGTCCCGTCACATCCGGTCCCTTGCCGGCGGTGGCGGGACGCGGCTTACGTGAGGATGAGGGTATGGCGCGTGAAGACAGACTCGAAGACGCGGAACTGCTGACCGGATTCGATGAGGCCGGACCCATCGATCGGGGGTTCGAAACCGCCCTGCGCGGCTACGACAAACGGCAGGTTGACCGTTACCTCCAGCAGATGCAGTTGCAGATGGACACGTTGGCCGGGGAACGGGCCGAAGCGCTCGCCCAGATCGACCGCCTCGTGGTCCAGATCCAGCAGTTGCAGGCCCAGATCCAGGAGCTCAGGCGCCGCAGCGCCGCGGGCGACAAGGCCTCGTACCGGCATCTGGGCGTGCGGATCGAGCAGATGCTGACGCTGGCCGAGGAGCAGGCCGAGGAGATCAAGGCCGGCGCCCACTCCCAGACCTCGCATCTGCACCAGCACGCGGAGCAGCGCCTGCGCGAGGCCGAAGCGCAGATCGAGCAGGCCCGCAAGGACTTCGAGACCACGCTGAAGGCCCGTCGGGCCGCCGCCGAGAAGGCCGAGGCCGACCGGCGGGCCATCATCGACGCCGAGATCAACAAGCGGGCCCGCGAGGCCCAGTCGATGGTGGACCAGGCGAAGGAGCGTTCCGCCGCCCTCATCACCGAGGCCGAGCAGGACGCCGAGAACAAGCGCGCCGCCGCTGACGAGCAGACCCGGCAGCTGGTCGCTCACGTCGAACGCCTGCGCGCCGAGGCACAGCAGCTCAAGGACGACGCCACCCTCGCCTCCGAGCAGGCGATCGCCGAGGCCCGCGAGAAGGCCGACCGGATCGCCGCCGAAGCGGACGCCGAGGCCGAGCGCAAACGCGACGAGCACGAGGCCGAACTGCGGGACCTGCGCACCGAGGCCGTCGAGAACCTCGAGAAGTTCAAGCAGGAGACCGAGACGTTCGCGCAGAGCGTCCGCACCGAGGCCGAGAGCGAGGCCACCCGCGTGCGGGCCGAGGCCGCCGACAACGCGACCCTCACCCGCACCGAGGCCGCCGACGAGGCCAAGCGGCTCCGCCAGGAGGCCCAGCGCCGCCTGGAAGAGGCCGAGGCCGAGTCGCGGCGACTGACCACCGAGACCGACGAGCAGGCCGCCAAACTCACCGCAGAGGCCGAAGAGGCCGCCCGCCTCAAGATCGAGGCCGCCGAGGCCGACGCGCAGCGCCTGGCCGAGGAGGCCGAGAGCGAGACCCGGCGCCTGCGCGAGGAGACCGCCGCCGCATCCCTCAAGGAGCGCGAGACCGCCGAGGTCACGGCCCGCAAGCTCCACGAGGACGCCGCGGCCGAGACCCAGCGCCTGCGCGAAGAGGCCGCCGCCGAGGCCGAGCGGGTCACCGCCGAGGCCGCCGCGGAGGCCACGAAGCTGCGCGAGAACGCCGACAGCGCGAAGGTCGAGGCCGAAGCCGAAGTGGTGAAGGCCCGTGCCGAGCTGGCCGAGATCGAGGCCGAGCGCGAGCGGCTGCTCGCCGACGCGAAGGCCGAGGCCGCGCGGATCCTCGAGCAGGCCGGCCTGGAGGCCGAGCAGGTCCGCACCGCGCGCGACCAGTACGTGTCCGAGGCCGAGAAGAAGGCCGAGAACGCCAAGCGCCGCGCCGAAGAACTGTCGAAGTCCGCCAAGCAGACCGCGCGGCGCGACTCCGAGGCGATCCTGTCGACCGCCCGGGCGCAGGCGAAGAAGCTCGTCGAAGAAGCCCGCGCGGGCCGCGCCGCCGCCGAGGCGGCCTCGCCGAACCCGGCGGCCGCGAACCCCTCCCCGAACGGCAGCAAGCGCGCGCAGGGCGGCGGCAAGCAGTCGAGCGGCACCGAAAAAATTTCCTCCTAAAGGAACGACATCAAAGAAAGGCCCGGTGCGGAACGCCGCACCGGGCCTTTACGTTTCGCCCGAAAGGCCCCCACGCCGCCAGTCGAAGCGGCCCTGATCGAAGCGGGCAGGTCGAACCGGCCCAGATCGAAGGTGCACTCGAGGCGGTGTCGAGCACGACTGCCCGGTCGAACGGCACGTCATCGGCGCTCTCCACGGTTCCGGGACGGCCGAAGGGCCCGCGGCGCTGATGCGCTGCGGGCCCTTCGTTTCCGTTCGAGGCCGACCTCGGCCGGCGACTTACTTGGTGCCGGTCTTGGTCTCCTCCGCCGATTCCTCGGTGGACTTGCCCTTGCCCTTGCTCTTGCCTTCGCCGGAACCGCCCGGGGTGGTGCCGACGATCGGCGGCAGCATGCCGCCGCCGGAGGCGCGCTTCTTGTTCCACACGTCGAACAGGACCGCGGCGAGCACGACCAGGCCGAGGATGACCTGGACCGTGTCGGTCGCGATGCCGAGGACCTGCATGCCTTGACGCAGGACACCCATCACCAGACCACCGATGACGGCACCGATGATGGTGCCGACGCCGCCGGTGACCGAGGCGCCGCCGATGAACGCGGCGGCGATGGCGTCGAGTTCGAACGCGTTGCCCGCGCCCGGCGTGGCCGCGTGCAGGCGGGCGGTCACGATGACGCCGGCCAGACCGGCCAGCGAACCCATGATCACGAACACCCAGAACGTGGTCTGCTTGGTCTTGACGCCCGAGAGCAGCGCGGCCTTCTCGTTGCCGCCGCCCGCGTAGATGTGGCGGCCGAACACGGTGCGGTTCGCGATGAACGTGAACAGCAGGACCAGGCCCAGCAGGATCCAGCCGATGATCGGCAGGCCCTTGTAGGAGTAGAACGTGTACGCGGCCACGATCATGACCGCGGCGATCGCGAGGGTCTTGACCAGCCACGCGGTCTGCGAGGAGGCGGCGATCCCGGCCTTCAACTGGCGGCCCCGGCTGCGCACCGAGAAGAAGACGAACAGGGCCGCGCCCACGATGCCGACCACGAGGGTCGGCAGCTGGAGGTCCACGCCGAGGAAGTGGTATCCGGAGGCGAGCTCGTTGAAGGTGCCGGTGGTGCCCTTGGTCTCGGCGTCCAGGACCTTCAAGGTCAGGCCGCGGAAGATGAGCATGCCCGCCAGCGTCACGATGAACGCCGGGATGCGCACGTAGGCGATCCAGTACGCCTGCCAGACGCCGATGGCGGCGCCCAGGCCGACGGCGAAGAGCACCGCGGCGTACCAGGGCCAGTTCCAGTCCGACAGCGCGGTCGCCGACATCGCGCCGCAGAAGGCGAGCACCGAACCGACTGACAGGTCGATGTGGCCGTTCACGATCACCAGCATCATCCCGATCGCGAGGATCAGGATGTACGAGTTCTGCAGGATCACGTTCGTGATGTTCAGCGGCGTGATGAAGTTTTCGTTCTGCAAGGTCACGTTGAGGACCTGGAACAGGATCATGATCAGCACGAGGGCGATGATCATGCCGTAGGCGCGCAGGTTGATGTTGCGCACCGCCGAGATCAGGCTCGGCCGGGACTTGGTCGGGACGGTGGTCATTGGCGCAGCTCTTCTCCCCCGCTGGCGGTCTCAAGGGTCATGAGACGCATCAGCTCTTCCTGTGTGGCATTGGCCCGGTCGACCTGACCGGTGATGTGCCCGGCGCTCATCGCGTAGATGCGGTCGCACATGCCGAGCAGCTCGGGCAGTTCGGAGGAGATCATGAGGACCCCCTTGCCCTGGTCCACCAGTTTGTGGATCAGCTCGTAGATCTCGTACTTGGCGCCGACGTCGATGCCTCGCGTCGGCTCGTCGAGGATGAGCAGCTCGGGTTCGGTGAAGACCCACTTGCCGAGCACGACCTTCTGCTGGTTGCCGCCGGAGAGGTTCCCGGCGAGCGAGTAGACCGACGGGGCCTTCACGCCGAACTCGGTGCGCAGGCGCTCCGAGACCGCGTTGACCTTGTCCTGGTCCACGACCCCCCGTTTGGAGAGCTTGCCCAGGCCCGGCAGGGTGAGGTTCTGCCGCAGGTCGTACTCGAGGTGCAGGCCGTAGTGCTTGCGGTCCTCGGTGGCGTACGCCAGGCCGGCGTCGATCGCCTCGGGGACGTTGCGCAGGTGCAGCCGTCTGCCGTCCATCACGGCCTCGCCCGAGATGTTCGAGCCCCAGCTGCGGCCGAAGACGCTCATCGCGAATTCGGTGCGGCCGGCGCCCATGAGCCCGGCCAGGCCGACGATCTCGCCGCGGGCGACGTCGATGTTCGCGTTGTTGACGATGACCCGGTCGCGCTGTTCCGGGTGGTAGACCGTCCAGTCGTTGACCTCGAAGAAGACCTTGCCGATCTTCGGTTCGTGCGGCGGGTACAGGTGCTCGAGGTCGCGGCCGACCATCGATTTGATGAGCCGGTCCTCGGTGACGGCGTCGCGCTCGGTCTCGAGCGTCTCGATCGACTTGCCGTCGCGCAGCACGGTGATCCGGTCGGCGACCGACAGCACCTCGCCCAGTTTGTGGGAGATGATGATGCTGGTGACGCCCTCCTCGCGGAGCTGGCGGAGCAGTTCCAGGAGGTTCTCGGAGTCGGAGTCGTTGAGCGCGGCGGTCGGCTCGTCCAGGATCAGGAGTTTGACGTCCTTGGACAGGGCCTTGGCGATCTCGACGAGCTGCTGCTTGCCGACGCCGATCTTCTCGACCAGCGTCGCGGGGTTGTCGTGGAGGCCGACCTTCTGCATGAGGCGCGCGGCCTCGGAGTTGGTGCGGTCCCAGGAGATGACCCCGCGGGTCTTGCGCTCGTTGCCGAGGAAGATGTTCTCGGCGATCGAGAGCTCTCCGACGAGGGCGAGCTCCTGGTGGATGATGACGACGCCGGTGGCCTCGGAGTCGCGGATGTTCTTGAACTGGGCGGGCTCGCCGTCGAACTCGATCTCGCCGTCGTAATCGCCGTGGGCGTAGACGCCCGACAGGATCTTCATCAGCGTCGACTTGCCGGCGCCGTTCTCGCCGACGAGTGCGTGGATCGTGGCCCGCTCGACCCCCAATTCGACCCCGGACAGTGCGAGCACGCCCGGGAATCGTTTGGTGATCCCCCGCATTCGGAGGATGTCTTCAGACATGGCTTCGTCCTATTTGAAAGATTGGACTGCTCTGGGGAGAGAGGTTCAGGGACGCCCGCGGCGGGCAGGGCGTCCCTGAGAGAGAGGTCATGCGGAGCCCGGACTAAGCCAGGTCGTCCTCGTTGATGTACCCGGAGTCGACGACGACCTCCTGGTAGTTGTTGATGTCCACGCTGACCGGCTCGAGCAGGTAGGCGGGGACGACCTTCACGCCGTTGTCGTACGTCGTGTCGTCGTTGATCTCGGGCTTCTTGCCGTCGAGGACCGCGACGACCATGTCGACCGTGGTCGCGGCGAGTTCGCGAGTGTCCTTGTAGACGGTCATGGACTGCAGGCCGTCGATGATGTACTTGACCGACTCGAGTTCGGCGTCCTGGCCGGTGATGACGGGCATCGTGGTGTAGCCGTTGCCCTGGAGCGAGGCGATGATGCCGCGGCTGATGCCGTCGTAGGGCGAGAGCACCGCGTCGACGATGGAGCCGTCGTTGTAGAAGTTCGACAGGATGTTGTCCATGCGCTCCTGGGCGACGGCGCCGTCCCAGTTCTCCGTGGCGATCTGCTCGAGCGTGGTCTGGCCCGACTTGACGACCAGCTTGCCCTGGGAGACGTAGGGCTCGAGGACGGCCCAGGCGCCGTTGAAGAAGTACTGGGTGTTGTTATCGGTCAACGCCCCGGCGAAGAGCTCGATGTTGAACGGTCCGGGCGCGGTTTCGAGCTCGAGCGCCTCGGCGATGAAGGTGCCCTGCAGGGTACCGACCTTGGTGTTGTCGAAGCTCGCGTAGTAGTCGACGTCCGGCGTGTCCAGGATGAGGCGGTCGTAGGCGATGACCGTGATGTCCTGGTCCTTGGCCTGGGCCAGCACGCCGCTGAGCGACTTGTTGTCGATCGCCGCGATGACCAGCACGTCCACGTTCTGGCCGACCATGGTCTCGATCTGGCTCACCTGGTCGGCGGCCACGTCGTTCGCGTACTGGAGGGTGACCTCGTAGCCTTCGTCCTCGAACGAGGACTTGAGGTTGTCGCCGTCCAGGATCCAGCGCTCGGAGGTCTTCGTGGGCATCGAGATGCCGACCTTCTTACCCGAGCCGTCGCCGCCGCCGTCTTCAGAGGCGCAGGCCGAGGCGGTGAGTGCGACGGCTGCCGCACCGATCGATCCGGTAAGCAGGTGACGTCGATTGACGTTCATTAGTACTCCTTCGTACCGGGCGACTTCGGTGCATGACCGACGACGCCCTGGGGTCAAGACGGATTCGATAGTTCAACGTTTTTCCACAACCGTCAACAGCGGATGCGTCTCGTGTCCGAATCGTTGCTTTCCAACTACGACGAATTCCGACACTCGGCCCCCTCGGGTCGCTTCGGACGCCCGCCGTCTCAACGAAACTAACTGAGCGTATCGATATCTTCACCCGATCGTGCCACATCCCTACGGCCGACTACCACTTGACCGATCGGATGGGATAGCCTCACATTTAGTGCCAAATCACGACACCGAACAGCTGACCCCCAGAGGAGGTGAGGATGTCGACCACGACGACCGTCGGACCTGCAGCCGTACACCGTTTACTGCACCGGGACACGGTGTGCAGCGTCTTCAGCGGCACCGTCGCGACCGCCCCCACCGACCTCTTGTGCGTCACCGTCGCCCATGAGCGCGTCGACGGCTCCCGGCGGGAGGTCTTCCTCGAATGGGCCGCGAAGCTCACCGGCCTCCCCGCCCACCCCCATCTGTCCCCCTGCACCGCCGTCGGCCTGACCGAGAACGGTCGCCCGTACCTGGCCGTGGGCACCGCCCGCCGCAGCCTCGCCGACCACCTCGCCGAGCAGGGCCCCATGCCCGCCGGGCAGGTGCGCGCGCTCGGCGTGGCCCTGAGCGACGCCGTGGCCGTCTACCACCGCGCCGGGCTCATCCACGGTGCCATCCAGCCCTCCCACATCCTCGTCGGCACGGGCCACCATCTTCAGCTCACCGCCTACGACGTCACCGCTCCCGTCCTGGCGGCCCCCCTCCCCCCCACCCCCTACACCGCCCCCGAGCACCTCGACGCCGCCGTAGCGGGCGAGGTGGCCGCCAGCCCATCCGGCGACGTCTACGCCCTCGCCACGGCTCTCTACGCGGCCCTGGGCGGAAGGCTCCCATGGGTCAGGCACGCCCGCGAGGACGCCGCCGACCCGCTCCTGCGCGCCGCCCCCGTGCCGCACATCCCCGGCGTGGACGCCGAACTCACCGACATGATCGGCGCGGCCCTCAGCCCCGACCCCCGGCGCCGGCCCACCGCCCTCGACTTCCGCGAGCACCTCACCCGCCTCCAGCTCTCAGGCCCCAAGGCCCAGGGTTCGCGCCCCGACTCCGTCGCCGCCGGTCTCCTCCCCCGGCGCGGACTGCGACCCGTGACCGTCGCCGTGTCGACCGAACTCACGCCCTACCGGCCCGGCCGCGAACGCGTGGGCCTGCGCCCGCGACTGCGCTCGATCGCCACGGCCACCGCCGGCGTCGCGCTGACGGGAGCGCTCCTCGGCGGAGCCGCGCTGGCGACCTACGCGGCCACCAATCCCGAGAGCACCGGCACCGTGTGCACCGACCCGGCCGTGCTCGGCGGGCGGATCAACGAGCAGCTCGAGGACGGCCAGATCGTCGACAGCTGGTGCGCCGACAGCGGCGACTACGTGGCCGCCACTGTGGACTATCCGGGCGGATCCGGAGGCGACGGTTCAAGTGCGACCGAGCGCCGGGTGTGGCGCATCGAGGGCGAGACCCTCGTGGCCGTGACCGACTGCGGCGAAACGGCACTGCCCGCCGCCATCGCCGAATTCCTCGAGTGCGCCTGACCACCGGGCGGTCGCGATGCGACCGCCATCGTCCTTGAGCGCCTTACGATCGCCGCCATTTCGATTCCTACTGACATCGCCGCCTCCTCACCTCGCCATCATGTGTTCCGTGTGGTTCCCATGATGGGATGCGAAAGCTGAAGCCAGGCTTAAGCCGCCTGAAGGCGGCTTCAGGAAACCGGCCCCGTCAATCGCTCCCAGGTTTGCCGTCTTCCTGACCCGGCTTGGGCAGGAACCCTCCGAATGCGGCGACGGTCTTGTTGGCGTAGGCGGAGGTGTCGCCGCGCTCCATCGGTCCGTCCCAAGTGGTCGGCAGCGGCGCGTGCTCAGGGAGGATGCGGCCCACGATGCGGTCCAACGCCTCTTCGGCCTTGCCGACCCACAGGTGACTGCCGTTCTCGATCTCCACGACCTCGGCCTGCGGCACGGCCGCGAAGCGCTGCTTCGCCTCCGGATACTGCAGGTAGTCGTCCTGCGCGGGGATGAGCGCCAGCAGCGGGCGGCCGTCCTCGGCCCACCGCTCCAGATCCTCCTCTTTGGAATACCGCAGCGGGGGCGAAAGGAGCACGGCGCCTTCGACGCCTGGCTCCAGACCGTATTTCAGCGTCAGGTCGGTGCCGAAGGACCAGCCCACCAGCCACACTCGCGGCAGCTCGGCGAACTCGGCGTACTCGACCGCGGCGGCCAGGTCGAAACGCTCGCCCACCCCGTTGTCGAACGCGCCCTGGCTCGTGCCCTGCTGGGATTCGGTGCCGCGGGTGTTGAACCGCAGCACCGCCGTGTTCGCCAGCGCGGGGAGCCGCCAGGCGGCCTTGCGGAAAATGTGCGAGTCCATCATGCCGCCGTGGGTGGGCAGCGGGTGGACGCACACGAGGGTCGCCTCGGGCTCGCGGTCGGCGGGCAGGGCGAGTTCGCCGACGAGTTCGAGCCCGTCGGCGGTTTCGAGCGTGAGCGCCTCGCGCCGGGCGGGGAGCATGCTCGCGGATCTGATAACAGCCACGGCCGAATTATCCCTACCGGAGGGGCGGTCGCACCACCCGCTGTGTCGCACCCCTCTCAGACCGCGGTCCGGGGTCCGGGGTCCGGGGAGCGGAATGCGGAGTGCGGGGATCGGCCGGAGCGGCTGGCGGCTGGCGGCTGGCGGCTGGCGGCTGGCGGCTGGCGGCTGGCGGCTAAGGCTTCATGCCATCCCTAACCCCCACCCACCCGGGGACCGTAGCGTCGATGCTTGCGCGGGGGTACGACAGAAACCGGGGTCCGGGGCCGCCGTGTCACCCGAACGTGTCCGGCCCGGCCGGAAAGCAGCGGCGGGCGGGGCCGCAAGGCCCCGCCCGTCACTCTATGTCTCACTCTATGTCGTTGCGGTTCAGCGCCATTGGCCCGGCTTGCGCCGGTCGCGGGCCTGCCAGCAGCCGGTGTGCCAGTGGCGGCGGTCGTCGCCGTCGCCGTCGTCCGCCCAGGCGACCACGTGCGGCGTTCCCGGCGCGATCTCCAGGTCGCAGCCGGGGCAGCGGTAGGCCTTCTCCGCGTTGGCGCCGGGGATGCGGCGGACGCGGACGGGACCGTTCGGGCCGTCGATCAGGCTCGGGTCCTGGGCACCGGAGGTCGGCCGCCGGGTTTCGCCCTGGCGACGGTTCTTGCGCGGCATGGTGCGTCCCTAGGCGCGGGAGGCGTCGTCTTGCCCGCCGTCGGCGGCCGCGGCAGCGGCGTTCGCCTCGGCGGCCTCGCGTTCGACGCGCTCGTTCAGACGCCGCACGTGCTTGTTCATCCCCCTGATGAGGAAGATCGTCACGACGACGAGGAACACGGTGACGAACAGCCCGAGCGGCCCGGCCATCGCCTGGTCGCGCTCCGGCCCGAACTCCTGCGTCTGAGCCAGCAACACGGTCGTTGCCTGCGGCGCGCTTGCCAAGATGTCGATACCCACAGGTCAACCGTAGCCCGGTCGGCTAGGACTCCTGCAGGGCCGGGAGCCGCCAGTCGACCGGCTCACCGCCCTGCTCGGTGAGGAGCTGGTTGGCGCGGCTGAACGGCTTGGAGCCGAAGAAGCCGCGGCGGGCGCTCAGCGGCGAGGGGTGGGGCGATTCGATGGCCGGGATCGCGCCGAGGAGGTCTTTGAGCTTGCGGGCGTCGGCGCCCCAGAGGATGGCGACGGCGGCCCCGCCGCGCTCGGCGAGGGCGCGGATGGCCTGCTCGGTGACGGCCTCCCAGCCCTTGCCGCGGTGCGAGGCGGGCGTGCCGGGGGCGACGCTGAGGGACCGGTTGAGGAGCAGGACGCCCTGCTCGGCCCACGGGGTGAGGTCGCCGTTGGCGGGCAGCGGGAAGCCGAGGTCGTCGCGGTACTCGTTGAAGATGTTGACCAGGCTCTTGGGGATCGGGCGCACGTCGGGGGCGACGGCGAACGACAGGCCGATCGCGTGGCCGGGGGTCGGGTAGGGGTCCTGGCCGACGATGATGACCTTGACGTCGTCGAAGGGCTGCTGGAAGGCGCGGAGGATGTGCTCGGAGGCGGGCAGGTAGCTTGCGTCCGGCGGCCACCTCGCCGCGGAGGAACTCGCCCATCTTGGCGACGTCGTCGGCGACCGGGGCGAGGGCCTTGGCCCAGCCGGGCTCCATCAGTTCTTCAAGAGTTTTCTGCATGGCAGGTTTTGACATGACCTAGATGCTAAGTCCCTCCACCGACACGAAATAACCCGCGTCGCGCAGGGCCGCAACGATTTCGGTCGCGTGTTCGGAACCGCGGGTCTCGATCGAGAGATCCACGGCGACTTCGCCGACGGACAGGCGCGGGTCGGAGCGCTGGTGGTAGACGTCGACGATGTTGCCGCCGTAGCGGCCCACGAGCTGGAGGACGAGGGCCAGTGCGCCGGGCCGGTCGGCGCAGCGGAGGTTGGCGCGCATGAAGCGGCCGGAGGCGCCGAGGCCGTGTTCGATGAGCCGCATGAGCAGGAGCGGGTCGATGTTGCCGCCGGAGAGGACGGCGACGGCGGGCGCCTCGTAGGCGATCGAGTAGTTCAGGAGGGCGGCGTAGGCGGTGGCGCCGGCGGGCTCGACCACGAGCTTGTTGCGTTCCAGGAGGGAGAGGAGCGCGCGGCTGATGTCCTCTTCCGTGACGGTGACGATTTCGTCCACAAGAGAGGCGACGTGGGCGAAGGGGACGTCGCCGGGGCGCCCGACCTTGATGCCGTCGGCGATGGTGTGCATCTTGTCGAGCTTCACCGGCTTCCCGGCGGCCAGCGAGCCGGGGTAGGCGGCGGCGCCTTCGGCCTGGACGCCGATGATCTTGATGCCGGGCTTGAGCTGCTTGGCGGCCGCGGCGATGCCGGCGATGAGCCCGCCGCCGCCGACGGAGGTGACGATGGTGCCGGTCTCGGGCAGCTGGTCCAAGATCTCGAGGGCGATGGTGCCCTGCCCGGCGACGATGTCGCGGTGGTCGAAGGGGTGGATGAGGGTCGCGCCCGTCTTCTCGGCGAAGGCGTGGGCCGCTTCGAGGGCGTCGTCGACGGTGTTGCCGCCGAGGATGACCTTGGCGCCGTATCCCTTGGTGGCGGCCACTTTCGGGAGCGGCGCGGACTCGGGCATGAAGACGGTGGAGCGGATGCCGAGGGTGGAGGCGGCGAGGGCCACGCCCTGGGCGTGGTTGCCCGCGGAGGCGGCCACGACGCCGCGGGCGCGTTCGTCCTCGGTGAGGTGGGAGACGCGCATGTAGGCGCCGCGGATCTTGAACGAGCCGGCGCGCTGCAGGTTCTCGCATTTGAGGTGGACGTCGTCGAGGACCGGGTCGCGGGAGGGCTCGAGGGGTGTGCGCCGCACGACCCCGGCGAGTTCGACCGCCGCGGCGCGGACGTCGGAGAGTGTCACGAGTTCCGTCACGACTCGATCGTAGTGCCAGGAGCGGCCCGGCCCCCGGATGCGGTTCGCAAGGCGACTCCGAACGGTCGCACAATGCCCCGAAAGCGGATCCTGTCGACCGATTTGCCGACCTTGAGTCGACATGGGCGACTAGCGTGAGACGCCTGAAACCGCAGGTGGCACCTAGTGTGAAGCGGCATTCACCTCATGCGACACCGGGTGACCGCCGTTACGCATCGGATCCGGAAGGCTTAAGCTACGAAGAGTCAGCCCTTAACCATGAAGAAGCCTGCCAGTCAGACTTCGTCAACCGCCCGTCTCGCAATACCGAGCTCACCACCGAGCAATCCTTCCCCTTAGCACCCCCTGGAGTCAACGGTGACTGCTGTAACGCTGAAGAACGTCTCAAAGGTGTTCCCCGGCGAAACCCTGGCCGTGGACTCCTTGAGCATGGAGGTCAACCACGGCGAGTTCCTCGTCCTGCTCGGCCCGTCCGGCTGCGGCAAGTCGACCGTGCTCCGCATGGTCGCCGGTCTCGAGACCCCCTCCGACGGCGAGATCCTCCTCGACGGCGAGTACGCCAACGAACTGCCCCCGCGAGAACGCAACGCGGCCATGATCTTCCAGACCTTCGCGCTCTACCCGCACATGTCGGTCGCCGACAACATCGGGTTCCCCCTCAAGCTCGGCAAGCAGAACGGCGCCCAGTCCGTGCCCGACGCCGTGGGCGACATGGCCAGCGCCCTGGGCATCTCGGACCTCAAGGACCGCAAGCCGAACCAGCTCTCGGGCGGTCAGCAGCAGCGCGTGGCCATGGGCCGCGCCCTGGTGCGCCGCCCCAAGCTCTTCCTCATGGACGAGCCGCTGTCGAACCTCGACGTGGGCCTGCGCGCGGAGCTGCGCACCGAGATCTCCTCGCTGGTGCGCCGCCATGACGCGACCACCCTGTACGTGACGCACGACCAGACCGAGGCGCTGACGATGGCCGACCGGGTCGCGGTGATGCGCAAGGGGGTCCTGCAGGATGTGGGCACGCCCGACGAGGTGTACGAGCGTCCGGCGACGATGTACGTGGCGGCGTTCCTGGGGACGCCGCGCATGAACCTCCTCGAGGCGCGCGTCAACGTCTACCTCGACCGCTATGTGGCGCTCGACTTCGGCGACCAGGAGCTGCGGCTGCCGTGGCACGACCTGCGCGGCCGGGCCGTGGCCCGCTACCACGGGGAGAACATCGTGGTCGGGATGCGGGCCGAGGCGCTCGCGCCGGTCGCGGACGGCCACCCGGGCCAGTCGATCCAGGGCCGGGTGCGCTTCTACGAGCACCACGGCCACGAGACGCTCGTGTTCCTCGACATCGGCGCGACCGCGGTCGTGCCGGACGGCATCGGCGACAAGCCCGATCTGGCGCGGGGCGGTTCGAAGCCGCGCCGGCGCCTCGGCGGGCTGTTCTCCGGTTTCGGGCAGGCGCCGGCCGAGCACCGCGAAGCGGACACGGGCCCCATTCGCAAACCCGCTGACCTGGTCTTCCGGCTGCCTCCGCACATTCCGGTCTCGGCCGGGCAGCCGATCACGGTGGCCGTGCACATGGATGCGCTGCATTACTTCGACAAGTACGGCAAGCGCATCGACGTGGGCTGGGCGTCGCGGGCCTAGGTGTTGAAGAACCCCTGGATGCGCGAATGCCGTGGGGCCTCTCGATCGAGGGGCCTCGCGGCATCGGCGAATGCTTGCAGTTAGCCCAAGAACTTCTCGGCGTCGATGATCTTCACCGAGATCTCGATTTCCTTGGGGGTCTTGTAGGCGACGGTGTCGCCGACCTTGTGGCCGAGGATGGCCGAGCCCAGCGCGGAGTCGGGGCTGTAGACGGTGAGGTCGGTCGTCGCGGAGATCTCGCGGGAGCCGAGGAGGAACTTCTCGGTGTCGTCGGGGTCGCCGTCGAAGGCGATGGTCACGACGGTGCCGATCTGGATCTCGTCGCTGTCCTTCGCCTCGCCGACCTTCGCGTTGCGCAGCAGGTCCTGGAGCTGGCGGATGCGGCCTTCCTGCTTGCCCTGCTCGTCGCGGGCCGCGTGGTAGCCGCCGTTCTCCTTGAGGTCGCCTTCTTCGCGGCGGGCGTTGATCTCGGCGGCCATGACCGGACGGTTCGCGATGAGCTCGTCCAGCTCGCCCTTGAGGCGGTCGTAGGCCTCCTGGGTCAGCCAAGTGCCCTGATTAGCGTCGGTAGCCATGTGTTCCATATCCTCCGAATAGTGCGATCCGTACTGCGAGGTCCTGCCTCTGCGTGAAAGTCATTGCGCCTGCGGGTGACGGTCCCGAATAGCGAAAGGCCCGCCGACCGATACGCGGTGCGACGGGCCGAAAATCGAAATTCAGTCCGCCTGCCAACACCTCAGGACTTCGCCGGTATTGGGCCGGCCCTCCACTGCGAGGGTGTAGGCCATCTCCACATGCGTGGCATCGTCCGCCGGAATCTCGACCTCGGCGTAGCCGATCTCGGCGCCCGCGAGGTCGCGGGATCTGACGGCGCAGGTGGCGCCTTCGCCGGCCGGCTTGTAGACCTCGAACTCGACGGTGACCTGGCCGGGGACCGAGTCGTCGAAGCCGAGCAGGCGCTCGGAGACCTCGTTCTGGCCGTACAGTTCGGCGAGGCGCCAGGCGGCGAAGAGGCCGGCTGCGACGACGCCGATCGTGAGGATCGCGGTCACCGCAGGGCGGCGGCGTCGGGGGGTCGCGGCGGCGACCGTAGCGACCATCGGGGAAGGTCACGTCAGCCATGACTTGAGCAGACGGAGGCGGCACACGCCCATCCGTGGTCTGCATCTCAGTCATTGCGTCGCTTTCCGTTCGCGATCAGCGGTTTCACCGCCGCGAGCCCACGGCTGCGGGAAGAACCGGGAAGTAATGATTAACGAGTATCGTTGCACAGAATGCCAGAGCCGACAACTACCGCTGTGCGCGCGTCGGTTCCAGTGCGCCGAGCCTTACCACTAGAAGCACCCGCCAGTGAGGTTGAACGACGTGACGAACCAAAGCAAGCTGCGCCTGATGTGCGTCCACGCCCATCCGGACGACGAGTCCAGCAAGGGCGCCGGCATGATGGCGCGCTACGTGCGCGAGGGCGTCGAGGTCCTCGTCGTCACGTGCACCGGCGGCGAGCGCGGCGACGTGCTCAACCCGAAGATGGACCGCCCCGAGGTGCAGGAGAACCTGCCGCGGATTCGCAACGAGGAGATGGCGCGCGCACGCGAGATCCTCGGTGTCGAGCAGCACTGGCTGGGTTTCATCGACTCGGGGCTGCCGGACGGCTGGCTTCCCGACTCGGGGACGGAGCTGCCCGAGGACGCCTTCTATCTGGTGCCGATCGAGGAGGCCGCCGCGCCGCTCGTGGCGATCATGCGTTCGTTCAAGCCGCATGTGGTCACCACGTACGACGAGGAGGGCGGCTATCCGCACCCCGATCACGTCAAGACCCACGAGGTGTCCGTCGCGGCCTTCGCGGCCGCGGGCGACCCCGAGCGCTACCCCGATCTCGGCGAGGTGTGGCAACCGCTGAAGCTGTATTACAACCACTCGTTCGGCAAGGCCCGCATCGAGTCCCTGCATTACGCGATGGTCGACGCCGGACTCGAGTCGCCCTATAAGGACTGGATGGACGCGGGCGACTGGACCCGCGACAAGAGCGAGCGCGTCACCACTCGAGTGGAGTGCGCCGAGTACTTCGACATTCGCGACGAGGCCCTGAAGGCCCACGCGACCCAGGTCGACCCCGACGGGTTCTGGTTCGCCGTGCCGCGCGAGATCCAGCAGAAGGCTTGGCCCACAGAGGATTACGAACTGGTCGAGTCGCGCATCGAGTCGCGCCTGCCGGAGGACGACCTCTTCTCCGGACTCCGGTAACTCCAATGCACTACGGCCCCAGGGAAACCTGGGGCCGCTGTCGTCACTGGAGGCGACTGCCCCCTCCTTCGTTACCGCTGCGGCACCTGATCGTCGGGGCCCGCACACCCTCCGTGAGGAAACAACTGTCGGGCTCCCGACACCACGGTGTATTTCCTCGGAAAGTGCGGGAACCTTGCTGCAAGCGCGCCCCCGCGGGTTACCGTGCCGGGAGAACCGGGCCGAACCCAGGACCGGGCCTGACACGCGGAGGCGGGCGCAGAACGGAGGTGGACCCATGGTCAGTCGCGAAACAACACCGGCGCGAACCAAGTCGTTCGTCGGCAGTCTCCTCGTCGCCACGCCCACGCTGCAAGACCCCAACTTCGACCGCACGGTCGTCATCGGCGTCGGGCACGAATCCGACGGGGTGCTCGGCGTGGTCCTCAACCGGGCCACCGAACGGCAGGTCGTCCACTACCTCGACCAGTGGGCGGATCTGGCCGGACACCCCGCGGTCCTCTTCGAAGGCGGGCCGGTCCAGCCGGACGCCGCGATCGGACTGGGCTGGAGGAAGGCCGACGCGCCCTTCAACGAGGCGTTCCGGCCCGTGCTCGGGCGCCTCGGCACCCTCGACCTCTCCCGGGACCCGGGCGAGGTCGCGCCCCTCCTGGAGGGGATGCGGGTCTTCACCGGGTACGCCGGATGGTCCCCGGGCCAACTGGAGTCGGAGATCGAGGCCGGCGCCTGGATGGTCTTCGACGCCCTCCCCGCCGACCCGTTCTCGGCCACGCCCGAGGAGCTGTGGGGCATGGTGTGGAAGCGGCAGGGCGGCCTGCTCTCCGCGGTCGCGCACTTCCCCGCCGACCCCGCCATGAACTAGGCCCTCCCTCATTCAGGCCCCCGGCCGCCAGGTCATGAGGATCACGACCACCGTGTAGAAGACCACGTTCAGCCCCGCGAGCGCCAGCAGGCGCCCGCGATGCTGTTCCAGCAGTTCGCCGTCCATCACCCCGTGGGCGTCCTGCAGGTCCTTGCCGATGCGCGCGAGCACCGACGGGATCACGGCCGCGCCGTTGGCCACCGCGACCGCGTAGAGGGTCGAGGCGATGATGATCCACGGGTCCGCGAACGAGTACCGGTCGCTCGTCACCGTCGTGAGCACTCCGAACAGCGCCGCCGCGAGGGTGAGGGCGTTGAACGCCATGCAGCGGCGCCCGGCCTGGTGCACCCGGTCGCCGTCCCGCTCCCGCAGGGCCCGCTCGCCGAGCCAGGGCATGAACATGGCCGGGCCGACGCTGATCACCACCAGCAGGACGTGCAGGATCGCCAACAGAGTGTGCATACTGTGATCTTACGGACATATCAGACAGGCGGGCGGTGGAACGGCACGCCAAAAGGCCCGGACGCTTTCGCGTCCGGGCCTTCGAGTTGTGGAGCTGCAGGGAATCGAACCCTGGTCCTCCGCTGCCTCTGTGAGACTTCTCCGGGTGCAGTCCGCTATGCCTTTTATCGAGCCCCACCGATCACGCGGACGAGACGGTGAGACGGGCTCTAATCGCCGATGATCTCGGCCTTCGGTCCCAGCGATCAAGACGTCGGCCCAGCATCCTTAAATGATGCCGCGAACCCAGAGCGGATGCGCCCCTGGAGCGGCAGCTATACCGGTCGCTTAAGCAGCGAGGGCGTAGCTAGTGCGTTTTGCGTTGGCACTTATTGGTTTCCAACATCGGTTTACGAGACGGCGTTGGCTTCCTCGACCCGCTTCCCTCACGTCAACACACGGAGTCGAAACCGATCAGCCCCTCGGTCGTGCAGGAGCAGTGTTGAGTGAGTCTTTCACTCTGTTCAGTTGTGCCTTGCGATTCTAGCTCAGTCCAACGAAGCGTGTCGAACCGATATTCCCCGAGTCACTTCCCGCCGCGTTTGGCGGCGCGACCCATGGCCTTCTCGATCTCGCGATCGGACTCGCGCTTGGCGATGGCCTGGCGCTTGTCGTAGTTCTTGCGGCCCCGCGCGAGCCCGAGCTCCATTTTGGCGTACCCGTTCAGGAAGTACACCGACAGCGGGACCAGCGTCAGACCGGCCTCGTCGAGCTTGTTCGCGAGCTTGACGATCTCGCCGCGGTGCAGCAGGAGCTTGCGGATGCGCCGAGGCGGGTGGTTGGTCCACGTCCCGTAGTCGTACTCGGGGATGTGGAAATTGTGGACCCGCGCCTCGCCGTTGTGGATCTCGGCGTACGCGTCGACGATGTTCCCCCGGCCCTGGCGAAGCGCCTTGACCTCGGTCCCGGACAGGACCATGCCGGCCTCGTAGGTGTCCAGGATCTCGTAGTCGTGCCGGGCCTTGCGGTTGGTCGTCACGACCGAGCGCTCGGAACCCGAGTGCTTGACCTTCTCCTGCTGCTTCTTGGACACGGAGCAAGCTTAACGATCGAACAAGTGTCTGTCGAAAGCAATTGCCCCGGGTTCGCTAACGGCAGAGACAACTCGGCAGATACCCGAGCGGGTTCACCCGTTCGCCGTGCACCCTGACCTCGAAATGCAGGTGCGGGCCGGTGCTGTCGCCGGTGCTGCCGACCGCGCCGATGCCCTCGTCGCGGTCGACGCGCTCGCCGTCGGCGACCCAGATGCTCGACTGGTGCGCGTAGCAGCTCGTGACGCCCCCGCCGTGGCTGATGCACGTGAGCTGGCCGTACCCGGCGTTCCAACCGGCGTAGACCACCTTGCCGGAGGCGGCGGCGTGGATCGTCGCGCCGGTGCCCGCGGCGAAGTCGGTGCCGCCGTGGAAGCGGGAGGTGCCGTAGATCGGGTGGCGCCGCCAGCCGAAATCGGACGACTTCCAGCCGTCGACCGGCACCACGAAGTCGCCGCCGCCCCCGGACGAGGAGCCGCCGCCGGACGAGGAGCCGCCGTCCGAGTCGCCGTCATCGTCCGACTGGCGGAGCCGGTCGGCGAGACGCTCGGACTCGGCTTCGAGCTCGTCGTACTCGGACTGGGCCTCGTCCTTGGCGTCCTCGGCGACCGCGAGGGCCGCCTCGTACCGGTCCACGAGCTCCTGCACGGCGAGCTCGGCGGCCTGGGCCTCGGAGCGGCGGGCCTCTGCGGCGCTGAGCGCCTCGGCCGCGGCGGCCTGCGCTTCGCTCGCCTCGGTCTCGGCGAGGGACGCGCTGTTCTCGGCGTTGGAGGACTCGCGGCGGGCGAGCGTGACCTCTTCGACCGTGCGGCTCTTGCCCTCCATCATGAACTCGAGGTACGTCAGCCCTTCGATGGCCAGCTGCGGCTCCCCGGACGCGATGATGGCGTCCACGGTGAGCAGTTCGACCCCGCGGGCCGTGGCGGCGAACAGCGAGCCGCGGGCTTCGCGCGCGGATTGGACCGCGGCGACCGCGACCGTGTAGTCGAACACGGCGGCCTCGAGCTCCTCCTGGGCGGCGTCGGCATCGCGCTGGGCTTGGGCCACCAGGGCGCCGGCCGCCGCAACCTTGCCTTCGGCGACGGCCACGGCCTCCTCGGCCGCCGGCAGCAGCGCCTCGGTCTCGGCGAGGACCTGGCCGGCCTCGCGGACCTCGTCGGAGGCGTCCTCGAGTTCGGCGGCCACCGAGGACTTCTCCCGCTCGACGGCATCCAGTTCGGACTGCGAGACCCCGAACGCGGGACTGCTCGCGGTCCCTGCCAAGAGCAGGGACGCGAGCAGCCAACCGATTCGCCTCATAAGCCCCGAATTTAGTCCATCTTCGACGGACATTCAGGGGATTCGGAACAGATCGCCCGAAACGTAAGGAGCTAGACCTTGATGTTGAAACGCAAGGTGATCCACGCCGTGATCGCGCTGATCACCGCCGAGATGCCCGTCAGGATCGGCAGCAGAATGAGGATCGACTGGATCTCGATCGGCGGCATCAGCTTGAACAGATTCGCGAACTGACCGTCGATGACCAGGAACTTCGCGGCGATGAGCGTGCCGAAGGCGAAGAGCGAGCCGATCACGCCGGCGAAGACCGCCTCCAGGACGAACGGCGCCTGGACGAACCAGTTCGGGGCGCCGACCAGCTTCATGATCGCGACCTCGCGGCGCCGCGAGTACGCGGCGACCTGGATCGTGTTGGCCACCAGCATGAGCGCGGCGACACCCTGCACGAGGGCGACGATCAGCGTGAGCTTCTGGGCCCCGCCGAGGATGTCGAACACCTGCTGCAGGATCTCGCGCTGGTTGGTGACCTGGTAGACGCCTTCGCGCTCCTGGAACTCCTTGATGAGCTCAGGGGCGTCCTTGATGTCCTTCAACTCGACGCGCCACGCCGACGGCAGGACCGTCGCGTCGACCGAATTGACCAGGTCCTCGGTGTCCTTGAACGTCTCCTGGAAGCGCTCGTACGCGTCTTCCTGGGACTCGTACTCGGCCCGCTTGACCAGGTTGGAGTCCTTGAGGTCCGCGCCGAGCTGCTCGCTCACGTCGGGAGCCACGTCGCGGTCCATGTAGACGACCACTTCGAGGTTCGACTGGTAGTACTCCTCGATCACGTCGACCTGGTTGTACAGCAGCAGGCCCGCGCCGAGCATCGTCAGCGAGACGGCCATGGTGATGATCATGGCGACGGTCATGGAGATGTTGCGCCACAGTCCGAGGAAGACCTCGGACATCACGTACTTCGCGCGCATGTGCTCTAAATCTGCCTTCCGCTTAGCCGTAGACGCCGCGAGCCTGGTCGCGGACGATCTGGCCGTTCTCGATCTCGATGACGCGACGGCGCATCTGGTTCACGATGTTGGAGTCGTGGGTGACCATGAGGATGGTGGTACCCGTCCGGCTGATCCGGTCGAGGAGACGCATGATCTCGATCGAGGTGTCGGGGTCGAGGTTACCGGTGGGCTCGTCGGCCAGCAGCAGGAGCGGCCGGTTGACGAAGGCGCGGGCCACGGCCACGCGCTGCTGCTCGCCGCCGGAGAGCTCGTGCGGATAGCGGTGCTCCTTGCCACCGAGGCCCACCAGCTCGAGGACCTCCGGGACGACCCGGCGGGCCACCGAGCGCGGCTTGCCGATGACCTCGAGCGCGAACGCCACGTTCTCGGCGGCCGTGCGGTTCGGCAGCAGCCGGAAGTCCTGGAACACGCAGCCGATGCTGCGCCGGTAGGCCGGGACCTTCCAGCGACGAAGCTTCGTCACGTCGGTCTCCCCGACGCTGATCTTGCCCTTGTCCGGAACCTCTTCGCGCAGCAGGAGCTTGATCATCGTGGACTTCCCCGCACCGGTCGGGCCGATGAAGAAGACGAACTCTCCCTTGTCGATGAAGACGTTCACGTCCTCCACCGAGGGGCGGTTCGACCGGGGGTAGTGCTTGGTTACACCCTCAAGCTGAATCACGAGGCGGAGTCTATCCGCCGAACCCCCGGGCCGGTCGGGCGGCTCCAGTACAAGCGTGGCATATTCCGCAGTTTCAGCCCCATATGTCACGACCGCGCAAGGGTAACGACGTGATTTCGCCCGAACGGAGGAAGTCCGTATGGTCAGGCGGCCCATGAACGGGCCGCAGTGCGTCACCGGACCGCCACGAAGCGCGCGCTAGGCGGGGGTCTTCTCCCCCGACTTGCGCCAGCGGATGCCCGCCTCCAGGAAGCCGTCGATGTTGCCGTCGTAGACGCCCTTGACGTCGGCCGTCTCGAAGCTGGTGCGCAGGTCCTTGACCATCTGGTACGGGTGCTCGACGTAGGAGCGCATCTGGTCGCCCCACGAGGCCGTGGCGGAGCCGCGCAGCTCGTCGACCTTCGCCCGCTCCTCGTCGCGCTTGCGCTGGAGGAGCTTGGCCTTCAGGACGCCCATCGCGGTGGCCTTGTTCTGCAGCTGCGAGCGCTCGTTCTGGCAGGAGACGACGATGCCGGTCGGGAGGTGGGTCAGGCGCACCGCCGAGTCGGTGGTGTTGACGCCCTGGCCGCCGGGGCCGGAGGAGCGGTAGACGTCCACGCGGATCTCGTCCTCGGGGATGTCCTCGATCTCGTCGGTCTGCTCCAGGGCCGGGACGACCTCCACGGCCGCGAAGCCGGTCTGGCGGCGGCCCTGGTTGTCGTATTTGCTGATGCGCACCACGCGGTGGGTGCCCTGCTCGACCGAGAGGTGGCCGTAGGCGTAGGGGCCGTTGACGGCGAAGGTGGCCGAGCGGATGCCGGCCTCTTCGGCGTAGGAGATGTCGTAGACCTCCGTGCCGAAGTTGTGGGCCTCCGACCAGCGCAGGTACATGCGCATGAGCTGCTCGGCGAAGTCGCAGGCGTCGGCGCCGCCGGCGCCGGAGCGCACGGTCAGGACGCAGTCGCGCTCGTCGTACTCGCCCGACAGGAGGGTGCGGACCTCGAGCTCGTCCACGGCCTTGCGGATCGAGTCGAGCTCGGTGGTGGCCTCGGCCTCGGCGCCGGAGTCGTGCTCGGCGTCGGCGAGCTCGAACAGGACCTCGACGTCGTCCATGCGGTCGTGCAGCGAAGCGAGCTTTTTGAGCTCGGCCTGCACATAAGAGAGGCGTGAAGTGATCTTCTGGGCGTGATCGGGGTCGTCCCACAGCCCGGGGTCGGCGGCCGCGGCCTCGAGTTCGGCCAGCTCGCGCCGGAGCGCGGGCAGGTCGAGAACGGCCTCGACGCTGCTGAGCGTCGCCTTCAGTTCACGGAGATCGGAGGAAACATCGACACTGGTCACAACAGATCAGACTACGCCTGTATTCGGGCTCATACGAAACGGGACGCGAGCCCCGCTGGGGCCGCGTCCCGTTCCGTGCTTGATCGTCGTTCCCCGGGTCAGGGCCCGGGCGTCTTCGTTCCTATCGCTTCTTCAACCAGCTGAGCGCCGAACGGTGGTAGCCGATCGCGAACTCCATCGCGATCGCCGCGTTCGGGTCCTCGTCCGCGTAGTCCTTCGCAGCTGCACGGGCCTCTGCCAAGGCCTCCTGGTGCTGCTCGGTCGCGTCGGCGAACATCTCCTCGGCGGTGTCCTTGGAGAGGTAGTCGAGGAAGGCCGTGCGCAGCGCGACGGGGTCGCGCAGCTGGCCGATTCGGGCCGGCTCATTGAGCCAGCGGGTGAACGCCCGCTTGCCGTTGGCGCTGATCGTGTAGGGCACCGAGGCTCGGGGCCCGGGCTTCCCGACGCGGACGAGTCCGCCTTCGGCCAGCGCCGGGAGTTCGCGGTAGACCTGCGAACGCGTCATGGTCCAGTACGGACCGAGGCGACGGGTCGCCTCCGCCATGAGTTGTCCGCCGGTCATCGGTCCTTCGTGCAGCAAGCCCAGCAATGCTGCTGAGGTTGCGTTGAGTTCTTTTCCTGCCATGCCCGACAGGATGCCATGTGGATGCCCTCATGACAAGTGGACAGCTCCAATGTGTCGATAGACCGTTACCGATGCTTGATTGAATGTGTCCACGGATTACGCTGCAAGCCTTGTGAAACGGGCGGAGTGGTCTTCTGGATTGCAACGTCTGTTGGGAGAATTCCAATCATGTGATCCCGATCGCCCCCTTGGGTTGCGATGACGCGGCGTTGCCCGGCGATCACGGATCATTATCGACTGTCGCGATCGCTTTCAGTTGTCGGGCATGGGCGATCCGATGAGATCGGATCCGGGCGAGTCGTCGTCGGAACCGCCCTCTGTGGAGTCGTCATCGCCGCCTTCCGATTCGGACATTTCATCTGATTCTTGGTCAGGTGCGTCGCTTTCGGCGTCCGGCCCTTGAGGAGTCGCGGTCGCCTCGCCCGGCGTGCCGCTCGCGTCGGGGTCCGGTTCCGTTGGCTCGGCGGCGGTTTCGTCCTCATCGGTCGCGGAGGTGGAGGCGTCACCGGACGGATCGGCCACATCGCCCTCATTCGTGACGCCGAGGCCGGAGAAGAACATGACGGCCCAGACGGCGACGCCGGCGAGGACCACGACGGCGGCGGCGCCGAAGACGAGGAGGGCGCGGCGCGAGCGCGCGTCGCGGCTGTAGAGCGCGCCGGTGCGACCGTCCGCCGCGGCGCCTTCGGACTCGGCGGCGAGCATGACGCCGAGGGCGCCGCGGTCGATCTCGGCGGCGTGGGGCGTGACGGGGTCGTAGGTGAAGGTGGCGGTGGCGTCGCGCTCCCTCAGCTCGGGCGCGATCGGCGCGGTCGGCTGGGTCGACAGGCGCGGGGCGAGGCGGCGCAGTTCGTCGGCGACGGCGTCGAGGTCGCCGCGGGCGCGGGGGTCGAGGGCGAGGAGCATCTCGACGATCCGCCACAGGTCGGCGTCGACGACGGCGGGCTTGACGGGGATCCGCGTCAGGTGGCGGTCGACCACCTCGGTGATGGAGCCGCCGCGGTAGGCGCTGTGCGCGGTGAGCGCTTCGTAGAGGACGAGGCCCAGGGCGTAGTTGTCGACGCCGATGCTCGCGGAGTCGCCCGAGGCGACTTCGGGGGCGATGTACTCGGGAGTGCCGTGGGAGGGCGCGGTCTTCGAGGCGGCGGCGCGGGCGATGCCGAAGTCGATGAACTTGAGGCCGTCGGGACCGGTGAGCATGAGGTTGCCGGGCTTGACGTCGCCGTGGCGGTAGCCGAAGCGGTGGATCGCGGCGAGGGTCTCGGCGGCGCTCGCGCAGCGGCGGGCGGCCTCGGCGGCCGAGAGGGGCCCGTGGACCCGCAGGTGCTCGCGAAGGTCGAGGCCCTCAAGGAATTCGAGGACGACCGCGCACACGGTGTCGGTGACGATGAAGTCCTTGACGCGGACGACGCCGGGGTGCTCGATGGTGCGCAGGATGCCGGCCTCGGCGCGGAAGCTCTCGAAGATGTCGGTCTCGCCGCGCAGTTCGGGCCGGAGGATCTTGACGGCCACGCGTTCGCCGGTGACCTGGTCGAGACCGCGCCACACGACGCCGACCGCGCCGCGCGCGATTTCCTGCTCCAGGACGTACCGGTCGGCCAGTACCGTCTGCATGGGTGCTCCTAGGGGGCTGGCAAAGCGGGCACAATCCACTGTAAAGGGGGTGTCATCGCAGCTCAGCGGCGGAGTCGCTTCGTGGCACGAACGGGGGATACAGGCCGGTCGCATCGGGTGCGGGCGCACCGGGATCAACGGTCGCATGCTGTGAGTGCGGGGACACTACACTTGCGCCCATGTCCCTCGAACGGCCAAGCTTTGAACAGACAGCCGAATCCCGGTGCGGAATCAGTGGTGATCGCTTGTGAGCGAATTGCGTTGGCGCTACGGCGCCGCCACCGACGTGGGCAAAGTCCGCGACTTGAATGAGGACTCCCATCTCGCGTCTCGGCGGCTGCTCGCGGTCGCCGACGGCGTGGGCGGCGCGGCCGCCGGCGAGGTCGCGAGCGGGGTGACCATCGCGGAGGTCACGCGGCTGGCCCGCCGCTCCCCCGTCGAGGCCACGGCGGAGTTGAACGCGGTGGTCGAGGCCGCGCGCGACCGGATCCGGGCGGCGGTGGCCGAGAACCCCGAGTCGGAGGGCATGGCGACGACGCTGACGGGCCTGTGGCTCGGCGACAACGCGGTCGACATCGTCCATATTGGCGACTCGCGGGCGTATCAGGTCCGCGGTGAGGACTTCGTGCAGGTCACCGTCGACGACTCGTACGTGCAGCACCTGGTCGACGAAGGCGCGATCACGCCCGCCGAAGCCCAGGACCACCCGTACAAGTCGGTGGTCACCCGCGTGCTCCAGGCCAACCCCGCCCCCGCGCACTTCGAGACCCGGCCGGCCCAGATCGGCGACCGGTACATGCTGTGCTCGGACGGGCTCAGCGACGTGGTCGACGACGCGATGATCGAGAACGTGCTGCGCGACTTCGCCGACCCTCAGGGCGCGGCGGACGAGCTCGTCCGCCTGGCCCTGGAGGGCGGCGGCCCGGACAACGTGACCGTGGTCGTGGGCGACGTCGCCGAGCACCGGCCCGTCAGGCGCTGGCCGTGGGTGATCGCCGCGATCGGCGTGGTGCTGGTGATCGCGGCGATCGTGGTGGCGCTGGCCCTCAGGGGCTGAGCGCCCGACCTCGGCGTGCCTTCGCGGCCGCAACAACCCCGTTGCGCTTCGGAACGGCAGGCCGATGTAGGCGCCCTCGGTGCGGGCGGTGTAGTCGAAGAAAGGCGCGTCGTCGGCGGTGACGTTCGCCAGGTGGCCGTGGAGTTCATAGCCGATGATGCCGACCAGGCGGTTCCAGGCGAGGATGAGCCGGGCGGTCTCGTCGGGGCTGAACGACTCGCCCTCCAGGATCATGAGCATCTCCGGGGCGATGGCCTCGGGATGGCAGGCGGGACCGGGCGGCGTGAGGCTCCCGTATCGCTTGGCGTCGGCGACGATCCGGGCGAGCATCAGTGGCATCCGGCCGGCGACCTCGATGGTGATGTGCGGGGCGACATAACCGGGGACGGGCGTGCCGAAGATGAGCGCGTACTCGTGGCGGTGGGCCAGGCACCACTCGCGCACCGCGCGCCAGACGGCGAGCCAGCGCTCCTCCGGCGCGGCGCCGGGTCGGTCGGCCGTTCTCGGCGGCTTCGCCGATCTCGTTGTAGGACTGCACGATCAGGGCGGTCAGCAGGTCGTCGCGGCTGGCGAAGTAGCGGTAGACGGCCGAGGAGGCCATGCCGAGTTCGCGGGCGACGGATCGCAGGGAGAGTCCCGCGGCGCCGTCCTCGGCGAGCTGGCGTCTGGCCGCGGCGAGGATCTCGGCGGTGAGTTCGGCGCGGGCGCGGTCTCTGGCGGTTCTCGGCGCGTTCATCGGGCCAGTGTACCGAAACGAGAGCACCGCTCTTGCATTGTCGATTCGGGTGTGCAATCATTGCTCTCAACAGAGAGCACTGCTCTCGAAGATGAGCAGTGAACCCCCCAAGGAGCCCAGTCATGTCCCCCAGCCCCCGCAGGCCGACCCCCGAGCCCGCATGGGCGCCTTCGCCTTCGCGCTCGCCGGCATCCTCTTCGTCATCTACGAGGCCGCCGCGCCGCGCCTCGACCAGACCACGCTCGAAGGGGCCGAGTCCTGGACCAGCGCCGGCTGGTCCGTCGCTCACATCGCCGCGATCGTGGGCCTCATCCTCATCCCGCTCGGCTACGGCGCGCTGCGCGGCTACCTCGAAGGCACCCGGAACGAGAAGACGGCCTTCATGGCCGCGACGATCGGCTACATCGGGTCGGCCCTGACGATCTCGTACTACGGCGCGGAGGTCTACGGCCTCAAGGCGATCGGCCAGCGGGCCGTCGAGGACGGGGACGCCACGATGACCGAGGTCGGCAACGCCTTCCGGTACGACCCGACCGCGATGAGCGTCTTCGCGATCGGCCTCGCCCTGATCGCGGTCGCCGCAGTGCTCGCCGCGGTCGCGGTGTGGCGCTCGGGCACCCTGAACAAGTGGAGCGCGCGTGCCGCTCGCGGCGCTGCTGGTGACGATGCTGCCGCAGTACTTCCTGCCGCACAGCCGGCCGGATCGCCTGGGGCGCACTGGTGACGGTCGGCGGCCCTGTGGCTCGCGGCCGAGCTGTGGAAGGCCTGGCGAAGGCCAAGGAGCGGCACTCAGGAGGCGTAACCGCCGACTGACGGAAATTTCGGTACGAGGTCCAAACGCAACGCGGCTTGGACCTCGCGGCTTCGCTGACTCCGAATCCCGATTTTATCCTCCAAGAGTCGGACAACCGAAGGCAGGCTTCACACGACAGAGCGGCCCTGCACGCGGGGCCGCTCCGTGCGTTCGCCGCTCTATGCGGAGAGGGCGATGCCGTCGAGGATGTCGTGTTCGCTGATGAGGACCGAGTCGATCCCGCTGCGCTCCATGATCGTTCGCAGGACGAGCGCGCCGCCGACGATGACGTCCGCGCGGCCCGGGTGCATCACCGGGATCGCCAGGCGCTCGTCGTGGTCCGCGGCGGCGAGGTCGGCGGTCACCTGGGCGACCTGCTCGTACGAGAGCCGCGTGCCGTCGATCGCGTCCGCGTCGTAGGCCTTGAGCCCCAAGGCGATCGCGGCGATCGTGGTCGCCGTCCCGGCCACCGCGACCAGCTCGGTCGCCTCGCGGCCCGCGTCGGCCACCGCCAGAGCGCCGTCGGCGATGCCGGTGATGTCGGCGACCGCTTCGGCGATCTCGTCCTGCCTGCGGCGGGTCGGATCGCAAGTGCCGCTCGGTCATGCGGACGCAGCCGACGTCCACGGAGATCGCCGCGGCGACCTCGGACCCGGTGCCGCGCACGAACTCGGTCGAGCCGCCGCCGATGTCGATGAGCAGGCGCTGTCCCTCATGGACCGGCAGGGTGGCCACCGCGCCGGTGAAGGAGAGGCGGGCCTCTTCGTCGCCGGTGATGACCTCGGGGTCCTGGCCGAGCACGGATCCGACCATGGCCTTGAAGTCGGCGGCGTTCGTCGGCGTCGCGGCTCGCGGAGGTGGCGACCATGCGGATCGCCTCGACCCCGTGCTCGCGGATCTGCGCGGTGTAGTCGGCCAGCGCGACGCGGGTGCGTTCGAGGGCGGCTTCGGAGAGGCGGCCGGTCCGGTCGACGCCTTCGCCGAGGCGCACGACCTCCATGCGGCGCACCACGTCGTGGAGTCGCCCCGCATCGTCGATGTCGGCGATGAGCAGGCGGATCGAGTTGGTGCCGCAGTCGATGCCGGCCACGCGTCGGGTCATTCGTCGGTCTCCTCGTTCCGCTCGGCGCAACAGCTGCTGCGCCACCATTCGGGGAGCCGTTCGATGGCCTCGTCGCCGAAGGGGCTGACGCCGGGTCCGGCGGCGAGCGCGTGGCCGACGAGGGCGTGCAGGCATTTGACGCGGTCGGGCAGGCCCCCGCGGAGATGCCGGCGATCTCGGGCACATCGCCGAGCCTTGCGCGGCGGGCGAGGTAGTCCTCGTGGGCGCGGCGGTGGTGCTCGGCGAGTTCGGGGTCGCCGCCCAGGCGCTCATTCATGTCCTTCATGACCCCGCCGCCTTCGAGCCTGCCGATGGCCGAGGCGGCCTTGGGGCAGGTCAGGTAGTACGTGGTCGGGAAGGGCGTGCCGTCGGGCAGGCGCGGTTCGGTCTCGATGACGGCGGGCTGGCCGCAGGGGCAGCGCCACGCGACGGCGTGGGCGCCGCGGATCGGGCGTCCGAGCTGCTGCGGAGACGGCGGCCGCGTCGGCCTCGGACACCGGTTCGGGGTGCTGGGGCCAGGCGGCGGGCTTCACGCGCCGCCTCGGTGCCGTCTTAGTGCGCGTCTGCGGTTGCACAGCCTTCACTCTGCTTGTTCCTCGGTTTCCTCTGGGTCGAGCCGGTCGGCGTCTTCAAAGGTATCGGCCAGTTCGTCGTACCAGACCTGCTCCTCGGCGGCTTCGTCGTCTGCGCCACCGGTGTGCTTGGGGTCGTCCTCGTCGATGACGATGACGAGGTCTTCACCTGGGGGGACGAGGAGGAGGCTGGAGCGGATCTGGGCCTTGACGTACTCGGGGTCGTCCCATTTGAGGCGTTCGGCTTCGAGGTCCTCGATGCGCTCGGACTGGGTCGCCTGCTCGGCTTCGAGGCGGTTGATCTCGATGCGCTGCTCGACGTAGGTGCGCAGCGGGTACGCGTAGGCGAGGGCCAGCGCGGAGAGGACGAGCGCGAGGATCGCGGCGCGGCGGGAGACCATGCGGGCGGGGCGGTATCGGACCCGCTTGACCTGGGCGCGGCCGACCGATCCGGGTGCGGGGCGGCGTGCGGCACGGGTGCGGCCGGGTCCGGTGGATCGTCCTCCCGGGTGGCTGGGTCGGCGGCTCGCGTTCACGGGCCCAGCCTAGTCGATGCAGGGCGGAACCGGAGACGGCGAAGGCCCCCGCGCCACCGGCGCGGGGGCCTTCGCGTTCGCGGTTCCTTCGTCGGCTTCAGGTTCCTTCAGGTTCCTTCAGCTCGGTTTCAGGTTCGCGCGGTTACGGTGCTACTTGCCGAACTTGGGGAACGCGGAGGCGCCGGCGTAGCGGGCGGCGTCGCCGAGGTCCTCTTCGATCCGCAGCAGCTGGTTGTACTTGGCGACGCGGTCCGAGCGGGCCGGGGCGCCGGTCTTGATCTGGCCGCAGGTCATCGCGACGGCCAGGTCGGCGATCGTGGTGTCCTCGGTCTCACCGGAGCGGTGGCTCATCATGCAGCCGAAGCCCGCGCGGTGGGCCATCTCGACGGCGTCGGTGGTCTCGGTGAGCGAGCCGATCTGGTTGACCTTGACGAGGAGGCCGTTGGCGGCCTGCTCGTCGATGCCGCGGCGGATGCGCTCGGGGTTGGTCACGAACAGGTCGTCGCCGACGATCTGCAGGCGGGAGCCGACGTTCGCGGTGAGCGCGGACCAGCCGGCCCAGTCGTCCTCGGAGAGGGGGTCCTCGATGGACACGAACGGGTAGGCGCCGATGAGCTCCTCGTAGTAGGCGCTCATCTCCTCGCCGGACTTCTTCTGGCCCTCGAAGAGGTAGGCGCCGTCGGTGAAGAACTCGGTGGCGGCCACGTCCATCGCGAAGGCGATGTCGGTGCCGAGCTTGTAGCCGGCCTTCTCGACGGCGACCGCGATCAGGTCGAGCGCGGCGCGGTTCGAGTCGAGGTTGGGGGCGAAGCCGCCCTCGTCGCCGAGGCCGGTGGACAGGCCGCGCTCCTTGAGGACGGACTTGAGCGCGTGGTAGGTCTCCGCGCCCCAGCGCAGGGCCTCCTTGAAGGTGGGGGCGCCGATCGGGGCGATCATGAACTCCTGCACGTCGACGTTGGAGTCCGCGTGGGATCCGCCGTTGAGGATGTTCATCATCGGCACCGGCAGGAGGTGCGCGTTCGGGCCGCCGAGGTAGCGGTAGAGCGGCAGCTCCGCGGAGTCGGCGGCGGCCTTGGCCGCGGCGAGGGAGGCGCCGAGGATGGCGTTCGCGCCGAGGTTGGACTTGTCGGGGGTGCCGTCGGCGTCGAGGAGGGCCTGGTCGACCAGGCGCTGCTCGGAGGCCTCGATGTCGATCAGGGCCTCGCGGATCGGGCCGTTGACGTTGTCGACGGCCTTCTCGACGCCCTTGCCGAGGTAGCGCTTCTTGTCGCCGTCGCGCAGCTCGATGGCTTCGAAGGCGCCGGTGGAGGCGCCGGACGGGACGGCAGCCCGCTGAAGCGTGTCGTCGTCGAGCAGGATCTCCACTTCGACGGTGGGGTTGCCGCGGGAGTCGAGGATCTCCCTTGCCCGGATGTCTTCAATTGCAGCCACTGTCACTCCTGAAATAGCCGAATCTGACGATCGGCCCCATTACCGGGCCGTGTCCGAAGGATTTCGGCCGACCCGACACTGCGTCGGCCACAGCTCCCGAGGATACGCCCCGCCCGAGCTGGCGATGCCTCCGAGCCGCGAAAATGCAATGGCGGCGACGCGACGCGGTTCGTGTTACATGGGCCCTGGACGCACCGCTATATGGTGGAGTCGTATCTCAGATCAGACACCTGTGCTAGGCGTGCCCCCCGGAAGCCGCGACGCAACGGCATCCCCCCGCCTCGCGCAATGGAAGTGGAGCCCCATGATCGTGCAGAACCCCCTACGGCGCTGGGCTGCGTTGAGCGCGGCGGCGCTCCTCGCGCTCGCCGGCTGCTCGGACCGCGCCGACGGCGGCGAGTCGGCCTCGGAGGACCAGGCCGCGCTCACCGAGTTGAGCGACCGCCTCGTCGATGGCGAGCGGCCACGCCTACACCGCCGAGTACCTCATCGAGGGCTCGGAGGAGTCGGTGCTGGTGGCGGTGGACCCGGAGGCCGGGACCGCCGCGGTGGTCGTCGGCGACCGGCCCGAGGTGTGGGCCGGCGAGGACGCGACCGAGCTCACGGTGTGGCTGGGCCAGGAACTCGACGGCATCCTGCCCGCCGACGACGACGGTGGTCTCGTGGCTCACCGCGACCGCCGCGGACGCTTCGGCGTCGACCGAGTTCTCCAACACCACGCTCGCCGGCGAACTGGCCGACTGCGTCGACGTGCAGGGCGCGGAGGACTCGCCCGTGGGCGCCTTCGAAGTGTGCGTGACCACGGTCGGCGTCATCGCCAGCGTCACCGCGAAAGTCGGCGACACGGCCTACACCGCGAAGCTCGTCAACTACCACGACGGCGTGGACGCCGGCTGGCTCGACGAGATCACCGGGCAGGCCACCACCGCCAACCAGTAGGTTCGGCCGCCGCCTCGCGGCGGTTCGCGTTACAGTCGCTCGGCGGGCCGGGCCCGGCGCCACGGGGGTTCACCTGAAAAGGTGTCGGCGTCAGCTCGGCCCGCCATGTTTTTGGTAGGCCGCGTCACATGCGGTATCCCGGTTGACAACCTAGGCCCAAGTGCGTGTAAGGTTATCGTCGTTGCCGCGGCTCGCCGCGGAGAACAAGGCCAAGCTCCCGTCGTCTAGGGGCCTAGGACGCTGCCCTCTCAAGGCGGAAACGGCGGTTCGAATCCGCTCGGGAGTACCAGAACAGAATGCAATCAGCCCCGGCTTCGCCGGGGCTTTTTTGTTGCCCGCTCACCGGGGGAAGTCGACAGGATCGGCCGTTTCAGTCCCTGAATCCGCCCGTCGTGGCACGATCCCAACGGGAAAGGAAGGTGACGTCGATGCGACGCAGCAAGAAGAGGCTGGCACGGAACCGGAAGACGCTGGTAGTCGGAGCCGCCGCCGCCACCGCGGTGGTAACGGGCGCGGCGGTCCTGATCGGGATCCGCGCCCAACGGCGAGGCGGACTCGGCAGGGTCCACCGGAACAAGTTCGACCGTTGGTTCGACACACTGGATGTCGACGGCAATGAGTTCATCACCGAGCAGAACCTGCGGCAGGCGGCCGACCGCGTCCTCGCCGCCCGCGGCGTCCCCGTCGAGAGCCCGATGGGCCTCGAGCTCCGGGAGGCCACGGCGCGACTGTGGACCGACTTCATCGCCACCGGCGCCCGCGCCGGCGCGGCTCGGGTCGGCCGCAAGGAACTGCGGTCCGTGCTGGCGGAGAACATGCTTCGCGACCGGATCGCCTCGGGGGCGAAGCTCGCCGCCGTCGCCGACGCCTACTTCGCGATCACCGACGCCGACGGCGACGGCCTGATCAGCTCCGGCGAGTTCGTGCAGCTCCTGCGGAACTGGAACGGGGTCGACTACCAGGAGAGCCACCGGCTCTTCGAGCAGCTCGACATCGACCACGACAACCGGATCACGCCCGACGAATGGCGGAACGCGATCTTCGGGTTCTTCCTGAGCCCCGAGCGCCGCCACCCGGCGAACGGCCTCATGGGCAAGGTCGGCGCGCCGATTCTGGCACCGACCGGGTCCTGACGCGACACGACATCTGAGCCCGGAGCGGGAAACCGTTCCGGGCTCAGGCGTGTCCGCGTCTTTCCACCTGCGAAGTGCGCATCCGTAACCGGGGCGCGACCGCACCCGCATCGGCCTGCCGCATCGGATGCGCGGCCACGGACTGGCGTCCGAGTGCGAGCGCGGCGGCCTGCCCGCGGGTGGCGACCCCCAGTTTCGCCAGGATGTTGCGGACGTGGAACTTGACGGTGTGCTCGCTCAGGCGCAGCCGCTGGGCGATCTCCCGGTTGCGCATCCCCTCGGCGAGTCCGGTGAGGACCTCCAGCTCACGGTCGTGCAGGTCGTCGATCGGTCCGGTCGCCGGGGGCTCCCCCATGTCCAGCGGGAAGGCCGCCGAGACCGTGGTCCCCCAGCCGGGGACCGAGTCCACTTCGATGCGGCCGCCCACTGCCCGCACGCGCTCGGCCGTGCGGTCGGCGACTGGTGCCCCGTCCGCTCCGGGCCCGTCGTCGCGGACGACGACGTGCAGTGCGGCGGGATGCAGTGCGGAGGCGCGCAGGCGCCATGACGCGCGGACCCGGCTGGTCGCTCGGCGTTCGAGGGCCGCGAGGACCAGCCCGTTCGTGAGGTCGCGAGCGACCTGGGAGAGGTCGCGGGGCAGCAGGCGGGCGTCGTCGGGCCCCGACAGTTCGACCGCCGTCTCAGCGTGGCGGGTCGTGGGCGCGAGCTGATCGGCCAGCACCGCGAACGCGTCGTCGGCGGTGTCCATCGAAAGCTCGTTGTCCCTAATTGACGATTGACGGAGTTCGAGGAGGGCGCTGACGGCCAGGTCTTCGGCGCTGCGTCTGGCGACGGCGTCGGAGAGCCGACCCGATCGCAGGACCGCCAGCAGCGCGGACAGAGCGGTCGCGTGCGTGTGCTCCATGTCCGCGATGGCCCGGGAACGGGCGGCCGCGATCGCCAGGTTGCCCGGGAAGTGGACGGCGGGGACCTCGTCGGCCCTGCGGACGGCATCGATGTTGAGCAGGTTCCACAAGCGCGCCACCAGGTCCAGCGCCGCCTCGTCCGGTTCGGATCCTCCGTCCCGCACCAGCACCAGCATGGCGCCGGCACCCGCCGATTCGCTGATCACGAGCGGTCGGACGGCACCGGCGAGCACCCCTTCGGCGACCACGGCCCCGCCCGGCACGGTCTGCTCGGCGAGGTGCGCGAGCTCGACACTGGTCACCAGTTCGGTGATCGAGGATTCGCCGCTGAGCTTGACCGGCTCCCGCGGGCAGTCGGGCGTGCGCATCACCGCGGCGCGATGCGGCACCAGGTCGGCGATCTCCTGGGAGAAACCGGTGAGCAGGCCTTCCCGCGAGGCGGTGAGGATCCGCTCGGTCGCTTCGAGCACCCGCGAGGCGTGCATCCATTCCTGGTCCATGACGCAACGATAGGTCGCTTCGGCCGCGATCGCGCTCGCCGTTCGGGTGGCGAAGACTGCTCGTTCGATCAGGGGCGGGTCCGCTCGGCCGCCCCGAGACTGGAGACCGCGGCCGCCGCAGCGGCCGATGCGAACCAGACCCACACAGGAGACATCATGCGCGCCATGCAGTTCAACGAGTTCGGACCCGCCGAGCACTTGCGGGTGGCCGAAGCCCCCGTACCCGAGCCGGGACCGGGCCAAGTCCGGGTGGCCGTGCGCACCGCCGGCGTCAACGCCATCGACTGGAAGATCCGCAGCGGCTTCATGACCGCGACCCACCCCGTCGAGCTCCCGCACGTGCCCGGCATCGAACTCGCCGGCGTCGTGGACGCGGTGGGCGAAGGCGTCGAGTTCGCGCCCGGCGACGAGGTCTTCGGCTGGAGCGATTCGGGCGCCTACGCCGAGTACGCGCTGGCGACTGTGGTCGCGGCCAAGCCGGCCGAGCTGTCGTGGGCCGACGCGGCGGCGCTGCCGGTCTCCGGGGAGACCGCGCTCAGGGGTCTGCGGGTGCTCGATGTCGCCGCGGGCGACACGCTGCTCGTCAACGGCGCCAGCGGGGCCGTGGGCAGTCTGGCCGTGCAGTTCGCCGTCGCCCGCGGGGCCGTCGTCATCGGCACCACGGGCGCGGCCGGCGACGACTACGTGCGCTCGCTCGGCGCGGTCCCGGTCCGCTACGGCGCGGGCCTGGCCGATCGCGTCCGAGCCGTGGCGGCGAAGGTGGACGCGGTGTTCGACGCGGCGGGATTCGGTGCACTGCCCGACGCGATCGAACTGCGCGGCGGCACCGACCGGATCGTGACCATCGCCGACCCGGCCGCGTTCGCACTCGGCATCGAGTTCAGCGGCGGGGGTCTCCACGAATCGGCGCTGCTCGCCGACCTGGCCTCCCAGGTGACCGCGGGGAAGCTCCGGATCACGCGGGCCGCGAGTCACCCGCTGGACGGAGCCGCCGAGGCCCACCGGCTCAGCGAGACCGGGCACAGCGGCGGCAAGATCACCCTCGAGATCGGCCTCTAGCGCGGGATCGTGCCTTCAGGAGCGGACGCGGCGAGCGCCGCGATGGCCGGGAAGGGCGGGTCGCCGCCCCCCGGCCTCGGCCTGGAGGCATGGCGCGAGCCTGCCACGGCCGCCGCGCCATGTGCTCGCGAGGATATGTCGCGCTATGGGCTCAGAAGCCGTGCCGAAGCCCTAAAATCTGAGGTTGATCCCGTCGACTCGGCGTTCCGAGCCGCCGGATGCACTCGGTCCGTGTCGGAGTGTCAGTGCGAGCAGCTTCGGAGGCGCCTGATCCGTGAACGCCGCGCTTCGCCACCTCGCCTTGCAGATCCCCGCCGCCGCGGCCGGATTGGCCGTGGTCGTCCTGGCCGTCGTGGGCGGACCGGTCTCGCCCCCGACCGACACGTCCTGGCTGAACAGCAGCACCACCACCGCGGGCGGCGGGGACTACGGATGCACCATCGCCGACCCCGACGCACTCCGCTCGGCGGTCTACGGCACCTCCGGTTGGGAGGAGGCCCAGATCGACAACGCCACCGCCCTCTATCTCGCCGCCGCCGAGCGCGGGCTCGGCGACCAGGCGGCGTTCGTCGGTCTCATCTCCGCCTATCAGGAATCGCGGCTGTTCAACTACGCGAACTTCAACGTCGAGGAGAGCCTCGAGTACGCCCACGACAAGATCGGTGACGACCACGACGGCGTCGGGATCTTCCAGCGGTCGCCGAGTTCGGGTTGGGGTTCGGTCAGGGACCTGATGGATCCCGAACGTGCCGCCCGTGCGTTCTACGACGAGCTCCTCGCCGTGGACGGCTGGGAGGACATGGCGCCGGCCGAGGCGGCCCGGGCCGTGCCGGGCTCGGCGTCCCCCGACGCCTACGTCTGGTGGGAGGGCTATGCGGCGAGCGCGATCGGCCACTTCACCGACCAGATCTCCTGCGTCCCGGTCGGCGACGAATGGGCCTGGACCCACCCGGTTCTCGACGGAGACTTCTGGGGCGGGTTCAGGACCGCCGACCGGCCGGGGCACGACGGCGTCGACATCGGCGCCGCCGACGCCGGCAAGGGCGACGAGATCCTCGCCGCCAGCGCCGGTGTGGTCGCGCGGGTCCGGTGCGACGCCCAACTGGGAGGCGAGGAGTACTCGTGCGATGTCGACGGCTCCGCGGAGGTATCGGGCTGCGGCTGGTACGTGGACGTCGAGCACCCCGACGATGCGGTGACCCGCTACTGCCACATGATGAGTCAGCCGCTGGTGGCCGTGGGCGACGTGGTGATGCCCGGGGAGGTCATCGGGTACCTCGGCAGTTCGGGGAACTCGGGCGCGCCGCATCTGCATTTCGAGACGCACGTCGGTGCCGCGCCCGCCACCTCGGACAATGCGGTTTCGCCGGTCGAGTTCATGGCCGAGCGGGGCGTGAACCTCGAGTAGTGGCCGCATCGCGCGGCGGCGTGGCGAGGCCGGGCCCCAGGGCGTATCGCAAGTCACGTCGTTGCCGAACCGTGACTTTTCCGAGTCCTGTTCGTTTCCGAGCGGTCGTAGATTCTCGGTTAATCGATTAACAAATCCGCCCCAGCGGCTCTTGAACGTTTAGTTAATCGATTAACCTCTCCAGGCGAAGGGAAGTCAACGGTGACCAAGCAGCCCCGACTGGCCGATGTCGCGAAGGCGGCCGGCGTTTCGACCGCCACCGCCTCCATGGCGCTCAACGACACCGGCGGGCGGCGCATCGGATCCGAGACTCGCGAGCGGGTCCGCGCCGCCGCCGCCGAGCTCGGCTACCGGCCCAACACCGTCGCCCGCGGACTGCGGACCCGCAAGACCCAGATGATCGGGTTCGTCGGCGACGACGTCGCGACGACCCCCTTCGCCGGCCAGATGATCCGCGGCGCGCACGACGCGGCCCGCGAGGCCGGGTACCTGCTCCTCATGGTCGACACCATGGGCGATCCCGCCGAGACCGGCGAGGCCATCGCCGCCCTGCAGGAGCGCCAGATCGACGGGATCCTGCTGGCGACCATGTACCACCAGGTCCTCGAGGTCCCGAAGATCATCGGCTCCACGCCGTGCGTCCTGCTGGACGCGCGCACCGCGGACGGCTCGGTCTCGTCGGTCGTGCCCGACGAGCGCGGCGGGACCCTCGGCGCGCTCGTGGAACTCTCCGCCGCCGGCCACCGCTCGCATCGGCCACGTGACCACGACCGAGCAGGTCGAGGCCCGCCACATCCGCCTCGCCACCTGGCGCGAACACGTGGCCGCCTACGGGATCGAGCCGGACGGGCTCCTCGCCGAAGGCACCGCCGCGATGAGCACCGGCGGGTACGAAGCGGCCATGCGGCTGCTGCGCGGGCCCGACCGGCCCACCGCGATCTTCTGCTTCAACGACCGGATGGCCGTCGGCGTCTACCGCGCCGCGGCCGAACTCGGACTGTCCATTCCGGACGATCTGTCCGTCGTCTCCTACGACGACCAGGAACTCATCGCCCCCGAACTCGTTCCGGGGCTCACCTCTACGGCCCTCCCCCACTACGAGATGGGGCGATGGGCCGCCGAGGAGCTGCTGCAGGAGGCTCGACGATCCCGAAGCCGCGCCCGCGCAGCACCTCATGCCCTGCCCCGTGTCAAGGCGGGACTCGGTCACCGGCCCGAAAGTCGCGACACCTCGATAACCCTTCAGCCCGAATCACATTGGAGTGAGATCCATGCAACGACGACACCTGATGAAGCTGGCGGCCGCCACCGGCGGCGCCGCACTCGCCTACCCCTCCCTCGCCGCGTGCACCGCCTCCGGCGGCTCCTCGGACGGGGAACTGGTCCTGTGGGCCCACAACGCCGGCAGCCCGCTGGAAATCGCGGTGACCGAGGACATCATCAAGGCCTTCAACGGCTCCCAGGACACCTACAAGGCCACGCTCGAACCGTTCCCGCAGGACGTCTACAACGACACCGTGAACGCCGCGGCGCTCTCGGGCGAACTGCCCGACCTGCTCACCGTGGACGGGCCGAACGTCCCGAACTGGGCCTGGGCCGGGCACCTCCAGGCGCTCGACGTCCCCGCCGAGATCACCGACAAGTTCCTGCCCTCGACCCTCGGGAAGTTCCAGGGCGAGCTGTACTCGGTCGGGCACTGGGAGGCCGCCTGCTCGATCTTCGCGCGGCAGTCCGTGCTGGAGGCGGCAGACGTCCGCATCCCCACGATGGAGCAGCCCTGGACCCGCGAGGAGTTCGACGACGCGCTCAAGCAGGTCGTCGCCGACGGCGGCTACCAGTGGGCGATCGACTTCTCGACCGCCGACACCGGCGAGTGGTACCCGTACGCGTTCTCGCCGTTCCTGCAGAGCTTCGGCGGCGACCTCATCGACCGCTCCTCCTACCTCAAGTCCGACGGCGCGCTCAACGGCGCCGAGGCGCTGGCCTGGGGCCAGTGGTTCCAGGGGCTGTTCACCTCGGGACTCGCCAACGTGGAGTCCCCCGGCGGGGCCGAGGACTTCATGCAGGGCAAGGCCGCCATGGCCTTCCACGGCAACTGGGGCGCGCTTGCCGGCCATGGACCTCTACGACGACGTGCTGTTCCTGCCGCCGCCGGACTTCGGCCAAGGCCCCAAGATCGGCGGCGGCTCCTGGCAGTGGGCCGTCACGTCGGCCGCCGACGCGACCGGGGCGAACTCCTGGATGGAGACCGCGCTCGCGGACGAGTACGTCGCCGACTACGCCAACCAGACCGGCCTCATCCCCGCCACCGACGCGGCCGCGGAGCTCACCGAGAACTATGCGACCGACGGCGCGCTGCGCATGATGGTCGACTACTCCAAGGCCTACGCCGTGCTGCGTCCCGAAACCCCGGCCTACACCGTGATCGCCTCGGTGTTCGGCCAGTACACCGGCGACATCATCCACGGCGGCGACGTCCAGGAGTCCCTGGACGCCATGGTCGTCCGAGATCGACGCCGACATCGACTCGAACTCCGGGTACGGGTTCTAGCCATGGCCGTCGCCAGCGCCGAGAGGACCATGCCGATGGTTCCCCTGATCGGCCGCGGCCGCGCCGCCGCCGCAGCTTCTCGCGGACCGAGCAGCGCGCCGGGCGCCGCCTTCGCGATTCCCGGCGTCGCGCTCCTGCTCCTGTTCGTCATCGGCCCGGCCGTGGTGTCGCTGGTCCTCGCGTTCACCAACGCGAGGCTCATCTCCCCCACGCCGCCGGAGTTCGTGGGTCTGGAGAACTTCCAGCGGGCCTTCACCGATGACGCGACGTTCCAGCGCTCGATGCTGAACACGTTCCTGTTCGCGTGCATCGTCGTGCCGCTGCAGGGCGGGCTCGGGCTGGTGCTGGCGCTCCTGGTGAACCAGAAGCTCGGCGGGACGGAACTTCTTCCGCACCGTCTTCTTCCTGCCCGTGATCACCTCGATGGTGGTCGTCGAGCCTGCTGTGGCGCTTCCTGTACCAGGAGGACGGGCTGATCAACTCGGCCCTGTCGATGATCACCGGCGGCGCCTGGGCCGGGCAGGCGTGGCTCGCGAACCCGTCGACCGCCATGGGCGCCATCGTGGTCATGAGCGTGTGGCAGGGCGTGGGCTTCCACATGATCATCTGGCTCGCCGGACTCCAGACCATCCCCGAGGAGATCTACGAGGCCGGGGCGCTCGACGGGTGCACGCCGTGGCAGCGGTTCCGGCACCTGACGCTGCCGCTGCTCAAACCGACGTTCGTGTTCGTCCTCATCACGATCACCATCGCCGCGATGAGCCTGTTCGTGCAGGTGAACATCATGACCGGCGGCGGCCCGGTGAACTCGACCAGCACCATCGTGCTCCAGATCGTCCAGAAGGGATTCCAGCAGCAGCAGATGGGCTACGGCGCCGCGCTGTCGCTGATCTTCTTCTGCATCGTGCTCGCCTTGGCGCTCCTGCAGCGCCGCCTGACGAGAGACAAGGACTAGCCATGGCCGAGGCGACATTCAAGCCGCCGTCGAAGGCGCGACGGGCGTGGACCTACGTGCCGATGACCGTGCTCGCGGTGTTCTTCCTGTTCCCGATCGTGTTCATGCTCATGGCGAGCTTGAAGAGCGATCACCAGATCTTCGGGGACATGAACTCGCTCAAGGCGTTCCTGCCCGTCGGCGACCTCTCGCTCGCGAACTACGCGGCGGTGTTCGACCGGGTGCCGTTCTGGCGCTTCCTCGGGAACACCCTGTTCGTGACGTTCATGGTCACCGCGTTCGGCCTGATCGTGAACTCCATGTGCGGCTACGCGCTCGCACGGATGCGCTGGAAGGGACGCGGACTCGTCTTCGGCCTCATCATCGCCACGCTCATCCTGCCGTTCGACACCACGATCGTGCCGATGGTGTACCTCGTGGCGCACCTGCCGTGGGTCGGCTTCGACGGCCTGACACCGCTGCTGGAGATCGGCTGGCTCAACACGTACCGGGTGCAGATCATCCCGTTCATCGTGAACGCCTTCTCGATCTTCCTGTTCGCGCAGTACTTCAAGAGCCTCCCCAAGGGACTCGAGGAGGCCGCCGCGATCGACGGCGCGGGATGGCTGCGCACCTACTGGCGCATCATCGTGCCGCTCTCGAAGCCCGTGTTCGCCACCGTCGCCATCCTGACGGTGGTGACCTCCCCGGCCACCTGGAACGCCTACCTGTGGCCGCTCATGACCGTGCAGAGCGAGGAGCTGCGGCCGGTCATGGTCGGCGTGCAGTACTTCTTCCAGCTCGACACCGCCTGGGGCGAGGTGATGGCCTACATCAGCATGATCACGCTGCCGATGGTGGTCGTCTTCCTCGTCTTCCAGCGCGCGTTCATCCAGTCCATCGCCTCCGCGGGCATGAAGGACTGAACTCCCCCGATATCTAGTTAGGACGATAATGCTGAAGCTCGCCGACCACTGGGTCTGGGACTCCTGGTACGCGACCGACGACGACGGCCGCCACCACGTGTTCTTCCTGCGCGCCTCTCGGGCGCTCCAGGAGGAGGGCCGCCGCCACCAGCGGGCCACGATCGGCCATGCCGTGTCGGACGACCTGAAGGACTGGACGCTCCTGCCGGACGCGCTGGTCTTCGCCGACACGCCCGCATGGGACGACCAGGCCACCTGGACCGGCTCGGTGGTCCGCGAGGACTCCGGCCGGTGGCGCCTGTTCTACACCGGGGTCTCGCGGTCCGAGGAGGGGAAGGTGCAGCGGATCGGCTCGGCCGTCTCCGACGACCTCATCACCTGGCACCGCGAAGCGGGCCCGCAGGTCGAGGTCGACCCCGCCCACTACGAGCGGTTCCGCGAGGGCACCGGCTGGTTCGACGAGGCCTGCCGGGACCCGTGGGTGTTCCGCGGCGAGGACGGCTGGCACATGCTGTTCACCGCGCGCGTGGACGGGCCCGAGCCGGCCCGCGAACGCGGCGTCGTCGGGCACGCGGTGTCTCCCGACCTCGAGACGTGGGAGGTGCGGCCGCCGCTCAGCCGACCGGACGCGCTCGGATTCGGGCAGGTCGAGGTCACCCAACTGCACCAGGTGGACGGCCAGTGGCTGATGCTGTTCTGCTGCGGCCAAGGCGAGGCCGCCGACGCGCGCCGGGCCTTGGGCGAGACCGGCGACAACTACGTGGTGCCCGTCGACCTGCCGTTCAGTGCCCTTGAGCAGCACGGGATCGACATCGCGAAGGCCCGTCCGTTCGAGCACGAGAGCCTGTATGCCGCAAGGCTCCACGACGTGGACGGCCAAACGGTTATCATCGGCTTCCGCAACATCGAGGACGGGGAGTTCGTGGGCGAACTCTCCGACCCGATCCCGGTGCGATGGGACGGAGAGAAGCTGGTGCGCAGATGATCGACCCCAAGATCGGCGTCGTCGGGGAAGCCCTGATCGACCTGGAGGTCGCCCAGGGCGACGCCCGACACCCGATCGCGCACCCCGGCGGCAGCCCCATGAACGTGGCGGTCACCCTGGGGCGCTTGGGATCCGAGGCCGCCTTCTTGGGGCGGCTCTCGTCCGACGCGTTCGGGAAGCTGCTGCGCACGCACCTGGCCGAGTCGAACGTGGACCTGCGCTGGATCGTGGACGCGGCGGAGCCGACGAGCCTCGCGATCGTGTCCGTGAGCCCGAACGGGTCGGCGAGCTACGCCTTCCATGTGGAGGGCACCGCCGACTGGCAGTGGCAGTCCGTCGAACTGCCGAGGAATCCCGGCCTGGACGCGGTGCACGCCGGGTCGCTCGCGCTCGCGGTCGATCCCGGCGGCGCGGTGGTCGAGCGGTGGCTCGCGGGGTTGAGCACCGGCACCACGATCAGCCTCGACCCGAACGTGCGCCCCGCGCTGCTCGGCGACCGGGCCGCGTACCGGGAGCGGCTGGAGCGGTGGCTCCGGTTCGCCGCGATCGTGAAGGTCTCGGACGAGGACCTGGCGTGGATCTGGCCGGGGGCCGACCCGTCGGAACTGGCGGCGCACTGGATCGCCAAGGGCCGCAAACTGGTCGTCGTGACACGCGGCGGCGAGGGCTCACTGGTGTGGGCCGGCGGCGAGTCGTTCGCGGTACCCGCGGCGAACGTCGACCTGGTCGACACGGTCGGCGCCGGCGACTCCTTCAGCGGCGCGCTCCTCGACTGGCTGGGCCGCAACGGAAGGCTGCGCCAAGAGGACCTGGCCCGGCTCACCGCGGGCGAGGCCCGCGAAGCCGTCGCCTTCGCGTCGAGCGTCGCGGCGATCACCTGCTCGAGGGCGGGCGCGAACCCGCCCTGGCGCAGCGAACTCTCCTGACCCGCGGGCCGTCTTCGGACGGCCCGCAGTGCTTTTCAGCGCATTCAGGTCGGCGCTTTTCCACCCCGTGCGAATTAACCGCCGCCTTAACCCATTCATCCATTGATTTAACTATTTTAACTCTTTACGGTCATCAATACCAATTCACCACCTCAGCTTTGGAGCGACGATGCTGCGAACCTCGAGAAGAACCCTGATCCGGGCCGCCGGCCTCGGTGCCGCCGGCCTCGGCGGCGGCGCGACCGCGCTGGCAATGCTCCCGGCCGGCGCCGAACCGGTCGGCGCAAAGCAGGCGACGTACCGGCCCGTGTACCACTTCTCCGTACCCGACCACTGGAAGAACGACCCGCAGCGGCCGATCTACATCGACGGGCAGACCTACTACTACTACCTCTACAACAAGGACTACCCGGAGCCCGGGACCGGTACCTCCTGGCGCCTGGTCTCCTCCGAGGACAACGTCGCCTTCAGCGACCTGGGCACCGTCATTCCGAAGGAGGACAACCCGAACGGGTCGATCTGGTCGGGCTGCCTGGTCGTGGACGAGGACGACACGGCCGGATTCGGCGCGGGCGCCGTCATCGCGATCGCCACCCAGGAGGACCGCACCGCGACCGCCCCGAACCGCCAGGCGCAGTTCCTCTTCTACTCCACCGACGGCGGCCGCACCTTCGGGCGGCACGAGCCGGCCGTGCTCCCCAATCCCGGCGTCGTCGACTTCCGCGACCCCAAGATCGTCTGGGACGCCGAGCGCTCGCAGTGGGTCATGGCGCTCGCTGAGAACGACAAGATCGGTTTCTACGTCTCCAACGACCTCAAGAGCTGGACTTACACGGAAGGCTTCATCAAGCAGGGCATCGGCGTCCTCGAATGCCCCGACCTGTTCTGGATGGAATCGGCCACCGGACCCGGCCGGTGGGTGCTCGGCGCCAGTGCCAATTCCAAGGGCTCGGGTGGACCCGCGACCTACGCCTACTGGACCGGCGAATGGAACGGCACGACCTTCATTGCGGACCAGGCGGATCCGAAGTGGCTCGACCACGGCTGGGACTGGTACGGCGCCGTCACCTGGGAGCGGATGGACGGCGGCCAGGTTGACCCGCGGACCCGCTACGCCATCGGGTGGATGAACTTCTGGGACTACCCGAACAACACACCCTCGTGGGAGACGGACGGGTTCAACGGGACCGACTCGATCGTGCGCGAGATCTCGCTGCACTGGTACGGCGACAGCGAGGCCGTGCTGCTCTCGACCCCGGTCCGGACCCTCGCCGACCGGGTCTCGCGCACCACCGCACTCGGGAACGTCACGGTCGACGGCCAGACGGTGCTCGACTACCGGGGGAAGGCCTACGAGGTCCGGGCCCGCGTCACCTGGGACCAGGTGAACAACATCGGCCTCCAACTGCGGCGTTCGGACGACGGACTGCGGCACATCGACGCCGGCGTCTACGTCGCGGGAAGCTACGCCTACCTCAACCGGGCCAACACCGCGAACCCCGACTCCAGGTGGACGGAGAGTCGGACGCCGTTCGATTCCGGCCTGCGTGAGGTGAACCTGCGCATCCTGGTCGACAACCTCTCCGCAGAGATGTTCATCGACGACGGTCGGTACGCGCACAGCAGCTTGGTGTTCCCCGATCCGGCCCATGAAGGCCTCGCCCTCTTCACCGACGGCGGCCCGGCGGTCTTCAACGACTTCACGATCATCGAGTACGAGCCGATCTAGAAAACCGCCCCAGGCCCGCCGAGAGCGCCACGGCGGGCCTGGGATCACATCACTCGGATCCCGGCCTCAGGAGCGTCTTCGCCTCACTGCGCTTCGCCACGCTCGGGCCACCGTGCCCACCGGTCTCACAGGCAGCTGCACCAGAAGAGTATTGCTGTCGTGATTCCAAGGGGGCCTTGGTATTCAATACCGTTCCAGACGAAGCAATCATCCAGAATCAACTCACCATGCCCGGTGTCCAGATGGTCGGGCTTCAAGCGGCAGCGACAAAGGGGTAGGCGCGGGGGCGGGCGGGCTCGTCGGCTGCCCGGTGCCGAGATGGTTGGGCTTCAAGCGGCAGCGACAACGAGGTAGCCGGAAAGTGGGGGCGGGCTTTGCGGCTGCCCGGTGCGAGGATGGTTGCGGTTCGGGCGGGCAGCGACAACGAGGTCAGCTTTGCCCCGGTGTGCCTTCGGCTTTGAGGGTTGAGGATGCTCGCGGTTCAGGCTGGCAGCGACGAAGAGGTCGCATTGCCCCGGTGTGCCTCCGGTCTTGAGGCTTGAGGATGCTCGCGGTTCAGGCGGGCAGCGACGAAGAGGTCGCATTGCCCCGGTGTGCCTCCGGTCTTGAGGCTTGAGGATGCTCGCGGTTCAGGCGGGCAGCGACGAAGAGGTCGCATTGCCGTGGGGGTGGGATGGGTGGCTGTCCGGCTCGTGTTGGTTGTTGTTGCCGGGCATGGGGATGGGCCCGAACCCGCTGGGGGTTCGAGCTGGGAGGCTTTGGTGCCTTTCCCTCCCCGCCCCGGTCACTTCCCCGGAGCGGGCACCTTAAGAACGGTGGATCGCCGAGGTCGGCGGGCTTGGCGGGTGTGGGTTGCTGAGGCTGCTCGGGTTCGGGCGGCTTGGGCTGCCCGGGTTCGCCTGGGTTCGCTTCGGTCTTGACTGGTGCGAACTTCGCTCGGCATTTGGCTCTCGCGGCTCTCATGGCTGCGAGGCTTCGGGCCTGTTCGGCGGCTTCTGCCCTGGCGTCGAGATCGAACTTCATGTTCTCCGACCATTCCGAGCGGTAGAGCCCGGTCGGGAAGTAGTCGAAGTCATCTGCCTGGTGCTCGGCATCCATGTCCGCATCGGTCCGCCAGTCCGAACACCCACACCCATCCGTGCCCTTGCCACCCTTAGCTTCGTGGCCGTCGTGGTGGGTGATGATCGCCTGGCCGGGGGCGGTCTTCTCAACCGTCCAGCCTTGGGTGTGGATGCGGCCGTGGTGGAAACGGCACAGCAGGATCAGGTTCTCGGCGTTCGTGACACCGCCGTTGGCCCAGTGCGTGATGTGGTGGGCTTCGGTCCAAGCGACCGGGAGTGAACAACCGATCCAGGCACACCCTTCGGGCTGCTCGAGTTCGAGCTTGCGTCGCAGCGCCACGTTGGGGAGGCGCAGTGCCCGGCCGAGTTCGAGGGCTTCGCCTGTGGCGTAGTTGAAGACCGAGGGGATGACACCGGCTTCGCAGGCGAGGAGGCGGGCCCTGGCGACACTGATCGGCTGGCCCTCCAGGAGAGGCGTGCGGCCGGTGTCCTTGCCCTGCAGGGTCTCGATGTCGACGACCAGATCCAGGGTGGCCGTGTGGCCGTGGCGGGTGGAAGCCTCAGGGGAGGAGCCGTACCCGGCGAGGAGTTGGTGGAGGGCTTCAGCGTGCCGGTTGGGGGCAGCAGGGAGCACGCCCTCGGTGTCGGTCTCTTCTTGGCGAGGGGGAGGGCAGGCGGTCTTCAGGTACTTGTCGAGCAGACGCCCGGTCTCATCCGACAGCTCGCCCTGGAGGCTCCACATGCCGTTGCCCTGTTCGGCGACCTGGATCCACTGCAGGGACTGCTCACCAAGGGAGTCAAGCAACTCCGACTCATCAGCCAGCTGCGCAGCCAGCTCATCCAAGTGCCGCTGCAGGTCCTTGAAGGGCGCATGGGCGCAGTACTGGGCGATCAAGGCTTCGGGAGTGGTGCACTCGACCGAGGTATCGAAGGGTGAGGCGACTGGTTCCCTGAAGGGCGTGCGGGCGAACAGGCGCATGGCCGGGGTCTTGTCGAGCTGCCGGACAGCGAAGGCGACCTGATCGATCCGAGCACTGCCTGTCGTTGCCGCCTGAGCCAGGACCGAGAACTTCCCAGACAGGCGAGCGATGGCCGCGATCGAGCCTGCCGTGTTGAACGTGAAATCGAACTGCGACAGCAAGAGATCCCGGAGACGCGGAGAAGCCGAACTCGGAGCGGTGGAGACCGGACTCCTTCATCGCGATCACGGCCGAAAGGACCTTGGCGTGGTGAGCGTTGATGGCCTCAGCGGCTGTATCGAGGGTGGAGCGGATGGCCTGCGCCTGCGAACGGCGATCCGTGCGAGTCGAGGAGGTGAAAGGGGCCTGGGAGTCTGTGACTGGAGTAGTAGTCATGGTGTCCATCGGGGCTTCGCCTCCCTTCCCTGTTCTCGAATTCTTGCCTTGGTTTCGCTTGCTTGTTCGTAGTTCAATTGTGACACCTCACCAGGGCACTGTCATCGCCCATTCGAGTGAATTATCCATTGAGGAGTATCGATCCGCCGCCCGAGTGACCCTGCAGCGCAATCAAACACCGGCCATCCTTGGTGCTCCGCACCTCGGCCATGGGGCGGCCTGGCGGCCGCTGTGCGGGCCCGGGAATGCTGCCACCTCTTTGTCGCTGCCGCCTGAACATCAACCCCACTGACACCGGGCTGCCGAACACGAAGTGAGGCTCAATTGGGCCCCTTTGTCGCTGCCGCCTGAACCGCAACCCCACTGACACCGGGCAGCCGAACACCATGCGGGGCCGAATCTGACCCCTTGCCTCATTCGGCGGCAACCGCGTCCTCGGAGACGTCCGGACAACCCTCGGTGTGCGCGGTCGCCGCGGCGAGGTCCTCATACTCGGCAATTGCGTCGAGCCCCTTGCCGTCGATCGCTAGGGGGCCTGCCAGCGTGAATGCCGGCAGCCGGTACAGAGCATCGAGTTCTTCGAGCGGATACCAGGTTGCGGACTCTGCATAGTCGGCGAAATCGGCGCGCATTCCGGCGTAGCTCTCGCGAAAGCGCGCCAACAGATCAGCGGCCGACTCATTCGGTGCCGGCTCGAGTGCCGCCGCACCGTCGTCGATCGCGGGCCAGCGCTCCATCGAGCTGCTCCAGTACCTCGATCAGCGGCTGACGGTCGGCATCTGTCGGCGATTCGGGCGTTTCGAGCTCATGCGGCCAGGACACCAAGCCTGAGTCGGGACCGGTCCCGGGCCTCGAGGTCGCCGGTCGAGGCCGATCCATGGACCGCGTCCGAAGTCCTCGCCTCGCTCGACCGACTCACCAAGCGCTCATGAGCGCGAGTTCGCACCGGGGTGTCGCATACAGGTCCTAGAGGCGTTTAAGAGCCAGTTTAATCTTGACTGCGTCTCATGCGCCAACTGTCGCATTCACGATAGACACGCATATGGTCATTGAATGTAATATTGCCTTGTTGTGATCTATACCGGCACTCAACAGCACTTATCGCACAATCCCGAACCCAGGGAGGAAATCGACGTGACTGAGCCGTACGTCATCCACGGCAGGGGCAAAGACCAATGCCCTCCCAACACCTTCTGCTTGTTCGCCGACGCCAACTTCAACGTCGGCGGCGAGCTCAGTTCCATCCTCGTCATCCCCGCCGGATCGACCTCGAACAACTTCTCCGAATACGGCTTCGACCAGTCAGGGGAAGGTGTCTCCTCCGTCGTCAACGGCACCGACGAAGAAAACGCCCTGTTCACCAAGGTCGACCAGCGCGGCGCACGCCTCTCCGTGCCGGCGAGGAGCGATATCGCCCACCTCTCGGAGTACACGCTTCCCGGAAGCCCCCACGGCAACTGGAACGACCAGCCGCAGTCCGCCCTGGCATACAAGGAGGTCGTAGCGGTCCCGGTCATCAACGAACCGCGCCTCGACGCCCACGTCGACAACACGAAGCAGCAGGTCTCGGGGACCGCCGGCGGCGCGGTCGACAAGGTCGAGATCTTCGAAGGGCTCAAGCCCATCGGCTCCGCCCCCGTCTCCAACGGCGCGTGGACCTTCACGCCGAGCACCGACTGGAGCGAGGGCAAGCACGAACTCGCCGTCCTCGCCGTGCACGGCACCGCGAAGTCCGGCCGCGCCTACCGCAACTTCTACCTGGTGAAACCCACGGCCGACCGTGCAGATCATCATCCCGAAGAACGGCGCGCACGTCGATGCCTCGGCGCACATCGAAGGGCACGCGTTCCACGCCGGGACCGTCGAACTCAAAGACGGCGGCAATGCCCTCGGCACCGTGCCGGTCACCGGCAACAAGTGGGTGTACGCCCACGCCGAAGCATGGGCGGTCGGCGAGCACACCATCCACGCGACGGCCGTCTCCGGTGGCATCCGGTCCCCCGAGGCCCAGGTCGCCTTCACCGTGGAGAAGCGGAACCTCAACGTCTCCTACCAGTTCACCGGAAGCTGGTCGGACAGCAGCAGCGGCGTCGAGGAGCACGTGTACTCCTACAACATCGTCCTGACCGCCGACACCAAGTCCGTTGAACGGTGGCGGTTGGGATTCAAGCAGCTCCCCGCGAAGGCGCACCTGGCCACGATGTTCACCGACATCGTTCTGGGGCATGGTGATCAATGACGGCACCGACGGCACGGTCGTCAGCTCGGTTCCCCGCCGCCCGAGCAGGGCAAGCACATCATCTTCGCCGGGAAGGAGCTGCACGTCCAAGTGCAGGTGGCGTTCCCCGACAAGGACACCGCGCACGAGAAGCTCTACGGCCTCTTCGCCGAGGACTGGGGCGACACCGCCTGATCCGAGGCGATGTCCGCTTCCTTTTCGGCGGCCGTGACCTGGCGGGTCACGGCCGCCGATGCCGCTTATCGATGATCGCGGGGGTGTTCGCCTTCGAAGGCGCTTCCCGGCGGGGCTCAGCCCATCGTCAGGCGGATGACCGCGGTGCCTTCCAGGAAGTCGAGCATTTCGAGAACGAGCACCCCGGGCTCCGATTCCGCGGCCGGCACGTCCTCGGGTTCGGCGTCCGGGTAGCACTGCATGGTGTTGCTGGAGGCGGTCAGGTAGGCGACGCAGTAGGCGTCGGCCATCCCGGGGCCGCTCATGTTGCTGCTGCCGGAGCTGGTGTTGTCGCTGTTCGCCGTGTAGGTCTCGATGCCGTCCTCGGTGATGGTCACCGTGAGCGTGTAGTCGTCGAACGTGAACTCGACATCGCCGGTGATGAGGACCTCGCAGGAGCCGTCATCGCAAGCGGCGTAATCGGTCCCGTCGATCGCGGTCAGTGCCTCCGGTTCAGGGGACGTGGTCTCGACACCGCTCGCGGACGCTGAGGCCTCGGGCTCGGACGCGTCTCCGGCCGCGTCGGCATCGGGTTCACTGCCGCAGGCCGCGGTTGCGAGCGAGAGCAGCGTCGCGGCGGAGAGGGCGAAGGCAGCGAGAGTGATGCGGTTGCGGGTCACGGGATTCTCCACGGCTCGGTTGGCGGGAACCCAGTCTGACAAGCGGGGACCGGGAGGGGTCCCGCCGCGATATCGCAAGCACCCGGTCGCGGTGTGCCTTCGGCGTTGGGCGGGAAGGTTACTGACGGTCCTTCCGGGGTTTGCGGGCGTGGAGGGATTCGCCGCGGGCGAGCATGTCGACGTACTCGGCCAGCTTGCGGTCCCGGGTCGCCGGGCGCTTGACGGCGTTGAGTCGGTAGACGATGGAGAAACGGTTGGCGGCGTCCAACGCTTCGAACGTCGCGGCCGCGGCGGGATCGGCCGCCAGCGCCTCGAGCGAGATCGGGCGGGATCTGCATGTCGGCCTGCCCGCGGTAGGCCGCTTGCCACCGTCCTTGCGCTTTGGCCGCGTCGACGGCCGCGATCCCGGCCGGCCGCATCCGTCCAGCCTCGGTGAGGCGGGCGACGTGCTCGACGTTCCTGGCGGACCAGGCACTGTTCGGTCGGCGAGGGGTGAAACGCTGGCGATAGCTGTCGTCGTCACGCCGACCGATCTGCCCGTCGATCCAGCCGAAGCACAGCGCCTCGTCAAGTGCTTGCGCGTAGGTCAGGGTCGTGGTCTGCCCGCCCTTCTTGTGCAGCACCAGCCAGACTCCGGGGTGGTCGGCATGGTGGCTGTCGAGCCAGGCGTGCCACGCTTCGGCGTCTTGGACGAGCAGCTCCACGAGTTCGGTCATGGCGCGGCGCTCGACCCGTTCGCGCTCCGCAAAGACTGTGTATGACTCATGCATATAGATTACGGCGCGAGAAGTGACTGGCGATCGCGCTGACCGAATTGTCACGGGACGAGGCCGTCGATCGCTACGCGTTCAACGAGCGGGGGTTCGACGCGCTGGACTCACGCGTCCCCAGAGGTCGTACGGGTTCGGCCCGGGGCGGAACCCGTGCGCCTCCGCCATCTGTGCCGCTTCACGGAAGCCGCGGGCGATGGCCGAGGGTTCGTGGGCGTCGCTTCCGAATGTCACCGCGTCTCCGCCTTCTTCATGCCACCACCGCAGGATGGTCGCGTGCAGCGGTATGCGGGTACTGATCTCCAGTGCCCTGCCCGACTGGGCAGTGGCCCGCAGCGCGAAGCGGAACTCGTCCTCGAACGCTGATAGTTCGAACGGCCCGGCCGTCTGCTGCGGCCAGTAGCGGATCGGATAGTCGATGTGGGCCAGCACGGAGAACGCGTCGCTTTCGCTGACCAGCTTGGCCACCTCGGACAGGTAGGCCCGAACGACCTCCGCCGCCTCCCGGTGCTCGTACAGGCCTGGCGGCTCGGCGAACCCGTTCCCACCCGGGAGCGGAAGGCAGTGCAGGGAGCCGAGCACCCGGTCGAACCGGCCGGCGCCGAGCACCTTCGCGATGGCCGCGGCGTGCCAATGCGGTTCTCCCATCTCCAGGCCACTGAGGATCCGCAGCTCCGGGAACCGTTCGCGACACTCCTCTATCGCCTCCAGATACCCCGAGGCGTCGAACGCCGGAGGAGTCAGCTGCCCGTCCGGCGTAGACAGGGAAGCGAGATAGTCGCTTGCATGAGGGCCGTCGAGGGCGACAGTCCAGACCGTGTGGTCGAGATGTTCGGTGAAGGCGATCGCCGGCAGGCCAAGGTGCACCGCCTGCGCGCAGGAGCGCTCCATCGAGCCGAGCGGCGCGTCCCAGGACCACTCGCTGTGGACATGGCTGTCCGCGGGCAATGTCACGAGTCCCCGTTCCCCAAGTGCATCAACCAGTTTTTCGCACCGCCGAGCGCAGGAGGCCGGTGAAGTCGTCGGCCTTCAGGTCGAAGACCGGGGAGGTGTCACCGAGTTTGCTGTCCCTGACCTGGAAGTCAGCCGCGACGGCACGGGCCTCGACGCATTCAGAATTGGTCTGTCCGCTGCTCCGGCTGGACTTGCGCCACGACGAAACTCGGGCCTCGACGCAGTTGGAGTTGGGGTCGCCGCTGCTGCGGCTGGACTTGCGCCACCCAGTCTGCCTCATCGCTTGAACTCCTTAATCGACCTTGTCAGGCCTTCCGCGGTGTCGAGGCTCATGCGGTAGTGCTGCACGGACTCGTCCTCCTCGAAGTATAGGAAGGCGTTCTGGGCGTCGACATAGACGATGTCGAGGTCGCCTTCGTCTGGGAAGGAGAGAAGGGTGAAGGGCAGCATGAGCAGCGGAGCCGGGCCGCTAGCGAACGGCAAGTACCTCACGGTCGCATGCTGGAGCGAGTCGGCTTCGACCATCCGGTCGAGCTGCTCGGCATCACAGCCGTAGCGCAGGACTGCCTCGCTCATCAGGAAGTGGAATCGGCACCCGCCGTCTCCCTCCCAGAACGAACGCTGGCCGCGAAGTCGGTCGACCACCCCCTGCTCGACGCCATCCTTATCGAGGTTGGGGTTTCGGGTGAAGATATTCCGCGCATACCGCTTGGTTTGGAGCTTGCCCGGAACCCAAGTGGATTCGTATTGCTTCACTTCGCTGGCGTGGAGTTCGAGCTCCCGGTATGCGTCATAGCCGAAGACGCTTTTTCCTCGCGGCTGCGTCCAGGTCATGGCTTCCTTGAGCTCCCAGAGCCGTTGCAACTCAAACCGCTCCTCCGTTGGCACCTTGTACAGGTCGCACAGCGCGCCAATGATCGGGTAGGTCAGCCCGGTCGCTTCGCCTCCCTCCACTCGCTGGAGCGACCTGGTCGATCCGACTATCGCGGTGATCTCGGGATGGCGCATCGCGAGTCCTGCTTGCTCGCGTCGCATTCGGAGCCTGCGCCCGATCAGCTTGCGGCGCATCGATGCTTGGCGTGGTGGATTCGTTGCCATGCACTCAGTAAAGCAACGATCACCGATTTCGCAACCCTCATCGCATCGCGGTTCGCTGTGGCATTCCGCGTACGCACAGGGCCGTGGCGGAGCGCCACACGCTCTGCGCCACGGCCTCCCGCCACAGCGCATAGATACCTTTCGACCAGGCATTTTGCTCTTGATTCGGCCTGTCAGCGTGCTTAGTCTTCGAAAAGATCGCGAGCGGTTGCAGCTCGCCAGAGATCCGAAGTGGAGGCGTCGACAGCAATGGTCGATCGAAACCGAAGCGGCACAGGCCGAACCGACTCCCTCGAACGGGGGCAGTTCCAAGACGACTTCCGTACCTACAAAGTCCGCGCGTCGAGCGCCGACGCGCCGGACTCGTTCCAGGTGTACGTCGGCCAGCGCGACGACATCGTCCTCATCATCTCCGGCCTCAACTCCGGCGACTTGAAGGCGACCTGGGGTCCGTTCTGGCGGGCCTTCAAGCCCGACTGGAAGGTCTGGGTGGAGGACTCGGCGTTCCGGGTGTTCTACAGCGGCCGGGTCGCGGTCGCCTCCGCGCCGCCGACGATCAGGTTCTGCGATGGCTAGAACCGCAACGCCCGCCGAGGAGCCCGCGGGCCGGCCCGAGCGCCGTTCGGACGGCGAGCCCGCGAAGTTCGGCTTACCTCGGCGGGTTCGACAGGGGCCCTGCGAGGTTCGCGGTCTTTGAGCTCGGTCCGGGCCTGGATGGCGGTCGCGACTTTCCGAACCGCTTCTTGATCGATGTGGACGATGGCGCGGGTCCGCGTGAATGCTGCCGCTTCACCGACGCCCCCGATGATGAGCCCGTCTGGAACCGCGCGTGGAACGGCGATGACTGGTGCCCGTGGATCCTGGAGCGTGCTCGGGCGTTGATACCGGATATCGGCATTTAGCGCGAGGCGCGTCCCCGAGATTCGGGGACGCGCCTTCGAACGCTCAGACCTGGAGGTGGGTCTCCAGGTCGTCCAGGATCATCCCGGCGGCCGTGACGCCGATGCCGGTCATCCAGACTTCGTCGTCGACCGCGTAGGCCTTGCCGTCCTGCACGGCCGGGATCGCCTGCCAGAGTTCGCCGCCGGTGTACTCGGCGAGCATGGCTTCGCCGTCGGATCCGTAGCCGCAGTAGAAGACCACATCGCCGCCGAGGGTGTCGATCTCCTCAGCGGAGACCTCACCGAAGCGCTTGTCTTCTGCGTCCGCGAGCAGTTGCAGTTCGGGGCGGGCCAGGCCGACATCGCCGAGGACGATGCCGGAGAACGAGTCCGGGCCGTAGTAGCGGATCTGGTCGGGCATGAAGCGGACGAGGCTCACTTCGGTGGCGATCGCGTCGCCGAGGCCGGTGCCGAATTCGGCGGCGCGGGCCTCGTAGTCGTCCAGGAGCTGCTTCGCCTCCTCGCCCTTGCCGAGGGCGTCGCCGTCCAGGAGGAAGTTCTCCTTCCAGGTGATGCCGACCAGTTCGGTGAACACGGTCGGGGCGATCGCGTTCAGCTCGTCGTAGAAGGCCTCCTGGCGGAATTTGGAGCCGAGGATCAGGTCGGGCTTCAGGTTCTCGATGGCTTCGAGGTCGGGCTCGGCGGAGGTGCCGACGACGGTGACGCCCGAGAGGTCGCCGAGGTAGGTCGGCAGTTCGGTCTCGCTCGCGCGGGCCGCGCCGATCGGGGTGATGCCGAGGGAGAGCGCGGTGTCGATCTTGTCGGTGTCGAGGACGACGACGCGCTGGGGTTCGGCGGGGATCTCGGTGGTGCCCATCGCGTGTTCGATGGTGCGGGTCTCGCCGTCGGCTTCGTTGCGTTCGGTGGCGGGGTCAGACGTCCCGCACGCGGCCAGCGCGAGCGCGCAGGCCGAAGCGAGGCCGGCGGCCAGCAGTGCTCTTCTCATTTCGGGTTCCCTTCGTCAACAGCAGGTAGATGAGGTAGACGCCGCCGAGTGCGGCGGTGAGGACGCCCGCGGGCATCTGGTAGTCGCCGAATGCGGTGCGGCCCAGCCAGTCGGCGAGGACGAGCAGGACGGCGCCGGTGAGGGCGGAGGCGAGGAGCGGCGGGCGGGAGGTGCGGGCGAGGCGGCGGGCGATCTGGGGTGCGGCGAGGGCGACGAATTCGACGGCGCCGACTTGGGAGACCGCGGCGGAGGCGAGGACGACGCCGAGGGCGGCGAGGCCGAGGCGGCGGCCGGTGACGCGGACGCCGATGCCGGTGGCGGTGGGGTCGTCGAGGTCGGTGGTGTCGAGGGCGCGCTGGGCCCAGATGAGGGCGGGGAGGGCGAGGACGAGGAAGGCGCCGAGGAAGGCGGTCTCGGTCCAGCCGCGGCCGGCGAGGGTGCCGATGAGCCAGATCTGGGCGCGTTGGGCGTCGATGGCGTCGGCGGCGAGCAGGAGGATCTGGGTGCCGGATTTGAGGAGTACGGCGACGGCGACGCCCGCGAGGACGAAGCGGGGTGCGGAGAGTGAGCCGCGGGAGGCGACGAGGAGGACGATCGCGGCGGCGGCGAGGCCGCCGGTGAGGGCGGCGGGGGCGAGGAGGGCGTAGGCGAGTCCGGTGGTGAGGGCGAAGGTGGCGGCGAGTCCGGCTCCGGCGGTGACGCCGATGATGTCGGGGCTGGCGAGGGGGTTGCGGGCGACGGATTGGATGAGGGCGCCGGCGATGCCGAGTGCGGCTCCGGCGGCGACGGCGAGGATGGTGCGGGGCAGGCGGAGGACTTCGATGGTGCGGTCGTAGCCGGTGGTGCCGGTGAGGGTGGCGAGCGTGTCGGCGAAGGTGATGTAGGTGTCGCCGAGGCAGAGTGCGGCCGTGATGGCTCCGAAGAGGACGATCAGGAGGAGGACGCAGACGGCGGCGCTGCGGCGGTGGATCGTTATCGAGAGCGCGCCGCTGCGGATCGTGGTGCGCCCGGGAAGCGGCAGGGCGGCGGGTTCGCTCAGGTCGGCGGCGCGGCGCGTTGCCTGGGGACTGTCGGTGCGGCTCATGCGGTCACCGTCCTTGCCCTGCGCACCAGGGCGATGAGCATGGGCGCGCCGATGACCGCGCAGATGATTCCTGCCGGGGCTTCACCGGGGACGATCACCCGGCCGATGACGTCCGCGGCGAGGAGCATGCACGGGCCGAGCATGAGGCTCAGGGCGATCTGGGCGCGGTGGGCGGCGCCGACGGCCCAGCGGGCGAGGTGCGGGATGGCGAGGCCGATGAAGCCGATCGGGCCGGCGGCGGCGACGGCCGCGCCGGTGAGGAGTGCGACGGTGATCGCGGCGATCGCGCGGGTCGTGCCGACTCGGTGGCCGAGTCCGGCGGCCGCTTCGGCGCCGAGTTGCAGGCCGTCGAGTCCGCGGGCGGCCAGGAGCGCGAAGGCGATGCCGCCCAGGAGGAACGGGGCCATGCCGAGGGCGACGTCGGCGTCGCGTCCGGCGAGGGAGCCGACGGCCCAGAAGCGGTACTGGTCGAAGGACTGCACGTCGGTGGCGAGGACGGCGTAGACCATGGCCGAGAGGCTGGCGTCGAGGGCCGCGCCGCACAGGGCGTAGGTGACGGTGCCGCCGCCGGTGTTGCGGGCGGCGATGGTGGAGACGGCGTAGCCGACGAGTCCGGCGACGAGGGCTCCGGCGATGCCGAGCCACACGTACTGCCCGATGCCGGTGAGGCCCAAGACGCTGAGCCCGATGACGACGCCGAGGCTGGCGCCGGCGGCGACGCCGAAGATGCGCGGGTCGGCGAGGGGGTTGCGGGTGAGGGTCTGCATGAGCACGCCGGCGACGGCGAGTCCGGCCCCGGCGAGGAGCCCGACGGCGGTGCGGGGGAGGCGCTGTTCCCAGACGACGGCGGCCGCCACGGGGTCGGCGCGGGTGAGTCCGTCCCAGAGCTCGGCAGGGGTGAGGTCGCGGGCGCCGATCGCGAGCGAGGCGATCACGATGAGGCCCAAAGCGATCGCGGCTGCCGTGACGGTGAGCGCGCGTCCGCGCTTGGTCAGGGCGGGCCGGAGGCGGAGGGCGGCGGAGGGCACGACCTAGAGCCTAGGCGAGCCTAACCTAATGCGGAAGCGCCTTATCCGGGTTGTGACCTGCGAGGGCCGCGGCCTCAGCGCCGGTCCCGGCGCAATTCCGGGAGTGGTTCACCCGCAAGGCGAGAACGTCGCGGGTCGGAAGTCCGACACAGCGAACGGGCACCGCGTTTGTCGCCGCGGCGCCCTCGGCGCGACCGGCGCTGGTGCCGGCGCATCGAAGATGCCTGCTATACCTGGGGCATGACAGCTGCCGAAACGCCTGTGATCGCCGGGACGGCCGGATCGCTGCTCGGCAAGACTGCGGCGGCCTGGCGTGCACCTGAGTTCGGGCTGTCGGCTGCGGACCGGCTCGTCGTCACGTTCAGCGACGGCAGCGCCGCGTTTGCCAAAGGGGCGACGAACGAAGACACTGCGGGCTGGCTGCGCAATGAGCACCGGATCCTCGATCACCTGCGCGGCACCGGCCTCTCCCCCGAGGTTCTCGGCTGGCAGGACGACGGCACCGGACAGCCGCTGCTGGTGACGGAGGACCTGTCCGCCGCCTACTGGCCCGCGGCCGGCGCCGAGAATCCGCACGGCGGCACGTCGACGGTCTGGCGACCCGGCGACATCGACGTTCTGGGCCGCACGCTCGACCGTTTGCGCCGAACGCCGCTCCCTGCCGAGCTGGCGCGGACTCCCAGCTGGCCGGGACCACAGTGGCCGCGCGTCATCGAGCTGGCCGACCGGCTCGTCGATGCCGGTGTCGTCATCCGCGGCTGGCTCGAGGCGAATGCCGAGACCCTCACCGCTGTCGATGCGGAGGCGGACACCGCTCTCGAGCTCGGTGCATGCCTGGTGCACGGCGACGTCCGCAGCGACAACATGTGCATCCTCGGCAACGCCGGCGAGCGCGAAGGTCGCCTCGTCGACTGGTCGCACGCCGGCGCCGGCCACGAGTTGCACGACCTCGTGCAGCTGCTCCCCACGCTTCACCTTGAGGGCGGTCCGCCGCCGTGGCAGGTGTGCACCGAACCCGCACCCCTCATCGCAAGGCTTGCAGGGCCGTCGCTGCAGCGCGCCTGTGTGAGCGAGCAGCCGGATTGGCTTCGTCGCGTGTTCGTCGAGCTCGCGTCGATCAACCTGCAGTGGCTGGCAGCGGCCCTCGGAATGCCACTGCCCGTGCCGGATCAAGACACGCCCCGTTGAGCAAGGCGCTCAAGAGGTCTGGGGCAGTACACAGGACCAGGGCTGAACCGAGTGGCGGCCAAGGCCGCTAGCGGCCCGGCCGGACCCGCAGAACGGGCCCTAGCGTCATTCGGGGAGGCGGACGCCTCCGGCGACGGCCTTGACCGCTTCGATGCCCTTGCGTTCGAAGGGATCGCGGACCTCGACCGCCAGGCCGGGCTTGATGAGGCGGGCGACTTCGCGTTCGCTCACGAAGCCGTCGTCGCCGAAGCGCTGGGAAGTCCAGTCGTCGCCGCGCTCGTGGTACTCGACCAGGAAGGCGCGCAGCGTCTTGAGGTCCTTGAGCCTCGGCGCGCGCAGCACCTGCACCTGGAGGTCGACGCGCCACACGCCGGGGTCGATCTCGGTCTCCCACACGCGCTGCGTGCAGTCGACGCCCTCCCATTCGGTCACGAAGTCGGAGGGGGTGCCCAGGCCCTCGGGCAGACGGGTGAGGGCGAGGCCGTCGAGGCGCGCATCAGTGTCGATGATCGTCATTGCGAAATCGTACCCACCTGCCCACCTTCAGAACCGAACCTCCAGTATCCGGGATGTCCACATCGGGATGCTTGCGTAAGTTTGCAATGTCCTGTGGGTAAAAGATTGGCTTCGCCCCTTGCGATCCGGTGTCATCCCATGATTCGATGATTCACGAGTGATCTACGCATTCGCGTGTGTCGATCGAACCGTCCCCTGAACCGCAAGCGTCCTCCCCCACAGGAGCCTCCATGCAAGCAGTCAAGCGCGCCGCCAAGCGCGCGGTCGCCGTCACGGCGGCGGCCTCGGTCGCCGTCCTCACGGTCCTCGTCCTCGACACCGCCCCCGCCCAGGCCGTCCGGCCCCCGGGCATCCCCTCGCTCGCCACCGCGGAATCCGAACTCGCGCAACTCACCGTCGCCAACGAGGCGAACGGCGACACCTACGACCGCGACCTCTTCCCGCACTGGTCCGAGGTCGCCGGCACCGGCGACTGCACCGCCCGCCAGTTCATCCTCAACCGCGACGGCGAAGACGTGGTCACCAGCGACGGCTGCCAGCCCACCTCCGGCAACTGGCAGTCCGACTTCGACAACACGTGGACGACCAGCGTCTCCAACGCCACCATCGACCACGTGGTCGCCCTGAGCGAGGCCTGGGCCTCCGGCGCCAGCGGGTGGAGCACCTCCGAGCGCGAGGCGTTCGCCAACGACATCAACTCGCCGCAGCTCTGGATCGCCACCACCTCGGCGAACTCCTCCAAGGGCGACAAGGACCCTGCCGAGTGGATGCCCACCAACACCTCGGTGCGCTGCGACTACGTCAAGGCCTGGACCCACGTCAAGTACCTCTACGACCTGACCGTGAACGCCGCCGAGAAGACGGCGATCCAGTCGCACTTCGACACCTACTGCTAGACAGCGCCTTCTAGACAGCGCCACGGCGGCCCACCTTCACTGGTGGGCCGCCGTTTCGTTCGTCTACGACACCGCCAGCGCGATCAGTCCCGTGATCAGCGCGAGCGAGCACGCCACGATGCCGAGTATCAGGCCCGTGATCGCGACCCCGCGGCCCGAGACGCCGCCCTGCGAGGCCCGGATCTGGCGCGTCGCGTAGACGCCCAGGGACACCGAGCCGACGCCGAACAGCGCCGCGAACATGAAGAACGTCAGCCCCGCCAGCGGCGAGAAGGCCGCGCTGAAGAGCCCCGGAAAAGACCCGAGGACACCGGCGATGCCGCCCACCAAGGACCCGATGGCCGGGCCCGAGGGGATCGGTTTGAGCCGCGGCTGCACGAGGTAGAAGCCGTCGATCATGGCAGGTGCGGGGGCTGCCATCTGCGGCCAGACGGGTTGCATCGGGTGCACGGGGTAGGGCTGCTGGTACTGCGGTTGCGGGTAGCCGTGGACCGGCGGGCCGGGCTGGGGCGCATACATCTGGGGCGGGGGCGGTTGCATATGAGGCTGATTCGGATCCGCGGTCACGACGACAACAGTAGCGGCACCGGCTAGTTGCCGCGAAGCGATCTCGCGACCTCGTTGAAGTACTCGTCCACCTCCCCCATGTCGTAGCCGCGGAGTGTCAGCTGGAAGCCGAGATTGCCCAGCGAATCGGGGTGCGGGGGCGCGCCGGCGTCGGTGGCCTTTCTGATGCGGGCCACGGCACGGTCGACTTGGGCTCGGTCGTATCCGCGGAAACGGACAGAGAAGAAGGGGTTCTCCATGCGTCACAGTCTGCCAGGTCCTCGCCACGCATCGGGTACGGCCCACCGACGTAGCATTTGCCGGGATTTATCAACCCCTAACGGGCACATGTCAAGTGAGCAAACGTTTCCACCGTTTCACCTGATGACGGATGCTTCTGGGGTATCCGGTCGCGATTGCGACGGCCGTCCCGGCGTCCTCCTCCGAGACCGCCCCGGCGGCGAACGCGGCCGCGTTGACCAGGCGAGGCAGCGCCCCGATGTCCGCCTCGAGCGCCGCCAGGCGCACCGCGGCCTCCTCGGCGTTCGCGTGGCCGGGGACCTTCACACCCGCGCGGGCGGCCTCAGACAGCACCTCGGCCCAAGCCCCCGCCACCCGCTCGGCCGGGGTGCCGCGCGTGAGTCTGCGGCGCCGCCGCAGCGCCCGGCGGCCCTTGATCGCGAACGGCACGCAGGCGAGCAGCAGGCCCGCGACCACGTACCAGACCCAGCGCGGCATGCCCGATTCGTCCTGACCGGTCTCCTCGTTGAAGTCGCCGTCCTGCTCGAGCGCCTCGTCGTTGAAGTCCTCGGCCTCACCGCCGCCGCCCGACTGCTCCTCGGGACTCGGCGTCTCCTCGTCCATCTGCTCGAGCGTGTCCTCGGGCGGGGTGGGGACGGCGCCCGCCGCGGGCATCGGGTCGAACCGGACCCAGCCGGGCCCGTCGAAGGCGACCTCCGGCCAGGCCAGGCCCTGCGCGGCCGTCACCGTGCTCGAACCGGAGGGCACGTCGAAACCGACCACGACCCGGCTCGGCAGGCCCACCAGGCGGGCGATCACGGCGTACGCGGCGGCGAAATGCTCGCTCGTGCCGCGCTGGCCGCCCGCCTCGACGGGGCTGGCGAGGAAGAACCCGAGCGCGGGCAGGTCGTGCCCCGACGGCGCTTCGGAGTCGAAGGCGTAGTGCTGGCCGAGGAAGTCCGCGAGCCCTTGGGCGCGTTCGTAAGGCGTGTCGTATTCGCTGCGGATGTAGTCGGCGATCGTCGCCATGATCTCGGGGGAGCCGGGCGGGACGGCCACGGTGGTGGCGTCCGAGAGGTCGACGCGCGCCGTCTCGGCGGCGGCCGGATCGGAGCCGACGAGTGCGGAGTCGACGTGGAACTTCGCACCCGTGGCGAGCCCATCAGGGGTGAGCAGGCATTTCGTGTAGAGGTTCACGGCGATCGGCAGGTCGGTGACGCTCGCCGGGTCGGCGGCGGCGGGCACGAGCTTGCCGCCGAGCTCGATGATCTCGACGTCGGCGGCATAGGTGGCCTCCGCCGAGCCCGGCACCACGGTGCCGGCGGTGCGGAAATCACCCGTGGCCTGCCAGGTGGTGCCGTCGTATTCGGTGAGCACGGCGAGGCGCATCCAGGCGTCCGCGCTGGTGTCGGCCTTGAACAGCTCCTGCTCGGGGTACTTCGCCCACTCGGCGATGCGCACGAGCGGGTTGAGGTCGATGTCGGTGAGCTGCGGCGGCTCCACGTATTCGCGCGGGTCGCCGGGGCTGGTCGTGACGAGCCGGGCCGCGGCCGGGCCGAGGACCGCGACGGCCGCGAGGAGCACGGTCGTGGTGACGACCGCGCCCATGAGCGCGGGCGTGCGCGACGGGGCCGGGCCGTCGACGGTGGCGTCGCGGTCGGGCCGGCGCTCGGGCGGCGCGGCGGTCACCGCGAGCGCGGCGGCCGCGAGGACGCAGTAGGCGGTCGCCGCGAGCGGCCCCGCGTCGGCGTTCGGGCCGACGAGGTAGAGCGCGGCGCCGTACAGGAGCGTCGGAGGCAGGCAGCCGAGGAGCGTGCGGCCGTAGCGGATCGCGAACTCGCACGCGAGCGTCGCGGCGAGCCAGGTGAGGAAGACCGGCACGACCACGGTGTCGGGCGCGGGCTCGACGGGGATGAGCGCGGTCAGCGTGCGGGGCACGGCGTTGACGAGCGCGTCGACGATCGTGGCGCCCAGCGGGTCCGTGCCGTCACTGGTGACCGCGATGGCCCCGAGGAGGTACGCGGCCAGGCCCGCGGCGGAGACGCCGGGGGCGAGGAACGACGGCTTGTTGCGCAGCGCGAAACCGATCGCGAACGCGCCGAACGCGGCCCCGACGACCAGGAGCGCCAGCAGCTGCCCGTGGTAGACGCGGGCGGCCACGGTGCCCGCGAGCGCGCACATGAGGGTGAGGCAGGCCGCGACGGCGGCGACGCGGAGGCGGTAGCGGGTGCGGCGGCCGCGCCGCGGCGGGCGCTCGGCCGTCTGCCGGGGGATCTCGGTGACGCTCATATCGGTGAAGCTCATAGCCGCGTGCCGCCGTTGTTCCAGGCCGCGGCGAACTGCTCGCCGTCGGCGGCGCGGATCGTGGGCACGCCGCCGGCCAGCGCGGCGGAGGTCGGGAGCCCGAGGGCGAGGTGCACGGCGATCACCGTCGGGTAGGCGCGTTTGAGGGCGGCGAGCCGGTCGGTGGGCGGCTCGGTCCCGGTGATCCACACGAGCGTGTCGCCGTAGCGGGCGGCGGTGAGGCGCGAGACGTAGGCGCCGAGCGAGTCGCGGGCGTTCGGGGCGAGCTCGGCGAGGAGGTCGCCGTAGGAGTCGCGGCCGGCGCCGGAGACGACCGCGCCGGAGGCGGGCACGAGCGCGGCGTGGTATTCGGCGCGGAAGCAGGCGGTGAGGATCGAGTAGGCCGCTTCGCAGGCCGCTTCGAAGGGTTCGGGGGTCGGCCAGCTCTCGAGCCGGTCGTCGATCGCGATGGCGACCGTGGGGAGCGAGGTGTCGAGGTGCTCTTTGACCATGAGTTTGCCGATGCGCGCGGAGGTGCGCCAGTGGACGTGGCGCAGTTCGTCGCCGATCACGTACTCGCGCAGGGCGTGGAAGGTGAGCGAGCCCTGCTCGACCTTGTCGGCGGTGCCTTCGAGGCTGCGGGCGAGGCCGTCGGGGGTGCGGCCGAGCTGGTGGAGGCGCGGGTGGATCCACAGGCGGGCGGCGGGGCCGAAGTTCCCGGCGGTCGCGGCGAGGCCGAGGAGGTCCCTTTTGCCGATGCTCAGGGGCCCGGCGTCGACCACGCCGCGCCGTTCGGCCTGGATCGTGTAGCTCGCCCCGGCGCTCTTGCCGGGGCGCAGGCGGGCGAGGGGGACGGCGACGCGGCGGGTCTCGAGGCCGGTGCCGCCGTAGGCGTCGACGGCGCGGGCGTTGACCGAGCGCCAGCGCGCGGTGTTCTTGACGGTGAGGGCCACGGTCGCGGTGTGGCCCACGGAGACCCGGTCGGGGGTGACGCCGCGTTCGACGTCGAGGCGCGGCTTCGCGGCGATGACGGAGGCCGCGGCGACGCAGGCGAGCGCCGCTGCGGCGCCGACCGTGGCGAGTTCGGGGTAGCCCCAGACCCATCCGGCGGCGAGGAGTGCGACCGCGGCGAGGGCGAGGGCGAGGCCGCTTCCGGTGACGGGAACGGCGAGCGCGAGGTTCGCGAGCCGCTCGACGGGCTTCTGAACAGCCAAAATGGACTGATCGGTCGCGCCCGGTCCGGCTCCGGCGGCCTGACCGGTCGCGCTCATGCCGCCGAGGCTGGCAGCGGAACGGGGACTTGCTCGAAGGCGTCGGCCACGATCGCCGCACCGGTGGTCCCGCGCATGGCGCGTCGGGGGAGAGCAGGATGCGGTGCGCGAACACCGGTCCGACGAGGGCCTTCAGTCCTCGGGCAGCACGTAGCCGCGGCCCTGCGATCAGCGCGAACACGCTCGCGGCCCGGGTCAGCGCGATCACGCCGCGGGGGCTGACGCCGACCCGCGACCTGCGGGTGGTTGCGGGTCGCGGCGGCGAGCCGGACGAGCGTACGCGTACAGCGGGTCGGCGATGTGCACGCGCTTGCGCCATCCGGACCATCTCGCCGACGGTGGCGGTGTCGGTGACCGGCGTCGAGGGTGTCGGGGGAGCGCGGTGCGGCGCCGCGCAGCACCTCGATCTCGACCTCCTCGCACGGGGTAGCCGACCGAGAGCTTGACCAGGAACCGGTCGAGCTGGGCCTCGGGCAGCCGGTAGGTGCCGTCCATCTCGACCGGGTTCTGGGTGGCGACCACCAGGAACGGCTGCGGCACCGGGTGCGGGCACGCCGTCGACGGTGACCCGGCGCTCCTCCATCACCTCGAGCAGCGCCGACTGGGTCTTCGGGCGACGCCCGGTTGATCTCGTCGGCGATGACGATGTTGGCGAAGACCGGGCCGGGGTGGAACTCGAAGCCCCGGCTGGCCTGGTTGAAGATCGTCACGCCGGAGACGTCGGAGGGCAGCAGGTCGGGGGTGAACTGGATGCGCCGCCACTGCCCGCGGACGGCCGCGGCGATCGCCCGGGCCAGGGTGGTCTTGCCGACCCCGGGCACGTCCTCGAGCAGCACGTGGCCCTGGGCGAACATCGCGGTCAGCGCGAGCCGCACCACCTCGGGCTTGCCGAGCACGACGGTGCCGACGGCCGAGGCCAGAGCCTCGAAGGTCGCGGCGAACTGACTCGGCCTGCGCGGCGCCCAGCGCCACCTGCTGCTGCATGTGCCTAGGCACTCGCAGCGGGTGGGTTTGCTCGGTGTCGTGCATAGGTCGTCGTCTCCTGCTAGCACTGCGGAAGGTCGCCGGTGGAGTTCTTGCCTACGCCGTCGATGTTGAGCCAGCGAAGGGGATGTACGCGTTGGAGGCGTAATCGATCTTGATCCACTTGTTCGTCTCGTCCTTGCCGGGGTGGTAGTCGACGGCTTCGCCGGTTTCCGTGCCGCGCGGAGTGATGTTGGTCCGGTGGTCCAGCAGTACGCCTTGTAGCGGTCGCCGGTGTTGGTGTACGCCCAGCGAGCTGCTGCCGCTGGGAGCGTCGTAGACCGATACGCCGTCGGCACCGCCGCCCTGCGAGTTCGGCTCGCTGCAGTACGCGGTGTCGTAACCCTCGTCGCAGCGGAAGTAGACCTCGCCGTTGATGACCGTGGTGCTCACGGTGGTGGAGCTCGACGTGGCGTCGGCGGCCGGGTTCGAGATCTTGACCGTGTAGGTGTGCTCGGTCGAGGCTTTCAGGCCGCCTTGGGTGAGGCTGTCGCACGAGCCTTCCTTGACCGGCGTCTGGCCGTCGCGAAGCAGCGTGCAGGTGGCGTCCCCGCCGCCGTCGTCGTAGGTCATGTTGATGGTGATCGAGTTCGGCGGTCGCCGAGCTGCCGCTGATCTGGACGCTGGGTGCGCTCATCGTGTTCGAGGTGGTCTCGGCCGGTGCGGATTCGCCGGCCTCGTTCACCGCGGTCACGGAGACGGCGACCTGCTCGTTGTTGCCGAAGCCCGAGAGGCTCGCCGTGGTCGTGTTCCCGGCGACCGTCTGGCTCTGGCTGCCGGCGCGGACGATGTACTCGGTGATGTCGCGGCCGTTGTTCGACGGCTGGGCCCAGCTCACGTCGATCGTGCCGGCCGCTGAGCTGGAGCTCTGGGCGAGCAGGTTGGTCGGCGGCTCGGGCACGTTGAACGGCGTCACCGAGTTCGACGGCGCGGAGGGCGCCGAGGCGGCGGCCCCCGCAAGGGTCGTCACCTGGAACGCGTACTGGGTCCCGTAGTCAAGGGCGCCTTCGGGAACGATGAACGTGGTCCCGTCGGACTGGCCGACGACGCTCTGCGTCCCGGAGGCGATCGCCTCGACCTGGTAGCCGGAGACGTCGTTGCCCTGGCCGTTCGCTTCCTCCCACGTCACGGTGACGGTGCCGTCGTTGTTGGCCGTGGCCTCGACGGCGCCGACCGGGTCGGGCACCTCCGCAGAGGGCACGATGGACGGCGAGGTCGCGGTGTCGCCCTCGCCCTCGGCGTTGTGGGCGGTCACGGTGAAGGTGTACGGCGTGCCGTTCTCGAGGTCGCCGATCTCCAGGACCCGCTGGTCCGGGGCGATCTCCCACGTCTGGCCCGCGCCTTCGACCACGTACTTGGTGAGCGCGGAGCCGTTGTTCGGCGCGGCGTCCCAGGACAGGTTGATGAGGCCGTCGCCGACGGTGCCGCCGAGGTTGGTGACCGCGCCGGGCGGGCCGACCTCGGGGGCGGACTCGTCGTCGCCCTCCTCATCGCCTTCGTCGCCGCCGGTCTCCTCCTCGGGCGGGGCGTTGCCGCCGAGGATGTCGTCGCGGTCCTTCTCGGCGCTGCGCGCGTTGCCGTCAGAGGAGACGACCACGGCCGCGTTCGTGTTGACCGCGTTGGCGAACAGCGTGTCGCCGGTGTGGTAGAGCTCGACGGGCCCGCCGCCGGCGTCGATCTCGATCCGGTCGAGCTCGTTGCCGTCGAGGTCGTAGACCCAGACCAGGCCCGAAGCGCCGTCGGGCACGTAGATGCGCTGGTGGAATTCGACCGAGGCGCCCAGGAGGTTCGAGGGGGCCGCCGCGATCGCGAAGCTCTTGGACTGCTCGTCGTCGACCGTGACGATCGAAGGCGGGTCGGTCACGGTGACGGAGGCGATCGTGCCGGGGCTCGTGTCGGCCGTCTCGGCGGGACCGGCGAGCTCCACATCGGTCACGGACTTGCGCCCGTCCGAGCGGAGCGTCGTCATCTTCTTCGCCGTGGAGTTGAGCACGGCCACGCCGTCGCCGAGGACGGTGAGCGCGAGCTCCTGGCGGGGCTCGGCCACGACCTCGGTGGCGATGGTCTTCGCGCCGCTCTCCTTCGGTTCGATCTGGACGATCGTGCCTTCGCGCGGGACGCCGACCCACAGCTTCCCGACGGAGTCGAACGCGCCGCCGGTGAGCCCGGCGGGGAACTGGAGGGGGTCGCCGATCGCGGTGAGCGTGCTCGGGTCGACCTGGTTGACCAGGCCCTGCGTCTGGTCGATGATGAAGGCGCCGTCATCGGAGAGCGCGAGGCGCACGCCTTCGCCGGGGGCCGTCTCGGCCTCGCCGGTGAGTTCGAGGGTCGAGAGGTCGATCGCCGAGACCTTGCCGGTCGCGATCTCGCGGAGAAGGAGGTGCGAGTCGGTCTGCTCGATCTGGACGGCATTGCCCGCGGCGTCGGTGAGTTCGAAGCGCACGTCGGTGGCGGCGGTGAGGCCGTTGACGCGGGCGATCTCGCCGGCCGGGGTGGTCCACAACCACATGCTGGAGTCTTCGAGGTCCGAGTCGCGGCTGAACGCGCCCGTGCCGAGGAGGGTGGCGACGAGGGCTCCGACCAGCACCACAGGGAGTCCGACCGCGATGAGCAGGCCCTTGACGTTGAGGCGTCTGGCGTCGACGTGGGGTGTGGTCATAAAGGGGAGTTCCTCTGCGGGATCAGCTATGCCGGGTTGTCGGGGCGCGAGCGCCGAAAGGGCCCCTGGGTGCCGTCGGGGTCGGCACACGAAACCGAGCCTAATTCGCGAGCGCAATCAGGACTAGGCTGCCATTGTCACAAGACGGTAACGGTCTCGGGTCGCCCAAAGTGGCCTGAGCCGGTCACGTTACCGACACGTATCGCCAGCACGAACATCCTCCAAAGAGATCAGAACGGCGGCGCGCAGAGCGCACCGCCTCACGTCGCTTCGTTCTCGGCGGCGCCTGTCAGCGCCGCCGACCTCTGCCGTTCGTTCCGCGCTAGGCGGCCTCGCCGAGTTCGAGCACGCCGGCCCGGCGTGTGCGGGCGACGCCCGCCAGCGTCAGGATCTCCTGGGCCACATGCGCTTCGGCGAGTTCGCCGGGCGTGTAGACCGGGGCGTCCATGCCCGCCATGGCTTCGCGGATCGCCAGTTGGGACTGGGTGAGCTTGCCGGAGGCGGCGATGACCGGCAGGCCGAGGCCGCGCAGGTGCAGGGCGCCGTAGCGGGCCCCGGCGGCGTCGGCCGCGGCGAGGACCACGCCGTCGACGAGCTCGCGCACCAGCGGGTGCTCGAGGAGCGCGGAGGTCTCGGCCTGGAGGATGCCGTCGGCGATCTCCATGACCACGGCGTCCACGTTGTGGGCGGCGGCGTGGTGGTAGAGCGTCTGGGCGAGTTCGGCCAGCTCGGGGACCGGGATCCCCGCGGTGGTCGGGTAGCCGCCGTCGGTGAAGTCGGCGGCGACGACCGCGCCGGAGTCGCGGAACATCCACGGGTCGCCCCCGGCGCCGGTGCCGGTGATCTTGATGCCGGCGACGCGGCGGCCGCCGCGCGACAGGCCGCGGATCACGCGAGGCGGCGGTGGTGGACTTCCCGGCGTTCATGGAGGTGCCGACGACGCAGACCACGGGCGGGTGGTCGCCGAGCCCGAACGGCGCGAGCACGTTGTAGCGCCGCAGGTCGAACGGGTGAGCCTTCGCGGTCGGCGAGGACGCCGATGGGCTCGAGCCGGGTCGGGGGGCGCATGTCGCCGTGGCGCGAGAGGACCTCGCCCGCGACGCCGCCCGCGGCGACGAGGTCCACGGAGGTGCCGAGGACCTCGGGCACGCGGGACTCGTACTGGTCGGGCGCGTAGCGCTCGCCGAAGGCCAGGAGGATCTCGTCCCCGGGGTAGATGGCGGCCTTGCGGCCGCTGGCGAGCTCGAGCCAGTTGTGGTGGCCGATCGCGTCGACCCGCGCGGCCAGGATGTGGCCGGGTCGGGGCGCGCATGCGTCGACCAGAGTCAGTCCGGGCATTGTCAGATCGACATTGCGGACCGCGTAGGCGACCTTGAGCCGCGAAGCGAGCTCGGTCGAGAACTCACGAATGCGCATGCACACTCCAAAAAGGACAATAAGGGTCAGCGGGATCACCCGCTTTAATGGAAGTACACCACTGGTCAAGAGCGTGACAGTGATGATGAGCGCGGCGATCGCCGCGCTGTCGATGGACGAATATTACGACCTGTGGTCGGCCTTGTAAAGAGTGGATCAGGTAAAAAGGCGGCGGCGCCGGAGTGAATCTCCGGCGCCGCCGCAATATCAGGTCTCTACCTGGGAAAACTCACAGTTCGCGGGCTCTCCCGGCGACGTCGCCGATGACGATCACGGACGGGTGGTGCGCTTCGGTGACGCCGAGGTCGGCGAGGACGCATTCGCGGACGGTCTGGTTCTTCGTTGTCGCGTTCTCGACAATGCGCACGGCGGTCTCGGGGGCGCGGCCGCCGCCGATGAGCGCCTCGGCGATCGCGGCGCGGTTCTTGACGGCCATGAGCAGCACGATCGTGCCGTGACCGGCGCCGAGCGCGGCCCAGTTGACCTTGCTCTGCGGCCCGGGCGGGACGTGGCCGGTGGCGACGGTGAAGTCGTGGACGACGCCGCGCTCGGTCACGGGCACGCCGGCGGCGGCCGGACCGGCGATCGAGGAGGACAGGCCCGGGACGACCTCGACGGGCACGCCCGCTTCGATGCACGCGTCGAGCTCTTCGGCGCCGCGGCCGAAGACGAAGCCGTCGCCGCCCTTGAGGCGCACCACGAACTTGCCTTCGAGCGCGCGTTCGACCATGACGGCGTTGATCTGCTCCTGGGTGGTGTGCCGCCCGTACGGGAGCTTCGCGGCGTCGACGATCTCGACGTCGTCGCCGAGCATGTCGAGCAGTTCCTGCGGGGCGAGCCGGTCGGAGACGACCACTTCGGCCTGGCGGAGCAGTTCGAGGCCGCGGAGGGTGATGAGGTCGGCGTCGCCCGGACCGGCGCCCACGAGGGCCACGCCGGCGGGGCGGGCGGTGCGGGTGCGGGGGGCGTCGATGTCGCCGGTGCGCAGGGCCGCGGCGATGGCGTCGCGCACGGAAGCGGCGCGGCGGGGGTCGCCGGAGGCGGAGACGGCGACGGAGACGCCGCCGAACTCGGCCTGGGTGAGCGTCCAGGCGTCAGAGGCCTCGGCGTCGTCGGCGCGCACGCACCAGGTGCGGCGGGCCTCGGCCTCGGCCGCGACGGCCGCGTTCACCGCGGGGGCGTCGGTGGCGGCGAGCACGAACCAGGCGTCGTCGCCGTCGCCCGAGCGCCACTCACGCCGCTCCCACTGGATGTCCCCGGCGGCGGCGTAGTCGGAGAGGGTGGTGGTGGCCTCGGGCGCGACCAGCAGGACGCGGGCGCCCGCGGCCAGCAGTCGAGGCACCCGGCGCCCGGCGATGGAACCGCCGCCGACGACGAGCACCGACTTGCCCTGCAGCCGCAGTCCGATCTCGTAGACCGACACGTGACCCTCCAATGCACTCTGAGCGACACAGCGTCCTCAGTACGACACCGACAAGCGTATGCGGGAATCGTCGCCGGCATCTAACCGGCGGATTGCAAGCCTGTTACGCGAAACCCTCGGTGCACGGCTTGCCAGAGTGATATAAGCGCGGGTTGCGTTCGGGGCCTTAACGAAAGCGATACCGCGAGTCGTGAGCTTTTTCACCTTGAGACCTTCCATGTGCCCTAGGCTGGTTATATGCGTGATCGACCCCGCCCGCACCGTGTGCCCGGACTGTCCGCACAGGGGAGCGACCAATCCGGACCGCCCGCCGAAGGCGTGTACGCCCTGCTGAGAACGAGCCTGCTCGCCGGGCTCGCCATAGCCGCCCTGGTCTTCCCGCTCGCCGCCATGGCGGGCTTGAGCGCGAAAGCCGGGTTCAGCGCGATCGACACACTCTCGGTCGAGGTCACCCAGACCGACCCGCCGCTCACCTCCTACGTCTACGCCGCCGACGGCGAGACCCTCATCAGCCTCTTCTACGACGAGTTCCGCCGCCACGTCGAACTCGACGAGGTCGCGCCCGTCATGCAGCAGGCCATGGTCGCCGCCGAGGACTCGCGGTTCTACAAGCACAACGGCGTCGACTACCGCGGCATCGTGCGCGCCTTCGTCGCCAACAACTCCTCCGGCGGCGTCGAGCAGGGCGCCTCCACCATCACCATGCAGTACGTGCGCGGCGCGCTCCAGCTCAACGCCGAATCCATCGACGAGGTCATCGCCGCCACCGAGCAGACCGCCGGCCGCAAGCTCACCGAGGCCCGCCTCGCGATGGCCGTCGAGGAGCAGCTCACCAAGGACGAGATCCTCGAGCGGTACCTCAACCAGGCCTACTTCGGGCACAACGCGTACGGGATCTTCGCCGCCGCGCAGGTCTACTTCTCCAAGCCCCCGTCGGATCTGTCGCTCGAGGAGTCGGCCATGCTCGCCGGCCTCGTGCAGGCCCCGTCGGCCTACGACCCGATCACCTCCGACCAGACCCGGGCGCTCGAACGCCGCAACTGGGTGCTCGACCGGATGGTCGACATCGACTACCTCTCCCGCGGCGACGCCTCCGTGGTGCGCTTCATGCCGATCGAACTGCAGACCTCCGACCCGCCGAACTCCTGCATCGGCATCGAGGGCACCACCACCGAGTACGGCTTCTTCTGCGACTACTTCCGCCGCTGGTGGCGCGAGCAGGACGCCTTCGGGGCGACCCCGGCCGAGCGCGAGAAGCGAACTGCGCCAAGGCGGGTACACGATCATCACCACGCTCGACCCCGATCTGCAGGAGCTCGCGAACAGCACCGTGAACAAGGCCAAGAGCCAGAATTCGAAGCTCGCGCACGGCGCGGTGCTCATGGAACCGGGCACGGGCCGGATCAAGGCCATGGGCCTGAACCGGACCTTCTCATACGACCAGAAGAAGAACGGCCCGCACTCGAACCCGTCCTTCGACCGCAAGGGCAACTACCCGAACACGGTGAACCCGGTGCTCGGCGGCGGCGCCGAGGGCGGCTACCAGGCCGGTTCGACGTTCAAGATCTTCACGCTGCTCGCCGCGCTCGACGCGGGCTATCCGCTCAACTACAACATCTACTCGCCCGGCCGGGTCGCCACGAGCTTCGTCTCGGCGACCACCGCCTGCGGCGGCAGATGGTGCCCGAAGAACGGCTCGGCCTCCATGTCAGGCAACCGCGACATGTGGTCCGGGTTCGGCATGTCGGTGAACACGTACTTCGCGCAGCTCATCGACCGCGTCGGCGCCGACAAGACCGTGGAGATGGCCGAGCGGATGGGCCTCAAATGGCGCAGTGAAGGCGACGCCTACTACGCCTCGGAGGAACGACGCGCCGGCTGGGGGCCGTTCACGCTCGGCGTCTCGGACGTGCAGCCGATCGAGATGACGAACGTGTTCAACACGCTCGCGGCCGAAGGCCAGTACTGCGAGCCGATACCGGCGATGCGCATCATCGACCCGACCGGCCAGGAACTCGACGCGGCCACACCGCGATGCCACCAGGAACTCGACGAAGACGTCGCCCGCGCGGCGACCGACGCGGCCCGCTGCGTCACCGAGACCCAGCGCAAGGGCGCCCAATGCGGGGAGTGGGGCACCTCGAAGATCGTCGGCGAACTGGCCGGGCGGCCCATCGCCGGCAAGTCCGGCACCACCGACAACAACCGGGCCTCGTGGTTCCTCGGCTATACGCCGCAGTTGACGATCGGCGCGTTCATGGCCGACCCGGACTACATCTTCAACGGGGTGGGCACGCAGAACACGATCGTCTCGAAGCAGACCGTCGGCACCATCTTCAAGAAGGGCCTCGAAGGCCAAGAGGTCATACCGTTCAATCCGCCGTCACGGAAGATCATGTTCGAGGGGAAGGACTGACCGGCTCCGCACCCGGCTCCACACCCGACTCCGCTTCAGGCGTACCTGCGGCCTCCGGCTCCTCGCCGGGGGCCGCTTCGGCGCCCGCCTCCTCATCCATGTCCTTGCGTTCGCGCCGCGCGAGCACGACCCACCCGACCGGGACCATGGCCGCGAACAGCGCCCACTGGACCGCGTACGAATAGTTCTGCCAGTCCTTGAACGAGGGCGTCTCGAGCGCAGTGAAGCCCTCGGCCGGCTCGATGTCGGCCACCCACGCCGCACGCAGGTCGTAGTCGAAGTACGAGCCGAGCATGGCATCGCTCAGGCGCCGCGACTCCAGGTGGCCCTCCACCTCGGTCACGCCGCCGCTCGGCTCCTCGTACTCGTAGATCCGGCCGGTCACCGTGACCTCGCCCGAGGGCGCGGCCGGATAGTCGGGCACGTGCCCGGTGCTCTCGGAGGCCACGAAACCGCGGTCGACCAGCAGCGCCGACCCGTCCTCCAGGATCAGGGGCGTGACGATCTCGAAGCCGTTGAGGCCGTTGTTCGTCTGGGCCCGCAGCACGATCTCGTTCTCGGCGTCGTAGACGCCCTTGGCGTCCACGAGCGTCCAGCGGTCATCGGGGTCGAGGCCCGCCCCGGCGGGCAGGACCTCGTCCACGGGCGCGGCCTCGCGGCTCTCGGCGATGACCTCGTTCGCCGCGGCCCGCTCCACGGCGCGGCCCCACTGCCACTGGGACAGGAGCGCGCACACGACCATGACGACCACGCCGGCCAAAGTCAGCAGAAGCCAGCGCGGAGCCAGGACGAACCGGTATCGCTGCATCACGCAGCCGAGTGTAGACGGGACATAGGATTGCGCCTCATGAGCGATGTAGTGAATGCGGTGCGCGCCGCCATGCCGGCCGTGCGCACCGATCTGGAGGCCCTCGTCAAGATCCCGGCGATCGCCTTCGAAGGACTCGACCACGAGCCGGTCCGACAGGGCGCGAACGCGGTCCAGCGACTCCTCGAGGAGGCCGGCGCCGCCGAGACGCGGCAGCTCGCCCACGGCGGCGGGCAGCCGAGCGTGTACGCGCACTTCCCCGCCCCCGAGGGGCAGCCGACGGTGCTGCTGTACGCCCACCAGGACGTCCAGCCGGTCGGCGACCTCGCGAAATGGGAGCAGGACGACCCGTTCACCGTGGTCGAGAAGGACGGGCGGCTGTACGGGCGCGGCGTCGCCGACGACAAGGCCGGGGTGATGGCGCACGTCGCCGCGCTGCGCGCCTTCGGCGGGAGGCCGCCGGTCGGGCGTGAAACTCCTCATCGAAGGCGAGGAGGAGTTCGGCTCCCCCACCCTCGAGGGCCTGCTGCGCGAGCACCAGGACCTGCTGGCCGCCGACGTGGTGGTCATCGCCGACTCGCAGAACTGGCGGACCGAGGTGCCGGCGCTGACCACGAGCCTGCGCGGGGTCGTCAACGTGTACCTGGAGGTCGCGGTCCTCAAGGGGGCGGTGCACTCGGGGATGTTCGGCGGCCCGGTGCCGGATGCGCTGACGGCGCTGGCGCGCCTGGTGGCGACGTTGCACGACGACAGCGGCGATGTGGCGGTGGCGGGCCTGGTCACGGGCCGCAGTTCGGACCTGGACTACGACGAGGCGGCGCTGCGCCATGAGGCGGGGATGCTGCCGGGGACCGAGTTCATCGGGACCGGGCGGCTCACCGAGCGCCTGTGGTCGAAGCCGACCGCGACGGTGCTCGGGATCGACGCGCCGGGCGCGGCGGAGTCGGCGAACGCGCTGCAGCCGAAGGCCCGCGCGAAGGTCTCGTTCCGGCTCGCGGCGGGCGATTCGGCGGCGAACGCGCTCAAGGCGGTGCGGGAGCACTTCCAGGCGAACGCGCCGTGGGGCGCCGAGGTGACAGTGACGCCTGAGGGCGGCCTGGGCGACCCGTGCGCGATCGACGCGACCGGCCCCTCGTTCGACGCGGCGCGGGCCGCGTTCGCCGAGGCGTGGGACGGCACTGCGCCGGTGGAGATCGGCGTGGGCGGTTCGATCCCGATGATCGCCACCTTCCAGGAGCTGTTCCCCGAGGCCGCGATCCTGGTGACGGGCGTCGAGGACCAGTACTCGAACCCGCACGGCCCCAACGAGTCCCTGGACATCGCGATGTTCGAGCGGGTTTGCGTGGCCGAGGCGCTGCTGCTGGAGAAGCTCAAGCGCTAGAAGCAAACAGGAACGGGCCCGGCCTGCGCGACCGGGCCCGTTCCATGTGCTTTAGGGACGTTCCTTGAGTTTGCGCATGAGCTTGGCGAGCGGGTCGCCGGAGGTCTCGAAGAGGTCCCTATAGGACTTCGCGGCGGCCTTGGCCTCGGCGGTGATCGAGGCGTCCTTGTCGTCTTCGCGCTTCGGGTAGGCCCCGGCGAGGTACTCGCGGTACTCGCCGTCGTCGATCCAGGTCTTGAGCGAGGCGGCGCGGGCGACGGCGAAGTCGTGGCTGCGCTGCTCGAGCAGCATGAGTTTGAGGAAGCTGTCGCGCAGGTCGCCCCCGGACTCGAACTCCTTGGCCTGCTCCAGGAAAGCGGCCGTGTCCACGTCGTGGAGGTCGCCGCCGCCGGCCATCTTCGCCATGAAGCGCACGGCCGCGGCCGGGTCCTGGACGGCGAGCGCCCCGGCCCGGTCTGCCGAGAGCTCGGACTTGCGGCTCCATTCGTAGAGCGCGGCGGTGATGACGCGCAGGCCGACCACGCCCACGGGGATCCACGCGACCGAGGTGGTCAGGCGCAGCAGGACCATGAGCAGGGTCCGGTAGAGGCCGTGCCCGGAGAGGGCGTGGCCGAGCTCGTGGGCGAGCAGGAACTTGAGTTCGTGCTCGTCGAGGAGGTCGAGCGAGCCGGAGTTGATCACGATCACCGGCTTGTCGATGCCGATGCACATGCCGCCGAGGTCGGGGTTGCGGGTGATGTAGAGCTCCGGCAGGTCGGCGGCGTCGAGGACGGCGCCCACGTGGAGGTAGGCGTCGTAGACGCGGGCGTACTGGTGGCGGTCGGCGCGGATCGAGGAGCCCATGAGGCTCAGCCGCAGGGACCGCTCGGAGATCATCCCGGACATCTTGCGGAGGAGGAGGTCGAAGCCGCGCAGTTCCCGCAGGGCCACCAGCGCGCCGCGGTCGGCGGGGTGCTCCCAGGCTCGAGTCGATATGCCGCGCAAGATGACCGGCCCGCGAGCCGAATCCCTGATCTCGACCGGACCGCCTTCGGCCGGTGACTGGTCGTCGCTCATGCCCGCTCCTCACGGTTGGCTCTGGTGCAAGTGTGGCACGCCGACGCTCGCCTCGATGTTCGGCGCGAACGACAGGGCCCCATGCCGATCCGGCGGCACGCTCGGTGTCCGTGTCGGATGTGCCGGATTTCACCCTGGAAGTCCGCAAGGGCCCCAAGCAGTCAGGACGCATAGCGGGCATTGCCGCCCACATAGGTCGAGATAACGAATCGGTGTCAACCGGCGGCGAGCCGCTTGACACTCACGCGCACAACGACTACTCATTGATACGGGTCAGCAATTCCGGGGCGTCGTGGAGAATCGTTTGGGGTGTTCTTGCGACGCCCCGTATCCATGCCCTCTTCCGGACTCCCCGGTCCTTCCGCCGGCCGAAGTCCGGGTATTCTTTGGCTGGCGCGGTGCCCTGTGCGACCCGCCGGGCGCCAGTAGCTCAGCTGGATAGAGCACCGGACTTCTAATCCGATGGTCGCAGGTTCGAATCCTGCCTGGCGCGCTCCCGCTCTAGGCCGGGATCGCCCCATTAGGCCGAATCCTCCCGGTACGTGACGCTGGCGATGCCGTCCATCCCGCTGAGGCGGGTGGTCAGATCCTTCACCGAACCGCGCCCCACGAGCACCAGGTCCGTGGAGCGCTCCTCGCCGTCCCCGTCCTCGCCGTCGATCTCGGTGACGGTGAAGCCCTTGTCGGTGCAGGTCGACAGGACTTCAGTGAGCCCCGCCGACGTGGTGTACCGCAGGTGGAGGCGGCCGGTGTGCTTCGCGTGGCGGGCGATGGCGTCCTCGACCGGAGCGAGTCCGGCCACGACCACGAGCTGCGCGACGGCGACCGCCACGCCGGCCCAGTACAGGCCCGCGCCGCACGCGATCGCGACGGCGGTGGTGGACCAGATCGACGCGGCCGTGGTCATCCCGTGGACCAGGTTCCGGTGGTAGAAGACGACGCCGGCGCCGAGGAACCCCACACCGGTCACCACCTGCGCGGCGATGCGCGCGGGGTCGACGCCGGCGGTGCCGGGCACATGGTCGAAGCCGTAGCGGCCGGCCAGCACGAACAGGCACGCGCCGACGGCGATGAGCCCGTGCGTGCGCATGCCCGCGGGCTTGCCCTGCCATTCGCGTTCCGCGCCGACCGCGAGTCCGAGCAGCAGCGCCAGCCCGAGGGGGCCCAGATATGTCCAAGGATCCATAGTGCCGTCCTGGGTACCCGAATCCGGCCTGGCGGAATCCCCCGCTCAGGCGAGGAGGTCGCTCTCCCAGGCGTGCTCGTCCGTGCCCTCGCCGCGCTCGCCCTTGACGAGGCGGTAGTGCTCGGCGCTGAACGCGTCGGCCCCGAGCTTGTCGCCGAGGAGGTCGAGCCAGTCGCCCGGGGCGATCTGGGTCGCGTAGGCGGCCATGGCCTCCCGCTTCCGGGCGCTCGCCTCGGCGTCGCCGACGACGCGGGCGTCGATGTCGGCGTCGGGGACGCCGAAAGGCAGGTCGTCGACCGACTCGGCCCCCGCGAAGGGGTTGTCGGTCGAGCCGGTGAAGGCGTCGAACTGGGCTTCGATGATGCTGCGGGGCATGGTGGTCCAGTAGATCTTGCGGATCTCGTGGGCCGCCCCGAGGTCCGGGCGCCACTCGGGGTCGGCGGCGAGATCGGCGGCGCGCATCGCGACCCGGTGGGCCTGGATGTGGTCGGGGTGGCCGTAGAAGCCCTCGGGGTCGTAGGCGACCAGGACCTCGGGCGCGCGGTCGCGGATCACCGCCACGAGGTCGGCGGCCGCCTCGTCGACGTCGGCGCCCCAGAACGCGCGCGGGTGCTCGTTCGAGGCCAGGCCCATCATGCCGGAGTCGCGGTAGCGGGCGACGCCGCCGAGGAAATGGGTGTCCTCGACGCCGAGCGCGGCGGTGGCCCGGCGGTACTCCCAGTAGCGGTAGCCGCCGAGCTGGTCGGCCTCACCGGCGACGAGCCCGGCGAGATGCGGGACGCGGACCTCGCCCTCCTCGCCGAGGGTGCAGGTGACGACGGTGACGTGCGCGTCGGGGCGGGCGGCGTAGTGGGCGAGGGTCGCGCCGGTGCCGACGGTCTCGTCGTCGGGGTGGGCGTGGACGAACAGAAGACCGCGTGCGCTCATGGCTCCAAGATTAGCGGCGCGGGCCCGAACCCAAGCGGCACTTGCGCCCCATCAGACCATTTGCGACCGCCGAATGAACCTTAGCAATCTACAGTCCCATCAAGAAAAATGCTCGCAATTGTGATGCACCCCATGGTTCTTGGAAGCACCATTGGGGCTATCCTGCGCTGACGGGCCGGACCTGACCCAGGCCAAGACCGCGCGAAGGGGCGCTTGATGACCACGACCGAAGAACCAGCCGTCTCTCCACCTCCGCGCGCTGCGATATCGGCCCGCAACCTCCGGATCGACAACTGGCGGAAGGGCCCGATCCTCACCGTCCTCGGCATCACCGCCTGGGTCGCCTACGCGACCTTCCGGGTCTTCTACCAAGGCGACTACTGGGTCGCGGACTACCACTACCTGACGCCGTTCTACTCCCCGTGCGTCTCCGAGGGCTGCGTCCCCGAATCCGCCCACTTCGGACGGTTCCTGCCCGACAGCCCGCTCCTCCCCTACGCGGCCCTGAGCCTGCCGTTCCTGCTGGCGTTCCGCCTCACCTGCTACTACTACCGCAAGGCCTACTACCGGTCCTTCTGGCTCTCCCCGCCCGCCTGCGCCGTCCCCGACGGACACCCGCGCTACACCGGCGAGACCCGCTTCCCGCTCATCGGGCAGAACCTCCACCGGTACTTCTTCTACGCCGCCGCCATCATCTCCCTGATCAACACGTATGACGCGATCCTGGCGTTCCACTCCCCCGACGGCTTCGGCTTCGGCTTGGGCAACCTCGTCCTGGTCGCCAACGTGGTCCTGCTGTGGTGCTACACGCTCGGCTGCCACTCCTGCCGCCACGTCATGGGCGGGCGGCTCAAACACTTCTCGAAGCACCCGGTCCGGTACCGGCTGTGGACGATCTCCAGCGCGCTGAACGTCCGGCACATGATGTGGGCCTGGATCACCCTGGCGTCCCTGGCGCTCACCGACGCCTACGTCATGGCCGTCGCAGCAGGCTGGATCACCGACCTACGGTTCATCGGGTAGAGGACGAACATCATGAGCGACAACGACATCAACGACGTCGAGCACCTGGCCTGCGACGTCCTCGTCATCGGCGCCGGCGGCGCGGGACTGCGCGCCGCCGTCGAGGCGCGCCTGGCCGGCAAGAGCGTCATCGTCATCTCCAAATCCCTGTTCGGCAAGGCGCACACCGTCATGGCCGAAGGCGGCGCGGCCGCCGCCATGGGCAACGTCAACGCAGGCGACAACTGGCAGGTCCACTTCCGCGACACCATGCGCGGCGGCAAATTCCTCAACAACTACCGGATGGCCGAACTCCACGCCCAGGAAGCGCCCGACCGCATCTGGGAACTCGAAACCTACGGGGCCCTGTTCGACCGCACCGCCGACGGCAAGATCAGCCAGCGCAACTTCGGCGGCCACGAATACCCGCGCCTCGCCCACGTGGGCGACCGCACCGGCCTCGAACTCATCCGCACCCTCCAGCAGAAGCTCGTCTCGCTCCAGCAGGACGACGAGGCCGCCGGCGAAGGGCAGGAAAAGCTCCAGGTCATCGACGAGACGACCATTACCGAGCTGTTCATCGCGAACGGAACCGTCAAGGGCGCCTTCGGATACCGGCGCGGCAGCGGACGCTTCACGGCGATCACCGCGCCCGCGATCGTGCTCGCCACCGGCGGCATCGGCCGCTCCTTCAAGGTCACGTCGAACTCGTGGGAGTACACCGGCGACGGCCACGCGCTGGCGCTGCGGTCCGGGGCGAAGCTCGTGAACATGGAGTTCATCCAGTTCCACCCGACCGGGATGGTCTGGCCCCCTTCGGTTCGCGGCATCCTCGTCACCGAGTCGGTGCGCGGCGACGGCGGGGTGCTCAAGAACTCCGAGGACCGGCGCTTCATGTTCGACTACATCCCCGAGGTGTTCAAGGCGCAGTACGCCGACAACCCCGAGGAGGCCGACCGCTGGTACACCGACCCCGACAACAACCGCCGGCCGCCGGAGCTGCTGCCCCGCGACGAGGTCGCCCGGGCCATCAACTCGGAGGTCAAGGCGGGCAGGGGCACCGAGCACGGCGGCGTGTACCTCGACATCGCCTCGCGGCGCAGCGCCGACTACATCCACGAGCGCCTGCCGTCGATGCACCACCAGTTCAAGGAACTGGCCGATGTGGACATCACGGTCGAGCCGATGGAGGTGGGCCCGACCTGCCACTACATCATGGGCGGCGTCGAAGTCGACGCCGACACCACGACTTCGGCGGTGGCGGGCCTGTTCGCGGCCGGCGAGGTCTCGGGCGGGATGCACGGCTCGAACCGGCTCGGCGGCAACTCCCTGTCGGACCTGCTGGTCTTCGGCAAGCGCGCGGGCGAGTACGCGGCCGCGCACGCCTCGGCGGCCGAGCCGCCGAAGCTCACTGACGCGGAGATCGAGACGGCGACCCAGGAGGCCTTGCGGCCCTTCGGGAACGACGGCGAGAACCCCTACGAGCTGCAGAACGCGATGCAGGCGATCAACGGCCGCCTCGTGGGGATCATCCGCCGGGCGGGCGAGCTCCAGGAGGCGCTGGTCGAACTGGCGGCGCTGAAGGAGCGCATCGCGAACGTCAAGGCGATCGGCGGCCGAGCGTACAACCCCGGCTGGCACCTGGCCCTGGACCTGCGGAACATGTACGTCTGCTCGGTGGCGACCGCGATGGCCGCGCTGGAGCGCGACGAGTCCCGCGGCGGGCACACGCGCGAGGACGCGCCCGGCATGAACCCCGAGTGGCGCAAGACGAACCTGGTGGTCTCGCTGGAGGACGACGAGGTGCGGCTGACCCGCCAACCGGTCCCGACGATGCCGGCCGAGCTGCTGGACCTGTTCGAGACGACCGAACTCTCCAAGTACATGACCCCCGAGGAGTACCAGTCCTCGCCGACAGAGGAGGAAAGCCGATGAGCGAGAGGACCTTCCGGGTGTGGCGGGGCGACGCCGACGGCGGCGACTTCGCCGAGTTCGACGTCCAGGTCAACGAGGGCGAGGTGATCCTCGACGTCGTGCACCGCATCCAGGCCGAGCAGGCCCCGGACCTCGCCGTGCGGTGGAACTGCAAGGCCGGCAAGTGCGGTTCGTGCTCGGCCGAGGTGAACGGCATGCCGCGCCTGATGTGCATGACCCGCATGAACCTCTTCGCGGACGAGGAGCCGGTGACGATCACGCCGCTGCGGACCTTCCCGGTGATGCGCGACCTGGTGACCGACGTGTCGTTCAACTACGAGAAGGCGCGGCGCATGCCCGCGTTCGCGCCCCCTGAGGACCTGAAGCCCGGCGAGTACCGGATGCAGCAGGTCGACGTGGAGCGCAGCCAGGAGTTCCGGAAGTGCATCGAGTGCTTCCTGTGCCAGAACACCTGCCACGTGGTGCGCGACCACGAGGAGAACAAGCCGCCGTTCTCGGGCCCGCGCCTGTTCATCCGGGCCGCGGAGCTCGACATGCACCCGCTCGACGCACGCGTCGACCGCCGCGATGAGGCCCAGGACGACCAGGGACTCGGCCTGTGCAACATCACCAAGTGCTGCACCGAGGTGTGCCCCGAGCACATCAAGATCACCGACAACGCGATCATCCCGATGAAGGAACGCGTCGCCGGCGACCGCTACGACCCCCTGGTGTGGCTGGGCCGCAAGATCTTCCGCAAGGACAAGGCGCCGAGTTCGGAGACGGGGGCCGAATAGGCGAACGGGCGCCGACCGCGCTCCGCAGGCAGGCGGCGGATGGCCGAACTCCGCCTCGGCACCGGCCGGCGCTCCGCGACGGGTCGAGCACCGGGCAGTCGGGGTTCGAACACCGGCTTGTCGCACCCCTGCGGCAGGGTTGTTGCCGGGGGCGCTGCGAATGTCCGTTTTGAAGGCTAGCGCCGAGAAACGCCGAGTTCATGTTCGAGGGGCGGTCATCGCATTGCGATGACCGCCCCTCGTTCTGTGCCGTGTCGTGTGGTCGCTACTCGCCCGCCGCCTGCACGAGGTCGATCTCGACCTCGATGTTGCCGCGGGTCGCGTTCGAGTACGGGCAGTATTCGTGGGCCTTGGCGACGAGGCCTTCGGCGACGTCGCGGGGCGCGCCGGGGATGGCGACCTCGAGGACCGCGTTCAGGCCGAAGCCGTCGCCGCCGTCCAGCTTGCCGATGCCGACGCTGGCCTCCACGCTCGAGGCGCCGAGGTCGACCTTCGCCGTGCGGGCGATGCTCTGGAGCGCGGAGTGGAAGCAGGCCGCGTAGCCGGCGGCGAAGAGCAGCTCGGGGTTGGGGGCGCCGCCGGAGCCGCCGAGCTCGGGCGGCATCCGGACGTCGAAGTCGATGAGGCCGTCGCCGCCGGCGACGTGGCCGTTGCGTCCGTCGCCGGTCGAGACGGCGTGGGCAGTGTAGAGCGCCTTCATGGTGTCTCCTTGTTCGTTGAGGTGATACGGCCGCTATTGGGCGGCGTGGTGTTCGCGGAGGGATTCGGTGAATTCATTGAGCTTGTCGCGCAAGGCGTACAGCTCGTCGTGCGGCATGTCGGTGGAGGACCCGACCGTCTTGGCGATCTCGCAGCCCTCGCGCTCGAGCGCGGCGCCGGCCTCGGTGAGGTGCACCGTGACGCGGCGTTCGTCGCCCGACGCTCGCCGCCGTTCGACGAACCCCGCGGCCTCGAGTCGCTTGAGGAGCGGCGAGACCGTGCCGGAGTCGAGTTGGAGGGCGTCGCCGAGGGCGGTGACGCTCAGGCCGTCGTTCTCCCACAGCGCCATGAGGACCAGGTACTGCGGGTAGGTGATCCCGAGGTGGTCGAGCATGGGCCGGTACAGGCCGATGACCGCGCGGGAGGCGGTGTAGAGCGCGAAGCAGGCCTGCTCGCGAAGCCTCGGTGTCCTGTCCATGGGTACGACGATAGAGCACAACTAAGTTGTGCGCAACCTAGTTGTGCGTGATCTATCTTGCTCAGGAGTCGCCGAAGCGCGTGCGCTTCGCGATCTCGCGCAGCGCGGCCTCGGGGTCGTCCGCGACGGCCTGCGGGAAGTTCCCGGCCATCAGGAGACCCGCGAAGCCGTGGACGAGGGACCAGGCCCCGAGGGCGTCGGCGTTGAATTCGGCGCCGGGCGGCAGTTCGCCGGAGCCGCGTACGAGCGCGGCGCGGGAGCGGGCCTCGGCGCGAGCGAGGTCGGGGTCGTCCCCGTGGAGCAGTTCGGGTCGGAACATCGTCTCGAAATAGGGTCGGTTGTCGATGGCGAAGCGCACGTAGGCGACACCGACCTCGACGAAGTCGCCGGTCGCCTCCCAGGCGCGCTCGAGGGCGTCGGCGAAGCGGTCGTGGCCCTCGGCCGCGACGGCAGTGAGCAGCCCGGCCTTGTCGCCGAAGTGGTGGGCCGGGGCGGCATGCGAGACGCCCGCCCCTTTGGCGACGGCGCGCAGGCTCAGAGCGCTCGGCCCTGCCTCGCGGATGGCCTCGACTGCGGCGTCGATGAGGGCTCGGCGCAGGTCGCCGTGGTGGTAGCGATCGGTCACGAGAGCCACTGTAGCGCGCATCTTGACAGTGTCAAATATTTCTGCACTGAAATTCTCGAATAACTTGACACTGTCAAGACCGGGGCGTACGTTGGCCTCCTGAGCTTCTCACGATTGGATGCCCCTGATGTTCGAATCCGCTTTCGCCTTGAGCGACGCCTCCCGCACCATCGCAGGGGTCGTCCTGCTCACCGTCATCACCATCGAGTTCGGCGGCACCTTCCTGGTGAGGATCGCCGGCGGCAAGGCGCCCGCGCCCCTCACCGAGTTCCAGAAGTCCTTCGCGCGGGCCGGGCACGGCCACGCCGGGGTCCTGGTCATCCTGAGCCTCATCGGGTTGGTCCTGGCCGACGCCACCGCCCTGGAGGGATTCTGGGGCTGGGTCGCCCGCCTCGGCATTCCGGCCGCGGCGATCCTCATGTCCGGCGGGTTCTTCGCCGCCTCGGCCGGCATGGGCCGCACCGAGCCCAACAAGGCGATCGCGCTGCTGTACGTGGGCGCGGTCAGCCTCGCGGCCGGCTCGCTGACCCTCGGGATCGGCCTCCTGACGGCCTGACGCACATCGCCAGGTCGCGCCGCACCGTCCCGGCGCGGCCCCTCCTAGACTTGTCTCCGTGAAACTCAGCATCGGTATCGTCGGCCTGCCCAACGTCGGCAAGAGCACGCTGTTCAACGCGCTGACCCGCTCGGACATCCTCGCGGCGAACTACCCGTTCGCGACCATCGAGCCGAACGTCGGCGTGGTCGCCGTCCCCGACGCCCGGCTCCCGAAGCTGGCCGAGATCTACGACTCGGAGAAGATCCTCCCGGCGACGGTGACCTTCGTCGACATCGCAGGGCTCGTCAAGGGCGCCTCCGAAGGCGCCGGCAAGGGCAACCAGTTCCTGTCGAACATCCGCGAGACCTCGGCGATCGCCCAGGTCGTGCGGGTCTTCGAGGACGGGAACGTCACCCACGTCGACGGCAAGGTCTCGCCCCTGGACGACATCGAGACGATCAACACCGAGCTGATCCTCGCCGACCTCCAGACCGTCGAGAACTCCCTCAAGCGCCTCGAACGCGAAGCGCGCATGAACAAGGACGCCAAGGCCAAGCTCGAAGCGGTCCAGACCGCGCGCGAGGTCCTCGACTCCGGCAAGACGATCTTCGCCGCCGGGCTCGACGCCGACCTGCTGTACGACCTGCACCTGCTCACGGCCAAGCCGTTCATCTACGTCTTCAACGTCGACGAGGACCAGGTCGCTGACGAGGACCTCGCCGCGAAACTGCGCGCGATGGTGGCCCCGGCGCAGGCGGTCATCCTCGACGCCAAGTTCGAGTCCGAGCTCATCGACCTCGACGAGGACGAGGCCCGCGAACTGCTCGAGTCGACCGGCCAGAGCGAGCCGGGCCTCGACCGGCTCGCGAGCGTCGGCTTCGAGACCCTCGGCCTCCAGACCTACCTGACGGCCGGGCCGAAGGAGAGCCGCGCCTGGACGATCAAGAAGGGCGCGACCGCCCCCGAGGCGGCCGGCGAGATCCACACCGACTTCCAGCGCGGCTTCATCAAGGCCGAGATCGTCTCGTTCGACGACCTCATGGAGGCCAAGACCATGCAGGCGGCCAAGGCCGCCGGGAAGGTCCGCATGGAGGGCAAGGAATACGTCATGGTCGACGGCGACGTGGTGGAGTTCCGCTTCAACGTCTGAGCTCGGCGATGTTTGAACATGAAGTCGCCTGAGCACTAAGAGGTCTGACGCCGCAGCGCGCGGCGCCGACTCGGAGGTGCGCGATGCAGCGTGAGCCAAGACAGCGCGAAGTCACGGTCGTGACCGGCGGCGGGCAGGGCATCGGACGGGCGATCGTCGAGCGCCTGCTCGAAGAGGACCACGCGGTCGTCGTCGTGGAACTGCGCGACGAGCGCCTCGAATGGCTTGACGGGCCGATCGGCGAGAGCCGGGCCTGGGTGGTCGTGGGGGACGCGGGCGACGACGCCGTGGCCGCGCGGGCCGTCGCGGCGGCCGAATCGCTCGGCACGCTGACCGGCTGGGTCAACAACGCCGCGGTGTTCCGCGACGCGTGGCTCCATGAGGCGGGCGGCGCGGCGGTGGCGGAGCTGATCCGGCTCAACCTGCAGCCGTGCCTGGCGGGGGCGGCCGCGGCGGTCGCCTCGTTCCGTACCTCGGGCACTGCCGGGAGCATCGTCAACCTCTCCTCCCACCAGGCGCAGCGGGCGGTGCGCGGGGCGCTCCCGTACGCCACCGCCAAGGCCGCGATCGAGGGCCTGACGCGGGCGCTCGCGGTCGACTACGGCCCGTGGGGCATCCGGGTGAACGCCTTGGCACTGGGGTCGATCGCGACCGAGCGGCTGCAGTCGCTGGAGGACGCGGGCGCGGCGGCGTACGCGAGAGTCGAGGAGTCGATGCGGGACCTGCATCCGCTCGGCAGGGCGGGCGAGGCGGGCGAGGTCGCCGACGCGGCCTTGTTCCTGCTCTCGGAGCGGGCGTCGTTCATCAGCGGCGCCGTGATGCCCGTGGACGGCGCGCGAGCGGCGCAGGGCACCGATCCTGAAGCCGCGCATCACGAGTGACGGATCGTCCCCGGCATGGTCCGGACACGGTTTCGGCGGACCGCCGGGAGGTGGGGTTCCCGGCGATCCGCCGTGTCGGTTCGCTATTCGCTCCGCCGGAGCCAGCGGAAGCGGCCCTTGGAGAGCGATGAGCCCTCCTGGGCGGCCAGCTCGCCGGCGATGGTGATGTAGGCGGTCTCGACGCGGCCCGCGAAGGTCACGTCCGTGAGGCTGAATCCGCCTTCACGGGCGAGCACTATCAGCGTGGCCTCGTCGGTGCGCGAGACGTCGGGCATGACCCCGAGCATGTCGGCGAAGATCTTGATGTGTTCGGCGAGCTCCGCGTGCTGGGAATCGTCGAGCGGCAGCGACCGCGAGAGACGGCCGTCGTCCGCTACCCAACCGTTGAGCTCCCTCAGTGCATCCAGCAGCACGTTGTCGTCTTGCTCCGTTCTCCCCATGGCACCGTCGCCATTCGTTGTTGCCGTTCTCAATCAGTCGCGACCGGCAAAGCGGTGCCCTGCCGGAGCAGGGCTGCGACCGATCAGTAAGGTTGGTCTGATTCGGCTCCGACGGACACGGGGGCGTTCGTGTCTGAATTGTCGCCGGATCTTTATCGTTTCTGAACCGAGTCTTGCGCAGTCTCCCAGTTTCTGTCCAGAGCGGCAAATGGGATGAATCGGGAATATCGGATTCCCAGGGACGGTTCTTGTCTGGTTTTGGGCTGGCGGACGCGATTCCTGACCGTAGGTTCCAACCCACATCATCCGAACGTATGAACAACAGGTTGCTCAGTAGTGATCACAGTTCGTAATGTGACGCGCGAAAGATAACGAAACGCCCTCAAACCGGCAACGGTGGCGAGTCCTGAGCGCGGCGCTCACGCCGATAAGCTCTTGCGGTGACCGAACCCCGCGTAGTAGTCGGCGCCGCGATCCGCGACGGGCACCGCATCCTCGCCGCCGCCCGCGCCTACCCGCCGGAACTCGCCGGGCTCTGGGAGTTCCCCGGCGGCAAGGTCGAACCCGACGAGACCGAGGCCGAGGCGCTGCGCCGCGAATGCCGCGAGGAACTCGGCGTGGCGATCGCGGTCGGCGAACGCGTGGGCGGCGACCTCGCCACCGGCGGCGGCCGCTACCTGCTGCGGATCTACTTCGCGGCGTTGACGGACGGCGAACCGCACGCGAAGGAGCACGCCGAACTGCGCTGGCTCGCCCCCGACGAACTCGACACGGTGCCGTGGCTCCCCGGCAACCGCCCGGCGGTGGACGCACTCCGAGAACTGCTGCGCGCCTGAGAAACCCGCGCTCGAAAGCCCGCTTTAGAAGAAGGTCCGCACCGCGTCGACCACGATCCCGGTCTCATCGTCCACAACGGGGATGAGGCGCCACTTGTCGAAGCTCGTGCACGGGTGCGACAGACCCAGCTCCACCACATCGCCCACGGCCAGATCGCCTGCGCCCGTGAGGAACAGGTGCTGGTCGCTGATCTCGGGACACCGTGCTCCCGTCCGAACCGGTGCAAGACCGGACACGCCCCTGACGCCCAACGGGATCGGCAGGTCCTGGTCATAGGGGAAATCGCGCCGGCCGCCGTCGAGGATCGCGAGATCCGGCTCCGGGCGGGAGAGCACGGACGCGAAACCGCGCAGCGCGGGCCGCAGCTCCGGGCCGTCACCGCCGCGGCCGGTCGGGGTCATCCGGCCGTAGAAACCGTGGTCGTGGACGAGGTACGAACCCGACCGCAGGAGCACCTCCGCTTCGGAGGCGAGCGGGCCGAGCACCGCGGCCACCCGGTCGAAGTAGGCGCTGCCGCCCGCCGAGATGATCGGCCTCGGAATTTCGAAGTCCAAGCGCCGGAACAGATCCGCGAGGTCGGCGAGATAGTCGTCGACGGCCGCCAGCGCGGGCGCGTCGGTTCCGGAGGTGACGGATCCTTCGTATCCGGCCACGCCGGCGAGGCGCAGGTTCGGGGCGGCGGCGACGCGGGCGGCGACCGCGAGCGCGGCTTCGACGCTCCGCGCTCCGGCCCGGCCGCCGGGGGTGCCGAGCTCGACGAGTATGTCGAAAGTATGGGTCGCGGTAGCCGAAAGCCTGTCGATCGTCGCCTCTGAATCGGAAAAGAGTCCGATGCGGGCGCCTGGCTCGGCCCATAGGCTTAGTCGCAAGGCCGCGGCGGGATCGGCGATCTGGTTGGCGATGAGGATGCGGGGCACGCCGAAGTGTTGGGCCACACCGGCTTGGAAGGGCGTGGCGACGGTGATCGCGACGGCTCCGGCGTCGAGTTGGCGGCGCCAGAGCTGCGGGGCCATGGTGGCCTTGCCATGCGGGGCGAGCGAGAGACCCCGCTCGGCGCACCAGGCGGCCATGGCGCGGAGGTTGAGTTCGAGGGCCTGCGCGGAGAGCGTGATGAGGGGGGTGGGGAGGGTGGGGGTGGGGGGCCCCGAAGCGATCCATTCCGCGACGGTCAGGCCGTGAGCGGAAGCCGGGACGCCCTTGTAGCGCCAGTCGAGGACCTCGTCGTAGAGGGCGTGCAGTCGGGTCTCGTCCATCGTTCACCGCCATCAATAGGAAGGTATCTTCACTATATGAGTGAGAAAACCGCGATCCGCACCGACGCCGCCCCGGCGCCCGCCCACGCCTTCCCGCAAGGGCGTGCGCAAGGGCCCGATGCTCGCCGTCTCCGGGCAGGGCCCGGTCGACCCGGCCACCGGCGAGTACCTGCACCCCGGCGATGTGCGGGCCCAGACCCGCCGCACCCTGGAGAACGTGGCGGCGATCCTCGAAGCCGGTGGCGCGGGCCTCGACGACGTGATCACGCTGCGGGTCTACCTCGCCGACCGCGAAGACTTCGCGGCGATGAACGAGGTCTACGCCGCGTTCCTCGCCGAGCAATGCACCGAGGGCGTCCCGTTCCCGACCCGCACCACCGTGATCTGCACCCTCCCGAGAGCCGAGATGCTGGTGGAGATCGACGCCCTGGCCTGCATAGACTGACGCTCCGTGGTTGAAGGAGGGCGTCGAGTGGCTGCAATGGACATCGTGATCCGAGGTGCCGAAGTCGCCGACGGGACCGGTTCGCCCCGGTTCGCGGCAGAGGTCGGCGTCAAGGACGGCAGGATCGCCGCCGTCGACACCGAAGAGCGCCTCGACGGCGCCCGCGTCATCGACGCCGGGGGCCTGATCCTCTCCCCCGGGTTCATCGACATGCACGCCCACTCCGAGCTGGCGATCCTCGCCGACCACGACCACCTCGCAAAGCTCGGCCAGGGCTGCACCCTCGAAGTGCTCGGCCAGGACGGGCTCTCCTATGCGCCCGTGGACGAGACGACCGCCCCGCAGATGTGGGAGGCCATCGCCGCATGGAACGGCCGGCTCGACGTCGACTTCAGCTGGCGCACGGTCGGCGAATACCTCGACCGGCTCGACGAGGGCATCCCCACGAACGCGGCCTACCTGGTCCCCCACGGCACCGTGCGGATGCTCGCGATGGGCTGGGAGCACCGCCCGCCCACCGGCGCCGAACTCGCGGTCATGAAAGCCCATGTGGCCCAAGGCATGGACGAAGGCGCGTTCGGCCTGTCCGCGGGCCTGAGCTACGCGCCGGGCATGTACGCGAAGACCGACGAGCTGGTCGAATTGTGCAAGGTGGTCGCGCAGTACGGCGGCTACTTCGGCCCCCACCAGCGCAGTTACGGCGCCGGTGCGATGGAGGGCTACGCGGAGATGATCGAAATCAGCCGCGAGGCGGGCTGCGCCCTGCATCTCGCCCACGCCACCCTGAACTACGACGTCAACCAGGGCCGCGCCGCCGAACTGCTGAAACTGGTCGACGAGGGCCTGGACGAGGGCGTCCCGATCAGCCTCGACACCTACCCGTACCTGCCGGGCATGACCATGCTCGCGGCGATGCTGCCGAGCTGGTCGGTCGCGGGAGGCTATGGGGCCCTGCAGGAACGCCTCGCCGATCCTGAGACCCGCCGGAGGATCGTCCACGAACTGGACGTCGAGGGCACCGACGGCGCGAACGGCGTGCCCGTCGACTGGTCGAGGATCGAGATCGCCGGGGTAGCGAAGCCCGAACTGCGGGACCTGGTCGGCAAACGCGTCGCCGAAGCCGCCGGGTCGCAGCGCGCCTCGGAGTTCTTCCTCGACCTGATCGTCCGCGACGAGTTCGGCACCGGGTGCCTCATGCACGTGGGCAACGAGGAGAACGTGCGGGCGATCATGCGCCACGGCGTCCACACCGGATCCAGTGACGGGGTGCTCGCCGGGGACAAGATCCACCCGAGGGCATGGGGTTCCTTCGCCCGGTACCTCGGCCGCTACACGAGGGAACTGGGGTTGCTGAGTGTCGAGGATTGCGTCGCGCACCTGAGCGGCCGGCCCGCGGCGGTCCTCGGTCTGACGGACCGGGGCCTGGTGAGGGAGGGCTTCGCGGCCGACCTGGCGCTGTTCGATCCGGAGACGGTCGACGCGAGGGCGACCTTCGAGGAGCCGCGCCGGCAGGCCGCGGGAGTGCCGTTCGTGATGGTCAACGGCGCCTTGGCAATAGACGAGGGCCGGCGGACCGAGGCCCTGTCGGGTCGGTCAGTGCGCCGACAGGGCTTCGGAGGTTGAAGGCCCCCAAGGCGTTAGAGGGAGTAGCGGCAGGTTACGTGGGACCGGAAGGCGGTCCAATCGGCCGAACCGACCCAGTGCGGGCGAGGCTCTTCGGTTTCCCGGTGCGGAGATGGTTGCGGATCGAGCGGCAGCGACAACGAGGTCGGCGAGCGGCGGGCGAGGCTCTTCGGTTTCCCGGTGCGGAGACGGTTGCGGTTCGAGCGGCAGCGACAACGAGGTCGGCGAGCGGCGGGCGAGGCTCTTCGGTTTCCCGGTGCGGAGATGGTTGCGGTTCCAGCGGCAGCGACAACGAAGTAGGCGAAGGGCGGGCGAAGCTCTTCGGTTTCCCGGTGCGGAGACGGTTGCGGTTCCAGCGGCAGCGACAACGAAGTAGGCGAAGGGCGGGCGAAGCCTTTCGGCTTCCCGGTGCAGAAATGGTTGCGGTTCGAGCTGGCAGCGACAGAAGGATGTCGTTCCCTTTGGGGTGGCACTGTGGATGTCGGGTCGGTTCGGGTTTCTGTTGCCGGGCATGGGAATGGGCCCGAGCCCGCTTGGGGCCCGAGCTGGGAGGCGTGGCCCGTGGTGGGCCGGTGGCGCGCCTTCCCGTCCCCGCCCCGGTCGCCACCGGAGCGGGCGTCCTAAGAATGGTGGTTCCCCGTAGTCCACCAATTCGGCCATTGCCGGCTTCTTCCCTTCCCGCCGGGCAGGACGGGGCTCAGGGCGGATGGCTGCAGGTGCGGTGGTCGGGGTCGTCGGCATTGTCGGTGGCCGGTTTTTCCCGAACTTCTCTCGGGCTTTGGCCTTGGCCTGCTTGATGGCCGCCAGGCACCTGGCCTGTTCGGCGGCTTCGGCCCGGACCTTCAAGGCGTCCTTGGTCTTCGGGCCTCGTTCTTCAGGGAACAGGCCCGTCGGGAAGACATTGGCGATATCGGTCTTGAAGTCTGCTTCCAGGTCCACGTCAGTGCGGTAGTCGGAGCAGCCGCACCCGGTCGCGCCTGCCTGTTCAGCGGCAGCGTTCCCGGTGGCTTCGTGGCCTTCGTGGTGCATGATGATCGCCTGGCCCGGGCCGGTCTTCTCCACGGTCCAGCCTGTGGTGTGGATGCGGCCGTGGTGGAAACGGCAGAGGAGGATCAGGTTCTCGGCGGTCGTCTCGCCACCATCGGCCCAATACCTGATGTGGTGCGCTTCAGTCCAAGCGACCGGACGGCCGCAGCCCTGCCAGGCGCAACCCTCAGGCTGCTCCAGCTCCAGCTTGCGGCGCAGCGACGTGTTCGGGAGGCGAGCGGCCCGACCGAGTTCGAGGGCTTCACCGGTGGCGTAGTTGAAGACCGAGGGGATGATCCCGGCTTCGCAGGCGAGCAGGCGGGCTCTCGCGACACTGATCGGCTTGCCTTCCAGGAGTGGCAGGCGGCCGGTGTCCTTGCCTTGCAGGGTTTCGATATCCACTACGAGGTCGAGGGTGGCGGTGTGGCCGTGACGCTTCACTGCCTCAGGGCTGGTGCCGTAACCGGCGAGAAGCTGGTGCAGGGCCTCTGCGCGGCGGTTGGGGAGCGCCGGGAGGGTGCCGTCCGCGTCGGACTCTTCCTGCCTCGGGGGCGGGCAGGCCGTCTTCAGGTACTTGTCGAGCAGGCGGCCGGTCGTATCGGAGAGTTCGCCCGAGAGCGTCCACATGCCGTTGCCCTGCGGGGTGACTTCCATCCACTGCAAGGACTCCTCCCCCAGGCCATCGAGGAGTTCAGACTCGTCAGCGAGGTTCGCTTCCAGTTCCCACAGGTGGCGCTGGAGGTCCTTGAAAGGGGCCTGCCGGCAGTACTCGGTGATCATGGCCTCGGGAGTGATGCACTCGACCGAGACGTCGAAGGGAGAGGCGACCGGGGCCCGGAAGGGGACTCGGGCGAACAGGCGCATGGCCGGGGTCTTGTCGAGCTGGCGGACGGCATAGGCGACCTGGTCGATCCTTGCCATCCCCGTCGCCGCTGCTTGAGCCAGGATCGAGAACTTCTCGGACAGCCGGGCGATGGCGGCGATGTCTGCGGCCACCGCCATGTGGAAGTCGAACTTGGAGACCAGCCAGTCTCGCAGGGCGGAGAAGCCTTCCACATCGCGATGGAGGTTGCCTTCCTTCGCCTCGATCACTGCGGAGAGAACGGCGGCGTGTTGGGAGTTGAGGAGTACCGCTGCTTCGTCAAGGGTGGTCCGGATGGCTCGCGCCTGGGAGTGCTTGTCAGTCCCGGTGAGTGCTGCGGTGGCCATTGGGTTCACCTCCCTTGATTCTCGAACGTGTTGCTGTTTTTCGCCTGATTGTTCGGTAGTTCAATGGTGACACATCGCGGGGATGGTGGCATCACCCAAAGGGGTGATTTATCCATTGAGGAATATCGATGCACCGTCCCGCGACCAACCCAATCTGCCTGGGGCGCAACGCAACTCTGATCATCCTCGACGCTCCGCGCCTCAGCCACGGGCGGCCTGACGGCCGAATTGAAGCCGGGAAGAAAGGGACCTCTTCGTCGCTGCCGCACTGACCGCGTCCGAGACGGCACGGGCAGCCGAAAGGCCGCCTGGAATCAGTCCTGCCTCGTTGTCGCCGCCGCAGTAACCCGCACTCACCATCGCGCGGAAAGCCGACAGCGCAAACCCAAGGGGCGGCGGACCAGAGTCTTGACCCCCAAGACAATCCGATCCGCCGCCCCAAGTACAACCCGGCGGCCCGCCGAGACGTGTCGGGCCGCCGGAAACTCGCTAGTACCTCCCCGGCGTCATTTCAAACCCGACGTCGAGAAGCCCTGCACGAAGAACCGCTGGAAGAACAGGAACATCAGCAGGACCGGCAAGATGAACATGGTGCTGCCCGCCGCGAGCAGGTTCTGCACCGGGAACCCCTTCTCGTTCACGTACCCGGCGGTCATCGCCACGGCCAGGGTCGTCCGGTCGGCGCTCAGCAGCAGGCTCGGCGCGATGAAGTCGCCCCAGCTGGCGGTGAACGTGAGCACCATGCAGGCGGCCAGCACCGGCCACGACTGCGGGATGAAGATCTTCCAGAAGATCCGCACATGGCCGCAGCCGTCCAGGATCGCCGCCTCCTCCAGTTCCTTCGGCATGCCCGAGAAGAACTGGCGAAACAGGAAGATCATGTAGGCGGCGCCGCACAGTCCCCAGAGGATCCACGGCACGTAGGTGTCGACCAGGCCCATCTTCGCGAACATCAGATAGGTCGGGATGAGCGTGATGATGCCGGGCATCATCATCGTCGAGACCAGCAGCCCGAACCAGAACTTCTTGCCCGGCGCGTTGAGCCGCGCGAACCCGTACGCCATCCACGCCGACGAGATGGTCGTCAGCACCGACGTGATCGTGGCGAGGAAGAGCGAGTTGCGGGCGTAGCCGAGGAAGTCGATGAAGGTCAAGGCGTCGAGGTAGTTGTGCCACTGCGGACTCGCGGGGAACCACTGCACCGGGAAGACCGAGAGCTCGTTCGGGGCCTTCAAGGACGTGAGGATGAGCCAGCCGAGAGGGCCGGAGAAGATCACCGCGAGGGTGATCAGCAAGAGGTACAGGGCCGTCAGGCGGGCCCGGCGCGCGAAGCGGTCGGTCATCCGTTACTCCCGGGTTTCCGTGGGGTCGACCCCGCCGTAGAAGACCGCCCTGTTGCCGATCTTGAAGACGATTCCGGTGATGAGCAGCACGAACAGGAACAGGACCCACAGGAGCGCGGAGGCGTATCCGAAGTGGCTCTTGGCGAAGTACTCGGCGTACACGTGGACCATGAAGAAGTAGTTGCCCTCGGGCACGGCCGTCACCGCGGCCGCGCCGTTGACCGGCGCGAGCAGCAGCGAGGGGACGAACACCTGGAGCGATCCGATGACGCCGGTGACCACCTGGAAGAAGATGATCGGGCTGAGGATCGGCAGCGTGATCTTGAAGAAGGAGTACACCGGACCAGCGCCGTCCACTTTGGCCGCTTCGAGGAGTTCGCGCGGCACGTCCTGCAGCGCGGCCAGGGACACGATCATCGAGCCGCCGACGCCCCACAGGATCATGAGGATCAGCACGGACCGCACCCACGGGTCGGCCAGCCAGGAGATCGGCTCGCCGCCGGCGGCGCCGATGACGGCGTTGGCCGCGCCCGCGTTCTTGTCGAAGATGATCTTGAACGTGAGCGCCGCGGCCACCCCGGGCACGACCGCCGGCAGGTAGAACAGCGCGCGGAACAGCGCCCGGCCCCTGAAGTCGCGGTTGAGCAGGACCGCCATGCAAGAGCCCCGCCGCGACGCCGGTGGGCACGGTGGCGAGCATGAAGATGCCGGTGCGGCCCAGGGAGGCGATGGTCTGCTGGTCCTGGAAGACCCGAACGTAGTTGTCGATGCCCACATAGGACCAGTTCGGGGAGAGCCCGTCGGTGTTGGTCAGGCTCATCCAGAACGCGTACCCAGCGGGAACAGCGTCAGCAGCACGAACCCGGCGATCCACGGGACCGACGAACAGGTAGAACGTGCGCGGGCGTTGGCCCGGCCCGGCCGCGCTTCCCACGACGCGGCCGGGCGGCCCCGGGGGGAGCCTCGTCGCGACGCCGCGAGCGTTGCGGTCACTTCACGAGCTCCTTGCCCTCGTCCAGGAGCGCGTTCATGTCGGTGTTGAGCGTGTCGGCCAGCGCGCCGGCGGAGGCGTCGCCGTTGATCGCGTCGGGCAGGTACTGGTTGAGGACCGCGTCGAGCGCCTCGACCTTGACGTACGGGGAGAAGGACAGGACCTTGAAGTAGTCGGCTTCGGCTTCGACGGCCGCGAGCGCCTGCTCTTGGGCGGGGGTGCCGGTGGGCAGGTCGGCGCGCAGGGACAGGAGGCTCGGGAGGCCCCAGCCGCCGGCGGCGCGTTCTTTGGCGGGGTCGCCGCCCATGAACCATTCGAAGAGCTGCCAGGCTTCGTCGGGCTGCTTGGAGGCCTTGGGGATCCAGTAGCCGGTGGCGCCGAAGCAGGGGCTGACGCGCTCGCCGCCCATGGTCGGGGCGGGGGCGAGGCGGGAGGTCTCGGCGAGTTCGGCTTCGGCGGCGATGGCGCCGCCGAACCAGTAGCCGGACCAGGACTGGGCGAGGCGGCTGGTCTGGTAGGGCGGCCAGTCCCAGCCGTCGGGGTTGGGTTCGACGGGGCTGAAGCCGACTTTGGCGCGGGCGTATTCGAGGTACCAGGTGAGGGCCTTCTGCGCTTCGGGTGAGGAGAAGTCGACGGAGCCGAGGTCCTCGGCGAAGAGGCTGCCGCCGGCGGAGGCGGTCATGTTGGCGAGGCTGATGAACAGGCCGAGGCCGCTGGCGGAGAGGCCGTAGACGGTGGTGGTGTCGCCGTCTTTCTGGGTGAGCTCCTTGCCCATGTCGAGCCACTGCGTCGTAGGTGACCGGTTCGGTGTCGCAGGGGTAGGCGACGCCGGCGGCGTCGAAGAGGGCGGTGTTGTACCAGAACATGGCGTCTTGGGAGTAGTCCTTGGCCATGCCGTAGCGGGGGCCTTGGCCTTGGACGGAGCCGTCGTAGCGCCACACGTCGTTGACGGGGTCGATGTCGTCCTCTTTGAGCAGTTCGCTGGAGGCGAAGTAGTCGTCGAGGGGGAGGGCGAGGTCGCGGGCGACGATAGTAGGGCGTCTCGACCGCGCCGAGGCCGCGGACCAGGTCGGGGGCGGTGCCGCTGGCGAGCATGGCGGTGAGTTTGGTGGTGTCGACCTCGACGCGTTTGATCGTGACGTCGAGTTCCTTCTCCGCGGACTTGAGGAATTCGGGGCTGAACTCGTTCTCCGGGGCCATGATCGTCAGCGTCGTCTTGCCGCTGTCGCCGCCTGCCGAGGGGGCGCAGGCGGTGAGGGCTCCGGCGCCGGCAGCGGCGGCGGCTGCCGAGGGCCGTGCCGCGCATCAGGTCTCGGCGGGACAACGACGTCCCGAGGGATCCACGCATGGGTTTTCGCCTTTCAGGAAGGGGTACGAAAGTCTGTGGACGAAGGCTAGCCCTCCTCGACTTAAGTTACGTCAAGAGTCTTGACACAGATTTATGGACGGCCTGTATGATCGGCCCATGCCCCGGACGAAGAGCGGTTCACTCCAGTCACTGCGCCGGGCGAACCAGGAACGGTTGCTGACCCTCTTGCTGCGCAAGGGACCCACGCACCGCGCCGAACTCGCCCGCCGCGCCGACCTGTCGCGCACGACCGTGTCGACGATCGTCACCGACCTGATGTCGCGCGGCCTGGTGATCGAGTCGGAGGGCGACCCCGGCGGGGACGGCCGCGCGAAGGAGACCCTCGCGATCAACCCCGGCGCGGCCGTCGCGCTCGGCCTCGACTTCACCTTCGACCACGTCTGGGTGCACCTCTCCGACCTGGCGCACAACGAGATCGCCGGGCGCCGGACGGGCCGTGGACACCGACCTGGGCTGGGCCGAGCGCATCGACGTCGCCGCCGACCTGCTCGACGGCCTCATCGCCGATCACGGCCTCGACCGGGCCACGATCGTGGGCGCGGGCGTCGGCCTGCCCGGCCCGATCGAGAAGTCCACCGGGATCGTCTCGACCTCGCTGCCCGACCAGCCGTGGTCCCACGTGCACGCCGCCGACGAGTTCGCGAAGCGGCTCAAGCTGCCGGTGGCGATCGAGAACAACACCCGGCTCGAGGCCGTGGCCGAGGCCTACAGCGGCGCGGGCCGGGGCGTGCGCGACCTCATGTACGTGGGCCTCTCCAACGGCATCGCGGCCGGGCTCATCCTCGACGGCCGGGTCTTCCGCGGCGCGGTCGGCGCCGCCGGGGAACTCGGCCACACCTCGATCGATGTGGACGGACCGGCGTGCCCGTGCGGCAACCGCGGCTGCCTCGTCCTCCACGCCGGCATCCCCGCCGTCCTCGCCGCGCTGCGACCTCACTTGGGCGCCAAGGCGACCGTCGAGGACGTGCTCGCCGCCGCCGCTTCGGGCGACCGCGCCTGCGAAGGCGTGCTCGCCGACGTCGGCCAGATGACCGGCAGGGTCCTCGCGAGCCTGTGCAACCTGCTCAACCCCGAACGCGTCGTCGTGGGCGGCGAGCTCGCCCGCGCCGGCGAGGTGCTGCTCGACCCGCTGCGCACCGCGATCCGGCGGTACGCGCTCACGCTCGTGCGCGATGTGGACGTCGTGCCCGCGGCCCTCGATCTCGGCGCCCGCGCCGGCGCCGTGGGCGGCGCCGCGCTCATCCTCCGCGAGCGCCCCGACCTGGCCTCGGCACTGGTCGAGTTGACCGACAACATTGCCGACGCCCCCGCGGCGACCACGGGCAGCGTTCAGGACGGCATCGCAAGCTCGGCCGATAGTGTCACCGAATGAATCGATTCGAGGGCAAGGTCGCCGTCGTCACCGGCGGCGCCATGGGCATCGGGGCCGCCACGGTGGCAGCGGCTCGCGAGCGAGGGCGCGGTCGTGTACCTCGCCGACATCGACGGCGAAGCCGGTGCGCGGGTCGTGGCGCAGACCGAGGGAACCGTCCACTTCGTGCACTGCGACGTGTCCGAGTCCGCGCACTGGAGGGCCCTCGCCGCGCGGGCCATGGACGAGCAGGGGCACATCGACACGCTCGTCTCCAACGCCTACACGCTGCGCTTCGGCGCGGCCCACGAACTCGCGGAGGACGACTGGGCCCGCGTGCTCGACGTGACCCTCAAGGCGACCTACCTCGGCCTCGCCGCGCTCGCCGAACCCCTCACGGCCGCATGCGGTTCCGTCGTCGCCGTCTCCTCGGTGCACGCCCACGCCTCCATGCCCGGGCTTCACCGCCTACGCCGCCGCGAAAGGCGGGCTCAGCGCGCTGGTGCGCCAGCTCGCCGTCGAGTACGCCCCCGCCGTGCGCGTGAACGCCGTCGCGCCCGGCCCCATCCGCACCCGGCAGTGGGACGGCGTGTCACCCGAAGGGCAGCGCCGAAGAGGCCGGGCGCACCCTCGCCGGGCGCCTCGGACGCGCCGAGGAGGTCGCCGCCGCGATCGCCTTCATCGCCTCCGACGAGGCGAGCTACATCACCGGCGGCCGAACTCCCCGTCGACGGCGGCTGGCTCGTCAGGCACCGCCTGACCCCGACACCTCCACAAGAGATAGAGGTTCCCCTTGAACATCGCCAGAATCGAGACCTTCCTCGTCCGGCCCCGCTGGCTCTTCGTGCGCGTCGAGACCGACGACGGCCTCGTCGGCTGGGGCGAGCCGATCGTCGAGGGCCGCGCCGAAGCGGTCGCGAGCGTCGTCGAGGCCCTCGCCGACCGCCTCATCGGCGCCGACGCCTCGCGGATCGAGGACCACTGGCAGGTCATGACCAAGGGCGGCTTCTACCGCGGCGGCCCGGTCCTCTCCAGCGCCGTCGCCGGGATCGACCAGGCCCTGTGGGACCTCAAGGGCAAGGCCCTCGGCGTGCCCGTGTACGAACTCCTCGGCGGCGCCGTGCGCGACACGCGCCCGCGTCTACACCTGGATCGGCGGCGACTCCGCCCAGGCCCTCGCCGAAGACGCCCTGCGCGCCAAGGCGAACGGCTTCGACGCCGTCAAATGCAACGCCGCGGCCCAGCTCGGGCCACATCGAGACCGCCGCGCAGGTCGCACCGCGATCGTCGACCAGTTCACCGAACTGCGCGCGGCCGTCGGCGACGACTTCGACTTCGCCGTCGACTTCCACGGCCGCTTCTCCACCGCGATGGCCCGCCGCGTCCTGCCGCTCCTGGAACCGCTGCTCCCGCTGTTCGTCGAGGAGACCGGTGCTGCCGGAGTTCTCCCGCGACCTCGCGCGCGGTCACCGCGAGCACCTCCATCCCGATCGCCACCGGCGAACGCCTCTACTCGCGCTGGGACTACCGCGACGTCCTCGTCCACCGGCATCGCCGTCGCGCAGCCGGACCTCTCGCACGCGGGCGGCATCTCCGAGGTGCGCCGCATCGCCGCGATGGCCGAGGCCTACGACGTGGCGCTGGCCCCGCACTGCCCGCTCGGGCCGATCGCGCTCGCCGCGAGCCTCCAGGTGGACTTCGCCTCGCCGAACTTCCTCATCCAGGAGCAGAGCCTCGGCATCCACTACAACGAGGGCAACGACCTCCTCGACTACCTGGTCGACCCGGCGGTGTTCGCGTTCACCGACGGGCACGTCAAGCGCCCCACCGCGCCGGGCCTGGGCATCGACATCGACGAGGCCGCGGTCCGCAAGGCCGCCGAGGACCCCCACCGCTGGCGCAACGAGGTCTGGCGCCTCGAGGACGGCTCCTTCGCCGAATGGTGAAGCGCACCTGACGAACACGGGCTTCCGTCGCTTCGCGGCGGGAGCCCTTCGTCTTCAGGTCAGGCGGAGGCGCGGGCTCGGTGCCGCTCATCGCACCCCGATGGGGTCGGCTCAGGTCGCCAGCATGCCGAGCGTCGAACCGTCGGCGAAGGCGATCCGGTGGTACTCGCCCTTCGTGCAGTTCTGCGGCTTCTCCTTATGCACGCCCTGATAAGCGGCCTGATGAGCGGGAAACTCGAAGACCGGCTCGCAGACCGTCGGATACAGCGGAAGCTCCTCTTTCTTCGTGAGGAATCGACCCAAGTCGACGAGACCGTCCGTGAACGTGGGCTTCTTCAGGCTCGGATCCTCTGGCACCAGCCGGAAGGCAACGAATCGGCGATCGGTGAGGAGGTACCCGCCGGGTTCGGAGCCGAGGAAGTCGGCGATCCGGACCGCCATGCCCGTCGGCGAGGCGCTGGAGACGACCATGCCGACCCTCGGCTTGCCCCCCGCCTCCGCTGATCGCTTCGGCACCCCCGCGCGCCCGGGCACCGCGAAACCGGCGCTGTAGGGATGATCCGAACCGCCGTAGACGACGAGCTGTTCCCCCTGGGACAGATACGTCTTGGTGAGCAGGGGAACCAGGTCCCGGCCCACGATGAAGTCTCGGTACCGCATATGAAGCTTCTACCCGCCTGCCGTCTGGTCCGGATTCGCGCCGCCCACCCTAGCAACGCCGGGCCATCGGCGCGGAGCGCTCAATGAACGACGGGGGCTCCCGCCGAGAACGGCGGGAGCCCTTGTCGTTCAATCGATCAGGCGGCCGCCTCCAATGCGAAGTCGGCGCCGACCACGGCGTCGGCCTCCACAGCCGCTTCGGCCGTGCCGGTCGTCCAGCCCTCGAGGCCCGCCTCAAGGGTGGCCGCTCCGGCATCGGTGAAGAGGACGTACGAGCCGTCCGCTTCGGTCGCGGTCGCCGCCCCGGTGGCCGGGTCGGTCACGACCGCGCCCGCGATCGCGTCGCCCGTGGCCGCGTCGGTCACCGTGCCGCGGACGAGGCCGCCCTCGAGTTCACCGCAGCCGATCCGGACGTTGTCGACCATCCACCAGTAGGACCAGGTGTCGTTGTCGTTGAAGTGGAACTTCACCTGCACCGCGGACTGGTCGGCCCAGTCCGAGAGGTCCACCGCCTCGGTCGTGGCCTCGAGGTCCTCGTTGGTGTACCAGACCTGCTCCCAGGTGGCACCGCCGTCGACGGACACCAGCACCTCGGCTTCGGAACCGATCGCGCCGTCCACGAAGAAGCTCGCGAACGACAGCGTCGGATCCTCGGCCGCGGTCAGGTCGAACACCGGGGAGATCAGGTCGGTGTCGACCTGGTGCTCCGGGTCGGCCGCGTCCGAGTTCGCCTGGGCGAAGCCGCCCGAGCCCGGCGTCATGTTGCCGTACCCGAACGGGTCGTCGAAGACCCAGCCGGTGGTCTCGCCGCGGTCCACGACCTCCCAGCCCGCCGGGAGCGCCAGCGACTCGAAGCCCTCGTCGAGCACGTCCGAGCCGTAGCCGGGGGCGAGGCAGCCGGGAAGGACCGGGACCTCGATCACGGCCGCGTCATCCGGGTCGACCACGACGGTCTCATAACCGGCGTAAGCGGTCTCCACGGTCAGCGGCCAGTCGCCGCCCGCCGGGATCTCCAGGCTGAACGCCCCGGTGAACGGGTCGGTCACGGCGACCGCCTCGTCCGCCGCCGTCGACACCGTCGCATCGAGCGCCCAGCCGTGGCCGCCGCCGTCGACGACCGTGCCCTCGACGACCCGCGTCTCCTCCTTGGTGAGCGCCGCGTCGAACACCGCCTCGCCGTTGTTCTTGATCCGGACCGAACCCTCCACGGTCCCGTACATGAACTTCGAAGCCGTCACGTGGTAGCGCCCGGCCGGGATGCGCGCGAAGGCGTAAGCGCCGTCGGCGCCCGTGGTGGCCTCGCGGACCACCGCGCCCTCGAACACGAACCGCACGCCCGCGACCGGCTCGCCGTCCTGGTCGGTCGCCTCGCCCGAGAGCGAACCGAACTTCCCGGCGGGAGCCTCGTCGACCGCGTCCTCGACATTGACGCGGCCGTGCCCGTAGACGTTGTTCGCCTCCTTGTCACCGGTGCACTGGTCGTCCTCGGTGTCGACGGCCGTCCCGGTGAGCGTCTCGTAGACCGCCTCGTAATCGCCCTCGAGCGTCGGCGACGCCGACATGAGCAGCGCGATCGTGCCCACCACATGCGGTGTGGCCATGGAGGTCCCGCTGCCCAGCCCGTACTCGCCGCCCGGCAGCGCCGAGCGGACGTCCACGCCCGGGGCGCTGATGTCCGGCTTCAACGTGCCGTTCAAGCCGTGCCCGCGCGAAGAGAAATCGGCGATCTCGTGGGCCTCGTCGTACGCGCCCACCGCGATCACGTTCTCGTACACGCCCGGGGTGCTCATCGTCAGGCACGCCGAGCCGTTGTTGCCCGCCGCGAAGACCGGAATGATGCCCGAGGCGTGCCACAGGTTCACGACCTCCGCATAGATCGGGTCGTAGCCCGGGATCGTCGTGCCCCACGAGTTGTTGACCACATGCGGGGCCTTCAGCGGATCCGGGTTCTTCCCCTCCGCGTCGGTGGGCGCGGCGAGCCACTGCCCGGCCAGGATCAGCGTCTCGATGTCGGGGCAGCAGCCGTTGACGGCGATCCACTCCGCACCCGGGGCGACGCCGATGCCCTCCGAGCCGACCATGGTGCCCATCGTGTGGGTGCCGTGGCCGTCCTCGTCGCAGGGCGCGTCGCCTTCGCAGACATCCTGGATGTCGTAGAAGTTGTAGTCGTGCGAGAAGGTGCCGTCGCCGTTGTTGCCGCGGTACTGGTCCACGAGCGCCGGGTGGTCGTACTGGACCCCCGAGTCGATGCTGGCCACGACGATGCCCTCGCCGGTGAAGCCCTGCTCCCAGACCTCGGGGGCGCCCACGTCCTCGACGCCCCACTCCACGGCCGCCTCCTGGACGGCGTCCCAGGTCTGGAAGTCGTTCTCGGCCTTGCCGTCAGGGGCGATCGGCTCGATCATCCCGTATTCGGGCGCGGCCACGACCGCCTCGACCTCGTCGAACGCGACCAGCTCGGCGAGCAGATCGGCGTCGCCGACCACCTTCACCGTGGAAGCGCCCCAATACGACTCGTATTCGACGCCCGCCTCGTCCAGCGCGGCCGTGACGTCGGCCTGCGACGTCTCGGCGTACGCCTTGGCGGCCTCGACCGCCGCGGTGCCCTTCTCCTCCTTGGTGCCCGCCGCGAGCGCCGCGGCGTAATCGGGGGAACCGGTGAAGAGGAGCCACAGCTCCGCATCACCCTGGTCGTCGATCTCCTCGAGCAGCTCGGGGGCGACCTTCTCCTCGATGAGGATCTCGGTCTCGGACTCAGGTTCTTCGGCCGCGGCGCCTGTGGCGACCATGGCGGGTACGAGCGCGCCGGCGAATGCGGCGGCGAGTATGCGGCGTGAACGCCGCTGTGCAACTGTCACGAACTCTCCTTGCTGGGGGTGGCCCCGCGGTGCCGGCCGCGAGACCGGGGGTGGTCTCCGAGAGGCATGAAATTGGTGACTATGGACATGTTCGCAGGGGTAGCTCCACTTTGGGGACCCCAAATTCGGTACGCCCTGAAGGACCGGGACGGTTGCATGAGTCACGTTTTAGGGCATGCCAAAAGGCCCTCCTTCGAAAAACGAAAGGGGGCCTATATGGTCAAAAAGGACTTTAGTTACCGGTGGTCGTCAGAATCCGCCGAAGTCGCCGCCGCCGCCGAAGTCCCCGCCACCGCCGAAATCGCCGCCGCCGAAGTCGCCGCCGGAGTCGCCTCCCGCGTCACCGGAGTCCCCTCCCCCATCGCCGCCGTCACCCGAGTCGCCCCCGGCGTCGCCGCCGCCGTCCCCGCCCTCGACCGCGCCCATCGCGTAGGCCGGGGCGATCATCGCGTCGATGACCATCATGCTGACGAACACGCCCGCGGCGCCCGCCAGCGCGGGCTGCCACCAGGGCGTGTTGTACCAGCCGGAGGGCACGGGACGGCCGTCCACGCGGCCGCCCGGGTAGTAGTGGCGGTTCTCGTCGCTGGGGTCCGGGGAGCCGGTGTAGGTGCGGCCTTCGACCTCGGCGCTGACCGGTTCGGTGAGCGCGCCGGTGCGGCGCTGGCCGCGCATGGTCGGGATCTCGGGGCCGGGGTCGATGCCCATGGCGGTCCGGGCGGCGCGCGCGTAGTGGAGGCCTTCGATGGAGGTCTCGGCGACGAGCCGGTACTGGTTGACCGTCTTTGAGGAGGCGAGCTGGGAGCCTGCGGCGGTGTAGCGCTCGCCGGCGTCGGCGAGGGCCTGACCTGCGGGAAGGTTGTCTCCGGGAGCGACGAGGTTCATGGTCTGGCCGCCGAGGCGCTCGTAGAGGCGACGGGCTTCCGCCTCGGCGTCGGCGAGTTCGGCCAGCGCGCGCTTCTTGTTGGACTGGACCACGAAGAAGATGACTACGATCGCGACGACCAGCAGGGTCAACCACAGCTCCATGTACCGAGCCTACTCGGGGCGGCGCACTTACACTGGCCCGTATGACGTGGGTCCTATTGGCGGTGGTGTGCCTGGCGGCGGGCGGGTTCGGCGGCTGGTTCGCGGGCCGGTCGCGGCAGACGGCGGAGCTGGCGGCGGCGACGGCGCGGCTGGAGGCCGCGGCGGACAACGAGGCGCGGCTGGAGTCGACGCTGAAGGCGGTGGCGTACGAGGCGACGGACCATTCGCGGCAGGCGGTGGGCCAGGTGCTCGCGCCGATCGCGGACACGTTGGCGCGCTATGAGACGCGGTTGGGCGATGTGGAGCGGGCCCGGGTGGACGCCTACGCGCAGTTGCGGATCCAGTTGTCGGGGGTCGCGGAGACCTCGGAGGATCTGCGGGAGCAGACGGGCCGGCTGCTGGGGGCGCTGCGGTCGCCGCAGGTGCGGGGGCAGTGGGGCGAGGTGCAGTTGCGGCGGATCGTGGAGGCCGCGGGGATGGTCGAGCACTGCGATTTCTCGGAGCAGCATTCGGGGATGGTGGACGGGCGCGGGGTGCGCCCTGACCTGGTGGTGCGGCTGTCGGGCGGGCGCACGCTGGTGGTGGACGCGAAGGCGCCGCTGCAGTCGTATCTGCAGGCGCTGGAGTCGGAGGACGAGGCGGGGCGCGACGAGTTGCTGCGGTCGCACGCGAAGCATCTGCGGCGGCATGTGGAGTCGTTGGCGGGCAAGGAGTATTGGCGGGCGTTCGAGGACACGCCGGAGATGGTGGTGCTGTTCGTTCCGGCCGACGCGTTCTTGGACGCGGCGCTGCGGGGGGATCCGATGCTGCTGGAGGACGCGTTCGCGCGGGGTGTGGTGATCGCTTCGCCGGCCACGTTGATGGCGCTGCTGCGGACGGTGTCGCACACGTGGCGGCAGGAGGCGCTGGCGCAGCATGCGAAGGAGGTGCACAAGCTGGGCCGGGAGCTGCATGAGCGGTTGGGTTCGGTGGCGGGGCACTTCTCGCGGCTGGGTTCGTCGCTGGAGGCGGCGGTGGGGTCGTACAACGCGGCGGTGGCGAGTGTGGAGTCGCGGCTGCTGGTGACGGCGCGGCGCTTCAGCGAACTGGAGGTGGCGGGCGAGGCGCCGGAGTCGCCGGCGCCGGTGATCACGCCGACGCGGAAGCCGACGTGGGACGCGGTCGCCGACGAATACCATCCCTAGCCCCCACCCACCCGGGGACCGTAGCGGCGATCCTCCCGCGCGGGTATGACAAGAACGCGGCCTCGCGGGCGAAATGTCACCCGATCGTGTCGCGCAGCGGGCGCCGGCGCTGCGGGCCGCCTACTTCGCGGCCGCCTCGGCTTTCGCCTTCTCCGCGGCCTTGAGGTCCTTCACCAGTTCCCGCGGCAGCGAGAACGTCAGCTTCTCGGTCACCGGCTCGAATTCCTCGACGGTCGTGAAGCCGCGTTCGGCGAGGTGCGCGAGCACGTCCTGGACCAGGTTGTCCGGCACCGAAGCGCCCGAGGAAAGCCCCACAGTGGAGGCGCCTTCGAGCCAGGCCTCTTCGATCTCGTGCGCGAAGTCGATCAGGTGCCCGGCCCTTGCGCCGTGCTGCACGGCCACCTCGACGAGCCGCACCGAGTTCGAGGAGTTCGTGGAGCCGACCACGAGCATCACGTCGCATTCGGACGCGATGTCCTTGACCACCTGCTGGCGGTTCTGGGTGGCGTAGCAGATGTCGTCGCTCGGCGGGTTCTGGAGCATCGGCAGGCGCTGCTTGAGCCGGCCGACCGTCTCCATCGTCTCGTCCACCGACAGCGTGGTCTGCGAGAGCCACACGACCTTCTCGGGGTCGCGGACGTGCACCTGGTCGACCGAGTCGGGCCCGTCGACGAGCTGGATGTGCGCGGGGGCCTCTCCGGAGGTGCCGATGACCTCCTCGTGGCCCTCGTGGCCGATGAGGAGGATGTCGTAGTCCTCGCGCGCGAAGCGCCGCGCCTCCTGGTGGACCTTGGTCACCAGCGGGCAGGTCGCGTCGATCGCTTTGAGGCTGCGCTCGGCGGCCTGGTCGTGGACCTCGGGGGCCACGCCGTGCGCGGAGAAGACGACCACCGAGCCCGGCGGCACCTCCTCGTTCTCCTCGACGAAGACCGCGCCCTTGCCGGCGAGCGTCTCCACCACATGCCGGTTGTGCACGATCTCCTTGCGCACGTAAACAGGGGCGCCGTAGAGCTCCAGCGCCTTCTCGACGGTTTCCACGGCCCGGTCCACGCCCGCGCAGTACCCGCGCGGCTTGGCCAACAACACTCGCTTCGGGTCTGCCACGCCTCGATGGTAACCGGCCGCCCGGTTTCGTCACACCCTCCAGTTACTCTGGCCACGTGACCGACGCAGCGCGCAGTGCCCCCGAAAAGCCCGGTACGGGACCGGGCGCGCCGATGAGCGCCGAGAACCCGTGGCCGCTGCGGGTCGTGTCGAAGAAGATCGGCGACTGGCTCGCACGCCTGGGCGAGGTGTGGACCGAGGGGCAGATCACCGAGATCAGCCACCGCGGCCGCACCGTCTACCTGACGCTGCGCGACCCGTCGGCCGAGGTCTCGATGCGGGTCGTGGACTTCACCGGCGCGGTCGCCGCCTGCGAACCGCCGCTGCGCGACGGCGCGCAGGTGGTCATCCGCGCCCAGGCCCAGTGGTGGGACAAGAACGGCTCGCTGTCGCTGCATGTGCGCGAGATCCGGCAGGTCGGCCTCGGCGAGCTGCTCGCACGCCTCGAGCGGCTCAAGAAGCTGCTGGCCGCCGAGGGCCTGTTCGCGGCCGAGCGCAAGAAGACGCTGCCGTTCCTGCCGTACCGGATCGGGCTCATCACCGGCCGCGCCTCTGACGCGATGCGAGACGTGCTGAAGAACGCGAAGGCGCGCCTGCCGTCCGCCGAGTTCGAGGTCCGCGAGGTCGCCGTCCAAGGGCCGCGCGCGGTCGCGGAGGTGTGCGCGGCGCTGGCCGAGCTCGACCGGGACCCTGACGTGGAGGTCATCGTCATCGCCCGCGGCGGCGGCTCGATGGAAGACCTGCTGCCGTTCTCGGACGAGACGCTGTGCCGGGCGGTCGCCGAGGCGACCACGCCCGTGGTCTCGGCGATCGGGCACGAGCCGGACACGCCGATCCTCGACTACGTCGCCGACTGGCGGGCCTCCACTCCCACTGAGGCCGGGAAGAAAGTGGTGCCCGATCTCGCGGAGGAGCAGCGCGGCCTGAACATCAGCCGCACCCGGCTGCGGCAGGCGCTCAACGCGATGCTCACCCGGGAGGCGGACGCGCTCACCGCGATGCGCGCCCGGCCGGTCCTGGCCCGGCCGGAGACGATGCTGGAGGCGCGGAGCGAAGTGGTCGCGAACCTCACGCACCGCATGCGCGCGCGAGTGGACTCGCGGCTGGAGCGGTCCACTGACGATCTGGAGCATCTGCGGGCGCGGCTGCGGTCGCTCTCCCCGCAGTCCACACTCGACCGCGGCTATGCGATCGTCACCGACGCCGAGTCGGGCGCGGTCCTGCGGGACGCGGCCGAAGCCGGGGAGCGGATCGGCGTGCGGCTGGCGGCGGGATCGCTGCAGGCAGTTGTCGAGCAATCGGAGGAGGAACAGTGAGTGTCGAAGAAGCGCAGGGCGGGAAGCAGTTGAGCTACGAAGCGGCCCGGGCGGAACTGGTGGCCACGGTCGAACGCCTGGAGGCGGGCGGCGCCACCCTCGAGGAGTCGCTGAAGCTCTGGGAGCGGGGCGAGAAACTCGCCGACCTGTGCCAGTCGCACCTGGAAGGCGCGCGCGAGCGCCTGCAGGCCCGCACCGAGTCCGAAGCGGCGGACGAGGACTGAGCCGTTAAGGCCATGTTTCCGGCATCAGCCTTTAAAACGGACATTGCGGGACCCCCGATACAACAATGACTCGGGGGTACGACACCGCGACCGGGTTGCGGCCCGCTATGCGGCCGCCACCACGCCTTCGGCGAGTTCGGGCAGTTCGTTCTCGCCGTCGGGTTCGGCGCTGAGCACGACCGTCTCGCCGCCGATCTCGGCCACCCAGGCCTCGCCGCTGCTCAAGTCGTATGCGGCCCACTCGATCCCCGCGGCCTCGACCGGGGTGCCGGCGCCGGTGATGTCCTCGTTCACGTCGGCGGCCGCGCCGTTGGTCTCCACCACCTGTAGGCCGTCGCCCTCGGGCGAGTACCAGCCGGTCCGCAGCGTCACCGTCTCGCCCTCGACCGCCAGGTCGCTCGAGATCGGCTTCCAGTCCTCCGAGAGCTCCGGCTCGATCACCGCGAGGCCCAGGCTCGCCGCGGTCGCGTAGTCCTCGGTCGTGTCGACCACGCTGACCTGCCGGTCCGCGGCCACCCACTGCCAACCCGCGTAGAACAGGCCGATCGGGATCAGCAGCACCGCCATCGACATCGCCATGTCGCGCATCCGCCGCGGCTTCGGACGCTTGGGCGATACCGCACCTTCGGTCTGAGCGCCCTCAGTCTGGGGATTTCCGCGCTGAGCAGCCGCAACCGTGGCACTCTCGAGCGGAACGCCTTCGACCTCGGCGTTCGCAAGCTCGGCGGCTTCGGCCTTGACCTCTTCGGTGGACATGGCTCTATCGTGAACGACCGCCTCGCCGGTCGGTGCACCGCCCCGCCCGGGCGTGGCCCACGAGTCCCACCGACCCGGCCGGGGCCCTGCCGCCAGGGCGCGGCGTCCGCAACCCGGACGTCGTCGCCCACGAGGACGCGAATGCGACTTCCGAAGCATTCGACCACTGCAATACCCTCACCGCAAGCATCCGCGCGCGACCGGAAGGAGCCCTCCGTTGATCCTCGTGGCAGGCGAGAACATCATCGACCTCGTACCCGCACCCGGCGGCCAGCTCCGGCCCACATGCGGCGGCGGCCCCGCGAACCTCGCGGTCTCGCTCGCCCGGCGCGGCGTCCCGACCGCCCTGGTCGGCGCCGTCGGCGGCGACTCCTTCGGCCGCCAGATCTGGCGCCGCCACATCGCCGCGGGCGTCCACCGCGACTGGCTCCTGCGCACCGACCGCTCCACCACGCTCGGCCTCGCCATCGTCCACGAGGACGGCAGCGCCGAGTACGACTACTGGACCACCGGCACCGCCGACTTCGACTGGGAGGGCCGGGCCCTGCCCAAGGCCAATCCCGCGCACGTCGACCTCGTCCACTTCGGCTCCCTCGCGGCCTACATCGAGCCGTCCGCCCGCTCCATCGAGCACTGGGTGACCCGGGCCCGCGGCGCCGTCCCGATCTCGTTCGACCCGAACATCCGCCTCACCGCGATGGGCGGGCCCGAGAAGGCCCGCGAACGGACCGAGCGCTACGTGGGCCTCGCGACACTGGTCCGCGTCTCCGAACGCGACCTCGCCCAGCTCTACCCGACCATCCCCGTGGACGAGATCGCCCTCAAATGGCTCGAAGAAGGCCCCGAAATGGTGGTGGTGACCCTCGGCGACGCCGGATCGGTGGCCTTCCACCGCAACCACGTCACCGAGATGTCGGCCCCGCACGTCGACGTGGTCGACACGATCGGCGCGGGCGACGCCTTCACCTCGGGACTCCTGGGCTGGCTGACCTCGGCGGGCTGGATGCGCCTCGACCGGCTCCCCTCCTGGGGGAACCAGGCCGTCATCAGCGCGGCCCTGCGCTACGCCGCGCAGATCGCCGCCCAGGCCTGCACCGTGCCCGGCGCGCCGTAAACGCCAACGCGCCGTTGTTCACTCACGCGTAACACCCGCCTCAGCGGCATAGGATCAGGGTGTGCCTGCTCCCGATCTGCGGATCTGCCTCGACGAGACCGATCTCGACGCGTCACTGCGCCTCGACGCCCGGCGGGGCCTGACCGCGCACCCGAAGCACCTCCCGATGCGCCTGCACTACGACGGCCGCGGCTCGACCCTCTTCGGCGAGCTCACCCGCCAGCCCGAGTACTACCAGACCCGCAGCGAGCGGGCGATCCTCCACGACCGGGCCCGGGAGATCGCCGACGCGATCGGGACCGAACCGGCCTCCGTCATCGAACTCGGCGCCGGTAGGGCCGAGAAGATCCGGCCGCTCCTCGACGCGCTCACGGCCGAAGGCCGCCTGGACGCGTTCTGGCCCTTCGACGTCGCCGAAGGCGAGGTCCGCGAGGTGCTGCTCGAACTGGCCACGGTCTACCCCGACGCCTACCTCGGCGGCATCGTCGGCGACTTCACCCGCCACCTCATGCACCTGCCCGACCACCACGACTCGCGGCTCGTGGCGTTCCTCGGCGGGACCTTCGGGAACTTCACCGGCATGGAACGCAGCCAGTTCCTGCAGGACCTGCGCGAAGCCCTGCGCCCGGGCGACTGGTTCCTGCTCGGCGCCGACCTCCTGAAGGACCCCGACGTGATCCTCGCGGCCTACAACGACGCCGCCGGCGTCACCGCCGAATTCAACCGCCACGTCCTGTACGTCCTCAACCACCGCCTCGACGCCGACTTCGAGCCCGACAACTTCGAACACATCGCCCGGTGGGACAGCGACACCGCCACCGTCGACATGCGGCTGCGGGCCATGAAGCCCATGGCCGTCGACGTCTCCGCGCTCGCGATCGACATCACCTTCAGCGTCGGCGAGGAGATCCACACCGGCATCTCCACCAAGTTCCACCGCGGCGAACTCGAGAACCAGCTCCAGGCCACCGGGTTCGAGACCACGCAGTGCTGGACCGACGAGCACGGCTACATGGGCGTGTTCCTCGCCCGCGCGATCTGAACCGGCGCCGCCGGAACCCCCGCTGCACTCGGGCGAACGACCCTGCCTCCGGCGCGGCCGGATTAAGGTGGTCGGCATGGGAGAGATCGTGCTCATCCGCCACGGCGAGACCACCTGGTCGGCCTCCGGCCAACACACCTCGGTCACCGACCTCGAACTCACCGAGAACGGTGTGTCCCAAGCGAAGGCGCTCGCGCCGCTGCTCGCGGGACGCGAGTTCACCGCGGTCTGGTCGAGCCCGCGCCAACGGGCCCTCGTGACCGCCGACCTCGCGGGCCTCGCCGTCACCGCCGTCATCCCCGACCTGGCCGAATGGGGCTACGGCGACTACGAGGGCCGCACCAGCGAGGAGATCGAGGCCGAGAACCCCGACTGGTCGCTCTGGACCGACGGCGGCAAAGGCCCCGGAGGCGAATCGGCCGACGAGGTCGCCGCCCGCCTCGACCGGGCGCTGACCGAGGCCGAACCGATGCTGGACAGCGGCGACGTGGCGTTCGTGGCCCACGGCCACAGCCTCCGCGTCGCGGCCGCGCGATGGCTGGGCCGACCGGCCCGCGACGGCCGCGAATTCAAGATCGACACCGCCTCGATCGCGGCCCTCGGCTACGAGCACGGGCGCCACGCGATCACGCTGTGGAACCTCACCGCCGCCGCCGCGGGCGGAACCGATTGGCCCCCACCCCAATTGGTCGAACGATGATCTTGTCGGCGCGTTCGTTCCGGCCGCCTCGCAGGCACCGCTCGCTGAGCGGCACCGTCCCGGCGAGGATCGCAGCGATGTGATCCGGCGGGCCTCAGGGCTGCCAGATCACGGCCTTCATCGGCACCACGCGCTCCGAGAACAGCCCGTCAGTCGCGGCCTCCGCCAACAGGCTCCTGAGGTCGGCTTCGAAGGCCGGGAGCCGGTCGGCGAACAGGTGCGGCGCCGAGTTTGACAGGGAGAACACCGAGGAGACGATCGCGTCGATGTCGCGGTCGGCGATCCGGTCCTCGTCGATGTGGACGCGGGTCAGTTCGGTGTACCTGGCCTCGCGCATCACTTCGTCTTCACCGCCGGGCGTACCGGCCAGCAGATGTCCCTGCCCGGCGCGGCGAACCGGCCCGAGATAGGCGGCGACCAGGTCGCCGATGGCGTCCCAGGGCGGCGGCGGATGCGGCAGCGGTTCGGCGTACGGCGCGCCGCGGTGCGTGGTGGCGCTGATGTGGACCCAGGCGCCGTCAGGGGCGAGCATCTCGCGCACGCGGCGGGCCACGAGGAGCCGGTCCATCCAGTGGAAGGACTGGGCGAACGTGGCGACGCGGAACGGGCCGAGACCGGCCGGGAGTTCCTCGGCGCGGAGCCGCCGCCATTCGACATCGGTGATCCCGGCTTCGCCGGCCCGGCGGCTCGCCTCGCCGAGCATGCCCGGGTCGGCGTCGACGCCCACCGCTGATGCGAAGAGCGGCGCGAGCAGGAGCGTCAAAGAGCCTGGGCCGCAACCGACGTCGAGGAGCCGACCGGTCCCGTCGAGGCCGAGCGCATCCCGGATCGCCTCGGCGAGACTGGGCGGGTAGGGCATGCGGCCGACGCTGTAGTGCGCGGCGCTGCCGGAGTAGAGCGTCTCGTCCCACTCCCAATCGACGGCGTCAGTGGTCACCGCGTTCTCCGCATCTCATCGCTCCAGCATTGCCGATCGATCTTAGATCTCCAATGCCTTTTCGCGAACGTCCACACCCGCACTTGCACTGGCAGGGCTGGTAGGCTCCGGCAGCCATGAGCCCTCCCCTCCTCCTGCTCCGGTCGATGCTGGTCCGCGTCCCGACCCGCTTCTGGCTGTGGGCGTTCGCGGCCGCCGTCGTCCTCGACCTCGCCGCGATCACGTTCGGTGCGGACGCCGTGCGCTGGGCGAGCAAGCCCGCGTTGACGATCCTGCTCCTCGGCCACCTGATCGTCTCGGCGTCGCCGGGTCAGCGGCCCGCGCGCCTGCTCGGCGCGGGGCTCCTGCTGGCCTGCGCGGCCGACATCGCGCTGCTCATCGACGGCACGGCCGCGTTCCTGGCGGGCATGGCGCTGTTCGGGCTCATGCAGATCGCCTACATCGCGGTCTTCATCCGCCTGGGCGCGCTCCAGGTCCTGCGCCGCCGGTGGAGGATCCCCGGCTGCTATCTGGCGTTCTGGCTGGGCGCCAACGTGATGCTGTGGCCGCGCCTCGGGGTGCTGGCCGTCCCGATCGCGGTCTACAGCCTGCTCCTGGTGTCGATGGCCGCGAGCGCGAGCGGCCTCGGTCGCACGGCCGCCGCGGGCGGGCTGCTGTTCGTGGTCTCGGACCTGCTGCTGGGCCTGGGTGTGGCGGGGGTCGAGGTCCCGTTCGAAGGGCAGGCGGTGATGGCCACGTACGCGGCGGCGCAACTGCTCCTGGTCCTGGGCGCCTTGAAGCGCATGGCGGCGCCGCAATAGCCGCGTGCGCACGGGAATTCGATCCAGAGTGAAGGGGTGAGACGTGTTCTCGCTCAGGCGGGGTCGATGCGGGTGAGTCGCTGGGTGGCGCGGGTGAGGACGACATAGGCGACGCCGGGGCCGTGGGTCTTGGCGACGGCTTCGAGGTCGACGGCGATCACGGCGTCCCATTCGAGGCCCTTGGACTCCAAGGGGCCCACCAGGGTCACGCGGCCGTCGTGCACGATGTTCGCCAGTTCGCCGTGGCGCGCGTACGGGGCGATGATGCCGACCGTGCCCTCCACGGCTTCGAGTGCCTCCACGACCGAACCGGCGACCTCGGGGAGGAGCGCGTCGGCGGCGACGGTCTTCTCGGCGACCTCGACGCCGGTCTCGCGGACCGCCTCGGGGAGGTCGATGGTGCGCAGGCGCGGCTTGGCCCATTCGGCGGCGTACTCGAAGACCTCTTTGGAGTTCCGGTAGTTCTTGGTCAGGTGGAACTCGTAGAGGCGACCGCGCGGAACGGCGCGGCGGCGCGACTCGGCGCTCTCCTTGGGGCGCGGCCAGCTCGACTGGGCCTCGTCGCCGACGATGGTCCAGCCGGCGGCGCGGCCGCGGCGGCCGAGCACGCGCCACTGCATGGGCGAGAGGTCCTGCGCCTCGTCGACGATCACGTGCGCGTAGTCCTCGTAGAAGGCGTCGCGCGACTGCCGCTCGGGCCGGTCGTAGTAGCGGTCCTGGGTGGTCGAGACCTCCTGGATGCCGTCCCACGAGCGGATGCGGTCGCGGCCGCGCGGCTGGGGTTTGACGCCGAGGAGGATGCGCAGCTCGTCGAGCAGCGCCACGTCCGGGATCGAGAAGTCGGTCTCGCGCAGCGACGCGGCGACGCCTTCGATGGCGTCCTTCTTCAGGTGTCCTTCGGCGGCCGACGCGAGGCGGTGGGCGTCGCCGCCCCAGCCGAGGACGTCGGCCGGGTCGAGGTCGGGCCACCAGTGGTCGAGGAAGGTCAGGAACTCGCCGCGCGAGCCCACGTCGCGGGAGAACTTGGCCGGCTCCGCGTCGGGCAGGACCGGTTTGATCTTGCGCCACAAGGCGACCAGGAGCGCGCGTCCGGCCTCGGTCTTGCCGAGGTTGGGGCGCGGTTCCTTCTCGAAGACGCGGGCGCGCACCGCCGCGAGTTCGGCGGCGTCGAGTTTGAACACGTCGCCGTGGTAGACGATGCGCAGCTCGTGCGGGGCGCCGGGCGGGGTCTGGCGCACGAGGCGGCGCAGGATCGGGAGCATCACGGTGCCGCCCTTGACGGCCGCGACCGCGGGCCGGTCCTGGCGGGTGGCCTCGACGCCGGCGTACAGCTCGCCGAGCGAGTACAGCGCGGCGGTCTCCTCGCCGAGGCTGGGCAGGACCCGGCCGATGTACTTCATGAACACGGCCGACGGGCCCACGACGAGGATGCCGGCGGCCTCATAGCGGTTGCGGTCCTGGTAGAGCAGGTACGCGGCGCGGTGGAGGGCGACGACGGTCTTGCCGGTGCCAGGGCCGCCGGTGATGATGGTGGCGCCGCGCCCGGGCGCGCGGATCGCGGCGTCCTGCTCGGCCTGGATCGTGGCGACGATGTCGCGCATCCGCCCGGTCCGCTTGCGGCCCAAGGCGGCCATGAGCGCGCCGTCGCCGATCACGGGCAGCGTCTCGGCGGCGTCCTCGTTGAGCAGGTCGTCGCTGATCTCCTCGACGCTGCGGCCGAAGGAGCGGATGACGCGGCGCCGGGCCACCTCTTGGCGGTCGACGGCGGTCGCACGGTAGAACGGTGCGGCGGCGGGGGCGCGCCAGTCGACCAGAAGGGTGCGGTACTCGTCGTCGCGCACACCGAGGCGCCCGACGTGGCGCACGTTCCCGTCGTCGAAGTCGAGCCGGCCGAAGACCAGCCCTTCATGCTGCGAGTCGAGGTCGGCGATGCGGCGGGCGGCGCGGTAGACGAAGACGTCGCGTTCGTACTGGGCGCCGGGGACGGTGGCGGCGAGGTGCGCGTAGCCGGAGTCGCGGTTGCCCACGGCCTCGCCGCGGAGCACGTCGACGCGGTCGTAGACGCGGTCGACGATGGCCTGCTCGATCGCGATCTCCTGCTCGGGGGTGTTGGCCGGATCGGGGACGGGCACGGCGTGGGTCGTGTCTTCTTGCTGACGGGCGTCGGCGGGGCCTGATTCCTGGGACACTGCGCTCCTCGCTCGAATTCGAGAACGCACCAGCCTAGCGCGTCGTGGCTACGGCCGTCCGCCGATCGTGGACTACGGACGGGCGGGCCACACCTTGTACATCCAGGAGAAGTCGTCGTCGATCTCGCCGAACCCGAACTGCTGGTACAGCCCTTGGGCATCGGCGGTCGCGAGGACGACGCGTTTGAGGCCCATCCGCTCGGCCTCCTCCAGGATGTGCTCCATGAGCCGCTTGCTCAGGCCCTTGCCGCGCGCGGGGCGGTCCACGAAGACGTCGCTGAGCCACGCGAAGGTCGCGCGGTCGGTGACCAGGCGCGCGAACGCGAGCTGGCGGCCCTCGGCGTCATAGAGCCCGTACGGGACCGAGTTGTCGATGGCGAGGTCCATGCGCTCGCGGGTGCGGTCCCCGCCCCAGTACGTGTCGGTCGAGATGACCTTGTGGATCCACTCCCGGTCGAGGCGGTCGGGGTCGGAGGAGATCGTGTGCTCGTCGCTCATCCGCCAAACCTATGCCCGACGTTCAGGCCGCGCCAACGGAAATACGGCGACTGTGCTTGCGGCGCAGGTAGATCTCGATGAACAGGATGTTCAGGGCCACTGAGCCGACGATCGAGGCGAGGTACGCCACGTCGAAGAGCGGCTCGAACTCGCCGCCGTACACCGAGTCCAGCAGCGGCAGCTGCACGGCGATGAACAGGCCGAGGTAGACGCGGAGCGTGACCGCGGCGAAGGTCGCCGCCATGTTCCGCTGCATCCACCGCTCGTGCGCGGCGAAGTCGCGGGCCCGCACGGACCGGTACGCGCGCAGCGCCGAATAGAACCAGTACACGTCGAGGACCACGAACGCGGTCGATGGCGATCGGGCCGGCCGTGGTCAGCACCGCCACCACGATCCCGGTGAGGCTCCCGGGGAGGATCCCGGCGAGCAGGTAGACGCGGCCGAGGGTCCGGTGGACCTTCGGGTGCCTGCGGCGGATCGAGGCGAAGAACTGGAACGGCCCCACCAGGAGCGCGATCCCGGCGGCGCGGCGTGGATCACGAGGAACGGCAGGTGGATCGGCACGTCTCGCGGATGCCGACGCGGGGTTCGACGTGCGGGCTGAGGTAGGCGGGCACGGCGTACAGGACGATCGCGACGCTGAGCAGGTCGCGACCACGACGACGGCGATGCGGCCGCGCCGTCGTTTGGCGACGGTCCGGCCCGGGGTGTCGAGGGTGGCGGTCATGGGGTGCTCCTTGCTGGGAGTGAACTATCGATAGTGAAACTATCACTAGATTGACGAGGCGGTCAACCGCGCTTCGGGTAAGAAGGACCCATGCGAATCGGAGAGCTCAGCGCCAAGACCGGGGTCCCCGTGGCCACGATCAAGTACTACGTGCGCGAAGGCCTCATGGCCGGCGGCGAGCGGACCGGCCACAACCAGGTCAGCTACGGCGAGGAGCACGTGCGGCGGCTGCGACTGGTGCGCGCCATGGTCGAGACCGGCGCGCTCCCGATCGCCAAGGTGCGGGAGGTGCTCGCCGAGATCGAGGACCCGCGCCGCGACCTCGACAGCACTCTCGGGGTGGTGAGCCGGGCGCTCACGAGCCACCGCGAGCCGACCGAGGACCCCGCCGCCGCGGACCTCGCGACGGCGCTGGCGATCGTGCGGGGCCGGGGGTGGAACCTGGTCCGTCCCGAGAACGGGCAGTTGCGGGCCCTCGCCGACGTCATCGGCCGGCTGCGCCTGCTCGGACTCGGCGACATGGTCGAGGAGACGGTGGAACAGGACGACGGCTACGCGCGCGCGGCCGAGAAGGTGGCCGAGGCCGACATCCGGCTGCTGATGCAGCGCGGGGACCGCGACGAGATTCTCGAGACGATGATCGTGGGGACCGTGCTCGGCGACGCGCTCTTCACGACCCTGCGGCGGATCGCCCAAGTCGAGATCTCGGGACGGCATTTCAAAGGCGATGCCGAAGGGCGCGAGCAGAAACGACCCGAAACGGAAGAATGATAGTCCACTAGGTACGAATGTGCCGGACGATCCACGCCTGACCAGGCGGAATCCCATGCGCAGATGGCAATGTCTGCACTTGTCGGGTTTTTGACTTCGCAAGTCGATTGGGTGGTTCTACGCTGATTCCACGCACCTGGTGGCGCGGCGGCAAAGAACTAGCCTGCTCGACAAGAGACTTTGCCGCCATCACCAGGAGGCCGTCCGACGCGATGTGGGGTAGTACGGACGGCCGGCGGCGGGGTCCCGACTACCTGGCCCGGGGCCCCGCCGCGCTTCCATGAGGTCATTCAAGCCCGGCTTTCCGGAACCGATCAGCACCGCGAGCGGGAGGTCGTCGCGGCTGTGGCCGGTTGCGGAGACCAAAGCGTTCCCGGACGCCTGGCTCGACCAGGTCGGACGACGCCGATCGACCCGCCGTGGCCTCTGGTGGCGCGGCACCGGGCTCCCTACGATGGAGGCGTTGACCGACTATTCCAGGAGTGCGATCGTCTTGGCTCTCAACTCGAACATGGTTCCGCTCGGCACGCCCGCGCCGGACTTCACGCTGCCCGACCTCGAAGGCGAGCTGCTGTCGCTCGCGGATTTCGAGGCGCCGATGCTGCTGGTCGCCTTCGTGTGCAACCACTGTCCTTATGTGAAGCATGTGGAGCAGGTCTTCGGGGCCTTCACCGCCGGCCAGGCGGACCTCGCCGTGGCCGCGATCTGCCCGAACGACGCCGAGAAGTACCCCGACGACGCGCCCGCCGGCCTCGCCGAGCAGGTGGCGCGCGCGAGCTGGACGTTCCCGTACCTGGTGGACGAGTCGCAGAAGGTCGCACGGGCCTACAGCGCGGCGTGCACGCCGGACTTCTTCCTGTACGGGCCGGATCGCAAGCTCGCGTACCGGGGCGCGTTCGACGGTTCGACGCCCGGCAACGGCGTGCCCGTCACCGGGGAGTACCTGGCGGGGGCGATCGAAGAGGTCCGCCGGGGCGAGCCGGTGCCCGAGCCGCACTACCCGTCGACCGGGTGCGGCATCAAATGGCGCGATTGCGGCAAGGGCGCCTTCGCGGGCCACGATGCGCCCGCCTTTGACGACGAGCTTCCTCCGGTGGTGCTCCAGGACCGCTTCGGAGGGGTTGCGCCCGGCGAGGGCCACGAGGTCGGCGGTGTCGCCGACGGCGAGGCCGTAGCCGGGGGTCTTGAGCAGCCGTGCGCCGCCGAAGGTCGCGGCCTCGAGGGCCAGTTCGATGTCGGCGTCGCTGCTGAATCCGGCGTTGCGGGCGAACCACTGGGTGCGCTGGAGCATGTCGCCGGTGCCGTAGGGGCTCCAGAGGTCGCGCACGCCGTCGTTGCCGAGCCCGACGTTCGACGCCCGCGTCGTCGAGTTCGCGCAGCGGCAGGATCTTCTTGGGGGCCACGGAGGTCAGGCCGATCTGGAGTTCGGCGAGGTCGGCGATGAGGCGGGCCCGGGTGGCGACGTCGGCGTCGCAGAGGGCGAAGGCGTGGCTGATCACGACCTTGCCGGTGTAGCCGAGGGCGCTGGTGCGCTCGATGATGAGGTCGAATTCGCGGACGCCGAGGTCGCCGCCGTCGTGGAGGTGGATGTCGATCTCGGCGCCGTGCTGCTCGGCGAGCGCGAAGACGAGGTCGAGGTGCCGTTCGGCGTCGCCGTCGAAGCCTTCGGGGTCGATGCCGCCGATGGTCTTGACGCCGGCTTCGAGGGCCTCCTCCATGAGTTCGGCGGTGCCGGGGCTGGCGAGGATGCCGGTCTGCGGGAAGGCCACGAGTTCCACGTCGATGCGCCCGGCGAGGCGCTCGACGCCTTCGCGCACGGCGTGCACGGCGCCGATGCCGATCCCGGGGTCGATGTCCACATGGGACCGGGCGTGGGTGGTGCCGGAGACGACCATGTTCGTGAGCAGCGCGGTGATGTAGTCGGGGTTGGGGACGCCGAATTCGGTGCGGCGGTCGCGGCCGTAGGCGATGGCGGCGGCGAGGCCGGGTTCGGCGGTGCGGGGGACCCAGGGGCCGCCCCAGAGGGTCTTGTCGACGTGGGCGTGGGCGTCGACCAGGCCGGGGATGACGACGGCGCCGCCGAGGTCCTCCACCGCCGCGCCCTCGCCGGAGAGGGCGTCGCCGATCGCGGCGATCGCGCCGTCCCGGATGCGGAGGTCGGTGCGTCCCTCGCGGCCCCAGAGCCGGGCGTCGCGCAGCAGCAGGTCGGTCATGTCGATCCTTTCGCCTTGGGTTCCGCAGATACAGATAATGGTATACCACTAACTGCGACGGTATACCGTTGAGCGGATTCCGGCCACCTCCGGGAAGAGAGACAGGTCATGACCCGAGCCGAAGCGGTCTACCAGGCCCTGCGCGAACGCATCGTCACCGCCGCCCTGCGGCCCGGCGCGCGACTGATCGAACGCGACCTCGCCGCCGAGTTCGCGGTCTCGCGCATCCCCCTGCGGGAGGCCTTGCAGCGCTTGGCGAACGACGGCCTCGTCACCGCCGTGCCCGGCCAGGGCAGCATCGTCACCGTGCCCACGCCGAAGGACCTCGACGACCTCTTCGACGTGCGCGCCGGACTCGAACCGCTCGCCGCCCGCCTCGCCGCCGCGAACGCCGGGCCCGAGGCCCTGCGCGCCTGCGCGAATGCGTGCGGCCGCAGACCGATCCGCCATCGCGCACCGAGGCGAACGCCGCGTTCCACCGCGAGCTCGCCGCCGCCGCGAGCAACCCGCTCCTGGCCCAGATCATGGGGCCCTTGGAAGCGCGGATGCGGTGGCTGTTCCATCTGACGGTCGAGCGCGACCCGGAAAGGCAGCGCGAAGAGCACGCCGAACTGCTCGACGCGCTCGAAACGGGCGACCCGGATCGGGCCGCCGCAGTGGCATCGGCGCATATGGAGGCCGGTCGCAAACCGACTTTGGCGGCCGCGAGGCGCTGGGCGCTCGAAGCAGTGGACGCGAACGAGGCGACGAAGACCCGCCGCAGGCGCACGCCGGACGAGGCTCTAAGGCCTGCTCAAGGCGTTAGCGCCACAGGCTGTGCAGGGCGATCTCCAGTTCACCGAGCATGTTGCGCAGCAGCGGCATCGACAGGCCGATCACCGTGCCGGGGTCGCCCTCGATGCGGTCGATGAACGCCGAGCCGTAGCCGTCGAGCGTGAACGAGCCCGCCACGTGCAGCGGCTCCCCCGTCGCCACATAGGCGGCGATCTCCTCGTCCGAGACCTCCGCGAAGTGGACCTCGGTACCCGCCGTCCGCACGATCTGGCGGTCCGCGGCCACGTCGATGAGGCAGTGCCCGGTGTACAGCGTGCCCGAGCGCCCGCGCATCCGCTTCCAGCGCGACGTCGCCTCTTCAGGGCCCGTCGGGCTTGCCGAGGATCTCGTGCCCGAAGTGCAGCACCGAATCGCAGCCGAGCACGAGCGAGTCCGGGCCGACCAGATTCAGGACCGCGTTCGCCTTCATCTCCGCGAGCGTCGACGCCAGCTCGGCCGGATCATGGCCCATCACCTGGCTCTCGTCCACGCCCGAGACGATCACCTGCGGCTCGATCCCGGCGGCCTTGAGCAGCTCGCGCCGCGCCGGCGACTGCGACGCCAGCACGAACGGACGACTCAACGGTCCATCCCCTTGCGGGCCGGAACCGACGTGTCGCGCCAGGACCGGCGCACCCGCAGCTTCAGACCCGGGTTGGCCCAGGCGGCCCGGCGGCTCGGGGCCTCGGACTCCTCCTCGGGGCGCGGCAGGGCCGTGATCAGCCCGACCAGCGCGGCGAGCTCCTCATCAGTGGGGTTGCCACGGAGGACCTTGAGTTCCAGACTCATCGCGCGCTACTCCTCGTCATCTTCTTGTTTGTGTCTGTGCCAATGTCGTTCTGTGCCAATGTCATTCGACGTCGTCGGTGTCACTCATCGATGTCGAACTCGCGGTGCACCCGCTCCCAGAAGCCGTCGCGGACCCAGATCCGCGCTTCAGGGTGGTCGCGTAGAGAGTAGCCGAGTTCCTTCTCGGCTTCCACCAACAGCTCCTTGTCGATGACCGTCGGGAGCTGCGGGCCCGGCAGCAGATCGGCTATATTGTCGGCGCCCCTGGTCAGCAGCCACTTGTGGCCCACGTACTCCCCGATCTGACGCACGGTCTCGGGGTCGAGCTTCTCTCCGGTCTGGGTGGTGCGCACGAACTTCGGACGGGCCGACTCGGCCTGGGCCAGCGCCTCAGCGGCGTTCATGGTGACGGCCACGGACTGGCGCTGGCCGAAGACCGCGGCCGGGCTCGGCACCCGTACCTCGGGCTGGGCCATCGGCGCTCCGACCATGCCGAGGGTCGCCGCGGCGGCCGTGCCGCTCTTGGTGAAGTAGGCGCGCAGGTCCTCGGCTTCGATGGTCTCGACGGTGTCGGACTCCCACACCAGGCGCTCGGCCTGGTTGGTGCCGTAGGGCGGTTCGACGCCCCAGAGGTGGACGCGCACGCCGTAGGCCTGGGCGACCTCGACGGCGGGGACCATGTCCTCGTCGCCGGCGAGGAGGATGGCCTCGTGGACGGCGCGGTGGCGGGCGAGCAGTTCCAGGTCGGAGCGGATCTGGGCGTCGACGCCCTTCTGCTGGCCGCGCGAGTTGAGGTTGCCGAGGCGGACTTTGACGAATTCCATGTTGGCGATGACGCGCTGGTCGACGGTGGGCACGCGGTCGCGGGCGGCGTCGAACCAGTACAGGCGGAGGAGCTCGCCGTCGGAGAGGTGGTGGGCGGCCCGTTCGATGAGGGACTTGATCAACTTCTCGGCGTCGACGCGGTAGTCGCGGCGGGAGGTGGCGTCGAGCAGGAGCTCGGCCGCCGCCGCGTAGAGGTAGCCGACGTCGATCAATATGGCGTACCGCCGGGACGGCGAGTCCGGGCAGCATCCCTCCGATAGGTGTCATGGCCCACTCCCAACATTGGGCGGGACGAATTCGTCCCGCTTCCCCCAGCTGTATAAGACGGTACCCGGATCGGACTCTAGGGATGGGAGTGGTGCGCGACGCTTCGCGTGGCAATGCGGTTTCGCCCGGTAGCGGGCGCGGGCGCGCGGCGGACGCGTGGCGGTCTCACCGGATCGGGTGAGAGGGAACGACAAAGGGCGGCGGGGCGCGGTGCGAAACGGTCTCGCGAGCTCGGCATTGCCGGGCGCGCCCCGCCGCCTTCGATGTCGTTACAGCGGGATGTTGCCGTGCTTCTTGGCGGGCAGCTCGTCGCGCTTGGAGGCGTTCATGCGCAGGCCGCGCACGAGCATCGCGCGGGTCTCGCGCGGCTGGATGACCGCGTCGATGTAGCCGAGTTCGGCGGCGACGTACGGGTTGTTGAGCTTCTCCTCGTACTCGGCCATGAGCTCGGCGCGCTTGGCCTGCTCGTCGTCGGCCTTGGCGAGGTCGCGCCGGTAGAGGATGTTGACCGCGCCCTGCGAGCCCATGACCGCGATCTCGGCGGTGGGCCAGGCGAGGTTGAGGTCGGCGCCGACGCCCTTGGAGCCCATGACGCAGTACGCGCCGCCGTAGTCCTTGCGGGTGACGACGGTGAGCTTGGGGACGGTGGCCTCGGCGTACGCGTAGATGAGCTTCGCGCCGCGGCGGATGATCCCGTCGTGCTCCTGCGAGGTGCCCGGCAGGAAGCCGGGGACGTCCACGAAGGAGATGATCGGGATGTTGAAGGCGTCGCAGAAGCGGATGAACCGCGCGGCCTTCTCCGAGGCGTCGATGTCGAGGCAGCCGGCGAAGTGCATGGGCTGGTTGGCGACCACGCCGACCGGGCGGCCGTCGAGGCGCCCGAAGCCGGTGATGATGTTCTTGGCGAACAGCGGCTGGGTCTCGAGGAACTCGCCGTCGTCGAGGACCGACTCGAGCACCTTGTGCATGTCGTACGGCTGGTTGGCCGAGTCCGGGATGATCGTGTCGAGCGCGAGGTCGGTGGCGGTGAGGTCGAGCTCGAAGTCCTTGGACTCGTAGGCCGGCGGCTCGTCGAGGTTGTTCGACGGCAGGTACGACAAGAGGTGCTTGACGTATTCGAGCGCGTCGTCCTCGTCGGAGGCCAGGTAGTGGGCGTTGCCCGCGACCGCGTTGTGGGTGCGGGCGCCGCCGAGCTCTTCCATGCCGACGTCTTCGCCGGTCACGGCGCGCACGACGTCGGGGCCGGTGATGAACATGTGGCTGGTCTGGTCGACCATCACGGTGAAGTCGGTGATCGCGGGCGAGTAGACGGCGCCGCCGGCGCACGGGCCCATGATGAGCGAGATCTGCGGGATGACGCCCGAGGCGCGCACGTTGCGGAAGAAGATCTCGGAGTAGCCGCCGAGGGAGGCCACGCCTTCCTGGATGCGGGCGCCGCCGGAGTCGGAGATGCCGATGATCGGGCGGCCGGTGCGCAGCGCGAGGTCCTGGATCTTGGTGATCTTCTCGCCGGACACCTGCCCGAGCGAGCCGCCGAGCACGGTGAAGTCCTGCGCGAACACGCAGACCTCGCGGCCTTCGATGGTGCCGTAGCCGGTGACGACGCCGTCGCCGTAGGGCCGGTTGGCCTCCATGCCGAAGCTCGTGGATCGGTGTCGCGTCAGCGCGTCCAGCTCGACGAACGACCCCTCGTCGAGCAGCTGCTCCAGGCGTTCACGGGCGGTGCGCTTGCCCTTCTCGTGCTGCTTCTCGATCGCCCGGGGGTTCCCGGTGGCCGCTTCGGAGAGGCGCTCGGCCAGGTCGGCGAGCCGCCCGGCGGTCGTGTGGAAGTCGATGTCGGTCACGACTCGGATCGTATCGGCCTTCACTGTGGCTACGCTATGTGCGTGAGCACACCGACGAGAAAGCCACTGGACCGGCACGAGCTCTGGTCGCTGTTGTCGGAGAAGTCCGACTTCTGGGACCGAAGCTAGATGTGGTTCAAGTCACTGGTTCAACGAACGCGGACCTGGCGAAGGCCGCGAAGCACGGCGCCCCGGAGGGGAAGGTCCTCATCGCCGAGGAGCAGTCGAGCGGCCGCGGCCGCCTCGACCGGCAGCTGGGTGAGCCCGGCCCGCGCGGGACTCACCATGTCGTTCCTGCTGCGCCCGACCGTGCCTCGCGAGCAGTGGGGCACCTTGAGCCTCCTCACCGCCGTGGCGCTGGAGGAGTCGCTCAAGGCCGTGTGCGGCGTGAACGCGAAGCTCAAGTGGCCCAACGACGTCCTCATCGACGGCAGGAAGGTCTGCGGCATCCTCGCGCAAGTGGAGGGCGGCGCGGTCATCGTCGGCACCGGGCTGAACGTCTCGCTCACCGAGGAGGAGCTGCCGGTGCCGGAGGCGACCTCGCTCGCGCTGGCCGGGGCATCCACACTGGACCGCACCGACGATCGCCGCGGGCTTCCTCGCCCATGTCGCGGCCGTCTACACGACGTGGAACGAGCGCGGGCCCGGCCTCGGTGATCGAGCGGTGGCGCCGGAATTCGGCGACCCTCGGACGCCACGTCGCGGTATCGTTCCCGAACGGCCGCAAGGTCTCCGGCCGCGCGGTCGGGCATCGACAACGACCGGCTGCCTGCAGGTCGCCCTCGACGACGGCGCCGTGGAGACGATCGCCGCAGGCGACATCGTCCATCTGCGGCCCGAGGGCTAGAGCCCGAACCGCGCGAGCGAGGAGTCGGATAGACCGAGCGACGGAGCAGCGCAGCGGCCGGGAACGGACGCGAAGGCGAGCATCCCGGCGACCCGGCGCCCGCCGGGGCCGACCGGGCTCGATCCCGAGGCGGAAGCACTGTACCGGCTCCTGCTGTCCCGAACGGACGCATCGGTGTCGCAGCTCGCGGCCGACTCGGCGCTGGCGGCCGATCGCGCTGCGGCACATGCTCATGCGCCTGGTCGAAGACGGCTTCGCCACCATGGTCGCCGATTCGCGCTTCCGCGCGGTCAGGCCCGACACGGTGCTCGGCGGGCGCATCGCCTCCCAGCTCGGCGAGGTCCTCGGCGAGTACGAGACACTGCGCGAACTGCTGGAGATCCACCGCGCCGGGCCCGGATCGGGACGCGGCGAACAGGGGAACTGGGAGGTCGTGACCGGTGCGGTCGCGATCCGCTCGCGACTGCGACAGCTCAAGGCCGGCGCCGTGAGCGACCTGCGCACGTTCGTGCGCCCGCCGATGGTGCTGCCGGTGCCCGAGGCGCAGGTGCATCAGGACCTGCAGGCCCGGGGCGTGCGCCACCAGATCCTGTTCGACCGCACCGTGCTCGACATCGACCCGTACGCCGACTACCTGCGCCACGCGCTGGCCTCGGGCGACGAAGTGCGGTTCGCGAAGCGCCTGCCGCTCAAGCTCATGGTGGTGGACGGCCGGACCACGGTCCTGGAGGAGACCGGCGGGGGCCGTCCGAAGGCGATCATCACCGGCAATCGGTCCATCGTGGAGTTGGCGGGCGCGCTGTTCGAGCAGTTGTGGACCACCGGCATTCCGGCCACGTCGGCCGCGACCAGCGCCGAGCGGCTCGACGAGGACGATGCGGTCCTGTTGGGGCTCTTGATCGCAGGGCTCACGGACCAGTCGATCGCGTCGAAGCTGGGCATCGGCCTGCGGACCGTGCAGCGGCGGGTGCGCGAGCTCATGGACCTGGCCGACGTGGACACCCGGATCCAACTCGGTTGGCACGCGGCGAAGAACGGCTGGGTGCCTTAGGGGGCGTTGGCGAACGCCCGGTTTTTCGAAGCGAGCGGGCTGCGGTTTCGTGAGCTTTGCCGGAATCCGCGGGACGAACCTCGATGCCCGGAGGTGTCTCGTGAACTGTGCTTTTGACATTCTGCCCCCGCCCGTTCTCACTCCTGGAGGTCCGCAGTGGGATATCCCGCCGATCAGCTTGCCCGCGGCGAAGAGGTCAAGCTGCACACCCGTCCGCACTGGAAGGAGGGCGTCGGCCCCGTCCTGTGGTTCGTGGTCTTCCTGGCCATCGGTGCCATCGCGATCACCTACACGACCAAACTCGACTGGGACGGCAAGATCTGGCTGATCCTCGCCGAAGTCGTCATCGTCATCGCCCTGCTGGTCTGGCTGTCCGTGATCCCGTGGATCCGCTGGCGCTCGACCCACTACGTGATCACCGACCAGCGCATCATGTGGCGCGAAGGCCTCGTGACCCGCGAGAGCCGCCACATCCCGCTCGCCCGCGTGAACACCGTGTCCTACACCCAGAACGTGTGGGAGCGGGTCTTCGGCTTCGGCGACATGAACATCGACTCGGCCTCCGACGACGGCGAGATCAACCTGATCGACGTCCCGAAGGTCGACAGGACCAAGGCCCTGCTGTACCAGCTGGCCGAGGACGACCGCTCGCGCCGCGTCGGCGACGGCGACGGCTCCTGACCGCGCAGACGTGAAAGGCCCGCGCCGTAACGGCGCGGGCCTTTATCGTTGTCGCTCAAGCGTTTTCGAGCGCCGTCTCGGCGAGTTCCGGGGGGTGCCGGAAGACCCAGGTGCGGTAGGCGAAGAACCGGAAGACCGAGGCGATGCCGACGCCGAAGAAGTTCGCGGCGAGGTTCACGGCCAGCTCGTTGTCGAAGTACTGCGGCCAGACCTGGGCGAGACCGGAGTTGGCCCACAGGCAGGCCATCGCGATGAGCAGGCCGATGCCGTTGAAGAAGAAGTAGAGCGCGTACTGGCGGTGGGCGGCGGCGCTGCCGCGCCGCTCGCGCCAGGTCCAGTGGCGGTTCCCGAAGAAGGCCACGGTCATCGCCACGACCGCGGAGATGATCTTGGCGTACCAATAGGACCAGTCCAGGCCCAGGTACATCAGGTTGAACAGCCCGATGTCGATCACGTAGGCGACCCCGCCGACCCCGGCGAAGCGGATGAGCTCGCTGGCGTGCCGCTTGAGCAGGCCGGTAGCGCGCGCGATCAGGCCCCCGAGGCCACTGCGGGCCGGGTGCTGAGGCGGAGTCTCAATGGAGGTCGGCATCAAGCGACAGCCTACCCGGCTGGGAGCGCTCGCGGCAGCGCTGTGAGCCCATCACCCACGCTCCCCCCGCAAAAGGTCACACCCCTGAGCCATGACTTTGCCGAATCGGGGGCGCCCGAAACCCGACACACCCGACCTCGGGGGGCGGACCAGTCCGAACTGTCGCACCTCCGAGGCGATCATCACAGTGCAGCCTTGATAGCTCGCAAGCTTCGCCATTGCGGGGGCGGCTGCGCACCCGACCTCGGGGGCCGCAGGGCCGCCTATTCGGCGGTCTCGTCTCCCAGCGGGCTGGCGATCGCCACGACGCCCACGATGAACGGATCGTCCCCGCGCTCGAAGCGGACCACCGCGTTCTCCCCCGTCTGCGCCCGGTACGCGTTCACGTCGACCCCGAACGTGTACCAGTGCGGGTTCTCGAGGGCCCCTCGCGCCCGGCACGAGGCGGGCTCGCCGAGGCCCTGTCCGCCCGCGGTGAGGCTGTCGCCGTGCTGGTGGCCCGAACCGCCCCACAGCGTCGCGGCGATGTCGACCTCGCCGCCGTCCTCGACCTCGATCTCGGTGTCCGCAGCGGGAGCGCCGTCGTAGACGGCGACCTCCCTGGCCTCGGCGCCCGGTTCGGCGTAGACGACCGTGAGCGACCAGCCGGCCCAGTGCGGCTCGATGCAGTGCGCGACCGACGTCGATCGGCCCGTGGGGGCAGACAGAGGTCGGCAACTGATGGTTGTCGGTGGCGACCCAGTACGCGCCGCCGCTTGAGACGAGGCCCGTGACCTCGACGAACGCCTGCTCGCCGGGATGGGTGTCGCGCATGGAGGCGGCGCTGAGGCCGGTCCAGGAACCGCCGGGCCCGGCGAGCGAGACCTCCGACGGGAGGTCTTCGTCGGCGCCGGCCCAGTACAGGCCCGCCCATTCGATCTCGGCGCCGCCGGGGATCTCCAGGACCGCGCCCGAAACGGCGTCGTCCTCGCGTCCGGCGGGCGCGGTGTCGGGCTTGTAGGCCCTCATCGGCCAGCGGTCGCCGCCGCCGATGAGCGACGACCTCGTGGCAGCCGGGGACCGCGCAGGTCAGCCAGGTGTTCCCGGCCGCAGTGATGCCGGTGGCGGCGACGCTCGCGTAGCCGACCTCGCTCCCGGCCGGGGCGATCGGCACCTGGAGCGCGGTGGTGCCGCTGATACCCGGGCCCTCCACGGCGACCTCGAACGTCTGGTAGCCGCTGACCTCCTCGCCGATCCTGATGCGCACGTTGGCTTCAGCGGGGTCGGGCATGGCCGCGATGGTGCAGTGGACGACGGCTTCGGCCTCGGTGCAGGCCCAGCCGGGGTCGGCGGTCTCCGAGGCGAGCGTGATGCCCGAGGGCATCGTGATGTCGAGCGTGACGCGATCCGAGGCGCCCTGGCCTCGCCGTTCGGCCGCAGTCGGCTCGGTGGTGGTGGACTCCAAGAACCGTTCAGGGGCGGGTGCATAGTCGCCGGGCGCTGCGGCGTCGCGCTCGAGCGCGTCCGCGTTGCCAAGCGCCGCAACCGACTCCGCGTCACGCTCGACCACCGGTGCGTAACCTGCGCCGCCGGGCGCTTCGGCTTCGCGCCCGACGGGCCCGTCGGCGTCCGCGTTGCCAAGCGCCGCAACCGACTCCGCTTCTCGCTCGAATACGGGCGCGTAACCGCCGCCCGCACTGCCGGGCGCTTGGAGACGGATCGGCAGGATCGCCTCCTCGCCGGCGACGAGGCCGGTGGAGCCGAGGCCGTGCGCGATGCCGTAGGAGGCGGGTTCGGCGGGATCCGCGGGATTCGCGGGCTCCTCGCCCGGTGCCGGTTCGGGTTCCGCAGGGTCCTGCGGATCGGGGTCGGGGTCGGGCGGCATGGGGCCGGGTTCCGCCGGCTCCTCCCCCGGGTCGGCGGGTTCGACCACCGACTCGTCCGGCACGGACTGCGGTTCCTGCTCCTCCTCACCCGAGGTGAGCGCGAAGACCGCCACCGCGGCGGCCACCGCCACAGCGGTGCCGGTGGCAGCGGTGCCCTTGGTGCCGAGCCGCTGCACGATCCGGCGGATCCAGTTCGCGACCGCCTTGAACGGCATGAAGATCACCGCGAACGCGCCGCCGAACGCGAGGCCGGCGGCCGAGACCACGCCCGCCGCGATGTACGGACCGGCGGCGGCGCCGAGCAGGACGCCCGCGACCACCCCGCGCAGACCCGAGTTCAACTCGGTGAGCTCGGCGTACAGCAGATTGCAGGTGACGCACGAATCGAGATGATCGTCTACTTTCGACACGTCGCGTTCGCCGAGCTTGCCGCGCACCCGCGCGCCGATCCGGTCGACCGTCCAGCGGCATTCCTCGCGCGGCGAGTCGGCCGCGTGCTCGCTCAGGTAGTTCTGGCGCAGCTTCTCGCGCGCGCGGTACGCGAGCGCGGAGACCCCGTTGGGGGTCATGCCGAGCATGGTGGCGATCTTGGCCGGGGAGTCCTCCTCGACCTCGGTGTGCCACAAGACCATCCGCCAGCGCTCGGGGAGCTTGCCGAAGGCGAGGGCGGCGTAGCGCCGTTCCTGGCCCTCGACGGCGGGGTCCACGTAGATCTCGCCGGAGTCGTGCTCGGTGAGGTCGTCGGTGAACTCGACCTTCTTGTCGCGGCGCAGCCGGTCGTAGAAGTTGTTGCGGAGGGTCTGGAGCATGTAGGGGCGGAAGGCGAGGTCGGGGCCGCCGCCTTCGCGGAAGGTGTGGAGGAGTTTGGCGAAGGCCTCGGAGACGAGGTCGTCGGCGCCGGCGGGGTCGCGTGAGAGGATGCGGGCGAGGCGGCGGGCCGAGTGCACGTGGCGCTCGTAGAGCACGGCGTACGCGGTGGTGTCGCCGCTTCGGGTGGCGGCGATGAGTTCGGGGTCGGAGCGGGTTTCGGGGGTGTCGTCGAGTCCGGGTTCGGGGCTGGTGCTCACACCGCGGGAATCGCCGGCGGGGACGGTTTCGGGCATCGTTCGCCGGTGCTCCTTCCAGGTTGCGCCGAGTTCGTACGATCGGGGGGCTCGGCTATTGCTCTTGGGCGAGACGCGTGCTTCGAGCAGAGGATTTCTCGGTCTCTTTGGCTAACGATCGGGTTCGCCGCAAGTTGCGCCCGGTACGCCGTTTGGGCAACCTTCCGGCGAACTGGACATTGCAGCGAGTTTAGGGCAAAACTGCGGCATAACCATGGTTTGTGATGTGATTGTGACCAGGCGTAATCGTATTGGGACTTCCCGCCCGGGTTCCAGGCAACTGTCGGAAATACGTCAGGCCATTGCGTACAGTTTGCTAACGCATCCGGGGCCTACGACGACGCAAAGAGGTGAGCGATGCCCGCATCGGTCCTACTGGCGCTTCTGGCCGCGACAGCGCTACTGGCACTGACCCCGGCACTGGTGCGCCGATACGACCCCGACGAGCGCATGATCGCCGACAGGTCCTCCTCCGACGCTCGCGTGCTCGACCGCGAAGGCCACCGCCCCTCCCGTCCCACTTCACATGAGACCGTGGCACTCCACACGGACAACCCAGACGAATCAGACATATCCATTGACGATCTCATGGACGGCCAAGGCGTTCGGGCCCAAACGAACTCACGCGGGTGGGAGCGGCGCGGCACGCGCCGCGGCGACTCGGTACGGTTGGAGACCGACGAGTCGTACACCGGCGAGGACCCCGAGATGCACGAGCAGGCCAGGCTCCGGCAAATGCGCGCCGAATGGTGGCGGCGGCGTCACCGCCGCATTCTCTACGTGCTCATCGCCCTTACCGTGCTCGAACTCGCCGGCGTCGTCGTCGCCGGGCCGGGCTTCTGGATCGGCGCGGGCCTTTCGACGCTGGCCCTCGGCGGCTACGTCTACTTCCTGCGCGACCGCGCCAAGCGGCGCCGCTGGCGCAAGCCGAAGGCGATGATCACGGCCGAACCCGAGCACGAAGAGGTGGGCCCGCCCACCTACGTCCCCGAGCAGCCCGACGGCGACGACGCTGATGACGACGAGGCCCAGAACCGCGAGTCGTACCTCTTTGAGGACGGCTCGCTGGACGAGAAGCCCGCCCCGCCGCCGCGGCCCGACCCGAGGCGGCAGGAAGGCCCCGCGGGCGTTCGCGGCCGCTCCTACGAGGCCCCGGCGAAGCTCGAACGCTGAGCTGGATCACGTCCGGCCTGCGGCTAGACTTGCGCGGTTATGCCTGATGAGGAATCCCAGCACCGCCACATCCTGACGTTCAACTTCCGCCAGGGACGCAACAAGCCCCGCCACGACGAGGCCTTCGCGCGCCTGTGGCCGCGCTACGGCCTGGAGTGGCAGCCCGGAGACGGCCGGGTCGACTTCGCGAAGCTGTTCGGCCGCACCGCCCCGGTGATCTTGGAGATCGGCTCGGGCAACGGCGAGGCCGCCGCCGCGATGGGCGATGCCGACCGCGGCCGCGATCTGCTGGCCGTCGAGGTCTACCCGCAGGGCATCGCCGACCTCATGGACCGCGCCGAAGAACGCGGCCTCGACAACCTGCGGATCTACCAGGGCGATGCGCTGCCGCTGCTGTGGGAGGGCCTCGCTCCCGAGGCGCTCGACGAGATCCGGGTGTACTTCCCCGACCCGTGGCCGAAGAAGCGCCACCACAAGCGCCGCATCATCCAGGCCGAGCACGTCAAGACCATGGCCGGCCTGCTGCGTCCCGGCGGGGTCGTCCACTGCGCCACCGACATCGCCGACTACGCCGAGCAGATGCTGGAAGTCCTCACCGCCGAACCGGCCTTCGAGAACACCGCCGAAGGCTACGCCCCACGCCCCGACCACCGCCCGGTCACGAAGTTCGAACGCCGCGGCGTCAAGGCCGACCGGGACATCTTCGACCTGATCTTCCGCAAGCGGACTTCGAAAGACGCCGTCGAGTAACTCCCCGCGCTTCGGCCCGAACCACTCGATCGGCTGACCGGTCACAGTGGCGACACATTCGAAGTCATGGTCTCGGTGGATCAGCGTGAGGTCATGAAGCTCCGCAGTGGCGGCGATCAGCAGATCAGCAGCCCCGGCGCTGCGATGCTCCCCACGACGGGTGAGCTTCTCCTGGACCTCGAGCGCCCGACGAAACATCCGATCGTCGGCCGAGACCCACCCGAACATGCCGTTGAAAACGGCCACAATCGAATTTCGGTCGTCCAGCGATCGGGCACCATAGAGGTATTCCAGCTCGACGGTGTCGCAAAGCGCGATGAGCCCAGCCTCCGCGGCTCGGTCCCATCCATGCATTTCGCCGTTGCCGCGCAGCAGTTTCGCGAGCGCGCTTGTATCGATGAGATAGCGGGCCGGGCTCATCGACGGTAGTTCTTCTTGTCTTCGAAGAGCTCTGAGTCGATAGCGCCGTCCTCTACAAGCGCACGGAGCCTTGTCAATGCCATCGCCCGCCGACGGGTCTCCAGAACCTCGCGGAGCGCGGTATTCACGGTCTCCTTCTTGGTGGAGGTACCGAGCGCCTTGCTCACTTCGGCCAGCAGTTCGTCGTCGAGATCAATCATGGTGCGAGTCATGACTGCACCTCCCTTTGTGTATGCCATGTTGCCGAATGTACATACGACGGTAGCCGACATCAGGGAGGACACGCCAGGCTGAACAATTTTTCTCGCGCTCAGGCGGTGAGGCGCTTGTGCCAGGCTTCTACTGAGGCGTCCGTCAGGGACGCGACCTGGTCGATGGCGACGCGGAGTTTCACGGCGTCGTCGGCGGCGCGGTGCCAGAGTTCGGCGAACATCGGCTCCATCGCCTCCGCACCCCGGTCGCATAGGAGCGCCACGAGATCCTGGAGGATCTCGCGCTGGCGGGTGTACCAGGACTCGTCCGTCCTGCGGGGCCCATCACGTAGCGCCAGGCGATGCCTTTGAGCAGGGCGCATTCGACGCGTTCGCGTTCGGGGACGACGAGGTCGGCGTCGTAGCGGTGCAGGCGGACCGTCGCCGAAGCGGTCCGTCGTGGCGAGGGCGGCGGCGTTCACGAAGCGGCCCACCATGGTCGAGGTGAAGTTCTTGAGCGCGACCATCGCGCCGAACGAACCGTCGTAGTCGTGGAGCGCCTGCCAGGACGGGGTCCGTGCAAGAGGTCCCGCAGGGCTTCGCCCAGGGCGGCCGGGGACTCGTCGGAGTAGCGGCCTACGGCGGCCTCGCAGACCCGCGGCCTGCTCCTCGGCGTCGCGCATGAGCTTCGCGAGGTTGATGTAGCCGCCGTGGAGGCCGTCCTCGACGTCGTGGACCGAATACGCCACGTCGTCTGACCAGTCCATGACCTGGGACTCAAGGCACTTCACGCCTTCGGGGGCGCCGCCGCGGACCCATTCGAAGACGGCGCGGTCGTCCTCGTAGACGCCGAACTTCCGCACGCCTTCGCGGGCCTCCACGGATATTTGCAGGTCGCGTCGAGGGAGGCGCGGGTGAGGTTGAGGCCGACCGATGCGCCGTCGGCGTCGATCACCTTCGCTTCGAGGCGGGCGAGGACGCGCAGGGTCTGGGCGTTCCCTTCGAAACCGCCGCAGGGACCGGCGACCTCGTGGAGGGCGTCTTCGCCGTTGTGCCCGAACGGCGGGTGGCCGAGATCGTGGGCGAGTCCTGCGACGTCGACCACGTCGGGGTCGCAGCCGAGCGCCGAGCCCATCTCGCGGGAGATCTGGGCGACCTCGAGGGAATGGGTGAGGCGGGTGCGCAGGAAGTCGTCGGTCCCGGCGGTGTGGACCTGGGTCTTGTCGGCGAGGCGCCGGAAACCGGCGGAGTGCAGGATGCGGGCGCGGTCGCGCTGGAACGGGGTGCGGACCGAATCGGGCTCCGCCACCAGCCGCTCCTCGGCGGGCCAGCGGGCCTGGAGAGTACGCAGAACGGGATCGGTCACGCCATCGAGCCTAGCGCGACCGATCCCGTCGGTGATCGGTTAATCCTTCAGGTAGAGGCGGACGACGCCGGTGCCGTCGCCGCCGTCGCTGCCGTGAGCCCAGGCGAGGGCCGAAAGCGGTTCGGCGCCTTCGAAGTCGTCGGGATAGGTCTCGGCGGCCGCGCCCAGGTCGACCCAGAGCGCGAGGGCGGCGTTGTTCGGGGCGACATCGGCGAAGTTGCGGAACCGGGTGTCGTCGTCGAGGGTGTCCGAGCTGACGGCGGAGCCGCTGTAGGAGAACTCGGAGCCTTCCACTGTGGCGCCTTCGGGCAGGGCCTGGCCGTCGGACCACTCGTTGATGAGGTCCTCGAGTTCCTGCGCGCGGTCGTCGGCGAGCTGGGCCGAGAAGTACAGCGACTCGGGGTCCACGTCCTGTTCGGAGTCGAAGTTGCCGGCGACGGAGAGGCTGGAGCCGGCCAGGAGTTCGGTGACCTCGTTGACCTGGGTCTCGATCTCTTCGAAATCGGGGCCGTAGTCGTAGGAGTCCTCTTCGTACTCGTAGGGGTCGTCCTCGGTGCCGTACATCCAGTAGCGATCGTCGAGCTCCCAGAAGCGGGTCTCGTCTTCGGCGCTGAGGGTCCCGGCCGTGTACTGCGCCAGGAGTTCGTTGTACTCGGTGTACTCGGCGTCGGTGAGCGGCGCGGCGTCCGCGGGCTCCACGGCGTCGGCCTCGACGCTGGTCCCGTAGAAGTAGCCCTCGAACAGGCCGAGCCATTCGCCGACGTAGTCGCCGATGTTCTCGGGCACGTAAGCGGAGGCGGCGAAGTCGGAGGCCGGCATCTCGCCCATGGAGGCCATGAGGTCCTCGGAGCCGGTCCACGGGTCCTCTTGGCCGAAGAGGCGGTAATTGAGCTCGAAGCCCTCGTCGAATGCGGAGAGACCGGCGATCATCTGTCCTGAGTAGAGGTCCTTCAGGGCCGCCATGTCGTCGTCGCCGGTCATCTCGGCGAGTTCGGCGACGGCGTCCATGTCGACCCAGTAAGTGACGAGCTGGTCGCCGTTGAGCCACCCGCGGGCGTCCTCATAGGCCTCGGAGGAGGCGAGCGGCGCGGAGCCGGCTTCGCTCTCGGCGGCGGCGAGCGCATCGGCCGCGCCGGTCTCGCCCACGACCATGAGGACGTGGTCGTCCTCGACGGTGTAGGCCATCTGGTCCTCTTCCGCGTCGGCGGCGGCGCGGATCTTCGCGAGGCCGTCCTCGGCGGCGTTCGCGTCGGTGCTGGCGAGGCTGACCACCGCGTACGGCTGGTCGTCGTGCTGCCACATGGCCATGCCGTGGCGGTTGCCGAGCCAGGAGGAGAGGTCCTCTTCGGCGTCCACGCCTTCGAGGCCGGACTCTTCGAGGAGATCGGCGAGCATGTCGTCGGTGGAGTCGTAGTCCAGGTCGTCGAACTTGCTCAGGTGCTCGAGCAGCTTCGGCGTCTGGTCGAAGGAGGGGTCGAGGTTGACCTCCATGTACATCGAAGCGGAGGCCGGGAAGCTCTCGGACGGGTCCGGGCCGTTGACCAGCACGAACTTGAAGAGGACGACCGCGCCGACGGCGGCCAGGAGCACGACGGAGAGGATCGCGGCGACGGCGATCTTGGGGCCGCGACCCGCGCGGATCCGGACGGGGGCACCGGGACCGGCGTGTACGCGCCCGGCGGGAGGTACGGCGGCTGGCCGCCGCCCGCGGGCTGCAACGGGACGCCCTGCTCCACAAAGGGCTGCGGCTGGTCGGCCGGAGGCGGTTGCTGCTGCCGTAGGCGCCGGGCGGGGGCTGGTAGCGCCCGGCGGCGGGTAAGCGCCCGGGGCGGCGGTTGGGCGTCGCCCTGGTACGGCTGGGGGGTGGCATCGCTCGACATCCTTCGACGCTACGGCCCCCGTGCAACAGCCGTATCCCGAGAACGTGCCAAAAGAGGCGCGAAGCGGTGGCGCCGAGCGTCTTCGGCGCGGTAATGACGCTCGGTTCGAAAGGCGCAGTGCGGAACTCGTGTCCCGCTCGCGGCTCAGAACTCGTAGATCTGGCCGGGACGGACCACGTCGACCGGTCCCGCGTAGGCGGCCTGCGCCTCTTCGAGGGTGCGGTCGCGGGAGTTCCACGGCTCGACGAGGTGGGTCAGGAGCAGGCGGGCGGCCCCGGACTTCGTGGCGTACTCCCCCGCTTCCTTGCCGGTGAGGTGCACGTCCTTCGGATTGTCGCGCCCCTCCAGATAGGAGGCCTCGGCGAGCAGCACGTCGCAGTGGGTCGCGAGGGACTCGAGCGCCTGGCAGGGCCCGGAGTCGGAGGTGTAGGCCAGCGAGGAGCCGGCGTGCTCGACGCGGACCCCGTAGGTCTCCACCGGGTGCGCGACCCGGTCGACGGTGACGGTGAGCGGACCCAGGTCGAAGGTGCCGGGCGAGAGCTCCTGGAAGTCGTAGACGTCGCGCATCGACGGGTGGCACAGCTCGCCCTGCCCGCCGTAGGCGGCGACGATGCGCGAGGCGACCCCGGTGGGGCCGTACATCGGCAGCGGGTGGCCCGGCGCGTCGGAGGCGTAGCGGCGCATCACGGCGTACGCGCACGCGTCGAAGAAGTGGTCGGCGTGCAGGTGGGTGACGATGACCGCGTCGATCAAATGCGGGTCGAGGTGCTTCTGCAGCTCACCGAGCGATCCGGTGCCGAAGTCGATCAGCAGCCGGTAGCCCCCCGCTTCGACCAGGTAGGCCGAGCAGGGCGTGTCGGGTGCCGGGAACGAGCCGGCGCATCCGATAACCGTCAGTTTCATGGCAGTTCCACCTTGTCCATTCCGGCCGCCGCCGCGTTCGGGAACAGGTTTCCCAGGAACCGCCTGGCGGTTCTGGTGAAGGCCTCCGGGTCGCCGGTCGCGAGGAACCGGTGCTCGGCGGGCTCGGTGCGGGCGGCCAGGAGGTCGTGTTCGGTCAGCACCCGGTAGAGTTCGCGAGCGCATTCGCTCGCGGAGTTCACCAGTGTCACGTCCTCTCCCATCACCAGTCCTATGAGACCCGACAACAGCGGATAGTGGGTGCAGCCCAACACGACCGTGTCGACGTCGGACTGCTGTAGCGGCTCAAGGTACCCCTGGGCGAGGCCCAGGAGCTGTCGGCCGGTTGTCACACCGCGTTCCACGAAATCCACGAACGCCGGGCAGGCGACCGCGGTCACCTTGACGTCCGGGACGGCGTTGAAAGCGTCCAGGTAAGCGCCCGAAGAGATCGTGGAGACCGTCCCGATGACCCCGACCCGGCCGGAGCGCGTCGTGGAGACGGCGCGGCGCACGGCGGGCCGGATCACCTCGACGACCGGGATGTCGTAGCGGTCGCGGATATCGGCCAGGCTCGCCGCCGAAGCGGAATTGCAGGCCACCACGAGCGCCTTGACCTCCTGTTCGACCAGGTGGTCGCAGACGTCGAGCGAAAGCTTGCGGACCTCGGCTATGGGCCGGGGACCGTACGGGACGTGGGCGGTGTCGCCGACGTAGACGAGTCGCTCGGCGGGCAGCAGTTCGCTGATCGATCGGGCGACGGTCAGGCCTCCGACACCGGAGTCGAAGATCCCGATGGGCGCGTCGTTCATGGGCTCCGAGCGTACGTCCATTCGGGCCGTGCGCGCGCCTGCTCGTCACGGGAATGTCGTCAAAATGACAGGGTGGCGATCGCCACACGAACGGTGGCGGAACGGCGCTGCTGTCGGACTCGAGCGTGAGAGTGGAGGCGGCGCATCCTTTCCTTGCCCACTCTGGGTGGGAGGTCTGCCGCGATGCCGTGCGGCGGGCGCTAAGCGAGCCGGAGCATCACGAACGCGGCGAGGAGGGTGATGGAGGAGGCGGCCATGAACATCCACGGCACACCGCGGAAGCGCACGGTCGCGAACGCCATCATCGCGAGGAGCATGCCGACCACGCCGCAGGAGATGAACGCGGGCGTGAACCAGGCGGGGCCGTCGCCGTAGATCTGGAAGAGGCCGACGATCGCGGAGGCGACCCCGGCGAGCACGAGCGCGAGGGCCCAGGAGGCGACGCCCGCGAGGCGTCGGAGCCGGACCGCGGGCTTCTCGGGCTGGGGCGAGGCGATCGGGCCGCTGATGGCGCTGTTGGCGGCCGCGGTGCCCACGACGCTGCTGAACGAGGCGTCCTGGCCGGCATCGGTGGCGTCAGGGGCGTCGGTGCGGTTGGAGGCCGCGCGGCCGGCCAGGAGAGCGGCGCCGAGTTTCTTCGGGGACGCTTTCGGTTGCGGCGCGGCGACCTGCCACGCATCGGCCTGAGGTGCCGCACCCTGCTGGGGCAGGCTTTCGGCCTTGCCGCGAGTGAAGGTGCGGAGCTTGCCGGAACTCATGCGGCCAGGCTAGCAAGCCACTGAGGACCGCTCAAGATCGCACTGCATGAGTGCGGCCCACACCGCCCGAACCGGAAACGGCGAACGGCCGGGCCCGCGCTTTCGCGCGGGCCCGGCCGTTCGTTGTCTCTAGGCCCAGACCTGGCCGTCCAGCGCGTTCGCCGCGTCGTCCAGCCCGTCCGAGTAAGCGCCCGTCGACAGGTACTTCCAGCCGCCGTCGGCGACCAGCAGCGCGATGTCCGCGCTCCGGCCGGCCTTCGCGGCCTCGCGCGCCAGCGCGATCCCCGCGTGCAGCACCGCGCCCGCGGAGAGCCCCACGAACAGGCCCTCCTCGTTCAGGATCTCGCGCGTGCGCCGCAGCGCGTCTTCGGTGCCGACGCTCGAGAGCGCCGGTCGAGCACCTTCTCGTCGTACAGCTCCGGCACGAACCCCTCGTCGAGGTTCCGCAGCCCGTACACGAGCTCGCCGTACCGCGGCTCGGCCGCCACGATCTGCACGCCCGGCGCCTGCTCGCGCAGGTAGCGGCCCACGCCCATGAGCGTGGCGGTGGTCCCGAGCCCGGCCACGAAATGCGTGATCTCGGGCAGGTCGCGCAGCAGCTCAGGGCCGGTGCCCTCGTAGTGCGCGGCCGCGTTGGCCGGGTTCGCGTACTGGTTGAGCATCACCCAGGTCGGGACGCTCGGCCGCCATCAGCCCGGGCCTTCGCGACGGCCGCGTTCGAGCCGCCCGCGGCCGGGGAGAACACGATCTCCGCCCCGAACGCGGTCAGCAGCTGCCGCCGCTCCTAGGGAGGTGTTCTCGGGCATGACCGCCACGAGCTTGTAGCCCTTGCGCCGCGCCAGCATCGCCACGGCGATGCCGGTGTTGCCCGAGGTCGGTTCGAGGATGGTCGCGCCGGGCTTGAGGAGCCCGTCGTCCTCGGCGGCCTCGATCATCTTGGCGGCCACGCGGTCCTTGACCGAGCCGGTCGGGTTCACGCCCTCGAGCTTCGCCCACAGCCGGACGTCGGGCGAGGGCGAGAGCCGCGGCAGTCCGACCAGCGGCGTGTCGCCGAGGGTCGCGGTGATGTCCGTGAAGCGTGCCACGGCTTCAGTCCCTTCTCCGAACTACATGCCGCCGGCGACGGCGGGGAGGATGGTGACCGAGTCGCCGTCGGCGAGCGGGGCGTCGAGGCCGCCGATGAACCGCACGTCCTCGTCGTTGATGTAGACGTTGACGAAGCGGTGCAGCGAGCCCTCGTCGGTCACGACGCGGCCCTTGAGGCCGGTGTGCGACGAGTCGAGGTCGTCGAAGAGCTTCGCGAGGGTGTCGCCCTCACCGGTGACGATCTTCTGGCCACCGGTGTGGGTGCGCAGGATGGTGGGGACGCGGACTTCAACGGACATAGTGGATTTCCTTTTACTCTCTGAACAGCCCGGCAGGGGCCTTCGATGTGTGTGACGCGCAGTGGAACCGCATGGCGAATGCCGGGGCCCGCGGGCCTCGGCGAGAACTCAGGAACAGTCGTAGACCGTCGAGTCGGGGGTGTGGGCGAACTTGTAGCTCTGCACCGCCTCGGGCGCGCCGGTGACCTCGATGGGCTCCTCGGTGACGACCTCGTCGGCGATGCGGAACGACCGGACCTCGGCGATCTCGGGGTCCTTCGTCGTCACCAGCACGTAGTGCGCGCCGGGCAGTCCCAGCTGCGAGGCGATCCCAGCGTCGGAGCGCGAGGGGTAGGCCTCGGTGTGGGTGTGCGAGTGGTAGGCCACGACGACTTCCTCGTCGTTGTCCCACATCTGGTCGTAGACCTGCTTCCACTCTTCCGCGTCGAACTCGTAGAAGGTGGTGGAGCGGGCAGCGTTGATCATCGGGAGGTGCCTCTTCGGCTCTCCCGTGCCCTCGGGGCCCGCGATGAGGCCGCACGCCTCGTCGGGGTGGTCAGCCCGGGCGTGCGCGACCATCGCCTCGACCAGTTCATGCGCGATCCGCAACACGCAAGCAAGCGTACACGCGACGCTACGTGGCCAGAACCCCTCGCTCAGAGCGTGAGACAAGGCTCGCGACCTGCGACGGGAGGGAATAAATCGCGCGCGTGTGAGCACCGCTCGCTCACGGGGCCCGCGGGGTTCGGAGGTGCATTACGCTCACCGGTATGTCCGTCACGCTCCCCCGCACGCCCCTGTACACCGACCACTACGAGTACACGATGCTCGAGGCGGCCCTCCGCGACGGCACCGCCGGCCTGCCGTGCGTGTTCGAGGTGTTCGGTCGCCGCCTGCCCACCGGCCGCCGCTACGGCGTGGTCGCCGGGATCGGCCGCCTCTCCGAGGCGATCGAGCGCTTCCGCTTCGAGGACAGCGACCTCGAGGACCTCACCTCCCGCGGTGTCGTCAAGCAGTCCACGGCCGAATGGCTCGCCGACTACCGCTTCAAGGGCGACATCGACATCTACGCCGAGGGCGAGCTGTACTTCCCCGGCTCCCCGATCGTCACCGTCACCGGGACGTTCGCCGAGTGCGTGCTCCTGGAGACCCTGACCCTCTCGATCCTCAACCACGACAGCGCGATCGCCAGCGCCGCCGCCCGCATGGTGACGGCCGCGCGCGGCCGGCCGATCCTGGAGATGGGTTCGCGCCGCACGCATGAGGCCGCCGCGATCGCCGCGTCGCGCGCGGCGTACCTGGCCGGGTTCGTGGCCACCTCCAACTTGGAGGCCGGGCGCCGCTACGGGGTGCCGACCTCGGGTACGAGCGCCCACGCGTTCACGCTGCTGCACAAGTCCGAGATCGAGGCGTTCGAGGCGCAGATCGACGGCGTTCGGCACCGAGACGACGCTGCTGGTGGACACGTACGACATCACGCAGGGCATCCGCAATGCGATCGCGGTGGCCGGTCCTCGCCTGCGCGCCATCCGGATCGACTCGGGCGACCTCGACGTGATGGCGACCGGGGCCCGCGAGCTGCTGGACGAGTTGGGCGCGCACGACACGAAGATCGTCGTCTCCGGAGATCTCGACGAGTTCTCGATCGCGGCGCTCGCCGCGGCCCCTGTGGACATCTACGGGGCGGGCACGGCAGTGGTGGTCGGCTCGGGTGCGCCTACGGCGCAGCTGGTGTACAAGCTGGTCGAAGTGGAGGGCCGCCCGGTCGCGAAGCGTTCGGAGCACAAGGGCACCAACGGGGGTCGCAAGATCGCGGTGCGCCGCCACAAGCCCACGGGGACGGCGGTCGAGGAGGTCGTGGTGTCCCAGGGGGAACCCGAGTCGATGCCGGGCGACAAGCTGCTGCAGGTGCCGCTGTTCCGCGGCGGCGAGCTCGTGGAGCAGGCGACGTTGGAAGAGTCGCGGGAGCTGCTGCGCCAGCGGCTCATCTCGATCCCTTGGGAGGGGCTGAAACTCTCCCCCGGCGATCCGGCGATCCCGGTCGTGCAGAAGCACGGGGGCGAGTAGTTCCCTTCGGGGCCAGAAGAGTTCGACTCCGGGACCGTTTGGTTCCCTTTGCGCCCCACCGCGGTGGACGCGCCGTCGGGTAGCTGTCACACGGTGGCCTGGGCTTTCGGGATACGATGCGCATGCCCCTGTCCGTGTTCCTCGTAGTACCCGCGATCCTCCCCGAAAGGAACCGCCCCAATGGTGTTCAGCAAGCTCAAGGCCATTCTCGGTAGTGGCATCCAAGTCGACACGCTCCTGCACGACAAGCACGTCGTGCCGGGCGGGACCCTCAAGGGCGAGGTGCGCATCTCCGGCGCCGAAGTGGACGCCGCGGTGGAGAGCGTCGAGATCGAGTTCACCGCCCTGGTCGAGGACGACAGCAAGGGCGAGGACGCGGCCGGCGCGGTGCACGACTACTTCAAGGCCGAGGTCTCGGGCAAGTTCGACCTGGCGAAGGGCACGGCGCACCCGATCGCGTTCGAGGTGCAGGTGCCTTGGGAGACGCCGTTCAACAATGTGGACGTGCGCCCGCTGGTGGGCGGCATGAAGCTCGGCGTCTCGACGCACCTGAACCTGGACCAGGCCTTCGACAAGGGCGATCTGGACTGGCTCACCGTGGAGGCGCTGCCGGTGCACAAGGCGGTCTGGGAAGCGCTTGAGGCCCTTGGCTTCGCGTTCCAGGAGACCGACTTGGAGCTCGGCACGATCCAGGGCGCGACCGTGCCGTTCTACCAGGAGGTCGAGTTCTGGGCGACCGAGGGCGAGTTCCACGAGCGCATCCGCGAGCTGGAGGTCGTCTTCGTGGTGGGCGAGGCGAACACCGACGTGGTCTTCGCGGCCGACAACTCGGCGGAGCTGCTGGCTCCCGACCTGAACTCGACGATCCGGTTCTCGCTGCCGACCGCCGGCGGCGATGTGGCCGAGACCGTGAAGGCCCAGCTGACGCAGCTGGCGGCTCAGAAAGGCGTGTAAGCGCAGCTCAAGACCCCGAAAGGGCGGCCTTGCGGATGATCCGCGGGGCCGCCCTTTCGCGTGGCCGGAGGCAATGCGGGGACCGGACTTGCCAAGTGTCTACGTATACGTATAGTCTCTACGTATACCGAGGAGCACCCCTGGAAGGAGGTTAAGATGCCGATATGCCCAACAAGACGATCTACGTCGCCGACAAGGACCTGGAGCTCTACACGAGGGCGCAGGAGCTCGCGGGCGGCAACCTCTCCAAGGCCATCTCGATGGCGCTCAAGCGCTACGTCGACGCCGAGGAGGGCCGGCTCGAGGGCTACGAGGAGATCACCGTGCGGGTCGGCCCGGGCACCGGCCGCAAGCGCCAGCGCCAGCGCTTCACCGGCGTGAAGCTCGGCGAGTGGATCCGGTCGGACAACAAGACGGCCGAGATCTACCGCGTCTACCGCGCCAAGTCGGGCAAGTTCGTCGTCCACACCGAGAAGACGCCGGACTACGTGCAGATGACCGACGAGACCGGCTGGAGGAAGATGCTCGGCCTCGGCGAGCAGGTCTTCGGCGCGTCGACCGGGGAGGCCTTCCTCGAAGTGGTCGAGACGCTCGAAGAGCTCAAGGCCAAGATCCCGGCCGAGTTGTACTCGATGGTCGCCGCCAGCGCCGAGGCGCCGCCGGTGCAGGACCTCGACATCTAGCCCGCCGCATCCCGAACCGTCCCGGACCAGTGCCGGTGGTCGACCGCGCCCTCTGAACGACCCCTGCCGCCCGCCGGCGTGCCTTGACGCGCCTTCACGACCGCGGTCACGACGGGCGGGACTCCGTCCATCGTCTGTCCATTTAGCACAGATAAGAACGGAGTGCACCCGTGCTCGACCTCGGGACACTGCTCACGCTCTACCCGCCGCCGCGCTCGCTTACAGCCGAGCCGACGACGCGTCAGGAATATGTCAGCGCCGTGTCAGCGGCCCCGACGACAGTTGCTCACATGCCCGGCGAGGAACCCCGAACCGGAGCCGGACCAGCAAGAACGAAACGAGGAACCATGAACGCCCCCAAGCCTCTCGCGATCGAAGCCCGCAACCTCTCCAAGTCCTACGGCGACAACGCCGTGCTCGGCGGCATCGACATCGCCGTCCCGGAAGGGACCATCTTCTCCCTGCTCGGCCCCAACGGCGCCGGCAAGACCACCACGGTGAACATCCTGACGACCCTCATCCCCGCCAACGGGGGCGAGGCCTTCGTCCGGGGCCACAGCGTGGCGGACGACGCCGACGAGGTGCGCAAGGCCATCGGCGTCACCGGCCAGTTCGCGGCCGTCGACACCCTCATGACCGGCCGCGAGAACCTCCAGCTCATGGGCCGCCTGCACCACCTGGGCAAGCGGGAGACCAAGCGCCGCACCGAGGAGATGCTGGAGCGCTTCGATCTCGTGGAGGCCGCCAAGCGCGTGCCGTCCACCTACTCCGGCGGCATGAAGCGCCGCCTCGACATCGCCATGTGCCTCATGGGGGACCCGAAGGTCATCTTCCTGGACGAGCCGACGACCGGCCTCGACCCGGGCGGGCGCCGGACCGTGTGGTCGAGCATCCGCGAGCTGGTCCAGGGCGGCACCACGATCTTCCTGACCACCCAGTACCTGGAGGAGGCCGACGAGCTGGCCGACCGGATCGCGGTCCTCGACGGCGGCAAGCTCGTCGCGGAGGGCACGCCCGAGGAGCTCAAGCGCCTGGTCCCCGGCGGCCACATCAAGCTGCGCCTGCAGCGCGCCGACCAGGTCGAGCGGACCGTGCGGGTCCTGAACGCCTCCGGCTCGGACGGCGACAAGCTCCAGGTCCTCGTCCCCTCGGACGGCTCCGTCCAGTCGCTGCGCAAGGTCCTCGACACCCTCGACCGCGAGGGCGTGGACGTCGACGAGCTGACCGTCCACACGCCCGACCTCGACGACGTCTTCCTCTCCCTCACCGGCCACCCCACCGCCGCTTAGCCCACCACCGCCCCGAACCGCTTCGCAAGCCCCACAAGGAGAACTCCCATGAGCACCCTCGCCTACACCCTGTCCGACACCTCCACCATGCTCCGGCGCCAGCTCAAGCACATGCAGCGGTACCCGTCGCTGACGATCATGCTCGTCGGCATGCCGGTGGTCCTCCTGCTCCTGTTCGTCTACGTCTTCGGCGGCACCCTCGGCAACGGCCTCGGCGGTGTGACCGGCGGCCGGGAGGCCTACCTCTTCTACGTGACGCCCGGCATCCTGATCTCGTCCATCGCCGCCGTCGTGCAGGGCACCGCGATCGGGGTCGCCATGGACATGACCCAGGGGATCATCGACCGGTTCCGCACCATGTCGATCGCCCGGGTCTCGGTCCTCACCGGGCACGTGCTCGGCTCGCTGATCCAGGTGTTCCTGTGCGTCGCCGCGGTCCTCGGCGTCGCGGTCGCCATCGGCTACCGCCCCGAGGCGTCCGCCCTCGACTGGCTCGGCCTGGTCGGCGTGATCGCTTTGATCGGCTTCGGCCTCATCTGGCTCACCGTCGCCCTCGGCATCTCCGCCGACAGCGTCGAGACCGCCTCCAACACGCCGATGTTCCTGATCCTCCTGCCGTTCCTCGGCTCCGGCTTCGTCCCCACCGACTCGATGCCGACCGTGGTCCGCTACTTCGCCGAGTACCAGCCCTTCACCCCGTTCATCGAGGTGACCCGCAGCCTCCTGTCCGGCACCGCGGTCGAGGGCAAGGAACTGGCCCTGACGATCGGCTGGTCGCTGGCCTTGGCGCTGCTCGGCTACGTGATCGCGAAGAAGAAGTTCAACAAGCGCTAGACACCGCAGACCGAATTCAGAAACACCCCGAAAGGCGGGCCGCAGACGCGGCCCGCCTTTCGCATGTCGGAAGGGCGGCCGAAGTCGCCTTTCTACAAGCGGTGCCGCGGGGCGCTGCATACGCTCGGGTCATCACCTGATTCGGAGGTCGACGATGACCGGCTATGTGGCAACCGCTGAGATCGAGATCGACGCGCCCGCGGCGCGGGTGTGGGCCGCGCTGACCGATCCGGAGCTGATCCGGCGCTTCATGTTCGATACGGAGGTCGTGACGGACTGGCAGCCCGGCAGCCCGATCGTCTGGAAGGGCGTCTACGAGGGCAGGGAGTACGAGGACCGCGGCCAGATCCTCGAGGTCGAGGCGGGCCGGCGGCTGAAGGTCACGCATTTCAGCCCGCTGAGCGGCCAGGAGGACCGGCCCGAGAACTACCACACGCTCACCTACGAACTCGACGACCGCGGCCCGACGACCGGTGTCCGGATGAGCCAGGACAACAACGGCAGCGAGGCGGAGGCCGAGCACTCCCGAGGCATGTGGGAGACGCTGCTGAACGGATTGAAAGCGGCCGTCGAAGGCGATTGACACCGGCCGGCCGGCCCCGACAGCCGTCGGCGAGTCGCACCGCTGGGGCGCCAGTCCCCCTGTAGGCCGGATCGCCTTCGCAGGGCCCGCGTCAGCCGGCGATGTAAGCCTGGGCGTTGGCGAGGTATTCCTCGATCTGCTTTTCCCAGGCGTAGAGCTCGGTCTCACGTTCGAGGAGCGGGTCGGCGTACATGTGGGCCCACTCGTCCTCGACGTCGCGCAGGCCTTCGCTCTCGGCGCATTCGGCGAAGTCGAGGGCCATTGCGAACTCGTACGCGACGGGGTCCTCGGTGTCCTCGGCTTCGTCCGTCAGTTCGGGAGTGACCTCAGGATCGCTCGGCAGGCCATAGGGCTGGCCGTAGACCAGGTTGAGGTAGTCCCAGACCGGGAGTCCGCCGTAACCGTCGAACTCCCATTCGCCGTAGCCGCGTTCATCGATGCAGGCGAGGAATTCGGCCTCCTGGTCGGCATGCTGCTCGGCGAACTGGGCGGAGAAGCCTTCTTCGCCGATCTCGGTCAGCGGGGTCTCCGCCTGCGGCCTTTGCCAGAGGTAGATGCCGTCTTCGTCCTCCGACTCGTCGACCTCGCCGTAGATGACCTCGACGGTCTCAAGCTCGCAGCCGCCGGGCGGGCCCTCGTCGATCGTCTCCTCCGACTCCTCGGCCGCCTGGTCGGCGGCGAACCCCTCCGGGCCGAGGAACGCCTCCATCCAGTCGTCCTGGTACTCCTGGTCCATCGCGTCGAACTCCTCGTGCCCGGTGTCCCAATCCGGGTCCTCCCAGCCGTCCAGCTCAGCGCTGTAGGCGAGGTACCCGGGGTTGTCGCTCATCTCCTGAGCTGCATCGGTATCGGTGAAGTGCACGAACATCCCGAAGCCGAACAGCTCGGCCTGCTCGACGTTCGGGATGCGGGTGTACGCGGATTGGAAGCCCACGAAGCGGTACGGGATCGTGTTGCCGATCAGCTTGAGCGGGTCGTGGACCGTGAAACCCTTGTTCTGCATGCACATGCTCGCTACACGTGACTCTGCCTGGGTGAGTTCCCAGGAGAGCTCTGAGCCTCGAATGAGGGTCTGCTCGATCCGGGCGATGTCGTCCTCGGAGGCCTCGGTGTTCTCTGCTGCGCATGCGGTGAGCGCGAGCGATCCTGCGAGCAGGAGGATGGCGATGCGGCGGATCATTCGGGCCTTTCCGTCGAACGGGTCTCTGGTCGACCTGAAGACGCCTTCGCAGCACCGCAGGGTTGAGCGACGAGGCGTGCGGAAGCCGGAATCCTCGCGGCTCCTCCTAAGAGGTACGACGGAAGTCGGGGTTCCCACCCGACTTTCGTGGGGAGTGATCGGGGCGCAAGATCGTTCACCGGGCCGAGGCGGCGCGGGTTCTGAGCGGCGACGCTTGGCGGCATCCGAGAACTTCTGGAGGACGCATGAGAACCGCTCGCCGCCGCAGCCTACTGGCCGCCGGAACGCTCGGGACCCTTACCGTGGGTGCCATGGCAATCGACCAGAGCCCGGCCGGCGCCGGGGAAGAGGGCGCGCCGGGCCGGCCGCTGCAGTTCAGCCCGGGCGGGTGCGAACCCGACCTGGAGGTGGACTGGCACGCGGGCTGGCCCTCCTCGAAGCACGACCCCCAGCCCGAGATCCAGTCGCACGCCGCAGACGAGCACACGATCATCATGCGGCAGAACAAGTCCGTGAACTACGAGGCGCCGTTCATGTTCCTGCTGTTCGGCGCCGGGTCCGCGCTGCTCATCGACACCGGGGCCACGCCCGAGCCCGAGTACTTCCCGCTGCGCGAGGTCGTGGATGCGCACATCGAGGCCTGGCTCGGGAAGCACCCGCGCGAGGGCTACCGGCTGATCGTCGCGCACACGCACGGCCACGGCGACCACAAAGCGGCCGACGGCCAGTTCGCCGACCGGCCGGACACCACCGTCGTCGGCACCGGGCTCGACGCGGTGACCGCGTTCTACGGCTTCGAGGACTGGCCGAACGAGCCGCGGGAGCTCGACCTCGGCGACCGCGTGGTCGACCTCGTGCCGGGGCCGGGCCACCACGCCTCGGCGATCGTGTTCCACGACCGCTGGACCCGGCTGCTGCTCACCGGGGACACGTTCTACCCGGGACGGCTCTACGTGGACGACTGGGACGCTTTTGCGGCCACTGTGGATCGACTCGTGGCCTGGTGCGAGGAGCACCCGGTCTCACACATGCTCGGCTGCCACGTCGAGATGTCGATCCAGCCGGGCCTCGACTACCCGCGCGGATGGACCTACCAGCCGGACGAGGCGGCCCTGCCGATGCGGGTCGACCAGCTCCAGGCCCTGCAGCAGGCGGTGCGCGAGGTCGACGGTGCGCCCGGGATCCACAGGTACGACGACTTCCACATCTGGTACCAGGTGGAGTGAGGCCACCGGCGTGAGAGCCTGGAGCCGAAGCGCCGGATGGGATTGCGCGGGCCGTGCGACCTGCGCGGATCCGGTGCAACTCCCCCGGCGACTGGCGGCGTCTCTCGCTTGTGAGCAAACCCCATGAAGACCGGCGAAGCCGGTCGACTCCCATCTGGAAGACCGCGGCGGGCCTGCTCGGGATCGCCGCACTCGCCGCCACCGCGGCGTGCAGCAACGACTCGAGCGGCGACTCCGACGCCGGCGCGAGCACCGAAGGCGAGGTCGTCGACGCGGCCGCACTGCTCGAAATGGTCAACGAGAGCATCAGGCTCGAGAAGGAACTGGACGCGGCAGAGGACCGCGTGATCGCCGAATGCCTTGAGGCGCAGGGCTTCACCGTGCACGACCAGCGCGAACTGGGACAGAACGAACCGTACGTGCTCGACACGCTCATCGACTTCTACCCCGCCGACGAATTCCTGCCCGAGGCCGATGTGGCCACGGAGTACGGCTTCGGCTGGTGGGCCGAGACCGCGGAGATGTTCGACTCCCAGGAGACGCAGGACTACTACGAGGCGACCTGGGACACGCCCTTCGACGACGACGAGGTGTTCGACAATTCCGAGTTCGAGTCGCTGCCCGACGACGAACGCCGCGCCTGGAGCGTCGCGTACTGGGGTGAGGAGGCGACCGCAGACCTGGAAGGCACCGGCGAGGAGACCGACGGCGGCGGTGAGTCCTCGGAGGACGGCGAACTGGAGTTCGGGGACGGCGAGACGCCGAGCTCGCCGAAGCCCGGCGGCTGCCAACTGGAGATGATCGAAGCGCTCTACGGCGAACCGAGGCAGGTCGAGATCGACGAGGAGGGCGACTACCTCGTCTGGGAATGGCGGCCGAAGGCCCCCGAGGTCGACTTGGACGCGATCGAGAGTGACTACGCCGCCGGCATGGGCGACGCCCAGGGCGGCTTCCTCACCTGCATCGGCGACGCCGGCTACCCCGGCTGGGAGTTCAACGACACCGGGAGGCTCGCGATGACCGACTACTCGTCGCTGCTGTACACCGGCGAGGTTTTCGAGGAGGAACCGATTCCCGGCGAGGAGCCGCCGCCGGCGGACACGAACCCGCCCGTCCCGGACCTGCCGGAGGACGTGCCGGACGACTTCGACGGCAAGCGCGCGTACGAGGTCGAGATGGCCGTGGCGTTCGTCGCGTGCGGCGACGAGACCGGGTACCGCGAGACGGCCACCGCGGAGTACGACGCGGTCATGGCAGAGCACTACGCCGCCATCGAGGTGGACACGTATGCATGGCAGGACGAGATCCGCACTTTGACGAGCGAGGCGCAGGACCTGATCGCGGGCTGACAAGCCTGCGGCACAAGAGAAGACGAGGAAGGGCGGGGCTGCGGCCCCGCCCTTCCCGGTCTACACGTGGTCGCGCCAGGTGTGCTGCGGGTCGTAGCCGAGGAGCCTGCGGGCCTTGTCGATCGACAGGAGCGTCTCGTGGCCCTCGACCGGGCGCTTGAGCTCGAGGTCCGGGTAGTGGGTCTTCACGAGGTCCGGGGTCGGGGTGGTCATCACCGTGTCCGGGGAGGCGATCACGAAGACCTCCTTGCCGGTGCCCTCGCGCTGAAGGCCGAGGCGGATCGCCAGCGCGCCGTCGCGGGCGTCGATATAGGACCAGAGGTTCCAGTCGCGGAGCGTCGGGTCGTCGTCGAACGCGGGGAAGGCCGCGTAGTCCTCGACGTACATGACGTTGGAGAAGCGCAGGCCGGTGGCCTTGAGCGCGGGGTTCCAGCGGCAGAGCTGCTCGACCATGGTCTCTTCGAGGGTCTTGACGAGCGAGTAGGTGGACTCGGGGCGCGGCGCGTACTCCTCGTCGACCGGGAGGTACGGCGGCGGGGTCTCGAACGGCAGGCCGAGGACGGTCTCGCTGGAGGCCCACACGATGTTGTCGATCCCGGCGACCTTCGCGGCGGCGAACACGTTGTAGGTGCTCAGCATGTTGTTGCGGAAGATCGCCGAGTTGGCCTGGAGGCCGGGGGCGGGGATCGCGGCGAGGTGTACGACGGCGTCGAGCCGGTCGTAGCGGTCGTCGACGCCGGTGAGCGCGGAGACGACCTGGCCGTAGTCGGTCAGGTCGATGTTGAGGAAGGGCGCGAGGTTGTCGGGCGACGGCACGCGGTCGAGGTTGACGACCTCGAAACCGTGCTCCACCAGATCCCGCACGCAGGCCCGGCCGAGTTTGCCGCTGCCTCCGGTCACCGCCACACGAGCCATAACGCTTCCCCCTTCGTTCATGCCCCCGCAGCCGCGAGCGCGGCTTCGGGCCGGTACGGCCCGAAGCCTAGAACCTGGAGTGGGCTCCAAGGCAAGCGCCCTGGTCACGGCGGTGAAAGAGATACCATCCCTAACCCCCACCCACCCGGGGACCGTAGCGGCCATCCTCCCGCGCGGGTACGACAGAAACCGGGCCCGGCGGCGACCATGTCACCCGATCGTGTGCCGCGGCGCCCCGCGAGGTCCCGATCCGTGAGGTCCGGTCCGCGGTGTCAGCAGGGCCGCTCGGTGCTCGGCACTCGGCGGGATCGTAAGCGCCGCATGGTTCGACTGCACGGGTCGCGACCGGCGATGTGCCGGTGGCAGGATCATGGGCATGTCTGCTTTCGCCACCCCCGCGATCCGGATCGGTTCGACCGAGATCATCGCCCTCGCCGACGGCGAAGGGCCGTTCTTCTCCCCGCGCGCCGAGGCCTTCCCCACGGCGAGCGCCGAGCAGTGGGCCGCGGCCGACGGGTTCGACCCCCGCGCGGTCGATGCCGAGGGGCGCTGGCTCCTCCAGTTCCGGGCCTTCGCGATCCGCGGCGACCACGGCGTCACACTGGTCGACGCCGGCATCGGCGCCGCCGACGGCCCGGCCGCCTCCTGGGCGCCCGTGCCCGGCGCGCTTCCGGAGTCGCTGGCGGCCAACGGCATCGCCCCGGCAGAGGTGGATTCGGTCGTGCTCACCCACCTGCACACCGACCATGTGGGCTGGGCGGTCGTCTCCGAGGACGCCGTCCCTAGCGGCGCGTCGGACGGCGGCACCCCCGAGGCCTCCCGCAATGCGAGCGGCCTCCGCCCGTATTTCCCGAACGCCGAATACCTCCTGCAGCGCAACGAATTCGACGCCATCGACTTGCTGAACCCGCAGCTTCGCGAAACCGTCATCGACCCGCTCCAGGCCACCGGGCAGCTCCGGCTCCTTGAAGGCGACACGCCGCTGCGCGGCGACGCGAGAGCCGTCGCGACTCCAGGGCACACGCCCGGGCACCAGAGCGTCCTCGTCGGCGACGGGCGCGACCTCGCGCTCATCACCGGCGACCTGCTCGTGCACGCCCTCCAGCTGCTCCACCCCGAAATCGCCTACGCACTCGAAATCGACGCGGAGACGGCAAGGCGCTCAAGGGAACGCATGCTCGGCGTCGAAGCCGCCACGCTCCACCTGGCGACCCCGCACCTGACCGAGCCGTTCATCGCGCGCTGAACCGGCCAGGAAGGTCGGCTTGACGAGCCGTTCATCGCGCCCCTGACCCGACAGTGCCGGCCGAACTCCGTTCATCGCCGACCCGACTGGGAGGCGTTCAGCCCGCGACAGCGCGCAGGCGCTCCAGCTTCTCGGCGGTCTCGTCGTCGACCGGGCTGAAGACCGTGAGGCGGCTTCCCCCGCCGGGCTGGAGCCACATCCGGTCGGCGTGCAGGCGCAAAACGCCGACCTCCCGGTTCCGGAAGAGCTTGACCTCCTTGACCTTGTCGGCGACATTGCGCCGCGCCCAGATCTCGCAGAACTCGGGCGAAGCCGCGAGAAGCCGGTCGACGAGCTCGCGCCAGTGCGGCTCGTCGAAGTGTCCGGTCCCCAGGTTGCGGAAGTTCGCGACCATGAGCTCCAGGGTCTCGCGCCGTTCCACCAGGGTCCGACTCCAATCGGGGTCGGTGAAGGCGAGCCACATGCAGTTGCGGTCGCCCGGAGGCAGCGCGTCGAGATCGGTGAACAGGCGCGCGAACGTGCGGTTGTAGTGCAGCAGGTCGTAGCGGCAGTTCTGGATCGAGGCGGGGAACGGCTCGACCTGCGCCAGCATGGCCCGCAGCGAGGCCGACACCGCGAAGGTGTTCTTGCGCGGCACCGGGTCCACGGCCCCTGCCAGGCCGAACAGGTGGGCCCGTTCGGACGGATCGAGCCGCAGGGCCCGGGCGATCGCATCGAGCACCTGCGGGGAGACGGTGATGTCGCGGGCCTGCTCCAGCCACGTGTACCAGGAGACGCCGACCGAGGCGAGCTGCGCGACCTCCTCGCGGCGCAGGCCCGGCGTGCGGCGCCGACGCCCGCGCGGGAGGCCCACCACCTCAGGGGTCAGGCGCTCGCGCCGCGAGCGCACGAAATCGGCGAGTTCCCTACGGCGCTCGGCGAGATGCGGGGCGCCGAAGTCCGGTCCGGCAAGCGGCGTTTCGGGGACCGCGTCGCCGGCGGCCACCCGGGCGGAGGCGTCGCCGGACGCGGCCTCGTCACCGGCAGTCCCGGTCGGAACGGTCTCGGCCCGCGTAGAAGCAGCCTCGGCGTTCGCGGTCATGGTTCCCATCCCACCAGCATGCCTCGCGCGGCGCACCGCAGCCAGGTGGTCTGAGTCCCCGGATAAGGACGATCAGGTACCGGGTTGGGAAACGCGCCAGAGTCGGCACATGACGCAAACCGCGAGCGCCCCGCAACGGGTGCCAGTCCCCCACGCGGCGAACCGATCAGCGCCCACGCTCAGCGGGCCCGGACTGTTCGCCATCCTCTTCACCGCCTCGATGTCCTCCATGGACGCCTTCATCGTCAACGTCGCCCTGCCCACCATCGGTGCCGACCTCAGCGCCGGTCCGGCCGCGCTCGAACTCGTCGTCGCCGGATACGCCACCGCCTACGCCTCGCTCCTGGTCCTCGGCGGCCGGCTCGGCGACACGTTCGGCAGACGCCGCCTGATGATCATCGGGCTCATCGGGTTCGGCATCGCCTCCCTGCTGTGCGGCCTCGCCCCGACCGGCGGGGCCCTCGTGGCGGCCCGAGTCCTCCAAGGCGCCACGGCCGCATTGGGTCTGCCGCAGGCCATGGCGACCATCCAGGCCACCACGGCCGGGCACCAGCGGGCCCGCGCCATGGGCCTGTTCGGCGCGATCGTCGGTCTGGCCATGGCGTTCGGGCAGATCCTCGGCGGTGTCATGGTCGGCGCCGACATCGCCGGGACCGGTTGGCGCTCGGTGTTCTTCATCAACGTTCCGGCCGCGCTCATCGCGCTGGTCCTCCTGGCCCGGTACGTGCCCGAGACGCGCTCGGCGAAGTCGGCGCCGCTCGACCCGTTCGGCGCCGTCCTGCTCGGCGCGGCCATGGTGCTGCTGCTCGTGCCGCTCACCGAGGGACGCGCCGCCGGATGGCCCGCATGGTCGTGGATCTGCTTGGGGGCCTTCCCGTTCGCCGCGGCCGTGTTCCTCGCCGTGCAGCGGCGCAAGGAACGGGCCGGGGCGGTGCCGCTGCTGCCGCCGAGCCTGCTCGCGCTGCCGGGGATGCGCCGGGGGCTGCCGGTGATGATGCTGTCGATGGCCGGGTTCGGCGGGTTCCTGTTCGCCTCGGCCGTCGCGATCCAGCAGGGCCTCGACTACGGGCCCGTCGCCGCCGGGTTCGCGCTGGTGCCGTATGCGCTCGCGTTCTTCGCCGGATCGGCGCTCGGGCCGCGGCTGGCCCCGAGGCTCGGCGGGCGCGCGGTGACGATCGGTGTCGCGGTGCAGTTCGCCGGTCTCGCGGCACTCGCGTGGACCGTGGCGGGCGCCTGGTCGTCGACGGCGGCGTTCGCGATGGCGCCCGCACTGGTCGTGGTCGGACTCGGTCAGGGACTGCACCTGCCGGTGCTGTTCCGGGTGGTGCTCGCCGACGTGCCGGCCGAGCGGGTCGGCGTCGGCAGCGGCGCGATGGCCACCGGCCAGCAGATCGCGCTGGCCTCGGGCGTGGCGATCCTCGGCGCGGTGTTCCTCCATCTCGTGCCGGAGGTCGGCGTACAGGAGGCCTACGCCTGGACGATCGCGGTCCAGGCCGTGACGGCACTGGTCAATATCGGTCTGAGCGTGCGCGTGCGGGCCTGAATTCTCTAGCGACGGGCACGGGCCGAACCGGTCCCGACGCTCGTGTCACGGCCGCACACTGCGGCCGTGACACGAGCGATGCACTACCGATCGCCCGTTTCGCGGTCGATCTCCCGACTCGCACCCTGGGCGCGTCGGGTCATTCGGGGGCCGGTGAGCTAGGTTCGGGCGCGTGGACATCGCAGACGACCCCCAGGTGCTGTTGGACCGTGCCCAGTCGCTCGCCGCGACCGGCGGGCGGGTGATCATCGGCATCGCGGGCTGCCCGGGTGCGGGCAAGTCGACCGCGGCCGGCTGGTTGGCGCGGGCGCTCAACGCGGCCGGCCGGCGTGCGGTTCAGGTGCCGATGGACGGGTTCCATCTGGCGAACGCCGAGCTCGTGCGGCTGGGCAAGCGCGGGCGCAAGGGCGCGATCGACACGTTCGACGGCTGGGGTTACCGGGCCCTGTTGGAGCGGATCGCGGCCGACCGCGGCACGGTGGTCTACGCGCCGGAGTTCGACCGGCGGGTGGGAGAGCCGGTGGCGGGCGCGATCGCGGTACCGCCGGAGACCGAGGTCGTGGTGACCGAGGGGAACTACCTCCTGGACGACGAGGGCCCGTGGCCCGGGGTGCGGGCGGCGCTGACCGAGGCCTGGTACTGCGAGACGCCCGAGCCGCTGCGACTGGCGCGGCTGGTGGCGCGGCACGAGCGCTTCGGCAAGTCGCCGGAGAAGGCGCGGACGTGGGCGGCCGAGGTCGACGAGCGGAACGCGGAGCGGATCCGGGCGTCGCGGCACCGGGCCGACCTGGTGATCGACTTCGAGGCGCTGCACATCGGCGAACCGCAGGCCTGAAGAAGTCTTCTGATGCCGCGCTACGGCGCGGCATTTTTCGTCTCTCCCGGGTTCGATTGACTTCGCGGGAACCCTAGATCTATGATGCATAGAACCTCAAGGCATAGAACTACTAGGGTTAGGAGGCTCCCCCTTATGCACATCGCCAAAGACCTCGTCGCCGCCTCGGCCACGCCGCTGGTCCTCGGCATCCTCGCCGAAGAGGAGAGCTACGGGTACGCGATCCTCAAAGAGATCAGCGAGCGCTCCGGCGGCCGCCTCGAATGGACCGAGGGCCTGCTCTACCCCCTGCTGCACCGCCTCGAACGGCTCGGCTACGTCGAGTCCACCTGGCGCACCCCCGAAGGCGGGCGGCGGCGCAAGTACTACGCCATCACCGAAGACGGCCGCAAAGAGCTGGCCGAGCAGCGCCAAGCAATGGGCCGCCGTCACCGACGCGCTGCAGGAGGTCTGGAAGGCCACGCGGTCGATCGGGCCGACCCCGGCACCGATACTGGAGGGGTGACATGACCGGGAACGACACCGAACTCGAGACCCAGATCGCCGAATGGCGGTCCTACATGCTCCGCCGCCGCGCCGTACTCAGCGCCGATGTGGACGAACTCGAGGACCACCTCCGCGAGCGCGTCGCCGACCTCACCGAGACCGGCCTGCACCCCGACGAGGCCTTCCTCATCGCCGTCAAACGCATGGGCCGCATGGACGAGCTCTCGCGCGAGTTCGCCCGCGAGCACTCCGACCGGCTGTGGAAGCAGCTCGTGCTCACCGATGACGGACGCGCCCGCCGAGACCGAGCGCCGCCGCGACCTGCTCGTCATGGTCGTCTGCGCGGCCCTCGCGGTCGCTGGGCGTCAAACTGCCCGGCGCTGTTCGGCCTCGGCTTCGACGAGAGCGGCGACTTCTACGCCCGCAACCTGGGCCTGCTCGTCGCTCGCCCCGCTCGCGCTCTACTTCGCGTGGCGCCGCAAGGTCGAGCCCGGGAACCGCGGGCGTCGCTCGCGGGCGCTCTTCGCGCTCGGGGCCGTGGCCGCGAACGCCTACCCACTCGACGAGGACTCGCAGTCGCTCGTGCTCACCGCGATCCACCTGCCGCTCGCGCTGTGGCTCGTCGTCGGCGATCGCCTACGCCGCAGGCGAATGGCGCTCGGGGCAGAAGCGCATGGACTTCATCCGCTTCACCGGCGAGTGGTTCATCTACTTCGTGCTCATCGCCCTCGGCGGCGGCGTGCTCACCGGTTTCACCGTGGGCACCTTCAGCGCCATCGGGATCGACAACGAGACGTTCATCAGCGAATGGCTCATCCCTTGCGGCGCAGCGGCGGCCGTGGTCGTGGCCGCGTGGCTCGTGGAGGCCAAGCAGAGCGTCATCGAGAACATGGCGCCGGTGCTCACCCGCGTCTTCACGCCGCTGTTCGCGGTGACGCTCGTGGCCGTGCTCGTCGCGATCGCCGTGACCACCAACGCGATCGACGTCGAGCGCGACATGCTCATCCTGTTCGACCTGCTCCTGGTGGTGGTGCTCGGCCTGGTGCTCTACTCGATCTCGGCCCGCGACCCCGCCGCGCCCGCCGGGCTCTTCGACTGGATGCAGCTCGCCCTCGTCGTGAGCGCCCTGCTCATCGACATCTGGTGCTCATCGCGATCACCGGCCGCATCACCGAATGGGGCTTCACGCCCAACAAGAGCGCGGCGCTCGGCGAGAACCTCATCCTGTTCGTGAACCTCGCCTGGACGGCCTGGCTGTACTGGGCGATCGTGAAGGGCCGCAGGCGGTTCGCGAAGCTGGAGCGCTGGCAGACCGACTATGTGCCGGTGTACGCCGCCTGGGCGTGGGTCGTGGTGCTGGCCTTCCCGCCGCTGTTCGCGTTCGCCTAGGGCCTGTGTCCTGTGACGGGTGCCGCTTGACCGTTCGTCTTGACTCTTCGGGCCCGGGCTGCTGCAATGGGCGTTGAAACTTCCATGGAAAGTAGCCTGAAAATGCCCGAAACTTTCAGAGACGATCAGATCAAGCGGCACCGCACCGCCGACGCGACGGTCACGGTCACCCTGGACGGCAGCCCCCTCGCCGGTCGCGAGGTCGAACTGGAGCAGACGCGCCACAAGTTCCTCTTCGGGTGCACCGGCTTCGAACTCATCGGCCACGCCAACGGCACCGCCGCCGACCCCGAGCGCGCCGCGCGCAATGCCGAGCTGTGGGAGGGCCTGTTCAACTTCGCCACGCTGCCGTTCTACTGGGGCCGTTTCGAACCCGAGCGCGGCAGGCCCGACACCGAACGGCTCCGCAAGGCGGCGCAGTGGTTCGCCGACCGCGGCCACCCGGTCAAGGGCCACCCGCTCGCGTGGCACACCGTGAGCGCCGACTGGCTGCTCGACCTCGAGAACGAGGAGATCGCGCGCGCCCAGGTCGAGCGCATCCGGCGCGAGGTGGGCGAGTTCGCCGGCGTGATCGACATGTGGGACGTCATCAACGAGGTCGTCATCATGCCGATCTTCGACAAGTACGACAACGGCCTCACCCGCGTGTGCCGCGACATCGGCCGCATCCCGATGGTGCGCATGGTCTTCGACGCCGCCCGCGAGGCCGGCCCGAACGCCACGCTGCTGCTGAACGACTTCGACATGTCCGCGGCCTACGAGTGCCTCATCGAGGGCGTCCTCGAGGCGGGGATCAAGATCGACGCGCTGGGCCTCCAGAGCCACATGCACCAGGGCTACTGGGGCGAGGAGAAGACCGAGGCGATCCTCGACCGGTTCTCGCGCTACGGGCTCCCGATCCACTTCACCGAGACCACCATCCTCTCGGGCGAGGCCATGCCGCCGGAGATCGAGGACCTGAACGACCACCAGGTCGAGTCCTGGCCCTCCACGCCCGACGGCGAAGAGCGCCAGGCGGACGAGATCGAACGCCACTACCGGACCCTGCTCGCGCATCCGTCGGTCGAGGCGATCACCTACTGGGGCATGAACGACGCGGGCATGTGGCTCGGCGCGCCGGGCGGCTTCGTCCGCCTCGACGGCACCCCGAAGCCCGCGTACGACCGGCTCCACCACCTCGTCAACCAGGAGTGGGGCACGCCGACGCAGACCGCCGTGACCGACGCCGAAGGGCGCCTGCGCTTCAACGGCTTCCTCGGCGACTACCGGTGGCTTACGGGGACCGGCACGCCGGGTTCAGCCTCGCCGAACCCGGCACGGCGAACGTGACCGTGGAGCTGGACTGGTCCTGATGCCGCTTGGTTTGGGGTGTTGCCGTCGAGCCGGGTTCTGCGCCCCGGGGTGACCTGGGCTGCGGGGGCGCTGGCGGTTCAGGCTCCTGGGTGGGTTGCGGTTCAAGCGGGCAGCGACGAAGAGGTCCCCTATGGGCAGTGGAGCGGTGTCGGCAGCCCGCGCCGCGATGCCCGAGGTTCAGGCGGGCAGCGACGGAGGGGTGCCATTTCGCTGGGGTCGGGTGGCGGCTGGCTGGCCCGGTTTCGGTTGGGGTTCAGGCGGGCAGCGACGAAGAGGTCAGCGATTGGGCGGGGTTCGGCGGCGGCTGGCCGGTCCGGTTTCGGTTGGGGTGCAGGCGGATCGGGCCCGAACATGAGAGGTTTCTCGTCTTGTGGGTGATGCGGGTGTCCTGGGGTGGGGGATAATTGGTGTACGCACAGGGATATGGATTCCGTACAGGAGTCGAGTAGGTGCAAGCAGACTAAGCCAAGCCTCTGGCCTACTCGCCCCGCTGGCAGGATCCGAGACCACCAGGCCCGCTCTCGGGTCAGGGGGGCTCAGCCCGGGGCTTGCATGGTATGCCCCACGTGCTATCGGGACTCGCTCCCAGGCCGAGAAAGCCAGAAGGACGGACTCGGAACCGTGAAGCGAGAGATCGCCCGGAAGGGATCACCCCAACCGGAGGCAGTGCCCCGAACGAGGCACACACACCAAACCAACACACTCATGGGAAGGACACACCGGGAACGCCCACTGACCGCAGTCGACAGTACGCAGATTGCAGTCAGCAGTCAGCAGTCAGCAGTCAGCAGTGCAAGGAGGTGACACCGCACATGCACACGCCCGCAACGACACACCCCCAAGACCGCCACACCCAGTGGAAGAGCGCACCGCCCCCGACGCTCGCCGACCCCACCCGACCGGCACACCCCAGATCGGCCACCCCGGGCGGTCGGGCCGGTTCGGCTCCGGCACGCACTCGTCGCACCGACGGCACCCCAGCCGCCGTCGCTACTGCCACTGCCACTGCCACTGCCGCCGCGACCGCGCGGGCACGCCAGCCCCGTCAGGCCCGGCCCCGGTCGGACACCCCGACCCCCGCCACACCGGCCTCCGTCGCTGCCAGCCCGAACCTCGACCCAACCCGACTTGGCTCCAGCCGCGAACCCCTGGCAAACCGCAGCCTCGCCGTCGCTGACCGCCTGCAGCTCAACCGAAGACCGGCCCCGGACCCGGCCTGCGACCTCGGCCAACCACTCGCCGCTTCGTCGCTGACGCCTGCAGCCCGGCCGAAGACCGGCCCGGCCCCAGCCAGCAACCTCGGGCAATCTCTCACCTTCTCGTCGCTGACCGGTTGCAGCCCAACCGAAAACCGGCCCAGCCCAGCCTGCGACCTCGGCCAACCACTCACCTCTTCGTCGCTGGCAGGTTGAGCCCCAACAGCAACGGCGCCCCGGCCCGGCAACACCGCGAGGGCAAGACCGTTGCAGCCCGACCGAATCGGCCCGGCTCCAGCCAGCGCCCTCGGGCCACCACTCAGCGCTCCGTCTCTGATTGGTTGCAGCGCAACCGAAACCGGCCCGGCCTCAGCCTGCGACCTCCGGCAATCACCCACCACTCCGTCGCTGACGGGTTGAAGCCGAACCGAAAACCGGCCCGGCCACAGCCTGCGACCTCCGGCAATCACCCACCACTCCGTCGCTGACGGATGGGAGCCCAACCGAAACCCGCCCGGCCCCGGCCAGCGCCCGGCCAGATGAATCCGAACAGGTGACGGCTGGCTCTCGTTGGTGTTCCTTCCACGGGCCGTCGCGGTCGGCTCTAGTTCGCGGTAAACCTTCCAGTGGAATCAGCTGGTGATGGCACGGTCGGCTGGGCTGGGCAACTTGCGCCGCTCGCTGCCCGCTAGTCGGAACTGAACGCCGAATCGAAGGAGGTCTTCGGCCGGTCGAAGTTCAAGTCCCGCACGTATTCGACCGCTTCGCCGGCGCCCTTCAGGCGGTCCATGCCCGCGTCCTCCCACTCGATCGAGATGGGACCGGCGTAGCCGATGGCGTTGAGGACGCGGAAGCAGTCCTCCCAGGGCACGTCGCCGTGGCCGGTGGACACGAAGTCCCAGCCGCGCCGCGGGTCGCCCCAGGGCAGGTGGGAGCCGAGGCGGCCGTTCCGGCCGTCGAGGCGCTTGCGGGTGTCCTTGCAGTCCACGTGGTAGATCCGGTCGCGGAAGTCCCACAGGAACCCGGCCGGGTCGATGTCCTGCCACACCATGTGGCTCGGGTCCCAGTTGAGGCCGAACGCGGTCCGGTGCCCGACCGCTTCGAGGGCGCGCTGCGTCGACCAGTAGTCGTAGGCGATCTCGGAGGGGTGGACCTCGTGCGCGAAGCGGACGCCGACCTCGTCGAACACGTCCAGGATCGGGTTCCAGCGCTCCGCGAAGTCGTCGTAGCCCGCCTCGATCACCGCATTCGGGCACCGGCGGGAACATCGCCACGTACTTCCAGATCGCCGAACCGGTGAAGCCCGATGACGGTGTCGACGCCGAGCTTCGCGGCGGCCCGGGCGGTCGCCTTCATCTCTTCGGCGGCCCGCTTGCGCACGCCTTCGGGGTCGCCGTCGCCCCACACGTGCGAGGGCACGATGGCCTGGTGGCGGGCGTCGATCGGGTCGTCGCAGACCGCTTGGCCCACCAGGTGGTTCGAGATCGCCCACAGGCCGAGGCCGTGGGAATCGAGGATCGCCTTGCGGTCGGCCACGTAGTCGTCGTCCTCGGCGGCCCGGCGCACGTCGAGGTGGTCGCCCCAGCAGGCGATCTCGAGGCCGTCGTAGCCCCAGCCCGAGGCGAGGCGGCACACCTCCTCGAACGGCAGGTCCGCCCATTGGCCGGTGAACAGCGTGATCGGTCTAGGCATCGGTAAGGCTCCTCAAGAAGGTCAGGCCGTCGATGGCGATGGCGTCCTGGGTCGGCGCGAGCGGCCGCCAGATGGAGGCGGCGGTCGCGATGGTGGCATTATGCGCGGTGAACGATTCGATTACCAGAGGGCCGGGATACCCGGCCAGGTCGAGGGCATGCAGGATCGCGGGCCAGTCGAGGTGGTCGAGGCCGGGCGCGCCGCGGTCGTTGGCGCTGACCTGGACGTGGCCGATGCGGCCCGCGGCCCGCACGATGGCCGCCGGGATGTCGGTCTCCTCGATGTTCATGTGGTAGACGTCAAGGGCCAGTGAGCATCCGGCGAGACCGTCCAATGCGTCCAGTGCCTGGTCGACGGTGTTGATCAGGCTGGTCTCGTAGCGGTTCAACGGTTCCACGGCGATCGTGATCCCGCGTTCGGCCGCGTAGTCGCATACCGGCGCGAGGTGCTCCCGCAGTTCGCGGTAGACGGCCGGCCGGTCCTCGATGCGCCAGGTGCGCCCGACCGAGGCGTACGCGGGACCGGCGATCACCGGTGAACCCACGGCGGCGGCCGCGTCCACGACGCGGCGCAGGTAGTCCTGGGTCTCGGCGACCACGGCCCGCGGGGCGTCCACGAGTTCGCGGCCCGGGCCCATCACGAGGACCACGGTCGCGTCCAGGCCGAGTCCCTTGAGGAGGTCGGCGGCGCGCTCGGGGTCCCAGTCGCCGGGCGACTCGACCGGGAGCTCGATCGCGTCGAACCCCCAGTCGCGCACGCGCACAGCGAGCCGGGCCAGGGCCTCGTCGTCGAGCGGCGAGGCCCAGACCCAGGTGTTGACCCCGATGGGACGGCTCAACGGTCCCGCCAGGCGTCGGGGAAGCCGGGCAGGTCCTCGCCGCCGAACTTGGCGTAGTGCAGCGAGGGCATGTCGGCGTTCCGTTCGAGGTAGTCGGCGAGTTCGGCCTCGGTGATCGGGTCCTGCGGGAGCACCCACTCGGCCGGGACCTGCTCGCCGGCGAGGATCATCGTGGCGGCGACGATCGGCGTGCGCCACTGGAAGTTCGAGTAGACCGGCGCCATGGCGGTCATGCCGGTCTCCTCCCACTTCCGCATGAACGACAGCTCGTCCTCGCCGGTCATGACCGGGAGCGGCTGGCCGGCGTCCTCGAACGCCTCGATCGCGGCCACGGCGCCGTCGCCGGCGTCCATCCAGATGCCGTCGACCTCGCCGCGCTCCAGGTACTGGCGAGACGATGTTCTTGATCTCGGCGGCGTCGCCGCCGGTGAACTCGTTGCCGAGGATCTCCAGGTCGGAGTCGCCGAAGACCTCCTGGGCGGCGGCCCAGCGGTTCTCGAGCACGTCCACGCCCGGCAGGATGCGCAGGGCGAGCACGGTCGAGCCCGGCTCGAGGTTGTCGACCAGGAACTCCGCGGCGTCGGCGCCGTAGGCGTAGCCGCCGATCGGGTGGATGAACGTGACCGCGCAGTCGGTGTTGACGCCGCGGTCGAAGATGATCACCGGGACGCCCGAGGCGCAGGCGGCCTCGACCGCGGGCGTGAGGGTCGCGGTCGTGGACGGGGAGATGATGATCGAGTCGCAGTCGCCGGCGTCGACGAACGCCTGGATGTCGGAGATCTGCTGGTCGTCGTCGTCACCGGCGTCCGAGTGCCGGAACTCGCCGATCGCGCCCGCCTCCTGGAGCACCTTCACCTGCTGCTGCATGGTGATCCAGCCGGTCACGCGCCACGGGTTGGAGACCGAGGCGTTCGAGAAGCACAGGGTGGCGTCGCCGCCCTCGGCTTGGCGAACTCGGCCGTGTCGACCCACTCGGGCTCGATCGCCTGGAGCCAGGGCGTGTTCGGGTCGCCTTCGGGTTCGATGTCGCGCTGCGCGAGCTGCTCGTCGTAGTCCGCCTGGACGAACCACTCGTCGCCCTGCTCGGCGGCGGTGGTCGCCGCGTCGTCGGTGGCGTTGTCTGTCGGCGGTGTGTCTGTCGTGCAGCCGGTCGCCAGCAGCAGCCCGAGGGCGGCTACCGACGCGGCGGCGAGGCGCTGTGTCTTCATGGTGCGGAACCTCTTTCATGAGGGAGTTGCGGTTGCCGTGGCTGTCGGGGTGGCGGGGCGGGGCGGGTGCGCCGCCCGGCGGCGTAGGCGACGGCGGCGATGATGATCGACGCCCTGCACGGTCGGCCGGAGCGTCGCGGGCAGCGCCATCTGGTTGAAGAGGGTGAACAGGGCTTCGATGGTGAGCGCTCCGGCCATGGCGGCGAGCACCGAGCCGCGCCCGCCGCCGAGCGCGACGCCGCCGAGCACGACCGCGGTGATGACGGTGAACTCGAGGCCGTCGCCGACCTGGGCGCTGACGCCGGCGTAGCCGCCGATGAGGATGCCGGCGACCGTCGCCGAGAGTCCTGAGAGGACGAATGCGGCGGTGCGGGCGGCGTCGACGCGGGCGCCCGAGAGGGCGGCGGCGCGCTCGTTGTCGCCCGAGGCCATGAGGATGCGGCCGAAGCGGGTGCGCATGAGCACGATCGCCCCGGCGCCGAGGGCGATCATGATGAGCAGCGCCCACGGGATCTGCCCGAGGACCGGCACGTTCTCGATGCCGAAGCGCCCGGCCTGGCGGAACGCCTCGGAGAGGCTGCCGGTGGGGGCGCCGCCGGTCCAGAGCCTGATGGCGCCGTAGAGGACCAGGAGCATCCCGAGCGTGGTGATGAACGACTGGACTTTCAGGACGGTGGTGATGAGCCCGTTCACCAGGCCCACCGCGATGCCGAAGGCGATCATCACCGCGATGACCGGCAGCGTGCGGGACTCCTCGCCGTCGATGAGGCGCGCGGCGATCACGACCTGGGCGCCGACGAGCGCGCCGACCGAGAGGTCGAAGTTGCCCGAGACGATCACGAAGTACTGGCCCGCGGCGAGGATCACCAGCGGCGCGGCCTGCTTGAGGAACGCCATGAGCGAAGGGCCCTCGAAGAAGCCCGGGTTCATGATGAACACGCCCGCGAGGATGAGCACGAGCAGGATGAAGACGGTGCCGGTCGGGTTGGTGGCCTTGGCGAACAGGTCGCGGAAGCGGGTCATCGCAGCCTTCCTTCAAGGTCGAACCGGGGCCGCCGGGCGGTGCGGTCGAGCTGGCGGCGGGCGTAGAGGGCCACGGCGGTGATGATGACCGCGCCGCGCAGCACGTCCTTGGCGAACGGGTCGATCTGCATCACGTTGAACACGGTGTCGAGCACGGCCAGGATCGCCACGCCCGCAACGGTTCCGGCCACGCCGCCCTTGCCGCCGAGGAGGAGGGTGCCGCCGAGCACGACCGCGGCGATCGCGTCGAGCTCGTACAGGTTGGTGTAGGCCTCGGCCGAGCCGGTGCCGAAGCGGGCCGCCAGGAGGAGCCCGGCGATCCCGGCGCACATGCCGCAGAGCACGTGGGCGGTGAGCAGCACCCGCGTGGTGCGGATGCCGGACATGCGGGCCACGTCGACGTCGCCGCCCACGGCGTACATGTGGTGGCCGGTGCGCGTGGAGCGCAGGAACCAGATCGCGGCCGCCGCGACGGCGAGCATCACGAGCGCCGAGACCGGCACGAACGCGATCCGGGTGTAGCCGAACTGCTGGAACAGCGCGGGCACGTCGCCGGCCGGGCCCTTGTACTCGGTGTCCAAGTAGCCCTTGAGGATCAGGCCGGTGCCGAGGGTCGCGATGAACGGGTTCACCTTGAGGAAGGTGACGATCGCGCCGTTCGCCGCGCCGATGAGGCCGGAGACGAGCAGGACCGCCCCGACGGCGAGCGGGACGTTCCCGGTCTGACCGTCCATCGTGGTCGCGGCGATGAGGCTGGAGAGCGCGGCGGTGTAGCCGACGGAGAGGTCCAGGGACCGGCACAGGATCACCAGGGTCATGCCGATGGCGAGGAACCCGGTGAGGCTGGTGCGGGTGAGCATGTCGACGAGGTTCGCGGTGGCGAAGAGGTTCCCGCCGTCGATCGCGACGGCGACGGCGCCGATCGCGAGGACCCCGGCGAGGGCGAGGTAAATGAGGGCCGTGGTGTTCAAGGCCTTTGGGTTCAGGCGCTTCATGACGACCGCCGTCCCGTCGCGTACCCCATGACCTCTTGCTCGGTCGCGCCGCCGGGCAGCTCCCCGGCGATGCGTCCGTCGTGGAGGACCACGATCCGGTCGGCGAGGCCGATCACCTCGATGAGTTCGGAGGCGATGAGCAGCACCGCGAGGCCCTCGGCGGCGAGCGAGCGGATCACCGAGTAGAGCTTGTGCTTGGCGCCCACGTCGATGCCGCGGGTCGGCTCGTCGAGGACGATGACGCCGGGCTCGGCCGCGAGCCATTTGGCGACCACGACCTTCTGCTGGTTGCCGCCCGACAGGAACTGGACCTCCTGGTCGTCGCCCCGGGCCACGAGGTCGAGGCTGGAGAGGATGCCGCGGATGCGCGCCAGGCGCTGCCGGGAGTGGACGCGGGCGTTCGCGTCGAGCACCATGCGGGCGTTGGCCCGCACCGACTGGCGCAGCGCCAGGCCCTGGGCCTTGCGGTCCTCGGTGACGAGCGCGATCCCGGCGGCGATGGCCTTGCGGGGACGGGAGATCCGCACCGCCCTGCCGTCGACGCTGATCTGGCCGCGGGTGAACGGGGCGATGCCGAAGACCGCCTCGGCGATCTCGGTGCGGCCCGAGCCCTGGAGCCCGGCCAGGCCCACGATCTCGCCGGCGCGCACGTCGAGGTCGATGCCGTCGACGAAGTCGTTGCCGCCGCCCGCGATCCGGAGCCGGACCTCGCCGGTCTCGGTGCCGGGCAACCGGTCGGGGAACTGGGCCTCGATGCGCCGGCCCACCATCTTCGTCACGAGCTCGTCGGGGGTGATGTCGGCGGTCGCGACGGACTCGACCAGGCGGCCGTCCTTGAGGATGGTGATGCGGTCGCACAGGTCGAAGATCTCGCGGAGCCGGTGGGAGACGTAGAGGACGGAGACGCCGCGTTCCTTCAGCCGCTCGACGAGCCGGTACAGCAGCGCCACTTCGGTATCGGCCAGCGCGGCGGTGGGCTCGTCCATGCAGATGAGGTCCGCGCCCTGGGAGAGGGCCTTGGCGATCTCGACGATCTGCTGGTGGGCGACGGAGAGGGAGCCCACGCGCGCGGTCGGGGCGAGGTCGTCGACGCCGAGGCCGGAGAGGACTTCGGCGGTCTTGTCGATCATGGCGCGGCGGTCGATGGCGCCGCGGCGGCGCGGTTCGCGGCCGAGGTGCACGTTCTCGGCGACGGTGAGTTCGGGCAGGAGGTTGAACTCCTGGAAGACGGTGGCGACGCCGGCGTCCTGGGCCTGGGCGGGGTGGGTGAAGGCGACGGCGCGGCCCTTCCATTCGACGATGCCGGCGTCGGCGCTGTGGACGCCCGCGAGGATCTTCATCAGGGTGGACTTGCCGGCGCCGTTCTCCCCCACCAGGGCGTGGACTTCGCCGGGTGCCACGGTGAGGTCCACTGAGGAGAGGACGGGGACGCCGAGGAAGGCTTTGTCGATGCCGCGCATGGCGAGGCGCGGTGGGGTGGTCATCGGGGGACCTCCGCCCAGTCGCGGGTGCGGGCGGAGGCGGCGACGGCTTCGGCGATGCGGGCGGCGCGCAGGCCGTCGGCGAAGGCGGGGAGGCCGTCGGGGGCGCCGCCGTCGATGGCGGCGCGGGTGTCGGCGACGAAGGCGTCGAAGCAGTCCTGGTAGCCCTGGGGGTGTCCGGCGGGGACGCGGGCGAGGCGGGCGGCGTCGGGGCTGAGGTGCTCGGGGTCGCGCATGAGGACGGCGTTCTGGTGGCGGCCGCCGAGCCAGAGGGTCTCGGGTTGCTCCTGGTCGAAGGCGAGGGTGGATTCGGTGCCGGAGATCTCGAGGAGGAGGCGATTCTTGCGTCCGGCGGAGACCTGGCTGATGACGGTGGAGCCGACCATGCCGCCGGCGGTGGCGAACTGGAGGGTGACGATGTCCTCGGTGGCGACGTCGCGTCCGGCGCGGAGGCGGTTGGTGGTGGCGAGTTGGGCGTTGACGGCGTCGATGCGGTCGCCGGTGACGAATTCGAGGAGGTCGCACCAGTGGGAGCCGATGTCGCCGAAGGCGCGCAGTGCGCCGCCTTTGTCGGCGTCGACGCGCCAGTTGTCGTCGGCGGGGCGCAGGAGCCAGTCCTGGAGGTAGGAGCCGTGGGCGAGGGTGAGGCGGCCGATCTGGCCGGCGGCGACGCGGGCGCGGGCCTCGCGGACCATCGGGTGGAAGCGGTAGACGAAGGGGACGGTGGCGACGACGCCGGCTTCGGCGGCGGCCTCGGTCATGGCGCGGGCGGTGTCGGCGTCGGTGGCGAGGGGCTTCTCGCAGACGACGTGCTTTCCGGCGGCGATGGCGGCCAAGGCGATCGGGGCGTGGAGGTGGTTGGGGACGCAGATGTGGACGACGCTGGCGGCGTCGAGGGCCGCGTCGAGGTCGTCGAAGACGTGGTCGGTCGCGGAGGTCGGCGGCGGCTTCGCGGGCGCGTTCGGGGGTGGAGCCGGCGATCCCGGCGACCGTTCCTCCGGCCACGGCGATGGCGCGGGCATGGATGCGCCCCATGAAGCCGGTGCCGATGACCGCTGCGCGGTAGTCCGGCCGAGTGATCGTGACGTGAGCCATATGACGACCGTAAGGCCGACTTATGACAGAACACAAGCAAAAGTTGTCGGCGTTATGAAACAGTTACGTCATGACTCCGTCCGAACTCGTGTGGTTCACTAGTCGAGTGACAGATGGTTCGCCCGTGCCTCGCCGTCCGGTCCCCGGGGCCTCGGTCGGCGCCGGCGCGCTGCTCAAGCTCCTGCGCGACGGCGTACCGCGCACCCGCTCCGAACTGTCCGCGATCACCGGCCTCGCCCGCTCCACCGTCACCGGCCGCATCGACGCCCTCCTCGCCGCCGGCCTCATCGCCCCCACCGGCGAGACCGCCTCCACCGGCGGCAGGCCCCCGGCAACCTTCGCGTTCAACCCCGCCGCGCGCATCGTCCTCGGCGCCGACCTCGGCGCCACCCACGCCCGCCTCGCCGTCACCGACCTCGCCGGGAACGTCCTCGCCGTCTCCATCGCCGACCTCGACATCGCCTTGGGCCCCAAGGCGGTCCTCGACTGGGTGGTCGAACACGGCCTCGAGCTCCTCGACGAGGTCGACCGCCCCGCGAGCGACCTCCTGGGCGTCGGCATCGGCCTCCCCGGGCCCGTCGAGCACTCCACCGGCCGCGCCGTCAACCCGCCGATCATGCCCGGATGGGACGGCTTCGACGTGCCCTCCTATGTGCGCGAACGCATCCCCGTGCCGGTCATGGTCGACAACGACGTCAACATCATGGCCCTCGGCGAGCACTTCACCGCCTGGCCCGAATACGATCAGCTGCTGTTCATCAAGGCCGCCACCGGCATCGGCTGCGGCATCATCGCGAACGGCCAGGTCTACCGCGGCGCCCAGGGCGCCGCCGGCGACATGGGGCACATCCGCGTCGCCGGCGCCGACGACGTCCACTGCCGCTGCGGCAACACCGGCTGCCTCGAAGCGATCGCCAGCGGCGCCGCCATCGCCGCGAAGCTCACGCGGCAGGGCATCCGCGACGGGCGGCTCGCTCGACGTGGTCGAACTCGCCCGCTCCGGCTCCGTCCCGGCCCTGCGCCTCGTCCGCCAGGCCGGCAGGGACATCGGCGAGGTCCTCGCCGGGGCCGTGAACTTCTTCAACCCGTCGATCATCGTCATCGGCGGCTCCCTCGCGCTGGCCGGCGACCACCTCATCGCGGGCGTCCGCGAGGTGATCTACCAGCGCTCACTGCCGTTGGCCACCAGGCACCTGCGGATCGCGGCGGCGCGCACCGGCGAGAGCAGCGGCGCGATCGGCGCGGGCGTCATGGTCATCGAGCACGCCCTGGAACCCGCTCGGCTCGACGGCGCTTCTCAAAGCAGCACCGCTCAGAACCCGGGCACCGAACTCAATACGAACGGATGAACATGCAGCGCAACACTCTCGGCCAGACCGACCTCGAAGTCACTCCCCTGTGCATCGGCACCAGCACGCTCGCCGGGTTCGACTCGGTGTACGGGTACGAAGTCGACGACGAGCGGGCCGTCCAGACGATCCTCGCCGTCTTCGACAGCGAGGTCAACTACCTCGACACCGGCAACAACTACGGCAAGGACGGCCTGTCCGAGCGCCGCATCGGCGAGGCGATCCGCCGCCGCGGCGGCCTGCCCGAGGGCTTCGTCCTCCAGACCAAAGTGGACGCCGATCCGGAGACCGGCGACTACTCCGGCGACCGGGTCCGGCGCTCGCTCGAGGAGAGCCTGGAGCGCCTCGGCGTCGACCACCTGCCGATCCTCGCCCTGCACGACCCCGAGTTCATGAAGCAGGACGGCTTCGCGCCCGGCGGTGCACTCGAAGCGCTCATCGAGATCCGCGAATCCGGCGTGGCCGACCACCTCGCGGTGGCCGCGGGCGACGTGCGCATCACCCAGGAGTACCTCGACACCGGCGAGTTCGACCTCGTCTTGAACCACAACCGGTACACGCTGCTCAACCGCGAGGCCGAGGAGCTGTTCACGAAGGCCCGCGCCGATGGCCTCGGCGTACTCAACGCCGCCCCGTACGGCGGCGGGATGCTCGCCAAAGGCCCTGCGCAGCAGCCGAAGTACTGCTACGGCGAGCGCGACGAGGCGATCGGCAAGGCCGCGTTCGCGATGGCCGAGGCATGCGAGCGGGCGGGCGTGCCGCTCATCGCCGCGGCCCTCCAGTTCTCGACGCGCTCGCCGCTTGTCGACTCCACTGTGGTCGGCGTCTCCCGCCCCGAGCGGGTCGAGGAGACCATCGACCTCCTCGACGTCGAGATCCCCGAATCCCTTTGGGAGGAACTGGAAACCCTCGTGCCCGAGGCCCGCATCTGAGCGACTCCGACCGGATCGCCAACCATATAGGACATATGGTCGGGGATCCGGTCGGAGCGTGCCCTCAGGCGGACCGGATCAGCCTGGCGATCACGTTGACGGCCTCCGAGATCGCGACCGGCTCGACGGCATCACCGTCGGGGAGCGAGATCTCCACGGTCTCCAGGGTCTGCTCGGCGTTGTTGTCGTACCCGTAGCCGGGGTGCACACCGGGCGACGAGTCGAGGTACAGGTAGCCGCCTCCGGCGAATTCGAAGTACAGGCCGTAGCCGCCGCGCGGGGGCGGACCGCCGTACTTCCAACCGCGCTTGATCAGGCCGATGAGCGGTCCGCCGCCGACCTTCGCACCCGCGAACCGCTTGAGAACGCCGCTCGAGCGCTCCTCTTCGGTCAGTTCGAAAGCGGGCCGGGCCAGCTGGTCGAACGGCTGCAGGATCTCGTAGTCGGCGAACACCGAAGCCCACACCTCGACCTCGTCCCCGAGGGTGAGCGGGTGCGCCAGGCGCACCACCGCGTCTTCGGGCAGCGCGAACGGCTCGTCCTCGGCGTCGGCCAGGGTCCGGTCCTCGGCGAGCCGGAAGGAGACCCCGCCGGCCTGCCACACCAGGCGGCTCGAGAGCTGCCACATGAGCGGGTGGTCGACCAGGAACTCCTGGAACTCCGCGCAGGTCCAGGTGCGGCCGTCGGCCATCGCCGCTTCGAGTCGCTTGACCTGCTCGGCCGCGGTGGCCTTGAGTTCCCGGCGCAGCGCCGCGAACCGCTCGTACGCGGGCTGGGCGAGCTCCGGGTCGTCCTTCGCGTTCGGCTTCGGCGCACTCGCCCGCCGCTTCCCGTTCTCGTCCAGCACGAACGGCTTCAGCGCCTCGTCGAACTTGATCGTGAAGGAGCGCGGCCCGTAGTCGAGCTCCAGCGAGTCGTCGCCCAGCCCGAAGTCGGGTACGAGGCGGTCGCCCAGCTGGTCGAGGGTGAGCTCCAGTCGCTCGGCGATCACCTCGATCTGCTCGGTCGCGGTCTTCTTGAGCGCCTTGAACTTCGCCTTCTGCGCGATGCCGTGCACGGCGCGCAGGGCCGACTCCGATCCGATCCCGCCCAGGACCTCCAGGCCGCGGACCGCCTTGCGGTTCTGGCTCTGGCCCGGCCAGGCGCGGATGAGCGCGGTCAGGCGCCGCACGGCGAACTCGTCGGCGAACCGCCGCAACTGGTCCATCGCCCATGCGTCCTTCGACGGCGACCCCTCCGAGAGCCACAGCTCGAACAGGCCCCACGAGAACACCGCGAGCGACTCCGGGTCGCACTCGGCCGCGAGCGAGTCCACGCCCGGGTACAGGCGCTCGGGTTCGTCCATCGCCAGCGCGGTCATGAGCGTGCGGACGGCCGCATCCGGCAGGGCCGCAGTGCGGTCCGCGAGGAGCAGCTGCGGGAGCTGGGCCGGGTCGGCCCAGTTGCCCGGCTTGGGGATGCGCGGCAGCTGGGGGTCGAACGGGTCGGCGTCGAGCAGCGCGGCGACGGCCGCGGCGGCCTCCTCGCCGTAGCGTGCGGCCTGATCATCCACAACGGTCCGCTCGAGGTACCGGAGTGCGTCGGTGGCGGCCTTGCGGAGCTTGGCGTCCTTGCCCACGGCGTCCGGGATCAGGAATGCGGCGGCGTCGCCCGGGTGCCGGTCGAACCAGGCTCTGGCGACGGCGCGCTCGTTGCGGGAGCGGGAGACCCAGGCCGCGGCGAGTCGCGCGGCGTCCAGGTTCACGAAGGGCAGCAAGGCCCCGCGGAACGAGGACTTGCGCTTGAGCAGCGCCATCGTGTGGGCCGTGGTCTCCTCGCCGTAGCGGGCTGACGATGGATCGCAGCGTGTACGGGTAGAGCGAGGGCGAGGTGGCATCCCATTTCGGCGAACGCCTTGCGGGCCCGCTCCTCCGGCCCGAACGCGACCAGCCAGTTGAACGAGTAGTCGCCCGGGTCGTCGATGTCCTTCCGGCGCCATCGTGCTCGGCAGGTTCCAGTAGGCCTGGCCCTGCTCAGGGCCCTTCCAGTCTTCCTGTTCGTCTGGGGCCCAGCGGATTTCGCTGGTGTCCGGAGGGGTGAGGTCCAGGGCCGCCCGTTTGGAGGCGGGTTTGGCGTACGGGGTCCAGGGAGGCGTGGTGAAGACCGCCGGAACGGTCTCGGCGACGGGGTGGCGTCGGCGCGCGAGGTCGGCGATGTGTTCGCGGTCGGCCTCGCTGAGGGCCCCGACCGCGTCGAGCAGGCCGTGCTTGCGGGCGAATCCGCCGAGACGGACCCTGGTGGCGGCGTGGGCGTTCGGGGCGATCGAGAGGATCGCCCGCAGCGCCCGGACCGGGAAGCGGCGAGCGGCCTGCGCGGCGGCTGTCGCGGCGTGCGGGTTCGTGAGGTCGCCGAGGAGGTACGAGAGGGCCGCTTCGGAAGGGAGTCGGCCGATGGTGTCGAAGAGCAGCTGCCGCAGGTCGGCGTCCGGTTTCTCGTCGTGTTCGAGCGTGCCGGTCAGGACGGGCAGGGCGTCGGCGCCGAGTGCGTCGACGAGGAGGGCGACGCGCTGGTCGGAACCGTAGTACCCCTGGATCGCCTTCACGCCGGAGCGTTCGAGGCGCTCGGGGGTCGAGATGATCGCGAGGATCAACTCGGCGCCGCGGTACGAGTAGTAGGCGCCGTTGTGGAGTTCGCAGGCCTCCAGGGCCCAGTCGGTCTGGTCGGGCATGAGGAGCGCGCTCGCGAACTTGTTCGAGTCCGAGGAGCGGCGCGCCTCGACCGCCGTCCGCACCTGGGCGTGCTCGAGGTCGGGAAGCCCGGCGATGAGCGAGCGCAGCGGGGACATCAGCCGCAGGTATTCCCTGACGGAGGCGAGCCGGGGAACGATGACGTCGTCGATCCGCGTCCGGGTCCCCTGGCGGTGCCTCGACCGGTCCCAGTACACGCTGTGCCCGATCATCTCGACGGTGGCCTGCGCGGCGAAACCGATGCCGTGCAAGGTGATCCAAGCGTCCCGGCCGGTGTCTTCGACGATCCGGCGCTGTCCGGACACGACCCTTGCCAGCAGTGCGACGGCGATGGCCGCCCCGAACGGGTCGGCCGCTCCGGCGATGCCGGCCCGGATCGGCGCCTCGTTCGCGGGCTCCTCCAGCGCGCCTAGGGCTTCTTCCAGGAGGTGGGCGTGCTCGGCGAAAAGGGTCGCGAGCCGCTGCGGGGCTTCGGCGTCGACATGGACGTGGCGAGGAGTGCCGCGCCCGCGCCAGTCGAGGGTGTACTCGCGCCATGCGTCGGGGAAGGCGACGGCGTCTTCGTTCGAGGGATCGGTTCGATTCACGTTGAAGAGCATAAGAACCGGATACGACACCGGCGGTGTTCGATACGGCGGTCAGCGCAGGGCGTGGTCGATGAGCACTTCGGCCGCGGCGCGGGCCTGGGCGGCGGCTTCGGGGGTGCCCGCGATCGCGGCGGTCGTCTGGGCGCCTTCGGCGAGGATCGCGATCTGGGCCGCGAGCGCTTCGGGCGCTCCGGCGTCGCGGACGAGGTCGGCGACGTACCGCTGGAACGCGGCCTTCTGCTCGCGCACGGTGCGGGTCACGTCGGGGTTGCCCCCGTGGAGTTCGCCGTAGGCGTTGATGAAGGCGCAGCCGTTGAAGTCGGGTTCGCGGAACCAGGCGTCGAGGAAGTCGAAGATCGCCAGGATCTTCGCTCGCGGGCGGTCGCCGCGTGCTCGGCGCTCGCGGCGATCCCGGCGTTCCATCGGGCCCGGCGGGCTCGAGCACGGCCGCGATGAGCGCGTCCTTGGAGGGGAAGAGCGCGTAGATGCGTTTGAGGGAGACGCCGGCTGTCGGCGCGCACCGCGTCCATGCCCACCGCCTGCACGCCGCGGGCGTAGAACAGCCGGTCGGCGGCCGCGACCACCTGCGCGCGAGCGGCTGTGTCGTCGATCATAGGTCCACCCCTTGCACGTGAGAACGATCGTTCTCTATCGTAGTCCACACCGCGGAGAACGATCGTTCTCCAGTCGAGAAAGGAACGTCGTCATGGGCATCATCACCGTCGGCACCGAGAACAGCACCCCGGTCGAGCTCTACTACGAGGACCACGGCTCCGGTCAGCCGGTCGTCCTCATCCACGGCTACCCGCTCGACGGCCACAGCTGGGAGCGGCAGTCCCGCGAGCTGATCGCCGCCGGATACCGCGTCATCACCTACGACCGCCGCGGCTTCGGCCAGTCGAGCAAGGTCGGCGACGGCTACGACTACGACACCTTCGCCGCGGATCTGAACCAGGTGCTGGAGACGCTCGACCTGCGCGACGTCATCCTCGTCGGCTTCTCGATGGGCACCGGCGAACTCGCCCGCTACGTGAAGAACCACGGCCACGACCGGGTCGCCAAGCTCGCCTTCCTCGCCTCGCTCGAGCCGTTCCTCGTCGCAGCGCGACGACAACCCCGACGGCGTGCCGCAGTCGGTCTTCGACGGCATCGAGCAGGCCGCGAAGTCCGACCGGTACGCCTGGTTCACCCAGTTCTACCAGGACTTCTACAACCTGGACGAGAACCTGGGCGAGCCGGATCAGCCAGGAGGTCGTCACCGCCAGCTGGAACACCGCCGTGGCCTCCGCGCCCGTCGCGGCCTACGCCGTGGTGCCCGCCTGGATCGAGGACTTCCGCGCCGACGTCGAGGCCGTCCGCGCCGCCGGCAAGCCCTCGCTGATCCTGCACGGCGACCAAGGACAACATCCTTCCGATCGACGCCACGGGCCGCCGCTTCCACAAGGCCTTCCCCGAGGCGGAGTACGTCGAGATCGAGGGCGCGCCGCACGGACTGCTGTGGACCCACGCGGAGGAAGTGAACGAAGCCCTCCTGAACTTCGTCCGCAAGTGACCGAGAACCACTGCGGCCCTTCCGGTTTCGGAAGGGCCGCTTCGCGCTGATCCCCACCGGGGGAACTGGCGCGGGGCGGGCGCCGCGGGCTATCCTCGGCCCATGATGACCGGATCGGCGCTACGCCACGCACGGATCGGCTACCCGGTCGAGGGCTGAGCCCTCGACGGCCCCGCCGCGCGGCGGCGGGACGCGATCGCACGAGCGCCCGCGCTCCTCCTTGACGGTGTGTTTCCCATTGAAGCCCACCACCACAGAGGAGTCCAATGTCAGCCGTGTTCAACCACACCATCATCGCCGCGAAGGACCGCGCCCGGTCCGCCGAGTTCTACCGCGACCTGCTCGAAGCGAGTGAAGCGCCCTCGTGGGGCCCGTTCACCAACCTCACCCTCGACGGCGGCGTCCTGCTCCAGTTCGCCGAACCGCCGGTCGACATCCAGATGCAGCACTACGCGTTCCTCGTCACCGAGGACCACTTCGACCGCGCCGTCGCCCGCCTCCAAGCGACGGGCACCGACTACTTCGCGGACCCGCAGCTCAAGCGGCCTGGGCGAGACCAACACCGGGCACGGCGGCCGCGGCGTCTACGTCATCGACCCCGCCGGCCACGGCCTCGAGCTGCTCACCCGGCCCTACCTCTAGCCACTGATCACCGCCGGCTCCCGCCGTTCGCTCCGCGCTGGTCGATCCTTCTCGGTGGCGACGGCGGCGGCGGAGACGAGCGTCGCCGCGGCGAGGCCGCCCCAGAGGGCGGCCGAGCCGTGGGAGGCGAGAGCGGTGATGACCGCCGGGGAGACGGCGAGGCCGAAGCCCGTGGAGAGCTGGAAGCGGGCGAGGGCGCGTCCCAGGACATGGGCGCGGGGCGAGGGCGGTGACGAGCGCGGTGGCGCTGCCGGCGTAGATGATCTCGCCGAGGGTGCAGACCACCGACACCACGGCGACGGCCGGGGCGCCCCAGCCGTGTCCCAGCGCGGTGGCCGCGAGGAAACCGAGGTAGGACGCGGCGAGCACCACGCCGGCGAATGCCAGCACGGCCCGCCGGGAGAAGCGGGACATCAGGACGGTGACCGGCACCTGCAGGGTGACCACCAGCACCGTGTTGGCCACGAAGATGGCCGCCGACCACACCGGGGACGCGTGCAACTGGGTCACCAGGATCAGCGGGAGCGCGATCTCGGGGACGTTGAGGCAGAAGACGTAGACCACGTTGGCGGCCAGCAGCGTGCGCATCCGAGGCGCGGGCCCCTCGGCCCTGTCCTCGGCCGAAGCAGCGGCCGGGTCGGGCCCGCAGGCGGACCGACCACGCCAAGGCCGCCGCAGCGAGGTAGGCGAGCCCGGTGACGGCCGCCAGCACCTGCAATGCGGTGGCGCCGCCCGCCAGGAATGCGGTGGCGAGGAGCGCGCCCGCGCCCAGACCGGCGTTGCGCAGGGCGCGGCCCGCCGCGAGCGCGGCGTCGCGTTCGCGGCCGTGGGCGACCGTGGCCACGAGGGCCGCGTGGGCGGCCGGCCACGCCTGGTTGCCGATGCCGAGGAAGAGCGCCGCCGCCCCGAACAGCCAGACGTGCCCCGCCGGGGCGGCCAGCAGCAGCACCACGCCCAGCACCCGCACCAGCATCGACGCCGCCACGACCGTGCTGCGCGCGCCCCGGTCCAGCCATCGGCCCACCGCGGGCATGCACACCAGGCCCGACGACGATGCCCACCGTCATGGCGATGCCGGTGGCCGGCGCGGACAGCCGCAGCACGGTCATCCCGTAGAGCAGCAGGAAGGGCCGCAGCAGGCCGGTGCCGAGCGCGTCCACGGCCAGGGCGACGGCATAGCGGGGGCCTCCGGAGGCACGGACGAGGGCGCGGGGCTTGGATCTTGGTGGTTGCCATGGCGTCAACGGTGCGTTCGGCCGCCGGGCCGACCGCGTCGGTTGACGAACACCGTCAACCGACGCCGCCGCCGGCCACCGGGTCGGCGATGATGAAGGGGTGACGTTTGAGGATCGACATCAGCGGCCTGCCGCCCGGGCGACTGCGGTTCGCCGCCTCCCCGCTGGCCGAGCTGACCGCGATGCTGCACGTGCTGGCCGAACCCGGGCATCACCCGCAGCTCGCCGGCTGGGCCGGGGACGTCTGGGCGGGGCTGCGGCCGGAGCTGGCCGAGCGGCTCAGGGAGGCGGAGTTCCTCTGGCGTTCCTCACGAGCCGACTTCCTGGTCCCCGCCCGTCCGCGGCTCGACCCTCGCCGAAGAGTTGGACGACGTGGACCGGATCGACGACGAGACCTATGTGACCGCCGCGCTCATCACCACGTGCGGCAGCAACCGGGTCCACTTCGCCGCGCCGTCGCCGCTCGCCGACGCGACGGCGCGCGAGCGGGCCCTGGACCTCGCCCAAGCCCGCGGCGCGCTACAGGAGGCCTTCGCCGAACGGCTGCTCGCCGACCCGGCAGCCGTGCGGGCGCGGGTGCGCCACACCCTCGAACAGTGCGCCGAGGCCTTCTTCGACGACGCCTGGGCGGGCGCGGCCGTGCAACTCGCCACCGACCTGCGCCTGAAGAACGACCTGCTGAAGCGCCAGGGCATCGGGGCGGCACTCGCGTCGATCTCCAGCGCCGTCACCCTGTCGCCGGACGGCGACCGCATCATCGTGGACAAGCTGCAGGACAACGCGACCGCCGCCCACGGCACCGGGGTCACCTTCCTCCCCAGCGTCTTCGGCCGCCCGCACCTGGTGGTGGTCCACGCGCCCGGGTGGCAGCCGGTGGTGCAGTACCCCGTCGCCGAGCCGAGTCCGTCGGAGCCGGTATCGCTGGAGACGGTCTCGCTGCGGCTGGAGGCGCTCGCGCATCCGGTGCGGCTGCGGCTGCTGCGCACCCTGGCCCGCGGCCCGCACACCACCGGCGAGCTCGCCCACGCCTGGGAACTGTCGCCCCCGGAGGTGTCCCGCCACCTCGCCGTCCTGCGCCGCGCGGGCCTGCTCACGGCCCAGCGGCACGGCCGTTACGTCCGCTACACCCTCAATCTGCCCGATCTGACGGCACTGGGAGCCGACCTGCTGGCGGCCGTACTGCGCTGAACAGCAGCCCACAACGCACGGCCGAGAGCACACGCGGGCCCCGCACCGGCGCGACGGTAGGGTGCTGCCATGCGATTGTTGGTGGCACGGTGCCAGGTTGATTACACGGGACGGCTTTCGGCCCATTTGCCGATGGCGACCCGTCTGCTCATTTGGAAAGCGGACGGGAGCGTGCTGGTGCACGCCGATGGGGGGTCGTACAAGCCGCTCAACTGGATGACGCCGCCCTGCAGCGTCGTCGAGGGCCCGACCGAGTGGACCGTCACGTCCAAGAAGACCGGCGACCAGCTGAAGATCACGATCGAAGAGGTCTTCCACGACTCGAGCCACGAGCTCGGCGTCGACCCCGGGCTCCAGAAGGACGGCGTCGAGGCGCACCTCCAAGAGCTGCTCGCCGCCGACCCCGCGCCGCTCGGGAAGGGCTGGTCGCTCATCAGGCGCGAATACCCGACCGCGATCGGGCCCGTGGACCTCATGTGCCGCGACTCCGACGGCAAGCACGTGGCCGTGGAGATCAAGCGGCGCGGCGAGATCGACGGCGTCGAGCAGTTGACCCGCTATCTGGAGCTGCTCAACCGCGACCCGCTCCTCGCCCCGGTCGACGGCGTCTTCGCCGCCCAGGCCATCAAACCGCAGGCGCGGGTCCTGGCCGAGGACCGCGGCATCCGCTGCGTCGTACTGGACTACGACGACCTGCGCGGGGCCGTGGACGAGAGCCAGCCGAGACTGTTCTGAGGCAAAGCGAAAGGGCCGCAGCGCAAATGCGCTGCGGCCCTTCGACGTTCAGACGGGACTACTCCATGTTCTCCAGCTCGGATTCCCAGTCTTCGTATTCGCCGCACTCTTCCTCGGTGAGACCGGCGTCGTCGCAGGCCTGCTGCCACTCGTCGTCGATGTACTCATCGGCCGCCTGGACGAACACGATGTTGATGATGATCGAAGCGGCGATGGCGAGGACGCCGAGCGCGAGGCCGGTGCCGCCGGTGCCCTTGCCCTTGCCGCCGCGCTTGCCGGCGACCACGAGCGCGATGATGCCGAAGATGACGGCCAGGATGCCGAGGGGCAGGCCGGTGAAGATGTTGACCACGGGGATCAGGCCCAGGACCAGGCCGATGATGCCGAGGACGAGGGCGGTCACACCGAAGCCGTTGCCCTGCTTGGCGGGGGCGGGCTGCGGGATGGGGGCCGGGGCAGGCGGGTAAGCCACGGGGGTACTCCTACTGAGGTTGATCGATGAATGTGTTCGGGCGGAACAGCGTGGAGTCTAAGGCAGCGATGCAAACGACAGAACAGGGGCCAACCGGGCGATACCCGAGATACTGCCCAGTTCGACCCTCCGGACCAGGGCAATTACTCAGCGTAGTTGTCCTTTATGTACTAACTGAATGCATTTGTCATTCCACTCTGCGCAGTCGCAGGATCGCCGAGTCCCAATCCGCCCTGCCCCAGCGCAGCGGCAGGCCGAGCGCGTTCAACGCAGCGCCCCAGTATGTCTCGCCCGTGTCCTCATCGCTCCACCGCGAGTCCTCCGCGATCCCCTCGGGCCGCAGCGGCGGCAGCGGCCGGTTGCAATGCCACGGGGTCTTGAAGGTCAGCACCGCGATCTGGTCGCCGCGCACGTACTGCACGCCCGTGACCGATTAGGACTCCGGGTCGCCGAGCCGGTACTGCACGCCGTGCTGGACCACCGGACGGAGCCGCTTGTAGTACGCCACGTGCTCGGCGGCCTCGTCGAGCTCCGCCTCCGACCACTCGGTCAGGTTGCCGCCCACCGCGAGCACGCCCGCGCTGGCCACCTGGAAGCGGAACCGCAGCGAGGTGGTGCGGTGGTTGAAGCCGGTGGGCTCGTCGGTGATCCAGGTGTCCATCGCGCGCGCCGGATAGGCCTGGCTGAACCCGTGCTGGATGTTGACGCGGTCGCCGGCGTCGGTGTTGTCCGAGGTCCACACCTGGTCCACATAGCGCAGGAAGCCCGGGTCCACGCGGCCGCCGCCGCCCGCGCAGCCTTCGATGCGCACGTTCGGGTGCGCCTCGCGCAGGCGCTCCTTCAACGCGTAGACCGCTTCGACATGCTCGAAGTAGGCCCGGTCCGGATCGGCGGAGCCGGGCCGGCCGACCTCGGTGAAGGGCCGGTTGTGGTCCCACTTGAGGTAGTCGATGTCGTTGTCGCGGAGCAGCTCGTGGAGGCGGCCGAAGGCCCATTCGGCGACTTCGGGCCGGCCGTAGTCGAGCACGAGCTGGGTGCGCAGCTGGGTGCGCTCGCGCCCGGCCTGGTGCAGCACCCAGTCGGGGTGGGCGCGATAGAGATCGGAGTCGGGGTTCACCATCTCGGGTTCGACCCAGATCCCGAACTTCATGCCGGTCTCGTGCACGGCGTCGATCAAGGGCCCCAGGCCCGTCGGGAACCGGTCGGGGTTCGGCCACCAGTCGCCGAGCCCGGCGTTGTCGGTGACCCGCTTGCCGAACCAGCCGTCGTCCACCACGAACTGCTCGCAGCCGATGCGGGCGGCGAGCTCCAGGAGCGGGCGCTGCTTCTCTTCGGAGACGTCGAAGAACACGGCCTCCCAGGAGTTGAACAGCACGGGCGCGTCCTCTTCGGGAGTGGGCATCACGTGGCGCCGCAGGTGCTCGTGCCAGGCGCGCGAGGCCCCGCCGAAGCCTGCGGCGCTGAACAGGCCGGAGTAGACGGGGGTCGTCCAGGTCTCGCCCGCTTGGAGGGTCCAGCGCAGGCCCTCGTGGCCCGCGCCGCCGCTGATCGACACGCGCCCTTGGGCGGAGCGGCGCAGCAGCACCCGCCACGAGCCCGACCACGCGAGGTTCGTCGAGTAGACCGTTCCGGCCGTCTCGGTCGCGGTCCCGTCGTCCACGGCCACCCAGGGGTTGGCCTGGTGGCTGGTGCTGCCGCGCCGCGAGCCGATCGCGGTCTCGCCCACGGGAAGCGGGACGCGCCGCAGCTGCCACTCGGCGGCCCATTCGCCGCTCAGGTGCGAGAGCCGGTAGTCGCCCCAGTGCGGGAGGGTCCACGCCGCCGAGTCGAAGCGCGCGACCTCCACCGGGGCGGCGGCCTCGATCGAGGCCCAGCGGTCGAGCACGCCGGTGTCCCACAGCCGGTAGTGCAGTGTCAGGGTCAGGTCCCGGTCGGTGAAGGCGATCGCCAAGTGGTCGCCGTCGATGGCGTGCTCCTCGACGACATGGTCGCGGTAGTGCCAGTCGAAGCCCTTGGCGCCGTCGGGATGCCGCAGTTGAAGGGACGGGGTGGCGAACTGGGGGCCGAGTTCGCCGAGGAGTTCGGCGCCGGTGTGGAGCCGGTCGTCCCACGAGTACTCCTCGCGCCGCTCCACCGCGAGCGAGGGGACGGCCCCGTCCGGGATCGCGGGACCCCAGTGCAGCTGGCGGGGCAGGCCGCCTTGGACGCCGACGACGTAGGAGAGGCCGGCCCCGGTGAGGTGCCAGGTGAGGGCGGCTTCGTCGAAGCGGATGGGCATGCAGTCTCCTCAAGATCGCGATCGGCTCTCAGTCTGCCTCGTGCCGAGCCCCGGATAGAAACCGGTATCATATCCTAGGACGACCCCGCCCTCAACCACCCCGCCTTCAACGACCCCGCCTCACCGGGAGCGTGGCCTGAACTTGCCGTGTTCTTCACGCCTGCGCAACCGCCACGTCACTCCAGTGGTCCCGCCGCAGGTGGTGAACCGGCACGTAGGAGCGGCATGCAAGACTATTGGCATGCTTCACGCGGTGGTCCCCGCAGGCGGTTCCGGAACCCGGCTCTGGCCCCTGTCTCGCGCGCAACGACCCAAGTTCCTGCTGCCGTTGACCGGCACGGACTCCTCGCTGCTGCAATCGACCGTCGAACGGGCCAGGCTGCTGTGCGACCCCGAACACGTGTACGTCGTCACCGGCGCCGCCCACGCGGTCGACGTGGCGCGCCAGCTGCCCGAGGTGCCCGGCGACAACATCCTGGTCGAGCCCTCCCCGCAGGGACTCCGCCGCCGCGATCGGCCTCGCCGCCGCGGTGATCGCCGAGCGCGACCCGAACGCGATCATGGGCGCCTTCGCCGCCGACCACCTCGTGCAGGACGGCGCGGCGTTCGCCAAGACCGTCGAGAAGGCCATGGAACTCGCCGCCGACGGGCTCCTCATGACCATCGGCATCAACCCGACCGGCCCCGACACCGGATACGGCTACCTGCGCCTCGGCGCCCCGGTCGGCCCCGGGCTACCAGCTCGAGCGCGTTCGTCGAGAAGCCCGACCAGGTCTCGGCGGTCGAATACGTCTCCGCGGGCAACTACCTGTGGAACGCCGGCATGTTCGTGTGGCGCGTCGACGTCTTCCTGGCCGAGCTCGCCCGCCACCGCCCGGCCCTCCACGACGCGGTGCGCACGCTCGCCGCGGCTTGGGACTCCAACCGCCGCGAGGCCCTGTTCGCCCAGTTGTGGCCCACCCTCGAGAAGATCTCGATCGACTACGCCGTCATGGAGCCCGCGGCCGCCGCGGGCAAGGTCGGGGTCGTGCCCGGCGACTTCGACTGGCACGACGTGGGCGACTACAACACCCTCGGCCAGGTCCTCAAGGCCGCCGACAAGGTGGGCAACGTCGTGGTCGAGCCGCAGCGGCTCGGGCGTGGCGATCCTGACCGAGTCGAAGCGCAACGTCATCGTCCCGGCCGGCGGGCGGCTCGTCGCCGCGCTCGGCGTGGACGACCTCATCATCGTCGACACCCCCGACGCCCTCCTCGTGTGCCCAAGGGATCGAGCACAAGAGGTGAAGGGCCTGGTCGAGGAACTCAAGCAGGCGAACCGAACCGATCTGGTCTAATGGCGCCCATGCAAACTCGCGTCTCGTCAGCGCTTCCCGGGCTCCTCAAGACAACGCACCGTCGTCTCGGCGATCCTGCTCGCCTCGCCGTGGCGGTCATCGCGGTAGCGGTGTCCCAGTGGCTCTTCGGGGTCGGCCTCGACCCGCGTGACGACACCATCCGCCGCGCCGCCGGGATCGGCTTCACCGACGAGGCACGGGACACGCTCTTCTCGATCCTGCCGGTCGTACTGCCCGCGCTCGCGGCGTTCGTCGCCCCCGACACGCGACCCGGACGGGTGACTGTCCGCCTTACCCGTCTCGTCTATGTCGCCTACCTCGTTATCGGTGTACTGCTGGCACTGTCGGCAGCCCGGTACGGATTCGACGACGCCAGGCAGTTGGCTGAGGAAGGACAGGTCTTCATCGACACCCGCGCCGCCGTGGAGCGACTGCTGCTCGACGCGGTGTGGTTGACGTTGGCCGCCATCGGCCTCGTCTTCGCTGCGATGGAACGGAACTCGCGCAGCGAACCTCCACTCCGGAACCTGTCAAGTTAAGTCCCCCACAAGCGTGAGTCTGAGGGGTCCTTCCATCATTCAGTTCACTGTGCGCTATCGTCTGATATCGAACCGTGATCGAATAGTGATGAGCACTCATCGTCCATAGCGACGAGTAATGGCGGTGCGGCCCCATCTACAGGCCGCCCGCGGGGCACCGGGCTTCGACACGAAGCGCAACAATGCAGGACAGGGAGCGGGCGAACGGCGCGTCCGCTGCAGGGCCGTACGCGTTTTCAGGGGAGGGGACGCGTCCAGCCCTCGGTCCCGCATTCCGATGCCGGGCAAGTGATTGCAAGGGGGGAGCACCGGTTTCTGCCGGTGCGCGAACGAGGAGGCGGACGCATATGGACGGCCGTGACTACTTGGCCGACCTGTTGGGTAACGTTCCGGAGTGGCAGGCTCGCGCATTGTGCGCGCAGACCGATCCGGAGGCGTTCTTCCCCGAAAAAGGGGGTTCCACGCGGGATGCGAAACGCATCTGCGCGAGGTGCGAGGTCAAAGAGAACTGTCTGCAGTACGCACTCGACCACGATGAGCGCTTCGGCATCTGGGGCGGGCTCTCGGAAAGGGAGCGCCGCAAGATCAAGCGCCAGGCCCGCGAGGCCGCACGGCGGCGCACCGAGCGCCTGCCGGTGGTGGTGTGCATGCCGAGCCCGATGATCAACCCCGCGTTGACTCCAGAGGTCGTCTTCGCGGCGGAGCAACGCCACGCCGAACGGGTTCTGGTCAGCGGCGGCATCGGCGCCCAGGTCGGATTGATGGAGGAACTGGTCGGCGACCGCTTCGGCGCCGGCATGGCGGAGGAACCGGCAGCGCAGGAGCGCATCCCGGTCGCCGCATAGCAGCGAACATCCCTACGAGCGAACGCAGCGAGGGCGGGACTCCGGAGTCCCGCCCTCTCGTATGACCGGATATTCCCGACTTGTCCCTTCGGGGGACCCCTTGTTTTAACCCTATGCCGTTGGTACGACACGAAAAGTATCGAACAAGAGGTGATTCGCGTTCAGAACTCGAGGTCCTCGGGCGGCAGGTTGAGCAGGGACGCGAGCTGCTCGGCCAGGACCGAGCGCACCAGGGCGCCCATCTCGGCCTTGCCTTCGGCCCGCAACTCGATCGGCCTGCGGTACAGCACGATCCGCGGCGAGGCCGCGACCGTGCCGGGCTGCGCCGGGTACAGCTTCGAGAGCGGCACCCCGCGGTCCTCCACGATGTCGGCGTCGTAGTTCTGCGACTCCGGCGGCACCTCGTCGACCGCGAACTCGATGTGCCGAAGATCGGTGAACTTCGAGCCCAGGGACTCCGCGAGACGGCGCTCGATCGCCACGACCGCGTCCATCACCAACGAGTCGAACTGCTCGACGTGCGTGCGCCGCATCGGCAGGGCGCCGGGCGCCAGCGGCCCCCGCATCCCCCGTCCGTGTCGATCTCTGCGCATGGGGAAACCATAGCGTTCGCGCCGGACGATTTCGGTTCGCGCGATCGCGAAAGCGACAATTCCGTTCAGGACCACTGCTCAGCGCCGCTGACTTCGCCACCGCGAGTGGTAGTTTCGTGGGGTGAGGTCGGATCGGCGTTGCTCCCGGAACGGCTGCCGCCAGCCTGCGGTGGCCACTTTGACATATATCTACTCGGATTCGACGGCTGTGGTCGGCCCGCTCTCCACGACGCGGGAGCCCCACAGCTATGACCTGTGTGATGCGCACGCCCGGCGCCTCACCGTGCCCCATGGCTGGGAACTGGTGCGCCATCAGGGCGACTACACGGTGCCCATGCCCACCGACGACGACCTGGTCGCCCTGGCCAACGCCGTTCGCGAAGCCGCCGTGGGCGAAAGGCACGAGGTCGAGCCGCCCGAGGCGGCGCCGATGACCGGGAGCCGGTACGAGGAACCCGATGCGTCTCCGCGCCAGGGTCTCCGCCCGTCCGCACCCCAGGTCGGTGCCCGGCGTCACCTCCGGGTGGTGTCCGGCGACGAGGACCTACAGCGCTAGTCTCGTCACTGGGCGACCGGCCGCATGACGAACCTCGCAAACCGTTGGTTCGACTGGCGGCGACGTGGCCGTGACGGTCCCCGACCGGACCCGCAACACCGGAAAGGCGGCATCTGAGTGGCTCCCAAGCTCAGCGATTTCGTGAAGGCCTACGACGTGCGCGGACTCGTGGGTTCGCAACTCACGCCCGAGGTCATGGAGGCCATCGGCGCGGCGGCCGTTGCCGTCACCGGTGAGACCGAATGGGCCGTAGGCCACGACATGCGCGACTCGGGCCCCGGCTTCGCCGAGGCCTTCGCGCGCGGAGCGACCCGCGCCGGCGCGAACGTCATCGAGGCCGGGCTCTGCTCGACCGACATGCTCTACTTCATCGCCGGGCAGCGCAACGTCGCCGGCGCGATGCTCACCGCCAGCCACAACCCGGCCGAGTACAACGGCCTGAAGCTGTGCCTGCCGGGCGCGCGCCCGATCGGCCTCGACACCGGCCTGGCCGACATCCGCGACAAGGCCCAGGCGATCCTCGACGGCGAGCCGGCTCCTGAAGCCGAGACTCCCGGCACGATCACACAGGAGGACTTCCTCGCCTCCTACGCCGCGCACCTGCGCGAGCTCGTGGACCTCTCGAAGATCCGCCCGCTCAAGATCGTCGTGGACGCCGGCAACGGCATGGGCGGCCACACCGTCCCCGCCGTCCTCGGCGACCAGCTCCTCCCCGGGCTGCCGCTGGAGATCGACCCGCTCTACTTCGAGCTCGACGGCTCCTTCCCCAACCACGAGGCCAACCCGCTCGAGCCGGCGAACATCGTCGACCTCCAGGCCCGCGTCAAAGAGGTCGGCGCCGACCTCGGCCTGGCCTTCGACGGCGACGCCGACCGCTGCTTCGTGGTGGACGCCGACGGCGAGCCCATCACGCCCTCGGCGATCACCGCGCTCATCGCCACCCGCGAACTCGCGAAGCACCCCGGCAGCGCGGTGTGCCACAACCTGATCACCTCCAAGGCCGTCCCCGAGATCATCGCCGAGCACGGCGGCCGCCCGCTGCGCACCCGCGTCGGCCACTCCTACATCAAGGCCGTCATGGCCGACGAGAACGCCGTCTTCGGCGGCGAGCACTCCGCGCACTACTACTTCCGCGACTTCTGGTTCGCCGACACCGGAATGCTCGCCGCGATGCACGTCCTCGCGGCCGTCGGCGAAGGCAAGCGCAGCGCCTCGGATCTCGGCGAACGAGTTCGTGCGCTACGTGCCCTCCGGCGAGATCAACTCGAAGGTCGACGACCCGCACGCGAAGATCGAAGAGGTCGCGGTCCGGTACGCTGCCGAATCGGGCGTCGAGACCGACCGCCTCGACGGCCTCACCGTCTCGCTCGAGGACGGCTCATGGGCCAACCTGCGCCCGTCCAACACCGAACCGCTGCTGCGCCTCAACGTCGAGGGCCCCGACAAGGCCTCGATGGAGCGACTGCGGGACGACATCCTCCGCACCGTAAGGAACTAGCCCATGCCCGCCACCGCGCCCAAGCCAGTGCTCCTCGAACTGCTGCGCTGCCCGGAGCCCCACCACGCCCCGCTCTCCTACGACCGCGAGGCCAACGCCCTCACCTGCTCGGCGTGCGCCAAGGTCTTCCGCGTCGAGGACGGCATCCCCGTGATGCTCCTCGACGGCCCGGAGTAGCCGCCACCGACCGCACCCGCCTCGGCCCCGCCCGCGAGCCGAGCGCGTGCACCGTCCGTGCAACGAAGCGAACCGTCTAGGACAGGCCCTAGGGCCGCAGGCCAAGGAGGAGTACAGCATGGGTCTTGAGGACGACGGCCTCGCCGGGATCACCGGCGACCGGCTCCCCGACGAGCGACGCATCGAAGGCGACCTGAGCGAGTCGATCCGGCCCGGCGGCGCCCTGTGGGCGCTCGCGTCGGCCGGACCGCAGCTGCGCGAGTCCGCCGCGCTCGCAGCCGACGCCAAACTCGGCGCACTCGCTGATGAGGGCCGCCCCCGCGCGGTCGTCGTCGCGGGCGTCGGCACCGCCGCGCGCACCGGCGACATCCTCACCACCGTCGCCGGGCCCCGCTGCCCGGTGCCGATCCTCGGGCACCGCTCCGCCGGCGTCCCCGGCTGGGTCGGCGCGGCAGACGTCGTCATCGCCGTCTCCGCCTCCGGCCGCAGCCCCGAGGCGCTCGCCGCCGCAGACGCCGCCGCGCGCCGCGGCGCGCGACTGGTCGCCATCGGCGCTCCCGACTCCGAGCTGCAGGCCCTCGCCGAACGCGCCCGGGCCCCGTTCGTGGCCGTGCCCCGCCGTGCGCCCGCGCGGCTCAGCCTGTGGGCGCTCACCGTGCCGGTTCTCATCGCCGCCAGGGAACTCGGCCTCGTGAACCTCGTGGAGGCCGACATCGCCGAGGCCGCACGTCGGCTCGACGAGGACGCCGAGCGCTGCCGCCCCGACGCCGACGCGTACGTCAACCCGGCGAAGGAACTCGCGATGAACCTGGCCGGGTCCATCCCGGTCGTGTGGGGTTCGAGCCCGCTCGCGGGCGTGGCCGCCCGCCGCTTCGGCGACATGCTCGCCGCGAACTCCCGCTACCCGGTGGTCTCCGGTGAGCTCGGCGAGGTCGGGCGCGGCCGTGTAGGCCTCCTCGACGGCGTGTTCGGCTCCCTCGCCGAAGGCCAGACGGACATCTTCGCCGACCCCGAGGACGACGAGCTCACGCGGCTGCGGATCGTGCTCATGCGCGACGACGGCCTCGACGGCGACGACACCGGCCCCAAGCCCGACGTGCGCCGCGCCGACGCGGTGGCCGACCTGGCCTCGCGCCGCGGCATCCGCTGCGACGTGCTCCCGGCCGAGGGCGGCTGCTCGCTTGAGCGGCTCGCCTCCCTCATCGCCGTGCCCGACTTCGCGTCGGTCTACCTGGCCCTCGCCCACGGGCTCGACCCGATGCGCGTCCCGGCCGTCTCCGAGATGAAGGACGCCACGCTCGGCTCCGACTGATCGAAACCCAAGGCCCGCAAGCGATTCGCGGCCGCGGACGGCGATGCCGTCCGCGGCCGTCGTCGTCCCGGGCTCGCGCGTGGGAGAGACGGGCCGGGGTCGCGGGACGCACGAGCCGAACCGTTAGAGTTGAGACCTTCAACCCGAACAGTGAGGAGCGGCGGTGCAGGGGCTCTACGGTGTCATCCGCAACTACGCGTGGGGATCGCAAGTCGACATCGCCCAGCTGCAAGGCCGGGAGGTGCCCGCCGACCTCCCTGAGGCCGAAGAGTGGCTCGGGGCCCATCACAGCGCCCCCTCGACCCTGCACAACGGGCGGCCCCTTGACGACGCGATCGCCTCGGCCCCGGCCGAGATGCTCGGACAGCGCGTCCTCGACCGCTTCGGCCCGAAGCTGCCGTTCCTGCTGAAGCTGCTGGCGGCCGACAAGCCGCTGTCGCTCCAGGCGCACCCGAACTCCCGGCAGGCCCACTCGGGCCACCAGCGCGAGCTGCGCATCGGCATCGACGCGGCCTTCCGCAACTACGTGGACGACAACCACAAGCCCGAACTCCTGGTGGCGCTCACCGAGTTCCGCGCGATGTGCGGCTTCCGCGACCCGCTCGAGGCCGCCGCGGACATCGAGGCGCTCGCCATCCCCGAGCTCGAGTCCCTGGTGCGCACGCTGCGCGACCCGAAGGCCGGTCTGCGACGGGCCGTCACGGACCTGCTGGGCCTCGGCCGCGAGGAGTGCCGCGGGATCATCGACGCCGCCGCGAAGGCCGCGTCGGAGCTGCACACCGAGGACGGCGCGGACCTGGTGAACCTGGCCCGCTCCTACCCCGACGACCCGGGCGTCCTGGTGAGCCTGCTGCTCAACCACATCACGCTCCAGCCCGGCGAGGGCGTCTACATGCCCGCGGGGAACCTGCACGCCTATCTCAAGGGCTTCGGCGTGGAGATCATGGCCGCGAGCGACAACGTGCTGCGCGGCGGTCTCACCAACAAGCGGGTGGACGTGCCGGAACTGCTGCGGGTCTTGGACTTCCGTGCGATCGAGGAGCCGCGGGCGCTCATCGAGGACGCCGGGCCGGTGCGTTCGTGGCCGGTCCCGATCGAGGACTTCCTGCTGCGCCGCGTCGAGCTGACGGGCGAGCCGCAGACGATCGCGATCGACGGCCCCCGGATCTGCCTGAGCACCGGCGGGAACGTCACCGTCGCAGACGACCTCGGCGAAGTGGCCCTCTCCCCCGGCCGTGCGGCGTTCTCGGCGGGCACCGCCGGCCCGATCGTCGCCTCCGGCGAAGGCGAGCTGTTCATCGCCAGCGCCTAGACCTGGAACGTAGACCGGCCCCTACCGCAGTGCGGTGGGGGCCGGTTTCCATCTGCGCTGGATTTCTGAACGACGCGGGAACGCACTCCGTGTTAGGAGAGCTTCTTCTGTACGTCGATGTCGCGGCAGAAGCGCCGGTAGCCGACCGCCTCGTTGATGGCGATCATGTGGGTGTTGACCTCGGCGTTCCAGGTGTGCACGTATCGGAGTTTGGGCCGGTACTCGCGCAGGAGGCGCTGGTTGGCGATCTTGAGGATGGTGCCGAGCCGCTTGCCGCGGTGGGCGGGATCCACGATGGTGTCGTTCTGGCCGGCGTGCTCTTCGCCGCCGGGGAAGACGAGGATGTCGGTGAGGCCGGCGACCTCGCCGGATTCGACGTGTCTGACGGCGGCGGCGAGCTGGAGTTCGCCCCGGTCGGTGCGCACGCGTTCCTCGTCGCGGACGCGTGCGACGTCGTAGACGGCCGGTCGGATGTCCAGGTCCTCGCCCATCGGCGGGTCGGTGTACATGCGGGCGCGCATCTCGGCGATGCCTTCGACGATGTCGTCGGGCGCGCTGCCCACCCACTGGATGAGCTCGTATCCGGTGGCCTTGGCCCAGGCGTCGGCGTAGAGCCGGGCGAGGTCGTCGTCTTCGACGGCGAAGAGGTCGTTGCGGCGGTGGATCTCGTTGTCGACGGCGGCGTAGCCGCGGGCCTTGGCGAATTCGCGGCCGGCGTGGTCCATCACCGGGGCGTCCTCGACGGTCTCGGTGACGCCGCTCAGGAGCGTGTCGCGGCCGAGTTCGGCGACGCGCTGCTCGAGGAATTCGAGGAGGCGGGTGCCGATGCCGCGGCGGCGGTGGTCGGGGTGGACCTCGAGCTCGAACTGAGCCAGGTGCTGGTTGTCCTTGAGGTAGAGGACGAGTTCGAAGCCGCCGACGACGAGGCCGTCGACACGGGCGACATGGCGCTCGACGTCGACTGCGGCCGGGTGGAGCAGCAGGCGGAGCCGCTGATGCGCGGTACTGTACGGGGCGTCGCCGGGCCAGTCGTGCTGGATGACGGCGTTCTGCATGGCGATCCACGCCCCGACGAGGTCGGTGTCGAGGGGATCGATCGGAAGAATCTCAATGTCACTCATGTCCCCCGTACCGTCTCGCATCTCGGGATGGGGCGCAAGCGATTTAGTGAAGCTTCAAGGGATCGGGCGGGTGGACACAAAAATGTGCCGGGCAGCCACCCCAGACTGCCCGGCACTCCCCCCGGTTTGGTATCTCCGCTGCGCCTGCGGTGATGGTTCGGGACCCGGTGGATCCCTGCATCTCCGTGACGCTGCGTATCTGCAATATTACCCACAGCCTCAGCAGTGTCAAGCAGAAACACGGGTTGCTGGCAAAAAATTTTCCGTGGCCCCGGCCACCTGGCCGATCTTCTGCCCCGCCAGGCGTGGCGCGTAGCATTTCTGCCATGACGAACACGCTGCGTGCCGACGACTACAAGGTTGCCGACCTCAAGCTGGCCGACTTCGGCCGACACGAGATCCGCCTGGCCGAACACGAGATGCCCGGCCTGATGGCCCTGCGCGAGCGTTACGGCGCGTCCCGCCCGTTGGAGGGTGCCCGCATCACCGGGTCCCTACACATGACGATCCAGACCGCCGTCCTCATCGAGACGCTCACGGCGCTCGGCGCCCGCGTCCGGTGGGCCTCGTGCAACATCTTCTCCACTCAGGACCACGCCGCCGCCGCGATCGCGGTCGGCCAGGGCACCGCTGAAGCGCCGCAGGGCGTCCCGGTGTTCGCCTGGAAGGGCGAGACGCTCGAGGAGTACTGGTGGTGCACCGAGCGCGCCCTCGACTGGGGCGACGAGGAGCCGAACCTCATCCTCGACGACGGCGGCGACGCCACGATGCTCGTCGTGAACGGCGCCAAGTTCGAGGCCGCCGGGGCCGTGCCGGACGCCGCCACCGCCGAGAGCGAAGAGGAGGGCATCGTGCTCGCGGTGCTCGCCCGTTCCCTCAAGGAGGACCCGGCCCGCTTCTCGCGCAAGTCCGCCGCGATCAAGGGCGTCACCGAGGAGACGACCACCGGCGTGCACCGGCTCTACGAGCTCGAGCGCGAGGGCCGCCTGCCGTTCCCGGCGATCAACGTGAACGACTCGGTGACCAAGTCGAAGTTCGACAACAAGTACGGCGTGCGGCACTCGCTGATCGACGGCATCAACCGCGCCACCGACGTGCTCATCGGCGGCAAGGTCGCGCTCGTGTGCGGCTACGGCGACGTGGGCAAGGGCTCGGCGGAGTCGCTGCGGGGCCAGGGTGCGCGGGTCATCGTCACCGAAGTCGACCCGATCTGCGCGCTCCAGGCCGCGATGGACGGCTACGAGGTGCTGACCCTCGAGGACGCGGTCGGGTACGCGGACATCTTCGTCACCACCACCGGCAACCGCGACATCATCACGATCGACCACATGCGACAGATGAAGCACCAGGCGATCGTCGGCAACATCGGCCACTTCGACAACGAGATCGACATGGCCGGCCTCGCCGCCGAGCCGGGCGTGAAGAAGCTCGAGGTGAAGCCGCAGGTCCACGAGTGGCAGTTCGCGGACGGGCACTCGATCATCGTGCTCAGCGAGGGGCGACTGCTGAACCTGGGCAACGCGACCGGGCACCCGAGCTTCGTGATGAGCAACAGCTTCACGAACCAGGTGCTGGCGCAGATGGAGCTGCACACCAAGCTGGCCGAGTACCCGGTCGGCGTCTACACGCTGCCGAAGAAGCTCGACGAAGAGGTCGCGCGCCTGCACCTCGACGCGCTCGGCGTCAAGCTGACGACGCTGTCGAAGAAGCAGGCCGACTACATCGGCGTGGAAGTGGACGGGCCTTACAAGCCGGACCACTACCGGTACTGAGCGAAGCGAAGGGACGGTAGCGACTAGCAGAGCCGGTACTAGTAAGCAATAGCGGCCGGCAGCGCCGTTGTCAGGCAATGGGAAGCGGCCCGGACCTTTCGGTCCGGGCCGCTTTGCCGTGTCGTTAGAGCACGGCCTTGTTGATGACCGAGCGGGTGATCTTGGCGATCTCCTCGACGTATTTGATGCCGTTGCTCTCGTTGGCGGCCTTGCTGGTCAGGATCGCCATCCGGATCGCCTTCTGGTTCGGGACGTTGATGACCCCGACCGAGTTCACGACCCACAGCCCGCCGAGCGAGCTGCGGCTGTCCCAGCCGTTCTTGATCCACACCGTCTCGCCGGACTTCGCGGCGGCCTTCACGCCCCAGTCCTGATTGGACGAGACGCTGCCCATCAGACTGCGCGCGTAGTTCACCTCGTCGTCGGTGAGCATCCCCTTGTACAGCAGGCGGTTCACGATGTTCAGCTGGTCGGTGACGTTCGTGGTGGTCAGGCCCCAGCGGCAGTCGGCGGAGGACTTCGTGTACGTCAGGCCGTAGCGCTTGTGCGCCTCCGCGAGCGCGTCGCAGCCGCCCAGGAAGTTGTAGAGCTTGGTCGCCGCGTCGTTGTCCGACACGGTGATCATCTTCTTGGCGAGGTCCTTCTTGTCGGTGGGGATCGCGCTGACGGAGCTGTACTTCTCCAGCAGCATCGCCAGGATCTCCATCTTGACGATGGAGGCGGTGTCGTGGATGCGGCTCTTGTTCGTCGTGATGTAGCGGCTGCCGCGCGAGACGGCGACCGAGGCCTGCGTCTGGGAACCGGTCGTCGCCAGGTACGCCTTCACGCGGGTCGTGAGCTCGGTCGCCAGTTCGGCGTCGCTGGGGCCGGCGGCGGAGGCGACGGTCGCGCCGTAGATCGCGGTGCCGCCCGCGAGCGCCACGGCGGCGGGGATGCCGACGCGCAGGAGGGTGCGGCGCGAGGGCCGGAGGGAGCGTCCTCGTTCGGGGGCTTGCTGAGTCATTCGACTAGGTTATGGAACGCGAATCGAACTCATGACGGCGGATCCGTCGGATTGCATGCAAGTCTCGTTCGACCTGGTTGCACGGCAACCGAAACGACGGAATGGGCGCACGGCCGGTGACCGTACGCCCACTCTTTTCGTATGGGCCGCCGAAGGATCGGCGGTGCCGCACTATTCGGTTTCGATGACTTCGCGGGCGATCTTGGCGATCTCCTCGACGATCGGGATGCCCTCCACGTCGTCGACCGCGCCGCTGGTGAGGACGACGAGCTTGACCGGGTCGTCGCCGTCGCCGCCGAGCACGCCGATCGAGTTCACGACCCACAGGCCGCCCAGCTGCGACTCGACGTCCCAGCCGTTCTTGATCCAGACGGTCTCGCCTTCCTTGGCGGCGGCCGAGACGCCCCAGGACTGCTCCTCGATGACGGCGCCCATGAGCTCGCGGCCGAGGGCCACCTGCTCGTCGTCGAGGAATCCCGCGTCCGTGTAGAGGTTGAGGTCGGTGATGATGAGCTGGTCGGGGGCGCTGGACCAGCCGACGCCCCAGCGGCCCTGCGCGTCGGGCGTCGTGTTCTGCAGCTGGTACCGCTCGTGCGCGGCGACGAGCGCGTCCACGCCGCCGAGGTAGTTGTAGAGCTCGGTGGTCGCGTCGTTGTCGGACTCGGTGATCATGAGCTCGAGCAGTTCCCGCTGGTCGGCGGGAATCGCGTCGACGGCGCCCCAGTACTCCTGGACCATCGCGAGGATCTCGGCCTTGACGATCGAGGCGGTGATGTGGGTCTGGTCGGGGTTGTAGTCGAGGTGCATCTCGCCGCGTTCGATCGCGACGGAGGCCTCCACCTGGGTGCCGGTGCCCGCGAGGTACTCGTCGATCCGGGTCTTGAGATCGGCCTCGAGGTCTTCGCGCGAGGGCCCGAACAGCGAGCCGAGACCGTTCTCTCCCGCATTCGCGGCGACCGTGGTGACCACGCCCGCGCCGACGAGGACGGCGGCGGGCACGCCGAACCGCAGCAGGTTGCGGCGGCTCGGGGTCAGTTTGCGTGAGGATGGTTCTCTTTGGCGGATCATCCTTGCGAGGGTACGGAACCGGTCAAGGAGCCGTCAATGCCCCTAGATCGGATTTCGCCGAACAACCCGAGTAGGAAATCTCATAACTCGCCGAGGCAACCAAACGGCGTGACAAGGGGCGTGCGGTCGGTGACCGCACGCCCCTTGATCGTTGTCGCCTAGTAGCTCGGCAGGCTCGGGTCGACCTGGTTGATCCAGCCGAGCACGCCGCCCTGCACGTGGACGGCGTTCTTCAGGCCGGCGGCCTTGGCCGCGGCCAGGGCCTCGGCCGAGCGCACGCCCGCCTTGCAGTAGAACACGGCCTGCCTCTCCGTCGGCAGCTCCGCGAGCGCGGCACCGGAGACGATGTCGCCCTTCGGGATCAGCCGCGAACCGGGGATGCGCACGATCTCGTACTCGGCGGGCTCGCGCACGTCGATGAGGTCGATGTCGCGGCCCTCCTTGATCCACTCGGCCAGTTCACGCGCGGTGATGGTCGAGCCGACCACGGCCTCGACGGCCTCGTCGGTGACCGAGCCGCAGAACTCCTCGTAGTCGATGAGTTCCTTGATCGTGGCGTTCGGGCCGCAGACCGCGCAGTTCGGGTCCTTGCGGACCTTGATCTTGCGGTAGGTCATCTCCAGGGCGTCGTAGACCATGAGCGAGCCGACGAGCGGCTCGCCGATGCCGGTGAGGACCTTGATGGCCTCGGTGACCTGGATCGAGCCGATCGAGGCGCACAGCACGCCGAGCACGCCGCCCTCGGCGCAGCTCGGGACCATGCCGGGCGGCGGGGGCTCGGGGTAGAGGCAGCGGTAGCACGGGCCCTGCTCGGCCCAGAAGACGCTGGCCTGGCCGTCGAAGCGGAAGATCGAGCCCCACACGTAGGGCTTGCCGCTGAGGACGGCCGCGTCGTTCACCATGTAGCGGGTGGCGAAGTTGTCGGTGCCGTCCACGATCAGGTCGTAGGGCTCGAAGACCTCGAACACGTTGTCGTTGTCGAGCACCGTGTCGTGGATGACCACGTTCACGTACGGGTTGATCTCGCGGATCGAGGCCGCGGCGGACTCGGCCTTGGAGCGGCCGATGTCGGACTGGCCGTGGATGATCTGGCGCTGGAGGTTCGACTCGTCGACGGTGTCGAACTCGGCGATGCCGATCGTGCCGACACCGGCGGCGGCCAGGTACATCAGGGCGGGGGACCCGAGGCCGCCCGCGCCCACACAGAGCACCTTGGCGTTCTTGAGTCGTTTCTGACCGTCCATGGCGACGTCGGGGATGATGAGGTGGCGCGAATAGCGGCGCACCTCGTCGACCGACAGCTCGGAGGCTGGTTCGACCAGCGGCGGCAAACTCATATGGTCAATAATGCATGTCCACGGGCTGGATATTCCACCGGGAAGCGCGATGTGCGGTTCTTCACGCACGTGGGACGGATCGTCTCATATCCCTGGAACACTCGCGGGCGCCTCAGCGGTCGACGAAGTCGTCCGGCGGCAGATCCGGGCCGTTGTAGTCGCCGATCGGGTCCCGAGACGTACGTCGTGCGGTCGGGGAAGGGCCAGGCGTTGCCGACGCAGCCCGGCGAGCTGGTAGGTCTGCTGCGCCATCACCGGCGAGGTCGCGCCGCGCTCGGGGCAGACCTCGTGGCCGTGGCCGAGCCGGTGGCCCACCTCGTGGTTCACGGCGTACTGGCGGTAGGTCTCGAGGGTGCCGTCCCAATGCTCGACGCCGGTGATCCAGCGGGCCGAGTTGATGACGACGTTGTCGCCGTTGCGGCACGAGACCGTCGTGTTCTGGGAGCCGCACAGGACCGCGCGCTGCTCGGGGCTGGCGAGGTAGACCGTGAAGTCGGCGCCGGCGCCCTCGGCGACCTGCTGGAAGCGCCAGGCGCCACCGGCGGTCCACGAGCGGGAGTCGGCGAGGGTCCGTTGACGAACGCGCCGAACTCGGCCGCGTCGAGCTCGAGGCCGTTCTCCACTGCCACGTCGTACTGCAGGAGTGTGCCCGCGTCGCCGACGACTGCGTCGCTCACGGGCTCGGCGTACGTCCATGTGCCGGTGCCGGAGAAGTACAGCGGCGGCGTGGCCTCGGTCTTCGGCTTCGGGCGAGGACGCGGCCACGTCCGAAGGCGAAGGCGAAGGATCGGCGACCGTGGTCGGCGCGATCCGCTCCTCCTCGTCGAGCGCCTGGGGCCGCTCGTCGTCGCCGGTGCCGAGGGCGAAGTACAGGCCCGCACCGGCCATGAGGACCAGGATCGCGAAGAACACGAAACGGCGCCGCTTGCGGAGCCTGCGGTGATGCGATTGCGTTCCAGCCGTCCCTCTGTCACCCGCCGAGTCTAAGACAGACAGAGCCGCGAAGGGCCGACACCTGGGGTTCGTGTGGCCCGATTCGTGTTCACATTACGGACAAAGCGTCATCGGTCGGGTCCGGTGCGGCATCACGGGACTCATCGATCATCGCGGCCATTGCACGCGCAACGGCCTGCGGGCGCTCCATCATCGCCACGTGCCCGGTCCGGTCGAGGATGAGCAGACGCGAGTCGGGGATCGCGAGCGCGGTCGGCGGGGCCTGGCGCACGTCGATCACCTTGTCCTGCTTGCCCCAGACGACGAGGGTCGGGCACTCGATCTCCTTGGCGAGCCGCCACAGCGAGTGCGTGCCGGGCACGAAGGCCTGGAAGAACGAGGCCATGAGGCCCCGGTACGTCTGGATGTACGCCCGCGAATTCCACGGGACGGCGAGGCGGCGGCGGGCCTCGGCGATGGCCTCGCGGCGGCGCTGCGGATGGATCGTGGACGGGTCTTCCCAGGTGCCGAGGATGATGTCGTCCACGACCTGCTCGGGCGTGCGCGCCTGCATGGCGCGGTCGGCGAACCAGGCCATGTTCGGGATCGCGAGCATCGGCAGGTAGCGCGACTGGTGCGAGCGGCGCGGGTTCGCGAACGGCATCGCCGGCGAGACGAGGGTCAGCGAGCGCACGAGGTTCGGGCGGGTCGCCGCCAGGTAGACCGAGACGGCGCCGCCGAGCGAGTGGCCCGCGAGGTGCACCGGGGCGCGGCCGGACTCGATGATCCAGGCGGCCACGTCCTGCGCCAGGAGCGGGATCGTGACGCGCGGGGCCGGGGCGGAGTGGCCGAAACCGGGCAGGTCGATCGCATCGACCGCGAGGCGGTCGGAGAGCATGTCGGCGAGGTCCGTCCAGTTCTGCGCGGAGCCGCCGAGGCCGTGCACGAACACGGCGGGCTCAGCGCTCGGCGAGGTCGGCGGCGTGTGCCGGATGAAGAGCCGACGGCGGCTGAGCTGGTGCTCCATGCCGGGCAACGGCGGGTGCGGGCGGGTCGGGATTGCGAACCCCGCCCGCCTCGGCCAGCCGAGCCCGTTTCATGGGACCTAGTGTGACACTTCGCCGGCCAGCGCGCCCAATGTAGCCGAAACCACCGCCCGAGAGCGTTCGGCGGTGACCACGGTGGCCCCCGAGAGGCGGCGCACGGAGCGGCCGTCGAGCCAGAGGATGACGACGACGGCGGTCTTCACCGGTCCTGTGGGGACGATCGAGGCGTGCTCGACCTCGACGCGGACGTCGCTCGCGCCGAGCCTGGGGCGCAGGGCCTCGACGGTGGCCGCGGCGGCGGCGTGCTGGATGTGCCAGTCGATCGGCGGCACGGCCACCTTGCCGGTGGACTCGGTGTCGCCGAGCGCGAGCGTGACGCTGACCTCGGCTTCGAGCCCGGCGGACTCGATCTCGACGCGGCGCAGCTCGACCGGGCCGACCTTCGCGACCTCGATCTTCGGCCGAGGTGGGCTCGACCTGGTCGTGGATCTGTCCCGGGCTCGTCGGCGGACTGCGGGCCCGGGCTCGACGGCGCGCTGCTCGGCGACGACGGCCGAGACGACCGCGTGGACCTCGTCGGGGTCGACGCCCTCTTCGAGCTCGAGACGCAGGCTGGAGGCGCCGTCCGGTGCGGTCACGTGGAAGGCGTCGCGGACGCCGGGGACCTGGCGCACGGCGTCGACGAGTCGCGCGGATTCGGGGTCGTTCACGTCTTTTTCCACCGTCGCGGGAGGAGTGGGCTCGGCGATCGGCGGGCGGTTCGCCGGGGGCGTGCGCAGCGGGCGCCTGCTCGGTGACGGGCGGGCTCGGGACCGCGGTGGGCGAGACCTCGGTGACCGGCGGCGGGGGCTGCACGATCGGGAACTGCTCGGTCTGCTGCTCGACGGGCGATGCGGCGGCTGCGGGCGGGCGCGCTCGGCGTCTGCGTCGCGGCCTGCTGCGGCATCGCGATCGGGCCGGTGTGCTGCTGGGGCGTGGGCCTGCGCGGCCTGTTCCTGGTGCGCGTCCGGGGCCGCGGGCGGTGCCGGGGGTTCCTGCGGAGTGGCGGTCGCGGGTGGAACGGTGTGGTCGGGGGCGGCCGGCGCGGGGTACTGCTGGTTCACGCCGGGGGTCGCGCCGTTCGAGCTCGGCGGGGCGAACTCGTGGTTCGGCTGCGGCGCACCGAAGTCCTGGCTGGCGGCGGCGCGCTGTACTGCTGGTTCACGCCCGGCGGCGCGTTGAACTCCTGGTTCACGCCTGGCGGCGCGAACTGGGGATTGGCGGGCGGCGCGCTCGGCATGGCCTGGCGCGGGGCGCTGTAGAACTGCTGCTGGGGCGCGCTCTGGTCCTGGGCGGGCGCGGGGTATTCCTGGTTGGCGCTCGGGCGCCGAGCCGTTCGCGCTCGGCGGGCCGCTGTACTCCTGGTTCGCGCCCGGCGGCCCGAACTCGGTGGTTCGGCTGCGGCGGGCCCTGGTTCGGCTGCTGCTGCGGCCGCGTAGTCGCCGGGCATGGGCGGGGCGCTGTAGCCGGGGTGCTGCTGCGGCACGCCGAAATCCTGCTGCGGCGGTGCGTACTCCTGGTTCATGGCCGGGGGCGCGCTGTACTGCTGGTTCGGCGGCGCGCTGTAGTCCTGGTTCGGCGGGGCGAACGGAGACTGCTGTTGCTGCTGCTCGGCCGTGAAGTTCTGGGGCGCTTGGGAATGCTGCGGGGCGGGAGGGATCGGCTCGAACTGCTCGCCGGGCGCGGGACGGCGGGTGGCCGGGACCATGGGACCGGTCTCGGCGATCTCGACCGGCACGTTCGGGACCTGTCCGGTGGGGTCCTCGCTGTAGCGGTGGCGGCGTCCCCGGTCCGGATCGAACCGGTACTGCTCCGGCGCCTGGTCCATCCCCTGCCGCGCCTCCTCGGCGGGCTCGGGAGCCTGCTCGGCGGGCGGGCCCCACGACCTGCCGATGCGCCTGCGGGCGGGACGGTCCTCCCCGCTCGGACGCTGCGGCTCATCCGGTCGGTTCTGGTCATACACCACTAGACAACTCCTTCATATTCCCGCCCTCAAGGTACCGTGGCGCGCCCAGTGACTCGAACCCGCGTTTGTCGCCCCCGTACGCTGGGAGACTGTATTCAGGTTTCCGTAAACTTCGTTCAGGTCGCAAGAGCGGGCGACTGACGGATGGGCGACATGTTGCCGAGGAGAGGTGCCGTAGTGAACAGCGCTGGTGAGGGCCGGGTCCGACTGCCCAGAAGCGAACGCCGGGCGCAGCTGCTGCGGGCCGCCCAAGACGTCTTCGTCTCCAAGGGGTACCACAGCACTTCGATGGACGACATCGCCGAGAACGCCGGGGTTTCGAAACCCGTGCTGTACCAGCACTTCACGTCGAAGCTGGAGCTGTATCTGGCGCTGCTCGACGGACGCGCGGCCGAACTGGTCGGGCAGGTGCGCGACGCCCTCGACTCCACTGAGGACAACAAAGAGCGGGTCAACCGCGCCATGCGGGCCTACTTCGACTTCGTGGACGCCCAAGGCGAGGCGTTCCGGCTCGTCTTCGAATCCGACCAGCGCAACGACCCCGAGGTGTCCGAGCGGGTGCTGAAGATGGAAGCCGACTGCGTGGCCGCGATGGCCGAGACGATCATGGGCGACACCCACGTCGACAAGGCCCGCGCCGAACTGCTCGCGACCGGCCTGCTGGGCAACGCGGAGGTCTCGGCGAGCAAGTGGATCGCCTCCGGCCGCGCCATCCCCAAGGACGAGGCCGTGCAGCTCATGAGCACCCTCGCCTGGCGGGGCATCTCGCACTTCCCGCGCGAAGGCGAAGCCGAGCACGGGTAAGAAGAGGCAGAGCCCGCGCGAAGGCGAAGCCGAGCACGGGTAAGAAGAGGCAGGGCCCGCGCGAAGGCGAAGCCGAGCACGGGTAGAGAAGCACCGTCCGCGCGAAGGCGAAGCCGAAGCCGCGTTCTGACCGCGGTTCCGTTCCCGAACGTGAATCGCGCCACGTTCTCCGCACCGCCCGTTCGCTCTCGGCGCACTGCGCGGTGGCGGTCCCCGGGGGTCGCCGCGAGTAGTCTTGCATCCGTCGAGACGTCACAGTATTTCGATTGAGGAGGGCCCGTGGAGGTCAAGATCGGTGTCCAGTACGCCCCACGCGAACTGGTGTTGGAGAGCAAGCTGTCGCCGAAGGACCTGTCCGAGACGATCGAGCAGGCCGTCGAGAACGGCGGCGTCCTCCGTCTCGAGGACGAAAAGGGCCGGCAGCTGTACATCCCCGTCGAGAAGATCGCCTACGTCGAGGTCACCGCGACCAACGTGCGGTCGGTTGGCTTCACTCGACGCCTGAGCGTGCGAAGCCTCAGGCCGTGAATGGAAGCGAGCACGGTCGGCGTTAGTTCGAACTGCAGGGCCCGGAGCATCTGCTCCGGGCCTTTCGCTGCTACTGACAGCACCGTGAACGGGGCGGTGCCGGCCGACCGGCTGGTCGCCGTTGCGCACCTCGTCCGGGCCGGTCGTGTAGACCCGGTACAGCGTCGAGTTCGCCACGATGATCACCGGCTCGCCGCGGCCCGGGCTCGACTCCTCAGGGTCGGCCGGGTTCGCCGCGATCTGCGTGATCTGCGGGAACGTGCCCGGTCCCCGCCTGCGGCACGATGCTGCGAGTTGTCGATCGCGACCCGGAACAGCTGGTCGTCCTCGCGCTCGCCCGGCCACCCACAGGTAGTTCTCGGAGCTCCAGGCCACGTCGGTCACGTTCTCGATGTCCTGGCCGATCCGGCGCGGCATCGCCCACGGTGAGGTTCCCGTCCGCGTCCAGGCCCAGCGGGGCCACCCAGGCGAAACCGTCCTCGACATAGGCCAGGCGCCGACCGTCCGCCGCGAGCGCCATCGCGGTCACCTGGTCCCCCAGGCCCAGCGTCTGCGTCGCCCCGGTGGGCGGGATGACCAGGGTCGGCACGCCGTCGTCGATGACGAGCACGGTGCCGTCGTCGAGCCACTGCGGGTCGGCGAGGTCCCCGCTGAGGCCCGGTGACGGCGCGCATCGTCGACGCGTTCGCGCCGGTCTGCAGGACGTCGCCGCCCGAACCCGCCACGACCGCGGCGATCTGGTCCCCGCGGGCCCGACCGCGACCTGCTGCAGGCCGGCGGCGCTGGAACCCGACCCACGGATGCTCGGGCGAGTTCTGCGTGACCCGCTGGTCGGCTCGTGTACTCCCACACCGTGCCGTCGGCGATGAAGTACGCGGTCTCGGGCAGGTCCATGCGGGATGGCGTTCCAGTTCGCGCCAGTCGCGCCGCCTCGCCCTCGGCCCTGGTCTCGCCATCCGTGGTGAGCATGAAATCGCCGTCGAGGCCGAGGCTCCAGACGATCTGCGCGGCAATGGCCTCGGCGGTCTCGTCGTCGATGGCCTCGCCGAGCGAGAGGTCGACCTTGACGGCGCCGTCCTCGGGCGTGAACTTGCCGATGGTGCCGGTCGGGATCGCGTTGCGCGCCGACTGGCTGGCGAACTCGGAGGGGCGCTGGAAGAGCCATTCGAAGAGCAGGCGCTGGCGGGTCTCGGCGTCGAGCTCGTCGGTAGATCCAGCGCAGGTCGGGGACGAGGAGCTCGGCCTGCCCGGCCTGGAAGTACATCGGCGCCTGCTCGTACGCACTCGCTGAAGTAGTCGTAGTCGAGGGCGACCTGCATCGGCAGCGAGTTCATCTTCCAGACCTCCTGGATGTCCTCGCGTTGGAGGGTGAAGGTCTCGTCGTAGTCGGCGGGGGTCGCGTTCATGCGGACCGAGCCGTCCTCGAGGTAGGTGCCGACGACCGAGCCGGTGACGGTCACGGTCGCCGAGTCGAGGTCGTTCGCGTCGTGGACGGGTTCGATGGCGAGATCGGCGACGAGGCGGATGCCCTCGGACGGTTCGGAGAAATGCTCCTCGCCGCTCACCGTGAAGAGGTTGAGGCGGTCGTCGCGGCTGTCCGGGTCGCCGGAGACGGCCTTGAGGAAGTTCCCGACGGTCTCCTCGGCGACCAGGGTCGGCTCGAACGTCTCCGGGGCTGCTCCTGAGGACGCGTCGAAATCGGTGGGGGCGTCGCCGATGACCTCGGGGTCCTTGTCGGTCGGGATGCCGCAGGCCGACATGGCCCAGACCGCACCCAGCGAGACCACGGCGGTGAAGCTAGTCCTGCGTCGCATGCGGGGTCTCCTTCTTCTTCTCCTCGAAGCGGAGCGGGATCGGCGAGGTGATGACCCGGTTGCCGGATTGGAGCGGGAGGGTGAGCACGAACAGCGTGCCCTCGCCGGGCTCGCCCGTGGCCTTGAGCGTCCCGGAGTGGAGCTTCGCGTCCTCCAAGCTGATCGCGAGCCCCAGGCCGGTCCCGCCGGTCTTGCGGTTGCGGGACGGGTCGGCGCGCCAGAACCGGTCGAAGACGCGGTCGGCGTGGCCCGGTTTGAGGCCCACCCCGTGGTCGCGGACCGCGACGGCCATGGCCGTGTCCCCCTCGGCGACGGTGATCTCCACGGGGCGGCCCTCGGCGTGCTCGATCGCGTTCGAGACGAGGTTGCGCAGGATGCGCTGCACGCGGCGCGGATCGACCTCGGCGATGACGCGCCGGACGGGTTTGCTGACGGTGACCTCGACGCCGCACTCGCCCGCGAGATGGGACAGGCCCTGCACCACGTCGTCGGCGATACGGCCGACGTCCACGGCCTCCACCTCGAGCGAGGCGAACCCGGAGTCGAAGCGGGAGATCTCCAGCAGCTCCTGGAGCAGGTCCTCGAAGCGGTTGATCTCGTGCTGGAGCAGCTCGGTGGAGCGCTTCGTGACGGGGTCGAAGTCGTCGCGCGTGTCGTACAGCAGGTCGGCGGCCATGCGGATCGTCGCGAGCGGGGTGCGCAGCTCGTGCGAGACGTCGGAAGTGAATCGGCGCTGCATCATCGACATCTCCTCGAGCCTGCGGATCTGGCTCTGGAGGTTCTCGGCCATGAGGTTGAAGGACCCCGCGAGGCGCGCGAGGTCGTCGGAGCCGCGCACCTCCATGCGCTCGTGCAGGAGCCCGGCCGCGAGGCGCTGCGAGGTGCGGGCGGCCTCGCGCACGGGCGTGACCACGAGCCGGGTGACCAGGGCGGCGATGACGCCGAGGAGCAGGACGAGCGCGACACCGGCGAGGGCCAGGTTGGTGCGCAGGAGGCTGATGGCGTCCTGCTGGGAGTCGAGCGGGTAGAACGCGTAGATCTCGTAGCCGATGTTCACGTCGATGTAAGAGCCGACGACGAGGTACGGCACGGACTCCTCGGCGCCGTCGATCGCGAAGTTGCCGTACTGGGTCGCGACCTTGCCCTGCGCGACCTCCGCCTGGAGGTCCGCGCTCGGCTCGGCCGCGCCCGACACCGGGTGCGTCTTCGTCACCTCGCCGTTGGCGGTCCGCAGGATGATGTACGGCGCGTAGACCGGGTCCTCGGCGAGCTCGTTCACGATCCGCTGCATGGTCGTGGCCAGGGCCGTGTCGGAGGCGGAGGTGTAGGTGCCGAGCTGCTCGGCGGCGCGCTCGGCGGCGTTCTGGGTCTCCTCGACCGCCGTGTCCTGGCGTTCGTCGAGCAGACCCGAGGTGACCGATCCGGCCACGACGAAGCTGAAGATGAGGACGAGGATCGTGGAGGCGATCAGGGTGGAGGAGACCACGCGCAGTTGCAGCGAGGCGCGGAACCGGTCGACCAGCGGCCGCGATACGCGGTCGACGAACCGGGCGATGCCCTGTCCGAGCCGTCGCAGCCACGCCGGCTTCTGGCGAAGCCGGTCCTGATCGGGCTTCACTAGCCCAATCCGGCCTTGTACCCGACGCCCCGCACGGTCTGGATGAGCTGCGGGCGCTCAGGGTCGGGCTCGATCTTGGCGCGCAGGCGCTGCACGTGGACGTTCACCAGGCGCGTGTCGGCCGAGTGCCGGTAGCCCCAGACCTGCTCCAGGAGGACCTGGCGGGTGAAGACCTGGCGCGGCTTGCGCGCGAGAGCCACGAGCAGGTCGAACTCGAGCGGCGTGAGCTTGACTTCGGCGCCGTTCAGGGTGACCTGGTGGGCGGGCACGTCGATCTGGACCTGGAGGCCGGGCTTGCCGATCTCGAGGCGCTCGGGCGTGACGTCGTCGCCGCGGCGCAGGCGGGCGCGGATGCGCGCGACCAGCTCCTTGGGCTTGAACGGTTTGACTATGTAGTCGTCGGCGCCCGATTCGAGGCCGAGCACGATGTCGACCGTGTCGGACTTGGCGGTCAGCATGACGATGGGCACGCCCGACTCGCCGCGGATCGCCTTCGCGACGTCTATGCCGCTCATGCCCGGGAGCATGAGGTCGAGCAGGACGATGTCGGGGCGGTGCTCCTTGAACGCGGCGAGCGCCTTCTCCCCGTCGGTGACGAAGGTCGGGGTGAAGCCTTCGGTCCGGAGGATGATGCCGAGCATCTCCGCCAGGGCCGGGTCGTCGTCAACGACGAGTACACGTGCTCTCATGGACACCAGTTTTCCACCTCGCTAAAGGCCAAAGCACCACGGGTATCCACCCGTGGTGCTCTAACTGTAACGACTATCCGACGGATTTGGCCGCCCGTGCGGGGTCGGTGCCTGCGGCGATGGCCTCGAAAGGCTGCCGTCCCGCCTGGATTTCACCGAGTTGGACCATTTCGCGCTTCGTGAAGAAGCCGACGATCCAGTCCGCGAGGACGCGGCCCTTGCGGCCGGTCCCGGGCACGCGCGACAGGTGGTAGCCGCGGTGCATGAGCCATGCGAGCAGGCCCTTGGCCTTGAAACCGTAGGTGTTGGCGACGCCCTTGTACAGACCGAGGCCGGCGACCGAGCCGATGTACTTGTGCTCGTACGGCTTGAGTTCGCGGCCGACGTGCTTGAAGTACACGTTGTCCGCGAGGATGCGGGCCTGGCGGACCGCGTGCTGCGCCGAAGGCGTGCACCAGTCCATCGGGAAGTCCGAGGTGTCGGGGACCTGCGTGGAGTCGCCGGCGCCCCAGGCGCCGTCGACGACCTCGCCGACGGTGTCGGTGCCGGCCTCGACGCCCTTGGCGACCTGGAGGCGCGTGTTGCACTCCAGGTGGCCGCGCGGGCCGACCGGCAGGTCGGACTGCTTGACGAGCGGGTGCGGCATGACCCCGGCGGTCCAGATGATGGTGTCGGAGTCGAACTCCTCGCCGTCGGTGAGGACGACGTGGCCGCCCTCGCAGGACTTGAGGGTCGTGCCCAGGCGGATGTCGACGCCGCGCTTGGTGAGCTGACGGGCCGCGTACGCGCCCATCTCCGGGCCCACCTCGGGCAGGATCTTGTTCGCGTACTCGACGAGGTACCACTTGATCTCGTCGGCGTCGAGCATCGGGTAGTTCTTGACGATGTTCGCCGTGAGGTCCTCGAGCTCGCCGAGGGTCTCCGCGCCGGCGAAGCCGCCGCCGACGGTCAGGAACGTGAGGGCCTTGCGGCGCACGTCCGGGTCTTCGGTGGTGGCGGCGATGTCGAAGCGCTGGAGCACGTGGTTGCGCAGCCAGATGGCCTCGCCCATCGACTTGATGCCGATGGCCGTGTCGGCCAGACCGGGAATGGGGAGGGGCCGGGATACGGAGCCGGGGGCGACGATGACCTCGTCGTACTCGACCTCGCGAGCGGGGCCTACGAAAGGCTGCACGGTGAGCTTGCGCTCGGCGTGCTTGATCTCGGTGACCGCACCGGTGAGGATGGTGCAGAGCTTGAGGGCCTGTCGAAGCGGCACAACACCGTGTCGCGGGGAGATGGATCCAGCAGCCGCCTCGGGCAGGAACGGCTGGTAGGTCATGTGCTGGTTGGGGTCGATGACCATCAGTTCAACTTGGCCGCGCTTGATGTCGCCCTTCAAGAGCTTGCTCAAGCGTTCGGCAACGTAAAAACCGACGTGACCGGCACCTATCACGACTATACGTTTCACGGGTTCAATTCTGTCCTTGCTCAGGTGTTCTTGTGTAGTGAACGCGCGAGGACGTAGATCACGGTGACAGCGGCCACGATCCCGGCTCCGATGGCGAGACCAGCGGCCAGACCGGTGAAGTACGCGGTGAACAGGGCCAGGGTGCCGGCGACGGCCACAGTCGACGCCAGGACGAGCCCCAGGTGGCGGGCCCAGGTGAGGATGATCTCACCGTCCATTGCGGTAGTCGTTCGAAATCGCTGCGTCACCGCGGCCGTGGCGTGGGCGACGTACAGCAGGCAGGCGATGGCGGTGGCCGTCCACAGGGAGGGGTCGTCGCCCTGGAACGCGCCGCTGATGATCCAGGCGGCGAGGACGAACAGGATCGCGGCGGTGGGGGCGATCCCGGCCGGGAGCAGGGCCGCGGCGAGCGCGAAGAGCGCGGCGGCGGCGACGTACCCGCCGGCGGCGGCCCACTCGGGCGGGACGGCCAGCTCGGCGGCGATGAACAGCGACAACGCGACCGCGAGCCGCAGCACGACCGGGGCGGGCGCGACGCGTCGAGCCCACGAGATGCCGCCGCTCCTGCCGGCCTTGAGGCGCTCGCGGGCGCCCTCGGACAGGGCCTGGGCGAGACCGCGCCTGGCGTCGCTCATCGGTACCGCCTCCGGTTCAGTTCGGCGAGCACGTTGTCGAGCGACGCCGAACCCTGCCAGGGCTCGACCGAGACGCCGAGGTCGCGCAGCTCCATCACGGTGTTGGCGCGCGAGAGCCGCCACAGCCGCTCGGCATAGGGCGTCCAATGTGTCCTGGCGGGCGGCGCGACGTGCGACGGGAGGGTGTCGACGCACAGGACGGGACGCCCGGCGCGGGCGATCGCGGCGATCAGCGACACCGAGCGGTCGGCCAGCAGCGGCGTGAACACCACGTTCAGGCTGCGCTGCCCGGCGAGCTGGCGGCGCAGCATCTCGGGCGAGGGCGGGAGCGGGTCCGGCGGCATGTCGACCGAGGCGAGCCAGCGGAGTGTGGCGGCGGCGTGCCGCCTGCCCGTGCCGGCCCGCATCCGGCGCCCGCGCGCACCGAACTCGATGCAGGCCACGCGGTCGCCTTGGAGCGCGTAGTGCGAGGCGACGGCCCCGGCCGCGCGCACGGTGAGGTCGGCGATCGAGGCGGCGCCGTCGATGCCGCCGGACACGCCGGCCTCGACCTGGAGGTCGAGGATCAGGGTCACGTCGGTGTCGCGTTCCGACAGTGTGGCGTTGACGTAGAGGTCCTGGCTGCGCATGGAGGTGCGCCAGTCGATGCGCCGGAGCCGGTCGCCGGGCTGGTAGAGGCGCACCTCGGCGAGCTCGCCGGAGTCGCCGCCGCGCCGGGAGCGGTGCACACCGGTCACGCCGTCGGCGAACGGGAGGGACTCGGCCGAGTCGAACCAGTCGGGGACCGGCAGGACCCAGACGGTCGCGCCGGGAAGGTGCTGCACGGTGGTCTCGAGCAGGCCCCCGCAGGCGATCGAGCGCACATGGATCGGCCCGAGATGGTGGCCGCCCCAGCGCCGGGCCCGCCCGGCGACGACCATGTCCCGGCCCGACGCGGGCCGCAGCGCCGCGGCGAAGTCGCCCTTGCCGGTGTGCAGCTCGATCCAGGGATCGGCGGCGGCGGTGACGAGCGTGGTGATCGCGACCGGCTCGGGGTTGACGACGGTGAGGCTGGAGGCGGCCGTGGCGCCTTCGGCGCTGGTCGCGTCGTCAAGCGGGAACGAGTCGGGCCTCCGGAGGGCGTGTGGGCCGGTGCTGGAGGAGCATCGCGGTGCCGATCGCGAAGGGCGCGGCGATGAGCACGAGGTCGATCCGGCCGAACGCGACCGAGACGAGCAGGCAGACCGCGACGAGCGCGACGGCCCGCGTCAGGGCCATGGTCCGGCGCCAGGTCACGGGCGGCTCGGCCTCGGCCCGGCGCACGGGCCGGGCGTTGTCGGTGCGCAGATTGAGCGCGGGATCGCCGGCGAGGGTCATTGCTTCGCAGAGTAAATGGGGGCCTGAGCGGTCTGGGGCGCCTCGACGCCGCGGCAGATGTCGGCGACCACGGCGGCCGGGTCGATGCGGCGCATCCAGAGCTCGGGCTTGAGGGTGATGCGGTGGGCGAGGGCCGCGCCCGCGACGCCCTTGACGTCGTCGGGGGTCACGAAGTCGCGCCCGGACAGGACCGCCAGCGCGCGGGAGGCGAGGAGCAGGGCGAGCGACCCGCGGGGCGAGGCGCCGACCTGGACCTGGGCGTGGCCGCGGGTGGCGGTGGTGATGGCGACCATGTAGCGCCCCACGGAGTCCTCGACGGTGACGCTCTCGAGCGCCCGCTGCATGGCGACGAGGGTCGGGGCGTCGATCACGGGGGCGAGGTCGACCGTCTCGGTCCGGCGGGAGAGGCGGCGCTGGAGGACCTCCCACTCCTCGTCGGGCGTCGGGTAGCCGAAGGAGACGCGGAGCAGGAAGCGGTCGAGCTGCGCTTCGGGGAGCTGGTAGGTGCCCTCGAACTCGACGGGGTTCGAGGTGGCGAGGACCGTGAACGGCTCGGGGAGGAGGTGGGTCTCGCCTTCGACCGAGACCTGGCGTTCCTGCATGGCTTCGAGGAGGGCGGACTGGGTCTTGGGCGGGCGTCCGGTTGATCTCGTCGGCGAGGAGGAGGTTGGTGTGGACGGGGCCCTTGCGGTAGACGAACTCGCCGCTCTTCTGGTTGTAGAGGAGGGAGCCGGTGACGTCGGCGGGCAGCAGGTCGGGGGTGAACTGGAGCCGGCGGAAGTCGAGTCCGAGGCTCTGGGCGAAGCATCGCGCCGTGAGCGTCTTGCCAAGGCCGGGAAGGTCTTCGAGCAGGATGTGGCCGCCGGCGAGGATCCCGGCGAGCACCAGTTTCAGCGGTTCGTCCTTGCCGACGATGACCGTCTGGACGGACTTGAGGACTGCGCTCGCGTGGTGGGCGACCTGGTCGAGACTGATGGCGGGGTGTCTCGGACATTAGATCTCCTCGATGGCTTGCAGGTATTCGCCGAGTTGGCCGAGGCGTGGGGCAGTCGGGCGCGGGCTGGGTCAGGAACTGGAAGGTGCGCTCGCCGAGCAGGGCCCGGCAGTCCTCGGGCTGGTGTTCGAGGGAGAGCCCGCGCCGCAGTCGCAGGCGCTCGGAGGCGACTTCGACGAGATGCTGCTTGGCTTTGGTGTCCTCGAAGCGGCCGGGTTTGGCCTCGGCGAAGATGAGCCGGTCCTCCCAGCGGTTGACTTCGTTGAAGGGCCGCCAGCTGGGTTCGTTGACGGTGCTGACGACGAGTTCGGGGGCCGGTTCGGTGTCGGCGCGCATGCCGTTGACCACGGAGTTGGCGAGCAGCGCGGCCAGGGAGAGCAGTACGAGCTGCCAGAGCGCGAAGTCGACGCCAGAGACGAGGGCGATGACCCAGAACAGGCCGGCCAGGGCGACGGCCCCGATGGCGGGCCACAGTTTGAGGCGCCCGAAGGGCGCGAGGAAGGTCTTCATCGGCCCTGCCTGACGCCGAGCTGCGCTTGGAGTGCGATGAGCGCGTCGCGGGCCTGGTCGCGGTCGGTTTCGCCGACCTGGTGCGGCGAGTAGCGGGCCCGGAGGTAGGCCTCGGAGAGGCGGCGGAGCGCGTTTCCGTCGAGCTGGTGGCGGAGCAGCAGTTTGCGGATGAGATCGGCGGGCGTGTCGGAGGATTCGCGCTCGATGCCGACGGCTTCGGAGGCGCGCTCGAAGTGCACCCAGCAGGCGATGATGGCCGAGCGGGGGTCGGTGCCGAGGTCCATCTCGGCGAGCGCGGCGTTGACGGCCTCTTCGACGAGCGTGAAGTCCCGGTGGAGGTGCTCGGGTTCGGGGTCGGGGATGCCGCTGTTGGGGGGCGCGTGCACGAGCCATTCGACGAGTCGGCGTGCGAGGAACAGCAGCACGAAGAACGCGGGGACGCCGATGAGCAGGCCGAGGATGAGCCAGGTGACCCAGGGAGGCAGGGTGACGCCGTCGTCTTCGGTCATGGTGCCCATGTCGCTGGGCAGCGGTTCCTGGGACTCCGGGGGCGGGGGCGGCGGCGATTCCTGCCCGCCCGTCGCGGTGGGGAGGTCGGCCTCCTGCCACTGCAGTCCGGCTCCTTGCGCGGCGAGCCCGACGACCAGCAGCGCGGCGACGACCACGACGACGGGCATCCATCGCCGCGCCGCCACGGCTCGACGCCGCTGCGGGTCGGGGTGCGTCATACGGAACCTCAAGGGGTGTCACTCGAGCAGGGTTACGCGCCCCACCCTATGCCAGCCACGCTGCAACCGCCTACCACCCTCATCAAGGCCGACTCTTCAACTCCGGTTGACATCCTCCACAACATCTCAAATCTCAGGGCCGAGAGTGCGAGCCTTCGCTCGTGCTGCCGCGCCCAGCGGTCACCCTGTTCGCGCAGATCCTCGGCCAACTCGCAGAGGGCCGGGGGGTATCGGTGATCCCTTCGCGGGCGGAAGTCACGACCCAGCAGGCCGCCGATCTCCTCGGAGTCTCCCGGCCGTATGTGGTGAGACTGCTTGAAGACGGCGCGGTACCCCATCGGAAGGTCGGGCGGCATCGTCGCATCCTGCTGGAGGATCTTCTGGCGTACAAGCGGGCCGATGACGAACAGCGCCGTACGGCGGCGGACGAGCTCGGTGACCTCGGTCAGGAACTGGGGATCTGACAGTGCCGCTTCGAGTCCTGTACGACGCGAACATCCTGTACCCCAACACTCTCCGAGACATACTGATCCGGGTGGCGCAGGCCAACCTCGTGCAGGCCCGATGGACCGGTCAAATCCTCGACGAGATGGAGCGGGCGATTCGAAGAAGCCGGTCCGACATCGATCCCGAGAAACTCGCGTGCTCCGCGAACGCATGAACGCTTCGCTCCGGGATTGCCTGGTCAGCGGCTACGAACCGCTCATCGACGGACTCAAACTGCCGGACACGGACGACCGACATGTGCTCGCGGCTGCGATCGCCTGCCGCGCCGACGCCATCGTGACCTTCAACCTCAGCGACTTCCCCGAAGACGCATTGACACCGTGGGGTATCGAGGCGTGGAGCCCCGACGAATTCCTGCTCGAGCTCATCGACCTCGACGCCAAGCGCGTGTGGGGATGCCTGCAGCGCATCGCGGACTCCCGGCGGAATCCGCCCACACCATCGAGGACGTGCTCTCGCAGTTGGAACGGTCCGGTCTGATCGAAGCAACCGCAGCGCTCCGCGCCGGCTGACGATCCGCCACTTTTTGTCGCTCAGCGGAAGCGGGTGATGAAACGGCGTTGCCAGGGGGTTTCCACTGCTCTTGCGGCGTAGTGCTCGCGGACGTAGGCGACTGCTTCGTCTGCGGGGACGCCGTCGAGGACGGCGAGGCAGGCGAGGGCGGTGCCGGTGCGGCCGTGGCCGCCGTGGCAGGCGAACTCGACCCGGTCGGTCTCGGCGCGGACCCAGGCTTCACGGAGGGTCTTCGCGAACGCGGACTTGTCGCTCGGGAGGCGGAAGTCCGGCCAGCGGATCCACTTGGACTCCCACGCGACGGCGGGGGGCTCTTTGCCCAAGAGGTAGAGCGCGAAGTCCGGCGTCGGTCCCTCGGGCAGCGGCCTGGCGAGCCCGCGGCCGCGCACCAGGCGGCCGGAAGGCAGGCGCAGCACGCCGGGGACTTTCGGATCCCAAGTTGCCGTCATGCGTCGGAATCTACTGCGCGACACCGATACCGGTGCCGGTGGGTGCCGGCCACGGCTCTCGCACAGGGCCCGGCGACCGTGTGAGTCCTTCGCTGAACGCGGCTACGCCTCCGCTCGCACCTCATCCTCTTGCGGAATCTCGCGAAGCGTCCTGAATGGGGTCCGCAGCAGCGGCAGGAACCCGAGGCACAGCATCACGCTGGCGATCAAGAGGGCCACTCGGGCGCTGAGCAGGTCGCCGGTGAAGCCGCCGAGGATCGAGCCGGCCGCCAACGCCGCCCAGCAGATCACGCGCTGCGTCGCGCCGACGCGGCCCTGCATGTCGTCCGGGGTGACCGCCTGCCGGTAGCTGATGACGTTCACGTTGAACACGACCATCGCCGCCACGAACACCACCTGGCCGAGGAAGGCCACCACCGCGCCCCAACCGGGGCCGGAGGCGGCGACGATCGCCATGCCGGGGCCTGAGAGCGCCAGCGCCGCGATCGCAGTCGGGCCGACGCCCGCCTTCTTCGAGATGCGGCCGACCAGCATCGCACCGAGCACGCCGCCGACCCCGGAACCCGCGAGGACGAAACCGGCGACCTCGCTCGACTGGCCCGCCTCCCGGATGAGGAACACCATGAGCATGGCTTGAAAGGCGCCGATCGACAGGTTGCACCAGGCGCTCGCGATCAGGATGTTCCGCAGGATCGCGTCGCGGAAGATGAACTTGACGCCCTGGACGATCTCGGTCCCGAGGTGCGGTTTCTCGGGCCGTTCCGGTTCCTCCTCGCGGTACTCGATCCGGGCGACGGCGAACGCCGACACGGCGAACGACACCACCGCGACGACGATCGCGACCGGCGCGGTCAGCAGCGAGACCAGCGGACCGGCGGCCAATGGGCCGCCCGTGTCGGAGGCCGACCTGATGCCCTGGATGCGGGAGTTGCCGCCGGCGAGGCTCTTGTTGTCGATCAGCCTGGGCACGAAACTGGTCTGCGCGACATCGAAGAAGACCGAAGTCAGGCCGAGCAGGAACATCGCGGCGAAGACGTGCCAGACGGTCAGCATGTCGAGCGCCCAAGCGATGGGGACGCTCAGCATCACCACTGCCCTCAGGATCTCGCTGACGACGATGATCGGCTTGTCCCGCATCCGGTCGACCCACACCCCGACCAGCAGGCCGAAGAGCACCAGGGCGATCTGGTCCATGGCGTACAGGACGCCGATCTGGGCCTCACTGAGGTCCAGGACGACGACGGCGATGATCGAGATCGAGAAGTACGCGATCTGCAGGCCGACCTGGCTCGCCCCGACGGAGACGAACATCTTCCGGTAGTCGAGGTTGCGGAACATCTTCTCGGAGCCGGAATCGGGTCGGGCTTCGGATTCGAGTTCGGGAGAGGTCATCGGGGGGTGCCTTCTCAATAGGTCGGGTGGGCCGGAGTCATGCTCCGAACGCGACGAACGGATGCCACGGGCGGTGCTCCCCCACGGCCGCAAGGGCTTCGGCAGGGGTCGCACCCGCAGCGCAGCGTCGGTGGTACTCGATCATCATCTCGGCGGCCATGTCATCGGGGACGCGGCCGAGGCTGGACACGACCGTCGAGGTCCCGGAGTGCAGGAGCGCGGCGGTGAAGCCGAGCGTCTCGTTCCCGACCGCGACGGTGGACCGGCCGAGGTCGCAGGAGGAGAGCACCACGTGGCCGGGCGGCTGGTCAAGTCCGAGAAGCTCGTACGCGTTGAGCGGGCCGAGCCCGAAGTCGAGGCGGGAGAACAGGACGTTGTCGGGCTCGTGGTGCCCATGCGCCGCAATGTGAGCGACAGAGGCGCCGTCGAGCGCTTTCAGGACCATCTCGGGGTCGGACTGATCGGCGGTGATCAGGTTCGCGCCCGGGTAGAGGCCAGCGATCGTTTCAATCTCGCCGCCGGCGCGGGAGAGCGCGGGACCGGCCGCCACCAGAGCCGGACCTGTCGCAGGGTTCCGATGAACCGCCCGCCACCAAGCCTCGGCAGAGGGCGAGACCGTCACCGGGCGGCCTCGGAGCTGGGGCAACAAAGGCCAAGGGACCCAAGCGAGTCGGCTGTGCGGCACGATGACCACTTGGCGGTCGCCGACGTAGTCGGCGATGGGGTCCCACAGCCCCGTGGCCAGCGCGGCGGCACTTCGACGCAGCGAGCCCTCCACGCTCATGCGGATGCGTTCGGGCAGGCGGAACGGTTTCCCGAGGGCGTCGAGGTCGGCGCCGAGCCGGCGTTCGAACTCGACCGCCTCGGCGAGCGGCATCAGCCTCACGTGCCGAATCCCCTTGCCGCCGACGAGGATGGCGCGCACATCGCCGCCGACCTCATAAAGGCTGACGACAACCGTGTTTCGGGACTTCGCCAGCTCGTGAAGATGCTCTGGAGCGATGCGCTCGGCCTGCTGCCGGGGCCCGGGCTTGGTCCGGTCGAAGGCGCGGATCTCTTCTTCAAGGGCGCGCACGCGCGCCAGCTCCTCCGCACTGTCCTCGCCTTGGATTTGGAGGTCCCAGAGTCGTTGCCGCGCTTGGCGAAGGCGACCGAGCGCCTCCCGCGCGGTGGGGTCGGTCGCCGATTTGACGGGCGGGATGCGCAACCCCTGCGCTCTGCTGCGTTCGACCCACTGGAGCATTTCGGCGGGAGAGCCGTGGTTGGTGGTGTGGGTCATTCCCCAGTTGGCCAGCTCCAGGCCGAGGGCGGAGACCCCGGCCTGGAATTCGACCGATCCGAAGGTCGCGCGGTATTCGTCGAGGAGGTCAAGGCCGGTCTGGAGTTCGGGCATCGGGTCCTGGTCGCGGGCGATGGCCAGTTCGGCCTTGGCAAGGTGCCGGGCGAGCTCTTCGGCGAGGGCTTCGTAGCCCGGCCCGCTCTGTTCCTCGTTCAAGGCCGCCTCGACCCCGTCGAGGTCGCCCTCCTTGATGCGGGCGCGGGCGGCGAGGATCTTGGCCTGGCTCAGGCGAAGCGTCCATCCGCGTTGTTCGAGCGCATCGCCGAGTCTTTCGACCTTTGCCGCGAAATCCGGCCCCTGGCTCTGTGAGTCGAACTGCCCTTGGTAGATCAGCAGTTTCGCGAGAAATGCCATGGGCTCATTCCCCTGCCGGTACAGCGAGTTCATCGCCCGTTCGGCCCAACCGCTCGCCAGCGCGAACTGCTTGTCCTCGAAACCGGCGACAGCGCTCCAGAACTCGCACATCGCTGCACTCCGATGATCTCCGGAGAGGCGTGACGCCGCTATGGATTCACCCCAGTGCCCGATGGACTGGCGGTACATGCCCACATAAAGCAATGCGTCCGCGAACGCGACATGAACGAACGCCTCGAGTTCAGGGGCGTGCTCGCGGTATTCCGCCCGCACTTCCTCGAACTCCGCCAGCGCTTTGGCGACCTCGCCCAGGTCGAGAAGGAGCAGCGCTTCCACGTGCTGCGCTTTCACCTGATTGAGCCGGCGGCCGATGGCCGCGAACAGCGCCCTCGCCCTCCGGGCGCTCTCCAGTCCTCGGCTCAGCTCCCCGAGGTCCCGCAGTGCGTTGGCCCGGTTCAGGAAGAGCCCGGCATACGTCCAGTCGGGGCCGTGCTCGGCAAGTTCGGGTTCAGCGAGGTCGAAATATTTGAGGGCGTCGACCGGGCGGCCGATCTGATGCAAGATGACAGCCCGCTGGTGCAGCAGGAGGCCGCGGTCCTGCCGGTTCACGAACTGGTCCACCAGGTCGAGCAGTGCCAGGCCCGCAGAGGCCTCTCCCGAATACGTGAGCGTCAGTGCCCGCGAGATGAGGATGCGGGCGGTGAGCCTGGCCCGTGCCGTACCCGATAGCGGCGGGCGCACCGGCTCCCATTGCAGCAGACCCAAAGCCTCGTCGAACACTTCAGCGGCTTCGGCGATACGCCATCTGCTTTGGAGTCGGTGCCCACGCGAGAAGAGACGCCAGGCACGTTGGAGCATTCTTCAAATGCTACAGCCGAACAGCTGGGGTCACGACCACCGCTGGCAGCCCGTCTCGCTGCAGCGTCTCGCTCGGCCGGATCACGACTTGGAACATCTTCCCGTCGGGCAGGCCCTCCAGGACGAATCTGCCGGTCTCGTCCGTCTCGGCTCTTCGTGAGCCCTCGGGACTTCGCAGTTCCACCTGATAGGTCCCCTCAGGACCTATCCACCCGTCGAGCCGGAGCTCTCCGAGCGCGGACGGACGCGGCGTCACCATGACGGTGACCGTCTCGCAGTCGAACGTGATTGTGGCCGGATCCCCTTGGCCCACTGCGAGTTCGGAGTCACCGCGAACAAGGACCAACTCGTTCGAGCGCGAAATGCTCGCCACGCGCGCGTCGAGTTCGGCCTCCAGTTCGAGTGCGAAGAGCACTCGTTCATTGAGATCGCTCGGCATCGGATCGTCCCGGTGATGCAGTTCGTTGATCACCGAGAGAATTCGCTCGTCGCAGGAGTCCAACGGCTCGAATTCACCGTGACCCTCGTATTCAGGTCGCATCTTCATCCCGCTCCTCACCTCCGCCCCAAGACGGATCGTCCAGGAGCGTCGTCCTCAATTTGTCCAAGCAGCGGCCCCGTGTGGGTCCGATGCTCCCCCTCTTCATCCCGAGTGCCCCGGCGATGATGTCGTAATCGGGGCGACTGGTGGTCGCCACGAAGGCCAGCAGTCGCCGGCACCGTTCGGATTGGGCAAGGAAGGCACGGCGCACGGCTTCTTGTTCGACGTCGCGGACGAGTGCCGTCCTCGACGCCTTCGATGCTCGGCTCCTGGATGTCGATCGGGTCGGCGACGATCTCCCGCCGCGAGTGGCCAATCTGCTTCCAAGCCTCGCGACTGACCGTCACGAGCAGCCACTTGGTAAGGGCACGAGGCTGCTCCAGCTCTTTCTCGGTGTGCCACAGGCGGAGCCAGGCTGTCTGCACCACGTCCGAAGCGCTTTCGCGGTCGAGCCCCGTCCGGCGGGCGGCCCGCCACAGGAGTTCGTTGAGCTCTCCGAACGAGTGATCGCTGCGCGAGGTGGTCCCCGGCGCGCGCGGCCAGGTACAGCCGCGCGCGCCGGTCGTAGTCCACAGCAGCCACCGAGTGAGCCGAAGTCGTGTTCATGACTTCAGGCTAGCTGCTTCTTCAAGCGCTTCAGGGCCTCGTGGACGCGGGCCGAAGCCTCGACGGCATCGTTCACCTGGGGTGCTTCCAGTTCCGCGATGGCGTTCGCCAGAAAGGCCGCCGCAAGCGGAGCGGCGAAGGAGGTGCCGCTCCAGACGGCGAACCCCGCCGAGAAGTCATCCGGGTCGTGGCTCTCCCTGTGGCGGTTGAGGATCGTCGACTGCGCGCGGCGGTCGGGCATCCGCGAGCCCTTGGCCTCGCATGGGTACGTGCTCACCAACCCGGCCCCGGTGGCGTAACACGAAACCCACGGGCCTTCGTTCGAGAACATCGCGATGTGGCGGTTCGGGTTAAGGGCACCGACGCTGAGGATCGGCGCCGTGTTCTCCGGTTGCGGGTGCGCGGCGAAGGCCGCCGGGTAGAACGGCCGGTCCGAGGACTGGTTGCCCGCCGCGGCGATCACCGGGATACCGAGAGCGGCCAGGCGTTGGACGGCGTCGCCGATCCAGCCGCCGGGCTCGTCGTTCGGGTTCTCGTCGACATAGCCCATCGCGAGGACCACCACGTCGACGTTGACCGCCTCCTGGTCACCGCGCCGGGTCGCTTCGACTTGATCGGCGACGTGGTGGAGGGCGGCGATGACCTCGTGTTCATAGGCCAAGCCGTCGTTGTGGACTACGCGCAGCGCGTAGATCTGCACATCCGGCGCGATCTGGCGGATCAGGCCGGTCATGAAGGTGCCGTGGCCGAAGTGACTGGCGACCTCGCCGATGAGGGTGGGCTCGTGGACCGGGCCCTCCCATGGGTCGTCCAGCGGCGGCGCGGGCGAGTCGGAGTGTTCGCCAAGCCGGGCTTGAAAGGCGTGGTCGACGATGACGAAGGTGTCCTCGTTCTCGGACCGGTCGGAGACGTCGAAGGCCGGGTGGCGGTTCGGCACCCCGGTGTCCAGGACGGCCACGCGCAGCCGGCGATCGAGCCTCTTGCGCTCGGGCATCGGGTTGACCATGTCGACGGGTATGCGGCCGAGGCCGAAGGAGCGCGGATCGCCGATCGGGGGCTCGCCGCTGCCGACGCCGGGGCCGACCTTCGAGGCGATCATAAGGTGCTCCAGGCGAACCTTGTCGAGCAGTTCGCGCGGCAGGCTCGCGTCGCTTGTGTCGGTGCGCAGGCGCTGGAGTAGCGCCCAGGCGTCGACTGCGGCCTGGTCTCCGTGGCTGCTGACGACCGGGACGCGGTAGGACCCCTGTCCGGAGACGATGGCGCTCGCGGCCTGGCTCTCCAGGAACATGCCGGTCGGGCGGATCGCTTCTTCGAGCTGCTCGCGGGTCTCGTCGTTCTGGATGACGGACTCGTCCACCAGGAGGCGGTCGTAGCGGTAGATGGTACCCACAGGCGAGGACTGCCCAGCCGTGCGGACGACCTGGCCCGGGGCCAGTACTCGGCCGCCGTGGCGGTCCAGCGTGGAATACGACAGCTCGGGCACGCCGCTCATGTGGTCGCGGCGGGGATTGGGCTTCAGATGGGGTTCGTTATCGGCGAACACCAATCGCATGGGAGCTCCTCTGCTTGTCTCGGGGGGTCTATGCGGTTGTGCGGCGAGGAGGGGGATCCTTCACGATCGATTCTCCTCGCCGGTCGACGCGCATGGGGTACATGCGCGGCTCCGATAGGTCGGGAGGCACTCAAGCCCGGAATGCCGTGAACGCCACGGGCTGAGCGGTTATCACGACATTCACCAGGGAAGAGACCTTCCCGTCCGTTCGGATACACCATGCGCACAGCATTCTGAACTTGGCACGTTTCGACCGGCCGTGAAAGAGAGACGAGAAGAAAGGCCGCCACGGTTGCCTGAGCTGCCGTGCGGCCGTTGTCGTTCTCGGATTCGGTTGCGGGCCTGCGGGTTACTGCTTCGCGGGCGCGTCTTCCTCGTCATCCTCGATGATCTCGACGATGGGCTCGTCGTCCCAGGTCTCGATGTCGAACTCGCCGTCGCGGACGCCTTCGACGAAGGCCTCCCACTCGGACGGGGTGTAGATGAGGACGTCGCCTTCGGGGTCTTCGGCCATGCGGAGGGCGACCAGGCCGTTGTCGGCGTAGCCGATCTCGAGCGCGGCGGGCGTCCCGTCCTCGTGGGTGGTGCGTTCCCAACGGGCGGCGGCAGTGTCGAACTCGCCCTTGAGCGGGTGCTCACGCTTCGTCATGACCCAAGCATAAAAGGGCCCGAACCGCATGGTCCGGGCCCCCTCAATCGCGTTCTGGCTAGCCCTGGTGCGGGTAGCGGTAGTCGGTCGGCGGGACGAAGTTCTCCTTGATGGAGCGCGGGCTGACCCAACGGACGAGGTTCTGCCAGGAGCCGGCCTTGTCGTTGGTGCCCGAGCCGCGGGCGCCGCCGAAGGGCTGCTGGCCGACGACCGCGCCGGTGGGCTTGTCGTTGATGTAGTAGTTGCCGGCCGCGAAACGCAGTTCTTCACTCGCGCGGGCGATAGCGGCCCGGTCGGTGGCGAAGACCGCGCCGGTCAGGGCGTACGGGGCGATGTCGGCGGCCTGGCGGACCACCGTGTCGAAGTCGCCGTCGTCGAAGACGTGCACCGCGTTGATCGGCCCGAAGTACTCGTCGGTGAACAGCCCGTGCGTCGGGTCGGTCGATTCGACGAGCGTGGGCTGCACGAAGAAGCCCTGCGAGTCGTCGGCGCTCCCGCCGGTGATCACGGTGGCCTTCGCGTCGCCTTGCAGGCGTTCGAAGAGCGCGGTGTGCTTGGCGAAGGCCCGCTCGTCGATCACGGCGCCGCCGAAGTTCGCGAAGTCGGTGACGTCGCCGTAGGCGATGTCCTCGGTCATGCCGACCACCGCGTCGCGCAGGCCGTTCTTCCACAGCGAGGCCGGGACGTACGTGCGCGAGAGCGCCGAGCACTTCTGGCCCTGGTACTCGTACGCGCCGCGCACCATCGCCACGGCAAGCGACTGCAGGTCGGCGCTCGGGTGGGCCACGATGAAGTCCTTGCCGCCGGTCTCGCCCACGAGGCGCGGGTACGAGCGGTACCGGCCGATGTTCTGGCCGACCGTGGACCACAGGTGCTGGAAGGTCTTGGTGGAACCCGTGAAGTGGATGCCGCCGAGGTCGGGGTCGAGCAGGGCGGCCTCGCTGTGCTCGCCGACGCCGGTGACCATGTTGATCACGCCCGGCGGCAGGCCCGCCTCGAGGAGCACCTGCATCACGAAGTGCGCCGCGAACTGCTGGGTCGGCGAGGGCTTCCACACCACGGTGTTGCCCATGAGCGCCGGGGCCGTGGGCAGGTTCCCCGAGATCGCGGTGAAGTTGAACGGGGTGATCGCCAGGACGAACCCGTCGAGCGGCCGGTGGTCCGTGCGGTTCCACAGGCCCTTGGAGGAGTTCGGCTGCTGCCGGTAGATGCCCTCGGCGAAGCTCACGTTGAAGCGCAGGAAGTCGATGAGCTCGCACGCGGCGTCGATCTCGGCCTGCATCGCGGTCTTGGACTGGCCGAGCATGGTCGCGCCGTTGACCACGTCGCGGTAGGGCCCGGCGAGGAGCTCGGCCGCGCGCAGGAAGATCGCGGCGCGGTCGGCGAAGTCGGTGCGGATCCAGTCGTGGCGGGCGGCCTTGGCCGCGGCCACCGCGTCCCGCCATTCGGCCTCGGTGGCCTCGCGGGTGACGCCGAGGACGTGGGCGCGGTGGTGCGGCTGGACGACCTTGATCTCGGCGCCCGCGCCGCGGCGCCACTCGCCCGAGACGTTCAGGTCGAGTTCGAGCTGGGTCGCGGCGAGTTCGGCGAGCCGCTTCTGGAGGCTTTCGCGCTCAGGCGTGCCCGGCGCGTACGAATTGATCGGTTCGTTCTCCGGCGTCGGAACCGTAAACAAGGCGTCCATCGCACCCTCCCATTGATTCGATGGCTACTGCAATTACATGTCTTTGATCAGTAGGCTACAAGATGCGCTGCCCTGCCGCCATCCTCGCACAGTTCAAGGCCCGCGACCTGCTGCGATGCGAACAAAAAGCGAGCCGATGCAGTGCGGTCCGCGCAGCCCACACTCGCGGCTCCGCACGGACGCCACGAGAGCCCGGTCCGTACTCTGGGCTGGTGACCAAGACGCAGGAAGCACAGGCGCAGGAACCGACGAGCAGTCGGCGGCGGCCGGAACCCTCACGACCGGATCCGAACACGCCTCGCCTCGGCAGGGCCGCGTCGCGCTCTGGGTGCTCGGCGCCGCCGCCGTCCTCTCGCTCGGCGGGGTCGTCTACTCCCTCTACCGCCTCACCGGCATGGCCGACGGGCTCGACGACACCGGCATCATGCTTTTGGCGAACAGCCTGTTCAGCCCCATCATCGTCACCGTCTTCGCCGGCGCGGTCGCCGGCGTCGCCACCGCGAGGATCGTCAAGGGCCCGAGGCAGGCCCTCACCATGCTCGGCGCCGTCGTCCTCGGACTCGCGACCGCGATCATCGCCTACGCGAGCTTCAGCGTCGACGCCTCGATCGCGCTCATCCTCGCGCTCGTCCTGCTCGGCTCCGCGATCATCGGCGGGCTCTTCGCACTGCCGAAACGCAGCGTCACCGTCATCGCCGGCCTCAGCGCCGCCGTGCTCCTCCTGGCCTCCATGTTCGCGCGCGGCCTGTTCGAGTCGGCCTCCTCGGTGAGCCTGTTCTCCGACCCGCTCGACGAGTACGGCGCCTTCGGCACCTACATCCCGTTCATCGCCGGACTCGCCTGCGGCGTCTGCGCGTTCCTGTACCTGCGCACGGCGAAGGCCGGCGTCAAACTCCTCGGGCACCTGCTCGCCGGGGCGATCCCCGGCGCGATCTGGCTCGCGTCCACCGTGATCGCGCAGATCGGCGTCGAAGTCCTCCTCAACGCGGGCCTGGACGAGGTCTCACCGCTCGACTCGGCGTTCCTGGCGCTCAGCTTCCAGTCGCAGTACAACGGCTCGATGACCGCCATGTTCGCCGGAGCGTTCTGCGCCGTCCTCGCCTTCGGACTCCTGCTGCCGAAAACCCCTAAGGCCAAGGCCGCCAAGAGGTCCTGAAGCTCCGACGGGGCGTACCAGTCGAGCACGTTCGCCTCGATCACCGCGAGGTCGGGCGCATCGGACGCCAGCTCGCCGGCGATCTCCTCGGCGGCCGCGCCGTCGTCCATGTGGACCGCCGCCACCTGCTTCAGCGTCACGGCGCCATCGAAATCCGCGGCCGTGCCGTCGGCCCGCCCGGACACCAGCGCGTCCGGCACGTCCGCAGCGATCACCACGCGCCTGGGGACCTGGCCCACGAGCAGCGCCACCGACGCCATCGACGCGTCGTCGAACGCCGTGTACTCCAGGTCCTCGACATCCGCACCCGGCGCCTCGCGCTCGAGCCAGGCCGTCACCGTGTGAACGGCCGACACCGGCGTCACTGCACCGGTGTCGGCCAGCGTCCGCAGCATCGCCGCGTTCGCAGGTAGGTAAATACGCGTCATGCCCTTAGTTTGCGGCCGCGCCGGGAGCGCCGTGGCAGCGCTTGTACTTCTTGCCCGAACCGCACGGGCACGGCTCGTTCGGCCCGACCTTCTCCGAATGACGCTGCCCGGGGTTCGCCTGCTGCGCCGGAGGCGCGGTCGCGGCCTTGCGCGGCCCCGCCGAGCGCGACGACTTCGGAGCGACCTTCGCCGCCCCCTTCGAGCCCGCACCCGGCGTGCGCTTCACCGCGCGCTTCTGGCCGGGAACCGGCTTCGGCGGGCGCTTGAACACCGAGCCGTCCTCGGTCGTGGCCTCCTGGTGCACCGCGCCCGAACCGTCGGCACCGTCGATCGACGGCGCCGACTGCAGCAGCATCTCCGGCTTGCGCAGCGGCTCCAGACCCCGGATCTGCGCCTCGGGCTCGGCCGAACCGCCCTCGGCGGTCTTGGCCTTGAGCTCGGCGTTCATGAGGAACCGGACCGACTCCTCCTTGATGCCGTCGAGCATCGTCTGGAACATGTCGAACGCCTCGCGCTGGTACTCGATGACCGGGTCGCGCTGCGCGTACGCCCGCAGGCTGATGCCCTGCTTGAGGTAGTCCACCTCGTACAGGTGCTCGCGCCACTTCCGGTCGATCGTCTGCAGCAGCACACGCCGCTCGAGCTTGCGGAGGACCTCCTCGCCGAACTCCTCCTCGCGGGTGGCGTAGAACGCGTGCGCGTCCTCCTTCACCGCGGTCAGGAGCGTCTCGGCGTCGAGCTCGGAGAGGCCGCCGGCCTTCTTCACGAGCTCCTTGTGCGTCACCTGGATCGGGTAGAGCTGCTTGAACGCGCTCCACAGCTCGTCCAGGTCCCAGTCCTCGGCGTACCCGTCCGTCGTCGCGCCCGCGACATAGGCCTCGAGCGTGTCGTCGATGAAGTGCCCGATCTGCTCCGAGACGTCTTCGCCGTTGAGCACCTTGCGCCGCTCGTCGTAGATGACGGTGCGCTGGTTGTTCATGACCTCGTCGTACTTGAGGACGTTCTTGCGGATCTCGCCGTTGTGGCCCTCGATCTGCGACTGCGCCGACTCGATCTGGCGGGACACGAGCTTCGAGACGATCGGCACGTCGTCGGGCACGCGCAGCCGGTTCATCATGGCGCGCACCGCATCGGCGTTGAACCGCTTCATCAGGTCGTCGGAGAGCGAGAGGTAGAACCGCGACTCGCCCGGGTCGCCCTGGCGCCCGGCGCGACCGCGCAGCTGGTTGTCGATGCGCCGCGACTCGTGGCGCTCGGTGCCGAGCACGTAGAGGCCGCCCGCGTCCTTGACGTCCTCGGCCTCCGCCTTGCAGGTCTCCTCGAACTTCTCGAGGGCCTCTTCCCAAGCGGTCGCGTACGTCTCCTCATCGGCCTCGTCGACCCCGCGCGAACGCAGGTCGGAGGCGGCGAGGTACTCGGGGTTGCCGCCGAGCATGATGTCGGTGCCGCGACCGGCCATGTTCGTGGCCACGGTGACGGCGCCGCGCTGGCCCGCCTGGGCGATGATGTCGGCTTCCTTCGCGTGGTTCTTCGCGTTGAGCACGTGGTGCGGGATGCCGCGCTTCTTCAGGAAGGCCCCGAGCATCTCCGACTTCTCGACCGAGGTGGTGCCGACGAGGACCGGCTGGCCGGTCTCGTGGCGCTCGGCGATGTCGTCCACGACCGCCTGGTACTTGGCTTCCTCGGTCTTGTAGATGACGTCGGACTGGTCGTTGCGGATCATCGGCTTGTTCGTCGGGATCGGGATGACGCCCATGCCGTAGACGTTGTTGAACTCGGCGGCCTCGGTCTGCGCGGTACCGGTGATGCCGCCGATCTTGTCGTACATGCGGAAGTAGTTCTGCAGGGTGGTGGTGGCGAAGGTCTGGTTCTCCTGCTTGATGTCCACCTTTTCCTTCGCCTCGATGGCCTGGTGGATGCCCTCGTTGAAGCGGCGGCCCGGCAGCACGCGGCCGGTGAACTCGTCGACGATGAGGACTTCCTTGTCCTCGGAGACGATGTACTCGCGGTTGCTTCTCGAACAGCTCGTGGGCCTTGATCGCGTTGTTGAGGTAGCCGACCAGCGGGGTGTTCACCGAGTCGTAGAGGTTCTCGATGCCCAGGCGGTCCTCGACGCGGGCGACGCCCGTACTCGGTGATCGCGATGGTGCGCTTGCCCTCGTCGACCTCGTAGTGCTCGTCGCTTCTTCATGGAGCGGACGATCTTCGCGAACTCGGAGTACCAGCGCTGCTGGTGCTCGGCGGGGCCGGAGATGATGATCGGGGTACGGGCCTCGTCGACGAGGATCGAGTCGACTTCGTCGACGAGCGCGAAGTGGTGGCCGCGCTGCACGAGGTTGTCGGCCGAGCTGGTCATGTTGTCGCGCAGGTAGTCGAACGCGAGCTCGTTGTTCGTGGAGTACGTGATGTCGGCAGTTCGTAGGCCGCGCGGTGCTTCTCCGAGCCCTCGCCGGGGAGCACGATGCCGACGGAGAGGCCGAGGAAGCGGTGGATCTCGCCCATCCACTCCGCGTCGCGTCGCACCAGGTAGTCGTTGACGGTGACCTGGTGGACGCCCTTGCCGGTGAGCCCGTTCAGGTAGACCGGGAGCGTCGAGACGAGCGTCTTGCCCTCACCGGTCTTCATCTCGGCGATGTTGCCCTGGTGCAATGCCGCGCCGCCCATGAGCTGCACGTGGTAGTGCCGCATGCCGCGGACCCGCTTGGCGGCCTCGCGCACCGTGGCGAACGCCTCGGGCAGCAGGTCGTCGGTGGTCTCGCCGTCCTTCAGGCGTGCCTTGTACTCGTCGGTGAGCGCGCGGAGCTCCGCGTCGGTCATGGACTCGTACTCGTCCTCCATGGAGTCGATCGCGTCGGCGATCGCATTGAGCCGCTTGAGCGCACGGCCCTCGCCGGCTCGCAGTACCTTCTCGAACAACGACACGGAAGATCAGCTCCCACAGCAACGTCTCGGCCAAATCGGGTGGATTTCCCGGTCAATAGTACGCGTCGTCGGTGGCTGGCCCCGATGCCCGTTGGTGGGGCACAATCGTTGCCTATGGAACCCGTCACCCTCAGCGCCGACGGCCTGCGACTCGTCGCGTGGGAGCAGCGGCACATGGCCGACCTGGCCCGAATCTACGCCGACCCGCTCATCGAGCGCTTCCTCGTGATGCCGCTGCCGTGGGCCGGCACGGCCCGCGAGCGTTTCGTGTGGCTGCAGGAGCGCCACTGGCAGGGCGGGCAACCCCCGCTGGGCGGTGGAGAGAGGACGGCGCGCTCGTCGGCTCCATGGCCCTCACGAAGTCCTTCCCGTACGAGCTGACCATCACCTACGTGACCGCGCCGTGGGCGCGGGGCCGCGGGATCGCGCAGCGGGCGATCCGCGCCGCCGTGCAGTTCGGTTTCGAGAACCTGGGCGCCAAGCGCATCGCGTGGGACGCGATCGTGGGCAACCACGCGTCGCGGCTCGCGGCGATCCGCACCGGATTCACCGTCGAGGGCATCGCCCGCAACGGCGTGCACCAGCGCGGCGACTCGCGCGACTGCTGGGTGGGCGGCATCCTGCCCGGGCGAGGTGCGCGGCCCCGAGGACGTCGCCCGACGCACTACGAGATCCTCAAGAAACAGGCCGGGTTCTTCATGGCCGATCGGGAGGAGCTGGAGACCGGCGTGGCGGGGCTGCGGCTGCGGCCGATCCGCGAGGACGGACCTGGACGACCTCGCGGCGACCTGCGCGGACGAGCTGACGCAGCAGTGGGTGTCACTCCCGAGGAATTACACGCGTGCGAGCGCCGACCGGTGGTTCGGCGAAGTGCCGCGAGCGGTGGGACCGGGGCGAGAGCGTGCTCTTCGTGCTCGCGGACGGCGCGGACCGCTACTGCGGTTCGGTCGAGCTGATGCTCGGTGAGCCGGGCGAGGCCGAGCTCGGACTATTGCTGCTCGCCGTGGGCGCGCGGGCCGCGGCTGGATGACGGCGGCGGCCGGCGGCTGTGCGAGCTCGGTTTCGCTGAGCTGGGCCTGGAGCGGATCGAGTGGCGCGCGGTGGTCGGCAACGAGGCCTCGCGGCGGGTCGCCGAGAAGGTCGGTTTCACCGTCGAGGGCACGCGCAGGCGGATCCGGCACGGCGGCGACGGCCGCGTCGACTCCTGGGTCGGGAGCCTCTTCCCGGAGGATCTGAGCTGAGCGATGAAGGCTCGGAGCGGCAGGCGGCGGCGGAGAGCACGAGCCGCGGTTCGTGGATTGGCCTTCGGCGAACTGGTTGACGTAACGGTCCCGTCCCTGCTTGTCTGAGGACGTGTATTACTTCGAGCCCGCCGAGTCGTCGGCGTTCTCGCTGCGCGCAGGCGCCCGAGGACGTGAAAGTCGACTGCGGGTTCGCGCCCGACGCGGTCGCCATCGGCCGCGAAGGACGAGTACGGTGTGGGGCGCGCTGGGCTTCGAGGGGCGACGGCGTCGTCGGCGTCCGGTACTGGGTCGCGCCCTGAGCACCGCGGCAAGCATCTGGCTGCCGCGATGCTGCGGGCGGCCGCTCCGGGCGTGTTCGCCTCGGGCGCGCGGCGTCTGGAGGCGCGGCCGCCGGTGCGCGACCAGGCCGCGATCCGCGCGGCGATGCGGGCCGGGTTCCGGCCCGACGGCGGTGTGTCGCGGGGCGGGGCGTGGGACGGCACCGAGGGTCTGATGCTCGGGCTGCTGCCCGTGGACGGTCCCGGGCCGTCGCCGCGGGTGCTGCCGGACCTGCCGGGCGGGATCTTGAGCGACGGCGTGATCTCCTTGCGGCCCTTGGCACCCGAGGACTTCGAGGCGCATCTGCGCCACCGGTCGCGGCCGGACGTGTACGCCGGCGCGGTGCTGCCGCTGCCGCCGAGTGTGGTGGAGGCCCGCGAACTGTGCGAGTGGCGGGCCTCGGTCGAGTGGCTGCGCGGCAGGGGCGCGCTCATGGTCATCGACGACGGCACCGGCTATCTGGGCACGATCGGTCTCTATGACGTTGCGCGCGTAGTCGGCACGGGCATGATCGGCTACGACCTGCGACCGGAGACGCGCGGGCGCGGGTACGCGACGCGGGCGGTGAAGCTGGTGCGCGCGCTGGGCGTTCGGGGAGGTCGGGCTCGACCGGGTGTGGGCCGGGACCGACGTCCACAACACGGCTTCGCAGGCCGTGCTGCGTCGCGCGGGGTTCCGGCTCGAGGGGGTCGAGCGGGGCGGACTGCCCACGCTCGCGGGCCGCCGGAGGGACACGTTGCTGTGGGCTTCGCTAAGTAGCGATTGACGTGCAACCCAAGGGGTGGGGCCGGGCGTCGAAGATATAGTGATCCCGTCACTTCGCCTTGTGGAGGAACCCCCTTTGAAGCTCATGCCCGTGCGCGCCTTGGCGGTGCTGTCCCTGCTGCTGGTGCTGGGGGCCTGTGGTGCGCCCCAGACGGGGACGTTCACACCGGCCCCGATCGTCCCCGTGGTGTCGATGGACGCCGCCGCAGAGGCGCAGGATCCGACCGCGCCGTTCACACTGTCGGTGGTGGACGGCATCCTCGAAGAGGTCAACGTCACCTCCGACCGCTCCGAGACCATCAACGGATCCTTCACCGAGGACCTGACCGCCTGGACCTCTGAAGGCGTGCTCGACGCCGGGTCCACCCACACCGTGATCGCCAAGGCCGTCAGCTCCGACGGCACGGTCACCGAGTTCGAGCAGCAGTTCACCACCGAGGCGCGCGAGAGCTCGGGCTTCGAGGTCGCCGACGTCACCCCGGTGGCCGAGGGCGAAGAGGTCGGCGTCGGCGCGCCGATCATCGTGACGTTCACCGAGGACGCTCCCGACCGGGCCGCGGTCGAGAAGCTGCTGACCGTCGAGTCCGAGAAAGCCCATGAGGGCGCTTGGAGCTGGGTCGAGCGACAACCAGGTCATCTACCGGACCAAGGAGTACTGGGAAGGCGCACCAGACGGTCACGTTCACCGCGAACTTCGACGGGCGAGTTCCTCGGCGACGACACGTGGGGCGGCGCAGGACTACTCCGCCGAGATGGTGATCGGCGAGGCGCAGATCTCCCACGCGGACTTGGACACCCACACCATGACCGTCGAGGTCGACGGCGAGGTCGCCAAGGAGATCCCGATCAGCGGCGGGTCGGGCGACGAGTGGGAGTACTACACCGCCACGGGCATGCACCTGGTGATGGAGAAGTTCGCGGACAAGACGATGGTCTCCCCCGGCAAGAAGGAGGGCGACGAGGGCTACTACTCGACGACGTCAAGTGGGCCACCCGCATCAACTCCTCGGGCGAGTTCGTCCACGGCGCGCCGTGGAACGGCAGCCTGGGTTCGGCGAACCTCTCGCACGGTTGCCTGAACGCCAGCGATGCGAACGCCGAATGGTTCTACAACATGGCCCAGCGCGGCGACCCGGTCGAGGTGACCGGTTCTCCGCGCGAGATGCCTTGGAACAACGGCTGGGGCTACTGGATCCTGTCGTTCGACGAGTGGAAGGAAGGCTCGGCCCTGTAGGGCGGGCTTGACAGCGGACATAGGCCGAGGCCCCGGGCGGTTGCCCGGGGCCTCGGCGGGTCCGGATGCTTCTACGCATCCGTGCCGAAGAGGAATGCCCCCCTCTTCGCCGGCGCTTCCATACGGCGCCGTGGTGCTCTCGGTGTCAGAGGTCGAGCCGCAGCAGGCCGTAGTCGAAGGCCCGGCGGCGGTAGACGACTGACGGTCGTCCGCTCTCCTTGTCGTGGAACAGGTAGAAGTCGTGGCCGACGAGCTCCATGTTCTGGAGGGCGTCGTCGACGGTCATCGGCTCGCCCGGGTGGATCTTCTCGCGGACGATGCGGCCCGGCAGGTGGTCCTCGACGAGGCCGTCGAAGTGGTCGACGTCCTCGGAGATGAAGTGCGCGGCCGCAGCGGCGGCCTTCGCATCGGGCTCGGCGAGGAGGGTGGCGCCGTTGAGGTTGCCGTTGCCGTTGCCGTTGGAGGTCGCTTCGGCCACCGACATGGGGGTCTTGGACCCGCCGCGGTGGATGCGCTTGCGATCGGAGTTCTTGCGGAGCTGGTGCCCGAGCTTCGTCACCGCCAGCTCGAACGCGGACCGGAAGTCACCGGCGCAGGCCTCGGCGCGCATGACCGACCCTTTGGGACGGCACGTGATCTCGACTCGCTGGGCGTGGTCGGCCTGGCGGGGATTGGGCTCGTGATAGAGCTCGACGTCGATATCGATCGCTTCCCCGTCGTAACGGGCGAGGTATTTCGCGATCTTGGATTCGATCTTTTCCTCGACGAGCTCGCGGTAGTGGTCGGGAACCTCCACGTTACGGCCCTTGACGACGATGTCCACCTCTGAACCTCCCAGGTGCATCCCGCTCTGCGGGGCGGTGATGCGGACGAAGTTGTGCGTGCTGGGTTCCGGAGCCGAAGATCCGGTACGGCGGATGGAGCGACCTCCTCTCACGGGTGGGACGAGCTGGGCTTCCGCGCCTCTGATTTTGGGGGCGTTCACCTTTGAGCCATCTGGCCTCTGTCGTCTCGTTACCGATCTGAGATTTCGAGACTATCCCCTCGGTCACCGAAAGTCGACCCCTCGGATACCGGAATTCTCCAATGCGCAAGGGCACGCCCGCGCCAATATCGGCGGACCGGAGATAACTCTTCGCATTCACGGCCGAAGCAGTGCCTTTCGGGTTGTCGCCTTGCCGACATCCGAACGGGTACCCGCTGGTATCGCCCCGTGAACCTCTCCGGACCCACTCATGCGGCGGCGATCGCGATCGCGGCGGGCACGCGGATGCCGGCGTCCTGCAGCACGCCGGCCGCGGCGGCGAGGGTGGCGCCGGTGGTCACGATGTCGTCCACGAGGATCGCCGGGCGGCCGGTCGCGGCCAGGGCCGCCGCGTGCCGCCGGGCGGCGTGCAGGCTGTCGCGGGCGGCGGCGAGGCGCTGCGGCGGGGTCAGGCCCACCGAGTCGGGCCGGGGCCGGGCCAGCAGGCACGGGCGCAGCTCCCCCAGGCCCGCGCACGCGGTCGCCACGTGGTCGAAGCCGCGGGAGCGCCGGGCGGCGCGCGTGGGCGGAATCGGGACGAGCACCGCGTCGGGGACCTCGGCGGCCACGAACGCCAGCGCGCGGCCCAGGAGCGAGCCGAGGGCGGGGGCGAGTTCGCGGCGGGCGCGTTCCTTGTAGTCGTTGAGCGCCTCGGCGAGCGCCCCGGCGTAGGGCCCGCCCGCGACCACGGGCGGCGCGGCGTGCAGCGGGGTGGCGAGGACGGGTCGCAGTGCGAGCAGGTCGGCGGCGCAGTCGGCGCACAGACCGCCGCCCGCCGCCGGCGCGCTCCGGCAGGAGGCGCAGGCGGCGGGCAGGAAGAGGTCCCGGGCGTCCGCGGCGAAGTTCACCGGGGACTAACGAGCTAGGGGGTGTCCGGTGATCCCGGGCGAGTCTGGATCCGAGTCCACTTGTTCGCGCGCGAGGCGGAAGGGCCTTCGAATACCGGTGTCGTATTCGAAGGCCCGACAACGAAGCGAGCGGGCAGGATGGCGGCCGCCGGGGATGCCCAGAACAGCGCCCTAGGCCCGGAGGGTCACCGCCGGCGGGATGCGGCTGGCGCGCCACGCGGGGTAGACCCCCGCGACGACGCCGACGACGGCGCCGATGATCGGCCCGGCGCCGAACAGCATCGGGTCGAACACGATCTGCCAGTCGCGGTAGAGCGAGACGAGCGCGGTGACGTTCACGCCCAGCACGGTGCCGAAGAGGCCGCCGATGAGGCCGATGAGCGTCGACTCCCACACGAACTGCATCGCGACGGCGCGGCGCGCGGCGCCCACCGCCCGGCGCAGGCCGATCTCGCTGCGGCGCTCCATGACCGAGACGAGCGCGGTGTTGGAGACCGAGACCGCGCCGATCACGAGCGAGACGGCCGCGAGGCCGAGCAGGAGTGCCTGCATCTCGTTCTCGACGCCCTTGCGGAAGCTGCGCAGGTCCGAGGGCTTGGAGACCGAGAGGTTCTCGGCGCCTTCGGGGAAGACCGCGGTCGGGGCGGTCTCGGCGACCTTGTCGGCCGCGCCCAGGTCGGTGCGGATGAAGACCTCCGCGGCCGCGTAGGTGGGGTCGGCCGCCGTGCACGGCGTCGGCGGGACGATCACGGCGCCGGTGAGCTTGGCCTCGCCCTCGGGCGCGGTGTAGATGCCGACGAGGGCGTACTCCTCGCCGTCGAGGTAGATCATCGGTCCGCCTTCGAGCGAGGAGAAACCGAGGTCGCGGGCGGCGGATTCGTCCATCACGGCGACCTTGTCGTCGCGTTCGACGTGGCCGGTGTCGAAGGCCGCGCCTTGGACGAACGTGAAGCCGAACGCGTCCATCGCGCCCGGTTCCATGCCGAAGACCGGCACGTCGCCGTTCGTAGAACCGGTCCTCGGTGCGGGAGGCGGCGCGGTCTTCGCCTGAGACGCAGTAGATCCCGGCCTCAAGGACGCCCTTGATGTCCCGCACCCGCTGCGAGGACTCCAATGTGGGCGCGAACCCGGCGTCGCGCATGTTGTTGGAGAACGCGACCGTGACCTGGGTGGCCTCGGTGGCGTCGAAGCGTTCGGCGATCGGCGTCGGCCGAGGTGGACGAGAGGCCCACGGTGGCGACGGTGGCGGCGATGCCGAGTGCGATGCCGATCGCGGTCATCCAGGTGCGCATGGAGCGGCCGCGCAGGGACTGGATCGCCTCGTAGGCGATGCCCATGCTGCGGACGCCGAAGCGTGCCCTGGCGTTTCGGTACTTCGGCTTTGGCGGCCTTGCGCTCGGCCTTGTCCGCCTTCTTGGCGGCTCTGCGTGCTTTGCGCCCGCGCGGTTGGGCCGCGACCGGCTTCGTCGGCGTCCGGCGGCGACGAACTAGGAGAGAGCTCGGTGTCGGTCTCGGGCTTGCGGCGCTTGCGGGCCATCAGCCGTTGTCCCGGTCGCGCCAGGCGATCACGACCTCGTCGTTCTTGGCGAGTTCGCCCTCGACGGGCTCGACCACGCCGCGCCCTCGTGGCGCAGGGTGACGGCGACCTCGACGTGGCGCTCCTTCTTGTCGTCGCCTTCGAGGACGGTGAGCATGGTGCTTGTCCTCGCCGTCGGTCCACAGTGCTGAGAGCGGGACGATGAGCGCGTCTTCGGCGGAGCGGGCGCGCACGAGCGAGAGCTCCTGCTCCTCGCCGGGAGCGAGGTCGTCGAGGCCCTCGATCGCCTCGGCGTCGAACTCGAAGACCGCGTAGATCACCTCGGTGGTCTGGGCCTCCTCGCCCTCGCCCTCGTACATGTCCTCGCCCTCGACCTCTTCCTCGCGGGTCTCGAGCTCGAACGCGCCGACCTCTTGGCCCTCAAGGGGACCGGAGCCGTATTCGAGTTCGGCGTCCTCGCCGAGCTTGGACAGCTCGGAGGAGGTCTCCTCGTCGAGTTTCGCCTCGAGCTTCCAGTCGCCCGAGGCGAGGGTCATGACGTTGCCGGTGACGGGCGCGGACTGCTTGGCCTCGATCTTGCCGACCTGCATGGGCAGCTCGGGCAGGAACACGACCTCGGAGGCGGGCACGGCCACTCGCTCCACAGTGTCCGCCTGGGCGCCGCCGGTGTTCTCCTCGGTGTCGCCGGCGTCCTCTTCAGTGCCGGTGTCGGTCTCTTCGGTGTTCTCCTCGACGATCTCCTCGGTGATCACCGGGTGGTCGTAGCCGGCGTGGTCGTAGAGCTTCTTGACGTCGCCGGCGGTGCGGGCATCGAACTTGCCGGTCTTCGGGGTCCCGTAGATCTGCTGGAGCGCCAGCTGCAGCTGCTCCACGTCGGGACCGGTGTCGCCCTCCTTGAGGTCCCGGTAGGCGGGCACGTCCCCGTCGAGGGCGATCATCGGGCGGCCGGAGACCTCCAAGAGGACCGTTCCGGCCTTCACCTCGTCCCCGGTCTCCACCGGGATCTTCGAGGCCAGCGCGGTCTCCACCCCCGCGGGCGGGTTGGCGGGCGCCGCGACGGGGAAGTCCCCGGTGCGGTCGAGCACCGCGTCGAATTCGAGCGTGTCGATCAACTGGTCCTGGTCGACCCGGACCGTGATGACACTGTCGTCCGGTTCGCTCGTCTCCTCGGCGCGCTGCGCCGGGGTTCGCGCCTGCGCCGCGAAGTACCAGGCGGTACCCGTTGCGCCTAGCAGCGCTAGGGCGAGCACCCCGCTGACGACATGGCTTTTCGTGAGCCGCATGTTTGTGTCCTCCTCCGCCCCCAAGACGCGTGGAACGAAGGGTCCAGTTGCGGCCGAATCATCTCGATTCGATAACACCCCTTGCGACAGGGCGTTTCACGCCGCAGTCGTCAGTTGTTCAGGCCCACGGATTTCATGCGGTCCTGGTGCGCGCGGGTGAGGCGGCGCAGGAGGGCGTCGAGGGAGCCGCCGTCGCCGACGATGATCCCGGTGAGGCGCTCGTTGGCGGCGGCCACGCCCTGGGCGCGGTTGATGCCCTCGCCGACCAGGCGCCGGGCCCACAGCGAGAGGCGCCCGGTGACGGCGGCGTCGGCTTCGACGGCGGCGCGGATCTCCTCGGCGGCCAGGTCGGAGGCGCTGGTCTCGGCGAGCACGGTCTCGATGAGGGTGCGGTCCTCGTCGTCGAGCCCGGCCGAGACGACCCGGAAGAAGTCGTCGGCCACGGCGTCGCCGAGGTAGACCTTCACGAGCGCCTCGAGCCAGTCGCGCGGCGAGGTGGAGGCGTCGAAGGAGCGGAAGGCCTCTTTGAACGGGGCCATGGCCTCGCCGGGGTCGGCGCCGAGCTCGGTGAGGCGGTCGGCCAGGAGCCGGTAGTTGCGAATCTCACCAACGGCCGCTTCGGAGAGGGCGGCGCGGCGGCCGAGGTCGGGGGCGAGCCGGGCGTCGAAGACCATGCGTTCGAACGCGAGCAGCTCGCCGAGGGCAAGCAGCCCAAGCAGATCGATGACGGCTTCGCGGCTGGGGGCCGCGGCGGCGGAGGCCGGGCCGTCGTTTTCCGCAGCGGGATCAGTTGTCTCGGACACGGGGGCAGGTTACCACTGGCCCGGAGCGGCCCTCGCCTTCACAGGGCTGTCGCGAACCGGACGTCCGCTGCGTCTTCGCAGGTCGGCAAGGCTCAAAACGGGTGAGTCCGCCCACGTTAGAGGCCTGTCTGCAGCGGCGCTCCGAGACGGAGGTGTCTGCGGGGCGTACGATGGACGGGAGCGACCGCGGCCACCAGGTGGCAGTCCCCTCGACGAAGCTCGCGAATCCAGTTTTCGGCTCTGCGAGTTCGGCGATGCGAGAGCGGTCCTCAAAGCGGTACCGGCGCCAGGCGCCGGACCGCTCCTGCGAAGCGGCGACTTCCCGAATCCGGCGGTCGTCGCCGCTGTATGACGAGACTGAATGTGGCGCCGAGTTCCCCGGATCTGGTGACGTCCTCCGCCACGAGGTGAACAGAGTGAACGAAGTGAACAACGACCGGCCCAAGAACGAGGGGCCGACCTTCGCCCAGCTGGGCGTAAGGGAAGAGACCGTCGAAGCGCTTGCAGCGCTTGGAATCGAACGGGCCTTCGCCATCCAGGAGTATGCGATCCCCATCGCGCTCCGCGGCTCCGACATCATCGGCCGCGCCCCCACCGGCACCGGCAAGACCTTCGGGTTCGGCCTGCCGATCATCGACCGGATCACCTCCGCTGAGGAGGGCGCCGACGGCAAGCCGCAGGCGCTGATCCTGGTCCCGACCCGCGAACTGGGCCTCCAGGTCTCGCGGGACCTCGAAGACGCGGGCAAGACCCGCGGCATCCGGGTCCTGCCGATCTACGGCGGCCGCGCCTACGAGCCCCAGGTCGACGCCCTCAAGGCGGGCGTCGAGATCATCGTCGGCACCCCCGGGCGCCTGCTCGACCTCCACAAGTCCAAGCACATCAAGCTCGACAAGATCGCGCACTGCGTGCTGGACGAGGCCGACCGGATGCTCGACCTCGGGTTCTCCGAGGACGTCGAGAAGATCCTCAAGCTCCTCCCCGAGGAGCGCCAGACGATGTTGTTCTCGGCCACGATGCCCGACACGATCATGTCGCTGTCGCGCCGCCACATGCACCGGCCCATGACCGTGGCCGCCGACGTGACCGGTCCCGACCAGGAGGCGGCGAACAACACCCGCCAGCTGGTCTACATGACCCACGCGCTCAACAAGGTCGAGGTCACCGCCCGGATCCTCCAGGCCCGCGAGCGCGGCCTGACGATCCTGTTCTGCCGCACCAAGCGTGCCGCGCAGAAACTCGCCGACGAACTGGACTTCCGCGGGTTCGCGGTCGGCTCGGTCCACGGCGACCTGGGCCAGAACGCGCGCGAGCGCGCGCTGCGGGCCTTCCGCTCCGGGAAGATCGACGTGCTGGTGGCGACCGACGTGGCCGCCCGCGGCATCGACGTCCCCGACATCACCCACGTGATCAACTACGACTCGCCCGAAGAGGCCGAGACGTACATCCACCGCATCGGCCGCACCGGCCGCGCGGGCGCGACCGGCATCGCCGTCACCTTCCTGACCTGGGAGGACCTGCCGCGCTGGAAGATCATCGTCAAGGCCAACAACCTCGACCTGGGCGACCCGGTGGAGACCTACCACACCTCCGACCACCTCTACACCGACCTCGACATCCCCGAGGGCGCGCCGTCGTCGCTGCCGAGCGACCAGCGCAAGCGGGACGGCCTGAGCGCCGAGCGCGAGGAGAACGTCGAAGGCGACAGCCGCAAGTCAGGGACGCGGCCGCGGCCGTGGCCCTCGCGGCGGCGGTGACCGCGGCAGCGACCGCAACCGCGGTCGCGGCGACGGCGACCGGCGAAGCGGCGGCAGCCGCCCGGCCGCCGCCGACGGCGAGAGCAGCAGCGCCCGCACTGACGAAGCCCAGGCCCCGCGCACCCGCCAGCGCCGACGCGTCCGCGCGGAAGGCGAAGGCGCCGAGGCGAAGGCCCCGAGCGAGTCGAAGGCGGCCGAAAGTGCCCCGCGCGCCGAGGCGGGCACCGACGGCGAGGCCCCGGCCCGTCGCCGCCGCCGTCGCCGCCGCCCCACCGGAGGCAACGACCGCCCCAACACCGCGGAGTAAGCACAGCGACAACGGCTTGGGCCGGTGTCCCTCGATTGAGGGACACCGGCCCAAGCCGTTCTGTCGGTCCCTTGAGCCATTGTTGAACTGGGGGGCGCTCAATTCCGACACACCCGACCAGGCGCCGAACGTCCGTTCGACCGCGACACCGCTCCTTCGCGGACCCCGCGAACCGTTCCGCGTCCCGGCGTTAGGCTTTTCGCATGAGCGACCGCGAGGATTACGACGGCCCGCCCGTCAGCGTTCCGCCGCCTCCGGGTTGGCGGGTCGAGGCCGTGGCGCTGCCCGGCGAGCCCAGGCGCCTGCCGCATCAGGACCACGCCGCGATCAACGCGGCCGAGCAGCGCGCCCGGCTCATCACCCACTGGATCACGCTCGTCACCGTGACGCTCATGTTCACCGTCCTCATCGTCGGCCTCCTCTCCGCCTGACGCCCCGAACGCGACGGCCCCGGCCGGGCATCCGCCCGGCCGGGGCCGTTTTCGCTTACAGGCGCCAGCTACTGGACGACCCCGCCCCAGACCATCTCCGCGCCGGTGTGGCCCGACCTGAACAGCAGGTACCCCGCCAGCGCCAGCAGCGCGAACGCCACCAGGCCGATGATGAACATGAGGACCCTGCGTCCGCCCGCCACCGGGTCGTCAGCCCCGGAGGCGACGGTCTCGCCGTCCGCTTTCGCGGCCGGCGCCGTGGCGCGCGCCGTTGCGCAGCAGCGCGGCACGCCGGCCGCGGTCGAGCGCGGCGAACAGGAACCACACGGGGATCAGGGCCACCAGCGTCCACAGCAGCCACCAGCCGTAGTTCTGGTGCTGCTGCACCGCCTCGGTCCACTTGCCGGCCCCGAAGGTGTAGTCGGCGAACTGCTCGCCGGTGAGGATCGAGCCGAACACCGCGGCGGGCGAGATCAGCACCAGGGCCGCGACCGCCCAGCCGACCAGTCGCCGAGCCGGCGGGATGAAGAGGTATCCGAGTCCGGTCAGCACCAGCAGGGCGACCAGGATGATCGGGGCGTGCACCGCCAGCGGGTGAATGGGCAGATCGAGAATCGTCGGCATACTCATAGAGTTTATTGAACCCTAAAGTGATCACCAAACGGAAGCTCCGGCAGAACTTTCGAAGACGGCCACGTAACCCATGACCGCATCGGCGATGAGCTGCACCGCGATCGCCGCGAGCAGCACGCCCGCGATCCGCGTCAAGACTTCGATACCGCCGCGCCGCAAGATCTTCACCAGGAAGCCCGAGTAGCGCATGACCAGGTAGATCGACACGTGGATGACGAAGATCGCCAACGCGATCCACAGATAGTCCATATGGGAGGGCGCCTGCTGGACGAACAGGATCACCGCGACGATCGCGCCGGGTCCGGCCAGGAGCGGGGTGCCCAGCGGCACGAGCGCGATGTTCGAGGTGGCCGACTCCGACGGCTCGTCGGCCTTGCCGGTGAGCAGCTGGAGGCTGACGAGCAGCAACAGCAGCCCGCCCGCGCCCTGAAGCGCCGCCAGGTCGATATGGAGATAGTTGATGATCTGCTGGCCGAGCAGCGCGAACAGCGAGATCACGCCCAGGGACAGCAAAGTCGCCTGAAGCGCGGCCCGGTTGCGCTCGCGCTGATCCATGGTCCCGGTGAGGGCCAGATAGATCGGCACGATCCCCGGCGGGTCCATGATGACGAAGAGGGTCACCATGACCGTCAGCAAGTATTCGATTCCACCCACCTGGCGAGTATGGCAAGTTCGCCAGGTCACAGGCCCGTGTTCGAGCGCCCGTGTTAGGTGTAGCTCAGCACCGGCATGATCGCCCCGCTGGGCGGGGCGAGCTCGGACAGTTCATTTTCCCCGTCGGCCTTGTCGAGCAGCAGCCAGGTCGGGTCGCCGATGCTGCCGGCCATCTGCCACCGATTCGCCGGGTCGGCCCAGTTGTAGTCGGCATCGTAGTACTGGTTCTCGTACTCGCCCAGGTCCATGCCCTCGAGGTACACCGACTGCTCGTCCATCGGCCCCGCCACGTTCTGGCTGATCTCCTTGAGACTCGCGTCGGTGTCAGTGGAGGCCGCGACGAGCTCGTCCTGCAGTACGGAGTCGTCGGCCGTCCCGCACGCCTCGCTCTCGACGGCGACGCCTTCCAGCGGTTCGAGATCGGCGACGCAGACCACAGACGGATCGGAGATGTCCACGAACACCGCGGACTCGAACCCCGCCGCGCCCACCGACTCCATGCCCCAGCTGTACTGGTCGTTGAAGTAGAACGTGCTGGTCTCGCCGGCGGTCGTGGAGTACAGGTCGCCGGTGAAGACCGCTGTGGTGTCGTTCCAGTCTTCGAGCGTGATGTCGTAGCTGGTCGTGAAATTGACCGGATCGGCGGCCTCCGCCTCGGTCGCCGGATCGGCGAGGGTCACGTCGACGAGCGTGTACTCCTCCACGGAGTAGTCCTCGGCCGGCGTGACCATCGCGAACTGTTCACCGACACTGTTGATCTTGGTGTACGTCTCATCGGCCGAGGGCTTCTGGAAGGCGTCGACGGTTTCGCCGTCGAAGTTCACCGTCCACAGCTCGGAGGCGTTCTCAGCCAGGTAGGCGTCGGAGAGCCTGTACACGGCGTCCGGTTCCGCTTCGCTGAGCACGATGCTGTCGCCGTCCTGGTTGAGCACGCTGTAGCCGTCATCGCCCTCCACGACGAACTCCATGTCGAGCTCGTTCTGGGCCTCGGTGGTGCTCGTGTCAGCGGCGATCGTGTCGTCGCCCTTGTCATCGGGCGCGATCCACGGCTGCCACACGAAGGTCGCGGCGCCCAGCACGAGCAGGCCCGCGCCGCCCGCTGCGGACGCGACGCGCCTGCGGCGCCGAATGCGGCCGGCCCCGGCGATGGCCGCATCGGCCAGACCGGGGTCGTCGTAAGAGGGAGCGGAGTCGGCCCGATCGGCCAATCCGCTCCGCAGGAAGGCCTCGAAGTCATCGCTCATGCCGCCTCCCTCGGTTCCATCGCCAGGCCGAGTGCGGCCGAGGGGGTACCGAGGCGCTTGCGCATCCCCGCGAGGGCACGGGAGGCCTGACTCTTGACGGTGCCGACCGAGATGCCGAGGATGTCGGCGATCTGCTGGTCAGTGCGGTTCTCGTAGTAGCGGAGGACGAGGACCGCGCGCTGGCGCTTGGGGAGGGCGGCGATGTGGCGCCACATCGCGTCGCGCACCGCGGAGTGCTCGGTGAAGTCGCGGGAGTGGTCGGCCCGGTCCTCGAAGACCTCGGTGGGCTTCTCGCGGTTCGACCGCTTGCGCCACCAGGAGGCGTTGGTGTTGTAGAGGATGCGGCGGGCATAGGCGTCGACCGAATCAGTCGTCCTGATCCGGCTCCATGCCAGGTAGGTCTTCGTCAAGGTCGTCTGCACCAAGTCCTCCGCTGTCGCCCAGTTCCCCGTCAGGAGATACGCCGCACGGTGCAGCGCGGCTGAACGCGCCGCCACATACTCGCGGAACTCCTCGTCCTGGGACGATTTGGTCTCGCTCACGAGTCTCCCTGGGGGGGTCGAAGAACAGACGACATACCCCCGGCGGGCGGTTGCGCCGCCGGGCGGAATTCTGCCAAAAGATGGGTGTCATTGGCAACCGAGGGGTTGTTTGAAGGTGAGTATACGAAGTAGGTGCAAGCCGGTTTGTCCCGGCATCCGTTGCCGCGACGCGCGTCTCGGGCCGGACGCGGAACACCCGCCGACAGTCATCGGCGGGTGTACGCAGGGTGAACGGTTCAGTGCGGCGCCGTCAGGCGTCGGCATCCTTCTTGACGGGCTCTTCCTCGGGGATCAGGTCCTCCTCGGGTTCGGCCTCGCGCTCGTCGACCGCCTCGGGCTCGTACATCTCCTCGCACATCTGGAGGTAGAGCTCGTTCGGGTTCGGCAGGTGCGGGACGTTTCGCAGCGCCTGGTCCTGGCCGGCGGACTCGATGATGAACTCGCCGTAGTTGAGCATCCGGCCCATGGGCGTCTGCGAGTACTTCATGTCGGTGACGCGCCCGAGCGGCATCATGGCGACCGAGCGGGTGATGACCCCTTGGATGAGCATGATCCGCTTGTTGGTCAGGATGAAGCGGTCCATGTACCAGTCGAGGATCTTCCAGCCCACGAAGCCGAGGATCAGCAGCCACACGACGACGGTGACCGTGAGCGCGGTGTCGCGGCTGGCGAAGTCCTCCAGCCTGGTGAGCATCCCGGAGATCAGACCCATGACGAAGGTCGAGATCGTGCCGATGAGGTACCAGGGCATGAGGTGGATCCAGTGCCGGCGCCACTCGCCGCGGTACTTCTCGGTCGGGAAGAGGTAGCGGGCGGAGATCGGGGACGGGACGTCGGGGACGGTGGGGGCGCGCACGCCTCCGAGGAGGCCGCCGCCGAGACTGTCGTCGAAGCGGACGCCGTCGATGTCGCCCGCGGCGGTGGCGGGCGCAGAGCCGACAGGCGCGGAGCCCGCCGTTCCCGGAGGAAAGTGGAACTCGCGCGTGGGGGAATCGGCGCCCGGGGCGGGACTGTCCGAGGGGGCGCGGGGACTGGGGGGTTCCAGCGGCTCGGTGTCCTTGTTGTCCCCCGAGCCGCCTGCACCGGAATCGGTCATAGTGCCGTCGCTATCAGGTCACGAGGTTCGTGAAGAACGCCGCGAAACCGTTTGCGGCATCGAGGATTCCGCCGGCGAGGTTCCCGACCACATCACTGGCTTCGCCTGGCCTGAAGGCTACAAAGAACACCAGGAACGCAAGTCCGCCCCAAGTCAGAAACTTCTTCAACTTCCTCACCCCTCCCGTCAAGGGTCCTGGCCGATCCGTCGTCTGGCGCAGGCTGGCACGAGTCTACCGTACGAGCATGACTCGGCTTTCAATTTTGCTTCGGGCCCAGACGGTGTGAACCGTATGGCCCCGTGCCGGGATCAGCGTAACCCGTTGGTTCCACTTCTGCCCGACTCCGCCTATCTACCAGCGGATTCAACCTATTCCTTTGTTCCAACGGGAGCTTACCCCAAGTAATCTTCCATTGGCTCAATGTAGGCGCATCGGCGGCCTGAACGGCAAGGAGCGTCAGGTATCCGACACCGCCCGTTCGGAAACGCCCTGTAGCGGCAGGGCCCGGCGACGCCGGGTCACCTCCGGCCACAGGAGCCACTCCAGTTGGGCCCGGCGGACTGTCGATGCGCACCATTCCAGAGTGCCACCGGGGTGTGACGATCGGGAGTCCCGAAGGGGTCGGATTCCCGACGTTCCGGCGCCGGGACGGGAACCTAGTCCGAGGGGCGCTGATCGAACACGTGTTCCCTTACCCAGGCGTGCATGGCGATGCCGCTGGCGACGCCGGCGTTGATGGAGCGGGTGGATCCGAACTGGGTGATCGAGCAGACCATCGAGCAGGCCTCGCGCACGGGTTCGGACAGGCCGGGGCCCTCCTGGCCGAAGACCAGGACCGCGTTGCGCGGCAGCGGGGTGGTCTCGATCGGGACCGAGCCGGGGAGGTTGTCGATGCCGACGACCGCGAGGCCTTCGGCGGCGGCCCACTCGATGAACTCCTCCACGGTGGCGTGGTGCTCGACGTGCTGGTAGCGGTCGGTGACCATCGCGCCGCGCCGGTTCCAGCGCCGTTTGCCGACGATGTGGACGGTCTTGGCGAGGAACGCGTTCGCGTTGCGCACGACGGTGCCGATGTTGAAGTCGTGCTGCCAGTTCTCGATGGCGACGTGGAAGTCGTGGCGGCGTGCGTCGAGGTCGGCCACGATCGCCTCGCGGCGCCAGTACCGGTACTCGTCCAGGACGTTGCGGCGGTCGCCGAGGCGCAGCAGGTCGGGGTCGTAGCGGTCGCCTTCGGGCGGCGGGCCCTCCCAGGGGCCGACACCCACCGCTTCAGGGGCCGTGTCGTCGCCGCGGGCGGTCTCCTCGTCAGTCACGCCGACTATTGGAGCACAGGGGTTCGGGGCGCAGCGGGTTTGGAGCACGGGCAGCGCAGGGTTGACGGCACGGGGTTGGGGGCACAGGTTGGCGCGGACCGTCGGGTTCGCGGCCGGAGCCGGTTCGCTGGGCCGCACCATGGAGGCGGCACGATGCGCGCGGAGCGGGCCGGGGCTGCGGGCATAGCGCCGCCCCGGCGGCTACGGGGGAAACCGACCGGGGCGACGCGTTACATACTAACGATCGGACGCCTGCGATCGGGCACACACCTATTTGAATTCCCTTGCCGCAGAAGGAAATCGGGTTATTGAGCGTCCCTTGTCACTCAGGTCTCGCTCCCGCCGCAGGAGCAACGGGGGGAAACTGTCGCACCCGCCGGGCACCCTTGCATCAGGGGCCTTGCGAGCGGGGCCGTTCGGCACTCGGCGTGCCCGCGAACCGGTCGCCGGGCACGCCAACGGCCGTGCTTGCGGCAGTGCCGGGCGTTCAGGGGCGCGTGAAGGGCTTCAGGGCCTCGGGGTTCGCGAGGGCGTCCTTGGCGATCGCCTCTTCGGGTTTCATGCCCTTGAGGATCTTCTTCACCGGCACTTCGACCTTCTTGCCGCTCAGGGTCCTCGGGATCGAGGGCACCTGCCGCACCTCGTCGGGCACGTGCCGCGGCGAGAGCTGCTCGCGCAAGGTCGAGTTGATGCGGCGCCGCAGTTCGTCGTCGAGTTCCAAGCCCTCCGAGCAGGAGATGTAGAGCAGCAGCCGGTCCTGGCCCGGGTCGTCGAGATGGATCACGAGGGAGTCCGCGACGCCCTCGATCGCCTCGACCACGGCGTAGAACTCGGCGGTGCCCATCCGCACGCCGCCCCGGTTGAGGGTCGCGTCGCTGCGTCCGGAGATCACGGCCGAGCCGCGGTCGGTGATCGTGATCCAGTCGCCGTGGCGCCAGATCCCGGGGAAGTCGGTGAGATAGGTGTCGCGGTAGCGGTGCTTGAGCGGGTCGCCCCACAGCCCCACCGGCATCGAGGGCATCGGCGAGGCGATCACCAGTTCGCCTTCGCGGCCGATCCCCGGGCGTCCTTCGGGGTCGAAGGACTGCACGTCGGCGCCGAGGCACCGGCACGACAGCTCGCCGCGCCACACCGGCACCGTCGGCGCGCCGCCGATGAACCCGGTGCACAGGTCCGTGCCGCCCGAGAGCGACTGGAGCTGCGCGGTCGGGCTGATCTGCTCGTACACGTAGTCGAAGCCGACGGCGGGCAGCGGCGCCCCCGTCGAGCCGATGCCGCGCAGCAGCGAGAGGTCGGCCTCTTCCATGGGCTTGATGCCCCGGGAGCGGCAGGCCATGAGGAACGGCGCGCTCGTGCCGAAGTAGGTGGTGCCCGACTCCTCGGCGAGGCGCCACATGCCGGCCGGGTCGGGCATCCCGTCGAACATGACCACGCCGGCGCCCACGATCGGCGCGGACATGAGGTAGTTCCACATCATCCAGCCGGTCGTGGAGTACCAGAAGAAGCGGTCGCCGACGCCGAGGTCGTGGTGGAGGGCGTGCATCTTCGCGTGCTCGATCGCCATGCCGCCGTGCGAGTGCACGATGGCCTTCGGCAGGCCCGTGGTGCCCGAGGAGTACAGGATGTACACGGGGTGGTCGAAGGTGAGCGGCTCGAACTCGACGCCTTCGTCGTAGGCGCAGAAGCGGTCCCAGGTCTCGCCCTCGACCTCTCCCCCGCCGAGGTAGGGCAGCGTGACGACCGCGCCGAGGCCTTCGAGGCCGCGGACCACGCGCTTCAGGTCGGCGGTGCGGTCGATGGTCTTGGCGCCGTACTTGTAGCCGTCGACGGCGACGAGCACCTTCGGCTCGATCTGCGTGAAGCGGTCGAGGACGGCCTTGGCCCCGAACTCGGGGGCGCAGCTGGAGAAGACCGCGCCGAGGCTCGCTGTGGCGAGCATGAGTGCGTAGGTCTCGGGGATGTTCGGCATCCAGGCGGCGACGCGGTCGCCGCGGCGCACGCCGTGCGCGGCGAGCCCCGCGCGGGCGCGCGCGACGGCCTCGCGGAGGTCGCCGAGGGTCCATTCGACGGTGTCGCGCGTGTCGGAGTAGGCGCGCACGAGCACGTCGTCCTCGGCCACGCCCGGGGCGGTGAGCACCGCGCGGGCGTAGTTGAAGGTCTCGTCGGGGAACCACACCGTGTCGGGCATGGTCTCGTCGGCGAGCACCCGGTGCTCGGGGACCGGTTCGCCGAGGCCGAAGTACTCCCAGACCGCGCCCCAGAACGGGCGCAGGCGGTCGACGGAGTACTGCCACAGGGCCGGATAGGTGGTGAGGTCGCGCTCCTCGCGGCGGGTCAGCCACTGGCCGAACCGCCCGATGTTCGTCGTCTCCACCGCGTCCTGCCGCGGCAGCCACAGCACCTCGTTGGTCACGTTCGCCTCCCCGGATTCCACAACAATGTGGCCTACAGCACTATCGTGTCACGAGGAAGGTTCGAGCTTGTGTGCGGGGAGTCGTTTCGGCGCTTTCGTCCGCTATTCAGTTATCGCATTCAGTGATTGGGAGCGAGCTGGTCTTCGATGAACTGCTCGCGGATGACGTAAAGCCCCGCGCAGAACAAGACCGCGGCCAAAGCGGCGACGAAACCGAACGGCACCGACCACGAGCCGGTGAGGCCGTAGACCCAGCCGACCGCGAGCGGCCCGACCCCGGCGATGAGGTAGCCGCCGGACTGGGCGAACGAGGACAGCGCGCTCGTCCCGGCCGGCGTGCGGGCCCGGAGCCCGAACAGGGTGAGCACCAGCGGGAACACCGAGGTGCCGACGCCGAACAGCGCCATCCACAGCCAGGTCAGGGCGCCGCCGCCGTCGATCCAGAGCCCCGCGATCGCGGGCGGGTAGCAGGCCATGAGGATGAGGAAGACCGGGCGCGGGCCCCAGCGGACGGTGAGGATCGGGACGACCATCGAGACGGGGATCTGCACGATCGTGAGCAGGCCGAGCATCGACCCGGCGGCGGCAGCGCCCATGCCGTCCGCGGCGAGGATCGTCGTGGTCCAGCCCATGAGGATGTAGGCGATGGCCGACTGGCAGCCGAAGACCAGCAGCATCATCCAGGCCAGGCGCGAGCGGCGCACGCCCTCGAGGCGGCCGATCGGCGCGGCACCGGCCGCGGCGGCCCGCGGGCGCCACAGCAGCCACGGCACGATCGCGATGAGCGCCGGGAGCGCCCAGACGGCCAGCGCGATGCGCCAGTCGGCCGCGAGCCGCTCGATCGGGGCCGTGGCGGCCGCCGCGACCGCGGTGCCGACCGCGAGCGTCGTCGAGTACAGGGTGGTCATGACCCCGATGCGGTTGGGGAAGTAGCGCTTGACGATCACCGGGACCGCGACGTTGCCGACCGCTCCGGCGGCGAGCGCCAGGAGGCTGAAGAGGAGGAAGAGCGCGGCGTTCGGGGCCCAGGCGCGGGCGACGAGGCCGACGCTCATCACCAGGAGCGCGCCGGTCAGGAGGGCGCGGGGGCCGTAGCGGCGGGCGAGGCGCGGGGCGAGGGCGCCGAGGCCGGCGAACGCGAGGACCGGGAGGGTGGTGAGGAGCCCGGCGACGGCCTCGGACATGCCGAGGCCGATGCGCAGTTCGGCGAGGATCGCGCCGACGCTGGTGACGGCCGTGCGGAAGTTGAAGGCGGCGAGGACGACGCCGGCGACGAGCATCCAGCCGGCAGCGACCGCGGCGCCTTTCGGGAGGTCCCGGGAGTCCTGGCGGGGCGCGGCCTGCGGGTCGGCGATCTCGGCGCGGGGCGTGGGGAGGGGGTGCTCGGCGTCGCCGAGTTCGGCAGTGCCTGTTGCAGCTGCTTCGGCGGTGCCTGCTTCACCCGTGCGATTTCCATCAGCGCCGCTCAGGACAGTGCCGTTTACGACAGTGCCGCTCAGGACAGTGCCACTCAGGACAGTGCCGCTCAGAACAGTGCCGTCGGTGTCGGCCGGGGCGGGGGGTGCGAGGTCGTCGAGGGCGGTGGCGTCGGTCGTCACGCGGACGGCTCCTTCCGAGGTCGGGAGGCGGTCGGGGTCCGGTGGGGTGGTAACCGTTGTCCAACTGTTGGCTGCGCATGCTGGTGCGCCCTGAGCAGCCGGGATAGGATGGAGTCAATTCATGGGATGAATTAACGGCCTGTCAACGGTATCGCGACGGCTGTCTGCTTTAATCCTTCTAGTGTTGGGAAACACGCACCCCATGGCGGGCCCCCGCAAGTCATGGAAGCTCCGGAGAGGTCAGGTCCGCCAGTGGCATTGCAGTCGACACGCAAGTCCGCCCTCGTCGATCAGGTGATCGAGCAGCTGCGTCAGCAGATCAGCGACGGGGAGTGGGGGCTCGGCTCGCGCATCCCGACCGAGAGCGAACTGGCGGAGCTCCTCGGCGTCGGCCGCAACACCATCCGCGAAGGCGTCCGGGCGCTCGCCCACGCCGGGCTCCTGGAGATCCGCCAGGGCGCGGGCACGTTCGTCGTCGGGCGCAGCGAGGTCACCGCGGCCGTGCGGCGGCGCATCGCCGCCAGCCCCGCCTCGGACGCGATGGAGGTCCGCCGGGGCCTGGAGGTCGAGGCCGCCCGCCTGGCCGCCCGCCGTCGCGACGAAGCCGACATCACCCGCCTGCGCATCCTCCTGTCCGAGCGGGAGGCCACCCACGAGGTCAACGACATCGAGTCGTTCGTGGCGGCCGACATCGCCCTCCACCAGGCCGTCGCCGAGGCCAGCCACAACAAGCTCCTCGCCGAGCTGTACTCGGAGCTGGCCGACTCGCTGCGCGAGACCGTGCGCGCCGGGCTCGGGCCGAACCTCGCCGAAGAACCCCACATAGACCATTCGCGCGCCATCGAGGCGATCATCGCCGGAGACGCGGACCTGGCGGCGGCCGAGACCGCCGCGTACCTGCGCCTGCTCATCGACGACTGACCTGCTCGGCGAGGCCGCGTCGCCTCACAGTCCGCCCGTGAGCCGCTTGGGAAGGCGGCTTCGGGAGATAGAGTCGGTACTACCGCTCGTGAAGTTACGAAGGAGTCCCCATGCGCCTGTCCGCCCGCGTCGACTACGCACTGCGGGCCGCCGTGGCCCTGGCCGGGTACGGCGAGCGGTGGGTGTCGGCCGAGCAGATCGCCGACGACCAGGGGATTCCCCGCAAATTCCTCGAATCGATTCTGCTCCAGCTGCGGCGCGGCGGGATCGCGACCTCCAAGCGCGGCTCCGAAGGCGGCCACCAGCTCGCCCGGCCGGGCGACGAGATCAGCCTCGCCGATGTCATCCGCGCCGTCGACGGCCCCCTCGTGGGGGTCCGCGGCGAGCGCCCCGAGCAGGTCCACTACACCGGCACCGCGACCGCGATGACGAACGTGTGGATCGCTCTGCGCGTCTCCGAACGCAACATCCTCGAATCGGTGTCCCTCGCCGCGGTCGCCAAGGACGACCTCCCCACCTCGGTCACCAAGCTCCTCGAAGACCCCGACGCCTGGGTCATCCGCGGCTCCTGACGCGTCGGTCCGCCCTGCGACTCCCGGCTTTGACAGAATCGGAACGTGAAGTTCCCAGACCTGGGGGCCTGGTGGGACCGCGTGCTCCTCGGGGCCCGGAAGCGGTCGAACCTGGCCGACCACTCCTGGCGCGCCGGTGAGCGGTTCGGCGAAGTCCACGGCGGGCAGCTCGCCGCCGCAATCTCCTACTACGCGTTCTTCGCGGCATTCTCCATGTCGCTGCTGGCCTTGGCCGTGTTCGGATACCTGCTCGACCTGCCCGAGGTCTACAACTCGGTCGAATCGTGGCTCGAGACCAACCTGCCCGTGATCGACGTCGGGGTCCTCGAGAGCTCGCGCAAGTCCGTGACGATCTTCGCGATCGTCGCCCTCGTCGTCGCCGGGGTGGCCTGGGTCCAGTCGGTGCGCGCGGCGATCCGCACCATCTGGAGCCTCGAAGCCCAGCCCGGGAACCCGTTCCTGCGGTGGGCCATCGACCTGGTGATCCTGGTCGGCGTCTCGGTGCTGCTGCTCATCACCATCGGCGCGACCGCCGGGGCCGAATGGGTGCTCACCCGGCTCGACCTCGACGACGTCACCGGGTACCTCGCGTTCGGCGTCCGTGCCGTCTCGGTCCTGGTCGGCCTGATCGCGAACGCGCTGCTCGCGATGGTCCTGCTCCAGGCGCTCCCCCGAGTGGTCATGCCGCTGCGACGAGTCGTGTGGGCCTCGGTGGCCGTCTCGATCGGCATGGAGCTGCTCAAGACCGTGGGCCGCATCTACGTCTTCCAGGTCTCCGACCGGCCCGCCTACCAGGCCGTGACCACCGCGGTCGGTCTGCTCGTGTTCCTCTACCTGTTCAACGCGATGCTGCTGCTCGCCGCCGCATGGACCGCGACCTCCCTGCGCGGCAGGGCGATCGACCTGTACGAGCGGGCCAAGATCCCCTACGAGACCGGCCGGCTCTTCGGAACCGCCGAAGACCCGAAAGACGAATGACGGCCCGGGCGCGATGCGCCCGGGCCGTGCTCACTCGTGTCCTACGCGATGGCGCAGACCTGGCCGTTCATGAGGAACATGCCCGGGTCGCCGGGGTCGCCGGTGCCCTGGAAGCCGATCTGCTTGGTACCGCCCGGCTGCAACGGGTGGTTCCAGAACGCCGGATCGGCCACCATCGACCCGCCGTCGATCGCGATCGCCCCGCCCCAGTCGTACGCGACGGATTCGACCCCGCCGGACTTCCACACCAGGTCCCACTCCTCGAGCGGCGCCTCACCGGTGTTCGTGACCTTGATCTGCACGACGAAGCCGTCGCCCCAGTCCGCCGCCACCCGGTAGTCGACCTCGCACGAGGCCGCCGCGAACGGCGCCGCCGCCGCGTCCCTGCTCGGGCCCGAAGTGACGGTCTCCCACTCGGGGGCCTCCATGTCGTAGCCGATGAAGAAGCTCGGCCACGGCGGCTGGTTGTACGAGACGTTCTGCCACGACACCGCAAGACGGTACTGCGGGTCGTTCATCAGCGTCGGCAGCGCGTAATCCGACGCGATCGTGGTGGTGAACAGGCGCACGCCGTCGTTCGACTCCTTGCGCAGGATCACCTCCTCGCGCCAGTCGCCGAGCAGGTCGCCGGTGAGGACCGCGTTGCCCTTGGTGCCGTTGTTCGTCTGCACCCCTTCGGGAGCGAAGATCTCCTCCTGCTGGCCCGTCTCCGGATCCCAGTCGGCGATGAACGGCTGGATCGGCACGTACGCCGGCTCGTCGAACTCGTGGTCGAAGATCTCCCGGCCCAAGTCGCCGTCCCACCACACCATCGAGTTCGCCGACGGGATCGTGTTCCCGATGAGCGTGCCGTCCGCCGCATGCAGCTCGCCTTCACGCGAGTTCCATGCGCCCGTGGTGCTCACCGCCCAGCACTCCGCACCCGCATAAGCGGGGTCGATGTCGCCGCACGCGCCGCGGCCGGTGTCCCGGGTGCCCGGGATCGACCACAGCACCTCGGCGGTGTCCGCGTCGCGGAACGCCGCGGCCTTGTTACCTGAGCAGCTCATGCACTCGAACGGGCTGAAGATCTCCAGGCCCGCATTCGAAGGGTCGAAGTCCGACACGTGCAGCGCGTCGCCGTGGCCCAGGCCCGTCGAATACAGCGGGGTCCCGTCGTCGTTGATCGTCATCGCGCCGAACACGATCTCATCGCGCCCGTCGGCGTCCACATCGGCGATCGACATCTGGTGGTTGCCCTGGCCCTGGTACTTCGCACCCCACTGCGCGGAACTGAAGTTCCACACCTGCGGCAGGTTGTCGCCGTCCCAGTTCCACGCGGTGATCTCGGTCTTCGCGTAGATCCCGCGGTTGGTGATCAGCGACGGGTGCACGCCGTCCAGATAGGCCACCGAGGCCATGAGACGGTCGCCGCGGTTGCCGTAGCAGTCGCCCCACGAGCAGATGTCGCCCCGCTCGGGAGTGAAGTCCGCGGTCTCCATCGCCGCACCGGTTTGGCCGTTGAAGACCGTCAGGAACTCCGGTCCCTCCAGGATCCGGCCCGTCGTGTTGCGCCAGTCCGCATCGGCGTCGCCGATCACGGTGCCCTCGCCGTCCACGGTGCCGTCGGCGGTCTTCAGCGCCACCTCGGCCTTGCCGTCCGAGTCGAGGTCGTAGGCGACCAGCTGCGTGTAGTGCGCCCCCGCCCGGATGTTGATCCCCAGGTCGATGCGCCAGAGCCGCTCACCGCCGAGCGTGTACGCGTCCACGTACACGTTCCCGGTGTAGCCGTTGTGCGAGTTGTCCTTGGCGTTCGAGGGGTCCCACTTCTGCACGATCTCGTAGACGCCGTCGCCGTCCAGGTCCGCCACCGTCGCATCGGTCGGCGCGTACGTGTACGCCACCCCGTCAGGGGTCGTGCCGCCTTCGGGGCGCTCCATGTCGATGTCGATGTACTGGTCGTCCCAGACCTCGAACGCCTTCGTGTACCCGGTCTCGACACCCTCGACGACCTGCGCGATCCAGTACGTCGCGTTCGCGGTGCCGCCCTCGTCGGTGAGGTTCGTCAGCTGCGTCGGCTCCGGCGTGATGAGCCGGCCGTCGCGGTACACATTGAACTTCGTGCCCTCCGGATCGAGCGCGAGGCTCCGCCAGCTCACGAAGTTCCCGCCGTCCACACCGACCGCCACCGGCGCCCGGTCGAGGCTCTCGACCAGCTCCGCGCATTCCGCGCACGGCTCGTCCGGACCTTCGCCCCCCGAACCCGGCACGTCCCCGATCCGGGTGAGCTCCAGCCCGTTCAGATGCCCGGTCTGACCCGAGACGTTGATGTTCAACTGGCCGTCCTCGACCGTGATCCCCTCGAAGTCCTTCGTGAGGATCGACTTCGAACCGGCGTTCGCCGCACCGTAGTCGACGCCCTCGAACTTCACGTTCGACCGGGCCGAACCCGTGTAGTCGCCCGTGAAGACCCGCGCGGTGTACAGGCCGTTCGCCACGTCGACCGCGAAGTCGTACGAGCCGCCGAACCAGGCCACGAAGTCGCTGCCGAGCGGGTCGGTGGCGACGCCGCGGTCGCGGTCGATCGCACTGGCCATGTCCGTGGTGAAGCCGTAGCCGCGCTCCGCGGTGTAAGCGGTGCCGCGGTTGACCTCGGTGTAGCCGGGGGCCACGGTCTGCGAGGCGGGGCCGAAGTCGTACTTGAAGCCCGCGCTGGCGGTGGTCACGGACAGCTGGGCGGATTTCTCGGACTCGCCCTTGCCGTTGACGCCCGCGACGGCGAACTCGTAGGCCGTGTCCTCGGCGAGGCCGGAGACGCGGCCGACGCCGACCGTGGCGGTGGTGCCCAGGCGCCATTCACCGCCCGGTTCGCGCACGTAGACGCGGTAGATGTCGGCGTCTTCGGCGGTGGTCCAGTTGAGGGTGACGCTCGCGTTCGCGACCGTGGCGGCGGTGAGGCCGGTCGGAGCGGCGGGAATCTCGGCCGGGGGCGCCACGTCGACCACGTGCTCGGACAGGGGCAGCCCGAGTGTGGCGGTCTCCTCGGCGACCAGGCGGGCCATCTGGATGGCGCCGTACTCCTGGAAGTGGGTGTCGTCGGCGGTGCCGTTCGGCCGGTTCGGGTAGACCCCGGCCGGGACGTGCAGGAACACCGACTTGGCCTCTTCGGGGCCGATGTCGTTCAGGTAGGCGCGCGAGGAGGCCGAGAGGTCGACCATCGCGACGCCGGTCTCCTCGTGGAGCTCGTAGACCTTCTCCACGTATTCGGGGAAGGAGGCGTTGAACTCGCCGGTCTCGGCGTTGAAGCTGCGGCGCGAGACCGGGGTGACGAGGACGGGGATGGCGCCCTTCGCGATCGCCCCCGCGATGTAGTGGTCGCGCAGGTAGGTCTTGTAGTCGTCGGGCGAGGTGTAGCGCTCGGGGACCGAGACGGTGGCGTCGTTGTGTCCGAACTGGACGAACAGGTAGTCGCCCGGCTGGATCTCGTTCAGGATCGCGTCGAGGCGGCCCTGCTCGATGAAGGAGCGCGAGGAGCGGCCGCCGATCGCGTGGTTGGCGATGGTGACCTCGTCGTCGAAGTAGCGGTCGATCACCTGGCCCCACCCGGCCTGCGGCTCCCAGTAGGGGTCGTAGGTCTGGACGGTGGAGTCCGAGGCGAGGTAGACGGTGATGCCGTCCTGAGCTTGCGCGGGGGCGCCCGCGGTGAGGACGCCCGCGAGCGCGGTGGCCCCGGCCGCCAGCACCGCGAGGGTGCGGCGCCACCGGGAGGCCGGAGGAGGAGTTGTGGGCCTCATGGTCACTTCCGTAGTGCGAGGAGGGGGCTTGTCGGGCAAATGGGAATGAATCGTTTCAATACTGGAGTCGATTTGCCGGGCAAGCGTTTACTACCAAGGGGACGGTACCGAGTGGAATCTGGAAAGTCAATACATGTCGATATCCACGAATGCCGATGCCGGTCCGCCCGCGCAGCAGCCCTGCGAGGCGGACCGGCATTCGGCCCATAAGGGACGGGTCGCGCCGGTTTCGGTCAGCGGACGTGGGTGGCGATCGGCCTGCTGAGCGCCTTGGTGCCCTCGGAGACCAGCCGTGCCATCTGGTTCCCGCCGTACTCCTGGAAGTGGGTCGAGTCGGCCAGGCCGTTCGGGTAGTTCGGGTACGCGCCGGCCGCGAGGTGCATGAACACGCCCTTGGCGCGCTCGGGCCCGATCGAGTCGAGGTAGGCGCGCGAGCGGGCCCCGAGGTCGATCAGGGCCACGCCGGTCTCGCTGACCAGCTCGTGGACCTTGTCGGCGTACGTGGCGAACGATTCGTTGAACTTGCCGGTCGAGGTGTTGTAGTCCAGCCGGTTGACCGGGGTGAGCAGCACCGGGATCGCGCCGCGGTCGGTCGCGCCCTTCATGTAGTGGTCGCGCAGGTACATCTTGTAGTCCGCGGGCGAGGTGTAGCGATCCGGGTTGCCCGTGCTCGCGTCGTTGTGGCCGAACTGGACGTAGAGGTAGTCGCCCGGCTTGATCGCGTTGAGGATCGTGGTGAGGCGGCCCTGCTCGATGAACGAGCGCGAGGAGCGCCCGCCGATGGCGTGGTTGGCGATCGTGGTGTTGGCGTCCATCCAGCCGCCGAGCTTCTGGCCCCAGCCGGTCATCGGGTAGGCCGAGGAGTTGTAGGTCTGGGCCGTGGAGTCGGAGGCCACGTAGATCGTGGGGTTGCCCGAGGCGGCGGCGGCTTCGGCGGGGACGAGCTTCCACTGCTGGTTGATGCCGCCGGCGGAGTCGTACTGGGACAGGCGCGAGCCCAGGGCGATGTTCCACTCCCAGACGTCGAGGGCCTTGCCGGAACCCCGGTTCACGAAGCGCAGCCAGGTGCCGTCGTCGATGATCTGCCACTGCTGGTTGGCGCCGGTGTTGCTCGTCCACTGCACGATGTCGGCGCCGTTGGCGGTGGACTTGGCGTAGACGTCGAGGGCGAGGCCGGAGTGGCGCACCTCGATGCGGTAGTAGCCGGTGTCGGCGGCGACGAAGCGGAACTGCTGGTTGTTGGCGTACGCGCGGTTGCGCTGGACCAGCTTGGCGCCGTTGGCGGTCGAGGAGCCGTCGATCTCGAGCACCAGCCCGGAGTAGCGGGACTGCAGGTAGTACCAGGTGCCCGGGGTGAAGGCCGCGCTCGCGGCGCCCGCGCCGAGGAGCCCGCCCGCGGCCGCGCCGGCGCCGAGCCCGGCGAGGAGGCCGAGGTTGCGGCGGGAGAGCTTGGCGCCGAAGGGATTCGGGTGATCCGATGGATGAGACATGTTCGCTCCAGGTGTCGAAGGTGGGGGCCGCGGCGCGGGCGCCGCGGCCCCGTGTGAGGGGAGACCGGGTGATCGGGAGGACGGGGCGGCCATGAAACGATTCAAAACGCGGTCCGAGTCGTGGGGTCGGCCGTCCACTGCTGGACCTCGGGCGGTACCGGGTGCGCCAAAGGTTTTACATAGTCATAGGTTTCGATGTGTTTCGGAGCATCGTAACCCCGAGGCAAACGTTCGCACAAGCCCCGAATGCCGCATGCCGTAGGCGGATACCATCCCAAACCCCCACCCACCCGGGGAACGGTAGGTGCGATCCTCCCGCGCGGGTACGACAAGAACCGCGCCCCCGGCGCTCACCTCACTCGAAAGTGTGAGCAGGTTGCGCTGGACCGACGGCTATTCCGGCAGCAGCGGGGCGAGCCGCTCGGCCGCCGCTTCCAGGTCGATGCCCTGGGCCGCGACCCAGTCGTCGTCGAAGTAGGTGCTCGCGTACCGCAGGCCCGAGTCGCACAGGAGCGTGACGATGCTGCCGCGCCGCCCGTTCTCGCGCATCTCGGCGATGATCGCGAGCGCCGCCACGAGGTTCGTGCCGGTCGAGCCGCCGAGCCTGCGCCCCAGCCGCTCGGAGGCCCAGCGCAGGCAGGCGATCGACTCGGCGTCGTCCACCTTCACCATGCGGTCGACCAGGTCCGGGATGAACGAGGGCTCGACCTTCGGCCGCCCGATCCCCTCGATCCGCGAGCCGCGCTCGGCCACGGCCTCGGGGTCGCCGTCGCGCCAGCCGGCGAAGAACGCCGAGTGCTCGGGGTCGACCACGCACAGGTTCGTGGCGTGCTTGCGGAAGCGCACGTACCGGCCGATGGTCGCCGAGGTGCCGCCGGTGCCGGCGCCCACGACGACCCAGGTCGGCACCGGGTGGCGCTCCAGGCGCATCTGCTCGAACACGCTTTCGGCGATGTTGTTGTTCCCGCGCCAGTCGGTGGCCCGCTCGGCGTACGTGAACTGGTCCATGAAGTGCCCGCCGGTCTCGGCGGCGAGGCGCTCGGCCTCGGCGCAGACCTGGCCGGCCTCCCCCACCAGGTGGGCCTTGCCGCCGTAGGACTCGATGGCGGCGATCTTGGAGCCGCTGGTCGACTCGGGCATGACCGCGGTGAACGGCAGTCCGAGCATCCGCGCGAAGTAGGCCTCGCTGATGGCGGTCGAGCCGCTGGAGGCCTCGATGACGGGCGTGCCCTCGTCGATCCAGCCGTTGCAGATCGCGTACAGGAACAGCGAGCGGGCGAGGCGGTGCTTGAGCGATCCGGTCGGGTGCGTCGACTCGTCTTTGAGGTAGAGGTCCACGCCCCATGCGGACGGCAGCGGGAACGGCAGCAGGTGGGTGTCGGCCGAGCGGTTCGCGTCAGCCTCCACTGTGGTGATAGCCCAGTTGGTCCAGAGTCGATCCCGGGCGCGGTCGATCGACTGCATGGTCACCCTCCTCCTTCGCCGCGATCGCGGGTCATGACTCGCCCGCGTAGGGGACGGGCTGGGGCCGGTCCTCCCACTTGGTCGAGAGGGTGATGGTCGTGCGCGTCTGGGCCACACCGGGAATCGCGCCGACGCGGTGGATGAGCCGTTCGAGGTCGCCCATCTTGGGCACGCGCACCTTGAGCTGATAGCACTCCACGCCCGCGAGGAAATAGCACGATTCGATCTGCGGAATGGCGCGGAGGCGTTCGCAGATTTCAAGATGGTCGGCGGAGTTGTCGGGGATGATGCCGATGAGCGCGGTGATGCCGAGCCCGATGGCCTCGGTGTCGATCACGGCCTTGTAGCCGGTGATGACGCCGTTCTTCTCCAGTTTGGTGACGCGGTCCTGCACGGAGGGCGCGGTGAGACCGACCCGCCGCGCCAGTTCGGCGTAGGAGGTACGCCCGTCGGTGCGCAAGAGGTTCACGATGGTCTGGTCGATCTCGTCCACTTGTCGAGGATAACCAGAGTTGCCACTTGCGCCCTGTGCCTACCTGATACCCGCGAACACCTAGAGCGTCAGATTCAGCTCAGAGCGCCGTTGACATACGCGTGGTACTTTCAGGCAATACCTACCGACCGAAAGTATGTCCAAGAACTCATGGCAGGTTTGACTGAATAGTGGTGTAATGGGTTTAACGCACGAAGTGAGTCTTCATCACGGGGAGGAAGAAATCATGGAGACCGAGGACCGCCTACTGACACCTGGCGAAGTGGCCTCGCTGTTCCGCGTCGATCCGAAGACCGTGACGCGCTGGGCCGCTGCGGGCCGTATCGGGAGCATACGCACACCCGGCGGACACCGCCGTTTCCGTGAATCGGAAGTGCGGGCGCTGCTCGAGGGCGACGCCGGAGCACAGTCCGCATTCGACACCGGGAACGCCCAACCGTAGACCGCGCAGCCGCCACAGCGACCGCGAAAGCCGATCCCAGATCGGCCGTCCACCGCGAATCCGCGAACTGAAAGACCGTCCGGCACAAGCCGGTCCCGCGCAGCGCCCCACGTCCGCACACGGCCGAGGAAGGACGCGCCCGGTACCGGCTTTTCGCATGTCCGGGGCGGTGCTCCAGGGCGCCGCCGGGACGGTTCGCCGCACACGCCCGCGCCGCCGCCTGATGTTCAGGGGGCGGCGCGGGCGTTCGTCGTTCGCCCCGTCGTTCACCTCGCCGCTCGCCCCGCCCGGACACCCTTCTGTTCCAAAGTGGAGCCGTTTTGTTCCATTAAGGGCAATTGTCCACGCTCTGAAGTCGTATCAATACCCTGAGTCGCCATACTTGCCGCCAATGGGAAATTTCTGGATTCTCCGGTATCGAGACCCTTGACATCCCAGTCAAGACATAGGCAAACTTCGATGTGAAAGTTTGGGAGCGCTTCCGTGTCCACCCGGTACCCGCGGAGCCGTTCCCGAAGACGTCAAGCCCGACAAGCTTTGAGAAGGGCACGGAACACATGACACTCAGTCGAAGGAAGCAGAAGCGCCTGGGAGCGCTGTCGGCCGCGGCGCTCGCCGTCGCCTCCGTCAGCGCCCTCGCGGTGAACAGCCGCAGGGGCCCAGGAGACCCCCGACGGGGCCGACATCGCGCAGGCGAAGGTCGACAACCCCTACGAGGGCGCGCAGGTCTACGTCAACCCCATCGTGGTCCGCGAACGCCGCGGCCGAGCCGGGCGGCGAGGCGATCGCCGACCAGCCCACCGGCGTGTGGATCGACCGGATCAGCGCCATCGAGGGCAACGACTCCCCCACCACCGGCAGCGATGGGCGTGAAGCGACCATCTGGACGAGGCGGTCGCCCAGGGCGCCGACGTCATCCAGTTCGTCATCTACAACCTGCCCGGGCCGCGACTGCGCCGCGCTCGCCTCCAACGGCGAGCTTGCGGCCGACGAGATCGACCGGTACAAGAGCGAGTACATCGACCCGATCGTCGCGATCCAGAGCGACCCGGCCTACGCCGGCCTGCGGATCGTCAACGTCATCGAGATCGACTCGCTGCCGAACCTGGTCACGAACGTGACTCGCCGCGCCCGACCGCGGTCCCGAACTGCGACACGATGAAGGCCAACGGGAACTACGTCGACGGCGTCTCATACGCCGCGTCCGAGCTCGGCGCGCTGCCGAACACCTACAACTACCTGGACGCGGGCCACCACGGCTGGATCGGGTGGACGAACGACGACCCGCAGTACGACAACTTCCACGCCTCCGCGGCGCTGTTCGGCTCGCTCATCGGCGAGAACGGGATGACCGCGGACGACGTCCACGGCTTCATCACGAACACCGCGAACTTCTCGGCGCTGGAAGAGCCGTACTGGGAGGTCGACCAGGTCGTCGGCGGCAAGCCGGTCAACCAGAACGGCGACGTCAAGTGGGTCGACTGGAACGCCTACAACGGCGAGATCGACTTCTCCACGTCCTTCCGCGACGAGCTGGTCGCTAACGGCTTCAACAGCGACATCGGCATGCTGATCGACACCAGCCGCAACGGCTGGGGCGGGCCGGACCGGCCCGCCGGTCCCTCGACTTCGGCGGACCCGGTGACCTTCGTCGACGAGTCGCGGATCGACCAGCGCTTCAACAAGGGCAACTGGTGCAACCAGGCCGGCGCGGGCCTCGGCGAGCGGCCGCAGGCCGACCCCGGAGGCGGGCATCGACGCCTACGTGTGGATCAAGCCCCCGGGGGAGTCGGACGGCGCCTCTGAGGAGATCGCCAACGACGAGGGCAAGGGCTTCGACCAGATGTGCGACCCGGCCTACGAGGGCAACATCCGCAACGGCAACAACATGAGCGGTGCCCGCGGCGAGATGCCCCTCTCGGGCCACTGGTCCTCGGAGCAGTTCGCCGAGCTGTTGGCGAACGCCAACCCGCCGCTGAACTAGACCTGCACACCGCAGGTACGCCTACCCGCCGCTGAGCAGCGGGCGGGTAGAGGGCGAACCGGCACTTCGCCCGACTGAAGACGGCGGGGCCGCGCAGACGCGCGGCCCCGCCGCCGTGCCGTCCGGAGTTCTTCTAAGGGACCCATGGAGATACCGCGGGAGCGTTTTCACTGATTCAAGCGCTTGCCGATCGCCTGGCCGCCTTCGAAAACGTTGGCAAGCGCGGCTCCACGTTGGAAATATCCTGGCCCGACCTCTTGACAGTCCATCAATACATCGGAGATTATCAATGCACATCTTGGGAGCGCTTCCCTCGATGGTCACCCGTTCCGGGCCGTGTCACGGCGGCCTCTCGACCCCAAAGGACATCGACACATGCAAGTACATCGAAGAAGAAGGAGACTCGCGCTGACCAGCGTCGCCGTCGGCGCACTGGCGGCGGCCGGTCTGACCTTCGCTTCGGCGAACCAGGCACTCGCCGAAGAAGGCTGCGAAGTCGACTACAACCTCGTCAGCACGTGGAACGGCGGCTTCCAGGCCAACGTCGTCATCACGGCCGACGAACCCATCAACGGCTGGGAGGTGAAGTGGAACTTCCCCTCCGGCACCACCGTCTCCAGCGCGTGGAACGTCGACTGGAGCCAGAGCGGCGCCGGCTTCACCGGCGGCGACGTCGGCTGGAACGCCTCCATCGCCTCCGGCCAGAGCAAAGAGGTCTTCGGCTTCATCGGGAACGGGTCCTCTGCGACTCCGGGCCAGTTCACGGTGAACGGCGACGTCTGCAACGGACCGTCCGAGCCCCCCGACGACCGAAGACGCCCACCGACGACCCGACCGGCAACCCGGGCGGCGGCGACAAGGTCGACAACCCGTACGCGGGCGCACAGGTCTACGTCAACCCGATGTGGTCCGCGCTGGCCGCGGCCGAGCCCGGCGGCGACGCGATCGCCGACCAGCCCACCGGCGTGTGGCTCGACCGCGACCAGCGCCATCTACGGCAACGGCTCCCCGACCACGGGCTAGATGGGCCTGGAGGACCACCTCGACGAGGCGCGTCGCCCAAGGCGCCGACGTCATCCAGTTCGTCATCTACAACCTGCCCGGCCGCGACTGCGCCGCGCTCGCCTCCAACGGCGAGCTCGGCCAGACCGAGATCGCCGAGTACAAGAGCGAGTACATCGACCCGATCGTCGACATCATGGGCCAGGCCAAGTACGCCGACCTCAAGATCGTCAACATCATCGAGCTCGACTCGCTGCCGAACCTGGTCACCAACGTGTCGCCGCGGGCCACCGCGGTCGCCAACTGCGACACGATGAAGGCCAACGGGAACTACGTCGACGGCATCTCGTACGCCACGGCGGAGCTCGGCGCGCTGCCGAACACGTACAACTACCTCGACGCCGGCCACCACGGCTGGATCGGCTGGACGAACACCGACCCGCAGTACGACAACTTCCACGCCTCGGCCGACCAGTTCGCCTCGCTCATCGGGGAGAACGGGATGACCGCCGACGACGTCCACGGCTTCATCACCAACGCCGCGAACTACTCGGCGCTGGAGGAGCCCTACTGGGAGGTCGACCAGGTCGTCGGCGGCAAGGCGATCAACCAGAACGGCGAAGTCAAGTGGGTCGACTGGAACGCCTACAACAACGAGCTCGACTTCGCGACCGCGCTGCGCCAGGAGCTGGTCACGAAGGGGTTCAACTCGGACATCGGCATGCTGATCGACACCAGCCGCAACGGCTGGGGCGGCGACTACCGTCCGACCGGTACGTCGACCTCGACGAACCCGATCACGTTCGTGGACGACTCGCGGCTCGACCAGCGCTTCAACAAGGGCAACTGGTGCAACCAGGCCGGTGCCGGCCTCGGTGAGCGGCCGCAGGCCAACCCCGAGCCGGGCATCGACGCCTACGTGTGGATCAAGCCCCCGGGCGAGTCCGACGGCGCCTCCCAGCCCATCGACAACGACGAGGGCAAGGGCTTCGACGAGATGTGCGACCCGGACTACGAGGGCAACATCCGCAACAGCAACAGCCCTTCGGGCGCTCGCGACAACATGCCGCTCTCGGGCCACTGGTCCTCCGAGCAGTTCGCCGAACTCTTGGCGAACGCCTACCCGCCGATCGACTAAGGCGGTCGAATGACGGGCCCGGCTCTCCGGGAGGCGGTGAGCCGGGCCCCCTAGACCTGATTCTCGGTTCCTTCCGGTGACCGGGCCCCGCGGGACGGCGGGGCCCGGTCGCATCCTGTCCCGCACGCGAACCGGGCCCGGCCGATCAGGTGATCGGCCGGGCCCGGTGGTGTTTTCTGCGCTAGTCGCCTACCGCCAAGGCGGTTCCGAGCCCTCGCAGGAGGTGGTCGACGAAGCGTTCGATGGTGTCGGGCTTCTGGATGTCGGCGTACTGGCCGTAGACGTAGATCGTCAGCAGGGGGCTGATGAACATGGCGACGGCCAGGTCGAAGTCGAGATCGGGGCTGAGCTCCCCGCGCTCGGCCCAGTACGTGAACGTGTCGCGCACGAACTTGCGCCGGTGGGCGACGAGCCGGTCGTGGTGGCGCTGGTACTCGGGGTCCTTGACGACGAGCATCATGCACTTGACGACCTTCATGTCCCGGGGCCCGAAGGTCCGGGACATGCCGTGGCCCAGGTGGACCAGGTCGTCGCGGAGCGACGTGCGCGGCATCGAGGTCGGGAGCGGGGCCTTGATGCTCTCCATGGCCGCGGCGAGCAGCTCCTCCTTGGAGGACCAGCGCCGGTAGATCGAGGCCTTGGAGACCCCGGAGAGCTCCGCGACGGCCTCGACGCTGACGTCCGTGACGTTCCCGTGCTCGGCGATGAGGTCCAGGGCGGCCTCGAGGATCGACAGACTCACCGCTTCGCTGCGCGGCCGGCCCTTGGCGGGGGTCGCCGCCGCGGCGTCGTCGGGTGCTGTCGATACGTCGCTGAGCTCAGGAGGCATGGCTCGATTCTCCCTTAAGCCTCGATCAGGGCGGGCTCGGAGGCCCGCTCCGCCTGCTCGGCCTCGGGCTCGCGGCGCTGCTTGCCCGGGAAGAACACGGCGATGACGATGAGACCCACGAGGGCCACGCCGATCGCGCTGAGGGCGGTGGTGTGCAGCGCGTCGAGGAACGAGGCGTTGGCCGCGTCCATGACCTGCTGCGCCGTCTCGGGCGGGACCGCGCCGGACTCGACCGCGCCGTAGGTGGTGGCGATGGACTCGCGGGCGGGGTCGGGCAGCTGCGGGATCGCGTCGGTGATCTCGGAGCGGTAGGCCTGGGCCATGACGGTGCCGAGGACCGCGACGCCGAGGGCGCCGCCGACCTGGCGGAGCGTGTTGGCGAGGGCGGAGCCGACGCCGGCGCGCTCACGCGGGACCGAGGACATGAGCGTGTTCATGGCCGGAGGCATGAGGTTCGACATGCCGATGCCGGTGATGGCGAACTGCGCGATGAGCAGCCACACCGAGCTGTTGAGGTCCAGGACGAAGGCGGAGATCGCGAAGTTGGCGATGACCAGCAGCATCGCGACCGAGCCCACGATCTTGGCGCCGAAGCGCTGGACGAACATGTTCGACATGGGCGCGAAGACGAGCATCGCGGCGCCCATCGGCAGGAAGAGCAGGCCGGTCTCCAGCGGCGAGTAGCCGCGGACGATCTGGATGTAGAACGTCATGAAGAAGAACAGGCCCATCATGCCGAAGAAGGTGAGCACGATGATGGCCGAGGAGGCCGAGAAGCGGGAGTTCTTGAACAGCTTCATGTCGAGGGAGGCGTGCGGGGTGCGCTTCTCCCACAGGACGAAGGCGATCAGGACGAGGGCGCCGAAGGCGATGGTGCCCCAGACTTCGGCGCTGGCCCAGGAGCCCTGGTCGCCGGCTTCGATGATGCCGTAGGTGAGGCTGACGAGGCCGATGACGGAGAGGGCCATGCCGACGAGGTCGGGTTTGACCTGGAGGCCCTTGGATTCGGGGGCCATGATGAGCAGCGCGATGATGCCGAAGATGACGATCGGGACGTTGATGAGGAAGACCGAGCCCCACCAGAAGCGCTCGAGGAGCGCGCCGCCGACGATCGGGCCGATGGCGCCGCCGATGCCGACCGCGCCGGTCCAGATGCCGAGGGCCTTGGGGAACTCCTTGGCCGGGAAGAGGTTGCGGAGCATCGACAGGGTCGAGGGCATCATCATCGCGGCGCCGAAGCCCATGAGGGCGCGGTACCAGATGAGCTGGTCGGGGCTGCTGGCGTAGGCCGAGAGCAGGGAGGCGGCGCCGAAGACGACGAGGCCGCCGATGAGCATCCGCTTGCGGCCGATGCGGTCGCCGATGACGCCGAAGGCGAAGAGCATGCCGGCGAAGACCAGGGTGTAGGAGTTGATCATCCAGGCGAGGTCGCTCTGGGTGGCGCTGATCCCGACGGGGTCGGGTTCGGCGAGGGTCTTCATGGCGACGTTCAGGACGGTGTTGTCGAGGACGACGACGATGAGGCTGACGACCAGGACGCTGAGGATGGCCCACCGGCGCGGGTGGCCTTCCTCTTCTGGCGCCGCCGCAGGGGCTGGGACGGAACGGGTTTCGCTCACAGGGTTTCCGTTTCGGTAAGGGACGCCGTCGGGTCCGCAGGGCGGATCGGCGTCTGGTGTTCGCCGCGGCGCCGACCGCGGCGGAGTGTCTTGTCGATGACGCGCGGCGGGCGGGCGGTGTGACCGCGGGCCCGGGGCGCGATGGTGTTCGCATGCGCAAGCCCTGTGGGCTTCGTGTGCGTGGTGTCGTGGTGTTCGAGACGACTCTACGTCATTCCGATACGAGACGGTACCGTATCGTTAAATACATCACAAGGAAGCGTACCGCCGGGGTACGACAAGACGGTTCACTCCGCGCCCGGGGCACCGGCGGGCCGGGGTCCCGGGTGGTTGAATGGTTTTCGTGGCACCCAAGTTCCCGTACGACGACCTGCAGTCGTTCCTGGCCGCCCTCGAAGCCGACGGCGACCTCAAGCGGATCACGGCCGAGGCCGACCCGCACCTGGAGATCTCCGAGATCACCCAGCGGGTCATCCGCGAGGACGGCCCCGCCCTCCTGTTCGAGAACCCCTCGGGCAGCCATATCCCCCTCGCGATCAACCTGTTCGGGACCGAGGCGCGCATGGCCAAGGCCCTCGGCGTCGACACGCTCGACGAGATCGGACAGCGCATCGGCGAGCTCGCCAAACCCGAACTCCCCGTCGGCTGGGCCGGCATCCGCGACGGCCTCGGCAAGCTCATGCAGCTCAAATCCGTGCCGCCCAAGAAGATCCGCAAGGCCCCGTGCCAAGAAGTGGTCTTCAAAGGCGACGACGTGGACCTCGACATGCTCCCCGGCCTCCAGGTGTGGCCCGGCGACGGCGGCGTCTTCCACAACTTCGGGCTCACCCACACCAAGCACCCCGAGACCGGCAAGCGCAACGTCGGGCTCTACCGCCTCCAGCAGCACGACGAGCGCTCGATCGGCCTCCACTGGCAGATCCACAAGAACTCGACCTCGCACTACGCCGAAGCCGAGAAGCGCGGCGAACGGCTCCCGGTGGCGATCGCGATCGGCCCGGACCCGGTGATGGCCTACGCGGCGACCGCCCCCCTCCCGCCGGACATCGACGAATACCTGTTCGCGGGCTTCCTGCGCGGCGAACGCGTCGAGATGGTCGACTGCCTCACCGTGCCGCTCCAGGTGCCGGCGACCTCGCAGATCGTCCTCGAAGGCTGGGCCGAGCCCGGCGAACGCCTCCCCGAAGGCCCCTTCGGCGACCACACCGGGTTCTACACGCCCGTGGAGCCGTTCCCGGTGATGCGCATCGAGGCGATGACCATGCGCCAGAACCCGATCTACCACACCATCATCACCTCGGCCCCGCCCCAGGAGGACCACGGCCTGGGCAAGGCGACCGAGCGGATCTTCCTGCCCCTCGTCAAGATCATGATCCCCGAGGTCATCGACTACGACATGCCCGCGGCCGGCGTCTTCCACAACTGCGTCATCGTCTCGATCGACAAGAAGTACCCGAAGCAGGCGCAGAAGGTCATGAGCGCGATCTGGGGCCTCCAGATGATGAGCCTGACCAAGCTGATCGTGGTGGTCGACGCCGACTGCGACGTGCACGACTACCGCGAGGTCGCCTGGCGCGCACTCGGCAATGTGGACTACTCGCGGGACCTGCTGCTCACCGAGGGCCCCGTGGACCACCTCGACCACGCCTCCTACCACCAGTTCTGGGGCGGCAAGGCCGGGATCGACGCCACCGCGAAATGGCCCGAGGAGGGCTACACGCGCGGCTGGCCCGAGGCCATGCACATGAGCTCGGCGGTCAAGGCGACCGTGGACCGCCGCTGGAGAGAGTACGGACTTGACTGAGACGCTGCCCCGCCCCCGCCCGAACCACGTCAAGGACTTCCTGAAACTGGTCGCCTTCGAGCACTCGGTGTTCGCGCTGCCCTTCGCGTACCTCTCGACCCTGACGGTCATGGCGCGCGAAGACGCCTTCTCCTGGCGGGTCCTCGTCCTCGTGACCATCGCGATGGTCAGCGCGAGAACCCTCGCCATGGCCGCGAACCGGATCATCGACCGCAAGATCGACGCCCAGAACCCGCGCACCGCCAAGCGCGAACTGGTCACCGGCACGGTCTCCCTCAAGACCGCCTACATCGGCTGCGCGGTGAGCCTGGCGGCCCTGCTGGTCTCGGCCGGCCTACTCAACTGGCTCTGCCTCATCCTCAGCCCGCTCGCGGTCGCGCCGCTCATCCTCTACCCGTACGCGAAGCGCTTCACGAACTACCCGCACGCGATCCTGGGTCTGGCCCAGATGGTCGCGCCGGTCGGCGCCTGGCTCGCCGTGACGGGCGACTTCGAAGGCTCGGGCCCGGCGATCCTCCTCGGTGCGGCCGTAGGGTTGTGGATCGGCGGCTTCGATCTCATCTACGCCTGCCAGGACATCGCGATCGACCGCGAGATCGGCGTCCACTCCACCCCCGCGCGATGGGGTGTGAAGGCCGCGCTGCACGCCTCCACGGTGACGCATGTGCTCGCCTGGGCGGCCTTCGCCTGGTTCGGGGCCCTGACCGGGTTCGGCCTCCTGTACTGGATCGGCCTCGCCGTCGTCGCCGTGGCTCTCGCCTACGAGCACATGGTGGTCAAGCCGGACGACCTCTCGAGGGTCAACCGGGCCTTCTTCACCGCGAACGGATTCGTGGCGGTTGCGTTGTTCGCGTTCGCGCTGGCGGACCTGCTGCTGCGCTGAGAGCGGCCGGCCGCCGGTCCGCATCGGCCCGAGGTTAGGGCGGGCAGCGACAAAGAGCTCCGTTTGCTGTTGGGGTTGCGTGCGCGGCTGCCTGCGCCGCTGGGGTCGGACTTCAGGCGGCGGCGACAAAAGGGGCCACTTTCCGAGGGGTCTGCACTGCGGCCGCCAGGCCGCTCGATTGTCGAGGTGCGGAGCACCGATAACCACTTACTTTGTTTGCGGTGCAGGGCTGGCTTTGGGGCGGCGGATCGATATTCCTCAATGGATAATTCACTCTTTCGGGCGATGACACTGCCTAGGTGGTGTGTCATCATTGAACTACGAACAAGGATGCGAAAACCGGTAAGACATTCGAGAACAGGTAGGGGGTGAATCCGATGGCCACCGCAGCAGCAGTCAGTGAAGACAGGCAGACCCAAGCGCGAGCTCTCCGGTCCACCCTCGAGCAAGCGGCTGACCGCATCAATGCCCAACACGCTCAGGTGTTGTCGGCGGTGATTGCGATGAAGGAGCAGAGCCTTCACCGCTCCGAGTTCGGGTTCTCGGCGTCTGTATCTCTTGCTCAGTCGCAGTTCGACTTCACCACCAGACACGGCCGGCTCGACATCGCGGTCATCGCGAGACTGTCCAGGAAGTTCGCGGTGCTCGCTCAGGCGGCAACGACAGGCAGTGCCCGGATCGATCAGGTCGCCTTCGCTGTCCGGCGGTTGGACAAGACCCCGGCCATGCGCCTGTTCGCCAAGACGCCCTTCCGGACTCCAGTCCCCTCGCCCTTCGACTCCGAGACGCTGTGTGCGACTCCTGAGGCGTTGATCGCCCAGTACTGCGCTCATGCGCCTTTCAAGGACTTGCAGCGGCATTTGAATGAACTGGCCGCGCAGATGGCTGATGAGTCGGAGTTGCTCGACTCCCTCGGTGAGCAGTCCCTGCAGTGGATCGAGATCGCCGAGTCCGGCAACGGCATGTGGTGCCTCTCCGGCGAACTCTCCGACGAGACCGGGCGTCTGCTCGACAAGTACTTGAAGACCGCCTGCCCTCCCCCTCGCCAGGAAGACCAAGACTCGGACGGCGTGCTCCCTGCCGCCCCCAACCGGCATGCGGAAGCCATTCACCAGCTCCTCGCGGGCTACGGCTCGTCTCCTGAAGCGGCGACCCGGCACGGCCACACGGCCACCCTCGACCTCGTGGTCGACATCGAGACCCTGCAGGGTAAGGACACCGGGCGCACGCCCCTTCTGGAAGGGCAGCCGGTCTCGCTCGCGAGGGCCCGCCTGCTCGCTTGCGAGGGCGTGGTCATTCCCTCGGTGTTCAACTACGCCACCGGTGAAGCCCTCGAACTCGGCCGGGCCGTGCGCCTCCCCAACACCGCTCTGCGTCGCAAGCTCGAACTCGAGCAGCCCGAAGGGTGCGCCTGGAACGGCTGCGACCTCCCGATCGCTTGGACCGAAGCCCACCACATCACGCACTGGGCCGACGGCGGCGACACGAACGCTGACGAACCTGATCCTGCTGTGCCGGTTCCACCACGGCCGCATCCACACCACGGGCTGGACGGTCGAGAAGACCGGGCCCGGCCAAGCGATCATCACCCACCACGAAGACCACGAAACCCAAGACGACAAGGCCGGTCGGAGGCAGTGGCGGGTGTGGGTGTTCGGACTGGCGCACCGATGCCGACATGGATGCCGAACACCGAGCAGATGACTTCGACTACTTCCCGACCGGGCTCTACCGGTCCGAATGGTCCGAGAACATGAAGCCCGATCTCGACGCGAGAGCCGAAGCCGCCGAACAGGACCGTTCCCTCGCAGCCATGAGAGCCGCGAGAGCCCAATGCCGAGAACGCTTCGCAACGCCAGCAAGGGTCGAAGCGAACCCAGGCGAGCCCAGCGAAAAGGCACCCGAACCAGTGCGGCCCAAGCAACCCGCACCCGTCAGGCCCGCCGACCTCGGCGATCCGCCGTTCTTACGGTGCCCGTCCCGGTGGCGACCGGGGCGGGGAGGGAAAGGCGCACACCGGCCCAACGGGCCACGCCTCCCAGCTCGAACCCCCAGCGGGTTCGGGCCCATCCCCATGCCCGGCAACAACAACCAACACGAACCGGACAGCCACCCAACCCACCCCCACGCCAATGGGACCTCTTCGTCGCCGCCCGCCCGAACCGCAACCATCTCCACACCGGGCAGCCGAAGAACTCCGCCCGCCCTACGCCTACCTCGTTGTCGCTGCCGCTTGAAGCGCAACCATCTCCACACCGGGCAGCCGAAGAACCGTGCCCGCCCCTGCCCCACTGTAGGTTCCGCTCTAGCTTGTCGGTGTGCGGTTTTGATGTCGGTCTAGATGTCGGATCCGAGCGCAACTGGACAGTCGGCTGCCTTCATGTCGATCTAGTCCGAATGCCCAGGGTGGAACGATCGCACGTAGGAGCGTTCCTTTGGCTTTTAGCTCCACGGCGGTCTTGGGTTCTACGCCCACGCCCATGGCGAGGAGGAACATTTCGGCGAAGGCTGTGCCGCTGATCGAGGTGTCCGTTGAAGTTCCGAAGACGGGAGTCATGGCGGCGATATGCGCTTCGATCGCTGTTCGACCGCGCGCCCTCCTCAGAACCAGACCTCCAACTCGAACTTGAGAGTCTCCCCACTGTCTGTTGACGATCCCTTTCGAAGATCGGATGCAGTGGGCAGGATGACCACCATGGTCAACGCCCCGAGTAATATCACCGCATTCCACGACCTGCTCGTCGAAGAACCGCGCCTGACCGGCCTGGCTCCTCGCTCCCGACGGGACGCGCTTGATCGCGTCCGTGCAGACGATCGACGAGCGAGGGAACGGGGTACGTCTCGGAGATGTGGGAGGTGGACCCGGCCGGTGAGCGTGAGGCCGGCCTCGTGGCCGGGTCCGTCTCTGGCGCACTTCGCGCCCGACCTTCGCCGCCGACGGCACCCTGCTGATGCTCTCCGCCCAGGAGAACGATGGTCCAGCGACGGCGACGCCGGGAGCGTGGGGCTGTGGGCGCTGCCCGAGCGCGGTGAGGCGGAGCGGATCGCTCGCCACCCTGGGAGGCATCTCCGCGTTCACCGTCGCCGCAAGGACACCGGCACCGTCGCCTACACCGCGGACCTGCTGCCGGGCGCCACGACATGCCGAAACCCACGCCCGACCTGCTGCAGGAACGCCGACGCGCCAAGGTCAACGCGGTCCTGTACGAGGCGGACTCCGACCCGCGCCGGGGGCGTCGACCTCGGCCCCGACGAACCGCACACGTTCGTCCTCCGCGCCGGACGGCGACACCGGTCGACGCCGGCGGCCAAGGCCTCGCGGGCAGGCGGGGACATGGCCCTCTCGCCGGACGGGGCGCTGGTGGCCTACACGCGGGCCGCGACCGGCAGCGCCCCGGACACGAACGTCGTGGTGATCGCCGACGCGGCCACCGGTGTCGAGCGGCGCACCTTCTCGCGTCCCGGCCACCAGTACCTACCGCCCGGTCTTCACCGCCGACGGCTCGCAGCTGATCTGCCAGCGCCAGCGGGAGGAGACCTACGACGTCGGAGTGGAGGGTCACCCTCGTCGCGTTCGACCCGGTCTCGGGCGAGGAGACCGATCTCCTGCCGGAGTTCGACAACTGGCCGTGGCCGGGGCGGGCGGTCCCCTCGCCGGTTCCCGGGGACGCCACGCTGTGGTTCACCGGGGACGAACGGGGCCACTGCCCGGTCTTCCGCCGCGACCCGGAGGGCACGATCACCCGCCTGACCGCCTCCGGCGCCTATGCCTCCCTGTGCGTGACGCCCGACGGGTCCACCCTCTACGCGCTGCGCAGCACCATCGACAGCCCGCCGCAGGTGATCCGGCTGGACGCCGCCGCGGCCGGACCAGCAACCCGACCGTCCTCAAGTGCGCCCGGTAATCTCGGACTCCCTTCCCGGCACCCTGACCGAAGTCCACACCGAGGCGGACGACGGCTTCCCCCTGCGCGCCTGGCTCGTCCTGCCCGAGGGCGCTTCGGCCGACCGCCCGGCGCCGCTGATCGTCGTCCCTGCACGGCGGACCCCAGGGTGTCCTGGAGCGGATGGACCTGGCTGTAGAACCCGTGGCCGTTCGCGGCCCGCGGCTACGCGGTGCTGCTGCCGGATCCGGCCCTGTCCACCGGATACGGGCAACGCATGCAGGAACGCGGCCGGGGCCAGTACGGCGGCCGGCCTTACCGCGACGTCATCGCTCTGACCGACGCCGCGCTGGCCCGCGGCGACCTCGACGCGGCCCGGACGGGCCTGGCCGGTTGGTCCTACGGCGGGTATCTGGCGGGCCGGGCCGCGACCCGCACCGACCGCTTCAAGGCGATCGTCACGCACGCCGGGATGTGGAACCTGGAGGCTTTTCAGAGCGACACCGACATGCACGCGTACTTCCGGAAGATCTTCGGCGACCCGCGGACGCGGCGCGAACGGTACGAGGCCGACTCGCCGCACCTCGAGGCGGCGAAGGTGACGGACACCGATGCTGATCGTGCACGGCGGCAAGGACTACCGGGTGCCGGTAGGCCAGTCGCTGGCACTCCACAACGATCTGCAGCGGACCGGTGTGCCCGTCAGGTTCCTGTACTTCCCGGACGAGAGCCACGGCATCTGAGCGCCCCGAACCACATTCGGATCATGTACGAGACGGTGCTGAACTTCTTCGACCACCATGTCCTAGGCCAGGAGTGGAAGCGACCGGCCCTGCTCTGACTGATCGTTCTCGAGATCAGGATTTTTCTAGCAATCGTGACCCAGCGGGCGACGACAGTATGTATACGCGGTCGCTGAGCTTGCCGATGAGACGGTAGACGTGCCAGAGGCAGTCGCCCAGTGCGATGTCGTAGTTCTCTTGGCCGAAGCGCTCGATGTAGCGGTCGGGTTCGTTCAGCAGTCGTGCCGCGTGCAGCAGATTGCGGCTCCCCTTGCCGGATCGTTCTTCGCCGTATTCGCCCCATTCGGTGCCGAGGACGATGCGTTCTTCGATCCGGAACCCGGCGTCTTGCATCGCGGCCTCTGCGTAGTCGGGGCGCATGTTCGCCTCCACGCACCCCATCGTGGGCAGCAGCCAGGCGGCCTCGCGCGGCCCCATCCTGTGGGTACAGAACATTTGGTAGACCAGCACCCGTCCACCCGGTGCCAGAACACGACGGAATTCAGCGAAGACCGCGGCGAGGTCGTCGACATGGACGAGCACATCGCGACACCAGATCAGGTGGGGCGCGGCTGAGGCTGGGAGGCTCTCGGCAGGTGCCCGGTTCGAACGACACCAAGCTCGCCAATCCGGGCTCGGTCCGGACGCGATGGGCGAGATCCTGCCGTGCGAATTCGATGTGACGCGCGCCGGATCAAAGCCCTCACCTGCCATCCGAAGCGGCTCGCTAGATCAAGGGCGTGACGCCCCTCGCCGCACCCGACATCGAGGACCCTTGCGCCGGAATCCAACCCGAGGCCGGCCGCGTAGTCGAAGAGTATTCCGGGGCCACGCGGGTCAAGGCTCTGGTCGAGGACGTCCTTGAACTCTTCTTCGATGCTCGCGAACGCGTCGTAGCTTCGGGTCAGAAAGGCTTCGTCTGCCATGGTCACTCCAGTGCGACCCAGATCTCGACAGAGCAGCCGACTGCGCTGCGCTGGGCCTCAGTCGGACGCTAATCGGGAGGTTTTCGCAGCGCAACTTGTTTGCTGCGCTCCAACGGCGCCCTGCGACTGCCGGAAATAGATGCCGAGATTGCACAGTTGCGGCGCGAGCAGGAATTTCCGAAGAAACCGACACCTTCACAGGGGACGCTTCCACCGACAAGGACGGCAGATTGTCATCAGGAACCACACGGTCAGGAAGCCTGATAACCGACATCTTTGCCCGCCCCTACCCCCACCTCGTTGTCGCTGCCCGCTCGAAGCCCAACCATCAACCCACCGGGCAGCCGAAGGACCCCACCCGCCTCGCACCCACACCCTTGTCGCTGCCCGCTTTGAGCTCGGCCATCACCGAACCGTGCAGTCGAAGACCAACTCCGTCTGGTGCGTGCCTGCGTGCCTCTGTCGGTCCCCTAGACCGTCCCCAACTGGACCTGTCGCCGACGTGGGGGCGGGCGAGGCCGTCCGACGAGATGCGACCTGCGAACTGCGGCCCGGGGTCAAAGCGCAAGCCACGGCGATCACCTCCAGCACCTGAGCCGACCAGGAGACCGATCTGAATGGATCGACCGGTATCAACACGGTCTCGACGCTGGACTTCGGGGTGCCCGGTAGTCCAAGATGAGGCCATGTGGCCCCGATCGACCCATCTCATCCCTCCGGGGAGGGTCCCGTGCATCCGCTGATCGGGTTCCTGATCGCCGTGGGGCTGTTCGCGATCGGCCTCTACGGGGTCCTCACGCGGCGCAACGCGGTCCTTCAGCTGGCCGCCGCCGAACTCATGCTCGGCGGCGTGCATCTCGTGCTCGTCACCGCCGACCTGGTCCACAATGCCTACACCGGGCAGAGTTTCGCCCTGTTCATCGTGGTCATCGCCGCCGCCGAGGTCGGGGTCGGGCTCGCGCTCATCCTCAACCTGTGGCGCGAGCGGGCCACGGTCGACACCGACGACCTTCCCGAAGAACGGTCCGAAGTCGACGAACACCACGACCTCGGCGCGGACTTCGACGCCGGGAGCGGCCGATGACGTTCGCGCTGCTCCTCGTCGGCTGGCCCGCGTGCCTCGGCCTGATCGGACTCGTCGTCCGGGGCCGCACGCCCGCGCGGGCACTCGCCCTCGCCGCGCCCGGGCTCGCCCTCGTCTTCGCGGTCGTGTGCGCCTTCACGAACCCGCAGTTCGGCCTGACGCTCGCCGACTTCGGCTCGATCCGGGTCGAGCTCGCCATGGACCTCTCCCCCACGGCCGCGGCCGTGGCGATCACGACCGCGTTCGTGTCGCTCCTCGTGCAGGTCTACTCGGCCGCCTACCTGCGCACCGACCCGCGATACGCGCCCTTCGCCGCGCAGGTGAACCTGTTCTGCGCCGCGATGCTCCTCGTGGTCGCCGCCGACGACCTGGTGTTCCTGCTTCTCGGCTGGGAGGTCATGGGCGCCTGCTCGTACCTGCTCATCGCCCACTACGCGAAGCTGCCCGAGGCGCCCGGCGCGGCCGCGAAGGCGTTCCTTGTGACGCGCTTCGGCGACGTCGCGTTCGTGCTCGGCGTGATGATCCTCGGCGCGGCCGCCGGGACCTTCCGCATCAGCGAACTCCAGGACGTGCAGGACGGCGCCGCCGCGGCGTCGATGCTGCTGATCCTGTTCGGCTGCATCGGGAAATCCGCGCAGTTCCCACTCCAGATCTGGCTGCCTCCGGCGATGGCCGGCCCCACGCCGGTGAGCGCGCTCATCCACGCGGCCACCATGGTCGCGGCCGGGGCGTACGTGCTGACGCGGCTCCTGCCGGTGTGGCCCGAGGGCCTGCTGCTCGCCGTGGCCGTGGTGGCCGCGGTGACCATGGTCGGCGCGGGGCTGTGCGCCCTGGCGGCCCGCGACCTCAAGGGCGTCCTCGCCTGGTCCACGGTGAGCCAGGTCGGGTTCATGTTCGCGGCCGTCGCGGTCGCGGCCGGCGACGCCGCACTGTTCCATCTCGTCTCGCACGCCGCGTTCAAGGGGCTGCTGTTCCTCACCGCGGGGGTGGTGATCGCGCTCGCGGGCACGGACGGCTCGCTGCGGACCACGCGGCTGCGGCCCGGCGACGCGCCGCTGGCGTTCTGGGCCATGACGATCGGCCTCGCCGCGATGGCCGGGCTGCCGCCGCTGGACGGCTTCTACAGCAAAGAGGCGGTCCTCGGCGCGGCCTACGAGGCCGGGACTCCGGCGGGTGTGGTCGTGTTCTGGGCCGGGCGTCGGCGCGAGCATCCTGACGGCGGCGTACGCGGCGCGGCTGTGGCTGCTGCTGTTCTGGCGCGGCGAGCCGCGCGGGACGAGCGCCCGGCGGTCTGCCGGCGCCGAAGCGTTCAGCTTGTGGGCGTTGATGATCGCCACCGTCGGATTCGGCGCGCTCTACTACACCGGGCCGTTCGACGCTGCCGGAACTGCACCTCGACCTGATGGCGCTGCTGCTGCTCGCGACCCTCGGCGGTTTCGCCGTGATCGCCGACGCGTGGTGGCGCGACCGCAGGGCGCGCCGGGACCGCGATGGGCGCGACCCGGCCGGGGTGCTCGGCCGGACGCGGCCGGCGCTCGCCGAGGGCCTCTACGCGGAACGGTTGGCGGCCAAGGCGACCCGTTCGCGATCGCCCGAATGGCCAGCACGGCGGCGCGGGCCCTCGACGAGCAACTCGTGGACCGCACGGCCGTCGAAGGCTCGGCGCGGGCGACGCTCGTGGCGGCCGAGGACACCGAGGCCGGGCACCGGGGCGGGCTCGTGCGCTACCTGCGGTTGAGCGCGGCCGGGACGTTGCTGGTCGCGGTCGTGGCGATCGGGGTGAGCCTGTGGAGCTGATGCTGATTCCCGCCGTGGCGGTGCCGTTCTTCGGGGCGGTGCTCGTCTGGGCCTGGCGGCACAAGCCGTTCGCGCACTGGATCGGCGCCGCCGCTTCGGCACTGGCGCTCGCGGCGGTCGCGCTGCTGCCGATCGGCCGCGGCGGCGACAGCGTGGTTGAGCTCGGGCGAGCAGTTGACCGGCGGCTGGTGGCACCAGGTCGAGTTCGCTTGGGCGCCTTCGATCTACCTCGACTTCTCGCTCGCGGTGGACGGCATCTCATGGCCGCTCGCCACTGCTGACGGCGCTTCTCGGGCTCCTGTGCTGCCTCCACAATGCGCTCGGTGCGGAACGTCACACTTCAGCTCCCCTTCAGCTTCGCCGCACTAGCCTCGAAACCGGGGGCCCTTCCCTGGCGGCGACGCGGGTCGGCGCCGTGCCCGCCGAACCGGCCTCGGAGCGTGTGGAAGGCGACACTTCAGCTCCCCTTCAGGTTCCCCCCGCTAGCCTCGAAACCGGGGGCCCTTCCCTGGCCGCGGAACCGGTTCTCGGCGTGCCCGCCGCCAAGGCCCGGCGCTGGGCCACCGGCGCCGTCGCGTCGCCCACGCTCACCTCCCTGCTCCTCGCCGTGCAGGCCGCTTCGACACTCGTGTTCTTCGCGGACAACCTGGTCCTGTTCTTCATCGCCTTCGAAGCCGTACTGCTGCCGATGTGGGCGATCATCCACCGCTACGGCGACCCGGCCGCGCGCCGCCATGCCGCGGCGAAGTTCGCGCTGTTCACCGTCGCCGGGTCGCTGCTCATGGCCACGGGCCTGTTCGTCGCGGTCGCCGACACCGGGACCGCCGACCTCGGGGCGATCATCGTCCCGGCGGCGTCGGCAACCCAGTCTCGCTCCTCGTGTTCGCACTGCTGGCCATCGGGTTCGCGGTCAAAGCGCCGCTGTGGCCGCTGCACTCGTGGCTGCCCGACGCGCACACCGCCGCCCCCACCGTCGGCTCGGTCCTCCTCGCGGGCGTGCTCCTCAAACTCGGCACGTACGGCCTCATCCGCGTCGCCGGCGGCCTCGCCCCCAACGGCGCGGCCGACGCCGCGCCGGTCCTCGCGGTGCTCGCCGCGCTCGGCATCATCGTCGCCGGCCTGGTGTGCCTGAGCCTGCCCGAGATCAAACGCCTCATCGCGTACTCCTCCGTGGGCCACATGGGGTTCGTGGTCCTCGCCTTCGCCACCGGCACCGAGGCGGGCATCCGCGCCGCACTCTTCGGCAACCTCGCGCACGGCCTGATCACCCCGCTCCTGTTCTTCCTCGCCGGAGCGCTGAAGGCCCGCACCCGCACCGGCCTCCTCGGCTCGCTCGGCGGCCTGCGGCTCGCCGCGCCCGACGCTCGCGGGACTGCTCGGGTTCGCCGCGCTCGCGTCGCTCGGCCTGCCGGGCCTGGCCGGGTTCTGGGGCGAGGCGTTCACCGTCTTCGCGGCGGCCGAACGCGGCGGCGCCTGGCTGGCGCTCGCCGCGCGGCGGCGTTCGGCGCGTTCCTGGCCGCGGCGTACCTGCTGCGGATGCTGCGACAGGTGAGCCACGGGCCCATCGCGCCCGCGGCCTCCGGCATCGGCGACGTCTCCGCCGCGGAGATCGCGGTGTGGTCGCCCCTGGTGGCGGGCACACTGCTGCTCGGCCTCGTCCCGGGCCCGCTGCTCGAACCTGTTCGCGGAGGGGCTGCTGTGAGGCGAGGGCGGGGAGGGTAGATGCAGGTGCAGCTGATCGACCACGCGGCGCTGCTGCCGCTCTACCTGGCGGCGGGCACCGCCGTGCTCGCGCTGTTCGCAGGGCGGCTCGCCAAGGCCTGCATGATGATCGGCCTCAGCGCCGCGGCGATCGCCGCGGTAGCGGTGGGCGGCCGGGCGGACCGGGCCACCTTCGCCGTCGGCGAATGGCATTCCTATGTGGCCGACAACGCGGCGATGGGCGCGGCGGCGCTGTTCGCCGCCTTGAGCGTCCTGGTCGCCGCCGTGAGCGGGCGGCAGAGCGGCGAGTACTGGTTCCTGCTGGCGGTCTCGGCGGCGGGCGGCATCACGCTCGCGGGCTCGCGCGACCTGATCACGTTGATCGTCGCCCTCGAGACGTTGACGGTGCCGCTGTACGTGCTGGTGACCAAGCCCGGCCGCGCCGGAGCCGAAGCGGGCGTGACGTTCCTGATCGCCTCGATCGCCTCCTCGGCGACCGCGCTCATGGGCGCGGCGCTCCTCTACGCGGCGGCCGGCACCGTGCACCTCGAAGGGCTCGCGGCCGGCCTGGCAGGCGTGGACCCGAGCCTCGTGGCCGCCGGGGCCGCGCTGCTGCTCGGCGGGCTCGCGTTCAAACTCGCGGCCGCGCCGCTCCACGCCTGGGTGCCGCTCGTGCTCGAACGGGCGCCGCTGCCGGTCGCCACCTACCTCGCGAGCGCCTCGAAACTCGGCGGCGCGATCGCGATCATCTGGGTCGTGTACTTCGGGCTCGAGGCCCGGGCCGGGATCGAGCGCCGGGATGGTGGTGGCGGCGTTGAGCGTCGCCTCGATCGTGATCGGCAACCTCGGGGCGCTGGCGCAGCGGCGGACGGTGCCGCTGCTGGCCTGGTCCGGGATCGCCCACGCGGGTTACGCGCTCGCACCTCTGGCGGTCGTCGCGACGGTCGACCGGACGCGAGACGCGGCGCGGCCGCCTCGGCGGCTTTGGCTTACGCGGTCTTCTTCGTGCTGCTGGAAGCGGGCGCGTTCGCGGCCCTCACCGCCGTGCGGACCGGCGCGGAGGCGACGCGCAGCAGCCGAACCCGCAGGTCAGCAGGATGACCGCCGCGGATCGTCGGACCGCTCTGCAGCGGCACCGGATCGCGACCGGACCGGCCGAGCCGTCAATTGGGAGGGTCCGATTTGCAGGCTACCGGATGCCGGTAGTGGCGGCGAAGGCGGCTCGATCAGCTGAGCTCGCCGGGCTCTGGCGGTCCGCGCCCGCTTCCCGCCTCGCTCTTCCTCTTCTCCGTCATCGGCCTCGCCGGGCTGCCGCCCGCGCTCGCCGGGACCTTCGCGAAAGTGGCCGTGCTCGAAGTGCTCGCCTCCTCGGCGGTCTGGCTCGCCGTGATCGTCGCCGCAGGCGCGGTGCTCGGGCTCGCCTACTACCTGCCGCTCGCCCGCACCGTCCTCCTCGGCCGCGGACGGCCGCGCGACCTCCAAGGGCCGCTTCGCGATCGCCCTCGTCCGCGATCGGCCTCGCACTGCTCGCCGTCACGCTCGCGCCGCAGCTCGTGTTGGACTTCACCACCGTTTCTCGGTAAATTCCCAGCTCACAGAGAAATACTGGCCGTAACCAGGACGTTGCTTTTCCCACAAGGAGGGAAACCGAACCATCATGAAGCACCACAACGGCCTCAAGACGGCGGTGCTGCTCGGCGCGATGTCGGCGCTCGTGATCGCCATCGGCTACGCGATCGGCGGCTCCACCGGCATCCTCATCGCCTCGGTCATCGCCGTCGGCATGAACGCCTACGCCTACTTCAACTCCGACAAGATCGCGCTGCGCGCCATGCGGGCCCGGCCGGTCACCGAGGCGCAGGCGCCGCAGCTGTACGCGATGGTCCGCGAACTCGCGCAGCGCGCGAACCAGCCGATGCCGCGCCTGTACATCTCACCCACGCCGCAACCGAACGCGTTCGCCACGGGCCGCAACCCCGAGAACGCCGCTGTCGCCGTCACCGAGGGCATCTTGCGCCTGCTCACGCCCGCCGAACTGCGGGCCGTGATCGGCCACGAGCTGTCGCACGTCTACAACCGCGACATCCTCATCTCCTCGGTCGCCGGCGCGCTCGCCGGCATCATCACCATGCTCGCGAACCTCGCGATGTTCCTGCCGTTCTTCGCCTCCGACGACGAGGACCGGCCGAACCCGCTGGTGCTCCTGCTGACGATGATCCTCGGCCCGCTCGCCGCCGGACTCATCCAGATGGCCGTCTCGCGCTCGCGCGAATACGAGGCCGACGCCGACGGCGCACGCCTCACCGGCGACCCGCTCGCACTGGCGAGTGCGCTGGAGAAGATCTCGGCCGGGGTCGACCGGATGCCGGCGCGGTCCGACAGCCGCATCGCCGAGCAGTCGCACCTGATGATCGAATCGCCGCTGCGCGGGCGCGGGCTCACGAGCCTGTTCTCGACCCACCCGCCCACCACCGAGCGGGTGAAGCGCCTGCGGGCGATGGCCCGCGGCGTCGTCACCTGAACACAGTAGTCACCTGAACGCGTGCATCCTCAGCGCACACCGAAAGCCGCGCCAGCATGAGCTGGCGCGGCTTTCGTGCAGATCAGAAGTCGCACCGGTGGACCGGACGCGCCGGTCCGCTCGGCGACACCGCTTTTCAGTAGGCGCTGCCGCCGATGTCTTTGATGCCGTTGCGGACATCCAGGAGGTACACCAGGGCCGCCGCGATGGCGATGAGCGCGAACAGGTTCAGGCGCGCGTATCCACCGAAGAGCAGCGCCAGGACCAGGCTCACGACCAGGATCCCGAGCCAGGTGCCTTTGGAGAGGGTGCCGACGGCGCTGAACGCCTCGGGCTTCTGCACCGCGCAATGGATGCAGGCGATCAAGGATAGGAGCGCCGCTCCGTATCCGATGATCTGCGAGATCACGCCACGTATCTCGAAGGCGAACGCGACTGCTGCGAACTCTGGCATGCGCCCAGCCTACCCGCAGGGACTCGGAAGCCGGTCGGCTCGGCTACTTGCCGAGCTTGCGACGCTGCACGCGGGTCTTACGGAGCAACTTGCGGTGCTTCTTCTTCGCCATGCGCTTGCGCCGCTTCTTGATGACCGAGCCCATAGAGCTTCCTCACAGGTGTTCACTAGACAATACTTTGAGCCCGACTAGCCTAGCTCGCTCGTCCGGATGCCCCCGCGCCGGGCGAGCAGAACCGCAGGCCCCGTCACAGCTCGCGCGTGGCGGGACCTGCCGGGCCGAGCGGAGTCACTCGTCGGTCTGGAGTGCCTCTGAAAGGTAGGTCTTCACGGCGCTCTCGGGGACGCGGAAGGAGCGCCCCACCCGCACCGCCGCGATCTCACCGTTGTGGACGAGCCGGTACACCGTCATCTTCGAGACGCGCATCAACTCGGCCACTTCCGTCACCGTCAAGAACTTGACCTCGTCAAGGAGGTCCCCGGGTTCGCTCATGTGTCTCACCGTTCTGTCGAGGGCTGTTGCGAGCACTTATGCAAGGACGTGGGGTTGTGTGATGTGTTGGAGGTGCGGTGGACGCGAATGCCCATATGAACCGAAACAAGTCGGTCGTCACTGAACGTGACGTTGATGTCTTTCGATTGGGATGTTGCTCATGTTACGGCAGTCCGCGCCACCCGGCAACACCCGATCTCACACGGTCTGGGCAATGAAGGTCGTAATCTCCTGCATGAGATCGGCATAGCTCTTTTCGTAGATCTCCTGCGCGGCGTCCACGGCGGGTGTCCCTTCGCGAGCGGTGGCGCCGAAGAGCTCGGTGAACTTCTCCACCCCGTACTCGTCGATCAGGTAGTGCACGCCGAGGAAGCCGCAGCCGTACTTCCCGGAGCCCGCCAGCGTGTCGTCGTCCTCGTTCGGCGGCAGAATGTCGGTCGCGCAGCCGCCCTGGGCCACATAGTCGCGCACGTCGAGCGCCCGGTCGTACTCCTCGAGCGAGCGGTCGCCGTGGTCGATGTACTCCGCCACGCCCTCGACCATCCACCACGTGTCGTCCGCGTAGCGCTCCGACGGTGCCGCCCACAGGGTCACGGCATGGCCGAGCTCGTGGCGGATGACGCTGGTGAGCCCGGCGCCCCAGCCGGTGCGGTCGACGCCCATCACGGTCGCGTACGTCGACGGCTGCCGCTCGCCGTCCATAGTGCCCGACAGCGGCAGCGCGAACCCGAGCACGTCCTCGGAGTCCCACAGGCCCCCGAACCAGGTCTCGAACTCCTCATCGCTCGCGATGTAGATGACGTACCGGTCGGGCTTCTCCCAGTAGGCCCACTCGTCCGCGTTCTCGGCGGCCTCCTCCGAGATCTCCAGCGCCTCGTCGAGCCGGTCCTGCCATCGCGACCGGAACGGCCGTCACGGTGCGCTCGCCGACCGCGGCCACCAGCTCGGTGACCTCCCACGGGTGCGGGCCCTCGCCGTACTCGGAGTTCTCGACCTCGATCATCACCATGCCGTCGTCGCTCGCGCGCCAGCGCGTGTTGAAGACGATGTCGGCGGCCTTGCAGGTGTCGGCGGACTCCACGAAGCAGTAGGAGAGGGCCACCGAGATGTCGTACAGCGGGACCGCTCCCGACGCGTCCTCGAGCGGGCCCGAGGCGATCTGGTAGTCGAAGCGCGAGACCTGCATCGAGGTGAGCGAGTCGAAGCGGCCGGTCATCTGGTCGTGGAGGGTCGGGTCGTAGGCCGCCAGCCAGCCTTCGAGGCTGCCGTTGAGGAGCGACTCGGACTGGGCGTCGAGGACGAGCTGGGCCTGCTCCTTGAGATAGGCGAGGATCTCGGCCTCGGTCGCGTTCGGACCGGGGCTGGGGACGGTGCCCTCGCCCGGTTGGACCGCGAGGCCCTCGATGGTGCCGGTCTCGCCGGCGGGCGCGCCCGGGCGCCAGCCGTTGACGAGGGCGCCGCCGAACACGGAGGCGGCGACGAGGAGCACGACGACGAGGAGCGTCCCGATCGGGGAGCGCCTGCGGTCGGGCCGCGGCTGGTAGTAGACGGGTCCGCCGGGCCAGGGCGGCATGGCGCTGACGGGGACCGGGCCCGGGGGGATCGAGCCGGGCGGCATCGAACCGGGCTGCATCGAACCCGGCGGCATCGAACCGGGCTGCATCGAAGGCATGGGGCCCTGCGGCATCGGCGGCATCGCGCCGTGCGGCATCGCCCCGTACGCGCTCGGCGGCATCGCCGGGACGCCCCCGGGCATCGCCCCCTGGGGCATCGCGCCGGGCGGCAGCATGTCGACGGGCAGCGCCGACGGCGGAGCGGTCGGTTCGGGCATGGGCGGGACCGGAGCCGCCTGCGGGATCACCGCGTTGCCCGCGTCCGCCTGCGGCAGCACCGGTTCGGGCGAGGCGCTGCGCGGCGCCTCCGAGCCGGTGCGCTGCCCGGGCACGAGCGGGGCCGAGGCGGCCTGCCCGGGACGGGTCTCGCCGGGGTGGTCGCGCTCGGGGGATTCCGGGGTGAAGTCCTCGGGGGCTTGAGTCACGTTCGCAACTGTAGTCGCCGATCGCTACCCGCGCGAGCCGCGAGCTGCGGGTGTGCTGTGGACGTCCAGGTGGTGAAGCCCCTGGCGGGGACACCCGAAGCGACACAGCGGGGCCGGGCCGGAGCGTGCTCCGGCCCGGCCCCGATCTGAGCATCCGCTAAGACTTGGTCCACAGTGACCTGGCGAAGACGGCGAGGTTCGCCGGACGCTCGGCCATGCGGCGCATCAGGTAGCCGTACCACTGGTCCCCGTAGGGCACGTAGACGCGCATCCGGTAGCCCTCGGCGGCGAGCCGGAGCTGCTCGGAGGGGCGGATGCCGTAGAGCATCTGGAACTCGAACGAGTCCTTGCCGCGGTCGTACCAGCGGGCCCGGTCGATGCCGATCTCGATCAGGCGCGGGTCGTGGGTGGCGAGCATCGGGTAGCCCTCGCCGGCCATGAGCGCGTTGATGCAGCGCACATAGGACCGGTCCACGTCGAGGCCGCGCTGGTAGGCGACGGACTCGGGTTCCTTGTAGGCGCCCTTGCAGAGGCGGATGCGCGAGTCGGGGACCGCGTGGGACTTGCAGTCGTCCTCGGTGCGGCGCAGGTAGGCCTGGAGCACCGCGCCGGTGGAGGCGAAGTCCTCGCGCAGGCGCTGGACGATCTCCAGGGTGGAGTCGGTGACGGTGTGGTCCTCCATGTCGATGGTGACCGTCGTCCCGGTCTCGGCGGCGGAGGCGCAGATCTCGCGGGCCCGGTCGTAGGCGAGCTCGGGGTCGATGCGCTGGCCGACGGCGGAGAGCTTGATGCTGACCTCGGCGGATTCGGCGAGGCCTTCTTGCTTGAGGGCGGCGAGGAGGCCGAGGTATTCGTCGCGGGTGGCGTCGGCCTGTTCGACGACGATCGTGTCCTCGCCGAGGTAGTCGAGGGTGGCGAGCAGTCCGTCGGCCGCCAGGGCCCTGGTGGTGGCGACCGCGTGGGCCGTCGTCTCGCCCGCGACGTAGCGGCGGACGAGCGATCGCGACACCGGCGCGGTGCCGACGAGCCGCTCGATCTTCGATGACCGGGCGGCGGCGAGGATGACAGAACGCAGCATGTCTGCAGCGTAGCCGTCCGGTCCCCGTTTCCCGATCACGGTGCCATAACACGTGCGCTGCAACATTGGAAACAAAGCCGGAAAACCCGAGGGACGCGCGCGTTCCAAGGCGCCGGGTCACCGGGGCCTCGGTTCACGCTTGTCGTTCGGGTTTCGGGCGTTTCAGAGCGGCAGGTAGGGGGCCCGCGGGGCGGCGCCAGGGGCGCCGGGATCCCAGTCGGCCTTCTCTGCGACGACGGGGCGGTCGAGGTAGACCGAGGTGTCCATCGCGCGCGTGACCTCGAGGCCGGGGCGGCGGCGGGCCAGCGACCATCCGAAGGGGACGGTGGAGTCGTCGGTGCAGATGACCTTCGCCACCGTGTCGAGGTCGAGTGCGTCGAGGCGGCGCAGGGCGAGGCGGCGCATCGCGTGCCCGCGCTGCGGCCGGTAGACGCGCCAGAACACGTGTTTGCGGAGCTTCCCGGCGATCTTGCGGTGCGCCTTGCGGCCCAGTCCCGCGGCGCGGCCCAGCGGGCCGGGCAGGGCCGATTCGAGGCGGCGCAGGAGGCCTCCGGGGAGGCGCTCGACGAGGGCGACGTAGGTCCACACCAGGGGTTTGCGGTTCTCGCGGCGCCCGAGGGAGTACACCTCGATGCCCGGGGCGAGGGGGTGGGCGCGGCTCCAGCCCTGGCCGTCGGCGACGAGGGCGGTGACCTCGACGCCGTGGACGGCGACGTTGGCGGCGTAGCCGTTGATGCGCCGGATCGGGTTGTTGCTGAAGGCGACGATGAGGACCCGTTCGCGGGGGGCCGCGGCGGCCATGGCCACGGTTGCTTCGGCGGTCATCGGCTGCTCCGTTCGGTCACGAGGTCGCGGGACCACTGCTCGAACCGTTCGAGCTGCCGGTACCGGGTGAAGGTGGCGGCGTAGGTGCGGGCCTGCTCGGCGGCGGCCGGGTCGGCTTTGCGGGCCGCGTCTGCGGCCTCTCCCATCGCGACGGCGACGTCGGCGGGGTCGAGGCTCGCCGGTTCGAACCACAGCGGGTAGTCGCGCAGGAGTTCCTCTGCGGCGCAGCCTTTGTCGTGGATGGAGACGATGGGTTTGCCGGCGGCCATGTACTCGAAGACCTTGCCGGTGGTCACGTACTTCGCGCCGCCGGTCATGAACAGGAGCACGTCGCTGGCGGCGTAGGCGGTGGCGATCTCGGGTTTGGGGACGGGGCCGCAGGTAGTTGACGCCGGGGATCGGCTCGTCGAGGCCGAGGGTGGCCCGCAGTTTGGCCTCGTTGTTGGCGAAGAACCCCATGTGGCCGTAGAGGTCGAGGCGGCTGCCGGGGTGGCGTCCGGCCTCGAGCATCCGCTGGTAGCCCTCGATCATGGAGTCGATGGGCTGCACGGGGGTGAGGGTGCCGATGAAGGAGAACGCGAGCGGGCGGTCCTCGTTCGGGGCGGGGAGCGGCGTCTCGGGCATCACGTCGGGGTCCCAGCCGTTGAGGACGACCTGCATGCGGTCGGCGGCCTCGGGGTACTTCGCGGCGTGCCATTCGCGCATGGCGTCGTTGACGTGCAGGGAGGCGGCGGCGGCGCGGGTGATGCGCCGCTCCCACTTCCAGGCGGGGTGCCCGGGCGGGAAGGTGTCCTCGTCGGTGAACTGGTTGAGGGTCCACGCGTCGCGGTAGTCGATCACGAAGGGCCGCTTGGTGACGCGGCCGAGGGCCCACGCGGAGCCGAAGGCGGCGAAGGGGTTGCCGGTGGCGATGATGAGGTCGTACGGTTCGCGGCGGTGGCGCCGCAGGCCTTCGCGGAAGGCGGCGACGGCCCCAGGACAGGTACTTGTCGGGGAAGACCTTCTCCTGCTTCCAGGTGTACCAGCGCTTGGCGAGGACGGGGAAGTTCCCGCGGAACCAGCCGTATTCGCGCAGGTCGGTCTGCCACAGGAAGTGGTCCACGGGCGGGGCGGCGATCTCGAGGCGCGGGTCGACCGCTTCGGTGAGGGCGTGGTCGACCGAGCCGGTGACCTTCTCGTAGAAGCGTGTCAGGGGCTTTGAGGACGGTGACGTCCCAGCCCTGCTCGGCGAAGTAGTTCGCGGTGGCGCGAGCGCGGAAGACGCCGCTGGCGCGCGAGGGCGGGAAGAAGTAGGCGAGGTACAGCAGGCGTGGTTTGCGGTGTTCAGATCGCAACGGCGGGCTCCTCTGCGAAGGCGAAGGCGACCTGGAGGTCGGGGCGGGACTGGAGCAGGTGCGGGAGGAGCTCGGCGGCGAGCTCGATCGCGGGCGGTTCGAGGAGGACGAGCCGGTCGGGTCCGGCTTCGGCGACGGCGGCGGGGACGACGGCGCGCCGGTGGGCGTCGCACCGTTCCTTGTCGCGGCGCCGGCGGCGCCGGTCGTAGGGTTCGACGGCGATGCGCCGCCACTTGCGGGCGACCTTGTCGCCCAGGGGGCGCAGGGGGCCGCGGCCGCAGCGGCGGACGAGGCCGAGCGGGAGCCGCTCCACGAGGAACCGCAGTGCACGGGAGTCCTTGGAGCGGAGGTCGAGGGCGTGGAGCCAGACGGTTTCGACGCGTTCGTCGATGGGGTCGTCGGCCCAGTCGGGGACCTGTTCGGCGATGAGGACCACGCGGTGCCCGGCTTCGACGGCGCGGCGGGTCTCGACGGCCGCGGCGCGGCGGCGCTGGGCCAGCGGGGCGAGGAAGACGACGGTCATCGGGAGTCTCCGTACCAGATCGCGAAGTGGTGGCCGGCGACCGCTTCGTACCCGTACTTGCCGCGCAGGTGCGCTCGGGCGGTGTCGATCGCGACGTGTTCGGGGTAGCGCTCGCGCAGGGTCCAGTAGGCGCGGGCCATGGTGCCGGGGTCGTCGGTGACGTCGAAGAGCGCCCCGGCGGCGTCTTCGATGCCGGCGAGGACCTGGTCGGGTCCGCCGCAGCGGGTCACGAGCACGGGCGTGCCCGCGGCGAGGGCCTCGACGGTGACGACGCCGAAGGTCTCGTGGCGGCTGGAGAGGACGAGCAGGTCGTGGGAGGCCATGAGGCCGGGGATCCGCGCGGGTTCGACCACGCCGAGGAACCGGGTCGCCGCTTCGATGCCGAGTTCGGCCGCGAGCGCCTCGTGCTCCTTCTGGAGTTTGCCGCCGCCGGCGAGGGTGAGCGTGAGCTCGGGGTCGTCCGCGCGGCAGGCCGCGAAGGCGCGCAGCAGGTAGTCGATGCGTTTGCGCTCGGACATGGCAGCGACGGAGAGCCAGGAGCGCAGGCCCGCGGGCGCGGTCTCGCGGCGGGCGCGGAAGTCGATCGGGTTGGCGATGTACTCGATCTTCGCGGCGTGGTGGGGGAACGCGGCCGCGAGGAGGTCGTGGAGCGGGTCGCCGACGACGAAGAACCCGGCGCAGCGGTCCATGATCTCGTCGTAGCGGCGCCGGGCCGCGGGTTGGGCGAGCACGTCGGCGAGGAACGAGGAGTGCTCGGTGAGGTAGACCTTCGCGTCGGGGCGGCAGTTCTCCAGGGCCGCGAAGCCGGCGGTGATCGGCACGTGGGCGTGGACGACGGGCGCTTCGAGCGGTGCGCCGTGCAGGGCGGTGCGCAGCGATGCGGCGTACCGGTCGGCGTGCACCGACCAGTTGCGGGTGCGGGGCACGAGCGAAGGAAGGCGGCGCAGGAGCGAACCGCCCGTGGACTTGCGCCCGGGCGTCTCGCGCAGAGTGCGCGTGTAGAGGTCGCGGACCGGGTCGGGCCAGTCCTCCATGCCGGCGGCCATCCAGTGCTGGAGGTGGAACACGTCGATCCGGTCGAGCCCGGGGGCCACGGCCTCCACCATGGCCTCCACGAACGCGCCGCCGTACGGGACCTGCGAGTCCGGGTACCAGGGGGTGACGACCGCGACGTGGCGTTCCGGCCCGTTCACGATGCGCCGCCCTCGGCCGGGCCGATGAGCCGCGCGTACACGCCGGTGAGGGTGCGGGCCTGGGACTCCCAGGTCCATTCGTCCAGGGGCACGCGTTCGGCGTAGGTCTTGCGGTAGACCTCCGGGTCGGCGAGGACCCGCTTGACGGCGCCGGTGAAGTCCTCGAGGTCTTCGGCGCGGAAGACCTCGCCCTGGCCGGTGCGGCGCACCGTGGCGGCCATGGTCTCCACGTCCGAGACGACCACGGGCAGGCGCGCGTGGGAGTACTCGAAGAACTTCGTGATCAACGAGATCTCGTGGTTCACCCAGTGGTGGAGCGGGATCACGCCGAGGTCGGCCTCGGCGAGGAACGGCACCACCTGCCGGTGATCCACATAGGAGAGCACGTGGACGCGGTCGGCGAGGCCGAGTTCGGCGGCGCGGGCTTCGAGCCGTTTGACGTAGCGCCAGTGGGGCTTCGAGACGATGAACGCCGCGTGCGCCTCGGGCAGCGCGGGCAGGGCCTCCACCATGATGTGCATCCCGCGCTGCTCGAGCGGGGCGCCGCTGTAGACCATGAGCGGGGTGCCCGGGCCGATCCCGCAGCGTTCGCGCAGCGTCGGGTCGGGCGCCTCGACGGAGTCGGCGAGGTCGGGCACGTTCATGACGATCGCGGGCGCCTCGGGGAGGCCGTGGCGTTCGCGCAGGAGGTCGGCGACCATCGCGGAGACGGTGACCACGGCGTCGGCGTGCGGGCGCGTACTCGCGTTCGTGCGCGAGCTGCGCGGGCTTCCACCAGGGGTGGTTCTTCCAGGGCTTCATGCCGGGCAGGTACTCGTGGGCGTCCCACACGAGCTTCACCTCACGGCCCGCGGCGCCGGCCCGGGCCTTCGCGCGGGCCCCGACGCCGAGCATCTGGAAGTCGTTGGCGTGGATGAGGTCCGGCCGCAACTCGTCGATCACGGGCCCGAAGGCGAGTTCGAGCTCCCACAGTGCCGGGTCGAGGCGGCGCCAGGCGCGGTCGCCGAGCACGGCCTGCCAGTACTTGAGGGCGAGGCGATCGACGATGCCGTCCGCGGCGGCGCGCCTCTCGCGCACACGGCGGCTGCAACGCGTGCGGGCCCGGATCCAGGCGCTCGCGGCGGCGACGGCGGCCGACCGCACGCCGAGCGCGAGCTTCGGAAGGGCGGCACCGGAGGCGCCGAGGCGGGCCTTCGCGGACGCCAGGTCGGTCTGCCAGGCCCTGACCTGCTTGCGCCGGTACTCCTCCAGGGGCCCGGGCGGATACGCGAGGGGGCTGCGCAGCCAGGCCCGGCGGACCTCGTGGCGGCGCCGGTCGAAGGTGCGGCCGGTGGGGACGAGCCGGACGCGGGCGGCGCCGAGGTCCCACTCCTGCGCGCCGCCGTCCGTGCGGCCCAGCAGGATCACGTCCCAGCCGGCCGCGGCGGCCGACTCGGCCTCCTTCTGCACACGGGAATCGCCCACGACGCCGTTCTGGACCAGCATCACGATGCGCCCGGGGTGGTTGCCCATCAATCCTCCGAATGTTCCGGCCGGTTCAGTCCCGACCGTTGTTCAACGCCAGATGGTACGAGACGCGTTGATTCACCCAGCGTTTTCCCGCCGTTTCTCGACGCTTCAAAACATGACCGAGAAGTGTTCACTCAGGCGGCATTCGGGAGTCACCGGGAAATGCAACGGCGCATTCACCGACGCCGAGCGGATCGCGCTTCCGCGCGATTCCCTCAATTCATAGCAGTGAATGCGCCGCAGCGGCATGACAACGCGGCGGCGGCACGCCGAAAATTGCCCGAACCCCGGTTGCAGGACAAGGCCCGGTCAGTGCGCCGCAACGGGTTCGGCATACGCGAACGCGACCATGGCGGCGCGTTCCTCCAGCCACGGCACGAACCCGTCGGCCAAAGCGATGGCCTCCACGTTCAGCAGCACCACCAGGTCGGGCTCCCACGCGGGCACGCCCTCGGCCACGGCGGCGGCCAGCAACCGCACCCGCAGCGCCCGGTCGGCCGCGTTCCAGCGGATCTCGATCCGCTGCGCGATCCGGTTGCGGTACACCGTGAGCGCCTTGCCCGCCGGACGGTGCAGCGGCCCCACCTGCATCCTGCGCAGCAACCGCAGCGGGACCTTCACGAACACCCTGCGGACCGTGGCGCTCCCGCGCGTCCGCGCGAGCGCGTGCGCATCGTGGCGGACCTCGACGGCCGCATCGAAACCGGCGTCGAACTCCTCGTCAGGGCGGCCCACCAGGGCCAGCACGTGATGGCCGTCGGCGGCGGCCCGATTGGCCTCCTGCACCACGGCCGCACGCGGGTACTTGCCGGTGCCGATGATCGCGACTCGCACGTCAGCGTCCTTCCTGCGGGTTCGGGCCGAACCAGATCGCCTCGTGATGGTCGGCCACGGCCTCACGGGAGTACTTGCCGCGCATCGACTCGCGCGCCCGCTCCAGGTCGAGCCCCGCCGGGAACCTGCCGGTCAGCGCCGCATAGGCCTTGACGAGCGCATCAGTCGAATCGTCGACGTCGAACATCCCGCCCGCGTCGTCCTCGATCCCCGCGAGCAGCTCCTCCGGCCCGCCGCACCGCGAGACCAGCACCGGAATGCCCACGGCCAGCGCCTCGACGACCACCACCCCGAACGTCTCATGGCGGCTGGTGTGCACGAACAGGTCGTGCTCGCGCATGAGCCCGGGGATCGCCGTCGGCTCCACCGCGCCGCGGAAGTCGACGGCGCCCGCGATGCCCAGGCCCGCGGCGAGTTCACGCAGCTCCGGCTCCTGCTTGCCCTTGCCGATGATCGTCAACCGCAGCTCCGGGTCGTCCGCGAAGCACCGGGCGAACCCCTCGATCAGGTAGTCGAGGCGCTTGCGCTGCGTGAGCGCGGCGATCGCGATCCAGCGGCGGATGCGGTCTGCCGGCGCCTTGCGCTCGACGTTGAAGTCGATCGGGTTGGCGACCAGCTCGACCTTCCCGGCATGATGCGGATAGACCTCGGTGAGCAGGTCCACGAGGTTCTGCCCGACCACGAAGAACCGGGTCGCACGGGTGACGACCTCGTCGTACAGTTCACGCGCCCCCGGCTGCTCCAGCACGTCCGCGAGGAACGAAGCGTGCTCGGTGACGTACACGCGCGCGTCCGGCCGGGCGTTCTCCAAGGCCGCGTACGCGCCCCGGATGCCCACATGGGCGTGCACCACCGGCTGCGGCAGCGGCTCCCCGCCCAGGGCCTCGGTCAGCCATGCGGCATGGGCCCGGGCCTGCGCCGCCCAGTCGCCGCCGTTCGGCAGCAGCGTCGGCACATAGTGCACCGTCGCCCCCGCGACGCCACGGGAACCGGTGCGCGCCAACGGCATCAACCGCCGCGCCGTGCGCTCGACCAGCGCCGCCCGCTCATCGTCCTTGGGGAGACCCCACAGGTCCGTGTGGTAGACCGTGACGCCGTCGCAGCGATCGGCCACGGCCTTCACGAGCTCCTGCACGAACGGGCCGCCGAAGGGCACTCGCGGGGTCGGATACCAGGGCGTGATGATCGCCACGCTTCGGTCGCCGGTCTCGGTCATGCGGCAGCCCTTCCTCAGTACTCGCCTTTGCAATGCGCGCGATGCGCAATCACGGCATGGAACACGGCCCCCGGATCGGGCCCTGAAAGCCGGGAGGCGGTCCATACGCTACCGTATGAATTGACCCCTCCCCCGCCCGGAGGGCGCACAGGTCTCGGCAATCGACGCCTATCCCGACCGTAAAGGCCGGCGCGTTCCACACGATTCCCGGATCGTATTTCTTCTCGAGGAGACAAAGAGTGAACGACCCGAAACCGCGCATTGTCATGTTGGTCAACAATGCGGTCAGAGTCGATTCCAGGGTCCAGAAACAGGCCCGCTCGATCGCGGCGGCCGGCTGGGACGTGACACTGCTCGGCATCTCCCCCGACAAGAAGATCTACGAAGGCACCCTCGGCGACGCCAAAGTCGAACTCCGGCCCCTCGTCATCGGCCTCCACCAGCGCCCCCACGAATTCCGCAGCCAGTGGCTGCGCGACCCCCTCGCCTACCCGCCCGGCGCCACCGCCAACTGGAAGCACCAGTGGCTCCAGGCCCAGCGCGCCGAAGTCACCGCCGCGAAAGCCGCATACCAGGTCAACGGCGCCGGCCCCCTCGCCTGGGCCGCCCTCCAGGCCAAACGCACCCGCTTCAAAATCCAGTCCAAATGGATCGGCCTGCGCCACCGCCGCTCCGAGACGCTCCGCCTCAAGCGCAAGGACATGGACACCCCCCTCGACCGCCTCACCACCAAGTTCTGGCTCGCCGTCATGGGCGACCGCGCCTGGCGCCGCCTCGACCCCGACCTGTGGCGCTACGAACTCGCCTTCGGCAAGGCCATCGACCGGATCGACCCCGACATCATCCACGCCAACGACTTCCCCGTCCTCGGCGTCGCCGCCCGCGCCAAACTCCGCGCCCAGGCGAAGGGCCGCGACGTCAAACTCGTATGGGACGCCCACGAATACCTCCCCGGCATCAAACCGTGGCGCGCCCACCCGCGCTGGCACAAGGCCCAGATCGCGCACGAACGCGAGTACGCGCCCTACGCCGACGCGGTCGTCACCGTCTCGGCGGCGCTCGGCGAATGGCTCCAGCGCGACTTCGGGCTGAGCGAGCCCCCCGCCGTGGTCCTCAACGCCCCCATGGGCGTCGACGGGGCCGCGCTCGACCGCGACCAGGAACTCACCCTGTACTCGCGCCAAGGCGAGCGGCTGTGGGCGCCCGAGGCCACCGGGGACGACGGCCCGGCGGCCGTGCCGAGCCTGCGCCGGCGCTGCGGCATCGGCCCCGACGTGCCCCTCATGGTCTACAGCGGCGGCGACGCCCCCCAGCGCGGCCTCGACACCATGATCGAAGCGCTCCCCGCGCTCCCGGACGTGCACTGCGCCTTCGTGATCCCCAAACCCCAGGGCGTGTTCGCGACGGGCCTGCTCGCCCTCGGCGAGGAGCTCGGGGTCGCCGACCGGATCCACTTCCTGCCGTACGTCGAGTACTTCCAGGTGGTCGCCCACCTCTCGGAGGCCGACCTCGGGGTCATCCCGATCCACCACTGGCCCAACCACGAGATCGCCCTCATCACGAAGTTCTTCGAGTACTCGCACGCGCGGCTGCCGATCATCGTGAGCGACGTCAAGGCCATGTCCGAGGCCGTGCTCGCCACCGGCCAGGGCGAGATCTTCGCCGCCGAGGACACCGCCGACTTCGCGCGCGCCGCGAAGCAGGTGCTCGCCGACCCGAGCCGCTACCGGAAGGCCTACGACACCGCGGTCGACCTCGACGCGTGGACCTGGGAACGCCAGGCCGACGTCCTCGACGGGGTCTACCGGCGCGTGCGCGCCCGTTAGGGCCGGGCGGCCCCTGCCGCGGTTCGTATAATCGTCCCGACCGATCCGATCCGCGGCGAACGCCGCTCACCCACCGAAAGCAGCAGATGGCTTACAGGGTCCAGGAAACCGCGCAAGTGCACGAGACCGCGAAGGTCGGCGACGGCACCTCCGTCTGGGAGCTCGCCCAGATCCGCGAGAACGCCGAGCTCGGCACCGACTGCGTGATCGGGCGCGGCGCCTACATCGGCACCGGCGTGCGCATCGGCGACAACGTGAAGATCCAGAACTACGCGCTGGTGTACGAGCCGGCGCGGCTGGCCGACGGCGTGTTCGTGGGCCCCGCGGCGGTGTTCACCAACGACCACAATCCGCGCGCGGTCGCCGCGGACGGCAAGAAGAAGAGCGCCTCCGACTGGGAGGCCGTGGGCGTCGACGTCGCCGAGGGCGCCTCGATCGGCGCCCGCGCCGTATGCGTCGCGCCGGTCCGCATCGGCCGCTGGTCGATGGTCGCGGCCGGTGCCGTGGTCACCAAGGACGTGCAGGACTTCGCGCTCGTCATGGGCGTGCCGGCCCGCCGCGCCGGCTGGGTGGGCCGCTCGGGCGAGAAGCTCCGCGAGGCGGGCGAGGGCCTGTGGGAGGACCCGGCCACCGGCGACCGCTACCGCGAGACCGAGACCGGGCTGACCGAGGCGGGCGAGTGAAGGTCGTCAGCATCGTCGGCGCCCGCCCGCAGCTGGTGAAGCTCGGCGCGGTCGCGAAGGCGTTCGCCGGCACCGCGCACCGCCACGTGGTGGTCCACACCGGGCAGCACTACGACGCCGAGCTCTCGGACGTGTTCTTCACCGAGTTCGGCATCCCCGAACCGGACTTCCACCTCGGCATCGGCTCGGGCGGCCACGGCGCCCAGACCGGTGCGATGCTCGCCGCGATCGACCCGATCCTCGACGCCGAGCGACCGGACTGGGTGCTCGTCTACGGCGACACCAACTCCACGATCGCGGGCGCGCTCTCGGCGGTCAAGCAGCACCTGCCGGTCGCGCACCTCGAGGCGGGCCTGCGCTCGTTCAACCGGCGCATGCCCGAGGAGCACAACCGGGTCCTCACCGACCACTGCGCCGACCTGCTCCTGGCCCCCACCGCCGAGGCTGTTGCGGCACTTGGCGAACGAGGGCCTGGCCGACCGCGCCGTCAACGTCGGCGACGTGATGGTCGACGTGTGCTTCCACACGCGCGACGCGGTGCTGGCCGCCGCCGAGCGCCCCGAACTGCCCGCCGGGATCGACCCCGCGCAGCCGTTCCTCGTGGCGACCCTGCACCGGGCCGAGAACACCGACGACCCCGAGCTGCTCGCCGCGCTCATCGAATCGCTTGCGGGCCTGCCGGTCCCGGTGGCGCTCCTGGCCCACCCGCGCCTGCAGGCCAAGGCCGACCAGTACGGGCTCAAGCTGAACCAGGGCGCGCTCGCCGTGGGCAAGCCGCTGCCGTACCGCCGGCTCGTGGCCGCGGTGCTCGCCTCGGCGGGCGTGGTCACCGACTCGGGCGGCCTCCAGAAGGAGGCGTACCTGCTCGGCCGCGCCTGCACCACGCTGCGCACCGAGACCGAATGGGTCGAGACCCTCGAAGGCGGCTGGAACGTGCTCGTGGCGCGGCCCGACCGGCTGCCGAAGGACGAGTGGCACGCGATCGCCACCCGCCCGGCCCCCGACGGCGGGGCTCGGCGAGCCCTACGGGGACGGCCGGGCCGGAGCCGCCGTGGTGCGCGCGCTCGAGGAGCACGCGAACTGACCGATACGACGGCCGCGTCAGCTTTCGAGGAACTCCTTGAGGACTTCGGCGGCGGCGCGGCCGTCGTGCGTCTTCCGGGCGAACCGCTGGGACTCGAGCCCGATCTCGCGGGCCCGGTCGCGGTCGTCCAAGAGCGAGATGATCGCGTCCTCCAGCGTCGCCGCGGTCGCGTTCACCACCGGCGGCGCCCCGCCCATGCGTTCGGCCGCGGACGCGCACAGGTAGGCGATCACGGGTTTCCCGGCGGCCATCGCCTCGCACGCGAACGCGCCGTAGCTGCCGATCGCGACCTGGTCGACCACGAGGTCGGCGCCCCACACGAGCTCCCGCATCCGCGCGGGCGCCAGGCCCTCGACGAGCCGGAAGTCGATCACGCCGGCCTCGTGCATGCGCTCCAGGGCGGGCACGACCGCGTCCGTCCCCTTGGTCCACCGCCGCGACGGCGCGTGCAGCACCACCGGGCGCGCCCGCTCCATCACGGGTGCGTCGCAGTACCAGGCGTCCACGTTCACCGTCAGCGGGATCCAGCGGGCCTTCGGCACGTCGTCGATGAGGTCCGGCGTGGTCACGAACAGCGGCAGACCCGAGTCGGCGGCGATCTCGCGGTGGCGCCGCGTGGTGTCCCTGAGCGCGGCGAGCACCTGGTCCGGGGCCTGGCGGAACGGCGAATGCTCGTGCCGTTCCAGATGGGCATCGGGGTCGCGGACCTCGCTGCCGTGCATCAGGAGCGCCGTGCGGACGCGGGCCTCGCGCAGCACCGGCAGGTCCCCGGCGACATCGGTGCCGTGCAGCCAGCCGAAGACCGGCTTCAGCGCGTCGACCACCAGGTGCGTGTAGTCGTCGAGGACGCGCCGCATCCGCTCCTCCTGGAACGACGGATCGGCCTGCTCCTCGCGTGCGAACGACCGGTCCGCGGGGAAACGCAGCACCGAATGGTTCGCCTCGCCCACCACCTCGGCGCTGGTGTCGGCGCGATGCCAGCTCACCGCTCTCGCGATCTCGGCGAGCTGCCCGGCGTAGTTCGCCGTCCCCAGGCCCAGCCGGATCGCGGTCTCGGCCAGAGGCGGCCAGGGCGTGGCCGAACCGAGGCGGGCCCGCACCCGCGGATTCGCGCTGGGACGGGCGCCGGTGAGCAGGCGCTCGGCGGCCTCCGCCACCGCCGCCGGCGTGGCCTCCACGACCAGGCCGGCGCCCAGGCGCTCGGTGATCCGCTTCGCCGACGGCGACGCCGGCACGATCACCGGCACCCGCGCGTCGAGGCTCGAAGCCAGGTACGGCGAGACCGTGTCGCCGCGCTCGGCCCGCGGCAGGACGACCGCTGCAGCGGTGGCGAGGAACGAGGCCATCGGCCCGGTCGGCACGACCGCGACCGCGCCCTCGGCGGCACCGTCGAAACGGTCCCTCCTGGCCGGATCGGGGCACACGATCGCGGTGCGAACGCCGTTGAGGCCGGCGAGGCCGCGGATCGCCGCATCGGTCCAGGCGTCGTCGACCCCCGGATCCAGGACGGCGACCACCGGGACGCCCGGCTCGGCATTGCTGCGCTCCCGCAGTTCGTCACGGGCCGAAGGCACCGGCGCCACCGGGCGCGGCGCGGGACCGATGAGCGACTCGTACAAACGCGTGTACTCCAGCGTCTGCCGCTCCCAGCTGTACCCCGACAGCAGCGCCGGATCGCGGTACGCCCGCCGGTACTGGTCCCCGTCCGCGAGGACCTTCGCGATCGCCGCCGCGAAACTCACCGCATCGCCCGAGGTGAAGACCTCGCCGATGCCGAGACGCCGAACCTCCGCGGCCATCGTCGCCACGTTCGACACCACCAGCGGCAGCCGCGCGTGCCCGTACTCGAAGAACTTGTTCGGCAGCGAGATCTCGTGATTGACGGGGCCGGTCTGCAGCGGGTAGACGCCGACGTCGGCCGTCTCCAGATACGCCGGAAGGTCGGCGTAGTGCACGTAGCCGCGGAAGTGGACCCGGTCGGACAGGCCGTATTCCTCGGCGAGCGCGACCAGCGAACGCCCGTACGGGGTCTTCTGCCGCGAATGGGTGATGAGGAAGGCGAGATGCAGTTCGGGGATCTCCCGGGCGGCCTCGATGACGACCTCGATCCGACGCTCCGGAGCGGCCCAGCCCGCGTACACGGCCAGCGGCACGTCGTCGCCGAGACCGCAGTCGCTGCGGATGTCGCCCGGGTGCGGACGGGCCGGGCCGAACCCGGCCGGCGTGTTCAGCACCACCGAGGGACGCCGGGCGAGGCCGTGGCGTTCCTGGAGGAGGTCCGCAAGCGGCTCCGAGACCGTGACGACCGCGTCGGCCCGCTGCATGTAGCGGCGCTCGTATCGCTCGAGCGCCTCCCAGCGGTTCGCGTTGCCGATGTCGGGGAAGCCCGGCACGAATTCATGGGCGTCGTAGAGGATCTTGACGTCCTTGCCGCGCACGCGCATGTGGTCGGCGGCGCGGACGCAGACGCCGAGCGGGAAGGTGTCGTGCACGTGGATCAGATCCGGCCGCAACCGCAGGATCTCGGGACGGAACGCCAGTTCGAGGCGGTGGAAGGTGCCGTCGAGGCGCTGCCAGGCCCGGTCGCCGAGGAGGAGCGTCCACCAGCGGCGTTCGATCCGCTCCAACCGGCCCTGCCCGCGCAGGAGGAACTCGTCACGGGCGTCGGTCTGCGCCACCCGGCGGGCGATCCAGACCCGCTGCACCTTGCGCCCGACCCGGCGGGCGATTCGCGGCGGGCGCAGCAGTCCGTCGCGACCGCCGCGCTCGAGCGCGCGCGCTTCCAGCTCGATCCAGCCGAGCTTGATGCGGCGCTCGCGCTGCTTCGCGCGCTCCTTGTTGCCGTAGGCCAGTGGAAAGCACACGGATGCGAGGCGCCGGCGCAGCGTCTTGGGGACGTCGAGCGTCGGCAGCGGGATCTTGTGGATCTTCGCGCCGTCCTGCTCGTAGCGCTGCTTCTTGGGGGTGTCCGACATGCCCATCAAGTGCACGTCCCAGCCCGCCTCGGCCATCGAAGCGGCGGCCTTCTGCACCCGCGAGTCACCGTCGATGCGATTGGGGACCACCATCAGCACGCGGCCCGGCCCTGTCTTCGTCCTCACGACCGAAGCACCCCCTCGCGCTCGAGCCTCACCGGCTCCCGAGGTCGACGCCGTACCGGCGGCCGGAGCACCGGCGGCCGTACGGCGGTTCACAGGAGCAGCGGACATGGTGCGATCAATTTATAACCGCGACGTCCGACCCGGGCGGGAAATGCGAACAAGCGTCAAGATCAAAGCCGAACGGACGGAGCGCTTCGCGCGGGCGTTCAGCGCTCCAGGAACTCCCTGAGCGCCTCGGCGGCGGCGCGGCCGTCGTGCATCCGGCGGGCGAACCGCAGCGACTCGCGCCCGATCTCGCGGGCCCGGTCCCGGTCCTCCACGAGCGCGACCACGACCTCCTCCAACGTGGGCACCGTCGCATGGACCACCGGAGGCGCCTCCCCCGCCCGCTCGGCCGTCGCCTCATGCAGATACGCGATCGCCGGCTTCCCGGCGGCCATGCCCTCCACCGAGAACGTGCTGTAGCAGCCGATCGCGAGCTGATCGACCACCAGGTCGGCCCCGCGCACCAGGTCGCGCATCTTCGCCGGCGGCAGGCCCTCGGCGAGCCGGAACTCGATCTTCCCCGCCGCGTCGAGCCCCTCGAGCACCGAGATGATCGCGTTCGAGCCCTTGGTCCAGCGCTTCGACGGCGCGTGCAGCACGACCGGGCGGGCCCGCTCCATCACCGGCGCATCGCAGTACCAGCGGTCCACGTCCACCATGAGCGGCAGCCACCGCGCCTCGGGCACGTCGTCGAGCAGATCCAACGTGGTCACGAACAAGGGCAGCCCCGACTCGGCCGCGATCGCCCGGTTGCGCGGGGTCAGGTGGCGAAGCCGCTCGAGCGTCTCGGGCGGCGCCTCGCGGTACGCGGAGAACTCGTGGCGGGCCAGATGCGCGTCGGGGTCGCGCACGTCGCTGCCGTGGAACAGCAGCGCCGTCTGCACACCCGCTTCGTTCAGGGCCGGCAGGTCCGCGAGGATGTCGAGGCCGTGGCGGAACCCGAACACGGGCCTGGTCGCGTCCGAGAGCAGGTGCGTGTAGTCGTCGAGCACCCGCCGCATCCGCTCCTGCTGGAACTCGCGGTCGCCCATGCGCTCCTTCGCGAAATACTCGTCCGCGGGGTAGTGGAAGACCGAACGCGGCTCGAGCGCCACCAGTTCGACGGTGGTGTCGGGGCGGTTCCAGCTCACGGCCCTGGCGAGCTCCGAGAGCTGCCCGGCGCTGTTCACGGGGCCGAGCCCGAGGCGCACGGCGCTCGCGGGGTCGAGTCTCGGCCAGGGCGTGGCCGAGCCCAGCCGCGAACGGGCCCTGACGTTCCTGACCCGGTACGGGTCGTCGAGGAGCTGCTTGACGGCGGCGGCCACGGCGCCCGGGTCGTCGGTCCGGGCGGTCTCGCCGACCCGGTGGCGCTCGCAGAACCGGATGCCGGCCGAGGTCGCGGGCACCACCACGGGGACGCCCGCGGTCAGGGCGAGGTTGAGGTACGGCGGCAGGGCGTCGTCGCGGCCCGCGGGGAGCACGACCGCGGCCGCGGTGGCGAGGAACGCCGCGATCGGGCCCGTGGGCACCGCGGCCACGGCACTGTCGTCGAGATCGGCGAGGTCGGCGTACGCGGCGAGACGGTCGGGGTCGGGGCAGACGACGACGGTGCGCAGGTCGGGCCGGGAGGCCAGTCCGCGCACGGCGGTCCGGGTCCACGCCTGGTCGCCGGACTCGTCGTCGAGGATCGCGACGATCGGCCGGGCTTCGTCGGTGCCGGTGCGTTCGCGCAGGTCGTCCTTGGCGGCCTCGATGGCGGGCGCCGTACGCGGCAGCGGGCCGAGCAGCTGCTCGTACAGGGCCGAGTAGTGGCGCGCCTGGCGTTCCCAGCTGTACTCCGAGAGCAGCGCGGGGTCGCGGTAGGCGCGGCGGTAGCCCTCGGTGTCGGCCAGCACCTTCCGGATCGCGGCCGCCAGGCTCTCGGCGTCGCCGGAGGTGAACACCTCGCCGTTGCCCAGGCGCCGCACCTCGGCGGCCATCGTGGCCACGTTCGAGACGATCAGCGGCAGCCGCGCGTGCGAGTACTCGAAGAACTTGTTCGGGAGCGCGATCTCGTGGTTGACCGGCCCGGTCTGCATCGGGTGGATGCCCATGTCCGCCGTCTCCAGGAACTTCGGGAGGTCGGCGTAGTGGACGTAGCCGCGGAAGTGGACGCGGTCGGCCATCCCGTAGGTCTTCGCGAGGGCCTTGAGCGACTGCACGTACGGGTTCTTGTGGCGGCTCACCAGGAACGCCAGGTGCAGTTCGGGCACGTGCCGGGCGGCCTCGATCATGACCTCGATGCGCCGTTCCGGTGAGGCCCAACCGGAGTAGATCGCCAGCGGCACGTCGTCGTCCAGGCCGCACGCGGAGCGGATGTCGCCCGGGTGGGGCCGCTCGGCGTCGGCCGTCAGCGGCGTGTTCAGCACGACCGACGGCTCGCGGTCGAGGCCGTGGCGTTCCTGGAGGAGCTTCGCGAGCGGCTGCGAGACCGTGACCACCGCGTCGGCATACGGCATGTACTGGCGCTCGTAGCGGGTGAGCGCCTCGAGGCGGTCGGGGCCGAGCGCGTCGAAGCCCGGCACGAACTCGTGCGCGTCGTAGAGGATCTTCACGTTCCGGCCCTTGCCGCGCATGCGCGCGGCCGCCCGGGCGCAGATCCCGAGCGGGTACGGGTCGTGGGCGTGCAGCAGGTCGGGCTTGAGCTTGAGGATCTTCGGGCGCAGCGCCAGTTCGATGCGGATCGTGTTGAGGTCCAGGCGCTTCCACGCCCGGTCGCCGAACAGGAGGATCCACCAGCGGCGCTCGATGCGCTCCAGCCGGCCGTCCTCGACCTCCATGAAGCGCTCCCGCGCCTCGGTCTGGGCCACGCGGCGCAGCAGCGCCCCGCGGTGCACCTTGCGTCCAGCGCGGCGCAGGGCGCGCATCAGGGCGCCGCCGCGGCGCTCGTTGTCCAGGGCCTCCAGCTCGATCCAGTCGGCCTGGACGCGCAGCGGCGCCTCCTCGGCCCGCTCGGCTGTGGCGTAAGCGAGCGGGAAGCGGAGCTTCGCCATGCGACGGCGCAGCGTCGGCGGGAGGGTCAGCTCCGGCAGGGGGCACTTGTGGACGGTGTAGTCCCCTTGGCGGAACTTCTCCTCCTTGCCGGCGGCCGAGAAGCCGACCAGGTGGACGTCCCACCCGTCCTCCGCCATGGACTGCGCGGCCTTCTGGACGCGCGAGTCGCCGTCGATGCGGTTCGCGACCACCATGACGACACGACGGGGGCTGGGCTGGGACTCCATGCCTGATCCTTCCGGGCGGACGGGCCCGGGGAACGGGCCTGACTGCCGAGCACGATGTGGCGGTGGCCGGTCCACGCTTCCGGGTCGGTGATGCGGCGGCCGTCCAGCAGGACGGACACCCCGGGCAGGTCGGAAGGTGACAGGGCGCGGTACTCGTCGTGGTCGGCTTGCACGACCGCCGCGGTCACCGCTTCGCCGCGGTGTGCGGGCAGCCCTTCGGCCTCCAACTCCGCTGCAGTGTACATCGGATCGGACACAAAGGGAACGGCGCCGCTCGCGCGCAGGGACTCGACCAGCGGGAACACTCCCGAGAACGCGGTCTCCTTGACACCGCCGCGGTAGGCCGCGCCGAGGACGAGGACGTTCGCGCCCGACAGGTCGCCGTAGGCGGCGGCGAGCACGTCGACCGCGTAGGCGGGCATCGAGGCGTTCGCCTCGCGGGCCGCGCGCACCACGCTGGCGTCCGGGTCGTTCCACAGGTACATGCGCGGGTAGATCGGGATGCAGTGGCCGCCCACGGCGATGCCGGGGCGGTGGATGTGGCTGTAGGGCTGCGAGTTGCAGGCCTCGATGACCTTCATGACGTCGAGGCCCTGCTTGCCGGCGAACTTCGCGAACTGGTTCGCCAGGCCGATGTTGACGTCGCGGTAGGTGGTCTCGGCGAGCTTGGCCATCTCGGAGGCCTCGGCGGAGCCGAGGTCCCACACGCCGTTGGGGCGGGGCAGGTCGTCGCGCTCGTCGAAGTCGAGCACGGCCTCGTAGAACGCCACGCCGGCCGCGGCGGAGGCGTCGTCGATGCCGCCCACGAGCTTCGGGTAGCGGCGCAGGTCGGCGAAGATGCGGCCGGTGAGCACCCGCTCGGGGCTGAACACGAGGTGGAAGTCCTCGCCGGCCTTGAGGCCCGAACCGGCCTCGAGCATCGGCGCCCAGCGCTCGCGGGTGGTGCCGACCGGCAGGGTCGTCTCGTAGGAGACGAGGGTGCCGGGCTTGAGGCCCTTGGCGACCGCCTCGGTGGCCGCGTCCATCCAGCCGAAGTCCGGGACGCCCTCGGCATCCACGAACAGGGGCACCACGATGACGACCGCGTCAGCGGCGGCGACCGCGGCGGTGGTGTCGGCGGTGGCTTTGAGGTTCCCCGCCGCGACGTTGTCCTTCAGGAGTTGAGCGAGCCGGTACTCGCCGGGGAACGGCTCCACGCCGTCGTTCACGGCGGCCACGGTGCGCGCGTTCACGTCCGCGCCGATGACTCGGTGCCCCTTCGCGGCGAACTGGACCGCCAGCGGCAACCCGATCTTCCCCAGGGCGACTACACAGATATCCACGGGACCCCTTCTGAATGTCAGTCGTTGAAGCTATAGCTAGGCAGTTCGGAATGAACGAGGACTGAACCCCGAAGGAAGTGTCGGTGTCGGATTCGCCCCGTCGCCCGGCTCGACTCTCGGCTCGTGGCTTCGCCCTGATCAGTGAGGTGAAGCCGCTTCGTAACTTATCCGACAGGAGCCCTTTGAGTCGCGAGACCCCCCGAAAAGTCGCGCGCTCGCGCACCCGCACCACGAGGCTCCGCTTGGGGCCCCACTCGACGGTGACGCCCCGGAGCATGCCCTCCTTGCGGACGTACCCCGCGGGCGCTTTGAGGGGGAGGTCGTAGGCGACGGCGCCGATCGTGACGGCCACCCGCAGCGACCAGCGGCCCACCGGCCGGTCGGTGAAGTCGGGGACGAGGAGGCGGGCGGTCACGATCGCGGTCCCGTCCTCGGCGCGGATCTCGGTCTCGGCCGCGATCTCGACCGCGCTTTCGACCGCGGGGGCCTCGGCGCGCGCGGCGCGCGGGGCGACCTGGCCGCCGTCCTCGATGCGGACCGCGCCGACGCTGACGGCGCCGGCGTCGATGCCCTCGACGGGCAGCGCGAACGAGTACTCGATGCGGTAGTCGGCGCGTTTGACGCCGGTCCACACCAGATAGCGGGGTTCGACGCCGCGAGCGAGGCGGTCGGTGACGCGCTCTGCAGCGCCCGTGACACCCGCCGCTTCGAACCACGCGTCGGGCAGGTCCGCGCCGGCCGCCCGGAACCCCGGGTAGCGCACGTACAGGCGCCCGTCCTCGAGCAGGAGCGGCGGGGCGTCCTGGGCCAGTGCGGCCTCGAGCAGTTCGAGGTCGCGGTGCTGGGCCAGGGAGACGCGCACCCGCAGCTCGGTGGGCAGGCGGCGCCGGATCGGCTCGGTGAGGCGCGCGTCCGCGAAGTCGGCCACGGCCCGCCAGTGCTCGGCGCGGGCGAACGCGTCGAGCTCCAGGGCCCGCGGGTCCAGGGCCGCCGCGATCTCGTGCGCGAACACGCGGTGGAGGACCTCCTCGCGCCCCTCGCCTTCGAGGAGCTCGTCCGCGGCGGCGGCGAGCCGCTCGGCCGCCGCGATCCACTGCGGCGGGGCGGCCTCGGGCCGCGGCGCGGCGGGGAACGCCGCCGCCTCGGCCACGACGACGATCTTCTCGGCCTTCGCCATGGCGCCCAGAGCGAACCGCTCGACCGCGCCGAGCTCGTCGTCTTCGGGAAGGCGCAGGTCAGCGGCTTCGATGAGGGCCCGGCTGAAGAGCCTCGCGGACGCGAGGCCCCGCGCGTGCACCTCGGTGCCGAACGCGGCCGTCTCGGCCGCGGCCTCGCCGCACACCAGGACGTCCGCGCCCGCCTCGTCAGCGGCCCTCACGAGCCGCTCCAGGGCGTCCGGCCCCAAGACGTCGCCGGGGCCCAGGAGGCTCACGTAGCGGCCCTGAGCGCGTTCCAGTGCGGCGCCGAGCGCCGCCGTGCCCGAGTGCTCCGAGCGGACCACTCGGAACACCTCGGGGTGCTTCTCGGCGAAGCGGTCGAGTTCGTCGCCCGCCCCGTCGGCGCCGGAGGTCACCGCGATCACCTCGAACCGCCCCGCGCCCAAGGTCTGCGCGGCGAGGCGTTCGAAGCGATCTGCCGCGAGCGGCAGATCGTCTGCGACGACGGCGACCGCCGTGACGTCGAGGGGGCGTTCGGTCATGACGCGGGAGCGCCGTCCAGGACGATCGTCTCGCCGGTGGCCGCCGAGCGGAGCATCGACTCCGAGACCGCCACCGTGGTCGCGCCCATGCGCATGTCGACGATGTCGTGGGACTTGCCCGAGACGGCGTCGCGGAAGTTCTCGTGCTCGACCAGGAGCGGCTCGCGCTTGCGGATCGCGTAGCGGATCATGTCGCCCTCGGAGACGCCGCGGAAGTTCGACAGCGCCTCCCACTCGGTGTCCACCACGCCGTTGGCGAAGAACGTGAGGTCCGCGGTGAGCGTGTCGGCCACGAAGCAGCCCTTGTCGCCGGTGACGACGGTGGTGCGCTCCTTGAACGGGGACAGCCAGTTCACCGAGTGGTTCGCGATCGTGCCGCCCGAGAGCTGCGCGACGGCCGCGATCATGTCCTCGTGCTCGCGGCCCGAGCGCGAGATCGTCTGGGCGCTGATCGTCCGGTAGGTCTGGCCGGTCACGAAGCCCGTGAGGTCGATGTCGTGCGTGGCGAGGTCCTTGACGACCCCGACGTCGGCGATGCGGCCCGGGAACGGGCCCTGGCGGCGGGTCACGACCTGGAGGATCTCCCCCAGCTCGCCCGCTTCGAGGCGCTCGCGCAGGGAGGCGATCGCCGGGTTGAACCGCTCGATGTGGCCCACGCCCGCGACCAGGCCGCGGGCTTCGAAGGCCGCCGCGAGCCGGTTGGAGGCCTCGGCGGTGTTCGCCAGGGGCTTCTCGATGAGCGCGTGCACCCCGGCCTCGGCCAGGGCCAGGCCGATCGGCTCGTGGAAGATCGTCGGGCAGGCGACCACGGCGTAGTCGATGCCGAGCGCGATCAGCTGCTCGACCTCCTGCACCAGCTGCACGCCCGAGGGCACGGCCGAAGCCGACGCCATCGGGTCGGCCACGGCCACCAGTTCGACGCCTTCCAGCGAGTTGAGGACGCGGGCGTGGTTGCGGCCCATCGCGCCCATGCCGATCAAGCCGGCACGAAGCTGTTCGGTCACGGCTGGAGCTCCAATGCGTTCACCGCGGCGATGACGCGGTCGATGTCGCCTTCGGTCAGCGACGGGTGGACGGGGATCGAGAGGACCTCGGCGGCCGCGCGGTCGGTCACCGGCAGGTCGACGTCCATGTGGGCGTAAGGGATCAGCTTGTGGATCGGCGTCGGGTAGTACACGGCGGAACCGACCCCGGCCTCCTTGAGCCGCGCCAGGGCGCCGTCGCGGTCGCCTTCGACGCGCACGGTGTACTGGTGGTAGATGTGGCGCGCGCCCGCGGCCACCGGCGGGGTCTGCACGGTCTTGATCTCGGCGTCGAAGCGCGCGGCGTTGGCGCGGCGCTGCTCCGTCCACTCCTCGAGCCGGCCGAGCTGGACGCGGCCGATCGCGGCGGCGACGTCGGTCATGCGCATGTTCGCGCCGACGATCTCGTTGGCGTAGCGCTGCTCCATGCCCTGGTTGCGCAGCAGGCGCAGCGTGCGCGCGAACTGGGCGTCGTCGGTGGAGATCATGCCGCCTTCGAGCGAGTGCATGTTCTTGGTCGGGTAGAAGCTGAACGTCCCGGCCTTGCCGAAGGAGCCGACGGGCTTGCCGTCGACCTGCGCGCCGTGGGCCTGGCAGGCGTCCTCGAGGATCGCGAGGCCGTGCTGCTCGGCGAGGGCGGTGAGACGGGTCATGTCGGCGGGGTTGCCGTACAGGTGCACCGGCATGATCGCGACGGTCTTAGGGCCGATGAGCGCGGCCACCGAGTCGGGGTCGATGTTGAACGAGTCGGCCTCGATCTCGGCGAAGACCGGCTCGGCGCCGACGAGGCGGACCGCGTTGCCGCTCGCCGCGAAGGAGAACGAGGGCACGATGACCTCGTCGCCGGGGCCCACGCCCATGGCCATCAGGGAGAGCTGGAGGGCGGAGGTGCCCGAGTTCACCGCGACGCAGTGCTCGGTGCCGGAGACCTTCGTGAACTCGTCCTCGAAGGCCGCCACCTCGGGGCCCTGCACGACCATGCCGCTGCGCAGCACTCTGACCGCGGCCTCGATCTCTTCCTCGCCGATGTGGGGTTTGGCGGGGGGGATGAACCCCTGGTTGTCGCTTGGCACGTGGCCCCCTGTACTGGTGGATCGGTCTGGTGGATGCGGCCGAGGTGTGGACGCGCCGTCGATGGTACCGAGGCGGCGCGGGGCCGGTGCCGCGCGTTCGCGGTCCGGCGGGGCACGGTGGCCGCGGGGTCTGATCAGGTCTTCTCGTACGGTGACGGGAACGGGAAGTAGTGGTCCAGGAAGCCGCGGACCATCGCGTTGATCTCGGCTTCGCGGTCGGGCGGCGTGTCGACGTCGTTGAGGCAGAAGTACTCGGCGTCGCGGCCGGCGGCGAGCGTCTTGAGCTGCCGCGCGGCGTCGTCGTGGGAGATGTCCACATAGCTGAGCTTGGAGGCGCCGGGCACGGCGCGGCCGGTGAGCATCGCGTAGTGGTGGTGGAGCATCGCGGCGAACTCGATGTCGGCGGGGTCGCGGAAGCGCGAGCGGGCGGTCGCGGCCACCGGCTCGGGGTAGCGCGCCTCGAGCTCGACGGCGACCTCGCGCAGCTGCGGGTGCGGGATGTGCTTGAACTTGCTCGTGATGAACCGTTCGAAGTCGGATTCGAGCAGGGCCCGCACGTTCTTGCCCGCCGAGTTCGGCGCCGAGTCCTCGGCGCGGGCGGTGCCGAGTCCGATCTGGAGCGGCGAGAACGGGAGCCGCGCGACCCCGTTGGCGTGGAAGAACTTCTCGGCCTGGCTCGGCACGCCGAAGAACACGTCGTCGTTGAGGACGAGGTAGTGGTCGGCGAGGCCCCGGATGTGGTGCAGCTGCGTCGCGATCGCGTGCGAGCTGAACACCGGGAGCGCCGCGGGGTCGGTGAAGATCTCGGCGTGGTCGACCACGCGGATGCCGGGGGCCTCCGGGTCGAGCCAGTCGGGGGTCTGCCCGGCGGTGACGATGTAGACGTTCCTGATGAACGGCGCGAAGGTGTGGAGCGAGCGCAGCGCGTACCGCAGCTCGTCGCGGCTGGTGTAGCGCGAGGCCCCGGTCAGGTGGGTGTGCTCGGCGCCCGCACCCGTGCCGGTGCCGCCGGTGCCCGTGCCGCTGATGAACTCCGCGCGCTTCGCGGCCCAGACCGGGTCGTTGCCGTCGACCCACATGTAGACCGCGTCGACGGGGAAGTCCACTTCGTCGATGAGGCGGCGCGTGAAGGGCCGCAGGCTCGGGTACTTGTGCTCGCCCACGGTGCGGAACGCCTGCGTGCGCTCCTCGGCGGGGAGCACGTCGGCGACGCGGTTCGGGCGGGGCGCGACCAGCGCGCCCGCGAGCATCGACGGCGGGACCTGCACTTTGAGCTTGACGTTCTTGCGCGCGAACGCGGGGTCGGCGGCGAAGTCCTCGCCGGTCTGCCAGAACTCGACGTCGCAGCCGTACTCGACGCCCGCGAGCACCTGCTCCTTCGGGCCGAGCAGGATCCGGCCGAAGCGCATGGTCTGCGCGAACTTGACCGAGCGCGGGAGCGCCCCGGCGGCGTAGAGGACCGGGCCGGCGAGCACGTCGTCGCCGGAGCTCGCCTTGGCGGCGTAGACCTCGGTGTCGCCGTAGCGCTCGCGCATGGCATCGAGGAACGCCTTCTTGTCGGTCTTGAGGACGCCCACGACGTGCCGCAACGGGGAGCGGCCGGGCACGAGGAAGTAGGTGGCGCCGGTCGCCTCGAGGCAGTCGACGACGAGGCGCAGGTTGGCCTCGGCGGCCTCGGCGGCGGTGAAGCGGGAGGTCAGGCGGCCCGCGAGGGGGAAGCCGTGGATGGTGAAGCCCCGCAGCTGGGGATCGGCGGCGAGGAGTGCCGCGCGGCGGCGCAGGGCCGCCTTGCGGTGGCTGCGCTCGCGCAGCCGCTCGCGGATGCCCCTGGGGAGCAGCCGTCCCACCAGCGCTCGGCCGGAGCGCCGCTGCTGACCGGGCATCCATCCTCCTTTGAGATTGTTCTGACCCGCGTTTGTGCGAGCCTGATAATACAGCGGCAACGCCGCCTTCATGAAAAGTGAACCGTCGGCGGTGTCGCCGTCAACCGCGGGGGGTGGCGCCGAGGGCGTCACGCGCGAATTTCAGCGACTCGTAGAGGTCTTCGGACCGGCGCGAGCGGTTGCCGCTCTTGCGGGTCGAGACCTCGACGGTGATCGACCCGTCCCAGTCGGAGGCGCCGAGGGAGCCGAGCAGTTCGGCGCAGGGCTGGGTCCCGCGGCCCGGGACGAGGTGCTGGTCGGCGCCGGGCGCGGTGCCGTCGCACAGGTGGATGTGTCTGCAGGCCCTTGCCCATGCGCTCGGCCATCGCGATCGCGTCGGCGCCCGAGGCGGCGCAGTGCGACAGGTCGAGGGTGTAGGAGTCGTAGCCGTGCCGCGTGGGGTCCCAGTGGGGCCGGTAGGGCACGAGGTTGCGCTTGCCGAGCTTGAGCGGGAACATGTTCTCGACCGCGACGGTCACGTGCGGGTAGCGGGCCCGCAGTCCGTCGAGGACGGTGGAGAACTTGGACGCGTATTCCTTCTGCCACGAGAACGGCGGGTGGATGACCACCGTGGGCGACTCCAGGTACTCGGCGGCCTGCACCGACCGGCGCAGCCGCGTCCACGGGTCCGAGCTCCACACCCGCTGCGTCACGAGCAGGCACGGGGCGTGGACCGCGCCGATCTTGACGCCGTAGTGCTTGGCGAGGCTGGCGGCGGCCGAGGGGTCCTGGGAGACCCGGTCGGTGAAGATCATCAGCTCGACCCCGTCGTAGCCGAGTTCGGCGGCGAGCTCGAAGCCCACCGCGGTGGGCTCCGGGTACACGGAGGTGGTCGACAGCAGAACCGGGACGGACTGGGTCACGGACACCAGGGTACGCCGCGCGCTACGTCCCGGTAGGACCAAGGCGGGACGGGTACCTTGGACGGATGACCGACGAGGTGGCGCAGGACTTCGACCGCGAATGGGTCGAGTTCCTCGATCCCGACGACTCCCGGACCATGGTCCGGGCCGACCTGACGTGGTTGCTCTCACGTTGGGGGTGCGTGTTCGGCAAGCACCCCGACGAGGGCGGCTGCCCGGGCATCGAGGCGGGTCAGCCCGCGGACGGGTGCTGCCTCCACGGGGCGTTCTACACCGACGAGGCCGACATCCAGCCGGACGAAGCAGATCGTCAAGAAGCTCACGCCCGAGACCTGGCAGCTGCACCGGCGCTGGAAGGACACCATCGTCGACGACACCCTCGAGAACGAGGACGGCGAGGAGGAGCCCGCGAAGAAGACCCGGGTCGTGGACGGCGCGTGCGTCTTCCACAACCGCGAGGGCTTCCCCACCGGGCCCGGCTGCGCCCTGCACCAGCAGGCGATGCGCGACGGCGTCCACCCGATGGAGTACAAGCCGGAGGTGTGCTGGCAGCTGCCGGTCAAGCGCGACTTCAAGACCGAGCACCGCGCCGACGGCACTGAGGTGTCGGTCACGCTCATCACCGAGTTCGACCGGGCCTCGTGGGGGCCCGGCGGCCACGACTTCGACTGGTGGTGCACCGCTTCGCCGACCGCGCACACCGCTGTCGAACCGGTGTACCTCTCGTACGCGGTCGAGCTGACCGAGCTGCTCGGCGCGCGCGCCTACGAGAAGCTGGCCGACCTGTGCGACGCGCGGGACAAGCTCGGGCTCGTCGCCCCCCACCCGGCCACGGTCGCGGCCGCGGGCGGTGCGACGCCGCTGGGGTTCCCGACCCGGCTGCCGCGCGAACGCCAGGCCCAATAGACGCGACGAAGCCCGGCCGCCTCGAGGGGCGGCCGGGCTTCGCGGCGTCTTAGGCCTTCTCGTACGGCGACGGGAACGGGAACATCCGCCCCAGGAAGCCGCGCACGAGCGCGTCGATGCGTTCGGCGTTGTCCTCGTTGGTGTCGATGTCGTTGAGGCAGAAGGTGTCCACGAGCCGGTCGGCCTCGAGTTCGGCGAGGTGCTCGGGCGCGTTCGGCGCGGTGACGTCGATGTAGCGGAGCCGGAAGTTCCCGGGCACGGCCCGGCCGGTGAACATCGCGTAGTGGTGGTGCAGGGCCGTCGCGAAGTTGATGTTGTCGGGGGCGCGGAAGCGCGAGGCGGTCGTGATCCTGACCTCGTCGGCGTAGCGCTCCTCGAGCTCCTCGGCGACCGCGCGGATCTGCGGGTGCGGCACGTGCTTGAACTTCGAGGCGATGAGCCGGTCGAAGTCGGCTTCGAGCAGGGCCCGCACGTTCTTGCCCGCCGAGCTGGGGGCGGGCTCGGCGGCGCTCGGCAGGCCGAGGCCGATCTGCGCGGGCGAGAACGGCAGCAGCGCGATCCCGTTGCCGTGGAAGTACTTCGACGGCGGGACGGGGCGGCGGAAGAAGGTGTCGTCGTTGAGGACGAGGTAGCGGTCGGAGAGCCCCGGGATGCGGTGGAGCTGCGCCTCGATCGCCTGCGAGTTGAAGACCGGGAGCACCGAGGGGTCGGCGAAGATCTCCGCGTGGTCGACCACCCGGATGCCGGGGGCTTCGGTGTCGAGCCAGTGGGGGGTCTGGCCCGCGGTGACGAGGTACACGTTGCGGATGAACGGCGCGAAGGCGTGGAGCGAGCGCAGCGAGTACTTCAGCTCGTCGCGGCTGACGAAGCAGGACGCGCCGCTGAGGTGCTGGGGCGCGTCGTCCCCTGTGTATTCGGCCCGCTTCGCGGCCCAGACCGGGTCGTCGCCGTCGACCCACATGTAGACGGCGTCGATCGGGAAGTCGACCTCATTGACGAGGCGGCGGTTGAACGGCGCGAACGTGTCGTACTTGCGCTCGCCGATCACCCGGTGCGCGGGCACGCGCGCCTCGGCGGGCAGCACGTCCGCGACGTCGTTGGCGCGCGGCGCGACCCAGGCGCCCGCGAACATGGCCGGGGGGATGCGGACCTTGAGCTTCTCCTGGCGGCGCAGGAACTTCGGGTCATCGAGCATGGCGTCGGCCTCGTCCCAGAACTCGACGTCGCAGCCGAGTTCGAGGCCGGACAGGAGCTGGTCGGCGGGGCCGAGCACGAGGCCGCCGATGCGCAGGACCTTCGCGGTCGCGATGCGCTTCGGCAGTTCGGCGCCGACGGCGGCGGGGCCGCCCGCGATCTCGTCGGAGGCGCCGGCCTCGGGCTTGCCGAGGTAGACCGCGGTCCCCTCGGTGCGCCCCCGCAGCGAGGCGAGGAACTCAGGCCGGTCGGCGGTGCGCATGCCCACGGTGTGGCGCAGCGGGGACTTGCCCGGCACCATGAAGTAGGCGACGCCGGCGGCATCGGCCGCGCCCACGACCGCGCGCAGGTGGTCCTCGGCGACGGCGGCAGCCGTGAACGCGTCGGCGCGGCGGCCCACGAGCGAGACGCCGTGCGCCTCGACCGGGCGCAGCGCGGGGTCGGCGGCGAGCAGCCGCGCCTGGCACCCCGAGCGCAGCCGGGCCTCGGCCCGTTCCCTCGCAGTGTCGTTCCGGGCCTTGCGGAGGGTCTTCAGCCGCGCCCATACAGACGCGGGGACCATCCGCCGGACCATGCCTTTCACCAACCCGCTTACCACGGCACCCCGTCCAATCGAAATGAGGAAGTCGATCGCAAGGTTAACCGCTCACGAAAACCCGGCGGGGCAACACGGGCATGCTCGGCCCTGCGTCACCCTCAAGGGTCGCTGCGGCCACTCCAGTCACACCGGTCTACATCCGTGCGGCAGAGGGGATCGCCGACTCCCCGAGCGCGGTCTTGCGCACCGGCTCGGCGTAGGTCGCCTTCACCTCGCTCACGAACACGTCCACGAGCTCGTCCGGTTTGAAGTCGCCGAGGTAGTACTCGCGGACCTCGGCGCGGACGGCGGCCTTGGAGTCGGCCACGAGGAGCTCGTCGAGCACCGCCTCCACGTTCTCCGCCTTCGGCTCCAGCAGGTACGCGGCCTTGGCGAGCGGGAACTGCTCGAGGTACTGCTCGCGGAAGCCCTTCGGGTCGGTCATCGCGAACGGCCGCCCGGAGTAGAGCCAGTCGGAGGCGGTGCCGCTGATGTCGGAGATCGCCACGTCGGCGGCGTTGATGCACTCGGTGAGCGACACCTTCTTCTCCGCCTGCGGACCCCACAGGTGCGCGCGGCCGGTCTTGGCGGCGTCGGCGGCGATGAGCGTCTTGATCTCCTCGGCGAGCGCCTGGTAGGCGGCGTTGGTGCGCGTGTAGGGGTGGGTGCGGAAGATGAGCGTGACGTCGCGCCGCAGCAGGGCCTCCACGATCGTCTTGCCCTGCTTGAGGGACGAGTAGTTGACGTCGGCGGTGAGGCCGGTCCAGGTCGGGGTGTAGAGCACCACCTTGCGGTCGGATTCGACCTTCTCGCGGTGGCCCACCTGGATGTCGTGGAGCTGGGGGCGGCCGATCTTCTTGAACTTGTAGTTCGGGATGTCCACGCCGTGGCGGTGATACCGGTCGATGCCGGCCTGTCCGGCGACGAACACGCGGTCGTACATGAGCGAGACGGGGCTGCGGCTGATGGCCTTGTCCGAGTCGCCGTGCATGAGCTGCACGTGGAGGTACTTGTCGAGCTTGATGAGCTGCACGTTCTTCATCGCGTGGTTGACGTAGAAGCAGGCGCGGACGCTCTCGGGGAGGATGGTGTCGAGCACCGACTGGGCCGGGACGAGCACGATCGGGGCGTTGGTGCGGCGCGCGACGCCGTCGAGGAGGTAGCGGTCGCGCACGATGATCATGTACGGGTCGCCGACCTGCTCGAAGTAGGGCAGCCACATGTCGAGCTGGTATTCGGAGGCGGGGGCGCCGCCGAACGCGATCACGTACTTGGGCTGGAGGCGGGTCACGGCGGTCATGACGCGGTCGTCGACGGGATGGGCCACGCGGCGGCGGTGGTAGTAGCCGTCGAGGAAGGCGATGCCGGTCCAGGCGAACGAGGCGAGCGCGACAGCGAGGAACACCCCGTCGGTGGCGCCCGAGACCGCATCGGGGACCGCGGCGGCGACCACGTAGAGGACGCCGAGGATCCCCATGACGCGGACCACGGCGCTGGGGGTGGACCAGCGTTCGCGGGTGCTGCGTTCGACGTCGAAGTTCACCGTGAGGAGATAGCCCACGTTGAGGGCGCGGTTGACGATCTCGGAGGCGACCGCGAACAGGGCGATGAGGGTCCCGGCGAGCAGGAGCGGCCAGCGCGCGAAGTCGCTGGTCTGCCAGACCTCGACGAGGACCGCGGTCGAGGCGACGATGCGGGCCGACCGGAGTGCCGCGATGTTCTCACTCGTGCGGCGGGCGACCCCGCCGAAGGAGACGAGGGCCAGCAGGAGCGTCAGCCAGGGCAGGCCCACTGCGGCCACCGCCGCGGCCAGGGCCGCCACGGCGGTCAGGGTCGGCAGGAACGACTGGGTTCTGAGCAGCTTCTTCAACAAGTTCGCGTGCCTTTGCTCGAAAGTTGGTCGGGCTTCGGGGCGTCGGCGACGATGCCAATCGGGGTGGGGCTGCCGGGTGGGTCGGGTCTACTTGAAGGCTTCGTTGACGCTGTTGAGGTCTTCGGCGAAGTCGACTTCGATGACGTTGTGCTGGGAGATGTCGACGGCTTCGAACTTGAGGCCGTCCTTTTCGATGGCGAGTTCGATGCCGCCTTCGAAGTAGTCCTGGTCGTCGACTTCGGCGAGGCGCTTGGCGACGAGGGCGCGGTCGTCGGCGGAGACGTAGTTGATGCCCACGGCCTCGCCGAGGGCGCCGTCGGAAACCTTCTTGGAGAGCTTGTTGATGTAGCCGTCGGCGCCGAGGGTGTATTTGACCTCTTCTTCGGAGACCTTCGCGGTGTTCACGGAGATGAACGAGCGGTCCATGGCGATGTGGGGCAGGAGCACGTCGAGGACCTGGGGGTCGAAGACGACGTCGCCGTTGAGCCAGAGCACGCCGCCGGGGCCGAGGATGTTGAAGGCCTTGAGGAGGCTCTTGGAGGTGTTGGTGTCGCCGTAGGCCTGGTTGTAGATGAAGCCGACGTCGGGCACCTCCTCCATGATCATCTCCTTCTTGAAGCCCACCACGAGGTGGATGGAGTGGCGGCTGAAGCGGGAGGTGAGCAGGCGCAGCGACCGGCCCAGGATGGTCTCGCCGGTGTTCAGGGGCGTGAGCGGCTTGGGGTGGGGCTTGCCGAGCCGGGAGCCGACGCCGGCCGCGAGGATCACGATGTTCGTGGACATGTCAGTGCCACCTCGTTCGGTTTGGGTGATGGATTGGTGCAGTTTACCTAGTCAAACGTCCGATGACTCATGGCCTAACGCAGGGTTTACGAAAGAGTCACATGTGAATGTCCTGCGTGTGCGCCCTGTCGCGCGGAAGGAACTGGGGGTGACCGCTGCGGTCGCTTTTGGACGGCCTGGGGCGGCATCAAATGCGCAGCAGGGCCTCGGCGACCGCGAGGTCGGCCGGGTCGGTGACCTTGAGGTTGCGTTCGTCGCCGGCGACGGTGACGACGGGCACGCCGGGCCTGAAGCGCAGCACCACCGAGCAGTCGTCGGTGGGCGTGAAGTGGGGGTCGGCGCCCGCTTCGGCGTGGGCCGCACTGATGAGGCCCAGGTGGAAGCCCTGCGGGGTCTGGACGCGGGCGAGGCGGGAGCGGTCGGGGACGGCGGTGATGCGGCCCTCGATGACTTCGACCACGGTGTCGGCGGAGGGGATCGCGGCGGTGACGGCCCGGTGCTCGTCGAGCGCGGCGGCCACGTCGGCGATGATCCGGCCGGTCACGAGCATGCGGGCGGCGTCGTGGAGGAGCAGCTTGGTGTCGTCGGTGGTGTCGGGCTGGGCCCGGGCCCAAGCGATGGCGGCGACGGAGGAGTCAGCGCGGGTGGCCCCGCCCGCGATCACTGCCGAGAGTTTTGTCACATTCGCGGCTTTCGCGATGGCCCAGGCGGCGTCGTGGTGGCCTTCGGCCATGACGAGGACGATCCGGTCCACCGCGTTCGCGGCTTCGAAGGCCTCGAGGGTGTGCTGGAGGACCGGTTTGCCCGCGACCTCCAAGAGCTGCTTGGGCAGGCCTGCGCCCATGCGGACGCCGTGGCCGCCGGCGAGGACCGCCGCGATGGTCGGTGGCGTGTCGGGCACGGCTGCTCTCCTGCTCGGCTGGTCGGCTGGCGTCTGCCGGACACCCTACGGTCTCGGGGTACGACGAACGCGCGGGCCCGGGGCCCGCGCGTTCGCGGTGTCAAGTGGTGCCGTCAAGTGGTGCCGGGCAGTGGCTAGACGCGGGCCCCGATGACCTTTTCGAAGACGTCCACGTGCAGGCCCACGACCTGGCCGGGCTCGTAGCGCTTGGCGGTGCGCAGGCCGGCGTCGGCGAGTTTGCGGCGCAGCTCCGGGTCTTCCATGAGGCGGCGCAGGGCGTTCGCGAGCGCGGTCGGTTTCGCGGGCGGCACGAGCAGGCCGTTCTGCTCGGTGTCGATGATCTCGAGCGGTCCGTGCTTGACGGCGCTGCACACCACCGGGAGGCCGGCGGCCATGGCCTCGACGATGACGAGCCCGAACGGTTCGAAGCGCGAGGGGATGGCGGCGATGGAGGCCTTCTGCCATTCGGCGTCGAGCGGCGTGACCGGGCCGGGGAGCAGCACGCGGTCTTCGAGGCGGTGGTCGGCGATGATCTTCTTGAGCTTGCCCTTGCTGGGGCCGCGCCCGAAGATGGTGAGCTTCCATTCGGGGAACTCGTCGGCGATCTTGGCGAAGGCGAGGACGAGGGTGTCGAAGCCCTTCATGCCGGTGAGGCGCCCGGCGGTCACGATGAGCGGCTCGTTCAGTTCGGCGGGGGCCTTGCTGCTGGCCGGGATCGAGTTGGGGATGCAGACGATCTTGTCGCCGAGGGCGGGGAAGGCCTCGTGGTAGACGGCGGCGTCGGCCTCGGTGATGGTGACGATCGCGTCGAGCTTCGGGTAGGCGGCCTCGATGCGCGCCCGGACCGGCGCCTTGTAGTGGTCAAGGTACATGTGCTCTTGGGCGACCATGGCGTACGCGTCGGGGCGCCCGTACGCGGCCATGTACAGGTTCACTGAGACCTGGGTGCCCACGACGACGTCGGTGTCAAGGCCGTGGAGGTATTTCTTGACCTTGCGGTCGAGGAGCTTCGAGGACTCGCCCTGGTTGTTCACTTTGTCGGCGTCGAGGAACGAGGGGAGCTTCGCTTGCATCCGCTGCACGAGAGAAAGGCGTTCGCCGCCGTCCTCGGCTTTGCGCGTGTCCCAGAGACTGACCACATTGATCCGCGGATCGATCGTGAAGTCAGACTTCTCCTTGTGCCTCACAAAGGACGCGATGGTCACGTCATGGCCCAGGTCTACCAGGGCTTCAGCGGTGTTGAGGGTGGTCTTGATGGTGCCGCCGATGCCCCAGATGTTACGGACCAGAAATGTGATTCGCATGTACTCGAAACTCGCTTTCGAAGAATTGCCGTCTTCAGCCACAACGGACGGTCGCCGCTCAGCACCGAGCCCCGGTCCGCAATGCCTTGACGCGCCGGCCCCCGCCTCGGGTTGCATCTAAGCGGAATTTAGTTTACGGAAGGCTGAACCTTAAGGGGGCGCGCCGAGTTCAGGCGTGACAGGCGGCATTGCGGTGTCAGATAAACCACATATGCGGGCAAACCGACGGCCCGTCATCGCGGTGCGATGGCGGGCCGCCGGGCGGGCCTGGGCTACTCCTCTGAGGGGGCGGCCTTCTTCGCGGTCTTCTTCGCCGCGGTCTTCTTCGCGGTCGCCTTCTTGGCGGTGGTCTTCTTGGCGGCGGTCTTCTTCGCGGCCGTCTTCTTGGCCGCGGTCTTCTTCACGGCCTTCTTGGCCGCGGTCTTCTTCGCGGTCTTCTTGGCGGGGACCGCGCCCGAGGCGACCTTCTCGCGGCGTTCGGCGAGGAGCTCGGCGGCGCGGTCGATGGTCAGGTCCTCGATCGAGTCGGTCTTGCGGATCGAGGCGTTGGTCTCGCCGTCGGTCACGTACGGCCCGAAGCGGCCGTCCTTGAGCGAGACCTCTTTGCCGGTCACCGGGTCGGGGCCGAGTTCCTTGAGGAGGGTCTGCGAGCGCTGCTGGCGCCCGCGCGACTTCGGCTGCGCCAGCAGGGCCTCGGCCTGGTCGAGGGTCAGCGTGAACAGCTGCTCCTCGTTGTCCAGGGAGCGGAACTCGCGCTTCTTCTTGACGTAGGGCCCGTGCGGGCCGAGGCCGGTGCGGATCTCCTCGCCCTCGGCGTCCTTGCCGACCAGGCGCGGCAGCGTCAGCAGCTGCACGGCGTCCTCGAGGGTCACCTCGGCGAGCTTCTGGCCGCTGAGCAGCGACGAGGACTTCTCGCCGGAGGTCACGTACGGCCCGTAGCGGCCGGACTTGCGAGTACACGGGCTCCCCGGTCTCGGGGTGGGCGCCGATCTCGCCTTCGCCGGAGCCGAGCTCGTACAGCTCCTCGACCCTTCTCGGGGGTCATCTCGTCGGGCGCGAGGGACTCCGGGATCGAGGTGCGCTCGCCGGGCTCGCCGGCTTCGGCCTGCTCGGGGCTGGTGCGCTCCAGGTAGGGGCCGTAGCGGCCGACGCGGACGACGACCTTGCGGTCCTTCGTCGTCCGTGTACAGCGGGATCGAGTTGATCCCGCGGGCGTCGATCTTGCCGAGCTCCTGCTCGACGAGGTTCCGCAGCCCGCCCGAGGCGGCCACGGTGCCCTCCTTGTCGCTGCCGCCGAAGTAGAAGGCGCGCAGGAACTCGATCGCGCTGCTCCTGCCCGGCGGCGACCTCGTCGAGTTCGTTCTCCATCCCGGCGGTGAAGTCGTAGTCGACCAGGCGCGGGAAGTGCTGCTCCATGAGGCCGATCACGGCGAACGCCAGGAAGGACGGCACGAGCGCCTGGCCCTTCTTGAAGACGTAGCCGCGGTCCTGGATGGTCTGCATGATCGACGCGTACGTGGAGGGCCGGCCGATGCCGCGCTCTTCGAGGGCCTTGACCAGGCTCGCCTCGGTGTAGCGCGCCGGCGGCTGCGTGGTGTGCCCGGCGGCCTCGAGGCCGCGCTCGGCGAGGTGCTGGCGTTCGGCAGCTCGGGGAGGCGCTTCTCGGCGTCGTCCGCGTCGCCGTCCTCGATCGACTCGACGTAGGCGAGGAGGAAGCCCGGGTTCGTGATGGTCTTGCCGGACGCCCCGAAGTCGGCCTGCTCGCCGTCGGCGGTGGTCGCGCGGGTGCGGATCGACGTGGAGTTGCCGGTGGCGTCGACCATCTGCGAGGCGAGCGTGCGCCGCCAGATGAGTTCGTACAGGCGGTGCTCCTCGGCCGAGAGCACGCTCTTGAGCTGCTGCGGGGTCTTGAAGCGGTCGCCCGAGGGCCGGATGGCCTCGTGCGCCTCCTGCGCGTTCTTGACCTTGCGGGCGTAGCGGCGCGGCTCTGCCGGCACGTACTGGGCGCCGTAGAGCTCGGCGGCCTGCGCGCGGGCGGCGTTGATCGCGGTGTTCGACAGGTTCGTCGAGTCGGTCCGCATATAGGTGATGTGGCCGTTCTCGTAGAGCCGCTGGGCGACCCGCATCACCTGGGCGCTGGAGAGGCGGAGCTTGCGCCCGGCCTCCTGCTGCAGCGTGGAGGTGATGAACGGCGGGTAGGGCTTGCGCCGGTACGGCTTCTTCTCGACCTTGAGGACGGTGAAGTCGCGGCCCTCGAGGCGCCGGGCGAGCCCGCGGGCGCCCGACTCGTCGAGGTGGACGACGTTGCCCTTGACGCGGCCGGTGGCGGCGTCGAAGTCCTTGCCGGAGGCGACCCGGTCGCCGTTCGACGGCGATGAGCGTGGCCTTGAACCGCTCGACCGTCGTCCGTGGCCAGGCTCGCGGTGACGTCCCAGTAGTCGGCGGTGCGGAACGCCATGCGGGCCCGCTCGCGCTCGACCACGATGCGGGTCGCGACCGACTGGACGCGCCCGGCCGACAGGCGCGGCATCACTTTCTTCCACAGGACCGGGCTGACCTCGTAGCCGTAGAGCCGGTCGAGGATGCGCCGCGCCTCCTGGGCGTCGACGAGGTCCTGGTTGAGCTCGCGCGGGTTCGCGGCCGCCTCGGCGATCGCCTGCGGCGTGATCTCGTGGAAGACCATCCGCTTGACCGGGACCTTCGGTTTCAGGGTCTCGAGCAGGTGCCAGGCGATGGCCTCCCCCTCGCGGTCCTCATCGGTGGCGAGGAAGACCTCGTCGACCTCCGCGAGGTAGCCCTTCAGCTTCTTGACGTGGGCCGACCGGTCGGGGTTGACGATGTACAGCGGCGCGAAGTCGTTGTCGACGTCCACACCCAGCCGCGACCAGGCCTTGTCCTTGTACTTGGCCGGGATCTCCTTCGCGTTGCGCGGGAGGTCCCGGATGTGCCCGAGCGAGGAGTCGACGATGTAGCCGGGGCCGAGATAGGAGGCGATCGTCTTGGCCTTCGCCGGGGACTCCACGATGACCAGGCGCTTGATGTCCGCCACTGCTCCCACCGTTCACTCGGAAAATGCACTCGATTCGTTACGGTAGCTCACGCTTCCGCATTGCGTCCCCTGAGTATGGGTGTGCCCCGGTCCGATCGACCGGGGCACACGCGGTAAAGCTCCCAGATTCGGCGACTCGCCGGAGCAGTCGCCACGGGCCCCGGAGCTAGGCCACCTTCGCCGGCTCACGCGGCTCCGGGGCGCTGGTTTCCCCCGCCTCCACCACCGCGGAACGGCGCTTGGAGACGATGATCGCGGTGACCAGGACGGCCACCGCGAGTCCGGCGATGATCCAGCGGACCGGGCCCGAAGAGCCGTCGCCGAGGGTGTAGACCACCACCGACCGGGGCGATGATGAGGCTCACCAGGTTCATGACCTTCAGGAGCGGGTTGATGGCCGGGCCGGCGGTGTCCTTGAACGGGTCGCCGACGGTGTCGCCGATCACGGCCGCGGCGTGGGCTTCGGAGCCCTTGCCGCCGTGCGCGCCGTCCTCGACGTCCTTCTTCGCGTTGTCCCAGGCGCCGCCCGAGTTCGCCAGCATGACCGCCATGAGCACGCCGCACGGCGATCGCGCCCGCGAGGTACGCGGCGAGCGGGCCGACGCCGAGGCCGAAACCGACCGCGATCGGCGCGGTGATGGCCAGGAGGCCCGGGGTGACCAGCTCGCGCTGGGCGTCGCGGGTGCAGATGTCGACCACGCGGCCGTACTCGGGCCGCTGCGTGCCCTCCATGATCCCGGGGAAGCGCGCGAACTGGTCGCGGACCTCGTTCACGACGGACGCCGGCGGAGCGCGCGACGGCGTTGATGGCGAGGCCGGAGAAGAGGAACACGACGGAGGCGCCGATGATGAAGCCCACGATGTTCGCCGGGTCGGCGATGTTGAGCGCGCCCAGGAGGGCCTCGCCCATGAGGCCTTCGGCCCGGCCACCGCGTCGGTGTAGGAGCCGAACAGGGCGGTCGCGGCCAGGACCGCGGTCGCGATCGCGATGCCCTTGGTGATGGCCTTGGTGGTGTTGCCGACCGCGTCGAGGTCGGTGAGCGTGCGCGCCGCGTCGCCCTTCGACGTCGCCGGACATCTCGGCGATGCCCTGCGCGTTGTCGCTGATGGGCCCGAAGGTGTCCATGGCGACGATGACGCCGACGGTGGTGAGCAGGCCGCAGCCGGCGAGCGCGACCGCGAAGAGGCTGACGAGGATCTCGCCGCCGCCGAGCAGGTAGGCGCCGAGGACCGCCGCCGCGATGCAGCAGCGCGGTGTAGACCGCGGACTCGAGGCCGAGCGAGAAGCCCGAGAGGATGTTCGTGGCCGCGCCGGTGCGGGTCGAGGCCGAGACCGTCTTGGTCGGCTTGTAGCGGGTGTCGGTGTAGTAGCCGGTCAGCGACATGATGGCCGCGGCGAGCGCGATGCCGATGACGACCGCGACGATGGCGAGCACCTGCGGGCCGACCGGGATGGCGCCGGCGTCGACGCCGGTGCCGAGCTCCTCCCAGTGGAGGGCACGTACAGGACGACGGCGACCGCGGTGAGGGCGCGGAGATGAACGCGGAGATGAAGAACGCGCGGTTGATCGCGGTGAGGCCGCTGGCGTCCGAGGCCCGCATGCGGGTGATGACGACGCCGAGGATGGCGCACGACGATGCCGACCGAGGCGACCAGCAGGGGCAGGACCAGGCCGACCTCGCCGAACGCGGCGCGGCCGAGGATGAGGCTGGCGACCAGGACGACCGCGTACGACTCGAACAGGTCCGCGGCCATGCCGGCGCAGTCGCCGACGTTGTCGCCCACGTTGTCGGCGATGGTGGCCGGGTTGCGCGGGTCGTCCTCGGGGATGCCCTGCTCGACCTTGCCGACCAGGTCGGCGCCGACGTCGGCGGCCTTGGTGAAGATGCCGCCGCCGACGCGCATGAACATGGCGAGCAGTGCGGCGCCGAAGCCGAAGCCCTCCAGGACCACGGGCGCGTCGCCGTTGTAGGCGAAGACCACGACCGAGGCGCCGAGCAGGCCGAGGCCGACGGTGAGGAACCCGACCACGCCGCCGGTGCGGAAGGCCAGGTGCATCGCGTCGGTGGGCTTGCCGTCGCGGGCCGCGGCCGCCACGCGCACGTTCGCGCGGGTGGCCAGGCCCATACCGGCCCAGCCGATGAAGCCGCTGAACACGCGCGCCGACGACGAAGAACACGCTTCGTCCGATGCGGATGTCCGTGCCTCCTTCGGCGGGGAGCAGGAACAGCAGGACCACTGCGATCACGACGAAGATGCCGAGCGCGCGGAACTGGCGGCGCAGATAGGCCGAGGCGCCCTCTTGGACGGCGCCCGAGATCTCCCGCATCTTGTCGGTGCCGGTGCCGGCCGCGAGGATGCTCTTGACGAGCGCGGCGGCGCCTCCGAGCGCGACCAGCGCGAGAGCGGCGGCGACCACGACGAGGCTCAGGTTCGAGCCCGCGAGCTGGCCTACGCCCTCGTCGCCGTTGGCGAGCAACGTATGCATGTAGTTCCTCCAAGCAGTCGGCGCGCGGGGCACCGCGCGCCAGAGCAAACACGTCAGGGGCCGCGGGACGGGTAGGACGGCGCGGCCGAAAGCCGGGCCTACGGCCCGGCAGACATAACGTGCGGAGTGTAACGATGTGAGGGCTTTGCGAGTGGGGACGGTCACGCAGGCCCGCAGGGGTGGGGAAGGCCTCAGTGATCGGCGGCCGAACCGGAGCCCGGCAGCGGCCAGCTCATGCTCACCGTCGTCCCGCCATCCGCATCGGGACCGGTCACGACCAGGTCTTCGACCAGTCCGCCGAGGACGATCAGCGTGATCTCCTCCGAGAGGGTGTCCTCCTCGATCGCGTCGTGATCGTTCGCTCGCGCACCGCCGCCGGCCACGCCCGCACCGATCCGGTCGCCCGGACGTGCGCGCAAATCCTGCGCGTTATCCGTGATTTTCGCAACAAAACGATCACCGATCGAAAATTCTACGCGCACAAGGTCGTCGATCCCCCGGTCACGATGCCGCAACACCGCGCGCGTGCAGGCCTCACCGACCGCCTGACGCACCTCGTCGAGCAGCCCCGTGGCGACCCCCGCATGCGCGGCCACATCAGCGGCCACGAGCCGCGCGGCACGGACGTACGCGGCGGCGGGGGTGAAGGCGAACCGGACGCTCACCGCCTCGGCCCGTCCCGAGGCGCGGTCGTGCTTGGAGCCGTTCACTCTCCGGGCACCGCTTCCCGGACATCGAGCACCTTGTCCAGTCCGGTCAGGTCCAGGAGCTTCCTGATACGCGTATTCGCGCAGACGACGACGAGGCTCCCGCCCGCATCCGACAGGCGCCGGCGCGCCCCGATGAGCACGCCCAGACCCGTCGAATCACAGAACTCCGTCGGCGTCAGGTCGATCGCGACCCGCATCCGGCCCTCAGAGGAGAGCTGACGCACGGCCTCCCGCAACTGCGGAGCCGTGTACATGTCGATCTCGCCGCTCACGCTGATCACCGCGTACTCGCCGACCTCAGACAGGCTGAGCCCCAACTCGGGCTCGGCCGCGCCGTCGCCTGATGTTCCCCTCACGCCGTCTCCCCTGTCATGGCTCGAACCCGCGGCGCGCACGCCGAGAGCGCTGCAACGAGCCGCCTGTCTTCGCTGTGCATGCAGAACACTGTGTCTTGGCCCATAAGCGTACTGCGTTCCCAGAGCAGGGGAGCCGGGAGCGTATGACCGAAATGCGGATGCACCCGACCCGCACGCTCGCCGCGGGCCGTCTTGTCGGACCACTGCGGCATCATTGGTCAGTGCCCGCCGACCAACGCACCGCGCAGCTCATAGCGGCCCTCGAGTCCGAGGACGGAGGACTGCGCCACCTGCGCCGCCTCCCGCCCCGCGCCTCGGTGCGCACCGAATGGCCCGCATGGGTCCCCCCCGAAGTCCGAGGCGCCCTGGCGGACACCGGCATCACCCTCCCCTGGCCCCACCAGGCCGCCGCCGCCACCCACGCCCACGAAGGCCGCGACGTCGTCGTCGCCACCGGCACCGCCTCCGGCAAAAGCCTCGCCTACCTCCTCCCCCTCCTCACCGAAGCCGCCGCAGACGGCGAAGGACGCACCCTCTACCTCGCCCCCACCAAAGCCCTCGCCGCCGACCAGGCCCGCGCCGTCAGCGAATTCGCCGTCCCCGGCCTCATCCCCGCCATCGTCGACGGCGACACCCCCTTCGAACACCGCCAATGGGCGCAGCGCTTCGCCAACCTCGTCCTCTCCAACCCCGACCTCCTCCACCACTCCCTCCTCCCCCGCCACCGCATGTGGCGCTCACTGCTCAAGAACCTCAAATACGTCGTCGTCGACGAATGCCACGTCTACCGCGGCGTCTTCGGCGCCCACGTCGCCCTCACCCTCCGCCGCCTCCTGCGCCTCGCCGAGCACTACGGCGCCGACCCCACCGTGATCGCCGCCAGCGCCACCGCAGCCGACCCCGCCGCCTCCCTCTCCGTCCTCACCGGCCGCCCCGCGGTCGCCGTCACCGAAGACGCCTCACCGTCCCCGGGAGCGACCGTGGCCCTGTGGGAACCGGTCACCTACGAGATCGAAGGCGAACCCCAACAGGCCTCCACACTCTCCGAAACCGCCCGCATGCTGGCCCAACTCGTACGCCGAGGCGTCCGCACCCTCGCCTTCGTCCCCTCCCGCCGAGGAGCGGAGATCGTTGCGGCAGAAGCAAAATCACGCCTCGGAGCCGACCCGGCCGCCGGCCGCATCGCCGCCTACCGGGCCGGCTACCTGCGCGAACACCGCAGAGACCTCGAAGGCGACCTGCGCGAAGGCCGCCTCCTGGGCGTGGCCACCACGAACGCGCTCGAACTGGGCATCGACGTCACGGGCCTCGACGCGGTACTGCTCTGCGGCTACCCGGGCCGGCTGGCCTCGTTCTGGCAGCAGATCGGCCGGGCGGGCCGGGGCGACACCGAGGCGCTGGCGGTGATGCTGGCGAAGGACGACCCGCTGGACACGTTCCTGGTGCACCATCCGGAGGCGATCTTCGACCGCCCGGTGGAGGCGAGCGTCTGCGACCCGTCGAACCCGTACGTCCTGGCGGGGCATCTGTGTCTGGCGGCGGAGGAACTTCCGCTGCGGGACGCGGATCTGGAGGCGATCCCGGGCAGCAGGGCGGTGGCGGAGCAGCTGTGCGAGCAGAAGCTCCTGCGCAAACGCCCTGGGGGGCGCTACTACTGGATCGGTTCGGAGCGCCCGGAGGTGACCCTGCGGGGGTCGGGGCCGATGGGCGTGGACATCGCCGAGACGAGCACCGGCCGTCTCATCGGCACGATCGACGCCGCGGCCTCGCACCGCCTGGTGCACCGGGGCGCGCTGTACCTGCATCAGGGCGAGTCGTACATCGTCGACGATCTGGACCTGGATGACGGCCTCGCGTTGGTGCACGCGGCGAAACCCCCGTGGACGACGAGCGCGCAGGAGATCACCCACCTGGAGGTCCTGGCGGAGAAGGAGCGTCTGGAGATGGGCGACGTGACCCTCTGCCTCGGTGAGGTGGAAGTCACGTCGAACGTGATCTCCTATCAGCGCCGCCGGCTTCCCTCCGGCGAGGTCATCGACACCCAGGCTTTGGATCTGCCTCCGCAGACGCTGCGCACGGTCGCGGTCTGGTGGACCGTGGAACCGGAAGCGCTGGAAGGCATCACCGACCTGGCGGGGTCGCTGCACGCCGCCGAGCACGCGTCGATCGGCCTGCTGCCGCTGATCGCGACATGCGACCGGTGGGACATCGGCGGGCTGTCCACGGCGGCGCACATGGACACGGAGCTGCCGACGGTGTTCGTGTACGACGGCCACCCGGGCGGGGCGGGCTTCGCCGAGCAGGCGTTCCGGAAGTGGACGGACTGGCTGGGCGCCACGCGGCAGGCGATCGCGAGCTGCGAATGCCGCTTCGGCTGCCCCAGTTGCATCCAGAGTCCCAAGTGCGGCAACGGCAACGAGCCCCTCAGCAAGAAGGGCTCGATCGCGATCCTCAAGCTGCTCTTGCAAGCGGGAGAAGGCCCGGTCACGGCCACGATCCACACGCAGCCCGCCGCGAAACCGGAAGACGACCTGTGGCCGGGAGACTTCTAACCCCGCCAAGCAGATCGCCTGACCCCTCCTCCTCCGCGGAGGAAGCGCGGGGCGGCCGGGCACACCAGCCCGACCGCCCCGCAACTACAAAAATTCAGACCCGGCTAAGCCGGCCACCCGACTGAGACTCGCGCTCAAGTGGGGGCTCAGGGGCTTGCCTTCGGCGGCCATCTCCTGGGCGTACATGAGGGCGCCTTCCACGATCCCGTAGAGCCGCTTGCCGGCCGTGACCTCCTTGGCCTGGGGGCTGCGCACGACCGCGTCCGTGGCGATCTCGATCTGGGTGCCGTCCACATGCCCGTAGTAGAGGTCGAGGATGCCCGTGGGGTGGGCCAGGAGCACTTCGATCTCGGGGCGTTTGGGGTCGGTGCCGCTCACCACGCGCCACCAGCCGGTCTCCTGCGCGGCGGGCCGCACGGGCTTCCCGTCGGCGTCGATGATCCAGGAGCGCGCGTGGTAGCGCAGGAACGGCCGTCCGTCGTGGAGGAAGCTGATCTCCTGCGCGAACAGGAAGTCCTCCTTGTCGGGGTAGCCGCCTTGGCCTCTGCCGCGCCAGCGTCCGACCAGCGGCAGCAGTGGCAGCAGGTCGTCGTGCAGGTTCGGCCCGCGGCGCAGGTCGTCGGTCTCCTCGAACGGGTAGGGCTCGACCTTCTGGAAGGTCGAGGCGAACTCCTCGGGTACTTCGCGCTCGCTCATTTGTTCCTCGCGGTTCGAATGGTCCAATAGCCGAGTGCACCCGCCATGGCGCCTGCGGCGATGACGAGCACGGCCGTCAATGCCGTCTCCACGGCCACCACTTTACGTCCGCTCCTCGTCGTTTTCTCCGAGCGATGGCAAGATGTTGAGCATGACTACACCTGGACCCTTCGACAGCTGGCTCTCGGACATGGACGGCGTGCTCGTCCACGAGGGGGTGCCCGTTCCGGGCGCGAACAAGCTCATCGAGAAGCTGCAGTCGGCGGGGAAGCGGTTCCTCGTCCTGACGAACAACTCGATCTACACCCCTCGCGACCTGCATGTGCGACTGAAGAACTCCGGGCTGCAGGTGCCGGTCGAGTCGATCTACACCTCGGCGATGGCGACGGCCGACTTCCTGCAGTCGCAGCGGCCCAAGGGCTCGGCGTATGTGATCGGCGAGGCGGGCTTGACCACGGCGCTGCACGAGATCGGTTACGTGCTCACCGATTACCGTCCCGATTACGTGGTACTCGGTGAGACCCGCCGCTACGACTTCGGCGCGTTGACGACTGCGGTGCGGCTGGTCAAGTCCGGGTCCCGGTTGATCTGCACCAACCCCGACACGACCGGGCCGAGCCCTGAGGGGCTCATGCTCGGCGTCGGCGCGGTTGCGGCGATGATCACTGCGGCCACCGGTTCGGAGGCGTACTTCCCGGGTAAGCCGAACCCGTTGATGATGCGGAATGCGTTGCGGCGCATCGGGGCCCACTCGGAGTCGACGGTGATGATCGGCGACCGCATGGACACCGACGTGCTGTCGGGCCTGGAGGCCGGGCTTGAGACGGTCCTCGTTCTGTCGGGGGTCACTGACACTATTGAAGAGGTCGAGCGATACCCCTTCCGGCCGAACCACGTCAAGGATTCGGTCGCCGACCTCATCGACTGGATCGAGTAAGGAGCACCCCATGCCTCCCGGCCACCGCCCCGCCAAGTCGGTCTCGCGTGCGCGCCAGGGAGGTGACGAGGATTTCGTGCCCGCGCCGCGGCCCGCGCGCGGGCCGCTCGATTCCTCCCGTTCGGCACCACCCCAACCGGCGGCCCAGCCTTCGCCGGCACCGTCGGCACAGCCCGTGCAGTCGTCGCAACCGGCACCGCCGTCGCCTGTGCAGTCGTCGCAATCGGTGCAGGCGCCGAAACAGCCTGCGCCGCAGCGTTCGGGGCGGGAGCTTCGTGAGGCCGAGAGCAAGCTGACCTCACTCGAGTCGCGGGTCCTCGCGTTCGAGGCGCGCTGGTGGCGGGCGTCGGGCGCGAAGACGCAGGCGATCAGCGACGAACTGGAGCTCACCGCCGAGCGGTACTACCAGCATCTGGCGCGGCTCATCGACCACCCGGAGGCGGTCGCGGAGCAGCCGGCGGTCGTGCGCCGGCTCAAGGCGGCGCGGGACCAGCGGCGGGCGCAGCGCTGAACTCGGCGGGCCGGATCCGGTTGGCCCGCTTCATGGTTCGGGCTATTCGATGACGACGTACCGGCATGGCGGTGCGCGCGCTATGCGGCGTCCATTGTCCGGGCCCGGCGTTCGGTTATCGCGAACCAGACCGCTCCGACCGCGAACACGGCCAGGCCGCCGAGCACTGAGGCGAGCGGCAGGCTCGCGGCCACGAGGAGGCATCCGGCGAGCCCCAACCACGGGAGCGGGGCGCGCCGGTCGAGGGTGACGGCCGAGGCGTTCGCGACCGCGTAGTAGACCAGGACGCAGAAGCTCGAGAACCCGATCGCGCCCGCAAGATCCAGTGTGGACACCAAGATGAGCACGAGGGCGCTCGCGGCGAGCTCGGCGGCCCACGGGACCCGGAACCGCTCGGAGACCGCGGCGAGACCGCCGGGGAGGCGCCGGTCGCGCGCCATCGCGAGCGCGGTGCGCCCGACCCCGGCGAGCAGGCTCAAGAGGACCCCGGCGACGGCGACGCCCGCGCCGATGGCGACGACCGGTTTGATCGCGGGCGCGCTGGCGCCCGCGAGGTCGGCGAGCGGTGCGGTCGACGCGGCGAGGGTCCCTGCGCCGAGGACGCTCAAGGCGGTCACGGCGACGAGCAGGTAGACGGCGAAGGTGATCCCGAGGGCGATCGGCACGGCCCGCGGGATGGTCTTCTCGGGGTCGACGACCTCCTCGCCGAGGGTGGCGATGCGGGCGTACCCGGCGAAGGCGAAGAAGATGAATCCGGCGGCGGTGAGCACGCCCCAGTAGTGGGTGTCGCCGAGCGGCTGCGCGGCCACGGGCCCGGCGAACCCGGCGATGACGATCAGGGCGAGCACGGCGAGGGTGATCGCGGCGAACACGGCCGAGGCGAGCGCGGTGCGTTTGACGCCGAGGAGGTTGATGGCGCAGAAGGCGACCACGGCCGCGGCGGCGAGCGCCCGCGGATGTTCGGGCAGCAGGTAGGCGCCGAGGGTCAGCGCCATCGCGGCGGCGGAGGCGGTCTTGCCGACCAGGAACGCCCATCCGGCGGCGAACCCGGCCGCGGGGTGGAGGCGGCGGTTGCCGTACACGTAGGCCCCGCCGGCCTGCGGGTAGAGGGCGGCGAGGCGGGCCGAGGAGCGGGCGTTGCAGTAGGCGATGACGCCGGCGATCGCGAGGGCCGCGAGCAGGCCGGGCCCGGATCCGGCGGCGAGTGCGGCGGGTCCCCAGACGGCGAAGACGCCGGCGCCGAGCATCGAGGCGAGTCCGATCGCGATCGCGGACGGGAGGCCGAGGCGGCGCTGGAGGGCCGGCCGGTCGCGCGGCGGGGTGGGCATGCCTTGAACATACCGCGTGGACGTTACGGAACCCCGCTACCGATAACGTTTCTCGGGTTCGAGCCAGACCGGCAGTTCCACTGTGTCCCATGGGATGCGCAGGACGACGCGGAGGATGACCACGCCGAGGAAGAGCCCTGCGGGCGTGTCGGTGAACCAGTGGAAGCCGAGGTAGGTCGTGGAGAAGGTGACGACCACCGGGGGGATGTAGCGCAGCAGCCCGCGCTGCCAGGCCTGCATGTGCCTGCCCACCAGGAAGATGATGAACCCGTACCAGACGATCGTGTTGAGCACGTGCCCCGAGGGGTAGGCCCCGGCCGGTTCCAGCGAGGTGAACAGGACCGACTGGGCCGCGTCGGCGTACGGGCCGGCGGCGGGGCGCGGCCAGTGCGGGTAGACGCGGGGCAGGAGGTCCTTGAGGACGAGCACGGCCCCGGCCATGCCGTAGGCGGTGAGGAAGGCGATGAGGGGCCGCACGTTGCGGCCCCGCCAGCCGATGATGGCGGCGATGCCGAGGGCGATCGCGCCGAGCACGCCGCCCTGCCCGAGCATGTTGGTGACGACGGCGATGTTCTCGGCCAACGCGGACCGGTTGGCGTCGGAGAGGTCGCGGATCCAGATGTCGAGGTCGACGAGGGGGCTGGGCCAGGCGAGGGGGATCGTCAGGGCGACGAAGGCGACGGCCATGCAGATCTCGGGGATCCATGAGCGCGGCCGCTTCAGGACGAAGGGCCGCCAGGCCTGCCCGGGGGCCTCGGTGCGGCGCTGGTCTGCGGCGATCACGGGCGTAAGCCTAGCGACCGGAGCGAACCCGTCGAATCCGATACCGGATGGCAGTGGGTTGCGGTCCGGGGCGCCCGCGGGTGTGCGGGCGCCCCGGGGATGCCGGTTAGAGGCCGGCGACGTCAGCCTGCTTGGTGCGGACGGCTTCGGCGGCTTCCTTGAGGTTGGCGAGTTCGTGGTCGGTCAGGGGGGTCTCGACGACCTCCTTGATGCCTTCGGCGCCGATACGGGCGTTGACGCCGAGGTAGACGCCGGAGATGCCGTATTCGCCGTCGACCCAGGCGCAGACGGGCATGACGGCGCCGGAGTCTTCGGCGACGGCTTTGGCCATGCGGGCGGCGGCGGCGGACGGCGCGTAGTACGCGGAGCCGGTCTTGAGCAGGGCGACGATTTCGGCGCCGCCGTTGCGGGTCTTGGTGACGAGTTCCTCGACCTTGTCGGCGGGGAGGAGGTCGGCGAGCGGCTTGCCGTCGACGGACGACTGGCTGGGGACGGGGACCATGGTGTCGCCGTGGGAGCCGAGCGTCAGGGTGGTGACGGATTTGACCGGGACCTGGAGTTCTTCGGCGACGAAGTTGGTGAAGCGGGCGGTGTCGAGCATGCCCGCCTGGCCGAGGACCCGGTTCTTGGGGAAGCCGGAGGCGAGTTGGGCGAGCGCGGTCATTTCGTCGAGGGGGTTGGAGACGACGATGATGACGGCGTTCGGGGAGTGCTTGACGAGGTTCTCGGTGACGCCGCGGACGATCTTGGCGTTGACCTCGAGGAGGTCCATGCGGCTCATGCCGGGTTTGCGGGGGAGGCCGGCGGTGATGACGATGACGTCGGAGCCGGCGGTCTTCTCGTAGCCGTTGCCGTCGTTGTCGGTGGTGGCGCCGACGACTTTGGTCTCGAAGCCCTCGATGGTGCGGGACTGGTTCATGTCGAGGGCGATGCCCTCGGGCTTGCCGTCCACGATGTCGGTGAGGACGACTTCGTCGAAGACGTCGTACTCGGCCAGGCGCTGGGCGGTGGTGGAGCCGTAGAATCCGGCGCCGACGACCGTGACTTTCTTACCCATCGAATGCTCCTCTGCATTAAGGCTGCCTGTCTGGTGCGCAGGCCCTCGGTTGTGTGCGGCGGCGCGTGCGTCGCCGGGATCTGCCAGGTGAATGGCGGGCTACGCGAGCGTAACCAGGTCTGTTCGTCCACGCTATGACGCTCGTCTCGGGGGTCGCATCCGGCCCCTGACCGGGTGGCGGAGGCCTCCAAAAGCGAGCGGTGCGGGTGTGAGCGCGCGGGGGCCCGCGGGGCGGGGGATGATGTGGGGCGGGTGGGGGCAGGCGGGGGCGCGCTTCTACGTCCCGTTGCCGTGTCCCGAAGCGTGGGCACTCGTTGACATGTCCTATTGATTTAGTGGACTATTTGAGTCCATCCGGATCCGAGGGAGCCCCGCGTGCTGTTCGCGACCACCATCCTCTCCGCCGTCGCGGCGGGCTTCATCGCCCAACTGGTCGACGGCAGTCTCGGTATGGGCTTCGGCACCATCACGATGACGTTCCTGCTGGGTCTGGGCATCGCTCCGGCGGTGGCGTCGGCGTCGGTGAACGTGGCGACGATCGCGACGGGCGCGGTGAGCGCGGTGTCGCATCACCGGTTGCAGAACGTGCATTGGCCGACGACGTTGAAGCTGGGTGTTCCGGGCGCGGTGGGCGGTTTCGCGGGTGCCTGGGCGCTGGCGTCGCTGACGCGGCTGGACGCGGCGACGCCGGTGACGAGCGCGATCCTGATCGCGTTGGGTGCGGTGATCGTGTGGCGTTTCGTGAAGGGGAGCGGTGCGGGCCATGGTCCGATCCGCTCGGGTTTCGCGATCCCGACGGGTCTGGTGGGCGGGTTTCTGGCGGCGGTCGGCGGGGGCGGCTGGGGGCCGGTGACGATGCCGATCACGTTGACGACGTCGCGGCTGGAGCCGCACCGGGTGGTGGGGTCGGTGTCGACGGCGCAGGTGTTCGCTTCGACGGCGGCGGTGATCGGGTTCTGGTTGGCGGTGCCGGAGACGTTGACGGTGTTGTGGCCGTTGGTGGTCGGTATGGCGGTGGGGGGTATGGCCGCGGCGCCGCTGGCGGCGTGGTTGACGCGGAGGATGCCTACGGCGAAGCTGGGTTCGACGATCGGGATGCTCGTGGTGGCGTTGAATCTGCGCACGCTGCTGGCGAATTTCAGTGTGCCGTGGCCGGTGGTCGTGGGCCTGTATCTGGCGTTGGCGGCGGTGTGGGCGCTGGTGCTGGTGGGCCCGAGGCGCAAGGCGGAGGCGGATGCGGCCCGGGCCGAGCCGGTCGAGGCCGAGGCTTAAGAGGACTTCGGAAAGGCCCGGACCGAGACGGTCCGGGCCTTTTCGCGCTTTGTGGACGGTCAGCTGATCTGGTAGGAGCCGGCGCGGTTGCTCCAGCCGATGGTGTCGAGGTTGGCGAGGTTGTCGATCCAGGTCGAGGAGGCGCCGGAGAGGGTCACGGTGTCCCACAGGCGGATGTCGCAGGAGCGGTAGGTGTGGACCGAGCTGGCGCGGTTGTTCCATCCGGCCGCGTCGAGGTAGTCGACACTGAATTCGACGGGCGAGTAGGCGGCGGAGCAGGTGTAGCTGCCGTCGCCGACGAAGGAGCGGGTGCCGCCGGCGGGGTCGTAGTTGGTGCGGTCGTAGAGGGTGATGAGGGTGACCGACTGGATGCCGACCTCTTCGGCGGCGGCCGCGTCGGCGGCGAGGGCGCGTGCTTGAGTTGCGGCGCAGGTGGTCTCGCCGGTGGAGAGGTTGACGACGCAGTGGTCGGCGGCGGTCTCGGCCTGCGCGGCGGCGGGCGTGAGCGCCAGGAGGCCGACGGCGGTCAGGAAGGCCGTCGCGGCGGCGGTCAGCGTGCGCTTGCGGCCCTTGGGGTCATGGTGCAGAGGTTCACTCATGCCCGGATCCTATTCGACCGGACGGCGAGTGCGGAAGTCCCGCAAGGCGACAGGAAAAGCCCGGACCGTTCACCGGTCCGGGCCGAGCGTGGTCGCTAGAACGCCTTGCCGCGCTGGAGTTCGCGGGCGATGACGATGCGCTGGATCTGGTTGGTGCCTTCGTAGATCTGGGTGATCTTGGCGTCGCGCATCATGCGTTCGAGGGGGAAGTCCTGGGTGTAGCCGTAGCCGCCGAGGACTTGGACCATGTCGGTGGTGATCTGCATGGCCGCGTCGGAGGCGAAGCATTTGGCGGCGGCGCCGAAGTAGGTGAGGTCGCCGTCCCCGCGCTCGGACCTGGCGGCGGCGGCGTAGGTGAGTTCCCTTGCGGCGCTGATCTTCATGGCCGCGTCGGCGAGGAGGAACTGGACGCCCTGGAACGCGGCGATCGGCCTGCCGAACTGCTCGCGTTCGGCCGCATAGCCCGTGGCCGCGTCGAGCGCGCCCTGGGCGATGCCGAGCGCCTGCGCGGCGATGGTGACGCGGGTGTGGTCGAGGGTGCGCATGGCGAGCGAGAAGCCTTGGCCCGCTTCACCGATGAGGCGGCCGGCCGGGAGGCGCACGGAGTCGAAGTAGACCTCGGCGGTCGGGGAGCCCTTGACGCCGAGCTTCTTCTCGGGCTTGCCGAAGGAGACGCCCGCGTCGCCCTTCTCGACCACGAACGCCGAGATGCCCTTGGCGCCCGCGCCCGGTTCGGTGACGGCGAAGACGGTGTAGAACTCGCTGACGCCCGCGTTGGTGATCCAGCGTTTGACGCCGTCGAGGACCCAGCCGTCGCCGTCTCGGACGGCCCTGGTGGTCATGGACGCGGCGTCCGAGCCCGCCTCGGGTTCGGAGAGGCAGTAGGAGAACATGGCCTCGCCCGCGGCCACCGGCGGCAGGTAGCGGCGCTTGAGCTCCTCGGAGCCGTCGAGGAGGAGCGGCAGCGAGCCGAGTTTGTTGACGGCGGGGATGAGCGACGAGGACGCGCAGGCGCGGGCGACCTCTTCGATGACGATCGCGGTGCCGAGCGCGTCGATCCCGGCGCCGCCGTACTCGACCGGTACGTGCGGGGCGTGGAGGTCGGCCGATTTGAGCGCCTCGTAGGAGAGCTTCGGGAACGTCGCGGTCGCGTCCGCCTCGGCGGCGTGCGGGGCGACCCCCGCGTCGCAGACTTCCCGGGTGGCCGTGCGGATGTCGGCGTACTCTTCTGGCAACTGGTAAGGGCTGAACCCGGTGGACATCAGTGGCTCCCGCGTTGTTACTCGTCAGTAAGATATGGCGAGTGTAGCCCAAGCCGAATACGACCGGTGACCGACGCCACCGCGAATTTCATGCCACTTTCCTGCAACGTCATGCGAAGTTCATGCGTGAAGCTGAATATACGACTGCGCAGGCCATTGTCGCATTCACGTACAATTCGAGGTCGCCGCGCGAACGGACCCACCGCACGCACGCAAGGGCGCCGCCCCGACAGGCACGCCGGACGAACGACAGACAGGGCACGCACCAGATGGTCAACGCGATCCAGACCCCCTCGCAGAACACCACCACCCGGCCCCGCATCTCCTTCCTCGGATGCGGCTACCTCGGGGCGACCTACGCGATCTGCTTCGCGGAGCTGGGCTACGAGGTGATCGGATACGACGTCGACACCGCCAAGATCGAGTCCTTCGCCTCCGGCACCGTGCCCTTCCACGAGCCCGGCCTGCCCGAACTGCTCAAGAAGAACCTCGAGTCCGGCCGCCTGCGCTTCACCACCGACGTGCAGACCGTCGCCGACTTCGCCGACGTCCACTTCATCTGCGTCGGCACCCCCCAGCGCAAGGGCGAGCACGGCGCCGACCTCTCCTACATCGAGGCCGCCGTCGTCGACCTCTCCAAGCACCTGAGCCGCAAGGTCCTCATCGTCGGCAAGTCCACCGTGCCCGTCGGCACCGCCTCCTGGGTCCAGGAGCTCGTCGACCGCCACGCCCCCGAGGGTCTCGGCGTCGAGGTCGGCTGGAGCCCGGAGTTCCTCCAGGAATCCAACGCGATGCACGACGTGCTGCGCCCCAACCGGATCGTCTACGCCGCCCAGTCCGAATGGGCCTCCCAGCTCCTCAAGGACGTCCACCGCGGCATCCTCGAACTCGCCGCCGTCGAAGACCGCGAAGTCCCCGTCGTCGAGACCGACCTCGCCACGGCCGAACTCGTCAAGGTCGCCGCCAACGCGTTCCTGTCGACCAAGATCTCCTTCATCAACGCCATGGCCGACCTGTGCGAGGTCACCGGCGGCGACGTCACCGACCTCGCCAAGGCCATCGGCTACGACCAGCGCATCGGCAACAAGTTCCTGCGCGCCGGCATCGGCTTCGGCGGCGGCTGCCTGCCCAAGGACATCCGGGCGCTCTCCGCGCGCGCCGGCGAACTCGGCGTGGGCGAGTCGTTCCGGTTCCTCCACGAGGTCGACGCGATCAACACCCGCCGCCGCTCCCACACCGTGCGCGCCGTCGCCAACCTCGTCGGCCGCACCTCCGGCCCGAACGGCCCCGACCTGTCGGGCGTGCGCGTCGCCTACCTCGGCGCGACCTTCAAGCCCGACACCGACGACATCCGCGACTCCCCCGCCCTGGCGGTCGCCCGCAAGCTGCGCGCCGCGCGGGCCGACGTGGTCGTGTACGACCCCGAGGGCCTGGAGAACGCCAAGAACGCCGCGCCGGAGCTGAGCTTCGTGAAGACCCTCGCCGAGGCCGTCCAGGGCGCCGACGTGGTGTGCGCGATGGTGCCGTGGGAGGAGTTCCGCACCCTCGACCCCGAGGCGCTGGGCCAGCAGGTCACCGAGCGGCGCATCCTCGACGGCATGAACGCCTTCGACCCCGAGCAGTGGAAGAAGCACGGCTGGTCGTACCAGGGCATCGGCCGCTAAGCTGGAGAAGCGAATTCCCCGAACCGCCCGGCTCGCCTGACGAGCCGGGCGGTTCGTCCATTCGGGTGATTCTCGGAGCCCGACCTTCAGTCCGGGACGTGAACGCGGGTGAACGGCCAGGCGTGCGGGGCGCGCTCGACGAGCTCCTCGGGCGGGTCGGGGAGGCGCCCGGGTGCGTTCTCGCCCACGGCGATCACGACCACGCGGTCGCCCGAGACGAAGACCTCGATGCGCACCTGCGGATCCGTGACCTCGTGCACGCCCTCGTCGAGCACCCACCGGAGCAGCTCGGCCCCGCGCCCCTCGGCGGCCTTGGCCTCCCACATCAACGTGTCCAACCGCTACTCCTCCTCTGCGTCCGGCCCGCGCAGGCCCTCCCAGCGCCGGGCCTTCGCAGACTCCAGTCCGAACTGGTCGAGCGTGCGGGCCACCACGTGGTCCACGATGTCGTCGATCGTCTCAGGCCCGTTGTAGAAGGCGGGCACCGGCGGCAGCACGACCGCGCCCATCCGCGAGAGCGCCAGCAGGTTCTCCAAATGGATCTCCGAGAGCGGGCTCTCCCGCGCCAGCAGCACGAGACGGCGGCGCTCCTTCAACGTCACATCGGCGGCCCGGCCGATGAGGCCCTCGGTGTAACCGGTGCGCACCGCGGCCACGGTCTTCATCGAACACGGCGCGATGATCATCCCGTCGGTGCGGAACGAACCCGACGAGATCGGCGCCGCCTGCTCCCCCGGCCCCCAGCTGTGGTCGGCCAGCGCGGCCACCTCCGCAGGCGTGTACGGGGTCTCCAGCCGCAGCGTGGTCCGGGCCCAGCGGCTCATGACCAGGTGCGTCTCGACGCCGTCGATCTCGCGCAGCGCTTCGAGCAGCCGGACGCCGAAGATCGCGCCGGTCGCCCCGGTCATGCCGACGACGAGTCGCATGAACCCTCCTAGATTTTCACTTTCTTGTGGCACAAGACACTTACAATCTCGGCATGGGACGCCACAAACTGGGCATAGCGGCCGCCGTTGCCGCACTACTGGCGCTCGCCTGGGTGTGGCCCAAGGGTGAGGAACCGCCCGCGGGTGCTTTGACCGCGACCGAGCCTACTGCGTCGGCGTCGCCGTCGCCCGACGGCGACGGCGATGAGGGCGGGGACACTGATCCCGGTGCGTCCGAGTCCGCTGCGAGCGATCCGGCGACCACGCCGGAGGCCGTGTCGGAGCCTCCGGCGACCACGGAGCCGACCGTGGAGCTCGCCGCGGACATGTACGACGGGCCGATGGGGACCCGCAACCACACCGGTGACGACAGGGTGGCGTTGACGTTCGACGACGGGCCGTCTCCAGGGTGGACGCCGAAGGTCCTCGACATGCTGCGCGAGCAGGGGGTCAAGGCCACGTTCTGCCTCATCGGCGCTTACGCGGAGGCGTATCCGGAGCTGGTGGCCGACATCGCCCGGGAGGGCCACACGCTGTGCAACCACTCGTGGTTCCACGAGTTCAACCTGGGCAAGGGGAGCGAGGCGGAGATCCGCTCGAACCTCCAGCGCACCAATGACGCGATCCTCAAGGCCGCGCCCGGGGCGGAGGTGCGGTACTTCCGGCACCCGGGCGGGCAGTGGACCGATCGGGCGATCGCGGTCGCGGCCGACATGGGCATGGAGTCGCTGCACTGGTCGGTGGACCCGGGCGACTGGGACAACCGGACGACCGAGACGCAGATCCGGGACCATGTGTTCGATCGGAGCGCGCCGGGCGCCATCGTGCTGCTGCACGACGGGGCCTCGAACCAGAAGGACATGTGCGCGGCGCTCGCGTCGATCTTCGCGGAGTTCTCCCGGCGCGGGTACACCTACACCGCGCTCTAGCCCGCCTGCGGCCCAGAAGGACGGTGGTTTGCCCGCCTCGGGACGAGGCCGCCTTGCCGCTCAAGCGAACAGCCGCCTCGCGGCTCGGGGCGACCGCGTCGCGGATCCCTCGAGCAGCGTGAACCCGCGGATCAACGAACGTGTTGATCCGCGGGTTTCGTGTCAGTGCGGGTTTGGTGTCAGTGGAGGTCGGCGGGCATTTTGCGGCCCGGCAGGAGCGCCAGGAACGCGAGCGCCAGGAGGCCGACGCTCATGCCGGCCTGGACCGGGAAGGCCAGGCCGAGGATGCCGCCGGACCTCGCGTCGCCGTCGCCGGAGTCGCGCGGTCCCGATTCGGGGGAGGCGCCGCCGGACGGGTCCGTGCCGGGGTCGCCGTTCCCGTCCCCGTCCCCGCTGTCGGGGTCGGAGGTGCCGTCGCCGTCGTAGCTGGGGCTCGGGGTGGGCGAGCCGGGCGGGAGGTAGGTCTCGTCCGCGTTGGTCCAGTCCACTTGGGAAATCGCGGATTGACTCTCAGCAGTGGTCTCGTCGAATACGGTGCCGCTCCCGAAAACGGGCAGCGAGAAGAGACCCGCCACCCCGATCACGGTCGCGGCGAGCACCAGACGCGAGAGCCGGAACTTGCGCACAGGTACACCTTAGTCGCGAGTCACCAGCGATGCTCGCCTGTCGGGGCATGTAACCCGAACGAGTTCGCTTGGCGGTCAAGCACGGCGGTGCGTTCGGGCCCGGAAACGGGACGTCGATGGGGGGCTGACCGGGGCCGCGGTCAGGCGGCGGCCTCACGGGAGGCGCGGATGGTGCCGCTGACGACGGCGCCGACGAACACGGCCGCGACATACACGGCGAGCAACCCGTAGACCACAGTGGCCACTGCCGGAACTGTCGCCACTGCTATCGCACCGGCGATGATCGCGATGAGACTCCGCGCGGGCCAGCCGAGGCCGAGGTCGCGCCGGGCCACCGGGGAGGCGGCCTTGTCGAGGCCCGCGGCGAGGTCGTAGAAGTACAGCGCGATCACCGTGAGCAGCACGTAGAGCACCGGCCAGGAAACCCCCGCGGTGATCCCGGCCGCGCAGATCGCGCCGAGTTCGACGGCGCGGAGCCCGGCGGGGATGAACCAGTCGAGGAGGCCCTCATGGTCGGTGCGGGCCACTGAGGCGGCGAGCACGAGCGCAAGGCCGGCGAGCCCGAACGGCACCCACGGCGGCGCCTCCAGCGCGGCGGCGAGCACCGCCGCCCCGGCGCTCAGCACGGCGGCCGCGGTCGCGGCGAACGGCGTCATGTCACCGCCCACAGGGCTGCGCGGCACGAGTTTGCCGAGCGGCCCGTCGTCGCGGTGCGCGGACCGGTCGGGCCGGCGCAGCGCGGCGGTGCGGGCGGCCAGGGACCTGAGGGTCCGGCCCGCGGTCGTGTAGCCGAGCGCCAGCAGCTGCCAGACCAGGAGCGCGGCGATCGCGGCCTGGGGCCCGAAGGCGACGGCGGCGACGGCGAGGAGGAGCCAGCGTTCGCCCACGGGGGCGACGATGGTGCGCTTGATCCAGTACAGCGGGGTCCGGTGCGCGCCCATGACCTGCTCGGAGGCCGAGCCGAGGCGCTGGCCGAGGTGGGCGGCGCGGCCCACCGGCGGGGCGGATTCGCGCTTCCGGGCCTGGCGGACCACGGCGGTGTCGAGGAGCACGGCGTACCAGGTGTCGGCGGTGTGCCGGATCGTCTGGGTGGCCATGGCACTGATCGCCAGGCCCCACGCGGCGGGCGCGGAGGCGCCGCCCGCGACGGCGCCGGCGGCGAGGCCGGCGTAGATGAGGAACTCCTTGGAGCGGTCGGCCATCATGTCGAGCCAGCCGCCGAAGGAGGAGAAGTTCTGGGTGTAGCGCGCGAGCTGGCCGTCGACGCAGTCGAAGACGAAACTGAAGTACATGAGGGCCGCAGCCGCGACGTACCACCACGACCAGCCGGCGGCGAAGATCGCGGCGGCGCCGATCGCGAGGGCGATGGAGACCCACGTGATGGGAGTGGGAGTCCAGCCGAGGCGGGCCGAGAGTTTGACGAGCTTCGGCGTCCAGGTGGAGACGGCGTAGGTGGCGAAGAAGTCGTCGTCGTGCTTGATCGCGTTCGCGAGCCGCCAGGCGTCCATGTCGACGGCCTCGAACGCGGCGGTGACCTCGCGGGCCTCGTCGCCGGTGGCGACCTGGCGGTGCTCGAGTCCGCCGGTCTTGTACGCGTTGACGGGGATCGCGCGGGCGTGGAGGGCGGCGAGCAGGGATTCGAAGGCGTCGCCGTCGGCGCGGCGCGGCCAGTGGCGCCTGAGCCGGGCCAGGTGGGGCGCGGAGACCTTCGCGAGGCCGCCGAGGCGGACCGGGCCGGGCCCGGGACCGGTGATGAGACCGCGCTCGACCTGCACGGGCGCGGCGGCCGGGTCGTACGAGCCGACCAGGACGCCCGAGCGCCGCGAGGAGTCCGACAGGACCGCGGCCACCGTCGTCTGCGAGGCCACGAGGTCCGCGCAGGCCACATAGAGGGCTCCTGGCCCGGCGAACGCGAGTTCGCCGAGGTGCTGGAGGTCCGAGTTCGCGTCGACCGACTCGATCTGGGCGGCCTTGACGGGCCGGTCCGTCCCGGGCCGGGTGAGCACCGTGACGTCGTCGCAGCCGGCCTCGCGGATCTGCGCGATGAGCCGGTCGACGACGGTGCGGTCTTCTTCTAGTTCGGCGTGGCCTCCGGGAGCCGGCAGGATGACGGCTCGGCTCACGTGGCCGCCTGGACGGGGGTCGGCGCGGCCTGCGCGGCCGCCTGCGCGGCGGCCTGGTCGGCTGCGGCCTTGCGGCGCGCGGCCCGCTCGGCCTTCGCCTTCGTGTCGCGCTCTTCGGCGGCCTTGTAGGAGTCGAGCGCCTCCTGGACGGTGCCGTCGGTCACGAGCGTGCCCGCGTCGAGGAAGATCCCGCGTTCGCAGTACTTCTTCAGGTCGCCCTCGGAGTGGGAGACGAACACGAGGGTGCGGCCCTGGTCGAGCAGGCCGCGGATGACGGCCTGGCACTTGCGCTTGAAGGCCGCGTCGCCGACGGCGAGGGCCTCGTCGACCAGGAGGATCGGGTGCGGCAGCTGGGTGATCACGCCGAAGCCCAAGCGCACCTTCATACCCGACGAGTAGTGCTTGACGGGCGTGTCGATGAAGTCCTCGAGCTCGGAGAAGTCGACGATCTCGTCGAACTTCGACTTGATCTCCTTGTTCGACATCCCGTGCAGGGCGCCCACCAGGTTGACGTTCTCGCGCCCGGTGAGGTCGCCGGAGAACCCGGCGGACAGGGCGATGAGCGGGGCCACGCGGCCCTCGCGTCGCACATAGCCCTCGTCGGGGATGAGGACGCCGGTGATCAGGCGCAGCAGTGTGGACTTGCCGGTGCCGTTGCGGCCGATGATGCCGACCGCGTCGCCGGGGAAGATGTCGAAGTTGACGTGGCGCAGCGGCCAGAAGTCCTGCGCCGCGGCGCCCTTCTGGTTGGCGGCGCGCCGGACGAACAGGTCCTTGACGCGGCCTTTCTTCTGCTTGCCTTTGGCGAAGCAGATCCCGAGGTCACGAGCCTGAATGATCGGCTCTTCCATGGGGGCGGCCCTCCCGGAGCAGGTGGTTGACACAGCGCGCCAATAGTACCGCCCGGCCGTTTACACCAGATGCCGGCAGATCCGAGAGCATTTTCACGCCCGCGCGGCACCTGCCGACAGGCCCTGATCAGGCGCCGCGTTCACCGCCGCCGGCGTGGCGGCGCTCCGCCGCCAGGCGTTCGACCTCGAACGCGGCCAGGATCCGGCGCAGCGTGACCTCGGCGCGCTCGGCCGACGCGCGCGCCTCGAGCCGGGTCTGGCGGCTCTCGTTCCACACCAGGCCCAACGCCCCCAGAGTGACCAGGCTCATCAGCGATGAGACCGCCCACACCAGGCGCTGGTCGCCGAAGAGGGCGACGGCGAGCAGACCGGCCGCCGCCACCACGGCGGCGCAGGTCGCCACGCGCAGCGGCGAGGGCCGGCCGAGCCGGACGTAGACGGCTTTGAGCTTCTGCTTCATGGGAGGCGCACTCTCACTCGGGAGTCAAGGGGCTGCGGACGGCAGGGCCTGCGGCGGTGCGGTGTGGGTGTGGGTGTCGGTGTCGGTGTCGGCCAGCAGGTCCGACACGAGCTTGCGGTACGAGTCGTGGCTGAACCGCTCGCGCACCCGCTGCTGGGCGAGCGCGCTGCGGGCCAGGAACCGGTCGGGGTCGCCGTAGAGGCCGTCCACCAGGGCCACCACGTCCTTCGGTTCGCAGTACAGGGCGGCGTCGCCGAACGTGGCCTCGAACCGCGGCGGCAGCACCGTCACGCACCCGGCCGCCAGCGCTTCCAGGACCGCCCGGCCGAACGCCTCGTACTGCTGCGGATGCGGGAAGTAGATCCAGAAGTCGAGTTGGTACAGGAACGACTCGACGTCGGTCTCGTCGAAGCCGTAGCAGGTCCACGCCGACGGCGGGTCCTCCCCGGTGATGCGGGCGACCGAGGCCGCGCCGCCCATGACGCGCACGTCCCAGCGGCCGTCGCCCGGGTAGATCAGCGGCAGGTCCTCGCGGGTGGGCCATTTGGTCCAGTCGTCGCGGGAGTGGCGCCCGACCACGGGCATGACCGACCGGAACCCGGTGCGGGCCGGTGCGATGCCGGCCGTGTCGAGGATCCCCGGCATGTCGAAGTCCGCCATCCGGTCCGCCGTCAGGTCGGCGAGGGCCTCGCGGACCTGCGGGCCCTGCGGGACCCACAGCGGGGCGACGCCGAACATGTCGGTGGCGTTGTCGTGGCAGGCGTCCGGGACGTAGCGGGTGTCCGAGCCGTCCCTCTCGTGCGGGGCCTGGTTGGCGAGCACCACCATCCGCTTGGGGCGCACCGAGGAGTGCTCGCCGGACCGGAACTGGAGGATCGGCGGGTACCGCAGCACGAGCAGGTCGCACACCACGTCGTCGGTGACCAGGACCTGCTCTACGGTGCCGTCGTTGACGAGCCGCTGGAACGGCTCGCACATCGGGCGGTCCTCGACGGTCATGTGCCGCCACGACTCCAGGTGCATGACCGCGACGGACATGCCCTCGGCCTTGAGCGCCTTGATCTCCTCCAGCGTGGACTTCTGCGGGCCGCCGAAGGGCCGCCAGTCGAGGCAGAACACGACGTCGAAGTGGCGCTGCCGCTGATCGGCGCGGGCGACGGCGGCGTGGTACGGGGCCCAGAACGGTCGCTTCACAGGGGATCTCGGCAGGTAGGGGTCGGCGCCGGCGCGGATCGCGTCGTGCCACAAGCGGGTACGCGGACTGGTAGGCGCGGCGGGCCGGGTGCTTCCAGCCGGGCCCGAACTCCTCGCGCGAGAGCGACCCGGGCGCTTGGCGCATGAGCGTGTCGCGGGCGCCGCGCAGCCGCAGCACCGCGTGCTCACCGAACGCGGCCGAGACCCGTTGCAGGAACTCGGTGTCGGCGCCCTTGCGGACCTCGTCGTAGTAGCCGACCCGGTCGAGCACGCTGCGGCGCAGCATCATCGAAGCGGTCGAGGCGGTGGTGAGCACCCGGCCGGGACGGGTGACGGTGAGGTCCTCGTTGAACAGGAACGCCTCACCGTACGTCAACTGCAGGTCGGAGCGTTTGAGCAGCGGGGCGATCGACCGCGCGAGACGGTCGGGGGCGGCCCAGTCGTCGGCGTCGAGGCCCGTCACGAAATCACCCGTGAGGGCGTCGAACGCGGTGTTGCGGGCCGCGAACGTGCCCCCGTTCACGTCCCGGCGGATCACCCGGACGCGTTCGTCGATCGCCTCGGCCGCGTCGAAGACCTCGTCGAACGCCTCCCCTGAGGCGTCGTCCACGACGAGGACCTCCAGGTTCGCCCAGTTCCCCTCGGTGAGGGAGCGGACCGCCGTGAGCAGGGCCCGGTCGGGCCGGTACGCGGTCATGACCACCGAGATCTTCGGGCCCAACTGGATCTTCGGCAGCGGGGCGGCCCGCAGCCGGTCGAACCACGCCACCAGTTCGCCGTCCTGCGACGGCGGGCCGAGCCGCAGCTCCGGATGGCCGCACAGGGCCCCGAGGCGCCTGACCCAGGCGATCTCGTCACCGCCCGCCAAAGGGTGGGCGAGATCGGCGACCAGCCCGCCGCGCTCCAGCGACGGCAGATGCTTCCCGTAGCGGCGCAGCAGGTTCCGGGTCTTCAACAGATCGCCGAGGACATAGGCGAGTTGCACGTGGACGGACGCCTCGCGCGGGCTCACACGGCGCACACCGCCGGTCTCGAGCGCGAGGTCGAAGAGCGCCAGTGCGTCCCGGCGGTCGTCCTTGCCGCCGAACTGCAGGCCCACGACGCGCGCCAGGGACGCGAGGGCTTCGGGGTGCACTTCGGCGTCGCCGAGGTCGCCGCTGCGGGCGGCGTCGAGCAGGGCGGGCAGGTCGAGGGTGCGGCAGGCGGCTCGGGCGAGGAGGTGGCGGGCGCCGGGCGAACGGGTCCGCAGAGCGGTCGCGGCCGGCGTGCCGGGCGCCCGCTCCCCCGCGCGGACCAGTAGGTCGTCGGTGAGGCGGGCCGGATAGCGCGCGGTGTCGTCAGCTGCGATCATCTCGTTCGTTCATCTCCAGGTTGCATTCCGCCCAGATCTTCGCGTGCCCAATGGCGATTATGTTGAATTGAATGCGAACAATTGTCCTCACTCGCGTAAACAGATGCTGAACTGGGAAGCCGGTCAATCCTCGCGATTGCGGCCGAGATATCGTGGGCGCGAAATGAGCGACTCACCGAAACGCCCGCGCATCGTCCGCAACGACTATAGGGCTCTGCACCCGTCCACCTCGGGTGACTGGAAGCCGAGTCTCGCGGTGAGCGTCGTCATCCCGGCTTACGGTAGCCAGGACAAACTGGATCTGACATTGGCGGCCCTTGCCGCCCAGACCTATCCGTCGGATCTGATGGAAGTGGTCGTCGTCGACGACAACTCCAACCCGCCCCTGCGTCTGCCTCCTTTGCGGCCCGAGCACACCCGGCTCGTGGTCACGACGCCTGAGTCCTGGGGTTCGGCCCATGCCGTGAACACGGGCGTGAACCACGCGGACGGGCAGGTGATCCTGCGTCTGGACGCCGACATGGTCGCCTACCGCGACCATGTGGAGGCGCAGATGCGCTGGCACCACACCGCCGATTATCTCGCGGTGCTCGGCCACAAGCGGTTCATCGACTGGGAGCCGGGCCGGTTGACGCCCGAGCAGGTCCACGAGAAGGTGCTCGTGGGCGAGGCCGAGGCGCTGTTCGCGATCGAGGACTCGAAGCCGCACTGGATCGAGCAGGTCATCGCCGACACGCACGGCCTGACCACCCACCAGCCGAACAACTACCGGGTGTTCATCGGCGCCACCGGTTCGCTGCACCGCGACTTCTTCAAGACCGTCGGCGGCCTCGACACCGACCTGCGCCTGGGTTCGGACACCGAGTTCGCGTACCGGCTCTCGCAGGCCGGGGCCGTGTTCGTTCCCGAGACGACCTCGTCTTCGTGGCATCTCGGCATGCCGCAGATGGTGCAGAAATGGGACGAGGGCCGCCACCAGCGCGTCCCGTATGTGGCGCAGCGTGTGCCGCTGCACGGGATGCGTCGCTCGGCGCCGCCGCGCGCGTGGCGGGTCCCGTTGGTGGACATCGTGATCGACATCAAGGACGCGACCGCGGCCGACGTGGACGCGGCCGTGGCGCCCGTCATCGGCGGCCCCGACGGCGACGTCCGGATCACCCTCGTCACCGGTGAGGGGCCGGCCCCGCAGGACCGGGCGTCGATCCTCGCCGGCGAGGGCGCGCAGCTGCGCCTCATCGAGGAGCACTACGACGCCGAAGCGCGCGTCCGCGTGGCCGCCGAGACCCCCGAACCCGACCCTGCCGTGCCGTACCGGCTGGTCCTGCCGAGGCCGGTCCCGTTGCGGTCGGCCAGTGTCGGCAAGATCTTGACGGCGATGGAGCGGGCCGACGCCGGTCTGGTCCTCGCCGAGCTGCCCGACGCGCCGCCCGCGCGGCTCGAACGCACCGCGGCCTTCGCGCGCGCCCGCCACATCACCGGCGGCGACGGGCTCGACCAGGTGGTCGCCGGGATCTGGGGCGCCGCGAACTACACGGGCCTGGCCGCCCCGGAGACCGAGGGCACCGTCTTCGAGCCCGCCCCCGCCGACGCCGCGCGCCGCCTCGCGCGACGGTTCTTCGACGCCCGCCAGCGCGCGCGGTTGCGCGCCCTCCTCAGACGGTGACCACGCCATGAACGGTGACTCCCCTGTTTTGCGCGGCAACGACTACGGGCCGCTGGTGCGCACCGGTGGGGACTGGGAGCCGGAGCTGAGCGTCAGCGTGGTCATCCCGGCGCACGGGCACCAGGACAAGCTCGACGTCACGCTCGCTTCGCTTGCCGCCCAGACGTATCCGGCGCGTCTGCTGGAAGTGGTGGTGGTGGACGACGGGACGGCGCCGGCGTTGCGGCTGCCGGAGGTGCGGCCGGAGTCGACGCGGATCGTGGCCCCGCTGCCGGGCGGGTGGGCTTCGGCGCACGCCACGAACTCCGGTGCGGCGCAGAGCGACGGCGACGTGGTGCTGCGTCTGGACGCGGACATGCTGGTGTTCGCCGACCATGTGGAGTCGCAGCTGCGGTGGCATCACGCGGCCGACTACCTGGCGGTGCTGGGGCACAAGCGGTTCGTGGACTACCGGCCCGGGGATTTGGATCCGGGAGCGGTGTTCGAGGCGGTCGCGGCCGGGAAGGCGGCGGACCTGTTCGACTTCGAAAGCGCTGAGCCGCAGTGGATCGAGCAGATCATCGACACGACGGCGGGTCTGCGTCAGGCCGATCACCGGGCGTTTCGGGTGCTCGTGGGGGCGTCGTTCTCGGTGACGCGGGCGATGTTCGCGGCGTCGGGGGGCATGGACGCGGACGTGCTGCTGGGTTCGGACACGGTGTTCGGGTACCGGCTGCATCAGGCGGGTGCGGTGTTCGTGCCGGACGACGACTCGTCGTCGTGGCATTTGGGGCCGCGCCAGATCGCGGCGCGCGGTGCACTCGCCAAGAACTATCGGAAGGCGCGGATCGCGAACCGGGTGCCGGAGCTGGATCTGAAGCGGCCCAGGGCCGCTCGCGGCTGGGAGACGCCGCTGGCGGACGTGGTCGTGGAGACCGGACCGGCTTCATATGACGAGGTCGAGTCGTGTGTGGATGCGATTCTGGCCGGTTCGGTGCCCGATGTGCGGGTGACGCTGCGGGGCGACTGGCCCGAGCCGCACACCGGCCGCCACGCGATGCTCGACGACCCGCAGGTGGAGGCGCGGCTGCTGCTCGAGTCGTACCGGGGCGAGAGCCGGGTGCGGTTCGCGGCCGAGACCGCGTCAGACCCCAAGGTGCCGTATGTGATTCACGTCCCGGCTCAGGCGAGGCCCGGGCCGGAGGCGGTGTCGTCGCTCATCGAGTACGCGAACCGGCACCGGCTGGGGCTGGTCGAACTGGCCCTGCCGGAAGGCCCGGTCCGTTTGGAGCGCACGGCGGCCGCGGCGAGGGCGCGGCATCTGGGTGTGGGGATCGACGCGGTGTGGGGCAGTGCGCGGCTCGCGGCCGGGCCGCTCGCGGAGGCGTTCGGCGCCGCGCCCGCGTCAGGGGCGCGAGACGCGCGGGGCGGGCAGCGAGGGCTGCGCGGGAAGGCCCGAGGCGTCGTCAGGCGCGTTCTGGACCTCTGAACCGCCGACCGCTGCACCGTTGACCGCCGAGAAGGCTTCGACTTCGGAAGCGGTCGGCACCGGGGCCGGGGCCGCCGTTTGCGGTCCGGTCCGGTTGACGCGCTTGGCGACCCGGTAGACCTGGCGCAGGGCCTCGTAGCCGAGGTAGGCGCGGGCGGCCAGGAGCCGCTGCTTGAGACCGGTGACGCCGCCGGCGGGCTGCCAGGCCTCGGGGCCGGGGTGGTAGCGGCGGTACAGCTCGGAGGTGCGGCGGAAGAATTCGCGCCGCTTCTTCGGCTCGACCCGCTCGGTGTTGCCGATGACGAGCAGCAGGTGCCAGACCATGTGGTTGAACAGGGCCACGCGGACGCCGCCGTCTTGGACGCCCGCGAAGTCGTCCCAGGTGCGCTGCCATTGGGTGAACACGTCGAAGTGGCGGTCGTCGCGGGTGCGGGTGATCGAGGACCCGGCCCGCTGGCGCCACTGGTAGCAGCATTCGACGACGACCGCGATCCGCTCGGCGCGGCGCAGGAGCGCGTACGTCCACGGGATGTCGGTGTACCAGCCGGTGGGGAAGCCGACGTCGATGCCGGTGAGGAACTCGCGGCGCGAGACCTTCGTCCATGGGGTGTGGGTGTAGTCGACGATGCGGGGCCACTCGGCGAGCGTGAAATCGCTCGGGTCGGCGGGGCACTGCTCGGCGAGCGCGGGGAGTTCGCCGGTCTCGACGGCGCCGGTGTCGCGGACCTTCTCGTGCTGGACGAGCACCACGTCGGGGCGGCGGGGTCCGGCGACCGCGGCGAGCACGCGCTCGACCGCGCCGGGCTTGAGCTCGTCGTCGGCGTCGACGAACCACACGTAGTCGCCTTTCGCCTGTGCGAGACCGACGTTGCGGGCCGGGCCGGAGCCGGCGTTCTGCGGGGTCGTGATGACCTTGATGCGCTCGTCCCGTGCGGCGTACCGCTCGGCGACGGCCCGCGAGCCGTCGGGCGAGCAGTCGTCGACGATGACGATCTCGAGCCGGTCCCCGCCGTCGCGCACGACGGTGTCGAGGCACCCGGCGAGGTATTCCTCGGCCTCGAAGACGGGGATGACGATGCTCAAAGAGGGCATGACTCCGATGGTAGCCCCAGCGGCACACCCGCATTGGCCGGTGAATAGGACCCCGGTCACGCCGCCGAATGGACATCCGCCCATGTAAACGGCCGATTTCCCGCGCCTTTTTCTGCCCATTCGGTCGGGCGCGCCGCGCCCTCGAGAATGGTGAACTCTTTACGATCAAAAGGTGAACAATCCGACTGGTGAACCAATGATTGTCCTGCAGGTGTCAAAAATATGAACGATTGACCAACAAGGATCGACGTTTGCCCTGGTCAGGTCTGCTTAATTCTTTATTGCTAATCTGAGGCCGAGCAATCCCGCGCCTCTTCCGAATCGCAAAGGACTCCACTGTGGCAACTGTTGACCGAGCGGCTCCGATCGACCTGGTCGTGGTCGGCCAGGGCTATGTGGGCCTGCCGCTGGCCCAGGCGGCGACGGCCAAGGGCCTCACCGTGATCGGGCTCGACCGCTCGCAGCGGGTGGTGGACGCGTTGAACGCCGGGTCCAGCCACATCGACGATGTCAGCGACGCCGAGCTCGATCTGATGCTCCACCAGGGCTACACCGCTTCCACCGACGCTTCGGTGCAGGCGCGCGCCAAGGCCATCGTCATCTGCGTGCCGACGCCGCTGGGCGAGGCCGGCGGGCCGGACCTCGACGCCGTCATCGGCGCGGCCCGCGCCGCGGGCCGGCATGTGGGCAGGGGCGCTTTGGTGGTCTTGGAGTCGACCACGTACCCGGGCACCACGGAGGAGGTCGTCGCGCCGATCCTCGGTGAGGAGTCGGGGCTCGTGCCGGGCGTCGACTTCCATCTCGCCTTCTCCCCCGAACGGGTGGATCCGGGCAATCCGGTGTACGGGATCGTCAACACGCCCAAGGTCGTCGGCGGTTTCACGCCGGCGTGCACCGCGGCCGCCAGGGACCTCTATGCGCGGTTCATCGACACGATCGTGGAGGCGAAGGGCACGCGCGAGGCGGAGATGGCGAAGCTGCTGGAGAACACGTACCGGCATGTGAACATCGCGTTGGTCAACGAGATGGCGGTGTTCTGCCGCGAGCTCGGTGTGGACTTGTGGGACGCGATCGGCTTGGCGAAGACCAAGCCGTTCGGGTATCAGGCGTTCTATCCGGGGCCGGGTGTGGGCGGGCATTGCATCCCGATCGACCCGAACTATCTGTCGTACAAGGTCCGCACGCTCGGTTACCCGTTCCGTTTCGTGGAGTTGGCGCAGGAGATCAACAACCGGATGCCGGACTATGTGGTGACGCGGGCGATGTCGAAGTTGAACGCGAACGGTCTGGCGCTTTCGCGCGCGCGGGTGCTGCTGCTCGGGGTGACGTACAAGCCGGATATCGCCGATCAGCGCGAGTCGCCTTCGACGCCGGTGGCGCGCAAGCTCATCGAAGCGGGTGCGGAGTTGGCCTACCACGACCCGCATGTGCCGTCGTGGAGTGTGGGCGCGCAGGAGGTGGAGCGGGTCGCGGATCTGGCGACGGCGAAGGCCGATCTGATCGTGCTGCTCACCAACCATGCCGAGTACGGGCCGGAGGCGCTTCCGGCCGGGGTGCCGGTGCTGGACACGCGGGGTGCGCTGCGCGGGGTCGAAGGCGTGGAGACTCTCTAGCGGGCAGTCCCCCGCCCTCCCAGGGGGGCGTCCCCTGCTCAAGTGTTTCTCGGGGGTCCGACAGAACACCGCCCTTCTTACCGTCGTAAGCGAAATTGTCGCCCGAAAGAGTGAAAGCACCGCCGCAAGCCATGAGGCTTGCGGCGGTGCTTCCGTGTATCCCGGGTTTCCTTCGGGTCTATCCGCGCGGCTGTGCGAACAGCGCCGCTATGCGACGGCGCGGGCGAACTTGCGGGTCGCCCACCACACGAGCACGATCGCGAGCGCGCCGATGTAGACGGCCGCCTGCCAGATCGCGTTCGCGCCCAGGTCGCCTTCGAAGAGCGAACGGGAGGCCTCGACCGCGTAGAAGAACGGGTTGAAGTCCGCCACGGACTGGAGCCAGGCCGGCGCGAGCGCCATCGGGAGCATGATGCCCGAGAGCAGCATGATCGGCTGGACGAACGTGTTCAGGACCGGCGCGAGCGTGTCCTCGCTCTTGAGGACGATCGCCACACCGTAGGAGAGGGCCCCGAGCATGAACGAGGTCAGGATGATGATCGCGAACATGAGGAACACGCCCGGCCAGTAGATGGTCAGGCCGCCGATCGGGGCGGCGAGCACGACCAGGATGAGCGCCTGGATGAGCGTGGTCGTCACCGTCGCGAGGGTCCGTCCGATGAGGAGCGCCGCGCGGCTCACGGGCGTCACGCGCATGCGTTCGATGACGCCCGCGCGCAGTTCGGCGATGAGACCGAAGCCGACGAAGGTGGAGCCGAACAGGGCCATCATGATGATCAGGCCGGGCACGAACGTCTCCATGGCGCCGGCCTCGAAGCCGGGGGCGCCGTCGAGGCCGTTGAGCAGCGGGGCGAAGAAGATCAGGAAGTAGAGCGGCTGGATCAGCATGACCACCAGCCACACCGGCTGCTTCAGGTTGAGTTTCATGGCCCGCGAGTAGACGAGCCAGGTGTCGCGCAAGGGCTTCATGTCAGGACTCCTCCCGGAGCGAGCGGCCGGTCTGCTTCAGGAACACGTCGTCGAGGCTGGGCCGGTGCAGCTCGATCGAGGCGGGGGTGATGGACGCGCCGTCGAGGGCGCGCAGCAGTTCGGGGAGGGCGGCGGCGCCGTCGTCCACGTAGAGGCGCAGCACCGCGATGCCGGTGGCCGGGTCGGGCTCGCCCGCCTCGGTCTCGCGGACGAACGCCTTGTCGCCCAGGAGGGTCCGGGCCTCGGTGGCCTGCTCCGACACGCCGATGAGGACCACGTCTCCGGCGACTTCCTTCTTCAGCTCCAGCGGCGTGCCCTCGGCGACGACCTCGCCGTGGTCGATGATCGCGATCCGGTCGCACAGCGCGTCGGCCTCGTCGAGGTAGTGCGTGGTGAGGAAGATCGCGGTGCCCCGTTCGCGCAGGGCCCGCACCTCGTCCCACATGTGGGCGCGCGACTGCGGGTCCAGGCCCGTGGTGGGCTCGTCGAGGAACAGGAGCTTCGGCTCGTGCATGACGCCGAGGGCGATGTCGAGGCGGCGCTTCTGGCCGCCGGAGTAGGTCTTGACGGTGCGGTCGGCGAACTCGGTGAGCTCGAAGGACTCCAGGACCGTCTCGGCGCGCGCGGCGGCGCGCTTCTTCGACATCCCGTACAGGCGGCCCTGCATGACGAGTTCCTCGCGGGCGGTGACCTCGCCCCAAGTGCCGCCCTCCTGGCCGACGTAGCCGATGTCGCGGCGGACGCCGGCCTGGTCCTTGGCCAGATCGTGGCCGCAGACCACGGCGCGGCCCTCGGTGGGCTCGATGAGGGTGCTGAGCATCCGCATCGTGGTGGTCTTGCCGGCGCCGTTGGGGCCGAGAAGGCCGAAGACCTCCCCCTCCTTGACGGCGAGGTCGACGCCGCGGACGGCCTCGACGGACTTGCCGCGGGACTTGAAGGTCTTCTTCAGCCCCTTGGTCTCGATGAGCATGGGTACCTCGCGGTGGATGGATTATCGGTGCCGATTTCCTTGTTCAAGTTTGACTATATAGACGGGGTTGTCGAGCGCACAACCAGGTATAGACCCTAGGGAAGAGATTGGTCAAGGTATAATATTGCGGGCATGTGGAGCACGCGACTTCTCGTCCTCGGCCTCGTCCGGTGGCTCGGCCCCGTCCACGGCTACCTGGTTCGCCGCGAACTCGACTCGTGGCGGATGCCCGGTGTCTCCGAGATCGGCGCGGGCTCGATCTACCACGCGCTGAAGCGACTCACGGCCGACGGCCTCATCGAGGTCGCGTCCACCGAATCGGTGGACGACCGGCCCGCCCGCACCACCTACCGGATCACGGTCGCGGGCGAATCCGAGTTCCAGCGGCTCCTGCGCGAGAAGCTCTGGGAGGTCACCGCCTCCGAGGACCCCTTCCACACCGCGTGGAGCTTCGCCGGGGTGCTCGGCCGGGGCGAGAACATCGCACTGCTCAGGCAGCGGGCCGAAGTGCTCTACAGCCGCGTCGAATCGCTCACGATCCTCCTCGCCGCGTCCTCTTCGGAGTGGGTCGAGGGACACGAGCAGGAGTTCATGCCCGCACACGTGCGGGCCCTGCTCAGGCGGCAGGCAGACCTGTGGGCGGTGGACGCCGAGTGGTGCGAGCAGACCGCCGAGCGCATCGAGTCGGGCGAACTCGACCTCGGGAAGGAGCCCGGGCCCGAGGAGGCCGCGTACTGGCGCGAGTCCATCGGCTCCGAGCACTTCGACTCCGCCGTGGCGGCATGGCAGGCGACCTTCAAGTGACGCCGGCCGGGCGACCGCAACGGAACCTTAACGATCGTTTGATTGATCACGCTAAAAAATCCACAACCCTTGTTATGGAGAACCTCCAAACTCCGGGCGGTTTATACCGGTTCTTCGGGGCACTCGGCAACGGCGTCCCCACGCACTCGGATACCCGGCCATTACACTGCGGGACGTGCGCAAGGTTTTGATCGCCAACCGTGGCGAGATCGCAGTGAGAGTCATCCGGGCCTGCCGGGACGCCGGCTACGAGTCCGTCGCCGTCTACGCCGACGGCGATCGCGATGCACCCCACACACTTCTGGCCGACGAGGCCTTCGCCCTCGACGGCCTCACCGCCGCCGACACCTACCTGCGGATCGACAAGCTGCTGCGGATCGCCGAGCGGTCCGAAGCGGACGCCGTCCACCCCGGGTACGGGTTCCTCTCCGAGAACGCCGAGTTCGCGCAAGCCGTGATCGACGCCGGTCTCACCTGGATCGGGCCGACCCCGCAGTCCATCAGGGACCTCGGTGACAAGGTCACCGCCCGCCACCTCGCCATGAAGGCGAACGTGCCCCTGGTGCCCGGCACCAAGGACCCGGTCGAGGACGCGAGCGAGATCATCGCGTTCGCCGACGAGCACGGCCTGCCCGTGGCCATCAAGGCCGCCTTCGGCGGCGGCGGGCGCGGCCTCAAGGTCGCCCGCGAGCGGGACGAGATCCCCGACCTGTTCGAGTCGGCCGTCCGCGAGGCCGAAGCGGCCTTCGGGCGCGGCGAATGCTTCGTCGAGCGCTACCTCGACCGGCCCCGCCACGTCGAAGCCCAGGTGCTCGCCGACACGCACGGCAACGTCATCGTCGTCGGCACCCGCGACTGCTCCCTGCAGCGCCGCCACCAGAAACTCGTGGAAGAAGCGCCCGCGCCGTTCCTCACCGACGAGCAGCGCGCCGTGATCCACAACGCCGCCAAGGCGATCTGCAAAGAGGCCGACTACCACGGCGCCGGCACCGTGGAGTTCCTCGTCGCCGTCGACGGCACCATCTCCTTCCTCGAAGTGAACACCCGCCTCCAGGTCGAGCACCCCGTCTCCGAGGAGACCAGCGGACTCGACCTCGTGCGCGAGCAGTTCCGCATCGCCTCCGGCGAGGCCGTCCCGCTCACCGAGGACCCCGAGCCGCGCGGCCACTCCATCGAGTTCCGCATCAACGGCGAGGACCCCGGCCGCGGGTTCCTCCCCGCCCCCGGCTCGGTCACGAAACTCCGGCTCCCGGCCGGCCCGGGCGTGCGCGTCGACACCGGCGTCGAAGAGGGCTCCGTCATCGACGGGAACTTCGACTCGCTGCTGGCCAAGGTCATCGTCACCGGCGCCACCCGCGACGAGGCGCTGCGCCGCTCGCGCCGCGCCCTCGCCGAGATGGAGGTCGAGGGCATCGCCACGGTGCTGCCCTTCCACCGGGCCGTCATCGAGGACCCGGCGTTCGCCGAGGACTTCACCGTCCACACCCGCTGGATCGAGACCGAGTGGGACAACACGCTCGAGCCGTACAGCGCCGGGGCGGGAGGCGGCTCCGAATCCGAGGAGCGCACCAGCCTCGTCGTCGAGGTCGGCGGCAAACGCCTCGAAGTGTCCATCCCCGCCGGGCTCCTGAACCCGGTCGCGTCGAACAAGCCGAAGAAGCGCGGCCCCAAGAAGCAGGCCGACGCGGGCCCGGCGATCGGCGGCGACTCGCTGCCCTCGCCCATGCAGGGCACCATCGTCAAGGTCGCCGTCACCGACGGCCAGACCGTGGTCAAGGGCGACACCATCGTGGTCCTGGAGGCCATGAAGATGGAGCAGCCCCTGGAGGCGCACAAGTCCGGCACCGTCTCAGGGCTCGAAGTCGCCATCGGCGACGTCGTGGCCGCGGGCGCGCCGATCTGTCAGATCTCGGACTGACCAGGCGCAAGCCGTAACGGATCTGTCAGATCGCAGACTTACAGCGGGGCGGTCGAAGAGGGAGAATAGTCAGTGCTGTGCGTAGCACCACACGCACTGCTCTCAGCGACCGAAATCGGGTTAGGGTTCCCGGCGGCGGAAATCCTCCGTCGAGCACCCGACCACTCCCTACAGGGGGACAGCCATGCGCTTCATCGACGACACACCAGGCCACGACCTCACCTACTCGGACGTGTTCATGGTGCCGAACCGGTCGTCCGTGGCCTCCCGCCTCGACGTCGACCTGTCGACCGGCGACGGCACCGGGAACTCCATCCCGATCATCGCCGCCAACATGACCGCGGTGTCGGGCCGCCGCATGGCCGAGACCCTCGCGCGCCGCGGCGCGCTCGCGGTCATCCCCCAGGACATCCCCACCGACGTCGTCGCCGACGTCATCGCCCGCGTCAAATCCCGGCCGCTCGACTGCGACGCGGCCCTGACGCTCCCGCCCACCGCCACGGTGGCCGAGGCGATCAGCCTGTTCTCCAAGCGCGCCCACGGCGCGGTCATCGTCACCGACTCCGAGCACCGCCCGCTCGGCGTGGTCACCGAGGCCGACTGCCGCGGCGTCGACCGCTTCACCCAGCTCGAACAGGTCGCCTCCGACCGGCTCATCACGCTCCCGATCGGGATCTCCGACGCCGAGGCGTTCAAGATCCTCGAAGCGTCCAACGTCAAACTCGCGCCCGTCCTCGACGGCGAAGGCCGCCTCCACGGCGTGCTCACCCGCGCCGGGGCCCTCCGCAACACCATCTACAAGCCCAATGTGGACGCCGACGGCAAGCTGCGGATCGCCGTCGCGATCGGCATCAACGGCGACGTCACCGGCAAGGCCGCCGCCCTGGTCGAGGCCGGGGCCGACATCATCGTCGTCGACACCGCGCACGGCCACCAGGAGAAGATGCTCGACGCCCTCAAGCTCGTGCGCGACGCCGCCCCCGACCTGCCGATCGCCGCCGGCAACGTGGTCACCGCCGAAGGCACGACCGACCTCATCAACGCGGGCGCCGACATCGTCAAGGTCGGCGTCGGCCCGGGCGCCATGTGCACCACCCGGATGATGACCGGCGTGGGCCGCCCGCAGTTCTCCGCGGTCCTCGAATGCTCCGCCACCGCACAGCGCCACGGCAAGCACGTGTGGGCCGACGGCGGCGTCCGCCACCCGCGCGACGTGGCACTGGCGCTCGCCGCCGGGGCCTCAAACGTCATGATCGGCTCATGGTTCGCCGGCACCCACGAGTCCCCCGGCGACATGCACTACGACGCCGACGGCCGGGCCTACAAGGAGTCCTTCGGCATGGCCTCGGCCCGCGCCGTCAAGGCGCGCAGCGCGAGCGACTCCTCGTTCGAGCAGTCGCGCAAGGCCCTGTTCGAAGAGGGCATCTCGACCGGCCGCATGTACCTGGACCACAAGCGCCCCGGTGTGGAGGACCTGCTCGACTCGATCGTGGCCGGCGTGCGCTCTGCCGCGACCTACGCGGGCGCCACCAACCTCGAGGAGTTCCACGAGCGCGCGGCCGTGGGCGTCCAGTCGGCGGCCGGCTACACCGAAGGCGCTCCGGTCCCGAGCAGCTGGTAGCCGCGGCGACAAGCGACATGCCGCGGGCGTCCGCCGAAAGGCGGGCGCCTGCGGCGCTTTTCGAGCGCCGCCCGGGCCCACGTGTGCTCGGCGTGTGTTTGGTGCGGGCGCACCGGCACCTTGCCGGTGCGCCCGCGATATTCCCTCGCGAGGTCTCCTGGCAGGAGCCGCGCGCGGGTGCACCCGCGCGCGGTCTTCGGGGGCGGTCCCCGGGATTCCCACATTCACCGCCAGTCCTGCCAGGACCGGATCGCCACTCCGCACTTCCACCACCACCGGCGAAGCAGCTGTTTTTTTATCTACCAACCATCACATGTCCAGCAAGGGGTGCCAAGAACTATTTTTCGCCCTGTGGATAACTTTGCGGAGTCCGCGGCGAGGGTGGCGGTACGTCCTGGTCGCAGGCCTTTTCAGCCTCTCGCGTCCCGCGCGAGCATCGCCGCTTGGACCCGGTTGGCGCATCCCAGCTTCGCGAGCACTCGGCTCACATAGGTCTTCACCGTGGCCTCGCTCATGTGCGCCCGCCCGGCGATCTCCGCGTTGGACAAGCCCTCCGCCACCAACTCCAATACCTCGCGCTCGCGCGCGGCCAGCTTCGCGACCCGCTCCACCGCGTCGCGACGCCGCGGCGCCGACTCCGGGGCCACCAGACCCAGCACCATTCGCGTGACCACCGGCGACAGGTACGCCTCCCCCGTCGCGACCGCCCGTACCGCGGTCACCAGTTCCTCTGGCGCGCAGGTCTTCAACACGAACCCCGCCGCGCCGCGCTCCACCGCCGCCAGCACATTCGCCTGATCCCCGAACGAGGTGAGCACCAGCGCCCGCGTCCCCGGCGCCACCGCACCGAGGCGCTCGACCACCTCCAAGCCGCCCATCCGCGGCATGTGCAGGTCCAGCAGCGCCACCTCCGGCCGGTGCCGCTCCACCGCCGCCAGCGCGTCGCGTCCGTTGTGGGCGGTCGCCACGACCTCGACGCCGGCCGCTTCGAGGACCGTGCGCACCCCTTCGACCACGAGCGGCTCGTCGTCGGCGATCACCACCCGCGTCACGGCCGCGTCCCTGCGACCGTGCTCAACGGCAGCAGTACCAGCAGGAGTACGACCGTGCCGATCGCCGCCATCCGGGCCGTCCGTGACAGCGAGGTCCGTGCGGCGGGCAGCGGCAGCATGGCGCTCACCCGGAACCGGCCGTCCGCGGCCCGGCAGTCCAGGAGCCCGCCCGCCGCGTCGACTCGTTCCTGCAGGCCCGCGAGGCCGTGCCCTCCAGGGCGATCGGTGTCGGCGGCGCGGTCGACCAGGGAGTTCTCGACCGTCACGAGCAGTGCGTCCGATTCCCATGTGACCGTGGCACGCACCGGCTCGCCCGGCGCGTGCTTGGCCGCGTTCGCGAGGCCCTCCTCCAGCGCCGCGTAGGCGGCGCGTGCGGCCACCGCGGGCAGTGGGCCGGGTTCGCCCTCGTGGCGCAGTTCGACCGGGACGCCCGCCTCCATGAAGGCCGCCGCCAGCGTGGCGGCTTCGGTGGCGTCGAACCTGGCCTCGGTCTCGGCTCCGGTGCGCAGCAGCGACACCAGGCCGTGCAGGTCCTCGACGGCGGCGCGCACGGTGTCGCCGACCTGCCGCACCTCGGCGCGGCGCTCGGGGTCGGTTTCGCGGACTTCCAGGGCCGCGACCTGGACCGCCGCGAGGCCGAGCCGCCGGCCGATCCGGTCGTGCATGTCGCGGGCCAGGCGCAGCCGCTCGCGGTGCACCGCGACTTCCTGTTCCCGCTCGGCCCTGCGGTACCGCTGCCACAGTGCGACGATCACGGCCGCGGCGAGGAGCGCCAGGATCCCGGCGGGAAGCGGCCCGGCCGGGAGGGTGGCGATCAGGACGAACTCGGCCAGTACCACCGCGATCGCGAGGAGGAGACCTTTCATAGGGCCAGGGTACGCACCGGGCGTGCACCGCCCCAGTTCACTTTCGTCGCGGCGGGACGCGACCTTCGGCGACTGTCGCAGCATGGTGCGGATTCGTACGGTTGCAATGTGATCGAAGTAAGCAATCTGACCAAGCGGTATCGCGGCGGCACGGCCGTCGACGACCTGTCCTTCACGGTGGAGCCGGGGCGCGTCACCGGCTTCCTCGGACCCAACGGCGCGGGCAAGTCCACCACCATCCGGCTCATCCTCGGCCTCGACCGCCCCACGGGCGGGCACGCCACGGTGAACGGGAGGCCGTACGCGTCCCTGCCGCGGCCGCTCACCGCCGTCGGGGCGCTGCTGGAGGCCGGCGATCTGCACCCGACCCGCACCGCCCGCGAGCACCTGCGGTGGCTGGCGCGCAGCAACGGCCTCGGCGAGAAGCGGATCGGCGAGGTCCTGGAGGCGACCGGGATGAGCGAGGCGGCCGGGAGGCGTGCCAAGACGCTCTCGCTGGGCATGAAGCAGCGCCTCGGCGTGGCCGCGGCCCTGCTCGGCGACCCGGGCGTGCTCATCTTGGACGAGCCGGTCAACGGCCTCGACCCCGAAGGGGTGGTGTGGATCCGCAAGCTCATGAAGGGCCTGGCCGCTGAGGGCCGCACCGTGCTGGTGTCGAGCCATCTCATGGCCGAGATGGCGCTGACGGCCGAGCACCTGGTCGTCATCGGCCGGGGCCGTCTCCTGGCCGATACGTCCACGCAGGCGTTCATCGCCACCCATTCCGATGCCGACGGCAGCGGCGCGAGCCTGGAGGAGGCGTTCATGCGGTTGACGAGCGAGTCGGTCGAGTTCCGGGCGGGAGGCGTCCGATGAGCGCGTTCGGCAATGCGGCCTCGGGCGAATGGGTGAAGATCCGGTCGGTGCGCTCGACGGCGGTGACGTTGACGATGTTCGCGCTCATCTCGCTGGGACTGGCGGCGCTCATCGGCAACTCGCTGGAGCAGTCGTTCTACGGGTACGACCCGATCGCGGCCACGTTCATGGGGCTCCTGGTGGCGCAGCTGGTGCTCGTCACGTTCACCGTGTCGTGCGTGGGGTCGGAGTATTCGACCGGCACGATCAAGACCGCGCTGGCGGCGGTGCCCTCGCGCGGAAGGCTCTTCGCCGCGAAGATGGCGACGGTCGCCGCGGCGGCGGCCGCCGTGGTGCTGCCGGTGGAGCTGGCGGCGTTCGCGCTCGTGCAGGGCATGTCGGGCGACAAGGCGGTCTCGTGGACCGCATGGGAGACCGTCGAGGCGCTGCTGGGCGGCTGGATCTGCATCACGCTGCTGAGCGTGTTCGCCGCCGCGATCACGGTCATGACCCGCAGTACGGTGTGGACGCTCGCGATCCTGCTGCCGGTCCTGTTCCTCTCCGGGCAGGGCCTGGGGAACCTGGAGTCGATCAAACCGGTCGTGCAGTACTTCCCCGACCAGGTGGGTCAGGTGGTCATGCGCATGACGCAGCCGGGCGACCCGCAGTTCGGGCGGGATTACGGGGCCTGGACGGGCGTGGCGATCCTGGCGCTGTGGACGGCGGCGGCGCTGGTCGGCGGCTGGTTCGCCATGCGCCGCAAGGATGCCTGAGGAGGAAACCCGGGAACGGGCGGCGCCCGGACGAATGCGTCCGGGCGCCGCCCGTGTCGCGACGGCATGCGGCAGGAGGCTTTCTGGGTGCGGTCTAGTACTCCATGAGCTGGCGGGCGGCCTCGGCGACCGAGCCCGACAGCGACGGGTAGATCGTGAAGGTCCGGGCGACCTGCTCGACGGTGAGGCGCTGCTCCACGGCGAGCGCGATCGGGGTGATGAGCTCGGAGGCGCGGGAGCCGACCACGACGCCGCCGGCGACGATCCCCGAGGAGTTCCACGCGAAGAGCTTCACGAAGCCTTCGGTGCGGTCGACCATTTTGGCGCGCGGGTTCGACGCGAAGGGCAGCAGCACCCCGCGGCAGTCGACCTTCCCGGAGTCCACATCGGCCTGGGTGACGCCGACGGAGGCGAGCTCGGGGTCGGTGAACACGTTCGCGGCCACGTGGGCGAGTTTGATGGGGCGCACGGCCTCGCCGAGGGCGTGCCAGATCGCGATGCGGCCCTGCATGGCCGCGACGGAGGCGAGGGCGTGGATGCCCGTGACGTCGCCCGCGGCGTAGACGCCGGGCACGTTGGTGCGCGAGACCTTGTCGACGGGGATGAAGCCGCGCTCGTCGATGCTGATTCCGTAGGCGTGCAGGCCGAGGTTGTCGGAGTTGGGGATCGAGCCGACGCAGATGAGGGCGTGGCTGCCTTCGATGAGGGTGCCGTCGTCGAGTTCGACCTCGACGCCGTTCGTCGGTGCGGCGGGCGGCGGCGGCGCGGGAGTGGTTGCGCACGTCCATGCCGCGGCGCACGAAGACGCGGCCGACGGTCTCGGCGGCTTCGGCGTCCTCGTGGGGCATGACGCGGTCGCGGGAGGAGATGAGGGTGACGGCCGAGCCCATGGCGTTGTAGGCGGAGGCGAACTCGGCGCCGGTGACGCCGGAGCCGACGACGATGAGGTGCTCGGGGAGTTCCTTGAGGTCGTAGAGCTGGCGCCAGGTGAGGATGCGCTCGCCGTCGACGGGGGCGGAGGTGAGGGTGCGGGGGGTGGCGCCGGTGGCGATGAGGACGACGTCTGCGTCGGTGTCGAACGGTTCGCCTTCGAGCGGGACCACGTGGAGTTCGTGCACGTAGTTGTAGCCCTTGTCGACGCGGAGGGCCCCGCGGCCGTAGACGATGTCGACGCCGGCGTTGACGAGCTTCTGCGCGATGTCGGCTGACTGCTGGGTGGCGAGGCGGCGCACGCGGCCGTTGACCGCGGCGGCGTCCGCGGTGGCCTCTTTCGTGCCGACGCCGAGCTCGCTCGACTCGTGGATTTCGGTGAGGACGGAGGAGGCGGCGATGAAGGTCTTCGAGGGCACGCAGTCGGAGAGGACGCACGCGCCACCTGCCCCGGTGGCCTCGATGAGGGTGACGTCGGCGCCGAGCTGGGCCGCCACGAGGGCGGCCTCGTACCCGGCTGGGCCTCCGCCGATGATCGCTACTCGTGCCACGGTGCGCCTTTCGGTGTTCGGGATGCTTCAAAGCGGGCTGGATTAAGGGTATCTTCGAGGCGTGCATCTCTATGCCGCGTATGGCTCGAATCTCGACCCTGCCCGAATGCGCGCCACCTGCCCGCGGTCGCCGCTGGTGGGGACGGGCTGGCTTGAAGGCTGGCGACTGACCTTCGGCAACGCCGACCTGGGGTCGGAGACGGCCGTGGCCACGGTCGTGGAGTCTCCGGGCGAACGGGTCTTCGTGTCGCTCTACGACCTCGACCCGGCCGACCGCCAAGTGCTCGACGAACTCGAGGGCCTGAACTCCGGGCTCTACCGGAAGATGCACACCCAGGCGGCGACCCTCGAGGCCAACCGCCAGGTGTGGCTCTACGTGTTCGAGGGCTTCGAAGGCGGCCTGCCGAGCCAGTGGTATCTCGACGAGATCATGCGCGCCGCCGAAGAGGCGGGCGCCCCGCAGGACTACATCGAGACGCTCCGCAAGCGCCCCACCGCCGAATAGCCGGCGCCCCGCACTGGCAACGCCGCCGAGCGGCATTGTCGTGCCCGACGCAGTGGCCGCCAAAGCGGCACACCGTCGTTCGCCGTGCCACCCCGAGCGACCCTGTCGTACCCGGTGGCGCTGTCGTACCCGGCGCGTACGTTGGTTGACCGGGGGCGCTTCGGATGTCCGTTTTGCCGGGACGCTCCGTTCATGTTTTCGCAGCTCATGCGCTGTCGTACCCCGCGCGTAGCGTTGTCATCGGGGGTCCCCGGGTGTCCGTTTTGCCCGGACGCTCCGTTCATCTTCGTGACAGCGGTCGGGGGGAGTCGCTTAGCGACTCCCCCCGACCGCGTCGGTACGTATTCAGAACGCGGGGCTCGCCGCCGCGGCCAGGACCGTGTGGGTCATGACGCGGACGCCGTGCGCCAGCGCGCGTTCGTCGATGTCGAAGTTGCCCTGGTGGATGTCGAGGCGCTCGCCGGGGCGGCCGACGCCGAGGCGGGCCATCGCTCCCGGGACCTGCTCGAGGTAGTACGCGAAGTCTTCGCCGCCCATGGACATCGGGGCTTCGGCGACGGCTTCGTCGCCGAGTGCGGCGGCGGTGGCGCCGGCGAACATCGCGGAGGCGAGGCGGTCGTTCACGACCGGCGGCACGCCGCGGCGGTAGTCGATCTCGCATTCGACGCCGGAGGCGCGGGCGACCGATCGGGTCACTTCCTGCACGAGGTCGGGGATCATGTCCCAGGTTTCGCGGCCGTGGACGCGCACGGTAGCGCGCGCGAGGGCCTCCTGCGGGATCGCGTTCGCGGCCTCGCCGGCTTGGACGGCGCCGAAGACGACCGCGACGGATTGGCGCGGGTCGAGGCGGCGGCTCACGAGTGCGGGCACGTCGACGACGACTCGTCCGATGGCGTTGACGAGGTCGGAGGTGAGGTGCGGGCGGGAGGTGTGGCCGCCGCGGCCGTGCATGCGGACTTCCATGACGTCGCATGCGGCCGTGAGGGGGCCGTTGCGGACGGCGACTTTTCCGGCGGGGAACTGCGGGTCGCAGTGGAAGGCGAAGATCGCGGCCACGTCGGTGAGCGCCCCGTATTTGATCATGGTGGGCGCGCCGGAGGGGAACTGCTCTTCGGAGGGCTGGAACACGAGGCGGAAGCGGCCGGGTAGGCCTTCGCGGCGTTCGAGTTCGGCCAGGACTCGGCCGAGGCCGATGAGCATGGCGGTGTGGGCGTCGTGGCCGCAGGCGTGGCAGACGCCTTCGACGGTGGAGCGGTACGGGACGGGTTTCGGGTCGTGGATCGGCAGGGCGTCCATGTCGGCGCGGATGGCGATCACGCGGTCGCCGGTGCCGATGTCGCAGGTGAGGCCGGTGCCGTCGGGGATGAGTTGCGGGTTGAGGCCGGCTTCGGCGAGGCGGGCGGCGACGTAGTTCGCGGTGTCGTGCTCCTGGCGTGACAGGCGCGGGTTCGCGTGGATGTGGCGGCGGGCCGCGATGATCTCGTCTGCGTGGGCGGCCAGCCAGCCGTCGAGGAAGTCGGGCAGCGACGTGGACATGGCCTGCTCCTCAGCGGCGGTGCCGGGCGAACCGTCGTGCGAGGGCAGGGCTCCGGGCACCACGAGTCGGGTTTCGGGCGCGATCGCGTCCGGGAGCGGCTCATTGGACTTTGTGGCGGTACCCATCTCGACGACTTTCTCCGCAGTGAGCGTAAACATTCCTTCGCGCCTCGCAATTCGCGTTCAAGGATCAAGGCCAATGGCGGGCGATTCGGCAAGCTTAATCCGATCGCGCTCCGTTGCGGCTAGCGCCGTGATTTGCGACGCTCTCCGGCCGACCCTCGCCCGGTCCCCGAACCCGAGGTGACGGCCGTGCGACGGGCGGTCACGATGCCTCCAGGCCCGCACCCGCCGTCATGAGGCATAACGCTTGCCGGCGTCATAAGTTACGGCCGGGATCCGATTTTCCTACTGAATACGGACGCGCATGGTGTGCATGTCACTTCCGCGGACCAGTGTTTCTCCGAATTCGGATGCCGTCGACAGACCCGTTGTGCGTCTCGCTTTTGGGTGACTGATCGGTCACCAATTGTCGGTGGGTACGTATCGTCCCCATTCGGCGGCGAGCGCGGTGCAGACTTCGCCTACGGTCGCGCCGGCTTTGAGCGCGGTTCTGAGCGGATACAGCACATTGTCGGTTCCCGCTGCGGCGGTTTTCAAACCGTGGAGGGCCTTGTCGAGCTGTGCGGCGTCGCGGGCGGCGCGGTGGGCGGTGAGGCGTGCGACCTGGGCGGATTCGATGGCGGGGTCGACTTTGAGGGGTTTGTAGGGCGCTTCGTCGCCGCCCCGGGTGTAGGCGTTGACGCCGACGACGGTCTGTTCGCCGGAGTCGATGCGTTTGGCCGTCTCGTAGGCGCTGCGTTCGATCTCGCTTTTCTGGAAGCCCGCTTCGATGGCGGCGACGGCGGAGCCGTGGGCGAAGACGGCGTCGATGAGGCGGAGGGCTTCGGCTTCGATCTCGTCGGTGAGGGCTTCGACGGCGTAGGAGCCGGCGAAGGGGTCGACGGTGTCGGTGAGGTCGGTCTCGTTGGCGATGACCTGCTGGGTGCGCAGGGCCAGGCGCGCGGAGGCGTCGGTGGGGAGGGCGATGGCCTCGTCGTAGGCGTTGGTGTGCAGGGATTGGGTGCCGCCGAGGACGGCGGCGAGGGCCTGGACGGTGACTCGGGCGAGGTTCACTTCGGGTTGCTGGGCGGTGAGTTCGACGCCGGCGGTCTGGGTGTGGAACCGGAGCTTCATCGAGCGGGGGTCTTCGGCGCCGAAGCGGTCGCGCATGATGTGGGCCCACAGGCGCCGGGCGGCGCGGAATTTGGCGACCTCGGAGAGGAGCGTGGAGCGGGCCACGAAGAAGAAGGAGAGCCTGGGGGCGATGGCGTCGACGCCGAGTCCGGCGCTGATGGCGCAGTTGACGTATTCGATGCCGTCGGCGAGGGTGAAGGCGAGTTCCTGCGCGGCGGTGGCTCCGGCTTCGGCCATGTGGTAGCCGGAGATGGAGATGGTGTTCCATGCCGGGAGTTCGGCGGCGCAGTAGGCGAAGGTGTCGGCGACGAGGCGGAGGCTGGGCGCGGGAGGGAAGATGTAGGTGCCTCGCGCGATGTACTCCTTGAGGATGTCGTTCTGAATGGTGCCGCGCAGTCGCGCGGGGTCGGCGCCCTGTTCTTCGGCCACGAGCTGGTAGAGCAGGAGGAGGACGGCGGCGGGGGCGTTGATGGTCATCGAGGTGGAGACCTCGTCGAGGGGGATGTCGCCGAAGAGGACGCGCATGTCGGCGATGGAGTCGATGGCGACGCCGACTTTGCCGACTTCGCCGGCCGCTTCGGGCGCGTCGGAGTCGTAGCCCATCTGGGTGGGCAGGTCGAAGGCCACGGAGAGGCCGGTGGTGCCGGCTTCGAGGAGGTCGCGGTAGCGGCGGTTGGATTCCGCGGCGGTGGCGAATCCCGCGTACTGGCGCATCGTCCAGGGCTTGGAGGTGTACATGGACGGGTGGACGCCGCGCGTGTAGGGGAAGGACCCGGGTTCGCCGAGTCGTTCCGGGAGGTCTTTCGCGGCGTCGTCGGGCCCGTAGACGGGCCGGATTCCGATCCCGTCTCGGCCTTGCGGTGACGACTGCATGGCTGCCATCCTAGGGGTCGAAATGCGTCTTCGGGAAGCCATGGCGGTCGTCGCGGGGCACTGCCGTGCCGTGTGCGCGCGTCCGCTTACGTCATCGATGGCGAACCGTTATGCAAACCCGGTACCGACTCGGTGGCCTCGACACGGCAAACTAGTGGGGATCCCTCGCGAGGAGTGGCCGAATGACGTACTCATCTGACTACGGTCGCGGTGGTCCCGGCGCCTATGAGGACCCCCGCCCCGGAGCGGTACCGACCCCGCGGTACTCCCCTGAATCACAAGGACCACAAGGGTTCTCAGATTCGCCATATGGATCTGAGCTCGGCGGGGACGATCCGCATCCCTCGTTCGGCGCGCGGTTCACCGGGTCCGACCCGTACCGGTCCGGCCAGGGCCGCCGCCCCGAGCCCGCCCCCGACCCGTACGCGCCCGGCTACGGCCAGTCGAACCCGGGGTTCAACCGCGACGCGTACGGCGGCGACTCGTACGGCGACTCCTCGGCCCGCAACAGCGCTTCGTACGGGAACTACGGGAACCTCGGCCAGAGCTTCGCGGTCGGCGGCCAGGGCGCTGCGGCCGGACCGGGGCAGCGGCCCTTCGGCGGGCCCGCCGGCACCGGCAACCGCGCCGGACCCGGCGACCTGGTGGCCGACCGGTACCAGCTCGTGGACCTGGTCGGCAAGGGCGGCAACGGGTCCGTGTGGCGCGCGACCGACATGGTGCTGCGCCGCGAGGTGGCCCTCAAGGAGGTCTTCCTGCCGCCGGACCTGCCGCCGCAGGAGCGCGTCCAGCTCATCGACCGGTCCCGCCGGGAGGCCCAGATCGCGGCGGCGCTCTCGCACCCGTCGATCATCCGCATCTTCGACGTGGTCGAGCACGCCGGGCTGCCGTGGATCGTCATGGAGCTGCTCCAGGCCCGCAGCCTGGCCGAGATCCTCACGCAGGACGGGCCGCTGCAGCCGCGCGTGGCCGCGAAGATCGGCCTGGCGCTCGTGGGGGCGCTCCAGGCGGCGCACGACGCGGGGATCATCCACCGCGACATCAAGCCCGGCAACGTGCTCATCTCCACTGACGGGCGCTGCGTGCTCTCGGACTTCGGTGCGGCGCAGATGCACCAGGTCTCGGGCGGCACCACGCCCGGCAAGGTGCTCGGCTCGGCGCACTACATCGCGCCCGAGCGGGCCGTGGGCCATCCGGCCGAGCCGGCCAGCGACGTGTTCAGCCTCGGCGTGACCCTGTACGCGGCGGTCGAGGGGCGTCCGCCGTTCGACCGCGGCGACGCCGTGTCGACCATGAGGGCGGTCGTGCAGGAGCCGCCGGAGAACCCGCGCAACGCCGGGCCGCTGACGCTGCTGCTGGGCGGCATGCTCGCGAAGGACCCGAGCCAGCGCGCGCCGCTGCCGCAGGTGCGCCAGGAACTCCAGACGCTCCTCGCCGGGCCCCTGGGCGGGACGGGCGGCATTCCGCAGCAGTCGCCGCCGTTCCAGCAGGGCCCTTCCGGCGCTTTCCAGGAGGGTTCGCCGCCGCACACGGGCGGTCGCCCGCGCGTGCGCGAGGACGAGCCCGAACCGGAGGACGAGACGAATCCGTGGAAGTCCACGGCGGTCATCGTCATCTGCGTGCTGCTGGTGGTCGTGCTCGGCTGGGGCGTCTACAAGTTCGCGACCGGCGACGGCGGCGGCGGGGCCGAACCTGATGCCTCCGAGAGCGCCGGGGGCGACGACTCGCCCGCCGACGAATCCGGGGACGGCGGCGAAGACGACGGTGGCGGCGGCGCCTCCTTCGAGACCGCGACCCACGACGGCGACGGCATCAGCGTCAACTACCCGGCGGACTGGCAGGAGGGCGAGGGCGGCCCCGACGGCGACTTCGCGATGTACTTCAACCCCGAGGACGACACCCAGTGGGTGCGGTTCTACTTCGGCTCCGCCAAAGGCGCCGACGGCCCCGAGGATTACTTGAACGAGTACTTCGACGGGTTGCCGAGCGAGATGGAGGACCTGAACCAGGAGCGCCTCGAAGAGGTCGAGATCGCCGGCATGAAGGGCTCGGTCCTGGAGTACACCGGCACGAACTCCGATGAGGTGGGGGCCGAACGGCACTCGGTCTGGGCCATCGTGGACGGCGGCGAGGGCACCACGTTCGGCGTGTTCGTCTCCGGCGACGCGGACGCATGGGACCTATCACAGCAGGTCTACGACGAGGCCGTGGCTTCGTTCCAGACCGGCTGAGGCCACACCGCCCGCAAGAGCGGCCTCCCAGGTTGCCGGTGTGCGACCATTTCCACATGGAGGAGACGACCAACCTGGATGCGCTGCGCGCGAAAGTGCTGCAGTGGATCACCGACGACCCTGACAAGACCTCCCGAGACGAGCTGTACCGGCTGCTCGACGCCCTCCCCGCGACGGCCGCCGACCTCGCCGACCGCTTCGCCGGACGGCTCAGGTTCGGTACCGCGGGCCTGCGCGGCCCGCTGCGGGCGGGCCCGAACGGGATGAACCTCGCGGTCGTGCGCGCTGCCGCCGCCGGGCTCGCGAACTGGCTCGACGCCAAGGGCGCCGAAGGCCCCGTGGTGATCGGCTACGACGCGCGGCACGGCAGCCGCGACTTCGCCGCCGAGACCGCCCGCGTGGTCACCGGCGCCGGACGCCGGGCCCTGGTCATGCCCGGGCCGCTTCCGACCCCCGTGACCGCGTTCGCGGTCACGCAGCTCGACGGCGCGGCCGCGGTCCAGGTGACCGCCAGCCACAACCCGCCGCAGGACAACGGCTACAAGGTGTACCTCGGCCGCGAACTGGGCGGCGCCCTCGGCGCGGGCGCGCAGATCGTCCCGCCCGCCGACATCGAGATCGAGGCCGCGATCGAGGCCCTCGGCCCGCTCTCGGCGGTCCCGCTGGGCGACGACGGCGAGATCCTCGACGAGTCCATCCTGGACCGGTACCTGGCGGCCGTCGCCTCCGTGGTCGACCCCGACGACCCCAAGCGACTGGCGTCGGTGGCCACTCCGATGCACGGCGTCGGCGGCGCCACCTTGGTGAAGGCCATGGAGAAGGCCGGATTCCGGGCCCCGATCCTGGTCGCCGAGCAGGCCGACCCGGACCCGGACTTTCCGACGGTGGCGTTCCCGAACCCCGAGGAGCCGGGCGCGATCGACCTGCTCAAGGCCCTCGCGATCGACGAGGGCGCCGACGTGGCGCTCGCGCTGGACCCCGACGCCGACCGCTGCTCGGTGGCCGTACCCGTCGGCGACGGCTCCTGGCGCCAGCTGAGCGGCAACGAAGTGGGCGTGCTCCTCGCCGACCACTGGATGCGCAAGGGCCACAAGGGCACCTACGCGACCACGATCGTGTCGACCACGCAGCTCAAGGCCATGTGCGAGAAGCGCGGCTTCGGCTACGACGAGACCCTCACCGGTTTCAAGTGGCTCGCCCGCGCCGGCGCGGACCTCGCGTTCGCGTTCGAGGAGGCCCTGGGCTACTGCGTCGCCCCTGAGTTCCTGCGCGACAAGGACGGCATCTCCGCTTCCCTGGTCGTCAGTGAGATCGCGGCCGGGCAGGCCGCGAGGATGGCCACGCTCCAGGACCGGCTCGACGAATTGGCCGAGGAGTTCGGCGTGTACGAGACCGGTCAGCTCTCGGTGCGCGTCGACGACGTGTCCGAGATCGACGCGTGCATGAAGCGCCTGCGGGCCCACCAGCCCACGTCGCTGCTGGACGAGCCGGTGACCGACTACATCGACCGCCTCCCCGACGCCGACGTCGTGACCGTCACGACCGCGAACGCCCGGGTCGTCTGTCGCCCCAGCGGCACCGAACCGAAGCTCAAGGCCTATCTCGAAGTGCGCGAGGATGTGGGCGGCGACGTCCAAGGCGCCCGCGAGCGGGCCAGGGCCGGCGTCGAAGCCCTGAAGACGGAGATCGCCGCGATCCTGGGAGTGCCCCACTAGAGTTCGATGGGTAAGGGGCCGAGCGCTTTGCGCTCGGCCCCTTGTCGTTCGTGCTGTCAGAAGCGGCGGTAGGCGCCGAACTGGCGGTCTCCCGCGTCGCCCAGGCCGGGGACGATGTAGGCCTTGTCGTTGAGTTCGGGGTCGACCGCGGCGGTCGTCATCGTCATGGCGATGCCGGAGTCGGCGAGCCGCTTGATCCCGTCAGGAGCGCACAGGGCGCTGATGAGGTCGATGTCGGTGCAGCCGCGCGAGGCGATCATCTCGCAGCAGCGCAGGAGCGAGCCGCCGGTGGCGACCATCGGGTCCAAGACGATGACATGGCGTCCGGCCAGGTCGTCGGGCAGGGACTCCATGTAGGCGTACGGCTCGTGGGTCTCCTCGTCGCGGGCCAGGCCCACGAAACCCATCGAGGCGTCCGGGATCATCGCCTGGGCCGCGTCGGCCATCCCGAGCCCGGCGCGCAGCACCGGGACGAGCAGCGGCGGGTTCCCGAGCCGGTAGCCCTTGGCCGGGGCCACGGGCGTCCTGATCTCGTATTCGGTCACGGCCACGTCGCGCGTGGCCTCGTAGACGAGCATCGTAGTGAGCTCGTGCAGGGCAGCCCGGAACCTTGGCGAGTCCGAGCGCTCGTCCCGCATGGCGGTAAGCCGTTCAGCGGCGAGCGGGTGTTCGACGATCTTGACATCCACGGTTCCCAACCTTAACGGCCAGTTCGCCGAGCTAATGTGAGCTGGTCACCACAGTCTGAGTCGGGCACGCGGCAAAGCATGAGAGCCGCGCGTGTGTACAGCGTAGATACGGATATCATCCAGTCATGGGATCTATTTTGAGCGGCGTTGAGGCCGCCTCCCTCGTCCGCGCCCTCCCCGGCGTCGACGCGGTCGGCCTCGAAGCGCGCGCGGCCGGGCTCGCCACCCGCTCGGTGAAGAAGGAGTCGAAGGCCCAGGCCATCGACCTCGCCATCAGCATGATCGACCTCACCACGCTCGAAGGCGCCGATACGCCCGGCAAGGTCCGGTCGCTCGCCGCGAAGGCGCTCCGGCCCGACGGGGACGCCCCTGCGACGGCCGCCGTCTGCGTCTACCCGTCGATGGTCGCCACCGCCGCCGCAGCCGTCAAAGGCTCCACCGTGAAGGTCGCCTCGGTCGCGACCGGCTTCCCCTCCGGGCAGCTCCCCCTCGACATCCGCCTCGCCGACACCGAGGCCGCGGTGCGGGCCGGCGCCGACGAGATCGACATGGTCATCAACCGCGGCGCGTTCCTCTCCGGCGACCTCGAACGCGTCTTCCACGAGATCAAGGCCGTCAAGGCCGCCGCGGGCGACGCCCGGCTCAAGGTCATCCTCGAGACCGGCGAACTCGTCACCTACGACGACGTGCGCCGCGCCTCCTGGCTCGCCATGTACGCCGGGGCCGACTTCATCAAGACCTCCACCGGCAAAGTGGGCGTGAACGCCACCCTGCCGGTCACCCTCCTCATGCTGCAGGCCGTGCGCGACTTTCGCGCCCTCACCGGCCGCCAGGTCGGCGTCAAACCCGCGGGCGGCATCCGCAACACCAAGGACGCCATCAAATACCTGGTGTGCGTCAACGAGATCCTCGGCGACGACTGGCTCTCAGGCGAGTGGTTCCGCTTCGGCGCCTCCAGCCTGCTCAACGACCTGCTCATGCAGCGCCAGAAGCTCAAGACCGGCCACTACTCCGGCCCCGACTACGTGACGGTGGACTAAGCGATGTTCGAGTACGCGCCCGCGCCCGAGTCGGTGCGACCCCAGATCAACGACCACTACGGGCTGTTCATCGACGGCGAGTTCGTCGACGCCGAAGACGGCGCCGTCTTCAAGTCCGTCAACCCCTCCACCGAGGAGGCCCTCTTCACGGTCGCCGAGGCCGGCGAGGCCGACGTGCGGCTCGCCGTCACCGCGGCCCGCCGCGCGCAGGAGACCGTGTGGGGGCCCATGAGCGGCACCGAAAGAGGCAAGTACCTCTTCCGGATCGCCCGCCTCCTCCAGGAGCGGGCCCGCGAGTTCGCCGTCGCCGAGTCCATCGACAACGGCAAGCCCATCAAGGAGACCCGCGACTTCGACGTGCCGACCGCGGCGCAGCACTTCTTCTACCACGCCGGATGGGCCGACAAGCTCGCTTACGCCGGCCTCGGCGCCGACCCGAAGCCGCTCGGCGTCATCGGCCAGGTCATCCCCTGGAACTTCCCGCTGCTCATGCTCTCGTGGAAGATCGCCCCCGCGCTCGCGTGCGGGAACACGGTGGTGCTCAAGCCCGCCGAGACCACGCCGCTGACCGCGCTCATGTTCGCCGAGCTGTGCCAGGAGGCCGACCTGCCCCCGGGCGTGGTCAACATCCTCCCCGGCGCGGGCGCCACCGGCGCCGCACTCGTCAACAGCCCTGTGGACAAGGTCGCCTTCACCGGTTCGACGGCCGTGGGCCGCGCCATCGCCAAGTCCATCGCCGGCTCGAAGAAGAAGCTCACGCTGGAGCTCGGCGGCAAGGCCGCCAACATCGTGTTCGACGACGCCCCCATCGACCAGGCCGTCGAAGGCATCGTCAACGGCATCTTCTTCAACCAGGGGCACGTCTGCTGCGCCGGCTCGCGCCTCCTCGTGCAGGAATCGGTGGCCGACGACGTGCTCGAGCGCCTCAAAGCCCGCGTCGCCACCCTCCGCGTGGGCGACCCGCTCGACAAGAACACCGACATCGGCGCGATCAACTCCGCCGAGCAGCTGTCGCGGATCCAGGCGCTCACCGAGACCGGGGCCGGCGAGGGCGCCGAGGTCTGGCAGCCCGCCTGCGACCTGCCCGAGCGCGGGTTCTGGTTCCGCCCCACCGTCTTCACCGGCGTCCAGCAGTCCATGCGGATCGCCAAAGAGGAGATCTTCGGCCCGGTGCTCAGCGTGCTGACCTTCCGCACCCCCGACGAGGCGATCGCCAAGGCCAACAACACCCCCTACGGCCTCTCGGCCGGAGTGTGGACCGAGAAGGGCTCCAAGATCCTGTGGGCGGCCGAGCGGCTGCGCGCGGGCGTGGTGTGGGCCAACACGTTCAACCAGTTCGACGCCGCCAGCCCGTTCGGCGGCCTGAAGGAGTCCGGATACGGCCGCGAAGGCGGCCGCCAGGGGCTGGAGGCCTACCTCGATGTCTGATCGACTGCGGGTCAAGAAGACCTACAAGCTGTACATGGGCGGGAAGTTCCCCCGCTCGGAGTCCGGAAGGAGCTACCCGGTGAGCAGCCCCGACGGGACCGAGCTGGCCAACGCCGCGCTCGCCAGCCGCAAGGACGCCCGCGACGCCGTGGCCGCCGCCCGCAAGGCGCAGCGGCCCTGGGCCGGCCAGACCGCGTACCTGCGCGGCCAGATCCTGTACCGGGCCGCCGAGATGCTCGAAGGCCGCGCCGGGCAGTTCGCCGAAGAACTCGCCGACGCGACCGGCCTCGACGCCCATGCGGCCCTCGGGGTCGTGGAAGAGGCGACCGACCGGCTCGTGCACTACGCGGGCTGGACCGACAAGTACACGTCGGTGCTCGGCGGGGCCAACCCCGTCGCGGGCCCCTACTTCAACCACACCACGCCCGAACCGCTCGGCGTGATCGCCGTGGTCGCCGCACAGGACGACCCGTTCCTCGGCCTCATCGAGGCCCTCGCCCCGGCGATCGCCACCGGCAACACCGTGGTGGTCCTCGCGAGCGAGGCGAAACCCTTGCCCGCGTTGAGCTTCGGCGAAGTCCTCGCCACCTCCGACCTGCCGGGCGGCGTCGTGAACCTCCTGAGCGGCAACGCCGCCGAAGTCGCGCCGCACCTCGCCGCGCACGCCGACGTCAACGGACTCGACCTCAGCGGCGTCGAAGACGCCGAACTGGCCGCGAGCCTGGAGGCCGCCGCCGCCGAGACCCTCAAGGTGGTCCGCCGCCCCGGGAAGACCGGCACCTCCCTCGACCTGCTGCGACAGTGGACCGAGTACAAGACCGTGTGGCACCCGGCCGGGATGGCCGCGGCCGCCGGAGGCGGTTACTGAATGCACCCAATGGGGCCTTGCAGCGAGTCGGCAAGGCCCCATTGGCATATTCCTTTGCGAATGGTCCTACCGGGTACGACCGGGCGTGTCGCTTCGTCGTAGGCTGTTCCCCAGCTAGATCACTACGGGAGGGACGCGACATGGCGGCCGAATCGGACGAGCCGGCGCGCAGCGCCGAGACCGACAAGCTCTGGAACGAGATGAGCGTCGACCCGGTGGAACTCCACCTGGGCAAGGACTCCGGTTTCACTCTGCGCGCCTACCGGATGTCCGACACCCTCCCGGGCGCGAAGAACGCCCAGGAGTCCGAAGGCGCCGAGGCCGACGATGCGGACGCCGACGAGCTCCCTGACATCGCCGAAGACGAGGACGCCCCCGAGCCCGACGCGGCCGACTTCGCCGACGACGAGCCCGAGGACGAGGAGGAGGACGCCCTCGACGCCTCCCCCGAAGAAGTCCCGGTCTTCTTGACCCGCAAGGGAAAGCTGCTGGTCTTCCGCGAGCCCGAGGCGCTGGTGGCGTACGTCAGGGACAACGACGACCACGACCTCGCCGTGATCGAGGAGTACGGCGAGCTGCAGGACCGCCTCGACACCGCCGACATCGCCTGTGACGAAGACGACACCTACGAGTTGGACCTGGTGGTCGCCAACCTGCGCGGCGGCCAGGAGGCCTGGGAGCCCGAGCTCCTCATCAAGGCCGCCGAAGTCGGCCGCGACCTCGGCTTCGCCCTCAAGAACGACTCGGTCATCGGCGCTTTGGCCCCCGGCTCGCCCCTCGACGACCTCGACGAGACCTTCCGGATCGTCGTCGACGGCGGCCTTCGCGGCAAGCTCGCCAAGCGCCGCTTGAAGAGGAACGACGCGCAGCAGGCCGCGATCGCCTGGCGCGGCGTCATCGCCAAGATCAACGACCATGTGGAATGGCGCGGTTAGCGGCGAAAGCCCATCGGCCGAACAGCCCATACCGACTCATCCGCTAAGTCCGTTTCCCGGCGCCGCCGCTTTGTATCGCGGCGGCGCCGCTGCGTTATTCCACAAGGGAATTGCCTGGTAGGGCACGGCACGAATATGACGGAATTGTGTGCTATGAACTGCTCCCCCACCGCGAACCCGCACTGGCCGTCCGCTTGCAGAACCGAGTATTCTGCGGAAAACTGATAACGGACTGGTAAATACGGGCTGGGCAGCAGCCCCGCCTTCAGGGGCCGGCGCCCGTCCGGGCGCGCCCTACGAGAGGAGCTCCGCGGGTGCAAGTGTTCTGCGGCATCACCATCGACCAGCAGGTAGCAGGAGCCGGACACGGCGACACCGCCTGCGCGGTCGCGCTCGTCGCGGCCGGCGGCGGCCTCATCGCCACCGACACCTTCGGCGACGACCCCCGCGGGTGGGTCCGCCTCAACGGCCTCCTCGCCAGATCCGCGCCGGGCCAGTCCGTCTCCGTGGCCGTCGACGGCGAGGTGGTCCAACTGGCCGAGTTCGCCGCCGCCGCGGGACAACTCGTGGTCCGCGCCGCCAGCCCGGCCTCACGGTCCAAAGACGCGCTCGACGACGCCATCGCGATGGCCCGCGGCATGGCCACCGGCGAGGTCGCCGGCCAGCCCTTCGCCGCACGCCCTGAGATCGCCGCTCTGCGCCCGATCCTGGACACGGTGGCCTCGGCCGCCAGAGCCCGCCACGACGCGGCAGAGGCGCTCACGTGCCTGCTGCGCGCGGTCTTCCCGGCGGCGCTGGCCGCCTGGGACGACCCGAGCGAGGCCAACGCCGTCGCGATCCTCACCCGCCTCCCCCAGCCCGGTGCGCTCCAGTCGATCTCGACCGAGGAGCTCGCCGCCGACCTCGCGACCGTGGCCGACCCCGGCCAGGTCGCGGCGATGGCCGGGGCCCTCACCGAAGCGATCCGCGAGATCGGCGGCGGGGACGACCCGTCCGTCGCGCCGTCCGTCTCCGCCACCGCCGAAGCGGTCTCGGCCTGGGACCGCTCGCTCGAAGGCCTCATCGGCCTCCTGCAGGCCAAGCGCCCGCGCCTCGACGCCGTCCCGGAGGCCCCGCCGGCCGCACCCGCGGAGACCGAGGACCGCGCACCGCGCCGCCGCCGCGGCCAGGACACGCACAACACCGTGCGCCTCCCCGGCGACCTGCCCGACCGCCAGAGCCTCCGTGCCCTCGACCCGGCCTCGCAGCTCCACTCGGTGCTGCCGGTCGACCTCGAAGCGACGCAGGTGATCCCGGAGTCGATGGTCTCCAGGGCGCAGCTGCCGCCGGTCGACGGCGAGAGCCACACCCGCTCGATCCGCCGCCGCCGGGCGCAGCCCGCGGAGCTGCCGCAGTCGGACCAGTTCGCGCCCTCCGACGCGTTCCAGTCCGAGAGCATGCGCCAGCCCGAGCCGGAGCCGCGCCGCCACCCGTGGCAGCCGAAAGAGGACGTCAACATCGTCGACGTCGCGAGCCTGATGAACGACGAAGACGGGCTCCTGATCCTCGGTCAGGCCCGCAGCGCCTGGTTCAAGCGGCCCGAAGGCGAAGAGCCCGAACCGGAGACGTGGAACCTCCCCGGTGACGACGGCTGGCGCACCGCCCGCCACGTCACCGAGGCCCCCGAGACCGAAGAGCCGATCACGCCGGCGGGCCTGCCCCGCAGGAAGCCGCAGGCGAACCTGGTGCCGGGCGCGGTCGTCGACGACGAGCACCCGCGGTTCGAAGAGCCGATCGACCGTGACCCTGAAGTGCTGGCGCAGAACACCGCCGGCTACTTCAAGGGCTGGGGTCGCGCTCGGGGCGGACGCCCCGGCACGGCGGCCAGGACGGAGAGGATGGCGACCCGATGAGCGCCAATCTCGGCGTCTACGAGCGATCACTGAGCATGCTGCTCGGGTCGCTGGTGGCGCGCACGCCCGGGCTCTCCCATGCGGTGCTGGTGAGCGTGGACGGGCTGCCGCTGGCGGTCTCGGCCGGGCTCCCGAAGGAGCGCGCGGACCAGTTGGCGGGCATCGGTTCAGGTCTGCTGTCGATGGGCGAGGGCGCGGGACGCTCGATGGACCACGGGCCGACGCAGCAGGTGATCGTGGAGATGGCCGAGGGCGTGCTGCTGGCCGCCCCGGTGGGGCCGCAGATCTGCCTGACGCTGCTGGCGGTCTCGCAGTGTGATCGCGAACAGCTCGGCTACGAGCTGGGACAGTTCACCATGCAGGTGGGGCCCTTGCTGAACGAGGCCCTCACGAACACGGGGTCCATCCCGAAGGTGATCTGACGAAAGACATCGTGAAATGGGGCCCGAGGCGAATGCCGAGGGCCCTTTTCGCTGCCCGAGCTTCCGGCTCGAACCATCACTCTCAGGCCTCGGGCTCGCTCCCTACCGAGGGCCGGATGGATCCGGAAGCGGTCATCACAGCGGCCGCTAGCAGTGTGCCGAAGGCGAGGATGACGACCGCCGCGATCGCGAGCGTGCGCAGGGATGAGGGGCGGTCGATGGCCAAGAGGATGAGATCGGCCCGCTCGGCTCGGTCCTCCCCCTCGAAGCTGCCCATGTTCAGATCCACGACGCCGGTGATGAGCTGACTTCCGCTGATGCAGACGCACCGCCCGGGACCCCTCCCGGCGGCGTTGAGGCGAACGCTCGATCCTTCAGTGCTGCAATAACTACGGTGATGTGGTGCTGCGTTCGGCCTCGTCTGCGTTGCGGGGCGGGCAGGGTTCTGCGGCCGCCCGGCGCCGAGATGGTTGGGCTTCATGCAGCAGCAACAAGGGGGCCGGATTGCAATAGGGCAGCCTTGTCGGCTGCCCGCGCCATTTCGATTGAGGTTCAGGCGGCAGCGACAAGGGGCCTGATCCAGCCTCGCTTCGCGTTCGGCAGCTCGGTGTCGGTGGGGTTGATGTTCAGGCGGCAGCGACAAAGAGGTGGCAGCCCGCCCGGGCCCGCAAAGCGGCCGCCAGGCCGCCCTGTGGATGAGGTGCGGAGCACCGATGATGGCCGGTGTTTGATTGCGCTGCAGGGTGGTTGGCGGGACTGGGGCGACGGATCGATATTCCTCAATGGATAATTCACTCGAACGGGCGATGACACCGCCCTGGTGAGGTGTCACAATTGAAGTACGAACAAGGAAGCGAAAACAAGGCAAGTATTCGAGAAACAGTTGGAAGGGAGGCGAAGCCCCGATGGACACCATGACTACTACTCCAGTCACAGACTCCCAGGCCCCTTTCACCTCCTCGACTCGCCCGGATCGCCGTTCTCAGGCGCAGGCCATCCGCTCCACCCTCGATACAGCCGCTGAGGCCATCAACGCTCACCACGCCCAGGTCCTTTCGGCCGTGATCGCGATGAAGGAGCAGAACCTGCATCGCTCCGAGTTCGGGTTCTCCGCTCTCCGCGATCTCTTGCTCTCGCAGTTCGACTTCACCTTCAATACGGCAGGCTCGATCGCCGCGATCGCTCGACTTTCCACCAAGTTCTCGGTCCTGGCTCAGGCGGCAACGACAGGGGCAGCCAGGATCGATCAGGTCGCCTTCGCTGTCCGGCAGTTGGACAAGACCCCGGCCATGCGACTGTTCGCCAAGACGCCCTTCAGGGAACCAGTCGCCTCCCCTTTCGATGCTTCGGTCGAGTGCACCACTCCCGAAGCGTTGATCGCCCAGTACTGCGCCCATGCGCCATTCAAGGATCTGCAACGCCACCTGGATGAGCTCGCTGCGCAGATGGCTGAGGAGGCCGAACTTTTCGACGGCCTCGGCGAACAGTCACTCCAATGGATCGACTTGGCGGAATCGGGCAACGGCATGTGGAGTCTGTCCGGGGAACTCTCGGATGAGACCGGGCGTCTGCTCGACAAGTACCTGAAGACCGCTTGTCCTCCTCCTCGCCAAGAAGAGACCGACACTGAGGGCGTGCTCCCTGCTGCCGCCAACCGGAACGCTGAGGCAATCCACCAGCTCCTCGCGGGCTACGGGGCCTCCCCTGAGGCAGCGACCCGGCATGGGCACACCGCCACCCTGGATCTGGTGGTCGACATCGAGACCCTGCAGGGCAAGGACACCGACCGCACGCCTCTCCTGGAAGGGCAGCCGATCAGTGTCGCCAGGGCCCGCCTGCTCGCCTGCGAAGCCGGGGTCATTCCCTCGGTCTTCAACTACGCCACCGGTGAAGCCCTCGAACTCGGCAGGGCACTGCGCCTCCCCAACACCGCCCTCCGCCGCAAGCTGGAGCTCGAGCAGCCAGGCGGTTGCGCCTGGTCGGGTTGTTCACTCCCGATCGCCTGGACCGAAGCCCACCACCTCATCCACTGGGCCGACGGCGGCTTGACGAACGCCGAGAACCTGATCCTGCTGTGCCGGTTCCACCACGGCCGCATCCACACTGCGGGCTGGACGGTCGAGAAGACCGCCCCCGGCCAAGCAGTCATCACCCACCACGAAGACCACGAGAACAACGGCCGGAGCAGTGAAGGTGCTGGGTGTGGATGTTCGGACTGGCGGACCGATGCGGACATGGATGCCGAGCACCAGGCAGACGACTTCGACTACTTCCCGACCGGGCTCTACCGCTCGGAATGGTCCGAGAACATGAAGTTCGATCTCGACGCCCGAGCCGAAGCCGCCGAGAAAGACCGCGCTCTCGCAGCTATGAGAGCCGCGAGAGCCAAATGCCGAGAACGATTCGCGAATCCAGCCAGAGTCGAAGCGAACCCAGGCGAACCCAGCGAAAAGGCACCCGAACCCGAGCAGCCCAAACAACCCACACACATAGGGCCCGCCGACCTCGGTGATCCACCGTTCTTAAGGTGCCCGTCTCGGTGGCGATCGGGGCGGGGAGGGAAAGGCACCAGGGCCTCCCAGCTCGAACCCTCCACGGGTTCGGGCCCATCCCCATGCCTGGCCACCGGAACCAGCACGAACCGGGCAGCCACCCATCCCACCCCCACGGCAATGCGACCTCTTCGTCGCTGCCAGCCCGAACCGTGAGCATTCTCAAACCCCAAAGCCGAAGGCACACCAGGGCAAAGCTGGCCTCCTTGTCGCTGCCCGCCCGAACCGCAACCATCGCCAAACCAGGCAGCCGAAAGCCCACCCAGCCCCTCACCTACCTCGTTGTCGCCGCCGCTCGAAGCCCAACCATCGCCACACCGGGAAGCCGTTGAACCGTGCCCGCCCCTCACCCACTCCTTTCGCTGCCCCGCCGCGACAACGGCCGCGATCCAGGACGCGCTCCCTGCGCCTGCGGTCCAAGTCATCAATGACCGCAGCGTTCAGGGTCGGGCCGCGGCCGTCCTGACGCCCGAGGGCGAGCGGCGATGGCGGCTCAGCTCGGCTTCGTGCGTGGAAGACGCCCTCGACGTGATCGCCGCCGACGCGATCAGCATCATCGCGGGCGAACGAGACGGAAGATTGGCCTTGTGCGCATCACCGACCTGCCAAGCCGCCTTCTTCGACACCAGCCAGAGTCGCACCCGCAAATGGTGCGACATGAACACGTGCGGGAATCGTCAGAAGAAGGCGCGCTTGAACGCCAACCGGAGCAAGAACGCCGAATCGGCGCAGTGATCGTCGCGGCGATGAAGGGCGGGTCGCCTATGGGAGTGCCGTTGCCGGGCGCGCTTTTCCTAGGGCGAGGTGGATTGCCAGGCCGGCGAGGACCGTGCCCATGATGTAGCGCTGGACCTTGACCCAGATCGGCCGCCTGCCCAGGAAGACTGCGACGCCGCTCGCTCCGAAGACGATGAGGCCGTTGACGGTCACGCCGACCGCGATCTGCGTCAAGCCGAGCAGGAGGCTCTGGATCGCGACCGGTCCTCCTGCGGGGTCGATGAACTGCGGCAGGAGCGAGATGTAGAGGATGGCGATCTTCGGGTTGAGGAGGCTCGTCACAAAGCCCATCGTGAAGAGCCGCCGGGACGAGTCGACCGGGAGTTCTTTGGGGGCGAAGGCGGAAGACCCGCCGGGCCGCAGCGCCTGCCAGGCCAGCCAGAGCAGGTAGGCCGCCCCGGCGAACTTCAAGGCGGTGTACAGGACGGGCACGAGCACGAACACGGCGCTGAGGCCGGCGGTCGCCGCGATCAGGTAGACGAAGAATCCGGCGGCGACGCCGAGCAGCGAGACGTAGCCCGCTCTGCGGCCCTGGGTGATGGTGCGTGAGATCAGGTAGATCATGTTCGGGCCGGGTATCAGCACCATGCCCAGCTCCACGAGTGCGATGCCCGCGATCGCGGTCCATTCGATCATTGCCGCCTCCTCAACCTCGTCTTCAACCTCAACCGGACATCAGCAACCAGACGCAACGCTCAGCCCGTCCGATCCGATTACACCCGGCCCCAACGCATCCGGCCACTCGATTCCTGTTGCTCGGGAACTGTGCGTGAAACGCAAAAGGGCCCGAGGCGGGTAAGCCTCGGGCCCTCTCGAGCATGGTCCAGGTGGATGGGTCAGCCTAGACGGGGTCTAGCGTCCGTTTGTGGGCACTTAGTGGACGCCGACGGTGCGCGTACGGCGCATCGAGAGCACGTATTCGACGAGCTTGATGAGCACCTGCTTGGTGGACTCCCGGTTCCGGGCGTCGGTGTACATCACGGGGACGTCGTGCGAGATCTGCAGGGCGTCGCGGATGTCGTTGAGGTCGTGGAGCTGCTTGCCGTCGAAGCAGTTCACCGCCACCAGGTAGGGCAGCTTGCGGTGCTCGAAGAAGTCGATCGCCGAGAAGCAGTCGGCGAGGCGACGCGTGTCGACCATGACGATGGCGCCGATGGCGCCGCGCACCAGTTCGTCCCACATGAACCAGAAACGGGTCTGGCCCGGGGTACCGAACAGGTACAGGATGAGGTCCTGGTCGATGGTGATCCGACCGAAGTCCATCGCCACCGTGGTGGTCGCCTTGTCCGGCACCAGGTTGTTGTCGTCGACGCCCTCGGAGGCGGAGGTCATGATCGCCTCGGTCGTCAACGGGGTGATCTCGGAGACCGATCCGACCAAGGTCGTCTTGCCGACGCCGAAGCCACCGGCGATGACGATCTTGGCAGAGGTCACACGAGAGGTGTCTGCGGGTGAGTTCATTAGGGTTTATAGCCTCCTGAGTCCACTGAGGACACGCTCAAGGAGTTCGGTTCCGACCGATCCGTCGCCGCCGTCCGCGTCGAATCCGGTGGGTTCGTGCACTGCCAACAATCCGTCGGCCGCCATGTCGGCGACCAGCACGCGGGCGACGCCCAGCGGCACCTCCATGCGTGCGGCGATCTCGGCGAGCGACTGCAGACGGCCGCCGCACAGATCGACGATCACCTTCTGCTCCCTGCCGCCGAGGAACTGCCCGGACCGGCCGCGCGCGGTGGTCTCCACCAGCGCTTCCAGGGCGATCTCCAATTGGGGCCGCGTGCGGCCGCGCGTGACCGCGTACGGTCTGACGAGTGAGCCGGTCGGCTCATCACCACCGAGGACCATGTATACCTCCAACCGCGACCCGCAGATCCCACAATCCTTGTGCCGCAGTCTTGTCAGTTATCCGTGTACCGGGTGCCAGGGGAGGCACCGGCCCGTCGCCTGGGGATGCGACGGAGGGGTTGGTTGTTCAGTTCGTCCCACTCGTGCTGCTTACCGCATCGAATGGAGCCTACCGTGCCGCACACGCATTCGCCAATCGCGCCTGCGCCCGGACACGGGTCAGCTACGGGCCGAAGGCGTAAGGGCCTGGCCGACCCGGTCGACCAGGAGGGCCATCTCGTAGCCGACCTGGCCCACGTCGCAGTTCTTCGAGGCCAGCACCGCGAAGGAGGAGCCGTCGCTGATGGACATGAGGAACAGGAAGCCGCGGTCCATCTCCACCACCGTCTGGAGGACGGCGCCGCCTTCGAAGCAGCGGGAGGCGCCCTGGGTCAGGCTCACCAGACCCGAGGTCACGGCCGACAGCTGGTCGGCGCGGTCCCGCGGCAGGTCCCGCGAGGAGGCCAGCAGCAGACCGTCGGCGCTGACCGCCACGGCGTGGGCCACGCCGGGCACGCGTTCGGCGAAGCCGGCCAGCAGCCAGCCCAGGTCCTGGACCGAGGTTCCACCAGTGCTCATCGTTTGCGCTCCTTAGTAGCGTCTTCCGTGTTGCGGTTCAGCGACTCAGTTACCGTCATTGCCACGTCCTCGCTGGACCCCACGGTGATAGGCCGACAGCAGGCCCCGAATGCCCTCGGGGTTGCGCTTCTGCGCGCTGACGGTCTCCTGCGATTCCTCCACGGCCCCGGGAACCAGGCGTTCCATGGGGCGGCGCATGGGAAGTCCCGCCGAAGTCGTCTCTGCGACGGTCTCGGCGAAAGCGTTGTCCACCCGCGACCAGCCGTCGTCGGCCGCCGTACGCCAGGCGTAGGAGCCGGACTCGGTCTCGGGGGAGGTGAGGCGGCGTCGTTCCAAACCCTGCTCGAGGCTCTGCTCCGTGCCCCGGGCGGCCGAGGGCTCGTCGGCGGGCTTGCTCTGCATGGGCGTCGAGCCTTCCGTGGGCTGCGGAGGGGAGACCGGTGCCGCCTCCCAAGCCGGGGCGGGGGACTCGGCCGCTTCTGACTGGTCAGCGTAGCGCGGCGCGGGTGGCTCCGCCACCTCCGCGGGTGCCTCGACAGAGGGCCGGAAGGACGACTCGGGGCTCTCCGCGACCAGCGGGGACTCCTCGGTGGGCCCGCCGAGCACGCTCGGCGCGTCGTCCTCGACCTTCTTCGGGGCGGGCGTGACGGCCTTGAACCAGGCCGACTCGACCTCGCGGAAGATCGGGAGTTCGGTCGTGGCGTCGAGCGCGGAGACCCGGTCCTTGCGGGCGGCGCGCGGGGCCTCGGTGCCGGTGGGCGCGGCGGCCACGTCGGGCCACGACGGCGGCGCCGGCTCCGGCTCGGGCGTGAACGCCTCGAGCTGGATCTTCGGCAGGGCCACGTGCTCGGAGGAGACGATCTCCCCCGTCACTTCCATGACCTTGCCGCCCGGGCTGCGCTCCTCGGCCAGGCCGCCGGGCCGGAACATGAAGCCCGGCTCCTCTTCGGCCGCGGCCTGGACCGGCTGGCTCTGCTGCGTCTGCTGGCGGTGCAGGTTGTGCTCGCCGGTCATGGGCTCGGCGGGCGCGGGCTGCATCGGGGGACGCGACGGCGCCTGGGGGGCGCTCGGCTGCCACATCGGCTGCGACGGGGGCTGCGACTGCGGGCTGGGCTGGGCGACGGTGTCGAACAGGCCCGCCGGGCTCTCCGGGACCTGCGGCAGCGCACCGGAGTTCATGCCGAGCGCGCCGCGCGGGCCGTCGTGCTGGTTCTGGAGCGCGTAGGTCTCGCCGCCGTCGAAGCCGCCGCCGCCGTCGAGCGGGACGCCGCTGCGCATGCCGCGCTCGGGGAGCTTCGGGTCGGTGAGGACCGCTTCGCCCAGGATCACCTCGGCGACGGTGCCGCGGTGCTCGCCGGGGCGCAGCTCGACGCGCACGTCGTGGCGGTTGGCCAGGCGGGCGACCACGACCAGGCCCATCATGCGCGAGGACGCGAGGTCGATGGCGTCCGCCGACTCCGACAGCTGCCGGTTGATGTCCTCGATCTGCGCCGGCGGCATGCCGATGCCGATGTCGTTGATGCGCACCCGGATCGCCCCGTGCGGGCTCTCGGCCGTGCGCATCTGCTCGGCCTCGACGATGACCGGGGACTCCGGCGGGGAGAACGCGGTCGCGTTGTCCATGAGCTCGGCGATGAGGTGCACGAGGTCGTTGACCGCGGCCGGGCGGATCTCCCGCTCGGCCTCGAGGTTCCCGAACTCGATGCGGGTGTACTGCTCGACCTCGGACTGCGCGGCCTGCAGGATGTCGCCGATCGGCGCGGGGTAGCGCTCCTGGCGGGTGGAGTCCGCACCGGCGAGCACCAGGAGGTTCTCGTCGTTGCGGCGCATGCGGGTCGCGAGGTGGTCGAGCTGGAACAGCTCGGCCAGGCGGTCCGGGTTCTCCTCGCCGCGCTCCAGGTGGTCGAGGTGGCCGATGAGGCGGTCGACCAGGTTCTGGGAGCGGCGGGCGAGGTTGATGAACATCTGGGAGACGTTGGCGCGCAGGGCGGCCTGCTCGGCCGCGATGCGGATCGCCTCGGTGTGGACGATGTTGAACGAGTGCGCCACGTTGCCGATCTCGTCGCGCTGGTCGAGGTCGATGACCGCGCCCGTCTCGGCCGCCACTTCGTCCGGTGTTCGGTTGCCGATCGTCTCGGCGTCCCTCATCTGGGCCACCGCCTGCGGCAGGCTGACGTGCGCCACGTCGAGCGCGCCTTCACGCAGGCGCTGCAGGCCGGTCGCCATGTTGCGGGCGATGAGCAGGGCGATCACGGTCGCGACGACGAAGGCCGCGAGGATGAGCACGGCCTCGAGCAGCAGCTGGAAGATCTGCTTCTCGCGGTCGCTCCGCGCCTCCTCCAGCACCTGCCGCGGACTCGTCGGTGATGTATTTGAGGCCGTTGTCGAGGATCGAGTTGTACGACTCGATGATCGCGGCGTCGACCGTCAGCGCCTTCTGCGGTGCCGGCGTTGACCGCGTCGTTCTCGAACGTCAGCGCCGGCTGGGCCGCCTCGGTGTTCAGGCCGCCCTCGCTGAAGAAGAACGAGAGCTGCTCGTCGCGGTCGGCGACCGTCTTGAACTCCAGCTCGGCAGCCTCGCGCATGTTCGAGTACGAGATGAAGTTCGTCCACCGGGTGTTGTTGATGAACTTGCGGTCGTTGCCGACGTTGATGGCGATCGAACGCTCCTCCTCGAGGGTCTCGAGGATGGTGGTGGCGGCGGCGATGGCCTGGAGGTTCCGGGCGATGTCGGGGTCGTTGACGATGCGCGAGGAGATGTCGGTGATCGTCACCAGTTCGGCGATGAGCCGCTGGTAGACGCGGGAGGTCGCGTCGACCGAGGTGCCGCCGGCGTCCTCCGCCGCTGCGGTGCGGATCTGGAGCAGGCTCTCGTACTGCGTCTGCACGGCGTCGACGCGGCTCTCGATGTCGTCGTCCGACAGGTCCGGGAGCTGGCCGGCCTTGTCGTTGAAGCTCTCGAAGCGCCTCGTCCGTCTGCGACTGCTGGGAGCTCACCGACGACTCGTCGTACAGGGACTTGTCGATCCCCGCCACGTGGTCGTCGTCGAGCCGCAGGTTCGTGACGACCAGCGACCGCTCCTTCTGGAGGTCGTAGCGCAGTTCGGCGACGTAGGTGTTGAACTCGACGAGTTTCACCATGTCGTCCGACTCGAACACGCGGTCGGCCAGGTCGTAGAGGCGGAGGCCTGCGACGGCCACCAGCACCACGAGGGGCACCAGGAGGATCAGGCCCAACTTGGACCGGATTCGCATGTCGGCGATGCGGGGCAGGCCGAGCGGTCCTCGTCGAGCCGCTGAACCCGCACGGTTCGAGCTGCGCTTGCTCACCTTGTCTAGCCTCCTGGGGTGGTCCTCTGTGTCAGACCGAAGGGCCCGTGCCGGGCCGGGCTCGGTCTCGGGCCGACGGAACGCGTCGGCTGCCGCCGCGCCGCCGGGGCGGCGGGGGCGGCATGTGAAGCCCAGCAGATTCCATCATGACGAAAGTGTGCGGCGAAATCCAGGGGCGTACTGGAGTACTGAACGCCCCCTCGTAAGCCACCGTGTTGCGGGGCGAATCCCAAGATACACTGATCTTTCGGACACATACCTATGCGGTATTCGGCTGATCGGCCGATAAAATCGCCTGTTCGGACGACGACCGGTCAACCGCCCCGCCGCGTCTCAAGTATCGGACACGACTCCCTCGGCGCTATACGAACAGCGGCGGCACGAACACGGTTCGTGATGACCGTTTCGCCACCTTAGTCCACTCACTGAGCGCGATCCTCAGAACACGAACGAGGGACAGATCCGCCATAGCCACCGCAGACCCGGAGCGAACTCGCACATGTTGTGCGACAGACTTCGCCCTCCATTAGGCACGGTTGACCCACAACCTTCCAGGAGGTAGCCCCATGGATCTGCTCGCAGCGACACTCGAGCACCACCACTTCACTTACGGCTGGCTCAATCCCGTCATGGGCCTCGCCTTCGCCGCGGCCGGTTCCTTCCTCGGCCTGTCGGCTTCCCGCTTCGCCCGCGCCGCCACCGGTCCCGGGAGGCGATTCCGCTGGACCCTGATGGCCGCCTTGGCGATCGGTGGCATCGGCATCTGGATGATGCACTTCATCGCGATGATCGGCTTCACCGTGACCGGCGCCGACATCGCCTACGACCCCGCACTCACCGCCGCCTCGTTCGCACTCGCGGTCGGCGCGGTCGGCGTCGGGTTGTTCGTGTCCGGAGGCAAGCGCGCCGGCTGGCCGCGCTTGATCCTCGGCGGACTGGTGTGCGGCGCGGGCGTGGTCGGGATGCACTACACCGGGATGGCCGCGGTCGCGACCGGCGGACGGGTCGAGTACGACCCGGTGCTGGTCGCGGCCTCGGTCGTGGTGGCGGTCGTCGCCTCGACGGTGGCGTTGCGGTTCACCGCGGTCGTGGATCGGCGTGGGAGCATGGCACTGGCCTCGGCGGTCATGAGCGTGGCCGTGGTCGGCATGCACTACACCGGGATGGCGGCGGTCGAGGTGCACGGTCCGCCGCAGGTCGACGTCGCGGGCATCAGCCCGCTGGTGCTGCTGCTGCCGATCCTCCTCCTCGCGCTCATCGCGATCGTCGGGATGGTGTTCGGGGTGCTGGCCTCGCCGGCCCTGGACCACACCGGGCCGGACCGAAATGACCGTCCTAGTGCAACTGTCCGTCTTGCGGACGCAGCCGGACAGTAGTCGTATAAATTTCGAATCGCGCTGATCGGTAAAGCGCAACATTCCGGATACGGGCCGAGCCCGGGGAGGAAGACCAAGGATGGAACACGTAAGTCACTTCACTTACGGCTGGATCAACCCCATCATGGCCTTCGGATTCGCCTTCGCGGGTTCGATCCTGGCGCTCATGTGCATGACGCAGGCCCGCCGGCAGGACGGCACGGTGAAGGCTGCGCGAAAGCGCCTCCAATGGATCGCATTGGCGGCTTTCGCCTTGGGCGGCACCGCAATCTGGATGATGCACTTCACCGCCATGATCGGATTCAAGGTCATCGAGTCGGACATCGCGTACGACCCGCTGAAGACGTTCCTGAGCCTCGTCGCCTCGATCGGCGCCGTGTTCTTCGGCCTGCTCGTGGCCGGGACGGGCCGACGCAACACCGTCGCGAAGATCCTCATGGCCGGGCCGATCACCGGCATCGGCGTCGTGATCATGCACTACTCGGGCATGGCGGCGATCAACGTCTCGGGGCACATCACCCACGAGCGCAACTACTTCATCGCCTCGGTGGTGATCGCGGTCGTGGCAGCGACCGCGGCCCTGTTCTGCGGCATGTACCTCGACGGCTGGAAGTGGCAGACCGGCGCGGCCGTCATCATGGCCATCGCGATCTGCTCGATGCACTTCACCGGCATGGCCGGGGTGCGGGTGACCCTGTACGACCAGGGCCGCAACTCGGTGTCGGGCATCGACCCGATCATGCTCATCCTGCCGATCCTCGGCGTCGCGACGCTCGGCATCATCGTGCTCCTGTTCGCGCTCATGGGGACCCAGGCGAAGATCGTCACCAAGCGCGACCAGCTCGGCATCGAGGTCGCCGACGAAGAGGCCGCCCCTCCGGCCGCGACCGGCGCGATCCAGGTCGACAAGCTGCGCGGCCCCCAGCCGCGCACGAACCGCGGCCCGGGCCGGGTGCGCAACAAGAGCGAGCGCGGGCAGGGCGGCCAGGTCCCGGACCAGCGTTCCACTCCCCCGAAGGCACCGGTGCAGGCGCCGATGGGCGGCCACGACGGCCCGCTCATCGTCCCCGACAGGCCCGGCGCACGCGGGCAGCGGTCGTTCCAGCAGGCGGATCTGGGCGCGACCGCGGAGCACTTCGACATCACGACCCGCCAGCCACCGCGCAGGTAACGCAGACTCGCGCACCAGTCAAGCAGCGGGAACGGCCCCATCCGATCGGATGGGGCCGTTCCCGTTCGATGCCTTATATATATGGGTCCGTAACGCACAGCAGCGGAACGAGCGTCATCCTCTGGCCAGCGGTCGAGACGCCCACGAACATGGTCCGCTTGCGCGGCCGAAGATCTGGTCGAGGCCGGAGGCGAGGACGCGTCGCATGCCCGCGAACCATGAGCCCGGTCGCCTCAACGGGAGGCTGCAACCGGCGATCACCGCTCAACTCCTCGATCCATCTGGGCCCTCCTCCGCACAAGTCGGAGCCGCTTCAACGGTCCCAGGGCCGCTGGATCGGGCAGCGCCACCAAAGGGATGACGGAACCCGGCCGGGACGCCGCATTCCCCATCGCTCGAACTCCGCGCCGCTGTCATCGGTCGTCCACAGCATGAACCGGTCATCGAGTCGGCTGAGGTGATCAATGAGTCGGTCCCGAAGACCTTGCGGGGCTCCCGCAATGGTCGAACCGAGTTCCGCGCGACTGGTCAGGTCGTTCGCGTACTCGTCGATCGGGTAATACGCCGAAGGACCCCATCCGTGCTCCATCCTGTGGACCAACGATTCCCACCTGACGAATCGGTTCTTCAACCCGTAGACCGGTGTGCTGAGAAGGTGCCGGGACCCCGGGTGCAAACGCTCCCGCTCGACCTCCAGCAGAGCCGAGTCAACGGCCACAACGAACTCCAGGTCCGCCGAACTCAACGACCGCCAGAACCTTTCAGTCTCCACTGCAGCATCAGTCATGGCACCCTCTGTTCAGTGAGCATTTTCCGGGCGATCCTTTGATTGAAAGGTTCTCTGGCGCCACGCTCAGTTGAGATCCAGCTTGAAGGCAACCGTATCTCCCGCGGTAAATCGCACCGTGCCGCGATCGAACGAGATCTGGACTCCCACCGTCTCGCCGACTTCATTGCGAAGGTCGGAAACACCCCGAACAATGTCGAAACCCGGGGTGCCGAGCGGGGAGTCCATCTCCTCGAATCGCCAGCTCTCAGGGGGCCAGGCCCAATCCGGGAGGAGCGGCCACGTCCCCGGTTCGGTCTGCAGAGTCCAGTCGGTGGCAGAGGTGATTGCGACCGTTGACTCGTCGGCGAGTATCAGGACATACGAATCGGGTACGAAGTCGGTCGCGCCGGACTCGGTGTCCGCATACGACAGCGACTTGCATCCCGCCACGCGCTGACCCGTCTCAAGAGAACTCATCCAACTCCTCCGCTGCTCATTGAATCGTGGTGGCGCCTTGGTACCACCCGTTGGGGTTGTCCGGATCCATCGGGAACATGGTCACGAAGTCCCCGTTGGGTTTCATGATGACCAGGTCGTCCCCTTGCCTGAAGAAGACGTAGTCCGGCCCCCCGCCGCCGTTCGGATTGTACGGTCCGACCCGAACGTCGTCAGGCGCATCGTGCACCTGGTTCGCGCGGTCTTGGAACCACTGGCGGGACGCTGGGTCACCGGGATTGAGTCCGTAGTCCTTGGCGTGCTTCCCCCACTTGTGGCCGAACTGGCTGGGGCTGATGTTGAACGGTGGCAGTTCCGCCCGAGTGGGAAGGTTATTTCCAGGAGTGTTCGGCTCAGTGCCTTGGCCTTGTTTGCTGCGGCCGGCCTGGCTAGCCTCGTCGGCGTCGCCTAGGACGCCGTCGAAATCCTTCCCGGCGTTTTTGCCGTTGTAGTCCATGTCTTTCTTGCGCTGGTCGTCGGACTTGATCTCGCCGGTGTTCGGGTCTTTGGTGTTTGGGGTGCCGCCTGGCGTGGTGCCGTCGGGGGTCTTGTCCTTTGCCAGCAGGACGAGGCCGAGGAGCAGGAGGAGTTTCAAGGTGCGCTTCATGATTCCCGCCTCAGAGCCCCAGGAGCGCTTTGAGGTTCTGGAGGCTCTGGACCAGCGCCATGCCGTAGCCCAGGATGATGCCGGCCCACTTCACCACGGCGGCAACGATCTGCGTGGCGATGACCGGGATCGTGACGACGAAGATCGCCTCGACCGCCCACACCACCACGTGTGCGACCAGCTCGGCGATCAAGTCCCGCACCAGGTCGTGCGTGACCTGCACCAGCCCTCCCGCGCCCTGGGTGGCCGCGGCGAGGGCTTCGGCCGTGGCGCTGAGCGCCGTGGCCGCGTTCACGTTGTGCGTCATCAACGCCTGATAAGAGTCCGCGGCGTCGCCGGTCCAGGTCGGCATGTCCGCGGCCATGTACGACTGCAGGTCCGAAGCGATGCTCTTCAGCTCGCTGGACATGTTGGTCCAGGTCTGGGCATGCGACATCACCACATCGGCTTTGCCGGTGAGTTCTTCGAGCATGTCGCGCAGCGGTTCGAAGTACTCCATCGCCCAGCCGAGTCCGTTGGCCAGCAAGGCGCTGAAGGGGTCCATCACTGAACCGACCGCTTCGAGCGCGAAGCCGGCGCCGCCGAGGAGGTCGTCCACCCAGCCGTCGGACTTGAATGCTTCGACCATGTCGAAGTAGCCCTCGACCAGTCCCGCGCCGTCGTAGCCGTGCCGGTCCGATTCGACCGGGGCGATCAATGGGTTGTCCGACATGGCCTACCCGCCGATCCTGGATTCGAGTTCGGTGAACGCGCCCTGGGATTCGGTGTCGCTGGCCTCGTATTCCTCAGCGCACGCTCGGAGCGATTCGGCGGCGAGGGTGAAGTTCTCGGCCAGGTACTCGGTGATCCGGTCTTGACCCTGGTGGCGTTCCTCCAGGCATCCGGAGATCCAGCCGCACAGCGTCCCGTAGGCCTCGTCGTCCTGTTCGATGAAGGTGCTGGCATTCATGACCGCGTCGAAGCGGCCCTTCAGCTCCTCGAGGTGACCGGCATGGGCGCGCAGTTCCTCGGGGTCGACGGTGAATCCGGTTCCCATGGCTACCAGCCCTTTTCGGACTCGGTCGGGGGCATGAGCTGGTTGCGGACGCGGTCGGCGATGGCGCGTCCCACGGCCGTATCGCCGCCGAGGGTGGACTCGATGATCTCCTTGGCCTGTTCGGCGACTTGCGCCTTGGCCTCGCGGATGGTCTCCATGATGACCTGGGAGACGTGCTGGATCTCGACGCGTCGGCTCCGCTCGGTGAGCTGGAGGTCGAGGAGGTTGCCGGTGGAGTCGACGGTTACGGCGACCATGTGGTTCGGATCGGACACCGTGACCTTGAGGTTCTGCATTTGATCGCTCATCGCCTGCGTGTCCGCGGCGAGCTGGTCGATCCGTCCCTTCCACGCCTGCAGGCGTTCTCGGGACTCCTCGGGATCAGGGATCGCTCCGACCATCGCAACTCCTCAAGGCTCAAGCGGCACGCGGGGCTACGTGCCGCTCACGATCCGAGAGTCTATCGGGTTGGATCAAGTCGGGCGGTGCGCGTTTTTCGTCTGGTCGGTGTGCATGCCGGGGCGCTCGAGGTCAGCGCGTCAGGGCGTCGATCAAAGCGAGGAGGGCCGCCGTCACGAGGATCGTGCCGGTTGCGGGGCCGACCACTGCGCTTACTTTGAGGCTCTTGGCTTTTGCGACGGGTACGGCGGCGATCGGAGCGACCGTCACCAGGGCCGCGACGATGTGGACCGCGGGGATCTCGAGGACGACCGCCACCGGGAACAGGTGCACGCCGACGACGAAGGCGATCCAGGCCGAGATGAGGTCGGCCCGTTTGCGCCAGGCCAGGAGTCCGGCGCCCAGGCCGGCTGCGGCGAATTCGATGCCGACGAGGATGCCGAACTGGCGGCCGGTCTCGTCGCTGAAGACGGTGCCGTCGCTCCAGTGCCGCCACAGCAGCAGGCCGCCGCCGGCCGCGACCAGGATGCTCAGGACGGAGGCCGCTCCCAGGTACTTCACCCAGGGTTTCGGCGGGGCCTCCTGGGCCCAGCCGAACCAGGCCATCGCGAAGAAGCCGAAGACGGCCGCCAGTCCGGCGGCGTCGCGCACGTGTTCAGGGGTCATGGGGGTGCCGTTCGAGAGGTAAGGGGATCGGGGTGTCGCACCTGCAGGTCAGGGTAGAGACGGGGGGCCCATCGATGTCCGATTTGCCCGAGGCCCTCCGTTCACGTTCGGCGCGTTACACCCCGGCGTACGAGTGGAGGCCGCTGAAGATCAGGTTCACCGCGGTCAGGTTGAACAGCATGACCGCGTAGCCGAGGATCGCGATCCACGGCGCGTTGGCCTTGGCGGACCTGCCGGAGACGCGTGCGTGCAGGTAGGCCGCGTAGACGACCCAGGCGATGAACGCCCACACTTCCTTCGGGTCCCAGTTCCAGTAGCGGCCCCACGCGAAGTGGGCCCACACCGACCCGGCGAAGATGCCGAAGGTGAGCAGCGGGAACGCGAAGACGTGGATCTTGAACGTGAGGCGCTCCAGGGCGGTGGCGTCCGGCAGGCGCTCGGCGATGTTGAGCGGGAAGCGGATCGGCTTGCCGTCGGAGACCTGGCGGTCGTAGCGGCGCTTCAGCAGGTGCAGGATCGCGAACACGCAGCCGATGAGCAGGATGCCCGAGGCCGCGATCGCGGCCGTCACGTGGATGATGATCCAGTAGGAGTCCAGGGCCGGGACCAGCGGTCCCGCCTCGGTGTAGACCCGCACCGACGTGCCGAGCACCATCGTCACCGCGAAGGTGGCGAAGAGGCCGAGGCGGCGCGGGACGCTGCCCTTGGAGACCAGGAACAGCCAGGTCACCATGCCCGCGAGCGCGACGCCGACGGTGTACTCGAACATGTTGCCCCACGGCCACCGTCCGGTGTAGACCACGCGGGTGACGATGCTCGCGGCGAGGGCGGCGGTGCCGAGGAAGGTCAGGATGAGGCCGAGGCGGCCCGCGCCGCGCGCGGCGGCCGGGCTGATCGGCGGCTCGGGCGCCGCGGTGCCGGTGTCGGCCGCGTCGTCTGCGGTGCCGACGGCGGCGAGTTGCTTGGCGCGCTTGGGTGTGCGCTTGTCGAAGGCGTACTCCACCGCGTAGGCGAACATCGCGCCCGCGTAGGTGAGGATGGTGGCGACGAACAGCGCGTTCGCGACTTCGGCACCGGTCATGGCTGGCTCCCGATCGAATCGTCGGTTTCAGGTTTCGGTTGCGGCGGTACGTGTCCGGGTGCGATCGCTGCGGTGAGCTCGTCGCATTCCTCGTCGAGGCCGTCGTAGTCGTTGCGGTTGAGTCCGGCGGTCTCGACGGTGCCGTCGGGGTTCCAGCGGATCCAGTAGCGCCTGCGGCGTACGGCGAGCGCGGGCAGCAGGCCGCCGAGGAGCAGGATCGCGCCGGCGAGCACGATGGGGCCGCCCGGGTCGTGGCGGACCTGGAGGACCGCGTACTGCTCGACGCCGTCGAAGGTGAGGCTCGAGCCGTCGGGCAGGTCGAAGGAGTCGCCGACGCCGATGACCTCGACGTCGTCGTTGACCTGTTCGAGGTTCCCGGAGGCGATCTGGGTCTCGTTGATCGCGTACACCGATTCGGGCCGCCCGTCGGCGAGGCCGAGGTCGCCCGTGTAGGCGGTCAGGGCGAGCACGGGGTTGTTCAGCTCGGGGTCGGTGCCGAGGAGCATCGCGGTCGAGTCGTCGTAGGTGGGCACGAGGATCGCGTCGAAGCCGACTTCGGCGTCCTCGTCGACGGTGCCGGTCTCGGGGTTGTAGTTCGCGTCGGGGAACTTGAAGGCGCCCTCGGAGTTCATCGACGCGTCCATCGCGAGGAACTCCTGGTGGAGGGTCTGGGTCTGGCCGTAGCGGTCGGTGTAGGTGGCGACGGCGGTGTAGCCGTGGCCGATGAGGAAGACGTTGGTGCCGTCGATGTTGAGCGGGTGGTTGACCGCGAGGCCGTAGTCGCCGGTCTCGCCCTGCGTGTCGTAGGTGACGTCGGCGTCGTAGGCGGTGGGGCCGCCGTTGGTGAACTGGGCGTCGAAGTCGTTGAGCGTCAGGCAGAACTGCGGGAGGCTCGTCTCGTCGACCCAGGCGCCGAGGCCGTATTCGTCGTACTGCTGGAGGTTGTTGCAGTAGGCCTTGTCCTCGGAGAGGATGCGGTTGCCGTACCAGCTCAAGAGGCTGCCGACGGCGACGCCGACGAGCATGAAGATGATGCTGGTGTGGAAGAGCAGGTTGCCGGTCTCGCGGAGCTGGCCCTTCTCGGCGGCGAAGGTGACGGTGCCGTCCTCGGCCTCGCGCACGGTGGTGCGCCAGCGGCGCTGCTTGAGCACAGCGCGGGCCATGGACTGGTTGGCGTCGGTCGCGAGCACCCGGTGGTAGGGCAGGATCGACATCCGCTTGGGGGCGTCGGGGACCTTGGCGCGCAGGGCTTTCCAGTGGACGCCGAGGCGCGGGATGATGCAGCCGACGAGGCTGACCATGAGCAGCAGGTAGATCGCGGAGAACCACGGCGAGGTGTAGACGTCGAAGGCCCACACCCGGTCGAGCCAGGGCGCGAGGTCGGGGTTCTGGGTGTAGTAGTCGGCGACTTCGACGGCGCTGATGGACCGCTGCGGGAACGTCGAGCCGGGGATCGCGGCGAGGGCGAGCGCGAGGAGCAGCAGGAGGGCCGTGCGCATGGAGGTGAGCTGGTGCCACCAGCGGCGGGCGAAGGAGCGGAGGCGTTTGGCGGGCTTGGGTTTGGGCCGCTCGGGGGCGAGGGTGGCGGTCACAGGACGCTCACCCCGGCTCCGACGGTGGCGCGCAGCCAGTTCGTGAACTCGGTCCAGGCGCCGGTGACGAGGGCGATGCCGACGAGGCAGAGCATGACGCCGCCGGCGATGGAGATCGCGCGGCCGTGGCGTTTGAGGAAGTCGAGGGCGCCGGCGAGGCGGTGCATGCCGACGGCGAAGAGCACGAAGGGGGCGCCGAGTCCGGCGCAGTAGGCGATCATGAGGCCGATGCCGCGGCCGGTGCCGTCCTGGATGACCGCGAGGCTGGTGATCGCGGCGAGGACCGGTGAGGTGCAGGGGATCCACGAGAGGGCGAAGACGGCGCCGAAGAGGGGGGCGCCGGCGAGGCCGACGGCGGGGCGCCATCGGGGGGCGAAGCCGCCGCGGGTGGGGATGAGGCCGATGAACATGAGGCCCATGGCGATCATGACGACGCCGGCGACGGTCTCCAGTGTGGAGGAGTTGGTGAGGAGGGCGCGTCCGGCGCTCTGGAGGGCGAAGACGACGGTGGTGTAGACGGCGGTGAAGCCGGCCACGAAGAGGAGCGCGCCGATGAGGATGCGTCCGGTGCGGCGTTCCTTCGAGAGTTCCTGGCCGCTCATGCCGGTCACATAGGACACGTATCCGGGCATGAGGGGGAGGGTGCAGGGGGAGGCGAAGGAGACGAGGCCGGCGAGGGCGGCGACGCCGAAGGCGAGCAGGAGCGGGCCTGATGCGGCGGTTTCGGCGGGGTTCACTCGGCCTCCTCGCTCGGGGAGGGCTCGGGTGCGGGGTAGAGGCGGCGTTTCACGAGCGAGGTCACGGCGATCGCGGTGACGGCGAAGGTGCCCGCGGCGAGGGCTCCCTTGGCGGCCTTGCGGAGGGCGGTCTTGGGGGTACCGGTCGTGCGCATTACGACTCCAGAGCCTTGGTGACGTCGGCGATGAGGGTTTCGGCGTCGTCGATCTCTCCGCGCCAGATCGAGAAGACGCGGTGCTCGGCGTCGATCACGATGGTGGCGGGGATGTCGTTCGGGGAGAGCCCGTAGTCGACGAACTGGTCGGCGATGCGCCCGGGCGCGTCGGCGATCGAGGGGTAGGCGATGGCGTAGCGGCGCTCGTAGGCGAGTGCGGCGTCGTCGGTGTCGCGGATGTTCACGCCGAGGAACTGCACGTGCTGCCCTTCGAACGCGGCGGCGGCCTCGACGAGGTAGGGCGCTTCGGCCACGCAGGGCGGGCACCAGGATCCCCAGAAGTTGACGACGAGCACGGATCCGGCCCAGTCGTCGGTGTCGATCTCGGTGGTGCCGTCGACGGCGGTGCCGGTGAGGCGCGGGGCCGCGAAGCGGTCCTCGGGGTCCTCCCACCGGTAGTTGGAGCCGTCGCCGGAGACGTACCGGTCGCGGTTGATCTCGTTGACGCGGTTCGCGGCGCTGCCGTCGGTCTCGGAGCATGCCGCGAGGGCCAGCATTGGCACAGCCGCCAGCATCGTCCTCCGCCGCAGGGCCATCGTCAGGCGCCCTTGGCCTTCCGAGCGGACTCGGACTTGAGGAGCAGGTGGGCGGCCGGCTCGGCGTATTCGATGCGGGCGAGCGAGGCGCCTTCGTAGACGAAGCTCGTGATCGACGCGAGCGAGCATTCGCGGTTGCGCGGGTCGTGCCAGAGGTGTTTGCGTTCGGCGAAGCGGCGGGCGGTCCAGATCGGCAGCTGGTGGCTGACGAGCACGGCCTCGGATCCTTCGGCGGCGTTGCGGGCCTTGTCGACGGCGTCCATCATGCGGCGCGCGATGTCGAGGTAGGCCTCGCCCCAGGAGGGGCGGAAGGGGTCGCGCAGGCGCCACCAGTAGCGCGGCTGGCGCAGGGCGCCGTCGCCGACGCCGACGCGCAGGCCTTCGAAGGAGTTCCCGGCTTCGATGAGGCCGTCGTAGGTGGCGACGTCCATGCGGTGCGAGGCGGCGACCGGTTCGGCGGTCTCCTGGGCGCGCTGGAGCGGGGAGGAGCCGACGTGCACGATGTCGCGCCCGGAGAGGCGCTCGGCGGCGGCCACGGCCATCTCGCGTCCGAGCTCGGACAGGCCGAAACCCGGGATGCGTCCGTAGAGGATGCCGTCCGGGTTGTGGACCTCGCCGTGGCGCAAGAGGTGGACGATGGTCGTGGTACCGCTCATGAGCGCACCTTAGCCGCGGCTTCGGCCGCTGTGTGCATGGCCTGTTCGATGTGTGACAGGGCAGCCTCGTCGATGGACGCCGAGGTGAACCAGCATTCGAAGGCGCTCGGGGGGAGGTAGACGCCGTTCTCGAGCATGGCGTGGAAGAACGCGCCGTAGGCCTCGGTGTCCTGGGCTTTGGCGTCGGTGAAGTCGCGGACGGGGCCTTCGCGGAAGAACACGCTGAAGAGGTTCGAGGGGGCCGAGACGTAATGCGGCACGCCGGCCTTGGTGAGCGCCTCGGTCGCCATGCGCTGCAGTTCGGCGGCGGTGGCGTCGAGGGTGCGGTAGACGGCGTCGTCGCAGGCGCGGAGGGTCGCGAGGCCGGCGGCGACGGCGAGCGGGTTCCCCGAGAGCGTGCCGGCCTGGTAGACGGGGCCGGCGGGGCTGATGCGGCCCATGAGGTCGGCGCGGCCGCCGAACGCGGCGGCGGGCAGGCCCCCGCCCATGACCTTGCCGTACGTGTAGAGGTCGGCGGGGGCGGCGAGGCCGCCGGGGGCGACGCGGAAGCCGGTCATGACCTCGTCGGAGATGAGGAGCGCGCCCCTCGCGTGGGCCACGGAGTAGAGCTTCTCGTTGAAGCCGTCGAGGGGTGCGATCGCGCCCATGTTGCCGGGGACGGCCTCGGTGATGATCGCGGCGATCTGCCCGGGGTGGGCGGCGAAGGCGGCTTCGACGGCGCCGAGGTCGTTGTAGGGCACGACGATCGTGTCGGCCGCTGCGGCGGCGGGGACGCCGGGCGAGTCGGGGTGGCCGAGGGTGACGACGCCGGAGCCGGCTTCGGCGAGGAAGTAGTCGGCGTGGCCGTGGTAGCAGCCGGCGAACTTGATGATCTTGTCGCGGCCGGTGGCGGCGCGGGCGAGGCGCACGGCGCTCATGGTGGCCTCGGTGCCGGAGGAGACGAGGCGGACCATCTCGCAGGGGGTGCGTTCGACGATGAGCTCCGCGAGCTCGACCTCGCCGAGGGTGGGGGCGCCGTAGGAGGTGCCGCGGGCCGCGGCGGCGGCGAGCGCGTCGACGACGTCGGGGTGGGCGTGGCCGAGGATGAGCGGGCCCCAGGAGCCGACGAGGTCGATGTAGACGTTGCCGTCGATGTCGGTCATGCGGGCCCCGGAGGCGGAGGCGATGAAGACCGGGTCGCCGCCGACCCCGCGGAACGCGCGCACCGGCGAGTTGACGCCGCCGGGGATGACGCGTCCGGCGCGCGCGATGGCGGCCGAGGAAGCGGTGTGGGTCGGAGCGGCCTGCGGTTGCCTGTCAGTCACAGGCTCAGCATCGCACACCGTGTGCGACCGAACCGGAATCGGCCCGGATCGCTATCGCGCAGGACATGCGCGCCGCTTTCCGACGCTCGCGTGCGCCGCTTTCGGGGCCGCTTCGGTGACGGCCGTCCACCTCCCCCACCCACCCGAGGGGACCAGTGCCGCTCGATCCTCCCGCAGGGGTCCGACAGAATCGCCTCGAATCCGGGCCCGGCGGCCGCGATGTCACTCGAAAGCGACGCCCGGCCGCGGTACGACGGGCGGCGCGGGTCGCGGTCGCCTCATGCGCGAACCGGCCCGGGGTGCGGCCGAGGCGGCGGGCGATGCGCCCGCCGCCTCGGCCTCCCACCAGTTCGCGCGCGCTAGGGGGTGTTTAAGAACCCCCGGCGAGTCGGTATCCGAGTCCATTTGTTCGCTCGCAAGGCGGAAGGGCCTGCGAATACCGGTGTTGTATTCGCAGGCCCGACAACGAAGCGAGCGGGCAAATGGGCCGGATAGCGGCCGTCAGGGGTTCTTAAACACCCCCTAGGCGACGGCCCTGAGCCTCGGCCCGTCGATGCTCACCGGGTGCACGAGCCGGTCCGCGAGACTCGCGGCCACCACCGCGCGCGGTTGGAGCAGCTCGGCCCGCGGCGGCGCTTCCAGTGAACGCGGCTCCAAGGAGCTCGCTTCCCGCGCCTCGGGCGCCGCCTCCACCGGGGCCCCGACCAGGAGCCACCGCAGCGGCGCGGGCACCCGGTAGACCGCCTGGTCCATCGCGGGCCGCTCGATCACCACCAGGGCCACGTCGACCAGTTCCACCAGCGCCTCGAGGCTCCCGTCCCGCTGCCGGCACAGGTCCAGGACCGCGTCCACGGTCGCGCCGCCCGGCCGCGCCGCCAGTTCCAGCAGCACTGCGCGCGCCGGTCCCGATATCGCCGCCAGCGCCTCCTCGATCGCGGCGCGGAAGCGTCCGCCCGCGTCGAGTGCGCCGACCGGGTCGTCGCTGAGGCGCCGCAGTGCCACCGCGGGTGAGCCGAGTGCGGTCACCTCCGCGAGGGCGGCGAGTGCGGGCACGAAGCCTTCGACGGCGCCGGCGAGGCTGCGGCAGTCCGCGGGGGTCCAGGGGGCGGCGCGTTCGTCGCAGTATCCGGCGAGGATCGCGGCGCTCACCTCCACGGGGGGGAGTCCCAGTGCGCGTTTGGCTTCGCCGGGTAGTTCGAGCGGGCGGGTGCCGACGGCGAGGATCGCGAGGTCGGGGCAGTCGTAGAGGAGTCGTTCGATGTCGCGGGCGTGGTCGCGGCGGATGTCGTCGACGACGAGCAGCGCTTTGGCCTCCCGGAGTCGGTCGACGGCGGTGTCGAGTGCGGGTCGGAAGACCTCGGGGCGTCTGCCGAGGGTGTCGAGGAGTGCGGTGCCGAGGTCGGCGCCGGCGCGGCAGTACCAGACGCCTTGCTCGTAGTAGGGGAGTCGGCGCCGGGCCCAGGCTTTGGCGACGGTGGTCTTGCCGCAGCCGGTGAGGCCGGTGAGGCTGACGAGGCGGTGGGTGGTGAAGGCGCGGTCGAGTTCGCGGTATTCGCCGGGTCTGGGGACGGGGGTCTTCAGGTCGGCGGGGAGGTGGTGGGTGAGGGGCCGCGCGGGCGGCGGGGGGAAGGCGCTGGGGAGTCCGGGCGCGGTGAGTTGGACGAGTTCGGTGGCGCCGGGCAGGCCGCGCAGTTCGAAGTCGCCGAGGCGGTGGACGGCGGCGGGCGGGAGTCCGGCGGCGGCGGCGCATTCGGCGGAGGCGATGATCTGGTCGCCGTGTGCGGCGGAGCAGATGCGGGCGGTGCGGTGGACTTCGGGTGTGGCGTAGCCGCCGGCCGAGGGCCAGGCCTCGCCGGTGTGGAGTCCTATGCGGACTTTGGGCCTGGGGGTGGCGGTTCCCGGTCCGTGTTCGGGCCAGTCGGCGTCGCGCAGTGCGTTCTGTATGCCGATGGCGGCGGTGCAGGCGTCGGTGGCGCTGTGGAAGGCGACGAAGAACGAGTCGCCTTCGGTGTCGATCTCGGTGCCGCCGGTGGCGCGCAGGACCTCGCGGACGAGGGCGCGGTGGCGGTGGAGGACGACGCGGTAGCGCTCGGCGCCGAGGCCGGAGGCCAGGCGCGTGGAGCCTTCGATGTCGGTGAACATGAATGTGACGTCGCCGGTGGGCAGTGCGGCGGACCGGGCGGCGCTGCCGCGGTCCGCGATGTGACCGGCCACATCGGACTCGTCTCGGTACTCCGGCCCGCTGTCCCCGATAGGCGGGGCGGACGCGGCTCGACATCTTGTTCCATTGTCTCCGAAGGGCATTGCAAGAGAGGTCAGTGCGGCGTGCGATGCCGTTGTCGTATCCACGTGTCGATCAACTTTCGTTCAGCCCCCGTATGCCGGGCTGTGGCGCGCTGGTGCGCGGGCACATTGCCCAGCGGCCTCACAGTGTCACCCCCATCTCAGTCGGTTACCTGCCGTGATGGGAACTGGCACTCTGTCTGAACGCCGTTTCCAGCGCAGACGCGGTCATGAGGCACTCCTCGCCGCGGGTTTGCTCGTGGCAACCACCGATCCGATATGAGAACGATTGTCGAGCTCCTCGGTCGCGGCCGATTTCGGAATTATTGACGCTCAGGCGTTGCCCGCGGGGACGAAACTAGGGAATACTCGCACTCAGTCCGGTCCCACGCGAATGCGTCGCCCGGCCCCACCGGGTCCGGGTGCCCGCCGGACCCTCCGGCAACCGAACGGCACCGCCGGCATCGGCGCCGCACCGTCAGCAGGCCACCCCCGGCCCCCGCTCGACCGACGTCTGCTCGCAGCGTCCGCCCCGACCGAGAAAGGACGACCCCCTCCCGTGTGGTTCGCGCTCCTCCTCCGCCGCATCGCCGCCCTGCCGCGGCACGCCCTCAAGGCCCTGTGGCGCGGCCTCAAGGCCCTCCGCAGGGGCCTGCGCGCCTGCTACAGGGGACTGCGGGCCCCGGCCGGGCGCCTCGGGGTCCAGGTCGCCGTCACGGCGCTGGCGCTCGTCGGAGCGCTCGCCGCGGGCTGGTTCATCGTCCCGGGCGCGGGCCCGGCCTGGTCGTTCGGCACCGAACCGAGCCCCGAGGCCGAAGAGGACCCGCTCGTCCTCAGCCCCGAGGGCGCCCTCGACGACGCCCCCGCCGCGGGCCTGCCCGCCGAGACCGCGACCGCCGGCGACACCCTCGCCCCCGCATCCCCCACCGACGCCCCCACGACCGCGGCCGGCGCCACCGACCTCAACTCGTGGGCCGCGAGCCTCACCGCGCTCGGCATCCCCGAACGCGCCCTGCTCGCCTACGGCCGCGCCGAGCTCGCCTCGGCGGTCCAGAACCCCGGCTGCAACCTCCCGTGGACCACCCTGGCCGGGATCGGCGCCACCGAGACCAACCACGGCACCACCGGCGGCAACCGCCTCCAAGCCGACGGCACCACCCTGACCGAGATCATCGGCTCCGGATACGCCGAAATGGGCCCCATGCAGTTCCTCCCCAGCACATGGGAGAACTGGAAGGCCGACGGGGACGGCGACGGCCTGACCAACCCGCACGACATCGACGACGCCACCACAGCCGCCGCCAACTACCTCTGCCACGACGACCGCGACCTCACCACCCCCGACGGCTGGTACGCCGCCGTGCACAGCTACAACCCCCGCGAGGACTACGTCCAGAAGGTCTTCGACCGCGCCGACGAATACGGCAGGAAGAGCACCGCCTGACACGGGACCCTGAATCACTGCATTCGGTGAGCCAGGGGTTCCGTTCGGTGACTATTTCGGGTAAGGATAAGAGATGCCCCTGAAGCAGCTCGCTCCCGGCGAGATGACCGCCGACGACCTCCGCGACTGGTGCTCGGTGCTCAACGACATGACCGCCGCGGACATGCCGGGCGAGCCGCGCTGGCGCACGGACCGCCTCAACGACTACCTCACGGGCACCCTCCCCGGCGACCGGCGGTTCCTCTTCATGGACCGCGACGGGGACGGCGACCTCGTCGGCCACGCGAGCCTCATCCTCTTCAAGGAGGGCGAGCAGGCCGGCACCGGCGTCGTCGAGATGTCCACCCGCCCCTCCGCGCGCGGCAAGGGCGTGGGCTCGCGCCTGCTGCGGGCCGTGGCCGAATGCGCCAGCTCGAACGGCTGCCGCACCCTCGCCGTCGAGGTCATCGCCACCACCCCCGCCGTCGGCTTCTACGACCGGCACGGCTTCGCGCGCTCCGCCGTCGAGCAGCGCCACCTGCTGCGCTGGGCCGACATCGACTGGGAGAAGATCGAGCACGCCGCCGGGCCGCCTCGCGGCCGGCTACCGGCTCGAATACCACGCCGGGGGCGTCCCCGACCGCCTCCTGGACTCCTACGCCGACGTCAAGGCCAACCTCCGCTCCGGCGGCGGGAACATCGCGTTCGTGACCGAATGGCGCGGCTCGGCCTACGCCCCGGCCCTGCGCGACTCCTTCGCGACCCTCGAGAGCCGCGGCCTGCGCTCGCACATCGCCGTGGCGATCAGTGAGCCCTACGGCAACGTCGTGGGCCTCACCGAACTCGTCGTCTCCGCCCAGCGCCCCACCCGCGCCGACCAGTACGACACCGTCGTCGCCCCCCAGCACCGCTCCTACGGCCTCGCGATGACCATGAAGGCCCGCCTCCTCACCGAACTGCGCCGCGCCGAACCGCAACTCGTCGACGTGCAGACCTGGACCCTCGAGAACGCCGACGACGTGCGCTGGATCAACGCCGAACTCGGCTTCGTCCACGACGTCGACTGGTACGACTACGAAGCCGACGTCGACAAGCTCCTCGCCCGACTCTCCCGCCCCAGCTGACAATTCCGGAAGCCTTGGGCCGCAATCGGTTGCGAACAGTCCGTAGACTTCACCCATGTTCCCCCGGCACGCGCACCACGACGACGGCCCCACCGAGCGCCGCGTCATCGTGGTGGGCGACAACGGACTCACCCTCCGCTTCATCAAGCACCTCATCGAGCGCTACGCCTTCAGCGTGATCGCCGTCTTCCCCGACGGCCCCGGCGGCCAGCGCGAGGAGATCCGCCGCGAAGCCGAGACCAACCGCAACCTCGTGGTCTTCACCCGTCCCCAGGTCACCGCCGAGACGGTGCGCGAGGCCGGGCTCACCCACGCCTACGCCGTGGCCCTCATGGACCAGAACGACGTCGGGAACCTCCATCTCGCGTTGAAGATCCGCGAGATGTCGCACTACCTCGGCGACGAGAGCCTGCCGCGGCTGGTCATCCGCATGTACAACCGCGGGCTCAAGGACAACATCCAGAAGCTCCTCGGGCGACGGCGAGGACGGCGTGTACGTCGAGTCCGACGCCGACATGGTGGCCGACACGTACGCGCTGGCGGCGCTGCAGCAGCTGCCGCCGGGCGACATCAAGATCTGGAACCGGCGGCTCTACCTGTCGCGTCAGCGCAGCGAGCGGGCCGAGATGCAGTGGGTGGTCGCGGGCGGCAACCAGGCCGGGGTCGAGCTCATTCCCGACGACGAGACGGAGGCGCTGCGGTACCTGTGCCTGGCCCCCGACCGGCGGCCGGCGCGGATCCGTCCGGCTTGGACGGCGGCGGTGCGGGCGGTCAAGGAGTCGGCGAGCACGTTGCGGGGCATGCTGAACAAGAGCCTCGTGGTCTTGGCGCTGTCGCTGTTCGTGATCTTCCTGGCCGGGTTCCTGGTGTTGTGGCGCAACACGAGCGGGTCGAATCCGCCCGCCGGCACGGGTGACGCGTTCTATCTGCTCGCTTTGCTGGCGGGGGGCGGCATCGACCCGGACATGCGGGCCGATCCGCTGCTCAAGGCCACGCATGCGGTGATGGTGCTGTCGGGTTCGCTCCTCATCCCGTTCGCGACCGGTGCGATCGTCCAGGCGGTGGTCGACCGGCGCTACGCGCTCTCGGAGGGGCGGCGGACGCGGCGGGTGCGCGAGCATGTGATCGTGGTCGGCTTGGGCAACATGGGGACCCGCGTGGTCGAGAAGCTGCGCGACCGCAAGATCCCGGTGGTGGCGATCGAGAAGAACCGCGACGCGATGGGGGTGCGGGCCGCGCGGGCGAAGGGCGCGCAGGTGCTGCTGGGCGATGCGAGCAGCCAGGAGATCTTGAAGGAGGCCGACATCGAGCACTGCCGGTCGCTGGTGGCGATGGCGAAGCAGGACGAGGCGAACCTGGAGGCGGCGCTGTCGGGCCTGGAGTGCAATCCGGGGCTGCGCACGGTCATGCGGATCTACAACCCGGAGTTCGCTTCGCTGATCCGCCAGAACCTGAACCGGGCCACGCCGCCGCAGGCGGCGCCGCCGCACGCGTCTTACAGTGCGCCGGAGGTGGCCTCGGCGAGGTTCGCGCAGAGCCTGACCGACGACAAGGTGCTCGTGACGATCCCGGTGCGCGGGCACATCGCGTACATCGAGGAGTTCGAGGTGGGCGCGGGCTCCCTCATGGACGACGCGGCGGCGCATCGGGCGACGAAGGTCGGCTCGCACCGGCTCCTGGCGGTGAAGCGCGCCGGCGGGTCCGTCAACTGGATCCCGGACGCGGCGTTCCGGGTCGGTCGCGGCGACACGCTCCTGGTGGTGGCGACCAGGTCGGGTCTCAACGACATCCTGCAGCGGTGCCGGCCGGGCGGGGCCGACCGCTAGGGAACCGGCCGTCGGCGGCCCGTCGCGTCCGCGGCTTCGTGTGACGGATATGCCTTCACTCCTTCGGGTGGCGCAACTTCCGCCTGTCTCGCTCGTTGAACGGTCGACACATCTCTCACGAAAGGGGTCGACCGTGGCGGCAAGCGTGCGGAAACCGACAACGGAGCGAGGCGGGGCCGAACGCAAACGTCGCAAGATCGTCCTCGCGGCGACGGCCGGGGCGCTCGCGATGGGCGGGGCGGCCGTCGTGGTCCCCAGTGCTTTCGCGGAGGACGACCCGGTGGTCGCGCTGCTGGACGAGACCGCCACGATCCTGCCGGTGGACGACTCGCTGCTCGGCCTGGTCGACGTCGGCGAGGTGTCCGAACTGTCGAAGGCGCTCACCTATGCCGACGACGCGGACTCGCTCGAGGTCTCGGAGCCCGACGCGAACTATGTGAAGGTCCACTTCGAACGGATGCTGCTGGATTCGGGCGACTTCGTGACGGTCGCGAGTCCCGACGGGTCCGAGTCGTACCGGTACGACCGGTCGATGATCGACCAGTGGGCGACCTCGATCACCGGGGACACCGCGGTCGTGGAGCTGCACCGCGAGTCCGGCGGCGACTCGTCCGCGCTCGGCGCGCTGATCGACAAGGCCGCGTTCGGCTTCTCCACTGAGAAGGTGGACGGCATCGTCGACGAGCGGGCCGACCGGGCGCGGCCGGAGGAGAGCGTCTGCAACAACGACGAGAAGCGCGCCTCGGTCTGCTACCGGTCGTCCTATCCGGACGAGGTCGAGCACGCGGACCCGGTGGCGCGGCTGCTCATCGACGGGACCGTGCTGTGCACGGCGTTCCGGGTGGGCGAGAGCAACCGGCTGCTGACCAACCACCACTGCTTCACCGAGACGCAGGAGGCGCAGGGGACCGAGGTGTGGTTCGGGTACGACTGCGTGGCGTGCGGCGCGGACATCGCGCACGCGCCGGTGAAGGTGCACGGCTCGGAAGTGCTGGCGACCTCGAAGTCCTTGGACTACACGCTGTTCAGCGTCGACGACTTCGACCGGATCGAGCGGTTCGGGTACCTGGAGCTGGCCAACCGCCCGGCGCAGCGCGGCGACGCGATCTACATCCCGCAGCACCCGGCCGGCCGGCCCACCGAGATCGCCATCGAATCCTCAGTGGACGGCGGGAACTGCGTCGTGAAGGACACCGTCTACGACGGCTATGTGACCGGCAGCGACCTCTCGTACTTCTGCGACACCGAATTCGGCTCCTCGGGCTCGCCGGTACTGTCGCGGGACACGCACGAGGTGATCGCGCTGCACCACTTCGGCGGCTGCCCGAACTCGGGCGTGAACATGAAACTGATCAGGTCCGAGATCAACAAGTTCCTCTGACCGGCTGAAAACGAGCAGCGGGGCGGCGGGCCGAAAGGCCCGCCGCCCCGTTCGCGTCGTCGTACCCAAGGCGCACCATCGCATCGGGGGCGCCATCGAATGCCCGATTTGAAGGCTGGCGCCCGAAAAATCCGCGCTGTCGTACGCACCGGATAGGTTTGAAGTGGGGGGTCCCCAGGTGTCCGATTTGCCGGGACCCTCCGTTCACGTTTACTTGACCTGCAGCTCGGCGACGATCGTCGAGAAGTGCGACCGCACGCGATCATCGCTGGGGTCGTCTTCCGGGGTCCAGTGGATCGCCATCCGCTCGTACAGCGTGTTCCGCTGCGCCGGAACGCGGTCCGCCGTGCGGATCAGCCCGATCAGCTCCGAGAGGCGCGACCGGTGGCGGGCGCCCGCCGAGGAGATCACGTTCTCCTCCAACATGATCGACCCAAGGTCGTCCACGCCGAGGTGCATGCTCAACTGGCCCGAGGCCTTCCCCGTCGTCAGCCACGAGGACTGCAGGTGCCGCACATTGTGGAAGAACAGCCGCGCGGTCGCGAGCAGCCGCAGGTATTCCAGCGTCGTCGCCTGCGTCCGTCCCTTGAGGTGGTTGTTCTCCGGCTGGTACGTCCACGGGATGAACGACCGGAACCCGCCGGTGCGGTCCTGCACGTCGCGGATCATCCGCAGGTGCTCGATCCGCTCGGCCGCGGTCTCACCGGTGCCCATCATCATGGTCGCCGTCGATTCCAGGCCCTGCAGGTGCGCGGCCTCCATGATCTCCAGCCAGCGCTCCCCCGACTCCTTCAGCGGCGCGAGCGCCGTGCGCGGGCGGGCGGGGAGCATCTCGGCTCCGGCGCCGGCGATCGAGTCGAGCCCGGCGGTCTTGATGCGGCGGATCGCCTCGTCGATCTCCACGCCGGAGACCTTCGACATGTGCGCGATCTCCGACGGCCCGATCGAGTGGATCACCAGGTCGGGGTAGGCGTTCTTCACCGAGGAGAACAGCTCTTCGTAGTATTCGACGCCGAAGTCGGGGTGGTGCCCGCCCTGGAGCATGACCTGCGTCGCGCCGAGGCTCACGGCCTCGCCGCAGCGGCGCAGCACTTCCTCCATGGGGTGCGCCCAGCCTTCGTCGTGCTTGGGGGCGCGGTAGAAGGCGCAGAACTTGCACGCGGTGACGCACACGTTCGTGTAGTTGATGTTGCGGTCGATGAGGTAGGTGACGATGTTGTCGCCGACGACGCGCCGGCGGGCCGCGTCGGCGGCCTCGGCGAGGGGGTGGAAGGGCGCTTCGGTGTAGAGCAGCAGGGCTTCCTCGGCGCTGATGGCGCCGCCGTCGGCGGCGCGGGCGAGGACATCGTCTATCTCGGCCATGCACGAAGCGTATCGCCGCAAGTCGCTCTGGGACAGTGCGCCCGAGCGGATTGACTCGTGGGTCTCGCCCTGCGCCCGCCGGTATCCGCCCGTCCGGTTCGCCCTGGGGGCCTGAGGACGGGCCCTAGACCGTGTACAGCTCCGTGTGGATGCGCTGCGCCCCGGCCTCTTCGAGGACGTCCTTGACGCCGAGGACCATCTCGTAGGGGCCGCACAGGAACCACTCGTCGACTTCGCGCGGGTGCACGATCCCGGCGTCGACGAGTTCGCCGAGCCGTTCGGGCGTGAGCCGCCCGGTGAGCAGCGGGGCGTCGGCGTCGGCGCGGGTGCGGACGTGGTGGAGGCGGAGGCGCTCGCCGTGCTCGCGCTGGAGTTCACGCAGCTCGGCGGCGAACATGGTCGACTCCTCGGTGCGGTTGGAGTACAGGAGGGTCACCGTGGCGCCGGCTTCCAGGGCGGCGGTCGCGATGGCGATGATCGGGGTGATGCCGGAGCCGGCGACGACCGAGCCGTAGTGCCGGTCGGGGTGGATCTCGGTCCAGAAGTGGCCCAGCGGGGGCAGGACTTCGAGCACGTCGCCGGGAAGGAGCCGCCGGTTCGCGTACCCGGAGAAGTTGCCTTTGGGGATCGAGCGGATGCCCAGGCGCAGGGTGCCGTCCTCGGCGAGCTCGCGCGGGGTGGAGGCCAGCGAGTAGGAGCGGCGCACTTCGGCGCCGTCGGGTTCGACGCGCTGGAACGTGAGGTGCTGGCCGGGCTTGAAGTCGAAGGCCGCGCGCAGTTCCTCGGGCACGGCGAGGGTGACCTCGACGGCGTCCTCGGTGAGCGACCGCACGCGGCTCACCGTGAGCTTGTGCCAGGCGGGGCGGTTCTTGCGGGGCTTCTTCAGCTCGACGGCCACAGCAGCGTCCCTTCGTCGTCCGTCTCGGCGTTCCAGAACCGGGCGGCGCGCCCGGTGGCGAAGAACTCGGGCCCGTCTTCCGGGAGGGGGGCCATATCGACATAACGGGACGCACGTGACGCGAATTCCCGCAGCCCGGCGAGGTGCCGCTCACTCAGACCGAACTGGAGGCGCTCGAAGTACTCGGCGAGCGCGGCGGGCGGGAACGGCTCCCAGCGGGCGGCCGAGGCGACGACCTCGTCGATCTCCTCGCGGCTGCGCCGCACCGACTCGCAGAAGGCCAGGTGCACGTCCTTGACGAGGCCTGGGTGGGCCTCGGCGTAGTCGCGGCGCACGGCCCAGACGGCGAAGACCATCGGCAGGCCGGTCCAGTCCTTCCACTCGGCGGCGAGGTCGAGCACGTTCAGGCCGCCGGGCTCATGGTGCCGGTGCTCATGAAATGCGTGCAGGGCTTCGTCGCCGATGAGGACGGCCGCGTCGGCGTCCTTGAGCGCGGAGTCGAGGTCGGGTGCGGTGACGGTGTACTCGGGTTTGCGGCCGTAGCGGTCCTCGAGGAGCATCCGTCCGAGGAGGACACCGGTGCGCGAGGTGGACGCGAGGGAGACGCGCGGGGCGGCCGGGAGGTCGGCGAGAGAGGTCTTGGTGACGAGGTTGACGCTCAGGACCGGGCCGTCGGCGGCCACGGCCGGGTCGGGGATGAGCAGCAGGTCGTCGGCGTGGCGGAGGTATTCGACGAGGGTGATCGGGCCGATGTCGAGGTCGCCGGCGACGAGAAGGCGGCTGAGTTCGTCGGGCGGGGCGCGGTGGAGGTCGAGGTCGAGCAGCGCGCCCGTCCGCGCCAGTCCCCAGTAGATGGGCAGGCAGTTGAGGAACGCGATGTGGCCGACCCTGGGGCGCCGTGCGATGTTCACAGCTTCGACCGTAGCCTGTCGCGCGGCAAGGGGGTACGTGAGCGGAGGCGTCGTCGCCGACATCACCGGCGGCCATGGGGGCCGTGCGAGAAGGTGAGCGGAGTGTCCTGGCAAATCGGACACTTCGGGGACCCCCCGATTGCAAAGGTACGCGGCCGGTCCGACAGTCTTCGGCGGCCGATCCGCGAGCCGCCTGAGCGGGACGGGCGCTCGGTCGCAGCGACCGCGAAGCGGAAGTGGGCGATCGGTCGGAGCGGTCGCGCGGTGAAGCGGTGGCACGTGGAAACCGTCGCGCGGTGATGGCGGTCGCCCAGTGCATCGGTCGCGCGGCGAACCGGCCGCACGGTGAACCGGTCGCGCGAACGGCCGGAGCGATCGTTCCGGGAGCGCTCGCGGGGCGGACGAACGGCAGGGCCGTTCGCTCGCCCCGGAGGTGGATCGGCTGCCGGCGCTAGTCGACGTCGAGGATGTCGCCGATGTCGACGCCGCTGCTGTCGCGGTCTTCACTCACCAGGTCGACGAGCCTGTCGAGGACCTCCTCGTCGTCGCAGCCCAGGACGATCTCCTCGCCGGGCCGGACGTCCAGGGTCAGCACCTGCAGGATCGACTTGGCGTCGTGCGGGTTCCCGCCCGGCTTCGCGATCGTGACCTCACCGCGGGACTTGGCGGCGGTCTGGACGAAGACCGTCGCGGGCCGCGCTTGGATCCCGACTTCGGTGGTCACTTTGACACGGCGTTCCGCCATGCTCCTCACCCTCCCCGATCGCGCGGACGCGGACCGCGAACGGCCCTCCCCGCGAAGCTCGCGGGCCGCCGAGCGGCCCGTCAGGATCAGGATGAACCGCGGCAGAGGACGGCGGACGCGTTTTCGGCTATTACAGCGGGAAGCGGGGCATACACGGGGACTACCATCCCAAGCCCCCACCCACCCGGGGGGAAGCCGTAGCGGCGATCCTCCCGCGCGGGTCCGACAAGAACCGGGGTCCGACCCCGCCATGTCACCCGAAAGGGGCGGGCAGCGGCAGGCCATCGCGATAAATGAGGGCGACAGGGCACCCGGAGGGCTCGATCGACGCGGGCGACAGGGCACCCGGAAGGCTCGCGATCGACGCTGGCGCTAGGACACGCGGCAGGCCGACGCCATCGACGCGCAGTCAGAGCGAGTCGGTCGTACACCGCGGTCAATGCCGCGAGCCCGCCACCGGGCTCGCGGCGGGGCGATCATTCCTCGGTGTCAGCAGGCTTGGCGCCGTAAACGGTCGGGCGCGGCAGCGGGATGTGGTCGGGGAGCTCGGACCGGTCGAGCAGGTTCTTCGACCCGGGCGCGACCGGGCGAGAACCCGTCCGCCTCCGCGAGCGGCTTCAGCCGTCGGCAGCTGGTGCGCCCCGGTCTTCGTCGTCGGCTCCTCGAACAGGCTGATGTCCGGCGCGTTCACGATCTTCTTGCGCGCGGCCTCGACCTCCGGCTTCGGGCCCTCCTCGGGCGCCTCGGCCGCAGCGGGCTCCGGCTCCGGGAACGGCTCGATCGGGGCCGCGTCCGAGAACGGGCTGTCGTTCACGCGCGGAATCTGCGGGAGCCGGCGGCATCGGCGGGCCCGGCTCCGGGTTCGGCGGCAGCGGTTCGGGCTGCGGCGTCGGCGAAGGCGAGGGACGCGGCATCGGCGGGCCGGGCTCCGGGTTGGGAGGCAACGGCTCCGGTTGCGGCGGCGTCGGGCCCGGCCGCGGCGGGGTCGGCATCGGATCCGGCTCGGGCTCGGGACGCGGCCCAGGCTGCGGCGGCGTCGGTTCAGGGTCCGGCACCGGTTCGGGTCGCGGCGGCGACGGGAACGGGTCGGGACGGGGCGGCGTGGGGTCCGGGGTCGGCAACGGCTCCGGCAGCGGCCCCGGCGGGGTCGGCTCCGAATCGGTGAGCAGCGGCTCGGCGGCACTCGTCCATGCCTCCCGGACCGTCATCCCCGACTCCACCGATCCGGGCGTGGCCTCCACGACCGGGTCGTCGGCTTCGTCCTCGACGGGTTCCACGGCTTCGACAGCGGCGTCCGCAAAGGGCGAGTCCGCGGTCGACCCGCTCGCTTCGATGCCTGCGGCTTCGTCCGATGCCACGGGAGCATCGGCGACCGGCTCGTGGGCTTCGCCCGCGTCGGGCTCGGTCGCCTTGGCGCCCAAGTCGATCACCGGCTCGGGCACCTCGATCTCGGGCACCGCGGTCTCCGGCACTTCGATGCCGACCGCTTCGACGACGTCCGCGGCGGCCTCGGCCGCCTCGACCAGGTCCGCTCCGGGGCTCGGCGCCTCGACGACCGCGGCCACCGCGAGCGCCTCGTCAAGCTCGGGCGCGACCAGCGAGTCCTCGTCCTCATCGGACGCGGCACCGGAGGCCGAAAGCGGTGCGGGCGGCAGCGATTCACCGGGCACGTCGTCGCCCAGACCGGCCAGCGACGACTCCTCCTCTTCGGAGAGTTCGACGTCCTCGTCGTCCTCCTCCGGGTCGGGAAGCTCGTCCCAAGCGCCCTCGTCGTCCTCCACGACGGCCTCGACCACCGTCGGCCCCGAAGCCGACGGGGTCTCTGCGGCCGCGGGTTCGGGCGGGGCCGCCTCGGCGTTGAACGACATGACCGGCTCGGACGGCGTCTCGTCCAAGGGCGCGTAGTCGTCGACATGCGAAGGCGCACTCGAGGCTTTCGGCCGGGCGCAGGGGCCGGGCTCGGCGCCGCGTAGGCCGCGCCGGCCACGGTGTCGGCCGGCGGCATGCTGAAGCCGGTCGACACGGGCGGGGACGGCGGCTGCGTCGGACCCGGGTCCGCGAACGGCGCCTCGGCGGGCGGCTGCGCGGCCGGCTTGATCCGCAGGATCTGGGTGCCGTCCGGCACCGGCGCCGGCAGGCCGGGATGATCACGATCCCGGCACGCCGAACGCGCCGGACTCGGCCGAAGGCAGGCTGAAACCGCTGCTCGCGGGCGGCGCCCCGAACGGCGGGCCGGTGACCGGCGAGGACGCGGGCGGCTCGGCGAACGCGCCCACCGCGGGCGGCTCCGGCGGGGCCGTGAACTGGCCCTCGGGCACGGCCGGGGGCGCGTACGGCTCCGCGACCGGCGGCGAGAACGGTGCCGCGGCGACCGGCGGCAGCGACTGCGCGGACTGGAACGGCTGCGGCGGGAACGGCGGCGGCTCGTACTGTGGCGCCGGGACGGGTACGGCGGCGGCACCGCGGCCGAACCCGAGGCCGGGCCGTTCGCCATGCCCTGCTGCGGGTACGCCGGGACCTGGGCCGAACCCGAGTGCGGCTGCGCGGGCGGCGGGTACCCGGCCGGCATCGGCGCGCCGTACAGGGCACGGCGGCTGAGCCCTGCGGCGGGACCTGCGCCGAGCCCTGCGGCGGCATTCCCGGAGGCGCGGCCTGCGGGGCCCAGCCACCGGGCGGCGCCATAGTTCGGGCCCGGAGGCGATCCGGGCGGCGGGTTCATGCCGGGCTGGCCGTACTGCGGCGGCACGGCCGCCGCATAGCCCTGGTTCGCGTACGGCTCGGGCGACGCGGTCGGCTGGTAGGCGCCCGGAGGCGCGTACACCGGTTCGGCCGGCGCGGCGCCGTAAGCCTGGTTCTGCGGCGGGAGGCGGCGCGTAGCCGGGGTCACCAGCCGGCGGCGCGTACTGCGGCACCGCCGCCGCGCCGTAGGCGGGAGCGGCCGGTGCGGCGTACGAGCCGTACTGGTCGGTTCGGCCGGGAAGCCTCCGAGCGGAGGCGGCAGCGGCGCCCCGCATTGGGGGCAGCGGCGCTGCCCGGACGTCAGTCGCTTGCCGCAGGAGCTACAGGTATTTCCGTCCACGGAGCCTCCTCTGGGCTGGAGCGTCGTCAATCGGGCAACTCAACAACCATCGTGCCATCAACCGGTGGCGTCCCGTGCGCGCCTTCCCACTACCGAGCAGTACCCCTACTCCTCGGGATCACGCGTCAGACGTGCCCGAATCCGCTTCGGCCGAAGACGGATCGGGGGTCTCCTGCTCGCCCTCGGTCGGCGTCGCGTCGTCCGCCGACGAGGTCTGCGAAGGCGACGGGGACGTCGATGACGAGGGGCTCTCACTGGGAGTGGGCCGCGGCGAAGGCGAATCCGACTCGGTCGGCGACGGCTCGGGATCGGTCGTCTCGTCGTCGTCCGGCGTCGACGGGTCGTCGTCGGGCGACGAGGGGTCGTCGTCACCGGGCGACTGCGTCGGGTCCTCGGCGTCGGGGTCGGTCTGGACCGCGTCGACCACGCGGTGCGCGCCCGCGAAGTTCTCGAACCAGATCGAGCTGATCTTCACCACGTCGCCCGAGCGGGGGGCCTGGACCATCTTGCCGTCGCCCAGGTACATGCCCGTGTGGTAGACCGACCGCCAGTTGCCCGGGTCGTCCCACCAGTACAGGAGGTCGCCCGGCAGCAGCTTCTCCACGTCGACCGGCTTGTCGCGCGTCGCGTTGTACTGGTCGGCGGCCACACGCGGCAGCGACACGCCCGCATAGTCGTAGGCGGCCTGCACGAGCCCGGAGCAGTCGAACGTGTCCGGGCCCTCGTCGCCCCACACGTACGGGTCGCCGAGCTGCGCCAGCGCGTACTCGACGGCCTTCTTCGCCTCGGGCGCGGCGTCCCAGCCGTCGACCTCGGAGGAGAACTCGCCGGAGTAGTCCGCGGCGGCGGCCTCGCGCTCGGCTTCGAGCTGCTCGAGCGCTTCGCGGTTGTCCTCGACGAGTTGGTCGAGTGCGGTCTGGGCGCGGTCGAACTCGGTGTCGAGGGCGGTGTAGCGGCCTTCGGCCCGGTCGGCGGAGAGGGACGCGGCGTCGTAGGTGGCGCGGGCGACGGCCTCGGCGGTCGAGGCGTCCTCGAAGTCGGCGTTGAGGCTCGGGAGGTCCCATTCGCCGCCGAGCGGGGTGAGCCCGGTGAGGTCGGGGAGTTCGGTGTCGGGGACGCCGGCGATGTCGGCGTAGGCCTCGCCCGCGGCGTAGTCGAGGGCCGCTTGGGCGGTCTCGAGTTCGGCGGTGGTCGCGGTCCAGGCGGTCTGCGCGTCGGTGAGGCGGGTCTCGCGCTGGAGCCATTCGTCCTGGGCTGCGGTGGTCTCCTCGGCGAGCTGCGCGAGGGAGACCGATGCGGCGTTGATCTGCGCGCCGAGGGGGCCGTCGGCGGTGGCGGGGTTGGTGACGGGGGTGTCGTCGGCGGATCCGCCCGCGGGGCGCGTGCCGTCGTCGGGAACCGTGACGCCGGGTTCGGCGAAAGCGGGCAGCGCGCCGCTGAAGACAACGGCGGCCGCACCGGCGGCGGCGATCACTCGGGCACCGAACCGTGAAACGCGCATGTGAGGTGTCCTTCTGTGGGGGAAGCCACGAATACTGTACCCAAGACACGCAAACCTTGCATCTGCGGTTGCCCGTCACTCGAGTCCGGTGTCGGGCACCACGTTCCGTCGGACCCTCCACGTAGGGTCGAGTCGGGGGACTGCGGTCGCCCGATTTGCCGGGACCCTCCGTTCGCGTTCACGGCCTCACATCCCGCATCGTGCACCCCGCTCCCGGCGTCGCGGCGGCGTTACGCTGGCGGGTACCAGTCAACGTTGGGAGCGCCATGGACGACAACGCCGAGTTCAAGGCCGGCATCGAGGAGAAGCTCGCGGCCGGCGAGCGGCTGACCTTCGAAGACGGTGTGGGCCTCTACGAGATCGACGACCTCGCCTGGCTCGGCCGCCTCGCGCACGGGGTCCGCACCGCCAAGAACGGCGACCGGACCATGTTCAACGTGAACCGGCACCTCAACCTCACCAACGTCTGCTCCGCGTCCTGCGCGTACTGCTCGTTCCAGCGCAAGCCCGGCGAGACCGACGCGTACACGATGCGCGTCGAACAGGCCGTGGCCCTCGCCGAGCAGATGAAGGGCGACGCCCCCACCGAGCTGCACATCGTCAACGGCCTCCACCCGACCCTCCCCTGGCGCTACTACCCGCGGGTCCTCAAGGCGCTCAAGGAGACCCTCCCCGAGGTGAACCTGAAGGCGTTCACGGCCACGGAGGTGCAGTGGTTCGAGAAGATCTCCGGCCTGGGCGCCGACCAGATCCTCGACGAGCTCATCGAGGCGGGCCTGGAGTCGCTCACCGGCGGCGGCGCCGAGATCTTCGACTGGGAGGTCCGCCAGCACATCGTCGACCACGCCTGCCACTGGGAGGACTGGTCGCGCATCCACCGCCTCGCCCACCAGAAGGGCCTGCGCACCCCCGCGACGATGCTGTACGGGCACATCGAGGAGCCCCGCCACCGCGTCGACCACGTGCTGCGCCTGCGCGAGCTGCAGGACGAGACCGGCGGCTTCGCCGTGTTCATCCCGCTGCGCTACCAGCACGACTTCCACGACTCCAAGGACGGCAAGGTCCGCAACAAGCTGCAGGCGCGCACCAAGATGGCGAGCCCGGCCGAGTCGCTGAAGGTCTTCGCGGTCTCGCGGCTGCTGCTGGACAACTTCGACCACGTGAAGTGCTTCTGGGTCATGCACGGTCTCGACGTGGCGCAGCTGTCGCTGTCGTTCGGCGCCGACGACCTGGACGGCTCGGTGGTCGAGTACAAGATCACCCACGACGCCGACGAGTACGGCACGCCCGACAAGATGACCCGCGAGAACCTCCTCGAGCTCATCCGCGACGCCGGGTTCCAGCCGGTCGAGCGCAACACCCGCTACGAGGTCGTGCGCGAGTACGACGCGCCGCAGACCCTCGGCGAGCGGCGGGCCGAGCCGCAGTCGGTGAAGTTCTAGTGGCGGTGGAGTTCTAGTGGCACAGGACAAGCCCGCCGAGCGTGAGCGCCCGAAGGTGGAGACCCTCGGGCAGCTCATGGGCACGGTCCTGGCCTACTTCGTGATGGGCGCGGCGGTCCTGGTCGTGATCGACCTGGTGTTCGTGCTCCCGACCGGGCGCGGCTTCGGCCACACCTCGGGCTGGATCGCGGCGCTGCCGACGGTGTGGGTCTACACCGAGCAGTTCCGGCGGTACGCGGGCGCGGCCCGCTGGGGGCTCATGCTCGTGGGCGTCCTGCTCGGCCTCGCCGCCGGGTTCGCGGTCGCGATCATCGCGCCCGTCTCGTGGCTGCCGATGTACGCCGGCGGCCTGGGCGGCCTGGCGGCCGCACTCGTCTACGGCCCCTTGTGGTACGCAGGAATCAACGCCTTCGGAGAGGAGCGGTCCGCGTGAATCCGGTCGCCAAATACTTCCTGGCCCGTCTGGGCCTGTTCGCCGCCATCGCGGTGCCGCTGATGTTCTTCATCAACCTGTGGCTCGCGCTGGCGGTCGCCCTGCTCGGTTCGATGGTGCTCGGGTTCGTGCTTCTGCGCGGGCAGCGCGAGGCCATGATCGACCACATCGACGCGGCCGCGAAGCGCCGCCAGGAGGAGAAGCGAGCGCCTGCGGGCCGAGCTCGCGGGCGAGGAGAGCTGGGCCACGCCTCGCCGGGGATTCCCGAACAGGCCGTCAGGGCCCACCGGGGATTCCCGAACCGGCCCTAGCCGACGTCCTTCATCAGCTCGGTGCAGATCTGGAGCGTTTCGGCCGCACCGGCTTCGAGGGCCTTGCCGTAGTGCTTGAGCCACGAGCGCACGCCGTCGGGCGTGCCGGTGGACCAGGCGCGCTGCGCGCCGACGTACTCGAGCTGGCGTTCGAGGTGCCCGGCGTCGACGGTGATGAGCAGGTTCGGGTCGAGTCCCTTGCTGGCCAGGGCGAGTCGGCCCGCGGCGCGGGCGACCACGTTGTTGGCGACCGGGAACGGCTGCACGGCGAGGAGTTCGCCGTGGACGACCGCGGCGGCCATCGCGGCGGGGATCTCCTTGGTGGGGTTGGCGATCAGGGCGCACAGCGCGTTGATGCGCATGGAGCCCTTCTCGTCCACTTCGATGCGGCCGGGCTCGAAGTCGCCGCCGGCGTCGGGGAAGTCGCGGGTGGCGAGCAGGTGGAGCTTGGCGAGCACGAACCGCGGCGAGATCGGCCAGACGTCGGCCATCGCGGGCAGCGCTTCCACGACGCGGAGGACGCCGCTGACGACGGGGTCGTCGAAGTCCCGCTCGCGCAGGCGCTCGACATCGCAGTCGTACCCGTCCAGCGCCAGGGTCGCCGAGGCGCTGTGCAGCGCGACCTCCGCCGCGACGAGTTCGTCGCCGTTTCGGAGGGCCTCATGCCAGAGCATCCGGTCCACGTTGGCTCTGGCGTTCTCAAGGGCGTCGGCGACCTCGGAGAGTTCGAGGAGAGGCGCGAGAGGATCCACGGGCGGAACCTTACCTTTTGGGCGGAGCACTCATACGGCGCACCGGGTGGGCTGTCGGGCGGTCACAGAATGCTATCGGAGTTCGCGGTCGTGCACCGGTCCGACGATACCTCTCGAATCGGCTTCGGCGGGTACCCGATCCGAAGGGAACGTGAGCGATCCGACCCCTCATCGGCCGCCCGCCGACCGTCCGCGGCCCGTTCGGCGAGGACCGGTCCCAGATGCCGGTGCCGGAGCGGCCGCCCGTATTCACAGCGTGTTCGCCACGGTAGTGTTGCAATTCATTGACCCGCCTCACATGTCGCGCAGAGGCGCGCCGACCTGTAAGGAGCGAAATACCCGTGGCATCAACCCCGCAAGAGACGCTTGCCAATCTGCTCTCGGAGGACCGGACCTTCCCGCCGTCCCCCGAGTTCGCCGCGCAGGCGAACGTCACCGCGGCCGCATACGAGGAGGCGGCGGACGACCGCCTGGCCTTCTGGGAACGGCAGGCCCGCAGGCTCGACTGGTCGAAGGACTGGGACCGGGTCCTGGACTGGGACAACCCGCCGTTCGCGAAATGGTTCACCGGAGGCGAGCTCAACGTCGCGGCGAACTGCCTGGACCGCCACGTGGACGCCGGCCTCGGCGACCGCGTCGCCATCCACTTCGAGGGCGAGCCGGGCGACAGCCGGGCCGTGACCTACGCGGAGCTGCTCGACGAGGTCAAGCGCGCTGCGAACACCCTCACCGACCTGGGCGTGGAGGCGGGCGACCGGGTCGTCATCTACATGCCGATGATCCCCGAGGCCGCAGTGGCGATGCTGGCGTGCGCGCGCATCGGCGCGCCCCACTCGGTGGTGTTCGGCGGTTTCAGCGCCGCCGCCCTGTCGAGCCGCATCGACGACGCGGGCGCGAAGCTCGTGATCTGCGCCGACGGCGGCTTCCGCAGGGGCAAGCCGTTCGCGCTCAAGCCCATGGTGGACGAGGCCGTCGAGCAGTGCCCGTCGGTCGAGAAGGTCCTGGTGGTCAACCGCACCGGCCAGGAGGTCGGCTGGCACGAGCGCGACGTGCGCTGGGACGACACCGTCGCCACGGCCTCGAACGAGCATGAGGCGCAGGCGTTCGACGCCGAGCACCCGCTGTTCATCCTGTACACGTCGGGGACCACGGGCAAGCCGAAGGGGATCCTGCACACGTCGGGCGGGTACCTGACGCAGGCGTCGTACACGCACCACGCGGTGTTCGACCTCAAGCCGGAGTCCGATGTGTACTGGTGCACGGCCGACATCGGCTGGGTCACCGGGCACTCGTACATCGTCTACGGCCCCATGTCGAACGGCGCCACGCAGGTCATGTACGAGGGCACGCCGGACACGCCGCACACCGGGCGCCTGTGGGAGATCGTCCAGAAGTACGGGGTGACGATCCTCTACACGGCCCCCACGGCGATCCGCACGTTCATGAAATGGGGCGACGACGTGCCGGCCCGCTACGACCTCTCGAGCCTGCGGGTCCTCGGCTCGGTCGGCGAGCCGATCAACCCCGAGGCCTGGATGTGGTACCGCGAGCACATCGGCGGCGGGAACACACCCGGTGGTGGACACGTGGTGGCAGACCGAGACCGGCGCGATCATGGTCTCGCCGCTCCCCGGCGTCACCGCCACGAAGCCCGGTTCGGCCCAGCGGCCGCTGCCGGGGATCGACGTCGACGTCGTGAACGAGAAGGCCGAGTCGGTGCCGAACGGCGGCGGCGGGTACCTCGCGATCCGCGAGCCGTGGCCGTCGATGCTGCGCACCATCTGGGGCGACGACGAACGGTTCATCGACACGTACTGGTCGCGGTTCGGCGGCCGCCTGTACTTCGCCGGCGACGGCGCGAAGAAGGACGACGACGGCGACCTCTGGCTGCTGGGCCGCGTCGACGACATCATGCTCGTGAGCGGGCACAACATCTCCACCACGGAGGTCGAGAGCGCGCTCGTCAGCCACGCCACGGTCGCCGAGGCCGCGGTCGTGGGGGCCAAGGACGAGGTGACCGGGCAGGGCATCGTCGCGTTCGTGATCCTGCGCGGCGGGCGCGACTCGAGCCCCGAGCACCTCGCGGAGCTGCGGGCGCACGTGTCGAAGACCTTGGGGCCCATCGCGAAGCCGCGGCAGGTGATCGTGGTCGCCGAGCTGCCGAAGACGCGCTCGGGCAAGATCATGCGCCGCCTCCTGCGCGACATCGCCGAGGACCGCGAGATCGGCGACGTGACCACCCTCGCCGACAGCGCGGTCATGAGCCGCATCAAGGTCGGCCTGCAAAGCGGCAAGGAAGACTAGGCGAACGGACGGGCCCGCCGGCGGCGCACACTTTCGGGTGACAGCGCCGCCGGCGGGCCCCGTTCCTGTCGTACCCGCGCGGAAGGATTGCCGCTACGGTCCCCGGGTGGGTGGGGGTTCGGGATGGTAGTCATCACCGCGCTGCCGTGCCGCCACACCGCCACCGCCTACGACACCGCCTACGACACCGCCGAGCCCCGAGAGGTCACACCCCCGCGCCATCGTTGAACGGGGGGACCTGCGGGCCGACACACCCGACCCGACACACCCGACCTCGGGGGACGGACCCGCCCGGCCGCTCCTCCCCCGGCCCCCGTCCGTGACGCCGATTCGCCGCTCGGCCTCCGGCCCGCCGATGCCGCGCGGTGACCTCGTACGCTTCACTGCGTGACCCGCAAGACCTTCGCCGACAGCGCCGCCATCAAGCAAGGCCCCTGGACCCACCGGCACATCGACGCCAACGGCTCGCGCTTCCACATCGTCGAAGTCGGGCGAGGGCCCGCTCATCCTGCTGCTCCACGGCTTCCCCGAATTCTGGTGGGCCTGGCGCCACCAGATCCCGGCCCTCGCCGACGCCGGCTTCCGCGTCGTCGCCGCCGACCTGCGCGGCTACGGCGCCTCCGACAAGCCGCCGCGCGGCTACGACGCCTACACGATGGCCGCCGACGTCGTGGGGATCGTGCGCGCCCTCGGCGAACGCGAGGCCACCGTCGTCGGCCACGACCTCGGCGGCATCCTCGGCTTCGCCGCCGCCGCCTTCCACCCCCGCCAGTTCAAATCCCTGATCGTGCTCGGCGCCGCCCACCCGCTGCGCCAGCGGGCCGCGCTCGCGGTCGACCCGAAAGGGCAGATGGCCGCGTCCCGGCACCTCTTCGCGTTCCAGATGCCCCGCTACGAGCACAAGCTGACCGATTGGGACGCAAGGAAGGTCGCCGACCTCATGTACGCGTGGTCGGGGCCGGGCTGGCGCGGCAGCCGCGACTTCCAGGAGTACGTGCGCGCCTGCAGAGACGTGATCCAGATCCCGCAGGCGGCGTTCTGCGCCCTGGAGGCGTTCCGGTGGCCGTTCCGCACCGCGATCGGCCTGGCCGGGCGGCGGTTCGTGAAACTCCTGCAGCGCCCCACGCCGGTACCGACGCTCCAGCTCCACGGCGCGCTCGACAAGTGCGTGCTCCCGCGCACCGCGCAGGGCTCGGGCCGGTACGTGCACGGGCGCTACGAGTGGAAACTCCTCGACGGGGTCGGCCACTTCCCGCAGCAGGAGGCCCCGGAGACGGTGACGAAGGAGATCATCCGCTGGGCGAGCGGTTGAACCACCACCACTAGCCGACCGGCTAGTCAGTAGGGCAGGATGGGTCTCGAACAGCAGTCGACACCGAAGGCGGGTCCATGTCCGAGGCCAGTTTCGCGCTCCGCGGCGCGACAATCGTTCCCATCACCTCCGCTCCGATCGAGCAGGGCGTCATCCTCGTCGAGAACGGCCGCATCAGCGCCGTCGGCGGCCCGGACCTCCCGGTGCCCGAAGGGGTCCCGGTCGAGGACGCCCACGGCAAGTGGATCGTGCCGGGCCTCATCGACGCCCACACCCACCTGGGCGTCCACGAGGTCGCCGAGGGCTGGGCCGGGAACGACACCAACGAGATGACCGACCCGAACACCGCGTACGTGCGGGCACTGGACGGCATCAACCCCGCCGAGCCGGGCTTCGCCGAGGCCCTCGAAGGCGGCGTGCTGGCCGTGAACGTGAACCCCGGTTCGGGCAACGTGATCGGCGGCGAGACCGTCGCGATCAAGACCGTCGGCCGCTACGTCGACGAGATGGTGCTGCGCTCGCCCTCGGGCGTGAAGTCGGCGCTCGGCGAGAACCCGAAGCGGGTCTACGGCGAGCAGAAGAAGACCCCGTCCACGCGCCTGGGCACCGCGGGCGTACTGCGGCAGGCGTTCGTGGAGGCCGAGAACTACCGCGGCGAGGACGACCCCGACCGCGACCTCAAACTCGAGGTGCTGGCGAAGGTGCTCGACCGCGAGATCCCGTGGCGCCAGCACTGCCACCGCGCCGACGACATCGCCACGGCGCTGCGCGTGGCCGAAGAGTTCGGCTACGACCTGGTGCTCGACCACGGCACCGAGGCGCACCTGCTCGCCGACATCATCGCCGAGCGGGAGATCCCGGTGATCTTCGGGCCGCTGCTGTGCTCGCGTTCGAAGGTCGAGACGGTGAACCGCTGGCCCGAGAACGCCGCGAAGCTCGCCGCCGCGGGCGTGACCCTCGCCATCACCACCGACCATCCGGTCGTCCCGATCGAGCACCTCATCATCCAGGTGATGCTCGCGGTCAAGGCCGGGCTCGACCGCGACACGGCCCTGCGGTCGGTGACGATCAACCCCGCGAAGATCATGGGGATCGACGACCGGCTCGGCTCGCTCGAAGCGGGCAAGGACGCCGACTTCTGCGTGTGGTCGGGCGACCCCCTCGACATCTACTCCAAGGTCGAACGGGCCTTCATCGACGGCGAGCAGGTCGCCTAGCCCGCGATCCCGGAGGCATCGTCCCCCGCCACGGTGAAACGTGCGAGTCGTGAAGGCGCGCAACGAAAGTGATGCGAACTTGAAGGCCCGGGGCGGCGGCGCTGTGGAGGCTGGACCGCCGCCCCGGACGGCAGACGGCGCAGGGCCGGGAAGCGGAGGCTTCCCGGCCCTGCACCTACTTCATGGTGCTCAGGCGGCTCGGCGGACGTCGGCCCGCTTCGTGAGCGCGGCCCCGCTCGCGACCCGCAGGTCGCGGGCGATGAAGCCGCGCCGGGCGGCGGTGATGCCGCCGGCGATCCGGCCGAGCAGCGTGGGGCGATCGGGGACGACCGGCGCGTCGGGCAAGGCCGACATCGCCTCGGATTTGACCATCTGAATCGCCAAGAGCGCGTAAGGGTCCATCGGTGTTTCCTTCCGGGCGGTGATGCGAGAAGCGTGCCGCGCCGGTGCGGCGGTGAGGCCCGATCCGAAGCGGATGCGAATCCGGTCCGGCTGGTTCCCGGGCCTCGCGGACTACTCTGACCGCCCCGTGTCACCGGCGCATTACGCCCCAGGAAACCTCCGGACAAGTCCGGTGAACACCAGAGTGCCGATCATGCCGCAGGTCACAACCGTTGCGGGCCAAGCGGAAGGTTCGCGGCAGGGCCCGGTCGGTCTGGTGCGGCTCAGGTCGGCATCGCCTCGGTGTCCGCGGGCGCGGTGCGGGCCGGGACGGACGAGGTCTGCGCCAGCACCTCCAGGATGACGACCGCGAGGACTGCGGCCGCCGCGACCCACAAGACGTCGCCGACGCCCGGGTTCTGCCACCACAGCAGCCACAGGACCGCCAGCACCACCACGGCGAACTCCATCGCCCGCAGGTAGTGGGCGGTGAACCGGCCCGTCGCGCCCAGCGGCAGACCGGTCCGGACGAGGCCCGAAGCGATCCCGTCGCGTCCGCGGCGAAGGCCCCGGCGGATCGCCGAGGCGATCCGGCCCGGGCCCACCAGCCACGCCGCGACCGCCGCGATGAGCGCCAGCACGAGCAGGCTCTTGGCCGCCGAGATCAGGAAGCGCACCAGGATGTCGAAGGCCGCGGCCGCGGCCTGCGGCGACTTCACGTCCGCGGGCAGATGGCCGAGCACGACCGTCCTGCCGACTGCCGTGGCGAACAGCAGGAGCAGCATGGCCACGGCGACCATCAGCGCGCCGATCAGCAGCGCCCGCCGCCGGTTCGGCGCGGCGTAGGCCCCGACCGCGAACAGGACGAGCGCGGCGATCGGAAGCACCCAGGCGAGGGTGTTCAGCAGCGAGGCCGCCCCTTGCGCGTTGGGGAGCCCGCGCACGTCCATGAGCGGGTACTGGACCGAGATCGCCGGCAGTTGCTCCGCGATGGTCAGTCCTCTGTCGACCAGGCGGTTCTTGACCTGGTCGATCGCCGGCCCCAGTTCGAGGTAGAGCGTGTCGCCCTTCACCGAGAGCAGCTCGGTCGACTCGCCTTGGAGCAGCGCGGCGATCTGGGTGTGCGCGGTCGTGTTGGCCTGGTCCCACAGCTGCGCGAACGTGTCGCTGTGGACGAACTTGCTCACCTCGTCGGCGACGAAGCCCTCCAGCGACGAGGTGACCGGGCCGGCCAGGGTGGTGAGCACGTCCGGGGCCCCTCGGGTCTCGAGCGCGGCGACCACCTGGTCGACATAGGTCTGGATGTCGAGCTTCTTGTTGATCTCCGAGCTGATCCGGGAGGACACGGCGGCTTGGATGTCGGGGTTCTCGGCGAGCGGCGCGACCATCTGGACGTACCGGTCGGTGTCGAGCAGCGCGTCGCGGGCGTAGCCGGCCACGACCGAGAGCATGCCGAGGATCGCGGCGAGGACCAGGGCGATCACGGCCCCCACCCAGCGTGCGGAGGAGTGGCGGTGGCGCGGCCGCGCGGACCGGTCGGTGATCTCGGCCCGCAGCCGTTCGAGCTCGGCCCGTTCGCTTTCGCCGAGCGGCATGTCGCTCATCGCATCCTCCACGCGCGCATTCAGTCCGGCCCGCCCGGGGCGTGCCGACCCGACTCGGTCAGGACTTCGCGCTCTGCAGCGCCGCTTCGAGGTTGCTCATCGGTCCCCCGAACACACCGGGCCCGGCCGATGCCGGGCACCCAGCGTCAGACTATGGCGCACGGAGGGTGAGCACGGCGTGTTCGCCGAATGCGCGATCGCGGCCGCGCACGGACGCGTGCCGCGCTTCGGCGATGGCGGGGCGTCCATCCCGGACGTCCGTTCGCGACACAGGAGGCCGTTTCGGGCCGGGACGGTCGACGCGGTCAGCCGACGCGGTCAGCTCGCGCCGAAGGGGCCGTCCGGCGCGAAGGCGTAGTCGGCGAAGCGCCGGCCGATCAGGAGGTGCGTGTCGGTGTCCGGGTGCAGCGCGTCGGGCAGCGGGTGGTCGGCGGCGTCCGCTTCGCCATAGAGGCGGGTCCCGTCCAGGTAGTGGAGGTTCGGGTCGTCGCTGCGGCGTTCGGCCAGCTCGGCCAGAGCGTCGCGCACGACCCGCAAGGTGAGCCGTCCGGGCTGCACGTCGCCGCTCGGACCGGCGGCGGTGAAGGCGATCTGGTCGGTGCCGACGGTGGCGGGGTCGACGGCGCCCGGTCCAGGGGTGTCCTCGTGGATCCCGCAGAAGATCGGCGAGATCAGCAGCAGGGGCGTGTCGGGGTGCCCGTCGCGGATCGTGTCGAGGAAGCCGTGGACGGCGGGGATGAACGTTCGCAGCCGCATCGCGTCGAGGTTCACCACGTTGATGCCGAGTTTGACGCTGATGAGGTCGGCCGGCGCGTCGCGGATCACGCGGGCCGCGAACGGGTCGACGAGTGCGTTGCTTCCGAATCCGAGGTTGCGCAGCTCGACGTTGCCCGAGACGTTGCCCGAGCGGGCCGCGACGGCGGGCCAGATCCGGGTCGGTGCGGCCGCGTTGGATCCCTGGCTGATCGAGCTGCCGTGGTGCACCCAGACGCGGCCGCGGGACTCGACGGGCCGCACGGGCTCGTCGGCGCGGAGCTCGATCAGGTCGACCGCTTCGTTGTGCGGCAGCCAGAGTTCGAGCTGCTTCTCGCCCTCGGGAAGTCCGTCGAAGGTCAGCGTGTGGGCGGTTCCCGGAGTGAAGTCGGTGGCACCGGTCTCGAGGTCGAGCTCGATGAGGTCGCCGCCGTCGAGCACGGCGCCGGCGAAGCGGTCGCCGTCGACGAGGAGGTCGACGCTGCCGCGCGGGCGGTCGGTGCCCCGGAACCCGAGACGGGTCGCGTGGCAGGTGAGCTGCACGGTCCGCGCCGTCGTCGCCATCACCAGCCGGGCGCCCGAAGGCTGGCTCTCCATCATCAGCAGGCGCGGGTCGGGGAACTGCGCGCGGGCCCATCCGGGCAGGCGGTGCGGTCGAATGCCGCGGTCGGTCGCTTCGAGCTCGGCGACGCCGCGGATGAGCGGGGCGATGGATGCGGTGATCACGGTCGCGTCCTTCGGTCTCGTGGGTTCGCGATACCCGCTGACTCTAAGTCGCCATCGCTCGCGATGGCGGTGGTGCCACGGAAGCGGCCGGGATAGTTTCCTCCCATCGGGCCCGCTGGGGTGTCGAGACCTCAATGATGAGGAGCAGTGACGAATTGACGACCATCTTCGGTGTGCACGACCACCGTTCGTACGCGAGCACCAAACAGGTGTTCCCCAAGACGGTCCACGTGCGCGAGTTCGTTTCAGGTGAGCTGTCCACGTCGAGCGACCTCGTGGGCAAGATCAACAGGCTCGCCGCCCCCGCATTCAGCGCGGGCCTGATCCCCTGGATCAGCTTCAAGCTCAGGCCCTCGGATGTGGCGGCGGGGCGCTGGGACGCCAAGCTCCGCGCCGTGGGAGCCGAAGTGGACTCCCGGGTGCGGCTGATCCCCTACCACGAGCCCGAGGACGACATGTCGCCGTCGAGGTTCACCGCCATGTTCAACCGTGTGGCCACCCGCGTCAAGTCCGCCGCCCGCGGGCATCGGCTGGTCTATTCGGCGATGGCGTACCAGTTCCGTCCGGGCTCCTCGACGACCGCGGACCCGGCGGCGTGGTTCCCCACGGGAGCGGACGTCTACGCGGCCGACGTGTATTCAGGACGGTCGGAGCCGCTCACCGCCATCCTCCCCGATCACCCGGGGTTCAAACGCTGGAACCGGTACCGGCCCAAGACCAAGCCGTGGGCGGTCACGGAGCGGGGGTTCATCACCGGCTCGCGCTTCCGCGAGCGCGCCGACCAGATCGCGCGCGAGGCCGCCTGGCTCAAGACCTCCGGATGCGCCGTCTACATCTACTGGAATTCCGAAGGCACCGAAGGCGACCCGGCCATCCTGCTCGACGCGCGGTACGGCGAACCCGCCCTCCGGGCGATGATGGCGAGCCAGTAACGACCCCTCGCCCGAGAGCCGGTGGAGGCGCAGCGCCATCTGGATCTCCAGGGACCGCTCGGGGTCGTTCCAGCCCCGCCCGAGGATCGCCGCGACCCGGTCCAGGCGCTGCGAGACCGTGTTGACGTGGACGTGCAGCGTCGCCTTGGCCTTGGCGAGGTTCCCGCCCGCGGCGTAGTAGGCGTGCAGCGTCCCGATCAGGTCCGTGCCCCGAGCGCGGTCGTAGGCGAGCACCGGGCCGATCGCCCGTTCCACGAAGGCGCCGATGTCGGCCGAGTCGCCGAGGAGCACCCCCACGAATCCCAGATCCGCCATGCAGCCGCCTTCGCCCTTGCGGCCCAAGGTGAGCATCGCCTCCAGGCAGCGGTCGGCCTCGCGGTGGGCGCCGGGAAGACGGTCGAGGCTGCGTACGGCGCCGGAGGCCGCGACGGTGACGCGGTCGCCCACGGAACGGCTGAACCGGTCGGCGAGCCGGGCGGCCAGCGCGCCGGCGTCGTCGGTGGGGAGCAGGAGGACGGGGCGGCCGTCGCGGCTGCCGGCCAGGCCTCGTTCGGCGCGTGCATACCGGGTGGCCTCGGCGATCAGTCGGGGTCTGCCGGCGGCTTCGCATCCGAGTGTGAGGACCGCGTGCGGGAGTTGGAGGTCGACGCCGAGTTTGCGGGCGCGCAGGGCGAGGCTGGTGCCGCCGCCGCGGCGTGCGCTCTCGGTGAGGAGGTCGTCGAGCAGTTCGCCGCGGACCCGGTCTTCGGCGTCGGCCACCGAGCGTTCGAGGAGGAGGAGCAGGGCGGTGACGAGCGAGACGCGTTCGAACAGGCGCTTGTCCTCGTCGCCGAGGTCGTCGCCGCCGAAGACGATGGTGCCGAGGGATTCGGATCCGGCCATGACGGCGCAGACCCAGAGTCCCTTGGCGAGGGTCGCGCCGGTGCCCGCGTCGCCCGCGCCTTCGGGGAAGTGGACCGTGCCGGTTCCGGCGCGGGCGAGTGCTTCGCCTTCGACGTCGTAGATGCCGATCGGTCCGCCGAAGAGGACGGCGGCCTGTGCGGCGAGGTCGTCGATGCGGCCGCCGCGCAGGACGAGTCCGGTGAGTTGGTCGTGCGCCTCGGCGGCTCGGCGCAGGGTCCGGTTGAGTCGCGCGGAGGTCGCGGCGGCTGCTTCCTGGGCGCGCAGTGCTTCGCGTGCTGCTTCGAGTTGGCGGACGCTTTCGATCGCGACGGAGGCGTGGTCGGCGAGCGAGACGAGCATGGCGATGTCGTCGGGGGCGAAGTCGCGGGCGGTGCGGTCGGCGGCGAAGAGGACGCCGATGACGGAGGCGCCGGTGCGCAGCGGCACGCCCACGATCCCGTGCAGGCCTTCCTCGGCGACGGCGGCGTCGATGGGGCCGGTGTGGCGGAACCGGGAGTCGTAGGCGTAGTCGCTGCTGGCGTAGGGCAGTGCGGTCTCGGCGACGAGGCCGCCGAGTCCTTCGCCCATGCCCAGGCGCAGGCGTTGGAACCTGGCCGAGACCGAGCCGTCGGTGACGCGCATGTAGGTGTCGCCGGCGGCGGGGTCTTGGAGGCTGAGGTAGGAGATGTCGGCGTTCAGGAGGTTCCTGGCGCGGTGGACGATCGCGCGGAGGACCGAGTCGAGGTCGCCTAGTCGGGCGAGGTCTCCGGCGGTGTCGAACAGGGCCGCGAGTTCGGCTTCTCGGCGGCGGCGCTGCCACAGGGTCTGCCTGATCTGGAGGGCCGCGGCGGTCGCCTCGTCGACGGCGGCAAGGTCTGCTGTGGACGCTTCCGTGGCGCGGAGGTCGCGGGCCGGTTGGGCGAGTTGGTCTTCGGAGGCGTCGGCGGCCAGCAGGTCGAAGAGGCGGCGCAGTGCCTGCGCGGCGGCTCCGGTGGGGGTCTCTTCGGCGGGCACGGCGCTCCTCCCTCAGCGTGTACGCGGACTCGGCCGTGCGGGCGGCGCCGCACGGCCGAGTCTAATCGCGGGTCGGCCGCGGACCGGCTCACCGTTCGGGGGCGGGCCTGAGGCTGACGGTGAGGTCCCTGCCGCGCGTCTCCCGGATGACGGCGGCGGTCACGGCGGTCACCACGGCGGCCGCGCACACGTAGATCGAGACGGGAAGGGACGAACCGGAGTCGTTGAGCAGTGCCACGGCGATCAAGGGCGCCAGTCCGCCGGCGATGATGGACGCCAGCTGCGAGCCGATGGCCGCGCCCGAATAGCGGACCCGCGTGTCGAACAGTTCGGAGACGAAGGCGGCCTGCGGCCCGTACATGGCGCCGTGGAACAGCAGGCCGACGGTGACCGAGACGCAGATCAGGGCGAACGACCCGGTGTCGGCGAGGGCGAAGAACGCGAACGCCCAGACGGCCATGCCGATCGCGCCGATGGCCGTGACCGCGCGGCGCCCGATCCGGTCGGAGAGGGCGCCCCACATCGGGATGGTGGCGAAGTGGATCGCCGAGCCGATGAGCACGGCGTTCAGCGCTAGGCTCTTCGACAGTCCCAGATGCGCGGTCACGTACACGAGCAGGAACGCGGTGAGGATGTAGTAGGAGATGTTCTCCCCGAAGCGCAGTCCGATGGCGCCGAGCACTTCCCTCCAGCCGGTGCGCAGGACCTGGACGATCGGGGCCCGCTCCTTGGCGCCGGCCGCTTCCTCCTGCGCTTTTGCCTGCGCCTGAAGGAAGACCGGCGACTCGGACACCGTCATGCGGACCCAGAGGCCGATCACGACGAGGACGCCCGACAGCAGGAACGGGATGCGCCAGCCCCAGGACAGGAACGCCGCGTCGGACTGGACGGCGGCCAGGAACGCGAGCACACCGGTGGCGAGGAGGTTCCCGCCGGGCGCTCCGGCCTGCGGCCAGGAGGCCCAGAATCCGCGGTGGCGTTCGCCGCCGTGCTCGGAGACGATGAGGACGGCGCCGCCCCATTCGCCGCCGAGGGCGAAGCCCTGGATCAGCCGCAGCAGGGTGAGGAGGATCGGCGCGGCCACGCCGATGGCGGCGTAGGTCGGCAAGAGCCCCATCGCGAACGTCGCGGCGCCCATCATGAGCAGGCTGAGCACGAGCAGGCGTTTGCGGCCGAGGCGGTCGCCGTAGTGCCCGAAGACCAGGCCGCCCAGGGGCCGGGCCAGGAAGCCGATGGCGTAGGTGGCGAAGGCGAGGAGGGTCCCCACGAGCGGGTCGTGGGCCGGGAAGAACGCGGTGTTGAACACCAGGGCGGCGGCCGAACCGTACAGGAAGAAGTCGTACCACTCCACAGTGGTGCCGACGAGGCTGGCGGTCACGATCCGCCCGATGCCGGACCGCTGGCGGCCCGTGGGGGAGGGAAGGGTGGGGGTGTCGGTGGTCATGGCATGTCCTGTCCTTTGCGTCGGGCACGGTGTCAGTTGGCGGTCCAGCCGCCGTCGATGGTCAAGGAGGAGCCGGTCACGGATCTCGCTTCGGGGCGGCACAGCCAGAGGACCGCGGCGGCGACCTCCTCCGGCTCCACGAGCCGTTTGAGCGGCGTGCGGTCGAGCAGCACGTTCGCGAGCGCGTCGTCGTGTCCGGCCCTGGCGAGGTCGTCGAGTTGGCGTTCGACCAGCGGGGTGCGCACATAGCCGGGGTTGACGCAGTTGCTGGTGACGCCGCGGGGGGCGCCCTCGAGCGCGGCGACTTTGCTGAGGCCTTCCAGGGCGTGCTTGGCCGCGACGTATCCGGCCTTCGCGGCGCTGGCGCGCAGGCCGTGGACGCTGGAGATGTTGACGATGCGCCCCCAGCCGCGGGCGTACATGTGCGGGAGGCAGCGCTGCATGAGCAGGAACGGCGCGGTGACCATCACGCGCTGCATGGCCTCGAAGCGGGCGGCGGGGAAGTCGGTGATGGGGGCGACGTGCTGGAATCCGGCGTTGTTGACGAGGATGTCGACCTCGGTCGGCAGCCGTGTCGTCGCCTCGGCGTCTGAGAGGTCGGTGACGTGCGCCTTGCCGCCGATCGCCGCGGCGACGGCGTGCACCGTCGCCGCATCCCGGTCCACCGCGTGGACTTCGGCGCCGGCGGCGGCGAGCCCGATCGCGCAGGCCCGCCCGATCCCGGAGCCGGCGCCGGTCACGAGCGCGACCCGGCCGGACAGCACGCCGCCCGAGCCCGCAGTGATGGGCGTTACAGTATTCATGTTGGTAAATGCTATGGACGCCGGAACACGATGACCATGTCGATCGGCCCCACAATCCCCGCCGCTTCGATGTGGCACTCCCACGCACCGCCGAAGACGCCGGAACCGCAAGAACGAACCGGGCGGGCCTCACGGCTCACCCGGTTTCACTTTCGCTGTCACGCTGGGACTCTGATAAACCGCCGCTGATCTGCGGCGCAAGCGGATCCGTTCCCCGCCGGTGCCAACGCTCAGGACTCCATCGCCGGCCCGCCCGCGTCCGCCGCCCGTGCGCCGCGGTCCGCGATCGCGGCGGCGGCGAGCAGCCCGGCGGTCGCGTACACGAACATGAAGCCGCTCGGACCGACCAGCCACAGGCAGAAGGACACCCACGCGGCCAGTGTCAGCGCGACCCCGAGCCCCACGCGCTGGCCTTGCCTGCCCATGCGGACCATGAACAGCCCCAACAGGAACGCGGGAACCACGATGCCGCCGGGAAGGGCCCAGAACACGGCGAGCGATTCCGGGTCGCCCGAGAGGCCGCGCAGCGACCCGTCGAACCATGCGGACCACGGCGCCTGCGGTATGAACACCGCCGTGTGCAGGGCGGCGATGAGCATGAGCGACCAGCCCGCCAGGCCGGTCAGTCGGGCGGCGGCGCGGGAGGTCGGGCGGGTCTGCGGCTTCGATGTAGTGGACATGGCTCGAACCTATGGCCCTGCGCGCGTGGCCGACTCACCCCGCGGTGCCGGACGCCTCCCCCGCGTGGGGGATTCACCGCGGACGGAAAACGCGGCCACGCGACTCAACTCCGCGGGGCGCCCGCGGCGTCTTCGCTATGTCCTGAGGATCCCCTGTTTCTCCCGAAAGGTCACCATGTTGCGACGCATCGCGATACCCCTGCTCGCCGCCTCACTCGCGCTCACCGCGTGCTCGGAAGAGCAGACCGAGGTCACCGACGAGGACGTCGACCGGATCGAGCAGAGCATCATCAACGCCTCCGCCCTCTCCTGGGAGCTGGTCCAGGCCGAGTCGCGGGTCGCGAGCATGTGCATGCAGGACGAGGGCTTCACCGTCCACGACCCGGTCGCGCTCTACGGCAATGGCATGCCGGGCAGGTTCGAGGGCTTCGCCTCGCCCTACTCCCGCATCCCGAACGTCGAGCAGGCCCAGAAGTTCGGGTTCGGCGAATGGGTGCGCTACGGCGGCGACGACGGCGAGGTCGCGGCGATGCGGGACGATCCCGAATTCGAAGCGTTCAACGCCGAGGACGAAGGCTGGTGGGACCCCGCTTGGGACACCGCCCGCGAGGAGTTCGACGCCATGGGCGAGGCATACGAGGCGGAGTGGCGCAAGGCCTTCGAAGGCGCCGAGCGGTACGAATACGACCAGGCGTTCCAGCAGGCGATGGACGAAGGCGAAGACCCGATGGACGTCGACATCGAGCAGCCGCCGTTCGGCGGGTGCGAGCTCGAGACCATCGAGATCGTCTACGGCGAGCCGGAGAAGACCGAATCCGAGGACGGCGACTACTGGACCAAGCCGGGCGGCGGCGAAAGCCCGCTCACCTCGGTCGGCGACGGCACGATCTACAACGAGATGTCGGCCGAGTACATCGATAAGGAGCAGGCCTTCCTCGACTGCATCGAAGCGCGCGGATTCGAAGGCTGGGCGTTCGACGAGACCACGGGCTGGCTGCCGACCGCCGATTTCCTCGGGACCGGCGTCTACGGCGACACCACACAGGTCATCGACGACGGCGAGGTGGTGGAGTACCCCGAACTCCCCGACGGCGCGGAAGACCTGGAGCCCAAGGAGTTCGAGTTCGCGATGGCGCTCGACTTCGCCGAATGCGCCGAGGAGGCGGGACTGCGCGGCGACACCGAGGACACCTTCGCCCGCTTGTACGTCGAGAAGATCATCGACCGCGAGGCCGAGATCTTCGCCTACGAGAAGAACATCGAGAAGTACCTCGCCAACGCCCAGGACTACCTCGCGGGCGAGTAGCGGCATGAAGGGCCGGTCGATCCGAGTCGGATCGACCGGCCCCGGCGATGTCCGAGGGGCCCGGCGTCCCGGTCCGAATGCAAGCACCGCACAGGACCGAACGCCTCCGTCCAGGCTCGAAACCGACAGCCCGCCGCGAACCTGAACCAGTCAGGCGGCCTGCGGCTGCGGCAGCGTCCGCGGCCGGAGCCGCACCACCGCTGCGACCCATGCGGCGCAGGCGCACAGCAGCGCGACCACCGCGAAATGCACCAGTCCGTCCCGCAAGTGACCTGAGCCGACGGGGTCGACGGCGTACCCGGTCAACTCCCGCGTCGACCACAACGGCAGCACTTTGGCAAGCGCCCCTTCGGGATCGGCGATCATCTGCATGGCCATGACCGCCAGCAGCGCGAGCGCCCCCTCCAGCTCGCGGGGCAGCACCAGGCTCACGACCGCCCCGAGCGGCGCGGCGATGAGCACCGTCGTGCCCAGGAGCAGCCCGACCGCCCACAGCCGGTGCACGTCCTGCGTGAGGGCCACGAGCCCGAAGTAACCCCCCGCGAGCGCCAGTCCCATGCCGACGAGCGCGAGCTGCCTGCCGAGCAGGAGCGCGGTCGGCGAGGCGCCGACGACGGCGAGGCGCCGGTCCAGGTGCCGGGCGCCCACGTGCGAGAACAGTGCCAGGGTGGCCACCGCCCAGCCCACGCCGAGGGCCAGGAAGCGGATGGCCTGGCCCTGCATGTCGCTTCGCGCGGCGTAGAACGCCAGCGGCAGCGCGATCACCAGGAGCAGCGCGGCGCGCCGGCGTCCGGTCTCCCGAAGACTGGTCTCCGCGATCGTCCACAGCATCAGCGGTCCTCCGTTTTGAGTTCGAGCACATGGTCGACGCGGTCGAGGTCGTGCAGCAGGTGCGTCACGACCAGCACGCCCGCGCCCGCGTCGCGCCAGGCGTAGACCTGCGCCCACAAGTCCAGATAGGAGTCCTGGTCGAAGCCCTGGTAGGGCTCGTCGAGGAGGATCAGGTCGGGCCGGTTGAGCTCGCCCAGCACGACATTGAGCTTCTGCTGAGTGCCACCGGACAACTGGGCCGCGACGGTCCCGGTGCGCGGGCGCCAACCCAGGCCCGCCGCGAGGTGGGTCCCGGTCGAGACGGCCCGCTTGGAACCCATGCCGTGCACCGCGCCGAAGAGCCGAAAGTGCTCTTCAGGAGTGAGATAGGGCGCCACGCCGTGCTGCTGCGGCGCGTAGCCGATGCTCGCCGTGCGCTCCACGAGGCCGGAGGTGGCCTTGGCCGCGCCCGCGCAGATGTCGAGCAACGTGGACTTGCCGGAACCGTTCGCGCCCACGACGGCCGCGACCTCGCCCGCCCGCAGCGTCAGGTCGACGCCCCGCAGCACCTCGCGGCGCCGGTACCGCTTCACCACGTTGCTCAGTCGCAGGACCACCGGTCCGCGGGTCCTCGTCAGCGCCGTGAGCGGGGCGGGCCGGGCGGCCCGGGCCATGCCGGCCGCGTACGCCGCGGCGGGCCCGAACAGCTCGGCCGGGTCCATCCCCGCGGCGCGCGCCTCGTCGCGGCTGTCCTCGGCCAGGCGCCACGCCTCGCCGGGGGCCACGCCGCGCTCGACGAGCAGCCGGGCGAGGGACTCATGCCACTGGACGTCGCTCATGACTCCTCCACCGCGGTCGCCGCGCGCGATGTCATGCGGTCCATGACATCGCGGAACTCCCGCCACACCGCGACGCGCTCGGCCGCGGCGTCCTGTCCCGCATCGGTCAGCTCGTAGTACTTGCGGCGCGGACCCACGTCCGAGGCCGCCCAGTCGGCGCGCACCAGCCCCTGCTTCTCCAAACGCAGGAGCGAGGGGTAGAGGGTGCCGCCGGGGATCTCCCCGAAGCCGGAGTCCGCCAGCCGCTGCGCCAGCCCGACGCCGTAATCACGGCGTTCGAGCAGCAGGCAGAGCAGGCACAGGTCGAGGAATCCGTGCAGCCATTGCTGTCTCATCGAATCGAACACGGTAGGAAGGCTAACTGACTAGCGGATGATAGTCAAACTACCTACCAGATTCGACGCCGTCGGAGACCAGCGCATCGAACAACCGACCGACCACGATCGGCACGTTCGACTCCCCGCCCAGGGATCGGTTCTCGCCCTTGTTCACCCGGCGGGCGATGCGCGCTCAGTCGTCAGGCGCGCCGTCGTCGAGGGCGAAGCGGAGGTAGCGGTCGGCCGAGCGGCGCAGCGCCGCGGAACCGTCCGCGGCCACCACCCGACCCCAGAACGCCCCGTAGACCCGGTCGAACGCGAACCGCTCCATGAGCGCGATCGCCCGCCGGATCGTGCGCGGGCGCTCGGGGATGAAGTTCGGGAAGCTGTACATGAACGTGAGCCAGCGCGTGTCCGCCACCACGCCGAAGATGTCCCCGCTGAACAGCGCGCCCCGCTCGTCCGGGTCGCCGCTCCAGTGGAGGACGGTCCCGCCGTCGAAGTGCGTGCCCGCGTTCACGAGGGTCATGTCCGCGGCGATGTCGCGGGTTTCGCCGGACCAGAACTCGACCACCGGGTCGGGCCGGCCCACCCACTCGCGGTCGGCCTCGTGGAGGTAGACGGGGGCGTCGAAGACCCGGCCCCACTCGGTCATCGCGCCGTAGAAATGCGGGTGGCTCACCGCGATCGCGCTGATCCCGCCGAGCGCCTCGATCTCGGCGGCCAGGTCGTCGTCGAGATAGCCGAAGCAGTCCCACAGGACGTTCCCGTGCGGCGAGCGGATCAGCAGGGCGCGCTGGCCGACCGCGAACGACGGCTTCGCGCCGACGCCCAGGACGCCCGGGCCCTCCTCCTCGATCCGTCCGCGGTGGCCCGCGGCGCGGAGCTCGGCCAGCGTGGTCCACTGCTGGCCGCCCGGCGGTACGTACTGGCGCTCGTCCAGGCAGATCGGACAGTCCTCCCGGGCCGCACCGTACTGGACGCCGCAGGTCCGGCACACCGGCAGCCGCGCACCTTCAAGCTTCGACAAGGCGATCCCCCCTCGATTCCGAGCGTACGACCTCCGATGGCGGCCCGCCGTGTTGCGGGCGTTCGTCAGTGCGGGTCGAGTTCGATGGCATCAGAGGCCTTCGACGGTTTCGCGTCGAATCTACTCAGCGTGGACAGGAGTGATCGGCTTTGAGCCGAAGTGCCAGGTCTCGGCGCCGGCGAACTCGAGCCGACACCAGGTCACCCGGTTGCAGCTCCTCGCGGCTGATGCTCGCCGTCGAGTTGAACTGAGCGGCGGCATTGTGCGGCAGGTCGATTCCGATCTGCGCGTACGCGCGGAGGACGAGGCTCGAGCAGTCGTAGGAGTCCGGCCCGGCCGATCCCCACAAGTACGGCAGCTCGAATAGGCGTCAGCGGGGTTGCGTGGTCACCCCTGGCACCCCGCTGACGCCTCGAACTCTACTACTATTCACGTTAGTAGATGATGGGGCGGGGCGACCGTCGACCTCGCCCTCCCCGGCCTCCAACGGTCCGGGCCGGGGCCGATTCTGCGCCCCGGCTTGACGCGTCGCTCAGCGTTCGCGTAGCGTGTCGCCCATACATGCAATCATTGCAATGTGTTATTGATTTTGAAAGTGGGTTTCAATGGGTCACGGTCACGACCACGCCGCAGGTCACGCAGGTGGTCGCCATGCGTGGCGGCTGCGGGTCGCTCTGGTGCTCATCGCCGGGTTCTTCGTCGTCGAGCTGGTCTTCGGACTGATCTCCGGGTCGCTCTCGCTCCTGTCGGATGCGGGCCATATGGCCGCCGACGTGGTCACCCTCGCCGCGGCCCTGACCGCGACGCGCCTGGCGACGCGCCCGGACTCGACCGGGCGGCGCACGTACGGGTCCTACCGGGCGGAGATGTTCGCCTCGTTGTTCGCGGTCCTGGTCATGCTCGGTGTGGCCGTGTACATCGTCGTCGAGGCGATCGGCCGCATCGGCGAGACACCCGATCTCCAGGTCGGACCGATGCTCACCGTCGGCGCGCTCGGCCTGGCGGTCAACATCGCCGCGATGGCGCTGCTGCGCTCGGGGGCGGGAGACAGCCTGAACGTCAAGGGCGCCTACCTCGAGGTCATGGCCGACACGGCCGGGTCGGTCGGCGTGATCCTCGCGGGCATCCTGGTCGCGACCACCGGACAGGCGTTCTGGGACACCGGCGTCGCCCTCGCGATCGGTGTGTTCGTCGTCGTCCGCGCCCTGCCGCTGGGACGCCAGGTCCTGGCGATCCTCGCCCAGCACGCCCCGCCCGGGATCGAACCGGTCCGGGTCGCCGCCGCGCTCGGGGCGATCGAGGGGGTCCGGGAAGTCCACGACGTTCACGTGTGGACCCTTACTTCGGGGATGCACGTCGGCACCGCCCACCTGGTCGCCGAGCCCGGCACCGACGACCACGCCGTGCTCGACCGAGCCCAGAAGATCCTGGGCGAGGAGTTCGGCGTCGGGCACGCCACCGTGCAGGTCGAACCGGCATCCCATGCCGGCTGCGACGAACCCGGCCGCTGCCCTGCACCCGCCGCCGCAGGGACCGGCACGAGGCGGGAGCCGGCGTGACCGTCAGCATCCCCGCGACGGTCTTCTTCCTGGCTTGGATCCACAAGCACCGCATCGCCACCGGCCGCCAAGTGGCCCTCGCCGCAGCGATCGGCGCGGTCATCGCCGCAGCCGCCATCGGCTTCCTGTTCCGCTGACTTCCGCACTGAGCACCACCCCATGCCGCCGCGGCCCCGGGCACGACCGGGGCCGCGGCTTCACGCACTACGGCGATGCGCGTGTCCGCCCAGCTCGCTTCGGCCTCAACGCATGCTCAAGTGAACGTGGTTGGTGTGGTCGGAGTTCGGCTCCCCCGTTCCGAGCGTGTACTCCTTCCAGCCGGTGGCCGGCTGCCAGATCCGCTCGTACCAGATCACGTACCGCACCCCGAGGTCGTCGGCGTTCTCCACCAGCCACGCCGCCAAATTCTCTCCGTAGGTGAAGTCGTCGCCGTAGGCATCGCCTCCGAAGCCGCCCGGCTCCGAGGAGAGGTCGCAGGCCTTGCCCAGCGGGTGCTCGCCTGAGCCGCCGGGGCGGTAGCACTTGATGTAGCGGGTGAACCCGGCGATCTGGATCTGTTCCAGCGCATGGAGGGTGCGCGGGGAGACGCAGTCACCGGTCGTCGGGTCCTCCTCCGAGCAGCCCTCAGAGGGGAGCGTCCCGTCGCCGTTGCGCGGGGCGTCTTCGGGATCGGGGAAGTCTCCGGCGGAAGGGCCCACCGCGTCGTCGCCACCGGAGGCGGCCATCTCGCGGGCGGCGTCGTCGCGGGCGGCCTCCATCTCCCCGGTCAGGTCCTCCTGCTCGGCGATGTTGTCCTCCAACGTCGAGCGCATCGCTTCGATCTCTTCGAGGCGGACGATCAGATCGTCGAGCCGGTCGGCACGCGACTCGCCGAGGAACTGGAGCGTCGACATCGCATCGATCGACTCGCTCGGACTTCCCGAGGCCATGAGCGCGGCCGTCGACTGAAGATCGGAGGCGGTGTAGGCGATGTAGGCGTACTCGCCCAGCTCCGCTTGCAGTTCGGTCACTTCCGCCTCCGAGTCCGCCAGCTCCTGCTCCAGCCCCTCCTGCTCGGATTCGAGCGCGGCCAGCTCGTCTTGGGCATCGAGGTACGCCCCGATCGCTTCGCTCAGAGAATCCGAGGCACCCTCGTCATCCTCCTGGGCATTCGACGGCGTGGCAGGACCGACCAGCAGCGAGACTGCGGCGAACGCGACGGCCAACGGCGGCAACCGCGAAGGACGCGCCGGCGAGTCAGGGTCGTTCGAGTGGTGGCGCAAGGCGAATGGTTCCTTCGAAGATCGCTTCCGCGTCCGCGAGGCGGGCAGTGTTGTTCCACCCCGGCCATACGCGAACACATTACTACTAAGCAAGATAGTAGATAGGTCCGCGGAAGCCGAAGCACCCTCGCGGGCGGTGTCAGACCTGGCAGCAGGCGATGCCGACGGCCGTGGCGATGGGCACCACGACGATCAGCACCGGCACGGCCAGCGCAGCGAAGTTGCCGCCGAGGATCGAGCCCACCCCGGCAAGGCCCGGAGCGGGCGGGGCCTTCAGAAGCCGCTCGATGCGCGCCACGGTGTCGCCCCCGCTGGCGGCCAGGGCCTCCGCGGGCGTCTGCGCGGCCGCCACGCTGAGCAGGCTCCGCGCGAGGACGCGACGTCCGGCGGCGCGGGCGGCCGCGTCGTCGGCGGCCAGTTCGACGAGATGGGCGATGCGCTTTGGCAGCAGGGTGAACAGCGGCAGGGGACCGAAGAGGTGTTCGGTGGCCTTGGCGAGCGCGACGATGCGGTGGTGGCCGCCGCGCAGGTGGGCTCGCTCGTGTGCGATGACGGCCTGCACCTGGGCCGGATGCAGCAGGTCGAGCACGCCGGAGGTGAGGACGATCAGGCCGCCTCTTCCGGGCAGGCAGTACGCCGCGGGCCTGGTCTCGTCGAGCACCATTGCGCCGAGCTCAGCGTTCACGCGCGCCGATGCCAGGGTGCGGCGCAGCCGAGACCGCTCCGTTCGCGTCGACCACCACACCGAAACCACGGCGCCGATGACACGCGCGGGAACCACCCACATGAGCACCACCGCGCCCAACGCGAGGGCGATGCCGCCGACGTGTCCGTAGTGTTCGCGCAGCTCTTGCAGGCAGTGCCAGACGAACCCGCCCGGTGCGCTGCTGTGCACCTCCAGGGGTACGACGATCGCCGCCCCGGCGAGCACGATCGCCAGGAGGAAGGCGATCGCGAGGGCGAACCAGGTCGCGATCGCGAGCCGCGGTGCCGCCGCGGCCCAGCGTGCCCTGTCGAGCAGTCGCGGCCCGAGCGTTCCCAAGGCTGCCGCGTAGCCCAGCAGGACGAGGGCGGCGATCACTCGCGCTCTCCGGCCTCGTCCATGAGCTCGCGCAACCGGGCCAGCTCATCAGGGCTGATCTTCCCGATGAAGCTCAGCAGCGTCGCGCCGCGGTCGGCGGACGACTCCAGCACCGAGGCCATAGCCTCGGCCTCGAAGTCCTCCCGCGAGAGCGCCGGACGGTACGCCCAAGCCCGTCCGTCGCGCTCGCGCGTCACGATGTCCTTGCGGTGCAGGTTGTCCAGCACGGTCATCACCGTGGTGTAGGCCGGTTCGGGTTCGCGATCGAGCGATTCGAGCACGCCGCGGACCGTCACCGGACCGGTTGCGGCCCACAGCACCTCCATGATCGGCGCTTCCAATTCACCGAGCCTGCGCATCGCCGCCCCTTTCCGTCCAAGGGCCTGCTCCTTCCGGGAACACGCCATCGCTACGAACGACGATAGTAGCCGCCGGAATCCGTCGAGTACCGCGACGAGATCGGGCGTCTTCTGCATCAGGTTCCGACGGCGAAGCGGCGTTGGAGGTGTCGGGGGAGTTCGATCTCATCGACGAGAGCGACCGCGAGATCTTCGGCCGAGAGGTCTTCGGCGCCCGGCGCCTTGGGGATCAGCTGGTCGCCGCCGACACGGTACCGGCCGGTCCGTTCGCCCGAGCGGATGCGGCCGGCGTCCGGACTGATGTAGGTCCACTGCCGGTCTGACAATCGGCACAGCGAGAGCACATCGACCTGGGCCTGAACGACGTCCCGATACTCCGCGGGGACTTGGAGCACTTCGGTGAGGATCTCGGTGAAGGCCTCGCCGGTGTCGATGAGCCGCACGCCCGGTTCGACCTCGAGGCTGCCGCCGCCGCCGACGACGATCAGCCTTGCGGCGGGCCGCCGCTCCAACGCCTTCAACAGCGCGCGGGTGGCTGCGGGCAGCACGGTGGCGTTCGCGATCTGGTCGGCGATGGTGTCCCCGGCGTTGATGGCGTTGACCACGACGTCGAGTCCGTCGAGGACCGACGCGATGCTGTCGTTGTCGGTCGGGTCGGCGACCTTCCAGACCACCGGGCCCGGCCCAGCGGGAATCCGTGAGGCGCGGCGGGTGAACGCCGTGACGTGGTGGCCCCTGCTGAGCGCCTCGGTCACGACGGCCCCGCCGATGGTGCCCGTGGCACCGAATACTCCGATTTGCACTGACTCGCTCCACGATTTCATGCCGTGTAGAAACTACACGGCGTTCAGTAAATACACGGTGCATGGTATCAACACGCTGTAGAGTGTCAAGAGTGGGAGAGATGCAGCAATCCAGGCGCTCGCGCCTGCGGACCGAGGCGACGCAGCAGATCAAGGCGATCGCTTTGAAGCTCATGGCGGAAGGCGGGCCAGACGCCATCTCGCTACGGGCGATCGCCCGCGAGATGGGCATCACCGCGGGGGCCATCTACGGCTACTTCCCGACCCGCGACGACCTGGTCACCACCTTGATCAACGACGTGTACACCTCCCTGCTCGACGCTGTCGAAGCGGCGCGCGACGCCTGCCGGCCGGAAGACGCGGCGGGTCGGATCGTGGCGTGGGGAGAGGCGGTCCGCTCCTGGGCCCTGGCGAACCCGGAAGGGTTCCGCCTCATTTACGGCGACCCGGTCCCCGGCTACCGGCCGCCCGAGGGCGGGCCCGCGGCCGAGGCGGAGCACCGGGCATGTGCCGGACTCACCGGGCTCGTCGCCGCGGCCTGGCAGCAGACTGACATCAGCACCGTCGTCAGCGACGACTACGAATGGTCGGATTTCGGGCCCGGCCTGGTGGCCGAAACCCGCGAGGACTTCCCTGACCTACCGCCGGCCGCCATCGCCGTGACCTTGCGCGTCTGGGGCCGCATGCACGGGCTGGTCGCCCTGGAGATCTACGGGCACTTGACCCAGCTGTCGCACGACCCGGCCAAACTCTTTCACGACGAAATGGTCGCGCTGGTGCTGTCGCTCGGTCTGAAGCCTCCCATGGGACCCCGGCTCCCCTGACTTCCGCACTCCGGCACGAATGCGTTCACCGGCCACCACGCTCCACGTCGGCGCTACGGTCAGCAAAGACCCATCAGTCCTCATGAGACAAACCCTGGTCCTGCGTCGAGCGGAGCCGCCCGGCCAGGGCCGAAAGGCTGCAAGGCGATTGCAGATCATTCCGGTTCAGTCCCTTGTAGCCGAGCCCACTCAGTCGTTGCAGGACCGCAGGGATCCGGAAGAACCTGCCGCCGCATTCGGCGTAGCTGAGCCGGGCATCCGCGGATCCGAGTCGGTTGACGATCTGCACACAGTCGATCAAGGCGGTCTCGGCAGCCGGCGTGGTCGAATCGCGCCTGGTGCGCGAATCCACCGACATCTCGGGCCGCTCAACGCGGATCCGATCAGGAATGGTTCGCGACACCGCTCGGTAGGGCCGCTGTGATTTCAAGAACGCGATCAGATCGGCCTCGGTCAGCGAGGGCTCCGACACGGCGACTTCGGTCACGAGTTCGTCCCCCTCCAGCCGGGTTCTCGCCTCCTTCACTCCGGGATGGGCCTGCAAGACCGCATCGATGGAGTCGGGCCGGAAGGCATCACCCCGTGAGAGGACGGGCTCGCCGTGGATCGGGTCCCGAGAGGGGGCCGCGAACGATCCGGCGACCTTGCGGCGCAAGTCGCCGATATTGCGATCGAGGTCCTCGTCGAGATGGGCGAGTAGATCGGTGATGCACTGGGCGATGCATTCGGTATTGCCGCGCCCGACGACGGCTTCGTTGCCTGAAACGTGGAGCTCCAGCCGGGGCCCGCCCCCGCTGGCGGCGACGTAGAGATGATGCGAGAGCGAGCGGTATTCGACGGGATCGCTCACCGTCGACTCCCATTGCGGTCCAGACCAGCTCGACGCGTCAGGCGCATGGTGGCCGCCGTCCTGCTTGTACATGAAGTTCAACGCGATGCGGGATCCGATCTCGCCCCCTTTCCGGCCGTTCATGACCGCCCTCCACTCGGTGTACTCCAGGGTGTCCACCATGCTGTACCGATTCGCCACGAACGTCAGGCGGTGGAGCCCCCTGACGAAATCGGCGAACGACTGATCCGACAGCAATACGCTCGGGATGACCACGGCGCGTGCGAGTGGCGCCACCACGTTCAAGGCGTTCCTGGTCACCCGACCGTGTGTGGTCATGTCGAGCGGCACGACCTCTTGAGCGGTCGCTCCGCCCAACGCGAGGCTGAACACGCCCGCGAACACGGCACTCATCGGCACGTCGATCGCTTGCGCGATGCGTTCGAGCTGCCCGACGGCCGAACGGGGACTCGAGCGACAATCGACATATCGGACGGTTTCGGGGGCCTCCCCGATGTTGAAGGTGGCGACGGGAATGCGATCGAGCGTGTCAGCCCAGTACTCCTTCGCGCGGCGACGCAACGACCCCATCTTTTCGGACCGCTCGTAGAGCGCGTAGTCCAGCGGCTGCCACTCGACGGGCGGCAGATTCGGCGACCGGTTCGCAAGCACCGACTCCATGATCGCGGCGAGGTCCTCCCTCAGGATTTCTTTGGCGCGATTGTCCACCGCGATATGCGAGAAGCAGGCCAGGAGCGCCGGCGCCCCCGTGCTGCGTCGCGTCCGCCCGAATCGGCAGGGCCATTCCAGGTCGACCAGGAAATCCCGAGTTCTGAACGCCCGCACTTCGTCCGGGTCGGCTTGTTCGAGCGCATGAACCTCGACCCGTTCGGGACTCCAGACGCGCTGTTCGGGGAAGCCGTCCTCGTCGACGTCGAACGTCGTCCTCAGAATCTCATGACGCTCTGTCAGCGCCGTGACCACGTCCTCCAAGGCCCGCATAGGGGTGCCTTCGGGAACTTGATGCTCGAACCACCATCCGGGGTACTGCGCCTTGCGCTCATCCTGGAACGTCATCCATTCGCCGCAAGCCATCCCCCACTGCATGGGCCCCCGGCGCACCACCTGCTTCATGTCCTGCTCCCTCGTCGATGAGCCCAGTCCCTTTGCGCGGCGGGGAGCACGGATAGTGCGGCGAGCGCACGGGCCGAGGCGCGCTCCTCCCCGAGCAACCGCCCGATCCACTCGCCGATGCCCCGCTCGACCTCCGCGCCCCACGGCGTGTAGGCGGCCTCACCGCTCGGATGCGTGTCGACCGGTCCGTCCCACAGGTCGAGGTGCGCCAGTACGCCGAGCGACGGCACACCGCGACCTGTCGCCATCAAGGTTCGATTCATCGGAGGACCTCCGATTCGGGCCGAGCCGACACCGCGGCGACTCGCAGTGCGGCGTTGACGTTCTCATGGTCGTCGATGCTGTCGCTGCCACTGAGGAGGACGTGCCCGACGCCGACGTCGAGGTACTCGGCGATGCGGGCGCCGACCGCCGCGTGGTCGCCTACGAAGAACGGCGCGCTCACCCGTCCGCTTCTGAAGGCTCCCAGCCAGTAGGCGTCGGCCTCGGTCTCGCTCTCGGTGATCGCGCGGGCGGCGAGCTCCTGCGCCCAGACGTTGGACGACCGGGTCTTGAGGACGGTCGTGGCGCGCCCGCTGCGGGTCTCGGGGAACCGGCTGCGGGCGGTGCGCCAGGCTTCCTCGCGGTCGGACCGCGCCATGACGCCGATCCTGATGCCGATCTCGCCGCCGTACCCGGATGCGCGCAGCGGATCGAGGAACGTGCGCTTCCATTCCGGGAACGGGCTCGGGTGGGTCACCACGACATCGGCGATCTCGCGCGCCGCCCGGAGGCCCGCGTCCGACGATCCGGCCATGAAGAACTTGCATTCGGCGAGGACCGGGGGTCGCGGGGCGAGCTCGTAGCCGCTGTACCGGTAGTACTCGCCTGCGAAGTCCACGCGTTCACCGCGGAGCAGCGCCTTGAGGACTCGGCCGAATTCGAGCAGCCGGTCATAGCGCCGGTCGTGGTCGAGGTCGTCGCCGGTGCGGCGCAGCTCGTCGTCCCGGGCGCCCGCCACCAGGTTGAAGTGCAGCGGCCGGTGGTGGAGGCTCGCGTAGGCCGCCGCGATAAGCGCCACGGTGTGCGGCGGCATCGACGAGGGCTGCACGGCGACCAGTGGGACGAGGCGTTCCGTCACCGAACCGAGATGGCCGGCGATCAGCCACGGATCGACCTCGTGGAGGTTGTGCGGGACGAGGATCCCGGTCCAGCCGGCGCTCTCGCACCGGCGCGCTGCGGCCGCCGCATGCGCGGCGAGGTCTGATCGAGGTCTGCCGGATCCGTCGGTGGAGGTGGGCGTCACTGAATAGACGTGCATCGTTCCCCAAAGGAGTTCGGCGGTGCAATGAAGGGCCACGGTATCCGGGGCACGGCGCGGGCGCATGTCACGAATTCGCAGGACCCCGGGTGCGCGGTCGCGTGTTCTCGTGACGATTCGCCGACTTACGGACCTTCGCGGGCGCGGTTAGCGTGGACGTGCCGTCCCCCGACCACGAGGAGGCCCCACGACCATGGACGCCGATCTGTATCGGGCCTCGCTCGCCCGGGTGCCGCTGCCGGTGGCGGTCGTGACCGCCCGCGGCGCCGACGGCGTTCCGGTCGGTTTCACCGCGAGCTCCGTATGCTCGTTGAGCGTCTCCCCGCCGTCGCTGCTCGTCTGCGTGGACCAGGCCACGCGCTCCTACGGGATCATGCGAGAATGCGAGGAGTTCACTGTGGACTTCCTCGCCACCGAGCACCGAAACCTGGCTCGCCTGTTCGCCACCCGCGGCGCCGACAAGTTCAGTTCACCCTATGTGGTCACGGACGAGGGCGGTCGGCCCCGCATCGCGAACGCGATCGTGCACCTGCAGTGCAGGGCCGGACACCGCTTCGACGGCTACGACCACCTGGTGGTGATCGGCGATGTGACCGAGGTCGCCGTGTCCGAGGGCGACCCGCTCCTGATCGCTGACCGCGCGTTCACCGCCCCGGCACTGCACCGCTGGCCGTTCGCGGGCAGCGCCTCGCCGACGGCGCAGTGAGGCCGCACGGCCGATCAGGCGTGGACGGCGTCCCGGGCCCTCTCGCGGATGAACCGGTACTGCAACGGTGCGGCTCGGCGGCGTGCCCGGGACCGCCGGCGACTGTACCGGTGCCGCGGCCTGTCGAACCGTCACGAGAAACGTGACGCGGAGCCGGTGGATCAGGCCGCCGTCAGGTCCGAGACGGCACCGCCCACCGTGATCGAGGCCGTGTCCGCGTCCACGACGGCCTCGATGCCGATGGGAAGCGTCAGGATCGGGACCGCATGGCCCAGGTCCGCATCGAGCACCACGGGCAGGCCGTGCCGGAGGGCGGCGGCGCGGAACAGATCCTCGTACCGGCGGGCCTCGTGCGCGACGATCGGCGTGCGGCCCATGACGAGTGCGGTGATCGAGTCGAGGACGCCGCTGGCGCTCAGGTCCTTCAGGACATGCTCGACGGGCCCGAGTTTCTCGCTGTTCGACTCCAGGAGGAGGACGCTGCCCGCCAGCGGCGGCCCGTAGCCGGTGTCGAGCAGGTGGTGGAAGGTGCCGAGGTGGCCGCCGACGAGCGGGCCGCGGGCCGTGCCCCCGCCGAGCCCCCGCCAGGGGGTCGCGGCGGTGTACCGGCGGGGCCGGTCGTCGGTCTCCCAGCGGGGCGAGTCGAACGTGATGTCGGCGGGCGGGACCAGCCGGTGGGGGCCGGCGGCGGATCCGAGGACCCGTGTCCAGTGCTCCAGCATGACGGGGTGCGGGCCGTCGATGTCGCCGAACGACGGGACGAGGGTCGGGCCGTGGAACGTGACGAGGCCCGCCCCGGCATGGATCCCGGCCACGAGCGAGGTGGCGTCGCTGAAGCCGCACAGGATCTTCGGATGCGAGCGGATGAGGGCGAAGTCGAGGTGCGGCAGCAGGTCGACCGAGCCGTAGCCGCCGGTCGAGCAGAGCACCATATCGACGCCGGGCTCCGCGAAGGCCCAGTTGACGTCGTCCGCGAGTGCGGCGGGGCCCGGTTTGGCCCCCTCTTCCCACAATGCCGAGGGTGCGAACACGACCCGGTGGCCCAGCGCTTCCAGGGCCGCCACGGACCTCGCGAGGCGCCGGGGGAAGGGCATCACCGAACTCGACGGCGAGACTACGGCGATCGTCGCTCCTCGCCGCAGCGCGGGCGGGCGTATCAGCGGGCGATCGGGCACGGTCTCACCGGACATGGGCCGCGCCGTTCGCGAGCCAGTCCGCGGTGATCAGCTCCGTGATCGCCTCCGGCGGTGCCGAACCGTCGACAACGGTGATCCTGGGGTCGCCTTCGGCCGCGCCGAGCAGCGCCGACCGCATGCGCGCCAGCACCTGGCGGGACTCGTCCGACCGCCGCGGCTGCGCGGCCCGTGCCGCGAGGCGTTCCTCGGCGATCTGGACGGGCACGTCCAGGAGGTAGGTCCGCCGCGGCACCGGGAACAGCGAGTGCACCCGGGCCACCCAGTCGGTGAAGCCTTCGTACTGCTCCGCCGACAGCCGGTACGAGGTGGGTCCGCGGTCCTGCACGAGCGTGGCGCCTTGCGCCAGCGCCGGGAGGATCTCCGTCTTGGCGAAGTAGGCGATGTCGCACGCCAGCGACCATTCCCGCAGCTCGGCGGGGATGTGCGGGTGGTAGGCGTACGGGTCGCCGACGAGGCGCTCGGCGAGGTCGTGCACCGTCCGGGCGCCGAAGGCCCGCAGGCGGACCGGGCTGGCCGGTATCCCCGCCCCGGCAAGGCGTGCCGCGACGGCGTCCACTTGGGTGGACTTGCCGCAGCCGTCGATCCCTTCGATGGACAGGAGGTTGGATTCGATGTGCGCCATGCTTCCCCAGCGGTCGAGCGGCAACGGGAGGTCGGGTGCCGCGACCGGGCGGCGACCGAGGGCATGACGCTATGACACCTGGTGCACCCCGTCGAGTGACGAGATTACGGGACTGGCCGTCCGCCGAAGCGTCGGCGAACATTGCGCTGGCCCGCAACGGGCACATCGGGAGGAGTGACGGGGATGACGGCGACCTTGGAATCCTGGCAGCTGCTGAAGCGGATCGCGGTTGCGGAACCCGGAGCCGAAGCGGCCGCGGAGTCGGCGCTCGCCGCAGGGGCGTTCGACCATGATGCGCTCATCGGCCAGGCGATGCGGCACGCGCTGTGCGGCACGGTCGCCGCGTTCGTCGCCGGCACCGGACGCTTCGATGCGCTGCCGCGCCGCACGACCAAACAGCTCAGCGACATCCTGTGGAGCAACCGGCTCGCCGCGGCCGCTTATGTGGACGAGGCGGCGTCGATCCAGGCGGCCCTCCTCGGCAGCGGGGTCCGGTTCGCGTTCACCAAGGGCATCATCTGCCACCAGCGGCTCTACGGCGGCACCGGTGCCCGCGCCTTCTACGACATCGATCTCATGGTCCACCCCGAGGACGTCGGCGGCGTCGCGGCGGCCCTCCCCGGGCTCGGGTACGAGGGTGAGAAGCTGTTCGACTACCGCACCGGCCGACTCGAGCGGCTGCCGCGCAAGACCGCGCTGCTGTACCGGATGTTCCCGGACCACCTGCCGCACTACACGAAGGTGAACGCAGGCGGACTCCCGCGGGTGCTGCGCGTCGACGTGGCGTTCAGCCTCACTTGGCACGGCAGCGAGTGGGACGTGCCGGTCGAGGCGGCGCTCGGCGCCCGCCGCGAGTACCCCGTCGGGGAGGCGGGCCTCGTCGGCCTCGACCCCGTCCATGACCTCCTTTTCCATGTGCTGCATCTGTTCCGCGAAGGCTGGTTCGAACGCACGGTCCGCGACAAGGACGTGCGGCTCTCCCAGTTCGCCGATGTCGCCCGGGCCTGGCATGCGCTGCCCGACGGCGACCGGCAGGCCGTGCGGCGTCTCGTGGCCGCGTATGGGATCGAGCTTCCGGTGGCCTGGGTCGCCGGTCATCTCGACGGGATCTTCGACGCCGGCTTCGCCGACGCACTGGGGGTCGCGGGCTCCTGCGACCCTGACTGGCTGAGCAGCATGCGCGGCGCCGACTCGTTCTACCGGTGGCACGGCGACATGGACCGCAGGCTCCGGGAGCCCGCCACGACCTATGATGCGGCGAAGCCTCCGGCATTGCTGCCGCAGCTGCCGTGAGACGTCCCGTCGACGCGACCGGCCCTGCGGCGCCACCGCCGCTCCGGTCGACTCCCCCAGCAGAGAAGAGGACCCCCTTGACCGCCAGCAGCTTCTCCGCGATCGGCTATGCAGGGCATCGCATCACCGCCGACGTCGCCGCCGATGCGGCCGACGTGGTCGACCGCGTGTGGCGGTTCGTGCGGCCCCACTTCACCGTGGAGCCGACCGAACCGGGGGCGACCGCGCCGGTGCACGTGGCGTTCCGGTCGCGGGACCGATGGAGCGCGCCGAGTGCCGAAGCCGAACCCACGCTGGTCCGCAAGGCCCGCAACCCGACGAAGCACGTGTGGGGCCGCTGCTGGCGCCGCGCCGGTGCCGAGGTCATCGAAGTGCCGCAGAGCGGCACCGTGTTCGAGCTCTCCGCGGACGGCGGATCCGCCACCGTGTACGTCAGCGACCGGTCCCAGTACCACGCCAGCGATTTCGTGCGCGACCTCATGTGGGACCTCGCCCTCGCGACCGGCAGGTTCATCCACGCCTCCGCGGTGGCCTGGGGCGGCGAAGCGATCGCGTTCGCCGGTGAGAAGGGCGCGGGCAAGACCACCACGGCGATCGACTTCCTCACGGCCGGAGCGGCGTTCGCCACCGGCGATGTGCTGCACCTGCGGTTCGGCTCCGAAGGCGAGTGCCACAGCTTCCCGGACTTCCCCCACGTCGGGTGGGGCACGCTCCGCTCCTTCCCTGAGATGGCCGGCCCGCTCGCGGAGCTGGGATTGGAGGAGGGAGCGGATGGCGACAAGATCCTCCTGCCGCACGACTGGTACGAGACCTCGCTCGGCGCGAAGCAGGCGGCGGCGCCGCTGCTGCTCAAGGCGATCGTGCTGCCGCAGGTCGACGGGCCGGGGGCGCCGGTGATCGAGCCCGCCGAGGCCGACCCGGACTGCCTCGCGTCGATGCCGCGAGAGACCACGGACCCCGACCAGGGCTACGAGCCGTTCCTGCGCCGCGCTCGCGAGCGCGCGGGCGGCGGCGGTCCCGCCGAGACCGATCTGAGCGGGTTCGCCGCGCTGCGGTGGTACCGGCGCACGGGTTTCGGCCGGCTGTCCCCTGAGGCGATGGCGGCGGTGCTCGGATCCGATCCGGCCTGAGCCGTGCGGCGCTGCTCGCACTTCGGACACCGCCGTCCGAAATGCCCGCGACGGCGGCTCCCACCTACTCCGTGACCGTCAAAGCCAGTTGAAAGAGGCCTCATGTTGAGGAGCCGTTCCCAGCGGATCGAGAAACGACCATCGGCGGGAGACCGGCGGGACACCGGCAGTTCTGAAGTGATCTACCACAGTCTCTTTTGGACGAGCCGCTTTGCCAAGTCCATTGCAGACTGAAACGAACCGGCGTCCAGACCGGTTGCGGCAGGAGAGAAACCGCTGGTAGACACGAGTTCAGGCCGCTCCGCACCGTCCCTCGGCCTGGGGCCCGTGGCCGTGTCCTTGACGACGGGCATCGGTGAGCCGCATGGATACCCACTCGGTTCCACAGCACAGAAACGGTACACGCATCATCACAAAACATGAGTATGATGACCGAATGACCCGATCCCCTGCCACCCCGGCCACATCGGACACAGGCCCGACGCTCGAGACCATCGAACTCGTGCAGGAGTGCCTGTCGCGCGTCGGGATGCTGTCACAGCGTCAGCGCGACGTCCTGAGGCTGGTCTCGGCGGGGGCCACCAACAACCAGATCTCCAGCCGCCTCGGCATCGCCGGAGCGACGGTCGAGAACCACGTGAAGGATCTCAAGTACCGGCTGCGAGTGGACAGCCGCAGCCTCCTGGCGATAGTGGGGTACTTCGAAGCGGCCTCCGCACTGCTGTTGGAGCGATCCCAAGCAGCGCCGTCCACATTGGATCACGGCGAGATCGTGCTGGCGCTCAAGCAGGCCCGGCACCCCCGGCTCGACGCGAAGTGCGCGGTCCTGGGGTTCGAGCCCGAGGCCATCGTCGACCACATCAATCGATTCAGCTGACCGCTCGGCTCGGACGACGCGGTCGCCCGAGCCGAGTGCGGTTCACAGCCAGCTGCGGTGGCCCGCGATGCGCGGCATCACGTGCAGGTCCCGGATATCGTCGTGGCCGAGCACCCACAGCAGGAACCGCTCCACACCGAGCCCGAAGCCCGCGGTCTCGAGCGGGTGCTCGTCCTTCATGCGCACGTACCACTCGTATTCGCGCTCGTCGACCCCGTGCGCCGCGAGCGAGGCCCGCACGTCGGCGCCGCTGATGTGCCGCGCCCCGCAGCCGACGATCTCGCCGACGCCCATCAGCAGGTCCGCCGCCTGCGCCCGGCCGCGGTCGTCGGACCGCTGGTAGAACGGCACCGAGAGGTGCGGCGGGTGCGTGAGCCACACGGCGCCTCCGAAGTGCGCGATGAGCTCCAGTTCGCCTGCCCGGGTGATGCCCTCCACGCCGTCGGCGAGCGCGGCGAACGCCTTGGGGCCGAGGAGGTCCCGGGCCTCGCTGAAGGAGACGCGCGGGACGGCGTCCTGCTTGGCGAAGAGTTCGAGGTGCTGAACGGTCCCGGCGGCGTCGGCGATCATCGCGATCGCGTCGCTCGCGAGCAGGCCCCGGGTGAGGTGGCGCAGGTAGTCCTCGACGAGGGCCATCACGTCGTCGAGGCCGCCGGTGATCTCGGCCTCGGAGTGGAAGAACTGGTTGAGGTGGGTCTTGTCGGCGGACTCGCCGCGGAAGGTCGGCATGATGTAGTAGACGCCGCGAAACCCGTGCCGGAGCATGAACTCGAGCTGGAACTGCATCGAGTCCGCCAGGTAGGTGTCGGCGCCCATGAGCTCGATCGACACCGGCAGGCTGTCGCTGCCGAGGCCCATCGGGCTCGAGACCGAGCCGACGGTGACCGGCATGAGCACCGGGGCCGCCCCTCGGCCGCGGTAGAAGTCGGCGGTCTGCTCCACGATGGAAGCGTTCATGAGCGAGATCATCCGGTACCAGGGGCTTGCCGCCGCAGCACTGAAATGGGCCTCGGGGTCGTGCCATGACGAGGGCGGCGTGATCGCTTCCCTTTCCTGCATGATTGGCTCCTCTTCCGTTCTCTTCGATGGCAGCGCGTTGACGGGCGCTGGACCGGGGTCGGGGTGGGCGCGGGGGCCGGATCAGCCGAAGCGGTCGACGACCGCCGCCGACAGGCCCCGGAGTTCCCGGGCGTTCACTGCGAGGCGGTCCACGTCCTCGCTCGAGTAGTAGGAGGCGAGCAGGCCGATCGCGCTCAGCTCCAGGGCGATCGCGGTCATGACGTCGGGCAGGTGCGGGGCCGCGGCGGCGAAGCCCTCCGGGTTCGCCTCCCGGTAGCCGCTCGCGAGGGCGGCGGCGACCGCGTCGCGGTAGCCGTTGGGGACCTCGCCGTAACTCGAGCTCAGTCCCTCGTACCGCATCCAGGCGTACCTGACGAGGGCCTCGGCGAGGTCGTGCGCGGGATCGTCGATGCAGGCGTTGTCGAAATCGACGATGGCGCGGACGCCCTGGTCGCCGAATATCAGGTTGTAGGGGTTGAAGTCGCCGTGGACCGCGGTGGGGCGGGCCCCGTAGCCGCGTTCGCGGGCGCGGGCGGCGCAGTCGCGGATGACCGACTGCTCGAGGGCGATCAGCTCCCTGCCGGCCGCGGTGCCGCCGCCGTCCCAGTGGTGTTCGAGGAGGCCGACCAGGTCGAGCGCGGAATCGAACGATTCGCGGCGCGCCGCCCCCGCGGGCGGAGGCGACTGCCGGGCCGCCAGGTGCATCTGGCCGAGCACCCGCCCGGCCGCCTTCGCGTCCTCAGGTCCGAGGTCGCCGGAGCGACCGTCCACGTAGTCGTAGAGCATGAACACCGATCCGCGGAGGCGGTCGTGCACGAACGGCCGTCCGTCGACTCCTGAATGGAGCGTCGGTACCGGGACGCCCGATGCGGCGAGGTGCCGCTGGAATGCCGCTTGGAATGCGGCGTTCTCCACTGAGGCGCAATACCAGGGCAATTCTTTCAAGAACCGCACGGCGCCGCCGCATTCGACGAAGACCTTTCGGGCGGTGTCGGTCCGGCGGCGCAGGTCCAGCACGTTCCGGTCGAGCGCGAAGAACGGGAGGACGATGAAGTCGGTGATGCCGAATCCGCCCATCACCGCGGACAACTGCTCGTCGGAGAAGGTGCCGATCGACAGGTCTGCCGGCTTCGCCTGCCCGCTCATCGCGGCGCCGTTCGGAATTCGCTCATAGTCAGTGAACCTATCGGCGATTCGACGGGACCGCATGTCACGACTTCCCGTGACCGGCAGGCGATGCGCCCGCTGATATGAGAGTGGGTCAGTCGGCGTCGAGGACGCGGAGGCCTTCAATGACCTCTTTGAGTGCGGCGGGAGAGTCGAATGTAGAGGCAGTGAGCATGTCATCGGGCATCGTGACGGCGAAGGCGTCCTCGAGTTCGAGGAGCAGACCGACGGTGCCCATGGAGTCGAGTCCGAGATCGGCGAGCCGGTCCTCGGGCTTCAGGCTCGACTCGGCGGGCAGCAGCGGGAGGTAGGGGCGCAGGATGGGCTCGTACTCGCTCAGCCAGTCGTTCACGGCGGGTCCTTCCAAGGGTCGGTTCAGAGGAGCCGCACACCGCGGTCCAGGACGCTGAGCGCCCCGATCGCGGTGAGCAGGCGGTCGTTCGGGTAGTTGAGGGAGGCCGAACGGAGGTCGCGGAGGCGCCGTTCGAGCCCCAGCGCGGAGTCCCGCCGGTACCCCAGTGAGAGACCGGCGAGCTGGACGAGGCGGTCGACGGCACGGTAGGTCGACTCGGCCGCGGCGACCTTCAGCGTGTCGAGGTGGATCTGCACCGGCGGCGTGTCGAGGCTCTCGCCGCGGCCGCGCCGCTCGTCGACCTCGGCGATCGCACCGCGGAGGTACGCGCTGACCAGCTCCAGGTCGATCCTGATGCGCGCCAGGCGCTCGCGCACGAGATCGGAGGCGGGGTCGACGCCGCGCGGCCGGTCCGCGGATCGCAGCAGCGCCACGAAGTCCGCGACGGCGCCGCGGGCCGTGCCGAGCCAGCATGCGGCCCACGCGATGTGCCCGGCGGGCGCCATCGACTCGACCGCGATCGTCCGGAAGCCGCCCGGTTCGCCGACGACCTGCCAGGAGGGGATCGCGCCGTGCAGCGAGCAGGCGATGCTCTCGGTGCCGCGCATGCCCATCGCATCCCATGCGCCGTTCGGCTCGACCTCCAGTTGGGAGCGTTCGGCGTAGAGCAGGCTGACATTGCGGTCCCCCGCGCCCGCGGCGCGCATGGTGACGAGGTAGCCGTCGGCGTGCAGGCCGCCGGTGACGATCGGGGCCTCCCGGTCGATGAGAAGCCGGTCGCCGTCCTCGCGCACCGGTGAAGAAGCGGACAGCAGCGTGCCGCGCGATCCCCCGGGCTCGGTGGTGACCGAGCCGAGGTACAGGCGTCCGTCGGCGACGCGCGGGAGCACCGCCTCCGCAAGCCGGGGGGCGGCGTGCCGGACGAGCACATCGACCTGCTGGCAGTGCATCGCCCAGATCATCGCCGTCGACGGACAGGCGGCGGCGAGCACTTGCGCGACCGCCGCGAGATCGCCGAGGCCCCCGCCCTTCCCGCCGTACCGCGTCGGCACCAGGAGGCCGAACAGGCCGTTGTCGCGCAGCGCCTGGACGCCGGCGACCGGGAACCTCGCGTCCTCGTCGGTCCCCGCCGCGTTCGCCGCGAGCGTCTTCGCGGCCTCCTCGGCCAGGGTGACCGGATCACCGGGGTCGCTCATGCCGCGCCTTTCGCTGGTGGGGTCGATACGTCGATACCGGTTCTGCCGTATTGCATCCGCGTCGCCGACACGACGGTCCCGCGGTCGAGGACGACCTCTGCGGGCGCGGGGCGGCTGAGGAAGGCGAGGAGGCTCGCGGTGAGTCCGTACGCGCCGGTGTTGGGGATGACCAGGAGCTCGCCGGGATCGACCGGGGCAAGCGGGACGCCGAGCCCGAGGACGTCGGCGGGCGTGCACAGGGGCCCGGCCAGGGTGACTGCGGCGGCGGGGCCGGGCTTCGGGACGGGCGCGGCGCGCGGGCGCAGGAGCCGGCCGAGCCCCGACATGCCGCCGAGGTGGTTGATGCCGCCGTCCAGGAGCACGAACGTCCTCGCCCCGGAGTCCTTGACGTCCATCACGGTGCAGACGAGTTCGCCGCAGTCGCCCGCGAGGTACCGGCCGGACTCGAACGCGATCTGCGGTTCGCCGCGGCGCCAGCCCGGCAGGTGCTCGTCGAGCGCCGGTTCCAGTGCGGCGCGCAGTCCGCCGTAGACGGGGCGGTCGCCCGGCTCGGCGTACGGGCTGGCGAAGCCCCCGCCGAGGTCGACGAATTCGAGCGGTATGCCCAGCGCGTCCGCGGCCGCGGGCGCGGTCCGAATGCTGTCGAGCAGGGCCGCGAGGAGGGCGTCCTCGTCGCGGGCGCCGCTGACCGGGAAGCAGTGGAGGCCGACGACGCGGGCGCCGCCGGCCGGGGCGAACCCGGCGCGGCGGGAGGCGAGCGAGTCGAGGTCGACGCCGAACTGGGAGGCGGTGCCGGTCATGCGCAGTCCGGTTGCAGCCGAGGGGGATCCGTTCACACGCACCAGGCATTCGACCTGCGCGGAGGCGGCAGCGGCGGCTTGCGCGACCCGGCGGTAGTCCTGTTCGGACTCCACTGAGAAGCGGCGGACGCCGAGGCCGATCGCGTAGGCGAGCTCCCGATCCGACTTCGCCGGACCGGTGTACAGGCAGGCAACGGCGCGGGCGCCCGCGGCGAGGGCCGCGTCGAGCTCGCCCGGTGCGCTGATCTCCGGCCTGCCGCCGAGTTCGACGAAGCGCCGGACCAGGTCCGGATGCGGGTTGGCCTTCAGCGAGTAGTGGAGCAGGGAGCCGTCCGGCAGGGACCCGCTCAGGTCGCGCCAGGCCGCGGCCGCGCGTTCGAGGCGGTAGACGTACAGCGGCGTCCCGAAGCGCTCGGCGAGGGCGTCGAGTCCGGCCGCGCTCATCCGCGCACCAGTTCGGCCAGGGCGGCCTTGTCGATCTTCCCGTTGCGGCCCAGCGGCATGGAGTCGACGACCCGGCATTCGCGCGGGACCTTGGCGGCCTCGAGCGAGACGCGGAGCAGGCCCAGTACGGCTTCCGGGGCGAGGTCGGCGCTGACGAACAGCACCGCTTCACGGCCGTCGCGCGGCGGCAGCAGTACCGCGTCGCGGACCCCGGGGACGGCGTTCGCCGCCTCCTCGATCTCCGCCGCGCCGGTCCGCACTCCGCGGGACTTGAACTGGTCGTCACGGCGGCCGTGCACGTGGAGTTCGCCGCTGTCGTCGAGGTGGCCCCAATCGCCGGTGTGGAGCACCGCCTCGCCGCCGGGCCCGGTGCGGAACACGCGCGCGGTCAGCTCCGGCGCCCGCCAGTAGCCCGCCATGACGTGCGGCCCCGAGACGGTGATCTCTCCGGCGCTCAAGGGCGGCAGCGGGACTCCGGCGGCGTCGACCACCCGCACCGCGGTGCCGTCGAGCGCCCGTCCGACGGACCCGGGCCGGTCGCGGTCGCCGTCCGGGGCGCCGACGGTGACGCGCTTGCATTCGGTGAGCCCGTACATGAGCTGCACGGCCGCGTTCGGGAAGTGCTCCCGCAGCGCCGCTATCCGCGTGGGGTCGAGCCGTTCGCCGGTGTTCGTGAACAGGCGCACGGCGTTGGGGAGGGGGCGGCGCCGGGCCAGGCGGGTCAGCATGTCGGCGAGCGCGGGCACCACCGGGACGACGGTCGCCCCGGATTCGGCGACCGCGGCCCACAGCCGCGCGTCGTCGCCGGGGCGGGGCAGGACGACCGCGGCCGTCGCGTCCGCGCAGAGGAGCAGCTGGTACAAGCCGTAGTCGAAGGAGAGGGGCAGACGCGTGAACACGACGTCATCCGGGCGGTAGGCCAGGCGCGCGCCGATCGCGCGGGTCGCGAACCGGACGTTCGCATGCGGGCACATCACCGCCTTGGGGCGGGAGGTGCTGCCGGAGGTGTAGATCAGCAGCGCCAGATCCGAGGGGCCGACCGCGACCTCTGCGCCGTCGCGCGGCAGTTCGTCCCATACCGCCGCAGCGGTCTCGCCGGGCGCGCCGGAGCCCGCCGCCGTGATCGTGACCGCGGGTTCGGCGTCGTCGAGGAGGTAGGCGCGCTCAGGCGCGGTCAGCTCCTGTGACAGCGGCACGAACGCCCCGCCCGCCATGAGCGACCCGTACAGCATCGCCGCGAACCGGCGGTCCGGGACCGCGTCGACCGCGATCCTGTCGCCGCGCCGCAGGCCGCGGGCGGTGAGCCACTGCGCGAACCGGGAGGCCTCGGCGGCGAGCTCGGTGTAGGTCCAGGAGCCCTCAGGGTCGCGGACGGCCTCGCCGCCCGGCCTGCGGGCCGCGGCCGCTTGCAGGAGCCGGTGCACCGGAGCGGGCCCCGAAATGTCCACATAAGAATTTAGAATTTCCGCAGAGCCCATTCACCACTCGCTTCTCAAGGGCCGCCTCGTATCGGATGGTCCGTGAACGGCTCCGACCCTACCCGCGCCGGACGCGATAGGACAGATCCCGGACTGAGGCTTGAACACGGGACAGCCGGGGAACGCACCGCGAATCAGGCCTGCGACGACCCGCCGGTGACGCCGTCCCGTGCCCGCTTTGCGGTGGCGGCATGGGACACTGGCTCCCGGGGGACCAAGCCGGCGTCAATGCATCGAGAGGGATCCGAAGTGGCGGTTCAGGTATACAACACCTTGACGAAGCGCAAGGAGCCGTTTATTCCAATGGCCGAAGGCGCCGTCAAGATGTTCGTCTGCGGCCCCACCGTCTACGACTACGGCCACATCGGGCACGCCAAGACCTACACCCAGTTCGACTTCATCGCCCGGTGCCTCCGCAAGCGCGGCCTCGCCGTCACCTACGCGCAGAACGTCACCGACGTCGACGACAAGATCATCAGGCGGGCCGGCGAGCTGGGCGTCGAGCCCCGCGACCTCGCCGCCCGCTTCGAGCAGGCCTTCCGCGAGGACATGGAGGCCCTGCACAACCGCAGCGTCGACGTCTACGCCAGGGCGCACGACCACATCGACGACATCGTCGCGCAGGTGCAGACGCTCATCGACCGCGGCAACGCCTACCAGCTCGACGACGGCTGGTACTTCGACCTGAGCACGTTCCCCGAATACGGCAAGCTCTCCGGGCGCACCGACGTGGAACCCGAAGACTCCCTCGCGCGCATCGACGAGCACGGGCACAAGCGCAACCCCGGCGACTTCGCCCTCTGGAAGGCCCGCAAGCCGGGCGAGCCGTACTGGGACACCCCCCTCGGTCAGGGCCGCCCGGGCTGGCACATCGAGGACACCGCGATCACCGAGGCCCTCTTCGGCCCGCAGTACGACCTCCACGGCGGCGCCGTCGACCTGATCTTCCCCCACCACGAGGCCGAGATCGCCCAGATGGAGGCCGCCTCGGGCCAGGGGCCCCTGGCCCGGTACTGGCTCCACACCGGACTGCTCCGCGTCGGCGGCGTCAAGATGGGCAAGAGCATCGGGAACTTCATGACCATCCGAGAGGCTTTGGCGCTCACCGACTACCGCACGCTCCGGTTCGCGTTCCTGAGTCAGCACTACCGGTCCTCAATGGAACTCACCGACGACGCCCTCTCCCAGGCCCGCGCCGCGCGACGGCGGATGGAGAACTTCTCCCGGCTGATCGACGCCGACGCGGTCGAATCGCCCGAGGGACGGGAACTCGCCGCTGCGACGCGTCAGCGCTTCTTCGACCGGCTCGACGACGACTTCGACACCCCGGCGGCCCTGGCCGCGATGTTCGACTTCGTCCGCGAGTGGAACCGGCGCGAAGAGACCCCGGGCAAGGAGGCCCGACGCCTCCTCGACGAGGTCGACGAACTGTTCGACGCCTTCGATTTCGACCACGGGGCCGTGGACAAGGCCGAGGTCGACGCGGCACTGGAGCAGCGCAAGCGCCTCCGAACCGAACGGAAGTTCGCCGAAGCGGACGCGATCCGGGACGACCTCCAGCGGCAGGGCATCGTCATCGAGGACACCCCGGAGGGCACGCGGTGGTGGCTCGAACGCGGATGAGCGCCTGAGCCGCCACCGGCCTCAGGCCGCCTTGGCGTCCGCCCCTTCGAGGAGCAGCCGCGCCAGATCCGCGAACCGGTCCTGGAAGTCCGCGAGCCGCTCGTCGTCCACCAGCACCGCCGGTACGGCGCCGCCCGGCGACAGGCCGGCCTCGCGCACATAGGGGATGCGGGCGATGACCGGCACGTCGCCGATCGCGTCCGCCCCGCCGTCGCCGAACAGGTCGGTCCGGGCGCCGCAGCTGCCGCACTCCATGTGGGTCATGCTCAGCACCGCTCCGCGCACGGACGCGCCCAGCTCCGCGAGGAGAGCGCGGCCGCGCCCCAGGTCCTGCGTCGACAGGGTGTGCGGTGTGGACACCAGCACCACCTCCCCCGGCAGCCGGGTGAACAGCATCCGGTGCAGCTCGCTGAATCCCGGCGGCAGGTCGACGACCATCACATCGCAGTCGTCCCAGCCGTCATGGAACACCAGCTGCTCGACCGCGCCCTCCAAGTACCGGCCGGTGAGGTAGGGCGCGTGCTGCGGCTCGACGAAGAAACCCAGGCTCGACACGGCGACGTCCCCGTAGACGCCCGGCTTGAGCCTGAAGTCGACCATGCGCGGCGCCCGGCCTTCGAGCCCGGCGATCAGGAGCGGCACGTTCGGACCCGAGACGTCCAGGTCCACCAGGCCCGGTCTCGCGCCGAGCCGCCCCATGGCGAACGCCAGGTTCGTCGACACCGTCGACTTGCCGACACCGCCCTTGGTGCCGTAAACGAAGATCACCCGCGGTGCGGTCATCGGTCCTCCTCCAACGGCGTCCGCCACAAGTGGAACGCCGCCACATCCTCATCGGAGCCTCCTGGCGCCGAGCCGACCTCGGCGCCGCCGCTCACGAACACCGTCCGCGGCAGCGGGTACACGAACCGCTCCCGCATCACGCCCGCATAGGCGCCGCAGTTGACCACCGCGAGGCGCTGCCCGGGGAGCACCCGGCCGAGCTCGCCGCGGCAGATCTCGCTCCCGAGCCGGTCGACGACGACCACCGGGCCGCCGGGACCACCGTCCGATTCGAACGGCACCGCGCGGAAGCGGTGGCCCGGTGCCGGGATCAGGTAGTTCGTCGTCGCATCGACGATCACGTACCGGGCCTCGCGGGTCGCTCGCACGTCGACGACGGTGGTGATCACGGTCTCGGCGTCGCCGACGATGAAGCGCCCCAGCTCGAACACGGTCGGCGCCCCGAACTCGCGCTGCACGTACCCGGCGATCCGCTCGAACGCGCGAGCCGCACCGGGACCCATGTCGGCGCGGCTGGCGAAGCCGCCGCCGACGTCGACATGCTCGAGGCGCAGCGGTCCGGCCGCGGCCTCGATCCGCCCCAGCACGTCCCGCAGCGCCGCGAGATGCTCCATGTGCTCGCTTTCGGACTCGCGGTTGGCGAAGGCGTGGAAGGCGAGACCGGAGACGCGCAGGCCGACCGCGCGGGCGCGCTCGACCGCCGCGGCCGCCTCCGCAGTGGACATGCCGAGGACGCCGTACTTCTCAGGTCCCCCGGAGTGTTCCCGGTCCACGCGCAGCCGCAGCCCGAGCGCGCCGCGCTGGCGGCGGCCGTCCCAGGTCGCGGCGAGGGCTGCCAGTTCGGCGCCGGATTCGAGATTCACGGAGGCGCCTTGCTCCAGCGCCCGTGCCAGGACCGGTCCGCTGCGTCCGACACCGTTGAAGACGACGTCGGCGGGATCGAACCCGCCCTCCTCGGCGAGCAGTGCCTCGGTCTCGCTGAACACGTTCGCCCCCGCCCCGGCGGCCCGCACTGCGCGGACCACTGGGGCGAGGTAGCAGGCCTTCAGCGAGTAGGTGATGCGGCCGAAGGCCCCGACCGCCTCCGACGCGACACGGACGTTGTCCGCGACGCGGTCGAGGTCGAACACGGACAGGGGGGTGGAGTGGCCGCCGTAGCGGCCGGTCCAGGTCGGCAGGCGATCACGGGTCGTCATCGGCTCAGACGGCGAGCCGGCTGGTGAACAGCTCGGTCTCTTCCCTGAGGCGCCGCTTCTGGGACAGCTGGATGGAGAAGCCCGCGTACTGGAGGTTGCGGTTGAACAGGTCCATGAAGTAGCGGAGCCGCTCGCCGACCTCGGTGCCGGCCCGCGCCGGAAGGTCGCGGAGGTGGTCCTTCGCCATGATCTCGGCGCAGTACGCGGCGATGGTCTCCTCGGACCGGAGGAGGTATTCGAAGTCCTCCTCGTGGTAGCGCTCGAAGGAGCCGTGGCCGCAGTCGGCGCCGAAGAGTCCGTGCCAGGCCTCCTTGGTGGTGACGTCGATCCGCGCCCCGATCGCGGTCGAGACCTCGTCGACCAAGGCGGCAGGGGGCGGGGTCCGGTAGTAGATCGGCACGGCGATCAGGATGCCGCCCCATTTCAGGACGCGCTGGGCCTCGCCGATCATGGCCAGCTTGTCGTCGACGAACGAGGCGACGTTGCTGATCCACACCGCGTCGAACTGCTCGGTCCCGAAGGCGAGCGTGCGCGCGTCGCCCTGCTCGAACCGGACCCGATCGGCGACCCCGAGCCGTTCGGCGTGCCGGGTCGCCTCCGCCACGGAGTCGGGATTGACGTCGACGCCGACGACCGAGGCGCCCGAGAGCAGCGAGAGGTTGATCGAGGTGAAACCGGTGTTGCTCCCGATCTCGAGCACTCGCGAATCGGGCCCGAGCCTGGCGTGGAGCGCCGCCCGGTGCACCGTCGCGATGCCGCCGGAGGGGCGGTTCCGCTCGCGGGTGAGCCCCACGAAACTCGAATAGTCCATTTCGGCCAGGTTCTCTGGCAGTTCCTGCAGGACGTCCATGTATTTACCACCTTTCGATCGCAATCGTTCGCCGGGAGACAGCGCCTTCAGCCCGTCAGGCTCAAGTGGACGCCGAGCGGGTCTATCACTCCGAGTCGCATCGCCGCGCAGGCCATCTCGGCCTTGTTCCCCACGTTCAACTTCTTTCTGATCCGGCGCATATAGGTGTCGACGGTGTGCGCGCTAACACCGATACGCCGGGATACCTGGTACTGGGTGAGGCCCATGCCGATCATCGCGAGCACCTCCCGCTCGCGCGGGGACAGCAGCGGGTCGTCCTCCGGTTCGATGACCGCCCTGACCGCATCGGACAGGGTGCCGAGCGGGCTGGCGAGATCGACGAATCCGATCCGGGAGTCATCGGTCGGCAGGTCCCGAATCGTCTGGGCATCGGCCAGGACCACGAATCCGGTGCCCTGCGGGAACAGGGACATCGATTGCTGAAAGCCGGGCCGCAGCCGCTCTGACAGGTGGACGACGACCAATGCCGCCGATGCGGCGACCGCTTCGGCGACACCGTCGACGAGCACGACGTCGAGGTTCCCGACGGTGCCCAGGACCGCCTGAATGCCCAGTGCCGTTACCGGTGCATCGGCAATCACCGCCGCAATCGTCATCCAAAGCTCCTTTCCACGTGAACACGAATGCTCCGAAACTTCCGAGAGCCGCCTGCCGGGAGCACGCCGCCGTTCGGCCGCGCGCAGTTCATTCCCCAGGGCGAGTTCAGGGTCCACTCAGAACCAGGGGATCATCTTTCCTAGAAATCGATTTCTGGACAATGGTTGATTACCATTGGGGCTTTAACAGGGGTTGGAGACCATCGATGTCTGCCAATCCGTGGGGCGGGCGGAGAAACCTCGCGCGCAGCGGTTGACATACGGCGGCCGTCTCGAAATAGGATCGCCCCCATGGAATCTTGGACCACTCCCGGCATCCCCGCGCTCCCCGGCCACGGCCCCACCCTGCGCCTGTACGACACCGCTTCCGCGGGCAAGTGCGAGACGGTCAAACCCGGGGCGGACCGCGCTTTGATGTACGTCTGCGGTATCACCCCCTACGACGCCACCCACCTCGGCCACGCCGCCACGATGATCGCCTTCGACCTCGTGGGCCGCTACTGGCGCGACCAGGGCCTGGAGGTCGGCTACGCCCAGAACGTCACCGACGTCGACGAGCCGCTGTTCGAGCGGGCCGAGCGCGACGGCATCGACTGGCGGGCCCTCGGTCTGCGCGAGATCGCCCTGTTCCGCGAGGACATGGAGGCGCTCAAGGTCATCCCGCCCGACCACTTCATCGGCGCCGTCGAAGCGATCCCGCTCGTCGGCAAGGCCGTCGCGGCGCTGCTCGACTCCGGGCACGCCTACCGCCACGCCTCCGGCGATGTCTACTACTCGGTCCGGTCGGACCCGGAATTCGGATCGGAGTCGAACTACGACCGCGAGACCATGCTCCGGTACGCGGCCGAACGCGGCGGCGACCCCGATCGCGAGGGCAAGCGCGACCCGCTCGACCCGATCCTCTGGAACGCCCCCAAGGAAGGCGAGCCGTCCTGGGACTCGCCCGTCGGGCCGGGCCGCCCCGGCTGGCACATCGAGTGCACCTGCATCGCCCTCGAACACCTCGGCGCCCAGATCGACCTTCAAGGCGGCGGCAGCGACCTCATCTACCCCCACCATGAGATGTCGGCGGCCCACGCCGAATCCCTCACCGGCCGCCCTCCCTTCGCCTCCGTCTACGTCCACACCGGCATGATCGGATTCGAGGGCGAGAAGATGTCCAAGTCCCTGGGCAATCTCGTCATAGTCTCGAAACTCCGGGCCGAGGGCGTCGACCCGGCCGCGGTCCGCCTGGCGCTGCTGGCCGCCCATTACCGCGCCGACCGCGAGTGGACCCGCGAGACACTGGCCGAAGCCGAACTCCGGCTCGGGCGCTGGCGCGAGGCCGTGTCCAGAGCGACGGCCGCGCCTGCCGGCGCGATGCTCGCCGAGGTGCGCGAGCGCCTTGCAGACGACCTGGACACGGCGGGTGCTCTGGCGGCCGTCGACGCCTGGGCGGCCGAGACCCTCTCCGGCAGTGGCCACCCTTCGGCGTCACCGCTCGCCCGCGACACGATCGAAGGTCTGCTCGGAGTGGATTGCGCCCGCTGATCGCGCGAGCCATGGAGCGACGCCGCACGCTTGTCACGTGTTTATGCCTCATCTCGATCCGGGCCGATCGCGAGCGCTCAATATAGGCTGATCCAGATCGCGACCGGCTCCTTCCGCATGGCCGGATCTTGCAGACGATTGGACTGGCACAAGATGCAAGCGGCCCCCGATGACAGGATTCTGCGGCGTACCCACACGGTGAACGTCGACTTTTCCGGGGCCGCGATCGCGCCATCGCCGCTTCCATGGGGGCAGCGGTTCATGCGGGAGAGCATCAAGCGCATCGAGCCCGTCGATCAGCATCTGAACCAGATATGGATACAGGCAGTCCCGGCGGGCACTGACCTCCAATCGGTGTTTCATTCATCGACGCGTGCTGGGTGAACTTGGACTCGACGCGGCAATTGGTGTCCGAGACGGCCGGGACCGATCGAGTCGAGGTGACCGTCGTATCCGATCGGCATGGCCGCAAGCTCCCTTCGGCTCATGTCGCGGGGAGCGGCCTGGATCTCGAAACGGTGCGCGAGCGTTGCTGGGAGGCGCTGCCGAACCGGCGGAACGCCATGATCCCTCATCTTTTGACCGATTCCGATGTCGCGAACCAATGATGTGAAACCGCATTCTCACCCCTGGACGGAGCCACATGACCCCAATGCCCCCCTTGCCATCGAGCACGCGTGAACTCTTCTTCGAACGCTGCCGTCTGCTGAACCTGATTCGGCTCGCACCCAGCGCCGCCGCCGTCCTCGCAGGGTGCCTGCTCCTCGTCGCCCTCACGCCGAGCGCCCTGGCCCTCCTCCTCGGCCGACTCGTCTCGGGCATCGAATCGATGGACGGCGAGACCGACTGGGGCGCACTGGCCCTCCCGCTCGCCGCAGTCTCGGCGATGTTCCTCCTCGAAGAGGCCTTCTACGCGTTCTCGAGCCTCGCGCGCACCGCCGCGAGCTCCCGCATCGACCGAGTGCTGCGCCGCGAGGTCCGGTCGCTGTCGCTGCGGCGCCTCTCGGTGTCCCAACTGGACGACCCCGCGATCGTCGACGACCTGGGCCGGGCCTCCGACATCGACCAGCAGTGGGTCCGCACGGCCGGATCGGGCGCGACCGGCCAGCTGCTCCTGCTGTTCCGCTTCGCCGCCAGCGGATTCGCCGCGATCCTCCTCAGCGTCGTGCTCTCGCCGCTGCTCGCCGTGCCGCTCCTGGTCATCTGCCTCTGCAACCGGGCGCTCCTGCGCCGCCAGTGGATGGGGCTGGTCGCCGAAGGGGACGCGCGCGAGCGCTTCCAGCGCCGCACCCGCTACTGGACCGGGCTCGGCAGCAGCCCCGAAGCCGCCAAGGACCTGCGCATGTTCGGTCTCGGCTCGTGGCTGGTCGCCCGCCGCACCGCGGCCTTCCTCGAGTACGTCGAACCGCTGCGGCCCAACCGCCACAAAGTCACCGTCCGGCAGTGGCCCATCGTCCTCATGACCGCCACCGTCGGCTGCCTCGCGCTCCTCGTCCCCGCCCTCGCCTTCCGCGCCGGCACGATCGACGCCTCCCAACTCGTCACATGCTTCTTCGCCGGATGGGGCATCTTCGGCATCCTCTTCATGGGACACGAGGCCTTCGACATCGAACACGGCAGCGGCTCGCTCAGGGCCCTCGAACGGCTCCGCGCCGCCGCACCGGAACCGGCACCCGAAGCGGCCGAACCGGTCCGCTTCGACACTGCCGTCCGCTGCGAAGGCGTCTCCTTCGCCTACCCCGGCACCGACCGGCCCGTCGTCACCGGACTCGACCTCGACATCAAAGCCGGGGAGGTCATCGGCCTCGTCGGCCGCAACGGCGTCGGCAAGACCACCCTCATCCGGCTCCTCTCCGGCCTCTACCGGCCCGACGCCGGGCGCATCACCGTCGACGGCACCGACCTCGCCAACCTGCCCGCGACCACCTGGCACCGCCGCGTCTCCGTGGTCTTCCAAGACTTCGGGCGCTTCCCCGCGAGCATCGCCGACAACATCGCCATCGGCGCGGCCGAGCACGCCACCGACCGCGACGGCATCCTCGCGGCCGCCCGCACCGCCGGTATCGACCGCTGGCTCGGCGACCTCCCCGACGGCATCGACACCGTCCTCGGCCGCGAGTTCCAGGACGGCACCGACCTCTCCGGCGGCCAATGGCAGGGCATCGCCATCGCGCGCGGGCTCTTCGCCGCCCGGCACGGCCGCGATCTCCTCATCTTCGACGAGCCGACCGCTCACCTCGACGCCCACGCCGAAGCGGCCTTCTTCGACCGCATCACCTCCGCGATCGACGACGCCGCGATCGTCCTCATCTCGCACCGGCTCGGCACCATCCGCCACGCCGACCGCATCGTCATGCTCGGCCCCGACGGCATCATCGAGCAGGGCGGCCACGACCACCTCATGGCGAGCGGCAGCGAATACGCCCGCCTGTTCTCCCTCCAGGCCTCCCAATTCGCCGATCTCGAGCCCGACGCCGACTCCGACTTCCGAAAGGCGACGGTATGAACGCGCTGCTGCACCTCGCCCGCCACACACTCTCCCTCGCCTGGCGATCCGACCGCCGCGCGACCTTGGTGCTCGGCGCGCTCGTCCTCCTCGAAACGTCCGCCGCCGTCGGGTTCGCCCTATCGCAGCGGTGGATCGTCGACAACGCCGCCACCGGAGTCGTCGCCGCCCTCGTCCTCGCCGCGGTCCTCGGCGGCTTCGCAGCCGCCGTCAACGCCGCGGGCAACCGCATCGTCAACATCCTCCAGCAAGGCCTCGCCGAACGCGTCGACCTCAGCCTCAACGAGGAGATCATCGGCATCAGCACCCGGCTGCCCAGCCTCGAACACCTCGAACGCCCCGAGTTCCACGACCGCGTCTCCCTGCTCAGCAAGAGCACCTACGAACTCGCGCAGTCCGGAATGGGCCTCGCCCGCACCGCCTCCGCCACCATCAGCGTCGTCCTCAGTGTGATCCTGCTGTCGAGCGTCCACATCGCCCTCGGCCTGCTCGTGCTCCTCGCGTTCCCGCCGATCTGGATGAGCATGATCGCCCAGCGACACCGCGCGGACGCCCAAAAACGGGCCGCCGCCGACGAACGGCGCGACGAACGCCTGCAACGCCTCGCGGTCGAGCCCGAGAGCGCCCAACAAATCCGTCTCATGGGCGCCGAAAGCACCATCGACACGTGGGCCGACGACGCCAAAGCCCGCCACCTCCGCATCCGCGACCGGGGACTCCTTGCCGCCATCGGATGGGAGCTCATCGGCTGGACCATCTACACGCTCGGGTTCGCCGCGACGATCGCGCTGGCGGTCGGGATGGTCGGTTCGGGCGTGGCCACGCTCGGCAGCTTCGTCCTCGCAGTGACGCTGGCAACGCGGCTGCGCGGGGAAGTCCGCCGTGCCGTCGAGTCGATCAAGCAGGTCGCACGTGCCGCCAGCGCCGCTGAGCACTACCTGTGGCTCAAGGACTACGACCGGAGCGAGACCGCCGCAGCGGGGGCCTCCCCGGTGAAGGGGCCGGTCGCCCAAATCGAACTGCGTGACGTCGGTTTCACCTACCCCGGTGCGGAAAGGCCGGTCCTGCACGGCATCGACCTGACGCTGGAGGCCGGTCAGACCGTCGCCCTCATCGGCCTCAACGGCGCGGGCAAGACCACGCTCGTCAAGCTCCTCACCGGCATGTACGTACCGACCGAAGGCGCGGTGCTGCTCGACGGGCGCCCGTTGACCGATATCGACGCGGCATCGTGGCGTCGGCGCACCACCGGCGCTTTCCAGGACTCGTTCCGGCTCAAGACCACCGTGTCCGAAGCCGTCGGTGTCGGTGACCTCGAACAGGCGGGAGACGCTGAACGCATCAGGATCGCCATCGAAGCGACCGGCGTGCACACGTTCGTAGACCGCCTTCCTGAAGGGACCGAGACGTTGCTCGACCGGTCGATGGGCGGGCACGAACTCTCGGGCGGGCAATGGCAGCGCCTCGCGCTCGCCCGGGCCCACATGCGGTCGGACTCGAACCTGCAGGTGCTCGACGAGCCAACCGCCGCGCTTGACCCGCAAGCCGAGCATGAGGTGCACGAGTTGTACACCGAACGGACCGCGGGCACCGCGGGGCAGATCACTCTCCTGGTGTCCCACCGGTTCTCGACCGTTCGCATGGCCGACCTCATCGTGGTGCTCAAGGACGGCACGATCATCGAACGCGGCGCGCACCGGGACCTCGTGGCGTCTGGAGGCGCTTATGCAAACCTGTACGAGAGCCAAGCGGGCCAGTACCGATGAACGGAAGACCGTCAAGGCGCAAGGCGCCGGCCATACGAAGGACTCTGATGAAGCAAGGTCATGCGGCGGGACGGGCGGACAAGGCGCCCGCAGTTCCGGCTTAATAACTGCCGTACCGGGCGGGTCCTTCGGGACTCGCCCGGATCTCCTTTGCCCCCTGAGCTGGGGCTTGTGGTGGGTCCAGTGGGACTCGAACCCACAACCTACGGATTAAAAGTCCGCAGCTCTGCCAATTGAGCTATAGACCCATCGGGCACTTTACCGTATCGGAACAGGGCCGGTTCGAGTGGCGGGGACGGGATGGTCTGGCGCACTCAGGGTGTCGAACGCCCGGTCAGGCGGCGGCCAGCGCCACGGCGCCTTCGAGGTCGCTCGCCGGCGGGGCGGCCGGGACCCACCGGTTTCCGGCCTTCGTGTACGGGTGCCAGCGGCCGTCGCGGGCGAGGCGGAGCTGCAGTTCGAGACTCGGGATCGTCCACCGGTTGAGGCGGCGGCTGGTCTTGCCGAACGCGGCGGCGAACCGTTCGTCGGCCGCGTCGCACACCTCCGGGTCGGGCTGCCACTGCTCGGCGAGTTCGGGGAGGCCGCGTTCGGCCGGGCCGCGCGGGGCGGGAATCGGCGCGCGGTCGCGTGCGGCCGGGCATCTGGCGGCGAGCGTGGCGAAGGCGGTCTTCGCTGCCAGAGCGGCCTGCAGTTCGAGTTGTTCGACGGTGAAGTCGCAGTGGAAGCGGCCCGAGTAGTGGCCCGAACGATAGGACGGCAGTGTCGGCGCGTCGGGTGCGGACGGCAGGGCGGGCAGTGGTCCGGGGGTCCGGGCGAAGGCTTCGGCGGCGGTCGGCCCGTCGTCGTAGGCCGTGGCGGCCCAGCGGGTCCGGCCCGGTTTGCGCGAGTCCAGGACCGTTTGGATCTCGTCGTCGCTCATGCCTTTGAGCCGCATCAGGATCCGGTCGTCGCCTTCGATCCTCGCGACCAGGCCGAACAGGGCCGCGGCGACGTGTTCGCAGGCGCTTTCGCAGGCGGCGCCGTCGCATTCGCCGGAGATCGCCTCGGTCGGGCTGATGCGGACTCGCGCGGTGCAGTGGGTGACGCGGCTGCGGCGGGTGCGCGGCACCTCGACGCTCGCGGTGTCGCCGTCGAACCTGAAGTGGCCGAGGCTGTGCGAGTGGCCGCGCCCGGTGAGGACGAGTTCGGCGTCCAGCGCGTCGAGAAAGGATTCCACGTTGGACGCGAACCGGTGCACTTCCGGGAGGTGCGCGGGTTTGGCGAGATCGAGCCCGAATTCCGTGTACATCAGTGTTCCTCCAGGTGGACGAGGTCGAGGAGCTGGTCGTCGGTCAGCTCGGTGAGGGCGGCCTCGCCGGATCCGACCACCGCTTCGGCGAGGGCGCGTTTGCGTTCGAGGAGCGACGCGATGCGTTCCTCAAGGGTCCCTTCGCAGATGAGGCGGTGGACCTGGACGGCACGGGTCTGGCCGATGCGGAAGGCCCGGTCGGTCGCCTGGTCTTCGGCGGCGGGGTTCCACCAGCGGTCGTAGTGGACGACATGGGTGGCGCGGGTGAGGTTGAGGCCGACCCCGGCGGCCTTGAGCGACAAGAGGAGCACTGGAGTCCTCCCGTCCTGGAAGTCGGCGACCATGCGTTCACGGCGCCGCACGGGTGTCTGTCCATGTAGGAACTCGGTTGTGACGCCGCGCCGATCCAGATGGACGGCAAGGAGTTTGCCCATCTGCGTGTACTGGGTGAACACGAGGGCGTGCTCGCCCTCGGCGGCGATGGTGTCGAGCAGCTCGTCGAGCAGTTCGAGCTTGCCGGAATTCCCCGCGGCGGGGTCGGGCGAGCCGCGGTACTGAGCGGGGTGGTTGCAGACCTGCTTCAGGCGGGTGAGCAGTGCCAGGACGCGGCCGCGCCGTTCGATGCCGCCTGCGGCCCGGACCCCGCACATGCTCTCGTCGACCACGCGTTTGTACAGGGCCGCTTGCTCTTTGGAGAGGATCACGTGCTGGTCGGTGAGGGTCTTGGCCGGGAGTTCGGGGGCGATGCCGGGGTCGGTCTTGAGGCGGCGCAGCATGAACGGGCGCACGAGGGCGGCGAGTCGGGAGGCGGTCTCGGCGTCGCCCCGCTCGGCGTCGCGCCCGTAGGCGTCGCGGAATCCCTTCAGGCTGCCGAGCAGGCCGGGCGTGGTCCAGTCCAGGATGGACCAGAGGTCGGTGAGGTCGTTCTCGACCGGCGTGCCGGTGAGGGCGACTCGGGCTCCGGTGCGGATGCCGCGCAAGGCTTTAGCGGTGGCCGAGCCGGGGTTCTTGGCGTGCTGGGCCTCGTCCGCGCACACCAGTCCCCACTCGACTTCGGCGAGCGCCGGCGCATCGCGGCGCAGCGTCCCGTATGTGGTGAGGACGAACTCGTTCGCGCCGATCGCGTCGAGGTCCCGGCCGGGCCCGTGGAAGCGGCGGACGGCGGCGCCCGGGGCGAAGCGGCGGATCTCGGCCGCCCAGTTCGCCATGAGGGAGGCCGGGCAGACCACGAGCGTGGGCCCGGCCAGAGCGCCGTCGGCTTGGCGGGCGAGGTGGTGGGCGATGAGCGTGATGGTCTTGCCCAGGCCCATGTCGTCGGCCAGGCACGCGCCGAGCCCGAGCTCGGCGAGGCCGGTGAGCCAGGCGAGACCGCGCAGCTGGTAGTCGCGCAGATGCCCGGCGAGCGCGGCCGGCCGGCGGACCCGTATGGCGCGGCCTTCGTCGCGGAGCCGGTCCCGGAGGGCGGCGAGCGGGCCGGTGACGGCGACCGGGACCACTTGTCCTGCAACGGAGACGGAGCCGGTGAGCGCAGCACGGAGCGCTTCCAGAGGCGCGGGCCTGCCGAGGCGGCTGTGCAGGCGCCGCCGGACGTGCTCGTCGAGGAGGACCCACCGGTCGCCGAGATCCACGAGGAGGCCGTGGGAGTCGGCGATCTTCTCGAGTTCGGCCTCGGTGAGTTCGCGGTCGCCCACGATGGCGTGCCACCGGAAGTCGAGGCGCTGGTCGAGCGCGTCCAGTCCGCAGGCGTCGGTTTCGGGTCCTTCGAGCGAGAGCGAGGCGCTGAGTCCGCGTTGGATCGGTGCGGCGCACCGGACTTCGATGCCGTGTTCGCGCAGCCCCTCGATGCCGCCGCCGAAGAGGTAGGCGAGGTCGGCGGGGTCGAGGTAGAGGTCGAGTGAGTGGCCGGGTCGGAGGTCGCCGCGGTCGGCGAGCGTGGGCCAGGAGAGTTCGCGGCCGATGAACGCGAGCCGGTGGCGCAGGTCGTACTCGCTTTCGCCGATCGAAGCGAAGCTGACGAGGCGGGCCGGGTCGGCGCGGTCGTATGTGACCGGGCGCATCTTGGTGTAGTACCCGTCCGGGTCGACGACGAGGGCGAGCCCGTGGCCGTCGTCGCGGCCGCGGGCGAGTTGCTGTGCGGCCCAGTCGAATCTGGGGGCTTTGACGGGTCGCTCGGCGGTGAACGCGTGGTCGCCGGCGCGTTCGGTCGCGGCGGGCCCGCGGGTCAGGGAGTCGGCGACGGCGTCGAGGAACGCGCGGAGCAGCCGGTGGGGGTCGGGCAGTCGGCCGTCGCGGGTGGCCGCGTACGCCGGGACGGGCATCGCGTCGGCAAGGCGGTGAAGCCATTCGCCGTCGGGCCCTTCGAGACCGGCGATGCGCCAAGCCGCCGAACCCGCATCGTCGATTCCGGGGAGGAGGCGTCCGCGGGCGACGAGTTCGAGGGCTTTGCGGGCGGCGAGGGCCCAGACGCGGGACGAGTCGGTGCCGCCCTGGGCGAGCAGGTCATCGCACGCATGCTCGGGCCGGACCAGGGTCGCCGGCACGTCGCGAGGCGCCTCGTCCGGGCCGGTGACCACGGCGACCGTGCCCGCCCGGCCGGGCGCGGACGGCAGCGGGCCGCCGTCAGGCCGGTACAGGGCGACGCGCCCGGCGCGCGGCGGGTCCGCGGGGACGAAGGCGACTTCGTGCGTAACGAGGTGGCTGGTGGCGGTCACGTCCGCTCCGATCGTTCACGGCGTTCACCTTTACCAACGAACCGAAGCGCCTGAGGGATACGCCGATCCGGCTCCCGGCTCCCGGCTCCCGGCTCCCGGCTCCCGGCTCCCGGCTCCCGGCTCCCGGCTCCCGGCTCCCGGCTCCCGGCTCCCGGCTCCGAAATTGTCGGTGGTCGGTGAGAGGGTGGAGGCCGCATGGGATTCGAACACCCACTGGACGATTTCGGACGGACTCCACCGCCGGGCCGGTGGCGGTGGAGCCTGCGGCGGGCGGTGTGGGCTCGGCACCGCCGCTGGTGGACGGCGCGGCGGCAGTCGCGGAGACCGCCGCCGCGCCTATTCGATCAGCGTCACACGCAGTCCTCGGTGGGGTCGGACCCGCTCCCGCTTGATCGAACATATGTACTATAAACCATCGCCGCAAGCCGCGCACACCCCCGGTCGAGTGAATTCCCAAGCGATCTCAGGAATGCGTTCGCCGTCCGGCACGGCCCCGACGGCACCAGGTGGACGGGCAGGTAGACTCGCCTGCTGTGCTCATATTGCTGCCGCCGTCAGAAGGGAAGGCCGGTCAAGGTGACGGTCCTCCCCTCGACCTCGGTCGACTCTCCTCACCCGCGCTGAACCCCACTCGCGAGCTCCTCGTCGACCGTCTGGTCGAGCTGTGCGCCGACGAGGACGCCGCCGTGAAGGCGCTCAAGCTCCCTGCGAGCGGGCGCCATTACGTCCAGGCGGGCCGCGCGCTCCGCACCGCGCCCACGCTCGCCGCCTGGGAGCTGTACAACGGCGTCCTCTACGACCGGCTCGGCCTCGGGGACCTTCCCGACGGCGAGCAGGTCTTCATCGCCTCGCCATTGTGGGGGCTCCTGCGGCCCTCCGACCGCGTGCCGCCGTATCGGATGCCGATGAGCACCCGGTTCCCCGGGCTCGACCCGCTGGCGAAGCTGTGGCGCCCGGCCGTCGCCGAGGTGCTCGGCGCCCGCGACGAACTCATCGTGGACCTGCGCTCGGGCACGTACGCCCAGGTGTGGGGCCCGAAGGACCGCGGTGTCGCCGTGCGCGTGTTCAAAGAGGACGCCGACGGCAGGCGCAGCGTCGTCACCCACATGGCCAAGGCCACCCGCGGCGAGGTCGCCCGCGCGCTCCTCGCCGGCGGCGCCCGGCCCGAGTCGGCCGCCGAACTCGGCGACTTCCTCGTCGGCGCAGGGCTGGAAGGTCGAGCTCACCGAGCCGGCCGCCCGGATCCAAGCCGTGGCTGCTCGACATCGTGATCGCCTGAGCGGAGTTACCCTCGCGTGTAGTAGCGCGCGCCCCCGGCAACAACCCTGCCCGGGGGAACCTGAAGCCACGCTGAAGCCTGACAAGGCCCGCAGCACGGTAGTTACCGTCGCGTTTCGTTCGGAGCGCCCCCGGTGACCACCCTGCCGTCGAAGTGAACGCTGAAGGCTACGCTGAGGTGCTTGGCGGGCAAAGCGAAAGGAAGGGCCCGGACGCGTCGCGTCCGGGCCCTTCCTTTGTATCGCTAGTGGTTCGAGTGGTAGCCGTTGGTCTTGGCGCGCTCGAACGAGCGGCGCACCTCTTCCTCGGCTTCCGCCCGTCCGGTCCAGGTCGCGCCCTCGACGCTCTTGCCGGGCTCCAAGTCCTTGTAGACCGTGAAGAAGTGCTGAATCTCCAGACGGTCGAACTCGGGAACGTCGCGCGATGTCCTTGAACCGGTCCTTGCGGGGGTCCTCGGCCGGGACGCACAGCACCTTGTCGTCCACGCCCTTCTCGTCGCGCATCCGGAACATGCCGATGGCACGCGCGCGGATCACACAACCGGGGAACGTGGGCTCCACCAGGACCAGTGCGTCCAGCGGGTCGCCGTCCTGGCCCAGCGTGTCATCGATGAAGCCATAGTCGGCCGGGTACACCGTCGCGGTGAACAGGGTCCGGTCCAGACGGATCCGTCCGGTCTCATGGTCGATCTCGTACTTGTTGGCGCTCCCTTTCGGGATCTCAACAGTCACGTCGAACTCCATCAGCCGACCTCCTCCAGGCTCAAATCCGGTGCTCTTCATGGCTTAGTCTCTGTGCATGTCCCTCAGCGACAACGCCGACCCCAAGGTCGCGAGTAGTACGCCACACGCCAGGCCCGCACCGACCGTCCCACAACAGCGCCCGGTGCGCCGCCGCAGGGCGCTCACCTGGGTCCTGGCGACCTTCGCCGTCGTGGTCACCGTAGCCGCCGCCGGCGGCCTGGTGTGGCAGATCGCGGCCGTGGCCGCCCCCACGACCGGGACGTTCACCACTCCCGAGGCTTATCCCCCGGCCGATCCCGCACCCGTCCTGACCTCTTCGAACGCCGACGCACCGGTCCCCGACCTCGCGTCGATCCTGCCGGACGCTCCTCGCCGACGCCCGTCTCAACGGCGTCACCGGGGCATCGTTCACCGATGCCCTCACCGGCGAAGTGCTGTACGAGCAGGACGGCTCGACGCCACTGACCCCGGCCTCCTCGATGAAGGTGGTGACCGCTGCCGCGGCCCTCCTGAACCTCGGCCCCGAATACCGCATCCCGACCACGGTGGTCGAGGGACCGGACGAGGACAGCGTGGTGCTCGTGGGCGGCGGCGACGTGACGCTCACCGTCGACGGCGAGGGCTACTACAGCGAATACGCGCAGGGCGCGAGCCTGCAAGAGCTGGCCGACTTGGTCCTGGAAGCTCGCGGCGGCACGGCTCCCACCACGGTTTACCTCGACACGAGCGTGTTCACCGACAACGTCGGGGCGAAAGGCGTGCCCCCGGCAGAGCTCGGCGACATGACGGCGCCGATGGCCCCGTTCATGGTCGACGGCGGCCGCCTGGACAACACCGAGAAGTACTCCGGGCGCCACAGCGACCCTGCGATGCAGGCGGCCACGGAGTTCGCGGCGCTGCTCGGCGCCGAGGTCACCCTCGGCACCGCCACGGCGGACGCGGCCGAGGTCGCGGTGGTCTACTCGGCCCCCATGGCGGCCCTGGCGGACTCGTTCCTCCTCACCTCCGACAACCTGCTGGCCGATGCGGTCGCGCTCCAGACGGCGCTGGCCATCGAGGGCACGATGACCTGGGCGAGCATGTCCGCCGCTCTGCTGGAGACGCTGGAGGGCCTGGGCATCGACACGGCCGGGATGGTCTTCTACGACGGCTCGGGCCTTTCGCCCTTGGACCGCATCACCGCGAACGGGTTCACACAGCTGCTGCTCGGCGCGACCGACTCGAAGGCGGCCTCCGTGTTCCAGTCGCTGCCGGTGGCCGGGTACTCGGGCACCCTGGACGACCGGTTCGGGACCGCCGAGGCGGGCAAAGGCGTGGTGCGGGCAAAGACCGGCACACTGTCCGGAGTCAGCTCCCTGACCGGAAGCTTGACCACCGCCGATGGCAGGCTGCTGGTGTTCTCGATCATCAGCAACGATTCCACGAGCGCCGGGGAAGCCGTGGAAACGGCGATGGACGAGATCTCCACGGCCGTATCGCAGTGCGGCTGTTAGCGGGTGATGGGCTTCGGGGCCCCCTCCCCCGCCCCCACCCCTCCCACCCCAAGTTGCTCGTGTGCGGACGGTGGTCATCGTGTGGTCATTCGGCCTCCTTTCCTCGCTGTCCTCGGTTCGGGGATTCGCGCTGGGGCAATGATGGCGCGGTGGACCTGAAGCCAAGCTGAAGCCGCCTGAAGGCGTCTTCAGGAATGACAAAGGCCCCGGGCTTCGCCCGGGGCCTTCTGCACTGCTTGCGTTGCGCTACTTGCCGTTACGCGGCGTTCCAGGTTTGGGTCAGGTTCAGGCAGCCGGTGGCGGGCACCGTCGCCGTCCTGTTCCCGATCGACTCCCACGTGTAAGCGCCCGAGGACTTGACGATCACGTACTTGTACTGGAAGGTCGTGCCCGCCGGGACCGCGATCGTGCCCTTCCAGACCGGGTACGCCGTGCCCGACAGGTGCGCCGCGCTGCTCGGCGCCCAGTTGCCGAGCTGCGGGATCGAACCGACGAGGTACACCTCGTCGCCCACGCTCGTGCCCGAGACGGTGGCGTTCACATTGACGCAGTCGTTCGTCGTCGGCTCGCCGCTGCCGCCGCCCCCATTGCCCACGTAGATCGCCAGCGCGGTCTTGGCAGCGACGGTCGCGGTGAAGGTCCCGCCTGAGACGGTCACCGTGGAACCGGAGATGACGTCCACATACGAGCCGTTCGGCAGCGACGTGGTGAAGGTCTGGGTGATCGAGGAGGATCCGGCGTTGACGACCACGTGCCCGGTGTCGCCGCGGCCGAAGGCGAGCGCGTCGCCCGAGCCCCAGGTGTTGACGACGGCGTCGCCCGCGGTGGCGGCGCGGAAGCCGGCCATGCCGCTCATGTACGGGGAGCGGTGGATGCAGGTGAAGGCGTCGGAGCCGCAGTTGACGTCCGCGACCGAGCCGTCCGAGTTGAGCGGCGGCGCGTCGGAGGAGCCGGAGAAGCCGTAGCCGGTGTACGAGGCGGGCGTGCCGAACGGGTAGGCGAGCATGAACGCCTCGCCGAGCAGGTAGTCCTGGCCGTACTTGTAGTTCATGGTGAGCGAGCCGCGCTCGGTGTCGTGGTTGGCGACGAAGACGCCCGCGGGTGCGGTGTAGCCCCAGCTGGTGCCCATGGTGGTCAGGTGCTGGGCCGCGGAGCCGCCGTTGATGTGGTTCTTGAGGTCGTAGGAGTAGCTGAACTCCTGGACGTCGCCGATGCCGGTGTATTCGGCCTCGGTGATCGGTTCGCCGGCGGCGCCGATGACCTCTTGGACGATGTACGGGTCGCCGTTCACGAGGTCCATGATGGCGCCGAGGTCGGTGGCCGAGATGTGCTTGGCGGCGTCGACGCGGAAGCCCGTGACGCCGAGGCTCGTGAGGTCGTTGAGGTAGGCCGCGATGGTCTCGCGGACGTCGGTCTGCGAGGTGTCGAGGTCGTTGAGGCCGACGAGGTGGCACTCCTGGACTTCGGCGCGGTCGGTGTAGTCGCTGATCTCGCAGTAGGAGGAGCCGGTGTTGTGGAAGTCGGAGGCGTCGTAGCCGGCGTCGGGGTAGGAGAACTGCCGGTATTCGCTGCCGTTCCAGCCGTGGCGGGTCTCGGTGGAGGAGCCGGCGGCCATGTGGTTGATGACGACGTCGGCGATGACGCCGATGCCGTTGGCTTCGCAGGTCGCGACCATGGCGGCGTATTCGGCGCGGGTGCCGAGGCGGGACTCGATCTCGTAGCTGACGGGCTGGTAGTGGATGTACCAGGCGTCTTCTTCGCCGGAGGAGGCGTCGGCGCCGAGGATGTGCTCGTTGGGCGGGGAGGTCTGGACGTGGGTGTAGCCGGAGTCGGCGAGGGGGCCGGCGCATTCGGCGGCGATGGAGTTCCAGTTCCACTCGAACATGTTGAGGATCGAGTCGCCGCCGGCGAGGGCCGCGGCGGGTCGGGCGTCGAGCGGTTGCGGGTCGGGGTCGTTCCCGGCCGGGGGCACGGCGGCGACGGCGATGAGGGCCGCGAGGGCGGCGCCGCCGAGGGCGGGGAGTGCGCGGCTGCGGAGGTGATGAGGCATCGTTGCTCCTTTTGCAATTCCTGCCCGCAAAGTTGCAAGATATTGCGGACTGGAGAAGAACGTAGCATCCAGGGTCCGAAAGTTTCAAGATGTTCGATATATGAATTCGTGACACTACGGAGCGTTGCCGAGCCGGGGCGCGAACCACCGCAAACCGTGCCGCACTCAGAAACGGCCGCCGCGGCGCCCGGCAACGCGGCAAACCGCGCCCCGAAGACGCGGGGCCCTCACGAACGCCGCCGGAAATCGCAGGTCCCGATCGTGTCGGTTCGGGCGCGCTTGCGCGGGATGGTGGCGAGACGACTGCACTCTGGATAGGCTTATCCGATGGCGCCGCCCGCAGGAAACCCGATGCTGCCGTCCGTCGACTGGCAGACCGCCGCCTCCTGCTCCAGGGCCTTCAGCCGCGGCGGCCCCCGCATCAGCCCCGAAGGCGCCCTCGACGTCGTCGCCGACCTCCACCGCCACGCCCGCAAGGCGATCGACCTGGTCACCGACTACACCGGACTCGTCCCCGAATCCACCGCGCCCGTCGACGTGGTCGACCGCGTCCGCTGGAGCCAGATCAACATCGCCGGGTTCCGGCGCCTCCTCATCGAACTCGGCGCCGAGAGCGCCGCCCCGAACGCCCCGGTCACCGCCGCCGCCAAGGTCACCGGCGTCCAGACCGGCGCCGTCCTCGCGTTCCTCTCCTCGCGCGTGCTCGGCCAGTTCGAGACGTTCTCCTCCGACACCGGGCGCCTGCTCTTCGTCGCCCCCAACATCGTGGAGGTCGAACGGCGCCTGCGCCTGCCCTCGCGCGAGTTCCGCCTCTGGATCGCCGTCCACGAGGCCGCCCACCTCACCCAGTTCACCGCCGTGCCCTGGATGCGCGAGCACTTCCACCAGCTCATCCACACCTTCTTCGACGCCGCCGAACCCGACCGGTCCTCCGCGGCCGGCCTCGCCCGCGTCGTCCGCCGCGCCCTCGCCTCCGCCCGCGAAGAGGAGAACGGCGAGCCCGCGCCCGAGTACCCCGGCACCGACGTCATGTCCGCGGTCACCAGCCCCGAACAGCGCGAAGCGATCTCGCAGATCCAGGCGCTCATGACCCTCCTGGAGGGCCACGCCGAGTCCGTCATGGACGGCGTCGGCCGCACCGCCATCGACCACGTCGCCCTCCTGCGCCGCCGCTTCGACCGCCGCCGCGCCAACCCCACCACGCTCCAGAAGTTCGTGCGCCAACTCCTCGGCCTCGACGCCAAGATGCGCCAGTACGCCGCCGGACGCCGCTTCGTCGACCACGTCGTCGCCGCACACGGCGTCACCGGCTTCAACCGCGTCTGGGAACACCCCGCGAACCTGCCCACCGAGACCGAGATCGACCGCCCCGACCTGTGGATCGCCCGCGTCATGCGACAGCCGGGCCTGCAGGGGCAGGGGACCGCGCCGAACCCCGGCATCACCCGTGGCTAAGCTGCCGCCCTCGGTGGCGCGCCTGCGCGTCGCCGTCCGCGACGGCCTCGCCGACCTCCCCGCCGGATCACTCGTGCTCGCCGCCTGCTCCGGCGGGCCCGACTCGCTCGCGCTCGCCGACACCCTCGCGTTCTGCGCCCCCCGCATGGGCCTGCGCGCCGGACTCGTCACCGTCGACCACGGCCTCCAGCACGACTCCGCCGAACGCGCCGCCGACGTGGCCGACTGGGCCGAGAAGACGGGATTCGAACCCGCGGAAGCGGTCGAGCGTCGAAGTCGGCGGCGACGGCGGCCCCGAAGCGGCCGCCCGGGCCGCCCGGTACGCCGCCCTCGACGCCGCCGCAGAACGACACGGCGCCAGCGCGATCCTGTTGGGGCACACCAGAGACGACCAGGCCGAGACCGTGCTGCTCGCGCTCGTGCGCGGCGGCGGGCCGCGCGGCGTGGCCGGGATGCGGGCCGTGCGCGGGATCTACCGGCGGCCCCTGCTGGGGATCGCCCGGGCCGACACGCACGCGGCGTGCGCCGAGCGCGGGCTCAAGCCGTGGGCCGACCCGCACAACACCGACCCGCGGTACCTGCGTTCAGCGCTGCGCCCGGCGCTCGATGTGCTGGTCGCGACCCTCGGCGAGGACCTCGTGGCGAACCTCGCGCGGACGGCTTCGCTGATCGGGGCCGACACCGACTATCTCGACGGTCTGGCGGTGGCGGCGCTGGAGGAGTGCCGCGTCGACGGCGGGCTCGACGCGAAGCGGCTGGCGGCGCTGGCCGGGCCGGTGCGGCAGCGGGCGCTGCGGGCCTGGGTGCTGGAGTCGGGTGTGAACGGGGCGGAGTTGAACCACCGGCATCTCGACGCGGTGGACGCTCTGGTGGCGGACTGGCGCGGCCAGGGCCCGACGTTCCTGCCCGGCGGGATCGAGGTGCGGCGCGGCGAGGGTCGGTTGACGGCGGTTCCCGGGCAGCCCGAAGGTCCGTTCGCGGCTGGGTGATGGGTCCCCGGTTTGCAAGGATGCCCGCGGGTCCGACGGTTTCGGCCGGCGGGAGGCGGGCGGCATCGAGCTTCACGCGCCCGCGTTCTCGGCGCCCCCGGGCAAAACCCTGACATGTGGGTCTGACAATCCGGGAGTGGGCATCAGCTCATTCCGCTTATAGCGAAAAAGGCGGCCCGCGCAACCGCGCGGGCCGCCTGAGGCGACGATCGTGGGCGCCGGAGCGCCGGGGGCTTTACTTCTGGTAGACCGCGGGGTTGAGCACGCCGACGAACGGGAGTTCGCGGTAGCGCTCGGCGTAGTCGAGGCCGTAGCCGACGACGAATTCGTTGGGGATGTCGAAGCCCACGTACTTCACGGGGATGTCGACGCGCTGCACGCCCGGCTTGCGGAGCATGGAGACCACCGAGACCGAGGCCGGGTGGAGGCCCTCCAGGTATTTCAGCAGCCAGTCGAGGGTGAGCCCGGAGTCGATGATGTCCTCGACCACGAGGATGTGCTTCCCGGTCACGTCCGAGTCGATGTCCTTGAGAATGCGCACGGTCCCCGAGGAGGTCGTGGAGCTCCCGTACGAGGACAGGGCCATGAACTCCATCTTCACCGGCACGCTCAGGGCCCTCGCGAAGTCGGCCATGAACATGACCGCCCCCTTGAACACGCCCACGAGCAGCAGCTCGTCGCCGCTCTCGCGAGCGTGGTCGGCGAAGTCGGCCGAGACCCGGGCGCCGAGTTCGGCGACCTTCGCTCGGATCTCGTCCTCGGTGATGATGGTGCGCTCGATCTCCTCGGCGTACCACGAATCAGGATCGAACACCGCGTCCCGCGCTGCAGCGGACGGGACGGATGCTGGGCTGGCTAGCTCCGACGTCATGTAACAAGGGTGCCACCCGATCGCTCGCGACGCAGGCTTGGGTGGGCGAACTCAATCCGCCCGTGGTACTAATTACGGTCTATCAGCGGGGCGGGTAAAGGGCGGTATCCGGCGCGAAGCGCCGATTTCGCGGTGCTGACGCTGCGGGACGTCGAACCTCCGCACCGTGTACGTTCGAGTTGTCAACACCTTGCAGCCCAGGAAACCCTGTAGGGTGTCGCACTCTCGAGAACGCTATTTGCGCAGGAGGAAAACGAGTGGTCGACGCCGGGAGACCCACACCTGAGCGGAAGCGGTTCTTCCGCCGGCCGCTCGTCTGGATCGTGCTCATCGCCCTCATCGCGGTCCTGATCGGCAGCTTCTGGTCCGGCGGCTCCGACTACGAGGAGGCCACCACCTCCGAGGTCCTCAAGGACATCAACGACGGGAACGTCAAGGAGGCCAACCTCCTCGACAAGGAGCAGCTGGTCCAGCTCACGAAGAGCAACGGCGACCAGGTCGAGGCCTACCTGCCCGCCGGGATGATGGAGACCGTCGCCACCGAGCTCGAGGAAGCCGGCGTCAAGTTCGACACCGAGGTCAACGAGACCTCCGTGTTCGTCTCCTTCCTGCTGAGCCTCCTGCCGATCGTCCTCATCGTGCTGCTGCTGCTGTTCTTCATGTCGCAGATGCAGGGCGGCGGCTCGCGCGTCCTCAACTTCGGCAAGTCCAAGGCGAAGATGGTGTCCAAGGACACCCCGAAGACCACGTTCGACGACGTGGCCGGCGCCGACGAGGCCGTCGAGGAGCTCCGCGAGATCAAGGACTTCCTCGAGGACCCGAAGAAATACCAGGAACTGGGCGCGAAGATCCCCAAGGGCGTGCTCCTGTTCGGCCCTCCCGGCACCGGCAAGACCCTCCTCGCGCGCGCCGTCGCCGGCGAGGCCGGGGTCCCGTTCTACTCGATCTCCGGCTCCGACTTCGTGGAGATGTTCGTCGGCGTCGGCGCCAGCCGCGTCCGCGACCTGTTCACCCAGGCGAAGGAGAACGCCCCCGCGATCGTGTTCGTCGACGAGATCGACGCCGTCGGCCGCCACCGCGGCGCCGGCATGGGCGGCGGCCACGACGAGCGCGAGCAGACCCTCAACCAGCTCCTGGTCGAGATGGACGGCTTCGACACCCGCGGCGGGGTCATCCTCATCGCGGCCACGAACCGCCCCGACATCCTCGACCCGGCCCTGCTGCGCCCCGGCCGCTTCGACCGCCAGATCCCCGTCGACGCCCCCGACAAGGAAGGGCGCCAGGCGATCCTGGCCGTGCACGCCAAGGGCAAGCCGTTCGTCCCGAACGTCGAGTTCGAGACCATCGCGCGCCGCACCCCCGGGTTCTCCGGCGCCGACCTCGAGAACGTCATCAACGAGGCCGCGCTCCTGACCGCCCGCCACAACGAGAAGGCCATCTCGAACTACGCCCTCGAAGAGGCCATCGACCGCGTCATCGCCGGACCCGAGCGCAAGGGCCGCGTCATGGGCGACGCCGAGAAGAAGATGACGGCCTACCACGAGGCCGGCCACGCGCTGGTCGCCCACGCGCTGCCGCACGCCGCCCCGGTCCACAAGCTCACGATCCTGCCGCGCGGCCGCTCCCTCGGCCACACGCTCGTGCTGCCCACCGAGGACAAGTACACGCAGACGCGCTCGGAGATGATCGACACCCTCGCCTACGCGCTGGGCGGTCGCGCCGCCGAGGAACTGGTCTACCACGACCCGACCACCGGCGCCTCCGACGACATCTCCAAGGCCACCAAGGTCGCCCGCGCGATGGTCACCGAGTACGGCATGTCCGCCAAGCTCGGCGCCATCAAATACGGCACCAGCGGCTCCGAGCCGTTCCTCGGCAAGGAGTACGGCCACCAGCGGGACTACTCCGACGACGTGGCCTCCCAGGTCGACGCCGAGATCCGGGCGCTCATCGAACTCGCCCACGACGAGGCGTACGCGATCGTCACCGAGTACCGCGACGTGCTCGACCAGATGGTCACCGAGCTGCTCGAGAAGGAGACGCTGAACCAGGAAGACCTGGCTCGGATCGCCACCCGCGTCGAGAAGCGCGCCCCGATGGCCCCGTTCAACGGCACCGCCTCCCGCAAGCTGGGAGACCCGCCCGTCTCGACCCCGAACGGCTCCAAGCCGGCCGAAGGCCCCGAAGAGGGCATCGAGGTCGGACCGGCCACCGAGGGCCAGAGCCCGCAGGGATAAGCACGCTCGTCGAGGGCTCGTCTACCTGGTAGGCGGGCCCTTGCGCGTGCCCGCCCGGTGACAAACACCACTGGGACTCATGAGGAAAACCCGTAAGCTTGGGCGATGGCTGAACTCGACAACCTGGCCGCCCGCCTCATCGACGGCCGCATCAACGGCAGCCCCGTCGAAGACGCGGTGGACCTGGGGCGGATCGAAGCCGCCGTCAGGGAGATCCTGATCGCCGTCGGCGAGGACCCCGACCGGGCCGGCCTCAAGGAGACCCCGCGCCGCGTCGCCCGCGCCTACGCCGAACTCTTCGCCGGACTGCGCGTCGACCCCGCCGAGGTCCTCAAGACCTCCTTCGACGAGAACCACAACGAACTCGTGCTCGTGCGCGACATCGAAGTGCAGTCCTTCTGCGAGCACCACCTGCTGCCGTTCACGGGCGTCGCCCATGTCGGCTACATCCCCGGCCCGGCGGGACAGATCGCCGGGCTCTCCAAACTCGCGCGGCTCGTGGAGGTCTACGCCCGCCGCCCGCAAGTCCAGGAGCGCCTCACCAGCCAGATAGCCGACCAGCTGTACTCCTCGCTCGAAGCGAGCGGCGTCATCGTCGTGGTCGAATGCGAGCACACCTGCATGTCCATGCGCGGCATCAGGAAACAGGGCTCCACGACCATCACCTCGGCGGTGCGCGGCATCATGCAGTCCGACGCGCGCACCCGCGCCGAGGCCATGTCGCTCCTCCACGGCACCACGGGGTTACCGCACCGTTCACGGGCAAGCGAAGAGGCCGGATGCGTCGCGCATCCGGCCTTCGCCATGAGGGCGAGCGAGCCTAGGGGTGTCCAGGCGTCGGAACGCTCCCGGTTGTTAGATGACCTGACCGGTCTGCGACTGGAAGGAGTCGCCCTCCGGGGTGGACTCGGTGTAGACGGTGTCGAGGAAGCCGTCCTCGTCGGAGTCGCTGAGCACGGTGTCGGCGGTGCCGTCCGCGTTCGAGTCGACCGAGATCTCGTCCACCAGGCCGTCCGCGTTGTAGTCGGTGGCCACGGTGTCGGCGTAGCCGTCGCCGTTCGAGTCGGTGGCGACCGAGTCGATGTAGCCGTCGGCGTTGGTGTCGCTCGAGACCTGGTCGGTGAAGCCGTCGCCGTCGGTGTCCGACTCGAAGGTGTCGATGTAGCCGTCGCCGTCGGTGTCCGAGGCGTAGGACTCGATGGTGCCGTCGCCGTCGGCGTCCACCATCAGGTCGTCGGAGATGCCGTCGCCGTCGTAGTCGGTCGCAACGCCCTCGGCGACACCGTCGCCGTCGGTATCGATCATGGTGACGCCGTCAACGGTGATGGTCTCGTCCTCGTAGCCGTCACCGTCGATGTCGAAGGACTCGGTGACCGTAGAGACCGAGGTCTCGTCGTCGTAGGTCTCCTCCTCGGCGGTGTAGTCCTCCGCGGGGGCCTCGGTGTAGGTCTCGTCCTCGGCGGTGTAGTCCTCGGCGGTGACGTCTTCTTCGACCGCGGCCTCTTCGTACTCGCTCATCGCTCTTCCATCCTTAGATCTTCGAGAAGGTGTTCCGTGCTCGTGAGGAGAACTTTACGGCCGTCCCCAGGGCCGTGAATCCCCAGAGTGTGCCAACCCCCTATGCTTTTCTCCGGTCACCCTAGTACCTGCTCGTCCCATCACGTCAGGAGTTCCAGTTGGGCTTGTCCGACAACGCCTTCGACGTTCCCCAGGCCCCTCCGGCGCTGGTCCCCGTCTCGGCGGTGCGGACCTTCGACCTGCATTCCTCGCGGGTGATCGCCGGTGCGGCCGGCTGCGGCTGGCAGTTCGACCTGCGGGCGGACGACCCCATCACGCGCGACGGGATGCTGCTGGTGCCCTTGATATCCGAGGCGGACTACTACCGGGCGGTGGACGGCGACGGCGACGCGTACGCGAGCCTCGTCCCGGCCCTCGACGTGTGGGTGCAGCAGCCCGAACCCGGCACGGGATCCCCGCGGCCCGGGTACCTCATCGAGCGGCTCTCGGACCCCGACTCGCCGCCGATCCGCCGGCCCTACCCGGCCTCGGACGTGCCCGGCCTGATCGGGCGGCGGGTCTGGTACTGGACCGAAGGGGTCTTCAGGGACGACTTCCGTTGCGTCTCAGAGCCATTCGAAATCGACGGCGACTTCTGCGTGCGGGTCGTCGAGGAACGGGCCTGGTACCGCTGGCAGCGCACCGGAACCACCCCGAAAGCGCAGGACGCCTTCATCCATCACCTTTGGACACAATGACGAGCCGGGCCTGCACAACGGGCATCGCCGGGCCCCCGGCACAAGGGTGACAGGCAGGTCCGACAGCGGCCGAAGATGAAAGCCCACGAGCCCGGCGCCAGCCCGCAAAACGGATATCGCCGGGCCCCGGCAACAACCCTGGCACGGGGGTACGACAGTGTCGCGGGTCAGCTCTGCCAGAGCCGCGTCATCATCGCCTCGACGGCGATCCGCGGCCTGACGTTGTACTTCGATCGCCTTGCGGCACTCCAGGATCGCGTCGATCCGGCGCAGCAGCGACTCCGCGCTGAGCTTCGCGGCGGCGGCCCTGGTCGTGTCGGCCATGTCCGGATGGATCGGGTCCACCCGCGCGCCGAACCCGGCCGCCAGAGCGTCGCGGTAGAACGCCGCCAGATCGACCAGGGCCCGGTCGAGCGAGTCGCGCTGCGCCCGCGTGTCCCGCGTCTTCTGGCGCTTCTCCAGCTCCTTGATCGCCGCGGCCGAACCGCGGGCCGCCTTCGTGGCGCCCTTCCCGGTGCCGCCCTTGCCGAGCGCGGTCTCCAGGGCCTCCTTCTCGGCGGCCGACCGGTCGGTGTACGTGCCGGACGCTTCGGCCTCGGCCGCCTCGATGAGCTCGACCGCGGCGGTGAAGCACGCGCCCAGCCCTGTGAGGCGGCGCGGGATCTGCAGCACCGCATGGCGTTTCGCCCGCGCCTCCGCGTCGGTGGCGAGCCGCCGGGCCCGGCCGACGTGCCCCTGCGCGGCGGCCGCGTACAGCTCGGCCTCGCGCCGGTCCAGGCCGTCGCGTTTGACGAGCAGGTCCGCGATCGCGCCCGCGGGCGGCTGGCGCAGCCCCATCACGCGGCACCGGGACCGGATCGTCACCGAGATCTCGGCGGGGTTCGTCGAGGGCGCGCACAGCAGGAACACCGTCCGCTCCGGCGGTTCCTCGACCGCCTTGAGCAGCGCGTTCGCGGCCGCCTCGGTGAGGCGGTCGGCGTCTTCGACGATGAGGATCTGCCAGCGCGCCGAGGTGGGGGCGCGGCTGGCCTCGAGGATGAGCTTGCGGACCTGGTCGACGCCGAGCGTCAGGCCTTCGGGGATCACGCGGGTGACGTCGGCGTGGGTGCCGCCGAGCACGGTGCGGCAGGTGTGGCATTCGCCGCAGCCGCCGTCGGGGCATTGGAGCGCGGCGGCGAACGCGACGGCGGCGGTCGAGCGTCCGGAGCCGGGCGGGCCGGTGAAGAGCCAGGCGTGGGTCATGCCGATGCCGCGGGCGGCGTCGGCGAGGACCCGCCGGGCCTCGTCCTGGCCGACGAGCTCGTCGAAGACGCCGCCGACGTTCACGGTCGCGAGGCCTCTTCGGCGACGGCCTCCCAGCCGTAGTCCTTGGTGGGCTCTTCGGCCTTGTGGTTGTTGAGGCCGGGCCAGCCGGTCTCGGTGCGGGCGGTCTGGGTGCGGATGTCGAGGCGTTCGGCGACGGCTTCGCGGACCTTCCCGGCGATCTCGTCGGGGGTGCCGCCGGCTTCGATGACGAGGTAGCGGTGGGGTTCGGCGCCGGCGAGGTGGAGGAAGGTCTCGCGGACCTTCTCGTGGTATTCGAGTTTCTCCTGTTCGAGCCGGTCGCCGGTGCCGCCGGCCTTGGCGCGGTGGAGGCCGGCCGCGGGTTCGACGTCGAGGAGGACGGTGAGGTCGGGTTTGAGTCCGCCGGTGGCCCAGGCGGAGACCCAGGCGACCTCGTCTTTGCCGAGGGCGCGGCCGGAGCCCTGGTAGGCGATGGAGGAGTCGATGTAGCGGTCGGAGACGACGACGGCGCCGCGTTCGAGGGCGGGCCGGATGACCTTGTCGACGTGCTGGGCGCGGTCGGCGGCGAAGAGGAGGGCTTCGGCGCGGGGGCCGGGGGCGGCGTCGCTCTTGGTGCCGGGGGCGCTGTCGAGGACGAGGCTGCGGATGCGCATGCCGATGTCGGTGGCGCCCGGTTCCCTGGTGAGGACGGCCTCGTAGCCGCGGAGTTTGAGCCAGGCGGCGAGTTTGACGGCCTGTGTGGACTTGCCGGCGCCTTCGCCGCCTTCGAAGACGACGAAGAAGCCGGAGCCGGCGATCGGGTCGACCGCGGAGATCGGGCGTCCGCGCAGGGAGGACCAGAGGTCGGCGAAGACGGGCACGCCGGGTTTGTCGTCCATGGATTTGAAGGCGGTGACGCCGAGCCAGGCGACGAGGGCGGCGGCGACGAACAGGAGGATGCGGCTCATGGAGAGCTGGACTTCGGTGAAGCCGAGGTCGATCTGGCGGGCGGCCTGCCAGCCGGCGAGAGGCGCGGAGATCGTCATGGCGAGCATGAGGATGACGCGGGCCGAGACGGCGATGAACGCGAACATGCGGCCGCGGATCTCGTCTTCGGTCTCGCGCTGGAGCAGGGTGATCCCGGCGAGGAAGGCCATGCCGGCGCCGAGGCCGATGACGACGGAGCCGAGGATCGCGACCCACAGCCAGGGGGCGACGGCGTCGAGGGCGAGGCCGGTGCCGGCGAGGACGATGCTCATGCCGAACCAGCGCAGGCGGGAGAGTTCGCCGATGAGCTTGGGGCCGAGGGCGATGCCGGCGCCGAGGCCGAGGAAGAGGAAGACCGCGAGGAGGTAGAAGGCGGCGTCGCCGGCGTCGAGGGTGGTGGCGTAGACGGTGCCGACGCCGATGAGGATGCCCGCGCCGCTGAACGCGCCGAGCATGCCGAGGATGAGGCCGCGCACGCGTTCGGAGGTGCGCAGGTAGGTCCAGCCTTCGACGAAGTCGTTCCAGACGCTGGAGGTCTTGGCGGCGACGGTGCCGTAGCGCCCGGAGATCTGCGGGATGAAGAAGTAGACGGTGACGGCGAGGATGCCGAACATGGCCGCGGTGAGGTAGAGGGCCAGGACCATCGGTTCGGCCCAGGGGCCGAGGTTGGCCCAGACGCCCGAGCCGCGTTCGAGGATGGCGAGGACGGCGAAGGCGAGGGGCGGGGCGATCCCGTACGTGGTGGCGAGGCTCAGCTGGTTGGCGGCCTCGTACTTCTCCGGGGGGAGCAGGTTCGGGACGGCCGCTTCCTTCGCGGGGGACCAGATGAGGACGGCGCCTTCGATGCACAGCTGGGCGATGGCGAGCCATGCCACGGTGATCGCGGTGGAGTTGGAGACGAGGTAGACGGTGGGGACCGAGGCGATGAGCAGGAAGCGCGCGACGTCGCAGGCGGCCATGGTCTTGCGGCGGTCGAAGCGGTCGGCGAAGACGCCGGCGACCGGGCCGAGGACGAGGGACGGCAGGAGGCGCAGCACGATGGTGGCCGAGAACGCCGCGCCTTTGGCCGCGGGGTCGTCGAACAGGGACTGCGCGAATCCCGCGGTGGCGAACAGCGCCAGCCAGTCGCCGAAGGAGGCCAGTCCGAGGACGGTCCACAGGCGTCTGAACGGGCGGATCCGCAGCACCGTCTGGATGTCGGCAAGGGTGTTCGCCATGCTGCTCCTCGAAAGTCAAAGACCGCACCGGGTCGACTACGAGACTAGTCGGCCCGGCGCGGCCTCCTGTCTCGGCGCGGTCGGTTGAGTGGCCTGCGACAGGCCGTGGCGCTGTTCGCAGGCCCCGGGCGAGGCGGGAGCCGAGAACATTGTTCACTCGCGAGGCGGAAGGGCCTCCGGATACCCGTGTCGTATCTGGAGGCCCGACGGCGGGCTCCGCTCAGAGGCGGCGCGCGAGGTAGTCGCAGACGACGCTGTTGGCCTCGGTGATCGAGGCGGCGCAGCCGTCGGGGTCGCGGCGGAAGGCCAGGCGGACCAGGGCCTGCCCGGTCTCGACGGCGACGGTGACGGTCTTGTTGAGCTCGTCGTCCCCGCCGATGCCGAAGCGGTGGGCGAGTCCGGCGAGGATCTGGTCGGCGATGACGTCGCCGCCGGTGGTGACGGCGTCGGCCCGGCCCGGGTCGATGGCGTCGGCCAGGTGAAGCACGCGGAAGCCCGGTGCGGTCCGGTACATGTGGACGTACTCGGTGATGGCGGCCTCGACCCCGCCGCGCCAGTCGGCGGGCGGTTCGGCGTCGAATCGGGCGGCGAGGCGCTCGAAGTAGAGGTCGATGTAGCGCTGGCTCAGCGCTTCGGCAAGCGAGCGCTTGTCCCCGAAGAACTGGTAGACCGAGCCGATGGCGACGTCGGCGCGCTGGGCGATGGCGGTGGTCGAGAGCCGGTCGTAGCCGACCTCCTCGATCAGGTCGGCGGCGGCGTCGAGCATCCGACGCACGCGCGCGGCAGAGCGTTCCTGGACGGGCAGGCGCCGAAGCGAGTGCGTGGCGCCGAATTTGGACACCGGTGACATCGTGGGCTGCCTGGCGGCGGGCACGGTGGCAGTGCTCATGGTGTTGTCTCCCCCCTGTGATGACAAGTATCCCCATCATGGACGACTTGCCCGGATTTGAGGCTCATTCCGGGTCGTGTCGCGAAGGAAATTCTGGCTTGTCCCCCGAGTGGGGGCCTGCACCTCGATGTCGTTTTTCGACTTGACTGTTTGCGGAGTTGGTCACTCTCGCGCTTGCGGCGGTTGTGTCCGTACACCCGGACACGGAAGGATTGCGAGGGTTTTGCGCGTTGCTCCAGGGGACGGGCAACCGCGGGGAGAGGACTTACACATGCACCAACGGCGCACACCGGCCTTCAGGGCCCGATGCCGCAAGCAGACCGTGCGCCGCGTGGCGATGGTCTCCGTGCACACCTCTCCACTCGCCCAACCCGGTACGGGCGACGCCGGCGGCATGAACGTGTACGTGCTCAACACCGCCCGCGAACTCGCGCGCTCGGGCGTGGAGGTCGAGGTCTTCACGCGCGCCACCTGCTCCGATGAGCCGCCGACGGTCGAGGCCGCGCCCGGCGTGCTCGTCCACCACATCCCCGCCGGTCCCTTCGAGGGCCTTTCGAAGAACGATCTGCCGACCCAGCTGTGCGCGTTCACCGGCGGGCTCCTGCGCGCCGAGGCCCGCAACCGGCCCGGCCACTACGACCTCATCCACGCCCACTACTGGCTCTCCGGCCAGGCCGCGTGGGTCGCGGCCGACCGCTGGGGCGTGCCGCTCGTCCAGACCTTCCACACCCTCGCGAAGGTGAAGAACGCGCAGCTCGCCGAGGGCGACTCGCCCGAGCCGATCGGCCGCGTCGTCGGCGAGGAGCAGATCACCACCGAGGCCGACCTCCTCATCGCCAACACCACCGCCGAAGCCGAAGAGCTGCACCGCTACTACAACGCGGACACGCGCCGCGTGGAGGTCATCCACCCCGGCGTGGACCTCGGGGTCTTCCGCCCCGGCGACCGCTACGCCGCCCGCCAGGCGCTCGGCCTGCCCCAGAACGCCCTCGTCGTCGCGTTCGTCGGCCGCATCCAGCCCGCGAAGGCCCCCGACGTGCTCCTGCGCGGCCTCGCGCGCCTGCGCGAGACCGACCCCGGCCTCGCCGAGCGCATCGTCCCCGTCTTCGTCGGCGGGCCCTCGAACACCGACCTGTACTGGCTGCCGAAGCTCGCCGGGGAACTCGGCCTGGGCGACCGCGTCCAGTGGCGCACCCCCCGCTCGGGCGAGGCGCTCGCGCAGGTCTACCGGGCCGCCGACGCCGTCGCCGTGCCCAGCTACAACGAGTCGTTCGGCCTCGTCGCACTCGAAGCGCAGGCCACCGGCACGCCGGTCATCGCCGCGAAGGTCGGCGGCCTGACCACCGCCGTCAACGACGGCACCTCGGGGGTCCTCGTCGACTCGCATTCGAGCGACGACTGGGCCGCGGCCCTCGGCCGCCTCATGGGCGACGGCGCCCTGCGCGAACGCCTCGCCGCCGGCGCCCGCACCCACGCCGCGCTCTTCTCCTGGCAGGCCACCGCCGAAGGGCTCGGCAGCGCCTACCGCCGCGCGCTCCTCATGCGCTCCCAGGCGATTACGCTGAACCGGTGATCGAGCAACTCAAGGCGGCGTTGGACGAGATCGGCGTCGAATACCGGCCCGACAGCCCTCTTTCGGTGGTGGTCGCCATGCCGGGCGAGCGCAAGCGCAGCATCGCGTGCGGCCTCGTGGTCGAGGACCACGCGCTCCGCGTCGAGGCCTTCGTCGCCCGCCGCCCCGAGGAGCACCATGAGCAGGTCTGGGCAGAACTGCTGCGCCGCAACGGCAGGCTCTACGGCGTGGCGTTCGCGATCGACGAGGCCGGTGACATCCACCTGGTCGGCCGCTTCCCGCACCGCGCGATCGACGTGGAAGAGCTCGACCGCATCCTCGGCCAGGTCCTCACCGCCGCCGACGAGGTGTTCAACGTGATCCTCGAGACCGGCTTCGCCACCTCCATCAAGGAGGAATGGCGCTGGCGCCTCGCTCACGGCGAGTCCACGAAGAACCTCGAAGCCTTCGAGCACCTCAAGCCCCGCGACTGAACCGGGCAACCGGTCCGGCCACTTTGCACGTCTCTGTAGGGACGGCGCACCGGCCGCACCGAACCGGAGGGAACGCGATGGCGGACGAGCCTGCAGCCCGATCGAAAGTCCGCACGGCGCTCGCCGGCGCCGGCGCGCTCCTCGCGGCAGTGGCGGTCGTGATCGCGGCGTACCGGCTCGGGCACCCCGCGGAGCCGAGCGAACCCGCTGCGGACCCGGACGACGGCGTCGTCTGGGACGCCTCCGCAGCGGAGGACGGCGGCATCCTCGAACCCGAGGCCACGACGAGCGTCGCGGAAACGACCGCCGCAGCCGACCCCACCGACGGCGCGGGTCCGACCGGCGGTGCGAGCCCCACACCCGAGAACGAGAAGGATCCCCTTGCAGGCGAGGGCGACGCCGAAACCGCGACTCTCCCGTTCGAAAACGAGAAAGACCCGGGCGCCGGCAACGGCTAGCACCGGGGCCCTCGCCGGTCTCAATGCCCGATCAGGCCGGCCCGCTCGCCGGAATCCCCAAATCCCATGGGGCCTCGGAAACTCGGGTGGACAGTCGGGCTTGCCGCATCGTATCGAATTTGCGTCACTGCCGGGTGACACGAATTCGCCGGCGGTGCTCACTGCCGGGCGGACGGTCGGTGAGGAGGCGACGCCCGCCACACCTGTGGCTTGACCGGGCGGCAGGGTGGTGCTCGACGCGGCAGGATAGGGGTATGACCGCTACTCTCGTGCTGCTTCGCCACGGCGAAAGCGAATGGAACGCCAAGAACCTGTTCACCGGTTGGGTCGACGTGAAGCTGTCGGCGTCCGGCGAGGACGAGGCCCGCCGCGGTGGGCGGCTGCTCGCCGAGGCCGGGCTGCTGCCCGACGTCGTGCACACCTCCCTGCTGCGCCGCGCCATCAACACCTCCGAGCTGGCGCTCGCCGAGGCCGACCGCTCCTGGATCCCCGTCAAGCGCTCCTGGCGCCTGAACGAGCGCCACTACGGCGCGCTCCAGGGCAAGGACAAGGCCGAGACCCTCGCCGAGTTCGGCGAGGAGCAGTTCACGATCTGGCGCCGCTCCTACGACGTGCCGCCGCCCGTGATCGAGGCCGGCTCCAAGTACTCGCAGGACGGCGACGCGCGCTACGCCGACCTCGCCCCCGAGGTGCGCCCCGGCACCGAATGCCTCAAGGACGTCCTCGAGCGGATGCTCCCCTACTGGTACGACGGGATCGTGCCCGACCTCAAGGCCGGGAAGACCGTGCTCGTCGCCGCCCACGGCAACTCGCTGCGCGCCCTGGTCAAGCACCTCGACGGGATGACCGACGAGGCCGTCGTCAAGCTGAACATCCCCACCGGCATGCCGCTCAAGTACGAGCTGGACGCCGAGACCCTGAAGCCGGTCAAGGTCGGCGGCGAGTACCTCGACCCCGATGCGGCCGCCGAGGCCGCCGCCAAGGTCGCCGCCCAGGGGAAGAAATAACCCTAATGCGCACTCTGCGTTAACAGCAGATGACGTGCGTTACGGCCCGGCGTTCGACGCCGGGCCGTTTCGCGCTTAGGCTGGGGTCGTGGCCCACAAAGAATCGTCGCCGCTCGCGAACCTGCGCAGAAGCGCAGGCCGCGTCCTCACCGGCCTGGCCGCGGGAGCCGCGTTCGGCGCCGCCGCCTCCGCGCTCCTGCGGACCCGACAGACGCCCCGTCCCGAGATCCGCACCGCCCCCGCCGCCGACTCCCGCCCGTGGGAGGCGGCGACCGACCTGCTGCGCACCGGCGTCTGCCTGGTCGACGACCACAACCGCGTCCTCTACACGAACCGGGCCGCCCGCGACCTGGGCCTGGTCGACGACCACGAGATCATCTCGCTGACCCTGCGGGCCCTGCTCGCGCAGGCGCGGCGCTCGGGCCGCTACCGGGACGCCGAAGTCGAGGTCCCCAAGCAGGTCATGGGCGAGCCGAGCGCCGTGAGCGTCCGCATCACCCCGATGGCCGACGGCGTGTCGGTGGCCGAGTTCCAGGACATCTCCGAGCTCCACCGCGTCGAGCGGGTGCGCCGCGACTTCGTGGCGAACATCAGCCACGAGCTGAAGACCCCCGTCGGCGCGATGCAGATCCTCGCCGAGGCGCTGAAGGACGCCGCCGAGGACCCGGACGCCGCAGCGCGCTTCGCCTCCCGCATCCAGTCCGAATCCGTGCGCATGAACCACCTGGTCAGCGACCTGTTGGAGCTCTCGCGGCTCCAGGGCGCGGAGAAGCTGCCCGACCCCGAGCCCGTCGAGGTCGACCGGATCGTGGCCGAGGCCTTCGACCAGACCCGCATCGCCGCCGAGGAGAAGGGCATCGAGCTCAAGTACTCCGGCGTCAGGGGCGCCGAGGTCCTCGGTTCGGAGCCGCAACTGGTGACCGCGGTGAAGAACCTCGTGGGCAACGCCATCTCCTATTCACCTGACGACACGTCGGTCGAGGTCGCGACCTCGATCGCCTCCCCCACCGGTCACCTGGCGGGCGTGCAGATGGTGTCCATCGCCGTGCGCGACCAGGGGATCGGGATTCCGGCCGAAGAGCTGGACCGGATCTTCGAGCGGTTCTACCGTGTGGACGCGGCGCGCTCGCGTTCGACCGGCGGCACCGGGCTCGGCCTGGCCATCGTCAAGCACGTGGCGGTCAACCACGGAGGCCGCGTCGAAGTGTCCAGTATGCCCGAAGCTGGATCAGTGTTTACCTTGATGTTGCCTGCTCGTTCCCTTCCGTCCGACGCCACGGCACCGGACTCGGATGAAATCGGAACAACCCAGCAAGCCGGCCGTTAGGAAGGTTCACTCGTGACCCGCGTGCTCGTAGTTGAAGACGAGGAATCGTTCTCCGATGCCCTCTCCTACATGCTCCGCAAGGAGGGCTTCGAGGTGGCCGTCGCGGCCGACGGCGACGCCGCCATCAAGGAGTACGAGCGCGCCGGGGCCGACGTGGTCCTGCTCGACCTGATGCTGCCCGAGAAGTCCGGCACCGAGGTGTGCCGCGAGCTGCGGGCGCACTCGAACGTGCCGATCATCATGGTCACCGCCCGTGACTCCGAAGTGGACAAGGTGGTGGGCCTGGAGCTGGGGGCCGACGACTACATCACCAAGCCGTACTCCTCCCGCGAGCTCGTGGCCCGTATAAGGGCGGTCCTGCGCCGCTCCGCCGAGCCGGACGACCCGATCGTCACCGTGCTCGAGGCCGGGCCCGTGCGCATGGACGTGGACCGCCACACCGTCACGGTGAACAGCGGCGACGTGCAGCTGCCGCTCAAGGAGTTCGAGCTGCTGGAGATGCTGCTGCGCAACGCCGGGCGGGTCCTCACGCGCGGCCAGCTCATCGACCGGGTCTGGGGCGCCAACTACGTGGGCGACACCAAGACCCTCGACGTGCACGTCAAGCGCCTGCGCTCCAAGATCGAGCCCGAGCCGGGCAAGCCGCGCCACCTCGTCACCGTTCGAGGCCTCGGCTACAAGTTCGACCCGCACGCCTAGCCGGTCACCTGCCGTTCACCTTGCATATAGCGCTTGCCGGACGGGATAGGCTGCACTCGTGACTCACCTCCCCGCGGACGACCGCTACGAGAACATGCAGTACCGCCGCTCCGGACGCAGCGGCCTGAAGCTGCCCGCCATCTCCCTCGGCCTGTGGCAGAACTTCGGCCACACCCGGCCCCTCGAGACCCAGCGCGCGATCGTGCGCCGCGCCTTCGACCTGGGCGTCACCCACTTCGACCTCGCCAACAACTACGGCCCGCCCGCCGGCAGCGCCGAGGAGAACTTCGGCCGCATTCTCGCGGACGACCTGCGGCCCTACCGCGACGAGCTCGTGATCTCCTCCAAGGCCGGGTACGGGATGTGGGACGGCCCCTACGGCGACTGGGGCTCGCGGAAGTACCTCGTCTCCTCGCTCGACCAGTCGCTGCAGCGCATGGGCCTCGACTACGTGGACGTGTTCTACCACCACCGCCCCGACCCCGAGACCCCGCTCGAGGAGACCATGGGCGCGCTCGACGCGATCGTGCGCTCGGGCAAGGCCCTGTACGTGGGCGTCTCGAACTACAACGCCGAGCAGGTGCGCCAGGCCGCCGCGATCCTGAAGGACCTCGGCACGCCGCTCCTGATCGACCAGCCGTCGTACTCGATGTTCAACCGCTGGACCGAACGCGACGGGCTCCTCGACGCGCTCGAAGAGGTCGGCGCGGGCTGCATCGTGTTCAGCCCCCTGGCGCAGGGGCTCCTCACCGACCGGTACCTCGGCGGCATCCCCGCGGACTCCCGCGTGCGCACCAGCGTCTTCCTCAACGAGGACGCCCTCGACGAGGCCAAGATGGCGCGCGTGCGCGCCCTCAACGACATCGCCGGGCGGCGCGGCCAGTCGCTCGCGCAGACCGCCCTCGCCTGGGCCCTGCGCGACGACCGCATGACCAGCGTCATCATCGGCGCCAGCAGCGTCAAGCAGCTCGAGGACAACATCGGCGCACTCGCCAACCTCGACTTCACCGACGCCGAACTCGCCGAGATCGACACCTATGCCGTCGGATAGCACTGGCGCCGTCGAGTAGCACTCGATGGACGCCCATCAGAAAGGCCCGCGGTTCCCGCGGGCCTTCTTCGCTACGTGACCTCGATCTTCTTGTGACCCGGAGACGACGTCTTCGGGATCGTCATGCACAGGACCCCGTCGGTGAGCTCGGCGGTGCACCCGTTCGTGTCGATCGCGTGCGGCAGGCGCAGCGCGAACTCGAACTTCCCGGTGCGCCGCGTCAAGCGGCGGGCGGATCCCTCCATGTGCTCGAACTTCTTGGACTCGCCGCTCACCGTGAGCTCCTGGCCCTCGATGTCGACCGTGATGTCGCCCTTGTCGACGCCGGGCAGGTCGATGTCGACGTGGTAGGCGTCGTCGTTCTCGGTCACATCCGCCGTCGGCGCCCAGACCTCCTCGCCCGTCTCGAACCCCGCGAAATACGGGCCCATCATTCGGTTCATGTAATTGGTGAAGTCGTCCATCATGTGCATCGGATCGGACGAACTCCGCCGTGCCGGTAGCTGTGTCATCGCTGACTCCCCCCATTGCCGCGCGCACCCCCGCGGCGCACGCACATTCGGGATGCCCGGCGTCGACACGGGCAAACCGCCCGCCCCTCGATCGGTCACGCTTGGCCGCGAAAGGCCTGAAGCGCCTCGGACGGCCCGGCTGCGCCGTTCGGCCTCCCCGTCCCCTGTCCATTCGCATCGGTACCTTGGTATGACGCAAACCCGAGCAAAATCCACCCCGAGTCGGAAGCCCGAACCCACCTCGGAAACTACGATTCGGGGCATGACCGCTTCCAGGACGACCCTGCGTCCGCCCCAGCACCAGTTCGATCCCCGCGTGCGCCCTTGGTGGCGAACGCAACTCGCGATCACCACCGGGATCCTCGTGCTCCCGCTCGCGGTGCTGGGCCTCCTCATCGCCCCCGCCCGCCTGTGGCTCCTCGGCCCGGCCGCCGTCATCCTCGTGATCGGCCTCGCCGCCACGCTCGCCCTGCCCGTGTGGTGGCACCGCGTCCACCGCTGGGAGGTCACCGACACGGCCGTCTACGCGCTCACCGGATTCTTCTGGCGCACGTGGCGCATCGCCCCGATGTCGCGCATCCAGACCGTCGACACCACGCAGGGCCCGCTCCAACGCTCCTTCGGATTGTCCACTGTGGTCGTCACGACCGCGTCTTCGGCGGGCGCGGTGAACCTCGAAGGGCTCGACCAGGAGCAGGCCGCGGCGCTCGCCGAGCGCCTCACCGAGCTGACCGACGCCACCCCGGGGGACGCGACATGAGCGAGGAGCAGTTCGCCACCATCGACATGGACCCCGCCGAGACCGAGACGCCCTGGCTGCGCCTCCACCGCGACGGGCTGAAGGTCACGGCCCTGTTCATGGCCGGAACGATGGTCGCCGCCGGGGTGCCCGCGGCGATCGGCATCGCCTCCGGGACCTCATGGCTCATCGCGCTCGCCTTCGTCGTGCCCGGTGCCGCGCTGGTCATCGGCGTCGTGGTCGCCTTGGAGGCGATCCGCCTGCGCACCACCCGCTACCGCGTCACCGACTCCCGCGTCGAGATGACCTCGGGCATCCTCTTCAAACGCCGCCGTTCCCTCGCGCGCGAACGCATCCGCTCCGTCGACCTCGCCTCCAACCCGATCGAGCGCATGTTCGGCCTCACGAAGGTCAAGGTCGGCACCGGCGAGACCGGCAGCGGATCGGGGTCCGCGAACGAGCAGACCCTCTCGCTCGACTCGGTCGACAAGGCCGAGGCCGACCGGCTCCGCGGCGCACTGCTGCGGCGCGGCACCGCCGCGACCGGAGCGGACGGCGAGCGGCGCCTCGCCACCTGGGAACCGGGCTGGCTCAAGTACGCGCCGCTCTCGTTCCTCACCCCGATGCTCGCCGGCGTCGCGGTCGGCGCGATCTTCCAGGTCGCCGACTGGTTCGGCAAAGGCAGCCTGCCCGTGGAGATCGTCGGCGACCTGGTGCGGGAGCACGGGCCCTGGCCGGTGCTCACGATCGGCCTCGCCGCGCTCCTCCTCTTCGGCGCGGTCGCCAGCCTCGTCCTGCAAGGCGAGGCCTGGTGGAACCACCGGCTCGACCGCGAACCCGGCGGCACCCTGCGGGTGCGGCGCGGCCTCATGATCTCGCGGTCCCTCAGCCTCGAGGAGGAGCGCATCCGGGGCGTCGAGATCGTCGAACCGCTGGGCGTGCGCACCGCGGGCGCGGGCCGCCTCGACGTGGTCGCCATCGGGCTCAAGACCGACCAGGAGGGCAGCGACCTGAGCACCCTCGTGCCGGCCGCTCCGCTCGAACACACCACGGCCGCAGCCGAAGCGGTGATCGGCCCGATCGAGACCGACCTGACCGGGCACCCCAGGACCGCCTTGACGCGGCGCCTGCGCTGGGCCGCGGTGACGGTGATCGTGCTCGTGGTCGGCGCCGTCACCGTCCATCTACTGTGGTCACTTCCGGCGCTGCTGAGCGCGGGCGTCGTCTTGACGGCCGTGCTGAGTTCGGCCTTCGCCGTGTGGACGGCCATCGACTCGTACCGGTCGCTCGGCCACGGACAGCACCGCGGCTACCTCGTCTCGCGGCGCGGCAGCACCCGGCGCGCCACAGTGCACCTCGACCGCTCGGGGATCATCGGCTGGCGCCTCACCCAGTCGGTGTTCCAGAAACGCATGGGCCTGATGACCTTGGACGCGACCACCGCCGCGGGCAAGGGCTACTACTCGGTGATCGACGCCGACGAGCACGAGATCCTCGACTTCGCCGACGAATCGGTGCCGGAACTGCTGCGGCCGTTCCTGGTCACGTCACCGGAATGACTGCAGCGCTTCGGTGCCCGGCGGCTCGCTCGCGCGGATGAGCTCTTCGACCTCGGCCATGCGGTCCCAGGTGTTCACGGCCATCGCCGCGAGCACCCGGCCGGCCTTGGTCCAGAACGCCACGAACTCGAGCGACTCGATCGAGCCGGAGACCACGACCTCGTCGTAGGCGTCCGGGCCCGCCACGAACCCGAGGTACTCCATGCCCAGGTCGTACTGGTCGGTGAAGAAATACGGCAGCTTGTCGTAGGCCTCCTCGGACCCGAGCATCGCCTTCGCGGCGTGCGGCCCCGTGTCGAGCGCGGTCTGCCAGTGCTCGACCCGGATCGGACGCCCGTAGCGGACCGAGGGGATGCTCGCGAGGTCGCCGGCGGCCCAGATCTCGGGGCCGCTCGTGCGCAGGGTCCCGTCCACTGCGACGCCGCCGCCGAGGTCCTTGGGGCGCAGGTTGATCCCGGCCTCGACCGCGAGACCGGTGTTGGGGGTGGCGCCGACGGCGAGCAGCACCACGTCGGCCGCGACACGGCGCCCGTCGTCGGTCTCGACGCCCACCGCGCGCCCGTCCTCGCCGAGGATCTTGGCGACCTGGGTGCGCCGCAGCAGGTCCACGCCGTGGTCGGTGTGAAGCCTGCCGAAGACGAGCCCCATCTCGGGGCCGAGCACGCGTTCGAGCGGCTGCGCGCCGAGGCCGAAGACGGTGACCTCGCGGCCCATCTGGCGGGTGGAGGCGGCGACTTCCATGCCGATCCAGCCGTCTCCGACGATCGCGACGTGCTCGGCGTTCTTCACCGACGACGCGAGCAGATCGGACTGCTCGACGGTGCGCAGCAGGTGCACGCCCTGGAGGTCCGCGCCGGGGATGGGCAGCGGGCGCGGGCTGGAGCCGGTGGCGAGCAGCAGTTTCTCGTAGTCGACGGTCGACCCGTCGGCCAACGTGAGTTTCCGCGCCGAGGGATCGAGCCCGGTGGCGGGCTCGCCGGTCCGCAGGTCGGCGTTCTGGGCGTACCAGTCCTCGTCGATGGTGAACACGGCCGAGCGGTCGGCCTCGCCGCGCAGGTAGTCCTTGGAGAGCGGCGGCCGCTCGTACGGCCGGTGGGCCTCCCCGGTGACGACCACGAGGTCGCCGTCGTAACCTTCCTCGCGGAGCGTCTGCGCAGCCTTGCCCGCGGCGAGGCCGCCCCCGACGATGACGAACGGTGCCTTGCTCATGAGCGCCTCCGGCTCCCCTAGGGCCTGTCGGCCTCATTCTCCCGCGATCGGCTGCTCCCGGGGCGAATCGACCGAGATCGGGATGCCCGAGCCGCAGCGCCCCAATCGCGCGGGAGCGATTCATGACGGATCGGTGACGGCCGGATCTGCAATGCCGGGGTCCGAATCGAATCTCAGGAGACACCCGATGCCCGAACTGCTCGGCCTCACCGAGACGCACGCGGCGGCGGTCTCCTGGCAGGTCACGTCCGACGGCCTGGCGATGGGGAACATCAAGCCGTCGAGGACTGGCCCTACGACTGGGACTGCCGGGTCGGGCAGACGGCGGCCGGAACGTTCGTCGACATCGGGCCCGGCTGCATCGACATCTACCGGGAGGACCTTCCCACGACCTCGGGGCGCTCCTGGTCCTTCATCGGCGATTCGCTCTGGTTCACGCCCGGGGAAATCCTGGCGCCGACGGTCTACGCCGAAGCCCTCGCCTACGCCATCGAGAGTCAGGGGCGTATCGCGAACCCCGGCCGCAGGTCGTGGATCTGGACGGCGTCGCGGTCTACCCCTTGGCGGTCGGCGGCGGCACCGTCTACCTCGCCGAGGACGGCGCGATCGAGCTGATCGAGGACGTCGAGGTCACCGCTTTGAACGGCACGGGGAGCTTCACGGGCACCGTCGACCCGCGGGCGGTCGGCGCCGAGCAGATCCTCCGGTTCGGCGAGGACCTGGCCGCGTTGAGCGGCGAGTGGAGCGAAGTCCTGTTCTTCGCCAACTTCTCCGCCGACGACACCGTCGTGAACGAGAACGCGGTCTGCGATGTGCTGGTGTGCACCGTCGAGGCCGACATCAGCTTCGAGGAGTCGATCGGCGTGGCCCAGGCGTACAGCCCCGTCGTGGAGTTCACCGGCACGATCTCGACCGGCGTCGCCGACGTCGGCGACGCCACCTGCTCGCAGACCAAGACCGTCGAGCTCGGCGTGACCGTCCACTTCGAATGCACCGCCGACCTGACCCCGAACTCGGCTCCCGCGACGACTACTACCTCAGTTGGCTCCAATCGGCAGCAGTGACCGGCGCCGTCCTCCGAAACGACACGGCCGCGATCGCAACAGCGGTCAAGCAACAAACCACCACGCTCGCCGCCAGCCCCCCTGATCGCGCAGCCGCTCGAAACTGTCGAAGAGGTTTGCTAGAAGTCGCCGTAGGCGACTTGGAGGCAGGTCAGGTTCAGGTCGTCGCGCCACATGCGGACGATCTGGTCGCGGTCGTCGATGACGCAGAGGATGTCGCTGCCCGCGAGGCGTGCGTCGTAGATCTCGCGTTTGACGATCGAGTCGCGGCGCTGGTCGCCGGACCTCCGCATGTGGAGGTCGAAGTCGGGGATGTCGACGTGGCGCCTGAGCCAAGCGAGGGTGTCGGCGCGGCACACTTCGTCTCTGCCTGAGAGGAACACGATGCGGTTCCCGGCCTTCGCGAGTGCCTCGACGACGGTGATGACGGCCGTGTTCGGCGCGTCCTCGCCGACGCGGTGGAAGTGGTAGGGCGACCGGGCGCCTTCGCCGAGGCGAAGGGCGACGGTGCCGTCGATGTCGACGATGACGACCTGGGGCATGGGGTTCCCTCTTCGATCTCGTTGCAGATGTTGCGTGCTGCAGTCCTCGACGAGGTTATGCCGTGGCCGTCCGCGGGTGTCTCGGTCCTCCGGGAGTGAGCTTCGCCCGGCTCCGGCTCCGAGCTGAGCCGCACTTGTCGCGACCGTTCCCGCCGGGAGCGGCCGGTTCGGGGGTTGTGGGAGACTGGGGTTCCTCGGATGAAGGACCTGTAGTGGGTCTCGGCATGGTTCTGATCGACAAGCCCTTCCGCGCTTCGACGCGGGAGCGCTAGCCGACATTCGTTGATCTGATGTCCCGGCCGACCGGCCGGACCGACTGTCGTGCTCCCGATCGAAGCGCCGCCGTCCGCGCAGTTTCGATCTCGAGGAGCACACCGTGTCCGCCATCCGCTGGACCGAATCAGACATTTCCCTTACCGCCCGTTGGCATTCCGAGAACGCGACCCCGCCTCCGGAGCACGTGGTCGTCGTCAATGACCGGACGAAGGCGGACCAGGCGTACCGCCTGGCCCGCCAAGGCACCGCGCTGCTGTGGCGGGGCGACTTCCACAACGCCCGCCAGCTGCTGCGCGCCATCGACCGCCGGAACGGTCAGCCTTCGCTCGACCACCGCACCGCCGCCGAAGCCTTCCGCCTGCACCGCGAACACCAAGGCCGCCGCGCCCGCCTCCTGGGGCGGCTGCTCGTGCTCATCGAAGCGGACCACACCCTCGACCTGCGCCGCGCTCCCGATGTGCGCCAGGCCTGCACGGAGACGTACGGTCCCCCGGCCGAGGCCACGGCCGTCGCGTTCACCGAGCTGCAGGGCGTGCTCAGCGCCCACCAGTGGCGGCGCAACGGCGTGCCGGTTCCCGCGCTCGGCGGGAGCGTCTTCCCGCATTACGGCGTGTTCGCGCCGGTGCGGGGCGAGTACATCGACCTCGTCGCGGCCGCACCGCTGCCGAGCGGGGCGTCGACCGCGTTCGACCTGGGGACGGGCACCGGCGTGCTCGCCGCCGTCCTCGCCCAACGGGGTGTTCCGCGGGTCGTGGCGACGGACATCGGGCCCCGCGCACTCGCCTGCGCCGAGGACAACATGCAGCGGCTCGGCTTCGGCGAACGCGTCGACGTGGCCGGCCCCCGCCTCTACCCGGACGGGCGCGCCGACCTGGTCGTATGCAACCCGCCGTGGCTGCCGGGACGGCCCACTTCCGAGCTCGAACAGGGCGTCTACGACCCGGACGGCGCCATGCTCCGCGACTTCCTCACCGGCCTCCCCGGCCACCTGAACCCCGGCGGCGAAGGCTGGCTCATCCTCTCCGACCTCGCCGAACACCTCGGACTCCGCAGCCGCGGCGACCTGCTCGACGCCATTGCGCGTGCGGGACTCCGGGTCATCGACCAGAGTTCCACCCGGCCGCGCCACCCGCGTTCCGCGAACACCCGCGACCCGCTCCACGCCGAACGCAGTAAGGAAATCACCTCGCTGTGGCGGCTCGCCCCGCTCGAGTGAGCGAACGGGCCGACCGGTCCTCATTCGGATCGGTCGGCTCCGATCACCGAACGTCCGCTAACCCGGGCCGACCGGTCCGTACTCGGATCGGGATCCGTTCACCGAGGTTCCGCTACCGGTGTTCCGGCGGCGGCCAGGTGGGCGGCCTCCCGGCGGGCTTCGTCGGCGGGCGGGAGGGTTGCGGCCACGGCATCGAGGCGAGCGGCGTCGGGGACGGCGCGGTCGAAGGCGGCGCGGAGCACTTCGATGCCCCGCCGACAGGTCTCCAGGACGATCCGGCCTTGGACGACATCGCCTCCTGCTGCAAGGACCACCGCGAGGCGATCGGGGAGTTCAGCGGGGTCGAGTCGCCGTCCGCAGGCCGCATAGATCTCCTTCGCTCGGGCCAGCGCGTGGCCGCGTCTTCTCGTGTCGCCGTCGGTGTGATCGAACTGGTGCTTCGGCGTTGGCGAGTCGGTCCGGGTCCGGGCCCAGATTAGGCGCTTTCATGCTGCGGAAGAGGACGAATCGGCATTCTGCGCCAAGGCCGCGCACGACCCGGCATCGGCGAGGACTCGCGTTCCGGAAGGCCCCGGAGCCGACGCGATTAGTCCTCGCGAAGGAACGCGCCGAACCGGAATCACTCTCAAGGCGGAGGATTCCCGTCCGGGGCGGTTCTAGGGTGAAGCCATGCTCGAAATCAAGGACCTGCACAAGCGGTTCGGCGACACCGTTGCCCTCGACGGGGTGTCGCTCTCGGCCGCCCCCGGAGAAGTGGTCGGGTTCGTCGGCGCGAACGGCGCCGGGAAGACCACCACCATGCGCATCGCCATGGGCGTCCTCGCCGCCGACGCCGGCGAGATCGTCTACAACGGATCCCCGCTCGGCGTCGAACAGCGCCGCCGCTTCGGCTACATGCCCTCGGAGCGCGGGCTCTACCCCAAGATGAAGACCGGCGAGCAGATCGCCTACTTCGGCGAGCTCCACGGCATGAGCCGCGCCGAGGCCAAGCGCGCGGCCGCCGAACTGCTGGAGCAGCTGAACCTCACCGACCGGTCCGGCGACTTCGTGCAGGACCTCTCGCTGGGCAACCAGCAGCGGGTCCAGCTCGCGGTCTCGCTCGTGCACGACCCGGAGGCGCTCATCCTCGACGAGCCGTTCTCCGGCCTCGACCCGATCGCGGTCGACGTCATGGGCACCGCCCTCAAGGACCGCGCCGCCGCCGGGGCGCCGGTGATCTTCTCCAGCCACCAGCTCGACCTCATCGAGCGGCTCTGCGACTCGGTGGTCATCATCGGCAACGGCAAGATCATCGCCGCGGGCTCGGTGGAGGGGCTCAAGGCCAAGGAGGTCAAGCAGCTGCGCGTCAGCGTGGCGACCGCCGAGGACCTCACCGCCCGGTTCCCGGGCACGGTCACGCGCGACGGCGACGACTACCTGGTGGTGGACGGCGACGACCAGGAGGTCCTGCGCGTCGCCGCCGCGGCCGGTCGCGTCACCCACTTCGCCTACGACCAGCCCACCATCGCCGAGATCTTCCGAGAGGCCGTGACCCGATGAGTTCCCAGAACACCGAGACCTCGCGCCTGCGCGGTCTGATGCTCGTGGCCGGACGCGAGATCCGCGTCCGCGGCCTCTCGAAGGCCAACGTCATCAGCCTCATCGTCACCGTCCTCATCGTGGGCGTGCTCGCGGCACTGCCCACGATCCTCGGCGGCGGCGACGACGAGAAGGAGAAGGTCGGTCTCGCCGGGGCGAACGCCGCCGCGATGGAGGCCCAGCTCGACGCCATGGGCGGCTTCGACATCACCACGTTCGACTCGGCCGGCGAGGCCGAGAAGGCCGTCGAGGACGGCACGGTGGACGCCGCCGTCGCCGACGGCAAGCTCTTCAGCGAGGAGAGCCGTGGACACGGGGCTCCAGACCCAGCTCGACTCGGCCTGGCAGGCCGCGACCGTCCAGACCAACCTCTCCGACGCCGGGCTCAGCGACGCCGAGATCGCCGCGGCGCTCACCCCGCAGACGCTCGAGACCGTGACGCTCGCCGAAGGCGCGACGCGACCCGGTCACCAGCTACTTCACCGGCCTGGTCATCTCGATCATGATGTTCATGATGCTCATGACCCCGGTGCAGTACATCGCGATGGGCGTGGTCGAGGAGAAGTCGAGCCGCATCGTCGAGATCCTCCTGACCAGCCTCAAGCCCTGGCAGCTGCTGGGCGGCAAGGTCATCGGCCTCGGCGTGATCTCCCTGGTCAACCTCGTCGCGATGGTCGCCGCCGGCCTCGGCGTCTCGGCCGCCACGGGCGTGCTGAGCGACCTGCCGCCGGGCACGGCCTCCGCGGCGATCTCCACGATCGGCTGGTGGCTCATCGCGCTCGTCCTGTTCGGGACGCTCGCGGGCGGCGTGGGTTCGCTCGTCTCCCGCCAGGAGGAGTCCGGTTCGGTGCTGACCCCGCTCATCATGTCGCTCACCTTGAGCTACATCGGCGCGATCTTCACCCTGAACGCGCCCACGAGCACCTTCGCGCAGGTCCTGTCGATCGTGCCGCCGTTCTCGGCCATCACGATGCCCACCCGGATGGCGATCACCACGGTCCCGACCTGGGAGATCGTGACGGCGATCGCGCTGCTGGTCCTCGCGGCCTCGGGGGCGCTGGCGCTCGGCTCGCAGCTGTACAAGCGCAGCGTGCTGTACACCGGTTCGCGCCTGAAGCTGACCGAGGCCCTGCGCCGGGCCGCCTAGGCGCACAACGCGGAAACAGGGCCCGGGATGCCTCCCGGGCCCTGTTTCGCTGTTCGCTTATTCGGTCAGGAAGAGGAAGTAGCCGATCGAGGCGAGCATGAGGACCCATGCGATCGGGTGCACTTCGCGCCAGCGGCCCTTCGCGGCCATCATGATCGGGAAGAACACCAGGCCCATGGCGATGCCGTTCGAGATCGAGTAGGTCAAAGGCATCACGGCGACGATGAGGAACGCGGGGATCGCGTACTCGAGCCGGTCCCATTCGATCTGGCCGAGCGCCTTCGCCATGAGGACGCCCACGATGACGAGCGCGGGCGCGGTGACGGCCGGGTTGTTGGCGACGAGGCCGAACACCGGGAACGCCACGAGCGACACGAGGAACCAGAAGCCGGTCGTGACGGCGGTGAGGCCGGTGCGGCCGCCGACCGAGACGCCCGCGGTGGACTCGATGTAGGCCGTGGTGGTCGAGGTGCCGAGCACCGCGCCGGCCGAGGTGGCGATCGAGTCGGTGGCGAGGGCGCGCCCGGCGCGCGGGAGCTTGCCGTCCTTGACGAGCCCGGCCTGGCCGGCCACGGCGAACAGCGTCCCGGCGGTGTCGAAGAAGTCCACGAACAGCATGGTCAGGATGACCGCGATCATGTGGACGGTGAAGGCGTCCTCGAAGCCGGTGAAGGCCGCGCCGAACGAGTCGAGGTTCGGGGTGAAGCCCTCGGCGAGCTTGAAGTCGATGACGCCGGTGAGGACGCCGAGGACCAGCGTGGCGAGCATCCCGTAGAAGACGCCGCCCTTCCAGCCGAGGACCATGAACACCGCGGTGGCGACGAGGCCGAACACGGTGAGCAGGACCGTGCCGCTGGTGAAGTCGCCGATGGTGACGAGGGTGGCCTCGGAGGCGACGACGATGCCGCCGCCCTTGAGGCCGATGAAGGCGATGAACAGGCCGATGCCCGCCCCGACGGCCAGTTTGAGCTGCGGCGGGATCGCGTTGATGATCGCTTCGCGCGCGCCGGTGACGGCGAGGACGAAGAACAGGACGCCGGAGATGAGCGTGCCGGTCAGCGCGGTCTGCCACGGGATGCCGAGGGTGAGGACCACGGTGAACGCGAAGAACGCGTTCAGGCCCATGCCGGGGGCGGTGGCGATCGGGTAGCGGGCCCACAGGCCCATGACGAGGCAGCCGAGCGCGGAGGCGAGCGCCGTCGCGGTGAAGACCGCGCCGGGGTTCGGGGCGTCGACCCCGGCCGCGGTCAGCGCGAAGCTGAGGATGCCGGGGTTGACGGCCAGGATGTATGCCATCGCGAGGAAGGTCGTGGTCCCGGCGAGGACCTCGCGCTTCCAGTTGGTCTTGTTCTCGGTCATCCCGAAGAACTGGTCGACGCGGCCGAGTTCGGGCTCGGGCGCGTCCTTCTTTTCGGTGGCGTCGGTGGCCATGTGGCGGGCACTCCTGTGCAGGCGCGATGGATGCCGGGCAGCTGGCACCTCGGGAAACAGGGTAATGGGGCAGGTACTGAACCTGCGGGTAATGTACCGGGTCCACCACCGGAAAGAAAGCATTCGGGCCCGGGGAATGTGAGTTTTACGCACCCGATATGACCTGGAAAACAGCGACGCCCCGGAGCCAAGGGGGGGACGGCTCCGGGGCGTCGACTTAGGGTCGAGCCCCCGGTGGCAGGATTCCGGGGGCTCGACAAGGACCGCACCGTCAAGCAGCGGGCGGTAGTCGGTCGTCTCTACCCGGGCATTTCTGCGCCGGGCTTCCTACCCTGAGACAACTGCTAAACGCGGAGGTGCCGCGAGCGGTTGCATAACAGTTGGGTAACGGGCGAAACGCCTGCTGAGAGGGCCTGCCCGCAGGCACTAGTCGCCGGAGTCCGCTGCCGGTTCCGTCGCGGTGGCCGGGCAGGTGCGGGCCAGGGCGAACCGCGACGCCTTGTCCCCCTTGACACCCGACTCGAGGTGGACCTGCGCCTCGGCGTCGATGAGCTCCAGGTCGGCGGGCGCGGTGATGTACGCCTTGTCGTCGCTGCCGCCGCTCACGATCCCGCCGTGCTCCTCGGTGTCGTAGCGCAGGACGTTGCCGTCCTCGTCCATGAACGTGGCCTCGACGTACGCGAAGTTGCCTTCGGCGGGAACCGATTCGGGCAGCACGAACACCCAGACGTCGAGCCAGTCGGCGGTGCCGGCCGGGATCTCGGCGCAACCCTGGTCCGCGAAGTCCTCCGCGGCGGTGGGCGCGATCGGGGCATCGAGGTCGATGGTGTCGGGGTCCTCGGCGAAGGCCGGGATCGCGAAGGCGAGCGCGACGGATCCGGCCAGCACCGCCGCGGCGGCGGCAGCCGCGGCCTTGCGATTGCGTGTGAGTTCCAACGGGATGCACTCCGTGAGGCGAGGTCGGTGGCGTCGAAGGCCGGGATCGACTGCCTTCTGTAGACATTGGTCACCCCACTCACGCCCGCAGCGACCGTCCGGTTGCAGAACGTTCGGCCACAATCGCAGCGCCCGAACGGCCCGCACGCGAACGCCCCCGCGGAGAGGACGTGCTCGTTGCCTTCGGCATCCGTGAAGGCCGCGGTGACCGACACGAAGTCGCCCTCCACACCGGCGGCGGCCGGGAGCACGAACACCCAGCCGTCGGCCTCAAAGGGGAGGTCGTCGGGAAGGTTCTCGCAGGAGTTCTCGAACGCGAACCGCCGATGCGACACGGCCGCACCTCCGACCGCCCCGTCTGCAGCGAAACCCGGGTAGGATCCTATAGGATATCCGCATGGCAGCAGCATTGAAGCTCACCTACGACACCGCCCCCGAGGCCTGGCACGAAGGCCTGCCCATCGGCGAAGGCCGCATCGGCGCGATGCTGTGGGGCGACAGGATCGAACTCAACGAAGACGGCTTCTGGTCGGGCGACGGCAGCTGGTCGATCCGCGAAGGCACCGAAGGCCTTGCGGCCCAAGCCGCCGAAGCGGTGCGCCGCGGCGACTACTTCGCCGCCGACCAGCTCGTGGTCGGCATGCAGGGCCAGGACACCGAGGCCTACCAGCCCGCCGGAGCGTTCGTCGCGACCCACTCCGATGACGCCGCGCCCGAACGGCGCGAACTCGATCTCCGCGACGGTGTCGCCGCCGTCACCCGCGGCCGCGTCCGCCAGGAGGCCTTCGCCTCCGCCGCCCACCAGGTCATCGCCTTGCGTTGGACCGCAGAGGAACCCTTCGACCTCGACCTCCGCTTCGAGTGGCCCCACGAAGGCGGCACCGCCGTCCTCGGCGCCGCCGAACTGGACTTCACCGGCGTCGCGCCGATCAGCGTCGCGGGCGGCGTCCCCGACTACTCCTCCGCCGAAGGCGTGCGGCGGCTCGGCCTCAACGCGCAGCTGCGCTGCGACGGCGCGCTCACCGAAGCCGAAGGCGCCCAACGCTTTACCGGCTGCCGCAGCGTCGAGGTCTACGTCGCGCTCCAGTCCGGTACCGACGAGCAGGCGGCGCTGGAGCAGTCCCGCGACGAAACCCGCCGCGCCGCCGACGCCGGTTGGCAGACGCTCCTCGACACCCATGTCACCGCGCACCGCGAGGTCATGGACCGGGTGGGTCTCGACCTCGGTCCACAGGCCCCTGTGGAAAACGTGTCCACGGCCGAGCGCCTGCGCCGCCGCGCCGCCGGCGAGACCGATGAGGACCTCGCCGTGCTGGCCTTCCAGTTCGGCCGCTACCTCCTGGTCGGGTCCTCCCGGCCCGGCACCCAGGCCGCGAACCTCCAGGGCATCTGGAACCACCACGTGACCCCGCCGTGGAACTGCGACTACACCACCAACATCAACGTCGAGATGAACTACTGGCCAGCCGAGACCTGCGCGCTCCCCGAGTTCCACGAGCCGCTGTTCGACCTCGTCGACGACCTCTCGCGCACCGGGGTCGAGACCGCCCGGCGCCTCTACGACGCCGGCGGCTGGTGCTGCCACCACAACACCGACTACTGGCGCCTGGCCACCCCGGTCAACGGCAGGGCCTGCTGGCAGGCCTGGCCGATGGGCGGGCTCTGGCTCGCGATGCACCTCGCCGAGCGCTGGCGCTTCGGCCGCGACGAGGAGTTCCTCGCCGAGCGGCTCCCGATCGCCTTGGGCGCGGCCAGGTTCGCGTTCGACCGCCTCTCCGAGGGCAAGGACGGGACGCTCGTGACCAGCCCCGCCACCAGCCCCGAGAACGAGTTCGTCACCCCCGGCGGGAACTCGGCGGTCGACGAGTCCACCGGGATGGACGCCACGCTCGTGCGCGAGCTGTTCGCGTTCGTCCTCGAAGCCGCCGACGTGGTCGCCGAGACACTGCACGGCGACGACCTCCAGCTCATCAAGGGCATCAAGGAGGCCATGCCGCGCCTGGCCGGGCCGAAGATCGGCGCCGACGGCCGGCTCCTCGAATGGGCCGACGAGCGCGAAGAGTCCGAACCGCACCACCGGCACGTCTCGCACCTGTACGGGGTCTACCCCGGCGACTCCTTCGCGGACTCCCCCGAGCTCCTCGACGCGGCGAAGCGGAGCCTCGAAGCGCGCGGCGACGCCGGGACCGGCTGGTCGCTGGCGTGGAAGACCGCGCTGTGGGCCCGCCTCGGCGACGGCGACCGGGCGCACCGCCTGCTCCGGGAGTTCCTCACCCCCGTGGGCTTCCGCGGGGACGGCGCCGAGTACGCGGACGGCGGGGTCTACGCCTCGCTGCTGTGCGCGCACCCGCCGTTCCAGATCGACGGGAACTTCGGCACCACCGCGGCGATCGCCGAGATGCTCGTCCAGTCGCACCGCACGGAGGACGGGATGGCGGTGATCGAACCGCTGCCCGCGCTGCCGAGCGCCTGGCCCGACGGCGAGGTGCGCGGCCTGCGGGCCCGCGGCGGGGTCACGGTCGAGTGCCTGGCCTGGGGCGCGGGCAAGGTGACGGCGCTGACGCTCGTGTCGAGCGTGGACGCGAAGGTGCGCGTCCTGGGCGAGACGGTCCGCCTGAGCGAGGGCGAGGCGTGGTCCCTGGAGATCTGACCGGGACATGAGGGAGCGGCCGGAGCCCTGTGGGGCTCCGGCCGCTTGGGTATGAAGGCGACTGCGGTCAGCAGACGGTCGCCTCTTTGTTCGGTCCGGCGAAGCCGCGCGGACCGACTACTGGAACGCTCCGGCGGTCTCCGCCTTCACCAATGAGATCCCGTTCCGGGATTCCGTCGGCTCGGGCGGGGCTGCGATCGAGTTGTCGCATTCGCCGGCCTCGGTAGAGGCCGCGACATTGTTGCCGCAGATCTGCCATTGGGCGAAGTTCCGCAGATCGACGCTCGCGAGGGCGGGTAGGCCGGAGTTCCCGGCACCCCCGGGAGTCTCGGGCAGCTCGTAGCCGTAGGTCTCGGCCCAGTCTTCGGTGTTGGCGCTGAGGACGCTCCCGCACACGGTGGTGACGAGCGGGTCCGCTCGCCCGGTCTCGCACAAGGCGGGAAGCAGCGAATCATGCCCGGTGTCCACGGCGGTGAGCGTCAGCCAGTCGGGCGTCGAAGCCGAGGCGGCTCCGCCCGTGACCGCCGCAGCAGCGGCGGCGGCCGCCGCCGAAACCGCGACCATGGTGGTGTTGCGCATGTTCCTCTACCTCTGATCTCGACCGAACCGGGGGACGGAGATCGACCTACGAGTCGACCTACCAGTCGCCCTGGTCGTCGCCCTTGTCGTGGTCGTGGTCGTGCTCGTCATCGTCGTCATCATCGTCGTCGTCTTCTTCGCCGACGATGTGGTCGCGGTTGTCGCAGTTCTGGCCGATCGACGGCTCGACGAGGACGTTCTGGCCGCAGATCTGCCAGTGCGCCAGGCTCGAGGCGTCCGCGTTCACGAGCGAGGTGTCGCCGGCGTCGATGCCGGAGTTCGGTCCGTCCTCGTCGATGTGGTCGCGGTTGTCGCAGTTCTGGCCGAAGGACTGGGCCAGGATGTTCTGGCCGCAGACCTGCCAGTGCAGCGCGCTCGAGGCGTCCAGGTTGAGCAGGCTGGTGTCCCCGGCGTCGACGCCCGAGTTCTGGGCCATGGCGGGCGAAGCGGCGCCCAGGGCGGCGGCACCAGCGGCGGCGACGGCCGCAACAGCGGTGAGTTTGCGCATCAGATTCCTTTCAGGTACGGAAGGGCGGGATCCCCACGGGTCCGCCCCGATTCGATCTAGTCGTCGGACGGCGCGTGGTCGCGGTTGTCGCAGTTCTGGGCGAGCGACGGCGCGACGCCGACGTTCTGGCCGCAGATCTGCCAGTGCGCCAGGCTCGAGGCGTCCGCGTTCACGAGCGAGGTGTCGCCGGCGTGGATACCGGACTGCGGACCGTCATCGTCGATGTGGTCGCGGTTGTCGCAGTTCTGGCCGAAGGACTGGGTCAAGACGTTCTGGCCGCAGACCTGCCAGTGCAGCGCGCTCGAGGCGTCCAGGTTGAGCAGGCTCGTGTCCCCGGCCCAGACTCCCGAGTTCTGCGCCATCGCCGGCGTGGCGCCGGCACCGACAGCGGCGATGCCGGCCGCGGCGGCGAGAAGGTAAGTGGTCTTGCGCATGGTGTTCTCCCGTTTCGTGATCGGAACCGTCGGGGCGGGGCGTCCCCGCCCCGACAGGGCCGGACGGCTGCTACTCGTTGATGTGGTCCCGGTTGTCGCAGTCCTGGGCGAGCGACGGCGCAACGCCGACGTTCTGGCCGCAGATCTGCCAGTGGGCCAGGTCCGAGATGTCGGCGTTGGCAAGCGAGGTCTCACCGGCGTGGATGCCCGAGTTCGGGCCGGACGGCCAGCGGCTCTCGTCGATGTGGTCGCGGTTGTCGCACTCCTGGCCGAAGGACTGGGCCAGGATGTTCTGGCCACAGATCTGCCAGTGCAGCGCGCTCGAGGCGTCCAGGTTGAGCAGGCTCGTGTCCCCGGCCCAGACTCCCGAGTTCTGCGCCATCGCCGGCGTGGCGGCGGCACCGACAGCGGCGATCGCGGCCGTGGCGGCGAGGACGTAAGTGGACTTGCGCATGTAGGTTCGTTTCCTTCTTTGTCGTGCGCCCGGCGATCCGGGCGACTGCACTCTGGATTGCCGCCCCGAAGGGCGTTCGCATGGCTTCCGCGCGTCGGCGCGCCGGAGCGCACGAGATCGGCGATCTCGAGCACTGCATCCGGTGGGAGTTTCGAAGGCGGACTTCGAGTTCCCCGAGCGCCGACGCGCGAAGGCCTCTAACCTGGGGCGACGGACAGCTCGGCGGCGCGGTCCAACGGCCGCCCCAATTCCCCGATCACCGTGCGGGAGAGTGACACCTCTTCCCCCGCGGCGGGCGGGGAGACGTGGACGGCGGTGTGACCGCTGTCGACGCTGTTACCGGCGGTCGAGCCAGTGCCTCCACCGGGGATGATCTTCAGGTCAGGCAGCCCGAGGCCGTCCAACAGCCACGGTCTGGCCGAGGTGCGCGGCACGCCGCGCAGCACGTCCTCGACAGTGGATCGGTCCGTTCCCCGCTCTTGTTCAGCGGAGCACTCGAAGGCGGCGGCCGGCCGGCCGCGGTTCGCTCCGTGGAGCGACGCCGCCACTTCGTGGGAGACCTGCTGTGCCGTAAGCGCGGTGAAGCTCGGTTGTCCTGCGACAGCGGCGGGGACGCTCCCGGGCGTCGTCCCGTCGCCGATGCGCAGGCCATCGGTCACCAGTCGCACCAGTCCATCGACCGGATCGGTCGAGGGCGCGACAGTCTCGTAGACACCGGACACCGCGGGGGCCGGGCCGTCCATAATGGCGGCCGTTCCCTTCATCAGGTTTCCCACCAGCGGTGTCACTACTTCGGCGGTGCTGTCTCCGACAGACTCGTCGTCCAAGTCGAGCAAGCCAGGTCCGGCGTCGCGCTGCAATGCAGTGCGCACCGCCCCGTCCGTCTCGTCCACCAGGGATCCCACCGGCGTCTTCAGGCCTGACACTAGCCCCGAGACCTCCCCCTGCGCCGCTGCCGTCCGATGTCCCTGCTGGTTCTGCGGGACCAGTCGCGCGGCCAGGCGCGACATGTCGGACACCTGTGCGGTGAGGGGGTCGGTCATCGCGGCGAAGCCCTGCGATGCTGCGGAATCGTCTGCTGCCCAAGCGGACGCGGCCAACGCGAAGGCCCCCAGCAAGAGGGAGCCGAATGCGGTGAGCGCGGCGCCGAGGAGGAATCGGAGCACGCTGAAGCGGCGAGTGACCTCGCTGCCTCCGGCGATGCGTCCCATCGTCTCCCCCGTCGTCCTGATCCTGAGCGCGAGCGGTCTCGCCGCTCGCAATTGTTAGAACGAAACGGGACTGATCGGGGATACGGGGTAAAAGAGATTTTGTCCCCGAAAATAGGATGAGCGGGATTCACGGACGTGCTCAATGGAAACAGGACGAGATGGACTCACCGCTCGCCTTTGCTCACGCACAGCTGCGGTTAACAGACTGTTTACACGACTTCAACGAGCGAGAAATTGCTTTTTGGGAGCGTGGCAGCACAGCTTCACGGCTCGGGGCTTTGCTTTGCGGCGCGGTTCGAGCCAGGCTGGACCGCGTCACCGCATTGAAGGGCTCCTACCTGATGGCTATCAAGGCTGAGTACATCTGGATCGACGGCACCGAGCCGACGGCCAAGCTGCGTTCCAAGACGAAGATCCTCGCGCGACGGCGCAAGAGCCTGCCGATCTGGGGCTTCGACGGCTCCAGCACCAACCAGGCCGAGGGCCACTCCTCCGACTGCGTGCTGCAAGCCGGTCTTCACGTGCCCGGACCCGATCCGCGGCGGCGACGACGATCCTCGTCCTGTGCGAGGTCCTCGACACCGACATGACGCCGCACCCGACCAACACCCGCGCCGCGCTGCGCCGAGGTCGCCGAGAAGTTCGCCGCGCAGGAGCCGATCTTCGGCATCGAGCAGGAGTACACCTTCTTCGAGGGCGCGCGCCCGCTCGGCTTCCCCGAGGGCGGCTTCCCGGCCCCGCAGGGCGGCTACTACTGCGGCGTCGGCGCCGACGAGATCTTCGGCCGCGACATCGTCGAGGAGCACCTGGACAACTGCCTCGCGGCCGGCCTCGCCGATCTCCGGCATCAACGCCGAGGTCATGCCCGGCCAGTGGGAGTTCCAGGTCGGCCCGGTCTCCCCGCTGGAGGTCTCCGACCAGCTGTGGATGGCCCGCTGGCTGCTCTACCGCACCGCCGAGGACTTCGACGTCTCCGCGACGCTCGACCCGAAGCCGGTCAAGGGCGACTGGAACGGCGCCGGCTGCGCACACCAACTTCTCCACCAAGGCGATGCGCGAGGGCTACGACGCCGATCATCACCGCGTGCGAGTCGCTCGGCGAGGGCTCCAAGCCGCTCGACCACGTCAAGAACTACGGCGCCGGCATCGACGACCGCCTGACCGGCCTGCACGAGACCGCCCCGTGGAACGAGTACTCCTACGGCGTCTCCAACCGCGGCGCCTCGGTCCGCATCCCGTGGCAGGTCGAGAAGGACAGCAAGGGCTACATCGAGGACCGCCGCCCGAACGCCAACGTCGACCCGTACCTGGTGACGCGGCTGATCGTCGACACCTGCTGCTCCGCCCTGGAGAAGAAGGGCCTCGTCTAGCACGAGGGCCATGAACCCCAGCTAACGGCATGAGGGGCGCCGCGCATTACCGCGCGGCGCCCCTTCGCGTACGGATCGGCCTCAGCCAGTGGTCACAACGCCGAGCGCTTCGACCCGGCGCAGCAGGGCCTGGTGCGAGAACCGCTCCTCGACGATCAGGCGCGCCCGCTCCGCTTGGGCCGCATAGGCTTCGGGGTCGTTCACGAGGGACCGCACGGTGGCGGCGACTTCGGCAGGCTCGCAGTACACGGCCGCCGCGCCGAACAGAGGTTCGAAGCGGGGGTCCATGACCACCGGGACGCCCGCGGCCATGGCCTCCAAGGGGGCCAGGCCGAATGCCTCGCGGCCCTCTTCCGCGATGAAGTAGACGAAGACATCGAGGCCGTGCAGGAACGCGCGGGCGTCCATCGAGCCGAACTCGTGCACGGTCCAGTTCGCGGGGACGCGGCCGAGCCGTTCGGCGACAGTGGCCGCGCCGCCGAGCACGTGGACCTCGAAGTCCGCGTCCGCCGGATGGCATTCGCGCAGGCGCTCAGGGGATTCGGGCCATTTGAGCGGGTGGTCGCGGGAGTGGCGGCCGATGCGGATGCGCCCGTCGGCCGGGCGCGGGGACTCGCGCCGCCACAGGTCCGGGTCGAGGCACTCGGTCCAGTCCTCGGCGGCGAGGTCGGTCCGGGCGACGACCTCGGGGTGGTGATCGATGAGGGCGCGGCGGACCATGGGGCCCACCGGGAACCAGGTGTGCGGGCCGACCCAGGCGTCCAGGTTCGACAGGACCCGCTCGGCGTCCCAGGCCTCCTCCACGCCGCCTTCGGGGCCGTAGAACTTGAACGGAGTCTGGTTGACGATGAGGACCGTGCGGCCCGCCTCGATCTCGGGGAGGTCGTCGCGCAGGCGCAGCGCCACTGTGGGCAGGCGGACGATCAGGAGCGCGCACGCGACCGGGTCCCAGGCGTTCAGCAGCCGCACCGACTCGCCGTCGATGAGCGAGCTGATCTTGTCGTTCAGCGGCCGCGAGACGTCCCAGTGGAACACCGGGTGGTGCAGCAGGCCCACGGTGAGTCCCGCGGCCCGGTAGGCCCTGATCTCCTCCGCGTTCGCCGTCGAGTTGCCGCCGGGCAGCGCGAAGTGGGAGACGATGACGATGTCGACATCGATGCGGACCGCGGCAGCGCGGCCGGTGCGGCGGCGCTCCTGCCAGTCGAGCAGGACCGCGCCGGCCTCCAGGCGGGTCGCGGCGGTCTCCTCGGCCGAGCCGAGCAGGCGGCGCAGCTCTGGTACCGCCTCCGTCGAGAAGCCGTGCTCAAGGCGGCCGGTGAGCTTCTTCAGGGCGCGGCGGCGGCTGCCGGGGATCGAACCGAGCGGGACGCGCTGCTCCATGTCCGTCACCGGGCCTCGACCGGGGCCGGGAGGCGCACCCCGAGCGAGGCGACCCGCTCCAGGAGCGCGTCGTACGAGTAGTGCCGCTCGACGCGGTCGATGGCGCGCGCCGCCTGGGCGGCGTACAGCTCCGGGTCGTCCATCAGCTCCCGCACGCGGGCCTCCACTTCGGCGGGTTCGCAGTAGACCGCACCGTCGCCGAACAGCGGCTCGAAGCTGCGCGGCAGCACGCACGGCAGTCCCACGGCCATGGCCTCCAGCGGGGTACGGCCGAAGGCCTCCTCGCTGGAGTGGGCGATGAAGAACACCAGGACGTCCATGCGGTGCAGGAACTCGCGGGGGCTTTCGGCGCCGAACGGCAGCACGGTCCAGTTCTCGGGGAGCCGGCGCAGGAGCACCTTGGCGGCCTTCGCGCCGCCGAGGACGTGGATCTCGAAGTCGTCCGAGACCGGGTAGCAGGACAGGATCTGCTCGGGGGTCTCGGGCCACTTGTGGGCGTGGTCGCGGGTGTGGCGGCCGATGCGGATCGGGCCTGCGCCGGGGCGGCGGCCCTCGCGGCGCCACTGCTCGGCGTCGAGCACCGCGTACCAGTGGTCGGGCGAGATCTCGATCCCCTCGATCTCGTCGGCGTGCGCGTTCACGAGGGCGTCGCGGACCACCGGGCCCTGCGGGTACCAGGTGTGCTCGCCGAGCCAGTCGGTGAGGTTGCGGTGGACGGTGCGCACGTCCCAGGTGAGACGCCGGCCCAGCTTGGGGCCGTAGTAGTGCCAGGGGGTCTGGTTGACCACCAGGACCGTGCGGCGCGGCCGCAGGTCCGGCAGGTCGTCCATGGGGCGCATCATGATCCGCGGGAACCGCACGATCGCCAAATCGCAGTCGACCTGGTCGCGGGCGGTGATCCATTCGACGCCGTCGTCCTCCAGGAGCCGCTGGATCTTGTCGTTCACGGGGCGCACCAGCGGCCAGTCGTACACCGGGTAGTGCAGCAGGCCCACTTTCAGGCCGGCGCGGCGCAGCGCCTGGATCTCCTCGGCGTTCGACGAGGAGGAGCCGCCGGGCAGGTGGAAGTTGGAGACGATCACGACGTCGAGTTCGAGGTGGCGCCGCTCGGCGCGGTCCTCGGCCTCGTGCCAGGCGGTCAGGGCCTCCAGCGCCGCGATCCGCAGCGCCGGGATCTCGGCCTCCGAGCGGGCCATGCCGCCCAGGTGCGCGCGGGCCTCGACCGACCAGCCGACGTTGAGGCGGTCGGTCCACAGCTCCAGCGACCGCCGCTGCTCCGCGGTGGGCACGCCGAGCAGGTCCTGCTCGGTCGGGTGGACCCGGGCGCGCAGCACGCGCAGCTTCCCGGCGGCCCGGCCCAGGCCCCGCCGCAGCACGGCCTTCTTGCCGCGAAGGAGTTGCGCGGCAGGCGCTTCAAGCGCCCGGCCAGTGACCGGGCACGCCCGGTCGCGCGGCTCACCGCGGAAGGCGGGACGACCGCGGGCTCCGGCTCCTCGGGGACGGGCGGCATGACCGCGACCGGCCCGATCCGCGCGTCCGGGAAGTCGAACGCGACGGCCGCGGCGATCAGCTCGTCCGCGGCCAGCGCCCCTTCGGCGCGGATCTCGCGCAGGTCCACCCATTCGGCGCCCGCGAGGTGGGCCCGGCGGACCGCTTCGCGGCCGACCGGGACGTACCGGTCCGCGACGGCGGCCCAGCTCTCGTAGTGGGCGATGGCGACCGCGGTACCGGCGGCGGCGTCGCGTTCGAGCTCGTCGAGCATCGCCCGCTGCTGCGGCCCGGCCTCGCGCCAGTCGCCGATGTAGACGCGGTCGACCGCGGTGATGCGCTCGGCGCCCAGAAGCGGGGCCGGTGCGGGGAAGGGCCGCTGCGTCGTGGCGTCGGGGAGGAAGGGCTTGGCGCGTTTGGCCTGGATGTCGCGGTGCCAGTGGTGGAAGCCGGCCTCGTAGGCGAAGCGCAGCGGGTGCATCCAGCCTTCGCCGACCTCGCCGCCGGACAGGGAGGTCGGACTCTGGCGGATCACGGTGTGCTTGGCGTCCAAGCGAATCCAGCGGCGCGAGCCGAAGGTCTTTTGGAGGCGCAGGCGGAACTCGGTGTCGGCGCCTTTGCGCGTCACGTCGAAGTAGCCGAGCTCTCGCGCACGGGCAGGGTGCGGAAGATGATCGGGGTGGAGAAGAGCTGGCGGGCCCTGGGCCGGGCCGTAACAGGTGTGGACGGCGGTGGCGCGGATGCCCTGGCTCGCGGTCATGACGGCGCGGCGTCCGCGAGCAGCGGCGCGGCCTGGCGCTCCAGCCAGCGCGGGTGGGCCCAGTCGTCGGAGTCGAGGCCGGTCGATGAACGCGCCCTTGGCATTCGCGAGGGCGCGGTTGCGGGCCCGGTAGGTGCCGCCGTTGGCGCGCTGGCGCAGACGCTGACACGCTCGTCGAGCGCCGCGGCCTCGACGAGGACGCCGTCGTACTCGGGGCCGGAGGCGTCGTCGACGAGGAGCAGTTCCAGGTGGCGCCAGGACTGGGCGAGCACCGAGCGGACCGCCGTGAGACAGTTCGGGGCCGGGCCGGTAGCAGGTCATGACGACCGAGATGAGCGGGCCGCTCTCGACCGGCCGGGAACGCCGGGGGCGCGCGCGAGCCGGTCGAGCAGCGGCAGCGTCGGGGCCGTCGGCGGAGCGCGACGTCGTCCCAGCCCGCGAAGCCGCGGAACGCCGCGAGCCAGGCCTGCTCGTCGCCGCCGTGCACGGGATGGGCGGCCTCGGCGGCGTAGGCGGCGGCGTGGTCGGCGGGGGCCGACGCGAGGAGCCGTTCGACGCGGCCCGGTTCCCCCTGCCAGACGGCGAGGCGGAAGTGGAGGGCCCGGTGGTTCTCGGGGCCGCCGGTGGGATCGAGATCACGTGCCCGGTCGTAGAGAGCGAGGGCCAGGTCGGCGTCGCCGTCGGCGACGGGCCGCTGCACGAGGGTGCGGGCGAGTTCGCGGAGGGCGTCCGGGTGCGTGCCGGTGAGCGCCGCGGCCGGATCGGCCGCGCCCGCCCGGGAGGCGAGGAGCGCCCGGCCCAGGCGCGATCCGCCTCGGATGGCGCTGCCGGCGATCGCGGGCAGCGCCGCGTCTGCCAGCGCCGGACCGAAGCGGTGCGCGGGCGGCTGGACGGGGGGCCGGGTGCGGGAGTTCGTGGTCATCGTTCCTATGCAGCGGGTACGGACCCACCGTTGGGTTGTGTGGCGGCAGTGGCGTTGAGGGACGCGGAGGTGGGCATTCGGCCCGGCCGGCGAATCGTCGGCGACCACTTCATTGTCGCAAACGTATACACGCGCCGGAGTCTCTCGCGGTGGCACCGAGGTGCCACGCGCCACCTCCGCAGAAGACCATAGCCGAGGTCGGCAAACGCCGGTCGCGGGTTCGTGCGCGCGTACCCTCGCGCACAGGTTCGGGCACGGGTGAGCAGTACCGGCGGGCAGTAAACTCGCCGCATCATGGAGAACCCGATCCCCCCGCTGCGCGTCCCCCGAAACGACAGCGGCTCGCTCGCCCCCGCCCGCCTCGGCGACTGGACCCCCCAGAAGCGCGTGTCGGTCGTCGTACCCGCGTTCGGAGGCCAGGACAAGCTCGACCTCGTCCTCGCATCGCTCGCGGCCCAGACGTACCCCGCGGACCTGCTCGAAGCGATCGTCGTCGACGACGGCAGCGAACCGCCGCTGCGGCTGCCCGAGGTGCGGCCCTCCGCCACCCGGATCGTGCCGAGCCGGCCCGGGCAGTGGGGCATCGCCGCTGCCGTGGACGCGGGGATCGCCGCCGCGACCGGCGAGCTCATCGTGCGGCTGGACTCGGACGTCGTCGCGGACGGGCACCATGTGGAGGCGCATGCCCGCTGGCACGAGGCCGGCGACTACTTCGTCGTGATCGGCAAGCTCGCGTTCGTCGACATCGACCTCGCGACCGACCCGCTCGCGCCTCAGCGGGTGCGCGACGCGGTCGCCGCGGGCGAGGCCGCGGCGCTGTTCGCGGACCGCCAGGTCGGCGACGAATGGGAGGTCGCGCTCGTCAAGGAGTCCGGCGGCGTCGTCGAGGACCCGGTGCGGGCGTTCACGATCGCCAACGGGGCGACCATCTCCTTCACGCGCGCCATGTACGAGGACTGCGGCGGCACCGACGCCACGATGCCCCTGGGCAGCGACACCGACATGGGCTACCGCATGGCCCAGCGCGGTGCCCTGTTCGCGGCCGACGCCGAGGCCGAGGCCTGGCACCTGGGGCTGTCGCAGCTGAAGTCGCGCCGCCAGGACGGCAAGCGGTACCGGCGCCCGTTCGCCGCCAACCGCATCCCGTCGCTGCGGCACCTGCGCCCCGATGCGGGCCGAGCCTGGGAGGTGCCATACGTCAGAGTCGTGGTCGACGCCACCGGTTCACGCCTGGAACCGGTGCGGGCCACGGTGAACGCGGTGCTGGCCGGCACCCTCGCCGACATCGAGACGGTCCTCATCGGCCCCTGGGCATCGCTCACCGAGGACCGGGTCGCTCCCCTGGAGGACCCGCTGCTGGACCTTCGGCTCATCCGCGAGACCTTCCGCGGCGACGCCCGAGTCCGGTTCCTGGAGAAGGCGCCCGAAGCGGTCGCGCCGGTGCCGTTCCAACTGGCCTTGGCCCCTGGCGCAGTGCCGCGCCGCGACGGCCTGGAGCGCCTGGTCGCGTACGCCGACGAACAGCGTCTCGGCCGGGTCGAGACCGCTGTGCCCAGCCGTGTGGGACCGCTGCACGTGCGCCTGGACCGCACTGCCGCGCTGGCCCGCGCCGAACGCCTTCGCGAACCGGGTGAGGACCTCGACGCGGTCCTGCAAGCCGTCTGGGGTATCGGCCGGGCCGAACCCGGTCCCTGGTTCCTCTCCGAGGAGTCGAAGGCCGAGGCGCACCGCCGGAGGATCGCCGAGCTCAGGGCCGCCTTGGCGCATCTCGAAGGCACCGCGCCTGCGCGGAGGTCCCTGCCGCGCCGAGCGTTGGGTCGGCTGCGCCGGCTGTTCTAGAAGCCGCCGCATAGCCCTGGGCCCTAGGCGACCCAAGCTCTGGCGAGCTCCTTGCGCCGCTCGTGCAGCTCTTGGCGCTTCGCCAAGAGTTCGGAGTCGGCGCGCTCGCCTGCTTTTCGCAACTGCCGAATCTGCGCACGCACGCGTTTGATGTCGCGGTCAACGTTCCTGCCCTGGTCCACGAGGTCGACGTGTCGCTCCGCCAGCACCGGTTCATCGATATCGCGCAGCCCCCCGGCCGCGTCGACGCCGAATGCGCGCAAGGTCTTGGCGGCAAGCTCGTGGGTGCCGGGATTGGCGACGGTGCCGTCCCGCAGGCCTTTGCCGGTGCGCAGCAGCACGAGGGAAGTGGCCGTGGTCGCGTACAGCCACCAGCGGGTGTCGCCGCCGAGATGCCGCACCGAGCCGTCCCGCTCCACTGCCCAGTCGGGGATGCGCCGGTGGTTCTTGCCGTAGACCGAGGTGAACGCGTCGAACGACTCCAGTAGGGACGTGCCGATCGAGTGGCTGTGGTGGTAGGCGCGGTAGCCCTGCCCGGTCGCGGGAACCCACTGGTACCCGGAGACGGCGGTGATGGCCGCCGGCAGTGCGCTCCCGTTCGCGAGCAGTTCGTATGCGGCTCGGCGGATCTCGCCGAACAGCTCGCGGTGCACGGCGTCGTCGTTGTCGATCCTGGTGGTCAGTACGGGCGGGCGGCCCGTGGCCTCGGCTTCCTTGAGGCACCACCGCTTGAACTCCGACTCGAAGTCGTCGAGCAACTCGAGTTCGAGCAGCCGGATCCAGGGCCGGGCGGCGACGAGCTCGTCGAGCCGCTCGCGGAACGACGGCGGCATGTCGCGGTCGATCCCGAGCACCCACGTGAAGTCCTTCTCCGATTGGGCGTCGATCGAGGACAGGGCGAGCGTCTCGAACAACTGCCAGCGGTACTCGAGCCACTGCTCGTTGAACACCCCGATCTCGAGCCTGGTGCCCACGACGTGCAGGAAGTGGTGCTTGCCGCGGGGAGTGCCCAGGCGGCGGGCGACGCGGTCGCGAAAAGCCATGTTCGCTCTTCTCATATCGGGGCTGAAGGGTAGGTGGTCGTCGATCGCTTGTGGCGCAACGGTGTTCCGAGTGATGCACCCGGGGGGGTCGAGGGTGGCGCGTGCGTCGGGGTCTTCCCTGAGCTCTGCACGGCACATGCCACACTAGCGAACTCGGCCCTCTGCACAGGGCGCTGCGGGTCGCTTTCCTTCACCCGTGCCTGCTCTCAGCTGGAGCGACTACACCTCAGGCGTCTGTCGACCGGATCTGCGCGAAGGCGACCTGGACACCGCGATCGGCGAACGGGAGGTCTGCCGCAACGCGTCCGCCTCGAGACTCCGCCTCCACCGGCTGGGCGCCCTGCTCGGCACTGCGTCCCGGCCGCAACCGTCGCCGTCCCGGGCCGGCAAGGCGATCACTGTCACTGTGAAGGGGCGGTCACCGGCACTCGCATGGTTGCGTGAGCCGATAACATGTACTCAGGTTACGGCCGTGCCGCTCCGTCCCGGACGAGACGACGCCACTGCCACCAGCGCTGTGCCGATACAGCAGGTCCAACCGCCTGCGAACACGGCCCGGCACCCGGGCGGGGTTCCCTGACCGTTCCGGAGGCCATCGACCACCCGAAAGTGACCTTGTGATCAGCGACCCTGCGTTCAGTACCCGCTTGCGCGCACTCCTTCGGGAAACATGCGCATTCGTCGGCGTCATCGGCTTCGACGAGGGTCCGGCAGTACTCGCGCCCCTGACCTCCGAACAAGCGCCGGTGCACGACCTGCACCTGCTGCCCGAGGCTCCGTTCAAGGCCGAGCCCCCGCACCAGGGGACGGTCGTACTGGTCGCGCGGACGCTCACCGATCTGGCGCAGGCCACGCTGTACAGCCAATTCCTGCCGAGCGCCCGGCATCTCTACATCGAAGTCGCCCAGATGGCCGAGCCGAGCCGCCCGACCTCGATCGACCTGCCGCCGACGAAACCGTGGCGGACCATGATCGAGCAGCGAATCCGCCGCGATCGCACCGGCCGCTGGTCCATCGAGACGATCCTGGACCAGCCGGCCGACCTCGCTTCCCTCGTCCGTGCCTGCACCGGGCACCGCGCCCCCCGAGCGAGGCCGCTGGTCCCGCGCGTCGGCGTCGTCGGCGCCGCCACGCAATGGGCGGCGGGAACATCCGGGTACGCGCTCGCTCCACTGGGAGTCGAATCCGCCGCACCGGGAAGTGCGACCTACCCGGCCGCCGACCTGGTGCTCCACTCGGTGCCCGTGGCGGATGTCCCTGCATGGGGCGGCCATCCGCGCCTGATCGAACGGCGGAACGCCGGGACGTCACGGCCCAACTCGATCTTCCCGGACCACCGGCAGTCGCTGCACGAGCGACCGCGCCCGCAGGACCTACCACCGGTCAACGAGTACCTGGTCAACCCGATCGGGTTCCGGTGGGAGACGACCGCGGAGCGCCCGGTCATGTCGTTCGACGGCCGCGGATGGAGTCTGCACCCGCTGAGCTCCCCCGCTTTCGCGCTGCCCGCCTCCGGGATGGTGACCGACACCGAGATCGAACGGTGCCGCCCGTTTCGCTCGGTCGCCGTCGACTGGGAGTCGCATCCGGGCGACACCGCCGGCGCGGCCGCCGTTGCAGCCCTCGCCGCCGCAGGCGTACCCCTGGTGGCGCACGGGCCGATGTCTCGCTGGGCGCTCGCGCTCGGCGACGAACTGCACGACCTCGTCGGGCGATACGAGCCGAGCGACCTGGACGACCCGCTCCTGCGTGAACTGCACAGCGTGCGGCTGCGGCGATCGGCCCTCGCCCTGCACGGTTCGGCCTCGCGCGGCCCCACCCACGGCGTTCCGTGCGCCCTCGGCGTCGACGATTCAGTCTCAGTCATCCTGTGCACCCGAAGGCCGACGTTCCTGACCTCGGCATTCGCGCAGATCGCGGCGCAGCGCCACGACCGGGTGGAACTGGTCCTCGTGTTGCACGGCATCTCAAGCGAGCACCCGCAGGTGCGTGAGGCGGTCGCGGCGGTTCACCTGCCGTTGCGGATCGTCGAGGTGGCGGCCTCGGAGTCGTTCGGGAACGCGCTGAACGCCGGCGTCGCATCCGCCTCCGGCAAGTTCATCACCAAGTTCGACGACGACGACTGGTACGGCCCCCACCACCTCTCCGACCTCCTGCTCGCGGCCCGTTACTCCGGCGGCGACCTCATCGGCACCCAGCCCGAATTCGTCCACCTGGAATCTCCCGACCTGACGATTCACAAGCGCCCCGGTCCGAGCGAGCGCTTCAGCGTCCACGTCTCCGGGGCGACCATGCTCATCCGCCGGGAGGACCTGCGCGAACTCGGGGGCTACCGACCGCTGCGAACCAGTGAGGACCGTGCGCTGCTGCAGGACGCGCAGCGCCGCGGCGGCAAGGTGTACTGCACCCACGGTCTCAATTTCCTGATCTCGCGCCGATCGACGGGCCACACCTGGAACGCCCCGGCCGCCGCCTTCCTCCGCAACAACGTCCGGCAATGGCACGGAGTCGACCTCGGCCCCGCCATCGCCGCAGACACACTTGAAGACCACCTGAAAGCCCAGAAAGGCACGGTCGCACCGCGATGAACCAACCGGTCCCCGACACCGCATCCCCGCTACGCGTCAAGCGGAACCGCTACGACGCGATCGATGCACCGCGGCTCGGAGCATGGGAGCCCGATGCAGTCGTGTCCGTCGTCATTCCCGCATACGGCGCTCAGGAGGAGCTCGACGTCACCCTGGCCGCCCTGGCCGCGCAGAGCTACCCGGCCGCGCTCCTGGACATCGTGGTCGTTGACGACGGCTCCGAACCACCTTTGCGGCTGCCCGAACTGAAGCCCGAGCGCACCCGCATCGTCCGCGCCCCGGAAGGGCAATGGGGCGTCGCAAGCGCCGTCGACTTCGGTATCGACACGGCCGAAGGCGACATCATCGTCCGGCTCGACTCCGACGTGCTCCCCGACCGCACGCACGTCGAGGCTCATGCGCGCTGGCACCAGATGGTCGACTACTGCGTGGTCATCGGCAACCTCGGGTTCGTGGAGATCGAGGCCGAGGAACTGGATCTGGAGAAGGTCCACGCGGCGGTGGCGTCCGACGCCGCCGAAACGCTCTTCGGCACCCTCGAAATCGGGCAGAGCTGGGAGATCTCGCTGCTGGAGCGCACTGAGCGGCTTCTGGAAGATGAACTTCGCGCCTACTCGGTGACCAACGGCGCCACCATCTCGTTCACCAAGGCCTTCTACAACCGCTGCGGCGGCATCGACAAGGACCTCAAGCTCGGCAGCGACACCGAACTGGGGTATCGGCAGGCGCAGGCGGGAGCCGTGTTCGTTCCGGAAGCCCAAGCCCGCGCATGGCATCTGGGCGAGTCGCAACTGCAGTCCCGCAACGAAGCCGGCAAACGGTACCGCCAGCCGTTCGTCGCCAACCGGGTCCCGACGCTGCGCCACCTCCGCACACAACCGGGGATCACCTGGAAGGTGCCGCTGGTCGAGGTGACGGTCGACGTTGCAGCGGCGACCTTCGAGCAGGCCACCGCCACTGTCGCCTCCGCCCTGTCCGGCAGTTTGCAGGACTTCCGCATTCTGCTGAAGGGCCCCTGGTCGCAGCTGTCCAGCGACCGGGTCCGCCCGCTGGACGACCCGCAGCTGGAACTGCGGCTCCTGCGGGAAGTGTTCTCGGCCGACCACCGCGTGTCGTATGTAGAGGAATGGTCGGAGACGGCGGCTCCTGCACCGTTCAGGCTCGAACTCGTTCCCGGCACTGTGCTCCGCCCGGACGGGCTCAGAGACGTCCTGGCCGCTGCGGACAAGCAGCGGGCAGGCCGGGTCAAGTTCTTGACCAACGCACACGGCAGCTCGCCCCGTGCGGTGCTCGACCGCACGGCCGCGGTCTCCCGCGCCCTGGCCACCCTGCGCCCTGACGAGGATCTCGACCAGGCGGTGGAGGAGGCCTGGGGCCTGCGCTGGGCCGACGGCGGCGAGTGGTTCGCCCACTGGGAGGACGAGGACCTCGGCGTGACTCCGATGCACCTGCTGCAGCGCACCGCTTCACTGACCGCTGCGGTCAAGCGACTCGAAGTAAAGGAAGCTGAGCTGCGCAAGCGGGTCACCAGGTGGAACCGCGCGGGGAACGCCGCGCGCGATGAGGCCAAGAAATGGGAGCTGGCCACTCGGCACTGGCAGCGCGCCGCGGAAGCGTGGCAACAGGAGCCGGCGGTGCAGGCGAAACCGCAACGACCGTTCCTGCGCCGCGTCAAGGACCGGTTGCGACGGCGCTGAACGCAGCTTGAGGAGCCGGCGGAGATCAGCCGCCGGCTCCGTATGCTCCTACCAGTCCTCGGAGTGCGTGAAGTTCTGCGTCAGGTCGCTGCACGCGGTGCTGACGTCCTCGAAGTGGTAGCGCCACTGACAGGTGATCTGGATGGCCCGATTGCCGGAGAACAGGTAGTAGTTGCTCTGCTTGACGACCGGGCGCTCGGTGTCCCCGTCGTCGATCGGAAACTCGACGTACCGGTGAATGCCGTCGGCGCGGTGCACCAGGGTCGGGTAGTAGCCCTCCAGGTCGCTGCCGACGCCGCGGGCCTCGTCGTAGGCGAGGACCAGTTCGAGCTGCGACTCGTACGTCGCCGTGTCGACACCCTCGTCGAGCAGGTAACTGGTCACGATGAGACGGTCGTTGGCGAACTCGTCGCCATCGAGGCCGAAGATCTGGGTGACCTCCGTCGGCGCCATCAGATCGGCACGCTCCTCGTCGCCGACCGGGACGAAACCCGCGGGAGCGGCGATCTGCACCTCGGCCGGCTTGTCCCACCCCTGGGGCCCTTCGGACTCGGCCGAGCCGTCGGGCTCGCCGCTTTCACCGGTGCACCCGGCCAGCAGCAGCAGGACCGCTGCACCGATCAGTGGTACTACTGTCCTCATCGTGTTCCTTTCAAGACTTCGGGGAGACCGCCGGCTCGCGTAGGGCCGGCGGCGGGGTTCAGAGCTCGGGGAGCGCGTCTTCAAGGAGCCCTTCCAGCGAGGCCGCGTAGTGCGTGGTCATATGGTGGGCGTCCCTGTACATCAGGATATCCCCCGCGATCACGGGACAGGTGCCTTGCGTGCAGAACCAGTCGACGGGGTCGATGACGACCGCGCCGGCCGCTTCCTGCAGGGCCATCGTGTCCGCCCGGCGCTCGGGGAGCCTGATGCCTTCTGACTGGGCGATGCTGCAGTCCTGCAACGAGTCCATGTGCAAGGACACGCATTCAGGTATCGACTCGGTCGAACGCGGCGTGTCGGCAATGGCGACGACCTGCGCGCCCGCTCCCTGGATGCGATCGAGCGTCTCCTGCCAGCCGTCGAGCCAGGCGCTGTCGGCATCGTCGACGCCATGGAGCACCGGGCCCTCGGACGAGCTGAGGATCACGAGATCGGGGGCGATGGCGTCGAGCTCCTCGAACACGTTGCCGCGCCATTCGTCGCATTGCGCGTAGTAATCGTCGATCTCCTCGTCCTCGACCGAGACCGACACCGGCGTGCAAGCGCTCTTGGTCCGGATGATCAGGCGCCAGCCATTGCGCTCCATGATCGGCTCCAGGGCCGGGAACCACTGGGCGGCATGGGAGTCGCCGAACAGCACCGCGGTCTTGTCGCCGTCGACCACGCCGTAGGTGCAGTTGTCCGGCTGGACGGTCTCGATCTTTCGCAGATGGCAGTCGTTGTCGTAGATGGCCGGCTGGTCGTTCTCGACTTCCAGAAGCGAGGGCGTCAGGTTCTCCGGCACTGTATTCACTTCGAGGGCTGCGGACAACTGCTCTTGGAGTTGCGCGACGGTTTCGGACTGCTCGACCTCCGCTGCGGGAACGGGATCGCCGCTCGGGGCCCGAACGAAGACGACCGTGAAGGCGATGACCACCGCGATGCCGAGCGAGCGAGCAGGCGACGCCGGTGAGCAGGCCCCACATGTTGCTCGCCTTGATGGGCCGCGAATTGCGGATCGGCTCCTCGACGTACTGGTAGAGACAGCTGCGCGACCGCGATCGCGGCGATGCAGCAGCACGACGTTGAGGAGGACCGAGGGCTCGGCGTCGACGGCCAGCGGGATCAGGATGAGGATCGGCCAGTGCCACAGGTAGAGGCTGTAGGAGATCCTCCCGAAGAACTGGAACGGGCCCAGTGCTCGAGCAGTGGACCCGACGGGGTGGCCCGCGGTGCTCGTGCCGGCGATGATGAGGAGCATGGTGCCCGCGACCGGCAGCATGCGCCGTGTAGCCGGGGAACGGGGTCGAGTCGCCGAACATGAGCCCGGCGGCGAGGACCTGGCGAGGCCGACGATGCCGAGGCGCCCAGGCGAGCCGAACTTCGGGGTCTTCCTTCAGCGTCGGGCAGCGTCAGTGCGAGCAAGGCGCCGGCCGCGAGCTCCCAGGCGCGCGTGTGCGCGGCGTAGTAGGCGACGGGCTGCGACTGCTGGGTGACGAGGACCGAGAGCACCAGGCAGATGGCGAAGACGCCGGCGCAGGCGGCGATGCCCGGCGCTCACGAGCTTGCGTCGGGCGACCGCTCGGCCAGGAACAGCAGTCCGATGAGGAGCAGCGGCCAGAGGACGTAGAACTGCTCTTCGACCGCGAGGGACCAGAACTGCTGGAACGGGGAGGGCATCTGGTCGGCGTTGAGGTACTCGGTCTGCTCGGCCACGAACCGGTAGTTCACGACGTAGACGATGACGGTGAAGGCGTCCTGCATGACCGCTTCGAGGCGGGTGACCGGGAACCACAGCCAGGCGCCGAGGACCGTGACGATGGTGACGAGGCTCGCGGCGGGCAGGATGCGGCGGGCGCGGCGGGCGTAGAAGCCCGCGATGGAGATCTTCCCGGTGTCGAAGACCTCCTTCACCAGCAGCGAGGTGATGAGGAAGCCCGGAGAGGACGAAGAACACGTCGACGCCGACGTAACCGCCTGCGGCGAAACCGAACCCGGCATGCGAGAGCAGCACCAGGAGACGGCGACGGCGCGCAGGCCCTGGATGTCCGGGTCGGAACCCGACGCCTTCCCAGCGACTGGTGGGGCGCGGTTCGGCCGCGGGTGCCGGGGCGGGGCCGGCGCGGGTGGCCGCCGGTGTCGGGCGGCGATGGGCGTTCGGCGGCGGCGCGGGGGCGCGGAAGGGCGGCCGCACGGGGTAGGGGCTCGGCGCGGTGCGCGGCGGCGCGCAGCGGATGCGGGGGCGGCGCATAGCCGGCGGTGGACGGATCGGCAGGTGGAGGGTCTCCTCGTTGACACCGGTCCCGGCAGCGACGCTGGTGCGGGGGCCTTGGGGGCTGGGGCGAGGTCATGGTGCAGGGTTCTCCGTCTAGGGGGGCCGGGGCGCTCGAGTCGCCTCATACTAGGCGCCCCCTCCCCGCCGGAGGGCCCGAGTGGTGGCCGATCCGACGTTCGGGCACACTGGGAATAGGGGGACTGCGTGTCCGCTCGTTCGCCCATCGTACCGAGGGAATCGGGGCGGGACCGTACCGACGTGCGGGCGGATCGCCTCGGGCGCTTCACGATCCGGGAAGCGACGCGGCCCCGACCTGCTCCAGGTCGGGGCCGTTATCACTGCGTCTAGAGCGCCTTGAGGACTCGCGGTTCGAGCCTGTAGAAGATCCAGCGGCCGAAGAACATCAGGAAGGCCGAGATCCCACCGCGATGCTGATCTGGTAGGTGTTCGGCGCCAGCTCGGGGATGAAGGCCGCCCGGTGCATCGAGAAGATGCCGATGAGCGGGTTCGACGAGTAGATGTCGAGCAGCCACGGGTTGTCCTTCATGGTGGGCGCTTCGGAGACCTTGGTGACCGGGTAGATGATCGCCGAGGCGTAGAACAGCACCCGCATGATCAGCGGCAGGAAGCGCGAGACGTCCTTGTAGAGCACGTTGGCGCCCGCGAGGATGAACGTCATGCCCGCCAGGAGCATCGTCTGCACCAGGATCGCCGGGATCAGCCACAGCAGGTTGAACCCGAAGACGCCGCCGTCCAGGATGGCCACGATGATGAGGATCGGGAAGCCGACCACGTACTCGGCGAAGCGCGCGAAGACCTTCGAGACCGGGAAGACCTCTCTGGGCACCTTCATGACCGTGATGAGCGCCGCCTGGCCGCCGAGGGACTTCGAGCCTTCGTTCACCGCGGAGCTGAACCACTGGTAGGCGAAGATGCCCGAGACGATGAAGAGCAGGTAGCGGCCGAGGAGCCCGGCGGGATGGCGTTGCCGCCGCCGAAGACGAGGTCGAACACGAACCAGTAGATGAGCGTCAGGCCGAGCGGCTCGATGAGCGACCAGACGTAGCCCATCACCGTCGACTGGTACTTGACGGCGAGGTCGCGGCGGACCAGGACCGACATCGCGTACCGGTGGCGCAGCAGCGCGGTGAAGCCGGTGGTCAGCGGGAACTTCCGCTTGAGCGGCTTGACCTCGGCGGTCTTGGTGTCGTTCCCGGGGCCCTCGTCGCTGCGGGCCGAGTCCAGGAAGGCCGGGAGCTCGGCGGTGTCGTCCATGTTCCGGCGGATCGGGGAGGCCCCGGCCATCGGCATGTCGCGGCTCGGCTCGGGCCGGGTGGCGTACGGCGCCTGCGGGACCTGGCCGGCCGCAGCCGGCTGTCCCGGGTGCACCGGCGCGGGCGGCGGCGGGGTCTGGCCGTAGGGCGCCGGAGCGGTCGCCGGAGGCGGCGGGGGCTGCTGCGGCTGGTAGTGGTTCGGCGCGCCCTGCCCGTACGGGTTCGGTTGCCCGCCTGGGGCATTGGACGGCTGGCCGACGGCCGGCTGGCCCTGCGGCGGCGTGCCGTAGGGCTGCTGCTGGCCGGGGCCGTGCGGCGGGGGCGGCGAGCCGTAGGGCTGGCCCTGCTGCTGGCCCTGTTGCTGGCCTTGCGGGTGCCCCTGTTGGCCTTGCTGCTGACCCTGCGGGTGACCCTGTTGCTGGCCTTGCTGCTGACCGTGCGGCGCGCCGTAGCCGGGTTCGGCGGGGCCGGGCCGGGTGGGGCGCGGGGGCGCCGTAGGCCTGCTGCTGCTGCTGCGCGGCGGGCCCGCCGTACGCCTGGCCGTAGCCCTGGGGGCCCGGCGGCGTCGCGGCGGGAGGCGGACCGGCCCGGGTGGCCCGGGGTGATGCCGGGCGCGGCGGTCGGCGGCGGACTGGCGAAGGCCGCCGATCCGGAGCTCAAGGCCCCCGGCGGGTATCCCGCGGGGTTGGCCGAAGGCCCGGGACCGAAGCCGCCCTGGGGAGCGGCCGCATCGGAGTTCTCCGGGCTCCCGTCGTTGCCGCCGGCTGGGCCGGAGACTCCGTCGGGGTGCGGGCTAATCGAGCTCATGCATCATCTCCGTCAGGTGTCGCTCCAGCGCCACCGAGTCCAGTTCACGATGTTCGAGAATCGTATACCGGCCTGGCCGGGTCCTCGGAGCGTAGGCCACCGCTGTGGCGAGCTCCGCGGTGTCAGCCCGAGTTCATCTGGCCGTGCGCGGCAGGCCGTGCCGCTTCATGGCGGCCGACGAGCTCCCCGAACAGGGCCTTGTCGCCGCGCAGCCAGGTGCAGACGAGCGCGCCGAGCGCGCCTTCGCGCGCCATGGGTGGCGAGCCCAGGATGGAGCGCTTCGAGCGCGTGCGCGATCTCATGGCAGCCGCCCGAGCAGGGCCGGGACGATCCGGCCATGCTGGACGCGAGGCCGCCTTGGATCAGCGCGTCCGCGAGCGTGGCCAAGAACGCGTCGTCGGCGATGGTGCCCGGGTGGCGCAGCACCGCCTCGGCGCCGGTGCGCGCGATGGCGGCGGCGAGGCCGTCCACGGGCTCGCCGTTCACCTCGTGCGAGAGCTGCCAGTCGGCGACGGCGGAGAGGTTCGTGAGGGCGTCGCCGATGCCGGACTGGAGCTGGTGCGCGGGCGCCTGGCGGATGAAGTCGAGGTCGGCGAGGACCGCGAGCGGCGGGTGGACCCCGTACGAGACGGAGACGCCGTCGCGATCGAGCGAGGCGGTCGGCGAGGCGAGGCCGTCGTGGGCGAGGCTCGTGGCGACCGAGACCATCGGCAGGCCGAGGTCGGAGGCCGCCCATTTCGCGGTGTCGAGGAGCTTGCCGCCGCCGATGCCGACAAGAGCGTCGACCCGGTGGTCGTCGCGCAGGCGCTTGGTGAGCTCCTTGGCGCTGTCGAGGCTGCCCGGGGTGACGGTGTGGACGGTGGCGTCCGGGAGGTGGTCGAGTTCGGCCGCGATGGTCTCCCCGAGGCCGGGTCCGAGCGCGACGGCGACGCGCCCGCCCGAGGAGATCCGGCTGTCGGCGAGCAGTTCAGGCAGGCGCGCGACGGCCCCGGACGAGACCTCGACCGTGATCGGCGCCAAGACGGTGCGCGCGAACGTGGGCAACTACAGGTCCCTCGCGATGGTCTTCGCGGCGGCCCAGTCGGCGTGGTCGTCGACCTCGGTCCAGGCGACGGGCCCGGTGGAGACCGTGCCGATCTGCCCGGCCTCGGCGAGGAGCTGGTAGGCGTCCTCGTAGTAGAGCGTGGAGTCGCGGTTGAAGGTGGCCTCGAGGGCCTTGGTGAGGTCTTCGGCGAGGCCGGCCGGGATGAGGCTGACGCCGATGTACTCGCCCGCGGCGGACGCGATCGGCTGCAGCTTGTGGATGAGCTCCACGCCGCCCTCGCCGACGCGGACCTTCATGGCCTCTTCAGTGAGCGTCTTGTGGTCGTCCAGGGCGAGCAGGAGCCGGGGGTCGGTCTCGGCCGCGGCCAGGAGGCCGCGCTCGATGCTGGTGGGGTGCACGGTGTCGCCGTTGACGAGCACGGCGCCTTCGGCGTAGTGGTCGCGCGCGGTCCACAGCGAGTACGCGTTGTTCCAGTGGGGCTTGTCGTTGTCGACGATGGCGACGGTGACGCCGTAGCGCTCCTCCAGGACCGGGGCGTGGTCGCGGATCTTCCCGGCGGCGTGGCCGACGGTGACGGCGAGGTCGGTGATGCCGACCTCGGCCAGGCCGCGCACGATCGTGTCGAGGATCGTCTCCGTCTCGGTGACCGGAAGCAGGGTCTTGGGCAGGTCGTCGGTGTCGGGGCGCAGACGCTGCCCCTGTCCGGCGGCGAGGATGACGCCTCTCACGAGATGGAAGCCTTCCGGTCGGCGCTGAGTGCAGGTGCGGCCCGAGCCGCATGAACCCGCCTAGTTTACAAGCCCGCAAAGGGGGGAGGCCCCTGCCGAGTGTGCGCCTGCACACGTCGACCGGGGCCTCCATACTGGGAAGGGACGACGTGCCGGTCTCCCGGTCGCCGCTCCTTCTACAACGAGCCTCGAAAGGCCCGGTTACGCCTGGCTTCGCCAATTCGGCAAAGTTTGCGGGCTATTACTTGGCGGCCACGGACTTGGCGAGGTTCTCCGACAGGATGTCGAGGAACTCGTCGGTGGTCTGCCACTCCTGCTCGCGGCCGATGAGCAGCGCCAGGTCCTTCGTCATCTTGCCGCCCTCGACGGTGTCGATGACGACCTTCTCGAGCTCGTTCGCGAACGCGGTGACGTCCGGGGTGCCGTCGAGCTTGCCGCGGTGGGCCAGGCCCCGGGTCCACGCGAAGATCGAGGCGATCGGGTTGGTCGAGGTCTTCTCGCCGCGTTGGTGGGCGCGGTAGTGGCGGGTGACGGTGCCGTGCGCGGCCTCGGCCTCGACGGTCTTGCCGTCGGGGGTCATGAGCACGGAGGTCATGAGGCCGAGCGAGCCGAAGCCCTGGGCCACGATGTCCGACTGCACGTCGCCGTCGTAGTTCTTGCAGGCCCAGACGTAGCCGCCCTCCCACTTGAGCGCCGCGGCGACCATGTCGTCGATGAGGCGGTGCTCGTAGGTGAGGCCCTTGGCCTCGAAGTCGGCCTTGTACTCGTTGTCGAAGATCTCCTGGAACACGTCCTTGAACATGCCGTCGTAGGCCTTCAGGATGGTGTTCTTCGTGGACATGTACACCGGGAAGTTCCGGAGCAGGCCGTAGCGGAACGAGGAGTGCGCGAAGTCCTCGATCGACTTGCGGAAGTTGTACATGCTCAGGGCGACGCCGCCGCCCTCCGGGTAGCGGGCGACCTCGAACTCCATGGGCTCGGTGCCGTCGTCCGGGGTGAAGGTGACGGTGAGCGTGCCGGGGCGGTCGACCTTGAAGTCGGTGGCGCGGTACTGGTCGCCGAAGGCGTGGCGGCCGACGACGATCGGCTTGGTCCAGCCCGGCACCAGGCGGGGGATGTTCTGCATGATGATCGGCTCGCGGAAGATCGTGCCGCCGAGGATGTTGCGGATGGTCCCGTTCGGGGAGCGCCACATCTTCTTCAGGCCGAACTCCTCGACGCGGGCCTCGTCGGGGGTGATGGTCGCGCACTTGACGCCGACGTGGTGCTCGGCGATCGCGTTGGCGGCGTCTACGGTCACCTGGTCGTCGGTGGCGTCGCGGTGTTCGATGGAGAGGTCGTAGTAGTGCAGGTCCACGTCCAGGTAGGGGTGGATCAGCTCGTCCTTGATCTTGCTCCAGATGATGCGGGTCATCTCGTCGCCGTCGATCTCGACGACGGGGTTCGCGACTTTGATCTTCGCCATTGGTTTCGCTACCTCTCCTTGCGCACTCGCCGCGCCTGGGTTGACCGCGCCCTCTCGGGCGCCGAGCGGGACACTCGTAACAGTACGAGCGTACTGGCCCTTTCCCGGGTACGGTGACCGGCCCGGGGAGTCAATGGTCACAGCACGGACGCACGGATAACGATTCCGTCTCAAGGCTGGCGTGCCCCGGGTCACGACGGGTAGCTTCTTTAACTAGAAACAATCTTTCCAGTTTGTTTCGGCCCCGTTCACCCGGATCGAGGCGGCTTCGTTCCCGAGCCGCAGTTCTCACTAGCGCACGAAGGAGTGCACCGAGGTGACCGCACCTGCCGCACCCCCGCCGCAACCCAGCGTTGCGGACGGTACGCCGACCCGCACCGCCGCCCGTGTCTTCGGGCGCATCCGGGCCTCCTACGCCTTCCGGCGGATCCTCCAGTCCGTGTTCGTGATCTGGCTGGTCTCGACCATCACGTTCCTGCTCATGCACTTCATGCCGGGCGACCCGATCGAGATCATGGCCGGGCGCCTCAACGCCGCCGGCATGTCGCACGACCAGGCGATGGCCACGGCGGCCAACATCGTCAACTACGACCCCGACGCCTCGGTGTGGGGCCAGTACCTCGACTTCCTCAAGGGCCTGGTGACCCTCGACCTCGGCCACTCGCTCACGAACCCGAGCAAGACCGTGGTCGAGCACGTCATGGAGTACCTGCCGTGGACGCTGTTCGCCGTCGGCGCGGGCGTCGTCCTCGCCGTGATCATCGGCCTGTCGGTCGGCATGGCCATGGCCTACCGGCGCGGCTCGGGCTTCGACCACGCGATGACCTCGGTCGGCTCCTTCCTCACGGGCGTGCCGAACTACATCCTCATCGCCGCGGTCGTCGTCATCGGCTACACGGTGCTCGGGATCCTGCCGTTCCTCGACATGCGCGGCCGCGTCACCGCCGGGATCGAGCCCGGCTTCGACTCCGTGTTCTTCGGCGACGCGATCTTCCACGCGATCCTGCCGATCATCGCCTTCGCCTTCACCGCCACCGGATCGCTTCATGCTCAACATGAAGGCCGCCACCACCGAGGTCCTCACCGAGGACTACGTGACGGTGGCCCGCGCCCGCGGCCTCAAGCCCGGGCGCATCTCCCGCAGCTACGTGGGGCGCAACGCGATGCTGCCGATCATCCCGCAGATCGCGCTCCAACTGGGCACGCTCGTGGGCGGCTCGATCGTCATCGAGCAGATCCTCGACTACCCCGGGGCCGGCCAGATGCTCATGAGCGCCATCTCCGACCGCGACTACCCGGTCGTGCAGGCCGCCGTGATCATCCTCGCGACCTCGGTGGTCATCGCCAGCCTCATCGTGGACCTCTTCCTCGTCAAGATCGACCCCCGCATCAAGTCCGAAGGGCAGGACGCCTGATGGTTGCGACCGACGTCATCGCCAAGCCCCGCAAGCAGGGTCGTTCCAGCAAGCCCAGCAGGGAAACGTTCGGCGGCCAGGTGTGGACCGGGCTCACCCGCTCCCCCGCCGGGTTCGCCGGCACCGTGCTGGTCCTGTCCATCGTGGCGTTCTCCTTCATCGGGCCGCTCCTGGTCGACCAGCACAACCCGGTCGACACTGCGAAGATCTGGACCTCGCCGTCGGCCGAGCACTGGCTCGGCACCCAGTACGAAGGCAAGGACACCTTCACGATCCTGGTGAACTCCGGAGCCGAGCCCATCTGGGTCGGCACGCTCGCCGCCCTCATGGCCGTGGTCGTCGCCGTCACCTTCGGCTCGATCGCCGGGTACTTCCGCGGCCGGATCGACTCGGTGCTGCTCCAGCTCACCGACGTCACCGTCACGATCCCGCAGTTCCTGCTCATGCTCGCGGTCGTCGCGTTCTTCGACGACATCCCGGCGTGGGGCGTCGCCTTCGTGGTCGGCTCCACCATGTGGGCCTTCCTGTTCCGCTCCATCCGCGCGCAGGTCATGTCCCTCAAGGAACGCGAGTTCGTCGAAGCGGCCCGCCTCCAGGACCTCGGCACCGCCCGGATCGTCTTCCGGGAGATCCTGCCGAACATGGCCGGGTTCATCTTCGTCAACTTCGTGATCTCGGTGAACCAGGCGATCTATGCGATCGTCGGCCTCTACGTCCTGGGCCTCATGCCCTCGGGCACCCCCAACTGGGGCCTGATGATCCACATGTCCTGGAGCAACAACTTCCACCTCAACCCGGTCACGCTGCCCTACGTGATCGCGCCGCTGGTCATGATCGTGCTCTTCACGATCGGCCTGGTGACCATGGGCCGCGGCCTCGACCAGGCCCTCAATCCGCGTCTGAGGGAGCACTGACATGACCGACCCGATTCTCAGCGTCCGCGACCTCGCGATCGCCTACCGCACCGGCAGGAAGTCCTCGGTGACCGCCGTCAGCGGCATCGACCTCGACCTCTACGAAGGCCAGTCCCTCGCCCTCGTGGGCGAGTCCGGCTGCGGCAAGACCACGCTCGGCCTCGGCCTGCTGCGCCTGCTGCCGAACCTCGGCGAGATCACCTCCGGCTCACTGACCTACCGCCTCAAGGACGGCTCCCGGGCCGACCTGATGCAGATGAAGAAGGAACCGCTGCGCCGCTTCCGCTGGAACGAGGCCGCGATGGTCTTCCAGGGCGCCATGAACGCCTTCAACCCGGTCATCAAGATCGTCGACCACTTCGCCGACACCCTCCGGGACCACTCGGACGGCAAGAAGTGGACGAAGCGGGCCGTCGAGGAACGCGCCGGGGAACTCCTGGAGACCGTGCGGCTCGACCCCGACCGCGTGCTCCAGTCCTACCCGCACGAGCTCTCCGGCGGCATGAAGCAGCGCGCGCTCATCGCGCTCGCCATCGCCCTCGACCCGCAGGTGCTCGTCCTCGACGAGCCGACCACCGCCCTCGACCTGCTCACGCAGCGCTCGATCGTGCAGCAGCTCCACGAGCTGCGGGGCAAGTTCGGGTTCACGATGGTGTTCATCACCCACGACCTCGGCCTCGCCGCCGAACTCGCCGACCGGGTCGCCACCATGTACGCCGGGCGCATCATCGAGACCGGCTCGGCCCGCGACATCTTCCACGCGCCCAAGCACCCCTACACGGCCGGGCTCATCAACGCGGTCATGCCCGTCAAGGGCGACCGGCCCGCGCTCGAATCGATCCCCGGCTACCCGCCGAGCCTCAAGGCCATGCCCGACGGCTGCGCCTTCAACCCGCGGTGCGCCTTCGCGACCGACGCGTGCCGCGGCGCGCTCATCCCGCTCGACCTCCTCACCGACCGCCCCCTCGGGATGGACCACTCGGTGGCGTGCGTCCACCACGACCAGGTCCGGATGCATCGCCAGGGGCCGCGCAGCGCCGAAGCCCTGCCCGCCAGCGCCGCCGAAGGAGCGAAGGCCAATGTCTGAGACGCCACTGCTGAAGCTCTCCGGCCTGGAGCAGGTCTTCGACACCAAGAAGGGCCCCGTCCCCGCCGTCGGCGGCGTCGACCTCGAAGTCAGGCCCGGCAAGGTCCTGTGCCTCGTCGGCGAGTCCGGCTGCGGCAAGACCACCACCGCACGCGCCGCCGCGGGCCTCACCCGGCCCACCGCGGGCACCGTCGAGTTCCGCGGCAAGAGCCTCACGGACATGACCGCGAGCGAACGCGGCGCCTACCGGCGCTCGGTGCAGTACATCCACCAGGACCCGTACGCCGCGCTCAACCCCACCCGCACCGTCTACTCCACGCTCAGCGCGGGACTCAAGCGCCACGGCCTCGTCAAGAGCCGCACCGAGGCCCGCGCCCGCGTCGCCGAGCTCCTCCAGCTCGTCGAACTCACCCCGCCCGAGTCCTACCTGGACTCCTACCCGCACCAGCTCTCCGGCGGCCAGCGCCAGCGCGTCAACGTGGCGCGCTCCCTGGCGATGAATCCGGACCTGCTCATCTGCGACGAGTCGACCTCCATGCTGGACGTCTCGATCCGGGTGAGCCTGCTCAACACCCTCGGGCGGCTGCGCGACGAACTCGACGTGGGCTTCCTGTTCATCACCCACGACCTGGCCGTGGCGAAGTACTTCGCGTGGGACGGCGAGATCGCGGTCATGTACCTGGGGAAGGTCGTCGAGCACGGCCCCACCCCGGAGGTCATCGGGAACCCCCAGCACCCGTACACCAAGGCCCTCATCGGCGCGGTGTGCGAGCCGGACCCGGACCTGGCGAAGGCGAACCGTTCGGCCGAGCAGCTGCGGTCGGCGGAGATCCCGAGCCTGACCGACCTGCCCGCCGGGTGCGCCTTCCACCCTCGTTGCCCCGCATTCGAACCGGGCCTGTGCGACGCCTCCGAGCCGTCCCTGCGGCTCGCCGACGCCGACGCGGTCCGCAAGGGCCGCACGGTCTCCTGCCATGTGGTCGCCCGGGACCTGCAGCGGCGGCCGGCCGCGGACCAGACGCTCACCTTCGACGCCGTGCCCGGCTCACGGCGTCCCGAGCCCGAGTCGGCCATCTGACCGGGATTCGGACCTGCCAACCTCTCGACACCAACCGCAATCGCAATCTTGATCCCAACCTCATCTGGATCACTGCCCTCTAATTGAAAGGAAGCGGCGATGACCTCTCAGCAATTCGAGCTCAGCCGACGTCGGCTCATGCAGGCGGTCGGACTCGGCGCCGGCGCCGTGGCGACCACGAGCGTCCTCGGGGCCTGCCAGGCCAAGGGCTCGGAGGGCGAAGGCGCCTCCGGGAAGTTCGTCTTCGTGTACCCGTTCGACATCACCGTCGAGACCTACAACGCGGCCCTGAACACCGGTCGTGCTGCTGACCGCCTCGGCCGCCGCGGAGCTGTTCATCCCCCGTTCGGCGATCCTCGAACTGGGAGACCCAGGAGTGGGTCCCGCAGTTGGCGGAGTCCGTCACGCTGGACGGCACGACGCTGGTGATCAAGCTCCGCTCGGGCCTGAAGTGGACCGATGGGACCGACGTGCTCGCGAAGGACGTCGCGGGGACCATCTACCTGCAGAAGCTCAACGCCGCGCAGGGCACCATCGGCTGGGACCAGCTCGTGTCGGCGACCGCCGACGACGACAGCACCGTGACCGTGACCTACACGGAGGCGTTCACCGGTGTCGAGCACGGCGCGCTCAAGGCGCAGGTGCTCCCGTACTCCCGTTACGGCGCTTGGATGGACGAGGCCCAGGGCCTGGTCGAGGCCGGCGAGGTCCAGGGCGGGCCGGGCCAGGTGGCGCTCTCGGAGAAGATCGCCGCCGAGGACTTCCTCGACGAGGAGTTCATCTCCTGCGGCGCCTACAAGTTCGCCGAGGTCGGCGAGACGGTCATCACGCTGGAGGTCCACAAGGACGGCCTGTTCGCCGACCAGGTGAAGTTCCAGACCGTCGAGGTCCAGAAGGGCGACAACGCCGCCGCCGTGCAGTTCCTGCTGTCGAGCGAGGTGGACTACTCGACCCAGGTGCTCGGCGCGACCGACCGCCAGACGATCGCCGGCGTCGAGGGCCTCAAGGAGCTGTCGACCCCCGGTTCGACGGCATCGGCCTGATGCTCAACGAGGGCCGCTTCCCCGAGTTCGCGGACGTGAACGTGCGCAAGGCGTTCCAGTACGTCTTCGACACCGAGGTGATCGGCGAGATCGCCAAGGGCGCCCGCGGCTACTACATTCCGGCGACGTACACGGGCCTGCCGGACCCGCACGCCGAGGGCCTGTTCGACGATGTCGAGCTGGAGTACTACACGACCGACCACGCCAAGGCCACCACCCTGCTCGAAGGCGCGGGCTGGGCGAAGGAGTCCGACGGCTGGCACAAGCCGGACGGTTCACTCGCCGAGTACACCATCATCGGCGTCGAGGGCTGGACCGACTTCACGCTCTCGGGCGAGCAGGCGGCGACGCAGCTGACCGAGTTCGGGCTGAACGTCGCGTACGAGAACGTGCCGGCGGACAACCCTTGGGGCATCTGGGGTTCGGGCGAGTTCGACATCGCGGTGCGCCAGTGGGCGAACCCGTTCGTGCCGTACGTGTACGGGTCCTGGCAGATGGCCTGGTTCACCGACAACTCGGGCACGTCCGACCAGCCGGGCATGGGCCTGCCGACGGACGCGGTCGCCACGACGACGCAGGGCACCGTGAACGTCAACGACCTGTACCTGACGTCGCAGAAGGGGACCGAGGAGGAGCAGGCCGAGGCGAACAAGCAGCTGGGCATCGTGTTCAACGAGACCCTGCCGCGCCTGCCGCTGTTCCTGAACCAGCGCGTCAGCTACGCCATCGAGGGCGCCCGCGTGAAGGCGGTCGACCCGGGTGCCTACGAGCTCAACGACATCTACTTCGACAACCCGATCATGGTCCGCATCCTCGAAGGCGGCATCGAGCCCAAGTAACACCCACCTGGGACCGCGCTCGGGCCGGTTCACCGCCGGACCTGCCTCCGGACGGTCGACCCGTAGCGGCCCCGGGACGGTCCCACGGCCCGGCCCCCGCCGGTCCGGCTCCCCAGTCGGTCCGGTCAGCCGGCGGCTCCCCGGGCGACCTGCTCGCGCCCGGGTAAGCCCTCTCACTCCCTTTCGCGGCTCCCAACTGAATACAAGCTCGGACCGGGTTCCTAACCCCGGCCCGGAGCCGCGCAGGACCGAGGCGGGTCGACGCGCGGCGATCGCAAGCGGGGCCCTGGCCGATTGGCCCAGGCCCCGCTGCGCCATGCGAATGCGAATGCACCAGTTCAGCCGCTGGGGCAGCGCAACAGCCGGTTCGATCCGGCTCGCCCGCCAGGCCGGCACCGGCGAGAACCCCGGCGGACCGCAGGGTCGGGATCATGGAGCGCACCGATGAAATCGGTTGCTCATCGAAGGACAGCCCGTCAGGATGAGGCCCATGAACGAACAGATGGGCATGGAAGGCTCGCAGGACGAGCGCACGGCGCGGCGGTCCCGCTCGCCCTGGTCACCGGTGTGGGTCGCACCGTCGGCATCGGCGCGGGCATCGCCCGCCGGCTGGCCGCCTCCGGCTGGGACATCGCCTTCACCTACTGGACCCCCTATGACGAGCGCATGGCCTGGGGCGCGAGTCCGGCGCGACCGATGCGATCGCCGACGCCCTCGCGGACAACGGTGCCGCCACCACCGCGGTCGAGGCGGACCTGGCCGACCCGGACACTCCGGCCCGCGTCTTCGACGAGGTCGAAGGCACCCTGGGCGGCGTCACCGCCCTGGTGATGTGCCACTGCGAGTCGGTCGACTCCGGTCTGCTCGACACCACCGTCGAGAGCTTCGACCGGCACTTCGCGGTCAACGCGCGCGCCACCTGGCTGCTGATCCGCGAGTACGGCCGGCGGTTCGCGGCCGCCCCGGGCAGCGGCCGGATCATCAGCCTCACCAGCGACCACACCGTGGGCAACCTGCCCTACGGCGCCAGCAAGGGCGCCCTGGACCGCATCACCCTGGCCGCCGCCCACGAACTCGCCCACCTCGGCATCACCGCCAACGTCATCAACCCGGGGCCGGTGGACACCGGTTGGATGACCGAGGAGCAGAAGGCCGACTTCGCCCGCTACACACCGC
>CAVUGC010000020.1:0-348537 GCA_963740955.1 uncultured Actinomycetota bacterium
GACACCGCACATGCACACGCCCGCAACGACACACCCCCAAGACAGCCACGCCCAGTGGAAGAGCGCACCGCCCCCGACACTCGGCGAACCCACCCGACCGGCACACCCCGCCCCGGCCAGCGCAGCCGAACCGGCTCCGGCCCCGGCTCCGTCGACCCTGGACGCCGGACGGCCCGGCCCGCCGCACCGACAGCACCGCCAGCCGCTTCCACTGTCGTGCGCTGCGTGTGACCGCGCAGGCACACCAGCCCCGACAGCCCCGGCCCCGGTCGGACACCCCGACCCCCGCCACACCGGCCTCCGTCGCTGCCAGCCCGAACCCCGACCGACCGCCGACTCGGCCCGGCAGCACACCCTGGCCAACCGCCGCCTCGGCCGTCGCTGACCGCCTGCAGCCCAACCGAAGACCAGCCTGGCCCCATCCTGCGACCTCGGGCAACCTCTCGCCTCTTCGTCGCTGCCGCTTGTAGCCCAACCGAAGACCGACCCGGCCCCGGCCAGCGACCTTGGGCGACCACTCACCGCTTCCTCGCTGCCGCTTGTAGCCCAACCGAAGACCGACCCGGCCCCGGCCAGCGACCTTGAGCGACCACTCACCGCTTCCTCGCTGCCGCTTGTAGCCCAATCGACATGGCGCTACACATGTCCTTGGGGGTTCACTACGCGAGGATGCTCCAACTGCGATCAACGAGAACTTGCAGTTGGCGGCTTCGCCTGACGCTGGTGGACCAGCACGATGACGTGCCAGATCAGCTCAGCAGTTGCGCGACCCCCAAAGCGGCGACGACGGCGGGGACTGCCGCGACGGCGAAGGCGAGGATCGCGCATCCGCTTTGATTGGACGCCCGCGGGGACGAAGACGCGTCCAGGCCGAACTTTGACAGTTCCGCATCGAACTCGCGAACTGCTGGATCGTTCGCATCGGACGGCCTTCCAGCGGCACGAGCGGTGATATTTCCAACGCACTTGTCACACACGACGCCTTCGGCACGTACAGGATTGTCGTGGCAGATTCGGCAGCGATGCACAGCGCCTCCCAGTAATCAGGCTTGAGCGGTGGCGTCTCACTTCTGGGGATCTGGAAGCAGGACCGTCATTCGATTGAACCCGACCAATGCAACTCGAAGGCTTCCGGGGAATCGGTCAATGACCCGCCTCTTCGTCGCTGCTGGGTTGAAGCCCAACCGACGACCGGCCCGGCTCCGGTCAGGCACCCCCGGATAGCCCCCGTCTCTTCGTCGCTGATGGCGAAACGAAAGGCCGGCCCTCGCAAGCGCGAGGACCGGCCCTTTTTCTGGGAGGGTGGGTCAGCCTTTGATGGCTCCGGTGAGGACGCCGGAGGTGAAGTAGCGCTGGAGGAACGGGTAGACGATGAGGATCGGGACGGTCGCGAGGACGATGACGGCCATCTGGAGGGTGACGCCGGGTGGTGGCGGGGCGTCGGGGGAGACGACCGCGCCGGGGATGGCGACGCCGGCGAGGACGTACTGCTGGAGGACGACCTGGATGGGCCACTTCTCGCTGTCGTTGATGTAGAGCAGCGCGTTGAAGTAGGTGTTCCAGTAGCCGACCGCGTAGAACAGGCCCATCACGGCGAGCACGGGCTTGGAGAGTGGGAGGACGATCTGGAGGAAGATCCGCCATTCGCCGGCGCCGTCGATGCGGGCGGCTTCGATGAGTTCTTCGGGGAGGCCTTGGAAGAAGTTGCGGATCACGATCATGTTGAAGGCCGAGATGAGGCCGGGGATGATCAGTGACCAGGTGGAGTCGAGCAGGCCGAGGTATTTGATGAGCATGAAGTTGGGGATGATCCCGGCGGAGAAGAACATGGTCGCGAGGATGCCGATCGAGCACGAATTTCGCGCCGGGGACTTGGCGGGTGCGGACCAGGCCCCAGGCGAGCATCGAGGTCGCGGCGAGCGAGAGGATCGTGCCGACGACGGTGATGAACAGCGAGTTGCGCAGGCCTCGGACGACGGTGCCGCCGTTGAAGATCGCGCGGTAGGCGTCGAGTGAGTACTCGGTCGGGAAGATCACGCCGGCCCGGGCTTGTTGCGGGGGCGGCGAAGCTCATCGCGATCACGTAGACCAGCGGGTAGATCATGGTGATCACGATCAGGACGATCACGATGGCCTTGACGCGCCTGACCGCGCCGAGGGCGGGTTCATCCATGGTGGACGGGGCTCGGCGGTTGCGGTGGCCATCAGAAGATCCCTTCTCCGCCCATCTTCTTGGCGAGCTTGTTGGCCGACAGGACCAGGATGGTGCCGATGACGCCTTTGAGCAGGCCTGCGGCGGTGGCGATGCCCCATTGGCCGCCGAGGACGCCGCGGAAGTAGACGAACGTGTCGAGCACTTGCGCGGCTTCGGCGCCGACCATGGGCTGCTGGAGCAGGAGCTGCTCGAAGCCGACGGTGAGGATCGAGCCGATGTTCAGGATGAGCAGGAGCGTGGCGACGGGGACGAGCGCGGGGAGGGTGATGTGCCAGGTGCGCTGCCAGCCGGAGGCGCCGTCGATCGCGGCCGCTTCGTAGCGTTCGGTGGGGATGCCGGCGATGGCGGCGAAGAAGATGATGGTGCCCCAGCCGGCGTCTTTCCAGATGTTCTGGGCGACGACGAGGAACTTGAAGTTCTCGGCGTTGGTCATGAGGTCGAAGCCGGGCATGCCGAACCCGTCGAGGATGCCGGCGACGAGGCCGCCGCCGCCGACGATCTGCTGCCATACCGAGATGACGATGACCCAGGAGAGGAAGTTCGGCAGGTAGACGATGGTCTGGACGAGCCGTTTGACCTTCTCCGACAGGAGCGAGTGCAGCAGGAGCGCGAGGGCGATCGGGGCGGGGAACGCGAAGGCGAGCTGGAGGAACGCGATGATGAGCGTGTTCCGCAGGGCGGTGAGGATCTCGGGGTCGGTCCAGATCGCGTTGAAGTTCGCGAAGCCGACCCAGGGCGAGCCGTCGATGCCGCGGAAGGGCGAGTAGTCCTGGAACGCGACGACGTTGCCGAGCCATGGGCACGTACATGAAGACCAGGAAGAACGCGGCGCCGGGGATGATGAACGTGTAGGACCAGCGTTCACGCCAGATCCGTTGGCGCAGTGTGAGTTTGCGCCGATGTGGCGGGGGCGCGGGCGGCCCCGGGGCCCGCTCAGTGCGGGTCCCGGGGCCGGTCTTCTCGGCGGTCGCGCTCACTTGCCCGCGTCCTTGAGCGCCTGGGTGTACTCGTCCTGGACCTGGGTGCCTCCCTGGGACATGTAGTTGTCCACGAAGGACTGCAGGTCGTCGATGCTCTCGCGGCCGGTGATGACGCCGGGCTCGAAGTCGGTCCACAGCTGCTTGAGCTGCGCGCCCTTGGTGACGAAGGTCTGCGAGGCGGCTTCGAGCCCTTCGAGGGGGCGCGCGATCGAGTTCTGCGGCCAGGGCCTCCATGACCGCGACGAACGAGTCGGCCCACGGGGCCGCGTTGGGGTGGACGCGGTAGGAGTTGTCGCCGGAGGTGACGCCGACGTACTGGACGGCGAGCTCGGTGATGTTGTCGTGGTTGGGGACCGGGATGCCGTGCTCGTCGAGAGTCGTAGTGGCGCCCTCGCTGCCGGAGGCGATGAAGAGCGCCTCTTCGGAGCCGAACGGGGCGGAGAGGTAGTCGAGCACGTTGAGGATCTCGGTGAGCCGGTCCTCGTCCTCGGCGGCGCTGTGGCGGAGACGCAGGTCGACTTGCCGTAGGGGACGTTGCGGACGACGAGCTGGGCGGAGCCGTCGAAGCCGGGCATGTCGAAGAAGTCGTACGTCGCGCCCGGCAGGTCCGCTTCCTACTGCGAGAGGCCGGCCGCGCAGATGGCCGGCGCCGACCGCGTCGTAGCGCATCGCGGCGCCGGAGACGATGTCGGCCGCGGTTGGTGGTCATGGAGACCGGGTCGAAGATGCCCTCGGCCCAGGCGGGGCGAGCCATTCGAGCATCGCCTTGTAGTTCTCGGTCTGAGATCATGTGGACCAGGTCGCCGTCACCGTTCAGCTGCCATTCGGGGCCGGTCTTGAACAGGCGGTGGAACATCGAGAGGTTCCGGGATCGGCGTCGTACTTGTTGAGGCCGAAGACCTTCTGGCCGCCGGGGCCCGTGCCGAGGGCCGAGACCTCCTTGAGCATGGTGAGCAGCTCGTCGGCGTCCTTGGGGGCGCGGCCGATCGAGGTCTGGTCGACCAGGTCGGTGCGGATGATGGGCAGGTTCGTGAGGTTCCAGACGATCGAGGGGATCTGGTAGATGCGGCCGTCCTTGAGGCTGGCCTGCCAGATCTCCTCCTTGCGGGCGGCCAGGTTGGGCCACTTGAGGATGTTGTCGCCCGAGAGCGTCTCGGAGAGGTCGGCGAACGCGCCGTCGCGGATGCCCTGGAGGTTCACCGCGGACTGGTCGTTGACGAACACCAGGTCCGGGACGTCGCCGGAGGCGAGCATGGTCGCGAACTTCTGGTCGAAGATCGGCTGGGGCACGAACTGCGGCTCGAAGCTCACGCCGAGGCGCTCGTTGAGCTCCTGCCAGTACGGGTTCTCGTCCAGGGCGGGGGGCGGGTCGCCCCAGGTGAGCTGGAAGCTGGTGACCTTGCCGCCGGAGCCGGGCTCGCGCTCGACCGACTTGAAGTAGGTCTTCGGGTACTCGGTGTAGACGTTCTCCATGCCGGGCGTCTCGGTCGCGTAGTACGGCTGCACATCCAGCTCGGGCGCGGGCTGGAACGTCGGCAGGTCGTAGTCGCCGCCGGCCGGGCCGCCGGCTCCGCTGGGCGGGGAGCAGGCGGCGGTGGTGCCGAGCGTGGCTGCTGCGGCCGCGGCGCCGGCCGCGCCGAGGAGCTTGCGGCGAGAGAACTCGCCAGAGAATTCGGCCATGAGAGGGGCCTCCTTAAATCAACGTTGATACAGGGGAGAGGGATGAGGCTGTAGTGAAGATGAGGGCGATGGTCGCCAGGCGGCCGGCCATCCGGGTCTTGTTCCAGGTCGCCGGGGAGATAACGGTATCACCGGCTATGGAAATGAGTCAATGACTCGTGTTGCGATGTCTTGGTTCTCGGCGGCTCGTGTCCGTTCGCTGAGCAATGTATGCCCAGTAAGAAGACCATGTAGCGCCGATTGGTCGGGTGACCGGTGCTTCCTGCATCGGTTCGATAAAGGTAGATACCGGTTTCTATAAAGGAAGTTTCAGGCCTGCCTCCCGAGCGTCTCGGAGTCCACCCGGTGGTGCAGCGGCTCGCCCGCGACGTAGCGCTCGGCCTCCTCGACCATGAACAGCCCCATGCGAGACAGCTCGTTGCCGTGGGAGCCGGCCACGTGCGGCGTGAGGAAGACGTTCGGGAGGTCGTACAGCGGCGAGTGCGCCGGGAGCGGTTCAGGATGGGTCACATCGATGACCGCGGAGAGCCGGCCGCTGAGCACCTCGGTGGTGAGCGCGTCGGTGTCGACGAGCCGCCCGCGCGCGGTGTTGACCACGACCGTGCCGGTGCGCATCGCCGCCAGGCGCTCGGCGTTGATGAGGTGCTCGGTCTCGGGCAGGTCGGGGGCGTGGACGCTGACCACGTCGGCCCGCGCCACGAGCTCGTCCAGTGCCACCAGCTCGGTGCCGAGCTCGGCGGCCTCGGCCGCCTCCACGTACGGGTCGGCCAGCAGCACCGTGAAGTCGAAGGGGCGCAGCAGTTCCGCCACGCGCCGGCCGATCTTCGAGGCCCCCACGATCCCGATGGTGCGTCCGAAGTTGCCGACCCCGGGGTGGATGTAGCCGAGCGCGAAGGTCCGCTCCTTGCGGAAGTCCTCCCGCAGTTGGAAGATCCCCTTGCCCGCCATGAGGATCGAGGCGAGCGTGTACTCGGCCACCGGCAGCGCGTTCGCGCCCGAGGAGCTCGAGACCGCCAGGCCCCGCTCCCAGCCGGACTTGCCGATGAGCCATTTGACCGTGCCGGCGGCGTGCAGCACCGCCTTGAGGTGCGGCGCCCCGGCCAGCGTCTCGTCGTTCAGTGTCGGTGCGCCCCAACTGGAGACGATGACTTCGGTCTCGGCCAGCGCTGCCTTCGCGGCGGGCTCGGTGTAGTCCCGGGCGATGAACGAGGGGTCGAAGTCGAGCACGGCGGCGAGCCGCCGCATGAGGGGCTCGGGGAAGAGCTGATGGAGGAACTCAGGGCTCATGGCCAGGAGTGCTCGCGGTCGGTCTGCCACTCGGGGTCCTTCAGGTCGCCGGATAGATATCGGTTTCTAAGTTAGATCTCCGCTCCCGGTTTGTCGAGACCTCAGCATCGACCAATCCCCATCGATCGATCCCGTGACGACCAAAGATCACTGCGATCATCCAGGTAGAAAGGCCGATCGACAGACATAACGATTCGGTAACCGCATATCGAAGGGTGTCAACGGGACTTTGAATGAGCAGAGAACGTTATCTGTTTGAGCCTTGATTCCGATCGAGGCAGGCGCTATGGTCCGCATAGATGGATCCCCATGTCCAGCTGCTTCGGTGCTTGAACGAAGCCCCCCGGCGTTCGCACCCCCGAACTGAATGACCCCGCAGGGCCATGTTTTGAAAGGACGTGCAATGACGCAAGTCGGGCAACGAAGGCGGTCGCGCCTGACGGCGCTGGCCGTCGCGATCGCCGCGGGAGTCGCGGTGATCGCCGCGCCGCCGCAGGTGCAGGTGCAGGCGGCGGGTTACGAGGACCTGCTGACCGAGAACGTCATCGAGATCAACGAGACGGTCTCCGACGCCGGGTTCGTCCACCCGGGCGTGGGCCTGACGGCCGACGACCTGCGCAACGCGCAGGAGATGGTCCGCACCGGCCAGGAGCCCTGGGCCTCCTACTTCGACGCCATGAGGACCACCGGCGCCGCGTCCACCACCTACCGCGCGTCCAACTCCGTGTCCGCGGCCAAGCCGGACGAGGCGCTGACCGACCGGTTCGACCAGGGCGGCATGCGATCCCGGGAGACCAACGACTCCTTCGGCGCCCTCACCCAGTCCCTCATGTGGACGATGACCGGCAACGAGGTCTACCGCAAGAACGCGATCCAGGCCCTGCGCACCTGGGCCGACATGAACCCCGACGGCTACGTGTACTTCCCCGACGCGCACATCCACACCGGTAAGCCGCTGTCGCAGTTCCTGATGGCCGCCGAGATCATCCGCGCCACCGAACCGCTGGCCGACGACACCCCGGGAACCCAGGACGGCTACGACGTCGTGTGGAGCGCCGAGGACGACGAGCGGCTCCTGGGCAACCTCGCGAACCCGATCGTGGACACGTTCCTCTACTCCAACGAGAAGTGGATGAACCAGCACAACTTCGGGCTGTACGGCCGCATCGCCACCGCGATCTACGCCGACGACGCCGAGGGCTACGCCAAGGGCGTGGAGTGGTTCACCATGAACTCGAGCTTCGACGACTACATCAACGGCTCGGTCGGGGAGCAGATCCAGGTCATCGCGGCCGACGACCCCGCCAACCCGTACGGCGAGGAGTTCACCCAGCTGCGCGAGATGGGCCGCGACCAGGCCCACGCCGAGTGCAACATCGACAACTTCGCCGCGCTGGCACGCTTCCTCAACGTGCAGGGCACCAAAGTGGACCCTGAGGACGGCACCGTCTCGACCGCCGACGACGCCGTCTCCGCCTACGGGTTCCTCGACAACCGCATCCTCGCCGGCGCGAACGCCTTCGACGGCTTCATGATGGGCGAGCACACGAAGTACATCGACGACCGCGGCACCGGCGGGGTCATCTCCCCGGCCTACCGCGGCCGGATGTTCAACGCGCTCAACGAGCTGTACTACCAGTACAAATACGTTGAGGGCGTGGACGTGGAGGCCGAGGCCCCGAACGTGGCCCAGCTCAACGAGCGCATGGACGGCCCCCTCTACAACTACGGAACCGGCGTCAACAACTTCTGGGCCGCGGGGGACAAGAGCATCGAGTACTGGGTGGCGTTCCCGCCCGAGCTCGCCGGGACCGAGCCGACCCCGGTCGGAGGACACCACGCTCACCTTCGGGCACTACGGCATCCCGCTCGACGACGGCACCGAGATCGTGACCGAGGACGACCGCACTTTTGCTCGCGCCACTGCGGACGCGGACGGCACCATGAGCGTGGTCAGCCGCGTGATGTTCCCCGGGGACAGCAAGCTTGGCGTGCTCGTGCGCACCGACGGTCCGGCGACCCTGGAGGTGCTCGACGGGGAGGAGCCCGATCGCCCGCAACGAGCTCGAACCCGAGCCGAAGGTCCTGTCGAGCATCGAACTGCCTGACACGCAAGGCGAATGGCGATACGTCACGTATCCCGCCGCCGGACTCAACACTCAGTTCTACCGGGTGAGCGGCGATGGCACCACTGTGGACATGGACAGCCTCATGTTCAACGCCCAGACCCAGCTCACCCCGCCCGCCTTCGAGCAGGACCGCAGCCGGTACTACCTGTGGCCGAACGCGACCTCCACGTTCGAGCTCGGCGCGACCGACACCGGCGGCGCCCCCGCCTACACCGCTTCCGGCCTTCCCAAGGGCGCGGAGCTCGACGCCGCGACCGGCACGATCACCTGGAAGCCGACTTCGCACGACCGGGGTGTGAAGGAAGTCCAGATCGTCGCCGACGACGGTGAGGCCGTCGCCGCGCGCACCTTCGAACTCGTGGTGGCCAAGAACCGGCCCAAGATGATCGACGCCGCCGTCGCCGACGGCACCGATGACGACGCGGTCTACACCACGGCCTCCTACGAGCCGTACGAAGCCGCACTGGCCGCCGCCAGGGACGCGTCCGAGAACGGCACCGATGCGGAGTTCCGCACCGCGTTCGAGGCGCTCCTCGACGCGATCGAGGCGCTCGAACTGCTCAACGGGCACATGGAGGACGGGTCGTTCGACTACCGCGACGCGGTCACTCCCACGGTCATCACCGCTGACGCGGTCCGCAGCCTCGCCAACGGCGGCGGCAACGGCGACCAGCGCGTCGCGTCGTTCACGCTCGACTTCGGCACGCAGTACCGGATCGCGGCCGACGAGTTCGGCATCCAGGCCCGGTTCTCGTTCCCGATGCGCTCGCAGGGCACCAACGTGTACGGCTCGAACGACGGGATCTCCTGGACCCTGCTCACCGAGCGGGAGTCCTCCGAGACCAACGACATGGAGACCATCCCGGTCGTCGCCGAGCACCGCGGCGAGGAGTTCCGGTACCTGAAGCTCCAGGTCGACAACCCGGGCGTTCCGATCGACCCGGCGTACCCGGGCATCTGGTCGCTCGGCACGTTCCGCATCTTCGGCGAGCGCTCGGAGGTCCCCGGGGACATCACCGATGTCTCCGTCGCTTCTCCGGACGCGTTGGCGGGCAAGGCGACCGCCGGTGACGAGGTCAAGGTCGCGTTCACCAGCGCGAAGCCGGTCAGCGACGTCGCGGTGAGCGTGGGCGGCCAGGAGTTCGCCGCGACCAGCGAGGACTCGCTGTCGTGGACGGCCACCGGCACGCTCGGCGACCTCGAAGGCGGCGGCCGTCTCGACGTGGCGATCGATCACACCACAGAGGACGGTGATGCGGCCGCGACGATCCACGGCGCCACGGACGGCACGGGCCTGTACGGCTCGGACGAACGGGGTCTCGTGGACCTCGCCGACGCCCAGGTGGTCAAGGTCGACGGCACGGCGGACTCGGCGAAGGCCGCCCAGGCCGCTCTCATGCTCGACGGGAACGCCACCACCTCCAGCGACGTGCCCGCCGTGGACGGCGAGTTCTACCTGATCTGGGACTTCGGCGAAGGCGCGCAGGTGACTGCGGACCGCTTCGACTTCCTTGCCCGCCAGGACAACAACGGCCTGGTCCGCATGGACGACCTGGTGCTCGAAGGCTCGAACGACCTGTCGTCGTGGACCACGCTCACCGATCCGACGTTCAAGACCCTCTCGTGGCAGAACCTCCCGTCGAACGACGACGGCGGCTTCCGCTACCTGCGCGTCGCGAACGGCGCCCTGATCGACATCGCGGAACTGCGCCTCTTCGGCGCGGTCGCGTACGACCTGGACCCGATCCTCGCGCGGGCCGACGCGGTCGACCTTGCCGCGCACTCGCGCGGTTCGGCGATCCTGTTCACCCGCGAGGTGGAGGCCGTCCGCGCGGCCGCCGCCGAGGAAGGCGCCGACAAGCCCGCGCTCGCGCAGCGGCTCCTCGACGCCTGGTCTCTGCTGGAAGGCGCGGCGACTTCGGCCGCCGCCACGGTCGACCAGTCCTGGGTCACCGCCAGCTCGGCGTCCTGGGACGGCAAGAAGGACGCGGCGGCGAACGGCTGGGCCATGTTCGACGGGAACACCGGAACGTTCACCGACACGACCACGAAGAACGGCTGGGTCACGGTGATCCCGACCGACGGCACCGTCTTCACGGTCGAGGGCGTCAAGTACCACCCGCGCTCCGGTTCGGTCTCCCGCGCCAACAACGTGTCCCTCCAGGGCTCGAACGACGGCGGCGCGACCTGGACGACCTTCGCCAGTACCGGCACCGCGGTGGCGGGCTGGAACACGGTCACCTTGACCGAGCCGGTGAGCTATGAGGCCTTGCGCGTCAACGCCGGCGACGGCTTCACCAACTTCGCCGAAATGCAGTTCATCGCCTCCGCGATCGACAAGACGGGCCTCGCCCTCTACCTCTCCGAGTCCGAATCCCTGGCCGAGGCCGACTGGACCGCCGACTCGTGGGCCACATTCGAGGCAGCCCGCGAGACCGCCCAGACGACCAATGAAGACAAGGGAGCAACCCAAGAAGCAGTAGACGAGGCGGCCGACAACCTCGCCGCGGCAATCGAAGGACTCACCAAGGCCTGACACTGCTCGACACCAAGGGGCCCCAAGCGCACCCCCGCGCTTGGGGCCCTTTTTCGTGTAGACATGAGTCACATTCCCGACGATCCCGCATCTTCGACGTCACCCACTCGTTCCCCATGCGTACCTCAGCGCGAAAGGAATCCCCCTGATGCCGGGAGATCCCCACGAGATCATCATCAAGGCCATCCAAGACGATCCGAGGACGGCCGCCTGGCTGCTCGACCTGACGGACCGCGGCCATCGGCTCGAAACCTGCTCCGATGCCGAGACGCGCTCGAACTCGCTCGGCTCCCCGGGCCTGACCGAGCGCCGTGCCGACGTGGTCATTCGTCTGTCCTTTCCGGATGAGCCGGACCGGATCGTGATCTGCGAAGTCCAGAACAAATGGAAGAACGAGAAGTACTACCGGCTCCCGGGTTACATGGCCCGCGCCTTCGAGGACTACAAGTCCCCGGTCGAACTGATCCTGGTCTGCTCCACCGAAGCGCTGGCCGCTCGATATGCACAGGGAATCGAAATCGGCCCGGACAACACTGTCCATGTCCATGCTCTAGGACCGTTGGGGGTCTTCGACTTGACCAAACCACCGATACCGAATGCCGCTGCGGCGGTGATCTGCGCGGTGATGCGCCCGGCGCCGCCTGCGGATGAGGTCGAGGAATACGTCTCGACACTCGACCACTGGCTCGGTACCATCGAACCAGGGCGAGCCGCTGATTACGTCATGTATCTACTTACTTCGATCGCGGCGGAGCCCGCCGCAAAGCTGGAGGCGCTCATGTACACCAAGGCTCAGCCGTACCACTCCGCGTACAGCGACCGCCTTCGCGCAGAAGGCCGGATCCAGAGCACGCGCGAGATCCTGGTCCGGATGCTCGAGAGCACGCCGACCGGCATCAACCCGGAGCAGCGGCTGACGATCGAAGCCTGCGATAGCCTTGAGCGGCTCGACGCATGGATCACGAAGTTCCTGGCGTCCGGCTCCGCGAGCGGAGTCTTCGAAGACTGAAGCTGCATCAGAAGTGCGTCGCGATGCCGAACGCCTCGCGAAGTCGGGCCATGTCGCGCAGGTCCCTTTCCGCGGGTTCGTAACCCTGATGGAAGTACACCTGCTGCTCGGCCGACAGGCACGGCACCGTGACGCCTTCGATCACTCCCGTGGTGAAGCACGTGGACGGATAGACGAACGGCTTCCCGGGTTCGAGCGAAGCCTGCTCGGCCGACCCGTCCTCCTTGAACGCCAACGGATGCAAGTCGACCTCGGCGCCTCCCGGGCCGGCCATGACGAACCGCACCGGCCTCCAATCGACCGTCTCGACGTACCCGCGCCTCCCGAGCATCGCCACGAGCCGAGGCTCGTCTGCGGCCCGATGCATCAGATCGAGATCGCGATGCGGCCGAGTCTGCTCCTCGAGCAGTGCGTCGATGCCCCACCCGCCACCGATCCACACCGAGAGTTCGGCCCGCTCGAAGTCCCCGAGCAGCGCGATCACCTGTTCACCCGTCATCATCCGCACCGATCCTAGTGCGCGCACCGGCGGCCCACCCGGTTTCCGCTGCGTCCGCGCAGAGGAGCGCCTCTGCCGCCGGTGCTCGGCTAGCATCGGTGCGTGAGCGTGCTGCGGAAACGGGAATCCACCGGGGTCGGTCCGGTGGAGTTGTTCTTCGACCTCGTGTACGTCTTCGCGATCACGCAGCTCTCGCATTTCCTGCTGCACCACCATGATCTCGCCGGCGCACTGGACTTCGCGGTGCTGTTCGCCGCCGTCTGGTGGGGCTGGAACTACACCGCGTGGGCCGCGAACTGGCTCGATCCGAACCACCGGTCCGTGCAGGCGTTCACGGCCGTGTGGATGTTCGCCTCGCTCGGCATGGCCGTGGCCATCCCGGAGGCGTACGGCGACCGCGCCTGGCTCTTCGTCGCCTCCTTCCTCTTCCTGCAGCTCAGCCGCGGCGGGTTCATGATCTGGGCCTGGCGCGGGCAGGTCATGTCGCGCAACTACTTCCAGCTCACGACCTGGAGCGCCATCGCCGGGATCGCCTGGGTCGCAGGGCTGTTCGTGCCCGACGAAGCGCGCGTCTGGGTCTGGCTCGCCGCCGTCTTCCTCGACTATGTGGGGCCCCGCATCAACTTCTGGCTCCCCGGCCTCGGCGGCACCCCCATGTCGACCTGGCCGCTCAGCGAGGACCACCTGGCCGAACGCAACCGCCTCGTCTTCATCGTCGCCCTCGGCGAATCGATCGTGATCCTCGGCGCGACCCTCACCGGCATCGCGTTCACCGGCGGCACGATCGTGGCCGCCGTGCTCGGCTTCGCGACCATCGTCGCCCTCTGGAGCCTCTACTTCGACGCCCGCCTCGGGAACGTCGAACACGAACGCGTCGAGGTCGAAAGCGCCACCCAGGTCTCGCGCAGCGCCTACACGTACGCCCACGCGCTCATGGTCGCCGGCGCGGTCGTCATCGCCGTGGGCGTCGAGCTCGTCCTCGCCCATCCCTGGCACACCGCCGACGCCGCGACCATCGCCACCGTCCTCGGCGGCCCCGCCGTCTACCTCGTCGGCAACCTCATGTTCAACCGCGCCATCAGCGGACGGCTCGCCGTCTCGCGCCTGATCGCCCTCGGCTGCCTGGCCGTGCTCGCGCTCATCGGCTTCGCGCTGCCCGTGCTGGTCCTCGCCGCGCTCGCGCTCGCCGTGCTCATGCTGCTCTCGCTCGCGGGCTCCGGCTGGTTCCGGCTCCCCACCGCGAGCGTCGAATAGTGCGCCGCGCGCACCTGCTCCTCGCCGCGCTCCTCTTCGCCGCCCTCGCCGCAGGGATCGTCCTCTACCAGCCGATCGACTTCGGGGGACCGGACTGCGTGCACGTGGACGTGGACGGCGTCGTGCACTCCTGCGAGGACGCCGCCGACCGGCCCGCCCCGCCCACCGCCGCCGTGCTCGCGGCGAACTGGGCCTGGTGGGGCTCGGCTGCGGCCCCGGTCACCTTGGGGCTCTTGGCATTGGCGGTCTGGCTCCGCGTGCGCCGGCGCCTCAGCGGTGTGAACCGCGCATCGCGGGCTCCGGGGAGACCGTGAACCCCAACTGCTCGTACAGCCCCTGGCCCGACTCGGACGCGAGCAGTTCGAGCACGTGCACCTCGCGCTCGCCGAACCAGGCGAGGAGCGCGTCCATGCAGGCGCGGCTGTAGCCGCGCCGCCGCCACTGCGGATCGGTGACCACGTTGAAGATCCAGCCGTACCGCCCCGAAGGGTTGTGCGGCCCCGGGAGCCGCTCGCTGATGGTCCCGACCGCGCAGGCCGCCATGCCCGACCCGTCCGGGGCGTCCACGACGATGATCCCCATGGTCGGCTCGTCCTCGCCGAGCCGGCGTTCCAGCAGCGCGGCCATCGTGGCCTTCCAGCCCTGCTCCTTCACCTCGAAGAAGTCCGAGAGCATGACCTCGCGGAGCCGGATGATCTCGTCGATGTCGCCGGGGCCGGCGAGGCGGGTGGTCGTCATGTTCGGAGCCTACGACGGCCCGGCCCCAGGCGCCGAACGGATTTCCGGCCGCCCGCCCCCGCCGGGTGAACCTTGGGCGTGAGCGTTCGCACACGGGTTCCCAAGGCGCACGGAACATGCCAGAATGGCCTCTATGTCCCACCGCCCCAAGGACCTCAGTCCCGAGCAGCTCCGCTTCACCCCGCAGGGGCCGGTGCGCTGGCTGTCGCCGCGCACGCTGCTCGACACGAGCATGCGGTTCGGGCTCGCGCGCCTCTTCGGCGGCTACGTCGACAAGCGCGAGATCATCGGCGGCCGCCCGCAGGGGGTGTTCGACCACGCCGACACCGACGAACTGTGGCTCGACTACGTGGCGGACGTGGGCGACGGCTTCAACGCCACCTATTCGATCGCGTACCTCATGGCCCAGGACCACATCGAGGTCCCCGCCGCGGGCGGCGGCACCGAGCGCCTGCCGCGCGGTTCCGTGCTCATCATGGGCGGCGACGAGGTGTACCCGGCGGGGGACTGGCTCGAGTACGAGCAGCGCATGAAGGGCCCGTACGAGGCCGCGAACCCCGGGAATCCGGTGTCGCTGTATGCGATCCCGGGCAACCACGACTGGTTCGACGGGCTCACCGCGTTCGCCCGGCAGTTCACCGAGGGCCGGTCGGTGGGCGGCTACCGCACGTTCCAGAAGCGCTCGTACTTCGCGCTGGAGCTGCCGCACCGCTGGTGGTTGTTCGCGGTGGACGCCCAGTTCGACACCCACCTGGACCAGACGCAGATCGAGTACTTCCGGCGCGCCGCCGAGCGGATGCGCCCGGGCGACCAGGTGATCCTGTGCGTGCCGCAGCCGTCGTGGCTGTGGACGGAGGAGGACCCGCGCTCGTTCGACCGGATCGACCACTTCATCCGGGACGTGATCGCCGCACGCGGCGCCCGCGTGCCCCTCGTCGTCACCGGCGACCGGCACCATTACGCGCACTACGAGGAGATCGACGGCTCGCGGCACCTTGTCACCGCCGGGGGCGGCGGCGCGTACCTCTCGCCCACGCACACCCTGTCGGAGGAGTTGACGGCGCCGCGGCGTTCGGTCTCCGAACCCGATGCGCGCGAACGGCGGTACCGGCTCACCGACACGTATCCGTCGAAGCCGAAGTCGCTGGGGTACGCGTTCGGGATCTTCGCGCGGCTCCCGTGGCTGAACAAGGGCTTCGTGGCGCTCATGGCGGTCGTGGCCCTCATCGCGACAGTGTCCATTCTGGAGGGGACGGGCCCGTTCGTGGCCGTCGCCGCCGTCCTGCTCGCCGCGGGGGTCGGCTTCGCGCACCCGGGGCAGGGCAGCCGCACCTCGCGGCACTACATGCTCGGCGGCCTGCACGGTGCCGCGCAAGTGGGCCTGGCCTGGGCCGGCGCGCAGGTCATCAAGTCGTTCGACGACGTGAACCTATGGACCTACCTGGCCTATCTGCCGATCGCGGGCCTCGTGGGCACCTGGCTCGTAGGCCTCTACCTGGTGGTCGCGAACCGCTTGGGCGTCAACGCGAACGAGCTGTTCGCAGGGCTCGGGGTGATCGACCAGAAGTGCTTCCTGCGCATCAAGGTCGCCAAGGACGGCGTCACGGTCTATCCGATCGGCCTCGACCGGGTGAGCCGCCGCTGGGTCGCCGATCCCGGTGGGGCCCAGACCGATCCGTGGATCCAGCCGGTCGATCCGCTCAAGGTGCGCCTGATCGAGCCGGGCTTCGCCGCCCTGCACCCCGGGCCGCGCAGCGAGTCGCTGCCGCGCCAGAGCCCCATGCGCCGCATGGTCGCCCAGGCCGGCGACTGGTTCAACCGCCGCGAGTGATCCGGCAGGGTCTATCGGGTGCCGTCGAGCCGCGCGGTTACACGATCGGTTCGTTCGGGGTCTCCCCGATGGCGTCCGGGCCGTGCCCGCCCTGGCCCATGAGCCGGTGCAGCGCGGGGCCGAACAGCGCGAGCACGATCGCGGTGACGATCGCGAGCCCGGCGAGGATGTAGAAGAACGCCTGATCGCCGACCGCCGGCACCAGGAACGCGTACGCCTGCCCGCCCAGCGGCGTGCCCACGGCCGGGCCGAGGAACCACACGCCCATCATCTGGCCCTTGAGGCTCGGCGGCGCGAGCTGCGTGGTCACGCTCAATCCGACCGGGGAGACGCACAGCTCGCCGAACGTCAGGAGCAGGTACACCCACGCCATCCAGCCGAGCGCGACGAGCACGCCGTCGTCGGCGCGGCCCTGGAGCCAGCCGAGGAACACGTACGCGAAACCGGTGAGGAACACGCCCACCGCGAACTTGTACGCGGTGCCGAAGCGGTCGCCCGTCTTCAGCCACAGCACGCCGAAGATCGGCGAGAAGATGAGGATGAAGATCGAGTTGAAGTTCTGCACCCCGCCCGCGGGCAGGGAGAAGCCCCACGAGTCGAGGTTCACCGAGTTCGCCGCGAACGCCGTGAGCACCGAGCCCATCTGCAGGTACAGCATCCAGAACACGACCGCGGCGATGAACAGTCCCACGTAGGCGCGCAGGCCCGCCCGCTCGTGGGGCGTGATGTCCTTGGCCTGGCCGAAGATGTACACGAAGTACCAGACGGCGGCGACGATCGACACGCCCGTGACGACGGTGGGAACCGTTGCGAGCGTGAGCGTCCCGGTCCAGGCCCAGATGCCGATCCCGATCGCGGCGATGGCGAGCGAAACGACGACGATCCTGACGGCCCGCTTCCTCTCGGCCACGTTCAACGGCCTGGAGGGCCCGATCCCGGTGTTGGTCAGTCGCGGCCAGCCGCGCATGTACCAGAGCAGGCCGAGGGCCATGCCGACCGCGGCGGCGGCGAAGCCCAGGTGCCAGCGGTCGCCGTCGGCGAGGTACGGGGTGATGAGGATGCCGAGGAACGCGCCGAGGTTGATGCCCATGTAGAAGATGGAGAACCCGGAGTCGCGGCGGGCGTCGGAGTCGCCTTCGTAGAGCCGGCCGACCATCACGGAGATGTTGGGCTTCAGGAGCCCCGAGCCGGCCACGACCAGGAACAGGCCGAAGAACACCATGGTGGGGTTCTCGAGCGGGACGGCCATCGAGATGTGGCCGCACATGATGATGATGCCGCCGATGAGCACGGCGCGGCGCGGCCCGAAGACCCGGTCGGCCAGCCATCCGCCGGGCAGCGCCGTCAGGTACACCAGGCCCGAGTAGAGGGAGGCGATCGGGACGGCGACGGTGTCGGCCAGCCCGAGTCCGTTCTGCGCCACGGACGCGGTGAGGAACGTGAGCAGGATGCCCTGCAGGCCGTAGAAGCTGAACCGCTCCCACATCTCGGTGCCGAAGAGGACGGCGAGGCCGCGGGGGTGCCCGAAGAAGGTCTTGTCACGGCCGCCGGCGGGGTACTCGCGGTGGGACATCGGCGCTCCCGGTCTGCTCGTTCGGCGGCGCGACGTGCGCCGACATGTGCGTACGGTAGTTGCTCGCGCGTGGCGGCGGGAGCGGAATGCCCGAACGTGTCCTCCCCAAACGGATGCGTTCCAGCCGTTTGTCTGATATGCACGGTTGATTGGTTTACGATCCGCCTCATGAGCGATGATCCTTACTGGAATCCCGGCCGGCCCGGCGAGCCCTCGGGCCGCTTCTCCGGCGGCGACCCCTTGGTGACCGACACGTTCGAGGCCTGGTGGCACGCCTCGTTCGACGTGGTGCAGCGCTCATGGCGCACGGTCGGCCTGATCCTGCTCATCGGCGTGGTCCTGCCCCGCTGGGTCCTCGGCGCGTTCAACAACAACGTGCGCGCGCCCGAGACCGACGTGGACGTCGCCGACTGGGGCGAGTGGATGCGCGAGTACTCCCCGGGCGTGGCGGTCGGCGTGATCGGCGCGATCCTCACCCTCGCCGTCCTGTACGTGTCCGGCTCGGCCGCGCTGGCCGCGGTGCGCACCGCCGCGGCCGAGGCCGCGGGCGGCTTCCTCAGTCTCGGCGAGGCGTTCTCGTTCGGCTTCAAGCGCGGCGGCAAGTTCTTCCTGTGGCTGCTGCTCGCCTGGATCACCATCGTGGTCGGCCTGGTGCTGTGCATCCTGCCGGGCCTGTGGGCGATCTTCGCGCTGAGCCTCATGGCGCCCGCCGCGGTCTTCGAGGCCCGCCGCAGCCCGTACGGGCGCTCGATCCAGTTGACGCACTCGGCGTTCTGGCCCGCGCTCGGCCGGATCATCATCGTGGTGATCGTCGCGATCGCCGCGAACCTCATCATCTCGCTGGTCGGCCTGCTGCTGGCCGGGGTGTGGCACGCGATCTTCGCGCCGTGGCTGGCCGCCGTGCTCACCGTGCTCACCGAGGCGATCATGTCGCTGCTGCTGCTCGTGCCGATGATCTGGATCCTCGCCGCGTCCCTGTGCGTCTACGCCTGGCTGCGCGGGCGAACCGAACCGGTCTCGGCCACTTCGCTTTCGGCCGAGGCCGCGGGCGTGGCGATCCCGACCGCCGAACCGGGCGAGCCCGGCCACCCGGGCCGGCCCGATCGGCCCGACGCGCCCGGCCAGTCGAGCTCGACCACCTGACGCATATACCGTCGCACGCGAGGGAAGCCTGGACCGCGGTCCGGGCTTCCGAGCTTTTCACCACTAGTTTCGCGCCCCGGATTGGCACTCTCAACCCGAGAGTGCTATACCTGGTTCTGGCACTCGCAGCTGGTGAGTGCTAACAACGCGATGAGGTGGTCGGGTCCGGCCGCGGCGAAGCTTGCTAGCCGTGCAACTGCTTGGGCCCACCGTCGCGGGGATGCCGCCTCACCGTCGACAACGAACGTTATCCGAAAGGAAGCCATCGACCATGGCGAAGATGATCGCATTCGACGAGGAGGCTCGCCGCGGGCTGGAGCGAGGCATGAACACCCTCGCCGAAGCCGTCAAGGTGACCCTCGGCCCGAAGGGCCGCAACGTGGTGCTCGACAAGAAGTGGGGCGCCCCGACGATCACCAACGACGGCGTGTCCGTCGCCAAGGAGATCGAGCTGGAAGACCCCTACGAGCGCATCGGCGCCGAACTCGTCAAGGAGGTCGCCAAGAAGACCGACGACGTCGCCGGTGACGGCACCACCACCGCGACCGTGCTCGCGCAGGCCCTGGTGAAGGAAGGCCTCCGCGCCGTCGCCGCCGGTGCCAACCCGATCGCCATCAAGAAGGGCATCGAGAAGGCCGTCGCGGCCGTCGTCGAGCACCTCCAGTCCACCTCCACCGAGGTGGAGACCGAGGAGCAGATCGCTCCACCGCTTCGATCTCCGCGGGCGACGTCACCGTCGGCGCCATCATCGCCGAGGCGATGGAGAAGGTCGGCAAGGAAGGCGTCATCACCGTCGAGGAGTCGAACACCTTCGGCCTCGACCTCGAGCTCACCGAGGGCATGCGCTTCGACAAGGGCTACCTGTCCGGTTACTTCGTGACCGACCAGGACCGCATGGAGGCCGTGCTCGAGGACCCGTACATCCTCGTCGCCAACCAGAAGATCTCCGCGGTCAAGGACCTGCTCCCGACCCTGGAGAAGGTCACCCAGACCGGCAAGCCGCTCCTGATCATCGCCGAGGACGTGGACGGCGAAGCCCTCCCGACCCTCGTCGTGAACAAGATCCGCGGCATCTTCAAGTCGGCCGCCGTCAAGGCCCCCGGCTTCGGCGACCGCCGCAAGGCCATGCTCGGCGACATCGCCATCCTCACCGGCGGCCAGGTCATCTCCGAGGAGATCGGCCTCAAGCTCGAGAACACCGACCTGTCGCTGCTGGGCCAGGCCCGCAAGGTCGTCATCACCAAGGACGACACCATCATCGTCGACGGTGGCGGCGAGGAGGAGGCGATCCAGGGCCGGATCAACCAGATCCGCGCCGAGATCGACAACTCCGACTCCGACTACGACCGCGAGAAGCTGCAGGAGCGCCTGGCGCGCCTCGCCGGCGGCGTCGCCGTCATCAAGGTCGGCGCGGCCACCGAGGTCGAGCTCAAGGAGCGCAAGCACCGCGTCGAAGACGCCGTGCGCAACGCCAAGGCCGCGGTCGAAGAGGGCATCCTCGCCGGCGGCGGTACCGCTCTGGCCCAGGCCGGCGCGATCGCGTTCGACAAGATCGAGGCCGAAGGCGACGAGGCCACCGGTGTGGAGATCGTCCGCGCGCTCGCTCGGGCGCCCCGCTCCGCGCCATCGCCGAGAACGCCGGCCTCGAAGGCGGCGTCGTGGTGGAGAAGGTCCGCGACCTGCCCGCCGGCCACGGCCTGAACGCCGCGACCGGCGAGTACGTCGACATGCTCGCCGCCGGTATCCCGGACCCGACCAAGGTCACCCGCTCGGCGCTGCAGAACGCCGCGTCGATCGCGGCCCTGTTCCTGACCACCGAGGCCGTCGTCGCCGACGCCCCGGAGAAGGAGTCCGCGGGCGGCGCCCCGGACATGGGCGGCATGGGCGGCATGATGTAAGCAGTCCTTCGGGACCGCTGACTCAGGCCGACTGAGTACTGCAAGGGAGAACCGCTCGCTGTAGAGTGAGTGGTTCTCCCTTTCTCTGTACTGGCTTCCAGTGCAGACGGCGTAGTCCGCTGCGCTAGCGCGGCATACCGTCCCTTCCAAGGACGGTATGCCGCGTCTTGCTCTCCGGCGGTCCGGAAGGCCGAGGCGCGGGCCGCGCCGCTCCCGCCGATGGCTCGGAACGACCACCGCTCAGGCCGCGCCGCTCCCGCCGTCGCTCGGAACGGCTGCGGTTAGGACGCCCCGCTCCCGCCGACGCCAGGAAGGGCTGTCGCGCAGGCAACGCCGCTCCCGGGTCCACTTTCGGGTGACATGTGCCGGGCGGACCTCGGTTCTTGTCGTACCCGCGCGGGAGGATCGCCGCTACGGTCCCCGGGTGGGTGGGGGATAGGGACGGCTTATCCGTACGGCGCCCGTTCCAGCCCGCCCCGCCCGTCCCCGAACCTGATGCGCGCCAGTGCTTTTCCACCCCTTCACAACCGTGCGACCCGGCGCTACCCTGAGGCCGTGCCCCCCGCGCCCCACGCCGAACGCCGCCTGGCGGCGGCCGTCTTCACCGCCGTCGCCCTCCTCGCGCTCGGCGGCGCCGCCCTCATCGGCGGCATCGCCGCCGAGGGCCGCACCCTCCACTTCGCCTCCGCCGGTCCCCCCGCCGACGGCGAGCCGCCCGCCTACAGCGAGGACGGCCCCGCCCTCCTCGTCTGCGGCGACGACGCCGACGACTTCGCCGAGCGCAACGAGGGCGTGAACTACAACCAGCGCATCGAGAACGAGCGCACCTACGAGGACTGCCTCGCCGGCGGCCACCGCGACCTCGCCTCCGCGATCAACGCCGTCACCGAGCCGGGCACCCGCATCCTCGTCCTCCCCGGGCACCACACCGCCGACGAAGCCGCACTCGTGGATCCGGCCGCGAACCCCGCCGTGGCCGACCTCCAGATCGAGGGCCTCGGCGACGGCCCCGAAGACGTGATCCTCTCCGGCGGCTTCACCGCCGACACCGTGCTCGAAGCCCGCGGCGCCACCGGCCTCTACCTCAAGGGCCTCACCTTCGGCCAGTCCCGCGAATCCGCGCTGCTGCTCACCCGCGTCGAAGGCGCCGCCCTCGACGCCGTGGCCGCGGTCGAGAACGGCGGCAACGGCCTCCACATCGTCGACTCGCTCGCCGTCGCCCTCACCGGCTGCCGCGCCGAAGCCGCCGACATCGCCGGGATCGCCATCGAGAACTCGAACGCCTCCATCACCGAATGCGAGTCCACCGGCAACCTCGCGGGCCTCCTCACCACCGGCGGCGGCGCGATCGACATCACCGCGAACCGCCTGCACGGCAACACGACCGGTCTCGCCGTCACCGACACCGGAGCCGCCACCGACATCGCCGTGACCGCGAACCGCATCTACGACAACAACATCGACCACTACAGCCGCCTCGCCACCGCCGCCTGCACCGCGGACCTCGCCGACCGCGACTGGTCCGCCGGGATCGTCTGCCCCGGCCGCACCCTCCCGCGCGGGATCGGCATCCTCGTCGCCGACGGCAACCTCGTGCGCGTCACCGAGAACCGCATCTGGAACCAGGACGCCGCGGGCATCGCCTCCTGGGGCACCCCCGGGCTCGACGGCGCGGGCGGCGACGAGAACACCTTCGCCGGCAACGTCTTCGGCATCCGCGACGACGGCCAGCAGCAGCGCAACCGCCTCGACCTGTGGTGGGACGGCGTGGGCGCCGACAACTGCTTCAACGAGCCGAACCTCTACCGCAGCGCGCCCGCCGTCCTGCCCGGCTGCGGCATGGTCGACCAGACCTCCCGGATCGCCGGAGACCCGTTGCGGGCCTTCAAGACCTGGCATTGCGGCATCGGCGACGCCTCCACCGGCGTGCCCGAGCACTGCGACTGGTTCGGGGCGCGCTTCACCGACCGGCTCGAATTCCAGATGGCCGTGGTCTTCGCGGCCGCGCTGCTGTTCCTCACCAGCGCCGGCTGGCTCGGCGCGGCCCGCTCCGAGAACCCGCCGCGCGCGGGCCGGATGACGTTCTCCGCCTTGGCGACCGGCGCGGGCGGCCTGCTGCTCGTGCTCGCCGTCTGGTCCAGCCGGGCCGACTACGAGGCGCTCGCGATCGGCCTGTGGGGCTTCGGCTGGATCCTCGCCGGGCGGTCCTGGCGCCAATGCGGCATGGCCGTCCTCGGGTCGTTCACCGGGCTCATCGGCGCGACCGCGGTCCTCGACGCGATCGACCGCGCCGTCTGGACCATCGCGCCCCTGCCGCTCTCCCCGGCCTGGTTCTGGCTCGCACTCCTGCCCTTGTGGACGCTGTTCGCGCTCGCCGCCGCGTTCGGGCCGCGCCGGGTCGAGGAGGAACCGCCGCCGCCGGTCGAGCGCACTCCGGTGACGGCCCCGTCGCACAACCGATTCGATTGGTAGGGTCCGATCGCGTAATGTTGCCCCATGACTTGGACCTGGAAGCTCGAAGACGTCGACGGCAACGCGATCGAATCCCCCGACAGCGACCTGGGCAGCCAGGGCGACGCCGAGTCGTGGCTGGGTGAGCGCTGGCGTGAGTTCGCCGAGCAGGGCGCCACGGCCGCGATCCTCCTCGAGGACGGCCGCCAGGTCTACCGGATGGAGCTCTCGCCCGCCGAAGAGTAGGCCGCCAGCGCCTGGAATCCCGGGCGGTCGCCGTCCGGCCCGTCCGTCTCCCACCGTCACGCGAACCGGTCACCGCTCTGCGGTGGCCGCTCGCTGTGTTGTCGGCCTTCCCGATCCGGTATCGGGAGGGCCTTCCGCCTGAGTGTCGCAGCCCCCTGGGGCCTCGACCGTCGCCGATCGCCTCCGCGCCGTAATAGGCTGGGCGGCGTGACCGACTCTGGTTCCCTCACTTTGACAGCGACCCGCGCGCGGGCGGGGCTCGACGCCCGGCGCGGGATCGTCCGCCTCCACCCCGAGGCCCTCACCGCCCTGGGCCTGCGTCCCGGTGACGCGGTGGAGCTCACGGGGCGGCGCACGACCGCCGCGATCGCCCTCGCCGCCGACCGGTACGCCTCGCGGCGCGCCCTGTACGCGGACGACCTCACGCTCGGCAACATCGGCGCGCGCGACGGCGACCCGGTGCGCCTGGCGCCCGTGTCGCTGGCAGCGGCCGAGCGCGTGGTCCTGTCCGGTCCGGCTTCGGCGGTGGCCGTGGTCGACCCGGACACGCTCCGGCTCGCGCTCCTGTCGAAGGTCGTGGGGGAGGGCGACGACGTGTCGCTCCTGCCGATCGAGCTCGGCGACGCGCAGCGCGAGATCGTCTCCTCGACCCGCCGCACCCTCAACAACACGCTCGGCATGGGCTGGACCACCATGGTGCTCAACGTGGTCGAGGCCAGCCCGGCGCACGGGGCGATGATCACCTCGGACACGCGCGTGGAGTGGGAGCACGACGTGCCCGCTTCGATCGACGTGCCCTTGGCGTCCGGCCGGGTCGCGTCCCTGGGCCGCGCGCACGCCCCGATGCCGGCCTCCTACTCCGGCGGCGAGGCCGCCGCGGTCCGTCCCCGCGCCGAGACCCGGACGGCCCCGTCCGAGCCGCGCCAGGTCGAGGCCGCACCGGGCATCGCCCCCATCCCGTACGAAGAGCTCGCCGGGGCGAAGATCCCCGCCGAGGAACTCCGGGAACTGCTCGACCTGGGTTTCAACCACCGCGAGGTCCTCAAGGTCGTGGGCACCGACATGGCGCTCGGCGTGCTCGTCTCGGGCCCCTCGGGCGCGGGCAAGGCCACCGTGACCCGTTCGGTTGCCGCAGTTGTCGGCGCCAGGGTCAGCGAGGTCTCCGGCGCTGATCTGGCGTCGCTCGAGGCGAACGCGGCCGCCGACCGGCTCCGCGCCGCCGTCGCCGCGCTCACCGTGCCGGGCGTGCTCCTGGTCCGCGGGGTCGAGCAGATCGCCCCGGCCGGGAAGCGGACCCCGTTGGGCACCATGTTCGGACGCCTCGTCGAAGAGGTCCTCTCCGAGCCGGGCGAGCACGCCGTGGTCTGCACGACCGCCCGCGTCGAAGACGTCGACACCGCGCTGCGCTCGCGCCTCGAACACGAGGTGGTCGTGCCGATGCCCGACGCCGAGGCCCGCCGTGACCTCCTCGTCTACTTCACCCGCGGCATGAAGGTCGCCGAGGAGGTGAAGCTCGAGAAGGTCGCGCACCGCGCCCCCGGCTACGTGGCCTCCGACCTCGCCGTCATGGTCCGCGAGGCCGGCGTGCGGGCCGCCATGCGCGCCAAGGACGGCGGCGCGACCGCCCTGCAGGGAACGGATTTCGACGGCGCGCTCGAATCGGTGCGGCCCACGAGCATGTCCGGCGATTCGGTCGAGCTCGGCGGCCTCACCCTCGCCGATGTGGGCGGCATGGAGGGCCTCAAGCAGACCCTCACCGAGACCGTGCTGTGGCCGCTGACGTACCCGGACGCGTTCACGCGCTTGGGGATCGAGGCCCCGCGCGGCATCCTCCTGTACGGTCCGCCCGGGTGCGGAAAGACGTACATCGTGCGTGCAGTCGCGGGCGAGGGCCACGCGAACGTGTTGAGCGTCAAGGGCTCCGAACTGTTGAACAAGTGGGTCGGCGAGTCGGAGAAGAACGTGCGCGAGCTGTTCCGCCGCGCCCGCCAGGCGAGTCCGACCCTGATGTTCTTCGACGAGCTCGACGCCCTGGCGCCGGTGCGCGGGGGCGGGACCGACGGCGGCACCGCCGACCGGGTGGTCGCGGCGCTGCTGACCGAGCTCGACGGCGCGGAGTCGCTGCGGGACGTGGTGGTCGTGGGCGCCACGAACCGGCCCGACATGATCGACCCGGCGCTGCTGCGCCCGGGCCGGTTGGAACGCCTCGTGTACGTGCCGCCGCCCGATGCGACCGGCCGCGCGGACATCCTGCGCGCCAACGCGAAGAACGTGCCGTTCGCCGATGACGTGAACCTCGACGAGGTCGCGGACGAACTGTGGCTGTACTCGGCCGCCGACTGCGCCGCGCTGGTGCGCGAGGCCGCGCTGACCGCGATGCGGGAGTCCCTGGAGGCCAGCATGGTGACCGCTTCGCATGTGGCCCAGGCGATGGAGCGCGTCCGCCCGAGCCTCGACCCCGACCAGCTCGAATACCTGGAGAACTACGCCCAGAATCGCGAGGGCTGACGGCGCGCCGTCCACGGTGGTCGGTCCTCAGTGCGCGTAGCGTTCAGCTGGAGTTGGTGTGCCCGTTACCGTCGCGGACTAGCCTGCCGGGAGTCCGCGCCGGTGTGGCCGCCGGTGCGCCGTTCGGGAAGGGGACTCCATGCGATTGACGCGACTGCTGCCCGCACGCCTGCGCCGAAGGCTCCGCGCCGCCGCGAACGCGCGCGCCGCCACCGGCCCGCTCCCGGCGTCCTCGGAGTTCCTGCACGTCATCGCCACCCGCCACGGCATCGGCGTTTTCGACGAGCAGTGGTTCGCCTACCGCCAGCTCATGCTGGAGCACCTGACGCTCGCCTCCTTGGACGCCCAGACCCACCGCGACTTCGTGTGGGTCATCGCGATCGACCGCGACATGCCCGCCGCCGCAAGGGCGCGACTCGAGGAGCTGGCCGCCGGCCGTCCCTATATTCGCCTGGCCGAGACCGAACTCAAACGCGACTTCGTGCCCGACCTCGTCGCCTGGACCCGCGCGGAGGCGCGGGCCCGCGGGAAGGGCTGGGCCCTCACCACGCGCCTGGACGACGACGACGCGCTCCACCGCGACCTCGTGGGCCGCCTCCACCGGGAAGCGGCCGCGTACCTCGCGGAGGGCCGCGCGGCGCCTGCGATCCTCTCACCCACCTTGGGCTGCAACTGGGTGCCGACCGAGGCCGCCGGGCACCGGGCCTACCACCACAGTCCCTCGATCGGATTGAGCCTCCTGGAACCGGCGGCGCGCGCGACCACGGTCTACCGCCGCAACCACAGCACGCTCGCCCAGATGCTCGCGCCGCAAGGCGTCAGCGTGCGCCATCTCGACGGCGAGACCCTGTGGTGGCTCTACGCCCACACCGGTCTCTCCGACCAGCAGCGCGACGGCTCCGAGCGGATGTCCAAAGTGGCCGACCACCCGCACGCCGTCGGCCTCGACGCCGCCGCGCTCGCCGAGTTCGGCATCACCGCCGAAGGCGCCCGCCTCCTGCGCCGCACCCCCGAGCCCGAGCCGCACGAGACCCTGCACCTGCTCAACCGGCGCGGCCTCGACGTCGAGCAGGAGATCCACGACCTGCGCGAATCCCTGCGCGACAGGGACGACGCGAAGGCGCGCGGGCGCATCACCAGACTCCACGCCGAACGCCGCCGCATGCACGAGCACCTCATCCGCTGACACACCGGGCGTCCCCCGCTAGGCGACCTACTGGTCAGGGGCTCGTAGCCGCATGCAGGATGCGCACGATGTCCCGCAGCTGATGTTCGTCTGCCTGGCCGATGATCTCGGCCACCGCACTCGCCGGAGCGGTGTGGACGGACACGGGAATCGCGTAGAGGTTCTCATCGGCGGCGGATACCGAGATGGCGTGCGGAAAGGAGTCGGCCATCGCCGTCGAACGCACGACAGTGCAGAAGATGACCACTTCCGAGACCTGATGCAGCATGTCATTCGTGATGACGATCCCGTACCCGCCGGTGTCGCCGCGCCGGACGATGTCGCCGCGAGTGGGCGTCAAAGCTCGCTCCCGCCCTCGCCGGTTTCGGACCTCAGCGAGGCCTGGTAATCGGCGTGGATAGCCGACGACACGTCGGGCATGGCCAGAACACGGCCCAAGCCGGCGAACGGATTGTAGGACTCGGCAAGACGCTGGACCACGTCACCTAGGCTTTCACCGTCCTTTTTGAGCGTTTCCAACCGGTCTCGGACCTTGCTGTCCACACGAATCGTCGTTTGCATGCATACGAGCATACGGCAATGTATCGGCTACGTCGACGACGCCACGGCGCGCGGGCGCATCACCAGACTCCACGCCGAACGCCGCCGCATGCACGAGCACCTCATCCGCTGACCGCTAGGCGAGCTTCTTCTGGAACAACGTCTCGCGCCCGGCGAGGCGGTATCCGACCGCTTCGTTGATGGCGATCATCTGCGTGTTCGAATCGGCGTTCCCGGTCCACACGTACTGCATCTGCGGTCGCCACTCGCGGATGCGCCGCTGATTGGCGATCTTGAGGACGAGGCCGAGCCGGTGGCCGCGGTAGCGCGGGTCGACGATGGTGGCGCCCTGGAGGCAGTGCTCCTCCTCGCCGGGCCCGATATGGATCTCGGTGAAGCCGGCGAGCTCGCCGCTCTCCTTGTGCCGCACCACGACCTGGAGATTGAGGACACCGCGCCGGGCTCGCAGGCGCTCCCATTCGCGCACGTGGTCGCCGGCGATGCTGGCCTCCTGGAGGTCCCAGTCGCCCAGTGGCATGTCGGTGTACATGCGGGCGTGGAGGTAGGCCAACCCTTCGAGGAGGTCCTCGGGCGGGACGCCCTGGAACGCGATCACCTCGAAGTCCCCGGCCTTCTCCAGGGCCGCCTGCCAGCGCGCTTCGAGGTCGGTCTCGTCGACCTCGTCGAGGTCGCAGCGGCGCGCCATGCCTTCGAGAGACCGCTGGTAGCCCTTGGCGATCAGGAAGGGGCCGCCGTCGCCGCGGACGCCGGGAGCGGCGTCGTCCGGGAGGGCGAGCCAGGTCGAGAGGGAGGTGCGACCTTCTTCGACCGCGCGTTCCTCGGCGTGCCGCAGCAGGGCCGAGCCGATGCCGTGGCGCCGCGACCCGGGGCGCACGCCGACTTGGAAGCCGGCCAGGTGGGTGTTGTCGCGGATGGGGAGATCGAGGCGGAGGTGGCCGAGGACCTCGCCGTCGCAGACGGCCGCCCACCGTTCGCGGCGGGTGTCGGCGTCGCGGAGGACCAGAGCGGTCAAGTCGCGCAGGGGATGCTCCGGGCGCAGTCCCTCGAAGTCGTGGGCGTGCACCGATTCCTGTGCGGCGAGCCAGGAATCGACGAGTGCGGGGTCGGCGGGGTCGACAGGGACGATGTCGAAATGCGTCATGCCCCGAGTCTGGCCGACGGCTTTGGCACAGGCAAGCCCATTGCGCCGCAATGGCATGCAATGGGCTTCGAAAGGGTTTGCGGGAGTGGCGAACCGGGAATACGATTACCTCGGAGAGGCGCAGCCACCAGCGAAGATTGGTCGGGAGACCGCAGTTCCTGACACCGGCTGGCGCTGCTCGACACGTTCTAGCCCCAGGACTCGCAGTCAACCGGGTGAGTGGCGACAGGACGTCTGCGGCCTCCCGCAAGTAGAATTCTTGCTTATTCAGTGAATAGGGTCAAGACCCGACGAGTGATTGATTTCTGTCGGGTACCCGACAGTTCACTTCACAACGGTCACACAGAGTGATAATTTCGGGAGTTCGGAAAGCGTTTGACAAGTCCACTCTCCAAAACTCCCTCCTCCACTCAGGACTCGAGAATTCCCGCTTCCTTTGCCGCCTTCAACGAAGGCTTCACCGTGTGCGTGGGCCCGACCAGCGAGGACACCGCGTCGAGCGTCTTGAGACCCTCACCGGTGTTGTAAATGACCGTCTCGGCCTCAGGATCCAACTGCCCCGACTCCAGGAGCTTACGGAGCGTAGCGACGACCACGCCGCCGGCCGTTTCAGCGAACACGCCGGTGGTCGCAGCGAGAAGCTTCACGCCTTCGCGGATCTCGTCGTCGGTAACCTTCGCCATGCCGCCGCCCGTGCTGCGGCACGCCTCGATCGCGTAAGGCCCCGCCGCCGGGTCGCCGATGTTGAGGCTCTTGGCGATCCCCGTCGGCTTCACCGGGGTGATCACGTCGGTCCCCTCCGCGTACGCGTCGGCGATCGGGCTGCACCCGGCCGACTGCGCGCCGAAGACGCGGACCTTGCCCGGCTCGGTCAGCCCGATCTCGGCCGACTCCTCGAACGCCTTGTGGATCTTGGTGAGCAGCTCGCCGGACGCCATCGGCACCACGACCTGCTCCGGCAGCCGCCAGCCGAGCTGCTCGGCGACCTCGTAACCGAGCGTCTTCGAACCCTCGGCGTAGTACGGGCGGATGTTCACGTTGACGAACGCGGTCGTCTCGAAGTCGTCCGTCTCGGTCAGCTCCGAGCACAGCCGGTTGACGTCGTCGTACGAGCCCTGCACCGCCACGAGCTGGCCGCCGTAGATCGCCGACTGCACGATCTTGCCCGGCTCCAGGTCGTGCGGGATGAACACGATCGACGGCACGCCCGCGCGGGCGGCGTGAGCGGCCACCGAGTTCGCGAGGTTGCCCGTCGAGGCGCACGCGAAGCGGTCGAAACCGAGCTTGATCGCGGCCGAGACCGCCGTGGAGACCACGCGGTCCTTGAACGAATGGGTGGGGTTCGGCGCTGTCGTCCTTGACCCAGAGCTTGCGCATGCCCAGGGCCTTCGCCAGGTGCTTCGCGTCGATGAGCGGGGTCAGGCCCGGGTTCAGACTCACCCGGTCCTCGGGGTGGACGCCGACGGGCAGCAGCGGCGCGTAACGCCAGATGTTCTGCGGGCCGGCCTCGATCTGCTCACGCGTGACCTTCGCCAGCTCCGCCTGGTCGTAGTCGACTTCGAGCGGGCCGAAACACTGCCAACAGGCGTGCTGGGCGATCAGATCGTAGGTGGCGTTGCAGTTGCGGCAGACCAGGCCCTTGGCCGGGCTGTCAGCGAACAGGGTATTGGACATACGAGAAGGCTCCTCCCTCATCTTCCCCGCGCAGCGGGCCGGAATTGGCACCTGCCGCCGCGCCTCGAAAGGCGCCTCGGTGGTTGCCGCAGCGTCACAGGGCCGGACCCCTCAGCTGCTCTGGATGAAGTACGTGCCGAATGTTACGGGTGCGAAGCACGAATCGGCAACCGTTGTTCCAAGTTTCGAGATGGCCTCGCAATCCCACCGATCCGATCGATGAACTGCACGCGTCCAGGTCAGCGCCCCCACGAGCGGCGCTAGACGCGGCGCAACGCGGTGTCGGGATGCGTCAGTGCCTACCGGGCCCGGCGCGTCGCCAGCCACACGGCCCGCGCGTCCGCCGTCCCGGCCACGTCGTGCACCCGCACGCCCCACGCGCCCGCCTCGAACGCCAGCAGCGAGGTCGCGAGCGTCGCCGCCTCCCGCTGCCCCACCGGACGCGGCTTCCCGCTCTCGTCCTCCAGGAGCTTCCCGAGGTACGACTTCCGCGAGGAACCGAACAGCACCGGATACCCCAGCGCCACGAACTCGTCCAGGTGCGCCGACAGCCGCCAGTTGTGCTCGGCCGACTTCGCGAACCCCAGACCCGGGTCCAGGATCAGCTTCGAGCGGTCCACACCGGAGTCCAGCGCCGCCTCGACCCGGTCCTCCAGCTCGGCCTTCACATCGGCGACCACGTTCTCGTAGTGCTGTCAGCCGCTGCATGTCCGCCGAATGGCCGCGCCAGTGCATGAGCACCCACCGCACGCCCGTGTCCGCGACGACCCGCGCCATGTCCGGATCGGCCAGGCCGCCCGAGACGTCGTTCACCACGCTCGCACCCGCCGCGATCGCCGCCGCGGCCACCGCCGCCCGCGTCGTGTCGATCGAGACCGCAAGGCCCCGTTCGGACAAGCGCCGCCACCACGTCGACGACACGCGCGCGATCTCGGTCGCGGGGTCGACGCGGTCGGCACCCGGCCGGGTCGACTCGCCGCCGACGTCGATGAGGTCGGCGCCCTCGGCGCCCATCTGCTCGCCGTGCGCCACCGCGTCGTCGAAGTCGAGATAGCGTCCGCCGTCGGAGAACGAGTCCGGGGTGACATTGAGGACACCCATGATCTCCGGCCGGGCAGGGCCCGGCTCCGGCGCTGCGCTCAAGTCTGACGGTGTGGTCACCGCATCGACGTTACCCGTGCCCGGTCCGCGGACGCCTCGCATTAAGCGAGGTCCGTGAGGTCCAGCACGTGCCACACCAGGAGCTCGCCCGGTCCCGGACGACCACCACAGGCAGCGCGCGTCCGCACCGGTCTCGCCGGCACTGGAGGCCACCAGGTAATCGGTCCGCTCCTGGAGATCGAACAGCGTCACCACCGTCGCATCCCCCGTGGCCGCCTTCGACTCGGCGAGCGGCTCGAACCGGTCGATGAGCCCCACATCCGGCGACACCGCCGACGCGAAACCCTCCGCCACCGTCACCCGCTCGCTCCCGTCTGGACGGACGAGGTCGACGCGCGACCCGTCCTGCGCCGTGACGATCAACCGGCACCAAGTGGCCGAGCACAACGTCAACTCATCCGAACCGGCGAACACCTTCACGCCCGCACCCGTGTCGGTGCGCACCAGCTGCGCCCCACCGAGCGAATCGGACCCGGCGCTGGCGAGCCACGGCCACGCGGCGGCCTGCCACGCCCCGCGGTGGCCCACGACCTCGACCGCGCCGCCGTCGACGCTCACCGACCGGTGCTCGGTGACGAGCGTTTCACCGCGGGCGGTGGCGAGCCAGTGGAGGCCCTCGGCGGCGAACTGGAGGTCGTACGCGCTCCCGGCGGTGATCACGTCGCCGGTGTCGGCGGTCAGCAGCGCCGCCGCACCGGGCCTGCCGTCAGCGCCGCGCTCGGCGGTCCACAGTTCGGAGACGACCCGGCCCTGATCGTCGGGCACGGACTGGATCCACGCGAGCCGATCGTCCGTGGCCGCCGCGGCGACGACCCCGGGCACGCCGCCGGGCTCGGCGACGACCGCGGCGGTCGCCTCGGCATCGGCGCCCTGCTCCACATAAAGCAGGTCACCGGCCTCGTCGATGCCAAGGAGCGCATGCCTTTCGGGGTCAGGGCTCTCGAGAACGGTGAGCGGCGTCCAGGCGGCGCCGTCGATCTGGCCGGGCCAGTCGACCGGCTCGGCGTCCCAGGTCTCCCACACGGTCGGCGCGGTCTCGGGAACCGCGGCGGTCTCGGGACGGTCGGGGGAGGGCCAGGCGAGCCAGGCCACGGCGAGCACCGCCGTCCCCGCGAGGGTGAGCCGCTGCGCCGTGTCCATCCGCCTCTTCGTGTCCCACCGGCCTCGGGCCGGAACGTTCAGGGCCTGTCCCGCGAATACGGCCGGGCGCTGTCACCACTTCCGGATTCGCAGGGCGGGTGCTAGTCCCGACCCCGGGACTTGTGCAGGTACAGCAGGCCCGCACCGACCCCCGCAGCCGCGGCGGCCGGCAGCGCCAGCTTCGCGGCGCGGCGACCGCGCCGGTAGTCGAGCACCGGCCAGCCGTAGTGGCGGGCCTGGCGGGCGAGCCGCGAGTCCGGGTTGACGGCGATGGCGCGACCCACCTTGCGCAGCATCGGCAGGTCGTTCGCCGAGTCCGAGTAGGCGGTGCACTCGTCCAGGTTCAGGCCGCGCTCATCGGCGAGCCGTTCGAGCCCAGCGGCCTTAGCGGGACCGTGCATGAGGTCGCCGACGAGCCGGCCGGTGTAGCAGCCGTCCTCGATCTCGGCGATCGTGCCGAGCGCGCCGGTCAGGCCCAGACGCGAGGCGAGGATCTCGGCCAGCTCGACCGGGCTGGCCGTCACGAGCCAGACCTCCTGCTCGGATTCGAGGTGGCGCTCGGCCAGGCGGCGGACGGGCGCGAGGATGCGCGGCGAGATGTCGCGGTCGACCACTTCCTCGCACAGGGCGCGCATCTCGTCGACCGGGAACCCGGCGACGAGTTCGAGCGCGGAGCTCTTCACCGAGGAGATGTGGCCGTGGTTCTCGGCGCCGTGGAACTTGAAGCGAGCCTGCTTCCACGCGAAGCTGAGGAGGTGGCGGCTCGTGAGCACCCCGTGCTTGGCGAGCGCACGCGCGAGCCAGTACCCGGAGGCGCCGTGCATGAAGGTGTTGTCGACATCGAAGAACGCGGCGGAAGGGAGGTGGGCGAGTTCGTCGTCGCCCGGCGCGGCGGGCTCGACGACGACGGAATGGCAGCGCGGAGCCGCCGTCCCGCACGGTTCGTGGACGGGGGGTGGCGGAGGCGCTGGAGGAAGCCTCGATCTCTGACACCCTAAAAGCCTACAAGCCTCAGGCAGACGGCCTGTAACGCCAGCACGCGAGCCCGGTGAATTTCCAGTGTGGGCCCAGTTACGTCACAACGGAAGCGCTGGACCGCAATGGGCGTTTCCCGCCGACAGCCCCACCGGTCACGAGAGCGACGGACCCGCTGAGACCATGCCCACGAGCCCGACCGGTCCCGAGCGACTCACCCGCCGCCAACTCTTTCGAGTGACAACGCCGCCGTGAACCCGGCTTTTTGTCGTACCCCCGCGGAACGATTGCCGCCACAGTCCCCGGGTGGGTGGGGGTTTGGGACGGTATTCGCTTGAACCCCTACAGCCGCGGGAAAAGCGGCGGGCCGGGTCGCCTTTCGGCTTCCCGGCCCGGTACTCCGCACCTGGATTCGTTCAGAACGTTCAGTTGAAGAGGTCCGAGATGATCCCGGTCAACTCGCCGAGCACCTCGTCGTCCTCGGTCGTGCCGGTCGGCTCGCCGTCCGTGGCCGGGTCGCTCGCGCCGCCCGAAGTGGGGTCGGACGCCGGAGCGTTCGTGGTCTCCGCGCCGCCGCCCTCGTGGCCCTCGGTGTCGGACTGGCCGTCAGTCCTCGCCCGAGGTCTCGCCGCTGCCGGTCTCCGACAACACCGCTCTCGGTGCCCTCGGTCCCGCCCGGCTCGACCGGAACCGAAGCGTCGACGGCGTCCTTCACGCACGCGCCCGGGATCGGCCCGAACTCGTCGCTCGCGCCGCCGGCCTCCGTGCAGTCCAGCGACTCGCGCAGCTCCACCGACCGCGATCGCAGCGGCCTCCAGCACCGCGACCAGCTCCTCGCCGGCCGTCGAGCGCCTCGCCGTCGAGCCCGCTCACCAGGTCCTCGAGCACCCAGCGGTGCTCGTTGGTGAACAGGTCCACGTAGTCGAGCGGCGCAGGGTCCTCGTTCGTCCACTGCGAGCTCGCCCAGCAGCGCGGTGCCGCTGCGCAGCTCGCCCGGTGGCGTCGCTGAAGCGCGCTCGCGACCGCCGCGTCGTCACCGGACGACCTCGGAGGCCTCCTGGATGCGCGTGCGAGCGAACTCCAGGTACAGCTGCGCCTTCCCGAGGTCGTTGCCCGCCAAGGCGAGCTGCGCCCGCTCGGTGGAGCGCTTGACGTCGTAGAGCGTCTCGCCGGGCAGCGCGTCGCCCGAGGCCGCGGAGACCCCGGAGACGGCCACGGTGCCGGTGAGCAGGGCCGCCACGATCGCGAGGCGGCGCCCGCCGCGGGGGCGGCTGCGGGAACATGTCGTCGAGGACCGGGGCGCGCTTGGTCTCGGGCACGACGGCGCTGGCGCGGGGCCGGGCGGTGACGCCGATGCCTTCTTCCGCGGCCACGGCCATGAGGCGGCGCCTGGTGGCGTCCTGCCAGTGCTGCGACGGCCGGCTCGCGGCCATGAGCTGCTCGCCGAGACCGCCGAGTCGTTCGGTGACGCCGACGAGTTCGGCGAACGCTTCCGCGGATGATGCGCACCGACGCGGCGAGCGCTGCCGCGCTGGTGAGGGAGGGAGGGTTCCTCGGAGTCAAGCAGCCGTGCGAATTCCTCCGCGCGGCGGCGCTCCATAGGGTTCAAAGTCACCGGGCACACCCCCTCTCACTGCATGGATCCTGCTCCTGTACTGAGAACAACGCACGAGTAGCCCCTGAGGTTACGGTTCGCCGCGAACCTTGCGACGCGGACCACTTCGGCCGCCTCTCGGCTCGGTTTCGCGGCGGCAGAGGGCCGGTAGAGCGGCCCTGACCTGGCAGTGTCGGTCCGGCCGGGTACGGGCCCGGCGGATCGCGGATGACGGGTTCGCGGGCCGGAGCCCGCGGAGACGGGTTTTTGTCGGGTTTCCGACAGCAGCCTGAGCCGCCGGAGAAGGAAGAGGAGAAGGAAAAGGATCGGAAACGCCTACCTTGCCTTGGCGAACACTTGCGGAGCCATAAGCGGCTCAGCCTCGGAAGCCGTCCGGCAGCAGCCGTGCGAGGGTGCGCACGGCCCGGTACTGCAGGGCTTTCACCGCGCCTTCGTTCTTGCCCATGGTGCGGGCGGTCTCGGCGACGGTGAACCCCTGGAGGAATCGCAGGACGATGCACTCCTGCTGGTCGGGGTTGAGCTTCTTGACCGCGGTGAGGAGGGTGGCGTTGGTGAGCTTCTCCAGCGCGGCGGTCTCGGGAGAGGTGGTCGGGTCGGTCTCGGGGGAATCGGTCCCCAGGACATCGGGTTTGACGATCTCGAGCCGGTAGCGGCCCGACTTGAAGTGGTCGACGACCAGGTTCCGCGCGATCGTCACCAGCCAGGCCCCGAAGGCCCGGCCCTGCCAGCTGAAGCTGGAGATGCGGCGCAGCGCCCGGAGGAACGTCTCGGAGGCGAGGTCCTCTGCCAGCTGGGCGTTGTTCACGCGGAAGTAGATGTAGCGGTAGACCGTGTCGCTGTAGCGGTCGTAGATCTCGCCGAAGGCGCCCGGGTCGCCGTCCTGGGCGCGCGCCACCAGGTCGGCCACTTCGTCGCCGTCGACCTGGTCGGTGCTCGGGTCGTGCTGGTCGGGTCCTGCCGGCGGCCTCGGTCGCCCCGCCGGCGCCGGCCGACCCGCTGCCGGAGCGCACCTGGTGCTGCTCGGCGGTGCCGGTGTCCAGGCTCAGGACCGTCCAGACGGCCTGCCGGAGCCGCTCGAAGGTCGGGGCCGGCAGTCGTGTCAGGGCGTCGGCGATGGCGCTGGCGTTCAGGAAAGGGGCGAGGTCTGCTGTGAGTCATTGCGGTGTGGCAAGGTTCGCCATAGATCGTGCTACCATGGCTGGTGCAATACCGGGCACTAGTGGCCTCCTCGTGTGAGGGGTCGGGCCGAGTCATGCGATCGGGTCCCGCAGGGACTGACCCGCCTGAGTCTAGAAATCAGGAAGGCCGCCGACGCGTATTTGCGATCGGCGTGTCGCGCTCGGTGACGGCTTGGACTCGGGCGATGTCGGCGTTCGCCCGGCGCACCGACGTACCCTTCTTCGCGGGGGCGGAATCCCACCATTACCTCCCCAAATGTTTGGAGGTCCGCGTTCGCGGACCGGTTCTGGCTCAATAGTGATCGAGGAATGACGGAGGGTGTCGCACAGACTGTGCGATCTTCTGATCCACGGAGGGAGCAGGGTGAACAGGCTGACGCTGCTGACTACAAGGGATTGCCATCTGTGCGGCGCCGCGCGCGCCGATCTCGACCGCGTGGCGCGCGAAACGGGCCTCGGCTGCGCCGAGGTCGACGTCGCCGATGACGCTGCGTTGGCGCGCGAATACGGCGACCGCCTGCCCGTGGTGCTCCTCGACGGCCGCGAGCACAGCTACTGGGACGTGGACGTGCCGCGGCTCAAGCGCGACCTCGAGGCTTCCGAGGCTTCCTCGAATTCGTGATTCCACCGACGTTCGGTGACGACACGCCGAAAAACTCTGATTTGCGGGCATCACCGGATTTTTAGGGCAAAATCATTTCAGACGGCGGCTCGCCGGGAATCAACCGGTCTTCGGTACAGCTGGGCTTCGCCCAGTGTTACGGGGGTGTACCGCACCGGTCCCGCGAGCCGCCGAGTCCGTTCCCCCTCCTCGTTAGCGCCGCCTGTGCGATCTCCCGCACAGCCCACCTCCTAAGCTGAGTGGCGCGCCGGTGAACGACGGCGCGGAGGCGAGCGGACCTGGAGTTCCACCATTGACGACCACCGGCGAAGGCACTGAGCAGCTGTCCCCCAGCGGCCCTCCCGCGACGGCCGCCGACCTTCCTGCCGCGACGGTCAGGCGCCTGCCCGAATATCTGCGGGCGCTCGGCCAGCTCTCGGAGGCCGGTGTCGAGACCGTCTCGTCCGAGACCCTCGCGGCCGCCACCGGCGTCAACTCGGCGATGCTCCGCAAGGACCTCTCCCAGCTCGGGGCCTCGGGGATGCGCGGCGTCGGCTACAACGTGGGCACGCTCGCCGCCTATATCGCCGGTGTGCTCGGACTCACCAAAGACTCCCGCGTGGCCATCATCGGCCTGGGCCACCTGGGCCAAGCCCTGGCCAGGTACCCCGGGTTCTCGGAAAGAGGCTTCGACATCGTTGGCCTCTTCGACGCCGACCCGGGCATCATAGGGAAGGACCTGGACGGGATCAGCGTGCGCGACGTGGCGCTCCTCGCCGGCGCGGTACGTGACGAAGGCATCAACATAGGGGTGATCGCCACACCCGGCGCGGCCGCCCAACATGTGGCCGACCTACTCGTAGATGCTGGTGTCACAAGCATTCTCAACTTCGCGCCATGTGTGCTCGCCGTGCCGCAGGGCGTGGCGGTCCGCAAGGTCGACCTGGCCGTCGAGCTGCAGATCCTCTCGTTCCACGAACACCACAAAACGATCGGCCAGAGCGAAACCCGCCGCTAGAGGCGGGTCAGCGGCGACCGCTCGCGGAGCCGTGAATGATTCAAGGCCAAGAGACGGGAACGGTGAAGTGAACCTCCTGGTAGTCGGCATCTCGCACCGCAGTGCCGCGGTCGAGACCCTGGAACGGCTCGCGGTGGGCCCTGAGGCCGCCGCCGATCTCGCGCGCTCGCTCCTGCGCGGCGGCGAGGTCCGGGAGGCCGTGGTGCTCTCGACCTGCAACCGCGTCGAGGTCTACGCCACCGCCGGCACCTTCCACGGGGGTCTCTCCGCGATCGTCGACGAGCTCCACCGCGTCTGGGGCCTCAACGAGTCCGAAGCCTCCCTCGACTTCGCGTCCTGCGGGTACGTGCGCCACGGCGCCGACGCCGCCGCCCACGCCTTCCGGGTCGCCGCCGGGCTCGACTCCATGGTCGCCGGCGAGCCCCAGATCCTCGGCCAGCTGCGCGACGCCTACGAGACCGCGCGCGAGGCCGACCAGGTGGGCCGCCACCTCCACGAGCTCTTCCAGCAGGCGCTTGCGCGTGGGCAAGCGGATCCACGCGGAGACCGACGTCGACGCCGCCGCGCCCTCCGTCGTCACCGCCGCCCTCGAACTCGCCGAGCGCGAGCTCGCCCGCGCCGGTTTCGCGAACGGGCTCACCGAGGCCCGCGCCGCCGTCGTCGGCGCCGGCGTCCATGGGCAGCCTCGCCACCGCGACCCTCGCCCGCTGCCGGCGTCGCCACGCTGCACGTCGCCAACCGCGACCGCGACAAGGCCGAGCGCCTCGCCGCCGCGTGGGGCGCCGAGACCGCCGACTACGACGACCTGACTTCCCTTGCCGCGCAAGTGGACCTCCTCGTCTGCGCGACCGCCTCTCCCGAGCCGGTCCTGCGCGCCGCCCACCTCGCGGGCCGCCGCGGGCCGATCGTCGTCTGCGACCTGGCGCTGCCCAAGGACGTGGCCGAAGAGGTGGCGCTGCTCGAGGGCGTGCACGTGGTCGACATCGCCGAGATCCAGCGCTCGAACGCGGCCGGGGCCGCCTCCGAGACCCTCGCCGAGGTCGAGGCGCTGCTCGCCGAGGAGATCGCGGCCTACAACGAGAGCCTGCGCGCCGACGCCGTCACGCCCACGGTGGCCGCGCTGCGCGCCACCGCGGCCGACATCGTCGAGGCCGAGCTCTCCCGCGTCGCCCGCCGCGGCGACTTCACGGACGACCAGCGCGCCGAGGTCGCCCGCACCGTCCACCGCGTGGTCCAGCGGCTCCTCCACGAGCCCACCGTCCGCGTGCGCGAACTCGCCGGCCAGCCGGGCGCCCCCGACTACGCCCGGGCGCTGCGCGACCTGTTCGCGCTCGAGGCTGCCGCCGTCGCGCAGCCGCAGGGCGGCGATCTCGCGGAAGCGCTCAAGGTCAGCCCCGCACTCGTCGACCCGGTGGCGGGCGCGGACACCGCGCCGAACGCCGGGGACGCCCTCGCCGCCGCCCCAGAGCCGCCCGGAGCGCCTTCGCCGCGCCGGCCTTAGGAAGGGAATGAACCTGTGATCCGAATCGGGACCAGGGGATCGAAGCTCGCGCTCGCCCAGAGCGGCATGATCGCGGACGAGCTCGCCCGCCTCACGGGGGAGCAGGTCGAACTCGTCGAGATCAAGACCACAGGAGACGGGACCACGGTGCCGGTCGCCCAGCTCGGCGTCGGCGTCTTCGTGAACCAGCTGCGGGAGGCGCTGGAGCACGAGGAGATCGACATCGCCGTGCACTCGTACAAGGACCTGCCCACGGCCCAGCCCGACCACCTCGTGATCGCGGTGCCGCCGCGCGAGGATCCGCGCGACGTGCTCATCGCCTCGGAGGGGCGCACCCTCTCCGACCTGGGGCCGGGCGCGAAGCTCGGCACGGGTTCGCCGCGGCGCATCGCGCAGTTGAACGCCATGGGGCGCGGCTTCGAGTGCGTGCCGATCCGCGGCAACATCGACACCCGCCTCGGCCGGGTCGGCGACGACCTCGATGGGGTGATCCTCGCCGCGGCCGGCCTCAAGCGCGTCGGCCGCCAGGCGGAAGTGACGGAGTACCTGGACCCGCTGGTGATGCTTCCCGCTCCCGCACAAGGGGCATTGGCGGTCGAATGCCGCAAAGCCGACATGACAACTGCGCTGATCTCAAGTAAGCTCAACGACCGGTACGCACAGGCCGCCGTCGCCGCCGAACGCGCCCTTCTGCAACGACTCGAAGCCGGATGCAGCGCTCCCGTAGCCGCACTCGCCGATGTCGCCGAAGGCGCCTCGCCGGGCGAGGTCGACCTGTATCTGCGGGGGGCCGTCGGTGCTGTGGACGGTTCCGCCATCGAGCGGCTTTCGACCACGGCCGCTCTCCTCGACGAAGGCGATACGGGCGCCGCCGAACTGGCCGCCCGTGCCGCCGCCGTGGGGAGGGCGCTTGCCGAGGATCTGCTCGAGGCAGGTGCCGAGCAACTATTGAAGTTAGACCCAAGCTCTAGACGACTGTTGATGGAGAGAACATGACCAGTGCCCGTAAGCCGGTGGGCCGCGTGCGTTTCGTCGGGACCGGCCCAGGCGACCCGGGACTGCTGACCAAGCGCGCCCTCGACGCGATTCGCGAGGCCGACCGGGTCTATTACGACCGGTCGCTGCCGCAGTCGCTGATCGAGGCCGCCAAGGAACTCACCGGTGACGACTCGCGGCTCAAGCTGATCGAGTCCTCCCCGGCGACCAGGGCAAGCTCATGGCCGCCGCCGCGCGCGAGGGCGAGAACATCGCCCGCCTCATCGTCGGCGACGCGTACCCGAACCGGCTCGCGAAGGCCGAGATCAAGGCGGCCAGCGCCGAGCAGGCCCGCTTCGAGGTCATCCCGGGCATGAGCCACGCGCAGGCCGTCGCCGTGTACGCGGGCATGCCGCCCGGTGAGATCCGCACCGTCATCGACATCGACGACATCGCCTCCATCGAGCCGCTCATGATCGCCGACGCGATCAAGCGCGGCAGCCTCACCGTCACCGCCGACGTCTCCGACCTGTCGTCGCTGCGGGACATCCTGCTCGCGGGCGGCGTCTCGGGCGAGACCGCGGTGGCCGTCACGGGCGACGCGACGGGCGAGACCGAGTACACCACCACCTCCTCTGTGGACACGTTCGTGGAGGCGGCCCTCGGCTACGCCGGGCAGGTCGTGCTCACGATCGGCCCCGGCGTGGACGACCGGCACGAGCTCGCCTGGTGGGAGGGACGTCCGCTCTACGGCTGGAAGGTCCTCATCCCGCGCACCAAGGAGCAGGCCGGCATCATGTCCGAGCGCCTGCGCGCCTACGGCGCGATCCCGTGCGAGGTGCCCACGATCGCCGTCGAGCCGCCGCGCACGCCCGCCCAGATGGAGCGGGCGATCAAGGGCCTCGTCGACGGCCGCTACGCGTGGATCGTCTTCACCAGCCAGAACTCGGTGAAGGCCATCTGGGAGAAGTTCAAGGAGCACGGTCTCGACGCGCGCGCCTTCGGCGGCCTGCGCATCGCGTGCATCGGCGAGGCGACGGCGAACGCGGTGCGCGAGTTCGGCATCGAGCCGGAGCTGATCCCGAACGGGCAGCAGTCCTCGGAGGGCCTCCTGGAGGTCTTCCCGCCGCACGACCCGATCCTCGACATGGTCGGCCGGGTGCTGCTGCCGCGCGCCGACATCGCCACCGAGACGCTCGTGCAGGGCCTGTCCGAGCGCGGCTGGGAGGTCGACGACGTGACGGCGTACCGCACGGTGCGCGCTTCGCCGCCGGCCGCCGACATCCGCGACGCGATCAAGTCCGGCGGGTTCGACGCGGTGCTGTTCACGTCGTCTTCGACGGTGCGGAACCTCGTGGGCATCGCGGGCAAGCCGCACCAGCGCACGGTCGTGGCCTGCATCGGCCCGGCGACGGCGGACACGGCGACCGAGTTCGGTCTGCGCGTGGACGCGAAGCCGGACAACGCTTCGGTGCCCGACCTCATCGAGGCGCTCGCCGAATACGCCACGGAGCTGAAGCAGCGCCTGGCCGAGGGCCCGATCAAGACCCGCCGGGGCCAGAAGGTGCAGGGCCCGACGGCCCTGCGGTTCCGCTAGGAAGTCGTTTAGTACGAAGGGAAGTGGCCGCAGTGCCGAACAGCTCCGAACTCCCCGTGATCCGGCCTCGGAGGCTGCGCCGCACTGCGGCCCTTCGCCGTCTCGTGGCCGAGACGCGTGTCCATCCCTCGGACCTGGTCCTGCCGGTGTTCGTCAAGGAGGGCTTGACCGAGCCGGTCGAGATCGCCTCGATGCCGGGGGTCTACCAGCATTCGGTGGACTCGGTCCGCAAGCTCGCGGTCGAGGCGGCGCGGGCCGGGATCGGCGGGCTCATGCCCTTCGGCATCCCGGCGGTGCGCGACGCGATCGGTTCGGCCGCAACCGATCCGAACGGGATCCTTAACCGCACCACCCGTGCGATCCGCGAGGAGATCGGCGACGACCTCGTGGTCATCCCGGACCTGTGCCTGGACGAGTTCACCGACCACGGCCACTGCGGCGTGCTCCGTCCGGACGGCACTGTGGACAATGACGCGTCCCTCGCGCGCTACGCCGAGATGGGCCTGAGCCTGGCCGAGGCCGGGTCGGACCTGCTGGGCGCTTCGGGAATGATGGACGGCCAGATCGGTTACGTCCGTGCGGCGCTGGACGAGGCGGGCTACACCGACACGGGCCTGCTCGCTTACGCGGCGAAGTACGCCAGCGCCTTCTACGGCCCGTTCCGCGACGCGGTGGAGTCCCAACTCCAGGGCGACCGGCGCACCTACCAGCAGGACAACGCGAACGCGACCGAGGCGCTGCACGAGATCGATCTCGACATCGAGCAGGGCGCGGACATCGTGATGGTCAAGCCCGCGCTCCCGTACCTCGACATCGTGAAGGCGGCGGCCGAGCGCAGCCCGGTTCCCGTTGCGGCCTACCACATCAGCGGCGAATACGCCCAGATCGTGGCGGCGGCGGAGCGGGGCTGGATCAACCGCGACGCCGCGATCTTGGAGTCGCTCACCAGCATCAAGCGAGCGGGAGCGGGCGTCATCGCCACTTATGCGGCCCTCGAAGCGGCGGCCCTCCTCCGCTAGGTGACCGGTTTCCTGGGAAGCGAGTTGCTGATGCGCTGCTCGAGGAGCATCGGGTGGTAGCGCGCGGCGGCGGAGAAGTCCTTGTCCTCGTGCAGGACCGTGAGGCCGTGTTGGATCGCGGTGGCCGCAATGAGGTAGTCAGCCAGACTGAGCATGGTGTGCATGCTGCGGTCGGTAAGGTCGCGGCGCAAGTCGCGCATGTAGGAGCCGACCTTGTCCGGCAGCGGTATCCATTCATGGCCGGCCAGCAGTTCGGCTTCGATCTCCTGAGCTTGGCGTTTCCCCGAGCCCTGGACGAGTTCGAAGATCACCGGCTCGCAGATCGCGAAGCTTCCTTCGTCGGCGTAGCGGATCCAGGCCGGGTCGACCTGCCCGCGGATAATTCGGATGAGTGCGCTGGTGTCGATGAGGTAATCGATCATTCCGCGGAACGGTCGTCCTTGTGGGAATTGCTCAGCCTCTCGACTTCGTCCAGGTCGAGGGTGCCGTCGGCCGCCATGCGACGCAGGTTCTTCCAAGCGGTCTGCGGGCCGGTGCGTTGGGCTTCGCTGTAGTAGGCGAGCGCCTCGTTGATGGCCTGTTTCTTGGTCTTCGCGCCGCTCTGCGCCATGACATCGGCGAGTAGGTCATCGTCGACGTCGACGAGTGTCTTGGTCATGACCGCCTCCATACTTTGATATCGCATGTAGGTCAGAGTATATCCGCAGTGGGGGGTTTCGGCGAATCTTAGGAGGCCTCGGCGTGTTCGCGGCCGTGATCGTTTGCGTGTCGATACGGTGCCGTCATGGCCGAAACCTCCGATCTGGAACTTGACGTACCTGAGCATCTGTATGAGCGGCTTCGGATGCTGGCGGCGCTACGTTCGATGACCCCGGAGGCGTATGTCCGCGAGATTCTCGAAAGGGAGGTGGCTCGCCCCGAGCCGCCCGAGCCGCCCGAGCCGCTCCAGCGCTAGAGCGCCATGACCGGTTCGGGGTGGAGGCGGATGCCGAAGTCCTCTTCGATCTTGTCGGCGACTTCGGTGGCGAGCGCCAAGAGCTCGGCGGTCGTGGCGCCGCCCCGGTTCGTCAGGGCCAGGGTGTGCTTGGTCGAGAGGCTCACGTTGCCCCTGCGGTGGCCCTTCTCGAAACCCGCGGCTCCGATGAGCCATGCGGCCGAGACCTTCACTTGATCGTCGCCGACCTTCCAGTGCGGCGGTTCGCCTCCGGCCTTCTCGGCCAGTTCGTGGAAGGTGTGCTCGCCGATGATCGGGTTGGTGAAGAACGAACCCGCGCTCCAGCTGTCGTGGTCCTCGGGGTCGAGGACCATGCCCTTGCCCCGGCGCAGTTCGATGACCGCGTCCCTCGCATCGGCGAGGGGCACGCGGTCGCCGACTTCGACGCCCAGGCGCTTCGCGAGTTCGGCGTAGGCGATCGGCTGCGACAGGCCGCCGGCTTCGAGGTGGAAATCGACGCTCATCACGAAATACCGGTCGTTGTGCTTGAAGACGCTGTGGCGATAGGCGAAGTCGCATTCGGCCGGGGTCCAGTCGCGGATCTCGTCGCTCTCGCGATCCCAGACCTGCACCGCCGCGATCGTGTGGGCGACCTCCTGCCCGTACGCGCCCACGTTCTGGATCGGGGTGGCGCCCGCCGAGCCCGGGATGCCGCTGAGGCATTCGACGCCGGAGCGGCCGTTCGCGACGGTCCAGGCGACGAACGCGTCCCAGACCTGCCCGGCCTCGACCCGCACCAGGTCGCCGTCGGGTCCGATGCCGCCGCCGCGCAGGAGCACCACGGTTCCGTCGAAGCCCTCGTCGCCGATCACCACGTTGCTGCCGCCCGCGAGGACCAGCGTCGGACCTTCGGCCTCGCGCAGTGCCTCGACGGCCTCCTCGGAGGAAGCGACCTCGACCAGTTCGCGGGCCGGTCCGCCCAGCCGCAATGTCGTGTACTCGCTGAGCGGCTTGCCGGAAAACTGGCCGGTGCCCGGCCTTGGGCTGGCGTCTGTCACGCCCGAAAGCCTAAGCTTTACGCAGGCTACGAGGAACGGCGGTCACCATGTCTAAGCTGCGTATCACCGACTACCTCACCGAGTTGAAGACCGAGGCCGCGGGCCTGCGGTCGATCTGCGGACCCGAGGTGCTCGACCGCGTGGTCCCCTCCCGTCCCGACTCCACGGTCACCGACATCCTCCTGGAGCTCGCCCGCGAGTACCGCTGGGCCGTCGAGGCCCTGTTCACGCGACCGTCAGAGGATGTCGAGCTGCCCGAACCTCCACCGGTGACCGCCGAGGGCGCCGCCGTCCTGGACGTGTTCGACCAGGCGCAGGCGGCCGTGCTCGACGCGGTCGAGGCCCGCGGGCCCGACTCGCCCGCGTGGACGTGGGCGCCGGTGGAGTGGCGGGCCGAGTTCTGGCACCGGCGCGTCGCCGTCGCCACCGGTATGGCCCGCTGGGACCTCCAGATGGCCGTCGGCGCGACCGCTCCCGTGCCCGTCGCGCTCGCCTCCGAGGCGATCACCGAGGTCTTCGAGGCGTTCATCCCGGTCGGCGCCCGCCGCGGCGCCCACCCCGAGGCCACCGGTCTCGTGCAGCTGTTCGCCCAGGACGCCGACGCGACCTGGTTCGTGCGCCTGCGAGACGGCCGGGTCTCCCTGCTCGACCAGCCCGATTCGCGCACCGAACTGCAGGCCCGCGCCGCGGGCTCGGCCTCGGACATCGCCTTGGCGCTGTGGGGACGGCTGCCGTTCGGCATCTGCGACGTGGTGGGCGACGAGCGCCTGCTGCAGGCCCTGCGGGTCGAATAACGTTTCGGTAAACCTTCGCTGGAAACCGGACAAACGTTCGGGTCCGGTTTGGCAAAGGCATTCCCTCGACGCTAGGCTCACGACAGCCGTGCGGTGCTCCGCATCACGCGGCGGCAGTCACAGCGCAGGGTCGCGCCCCCGGTGAGGTCCCGTTCTGTGATGGCACAACCGCCTTTTACCACGGATCGTCTGGCACGTACCTGCCAGTGAAAGGGACCAAACATCATGGCCACAGTGACATATTCGGGTGCCACGCGCATCTACCCGGGCACCGAGAAGCCCGCCGTCGACAAGCTCGACATCGAGATCAACGACGGCGAATTCCTCGTTCTCGTCGGCCCCTCCGGTTGCGGCAAGTCCACCTCCCTCCGGATGCTCGCCGGCCTCGAAGAGGTCGACGAAGGCTCGATCTTCATCAACGACACCGACGTGTCGAACCTCCCGCCGAAGTCCCGCGACATCGCGATGGTCTTCCAGAACTACGCGCTCTACCCGCACATGTCGGTCTTCGACAACATGGCGTTCGCCCTCAAGCTGCGCCGCATGCCGAAGTCCGAGATCAAGCAGCGCGTGGAAGACGCCGCGAAGCTCCTCGACCTCAGCGAGTACCTCGGCCGCAAGCCGAAGGCCCTCTCCGGTGGTCAGCGCCAGCGCGTCGCCATGGGCCGCGCGATCGTGCGCGAGCCCCAGGTGTTCCTCATGGACGAGCCGCTCTCGAACCTCGACGCGAAGCTCCGCGTCCAGACCCGTTCGCAGATCGCCTCGCTCCAGAAGCGCCTCGGCATCACCACCGTCTACGTCACCCACGACCAGGTCGAGGCGCTGACGATGGGCCACCGGATCGCGGTCATGAAGGACGGCCTGCTGCAGCAGTGCGACACTCCGCGCACCCTGTACGACGCGCCGAAGAACACCTTCGTCGCGGGCTTCATCGGCTCCCCGGCCATGAACCTCAAGACCGTGAGCCTGACCGACTCCGGCGGCCTGTTCGGCGACGTGACCCTCCCGCTCTCGCGCGAGGTCCGCGACGCCGCCACCCAGGACGGCGGCGACCAGCAGGTCACCATCGGCATCCGCCCCGAGCACTGCAAGCTCGGCTCGGAGACCTCCGGCGGCATCCCGATCGAGGTCGACCTCGTCGAGGAGCTGGGTTCGGAGGCCTACGTGTACGGCCACGCCGCGTACGGCGAGTCCGAGCGCTTCGTCGTCCGGACCGAGTCGGCCAACGTGCCGCGCCTGGCCGAGACCGTGTACGTGGTGCCGGAGCCGGGCCACGAGCACGTCTTCCACGCCGCTTCGGGCGAGCGCCTGAACTAGTGCGCTGAGCCGGCCACCGGCTCGCAAGCTTCACCGAGAGGAAAGGGCCGCGCGGTTGCGCGGCCCTTTTCCGTCCCCAGAGCCCGTCTCAGGTTCCTTGTGTCCGAGCCGAAACGCGGCGGCAACGAGGCTAGCGCTACGGTAGTGAGTATGGCCACCCTCACTCCTAGTAGGCCACGGGTCGAAGACGCCGACGAGTTCACCGTGGGCACCACGTTCCACCGCGCCCTGGACGACGGGCGCATCGAGTGCACGGTGTGCCCGCGGGCCTGCCGCCTGCGCGAAGGCCAGCGCGGCCTGTGCTTCGTGCGGGCCCGCCAAGGCGACCAGATCGTCCTCACCTCGTACGGGCGCTCCTCGGGGTTCTGCATGGACCCCATCGAGAAGAAGCCCCTCAACCACTTCCTGCCCGGCACCCCGGTGCTCTCTTTCGGGACGGCCGGGTGCAACCTGGCCTGCCGGTTCTGCCAGAACTGGGACATCTCGAAGTCCCGCGAGATCGACACGCTCAGTTCGGAGGCCGAGCCCGAGACGCTCGCCACGACCGCGAAGCGCCTGGGCTGCAAGTCGATCGCGTTCACCTATAATGACCCTACGGTGTTCCTCGAATACGCTGCGGATTGCGCGGACGCGGCCCGCGAGGCCGGTCTCAAAGCAGTGGCGGTCTCGGCCGGGTACATCAGACCCGATGCGCGCCGAGAGCTCTACGCGCACATGGACGCCGCGAACATCGATCTCAAGGCGTTCACCGAGGAGTTCTACCGCAAGATCGCATTCGCTTCACTGAGGACCGTCCTCGATACACTCGAATATTTGGTGCACGAGACCGACGTGTGGACCGAGATCACGACGCTGCTCATACCCGGGCACAACGACTCGGACGACGAGATCGCGGCCGAGTGCGACTGGATCGCCGAGCATCTCGGCCCGGACGTGCCGCTGCACTTCTCGGCGTTCCACCCGGACTTCAAGATGCGCGACGTGCCGCCGACACCGGTGGCCACACTGCGGCGGGCCAGGAAGATCGCACTCGATGCGGGACTCCGGTTCGTCTACACCGGGAACGTGCACGACCCCGAAGGCCAGACCACGACTTGCACTACCTGTGGCGAAGCCCTCATCGTGCGTGATTGGTACCGAATTGACCGGTATGCAGTGTCGGATAGCGGACACTGCACTGGTTGTGGCACCGCCGTTCCCGGCGTTTACGACGGACCGGCGGGAGACTGGGGTCCCAAGCGGCAACCGATTCGCATCGCCGCGCCGTCCCACAGAACAGAACAGTCGAACACCGTCCCGTGAGCCAGACACGGCACACGAACACGAGCGGGCTCAACCGACCAGGGCCCGACCATAGGAAACACCGAACCACCACCGGAAGACCTGCGATGCCTACGATCAAATCAGACACCGTGCGGCCCCCGGCCGTCGCCGGACGCTTCTACCCGGCGGACCCCGGGCTGCTCCGCGCCGACATCGAGCGGCTCCTCGCCGCCGTCAACCCGGTGAGCGAACCGCTCGCCGCCGCCTACATCGCGCCCCACGCCGGCTACCGGTACTCCGGACGCGTCGCGGCCGAGGTCTACGCCCGGCTCGCGGCCCACCGCGGGCGCATCAAGCGCGTGGTCCTCGTCGGGCCCTCCCACCACTACCCGCTCCGGGGACACGCCGCCGCGCCCTACGCGCGCTGGGAGACCCCGCTCGGCGAAGTGCGAGCCGTGCCGACCAACGTGGTCGGCTCCTCGCGGCTGCCGCACGAAGCCGAGCACTCGCTCGAAGTGCAACTGCCGTTCCTGCAGGTCGCGCTCGGCGAGGACATCGAGGTCACGCCCGTGGCGTTCGGCATGAGCCAATCGCCCGACAGCGCCCGCATCATCGCCGCCCTCCTCGACGAGGCCGGCGAGGACGCGGTCCTGGTCTGCTCCACCGACCTGTCGCACTACCACGACCAGGCCACGGCCGAACGCATCGACGCCGTCACCGCCGAGGCGATCCGCAGCCTGCGCCCGCGCGAGATCGCACCGCAGCACGCCTGCGGCGTGTTCGCGCTCCGCGGCACCCTCGCCTGGGCCGACGCCACCGGACGCCGGCCGCGCCAGCTCGCGCTGGCGACGTCGGCGGACACGGTCGGCCGGCCCGAGCGGGTCGTCGGCTACCCGGCGTTCGCGATCGAGCGTCCGATTCTGGCCGACTAGGGGGTTCTTGAACACCCCAGAGAGCGGGAATGTCGCGCCCCCGAGTCACCTTGGTGACCGGGGGCTTCGCGCAGCCCGCACCCGGGCGCGGGTTGCGGACGGTGCCACGGCGGTCGCGAACGGTCGCACCCCCGGGCCGGGAGGCTCCCGGGTGCGTGGGGCGGGCGTGTGACACGGCGCGATGAGGGGAAACTCGCATGCTGAGTCGCGGCGGCGACATTTACCCTTGAACACGTGACCGAGCACGAGCAGACCAGCGACAGCGGCGACGACCTTCCCGAGCAGATGCAGATCCGGCGTGACAAGCGCGCCGCCCTCCTCGCGGAGGGCAAGGAGCCCTACGCGCTCGGCTACCCGCGCACCCACACGCTCGCCGAGCTGCGCGAGCAGTTCGCGGGGCTCGCCGACGGCGAGTCCTCGGGCGTCACCGTCGGCACCACCGGACGGGTGATCTTCGTGCGCACGGCCGGGAAGCTCTGCTTCGCCCGCCTGCGCGACGGCGACGGCACCGAGTTCCAGGTGATGCTCTCCCAGGGCAAGATCGGCGAGGAGGCCCTCGCCGATTGGAAGCGCCTGGCCGACATCGGCGACCACATCGGCGTCACCGGCGAGGTCGTCACCTCCAAGCGCGGTGAGCTGTCGGTCATGGCCGACTCCTTCGCGATCACCGGCAAGGCCCTGCGTCCGCTGCCGGTCGCGCACAAGCCGCTCGCGGAGGAGACGCGTGTCCGCCAGCGGTACGTCGACCTCATCATGCGCCCGGAGGCCCGCGACAACGCCCGCAACCGCGCCAAGGTGGTCCGTTCGCTGCGCGACCAGCTCGACGGCCGCGACTTCGTCGAGGTCGAGACCCCGATGATGCAGGTTCAGCCGGGCGGCGCCACGGCGCGGCCGTTCGTGACGCACATGAACGCGTACGACATGGACCTGTACATGCGCATCGCCCCCGAGCTCTATCTGAAAAGGTGCGTCGTCGGCGGCATCGACCGCGTATTCGAGATCAACCGGAACTTCCGCAACGAGGGCGCCGACTCGTCGCATTCGCCGGAGTTCGCGATGCTCGAGGCTTATCAGGCCTACGGCGACTACCGCACGATCGCCGGGCTCACCAAGTCGCTCATTCAAGGGGCGGCCCGATCGGTGTTCGGGACCGAGACGGTGGTTCTCGCGGACGGCTCCGACTACGATCTCGCCGGGGAGTGGGCCGAGATCACCGTCTTCGGTTCCCTTTCCGAAGCGCTCGGAGAAGCCGTGACCGTGGACACGCCGCTGGAGACGCTGCGCGCTTACGCGGACAAAGTCGAACTCGGCGTCGACCCCAAGTGGGGGCCCGGGAAACTCGCGGAGGAATTGTTCGAGGTGCTGGTCTCCGACCACCTCCACGAGCCCACGTTCGTGTTCGACTACCCCGAGGAGACCTCGCCGCTCACTCGCGGTCACCGCGCCACTCCCGGATTGACGGAGAAATGGGACCTGTACGTCCGCGGCTTCGAACTCGCCACGGGTTATTCGGAGTTGATCGACCCGGTGATCCAGCGTGAGCGGCTGGAGGCCCAGGCCAGACTGGCCGCGAAGGGCGACGACGAGGCGATGACCGTGGACGAGGACTTCCTTCGCGCGATGGAGTACGGCCTCCCGCCCCTGTGCGGCATGGGCATGGGAATCGACCGGTTGCTTATGGCGCTCACCGGACTCGGTATCCGAGAGACCATCCTCTTCCCGCTGGTGAAACCCGAATAGCAAAGCAATGGGACCGCGCCGGCGATGGTCGCTAATTGACGCCCTGCAAGCAGCCGGCGCGGTCTCTTTTTGCCCGGGCCCGGGAGAGTCGGTCGTATTCAAGTCACCGGTGACCTGGACGGTAGCCGCGTATTCACAAATAGATACGCCCACCCTCTTTCCCTTCGCTAATGGACTCGTATATGCTCTGGCCCTAGCAAGACGGTTGTCCCGGAAGCGGTAGTCGCTACAGTTCGAGAGGAATTTGCCATGGCGAAGAAGACACAGGTCATCCTGATCGACGATATCGACGGCAGCAAGGCTGAGGAGACCGTCAAATTCGCTATCGACGGACAGGCCTACGAGATCGACCTCTCTGCCGGCCACGCCAAGGAACTGCGTGATGCGCTGGAGAAATTCCAGGAGGCCGGCACTCGACTCGGTCGTTACAGCCTGGGCGCGCCTCGTGGACCGGTCCGCGGCGCCGCCGCCCCGCGCCGCCAGACCGTGGACCGCGAGCAGAACAAGGCGATCCGCGAGTGGGCCGAGCGCAACGGCAAGCGCGTCTCGCCGCGCGGCCGCATCCCGCAGGCCATCGTCGAGGAATACAACGCCGCGCACAACTAGTCCGGCTGTCAGGCGACCCGACTCCACGCCCGCTCCCCGCCGGGGGCGGGTGTTTTCGCGCCTGGGTTCAGAGGGACTGTCACACCCGCCTGGCACCATCCATTGGATTGGGCGGCGGCCCGACGGGTATTGCGCTCAGAGCGAACCTGTTATCACGGGGAATGGTCGAAGGGGCACGCTTGTTGTCACCCACGTGGCACCCGTCGTCCGCAGACCCGGGAGATAAGGTGTACCCACAGGGTTTTGCAAGCCACGACCAGTAACGACGACAAGTAGCGGCGGACGCGAGGAGCAGAAGCGCATGTTTGAACGGTTTACGGACCGTGCCCGACGCGTGGTCGTCTTGGCTCAAGAAGAAGCCAGGATGCTCAACCACAACTACATCGGCACGGAACACATCCTGCTCGGCCTCATCCACGAGGGCGAGGGCGTGGCGGCGAAGGCCCTGGAGAGCCTGGGCATTTCCTTGGAAGGCGTCCGCCAGCAGGTCGAGGAGATCATCGGCCAGGGCCAGCAGGCCCCGTCCGGGCACATCCCCTTCACCCCGCGGGCGAAGAAGGTGCTCGAGCTGAGCCTGCGCGAGGCGCTGCAGCTCGGCCACAACTACATCGGGACCGAGCACATCCTGCTCGGCCTCATCCGCGAGGGCGAGGGCGTCGCCGCCCAGGTCCTCATCAAGCTCGGTGCGGACCTCAACCGCGTCCGCCAGCAGGTCCTGCAGCTCCTGTCGGGCTACCAGGGCAAGGAGCCCGCGGGCGCCACGGCCGGCGGCACCTCCCAGGAGGCGCAGCAGTCCGGTTCGCTCGTGCTCGACCAGTTCGGCCGCAACCTCACGCAGGCCGCCCGCGACGGCAAGCTCGACCCCGTGATCGGGCGCCAGCGCGAGATCGAACGCGTCATGCAGGTCCTCTCCCGCCGCACCAAGAACAACCCGGTGCTCATCGGCGAGCCCGGCGTCGGCAAGACCGCCGCCGTCGAGGGCCTGGCGCAGGCGATCACCAAGGGCGAGGTCCCCGAGACGCTCAAGGACAAGCAGCTGTACACGCTCGACCTGGGCGCCCTGGTGGCCGGGTCCCGGTACCGCGGTGACTTCGAGGAGCGCCTGAAGAAGGTCCTCAAGGAGATCAAGACCCGCGGCGACATCATCCTGTTCATCGACGAGATCCACACGCTCGTCGGTGCGGGGGCCGCCGAGGGCGCGATCGACGCGGCCTCGATCCTCAAGCCGATGCTCGCCCGCGGCGAGCTGCAGACGATCGGCGCGACCACGCTCGACGAGTACCGCAAGTACCTCGAGAAGGACGCCGCGCTCGAACGCCGCTTCCAGCCGATCCAGGTGGCCGAGCCGTCCCTGGCGCACACCATCGAGATCCTCAAGGGCCTGCGGGACCGCTACGAGGCCCACCACCGCGTCTCCATCACGGACGGCGCCCTGGTGCAGGCCGCGACCCTCGCAGACCGGTACATCTCGGACCGGTTCCTGCCGGACAAGGCCATCGACCTCATCGACGAGGCGGGCGCGAGAATGCGCATCCGCCGCATGACCGCACCGCCGGACCTGCGCGAGATCGACGAGGAGGTCGCCGAGACGCGCCGCCAGAAGGAATCGGCGATCGACGCCCAGGACTTCGAGGCCGCCGCGCGCCTGCGCGACACCGAGAAGCGCCTCCACGAGAAGCGCGCCAAGCGCGAGCAGGAGTGGAAGGCCGGCGACCTCGACCAGGTCACCGAGGTCGACGAGGAAATGATCTCCGAGGTCCTCGCGAACTGGACGGGCATCCCCGTCTACAAGCTGACCGAGGAGGAGACCTCCCGGCTGCTCAAGATGGAAGAGGAGATCCACAAGCGGATCATCGGCCAGGAGGACGCCGTCAAGGCGGTCTCCAAGGCGATCCGGCGCACCCGCGCGGGCCTCAAGGACCCGAAGCGCCCGTCGGGCTCGTTCATCTTCGCCGGCCCGTCCGGTGTCGGTAAGACCGAGCTCGCCAAGGCGCTCGCGGAGTTCCTGTTCGGCTCCGAGGACTCGCTGATCCAGCTCGACATGTCCGAGTTCCACGACCGCTACACGGTCTCGCGCCTGGTCGGTGCGCCTCCCGGCTACGTCGGTTACGACGAGGGCGGGCAGCTCACCGAGAAGGTCCGCAGGAAGCCGTTCAGCGTGGTCCTGTTCGACGAGATCGAGAAGGCCCACCCGGACGTGTTCAACACGCTCCTGCAGATCCTCGAGGACGGTCGCCTGACCGACGGCCAGGGCCGCATCGTCGACTTCAAGAACACGGTGCTGATCCTGACCACGAACCTCGGCACGAAGGACGTCGGCAAGGCCGTGTCGCTGGGCTTCCAGTCCGACGCGTCCGAGGGCGGCGACTACGACCGGATGAAGGAGAAGGTCAACGAGGAGCTGAAGAACCACTTCCGCCCCGAGTTCCTGAACCGCATCGACGACACCATCGTGTTCCCCAAGCACACGCAGGAGGCGATCGTCGCGATCGTCGACCTGATGGTGAAGCGCATCGAGGACCAGCTCACGAACCGCGACATGGCGCTGGAGCTGACCGACAACGCGAAGCTGTACCTGGGGCACAAGGGCTACGACCCCGTGATGGGCGCGCGGCCGCTGCGCCGCACGATCCAGCGCGAGATCGAGGACACGCTCTCGGAGAAGATCCTCTTCAACGAGTTCGTGCCCGGCCAGATCGTCATCGTCGACGTCGACGGCGACCCGAAGGACGTCGAGAAGACGAACCTGACGTTCAGGGCCGCCGACAAGCCCGCCGGCATCCCGGACACGCCTCCGGCCGAGCTGGCCGGCGAGCGGGCTCCCAAGAGCCCGGGAGCCGGTACCGGCACGATGCCGCCGAAGAGCCCGGGAGCCGGGCCCCGAGGCGGCCAGGTCGGCCAGGGCGGCGCCTCCTAGCCGCTGACGGCTGCGAGACGAACGCAAGCGAACACAGGGGCGGGACCGCGAGGTCCCGCCCCTCTCGCGTACCGGACGAACCGTCTCCCGAATGGGCGCCGCCAAGGCCCTCGAATGCGGGCATGAAAAAAGCCGGAGCGATGCTCCGGCTTTCCTCGTTTCCGCCTGTAGCGGAGGCCCAGCTCATGAGCCTCCCGCACTTCGTGGCGGAGGATAGGGGATTCGAACCCCTGAGAGCTTTCACTCAACACGCTTTCCAAGCGTGCGCACTAGGCCACTATGCGAATCCTCCGCGGAGTACCTTACCCGACGTCCCGAACGTGCTCCAACCGGGTTGAACGAGGTGACCTGCGTTGCACCGGAGGCGGGTGCGCGCTTCCCGCGACCTCCCACGGCCCCGTGACCTCGGTGACCTTCGAGGCTCGCCCGGTTCGGATTCGGCGCCGACGTGGGGTAGGCTATTGCCCGTCCCTCATGCGGCGTCATCTTGTGAACCTCCCCAGGGCCGGAAGGCAGCAAGGATAAGCGGGCTCTGTCGGGTGCGTGAGGGACCCAGCCGCCTTAGCTCAGTCGGTAGAGCGATTCACTCGTAATGAATAGGTCAACGGTTCGATTCCGTTAGGCGGCTCCACAAGACCCTGGTCACCCAGGGTCTTTTTCATTCCCCCGGTATATGGCTCAATCGCCCGCGCCGGGCAGCCGCACCGTGACCACCAGGCCCCCCTCCGAGCGGGCCTTCGCCGTCGCCTCACCGCCGTGGGCCTTCGCCACCGCCCGCACGATCGACAAACCCAGCCCCGCGCCCTTCGACGCCGTCGCCAGACGCGCCGTGCCGAGCCGCCGGAACGGCTCGAACAGGCCCTCCACCTCGAACGAGGGCACCACCGGCCCCGAGTTCGACACCTCCAGGACCGCCGCCCCGTCACCGCCCCGCCGGGTCACCACACGCACCCAGCCGTCCTCGCCCGTGTTGTAGCGGACCGCGTTCTCCACCAGGTTCTGCACGAGCCGCTCAAGCAGCACCGGCTCGCCCCGCGTAGGCGCCTCCTCGCACTCGGCCGTGACGGCGAGTGCGCCAGCGGCGGTCTGGGCGAGCACGTGTTCGGCCACGTCGGCGAGGTCGACGTAGGAGCGTTCGGCCAACTCGCGGTCGGAGCGCATGAGCAGCAGCAGCCCTTCGATGAGCCGCTCATGGCGGGCGTTCACCTCCAGCAGCGTCTCACCCAACTGCCGCACCTCGGGCGACGCGCCCTGGCGGTGCACAGCGACCTCGAGCAGCGCCCGGGTCACCGTCAACGGGGTGCGAAGTTCATGGGAGGCGTTCGAGATGAAGGCGCGCTGGCCGTCGAAGGAGTGATCGAGGCGCTCGAGCATCCGGTTGAACGTCTCGGCGAGTTCCCGCAGTTCGTCGCGGGGGCCGCCGATCTTGATGCGTTCGTGCAGGCCGCGGTCGGCCGCCGGGGACTCGGCGATGCGCATGGCGGTGTCGGTGACGTGCTGGAGGGGCCGGAGCATCTGCCCGGCGATAAGCCAGCCGAGCGCGATCGTGGCGATGCTGACGAGGACGAGGGCGAGGGTCCCTTGGCTGGTGATGGCGCCGAGCGCGTTTTCCCAGACCTCGTCGGCGAACAGGATCTGGAAATCGGCGCTCCTGTTCCCGGGCTCGGCGACGCCGGTCGGGCCGGACCCGTCCGCACCTTGGATCTGGCTGACCAACTGGCCCGTGTCGGGGATGCTCCGCTCGACCAGGCTGTAGGTCAGCAGGAGCATGAACACGCCGCCGGCGAGGAACAGTCCGCCGTAGACCAGAGTGAGGCGGGCCCGCAGCGTCAGGCGGAATCGGGACTTCATCGGATGCGGTACCCCACTCCGGGTTCGGTCAGGACCACTGGTGGGTTGCCGAGTTTGCGCCTGAGCTTGAGGATCGTCATGCGCACGGCCTGCGTGAACGGATCGGTGTGCTCGTCCCACGCTTTTTCAAGAAGCTGCTCGGCCGACACGGGCGCGCCGTCGGCCCGCAGCAGTTCGGTGAGGACCGCGAACTCTTTGCGGGACAACGGGACGTAGCGACCGTCGCGGAAGACCTGGTGGAGGTGAGTGTCGAGGGAGATCCCCGCGCGTTCGAGCACGGGCGGGGCGGCGGGCCGGGTGCGGCGGCCCAAGGCGGTGACGCGCGCCGCGAGTTCCCTGAACGCGAACGGCTTCGGCAGGTAGTCGTCGGCGCCGAGCGAGAGACCGGTGACCCGGTCGTCGATCTCGGTGGCGGCGGTGAGCATGAGGACGCGCGTCTCCCCGCACTGGGCGCTGATGGACCGGCACACCTGGTCGCCGTGGACGACCGGCAGGTCCCGGTCGAGGACCACCACGTCGTAGTCGTTGACGCCGAAGCGTTCGAGTGCCGCAGCGCCGTCGAACGCGATGTCGACGGCGTGCGATTCGCCGCGCAGCCATTCGGCCACGGCGTCGGCGAGCAGCGGCTCGTCCTCCACCACCAGGATTCTCATGCTCCCCATCATGTCCTGCCCGGTATTGCCGCAGTGTTGCCGTTTCGGCTTACGGCCGCGCAATGCCCTTGCCGCTGTACTGGCTCCGCGGTCGGGAACTCCCCGGCCGCTTGGAAAGGACGACAGCAATGCGGCGATATGCGATCGCGCTTCTCCTGGGCCTGGTGGCCCTCTCGGCCGCGGCCTGCGGCGAAGACGACGACGGCGGTGTGGCGAGCACGGGGGGCGACGCCACCGAGTCGGCCTCGGAGGAGGGTGAGGACCTCGACGGTTTCGAGGGGGCCCTCGCCTATTCCGAGTGCATGCGCGGAGAACGGCGTCCCCGATTTCCCCGACCCGGAGCAGAACGCCGATGGCGGCATCAGCCTCGGCCTCGGCGAAGGGATGGATCCCGAGTCGGAGGAGTTCCAGGCCGCCGCGGAGGCATGCGATGAGCTGGTGCCCGGCCCCGACGAGGGCGAGGCCGTCGACCCCGAGGCCTACGAGGCGCTGGTGGAGTACTCCGAGTGCATGCGGGAGAACGGCGTCGAGGACTTCCCGGACCCGGAGCCGAACGGCGGCATCATGATGAGCCCCGAGATGGGGTTCGACCCGGAGAGCGAGGAGTTCCAGGCGGCCGCGGAGGCCTGCGAGGATCTCGCGCCCGGCCTGAGCGGCTCGACGAACCAGAGCGAGGAAGGCTGATGACCCGCAAGCGCCGTAAGGGCGGCGCCGGGAAGGCGATCGCCGTGACCGCCGTGGTGATCGCCGCTGCCGGGGCGGCCGCGGCCGCCCTCGGGTTCGATCCGCGGTCCTTCTTCGCGGAGGCCGAGGCCGAGGCGACGCAGGAGACCCCGGCGACCGCCGAGGTCGTGCAGCAGGCGCTCACCGAGACGGTCACGGTCTCGGGCGATCTCGGCTTCGGGGACGTGATCGGCCTCGACTGCCTGCTGAACGGCACGTTCACGGCGCTGCCCCAGGTGGGCGATGTGATCGAGCGCGGCGGGCGGTTGTACGCCGTCGACGACGAGCCGGTGACCCTCCTGTACGGGAGCCTGCCGGCGTACCGGTCGCTGACGCCGGGCGCCGAGGGCGCCGACGTCGAGCAGTTCGAGAAGAACCTGTCGAAGCTCGGCTACGACGGGTTCACCGTGGACGACGAGTACACGGACGCGACTGCTGCGGCGGTCGCGGAGTGGCAGGAGGATCTCGGCTTGGAGGAGACCGGCAGCGTCGAGCTCGGCCAGGTCGTCTTTGCGCCCGGTGAGGTCCGCGTGGACGCGGTCGGCGTCGAAGCCGGCGATCCGGCGCGGCCGGGTTCGCCGTGCTCGACTACACCGGGCTCGACAAGGTCGTCACGGTCGAGGTCGACTTGGAGGACCAGGAGCTGGTCACCGTCGGCGAGGCCGTCCGCGATCACGCTTCCCGACGGCACCGAGGCCACGGGGACCATCACCGACTCCGAGACTCTGGTGAGCGAGGAGGCCAGAGACGGCACCGAGAGCACCACGTATCTGGAGGTCACCGTGGCCGCCGACGATCCGGCGGTGTTCGACGGCCTCGACCAGGCCGCGGTCGACGTCGGGTTCGCCGGTGAGACGGCCGAGGACGTGCTCACCGTCCCGGTCGAAGCGCTGCTCGGCCTCAGCGAGGGCGGTTACGGCTTGGAGATCGCCACTGGCGACACCACTGAGATCATCGCGGTCGACACAGGCCTGTTCGCTGACGGCGCAGTCGAAGTCAGCGGTGAGGGGCTCGAAGCGGGCCTGTCCGTGGTGGTGCCTTCATGAGCGCCCTCGCGGAGGCGACGGTCGAGGCTGCGCCCTCGAATGGGCCGCTGCCGGTGGTGGAGCTCGACGGCGTCTCGAAGACCTATCCGGGCGGGGTCCGGGCCCTGCGCAGCGTTTCGCTCCGGATCGACGCGGGGGAGATGTGCGCGATCGTCGGCCCTTCCGGGTCGGGCAAGTCGACGATGCTGCATCTCATCGGCACGCTCGACCGGCCCAGCGAGGGCACGGTGCGCATCGACGGGTTCGATGTGGCGAAGCTGCGCGACAAGCAGCTCTCGGCGCTTCGCGCCACGAGGATCGGGTTCGTGTTCCAGCAGTTCCATCTCGCGGTGGGCCAGCAGGTGCTCGACAATGTGGCCGACGGGCTCCTCTATTCGGGCAGGCGCGGCCCCGAGCGGCGCGCCCGCGCGGCACAGGCGCTGGAGCGGGTCGGTCTGGCGCATCGCTTGGACCACTTGCCGAACGAGCTGTCGGGCGGTGAGCGGCAGCGAGTCGCGGTGGCGCGGGCGATCGTGGGCGAACCGGCGGTGCTGCTGGCAGACGAGCCGACGGGGAACCTCGACTCGGTGTCGGGGCTCGGGGGTGATGGCGTTGCTGCACGAACTGCACGAGGCCGGCACCACCGTCGTGGTGATCACGCACGACCAGGACATCGCGCGGTCGCTGCCGCGGCAGGTCGCGATGCGCGACGGGGAGGTGGTCTGAATGGCCGCGAACGGCATCGGGCGCGGCGACGAGCCGCCGCCGGGCGGCTGGCCGCCACCGCCGATCCCCGCACCGCCGGCACCGAAGGCCGACGGCGCACGATGCGGCGGCGGCTGACGGGACCGCGAGCCGGCGGCGGGCGCGAGGAACCGAATGCGGCCCGGCGCCGCGCCTGGACACGTCGGCGGACGAGGCGACGGCAAGCGCGTCCCCGGGCTCGAGGCGAGAGCGCGCGCAGGGTGCTCGTTCGAACCGTGCCGGGAGCAGATCCGGGCTACCGGTACCGGGCGGCCCCGGCACTGGAGCAAGACCGCCACGGCCGGGGAAGCGGCCGAAGGGCGCTCGCCGGATGCGGTCGCGGCGAGTCTCCGGCGGCCGAGCCGTCGGCGAAGTCGCTGCGGCCGCCCGCATGAGCCCGGGCGACGTGCTCCGGGTCGGGGCGACCGGCCTGCGGACACGGCCGCTGCGGGCCTGGTTGTCGGCGTTGGGGATCGCGATCGGCATCGCCGCGATGATCGCGGTCGTCGGGATCTCCTCGTCGAGCCGGGCCGAGCTCGACCGGCAGCTCGCCGCGCTCGGCACGAACCTCCTCACGGTCTCGCCGGGCACGTCGATGATGAGCGGCGAGGTCGGGGTGCTGCCGTTCGAGGCGGTGTCGATGATCGACCGGATCGAGCCGGTCACCGAGGTCGCGGCGACCGGGCAGGTGCCGGACGCGGACGTCTACCGGTCCGACCGGATCCCCGAGTCGCAGAGCGGCGGCATGACCGTGCGCGCCGCGGAGCTCGGCATGCTCGACACGGTGGGCGCCGAACTCGCGGACGGGGTGTGGCTCAACGAGGCCACGTCGCGGTATCCGGCGGTGGTGCTCGGTTCGAGCGCCGCCGAGCAGATGGGCGTCACCGGCGCCGGCGTGGACGTCTACATCGGCGGCCAGTGGTTCTCCGTCGTCGGCGTGCTCGAGCCGGTGGTGCTCGCGCCGGAAATCGACCTCACGGCGCTCGTCGGCTGGGAGGCCGCCGAGACGTACCTCGGGTTCGACGGGCACGCGACCACGGTCTACACCCGCTCTGAGGACGCGTTACGTGGACGGAGGTGGCGGGCGTGCTCGCGGCGACCGCCGATCCCGTCCGCGCCCGACGAGATGTCGGTGTCGCGGCCTTCGGACGCGCTCGAGGCGCAGCAGGCCGTGGACACCGCGTTCACCGGGATGCTGCTGGGGCTCGGCGCGGTGGCGCTGCTCGTCGGCGGGGTCGGGGTCGCGAACACGATGGTGATCTCGGTGCTGGAGCGGCGCAGCGAGATCGGGCTGCGGCGGTCGCTCGGGGCGACGCGGGGCCAGGTGCGGGTGCAGTTCCTCGCCGAGTCGCTGCTGCTCAGCGCCCTCGGCGGGCTGGGCGGGGTGCTCATCGGGACGATCGTGACCGTCGGTTACGCGTCCTCGCAGGGCTGGCCCGCGGTGGTGCCGTACTGGGCGAGCGTCGGCGGGGTCGGCGCGACGCTGTTCATCGGCGCGGTCGCGGGGCTCTACCCGGCGATCCGGGCTTCGCGGCTCTCGCCGACCGAGGCGCTGGCGACCCAGTAGAACGGCGGTGCCCGGTCGCTCGAGCCGGCTCGACTTCGAGCGGCGGCCCGCGCGGCCGCCGCGCCGCTAGATGTACCGGTCGAGGACCGGCGTGAGCAGGCCCGCGATCTTCGCGTGGCCGGCGTCCGTCGGGTGCACGTTGTCGCTGGTGTCGGTGGCCGGGTCGACCCAGCCGCGGGTGTCGACGTAGTGGACCTTGGCGTCACCGGCGTTGTTGCGGTTCGCGACGGCGTTCTGGACCTCCTGAGCAGGCGCTCCCGGAAGACGCCCATCGCGAGGATCTCCGCGTTCGGGTAGGACTGCCGGACCCGCTGCAGCAGCAGGATGTAGTCGGCCTGGAACTGCGCGGCGGTCACCTTGTTGTTGGTGCCCAGGTTGATGACGACCAGGTCGGTCTCGTAGGTGTTGAACTCCCACATGTCGTTGGCGTCCTGGTTGGTCGTGCGCAGGAACCAGTCGACCATGCCGCGGCAGTCGGTGGTCGAGACGCACGCGCCGCCCTCGGCGACCTGCATGTGGGAGGCGCCGAGCGCTTCGGCCGAGTTCCACGCGTAGGTCGAGAACGGGCGGTTCGCGTTCGGCTGGCCCACGGTGATGGAGTCGCCGATGAACTCGATGTGCTTGTCGGGGCGCACCGTCGAGCTGGTCGCGCCGCCCGAGGCGAGGATGAACCCGCCGAAGGACGGGTCCCCGGTGTAGGAGCCGGCCCGCTCGCGGAAGCCGATGCGGATCGTGTGCGTGCCGCTGAGGCCGCTCCTGACGGTCACGTTGCCCGAGACCGCGCGCATCCACGTCTCGGCGCCGCCGTCGATCGAGTACCACATGTCGATGGTGCCCCGCAGTTTCACGCCGATCGAGGCGCCGCTGAAGGCCGTCTCGACGTAGCCGCCGGCCCAGCCCATCTGGTACCAGGCGGCGTCGTCCTTGTCCCAGCGCCCGTAGAACTGGACGTTCCCGTCGGTGAGGGAGCCGTTCCCGGCCGCGCCGGTCGAGCCGACCGGCACGAGCTTCCAGTGCTGCGATCTCGAGGTTGTTGCGGTCGTACTGGGAGATGCGGCTGCCCGCGGTGGTCGCCCACTCCCAGTTGTCGAGGGCCTTGCCCGAGTTGCGGTTCACCAGTTCGACGCTGCCGTCGGACTGGGTGTTGACCTGCCACTGCTGGTTGGTGCCGTTGTTGTCGGTCCACTGGACGATGTCGGCGCCGTTCGCGGTGGACTTGGCGTAGACGTCGAGTACCTGATTCGAGTGCCGGGCTTGGATCCGGTAGTAGCCGCCGCCGGAGTCGACGAAGCGGAACTGCTGGTTGGTGGCGGTGGACCTGGGGCGAGGACCGCCGTGGTGCCGGTGGTGGTGTCGCTGTTCTGGATGCTGACGGCGAGCCCGGAGTGGTCGTTGACGAGCCGGTACCAGATGTTGGTCTCCACGGCGGCGGCCGGGGAGGCGGAGAAGACGGTGAGGCCCGCGGCGGCGCAGACGGTGACCGCGACGCGGCGAGCCAGCGCGCCAGCCGGCGCGCAGGGGTGGAGCGGGAGTGCGCAAGGGGGAACTCCTTAAATTGAAACGTTTAAATGTATTGGTACGATTTGAGGATACCGCTTACACGTGAGCGAAGCCACCCCCGAGAACACCCGAAATCAGCGAAATCCGACACCACGCGACATCCGACGGCCCCCGCTGTGCCGCCCGCACCAACACCACCGGTCGCGCCGCCAACGTCGGACCCAGGCCGTACCCTGGCAAGAACGGAAGAGCCCCGGCCAGCAGGAGGATGACGTGGCACTCGCGCTGTACCGCAAATACCGGCCGCAGACCTTCGCCGAGGTCGTCGGCCAAGAGCACGTCACCGAACCGCTCATCAACGCCATCCGCGCCGGGCGGCTCAACCACGCCTACCTCTTCTCCGGGCCCCGCGGCTGCGGCAAGACCTCCTCCGCCCGCATCCTCGCCCGCTCCCTCAACTGCGCCCAGGGCCCCACCCCCGAACCCTGCGGCGAATGCCGCTCCTGCCGCGCCCTCGCGGCAGACGGCCACGGCTCCGTCGACGTCATCGAGATCGACGCCGCCAGCCACGGCGGCGTCGACGACGCCCGCGAACTGCGCGAACGCGCCGTCTTCGCCCCCGTCGACTCCCGCTTCAAGATCTACATCATCGACGAAGCCCACATGGTCACCGCCGCAGGCTTCAACGCGCTCCTCAAACTCGTCGAAGAACCCCCCGACTACGTCCTGTTCATCTTCGCCACCACCGAGCCGGACAAGGTCCTCCCGACCATCCGCTCCCGCACCCACCACTACCCCTTCCGCCTCATCGCCCCGCCCGCGATGCGCGAACTCTGCCGCAAACTCTGCGACGAAGAAGGCGCCGTCGTCGCCGACGACGTCCTCCCCCTCGTCGTCCGCTCCGGCGGCGGCTCCGCCCGCGACACCCTCTCCGTCCTCGACCAGCTCATCGCCGGCGCCGGACCCGAAGGCGTCACCTACGAACGCGCCGCCGGACTCCTCGGCGTCACCGACGCCGGACTCCTCGACGAAATGTGCGAAGCCTTCGCCGCCGCCGACGGCCGCGCCGTCATGGAAGTCGTCGAACGCGTCGTCGAAGGCGGCCACGACCCCCGCCGCTTCGCCGGCGACCTCCTCGAACGCCTCCGCGACCTCATCGTCCTCCACCAGGTCCCCGACGCGGGCTCCTCGGGCCTCGTCGACGCGCCCGCCGACCAGCTCGCCAAGATGACCAGCCAGGCCACCCGCATGGGCACCTCCACCATCACCCGCATGGCCGAGGTCATCGCCGCCGGACTCGCCGGCATGCGCGGCGCCACCGCACCCCGCCTGCTCCTCGAACTCGCCTGCGTCCGCGCCATCCTGCCCGGCTCCGACGAATCCATGGCCGGACTCACCCAGCGCCTCGAGACCCTCGAGCAGCGCGCCGCCGGAGCCGCCTTCGCCGCGCCTGTGCGCGAAGCCCCGACCGGTGGCGCCGCCGCGGCACGCGCCGCGCTGGCGAAGATCGCCGAGCCCGCTGCGCCGGTCGCAGCACCTGCGCCGGTCCCGCCGCCCGCGGAGGAGACTGCGGCAGCGCCGACCGGGCCGGTCGCCGTGCCGCCCTGGGAAGACGAAGCCCCGCAGGCGAGCCCGCCGCAGTCCGCGCCGGTGCCCGAGCCGGCGGCGCCCGCCGACGACTGGGCCGACGCGGAGCCCATCCCGGCCGCCGAGCCGGCGGCCCCGGCGTACGCGCCGGTCGCCGAGGCCGGTGGATGCTACAGCCGCTTCGATCCGGCGCCAGTGGGACCGGATCATGATGGCGGTCAAGGACAAGAAGCGCACCACTGCGGCGCTGCTGCAGGATGCGACGATCGCCGACGCCACGGACAACGAAGTGGTGCTGGCCTTCAAGCACTCCTTCCATGCGGAGAACCTGCAGAAGGAGCCCGCGTACGGGATCGTCGTGGGGGTTCTCAACGACGTCCTCGGCGGCAACTGGAAGATCCGGTGCGAAGTGGGGGAGGCCGGGAGCCTCCCAAAAGCGGGAACGGGACCGGCGCCTAGCCCGGCGCCGAGCCGCCCCGCGCCTGCGGGGTCGTCGAACGGCCAGGCGCAGAGCGCTCGGCGGCAGAGCGCCCCGTCCCGCCAGGCCCCGCCGCCCGCCGCGGAGTCCTTCGAGGAGCCTCCTGCGGACGACTTCGACGAGCCGAGCCCTGACGACCCCGTCGCCCCGGGCGGCTTCGGCACGAGCGAGGAGCAGGCCGTGAAACTCCTGACGACCGCCTTCAGCGCCAAGCAGATCGCCTGAATCCCCCAAAGTTTTCCACAGGCGGTTGACCTGCGGTAACTCTGGTTCTGTCGTGAGTTATCCACAGGCGGAAAACTTCTGTTGCCACTTCACTACCCGTCGTGTTGTAGTGGATAGCAAAAACGCCATCGGGCATCGGCGGGATGGCGGCGACAGAAGGGGATTCGCGAACGTCGCCATACCGAGGTCGCGCGCGGCAATCCGGCCGCGCGCGGTCCCCGCCAGATGCCCTACCGCCCCTCGCTCCCGCGGGAGCGCACGCGGGCGGCCGAGACACCACCTCGGCCGCCCGCCACAACACGGTTGTCGCCCGAGACGGCTAGGCTGGCGGGACACCTAGGAGACCCGGAGCCGACGGCGAGGAGTGACATGGACATGTTCGCAGGAGGAGACATGCAGAAGATGCTGCAGCAGGCGCAGCAGATGCAGGCCGACATGATGCAGGCCCAGGCCGAACTGGCCGAGTCCGAGGTCACCGCCTCCGCCGGCGGCGGGCTCGTGAGCGCCACGGTCACCGGCGACGGCGAGCTCAAGGGTGTCAAGATCGACCCGAAGGCGGTCGACCCCGAAGACGTCGAGACCCTCGAAGACCTCATCCTCGCCGCGGTCCAGGCCGCCAACGAGGACGCCAAGCGCCTCGCCGCCGAGAAGATGGGCCCGCTCGGCGACGCCCTCGGCGGCATGACCGGCGGCCTCGGCCTTCCCGGCATGTAGACCAGGAAAGACCCTCTTAGGGCCGCAAGGGCCCCGGCGCGTTTGCGCCGTTCACCAGCCGCCACCCCCACATTGACCGCGAACGAGCCGCAGGAAAAGAGAGATCCTTGTACGACGGGGCTTTGGGCGACCTCATCGAAGAGCTGGGCCAGCTCCCGGGCATCGGCCCGAAGAGCGCCCAGCGGCTCGCCTTCCATCTGCTGGCCTCCGAGAGCGTCGATGTCGAGCGCCTCACTTCCGCGCTCGAGCGGGTCAAGGCCCAGGTGCGCTTCTGCGAGACCTGCGGCAATGTGACCGAGGCCGAGCAGTGCGGCATCTGCCGGGACCCGCGCCGGTCGGAGGCGCTCATCTGCGTCGTCGAGGAACCCAAGGACGTGCTCGCGATCGAGCGCACCGGGGAGTTCCGCGGCCGGTACCACGTGCTGGGCGGTGCGATCAATCCGCTGGAGGGCATCGGCCCTGACGATCTGCGGATCCGCCAGCTCTTGATCCGACTCCAAAAGGGAGAGACCAAGGAGCTGATCCTGGCCACGGACCCGAACACCGAGGGCGAGGCGACCGCCACCTACCTGGCGATGCTCATCAAGCCCATGGGGTTCAAGGTGACCCGGCTTGCGAGCGGTCTGCCCGTGGGCGGGGACCTGGAGTACGCGGACGAGGTGACGCTCGGCAGGGCGTTCTCGGGCCGGCGGGACGTCGACTAGCTGCGGCCGACGGGACGTCGACTACCGGCAGCCGGTGGGACGTCCATCAGCGGCGCCCGAACGCGAGCGGCTACGGGCCGCAGGCGCGAGTGCGAGTCGTGCGGGTCCCGGGGTGAGTCCTTGGGGTCGGCGGGACTCGGCGTCTCCGAACGGTTCCCGGCGCCCGGGGTGTCCGGGTCTTCGGCGGTTCAGTGGACCAGGGTTTTTGTCATTGCGGGCCGGCGGGTCCGATCGATCGGGAGTTCGATGGGCTCGAAGTCGTTGGGGCGCTGCGTTCTGTAATGGGCAGGTTTGCTCTCCGTTAGGGCCCGTCAGGCGGGGCGATTTTGTGTTCCCTTGTGGCGCAACGGGATTCACTTCGGTGCGATCCTTACGATTTGGGTAACAATATTCGCCGAAACGATCACGATCACATAACGCTTAACAGTGGTGTAACTCACCGGCACTTAGGCTGTCTCTACCTCCGAATACCCAACGACGACGGGTGAGACAACCTATGCGCACGTCACTAACCCCAACGAAGCGCGCCCTCGCCGCAGCGGCGAGTGCCGCTCTGGCATTGGGCCTCTTCGCAGCCTGCGGCTCCGACGGCGACGGCGGCGGTGATGCCGACTCTGCCGAGGACTTCGACTTCTCGTGTCCCGAGCGCACCGACGGCACCCCCGACGCCGACACCGACCGGAACGAATCGCAGCCGTTCGTCTTCGGCACCCCTGGCGACCCGACCAGCCTCGACCCCATCCTCGCCTCCGACGGCGAGACCTTCCGCGTCAACCGCCAGGTCTTCGACACCCTCCTGGACGCCGACTGCACCGACACCGTCCCCGGTCTCGCCGAGTCCTACGAGCAGAACGAGGAAGGCACGGAGTGGACGTTCCACCTGCGTGAGGGCGTGACCTTCCACGACGGGCAGCCTCTCGACGGCGCCGCCGTCTGCAAGAACTTCGAACGCTGGGCGAACTTCAAGGCGGGCTACCAGTCCCCGAACTTCACCTACTACTACTCGTCGGTGTTCGGCGGCTTCGCTGAGAACGACCCGGCCATGGGCATCACCACCGAGTCGATCTACAAGGGCTGCACCGCAGACGGCCTCGACGCGACCATCAGCCTGAGCAAGTACACCTCGAGCTTCCCGGGCGCGTTCACCCTCGAATCGCTCTCGATCATCAGCCCGGCCTCGATCGACGCCGTCGCCGACGCCGCGATCCCCGCGGCCGACTCGCCGCTGCCGGAGTACACCCAGACCGTCGGCACCCTCGCCGGCACCGGGCCCTACAAGCTCGAGAGCTGGGACCACAGCTCGCAGGAGGTCGTGCTCACCCGCAACGACGAGTACTTCGGCGAGCCCGCGAAGGTCAAGACGGTCATCTTCAAGACCATCTCCGACGAGAACGCCCGCCGCCAGGCCCTCGTGGCCGGCGACATCCACGGCTACGACCTCGCCGCCCCGGCCGACGCCCAGGCGCTCATCGAGGACGACTACCAGGTGCCCGTCCGCGGCGTCTTCAACCTGCTGTACATCGCGTACACGCAGGAGCCACGACCCGCTCGAGGACCACGCCGTCCGCGAGGCCCTCTCCCATGCGATCGACCGCGAGCGCATCGTCGACTCGGTCCTCCCGGCCGGCGGCTGCGTCGCCACCCAGTTCATCCCGCCGAGCCTCGAGGCTGGTACTCGGAGGACGTCGACGACCTACGACTACGACACCGAGAAGGCCAAGCAGATGCTCGCCGAGGCGGGCGCAGAGAGGACCTCACCGTCGACCTTCTGCTACCCCGACCGACGTGACCCGGCCGTACATGCCGGCGCCGAAGGACATCTTCGACATGATCTCCTCCGATCTGCAGGCCGCGGGAGTCACGGTGGAGGCCAGGCCGATCACGTGGGTCGACTACATCCCGACCACCCGTCCGGCGACTGCCCGCTGTACCTGCTGGGCTGGACCGGCGACTTCGCCGACCCGTACAACTTCCTCGGCAACTGGTTCGCCACCGAGTCCACCGAATGGGGCTTCAACAACCCCGAGGTGTTCGACGCGATCGCCGCCGCCAACACCGAGCCCGACCAGGCCACCCGCGTGGACCTGTGGAAGACCGCGAACGAGGCCGTGATGGAGGAGCTGCCGGGCCTGCCTATCTCGTCCTCGCCGCCGTCGATCGCGTTCGCGCCCGACGTGTACCCGCCGGACGTCTCCCCGCTGACGCGGGAGGACTTCTCGCAGGTCTACTTCACCAGTAGGGGCAGGTAAGCTCGGACGGCACGGCGGCCGGGCTTGGCGAAGCTCGCGAGCCATACATTGGCTCTGCAACCGATGCGACCTCGCTGCGGCCCAACGTTTCAGCGGTGGGGGACGGTTCCGACACTTCGGTAACAATAGCCGTCAAAAACATCACGGTTCGATAACGCATAACAGTGGCCTAACTCACCTGGACATAGGCTGTGCCTACCTCCGAATACCCAACGAACCGACGGGTGAGACAACCTATGCGCACGTCACCAACCCCAATCAGGCGCGCCCTAGCCGCGGCGGCAGGCGCCGCAATGGCATTGGGCCTGATCACGGCCTGTGGATCCGATGGCGACTCCGGCACTGATGCCGATTCCGCCGAGGACTTCGACTTCTCCTGCCCCGAGCGCACCGACGGCACCCCCGAGGCCGACACGGAAGCCAACGAGTCGACGCCGTTCGTCTTCGGCACTCCCGGCGACCCGACCAGCCTGGACCCGATCCTCGCCTCCGACGGCGAGACCTTCCGCGTCAACCGGCAGGTCTTCGACACGCTCCTCGACGCCGACTGCACCGACACCGTGCCCGGCCTCGCCGAGTCTTGGGAACAGAACCCGGAGGGCACCGAATGGACCTTCCACCTGCGTGAAGGCGTGACCTTCCACGACGGGGCCGCCCTCGACGGCGCCGCCGTGTGCAAGAACTTCGACCGGTGGGCGAACTTCACGGGCGGCTTCCAGTCCCCGAACTTCACCTACTACTACTCGGCGGTCTTCGGCGGCTTCGCCGCGAACGACCCCGCGATGGGCATCGAGACCGAGTCGATCTACAAGGGCTGCACCGCAGACGGACTCGACGCGACCATCAGCCTGAGCAAGTACACGTCCAGCTTCCCGGGCGCGTTCACGCTGGAGTCGCTCTCGATCATCAGCCCGCAGTCGATCGACGCCGTCGCCGACGTGCAGCTCCCCGCGGCCGACTCGCCGCTGCCGGACTACACCCAGACCGTCGGCACCCTCGCCGGTACCGGGCCCGTACATGCTCACGGACTGGAACCACAGCGAGCAGCAGGTGACCCTCACCCGCAACGACAACTACTTCGGTGAGAAGGCGAAGATCAAGACCCTGATCTTCAAGACCATCTCGGACGAGACCGCGCGCCGCCAGGCCCTCGAAGCCGGCGACATCCAGGGCTACGACCTCGCCGCCCCCGCCGACGCGCAGGGGCTCACGGACGCGGGCTACCAGGTCCCCGTCCGCGGCGTCTTCAACCTGCTCTACCTCGCCTACACGCAGGGCCACTCGCCGCTCGAGGACCACGCGGTCCGCGAGGCGCTGTCATACGCGGTCGACCGCGAACGCATCGTGAACTCGGTGCTCCCGGCCGGCGGCATGGTCGCGACCCAGTTCATCCCGCCGAGCCTGGAAGGCTATTCGGAGGACGTCGCCACCTACGACTTCGACACCGAGAAGGCCAAGGAGATGCTGGCCGACGCCGGCGCGGAGGACCTGACCCTCACGTTCTGCTACCCGACCGACGTGACCCGGCCGTACATGCCGGCGCCGAAGGACATCTTCGACATGATCTCCTCCGACCTGCAGGCCGCGGGTGTCACGGTGGAGGCCAAGCCGATCACCTGGGTCGACTACATCCCGACCACCCGCAGCGGCGACTGCCCGCTGTACCTGCTGGGCTGGACCGGCGACTTCGCCGACCCGTACAACTTCCTCGGCACCTGGTTCGCCGCCGAGTCCACCGAGTGGGGCTTCAACAACCCCGAGGTGTTCGACGCGATCGCCGCCGCAAACACCGAGCCGGACGAGGCCAAGCGCGTGGAGCTGTGGAAGACCGCCAACGAGGCCGTGATGGAAGAGCTCCCGGGCCTGCCGATCTCGTCCTCGCCGCCGTCGATCGCATTCGCACCGAACGTGTACCCGCCGGACGTCTCCCCGCTCACGCGGGAGGACTTCGCGCAGGTCTACTTCACGACCGCCTCCTAACAGGAACGTCTGACAGCGAAATATGCTGCGCTACACCGTTAAGCGCCTCCTGCAGTTGTCCGTGGCGCTCTTGGGACTCTCGCTGCTGCTGTTCGCGTGGTTCAAAGCCCTCCCGGGCGGACCCGAGAACCGGCTGCTCCCCGAGAACGCCACGACGCAGCAGCGGGAGGCGCTGCGGGCCTCCCTGGGCCTGGACGAACCCGTCTGGACCCAGTACGGCGAATTCCTCGGACGGGTCGTCCGCCTCGACTTCGGATCCTCGTTGTCGAGCGGGCGGCCCATCGCGACCGAACTCGCCGACCGACTGCCCGCCACCATCGAACTCTCCTTGGCCGCCATGCTCATCGCCGTAGGCCTGGGCATCCCGCTCGGGTATCTCGCGGCGAAGCGCCGGGGGACCTGGATCGACTTCGGCACCGTCTCCGGCTCGCTCCTGGGCACCTGCATCCCGATCTTCTTCCTGGCCGCCATGCTGAAAGTGGTGTTCGCCCAGGAGCTCGGATGGCTGCCGACCACCTTCCGCCTCACGGCCGGATCCGACTTCACCGAGGTGACGGGCCTGCGCGTGCTCGACGGGCTCATCACCGGCGAACTCGACATCGCCTGGGACGCGATCAAGCACCTCGATCCTGCCCGCGATCGCGCTCTCCTCGATCCCGCTCGCCGTCATCGTCCGCATCACCCGCGCGAGCGTGCTCGACGTGGTGGGCGAGGACTACGTGCGCACCGCCGACGCGAAGGGCCTCAAGCCCTCCACCGTCCGCGGCCGCCACGTGATGCGCAACGCGATGCTGCCGATCGCCACGATCATCGGCCTGCTGCTGGGCAGCCTCTTCGCCGGCGCGGTGCTCACCGAGAGCGTGTTCGCGTTCGGCGGCATCGGCTCGTTCGTCTACCAGGCGACGACCGAGCGGGACTATCCCGCGCTCATGGGCTTCATCCTCGTCATCGCCGTGTTCTACGTGGTCATCAACCTCCTCGTGGACCTGTCGTACGGCCTGCTCGACCCGAGAGTGCGGGTGCGCAAATGACCATCGCGAAAATCGAGAAGCTCGACCGGCTCATCGAGGCCACCGCGACCGCGCGCGACGCGCGCAGCGGTTCCCTGTGGCGCCAGTCGATCCGGCGGATGCGCCGCTCGCCGATGGCGATCACCGGCGCGGTCATCGTCGGCCTGTTCGTCCTCGTGGCGATCGTCGGCCCATGGATCGCCCCGTACGACCCGACGGCGCAGACCTGGGGCCGCGAGGTCTTCCTGAACCGGAACATCTTCCCCGGGCCCGCGCCGCGGAGAACTGGTTCGGCCTGGACCACCTGGGCCGGGACATGTTCTCCCGCATGATCGTCGGGGCCCGCGCAGACACTGCTCGTCGGCGTCGTGGCCACGCTCATCGGCTTCGTCGCCGGGCGCGTTCATCGGCGGCGTCGCGGCCGCGGCGGGCACGTTCGGCGGGCGCTGGGGCGAACGCCTCGAAGCGGTCATCATGCGCGCGGTCGACGTGGCGCTGGCGATCCCGATGCTGCTGCTGGCGCTGAGCGTCGCGGCGCTGCTGGGGCCGTCGCTGCGGACGGTCATGATCGCGGTCGGGGTCGCGCAGATCCCGATCTTCGCGCGGCTGCTGCGCGGTTCGATGCTGGCGCAGGCACATTCGGACTACGTGCTCGCCGCGATCGCGATCGGCGTCCCGAAGGGGCGGATCGTGGTCTCGCACATCCTGCCGAACTCGCTGGGTCCGGTCATCGTGCAGGCGACGCTGGTGCTCGCCACGGCGATCATCGAGGCGGCCGCGCTCTCGTACCTGGGCCTGGGCAATCCGGACCCGGGCAGCGCCGAATGGGGGACCATGCTCGCCGATGCACAGCGGTTCCTTTCCGGTGCACCGCAACTGGCGATCTATCCGGCCGTGGGCATCATCGTCACGGCACTGGGCTTCACCCTCCTGGGCGAGGCCATGCGCGAATCGCTCGACCCGAGACTGAGGCGACAGGAGTGACGAAGCGATGGTTTCTCATGACGGTGCTCACATCTCCGTGTCTTCCGAGCATGTTCTCTCGTTACGCATTCGAATTTGACACGCGAGTTCGATTTCGGCGGGCAATGCAGGTTACACGTATAGCGTTCTCAGAGAAGCTCAACTCGGGCAAGTACGCCCTGCTTGAAGAGCAGGCTCGTCGGTTGGGGCGGGTGCGAGCGTCGGTGTGGCGGCAATACGGCTCCATTGCCGGTGTGGGCATTCGTGACCGGGCCATCCGCGACCAGTGGATGAGTACTGGAGACGCACAGGCATTCGGTGTCTTGGCGAACGCATGGAAGGAGACGGTGCGTGATGCGGTCGCCGACATCGCCGCCAGCCGTGAAAGCGCGAAGGTGCGGGTCCGCCAAGCCATATGGGCGCGCACTGATGTTGAGGCCGAGCGCAAGCGTTTGTACAACGCACTGCGATATGACCGGTGGACTTCTGACCGATGGCTGTGCCGCCAGATGCGGAAGCACTGGAACAGGGGCCGCAGCCGCACGCACAATCAGATTGTTGTCCGCTCCGACCAATTTCGGACGTTCACTCTGGGGCGGAACCGAGTTGGCGGTGTCGGGGGAGGCGGCAGGTTGCAGGGACCCGTGGCACGGTCACGTTCGCAGCGGTCACGCGGTTCATAGAGTGGTGGACAAGGCCGCGCTCGTCGTGGCCGAGGACCTCACGAAGACTTATGTCGGCCGGAAACGGCTGGGGAAGAACACCAATCGACGCCTCGCCGGGTGGACCAAAGGGCTCACCGCTGAGGCGCTCAATGCCGTGTCGGACCGCAGAGGTTCTGCGGTGCGGCTGGTCAACGCCGCCTACACGTCACAAGTCATCCCCGGAACGGATGCCCTCGGCGTCCGAAAAGGGGATCGGCTTCACTGCACCGATTGCGGGGCCGTGTGGCAAGCAGACCATGCTGGAGCGGTCAACGTCCTAGCGAGAGCGAGCGATCCCGACATCGCCCTGTGGACCCCGCATACGCGTGTGAAGCAGATCTTGCTGGAACGGACTGACCGCCGACGGTCCAGACTGCCGGACCAGGACTCCAACACTGAGCCCCAGTGCCAGTGCGGAGAGCGAAACATCCGAACGCTCAGCAATGAGCAGCTAAAGGAAGCAGGCAGGATTAGTGGCACTGCTTGAAGTAGAGGACCTGCGGGTCGCCTTCGGCGCGTCCACCGCCGTCGACGGCGTCTCCTTCTCGGTGGACGAGGGCAAAGTGGTCGGGCTCGTGGGCGAGTCCGGCTGCGGCAAGTCGGTGACGAGCCTGGCGATCATGGGGCTGCTGCCGAAGAGCCGCGGCCGCCGGGCCCGCAAGGCGTCCGTGCCCGCGGTCGCGGCGGCCCTGCCGGCCGACGGCGACGTGAAGGCGACCGCCGGCACGCCGCAGGCGGTCGGCATGGGGACCCGCAGCCGAGGCGGCGGCGCCGATGTCGACGGCCGGGCCGTCTTCGACGGCACCGACCTGCTGTCGCTCGCTCCCGCCGCGATGCGCCGCCGCCGCGGCAAGGACCTGGCGATGGTGTTCCAGGACCCGCTGTCGAGCCTCAACCCGGTCGTCCCGATCGGCAGGCAGATCACCGAGGTCCTCGAACGGCACCGCGGCCTCAAGGGCGACAAGGCGTCCAAGGAGGCCGCGAACCTGCTCGACCGCGTCGGCATCCCCGACCCGGCCCGCCGGCTCAGGGAGTACCCGCACCAGCTTTCGGGCGGCATGCGCCAGCGCGTGCTCATCGCGATCGCGGTGGCGTGCGCGCCGAGGCTGTTGATCGCGGACGAGCCGACGACGGCTTTGGACGTGACGATTCAGGCGCAGATCTTGGAGCTGCTGAAGGACTTGGTGGAGGCCGAGGGGACGGCGTTGCTGATGATCACGCACGATCTGGGCGTGGTGGCCGGGATCTGCGATGAAGTGAACGTGCTGTATTCGGGGCGGGTGGTCGAGTCGGCGCCGGTGCGGGAGTTGTTCCGGCGGCCGACGCATCCTTACACAGTGGGGTTGTTGGGTTCGATACCGCGGCTTGACCTGCCGATTCATGAGCCGTTGACGCCGATTCGGGGTTCGATCGCGGATGTGATCCGGTGGCATGACGGTTGTGCGTTCGCGCCGCGGTGCGATCGTGTCGCGGCGGCTTGCGTCGAGGGTGATCCTGCGCTGGTCGGGGCCGTGCACGCCCATCGCTGTGTGATGGCCGAGGAGGTCGTATGAGCACTGAGCCTTTGCAACCGGAGCCGAGTATTCCCGTACAGCGTACGGAGGAGCCGGATCTGGCGGTGGCCGAGCCGGTATCGACGGCGGCGCCGTTGTTGGAGGTCGAGGGCCTGAAGGTCCACTTCCCGATTCGGCGGGGTCTCATCGTGGAGCGCACGGTGGGGCAGGTGCAGGCGGTCGACGGTGTGGGTTTGCGCATCGATGCGGGTGGCACGTACGGCCTGGTGGGCGAGTCGGGTTGCGGCAAGACGACGTTCGGTCGGGCGGTGCTGCGGCTGGAGGAGCCGACGGCGGGCCGGGTGCGGCTCGGCGGCGACGATGTGACGGCGATGAAGGGGGAGCGGCTGCGGCGTTTCCGGTCGAAGATGCAGATGGTCTTCCAGGATCCGCTGGGTTCGCTCAATCCTCGGCACAACGTGGACATGTTGTTGTCGGAGCCGTTGAAGGTGCACGGTGTCGGGTCGAGGGCTGAGCGGCGCAAGCTGGCGGTCGAGACGCTCGATGCGGTGGGGATGCCGAAGTCGGTGCTGGAGCGTTTTCCGCACGAGTTCTCGGGTGGCCAGCGTCAGCGTCTCGGTATTGCGCGGGCGTTGATGCTGCGGCCGGATCTGATCGTGTGCGATGAGCCGGTGAGCGCGCTGGACGTGTCGATTCAGGCGCAGGTGATGAACCTGCTCGATGAGTTGCAGGACGAGTTCGGGTTGACGTATCTGGTGATCGCGCATGACCTTGCGGTGGTGCGTCATCTTTCGGAGCGGGTCGGGGTCATGTATCTCGGCAAGCTCGTGGAGGAGGCGGACTCGGAGGCGATCTACGAGAATCCGCGGCACCCTTACACGAAAGCGCTGCTTTCGGCGGTGCCGCAGCCGGATCCGGAGGTGGAGGCGGGGCGTGAGCGGATCATCTTGAAGGGTGATCTGCCGTCGCCGGCGAATCCGCCTTCGGGCTGTCGTTTCAGGACGCGCTGTCCTTGGGCTGAGGACATCTGTGCCGAGGTCGAGCCGGAGTGGCGTGAGGCCGCGAGCGGTCACAAGGTGGCTTGTCACTTCGACCTCTGATCGAACAGCGGCGCAGTGACCTCTGCGCGATCGCGAAAAGGCGCGGACGGCACATGCCGTCCGCGCCTTTTCGCGTGCTCTCGCAGGTCGGTGGGATGCCACCGCTGTTGCCTGGGTATCCCCGTGTGAGCGGAGGTAGCGTCGTTGTTAGAGGGGCTGAAGTGCGAGCGTGTGACGCGGGGAGCGCAGAGGCGGATTGTCATGGCGGATCTGAATTACGAGGCGTTGTTCACGGCGACGCCGAGCCCGTACCTGGTGGTCGGCCCGGATCTGGTGATCGTGGAGGTCAATCGGGCCTATCTGAAGGCGACCGGTCGCACGCGTGAGGATCTGCTCGGTAGGCACATTTTCGACGCGTTTCCGGACAATCCTGCTGATCCTCAGGCGGATGGTGTGCGGAATCTGAACGCCTCGCTGCAGCGGGTCCTGGAGCTGAAGGCGCAGGACACGATGGCGCTGCAGAAGTACGACATCCCGATCATGGACCGGCCCGGGGAGTTCGAGCAGCGTTGGTGGTCGCCGGTCAACACGCCGATCGTGGGTGCGGACGGCGAGGTGGAGTTGATCATCCACCGGGTGGAGGACGTGACGCCGTATATTTTGGCGCTCGCCAGGGGCGACTGGCCGCCGCGCGGGCAGTCGATCGACAGGAACGCGGTGGAGACGGAGCTGTATGCGCGGGCGCGCGAGTTGCAGCATCTCAATGAGGAGTTGCGGCTGGCGCATACCCGCGAGCATCAGGTGGCGGTGACGTTGCAGGAGGCGATGCTGCAGTCGCCGGATCTCGCCCGGCACGACAATGTGGCGATGCGGTATCTGCCGGCCGTGGGGGCGCTGAACGTGTGCGGCGACTGGCTCGACATCGTCGATCTGCCTGACGGGCGGTACGGGGTGGCGGTCGGCGATGTGGTGGGTCATGACTTGGAGGCCGCGGCGGTCATGGGGATGCTGCGGAGTGCGCTGAGTGCCACGATTCGGGCGTTGGAGCGGCCGGCGCAGGCGTTGGACGTGTTGAACCTGTATGCCCGGTCGATCGAGGGGGCGCTGAACACGACGGTGGTGTGGGCGATGGTGGATCCGCGGAGCCGTTTGATCATCTACAGCAACGCGGGGCATCCGCCGCCGGTCCTGATGCATCCGGACGGGAAGTGCGAACTGCTGGACCAGGCGATCGATCCGCCGTTGGGGGCCCGTCCGCAGCCGGTCCCGCACCCGCAGGCGGGCCTGTCCTATGACCCCGGGGACACGCTGGTGCTGTTCACGGACGGGTTGTTCGAGCGTCGTGGTGAGGACATCGATACGGGGCTGGATCGCCTGGTGTCGGCGTTGGGGCGGTGCTGTACGTGCAGTCCGGAGCATCTGGCCGATGGGGTGCTGGCCGAGTTGGGTGTGGAGGAGGGCTCGAGGGACGACATCGCCCTGCTCGTCGTCCGGTTGTGACCGCTGCCGGCATGTCATTCAGAACTGTCGGGTACCTGACAGTATCTGCTTTCGCTGCGCCTGAACCTTGCGGGTTCGGCCCCTTGGAAGAGTGAATTCGATCCCAGGGATAGTCGCAATCCGTATCTTTTTCATGACCGCAAGTAGCGGCTCGAAGGTTCAAGTGCCCCACCGGAACGGTGGGAGCGGAAGGAGCACCACATCATGCGCAAGCGCATCATGGCGAGCATCGCCGCAGGGTTCTTCATCGTCGCCGCCCTGGCGACTCCGGCCTCGGCGGATTGGGGCGATGACGACGACCACGACGACGACGGTCCGCGCGACTGCCCGCGCCACGCGGTCTGCTTCTGGGAGGAAGAGCGCTTCGAAGGCGACATGTCGGTTCGCTGGAACTGGGACCGCGAACACGGCGACGACAACGACGATGACGACGACGAGCGCTGCCACAGGGCGCCCGACCACCAGATCGGGTCGGTCGTCAACAACTCGCGCCACAGCGTCAAGCTGTACGAGGACCGGCACTGCGACGACCTGACCGAGGTCGTTTACCCCCACGACTGGGAGTGGAGCGTCGACGCGAAGAGCTGGAAGTAGCGCTCATTCGCAGTCGAGTGGCCCCGCTTCGCATGAAGCGGGGCCTTTTCGTGCAGCCGGGTCGTGAGCGACCGTCACGTTCCGCCACAATGTCCTCATGGAAACCTTCACCGCCCCTCCCAAGATGAACCGTGACATGCGCCGCAACGGCGTCACGATCTGCGCGTTCTTCGGCTTCGGCTGGTTCATCGGCGGCGCCGGTGTGCTCGGCGACGGCCCGGCCTACTGGATCGGGCTCGCCGCTGCCGCCGCCGTGAGCATCGCGCTCGTCGCCGCGGTCCCCAAGGTCGCGTCCGGCCGGGCCCGCCCCCGTGAGCTGCCGAAGGACTGGGCGAAGCGGTACGGGATCTGGATCGGCTTCGAGGTCGTGCTCATCGCCCTGGCCGTGCTCGTCCTGCGGGCGCTGGACCTCGCCGACTTCCTGCCGGGCGCGATCGCGGTGATCGTCGGCGTCCACTTCATTCCGCTGGCGCCCGCGTTCGACGAGCCGATGTACCGGTGGACCGGGTACGCCGTGATCGCCGCCGGTGCCGCGGGCGTCGCCGCCGGGACCGGCGGGGTGGTCCTCGCCGGAGCGGTGGCCGGTTTCGGTTGCGCCGCAGCCCTGTGGGCCACGGGAGCGGCGGTGCTCAAGCGCGGCTGAGGCCGGCTCGCCGTCAGCTCCCGAGCCGGTCGGCTTTCACCTCGCCGCCCTGCATGATCAGCTTCAGGTGCGACTCGGGGTCGGTGAGCACCGCGAGGTCCTCGAGCGGGTCGCCTTCCACCACAAGGAGGTCGGCGAGCGCGCCGGGGACGATCCGGCCGAGGCGCCCCTCCTCGCCCAGGAGCCTGGCGGCGGTGACGGTCGCGGAGCGGATCACGTCGGCGGCGGGCAGCACCGAGCCGCGGATCCTGAACTCCTCCAACTGGTGCCGGCGCATCCCGCCGAGCAGGTCCGAGCCGTAGCAGAGGTTCACGCCGGCCCGGTGCGCCGCCTCCAGCGCCCGGATCCCGGCGTCGAGCACGAGCGTGTTCTTGCGCAGGCTCACCTCGGGCAGCCCGTACTCGGCGCCTTCGACGGACATCCGCTGATAGGTCACCAAGGTGGGCACCAGGAACGCGTCGTGCTCCAGGAACAGCTCGATGCTCGTCTCGTCGAGCAGGTTGCCGTGCTCGATCGAGCGCACGCCCGCCGCGAGGCCGCGGTTGATCGCCCGCGCGGTGTAGGCGTGTCCGGCGACGTACCGGTTGGCGGCCTCGGCCTCCTCGACGATCGCGCGGATCTCCTCGATCGAGAACTGGGTCGAGTCGACCCGGTCGGTCGGCGAGGCCACCCCGCCCGAGAGCATGATCTTGACGTGGAACGCGCCGGTGCGCAGCTGCTCGCGGGCGGCCTTGCGCACCCCGTCGACGCCGTCGCACACGACCCCGAGATCGGGGCAGCACTGGTGCTCGTCGCGCACACTGCGCCCGCGCGGGCGCATGTCGCCGTGCCCGCCGGTCTGCGACAGGGCCTTGCCGCCGAAGTACAGGCGGGGCCCGTCCACGAGCCCTTCGGCGACGGCGTCGTGCAGCCCGAAGTCGGCGCCGCCCGGGTCGCGCACGGTGGTGAAGCCGCGGTGCAGCATCGTCGCGCATCTCCTCGGCCGCCTTGAGGGCCACGTACGCGGGCGACTGGTCGCCCAGCGATGCGAGGTCGGCGGTGTGGGCGTTGACGTGCGCGTGGCAGTCGATGAGCCCGGGCATGAGGGTCTTCCCGGCCAGGTCGATCACCCGGGCCCCGGCGGGGGCCTCGAGATCGGACCCGACGGCGGCGATCTGTTCGCCGCGCACCAGCACCCGCTGGCCGCGCGCGAGCACGCCCGAGGCGGTGTCGAGCACGGCGGCCCGGTCGAACAGCACGACGGTCATCGGCGTCTCCTGACGGCTCGCGGTCGCCGCAACTTGCCGTGCGGCTAGTACCGGGGTACCAATATGCCTGATCGTCTGCGGCTTCCGCGCGGAGGATCGCTCCTCACCGGAGGCGGTGAAGCAGTGAGGGTCGGCAGTGCCGCGGTGATGCCTTTGCATCGGCGGCCCGGCATTCCCGTACGTGCCCGAAGACGGCATCCTCGGCTTCCGCAACGAGTCCCGCGAACCGGCCTCGATGCTGCTGCTCTTGACCCCGGGGCGACCCGCGAAGCTGCTTCGAGGGCCTCGCCCACCTCGGCGGACTGTCCGAAGCGGACCGCAAGGCCTTCTTCGAGTGCCACGACGCCTACTGGATCGACGACTACCGGTCGCTAGGGAATGAGCACCGCGTACTCGCGCAGGTGCCGTTCGAACGCGGGGGAGACGTCGACTTCGAGGATCACCTCGTCGAGGTTCTGGAACGGGCCCAGGCGCTCCACGCGCTCGCGGACCTGGCGGGCGGTCTGCTCGTTGAAGCCCGGGAGGTCTCGCAGCACTTCGACCGGGGCGTGGTTGAGGTCGATCAGCCCGCCGTCGTCGAGGTCCCGCGGCCGGTCGGGGCGTCCGACGCCGCTGCGTTTCGCCAGCGACGGGTCCCCTTCTGCGAGCCGCCGGGCGTCCTCGCGCAGCCGCGAGGACCGGTCGAGCGCCGGTGCGACCCAGTCCGCCCCGGCCTCGCGCGGGACGGCCTTCGGCGCTTTCGGGGCCTTGGGAGCGGACGTGGCCTCCCTTGGGGCCCAGACGTATCCGCGGATCGCGAACAGGTGGACCGAGGCGCTGAAGGTGGCGGTCATGAATGACAGGAACGCGCACCAGTAGGCCCATTCCGGCGTCTTCCCGATGTCGAACGGGAGGATGAACGCGAAGGTCCCGATCACCGCGGCGGTGTAGACCACCAGCGGCGCCACGGTCTTCGGTGAAGGGCGCCGCCCGGCGGCGATGCCGAAGGCCAGCGGAGCGCCTGCCCCGGGGAGCAGGATCGGCAGCAGCGCCCACGGGATCGTGGCCGCCCCGGGGCCGACCGGCGGACGCGGGCGGACGTCGGGTGCAGGAGGTGTCGAGGGCATGCCCCGATCGTAACGACCTCGTGCGCGACCGGCTCCGGACACGACGAGGGCCGGGCGCGTCGGCGCCCGGCCCTCGACTCGTCTTGCGATCTAGAGGTTCTCGATGACCTCGCGCATGAGGCGCGCGGTCTCGCTCGGGGTCTTGCCGACCTTGACGCCGGCGGCCTCGAGGGCCTCCTTCTTCGACTCGGCCGTGCCGGCCGAACCGGAGATGATGGCGCCCGCGTGGCCCATCGTCTTGCCCTCGGGCGCGGTGAAGCCCGCGATGTAGCCGACGACCGGCTTCGTCACGTGGTTCTTGATGTACTCGGCCGCGCGCTCCTCGGCGTCGCCGCCGATCTCGCCGATCATGACGATCGCCTTGGTCTCCGGGTCCTCTTCGAACGCCTTCAGGCAGTCGATGTGGGTGGTCCCGATGACCGGGTCGCCGCCGATGCCGACCGAGGTCGAGAAGCCGAGGTCCCGCAGCTCGTACATGAGCTGGTAGGTCAGCGTGCCCGACTTCGAGACCAGGCCGATCGGGCCGGTCCCGGTGATGTCGGCCGGGGTGATCCCCGCGTTCGACTTGCCCGGGCTGGCGATGCCGGGGCAGTTCGGGCCGACGATGCGGGTCTTGTTGCCCTTCGACTCGGCGTAGTTCCAGAAGGTCACCGAGTCGTGCACCGGAATGCCCTCGGTGATGACGATCGCGAGGCCGATCTCGGCGTCGATCGCCTCGAGCACGGCCGCCTTGCAGAACGCCGGGGGCACGAACACCACGGAGGTGTTCGCGCCGGTCTCGGCGATGGCCTCGGCCACGGACGCGAACACCGGCAGGCTCACGCCGTCGACGTCGACCTTCGTGCCGGCCTTGCGCGGGTTCACGCCGCCCACGACCTCGGTGCCGGCCTTGAGCATGCGGCGCGTGTGCTTCATGCCCTCGGAGCCGGTCATGCCCTGGACGATGACCTTGCTGTTCTCGTTGAGGAAGATCGCCATTGGACTAGGCCCCCTTGTTCGCGAGCTCGGCGGCCTTGTCGGCCGCGGCGTCCATGGTCTCGACCACGGTGATGAGCGGGTGGTTCGCGTCGGCGAGGATCTGGCGACCCGCCTCCGCATTGTTGCCGTCGATGCGGGCGACGAGCGGCTTGGTGACGTCCTCGCCGCGGTCGGCCAGCGTCTGGAGCGCGCCGAGGATGCCGCGGGCGACCTCGTCGCAGGCGGTGATCCCGCCGAAGATGTTCACGAACACGCTCTTGACCTGCGGGTCCGACAGGACCACTTCGAGGCCGTTCGCCATGACCGCGGCAGAGGCGCCGCCGCCGATGTCGAGGAAGTTCGCGGGCTTGACGCCGCCGTGGCCCTCCCCGGCGTACGACACCACGTCCAGCGTCGACATGACGAGGCCGGCGCCGTTGCCGATGATGCCGACCGAACCGTCGAGCTTGACGTAGTTCAGGCCGGAGTCCTTGGCGCGCTGCTCGAGCGGGTCCACCGCCGACTTGTCCTCGAACTCGGCGTTCTCGGGGTGACGGAAGTCCGCGTTCTCGTCGAGCGTGACCTTCGCGTCCAGCGCGAGGACCTTGCCCTCGGGCGTGCGCACGAGCGGGTTGACCTCGACGAGCGTCGCGTCCTCGGACACGAACGCGCCCCACAGCTTGACGAACACGTCGACGAGCTGGTCGCGCAGGTCCTCGGGGAACCCGGCCCGGTCGACGATGTCGTTCGCGATCTCCGCGGTGACGCCGACGCCGGCGTCGATCGGGAGCTTCACGACCTTGTCGGGGTCGGTGTGCGCGACCTCTTCGATCTCCATGCCGCCCGCGACGGACGCGATGCACAGGAACGTGCGGTTCGCCCGGTCGAGCAGGTACGAGAAGTAGTACTCGGTGTCGATGTCGGCGGTCACCGTGAGCATGACCTTCTCGACGGTGTGGCCCTTGATGTCCATGCCGAGGATGTTCGTGGCGTGAGTCTTGACCTCGTCGACGTTCTCGGCGAGTTTGACACCGCCCGCCTTGCCTCGGCCGCCGACCTTCACCTGTGCTTTGACGACCACCCGGTCACCGAGGCGCTCAGCGAGCTCCACGGCCTCCTGCGTGGTGGTGGCGACGCCGCCGTCCAGTACCGGCACGTTGTGCCGGGCGAACAGTGCGCGGCCCTGGTATTCGTACAGATCCACTGTAGAGTCCGCTCCACTAGCTAGTCTTCTTTGACCGGACGGCCTGCCCTCCCGCTCGCGGCCCGGAAACGGGCCGCGGCCTCGGCGAACCGGGTCCGGCGAGCGGGGATCGGGTATCAGGTGCCCGTTATCGCAGGGTAACCCCCGGCAGCGGGCCCATACGCCTGGCAGGGCGCCGGTGTGACGAGTCAGGCTGAAAAGCCGTTGACACGGGCCGGTGCAGGGTCTTCACGGCTCAGTGGAGCGATTGTGCGGTCCGCGGCGCCCATTTCGGGGCGGGACTCCAGGGCATAGAGGCGGGGACCGGACGCACCCCTCAGGCGTCCGGTCCCCTTAGCGGGAATCAAGCCCACCCCTCAAAGGCTTGACTCCCTTAGGCACGATGCCCTATCGCCACCCCTCAATCGACAGGGCATCGGCAGTTTGTGGCACAGCTCAATAGGCCGTGCGATATTGCCGCGATCCCGACCGGAAGTGAACTCCCGGTGTCGCGGCGGTCTTTCTCAATAGCGGCCTTATCGAGCCCGCTGCCGATGCGTCTCGCGCCGTATTCCCACTGCGTCCGACACTAATAAGAACGAGAGCGCTCGCGGGCGGTTACGGTCTTCTCAGAGAATTTTTTGGCGCGGGCGTTCGCGCTGGCAGACGCCGGTCAGACGGCCGCGGGACGTCCCTGATCGGGTGATGCGACATGTTCGCGGACCCATTCGGCGATCACCTGGGTCGAGGCGCCGGGACCGAATATCGCGGCCACTCCGGCTTCCCGCAGAAGGCCCGCGTCCTCCTCGGGAATGATGCCGCCGCCGAAGACGATGATGTCGCGCGCATCGGCTTCTTCGAGTAGTCGCAGCACTCGCGGGAACAGCGTCATATGCGCGCCGGAGAGAATGCTCAAGCCGATCGCGTCAGCGTCCTCGGCGAGCGCGGTCGCCACGACCTGCTCCGGAGAGTTGTGCAGGCCGGTGTAGACGACCTCCATGCCCGCGTCGCGCAGCGCGCGCGCCACGACTTTCGCGCCCCGGTCGTGCCCGTCGAGCCCGACCTTCGCGACGACCACCCTGATCGGTGCGCCAGTTGCGGACATTGATGTACCTCCTCGTACAGGAGGCCGCGGCACCCACGGCGCTCTTGGCGAACCGTGCGTACCGCGGCCGTTGCTTACGAGTGAGCTTAGTCGCGACCGGCGTGGGGCGGTAGGGCTAACCGCCGTAGGGAGGCTGCGGCGGCTGCTGGCCCTGCTGCGGGTATCCCGGAGGCGGCGGCGGGTAGCCGCCGGGCTGCTGCGGCTGCTGCTGGGGGCCGGGCTGGCCGTAGCCGGGCGGCGGCTGCTGCCCGTACTGCTGCTGCTGCGGGTATCCGGCCGGCGGGTAGCCGCCCGCGACCTGCGGGCCCTTGATGTAGGCCTTGACCGACTCGTCCTTGAGGTACAGGAACGAGGCGTAGCCGTACACGGCGGCGGAGGCGAGGTTGAGCAGCAGGCCGAAGACGGCCGCTCCACCGATGAGCGCCAGCGAGCCGAGGCTGCCGAGGACGCCGAGGATCCCGAATCCGGCGCCGATCATCACGAGGATGATGCCGGTCAGGCGCAGACCGGGCGAGGTGATCTGGCCCTTCGGCAGCGCCCAGCCGTACCAGCCGAACGCCAGCGCGAACAGGATGCCGATCGAGGCCGAGAAGATGGCGAATCCGCCGAGCATCGCGATGGACACGATGCTGCTGAGCAGGCCGACACCGGCGCCGATGAGCACGATGAGGCCGATGCGCTTGATGCCTTCGGGGACCGGGCCCTGGGGGCCGGCGGCCTGGGCCTGCGGGTAGCCGGGCGGCTGCTGGCCGGGCGGCGGGCCCGGGTAGGGCTGCTGGCCGTACTGCGGCTGGCTCGGCGGCTGCGGGATGGGTCCGGAGCCGAGGGGGTTGGGCTGGGGCGGCTGCTGGGCCGGCTGGAAGCCGGTCTGGGAGCCGGTCTGCTGCGGCATCACGGTGGTTTCGGCGAACGAGGCCACGTTCGGGTCGGCCGGGCCGGTGGGGTTGCCGAGCGGTGAGGGCGGGGGCGGGGGCGTCGAGGGGCCTCCGGGGGCGCCGCCTTCGACGCGGTTGATCTTCATGGTTCGGTCGAGGCCCGGTTCCTCGCCCGCGGCGGGGGCGGGTTCGGGTGTGGCGCCGGGCTTCAGTTTGAAGGTGCCGCCGTCCTCGTCGGGTTGTTCGTTCTCTGGGGGAGTCATAGCTTCCTCGCTCCATGCCGGATCAGGTCGTGACTTCTCTCGTCTTCACACCTTACCGACCGTGGGCTGAGTCGGGGAAAGCCGTCCAGCCCAGAGCGTGAACGCCACGCGCGCAGGGCATCGTGCTACCGGCATGCCTCCGAGCGTTCGGAGGAGCCCGGGTCCGAGTCAGGTGTTTGACGAGGACGGCCCGATGGGTCGGCTTCGCGGCCTCGAAGCGCTCTATGCCTGCGGGCGTGAGCATGAGGAAGTTGGCGCGGCGGTCGAAGTCGCAGGCGGCCCGTGTCACGAGCCCGGCCTTCTCGAGGCGTGTGACGGTGCGCGAGAGGGCGCTCTGGCTGAGGTACATCTCGGCCTCGATGTCCTTCATCTTCGCTTTGCCGCCTGCCTTGTCGCCGCAGGTGCGGCCCAGGATCAGGAGCACTTCGAACTCGCTGAGGCCAAGTCGTGCCGGGCCTGCAGCTCGTTCTCGAGCTCGCAGGATGTGTTGTGGTACACGCGCAGTGTCTCAGACCACTTCGTGCACACGTCTACGTCTGGTTCAGCCTCCATGACCAGGAGATTACCATGTCAAGACATTTAATGTCCATGCAATTGATGTCTTGACATCCAATGCGCGTGCATGTAAGTTTCTGGGCATGACGATCACCGAAGCCAAACCCCGCCTCGACAACACCGAAGACCTCCCCGATACCGACGCACATGCCCCGAGCAGATGGGGACCAAAGCTCTGGGCGGTCCTGTTCGTCGCCGGCCTCGCGATGTTCCTCGACGCGCTCGACGTCTCCATGGTCGGCGTCGCGCTCCCGTCCATCGGCGCCGAACTCGGCCTCGAGACCTCCTCCCTCCAGTGGATCGTCAACGGCTACATCCTCGGTTACGGCGGCCTGCTCCTCCTGGGCGGACGCATGGCCGACCTGCTGGGCCGCCGCAAGGTCTTCCTGACCGCGCTCGTGGTCTTCGGCGTCGCCTCCCTCGTCGGCGGCCTCGTCGACAACGAGGCCCTGCTCATCGCCTCGCGCATCGTCAAGGGCGTCGCCGCCGCCTTCACCGCCCCGGCCGCGCTCTCGATCATCACCACCACCTTCAAAGAAGGCCACGACCGCAACAAGGCGCTGTCGATCTTCACCGTCTTCGGCGCCACCGGCTACGCCTCGGGCCTCATCGCCTCCGGCCTGCTGACCAGCATCGACTGGCGGCTGACCTTCTTCGCCCCCGTCGCCGTCGTCGCGGCCGTCATCATCGCCGCCTTCGTCGTGGTCCCCCGCGACAAGGAGCGCGAGGCCGGCGGCATCGACTTCGCCGGCTCCGTCACGCTCACCGGCGGCATGCTCGCCGCCGTCTACACGATCGTGACCGTCCCCGAGACCGGGTTCACGCCGCTGGTCATCACCACCACGGTCGCCGCCGTCGTCCTGCTCGGCGCGTTCTTCGTCATCGAGAACAAGGTGGCCCACCCGCTGGTCCGCCTGAGCATCTTCAAGGTCAAGTCGATCGTGCGGGCCAACCTGGCCGCACTCGCGATCTTCGGCTCCTACATCAGCTTCCAGACGATCGTGTCCCTGTACCTGCAGAACACGCTCCAGCTGGGAGCCGATCCAGATGGCGCTCGCGCTGGCCCCGGCCGGGATCATCGTCGCGATCCTCTCGCCGATCGCCGGCAAGTTCATCGACCGCTACGGCACCAAGTCGATGATCATCGCCTCGCTGGGCTCGTTCGTCCTCGGCTACCTGTGGTTCATCGTCTGCGCCGGCGGCATCGCCGAACCGAACTACTTCGTCGACTACCTGCCCTCGTTCCTGCTGCTGGGCCTCGGCTTCGCGATCGGCTTCTCGGCCGTGATGGTCCAGGCCACCGAAGGCATCGACGGACGACGAGCAGGGCCTGGCCTCCGGCCTGGTCCAGACCTCCGGCCAGATCGGCGGCGCGGTCGTCCTGGCGATCGTCACCGGCCTGATCTCCGGCGGCGCCGCCACCGGCATCGGCCAGTACACGCCCGGCCTCTACATGGTGACCGTCGTCGCCGTGGTCGGCCTGCTCGCCAGCGCCACCGCGCTGCTGGGCCGCCGCCAGGCCGCCGTGGTCGAAGCGGCATAGCTCGAAGCGGCCTGGGAGCGGCAACGTTCGAGGCCGTCCAAGTCAATAGCGAGCACCCGCGCTTGAGGGGCCGCCGTCTTCGGACGGCGGCCCCTCAAGCCTTGCCGGTTCCCTTGGGTGTCAGGTCAGTGTGGTGAGCACGGGCCGCAGGCGGCCGTGTTCGAGCGCCATGGTGAGGTGCGCCCGCGCGGACGCGGCCGGGTCTTCGGTGACCATGACGACGGCGGGCGCCCATGCGTCGACGAGTTCGCGCAGGAGGTCGAGGATCGCGGCGGCGGCGTCGGGCGCGAGCGCGCCGGTGGGTTCGTCGGCGAAGACGAGGTCGGGCCGGGACGCGAAGGCCCTGGCGACGGCGGCGCGCTGCTGCTGGCCCTCGGAGAGCCGCGAGGGGCGCCGTTGCAGGAGCCCGGCAATGCCGCACCGTTCGGTGAGGTGGTCGAGCCAGTCGCGGTCGGCTTCGGCGCCGGCGAGGCGCAGCGGGAGGGTGAGGTTCTCTTCGACGGTGAGCGAGGGCAGCAGGTTGTAGGACTGGAAGATGAAGCCGATGCGGCCTTGGCGCAGCAGGGTCCGCTTCGCTTCGCTGAGCCCGGAGATGCGGCGGCCGGCGACGCGGACTTCGCCGCCGGTCGGGTCGTCGAGGCCGGCCGCGCAGTGCAGGAGCGTCGATTTGCCCGATCCGGTGGCGCCCATGACGGCGACGAACGCGCCGCGCGGGACCTCGAGCGAGACGCGGTCGAGGACGGTGTGCGCGCCGTCGTAGGTCTTGGTGATCTCGCTGAGCGTCAGCGCGGGCGCTTCGGTGGTGCCGGGTCCGAGTGCGCTGCGGGGAGCGGTGAGGGTGGTCATCGGCGCTTCCCGGTGACGATCGCGCGGACGATGAGCGTGACGGCGCTGAAGGCGGCGATCGCGCCGAACGGGATGGCGAGGATCCACAGTCCGATGGTTTGGAGGGCGAGGTTGAGGACGGTCCCGGCGATGAGGCCGATCCACAGGGCGGCGCTGGTGAGCTTGTAGTGGTCGGCCCGGTGGTGCGCGTGCGGGGGCGGTGATGCGGTGCTGGTCGTTCACGGTGTTCCTCCGGTGGATCGGCTGTGTATGACGCTATGGCGATTCGGTCCGGCGTCCAATGCAGTCACCTGGCGGATTCGAGGTGAGGCCAGGTGCAGGCGCGGGGGTACAGGTAGCTGTAGCGCCGAGCGGCGCCGCCGCGGGTACGTTTTTTGAGGCGACCGCGCTGCGGCGGCTGCAGGGGGTGGATTCAGGGGAGGTGCGCACATATGGCGGAGGACCGTTTCGGGCGCCTGCGCGCCCGGTTCGACGCTCTGGTGCGCATCGAAGGGGACGTGACCGATCTGCGTTCGCTGCTGGTCGCGTCGTTGCGCGCCACCGGTTACGGCGCGGTCGGGGCGGGCTTCGGGATCCTCGCGCTGTATTCGATCCCGATCCTGATCTTGACCGGTTTTCTCGCGATGCTCGGTGTGGGCCGCCCGCTCGTGGCGCCGATGATGCAGTGGGTGCGGACCGTTTCGGGCCTGGAGCGTCGGCGTCTGCGCCGCCTCGGCCATGAGGTCGAGACGCCGTACACGGGTCCGATCGCCGATCCTCCCCGCACGTTCGGTGAGATCAAGGCCGACCCGAGCGCGCGCCGCGACCTGAAGTGGATCGCGGTGCACGGCACGTGGGGTCTGATCCTCGGCGCGATGCTGCTGCAGATGCCGTTCATCTCGGTCCGCGACGTCACGTACCCGCTGTGGTGGTATTTCGTGCCGGACTCGGAGCAGCAGATCCTCAACGGATTGATCTCGGCCCAGACGGCGAACTCCGCGATCCTGGGCTGCGCCACCGGCATCGCCGTGTTCGCGCTCTGGCTCCTGTTCGGCCCCAAGCTTCTCGATTTCCAGGCCCGTCCCGGTGTGAGCCTGCTCGGTCCGGACCCGGAGGCGGACTTGTCGGAGCGGGTCGCGCGGCTGACGGTGACGCGCGCGGCCGCGTTGGACGCGCATGCGGTCGAGTTGCGGCGCATCGAGCGGGCGCTGCACGACGGCGCGCAGAACCGGATCGTCGGCGTCAACGTGCTCATCGGCGCGGCCCGCCGGGAGATCGCACGGGACCCGCAGCGGGCCGATCAGATCCTCGAACGCGCCCAGGACACGGTCGAGGGGGCGCTGGCCGAGTTGCGGGCCGTGGTCCGTTCGATCCTGCCGCCGGTCTTGGAGGACCGGGGCCTGGCGGGTGCTTTGAGCGCTTTGGCTTCGGACTGCGCCGTGCCCTGCACGGTGGAGGTGGCGGTGGCGGGCCGGTGCGCGGCGAGTGTCGAGGCGACGGCGTATTTCGTGGTGGCCGAGTCGCTCACGAACGTGGCCAAGCACTCTCGTGCGTCGAGTGCCTCGGTTGAGGTGCGGCGCACGGGGAATACGCTCACCGTCAAGGTCGTCGACGACGGCCGGGGCGGCGCCGATCCCGCCTCCGGGTCGGGGCTCGCGGGTATCGCGCGCCGCGTGGAGGCGCTCGACGGGACGGCCGCGTTCGAGAGCCCGGTCGGCGGGCCGACCGAGATCAGAGTGGAGCTGTCATGCGGATCGTGATCGCCGAGGACGACACCCTGTTGCGCGAGGGCTTGAACCTGGTGTTGCAGGGGGAGGGTTTCGACGTGGTGGCCTCGGTGGGCGGGCCGGAGGAGTTCCTTGCGGCCGTGGAGGAGCACCGGCCGGATGTGGCGGTGGTGGATGTGCGGATGCCGCCGACGCACACCGATGAGGGCATCAAGGCGGCGGTGGCCGCGCGGCGCGCCCAGCCGGGTCTCGCGGTGCTCGTGCTCTCGGCGTATGTGGAGCAGAGTTTCGCGACGGACCTGCTCGCGGACGGGGCCCGCAGTGTCGGGTACCTGCTGAAGGAGCGGGTGGGTCGGGTGGACGCGTTCGTGGAGGCGCTGCACCGGGTCGCGAAGGGCGGCACGGCGATCGACCCGGAGGTGGTGGCGCAGCTGTTCGCGCAGCGCCGCGCCGACGACCCGGTCGAGCGGCTCACGCCGCGCGAGCGGGAGGTCTTGTCGGTGATGGCGGAGGGCTTGGGGAACACGGCGATCGCGCAGCGGCTGTTCATCTCCGAGAACGCCGTGCACAAGCACATCCGCAACATCTTCTTGAAGCTCGGCCTGACCCCGGACGACCAGACCGACCGCCGCGTGGCAGCCGTGCTCCACTACCTGGAACGCACCTGACCTCGGTGTATTACAAATCGTGATACACTTGCTGCATGTCAATGCTCAACGTACGCACCGACGAGGCGATGGACCAGGCCATCGCCGCGCTGACCTCAAGCGGACGCACCAAGACCGAGGCCGTCCGCTACGCGCTCCTGCGGACCTACCGCGAGGAACTCATCGACCAAGCCAAGGCTGACGCTGAGCGCCTTGAGGCCGACGCCGATGATCGCGCGGAGATGCTCGCGATCCAGCGATACATGGGGATCGCGGAGTGATCTTTCGGGGCGCGATCTATGAGATCAAACCCGCGAAGAACGCGACCGGCCATGAGCAGCAGGGCCGCCGCTACGGTGTCGTGATCCAATCTGATGCGTTCGCGTGCAGCACTGTTACTGTCGCACTCACCTCCACAAGTGCGGGTGCGGCCGTGTACCGGCCCGAAATCGAATTTCTCAAAGCGAAATCGCGGATTCTCACGGACCAGGTCTTCTCGATTGATCACGGGCGGCTCGGCGACTTCATGGGGGCACTCGATCCCGAAGAAATGGACGCGCTCGACCGCGCCCTGCTGCTCAAGTTCGGGTTGCTCTGAACCGGCCGGACAAGGTCAGTCGTGGGCCTTCGCGGACCACATGCCCCTGCGTTCGGCCTTGGCGAGCCGTTCGGCCTTGCGGAGCGTGTCGCCGATCGTGAGCTCCTGGTGGCGCAGGATGTAGGTGTGGGCCATGCCTTCTGCGACGGCGAGGACGGCGTAGTTCATGCCGTTCTCCATGACCACGTGCATGAGCAGGCGATCGAACTGGTCGGTGGCCGGGTCGCCGGGGTCGGAGAACAGGTGCACGGTGCGGCCTTCGAGTTTCTTCTTCGCGTAGACCTTCGCCTCGGCGCCCCAGTCCTCCTCTTCGCGGTAGCCGCCGGATTCGGGGGAGTTGATCCCCATGATCCGCACGCGGACCTTCTCGCCGTCGATGATCGCGCGGAACGTGTCCCCGTCGACCACGTCGACCACGTCCACGGTCGCGTAGAAGTCGCCCGGACCTTCCATGTGCTGCCTCCTCCAGACCGGCTCCAGCAGCCGGACGTGTTGCCATCCTCGCATTCCGGTGCCGTGGATGGGAACCGTCCTCCACGTGCCCGGCTGTGACAGACTGGTCGGCGTGGAGCGACGACCGAACCGACGCCCTGGCAGAGCAGGGTCCGCGCAGCGGGACACCGTGCGCATCAGCGACTCCACGGCCGGCATCGGCGAGCACGGAACGCCCTCCCCGAACGGCCGCGCGCGCGACACCGAAACGGTCGACACCGCCGCATATGCGAAGCGCGGCAAAGCGAAACGCCCGCGAGCGCTCCTCGCTTCCGCGATCGCCACGACCATCTGGTGCGCCACGGTCGTCTTCACCCCGATCCTCGTGGTCGTCATCCTCGGCTGGTGGCGGGCCGGCGGCGAAGGCCCGGTCGCGTCGGTCGCGGCCGCCGCCGGGATCGCCTGGCTCTCGGGCCACGGCGCCCCGGTCGACATCGGACCGATCCACCTGAGCGTCACCCCGCTCGCCCTCACCGTCCTCATCGCCTGGCGCCTCGCCAAGGCCGCCGCCGGGACCACCCGCGCCATCGGCGGCCGCGACGCCGCCGCCGTGCGCGCCGCCGCCGGACTCGTCACGATCTTCTACACCGGACTGTTCGCCGGCGTCGCCGCCCTCTGCACCACCGGCCCCTTCAAGGTCGACCTGCTCACCGCGCTCCTGCACGCCGTGCCGCTCATCGTCGCCGCCACCGCGTTCGGCGCCGCCCGCGAAGCCGGCGTCCTGCCCTGGGACCAGGCCTCGGTGTGGCTGCGGCGCGGCCTGCGCACCGGGATGATCACGGCCGGAGCACTGCTCGCCTGCGGCGCCGCCGCCACCGGCGTCGCGTTCGCCGTCCGCGGCCCGGTCGTGGCCGACACGCTCGGCCTCTACGGGTCCGAGTCCTGGATCGTCGCCGTCCTGAGCCTGCTCTACCTGCCGAACTGCGCCGTGTGGGCCGCCGCGTACATCGCCGGGCCCGGCTTCGCCGTCGGCGCGGGCACCGCCGTGCAGTCCGCGATGGTCGAACTCGGGCCGCTCCCGGCGTTCCCGGTCTTCGCGGCCGTCCCGAACGGGCCGCTGCCCACCTACGCCACGATCCTCATCGGGCTGCCGCTGATGCTCGCCGCGGTCTTCGGCGTGATCCTCACCTACCGGTCACCCGACCTGCGCGTCCCGCGCGTCACCACCGCGGCGACCGTGGCCGCCGCGACCGCCGCCGCCGTCCTCGGCGTCCTCGCCCACCTCTCCGGCGGCGCCGCCGGAACCGACCTCATGGCCGACCTCGGACCCGACCCGCTCGCCGTCGCCGGAGTCGGCGCCGTGCAGTTCCTCATCGGCCTCGTCGGCGCCGCGCTCGTCGCGCGCCTGTTCGCCGTCCACCGCCGCGCGGCCGAGGCCGAGCTGGTGCGGAGGGACACGGTGGTCATCCCCGAACCGGCGCTGACCCGCGACGACGCGTTACCGTACTCACGTGACCGCTAAGCTCGTCGTCCTCGTCTCCGGATCCGGCTCCAACCTGCAGGCCCTCATCGACGCCTGCGCCGACCCCGCCTACGGGGCCGAAGTCGTCGCCGTCGGCGCCGACCGCGACGGCACCTACGGCGTCGAACGCGCCGAGAACGCCGGCATCCCCGCGTTCGTCCACCGCGTCAAGGACTACCCCGACCGCGACGCTTGGGACGCGGCCCTCACCGCCGAAGTCGCCGCCTACGAACCCGACATCGTCGTCTCCGCCGGGTTCCTCAAACTCTGCGGCCCGCGCTTCCTCAACGCCTTCCCCGGCCGCTACATCAACACGCACAACTCGCTGCTCCCGGCCTTCCCGGGCATGAACGGCCCCGGCGAAGCCCTCGCCGCGGGCGTGAAACTCGCCGGCGCGACCCTCTTCATCTGCGACTCCGGCGTCGACACCGGCCCGATCATCGCCCAATGCGCCGTCCCGGTCGAAGACGACGACACCGTCGACACCCTCACCGAGCGCATCAAGGAAGCCGAACGCGCCCAACTCGTCGCCTCCGTGGGCCGCATGGTCAAGCACGGCTGGAAGGTCGAAGACCACCGCGTCCGCCTCGGCTGAACCCAACGGTGATGCGGTGCAGGCGAACCGTGGTCCAGGCGACCGGCGAGGAGCGGCAACGACTGGCCGCACCCGGCTAGGGTTCGCTTCATGACGCCTCCCCTCGCCATCAACGCGCTCGAGACCTCCACTGTCTACGTCTCGATCGCCTTGGTGCCGTTGGGATTGCTCGCCGCCTGGGCGCTCGCTTCGATGCGGATCCGCGCCGGCGCTCCCGCCCGGACCGCTTGGCGCTGCTCCGTTGCCGAAGTGGGGGCCGTCGCCGGGACGCTGCCCTGGCTCTTCCTGGTGCTCACGCCCCGGGGCGGGGACGGCGGCCTGCAGCTCGTGCCGTTCGCCGACCTGATCGAGCTGGCCTCGGCCGCTCCCCGGACCATCGTCGAACAGCTCGTCGGCAACCTCCTCCTGTTCTTCCTCGCCGGCCTCTTTGTGCCGCTTCGGTTCCGGGTCGGCCTGCTCGCCGTCTTCGCCGGCGGCGCGGTCGGCGCCGCGCTGGTCGAGACCGCCCAGTTCGCGTTCGGCACCGGCCGCGTGGCGTCGATCGACGACGTCCTCCTCAACGCGACCGGCGCGCTCCTCGGGGCGCTCATCTCGCGCCGATGGTGGCGGTCCTCACTCGCGGTCGTTGATCCGGCGCCCGAGAACGCCGTGTTACGCTCGGCTGGTCGCGACTGGCGAGTGACGTCTTTCGAGGTTTCCCGTGGCACGGACCGGGCAGCTCGTAGTTGAGGGGGAACCTTCTGAGACGTTCGCAGGTGGAGCACCACCAGGGAGCGGCACTGCTGAACCTGTTACTGCGGTCGAACGCCTGGGCCGCAGTCATTAGACCACCAGGAGCAGTGCATTCATGTCCGAGCGGAAGCGCATTCAGCGAGCCCTCATCTCAGTGTTCGACAAGACCGGCGTCGTCGAACTCGCCTCAGACCTCCACAAAGCGGGCGTCGAACTCGTCTCGACCGGGTCGACCGCAGCGCGGATCGCGGAGGCCGGCATCCCCGTCACCAAGGTCGAGGACCTCACCGGATTCCCGGAGATCCTCGACGACCGCGTGAAGACCCTCCACCCGAAGGTCCACGCCGGGATGCTCGCCGACGTCCGCCGCGAGTCCCACCGCGACCAGCTCGCCGAGCTCGGCATCGAGCCGTTCGACCTGCTCGTGGGCAACCTCTACCCGTTCGCGGCCACCGTCGCCTCCGGCGCGGGCTTCGACGACATCGTCGAGAAGATCGACGTCGGCGGCCCCTCGATGGTCCGCGGCGCCGCGAAGAACCACGCCAACGTCGCGGTGGTCGTCGACCCCGCCGACTACGACCTCGTGCGGACCGCCGCCACCGAGGGCACCACCGCCGCCGAGCGGCTTCGCCTGGCCGCCAAGGCCTTCGCGCACCTCGCCACGTACGACGCGGCCGTCGCCTCCTGGCTCGCCGAGCAGTCCACCGAGGCCGCGCTGCCGGACTTCCAGGCCGTGCCGATGGCCAAGCTCGCCGACCTGCGTTACGGCGAGAACCCGCACCAGGCCGCCGCCGTCTACGCGGCCCCGGGCGCGGCCGGACTCGCCCAGGCCGAGCAGCTCCACGGCAAGGCCATGAGCTTCAACAACTACACCGACGCCGACGCGGCCTGGCGCGCCGCGCACGACTTCACCGGGCCGTGCGTCGCGATCATCAAGCACGCCAACCCGTGCGGCATCGCCGTCGGCACCTCGATCGCCGCGGCCCACCGCAGCGCCCACGAGTGCGACCCGGTGAGCGCCTTCGGCGGCGTCATCGCCGCGAACGGCGAGGTCGACGCCGAGGCCGCCCGGCAGATCGCCGAGATCTTCACCGAGGTCGTGGTGGCGCCGTCGTTCACCGACGAGGCGCTCGCGATCCTCTCGGCGAAGAAGAACATCCGCCTGCTGCGCGCCCCCGAGTGGGTGCCGGCCGACCTCGAGCTCAAGCCGATCTCGGGCGGGGTGCTCGCGCAGCGGCCCGACCGCATCGACGCCGCCGGCGACGACCCGGCGAACTGGACCCTCGCGACCGGCGACGCCGCCGCCGAGGCCACCCTGGGCGACCTCGCTTTCGCTTGGCGCGCAGTGCGTTCGGTGAAGTCCAACGCGATCCTCCTCGCCTCGGGCGGCGCCTCCGTGGGTGTCGGCATGGGCCAGGTCAACCGGGTCGACTCCGCGAAGCTCGCCGTCGAGCGCGCAGGGGAGCGCGCGGCCGGTTCGGTCGCGGCCTCGGATGCGTTCTTCCCGTTCGCGGACGGCCTGCAGATCCTCATCGACGGCGGAGTGAAGGCCGTCGTGCAGCCGGGCGGATCGGTCCGCGACGAAGAGGTCATCGCCGCGGCCAAGGAAGCCGGGATCACCATGTACCTGACGGGGACCAGGCACTTCACGCACTAAGAGGTCTGGATCTCAAAGGCGGGCAAGGAATTACATTGATTCCTGCCCGCCTTGAGGCATCTCTGTAGACGGTCACGGGCGTATGGAGGGCGAGAACCTGACCCGCAATCGAAAGGTGCTTCCATGCGCAGACGAACCATCGCCGCGGCTTCGGCCGCCGCCGTCGCCGTCACCCTGGGCGGCTTCGCCTCCTCCGCTTCCGCCGACAACTCCATGCCGGTCGCTCCCGCCGACATGCACGCGACGGACGTCCCCAAGGTCGGCAACTCCTGGGGCCCGGGCGGGGAGGTGCACTTCGACGTCGAACCGGTGAACCTGGTGATCTCCGAGTACTCGAGCGGCCGCGGCATCGAATGGGAGATGTGGGGCCCTCAGGTGGCCGTCGGCACCGGCGATCTCCACGGCGCCTGGATCGGGAGCGAGAACGAGGTCAACCTGTACTACGAGGACGTGACGATCATTCTCTTCGCCCCCATCGACGGCTACTTCACCGAGTACGCGGTCACCGGCGACTTCGAGCCGCCCCAGTACCCGCAGGACAAGACCCGCGGGTTCATCGCATCCCCCCGCCCCCTTTAGTTCGGGGGCCTTTGTCGGTGTTTGCCGGGAGTGGCGGTCCGCGCTGACGAAGCAGTGTTTAGACGGGCGTCTCAGCTGAGAGAACTCACAGGTGGGACGCCCGTTTCTGGCTGGGCATACATGCTCGTTTCACGATAGGTTGTTGTCATGATGCAGATGATCTGTCCGAAATGTCAGAACCCTATGCACCAGTACGAGCGCAATGGCGTCGTCGTCGAGCAGTGCGGTGAATGCAAGGGCATTTTCCTCGACCGCGGCGAGCTCGAGCACCTCATGAACTTCGAGCAGTCGTTCCACACCGGTGGCGGTGCGCCGATCGCCGCCGCGCCTGTGGGCCCGCCGCCGCGCGATCCGCGGTACGACGATCGCCGGCACGACGACCGTCGCTATGACGATCGCCGCCGCGACGACGACCACCACCGCCGCGATGGCCACTACGACGACCACCGCCGCAAGGACGACTACTACTACAAGAAGAAGAAAAAGAAGAGCGTCTTCGAAGACCTCTTCGACTTCTAGCGGTCGCAGCGCCACGCGCCGCCGGGCTTCGCCCGGCGGCCGCTTTGGCATGCGGGGCGGGAAATGTGAACGGCGGTTCCCGGCAAATCGGGCATCCGCAGGCGCCCCCGATTCAACGTTGCCCTCCGGGTGCGACAACCCGGTGTTCGAGCGGGCGGTCAGCCCGCGATGAGCTGGCCGTTCAGCCGCCTGCCAGGCGGAATATCGCCCTCGGGGTCCAGGGGACCGGGGCTCCGGCGAGGGTTTCCGCGGTCCAGTCGCCCGGGTTCGGGTGCGTGTAGAGGGTGAACGAGTCGACCCGGAACTTCGCCTCGAAACCGGACAGGTCGTTGAAGGCGCGGTCGAGGCCCGCGGTGCCCACGTTCTGGGCGATCGTCACGTGCGGGTGGTACGGGAAACGTGCGCTCGCGCTGGGCCGGGCCCTGGCGGATCGCCGATTCCAACTGCTCGCACACCGCGATCCCGTCGACCACGGCCGCGAACACCACCTCGGTCACGGGCCGGAACGAACCCGTCCCGCGCAGATGCAGGTCGAACACCGGGCAGGCCGCCGCGACCCCTTCGAGATGCGAACGGAACGCGTCCAGCGACGCGGCCTCGATCTCGGTGGGCCCCAGCAGCGTCAAGTGCGCCGGGACGATCCAGGCGAGCGGATCGCCGGAAGCGGCGCGGGCCTCGTCGAGCACCTCGCGCCACGGCGAGGGCACAGGAATGGCCACGCCGACGGTGGTGACCCGCGCGGCCGGGCCTCCCTCGGCCACTAAAGCGCCACCGGCGGGTAGAAGCCGATCTTCTTGTACGCCTTCGCGAGCGTGCGCGAAGAGACCTGCCGCGCCTTCTCCGCGCCCTTGGCGAGGATCCGGTCCAGCTCGGCCTTGTCGGCCAGGTACTCCTTGGTGCGCGCCGCGATCGGGCCCAGGTAGTCGGCCACGACCTCGGCGAGGTCGGTCTTGAAGTCCCCGTAGCCCTTCCCGGCGTACTCGGCCTCGAGCTTCTCGATCGTGGTGTGCCCCAGCGCCGCATAGATGTTCAGCAGGTTCGACACGCCCGGCTTGTGCTCGGTGTCGTAGCGGACCTCGGCCTCGGAGTCGGTGACCGCGCTCTTGATCTTCTTGCGCATCTGGTTCGGCTCGTCGAGCAGGTACAGCACCCCGCGCGGGCCCGAAGACGACTTCGACATCTTCTTCTCGGGCTCGGTGAGGTCCTTGATCGTCGCGGTCTCCTTGACGATGAAGGCGTCGGGCACCTTGAACGTCTGGCCGTACGCGGTGTTGAACCGGATCGCGAGGTCGCGCGTCAGCTCCAGGTGCTGGCGCTGGTCCTCGCCGACCGGGACCTGGTCGGTCTGGTACAGCAGGATGTCCGCGGCCTGCAGGATCGGGTAGGTGAACAAGCCCACGGTTGTGCGTTCTTGTTTGGCCGACTTGTCCTTGAACTGGGTCATGCGGCTCGCCTCGCCGAACCCGGTCTCCGCGCCGAGGATCCAGGCGAGCATCGCGTGCTCGGGGACCTGCGACTGGACGAACAGGTGACGACTTCTCGGGGTCGACGCCGAGCGCCATGAGCTGCGCGGCGCTGACACGTGAGCGCTCGTGCAATACCTTTGGCTCGTGATCGACGGTGATCGCGTGGAGGTCGACGACCATGTAGAACGCGTCCGCGGTGTCCTGCAGCGCCACCCACTGCCGCAGCGCGCCCAGGTAGTTCCCGAGGTGGAACGAGTCCGAGGTGGGCTGGATCCCAGAGAGGACGCGGGGCTTGCGGTCGGCAGTGGTCATGGACCGATTCTGACATCCGGGCCGAGAAGCCGGCCACCCGGTATTGCGGCGCCGCCGATCCTGATGTTTAATTGTGTTGGATCTTGAGCACTCTGCTCATGGAAACCTAGGAGGCGGCATGCTGGCGCAGCAGCGACAGAGCCGGATCGCCGAACGCGTCCACCGGACCGGTGCGGTCCGCGTAGCGGAACTGGTCGAAGAATTCGGCGTGTCCGACATGACCATCCGCCGCGACCTCGAGACCCTCGCCGACCGCGGCCTCGTCGCGAAAGTCCACGGCGGCGCGACCGCCGTCGACTTCGGCTCCACCACCGAACCCGGCTTCGCAGTAAAGCAGGTGCGCCAGGAGCACGAGAAGCAGGCCATCGCCGACGCCGCCTCGACCCTCGTCGGCCCCGGCCAGGCCATCGCCCTCTCCGCGGGCACCACCACCTGGACCCTCGCCCACCGCCTCACCGACGTCCCCGACCTCACCGTCGTCACCAACTCGGTCCCCGTCGCCGACGTCTTCTACCGGGCCGGGCGGACCGACCAGACCGTGATCCTCACCGGCGGCGTGCGCACCCCCTCCGACGCCCTCGTCGGACCCTTCGCCGTCGCCTCCCTGGAGAAGGTCAACGTCGACACCGTCTTCCTCGGCGTCCACGGCATGTCCGAGCGCGCCGGGTTCACCACTCCGAACCTCCTCGAAGCCGAGACCGTCGCGACCCTCGCCGCCAAGGGCCGCCGCCTCGTGGTCGTCGCCGACCACACCAAGTTCGACGTCGTCGGCATCGCCACGATCGCGTCCCTCGACGACGCCGACGTCATCGTCACCGATTCCCTCCTCGACGAGGAGGCCCGCCGGACACTCGCCGAGCACGTCGACCAGGTCGTGCTCGCACCGGTCCCGGCCGCGGAACTCCACGGCTCAGGGAAACGCACCACCACCGAGAAGAGACCATGACCGCGTTCCACACGGAGTCCGGCAGCCTCGCCGACGGCCGCCAGATCCTCTACTACAGCTCCGGTCCCGCCACCGGGCGCGCCAGCTTCGCCGACAAACGCGACCTGGGCGACCGGGTCAGCGCCGGGGAGATCCGCTACGACGTGCTCCGCGACGAATGGGTCGCGGTCTCGGCCGGCCGCTCCGGCCGCCCGCAGCTGCCCGTCGCCTGCCCGCTGTGCCCGTCCGAGGACGGCGAGCTCACCGAGATCCCCGCACCCGACTACGAGGTCGCGATCTTCGAGAACCGCTTCCCGAGCTTCGGCGGCACGGACGTACCCGGAACGACCGCACCGGCAGTGGACGGCGCCGCGATGGAGACCTCGGTCCCCGCGAGCGGACGCTGCGAGGTCGTCGTCTTCTCCGACGACCACGACTCCTCGCTCGTCGACCTCAGCGCCGAACGCGTCGCCCTCGTGGTCCGGGCCCAGGCCCAGCGCACCGCCGAACTCTCCGCGCGCGGCGACATCGCCCAGGTCTTCTGCTTCGAGAACCGCGGCGTCGAGATCGGCGTGACCCTCCACCACCCGCACGGGCAGATCTACGGCTACCCGTACGTGACCCCGCAGACCCAGAAGTACCTCGCGGCCGCCAAGCGCCACAAGGAGACCACGGGCCGCGACCTCTTCGACGACATCATCGGGTCCGAGAGCGGCGGCGAGCGCGTCATCGCCGAGAACGACCACTGGATCGCCTTCACGCCCTTCGCCGCCCGCTGGCCCTTCGAGGTCCAGGTCTACCCGAAGGCCCGCTTCGCGGACCTCACCGAGCTGCCCGAGGACCACATCGACTCGTTCGCGCCGCTCTACCTGGATCTGCTGAAGCGCTGCGACGCCGCCTACCCGGGCGAGAAGATGCCGTACATGTCCGGATGGCACCAGGCCCCCGTCGGCGAGGGCCGCGAGTTCGGGCGCCTGCGCCTGGAGCTCGTCTCCATCCGCCGCGGCCCCGGCCGCGTCAAGTTCCTGGCCTCGTCGGAGTCCGTCATGGGCGGCTGGGTCCACGACATGGGCCCCGAGGCCTCCGCCGCAATTCTCAAAGGAGCACTGTGAAGTACCTCGTCACCGGCGGCGCCGGCTACATCGGTTCGATCGTCGCCACGATGCTGCTCGAAGAGGGCCACGACGTGGTCGTGCTCGACGACTGCTCGACCGGCGCGGCCGAGCGCGTCCCCGCGGGGGCGACCCTGGTGCAGAGGAGCGTCCAGGAGGCGGGCGAGGTCCTCGACGCCACGTTCGACGGCGTCCTGCACTTCGGCGGCCTCATCGCCGCGGGCGAATCGATGGTCAAGCCCGAGATCTACTGGGAGGCCAACACGGCCGCCACCTTCGCTCTCCTGGCCGCGATGCGCGAGGCGAACGTGAACACGCTCGTGTTCTCCTCCACCGCCGCCGTCTACGGCAACCCGACCGAGGTGCCCATCAAAGAGGACGCCGTCAAGGCCCCGACCTCCACGTACGGCGCGACGAAGCTCGCCAGCGACATGGCGATCGCCTCCGAGGTCACCGCGTACGGCCTCGCCGCGGTCTCCTTGCGGTACTTCAACGTCGTGGGCGCCTACCAGGACAAGTCCGGTGTCTGGCACGGCGAGAACCACGAGCCGGAGACCCACATCATCCCGATCGCGTTCGAGGCCGCCGCCGGGAAGCGCGAGTCGTTCGGCCTGTTCGGCGAGGACTACCCGACCCCGGACGGCACCTGCATCCGCGACTACATCCACGTCGCCGACCTCGCCGACGCGCACCTGCTCGCCCTCAAGGCCGCCGAGGCCGGGGAGCACAAGATCTACAACCTCGGCAACGGCAACGGCTTCTCCAACAAGGAGGTCGTGGCCACCGTCAAAGCGATCACCGGCGCGGACTTCCCGGTGAACATCGGCCCCCGCCGCCCCGGGGACCCCGCCGAACTCGTCGCCTCCTCGGAGCGCGCCAAGACCGAACTCGGCTGGAAGCCCAGCCGCGACACCCTCGACCGCATGGTCGCCGACGCCTGGGAGTACTACCAGCATGCCCACGCCTGACATCCACGCCATCGAGCTCGCCGAGACCGCCGCGGCGGCCTTCCGCCAGGTCTTCGAGGCCGAGCCCGAGGGCGTGTGGGCCGCGCCCGGCCGCGTCAACCTCATCGGCGAGCACACCGACTACAACGAGGGCTTCGTGATGCCCTTCGCGCTGCCGTTCTACGCCGCGGCCGCCGTGTCCAAGTCGCAGACCTGGGAGTTCCACTCCACGTACGGCAACGGCGACACCGTCCGCGCCGACTCGGTGGGCACCTCGGTCGACGACGGCGTCGCCGGCTGGGCCGGCTACCTCGCCGGCGTCGCCTGGGCGCTGAACGAGGCCGGCTACACCGTGGGCCCCGTGCGCGTCGCGATCCACTCCGACGTGCCGCACGGTGCGGGCCTCTCCTCCTCGGCCGCACTCGAATGCGCGATCCTGATCGCCCTCGCCGACCTCTACGGCCACGAGATCGACCGGGCCGAGGCCGCGCGCATCGCGCAGAAGGCCGAGAACGAGTACGTCGGCGCGCCCACGGGCGTGCTCGACCAGTCGGCCTCACTGCTGTGCACCGAAGGCAACGTCATGTTCATGGACTGCCGCGACCTCTCCCGCGAGCAGGTCCCGTTCGACCTCGCCTCCGAGAACCTGACCATGCTCGTCATCGACGTGAACGCCCCGCACCGCCACGCCGACGGCGAGTACGCCTCGCGCCGCGCCGACTGCGAGGAGGCCGCCCGCCAGCTCGGGGTGCCGTTCCTGCGCGACGCCCCCAAGCACGCCCGCCTCGAGGACGACCAGCTCAACCGCCGCCTGCGGCACATCGTCACCGAGAACGAGCGCGTCCTCGACACCGTGAATATCCTCAAGGGAGGCTCGGTCGCGGGGATCGGCGAACTGCTCACCGCCTCGCACGCCTCGATGCGCGACGACTACGAGATCTCGTGCACCGAGCTCGACTCGGCCGTGGACGCCGCACTCGGGGCCGGTGCCCTGGGCGCGCGCATGACCGGCGGCGGCTTCGGCGGCAGCGCCATCGCCCTCGTCGAGTCCGCCGCGGCCGCGAAGGTCGAGGCCGCCGTGATCGAGGCCGCGGCCGCGAAGGGCCTGCGGACCCCGCGGATCTTCGTCGCCCGCGCCGCCGCGGGAGCGCACCGAGTGTCGTAAGCGCCTGATGTGACAGCGTTTGCGGGACCGGGCTTGCTCACGCGGGGCCGGTCCCGCTCTCTGGAATACTCCGCAGCATGGAACTCGTCCACTTGCTGCTGCGCTACCTCCACCTTCTCGGCTTCGCCGCGGTCTTCGGCGGTTGGCTCGTCTCCCTGCTCTCGCGCAAGTTCAACTTCAACACCGCGATGCTCTACGGCATCGCCACCCAACTCGCCACCGGCGTCGTCCTCTACGGGCTGGCCAGTGCCGACGGCGACGCGAACCACGCCAAGCTCGGCGTGAAGTTCCTCCTCGCCCTGCTCCTCGGCGTCATGATCGCGATTCCGGTGTGGAAGAAGCGCGAGAAGGTCGCTGCCGGGCACTTCTACGCCACGGGCGCGCTCATCGCCGTCACCGCAGGTGTGGCCGTCTTCTGGACCTAGGGCCGGGGCGGCCCCGGAATTCACCCACTTGTGACACTTCTCGGGCTCCCGAGCTGCAATCGCGCCGTAGTGCGAGTGAAACACCTGTTCACCGCTGGTCTCAGTCATAGGATGTTTCGGTAACGAAATCGTCAAGGTCAGTGTCAAAGGCCATCGAGTGCGGCCATGATTATGCGGGTATCGACTTACCCCCTGGAATTGTCAAAGGAGACCGAGATGGCTGTCAAGCCGTTCAAGCTGGCCCTGGCGGGCTTTTCCGCCGTCGGCCTCGCCGCCCTCGCCGCTTGCGGCGACGCCCCCACCGACAGCGGCACCGACAACGCCGACGCGTCTTTCACCGCCTGCATGGTCACCGACTCGGGCGGCATCGACGACAAGTCCTTCAACGAGTCCGCTTGGGCCGGCATGGAAGACGCCAAGTCCGAGAACTCCGACATCGAGGTCAGCTACAAGGAGTCGGCCTCCGAGGCCGACTACGACCCGAACCTCCAGTCCTCGGTCGACGACGGGTGCAACTTCATCGTCGGCGTCGGCGGCCTGATGGCCGGCAACGTCACCACGGCCGCGCTGGCGAACACCGAGACCGGTTTCGCCATCGTCGACGGCTCGCCGATCGACGCGAACTTCGCCCCCGTCGAGACCGAGAACGTCTACTCGATCCAGTTCGACACCGCCCAGTCGGCGTACCTGGCCGGCTATGTCGCGGCCTCGCAGACGAAGACGGGCATCGTCGCGACCTGGGGCGGCATGCAGATCAACCCGGTGACGATCTTCATGGACGGCTTCGCCGAGGGCATCGCGAAGCACAACGAGGACAAGGGCACCGACGTGCAGCTCCTCGGCTGGGACGTGGCGAGCCAGGAGGGCACCTTCCTCGGCAACTTCGAGGACGCGGCCGCCGGCAAGAGCACTTCGGACACGTTCATCTCGCAGGGCGCGGACATCCTGTTCCCGGTCGCCGGCCCCGCCGGCATCGGCGCGCTGACCGCCGCCTCCGAGGACGACGCGGTCAACGCGATCTGGGTCGACACCGACGGCTTCGAGTCCACCGAGTACGGTTCGGAACTCATCACCTCGGCCGAGAAGGCCCTGGACGTGGCCGTCAAGGACGCGGTCCTGGCCGCTTACGACGACAAGGCCGGCAACGGCACCTACGTGGGCACGCTCGCGAACGACGGTGTCTCGCTGGCGCCGTTCCACGACTTCGACGCGGTCGTCTCGGACGACACGAAGGCGGAGATCGAGGCCCTCACCCAGCAGATCATCGACGGTTCGCTCGTGGTCGAGTCGCCGGCGAGCCCGGCCGCCCCGTAGCGAACGCACCGGTAAGTCTGCTTCGAAAAGAGACGTGAATTGCGACTTGAACTGAAGGGCCTGACGAAGAAGTTCGGCTCGTTCACCGCTGACGACGACATCGACCTCGTGGTCGAGCCCGGAGAGATTCACGCCGTTCTCGGTGAGAACGGCGCGGGCAAGTCGACGCTCATGAACATGCTGTACGGGATCTTGACAGCCGACCAGCGGCGAGATCCTGATCGACGGGGAGCCGGTCTCCTTCTCGGCCCGGGCGAGGCGATCGCCGCGGGGATCGGGATGGTGCACCAGCACTTCAAACTCGTCGGTCCTTTCAGCGTCGCCGACAACGTGCAGCTGGGCCGGGAGCACACCCGCGGTGCGGGGGTGCTCTCGGCTTAGGCCGCGCGCAAGGCCGTCCTCGACGTCTCCGAGCAGTACGGCCTGAAGCTCGACCCCGACGCGATCTGCGAGGACCTGCCCGTGGGCGTCCAGCAGCGCGTCGAGATCGTCAAGGCCCTGTCGGGGCCGAAGACGGAACTGCTCATCTTGGACGAGCCGACGGCGGTGCTCACGCCGGCGGAGATCACCGAGCTGCTGCAGATCATGCGGAACCTCGCGAACGCGGGCACCTCGATCCTGTTCATCTCGCACAAGCTCAAAGAGGTCCAGGCCGTAGCGGACACGATCACGGTGATCCGGCGCGGCAAGGTCGTCGCGGAGCTGGAGCCGACGGTTTCGGAGTCCGAGATGGCCTCGGCGATGGTCGGGCGCGAGGTCTCCCTCCAGGTCGAGAAGTCCCCGGCGCAGCCGGGCGAGGCCCGCCTGGAGGTCAAGGACCTCACGGTCGTCTCCGATGCGGGCGTGAAGGTCCTCGATGGACTCGAGTTGACCGTCCAGGCCGGTGAGATCGTGGGCCTGGCGGGCGTCGAGGGCAACGGCCAGACGGAACTGGCCCGTTCGATCCTCGGCCTCGTCAAGCCCGACGAGGGCAGCATCGCGATCGACGGCGCGAACGTGCACGGGCGCAACCCGGCCGCCCGCATCCACGCCGGGCTCGGCTACATCCCCGAGGACCGCGGCCGCGACGGCCTGATCTCGGAGTTCTCGGTGGCCGAGAACATCGTGCTCAACCAGTACCGGGAAGCCCCGTACGCCAAGAAGGGCGTCGTCGACGGCGACGCGGTGCACCAGCGGGCCGTGGACTCGATCGCCGAGTTCGACATCCGCACCCAGTCCCCGGACGAGTCCGCCTCGTCCCTCTCGGGCGGCAACCAGCAGAAGGTCATCATCGCCCGCGAGTTCTCCCGGCCCCGCCGGTTCCTCGTGGCGGCGCAGCCGACCCGCGGCGTGGACGTGGGCGCGAGCCAGTTCATCCACTCGCGGCTGGTGGCCGAGCGCGACACCGGCACCGGGGTCCTGCTCATCTCGTCCGAACTGGACGAGATCTACGCCCTCGCCGACCGGATCGCCGTGATCTTCAACGGCCGCATCGTCGGCGAGGTCGCCCCGGACACGCCCCGCGAGGTGATCGGCCGCCTCATGGTGGGCGGCGAGATCAACGCCCCGGCCGCTTCTGATGACAGCACCCCGGCGCTCAGCACCGAGGTGACCGAGACCCCGGCGACCGGCACGGGAACGACCGGCACTGCCGAGACCGGCACCGATCGCGAAGCCGGCCCCGAAGACGCCAACCCCGACGAGGACGCCAATGGAGGTGACCGATGAGCTCTGACAGCACCGACACCGCGCAGGCCCCGGCAGAGCAGCCCGAGACCCCCGCCGGCGACGGGTCCTCCGAGGAGAAGCCGAACTTCATGCGGCTCTTCGGCCGCTACCTGACCGAGGCGAACTCGGTCATGGTCACGATCTACTCGCTGCTGCTCGCCTTCGTCATCGGCGGCGATCCTCCTCATCCTCTCGGACGAGTACACGCGCAGCACCTACTCGTACTTCTTCGCCCGCCCGCAGGACGCGCTGACCGCCTCCTGGTACCTGATCCGCGACTCCTACCTGTCGCTGTTCGAGGGCGCGGTCCTCAACCTGAACACGCTCGACCGGTTCTCCACCGGAGACGCCGAGCCTCGGCGACCTGCTGCGGCCGCTCTCGGAGACGCTCACCTACGCGACGCCGCTGATCTTCACCGGTCTCGCCGTGGGCCTCGCCTTCAAGGCGGGCCTGTTCAACATCGGCGCCCAGGGCCAGATGATCTTCGGCATCCTCGGCGCGCTCATCGTCGGCTTCAGCCTGGACCTGCCGATCTGGCTGCACCTGCCGCTGGCCGTCATCGCGGGCGCCGTCGCGGGCGGCCTCTTCGGCGCCATCCCGGGCGTGCTCAAAGCCAGCACCGGTGCGCACGAGGTCATCTCCTCGATCATGCTGAACAACATCGCGTTCCTGTTCCTGGTGTGGGCGCTCGGCACCGGCTTCCTCCACTCGGAGCTGAGCACGCAGCTCGTCTCCAAGTCCGTGCACGACTCGGCGACGCTCCCGACCCTGCTGTCGGGGCTGAACGAGTCCCTGCGCGTCAACCTCGGGCTCATCATCGGCCTCGCGGCCGCCGTCCTCGTGTGGTGGCTGCTCGCGAAGTCCACCTTCGGGTTCCGCATCCGCGCGGTCGGCTTCAACGAGCACGCCTCGGCCACGGCCGGCATGCGCATCGGCCGCACCTACACGACCACGATGACCGTCTCCGGCGCCCTCGCGGGCCTCGCCGGCGCGACCTTGTCGCTCGGCGTCTACTCGACCGGCGTCACGTCTTCGACGCCGCTCGAATACGGCTTCGACGGCATCACCGTGGCCCTGCTCGGCCGCGCCAACCCCGGCGGCATCGTCGCCGCGGCGCTCCTGTTCGGCGCGCTCAAGGCGGGCGCGCTCTCGGCGCAGCCCGATGTGCCCGTGGACATCTCGACGCTGCTCCAGGCGATCATCGTGCTCTTCATCGCCGCTCCGGCACTGGTCAAGGCGATCCTGCATCTGCGCACACCGCGCGGCGGCCTGGTCACCCTCGAAGCGAAAGGCTGGTGAGCCCCATGGCAGTGGACACCGTCGCCGCACCGGCGCTCGTCGACGACCGCGCGGTCACCCGCAATCTCAAGGGCGGCATCACCTACACGGTCCTCGGCGTGTTCCTCGTCGTCATCGCCCTGGTGGTGCTCGACGCGGACCGCACCACGATGATCACGCTCGACAAGACCGTCACGGACGCCTCGTGGGCCGCGCCCACCCGCGGCCTGGTGTTCTTCCTCGGCGCGATCACCGCGGCCGTCGGCGTATGGCTGCTCGTGGGCGTGCAGCGCCACTGGCACAAGCTCTTCTCGGCCACCGCGGTGACCGCGTTCGTGCTCGGCCTCCTGTTCTGGTCCTACTCCGAGCCGGGCACGGTCTTCCGAGCCGAGTCGATCCTCGCCGGGGCCCTGTTCCTGTCGATGCCGTACATCTTCGGCGCGCTCTCGGGCGTCGTGTGCGAACGCTCGGGCGTCATCAACATCGGCATCGAGGGCCAGTTCCTCATGGGCGCCTTCACCGGCGTCCTGGTCGCCAACATCACCGGCAGCGTGTGGGCGGGCATGCTCGGCGCGATGATCGCCGGCTCGCTCTCGACCATGCTCTTGGCGCTGCTCGCGACCAAGTACCAGGTCAACCAGGTCGTCGTCGGCGTCATCCTCAACCTGCTGGCGCTGGGCTTCACCAGCTTCATGTACGACCAGCTGAAGAAGTCCGACGGCTACAACGACCCGTTCGCGGTCGCCACCGTCAACTGGGGGCCCCTGGCCGACATCCCGGTGATCGGCCCGGTCCTGTTCCAGCAGAAGGTCTTCGTGTACGTGGGCCTGATCCTGGTCTTCGTGATCTGGTTCCTGCTGTACCGCACCCGCTGGGGCCTGCGCACCCGCGCGGTGGGCGAGCACCCGGCCGCCGCCGACTCGATGGGCGTGAACGTGAACCGCCTCCGCTACTGGAACGTGGTGGCCGCGGGCCTCATCTCCGGTTTCGGCGGCGCCTGGTTCACGATCGCGAACTCGCTGGCGTTCAACAAGAACATGACCGCCGGGTCTCGGCTTCGTGGCGCTCGCCGTCATGATCGTGGGCCGCTGGAACCCGCTCGGCGTGCTCGCCGGGGCCCTGATCTTCGGTTTCACCACCCAGATCGCCCGCGACCTGGACGCGGCCGGCAACGCGCTCATCCCGGGCGACTTCCTCAAGATGCTCCCGTACGTGGTCACGCTCGTGGTCGTCGCCGGGCTCATCGGCAAGGCCAAGGCCCCCGCGGCCGACGGCGTGCCCTACAACCCGGGGGACAAGTAGCCATGAAGCAGGGCGTTACGGCGGACGTCGACTGGGACCGGTTGCGCGACATCGCCCGCGAGGCCATGCGCCACGCGTACGTGCCGTACTCGAAGTACCCGGTCGGCGTCGCCGGCCTCGTCGACGACGGCCGGATCGTCTCGGGCTGCAACGTCGAGAACGCCTCCTACGGGTTGACCCTGTGCGCCGAGTGCGGCATGGTCTCCCAGCTCGCGGCCACCGGCGGCGGGCGCCTGCTCGCCATCGCCTGCGTCGACGGCGCGGGCGAACCCCTCACCCCCTGCGGCCGGTGCCGCCAACTGCTCCATGAGCACGGCGGCCCCGAATGCCTGGTGGACGCCGCGCCCGAGCCGACCACCGTGGGGGCGCTGCTCCCGGGGGCGTTCGGCCCCGAATACCTGTGAGTCGGGCCCGCCCCGACCGCCCGGGTTCTCGAATACCGCTGCTAGTGAGGGAAAACCAATGATCACCGCTGTCGACGTCATCCGCACCAAACGGGACGGCGGCGAGCTCTCGACCGCCCAGATCGACTGGATCATCGACGCCTACACGAAGGGCGTCGTCACCGACGAGCAGATGTCAGCCCTGGCTATGTCGATCTTCCTCAACGGGGCCGGTTCGCGCGAGATCGCCGACTGGACCGCCGCGATGATCCACTCGGGGATCACCCTCGACCTCTCGGGCGTGGGCAAACCCTGCGTGGACAAGCACTCCACGGGCGGTGTGGGCGACAAGATCACGCTGCCGCTGGCGCCGCTCGTCGCGGTCTTCGACGTGGCGGTCCCGCAGCTGTCGGGCCGGGGCCTCGGCCACACCGGCGGCACGCTCGACAAGCTCGAGTCGATCCCCGGCTTCCGGGTCGACATGACCGAAGCCCAGGTCATCGATCAGCTCAAGGAGATCGGCGCGGTCATCTGCGCCGCCACCGGCGACCTCGCGCCCGCCGACAAGAAGCTGTACGCCCTGCGCGACATCACCTCCACTGTGGAGTCGATTCCGCTCATCGCGTCCTCGATCATGTGCAAGAAGATCGCCGAGGGCGCCGACGCGATCGTGCTCGACGTCAAGGTCGGCTCGGGCGCGTTCATGAAGGACTTCACGCAGGCCCGCGAGCTCGCCGAGACCATGGTCCGCCTCGGCAACGACCACGACGTGGACACCCGCGCCCTGCTCACTGACATGTCGATCCCGTTGGGCCGCACCGCGGGCAACGCCCTCGAAGTGCGCGAATCGATCGAGGTCCTCGAAGGCGGCGGCCCCGACGACGTGGTAGAGCTGACCGTGGCCCTCGCCCAGGAGATGCTCGCCGCAGCGGGCCGCATGGACGTCGACCCCGCCGCCGCCTTGAAGGACGGCCGCGCGATGGACGTCTGGCGCAAGATGATCGCCTCCCAGGGCGGCGACGTCGACGCCGAACTGCCGGTCTCGCAGGAGTCCGAGGAGATCAAGGCCGACACCGGAGGCTTCATCTCGGAGATGGACGCCTACGCGGTCGGCGTCGCCGCCTGGCGCCTCGGCGCGGGCCGCGAACGCCAGGGCCAGCCCGTCCAGGCCGGTGCCGGCATCGAGATCCTCAAGACCGTCGGCGACCGGGTGGTGGCGGGCGAGACCGTCTTCCGCCTCCACACCGACACCCCGGCGCGGTTCTCCGCGGCGATGGAGACCCTCGCGGGCCAGTGGAAGATCGGCGCCGAACCCGCCAAGCGCGGCCCGATCATCCTCGACCGAATCGTCTAGGACAGCGGCAAGACCATACGAGGGCGGCATCGCGAAAGCGGTGCCGCCCTCGTCGTTTCCGGCCGTCTCATCGAGGGACGAGGGCAAGAAAAATAGTGACGACGCGAATGCAACGCGTTACGGATCGGGTGCGTGTCCTCCATGTCGAACTCCCAAAGGGAGCCGGCATCCAGGAGACCCAAGCTGTCCAAAGGAGCCAGCATGACTTCTCAACGCACCCACGTCAGACGCATCGGCATGCGCCTGGCCGCAGTCACCGCGGCCGGTCTGGTCGCCGTCGGGGCTTTCGCCGCCCCGTCCGGCGCCCAGGACACCGAGCGCGACACCGAAGACCGCAACACCGTCCCAACACTCGACGGGTTCGAGAGGACCACCGGCGAGGGCGCGGTCGCGGGCGAAGCCGAGCTGCTCGCCGCCTCCACCGACTACACGGGCGACGGCCTCCAGGACCTGGTCGCCGTCCGCCGCTCGGACCAGAAACTGGTCGTCTACCCGGGCATGGGCGACGGTGACTTCGGTCCGCCGTCCGCCGCCGGTTCCGGTTGGGGCCGCATGGACGTCGTCATGGCCGGCGACCTCACCAGCGACGGCCTCCCCGACCTGCTCGGCCGCGACAACAAGACCGGCGCGCTGTACGTCTACCCCGGTGACGGGGCGGGCTGGTTCGGCGCGCGATTCCAGACCGGTTCGGGCTGGAACAAGATGGGCGTGTTCACCACGCTCGACTGGGATCTGGACGGCGACGTCGACCTGCTGGCGGCCCGGGAATCGGATGGCCAGCTGGCCGTCTACCCCGGCACCGGGACCGGCGGCTTCGGCACGCCGACCCTGTTCGGCGGCGGCTTCAACTGGGTCGACCTGCTCGTCAACCCGGGCGATGTTGACGGGGACGGCTGGGAGGACTTCATGGTCCGCTTCTCGCCGACCCAGGAGTACTACGTCTTCATCTCCAGCAACGTCGACCCGGTCATCATCCAGCCGTGGCTGGGCGACCCGACGTACAACCGCACCTACAGCCAGGTCGCGCCCGTCGGCGACCTCGACCAGGACGGTCTCGACGACCTCGTGATGGTCGACGGCCGCTCTGGTGAACTGGTCCGCAACTCCTTCGACGGCACCGGCAACGTGCAGTCGGGCGAGACGGTCCTCGACACCGGTTGGGGCGCACTGCGTCTGCCGATCGCTTTCGCCGACCGCGCTTACGACTACGATGTGGACGGTGCGCCGGACGTGGTGGCCCGCCAGGGCTCCAACGGGCTCACGTACGACTACCCCACGGACGGCTTGGGCCACTTCGAGACGCGCTTCGAATGGGGCGCGGACTGGAACGGCGCGAACCTGCTGGAGAACGCCGGCGACTTCACCGGCGACAACGTGCCGGACCTCATCGGCCGGGACGCTTCGGACGGTGAGCTGTGGGTGTACCCGGGCGACGCCTTCGGCTCCGCCGGCGGCATCTCGCCGATCAAGATCGGCACGGGCTGGAACGCGATGGGCGCCATCGTCTCCGGGCACGACTTCAACGGCGACGACAAGAACGACATCCTCGCCACCGAGAAGTCGACCGGCTACATGTACCTGTACCCGGGTACCGGCGACGGCCACGTGGGGACCCGGTCCATGGCCGGTTCGGGCTGGAACGGCTTGAGCATGCTGACCTCGCCGGGCGACCTCAACCATGACGGACACGCCGACTTCGTCGCGGTCAAGAACTCGGACGACTGCCTGTACTACTTCGGCGGTCGCGGCCCCGGCGCCTTCGACCCGGCGGTCAAGCTCGGCTGCGGCTGGGGTCCGGTGGACCAGATCGTGTCGATCGGCGACTTCCAGGGCGACGGCCACGCCGACCTCCTGGCGCGCCGTGAGTCCGATGGCACGCTGTTCTTCTACCCGGGCAACGGCAACGCCGGGTTCCTCTCCGCCAGCGCGGTCGGCACGGGCTGGAGCGCGATGGACCTGATCGCCTAGGCCCCATCGCTCGACAGCAACAATTGGAAACCAGGGCGGCCCCGCATCCGCGGGGCCGCTTCAGTGTCGGTAAACCGAAGCGACGCAGGCGTTGTGGGGCCGATAGGGTGCTCGAATGACTCTGAACTGGCAGTGCATCGTCGTCGACTGCGACGATCCTCAACAACTCGCGTCCTGGTGGGCGACCCTCATCGGCTGGCGCCTGACCCATGCCAACGACAAGGAAGCGGTGCTCGAACCGGCCGAAGGCAGCCCGCAGGACGGCGTGTCGCCCGACATCCTGTTCGTGAAGGTGCCCGAAGGCAGCGCGGGAAAGAACCGGATCCATCTGGACCTGCGCCCGGACGACCAGGCGGCGGAGGTCGCCCGGGCCGAGTCGCTGGGTGCGACCCGCGTGGACGTCGGGCAGCAGGACGACGCGTCGTGGGTCGTCATGGCCGATCCCGCGGGAAATGAGTTCTGCATCCTGCGGGCTTTCACCTCGGAAGAACTGGCGAGCATCGGACAAGGCCCGCAAGCAAGCTGACGGGTAGGGCCGGGCCCGCTCGGAAGCTGATACCCCTTGCCGGCCCCGATCGGCCGCCGCGCGGATAGCCGTCCGCCAGCAGGCTGAGGGCCGGAACGGTCCGGGCCCAGCCGCCAGGGGGACACGGGCGGGCCCGATCGCTTCGCAATCGCAGCCGGCCCTGATCGCAACGCGGACATGCGGACCCACTCGCAAGCCGACGGGCCGGGCCGAACCGGCCCCGGCCACTACGAGGACTACCCGGCCGGCTCGCAAGCTGTATGACCAGTCCGGCCTGCCCCACCGCTACGCGGACTGCCGCTGGTGCAACGCCTCCGCGACGGCGAGCAGCGCCAGCGCCCGGTGTTCGCCAGGAGGAAGCTCCAATGCCAACCGTTCGGCCCGCGCGGGCGAGACCGCGCTCATGCTCTTCACCAAGTCTGAGTGGACCTCCAGGCGCTCGTCTTCATTGCTGATGAGCCGCATCATCCGCTCAGCTCGACGCGAATCGAAGTCGGACATGGCCTCGACTGCCTCCTGGATGCGCATGTCCCGGTAGTCCCAGTCTTCGGGCAACTGCATCGCGATTCGCTCGGATTGCCCCGGGCCGACGGTGGCCCAGGCGACCATGATGCCGGAGAGCACCGAAGTCCGGAAGTCGCCGTACTCATCAGGGACCTCGAGGGCCAGCTGCTCGGCCTCGTTCAGGAGCAGGGAGGCGTGTGTCGGAGCGATGCCGTTGTACGCCACAGCGATCCTCGTGAACACAGTGCATTTCCCGATCTGGGCGTCTGCGATTTTGCGAGCCGTTCGTTCGGCCCTCGCGAGATAGCTTTCGGCAATGGAGGATTGGACCGACAGCAGTACCAGTGCCGCGGAGAGGTAGGCATCAGCCTTGTGTTGCAGGCATTCATCGTCGTCCGGGATGTCCCGGGCGATCGAGGCGGCCTGTTCGGGCTCCGTCTCTGCGACCGCCTTCGCCACGCTCGCCATCGCCTGTGCTCGGTAGCCGAGGTGGGAAATGCTGCGGGCGACCTTTTCCGCGGTGCTCGTCGACCGCTCGATCAGGCCGACGACTGCGACCGCCAATGCGGAGCCTTTGAACACGGAATCGGGGAGCGGAAGGGCAAGCCGGACGGCCCAGTCAGGGTCGACCGCCGCCACGCCTTCGACGATGTCGGCGACGAGCGCATTGGCATTTTCGTGTTGGTCGATTGACAGGATGAGGTTGTCGATCAGAGACGGGAACTCGGCGGCCATCACCTTGGCGACGTGGGATAGCGCTACGGCCAGCAATGAGTCCTTCGGCGGAATCGATCTGAGCAGGCGAATAGCATGGTGCGGATCGATCGCCGCGTAGGCTTCGGCGAGATACATGAGTTCCCGCGTTCGCTCCTCCGCATCCACAATTGAGCTGACCATGCGTTCTGCCCTTGCGGCCATGCGCTTCGCCGCATCGATATCGACGGGCGCGGCGGCTCGCGCGGCCGCCATCAATTCTCGTCGGATGCTCTCCTCGTCAGGGTCGAGGTTCAGCAGTTGCTCGGCGACGGCCGGTGCTGTGGCGGCTAGCTCTTCGGCCGTATCCGAGAGCATCCAAAGATGCTCCTCGGGCACGTGTTCCACGACTCGCTCGAGCGTTTGGATCAGATGATCGGCGTAGGTGGAAGCATGGGCCGGAGCGGTTTTGAGCAGGCTCAGCAGGGTCGACAGCAGTTCAACCCAGTCCTTCTCCGGTTGGTAACGGCGCAGGGCGAACTCGAACAGTCGGTCGGCGGTCCCAGGTTGGAGCCCCAGCATTGCGGCGGCGCCTTTGGCGGTGCCGGAGACAGGCACGTGTTCGAATGCACTTCTTGGAAGAAGATGTCCATCCTCAGAGAGGTAGTGCAGGGCGGTCTGGGGATCGAACGGCGCCAAGAGCAGAGCGGCTTCGGCGACCATTGCCTCCCGCTCTGACGCATCCGCAAAGGAGGAGACCAAGCGGTGGAGTTCATTGTCGACTCTAGCGAGGATGTTCTGAGGGGCGAGGTTGGCGACGGCGCTCGCGACACGGCGCAGAGCGATTTCGGTGTCAGATCTACCCGGCTCGGAGGCATCGTTGTCGGAATCGGCGGCACTGGCGAAGATCCCCATGACTCGAACCGCCGTCGCTACTGCTCTCCTGCTGCCTTCCAGGAGTCCGAGGCTGTTGATCACCTCTTGCATCGTGGACTCGGCCAGTTCCTGCTCGGACTCGTGGAGCGCACCGGCTAGCGCGAGGCAGGCGCTGACCCGATCCGGAGTCGCCGGAGGTTGCTCCTGGACGATGTCGACCGCCTGGGCCGAATCGTGTATCGCCAGTTCGGAGACCAGGGCCTCGAGAGCGGCCTGCCTGATCTCACCCGCGCCGAGCCGTTTGAGGATTGCCTTGGGCCACTTCGGGTCCAGGCGGGCCGATGCCTCGATGATCTCGCTGACGACGGCCGCCTTGTCGAGGCTGTCGTCGTCGCTTTCGAGTGTGGAGGTGACGGTCAGGTTGAGCAGCTGCCAGAGGCGGGTTCGTGGTTCGGGAAGCGACCACACCTCAGGCCGGAGCGACTTGGTGTCCGGGTCGATCGCGTTGACAGGGAGGGGGCCGAGAGCTTCAAGCTCCATGCCTACGGGGTCGTAGGGAACAGCGGATCGACTCTGGGTCTGCTGCGCCTCGGGCGCTTCCAGTCGCGGCGTGAGGATTTCCATCACCTGTTGCACCACAGGGAGTTCGGCGCGTGACGGTTCGACCGTCAAGGCTCGCTCGGGCCTGCGGGCGAGGGCGATCGCGCCCTCTCCGTCGAAGTAGAACTGGGGGCGGGAGTTTCCGGCCGGGCTCAGGTCTCGGGCGACGAACTCGTACAGCTCCTGGGTGGTCAGATCTCCCTGCGCTTCGGCGAGCCGAAGACCGGTGACGACCGCGTTGGTGAAGGGGCTCGTGCCGTTCGGGCCGATGGTGTCGATGGCGAGTTCGTTCGCTCTGGAGCTGGTGAGCACGCAGGTGCCTCTGCCGATGGCACCCACCTCCAGTTCGCCGCCGCGAAAGGCCCCGCTGTGGCAGCAGTCGAGGACGGTGATCTTCGAGCTCGCCGGGGATTCCTCGATCAGGGCTTCGATGTCGTCCTTGTACTGGAGCGCGGTGACTCGCAGCGCGTTCACTCTGGTGTCGCTGGCGCACAGGAACAGTCGGTTCAGCAGGTCGAGCTTGCCGTGGCCGCTGTAGTAGAGCAGCAGCACATCGTCGGTGATGGCGTCTTCGATGAAGAAGCGGTGCAGCTCTTCGCGGAGGCTCTGCAGATTCCGGTCGATGAGCACCTCGATGTTCTCGGCTGAGAACATCCCGTACTCCGAATCGGTCAAAGCGTCATGCAGCGCGTCCACGTCGGCGCGGGGGCCGTGGAGCCTCGGGAGTCCTTGCGGGTCGCGGCGGAAGACGGCGTTGCCGATGAGGAGGGCGCGGTAGCGGGGCTTGGACATCAGCGGTCCTCGATCATCTTGCCGATCGATTCGCTCAATGCCTGGAACGAACGCTGGTCGAGGTTTTCACCCGTTACGGTGAGCTGCCGCCGGCCGCCGTCCGAGTCGGTCCAAGTGACGGTGAGGGTCCGAGTCTTGTCGCGTCCGAGCCAGGCGCGCAGGACCTGGACTGCGGCCACCAGCGCACCCGAGGTGCCCAGCGCCAGAATCACTTCTACGACGCCGCCTCTGGTTCCGGGGACCGGCGCGGATTGCGTTGTGACCGAACCGGTTTCGCGGTTGAGGTCGTTGTGGAGTGCGCCGACCTCCCGGCGCCATTGGGGGCTGTCGGGGGCGTATTTGGTGGTTTCCGTGGAGATCGCGACGTCGACTATTGAGGACATGTCCACCTCTCGGGCAAGTGTCGCTCCATGATATTTGTCCGCCGCTCTCCGTGTCGGACAGCGTGATCCGGGGTCCCGGCGGTGCCAATTTCGCGTTCCGGGAGGCGGGCAAGTGGGTGTCTTGACTGCTCAAGTAGCCGATACGGGGCGTAACCAACCAGTTTGGAGATTTGTTTCATTGAAGGACTTCTCAACGAAAGATTTCTTCGATATGGTTCCGTGACACGACAGATGTCGCGTCGATCACCCCTCGGCGATGCTCCTGGAAGGGACACAAGCACATGACCGACCAACCGTCCGAAATGGCTGGCCCCCGCTCTCGTCGCCGGCTCCTCCGCAGTGCACTCCTCGCCGCCGGCGGCATCACCGCCGCCACCGTCCCCACCGTGATCGCCATGCGGTCCGCAGACGCCGCCACCGCGGTCGACATGGAACTCGTGCTCGTCGCCGCCATGGTCGACCCGCCGAAGTCCGGAACGGGCACCACCCTCACCGCCGGCCCCCACGTCAAAGTCGTCGAGCAGGCACTCGACGCCAAGAACTTCCTCGCCGCCGGCTCAGTGGACGGCCACTACGGCACCACCACCATCACCGCCTACTCGGCCTACCAGAAGTCGCTGGGCTACACCGGCCTCGACGCCAACGGCATCCCCGGCCCCACCTCGCTCGCCAAGCTGGGCACCGACACCGGCCTGTTCACCGTGAGCCGCGCGATCAACGTCGGATCGAGCTCGGACTCGTACGGCGGCAGGCGCGTCAACACCCGCACCAAGAACATGCTCGCCGCGGCCGACGGCAAGCTCTCCTGGAGCATCACCCTGACGCAGGGCTCGTACACGACCGGCAACCCGGACTCGGCCGGCACGCACGACGGCGGCGGCGTCGTCGACATCGCCGTCAACAGCATGTCGACCACCCAGCGCTGGCAGACCGTGAAGGCCCTGCGCGACGTCGGCTTCGCGGCCTGGCTCCGCACGCCTGAGCAGGGCTTCAGCTACCACATCCACGCGAACGCGGTGGGCGACACGGACATGGCCGGTGTCGCGCAGAACCAGGTCCACGACTACTTCTTCGGCAAGAACGGCCTCGCCAGTCACGCCGCGGACAACACCCCGGCTGCCTACAAGGGCACCTTCACCTGGTGGGAGAAGTACAAGCGCGGTTAGCGAAGCGCCGGCCCGCACTGCGGGCACTCGCGAAACGCGCGGTCGACGAAGCGCATCAGCGCGGAGACCGGCTCCCGGCCCATTCAAGTCGCTCCTGGGCCGGGAGCATTTTCGCCCCCAGCGATGTTCCCCCATACATGCTTTTCGTCAGCGGCTGCATGTCGACACCCGACCTCTGACGCGCGGGGTAATGGTGTCAATCACCATAAATCGGGGGAATGGCCGCCCTCGACGGCTGGTTCTTACCGGTATGAGCACCATCGGATTCATCGGCAGCGGCAACATCGGCAGCGCGGTCGCGCGCCTCGCAGTGGCGGCAGGCCACGACGTCGTCCTCAGCAACCGGCGCGGGTCCGACTCGCTCGCCGACCTCGTCGCCGAGCTCGGGCCCAAAGCCCGCGCCGCCACGCCCGCCGAAGCCGCCGCCGCCGGCGACCTCGTCGTGGTGACCGTGCCGCTCCACGCCTACACGTCGGTCCCGGTCGAGGAACTGCGCGGCAAGGTCGTCATCGACACCAACAACTACTACCCGCAGCGCGACAGCCACATCGCCGAGCTCGACGACGAGTCCACCACCGTCAGCGAACTCCTCCAGGCCCACCTGCCGGAGTCGTTCGTCGTCAAGGGCTTCAACAACATCTACTTCAAGCACATCGGTGAGCTGGCCCGCCCCAGCGGCGACCCCGAGCGCTCGGTGCTCGCGATCGCCGGTGACGACGCGCCGGCGAAGCAGGCGGTCACGAACTTCCTCAACTCGATCGGTTGGGACGCCTACGATGTGGGCCCGCTCGCCGAAGGCTGGCGCTTCCAGCGCGACACCCCGGCGTACGCGGCCCCGTACTTCGCCGAGAAGCCGGCGGGCGGCAACTACGACGTCCCGGGCGGCCAGGTCACGGCAGGCGTCATCGAACCGCTTCTGAAGGCCGCCAAGCGCTACCGCGACATGTAAGGCAGCAAGGTTCGCTCCGGGGCCCGGCACCGACGGTGCCGGGCCCCGACCGTATTTCCGGAACCGGCCGAGCCTTGTCAACTTCCCGGTTCGCCGTTGGCCTCGCACCATTCGGCCCAGGTGAGTGCGCCTTCGCCGAGTTGGTCCGCCCAGAACGAACTCCAGGAAGTCAGGTTCGGGCCGGGCACGTCGGGAGCGGCCTTGTAGAGCGGATAGTCGGCCTCGACGGCATCCCGCAGCCAGGGCTCGACGTCCGCGAAGCCGTCCAGGCTCCAGTTGCGGGTGTGGTAGACCATGCGGACCCGCGCCTGCGACTCGGCGATGCCCATGAACGGCGGGACCGGGCCCGTACGAGTCCACGACGAGGTCACCGGCATGGCGCCCTTCGGAATCCGGCCACCGCTCCCGGAACGGTCGACTTCCCTCGCGTCGACCTGGAAGTCGAACAGCTCCCAGCTCGTGTAGATCCCCTCCGCGAGCCCGAACTCCTCGCCGAGTGTCGCGCCGAGATCGGTGCGGGGCGGGATGTCGAGCCGCCAATTGAAGGTGCCGTGCGCAGAGTGCGGGGGCGGACCGGTGAAGTCTTCGCCGATCGTGAAGGGCCCCTGGCTGACCGACGCGTTGTTGACCGGCGCCACCGGGTAGGTGCGACCGTCGAGAGGGTTGGTCCACCTGGTGAGGATCGTGGTCGGCGCGGCCGGGTCGGTGTAGAAGACGATCTCGCGAGTGAGCAACCACAGCCGATCGGTGCCGGCTTCACGGTGGAAGCGGCGGATGTTGTAGCCCTCGAAGCCGAACAGCCTGGTGCCATGCCGCAGCGCGGGGGCGAGCGTGTCGCCGGGGATGTCGGCATAGACCGAGCCGGAGATCCGATAGACCATGTCCTTCCCGTCAGGACGCGCCAGCAATCGCAAGTAGGTGCGCCCCAACGGGTCCTCGATCTTCGAGTACAGGGGACCGGGATGAGAGGGGGCGGGAGTTGCGGCGTCGGACGAATGCGTCATGGCATCTCCAGAAGGATGATCGCGGCGGCCGATGCCGCCAGGAACGTTGTCCAGCATTATCGAGGACCGGCCCCATCGCCATCAGCCCGACCTCAGCGCACCCCACTACAGTATTGCCGTGACCGACACCAGAATCACTGCTCAGGCGTACTTCGACAGCCTTGAAGCTCGCGACTGGACGGCCTTGACCGAGCTGCTCGCCGCAGACGTGGTCTACGAGATGCCCCAGACCCGGGAACGCATCACCGGCCGCGACAAGTTCCTCCGGTTCAACCAGGAGTACCCGGGTGACTGGCATCTGGTCGTGCACCGCCTGGTCGCAGAAGGACGGCGAGCCGCTGCCTGGGTCGATGCCCGTGTAGGGGAGGAACACCAGGACGCCTGCATCTGGCTCGACCTCGACGAGGCCGGGCAAGTCGTCCGCGTGGTCGACTTCTGGCCTGAAACCTATGAACCGCCGGCGGGACGTGAACACCTCGTCGAACGCTACTGAGGAAGAGCGCCGCAGCATCCTTGCGGAAGTCCCTGAGCTGCTTCGCGATCCGGTCGACCTGCCCCCGGGTGGATCGCGAAGCTCAGAAGAGCCGGTCGAGGCCAGGTGGGGCCTCGACCGGCTCTTTCGTTCGGTAACTCGGTCTTACGACGACTCGCTACTGCGCGATCTTCGGTGCGGCGGCGAGCAGTTCGCTTACGAGCCTCTGCGCCGCCGCAGGTGCCCCCGCACCGGGCTTCCAGGTGCAGGCCACCGTCATCGCGGCCACGCGGCCGGTGTCGAGGATCCGGAGGGCGGCGTCGCGGACTCGGTCCGGGTCGGGGCCGTCTCCCACCGGGTATCGCAGGCCCGGAAGGGATCCGGAGCCGAGCACGTCGAGGTCGATGTGGAGGTAGATCGGCCCCTCGGGCGCTTGGGCGGCATCGACCGGCACGCGCTGAACGGCGCTGGTCGACAGGTATTCGACCTCCGGTGCGTCCAGGTCGCGCGCGTCGACCAGCACCGCCCGCTCGGCCGGGATCGGCGTCAGGCCGAGGGTCTCGGCGACCGTCTGGTCGCCTTCACCGAGGAGCATCCGCAGGACCATGCCGCCCGGGTAGCCGGAGGCGCTGCTGTCCGGCGTATGGAGGTCGCCGTGCGCGTCGAACCACATGACCGCCGGGTCGATGCCCTGCCGCTGCAGACCGGCCACGACGCCGAGCGCGACGGTGCAGTCCGCGGTGACGACGGCGGGCTGCTTCGCGGTGGCGACGGCGTCGCCGACCAGGTCGTACAGGCCTGCGAGGCGGGTCCAGAGGCCCTCGCCGTGCAAGTCCTTCGTTACGACTCGGTCGGCGAGGACCGGGAACTCTTGCTCTGGCAGGAGTTCGTCAAGGTGGTAGGGCACCAACAGCAATGTCATTGAAGGAACCTCCGATTCGCAGTCGCTCCAGTCGGCGCGCTCTGAGACATTATTACCGACCGAACGGGCGGTGCATCAAGTATCGGGACGCGAATCGCGCTCAGGACCGGGCGCTGGAGCGGGCAGGTTTTCGAACCTTCAACTGCCTGGGCCATGTTGCGCGTCCGGTCGCGATTCGCTCGATCTGCGGCAGCGCTCCGGTGTTGTTCTGGCGCAGTCGTTCTTGCCGGTATTCGGCGATCGATCGCTTCGGGCGATGCTGCCTTGCGAGGTGTTGGTGCGGGCGGATCGCTGGTGGCGATCCGCCCGCGATTTACCTCGCGAGGTGTGCCGGTAGGAGCCGCGCGCGGAGGCCTCCGCGCGCGGTCTTCGGGGGCGGCTCCCGGGATTCCCACTATGCCGCCGGTCCTACCTGCACCGGCCGCCGATCCGCACTTCCTCCACCACCGGCGAAATCGACGTTTTTTCTCTACTAACGATCACATGTCCGGTCACTTCCGCCAAGAACTATTTTCCGACCTGTGGATAACTTCGCGAACATTGCTTATCTTGCCTGCTCGCATGCCTTCCTATAGCGACCAGTGGTCTGGTGTCAGTGGGCGCCGCCGAGCTCGATGATCAATACTCCGGCCGCGATCAGGGCGATTCCCGCGCCCATGATCAGCGTGAGCGGTTCCTTGAACAGGAAGCGGCTGGCGATCGCGGTGAGGGCGACGCCCGCCGCGGCCCAGATGCCGTAGGCGACACCGATGCCGAGCCCTTCTCCGAGGGCGAACGACAAGGCGGCGAACGCGAACAGGTAGCCGAGGACCACTACCGCGTACCAGGCTTTCTTGCCGTCGGCGGCGGCCTTGAGCGAGAGTGTGGCGGTGACTTCGGTCAGGATCGCCGCGGTGAGATACAGCCAGGCCATTATTGGGCCCCTTCCGGTTCGGTGCTGCGGGGTGCGGCGTTGGTCTTGGCCGCGTGCTGCGAGCCGAGTTCGACTGTGAGAACCCCGCCGATGACGAGGGCGATGCCGACGAGCATGAGCCCGGTGAACGGCTCGCCGTAGAGGACCGCGCCCATCGTCGCGGTGATGGCCACGCCCATCGCGCCCCAGATGCCGTAGGCGACACCGAGGTTCATGCCCTCCTTCAGGACACCGGTCAGGAAGACGAACGTGCTCGTGAATCCGACCGCGACGAGGATGTACCAGAGGGGCTGCTCGGTGGCGGCCTTGAGGGAGAGCGAGCCGGTCACTTCGCTGAGGATCGCGCCGGCGAGGAGGAACCAGGCTTTCATGACTTCACTTCCAAGAGGTCGTCGGCGACGGCCAGGAGTGCTTGGCGCTCTTCGGGTCCGACCGAGTGCATGGCGAGGGCGTCGTCGATCCAGAGACCGTCGGCGATGAGCCGCGCCGCGGTGAGGCGGGCCCGCTTCTCGGCTGGGAGGTCGGCGGGCAGTGTGATCCAGGGGCCGATCCGCTCGGCCCAGTGCGCGGTCAGGAGCGGCCGCAGCCGCATGTCGGCGAATACGACGAGGTCGCCCGGATCGAACTCGCCCTCGAAGGTCCAGTGGAGGTAAGCGCGGTAGCGCTCGCGGACGTCGGCCTGCTCGGCGGGAACGCGGAGGCGGGCGGTGAGCTCCCGCTCCCAGGTGTCGAGGACATGGTCGATGAGGGCGATCATGAGCGCTTCCTTGGTGGGGAAGTGGTACATGACGCCGGGTTTGCTCAGGCCGACTTGGTCGGCGACGGACGCGAGCGAGACGCTCGCGCCGGTGCGAAGCCGCTCCAGGGCGGCCTCGACGATCTGTTCTCGGGAACTCGAACTCATAATTTTACTTTACCAACCGGTTGGTTGGTTCTCGTCAGTCGAAGTGGGCCGGATCACCGAGGTGGAGCAGAACGGAGGAGGCGCGGCGGGAGTGGGAGGGAGGACGGGCGATGCGGCCGACTGCCTGGCGGCACGGCGCAGGTTCGGTGCCACTCAGGCGAAGCGGACTCGCGATGCGGCCGACCTCCGCCGGTGTGCCGCTCCGGGTGATGCGGGTGCGCGGGCGCGCTACTTCCGGCTGCGCGGCGAACGAGGACCGGCGAACATCGGCGCCGGTCACCTGCCCGACGGCACGAAGAAGGGGCCGGTGCCTCTCGGCACCGGCCCCTGTCTGCTCATCCCTTGCGGGCCTTGACTTCGGAACGCCTCAGCGTTCCACTCTCGCTGTCAGCCGGCCAGGAAGGCGGTGTTCAGCAGCAGGTTCGGGCTGCCGTTGACGCCGCTCACGGCGTCGGCCAGAGCACCCTCGGTGAGGGCGGTAGCGACCTCATCCGGGGTGGCGCCGGGGTTCGTCTCCAGGTACAGGGCAGCGACGCCCGCGACGTGCGGGGTGGCCATCGAGGTGCCCGAGATGGTGTTCTCGGCGTCGTCGCCGTCGATCCACGCCGACGTGATGCCCACGCCCGGGGCGAGGATGTCGACGCACTCGCCGAAGTTCGAGAACGAAGCGGCCGCGTCGTCCTCATCGGTGGCGCCCACGGTGATCGCGGTCGGCTCCGAGCCCGGGGACACGTTGCACGCGTCCTGGCCCTCGTTGCCCGCGGCGATCGCGAAGGTCACGCCCGACTCGACCGCACCGGCGATCGCGTCGTTGAGGGCCTGGCTGAACGAGCCGCCGAGGCTCATGTTGGCGACGGCGGACTCACCGGCGTTCTCGGCGACCCAGTCGATGCCGCCGATGATCGCGGCGTAAGAGCCGGAGCCCTGGCAGTCGAGGACGCGGACCGGACGGATCGTGACGTCCTTGGCGAGGCCGTAGGTGGAACCGCCGATGGTGCCGGCGACGTGGGTGCCGTGGCCGTGGCAGTCCGACGGGTCGGCGTCGTCGTCGATGAAGTCGTAACCCTCGCCGACGCGCCCCTCGAACTCCTGGTGGGTGGTGTTCAGACCGGTGTCGAGGACGAACGCCTCGACGCCCGTGCCGGACTGGGTGTACTCATAGGACGCGTCGAGCGGCAGCGCGTCCTGGTCGACGCGGTCCAGACCCCACGACGGCGGGTCGGCCTGCACCTCGGAGGCGTGCGCGTACTGGTTCTGCTCGACGTAGGCGACCGCGTCGTCGGCGGCCAGCTCGACGGCTTCGGCCTCGCTCATCTCGGCGACGTAGCCGTCGACGATGCCGAGGGTGTCCTCGACGTCGAGGGTGACGCCGAGGTCGTCGGCGAGCGTGTTGAGTCCGCCGGTGGCGTCGGCGGCCTGGTCTTCGAGGACGACGATGTACTCGCCGGCGATCGCGTCGGGGGAGTCGGCGCCGATGATGAGGTCACTGGCGTCGGGTGCCGGGGTCTCTTCTGCGTTGGCGAACGCCGTGGCCGCGATGAGCGAGCCTCCGGCCGCCGCGCCCGCGATGGCGATCGCGGCGGCGGCCTTGAAGCGCCGTTTCGTTCCTGCCGTAGACAAGAGGAACTCCTTCGGTTGTGCGGGGCCGGCACCTGCTTGGGGGTGGCCGTCCCCGGGGGGAGGGTGGTGAGGCCGGCGGCGCGGACCGAGCCGGGGGTGGCCCGGCCCGCATCACCCGTCCGGGCCCAGCGGCTCTGCGACGGGCCGTCAGGCCCTGGCACTGACCATAAGCCTTAGAACAAACTGTGTAAACCCCCCGTATCGCAACAACAGATCACTGAATGAGCATTTCCTTGCCTTTGGTCTATACAGGACAAACGGAGAGAGGCCTTGCGCTCACAGAGCGCAAGGCCTCATGCGGATCGACGGCCCGCGGCGGGCCCGATCAGCGGATTACAAGGTGTACAGCAGCCGGTTCGGGCTGCCGGTGCCCGCGCCGGTCACGACGCCGGTGGTCGCGTTCGAGGTGATCCAGGAGGACACCGCCGAAGTCGACGCACCGGGGTTGGCCTGCAGGTACAGTGCGACCGCGCCCGCCACGTGCGGGGAGGCCATCGAGGTGCCCGAGATGGTGCTGGTCGCCGTGTTGCTGGTGCGCCACGCCGAGGTGATGCTCGAACCCGGCGCGAAGACGTCCAGGCAGGTGCCGTAGTTGGAGTAGCTCGCCCGCGCGTCGGTGGAAGTGGTCGCGCCGACGGTGATCGCCGACGGGGTTGAAGCGGGGGAGCGGTTGCAGGCGTTGGTGTTCTCGTTGCCGGCCGCGACCACGAAGGACACGCCCGAGGAGACCGCCGCCGCGACCGCGTTGTTCAGCGCCGAGGAGAAGCCGCCGCCGAGGCTCATGTTCGCCACGGCCGGCTTGATCGCGTTCGCCGCGACCCAGTTGATGCCGTTGATGACCCCGGCGGTGGTGCCGGAGCCGGCGTTGTCGAGGACGCGCACGCCGTGGAGCGTGACGTCCTTGGCCACACCGTAAATGGTGCCGCCGACGGTGCCGGCGACGTGCGTGCCGTGGCCGTTCCCGTCCTGCGGGGTGGCGTCGTTCGAGACGAAGTCGTAGCCGTTGCCGATGCTGCCGGTGAACTCGGTGTGGGTCGAGTTGATGCCGGTGTCCACAATGTAAGCGTGGACGCCGCGGCCGGTGTAGTTGTACGTGTAGGTGCCCGACAGGGGAAGGTTGCGCTGGTCGATCCGGTCGATGCCCCACGTGGCGCCCGTCTGGGTCGCCGCGATCGAGACGACCGCGTTCTGCTCGACGAAGGCCACGCCGTCCTCGGCGGCGAGTTCCTTCGCCTCGCTCTCGCTGGCCTCCATGAGGAACGCGTCGATCTCGCCGAAGGTCTCCACGACCTCCTCGCCCTGGACGCTGTCGACGGCGTTCGCGACCGAGGTGCCGTCCTCCAGGACGACGATGTACTCGCCCGCGATGGCGCCCGGGGCGTCCTCGCCGACGATCCGGCCCTGCTGCGGCTGCGCCTGAGCCGCCGTGGCCGTGAAGGAGAGTGCGGTGAATGCGGCGACGCCGATGGCGGCCGCCGCGATGGTGCTGCGCTTGTCTGAAGAACTGTGCTTGCGTGACATGGACAGTGTTCCCTTCGGGTGGTCCCGGCCGGTCCAGGGCCGAGACGGGAATGAGGGTGACGGGGATCGATTCGGATTCGGCCGGCGCCGAAGTGGGGACCGGATCGGCTCTCGCCGAGTCTCTGTGTGCGAAGGCAGGTTCGTGACGCCCGGCGTTCGCGGTGCGGGGCCGCGGGGCGGGCCCGGTCGCTGCGTCACCTCGGGCGACGGCTCCAGGTCGCGCTCTCGGCTGCGGCGGTCGACGGGTAGGGCCCGCCCGCGGTTCCCGCTATTCAGTTGTGCGGGGGGAACTAAAGCTCGAGGGTCCAGGAGTTGAGCGTCCCGGAGTCCCCGGCATAGGCGTCGACGACCCGCAGGGTCCAAGTGCCCGTTGCGGTCTCGCTGGAGAGATTCACCGGGTAGGTCGCGATGACGTTGTCGGCCGAGTCGCCGCTCGAGGAGGTCTTGAGCGTGTAGCTCGAGCCGTCGGGGGCGATCAGGTAGATCGCGAGGTCCCCGCGGTAGGTGTGGGTGATGTTCACGGCCACGGTGCTGTTGCTGCGGGCGTTGCCGTCGCAGGTGAGCGCCAGGGTCGAGTTGACCGTGGCGCGGTCGGCGATCGCGGTGGCGGTCGACTTGGTGGCGGCGCAGTCGCTCGGCTCGGGGTCGGTGCCGCCGCCGGTGCCCGTGTACAGCAGCAGGTTCGGGCTGCCCTGGGCGTCGGAGATCTTGTTCTCCCCGGCGTTGCCGGTCACCCAGGAGGCGACGGCGTCGGTCGTGGCGGACGGGTTGAGGCCCAGGTAGACCGCGACGGCCCCGGCGACGTGCGGGGAGGCCATCGAGGTGCCCGAGATGGTGTTGGTGGCCGAGTTCGAGCCGATCCAGGAGGAGGTGATGCCCACGCCCGGCGCGAACACGTCCACACAGGACCCGAAGTTGGAGAAGGAGGCGCGGGTGTCGGTGTTGTCGCTGGCGGCCACGGTGATCGCGGACGGCGCGGAGGCGGGGGAGACGTTGCAGGCGTCCTGGTCCTCGTTCCCGGCGGCGACCGCGAAGGTCACCCCGGCGTCCACAGCGGACTCGACGGCGTTGTTGAGCGAGGCGGAGTAGCCGCCGCCGAGGCTCATGTTGGCGACGGCGGGCTTGATCGCGTTGGCGGCGACCCAGTTGATGCCGTTGACGACGCCGGCGGTGGTGCCGGAGCCGGCGTTGTCGAGGACGCGGACGCCGTGGAGGGTCACGTTCTTGGCGACGCCGTAGGTGGTGCCGCCGACGGTGCCGGCGACGTGGGTGCCGTGGCCGTTGCCGTCCTGCGGGGTCGAGTCGTTCTGGATGAAGTCGTAGCCCGCGCCGACCCGGCCGGTGAATTCGGCGTGCGTCGCGTTGATGCCCGTGTCGACGATGTAGGCGTGGACGCCCGAGCCGGTGCCGAGGTACTCGTAGCTCCCGCTCAGCGGCAGGTCCGGCTGGTCGATCCGGTCGATGCCCCAGGTGGCGGGCGTCTGCACGGCGTCGATGGAGACCACGGCGTTCTGCTCGACGAAGGCCACGCCGTCGGCGGCGGCCAGTTCGAGCGCTTCGGCTTCGGTGGCGCCGACGAGGACCGAGGTGACCTCGTCGTAGTCGTCGATGATCGATGCGCCTGCGTCACCGGCGATCTCGTCGGCCTCGCGGTAGGCGGCGGCGTCGTCCATGACGACGATGTACTCGCCGCCGATGGCGTCGGGGGAGTCGGCGCCGAAGATCTGGGCGGCCGGATCGGCTTGCGCGGCAAGGCCACTGAACGTGACCGTGGCTAGAGCCGCGGCGCCCGCCAATGAGGCGGCCGCGGCGCGGCGGACGAGATGGTGCGAGACGGTCATAGGGGGGTACTCCCTCTCGGTTCAGACGCCTTGGTGCGCAAGAGATAGACGGGGGCGCACCGCCGCGCAGGGTGCGGTTCGGTGGAACCGGTCCTTTTCGGGCTTTCATCATGAGGTTATGGACATCACAACGGAAAGTGAAGACCCTGGAAGATGCCCATAAATCAGTGAATGAAGAGTCGGTTACCAACCGGTATTGGAACGGTCGCTCCGAGTACAATGCACCATTTCGCCTCCCGTTTCGCTGTTCAACGTGGACGAATCATCATCAATTCGTCAATGCGGGAAAATCAGGCATTGCCCACCCTGAAGCGACGGTCCCGTCCGAATGGCGCGAATCCCCTACTCTTGGTGAAGGACAGGCCGATCGACGGGAGGCCCATGACCGACCCCGACCCGCGACCACCAGTACCCGCGAAGCGCGCGCGGCTGCGCAAAGCCGTCTCCAAGGGCATGCTGACCCTGGGGCCCACGGTCCTCCTGGTCACCGTGTTCTGGGAGCAGGTGCGCGACCGCATCCCGATGAGCGTCCCGGCATTGAGCGGATCGGCGGTCCTCCTGATCCTCCTCGGCTTCCTCGGCCTGGTGGGCGAAGAGGTCGGGCGGCGCTGGGCCAAGCGCGCGGCCAAGAAGGTCGATCCGCACCGCCTGCTGTGGCTCGCCCGGCAGCGGCGCCTCTACATCGCCCAGCTCGCCGAGCACGTGGCCGAAGTCCAGCTCTACGGCCTCACCGCCCGCGGGCCCTACGCGATGCGGCTGCCCGAACTGCACGTCGCCGCCGGACTCGTCCGCCCCGACCGCCACGCCGACAGCCACAGCGGGCAATCGCTGCTCGAAGTGCTGGAGGCCCCCGATCGCCGCCTCGTCGTCGTGGTCGGCCCGCCCGGCGCGGGCAAGACCACCATCCTGCGCCACACCGCACTCCAGCTCTGCCAGAACCGGGGCGCCATCCGGCGCCGGCTGCCGGTGCTGATCTACCTCCGCGACCACGTCGAGACGATCCTCGACGACCCTTCCGCGGTCACGGTCGCCTCCCTGCTGGAGGAGACCCCGGCGCTGCGCCACCGGTCCATCGCCGAAGGCGTCAGGCAGCGCCTCGAGACCGGGCGGGCCCTGGTCATGCTCGACGGGCTCGACGAGACCGCGGGAGTCGAAGCGCGCCAAGAGGTCGCGCGCTGGATCAAAGCCCAGACCGAGTGCTACCCCAAGTGCCGCTTCGTGGTCACCTCCCGCGGCCCCGGACTCGACAACACCGTTCTGGCCGATTCCGACACCGTGCGCGTCAAGCGCTTCGAGTGGCCCCAGATCCAGCAGTTCGTGCGGCAGTGGTGCTATGTGGTGCGCTGCCAGGAGGCCGAGCGCACCGGCCGCGCCGTGCGAGTCCAGTCCGACAGGGACGCCGGACGGCTCCTCAAGCACATGGGCGACAGCCGGCAGCTGCGCGAACTCGTCTCGAACCCGCTGCTGCTCACCATGACCTGCCCACGGGGCAGGAGGATGGCCACCGAACATCCTCCGCTCCGACCCTCGGCACCCGCAAGGCGGCGCGAAAGCACCGCACCCCAGGCACAGCGCCCCAGCCCGAGCGAACCTGCTAGTCGGCGAGCTCCATCCAACGCTCTTCGATGCCGTCCCGTTCGGTCTGGAGCGCCGTCAACTGCTCCTGCAACTCCGAGAGCTTTCCCGGGTCGGTCGCGAACGTCGCCATGGCGGTGTGGATCGAGGCGATCTTCTCCTCGACCTTCTCGAGGCGCCGCTCCAGTTTCGACAGCTCCTTCTGCGTCGCCCGGTCGACCGCGGCGGGCGATTTGGGCGCATTCGTGGGCGCGCCCTTCGCCTGCGGCGCCGCGTTCTTCACCTTGTCGGCGCGCCGCTCCAGGTACTCTTCGATCCCGCGCGGCAGCATCCGCAGCCGCCGGTCGCCCAGCAGCGCCCACGTCTCGTCGGCCACCCGCTCGGTGAAGTACCGGTCGTGGCTCACCACGACCATCGTCCCCGCCCAGTCGTCGAGCAGGTCTTCGAGCTGCGTCAACGTCTCGATGTCCAGGTCGTTCGTGGGCTCGTCCAGGAACAGCACGTTCGGCTCGGCCATGAGCAGGCGCGCGAGCTGGAGGCGGCGGCGCTGGCCGCCGGAGAGGTCGCGCACGAAGGTGCGCTGCTTGCCGCCGATGAAGCCGAGGCGCTCGGCGAGCTGCCCGGCCGACATCTCCTTCTTGCCCAACTGGACCCGCTTGGCGACCACTTCGATCGCCTCGAGCACGCGCCAGGAGCCGTCGAGGTCCTCCATGTGCTGGGTCAGCCAGGCGAGCTTCACGGTGCGGCCGACCTTGATGCGCCCGTGAGCGGGCTGCTTGTCGTCGAGCGCGTCGGCGAGGGTGCGCAGCAGCGAGGTCTTGCCGGCGCCGTTGACGCCGAGGAGCCCGACCCGCTTGCCCGGGCCCAGGATCCAGTCGAGGTTCTCGAGGAGGGTCTGGTCGCCGGCCTTGACCGTGACGTCCTTCGCCTCGAAGACGGTCTTGCCGAGGCGGCCGGTCGCGAAGCTGACCAGCTCGGCGGTGTCGCGCGGCGGCGGCTCGTTCGCGATCAGCTCGTTCGCGGCGTCGACGCGGAACTTCGCCTTCCCGGTGCGGGCCTTGGCGCCGCGCCGGAGCCACGCGAGCTCCTTGCGCATGAGGTTCTGGCGCTTCTCCTCGGCGAGGTTCGCCTGGCGCTCGCGCTCGGCGCGGGCGAGGACGTAGGCCGTGTAGCCGCCGTCGTACTCGAACACGTTGCCGCGCTGGACGTCCCAGATCCGGTCGCAGAGCTCGTCGAGGAACCACCGGTCGTGGGTGACGACCACGATCGCCGCGCGGGTGGCGTTCAGGTACGCGGCGAGCCAGGCGATGCCCTCGATGTCGAGGTGGTTCGTGGGCTCGTCGAGGAGCAGGAGGTCGGCGTCGTCGGAGAGGACCCGGGCGAGGTCGACGCGGCGGCGCTCGCCGCCGGAGAGGACGCCGATCGGTGAGTCGAGGCCTTCGGGGAGGACGGGCGCGTCGAGGCCGCCGAAGAGGCCGGTGAGGATCTCGCGGACGCGCGCGGAGCGAGGCCCACTCGTGGGCGTCGGCGTCGCCGAAGAGCTGGTCGCGCACGGAGGCGGCGTCGTCGAGCGAGTCGGTCTGGCCGAGGACGGCGACGCGGGTGCCGCCGGTGTGCACCACGCGGCCCGAGTCGGGCTCGTCGGCGCGGGCGATGAGGCGCAGCAGCGTCGACTTCCCGTCACCGTTGCGGCCGACGACGCCGACGCGCTGACTTGCGGCGATGCCGAGAGAGACCGCGTCGAGGACCACCTGATCGGGGTAGGCCTTGGAGACGGTTTCGAGGTTGACGAGATTGGGCGCTGACACGAGGCTCAACACTACCCGCGGTACCGAACGGGTGAAGTGGAGCAGGGGCGCGGCAGTGGCGCCCCGGATTGTCGGACCCCCGCGCCACCCTTGTGCCGGGGGCCCGCGCTCCGGCTCCAGGCGGCGTTCGCCGTGCGCGAAAACCGCCTGGCGAGGGCTCTCGAAGCCCGCCGAAAATGTCGGACCCCCAAGTCACCCTTGTGCCGGGGGCCCGCGCTCCGGCTTCCGGTCTCCTCCCCCCTGCCCTCGTTTCGTGTCCCCGCGTCTCCAAAGCGCCGCCTCTCCGCTGTCCCTGGGTAATGGGGTTGCGAGCGCTTTCTGGATCCGCTATGGTGTCATCGAACAGTCATCGTGACGTCATGAACGGATTCAAATGACACCCCCCAATCCTCCGGCGGTGCGCTTCGAGGCCGCTCGGGCCGTGCTCGCCGTTGTGCGGCTCGTGCCGCAGATCAGCCGCCCCCGCACCGCCCTCTTCGCCGTGACCACCGTCCTCACCGCCGCGCTGCCGCTCGCGATGACCATCGCCACCGGCCTCCTCATCGGCGCCGTCCCGGCCGCCGCCGCGGGCGGCCCCGGCTCGCCAGAAGCCCAGCGCGCCTACCTCTTCCTGATCGTCGGCGCCTCGGCCCTCCTCGCCGGGCGCCTCGTGGACAACTTCCACCGCGCCAACGCCCAGAACCTCGGCCGCGAACTCGAACTGCTCCTCCAGAACCGCCTCGTCGCCGCCGTCGCCCGCCCCGTCGGCATCGCGCACCTCGAAGACGACGACGTCCTCGCCCTGCTGCGGATCGCCCGCCAGCTCGGTGCCGACTTCATCCGGCCCGAGCGCGCCGTCCAGGGCCTGGCCGCGATCGCCCCGCAGTTCCTGGCCGCCGCCGGTGCGGCCGTGGTCCTCGCCTTCTTCAACGTCTGGGTGGGCCTGGCGTGGTTCGTCGCCTGGCCCGCGATCTTCATCCTGATGCAGGCCGAGTACGCCCGCGTCGGCAAGACCACCTATATGCGCTCGACCGAGATGCGCGAGACCGAATACCTGCGCGACCTCGCCATCACGGCCGCCCCCGCCAAGGAGATCCGCGTCTGGGGCCTCATGGGCTGGCTCTTCGACCGCTACGACCGGCAGTGGACCGAGCGCATGGCCCACTCGAGGCGTCACGAGCGGGTCCGCGTGCGCACCGCGGTCATCGTCGTCGGCTCGCTCCTCGCCCTCACCGCGACCACTGCGCTGCTCCTGGTGGACGCCGGCCTCACCGGCCTGGTCGCGTTCGGCGCCATCGGCGTCTTCATGGTCGCGCTCACCGGCATGTTCAACTTCTCCGCATTCGACGACGTGGCCGCGTTCGTCTCCTTCGGATCGCTGCCGGTGCCGAAGGTCCTCGCGCTCGACGCAAAGCTGACCGCCGAAGAGGCCCCGTCGGCCGACCTGCCCGCGGCCGCGCCGGAGCGCACCATCCGCTTCGAAGACGTCGCCTTCGCCTATCCCGGTGCCGAGCGGCCCGTCATCGAAGGCCTCGACCTCGACATCGAGGCCGGGACCTCACTGGCCGTCGTGGGACACAACGGGGCCGGGAAGACCAGTCTCGTGAAGCTCCTCTCCGGCTTCTACGCCCCGACGAGCGGGAAGATCACTGTGGACGGAATGAACGTCGCCGACGTCGATCCGGCGCTCTGGCGCACCCGCCTGTCGGCCCTGTTCCAAGACTTCACCCGCTACCAGCTCAGCGTGCGGGACAACATCGTCCTGGGCGCCCCTCACCTGGCGGACGACACGGATCGGATCTGGAAGGCCTGCGAGCCCATGGGCATCCGTGAACTCATCGAATCGCTCCCCAATGGACTCGACACGATCCTCTCCAGCGAGTACGCGGAGGGCACCGACCTCTCCGGCGGCCAATGGCAGCGGATCGCGTTGGCCCGCGCCCTGTTCGCCGTCCAGGGCGGCGCGAAGGTCCTCATCCTGGACGAGCCCGCGGCCGCGCTCGACGTGCGCGCCGAAGCCGAGCTCTACGAGCAGTTCCTCGACATCACCGCGGGGCTGACGACCATCGTCATCTCGCACCGCTTCTCCACGGTCCGCCGCGCCGACCGGATCGTCGTCCTCGACGGCGGCAAGGTCGTCGAGGACGGCTCCCACCCGGAGCTGATGGCCCTCGGCGGCCGCTACGCCGAAGCGTTCACCCTGCAGGCCTCCCGCCTCGCCCGCTGACCCCTCGCACCGTTCAGGAGTACTCATGTTGACATCCTTCAAGACCTGGTGGCGGGGCCTGCGCCAAGGCCTGTCCGTCGGCTACCGGGCCCACCCGCGGGCCATCATCACCCAGCTCGCCCTCGGCGTGCTCGAAGGCGTCACGGTCCCGCTGCTGGTCTACCTGACCAAGGTCATCATCGACGCCGTCCAGAACGGACAGACCGAGACCGCGTACCTCGCGGCCGCCGGGCTCGGGCTCGGCATCGCGGTGATCTGGTCGAGCGTCTTCTGGTACGTCAGGCTCGTCTTCCTCGTCCTCGACCACACCAACCGCGCCGCCGACCGGGAGATCATGGCGCTCATGGGGAACCCGCCGGGGCTCGACCACCACGAGCGCTCCGACCACCTCGACGAGGTGCAGCGCATCCGCGAGGACCGCTGGCTGCTCGGCGGCGGCATGAACACGCTCATCCAGTGGCTGCGGGCGCTCGTGACGATCGCGGTCGGCGGCGTCCTGCTCGCCCAGGTCCACCTGCTGCTGCTCCTCTTCCCCCTGCTCTCGCTGGGGGCCATGGTCGTCGCCAAGCGCGCCAACGACATCGAAGTCAAGGTCATGGAGGCCACGAGCGCCCCCGAGCGCAAGCGCCGCCACCTGTTCGAGGTCGCGACCCTCGCCGAGTCCGGCAAGGAACTGCGGATCTTCGGCTCCGCCGCCGAACTCGCCCGCCGTCACGACGAAGCCGGTAAGTCCGTAGTGGACGAACGGAACAAGGGCGAGTGGCGGTCCGCCCGCGCGGCCACCTTCGAAGGCCTGCTGACGGCCTTCGGCATGGCGACCGGGATCGGCTTCGTCCTCTACCTCGCCATCCGCGGCCAGGCGTCCGCCGGAGACGTGATCCTCCTCGTCGGGCTCGTCGGCCTGGTGGCCGGCAACGCCGGAGCCCTCGCGTTCCATACCGCGTTGCTGCTGCGCCTGGGCAGGCTCGGCAAGCGGATCGCCTGGCTGCGCGACTACGCCGACGAGTCCGGCGGCCCTGCCGAACCCGCGGCGATTCCCGTGCGCCTCGAAACGGGCATCCGCCTCGACGGCGTCTCGTTCGCCTATCCCGAGTCGAAGCGCCCTTCGCTCGACGACGTCCACCTCGATCTCCCCGCCGGGAAAGTGGTCGCCCTCGTCGGCGAGAACGGGGCGGGCAAGACCACCCTCGTCAAGCTCCTGTCCGGTTTCTACCAGCCCACCGCCGGCGCGATCACCGTCGACGGCAAGCCATTGACCGATTTCGCTGTGGACGAGTGGCGCGAGCGCATCGGCGCGACGTACCAGGACTTCACCAAGTTCGAGTTCACCGCCCGCGAGACCGTCGGCATCGGCGATCTGAAGGGCGGCTTCGACGACGAGAAGGTCCGCGCCGCCATGGTCCGCGCCGGCGCCGACGACATCCTCGAGGATCTCCCCGCGGGACTCGACACCCGCCTGGGCGCCCGCTGGGACGACGGCACCGACCTCTCCGGCGGCCAATGGCAGAAGCTCGCCATCGGCCGCGGCCGGATGCGCGCCGAACCGCTCCTGGTCGTCTTCGACGAACCGACCGCGGCCCTCGACCCCCAGACCGAGCACGCCCTCTTCGAACGCTTCGCCGAAGAGGTCCACGCGGGCCGCCAGCGCGGCACGGTCACCGTCCTCGTCTCTCACCGCTTCTCAACGGTCTCGATGGCCGACCTGATCGTCGTCCTCGAAGGGGGCCGCGTCGCCGAGACCGGCACCCATGAGGAACTCATGGCTCGACAAGGCGCCTACGCCGAGCTCTACACCCTCCAGAGCTCCGCCTATCGGTGACCGGCGGCAACTTGACCCACATTTGATGTTGCCAACATCGACGTTACTATCATCAATGATAGTAACGTCGATGATAGTCAAATCTCGCTGGAGGCGGCATTGGACGGATTCATCGGGCGCCAGAGGGAGCTGGAGTCTCTCGATCGCCTGTTCACCGGGGTGAAGGAAGGCAGTCGTACCGGCCGTCCCGGCAAGGCGCTGCTGGTCCGTGGTCGTCGTCGGGTCGGAAAATCACGCCTGATCGCCGAGTTCCTCGCCCGGGCGGGCGTCCCGCACCTGTTCTTCACCGCCGTCGGCACGACGAGGGCCGAAGAGCTGGCCGATTTCGTCGTGGAGCTCGGGCGATCGACACTGCCGGGAAAGGAGCAGTTCGAGCACTACCGCACGCCCGCGTCCTGGAACGAGGCGTTCACCATGCTCGCCGCCGCCCTGCCTGAGGACACGCCGGTCGTGGTCGTTCTCGACGAGATGCCGTACCTCGCGCGAGAGGACCCCGGTTTCGAAGGGTCCCTGCAGAAGGCATTCGACCGCCTTCTTTCGAAGCTGCCGGTGCTGCTGATCCTGGTCGGCTCCGATGTGGCGATGATGGAGCAGCTCAACACCTATGGCCGCCCGTTCTACCAGCGGGGGACTGAAATGGTGGTGCCGCCGCTCACCCCTGCCGACGTCGCCGATCTGACCGGTCTGGACGCACCCGAAGCCTTCGACGCCTTCCTCGTATCCGGCGGGCTGCCCCTGATCTTGGAAGAGTGGCCCGACGGCGCCGATATCTGGACCTACCTTGAGCACGCACTGCAAACGCCGACTTCGGCGCTTCTCGTCAGTGGCGAGCGGACCCTCGCCGCCGAGTTCCCCACCGAAGTTCAGGCTCGCCGAGTACTCAGTGCCATCGGGCACGGCGAGCGAACGTTCACGAACATCGGTCGGGCGGCCGGTGATCTCCAGCCGACCTCGCTCAAGCGTTCGCTGGAGCTGCTGACCGAACGCGGCATCGTCGCCGCGGAATTGCCGTTGTCCACGAAGCCGAGTCGTCTGACGCGGTACCGGGTCGCCGATCCCTACCTGCGGTTCTGGCTCGCATTCGTGGGACCGAACATCGCCGAGGTCGAACGGGGCGGAGGTGCCCGCGTTCTGGGCGCGGTTCGCGAATCGTGGACCAGTTGGCGCGGGCGCGCGATCGAACCGGTGGTGCGAGACTCGCTGTGGTGGCTGGCCTTCGACGGGTTGCCCGCCGGCTCCGAGGTGATCGGCGGGTACTGGACCAGGACGAACGATCCGGAGATCGACCTCGTCGGAGCCGATCGGGGACCGGTGGCGAATCGGATCGGCTTCGTCGGATCGGTCAAATGGTTGGAACGCAAGCCGTTCGATCAACGTGACCTCGCCAAGCTCCAGCGGCACCGGTCCCAGCTGCCCGGCGCGGACGAGTCCACGCCGCTGCTGGCCGTGTCGCGCGCGGGGAGCACGGCGGAGGGGATCCAGGTGCTGTCGCCGGAGGACCTCATCGCCGCTTGGCGACGCTGAGCCTGGCCGCCCGGCCTTGATCGATGCGGTCTCGTTGGGCTCCAACTGGATCGGCTTGAGCCTTGTCGCGGTGGCGGTGCGCTAGTCGATGGTGTGGCCGCCGTTGACCGTGATCCGCTGGCCGGTCACGAAACTCGCGGTGTCGGAGGCGAGGTAGGCGACCGCTGCGGCCACGTCGTCGGGCTTGCCGATGCGGCCCATGGGGACTTCGGCGACGTAGCCGGCGAGGTCGGCTTCGGTGAGTTCGCCGTGTCGTTCGACCGGGACCCAGCCCGGGGCGACGAGGTTGACGGTGATGCCGTCGGCGCCCAGTTCGCGCGCCCACGTGCGGGTCAGCCCCCATTGCGCGCCTTTGGCGGCGTTGTAGGCGGAGAAGCCCGGGAGGGCGCGCTCGAACATGTCCGAGCCGATCTGGACGACGCGGCCGCCGCCCGCCGCGCGCATGTCCGCCAGGACCGCGCGGAGCAGCAGGGTGGGGCTCTTGACGAAGAACTCCAACTGGTTCAGGTGGTCGCGCCATTCGAGCCGGTCGACGCCGACCTCGGGCTGCGGGCCGGTCGCGTTGGCCACCAGCACGGTCACCGGGCCCAGTTCGGCGCGGACGCGTTCGATCATCGTCTGCACCGCGGCCTCATCGGTGACGTCGCCGCCGAAGGCCTCGGCGGTCCCGCCCGCGGTGCGGATGTCGGCGACGACCTGCTCCGCCCGATCCTTGCCCGCCGCGTAGTTGACCGCGACGGCGAACCCGTCGGCGGCGAGGCGTCGTGCGATGACGGCGCCGAGGCCGCGAGATGCGCCGGAGACGAATGCGACGGTCATGAATTACCTCCACCTTGAATGCTCGTTCGGCGAGAATAGGTCATACCATTGCGGTGCCGGACGTCGGCGCCGCCGAATCCCGCCCCGCGGATCAGGGCGATACGGTGGGCCGATGAACCGATTCGAAGGCAAAGTCGCCGTCGTCACCGGCGGTGCCAAGGGCATCGGCGCGGCCTGCACCGCCCGCCTCGCCGACGAAGGCGCGACCGTGTACGTCGCCGACGTGGACGAGGAGGCCGGGCGCCGCATCGTCGAGGAGACCGACGGCGCCGTGCACTTCCACCGCTGCGACGCTTCCAGCGCCGCCGACTGGGCGGACCTGTCCGGGGCCGTGCAGGGCGCCCACGGCCGCCTCGACGTCCTGGTCTCCAACGCCTTCGCGAGTGTCAACGGCGCGCCACACGAACTGTCCGAACCGGACTGGAACTTGACCGTCGACGTCACCTTGAAAGCCACCTACCTCGGCGTGAAGACCTTCATCGAACCGCTGCGGGCCGCCCGCGGCGCGGTCGTCGCGATCTCCTCGGTCCACGCCCTCCGCTCGCAACCGGGCTACACCGCTTACGCCGCAGCCAAAGGCGGGCTCAGCGCGCTCATCCGCCAGCTCGCCGTCGAATACGCCCCCGACGTGCGCTGCAACTCGATCGCCCCCGGTCCCATCCTCACCACGCACTGGGCGAGCACCTCCGAAGAGGACATCGCCTATGAAGGCGCCGGCACACTCATCGGCCGCATCGGCCGCCCCGAAGAGGTCGCCGCCGCCCTCGCCTTCCTCGCCTCCGACGAAGCCAGTTACGTCACCGGCGCCGAACTGCCCGTGGACGGCGGCTGGCTCGCCCTCAAGCGCTGAACCACGCGGGCCGAAACGTCGGCCCCGGCTCGTATGCTCGGATCATGGAACTGGAGTTCAGCGGTGAGGTCTGGCACTGGCGCGGGCCCGCGCCCTGGTACTTCGTGACCGTCCCCGAAGCGGGCTGCCGCGAACTGGCCTCGGCGTCCGAGGTCGTCAGCTACGGCTGGGGCATGGTGCCCGTGACCGCCCGCATCGACGCGACCTCCTGGACGACCTCCTTGTGGCCCAAGAACGGGGCGTACATCGTCCCTCTGAAGGCGGCGGTCCGCAAGAGCGCGAACGTCGACGAGGGCGACACCGTGACGATCCGCCTACCCTCGACCTCTGACCGCAGCGGCGGACTCGGCGCAGTCCACTGCAACGCCGTCGGGGCGGATCGCGAAAGCGGTCCGCCCCGACGGCGTTGACGTTCGAAGCGCCGAGCTCGCCGCTAAGCGCGGTTGTAGGCGCTGGCGACCGCTCGCATCGTGGCCAGGACGATGTTCGGGTGCACGCCTGCGCCCCATACGGTCCGGCCGTCGATCGCGCATTCCACGTACGACGCGGCCTGGGCGTGCTGGCCGGCCGACAGTGCGTGCTCGGCGTAGTCCAGGACCTCGACGTGCACGCCGACCGTGGCCAGCGCGTCGGTGAACGCCGAGAGCGGGCCGTTGCCCGTGCCCGAGATCTTCTGCTCGACGCCGTCCATGACGATGCTCGCGTCCAGTGTCAGCGTCTCACCCGAGTGCGCGGTGTTGTGGTCCTCCACGACCAGGCGCGGCGTCGGCTGGTACTCCGGGTGGTATTCGCGCCGGAAGATCTCGTGGATCTCCGTCGTCGAGACCTCCTTGCCGGAGGCGTCCGTGTGCCGCTGGATCGCGCCGCTGAACTCGATCTGCATGCGCCGCGGCAGGTCGAAGCCGTACTCGCTCTGCATGACGTACGCGACGCCGCCTTTGCCGGACTGCGAGTTGACGCGGATGACCGCCTCGTAGTTGCGGCCCACGTCCTTCGGGTCGATCGGCAGATACGGTACGCCCCAAGTGAACTCGTCCACCGGCACGCCCGCTGCGGCCGCGTCGGCCTCCAGGTGGGCGAAGCCCTTCTTGATCGCGTCCTGGTGCGAACCGGAGAACGCCGTGTAGACCAGGTCTCCGGCGTACGGGTGCCGCTCGGGCACCGGCAGCTGGTTGCAGTATTCGACGGCGCGTTTGATCTCGTCGATGTTGGAGAAGTCGATGCCCGGGTCCACGCCCTGGCTGAACAGGTTCATGCCCAGCGTGACCAGGCAGACGTTGCCGGTGCGCTCGCCGTTGCCGAACAGGCAGCCCTCGACGCGGTCGGCGCCGGCCTGCACGGCCAGTTCGGCCGCCGCGACACCGGTGCCGCGGTCGTTGTGGGGGTGCACGGACAGGATGATCGACTCGCGGTTCGGGCAGGTTGCGGTGCATCCACTCGATCGAGTCGGCGTAGACGTTGGGGGTGGCCATCTCGACCGTGGCGGGCAGGTTCAGGATCAGCGGCCACTCGGGGGTGGGCTGGATGACCTCGGCGACCTTCGCGCACACCTCGACGGCGTACTCCAGCTCGGTGCCCGTGTAGGACTCCGGCGAGTACTCGTAGCGGATCGCCGTGTCGGGGGTGTGCATCTCGGCGTACTTCAGGCACAGCCGCGCGCCCTGCGTGGCGATGTCGGTGATGCCGTCCTTGTCCAGGCCGAACACGACGCGGCGCTGCAGCGTCGATGTCGAGTTGTAGAAGTGGACGATGGCCTGCTTGGCGCCGCGGATGCTCTCGAAGGTCCGCTCGATCAGGTGCTCGCGGCACTGCGTCAGGACCTGGATGGTGACGTCGTCGGGGATGAGGTCCTGCTCGATCAGCTGCCGTACGAAGTCGAAGTCGGTCTGCGAGGCCGAGGGGAAGCCCACCTCGATCTCCTTGTACCCCATGTCGACCAGCAGTTGGAACATCTTCCTCTTGCGGTCGGGGGTCATGGGGTCGATCAGGGCCTGGTTGCCGTCGCGCAGGTCTACCGCGCACCAGATCGGGGAGGTCTCGGTGATCCGGTCCGGCCACGTGCGGTCGGGCACGGCGACCTTGAACTGGGAGTGGTACGGCTGGTAGCGCTTGACGCGGTCTGCGAATGACGAGGAAGTCACGGATGCTCCTGTGATGTGTCGCTGGTGGTCTGAGCCAGTCTTCGAGGACTTGGTTGAGCCAGCCGGCATGCGAAAACCCGCGACGAGGAGCCGACCTAGTTGGCCCCGCCGCGGCAGCTAAGGAGCATCGTGAACCGCATGACCCCGCGAGCCTACACCGGCGGCGTGACCCCGGTCGAGAACGATGCCCGGATGCTGGGACGGCCGGTCGCGTCGATGCGGCGCCGTCCCCGCCGCCCTACGGGTGGATGAGCAGGTCGTCGAGCGGGAGCCGCGCGCGAGGGGTGCGGTCCGGGCCCGCCACCGACGTCGTCCAGGTCGGCCGGGTCGCCCGGCACGCCGATCGCCGCGACCGTGGTGGGCACGAGCGTCTCGGCCAGCTCGAACTCCGCCGCCAGCGCGTCCTTGTCGAACCCGCCCATCTGGCGGACGGTGAGGCCCTCGGCGGCGGCCTGGAACGTCAGGTGCGCGATGGCCTGCCCGAGGTCGTAGGCGGCGTGGGAGAGCGGGCCCTTCGCGTTCGCGTCCGTGCGCACGGCCACGAGCAGCGCCGAAGCCTGGGCGGCCCAGTCGCGGTTGCCCGGCTTCAGGCAGTCGAGGACGCGCTTGAACTCGCCCGTGTCGCGCCGGGCGAGGAGGAACCGCCACGGCTGGGTGTTGCCCGCGCTCGGGGCCCAGCGGGCCGCTTCGAGCAGGGCCGCGACCTGGTCCTCGGTGAGATCGACCCCGGGCGTGAAAGCCCGGGTGGACTGGCGGGCGGCCAGCAGCGGGTGGATCGGGACCGCGGTCTGAGCGTGGCGGTCGATGGGAGCGGTCATGCGCGTTCCTTAAGTAGCGGTTACAGGCGCCATCGTTCATGGTGCCACGCCCAGGTGAGGACGTGACTACAGTTGTCGCCTTCCTTACTCTCCTGTCGCGCCTGCGGGTGACGGACTCGGCGTCGGCGCGGGCGTCTCCGAAGGCGCGGCGCCCGGCGCCGGCGTCGCGGTGGCCGACGGGTCCGCCGACGGGCTCGGTTCTGGAGGCGCCTTGCGGCCCAACGGGTCCGCGTCACCGATCTCCCCGGGCAACTCGACCGTGTCCGCGGCCTCGCCGGGCGGCTCGGCCAGTTCGAGGGTGCCGAAGTCGCCGCTCGCGACCGACAGGATCGTGCCCGCCTGGTCGAGGCACCATTCGCCCGGCGGCATCGGCGTGTCGACGACCACCGTGTTCGGCGTGAGCGTGAAGCAGTCGCCTTCCTGCGCCACCGCGAACGGCAGATGCCGGTCGAGCAGCTGCGGCAGCCAGTCGACGAACGGCTGCTGCACCAGCGGGTCGTACGCGTCCGGGATCGCGCCGGTGATCCCGGCGAGCTTCACGCACCGGCTCGCCGCGCACTGGAAGAAACCACCGGTCGTCCACGCCACCGTCACATCGACGGTGCCGCCGAGCGCCCAGCCCGGCACGTCAACGCGCCACGTGCCGTCCTTCGCCTTCCACACGGTGACCGCGCCGCCCTCCGACCAGGTGTATTCGGCGGTGAACGTCGCGTCCAGGGCCTTGCTCACGCGGCCGATGAGCGTCGCCTGCGCGCTGGCCCGCCGGGGCGTCTCGTCGGGTTCGACGACGGCCGTGGCCGTCCCGCAGCCCGCCGCCGCCAGCAGCGCCACGAGCGTGAGCGCCGCCACTGTCTTGCCCGTCCATCTCCATGCCACTGCCCGATTCTCTGTCTCACCACCCAGAACGACCTGGCGACACACCGGGGGGCGCAGCTAAGGTGAGGTGGCCGTCCGCGTGCGGGCGGTGCTGAATCACCCGGGACACGAGCGAGTGAGGTGAAGTCCGTGGCGCTAGTCGTGCAGAAGTACGGTGGATCATCGGTGGAGAATGCCGAGCGCGTCAAGCGCGTGGCCGAGCGAGTCGTCGCGACGCGAAAGCGCGGCGACGACGTGGTCGTCGTCGTCTCCGCCATGGGTGACACCACCGACGAGCTGCTCGATCTCGCGGCCCGGGTCTCGCCCGTCCCCGAGCCCCGCGAGCTCGACATGCTCCTGACCGCCGGCGAACGCATCTCCATGGCGCTCTTGGCGATGGCGATCAACAACCTCGGCTTCCAGGCCCGGTCGTTCACCGGCTCGCAGGCCGGGATGATCACCACCGCCGCGCACGGCGTCGCCCGCATCATCGACGTCACGCCCGGCCGGATCCGCTCCTCGCTCGACGAGGGCTTCATCACGATCGTCGCCGGGTTCCAGGGCGTCAGCCAGGACACCAAGGACATCACCACGCTCGGCCGCGGCGGCTCGGACACGACCGCCGTCGCACTCGCCGCGGCGCTGGAAGCGGACGTCTGCGAGATCTACTCGGACGTCGACGGCGTGTTCACCGCCGACCCGCGCATCGTGCCGAACGCGAAGAAGCTCGACACGATCACCTTCGAGGAGATGCTGGAGATGGCCGCCTCAGGCGCCAAGATCCTGCACCTGCGCAGCGTGGAATACGCCCGGCGTTACGGGATGCCGCTGCACGTCCGTTCGTCGTACTCGACCAAGACCGGCACGATGGTGTCGGGTTACATGGAGGAGCTGCCCGTGGAGCAAGCACTCATCAGCGGCGTCGCGCACGACCGCTCCGAGGCCAAGATCACCGTCACCAGCGTCCCGGACAAGCCCGGCGCCGCGGCCTCGATCTTCCAGGTGATCGCCGACGCCGAGATCGACATCGACATGATCGTGCAGAACGTGTCGACCGCCGGGAACGGCCACACCGACATCTCCTTCACGCTCCCGAAGGAAGCGGGCCCGAAGGCCACCGAGGCGCTGAAGAAGCACCAAGGCGCGATCGGGTTCGCGAAACTCATTTACGATGAGAACATCGGCAAGATCTCGCTGATCGGCGCCGGGATGCGCTCGCACCCGGGCGTGACGGCGAACTTCTGCCAGGCGCTGGCCGACGCGGGCGTCAACATCGAGATCATCTCGACTTCCGAGATCCGCATCTCGGTGGTGTGCCGCGACACCGACCTGGACGCGGCGGTGCGGGCGGTGCACGACAAGTTCGAGCTCGGCGGTTCTGAAGAGGCCGTCGTGTACGCGGGGACGGGGCGATAGGCATGGCGCGGAAGCTGAATGTGGCCATCGTCGGTGCGACCGGCGTGGTCGGATCGATCATGCGGCGCCTCCTCGCCGAAGAACGCGACAATTGGGGTGAGGTACGTCTCATCGCCTCGGCGCGGTCGGCGGGCAAGATTCTGTCGGTGGGGGATGAGAACCTCGAAGTGCAGGCGCTGAGCGAGGCGGCACTCGAGGGGATCGACATCGCTCACTTCGATCTCCCGGACGAAGTGAGCGCCGAGTGGGTGCCGGTGGCCGCCGCGAAGGGCGTCATCGTCATCGACAAGTCCGCGTACTTCCGGATGGACCCCGAGGTCCCGCTGGTGTGCCGCGAGGCCAACCCGGAAGCGGCCCTCGTGCGCCCCAAGGGGATCATCGCCAACGCCAACTGCACCACGCTGGCGCTCATCCCGACGCTCGCGGCGCTGAACGAGCACTTCGGGCTCGTGTCGATGTCCGTGGCCTCGTACCAGGCGGCGTCCGGCTCGGGCAAGGAAGGCCTGGAGGCGCTGTACGCGCAGGTCCAGAAGCTCGCCGGCGTCGACCGGATCGGCACCGAGATCGACGACGTGCGCGCCGTGCTCGGCGAGGAGTTCAACACGCCGTTCGGGGCGCCGCTGGCGCTCAACGTGGTGCCGAAGGTGGGCGGCTGGAAGGCCGACGGCTGGACTTCGGAGGAGCTGAAGGTCCGCAACGAGTCCCGCAAGATCCTGGGCCTGCCCGACCTGAAGGTCGCGTCCACGTGCGTGCGGGTGCCGGTGGCCGTGGGCCACTCGCAGGTCGTCCACGCGACGTTCGAACGCGAGGTGACCGTGGCCGAAGCGCACCGCGTGCTCGCGGAGGCCGAGGGCGTGGACCTGGTGGACGACCCGGAGAACATGGTGTTCCCGATGCCGATCGACTCGGTCGGCAAGGGCGGCACGCAGGTCGGGCGCGTGCGCCAGTCGATCGACTTCCCGAACTCGCTCGAGTTCTTCGTCGTCGCCGACAACCTCATGAAGGGCGCGGCCCTCAACTCGATCGAGACCGCGGACCTGGTGCGCCGCGAACTCGAGGCGAACGCGTAAGCGCGCCGAGAAGCGAAAAGCGAAGCGGCCCGGGGCGAAAGCCCCGGGCCGCGATGCGTCCGGCGGGCAGCCTGCACACCGGTCGTCGTGCGAATTTCGGGCCCCCCGGTCAACAACCCTGGCAGGGGGGTGCGACAACCCGGTGTTCGAACGGCGGCGGCCCGGGGCTTTCGCCCCGGGCCGCCGTTGTCGTGTTCTCTTTGTCAGGCGTCGCGCTTCTTGAAGAGGTACCAGGCCGCGGCCAGGATGAGCGCGGCGAAGAGGGCGAAGATGCCTCCGGAGACCCAGCGGGAGAACAGGTCGAAGTCCGGGCCCGCCGGGCCGAACTCCGGCGGGACGATCTCCATCAGGCGCGAACCGGCCGTGAACGGCAGGAACTTGATCACCGGCACCAGCCAGTCGAGCGCCGGGATGAACGCCAGGCCCATGATGAGCGACTCGATGATCAGCGGCATCAGGAAGATGACCACCAGCGCCGACGGCACGCCCCGGAACAGCAGGCCCAAACCGAAACCGACCAGCACGTAGATGAGCGTGTAGATCGCGTACCCGACCAGGGCCGTGCCCACCGGGTCCTCGAACAGGCCCGGGGCCTCGCCCCACACCGCGAACACGATCCCGATGTTGATCGCCATCGACACGATCGTCACCGCCACCGTCGCAGCGACCACGACGAGCAGTTTCGCGACGATCAGCGTCGAACGCTGCGGCAGCGACGTGAGCGTCGGCTGGATCGTCCCGTGCCGGTACTCGTGGCCGCACGCGAAGATGCCGATGATCGCCATGAACACGGCCAGGAACGGCAGCCCGAACGACGCGCCGCCGTTCACGGCCGTCGTCAGGATCTGGGGGTCGAGCGGCTCATTGCGGGCAGCGATCCCCAGCAGGAGCGCCACACCGGTGGTGATGAGCAGGCCCATGCCGATGAGCCAGTAGGTGGAGCGGAGCGTCCGCAGCCGCATCCACTCGAAGCGCAGGGCGTCAAGCATCGGGGGACGCTCCTTCGGGGGCAGAGGGTTCGGGGACGATGGTCTTGACGCGCTCGCGGGCCACGAACTCCTCCGAGGACCCGGTCGCGGACATGAACGCCTCCTCCAGGGAGGCGCGGCGGGTCGACAGCTCGTGCAGTTCGATGCCCGCGGTGAAGGCCAGGTGCCCGACCTTCCCGATCTCCAGGCCCGAGACGAGCATCTCGCCGCCGGCGGCGGCCTGGACGTCGGCGCCCTCGGCCTGCAGGACCGCGGCGAGGTCGGCGATCGCGGGGCCGCGGACGACGACCGTGGACTGCGTGAACTCGCGGACGAACCGGTCGACGTCGCCGTTGAAGATCATCGTGCCGCGGCCGATGACGACCAGTTCATCGGCCATGAGCTGCATCTCCGACAGCAGGTGGCTGGAGACGAAGATGGTGCGGCCCTCGGAGGCGAGGGTCTTGAGGATGTCGCGCATCCAGTGGATGCCGTGCGGGTCGAGGCCGTTCGTGGGCTCGTCCAGCAGCAGGATCTCGGGGTCGCCGAGCAGCGCCTGCGCCAGGCCGAGCCGCTGGGCCATGCCCAGCGAGTAGCCCTTCGGTTTCTTGCGTCGCACCTCGCCGAGGCCGACGAACTCCATGACCTCGTCGACGCGCGTGTCGGGGATCCGGTTGCCGGCCGCGAGCATCCGCAAATGGTTGCGGGCGCTGCGGGTGGGGTGGAACGGCTTGGCCTCCAGCAGCGCGCCGACCTCGTTCATGGGCCGGCGGATCGTGTCGAAGCGGCGGCCGTTGAACAGGGTCTCGCCTTCGCCGTGGTCGAGGCCGAGCATGAGGCGCATGGTGGTGGACTTCCCGGAGCCGTTGGGCCCCAGGAATCCGGTGACGACGCCGGGTCGGACGTCGAACGACAGGTGGTCGACGGCCACGGTCTTCCGGTAACGCTTGTACAGACCCTTCGCGGTGATCATCGGGCTCCAATCGCGTCGAGGGGGTGGGGCGGGTCCAGTGGACGCGGTCAGTCTATGAGGACACCCGCCTCAGGCGCGCCGACTCGCGGACGGAGATCCGCCTCGTGCCCAGGGAGGAGACCGCCCACCGGGGCGGTACCGGGGTACTACGGGTTCGGAGGTCGGGCGCGGCATCGCGACGACCCATCCACGAACCCCCACCCACCCGGGGACGGTAGGTGCGAGTGAAGAACGTGCGCCTCGAGCCGGCGGTGAACAAGTGCACCTTAAACCGCGGCGGCGAAATACGAGTCCTCCGAACCGCGGGCCTGACACGCGGGCCGGGACGGGCAGGGGTCTTGGCCTGGTTGTCTAGACTTGTCGGGTGAGCCTGCGACTGTACGACACCGGCACCCGATCCGTCCTCGACTTCCAGCCCCGGAAGCCCGGCGAAGTCGGCGTGTACCTGTGCGGCCTCACCGTCCAAGGGCCGCCCCACATCGGGCACCTCCGCTCGGGCGTCTCGTACGACGTGCTCATCCGCTGGCTCCGCCGCAGCGGCTACCAGACCACCTACGTGCGCAACGTCACCGACATCGACGACAAGATCCTCGTGCGCGGCGAGGAGCAGGGCCGCCCCTGGTGGGCCATCGCCTACGAGAACGAGCGCAAACTCGCCCACGGCTACACCGCCCTGAACGTCGAGGCCCCCACCTACGAGCCGCGCGCCACCGGCCACATCACCCAGATGATCGACCTCATCCAGTCGCTCGTCGACAACGGCCACGCCTACGTCACCGAGGTCGGCAACGTCTGGTTCTCCGTCTCCTCCTGGGCCGACTACGGCGAGCTCTCGGGCCGCCGCCCCGACGACATGCTCTCCAGCCCCGACACCGGCGACAAGCGCGACTCGCGCGACTTCGGGCTCTGGAAGGCCCACAAGGCCGGCGAGCCCCTCGACGCCGCCTGGAACTCCCCGTGGGGCCCCGGCCGCCCCGGCTGGCACATCGAATGCTCCGCCATGGCCCGCCGCTACCTCGGCGACGCCTTCGACATCCACGGCGGCGGCACCGACATCATGTTCCCCCACCACGAGAACGAGCTCGCCCAGTCCCGCGGCGCCGGCCTCGGCTTCGCGAAGTACTGGGTGCACAACGGGATGCTCAACCTCGCCGGCACCAAGATGTCCAAGTCCCTCGGCAACACCCTCTCGGTCGCCGCCCTCGGCGAGAAGGGCTTCAGCGCCGCCGCGATCCGCTACTACCTCACCAGCGTCCAGTACCGGTCCGCCGTCGACTTCTCCGAGGACGCCCTCGGCGAGGCCCAGACCGCCTGGGAACGCCTCTCCAACTTCGTACACCGTACGGCCGAAGCGCTGGGCGCCGAATCCACCATCGGCGGCCCCCTCACCCCCGCGTTCACCGCCGCCATGGACGACGACCTCAACACCCCCGCCGCCGTCGCCGTGATCCACGACTCCGCCCGCGAAGGCAACGCCGCACTCGACGCCGGTGACGACGCCGCCGCGGCCCGCCACGGCGCCGCCGTCCGAGCTATGCTCGACCAGCTCGGCCTCGACCCGCTCGACCCGCACTGGGACGACCCGGGAGACGCGAAGCTCACCGGCGCGGTCGACGCGCTGGTGAAGCTCGCGCTCGAACAGCGCGCCGAGGCCAGGGCCCGCAAGGACTACGCGGCTGCCGACCGCATCCGCGACGAACTCGCGCACGCCGGCATCACCGTCAAAGACACCCCTCGCGGCCCTGTGTGGACTGTGGACTAGCCGACGCCCGCGCCCGAACACCGGCGAGTCCAGACGCAGCCGCCTGCCAGCAACGACCGAAACCTGGGGATTCAAGACCGATGAGCACCAAGGGTGGAAACCCGAACCGCCGCAAGACCTCCAAAGCCGGACCCAAGATCGGCTCCGGCGGCGGCAAGAAGGGCCTGGCCGGCAAGGGCCGCACCCTCAAGGCCGAGGACCGCCCCTGGCACAAGGAATACCAAGGCGACGACAAGCCCCGCAAAACCCAGTGGAAGCAGTCCAAGGAACGCGCCAAAGCCGAATCCGAAGGCCGCACCACCAACATCGGCAAACCCAGGCCCGCCGGCCCCACCCGCCGCCGACGCGACGACGAGGCCGAACTCATCCTCGGCCGCAACCCCGTCCTCGAAGCCCTGCGCGCCAAAGTCCCCGCCACCGCCCTCTACGTGGCCTTCGGCACCGAACTCGACGACCGCGTCGCCGAATCCGTGCGCCTCGCCGGCAACCGCGACCTCCCCATCAAGGAACTCGCCCGCCGCGACCTCGACCGCCGCACCAACAACGCCCTCCACCAGGGCATCGGCCTCCAGATCGAGCCCTACGAGTACGCCGACTTCGAGCGGCTCCTCCACATCAGCAAGACCTCCGGCACCGCGCCGCTCCTCGTCGCCCTCGACGGCGTCACCGACCCGCGCAACCTCGGCGCGATCATCCGCTCCACCGCCGCCTTCGGCGGCCACGGCCTGATCATCCCGTCCAAACGCGCCGCCTCCGTGACCGCCGTCGCCTGGCGCACCAGCGCCGGCGCCGCCGCCCGCCTCCCCGTCGCCAAGGTCGTCAACCTCACCCGCACCATCCAGGCCTGCCAGCAGGCCGGGTTCATGACCATCGCCCTCGACGGCGGCGGCGACATCGACGTCTTCGACCTCCCCGTCGCCACCGACCCCCTCCTCGTCGTCGTCGGCGACGAAGGCAAGGGCGTCTCCCGGCTCGTCGCCGAGACCTGCGACCACATCGCGAGCATCCCGATCACGAGCGAAGTCGAATCGCTCAACGCCTCCGTGGCCGCCTCCATCACGCTGGCCGAAGTCCAACGCCAACGCCGCTGACCGCAAGGAGGCCGGTGTCGCATTGGCGACGGCCCGGATCACCGGGCCGCCCACCATTGACCGTGCCGAAGTCCGACACCGCCGACGACGCCCACGCCAGTGACAACCGGCCGCCGGCACCGTAATCAACAGGCCCCGACACCGTCGACGACGGGCCGCCGGAACCGCTCACAACGCGTCCGTCCGGTCGGCCCGCTTTCGACCACAACGGGTCATCCCGTGACCGCGTGATTCGCCGCCCCGGACTAACCTGGAACGACCCTGCACGCCCTAGCGCCCCCGGAGCTGCAACCACATGCCGGCTGATTACCTCCTGAGCGTCGACCTCGGCACCTCCCACACGGTGGCGGTGCTGGTGTGGCCCGACGGCCGCACCCGGCCGCTGCTCTTCGACGGCTCCCCGGTCATGCCCTCAGCCGTGTTCCTCGACCCGGGCGGCACCCTTCACGTCGGCAGGGACGCCGAACGCCTCGCCCTCACCGCGCCCGAACGGTTCGAACCGAACCCCAAGCAGCGCATCGGCGACCGCACGATCCTCCTCGGCGACCGCGAAGTCCCCGTCACCGGCGCCCTCGCCGCGATCCTCGCCCGCGTCGCCCGCACCGCGATCGAATCCGTCGGCCACCTCCCCAACACCGTCCTCACCTGCCCCGCCGCATGGAGCGAGCAGCGCCGCGCCACCCTCCACGACGCCGCCGCGCAGGCCGGATACCGGCCCGTCAAGATCCTCACCGAGCCCGTCGCCGCCGCCCACTACTACACGACCCGCCTCTCCCACCCCATGCAGCCGGGCCAGGCGCTCGCCGTCTTCGACTTCGGCGGCGGCACCCTCGACATCGCCGTCCTCGAACGCCGCCGCGACGGCTCCTTCGGCGTCCTCGCCGACGGCGGCCTCCCCGACCTCGGCGGCCTCGACTTCGACGCCGCCCTCGTCGCCCACATCGGCGACACCGTCAAGCAGCGCGAACCCGACATCTGGAAACGCCTCGAACACCCCAGCGGCGCCAGCGAACTGCGCAACCGCCGCGAACTCTGGGAAGAGGTCCGCGCCGCGAAGGAGATGCTCTCGCGCTCCTCCGTCGCACCCGTCACCGTCCCGGACATGGCCCAGTCCCTGCACCTCACCCGCGGCGAACTCGACCAGATCTCCCGCCCCCTCCTCTCACGCGCCGTCGGCGAGACCCAGCGCGTCCTCGGCCTCACCGGCCGCCGCCCCGACCAACTCGCCGGGCTCTTCCTCGTCGGCGGCTCCAGCCGCATGCCCATGGTCTCCAAAATGCTCCACGAAGGACTCGGCTTCGCGCCCACGGTCCTCGAGCAGCCCGAACTGCCCGTGAGCGAAGGCGCCGCCCTCGCGCTCGCCGGCACCGCGCCGCTGACGCCGCCCGGTCCGGTGCCCTCGCCGCCGCCCTCACCCACGTCGCCGATCGCGCACTCCTCGCCCCCCACACAGGCCGGGAGCCTCCCGCCGGTCACGCCCGGTACCGACGAGACGCTCATGCTGCGCCGCGGCGGCAGCGAGCCGACCAAACGGAAGATCCCCCCGAAGTGGATCGCGATCGCGGCCGCCGTCGTCGTGCTCGCCATCGTGCTGCCCATCGGCTGGTGGTGGCTCACCAACCCGTACAAGCAGCAGCCGTTCGACAGCGAGCTCAAACCCGTCGGCGAGGCCACCGCGTTCGCGGCCGAAGGCAACGACAACATCTACGCGGTCCGCGTCTGGGACGACAAGGCCGTGTTCGCCTACACCACCGCCTCCGACGACGCCTCCGGTGAAGAGCTCCACGTGCGCGCCATCGACACGGGCACCGGCGAACCCCTGTGGGACGAGGACGAGGTCATCAAGGGCGACGGCTGGATCGAGGACCCTTCCTTCACCTTCTTCGTCTCCGAAGACCTCATCGCGTTCGGCCAAGAAGTCGAGACCGCGGACGGCTCGGAGTTCCGCTACTACTTCCTCGACTGGAAGAACGGCGAGGTCCGCAACACCGTCACCAGCACCGGCTCCAAGGCCGCCCGCTCCGGCGAGCACCTCGTCATCGCCCCCGTGGGCGGCAACACGTTCGACGTCTACGACGGCGACGGCGAGTCCGTCACCTCCTGGGACGTCGGGAACGTCGATGAAGGCGTCACGGTGTCGTCATGGGACCTCGTCGGCACCTCGGACGACCTCAAAGAGCCTTCCCTGCGCGCCAACGGCAACGGCCGGGTCTGGGCGGTCACCAGCGACAACGTGCTGCACGTCTACGACATCGAGTCGGGGGAGCCGATCGCCGAGAAGGAGGTCGAGACCGTCGACGACCAGTACTTCGCCTGGGACGACCTGATGTACGTGGCCGTCGACAAGGAGACCGGCTACGAGCTGAACGTCTACGACATCGAGGGCGACCTGTCGACGTTCGACACCGAGTTCATGAAGTCCGAGACGGAGGCACCCGACAAGGTGCGGGCCTGCGGCGAGACGCTGGTGTGCGTGCGCGAACCCGTGACGGGTGCGACCCAGGTGTACACCTGGCAGGTCTACGACGCGGACGAGGAAGAAGTCGTGCGCGCCTTCGACGACGGCGAGTACCGCTTCATCGAACCGCTCGGCAACCGCCTCATGGTCGAGGAATACGAGGGCGACGACGTGCGCACCCAGATCTACGACAAGGGCTTCGACACGGTCGGCAACGACCTCGGCGAGGAGAACTTCACCGCCGTCGACGGCGGCAGCGCCCTCTCCTGGCCGGCCTCGTCCGGCTTCAGCGCCAGCACCGGCAACGTGATCGGCCTCGGCCGCGACGGCACCCGCACCTCGCTGCACACCGACCTCGAGGTCTACGGCTGCGACGCCTCCGAGACCCGCCTGGCCTGCTTCACACTCGATGGCATGCAGGTCTACTCGTTCAGGGACGCATAGCGACATCGCACGAAACGGCCCCGCAGGCGTTGCCTGCGGGGCCTTTCTCGAAGAGCGCGAAGGGGAGCGGAGACACCGCCGCCGACGCCGCGGCCGGCCGGCGGCTACACGAAGGGCAGGATCTCCTCGAAGAATTCGCGGTCGCCTTCGAAGGTCGGCTCCATCTCCAGGAACTCGGCGGCGGTGACCCAGCGGAAGTCGCTCACCTCGCGCGGATCGGGCTTCACGAGGCCGTTCTCGGCCTCGGCGGTCCACCAGTGCAGGACGAAGGAGCCGTCGTCGGTGGACGATTCCCATACCTTCGCCAGCGGAATGACTGCAAGACCGACCTCCTCGCGCACCTCCCGCACGAGCGCATCCTCCTGGGACTCGCCCGGCTCGACGGTGCCGCTCAGCGGCGCCCAGTACCCGGGCCTGCGGACCCCGGGCGCGCGCTGAATCACCAGCATCGTCGCATCACGCCTGATGATCGCGACGATCGCCTCTCGTTTCGAGATCACCGAGTCTCCAACTCCTCAACCCAGGACTGCATCAGTCCGGCGAGTCTCGCCGAGAGCGGCGGCTCCGTACCTGTTCCTCCCGGGGAGCCTAGACCAATTTCAAGTCGGCCGGTGATCGGACCAGTTGTGTGCTCCCGCTACTGGAGACTGCTCAACGCCAGGCACCGCCGGACCTCGCGCATCCGGTAGGCGATGTGCTCGGCGGTGTCGAGCTCGGGACTGCCGTTGCTGTGCACCAGCCCCGCCGCCCAGAGAATCTGCGCCGCATGCCGGGCGGCCATGAGCATTGGCAGGTGCGCTTCGAACTCGACCGGGAGGGCGCGGACGGACCGGTAGCCTTCGAGGAAGACGCGATGCAGCACCCGGAAATGCCGGTAGTCGTAGAGGTTGCCCAGGACTGGAGCCAGGTCGTAGAGGAAATGGCCCCAGCCGCACTCGTCGAAGTCGAAGACGCCCACACTCCAGCCTTGTCCGGTTCTGACCGTGTGGCAGTTGCCGAGGATGAAGTCGTGGTGGACGATCCCGTAGCCGTCGCTGCGGCGTTCAAGCATTCGGAAGATCCGCTCGGTCCGGTCGGCGACCTCATCGAACACTGCCGAGTCGGCGTTGGAGAGAAAATCACGGAAGGCTCCAGGGCGGTATGGGGACTGCTCGGTGAAGAGCGCCTCGGCATCCCAGGTCGGCAGGTCGAAGTCCATGGGAACCTCGAATCCCTCTGCGGCCCTGTGAAGCTCGGCGAGCGCGCGGCCGACCTGATGCACGCCCCGAATCCCCAGCCCCGCCTCGGGGCGGCGTACCTTCCCGTCGACCCAGGTCAGCAGATCACAGGTCGCATGGTGCGCACCGTTGTCAGCCTCCGGGGGCAGGTCGACCTGAACGGTCAGCGCGCCCGCGCGGGTACGCACCGGGGTCGGGACTCGGATGCCGGCTCCGGCGAGCGTCGCATGGGCGGACTCCAGGAACCGCAGTTCGGAGCGCGAGTGCTCGCGGAGGCGGTACCTGGGTCGATGTACGCGCAGCGCGAACCGAGTACCGTCACCGGCGGTCACGGCATAAACGGCGTTGTTCAGCAACCGGATCGGCGCCGATCGGACCGGCTCGGGCAGGTCGTATGCGGCAAGGGCCGTCTCCGCCGCGGTCCCGCCGGTGTCCTTGGGGCCAGTCGCTTTCGGGGGCAAGGAGTCTCCTCTTCGACGACGTGTCGACCAAAACCGGTCGACACGTCATGACAGCAGAACCCCAGCACGGTCGCAACCAGGATTCGCCCGCCAGAAGCGCATCAACTTGAAGCCGGATCCAGAAGCGAGTCTCAGTTGGATTGGAACCGATCGTGGGTGAGCGCGGCTGCCGGGCTTGGGCGTGTGTCTTCGCCTGTGACCATTGTGTCGTTAGGCTTGAGCGATGGACGATGCGGTGGATTCCCGGTGGCGCGCTCGGACCCGGGTCCGGGATGCTGAACCGACCGGCGCCTTTCTCAGATGGGAACGACCATGAGCAAGATCTTCAGCCACATGACGATGTCCCTGGACGGCTACATCGCGCAGCCTGACGACCAGATCGGCGAGCTGTTCGACTGGTACTCGGCCGGTGCGGTGGACGTGCCTAACCCCAACCAGACCGTCACCTTCGCCGTGGATGATGCCAGTGCCCAGATCTTGCGGGAGTTGACCGAGAACACCGGCGCTCTCATCGCCGGTCGGCGGCTGTTCGACATCGCCGACGGCTGGGGCGACAAGCACCCGGCCGACGCACCAGTCGTCGTGGTCACACATCACCCTCCGGAGAACGCATCCGAGCGTTGGCCGACCACGACGTTCGTCGACGGCGTCGAGGCCGCGATCGCTCGTGCGAAGCAGATCGCCGGCGACAAGGACGTGACGATCGCCAGCGCGAACGTGACCCAGCAGGCGCTCGCGCTCAGCCTGGTCGACGAGGTGTGCGTCAGCCTCGTTCCGGTGTTGTTCGGCGAGGGAATCCCCTATTTCGCCAACCTCGGCGGCAATCACCTGCTCTTGGACGACCCGGTCGTGGTCCAGGGGAAGCGCGCCCTGCACCTCAGGTATCCGGTCCGCCACTAGCTTGCGCCCGCCCTGGGAAGCACCCGGCTTGCGGCTCAGGCAGGCAGCGACAAGCCCAGCTCGATGTCCTGCGGCGGGTGAGCGATCATCATGCGGCCCAGACTGTCACGGGTGCCAACACCGAAACCGGGTTCAGTTCGCGGCGATCCATGCGGCGATGTCGTCGATGACAGCCGGGTCCACGTGGCCGGCGAGCTCGTAGTCGGCTGGGGTCGAGGGGCCGGTGCCGGGGATGAACTGGTGGTTGTCGGCCTCATAGATGCGGAAATCGGTGGCAGGGCGCCCTGCCAGGCCCTCCTTCCACCGGGCGAGGTCGTCGTCCAAGGTCACCTGGTAGTCCCTGCCTCCCTGCAGGATCAGCATCGGGAGGCTGAGCTTCGCGGCTGCGGCGACCTGGTCGAAGTCGCGCATGTCGAGCCAGTAGGAGCCCGGCATTCCGAAGGGCAGTTCGGACGGCGGTGTCGCAGGGGACAGGCCGGGATCGTCCACGGCGGCGACCTGGCGTTCGAACTGCTCGGCCATGGCGGCCGCTTCGCCGTCCGGATCGAGCGACACCATGTAGCGGAGCACCCGCACGATGGCGTGATGCATTGGCTCGGCGTCCGCTGCAAGGAGCACCAGGCCCGCGAGCGTGGGGTCGGCCTGCGCCACACGAGGGGCCACCTTGCCGCCCATGCTGTGCCCCCCGACGTGGATCCGGTTCCGGTCGACCGCCGAGTGTGCGCGCAACATCTCGATCGCAGCCAGCGTGTGCGGGACGTATTCGTCGGCCACGGTGAAGTCACGATCCGCTGCCACGAGGTCGGGACGCGTGTAGGTGATCTTGTCGAACCGCAGCACGGCCACACCGCGACTCGCCAAGCCCCATGCCAGATCCTTCAGCGGCCGGTTCGGCCCCGACGCTTCATCGCGGTCGAACGGGCCGCCGCCGGTGAGCAGCACTATGCCGGGGTGGGGTCCTTCGCCCCGAGGCAGGCTGAGCGTGCCGCCGACCGTCGACGGCGGTGCATCGAGGGCGACCTCGTGCTCTTCGAAGCTGTCGGGGAAGGCGTAAGCCGGCGGCTCCCAGACCACCTGGGCGGTGTTCTCGGGGGTTGCCTTGTCGACCTCGTTGGCATCGGTGTGGTTCATTTCCAACCTACCTTTCTCGTTGGATGAGAATGGTAGCACGGTGTGAGATCATGGCCAGATGGATGCACTCGAACTCTTGACCCAGCCAGTGCGATTGCGCATCGTCCACGCCATGCGCGGAGGCCAGGCCATGACCACCGCACAGCTGTGCGAGCGGATCGCTGACGTCTCGAAGGCGACCCTCTACCGCCATATCGAGGCACTCGCTGCAGGCGGCGTCCTCGAAGTCGTCGAAGAGCGCCGCGTGCGCGGCGCGGTCGAAAGAAGCTTCCGGCTCCGCACGGAGCGGGCCTCGATCGACCCCAAGATCGCCGCGTCAATGACCATTGAGGACCACCGCAGTGCATTCGCGGTAGCGATGGCCGCGCTCATCGCCGAATTCGGCGCCTACCTCGACCGCGAGGACTCCGACCCGGCACGCGATGCGGTCGGCTACCGCCAGCACGCCGTTTGGCTCGACCCCGACGAACTGGACGAACTGAACGACCAACTGCGCCAAGCACTGCTCAAGACCCTCGACAACGAGCCCGCACCCGGTCGCACCCAATATCTGATCAGCCCGATCCTCTTCCCGATCTCGGACGGGCCGACCGGATCCCCGTGAGGTCGTTGTAGCTTGAGTGGCGTTCGCAGTCGTTGAGCACGGTGACGGCTCTGGCAGGCTGCGTGACTTCGCCGAGGTTGCAATGGACGCGGTCGAAGCCCGCCCACCTCTTCAGCTGCGCGAAGGCTCACTCGCCGGGACCGCGCAAACGGGTGGATGCGGCGCCAGGCGATGCGGGCCGGAGGCGGGTTATCGGCCTGGGGCTTCGAGGATCGTTGCGGTTCAAGCGAGCGGCGACAACGGAGTGGGAGACGAGCAGGGCGGGTTCTTCGGCTGACCGGTGTGGAGATGGTTGCGGTTCGGGCGGCAGCGACAACGAGGTAGGCCGTGGGGCGGGCGGGGTTCTCCGACTGCCCGGTGTGGAGATGGTTGCGGTTCGGGCAGGCGGCGACGAAGAGGTCGTATTGCCGTGGGTGGGATGGGTGGCTGCCTGGCCCGTTTCGCTTGTGGTTGTTGTTGCCGGGCATGGGGATGGGCCCGAACCCGCTGGGGGTTCGAGCTGGGAGGCGTGGCCCGTACCGGGCCGGTGGTGCGCCTTCCCTCCCCGCCCCGGTCGCCACCGAGGCGGGCACCTTAAGAACGGCGGATCGCCGAGATCGGTCGGCCTGACTGTGTCGGGTTGTTTGGGCTGCTCGGGTTCGGGTGCCTTCTCGCTGGGTTCGCCTGGGTTCGCTTCGGCTTTGCTGGTGCGAATCGGTCTCGGCATTTGGCTCTCGCGGCTCTCATGGCTGCGAGGCTTCGGGCTTGTTCGGCGGCTTCTGCTCTCGCGTCGAGATCGGACTTCATGTTCTCCGACCATTCGGACCGGTAGAGCCCGGTCGGGAAGTAGTCGAAGTCATCTGCCTGGTGCTCGGCATCCATGTCCGCATCGGTCCGCCAGTCCGAACACCCACACCCAGTGCCTTACTGCTCCGGCCGTTGTTCTCGTGGTCTTCGTGGTGGGTGATGATCGCTTGGCCGGGGCCGGTCTTCTCGACCGTCCAGCCCGCAGTGTGGATGCGGCCGTGGTGGAAACGGCACAGCAGGATCAAGTTCGCGGCGTTCGTCAAGCCGCCGTCGGCCCAGTGCGTGATGTGGTGGGCTTCGGTCCAAGCAATCGGGAGTGAACAACCGTTCCAGGCGCAACCTTCGGGCTGCTCGAGTTCGAGCTTGCGGCGCAGGGCAGTGTTGGGGAGGCGCAAGGCGCGGCCGAGTTCGAGGGCTTCGCCGGTGGCGTAGTTGAACACCGAGGGGATGACCCCTGCTTCGCAAGCGAGCAGGCGGGCCCTGGCGACCGAGACCGGCTGCCCTTCGAGGAGAGGCGTGCGCCCGGTGTCGTTGCCCTGCAGGGTCTCGATGTCGACCACCAGGTCGAGAGTGGCGGTGTGCCCGTGCCGGGTCGCTGCCTCAGGGGAGGAGCCGTAGCCCGCGAGGAGCTGGTGAATGGCTTCAGCGTGCCGGTTGGGGGCAGCGGGGAGCACGCCCTCAGTGTCGGTCTCTTCTTGGCGAGGAGGAGGACAGGCGGTCTTCAGGTACTTGTCGAGCAGACGCCCGGTCTCATCCGAGAGCTCCCCGGACGAGCTCCACATGCCGTTGCCCGATTCGGCCGAACTCGATCCATTGGAGTGACTGTTCGCCGAGGCCGTCGAAAAGTTCGGCCTCCTCAGCCATCTGCGCAGCGAGCTCATCCAGGTGGCGTTGCAGATCCTTGAAGGGCGCGTGGGCGCAGTACTGGGCGATCAAGCGCTTCGGGAGTGGTGCACTCGACCGAAGCATCGAAAGGGGAGGCGACTGGTTCCCTGAAGGGCGTCTTGGCGAACAGTCGCATGGCCGGGGTCTTGTCCAACTGCCGGACAGCGAAGGCGACCTGATCGATCCGGCTGCCCCTGTCGTTGCCGCCTGAGCCAGGACCCCGAACTTCCCAGCAAGGCGGGCGATGGCGGCGATCGAGCCTGCCGTATTGAAGGTGAAGTCGAACTGCGACAGCAAGAGATCGCGGAGAGCAGAGAACCCGAACTCGGAGCGGTGGAGGACCGGACTCCTTCATCGCGATCACGGCAGAAAGCACCTGGGCGTGGTGAGCGTTGATGAGCATCAGCGGCCTGATCGAGGGTGGAGCGGATGGCCTGCGCCTGCGAACGGCGATCCGGGCGAGTCGAGGAGGTGAAAGGGGCCTGGGAGTCTGTGACTGGAGTAGTAGTCATGGTGTCCATCGGGGCTTCGCCTCCCTTCCCTGTTCTCGAATACTTGCCTTGTTTTCGCTTCCTTGTTCGTACTTCAATTGTGACACCTCACCAGGGCACTGTCATCGCCCATTCGAGTGAATTATCCATTGAGGAGTATCGATCCGTCGCCCCAATCCGCACCCTGCGCCGCAATCAAACACCGGCCATCCTCGGTGCTCCGCACCTCATCCACAGGGCGGCCTGGCGGCCGCAGTCCGGGCCCGGGAATGCTGCCACCTCTTTGTCGCTGCCGCCTGAACCGCAACCCCACTGACACCGGGCTGCCGAACACGAAGTGAGGCTCAATTGGGCCCCCTTGTCGCTGCCCGCCCTCACCTCAATTGCAATGGCGCGGGCCGCCGAACACAACAGACCGACTGCAATGGAACCCCGTTGTCGGTGGCGTGTGGCAGCCTTGCCGCATGGCATACGACGAGGCGTTGGCGGAGCGGGTGCGCGAGATCCTGGACAACCGCCCCTACGTGTTCGAGAAGCGGATGTTCGGAGGTCTCGGCTGGCTCGCGCACGGCAACATGGCGGCCGCCGCGCTCGGGGGCGGCGGCGCGATGGTTCGCGTCGACAAGGACGAGTACGAGGATCTGCTTCAGGAGCCGGGGGCGGCGGAGATGGTCATGAAGGGCCATCCGATGCGCGGTTGGATCCGCCTCGACGAGCCGACCTGCGCATCCGAGGACCTGTTGCGGCCGTGGATCGAACGCGGCCTGGCCTATGCGCTGACGCTCCCGAAGAAATGACCGCATGACCGCCGCCCTGTGGCGGCGATCATGCGGAACCTTTCCGGTCCTGCGCGGCTCTTTCTTATCAGCACCTGCTGAAAGGAGAAGCCCATGGCCGCTCGGATCCGCCTCCTCGCCCTCGGGATCGAGGGGGTGCTCGTGGTGGACGCCGCGATGCACCTCCTGTGGGCCACCGGGAGCACCTGGCCCGCCGCAGACGTCGGCACGCTCTCGTACGCGCTTCTGGGGATGGACGTCTCCTTCGCGCCTCGCGTGCTGCTGCCGCTCGTGGCGCTCGCGCTCACCTCCCTCGCAGTCATCCACCTCCGCGCGCGCACCGATCGCGACAGCCGCATGTACTGGCCGCTCCAAGCCGGCACGCTCGCATTCGGGGCGTTCGTCACCGCCCGCGCCCTCGCCGGCATCGCCTGGATCCTCGGCATCGGCGGCCCCGCCGACCACCGGCAGTTCTACTGGCTCAACCTGATCGCCTACACGCCGCTGTGCATCGCACTCGCCGCCGCAGCCTTCGCGCTCGCCCGCGAAGGGGCCCGGTCGCGGCGCCTGCCAGCATGGGCGGCGTGAACCCCTCACCGCTCGCCCCGCTGGTCCGCCGGGCCCAGCGGGGCGACACCCTCGCGATGAGCGAGCTCCTCGACGCGCTCGCCCCTTTCGTCGGCCGTGTCTGCGGCCCCATCGCCCTCGACCAGGGCGCGGACGCCGCCCAGGAGGCGCTCATCGCCGTGTTCACCTCCCTTCGCTCCCTTCGGGAACCGGAGGCGCTCCACGGCTGGGTGCGCCGGATCGCCGTGCACGAGGCCGTGCGCGTCGCCAAGCGGGCGGGCCGCGCCAGACCGTCCGAACTCGCCGACCTGCCCCAGCCGGGCGACCCGCAGCTCGAGGCCGACATCGGCGACGTGCTGCGCCGCCTGTCGCCCGAGCACCGAGCCATCCTCGTACTCCGCGACCTGGAGGGTTACAGCGAAGCCGAGGCCGCATCGCTCCTGGACCTCGAGGTCGGCACCGCCAAGTCCAGGCTCCATCGGGCCCGGCGCGTCTTCAGAAAGGCCTGGTCCTCATGAGTCTCGAATGGCCTGTCGCCGAGCCCGACGACCTCGCCCGGTTCAGGGCCCTGGCCGCCGGCGTGCGGCATGCACGGATCACCGAGGGCACTGTGGAGGCGCCCTTCGCGCGCGTGTGGTCGCTCGTGGACGACCTTGAGGGCGCCTTCGGGCTGTTCGAGCCGGACATGCGCAGTGTGCGCGTCCGTTCCCGGGAAGGGGATGGGGTCGAGGCGCTCGCCGTCAGCCGGTGGGGGATGCGGGCGGTGCTTCGCGGAACGGTGCGCCCCGGCCGGCTCTGGCTGCAGAGCCGGTTCCTCATCATCGGGGTCGCGGCCGTTCCCCAAGGCCCGCAACGCACTCGCGTGGCCTTCACCGGTGGTGTCCGTGTTCCCGGGCGAGCCGCGTTGGCGCCCTTCGGCGTGGCTTGGGCGGGCCGCCGCGCGCTGCGAGCGCTCAAGGCGGCGGCCGCGCCGGGCACGTGAAGCCAGTCGTCTGAGAAGCGCTCAGCGGCCGGGGGAGAGCGGCAGCGGGAGCCATTTGAGGCCGCCGGCGCGATACAGCGCGGCGGGCCGGCCGCCGTCGCGGGTGGTGGTGCGGCCGGTCGGCTCCAGGAAGTTCTCGATGCGGGTGACCTTGCGGTGGAAGTTGCCCGGGTCCAGTTTGGTCTCCCAGACGATCTCGTAGACGCGCCGCAGCTCGGCCACGGTGAACTCGCCGCCGCAGAAGGCGGTCGCGTCGGTGGTGTACTCGAGCTGCTTCTGGGCGTGGGCGACCGCGCGTCTGAGGATCTCGACGTGGTCGAACGCCAGGGCCTCCTTCAGTGCCCGGTCGACCGGGATCCACTGCGTCGAGGCGGCGTCGCCGCCGGCGCGCGACTCTCCGGGATCGGCCACGAGCGCCGCGAAGGCGACGCTCACGACCCGCCGCCGGGGGTCCCGGGCGGGCGCCGAGTAGACGCCGATGTTCTCCAGCCGCGAGTCCGCGGAGGCGATGCCGGTCTCCTCGAGCAGTTCTCGCTCGGCCGCGTCCTCGATGGTCTCGTCGGCTTCGAGGAATCCGCCCGGCAGCGCCAGCTGGCCCTGGAACGGGGGGTTGGCCCGTCTGATGAGCAGGACCGCGAGCGCCCCCTCGCGGATGGTCAGGATCGCCACGTCGGCTGCGACGAAGCTGCGCGGGCTCATGCTGTCGCTCAAGGTAATCCCCTTATTGACGTCTTGACAATAATGGCGACGCGATATACGCTCGCTCTTGTTGTCTCATAAACAATAACCCGTTCGAGTATAGACGAGGTTTTGTCGCCAAGGCGACAGTCTCGGCTCCGAATCTCCCCGGGAGACGCCATGACCGAACCGCCGACAGCGATCATCTGCTCGCCGATGGACATCGAGCGCCGCGCGCTGCTCGACCTGCTCGCGGGCCACGAGTTCACCGATCACGAGATCGGAGGCAGCGTCTATCGCCAAACGGAGTACGAAGGCCCGCATGGGACCTGGAACCTCATCCTCGCGATGACCGGTCGCGGCAACGAGCGAGCCGCGGCCGCCGTGGAGCACGCGCTCTCGGTCTGGCGCCCCCAGATCCTGGTGCTCTGCGGCGTGGCCGGGGGCCGGCGCGACGCCCGCATCGGCGACGTCGTGGCCGCCACGAAGGTGTACGGCTACGAGACCGGCCAGGACACCGACGCCGGCCTGCTCCCACGCCCGGAGTCCCTCCCCGCCTCGTTCGCGCTGCTGCAGCGCGCGCAACTCATCTCCGAGAAGGACGCCTGGGCCGAGCGGCTCGACCAGCCCGCGCCGAGGGTCTTCCACCGCCCGATCGCCTCGGGCTCCAAAGTGATCACCGGAAACGGCTCGGCCACCGCCGAGCTCCTGGCGCAGAACAGCGGCGACGCGCAAGCGGTCGACACCGAGTCCTACGGCGCCATGATCGCCGCGAGCCGGCGCAGCGCCGTCGAGGCCACGGTCGTGCGCGGCATCTCGGACCTCATCAGCGACAAGAGCAAAGCGGCGGACAAGATCCGCCAACCCATCGCCGCCCGCAACGCCGCGGCGTTCGCCCTGGCCCTCATCGGCCGCTCCAAGCCGAAGAAGGCCGAGATCCGGCCCCTTGCAGGCGGGTCCGGAACCACCTACATCGGATCGGTGGGCAACGGCGCCACCGCGAACATCGCCGCCATGGGAGAGAAGGCCCGAGGCCGCATCGTCTTCAACGACCAGTGAAAGGATCTGCGATGACCGATCGAACTCCCCGAGACGCGAATCGCCACAGTCTCGCCACGAAGCACCTCTGCGTCGGGGCCTACCTCGACCGAGGTTTCCGCAACCGGGTGATCGACGAGGTGTACCACCACCCCGAAAACGCCGTTGCCCCGAATCCCGGAACTGACGCCGAACCAGTGCTCAGGCACATGCTGCGAGCCCGACAGCTCGACATCGCCCAACAGGGCTTCCTCGCGGCCCTGCTCCTGCTCGCCCTCATCATCCCCATGGTCGACAAGCTCGTCTTCTTCATCGGCCTCGCCGTCTGGCTGGCCCTCGGCCTCGTCCTGGTCGCCCTCGAAACGACGCTCCGCGCCACACCGGCGCAGCGCCGCAATCTCGTGGGATCGCTGTTCAGCAGCCGCAACGCCATGACCCTCATCATCATCGGCGTTGCCGTCATCGCCGCAATCGCCTACCTGTCCAATCTCCCGGACTCCTCGTCCTCGATGGACTATGGCACCGACTCCTACGAACCCGACTACGACTACGAGACCGAAGACGACTACTACTATGAGACTGAGGACGACTACGGATACGACACCGAAGACGATTACGACTCCGATACGGAAGATTCGTACGTGTACGAGTCTGAAGACGACTACTCGGAGGAAGACGCGGCAATCCTCGCGGTCATCTGGCTGCTCATGGTGGGCGGCTGCGCGATCGGCTTCAGCGCCGCGCGCTCTCGCGGCCTCCGAGCGATCGCTGAGGGAAGCGAACCGGACCCGGACGGGCGGGCGCAGGCGATCGGCAGCGCGCAGCGGTCGACGGTCGTGACCTATGCGGCGAGCCGCCTTCCGTTCGTCGGCTCAGGGCAGAACATCACGACCTGGCAGTTCGCGCTGGCCGTGCGGCCGCGCGAAGAGGGCGGCCCCGATCCGGAGATCGACCCGGTCGATCTGAACCGTCACATCAAGATCCGGGTCGCGGCGCTCGGCGAGGCGTCGAAGGGAGCAATGCGCCTGCCGGGCCTCAACCTCTCCGACCGGGTCTACGTCTCGGGCCGGGACGTCGACGCGCCGGTCCTGAAGCCTTCGAAGCTGCGGGACGCGGGATACGGGTTCAACGACATCGCAGGCATCCAGCGCGACCCGACCACTCCGGTGCGGCACTACCTTCGCTGCGAGCTGGTCTCCTGGGGCGGCGAGCTGGTGACCACCATCTACTGCCACTTCGCGCTGCAAGGCGAGAGTCTCTACGTGGAATTCTCCAGTTACCTGCTGCCGCCCACTCCCGACCGATACCACGTTTTCAAACGCGACGGCGGGCTCCTCGACCACACCGAGTTCTGGGAGGGTGTGCGCTCGAGCGCGATGATGCCCATCGACTTGGTGCGCAGTCCGTTCGACACCATCGCCGGCGCCCTGCGGGGGATCCGGAACGCGAGCCGTAAGGCCGGGGGCGATCAGGGGGCGCTCGAGGACTGCGGTGCCCTCGTGGGCGTCCGCGAACTCGGCATCGGGAACGACCGCCAGAACTACTTCCAGCACCGCGACTCGGTCAAGTACACCGGGATCCTGGAGCGGCAAATCCTGGCCGCGCTCACCGAATACCTGCGTGAGCAAGGCGTCGATACCGCCGAGCTCGAAGAGCGCGTCACCGCGATCGTCAACCACGGCGTCATCAACTACGGCGACATGGCCGCCGGGGCGATCGGCCAGGGCGCCAGCGCCAACGTCGGCGCCGTTGGCGGCGGCAGCAAAGGCAACGTCACAGGAGGAAAGTAATGAGCGACAAGGTGAGCGAGAACGACGACGCCCCCGGCGGGTACGTATTCCGCGGCAGTGTGCACACCGGGGCCATCGGGACCGGGGCTTCCGCGACCATTGGTGCGATCGGGGACGGGTCTCGCGGGGTCGTCAACATCAATCGGGCCCATGCCGAGGAGCGGCTGATGGAGGAGATGCTCGAACTCGTCCTCGAACTGCGCGAGCGCCTGGACGAGCACCGCGAGTCCGTCGGCGACCAGTACCCGGCCATCAGCGACAACCTCGACGACCTCGAGGAGTCCCTTGAGGAGGCGAAGCCGCTCGGGCGGATCCACAGCAAGCTCAAGGCGATCGAGCGCCTCGTGAGTCCGTTCGCGGCGCTCGTGGACCTGGTGCTCAAGCTCCTCGAGCTCGCCGGCGGCCAAGAGGGATCGCCGGGGCGGCACGCCCGCCCCGGAATCTAGTCCTCGTCTTCCTCTTCGTCTTCGTACTCGTTCTCGGTCTTCATGTAGGCGACCCGGTGTTCGATCATGCGCCGGAAGGACGCGTCGCGTTCGGGGTCGAGGCGGTCGATGACCTTGCCGGCGAGGGCGTCCCAGGCTTCGGGGCCCTCGCCGGCCTCTTGGAGGCAGGAGAGCACCTGGTGCAAAGCCTCCGCGCCGAGTGACAGGTCGAGGTCGCCGTCAAGGAGGATCGCGAGCGCTTCCTCTCCCAGCCGGCGGCGCTCGGGAAGCGAGTCGGAGTCGCTCTGATCCTCGTCGGCTTCGAGCAGGTTCGCGTGCTGCATCAGGGTCTTCACCAGTTCGAGGCGGCACTCGGCGCGGTACTCCGCCGCATGCTCCTCGTCGGCCCAAGCCGACCGCAGTTCCCCGGCGAGGGCTCGCATCGCCGCGACCGCTTCCGGGGACTTGCCTTGGCGGACATCGGCCCACAGGGCCGCACGGGCCGGGTTGGCCGCGACCGGCAGCGCGCCGAGTTCCCGCCAGGCCTGTTCGGAGCTGCGGTAGGCCTGGGCGGCGTCGCGGTATTGGTCGAGTCGTTCGAGCAGTTCACCGGCGAGGTGTGCGGTCCTCGCGTACCGGGTCCGGTCCGGATGCGGGAGGCCGCAGTCCATGAGCCGCAGGGCTTCCGCGGCGTGGGCGAGGCCGTCCCGAGCATCCCCGGCGTGCCGGTGAAGGTCGGCGAGTCTGGCACGCGCGTCGACCAGCCGCCAGTGCTCCTCCTCCGGCGTCTGCGCCAGATCCTCCAGTGCCGCTTCGAGCATCACTCCGGCTTCGGCGATCCGGTCCTGCGCGGCGAGCGCGACGCCGAGCAGGTGCCGGGCGACCGCGGCGCAGCCGTGTTCGCCGGCGCGGTCGTAGTGGTGCGCGGCCTGCACGGCGTGTGCTTCGGCCTTGCCCGGATTCCCGAGGTTCGTCGCGCATTCGGTGATGTTGAAGTGCAGCACGGCGATCGGGAACGGTGGGGTGTCGGGGTCGACGCAGGCGAGTCCGGTCTCGGCGGCGCGGATCGCCTCCTCGAACCTCCTGAACCGGTTGAGGAGGCTCGCGTACTCCGTCGCGCAGATGAAGCCCTCGTAGCGGTGTCCTCCGGCGGTCGCGAGGTCGAAGGCCTTCCGGACCGCCTCCAGGCGCGGCTCGGGCACGGTCGCCAAGGGCACGAATGCCATGGCCAGTTGGACGCGCGCCTGCTCGAGGCGGCGGTCGTGCGGGTGCTCGGCCAGTTCGGTGTCGATCGCGGAGGCGTCCCGCAGCATCGCCTTGTCGGGCTCGGCGCCGGTGTTCAGGCTGTTGTGGATGAGTGCGATGTGGACCAGGGCGCGAGCGCGGAGGGCGTGGGCGGAGTCCGCCCCGTCGAGTACGGCGGCTTCGTCGAGAATCGACTTCGCCTCGCCGGCAACGGATTCGGCATCGAATCCGACTCTCCATCCGAGGGTCGCAGCGCGGTTCGACAGCGCCCGCCCGGGGAGGCCGGCCGCCGTGAACAGTTCCTGTGCCCGGGCGGCGGTTGCGAGGGAGTGTTCGAGTTCGTCCTCGGGTTCGATGCGGGAGAGCAGCACGTCGGCCTCGTCGGCGGGGTCGAGGGCGACGCCCGAGGCCGTGGCGAGGCGGTCCACGGTCTTCCACCGGAGCTCGACATCGTCGGTGAAGGCCGCGGTCGCGGCGCGGGCGGCCGCCAGCGCCGATTCGAGCGATTCCTCCGAGGTCGATTCCGGTTGCACCGCAGACACTTCGACCGGAGCCAGGGTCTTGAGTCCGAGCGGCACGTGCGGCAGGGGCTGCTCGGGTTCGACGCTCAGGAGGGAGCGGCGGGACATCGCGTCGGTGCCGTTGCGTTCGTCGAAGCGCTCGCAGATGACGCGCCGCTCCGCGTCGGCGTGCGCGTGGAGTTCGGCGGCGGTCCAGGTGCGTTCGCCGGGGCCGGGCACCGCGGTGTCGTGCATGCCGCGCCGCAGGAGCGCGGCGCACGTCGCCTGGATCGCCTCCAGGACGTCGAGCCTGGTGTCGGGGGAGACGGCGGCTTCGAACGCGGGGAGGTTGGCGGCCAGGATCTCCAGGGCGCGCGGCTCGTTGCCGGTCTGCGCGCAGAACCGCATCTGGGCGGCCACGTACGCGGTCATGTCGTCTTTGCCGCGGCTCATCTCGTATCCGCGCACGTGGTCGGCGCGGGCCTGGTCGAGTCTGCCGACCGCGGCCGCGGCGTACGGCGAGGCGCTGAGGGTCTTGTGCGGCTCGTGCATGCAGTGGAGGGCGCCGTCGAACAGCGGCCGCCAGATCCTCAGCGCCGCTTCGTGTTCGCCGTTCCAGAAGGCGATGCGGCCGAGGTAGCCGGCGCGGCAGGCCTCGCAGTCGCTCATGTCGTCGGGTTCGGTGGCGCGCACGGCCGCGGCGGCGCGGGCGGCGCGGTCCCGGTCGCCGAGGTGCACGGCGAGGTAGTGCTCGGCCTCGTGGAACGGGTGCAGCGAGTGCCCGGCCTCCGAATAGCGCCGCCGCCACTGGCCCATCCAGTCCTCGATGGACGCGAGCGGAATGTCGGGGTGGTCGATGAGGTCGTAGACGACCCATTTGAACTGCCAGTACACCGAGCGCAGGAGCGCCGCGTCGAAGTGCTCGGGCGCGGTGTCGTAGTTGCGCAGGAGACGCGAGAAGGGCACGAGGAGGCGGCTGGAGTCGACCGAGTACTCGTAGCAGTCCACCAGCGCGGTGAGGGTCTGGTTGAGCAGCGGCTGGTCGCCGTCGGCCTCGACCTTCTCGAGGTGCGCTTCGAGGGCGGCGTTGCGCGCCTCGCCCTTGAGGCTCCAGCGGATCCGGCGCAGCTCTTGGAGGAGCGCTTCTGTGTCGGTCATGACCCGTCCATGCATGCGAGTGGGGTTCGGATGCAGGGGAGTGTGCCATGCGCATCCGACATCCCGGATCGCCGGTCAGCCGTGCCAGCGCCGCCAGAGGGCCGCGTACGCGCCGTCCTTTTCGAGCAGTTCGTCGTGCGGGCCCAGCTCGGTGATGCGGCCGTGCTCGACCACTGCGACGCGGTCGGCGTCGTGGGCGGTGTTGAGGCGGTGGGCGATGCTGACGACGGTGCGCCCGGCGAGGATCCGGTTGAGGCCCTGCTCGATGTCGCTGGCGGCGTTGGGACTCAGCATCGAGGTGGCCTCGTCGAGGACGATCACCTCGGGTGCGGCGAGGATGACGCGCGCGAGCGCGACCTGCTGCACTTCGGCCGGAGTGAGGGCGTGGTCCCTGCCGCCGACCAGGGTGTCGAGCCCGTCGTCGAGGCGCTCGGGCAGGTCGCCCGCGCCGACGACGTCGAGGGCCTCCCGCAGCTGCTCGTCGCTCGCCCCGGGCGCGCCGAGGCGCAGGTTCGACCCGAGCGTGTCGTTGAACAGGTGGTATTCCTGGGTCGCGAGGATCACGAAGCGGCGCAAGGCGGTCTCACCGATGTCGGCGGCCTCGGCCCCGCCGATGCGCACCGTCCCCTCGCCGGGGCTGTGGATGCCCGCCATGAGGCGCGCCAATGTGGACTTCCCAGCGCCGGTCGGCCCGACGAGCGCCAGCCGCTCGCCGCGCCGCAGCGCCAGGTCGACGCCCTTGAGCACGGGCTTCTCGGGCGTATACCCGAAGGTGACGCCCTTGAGCTCGATGATCTCGTCCGCTTCGCGATCGGGCCGAGCGTCGCCCGCCCTGGTCTGCTCGCCGCGCACGCCGATGAGCCGCGCCAGCGAGACGCTGCCGTTCTGCACCCATTCGAGCGAGAGGATCATCTCGATCGCGGGGGCCACCGCGAGCTGCATGATGAGCACGACCGTGGTCGTCTCGGCGATCGTCAGGTAGCCGTTCGCGGTGAGCACGCCGCCGAGCAGCAGCGACGTGAAGCACGGCAGGAACGCCGAGAAGTCGAGCACCGGGAACAGCGTGCCGCGCAACCGCATCGAATGCGTCTGCGCCCCGAAGAGCCGGTCCACGGCCCGGTCGGTGTGCGCGACGCGCCGGGACTGCCAGCCCAGCGCCTCGACGGTCTTGACGCCGTCGATGGTCTCGGCCACCGCCGAGGTGAGGTCGGCGCGGGCGGCCTGCACCCGGTGGAAGACGTTGAACGCCCGCTTGAAGTACCAGCGCAGCACCAGCACCATGGGCGGCACCGCGACCAGGATCGCCGCGCCGAGCACCGGCGAGACGAGGAACGCGCCCACCAGGTACACCAGCACCGTGATCATGCCGGTGAAGAACTGCGGGGCGGCCTGCACGAGCGAGTGCTGCACCTGCCCGATGTCGAGGCTAATGCGCGACAGCAGCTCGCCGGTCCCGGCGGCCTCGACCTGCCCGGGCGGCAGCGCGAGCGTGCGCTCCATGAACTCCTCGCGCACGTCGGCCACGATCTGCTCGGAGAGCACCGCGAGGTTCCGGTACGAGGCCCACGTCAGTCCCGCCTGCGCGAGGACCGCCGCGAGGATGAGGGGGATCTGCCACCGCAGGTCGCCGCCGGGGTCGACGTCGTCGCCCCGCGCCCAGGACGCGAACGCGTCGGTCATCTGCCCCACGATGTACGGCGTGGACATGCCGGCCAGGGCCGCGCTGATCGTCAGGGCCACAATGAGACTGAAGCGCACGCGATGGCGGCCCACGAGCGCCCGCAGATACGCGCGGGTCTCGGCGGCCGAGGCGATGGGAAGGGTCGCGGCGCTCATCGGCTGACCGCCTCTCGGTATTCGGCCTGCTGGAGCAGTTCGGCGTGCGTGCCGGAACTGACCTCATCGGACAAACTCTGCTGGCCTGAAAGGAACTGCACCCGGTCGCAGACGGCCAGCAGCTGCGGCGAGTTCGTGAGGATCGCCGTGGTCCGGCCTCTGCGGTGCCGGGCGAGCCGTTCGGCGATGCGCGCCTCGGTCTGGGCGTCGCAGGCGCTCGCGGGATCGTCGAGGACGAGGATCTCGGGGTCGGCCAGGAGCGCGCGGGCGAGGATGAGGCGCTGGCGTTCGCCGCCGGAGAAGTTCCGGCCCCGTTCGCCCGCGACGGTGTCGAGGTCGTAGCCGGCTTCGGGCACGTCGTCGCTCTCGATGAGCGAGGGGTCCACGCCGACGATGTCGACGGCGGAGGCGGTGTGCAGGGCCCGCATGATGTCGGCGTCGGTGCGGTTCCCGTCGACGTCGAGCTGGTCGCGCAGTCTGCCGCTGAACAGCTGCGCGCGGGCTTCGAGCAGGTGGACGCGGGCGCGGACGGTGGCGGTGTCGAAGGCGTCCAACGGGATCGCGCCGATCCGGGCCGGTTCGGCGGGGTCGCCGTAGCCGCTGAGCCGGTCGAGCAGTTCGGTCGCTCCCAATCCGCCGCCGGTGACGATCCCGGTGATCAGGCCCGGCTCGATACGGGTTCCGCTGACCGGGTCGTGCAAGGCTTCGCCTGCGGGCCAAGGGCTCTCGTTCGCGGGCTCGGGGTCGGGGTGCTCGTCTTGGAGCTTCTGGAACCGCCCGGAGGCCACGATGGCCTTCGTGAACGCGTCGACCCCTTGGATGGTGTAGCTCAACGGCCTGGTGAGGGCGATGAGGTAGCCGAAGAGGGCCACGAACTCGCCGGCCGTGATCGTCCCGTTCAGGGTCATCTCGGCGCCCATCCACAGGACGAGCACGAGCAGTGTCCCCGGGAGCGCCAGGCGCGCGAACTCGAGCCCGGCGACGGTGCGGCGCACCCGGACCCCGGCGACGCGGGTCGCCTGCGAAGCGGTCCGGTAGCGCTCGTTGAAGTGCGCCTCGCCGCCGATGCCGCGCAGGACCCGCAGGCCCGCAACGGCGTCGGTGCCGATCCCGGTCTGCTCGCCGATGCGGAGGCGGAGGTCGCGCCCGCGCGATTCGAGCCGCAGGAACAGGGGCCGCAGGCACGCGAACATCGGCGGGGACGCCGACGCCGGCGGCGAGCACGAACCACCACGACATGGTCGCGAGGATCGCCAGGGCCAGCGCGAACGCGAGGAACGAGGAGGCCAGGCGGCCGAACATCATCGACAGGGAGCTGAGCGCGTGCGAGTCGGCGGCCGAGATCGACACGAGCTCACCGGCGTCCGCGCGGGACTTCAGGCGCGAACCGACCGCGACCACGGTGTCGACCAGGCGCCGCTGGACCCGGAAGTCGGAGTCCATCGCCGTGTACATCATGTACACGAAGCTCGCCACGCCCGTGATCGTGGCGATGCCGATGCAGATCGCCAGGGCCGCCGACCACCAGTACAGGGCGGTGCGGTCGCCCGCCACCAGGCCTTCGTCGACGGCGCGGCCGACCACGTACGGCACGAACTGCTGGCAGCCGAGGAACGCGAACGAGACGAGGGTGCTCGTCAGGAGCATCCGCCATTGGGACCGGAACAGCCAGCCGATGACGGCGACCGCGGGATTCGGGTGCGGGAGGGGCCCGCCGGGGTCGCGCGGGGGAGAGAAACGTGCCATTCGGTGACCTTCGGGCTCGGGAGTGCGAGTGAACGCTACCGCTCGACGATCACGGTTGGAAACCGATTTCTCGCCCGTTGAGCGAGCCGGTCGTCACACCGCCACCCGGTCGGCGAAGCCTGGCGCGGGAGTCGCTCCCGTCGCAGCGTCCCGCGGTGAAATGAAAGCCGTAGACGGGATGGTGGGGGTTGGCCGGGGGTGTTGGCCGGGGCCGGGCCCGTTTTCGTTTGGGCTTCAGGCTTCAGGCTTCAGGCGTCAGCGACGGAGTGGCGGGTGATCGCCCGGGGGAGTCTGGCCGAGTTCGGGCCCGTCTGCGGTTGGGCCACAAGCAATCAGCGACGAAGACGCGGATGAGTACCCGAGGTCGCTCGCTCGCTCGCTGGGGCCGGGCCGGGTTGGTTCGGGTTGGGCTGCAATTCCGTCAGCGACGGTGAGGCGGCGGTCTGCCCGGGGTACGAGGCTGCGGCCCGGTCGGGTCGCCGGTGCCGGGTCGGCCGTCGGTTGGGCTTCAACCCGGCAGCGACGAGGTGGTGGGTGGTTGCTCGAGGTGTCCGGCTGGGCCCGGGCCCGTTTTCGGTTGGGCTACAACCGGTCAGCGACGGAGTGAGGAGAGATTGCCCAGGGCGTCTGCCGGGGCCGGGCGATCTTCGACCCGGCTTCAACCTGTCAGCGACGAAGAGGTGGGTGATTGCCAGTGGCGTCTGCCGGGGCCGGGCAGGCCGTGTCAGGTCGGGCGTTCAGGCTGGCAGCGACGGGGCGGGTGTGGCGGGGGTCGTGGTGTGTTGCCGGGGCCGGGGCTGGCGGGGCTGGCGTGCCTGCGCGTTCACAACGACAGCGGCAGCGACAGTGGAAGCGGCGATGGCGGTGGCGGTGGTGCTGTCGGTGCGGCGGGCCGGGCCGTCCAGCGTCCAGGATCGAGCCGGACCCGGACCGGACCCGGACCCGGACCCGGAGCCGGACCGGAGCCGGTTCGGCTGCGCTGGCCGGGGTGGGGTGTGCCGGTCGGGTGGGTTCGCCGAGCGTCGAGGCCGGTGCAGTCCTCCACTGGGCGTGGCCATCTTGGGGGTGTGTCGTTGCGGGCGTGTGCATGTGCGGTGTCACCTCCTTCCGATACTGCGTGCTGCGTGCTGCGTACTGCTGCTGAACTGCCATTTGCCAACTGCCGATTGCGTACTGCTGACTGCGGTCAGTGGGCGTTCCCGGTGTGTCCTTCCCATGAGTGTGTCGGTTTGGTGTGTGTGCCTCGTTCGGGGCACTGCCTCCGGTTGGGGTGATCCCTTCCGGGCGATCTCCCGCTCCACGGTTCCGAGTCCGTCCTTCTGGCTTTCTCGGCCTGGGAGCGAGTCCCGATAGCACGTGGGGCATACCATGCGAGCCCCGGGCTGAGCACCCCCTGACCCGAGAGCGGGCCTGGTGGTCTCGGATCCTGCCAGCGGGGCGAGTAGGCCAGAGGCTTGGCTTAGTCTGCTTACACCTACTCGACTCCTGTACGGAATCCATATCCCTGTGCGTACACCAATTATCCCCCTCGCAGATCACCGTCATCACCCACAAGACGAGAAACCATTCATGTTCGACCCCGAACCGCTTGCACCCCAACCGAAACCGAGCCGGGAAGCCGCCAGCGCGCCCCCGCCCAATCGCTCACCTCTTCGTCGCTGCCCGATTGAACCCAGACCGAAACAGGCCGGCCCCGGCCACGCGCCCCCCAGCAACTCCCACCTCTTCGTCGCTGCCCGCCTGAACCCCAATCGAACACCGGCCCGCCGCCCGCCAACTCGCCCCAAGCGACTCCCACCCCTCCGTCGCTGCCCGCTTGAAGCCCAACCGAACAGGGCCCGGCCCCGCCAACTCGCCCCCAGCAACTCCCACCCCGGGGCTTACCCCTTTGGTGTTGACACCGTCCTATGCGGCGAGGGCGAGGTTAGCCTGCCGTTGTTCGTAATCGATCGGTGAAATCTGTCCGAGAGACGAGTGTCTCCGGGTCGTGTTGTAGTCGGTGATCCAGGATTCGACCCCGAAACGGGCTTCTCGGGCGTTGGTGAAGGTCTGGCGTCCTTGCAGGACTTCGCGTTTGAGGCTGGCGTTGAACGACTCGGCCAGGGCGTTGTCAGCTGACGACCCGACTCGGGCCCGGGACTGGAGGACGCCGAGTTCTTTGCAGCACTTGGCGAATTGGGCGGATACGTATTGCGAGCCGCGGTCGGTGTGCATGATCGCGCCGGCGAGACCACCGCGGATGGCATGCGCGTGGCGCAACGCTTTCTCGACCAGGTCGGTCCGCATGTGGTCGGCGATCGCCCAACCCGCGAGGCGGCGGCTGAACAAGTCGATGACCGTGGCCAGGTAGAGGAACGAGCCGTCCCCGAGCGGGAGGTAGGTGATGTCACCGACGTAGCGCGTGTTCGGGGCCGCGGCGGTGAAATCGCGCCTCAGCCGGTCGGGCACGGCCGCGGATCCGGCGTCCTCGGGCGGCGGGGCCGGGCGGCGCCGTCGCAACCGGACACCCGCGATCCCGGCCACGCGCATCAGCCGGGCCACGCGTTTGCGGTTGACCTTCTCGCCGGCCTCGCGCAGATCGACGGTGATCCGCGGCGACCCGTAGGCGCCATTGCTGGCCCGATGGAACGCCTTGATCCGCGCTGTCGCGGCCGCGTCGGAGGCGGTTTTCGCCGCCCGGGCCCCGGCACGGTTCTTCCACTGGTAGTAGCCCTGCCTGGAGACTTCCAGGGCAGCGCAGAGCCGTTTGACGCTCCAACGCGTGCGGTGCTCTTCGACGAACTGGAAACGGCTCACCAGTTCGTCTCGCCCGCGAAATACTTCGCGGCTTTGCGAGGATGTCCCGCTCGGCTTTGACCTTGTCCAGCTCGGCGCGGAGACGACGGTTCTCTTCGGCAATCACGGCGTCGTAGCCTACGAGGCCCTCGTTCTCGCTGGTCGGGGCCTGGTAGCGGGGTGATTCGCCTTGCTGCTTGCGGGCTTGCTTCACCCAGTTGCGCAGCGTCTCGGACGAGACGCCGAGGTTCTTCGCGACCGAGGCGTAGGTCGCGGTCGGGTCATCGAGGTATGACCTGACCGCATCGGCCTTGAACTCCTCGGGAAACCGGCGTTGATACTTCGAAGTCACTGAACACTCCTTGCACCCCGGACCCACCCCTCCGTCGCCGCCCGTTCTGAGCGCAAGCCACCCGAGGCCCAGGCCAGACCACGAAATTGCCCTAGTCCGAGAACCCCGCGTCGTGCACCAACAGCGCGAGCTGCACGCGGTTGTTCAGGCCGAGTTTGGCGAGCGCGGCCGACACATGCGTCTTCACCGTGGGGACGCTCAAATGCAGGGCCGCTGCGATCTCGGCATTGGAACTGCCCCGGCCGACCTCGACCGCGACCTCGGTCTCGCGGTTGTTCAACGCGCCCAAGCGCTCCCGGGCGCCACTGCGGCGGTCCGCCGGCGCGCCTCCGGTGACGATCCCGATGAGGCGCCGCGTGACCTCGGGCGACAGGACCGGCTCCCCACCCGCGACCCGCCGCACGGCCGCCACGATCTCAGCCGGGGGCGTGTCCTTGAGCAGGAACCCGCCGGCCCCGGCGCGCAGCGCCCGCCGCACGTGCCCGTCGGCCTCGAACGCGGTGAGCACCAGGACTTCCGGCGCGCCCGGGGCGGCGCGCAGCCGCTCGGTGGCGGTCAGGCCGTCCACGCCGGGCATGTGCAGGTCCATGAGGATCACGTCCGGCCGCAGCTTCGCCACCAGTTCGGGCACGGCCGCGCCACTGCCGGCCTCGCCGACCACCTCGAGGTCCCCGGCGCCGCCGAGGATCATGCGCAGGCCGGCGCGCACCAGCGGATCGTCGTCGACGACCAGCACTGTCACCTGTGGGTCCGGGTGCTCGCTCATGCCGTCCAGGGTAGCCACGCCCGCACCCGCCATCCGTCCTCGTCCGTCGGTCCGTACTCCAGGCGCCCGCCCGCGAGCGTCGCGCGTTCCTCGAGGCCGATGAGACCGTGTCCGGTGCCGGGCCCGGAGTCCTTGCCGTGTCCATTCTCGATAGTGACGGTGAGCCCCTCCCCGGGGCCGCCGTCGATCGCGATGCGGACGGCCGCGCCCTCGGCGTGCTTGCGCGCGTTCGTCAACGCCTCCTGCACGATCCGGTACGCGGTGCGCCCCGACCGCTCCGGGGCCTCGCCCTCCACCGCCTCGACCAGGTCGATGCGCATGCCGGGACGGGCCTCCTCGACGAGGGCCCGCAGGTCGTTCATGTGCGGCTGCGGCAGTTCCCCGATCGGGGCCCGCAGCACCGAGATGACCTCGCGCAGGTCCCGCATCGCCAGGTGCGACTGCTCGCGCACGACCCCGGCCGCGCGCGCCAGCTCCTCGGCCGGGGCGTCGGGCCGGTACTCCATCGCCCCCGCGTGCAGGCTCAACAGCGAGAGCCGGTGCCCGAGCAGGTCGTGGAGCTCCCGGGCGAGCTCGTCGCGCGCCCGCTGCCGCGCCCGCTCGCGTTCGTTCCGTTCCGCCTCGGCCGCACGGGCTTTCAACTGGAGCCGGTAGCGCACGAACAGGCCCCAGCCCGCCACCGCCGCATAGATGGTGAACGCGAACGCGATGCCGCCCAACAGGCCCAGCTCCTCGGGCCGGATGAGCTGGTACACCACCGCGGACGCCAGCGCGCCCGCATAAACGAACACGGCCGTGCGCGGCGGGCGCCGCACGATCACCGCGAACAGCATCACCATCAGCGGAAACGCGATGGTCTCCGCGTATGTCGATGCCGCCACGAGCGCCACGGCCGCCTGCGTGGGCCACCGCCGCCGCATCCACAGCAGCGGCAGCGCCAAGAGCCCCGTCACCTGGTCGAGGTCGAACAGCCACGGCGGCGAGGGCAGCCCGATCGCGATCCGCTCCCCGGCCACGTACAGCCAGCAGAAGACGCCGACGGCGAGCACGCCCAGGTCGACCGCCACTCCGCGCGGCCCGCGCCGTGCTCTCTCGCCGCTCATGGGCTGAACCTATCCGCCCAGTGCACACCGGCCAAGGATCGGCGCCCGATCCGATACTTTCGTCAGCCCGGCCGGTCCGTCGGTCGCGTCCCGCGCCGCGGATGCGATGCCTTGGCGAGGCCGAAAGCGACCGAGAACCGATGCGCCGGGCCCTTTCTCGGCCATAGCGTCGATGTCATGGAAACCGCAACCTCCCTCGACACCCCACGCACCAAGGGCCCGGTCCGGCTGCTGCTCGTGCTCGCCCTCGCCGTCTTCTCGCCGATCGCCGCCGAGAGCCTCGTCGGCTACGACGACACCACCGGCGACCTCCTCACACTCCTGGGTGGACTGCTCGTCTTCGTGCCGCTCTACGGGGCCGCGGCGATCCTCATCCGCGAGACCGCCCGCCGCTTCGCGATCGGCTGGGGCGGCACGCTCGCCCTCGCCGCCGCGTTCGGCGTGGTCCAGGCCGGGATCATCGACCAGTCGATGTTCTCCCAGAACTACCGCGACATCGACTACTGGCAGGACCTGGTCGGGCCCACCTGGATCGCCCCGCTCGGCCTGGCCGCCTCGACCACGCTCAGCTTCGTCCTCGGGCACGTCATGATGAGCTTCACCGCGCCGATCGTGATCGTCGAAGGGTGCAGTCCGCGCTCGGCCGACCGCCCCTGGCTGCGGCCGTTCGGTCTTGTCGTTACGACACTGCTGTACCTGGCCGGCGCCTGGATGGTCCTGGACTGGCATTACGAGACCGAGTCCGACCACGCCTCAGCCGGGCAACTGGCGGGCGCGGGCGTCGTGGCACTGGTCCTCATCGCCCTCGCGTTCGCCTTCGGCCGCAGAAAGGCCGAACGCGTCGAGCGCCGCGTCCCTCCTCTGTGGGCGATCGTGGTCGCCGCGGCCGTGGCGGTCTTCTCGATCGGGTTCTCTGAGACCTGGACCGGCGTGGCGATCACCGTGACCGTGTTGGGCGCCATGGCTTTCGCCGCCACCTACTTCGCCCGCTCGACCTCGTGGGGACGGCGCCAGGTGACCGCCCTCGCGGTCGGCGCGCTCCTCGTGCAGGCCCTCACCGGCTTCCTGGTGACGCCGATCGGCGACGTCGACCTGGTCGCCAAATACGCCCACAACACGATCGCCACGCTCCTGGTCCTGACCCTCGGCTGGTGGGTTTTGAGGCGAACCCGGTGATTGCCGTGAGTGCGTGCCACTCCGGGACCTGCGGTTTCAAGCCCCCACTTAGCCGTCAAGGGCGTCGTTCAGGTGAGTCTGAAGTGTGTCGAGTTCGGGGGCGGAGCTGCTCTCGAGCTGCCCGTGGAGGAATTCGCTGAAGGCGCGGCTGAACTGCGTGTACCGCTCGACGGTAGGGCGCGTTCCCGGGATCGCAGCGGTGCCTTCGACGAGCGACTGCCCAGTCAGCGCAGAGAAGAGCGCGCCGACATCGGGCCAGAGGTTCGCGACTTCTTCGCAGTCTCCCTGTGACGCAGCCTGCGTCTCCTCCTCGGACGATGTGCCGCCCGCATCGGCGTAAACGCCCGCGCGAGTGGCGGCGAAGCCGCCACTCGTGAACAACGCCTGTTGGCTTTCCTCGCTCGTGAGGAACTCCACCAGTTTCCGAGCCTGCTCTTTCCGTTTGGAGAAGCGGCTCACCGCGAGGCTCTGGCCGCCGAGCACACCGCCGGGCATCGGCACCATGCCCACCTCGAACTCGGCCTCGCAGGAGAGGGCGCGATAGGCCCGGGGCCAGTGACGCAGGAACGGCGTTTCGCCGTTCTGAAACGCCCGCAAAGACTCCTCCTCCCGGTGGTGCAGCGAGGCAAAGAGAATGAGTGGCCGTATGCTCGCCTCATCGTCGTCGCGCAGGTCCTTTGCGAGCATTTGGAGCTTCGCGATCACCTCGTCGGACCTGAAGTCGATCATGCCGTCGCTGTCGGGCTCGACCCTGTTCGCCAGCAGGTACTCCCAGACGTTGACCGTGAAACCCTCATAGGGGGCCAGCTGCATCGCGATGCCGCCGTTGAACTTCGCGGCGGCCTGGTCATCCCGGTTCGCCTCCAGGATGGACACGATGCGAGCCCGGAGCTGATTCCAGTCGCTGATGTCGGCCGCTTCGCCGGGGGAGATGAACCCGTTGGCGAGATCGGGCGCCGAACCCTCGCGCCGCGCACGGTAATAGAGCATTCCCGTGTCGGTGTTGAACGGGAGCGCGTACTGCCGATCTTCGAACTCGCCCGCCTTCAGCGGGCGTTCGAGGAACCCCGAGAGTGTCTGCGCCTCAGCACCTCCAGGTAGTCGTTGGACGCGAACTCGGCGACCCACGGCACATCCAGGTTCACCATGTCGACGCTCGAATCCTTCGCCTGAAGGGCGGCGTGGATCGCGCTGTACTGAAGGTCGGCGATGTTCGGCAGCTCGACCATCTCGGCCGGGAGGTCCGCATCCTGGCGTTCCAAGCGTCGATGAGCAGGTGGCGTTGGCCGTTGACGGTGTCGTCCTGCCCGCTGAGCACTCGCAGCGGTCGGTCGTCGATCGGCGCCGTTCCATCGTTGTCCGGTTCCCTCGAGCCCAGCAGATAGCCGCCCGCGCCGAAGGCCGCCGCGACGGCGGCCATGCCGCCCAAGGCGAACCCGCCCCTGCGTGTGAGCCGCGACCTCCTATCCATCGTCGCCCCACAGTCGGCTGTAGAGGTGGTCGAAGGTGGAGGTGAGCTGGTTCGGATCGGCCGTCAGGCAGATCACCTGGGGGTCGGTGGCCAGGTCCTTGAACAAGCCGCTCTCGCAGGAGACGTCGCCTACCGCGATCACGAACAGGGTCACCTGGGTCTGTTCGAGCGCGGCGTGGACGTCCGCGACCGTGGGGGCGTCGTCCTTGTCCACGCCGTCGGTGAGCACCACCATCGCCTTGACCTGGTCGCCCGAGGCACCCGCCGCGACCGCCTCCGCCCCGTCGATCATCATCTGATGCAACTCGACTGCCTTGAACGGCCTGCTGTCCGCCAGGGAGTCGGCCACCGCTTCGCATTCGTGCTCGCCGAAGGGCAGCTGCTCGGTGTGCGAGGCGCCCTGCGGATCCGGGAACGTCCATAGCCCCAACCGGTCGTCGTCGCCCAGGTAGCTGCAGGCCGTCGATGCGGCTTCGGCGGCGAGCTCGAACCGGGTGGTCTCGCCGTTCTGTTCGGTCATCGACATCGAGTGGTCGATCGAGACCAACACGCTCGCGTCCACCCCGTTCTCGCCGTTGAAGGCCTGGAGCTCCTGGTATTCCACGGAGGACAGCGGGACGGCTTCGATGTCGACCTCGCGGTCGAAACCGATATCGCCCTCGATTTTGCCGTCCGTGTATCCGATGTTCCGGATGCCGATGAGAGTCGGCTTCCAATCATCGCCGTTCGCGAGCCATTGGGTGAGGTCCTCCGCGACCTTGGCGCGGTCGTCCGCCATGGGCTCGTCCCAGTCGAGGCCGACCGCCTGGTAGTCGAGCTCGTCCATGCCGCCTTCGTAGTACGGGAAGAGGCCCGATCGGCTGCCGCGCTTCGGGCATCTCTCGCCGATGTCGGCGCCGCTGTTGTACCGCGCCAGCGCGGCCTCGGTGGTCAGTGCCGCCGCGTTGAGGGCGGGAGTAGGCGGCGCCGAGCCGGTCGTCTGCGGCAGTTGTTCCGAGTCGGCTTTCGGAGGGTTGAAAATGGTGCACAGCAGGTCGGTGTTGGTGGCGGGCATGGGGATGCCTTCCGAAGTCGTCCAGGCGGAGAGCTGGTTCTCTTTCGCTTTTGTTTCCGGAGTGGACGTGGCGTCCGCTCCGTACAGCGCCTCCAGGAACAGGATGCCGGTGTGCGACACCGCCGGGTTGGTCCGCAGGACCGGCACCGGCTCGTCCATGTCGCTGAGGACCTTGATCATCTCGGACAGAGTGAGGTCCGGGTTGCTCACCTTGGCCGTATCAAGCGCGGCTTGGGCGTCTTGAGGCACGGCGAGTACCAGGGGCGTGGTGCCGATCGGCGTAGGTCGGTTCGATCCAAGCGCCTTGGACGCCTTGGGCGCCCTGGACGCGAGCTCGATCTGGGTCGCACTCTCGACGATCAGGAGGTCCGGGCGGGGGCCGACGTCCCGCATCGGCTCGAATGCGCCGTGCTCGGCAGTGGTTTCCGCGGAGGAGGTCGCAGAGGGTTCGTCGCTTTCGACATCCTCAGTGGATTGAGCCTGCGGCTCCCATCCGAGTTCGAGCGCCTTCTCGATGTCGTTCCAGGAGGCGTCGTAGGTCGTCACGTTCGCGACCCTGCACCCGGTCTTGTCGGTGTGCTGCTTGTCGAACGCCGCTATGGCCTCGGCGAAGCCGCTTGCGCCTTCTTCGGGCAGCAGTACCCGCAGCTCGATGGGATCGCCGCAGGGAACCGTCTCCTCTTCAAGCAGCGATGGGGGATTGACACCGATGAGCATCAGGGCGCCACCGGCGGCGATGACGGCTGTGCTGAACCTGTTGGGCCGTCGGCCGTGCTGCTGCGCGTGCCTCCCGTTGCTTCGGTGCCGCCTCCAGAACACGGCTGCGGTTGCGAGCGCGCCACCCCACGCGATGAGGAGCACCCGCCACCAGGCGGCGTCGTCGAACTCGACCGCGAACCAGACCAGCGCCACGCAGATCGCCGTGATGGTGAGAGCAATCAGCATGCGGCCACGAGAGACGGCGTGGGTCGTGGCGGCACGCCGCTGGTCCGCATCCGCTGTTTGCACGTGGACCCCGGGTTCTCGATCGGTCGGGGCGTCTTCGGTGTCGTGATTCGCTGGCTCGTCGTCGAGCACTGTTGGCTCCGTTGCCGTGTCGCTGAGGGGTGTGTCGTCCGAGACTCGTACTGAAAGGGATGTACTCAGTATGCCGCAACCGCGCTCCCATCGGGGGGTGTCGATGTCCGCACCCGGCCCCCGCCGCGACCCGGCGAGGGCCAGAATCAAGGCATGATCACGATCCGGCCCCTCGGCCTCGACGACGCCGAAGCCATCGCGGCGCTGCGCCGGGACGGCCGCGACTACCTCGCGCCATGGGAGCCCGACAAAGGCGAGGCCTCCTTCACCACCGAGGGCGTCCGCGAGAGCATCGCGGCGTCGCTCGAGCGCGCCGAAGCGGGCACCGGGCTCCCGTACGTCATCGAGGACGACGGCCGCGCGGCCGGCGGCATCATGCTCAACTCCATCGTGCGAGGCCCCTACTTCCGCTCGTGCAGCCTCGGCTACTGGGTCGCCCGGGCGGCGGCCGGGCGCGGGGTCGCGACCGAGGCCGTGCGCCTCGCCAAGCAGGTCGCGTTCGAGGAACTGCGAGCTCTTCCGCGTCCAGGCCGAAACCCTCATCGACAACCACGCCTCGCAGAAAGTCCTGCAGCGCAACGGTTTCGAACCGATCGGCATGGCCCCCGCCTATCTCAAGATCGCCGGGAAATGGCAGGACCACCTGCTCTTCCAGGTCCTCAACCCCGAAATGGACTGACATGGATTCAAGGTCAACTACCCCGAGGTCGGCGCGACCCGCACCGGGCCCCTCCCGCCCGGCTACCGCCACCTCACTCGCTCCGTCGACCTCGACGCACCGCTCGCCGAAGCCGCCGAAATCCTCATGACCTGGGGCCTCCACGAACGCTGCGGCCTGCACCCCGAAGCCACCGCCGCACGCGCCGCCGCAGGCGTCGAGGTCACCCTCCGCTTCGCCGGGATCCTGCGCATCCCCTGCCAAGTCGTCTGGGCCGAGGAATCACCCGAAAGCGTGGGCTTCGGCTACGGCTCCATGCCCGGCCACCCCGAACGGGGCGAGGCCGCTTTTCTTCTCGAAGCCGCGAACGGCCGCACCCGCTTCACCATGCGGTCCTTCTCCGAACCCGGCACCGTCGCCGCCCGCGTCGGCGCCCCCGCCGCCCGATTCCTGCAAGCCCGCGCGACCGGCCGCTTCGCCGAAGCGATGCGGGACGCCTGCGTCCGGGCCTGAGTTTCCCCGAATCGCCGTGGCCTTACTGCTCTGCCCGTACATTGCGGGCTAGGGCGAGTTCGGGAATCCCTGAACACGCCCTGGCCCTGACTCGGAGGTGACGACATGGACATCGCACTGCTCGGCGTGGGCCATCTCGGCGAGGCCGTCCTCGCGGGCCTCATCGACTCGGGCCTGCCGCCCGCCCAGATCTGGGCCACCGCCCAGCCCGCCGAACGCGCCGCCGCCCTGTCCGACAAGTACGGCGTCGAAGTCGGCACCGACAACCCCAGCGCGGTCGCCGAAGCCGACATCGTGCTCGTCGCGGTCCCACCCGTCGCGGTCGGACCGCTCCTGGGCGCCATCGGCCCCGCGCTCGACCCCGACGCCACGGTCGTCTCCCTCGCCGCGGGCGTCCCGCTCGCGAAACTCGCCGAACGCCTCCCCAAGGGCATCACGGCGGTGCGCGCGATGACCAACATCGCCGCCCGCGCCCGCCAGGCCGCCACCGCATTGGCCGCGGCCGAAGGCACCGACCTCACCGAGATCGAGGACCTGTTCGACCGCATCGGCGTCACCGTCATCGCCGACGAGTCCCTGATGGACCTCATCACCGCCGTCGGCGGCTCGGGCCCCGCGTTCCTCTACTATCTCGCCGACGCGATGACCACCGCGGCCGTCGACGGCGGCATGGACCCGGTCGCCGCCCGCGTCCTGGTCGACCAGATGCTCCTCGGCGCGTGCCTGCATCTCCAGGCCTCCGCCGAGCCCCCCGCGGCGCTGCTGGAGCGGATCGCCACCCCCGACGGCACCACCTTGGCCGCGCTCGACTCGCTCAACGCCGCGAACACCGCCGAGGCGATCAAAGCGGCCGTGACCGCCGCGACCGAACGCGGCGGCGAACTCTCCGAACGCTGAGGCGCCGTGCGCGATCGGAGCAACGGCTTGCGAGGACCGCGAGCTCGCGGCGAACGTGTCAGACGGTCAGGTACGGCGCGATCATCGGGTAGATCAGGTCCATGCGCACGGCCTGGTTCGGGCAGCCTCCGAAGTGGTGGATGCCGACCACGTACCCGGTCTCGCGGCTGACCACCGGGGAACCCGAAGAGCCGCCCGCGGTGTCGCACATGTAGCCGAAGTCCGAATTCAGGCCGTTCCCCGGGCTTTGATCGTCGCCCACCATGCAGTTGGTGCCGAGCCCGGCGGGCTCGGCGGTGCTGGCCGAGGCGATGCGCAAGGGCGTCCCGCCGGGGTGCTCGGGGATGAAGATCCTGTCGTGGAGGCCCACCGGCGTGGAACTGACGGCCAGCGCCGGCAGGTGCGCGATCGCGGCGGGGTCGGCGACGGTGAACAGCGTGAAGTCGTGCGTGTGGTCGGTGGTGAGGACCTGCGCGCCGTTCACCTTGAGCGGCAGGTGGACCGGTCCGCCGTCGCATGATGCGCACTCGTACCCGAACTGGACTTCGGTCGCGCGTGCGGCCTCGTCGTCGCTGAAGCAGTGGTTGTTGGTGAGCAGCCGGTCGTTCCCGGCGATCCAGCCGGTGCAGTAGGTGTCGCCGCCGATGATGAGGCGCGCGACGGAGCGGCTCGCGCCGTACGCGACCGGGTCGGTCTCGCTGTAGCAGGCGGCGTGGAGCGAGTCGTCCGCACCGCAGACGCTTTCGGGGCCCGGGTCGTTCGCGCTCGGCCGGCTCGCCAACTCGGTCTCGTTGAGGCCGCGGGAGTACTCGGCGATGTGCGCGGCGGCCTTCGTGCCGTCGGCCGCGTCGCGGAGCGTCACTTCGGCGGTCTCGCCTTCGACGGAGAGCGCCCACAGGCCGCCGTCCACGACGTCGGCGGCGGTGTGCTCGTGGGTCTCGGCCCCGTCCGGGCCGGCGACGGTGATCGTGTCCTTCTCGCCGAGGGACACGCCGTCGAGGCGGACCTTGATGAAGGCCGCGTCCTCGTGGCGCAGGACCTGGGCCCGTCCCGCTTCGAGCGTGTGGTCGGCGGCTTCGCGCTGGGCGATCTGGTCGGCCCGGTACTGCGGCGCCTCGTCGGCGGCGGCTCCCGGCGCCCAGGCGAGCACGGCGGCGGCCGTGACGGCTGCGGTGGCGGTTCGGGCGAGTGTGCGCTTGGTCTGCAAGGGTCCCTCTTCCGGTCGTTGCTGTCGTGCGGTCTCGCCCGTCGTCTCGCTAGTAGTTGTCGTCCTTCCATTCCTTCATGTCGTCCCACGAGGCCCAGCCGCCGAAGGTCAGGCCGAGGATGACGATGATGAAGCCGATGACCGAGATCCAGCCGAGGACGATCCCGGCGGTGGCGAGGCCGTTGCCGGAGTTGTTGCGGGTTCTGATCTGGCCTTTCGCGATGTAGCCGAGGACGAGCCCGAGGATGCCCAGCGGGCTGCACATCCCCACGAGGGAGAGCACGAAGGACGCGATCGCCATTCCGTTCATCTCCCGGCCCATGCCGACCGGCGCGCCGGGCTGCTGTCCGTAGTCCTGCGTCATGACGCCTCCAATGCAGACGGTAAGTGAGCGCAGTCTACGAAGGCGCGATGTCTTTATGGGTGTTTCGGCCGAATCAGGCGTGCTGCTTGAACCATGCGACGGTCTCGGCGACGGCCTGCTCGTGCGGGGTGACCTGCACGTCGCCGGGAAGGCGGCGCGGAAGGCGGTGTCGTCCACGATCCAGGCGCGGTCGCGCTGGTACCAGGTCTCGCCGAGCTCCTTGACGATCGGGTTGAACGCGCCGATGAGGCGCTGCATGCCGCGGCCGAGTCCGGCGCTCTTCGGCTTGCCGCCCGCGGCCTTCCAGACGAGGGCGAGGAACTGCTCGCCGGTGAGCGGCGGCCCGACGGGCAGGTGCCAGGCGCAGCCGTCGGCCTTCGGGTTCTCGCCGAGGGTGACGAGTCCCGCGGCGATGTCGGGGAGGTAGTTCACGGTGTGGGGCCGGTCCATCGCGCCGACCCAGCGGGCGGTCTTCCCGGCGGCCGCGGCGGCGAAGATCGGTGGCGCCGAGGGTGGTGTTCACGCCGCCGGGGCCGAAGTAGTCGGAGGCGCGGCCGATGGTGGCGCTGATGCGGCCCTGCTTGTGGGCGTTCAGGATCTTCTCGGCGACCTGTGCGCGGGCCCGGCCTTTGGGGAAGTCCGCCGCGTACGGCAGGTCTTCGGTCATGGGGCCTTCCACGGGCCCGTACATGTACAGGTTGTCGGCCATGACGAGGCGTGCTCCGGATTGCTCGACGCCGGTGAGGACGGTGTCGGTGAGGCCGGCGAACTCGCTCGCCCATCGGGCGTAGGGCGGCTGCGCGCACTGGTAGACGACCGAGGCGCCCTCGCAGGCGCTGATCGCGCCTGTCGGCGGTGGTGATGTCGGCGCTGGATCCCTGAGGGCCTTCGGCATTGCGGCTGACGGCGCGCACGTTGCGGCCGCGGGCGGTGAGTTCGGCGGTGACGGCCTTGCCGATGGCGCCGGTGGCTCCGAGGACGACGTGCAGGTCAGACATGATTTTCTCCTGTTTCCTAGTTCGGTAACACTGTTATGTAACCACGTTACGATACGCTTGTCAACATGCCGAGACCGAGAAAACGCGATTATGAGACGCTGCGGCGCGAACTCATCGATGCGGGCGGGCGGCTGCTCGCCGAAGAAGGGCCCGCCGCCTTGAGTACCAGACGGGTCGCGCAAGCGACCGGTACTTCGACCACCGCCGTGTACAACCTCTTCGGCGACAAGGCGGGCCTGGTGCGGGAGATGTTCCTCGAAGGGTTCGAGCGGCTCACCGCGGCCTTCGCGGCGGTGCCGCACACGGGCGACGCGGTGGCGGATCTGCTCGCCCTCGGCGACGCCTACCGCGCCAACGCCCGCGCGAACCCGCACTTGTACGAGCTCATGTTCGGCCGCCCGGTGCCCGAGTTCCAGCCCGATGCCGAGGTGGCCGAACGCATCCAGCCGACCTTCGAGGCCCTGGTGGAGGCCTGCGCGCGCTGCGTCGCCTCCGGCGACTTCGCTGATATCGGCGCTTACGAGATCGCCGTGCCGCTCAACGCGATGGCGCACGGCCTCTCCAGCCTCGAACTGCGCGGCGCGCTCGGCGGCGAGGCGGAAGCGGACGCGCACTGGAAGCGCGCGTTCGCCTCGCTCGTGAAGGGGCTGGCGGCCTAGTGCTTGTCAGGCCGCCTTGAGGCGGCGGCTCAGCGCTTCGACGCCGTCGAGGAGCAGGCCCAGGCCGAGTTCGAACAGGCCGTCGAGGTCGAGGTCGTAGCCCTCGGGTAGGGACCCGAAGCTCACCGAAGAGCTTGGCGAAGTGCGGCACGTCCACCATGAACGCCGAGTCGCCGGTGCGCGGCAGGTACTGGAGGTCGGTCCACTCCTGGGAGGAGAGGCCGGTCTCGGAGATCGCCTCGTCCTCGGCTTCGAAGTTCGCGGCCAGGCCCAGCGATGTGGCTGAACAGCAGCACGTGCACGTCCATGTGCAGTTTCGGCGGCAGGCCGAGTCCGTCGAGGGCGCCGAGGAGGCGGTCGCCGAGGCGGATGACGTTCGGCAGCGGCTGCGGCCTGGTGAGCGGCTGGGTCCGCCCGAGCCAGGGGTGCGCGCGGTGCAGTCGCCACAGCTCCCGCGCCAGCGACTCCACTTGGGACCGCCACGGGGCGCTCGGGTCGCGGTCGAACGCCGCACGAGCCGTAGATCGAGTCGGCCATCGCGAGTCACCAGGTCGTCCTTGTCCTCTACGAACCGGTACAGCGACATCGGCGCCACCCCGCAGCGGCTGGCGACCGCGCGCATCGAGACCGCTTCCAGCCCTTCGCCGTCGGCGATCTCGATCGCTTCGGCGAGCAGGCGCTCGCGCGTGAGCTCCTCGGTCTCGCCCGACTTGCGCGACGCGACGCGGCGCGACCACCGTGCCCGAGCGCGGCGCGCGTGATGACCAGGCCCTCGGCCCGCAACACGTCCAACGCCTTCGTAGCTGTGGCGAGCGCCACACTGAATTCTTGGGCGACCTGCCGGGTCGAGGGCACCTTGTCGCCCGGGAGCAGCTCCCGATCGGTGATGCGCCTGCTCAGCTCAGCCGGCGATGCGCGCATACGGCGCCGTCGCGGTCGGCTCGGTCGACTCGGCACGGCGGCCCTCCCTCGGTCTGTACTACGACAGATCCTAGCCCCACCCCACCCGCGGCAACGCACCTGTACTAGAGCAGAAAGCGGACGTATTTGCAGGTCAGGGCCGATTTTCTTACAGTGGTTCCAGTCAACGAAGTACACCGTATCCGGAGGAACCCCAATGACCACCGTCCTCATCTCAGGCTCCAGCGTCGCCGGCACCGCCCTCGCCTACTGGCTGCGCGAGCAGGGCCTCACCCCCGTCGTCGTCGAACGCGCCCCGCAGCTGCGCCGCGGCGGCCAGGCCATCGACGTCCGCGGCGCGGCCCTCACCGTCCTGCGCCGCATGGGCCTCGAAGACCGAGGTCCGCGAACTGAAGAACCACACCAACGGCATGAACATGCTCGACGCCGAAGGCAACGAGGTCTTCCGCTCCGAGGAGTTCGCCCTCTCCTCCGGCAGCCTCGACTCCGACGACATCGAGATCCTCCGTGAAGACCTCGTCGACATCGTCAACGCCGAGAACGACGGCGTCGAGTACCTCTTCGGCGACTCCGATCACCGCGATCCACCAGGGACCGACGGCGTCACGGGTGGAGAAGTCGCGGGTCAAGGGGTCGCGGGTGGGGGAGTCACAGTCGAGTTCGAGCGCGCCGCGCCCCGCCGCTTCGACCTCGTCGTCGGCGCCGACGGCCTCCACTCCAACACCCGCAGGCTCGTCTTCGGCCCCGAAAAGCAGTACCTCGACCACCTCGGCATCTACCTCGGCGTCTTCAGCCAGGAGAACCACCTCGGCCTCGACAAATGGCAGACCTGGTTCAACAACGGCGTCATCGGCGGCGCGGTCATGACCGTCCGCGACAACACCGAACTGCGCGTCTACCTCGGCTTCGGCTCCGAGCCGATCGACTACGACTACCGGCGACACCCAGGCCCAGAAGCAGCTCATCGCCGACCACGTGACCGGCCTCGGCTGGGAGGTCCCCGGCTTCATCGAGCGCATGTGGAAGGCCGACGACTTCTACTTCGACGCCATGGCCCAGATCCAGATGGACGCCTGGTCCGCAGGGCCGCGTGGCGCTCCTCGGCGACGCCGCCCACTGCGCCGCGCCCACCTCGGGGCAGGGCACCAGCCTCGCCCTCGTCGGCGCCTACGTCCTCGCCCTCGAACTCGGCCGCACCGAGCGACCACGAGCCGGCCTTCGCCCGCTACGAGCAGCGCATGCGCCCGTTCGTGGAGGTCAACCAGGCGCTGGCGCTGCTGGACCCGAAGACGACGCCCCCGGAGGTGCGCACCGCCCGCACCGACGAGGCCAAGAACGCCATCGACCTGGACGCGGTCATCGATTGAGGACCGGCGACGGAGGCCGCACCCGCCCCGGGTGCGGCCTCCGGGCGTTCAACTCTTTCGCGGCGGCAAGGGAAGCGGCAGCGCCGGAAGGCCGTCGATGCTCTGGTGATTGAACTCCTTGGACTCGCAGTACTCGGCGAACTCGTCGTCGCTCTTGCGCCCGAGGAAGTCCCGCAGCAGCGGCCGCTCCTCCCGGTAGTCCATGAAGGGCACCGAGAACCCGCACGTGTCGGTGATGAGCTCGGCGTGCACCACGATGACGGCCCGCACCCCGGGCCCGTCGGCCTCCGCGAAGCGGGGGACGAGCTCCTCGAAGCGCGGATCGTCGCGGTAGACGGCCTCACCGGTGCCGTGAACGCGGACGATCGTGGGCGGGCCGGTGAAAGCGCACCACATGAGGGTGATGCGGCCGTTCTCCCGCAGGTGCGCGTGCGTCTCGGCGTGGCTGCCGCCGAAGTCGAGGTAGGCCACGGTCTGCTCGTCGAGCACCTGAAGCGAACCCTTGTGGCCCTTGGGGGAGAGGTTGATGTGGCCGTCGTCGGCGAGCGGCGCGGAGGCCACGAAGTAGACCGGCTGCGCCTCGATGAACTCGCGCAGGCGACCGTCGATCGCAGCGGTATGTCTTTCGCATGGTCGTCGAACTCCGAGCGCCTGATTCCTCGGTCGACCCGCGTCCGAGCATCCGCTGGTCGAGCCCCATCGGCAACTTCCTCCCAGGGCGGTCGAGGACCCTGTCGCGGAAGGCGTCCACCGGTCGTCCTCGTCGTACCCGTCGGAGAACCGCACGGTCTTGAAGAGCACGTTCCGCACGTCGGCCTCGGTCACGAACTCCTGCTCCGGAGGCCACTCGGGATCGGCGGGCTCGCCCGGACCGGCGGCCCGCTCGGCGAGCGCGGACCAGGACGCCGGCGCCTCGACGACGGCCGGCCGCGCGACCGGATCGGCCGCGGCCGGCGCCAGGTACGGGTTCGCCGCCAGCGGCAGCATGTCAGCGGTATGGGTGCCGCACTTCTGCGGCAGCGGCAGACCGCGCTCGCGCGCGTCGCGCAGCAGCTCCAGGTAGATGTCGTTGAGCGTCAGCATCCGCCCCGCGCGAGGGCTCCCCCGCTCCAGCAGCCTGAGCAGCGCACCCGTGAACTCGGTGTGCCGCAACCCCTCGAACGCGTACGACGGCGAGTTCGCGGGCGAGGAAGTGAGCGTGAACGTCCCGGTCACACGGATCTGGCCCATCACGGTGCCCTCATCGCCGCCCAGCGTCTCGGTCGCGATCCCCGAGAAGCAGCAGTCGAGGATCAGCACCTTCGTCGCCGCGGCCGAATGCCGGATCGCCTGATGCAGGAACTCGAACGGGATGCCGCTCCACGGCAGCAGCCGCTGGGAGGTCTGCGGCAGGGCCAGATGGAGCCTGCCGCCGGAGTCGATGAGGCCGTGACCGCTGTAGTAGACCAGCAGCAGGTCCGTGGCCGCACCGGTCGCCTCCTCCACCTCGCGGCCGACGGCGGCGAGGTCGGGCGCGTCGAGCAGCCGACGGCAGTTGGCCGCCGGGAGCCCGGTGCGCCGCATGAGCATGTCCTGCAGCGCCCACAGGTTGCTGCGGCTCGCGGGCACGCCGGGCAGATGCTCGTAGGCACTGGTGCCGATGAGCAGCGCGCGGGAATGCTCGCCGTCGGGAAGGCGCACCGGCTACTCGCTCAGGTCGAGGCGCCTGGCAACCGACTTCGCGACGGCGCCCTTGGCGCTCACATGGAGACTCGAACCGTCGCTTGTGGTCAACGTGACCTCGACTTCCGAACGGCGGGACTGAATCCACACCCCGATCGTCTGCCCCAAGGCGTTCAACCCGCCCGCCGCGATCGCCGCCAACAGGATCTCCTGCAACGCCCCGAGCTCGCCCTCACCGATCGCGACCGGCGCGAAATCGACCCGGCCCCGGTAGTCATCCTCCCGGATCAGCCACTGCCGCAACGCGACCAGCTCACCCCGGGAGTCACTCGAACCCGACACCGCGATCTCGACGTCCATCGATCCACCTCCACACCCGATTCTCCCAGACCACCGCCACCCGCACCGGACGAGCGGACCGCACCCCGAACACCCTCGAAAAAATTCTTCCGATGCCGCGATGAATCCCGCAGCGACAGGCAGTCTCAATGGACGTACACCGAACACACGAACCGAGGAGACCCGACATGAACGCGAACGAGACCAACCCGACCGGCCACCCCTACACCCTCACCGCCGAGGCCGACGCCCCCATCGCCACCGTCTGGAGCGCCTGGACCGAGACCGCCCCCTACGAGGCGTGGAGTTACTCCAAACCCGGCTCGGTCACACTCGACCCCACCCCGAACGGCCGCTACACCTCCACCGTCCTCACCCCCGACGGCCAGGAATTCCCCATCACCGGCCGGTACATCGAAGTCGTCGAACCCGAACTGCTCGTCATGGGCATGGACACCCCCGGCGGCGGCGAAGAGGTCATGCGCCTCGACCTCGCCGACCTCGGCGAGGGCCGCACCCGCCTCACCATCTCCCAGAACTGCGCGACCAAAGAAGAGCACGACATGGCCAAGGAAGGCAGCCAGATGCTGCTCGACTCCTGCGTCGCCTACGTCTCCAAGGCCTGATCCCCGGGAGGCGTCGGGGCCGGGCCGGCAGGGCCCGGCCCCGACCCGCGCCCGCCCCCGGGCACAATTGGAAGCGCCACCGCCCCGGCCGAACCAGCGACCGGGGCCGAATACTGAACGGGGACGACATGATCGGCATCACCGGAGCGACCGGAGGCATAGGCTCGGGCGTCATCCGCCACCTCCTCGCCGCCGGACGAGACGACCTCGTCGCCCTCGCCCGCCGCCCCGAAGCCCTCACCCCCGCCCCGGCCTCACCGCCCGCCGCGCCGACTACGACGACCCCGACACCCTGACCGAGGCCCTCCGCGGACTCGACACCCTCGTGATGGTCTCCAGCGACGGCACCGCCGAGACCATGACCCGCCACCACCGCAACCTCATCGCCGCCTGCCCGCGGCACCGACATCCACATCGTCTACACGAGCATCCTCGACATCGCCCCGGACTCCCGCTTCTACTACGCCCCCGGCCACCAGGAGACCGAAGCACTCCTCGCCGACCACCCCCACTGCCTCGCCCGCACCTCCGTCTTCGCCGACTTCTTCACCGACACCTGGCTCGAAGACGCCACCCGCACCGGCGAACTCGCCCTGCCCCTCGGCGACGGACCCGACACCCCGGCCAGTCCCTCATCGCCCGCGACGACGTCGCCCGCGCGCTGGCCGCCGCCGCGACCGCCCGCACCGAAGGCGTCCTCCACCTCACCGGCCCCGAGGACCTGACCGGCGACGCAGATCGCCGCGATCGCCGCCGAAGCGCTCGGGAAGCCCCTGCGGTACCAGCCGATCGAAGACGAGGTCTACCGCGCCCGCCTGGCCGCCGAAGGCGAACCCGACTGGCTCATCGAGGCCTACGCCAGCATGTTCCGCTCCGTACGCGAAGGCCGCTTCGCCGCCGCCCCCGGCGACGTCGAGCGCCTGACCGGCACACCGCCGATGCCCTTGGGCGACTTCCTGCGACGCTAATCTTCACCCATGCAGCTCACCGCCGGCCAGCTCAACCTCGCCACCCTCGACCGGCAGTCCCTCCTGCACCGAACGCCCGCCGACGCCGTCGGCGCGGTCCGGTCCGCCGTGGCGATCCAGGCCCAGTCGCCCGCCTCGCCCTACATCGGACTGTGGAACCGCGTCGCCGGATTCGACCCCGCCGACCTCGACGCCGCCTTCACCTCCGGAGCCATCGTGCGCGGCAACCCGATCCGCATGACCCTCCACGCCGTCGCCGCCGACGAGTACCGGCCGTTCCGCGAAGCCACCGAACCGTCCCTCTACGCCGCGAAACTCGGCGGCCGCATCGCCGAATCCGGCATGCCCGCCGCCGAAGCCGCCGCGCACGCCGCCGCCATCCTCGACTTCACCGCCGAAGTCCGCACCGCCCGCGAATGCGAGACCTGGCTCGCCGAACGCCTCGGCCCCGCGACCGCGAAAGCCGTGTGGCCCGGCATCCGCCAATACGCGCCGCTGCTGCGAATCCCGCGCGGCGGGCCGTGGAGCTTCACCGAGAAGGTCGACTACACTCGCCGCGCCCGACCGCCCCGCGCTCGGCGACCGGGACGCCGCCGAGCAAGCGCTCCAGGGCCTCGTGCTCCGCTACCTCTCCGGATTCGGACCGGCCTCCGTCCCCGACGTGGCCCAGTTCGCGATGGTCCAGCGCGGCAGGGTGAAACAGGCCGTCACAAGCCCTCGGCGACCGCCTCCGCCAATACGAGGGACCGAACGGCGAAACCCTCCACGACCTGCCCGAAGCCACCCTCCCCGAACCCGGCACCCACGCCCCCGCCCGCCTGATGGCCATGTGGGACAACGTGTTCCTCGCCTACCACGACCGCGGCCGCACCATCCCGGCCGACATCCGCGCCACCGTCATCCGCAACAACGGCGACGTCCTCCCGATGATCCTGGTCGACGGCCGCGCCGCCGGCGTCTGGCGCACCACCCCCGACGGGATCGAAGCCACGGCGCTTCCTGCCGCTCACCGACGACGCCTGGGCCGAGCTCGCCGCCGAAGCCGAAGCGCTCACCGCGTTCCTCGCCGACCGCGACCCCGAGGTCTACTGCCGCTACCACCACTGGTGGCCGCGCCTCCCCGAAGGACGGACCGAGATCCTCGCGCCTCGGTTACGATTTCGAGCCCCGCCCCCGAGCCGGAAGGAGCCCGCCATGAGCGGCCGCGAACACCACTACGAAGATCACCATCGCTGGACCGGCAACACCGGCACGGCACCGCCCGCTACCGCGCCTACGGCCGCGACCACGACCGTCATCGCCCCGGCAAGCCCGTCATCCAGGCAGCGCCGACCCCGCGTTCCTCGGCCAGGCCGAACGCTGGAACCCCGAAGACCTCCTGGTCGCCTGCCTCTCCGAATGCCACATGCTCACCTTCCTGTCGCTGTGCGCGCGCGACCGCATCGTCGTCACCGCCTACGAGGACACCGCGAGCGGCACCATGGCCGAGGAGGCGGGCAGCGGCGGCCGCTTGACCGAGGTGATGCTCGCACCGGTCGTCACGATCGCCGACCCCGAGAAGGCCGAACCGGCCGCGGCGCTCCACCACGACGCGAACAAGGCCTGCTTCATCGCGAACTCGGTGAACTTCCCGGTTCACCACCGCCCGACCACGCGCGTCGCGTGATCCGCCCGCTCAAGCCGTAGGCGTGCAGGGCACCGTCGCCGGGATCGCGTAGCGCCGCCGATGTCGGCCTGGAAGCTCGCTCGGTGCTCGCGCCGGCGATCGAGCGCGCCGTTGAACAGGATGTCGCCGTAGACGTCGCCCTCGACATGGTCGAGACCCCAGGTCGTGGTCACGCGTCAGATGCCGATGCCGAGCTGGATCTCCCAACCGCGACGGCGTCGGTCCCGGTGTTCGCCACGGTGACCGTGACCGAGACCGATTCGCTCCACGCTCGTCGAGCGTGAGCGAGGCGGTGCACTGCGGCCCGGTGACGGCGGCTTCGGTGGTCGCGCGGCCGCAGTGGACGCATCGGCGCCGGCGGCCTCCTCTTCGGCGGTCGCGGTGGCAGCGAGGCGGTGGGGGAGGGCGGGCCGGGCTGCTCGCCGCGAGACTGTCGGGTTCGCCGGTGGGACCGCGGATCGGTGAGGGTCTCGCGGCCGTCGATGTCGGCGAGGTCGGGGTCGCGGTCGTCGCGGAGCGCGCTGAACTGCCAGACCGCGGCGGCCGAGACGAGGACGACGACGGCGACGAGCACGAGCATGAGGCGGCCGTGGATTCGTCCGCGCAGCATCGCGCGGTCCATCCATGGGCGCATGATGAACTCCTCCAACGGGATCGGGCGTTTCAGGGGTGGACGCACCCGGGCGGGGCGCGCGAAGCGGGGGCCCCGTGTCCACGATGAAGCGTACAAGGCCCCGGTGCCCAGGCGAAACATCCCGAGTGATCCTCATATGCCACAGGGACTGTCGGACCCTTGTGGCACGGTAGTTGCACCGGGGGCCCGTGAATAAGTCGGGACGACCGCCGAATTACCTCCGCTCCGCGCTGCCTCGAAAGCGCTCCGAATCGCCCCGCCGAGCCGCCCGCGAGCCGCCGCGGTCTGACCCGAGCCGCCGAAACAATCCCCCATCCGGTGTAGATTTCGGGCAGAGGCACGCGCCACCCGCGGCCCCGGAGAGGAGCACGACCCATGCGCGCCGTCGTCGTCGATGATTTCGACACCGAGCCCCGCCTCGCCGAGCTGCCCGTCCCCGAGCCCGGCCCCGGCGAGGTCCTCGTCCACGTCGCCGCCGCGGGCGTGAACCCCTTCGACTGGAAGGTGATCGAGGGCGCCATGCGCGACTCGGTGCGCCACTCCTTCCCGCTCGTGCTCGGCGCCGACGGCGCCGGCACGGTCGAGAGGTGCGGCGAAGGGGTCGCGTTCGAGCCCGGGGACCGCGTCTTCGGCCAGTTCATGGACCTCGAGCACGGTCGCGGCTCCTACGCCGAGTTCGCGATCACCAAGGCCGACAAGCTCGCCCGCCTCCCGGTGGGCCTTCTCGTTCGACACCGCCGCCGCCCTGGTCACCGCCGGGGCGGCCGCCCACGACTTCGTGGAGGGCACGGGCATCGGCCCGGGCCAGATCCTGCTCATCAACGGCGCCTCGGGCGGCGTCGGCCAGGCCGCGGTGCAGCTCGCCGCCGCGCAAGGCGTCCACGTCATCGCCACCACCGACCTCGCCACCGCCGCCTACATGCATGAACTCGGCGCTTCCGAGACCGTGGACTTCACGGAAGGGCCCATCGCCGACCAGGTGCGCGCGGCGCACTCCATCGGCATCGACGCCATTGTGGACCTCATCTCGGGTCCCGGGGAGATCGGTCCGATCGCCGGGCTGCTCAAGCGGAACGGCGTCATCGTCTCCTCGAACGGCGCGGTCGACACCGAGGTGCTCGCCGCGAAGGGCCTGCGCGGCGCGAACCTCTACGCGAACGCCCGGCCTGCGACCCTCGCCTCCCTCGCCGAGGCGGTCGAGCACGGTCAGCTCCGCTTCCGCATCGACCACATGGTGCCGCTTGAAGAGGCCGCGGACGCGTTGGCGCGCTTGAAGGCGGGCAAGGCCCGCGGCAAGACCGTCCTCGCGGTCTGACTCGCAAGCGGACGATCCCGCAGCATTGCAGTCCTGTATGGCCTGTCCCACGGTCGTCATCCCGCGCCGATCTACACGCCTTGATGCACACCATGGAATGACGGGGTCGGGGCGCACTCCCCGGCCCCGTACCGGTGCGATCGAGGGCCCGGGCCAATGGCCATCCACAAACCCCCACCCTCCCGAGAGGGGAACGGAAGTCTGGGGCCGAGCATGTCGCCCGGGTCCGACAAGAAACGGCGTCGTGAGCCTCAGGCGGGCCCGAATTCATCAGATCGAGTGACCCGGGCGGGCCTCAATCCGCCGAGCGGCGGTGTCCGGCCGAAGGGGGCAGCCCGTGCCCGCACGTTCGGCCAGTTCCTCACGCAGGGCGGCGAGCTCGGCCATCTTCGCGTCGACCACGGCGATCTTCTCCGCGAACAGCGCCGTGAGCGCCGCGGCCGAATCGGGCGCTTCGCGCAGCTCTTCGCCGTGCGCGGCGATCTCCGCGAGCGAGAAACCGAGCCGCTGCGCCGTCCGCACATAGGCGAGCCACGGCACCGTCTCGGCCGCGAACTCGCGGTACCCGTTGGGGGAGCGGTGTGATTCGACCAACCCGACCCGCTCGTAGAACCGGATCGCATCCCTGCTCAGACCCGATCGCTCCGACAGTGCACCGATGCGCATGACCGTCTCCGCTCTCTTCGACTTGACCTTGGAGTGCACTCCACTGTTTACGGTAGGCCGTCCCCGACAACCGATCGAACGGAGTCCGGCCATGGCCACCGCAACCCTCACTCCCGCAACGAAACCCGCTCCGTACCTCCGGCTCGTGCGCGCGAGCGCCGCCTACGACCTCGCCGTGACGGCCGCCTTCGCCACCCCGTGGACGTTCACGCTGGTCCATGCCGCGCTCAACGCCGCGAGCGGCGCGCTCGGCCTGAGCGCCTTCCCCGAACTCGATCTGATGCAGGTCTTGTACGCCAACCTCATGGGCTCGGTCGTCGTGGTCTGGTCGCTGCTGCGGATCGTCCGGCCCGAGCGCCTGCACGGCCTGCTCGACGGCGTCGCCCGCGTCCTCTTCTCGATGTGGATGGCCTGCGCTCTCGCGAACGGCGGCCCGGACCTGTTGTGGCCCTTCCTCATCGTCGAAGCCGCGTGGGGCGTCCTGCAATTCGCGCCGTGGCTAGGCGCTCGATCCCGCCGCCGGTAGCGGCGCGTCAGACGCGTGTCCAGCGCCTGAGCAGCCGGACCGACCACGGCCCTTCGTGCGGCGGGTAGGACTCGGCGAGGTACCGGCACACGGCCTTGCCCTTGAAGAGCAGGGCCGCGAGCAGCACGGCGGCGAGCGCCCATGTGGCCGACAGGAACACCAGGATCGGGTCCATCGCGCCGGGCGTGCTCCAGGACTCCCAGACCAGCGGCGCCGCCACGACGAGCAGGAGTCCGAGCCACACCGCGATGAGGCACCCGGCGCCGAGGGCCAGCCAGCCCTTGCGCGGGATGCGGTCCTGACCGGCGAGGGTGCGGACGAGGAACGCCAGGAGCGCGGAGACGCCGATGATCGACGGCCCGCCCGCCAAGAAGATCAGCTCCCTGGCCGTTTCAGTGGTCGTCATGGGTCACTTCGGCAGCCGCTCGCGGGGGAAGCCGGCGCCGACGACGACCTGCCAGGGGTTGCCGGCTTCGCCTTGGATCGGCTCGATCTCGATGCCCGACCGCTCGGCGTACGCGATGAAGGCGTCCCTGCGGTCTTCGGCGGCGAAGACGATGACTTCGCCGGTGAACGCGGTGCCTTTGCGGCGCTTGTGGTTCTTGGCGCCGCGCAGCGACCAGTGCAGGTCGAGCTCGTCGGCGTCGTCGCTGTGCGCGGCCTGCAGCGCGGTGCGGATCGCCCGCGCCTGGGTGGAGGTGACGCGCATCAGGGCCTGGATCTCGAAGTCCTCGACCATCCGCTGGAGCTGGCGGCAGATCTCGATGAGGATCTCCGCGCGCTCCGAGGTGAGGCTGGTGGGGACCGGTCCTGCACCGGCGGTCCGCGTGAAGGCGTAGTGCGCCATCGCGTCGAGGTAGGCCGAGGTCAGCTGGGCCGCGTCGGAACGCGCGCCCAGCCGCCTCGCTATCGTCTCCTCGAGACGCCGTCGCTCCTCATCGGTCAGACCGCCCATGCCACAAGACTAGTGGGATTGCGATGGTTTTTCCGGTGAAGCGCGGTAGGCGTCGAATGGGCGTTTCAGCGGAAGTCGTGGGCGTGGTCGGCGACCCAGTCCTCGTAGGTGCGGGCCGGGCGTCCGGTGACGGCTTCCGCGGTGGGGCCGTAGGTGACCGTGTCACCGCTGGCGAGCATGTCGAGCAGCGTCGACGGCAGGTACTGCTCGGCGACTTCGCGCGGCAGGGCCTCGACGGTGATCTCGCGGCCCACGGCCTCGCCGATCAGCTCGATCTGGCGGCGCTGCGTGAGGTGCCCCGGCCCGTCGATGAGGTGGGCCCGGCCTTCGTGGCCGTCCTCGGTGAGCGCGGCGAAGGCGACTTCGGCGATGTCGCGCTCGTGGATCGGGTTGACCTGCGCCTCAGGGTAGGGGACGCGGACGACGCCTTCCTTGCGGATCGAGTCGGCCCACCACAGGGTGTTGGTGGCGAACATGGCCGGGCGGATGAAGGTCCACGGGATGCCCGAGGCCTGGAGGGGACGCTCGGCGGCCAGGTGCACGCGGCCGATCGCGTTGTCCCCGCCGTCGGGTCCGGACGTTGCGGCCGAGGACAGGAGCACGAGGTGCTTCACCCCGGCGTCCTGTGCGGCGGTCACGAAGTGCTCGATGCCCTCGTGGGCGGAGTATAGGAAGACCTTGTCCACGCCTTCCAATGCGGGCGTGAGGGTCTTGGGCTTGGTGAAGTCGACGTGCGCGGCTTCGACCCCGGCCGGGAGGTCGGTCGCCTGCGGGTCGCGACTGGCGGCGCGCACGGGGATGCCGGCGTCGAGGAGCAGGGCGATCACGTTGCGCGCGATGGCGCCTCGGGCGCCGGTGACGAGAACGGTCATGGTCGGGTGGTTCCTTTCGGGTGGTGTTCGGTATCGGCGAGCCTCGCGAGGATCCGATGCAGGGTGTCGCCGTATCGGGTTTCGAATTCGGGGTCGTCGATGTCGACGCCGAAGAGGCGGCGGGCGGTGCTGCGGAAGACGACCGGGGCGAGGGTCATGCCCATCAGCGCGATCTGCACGGCCGCCGGATCGAGGTCGGCGGCGATCTCGCCGCGCTCCTGGCGCAGGCGCATATGTGCCAGCTCGCGGTCGACGTCGCTCTGGTCGGCCTCTTCGGGGATCTCGTCGGACAGTGCCTGCCACAACGAGAACCGGGCGATCCGCGGATCGTTCAGGTTCTTGCGCAGGTACCAGTTCAGGACCTCCGCGGCGGGCACGTCGGAGTCGGCGTGGTCGCTCTCGTCCTCGAGCCATTCGCGCACGAGGGTGCGGTACAGGCCCTCTTTGCCGCCGAAGTAGTAGCTGATGAGCTGCTTGTTGACGCCGGCCCGCGCGGCGATCTCGCCGACGCGGGCGCCGTCGTAGCCGTTCTCGGAGAACTCCGTGAAGGCCGCTTCGAGCAGCTTCCGCTTGGTGCGCTCCGCATCCCGGACGCGTTCCGCGGGCTCGGGCGACCGCCGCGCCGGCTTCTTCGGTTCCATACGAAGACGCTAACACGTAATCAACCAACTGGATGATTGAGTTAACTGTGAGGATGATTACTAGGTGTCGTCCTGATCGGACCCCGGCATCGCGCCCGGAATGATCAAGCCCGCTTCATAAGCGGCGATCACCAACTGGGCCCGGTCCCGAGCCTGGAGCTTCGCGAGAAGGCGACCGATGTGGGTCTTCACCGTCGCCATGCTGACGTAGAGCCGGGCGGCGAGCTCGGTGTTGCTGAGGCCGCGCGCGATCAGGACCAACACCTCGCGCTCCCGCTCGGTCACGGTCTCGAGCCGGCGCTTCGGGCCCGGCCCGCCTTCGGGCCGCAGATTGAACTCCTCGATGAGACGCCTCGTGACCGTGGGGGCGAGCATGCCCTCACCGGCGGCGATCGAACGGATCCCGGTCAAGAGCGTCGTCGGCGGCGCGTCCTTCAGCAGGAAACCGCTGGCCCCCGCCCGCAATGCGGCATAGACGTACTCGTCGAGGTCGAACGTGGTCAAGATCAGCACGCGCACCGCCGCCAGCGCCGCATCCGCGCTGATCCGCCGGGTCGCCTCGATGCCGTCCATGCCGGGCATGCGCACGTCCATGACGATCACGTCCGGCCGCTCGGCCCGCGCGAGCGCGAGCGCTTCACCGCCCGAGCCGGCCTCGCCGACCACCGTCAGGTCCTGGGCGGATTCGACCAGCAGCCGGAAGCTGCCGCGCACGAGGGCCTGGTCGTCGACGATGAGCACCCGGATCGTCATCGTTCACCGGCCTCGAACGGCAGGACGGCCCGCACCGCGAATCCGCCTTCGGGAACGGACCCGGCGGCGAACGTGCCCCCGTACATCAGCACGCGTTCGCGCATCCCGATCAGCCCGTGCCCGGCACCCGCATCCGCTTGGCGGACACCGTCATCGGTCACCTCGGCTCGCACTTCGCGGCGGTCTGCGCGCACGATCACCGCGCACCGACCGGGATTCGCGTATTTGACCACATTGGTCAATGATTCCTGCACGATGCGGTAGACGGCGAGCGCGAGGCCGTCCGGCAGCCGCATCGGCACGTCGATGTCCGCGTCGACCTCGACGCCCGCGGCGCGGGCGCGTTCGATGAGGTCGTCGAGGTCGGCCAGGCCCGGCATGGGCTCGCGCCGGTCCGAAGCGGACAGCGGGTCGGCTCGCAGCACGGTCAGCACGCTGCGCATCTCGGCGAGCGCGTCCCGGCTGGTCGACTCGATCGACCGCATCGCCTCGCGGGCCCGTTCGGGCTGCTCGTCGGCGACGTGGTTGGCGACGCCCGCCTGCACCGCGATGAGGCTGAGGCTGTGGGAGACGATGTCGTGCAGTTCCCGCGCGATCCGCATGCGCTCCTCGGCCACGACGCGCGCCCGCTCGCTCGAAGCGGCCCGCGCGGCATCGAAGCGCTTGCGCCGGACCATGACTCCTGCCGCCCAGCCGCCGCCCGCGATCGCCCAGACGGCGAGGGTCAGGGTGACCGCCCCCGACGGGGTCTCCGACGGCGTCGTCAGCAGGACGCCGGTGCACAGGCCGCCGCCGAGACCTGCGAAGGCGATGGCGAGCACGGCGATCGACCGACGGCGGCCGACCAGGGCGCCCACGGTGTAGAGCACCAGTGCCGCCGGCACGAAGGGCTCGCGCGTGAGGTCGAGGACCGAGGAGGCGGCGCAGCCGGCGACGGTGACCGCGGCGGCGGCGACCGGCCAGAGGCGCCGGACCGCGATCGGCAGGCCGACGGCGGCGGCCGTCACCCATGCGAGCCAAGGCGGACCGGTGAACACGGGAGTGCCGTCGGATCCGTCGAACGAGGCGAAGTAGCAGTACGCCGCGCACACCGCGAGTGCGGCGGCGAGGTCGATCAGGAGCAGTCGGCGGGAGGGCACGGGTCAACTATCCCGGACTGAAGTCCGGGGTTTGTCGCTCGTGTCCGCCGTTGGCTGCGGCGTATCGGCGACATTGGGCGTATTGACGAAAGCCCAAGTCTTGCGTGCGCGGTCTCTGACGTTGACCGCGGCTACCTGGTCGGCGGGCCCAGCGAGTCCGCAACCGACACAAGCGAAATGATCCCTGGCAGGCCGGTTGGCCTTGGTCGTGTGCCCGCACAGCGGGCACCGCCGCGACGTGTTCCGGGCGTCGATCACGACCAGCGGGACCCCGGCTCTTTTCGCCTTGTAGGCGATGAAGGCCTGGAGTTGGTGGAAGGACCACGAGTTGAGCTCGCCTCGCTGGGCGGCTGAGAGCCGTACCCGGTCGCGGATACCGGCAAGGTCTTCCATGCCGATACCGCGACCGGTGCGTTCAGCCGATGCGACGAGCTGCACCGTGGCGATCAGGAACCACCTGCCGTCGCGGCAGACAAGATCAGATTCGCCGTGGCGGTATCGGTCCAAGGTCTTGAGCTGATCTGGATGCCCGGTGAAGGCGATGTGCCGCATGCGGCCCTGGACGGTCCAGATCGAGACCGTGCGCGCGTCCATCTGCCATGACAGGCACCGGTCGTCGAACGCCTGCGCCGCATCGGCACGGAATGCCACGGCTTCGACGTCGCCTTCGCGGCGCGTTTGCCTTGCAGCCGCCCGGTTTTGATCAATCCGGCGATCGTGGCGTAGGCATGGCAGGTCTTCTTGATGACGAGCTGCGCCACCTGGGCGCCGAGCCCGTGCTCGGCTTTGAGGTGCGCGTAGGTGTGCTGGCGCAACGCGTACTCGCGCGGCACTCCGTGGGCGAAGGCGGTCTGGGAGGTCCAGTTCGCGGCCTCGTTCACCGCGCGCAGCGTGGCGGCCAGCGCCGCCGCCTGCTCCGGCGACGGCAGCAACTTCACCTGCACGACCTGTTTGCCCACGAAGGCAACGATAGGTCAGGTGTACGACTCGAACGTCCAGCCACGACCCGAACGGGTGATATGAAGACCGTCACCTCCGCTCGCAGTCCCGCTGCGCGGGATTGCGAGCAGGCAAGCAGCGCCCCGAATTCCTCCAGGCCAGGCCGTACGGCCTGGGTTCCTTCGATAAACCAGCTGAAACGGTAGCGCCCCCGTGCGGGCGTGTCGTCATACTCGGGGCTGACGCCGGGTTCCCGACCCTGGTCCGACGCGGGCGGACCGGTGCGGCGCCGATCGTTGAGGCATGAACGCACCACTGTTTCCCGGCCGCCGGCTCGGCGGCGCCTCGCTCGTCCTCGGCCCGATCGCCCTCGTCACCGGGGTCCTGCTCCGAGCGGGGCACGACTTCTTCTTCCCCGAGCAGCTCCGCGCCTTCGCGGACCATCCGGCCCTCATGACCGCCGCCTACAGTTTCGTGCTCGCCGGATACGTGCTCCTGTGGCCGGCGATCATGACGCTCGCCCAGCGCATCGGCGGCTCGCGGCCGAACCTGGCGCTGTGGGGCGGCGCATTGGCGATCTTCGGACTGTTCGCCCGCGCGTTCCATGCGGGGGTCGACCACCTCGCGTTCCAGCTGGTGGCGGACCGAGGTGCGGCCGACGCGACGCGGTCGGTCGCCGACGCTTACGGCGCTTGGCATCTCATGAGCGTGCTCTCGGTGGCGATCATGGCGGGGTGGGTGGTGCTCGCCGTGGGCGCGTTCCGTTCGGGGACCTTCGGACTGGTGCGGGCGGTCGCGCTGGCCTGCATGGCGTTGATGCCGTTGGGTGTCCTGAAGGGGACGACGCCGCTGTCGGCGGTGGCGGCGCTGGGTTTGGCGGTCGCCTTGGTGCCGTTGGGCGTCAGGGTGCTTCGGGAGGGTCCGCGTCCGCGTCCCGGCCGTCTGGTCGCCGAGGTCGCGGGGATGCTCGTGTTGGTCGCGGTGATGGCGGTCGCAGGTGTGCTCGGGTAGGCCGCTACCGGGTGAGGCGGCCGGTGAAGGCGGTCTGGAAGTAGAGGTGCTTGTCGAGGTGGGACACGTATTTCGGGTCGGTGGCCTCGATGGTGAAGTGGGCCTTCTTGCCGCCCTGGCCGTTCTCGATCCTGAAGTCCTCGATGATCGCGGCGGTCCGGCGCATGAACTCGTCGTCTTGCGGTTCCAGGACGAGGTAGTCGTATCCGTTGGAGCGGCCGGTGGAGCCGTCGAGGCGCCCGGCGTAGTGTTCGGTGGCTTTCACCTTGGGCTGCACGGGTTCCTTGGTGGCCGCGTCCAGGAGGTAGCCCTCGTCGTCGGTCCAGACCTGCTTGCCGAGGAACAGCTCGTAGCATTCCTCGAATTCTTTGGCGGTGCCCTTGTCCATCGTCATCGTGCCGAATCCCAGGAACCAGGCGTCCATGAGCAGCTGGAGTCCGAACTCCGCCCCGTGGGGGATGTCGACGCCTTGGCCGAGGCGGCTGGTCAGCTGTCCGTCGACTTTGGTTCCTTCACGGCCCCAGGTCATCACATCGAAGATGAACGTCATGGTCGCGAATCTTAGCCAATGCGGGCAAACCCGTCATCAAGCGCTACCACATGGTTACTGATGGGTAGTAAGGACGGGGGAGGGCCGCGACGTCCATGCAACGGCGTCGCGGCCCTTCTCGGTGTCGAGGCGATCAGCCCCAGTTGTCGATGTGCACGTCACGCGGGAAGGGCGCGCCCTTGCCGGTTTCGAGCAGCTGCTTGAGGCTCATCAAGAACGTGCCCCATTTGGTACTGCAGTGGTGCATGAATTCGACCGGTTCGCGCCACCCCTCGTGCTTGAACAGGACGATCGTGTAGTCGCCGTCTTGGCGCAGGTCCCAGTGGATCTTGGTGCCGATCCACTCTTCCGGGCCGCCGACGACCTCCCAGAGGACGCGCCGGCCCGGCTCGAGTTCGGCGACGTCCATGTCGAAGCCGTCGTCCTTGAAGCGGAACGCGATCACGCCGCGCAGTTCGGTCGCGCCGGTCGTTCGCTCCGTCCACCAGCCCGACAGTCCGTCGATCGTGGTGAGTGCTTCGTAGACCTGCTCGGGCGTCGAACCCTCGATGCCGATGCGGTGCAGGATGTCCACCATTGGATTGTTCCCTTCTACTCGTCGTTCTCGTTCGACTGCTGTGCTTGCTTCGTGCGTTCGATGGTCTCGGCGATGCGCTTGATGCGCTGGAGACGGGAGTCCCACGCGGCGCCGACCTCGGCGAGTTGGGCGATGGCGCACGCCAACTGCGCTTCGTCGACGCGGAACTGCCGCTCGCGCCCGGCGGTGGCGGCGTGCACGAGGCCGACCCGGTCGAGGACGGCGAGGTGCTTCGCCACGGCCTGCCGGGTGACCGGGAGGCGCTCGCTCAGACTGGTGGCCGTCCCGCTGCCCTCGCTGAGCAGCAGGTCGAGCATCCGGCGCCGGGTCGGGTCGCCGACCGCCGACCAGAGGTCGTCGTCCACCACGGTGCTCATCGGCCCGCGCCGACCTTCTCCGCGTACGGCGCCAGCCGCGGCAGGAAGTGGTCCCAGCCGGTGACGTGGTCGGCGTACTGCGCGGCGATCTTCGCCTCTTCCCAGCCCCGTTCGCGGAAGCCGCTCTCGGTCATCCGCAGCAGGGTGCCGGTCCCGGCGGGTTCGAGTTCGAAGACGACCAGCAGCGAGTTGCCCGGCGCGGCCGCCTCGCCCTCCTGGTGGGTCCACCGGAAGGAGAAGTGGCGCGGCGGCATCGCGTCGACCACGGTGAACTGCTCCCAGGTGATGCCGTCCGCGGTCTTCCCGAAGCCGATCCGACCGGCGCCGCCTGCCACGACCGGGTACTCGGCCTCGTCGGGCCACCACTCCTTCAGATGTTCGGGACTGCTCACCACGTCGAAGACCACCTCGGGTGAGGCCTCGATGCGGATCTCCCGCTCGATCGTTCCGTGTTCCATGATCGCCACCTTTCGCAACGTTTGGTTGCACATAACGCTACCGCGATCGAAGGCAATGCGCAACCGTTTGTTGCATAAGGTTGGTTTCCGCAGCATGAGTGGCCATCAGGCCGAGACCGTCGGACCCGCGCGCCGAGGCCGCCGCGTACGCCCGCTCGATCGGGGTCCCTTCGGAGCAGACCCGACCGGGCCGCTTGATGAACTTCCGCAGTGGCGGTCAGTGCCGCTGAGCCGCCGGCGCGGTCCAGCTGTCGAGCAGGCGCAGGGCCTCGGCGCTCTTCGAGGCGGGCTCCATGTTGTAGACGCACAGCGACTGGTCCGGGTCGTCCGGCAGCGCGAGCGCCTCGTACGCGAACTCCAGATCGCCGACCACCGGATGCCGGTACCGCTTGACCCCGTGGGTTCGGCGCAGCACCTCGTGGTCGTTCCACCAGGCGCTGAACTCCGGGCAGCCGATCATCAACTCGCCCACCAGGTCCGCGAGCTGGCGGTCGTCCGGATACGCCGCCCTCGCCTGGCTCGACGCGCAGCGCGCCGCCTACGAAGTGCTGGAGTCCGCCGACGTCGCCGAAGCCGTCGCCTACCTGGCGCAGCAGCCCGCGCGCGTGAACCTCTCCGAGATCACCATCATGCCGACAGCGCAGGTCTGACGGCCTCCCCGGGGACCGAATTCGGGACGAACGTTCACAAACCTTCGCGGGGACCCGGGGTGCGTGGCAGGATTGCCGACGGAACGATCGGCAGCAGGACGCCACGCGTCCCGGGAAGCATCGACAGCACGGAGGTTCGACATGGCCAGGCTCGGCAGGACCGATATCGAGATCTATCCGCTCGTCCTGGGCACCAACACGTTCGGGTGGAACACGGGGGAGGCGGAGGCGCACGCCGTGCTCGACGCGTTCACCGCCGCCGGCGGGAACCTCGTCGACACCGCCGACTCCTATTCCGCTTGGGCCCCAGGCAACTCCGGCGGCGAATCCGAGACCGTCCTCGGCACCTGGATCGCCAAGAACCGCGACAAGAACGTCCTGGTCGCCACCAAGGTCTCCCAGCACCCCGAGTTCAAGGGCCTCTCCGGCCCGAACGTCAGGTCCGCCGCCGAAGCCTCCCTCAAGCGGCTCGGCGTCGAAGCCATCGACCTCTACTACGCCCACTTCGACGACGCGGACACCCCGCTCGAGGAGACCGTGGCCGCGTTCGACGACCTCGTCACCGAAGGCAAGGTCCGCCACATCGGCGTCTCGAACTACAGCCCCGAGCGGCTGCGCGAATGGATCGACACCGCCGAGCGCATCGGCGCGGCCCGCCCGGTCGCCCTGCAGCCGAAGTACAGCCTCGTCAGCCGCAGCACCTTCGAGCCCGGTCTGCGCGACATCGCCGTGGCCGAAGACCTCAGTGGCCTCCCGTACCACGCGCTCGCCTCGGGCTTCCTCACCGGCAAGTACCGCACCGAAGCCGACCTGAAGCAGAGCATCCGCGGCGGCTCGGCCGCCAAGAACCTGAACCCGTCCGGGCTCGCGATCATCGAAAAGCTCGACCAGATCGCGAAGGCCCGCAAGGTCGCGATCGCCTCGATCGCCCTGGCGTGGACGCGCACCCGGCCCGGCATCACCGCGCCGATCGCCGGCGCCCGCACCGCCGACCAGCTCGGCCCGCTCCTGGCCTCCGCCGAACTGGAGCTCACGCGCGACGAGGCCGACGAACTCACCGCGCTCTCCGACGTCATCGGCGCCTGACCCGGGCCGCGGCTCATACGGTGCCGCCCATGAGGACCCGTTCGGGGCGGACCGCTGCTGTCCGGCGCCGGTGGTAGTGCACCGTCAGGACGCCCAGCAGCGGTCCCCAGAACGCCAGCGGCGCATAGGCGGCCCAGAAGACCACGCTCTGCCAGCCGTTCAGGACGAGCCTCGTCGGCTCACCGTCGACTCCCAGGCCGAACCCGTACATGATCAGCGCGTACGGCAGGAAGAGCAGCGCCGCCGCACCGACCGCGGCCGGGATGACGGCGACCCGGACCGGGATCGGGCGGCCCCGCAGCACCGGGATCCACCGCGGCCAGACCTCGCCCCACACCGCGACGAGCCCGACCGCCAGGAACGCCAGCGCCTCGCTGACCACGCTGAGCGAGACGACGTACCACCACGGGCCCTCCGCCAGACTGCCGGACCCGGCGGGGACGTCGGCGGTGTACTCCAGCAGCGGCACGCCGGCGACCAGCGCCGCTATCCTCCAGAGGGCGGACGGCAGCGCCGTCAGCGCGGTCGCGTAGGCGGTCCACACGGCCCAACGCGGCACCCCCGGCGCGGTCCTGCCGTGCAGGCGTTCTGCGATTGCGACTGCGGCCATGCGCACTCCTGGTCTCGACGGGTCCATCGCGGACCCCGTTCCCGTTCGGTCCCGTCGAGCATTGCGCGAGCGCCGGGCGCGCCGCCTCCCCCGGGAGCGCCGAAACGCTCCCCCGGGCGGGGGAGCGTTTCGATTTCAAATCCACCGGCTGGCCTGGCATCAGGAGCGCACGCCGAGATCACTTGCGGCGGCAGGTGTCGTAACCGTCCTCGTAGATGCGGCCCCATGCGACCCGGGCCGACTTCATGAGCCCCTCGAGTGAGTCCACGCCGTGCGCGCGCTGCTGCGCGACGAGGATGCCCGCCGCGGCGAGCGTGTCCGATGCCGCCTCATGGTGGCGGGTCAGATCCACGCCGGCGGCGAGGGCCACGTCGGGCAGCCGGTACGAGCGCATCGGCCAGGTCTGCTTGGCGATCACCATCGTGCACGCGTAGCGCATCGCCGGCCACGGCAGATCGACCGCGGTGTTGGCGGCCCGGATGACCGAGGTGTCGAACGACGCGTTGTGCGCCACCAGCGGATCTTCGCCTATGAAGGCGCGCAAGTGCTCCCACACCTGCCGCCACCCCGGGGCGCCGACCACGTCGGAGGCCTGGATGCCGTGGATCTGGGTGTTGCGGTACTCGAACCGGTCGTGCCCGGCCGGAGGCCGGATGAGCGTCGCGAACCGCTCCACGACCTCACCGCCCTTGACCCTCGCCACCGCCACCGAGCAGGCGCTCGCCCTGCTCCCGTTGGCGGTCTCGAAGTCGATCGCCACCCAAGCGTCCATCTCTATGCCGCCCTTCGCCTGAGAAGACCGAAGGTTAGCAGGAGCGACGGGCGGGCCCGGACGACTGGGCTTTGAACGACCGAGCCTTGAACGACTGGCCCTCGAACGAAGGCTGGAACGACTGAGGGGCCCTTACCGCCGAACGGCGGTAAGGGCCCCTCATTGCCACTGCGTCCCTTAGACGGCCGGCGCCTTCGCGAAGACCTCGATCTCGCTGAGGATGATCCATCCGACCGTGCCACCGGACCCGGCGGTCATGGCCACCCGGACCGCCGAGGTCTTGGCGTTCACCGCGACATCGATGATCGGCGCCTCACCTGTCGGCACGTCGACCACGTCGCCCGCGTTCTGCCAGTTGCCGTCCGCATCCAGGTACTGCACCTGAAGGGTGTCGGCGTAGCTGTTGCGGCCGCCGTCGCTCCAGAAGTGGGACACCACCCGCGTCACGTCGCGGGCTTCCGGCAGCGTCACCGTGATCGTGTCCTCGGTGTTGAACGGATCCGACTTCCAGTTCGACCACGCCTTGTCCGTCAGGTTCCCGTTGCGCAGGGCATCGGTCGAATAGCCCGGCTCGGTGAACGTCGCCGACGTGGTCACGCCGTCGTTCAAGGCCACGTTCAACTCGATCGGGTCGGTCACCTCGATGTCGATCGTCGCCGGCAGCTCCGTCCCGTCGATGAGCACCGCCGTCCCTTCGAGCGTGACGGTGCCGTAGTCGTCGAACGCGCCCGCGGGCGGCTCCTCCCACGTCACCGGCACCGAAGCCTCGGTACCGCGCTCGCCCAAGGCGATCACCGTGTCCGGCAGGTCCGGCGTGAACCCCGGGTAGGTCTTCGCCGACGCCGGAGCGGTCTCGCTGAACGTGTCCACATTGACCTTCGCCTTGGCGGGGAACGTGTTCCCGAGCGCGTCGGTCGCCGTGCCCTTCACGGTCACCGTCCCCGGCCGCTTCCACTTCGAGTCGTTCGGCATGTTCCACTCGACCGGGAGCGCACCGCGCTCGCCGTCGCGGTAGATCCCCGGCACGGCGTCCGGGAGGACCGGCACGACACCGGGAACGGTGTACGTCTCGACCTGGGCCGCACCCAGAACGGTCTCGTCCGTCACCGCCCACCGCTGATTGCTCGCCGAAGTCGGCGTGTACGTCTGGACCGGCGACCCGTCCGCGGTCGCCTCGCCCCACACGTCCAGGACCAGACCCGTGCCCACGTTCACCGGCACGTACGTGCCGTCACCGGTGGTCGACAGGTACCACTGGGCCGCATCCGCGGGATCGCCCTCGGCCGCTTCGAGCACCGCCAGGCCCTCATCGGACACCGCCAAGCGGGTCCCGGTGGCGGCGTTCACGATCGAGTACCGCTCGCGGTTCGAGAAACCGTCCGTCAGCTGCTCCACGTTCCACAGCTGCTCGGCGCTGGCGCCGTCGTCGGTGGCCAGCGCGATGCCGGTGCCGTCCTCGGACGGGACGATCGACTTGCCGCTCTGCACGCCGTCGAAGCGGTACACGTGGTCGTCCTGGACCAGCGCCGCGTCGTCCTCGACGCCCGAGACGCCCTTGACGATGAACGTGGTCACGGACTTGCCCGGGACGGTGAGGGTCGCGGAATCGCCGCGGACCTTGACCGGGTCGCCTTCGACGAGCGCCCCGTCGGCGCTGGTGACCACCGGGGTCACCGTGGCGCCGCGCTTGATCGAGTCGAACTTCGACAGGTCGAGCGTCACGGACAGGGCGTCTTCGGCGTTGTTGGTGTAGACCACGTTCGCGCCCGAACCGTCGGCCTTGACCGCGGCGGTCGTCGCTTCACTGTCGGTGCCGATGACGAAGTCGCCCGGTTCGATGTAGTGCGTGAAGTTGCGGATCGTGTCGTACTTCGTGTTGGTCTCGATCTTGCAGGTCTCGAGCGTGTCGTCGGCCGTGCAGTCGAAGGGCAGCTGGATCTCGCCCCAGCTGTGGCCCAGGTTCTTGTCCTCGATCGGCTGCCACAGCACCCACGCCGACGGCTCCAGCTCGCGCAGGTCGTCGGTGATGCGGGTGGCCATGCCCAGGCCGTTCTCCATGGAGGTGTAGTCCTGGCCGTCGGTCCAGGCGCCGCCGACCTCGCTCATCCACAGCGGCTTGTCGCTGCCCTTGGCGAGGTCGCGGACGCTGGTGCGCTGGCCGGTGCCGTAGGTGTGGACGTTCAGCTGCTCGACGTTCGCCCGGGACTCCTCGGTGTAGGCGTTCCAGTTGCCGGTGAACTTGCCGGGGTTGGTCTCGTCCATCGCCGCGATCACGGTGTCGAGTTCGGACTCGGAGAGCTGATCGGCGAGCGCGTTGATGACCAGCTGCTGCATTTCGGGCCCGGCGTGCGCGCCCTCCTGGCCGCCGCCGGTCGGCTGCACGCCGTCGGCGCCGAGCTGGGTGCCCCAGTAGTCCGTGTTGGGCTCGTTGAGGGGGTCGACGGTGTCGAACTGGATGCCGTGTTCGGCCTCGACGTGCTCCATGACCTCGGTCAGGTAGGTCGCGAACTCGTCGACGGCGTCGGCGCGGATCTGTTCGTCGCCGGCATTGAAGCCGCCCGAGACGTAGCCGGAGACGGTCTGGAAGTAAGGAGGGGAGTTCGAGAACGCCTCCCAGTGGGTGACGTCGTCCTTGATCTGGTCGATCCACCAGCGCTGGTTGGCGTCGGCGTCCCAGTTCCAGTGCTCGGGGTTCTCGGGGTCCCACCAGTCCTTGTCGGCCTGGGTGGTGCCTTCGGGGGCGGCCCAGTAGCCGGGCACGGCCGAGGCGCCGCCGCGGAGGTACTCGTTGTCGATGTTGGGGGCGTTGCCGCCGCCGATGTTGTACCGGGCGATGTTGAGGTTGAGGCCTTCGTCGCCGAAGACCATGTCCACCAGTTGATCGCGGATCTCGTCGGGGTAGCCGCCGGTGGCGTTGGCGAACCAGACGAGGCTCGTGCCCCAGCCCTCGAACTCGGACCCGCGGTAGGACGGGTCGAGCGTGACGGCGACGGCGTTCGCCGCGGTCTCCTCGGCGCCGGCGGTGCCCGCGGTCAGCAAAGGTAGGGCGGACGCGGTGATCGCGGCGGCGAGGCCGACGGCACCGGCCACGACCCATGGGCGCCTGCGCCTCGCTCGGGGAGATGACATCGTTGTCTCCTTCAGGGGGTTGCAATCGAGTGATTTGAATATTCCCACAGAAGTCAACGCTTGTGAACACCCTTTGTCTAACGGATTGAAAAACTCTGACCTGGAATCGCTCCCGCAGGCGGCGGATTGTCACACCTCTGTGTCAGGGTGGTACTGGGGGCCCATCAATGTCCGAATTGCGCAGACCCTCCGCTCACGTTCTCTCCAGCGAGCGCTCGGCGGCGGATTGTCGTACCCATGACGCAGGGTTGAGACCGGGGGCCCATCGATGTCCGAATTGCCCGGACCCTCCGTTCACGTTTCGTCCGGTGCCGCCGGTTTCCTTGCGCCCCTGCGGACCCGGCAGATCGCCAGGATGCTCACGTCGTCGTCCATCCGCGCCGCGAAGCGGTCCGCGTCGTCCCACACGAATTCGATGAGCTTGCGCAGCGACGGCGGCACCATCAGCCCGTCCAGGCGTTCGGCCAGCGGATAGTAGTTCCCGTCCGCGTCCCGCGCCTCGACCAGGCCGTCAGAGAACGCGAGCAGCGTGTCCTCGGCGCCGAACGCCACCGTGGTCGTCCCCATCGGCTTGACCGGCGTCGGCGAGCCGCAGTCCCAGCACCGGCGCCGGCTTGAGGTCGATCTCCTCGACCCGCTCGCCGCGCAGCAGCAGCGGCGACGGATGCCCGCACGACAGCAGCCGCACCTCGTCCGACTCCTCCGCGAACTCCGCCAGCAGCACCGACGCGAACAGCTCTGGCACGAACCCGTGCGCCGCGTCCTCCAGGATCCGCCGCTCCAGGCGCCAGGCGATCCCGCCCAGCTCCGCCTCGTCGAGGATCGCCTCGTGGAACACCGAGAGCAGCATCGAAGCGGTCCCCACCGCGTCGAGCCCGTGCCCCTGCACGTCGCCGAGGATCATCCGCGTCCCGAACGGGCTCGGCCGCACGTCGAACAGGTCCCCGCCGATCCGCGCCCCCCGCTGCGCCGAGTGGTACAGCCCCGCGCACGCGAGGTCCCCGACCCGCTCGGGCAGCTCCGGCAGCACCGCGCGCTGCGCGGCCTCCGAGACGCTGAGCAACGTCACCAGGCCCGCCTCGAAGCGACGGCGGAACCACGAGACGCCCACGGCCGCAGCGAAGACGATCAAGACGACCAGGACGTCGACGGCGTCGAACCCTTCGGCGATCGGCAGCGGCGCCGCGATGAGGATCAGTGCGACGCCGGAGATGAAGGCGGTCCACAGGGGGCCGAGCACGAACGCGGCCAGCAGCGGGACCACCGTGATCGCGATGCCGGCGCGCAGCGGGTCGTGCGAGAAGACCTGGAAGACGGTGGCGATGCCCAGCGCTCCGAGGGGCAGCAGCCGGACCCACCGCGGAATGGCCGTGCCCGGCCGCAGCCCGCCCAACTGTGGGATCTGCGCAGCCATGGCCTTACTCTAGGCCGCTGCGAGCCCGCTACCTGCGATTTCGGCAGGTTCGAGGCGGCCCTGGAGCGCGGCGGTCGTCGTACTCGGTCTGCGCGATCGAGGACGTGGGGCATCGCGTCGTAGAGGTCCGCGACCAGCTCGGTGATGCGGGAGGCGATCCGCTGCCCGGTCTCGGTGAGGCGGTACTCGACGCGGGACGGGTAGCCGTCGGAGGCGAGGCGCTCGACGAAGCCGTCGCGCTCGAAGCTGCCGCAGGCTCTGGGAGAGGGCCTTCTCGTTGATGCCGCCGACGGTGCGGCGGATCTCGCTGAAGCGCTTCGCGTCCTCGTCGAGGACCAGGAGGACGAGCGTGCCCCAGCGACCGGTCACGTGGTCCAGCACGTGCGGGACGGGCATCCCTTGCCCAGGACCTCGAAGTCGGGCATCGGTTCGGAGAAGCGGGTGCTCATGGCGTGATGTTACCTCGAATACAGTACTTTCAAAATGATTGTGCTTTCATTTCGTAAGTGCAATGGTAGACCCAATCGACCGCTGAAGGAGCACCAAATGATCGTTGTCACCGGAGCCACCGGCAATCTCGGCACACTCGTCGTGGAGGGCCTGATCAAACAGGTCCCCGTGGAGGACATCGCGGTCGTCGTGCGCGACGCGGCCAAGGCCGCCCGCTTCGGCGAGCTCGGCGTCGAGGTCCGCGTCGCCGACTACGGCGACCCGGCCAGCCTCGCCGGCGCCTTCCGCTCCGGGGAGAAGGTCCTCCTCATCTCCGGCAGCGAACTCGGCCAGCGCGTACCGCAGCACCAGGCCGTGATCGACGCCGCCAAGGCCGCGGGCGTGGCGCTCCTCGGCTACACCAGCGTCCTCGGCGGCCCGGCCGCCGACTTCGAGCTCGCCCGCGAGCACCAGATCACCGAGCGGTACCTGATCGACTCGGGGCTCCCGTACGTGCTGCTGCGCAACGGCTGGTACCACGAGGTCTACACCGAGGCCCTGGGCCAGACCATCGCCGGCGGCGGTGTCCTGACCAGCACGGCCGAGGGCGCCAAGATCGCGAGCGCCGCGCGCGCCGACTACGCCGCCGCCGCGGTCGCGGTGCTCACCGCTGAAGGCCACGAGAACAAGGAGTACGAGCTCAGCGGCGACGACGCCTACACCTACGAGGAGTTCACCGCCGAGGTCTCGCGCCAGCTCGGCAAGGAAGTGACGGTCAACCGCGTTCCGGCCCAGACCCACCGCGAGATCCTGGCGGGCGCCGGTCTTCCCGAGCCGATCCCCGCGATCCTGGTGGGCGTCGACGAGGCGATCTCGCGCGGCCTGCTGGCCGTGCAGACCGGCGACCTCGTCGAAGCTGATCGGCCGTTCGACGACGCCGATCGCCCAGTCGATCGCCCAGGGGCTCAGCGCCGCCGAAGCCTAGAGGACATCGAAGCGGCCCGCGGGAGGATTCCCGCGGGCCGCTTCGCGCTCATACCTCGATCTGGGCGCCCATGATGACGGTGCGCTCGCGCGGCAGCTTGAAGTGCTCGGCGGCGTCGGCGGTCATGTGCGAGGTCGTGATGAACAGGCGTTTGCGCCAGATCGCCATGGTCTTCTCGGGGCCGCAGCGCAATTGGATGGTCGAGAGGAAGTACGTGGCGTCGCGCAGTTTCAGGGCGCGGCCCTCGCTCTGCTTGGCCTTGACGGCGCGGAGCGCCCCGGGCACGTCCGCGGATTCCATGTAGCCGAAGCGGGCGGTGACGTGGATGATCCCGTCGTAGGCGAACCCCAGGTCGTCGACCACGACGCGCTCGGCGGCGGGCACGCGCGGCACCGGTTCGGTCTCGACCGAGAGGATCACGATCTGCGCGTGGCGCACGTGATTGCGTTCCATGTTGGCGCGCAACGCGAGCGGCGCGGTATCGAGCGCCGCGGTTGAGGAACACGGCGGTGCCGGGGACCTGCGCGACCTTCGGTTCGCCGGCGCGCATCTTCGTGAGGAACTCGCGCAGCGGGCCTTCGCGGCGGGCGCGTTCGGCGGTGACGATCTCGCGGCCGCGCTGCCAGGTGACCATGATCGTGAACGCGGTGATGCCGATGACCAGCGGGAGCCACGCGCCGTGGATGAGCTTGGTGCTGTTGGCCGCCAGGAACAGCAGGTTGAGCGAGATGAGCAGCCCGCCGCCGGAGAAGACCAGCCAGCGGGGGGCGTGCCACTGGGTGCGGGCGACGTAGAAGAACAGCAGGGTGACGATGGTGATGGTGCCGATCACGGCCATGCCGTACGCGTACGCGAGCGAGGCCGAGGAGCGGAACGCGAACACCAGCGTGAGCACCGAGACCATGAGCAGCCAGTTGATCCACGGGACGTAGATCTGCCCGATCTGGAGCTCGGAGGTGTGCGCGATCCGCAGGCGCGGCAGGTAGCCGAGCTTCGAGGCCTGGGAGGCGACGGAGTAGGCGCCGGTGATGACGGCCTGCGAGGCGATCACGGTCGCGGCCGTGGCGAGCACGAGCAGCGGGATGCGGCCCCATTCGGGCGCGAGCAGGAAGAACGGGCCGCTGGTGGCCTCGGGGTCCTCGAGGATGAGCGCGCCCTGCCCCATGTAGTTGAGCAGGAGCGCGGGGAAGACGAGGAAGATCCAGCCGCTGGTGATGGCCTTGCGGCCGAAGTGGCCCATGTCGGCGTAGAGGGCTTCGGCGCCGGTGAAGGTCAGCACCACGGCGGCGAGCGCGAAGAACGCGATGTGGAAGTGGCCGAACAGGAACGCGACCGCGTATGTGGGGGAGAGGGCCTTGAGGATGTCCGGGTGGTGGCCGATGCCGCCCAGCCCCAGCACGGCGAGGGTGAGGAACCACAGGATCATGACCGGGCCGAAGAGGCGGCCGATGTGGGCGGTGCCCTTGCGCTGGAATCCGAAGAGCCCCACGATGATCACGGCCGTGATGGGGATGACCCAGACCTCGAGTCGCGGGTCGACGACCTTGAGGCCCTCGACGGCCGAGAGCACCGAGATGGCGGGGGTGATCATGCTGTCGCCGAGGAACAGGGCGGCGCCGAAGATGCCGAGGGCGGCGAGGATGATGCCGACCCTGCGGCCGCGGCCGTCGCTGTGGCGGCGGATCAGGGTGATGAGGGCCATGATGCCGCCCTCGCCGTCGTTGTCGGCGCGCATCGCGAGCATGACGTAGAAGACGGTGACGATGATCATCATCGACCAGAAGATGAGGGAGATGAGCCCGAAGACGTTCGCGTCGTTGATCGGCACCGGGTGGGGGTCGGCGGGGTTGAAGAGGGTCTGGAGGGCGTAGATCGGGCTGGTCCCGATGTCGCCGAAGACGACGCCGAGCGCGCCTACGGCGAGGGCGAGTCGCAAGGTGCCGTGGGCGTTCGGGGAGGACGCGGGCGCCGGCCCGGGTACCGGGCCCGGGTCTCGCGTGCTCGCGTCGTACTGGGCGGTCACGACGGTTACTCCTTCTCGGGCGATCGGGCCAGCGGTCCGATCCAACCGCTGGACGATAGCGCACGAATGGGATCTGCGACCACCGACTGACGCGATCGGCGACACAGTGTCACCTGCCCGAATACCCGGAGGCGCGGCCGTTCCAACCTCGCCTCCGGGGTGATTTCGCTACCGGAACGCGTCGGCGTGGTCGCGGGCCCAGTCCGCGAAGGTCCGCGCCGGGCGGCCGGTCACGGCCTCCACGGTCCGCGAGACCGTCCGGGCGAACTCGGGCGGGTTCGCCCGCCAGTCGAGCACATAGTCGATCGCGTGCTCCTCGATGCCCAGCGCGCGCATCCGCTCCCGTGCGCCCTCGGGCCCTTCGGCCTCGTAGCGCACGTCCTTCCCGATCGCCGCGGCGATGGCCGCCACCTGCTCGGGCACGGTGATCACTTCGGGGCCGGTGAGCGGATAGGCCTTCCCGGCGTGGCCCTCCTCGGTGAGCGCCAGCGCGGCGACCGTGGCGATGTCGCGCACGTCGACGGGGGAGTGCCCGACCTCGCCGTGGGATTCGCGCACCACGCCTTCGGTGCGGATCATCTCGGCCCAGCCGAGCGCGTTCGACATGAACTCGCCGGGCCGCAGGTGCGTCCACTCGAGTTCGGAGGCCTCGACCGCCTCTTCGACCGGGCCGGCGAAGCCGTTCCACAGGAGCGTCACCCGCCGCACCCCGGCCTTGACGGCGGCCGCGACCAGGTCGCGGCTGTTCGGCACGGTCGCGTTCGCGGGCCCGTACGTGGTCATGAGGTGCAGGGCGGTGACGCCTTCGAAGGCGGCTTCGAGGCTCGCGAGGTCGGTGAAGTCCCCGGCCCGCACGTCCACGCCCGCGGGCAGGCCCGCGCCGACGGGGTCGCGGGTCAGGGCCCGCACGGGTCGGTCGGCGGCGGCGAGCTTCTGGACGATGTGGCGGCCGACGTTGCCGGTCGCGCCGGTGACGAGGATGGTCATCGTGGTTCCCTCTCGGTTCGCCGGGGCCGAGGGCACGGCCCTTGTGGCGGCGAGACCAACGCTAGGAACGAAGGCGCGCAACGGCATCGGACCTGCGGCGCGGTACCGGGTCGGCCGCTGGTCCTAGGACCGGCGCGTGCTAGGGCTGTCCCGCGCATCCGGACGGTCCGGCTCGCGCGCGGCGAACGGAGGATCCCTACACCGTGACGACGAGTTTGCCGCGGGCCCGACCCGATTCCATGAGTGCGTGGGCGTCCCGGATCTGACCGAGGTCGAAGACCCGGTCGACGGGCACGGCGGCCCGCCCGGCGGCGACGTCGTCGAGGAATCCCTGGAGGACCTCGGCGGGCAGGTCGCTCGCATCGCCGCCGTACGCGGTGAGCCGGACCCCGTTGGGCAGGTAGCCGATCGGGTAGAAGTCCTTGACCGTCCACTCGTTCGAGAGCATCCCGGTGAAGCAGACGACGCCGTGCACGCGGGTCGCGCGCAGCGTGTCGGGCAGCGTCGGCGTGCCCACCAGTTCCAGCGCGGTGTCCACGCCCGCGGGGAGGATCCGCCGCACCTGCGCCGCCACCTCGCCGTCGTCGATGAGCACGTGGTCGGCGCCGACCTCCTTGAGCGCGTGGGCCTTCGCGCCGTCGCGCGTGGTCGCCAGCACGGTCATGCCGCGCTGCTTGGCGAGCACCGCCGTGGCCATGCCGACCGACGAGGTGCCGCCGCGGATCAGAAGGCTCTGCCCCGGCCGGGCGTCGAGGCCCACGGTGAGGGAGCCGTTCGCCGTCTGGAGCATCTCGGGCACGGCGCCGAGCGTCGCCCAGTCCAGCTCCGACTTGAAGGGGATCACCTGCGCGGCCGGTACGCACGTGTACTCCGCGTACCCGCCGTCGAAGACCCGGCCCATCCCGCCCATCATGGCCGCGACCTGCTGCCCCGCCGCGAACGTGCCGCTCGGGTCCGCGTCGACCACGCCCGTCGCCTCGATGCCGAGCACGCGCGGGAACGTCACCCCTTCGGCGAGACCGAGCCGCGTGTGCAGCTCGGACCGGTTGAGCCCGAACGCCCGCACCCTGATGCGCACCCAGCCCTCGGCCGGCTCGGGGACGGGCAGCTCGCGCAGGTGCAGATTCGCCACCGGCCCCGGTGCATCGAGGACGACGGCGCGCATGGTCGCGGTCACGGGCGCTTCCTTTCATCAGGGTTCAGAAGGTCGGTGTTCAGCAGTTCGGTGTTCAAAAGAGGTCGGCCTCGAGCTGCTCGCGCAGCCACGCGCGCTCGGCGTTCCTCGTGGCCTTCGCCGTGACGAGGACGCCTCGCCGGTACGGGTCCTCGATCTCGGCGGCGCGCAGCGGGTGCTCGCCGTCGTAGAAGAAGCTCGCGGGCCGGTCGAGGAAGTCCAGGCGGCGGCGCAGCACCGCGCGGCGCTCGGCCGGGTCGGGCAGATGGGACAGGAACGCGAGCACGATGAGGAACCGGCCGCCGTCGGTGACGTCGTGCCCGTCGGCCTCCCGCAGCAACTGCTCCAGGCGCCGCCTGCCGAGGTCCGTGAGGCTCAACGTCCACTTCTGCGCCCCCGCGTGCCCCGGACCGAGCAGCCGGGTGAGCGCACCGGAGGCCACGAGCCGGTTCACCGCCGGGTAGATCGTGCCGTCGCTGAACGAACGGGCATACCCGTGCAACTGCGTCATCCTGCGACGCAACTCGTAGCCGTGCAAGGGCCCTTCCGCAAGGAACCCCAGCATCATCAACTCGACCACGAGGCCTAGTCTATACCTCGATTCGAGGTATAGACTGCAACACGCCAACCACTCCGCAATCCTCTTGGAAGCCGCCGTGATCGAATTCGAATCCGTGTCGAAGACCTATCCGGGCGGGACCGTCGCCGTCGAAGAGGTGTCCCTCACCGTCCCCTCGCACCGCACCGTGGTCCTCGTCGGATCCTCCGGCAGCGGCAAATCCACCCTCCTCCAGACCGTGAACCGCATGGTCGAACCCACCTACGGCCGCGTCCTCATCGACGGCGAGGACGTCCGCTCCGGCGACCCCGTCGCCCTGCGCCGCTCCATCGGATACGTGCTCCAGCACGGCGGCCTCCTCCCGCACCGCACCGTCATCGACAACATCGCCACCGTGCCCGTCCTCACCGGAACGCCACGGCGCCAAGCCAGAACGGCCGCGATGGAACTCCTCGAACGCGTCGGCCTCGCCCCCGCCCTGGGACGCCGCTACCCCGCGCAGCTCTCCGGCGGGCAGCAGCAGCGCGTCGGCGTGGCCCGCGCGCTGGCCTCGGACCCGAACATCCTGCTGATGGACGAGCCGTTCGGCGCCGTCGACCCGATCATGCGCCGCGAACTGCAGGAAGAACTGGTGCGGCTGCAGAGCGAGCTGCACAAGACGATCGTGTTCGTCACCCACGACATCGACGAGGCGTTCCTGCTCGGCGACGAGGTCGTGGTGCTGCGCGAACGCGGCCGGATCGCCCAGCGCGGCACACCGGCCGAGATCCTCGGCTCGCCCGCCGACGACTTCGTGCGGGACTTCATCGGCGCCGAACGCGCCGAGCGCTCACTGTCGACTGTGGAGGTCGACGGTCGCGTGATCGCCGTGGACGGCACCGGACGGCCCGTGGGAGTGCTCGCGCCATGACCTGGCTCTCGCTCAACTGGCCGCAGGTCCTCGAACTGGCCCGCGACCACCTCTTCCTCTCCGCGCCCGCGATCCTCGTGAGCGTGCTCGTCGCCGTCCCCATCGGCAGGCTCGCCCACCGCCGGCCCCGGATCGGCGGCGCCGTGCTCGGCGCCGCGACCCTGATGTACGCGATCCCCGCACTGCCGCTGCTCATCATCATCCCCGCGGTGCTGGCGATCCCGCTGCGCTCGCCCGCGACGATGATCACCGCGCTCAGCGTCTACGGCGTGGCCCTGCTCGTGCGCACCGCGGCCGACGCCTTCGACGCGGTCGACGCGCGCGTGCGCGAAGCCGCCGTCGCAGTCGGCTACTCGCCGCGCGGCGTGTTCTGGCACGTCGACCTGCCGCTCGCGGTGCCGGTGCTCCTCTCCGGCGTGCGCGTGGTCACGGTCAGCACGGTCAGCCTCGTCACGATCGGGGCCCTCATCGGCATCCCGAGCCTCGGCACCCTCCTCACCGACGGGTTCCAGCGCGGCATCCCCGCCGAGGTCGCCACCGGCGTGATCGTCACGATCCTCCTTGCGCTGCTGCTGGACGGGCTGCTCCTCGCCGTCGGGCGGGCCGCAACGCCCTGGACGCGCACGCCCCGAGCGATGGCGAGGGCGTCATGAACCTCTTCATGGACGCCCTCGCATGGCTGGGCGACGCCGCCAACTGGACGGGCCCGAACGGGATTCCGACCAGGGTCCTCCAGCACCTGGCGATCACCGCGGTCACGGTCGCGGCCGCCGCCCTCCTCGCCCTGCCCATCGGCGTCCTCATCGGACACACGCGCCGCGGCTCGGGCCTGATCGGCGCCATCACCGGCGGGGCCCGGGCCATTCCCACCCTCGGACTGCTCACCCTGTTCGGGCTCGCCCTCGGCATCGGCCTGGACGCGCCGGTGCTCGCGCTGATCGTGCTCGCCCTCCCGTCCCTGCTCGCCGGCGCGTACGCCGGAGTGCAGGCCGTGGACCCCGCCACCACGGGCGCGGCCCGGGCCATCGGCATGAGCCCCCGCCAAGTGGTCTTCCAAGTCGAACTGCCGCTCGCCGCGCCGGTGATCATCGGCGGCCTCCGCGCGGCGACGCTCCAAGTCGTCGCGACCGCGACCCTGGCCGCCTACACCGCCGACTACGGCCTCGGCCGCTACCTCTTCACGGGCCTGAAGTCCCGCGAGTACCCCGAGATGCTCGGCGGTGCGCTCCTCGTGGCCGCCCTCGCTCTCGTGCTCGAACTCGCGCTCGCCGCCGTCCAACGATTCGCCGCCCGCACCGCGGCCCCCGTCTCCTCAGCACGAACCGACACCCATCGAATGAAGGAACCCGCATGAAACGCCGCACCCTGACCGCGACCTGCGCCGCCGCACTCGTCGGCTCGCTCGCGATGACCGGCTGCTCCAGTGAAGACCCGCTCTCCAGCGGCGCATCGGACGGCGACACGATCGTCATCGGCTCGCAGGACTACTACTCCAGCGAGATCATCGCCGAGATCTACGCCCAGGCCCTCGAAGCCGAAGACATCGCCGTCGACCGCCAGTTCCGCATCGGGCAGCGCGAAGCCTACGTGCCCGAGCTCGAATCGGGCGCGATCGACCTCTTCCCCGAGTACTCCGGTCCGCTGCTCCAGTACTGGAACCCCGACACCGAGGCCCGCCTCAGCGACGACGTCTACGCGGAGCTGCAGGAGACCGTCCCCGATGGACTGCGGGCGCTCGACCAGTCGGCCGCGACCGACCAGGACTCCTACACCGTGACACAGGCGTTCGCCGACGAATGGAGCCTCGCCACGATCGACGACCTCGCCAACGTGACCGTGCCGATGACCATGGGCGGCAACTCCGAAGGCGAGACCCGGCCCAACGGCCCGCAGGGCCTGCTCGACACGTACGGGGTCGAAGTCGGCTTCACCCCGATCGAGGACGGCGGCGGCCCGCTCACGGTGGCCGCACTCAAGGACGGCGACATCCAGCTCGCCATCATCTACACCGCCGACCCCTCGATCGCGGCGAACGACCTCGTTTCCCTTCAGGACACGAAGGGCCTGTTCCTCGCCTCCCACGTGGTGCCGCTCGCCAGCGACAACGTGAGCGACGAGGCCGCCGAGATCATCAACGCCGTGAGCGCGGCGATGACCCCCGAGGACCTCATCGCCTTGAACTCCCGCAGCGTGAACGAGGAACTGCCCGCGGCCACGATCGCCACCGACTGGCTCGAAGAGGCCGGTCTCTAGCGCCGCTACGACAAGGGGAGCCGCCTGCAGCGGCTCCCCTTGTCGTACAACGAACTTCAACCGTTCGGGCAGTGCTCTGCAGGTCGATCGGCCGATGCCGAAAGCGGTCAAAACATTACTCATTCCTTTGCGCAACTTCATGGTTCACCGGCGGCGTACCTCCCGTCAGACCGGTCGGGTGACCGGTCGAACCAGCCCAAAAGGAGTGATCATGAGAAAGCGACGTTACATCGCGGCGGCGGCAGCGGCCGTCCTCGCGGCGAGCGCTGCGGCAGCCGCGACCGCCATCGCGACGGCCGGCGAGAACGACGAGCCGCAGTCCTTCCCCGAGCCCGAGGCCGTCGCTGCCGACACCGTGACGCTGCCGACCGGAGACATGGTGCGGCAGTGGCCGAGCGGCGCGGTCGAGGTGGTCCCGGCCGAGGGGCGCGAAAGCGTCGGCTTCATCGGCAGGACCGCGCGAGACGGCTCCGGAGACGTGGTGGTCATCCCCGCCGACAAGGCCGCCGACCTCCAGTCCGGCGCGGAGGACGTGCGCCGCTACAACGTCAGCAGACTGCTGGCGGACGGCTTCACCGACGCCGCCGAGGTGCCCGAGTCCGAACTGGACGATCGAGCATACGAAGGCCTTGCGCCCGTGAACGGTCAGGTCGGTGAACTGACCGAAAGCGAGGCCGCGGCGGCCCAGACCGTCACCGTGCGGGTCCTCGACCGGTCCGGGAACGCGCCCGAGAACGCGTTCCTGGAATGGATGCAGACCGGCGGCGAGGAATACGGCGAGATCGCGATCGGCGCCGACGGCTCGGGCACCGTGGAGCTCCCGGCAGGGGAGTACCTGGTCTCCTCGCTGGTGTGGAACGCGGCCGGCGACACCGAACGCGGTGAGGCCACCTTCGGGTTCACCGAGCTCACCGTGGACGAGACGGCGACCGAGATCGTGATCGACGCCGCCGCGGCCCAGCCGGTCGGCGTCGAGGTCGAACGCGAGGACGCCGAGATCAGCGAGTTCGTGGTCGTCGCGGACGCCGACGGCGAGCAGCAGCACTCGGGCCTGTTCGAGTGGTTCGACGGCTCCACCGACGCGTTCCTCATGCCCGAACCCGACACCGACGCCTACGAGTACGAGTTCCTGTACCAGCCCGAACTGCGCAGCCCCGAAGGCGCGGCCGACCCGTACACCTACCACCTCGGGTTCGGCACGAACGGCGCCTACCCGACCGAGACGCAGTTCAGCGCCGCGGATGCCGAGCTCGCGATCGAGCACACATCCCTCCAGGACTGGGGCGCCGACCTGACCGGCCGCCAGTGCGACTACCCGGAACTGAGCGAGACGCAGGGCGGGATGTTCTGCCTCAGCGAGGACATCGCGGTGCCTTCGGAGCGCACGATGCTCTACACCGCCGACCCGGCAGTGTGGACCCGTGACCTGCAGGTCGGCCAGATCGAGGACTACCACCTGATCGACGGCTATTACCTCTGGGACGACATGCTCGCCCTCGAAGCGGGCGAGACCGAGCGCGTGGTCGGCGGCGACGCCCTCGTCACCGGTGCCCCGGGCGTGCACCGCTTCGAGATCGACGAGGAAGTCCACGAGTTCAGCGGCACCGCGAAGCCCGCGGTCGACGGCGCGATCTACTGGTTCGGCTACACCGGCACCGTGACCCTCAGCCATGACGGCGAGGAGATCGGCACCCTCGATCAGTTGGAGGCCTGGAGCTTCGACATCCCGGCCGCGCAAGAGGGGCGGTACACGCTCGAGGTCCAGGGCGAGCACGGCACGACCACGAGCCCGCTCGCGATCGAGTCGGACATGCGCTGGGAGTTCGACTCGGGCCCCGCGGACGTGGCGATCGCGCTGCCGGTGGTCATGGTCGATGCCGAGGGCGTGGAGTTCGGCGTGGCCGACGCCGCCGAGCCGCAGGCCGTGACCCTCACGCTCGCCTCCGATGAGGAAGCGCCGGACACGACCGCCGAGCAGATGTCCTTCGAAGTGTCCTATGACGACGGTGCGACCTGGACCGAGGTCCCGATCGCGCTCGAAGGCGACACCGCCACCGCCTCCCTCGAACACCCCGAGGGCGCCGAGTTCGTCTCCACCCGCCTCACCGCGGTCGACGACGCCGGCACCGAGGTCAGCCACACCGTCATCCGCTCGTGGGGCCTGAGCTAAACCCCACTCGCACCGAGCGCCTCCCGCCGAAACCCTCTGCGCCCCAGAAGGACGCAGCGGCGGGAGGCGCTTTCGCGCTATCGCGACGCGAAGGAGCGGACGGCTTCGGCCAGTGCTTTCGGCTGATCGATCGGAATCAAGGTCCCGCAGTCGTCCAGCTCCAGGAGTTCCGCCCCGGGAATGAGATCCGCCAGGCGGCGGCCGTGCTCCGGGGGCATCATCCGGTCCTGCCTCCCCCAGACGACGAGGGCCCGGCCGCGGAAGTCCGCGAGCCGGCCCGCGGCCTCGAGCATCTCGGTCCGGCGGGTGGCCCGGAGGTATTTGACGAGGTCGGCCCGCACGGCGCGGTCGGATCGCAATGGTGCGAGCCAACCGTCGGTGAGCTCGTGCGGCACGCTCTTGGCGGTCATGACGGCGAACCCGGTGCCGGGGATGCGGCGCAGCGGGCGCGGCGTGAGCGCCAAGGCGAGGGCGAAAAGGCCGCCGGGGATCTTCGCGGCGGCGGCCATCATGGTGCCCCCGGATTTCGGCGGGTAGTTGTCGAACGCCTCGCATCCGGCGATCACCATGCGGCCCACGCGGTCCGGCTTCTCGGCCGCGAGCTGCTGAAGGCGTCCGGCGTCGTTCTCCACGAAGACGGTGTCGTCCCCGAGCCCGAGGGCGTCGGCGAATTCGCCGATGAGGAGCGCCGCGGTGCGGGGACTGAAGTCGGCATCGGGTCGCAAAGGGACCGTGTGGCTGCCGTAGGGGAGGGTCGGGACGATGACGCGGTGGTCGACCGCCAGGTCGGCGGCGACCTCGCGCCACACGGTGGCCGACTGCACGAGCCCGTGGAGGAGGAGCACGGCGGGACCGGTGCCGGTGTCCTCGTAGGCGATGGTGCCGAGGGAGAGTTCAACGGTGGGCATCGACGGCCCTTCTGTTCGACGGGTGGCCGCGCGGCGGCTCTCCCGACCCTATCGATGCGGTGGCAGTCGGTTTCGGTTGCGGTGCAAGCGGGCCCGGCACCTCGGGTGCCGGGCCCGCTCGGCGCCGTTAGCGCCTCATGAGGGCGAAGACGCCCCAGCCGAGGTATTCGCGCTGGTAGCGGACGTGGAGGGCGCGTTCCACGTTCAGCTTGTTCCGCATCTCGTCGGCGAGCTCGTGGCCCGGGTTGTCGTCGAGCCAGCGGCGGATGTTGCGCCACTGGGCGGCGCTGTAGCGGTCCCAGCTGTCCTGGTCGGCCAGCACCATCTCGACCACGTCGTACCCGAGGGCGTCGAAGTGGTCGAACAGGTCCGGCAGCGAGAACAGGCTGTCCTTGCTCTCGGCGTAGCAGCCCTTGACGGTCGCCTCGTCGGGCGGGTCGAGGCGCCAGTAGCACTCGCCGATGAGCATCATGCCGCCCGGGCGCAGGCTGCGCTCGAGCAGTTCGACCGTGCCGGCGGTGCCGCCGCCGATCCAGGTGGCGCCGATGCAGGCCGCGAGGTCGACCGGTGTCGCAGCGACGTGACCGGAGGCGTCCCCGTGGAGGAACTCGGTGCGGTCGGCGACGCCGAGCGCTTCGGCCCGGGCCTTGGCGTTCGCTAGAAATGAGGTGCTGATGTCGACGCCGGTGCCGCTGATGCCGTGGTCGCGGGCCCAGGTGCAGAGCATTTCGCCCGACCCGCTCGCGAGGTCGAGCATCGTGGTGCCTGGCGCGAGGCGCAGCGCCTCGCCCAGCTCGGCCAGTTTGCGGCTATCGAGCGGGTTGTGAATGCGGTGGCTGCTCTCGGCGATGGCGATTGACTGTGGGAGATCCACTGGTGGAGTCCTTTGCTTCGGGTGAGGTCATGACGGTGTCGATGAGCGGTCGGCCGTGGCCGACCGCGTGCGCCTGGACCTTCAAAAAAAGCACCTCCACTGGCAGTTCTTCCTGTGATGACGCCGAAGGGTACGACGCGGGGATCGCTCGCGTCCAGCGGTTTTCGCCCGGCCGCGGACCGGCGGCCCCGGCATTGATAGCGTTTTCGACATGAGCGAGCCGTTGCCGACCGCCTTCCCGCTGCGCCTGCCCGAGATGCCGCTGCACGACCCCTACGTCGTCGCGGACGCCGAGACGGGCCTGTACCACCTCTACACCGCCAACCAGGGCTTCACCGCCGATGCGACCGGCCCGCTGTCCGGTGCCGGGGTCGGCACGATGTGCTACCGCTCCCCGAACCTGCGCGAATGGGCCGAGCCGGTCCCGGTCTTCCTCGTCGACGAAGAGGACGGCCCGTGGGCGCTCCACGGCGCCTGGGCGCCCGAGGTGCACCGCTGGAACGGCCGCTGGCATCTGTTCACCACGCTGCACGACACCGAAGCGCCCCTTCCGGTTCCGAAGCCGGGGGAGTGGGGCACCCCGTTCCAGGTCCCGAACTACCGGCGCTCCACGATCGTCGCGGTCGCCGACTCGCTCACGGGCCCGTTCCGCATGCTCAAGCCCGAGGCGCCGATCCTCCCGGCCGAGCTGATGACCCTTGACGGGACGCTGTTCACCGACGACGAGGGCCGCCCGTGGATGGTCTACGCGAACGAGTGGCTGCAGCGCATCGACGGCACCATCGAGGCGTTCCCCTTGACCGACGGCCTGGACGCCGTCGCCGGAGACGCGGTGATGCTGTTCAAGGGCTCCGATGCCCCGTGGCTCACCCGCGACATCCCGGCGGGCGTGCCGCACCAGCTCGCGCCGTACGTCACCGACGGGCCGCAGCTCCACCGCGCGCCCGGCGGCGCGCTGATCTGCCTGTGGTCGACGTACGAGAAGAACCGCCTCACGGAGGGCGGCATCGACGGCGACTACGTCCAGACCTGGGCGGTCTCGCGCTCGGGCCGCCTCGAAGGCCCTTGGGAGCAAAGGGAACCGCTGGTGCGCGGGGACTCGGGCCACGGGATGCTCTTCACTGCCTTCGAAGGCGAGCTCATGCTGGTCCTGCACCGCCCCTTCACGGGCGCGCGCGGCAAGCTCTACGAGATGGCCTGGGACGGCGACGACCTCCGCGTCGTGCGCCAGCGCACCGACCTCGACGGCGACTGGCCCCGACCGATCCATGACGGAGCGACCGGGCAGCGGGTCAGGCGGTGAACGACACGGGGCCGAAGCGGGCGACCGCCACGAAGACGGACAAGGCGAAGTAGACCAGGTCGGGCGTGACGGTGCCGCGCTCGCCTCGGCGCAACCGCATCGTCGCCGCACCGGCGAACAGCAGCGCCACGCATACGGCCGTCACCGGCACGAGGACCGGTGCGATGTCGAGGGCGGCGGGCAGGATCAAGCCGGCCGCGGCCAGCAGTTCGAGCGTGCCGATCACCCTGAGGGCGGTCGGGCTGAAGTCCATGATCCATTCGGCGGCGGGTCCCGTCGCGGCGATCTTCTCCCTTGGCACGAACATCTTCGAGGTGCTGATCAGGAGCACGGCTGCCAGCAGGCCGGTGACGATCCACAATGCGATGTTCATCGGAGTCCTCTCTTTCTTTGGGCGAGTGTTGATCGCCGGTGGCGCGGGCGGGCCGCGCCACCGGCTGTGCTGCTACCAGCTCTTGACGGCGGGCTGCTTCGTCGGGACGTTGAGCCGGTTGAAGAGGTTCGTCATCCCGATCATGAGCAGGATCGCGGCGAGCTCGTCCTCCTTGAAGTGCTCGGCCGCGTCGGCCCAGATCTCGTCGGTGACGGCGTCGGGCCGGTCGGCGATGCGGGTGGCGGCCTCGGTCAGCGCCAGTGCGGTGCGCTCGGCATCGGTGAACAGCGGCGACTCACGCCAGACCGCGACCGCGTGGAGGCGGTCGTCGGTCTCGCCTTTCTGCTTGGCCGTCTCGATGCCGAAGACCACGCATCCGGCGCAGCCGTTGATCTGGCTGGCGCGAAGGTGCGTCAGCTCCAGCGTGCTCTCGGGGACGCCGGTCGATTTGATGGCCTTGTTGAGGGCCAGGATGGCCTTGTGCGCCTCGGGGATGAGGAGGGCGGGGCTGGTCATGCGAGCTTCCATGATTGACTTCCTCTCAGGTTCGTCGTCCTGGATTGTTGGCTTCCACCTCTTTGACGGACGGCGACGAAGGAACCAGACAGATGGATGAAGAAAGTTTTCTCGCCGAGCGCTTCGAGACGCACCGGCCGCACCTGCGGGCGGTCGCGTTCCGGATGCTGGGCTCGTTGAGCGAGGCCGAAGACGCCGTACAGGAGACCTGGCTGAAGGCCTCCCGCGCCGACCTCGGCGGGGTCGAGAACCTGGCCGGGTGGCTCACGACCGTGATCGGACGGGTGTGCCTGGACATGCTCCGTTCGCGCAAGTCGCGGCGAGAGGACGCCATCGACGGCCAGGACGCCGCGTCCGCGGTTCGGGTCTTCGGCCGGGTCGACCCGGAAGAGGAAGCGCTGCTTGCGGATTCGGTCGGGCAGGCGATGCTCGTGGTCCTCGACGCCCTCTCGCCGACCGAGCGGTTGGCCTTCGTGCTGCACGACATGTTCGCGGTGTCGTTCGCGGACATCGCCCCGATCGTGGAGCGCAGCCCGGAGACGACGCAGCGGCTCGCGAGCCGGGCGCGGCAGCGGGTGCGCGGGAAGACCGATGTGGACGACGGCGACTGGACGAGGCGCTACCGGGCCGTCGAGGCGTTCCTGCGGGCCGCGAGGGACGGCCAGTTCGAGACGCTCTTGACCCTGCTGGACCCGAGTGTGACGCTGCGCCTTGACGAGGCGGCCCTGCGGCTGGCTCCGGCGCCCGGAGCGGTCGGCGCCCATGCCGTGGCCGAGGTGTTCAACGGACGGGCCATGCTGGCGCACGCGGTGCTGCTGGACGGCGAAGTCGGCGTGGCGGTCGTGTCGCCGAGCGGCAGGCTCATGATGGTGATGACGCTGGCGTTCGCGGGCGACCGCATCGCCGAGTTCAGCGTGGTGGCCGACCGATCACGGGTCTCGGCGATGGCGCTCGCCGTGCCGTCGGCCTGAGGGGCAATGTCGAAGCAATCGGTTGCATCAACGTATTGACATATGACAACCCCTTACCTAAGCTCGGTGGACAAATCCCTTTTTATTCGCATTTCAACACAGAGTAGCGACACGACGACGGACGTCATCCGCGCCGGAAGCAGGCGCGGACGTCCGCTCGAAACCCAGTGGCGCACCCTTGAAGGAGCGATGCAACATGTCCAGAAGACGAGCCAAGGTAGCGGTCGTGGTCGGCGTGAGCGGCCTCGTAGCTGCGGCGACCACAATGGTCGCCATGAACACCGCGAGCGCGGACCCGGTCGCCGAGCCGCTGCAGGACGCGATCTACGCCGCCCCTGACGGCACCGACGGCGCCGCCGGGACCGAAGCGGACCCCACCACCATCACCGCGGCGATCGGCCTGGTCGAACCCGGCGGCACGATCTACATGCGCGGCGGCACCTACGACCTATCGGAAACGGTTGCCATCGAACCCGGCAACGACGGCGCCTCCGGCGACCGCACCGAGCTGTTCGCCTACCCCGGCGAGACGCCGGTCATGAACTTCTCCGCGCAGGAGGAGAACTCGGAGAACCGCGGCCTCGCCATCGGCGGCGACTGGTGGCACGTGAAGGGCATCGTCGTCGAGCACGCCGGCGACAACGGCATCCTCCTCGGCGGCAGCGACAACATCATCGAGCGCACCGTCACGCGCTTCAACGCCGACTCGGGTCTCCAGCTCTCCCGGTACACAGCTGGGGCCCCCGAGGCGGAGTGGCCGGCGAACAACCTCGTCCTGAGCGCGGAGTCGCACGACAACGTCGACTCCGACGGCGAGGACGCCGACGGCTTCGCGCCGAAGCTCACCGTCGGCCCCGGCAACGTCTTCCGCTACACCGTCTCGCACAACAACATCGACGACGGCTACGACCTCTACACGAAGGGCGACACCGGTCCCATCGGCGCGGTGACCATTGAGGACTCGCTCGCCTACGGCAACGGCACCCTCTCCGACGGGTCGCAGGCCGGGGCGGGCGACCGCAACGGCTTCAAGCTCGGCGGCGAGGACATCGGCGTCGACCACATCGTCACCGGCAGCATCGCCTACGAGAACGGCAAGCACGGGTTCACCTACAACTCGAACCCCGGCTCGATCACGATGTCCGACAACGTGAGCATCGGCAACGCCGAGCGCAACTTCAACTTCGACGAGGGCTCGCACGACTTCAGCGGCAACACCTCGTGCGACAGCGGCGACGAGGACCGGATCGTCGGCAACGACGACGGCTCGAACCAGTTCTGGGAGGGCTCGAACGGCTCCCGCTGCGCCGACTACGCCGGTGAGCTCGACTGGAGCTTCGCCGCGGACGGCTCCCTCGTCGTCGCCTTCGGCGGCCGGGTGGTCACGGAGTAGCGCGCACACTCCACATCGATGCATGACCGGGCCCGCTCCCTCACGGGGGCGGGCCTTCTCGTTGATCACGCGATGAATTTCGTTTTTCGGTCTTAACCCCTATAGTTGGACAGACGGACGCGAGAAGGGGGAACGCCATGAGCTTGGCGGACAAGTTGAACGAATTGAAGGACCGGTTCTCGGGAGCGGTCGAGGACGCCAAGGGGAAGGCCGAGGAGATGATCGGCGGGGCTACCGACCTCCCGGTCGACCAGCTCGGCGAGCAGGCCGGCAGCGCCGTCGAAGACGCCCAGGGGCAGGTGCAGGAGGGCGTCGAAGGCGTGCAGGGCCAGGCCCAGGACGGCGTGGACAACGCCACGGGCCAGGCCCAGGACGGCATCGAGGGCTTCAGGAACCAGACCGGCCTTTAGCCGTCTGAACTTCCAGGGCGGGCGGACCTTCCGGGATCCGCCCGCCCTGTCTCGTTCCGGCTCAGCGGGTGTTGAGGGTGCCGCAGAGGCGGGTGTAGTCGCCGAACGCGTCTTCCACGCCATGGATGGTCAGGCCGTAGCGCGACAGCGAGTACTCGTGTCGGCGGTCGCGCTGGGGACGGGCCAGGACGCCCTCGAGGTTGTCCGCGTCCTTCTCGGTCCACTTGGCGTTCGATCGCCTCGTAGAGCTTCGGGACCTCGTTCACCGGGTCGGAGTTCAGCCGGTGATAGGGCACGTCCACGATGGACTCGCTGGAGAGCCTGATCCGCGAAGCACGTCCTCGCTCGATCGACTCGGCCAGCAGCGCGAGCGCGACCTGCCCGATCTGGTTCGAGGTCCGGGCGGCGCTGATACAGCGACCACGAGGTCTCCATGAGGGAGCACACCGAGCCCATGACCGTGCTCGGGTCGCGGTGGGTCCAGACGAACTTCGCGTCGGGGAAGACCTTGCGGATCACGTCGAGGTCGTTCAGGTGCGCCGGGTATTTCAGCGTCCAGCGCTTCGGCTCCCGGCCGTACTGCAGCACCTGCAGCGCCCGCTTCAGGTACACGTAGTCCGCCGTGTAGTCCCGCTCGCCGAGCCACTGCTTGTACTCGGGCAGCGCCGCGCGCAGCGCCAGGTGGAAGGTGCCGTGCGGGAGGATGAACATCGACTCCTCGGGCTGGCGGGCCCGGATCGGGTGGATGACCTCCCATGACGGCGCGAACCTGACCATCATCCGCGCCCCGGCCTCGATGGTCCTGATCATCTTCTCGGACTCGGCCGGATCGACCGGGACGTCGGTGCGCAACATCTCCCACAGCAGCGGTCCGCGGTGGTCGTCCGAAGCCGCGAGGATCTTGTGCGCCAACGTGGTCGCCGTGCGCGGCAGGCCCACCACGAACACGGGGTCGGCGATCCTCTCGTCGGCGATCTCCGGGTGCTCCTGGATCCGCTGCCGGATCCGCAGCCGGTTCTCCAAGCGCGCCTTGGCGTCCTGCAGGCCCGACTGCCAGCCGAACGGCGTCAGCCGCTTCTCGTCGGCCAGGCAGCGGAGGTGGAAGCCGAGGTCGGCGATGAACTGCTCCTCGCCCGCGACCGACCATCCGGTCGACTTCTCGACGTCGGCGACGGCCTTCTCCCAGGCTTCGAGGGGCCGCTTCCGGCCGCCGGAAGCGGGCCTGAGCATGGTGTTCACGACGGCGGCGGTCACGGTTGTCCGGCTCATCAGGGGTTCCTTTCGAAGCACAAGGCCCGCAAGGGGACGGGCTGGCCCCGACAGACTACTCCCTGTGCCTCAAGTGGAACAGGGATCCTCGTCGGCCTCGGGGCACGAAGCAGGCCGGTCGGACTCCACCTTGTCCGACCGGCCTCGCAGAGAATCCTAGAACTCGAAGCCGCCCGCGGCGGCGACCGACGCGCGGGATCCGGCGAGAATCCCCGAACGCCGGCGGCTTCCTTGTCAGCGGCCCGAGAATTCCTGGACCAGCGGCAGGTATTCGGTGGGTTGGCCGCCGCCGGCTTCGGCGGTGGGGGTCCAGATGCAGGGCAGCTCCGACTGGCATTCGGGGCCCCACAGCAGTGCCACCGCGGCCCCGCCGTCGCGCATGCCCTCGATGGCGGCGCGCATCAGGCCGAGCGAGCTCGCCTCGCTGCCCGCCGCTTCGGGGGCGTAGAACTCCGACCACCACACCGGCAGATCGGTGCGGGCGGTGATCCACTCGGTGATGGCCCTGAACTTCTGGTTGGTCTCATCCTGGTTCGGGTAGTAGCCGTCCTTCGTGGACGACCAGGTGTCGACGGTGAAGAACTCCGCGCCGACCGCGTTGTCCATCCAGTACTCCATCGCGTCCAGGTCGCGCTGGTCGACCGTGCCCCAGGTCCCCGACAGGTCTGAGCAGTCGTGGGAGCAGTCGGCATAGGTGTTCAGCGAGACGTACGGCCCGCCGAGTCGGGCGTCCGGGCGCACTTCCTTGACAGCCGTGTACACGAGGTTGTACAGCTCGGTGAATCCCTCGTAGTCCCAACGGTTCTCATCGTTGTTCCAGAAGCCCTTGAACTCGTTCCAGACCTGGAAGTACTCGACCTGGGGGTACCGCTGCGCGGCCTCGGCGGCGAGCTGCGCGTACTCGTCGTAGTACTGCGGCATGGGGGCCTCGTAGTTCTCGGGCCAGTCCTCGCCGCCGGGCGTCATCCACCCGGGCGCGCAGCAGAGGGTGATCACCGGGGTGCCGTCGGTGTCCTCGATGAGCTGCATCCGCTCGTCCAGGCTCCCCCAGTCCCGCGCGTCGGAATTCGGGTCCGGCCACGGGTTCTCGGCCCCGAAGCCCATGAGGTGCTGATTCTGGAGGGGGCCGACGCCGGAGAGGATCTGCTCGGCGCTCGCCACCGCCTCCTCGTCGCCCCACCAGTCGGCGGTGAGCCGCTCGTGGGTGACGCCGAGCTGGAAGTCCGAAGCCGTGCTCTCCGGCTCGTCGGGCAGTCCGTCCGCGAACGCCGGGACGCTCAGTGCGGTGACCGCCAAAAGGCCGCTGCCGGCGAGTGCCGCCGCGGCGATGCTGACCGTCCGGGTGGATCCCTTGACTCGGTGAGAGTGCATGGATCTCCTTATGGCATAGGGGATATGGCCGATCTCATGCTATGGGAACGGACACCTCAGGGCAACCGTCGAGAAAAGACGGACACGGCACTCCTCGGGGCAAACGGGTTTCCGGACGCGGGTGCATCCGCCCGCGCGAAAACCGCCGACCCGCCCGTAGGATGCGTTGATGGCTGACCTCCTTTTGAGCGACCTGGTGATCGACGCAGACCTGGTCCGGAGGATGCTGCGCGAGCAGCACCCGGACCTGGCCGACCGCGAGATCCGTCCGGTGGACGGCGGCTGGGACAACCAGATGTGGCGCTTGGGCGAGGACCTGGCGGTCCGCATCCCGCGAACGCCCCGCGCGCCCTCGCTGCTCGAACAGGAGGGCCGGTTGCTGCCGGGCCTCGCAGCGCGGCTGCCGCTGCCCGTGCCGGTCCCCGTCCGGCGCGGCGAGGCCTCGACCCTCTTCCCCGCGACCTGGCTCGTGACCACTTGGGTCGCGGGCGCACCGGTCGACCACGTCCCGGTCGAGCGCGGCCCGCACGCGGCCGACGTCCTGGCGGGTTTCCTTGCGGCCCTGCATGAGGAAGCGCCCCAGGACGCGCCGGTGAACGAGGCCCGGAGCGTGCCGCTGAAGCAGATCGGCGCCAACGCCGAACGGGGCATCGGGCACTGGTTCAGCGACGGGACGGCCGCCGCGATGCGCGAGATCTGGAACGACGCGCTCGCGGCAGACCAGTGGGATCGGCCTCCGGTCTGGATCCACGCGGATCTCCACCCGGCGAACGTGCTCGTTGCCGAGGGGACTTTGGCAGGCGTGATCGACTTCGGCGAACTGTGCGCCGGCGACCCGGCCGTGGACCTCGCCGCGGCCTGGATGCTGCTTCCCGAAGGATCGGCCGGGCGGTGCATCGACGCCTACCCGAACGCCGACGAGGCGACGGTGGTCCGGGCGCGCGGATGGGCGCTGCTGCGCGCCATGGGCCTCTTGGAGGTCGGCCACGCCGGAGAACAGGGCCGGCCCGGCGGCAAGGTCAGCTGGAAGCGCGCCGGAGCGTTGACCGTCGAACGGCTGCTCGCCTGACGGTTCACGCGAGCACGCTGCACCCGCACAACCGGCTTCGGCGGCGTCGAGGCCTGCGGTGGCGGCGCGACTTCAAGCGGCTCCCGCTGGGCACCAAGGCGTTTCGCTCATCGGCTCGCTCTGTCGCTCACCAGGATTCGATGATCGGGTCCTCGTGTTCGGTTCGCCGCCATTGTTCGGCGACTCGGCCGAGTCGGGACTGGGTGGCCACGCCGCGGACGGTCGCGACCAGGCCGTCGCGGACCTCCAAGACCACGATGCCCGCGACTCGGTCGCCGACGACGGCGATCACCGCGGGGGAGCCGTTGACCATGGCGGCGTGCATCGCGGGGGATCCGCCTGCGAGCTTGCGCTTGGCCGGCGTCGGCTTGAAGGCGGCCCGCATGGTCGCGGCGATCCGCTGAGGGACCGTTTCGCGGATCAGCTTCGCGGACCCGCCGGCGCCGTCGGTGATCGCGGTCGCGTCGTCGGTCAGCAAGGCCAGCAGGCGTTCCGTGCGGCCGGAAGCGGCGGCGTCGAGAAAGGCCTCCACGATGAGGCGGGCGGCGGCGCGGTCGACCTGGCCCGCATTGCGTTCGGCGGCGACGTGGCGGCGCGCGCGGAGCGCGTGCTGCTGGCTCGCGGACTCGGTGATGTCGAGGATTTCCGCGATTTCTTTGTGGCTGTGGGAGAACGCTTCACGCAGCACGTAGACGGCCCGCTCGACCGGCGGGAGGCGCTCCATGAGCATGAGGACCGCCAGGCTCACCGATTCGCGCTGCTCGAAGGTCTCGGCCGGGCCGAGCATCGGGTCGCCGTCCAGGAGCGGTTCGGGCACCCACTCGCCCACCGCTCGCTCGTGCCGTGCCTTCGCCGACCGGAGCCGGTCGAGAGACAGGTTCGTGACCACTTTGGTCAGCCACGCCTCCGGCACTTCGATGCGTTCGCGGTCGGCCGCCTGCCAGCGCAGGAACGCGTCCTGCACCACGTCCTCGGCGTCGGCGGCCGAGCCGAGCAGGCGGTACGCCAACGAGGCCAGCCGCGACCGGCCGGCCTCGAAGCGCTCCACAGCGGCAGCGTCCATGAGCACCACTCTAGGGCCTTTTCTGTGAATCCGGCCGGGCGTTATCCGGCCCGTTGCCCGCTCGCTTCGTTGTCGGCCTCCCCGATACAACACCGGTATCGGGGAGGCCTTCCGCCTTGCGAGCGAACAAACGGACTCGGATATCGCCACTCCCGGATTCACAGAAAAGGCCCTAGGCGGGAATCGCCTCAGTGGTCCGGACCTGCGCGGTCTCCAGACGGTGCTTGCGGGCCGGCATGCCGAAGGTCGGGTGGCCGGTGGTCCATGCGGCGGCGTTGAGGATGCCGTTCTTGACGCGTGCGGCCGACTTGCCGCGCATGGCTCCGGCCTTCGATCGGGCGTCGCCGTCGACCAGCTGGAGGATCGCATCATTGCGGCCGAGGCTGATGTGGTTGCCGATGTAGAACAGCGAGGACATCGAGATCTTGCGCCCGGTCAGGTCCCCGATGATCGCGGCGATCGCCCGCTTGCTGGTGGGTCCCGCAGAAGCGCAGGACATCGGCAGCGGCAGGCCGTTGTCGCCGAGGGTGTACACGGCGTCCCCGGCGGCGTAGACCTCCGGGTGGGAGATCGATCGCATCTGCTGGTCGACGGTGATCTGACCGCTGGCCTGCACGGCGAGGCCGCTGGCGGCGGCGATCGGGTGGACGGCGAAGCCCGCTGCCCACACGGTCGCGTCGGCGTCGAAGTAGGTGCCGTCGGCGCTCATGGCTCCGTTCTCCATGACGCGTTCGATGGCGGTGTGCTCGTGGACCGCGATCCCGAACCGGTCGAAAGCCTGCAGGAGGTGGCTGCGGGCCTGTGGACCGAGCCAGCCGCCGAGTTCGCCGCTGGTGGCGAGGACGATTTGGAGGCCGGGGCGTGATTCGGCGAGTTCGGTGGCGGCCTCGATCGCGGTGAGGTTGCCGCCGACGATGAGCACGGTCCCGTCGCCGCCCAGTTCGTCCAGGCGGGCGCGCAGGCGCAACGCCGCGGGACGTGCGGCGACGTGGAACGCGTGCTCGTTCACGCCCGGGACGCCGTGGTCGGCGGCGGTGCTGCCGAGCGTGTAGAGCAGCGTGTCGTATTCGAGCAGCTCAGGGCCCTTGTCGTCGGTGACCGAGACGGTCCGGTGGTCGGGGTCGACGGCGGTGACGCGGGCCAGCCGCAGCCGGATGCCGGTGCCCGCGAACAGTTCCGCGAGCGGGCGGACCTTGAGGTCCTGGCCCGCGGCGACCTGGTGCAGACGCAGCCGTTCCACGAAGTCGGGTTCGGCGTTGACGACGGTGATCTCGACGTCGTCGCTGTGCAGGCGGCGGGCGAGGTTTCCGGCCGCGAAGGCTCCGGCGTACCCCGCGCCGAGGACGACGATGCGGTGCTTCATGGTGTCGCTCCTGTCTGGTTCGTGTGCCCTCTGAACGGGGCGGCGTCGCGATCCATGACAGGTTTGTTCTATGTCGCGCGTCACGATGCGGATGCGGCGGGTCGGAACGCGTGTGCGCCCCGACCGCCGCTTCGGCGTCAGTCGCTTTCGACGGCCCGGAGCAGTGCCGACAGCGCTTCGGCGAACTGCGTGGGCCGCTCGACCGGGCCGAGGTGGCCGCCGGGGAATTCGGTGAGCGGCAGGCCGAGCTCGGCGGCGAGCGCCGCCGCCGTCCGGTAAGGGAGCTGGCCGCGCGAGTCGATGCCGGCGGCCGGGATGAGTTTTCCGGCGACGGCTTGCAGCGCTTCGGGATCGGGAGCGTGGCCCGTGAACGGGACCAGGACGTGTTCGAGGAACGCGGGCTGCAGGCCGCCGAGGCGGGCGAAGACCGCGGCGAGTTCCGGCGCGGGCGGTTCGGGCTCGGTGCCGGCGTAGCCGTCGGTCCAGGTGCCGAAGTGGCGCAACGGGACCGGCTCGACTTCGGGATACTCGGCGAGCACGCCCGCGGTCATGATCCGACCGGCTTCGGCCGGGTCGGTGCGGGCGGTGTCCCTGACGGCGGTGAACATCGCCTGCTGCGCTTCGGCGTCCGGGAGGTATCGGGTCATGAGCGCCTCGTGGACGACCGCCAGGCGCACCCGGTCGGGATGGCGGACGGTCAGTTCGACGGCGGCGATCGCGCCCGAGCTGAAGCCGAACACGCTCACGGGTCCGTCGGTGAGCTTGTCGAGCAGGTGCAGCGCGTCTTCGGCCTGGACGGCGGGGTGCTGGTCGGCGAACGGCGCGTCGTCGCGGCGGGAGGCGAGGCGGCTGTACATCGCGATGACGGTGTGGCGGTCGGCCAGACGCGAGGCGAGCGGGCCGAAGACGCCGGCGTCGCCTGCGCCGCCGGGGATGAGCAGCAGCGGTGGGCCGTCGCCGCGGAGGTCGTAGTCGATGGTGGTGTCGGCGAGGGTGATGGTGCCGTCAGGCATTGGAGGCTCCTGTCTGTGTCGAGTCTTCGGACCAGTCGGTCAGGGTGCGGTGCAGGGCGTCGATCGAGCGTCGCCACGAAGTGTCCACATTGCGTTCGGCCATGAACTCGCCGGCGAGTTCGAGGTCGCTGAAGCCGTGGAAAGTGCTGCGCAGCAAGCGGACCGCATCGGTGGCGTCCGGTTCGACCAGGTCGTAGCCGCGCAGCAGGGCGTAGCAGGCCTCGATGATCCGGGCGACGCCCGTCGATGCCGCGGCCGCTTCCGGGGAGAGAGGTGCGCGCGTGGCGGCGTACCTGCCGGGCTGCGTGGTCGCGGCGTGCCGGTAGGCGTCGGCGAACGCGGTGAGCGCCGCGTGGCCGGACCGTCCCGCGATGGCCGAGGTGAGGTTGTCGGCCCATTCGTCGAGGGCCAGGAGCGTCACCTGCTCGCGGAGGTCGGCGAGACCGCGCACGTGGGCGTAGAGGCTCGCGTCCCGAACGCCGAACTGCTTCGCCAAGGCGGCCAAGGTGACGTGCTCGAAACCGATCTCGTCGGCGAGCTCGGCGGCGGCGGCCACCAGTGCCTCCCGGGTGAGTCCGACGCGTGGCATCGCGATTCCTTTCCTATGGGTCCTAGGTTTAAACCTATGGTACCTAGGAAGCGAGACGCAAGCCGGGGCGCCGCAGCGCCCCGGCTCGCAGAGGGGAATGTCAGGCCGTGGCCTCGCTCGTCCGCACTCGTTCCCGGCCGATGCGGGGAGTCGGCGGCAGCAGCCGCCGACTCCCCGCGCGCCACGAGCGATGGCACCTCTATGACGAAGGGCCGCAAGGCGATGTGACCGCCCAGGTGAGTGACTAGCGGAACGCGGCGGCGTTGCGCTTCGCCCAGTCGGCGAACGTGGCCGCCGGGCGGCCGAGGACGCGTTCCACGTCGCCGCTGATCTCCAGCTCGGCCGCGTTCGGGTTGCCGATGATGTCGAGGGTGTCCTCCACGACATGGTCCGGCCAGAACTGGACCAGCTGCGCGTAGGCCTCGGCCCGGCTCTGCTCGACGAACCGGACCGGCTCGCCGATCGCCGCCGCGATCGCCTCGGACTGCCTGCGGGGCGTGATGAGCGCCGGGCCGGTCAGCGTGTACGCCTTGCCGACATGGCCGTCCTCGGTGAGTGCAGCCGCGGCGACGTGCGCGATGTCGCGCGGGTCGATCACCGGCAGGCCCACATCGCCGAACGGCGCGAGGACCGTGCGCTCCTTGCGCACGGGCTCGGCCCACAGCAGCGAGTTGGAGGCGAAGCCGCCCGGTCGGAGCATCGTCCACTCCAGACCTGATTCGATCACGGGGCTCTCGAATGCCTGGAGGGCCTCGGTCGGCCGGGTCACGACGCGCTCTGAGGAGAGGAGCACGACTCTGCCGATTCCGGCGTCCTTGGCCGCTTCGAGGACCGGCGTGAGATCGAGTTCCGGATCGCGGGTGAGCAGGAAGAGCCTGTCACCGCCTTCGAACGCAGGCTTCAAGGTCTCGGGATCGGCGAGGTCCGCCTTGCGGTGGAGGACCCCGGCCGGGAATTCGGCTTCGTTTCGCGAGACGGCGACGGCCTTCTCGCCTGCGGCGGTGAGGGCTTCGACGAGCGGTCGGCCGACGTTTCCGGTGGCTCCGGTGACAACGATCATCTTGGGTTCCTTTCGGTTTCAGGTGCGGAACCCAAGCTAGAGCCAAGACTTACTTTTCGGAAGTGCCTACCAAAAGGTAAGCTCCTGACATGCCAGGAGGAAATCAGATCATCGCATGGGCCCCGCCGGACGGGCGTGAGGTCTTTCACAAGAACTGCCCCGCAAGGCAAGTGCTCGACCACATCACGAACCGCTGGGGCATCTGGGTGCTCCTCGGCCTGCGGCACAGGGAACTGCGGTTCTTCGAACTGCGCGACCGCATCGAGGGCATCAGCGAGAAGATGCTCTCGCAGGCACTGCGGCAACTCGTGGCCGACAACCTGGTGTGGCGCCGCGTCGAGGCCACCGTGCCGCCGCAGGTCACGTACGGCCTCACCGAGTTCGGTGCGGGCACCGCCGACCACCTGGGCGGCATGTTCGACTGGATCCGTGACAACGCTGAATCGATGATGAAAGCCTGCGCAGACGAAGCCGCACCGAAACCCGACTGACCGTCAGGATTCCCCCCCCGGGCGGCTGGCCGAGACGGATCCGGTTTCCGGTCGCACTGCAACCGATCAGCGACGAAGATGTGGGTGATTGCCCAGCGCGACTAGGCCGTGTTTGAGAATTGAGGAAGCGTCCGGTTGAATCTGTTGTGCTGCAACAAGGTTCACCCGGAGGCTCCATCCGGGTCCGGCCTGCGCGGCAGGCCGGACGAGACGGGGCGGAGCGCTATTTTTTCACTCGGTAGGTGAGGCAGGCGAACTGGCCGATCGCCTTGGTCTCGACCAGCTCGAGGCGGTCGGCGAGGAGGCGGCGGGGGAGCAGCGGTGCCCCCTCGCCGAGGAAGACCGGCGCCAGTGAGAGCACGATCTCGTCCAGGAGCCCGGCGTCGGCGAACTTGCCGACCAGTTCACCGCCGCCGACGATCCACCGGTTGCGTTCGCCCGCGGCGGCGGCCATCTCGGCGTGGACCGATGCGACGTCGCCCGACGCGAAGCGGATGTCGGCCCCGGGCACCGCCGGCAGGTCCCGGCTCGTGAAGACCCAAGTCGGCATCGTGTACTCCCACTTCTCGGGGTGCTCGAGCGCCTTCTCGTGTTCGAGGATCCACTCGTAGGTCGTGGATCCCATGCAAATGGCCCCCACGCCGGCGAAGAACTCGCCCATCTCGTCCAGGGGCGTCTCCTCGCCTTCACCGACCTTCTCAGGGTGTCCTCCGGGAACGGCGAACAGCCATTCCAGCGAGTTGTCGGGGTCCGCGATGAACCCGTCGATACTGGTCGCGGTGTTGTATATGGTTTTCGCCATCCGGACAGCCAATCACGGGCCTCCGACACTCCGCGCCGCATTGCCCGCCACCGCTGTTCGAAAGCTCGCCGCACTCGGGCCACCCGCCCGCCTCGTAGGCCGCCGACGCCCGTGAAGTCCAGGATCGGGAACACGACGCCGGACACCGCGACCGCGCCGCGCACGTGCTGTCGGCAGGTTTCGGGGATGGTGGCCCGGATCCGGTGCCTGCGCAGCCAGGCGCGGTCGGCCCGGGCCGAGTCGGCCCGGTCGGCGAGCACGCGGGTCGAGACGCTTGCGGGAGCGGCCACCGCTGAGTCGGGCGACCTCGATGGCCTCCAGCAGGGGGATCAATTGCGGACTGTCCCGGCCTGGCCTGCCGTCACCCGGGCGGCGAGCGGATACCCGGCGATCGACCGCGAGGTGGAGGTTGGTCGACCAGCCCCCGCGCGAGCGGCCCAGAGCATGGTCGCCTGGCTCGCCGGGTGCCGTTCGGTGTCGGGCTCCCGCGGCGGCGAGGTGTGCTCTGGGGTCGTGGAGTCGATGCCGATCTGCCAGGTGTGAGGCGGCGCTCGGCGCGGGCCAGGGTCTGGAGGCCCCGCCAGATCAGGAGCCACACGCCCGAGCGCTGCCAGAGGCGAGCCGGGGCCGGATTTTGGCGGGCTTCAACCTGTCGACGAAGAGGTCAGAGGCTGGCCGAGGTCGCTGGCCGGGACCGAGCCGGTCTTCGGCCAGGCTTAAAAAAGGTCAGTTGCCAGTGTTGGCGGGTGCTGCCGGGTCGGGGTGTCGTTGCGGTTGGGGTGCAAGCAGGCAGCGACGGCGCGGTGAGTGGTCGCCGAAGGTCGCTGGCTGGGGCCGGGCCGGTCTTCGGCCAGGCTGCAACCGGTCAGCGACGAGAAGGTGAGAGATTGCCCGAGGTCCCTGGCTGGGGCCGGGCCGGTCTTCGGCCGGGCTGCAGGCGTCAGCGACGAAGAGGCGAGTGGTTGGCCGAGGTCGCTGGCTGGGTCCGGGCCGATTCGGTCGGGCTTCAACCGGTCAGCCGTCAGTGATGGGGTGTGCTGTCGGGTCGGGGCGCCGTGTCGGTTGGGGTTCAGGCTGGCAGCGACGGAGGCGGGTGTGGCGGGGGTCGGGGTGTGTTGCCGGGGCCGGGGCTGACGGGGCTGGTGTGCTCGCGCGGTCGCAGCGGCAGCGGCGGTCACAGCAGCAACGGCAGCGACAGTGGTTGGGGTGCTGTCGGTGCGGTGGGCTGGGCCGTCCGGTGTCCAGGGTCGAGCCGGAGCCGGAGCCGGAGCCGGTTCGGCTGGACTGGCCGGGGTGGGGTGTGCCGGTCGGGTGGGTTCGCCGAGTGTCGGGGGCGGTGCGCTCTTCGCCTGGGCGTGGCCATGCTGGGGGTGTGTCGTTGCGGGCGTGTGCATGTGCGGTGTCACCTCCTTCCGATACTGCGTACTGCCATTTGACAACTGCCGATGCCGACTGCAATCTGCTGACTGCCGATTGCGTACTGCTGACTGCGGTCAGTGGGCGTTCCCGGTGTGTCCTTTCCACGTGTGTGTTGGTTGGGTGTGTGCCTCGTTCGGGGCACTGCCGCCGGTTGGGGTGATCCCTTCCGGGCGATCTCCCGCTCCACGGTTCCGAGTCCGTCCTTCTGGCTTTCTCGGCCTGGGAGCGAGTCCCGATAGCACGTGGGGCATACCATGCAAGCCCCGGGCTGAGCACCCCCTGACCCGAGAGCGGGCCTGGTGGTCTCGGATCCTGCCAGCGGGGCGAGTAGGCCAGAGGCTTGGCTTAGTCTGCTTACACCTACTCGACTCCTGTACGGAATCCATATCCCTGTGCGTACACCAATTATCCCCCACCCCAGGAGCACCCGCATCACCCACAAGACGAGAAACCTCTCATGTTCGACCCCAAACCGCCTGCACCCCAACCGAAACCGTGCCGGACAGTCGCCACTCGACCCCGCCCAATCACTCACCTCTTCGTCGCTGCCCGCTTGAAGCCCAGCCGAACACCGGCCCGGCCCCAGCTACACACCCCCAAGCGACTCCCACCTCTTCGTCGCTGCCGCCTTAACGACAAGCCAACCGCCACCGCAACGCCGCCGTCCGTCCCAGGCCGCGTTGAAGAATGTGGGGTGCGGTCGAGGAGGATCGCCAGGTCTCCTCCGGGCCCAGCCCTAGAACCGCAACTCCGCCTTCACGATCCGGCCCGGCTGCTCGTCTGCCCGCGCCGCTACCGTGCCGTCCGGGGCCCAAATCGCCGAGTCTCCGGAGGTCTCCGCGAAGTCGCTTCCCGGCCCTGCGAAGCAGGCCTGCACCACCCACATCCCGTACCCGGTCGCGAGATACCGCATTCGCTTGTCGCGCTGCGCGATCCGCTGCGGCCTGAACAGCGAGCCGGCCACGTACGCGTCGATGCCACCCAGGCCTGAACCGTGCGCGAATTCGGCGGTGTCCGCCGCGTGCGCGAACATCATGCTGTCGCGGCAGATCGCCAGGCCGAGCCTCCAGCCGTCGAGTTCCATCACCGCCGGATCGGGCGCGGCCGCGAAGCGCCTGCCCTCTTCCTCGTCCGGGTGCATCTTGCGGTACACGACCTCGACTCCCGAGCCGTCGAAGCGGACCATCGCAATGCGTTCGATGCCGTCGTTTTCCTTGAGCGGCGCACCCGCCAGCGCCACCGACCCCGTCGCATCGCAGGCCGCGACGATCGCGTCCAGCGACGGATCGTCAAGGGCCACAGTCGCAGACGCCAGCGCGTACGACGTGAGCGACAGCTCCGGGAACACCACCAGCCGCGCCCCGGCCCTGCGGATCGCCTCGGCGTGGGCGGCGGCGTTGAACTCGAGGTCGCCCGGACGCAGCTCGGGCTGCGCGGCGGCGACGGTCAAAGGCGCGGGAATCTCGCTCATGTCCTGAGCGTATCCGGCCACGGCCGAGACGTAGTGCCGCGAAGCGGCGCACCGGCGATACGCTCCATGCGTCGCCCGCAGCGGCCACCCACAGTCGACCAGAGAGCGAACCTCGAATGTCCTACCCCGAACCGAAGTACTTCGGCGACACCGGCGAGATCAGCGCCGTCCACCGCCCCAGTGACAGCCCCGCGGACATCCTGTTCGACAACGGCACCGCCGACTACCTCGCCAAAGGCGCGGCCACCGGCGGCGAGTTCGGTCTCTACCGCTGGAACATGGGCCCCAAGAAGGGCGGTCCCGGCGCGCACTTCCACAAGACCATCTCGGAGTCCTTCTACATCCTCGACGGCACCGTGACGATCTACAACGGCAACGAATGGGCGCCCGCTGCCAAGGGCGACTTCGTGTACGTCCCCCAAGGGGGCCTGCACGGCTTCCGCAATGACACTGACGAGCCGGCCTCGATGCTGCTGCTCTTCACCCCCGGCGCGGCGCGCGAACCTTACTTCGAGGGGCTCGCCCAGGTCGGCGAAATGACCGAGGAGGAGCGCGCGGCGTTCTTCATCGAGCACGACAACTACTGGGTCGAAGAGGCCTGACCTCGCTCAACGCCTCGGCGTGGGCGGCGGCATCGAACGCGAGATCGCCGGGCCGCAGCTCGGGCTGCGCGGCGGCGACGGTCACGCGGGGAGGTCGCTGAGACCTCCGAGCAGATCCGGCTTCCGCCGCTCAGCGCTAGCGGCCCCGCGGCTGCAGCAGGCCCCGCTCATACGCGGCGGCCACCGCCGCCGCGCGGTCGTTGACCTCGAGCTTCGCGTAGACGTGCATCAGATGGGTCTTCACCGTGGCCTCGCTGATGAACAGCTCCGCGGCCGCCTCTCTGTTGTTGCGGCCCTTCGCGATCAGCGCCAGGACCTCCAGTTCGCGGTCGCTCAACGGCCCCGCGGCCGCGGCCGGTTTGCGCACGCGGGCCATGAGCAGTGAGGCGACCGACGGCGCCAGCACCGTCCCGCCCTCATGCGCGGTGCGGATGGCGCGTTGGAGTTCCGCGGGCGAGGCGTCCTTGAGCAGGTAGCCGCTCGCGCCCGCCTCGATCGCGGGCAGCACGTCCGAATCCGTGTCGTACGTGGTGAGCACCAGGACTTTCGCCGTCGCACCGAGGGCCGCGAGCTCTCGGATCGCGCTCACCCCGTCGGTCCCGGGCATGCGCAGGTCCATGAGGATCACGTCCGGCGACAAGGCGATCGCCCGGTCCACGGCCTCCCGGCCGTCGGCGGCCTCGCCCACCACCTCGACGTCGTCGCTGCGGTCGAACATGCCGCGCAGGCCGTCGCGGACCACCGGGTGGTCGTCGACGATCAGGACGCGGATCGGTTCAAGCGGCATCGGCCACCGCCTGGGGGATCGCCGGGACGATCGCGGAGACCACCGTGCCGCGCCCGGGTTCGGACTCGATCGAGAGGCTCCCGGCGAGCCGCCCCACGCGCTGGCGCATCGCCGAGAGACCGTAGCCGTTCCCTTTGGCGGCCTTCGTTTTCGCCGGGTCGAAGCCGATCCCGTCGTCGCGCACGTCAAGGGCCAACTGATCCTCCATATAGGAAAGGGTGATGCCGACCCGCCCGGCCTTGCTGTGCTTGGCCGCGTTGGTGAGCGCCTCCTGGGTGACGCGCAGGAGCGTCACCTCGATCTCAGGGTGCATCGGCTGCGGGTCCCCGGTCGTGACCACCTCGACCGGGACCGCGTTGGCCTCCGACCAATTGGCCGAGACCTCGGCGAGCGCCTCCGGCAGCTGCGCGGAGTCCAGTGTGGGCGGCCCGATCGCCTGGACGGTGCGGCGGGCCTCGGCCAGGCTGTCGCGGGCGAGTTCCGCGGCGCTGTCGAGGTGGCGGCGGCGCTGCGACTCGTCGTCGGTCTCGTCGGCGGCGTGGAGCTGCGCGATGATCCCCGCGAGCCCCTGCGCGACGGTGTCGTGGATGTCCCTGGCCATGCGCTGTCGTTCGTCGAGGATGCCCGCTTCCCTTGCCTGCGTGAGCAGTTGCATGTGGAGCCCGGCGTTCTCCAGCAGCGCGGCCTCGCGCGCGAGGAGCGCCTCCTCGCGCTGGATCCGCAGCTGCACGAGCCGTTCGTTCAGCAGGAACCCGGAGCTGATCGCACCCGTCTGGACTACGACGATGACCACGAACATGGCGACGGCCTGGGGTTCGGGACGGCTGGACTCGATGATGCCGGAGTTGACGACCAGCGAGGTCACGCCGATGCCGGCGACGAGCATGCCCATCGACCTGAAATACCCGGCGTGGAAGAACCCGGTGATCACGAAGATGAAGAACATCATGTCGCGGGAGATCAGCACCGAGCCGAAGGCCAGCATCACGAACAGGTGCACCGCGATCCGCGTCTCGGACGCCTCGGTCTTCGACGGGATCCGGGTGTAGGCGAAGTACACCCACAGGGCCGCGGCGGCCGCGAGGCCGAGCGTGACGAGCTGGGTCTCCCACGGCCTCTGGTTGATCAGGGTGCTCAGGACCGCGCTGAGCGCGAGCGTGCCGTACGGCAGCCAGTCCAGGAGCCGGTGGTAGGTGCCCTCGATCTTCGAGTGCCGTTCGGACAGCTCCTCGGGGGTTCGCGCCACCGGCTCCATGCTCACTACTCCCACTTGAAGATTCGGGCCGCGAGCGCTCCGGCTACCACGGCGGTGGCGGCCATGACGACCAGGGGGATCACGGCGGGGGCCGTGCCGGTCCAGGCGTCGAGCAGCGACTGCACGCCCGGCGGCACGTAGTCGCCGATGCGGCTGATCGCGTCCGGCAGCAGGAACCGGGGGAGGTACACGCCGCCGAAGAACATGGCCGCCATGAACAGCACCGTCGAGAGCCCGGAGGCGGCCCGGGCGGTCGGCGCCACGGCCGCCACCAGCATACCGAGCGCGAAGACCGCGGTGATGCCGAGGATGAACGCGATCGCGAAGCCCAACGGGTGCTGGGGAAGCGGCACGTCGAACACGAGTCTGCCGGCGACGATGACGAGCAGGACCGAGGCGAGCGACGCCCCGATGTTCACGACCAGTTGCGCCACCAGGAGTTTCACCGGGTGGACCGGCGTCGTCCGCATGCGGCGAAGCACGCCCTGCTCGCGGTAGGCCGCGAGGACCGCCGGGAGGTTGGTCAGGCCGATGACGCCGACGGCCATGACGATCGTGGAGGGCGCGAAGTAGTCGATGAAGCGCTGGCCGCCCATGTCCTCGGAGGGTTCGCGCAGCATGGGCACGGCGCCGAGTCCGATGAGGACGACGGTGGGCAGGAGGAGGCCGATCGTGAACGACATGGGGTCGCGCAGGAACAGCCGGGTCTCGATCTGGATGAGTTTGCCGAGAGCGGACATCAGGTTCTCCTTGCGGGGCTTAGTTCTTGAGGGTCTTGCCGGTGAGGGCCACGAACGCGTCGTCCAGGCTGACCTGCTCGACGCGCAGGTCCGCGGCCACGATGTGGTGGCGGGCCAGCACGGAGGCGACCGCTTGGAGGAGGTTGCCGCCGCCGGTGACGATCACGTGCGGGCCGCTGCGCTGGACCCGTGCCACCTCGGGCAGGTCGAGCAGGAGCGCGTCCGCGAACGGCGCGGACGGCCGGAACCGGACCCGCTGCTCCTCGCTGACGCGGGCGGTGATCCCGGCGGGGGTGTCGAGGGCGACGATCTTCCCCGAGTCGACCACCGCGAGGCGGTCGCAGAGCCGTTCGGCCTCGTCCATGAAGTGCGTGACCAGGATGATCGTGACCCCGGCGTCGCGCACCTGCTCGATGAGGTCCCACGTGTCGCGCCGCGCCTGCGGGTCGAGCCCGGTGGTCAACTCGTCGAGCACCGCCACCCGCGGGTTGCCCACCAGCGCGAGCGCGATCGACAGCCGCTGCTGCTGGCCGCCCGAGAGCTTCCCGAACGGCGTCTTCCGCTTGGCGCCCAGGCCGAGCTTTTCAATCAGCTGATCGGTATTCGCGCGCTCGCGGTAGAACGAGCCGTACAGGTCCAGGGCCTCGCCCACGCGGATGCGGTCGGGCAGGCGGCTCTCCTGCAACTGGATGCCGAGCACCTGCTTGAGCTCGGCGCCGTCCCGCTCGGGGTCGAGGCCGAGAACCGAGACGCTGCCGCCGTCCCGGTTCCGCAGGCCCTCAACGCATTCGACGGTGGTGGTCTTGCCCGCGCCGTTGGGGCCGAGGATCCCGAAGATCTCGCCTTCGTCCACTTCGAACGATATGCCGTCCACGGCCCGGAAGTTGCCGTAGTCCTTGACCAGGTCTTTGACTTCGATGATCGCCATGTCGGCCTCCCTGCTTGTGTGAGGTCAACATTCGCAGGGACGGCAGCGGCCCGGCATCGACCGCGAGTCGGAGCGCCCGGTTGATCCGGCCGATCAACCGATCGGTTGACGCCCCCACCGATCGCGGGAACGCGAGAGGCGCGCCGGTGGATCCGGCGCGCCTTTCGATCCGCTTCTAGGACAACGTGAACCGCTGGGTCGCGTTCCCGGCGTCGCACGAGTCGGTCGCGGTGGGCTCGCCCGCGCTGGACGAGCGGCCTTCGAGGATGCCGACGCACAGGCCCGAGGCGCTGGTGGCGATCGTGTAGACCCCGCCGCCCTGCGGTTGCAGCTCCCAGAACTGGGTCTCGGTGAACTCGCAGTCGTAGGGGCCCATGAGGTAGCCCTCCTGGTCGGCCGGGGCGTCGGCGCCCATGCAGGCGCTCCAGTCGGAGAAGTGCAGGTTGAGGACGTAGACGCCCTCGTCCCAGGCAACGACCTGGACGGTGGACGGATCGGCGGAGCCGCATCCGGCGAGGACGACGACCGTGCGGCCCTCGTTGCCCGGTTCGGGGCCGGTGCTGAGGCACAGGCCGCTCGCCTCCTGCTTGATCTGGTACCAGCCGTCGGCGGGGTACTCGGGTTCGGCGGGTTCCGCTTCGGTCTCCTCGGCGGTGTCCTTGGGCGGGGCCGGTTGGTCCTCTTCGGACTCGGTTTCGGACGGCGAGGGGGAGGGGCTCGGGGTGGCCGATGCGGTCGCGGTCGGCGTCGAGGTGGCGTCCATGGCGGTCGCGGCGGGTTCGGTGTGCGCGGCGGGCTTCGGGTCCTCGCCGCCGCCGGCGGCGAGGACCGCGGTGACGACGGCGATGGTGAGGACGAGGGCCACCACGGCGGTCACGCCGGCCATGGTCTGGCTGGTGCCCAAGCGGATGCGGGCGCGCTCCCAGATTTCGCGGAGCCTGGCGGGCAGGTCGCTCGGCGTTGCGTGCCGAGGCAGGTGTGGATCGCGTTGTTCCACAACAGGTCCTTCGAGAGGGTTAGGGGACCAGCAGCGCGAACCGCTGGTTGGGGTCTTCGGGGTCGCACGCGGCGGTCGCGAGTGCCGCGCCCGCTTCGGCGGTCGCGCCCTCGAGGATCCCCAGGCACAGCCCTGAGGCGAGGACCGCGATGGTGTAGGAGTCGGCGCCGGCCCCGGTGAGCTGGAACTGCTGCAGCGGGGAGTCGGCGCAGTCCTGCCCGGCGGTGAGGTAGCCGGGCTGGTCGGCCGGTTCGTCGGCGGCCCAGCAGGCCTGCCAGTCGTCCTCGGTGAAGTCGAGGCCGACGGTGTAGGCGCCGGCGCCCACGGAGGTGAATGCGAGGTTCACGGGATACGTTGCGGCGCAGTCGCCGAGGATCATCACCGAGCGTTCGGCGTTGCCCGGCTCGGGTCCGTTGGTGACGCACAGGCCCGTGGACTCCTGGCGGGCGAGGTAGGCGCCGTCCGCGGGGAGGGTCGGCGCGGTCTCGCCGCCGTTCTCCGCCGCGGCAGAGGAGGTCGCGTCGCCGGCGGGCTGGACCGCCTCGTCCTTCGGCTCGTCGCCCCCGGAGGCGATGACGGCGGCGACGATCGCGATGAGGAGCACGACGGCCACGACCGCGGCGGTGGCGGCGACGGCCTTGTTCGCGCCGATCCGGTCGCGAAGCCCTTCGAGGCCGGTCTGGATCCGGTCGGGCAGGTCGCCCTGGGGCTGGTCCGTCTTGCGGTTCGCGGGCTTGGGCGTGCGGGGATCGGGATGAGTCACAGTGGAGCATTCCTGGCTAGAAGGGCGAGGGGCGGCCGCGGAGGCGGCCGCCCGATCGGTCACTGCTGGTCTTTGCGCTGGTCGACGAAGGCGTCGACGTAGCTCTCGTAACGGGCGCCGAGCTTGTCGCCGAAGAGCTTCTGCAGCGCGGCGTTGGCCTCGCGGAAGTCGAGGTTGCCGTGGTGCTTGTCGCTGGTGGGCGGGTCGTTGACGGTGAGCAGTTCCTCGGCGGGCCGCAGGCGGTACTCGCCATCGTCGCCCTTCTCGACAAGACGGGAGTCGAGGGCGCGCACGTCGTCGATGTCCACCCCGGACTTCTTGTCGGAGAGCAGGTTCTCGACCACGCTGTGGGTCACCTGGAAGCCGAACTTCTCGTACTCGGGGTCGCCTTCGCGGTCGCCCTCGCCGGGGCCCTTGTTGTCGGCGAACTGCCAGATGCCGCTCGACTCGATCTGGTTCGGGGACCACTTGCCGAGTTCGAGGCCCTCGCGGATGAGGATCTGCCCGATGCCCTTGATGGCCTTGACTTCGGGGATCTCGGTGACGATCTCCTTAAGGACTGTGGAGGCCGAGCGCACCCAGGTGGCGTGCTGCTTGTCCACCGTGGCCTCGTCTGCGGCGTCGCCGGTGGCGTCCTCGTACACCTTCTTGTAGGCGCTGTCGATGAGGCCGATGAGGCCGCCGTCTTCGAGGGCCTCCTTGCGGGCGTCGGACCAGTCCTTCCAGTTCGACATGTCGCCGGCCTCGGCGATGACCTTCGCATATGCGGCCTCGCCGAGGGTGTTTCCGGCGGTCTTGTCGCCCATGACGAGTTCGACGAACCGGGCGCGGGTGCCCTTGTCCAGGAACATGTCGTCGGCGCGGGGGTCGTCGCTGAGACTCAGCTCGCTGTCGCGATCCACATTGGGTGCGTCGAGGTAGTCGATGTAGGTGATGGCGGTGCGGCCCATCGACTGGGCGATGAGCGGGTTGGCGATGCCGAGCGGAGCCTTGTCGAACTCGCCGATGTTCCCGTAGCCGTCGGTGAAGAACTGGTAGGCCGATTCGTTCCAGGGGCCCTGGGCCTTGTCGTTGCTCGTGGTGGTGATGAGGTGGTAGGCCGCCTCGGTCGCCAGGTCTTGGAGGTGCTTGTCGTCGGAGGTGGCCGCGCGCGGGATCCAGTCGATGATCCCGGTGACCCCGGCGCCGCCGTCGGACCACTTGTGGCCGAACAAGCCGCGCAGTGTCGCCTCAGCGGTGGCGTCCTTGTAGTACGGGTGCTGAAGGTCGCCGTTGAGGATCGCGGTGTTCGCCTCGAAGTTGGCGGTGCTGTGGTCGAGGATGGTGCGGGCGGTGTTCTCACCGATGCTGTAGCCGCCGGCCTCGCCGTCGAGGTGCTCGGCGACGGCGATGGTCATCGCGGCCGAGAACTCCTTGCCGCCGTTCATCTTGGCCATGCCCTGGCCGTCGACGGCGTTGAGCATGGTCGCGAGGGCGCGGAGCTCGTCGCCGTCGTGGTGCTGGGGTTTGACGGTGGGGTTCTTGCCGCCGCCGATGTAGGTCTCGACGAAGGACCGTACCGAGTCGGGCAGGCGGGCGGTGCCGCCGCCGAGCTTCTCGTTGGAGACGGCGAGGAGGCCGCCGCCCATGCCGCCGAGGATGAGGGCCTTGTCGGCGTCGGACCAGTTCGTGTCGTCGTCGAGCAGCTCTGGCATCGCGAAGACGCTCTTGTCGATCGTGCCGAAGAACTGCTCCAGATAGGCCAGTTCGCCTTCGGACAGCTTGCCGCCGCCGATGCTCTCAAGGTGGTGTGCGCGTTCGACGAGCGCTTTGAGGACGCCGAGCTGGCCGCGCAGTTCCGCGGGCAGATCCTGGACCCGGCCGTTCTTGATCGCCTCGAGCAGGTCGTCGCCGAGCCATTCGCCGGCGTCGCCGGTCAGCGGCATGGGGGCGTTCATCCCGAAGACGCTGAAGAGCGCCCAGGAGTCGACGCCGCCGTCCATCGCCATGGCCTGGAGGTTCTCCGGGGTGGGGCCTTCCTTGAGCCAGCCGCCGGTGTCGGCGGCGTCTCCTTTGAACTTCTCGTAGGCGGCGTTGGCCGCGGCGTTCATCTCCGCCAGTTTGAGCTGCCCGGCGTACGCGGTGGCGTCCTCGGTGGCGGATTCGCGTTCGGCCGGGGTCAGGTTGGGCGTGGTGCCGCCGACCTGGGACTCGCGGATGCCGAACTTGTCGTCCACGGCTCCGGCCCATTCGGTGGTGAGCTTCTTCATGGCCTCTTTGAACTCGCGCACCGAGGCCGCCCACTTGTTGGTGACCGTCGAGCCCCAGACGGCGCCTTCCATGGCGGTGGTCGCGGCGGTCAGGAACTCGCCGCCGCGCTGCTTGATCGGCTCGGAGACCAGGTCGCTGAATTCGACGGCGGTCGTGTTCATCTTCGCGACGACGTCGGTGCCCTGGCCGAGGATCCGCCCGCTGTGGTTGTCGAGGGTGCGGGCGGCGTCCTCGAGCGCGTTCTCGTCGGCGGTGGTGGTCGGGGGATCGAAGCTGCCGAGGGTGGGAATAGCGGCCATCTGGTTCGCCCTCTCCATCTCGTAAGGGGTTCAGTCTCGTGAAGGGTTCGGTCTCGGGGTCAGGGGTTGATGGTGGGAGGCTTCGGCCGCGGCACGTCGAGGAGGTAGCCACCGAGGTTGTCCTGGTCGGTGGTGGTCCCGTCGGTGACGGTGATCTTGGCGTTGCCGCCGACGCTCTCGCCGTGGTCGGCGGTCTTGGCGAGGTCGGTCGACCACTTCTCGCCGAAGTCCTCGTAGCCGCCGGTCACCTCGGGTTCTCCCGCGGCGGCGATGCAGCCTTCCAGGGTGCCCATGAGGTCGCCGCGGAGGCTGCCGTAGCTCTCGGCCAGCGTCATCGTCTCGTTGCCGCCGGCGTTCGCCTGATTGGGGTTCATGCCCACGTAGCCCATTGGTCCTCCAGGGGGGTGCGGACTCACGACTGCGGTCAGCGTACCGCCAAGACGAATGGATTGGAATAACATCAGATGAACTGTCTTCGCCGAACTCTGTTGTGGCGCAACGGAAGTTGCTGGCGTGATCACTGGTGCCCGATCATTCTCGCGCGTCCAGAGTGGTTGTATCGGCTCTTTACTTCGGCTTCACTTCCGTGTCAACATGAACCGATACGCTCCACCGCACGGGCCATTCGCATCCTGTCTAAGGAGGACCCCCATGGCCGGAATCGGGAACGAATTCGGGCTCACCGAAGCCAACGCCCTCAATCTCTCCGCCAACAACCACGCCACCTCGGTGGACGAGCTGTTCGGCGACTTGCGCGCCCTCATCACCGAGATGGAGCAGGACGTCAACGCTCAGGGCGGCAACGCGCTCGCCGCCTTCCAGACCGCGAAGGCCGAGTTCGTCACCGCTTACAACGCCCTCGCCGACAAGTACGGCGTCAGCTCCATGGCGCAGGGCGCCACCAGCACCGACGGTTTCACCACCGACGACGCGAACGAAGGCGGCTACGCCGGAGCGCAGGGCGGCCTGCCCGGCATCAAGCCGATCACCATCCAGATCTAGAAGGGACCGTCCACATGCCTGCTTCTCCTTACGAGCTCTACGGCAACGTCGGCAACCTCCAGAACCTGGCCGGCGTTCAGCACACCTACCGGGGCCGCTTCGACGCCATCCTCGGCCAGATCCAAGGCCACGTCAGCACCGTCCAAGGCAAGTGGGTCGGCGCCGGCACCGAGGGCTTCAGCACCTTCAACACCTCGACCTCCACCGAGTTCACCGATGTGCAGACGGCGTTCAACAAGCTCGCCACCGCCACCGACGACGCCGGCTCCAACTGGCAGGGCACCGTCGCGCGCATCAACTCCCGGTGGGGCGCTTGACCGCTGAGGCCCCCCAGGCCCCCGCTCGGCCGGCCGAGCCCGGCACCGACCTCGCGCCGATGGCCATGCGGCGCACCGGCCAGAGCGAGCGCTACGTGCTCCAGGCCGCGGCACTGCGCCGTCGCCAGCTCCGCGCCGCCGTCCTGTACGGCTCGGCGCGGAGCTGGCGCCAGCGCCAGCCCCTGTGGCCCGCCGCCCTCATCGGCGTGATCGCGGTGGCCCTCGTGGTCGCCGCCTTCGCCGTGGCCAACGCCTTCGAGAAGCAGCAGCAGCGCGAGGCCGAAGAAGAGGCCGAACGCAACGCCGCGAGCGCCGTCGTGCTCGTCGCACCACCCGCCTGAACGAGTCCCCCCAGAAGGTCCGCCTTGCCCGGTCGATACAGCACCGTCACCGTCGTCGGCCCCCGCGCCACCCGCGACCTCGCGCTCCCCGACGACCTGCCCGTCGCCGAACTCCTCCCGCAGCTCCTGCGGCACACCGGACCCGAAGAGCCGGACGACGACGGCACCGGCTGGGCACTGTCCACCATCGACGGCGCCACGTTCGCGCCCGCCGAGACCCTCGCCGACCGCACCGTGGCCGACGGCGGCGTGCTCCTCCTCCACGACGCCACCGCGGCCGCGCTCCCCGACACCGTCGAGGACGTGCGCGACGCCGTCGAAGACGCGATCGACGCCGCCGGCGCCCGCTGGGACCCCGGCACCGGCCGCCTCCTCGCCGTCGCCACCGCCGGGCTCCTCGTCGCCGCCGCCGCGTTCAGCCCCGGCGCGAACGCCGCGATCCTCCTCACGGGCGGTCTCGTCTGCCTTCTCGCCGTGCTCATGTCGTGGTGGTCGGCCCGCCAGCACGACCTCATGACCCACCTCGCCCTCACCGGCGGCGTCCTGTGGGCCGGACGGGTCGGCTACAGCGCCGTCGAAGTGCTCGCCCCTGACGGCGGCGCCCACCCGGCCACCCGCATGATCGGCGCCGGGATCGCCGCCCTCCTCCTCATCGTCGCCGCCCGCGCCGGGGCCCGCCTCGCCACCGCCTACGCCGTCGGCATCGCCTGCGCCCTCGGCCTCAGCGCCCTCGCCTGGGCTTTGTGGGCCCACCTGGGACTCGGCGCCGTCCGCGCCCAGACCCTCATCCTCCTCATCGGACTCTTCGCGCTCGCGCTCGTGCCCCGCCTCGCGATGTCCTCCGCCGGGCTCTTCGCCCTCGACCGCGACGTGCGCGCCGGCGACGCGACCACCGACGAGCACCTCGCCCGCCGCCTCCAGGCCACCGACGCCCGCCTCACCGGCGCCGTCTGCGGCATCGCCGCGATCAGCGCCGCGGCCGCCGTACTCCTTGCCGCCCAACCGGACCCGTGGGCCGCGCTCATGGGCACCGGCGGCGCGCTCGCGCTCTTGACTCGCTCGCGCATCTTCGAACTCGTGCGCCATGTGGCCCCGCTGCGCCTCACCGGCATGGCCGCGCTGGGCTGGGCCGCCTGGCTGTGGATCGGCCACTCCGAGCCGCTGCTGGCCTGGCTGCCGGCGCTGGCGGTGCTCGCCGGGCTCGCGTACGTGTCGGTCGCGTCGCTCTCGCGTTCGGCGGTGTCGGCCGCCTGGTGGCGGCGGGTCGTGGCCGTCGTCGAGACGATCCTGGTGGCCGGCATGATCGTCCTGGCCGGGCACCTCTCGGGCCTGTACGCGATGATCGCCGGGATCTGACATGGGCACCGACGTCGTCCGCCGCCCCGCGCGGCGCCCCGCACCCGAGGTCTCCACGGAGCCGATCACGCTCGCTTCGCCTCCGGCCCTTGGCGAACCGCCGTCGGCGGCGATGGGCGCGCCGATGCTCATGATGCCGCTCATGTCCGGCTCGGGCGCGATGATCATGGTCCTGTCGAACCTGGGGCGGCCCCTGTACGCCACGGCCGGGCTGCTCATGCTCGTGGCGAGCGTGGCGATGGGCGTGGTCCTGTTCGTGGCGATGCGCTCGGGACCCCGGCGCAAGCTCCGGCAGGAGCGCGAACGGTACCTCGACTATCTCGAGGACGCCCGGCACACCATCCGCGAAGCGGTGAAGGCGCAGCGCGACCACGCGGCCCGCCGCCACCCGCATCCCGGGCTGCTGCTCGGCCTCGCGTGCGACGCGGGCCGGCGCTGGGAGCGGCGCGGCACGGACGCCGACCTGCTGACCGTCCGATGCGGACTCGCGGGGGTGCCGCTCAGCCGCGCCCTGTCGCTGCGGATCGACGAGCAGAACCCGCTGACCGTCTACGACCCGGTGTGCCAGTCGGGCGCCGAGGAACTGGTGGACCAGTACGCGCAGCTCGCCGACCAGCCGCTGACGCTCGCGCTCGGGGAAGTCGGCGACACCGCGATCGTCGGCGACTTCGCGCAGACCCGCGCCGCGGCCCAGGCGATGCTCGCGCAGCTCGCGGTCCTGGTCGCCCCCGAGGACCTGCGGGTGGCGATCGTCGCCCACCCGAATGTGGCGCCGGAGTGGACGAACCTGGCGTGGCTCCCGCACCTCCTCGCCGACTCGAACACCGCCGAGACGCCGGTCCCGCTCATCTGCCCCACCACCGCCGAACTCGCCGAACTCCTCGCCGACGACCTCGCCCTGCGGGCCGGTGAACTGCGCCGCCGCCGGGGCGCCCCGCCCGGCCCCGGCTCGCGCCGCCTCCTCGTCATCGTCGACGGCGAGCACCAGGTCTCCCTGCCTGGACTGCTCGCCGACTTCGAGGCGCCGCAACTGCTCGGCGTCCACATCTGGACCCTCGTCGCCGAGCAGCGCCAAGAACCCGAGCACACCACCGCACGCATCAAAGTGGACTCGGGCTCGGTGAGCGTCACCCGCATCGAGCGCGTCGACGGCAGCGTCGCCGAGACCACGTTCGCCGGGCGCGCCGACCGGCTCGAACCCGCCGACCTGGCCGCGATCGCCAGGGCCCTGAGTCCTTGGCGCCTCGCCCTCGACGACGTGTCCCGCGCGCTCTCGGGCGTGCACGGCCTCGCCGACATCCTCGGCGTCGCCGACCCGGCCGACGTGGACTGGCAGCGCACCTGGGCTCCGCGCGAGGAGTCCGCGCTGCTGCGCGTGCCCTTCGCCGTGGACGCCGACGGCCGCCCCGTGGAACTCGACCTCAAGGAGTCCGCGCTCGGCGGCATGGGCCCGCACGGCCTCATCGTCGGCGCCACCGGCTCCGGCAAGTCCGAGGCCCTGCGCACCCTCGTGGCCGCGCTCGCCGTACGCCACCCGCCCGAACGCCTCGCGCTGCTCACCGTGGACTTCAAGGGCGGCGCGACGTTCGCCGACTGCGACGCCCTGCCGCACAGCGCCGGCGCCATCACCAACCTCGCCGACGACCTCGGGCTCGTGGACCGCTTCGCCGAAGCGCTCTACGGCGAGATGTCGCGGCGCCAGCAACTCCTCAAGGACGCCGGGAACCTCCCCAACGTCCACGCCTACCACAAAGCGCGCCAAGGCGACCCGAACCTCGAACCTCTCCCGCACCTCCTCGTCATCATCGACGAGTTCTCCGAGCTGCTCACCGCCAAGCCCGACTTCTCCGACCTGTTCGTCGCGGTCGGCCGCATCGGCCGCTCCATCGGCGTGCACCTCCTGCTCGCCACCCAGCGGCTCGAATCGGCGCACCTGCGCGGGCTCGAATCGCACCTGTCCTACCGGATCGGCCTGCGCACCTTCTCCGAAGCCGAGAGCCGCGAGGCCATCGGCGTGCCCGACGCCTACCGGCTGCCGCCCGAACCCGGTTCCGGATACCTCAAAGTGGACACCACGATCTTCACGAGGTTCAAGGCCGCCATGGTCTCCGGCAAGTACACGCCGCCGCGCGAGGTCGAAGAGCGGACCCTCCCGGTGCTGCCCTGGCCCGTGCCCCCTGTCGTCAACGTCATCGACGCCCTCGCGACCGGCGCCGCCGCGCGCACCTCCGGGGAACTGCCGGACGCCGAGCGCAGCGTGCTGCGCGTCCTCGTCGCCTCCCTCGCCCGCGCCACCGAGACCGACGGCATCGACCCCGTCCGTCCAGTGTGGCTCCCGCCGCTGCCCGAAGCCCTCCCGCTCTCGGCCGTCGCCGGCGAACCCGCCGACCTCGACGGCACCGTCAAAGCCGTGCTCGGCCTCCTCGACCACCCGCGCGAGCAACGCCAAGGCCCCCTCGAATGGGACCTCTCCGGCGCCGACGCCAACCTCGTCGTCCTCGGCGCCCCCGGCTCCGGCAAATCCACGCTCCTGCGCACCCTCGTCGCGAGCCTCGCCCTGCGCTACCCGCCGAAAGCCCTGGCCGCCTACGTGATCGACTACGGCGGCGGCGCCCTCGGCAGCCTCGCCACCCTCCCGCACGTCGCCGTCGCCGCCGGGCGCGCCGAACCCGAACTCGTCGCCCGCACCCTCGCCGAAGTGCGCGCCCTCCTCGACGTACGCGAAAACCTCATGCGCCGCAAAGGCATCGACTCCGCCGCCGGGCTGCGCCGCGCCGCAGCCGAAGGCGCCGTCGACGTCCCGGGCGACCTCGTCCTCGCCATCGACGGCTGGGGCGGCCTCCACGAAGCCAACGAGGACGCCAATGACCTGCTCTTGGAGATCGCCTCCCGCGGGCCCGCCCTCGGCGTCCACACCGTGCTCACCGCCGTCAACTCCACCCAGGTGCGCTCGCGCCTCGCCGCCTCCTTCTCCGGGCGCGTCGAACTGCGCCTCGCCGACTCCTTCGACTCCGGCATCGACCGCAAACTCATCGAAGAACTCCCCAAGGAAGTCCCCGGCCGCGTCCTCACCGCCGACAAGCGCTTCGCCCACATCGCCCTGCCGCGCCTCGACGACGCCGCCACCACCGAGGACCTCGCCGCGGGCTTCGCCGACCTCGCCCGCGCCGTGCAGCGGCGCTGGCCCGGACCCGGCGTGGCCGCCGTCAAGGCGCCTCCCCGCCGACGTGGGCCTGCGCGAACTCGTGCCGCCCCTCGCGAAGCCCGCCAGCGGCGACCGGTACGCGCTCGCACCCGTTGTGGGCGTTGCCGAAAGCAACCTCGGCCCCGCCGTGATCGACTTCGCCGCCGACCCGCACCTCGTCGTCTTCGGCGACACCCAGACCGGCAAGACCACCCTCCTGCGCACCGTCATGCGCCAGATCACGCGCCGACCCCACGCCGAGGCCGGGATCTTCCTCGTCGACTACCGCCGCTCCCACCTCGAAGAAGTCCCCGAAGACCACCTCATCACCTACTGCAGCTCCGCGGCCCACGCCGCCCAGAACGCCGCCGAGCTCGCCGAGGCCCTGAAGAAGCGCCTCCCCGGGCCGGGCGTCACCGCGAAGCAGCTGCGCGAACGCGACTGGTGGTCCGGCCCGGAGGTGTTCGTGGTCGTCGACGACTACGACCTCGTCGTCTCCTCATCCGGGAACCCGCTGGCGCCCTTGGCGGAACTCGCCGCCCACGGCGCCGACCTCGGCCTCCACCTCATCCTCGCCCGCCGCACCGGCGGCGCGAGCCGCGCCGTCTACGAGCCGCTGCTGCGCCAGCTGTGCGACATGTCGAGCCCCGGCCTGCTCTTCTCCGGCGACCGCCTCGAAGGCCGCCTCATCAACGGCACCGCCAGCCGCGGGCTTCCACCAGGCCGGGCCCTCCTCGCCCGCCGGGGCCAGAGCCCCGACATCGTCCAGATCGCCAGGCCCTGACCGGCCGCCTTCCCCACGAAGGCCCCCCGAGCTAGCATCGCTGCGGTAACCCGATTCCAAGGAGGCACTCCATGACACGCACAGTGGTGGTCAGCGGCGGCGGCACCGGCATCGGCTACGCGGTGGCCGAACGATTCGCCGCCGACGGCGACCGAGTCATCCTGGTCGGCCGTCGCGAGGAAGTGCTCGCCGAAGCCGCCGGAAAGATCGGCGAACCGGCCTCCTATGTGGTCGCCGACCTCGCGGAAATCGCAGGCGCCGAAACCGTCGCGGCCCATGTGGCCGACCGTTTCGGCACCGTGGACGTGATCGTCGCCAACGCGGGCGGCAACATCGGCCTCCAGGCCCCCGAACGGCAGCCCGAGGGCCTCGCCGGAGTCTCCTGGATCTGGACGGAGAACCTCCGGCTCAACGTCATCACCGCCGTCCACCTGGTCGAAGGCCTCAAACCGCACCTCGCCGACCACGGCCGCATCCTCCTGTTCAGCTCGATCGCCGCCTACCGCGGCAGCGGTTCGGGCAGCTACGCCGCCTCGAAGGCCGCACTGCACCCGTACGCGATCGACCTCTCGGCCGACCTGGGCCACAGGGGGATCACCGCGAACGTGATCGCCCCCGGATACGTCCAGGACACCGAGTTCTTCGGCGCTGGGATCAGCGAGCAGCGCCGCGCCTGGAACATCGACGCGACCCACAGCAAACGCCCCGGCACCCCCGCCGACATCGCCTCCCTCGCGCACTGGCTCGCCGCTCCCGAAGGGGGCAACGTGACCGCGCAGATCATCCAGTCCAACGGCGGCGCGCTGGCCGGACGCTAGCGGATGTCGTTCGCCTGGTTCATCGTTCGACTGCTCGCGGTCACGGTCGGCTTCGCCGCGCTGCACGGGTACGTGTGGTGGCGGCTGTGCCGCGACACGACGAGACCGGGCTCGGTGTGGCGGCCGATCGGGGCCGTCGCACTCGGCATCCTCGCGGCTCTCGGGCTCCTCGCCCGGTCGTTCGCGCCCTCGGGCGCCCCGATGTGGTTCCAGGAGGCCGTGGGCTGGCCCGGCTGGATCTGGTTCGGGATCTTCATGTACCTCTTCGGCCTCCTGGTGGTCGCCGAACCGCTGCGCTGGTTCTTCCTGCGCCGCAAGAAGGCCGAGACCGGCGAACCCTCCGTGAACACCGACCCGGCTGCACCCGCGACCACCGCCTCTACGCCCCCGACCCGAACGCCTCGTTCGGCCCCTGCCCCGGCGGATCGTCGTACCCTCGCGTCATTGTTGCAACGGGGGGCCCTGCGCCGCGACACACCCGACCCCGGGGGCCGGATCCCGCCACCGACCGCGGACCCCGATACCGAGGCCGCCGACTCCGCTGGTGCCACCGGACTTCCACGACGCCTCGTCGTCTCCCGCGCCATCGGGGCGAGCGCGTCCGCTCTGGCGCTCGCCACGGTCGGTCACGGCCTGTACGAGGGCTACCGGACCCCGCCCCTGAAGTCCGTGACGGTGCCGCTCGCCCGGCTCCCGCGGCAGCTCGACGGCTACCGGATCGCCGTCGTCGGCGACACGCACTTCTCGGCGCTTCGCGGCCGCGACTACTGCGAGCGCGTGGTGGACCAGATCAACCGGGCCCAGGCGGACCTCATCGCGTTCGTCGGCGACCTCGCCAGCAACGAGGCCGACCAGATCCGCGAGGCCACCGACCCGCTCGCGAACCTCCAGGCCCGCGACGGGGCCTTCTTCGTGGCCGGGAACGCCGAGCACTACGTGGGCGCCGACGAGTGGTACGACCGCGTGGCCGAGCTCGGCATGACCGGCCTGCCGAACACGCGGGTCGAGCTGCCCGGCTTCGACCTCGCGGGCGTCAACGACCTCATCGTGGAGCAGCGGCACCTGCAGGACGAGACCGGCCCGGACCTCGAAGCGGCCCTTGGCGACCGCGACCCGGAGCGGCCGGTGATCCTCATGGCCCACCAGCCGAGCATGATCGACCGCGCGCTCGGCTACGGCATCGACCTGCAACTGTCGGGCCACACCCACGGCGGCCAGATGTGGCCCGTCCACTACCTGTCGTATCTGCGCAGCGGCCAACTGTCGGGTCTTGAAGAGCACGACGGCACCCCGGTCTACGTGACGAACGGCGCCGGCACGAACGGCCCTCCGATCCGCGTGGGCGCCGACGCCGACATCACCGTGATGACCCTCCGCTCGCCGTGAAGCCCGCCATGTAGCGCGGGAATCTCGCCGCTTGGCGCGGTTCGCTATAACCTGCGCTTGCCATGAGTCCTGCCCGCGCCATGCAGTGCGGGAATCTCGCCGCTCGGCGCGGTTCGCTTGCTGTTGCGACAGGAAACCCGGGGGCTCGACAGCTCGCGCCGCGCTAGGCGCACGCAGGCCGCTTGCGTCTCTCGGCACACGAAGGCGACTCGCGGCGCTTGACACTTTCGGGTGACAGGATCGTGGCGGGGCCCGGTTTCTGTCGGTCCCGCGCGGGAGGATCGGCGCTACGGTCCCCGGGTGGGTGGGGGATAGGGATGGCATTCACTGACCGCGACCACCGCTGACGGACCGGACGACGAGTCCGACGTCAGCCCATCGACCGCCGCGCGAACGCGGCGCCATCGGTTACGCAACTGCCCCGACTTCCGCCGCTGCGCGAATCCTCGGAAGTTGTCGGTGCCGATCGTTATCGTCGGCGCATGGACATCATCCTCATCCCCGGTTTCTGGCTCGACGCCTCCTCGTGGAGCGACATCACGCCCGCGCTCGAGAAGGCCGGACACCGAACCCATTCACTCACCCTGCCCGGCATGGAGTCCCGCGACGCCGACCGCAGCGGCATCGGCCTGCGCGACCACATCGACGCGGTGGTCACCGCCGTCGACGCCCTCGACGGACCGGTCGTCCTCGTCGGCCACTCCGGCGGCGGCGCGGTCGCCCACGGCGTGGCCGACGCCCGTCCCGACCGCATCGCCCGCGTCGTCTATGTGGACTCGGCGCCGCTCGGCCCCGGCGGCGTGATCAACGACGAGCTGCCCGTCGTCGACGGCGAGATCCCGCTCCCCGACTGGAACGTGTTCGAGGACGAAGACCTCGTCGACCTCGACGACGACTTGCGCGAAGCCTTCCGCGCCCGCGCCATCCCGACCCCGAAGGGCGCGGCCTTCGACAAGAGGTGCTCGGCGACGAGCGCCGCTTCGACGTGCCGATCACAGTCATCTGCTGCGAATTCAGCAGCGCCAGGTCCGAGCGTGGATCGAACAGGGCGTGCCGTTCGTGAAGGAGATCGCCGACGGTCAAGGACGTCGAGCTACATCGACCTGCCCACCGGCCACTGGCCGCAGTTCACCAAACCGGCCGAACTCACCGACGCGATCCTGTCGGCGGTCGGCTGACGCGTGGCCATCGCGATCGAGCCCGCGCCGCAGGCCGATGCGGCCGGCGGGGACTGAACCCGAACATCCGACGGTGATGTCGCTTCATGGCCAGCCATGAGGCGACATCACTGCTTTGATTGTCGACATGACGAACGACAGACGCCGCCCGCTTCCGCTCCCTCCACACCAGCCCCGCCCTGCGCCTCCCGAACTGCTGGGACGCCGCCAGCGCCGCGGTCATCGCCGCCGCCGGAGCCCCCGCGGTCGCCACCACGAGCGCCGGGGTCGCGTGGAGCCTCGGCCGCCCCGACGGCGACGCGCTCGACCGCGATGCGGCCGTGGACGCGATCGCACGGATCGTGCAGGGTGGTGCACGTGCCGGTGACCGCCGACATCGAGTCCGGATTCGGCGCGACGCCGAAGGAGGTCGCCGAGACGCTCGCGATGGTGGCCGAGGCCGGCGCGGTCGGCGTGAACATCGAGGACACCACCGCCGAAGCCCCCGGCACCCTCCGCGCCGTGGAAGACCAGTCCGAACGCTTGGCTGCCGCCCGCGAGGGCGCCGGGCCGGACCTGTTCATCAACGCCCGCATCGACATGTACCTGGCCGGGATCGGCGAGGAGGCCGACCGTTTCGACGCGACCGTGGCCCGCGCCGAGGCGTACGCGCAGGCGGGTGCGGACGGAATCTTCGTGCCCGGCGTGTCGGACCCGGCTGGTGATCGCCGCGCTCGTGGAGGCGATCCGGTTGCCGCTCAACGTGATGGCCGGTCCGGGCTCGCCCGCGCCGTCCGAGCTCGATCGCCTCGGCGTGGCCCGGGTGAGCATGGGACCGGGTCTCGCCACGGCCGCCTATGAACTGGCCCGCAGGGCCACAGTCGGTCTCCTCGAAGACGACGTCTACGACGTGGTCGGTGGCGGTATCGACTACGGCACCCTGAACGCCCTGCTCAAGTGAGCTGATCGCCAGGTTTGGCGGCCGGTGGCGTGTGCAAGCGGTCGCCGATCCCGGAACGGCCCGCGCTGGTTTTCGATCCGTCCTGTCGTCGGGCCGCGGTCTGGTGCCGCAGCCGGAGGCTCGTCCTCGGGTGTGCACTGCGAGCGGGACGGGGGCCTGCAGGGTCCCTCGCGCCGTCTTATCGGACGATCAGCTCCGGTTCTACGAGCAGGCCGGCCGGTTCGGGCGGGTGGGAGATCCTGTTGTCCTCGGGGCCCATGAGCATGTCGAGGAGGGCCGCCGCGATCCTCTCGGGGAGCTGCTCGAGGCTGGAGAGGCCGAGCGCCTCTGCCGCGGCGGTGTTGTCGAAGCCCACGATCTGGAGCTCGGGCCGGCCCGTCTCCACCGCGGCGAGGTGCGCGCCTATCGCGAGTGCGTCGCTTGCGCATACGATGCCGTCGATCGCCTTGTCGCGCAAGAGCGACCGCACGGCGATATGCGCTTCGGCGACGCCGTCCTCACTGGACACGCGCGGCGCCGAATCGTCGCCCGCCCGCGGTCCGATGACGTCCCGCCATCCCCGTTCGCGGTCGTCGCCGGTCTCCGAGTCCGAGGGCCATCCCAGGAACGCGATGCGCGTTCCGGCGCGTTCGAGCAGGTGCTCGGTCGCGGCCCTGGTGCCCGCCGCGCCGTCGCAGTCGACCCACGGGTGGCCGGCCTTCGCGATGTCGTCGGCCCCCCAGGGGCGGCCGAACGCCGCGAAGGGCATCCCGCGTTCGATCAGCCGATCCGCGCGTCGGTCCTCACGCGACGTTCCGGTGAGGATGATCGCGTCGACCTCGCCGCCGTCGGCCAGCTCGTTGATCTGGCGCAGCTCCTCCTCGACCGTGCGGGCCGCGTACAGGAGCACGCGCAGGCCGCGCGTCGCCGCGTGCTCGGTGAGGGCGTGCACGAACCGGTCGAGGACGACGCCCGAGACGCCGCCGGAGAAGGCGTCGAGGCGCACGCCGATGGTCGAGCTGCGCTGCGTGCGCAGCCGCCGGGCCATCGCGTTGGGGGAGTAGCCCAAGGCCTCGATGGCGGTGTGCACCTTCTGCCGGGTGGCCTCGCGGACCTTGGCCGGCGCGTTGATCACGTTGCTGACCGTTTGACGGGATACACCCGCTTCGCGGGCGACGTCCTCGATCGTCGCTACTTTCTGCAACGCCGTTTCCACCTTCCGGGATCCTCTTGACATCTGCTCGCGGACGACTCTACCGTATGATCGTTCAAATAAAATTTGATCGATCAAAAACGGTCGATGTACGCGATCAAAGGAGATTCAGCGTGAGACGCACAGCGAACACCGCATTCGCGGCGGGAGGCGTGGCCCTCGCCGCGGCGCTCGCCCTCACCGGCTGCGGCCAAGGATTCGAAGACACGTCCGCCGACCCCTCGTCGGACGAGCTCACCTCCTCCGACGACCCGCTGACCGTCCTCATCGCCTCGAGCGGCGACGCCGAGGCCGAAGCCGTCGAAGCCGCCGTCGCGGCCTGGTCGGAAGACTCCGGCATCGAAGCGACCGGTCATGGCCGCGACCACCCTCGACCAGGAGCTCTCCCAAGGCTTCGCGGCCGGCTCGCCCCCCGACCTGTTCTACCTCGCGCCCGAGGCGCATCGCCGGGTACGCCGCGAACGGCTCGCTCCAGCCGTACGGCGACCAGCTGTCCAACAAGGACGACTTCTACCCCTCGCTCGTCGAGAACTTCACCTTCGACGACCAGTTCTACTGCGCCCCCAAGGACTTCTCCACCCTCGCCCTGGTCATCAACACCGACCTGTGGGCCGACGCCGGACTCACCGACGCCGACCTCCCCACCACCTGGGACCAGCTCGACACCGTCGCCCAGGCCCTCACCACCGACGGCCGCGTCGGCCTCGCCCTCGGCCCCGAATACCAGCGCGTCGGCGCCTTCATGGCGCAGGCGGGCGGGCAGCTCGTCACCGACGACGGCACCGAGGCCGTCGCCGACAGCCCCGAGAACGTCGAGGCCCTCGACTACGTCAAGCCTCGCACCTCGCAAGACGGCACCTTCGCCTACGCCGCCGACCTCGGCGCCGGCTGGGGCGGCGAGGCGTTCGGCAAGGAGCTCTCGCCGCCATGACGATCGAGGGCAACTGGATCACCGGCGCGCTGCGGCCGACTTCCCCGACGTCGAACTACCAGGTCGGCCGAGCTGCCCGCCGGACCCGCCGGGCCAGGGCACGCTCCAGTTCACCAACTGCTGGGGCATGGCCGCCGACAGCCCCAACCAGCAGGCCGCGCTCGACCTCGTCGAGTACCTGACCAGCGCCGAGCAGCAGCTGGCGTTCTCGGAGGCCTTCGGGCCCATGCCCTCCGTCCAGTCCGCCGGCGACGCGATGGACAGGGCGACAACCCCGACCTGGCCGCGTTCCTCGACCGGCGCCGACTACGCCACAGGCTGCCCGCCGAACGCCGGCTCCGCCGAAGTCATCGCCGACTTCAACTCGCAGCTGGAGTCGCTGGAGACCGGCGACCCCAGCAGATCCTCGACTCGGCGCAGGCGCAACCTCGAGGCCGTGGTCGGCGGCTGACCATGACCCTCGACTGCACAGGCGCCTGCGCCGCGCCGGAACCCGCTCCCGCAGCGGGTTCCGGCGCGGCGAAGGGGCCGCCGGATGGCTCTTCACCGCCCCGGTCATCGTGATCCTCGGGCGTCTTCCTCCTCGTCCCCGTCCTGATGGCGCTGTGGGTGAGCTTCTCCGACTGGACCGGACGCGGCAGCCCGCTCTCGCCCGGCGTCGGCTTCGTCGGCCTCGAGAACTACGCCGCCGATCACCACCGGCGGCGGCCTTGCCGAACAGAACTTCGGCACCGCGCTGCGCAACAACGCCTGGTACGTCCTGCTGGTCGTGCCGCTGCAGACGGCGCTGTCGCTCGTTCCTCGCGGTACTGGTCAACCGGGCCGATCCTGCGCGGCCGCGGATTCTTCCGCACCGCCTTCTACTTCCCCTCGGTGACCAGCTCGGTCGCGATCACCGTGCTGTGGCTGTTCCTGTTCTCCGCATCCGGCGCGGTCAACGAAGTGCTCTCGTGGGTCGGTATCAACGGCCCCAACTGGTTCAACGACCCGCGCGGCATCCTCCACATCGCGCTCGGCGAAGGTCGGCGTCGAATCCGGCCCGGCCGCCCTCAGCGGCGCCGGCTTCCTCGGCCTCACCTGGTGGGACTGGCTCTCCGGACCCTCGGTCGCCATGAGCGCGTTCATCCTCATGGCGATCTTCACCACCAGCGGCACCTTCATGCTCCTGTTCCTCGCCGCGCTGCAGAACATCGGCGCCGAGCTCGACGAAGCGGCGATGATGGACGGCGCCAACGGGTGGCAGCGCTTCTGGCGCATCACCCTCCCGCAGCTGCGCCCGACCCTGTTCACCGTGCTCACGCTCGGCGCTGATCGGCTGCTGGCAGGTGTTCGACCAGATCTACACCGGCACGCAGGGCGCGCCCGGCAAGACCACGCTCACGCCCGCCTACCTCTCCTATCACGCGGCGTTCCTCAACCAGGAGTGGGGTCAGGGCGCGGCGATCGCCTTCATCCTGTTCGTCATCATCGTGGCTCTCACGATCTTCCAGCGCTGGGTGCTGCGCGAACGCGCCCGGCCGCACCGGCCGGCGCGCCCGCCGATCCGGGAAGGTGCAGGCCATGACCGCCTCGTCGCACCCCGATCCACCGCGTCCGCCGATTCGGCACGATCGCCGCTGTACACCATGCTCATCGCGCTCGCGGTGGTCTACGTCTTCCCGTTCCTGGTGCAGGTCGCGACCTCGTTCAAGACCCGATGCGGAGGCCGCCGGGAACACCGTCTGCCCTCCTGCCGCAGACGTTCACGTTCGCCGCCTACGAGCGCCTGTTCGCCCGCAGCGACTTCCCGCTCTGGTTCGCGAACTCCGCGATCGTGACCGTGTCGTGACGCTCGGGCGCGTCTTCTTCGTCTCGCTCGCCGGCTACGCCCTCGCGCGGCTGCGGTTCCGCGGGCCGCGGATTCGTGTTCGCCTCGGTCGTCGCGGTCATGGCCGTGCCCGACAGTGGTGCTGCTGATCCCGAAGTTCCTGGTGCTCAACCAGCTCGGCATCTACGACTCCTACGCGGGCATGATCATGCCGCTGCTCGTGGACGCGGCGGGCGTGTTCATCATGAAGAACTTCTTCGAGTCGATCCCCGTCTCGGTCGAGGAGCAGGCGCGCATCGACGGCGCGGGCACCTTCCGCGTGTTCTGGTCGGTCGTGCTGCCCATGGCCCGCCCGGCGCTGATCACCATCGTCATCCTGTCGTTCCAAGGGATCCTGGAACGAGCTGAGCCACTTCATCGTCTCCACGCAGTCACCGGACCTGACGACACTCACCAAGGGCGTCGCCTCCCTCGCGTCCGGGCAGCTGAGCCAGGGCACGCAGTACCCGGTCAAGCTCGCGGCCGCGGCGATCATGACGATCCCGGTCGCGGTGATGTTCTTCGTCTTCCAGAAGCGCATCATGAACACCAGCGAAGGAGCAGTCAAGGGATGACCATCCCGCGCCGCCAGCCTTTCCTGCAAGATGCCGTCATCGCCCTCCGGGCGCCCACTCAGGCGTGGTCGGCGCGCGGACGGCTCGATGACCGGGCCGATCGACGGCGTGTTCCACGGCGACCGCCGGTTCGCGCGCGGGCTCCAGATCGAGGTCGACGGCGACCGGTCCGAAGCGATCGCCACGAGCGACCGCGGCGCGGACACGGCCGTGTTCGACGCGGTGCTGCGCGAGGTCGACGACCCCACGCCGGACCCGCATGTGGCCCTCACTCGCGAGCGGACCGTCCGGCCCGGGGACATGAGCGAAGTCCTCACGGTCGCTTCGGTCGTCGATCGCGAGGTCCGGGCGACGCTGCGGCTGCGCATCGAACCGGACTTCGTGCTCGCTCCAGGACGTGAGGGCCGGGCACGGCGCCGCGGGGAACTGGGAGGCGACCGCCGACGGCCGCCGCGTCACCGTGACCGGGGAGGCGGCCTCGTTCGAACTGCACGGCGACGCCGGGCGGTGGACCGTGGAACCGGACGGGGTCGTCCTCGAATGGCCCTTGCACCTCAGGCCGCGTCGAGTCCGCGAACCTCACCTGGTCGATCACGATGCACGACAAGGACCTCGCCGTCCGGGCCCCGTCCCGCCCGCCGACTGGACCGTCTCCACTGATGGCGCTCGACCAACGGCTGGCGCGCTGGCTGGACACCGCGCTCGACGACCTCGACGCGCTGCGGCTCGCGCTCCCCGACCACCCCGAGGACGCCTTCTTCGCCGCCGGCGCCCCCTGGTTCTTCACGCTGTTCGGCCGCGACTCGATCTGGGCGGCACGGATGATGATCCCGGTCGACGTCTCGATCGCCGCATCCACGCTGCGCGTCCTCGCCCGCCTGCAGGGCACGAAGGACGACGCCGCCTCGGCGGAGGAACCCGGCAAGATCCCGCACGAACTGCGCGCGGCGTCGCTTCCCATCGCAAAAGAAGACCTCTCCCTGCCGCCGCTCTACTACGGCACGGTGGACGCCACCGCCCTGTGGGTGTGCCTGCTCGTGGACGCGTGGCGCGCGGGCATGCCGGTCGAGGAGGTCGCCGCTCTCGTCCCGAACCTGCGGGCGGCCCTCGACTGGATGGCCGGCGCCGCCGCGAACGACGGTTTTCTGGCCTATTTCGACAGGAACGGCAAGGGCCTGTCGAACCAGGGCTGGAAGGACTCGGGCGACTCGATCCAGTGGCGCGACGGGCGACTCGCCAACGGCCCCATCGCCTTGTGCGAGGCCCAGGGGTACGCCCACGAAGCCGCCGTGGGCGCGGCCGAGCTGCTCGACGCGTTCGGCCTGGACGGCGGCGACGAGTGGCGCACCTGGGCGCAGCGGCTGCGCACCAGGTTCAACGAGCGCTTCTGGGTCACGACCGACGAAGGCCGCTACCCGGGGATCGCGCTCGACCGCGACGGGCAGGCCGTCGACACGCTCACGAGCAACATCGGCCATCTGCTCGGCACCGGCATCGTCGACGCCGCAGGCGAGGCGCGCATCGCGGCGCTCCTCGTGGACCCTTCAATGGCCTCCGGATACGGCGTCCGCACCATGTCGTCGGCGGCCGCCGGGTATTGGCCGCTCAGCTACCACGGCGGGGCCGTGTGGGCGCACGACTCGGCGATCATCGCCCACGGCATGGATCGCGCGGGCCTCGCCAAGGAAGCATCCATAGTGGTCGAAGGCCTGCTCAATGCGGCGGAGGGCTTCGGTTTCCGCATGCCGGAGCTGCACGCCGGCCACTCGGTGAAGGAGCGCGGCCTTCCTGTGCCGTATCCCGCCGCGTGCCGCCCGCAGGCCTGGTCGGCGGCGGCGGCGATCACCTGTATTCAGATCGCAAGGCGTGCTCAGAAGGAATCGGACTAGGTCCAACGTCGCTCGGTAGGGGGCTGGGGCGTGAGTGTTGAACCCGGTCTCGAGGTGCATCGATTGCGACGGTGCTCTGCCCTGGCCGCGCGACCGGATGCCGCCCGCATGTTGCCGCAACGGAGGATCGGCCGCCGGGGAGGTACTCCTAGCGGCGTTGCCGGATGCGATCGTCGCTTCACTTGCGGTTCAAGACGTCAGCGACGGACCGGTGTGCGAGTGGGTCGGGGTGGCTCGCCGAGGCCGGCCGCTGCGTCGGTCGGGGTTCAGGCTGGCAGCGACGAAGAGGTGAGTGGTCGCTCGAGGTCGCAGGCTGGGGCCGGGGCCGGACCTCGGTCGAACTACAGGCGTCAGCGACGAAGAGGCGAGTGATTGCCCAAGGCGGCAGGCTGGGCTGGGCCGGTTTCAACTGGGCTACAACCGGTCAGCGACGAGAAGGTGAGAGATTGCCCGAGGTCCCTGGCCGGGGCCGGGCCAGTCTTCGGCCGGGCTGCAGGCGTCAGCGACGATGAGGCGAGTGGTTGGCCGAGGTGGCCGGCCGGGGCCGGGCTGGTCTTCGGTCGGGCTGCAGGCGTCAGCGACGATGAGGCGAGTGGTTGGCCGAGGTCGCAGGCTGGGTCCGGGGCCGGTCTTCGGTTGAGCTGCAGGCGGTCAGCGACGGTGAGGCTGCGGTTTGCCAGGGGTTCGCGGCTGGAGCCAAGTCGGCTTGGGTCGGGGTTCAGGCTGGCAGCGACGGAGGCCGGTGTGGCGGGGGTCGGGGTGTCCGACCGGGGCCGGGGCTGGTGTGCCTGCGCGGTCGCGGCGGCAGCGGAAGAGGCAGCGACAGTGGAAGCGGGGGTGGCTGGGGTGCTGTCGGTGCGGCGGGCCGGGCCGTCCGGCGTCCAGGATCGAGCCGGAGCCGGAGCCGGAGCCGGAGCCGGAGCCGGATCGGCTGCGCTGACCGAGGCGGAGTGTGCCGATCGGGTGGGTTCGCCGAGTGTCGAGGCCGGTGCGCTCTTCGCCTGGGTGTGGCTGTCTTGGGGGTGTGTCGTTGCGGGCGTGTGCATGTGCGGTGTCACCTCCTTCCGGTGCTGCGTGCTGCGTGCTGCGTGCTGAGTGCTGTGCACTGGGTGCTGAGCACTGAGTACTGCCATTTGCCAACTGAAGATTGCGTACTGCCGACTGCTGACTGCGGTCAGTGGGCGTTCCCAGAGTGTCCTCTCCACGAGCGTGTTGGTTTGGTGTGTGTGCCTCGTTCGGGGCACTGCCTCCGGTTGGGGTGATCCCTTCCGGGCGATCTCTCGCTTCACGGTTCCGAGTCCGTCCTTCTGGCTTTCTCGGCCTGGGAGCGAGTCCCGATAGCACGTGGGGCATACCATGCGAGCCCCGGGCTGAGCATCCCCTGGCCCGAGAGCGGGCCTGGTGGTCTCGGATCCTGCCAGCGGGGCGAGTCGGCCAGAGGCTTGGCTTAGTCTGCTTACACCTACTCGACTCCTGTACGGAATCCATATCCCTGTGCGTACACCAATTATCCCCCACCCCAGGGGCACCCGCATCACCCACAAGACGAGAAACCTCTCATGTTCGGGCCCGATCCGCCTGCGCCCCAACCGAAAGCGGTCCGGGAAGCCGCCAGCGCGCCCCCGCCCAATCGCTGACCTCTTCGTCGCTGCCCGCCCGAACCCCAACCGAACACCGCCCCGGCCCCGGCCACACGCCCCACCCAACTCCCACCCCTCCGTCGTTGCCCGCCTGAAGCCCACCCGAACACCGGCCCGGCCCCGGCAACCCGCCCCACGCAAGTCCCACCCCTCGTCGCTGCCCGCCTGAACCGCAGGCGAAACGGTGCCCTGATCCGGCAGCGCTGCTCCCGCGACGCTCTTCAGGCGCGAAAGGGGTTTGCGGCACGAGCTCAGGACGTGCGAGGCTCCCGACATGCAGATGCACTCCGATCAGCTGACGGTCACCCCTGACGCGGTTCGCGAACTGGTTGACGCGCAGTTCCCCGAGTGGCGACACCTGACGATCAGTCCCCTTGCCTCGCAAGGCACCGTCAACGCGATCTTCCGCATCGGCGAGGCGTTCACCGCCAGGTTCCCTCTGGAGCGGCGCGACCCGGCGGAGACGCGGCGATGGCTCGAATCGGAGGCGGACGCGGCACGAGAGCTTTCGGGCCGGACCCGATTCCCGAGCCCTGAACCGGTCGCGATCGGCGAGTCCGGTGCCGGGTATCCACTGCCCTGGTCGGTGCAGACCTGGATCTCGGGCCGCACGGCGACCGAAGTGGACCCAGGGGAGTCGGCTGCTTTCGCGCGGGACCTGGCCGAGTTCATCAAAGGCGTTCGCGCGATTCCCACCGGTGGTCGCACGTTCAGCGGGGGAGGCCGCGGCGGCGACCTCCGCGCCCACGAGGCGTGGATGACGACCTGCTTCCGAGAGAGCGAACGCCTGGCGGACGTGCCGCGCCTGCGCCGGATGTGGGCCGACATGCGGGAGCTGCCGCGAGACGCGGCCGACGTGATGAACCACAGCGACCTCATCCCCGGGAACGTGCTGGTGCGTGACGGTCGCCTAGCGGGGGTGCTCGACGTCGGCGGGCTGGGGCCCGCCGACCCCGCGCTGGATCTCGTCGCGGCCTGGCACCTGCTCGAGGCCGGCCCGCGGCGAACGCTCCGCGAGGACCTCTGCTGCAACGACCTCGAATGGGAACGCGGCAGGGCGTGGGCGTTGCAGCAGGCGATGGGGGCGCTCTGGTACTACGTCGAGAGCAATCCGGCCATGCACCGCATGGCCCGGCGCACGCTGGAGCGCGTCCTGATCGAGTGAGCCGCCCGGGTCGGCGCCGTTCAGGGCGCGTCGCGGATCATGCAGGTGAGGCGGCCGGTGCACACGCGCCGGCCGTCCTCGTCGCTGACGATGATCTCGTACGTGGTCGTGGAGCGGCCGCGGTGGATCGGGGTGGCGACCGCGGTGACCGTGCCCGACTTGACCGCCCGGTGATGGGTCGCGTTGAGGTCCACGCCGACCGCGATCTTCCCGGGCCCGGCGTGGAGCATCGCGCCGATCGAACCGAGCGTCTCGATCAGGACCGCCGAGGCGCCGCCGTGGAGCAGCCCGTACGGCTGCCGGTTCCCCTCGACCTTCATCTCCGCGAACACCCGCTCGGGGGTCGCCGAGACCACGTCGATCTCCATGCGATCGCCCAGCTCGCCGGCGGAGAACAGCTTGTCGAGGTCCATCCCCGCACCGGCGAACCGGTCGCGGATCTCGGCGGGAAACTCGGTCATGTCGGCGGCTCCGTTCTTTGCGCACATCGCCCGGCGCTGGTCGTGCGCGTGATCAGGACAGTCTAGGGCCTGTCCTGTGCATCAGACCGGTCGTTATCCGGCCCGCCCGCCCGTCGGCCCGCCACCACCCGAACCGGACGCCGCTGCGCGGCGACAAGCACTGTGCCCCCTCGCCGCGTTGTCGGCCCTCCCGATACAACACCGGTATCGGGAGGGCCTTCCGCCTTGCGAGCGAACAAACGGACTCGGATACCGCCGCTCCCTGATGCACAGGACAGGCCCTCGGCCGGTTTCCGGAATTCATGGCTCCGTCACCTCCATCTGTGCAATTCGGACTCGAACCGTGCGAGAATCCTCGAGCACCACATCCCTTGGTACGAAAGGCCTCTCGCTTGAAACGCATTCGGCTGCACCACCCCCGCACCGCCGCGATCGGCGGCGGCGCCGCCCTCCTCCTCGCAGGCGGCGTCACGTCGACCCTCGCCCCCGCCGCGGGCGCCGACGAAGCCGCGATCACCGTCGACTTCACGACCCCGGTCGCCCAGATCGAACCGGGCGACCTCGGCGCCTCCATCACCGGCTACGGCGGCCTCAACTACATCGTCAACAGCGCCGAACACCGCGCCGCCATGGCCGCGCACGACTTCGGCGTGCTCCGCATCGAACTCGAGTACGCCGTCCCCGGCGACCACACCAGCCGCATCGTCTGCGGCGGCGACTGGTGCCACACCGAGTACGACGGCGACCAGTGGATCGACGCGATCCGCGACCTGGGTGCTGAACCGATCCTCGTGCTCCCGGCCGAGACCGGCGACGCCGTGGCCCTGTTCGAGCACTTCGACGCCCAGGACCCGGTCACCAAGGTCATCGTCGGCAATGAACTCGACGCCGGCACACCGCCCAAGATGGACGCCGCCACCTACAGCGAGCGCTTCAACGAGATCGCCACCGCGATTCACGCCGCCGACCCCGGCGTCGAGGTGGGCGGCCCGGGCACCGCGCACAACAACATCGACTACCTCACGACCTTCCTCGCCGCCTCCGGCCCGCACGTGGACTTCGTGGACTACCACGACTACGGCAAGGGCGGCGAGGCCAAGAGCGACGAGCAGCTCCTCGCCGAGGTCGCGAACTACACCACCGACATCGCCCAGGTCCGCGGCCTCATCGAGGCCGCCGCGCCCGCCCGCGCCGACGAGATCGGCATCCAGATCGGCGAATGGAACATGGACTGGGCCGACCCGAGCCCGGCCTGCGCGTCGATGACCACGCACCTGCCGACCGTCTGGGGCGCGGCGACCCTCGGCACCATCCTCGAGGCCGACGCGACCGCGCTCGTCTTCGGCGACAAGAACGGCTGCCTCGGCCTCACCGGCGAATGGGGCGAGGGCACGGGCGCGAACCTCGTGGACGTGAACGAGCCCATGCCGATCTACCACGGCATCGGCATGTTCACCGGCGAAGGCCGCTTTCGCTCCTTCGGATCCACGATGGTCGAGACGACCAGCCCCGACCCCCTGCTCTACACGTTCGCCTCGACGGGGGAGAAGAGCGTCGTCATCGTCAACACCGGCACGACGCCCGTGACCACCGACGTCGACTTCACCGGCCTCGACACCGGGACGGCGGCGGTCTGGCAGACCACCGACGCCCAGCGCGAACCGCACCAGGCCGGGACCGCCGCGATCACCGGCGGCACGGTGGGCGTGGAACTGCCCGCGCGTTCGGTGACCACGCTGGTCATCGGCTAAGCGCCGCAATGCGTAAGGCCACCGGCCGACCCGAGCGGTCGACCGGTGGCCTTGGTGTTGTCCCGCTTCATCTGCCACTGTGGCCCGAGGACCCGCGGGCGGGGTCCTTCCAAGCTGGCGGGCGTGAGAGGCGAGCCGCGGGTCGGCCGGCCTCCGCAAAGCCGTCGGGGCCGCGGGCGCTCTCGCGTCCGCGGCCCCGGTTCTTCGGTGGGGTAATCGTGTCAAGCCGGTGTGCACGTCACCGTCGGCGTCGCCGCCGAACCGGTGCCGATGAAGCCCCATGTGGACGTTCGGGTCTGGCCCGCGGCCACCGAGCCGTTCCAACCCACGTCCCCGGCGGTCACCGAGGAGCCGCTGCCGGACACGTCCGCGTTCCAGGAACTCGAGATCGTCTGGCCGCCGGGCCAGGTCCAGTGCAGGTTCCAGCCGGTGATCGCGGCGCTGCCCGCCGTCACGTCCACATTGGCCTGCCAACCCGAGTGTCCAGGTGCTGACGACCTTGATGACCGCCGAGCACGCGCCGGTCGGGCCGCCCGTGGGGCTGGTCGTCGGGTCGGTCGGGCCGGTGGTTCGGCGAGGTCGTCGGGTCCACATCGGCTGTCGAGCCCGAAGAACTCGAGCGCCTTGGCCGCCATGCCGTTCACCACCAGGTTGTGGCCGACCCCCTGGAGGCTGATCGCCTCCACGGGCGCCTGCGCCCCGGTGCCGCCGTAGCGGGTCCGGTTCCAGTTCGTCTGCGGCGTGTCGGAGAGCTCGGGCGTCTGGTCGGTGCCGTTGACGTTCGTCCACTGGTCGATCTGCTCTTGGAAGTTCTGGTAGAACAGCACGTCGTCGTTGGTGCCGTGCCAGATCTGCATGCGCGGCCACGGCCCGGAGTAACCGGGGTTGGTCGTGCGGACCGCGTCGCCCCACTGCTGCGGGGTGCGGTTGATCCGGCCCTGCGAGCACTCGGAGTTCCACTCGGAGCCGTTCTGGTCGCGAAGCAGGTGTAGGGGACGCCGGAGAAGGCCGCGCCCGCCTCGAACACCTCGGGGTAGACCCCGAGCATCACGTTGGTCATCATCGCGCCCGAGGAGATGCCGGTCGAGAAGATCCGGTCGGTGTCGACGTTGTACTCGGCGATCGTCCAGTCCATCATCGACTTGATGCCGACCGAGTCGGAGCCGGTGCCGTTGAGGGAGGCCGCGGAGGCGACGTCCCAGCACTTGCTCGAGCGCGTCACCGAGGGGTAGACGACGATGAAGCCGTACTGGTCGGCGAGGCGCGCCCACTCCGTGCCGTAGTAGAAGTCGTTCGCGTAGCCGCCGCACCAGTGGATGCCGACGACCATCGCCGGATTCGGGTGCCACGTTGTCGGGCACGTAGAGGTACATCTCGAGGTTGCTCGGGTTGTTCCCGAAGTTCGGTGATCTGCGTCAGCTGCGCGGCGTTGGCGGGCCTTGGGGGAACATGACCGCGACGAGCGCGGCCGCGGCGACGAAGACCGTGGCCGCCGCGGCGCCAGGCCTCGTCGCATGCGGGGATGGGTGAGGGCAGGCATGGGGTCCTCTCTGACGCTGCCGGGGGCGTCGTGACGGCCCGGGAAGAGGCCGCGCGAGCCGGGAGAAGGATGGGGATCGCTTGAGGGTCCACACACTATATATCCACGATCTTCTATATGCAAGCGCTCCCAACGCGTTCGAGAACGGTCCGCCCCCGATCGGGTCCCCCGGTTCAACGATGACGCGGGGGTCCGACAATGCAGCGGTGCGGCGGCTCTGAACGGCAAGCACCTCGCGGGCCGCAGCTCGACGTCAGGCGCGTTCTCCTGCTGCGGCCGCGATGCCGAGGCCGATGAGGGAGGCGCCGCCGGTGCGGCTGAGGATCAGCTTCGGGCGCGGGCGGCGCAGGACGTCGCGGGCGGCCGAGGCCACCAGGCCCCAGACCGTGTCGCAGAGCGCCGCGATGGCCGCGAACGTCGCCCCGAGCAGCAGCATCTGCCCTGTGGCCGAACCTGATTCGCCGTCGATGAACTGGGGGAGGATCGCCAGGAAGAACAGGATCATCTTCGGGTTGAGCAGCCCCACGAGGAAGCCCTCGGCCATGGTCGCCAGCGCCCGCTTCGGGCGCCTCGCCCCCGCCGTCGGGCTCCGCCATCATGCCCTTCCGGTCCCGCAGTGCTTTGACGCCCAGGAACACCAGGTACGCCGCGCCCGTGTACTTCACGATCGCGAACGCCAGCGCCGACTCCTGGACGAGCGCGCCCAGTCCGACCGCGGCGAGTGCGGCGGCGGCGAAGGTGCCGATGGCGTTGCCCCAGGCGGTGAGCACGGCCTGCCTGCGGCCGTAGGCGAGTGCGCGGCCGATGGTGAACATGACCGACGGGCCGGGGATGAGGATCAGGATGAGCGAGGCGACGATGAACGCCAGGTACTGCGCGATGCTGGGCATGGCCCGATCAAAGCACCGCGCCGTCCGGGCGGCAACCCTATTCTCGGCCGGTCTTCTCGGCCGCAATTTTCGCGCCGCCATCGTGGGCTTTATCTGATGGGCGACTCGGCAGTCGGGTTGACGAGGCGCATTGACGGGCGTATTTCGGTCAGTCGTTCAACTGCGTGTCACCTGTGCCATGCGTCGCAGGTCACGGGCACGCTCCCAGGTCTGGTGCCCGCTTGTCACCCCCTGCGTGACGTGGCGCATAATTTTCAAGACCTCCCACCCTTTATGCACAATGGAGTGTTCATGGAATACCCGCCCGGTGCCGGCGGTCCGCCGTCATCGCCGCACTCGCCACAGCAGTCCCGTTCGCCGCAATATCCGCCACGGCAATCGCCTCGGACGCAGTACAAGCCTCAGGTGCCGTCCTCGCCGCCGTCGCGGTACTCCTCTCCACCGGACATCTCGCCCGAATTCCGGCCGGGCCGTTCGACGGGCGGCCTGCCGAGTACCGGCCCGCGACCGGGACTCCCGTCGCCGACACGCCCCCCGCCGAACCGGACCGCGCCCAGCGGACGCCCGCCCAACGACGCCGATCCGGGCCTGCCGTATTCGACACTGCTGCAACCGCAGAGCGACGCCGCCCGCGTCGTCCTCGGCCTGGTCCTTCTTGCGGTGCCGGTGATCGCCACCGTGTTCGCCTACGTGCTGCCCACGATCCGCACGATCGAGCTCAGCCGCATCGAAGGCCTCAGTGTCTTCGGCTCCGCCGAGACCATCGGCCCCGCCAACTACGACGAGGTGTTCGCCGACGGCGCGTTCATCGAAGGCCTGCTCCGCCTAGCGGGCCCGATCGGCGCGATGGTCCTCATCGGAGCGGTCTTGGCGCCGCTCGCCGCCTGGTGCCTCCACCGCGCCGGACGGCGCGTGCGCACCACCGCGAGCGTCGTATGGAGCCTGGCCGCGATCACCTTCGCTCCGGCCGCGCTCACCGTCGCCTGGCTCATCGACCGCGTGCTCACCCAGGGCGATCGCGAAGCGAGCCTGTACGACTGGGCCGGCCTGGCCTCCGGCGTCATCCTGGGCCTGGGCGTGCTCGCCGGGCTCGCCGCGATGCGCGGGGCCGCCGAGACCGGCAAGAAGACCGCCGGCCTCCTCGTCACCGCCGGCCTGGCCGCGTTCGCCCTCATCGCCGCCGGTCTCCAGACCTTCGCGTATGGCGTCATCAGCGGCCTGCCCCTCGACATCGAGACTCCCGTCGCCCAGATCTTCCGCGGCCTCTACTCCGGATTCGCCCCCGGCATATCGACCGCGAAATCGGTGCTGCTCATGGCGATTCTCGCCGTCCTCGGGCTCGGCGCCGCGATCGTGTTCCTGGCCGCCCGCACCAGGATCGACGTCGCCCCCGGCCCGGTCGACCCTGCACCGACCCGGCCTGGGGCGGTCGTCTTCGGGATCGCCGCGCTCGTGCTCCTGCTCGGCGCGGTCGGCTACTTCCTGCTGCCCTGGATCGCCCGCCTCGCCGAGGGCACGACCGAAGGCGGCGACCTGTGGTTCGCCATCCGCCGCACGTGGGGCCCGCCGCTGATCACCACGGCCGTCGCGCTGCCGGTCGCCGCGATGGGCGGCTACGCGATCGGGTCGCTGCGGCCCTTCGGGAACGCCTCCCGCTGGATCCTGCTGCTGTTCGCGCCCTGGCTGTTCATCGGTTCCGGTCCGCTCGGGGCCGCGAACCTCGAAGTCGTTGCGGGCGAAGGCGAGTACATGGTCATCGGGTCGTTCCCGGCCCGCGCCTGGATCGCGGTGCCGCTCCTGTTCGTGTTCACGGCCCTGTTCTGGGGGCTGGAGGACCGCCGCCGACTTGCCCTCGCCCAGGGCGCCGCAGCCGGGCGGCGCGCCTGGCGTCCTTCAAGCGGCCTGGCCGATGACGGCGTTGATGGCGATGGCGCTGCTCCTCGTCAACGCCCAGGACCTGTTCTGGCAGCAGCTCACGTTCCAGGACATGCTCTCCTCGGGCCCGATGATCTCGGCGCTGGAGAACGCCGAGTTCGAGCAGTCCGGTGTGGCCCTGGGCTCCCGATCCCGATCCTGATATCCGCCGCGCTCGCCGCCGCGGCGGCCGCGGTCTGGTACCTGCCGCGCCTGGCGATCAAGGTCGGCAAGCGACTGAGGGGGCAAGATGGAGGGGCCGGCGAACGCCGGCCCCTCTACTCGCCTATGTGCCTTCAACCGCGGACGAACTCGATGTCGTGGAAGCGGCGCGCGACCGTGTCGTAATGCAGGCGTGCGCCTTCCATGTACCCGAACAGCGTGCCCCACTCGTCGTGGTCGGCCTCCGGGAACAGCGTCGACGAGTCCGCATTCGATGTGGCCGCCGTGCCCGATCACCAGGGCCGCGTCGCCGGGCCCGATGGGCGCCATCAGCTCCGACCACTGCCGGGCGAGCGCGTGCGCGTAGTCCGACGGCGGTGCTGCCGCGCCGGTTCACCAGCCGCGCGAGCCGCGTGAACGGCGCGCCGACGTCGTACGCTCGCCGCCTGCGACTCCTGCAGGAAGCCGTTGACGTTCGGGAGGGTCGGGAAGCTCCAGCGTCACCGCGAAGCCCATGGCGATCGCCGTCTCGCGCGCCCGCGGCGCGACACTGGTGGCAACGATTTCGAAGGGGCCCATGAGCGTCCCCGACCAGCGGGCGAGCTCGACCCCTTCCTGAGAGAGGTGGACGGCCTCGTCTCCGTTGCGCTTGCTGTGCCGACGGATTTCGAGCATGGGCATTGGCGGTCTCTTCTCTTCTCGAACACGCTGCGCGGTACTAATGTACGGCTTCGGCCGCCGCCGCCTCGCCTGAGGGCTTCGGTCAGGGCTTGACGGCGATTCCGGCCATCTGCGTGCGCTCATACGGCTCGAAGTCCGTCGAAATCGGGCACCGCGTCGGTCGGGCTCCTCCGGATACCAGCGCGAGACGTACTCGAATCCCGGAGGCACCATCGGCATGCCCAGGAAATGCCGCTCGAGACGCTTGATCGGTCGGATCCAGCCGTTGCCGAGCGTCTCGCAGGCACCCCTGCGAGAGCCCGCGCTGGGCCGGGTCGCCGGTGTCGGGCCAGGCGGTGAGGAACAGGTGCGAGCCCGACGCGAGCGGCTCCATGAGCGTGGCGATGATCGCGTCCGGGTCTTCGTCCTCGGCGATCTGCATGATCATGCCCACGATCACTATGGCGATCGGCCGGTCGAAATCGAGATGGCCGCGGACCTCGGGGTTGGCGAGGATCCCGGCGGGATCGCGCAAGTCGGCGGTGACCACAGTGGTGGTGCGGTTGTCGTCCAGGAGGGCCCGGCCGTGGGAGAGCACCATCGGATCGTTGTCCACGTAGACGACGCGGGTGTCCGGGTTGATCTCCTGGGCGGCCTGATGCGTGTTCTGCTCGGTCGGCAGGCCGCATCCGATGTCGATGATCTGGTCGATCCCGGCGTGGCGCACCAGATACTGGACGCCGCGGATGAGCGCCTTCCGGTTCAGCAGGGTGGCCTCGCGAACCTGGGGGATCAGCCGCTCGAAGACGGCGACCGCGTCGCGGTCGGCCTTGAAGTTGTTCCTGCCGCCGAGGGCGGCGTCGTAGACGCGCGCGGTCGAGGGGATGTCGGGGTCGATCCCCGGAGGCGGCCATTCGGGGGCTGCATCGTTCACGGCAATCCAATCGGCACTGAATGGGCAGGTGACTAAGGGTGGAATTGGGCGCCGTATCGGGCGGGCGCGGCGCGTTCCGTGCGGGGAGCGGTCACGGAAAGTCCCGTCGCCGGTGCGGGACGTGGCACCAGACTAGCCCATCGGCAGCAGGCGCACGAGCCGCTGGAAGCGCCCGCCGGAAAGCCGTTCACCATGCGCTGGCTGCGGTTTCTCTCCATTTAGGGGGCGAAACGGGGCGCCCGTGGACCGGGCGCCCCGAATTCGATCTTGTTTATATAGGGCATGTCCTTTTGCGACGGACCTCGCTAACCGGCGCTGCCGGTCACGGTGGTGCCCGTACGCGTCAGCGTGTACTCGACGGTGGCGCCGCTCCAGAAGTGAAAGGTGAGGTTCACGGTCGAATTGTCGTTCACTTCGGCGAAGAACGCCTCGGGGAGCACGATCCGTCCCGCCTCGTAGTCGGGCGAGAAGGCGACCGCGAACTCCTTGTAGGAGGTCCAGTTCTGCGGGCCCGCGGCGGTCCCGTCGGGGTAGACGGCCTCCATGGTGGCCAGCTGGTCGCCGTTGAACGCCACGGGAACGGCCAGTTCGGTCGTGGTCCCGGCGGCGTCCTGCGCGACCGGCGTGTCGGAGGCGATGATGTGGAGCTTCCACGGCACGCCCGAGGAGAACCGGGCTTCGAGCACGGCCTGCTCGCCCGTCCCCTCGCCCACCAGGCCCCCGAGCAGCGCTGCGGTGAGCGTGAGCTGGTCACCGTCCACGGTGTAGTCGGTGCCTTCGGCCAGCTGCGTCTCCCCGTTCCACAAGCCGTCGAAAGTGAGCCCGTTCGGTTGCAGCGCGATGGTCTGCGCGGCCGGGGTCTCGCCCGCCGGCACGTACACGAGGTCCGAGGCGGCGGTGCCGGAGCGGCCTTCCCAGGCGCTCTCGATGTGCGCGAACAGCTCCGGGTCCTTCCAGGTGAACGCGGTGCGGTCGAGGTGCTGGCCGTTGTCCCACAGCATGGTGGTGATGCCGGTCTCGTTCGCGTAGTGCCCCAGGTACTCGAAGAACTTCAGCTTCTCGCCCTGCTCGATCACGCCGGTGTGGCGGTCGAAGCCGAGGAGGCCCCACTCGCCGAGGATGACCGGCACGTCGTTGTCGATGAAGGTGGCCTTGACGCGGTCGAAGGCCGCTTCGATGTCGGCGCGCACCTCGTCGTTGAACGTGGTGTAGCCGGCGACGTTGACGCTGAAGGGCCAGTACCCGTAGTAGTGCACCGTCGCGGCGATCATCGGGTCGTTCAGGGACGCGATGCTCTCGGCGGTCGCGTCGAGTCGGTCCTGCTCGCTGCTGGTGTGCAGGGTCGGGATGACCAGGAGCCGGTCGGCGTTGTCGCCGCCCGAGCCGCGCACGATCTCGTGGAAGGAGACGTTCAGTTCGTGCAGCAGGTCGTCGCCGGTCGCTTCGTCCACATCGGCGAACTGCGGCTCGTTGATGTTCTCGAACACCAGCTCCGGCGGAGCGTCGACGAAGGCGTCGGCGATCTGCGTCCACGCGGCGTCGTAGCGCGCGAGGACCGCGTCGTGCTGCGTGGGCATGGTGTTCACCCACTGCCACGAGTCGTGGTGGATGTTGATGAGCACGTAGAAGCCGTCTTCGAGCGCGAGGTCCACGACCTCCTGGACGCGGGCCAGGTAGTCGGCGTCGATCGCGTAAGGCGCCTCCGCGTCCTGGTGCGCCGACCAGGTGACGGGGATGCGGATCGAGTTGAAGCCCTGGGCCCGAACATTGTCGAGCAGTTCGGGGGTGATGCGCGGGTTGCCCCAGGCGGTCTCGTCCTCGCCCACGGCGTCGAGCGAGTTGCCGAGGTTCCAGCCCGGCTGCATGGCCGCGACGGTCTCGGCGGCGCTCAGCTGCGCGGTGTCAGCGGTGTCCTCTGGCTGATCTTCGGGATCGGCGAAGGCGGTCGGGATGGCGAAGGCGGCGGCCGCCAGCGCCACCGCGAGCGCGAGGAGTCGGAAGGATTTGCGTCGCAAGGGTGATCACTCTTCCTGTGCGCCGAGGGGAGGGCATGCCGGGTCGTCCCTCCTGCGGGCGCGTCGAATTGATTTGCCGGGTACATCCCTGCATTGAGGGGTCGGGACGTCCCGCACATGCTTCCAGGATTAAGCGCACATGTCAACCTTTGATTGTCTGTAGCAACAAAGAAACGGCCTGTCACGGCCGTGCGGCTCAGGCTTCTAGGGCATCGAGGACTGCGTCGAGGAGTCCGGGGAACCGCTTGTCGAGGGCGTCGCGGTTGAGATGGATGAACCGCGTCCGTCCGTCCAATCTGGTTCGCGTGACGCCGGATTCGCGCAGGACGCGAAAGTGGTGGGACATGGTCGACTTGTGGACGGCGACCCCCTCGTCGAGGCCGGCGCAGTTCCACTCGTCGCCGTCGGCGAGCCTGCGGACCACCTCCAGGCGAACGGGATCGGCGAGCGCGTGCATCACCACGGGGAGTTGGATATCCGCCGTCGCGGGGTGAGGTAGCTCACGCATGGTCGTCACCTGGCCTTTCGCTCGCGCCCAGCGTAGCGCATCATTCGATGGTTGCACCATCATCAAACCATCCTTTAGTTTGATGGTCACCCAACAATCAAATTGAAAGGTTCGCCATGGACCGCAGACTCCTCCCGCTCGCCTTCGCCGCCTTCGCGGTCGGCACCGACGGCTTCGTCATCGCCGGACTGCTGCCCGCCATCGGATCCGACCTCGACATCTCGACGGCGGCCGCCGGCCAGCTCATCACCGTCTTCGCCATCGCCTACGCCCTCGGCGCTGCCGATCCTCGGCGCGCTCACCGGCGACGTCGACCGCCGCCGACTCCTCCTCGCCGGGCTCGCGGTCTTCATCGCGGGCAACGTCGCCACGGCGCTGGCGACCGATTTCGCGCTTCGCCGTCGCGGCCCGCGTCCTCACCGCCCTCGGCGGGGCCCTGATCACGCCCCAGGCGAGCGCCGTCGCCGCCGCGATCGCCCCGCCCGAGCGACGCGGTCGCTACCTCGCCGTCGTCATGGGCGGACTCACCGCCGCCACGCGCCCTCGGAGTCCCGCTGGGCACCTTCATCGGGGCGGCGGACTGGCGGTACACCCTCTGGGCGATCGTCGGCCTGAGCCTGCTGGCCTCGGCCGGGATCGCGATCTGGCTTCCGGCGCTCCGCCTGCCCGCCGTCGGCTTCGCCGAACGCCTTGCGCCGCTGAAGGACCGTGCGATCCTCGGGATCATCGCCACGACCGGGCTCATCCTCGCCTCCGGGTACGTGCTCTACACCTATCTGGGCGCCGCGATGGCCGGGGTGACCGGCGGCTCGCAGGCGCTGCTGACGCTCGTCCTGCTCGCCCAGGGGATCGGCGCGGTCATCGGAAACCTGGTCGCCGGGCGCCTGGTCGACCGGTTCGGGCCCGAACGCCTGCTGCTGGGGGCGCAGATCGGCTACACGATCCTGCTCGCGCTCACACCCCTCGCGCTCGCGAATCTGGCCGTCGCGATCCCGTACGCCCTGGTCTTCGGCACCGTCGGCTGGGCGACCATCGTGCCGCAGCAGCACCGGCTCGTCACCCGGCACCCGCAGGCCGCGACGATCCTCATCGGACTCAACGGTTCGGCGCTGTACGCCGGGATCGCCCTCGGCGGCCTCGTCGGCGGTCTCAGTCTCAACTGGGTCCCCGCCGCCGGTCTCGGGTTCGTCGGCGCGGCGATCGGCGTCGTCGGCATCGCGGTCACCGCCGCGGTGCTGCGGGCCCAGGCGGCTCCCGTCCCGGTGCCGGCCGAGGCGTGAGTCCGGTGCGGTGGCCGACGACACGGGCACCGGCCGTGGCCAGGCAGTATGCTTGTTCCATGGAGGAGTACGCGGGCGAGTCGATGAACATGGGCACCGCGCTGGTGCGCACCGCGTTCCTGGTCGACGGGGTGTACAGCGATGCCGTCCGCGAATTCGACCTCACCCCCCAGCAGGCCCAGCTGCTGTGCGTGCTCATCGCCCGCCCCTACGGCATGTTCGAGCTCGCGAAGACCCTCAACCTCGCCAAGTCGAGCATCTCCGGGCTCGTCGACCGCTCCGAGAAGCGCGGGCTCGTGGTCCGCGAGGCCGACCCCGGTGACGGGCGCGCCTTCCGCGTCGCGCTCACCGCGAAGGGCGCCCGGCTCGCCGAGGAGTTCCACGACGAGACCACCAAGCGGGTGGCCGAACTCCCGCTCGGCCTCGACGAAGCCGAGCGCGAGGTCCTGCTCGGCCTGCTCACCCGGGTGGTGGCCGACAACCGCGTCCCCATGGTCTTCACCGACAGCGGCTGCACGGCCGAGGTCTGCACCGAGAGCTGAAGGCGCGCAAGACGAAGCCCCCGTCGCGGAATTGCGGCGGGGGCCTTCCCGGTCCTATGACGATCAGGCGGGCCGGGGAGCCTACTGGGCCGGGTCGAGGTTGAACAGCTCGGCGAACTTGCCGTGCATGAGGTCGCGGCCCTTCCACGCGGCCAAGGTCTCGGTGTCCATCATGACGGGGCCGTTCTCGGACGGAATCTGCCCGACGCCGTGCTCGGGACCGAGCGGCAGCAGCACCACGGGGATCGGCAGCGGCCGGTACTCCTTGGCGGGCGCTTCGCCGTTGAGCTGCGCGATGATGTTGGCGGCCACCACCTCCGCGTGCTGCATGGCGAATCCGGCCCGCTTCTCCTCGGGGACGTCGGTGACGTCGCCGACGGCGTACACGTGATCGTGTCCCTCCACATTGAGCTGGGTGGTGACGGGGAGCTGGCCCCGCCGGTTGAGCCGGGCGATGCCGTCCTTCAAGAATGCGGAGTTGGTGGTGCCGCCGAAGGCGCGGAACCAGATGTCGGCCTCGATCCGCTCGCCGCTAGCGGTGACGCTGACGGCTCCGGCCCGGCCGGGCTCCACGTCGGGTTCGGCGTCGAGCGTGACGCCGAGGCGCACTTCGATGCCGAGCGTCTCGAGCTGCTTGTGGAGTTCGGCCCGCAGCGCTTCCTCGTAGCCGCGCAGCAGCTGATCGGCCGGGTCCACGATGACCACGCGCTTCTCGGGCCAGGCGGCCTTGATCTCGCCGGCCAGTTCCAGACCCACGGGCCCGGCCCCGGCGATGAGCACCCGCTCGGCCCCGGCCAGTTCGGCGTGGGTCTCCTTGAATTGCGCGATCGCCTCGGCGGTGGAGTCGGTGCGGGTCTTCGCGGGGTACGGGTAGCCCGAGCCGGTCGCCAGCACGATGTAGTCGGCCTCGACCCGCTCGCCCGAGGCGAGGGTGACGCCCTTCGGGTCGATCGCGGCCGCGTACTCGCGGAGGTGGCCGCCGTTCTTGAGCAGCGTGTCGAAGGGGAAGAAGATGCGCTCGGCCCACTCGTCGGGCTGGGTGAGCGCGCGCAGGGAACCCGCGGCGTTCACGAAGGCGTCCTTGGGGTCGATCAGGATCACGGTCGCGTGCTCGTCCAGCGCCTTGGCGACGGCGGCACCGCCGTACCCGCCCCCGACGACTGCCACGGTCCGGCCTTGCTGAGTCATTGGCGTGCCTCTCCAGGAAAACTAGTTCGTATAACGAACCATAATAGTTCGTGATGCGAACTACAAGGATCAAGTCGGGATCATCGCCGTGAGGCCCCTCACGGGCCCGGATCTCCTCTGGCGCTAGGTGACACAGCGCGAAAACTTCGCTACCGTCTTGAATATGAGCGTCGTCACAAATGCCTCGAATGACCTGCCCGGCAACCCGCTCCGGCAACTCACCCTCGACCAGCTCCGCCAGCGCACCAGCGTCAAATGGCGCGAACACCCCGCCGACGTCCTGCCCCTGTGGGTCGCCGAGATGGACGTCCCCCTGGCCGAACCGATCACCAAGGCCGTCACCGACGCCATCGCCGCCGGCGACACCGGCTACCCCGCCGGCAACGCCTACGCCGAGTCCTTCGCCGAGTTCGCCGCCGCACGCTGGGACTGGACCGGCCTCGGCCCCGACCGGGTCAGAACCGTGCCCGACATGATGCTCGGCGTGGTCGAGATGCTCAACCTCCTCACCGCCCCCGGCGACGCCGTCGTCGTCAACAGCCCCGTCTACCCGCCCTTCTACGACTTCTGCGCCTTCAACGGCCGCAAGGTGATCGAAGCGCCGCTCGGCCCGAACCAGCGGATCGACTTCGCCGCCCTCGCCGAAGCGTTCGAGCTCGCGCTCGGCCGCGGACGGCGCGCCGCGTACCTGCTCTGCAGCCCCCACAACCCCACCGGCACCGTGCACACTGCCGCCGAGCTCGGCCGCGTCGCGCGCGTCGCCGCCGATTACGGCGTGCGCGTGGTCGCCGACGAGGCCCACGCCCCGATCGTCGCCCCCGGCACCGTCTTCACGCCCTACCTGACCGTGCCCGGCGCCGAGAACGGCCTCGCCGTCACCTCCGCGGCCAAGGCCTGGAACCTCCCGGGCCTGCGCGCGGCCCTCGCCATCGCCGGACCGGCCTCGGCCGTCGAACTCGCCCGGATGCCTGCGCAGATGAGCGGCGGCACCAGCCACATCGGCGCCATCGCCCAGACCGCCGCCTACCGCGAAGGCGGCGGCTGGCTCGACGCGCTCCTGGCAGGCCTCGAGGAGAACCGCCGCGTGCTGTCGGCCGCGCTGGCCGAGCATCTGCCGCAGGTGGTCTACCGCCCGCAGCCCGCCACCTATCTGTCCTGGTTGGACTGCCGCGGGCTCGGTCTGGGCGACGACCCCGCGGCGGTCTTCCTCACGCGCGGGAAGGTCGCCCTCAACTCCGGGCTCCCGTTCGGCACCGGCGGCGCGGGCCATGTGCGCCTCAACTACGCGACCGCTCCGGAGGTCCTCGTCGAGGCCGTCGAGCGCATGGCGGCCGCCGTTCGAACCTAATTGACAGGTACCTGTCAATGACGTAGCCTCGGGGACGTGGAGCAACTCAGTCCCCGCGGCTTCGCCGTGTCCGAACTCGCGATCGAGGTCTTCCGCGCCAACGGCGCCCTCCTCGCCGCCGGCGACGCCCTCGCGCGTCCGGCCGGGCTCACCAGCGCGCGCTGGCAGGTCCTCGGCGTCATCGACCACGCCCCGGCCACGGTCGCGGACGTGGCGCGGACCATGGGCCTGCGCCGCCAGAGCGTCCAGCAGACCGCCGACGCGCTCGTCGCCGACGGGCTCGCGGCCTTCGCGGACAACCCCCGCCACCGCCGCGCCAAGCTCCTCGAACCCACCGCGGCCGGGCGCCGGGCCCTCGCCGAAGTCGAACGCGCCCATGCCGAATGGGCGAACGCCCTGGCCGCGGCGCTCGACCCGTCCCAGGTCGAGGCCGCCACCGCGGCCCTGCGCGCCCTGTCCACCGCACTCGAACCGGAAGGAAACCGATGAGCGGCGAGTTCACGATCCCCCTGCTGCCGTGCAGGTCCATCGACGAGGCCAGTGAGTTCTACGGGATGCTCGGCTTCCGGCGCACGCACCACCAGACGCGGCCGAACCCGTACATCGTCATGGCCCGCGACGACTGGGAACTCCACTTCTTCGGCGTCGACGGTCTCGAACCCGAGGGCAACTTCGGGACCTGCCTGGTCTTCGTCCCCGATACCGGCGCCCTCTGGGACGCTTTCGCGGCGGGCATGCGCGAGGCGCACGGCAAGGTCCTGGTCTCAGGTCTTCCCGCGCATGACCCGGCCCCGCAAGCGCGCCAACACCGGCAACCGGGCCGGGTTCTCCCTGACCGACCCCAGCGGCAACATGATCCGGATCTTCCCGCAGCAGGATGACGTGGAGAAGGCCCAAGCGCCGCAGAGCAAACTGGGCCGGACCCTGACGAAGGCCATCGTCCTCGGCGAGGCCAAAGGCGACACCGCCCAGGCGGTCAAGATCCTCGACGCGACCCTCGCCCGCGGCGGCGACGACGCCCCGAAACCCGAACTGCTCGACGCCCTCGTCTACCGCGCCGAACTCGCCCTGCGCGAGGGCGACAATGAGAAGGCCGCCGAACTCCTCAAGCAGGTCAGCGAAACCGCACTGTCCGAAGCGGACCGTGAAGCCGCTCAGAGCGCCCTCGCCACCGCCGAAGACCTGGCTCGACAGCTATAGGGCGCGTTGACGAACCGGCGGCGCCTCGTCGGCCGCCCTCGGGTCCGCGGGGAGCGCGCGTCCGCGACGTCTGCGGCCCACGTTTGGAAGGTCATCGGCGAACCGCAGGTAGGAGTAGGCGGCGAGGGACGGTCCAGGGGCCGGTGCGCAGTTCGACTGAACCGTCAGGGCCGGAGGAGCCTCGCGGCGAGGAGGGAGGGGTGCGTCGAGAGCCGTTCGAAGGCGTCCGGGTCGATCACGCGCAAGGCGGGCGCGGGACGCGGCTCGATCAGCGTCTCGAGTGTGAACCCGGCGCTGAGGAGTTCGCCGAGGAATTCCTCGATGGTGCTGCGCTGGAAGTGGATCGCGAGATCATCGTGCTCTTTGACCGGGAGGTCGACCCATTCCCGTGAAAAGTACGAATCGCCGAAGTGATGCCAGTCGGCGGCCGGATGCGTGGTGGAGATCAGCAGGCGCCCACCGGGGCGCAGGGCTCGGAAGATCTCGGCCAGCAGTTGGGCCCGGGCACGAACATGATGGATGACGAGGGCGCACACCGCGAGATCGAACGAGGCGTCCGCGGCGAAGTCGAGCGGCGTTTCGAGGTCGTGCCGGCGCAGGTCGACTGTGTCGCCGGTACGTGACCGGGCATGCGCCAGAAGCTCGGCGCTGCCGTCGATCCCGACCACGGTCGCGCCTCGCTCGGTCAGCGCCGCGGCGTAATGCCCAGGCCCGCAACCGACATCGAGAATGCGCAGTCCGGAGACGTCCCCTGTGAGCGCGAGCATTGCGGGCCGGTCGATGTAGGCGTTGTAGTTGCTGGTCTCGGAGTGCGCGGCGAACGCCTCGCCGAGGGCACCGTGGTACGCAGTCTCTTGAAGCATCGGGACAGTATGCCGACATCGGCAGTTGAGCACCACGGCTTTCTAGCGTGGTGGCTTTCCGGTCCCGGGTGGCTTGCGCTTCAAGCGGGCAGCGATGGAGGGGTGGTGCACATTTCCCGGTGGCGTTGCCGGGCCTGGGCGCCGTTTCGCCTGCGGTTCAGGCGGGCAGCGACGGAGGGGTGCCATTTCGCTGGGGTGGGTTGGCGGCTGTCTTGCCCGGTTTCGGTTGGGGTTCAGGCGGGCAGCGACGAAGAGGTGAGCGATTGGGCGGGGGCGCGCTGGCGGCTTCCCGGACCGGTTTCGGTTGGGGTGCAGGCGGATCGGGACCGAACATGAGAGGTTTCTCGTCTTGTGGGTGATGCGGGTGTTCCTGGGGTGGGGGATAATTGTTTTACGCACAGGGATATGGATTCCGTACAGGAGTCGAGTAGGTGTAAGCAGACTAAGCCAAGCCTCTGGCCGACTCGCCCCGCTGGCAGGATCCGAGACCACCAGGCCCGCTCTCGGGTCAGGGGGGCTCAGCCCGGGGCTTGCATGGTATGCCCCACGTGCTATCGGGACTCGCTCCCAGGCCGAGAAAGCCAGAAGGACGGACTCGGAACCGTGAAGCGAGAGATCGCCCGGAAGGGATCACCCCAACCGGAGGCAGTGCCCCGAACGAGGCACACACACCGAACCAACACACTCATGGAAAGGACACACCGGGAACGCCCACTGGCCCCAGTCGACAGTACGCAGATTGCAGTCGGCAGCACGCAGTACCGGAAGGAGGTGACACCGCACATGCACACGCCCGCAACGACACACCCCCAGCATGGCCACGCCCAGCGAACGGCAGCAACAACCTTGGCACTCGGCGACCCCACCCGACCGGCACACCCCAGACCGGCCAGTGCAGCCGATCCGGCTCCGGCTCCGGCTCCGGGTCCGGCTCCGGGTCCGGGTCCGGCTCGACCCTGGACGCCGGACGGCCCGGCCCGCCGCACCGACAGCACCACCGCCACCGCCGCTTCCACTGCCGAATCCACCGCCGCTTCCACTGTCGCTGCCGCTGTCGTTGTGAACGCGCCGGCACGCCAACCCCGCCAGCCCCGGCCCCGGCAACACACCCCGACCGCCGCCACACCCGCTCCCGTCGCTGCCAGCCTGAACCCCAACCGCAGCGGTACCCCGCTCCGGCGACGCACCAGGCCCCAGCCGCGCACCACTCCGTCGCTGCCAAGACTGAACCCCGACCGACACGGCACCCAGGCCCGGCAACACACCCAGACCCCCACCACACCGGCCTCCGTCGCCGCCAGCCTGAACAACGACCGTCACGACGCCCAGGCCCGGCAACACACCCCCGCCCCTGCCACACCCGATTCCGTCGCCGCCAGCTCGAACCCCGACCGACGACCGGCCCGGCCCCAGCCTGCGACCTCGGGCAGCCACCCACCAATCGTTCGCTGCTGGGTTCAAGCCCACCCCCGAACCGACCCGGCCCCAGCCTGGTACCCGCGGGTAATCCCCGCCTCTTCGTCGCTGCTGGCGTGAAGCCCAACCGACGACTGGCCCGGCCCCGGCCAGGCTCCCGCGGGTAATCCCCACCGGTTCGTCGCTGATCGGTTGAAGCCCAACCGAGAACCAGCCCGGCCTCGCACATGCGGCCGCTGGTAACGATCCGCACCAAACTGTTGCCCTGCAAGGAAGACCGCTTTATAGTCCCATCGATGAACTTGCGTGCCTTCCCGTTCAAGATCGCCTTCGTCGGCGTGATCCTGGTGGCGTTCTGCGGCGGCGGTGCGACGCTCGTGTGGACGCAGCTCATCGCCGAGTACAACGACCTCCCGGCCTGCCCCGCGCACCTCATGGCCGACACGCAGGCCGAGGACCCGTTCACCGCCTTCAGGGACAACGGCGAATACACCACGCCCGAGCTCGACGAACCCCTGATCGTGGCGGGGAGGACCCTCCTTGACTACGGGGGCCTCGCGTGGCAGCCGGGAGACGATCACGGGTACGCGCAAGAGGACAACACCAGAGTCCTCTCCACAAGTGGCAGTTACCTTTCCGTGCCGGTCCCCGAGGTCGCTTCGCTCTCGGTCTCCCACGACCGCCGCACCGCGGCGGTCATCCCGTACGAAGGCGAGGCGGACACCGGTGAGCGGCACGACGACCAGCTCGGCCTGATGGACCTGACCACGGCGGAACTCACCTGGATCGATCTGCCCGGCAGCCCTGTCGACGCCGAATGGTCGCCCACCGAACCGGTCGTCCTGCTCACCACCGAAGCGAAGGACTCGGTCATGGTGCTGGACCCCGAGACCGGTGACGTGGCGACCGTCCCGCTGGCGGTGCCGGACGGCGCCGATAGCCTGATGGGAGCCGAGTGGATGCCGAACGGCACGCAGTTCATCGCCCGGTTCTCCACCGACGCGGGAGTCACGGTCACCGTCAACGAGCGCGACGGCGAGTCCGTGCGCAGCATCGAGACCGACACCTGGTTCGGCGGTTTCTCGCCGTCCGGGAACCGCTACCTCGAAGGCGACGAAGTCGTCGACCTGGAGACGGGCGAGACCTACAGCAGCGCGGGACTCGCCGGCTGCTCCGCCCACGGCAACGTGCACTCGTTCAACGTCCAGGCCTGGGTCGACGAGGACCATCTGCTCGTGGTCCAGGAGGAGACCGAGTGGCCCGACGACCACCGCTGGGGTGAACCGGGGGAGGAGCCGCGCGGTGCCCGGCTCGTCATCGCGGACCTGGAAGGCCGCGTCACCGAGATCATCACCGACTGGGGCGACCCCCTCCCGGATTCGCTGCGCTTCGCCCCCGCCTAGAGAAGCGGCGGCCGGCCCGAAGCCGACCGCCGCAACGCGTCAGGCGCCGGGCGGCACCGCCTCGCGCCACATCGGATAGAGCGGCGGGCCGCCTTCGCCGATGCGGAACGGCTCGCCGTGGCGCCGGTAGCCGAGGGACTCGTACAAGCGCGCGGTCTCCAGTGAGACCGCCTCGAGGTACGCGGCAGTGCCCGCCTCGTCGAGCCGCTCGTGGTGGCGCCGCAGCATCGCCCCGGCGAGGCCCCGGCCGCGCGCGTCCTCGCGAACGCCCACGAGCGCAACGTAGTTGTGCGGCTCGGCCGGATGGTGCTCGTCCATCACCGCGTCGAGCACCGCGAACCGCTCGTAGTGCTCCCCGCAGGCCTTGCGCATGCGCTCCTCGTAATCGGGGATCGGCGGCTCGGCCTTCGTGCGGTCGAACCAGACGACCGCGCCTTCGGCCCCTTCGGTGACGACGCCACCATGGACCAACGCGTGCTCCACCAGCAGCTCGAACTGGCCTTGCACGGCCGCAAGGCGTTCGGCGGGATCGTCCACGAGCCACCGGGCGGTCGGCACCGCGAGGAAGGCTTCGGCGAGCATCGCCGCCACATGGCGGGTCCTATCGGCCACCGGCCACCTCGATCTCGCCGGTCTGCACGAGCGACGCCTTCGCTCCGTGGCCGATCCCCGCGTACACCTCAGGGCGCCAACGCTTCAGATACAGGCCCCAGCCCGCGCCCAGCAGCGCGAGACCGACGAACAGGATCGGCACGAGCACCGGCAGCGTCGAACCCTTCTCGACGCCGAGGAGCGTGTGGAAGTGGAGGACCGACAGCCACAGCACGCCCGCGAGCGCGGCCACGGAGAGGACCGGTGCGACGCGCGTCGACCAGACCGATTCGCCGCGGCGGTCGCGCGCGAAGTACGTCACGACCGCGACCGCGCACGTGGTGATCAGCGCGAGCAGGCCGATGCCCGCCGCCGTGCTCATGTAGAAGAACAGGTGCACGAGCGGGTCGAGGCCCAGGACCGCCCACAGGATGATGACCAGGCCGCCGACGACGGTCTGGGTGATCGAGGCGGCCACGGGGGAGCAGGCGCGCAGCGAGGTGCGGCCCAGCCATCCGGGCGCGACCTTTTCGCGGCCGAGCGCGAACAGGTAGCGCGCGGTCGTGTTGTGGAAGCTCAGGGCCGCGGCGGTGACCGAGGTCAGCAGCAGCACCTCGCCGATGGTCGCCCACGGCACGCCGAGCTGGTCGCCGGCGAGGGTGAACATGAGCGAGGAGTCGGCGGTCGCGGCCGCCACGATGTCGTCCTCGCCGACGGCGGTGATGATCGACCACGACGAGAAGATGTAGATGAACGCGAGGATGCCGACGGTGGCGACGGTGGCCCGCGCGACCGTGCGGCGCCGGTCCTTCGCCTCCTCGCCGTAGACCGTGGGCGACTCGAACCCGATGAAGCCGGTGACCGCCAGTGCCAGCATGGCTCCGGCCGCCTCGCCGCCGAGCGCGTTCGGCGACAGCGCCCCGAGCGGGACGCCGTCGGCCGCGTGCAGGAAGTTCGAGGCGCTGAACAGCAGGATCACGGCGATCTCGACGGCCAGGAGCACGGCCAGGACCTTCGCGTTGATGTCGACCGCACGCGTCCCCAGCAGTCCGATGAGGAGCCACGCGGCCAGTGCGCAGGCCCACCACGGCACGTCGATCCCCAAGCGGGCCACGACGTTCTGCGCCGTGAGCCCGAGCAGACCGTAGAGGCTGGCCTGCATGGCGCAGTACGCGGTCGCCGCGACCCAGGCGGCGGCCACCCCGGGCACGCGCCCGATGCCCCGCGCGATGAAGGCGTAGAACGCACCCGCGTTCGTGATGTGCCGCGACATCGTCGTGTAGCCGACGCTGAAGAGCCACAGGCATACGGCGACGATGACATAGCCCAGGGGGATGCCGATCTGGCCGGCGATGGCGAACATGACCACGACGCCGCCGGCGATCACCGTGAGCGGTGTGGCGGCGGTGAGCGAGAAGTGCAGCAGACTGAGGGTGCCGAGTTTGTCGCGGGCCAGCACGGCTTGCACCGCGCTGGGAGTCAAAGTCGGGGTGGGCATGGGCGAGGACTCCTGTTCGGATCGAGGTGGTGCTATCGGCCGCCGGTGATGGCGATGTCCGCCACCGAGGCGGCCAGGTGCGCCAGGACGGCGCGGAGCGGCGACGGCAGCGCCTGCCGCTGCTTGTCGGCGTAACGGCGTGCGCCGGAGGGAATCTGGCTGTACAGGGGCTTGGAGAGCCCGACGGTCTCGGCCAGCGCCAGCAGGAACGTGTGCTCCACCGGAATCTGCGCATCCGATATGGACAGATACCGGCGCAGTTTCGAGAATGGCGCGTTCGCGATGAGCGCGTCGGTCGCCTCGTAGGAGACCTCGAGGCGCTGACGCCAGCGGGTCTTGTACTCGCGGCGGACCATGAGGCCCACCATGACCATGTGCTCGGCGGTCTTGGTGTACACGTCCGCGGCCGCGAGGAACTCGAGCCAGTCGCGCACGGCGAGATTCGCGCGCTCGGTCCGGATGTGCTCGATCAGCCACAGCGCGAGCGAATCCTGGGGCGGCCTGTACCGCTCGTCGTAGCACACCAGATCGACTCCCTTGTCGGCCCAGACGAGCAGATGCTGCGAGAGCATCAGTTCCGCCAGAAGCGCCGCGCCGATCCCGAGTCCGGTCACGCGAGGAACGGTGGCGGGTTTGTAGACGTCGTCGAGGGAGGTGATCAGCAGGGTGTCGTAGACCAGACGAGAGGATGGCGCGTCGGACACTGCTAGTAATCCTTCCTATACAGTGCGATTCATTCGATTACCTTACCGTTGCCATTTCGCAGTCGGTACATGGGCATTCCCGACAGTTGTTCCCAATGTAGCTGTGGTATTCCGGACTCGCCTCCGACTCGATTCCTCACCGGCGCAACGACAATGCGCCACGTCCCGAGGCACAGAAATGTCCACATCGGTGTGTCACATCTCCTTGTCGGCCGACCGGTCAATCAGAACGACGACACGGAAAAGCGCGACACCGCAAGTGGTGCCGCGCTCTCCAGGTCTGCCCGCCCTCTGCCCGGGGCGCTACAGGTCAGGCGATGTAGCCGGGCGGGGGGACGTCGCCCCTCCAGCCGCCGGTCTCGAAGCCGTGCTGCTCGATGAACTGCTTGAACCGCTGCATGTCGCCCTTCACCCGGCGGTCGAGGACGCCGAGCTTGTCGGCGGCGCGCTCGGCGAAGCCGTCCGGATCGATGTCCATCTGGGCCGTCACGCGGGTGGTGCCGTCGTTGAGGCGGTGGAAGGTGATCACCCCGGCGTGCGTGGGTCCGCTGGTCGACTTCCACGCCACCCGCTCGTCCGGATGCTGCTCGGTGATGGTCGCGTCGAACTCGCGAGAGACGCCGCCGATGCTCGTCACCCAGTGCATGTGGATGTCGTCGACCTGGCGGACCTCGTCGACCCCTTCCATGAACATGGGGAACGTCTCGAACTGCGTCCACTGGTTGTAGACCCGGGAGACCGGGACGTGGACGTCGACTGATTCGGTGATGGTGCTCATCGCACCCACTCCTTCGGTCGCGGCGCGCGCCCGGACGGCGCATCGCCTGTCCCGATTCGATTACCCGAGAGCCGCCACGGCACACATCGACGTGACCGATGCCAAGGCCGCGCAGGCGAAAGCGCCGGTCGCAGGGCCGGGAGGCGGCCCTGCGACCGGCGCGGTCGCTCACCAGAACGTTCCTAGTCGGCGATGTCGCCGTAGATCAGGCCCCGTCCGTTCGTCGCGATGTAGACCCGGCCGTACACCTCCGGGTCGCCCGAGATCGCCTTCCCGGTCCAACCCCACTGGTGGGCGTCGTCGTTGATCCGCTGCCAGTTCCGGCCCTCGTCGAGCGACCGCCAGATGCCGCGCACGCCGTTCGCCTTGGCCGAGACGAAGACCGCCGGGTAGCCGCGCCGCCCTTGGGATTTGCCGAAGCCCACCGCGTCCGCCGCCTCGAAGTCGCGGATGCGCGTCCAGGACTTGCCGCCGTCGGTGCTGCGCCACATCCCGTACAGCGGGTCGACCACGTCGGGGTCGTTGCCCCCGGCCAGCCACAGGTGCCCGCGCTTGCCCGGCACCGCCCGGAAGTCCACATCGCCCGTCGGCGGCAGACCCGACGCGCCGGTCTCGGCGAAGCTCAGCCCACCGTTCCCGCTCGCGTAGAACTTTCCGGAAACATAGGCGTACAAGCGGTTCGGGTCGACCCGGTCGGCGCGCACCTTCGCGCCCGCGGGCAGCCCGTCCACCGGCGTCCACGTCTGGCCGAGGTCGGTGCTGAACACCGGAGCGGTCGTCCCGTCGCCGGGCGTCCACACGATCACCGTGCCGTCCGCGCTCACCGCGACCGAACCGGCGTTCGCCCCTCCCGCAACGCCGTCGAGGCGCGTCGTGGTCAGCCAGCTCGCGCCGCGGTCGGTCGAGACACCCACGTGCCCGTCGACGTCGCCGTGCACATCACCCGTGCCGACCACGATGTCCGGGTTCAGGGCCGCGAAGTCCATGCCCCGACCCGAGGACCAGTCGGGCTTGCGGATCTGGACCCCGGCCCGGCCGAGGTCGGTCTGGACGAACCCGCCGAGGTCGCCCATCGCCGTCACCACGGTGCCGCCGAGCGCCGCGATGTCCTGCACCGCGGTCTCTTCGACGCCCTCGGCCCGCACTGCCACGGTGAACCGCTCGATCGGCAGCGCCACCTCGTTTCCGGCCTCGTCCTCGCCCACGAGCGGTCCCTGCGCGTCCCAGGCCGTCAGCTGCTCGGTGCCCCAGATCGTGGCGCCCGTGCCCCACATGATCCGGTCGGAGTTGTGCGGGTCGATCGACAGCGCGTCGATCATCCACCCGTGCTTGATCGCGTACTGGGGCCCGTTGTCGACGTTGCCGAACGACAGCCACTCGCTCCCGGAGGCGTCAAGGTCGAACCGGTCGGCGCGCCCGGGCGACCCCTCCGGGTCGCCCACATAGTCCCAGCTCGTCTCCCAGGTCGCGCCCGAATCCGTTGAGCGGTAGATGACTTCGTCGGGGCCCCAGAGGTTCTGCGTCGCGGCCATGAGCGTGCCGGGGCGCCGGCGGTCGACGGTGATGCCGCCGAAGCCGGGGAACTTGCCGACCGGGCTGTAGGTCGGGGTCACGTCGGTCCACTCGCCGGTGGCGAGGTCGAGGCGCCAGACGGCGCCGCCCCTGCCGGTGGCCGGGCCGCCGTTGTAGGGGCCGGGATCCCAGCTCGTGACGATGAAGAGGTGGCCGTTCTCGTGGTCGATCGCGGCCTGCTTCGGGATGGTCCTGTTGCCGTCCACCGCCCCGATCGCGGCGGCGCCGGGCACGGGCTGCCAGGTCTGGCCGCGGTCCTCGGAGACGTAGAGCGGGTCGGCGGGGTCGGCGACGCCGACGAAGATCCGGCCCCCGGCCTGGTCGAACTCGACCCAGATGACGCCCTGGTTGTCGTCGGAGTACTCGTTGGAGGGGTCCTGCACGAAGTTCCCGGCGTTGGGGAACGCCTCGACCTTCGCCCAGGTGCGGCCGTGGTCGTTCGAGCGCCACAGCCCGTTGCCGTTCGGGGTGCCCAGATAGACCACGGCGTTGTCGGTCGGGTCGACGGCGAGGCGCTCGCCCATCCCGCGACCGGGCATGTTGCCGCCCTGCTTGAACGGGAGCTCGGCCGCGCCCCAGGTCGCGCCGTAGTCGTCGGAGTAGACGACCGCGCCGGTGGTGGTGTCCCACTCGTTCGTGTAAGTCCCGACGGCGGCGTAGACGCGGTTCGTCTCGACCGGGTCGGTGGCGACGGAGACGACGCCGGTCCAACCCCAGTTGTCCCAGCCCACCCAGTCGAGCAGCGGCAGCCAGGTCTGGGTCGCTTCCTGCCAGCGGTAGAGGCCGCCGATGTCGGTGCGGGCGTAGATGACATCGGCCTCGGTCTCGTTGAAGACGATGCCGGGGACGAATCCGCCGCCGTTGACCACGGCAGTGCGCCAGGTGTAGGCGTCCTCGCAGCGGCCGGAGGTCTTGGCCGAGGCCTGGGCGGGAACGGCTGCGGCGGCCACCGCGGCGGCGCCGAGTGAAGCGGCGAATGTGCGTCGTCGCACTTGTGCTCCTTGGGTCAGGTGAGGGAGACGTGATGGCGCCGGTCGGAGAAGACCGCCGAAATGTTTAGTTGGGAGGCCCAACATAACAAAGCTTCATCGCGCCTGCAACCAGTCGGACGGCGGCGATGTGCCCGTCTTCGCGGTACAGCCGACGCGAACACCCCCGAATCGATCTCCGTCGACCCCCTGGCTCGACCTCTGGACATCGGAGCGCACTTCGACTACGGTCGAACCAGGTTGGGGCCGTTGTCGATCGCTGACCCTTCAAGGAGCCCCCTCCATGGGCGCACGCATGCCCGTACTCTTCCGCCGACCGGTGATCCTCTGGACCGCCCTGGCCGCCGCGCTCGCCACCGCAGTGATCATCGTGCTCGTCGTGGTCCCCGGCGAGGATGATCCCACCTACCGTGACCCCGACGCCCCGATCGCCGATCGCGTCGAAGACCTCCTCGGCCGCATGACGATCGAGGAGAAGATCGGCCAGATGACGCAGGTCGCCGTGCCCGCCGTCGAAGGCGCCACGGCCGACATCGGCGAGCTCGGCATCGGCTCGCTCCTCAACGGCGGTTCGGAAGCCCTCCACGACACGCCCGAGGCGTGGGCCGAGATGATCGACGGCTTCCAGCGCGAGGCCACCGATTCCCGCCTGGGCATCCCGCTCGTCTACGGCATCGACGCCGTCCACGGCAACGGCGCTCTCCCCGGGGCCGTGATCTTCCCGCACAACATCGGGCTCGGCGCCGCCCACGACCCGGACCTCGCCGCGCAGGCCGCCGCGATCACCGCCGCCGAGACGCGCGCGACGGGCGTCCACTGGACCTTCGCGCCGTGCGTGTGCGTCGCCCGCGACAGCCGCTGGGGCCGCACGTACGAGTCCTTCGGCGAGGACCCTGGCCTGGCCGTCGACTACGCCGGGCCCGTCATCCAGGGCTACCAAGGCGAAGACCTGGCCGCGAACACCAGCGTCCTGGCCACCGCGAAGCACTACGTCGGCGACGGCGGCACCGCCTACGGCACCTCGACCACCGAGGACTACCTCCTCGACCAGGGCGTCACCACCCTCACGGAAGAGGAACTCCGCGCGATCCACCTGGCGCCCTTCGCAGCGGCCGTGGACGCGGGCGTCGGCTCCGTCATGGCCTCGTTCTCCTCCACCGATCTCGGTGAAGGCCCGCTGAAGGCCCACGCCGACTCCTACCTCATCAACGACGTCCTCAAAGGAGAACTCGGGTTCGACGGTTTCGTCGTCTCCGACTGGCAGGGCGTGGACCAGATCGACGACAACTACCCCGAGGCCGTGCGAACCGCGATCAACGCCGGCATCGACATGGTCATGGTGCCCTTCGAATACCGCCGCTTCATCGACACGCTGCTGGCCGAAGTGGACTCCGGCGGTGTGAGCGAGCAGCGCATCGACGACGCCGTCTCCCGCATCCTCACCCAGAAGTTCGCCCTCGGCCTGTTCGAAGCGCCCTTCGCCGACACCTCGGGCGCGGCCGACATCGGCTCAGAGGAGCACCGCACGGCCGCCCGCCACGCCGCCGCCGCTTCGCAGACCCTACTGCGCAACGATGACGACCTCCTCCCGCTCACCGGCGACGAGTCGATCTACCTCGCCGGTTCCGGCGCCGACTCACTCGGCCGCCAGATGGGCGGCTGGACTGCCTCCTGGCAGGGCGCCGTCGATGCGGTCACCGAGGGCACCAGCGTCCTCGACGGCATCGAACAAGTCGCGCCCGACGCCGCGATCATTTACAGCGAGAACGCGACCGAACCGATAGCAGGCGCCGATGTCGGCATCGTCGTCGTCGCCGAGGACCCCTACGCGGAAGGCGTCGGGGACGCGGGCGCGGGGGAGCACGACATGCGACTGTCCGAAACGGACGCCACCGCTGTCGACACCGTCTGCGCCGCCGTCGCATGCGTCGTCATCGTCGTCTCCGGCCGCCCGATCGAACTCACGTCCCACCTCGCCGAGGTGGACGCCCTCGTCGCCGCCTGGCTCCCCGGCAGCGAAGGCGCCGGCGTCGCCGACCCGCTCTTCGGAAGCACTCCCTACGGTGGCCGCCTCCCGGTCACCTGGCCCCGCTCGAACGACCAGGAACCGATGAACGTCGGCGACCCGATCTACGATCCGCTGTTCCCGCTCGGATTCGGCCTGCAGACCGCCTGAACGACAACTGCAGTCGTTCTCCCTAGCTCGTTCCGAGTCTCTCGGCGCGGAACAGATCGCGCAGCAGGCAGATCTCCGCGCCGTGCGCCATCAGCTCGCGGTTGAGATGCAGCACCAGTGCCCCCATCGAATCCTCGGCGAACCAGGCACCCTTGGGGCCCAACGGCGTCGCGATCGCCTCGGCGTCGAGCGCGGCCACGCCCTCGCGCCAATGCGCGTACGACCGCTCCAACATGGCGACCGCATCGGCGGCGGTGGCGGGCAGCGGATCGGGCCACAGGCGCCGGTCCCACATGTCGGCGTCCTCCAAACCCTCATGCGGACCGAAGAACGCCCGGGCGCGAATGCCGAGCACATCCCGACCGACGTGCACCATCCTCCACGCGATCGTGGTCACCGGCGGCGGCTCCGGAGCCGGATTCGCCTCCTCCACCACCAAGACGCCATCGGCATCCGGCCGGAGACTCCAGCAGCCCTCCACCGGCTCCCAGAAGTACTCCTCATCGGTCAGCCCCTCCAGCCTCGGCCGCAGATGAAAATCCCAATAGAACTCCATCTGCCCGAGGATGGCCGCAGGCCAGTTCACCGTCATGCCCCGACCCTACGACTAGGGACCGACATCAACGCGAAAAACGGCGATCGGCCGGTGCAGTCGACGACGGAACTGCAATGCTGACAAGGTGTCCGCCAACGCACTGCCTCCCGAACCCGTCACACCCGACGCGCCGGAGCCGATCACCCGCCCACTGCTCACCCAGTCCTGGCTCGACCTCGCCTTCCTCCACTGGCAGGTCGACCCGGACGACGTGGCCAGGTTCCTGCCCACCGGCACCGTGCCCGACACCTTCGACGGCGCCGCCTACATCGGCCTCGTCCCCTTCCACATGCACCGCATCGGATGGTTCCGCCTCCCCGGCATCCCCTACCTCGGCACCTTCCCCGAGACCAACGTCCGCCTCTACTCAGTCGACGAGCACGGCCGCCGCGGCGTGGTCTTCCGCTCCCTCGACGCCTCCCGCCTCGTGCCCGTGATGACGGCGCGAATCGGCTTCCGCCTGCCGTACCTGTGGTCGCGCATGGCCATCCGCTCCGACGGCGACATCCGCACCTACACCGGCTCCCGCCGCTGGCCCGGACCCCGCGGCGCGCACAGCCGCATCACCATCCGCATCGGCGAACCCGTTACGGCGCCAACGGACCTGGAGCACTTCCTGACCGCCCGCTGGGGACTCCACCACACCGTCGCCGGCCGGGTCCAGTACCTGCCCAACGCCCACCGGCGCTGGCCCCTGCACCGCGCCGAACTGCTCGAATGCGACGAGAACCTGCTGGCCGCAGCGGGATTCCCGGGGCTGACGGGCGGCCCGATGAGCGTCCTCTACTCGCCCGGCGTCGCCGTGCGCTTCGGCAGCCCGATCCCCGCCGCGTAGCCGGACTCAGCGCACTCGCACGGCCGCGGGCTGGATGTCGATCGTGAAGGCCGTGGTCTCGCCGAGGTCGTCGCCGTCGATCTCCAGGACGCGCGGCTGCGACAGCGCGACCGCGAGGTTGCGGGCCCGCGAGTGCGTCGTGGTGTCGGCGCTCTGGGCGCGGCCCGGGCCTCCCAGGAGCCGCCGGATGCCGTTGTCCCACACGAATGAGCGGAGTGTGTCGAGCCATTGGCCGACGCCTTCGGCGCTCAACAGGAGGAGATCGAGCTCGCCGTCGGAAGGGTCCGCGTCGGGCAGCAGTGCGATGCCGCCCTGCAGGGTCCCGCAGTTGCCGATGATGAGCGTGTGCCCCGCAATCCACTCGGGATCTTCACCGTCGACGGCCATGTCGATCTCCACGACGCCGCTCGCGCTGAACGCCCGCCCGAGCGACTCCACATAGGCCAGCCATCCGACCTTGCTCTTGAGGTCGTCGTCGGTCTCGACGATCATGTGCGCGTCGATCCCGAAGCCCGCCATCACGGTGAACGCCCGGCGCATGTGCTCACCGTCCACGTCCCCCTCGACCCAGCCGAGGTCGATCGTCCGCGACTCGCGGTCGTTGGAAGTGCGGTCGAACGCGCGGGCGAGCGCGCCCGCGATGTCGCCGACCGGTACTTCGAGGTTGCGTGCGAGGAGGTTGCCGGTGCCGAGCGGGACGATCGCGAGCTCGGCGGCCCCGCCCTCCGCGAGCCGCTCGGCGACCGCGCGCACGGTCCCGTCGCCGCCCGCCGCGACGACCACTTCGGCACCCGCCGCCAGCGCTTCGTCCGTGGCACCCCGACCGGGATCGTTCTTGCTCGTCTCATGCCACGAGATCGCGGCGTCCGCCGCGCTCTCGGGCAGCGCCGCTTCGAGGTCCTCGCGGGACGTCTTCGACGGATTCCACACGACCGCGATTCGGCTGCCGGCCATCACATGCTCCTCTCCGCCCGCACGACGATCCCTTGACCGACGGGGACCGCGAGTTTACCGCTCTTGGCCCACAGTGGCGGTATTTCGGGGGCGCGGGCTACGATCTCGATTCTTCGGAGGTGAAGAGGTGCAATGGGAGACGCGACGCGGCGGTACCTGGGAGAAGACGTCCAGTCGAAGGCCTTGAGCCCCTCCGGCGACCGATGCGCCCCTGCCGACCCCGGGCGGCCGACCGGTGAGGCCGGCGATGACGCGCCCGATTGGGCGGCGGCGGGACTCGGCGATCTCGAGGAGTTCACCGCCTACCAGGCCATCGACCTGCGGGAGCGGCGATGGCCTTCAGCCAGGCATTGAACTGGAATCCGCTCTGCGGTGACATCTCAGCGAGGACGGCGGCCTCTTGAAGCAGCCGGTCGAGGTTGGACGGTGCCAGGCGCGCGTACATGTTCGGCAGCGCGTCCCGCAACCGGCGATCCCGTTCCGCCGAGAGGACGTCGATCCAGCAGCGCGTGCCCTCGCCTGCCGTCTCCCGCAGCGCCGCCAAGGCCTGCTCCCCTTGCAGTCGGCACTCGTCCGACAGCGCCCACGCGGCGGTGGCCCGGCTCACCTCGTCGATCGACGGGTCGACCGTGAACGCCCGCATGCGCATCAGGCCTTCGCGTGAGTTCGTGTCGGTCAGCATGCCCGCCGCCGCGATGCGGTGCGTACTGCCGCCGGAGGGATCCTCGGCGACCCGCCGCAACAGCGAGAGTCCCTTTGGACGGTCGTACCCGGACAGGGACTGCGCGGCGAGCAGTCGCCCCGACGGGCTGATCGCGTTGTCTTCGGCGAAGCGACGCACCATCGCCAGCCCATCGCGCCGTCGCCAACGGACCAGCCCGGTTGCCGCGATCGTCCGGACCAGCCCGTCCGCGGTCTCGTCCGATGCGAGCTCGGTCAACAGCCGCGTGCCGGCCGGGCGGTCGAAGCGGGCCACTTCCTCGGCGGCGAGTGCCGTGAGCACCGTTCGGTCGGCATCGTCGCCGGTGAGCGCTCGCAAGTGCGACAGCGCCAGTGGGCGGTCGTGCCCCGCCAACTTGGAAGCCGCATCGACCCTCGCGTAGTCCTCGAACCGGGGATCGGCTGCGAACGCGTCCAGCAGTTCCAAGCCCGTTGCGCGATCGAACTCGACGAGCCATTCGGCGGCGTCGACGCGTGTGCCGCAGGAGAACCCGTCGTTCCGGGCATGGGCCTTCAGCAGTCGCACACCCTCGGTCTCATCCCGCAGGGCGAGCCAATAGGCGGCGCCGGTGGAGCTGTTGTCCGAGATTGCGGGGTCGGCTGCGAATTCGCGGAGTATCGGCATGCCGCTCGCCGGGTGCGACCGCGAGATCGAGCGGATGGCCTTGAGGCGGGCCGCGTGGTCGAAGTCGTCGTTGATCGCCATGTCCTGCAACAGAGCCAAGCCTTCGTCCGGCTGGTACTCGATCAGGGTGAGCGCGGCCGTGCAACGGTCGAGGTCGCTGAGCGACGCGTTCGCCGACAGCGAGGTCAGCAGCGACATGGCCTCGGGCCGCCGGTGGGCGGCGAGGCGATCGGCCGCCATCACCCGGGCCTCACCGTCGCGGGTCTCGTCTTCGGCCATGTCCTGCAGCCGAGACGGATCGACGTCGGGGTCGTTGTCGATCCACAGTGACAGTGCCTGCACACGTGCGATGTCGGACAGGTGCGCGTCCCCGGCGAGGCTTCCGAGCAGTTTCGGACCGCCCACGCCGTCCAATTTGGCCACGGCCTCGGCGGCTGCCACGCGGGCGGCGCCGGTCGTCTCGGGATCGGCGGCGAACCGCCGCAGTTCGGTCAGGCGACGGCGTTCGCCGTTGGCCGTGAGGCTCTGGTACGTCCGGATGCGCGCATGGTCGCTCATGGTCGTGTCGGTCGCGAGGGCGCCCAAGGCGGCGAGCCCGGCCTCCGGGTCGAGATCGACGAGCCATTCAGCGGCGTCGAGGCGCGTCTGGTCCGCGAACCCGGGGTCTTCGGCGATCTCGCGCAGCCGCGGCAGCCAGCGGGGCCGGTCGTGGTCGCAGAGGTTGTGCATCGCCGCGACCCGCACCGTCTCCGGGATCGCCGTGTTCGTCGCGAAGGCCTCCAAGTACCGTCGGGCTCGGTCCGGGGCGTGGGGGTCGAGCTGTTGAGCGGCTCCGACGCGGACTCCGTCTGCGCGGCTCCGGTCTTCGATGGTCGCGATCAGCACCTTCGCTTCCGATTCCCCGTCCTGGACCGCGAGGACGCGGCGGGCTTGCAGCAGCGCGAAGTCGGAAAGATTGCGATCGGCGGCGAATGCGCGGATCAGTTCCGTGCCGACCGCGTCGCCCGCGTTGTTCAGTTCACGTGCCGCCGAGACTCGGGCGGACTCGTCGCAGGAGTCGTTGCGGGCGATGCCGCGCAGGATCTCGGTGCCCGCGGCATCGCCGGCCCGTACCAGTGCGGACGCCAGGTCGACCTTCATGCCGTCGCTGACCGAACGGAGGTCCGCGAACGCCGCTGCCTGCGGTGTGATCCCTTCGGTCTCGTTCTCGACCAGGTACTTGGCGGCCAGTGCGCGCGCATCCGGCTCGATGTCGAGGTCGATCATCAGCTTGCGCAACCGGGCGACGGCTTCGAGCGGTCGGTGCGGCAGCATCCGGGAGGCCGCGCGGACTCGGGAGTGCCCGTCGGCCTCGATGTCGTCCGAGTAGCGCTCGAGCAGTGTCAGTCCGAATTCCGGTTCGAAGGCCATCAGCTCGTCGATGGCGCTGAGCTGGATCAGCCGGTGGTAGGAACCGTCCTCGACGACGCTCCGGAGCAGGGCGACGCCGCGCGGGTCGTGGGTTGCCAGTTCGCGCGCGATCGAGACGAGTGTCCAGTCGTCGATGCGGCGAGCCTCCACGACCGCGGCGAGTAGGTCGCGCCCCGACTCGATCGCGACCAGGGCCCTGATGAGCGTCCACCATTCGGCCGCAGGCGATGGCGGCACGGCCGCGGTGCAGGCCGCCGCCAGGATCGCCTGCCGCTGTCGGTCGATGGTGCCGGTGTCGCTTTCGACGCAGAGCCCTTCGGCGGCGATCCATCCGCACGACATCGGGAAGCGCCCGTCGGCGGCCATGGCGTCGAAGAGCGCCCGCCGCCGCTGCGGATCCATTTGGCCGAGTGCGAAGACCGCGCCGATGCGGCGGTCGGGGTCGCCCAGCGCGGCGTCCCAAGCCTCGAGGTCGGCGCCCTGGTCGAACAGGACGGGCGCCGCCAGATATTCCGCATAGGACTTGTGCAGGAACCGCGGATCGATCGCCTTGACGTCGTGGACGAGACCGGTCGCGTCGAGGAGCGTGTGCATCGCCTGCGTGCGGCGCGGGTCGGCCGGGCGCACCGGCACGCCGAGGATGCCGTGGGCGATCGCGATGACCGACCGCTGACCGGACTCGATGAACGCCACCGCAAGGCGCCGGAGGAGTTCCCGAACGGCCGCATCGGTGTCGGGGGCGGGGCCGCCGTCGGCGGCGTGCCAGTCGTGGAGCAGCCGCAGCGCCGGCGCGGCCTCCTCGCCGCCCATGCGCTTGTGGAACTGGGAGATCCAGTGCTCGATGGCGTCGTGGTAGATGTCGATGCGCCGCGCGGGCACGTCCAGTTCGGGGTCCTGGAAGTAGATGGTCGCGGTGACCCGCGCCAGCAGCGGCAGCCGGATCAGATCCAGCAGGTCGTCGTGTCCCTCCCAGCGGTCGAGGAACCGGTCGACCTTCGCGACGGCCGCCTCGTACGCCGCGTTGTGCCCTGCGATGTCGCGAGCGCTCGTCTCCTCCCGGACGAGGAATTCATGGAGCTGGTCGATCGTGAAGGGCTGCAACTGGTATTCGGTCACGCCTCGGGTGTCGAAGCTGCGCCGCCGGTCCTCGGTGAGGCCGCGGCTGGTGACGACGAACTTGCGGTGCGGATTCGGGTCCTCGTCGATCGCCTCGAACACGATGCGCTCGACCTCGGCGCGGGCGGCCGCGTCGGTGATCTCGTCGAACGCGTCGATCATGACCAGCCATGCCATGCCCGTCCCGGGCGGCCCCGACAGCATCGCGGGGCCGTCCGCCCCGAACGCCTCGGCCACGGATCGCCGTCCCACGAGGTGCCGGGCGGCGATGAGCAGCGGGACCAGGCGCGACAGGCGGTCGCCGGACTCGATCGGGCGCCGGCGCAGGTCGTGGTTCCAGAATTCGAGGAGGCTGGTCTTGCCGGTGCCCGCTTCGCCGGTGATCGCCAGGTGGCGGATCTTCGAGTCGACGAGGAGGTCCTCGAAGCTGGTGGGCGGGTCCTGGGCGGCGGCCGACCGCCGCTCGGCGGACGGCGCGGAGGGCTGCCCGGTCCCCGACAGGTCGTTCTTCGTGTAGACCCGCACGAGGTCGGGGAGGAAGTCCCGGTCGTACGGGTACCCGGCTTCCCTTCCGGCCCAACGCTGCAGGAACGGCAGTGTCTCAGGGAACAGGCGCACCCGGCGGCGCCGGCGCCAGGCGACGAGCACGTACGCCGAGGCCGTCAACACCACGCAGGCGCCGAGGACCGGCCAGCGCCACTCGGCGGGGGAGAACCAGACCGCCAGCGCGGCCACTACGGCACCAGCCGTGGCGATCCACCAGACGCGGTTCCGGGCAGCCGGGAGCGCACCCGAGTCCTGTTGCGGCGAGCGTCCACTGAGCCGGGTGAAGACCAGGGGGATGAATGCGGCGAGGAGGGCGGCGAGGGACGGAACCCAGACTTCGGGCTTCATCGTCCAACCATAACGGCCGCCGTCTCGCGGCGGCGTTCATCGATCGCCGCGATCCGCAAGCGGCTCATCCCGCCTGTGTTCGCACGGCAGTATGGTCGGCCGGGACGTATCGAAGGGGAGTGGCGTGGTGCGGGTGCTGTTGTCGACGTACGGGTCGCGCGGGGACGTCGAGCCGATCGCGGCGCTTGCGGCGCAGTTGCGGGCCTCTGGCGCGGAGGCGCTGGTCTGCGCGCCGCCCGATGCCGAGTTCGCGCGGTTGCTGGACGGTGCGGGCGTGCCGATGGTGGCGGCCGGTGCGGCCGTGCGGCCCTTGGTGACCGGGGCGTCGACCCCGCCGGCGGGGGACTTGTCCCAGCAGGCGGCCGCGATGATCGCCGAGCAGTACGCCCGGATCACCGCCGCCGCCGCGGGGTGCGACGCGATCGTGGCGACCGGCATGTTCCCGGCCGCGGCCGCCGCCCGATCGGCGGCCGACAAGCGGGGCCTCCGCTACCACCACGTGAGCCTCCAGCCGACCCTCCTGCCGTCGCTGCACCGTCCGCCGCCCGAACGACCCGGGCACCCGCTGCCGCCGGGCGTGGTCGACAACCGGGCGCTGTGGGAGCACGACGCCGAGAGCATGCAGGCACTGTTCGGCAAGGCGTACAACGACCATCGGACATCGGTCGGCCTGTCGCCAGTGGAGCGCATCCGCGATCACGTCTTCACCGCTCGGCCGTGGCTGGCGACGGACCCGATCCTGAGCCCTTGGCCGCCAGGCGATCGTGAAGTCGTCCAAACCGGCGCCTGGATCCTGCCGGACGAACGACCGCTCCCGGAAGACCTGCACGCCTTCCTGGGCAACGGAACGGCTCCGGTCTACATCGGCTTCGGCAGCATCCCCATCCGCCCGGCCTCGAACGCGGCCCGGGTCGCCATCGGTGCCGCCCGCGCGCAAGGCCGCCGCGTCGTCCTCGCGAGCGGCTGGGCCGACCTGGCGCTCATCGACGACCGCGACGACTGCATCGCCGTGGGCGAGGTCAACCAGCAGGCGCTGTTCCGGCGCGTGGCCGCCGTCGTGCACCACGGCGGCGCGGGCACCACGTTCGCGGCCGCTCGGGCCGGTGCGCCGCAGGTCGTCGTCCCGCAGATCGTGGACCAGCCCTACTGGGCCCGCCGCGTCGCCGACCTCGGCATCGGCGCCGCGCACGAGGGCCCGGGCGTGACCGTCCGGTCCCTGTCCGCCGCGCTCGCGACCGCCTTGACGCCCCAGATCCGCGCCGGCGCCGCCGAAGTCGCCGGTACGATCCGAACCGACGGGGCGGCCGTCGCATCGAGGCTGCTGCTCGACTCTGTTACTCGACGCTGCGCCGGTTCGCATCGGTGGGGCCGAAGGGCCGGAGCCGATTGACAGATCGTCGGCTACGCCCTAGGGTGTACCGGTAAAGTAGCTCCGGCAGCAGCTTTCGACATCGACGAAGGAACCACATTGAGCGAGCGAACAGCGCTGGTCGTCCGCGGCGGCTGGGAAGGGCACGCGCCGGTCGAAGCGACCGAGCTTTTCCTTCCCTTCCTGCGGCACAACGGCTTTGACGTCCGGGTCGAGGAATCCCCCGAGGTGTACGCCGACGCCGACGTCCTCGGCGGCGTCGACCTGATCGTCCAGAGCGTCACCATGTCCAAGATCGAAGGGCCGCAGCTCGAAGGCCTCCGGGCCGCGGTCGTCGCGGGCACCGGCCTCGTCGGCTGGCACGGCGGCATCGCCGACTCCTACCGCGCCTCCTCCGACTACCTGCAGCTCATCGGCGGGCAGTTCGCCACGCACCCCGGCAAGGAACCGGAACTCCGCGCCGGCGGCCAGGAGGACAACTACCTGCGCCACGCCATCGAGATCACCGACCTCGGCCGCGAACACCCCATCACCAGCGGCATCGCCGACTTCGAACTCGACACCGAGCAGTACTGGGTGCTCCACGACGACCTCATCGACGTGCTCGCCACCACCACCCACCCCGTGCGGCCGTGGCACCCCTGGCACCGGCCCATCGTCTCGCCCGCGGTCTGGACCCGCCTGTGGGGAGCGGGACGCATCGTCGTCGCCACACCCGGCCACAGCGTCGACGTCCTCCGCCACGACAGCGTCCGCACCATCATCGAAAGGGGCATGCTGTGGGCGACCCGCACGGCATCGGCATAGTCGGCCTCGGAGCCATCTCCGGCCAGTACCTCGCGATCCTCCAGAACCACCCGGGCATCCGCATCGCCGCCGTCGCCGACCTCAACGAGGCCCGCGCCGCGGAGGTCGCCGAGGCCACCGGAGCCGAAGCGCTCGGCGTCGACGAACTCCTCGAACACCCCGATGTGGACACCGTCCTCAACCTCACCATCCCCGCCGCCCACGCCGACATCGCCCTGCGCGCGATCGCCGCCGGCAAGCACGTCTACGGCGAGAAGCCCCTCGCGGCCGCCTTCGCCGACGCCCAGCGCGTGATCGACGCCGGCGCCGCCGCCGGCGTCACGGTCGGATGCGCACCCGACACCGTGCTCGGCACCGGCACCCAGACCGCCCGAGACGCCATCGACCGCGGCGACATCGGCGCCCCCACCTTCGCCACCGCCACGATGATCACGCCGGGACACGAACGCTGGCACCCCAACCCCGACTTCTACTACACCGAAGGCGGCGGGCCCCTCCTCGACATGGGCCCTTACTACGTCAGCGCCCTCGTCCACCTGCTCGGCCCCGTCGTCACCGTCACCGGCGCCTCCAACCGCTCCCGCGACACCCGCACCATCGGCTCCGGACCCCGCGCCGGAGAACAGGTGCCCGTCACGATCGACACGCACGTCACCGGCATCCTCGAGCACGCCGGCGGCGCCCTCAGCACCATCGTCATGAGTTTCGAGGGCACCACCACGGCCCCGCCGATCGAAGTCCACGGCACCGAAGGCTCACTCGCCGTTCCCGACCCCAACCGGTTCGACGGCGACGTGTCCCTCCACCCGTTCGGCCGCGAACGCCTCGCGCTCAACGCGAGCGCCGGATACGCCGACGCCGGCCGAGGCATCGGCATCATCGACATGGTCCAAACCGGCCCCGATCGGGCCCCGAGGGCGAACGGGGCGCTCGCCCTCCACGGCCTCGAAGTGATGACCACCCTCATGAAATCCGCCGACCTCGGACGGCGCCTCGACATCACCACCACCGTCGAACGCCCGAGCCTCGTCCCCCTGACCGCCCGCAACACCTGGTCGGAGTACCGCTAACAGCCCACGCACGAGTCAGTCCCGGGCGGTACAGGAAACCGAATCGGGCAGATCGAAATGGCGGTCGACCTCCGCCTGGAACCCCGCGACCGCATTCTCGCCGGGGTCCAGGCGGCCGTTCCAGTCCTCGCTGCCGTAATCGTCGCCGCCCAGCTCCCGCATGTTCCAGAAGTGGTAGATCTCCGCGTCGTCCACGTCGAGATCCACTTCCCACGACTCGATCGCCGCACCACCGGTGTTGACGACCTCCACGGTCACCTCGACCGAGTCCTCCCACTCGTCCTCGAGCGTGAGACTCGCCGAACACTCGGACTCAGCGGCCGCTTCCTCCACGCCCGCAGTCGTGCTCGCCGACGGCAATGGCTCAGGCGCCTCCTCCGACACGGCCGCAGAAGTGGCCGCCGCGGTCGACTCCGAAGGGGACTCGACCGTCGCGCTCGCGGTCGGCGCCGCATCGGCCGCACTGGAGTCCGGCGCATCCGAGATCGACGGCGTCTCGAGCCCCTCCACCGCGCCGACCGGATCGCGTTCCGGATCGGCGCCGAAGACCCCGAACTGCCACAAGGCGATCGCGACCGCGACCGCCGAGACCGCGCCCAGGACCTGGAGCAGACGGCCGTGCAGACGACCGCGCCGGTCCGGAGCCATGCCGTCTGGAGCCATGTCGTCCGGAGGGCCGTCGGGACCGTCCATCTCCACCGCCTTCTCTTGCGGACTGCACCGCGGGGCCGGGACGGTGGACCCGCGCCGGTCCGCGTCGTTCAGCGTACCCGGACGGTCACGGCGAAGCGGTCCGCGCCGATTCGCCCCGATACCCGATGAACTGGGATTTCAGCCCGAGATCATGCCGTTTCGCGACGGTTCCCGCCCCCGCCGCAACCGAACGGGCGCACCCCGACCGCACGTCCGAATCATCCCCCGCGAGCGTTCCCCGCCGACCGACCGGCTCCCGACCTACACTTTGCGGATGAGCAAGGCGCCCGACCACGACCCCGCCCAAGACGCGCCCGACGTCCGCCCACCGAAACGCCACGCCGTGGGCCTGCCCGCCGTGGCCAACTCGGTCCGCCACATCGGCGCCAACGCCGGGATCAAACGCGGCCTGTCACTCCTGCGCGGCGTCAACCAGACCGACGGCTTCGACTGCCCCGGCTGCGCCTGGCCCGAACCCGGCCACCGCCACCCCGCCGAATTCTGCGAGAACGGCGCCAAAGCCATCGCCGAAGAAGCCACCCGCCTCCCGATCGCCCCCGGATTCTTCGACGGCCACCCCCTCACCGACCTCGCCGACAAATCCGGCTACTGGCTCGGCCGGCAAGGCCGCCTCACCGAACCCGTCTACCTCGCCGAAGGCGCCGACAACTACAAACCGGTCAGCTGGGACGAGGCCTTCGCCCTCATCGCCGGGGAACTCGCCGACCTCGACACACCCGACGGCGCCGCGTTCTACACCTCCGGACGCACCAGCAACGAAGCCGCATTCCTCTATCAACTCCTCGCCCGCAAACTCGGCACCAACAACCTCCCCGACTGCTCCAACATGTGCCACGAGTCCTCCGGCGCCGCCCTCGCCGAGACCATCGGCGTCGGCAAAGGCAGCGTCACCCTCGACGACCTCCACCAAGCCGACCTCATCATCGTGGCCGGACAGAACCCCGGCACCAACCACCCGCGCATGCTCACCGCCCTCGAGAAGGCCAAACGCGCCGGCGCCCGCATCGCCACCGTCAACCCCCTCCCCGAAGCCGGCATGCAGCGCTTCAAGAACCCCCAGACCGCACGCGGCCTCATCGGACGCGGCACCGACCTCACCGACCTCTTCCTCCAGATCAAGGTCGGCGGCGACCTCGCCCTCTTCAGCATCCTCAACCGGATGCTCCTGCGCGCCGCCGAGATGGCCCCCGGCGTCATCGACCGCGAGTTCATCGACGCCCACACCCACGGCTTCGACGCCTTCGCCGCCCACCACGCCGAAGGCGACGACGACGCCGCGCTGGCCGAGGCCGTGCAGCGCACCGGACTGCCGGAGGCCGAGATCGAGCAGCTCCTGGGCATGGTGCTCGGGGCGAAGAAGATCGTCGTCTGCTGGGCGATGGGCCTGACCCAGCACCGGCACGCCGTACCCACCATCCGCGAGGTCGTGGCGTTCCTGCTCCTTCGCGGCAACATCGGCCGGCCCGGCGCCGGCGTGTGCCCGGTGCGCGGGCACTCCAACGTGCAGGGCGACCGCACGATGGGGATCTGGGAGCGGATGCCCGACCGGTTCTTGGACGCGCTCGGCACGGAGTTCGACTTCGCGCCGCCCCGCGACCACGGCCTCGACACCGTCGGCACGATCCGCGCCATGCGCGACGGCCGCGTCAAGGTCTTCTTCGCGATGGGCGGCAACTTCGTGGCGGCCACGCCGGACACCGCCGCGACCGAGGACGCGATGCGCCGCTGCCGGCTCACGGTGCACGTGTCGACCAAGCTCAACCGCTCGCATGTGGTGACCGGCGCCCGAGCGCTCATCCTTCCGGCGCTCGGGCGGACCGACGTGGACGCGCCCGGCGGACGCGAGCAGTTCGTGACCGTCGAGGACTCGATGGGCATCGTGCACGCCTCCCGCGGCAGCGTGCCGGCGCTGAGCCCGCACATGCGCTCCGAGGTCGCGATCGTCGCGGGCCTCGCCCGCGCGGTCTTCGGGCCGAACGACCCGGTGCCGTGGGAGCATTTCGCGGCCGACTACGACCGCATCCGCGACCGGATCGAACACGTGGTGCCCGGTTTCGCCGACTACAACGTGCGCGCCCGCGAGCCCGGCGGTTTCCCGCTCCCGCACGCGGCTCGCGACGAGCGCGTCTTCCGAACGGCCACAGGCAAAGCCAACTTCACGGTGAACGAGGTGACCTCGCCCGAGGCGGGGCCGGGCCGGCTGCTGCTGCAGACGCTGCGCAGCCACGACCAGTTCAACACCACGATCTACGGGCTCAACGACCGCTACCGCGGCATCCAGGGCGGCCGCCGCGTGGTGCTCGTCAATCCCGACGACGCCGCCGAGCTCGGCCTGGTCGACGGTGCCTACTGCGACCTCGTCAGCGAATGGTCCGACGGCGACCGCCGCGCCCCGCATTTCAAGATCGTCCACTACCCGACCGCCCTCGGCTGCGCCGCCGCGTACTTCCCCGAGACGAACGTGCTCGTGCCGCTCGACTCGGTGGCCGAGTTCAGCAACACCCCCACTTCCAAGTCGATAGTGGTCCGCTTCGAAGCCGACAGTGGGTCCGGTGATGGTGCGGCGCTTTGACACGGCTTTTCCTTCTTTGGGGGCCCCTCCCCCCCACCCCCCATCCCCACCCCGCCCATTCGCGTTTCGCGGGCCTCCGATCGGGCCCGCGCCGACCGCCGAACCTCGCCACCGGGGCCTGCCCGGTCGTGAGTTCTGACCTCCTTCCTCGCCGTTCGGGGGCCGTCGCGCTATACAGGCAAGTAGAGCTCGGCGAACCTGAAGCAGAGCTGAAGCCACCTGAAGGGAACCTGAAGCCCTATGGGCCGCGTCACCGTCCGCCGCAAGACCGTCCGCCTCGCGGGGGAGCACCGCTCCGAGCGGGTCGACACGCTCGCCGTCGAGGAACCGCTCGAGCTGCGGGTCGGCGGTGAATCCCTGCAGGTCACCATGCGCACGCCGGGCGACGACTTCGACCTGGCCACCGGGTTCCTCCTCTCCGAAGGGGTCATCACCAAGCCCGGCGACATCGTGAGCATGCGGTATTGCGCGGGTGTGGACGCCGACGGCGAGCAGACCTACAATCTCCTCGACATCGCGCTGGCCGGGGGCGTGGCGGCCCCGCCGAAATCGGCGAAGCGGAACACCACGGTCACCTCCGCCTGCGGGGTGTGCGGCAAGGACAGCCTCGAGGACGTGCGCACGAAGGCCGCCTGGGACGTCGCCGGCGACGCCACCAGGATCAGCGCGGAGGTCCTCGCCTCGCTCCCGCCGCGACTGCGCCAGGCGCAGAAGATCTTCGACCGCACCGGTGGCCTCCACGCCGCAGGCCTGTTCACCGCCGACGGCGAGCTGCTCGCCGCCCGAGAGGACGTGGGCCGCCACAACGCGGTCGACAAGGTCCTCGGCTGGGCCCTCCGCGACAACCTGGTCCCATTGCGCGGCAACGTTCTCGCGGTCTCCGGCCGGGCCTCCTTCGAGCTCGTCCAGAAGGCCGTCATGGCCGGGATCCCCGCCCTCGCCGCCGTCTCGGCCCCCTCCTCCCTCGCCGCCGACCTCGCCGAAGAATCCGGCCTGACCCTCGCCGGCTTCGTCCGTGACGACACGATGAACCTCTACGCCCACCCGCACCGCATCATCTGATCGCCCGCGAAACGGCGTGTCGCCAAGATTCCTACTTGCGAGTAACTAGCCTCTCGGTCAGGACGACACCTGAACGGAGGCAACATGCGCAACCAGTCCAAGTCGGGCAACTGCGGGCCGCATCGTCGAATCAGAGTGGTGCTGGACGAAGCCGAGATCCAACGCCGCATGTCTAAGCCCAAGCGGCGTACGCTCGCCGAGTGCTACGCCGAAGCGACCGAGGCCGCCGAGCGCGAACGTTGGTACTCCAAGGAGGCGCCGCACCAAGGCGACTCCATGTCGAACATGCGGCCATCGCCTCGCCCGACACTCACGGTCTGGGTCACCAAATCGATCCTGAAGACGCGCGGCTGGACCGACACCGCGATCCGTGAATTCCTCCCCAAACCCGAAAGGACCATGGGGAACCCGCATTCAGAGGCCCGACGACGGATGCCGCTCTGGCGGGCCGAAACCGTCGCCAATGCGGAATCCGATCCGGAATGGCAGCATTGGCTGCGCCAATCGCTCAACCGACGCCGCCTCACGCTCGACGACCTGCTCGACGCCACCAACGACCGCGCGTTCCTGCAACGAGCCCGAAGGGCCGCAACAGCAATCGACGCATATCGTCGAAGTCGTTCCTGACGAATCGCAGAGGGGGCTCCGGAGTCGCCGACTTGGATCGCTCTCCGGAGCCGCTCCTAGAACCTTTGTACTCCGGTTCAGCCCTCAACGAGGCTCCTGACCGATCCACCGGTCACGCGTCGAAATCGTGGTCCCCGTAGCCGACCCATCCCAGATCGATCAGCTCGTCCGCCAGTCCGTCCTCGTCGAGATCCTCAAGGTCCTCAAGCTTCTTCAGCGTTTCCAGGTCCTTGGCGGGAACGTCGCCGAGGAAGACGTGGTCGCCGTAGTCCGCGACCTCGCCCTCCAGCTCCGGAACCGTGATCCGGTCCCAGTCCACGTCGACCCCGATCTTCCCGTTGAACTCGCCTTCGAACATCGCGTCGGCGAGCCGAGCCTTCACCACCGCCGGATCCTCCCCTGCGACGGCGAAACCGATCGGATCGCGCGGACCGCGGAAGGTGATGTCCGGGTAGCCCTCGATGCGGATCGTGATGAACGGGTGGAGGTCGATCGAAGTCGTCCGCACATTCCGCTGGTACACGTCCAGGCAGAGTTCGGCGCCGTACTTGAAGAGCAGCCACACCTCGGCCGAGTACTCGAATTCGGAGTCCAAGGCGCCCTTGGCTTCGTCGAGCGTCCCGCAGATATGGTGCGCGTCCTTCCGGGCGCCGCCGGGGGAGACGCCGAAGCTCAGGTCGTAAAAGCTCTTCAAGATCATGCCGGAACTCTAGGGTGAGCATGTGACAAAAGCCCCGATGGGCACTCGCTGCCGTGGTCGATCTGGGATACGAGACTGGAGGCCTGTCGGGCGGGTCGATCCTCCTGGGGTGGTTGCGTTCTGAGCGGCCTAGCGATGGTCAACGTGGCTTTGTCCTGTTAAGAGTGGTTCGTTTCAGAAATTCCCTGCGCTTGTGCCCGAGGTTCGCGGCGGGATCTAATATTTACGTCCGTAAATATTAGATTGCGGTTCGGGCCGTGGACTCGGGTTGGGTGTTCACGCGGGTCCACTGCGGAATCGGCCGCGGGCGCGCTCCTAGTGGTTGCGCCTGAACGAAGGAGCTCCACTCATGGAAGTCACGCGAAGTCGGAAACGGCGGCTCGGGGCCGTCGGGTTGACGGTTGGAGCGGTCATGGCCGCCTCAGTCGCAGTGGTGGCGGCAGTCCCGGCATCTGCCGCCGCATGCGATGCCGTCCAATACTCGATCACCTCCCAGTGGGGCACCGGGCACAACGCCGCAGTGTCCATCAAGGCCGGTTCCGAGTCGATCAACGGCTGGAAGGTCGAGTTCGACCTGCCGTCCGGGTCGACCGTCCAGAACGCCTGGAACGTCGACTACACGCAATCGGGCTCCCACTTCACCGGTGAAGACGTGGGCTGGAACGCCCAAGTCGGCTCCGGGCAGACCAAGGAGCTCTTCGGTCTCACCGTGACCGGCACGGGCACCATGCCGAGCACCTTCAAGGTCAACGGCGCGACCTGCGGCGGATCGAGCACGCCGACCGAGACGCCCAGCGAACCCGATCCCACCGGAGAACCGCAGCAGCAGAAGCAGACCCGCACGCCGAACTTCCTCATCGAGGCCGGCGCCGAGACCGACAACTACGTCGAGTCCGAGAACTTCACCGTCCGCTGGGGCGACTCGATCGACGCCGTCGCCTGGGGCCGCCAGCACGGGTACGACAACTACCCGCAGTGGGTCGCGAACCACATGGAGGAGATCTACGACTTCTATGTGGACCAGGTCGGCTTCGTCGATCCCGCCGACCACAGCGTCGGATCCCAGTACCGCATCAACCTGTACCTCTGCGGCACCTGGTCGAACGGCTTCCTCCCGCCCGCGAACTGGGCCGGGCCCGACGACATCGGCGTAGGCCACATCTGCATGCCGTACGACAAGATCTGGGACGACTGGGTCGAATCCCACGAGTTCAACCACATCCTCCAGTCGTACGCGGTCGACATCAACATCGACAACGGCAACGGCGGCGGTTGGGGCGCCGGCAACCCGGTCGCCGGACCGGTCTGGGAGGCCCACGCCAACTACATGGCCCGCATGAAGCGCCCCGAGGTCGTCCTCGGGTCCGGCTACTACCTCGAACGCCAGCACTTCCGCTGGCTCGCCCAGGAGACCTACTACGGAGACTGGCTGATGTTCGACACGATCGCCGAACTCTACGGCGCCGAAGCCGTGGACCGGCTCTGGTACGAGGCGCGACAGGGCGAACACCCGATCGACACCATCAAGCGGGTCCTCCAACTCGACCACACGGAGTTCGCGACGCTCATCGCCGAGATGACCTCCCGGCAGGTCGTCTACGACTTCGACCAGGGCGCGGCCATGCGCACCGACCTGTGGCGCGGCGGCGGGAGCTACCGCCCGCTCCACACCGACCCGCTGACGAGCCTCGGCAGCAACCGCTACCAGATCGCGGCCTCGGACGCACCGCACCAGTACGGCCACAACATCTTCCGTCTCAACCCGACCACCAGCAGCGTCGGCGTGCAGCTCACCGGGGCCACCAACCTCGCGGGCGCCGACTGGCGCTTCCGGCTCGTCGCGGTGAAGGCCGACTTCTCGGTCCGCTACAGCGCCTTCTTCGCACCCGGGCAGACCGCGAACTTCTCGCTCCAAAGCGGGGAGACCCACATGATGCTCGTCGTCGCCGCGACTCCGTCGCAGCACCGCAACTACACGATGTGGCAGACCGGCGTGGGCGACCCGTTCCCCTACCAACTCACCATCACCGGCGCAACACCGTCCTGAAAGTAGGCGTGCGGGCGGATGTCGGTCCGCCCGCACCGCCCGAATGGACGACTGACGTTCGCCGTATCGCTTGCCCTGTAACCCAACAGCATGGAATGCAGGCGCCGTGGGAGGACCGCGACGGAAGCTCCGTTCCCGGGGCGATCACTCGACCACGATGACGGTCAATTCGACTGGTTCGGGCGCTTCCATCCCGGCGCCTGCCTCGCAATCCTCCAGGCCGGTCCGGAGGCAGTACTGGAACACCAGCTTGGTCTCGCCCGCGGCTACGGCGTCGAATCCCCAAGAGAGCTGATCACCGCATTCGGTCATGCCCAAATCGCATAGGAGAGGGCGTTCATAGGTGCGCTCCGTCTCGGTGAGCACGTCCGAGTCGGGGTCTTCGACCAGAAACCAGTTGTCGCCCACGGACAACATCAGCCCGAGCACTGACAGGACTACCACTGGGCGCATTCGACCAGCGTAGGCACCACGCGCAAATCCCACTCCTTCTACGCCTTCCCCGTGGAACGCCCGCCGGTCGGCTAGTCGTTCGTTCCCTCGTTCAGTACTATGTGATACGATCTAGTGGTACCTCGTGAGACGAGGTAGCGTGACCGAGAAACGGAGGGCATGACCACGGACGGACTGACTGAGATGCTGAAGGGCACGCTGGAGGGGTGCGTTCTCAGGATCATCGCCACCGAGGAGACCTACGGGTACGCCATCACCCGCCGACTGAACGAGCTTGGTTTTGCCGATGTCACCGAGGGGACGGTCTACACCATCCTGCTGCGGTTGGAGAAGCGCGGACTCGTGGAGGTAGCGAAACGACCCTCCGGGCAGGGCCCGCCGCGCAAGTTCTACGCGCTCAACGCCGCGGGACGTCGCGAACTCGCGATGTTCTGGGCCAGATGGGACTACCTGTCATCACGGATCAACGAACTCAAGGAGAGCTGAGCATGACCTTCTGGGAGAGGATCACCGGGAGCGACCTGACCGAGGACTGGCGGGCCTTCGAGGCCCGCGCCGCGGCCCTGCCCGACGACTACCACCCGGCTTGGGAGCAGATCAAGGCCCACCTGATGCTCCACGGCGACTTCACCGGGCGCAACCTGACCCCGATCATCGACGGCCTCCTCGGACTGCTCGAGACGACGGCAGCCGACGGTCAGAGCGCCGAGGAGGCGCTGGGGGACGACCTCCCCGCGTTCTGCGCGGCGCTGGTCGGCGACGACGGTGCGAGGGACTACCGAGACCGATGGCGCAGGCAGCTGAACCGGAACGTCGCACGCAAGCTGAGCCGGCTGGGAGGCTGACATGAGCATTCGGGACATCATCGAGGGCAAGCGGCAGTGGCGGGTGCACATGGCCCGGGTCAAGGCGCTGCCGCCCGACTACCGGATCGTCTACGAGGAGATGCAGAAGTATCTGTTCAAGGTCGGACCGGTGTCGTTGGACGACGGGGACCTGCTGTCTGAGATCGTGGACTTCTTCGAGGGCGGCGCCGCGTCGGGCAAGGACGTCATGGCGCTGATCGGCCCCGACGTCGCCGCCTTCTGCGACGGCCTGATCGGCGACTCGCCGACGCATGCCGACCTCTACCAGGAGTCGATCCGCAAGAAGTCATGACGACACGGGCGAGAACCCGAAGGCCACGACCGGACCAATCGACACCCGGTCCAGCCATCGGGCTCTCCCCGCTCCGGCTCGGCCTGCTGTGCCCGGGCAAGCGGCGCACCGGCCGCAAGCCGCAGTCACCGATCGTGTCGCGCCGCTGATCAACACCGCGCCTCCGCGGGCGCACCGGCAGGACGCCCGCGTCCAACGTATATCCACATTAGACAATCTTGCGAGGGGCACCGTGATCGACCTCGCCTGCTGCTCACCCTCTACCCGCCACTGAAACGAGGAGCCATGAACACGACCCGCACCCCCGCAACCTGGACCGGCATGATGCCGGTCGACGACACTGCCCTCGCCGTCACCGACACCGGTGGCGCGGGCATTCCGATCATCTACTGCAACGGCCAGTTCGCCACCCAGGGATACTGGAAGCACACCGTCGCCGAGCTCGGCTCGGGCTTTCGCCACATCACCTTCGACGAGCGCGCCCGCGGTAAGCAGTCCAAGACCTCGGCCGACTACTCCTTCGAGACCTGCGTCCGCGACGTCGATGCCGTGCTGGCGGCACGTGGTGTGGACCGGGCGCTGGTGGTCGGTTGGTCCTATGGCGCCTTCGTCGCCGCACACTGGGCCAGCCGCAGCCCCGACCGCTGCCTGGGCGCGGTCATGGTCGAGGGCGCCCAACCGTACGACTGGCTCACCGACGCTGTGGAAGCGCGCATCCGCAAACTGTTCAAGCGGCTGAGCCCGGTCACCACCCTGCTGCGCCCCACCGGCATCACCCCGCGCCTGTCCGCCGCGCAGCAGGCCCAGTGCAACATCGAACTCGGCCGGATCGCCCGTGAAGCGAACCTCATGCCCGTACTCGACGCCATCGCCGTCCCGGCCCGGTACGTGGTCGCCTCGGGCACCTCGTTCGGGAGCAAGGGCGACGAGCAGGAGATCGTCCGCGCCAGCCTCCACAAGGTCGTCGAGCGCAACCCGAACATCCTGATCAGCGCCAAGGTCCCCTCCAACCATGGCGCGATCCTCAAGAAGGACTATCGGGCCGTCGCCGACGCCGTCCGCGAGATCGCCGCCCTGGGGCGTGGAGGCCGCTGACGATAACGCCATAAACGCGGCCTTGGCGCCTGCTCGCTTGGTCCATGCGGCAATGGCCGGCAAGGCGGCCATGAGGGTTGCTGCCGCGATCAGCGTCCATCGGTGCATGGAGTTCGCCAGGTACCCGAAGGCGAACCAGACGTCGGTGGACGCCTCCGGCCCGAGGTCCGCTTCCGCACCCGGATTCATGAACAGGTCTACCCCGGCGAGGATCTCACCGATGCTGTACAGGAATCCAAGGAGCGCCGCAGCCACCGCCATCGCGGTGATCCGCGCTCCCCGGAGCAGGATCCGATGCGGAACGGGCGCGTCCGGGTTCGTTCCCCAGCCCCTGACCGCGAGCCGTGCCACGAGGCCGATCCACGCGCAATAGACCGCCAAGGTGCAGAACACCAGCGCGACCAGTATGGGCGAGAAGGGAAGCGGCAGGGCCAACCCGATCAGACCGATCGGGAGGAACCCGCCGAGGAAGAGGCCCGCCGCAGCAGCAGAGCCGTGCGGCAGCCCCCAGTCGTGGCGTCGGTGTTCGAGCGCCGCGAGTTGTGCGTTCCTCCAGATTCCGGTCGACAGGATCCTGCCGAGGAGCAGCCCACCCGCCGCCCCGGCGATCCACGCTGACAGCGTGAACGCCGCAGTTCCCGCCCAGAGCATGCTGAGGTAGTTGGTGACCAGCGGCACCAGCAGCCCGACCGCCATCCCCGTGGCCAGGGCCGCCCACGGGCCGAACCGCAGCGCCGCGCTTGGGCGCTGCAAAGCCCGAAGCCGATGAGTACCGGTCGGATGGGTCCGGAAGACACCCAGCAGGTTCGGATGAGGGCGGGAATGAGGGCTCAGCATCCCCGCACGGATGCCGTCGGTGCTCCCCATCACCACAGCGGCTCGGGCGTCCGCGTAGAACTCGCGTTGGCGGTCGAACCCGCGCATGCCGGCGAAGGCGATCATGACGACCGCAGCGGTCTGGGCCAGGGAGGTCACGGCCCCCAGCACTTGGCCGGACGCGAGGAGCACCAAGGCGGCCAGCGGCATGACGATGACGTTGCTGTAGAAAATGACGCGGAAGGCCGCGCGCGCCAGATACGACCTGGTGTAGTCGGCCGACAGGAGATGGGCCGTCTCGTGGAGCACGATGGCATCGAAGGCCGGCCGGTTGTTCGTGGCCAGGGAGAACATGCCCGGCCCAAGCGCCATGGTGGGATCGCGCGGGGTACCGCCGATGGCGGCCGGGAACCGCGAGCGTCCGTCGAAGTAGAGGATCGGGAGCTTCTTGGGGCGCATGAGCAACACGGTCTGCCACACCATGTCTCGCACTGCTTCTGAGCCGCCGACCTTGGCGAGCGGCTGCTGCCGGCCCCGGCGTATCAGCCAAGGACCGAGGGTCGCCACCGTCGCGAGGAAGGTCAGGCATGGGCCGCCAAGCCCGAGCGAATCGGCGGCGGCTTCGCGGTAGTAGGGGGCTGAGCATGGCTCGTAAACGGCGGCCCACCGTTCAAAGTCGTCGAGCGTGCGCACGTCCGGAACCGCTTCCGCCGCCTGCGCGAAACACGTCTCCAGTGGAAGCATGACCAGCCCAAGGCTCGCGACGATCTGGATGTACATCACGATGGAGAGCAAGGCCGAGAACAGCAGCCACAGCCGTGCCGTGGCATCGTCGGGCAGCAGGATCGCTCGCTGGAGCAGAGTGATGTCATGGATGTCGCCGGGACCCGGGTGTCCGGAATCGGCATCCCCGGTGGCGGTCGGCGCGTCAGACTCGGGCTCGGCAGAGGAATCGGGAAGCTCGGTCATATCCACTCAATCTGGAGGATCGCTATTCGGTCGGCAATGCCGGATACGACTATTCCGATGCGGCGATCGCTCCGACGATCGCGTCAGCCAGAAGCTCGGATTGGTCGTGCGACATTTGCATTTGCCTGGCTTTGCGATAGGCCGATGCGCGTATTTCGCGGAGTTGGTCCGGCGTCAGTCGGCGCGCTGCCTGAGTATCGAGCTCCGGAACCCGCCGTTTCCTGAAACGTGTGAACAGCGACTCGGTCCGCTTCCGGAGTCCCTCCTTCGCGGAGTCGACCGCCGCCCCCGCCGCCACTTGCTCGAGGATGAAATGGCAGATGACAACTACGTACGGAACCACGGAATCCAGGATCTCGCCGAACCCGGTACTGTCCGCCCCGTCCCGCTCGGCAACGTCGACGATTCGCGGATCCTGTTCATAGGCGGCGATATAGACCTCGAGGGCCCCGGATTCAGCCGGTGCGACTTGCTTCATTGCAGCGCGCGCGAGATCCGCGACGGTAATCGGGCGACCCATGGGTGTCCTTACGTGGGAGCGGAAGTCGCTCCATCGTGCACCCCGTCTCCGAACCTGTCAAGCGACGAAAGCGGCTGCAATGAAACGGGTCAACGCACGTCGCATTTATTGAGGTATATGCGATCGCAATTTCACTCCTGCGGAGTCGGTTCCCACCGGCCTTGTAGGCCTTTGCGGTTGACATGGCGCCTTGAGGTATTCGCATGCGGGGCGGCCTGGAACAGGCGCGCCCTGGCAGTTCTTCGTCTTCGCGGCAAGGAAGACCCTGCGATCCACGATCGAGTAGTTCGCCGAGCAAATCGCGGGCTGTTCCAGGGCGGCAGGGCAAATGGAGCAGGGCCGGTCGATCCCTGTAGATCGACCGGCCCCTTACCTTCCTCAGTCGGCCACCGGACGGCCGAGGAGCCAGATCACTGCGGTTTGCTTCGCGCGTTCGACCACCCATTCCGCGTTGGCGGCGAGCCATGGGTGGCGGTGTACCTGGTGCCTCAGCGCTGTGTACAGCGCTTGGCTGCGTCGTTGGCGCTCAAGGGGTTCGATCAGGTGCGGTTCCCCGTACAGGGACCGAACGACCGCTTCGACGGCGAGGTAGTTCGGCGGCGGTTCCGTCCCTTGCCCGGCTCGACGCAGCTCGGCCATGAACTCGGCGAGTTCGTCGTAGTCGATCGGGCCCGCTCCGAGCCCGGCACCCGGACCGAAGCGGTATTCGAGGCTGACGGCGGTGGCGGCGCGGAGGAAGTCGGCGGCCGTGTCGTCGCCGCGAGGACCGATCCGCTCGCGGAGCCTCGCTGAGGCTTCGAGGTCTCCGGCGATGAGCGCGGCGAGGTGCCGGCGTTGCAAGTCGTACGGCTTCATGCGGACTCCTTTTCGGACGAATCGGAGCTCGACTGCCGCTGCTCGGTCGGCTGCCCGCTTCGCTTGGGGTGATTCCGAATCGTGGACTCGAGGGTCTCGCTCATCCAGTTCATGCCGGCTTCTTCGGCGAGGTCGAAGCGCTCGGTGAGTTCGGCTTCGGTGATGGCCGGATCGACGAGTTCGGTCATCACGGCCCACATGTAACTGGGCTGTTCGGCGAACGGGATCTCGGTGAGCAGGACCGAGTCCCCGCAGACGGCCCGGATCATCGCCTCGGCGTAGAGGGCGTTGAAGGTCGAGCCGGGCCCGAAATGTTCGTCGTGCAGGCGTTTGGTGAGTTGGGAGAGGTCTGAGGGGTCGGGCTGGGACCCGTATTCCTCGACGATGATTCCCGCGAGCAGGGCGGTCAAGAACACCGCGTGCTTCATGTGCAGTTCCGGGCCGATGAGGGAGGCCAGGCGGGATGCTTCGGCGGTGTCGCCGCGGAGGCGGGCCGTGGCGTGGGCTTGGAAGAGCGTGTTGGCTGTTTCTCGGTTCATTGGTTCCCTACCCTTCGCATACTCGTTGGGCCGCTTGCCAGGCGGTGACGGCCGCCCGTTCGATTTGCGCGCGGCGGCCTTCGGCCCCGGCCCAGCCGAGGTGTTCGCGCGCGGCGATGTGGAGTTCGGGCTCGCCCGGAGCGTCGGTCGTGTCGAGCCCCGGGCCGTAAGTGGCATCGGTCAGGCCCGTGAGGTGACCGAGGATCGGCGGGTCGTGGTCGGCGAAGACCACCCACAGCCGCGGGTGGTGGGGGAGGATCCCGAAGTGCAGCTCGCGGTCGGCGACGACCGCCGAGGCGATCATCACCAGCGCCCGAGGGTCGGACCCCGCGTGCGAGCGGACCGGGAGCGGGTTCGAGGCGAGCGCACGGGCGTACTCGGCTCGGACCCGATGCGGCGCAAGTCGTCCTACGCCCATGCCGGGCCTCCGATCTGAGCGCTGGTCAGACCGCCGGTCACACCTTCGGTCAGATTGCCGCGGTCGAAGTGCTTCTCCCAGTCGCGGACGAATGGCGAGTTCTGCGGCCTGCGCCGTTCCTGGCGTGGTCGTTCGCGCCAGTGCCGTTCGCTGGCGGCGTCGCAGTTCGGGTCCTCCTGCTCGGCGCGAGCCCTGCGGGCCCCGTTGATCGCTTGGGCCATAAGTGATCCCGGATAGCGCCGAGGCTGTGGGCTCGACTTGCGCCGCTCGGATTCCGGTTCGGGCTCGGGTTCGACCGTTTCCGGGCCGCGGATCACGGCGATGATCCAGCGGATGAGCTGGATCCACGGGCGCAGGACCGCCCCGCACTCGCGCTCAAGTGCCGACTGGGTCGTGTGGTTGGCGGTGAGGTGTGCGGCGGCGAGCGGCTCGGACTTGAGAAGGAACTGGCTCCAGGCGTCTTCGCGGAGCTTTGAGAACCGGTACGGTTTTTCTTGCGGCACTTCGGCACCCGCCTGTTCTTCCTCGCCGCTCTCCTCCGTCCAGGACCGAGCAGACGACCGACCCGGGCCGCTCCAGAACCTCGGGCTGCGTGGAAGCGACGGAGTCGCGCTGTCGCGAACGGCGCGTTCGGTTTTCGCATCGCCATCGAGTGGCGGGTTCGGGTCGGGCAGTTCGCCGCGACGGTGGCGGCCGGTGCGGGAGTCCGGCTGCCAGCCAGGGGAGCCGAACACGCCAGGGTCGTCGGGGTCGCGCGGCTTGCCGCCGATCTCCCAGGTGTCGCCGGGCTGGTGACGCAGGTGCGGAGGCTCGTAGCGCGGGGAGTTCGGGTCGGTTTCGGCTGCGGCGAGATCGCACAGGTCGGGGCTGTGTTGGTACCGGTAGGCGCCCGGGGTCATCGGATCGGGTGATCCGTCGGCGAGGAGGAGGCGGCGGCCCGCCCAGTCGTAGAACCCGTCGACCCGTCGGCGAAGGCCGGCGTAGGCGGAAGCGTCGGAGTTGGAGCGGTGGGAATGGCTGTTTTCAGGTACGCCCGAATAGCGTATCGTCGTAGACGACACGGAAGGTCTCCTTCTGTTGTTGGAGCCGCCCGGTGGTCCTCGGCTACCAAACTTCGGTCCACCGGGCGGCGTTTACATTCTGGCCTATCTATGAAGGTCAATGTGATGTGGATGCGTCGTAAGATTCTCCGTTCGAGACGTAAGAATTCGACTCGCTTGCAATTGCGCGAACCTTCTTCGATGATGACGCGCCAAAAACTTACGTGTCAACTTACGAGACCAGAGCGTCTAGAGGTTTCTTGAAACACCAAGGGGGACAAGGACTTCGACCTTGCCCCCTTGATGCATTGGTGACCGTGAGCTGCGCTACGCCTCGCTCTGCCACTCTGCGGCAAGTACTTCCGCATCGGCCAGATAGTCGTCCAACTGCGCCTTCATCTTGGCGGACTGCGCAACGATCTTGACGATCGTCGGAACCTGTACAAGGTACTCATCCTTGGGGGAGAGGTCATCGATCAGGTGATCCTCCCCGTAGACCGCTCGGACCATTGCCTCGAGCGCAAGGAAGCCGACTTTCGGCTCGGCGTTTCGATAGTCGTGGCGCATTTCGGCCACGAATTCCTCGATTTCTTCCCGAGCCGGGTCTTCGCCGAGCCTGTCGCCTAGGGCACCAGCGAACAGTGCCATCAACGGGAAGCGGATCCCGGCCAAGATCTTCGGTGGTGCGGCTTGGTGGCAAGCCCGTCCACGTCCAGCCCGTTACGCTGAGTCAATGAGCGAACCCTCCGCCATCAACTGGAAGCAGTACAGCCTCGTCGGCGGCCTCGTCGCGGCCATCATGGTCCTGTTGGGCTTCATCGCAAACGCGATCGGCATCATTGAAATCCGGCTCCCCGGAACCGAAGACGACACCGCGACTCCGATCGGTGGCGCTTCTCCGTCTGACATCACGGTCACCGGCACGCCGACCGAGTCGGCGTCGGCTCCTGACCCATCCGACACCACCGAGGCCGTTCCATCGGCCGAGGGCACCTGGATCACCGTGTACGAGGAGCAGACCCTCTACCTCGACAGCTTCCTAAGCGGCACCGATGCCTGCGGCGGGCTCGGGTTCGAGCTCGACGCCGTCGGCGCGGACGGCACCTTCCAAACCGAACCGGCCTCGATCGGCGAAAGCGCCGATCACGTCGACTTGATCTGGGACCCTTGCTTTGAGGAGGGCCTCGTCCACTTGGACTCCGGCGAGAACAGCTTCGGATCGCTCTGGGCCGAGGGCACCGAGTTCGACGCGGCCTCATGCCAGGCCGATTTCGCAGATATCCAGCTCAATCTGGGCAAAGTCATCGATCCGAGGTCACCCCACGAGACCTGGTTCAGCGAAGGACAGCTGCTGTGCATGCTGACCAGTGACGGACAGATCGTCCTAGCCGATCTCACCTCGGTCGAACCCGCCACCGACGAGTATCCGGGCTTGCAGGCGACCTTCGAGATGACGTTGTGGGCCCGCGCCTAACGTCCTCGACCTAAGCGTGGACGGAGACCGGCCTGCCGCACTCGTAGAGCGACGTGTCTGTTGTCTTCCGTTCGGGGACTTGGGCGGCGCTCACCCGCAGTCGGCCTTGAAGTCATCGGAATGCGCCTCCTCGATGATCCGTGCGGCCTCCTCCCCGGTGACCGCATGGCCTTCGAGGTCCTCGCAGTAGGTGTAGGGGATGACGACCGTGTCGTATTGCTCCGGGGGTAGCAGCGCCGCCAGGGCGAAGGCGTTCTCGCCGGTCGGACTGAGCACGGCGGTCTGGTATTCCCCGCCAGTCGCGTATTCGAGGGCGACATCCCAAGTGCAGCTCTGCGAGGCGGCGTGCGCGAAGAACCGCACGACTTCCTGGTCGCCCGGGGCGAGGGAGAGCTGGGTGGTGTCCCCATATGCGGGGAAGGTCATCAGGGTCTGGTCCGGCTCGGAGTCGGGGAGCAGGTTCCAGTCCTCAGGGAGCACCTTGAACTCGGGCAGGGCGGCGTCGATGGTGGTGCCCAATTGCATCGGTGCCTCCCCTCCCTGGGATCCGAAGATGAAGAGCGTGCCGCTCGCAGGGGCGGCGCACTCGATGTTCTCGGGGCGGATGTCGACGATGGTGATCTCGGTTTCCCGTGTCGCCTCTAGGACGACTTCCCATGTGCCCCACCCGGCAGAGGTGCCGCCCTGCTCGTAAGCCCATGAGGCGGTGGGAATGCCTCCGTCTTCCGCGCTGCCGAAGCCGGGATCCCATTCGACCGCTTCGAGGTCGCTGTGGCTGCCGGGCACGACGAACCCCGACTCGTCGCGGCCCACGGGCTCGAGCTGGTGCACGTCGTACAAGAGGATCGGGTCGGTGAACGTGTCGACGACGACGGTCTCCAGCGACTTGGTCACGTAGTTGGTGACGAAAGCGCCGATCGCTCCGAGCACGAGGGCCAGGGCCCACACCAGGGGTTTCGACAGGAACTTCTTGAAACGGCCGGGAGGTTTCCCGTTCGAGGAGTTGTCGTTCTGGGCGGCGTTGACGAGCAGGTGGGCCCGGCTCGCGCCGGGGACGCGTTGCCAATCGGGCGGCGGGGTGGCTGCCATTCCAGGCTCCAAAGGGAGGGGAGTTCGTCCTGTAATCGTACCGGTGCCGTATACGTGAAGTGTGGTCACGAAGACACGCAGTGGTCGGCTTGGGCGGCCGTGATTCCCTTCAACGCCCGACTTCGCATGGAGGCGCGCGACAGTCGATGAGGGACTGAGCGAGGTGACGCATCTTCGAGAGCTGGGAGTGCGAGGCGGCGTTCGCCGTCTACCGGCAGCCGTAGGCTCGCGCCGTTCCGGGCGGCCTCGGCCACGTCCCGATGCCGGCGGGATAATCGTGTTACGGTCGAGGTCAATCCCTAATCGGGTCCGTTCGCATTCTTCTTGAAGCAGGCCCGCCATGGAACATGACGATTCCGTTCTCATCGAAACCGGACTGCAGGTGCTCAAGCGCTACGCCTCACGGGGTGAAACGCTTTCCTATGACGATCTGCACCGCGAACTCGGCCGGCCTTTCAAAGGGGCCGATGTCCCAGGTCAGGTCGGCAAGCTCTGCGATGCCATCACCGTCCAGCACTCCAAGGCCTTCGGGCTGGGTCTCATGATCTCGGTCCTGGTCCGCGAGGAAGGCACGGGTCTTCCCGGCGACGGCTTCTTCCAATTGGCCGCCGATCTCGGACGACTGCCGCTCACCGATGACGTCGACGTCAAACGCGCCTTCGTCGAACAGCAGGAGCAACGGGTCTTCATGGTCTGCCGCCCCTCAACGGGCGCTACCCCGTTTCGCTGAACGCAGCCGGCCCCGTCACGGACGTGACGGGGCCGGCTGCTGTCCAGTCAGCGGAGGCGAAGCGTAAGCGGCGCAAAAGACGCAGGTCGCGTCGCGAATGCGGGAACCTCGCATTCGCGACGAGAAGCGCAGGGGTGCAACGAATCACAGGTCAGGCGTGCCAGGCGGGGTCGCGGCCGGTGAGGGCGATGAGGTGGTCTTGCGCGGAGGCGTCGCCTTCGAGTTCCACGACCGGCCCGTAGATGCCGTCGCGGGCGGCCTGGTCGTGGGCGTCCTGGCCGACGAAGGCCGTGAGGGTCGCGACGACGGCGGGGTCGAGTTCGTAGCGCTGGCCCGTGGCGCGGGCGAGATCCCATCCGTGGATGGCGACCTCATTGAGCGCCACCAGGCCCATCACGGCGGCGGGAAGGGTCACGCCACCCGCGATCGTCTCGCCTTCCCAAGCGGCGTCAAGGCTCCAGGCCTCGGCGAGCGTCGCCAATCGGTGCTGCAGTTCCGGCCGCCAGTACGGCTCCAACGCCTTCTCCGGCTCGGACGGCGGGGCGTCGTTGTGCGGGCCGCTTTCGCCTCGCGCCGCCGCGGTGAACGCCAGGCACAGGCCGACCAGGTGATTGATCAGCTGCGCCTGCGTGTAATGCCCGCACGGGGTGGGATCGGACACGCGCGTGTCGTCCACGCCGTCGAGCAGCGCCGCGACCTGGTCGGTGACGGGCTTGAAATCGATCTTGGATTCGGACATGCGCTCTCGCTCCTCGTTGTCGGCGTTCATTACCAGTGGAGACGATCCGCGGCGCCCGAATTCATCGCTGCAAAGGCCGGGGCCCGCGACGCAGGTCGCGGGCCCGCTTCTCGGAGGTGAATCAAGGCGTGGTGATGGACGGGAACGGGTAGCTCGTGACGTCCGAGCCGATGTAGAAGCTCGGGTGCGGCGGCTGGTTGTAAGCCGTGTTCTGCCAGGCGATCGCCACGCGGTACTGCGGGTCGTGCATCAACGTGGCGATGCGCAGGTTGGTGGTGCTGGGCGTGGCGTAGATGCGCAGCGCGCTGTTGTCGCTCGTGCGCCAGACGACCTCTTCGCGCCAGTCGCCGAAGATGTCGGCCGAGAGGCCCGGCGTGGCCTTCGTGCCGTTGTTCGACGCGACCCCCGAACCCGACAGCAGCGTCCCGGCGGGGGAGTAGTTGGTGATCGCGGTGCCGTCGAGCAGCTCGCGTTCACCGTCGCCGTCCCACCAGCTCAGGAAGTTGATCGAGCCGGGCTTCGTGCCGATGTTGGCGCCCGAGGCGTTCAGCAGGCCGCTGACGTTCGCCGACCAGTATTCCGCTCCGGCGTTCGACGAGAGGATGTTCGCCGCCACCCCGCGACCGTTGTCGCCGCTCGCCGGCGTCTGGAAGAGGATCGCCCCGTTCGACCCGTTCAGGCTCGACGAGGGCTCGCTCGCACTCTCGTGCGGCATGAAGACCTCCTGGCCCGCCCGGCTCGGCACGAAGTCCGAGACGTGCAGCGCGTCGCCGTGACCGAAGCCCGTGTTGTACAGGGCCCCGCCGGTAGCGTTCACGGCCATCGCGCCGTACACGATGTCCTGGCGGCCGTCGCCGTTGAGATCGGCGATCGAGAGGCTGTGCGCCCCTTGCCCGGTGTACTGGCTACCCGCCGAGTTCGAGTCGAACACCCAGCGGGACACCAGGTCCGTGCCGTTGAAGTCGACCGTCCAGATCACGCTGCGCGTGTAGTAGCCCCGCGCGAACACCATGCTCGGGTGCTGGCCGTCCAAGTAGGCGGTGCCCGCGAGGAACCGGTCCACGCGGTTGCCGTAGCCGTCGCCCCAGTCCGCGACCGTGCCGCGCCCCGGCTGGTAGTTGATCGTGTCGAGGACGGCCCCGTTGGCGCCGTTGAAGATCGTCAGGTACTCGGGCCCGGAGAGGATGTACCCGCCGGAGTTGCGGTGGTCCGCGCCGGAGGAGCCGATGACCTGCCCAGTGCCCGAGACGGTGGCGTCAGAGGTCTTCATGGCGATCTCGGCGTCGCCGTCCGAGTCGTAGTCGTACACCTGGAACTGCGTGTAGTGCGCCCCGGCCCTGATGTTGCGGCCCAGGTCGATCCGCCACAGCCGCTGGCCGCTCAGCTCGTACGCGTCGATGTAGACGTTCCCGGTGTAGCCGGACTGGGAGTTGTCCTTGGCGTTGCTCGGGTCCCACTTGACGAGGTACTCGTACTGCCCGTCGCCGTCGAGGTCGCCCACGCTCATGTCGTTGGCGTTGTACGTATAGGCCTCGCCCGACGGGGTCGTGCCGCCGGCCGGGCGCTGGATCGGGATGTCCTTGTAGCCGCTGGAGTTGAAGGTCGCCTCCGCACCCGCCTGGGAACCGACGGTGCCGCCGTTAACGGCAGCGACGGTGTACGTGCCGCTGCCGCCCGAGTCGAGGTAGTTGGTCGCGCCGATGATCGGCGAGCTGTTGAGCAGGGTCCCGTTGCGGTACACGTTGAACGCGGTGCTCGAGGAGTCGGTGCCGAGGAGGCGCCAGCTCACGAGGCTGCCGCCGCCTGAAGGCACGACGGTGACGCCGCGGCCGAGGTCCTCCATCACGGCCCCGGTCTGGGACGGGGTCCCGTCCGTGAGCTCGACGTAGTCGATGTTCGCCAGGCCGGTGCTGGTGGACGCCTCCAGGCGGACCGTGTTGTTCCCGGCGTTCACCGGGACGGCGACCGTCATCGTCGACCAGGTGGTCCACGCGCCGGTCGCGGCGAACGCGCTGGCCGTCTGCACGGTCGCGCCGTTCACCACGATGTTCGCCGGGCGGGAGTCGGTGCCGCCGTGGGCGTACCGGATCGCCAACGTGGCGGTGCCTGCGCTCGCGGCGTTCACGGTGAACTGGGAGGCGGCACCGGTCGCGTTGTTGACGTTGCAGAAGCCGCTGCCCGAATATCCGGTGTGGTTCGATTCGATCGCGCCGTCGCAGGTGGCCGGGGAGCTTTCGGCCTCGTAGCGGACGGTGGCGGCGTCTGCGCCGTGCATCGCCACGAGTGTTGTCGCCGCAGCGGCGACCAGACCGATCACCGCCGCTGCGGGGGCTCGCAGGCGTCTCGCCCGTGGAGAGTTCGACTTGTTCATGGTCACTCCGTATCTGATGGTGAGGGCGCGCCCGACCGCGACCGCACCGGCAATTGGGCGCCGGAAGGTCGCGCGAAAGACGCAGTGGCACAGAGGGAGGTGCGTCGGCGCGGCGTGCCGGTTACCCGCGCTCGAACGGCTGATTCACATCGAAATATCGAATTGAATCGATATAATGACGTCGTCATAGAATAGCCGGAAAGCGTCATCAAGGCAATGCCCGTCTACAGGCGAAGGTCCGGCTCACGCCGCAGGTACTCCCCGGGCGTGAGGCCGAACGCCTCCCGGAACCCGCCGATGAACGCGCTCGGGCTCGCATACCCGCACGCGCCCGCGATACGCGTGACCTGGTGTCCTTCCGCGAGGAGCACGAGGGCGTGATGCAGCCGGAACTGGCCGCGCCACTGCGCGAACGTCATCCCCGCCTGCTCCCGGAACAGGCGGCTGAGCGTGCGCTCGGAGGCGCCCACGGCCGTCCCGAGCTGCGCCAGGGTCCGGCGGTCGGCCGGGTCGTCCTCCAAGAGCGCGACCACCTCGCGCAGGCGCGGATCCAGCAGCGCGGGCAGGAACCGTTGCGGCGCTTCCACTCTGCGGAGCAGATCGAGGACGACCCGTTCGAGGTGGCCGCGGGTCGCCGCCTCCAGCGCGGCGTCGTCCGTCAGGCACGTGACGGCCTCGCGCAGCAGCGGCGTGAACGCCAGCACCGACGGGTGGTCGATGAAGGGGCCGGGGCTTTCGACGGCGAACAGGATCGCGCGCATCTCGGTCGTCCCGCACGCGCGGTGCGCGTGGTCGGTCCCGGCCGGGATCCACACGCCCTGCGAGGGCGGCACGACCCACACGCCCGAGGCCGTGAACACGCGCAGCACGCCGCGCCTGGGGTAGATCAGCTGGTGGCCGTCGTGGCGGTGCCAGTCGATCCGCTCCAGATGCGAGAGCATCCGGATCGGCCTGCTCGGAATGATCTGGCCGTCTATCGACATAACTCGGCAGAATACCGTTAGCCGGAGGCTCGGTCGAGTCGGAATCCTTGGTCTACACGGACAAGGAGTACCGAACATGACCCAGACCGCTGCCCTGGCCGAAGCCGGGGAAGCCCGCCCGTCGCCGCTGCGGCGCATGTGGCTGTGGGGCACCGCCCACGCCGTCGACGACATGTACCAGGGCCTCGTGCCCGCCTGCGTGCCCTATTTCGTGCTCGACCGCGGGTACGGCTACGTCGCCGCCACCGGCCTCACCCTCGCCGCCGCGCTCGGCGCCTCGATCCCGCAGCCGTTCTTCGGCATCGCCGTCGACCGCCGCCGCCTCGACTGGTTCGCCCCCGCGGGCGTCGCCCTCGCCGGGATCGGCCTCGGCCTCTCCGGGCTCGCCGGACCGTACCCGCTGGTGCTCGCGCTCATCTTCCTCTCAGGGCTCGGTGTCGCCATGTTCCACCCGGCGGCGGGAAAGGGCGCGCGGGAGGCGGCCGGGGACAGCGCCTCTGACAACAGTGCCTCCGGCAACAGCGCCTCCGACGACAGTGCCGCGGCCATGAGCATCTTCGCCGCGGGCGGCAGCGTCGGGTTCTTCCTCGCCCCGGTCCTGGCCACCCCGGCGCTCATGGCGATGGGCGTCGGCGCGACCGCGCTGTTCATCCCGCCCGCGGTCCTCATCGCGTTCGTCATGCTCCGCAAGCACACCCGCGCGACCGCGGCACCGGCGAAGGCCCGCACCGGGACGGACCGGTGGGGCCCGTTCGCGGTCCTCACCGCGATCGAGGTGGTCCGCTCGCTCCTGTGGGTCGGCATCATCACCTTCATCGAGCTCTACTGGATCCGCCACCTCGGCGCGGGCCACGCGGTCGCCGGGATCGCCTTGGCGGGCTTCATGCTCGGCAGCGTCATCGGCACCCTCCTCGGCGGACGACTCGCCGACCGGTTCGGCGCCGTCCGCACCACCCGGATCGGCGGGATCCTCATCATCCCGCTGCTCATCGCCCTGCGGATCACCCCCGGCGAGTACGCGCCGCTGATCCTCGCACTCGCCGTGGGCATCGCGATCAACATCCCGTTCGCCGTGCTCGTCAAGCTCGCCCAGGACTACCTGCCGACCCGTCCCGGCACCGCCGCGGGCGTCACCCTCGGCCTGGCCATGAGCGCGGGCGGCCTCTTCGCCCCGGCCTACGGCCTCATCGCCGAACGCCACGGTCCCGAGGGCGTCTTCACCGTCCTCTGTGCCGTACCCCTGGCCGCGGTCATCCTCGGCATCTTCTTGAAGCGCCCCTGACCAGGCGCGATCCGGCCGGAGCAGGCCCCCAAGGGCCCGCTCCGGCCCGATCAGTGGCCGAAGACTAGAGGTCGGACCCGTTGTCCCGCAGCCACTGTGCGAACGTCCGCGCCGGGTGCCCCGTCACGCGCTCCACGTTGTTGTTCACCGTGGCCGGGCGATCCCCGAGGTTCGCGGCCACCTCCAAGAGCGAGGCGAACACCGCCTCGGGGAACCACTCCGGCTTGCCCGCCAGCGCCTGCTCGTGCGTCAACTCCTCGACCTCGATCGGCTTCCCCAGCGCCTCGCCGATCTGCGCGATGACCTCGCGCTGGGTGAGCGACTCCGGTCCGGTGATGATGAGGCTGCGGCCCCGGAACTGCTCGCGCGTGAGCAGGTCGGCGGCCACTTCGGCCACATCGTCGAGGTGGATCGGGTTGATCCGCCATTCGAGGTGGGCGATCGACACCTTCCCCGCGCGGATCTGATCGCCCCAATCACGGGTGGTGTTGGTGGCGAGCCAGGACGGGTAGAGCACGGTGTGCTCGAGCCCGGATTCGCGGACGGCGGCTTCGATGGCCTTGTGCGCCTGGCCGATCGGACCGGCGTGCTCGATCGGGTCGTATGCGCCGGGGGAGGACAGGAGCACTACGTGTTCGACGTCGGCTTTGACTGCGGCCGTGAGGAATCCGGTGATGTCGCCGAAGGTGGGGTAGAGGAACGCGGTGCGGACGCCGTCGAGTGCGGCTTCGGCCGTGGTCGGGTCGGTGAGGTCGAGTGCGGTGGTCTCGACTCCTTCGGGCACGCGGAGACTGCCGGCGTCTCGGGCGGTGGCGCGCACGTGGTGTCCGGCCGCGGCGAGGTGGGCGGTGAGGCGGGAGCCGATGTTGCCGCGGGCGCCGGTGACGAGAACGGTGCCGTCGAGGATGGTCATGGGTGTTGCTCCTCTTGGTGGGTGGGCGGCCCGAGGGCATGCGAGCGCAGGGCGCGTGGCGCGCCCTCGGGTAGCATGATCCTGGAACCTATTTGCTTTGCAAGCAAACATTATTTGATAGCAAAGATAATCTGGAGGCGTGCTCGTGTCAAGCCCTGGGAACGTCGACGACTCGATCCGCGAGCTCCTGCTCCTCATGCCGCGCATGGTCGGCCGCGCCAAACGCCTGCCCGTGCCCGAGCGCGTGCGCTCCCTCGAGCTGAGCCCGCGCCACCTCTCGCTCCTCGCGCTGCTGCTCTTCGACGGCCCGGCCACCGTGAACGACCTCGCCGTGCGCCTCGAGGTCGCCCCCACGACCGTGAGCCTCATGGTCGCCGAACTCAGCCGCAAGGGCGTGCTGGAGCGCCGCGAGGACGAGGCCGACCGGCGCCGCCGCATCGTCAGCATCACCGTCGCGATGCGCCCCGAGATCGAGGCCTGGCTCGCCGGCAGCGCCGCCGCCTGGCGTAAAGCTCTGGCGCCCTTGACGAGTGATCAGCGCCGCCTGTTCGTGGACACGCTGCTGGCCTACGAGCGCGCCCTGGAGGAGCGGGACGCTCAATGAGGCTCAGCGGAGCGGGACGCTCAATGAGGCTCAGCGGAGCGGGACGCTGAGTGGTTCGGCGGAGCCGGACGCTCAGTGCACCTCCGCGGCCCGCTCGGCCGCTTCCAGCTGTGCGAAGTCGGCGGCGAGCTCTTCGAGGTTCCGGGCCGCGTGGTGCTTCCGGTAGGCCTCGCGGGCGGCTTCCAGTCGCTCCCGCGCCAGTTCCGTGTCGCCTTGGCCCCGTGCGATGTTGCCGAGTCCGTGCATGGCGCAGGCCGACCCGATCGGGTCGCCGTTCGTGTCGAACATGGCCATCGACTCGCGGTAGCGCTCCTCGGCCCCGTCCAGGTCGCCTCCGGCCAGCAGCGCGTCGCCCAGGCCCAGGACCGCGAACGCGATGCCGTAGTCGTCCCCTTCGGCGCGTGAGGCTTCGAGGGCGGTCCTGAACCGCTCGGCCGCGAGCGCGAAGTCCCCCCGGAGCTTCGCGACCCGCGCGAGGCCGCGCTCCACATAGATCATCCGGTGTGTGAAGCCGCCTTCGCTGTACGCGTCCATAGCGGCCGCGTAGTGGGTCTCGGCCGGTGCGGCGTCGCCGCGCAGCTGGGACACCTCGGCCAGTCCGCGCCGCGCGTTCCCGATCCCGCCGGGATCTCCGGCGGTCTCCGAGTGCCCAAGCGCCGCAAAATAGTGCGCTTCGGCCGCGTCCAGTTGCCCCCGCAGCCGTGCGACCTCGCCGAGGCCCCACAGCGAGTGGCCCGTGCGCCGTCCGTCGCCCCGTTCGCGGTCGATGCGCTCGGCTTGGCGGAACCCGGTCTCGGCGGCGTCGTAGCGGCTGTAACGCAGGCCGCGGTAGCCGAGGAACCGGCCGAGGTGCGCGTATCGCGCGGAGGTGTCGGCGACGCAGAGGGCCCGGATGGTCTCGACCTCGGCGGCGAACCAGTCGGGCCGGTTGCCGAAGTCGCGGCCGAGCCGGTCGAGGTAGTGCTGCGCCAGTGCCGCCCGCGAACCGGTGAGGTCGTCCTGTTCTTCGGCGAGGTGCGCCCCGTAGACGCGCAGGAGGTCGTGGGCCCGGTACCGCCGCAGATCGCGCTCGCCGCCGCTGCTCTCGCTGAGGTCGCGTTCGGCCAGGCCGGCGCGCACGAGGCCGCCCATGCGCCGCGAGGCCTCCTGGCCGGTGCACTCCATCGCGGCCGCCAGGCTCCCGAGAGTCGCGACGGCGCCTGGGTGCGCGCCGAAGGCCCGGAACGCCGCGCGCTCTTCGGGATCGAGCCGCCGATACGAGCCGACGAGGCGGTCGAACACGTCCCGCTGCAAGTAGGAGCCGGAGCTGGTCCGCGGCGCGGAGGGCTCGGGCAGGTCGTCGATGATCTCCTCGAGCGCGACCTCCTCGTTCACCACTTCCCTTGCGTGCGTGGCGATGAGGACCGGAACGCAGAGGTCGCGGCGCACGAGTTCGGCGACCAGTCGCGCCGGGTGGGTCTCGCCGGCGATCTCGCCGAACATCCTGATCGCGTCGGCCTCTTCGAGCACGTCGAGGCGCAGGACGCGGTCCTCGTCGTCGATGCGGATGCGGTCGCGGGTGGTGACGATCGTGGCGCAGCCGTCGGAGCGGATGAGCATGCCGTCGAGCTGTTCGAGGCTGTCCACGTTGTCCCAGACCATGAGCAGGCGCCGTCCGGCGGCGGCGGCCCGCCAGCGGTCGGCGCGGGCGCGGTGGTCGAGCAGTTCGACTTCTTTCGGGGTGGCCGCGCCGATGCCGGTGAGCACGGATCCGAGCGCGTCGGAGGCGGTGTCGGCCCGGGCGTGCCGGTAGGACTCGAAGTCGTGGAAGACCCGGCCGTCGAAGCGGTCGCGGCAGCGTTCGGCGAAGGCGACGGCCAGGGCGGTCTTGCCGACGCCGCCGAATCCGCCGATGGACTGGACGGCGGCGAGGCCGTCGGCCTGCTCGAGGTTGTCCTGGAGCTGCTTGAGTTCCGGGGTGCGGCCCACGAAGTGGCGGGCGGTGACGCCGGGGTTCCAGGCGTCCCGCCAGGGGGTGTCGATGCGGCGTGCGAAGGCGCCGTCCCATTGGGGGACGGCGGCGAAGCCGGTCGCGGCCCGCTCGCGCAGCTGCGCTCCGATGCCGTCGCCGAGCACGGAGAGGGGGGTGGCGACCGAGCCGATCGCGGCGCTGAGGCCGCGGCTGTTGTTGATGACGGCGCAGACGGCGCCCCGGTCGGGGTCGATGAGCATGCCGCCGGACATGCCGGGGAGCGCGTGTCCTTCGGTGAGCCACCAGAAGCCCTGGTCGTCGATGCTCTCCCAGGTGAAGTCGACGCCGCGCAGGCGCGGCTCGGACGCGGCGTCCCTCGGGTTGGGCCTGACGGCGACGATCGCGCGTCGCCGCGCGGGCCCGGCCGGGGTCTGCGGGTCGAGGTCGAGGCGCGGGAGCGGGTGGCGGATCTCGCGGTTGCCTTGGGCGTCGAGGAGTTCCACCACGGCCAGATCGGGCCAGTCCCAGAGGCCGTCGGGGCCGGGGCGGCGGGCCGAGCGCTCGCCGACCACCGCGGTGGCCGCGTTCACGTGGGGGAGTTCGGAGACGACCCGGAACGGTTCGCCGTCGCCGATCTTGGCGACGACGTGGGCGCAGGTGAGCACGAGGCCCGGGGCGGCCAGAAAACCCGTGCCCTGGAAGCCGGTGCCGTCTCCCGGGCCGGTCTCGATCCGCACGATGAAGCGGAACAGCCGCCGGTCGTCGATGGCGACGGACATGTCAGTCCTCGTCCGGGAGTGACGTCCACTTGAGCGTGATCTTGAGGGTGGCGGCCGTGCCGCCGCTGACGAGCAGGCCGGTGAGCTTGCCCGCCTTGACATCGGCGGCGACCCCGAATTCGACGACGGCCTCCTGCGGCCGGGTTTTCTCCCATGCGGCCGAGAGCTCGCCGGTGACGGCCTCGATCATGCCGCGCAGGCGGGCGAACGACTCGGTGCCGGCCGCGTCGCCGATCGGGGTGAGCCCGCCGCTGCCGTCCGGTCCGGCGATATCGGGATCATCGACCGTGGCGATGGTCTCCACGAGAAACTCGGTCTCGCCGATTCGAACCGGAACCACTTGACGCATCGGCATCTCCAGGGGGTGAGGGCATCGTCACCGTCCATCGTAGTGACTGGATGCGAACGCGGCGTCCCCCGAACGACCGGTTTGTTAACTCTTCGGCGCGGTCGATTCCCGGATCACGAGGCTGGTGGCGAGCTGCACGTGGTGGGAGTCGGGGACCTTGCCCGCGGCCAGGTCGAGCACGGTGCGGGCCGCGACGCGGCCCATCTGGCGCAGCGGCTGCTTGACGGTGGTGAGCGGCGGTTCGACCCACATCGCGTTGTACGTGTCGTCGAAGCCGACCACGCTGAGGTCGCCGGGGATGTCGAGGCCGCGGCGGCGGGCGGTCCTGATGACGCCCACGGCGATGCTGTCGCTGGCGGCGAAGATCGCGGTCGGCGGGTCGTCGAGGTCGAGCATCCGCTCGGTGAGGGCCGCGCCGGTCTCGGCGTAGAACTTGCCCGTGCCGGTGAGGGCCGGGTCCACTTCGATCCCGGCCGATTCGAGGGCCTCGCGGTAGCCGTGGAGGCGCTCGCGCGCGGGCAGGGACCCCGCGGGCCCGCCCGCGAAGCCGATCCTGGTGTGGCCCAGGTCGAGCAGGTGCCTGGTGGCCTGCACGCCGCCGGCCCAGTTGGTCGCGCCGAGGCTGGTGACGCGCTCGTCGAGCGGGTTCGCGGGGTCGATGACGACCAGCGGCAGGCCCAGCTCCTCGCACGCGTCCAGGTCGGCGGCGGTGAGCTGCGCGGTGACCACGACCAGGCCCGCCGCCCCCTGCGCGGCGATCTCCTTGATCCGGTCGGCGCCGATCGGATCGTTGTGGCCGGGGACCTCGGACTCGAGCGAGCTGGTGACCACTTCGACGCCCAGCTCGCGGCCGCCGCTGATGATGCCGTCGAGGACGTACACGGCGTACATGTTGAGGATCGTGTCGAACACGACGTGGATCGTCTGGGGCGCGGGCGTCTCCCGGGGGCCGGTGGTCGGCACGTACCCGAGTTCGGCGATGGCCTCGCGCACGAGTCTGCGGGTCTCCTCGGCCACGCCGGGGCGGCCGTTGAGCACCTTGGACGCGGTGGCCTTGGAGACCCCCGCGCGCTCGGCCACCTCGGTCAGCGTCGCTCGGGGGCGGGCCGGCTTGCTCATCTGCTGCACCTCTTCAGAACGTGTGCCGCCATTCTAGCCATGCTCGGAAATAGTTTCCAGGCGGCTTTGAAGTATGCGGACGACGGGCTCGTGCAGTGGTAATCGGCTCCTTGACCGGATAGCCGCCGTGGCGCCGGTTCGAAACACGGCGGAGCTGATCGAAACTCTTTCTGGCAGGTCGCGGTGGGCTGGCGCGACGCGCGAGGCCGGTCGAAAATCCGGCGAGGGCGAGGGCGAGGGCGAGGGCGAGGGCGAGGGCGAGGGCGAGGGCGAGGGCGAGGGCGAGGGCGAGGGCGAGGGCGACGGCGACGCCGACGCCGACGCCGACATGGCGCCGACGATGGCGCGCGCGTCGCTCTCGATCGGGACCCGATCGGCTCGTCCGACGCACCACCCCGAACGCCTTGCGGGCCTGCCGAGTGACGCATCGTCACGCACCGTTCTTATTGCGGCACAATGGACTTGCCTGCCTATAATGGCGCCGTCCTCCGGTGGCGGACCGTTGAACCTCTTACCAGGGGGGTCCGCCCGCCGGCCCTTTCGACAACAAGGAGACTCTGTGTCCTTCAAGGAAGGCAAGTCGCGTCGCGCCCTCGCCCGCGTCGCCGCGGTCGCGGCCGTCGCCGGCTTCGGCGTCATCGGTCTGGCGGGCACCGCCTCGGCCGACGTGACGATCCAGCAGTACGTCGCGCTCGGCGACTCGTACGCCTCGGGCGTCGGCGCCGGCGACTACCTCGCCGACGACGGCTGCTACCGCTCCGCCAACGCCTACCCGAGCCAGGCCGCTCCCGCCCTCGGCGAGCGCCTCTGGTTCGAGGCCTGCTCCGGCGCGAAGGTCGAGGACGTGGTCGCCAACCAGCTCGGCCACCTCTACCCGGTCAACACCGAGCACGTCACGATCGGCGTGGGCGGCAACGACGCCGGGTTCTCCTCGGTCCTCGGCGCCTGCGCCGGGACCGACACGGCCGCATGCCAGACCGCGGTCGCGAACGCGCGCACGATCATCACCGACTCGCTCCCGGCCGAGCTCGACGACCTGTACACCCAGGTCGAGACCAAGGCCGCCAGCGCGGACATCGTGGTCGTCGGCAACCCCCGCCTGTTCAACGAGACCGCCTGCGCCGGTGCGCTCGCGATCACGCCGGAAGAGCAGGCGCTGCTGAACGACGCCGCCGACCTCCTCGCGGAGACCACCGCGGCCGTCGCGGCTGATCACGGCTTCGATTTCGCCGACCCGCGTGAGGCCTTCACCGGCCACGGGGTCTGCTCGGCCGACCCGTGGATCCTCGGCTACACCGGGAACGTGGAGTCGTTCCACCCCAACGCCGCCGGTCAGGAGGCGTACACCGACGTCGTCCTCCCGCTGCTCGACTGATAGAGCCGCAATATGAGCCGGCCCGCGGGTTACCTCCCGCGGGCCGGTTCTGTTCACCGCACATTGGACTGGGGCGCATAGAATGCCGTGACTCTCTGGGAGCCCACCTCGCTCCCGTCACGAAATGGAGACCTATGTCCGAACACTCCCTGAACCGCGGCCTGATCGTCCGCACCCTCGCGGCCGCGGCGGTGGCCGGCATCGGCGCCGCCGCCCTGGCCAGCCCGGCTTCGGCCCAGACCTGGACGCCGCAGTACGTCGCCCTCGGCGACTCGTACGTCTCTGGCGTCGGCGCGGGCGACTACGCCGACGACGGCAGCGACTGCTACCGCTCCGCGAACGCCTACCCGGTGCTCGCCGCCGAGTCGATCGGCGCGGAGCTCTCGTTCGACGCCTGCTCCGGCGCGCGCGTCGAAGACGTGGTGGCCGAACAGCTCGGCAACCTCTCCTGGTGGACCAGCGACGTCTCGATCGGCGTGGGCGGCAACGACGCCGGGTTCTCGACGGTGCTCGGCGCGTGCGCCGGGACCGACACCGCGCTGTGCCAGGGCGCGGTCGCGAACGCGCAGGCGGTCATCACCGACTCGCTCCCGGCCGAGCTCGACGACCTGTACACGCAGGTCGAGGACCTCTCGCCGTGGGCCGACGTCACGATCGTGGGCAACCCGCGACTGTTCAACGGCACCAGCTGCTCCGGCACGCTGGCGATCACGCCCGACGAGCAGGCGCTGCTGAACGAGACGGCCGACCTCCTCGCCGACACCACCGCCGCCGTCGCGGTGGACCACGGCTTCGAGTTCGCCGACGTGCGCGAGTCCTTCGTCGGCCACGAGGTCTGCTCGGCGGACCCGTGGATCCTCGGTTACGTCGGCACATTCGAGTCGTTCCACGCGAACGCCGCCGGCCAGGCCGCCTACGCCGAGGTCGTCACGCCGTACCTCGAGAACTGCTAGGAGTTCATCCCTAGACGACACCGGCCCGCAGGACCACCCGCGGGCCGGTGCCGCGCCTGCTGCACAATCCTGGGATGCCCAAACGCTCACGCAAGGCCCGTCCGGCGGCCTGTCCGTGCGGTTCCGGCGACGCGTTCGCCGCCTGCTGCGGGCCGCTGCACGCCGGAACCGCGAAGGCCCCTACCGCCGAGGCGCTGATGCGCTCGCGCTACAGCGCCTTCGCCGTCGGTGATGAGGCCTATCTCTTGCGAACCTGGCATCCGGCCACCCGCCCCGACCGGATCGGTCTCGACGGCGACGATCGCCGCTTCACCGGCCTGGAGATCCTCGAGACCACCGGCGGCTCCCCGCTCCACACCCAGGGCACGGTCCGCTTCCGCGCCGACTACACCGACGCCGAAGGCCCCGGCTCCCAGACCGAGAACAGCGTCTTCGAACGCATCGGCGGCGACTGGTATTACGTCGACGCCCTCGGCTTCGAATGACCCGGCGGGTTCCGCTGCGACGCTGAAGGCGCGCACCGATACCTGCGCAAGCGATCCACGGAGGTCGCGGCCGAGTCGCGCAAGGAGCGACCGAACCTGCCGATCGGCTGGTCGGGAACGGCAACGGACGTGAGCCGGCGTTGAATGCGCCCGCCGGGCGGCGCCGGCACCTGGTCGAGCGATCCCCGGGCGGCCCTACGAGCCGCCGAGAGCGCGCCTCCCGCTGATCGTCACGGCAACGGCCCGACCCAACACTGCAGGCGCCTCCGGGCTGCCTTCACCGGAGCAAATCATCGAATAGTTGTCGATTCCTTGACAGGTGTCTAACCTCGTCGAGTGAGTTTCGAGTCTCCGCCGCCCGCCAAAGACCGCCGGGTGCGACGAACCCGCGCCGCATTGATGGGCGCCGCGATCGCGCTGGTCGGTGCGCGCGGCACTGCGAACGTTCCGGTATCCGACATCGCCGATACGGCCGGGGTGAGCCGCCAACTCGTCTACCTCCACTTCGGCGACCGCGACAACCTGCTGCTGGAGGCCGCGCTCGACCTGGTCCGGCGCGAACTGGCCGAGCCTTGGCGGCTGCAGCGGGCCACCCGCCGCGACCACGCCCTGGCGGTCGCCCGCCACTTCGCCGAACACCGGGCCTTCTACCGCGCGATGTTCAACAGCGCCAGCGCTTTCGCGCTCATCCAAGCCGTCGCCGGCCTACTCACCCCGCTGCGCCGCGAGTCGCTCGAGGCCCGCTTCGGCGAGGTCCTGCCGACGCGGCTCGCCGACGACCTCGGTTCGTTCATCAACGGCGGCAGCGCCGCGATTGTCCACACGTGGGTCACAGACGGGGAGGAGCCGCTCGATCCCGAGGCGATGGCCGACCGCCTCGTGGCGATCGGCCAGATCCTCTCCACCGCGCTCGCAGAGGTCGAACGTCCCGTCGGCGTCCCCTCGCAATCCGTCGACTAGGGGTCAATGCCCTTGGGTTACGGGTTTGGTGGGTGCGCCTCGCCCGGCGTCGCCGTTCGTCATGGGTTGCGGCAGGGTTCCTTGCCGGACTCGTGGCGGGGCACGCTACTCGCGGCCCGGGGCCGGGTTGGTTTTGGGTTGGGCTTCAACCTGTCAGCGACGAAGAGGTAGGGATTACCTGCGGATGTCAGGCAGGGCCGGGCCGGTTTCGGTTGGGCTACAACTGATCAGCGATGGAGCGGTGAATGATTCCCCGAGGGCGCTTGGTCGGAGCCAGGCCGGTTCGGGGGTGGGCTTCAACCAGGCTGTGACGGAGAAGGTGGGATCTTGCCCGAGGGTGTGCCACCGGTCTGGCGCGCCGCAACGGTCGAGGTTCAGGCTGGCAGCGACGGCGCGGCGAGGGCGGAGCCGTGGTGCGTCGCCGGGACGGGGCACCGTTGCGGTTGGGCTACAACCGGTCAGCGACGAAGAGGCGAGAGGTTGGCCGGGGTCGCTCGCCGGGGCTGGGCTGGTCTTCGGCCGGGCTGCAGGCGGCAGCGACGAAGAGGCGAGTGATTGCCCGAGGTCGCTGGCCGGGGCCGGGCTGGTCTTCGGTCAGGCTGCAGGCGGCAGCGACGGAGAGGCGAGTGATTGGCCGAGGTTGCTGGCCGGGGCCGGGCCGGTCATCGGTCGGGCTGCAGGCGGCAGCGACGAAGAGGCGAGTGTTGCCCGAGGTCGCTGGCTGGGACCAGGTCGGTTTGGGTCGGGCTGCAGGCGGCAGCGACGGAAGCCGGTGTGGCGGAGGACAAAGTGTGCTGCCGGGCCGAGGCGTCATGTCGGTCGCGGTTCAGGCATGGCAGCGACGGAGTGGTGCGCGGCTGGGGCTCGGTGTGTTGCCGGAGCGGGGTGCCGTGTTGGTCGGGGTTCGGGCTGGCGGCGACGGAAGTGGGTGTGGCGGGGGTCGGGGTGTCCGACCGGGGCCGGGGCTGACGGGGCTGGTGTGCCTGCGCGCCCACAGCGGCAGCGGCGGTCACAGCAGCAGCGGAAGCGACAGTGGCTGGGGTGCTGTCGGTGTGGCGGGCTGGGCCGTTCGGCGTCCAGGGTCGAGCCGGAGCCGGAGCCGGAGCCGGTTCGGCTGCGCTGGCTGGGTCGGGGTGTGCCGGTCGGGTGGGTTCGCCGAGTGTCGAGGCCGGTGCTGCCGTTCGCTGGGTGTGGCTGTCTTGGGGGTGTGTCGTTGCGGGCGTGTGCATGTGTGGATTCACCTCCTTCCGGTGCTGCGTGCTACGTACT
>CAVUGC010000021.1:0-54202 GCA_963740955.1 uncultured Actinomycetota bacterium
GCATGCTCGGCTACGACTGGCCGGAGTCCGACGAGGAATCGATCTTCAATCTCGCAGGGGAGTGGACCGGCATGGCCGACCAGATCTCCGGAAGGATCGACTCGCTCAACTCCGCAGCGCAGACCCTGCTTGAGAACAACGTCGGCAAGGAGATCGACGCTTTCAAGGATGAGTGGGATGACGCTGAGTCTGCAGTGCGGAACATCGCCGATGCCGCAGATCCTACGAACATCATCAACATCGGCTTGACGATTGCAGCCGGCGTGATCCTGGCCCTCAAGGTCCAGGTGATCGTCCAGCTGGTGATGCTGGCCTTCCAAATCGCGCAGGCGATCGCGACAGCCGTGGTCACCTTTGGCGCCTCGCTCGCCCAGATCCCGATCTTCAAGATCATCAGCGGGATCATCATCGATCAGCTCATTGGCATGGCGATCGAGATGGTGCTCAATGGCTAGAGTCCGCAGGAATCCGCCCCGCAAGGCCAAAGCCGCAGGCGGGAAGGTCGTCGCGAAAGTTCTTGACGACGCCAAGGTCTTCCGCACCGGCAAAGGCGGCGGCGGCAAGGGTGGTTCGAGCGGTGGCTCTGGAGGTCCCTCTGGGCCGCGGCGCAAGAGCGATGCCGAATTGCGACGCGACGCCGAGGCTATCCACGAAACCTTCCGAAAGGGCAAGACGCCTGAAGCCGCGGACAAGTCCTTCAACCGCAAGACCGTGGCGACCGCGCAGGACGCCGACGGCAACCTCTACTACTCCGTCAGTTCCCGTGGCACCTCACCCGAATCGCGTGAGCTCGCCGAGCGGCTCGGCTACCAGAGGGTTGATGGTCCAAGCTTCGTGAAGGACAACCCGAAGCAGACACATGCGGAGCATATTCTCGCCAATGCGACCGAGCAGGGGCATTTGAAACCGCCGATTCGCATGGCGCCCTCGAGGAGGCCGTGTGACAGCTATAGCAACCCAAGTAACCAGGGCTGCGGGGATCGCGCGGCGAATAATCCAGATACCGACCTGGTAGGCTGGCCATGACCTTGATGAGGAGGACAGGAATTGTACCTTTGGGACTATGAAATGCGTCCGCTCAAAGACCAAATCGATGGCTTCGGTGCTCTTCCTCGACTAACGATCGCCGTCAATGCGCTGTCATGGACAATGCGGACGATGATCCCGCCGATCGCCGACGAGTCGGTCGTTGCCTTCGTTGCTGATGTGCTGGAGTACCTGCAGCAACAGATCCGGCAGGGCATCGTCAGTCCGGACTTCATCACAGAACTCGACCAGCGACACGATGCGCTCCTGGACGAGGAGATCGCCGAAGCTGGTGTCGACCCGATTCTGTCCGCGGTCACCGGCTGCTTCGGCTACGGCGAACCTGAACTGCGCACTCAAGCGGTGTATGACACCCTTTCCTCATGCTACGAAGCACAGTTGCAGCGCATCGCACCAGATATGGCCGGTATTGAGTTCGAACGCGAGAGCGCCCGCTGTCTCGAAGTGATCGACTTCCAAAAGACCCTCATCGACCAAGGCGGCGATCTCGCATAGCACGACTGAGGTGTAACGAGGACGTAGGACCCGAACCCTGAGTACGGGACACTCGAACCATGATCGATGTGCCAGTTTTTCGCTAGATGCTCAGCCGCTCTGCGACGTGACTACGACGGCGCCGACCTGGTCGGTTGGTAGCAGGGAGTGCTGCCATGTTCGCGGCCCAGAAGAGCGGGCGTTTGCACAGCTCAAGAAGTGGTCGATCTTCGACCAGCTCCGTTGCGACCCGCACCACGCCACCGAACTCGCCGAGGCCGTACAAGTACTCGACGAATTCGATAGTCGGGCTCCGATGAAGCGGGAGCCGGAACGGATGGCCGGCAAACCCGTTGGAGAATATCGGGTTGAGCTGGCACCATCTCCCCATGTTGCTCAAACTGACCGGTTCAAGCTGCGCCGGCAAGACCGCACTCGCCCGTGCATTGGCCAACAGGCTGCCGAGGCTCGCCATTCATGACTTCGACGAAGTCGGTGTACCCGAGCATCCCGATAGCCAATGGCGCCATCGGACAACGGAGGCATGGGTGCGTCGGGCGTTGGAGTATCAGAATCATGGCATCGACCTGCTGCTGACCGGGCAGACCCCGCTGGGCGAACTGCTGGCCACACCCTCCAGCCCACTGCTCGATGGGATCGCCATGTGCCTGATCGATGTCGACGACCAGACGCGACAGGAAAGGCTCTGCGAACGCGACGGCGGACGATGGGATGCCGCGGCCGTCGAGGCGTTCCTGGGCTGGGCCGCCTGGCACCGCCAACACCGACACGACCCCCAGGGTCGGCCGGAGGTCATCACCGCAGGCGGCTGGACGGATATGGCCTGGCACCGCTGGACCGATTGGACTGCCGACGATCCGCGATGGCACACCCACCTTCTCGACACCACCGACCAACCCGTCGCGGCATCCGCAGACCAAGTAGCACAGTGGGTGACCGACCAGCGCGAAGCACTCCAGTCAGGGCGACTGGCCCTGCGGCGCGGGTGGACCGACGAACCACGTCGCCTCAGCCACAGCGACTGAATCCACGCATACAGGGGTGTGCTGATGCGCAGAGGGCAGCGATCACGGCCGGCGTGGCAGAGACCGGCAGACGGCCGCCGACATCAACCGCCTGGCAGACGGAGGAGACCTCTACACCTGATCAGCCCATGGGCGCGCGTATGACCGAGAATCGGCCCGCAGTCCATTCGATGCACGGACGCCCCACCTCTTGAGCTGCGATCACGTCCAGTTTCGGGGCAATACTTCGGGAGCACACAGTTTGCACTCCCCTGCTAACCTGAATTCTGAACCGATACCCGAGACCCGCGTAATCCCCCAGAGGATGCATGGCAGCGAGCAGGTTCCGCCCTGAACCGCTTGCGTCCTCACGCGATGGCGTCCGACCGCACGTCGGGGGAACGTACCGCAGGTACTGAACTCACAGACAGGAAGTGCGATGACTGCACCTAGCAAGAAGGTCGATCCGGAAGCGCTGCGTGCGTACCGCACGGCGGTGCAGGCGCAGCTTGACATCATTGAGAATGAGGTCATCCCCAAGCTCCGGAACGGGGAGGTGCTCGGCAAGATGCCCGCTTTCGGCGTTCTGGAGAGTTCACAGGCGGCTGTCACCAGCTACACGACCTTCCACGAGACGACGTGGAACAACTTGCAAGCGGTGCGCGAATCCCTGCACGGCATCATCGACACCCTCACCGAGTCTGGCAATCTCCACGAGGAGACGGACGAGCAGAGCGGTGCCGACTTCGAGGACGAACTGTGACAGTGGTCAGCCGGCATACGGGCGACCGACAGAGAGGACCTACCAACGTGACCCGAAACCTGACCCTGATCAAGGGCTTCGCCGCCCTAAGCGCGGCCGGTCTGCTCCTCACCGCCTGCGGTGGCAACGATCTTCCCGTCCCCGGGGACGGTGACAACAACGGCGGCGAAGACATCGAAGTCGGCTCGTACAGCGTGATGATGGAATGGGAGGGCTGTGAGGCGCTCGACGACATCCAGCCGCTCCAGGACTTCATGGGCATCACCGATCTGGGCTCCAGTGGACTGGTGACCAGCCACATCGGCGCCGGTCTCGACGGCGAGGCCTTCACCTGCGGTGCCATGGCCAGCCTGCCCGGCCCTGCGGATGACCCAGAAAGGGGCGGAGATGCGAACCCCACCGTAGCCGGGGTTCCATGGGACTCCCCCGAAGAGGCCGCAGAGAACTACACGGGTCGAGTCGAACAACTCAAGGAGGCCATCGAGGTCGACGGCCTCGACTTCGGGAACGTGAAGGAAGGCGAGCTCAGCGGCGACTGGGACGAGAGCTACTTCTACACCGGCAACACCGATGTCACGTATCTCGTCGATGCCATCGCCCGAAAGGGCGACCTGATCGTCTACGTCTTCCTCGACTACTCCGAGGATCCTGGTGTGATCAGAGGCGAAGATCCCACCTACCCCTTCACCAATGAGGAACTGATCGACTGGGTCTTCAACGACTACATGCCGCAGATCCACGCCGACCTCCTCGCCAAGAAAGAGAGCGGGCTCTAGCCATGGCTGAAGACGAATTCGAAGCGGAAGACTACGGCGACGCCGCAGAGGGAATGGCCAACTCCGACATCCAGGCCCGGATCAACGAGTTGATGAAGACCCCGACCTGCGGCCTCAGCGAGTGCACCGCAAAGCAAGTGGATCCGGCAGAAGAAGCTTGGCTCAAGCTCATGTCCGCGGTTCCCAAGAACGGCCAGACGACCAGTATTACGCCGGCTCGGGAAATCCAATCCTACGCTTTGCCGAATGGGGAATCCGTACAGTCGCTCGTCAGGTCGCTCCGGCCGGATCCCGCCGACGAGTATTCGATCGAGCAGATCAGCACGGAATGGAAGACCGCTTACGGACTTTTCTCCGACATGCCCGATGATCTCAAGAACGGTCTCTCAACCCTCTCCGAAGACTGGCAGGGTGACGACTACGACGGCTTCGAGGAACAGGTCGAGAAGGTCATCAAGAACATCCGCACCGTGCTCGCGGATATCTGGGGTGAGCCGGACACCATTGGAGGTGCCGTCAAGATCCTTGACGAGAAGTCCGAGAGCATCTTCGCCCAGCAGGGCGGCAACCAGTGCGTGTATCCCTCGCCGAAGTTCCACCTCGAGGATGCGGCCGCCTGCTCGCACAAGATCCACATCCGGCCGGCGTACTTCCCGGCGTGCGAAGTCTTCCCCGATGACGAGACCAAGGTCGCGATGGAATGGGCCGGTTTCGAACCCACCATCGTGGACGAGGTCCAAGAAGAGCGCGAGCGCATCTACAACGCGTACACCGAGCACACCACCCAGTACCCGGAGTACGAAGAAGACGGGATGAAGGGCGAAACGCTCGCCCGCACCGCGGGCGGACGAGTACGCCAAGGATGCGACCGACGACCTCGGCACCGACGGGCAGGACGAACTGCAGGCGCAGGCCACCCAGGTCAACGAGGACATCACCGACCGCCAGACCAACACCAACCTGGCGGTCTCCGAGATCACCCCCGAGGCCAACACCTCCGAGCAGACCGCCTTCAACGAGGGCGGAACGTTGACAATCCCGGCAGCGGCGGTCTCGATTCCGGTGCGCCTCCCGGCGGCGGCACGCCTCCGGGCCTGGGGGACATGGACAAGCCCGGCTCTCCGAAGCCGATCACGCCGACCACTCCCACCATCCCCGACACCGGGGACACCACCCCGGCGACCTCGACACCCCAACCCCCGACACTGGCAGCCTCGACGACAACCCTTGGGAGAGCACGTCTCCTGACCCCGACGACCTTTCCGGTGGTCTGGCCTCCGGTGGTGGCCTCGGCGGTGGCGGGGGTGGCGGACTGCCCGGCGGTGGCATGGGCGGCGGTGCCGGTGGCGGCCTCGGTGGCGGTGCCGGCGGCGGCATGCCCGGCGGCGGCATGGGTGCCGGTATGGGCGGCATGATGGGCGGCGCCGGTGGTGGCCGTGGTGCTGGAGCCGGTGCCGGCGGACGCGGCGGCGGCAAGGGCATGGGCAAAGGCATGGGCGGCGGCCGTGGTGCCGGTATGGGCGGCGGCATGATGGGCGGCGGCGGCCGAGGCATGAACGGGCAAGGTGAAGGCGAGCAAGAGGCCGGCACTTGGCTCACCGAGGACGACGACGTCTGGGGCATCGGCAACGAAGAGTCCGACCCGTACGCGTAGACGGTTATCTGGACGGGCCGGTGGCAGCGCCACCGGCCCGTTTCGGCGTGATAGCGGCGCAATCCGAGGCCTGGTCGTATTCACCAGGTCGGGTGACGTCTCTTCAGTTGACTTGACTGGAATCCGCGCGTCGCCGGGCCATAGCGGTACCACGAAATCAATGCAGATGTGGTGAAATCGATGGCGCCGCATTCATACAATTGCCGTCAGTTGCCCTTGCCCCGTCCGGAGGTCCGCCCCATGACTTCACTTGCCGTGAATCCCGACGACTTGAACTCCGCAGCGACCAAGCTGCGGCAGGCTGTCGACTACGCAGACCAAGCGTCCCAGTATTCGACCGAAGCCGATCCAGACTGGTGGATGTGGGGTCTCCCCGGCCTCGTCACCGCCCCGATCTACTTCGCGCTGGCTGACGGCTGGCGCAATCTGCTCGCAGAGACCGGCCAGGCCATCGAGGGCCTGAGCCAGCGCATCGAGGACAGCTCCAACGGCTACGTCGAGATCGACTCGACGATCAGCGAGGGCTTCGGCTCTCTGCTCACCGACCTGTCGGATGCACGCGGCGACTACAAGAGCGCCACCCAGAACCCCCCCATGATCACCACCACCTGAGGATCTGACTGCGATGAGCGATCACGGAATGCAGGATTTCTCCGACTCGCCGCACCAGGGCGGGTTCGGCGAGGACTCGAACGGCAACGTCGCCGATGTCGGCAACGGGGCCCTCAACGTTCTCGACCACCAGCGGTTGGTGAACAGCCCAGGCAGCATGGCCTCGTCCGTCTTCAAAAACCGGGACACCTATAAAGAGGCCTTCGGCAACTTGCGCGGCGACCTCAGCGGCAGCGGTTCGATGAGGAGCAAGCTCTCCGGTATCGGTGGCCAGATGAAGCTGGACTGGGGTTCGGTTAACGACCGGACGGGCCGTCTGGCAGCCGACACGAACCGGCAGAAGGGCAAGTACGAGGACTTCTTGTCGAAATCCAAAGGCGCCGTTGGCATCGACCCGCTCAAGTGGCTGGTTGGGACCCTGGTGGACTTTCTCATCCAGACGTTCCAGCCACTGGAGGACATCCTCGGCGTGGTTACCGGCAATGAAGCCCGCATGAACGTCTCCGCGAACATGTGGCAGGAGGTCGGCAACGCGATGTCGCCGATCGCCGACCACATGAATACGGTCGTTGACGGTGAGCTCGCGCAATGGGATGGCCAGGCCGGGTCAGCCGCCCGCGCCCGGGTCATGGAACTGGGGCTCATGGTCGACGCCATGGGAATGCTCACAGGCGGCATGCAGGCGGTCTTGCAGATGCTTGCCGGGATCGCCAAGGCCCTGCGCAAGTATGTGCAGAAGAAGATCACCGACGGGGTCGTGTGGGTCATTCAGACCATTGCCCCGCAGATTGCCGCGAGCATCGCGACTCTGGGCGCCATGGCCCCGGTCTGCATCGCGATGACCGTCGCGAAGATCGCCGGACTCGTCTTGGACGCGATCCAGATGGTCCAGGCCGCGATCCAAGTCATTCAGGACCTCGGTGCGCTCCTCAACCTCGTACAGGACATCTTCGCGATCTTCAAGCCGTTCGTCGCAGAACTTGCCAACCCGTAGGAATCGCAGTGGATTATCCGTACGGTCCCGAACCGAAGAAGAAGACCCATCCAGTGGTCAAGACCTTGGAGACCGTCGGCGACATCGTGTTCTTGCCTGACGGGGGTGATCCTCGGGAGGAGCCGCCCTCACCGCAGCGGGTCGCCCACTGGGGTATCGAGCGATGGGGGGAGTTTGCCCGCAGTCATGGTCTCTCCTTTCGAGGTGAACTCGCTGTCGCCGCCGACCCCCGTCTGGCCGAATCCTTCGAGGAGCTGCGGTCACTGCATTTCCCGCTCAACGATGTCGGCGGCCTTTGTGAGGGCACCTGGAACGCTGTGCCATTCATGAGTTACACCGCTATGAACTTCGGTGCGGGCGGCAGCCACTGGCCATACCGGTTCGTCTGCGCCAAGCTGCCGGATCACAGGCCCGACCTGGTGCACGACAGCGCGCTCCGGGCGAAGCGGCCCTACCACCTCGACTGGTATCCCGAGTTCGCCGATTACGAGTCGGTACCGGGACCGGTGCCGCCACCGAAGGATTTCGAGAAGCGGCCAGGGATGCTGGCTAGGTCGGTGGGCAAAGGACTGTCGAAGGCCCTCGACACGTTCAACAATCTCACCGCCCCCAAACTGCACAGTGCCTCCGGTGACGACGCGGCGCGCATTGCCGCGAAGCCGTATGAGCGAGGGGCGTTCTCACGCGATTGGGCGGTCAAAGGGCGCTGGCTGGTCGTGTTCGAGAAGGAGAGCAAGCATCGGGTGCCCATGGAGCAGCTCAGCAGGTTCCTCGACGATTTCGTGGCCGTCAAACTCTTCATGGATGGACCTTGAGAATGACGGACGGGTGGGCCGGTGGGCCGAACGACAAAGAGCGGAAGCGGAACAAGCTGAGTGACGCGGTCGATTGGTTCGACTTCGCCGTCTTCGACGGCACGCCTGATTTCACTCGGACCCGGCTCGACGAGATCGATGAGTCGGCCAGGGTTTGGAAGTCGGTCGCCCGGCGGCATGGCCTGGAGTTCTACGACCCGCGGTCCGACGGTGAGGCGCAGGCCGCGAACGCGGCCTGGGTCCGCTCCTCGCCCGGCTGCGCGGGCTCGGGTTGCCGGTGCAGCGGGTTCGTGCGCTCGTTCGGGGTCAGGACCAGGGCGTGCATTTCCAGAGCGCGTGTGTGTGCGACGCCGACGACAGCGGGAACGTCATTCCCTTGCGCCTGTGGGCACTGCCCGCCCGCCATCGGCTTCCGGACGCGGTCGGCGAGTCGGGCTTCGGGCAGGCGCCGTCGCCGATGTTCGCGAAGTGGGGGACCGGACTGGCCGCGCTCCCCGCCGCTGTCGCCACCGCGGACGCGGAGGACGCGATCCAAGGCGGCCGCCTCTCGCGCAACCGTCTCGGCCGGGCCATTCTGGGGAAGGTCAACGAGTTCCTCTCCGGCGACCGCTGGGCCGAGGTCCGCTCGGCCGATGCGCGCTTTGGGCGGGCCGCCGCCGACTGGTTCGCCGCGGACCGCACTCGGGTGCGGTCCGACATCTGCTGGATCACGCATGGTGAGTACTTCGTATACGTCACCAAGGCGATCGGCAATGGCATGCCGGCATCGGGAGAGAATCATCTTCTCAAGGGGGCGAACGAGTTGCAGGACGAGCTCGCAAGGGCCGTAGCAGGCTGAGGTCTCGCCAGTGGGGTAAGGGTTGATTCCGGTGGCGGGCGGTTCGTAGTATGGGCTTGACTTGCTTGTTCCCTGGAGGTTGCACGATGCCCGCAATCAATCCCGATGACCTGGGCGCGGCCGCGGCGAAGCTGAGGCTCGCCATCGACTACGCCGACAAGGCCTCTGATTACTCTGAGGAGGCCGATCCCGACTGGTGGATGTGGGGCCTGCCTGGTGTGGTCACTGCGGATCTCTACTTCACGCTCGCCGACGGCTGGCGAGGTCTGCTGTCCGATGCCGGCCAGGGTATCGAAGGCCTGGCCAAGCGCCTGGAGGACTCCGGGACCGGCTGGTCGGATGTCGACTCCTTCCTCGGTGAGGACTTCGCGAAAGTCCTGACCGACCTCGAGGGCGCGACCGGCGACTTCGTCCGCGGCACCCAGAACCCTCCCCCTGTCACCCAGACCTGAGAATACGGATACCCCCATGAGCGACCACGGAATGAACGACTTCACCGACTCGCCGCACCAAGGCGAATTCGGATACGACTCCAACGGCGACATCGCCAACCCCGGCAATGCCGCGTTGAACGTCCTCGACCACCAGCGGATCCTGAACTCGCCGATCAAGATGGCGACTTCTGCCTACAAAGACCGCGACGTCTTCAAGCAGGGCGGCGCGGATCTCAAGGGCGAGTTTGCCGGCGTCGACATGAAGGACTGGAACGCCGTCAAGGGCCGACTCGGCAACATCAAGACCGAGCTGGGCAAGCCGGACGGCAAGTACAAGGATCTGTTGAGCAAGTCCCGCGGCACCCTCGGGATCGACCCGCTGAAATGGCTGGCGGGCACGCTGGTCGACTTCCTCATCCAGTGCTTCCAGCCGCTTGAGGACGTCCTCGGCGTGGTCACCGGGAACGAAGCGCGCATGAACGTCTCCGCCAACATGTGGCAGGAGGTTGCGAACGCGATGCCGCCGATCGCCGAGCACATGAACTCGGCGACCACTGCGGAGCTCGCCGAGTGGGAGGGCCAGGACGGTTCGACCGCCCGCGCTCGCATCATGGAGATGGGGCTCATGGTCGACGGCCTGGGCTACCTCGCCATGGGCATGAACACCCTGCTCAACATGATGGCTGGTGTTGCCCAGGCGCTGCGGAAGTTCGTCGGAGCGCTCATCACCGAAGGCGTCGTCTGGGTGATCAAGACGATCGCACCGCAGATCGCCTCGAGCATCGCGACGTTCGGCGCGCTGGCCCCGGTCTGCATCGCGATGACCGTCGCCAAGATCGCTGGCCTGCTGTTCGACGCCTATAACATGATCCAGGGCGCGATCCAGTTCTTCCAGTCCTGCGGCGAGTTCCTCAGCTACGTCCAGGAGGTCTTCTCGATCATGCAGCCCTTCTTCGAGCGGATGATCAACGTCCCGAGCATCAAGCTGGTGTAGTGGATGATCGGGCGGGGCCGAACGGCGAGAAACCGAAGCGAAGCGGGCTCTCCAAGGCATGGAGATCGCCTTGTACGCGGTGAGCGCCGACGGTTGACAGTGGTACTCGGTGACTCGACAGCTCGCTGACGGAGCGCGATTTCGGGCGGCTCCGCGTCAAGCAGTGGGGTAAGTTCGCGCGCAAGCACGGCCTCGGCTACGACGCGGAGATCGACGCGTCGACGATCAGCGCCGACCCCGGGTTGCGTCCCTGTTCGAGGAGCTGCGCGTGTTCGGCCTGCCGCTCAACGAGGTCGGCGGCCTGATGCGAGGGCGCTGGCAGAGCAGCGACATCGTCGGCTTCCATACCTATGCGGTCGGCGAAAGTGGCAATGTCGGCGGTTACCGGATGGTGTGCGCGCCGTTGACGCGGCGACTGCCGGCCCTGATCCATGATCGTGGCATGAAGTACTCGACGGACGGGAGCCATGCGAGTTGGTATGCCTCCCTTTCCCAGTACACGGGCGTCGTGGGGTCGAAGCCGCCCGAGAAGAAGCCCGGCCTTCTCGCGAGGACGCCGGTGGGGAAGAAGCTCGGCGAGATCTTCGCGCCGCTGCCGACGAAGCTCTACACGGAGGTCGCCCGAGTTCGCCGAGCGGTTCTTCGAGGCGTCCAACCGGCAGTTCGATGAGCGGACCTTCACGTACAACTGGGCGGTCACCGGTGCTTGGCTGGTGACCTATCACCCGGACAGCCAGAGTGGTCTGATGGCCAACGGCAAGGCCAGCGCCTTCCTCGATACTGTGCCGCTGGTCAAGCGGCTGGTCGAGCAGAGCTGACCAAGGACAGTGGGCCGCCCGCCCACGCGAGACGGAAGGGGAGAACATGTCTGATCAGATCAACGACATGCAGGACAGGGTCAAAGAGATCCAGCGAGTGGCCGCCGAGGTTGAGGGCGAAGCGCTCAGCGAGAACGGTGAGGTCCGCGTCGTCGCCGGTGCCGGGGGCCGGGTCAAGGAGATCGACCTTCGCATGAGCGCGTTCGAGTTGAGCGGCCTTGAGCTCGGCGAGATCATCGTCGAGGCCATCGGCGCCGCCAATCGGAAGGCCGAGGCGGCGGTGACGGCCGCCGTCAGCTCGCTGATGACCGGTGTGCTCCCGGAGGAGACCGCCGAACAAGGAGGACAGCGATGACCGACCCCAGTGCGCGACCCGACCCCGAGGTCATGTTCGCCCGACTTGAGACGATGCGGGCCGAGGCAGAGGCGACGCTGGCCAGGTTCGAGGAGATGAAGATCAAACTCGAGGCGGACGCCGTCGAGGTGGTCTCCGAAGACGGCCTGGTCAAGGTGAAGCTCGACGGCGAGGGGAAGGTCGCCGAGATCCGCATCGACGAGCACGCCATGCGCATGCGCCAGAGCCTGTCGCCGACCATCATCGCGCTCATCGACGAGGCCAACGCCGCGTTCGCGCTGAAGTCCGCCGAGATGGCGCAGGCCGTTGTCGGCGACCAGTTCGACATCATGGGCATGGTCACCCGCGAGATGCCCGACCATCTCCGCGAACGGGCCCGCGGGCACCTGGACCGCGACCGGTAGCGGCCCGCTGCGGCGCCGTTGGGTGAGGGCCTCGTTGCCCTGGGGCGGTATCTTGCTCACATGGGAATGAAAGACCGCCTGGAGCAGATGAAGCAGCGCGCGCAGGACGCGGGGAAGATGGTCGTCGACGTCGGCGTCGACGCCGCCAAGGAGAAGCGCGACGCCGCAACGGGATTCGCGAAGAGCAAAGTGGACGCTGCGACCGGATACGCGGTCGAGCGGCGCGACGCGGCGCAGAGCCTCGTGCTCGAGAAGCGCGACGCCGCCGTGACGCTCGCCGGAGACACCAAGTCCGCGTTCAAGGAAGGCGACTTCGAGGAACTCCTCGCTCGCCTCCCGCTGCCGGCCTCGCCGGTGGTCGAGCACTGGCAGTGGAGTCTCGCGAAGCTCATCACCTCCGGGAACAAGCCCCCCACCGGCACTGGGATGCTCCTGGGCCTGCTCGACAACTTCGGCACCATCGACATCGGCCCCGAAGAGGTCGGCTTCGACGGCGCGACCGCCAAGTGGCACAAGGTCAAAGCGGTCCGCACCCGCTCGCTGGACGGCATCATCCAGAAGCTCTCCACCGACGGCTTCACCGAGAGCATCGAGAACGTGCTGCCGCTCGTGCCCGGCCGCGGCTGGGTGGCCGAGAAGGCCACGAACGCCATGTTCACCCTGTGGGCGATGGTCTCCGACCTGGCGATCCGCGACCCCGAGGCCGGACGGCGCCAAGTGGTCTGCGAGATCGAGTACAAGGGCTGGATCCGCACCAAGGAGTCCGAGACCGGCTTCTTCACCGGCCCCGTGATGGCCCTGCTGCCGAACCTCGACCAGGTCTTCCGCGCCGAGTCCGAGCGCCGCGGCATCCTCGTCGAAGAGGCCGAGCAGACCCCGATCGCGACCGCCGAGGCGCGCGTGGCCTGGCTGCGGGAGAAGCACGCCGGGATCGTGGCGAAACGCGAAGAGGCCCGCAAGGAGATCGAGTACTGATCCCCTCGGGGCCTTTCGCCTTGGCCTGGAACTACTTCGGGTGGGTCTCGCCGGGGTAGCGCAGCCCGATCTGGGCGCGCACCTCGTCCATGATCTCGAGGACTTCGACGGTGCTCTGGGGCGGCACGAGCGTGGACTCGAGTCGCCCCTGGCGCAGCGCCCGGTGCACTTCGAGGGCTTCGTGGACGTAGCCGTGGCCGACGAACGGCGCCTCGAATTCGCGGGGCGCCTCGTTGTAGCGCACGAGCGTGTAACCGTTGGGGCGGTAGGCGTAGCCGCGCAGTTCGATGCGTCCTTCGGTGCCGGAGATGGTGACCGTGGTGCCCGGTCCGCCGCGGTAGGAGCAGGAGAGCTGCGCGATCGCCTCCGGGTAGCGCAGGGTGATCGCGGTCTGGGCGTCGACGCCCGTCGAGTCCATGACACTCGTGGCCGACACGGAGTCGGGTTTGCCGAGTGCCAAGTGCGCCAACGTGAGCGGGTAGACGCCGAGGTCGAGGAGCGCTCCACCGGCGAGTTCGAGGTTCCGGAGCCGGTGGGAGGCGGGGAAGTCCCCGGCGACCGAGAAGTCGCCGTGCACGGACACGACCTCGCCGATCATGCCCTCCTTGATGGCCCGGCGCATCTCCCGGATGGCCGGGTTGCAGCGAGTCCACATTGCTTCCATGAGGAACCGCTGGTGCTCGCGGGCGACGTCGAACATGGTCCGCGCCTGGGCGGCGTTGTACGCGAAGGCCTTCTCGCACAGGACGTGCTTGCCGGCCTCGAGGAGCTGAAGGGTGGGCAGGTAGTGGTGGGAGTGGGGGGTGGCGACATAGACGATGTCGACCTCGTCGTCCGCCGCGAGGGCCTGGACGGACTCCCAGGCATGGGGGATGTCGTACTTCTTGGCGAACGCGGCGGCGCGCTCCGCCGATCGAGAGGCCACAGCGGTGACGCGGCAATCGTCGAGGAGGGCAAGATCTTCCACAAAGGTCGATGCGATTCCACCGGTCGCCAGGATTCCCCATCGGATCGGTTCAACCATGGACGTAAGCACACCACAACTTCGGGCGATCGTCAACACGAGGGTGAGCGGTACTATCTCCGCCAACCGGGCCATTTCCGCAATCGGTGTTCACGGTGCGTGACGACGTGCCCGTGACCTGGTAGGCGATGTGACCTTTCCCCCAAAGGGGAACCGGCCCGCCCGTGGCACTATGGCGAAATGCAACGAACTCCCGTGAATCGCGCGATCGCACTCGCTCTGGCCGCCGCGACCGGCGGCGCCCTGGTGCTCGGCCTGTCATCTCCGGCTTCGGCGCACGCGGCGCTGGTGAGCACCGACCCCGAGGCGGGCGCGGTCGTCGCGGAGGCGCCGGCCGGGGTTTCGGCCACGTTCTCCGAACCGCTCGACGGGCCTTCGACCGAGATCGCGGTGACCGACCCGGCGGGTGCGGTCATCGAGCTCGAGGACCCGACCTTCGACGGGGACACCTTCACTCAGGCGATGCTGTACACGACGCCGGGCACGTACACCGTGGCGTTCCGGGTGATCTCGGAGGACGGCCACCGGGTGGACGACACGCTGAGCTTCACGGTCGAGTCGATTCCGGAGGGGCTGTACGCGACGGGCTTCGAGCCGACCGGTGAGGCCTCGAGCGAGGCCGGGGCGACGGACGCGGCGACCACCGAGGCCGAGGCCACCGAGGAGTCGTCGCGGGCGACCGGCGGCATGGGCGACGAGGACTCGAACACGGGCGCGGCGCTGGCGGCGATCCTGCTCGGCTTCCTGGTCGTGGTGGTCGGCGGCGTGGTCCTCGTGAAGACCTTGGGCCGCAAGCAGAAAGCGGACGACGGTGAGGGCGGCGAGGGGTCCGCGTAGCGGCCCGGCCCAACGGCCATCCACAAACCCCCACCCTCCCGAGAGGGGAAGGAAGTCTGGCGCCGATCAAAGCAGCCGGGTCCGACAAGAAACGCCGCGAAACCGGGCCGGCGGCCCTGGGTTCACCCGAACGTGTGGTCAAGAGCAGGTGATCCGCCGGAACGTCAGGGGCAGTTGACCCATTCGTCGGTGCCGTCGTCGAAGAACTGGTGCTTCCAGATCGGCAGGCGCGCCTTCACCTCGTCCACGAGGTCGGCGCACGCGTCGAACGCCTCTTTCCGATGTTCCGCGGCGACGGCCGCGACCAGCGCCGGGTCGCCGATCGCCAGGTCGCCGACCCGGTGCGAGACCACCACGCCCCGCACCCCCGGCCGCGCGGCGATCTCCTCGGCGACCTCGCGCAGCAGCTCCCCGGCCGACGGGTGCCCCTCGTAGGACAGCCGCAGCACGCCCCGGCCGTGGTCGTGGTTGCGGACGGTCCCCGAGAAGGAGACCACCGCCCCGGCTTCGGCCGCACCGACTGCCGCCTCGTGTTCGGCGACGTCGAGCGGGGCATCGAGCACGCGTGCGCGGATCATGGGGTCACACTCCAGGAACAGTGGCGAGATCGACGGCGGCGCCCGCGGCGCCGGTGGCGTCAGGGCCGATGACGGCGAATCCGGCGGCGCCGGCCAGGCCCCGCAGCATCGCCGAACCGTGGTGGCCGAGCCGGTGCCCGGCCCCGTCCACGAGCGCCAAATGGGTGAAGCCGCCGCGGCCCGGTACGTCCTCGGCGAGCCGTACCGCGCCCAGCGGCGGCAGCGGCAGCCCGCGCAGGCCCGCCAGCAGCGGCGCGACGAGCGAGACGACCGCGATCACCGCGGACTGCGGGTTCCCCGGCAGCCCTGCGATGAACTTGCCGTCCTCGGTGCGCGCCAAGAGCATCGGGAACCCGGGGCGGACCGCCACGGTGTTGATCACGTATTCGGCGCCGATCTCGGCGAGCGCGGCGTGCAGGTGGTCGACGGGGCCGACCATGGTGCCGCCGGTGGTGCACACCAGGTCGGCGTCGGCGAGCGCCTCGCGCAGCGCCGCGACGTGCGCCTCCAGCGTGTCCTCGACCGGTCCGATGCTCGGCCCGGCCGCGGCGCCGGCCGCGGTCAGCATGTGGGGGACCATCGGCCCCAGCGAATCGCGCACGCGGCCCTCGCGGGAGACCCCCGAGGTCAGCAGTTCGTCGCCGAAGATCACGACGCGCGTGGCGGGCCGGCCGTGCGCGGGCAGGGTCGAATGCCCTGCGGCGGCGGCGAGACCGACCACGGCGGGCGACACCGGGGTGCCCGCCGGGAGCAGCTCCTCGCCTTGCACGGCCTCTTCACCGGCCTCGCGCCATTCGCGCGCGGCGGGCCCGTCGACGCGGCCGTCGTCGTCGATCTCGCTGTGCTCCAACCGGATGATGCCCTCGGTCCCTTCCGGGACCTGCGCGCCGGTGGCGATCTTGACGGCCTGGCCGGGCTTCAGCGGCTCCGGCACCTGGCCGGCGAGCACCGCGCCGCCGATCTGCCACGGTCCCGCGCCGGCCACGGCCCAGCCGTCGACCGCCGAAGTGGGGAACGCGGGCAGGTCCGAGACGGCCGTGAGCGGCGCGGCCAGCGCCGACCCGACCGCGGCGTCGAACGGCAGCTCGACCGCGGCCGGTCGGGCCGCATAGCCTGCGGCCCAAGCGGTCTCGCGGGCCTCGGACCAGGGCAGGGGTGTCGTGGTCGGCATCAGGGCTTCCTCCTGCCGGTCGTGTGGTCGTCGTCAGCGCCGTCGTGCGCGTCGGTGTCCGACGCGGTGTCGGCGCGTTCGTGATCGCCGTCGTGCAGCTGCGAGACGGCATGGGTGAGCAGCTCAGGGGTCAGCACGTCGAGCGCGTCCTTCGCCGCACCGCGGGACCCGGCGATGTTGACGATCAGCGTCGAGCGGCCGACCCCGGCGATCCCGCGCGACAGCGCCGCATGCGGCGTCTTCGCCAGCCCCGCCGCCCGGATCGCCTCGGCGATGCCCGGCACTTCGCGGTCGATGACCCGCCGAGTCATCTCCGGGGTCAGGTCCTTCGAGGTCAGGCCGGTGCCCCCGGAGGTGACGACCACGTCGTAGCCGTCGTCGACGGCGTCGCGCAGCGCCTGTTCGACCTCGTCGCCGTCATGGACCACCACGGGTCCGGCCACGTCGAGGTTCCCGGCCGCGAACCCCTCGACCAGGATCGGCCCGGACGTGTCCTCGTAGACCCCGTCGGCCGCCCGATTCGAGGCGACCACGACGAGCACGCTCACCGCTGCCATGAGCCCGTCTTCCCTCCGAGCTTCTCCTCGACCCGGATGTCGGTGATGACCGCGGCCGGGTCGACGGCTTTCACCATGTCCACCAAGGTCAAGGCCGCCACCGACACCGCCGTCAGGGCCTCCATTTCGACCCCGGTCCGGTCGGCGGTCTTGACGCGGGCGGCGATGTCCACGCCCTCGTCGGTCACCGTCAGGTCGAGCTTCACGCCGCTGATCGCGATCGGGTGGCACAGCGGCACGAGGTCCGGCGTCCGCTTCGCCGCCATGATCCCCGCGATCCGGGCCGTCGCGAGCGCGTCGCCCTTGGCGAGCGAGTTCGCGCGCAGCGCCGCGACCACCTCGGGAGTGGTCACGAGCCGCCCGGTCGCGAGCGCCGAACGGTGCGAGACGTCCTTCTCGGAGACGTCGACCATGCGGGCGGCCCCGCTGGAGTCGACATGCGTCAGGTCTGCCATGCCGCGAAGTCTAGTCGCGGCAGGTGACGCCGCCGAACCTTCGGCGGCCGGGGTCACCGGGATGCGGCCTCCAAGGCGGGTGGTTCCAGGTCGGCCCGCGGGTGCGACGAACCCGGGCCCCGAACTCGGCGGCGGCCACTTCGCGGTGCGGCCCCGGATTCGCCGCCGCACGCCTGTATTAGCGTCGAGACGTGATCGATTGGCTCTACCTCGCCGTCCAGGCCGCCGCGCTGGCGATGAGCGCCTGGTTCTTCGTGGACACGGCCCGCTCGCGGCTGGTCTCGCGCCGCCACTTCGTCGGCGTCGCGGTGCTCGAGGCGCTGCTGCTCGCGCAGCTCGCGGTGTCGATCGCGATCGTCCCGGGCGAGCCGGGGGAGGGGCAGGCGCTGTTCTTCTCGTACCTGGTCACGACGATCCTGGTGCCGGTCGCGGCGTGCTTCTGGGGATCGATCGACCGCAGCCGCTGGGGCATCGGGACGGTGGCGGCGTCGGGCCTCATCGTGGCCGCGCTCATGCTGCGCATCCACCAGATCTGGGAGTTCCAGATCCATGTCTGAGCGCACCGAACCTGGACAGACCGAAGAGCAGCCCGAGGCGGCGCCGCGGGCGCTCGCGGCCGGGTTCGGGCGCTTGATCGTGCTCGTCTACGTGGTCTTCGCGGTCTCGGCCGGTGCGAGGGCCCTGTTCCAGGTGGCGACCAAGTTCGGGGACGCCCCGGTGAGCTTCGCGCTGAGCGCGATCGCCGCACTCATCTACCTCGTGGCAGCGGTCGCGATCATCCGCGGCGCCGGGCGCCTCGCGCTGCTGGCGGTGGGCGTCGAGATGGCCGGGGTGCTCGCGGTGGGCGCGTTGAGTTTCGCCGTCCCGCACTGGTTCCCCGAGCCGTCGGTGTGGTCGCACTTCGGCAACGGCTACGGCTATGTGCCGCTGGTGCTCCCGGCGGTCGGGCTCGTGTATCTCCTCAAGCGCCGCAGGGCGGCCTGAAGCCTGTTCTAAGCCCGGTCGATGAGGTCGAGGGCGGTGTCGATGCTGCTCAGGGCGCTGGCGTTGTCGACGCGGGTGAGCGCGTAGGCGGCGACGACCAGGGCCGTGCAGGTCTCGGTGAGCCGCTCGACCGTGGTCGGCGGGCAGGTCGGCGAGGTGGGCGCGGAGGCCGTTGCCGATGGCCTCGCGCAGTTCCGCGCGGTAGGCGGCGACCGTTTCGCGCACGGTGGCGTCGTCGGCGATGGGGGCCCCGGCGGTGTTGATGAGCAGGCAGCCGTTCGCGGAGGTGAAGGATCCGGCGCGCTCCAGCCCGGCACGCAGGCCGTGCAGGTAGTCGAGGATCGCGTCGGGGGCCGCGGGCTCGGCCTTGAGCGGCTGCAAGCGCGGGCGGACGATCTCGTCCAGGTATGAGGCGACGGCGGCGTCGAACAGGCCCCGTTTGCTGCCGAACGCGTGGTAGATGCTCGATCGGCGCAGCCCGGTGGCGGCTTCGAGAGCAGGGACGGAGGCGGCCTCGTAGCCGTGCTTCCAGAACACGGCGCGGGCGGCCCGCACGGCCTCAGCGGTGTCGAACGTCTGCGTGCGACCCATGACCGACCTCTCTTTGCGTAATGACCGTTCCAGTATATATTAGTAGAACGAGTATTACAAAAACGTACGCAAGAGACGGGAAACGCCATGCCAGAGGCCATCAGCACCCAGATCCAGCTCGTCCGCCGCCCGCAGGGATGGCCGACCCACGACGACTTCCGCACCGCGAAGGTCGCCTACGGCGACCTCGCCCCCGGCCAGGTCCGGGTCGCGAACGCGTTCCTCTCGGTCGACCCCTACATGCGCGGGCGCATGAACGACGCCAAGAGCTACATCGCCCCGTTCGACCTCGGCGAGACCATGACCGGCGGCGCCGTCGGCCGCTGTCGTGGCCTCCGCCGCCGAGGACCTCCCCGTCGGCACCGTCGTCCTCCACCAGCTCGGCTGGCGCGACCTCGCCCAGGCCGACGCCGCGGCCTTCAAGCCCGTGGCCGAGATCCCGGGCGCGCCCCTCTCACTGCACCTGGGCATCCTCGGCACTGACCGGGATGACCGGCTATGTGGGCCTCACCGCGATCGCGGGCCTCAAGGAAGGCGAGACCGTGTTCGTCTCCGGCGCCGCGGGCGCCGTCGGCACCGCCGCGGGCCAGATCGCGAAGCGCCTCGGCGCCGGCCGCGTCATCGGCTCCGCCGGCAGCCCCGAGAAGGTGCGGCTGCTCACCGAGAAGTACGGCTACGACGCCGCTTTCAACTACAAGGACGCACCCGTCCGCGAGCAGCTCAAAGGCCTCGCCCCCGACGGCGTCGACGTGTTCTTCGACAACGTGGGCGGCGACCACCTCGAAGCCGCCCTCGACGTGATGAACCGCCACGGCCGCATCGCCGTCTGCGGCGCGATCGCCGGCTACAACCGCACCGAACGCGCCCCCGGCCCCGACAACCTCGTCAAGATCATCCAGCAGAGCCTCACCATCAAGGGCTTCACTCTCGGCGACTACCTGCACCTGGGCCCCGAATTCGGTGCGCGCATGACCGAATGGTTCGGCCAGGGCCAGATCGCCTACGACGAGACCGTGGTCGACGGCGTCGAGCACACCGTCGACGCGTTCCTCGACATGATGCGCGGCAAGAACACCGGCAAGATGGTCGTGCGCGTCTGAGCCGCGGCCCTCGACTGAAGCGGCCTTCAGCTGAAGAAGCCCAGGCAGGCGACCAGCAGCGTCGAGCCGCACACGACCAGGCCGAGGCGGAAGTTGCGTTCGAGCTGCTTCTCCTCGTCCCCGATCTTCGGGCGCGCGGCGATACCGATCGTCAACCAGCCCAGGCAGAACGACACCAGCGGCGTGGCGATGAGGATCGCGCCCAGCAGGACCGCGCCCGTCATGTCGTCGGCGCGGACCGAGCGCAGCACGATCAGCTGCACCACCACGCACGCGATCGCGAAGACCCCGTAGACGAGCCCGTTGCGCTCGTCGGCCCTCCAGCGCGGCAGCCACGGCGGCCGGTGCGCCAGGAACCGCGCCTCCTCCAGGGCCGCCCCGGCCGCGTGCAGGTCCGCTTCGGCGGCGGCGATGTCCGCCGCCGGGTCGCCCAGCAGCGGCGGCGCGGGCGAACGCGTGCGGTGGCGCGGTGCGGGCGGCGCGCGCGAGGTCGTCCACGGCGGTGCGCTGCGCGGCGGCCTGCTCGGCGAGGCGCTGCGTGCGCTGGCCGAGGGATTCGGTGGCGGTGGCGGTGCGGGCGGCGGTCTCGTCGGCGGTGCGGCGGGCCTCGTCGAGGCGGCGCAGTTGCGCGAGGTAGTCGTCGAAGGCGCTCACTGGCGGGTCCTCTCCACTGTGGCGCTGCCGCCGCTGCGCTGCGGGCCGGGGGCCCCGTCATGGTCGTCGGGCCGTGAGAAGGGGACGACGAGCCGGCCGGCGCCGGTGTCGGCGTGGCGGTCGATGAGCAGTGCCCTTCCGGCCCTGGGGTTCCAGTGCTGGAACTGCTGTCCGAAGTGGCTCATGATCTCGCCGCCGGGCAGGTTGAGGACGAGCGCGCAGGCGACGTCTTCGCGGCCGGCGGTGCCGCCGATGTCGTCGGTGAAGCGCCGCAGGCTCCGCCACCAGCCGAGCAGGTGCACGCCCCGGGCGGGCCCGGTGCGCAGCAGGTCCCGCAAGGCCTTCTGCGCCTTCATGTCGAGGGCGGCGGCGTCGAGGCCCCAGGCGGCGATGACGGTCCCGTCGGGGGTCTCGGCGAGTGACGCGATGAAGCTCTCGGGTGCGATCCGTTCGGTGGCGCCGCGCAGGTCGGCGTTCCCGGTGAAGTCGACGGCCCGCACGCGGGTGCCGTTGCCGGCCAGGCAGGTCGACGGCCGCTTCGAGGGCTTCGCCGCCGACCGGGTCGGAGCCGAGGACGGCGAGGTTCCTGCCGGGGCGGTGGTCGAGGTCGACGCCGGCGGCGTCGAGGCGCAGGGAGACTTCGCGGCCGAGCAGGGCCCGTCCCGGTCGCCGTTCGCCCGCAAGGGTGTCGGTGAGGTGCACGGGCCGGTAGCCGTAGAACACGCGCGGCGCGCCGACGCCCGCGTGGGCCTCGCCGAGCTGCTCGCGCAGCCGGAGCATCACGCCCGCGTCGGTGTCGGGGAAGCGGGCCACGCGGTCGGCGCCGGCGGTGCCGCCCTCGGTGTTGACCACGACCTGGCCGAGCGAGATGCGCGACGCCGCATCGTTGTTCGGCTCCAGCACGGTGCGCGCTCCGGGCAGCGCGATGCGCATCGGGAACTGCCCGAAGATCGAGTCCTTCTTCGCCCACAGCGCCTCGATGCCGGAGATCGTCTGCGAGGCGAGCACGAGGTGCACGCCGTAGGAGCGGCCCTTGCGGGCCAGGTTCTCCAGCAGCCCGACGGCTTCGGTGGCGACTCGGTCGTTGCCGGCGAGGAGCACCTGGAACTCGTCGGCGACGCACACGATCCGCGGATACGACTCGTGGTCGCGCAGCCCCGCGAAGGAGGCCACGCCGTAGCGTTTCATCACCGTCGAGCGGCGCGTCATCTCCTCATTGAGGGTCTTGAGGACGGCGAGGCCGTATTCGCGGTCGGACTCGACGCCGACGGCGCGGGCGTGGGGGATGAAGGAGCGGTCGCGGTCGGTCGGGATGAACTCGGTGAACGAGACGCCCTCTTTGAAGTCGAGGAGGAACAGCGCCAGATCCGAAGGGGCGTACCGGGAGGCGAGGCCGTAGAGGACGTCGAGGAGGAGCACGGTCTTGCCGCCGCCGGTGCGCCCGCCGACGAGCCAGTGCGGGGTCTTGTCGTCGAAGCGCAGCCGCACCTCCCCGGCCGCGTCGCGTCCGATGAGGACTTCGAGGCCGCGGGACGGGTCGCCCGACTGCGGCGCGGTCGGGATGAGGTCGGCGAAGGTGAGCGTGGCGGCGGCCTTGGCGCGCTCGGCGAGCCGCAGCGCCTCACCGGACACGAAGGACGGATCGGGGGTCTCGGGCCAGTCGACCGGGGCGGCCAGGCGGTCGCCGCGCCCGAACGGCGCCGCGGGCGGGTTCGCGACCTCGACGCGATCGCCGGCCGCGTGCATGACGGCGGCCTGCGGCAGGTCGGGGAGGCCGCAGCCGAGCACGGTGACGCCGTGGGCCAGGCCCGACCGCGCCAGGGCGTCGATGCGTTCGATCAAGGTCCGGGGGGCTTCGCCGAGGGAGGCGACGACGAACAGCATCCGGTCGGTGCGGCGTCCCGCGATGTGTTCGGCCACTTGGGATTCGGCCATCGCCACGGCGTCGGCGGCCGCGCGCGCGTCGGTGGCGACCGCTTCGATCACGCCGGCGTCGGCGAGCGGGCGCAGCGGCGCGAAGGACGCGCCGAGGGTCGCGGTGTCGATGCCGACGACCCGCAGGCCGCCGGGTTCGCGGGTGGCGACGGCGTGGAGGATCGCGGTCCGCACCAGGTTCGCGACCCCTTCGACGCGGGCGTCGACACTGGTCGCGAGGTGGCCGCGTTCGCCGAACGGCACGATGAGCGGCACCGTTCGTCCTTCATGGAGGATCACGCGTCCGGCGTGGAGGAGCCCGGGGTCGGCGCGGAGGTGCTGCGCGGAGGCGGCCGCGGCGTCGGCGATCTGGCGTTCGGCGGCGAGGAGTTCGGGGTCCACAGGGGTCTGGAACGCGGCGTCGCCGAGGCGCTGCGCCACCTGGCCGAGCCGGGCGGCGGCGGCGTCGCAGGCCGCGGCCGCGTGCGCCAGTGCGGTCGGGAAACCGGGCACCGGACCTCCTTGCAGGTTCAGAGGATGGCCGGCCGCGGTGCCGCCGAAGGCGGTCCGAGGCTGTTCGACCGGTCACACCATATCGCGGCGGGGCTCCCTCCGGCCTGCCCGGACCGGGCGGCCCGAGCGCCGATGCGTCCGCTTTGCGCAACCTTCCCCCGATGGGGCGCGTGCATTACCCTAGAAGCAGGCCCGATCTCGCTGACCCGCAGTGACCCGCCCGAACGCCATCGCCGCCCGCGCGAAGCTCACGCGCATGCGGCAGAAAGCACCGAACAACGCCTGCACCTGCCCGCGGGCCGCCCCTCGGATTCGCCAAGAAGGACCCTGCCCCATGAGTGAGTTTCTGGATATCGCCCTATCCTTTCCACCGGTCGTCTTCTCCTTCGGCCTCATCATCGTGGTCCTGTACTGGCTCACCGTCATCATCGGCGCGCTCGACGTCGACATCGTGGACGTCGGCGGCGAAGCCGAGCTCGACGCGGGCGGCTTCTGGTCGGCCTTCGGGTTCGGCGCCGTCCCGTTCACCGTCGTCCTCTCCCTGTGGATCGTGTTGGGCTGGATCGTGACCGTGCTCGGCACCACCTGGGTGCGCAGCACCGACATGTTCATCCCGCCCGCCGCCACCGGCACGGCCGTGCTCGTCGCCGGGATCGGCGTGGGCATGCTCGGCGCGAAACTGCTCACCAATCCGCTCGCGAAGCTGTTCGAGGACGCCCCCGCCACCGCCCACGCCGACCTCGTCGGCAAGGTCTGCGTCGTCCGCACCGGCACCGTCACACTCGACACCGGGCAGGCCGAGATCACCGACGAGGAGGGCCAACTGCTCCTCATCAACGTGCGCCGCTCCCCGCACGAGCCCGACGGCATCGACCCGGAGCTGTTCGCGCGCCACTCCAAAGTCGTCGTCTTCGACTACGACGAGATCGACCGGGTGTTCCTCGTCGTGCCGGTGGCCCTCCCGCCCGGCGTCGCCATGCTCGAGGCCTGAGACCCATCCCCTTCGGGACGTCACAGTCGACCGGACCGTATTTCCACGGTATTACCGGTTTGGCTCTCCCGGATTCGTGCCGCGAGCGCCCTCGCGTCCCCCGCCGCTCGCCCACCCCGGTTAGGGTGTGGTCACGCCCGCCTCGGCAGCGCCGCCTCCCCCCGGAGGCGAGGCCGCGCCGCCGGCAAGTCCCCGTTCCCTTGAAGTCCCGTTAGGAACCACCGCATGGACGCCACCAATTCGGCGACGCTGATCACGCTCGTGGTCGCAGGCCTCGTCTTCCTCGGCCTGCTGCTCATGGTCATCCGCCTCTACCGGAAGGTCGCGCCCGGCCAGGCCCTGGTCGTCACCAAACTGCGCACCCGCAAGGTCTCCTTCACCTCGGCCCTCGTGCTGCCGATCATCCACCGCGCCGAATACATGGACATCTCGGTCAAGACCATCGAGATCAACCGCGCGGGCAAAGACGGCCTGATCTGCCAGGACAACATCCGCGCCGACATCTCCATCACGTTCTTCGTGCGGGTCAACGCCACCGTCGAAGACGTCCTCAACGTCGCCGGCGCGATCGGCACCAAGCGCGCCTCCGACCAGGACACGCTCCAGGAGCTGTTCAACGCCAAGTTCGCCGAGGCGCTCAAGACCGTCGGCAAGCAGCTCGACTTCACCGACCTGTACACCAACCGCGACGAGTTCCGCGACCGCATCCTCAACGTGATCGGCACCGACCTCAACGGCTACTCCCTCGAAGACGCCGCGATCGACTACCTCGAGCAGACCCCGATGGACCAGCTCGACCCCAAGAACATCCTCGACGCGCAGGGCATCCGCAAGATCACCCAGCTCACCGCGATCGAAGCGGTCACCACGAACGAGCACCGCCGCACCGAGGAGAAGGAGATCAAGCGCCAGGACGTCGAGGCCCGCGAGGCCGTGCTCGAACTCGAGCGCCGCCAGACCGAGGCCGAGATCCGCCAGCAGCGCGAGATCGAGACCCTCCGCGCCCGCGAGAACGCCGAAGTCCAGAAGGTCCAGTCCGAAGAGCGCCTCAAGAGCGAGACCGCCCGGATCAGGACCGAAGAGGCCACCGGCATCCAGCACGAGAACCGCCTCCGCGAGATCGCCGTCGCCGAGAAGAACCGCGAACGCGTCATCGCCGTCGAGACCGAGCGCATCGAGAAGGACCGCATCCTCGAAGTCGTCGGCCGCGAACGCGAGGAAGAGCTGGCCCGCATCGCGGCCCAGAAGGAACTCGAAGCGCAGAAGCGCGACATCGCCGACGTCATCCGCGAACGCATCGCCGTCGAGAAGACCGTCGCCGAGCAGGAAGAGGGCATCAAGCGCCTGCGCGCCACCGAAGAGGCCGAGCGCGAACGCCAGCGGGTCATCATCCTCGCCGAGGCCGAAGCCCAGGAGAGCCTGGTCAAGGACATCAAGAAGGCCGAAGCCGGCGAGGCCGCGTCCAAGCACCTCGCCCGCCAGCGCCTGACCGAGGCCGAGGCCGCCCAGCAGGCCGCCGAGCTCGAGGCCCGCGCCAAGATCCGCCAGGCCGAAGGCGACCAGGCGATCGCCGCGGCCCCGGGCCTGGCCGCCGTCCAGGTCCGCGAGGCCGAAGCCGACGCCATCGAGAAGGGCGGGCTCGCCGAGGCGAAGGCCGCCGAGGCGAAGGGCCTGGCCGAGGCCGAGGCGCTGGCCGCGATCGGCAAGGCCGAGGCGACCACGACCGCCGCGAAGGGCTGGCCGAGGCCGAGGCCCAGGCCGCGAAGGGCACCGCCGAGGCGAACGCCTTGCGCGAGAAGCTCCTCGCCGAGTCCGCCGGGCTCACCGAGAAGGCCGTCGCGATGGACGCCCTCTCCGACGCCAGCCGCGGGCACGAGGAGTACCGCCTGCGCCTGGAGATGGAGAAGGAGCTGCGCGGCATGGAGATCGAGGCGCGTCGCTCGATCGCCGAGCAGCAGGCCGGTGTCATCTCCGCGGGCCTCACCAGCGCCGACATCTCGATCGTCGGCGGCGACACCCAGTTCTTCGACCGGGTCGTCGGCGCGATCGGCTACGGCAAGGCCGTCGACGGCTTCGTCGCCCACTCCGAGGTCGCCCAGACCGTCGCGGCGGGCTGGGGCAACGGCTCCACCTCGTTCGCCGAGGACCTCAAGGGCGTCTTCTCGGCCGTGGGCAGCGAGGACGTCAAGAACCTCACCGTCTCGGCCGCCCTCGTCAAGCTCATGCAGGGCGGCGGCGACCACGACGTGCTCTCCGGCCTCCTCGGCAAGGCGAAGGAACTCGGCGTCGCCGAGAAGCCCGCGCTGGAGATCGCGAGATAAGCCGCGCCGGCCGTGCGGGATCGCACCCGCACGGCCGGACCTCGCTCCGCACCCTGGTCGCGGCCCCCGCCAGGTGGTACGTTCCGAACCCGCCGCCGAGGACCGCCCGCCCGACCCTCCGCCCCCGGGCCGTAGGCTCCTGCCCCCCAACGGGAACAGCGAACCGCGATCCGGGCCGCTACGCCCGACTCCGAACGCTCCCAGGGGAACCCATGGCCGAAGAGAAGACCGCCGCCGAGGCCGCCGCCGCGCCCGACGGACCCGCCTCCTCCTCCCTCGACGCCGGCACCTACGAGGTCCTGTCGTCCCGGCTCGCCGACTTCGCCGCCGAACTCGCCGGCCGCGCCGAAGCCCTCAACGCCGCCCGCACCGACGCCTTCGGCTCCACCGGGCTCACCCTCCTGGGCACCACCCGCATCCGCACCGCCAACAACTGCGTGCCCCGCGACATCGCCCGCGTCGGCGACCGCCTCCTCTTCGGCTACAACGTCCACATGGGACTCAAGTCGCAGACGAACGTCGCCGACGTCTTCGCCCTCCACGACTTCAAGCGGGACGGCGACGACTTCGCGTTCACCGAGGTCACCGAACCCGGGCACCTCCTCGACGAGCCGAAGTTCACCGCCGACTTCACCGAGATGTACCGCTACTACCGCTCCACCGAACTCCTCCAGGTGCGCGAAGTCGACGGCCGCCTCCTCGCCGTCTTCAAGATCGGCGAGCAGCTCGCCGACCAGCGCGTCCTGCGCTGGCAGCTCGCCGCCGACGGCGAACGCGACCTATATGGACGCCCGCGGCGACGCGGACGCGGTCTGGCCCGAACCGTACGACTTCGAGTGGATCCCCACCACCCGCGAGCACCACGTCACCGGCCGCCACCCGCACGTGTCCATCGAGGACGAGATCTTCGTCGAGTGCATCAACGGCGACCTCACCGTCAAGATCGAGGACAACACCGAGTCCGGCGAAGGCGTCTACTCCGAGCCCGTCGCCGAGCCCCTCCAGTCCCTCGCCGACGCCGACATCGCGTACGCGCGCATCGGGCCGCTCCTGCTCCTGCGGATCCTCCCCTACAAGGAGACCGTCACCCGCTACCTGATCTTCAACTCCCGCACCGGCAACATCGTCCGCGCCGACGCCATCGGCCAGGCCTGCCGCCGCCTCCCCGAGGACCACGGCCTCATCTTCCCCGGCGGCTACTACCTCAACGAGGGCAAGCTCAAGACCTTCGACCACGACGTCGCCGACCTCCGCTTCAAACGCGTCATCCGCTCGCCCAACGGCGAAGACGTCCTCTACGTCTTCTACCACGAGGCCGAGGGCCGCTCGCTCCTCTTGCCGTACAACGTCATCCGCAAGGAAGTGGCGGCGCCGATGAGCGTCCACGGCTACGCGGTCTTCGACGACGGCACCCTCGCCGCGTTCCGCTTCACCGGCGAAGAGGCCACCCGCGTCCACCCGATGCAGATCTGGAACACCCCGTTCGTGTCCGAAGCCCACGCGGCCGCGACCGAAACCGGCGACACCCCCGTGCACCGCATCGGCAACGCCGAGGCCGTGCGCGCCGTCTCCGACGCGCTCTCGGTGGCCCGCATGGTCCGCGAGATGGAACCGGCCCAAGCGGTCTTCGAGGCGCTCATCGCCGCGGCAACCCGCTGCCTCGACGACTACCCGTGGCTCGGCGACGAAGGCCTGCACGGCCTCGACGAGAGCCTCGGGCGCGTCCGCGACACCGCCGAAGCGGTCCTCGACGAGTACGCCACCGTCGCCGAACTCACCGCCGAGGCCGCGAAGGCCCTGGAACAGGCGCAGACCGACACGGTGAAGCTGCTGCGCCGCGCCCGCGGCGAGGCCCCCAAGTCCGCCGAGGACTGGGTCGCGCTCCTCGCCGAACTGCGCGGCGCCGGCGGCCACCTCGTGACGCTGCGCGAGACCCGCTACATCGACCTCGCCGGGATCGACGCGCTCGCCGCCGAGGTCACCGAATCGCTCGACAGTACGGGTAGACGCGCCGTCTCGTACTTGGAGCGAGACGACGCGTTCACCGCCTACTTCGAGCAGGTCGCCGAACTCGAACGCAAAGCCGAGGCGATCGCTTCGGTCGCCGAGTCCGACCCGCTCCTGGGGGACCTCGACGCCCGCCAGCGGGGCCTGGAGACGCTGACCGAAGTGGTCGCGACCTTGGAGATCGGTGACGCCGTGGTGCGCACCGCGATCCTCGGGCGCGTCTCCGAAGTGCTCGCCGCCGTCAACCGCGCCCGGGCCACGCTCGCGGCGCGGCGCCGCGAACTCGCCGTGGGGGAGGGCCGCGCCGAGTTCGCCGCCGAGTTCGCGCTCCTCGGCCAGTCCGTCACGGCCGCCATCGCCGCGGCCGACACGCCCGCCGCGTGCGACGAGCAGCTGGGCCGGCTCCTGCTCACCGTCGAGAACCTCGAGACCCGCTTCGCCGACTTCGACGAGTTCCTCACCCGGCTGGGGGACAAGCGCTCCGACGTCTACGAGGCGTTCTCCTCCCGCAAGCAGCACCTCCTCGACGAGGCCGCCCGGCGCGCCGAGCAGCTCGCGCAGTCGGCCGACCGCATCCTCGAAGCGGTCGCCCGCCGCACCCAGACCCTGTCCTCACTGGACGAGGTCAACACGTACTTCGCGACCGACCCGATGGTCGAACGGCTCCGCAAGGTCATCACCGAGCTGCGCGGCCTCGACGACACCGTGCGCGCCGAGGAGATCGAGGGCCGGATCGCGGCGGCCCGCGCCGAGGCCGGGCGGGCGCTGAGCGACCGGCTCGACCTCTTCGACGGCGACGCCGTCAAGTTCGGCGAGCACCGCATCCCGGTCAACACGCAGCCGCTCGACCTCACGCTCGTGCCCTCGGGGGAGGCGCTCGCGTTCTCCCTCACCGGCACCGACTACCGGCACGTCGTCACCGACCCCGGCTTCGCCGACACCAGGCCGTACTGGCACCAGTTCCTGCGCCTCGGAGAACCCCGAGGTCTACCGCGCCGAGCACCTCGCCGCCGCGCTCCTCGCCGAGCACGGCCCCGCGAAGCTCCTCGCCGAGGACCTCCCCGCGTTCACCGCCGCCGCGGCCGCCGAACGCTACGACGAAGGCTACGAACGGGGCGTCCACGACGCCGACGCCGCCGCGATCCTCGCCGAGGCGCTGCGCCTCTACGCCGCCTCCGGGCTGCTGCGCTACCGCTCGGCCGAGCGCGCCGCCGCCCAGCTCTACTGGGGGCACGGCATCCCCAAGGAGGAGCGGATCGCGATCCGCACCCAGGCGCGGTCGCTCGCGCGCGCCCGCGCCGTGTTCGCCCGCGCCGACGCCCTCGCCGAACTCGGCGCCGACCTCGGCGAGGCCGTCAACCACTACCTGAACAACACGCTCATCCCGCTCGAAGTCGACCCCGACCTCGCCGGGGAGTACCTCGTGGAGGAACTCGCCGACCCCACGGGCGGCTTCGCGGTCTCCCAGCGGGCCCGCTCGCTGCTGGAGGCGTTCGAGCGCCAGATCGGCCCGGGCGCCAAGGCCGACTTCCAATCCGACCTGCGCGCCCTCGAAGCCGACATGATGTCCAAATGGGAACTGGCCGCGGTCTGGCTCGAATCGTTCCTGCGCCAGAGCGACACCGACGGCTTCGAGGGCGCCTCCCAATCGTCCTTCGACGAGGCCGACCTCCCCGAGGCGCTCGCGGTCCTGCTCGCCGAGGTCGACACGTACGACGTCACCGCGGAACTCTCCAGCCAGGTCACGGGGCTCCTCGGCACGCACGCGCGCATTGAAGGCCGCGTGCTGCCGCTCCGCCTCGACGAGTTCCTCGCCCGCACCGGGCGGTTCCGCCGCACCGTGCTCCCCGGCTACCGCGCCTACCAGCGCCGCCGCGCCGAGATCGTCGAGACCCACCGCCGATCCTTGCGGATCGAGGAGTTCAAGCCCAAGACCATGGCCGGGTTCGTCCGCAACCAGCTCATCGACGACGTCTACCTGCCGCTCATCGGCTCCAACCTCGCCAAGCAGATCGGCGCGGGCTCGGGCGAGGGCCGGCGCACCGACCAGTCGGGGATGCTCATGCTCATCTCCCCGCCCGGCTACGGCAAGACCACGCTCATGGAATACGTGGCCGACCGGCTCGGGATGCTCCTGGTCAAGGTCAACGGTCCCGCGCTCGGGCACGAGACGGTCTCCGTCGACCCCGACGACGCGCCGAACGCCACCGCCCGCGCCGAAGTCCAGAAGATCAACTTCGCGCTCGAATGCGGCAACAACGTGCTGCTCTACCTCGACGACATCCAGCACACCAATCCCGAACTGCTGCAGAAGTTCATCTCGCTGTGCGACGCGCAGCGCAAGATGGAGGGCGTCTGGAACGGCCGCACCCGCACCTACGACCTGCGCGGGAAGCGCTTCGCGGTGTGCATGGCCGGCAACCCGTACACCGAGGCGGGCCAGAAGTTCCGCATCCCCGACATGCTCGCCAACCGCGCCGACGTGTGGAACCTCGGCGACGTCCTCTCCGGACGCGACGCCGTGTTCGCCCAGTCCTACATCGAGAACGCGCTCACCTCCAACAAGGTCACCGCGCCGCTCGCCGGGCGCGAACGGTCCGACACGGCGCTGCTCATCCGCCTCGCCTCCGGCGACCCGACCGCCGCGCCCGAGGCCCTCAAGCACCCGTACAGCGCGGGCGAACTCGACCAGCTCCTGTCGGTGCTGCGCAAACTCGTGCGCATCCAGAAGACCGTGCTGGGCAACAACCTCGCCTACATCGCCTCCGCGGCGATGGACGACGCGTCCCGCACCGAGCCGCCGTTCCTCCTCCAGGGCTCCTACCGGAACATGAACCGGCTCGCCGAACGGGTGGTCCCGGTGATGAACGACGACGAGCTCGAAGCGGTCATCGACGACCACTACGCAGGCGAGGCGCAGACCCTCGCCTCCGGCGCGGAGGCCAATCTGCTCAAACTCGCCGCACTGCGCGGGCGCCTCAGCGCCGAACGTGAGGCGCGCTGGGAGGCGGTCAAGGAGGCGTTCCGCAGGGAGCAGACCCTCGGCGGTTCCAGCGACGATCCAATGTCGAGGGCGGTCGGGGCCATCACCTTGCTGTCCGACCGCGTCAAGGGCATCGAGACGGCGCTGCAGCAAAGAAGGGGCACTGAAGGGGAATAAAGTCCTCTCCGCTGGTCCGACCAGGCCAAGCCACCCGGTACGCTTTTCGACAAGAGCTTGAGCGCGTAGCCCGTAGTGCCCCTGCAGTCGCCAACCATCGAATAAGGGAGGTCCCCCGTGCCGACGAAGACGGGAGATAAGGTCCGGATCATCGTCTTGGGCACCGGCCCCGACGCCGAAACTGCCCGCCTCATCGCCGAGTCCGACGCTGACGTCGCCCTCGCCGCTAAGTTCACCAAGACCGTGACCCACCTGGTCATCGACGACACCGTCAAGCCCACCGAGGCCCGAGTGACCAAGGCCGCGGAGGCCGGCGTGCCGGTCCTGTCGGTCGACGAGTTCAAGGCCCTGCTGGTCGCCGGCGCCGAGGACGAAGTGGAGGAGGTCGTCGAGGCCGAGCTCGAAGCGGCTCCGGCCGAGACCGCCGCCGCCACCGTCGAAGTCCCGGAGGCCGCAGTGGTCGACGAGGCGCCCGACGCCGGCCCCGAGGTCGTCGAGACGGCAGAGCCCGAAGCTGCCGAGCCTGAAACCGCTGAGCCCGAAGCGGTCGTGCCCGAGACCGCTGCGGTCGAGGAGCCCGAGCCGGTCGCCGAAGCCGAGCCCGAGGTCGCGGCCGAGCCCGAAGCAGCGGCCGAGCCCGAAGCCGCACCCGCGGTGGAGGACAAGGCCGAGCCGGTCGCCGAGGCGATCGACGAGCCGGAAGAGGCCAAGGCCGACCCCGAGAAGGCCGTGCCGTCGCAGGCGGAGGCCCCCTCGATCGAGACCGACGGCAAGTCGGACGAGAAGGCCGCTAGGCCGGGCCTGATCGCGAAGATCAAGTCGATCTTCGGTCTCACGGGCGCCCGCAAGTAGGACGCCGCAGTGCTGAAAGCCCCGGGTCCGTAGGGCTCGGGGCTTTACGCTGCTTGGGAAAGCCGCGGCCGGCGTCCCGTTCGCTCAGGGCGAACGCTTATAAATTCGTCGTAAAAACTTGAGCCGTCTAGACTCAACTTGGCGGCCAGGTTCCGGCCGCACCGCCGATAACCACAGCCGAACCCGACCGCCACCGAGAGCACCGACAACGAAGCGCGGCACCGAACCCCGGAGCCGCCGAGAGGAAGGCAGAACGTCCGTGGACGTCAACCGTTTGACCACCAAGAGCCGCGAAGTCATCTCCCAGGCCGCCCGCTCCGCGGCCGCCGGAGGCAACCCGGCCGTCGAACCCTGGCACCTCCTGGACGCACTCCTCACCGTCGACGGCTCCACCGCACCCGGCCTCCTCCAACTCCTCGGCGTCACCCCCGGCACCGTCGTCGGCCGAGACCGAGCGGCGCATCGACGAACTCCCCTCCGCCTCCGGGCCCTCCGTCTCCGAACCCTCCATGGCCCGCGACTCCCTGCGCGCCATCAACGCCGCAGACAAGATCGCCACCGACTACGGCGACGAGTACGTCTCCACCGAGCACCTCCTCACCGGCCTCGCCCAGGCCGGCGGCGACGTCGGCACGTTCCTCACCGCCGCAGGGCGCCACCGACAAGAAACTCATCAGCGCCTTCCCCACCCTCCGCGGCGGCGACCGCAAGATCTCCACCGCCGACCCCGAGCAGGGCTACAAAGCCCTCGAGAAGTACGGCGTCGACCTCACCGAGACCGCCCGCTCCGGCAAAGTCGACCCCGTCATCGGCCGCGACACCGAGATCCGCCGCGTCATCCAGGTCCTCTCCCGCCGCACCAAGAACAACCCCGTCCTCATCGGCGAACCCGGCGTCGGCAAGACCGCCATCGTCGAAGGCCTCGCCCAGCGCATCGTCGCCGGCGACGTCCCCGAGACCCTCCGCAACCGGCGCGTCATCCTCCTCGACCTCGCCAGCATGATCGCCGGCGCCCAATACCGCGGCCAGTTCGAGGAGCGCTTCAAGTCCGTCATGGAGGAGATCAAGTCCTCCGACGGCGAGATCATCCCGTTCATCGACGAACTCCACACCATGGTCGGCGCCGGCAAGTCCGAAGGCTCCCTCGACGCCTCCAACATGCTCAAGCCCGCCCTCGCCCGCGGCGAACTCCACATGATCGGCGCCACCACCCTCAACGAATACCGCGAGCACATCGAGAAGGACGCCGCCCTCGAACGCCGCTTCCAGCAGGTGTACGTCGGCGAACCCACCATCGAGGACACCGTCGCGATCCTCCGCGGCCTCAAGGAACGCTACGAAGTCCACCACGGCGTCCGCATCACCGACTCCGCCCTCGTCGCCGCCGCCCAACTCTCGGCCCGGTACCTGCCCGACCGCAGGCTCCCCGACAAAGCGATCGACCTCGTCGACGAGGCCGCCAGCCGCCTCCGCATCGAGATCGACTCCCGCCCCGAAGAGATCGACACCATCGAACGGGCCGTGCGCCGCCTCGAGATCGAAGAGACCGCCCTCCAGAACGAGAAGGACGACCCCGCCTCCGCCGAACGCCTCGCGTTCCTCCAACGCGAACTCGCCGACGAACGCGAAAGCCTCGCCGCCCTCTCCCGCCAATGGGAATCGGAGAAGCACCGCATCGGCAAGGTCTCCGACCTCAAAGAGGAACTCGACGACCTCCGCACCCAGGCCGAACGCGCCGAACGCGAATACGACCTCGAAAAGGCCGCCCAACTGCGCTACGGCCGCATCCCCGAACTCGAACAGCAGCTCTCAGGCGCCGAAGCCGAACTCGCCAGCGCGGACACCGACCCCGCCCACCAGCCCATGCTGAAAGAGGAGATCGACGCCGACGAGATCGCCGACGTCGTCAGCGCCTGGACCGGCATCCCCGCCGGCCGGCTCCAGGAATCCGAGACCCACAAACTCCTCCACGCCGAAGAAGTCCTCGGCGAACGAGTCGTCGGCCAAAGGGAAGCGGTCACGGTCGTCTCCGACGCCCTCCGCCGCGCCCGCGCCGGCCTCTCCGACCCCAACCGCCCCACCGGCTCGTTCATCTTCGCCGGACCCACCGGCGTCGGCAAGACCGAACTCGCCAAGGCCCTGGCCGAGTTCATGTTCGACGACGACCGCGCCATGATCCGCATCGACATGGGCGAATACACCGAACAGCACTCCACCGCCCGCCTCATCGGCGCCCCGCCCGGCTACGTCGGCTACGAAGAAGGCGGCCAACTCACCGAACCGGTACGCCGCCGCCCGTACTCCGTGGTCCTCCTCGACGAAGTCGAGAAAGCCCACCCGCGGGTCTTCGACACCCTCCTCCAAGTCCTCGACGACGGACGCCTCACCGACGGCCAAGGCCGCACCGTCGACTTCCGCAACGTCATCCTCATCATGACCTCGAACCTCGGCTCCCAAGCCCTCACCGACCCGCTCCTCGAGGACACCGCCAAACACGACCAGGTCATGGCCGCCATCCGCACCCACTTCAAACCCGAATTCCTCAACCGACTCGACGACATCGTCATCTTCCACGCCCTCGAACACGACCACCTCAAGTCGATCGTCGACGTCCAACTGCGCCACCTCGAACGCCGCATGGAGACCCGCCGCCTCAAACTCTCCGTCAACGACGCCGCCAAATCCTGGCTCGCCGACCGAGGCTTCGACCCCGTCTACGGCGCCCGCCCCCTCCGCCGCCTCATCCAAACCGCCATCGGCGACCCACTCTCCCGAGAAATCCTCGAAGGCAAGGTCATCGACGGCGACACCGTCAAAATCGGCATCAGCGACCAAGGCGACAAACTCACCGTCACCAAGGGCTGAACAAAAACCCGGCCCGGCAGAACCCCGCCGGGCCGGCCCCAACCCCGCCCGCCGCAGGCTCGGCCCGAAGCGCCGAAGCGCCGAAGCGCCGAAGCGCCGAAGCGCCGAAGCGCCGACGGAGCGCCGAAGCGCCGAAGCGCCGAAGCGCCGACGCGCCGACGCGCCGACGCGCCGACGCGCCCACGCGCCCACGCGCCCACGCGCCCACGCGCCCACGCGCCCACGCGCCCACGCGCCCACGCGCCCACGCGCCCTCGCGCCTACGCGCCTCGCGCCTCGCGCCTCGCGCCTCGCGCCTCGCGCCTCGCGCCTCGCGCCTCGCGCCTCGCGCCTCGCGCCTCGCGCCTCGCGCCTCGCGCCTCGCGCCTCGCGCCTCGCGCCTCGCGCCTCGCGCCTCGCGCCTCGCGCCGATGGAGTGTCTGACCCCCGCGCCATTGTTGAACCGGGGGACCCCGCGTTCCGACACACCGACCTCGGGGGTCGGCGCGGTTCCCGAACTGTCGTACCCCCGCGCCATCGTTGAATCGGGGGGACCTGCGAACCGACACACCCGAGGGGGCCGGCGCGTCCCTCGCTGTAGTACCCACGCGCCATCGTTACCGGGGAACTTCCGGCCCGACACACCGACCTCGTGGACCGGACTCCGCCGACCTGTCGCATCCCCGCGTCATCGTTGAACCGGGGGCCCCGGGGAACCGACACACCCGGCCCCGTGGGCCAGCGGCCACAACCCTCGCCGTCCGCGCCCCACCCGTCAGCCCCGGCCCCCGCACCGCACGCCGGCCACCCACCCAGCCGACCCATTCAGCGCCACCCGCATACCGCCGCGCCACGGGTCCACACTGCCACCCACGACCCCACTGCGTCACCAATCGCCGACGTGATCCGAACACACATCGTGGCCACTGCGCCAACCCGTCCCTACCATTGCCCCAGTGACCGCGACCCCGACGACCCCGAAAGCGACCAGACGCCCCCGCCTCGACCGGCTCGACCTCGTCAGCCTCGGCATCCTCGCCGCCGGCCTCACCTGCTGGGCCACCGGAGCCCTACCCACCGGCGAAGCCGTCGCCAGCCTCACCCGCGTCGCACCACTCGTCCTCTTTCTCGGCACCGTCATGGTCATGGTCGCGATCGTCCAAGCCTCACAGCTCTTCGACATCGCCGCGCTCGCCCTCGCCCGCCTCGGCCGCGGCAGCCACGCCGCCCTCTTCGCCTGCTGCTTCCTCCTCGCCACCGCCACCACGATCTTCCTCAACCTCGACACCACCATCGTCCTGCTCACCCCCGTCATGCTCGCCCTCGCCGCAGCCACCCGCGCCCCCGCGCTCGCGCTGGCCATGACCACCGTCTGGCTCGCCAACACCGCGAGCCTGCTCCTCCCGGTGTCGAACCTGACGAACCTCCTTGCCGCCGAGCGGATCGGACTCGACCCGCTCGACTTCGCCGCCCGCATGTGGGCGCCGCAGCTCGCGGTCCTCGCCGTGACCGCGCTGTGCCTGTGGCTCGGGTTCTGGCGCCGCCGACACCGCGAACTCGACCGGTACCGCGTCCCCGCCGAACCGCAGCCGATCGCCGACCGGCGCCTCTTCTGGACCGCCGCGGCCGTGTGCGCCGGGTTCGTGGCCGCCGTCATCGCCGCGGTCCCCATCCAGATCGTGTCCTCCGCGGCGGCGGCCGTCCTGCTCGTCCACTGCCTGCGCCGCCGCAGGGACCTCCTGACCTGGGAGCTCCTGCCGTGGCGCCTGCCGGTCCTCACCGCGGGACTGTTCCTGCTCGTCCCCGCGCTCATGCGGCACGGCGGCACCGAGATCGTCTCGCTGCTCACCGGCGGTGCGGGCGGCGACGCGGGCGTCTTCCAGGCCGGCTTCGCGGGCGCGGCCCTGTCGAACGTCGTCAACAACCTGCCCGCCTATGCCGCGGTCGAGTCGGTCGTGCCGAGCGGCCGGGAGGACGCGCTCCTGGGAGTCCTCATCGGCACGAACGTCGGGCCGCTGGTCCTGCCGTGGGCCTCGATGGCCACGCTGCTGTGGTTCGACCTCGTCTCCGGCCGCAGGCCAGGCCTCCCCGCCGACCAGCGGCTCGACGTCCCGCTCGGGCGGTTCACCGCCGCGGGCGCGATCCTGGCCATCACCGCCACCGCCGCCGGCCTGGCAGCCCTGATCTGGATCTGACCACCACGAACCTCCGAGAACGCAATACCACTATGGAATGAAAATCCTCAGTTCCCCGGAATAACCCGTCATCATTGGTCATAGTGCTCACATGGCCGTTCCTGAACCACTGGGCCTGACACGCCGCACCGTCCTCACCGGTGCGGCCGCCCTCCTCGCCGCCGGAACCGCGGGCTTCACCACTCAGCGCCCGGCCCACGCCGCGGACCTCCCGCAGATCCGCGCCGCCGCCGCAGGCTGGACCGGACGCAACGGTGAACTGCTCGTTCTCACCGCCGACCCCGCGACCGAATCCGACTACGCCCTCCGCCTCCTCACCGCCGCCAAAAGCGTCCCGCGATCCGCGACAGCCGCAGGCACCGCCGCCGAGCTCGGCCCGCCGCTCCCGCTGCCCCTGCCCGCCGACTTCCACCCGCATTCGATGACCGCCCGCGGCGCGACCCTGTGGATCACCGGCACCGTCGAGATCGCCCCCGACCGGGCACGCCCCGCGCTCGTCCGCATCGAGGACGCGACCGCGTCCTACGCCGAACTGCCCATCCCGAAAGCGATCCGTTCCGGCATCGCCACCGCGATCTCGCCGCACGGTGAGAACGGCATCGCCGTCGTCATCGAAGGGTGCCCCGACCCGCACCTCGCCGTCATCACCCGCAGCCACCTCGCCCTCAGCGAGGACAACGGCCGCACCTGGACCGGACGGCCGATCGCCACGGGGCTCGTCGAGGGCTACGGCACCGTCCTCACCGAGACCGATGAAGGCCTCTTCCTCGCCGTCGCCGGCGGCGACGGCACGCAGACCGTCCACACCACGTCGACCACCCGTGCCGCCGCCAAGCGCACCGTCCTCACCCGATCCACCACCCGGCCCTTCACCGGCCGACCGATGGCGGCCGTCGCCACCGCCGACCACGTCAGCATCTTCACCGACCACGAAGGCACCGTGCGCGAATCCCACTTCACGCTCAAGGGCCAACCCATCGAATCCAGCCTCGACTGCGCCTGCCAAGGCGAGATCCTCGCCGTCCCAGGCCGCCGGGGCATCTGGCTCGAAACCGACGGCAAGACCATCCACATCAGAGAAACCGACTAAATCCGAAACGAACCGGCCGGTGGAGAACCGAGCGAGGAGGACCGATGGCATTCCCCAGCAGCAGCAAGGCATTCGCGCGCTCGAACTGCGACTACCCCGACATCACCCGCGACTGGTTCCACCAGAGCGGCCTGAAGACTCGCTACCGCACCGCCTTCAACGGCGACGGTTACGGCGTCCACCCCTCCACGACCGCGTTCACCATGCACGAAGAGGCCCACACGCAGGCCGGCAGAGTCATCCGCGACCTGCACAACCTCGGGCAGCTCTACGCCCGCAGCGAACCGCCCTGGGCCTACCAGTGGACCGGCCTCGCCGGCGCGAAAGTCTGCAAACCCGGCTACCACCGCTACGGCGCCGCCATCGACTTCACCCGATTCGACTGGGGCTCAGGCCACTACGTCGACACCGCGGTCCACGGCAAAGAACGCCGCCTCTACCTCCGCCGCCGCTACCTCGCCGTGATCGCCACCTGCCGCAAGCACTTCGGGACCGTCCTGCACTGCCACAACGACCCCGACGGCTCCCACTGGAACCACATCCACGCCGACCGCGGCCGCCAGGCCGTCGCCGCCGACTGGGGCTACCAGACCGACACCACCATCATCCAATGGGCCGCAAGGGACCTCGCGGGAGTCAAGGACATGGTCATCGACGGCGACTTCGGGCCCCAGACCACTGAGGGCTACGAGCTCCTGCGCAAGCGGTTCGGCGCCGCGAGCATCGACCCGACCCGCTCCGACGTCAACAACCGGATCTGGCTCGACCTCATCGGCCGCCACGGCATGGCCGACAAACCCGCAGGCACCTACAAGGCCGACGAGTCCATGAAAGCCGAGGCCGCCGCAGCAGGCGACTGACCGCGACCGCCCAGCAGGGACCCAGTAAGGAGAACGCCTTGCACGACCGGCACCAAAGCGCCGACACTCGCCCGACCCGCACCGGATCCCCACGAAAGCTCTTCGCCACCGTGCTGGCCCTCGCCTTGGCGGGCGCGTCGGCAGCCTGCAACATCGGCGCGGTGTCCGGCGAGAACACCGGAGCCGACGCCGGCGTGTTCTACGCCCTCGGCGACGACCACCGGCTCTACCGCTGGGACCCCGACGGCGGAACCAGCACCGACAGCGCCGACCAGGGCGCGGTCGAGCAGGTCCTCGACCTCAGCGGCGCGTGGGACGGCAAGGGCGACATCGGCACCGTGCTGCGCGCCTCCTTGAGCATCGACCCGAGCCAGCACCACGCCGCATGGATCGCCGGCGCCAATCCCGAAGCGGCCCTCATGGTCGGGGACCTCGATACCGGCGAGATCGCCACCGCCGCGCAATACCCTGTCGACCACGCTTGCATCGACCCCACCTGGCTCGCGGACGGATCCGCGCTCCTGACCCACCGGGCCGCGGTGTGGGGCGGCGACCCCGATTCGGACTCGACCACCAACTCCGACGAGATCCCGCTCCCGGTCGAATCCTGGGGCCCGACCGAGTGGTACTCACCCGAAGCCGGCCAACTCCCAACCACAATCGAACTCCAGCCGCAAGGGTGCCGCTTGCGCTGGTACACCGCAGAAGACGGCACGGCTCAGGCGATCTATCACAACCTGGAGCTCACCGAGCTCTACCGCATCGACGTGCACGGCCAGGTACTCGAGACGATCCGGGTGCCGAGCCTGGAAGGCGCCGAACCACTCACGATCGGCCTGGTCAACGTCGACCCCACCGGGCGCTACGCATGCGTCGTCGACGGATATGGGCCCCACGGCGCCTCCAAAGGCGGCTTCACCTTCCGCGCCGAAACCGGCACCCGGGTGATCGACCTCGAGACTGGTGAGGCCGTCCAATCGGAGGGGACCGGCTGCACCACGCTCCATCGGGAAGGATTCGTTTCCCGAGAGGGATCCTCGGTCACCTTCATCAGCTATGAAGGCGAGGAACAATGGTCCAATGAGTTGCCCGATCAGATAGGTGAGTCCCCTGTCCTGTACTTCTTCCCGAATGAGCTCTAGTGGCTTCGATGTAGTGCGCCTGCGAGTTTATTTCGATCCATGTGCGCTGCGATGACTGATGTCGGAATGGGTGTTGTGGGCGGCCGGACCGGTGTGTCCGGCCGCCCACGTTTCTCCATGGAGGAGATGGCTCCTGCGGGGGCCTCGCGCGGGTGGATTCCCGCGCGAGGACCTCGGTATGGCGACGTTCGCGAATCCCCTTGTGTCGCCGCCATCCCGCAGGAGCCAGATGGCTTTTTTGCTATCTACTACAACATGTGCGGTAGTAGGGCGGCAACAAAAGTTTTCCGCCTGTGGATAACTTCCAAGGGTGAACGTGTATTCCCTGTTCAAGCGCCTGTGGATAACTCGAGGTGCTGGGTAAGGCATCGATCTCGTGCTTGTGGGGCGGTCGGCATAGGATTCCCAACGTGAATCGTGTTCTCGGCATCCGCCGCTATCCGCTCAAATCGGCTGCCGCCGAGCACATTGGCGAAGCAGTCATCGGCAAGCACGGGCTCGACGGCGACCGCACCTGGACCTGCCTCGACGCCGACGGCACCATCGGCAGTGCCAAGCAGCCGCGGCTGTGGGGAAGCCTGCTCGAAGTCGAAGCGGCCTTCACCCCGACCCAAGGCGATTCGGGTGGGGAAGTCCCGTCGTAGTCCCCGGCGGCACGGCCGCCACCGCAGGCAGTCCCGAAGCCGACGCCGCGGTCTCGGCCTGGCTCGGCCGTCCAGTCCGGCTCACCCGCACCGCGCCGCAGCAACCCCGCCGACACCACTGGTGGCCCGACGAGCCGGGCATGATCCCCGAATGGGCCTCCGACGCCGAACCAGGCGGCGAGGCCGTCGTCAATGTCCGCTCGGGCGCGGCCGACGGCCGCTTCTTCGATTTCGGCCCGGTCCACCTCGTCACCAGCGGCGCCATCGACCGTCTGAGCGCCGAGCACGGCAGCGATGTCGACCCGATCCGGTTCCGCCCCAACCTCATTCTCGACCTCCCCGCCGACCCGGAACCCGGGCAGCGGATCGCACTCGGCACCGACGTGATCCTTGAGGTGTCGGTGCCGACCCCGCGCTGCGTGATCCCGTCGATCGCCCACGGCCGGGCTCCCGCCGACCGCGCGCTGCTCAAGACCCTCGCCCAGCACCACCGCATCGACGTGCCGGGCTTCGGACGAGCCACCTGCTTCGGCTTCTATGCCGACGTCCTCGCGGTCGGCGCGGTCAAGACCGGAGATCCCGTCCAAGTCAGCTGAGTGCTCAGGCCTCGCCGGCACCGCAGCGACATCCGCTGAGCGAGTCTCGTGACGACCAACGGCCCGGACGGCGCGAAAGCGCTGTCCGGGCCGTTGCGAATCGCGGTTCTAGTTGTACGCGGTCGTGTAGTACCGGGCCTTGTAGAACTCCGCGCCCGAGCGGGTCCGGTCGGCCGACTGCGAGAACACCACGGTCGGGCTGCCCCAGTCGCGCGAGCCGGCGTTGTCGCCGCGCACGTAGAAGTACTCGCCGGTGCTCATCTTCACGTACGCCTTGATGCGCGTGGTCGTGTGCAGCGTCGTCTTCGCCAAAGTGGACTTGTTGATCGAGTACACCCCGTACGAGTCGGAGACCAGCAGCCGCCCCGAGTTCGAGAAGTCCGGCTGGAGGTCGTGCCCGAGGCCAGCGAGTGTCACCTTCTTGCTGGACGTCTTGAGTCGCACGTTGCGGTAGGTGCCCGTCACCGTGTACGCCTGCACGACCTTGTTGCCGGCCGCCCACAGCAGCTTGTTGTTCGGGTCCCAAACGACCCCGTGCGCACCCGCGAGCGAGACCGTCTGCACCTTCGCGAGCGTCGACGGGTCCGAGACCTTCGTCGGCCCGTACACCGTCAAGAACCCGTCCGAAGAGGCCGCCACGAACGCGCCGACCTCCGGGATGCGCTCCAGCGCATGCGGGTTCCCGCCCGGCGTGGCGCTCCACAGGACGTCGTTGAGTTCTTGGTCCTTCTCGTCGGTGATGTTCCAGATCCCGACCTTGCCGCCGGAGGCCGCGGCCAGTCCGATCGCGCCGAACTGCGCCGTGTCGCGGATGCGGCAGTCCGACAGGTTGGACCAACCGCCCGTGCCGGGGCTCCACGTCTTGTAGGCGTTGGCATTGCTGAAGGACTTGTTCTTGTCGAACACGAACACCTTGTTGGAGACCTGTTCGGTGGCCATGATCTTGAAGTTGGCGGTGTCCGCCGAGGCGACGCCGACGCCGATCGCCCCGGCCGTCGCCAGAGGCGCGCCGATGGCGATTGCTCGAAGAAGGTTGCGCCTGTTCATTACTGCTCCTCGTGGGGGTAGGGAGTGTTCGGAACCGGATCCGGGCCGCGAACAACAATCAGTGTGCGACAACGGAACCAGTCGCACAAGACGACGCATCCACCCAATGTCGCGGTTGCATCGCGCCACTGAAAAGGCCGACCGGCAGACATGACGATCGCCCACGACGAGGCGTGAACACGCCAGAGTCGACACGCCAAGGCGAGATTCTTGATTTTTGTAGGGTTCCGCCAACGAAGGCTTAAACCACAGTGCTCACGTCGCTTACGAGATCGTGCTGAACGAGTGTCACTCGTAAGGAGTCCACAATCGGGGCATTCCCAACGGGCTGCAATCACTATTGGTGCGTTTGACTTCACGAAATGTCACCAATAGATTTTTCCCCTAACCGATCCCCCACCGATCTGTTGGAGGAAACATGCACTGCCGCAACGACATCACCACCCGCATCTCACCGCGTCAAGCCGTCTCGTACTCCTGCTTCTTCTTGAACGTCCTGACCGGCCGCAAACCCGCCGCCGACGCCCGCCTCCTGGCCACCGACAACGGCTGGGCAGCCTTCACCAGAATCCGCCGCCGCGTCTCCACCCGATTCCGGCATGTCCGCGTCGTCCGCACGGTCTGCCCCACACCCGACACCGCCGAGATCGTCGCCATGGTCGAGAACGGCACCAGCCACCAGGCCATGACCCTCACCTTCCGCACCACGCCAAAAGGCTGGCGACTCGACCACTGCGACCTCATCCACCTCAACGGCCGACGACCCCGACACCACCTGTGACGCCCGACCTCCTCAGGAGCTGATGACGTAGGCCGCCGAACCTAAAGGCTCGGCGGCCTACGCCGGCCCGACATGAGTCGCCTCAGGGGCAGGGGTGTTGGGCATGTGTTGATGTTCCGATCGGGCCGTGACGTTCGGTCAGTGAGGATGCTCGCTTTGGGTGATCGCATTGGTACATGTCGCCCGTTCCGGAATTCACTGGCTTGAGGACCCCAGCGGGACAAGGAGTTTGCCGAAGTTCGTATATTGCCGAATACAATGGGCGAGCTGTCTGCCTACGACTCTGAGGCCCCTCATGACCAGTGCGCCCCTTGACAAGCGGAAGATCGGCGAGTTTGCCCGCTCGCAGGTCGCCCGTGCCCGCGACACCCTGCGGCAGTACGACAGTCTCGCCGCCGCGCCCGCGCAGTTGCGAAACGCGGTGCGCGGACATGTCGCGGACCTTGCCCAGGAAGAGGTCTCCGGGCGGCTCGTGACGATGCGCGTCACGGACCTGAAAAAGGTCGCCAAAGGGCTGCGGCTGGCGAAGCTCGAGCAGGCCGGGATCAGCACGGTCGCCGACGTGCTCGCGAACACCCGTGAACAACTCCTGGAGATCCCTGGGATCGGCGCGCAGACCGTCGATGAGATCAAGGCCGCGGCTGAACTGCTCGCCGAGCGGTCCGTCGCCGACACGCGGCCCCGGTTCGACCCGGTTCGGCGCGACCCCCGGCACTCCCGCATCCTGGCCCACCTGCGGGCCGAGCGGGACGCCGCGGCGGCGGTGGACGACCTTCAGGAGGCCGTGCACCGCTTCCGGAGCCGCGCCGAGCCGTACTTCGCCGCAGCCGACCGGGCCGGCAGCAGGCTGGCCATGCTCTTCTCCCGGCGCAAGCGCAAAGCCGAGGCGCTGGCGGGACTCGACGAACTCGAAGAGGTCAACACTGAGACCGAAACCCGAGTCCTGGAACGCGATCTCGCCGCGGCGCTCGACCGGGCCCGGCCCGAGCGCTGGACCTCCGACGAACTCTGGCGCGACTACGAACAGCAGGCCGCGAGCGTCAACACCGCCCTCGCCAGAATCACGGGTTCTGACGAGGAGGACGCCGAGCGCGCCGAGGACTTCGTCGACGACGATCTGCGACAAGCGATCGAGACGCTGCCGTTCGACGGGACGCTGCTGCGCACCGACCTCCGCTTCTACCAGCTGTTCGGCGCGAAGTACGCGATCCACCAGCGCAAGGCGATCATCGGCGACGAGATGGGCCTGGGCAAGACCATCCAGTCCCTCGCGGTCGCCGCGCATCTCGCCGCCGACGGGCAGCGCCGCGCCCTCGTCGTCTGCCCGGCGAGCGTCGTCCCCAACTGGCTCAACGAGATCCGCAAGCACACGCACCTGGACGCCTTCAGCCTCCACGGGCCCGACCGGGAAGAAGAGGCGCGGAAGTGGCTGCGCCGCGGCGGCATCGCCGTGACGACCTTCAACACCATCGACCGGCTCGAATCCCTGCCGCGGCGGGCGAAGCTCGCACTGGTGGTCGTCGACGAGGCCCACTACATCAAGAACCCGAACGCGAAGCGCAGCATCGCCGTCGGGGGCGTCATCGGACGTTCGAAGCGGGCGCTCCTTCCTTTCCGGCACGCCGATGGAGAACCGCGTCCAGGAGTTCAAGGCGCTCATCGGCCACCTCCGACCCGACATCGCCCAGCGGGTCGGCGAGGGCGACGCCGTGGTCGGCGCGGCGGCGTTCCGGCAGACCGTCGCTCCGGTGTACCTGCGGCGCAACCAGGAGGACGTGCTCACCGAACTGCCGGAGAAGATCGAGGTCGAGGAGTGGGTCCAGTTCAACGGGGACGATGAGGACGAGTACCGCGAGCAGGTGCGGCGCCGCAACCTCATGGGCATGCGCCGCGCCTCGTCGGCCATGCCGGGCTCGGCGAAACTGGAGCGGCTGGCGGAGCTCGTCGAGGACGCGGGCGCCGAGGGGCAGAAGGTCATCGTGTTCTCGTATTTCCTCGACGTGCTCAAGGCCGTCGGGGAGCGGATCGGGGACCGCGCGATCGGCCCGATCACCGGGAAGGTCGCGGCAGCAAGACGCCAGGGCATGATCGACGAGTTCGCGCGGCGCGAAGGCCCGGCGGTGATCTTGGCCCAGATCGAAGCGGGCGGGGTCGGCCTCAACATCCAGGCCGCGTCAGTCGTAGTTCTCGCTGAACCGCAGTGGAAACCGAGCATCGAGCAGCAAGCGATCGCCCGCGCCCATCGAATGGGCCAGACCCGCAGGGTCCAGGTGCATCGGCTGCTCGCCAAAGACGGCGTGGACGAGCGAATCCGGGAGGTCCAGGAGCACAAGCAGCTCCTGTTCGACCACTATGCGCGGCAGAGCGAAGCGAAAGCGACTGGCGGCATGGCGACCGACACCGGCATCGCCCGACCCGCGCCGCTCGATGACGACTCGGTCTCGCTGGAGCAGCGCATCATCGTGGCTGAGCGGGTCCGGCTCGGCCTTGACTGATCGGACGCGGTTCGAACTGGTGCTGGTGCCCGCTCGTAAGGGGCCCCGCATCAGCGTGTTGCGCGCCGACTGACATCAGGACAGCAGAAAAGCCGGGTCTCAGACCCGGCTTTTCTGTGTGGTGCGCTTGCTCTCCGCCTATTCCAACAAGTTCACGCAGCTAGAATCCCTGTGCGAATTGCTGTCCAACTGCGCAAACACCCCAACCCAACCACGAAAGGTCGAAATGACAGCCCAGCCCTGGGCAATCCGCCACCGCCTGACCCCAACCCAGATCAACGACCTGGTGACCGCCTTCCAGGCCGGAACCCACCAAAAGGACCTGGCCGAACGCTACGGAATCAGCCTCTACAGCGTCAAGCAACTACTCAAGGCGGCCGGAGCCCGACGCTATAGTTCTGCGCGGCGTTCGGGGGCACGCACTTGATGGAAGGTCAAGACACCATTGGCATCGGCTGTCGAGGTGTTCTATCCCCTAACAATCTGCAGATCCTGCGACGTTCAGCCTCTGCTCGGGAGCTGCCATGTCGCGGGACGGACCAGAACACCCCGTCCGAAGCGGTTACCCAATGAGCGTTGGAGACTCTCGCTTGATTCGAGGTGATTGCCAAGATCGCGTGGATTTGAGCGGGACAGATGTCTCGGTCGCCGTACGAGCTCCAGCGTCTTCTCGAGGGCGGAGCGCCGATTAAGGTCATGGCCAGGGCGTTCATACCGGCTTCGCCGTTCCGCTAACCGTCAAGCTGTACTCCATGAACACCTTGCGTGCCAAGGGCAGTCGCCGGGAAGATCCTATGTCTATGCCGGACCCACGACGAGCTCCCAGGCGGCTATTATCGATCGAGACCATCCACGGCATGCAGCACCCTCAGCTCAGATTGGAGGTCGAGCTCTGCAACCCTCACCCCTGCACCCGTCCCTGTCGCAACCTGAGGTTACTGCTGTCGAAGCGCGGTTCCTCCAGCAGTTTCAAGGTGTTGCGGCCGAGCAGCTCGCTAGGGCTTACTGCCTTCGTCACGGGTTCAACGCCTACACTCCCGACTACGACAGAGACAACATCGATATGTTGCTTTGCCGGAGCGAGAGCCCGAGAGTTCCGCTCATTGCGGTCCAGGTCAAGAGCTGTCACTTCTTGGAGGAACATGACTGCCTGGCATACGACCTGAAGGCCAAGGCATTCAAGTACCTGGGCGCTTCGAAACCGGCCGGCCCGCCCCGCTACCTGTTCCTCGTTCAAGTTCCTGAAGACCTACGCATCCTCCCGACGATGCACAAGCCGGGGGTCTGGTTCCCAACGCCGATCTTTTGGTATTCGCTCGAGGGCATGGCGGATGGGATCGACCCCTCATCTCACCGGAGAATATCGGTCCCAACGGCTAATCTACTCACACGGACAGCGTTGGATGAGCTTTTCGAGAGCGCTGCTGAAGATTTCTCGCCGTTGCCGCCCAGGCAGAGCAGAGGAGGAGCCTGATGGCAGACCGTCAGTCACCGGTTTCCCCTGACATCTTCGCTATGTACCTGGAATCGCAACACTGGGTTCCAGTCGCCACCTGGCGTGGCACCACGGTCTGGGAGCGGGACTCAGGGGCAGCGCAGTTGTTGCTGCCGATCCAGCCTGAGAATGAAAGCGGTCAGAAATTGCTTGCGCAGGCCGTGGAGCAACTTGCGGTGGTCGAGGAGCGGTCGGTTGATCGGTTGCTTGTGGATCTTCATCAACCGCAGGCCGATATGCAGCGTTTCCGGCTTCTGCCTAAGACCCCCTCAGGAACCATTCCGATCTCCCACGCACGCAAAGCAATAGAAGCGATTTACGGAGTGCTTCGGGATGCCGGAAGATCGGCGTTCGAAGGACCGAGTTTGTATCATCGGGATCAACCCGAGGGACCTGTTCAAGGAATTTCTTGACAGGGTACAGCTTTGTCTCACTGAGCCGGGCAGTTATGTATTTGCTACCAGGATCTGCGAACCTGCATCATTCCCTGTCCGAATGCGAGCAGCTAACGGTCGTGGCTCGGAGGTCTCACGACTTTCTGGACATCAGGTTGCTGTGGGACTCCAAGAAGCAGTGGTCAAGGCACACGGTGTAGCGAAAATATTGGTAGACGACGGCAGGATTGACAACCCCACTGAGCAGGGAATTTCAAGCAATCTCTGTGAGGCATTGGCGGATCTGAGCGGTGAAGACCGAAACCGTGAATTTGAAATTAGCTTTTCCTGGGGTTTTGGACACGAGCAGAAGCCTCTACCTGCACCTCTGCAATTTACAGACCAAATGGCAATTGAACTGCACAGGTTCGGTTCACGATTGAAGCGTCTCGCGCGTATCGGTCATGTTACTGTCGAAGGCAGGGTGATTCGGCTTGCATATTGAAAGTTATTCAGCGTCATCGCATACAAGTAAAGGGAGTTGCTCGTCGCGAAAATGAGGCCGAAGGGATAAAACTTTGGGCCTACGTTTCGGACGAAAATTGAGCCGCGCCGTTCCCGCGCACCGCGAGAACCGGTCGATTAGAATCGAAGGCGAAATCAAGGATGAGCGCGGCGGCCTTCGAATGCATGTCGATTCGGGTCGACTTTCATGTCATGGATTCGCTGTAGGGCTTGACCTTTCAGGGGAAGTAGGATGATCCCCGAAATCCGTATATCAAACTGCCCCAAACGGACGTGATCGAGCGAAGGAGGAGGTGGCACCGATATGGATGACGTCCGCTCCAGCAGCACCGGGGAGCGGCTGCGGCACCTTCACACGATGCTCGCCAAGCACTTCGCCGAGCTTCACGCCGCACGTCAGGATCTGGATCCGGGTTCGCCTGTCTTCGCGCTTGAGCACGCTCTTTCGGTGAATGACCTTGACCTTCTCAAAACCACCGTCAGGGCTGCTGTCAGGGAGGGTCTGGCCGCTCGCCACCGACTGTATTGGCTGCCGTTCATCGTTTATGCCGCAGAGTCGGGGTACGACTACGTCGGCGGAGAATACTGGCGCAGCTTTGAGGAGTTCACACCAGGTTGGCGTGATGACCACAGGAATTGGATCAAGACGTGGTTCCAGCGGTTCGCCTCGAATACGGTGGGGCCGTGCCGGCTGGCGCATTCGCGGCAAATTTCACTATTATCGCTTGGCCGATCACACATGCCGTGCTCCCAACATACTTGCAGCGCCATCTCGCACAGTTGTTGTTCGAATTCAGCGGTGCGCTCACATCGGATCTCCTGGACGACCCAGCGGCACTCGGTATTCGTCTGGCTCGTCGAGCGTCAAGCTACACTGAGCGCTTCCGCATCTTCTGTGAGAACACGACGCTTGTAGGCCAAGTTGCGACTGCACTCCTGTCGGGGGAGGACGAACGACTCCCTACCTCCTTACGTCGACCCTGCGCCGGATCGTTGAGGGGCTATCAGAGGAACAGCAAGCACGCCATTGGCTCAAGTCTGCTCAGCAGTCGGCTAGAGACGTGCGTGGCTTCTTGACCCACGGAATGGCGACAAGTGTCGCTCAAAGAAGCGTACAGTCGCGTGCTACTGATCCGCGGCTCTTCCTTCGCTTCGGCTCCAGTTGGAGCGCCTACGCGCCCCGAGCTCCCGGACTTGACGCCGCTCAGTGCGAACTTTCCGGAGATCTACGAGCAGTTGCGCAGATCGCGAGCAACTGTCAACGGTGGTGCTAGCCAAGTGCCGCCAAGTGGTCTTCTCTATCCGGGCCAGGAGATTCGATTCGCTAAGTGGCCCTCCCCAGACGAACCGTTTCTTCAGTTGGATCGGGGTGACGAAAGGCTAACTCCTTGCTCTCCGGCAACTGTGTCATCACGAAAGGTCCGTGGTGGCTGTTCCGTCGCCAGGGCTCGGGACTCGCAGTCGAAGTCAAGGGCAAATTCGTGCGCCCCGGACAGCAATATCTACTCGTTGGTGCGAATACCGAGACGCCGCCAGAGCTGCCCTGGTGCTCGCGGTCCGCAACCGATGTCCAAGCCGTTCAGGCATATGAGCTTTCCGTCCCAGCGCAGGTGAGTGAACGCGAAGAGGCCGCGTTGCTAGCCAGTGGTGTCTCCGTCGTTTCTCACGTAGCGATTCGCCCTGTAGGCCTCGTGGCTAGTGGGTGGGACGGAGAGGGAGAGGTCGAGTGGTTGGCGGGTGAGCCAGCCATCCTTGGGTTCCGCTCGGACCTCATGCCGCGTCGATGTCGAGTCATCCTTGACGGCAGTCCTTACTTCCTTGATTGGCCGTCCGAAGATCCTGATTTGCTTTTCTGTATGGAAGGGCTGGCCGTCGGCACCCGCGAGCTCGCGGTGACTTTGCTCGGAGAGGACGACCGTCAATTGGCGACTGGTTTGCTGACCATCACTATTCGCGACCCACAGGTGCGTCCGGAAGGAGCATCAGTGGGTGAGGGCATCCGTATGCTCGCTATGCCAGCGCATCCCACGCTGGGTGAACTGTGGGATCAGCGGGCCGTCGTGACTGTCGACGGGCCTCAGGGCAGTGACGCAGAATTGACGGTGACACTCAGTGATGATGCCGATTCCCCGTTGGCCATAGTGTCGCGAAGCATTCGCCTTCCGCTCAGTGAGGGCTCGTGGAAGGTGCTGGCTAAGTCAATTCGAGACGATCGGCGCTTTGGTGGTGCCTACGACGAAGCCGAGTCATGCACTATCAACATTACGCGTGCTGAAGTCGGATACGCGACGCTCAACTGCGATAGAGGCTTCCGGCCCTTGCGCTGGCGGTTCTCCCGCTCTCACGATGGCACGGTTACCGCGACTCTGGTAGACCGCACGGATAGTGGCAACACTACAGTGGACTTTTACGACGTTGAAAAGCCACTCATGGCCGTTCGGCACGACACCAGGAGAACCACTCGAAGTGCCGCCTCGAGGCGGTCTTGTCATCGCACGTGCGGGCGACGCAACCGTCGCTTCCATTCTTCCCACACACCCAAACGCCCTTCTCAAAATGCCTCAGGTAAGACGCGTAGTCAGATCCGAGAGCTGGCCCAGTGAGATCCTCCGCCTCAGGGTGGCCACCGTAATTGGACTTGGTGCTGAACTCCCTCCTGATCCGTTCGCCGCCCACGAACGGCAACTCGTTAGTGACGCGATTTCTCGAGCAATCGGAGCTATGGTGGGTGGAAGTCACTGGGCGAGCCTCGAACGCAAGCTAGGTCAGGTGGATGAGGCCGTCAACTGCTCGAGGACATGCAGACTTCCGTCGGCATCTCGCGGATGCATCGGGCGCTAGCGTCAACGATTGCCTACAGCCTCCACCAATGGCTGACGCCCATGAGCCTGCAACTCGGCTTCAATGAGGTCATCACGCCATATTTGAAAAATGTGGCATTACTGCTAAATTCTCCACGTCTCGGTTTCTTTTGTTGCTCGCTGGCCGGCCGGGTCGCATTACTGAGTGGGACATCAGCGAGGCGGCGTCCCTGCTTGAATCCGTGTTGAGGTCACCCATTCTCTACCGCGCTGCGCGGTTCGCTGTCCTCGGGACGCGATCGCTCAACGACGCAGAGGTTGCGGAGCGGGGGTTCTGATGCGGCTCACTAGACTGTCCCGTGACGAAGCCTCGACTCTCGCTGTTCGGACGATCGGCCTCGACGCTGCGAGCATCGATCTAACGTCGCTTGAATTTCTGTGCGCCACGCTTCGTCGTGCTGCGTCTTTCATGTGTCCTACGAGTCCGAGCCGTCTCGTCGAGGCCGTACTGGAAACCATTCGACCTCTGCAAGGGGCCGACGTCGGATGAAGAGATTGCCGAAGCGCTCGACCTGCTCATAGGGTCAGGGGATCTGCTGGAACTGCGGCATGAGAGCAGTGGCTCGCCTCGCCTCCTCTACCTGGCCCGACCGTATTACATCGAGCGCGTGCCGGGCACCTACCTACTGATGGGCGTCCGTCCGTATGGCGCTCGGCTGATCGAAGATGACCTGGCCGAAGTCATCGATTACGAAGGCCACGCTCGCATCCTGATCCTCGACTCTGAGAAGGCGAACGACAAGCTCTCACAGTTGGGTCTCCAAGCCGTGCTGAAAGACCGTTGGGTGGCGTCCCCAGCAGTCGCCGATGCGGCCGACTTCGTGGGGGAGTACAAGATGCGGATCGATGTGGCCCGCGAGGTGGGCGAACTCGACGGGCTAGCGATTATAGATCCAGCGTCACCGGCGCGTTACTACCGAGGTCGCTGGCGATCGCCAGTCTCGCCGGACACGGGCGACTTCGTCGCGCGTCACCCGCAGGCGTACGGCGCCGATTTGTGGTGTCTTGTGCGCTTTGCGGAGGGCAAGCCCAGAGGCTCATCGAGTTTCCGGTAGATGACTCGATTATCCCTGGGTGCCATGAAGCGTGGCGATATCAGGCAGCCGTCGATGCTCTCCGTGGCCAGCCCCAGCGATTCCGTTTTCGGGCAACGGCGACTACGGAGCCTGACGCGATCATCGACTTTTTCTCACCACTGCCGGGTTTCGCTGAGCGCTATGTGCAATTCGTCGGTCTGCCGCTCGGCAAGACACGGGGTGCGCTGCTCATATCGAGTCCCTACGGATGCAGTCAGGGACATTGCGATATTTCTGAGTGACATGCTTTGGATGGCACAAGAGGAGGTACACGGTGACATCTGATGCGCCGACCATTGCGGAGACGATCTCCAAAATCCAAGATGCGCTTTGCGACTATATCGAGGCGACATACCATGTTGGACATCCTGCGATTATCGAACAGCGGCGTGAACTGTTGGAAACGGAGGGTGTGCTGTTCAAGGCCCCCTTCATCGAGAGCACACCTCGCTATCAGACAAGCCGGCGGTTCGAGGACCTCGACTTGGACCCGGCCGTCCATCAACTATTTGGCCTTCTTACTCAGAAGACTGGTGACCTCGACCGATTGCTGTACAACCCGCCATACACGCACCAGGCGGAGGCCCTGGAGTGGGCATCGCGGGACGACAAAAGCCTTGCCATCACCACGGGCACCGGTTCCGGAAAGACTTCGAGTCATTCCTTCTGCCGATGCTCGCAAAGCTTGCAATCGAGGCCTCGCATCGGCCGAAGTCGTTCGAGTCTCCTGCAGTTCGTGCACTAATCCTCTACCCCATGAACGCACTGGTGAATGACCAGCTTGGGCGGTTGCGGCTGCTCTTGGGTGACCGTCGCGTGACAACACAGTTTCAGACATGGGCCGGGCGGCCCGCTCGCTTTGCGCGTTACACCAGTCGAACGCTGTACCCGGGCGTTCGCACGGTCAAAAAGGACCAGCAGCGGCTTCGGTCGATCGAGGATTTTTACGTACGCCTAATCGAGCAGGCCGGCGGACCCGAGCTCGCCGGGGCACAAGCAGGCGGCGGCGCTCAAAGCGAAGCTAGAAGCGCGCGGGAAGTGGCCTGCTAAACCGGATCTCAAGGCCTGGTACGGGACAAAGGGTTCACGTTGGCAGGGCAAGGATGGCAGCTTCATACGGGGCGTCATGCAGAACCATGATCCCGAACTCCTCACCCGCGACGAGGTGCTCAACTGGCCGCCGGACGTCCTCATCACTAACTACTCGATGTTGGAGTACATGCTGATGCGGCCGCTTGGAGAGGCGAGCGGCCCATCTTCGACGCCACTCGGCAGTGGCTCCTCGACAACCCTGACGAGAAGTTCCTTCTGATCATTGACGAGGCCCACCTCTATCGCGGAGCGGCTGGAGCGAGGTCGCGCTGCTGATGCGCCGCCTCCGCGCCCGGCTGGGGATCCCGGCAGAGCGCGTGCAGGTGATCGCGACCAGCGCGAGCTTTTCCTCGCCTGAGTATGCGGGCAGCTTTGCAGCGCAGCTCACAGGCAAAGAC
>CAVUGC010000022.1:0-117143 GCA_963740955.1 uncultured Actinomycetota bacterium
AGGTACGCCGCCTGCAGGGACGGAACCGAACCCGGCCAGGAACCCGAGCCGGGCCGCTGTGTCACCCGAACACTCCAGCGGCAACCCGCCGCGCTCGGTTCCGGTGCCACAGAAGAAACCAATGGGAGTGGAAAACGATGGCAACCGACTACGACGCCCCGCGCCGGGACAAGGAAGAGAACGCCGGGCCCGACGGCATCGAGGCCCTAGCGAAGGGTCGCACCGACCAATCGGGGTCGGTGGACGTCGACGAGGCCGAGGTGGCCGAGAACTTCGAGCTGCCGGGCGCCGACCTGGGCGACGAGGAGCTGTCGGTGAAGGTCCTGCCGATGCAGCAGGACGAGTTCCGATGCTCCAGCTGCTTCCTGGTCCACCACCGCAGCCAGTACGCCAAGGAGAAGAACGGGCAGCCGATCTGCAAGGACTGCGCCTAGGTTCGAGCGGACCCGTGGCTCGCAAGCGTCGCCGACAGCGCCAAGTCGAAGACTTGCCACAGCTGACGCCGAGACCACGGCTCGCGAACCCGCCAGGAACGGTGCCCCTCGGATAGCGCACGGCTCGCAGGATTGCTCCTGCGGGCCGTCTCGCTTGTCCGGGTCCCTCAGGCCCCGACGGGGTGCTGCGCGGCCGTCAGCGCCGCTTTGAGCCGCTCGGGACGCCTCGACGAGACGACCCAGTAGGGGGTCGGGTCCTCGGGGTCGTCCAGGACGATCCGCAGACCGCGGCCGATCCAGGGCCGCTGGACCACGAACGCCAGGGGATGCTGGGCCACGCCGAGCGCGTCGGAGTAGGCCACCGGCTCGAGGACCTCGACTTCGGCGACCGCCGACATCGGCAGCCGCGCGTCGTCCACGTGCAGCCAGACCTCGCCGCCCTCATCGACCACGCGCACGGGGAGCCGGCCCAGCCACCACGCGCCCACCACCGGCACGAGCATGATCACCACGCTCGCGGCGACGCGCCACCAGCGCATGTCGCCCAGATTCGACAGGGCCCCGGCGATGACCGCCACGACGATCACGGCCAGCCAACCCGCCACCGGCAGTCGCATGCGCTCGGCGTACCGTTCCCCACTCCTCATATCTGAGACCATATCCCCGCCACCGGCGCGGCCTTCGCGCCGTGCTTCCGCGAGTGAGAGGAACCCACCGACGATGTCTGCCGACGTCCCGGTCGCCATCCGGCGGCTCGACCCCGACCTGCCGCTGCCCGGCTACGCGCACCCCGGCGACGCCGGAGCGGACCTGTACGCCGCCGAAGCCGTCGAGCTCGCCCCCGGGCAGCGCGCCCTCGTCGGCACCGGCGTCGCCGTCGCGATCCCCGAAGGGCACGTGGGCTACACGAACCCGCGCTCCGGACTGGCCCACCGCCTCGGCGTCACCATCGTCAACGCCCCCGGCACCATCGACTCCGGCTACCGCGGTGAGATCAAGATCAACCTCGTGAACCTCGACCCGGAGCGGACCGCCGTCATCGAACGCGGCGACCGTGTCGCACAATTGGTAATCCAACCGGTTGTGCGAGCCCGTTTCACCGAGGTCGACGACCTCGCGCCGACGCAGCGCGGCGCGAGCGGCCACGGTTCCACCGGCGGGCACCGCCGACTTGCAGAGGAGAACGAACGTGTTTAAGCGGCGAAAGTCGAAGAAGCAGCGCCCCGCCGAGGGCGCCGTCCTCGACTCCCTGGCCGAGAGCGGGGAGTCGTTCGAGCACGAGGCGACCGACGGCCCCTTCGACGTCGCCGACGCCCCCGACGACGACATCCGCCGCATCGACCTGGGAGCGATCCGACTCCCCGTCCCCAAGGGCGTGGGCTTCCAGGCCCAGACCGACGCCAAGGGCAACATCAGCCAGGTCCTCCTGACCACCGGCGCCTCCGCGCTCCAGCTGCTCGTGCGCGCCGCGCCCCGCAGCGAGGGCATCTGGGACGGAGTTCCGCGGCGAACTCACCTCCCAGGTCACCGGCCAGGGCGGCGAGGTCGAGCAGGTCGAGGGCCGCTGGGGCACCGAACTCATCGCCAAGGTCGCCGCCAAGAAGGGCACCAACTCGGTGCGCTTCTGCGGCATCGACGGCCCCCGCTGGTTCGTGCAGGCCACCTTCCAGGGCCAGCGCGCCCTCGACGAGGCCGCCGCCCCCGAACTCGACGAGGCCCTGCGCCTGCTGGTCATCGACCGCGGCTCCACCGCCATGCCGGTGCGCGAGGCCCTGCCGCTGAAACTGCCGCCGAAAATGGCCGAGGAGGCCGCCGCGCGCATCGCGCAGCGCAAGGCCGAAGGCGGCGACGGCAGCCGCGCCATCATCGCGGCCGGGGACACCCCCAAGCCCGCAGGTGCGCCGCAAGCCCTCCCCGCGACCCAAGCGGTAGGGCCGCATGGCCGACCCGGTTCACGGCCCGCAGGCGACGCCCGCGGAGGGGCGGGCGGTTCGAAGGCTGGCTGCAAGCGCCTGGCCGCGCCCTCCCAGGAGCTGTTCGCCGACGAGATCCGCCGCGAGTCGGACGCCGACACGACCCCGATCGAGTGGCTCGAACCCCGGCAGCTCGCCGTCGGTCGCCGGCCGCCTGCGCACCGTCGTGCTGCGCACCGACGGCCGCTCGCCCTCAGTGGAGGCAGAACTCTTCGACGGCACCGGTCAGGTCGCATTGGTCTGGATGGGCCGACGGCGTATCGTGGGCCTTGAGGCCGGGACCAGGCTCGTCGCCCGCGGCCGCGTGGCCCAGCTGGGCGACGGACGACTCGTCGTCTACAACCCGACCTACGAACTGCGCCCCTGAGCGCGGACCAGCCACACGACCTGGAAGGCCCGCATTGAGCACCGAGACGCCGGCCCGCAAGCCGACACCGATCCGACAGGCCGAGAGCGAGCCCGCGAGGCGCCGCCGCCCGCCGCGAGCGGACGACGACCTCCCGCCGTTCACCGAGCAGCTCTCGCAGCAGCTCGGCGGCGTCAAGGGCGTCGTCGAGGCCGCGGTGCCGATCACCCTCTTCGTGGTGCTCAACCCGCTCCTGCCCGACCAGATGGGTCCGCTGAGCGGCCTCCAGTGGGCCATCATCATCTCCGCCGCGAGCGCGCTGGCGATCGCCGGCTGGCGCGCCGTCCGCAAGGAGTCGATCCGCCACGCCCTCAACGGCCTGTTCGGCATCGCGCTCGGCGCGTTCCTGGCCTGGCGCTCGACGACGCCCGCAACTTCTACCTGCCCGGGATCATCCAGGGCGCGATCTACGGCGTCCTGCTCATCGTCTCGGCGCTGATGCGCCACCCGATCATCGGCTGGATCTACGCCGTGGTCGCCCAGGGCGGCAAGAAGGAATGGCGTGAGAACAAGCCCCTGGTGGACGTGCTCAGTCGGATCACGATCCTGTGGGGCGTGGTCTTCCTCGTCAAGAACGCCGTCCGCATCTGGCTGTACTACCCGACGCGGACAACGCGCTGGGCCTGGTGACCCTCTTCGGCGGCTGGCCCGTCACGATCGCGCTGACGGCCTTCACGATCTGGGCGGTGCGCCGCCGGATGAAGGCCGTCGAGGACGCCGCGCCCCAAGGCCGCGTGAGCGCGGCGCGAAGCGCCCGGCGCCTGCGCCCGCCTTCATATCGCTTGCTAACTCGGGAGGCAGTCGAACTCCGGCGCGCTGCCGAGCGACCCGGAGACGTTGAAGTCCGAACTGGACGGATCCGCCGACCGCGATCGCCTTGTTCCAGGAGACCGGTTCGGCCATCTCCATCCCGCCCATCGTGGAATGCTCGGCGTTCCAGACCGTACTGAGCGTCCGCCGCTGCGGCCACTGTCCAGTGGAGCATCCAGTTGTGGATGGCCTGCGTGCCGGTGTTGGACACCTGTCACCGTGACGCGTGGCGCCCGAGCCCCAGCCGTTCACCGTCGCCGTGGCGGCGCACTCGTACCCGGCGGGCCCGCCGGTGGTGGGCTCCTCGGTCGGGTCCTCGCTGGTCGGGTCGTCGCCGGTGGGGGTCGGCTCGGCGGGCGTGATCGTCGGATCGGGCTGGCCCTCGCCGAACCACACGTCCGAGCACGAGTAGAAGGACTGGTCGAAGTGGCTGGCCTGCCAGATCATGTACACGACGTGGTGGCCGGAGCGACCGGGCGCCGAGACCGGGATGTCGACGAGGGTGCCGCCGCCGGAGGCCGGCGGGCGGCCGACGCCCGGGAGGATCTTCGTCGGTCTCCTCCACGAGTTCGAGGTCGGCCCAGTCGAGCGCGTCGGTCTGGGCGTCGTAGCCCTGTTTCGTGACGTAGATCCGGTAGTAGTCGGCGCCGTGGTTCGCCTGGTCCCAGTTGGTGAACGTGAAGTTCGCGTCCACCTTCGTGGTCTTCCAGGGGCCCGGGGTCGTCGAGGGGGGCGTACCGGGTGCCGCCCGTCTGACCGCCGGAGCACAGCTGGTTGTCGGGGATGGCGCCCTGGTGGTCGCCGCCGACCTGCTCGCGGTAGAGGCCGTTCCAGTTCCACATGGCGCTGGGGTCGTTCTGCCAGGCCTCCCAGCACATGGGGTCCTCTTGCTCCATGGCCGGGTTCTGGAAGTCCGAACCCCAACGCTCCCAGCACAGTAGTGCCTGGAGGGCTGGGCGATGGAGGTGCCGTGGCCGGCGGCGGGTTGGACGAACAGGACCGCGGTGGTCCCTGCCGCGAAGAGCGCGGCGACGAGGACGATGAGGCTGCGGAGGCCGAGCCGTCGATCATCTTTTGAGGGCGGATCGAGCCGTTTGCGGACGAGCCTGGGAAGTTGATCATGAAAGCGCTCCCAAAATATAGGAACATTGAGAACCTTCAATGTAACTGTTTCGGGTGGCACCTGTAAACACCGGCGGCGTTGTTTTCGACGCTCGCCCCATCGAATACCGCCGCAGCACCCGGTTCCGGCCCGGAACCGGGTGCTGCGGCGGCGCCCTGTCCTATGCGGGGAGGCAGTCCATCGCCGGCATCGCGCTCAGCGGCCCGTCGACGTTGAAGCCGAAGGACACCGAATCACCGGGCTCGATGGTCTGGTTCCAACTGACCGGTTCGGCCATGTCCATACCGCCCATCGAGGAATGCTCGGCGTTCCAGATACTGCTCACCGTCACGTTCGAGTTCGCCAGCCAGGCCCAATGGAGCATCCAGGAGTGGACGGTCCGGGTCCCGGTGTTCGCCACCGTGACCGTGACCGTGGACCCGGAACTCCAGCTGTTGATCGCGGCGCTGGCCGCGCAGCTGAGGTCCGCCGGGGGATCGGTCGGGTCGGTCGGGGGATCGGTCGGGTCCGTGGGCGGGTCGGTCGGCTCCTCGGCGGGGCCGCCCTCGCCGAACCACACGTCCGAGCAGGAGTAGAACGTCTGGTCGAGGTGGCTGGCCTGCCAGACCACGTAGACCACGTGCCGTCCGGTGCGACCGGGGGCGCTCACGGGGATGTCGACGGCCTCGCCGGGCTCGTAGACGCCGGTCGTGACGACCCGTTCGAGGTCGGCCCAGTCGAGCGAGTCGGTGGTGGCGTCATAGCCCTGCTTGGACACGTACACCCAGTAGTAGTCCCCGCCGTGGACGGCGGTGTCCTCGTAGTGCAGCGTGAAGTCGTTCTCGAGCGGCGTCGTGTGCCAGGCGCCGGCGACGTCGAGGGAGTTGTAGCGGCCGCCTTCGGCCTGGCCGCCGGAGCAGAGCTGGTTGTCGGGGATGCGCTGCTCGTGCTGGCCCTGCATGCCTTCGCGCAGGAGGCCGTTCCAGTTCCACATGGTGTTGGGGTTGGCCTGCCACGCCTGCGCGCACATGGGGTCGGTGTCGGCCATGTCGGGGTTGAGGTGGTCGTCGCCCCAGCGCTCCCAGCAGCTGTACTGCCGGGCCGGCGGGACTGGTGGCGGTGCCGTGGCCCGCGGCCGGCTGCACGAAGAAGAACGCCGAGGCGCCCGCGGCGGCGAGCGCGGCGAGGACGACGATCGCCTTCCTGAGGCGATGTCGGGATTAGCATGAGCATGATAGCGCTCCCAATGCGAAGAAAATTGATAGACATCAATGTATCTTGATCGGGTCCGTCTGTAAAGTCCGGAATGCGCCCTTTTGTCGCACGGCCGCGGTCAGCGGCGCTTGCCGAGGATGACCGAGCGGGTCGCCTCTTCGGCGTCCTCATGGCACACGAACACCAGCTCGTCGCCGGACTCGAGCGTGTCGTCGGGGGTCGGGGCGATGACGCGGCGGCCGCGGATGATCGCCACGAGCGCCACGTCGTGCGGCAGCGGCACGTCGGCGACGGCGCTTGCCCACGTGCGGGGCGTCGAGCGGCAGCGTGATCTCGACCAGGTTCGCCTGGGACTGGCGGAAGGTCAAGAGCCGCACCAGGTCGCCGACGCTCACGGCCTCCTCCACGAGCGCGGCGAGCAGCCGCGGCTTGGAGACCGAGACGTCGACGCCCCACTCCTCGTTGAACAGCCATTCGTTCTCGGCGCGGTTGACGCGCGCGACCACGCGCGGGACCGCGAACTCGGTCTTGGACAGGAGGCTCACCACGAGGTTCACCTTGTCGTCGCCGGTGGCGGCGACGGCCACGTCGCAGCCTTCGAGGTGCGCTTGGCGCAGGTTCTCCAGCTCGCACGCGTCCGCCAGCAGCCATTCGGCCTCGGGGACCCGTTCGGGCCGCATGGAATCGGGGTCGCGTTCGATGAGGAGCACCTGGTGGCCGTTGCCGACCAGTTCGGCGGCGATCGAACGGCCCACGTTGCCGGCCCCGGCGATGGCGACCCTCATGCGGCACCTCCCTGCGGGGCGGCGCCCGCGATCGCGCGGATCTTCCCTTCGTCTCCGTCGGCGACCAGCATGAACACTTGGTCGCCGTCCTGCAGCACGGTGGAGGCGGTCGGCAGCGTCGCGCGCCCGAACCGGGTGATGTACGCGACCCGGTGGCCCGTGGCCTGCTCCAGAGTCGACAGCGGCGTCCCGTACCAGGCTTCGGCGCAGAGGATCTCGACCATCGACAGCGTCGCGGTCGGGTCGCGCCACAGCGCCTCCTGGTCTTCCGGCAGCAGGTGGCGCAGGAGCCGGTCGGCCGTCCAGCGCACCGTCGCCACGGTCGGAATGCCAAGGCGCTCATAGACACTGGCGCGCTGCGGGTCGTAGATGCGGGCGATGACGTTGGGGACGCCGTAGTTCTCGCGGGCGACCCGAGCGGCGATGATGTTCGAGTTGTCGCCCGAGGAGACCGAGACGAACGCCTCGGCGCGGTTGATGCCCGCCTTCGCCAGGACCTCCCGGTCGAAGCCCACGCCGCGCACCGTGGTCTCGTCGAAGTCGGGGCCCAAGCGGCGGAACGCCTTCGGGTTCTGGTCGATGATCCCGACCGTGTGCCCCCGCTCCACCAGGCTGCGCGCCAGGGACGAGCCCACGCGACCGCAGCCCATGATCACCACATGCACCCGCACTTCACCCCTCTCCGACGCCGATGCCGTGACACTACCGCGCCGCCCCTGGTCACCGGGCCGGACGCTGCCACTCAGGTGAACATGAAGAAATATCACCCAAGGGGGTGCGGAAACGGGGAGCGAATGCGTCTACATAAGAGAGACCCACGACCCAAGGAGCCCCGATGCGCCAAGACGCATTCCCCGTCCTCTCCCGCCGCACCCTCATCGGCGGCGTCGCCGCCGGCGCCGCGATCGCCGCCACCACCGCCGCGGCCGCCTCGGCCGAGACCACCGGCCGCGGCCGCCTCAAGAAACTCGTGCCCGGCGACCTCGTGGTCGTCCCCGCCCCGGGCGGACCGAGCACCGCCGCCGCCGTCGCCAAGGGGATCGCGATCCTCGAAGGCTGGGGCCTGCGCGTGGAGCTCACCGAGCACGCGCTCGACACGTTCGGCTACCTGTCCGCCCCCGACGCGGACCGCCTCGCCGACCTCAACTACGCACTCGCCCACCCTGAAGCCAAGGCGCTCATGACGGTCCGCGGCGGCTACGGCACCACCCGCATCACCGACGACGCCGACATCGAGGCCCTCGACGACCACCCGAAGCTCATCATCGGATACTCCGACATCACCGCCCTGCACCTCGCGGTCGCCGAGCGCACCGGCCTGCCGACGCTCCACTCGCCGATGATGGCCTGGTCCTCCAACAACACCGACGCCACCGCCGAATCACTCCGCAAGGCGGTCATGACCGCCGAACCGGTCGTGCTCAAACAGGACGCGACCGTCCCCACCCACGAAGTGGTGGTCGCCGGAAAGGCGACCGGGAAGCTCATCGGCGGCAACCTCTCGCTCATGGCCGCCGAACCCGACGAGTCCCACTGGCCCGACCTCGACGGCGCGATCCTCTTCGTCGAAGAGGTCGACGAGGCCCGCTACCGGGTCGACAACATGCTCACGCGCCTGCTCCGCGCCGGGCACTTCGCCAACCTCGCCGGGATCGCCGTGGGCCAGTTCGAGCCCGACCCGAACGACGAGTACACCGAAGGCGAATGGACCATGAACGAGGTCCTCATGGACAGGCTCGGCGACCTCGGCGTCCCCGTCCTCGGCGGCCTCAAGGTCGGCCACGGTCTCGACCCGCGCGTGCTCCCGCTCGGCACCCAGGCGATCCTCGACACCGAAGCCGGCACCCTGACGGTCGGCGCCGCGGTCAAGAACTGAACCCGACGGCCCGGGCCCCGCCGCCCGCCGGGTCCCGGCCGACGGTCCTGCGGGCCGCCCCGGCCGGTAAGGTCGAAGGTTGTGACCCGGTCCTTGTCCGTTTTCAAACGGCTGCTCGTGGGCGAGCCGTTCGCCTCCGGGCAGCGCCCGCCCTCGCTGGCGCTGTCCAAGCGGTACGCCATCCCCCTCCTCGCGGTCAACCCGATCTCCTCGCTCGCCTACGCCCCCGAGCAGGTGTTCCTCGTCCTCGGCGCCGCCGGGACCGCCGCATACGCGTACTCGGTGTGGACCGGCCTCGCCGTCGCCGCCGTCATGGTCGCCGTCATCGCCTCCTACCGCTACACCGTCCAGGCCTATCCGGGCGGCGGCGGCGACTACCGCGTCGTCGCCGCGAACTTCGGGCCCGGCGCCGGGCCGCCTCACCGCCGCCGCGCTCGTCCTCGACTACATCCTCACCGTCGCCGTCTCGGTCTCCGCGGCCGTCGCCGCCCTCGACGTGGTCCTCCCCGGCCTCCACCCCTGGCGCGAATGGGTCGGCGCCGCGCGCGATCGTGCTCCTGGCCGCCTTCAACCTGCGCGGCCTGCGCGTCTCCGGACGCTTCGCCGCCGCCGTCACCGTCGCGTTCGTCGCGGGCGTGGCCGCGCTGCTCATCGCCGGGTTCCTGCGCATCGGCACCGGCGAGGACCTCACCGCCGCGACCGCCGAGCGCCGACACCGCCGAGGACCGCGAATGGACCTCCGCGGCCCTGTTCATCCTGTGCGCCAGGGCCTTCGCCGCCGGATCGGTCGCCGTCACCGGCATCGAGACGTTCACGACCCGCGTCCGCTTCTTCCGGCCCCCGCGCGGACGCAACGCCGCCGCCGCGATCACCGCCGTCGGCGGCGCCACCGTCGCCCTCTTCACCGGCGTCGTCGTCCTCGCCTACCTCGTCGGCGCCCAGTCCTCCGCCGAACCCGGCGCCGCCGGACACCTCCAGCACCCGCTCCTCGCCCAGCTCGCCGACACCGTCTTCAACGCCTCGCCCGCCGCCATGACCCCGATCATGCTCGCCACCGCCGGCGTCCTCCTCCTCGCCGCGAACACCGCGTTCGTCGGCTTCCCGCAGCTCGCCTCGGTCTTCGCCGAGGACTCGCTCCTGCCCCGCCAGCTCCACAAGCGCGGCGACCGGCTCGTCTACTCCAACGGCATCCTCATCCTCGCCGTCGCCGGGGCCGCGCTCCTGGTGGTCCTCTTCGGCGGCCGCACCTTCGAGCTCATGGGCCTGTACATCGTCGGCGTCTTCCTCTCGATGGTCCTGGCCAACGCCGCGATGGTCCGCCACTGGCGGCGCGTCCTCAGCGTCGAACGCGACGCCGCCCGCCGCTCCCGCGCCCGCCGCGCCCTCGCCACCGCGCTGCTCGCCGCGCTGGCCTGCGCGGTCGTGCTCGCGATCGTGGCGCTCACCGACTACCGGCGCGGCGGCTGGATCGCCGTGCTCATCATCGGCGGCTGCTACCTGCTCATGCGCTTCATCGCGCAGCACTACACGGCCGTGCGCGACGAGATCGAGCTGCCGCCGGGCAAGCCGCGCCTGCCCGCGCGCAGCCACGCGATCGTGCTCGTCTCCAGCGTCAACCTGCCGCTCATGCGGATGCTCTCGTACGCCAGGGCGACCCGGCCCGACACGATCACCGGCCTGTCGGTGAACGTCGACGCCGCCGCCTCCCGCCAGCTCCTGGCCGAGTGGGAGCGGCGGGGCATCAAGGTGTCGCTCACCGTGCGTCGACTCCCCGTACCGGGAGATCACCGGCCCGATCGTCGACTACGTGAAGGCCCGCCGCCGCGACGCGCCGCGGGACGTCGTCACGGTCTACCTGCCCGAATACGTGGTCGGCCAGGGGCCGCCAGCCCGGGCGCCTCTCGCGCGGCTACTTCACACTGGTCGACGAACCTGCTCCACAACCAGACCACGAAGGCCGATCCGCCGCCAGCTCAAGTACGAGCCGGGCGTCATGGTCTGCATCGTGCCGTGGATCCTCGGCGAGAGCACCGAGCCCCCGCCGCTGCGCCGGGTGCACAAGTGAGCCCGCAGGTGACCGCGAACACACGGACCGTCGATACATCGACTGTAGGCGGACCGACGCCCCCCGACGCGGAAGGCCGTCCCGGCCCCCCGCGATCCCCTGTACCCTGGCGTGCGGCCCGGTTCGGGCCGCCGAAAGCATTGAGCAGGGGGATGAGGACGATGATCGTCACCGTTGGGGACGTCGCCGCCGGAGGCCACTGCGTGGCCCGCGTCGAACGGCGAGGTCTACTTCGTCCGGCACGCCCTGCCCGGCGAGACCGTCCGCATCGAGGTGCAGCGAGCGCAAGAAGAAGTTCGCGTTCGCCGACGCCGTCGAGGTCATCGAGGCCTCGCCCGACCGCGTCGAGCCCCCGTGCCCCTACGCCGGACCCGGCAAGTGCGGCGGCTGCGACTTCCAGCACGCCAAGCCCGAGGCGCAGCGCCGCCTCAAGGCGAAGGTCCTCTTCGACCAGCTCACCCGCATCGGCGGGATCGACCCCGCGAAACTCGAGGGCGTCGAGGTCGAGGCCCTGCCCTGGGACGAGGGCGCGCTCGGCTGGCGCACCCGGATGCAGTACGCCGTGGACGAGGACGGCAAGCCCGGCCTGCGCGTCCACAAGTCGCACGACCTCATCCACATCGACGAGTGCGCCATCGCCACCGAGCGCATCCGCGAGTCCGACATCCTCACCAAGACGTGGGACGGCATGGGCGCCGTGGGCGTCGTCGATGCGAAGGACGACGAGCTCGCCGTCTACACGCAGCTGCGCCGCACCGCCCGCCCGCACCACAAGAGCGGCCCCAAGCTCGTCCACCAGCCGGTCGGCGAGCAACGAGTACGCCATCGACTTCGACGGGTTCTGGCAGGTCCACCCGGCCGCCGCTCCCGCGTTCCTCGCCTGCGCGCTCGAGTTCCTGCACCCGCGCGAGGGCGAGTCCGCCTGGGACCTGTACGCCGGGGCCGGACTCTTCGCCGCCGGGCTCGCCGAGGCCGTCGGCGACACCGGTCGCGTCGTGGCCGTGGAGAACGCAGCGTCCTCCCGCACCGCCCCGAACCTCAGTCGCATGGAAGAACGCCGGGGCCATCGAAGGACGACGTCGCCTCCATCACGCCCAACCTCGGCTCGGTCGACCTCGTCGTGCTCGACCCGCCGCGCAGCGGCGCGGGGCCCGAAGTCGTCGTGGCCCTGGGCGAGGCGCGCCCGCGGGCGATCTGCTACGTCGCCTGCGACGCGGGCGCGCTGGCGCGCGACGCGAAGGACCTCGCGATCGAGGGCTACGAGCTCACCCGCATCCGCGCCTTCGACGCCTTCCCGATGACGCAGCACTTCGAGACGATCGCCCTCTTCGAACTCGTCGACTACTGACCGGGGAGCGGCGCCACCGGCGGCGTTGCGATAACTTGATTGCCGCAACCTGACCGCATCCTCGGAGCCGATCGATGACCAACCCTCCCTACGCAACCGGGCCCGCGAACGACCCGAACCTGGCCACAGCAGCCGGGCGGGGCCGCCGGGCCCGCCGCCGCGATCCGCCGGAACCCGCCGTCCTTCCAGTACCGGCCGCACGACCCTTACGGGGTCTCACGCCGCGGCCAGCCGACCGGACCGGTGCTCCCGCCCGCGCCCACCTTCTGGCAGCGCTGGGGGATCCTGACCGATGGACGGCCGCCCCAAGCAGGTCACCGTGGATGCTGCAGTCCCTGTGGATCTACCTGGCCGCCGCCGTGCTGGTCGCTGGTCATCGTCGGCGCGATCATGGCGGCGGTCGCCTTCTCGACGCTCGGGTTCCTCTACAGCGTGGTGCTCGGGCTCGTCTCGGCCGTGGTCTGCCTGGTGCTCATCTGGGCCGTTGCGAGAGAACAGCTGGGGCGCTTCGGATCCCACCATCCCCGAACCACCCTCTATATCGGACTCGGCGTGCTCGGGTTCAACGCGTTCCTCGGCGTCTTCAGCTTCCTGACGCTCGTCCCCGCTCTGGCGCAGGCCGCCGCCGTGCTCCTGTGCCTCGTGCTGATCTTCACCAAGCCCGTGAAGGCGTGGTTCAAGGAGCGCCCGGGGAACCTGCCCCGCAACGACTCCGGCGAGCGTCCCGGCGCCGATGGCGAGCAGCTGGGCGGCTACCGGCCGCCCGAGCCGCCCCAGTGGCGCGAGACGGGCCCGGTCGCCCAGCGCCCGCCCGCAGCCGGTCCCGCGGCCCCGCAGGGCCCTCCCGCGCCCTCGAACCCCAACGCGCACAACGGATGGCCGCAGCCGCCGCGATAGATCAGTCGCAACCGCAGTTGCAGTCGCAGTTGCAGCAGCCGCCGTCGCCGTCCGAGTCGCCGCAGCATTGGCAGCACGAACAGCAGTCGCAGCAATCGCAGCAGTCGCGGCAGCAGCCCTCTCGGGGCCGCCCGCTCCACGGGTCCTCGTAGTGCTCGGCGCAGCACATCTGGCAGGTGCACGCCAGCACCATGAAGCTGCACAGGCCCGCCCAGAACCCGCGTTTGCGCGACCGGTACCCGTCGTCGTGCGACTCGTAACGGCGGTCTCGACGGTGGTCGTGGCGATGATCGTGACGGCTGTCGGTTGTTCGGCCGGTCGCGCAGCTCGTGCCGAACGCCTTCGTGAACGCATGGCGCGCATAGCGGTCGAGGAGCAGGTCCGTCATCGTGGTGTCGATGATCGAGGCGGACTCCAAGGCGCGCTTCATGTCCGTAAGAGCGCCCCTCGCGAGGCCCCGTGCGCCTTCGACGCCGGTTCCGGTGGCGGCCAGCGGGTTCCACGCGCCCCTTTCGGCGTCCTCGTCGAAGTCCTCGGCGGCGTCGAGCAGGTGCGCGAGGCGTCCGAAGGCGGCGCCGGCGGTCCTGAACGCCTCGGCGTTCTCCGGGCGGCCGCCGAGGAGCGCCGCGTGCGCGAACAGTTCGGCGGTGGTCGCCTCCGTGGGCGCGGTGACCGCCGTCAGCGGGGTGTCCGGGCCGCAGTCGGCTTCGATCTCGCGCTGGCGCTCGATCACCGCGACGAGCGGCTCGGTCGACAGGTCGATCGATTCGCCGATGGCGATGGCCTTGGTGCGCAAGCGGTCCGCGGTGAGCCCGGCGATGCCGCGCGCGCCCCTGCGGGCGGCGATGCCGTCGCCGTCCTCGACGTGGTCGCGGATCTTCGCCGAGGCGAGCAGGAGCGAGGCGGTCGCGGCGAGACGCGGCCCGCCGCCGGTGGCGATGCGCTGGCGGCGCATGCCGCGGAGGGCGCAGGGGCCGGCGTTGCGGCTGTCGGATTCGTCGCCCTGCTGGGCTTCGACGAGCACGGAGAGGGCGAGGGCGTCGTAGTTGGTGGTGAGGCGCGCGAGTTGGCCCGCGTCGTCGCGCAGTTCCAGGCACAGGCCGCAGAAATGCCCCATCCAGCGGGGTTTGAGGTCGTCGGGGGTGCGGGAGGGACAAGGCGCGAGCATGCCGAACAAGTGGTCTCCTAGCTCTCGACGGCACGCAAAGGGGATGAGCGCCTCGGCGCGCCGTTGGGGGCGGGTCTCCGCAGATGGTAGCGGTGGGGCGCAACGCGACCGCCGAGCGCGGGTCGGCGGTCGCGTGCGGGAGGCCTGAAGGGTCTTCGGGCGCTCGGCGAGGGGGGCGGCTCGCAAAGCGCTTAAAAATATTAGCACATACGCATGAATTCGGACGTGGTTTGCGCATGACGGCGAACAAGCCGGGCCCCGGCGGATGCCGGGGCCCGGAACGATCGGGGTGGTCGCGTCAGCCGAGCGGCGTCAGGTTGTCGGGCATCTCGTCCCACGTGAGGCGCACGTGGGCGAGGGTGCCGAACCCGAGCGTGTCGAACCCGCCGGAGGTGGTGCCGTAGTCCCCGCCGCCGCCTTCGGGGCTGTTGGCGCCGGCGATCGCGCCCACGTTCGGCATCGCGAAGCCCTTGCGCGCGGTGTAGTGGTGGAAGATCATCTCCCACACCGGCCGCGCCTGCCCGCGTCCGCCCGCGCCCATGACGGTCTGCTCGCTGTAGGCGCAGCTCTGGCCGGTGCCCCAGGTGTACTTGGTGAACGGCAGGTCGTCGTTGCCGAGGTTGTAGCGTGCCACGTACTCGGCGGCCTTCGCGAAGGCGTTGTCGTTCGCCGAGTACAGGTCGATACCCTGGTTCCAGGCCATCTCCATGATCGTGGCCATGAGCCCCATGCCCATGATCGAGTGCCCCTGGTCGCGGCCCGACTCCTGCCACTGGGCGAGCCCGCCGCCGTAGACGAACGGGATCGCGTTCTCGATCGAGCCGTTGCCCTCGCCGTTCCAGAAGTAGTCGACGGCCTCGTTGGTGATGCCCGTGTCGTCGCAGATGATGCCGATGGCGAGCTTGCTCGCCATGTTGCACAGGTCCCAGTTCGCCCAGTAGTTGGTGATGCAGGCGTCGTTGTGGTTGGTGAGGAACGAGTTGTTCATCGGCAGGAAGATGCTCGTCATCATGTCCTGGAACGCGCCCAGGTTGAAGCCCGAGACGCCCCGCACGATGTCGGCCGCGGCGCAGAACTGGTAGCCGTAGATCCCCGCGGCCAGGAACCGGTCGGCGTTGCCGTTGACGGCCTCGAGCGTGGAGGACCAGGCGTTGAGGATCTCGACGGCCTTGTCGCGGTGGGCGGTCGAGCCGCTCACCCGCCAGCGCAGCGCGTTCTGGTACGCGGCGTGGATGTCGTTGTAGAGCTGCGGGTAGTTCTGGCCGTCGCCGCCGCGGATGATGACCGCGGTGGGGCGGGCCGCCCACGTGGACTGGGCGTGGCCGTTCGCGATGAGCTTGTTCCAGCCCGAGAGCCACGGGTCGAGCCCCGCGTCGACCTTGGCCTTCATGCGGTCGAAGTCGGCCTGGGTGTGCAGCAGGCCGGGGTGCACGGCCTGGGCGGTGACGTCCTCGGTGCCGTCGTCTTGGGCCGCGGCCACGCCGAGGCCGCCGGCTCCGGCGACCGCGAGGCCGCCCGCGGCGATCGCGCCCTTGATCAGGCGCCGCCGCTTGAGGTTCGGGCCCTGCGCGGCCGATCCGACGGTGCTGCCCAAAGCAGTGCTGCCCGAGACGGTGTTGTCCATATGCGACATGGTGCTCCTATGCGCCATGCGGTGTGCGATGCCGGGGAATGCAACCGCGTGTCTTCAGCGGGCGATGCCGGGGCGACTCCCGCTGCAGGCAAGTCTAAGTGCGACATAAACAAACATCAATACTAAAACGCATCTTTCCAAGTTTTCCTACGTAATCGGACAGATGCGATTAGTGACAGAACGAGGTGGTGCGGCACAAAAAGGCGAGGGGCCGGGCAATGCCCGGCCCCTCGCTCATGCCACCGGCGCTAGGCGATGAGGTCCGTGAACTTGTTGTCCTTGAGCCACGCGGTGACGCCCGCCTGGACGTCGCCGTCGTTGTCGGTGAAGACCGTGTTCTCCAGGCCCGCCAGCTGCTCGTCGTCCATCGCGAACGTGGCCAGAGCGCCCGCCACGTCCGGGAACTCCTCGCTGAAGCCCAGGCGCGCCAAGGTGTTGATGGTCTCGGCCTCGCCCAGGGTCGTCTCCGGGTCGGCCAGGTTCTTCAGGTCGTACTTCGCGTACGCCCAGTGCGGCTGCCACAGCGTCACCACGATCGGCTCCTCAGAAGCGATCGCGCTGTCGAGCTCGGTGAGCATCGCCGTGGTCGAGGAGGTCTCAAGCGTCAGGTCGGTGATCCCGTAGGTGGGGATGGCGCTGTTCTGCACCGCCTCGGTGAGGCCCGCGCTGGCCTCGATGCCGACGATGCGTCCGCCGAAGAGGTCGGCGTTCGCGTTGAGGTCGGCCAGCGACTCGACGTCCACATAGGTCGGAACGGCGACGGTGAGCGCGGCGTTCTCGTTCCAGGTGCCGATGGTCTCGAGCTTGTCGCCGTAGGTCTCCATGTACGTCTGGTGCGTGATCGGCAGCCAGCCGTCGAGGAACAGGTCGAGGTCGCCCGAGGACAGGCCCTCGAACAGCGGCCCGACCTCGGTGAACTCCTGTGCGGTGACGGTGTAGCCCGAGGCTTCGAGGGCCTGGCGCCACAGCTCGGTGGCGACGACGGCCTCGTCCCAGTTGATGTAGCCGATGACGATCTCGCCCTCGCCCTCGGGCAGGCCGAAGTCGACCCCTTCGGCCGCGGCGTCGCCGGGCTCCTCTTCGACGGAGCAGCCCGCCAGGGCGAGCGGTGCGATGGCGCCGGAGGCGATGGCGCCCTTCATGATCGAACGTCGTTCCATGTTTCCTTCTTTCCGGCGAGCCAGGGGCGTGCAAGCCAATTCATTCGGGGGCGTTGGGGGAACTAGCGGGCCAGCTTCGCTGCTCGCGCCACCGGGGTGCGGTCGGACAGGCCCTGCGTCACGCGGTCGAGCAGGATCGCGAGGAGGACCACGGCGAGGCCGGCGTTGAACCCGGCGGCGATGTCCAGGCGGCCGAGGGACCCGGAGATGACCGAGCCGAGGCCGCCGCCGCCCACGAGACCTGCAATGACCACCATGGACAGTGCGAGCATGATGACCTGGTTGAGGCCGGCCATGATCGTCGGCAGCGCCAGCGGCAGTTTGATGCGGGCGAGGATGCGCGCGGGGGAGGCGCCGAAGGCCTGTCCGGCCTCCACGACCTCGCGGTCCACCTGGCGCAGGCCGAGTTCGGTGAGGCGCACGCCCGGCGGCATCGCGAAGATGATGGTGGCGATGATCCCCGGCACGACGCCGACGCTGAAGAGCATCACGACCGGGATGAGGTACACGAACGCAGGGAGCGTCTGCATGAAGTCGAGCACCGGGCGGGCCACGGCCGACACCGCCTTGTTCTCGGCGGCGGCGATGCCCAGCGGGATCGCCAGCAGGATCGCGATCGCGGCCGAGACGAGCACCATCGACAGCGTCTGCATGGTCTCTTCCCAGTACGGGGTCCACGCGACGACGAACATGCCGATGCCGATGCCGGCGCCGAGCTTCCAGCCCTTCGCGGCCCACGCGATCGCGGCGAACAGGAGCACCATGACTCCCGAAGGGAGCCAGACCAGTCCGTCGGCGAGGTTCGAGTAGAGGAATTCGAGGCCGGTGTCGACGGCGTCGAACCCGGCGGCCCACGCGTCGCGGGCCCAGCGGATGAACGTCTCCATCCAGTCGCCGAACGGCATGTCCGGCAGGGGCTTCCAGACGTAGGTCCAGAACCAGTTGCGGAGGTATTCGATCATGCGGGCTGACGCTCCTCTTCATCGTCGCCGGCCTGGTCGGGCGACAGCGACTTGATGATGGACCTGGGGGTGACCACGCCGAGCGGGTCGGCGTTGTCGTCCACGACCAGCAAGGGGGCCTTGGAGCTGAGGACCGGCTCGTACAGCTCGTTCACGGTCACGTCGGACTCGACCTTGGGGAACGCGCTGGTGTCGCGGGTCCCGCAGGGCTCCATCACGGCCTCGGCGGTGAGCACGCGGCTGCGGTCGACGTCGGCGGTGAAATCGGCGACGTAGTCGTCGGCCGGGCGCAGGAGGATGTCCTCGGCGGTGCCCAGCTGCTTGACCTCGCCGTCGCAGATGGCGATCCGGTCGCCGATCCGCATGGCCTCGTTGAGGTCGTGGGTGATGAACACGATGGTCTTGGCGAGCTTCGACTGGAGTTCGAGGAGCTGGTCCTGCATCTCCTGGCGGATGAGCGGGTCCAGGGCGCTGAAGGCCTCGTCCATGAGCAGGATCTCGGTGTCGGCGGCGAGCGCCCGGGCCAGGCCCACACGCTGTTTCATGCCGCCCGAGAGCTGGGCGGGGAGCTTGTCCTCGTGCCCGCCCAGGCCCACGAGCTCGACGGCCTCCCTCGCGCGCTCCAGTCGCTCGGTCTTGCTCAGGCCCTTGATCTCGAGGCCGAACGCGACGTTCTCGACGACGGTGCGGTGGGGGAGCAGCGCGAAGTGCTGGAAGACCATGCTGATCTTCTCGCGGCGCAGTCGGCGCAGGTCCCGGGCCGAGAGCGAGCCGAGTTCGACGTCGCCGATGCGGATCGAGCCGGCCGTGGGTTTGATGAGGCCGTTGAGCATCCGGATCAGCGTCGACTTGCCGGAGCCGGACAGGCCCATGACGACGAAGATCTCGCCGGGTTCGATCGACCAGTTGTGGTCGATGACCGCGGCGGTGACGTTCTTCGCGCTGAGCTGGTCGCGGGGGACGCCTGACTTCAGCTGGGCGACGGCGCTTCGGGCGCCTTTGCCGAAGACCTTGTACAGGGAATCAACTGCTATCGCTGACATCGTGTCCTTTCGCAGCAGGGGGTTCCGGTTTTAGGGGGGCAACCGATGAAACACTAGCCAACGCGAGTGTTTTTTCAACCCGAGCAATGCGTGAGAAGGTCAACACGGGACGTTGACACTCGATGTATTCCCATGTCAGAGCTTCGGAAACGAATGTCAACCGGTAGCTGGTTTGATTGTCGACAATCCGACGTTCCTAAGAATTGAGACCAGACGGTTATCAAGTCGAGGCCGATTCGCAACCATGTATTCAGGTTCCGGTCCGGCGGGTCACGACAGCCGGGCGGCCCTCGCGCGCGCCGACATCGCCGCCAGGTCCGCCTCGCCCAGCCCCAGCGCACGCGCCTTCGCGTACTCGCCCGCGATGTTCGTGCCGAGCCGCATCGGTGAATCGGTGCCCAGCACGACCGCCATGCCCGCCTCCAAGAACCGCGGCAGCGGATGCTCCTCGAGCTTCGCCACCATGCCCAGCACCACCGCCGAGGTCAGGCACACCTCCACGGTCACACCGCGATCGGCCAGCATCCGCATGAGCCCCGGATCGCTCGCCGCCCCCACGGCGTGCCCGATCCGCCCGATCTGCTCGATCTCCGCCAGCGACGCCAGGTTCGCGGCATTGAACGCCCCTGCCGGCACCGTCACGCCGAGCCCCGCCGCGCCCGCCGCCTCGGCCACGATCCGGCCCCGCGCCCAATCCGCCTCGGCCGCATAGGGAACGTAAACGATCTCGATCCCCGACAGGCCCGCCGCAGCCGCATCGGCGAACGCGTCGCACAGCTCCCGCAGCATCGGGTCCCACAGGTTCATGCTCAGCACGGCGCCCGCGCCGAAGCCCGGGTACGCCTCCGCGACCCGCCCGCACGCCGACGCGAACCGCTCCATGAACTGCGGGTACACCACCGACTCCTGCGGCAGCCGCAGCTCGGTGTAGACCGCGCCCCCGCGCGCGGCCGCGACGAGCGCGTCCTCGAGGATCCCCTCATAGACCTCCGGGTCGACCGTGTCGAGGTCGAACCGGGGCACCGCCGACATCCGCTGCAGCCGTGCCAGTCCCGGAGGGGCCGTGATCTGGACGCGCTCGCGCCGATCCGCCCAGTCCACCGGGGAGGAGCTCAACACCTGGTCGAGGCGCGCAGGCCATTCCGTGTTCTGGTGCAGGTCGATGAGATCCATGTTGGGATGATCACATTTCGATCACGACCCGGCCGGGGTTTCGCACGGCGTGTCCTTTTCGGGGAGTGACCGCTATCCGACACTCGCGCCCGATCGCGGGCCGCGAACCGGCCCGGCGTCCCCCGTCCGGATGAACTTCCGGTGCGCCCGACCGGACTCCGAACACCGTCCCTCCCCGTGACGGCCGCCCGCACGAACCGTGAGCTCCCGGTCGCGGCACCTGACGCGCAGATCACGGCCCCCGAAACCCCATGAGGCACCTCCCATCCGCACTCGCGCAGCTACCGCCCGGGCGGCGCCACCGATAGACTTCCCCCTTATGAACTCGCACGACGAACCCGAGATGGGCCCGCTGCTGTCCGGCATCGGCAGGCTGGCCGATTTCAAGTCGCTGGACGAGGCCGACCTGCCGCGGCTCGCCGAGGAGATCCGCGAATTCCTCGTCGGCGCCGTCGCCAGGACCGGCGGCCACATCGGCCCCAACCTCGGGGTCGTCGAAGTGACCATGGCCGATGCACCGGGTCTTCGACTCCCCGCACGACCAGATCGTCTTCGACACCGGCCACCAGGCGTACGTCCACAAAGCACTCACCGGGCGCGCCGGGCAGTTCGCCGGGCTGCGCGGGCGCGGGGGACTCACCGGCTACCCCAGCCAGGCCGAGTCCCCGCACGACCTCGTCGAGAACTCCCACGCCTCCACCTCCCTCTCCTACGCCGACGGCCTCGCCAAGGCCCACGCGCTCAGCGGATCCGACCGGCACGTCGTGGCCCTCGTCGGCGACGGCGCGCTGACCGGCGGCATGTGCTGGGAGGCGCTCAACAACATCGCGGCCCGCGACGACCTCAAACTCGTCATCGTCGTCAACGACAACGGCCGCTCCTACGCGCCCACCGTCGGCGGCCTCGCCAAACGCCTCTCGGGCCTGCGCCTCAACCCCGGCTACGAGCCCGCGCTCAAGAAGATCCAGGAGATCGTCGAGCGCATCCCCGTGTTCGGGCGCGCCGCCTACGCCGGCCTCCACGCCGCCAAGACCGGCCTCAAGGACGCCCTCGCCCCGCAGGGCATGTTCGCCGACCTCGGCATCAAGTACGTCGGCCCCGTCGACGGCCACAGCCTCGAGGAGATGACCGAGGCCCTCGACCGCGCCAAGCGCTTCGGCGGCCCCGTGATCGTCCACGCCCTCACCGAGAAAGGCCACGGCTGGGCCCCGGCCCGCGCCGACGAGGCCGAGCAGATGCACGCCCCCTCGGCCGCGTTCGACCCCATCACCGGCGAGCCCATCGCCGCCTCAAAACGCCGCTGGACCGGCGTGTTCGCCGACGAGCTCGTGGCGCAGGCGAACCTGCGGCCCGAGGTCGTGGCGATCACCGCAGCGATGCCCGGCCCCACCGGGGTCGACAAGCTCATGAAGCGCCACCCCGAGCGGGTCTTCGACGTCGGCATCGCCGAGCAGCACGCGGTCACCTCGGCCGCGGGCCTCGCCATGAACGGCATGCACCCGGTCGTGGCCGTCTACTCCACCTTCATGAACCGCGCGTTCGACCAGACCGTCCTCGACGTCGCCATGCACCGTCTGCCGGTCACGTTCGTGCTCGACCGCGCCGGCATCACCGGCCCCGACGGCCCCAGCCACTACGGCATCTGGGACACCTCGATCTTCCGCGTCGTCCCCGGCCTGCGCATCGCCGCCCCGCGCGACGCCTCCTCGCTCCGCGAGGAGCTCGCCGAGGCCCTCTCCGTGGACGACGGCCCGACGATGCTCCGCTTCCCCACCGGTGCGATCCCCGAGGCCGACATCCCGGCCGTGGACGTCCACGAAGGACTCGACGTGCTCGTCAAGCACGAGGACGACGAACTGCTCATCGTCGCGTGCGGCTCCTTCGCCGCCGCCGCGGTCGAGGTCGCCGATCTCCTTGCCGGGCACGGCATCCGCGCCACCGTGGTCGACCCGCGCTGGATCTCCCCGGTCCCGGACGCGCTCGTGAAGCTCGCGGGCCAGTACCCGCTGGTGGCCACGATCGAGGACGGCATCCGCACCGGCGGCTTCGGCGACGCGCTGGCGCAGTCGCTGCGCGACTCGGGCGACGAGACCCCGCTCGTGGACTTCGCCGTCGAACGCGGCTGGCACCCCCACGGCACCCGCGCCCAGCTCCTGGCCGACCTCGGCCTGACCCCGCAGGCGATCACCGAACGCCTCGCCGCAGAGGTCCACCGCCGCGGCGAAGCCGAAGAGCACCACCACTAGTCGACGCGGCAACAACTGCGAACAGCGGCGCGGCGGTCCATTTCGGACCGCCGCGCCGCAGTGTTTCGGCCGAGATCGATCAGTTGAAGCGGGCCTCATCGAAGCCCACGCCGCGGCCAGCGCCGAGGTCTCCGACTCCGACCGGCTCGGTCAGGGCGGTGGCGGGCACTTGTTCACGGTACGACAGCGGCGCGGCGGGTCCTGTGGGACCCGCCGCGCCTGGTGCTGTCTTTGAGATGCCGCTTGTGCGGAGTTCGGTTGCACGCCTAGCGCATCGATTTCAGTCCTTCGCGGATGCGGCGCAGGTCGCGGCGGCGCCGTTCGAATGTGGCGCCGACGGTAATGAGGATCGCGCCGCCGATGGCGGGCGGAATCCACACCGGGATGCTGCCGCGCAGCAGCAGCAGCTCGTTGACGACCATGACCGCCAGTACGATCGAGCCAAGCACGAGCGGCGCCTGCCAGCGGCGCACGAGCCCGGCGATGATCACCGCGATCGCGGCGGCGCCCACGCCGACACGCCGGAGCTCGTCGCCTTCGTTGAGGGCCAGGAGCAGGCTCGGGCCGATACCGGCGAGGATCGGCAGTGCCAGCGCCGACCACGACCCGGCTTCGGGCCGCCGCTCGAGCCGCCACAGTCCGATGAGGAACAGGATGGCCGCGGGCGGTGCGGTGAAGAACTCCAGGGTCTCGACCTCGAGCGCGGCCAGCATCAGCCACCAGCCGATCGTGCCGGTGCACAGGGCCGCGATCGCATAGCCCCACGTGCGGACCGGTGCCATGATCGCCACCCCGACGAGTGCCAGCGTGTACACCCCGAGCTGGGAGGCGGGGAACAGTTCGAGACCGTCGGCTCCGAACGTGATGCCCGCGTACAGGCCGAGGACGACGGAGATCCCGGCCACGATGTGGGCGAGGACCGCGGCGAGCACCCGGTCGGGCCGGGTGCGGCGCGGCGCGCCCGCGGCGATGACGAGCATCGCGGCGGCGGCGACGGTGAGCCAGAACGGGATCCAGCTTTCCTCGGCGGGGGACATCGTCTCGCTGGAGCCTGCCGCGAGCCCGGTGACCAGCACCCACAGCGTGAGCGAGGACCAGCCGGTGCACCGTCCGGCGACGGTGCCCGAGACCAGCGCCGACGTGAGGCCGACCAGCGCGCAGAGCATGAACGCGATCGTCGGCAGCGCGTCGTACTGCGTCGGGTCCTCGGTCCACACCAGGATCGCGGCCGATTCGATGGCGAGGCTGAGGGCCAGCGCGGCCGCGTTGACCCGGAACCGGTGGGGGAGCAGGTTCGCGGCGAATGCCAAGGCCACCAGGACGATCGGTACTTCGAGGTTGATGCCCCAGTCCGGTTCGTACGCGACCAGGAGGTACAGGCCGCCGAGCGCGGCGAAGGCGGCGCTGACGGCGGTGCCGCCGCCCACGAGATAGGCCGCGATGCGCAGGGCCTTGCCCATCGGTTGGGCGATGAGCGGGGCGATGAGGCGGGCGGCGAGGAACGCGACGAAGTAGGCGCTCAGGTCGGGCGCGTCGAAGGTGACGGCGGCGAACGCGGCGAGGGCGCAGAGCCCGGCCGTGGCGGCCGCGGCGAGTGCCCATGCGTCCCTTCGGGACTTGGGGATCGCGAGCGGGAGGACACCGGCGATGAGCAGCGCGAGTGAGGGGACGACGAGCTCGCCGGATCCGGACCGGGCGGCGAGGATCCAGGCGCACAGCACGAGTGAGCCGCTGGCGGAGGCGGCGACGAGCATGGTGGTGATGGAGACGCCGAGTCGGCGCGCGTAGTGGACGCCGATGAGGTTGGCGGCGGCCAGGAGTGCGACGGCGGCGGCGACGGGCGGGACGACGGGGTCGGCGAGGCCGAAGGCTGCGCGCAGGCCCGCCGAGCAGGCGGCGACGACGGAGGCGCAGGTGAGGAATCGCGAGGACCACAGGTCGGAGCGTTCGTAGTGGCTCGAGCGGTGGGCGGTGATCCAGGCGGCGGCTCCGAGGGCTGCGGCGATGGCGAGCATGAGGGTCACGGCCGTGCCGAGGATCGCGGCGGCGGCGTACGAGGCGCCTATCAGCGCGAGCGGGAGCATGGCCCAGCCGGTGGCGGTGAGGCGGGCCGCGGCGCGGTAGAGCGCGAGCACGACGAGGACGCCGGCGGTCCAGGCCCCGACCGCTTCCGGCCCGAATTCGGCGCTGGGCGGCCGGTAGAGGTAGTACCCGGCGAGGGTGGTGCACCAGAGGGCGAGGGCGGCGAGGGCCGCGAAGGTCTCGGCGGTGGCCCAGAGGCGGTATCGCTTGAACGCGAGGGGGACGGCGAGGAGCAGGAGGGTGACGCCGCCGAGGACGGCGGCCCGGCCTTCGTTGCCCATGTTCCGCCAGGCGACGGCGGTGAAGATGATGAGCGCGGCGGCCACGAGGAGGCCGCCGAGGCTCAGGAGCACGGTCTGGACGGTCTTGGAGCCGACCTCGCCGCCTTCGCGGGGCGCCCGGAACGCGCCCGCGGGGGGCGTGTGCGGTGTCGGGTACGGCCGCCTGGCCGTGCGGTGCGGCGGGGCCTGCGGGGCGCCTCCCGGCGGGGTGGCGGGTGCGGCCTGAGGGGCGCCGGCCGCACCGGGTGTCGGGGCGTACGGTGCCGCGGGTCCGTTGGCGCGGGCGCGCTGTTCGGCTTCGGCGAGGTACCGGGCGGCGGTCTGCGTGAGGCCGTCGAGCACGTCGCGGCGTTCGGCTTCGACGGCCGCGCGGCTCAGGAGCGATGCGGGCATTGCGGCGAGGGCCGCGTCGAGGCCGCCGAGGCGCTCGAGGAACGGTTCGGGTCCGCGGCCGCACACCGGGCACCGCTCGGCCGTGGAAGGATTTCCGCAGCGGGGGCAGTTGTATGTGGTCATGTGCACAGTGTGGTGGTCCTGTCAAGTTCGACTTCGGGCAAAACGGACACGTTTTGTATGCAGGCCACAAGGCCTACGCGGGTGGGCGACGCATCCGGCCTGAATTCTTGCAGGTTTCCTCTAAACGGACGGGCCCGCGCATCGGGCCGCGGCCGCGCGATTTCCTGCAGCAGGAGGGCCGCGGGCCCCGCATCGTCGATGCGGGGCCCGGTTTCCTTCTAGCGCATGGCTTTGACGGAGCGGCTCAGTCGCGCCAGGTCCCGGCGGCGCTGTTCGAGGGTCGCCCCGGCGGCGATGAGGATCGCACCGCCCACCGAGAGCGGCGCCCATTTCGGCACCAGGCTCCACACGAGCACGATCTCGTTGACCGCGAGCACGGTCAGCACCACGGTGGCGAGCACGAGCGGCGCCTGCCAGCGCCGGTCGGCCGCGAGCAGCAGTACCGCGATGGCCCCCGCGCCGACGGCGACGCGCCGCCACGGCTCGCCGTCCGTGCCGAGCGCGAGCGCCAGGGACGGTCCGAAGCCGAGCACGAGCGTCGGGGCGAGCGCCGCCCAAGAGCCCGTCTCGGGGTTGCGTCGCAGCAGCCACAGGCCGACGCCGAGGAGCACGGCGGCGGGCGGGAGCGTGTAGTACTCGATGCTGGTCGCGCCGTTGTAGGCCGTGAGCAGCAGTTGGGCGGCGATGGCCGCGCCGCAGGAGCCGAGCACGTGGGCGACGCGGCCTTGCCGGTCGGTGAGGGCGGCGGTCGCCAGTGCCGCCGCGTAGGCGGAGAACGCCAGGGGCGCGTACAGGGTCATGTCGTCGAAGACCGACGCGGCGGCGAGCCACAGCAGGTACACGCTGAGCGAGGCGTGCGCCCCGGCTTTGGCGGCCAGCCGCGCGCCCGCGAAACGCGGCGGTTTGACGTGCGCGGCGGCGAGCAGTGCGGCCGCGATGACCGCCGCCGTCATGAGCGACGGCTCGACGTCGACGTCGTTGCTCGCGCGCTCGTACGTGGCGGCGAGTGCGGTGGCGGGGATCCACAGGTAGGCCGCGATCCAGGCGAGGACCCGCCGCTGCGGTCCCGGCGAGGCGAACGCGATCGTCACCGTCGCGAGCGCGGCCACCGCGAACGACGCGGCGGGCGCCCACGGGCCTTCCCACAGGCCGCCCGCGCCGAGCGCGGCGACGGCGGCGCAGACGGTGAGGAAGTCGCGGCGCCAGCCCGCGCGCACCACGAGTACGCCCACGGCGCACGTGGCGCCGATCGCCGGGATCTCCCAGCGCAGCAGCCCGAGCGGTTCGGCGCCGAACGCGACGGGGAAGGCCGTCAGGCTCACCGCGGCGCACCAGGCGAGGACGACCGTGCCCACGGCCGCGGCGCCCTTGCGCAGCGCCGCCGACAGCGGCGCCGGGAAGATCACCGAGGCCGCCAGCGCCAGCACCGCCGCCCCGAAGTAGGCCGTCAGCGTGTAAGCGCCGGTCACGACCGCGCCGAGCGAGGCGATGGCGGCGATCACGACCATGACGGCGCTCGTCGGCGCGAGCCAGGCGGCGTTCTCGTCCGGGTCGTTGAAGGCGGCGAACACGATGATGGCGGCCATGGCGAGGCCGAAACCGGGCACGGCCAGGAGCGGCTCTTCCGCGCGGAAGGCGAGGATCCAGGCGGTGACGGTGAGGGCGGCGGTGATCGAGCCGAGGACCAGGACGGCCGCGCGGGTTGCTGTGCCGCCGGCGTGTGCGGCCGCGAGCAGTGCGGCCGCGGCGAGCAGACAGGCCGTTGCGGCCACGGTGGGCAGCAGCGCCGCGTCGAGACCGAAGGCGGCCCGCAGGCCCGCGAGGAACACGGTGACGATCCCGGCCGAGAGCAGCACCCGGGCCGACCACTGGTCGGAGGCGGTGTGGCGGGTCGGGGCGACCTTGACGGTCCAGGCCGCGCCGGCCAGCAACGCGCCGATCGCGCCCATGTGCAGGGCGGCTTCGGCGGGCTCGCCGAAGGCGGCGAAGGCCGCGCCGGTGGCGGCGAGGGGGAGCAGGGCCCATCCGGGGGCGCTGACGCGGGCGGCGATCCGGTAGAGGATCGCGGCGACGAGCACGAGCGCGGTCCAGCGGGCGACCGAGACCGCGGTGAGTCCGGTGCCGCTCGGCAGGTACAGGTAGTACCCGGCGAGGGCCGAGCACCACAGGGCGAGCGTGGCGGTGGCGGCCAGGGTCTCGGCGGTGGCCCAGAGGCGGAACCGGGTGAGCGCCGGCGGGACGGCGAGCAGCAGCCCGGTGGCGCCGGCGAGGATGGTGAGCCGGCCGCCGTCGCCGAGCTGGCGCCAGGCGACGGCCGTGAAGACGATGATGCCGGCGGTCAGCAGGAGCCCGCCGAGGCTCAGCAGGACGACCTGGACGGACTTGGTGGTGATCTCGGCGCGCCGTTCCGCGCGTTCGGCGGGCGGCGTCTCGGCCGGGGGCGGTCCGGGATACGGCAGCGGGCGCTCGAGTCCGGGAGGAGGGGTGCTGGATTCGCTCATACGGACAGTGTCGAAGCACTGTCAAACAGTGAAACCGACAAAACGGACACGATTTGTGGGGCTCGCACAACACCTCGGCGCGACGCGCCCGCGGCGGCCCCGAAATTTCGTGACTTCCTCCAATCGGTCGACTCACCGAATGGGGCGCGTTCAGGGCAATGGGAACGGGGCCCCGCTCGCAGCAGCGGGGCCCCGTTCCGTCGGGAGGAGGAAAAAGTCTTAGCTCGCGCTCTCGTAAGCGTCGATGATGTCCCAGGCGAGGTCCTCCCACTGGGCGTAGTAGTCCGGGTAAGCGGAGACCTGGACGGCCTGGGCCGCCTCGGCGACCGACATGTCCTCCCAGCCGTCGACGTCGTCGAGGGTGCCGTAGAACTTGCTCGGCGGAGGTGCTCACGTCCATGAGCTCCTCGACCGAGCCCCAGCCCATCGAGGGGCGCTGCTGCAAGATGCCGACCGAGTCGTGGTCGGCGTAGTGGACGTCGGAGTCGGTGTAGTCGAAGCTCTCCGGGACGGCCTCAGAGGCGGCGTTGTAGAGCTTCGCCTCCTGCATGGCGGTGGCGAGGGCGACGGCCCAGCCCTTCTCGTCGAAGCCCTTGTCCTTGCCGGTCTCGATGATCAGGACGGCGTTGGCCTCCTGCTCGTCGTCGATGTCGCTGACATCGATGTCGACCGGCCCGGCGGGCTTCTCCTCCGGCGGGCGCCGCCTCAGGAGCGGGCGCCTCGACGGCGGGCTCCTCCACTGCGGGGGCCTCGGTGGCCGGGGCGGGCGCCTCGGTGGTGGCCGGGGCCTCGGTCTCCGCGGCGGGCTCCTCGGAGACGACTGCCGTCTCAGAGGTCGCCTCGGTGGACGGGCTGGTCGGTGTTGCTGATGGCCCACGCGGCGGTCGCACCGGTGCCGATGAAGACGGCCGCCGCGGTGCCGACGACCGCGAGTCGACGAACCTTGTGGTGCTCGTGAGGGCCTGCGAAGAGATTGCTCGACCGCTGAGAGATTGCGGCCGCGGCGCTCCGGACCGTGCCGGTCACGCCTTCGATGATCTTGCGAATATGCACCGGGCAACCGTAGGGATGGATATCCGCAGGTAAAAGCCCGTTGGATCAGCGCTTTCCAAAGGGGCGGAGCGGTTCCTCGCCGGTAAGTTACGGCCACGGCAAATGCCCGGTACCGCACCTATCGCCCATCGTGCCCGGTCGCGTCCCGGCTTGATGTTACCGATGCTCATACGGAACGAGCCCGGCCTCAACCGAACGGTTGAGGCCGGGCTCCGCACAAAGATAATGTGACCGGGCGCACCTAAGCGTTTGCCGCGAACGGCGATCCGGACACCGCGATCGGAAATCCCCGACCGGTCCAGGTACGGCGTCAGCCCGCCCAGCCAGAACGGGAAACCCGCGCCCATGATCATCGCCAGGTCGACCTGCTTCGGCGACGGCACCACGCCCTCGTCGAGCATGAACCGGACCTCCTCGGCCAGGCCCCGAGCACCCGCTCCTTGACCTCCTCGGCCGACGACGCCTGGTCGCCCAGCTCGATCAGGCCCTTCGCCTCCTCGGTCAGCCGCCCCTTGCCCTTCGCCGCGGCGTCGAACACCGGGAAACCGGCCTCGGCCATGCGCCGCAGGTTCTCCGAAGCCGGGAACCGCGGACCCAGGTCCTCGTTCAAGTGCTGGCACAGGTGCCACGCCACCTGCAGACCCACGAGCTCCAGCAGCGCGAACGGCCGCATCGGCAGCCCCAGCTCGTCGAGCGCCACATCGGCGACCTCGACGGGCGTACCCGCGTCCACCGCGCCCGTGACCTCGGCGAGCATCCGACCCAGCAGCCGGTTCACGATGAACGCCGGCCGGTCGGCCGAACCCACCGCGGTCTTCTTCAGCTTCTTCGCCACCGCGTACGCCGTCGCCAGCGTCGCGTCGTCCGTCTTGTCGGTCGCGATGACCTCCACCAGCGGCATCACCGCCACCGGGTTGAAGAAGTGCATGCCCACCAGGCGCTCGGGGCGCGCCAGCTGCGAACCCATCGCCGTGACCGACAGCCCCGACGTGTTCGTGACCAGCAGGCACTCGTCCGAGATGATCGACTCGACCTCCGCGAACACCGCCTGCTTGACGCTTCAGCTCCTCGAAGACCGCCTCGATCACCAGGTCGCAGTCGGCGTACACCGACTTGTCGGCGCTGGCCGACACGAGCGACGCGCAGCTTCGCGGCCTTGAGCTTCGACGTGCGGCCCTTCGCCTCGAGCTTGTCGATCTCGGCCCGCACATAGGCCAGGCCCTTCTCGGCCCGCTCCTCGTCGAGGTCGGTCATCACGACGGGCACCTCGAGACGCCGCGCGAACATGAGCGCGATCTGCCCGGCCATGAGCCCGGCCCCGACCACGCCGACCTTGCCGATCTCCTTCGCCAGACCCGGGCTCGGCGCGCCCTCGGGACGCTTGCCCAGGGCCCGGACCAGGTTGAACGCGTAGATGCTCGACTGGAACTGCGGCGCGGCCTCGAGATCGGCCAACGCCTCGTCCTCGGCGAGCGACGCCCTCCTCGAAGCTCGCGGTCTGCGCCAGCTCCAGCAGGTCCAGGGCCCGCACGGCCGCGGCCGAAGCATTGTGGACCTTCTCGTCCACGAGCTGCCGCGCCCCCGCGATCACCGCGGGCCACACCGAGCGGTCGACCTCGGGGCGCTCGACCGTGGTCGCGCCCGAGTACGACCTTGACGGCCCAGTCGAGCGACTCCTCCAGGAAGTCCGCGGCCTCGAACTGCGCGTCCGCGATGCCCAGCGGCACCAGGTCGGTGCCGCGCAGCATCTTGTTCTGATTCAGCGGGTTCCCGACGATGACCTGCGCGGCCTTCTCGATCCCGATGAGGTTCGGCAGGATCTGCGAGCCGCCCCAACCGGGGATGAGCCCGATCGAGACCTCGGGCAGGCCCAGGCCGACGGCGCTGGCGCGAGACGGTGCGGTAGTGGCAGTGCAGTGCCAGCTCGAAGCCGCCGCCGAGGGCGGTGCCGTTGACGAACGCGAACGTGGGGACCGCGGAGTCCTTGAGCCGCTTGTAGACCGCGTGCCCGGCCTGGGCGAGCTGCCAGGCCCTGCTCGCGGGTCTTGAGGTTCGGCATGAGCTTGATGTCGGCGCCGGCCAGGAAGATGAACGGCTTGCCGGTGACGGCGACGAGCTTGACGTCGTCGGCGGCCTCGACCTCGTCCAGCGCGTGCCACAGGTTCTTGAGCCCGCCGGGCCCGAAGGAGCTGGGCTTGGTGTGGTCGTAGCCGTTGTCGAGGGTGATCAGCGCGGCCTTGCCGCCGAGCCCGCGGGGCTCGAGGAACCTGACGTGCGCTTCGGTGACGACCTCTTCCTCGAAGTCGGGAAGGTCGAGCGGCGTCGCGTACATTACTTGGCCCCCTTGAAGTTCGGGTTCTCCCAGATGACCGTGCCGCCCTGGCCGAGGCCGACGCACATGGTGGTGATGCCGTAGCGCACCTCGGGGTGCACGGCGAACTCGCGGGCGAGCTGCGTCATGAGGCGCACGCCCGAGGAGGCCAGCGGGTGGCCCATGGCGATCGCGCCGCCCCAGGGGTTCACGCGCGGGTCGTCGTCGGCGATCTTGAAGTGGTCGAGGAACGCGAGCACCTGGACGGCGAAGGCCTCGTTGATCTCGAACAGGCCGATGTCCTCGATGGACAGTCCGGCGCGGGAGAGGGCCTTCTCGGTGGCCGGGATCGGGCCCGAGCCCATGGTCTCGGGGTCGACGCCGGCGAAGGCGAAGCCGATCATCTTCATGGCGACGGGCAGGCCCAGTTCGGCGGCGGTCTCGGCGTCGGCCAGGAGGCACGCGGTGGCGCCGTCCGTGAGCGGCGCGGAGGTGCCGGCGGTGACGCGGCCGTGCGAGCGGAACGGGGTCCGCAGGGTCGCGAGGCCTTCGAGCGTGGTCCCGGGTCGCGGCAGCTCGTCGGCCGTGGCGACGGTCCAGCCGTCGTCGGTCGAGCGCGCGGCCATCGTGGTGATGTCGTCCGAGAGCCGCTCGACGGCGGCGGCGTAGCGCTGCTGGGTGCCCACGGCGTAGGCGTCGGCGCGCGCCTTGGTGATGTGCGGGTACAGGTCGTGCAGGTTCTCGGCCGTGTTGCCCATGTTGAGCGCCTCGGGGTCGACCAGCCGCTCGGCGATGATGCGCGGGTTGGGGTCCACGCCTTCGCCCATGGGGTGGTTCGACATCGACTCGACGCCGCCGGCGATGGCGATGTCGTACTGGCGGGCGGCGATCGCGGAGGACACGCTGGTCACCGCGGTCATGGCGCCCGCGCACATGCGGTCGATCGAGTAGCCGGGGACGGACCGGGGCAGTCCGGCCAGGAGCGCGGCGGTCCGGCCGAGCGTGAGGCCCTGGTCGCCGATCTGCGTCGTGGCCGCGAGGGCCACTTCGTCGACCCGCTCAGGCGGCAGCCCCGGGTTGCGGCGCAGCAGCGACCTGATGCAGCGGATGATCATGTCGTCTGCGCGGGTCTCTTCGAAGAGTTTGCCCGCCTTGCCGAACGGGGTCCGTACCCCGTCGACGAAGACGACATCGCGGATGGTGTCGTTCACGCCAGCCCCTCCTTTGGGTATGCAACGTCACAACGAATGTTACCCGCAAGTAAGTTCGAAGTGACGGCCCCACCCAGCCTAGTGTCCGCCGGCCCCGAAACGGCGTGTCAACGCAGGTGAAAGCCCTCGGGATTCAACTCGTGCCGCGGCGTCCGAGCGTCCCGCCGCTAGCCTGTGCCGGATGAGCGACCCCGAGTCTCCCGAAGCCCCCCGGCCGTCGAGGCGACCACTGGTGTGGATCTCGACCGTCGTCGTCACGCTGGCGCTGCTGGTCGGCCTCACGATGTTCCTCCAGAGCTCGTTCTGGGACGTCGAATGCCCGGCCTCCGGCGAGGACGCCGCCATCGCGTGCGGTGAAGGCCCGCCGCCCAGTTACGAACCCGAAGACCCCGAGACGGTCCAGTTCGCCGACGCGACCGACCTGACCGCGGAGGCGGCCCCCTTCTCGTCCAACGACGGCTACCTGTCCCTCGTCGCACCGGACGTCTGGGTCCCCGACCTCGAAGCCGAAGGCTGGACGCCGGTCGACGCGGAGGAACTGGTGAAGGCGCGGTTCGGCTTCGAATCGGACGGGGCCGAGGTCGCCTGCTACGCCGGAGAGCGGACCATCGCCATCGCCGACTTCCTCGACGACGAGAGCGTCTTCAGTGCCATCGCGGTCGCCCAGCGCGCGCTCTACGACGAAGCGTCGGTGTACGAACGCACCGGCGAAACGGTCTATGAGCACTACCGCATCGACGGCAACGCCGTCCTCGCCGCGGAGGCCGAATACACCTGGACCCGCGCGGTCGACCCGGACACCGGTGAGACCGAGGAAGGCGAATGGACCGAGCGCTGGGGCTTCGTGGCGGTCTACCGAGGCAGCGCGGGCGCCGCGATCTGCTCCTACGACGGCCCGGCCTCCGCCGAATCACTCGAAGACGTGCAGGACCAGCTGCTCGGCATCAGGCTCTGGGAGTAGCGCCCGCCTGAGGCTCGCCGAAAGCGTGTCACGCTCCGCTTCCGATCGCGGGCGGCGGTAACTTCACCGATATGGCGAAAACGCGCGCATTGATCGTCGACCTCGAGCCGCGGCTGTACCAGTGGCTCGTGGTCCGCGCCGCCCTGCATGACCGCTCAACGGAGGCCGAGGCGATGGCGATCCTCGCCGCCGCGAAAGCCGCCGACGAATCGGCCCCGGCTGACGATGCGGCCGGGGTCTCGATCAGTCCTTGAGGGCCTCTGCCAGGCCCGACGCCAGGAGCTCGATCTGCCACTCCCTCGCGCCGCCTTCGGTGAGGACGGTGCGGACGTGCTCCTCCGTGACCGCTTTCGGCGGCTCCCACGCGAGGCCGCGCACGAGGGCCGGCGCGATGAGGTTCTCGGCCGGGAGGTGGTGCTTCTCGGCAACTTCGGCCACGACTTCGCGGGCGGCGGCGAGGCGTTCGGCCGCGACGGGGTCGCGGTCGGCCCAGCGGTGCGTCGCGGGCGGGCCGTCCTGGGGCGGGGTGGTCGACGGCAGCTCGTCGCCCGGCACATTGCGGGCGTCCGCGAGGGCCGCGAGCCACAGGCGCGCGTTCGTGCGTCCGCCGCGCCTTCTGAAGCCCGGCAGGCTCATCAGCTCGGCGAAGTCCGTCGGGTCCGAGGTGGCGGCCTCCACGATCGCCGCGTCCGGCAGCACCTTCCCCGGCGCGCGGTCGAGCTTGCGGGCCAGGTTGTCCCGGGCCTCCCACACCGCGCGCACCCGGCCGAGGGCCTTGGCGCCGCGCACCTTGTGGATGCCGCTGGTGCGCCGCCACGGCTCCTTGCGGGGCTTGGGCGGACCGGCGAGGCGCACGTGCTCGAACTCCGCCTCCGCCCACACCGCCTTGCCCTGCTTGACGAGTTCGGCGGCGAGCAGGGCGCGCAGCTCGATGAGGAGCTCCACGTCCAGCGCCGCGTAGACGAGCCAGTCGTGGGGGAGCGGGCGCGAGGACCAGTCGGCCGCCGAGTGCTGCTTCTCCAGCCGGTGCCCCAGGAGCTGCTCGGTGATCGCGGCGAGCCCCACCTTCTCGAAATCGCACAGGCGCGCGGCCAGTTCGGTGTCGAACAGCTTCGTCGGGCGCAGCTCGAGTTCTTCAAGACAAGGGAGGTCCTGGCTCGCGGCGTGCAGGATCCACTCGGGTCCGGTGAGCGCCCGGCGCAGGGGTTCGAGGTCCTCGATCGGGATGGGGTCGACGAGGATCGATCCGGAGCCTTCGCGGCGCAACTGGATGAGGTACGCGCGACCCGAGTAGCGGAAGCCGGAGGCGCGCTCGGTGTCGATGGCGATGGGACCGGTCCCGGCCTCGAGGCGTGCGGCGGCCTCGGCCAGTTCGGCGGAGGTCTGAATGAGCGGCGGCATGCCTTCACGCGGCTCGGTGAGGAGTTCGGCTTCGGGCTCGGGCTGGGGATCGGTCACCTGTTCACCGTACGGCCAGGTAACCTGCGCGCGCTACTGCCCCGCCGACCTGGAGACCGATTTCCACCCGATAGTGGCTTGATCGACCGATTTGCAATCCATGATGGACGGCGCGATCGAGCGTGGCCCGCCACAGCGCGTGTCCGAATGCGGGGCACATCGCAACCGCATCGATGCGGGCCACATCGCACTCGCCGCTGCGGGCGACCGTGCGATCGGCGTGAAAGGATTGGACCGTGTCCAACGCAGCAGCCGTACCCACCGCGTCCCCGTTCCTTTCGGCCTGTCGCGGGGAGGAGCCGAGCCGGACCCCCGTCTGGTTCATGCGCCAGGCCGGGCGCTCGCTTCCCGAGTACAAGGAGGCCCGCGCGGGCACTTCGATGCTCGAGGCCTGCAGCACCCCTGAGCTCGTCGCCGAGATCACGATGCAGCCGGTGCGCCGGTACGGCGTGGACGCCGCGATCTTCTTCTCCGACATCGTCGTGCCGATCGCCGCCATCGGCGTCGACGTCGAGATCGTCCCCGGCACCGGCCCCGTCGTGGCCGAGCCCTTCCGCACCGAGGCCGACGTCAAGCGCCTGCGCAATCTCGACCCGTGCGACGTCCCCTACATCACCGAGGCGATCGGCCTGCTCGTCAAGGAGCTCGGCGACACCCCGCTCATCGGCTTCGCCGGCGCCCCGTTCACCCTCGCGTCCTACCTCATCGAGGGCGGCCCCAGCCGCGACCACGCGAAGACCAAGGCGCTCATGAAGTCCCACCCCGAGATCTGGCACGGCATCGCCTCCCGCCTCGCCGCGATCTGCGGCGAGTTCCTGCGCATCCAGGTCGAGGCCGGCGCCAAGGCCGTGCAGCTGTTCGACTCCTGGGCCGGGGCCCTCTCCGAGGCCGACTACCGCCGCTTCGTGCTCCCGCACTCCACCGCCGCGCTCGCGGGTGTCGCGGATTCCGTGCCGCGCATCCACTTCGGCGTGGGCACCGGGCACCTGCTCGAGGCGATGACCGAGACCGGCGCCGAAGTCAGCGGCATCGACTTCCGCATCCCGCTCGACCAGGCCGCGAAGCGCCTGCCGGACAAGGTCCTCCAGGGCAACCTCGACCCGGCCGTGGTCTTCGCCGACGACGCGGCCCTGCTGGCCGAGACCGACGCCGTGCTGGAAGCCGCGCGATCCGCGAAGGGCCACATCTTCAACCTGGGCCACGGCGTCCTCCCCGACACCGACCCCGGCAAGCTCAAGCTCGTCGTCGACCGCGTGCACGAGGCCACCGCCCGATGAGCCCGATGACCCCCGCCCGCGTCACGGGCACGCCCGGACGGACGCGGGTCCTCGTCGTCGGCGGCGGCATCACCGGTCTCGCGGCCGCGCACCGCCTGCGCGAGCGCCTCGGCCTCGACGCCGAGATCATCGTCGCCGAGCAGTCGATGCGCCTGGGCGGCAAGATCCACACCGTCGACTTCGCCGGACGCCCGGTCGAGACCGGCGCCGAATCGCTCCTGGCCGCCCGGCCCGAGGCGATCGCACTCGCCCGCGCGGTGGGCCTGGGCGACGCCCTGGTCTACCCCTCGGCCCTCAAACCCGCGTTGAGCCTGGGCGGCGAACTCGTCGACTTCCCCGCCGGCCACATGATGGGCATTCCCGGGGACCCGGCCGACGTGGCCGCGATCGCGAACGCCAAGGAGCGTCCCGACAACGGCCTGCCGATCCTCGAGCCCGGCGGCGACATGTCCGTGGGCGCGCTGGTCCGCGCCCGTCTCGGCGACGAGGTGCTCGACCGGCTCGTCGCCCCGATGCTCGGCGGCGTCTACGCCGGCGACGTCGACCGGCTCTCCGTGCGCGCGGTCATGCCGCAGCTCGCCGCCGCGCTCGAACGCCATGCGCGCCTGACCGACGCGGTCAACGAGATCAAACGCCCGCCCGCCGACGGGCCCCGCAAACCCGTGTTCGCCACAGTGGATGGCGGCCTCAACCGGCTCGTCACGGCCACTTCGGCGTCCGCGCGCGCCGAGATCCGCCTCGGCATGACCGTCCGCGAACTGCGCCAGACCCCTTACGGCTGGGAGGTCATCGCCGGGCCGGTGCCCGACCCGATCAAGATCTCCGCCGAGGCCGTGATCCTGGCCGTGCCCGCCTCGCCCGCGACGGCACTGCTCCGGGGCGTCGAACCCCAGGCCGCCGCCGCGCTCTCGGGCGTCGCCTACGCCTCGGTCGCCTTGGCCGCCTTCGCGTTCGACCAGATCGACCTGCCCGAGCGCTCCGGGTTCCTCACGCCCGCCTCCGAAGGCAAGACCGTCAAGGCCGCCACCTTCGCGAGCAAGAAGTGGCCGCACCTGGGCCGCCGCCGCCAGATCGTGCGCGTCTCCATGGGCCGCCTCGGCGAGGAGGCGCTGCTTCAGCACGACGACGTGACCCTCGCCAAGACCGCCTTGCGCGAACTCGGCGAGCATCTCGGGCAGCGCCTGCCCGAACCCGTCGAGCGGCGCGTCGACCGCTGGGGCGGCGCGCTTCCGCAGTACACGCCCGGCCACGAGGCCCGCATCGCCGCCGCCCGCGTGGCGCTCGCCGAGCACCGCGGCATCGCGATCGCCGGCGCGGCCGCCGACGGGGTCGGCATCGCCGCCTGCATCGCCTCCGGGCAGCGGGCCGCCGAAGACATCTCGACGCAACTCCAAGCGAAGTAGAAGGGCCGCAACGTGACCGAGCAGTCGAACAACCCGAACGCGCAGCGCATCAAGGAACTGAACGACACCATCCGCTACACGCTGTGGTCGGTGTTCCGTGTCGAGGAGCCCATGCCCTCGATCCGCCAGGACCTCGCCAGCGATTCCGAGGCGTTCTTCGCGAAGCACTGCGCCGACCAGGGCGTGACGGTGCGCGGCACCTACGACCTGACCGGGATGCGCGCCGACGCCGACCTCATGGTCTGGTGGCACGCCGAGTCCTCCGACCAGCTCCAGAAGGCCTACTCGGACTTCCGCCGCTCCGCCCTCGGCCGCCACCTCGCCCCGGTCTGGTCGAACATGGCGCTGCACCGCCCCGCCGAGTTCAACCGCAGCCATCTCCCGGCGTTCCTCACCGAGGACCCCAAGGGCTACGTGTCCGTCTACCCGTTCGTGCGGTCCTACGACTGGTACCTCCTCCCCGACGAGGAGCGCCGCGACCTGCTGCGCGAGCACGGCCAAATGGCCCGCGGCTACCCGGACGTGCGGGCGAACACCGTCCAGGCCTTCTCGCTCGGCGACTACGAGTGGATCCTCGCCTTCGAGGCCGATGAACTCCACCGCATCGTGGACCTCATGCGCGAACTGCGCGCCTCTCGCGCGAGGCTCTATGTGCGCGAGGAGATCCCGTTCTACACGGGAAGGCGCCGCTCGATCACCGACATCATCAACGACCTGCCGTAGTGAACGGCGATTCCTTCGAAGGCGTCGACTCCGGGTTCCACATCGGCGCCCTCCTCACCATCATCGCGGTCGTCGTCCCGGCCGTGGTCGTGGTGCTCGCGATCGTGTCCGCGCTGGGGCTGACGTCGTTCTCGGCGCTGCACTTCCTGCGCCGGGGCGACAAGAAGCGGGACGAGGACTCCGACGACGGCGGCATCGATGACCTCTTCTGACTGGTTCCTCCCGCTGGCGCTCATCCTGGCGGTGGCGCTCATGGCCGAGTCGGTGCGCCAGCTGCGTCGCCGCTGGGTGCTCGTCAAGGTCGAGGGCGTCTCGATGGAGCCGGCGCTGCGCGACGGGCACGAGGTGCTCGCGAAGCGCACCCGCCGGATCGTGACCGGCGACATCGTCGTGGTCGCCGCGCCCGACCCCGACCTGGGCTGGGCCGAGGCGAGGCGCGCCAAGGCCCCGTGGTGGGTCAAGCGGGTCGCGGCCGGGCCCGGCGAGCCGATGCCCGGCGGGGGCGGCCCGGTCCCGCCCGGGCACTACTTCCTGCTGAGCGACAACCCGGCGGGGGAGGACTCCCGCCGCCACGGTCCCTGCCCGGAGGCGGCCGTCTTCGGGACCATGATTCGTGAGTTCTGATCACGTATCGGGAATGTCACACCTTGTGGCTAAACTTGATTTCAGGGGTCCCTAAGGCGGGATAAATCCGGAATATCGTGATGCGATCGGATTATTTGCGGCGCAACCCTAACGTGTCCTAAGGGTCGGGCGGTTCGTCTCGCTATTCGAGACGTGGCAGACTTGTTCCATGCCAGCGCTTCGTTCACGCACATCCACTCACGGCCGTCAGATGGCCGGCGCTCGCGCGCTGTGGCGCGCGACGGGCATGACCGACTCCGATTTCGGCAAGCCGATCGTGGCCATCGCCAACTCCTACACCCAGTTCGTGCCCGGGCACGTGCACCTCAAGGACATGGGCGACATCGTCGCCGAGTCCATCGCCGAGGCCGGGGGCGTCTCCAAGGAGTTCCACACGATCGCCGTCGACGACGGCATCGCGATGGGACACGGCGGCATGCTCTACTCGCTGCCCAGCCGCGAGATCATCGCCGACTCCGTCGAGTACATGGTCAACGCGCACTGCGCCGACGCGCTCGTGTGCATCTCCAACTGCGACAAGATCACTCCCGGCATGCTCATGGCCGCTCTGCGCCTGAACATCCCGGTCGTCTTCGTCTCCGGCGGCCCGATGGAGGCCGGGAAGACCGTCGACAAGGACGGCATCGTCACCCAGAAGCTCGACCTCGTCGACCCGATGGTCGCCGCCGCGAACGACGACGTCTCCGACGCCCAGCTGCTGCGGATGGAAGAGGACGCCTGTCCGACCTGCGGCTCCTGTTCGGGCATGTTCACCGCGAACTCGATGAACTGCCTCACCGAGGCCCTGGGCCTGTCCCTGCCGGGCAACGGCTCGACCCTCGCCACCCACGCGGCCCGCCGCGACCTGTTCACCGAGGCCGGGCGCGTCGTCATGGACCTGGCCCGCCGCTGGTACGAGCACGACGACGAGTCGGCCCTGCCGCGCAGCATCGCCTCCCGCGGGGCCTTCGAGAACGCGATGGCCCTCGACGTGGCCATGGGCGGCTCCACGAACACGATCCTGCACCTGCTCGCGGCCGCCCGCGAAGCGGAGATGGAATTCAACGTCGCCGACATCGACGCGATCTCGCGCCGTGTGCCGTGCCTGGCGAAGGTCGCACCGAACTCGCCGAAGTACCACATGGAGGACGTGCACCGCGCCGGAGGGATCCCCGCGATCCTCGGCGAGATGTACCGCGGCGGCCTGCTGAACGACGACGTCAACTCCGTCCACTCGCCGTCGCTGGCCGAGTGGCTCGGCAAGTGGGACATCCGCGCCGAAGCCCCTGCGCCCGAAGCGATCGAGCTGTACCACGCGGCGCCCGGCAACGTGCGCACCACGCAGGCGTTCTCGACCGCGAACCGCTGGAAGACCCTGGACACCGACGCCGAGGACGGCTGCATCCGCTCGGTCGAGCACGCCTACACCAAGGACGGCGGCCTGGCCGTCCTGTTCGGCAACCTCGCCGAGGACGGCTGCGTCGTCAAGGTCGCCGGCGTCCCGGAGGAGAACTGGACCTTCACCGGTCCGGCGCACGTCTTCGAGTCGCAGGACGACGCGGTGCAGGGCATCCTCGACAAGTCCGTGGTCGAAGGCGAGGTCGTCGTCATCCGCTACGAGGGCCCCAAGGGCGGCCCCGGCATGCAGGAGATGCTGTACCCGACCTCGTTCCTGAAGGGCCGCGGCCTGGGCCGCAAGTGCGCGCTCATCACCGACGGCCGCTTCTCGGGCGGCACCTCGGGCCTGTCCATCGGGCACGTGAGCCCCGAAGCCGCAGGCGAGGGCCTCATCGCCCTGGTCGAGAGCGGCGACATCATCGAGATCGACATCCCCGGCCGCCGGCTGGAGCTGAAGGTCGACGACTCGGTCCTGGCCGAACGCCGTGTGGCCCAGGAGAAGCGCGAGCGGCCTTACACTCCGGTGAACCGCGACCGCGTGGTCTCCCGCGCCCTGCAGGCGTACGCCTCGATGGCCACTCCGGCCAGCGACGGCGCGGTCCGCAAGGTCAACTAGACGCGAGAAGAGCGGCGGGGCCCCGAAGGGACCCCGCCGCTGGCGCGTTCCGGGCACAATGAACCCCGCCCATTAGCCCCGATCCCCGGAGTGTGCCCGATGGCCCGTGTGAGCCAGTGGAACTGGTCCGACTTCACCCAGGAGTGGTCCCAGACCAGCGCCATCAACGAACTCGACGAGGAGCTGGCGGCCGAGCGTTCGGCGCGGTTCCGTCAGGCCCGCCAACTGGAGGCGACCCAGCACGAGTTCAAGCAGGGCCTCAAGCAGGTCGGTTCGCAGATCGACTCCGTGTCGGACCGGATCGAGGCGGTCCTCGACTGGACCGAGCTGCGCTTCCAGCAGGTCGAATTCGACGAGTACCAGGCGCGCAAGGAGATCCGCAATCTCGTGCGGGCCCTCGCCGAGGGCCGCCCGACCCGTTCGCCCGACTTCGACGACGTGCCCGGGTACTGGCTGCCCGCCGCCGCGGCGGCCGTGCTGCCGCTGGTCCTGCGCGACCGGGCTTCCGTTCCGGCGCAGCGGACCGCTCAGAACCCCTTCGCCGACCTCAAGACCGGCCTCGAAGCGGCGCGCGAACGCGACGCGATCCGGGCGGAGCTGTTCAACCTCGCGGTCGGCCGCTGCTTCGACCAGCCCGTGCTCATCGACGCGGCGGTGCTGCGGCTGCTCGCCGAACCGTTCGATCTCGGCCTCACCGAACCGGGCCTCACCGAACCGGGCCAGGTCGCCGGGGGCTGGCGGACGCTCTGGGAGCGCACGGCCTCGGGCGACTTCGGCGACGGCGCCGCCGCGCAGTTGCGTTCCCTGCTGCGCGAACGGTTCGATCCCGAGAGCGCGGACGAGGACGAGATCGCCGCCTGGGACGCGGCGATCACCTCCTTCGGCGCGACCGACGAGCACCAGCCCGCCAAGGCCGAGGCCTTCGCGGCCTTGACCGCGCACTTCGCCGCCGAATCCGCTGCGGCCGAAGGCACCGGCATGCTCGGCACCGACGCGCCCGCTGACTCCGCACCCGACGGCGACCTGGCCTGGCGCTACTACCTGCAAGAACTCATCGAGGAACCGAGCGCCGCCGAACTCCCGCTCGTGCGCGAGATGGCCGCCCTCGATCCGTCAAGCGAAGCGCCCCAAGGGATCCGCTCCTGGACCGAACCGGTCGGCACCGTCACCTCGCTCCTGCGCCGCGACCTGTTCGACCCCGAAGCGCCGGTCGCTCTGCGCCGCCTCGCCCTCGACCTCGCCGGGCCGTTCCTGCGCTCCCGCCTCGACCACATCGAAGCCTCGATCGGCACCACCGAGACCGTGGTCATCACCATCAAACGCCGGGGCGAGAGCGTCGACGTCACCCGCGACGGCCACGACCCCGAGCAGTTCGCCGCCGTCGAACGCCGCATCGGCATGGCCTTCGACCTCGCCGAGCCCTCCACGCCGGTCACCGCCGCCGTCGCGGGCGGGCTCGGCGCGCTCGCCGTCCTCATGCTCGTCATCGGGCAGTGGTTCCTCGCGGTGCTCTGCGCCCTCGCCACCCTCATCCCGCTCGTGAAGCACCGCAGCGACGCCGCCAAGGCGGCCAAGGCGCAGGCGCAGCGCGACGACCGCGTCGCCGAAGTGCGCGCCGCACTGGTCGAGGCCAGGAAGGACGCCGAACGCGAAGAGCGCGCCGAGACCGAGCGCGGCATCGCGACGCGCCAAGCGCTCGAACGCCTCCGGGACTCCCTGCCCGCCCGCCCCACCCCGGAAGGGATCCTCTAGGGCCACCGTCGCCGCCCCCGCACCGCCCGCCCCGTGAGCCACATCCCGAGGGCCCTATACCGATCCGGACGACGATGCGGCATCCTGTAAAGCACGAGGCTTCCTACGATTGGGCCAGTGGATGACGCCAACCCCCCGCCGCGTGCGGCAGCAGCTGTCGTGGATCGCGACCGCCGCAGTGTGGTGCTCCGTCCTCACCGCGGCCGTCGTCGTCGGCGTGCACTCGGCCTTCCAGCGCATCGACCCCGCCACCGCCGCCGCCCTCGGCAGCTTCGGCGCGGCCTGCGCCGGCCTGCTCATGTGGCGCGCCGCCGGTCGCATCGCCCAGGGCCGGCGCGTCACCTACCAGCTCATGGCCGCCGGCATCCAGGTCACCGCCGCCGGGATCGCCGCCGCCTGCTGGCTTCCCGAGGGCGCTGCCGAACTCGCCGCCGGGATCGCCTTCGCCGCCGCCGTCGTCCTCTGGTCCCTCGCGCTCCTGCGCCTCCCCGACAACGGCTGGGCCCCGCAGGCCGTGCAGCGCCGCCTCGTCGACGGCGCCTTCGTGGGCCTGTGCTTCCTGTTCGCCCTCTGGCTCCTCGTCGCCCGGCCCCTCTTCCAGGAGTTCCGCGGCCACCTCAGCGACGGCGACCTCGCCATCGTCATCCCCGCCATGATGGGCATCGTGATGCTCGGCGTCGGCGTCACCACCACGTTCCGCATCCAGCGGTGGCGACGCCGCCACGCCTTCGCCTACCTCGCCGTCTTCGCCGTCCACTTCACCGGCATGGCCACCTTCACCGCCTGGCAGTGGGACCGCCCCGACGAGCGCATCCTGTGGTGGTCCGTCGCCTGGGTCGCCACCTGCGCGGCCCTCCTCGGCGTCACCTACCTCGCCCGCACCCAGAAGCCCGCCCCCATCGACAAGCCGAACTACCCCGGCGTCCACTACACCGTCATGGGCGGCGCCGCCGGACTCGCCGCCGCGGCCGTGCTCTTCAACGGCGCCAACGCAGGAGCCCTCCCGCTCGACGCCGCGCTCCTCGCCCTCGCCGCCGCCGGGGCCCTCGCCGCCCGCCTCGTCCTCACCTACTTCGACGTCCGCCGCGTCAGCGGCGAGGCCGCCGCCCGCCAGCGCAAGCTCTCCGCGATCGTCGGCGTCGCCTCCGACACCGTGCTCGTCCTCGACCCCGACCTCACCGTCACCTGGCATCCCGAGGACTCCGCCTGGCGGCCGGCCACCGACTCCGGCAGCTGCGTCGGCGCGTCCTTCCTTAGCCTCGTGCACATGGACGACCGCCGCGGCGCCGAAGAGGACCTGCGCACCCTCCTGGACGGCATCAGCCACACCCGGCAGGTCTCGCTGAACATCCGCGTCCGCGATTCCGCGAGGCGCTGGCGCCACACCGAGACCGTCGTCACCGACCTCCGCGGCAAACCGCAAGTAAGGGGCCTGGTGGCCCGCGTGGAGGACGTGGGCGCGCGCCGCAGCCTGGAGACCGAACTCGCGCGCATGGCCTACACCGACCCGCTCACGGGCCTGGCGAACCGTCGTGCGCTCCTCCAGAGCCTGGAGGACGGCGTCAGCCACCAGGACCACCAGACCGCGCTGCTCCTGCTCGACCTCGACGGGTTCAAGAACGTCAACGACACGCGCGGCCACGACTTCGGCGACGAACTCCTCGTGGAGGTCTCCCGCCGCATCAAGGAACTCCTGCGGCCCACCGACGTGGGCGCCCGCCTCGGCGGCGACGAGTTCGCGATCCTCTTGCACGCCAGCTGGTCCGAGGCCGTCGCCACCGCGAAGGCCCTCGTCGCGCGCCTCGGGGAGCCGTACGAGTTCCACGATGAGTCCACCGTCTTCACCACCGGCTCGGTCGGCATCGCCACCGCCGCCGACGGCTACGGCGACCCCGAGATCCTGCTGCGCAACGCCGACCTCGCGCTGCGGGCCGCCAAGCAGGCCGGGAAGAACCGCCACGCGACCTACGACGCCGAGTTCGACCGCAAGGTGCGCCGCAGAAACGAGCTCACCCAGGAGCTGCGCGGCGCCATCGCCCGCGACGAGCTGCGCCTGGTCTTCCAGCCCGTGTTCTCCACCGCCGACCGCTCCATCGTCGGCGCCGAGGCCCTCATGCGCTGGCACCATCCGCGCCTCGGCCACGTCAGCCCCGGCGAGTTCATCCCCGCCGCGACCGAGTCCGGGCTCACCCAGGACCTCGCGGTCTGGACGGTCAACCGCGCCGCGGAGCAGCTCGCGGCCTGGCACAACGCCGGGATCAAGGCCTGGATCTCGGTGAACGTCTCGGTCAAGGAGCTGCACACGCACCTGTTCGCGACCGAGGTGAACACCGCGCTCATCGCCGCGGGCGTCCCGGCCCGCCGCCTCGTCCTCGAGGTGACCGAGCACGACTTCTCCCACCAGATGAACACCCTTGTCGCCCAGCTCAGCGCCCTGCGCGGCGCGGGCGTGCGGATCGCCCTGGACGACTTCGGGTCCGGGTACTCCTCGCTCGGCCAGCTCGAGCGGCTTCCGGTCGACATCATCAAGATCGACCGCGACCTCATCGCGAAGGACGACGGTGGCGTGGGGCCGCTCGCGGCGGTCACGGTCGCGCTCGGCCGTATCCTCGGCATGGAGGTCATCGCCGAGGGCGTCGAGACCGACACGCAGCTCAACGCCATGATCGACGCCCAGGCCCCGCTCGTGCAGGGCTACCTGCTCGCGAAGCCGATGGAGCCCGACGACCTGACGCGCTGGCTCACCGAGGAGCCGAAGGCGCTGCCGTCCTCGGTCCCGATCGACCCCGAGGAGGTGATCGATCCGGATGACGGGGACGTCTCCGGCGACACGCCCAAGGACGTCCCGGAGTCTGAGAAAAGTTGACTCACGGGCCGGAATCGTGCATCCTGGGGAGCGTGCCGAAGCAGAACTACGACCAGAGCATCGCGACCGCGCCCGCCGCGCGGCCGCTCGTCGTAGTACTTATCTAGCGCACCGTCGTTCTCCGACGGTGCGCTCGCCCCGTGCGTCTTAGCACGCGGGCGATTTTTTCTGCCCGGGGAACGACGCGACATGTCGAACCAGCCACATCTCCCTATTGGACGAAGGACATGAGCACACCAGTGAAGGCACCGAAGCCAGGGCCGCAGGCTGCCAAGGCTCAGCCTGCCAGGCCGAAGGCTCCCAGGCCGGCTCCTCCGATCGGCGCTCCCGCCGCCGCACCCGTCCTCACCGGCGCGCAGGCCGTCGTCCGCGCGCTCGAGGAGCTCGAGGTCGAGGCGGTCTTCGGCATTCCCGGCGGCGCGATCCTCCCCGCCTACGACCCGCTGCTCGACTCCGAGCAGGTGCGCCACGTCCTCGTTCGCCACGAGCAGGGCGCCGGCCACGCCGCCCAGGGCTACGCCCTCGCCACCGGCAAGGTCGGCGTGTGCATGGCCACCTCCGGCCCCGGCGCGACCAACCTGGTGACCCCGCTGGCCGACGCGCACATGGACTCGGTCCCGATCGTGGCCATCACCGGCCAGGTCGCCTCCTCCGCCATCGGCACGGACGCCTTCCAGGAAGCCGACATCTGCGGCATCACCATGCCGATCACGAAGCACTCGTACCTCATCACGGATGCGGCCGACATCCCGCGGGTGATGGCCGAGGCCTTCTACGTGGCCGCCTCGGGCCGCCCGGGCCCGGTCCTGGTCGACATCCCCAAGGACATCCTGAACGCCAAGGCCCCCTTCGTGTGGCCGCCCAAAATGGACCTGCCCGGATACCGGCCCACGACGCAGCCGCACGGCAAGCAGATCCGCGAGGCCGCCTCGCTCATCGCCGAGGCCAAGCGCCCGGTGCTGTACGTCGGCGGCGGCGTCATCAAGTCCGGCGCGCACGCCGAGCTGCTGGCGCTCGCCGAGCTGACCGGCGCGCCCGTCATCACCACGCTGATGGCCCGCGGCGCCTTCCCCGACTCGCACCCGCAGCACCTGGGCATGCCCGGCATGCACGGCACGGTCCCCGCGGTCCACGCGCTCCAGAAGTCCGACCTCCTGGTCGCCCTGGGCGCGCGCTTCGACGACCGCGTCACCGGCAAGCTCGACTCCTTCGCGCCCGACGCGAAGGTCGTCCACGTCGACATCGACCCGGCCGAGATCGGCAAGAACCGCGAAGCGGACGTGCCGATCGTGGGCGACTGCAAGGCCGCCATCTCCGCGATGATCGAGGCCTACGAGGACGGCGGCAAGGAACGCCTGAAGACCTGGTGGGAGACCCTCGACGACCTTCGCGGGCGGTACCCGCTGGGCTACACCGACATCGACGACGGGCTGCTGACCCCCCAGTGGGTGATCCAGCGGCTCGGCGAGCTGGCCCCCGAGGACACGATCTGGACCACCGGCGTGGGCCAGCACCAGATGTGGGCCAGCCAGTTCATCCGCTACGAGAAGCCGGGCACGTTCCTCAACTCGGGCGGCCTGGGCACCATGGGCTTCGCCGTCCCGGCGGCCATGGGTGCCAAGCTGGGCGAGATGGACCGCACCGTGTGGGCGGTCGACGGCGACGGCTGCTTCCAGATGACCAACCAGGAGCTCGCGACCTGCGCGATCGAGGGCATCCCGATCAAGGTCGCGGTCATCAACAACGGCAACCTGGGCATGGTGCGCCAGTGGCAGACCCTGTTCTACGACAAGCGCTACTCGCAGACGAACCTGTCGACGCACCACTCCGAGGCCTCGCCGCGCATCCCGGACTTCGTGAAGCTCGCCGAAGCCCTCGGCTGCGTCGGCCTGCGCGCCGAGACCGTCGATGAGGTCGACGACATCATCAAGCAGGCCAACGCGATCAACGACCGCCCGGTGGTGGTCGACTTCACCGTCGGGCCCGACGCGATGGTGTGGCCGATGGTCCCGGCCGGGGTCTCCAACGACGAGATCCTGTACGCACGCGACGTGCGGCCCAACTTCGAAGACGAGGGGCAGATCTGATGAGCGTCCACACACTCTCGGTCCTCGTCGAGAACAAGGCGGGCGTCCTCGCCCGCGTGTCCGCCCTGTTCTCCAGGCGCGGTTTCAACATCGACTCCCTCGCCGTCGGCGAGACCGAGCACCCCGGCGTCAGCCGCATCACCATCGTGGTGGACGTCGAGGCGGGCTCGCTGGAGCAGGTCACCAAGCAGCTCAACAAGCTCATTCACGTCCTGAAGATCGTGGAACTGGAAGCGGGCTCCTCCGTGCAGCGCGAACTGCTGCTGGTGAAGGTCCGCGCCGACGCCGCCACCCGCGGCCAGGTGATCGCGGCCGCCGAGTTGTTCAAGGCCCGCTCGGTCGACGTCACACCCGACACGGTCACGTTCGAGGTCACCGGGAACTCCGACAAGATCGAGGCGTTCCTGGAAGTCCTGGAGCCGTTCGGGATCAAGGAGCTCGTCCAGTCGGGAACCGTCGCGCTCGGGCGCGGCGCCAAGTCGATGGCGTCGTTGTCGCGCTACGTTTCCCCGAGCTGAGCCGACGGCCCGGCACCACAAGACTCATTGCAAGCCAGTAAAGGAAGAAGCAACGCATGTCCGCTGAAGTGTTCTACGACGACGACGCCGACCTGGCCCTGATCCAGGGCAAGAAGGTCGCGGTCCTCGGTTACGGCTCGCAGGGCCACGCCCACTCGCTGAGCCTCCGCGACTCCGGTGTCGAGGTCGTCATCGGCCTGCAGGAGGGCTCCAAGTCGCGTCCGAAGGCCGAGGAGGCGGGCCTGAAGGTGCTCACTCCGGCCGCGGCCGCCGAGTGGGCCGACGTCATCATGATCCTCGTGCCGGACACCGTGCAGGCCAAGCTGTACGCCGCCGAGATCGCGCCGAACCTGTCCGCCGGGAACAGCCTGTTCTTCGGCCACGGCTTCAACATCCGCTACGACCTGATCCAGGCCCCGGCCGACGTCAACGTCGCCATGGTCGCCCCGAAGGGCCCGGGCCACATGGTCCGCCGCCAGTTCGTGGACGGCAAGGGCGTCCCCGCGCTCGTCGCGGTGGAGCAGGACCCGTCGGGCGACACCCAGGCGGTGGCGCTCTCCTACGCGAAGGCGATCGGCGGCACCCGCGCGGGCGTCCTGAAGACCACCTTCAAGGAGGAGACCGAGACCGACCTGTTCGGCGAGCAGGCCGTGCTCTGCGGCGGCGCCGCCGAGCTCATCAAGGCCGGCTTCGAGACCCTGGTCGAGGCGGGCTACGCCCCCGAGGCCGCGTACTTCGAGTGCCTGCACGAGCTCAAGCTCATCGTGGACATGATCTACGAGGGCGGCATCGCCAACATGTGGTACTCCGTGTCCGACACCGCCGAGTACGGCGGCCTCACCCGCGGACCGCGCGTCGTCAACGCCGACACCAAGGCCGAGATGAAGCGCATCCTGGGCGAGATCCAGGACGGCACCTTCGCGAAGGAATGGGTCGCCGAGGCCGAGAAGCGCGAGAACTACAAGAAGCTCCAGCAGGAGCAGGCCGACCACCAGATCGAAGAGACCGGCAAGAAGATGCGCGACCTCATGCCGTGGGTCCAGCGTCAGATCACGGAGACGGCGTAGCCGCGGAGTGATCCGGGGGTGCAGCACGGAGACGGCGTAGCCGCGGAGTGATCCGGGGTGCAGCACGGAGACCGCTTAAGTTTCGCGATCGCTTGTAGCCCTGAGACTCTGAAGGCCGGGAACCGCTTGGTTCCCGGCCTTTGGTGTCGGTGCGGCGGAGCGTCCCCTGCGAGGCGCACATGACGGCGCTGCCGCGACACCGGGAGATCACGCCCGGAACGTGCGCCAGCATCATCCGGCAACTCGAATGCCTGGAGGAGGGGTGGCTTCGATGAAGGACTACACCGTAACCGCAACGCGAGTGCACGGCCTGTGGGAACTCGATGTTCCCGGCGTCGGCATCACCCAGTCGACCACCGCCGGCGCCGCCGAGGAAATGGTCCGTGACTACCTCGACTGCCTCGGCGTTGCCGAGGCTGATACCGCACCCATCACCATCGTTTGGCACATCGCCCCGGAAATCGACGCCCGTATCGCCGACGCCAGGGCGAACGCGGCGAAGGCGGCACAGCTTCAGGCGCGAGCCTCGAACATCAACCGTGAGACCGTGCAGCTGCTCAAGGACGCAGGGATGACCGGCCGCGATATTGCGGCGGTTCTCGGTATCTCGGAACAGCGGGTTTCTCAGCTCGCCAAGACGACGAAGAAGACGGCTTGACCGACGCCGCGATCGAACATTCGCGTTCATGCGCAGAAGGCCGGGAACCGCTTGGTTCCCGGCCTTCTGCGTTGCCGTCGTTAACCTGAGCATCGTGACGAAGCGTTCGTAGTCGCCGAACGCGTCGCCGATCGCCTCAGGGGTGAGTCCGTAGTAGCTCATCGCATACTCGTGGCCGCGGTGGTCGGTGGGGCGGTCGAGGGCGATCTTCAGGTTCCGCTCGTCCACGTCGGTCCACGGGATGTCCAACTGCTCGAACAGGTGCGGGACGTACGCGAACGGGTCGGACATCAGCAGGTGGTAGCCGACGTCGGTGACCAGGGTCCGGGGCAGGCTCGCCCGCTGGTCGCGCGCCGAAGTGACCCCTTCGGAGAGGATCTTGAGCCAGAGCTCGCCGATCGCGTGAAGGTCGACCGAGCGGCGCTTCACATGCAGGCGGATCAGCGACTCGGCCATCGAGCACATCGAGCCCATGACCGTGTTCGGGTCGCGGTGGGTCCACACGACCTTCGCGTCAGGGAACACCTTGTGGACGGCCTGCAGGTGGAACAGCGACCCGGGATGCTTGAGCGCCCAGCGCTTCGGCTCGCGCCCGTGCTGCAGGACCTGCAAGCATTCCTTGATGAACTGGTAGTCCGCGGTGGAGTCGTGGGTCTTGAGGAACTCGACGTAGTCCGGCATCGGCAGCACGCTGCAGTGCAGGGCGGTGTGGATGAGCAGGAAGTAGATCTCCTCGGGCAGGTCGGCCGAGACGGGGTGGATCTGCTTCCACGAAGGGCTGAGGGCGAGCGTCTGGTCGATGCGGCGCTGCGTGGCGTCGCGATGGCGTTTCTGCGTGGACACCGGCTGCGGGAGGTCGACGTTGTACATCTCCCACAGCAGCGGCCCCCGGTTGCCCGGCGACTGCGCGAGGACCTTGTGGGTCAAGGTGGTCGCCGTGCGCGGCATGCCGACGACGAAGATCGGCGCCCTGACCGCTTCGCGACCGATCTCGGGGTGGAGGTCGTGGAGCTTGCGCACCCGGAAGAGGTTGTCGACGCGGGCGGTGATCATGTCGATGATCGACAGCCAGCCGACGCCGGAGAGGCCTTCCGTACCGGTGGTGAACCGCATGAGCTGCCGGATCGAGTCGAGCAGGGCCTCATCCGATTCGCGAAGCGTGACGCCGTCGATGTCGGACCGGACCTTGTCCACGATCTTGTCGAACGCCTTGTCCGGGTCGTGGCGACCGCGGGCGTGCATCGCGGTGAACAGATTGACGATGTCGAGTGTGACTGAGGTGCGCCGCAAGATGATTCTCCTCTAGGGGGCATTCAGGTATCGACGCGATCGTAAATCCGATGCTTACTCATGTTGTTTTCAGGCCGCCGCAACCGGTTTGCGACGGATGGTGTAGCTCCGCGAACCGTGCCCCACACGCACAACAGGCCGGGAACCCCACCATGGTTCCCGGCCCGCTCGCGTCTCGCCCGTTCGCTCTTACTGCTGGTACTGCTGCTGGTACTGCTGCGCCGCCAACGCCTGGCGCGCCGCGGGAGTCAGCGCAGGTCCCACCTGGTTGATCAGGTTCGCCAGCTCATGGCCCACCTGCCCGATGTCGCAGTGCAGACCGGCCAGCGCCAAGATGCTCGCGCCGCTCGACACCGACATCGAGAACATGAAGCCGCCGTTCATCTCCGTCAGATTGCTGATCACCGGGTCGGCCTGGAGCGAACGCGCGGCACCGGCCAACAGGCTCGTCAGACCGGACGCGATGGCCGACAGGCGCTCCGCCTCGTCACGCGGCAGCGAGTTGTTCGAGGCGATGAGCAGACCGTCCGCCGCCACCGCGAGCACGTGCGTCACGTGCGGCACCCGGCCGACGAAGTCGTTGAGTAGGAAATCCAGTTGAGCGCTAGTGGTCATGGTCGATCCTCGGGTCATTTCTCATTTTGGGGTTGGGGCGTTCTGCTACTGGTGAGGCCGCGCGCGTATGCGGAGTAGGTCGCCCCGATGCTGCGCGGGTTGCGCTCGATCGGCTTGCCCGCCTGGTCGGGGGACGGCGCGATCGCGCCGGGGACCAGGTTGGACATCGGCCGTCGCTGCGGCAGGCCGTTCGGACCGGTCAGCGGCGCTGCCGACTCGGGTTGGGGCAGCGCGTGGCCCGCCCGGAGGGAGGGTTCGGCGTGCACGACGGTGACGTCGAATTTGATCTCTGGCAGCTCGGAGAGGTACGCCGTGGCGGCCGAGGAGAGGACCGGCAGCGGCCGGGTGTCGCCTTCGATCACCATGCCGCGGGCCGGACCGGCCGGGAGCGCCCGGGGCCCGGGAGGGGCCTGCGGGGCCGGGTGCCGCTGCGGGGGAGCGGGCGGGGGAGCGGCGTTCTGCGCGAACAAGGGGGCGTTCGCCCTCTGGCGCGGCTCGGGCATCGGCACGATCCGCTGCGGAGGCGGGGCCATGATCGTCTGCTTCGCCGGCGGCCGCTCGGTGCGCGGCGGCGGCGTGAACGTGAGCAGCGAACCGGGGACGGCCACTTCGGCGACGACGCCGCCGCCGATCGAGGGCCGCAGCTCGACCTCGATGCCGTGCCGCGCGGCCAGGAACCCGACCACCGTCAACCCCATGGCCTGCATGGCTTCGAGGTCGACCGGGGTGTCGCGGCGCAGGCGCTCGTTGAAGCGCTCCAGCCGTTCCGGTTCGATCCCGATGCCGTGGTCGCGCACCTGGATGATCACCTTGCCGGTGAGCACCCGCGCGGTGATCTCGGCGGCGGACTCGGAGTAGCGGGTCGCGTTGTCCATCAGCTCCGCGAGCAACTGCACCACGTCGTCCACGACGTCGGCCTTCACCCAGGCGCCGTCATCGGCGCCCGCCTCGATGCGCGTGTAGTACTCGATGCGGCTCTGCGCCGCCTGCAGCACCTCGTCCAGCGAAGCGTCCGTGGTGCGCACCTTCGCCGCCGAGGAACCGCCGAGCACGAGCAGGGAGTCGTTGGCGCGGCCGATGAGCGAGGCCAGGTGGTCGAGCCGGAAGAGGCGCTGGAGGCGCTCGGGGTCCTGCTCGTTGCGTTCGGCCGCATCCAGCTCCGCGGTGAGGCGCCCGGTCAGCGAGTGGCCGCGGCGGGCCAGCCGCACGAAGATCGCGCCCACGTGGAAGCGGAGCAGCGCCTGCTGCGCCGAGACGCGGATCGCCTCGCGGTGCACGATGTTGAACGCCTCGCCGACCTCGCTGAGCTCGTCCTCGCCCTGCACCTGCAGCGGCGGGGTCGTGCGCGCGGCGTACTCGAACGGGCTGAGCCCGCCCAGGCCCTGCTGCTGGTCGACGCGCTTGACGGCCTGCGGCAGGTCCACCATGGCGATCTGCCGGGCCGAACCCGACAGGTCGCGCAGACCGCGCGTGACCGAGCGGCCGATACCGAACGCGATGAGGACCGAGAGCGCCAGCGCCACAACGGCGATGGGGCCCTCGATCGCCAAGCGCTGGAGCGCGGCGGCGCTGATCGCGTTCGCCTGCGAGGCGGCTTCGTCGAGCGAATCGGTGACCAGTGCGACCGTGGCCGCGTGCCGGGCGTCGTACGAGGGCATCAGGGCGGCGTGGTCGACCGACTGGATGTCGTCCGAACGCGAACCGGCGACCTCGGACTCGAACGAGTTCGCCGGGCGCGCCTCGGCCTCGCCGATACCGCCCACCTTGAACACGGCGGCGTCGGGGTCGGTCTGCGCCACGATGCGGCGGTACTCGTTCAGCGACTCCTCGCGGGCCGCGGCCAGACGCATGAACATGCGGTGCTTCGCGGCCAGCGGCTTCCCGTCCTCAGAGGACAGAATGAGCAGACGCAGCTGCTCGGAGTACTCGTCGATGCCCGCGAGCAGGCTCGCGGTGCGCACGATCCGCGTCAGCTCCGCGGTCCCGGCGAGGTCCACGGCGTGGTCCAGCACGGTCGACAGACGCGCGACAACGGAGTTGTACACGGTCAAGTGGACCGCGTCGATGGTCCCGTCGAGCACGGCCCGCCGCGAGATCGACAGCCGCTCCAGCGGCGCGTCGGCCCGCTCCAGCAGCGCCAGCGACTCGTCGTCGAGAGCGAGGTCCCCCGCGTCGCCTACAGCGCTTCCAGCGCCGCACCCGGTCGCCGTCTCGTGGTCTTGGAAGGAGGCGACGATCGTCTCGGGTTCGGCGACCTGGGTGTCCTCCTGGTACACGAGCATCGCCGCGTCCGCCCGTTCGGCCTGGATCGCGGCGATCACATCGCTGACATCGCCCGCCAGCTCGACCGCGTCGGCGGTGGCCCCGATGTCGCGGGCCTCCCCGGCCGATTCCACCAGCCGCAGCGCGACCATGCCGGCGAGCGTGAGCGCCGGGACGAGCAGCATGATCGTCAGCTTGGTCCTGATCCTGACGCGCGACCACATGCGGCGGCGCGGTTTGCGCTGCTTCGCGTCCGAGGGTGGGTGGACGGCTGCCTCATCGTTCATCTCAGGGGTTCCTTCGTTGGGCGCGAGCGCTACTCGACGCCCAGATAGGCTTTCACGACTCTGGGGTCTTTCAGCAGTTCGGCGGCGGGGCCGCTGTGCGCGATCGCCCCGGTCTCCAGGACATGCCCCGTGTCGGCCGCGCGCAGCGCCCGGCGGGCGTTCTGCTCGACCAGGACCACGGTCACGCCCGAGGCGCGGATCTTCTCGATGACGGCGAAGACCTCGTCGACCATCTTGGGGGCCAACCCCATCGACGGCTCGTCCAGCAGGACGACCCGCGGCCTGGCGATCATCGCGCGAGCGATCGCCAGCATCTGCTGCTCGCCGCCCGACAGCGCGCTGGCGGGCAGGGCCCGCCTTTCGGCGAGGACGGGGAACAGCTCGTACATCTCGGATTCGGGTGCGGCTTCGCGGCGGCGCCGGTGGGCGCCGAGGCGCGAGGTTCTCGGCGACGGTGAGGGTGCCGAGGATCTGGCGGCCTTCGGGGACGAGCACGAGTCCGGCGCCGACGCGGCGGTGCGCGGGCCAGCGCGTGATGTCCTTGCCTTCCAGGCGGATGCGGCCGGAGCCGGGGCGCACGAGCCCGGAGACGGCGGCGAGCACGGAGCTCTTGCCCGCGCCGTTGGCGCCGACGAGGGCGACGAGGCCGCCTTCGGGGACGTCGAAGGTCACGTCGCGCACGGCCTGCACGCGCCCGTAGGCGACGTGGACCGATTCGACCGTGAGGATCGGTTCAGACATTCGCTATCTCCCCGTCTTCCAATGCTTCGGTGCCCAGGTAGGCCTCGACGACCAGCGGGTCGGCGGCGACCGCGGCGGGTTCCCCGGCGGCGATGACCTCGCCGAAGTTGAGGACGACCAGTCGGGTGCAGGCTTCGAGGACCATCTTCACGTTGTGCTCGATGAACAGGACGGTGATGCCGTCTTCGGCGAGGCTGCGGATGAGCCGGGCGAGTTCGGCGGCTTCGACGTGGTTCATGCCCGCGGCGGGCTCGTCGAGGATGAGGAGGGTCGGGTGGGCGGCGAGGGCGCGGGCGATCTCGAGGCGCCGCTGGTCGCCGTAGGACAGGGCCCCGGGCCGCAGGTGGGCCCGGTCGGCGAGGCCGACGCGCCGCAGTTGCGCCCAGGCGAGGGCGAGGGCGCGGCGTTCGTCGCGGCGGGCCGAGGGCAGCCACAGGAGGCGTCGCAGGTACGTCGACTTGGAGACGGCGTGGGTGCCGACGAGGACGTTGTCGAGGACGGTGAGCCGGTCGAACAGCTTGGAGTGCTGGAAGGTCCGGCTCACGCCGGCCTGCGCGAAGCGGTGGGCGCCGCCGGGGGTGCCGAGCTTGACGCCGAGGATCTCGCCGCCGCCGGAGGTGGGCGTCTCCAGGCCGCTGATCATGTTGACCAGTGTGGTCTTGCCGGCGCCGTTGGGGCCGATGATGCCGAGCACTTCGCCGGAGCGAGATCTCCAGGTCGACGTCGCGCACGGCCTGGACGGCGCCGTAGGCCTTGCCGAGGCCGCGCAGTGCGGCGATCTTGGTGCCCTTGTCGGGCAGCGGGGCGAGGCCGTCGAGCGGGGCGAAGTCGGCTTCGGGCGGGGCCGGGGTGCGGCGCAGGCGGGAGAAGATCGTGGACAGTCCGCCGGGGAGGAACAGGATGACGCCGAGCAGGAGCAGGCCGGTGACGAGCGGGTGGATCCATCCGGCTTCGAGGCCGACGGCGGTCTGGATCTCGGGGACGGCGGTGAGGAACCCGGCGCCGAGGACCGGTCCGAAGAACACGAGGTACCCGCCGAGGACGGCGGTGACGAGGCCGTCGACGGTGAGTCCGAAGTCGAAGGTCGCGGGGGTGATGCGGCCGAAGAAGTAGGCGAACATGACGCCGTAGACGCCGGCGATGGCGCCGGAGGCGATGAAGGAGGGCATGCGGGTGCGGACCACGTTGACGCCCATGGAGCTCGCGGCGAGTTCGTCTTCGCGCACGGCGGCGAAGGCGCGGCCGGTGCGCGAGGGCCCGAGCCGCCAGAACAGGTAGGCGAGGACGGCGACGATGATCCACGCGAAGTCGAACGTCACCCACTTCTCCATGCGCAGGCCGAGCGCGCCGTTGGTCCATTCGGCGTTGTTCATGAACACCCGCACCATCTCGCCGAAGGCGATGGTGGCGATGGCGAGGAACACGCCGCGCAGGCGCAGGACCGGCAGGCCGACGACGAACGCGGCGGCGGCCCCGACCGCGGCGCCCACGGGCAGGCCCACGATCACCGGCGAGAGCGAGCCGAAGATCGGCTCGGCGGGGACGACCAGTGTGGAGACGTACGCGCCGAGCGAGGCGAATCCGGCCTGGCCGAGGCTGAGCTGCCCGGCCATGAGGACCACGTGGAACGAGTAGGCGAGGATCGCGCCGAGCGCGATCGTGGTGATGAGGGTGTCGTACCCGGCGATCATCAGACCTCCCTGACCTTGACGTGTCCGAAGAGGCCGCGGGGGCGCAGCACGAGCACCGCGAACAGGAGCGCGAAGGCGACCAGGGCCTTCCAGCTCGAGTCGAAGTAGTGGATCGTGAGCGCCTCGGCCAGGCCGATGATCACGCCGGCGGCCATGGCGCCCCAGAGGGATCCGAGTCCGCCGAGGATGATGACGGCGAAGCCGACGAGTTCGATCGAGGCGCCGAGGTCGCGCCCTGCCTGGCCGAGGTTGAGCGCCAGGAGGGCCCCGGCGACGGTGCCCAGGGCCGAGGAGAGCGCGTAGGTCCCGGCGGTGACGCGGCCGACGTTGACCCCGACGACCTTTGCGGCCGTGGGGTTCTCGGCCACGGCCCGCATGGCCCGTCCCAGCGGTGTCGCTGTGACGAGCCATGCGAGTCCGAGCATGAGCACCAGGGCCAGGCCCAGTGTCACCAGTTGCGTCAGGGTCACGCGGACCCCGGCGATCTCGAACAGCTGGTTCGGGAAGTACTCCCTCGGGAAGCTCTGCGGTTCGGTGCCGTAGCGCGCTTGGAGGAGCGCGATGAGGACGCCGCCGAGGGCCACCGAGGAGATGAGTCCCGCGAAGTGCTCGTCGTCCCTGCCTCGTAGCGGCCGGAATGCGATGCGCTCCACCAGGATCCCGGCGAGCGCCCCGATCGCGGCCAGGGCCGGGAAGAGGATCCACACCGGGATCGCGGTCCGCGTCGCCGCCTCGATGCCGACGAACGCGCCGGCGGTGAAGATCGCGGGGTGCGCGAGGTTCAGGTGCCGGAGGATGCCGAACACGAGGGTGAAACCGATCGCGAAGAGCGCGTAGATCGAACCGGCGAACACACCGTTCGCCAACTGTTGCAACATCTCTGCATTCCCTGTACGGAGGTGGGGACGAGATCTACCGGAGAGTAGGGGTCTTCTTGCAGCCTAGAGGAGGGTGAACACGCGGTCGCGGATGATCTGGACGACCGGCTCCTGGGTGACCTCGCCGCCCTCGTCGATCGAGATCGGGCCGAGGATGGAGTCGTATTCGAGGATCTGGCCGAGGTTGTCCTTGATGGCCTCGCGGTTGGCGTCGCAGTCGGCGCGGACGGCCTGGTCGATCAGGTACGCACCGGTGTAGGCCTGCGCGGCGAACTGGTCGGGCGCGCGGTCGTACTTCTCGGTGTAGGCCGAGATGAACTCGGCGTTGCCGGTGGTGTCGGAGGCCGCGCTCCAGGCGCCGCCGACGATGAGGCCTTCGGCGGCGTCGCCGAGCGCGCCGACCAGGACGGGGGAGTTGAAGGCGTTGCCGCCCACGATCGGGGCTTCGATGCCGAGCCCGCGAGCCTGCGTGACCAGCGGGACGGTCGCGCCGGGGAGGGCGGAGAGGATGACGGCGTCGACGTCGGCTTCCAGGACCTTCGTCAGCTGGGCGCTGAAGTCGGTGTCGGTGGTCTCGAAGGTCTCGTCGACGACGATCTCGATGCCCTCGTCGTTGAGCACGTCGGTGATGGTGTTGTAAGCGGAGGCGGTGAACTCGTCGGCGCTGTCGGAGAGGACGGCGACCTTCTGCATGCCGAGGGTCTCCTTGGCGGCCGGGATGCTGGCGGCCAGGGCCCGCTCCTCGGGGAGCGAGGCGCGGAAGATGTAGTCGCCGATCTCGGGGATGCCTTCGGCGGTGGTGGAGACGCCGAGCGCGGGGACGCCGGCGCTCTGGGCGTCGGTGTAGGTCGAGAAGGCCATGCCGGACAGGGTCGGGCCGACGATGGCGCTGACCTCGTCGCGGTCGATGAGCTTCTCGAAGGCCTTGGTGCTGTCCTCGACGGTGGTCTTGTCGTCTTCGATGATCACTTCGTATTTGATGTCGCCCGCGGCGTTGAGCTCGTCGAAAGCGAGCTGGAGTCCCTCTTGCTGATAGGTCCCTGCGAATGCGGCGGCCTCGGTGAGGCTGAAGACGGCCCCGATCTTGACGGTCTCGTCGATCGCGCATTCCTCACCGGCGCCGGAGCCGGACAGGGCACTGTCGGTGGAGGCGTCGGCACCGCTGTCGGAGACGCACGCAGCGGTTGCGAGCAGGGCGGCGGCGGCTAGCGCCGCGCCGGAGGAGGTTTTGAGACGCATGTTCTTCCCTGAGTGAAGAGGCAGGTGGGGCTATTGGTGGGCGCGCCGCCGTTCCGTCGTGGACTCAGCGGCACGCTGGTCACCTTATAAGGACGATGAGTGAGGCACAAGGCCGGACCAGAATAAGTTTCCGCGACATTCGGTGGTCGCCGAAGCCATTGAAGCCGAAGGGATTTCATTCACTGAATGGGCGAATTCCCATGCCGCACATACTGTGCACTGTGGGCGGTGAAGGGGTGACGGGCGGTCGTCTCAGGTGGGCCCGATCATGCTCTGTGGACGGTCACAAACCGCTCGTCCGACGTGGACCAGGCATTTCACCGGAATAATGTTCAAGATCCGCATACTGATTGTGGCACACGATGTTCAGAGGGTGAACGTCCCGGCTCGTGCGGCCGCCGCGGCGGCCTGCGCGGCCCGGTCGGCGCCGGCCCGGTCGATGGGATCGCCGCTGACGAGGAGGCGGTAGTAGAGCGGCGCGGAGACCGCCCGGATCACTTCGGCCGCGTCGGTCCCTTCCGGGATCTCGCCGCGCTCGACCGCCGCGACCACGCACGGCGCCCATTCCTCGGTCCGGACGCGGTAGAAATCGTGCAGCGCGGCGGCCGTCTGCCGGTCGCAGGAGGCCGCGGTGATGAGCGCCCGGAACAGCGGGCCCTGCCTCGCATCGGCCAATGTGGACTGCACGAGGCGGGCCTGAGCTGTCAAGTCTCCCAACAGGGAACCGGTCTCGGCGCGCGGCAGTGAATCCGTGGCCATCTCCCCGAGGAGGTCGGCCACGAGCCCCGGCACGGTGCCCCAGCGCCGGTAGACAGTCGTCTTTCCGACACCGGCGCGGCGGGCGATCTCGGCCAGGTCGAGCCGGTCGAAGCCGTCTTCGGCGAGGGCGTCCCCCGCCGCGCGGAGCACGGCCTCGCGCACTTTCGCGGTGCGGCCGCCGGGTCGGACGGTGCCGGGTTCAGGACGTGCGCCACTCATAACGGGTCTCCAGTTGCGTTAAGAAGGTCTGCGAGTTAGCTTAGACGAGTAATTAACGGAACCAAAGAACCGTTTACATAGGGAGCATCATGGAATACCGCAGACTCGGCGCGTCCGGACTCCTCGTCCCCGCCCTCAGCTTCGGCGCCGGCACCTTCGGCGGCCGCGGCCCGCTCTTCAGCGCCTGGGGCGACACCGGCACCGAACAGGCCCGCCGCATGGTCGACATGGCCCTCGACGCGGGCGTCACCATGTTCGACTCGGCCGACGTCTACTCCGACGGCGCTTCGGAAGAGGTCCTCGGCCTGGCCCTCAAGGGCCGCCGGGACCGGGCGCTCATCTCGACCAAGGCCGGGCTCCCGACCGGCGACGGCCCGGGCGACGCCGGCACCGGCCGCGCCCGCCTCATCACCTCGGTCGAGGCCGCCCTCCGCCGCTTGGACACCGACCACATCGACCTCTTCCAACTCCACGCCTTCGACGCGGGCACCCCGGTCGAAGAGACCGTGCGGGCCCTCGACGACCTGGTGCGAGCCGGCAAGCTCCGCTACATCGGCGTCTCGAACTTCGCGGGCTGGCAGCTCATGAAGTCCCTCGCCACCGCCGATGCGCACGGCTGGACCCGCTATGTGGCCCACCAGGTCTACTACTCGCTCGTCGGCCGCGACTACGAGAGGGAGCTCATGCCGCTCGCGCACGACCAAGGCGTGGGCGCGGTCGTATGGAGCCCGCTCGGCTGGGGCCGCCTGACCGGCAAGATCCGCCGCGGCCGCCCGCTCCCCGAAGGCAGCCGCCTCCACGAGACCGCCCAGTGGGGCCCGCCGGTGGACGACGACCTTCTCTACGACGTGGTCGACGTCCTCGATGAGCTCAGCGAGGAGACCGGCAGGACGGTCCCGCAGATCGCCCTGAACTGGCTCCTGCGCAGGCCCACCGTCGCCTCGGTGATCATCGGCGCCAGGAACGAGACCCAACTGCAGGACAACCTCGGCGCGATCGGCTGGGAACTCACCGCCGACCAAGTGGACCGCCTCGACAAGGCCAGCGCCAGGACCGCCCCGTACCCCTACTACCCGTACGAGATCCAGGAAGGATTCGCACGGCTGAACCCGCCGATCATTCGTTCGGTCAGGTGAACGGGAGAGCCCGGGGCGCCAGGAAGCGGCTCCGGGCTCGGTTGTTCTGCGGCCCAGGCAGAGAAGTCGACCTCGCCGGCGGGTGCCATGTCGGGGTTCAGGCGGGCGGCGACGACGAGGAAGGGGGTTCTTCGGTCTGTTCTTCGGCTCGGTTGTCCGTTCATGTCGGGGTTCAGGCGGGCGGCGACGACGAGGAAGGGGGTTCTTCGGTCCGTTCTTCGGCTCCGTTGCCCGTGCATCCCGAGGTTCAAGCGGCGGCGACAAAGAGGTCCGAGTTGCACTTGTCGCACTTCGGCTTTCGGTTCGATTCGCGCTGGCGCTGGCTGCCTGCGACACGCCCGACCGGGCCTTCCCCTAGCCGTTCGCGGTGGGCCGGGCCGACACGCCCGACCCCGGGGTGCGACACCTTTGAGCTGCAGAAACGCTCCAGATTCACTCTTTCAGGTGATGACGCCCCGCCCTGCCCGGTCTATGCTTGATACAGCACAAACAAGCGAAATCAACCGGATAGTTCGAGGAGGTGCATCAGATGGCCATCACCCACACAGCCCAGGGCGAGCGCACCTCCAAGTCCGATGCCATCCACACCGTTCTCGATGAAGCCGCGGCCGCCATCAATGCCTTCCACGCCCGAGTGCTCTCCTCGGTGATCGAAGCCCAGGCATGGAAGATCCACCGCGACATCGACGGCTTCTCCGGTCTCCGCGACTGGCTCTGCGCCAAGTTCGACTTCCACACTCGTACCGCCGCTGATCTGGCCGCGATCGCCCGCTGTGCCAGGAAGTTCACCGTCCTGGCCGAGTCCGCCACCACTGGTGCTGCCCGGATCGACCTGGTCGCCGCCGCAGTCCGGCGCCTGGAAGCGACCAAAGCCCTGCGCGTCTACGCCAAGACCGCCTACCGGGAACCAGTCGTCTCTCCCTTCGACCCCTCGGTCACCTGCCCCACTCCCGAGCACGTGATCAGCGAATGGTGCAGGCACGCCACGGTCAAGGAAGTCCACGCCCGCCTCGACGAGATCGAAGCAGCACTGGACTCCGGTGAAGAGATCTTGGAAGGCCTGGGCCAGGATTCATTGCAGCGCTTGGACTTGGTGGAACTGGACAACGGCATGTGGGCCCTGGACGCCACCCTCGCCGCCGACACCGGGCAGTTGTTCGCCAAGTACCTCGCCACGGCAGTGCCCCCGCCCCGCCAGGACGAGACGGACGCCGATGGGGTCTTGCCCGCGAAAGCGAACCGCCAAGCCGAAGCCGTGCATCAGCTCCTCGCCGGGTACGGCTCCTCCCCGCAGGCCGCGACGCGGCACGGCCACACCGCCACCCTCGACCTCGTGGTCGACATCGAGACCCTGCAAGGCAAGGACACCGGCCGCCTGCCACTCCTCGAAGGGCAGCCGATCTCGGTCGCCAGGGCCCGCCTGCTCGCCTGCGAAGCAGGGGTCATCCCCTCGGTGTTCAACTACAAGACCGGTGAAGCCGTCGAACTCGGCCGCGCCATGCGCCTCCCCAACACCGCCCTCCGCAGGAAACTCGAACTCGAGCAGCCAGGCGGTTGCGCCTGGACCGGTTGTTCGCTCCCGGTTGCTTGGACCGAAGCCCACCACATCACGCACTGGGCTGATGGCGGCGACACGGACGCGGCGAACCTGATCCTCCTCTGCCGTTTCCACCACGGCCGCATCCACACTGCGGGCTGGACGGTCGAGAAGACCGGCCCCGGCCGAGCGATCATCACCCACCACGAAGGCCATCAGGCCACCGATTCGAGCGGGTGCGGGTGTTCGGACTGGCGCACTGACGCTGACATGGATGCCGAGCATCAAGGCTCCGACTGGGATGCCTTCCCGACCGGCCTCTACCGCTCGGAATGGTCCGAGACCATGAAACCCGAACTGGACCCGGTAGCTCAAGAAGTTGACCGAGCCAGGGCTGTCGCGGCAATGAATGCGGCCAAGGCCAAGTGCCGAGCAAAGTTCACGCCGCGATCTACCGAGGCGGACCGACTCGAACCCGGGCAGCTTGAAAGACCTGCACCCGTCGGGTCGGCCGATCTCGGCGATCCGCCGTTCTTAGGGTGCCCGCTCCGGGAGCAGCCGGGGCGGGGAGGGAAAGGCGCACCATCAGCCCGATACCGACGGGCCTCGCCTCCCAGCTCGAACCCCCAGACGTGTTCGAGCCCATCCCCATGCCCGGCAACAGCAATCAACGCGAACCAGGCGGCCACGCAACCCACCCCCACGGCAATGCGGCCTCTTCGTCGCCGCCCGCCCGAACCGCGAGCATCCTCGAACCTCAACGCCAAAGACCCGCCCCGCCCTACGCCCACCTCGTGTCGCTGCCCGCTTGAAGCTCGACTATCGCCGCACCGGGGGGCCGAAAACCCCGGCTCGCCCATCTCTCACCTCGTGTCGCTGCCCGCTTGAAGCTCGACTATCGCCGCACCGGGGGGCCGAAAACCCCGGCCCGTCCATCTCTCACCTCGTTGTCGCTGCCCGCTCGAAGCTCAACCGTCGCCGCACCGGGCAGCCGAAGGGTCCCGCCCGTCCCACGCCTACCCCCTTGTCGCTATGAGAGGACCGCTCCCGGGGAACGGCTCCTTCTGTGGCGGTGAGCACCGATCACTCGATGTGGGCCCGTCGAAAGTGCTGGCTAAGCTAGTTGGGTGGTTGACCAAGCGGTGAAGACGTACCAGGTGAAGACGTACGGCTGTCAGATGAACGTGCACGACTCCGAGCGCATCGGGGGCCTCCTCGAAGAGGCCGGGTACGTGCCCGTGGCAGCCGACGCCGCGCCGGACCTCGTCGTGTTCAACACCTGCGCGGTGCGCGAGAACGCCGACAACAAGCTCTACGGCAACCTCAGCCACTTGGCGCCGGCCAAGCGGGCGAACCCGGACATGCAGATCGCCGTGGGCGGCTGCCTCGCGCAGAAGGACCGCGGCGAGATCGTCAAGCGCGCCCCCTGGGTCGACGCGGTGTTCGGGACCCACAACATCGGCTCGCTGCCGGTGCTCCTGGAGCGCGCCCGCCACAACCAGGAGGCCGAGGTCGAGATCCTCGAATCCCTCGAGACCTTCCCTTCGGCGCTCCCCACCAAGCGCGACTCGACCTATTCCGGTTGGGTCTCGATCTCCGTGGGCTGCAACAACACCTGCACGTTCTGCATCGTGCCGAGCCTGCGCGGCAAGGAGAAGGACCGCCGCCCCGGCGAGATCCTCGCCGAGGTCCAGGCGCTGGTCGACGAGGGCGTCAGCGAGGTGACCCTGCTGGGCCAGAACGTCAACACGTACGGCGTCGAGTTCGGCGACAAGCTCGCCTTCGGCAAACTCCTTCGCGCGTGCGGCGCGATCGAGGGTCTGGAGCGCGTGCGCTTCACCAGCCCGCACCCGAAGAACTTCACCGACGACGTCATCAGTGCGATGGCCGAGACGCCGAACGTGTGCCACTCGCTCCACATGCCGCTCCAGTCCGGCTCGGACAAGGTCCTCAAGGAGATGCGCCGCTCCTACCGATCCGAGAAGTACCTGGGCATCATCGACGACGTCCGCAAGGCGATGCCCGACGCGGCCATCACCACCGACATCATCGTGGGCTTCCCCGGCGAGACCGAGGAGGACTTCCAGGCCACCCTCGACGTCGTCGAAAAGGCCCGCTTCTCGAGCGCCTTCACCTTCCAGTACTCGATCCGCCCCGGCACCCCCGCGGCGACGATGGAGGACCAGATCCCGAAGGCCGTCGTCCAGGAACGCTACGAGCGCCTGGTCGAACTCCAGGAGCGCGTCTCCTGGGAGGAGAACCGCAAACTCGAGGGCACCGAGGTCGAAGTCCTCGTCACGGCCGGCGACGGCCGCAAGGACGCGGCGACCGGCCGCCTCTCGGGCCGCGCCCGCGACGGCCGCCTGGTCCACTTCGACGTCGACCCCGAGCGAGACCGACCCGACCGGCAACGCCGAAGGCGTGCGCCCCGGCGACGTCGATGACCACGGTCGTCACCTACGGCGCCCCGCACCACCTGGTCGCCGACGGCGAGGTCCTCACCCACCGCGCGACGAAGGCCGGCGACGCGTGGGCCGCGGGCAAGGCCACGAAGCTCCCCGGCGTGAGCCTCGGCATGCCCTCGATCGGCCGGGGGCCCCAACCGAAGGCCGAAACCCCAGGCTGCGCCTGCTGATATCATTCCTCTTTGAGTGCTATCATCGAGGGATGAAACAGCTCCTGCTCCGCGTTGACGACGATTTGCACGCTCGGCTCACCGAGCGCGCGAAGCGCGAGCACCGGTCCGTCAACGCCATCGCCAACGAAATCCTCGCCGTAGTGGGCGAAGGGAACGGCCGCACCGAATCCGAACGGGTCCGGGCCAGGGCCGCCGCCCTCGGCATGCTCGCGCCGCCGCTCAAAGCGGTCGAGCACGGCCGACCCGTCAGGGACCTCGAGAGCCTGCGCACCGAAGTGCTCGATTCGATGCGCGGTGTCGGCGAGATCCTGGACCGGATCCTCGACGAGGACCGGGACCGCCTGCTGTGATCGTCTACGCCGACTCGTCGGTACTGGCCCGCTCCTACCTGCCCGACGAGCGCGGCCACCACGAGGCCCTGAAACTCCTGAGGGACCCGGAGGTCCTGGTCGTGACCGGTTCATGGACCAGGATCGAAGTGGCGGGCGCCCTGGTCCGCACCGCGAGGGCCAAGCGCCGCGACAAAGGCCCGCTCCTCGACATCTGGCAGGCCGACACCGGCCCGGACGGCCCGATCACGATCATCACCGCCCCGCAGACCGAGGTGGAGGCCGAGGCGTTCGACATCGTCGCCACCCACGGCATCCGGGCCATGGACGCCTGGCACATCGCCACCGCGACCCTCCTCCTCCCCGAACTCGCCGCCGGTGAGCGCTACGCCTTCGCCTCCCGAGACAAGGAACAGGCGGCAGTCGCAGAACTCAGGGGCTTCACCCTCGTCTGAGTGCCAGAATCGGTCGGTATGGAACCGGAATCTGATGCCCAGGCGAAGCGCGATCTCACGTACGGCCAGTTCGACCTCGGTTCGCTGTCCATCTTCTCGGGATCGTTCATCAATTTCGGGTACTGGGGCGAGCTCGAGCCCGATCGCGAGATCACCGTGGAGGAGCGCGTCGAGAGCCACGCCGAGCTGTACCGGCAGGTCGCGCGGAGCCTCGAACCCGAACCCGGCGCCCGCCTCGTGGAGCTCGGCTGCGGTCTCGGCGTCGGCGCCGTCCTGGTCGCCACCGATTTCGACGTCCTCGTGACCGCCATGGACCGATCCTCGGCCCAACTCGAACGGGCGCTCGCCGTCAACGCCGGCGCGATCAAGGCCCTGGGCGGCGCGCTCTCGTTCGTACGGGGCTCGGTCACCGATCTCCCCTGGGGCGACGGTTCCGTGGACGGCGTCTTCGCCGTCGAGGTGCTCCAGCACGTCGACGACCTCGCCGCCGTGGCACGCGAGGCCCACCGGGTCCTCAGGCCCGGCGGTCGCTTCGCCGCCGCGACGTTCTTCGCGCCCGACACCGCGGAGACGGCCGCGATCGCCGATCTCCTCGAGTCCGTCGCCTCCGGTGTCGATGTCATCCGACCGGTGGGGGAGTTCGCCGCCGACCTGACCGCCGCCGGATTCGCCGACGTCGCCGTCGAGTCGATCGGCGAGCACGTGTGGCGCCAGCTCGACCGGTGGATCGCCCAGACCGAGTTCCGCACCTCCTGGGCCCGGAACTTCCTGCGCTGCTACGAGAACGGCTTGATGGACTACTACCTCGTCACGGCCCGCCGCCCCGAATAGGTCAGGCGTCCTCGTCGATGCCCGCCGCGAGACACGCGACTGTGTGTCGGGGTCGAGCCCGGCCGGAACGCCATCGTCCGCGGCACCGACCTCGGCGAACACACCGCCGCCTTCGCGAAGCGCGGATCGTCGAACAGCACGTGTTCGCCGAGGTCGGGTACAGCGGAACGGGCTCAGACCAGGGAGTCCTCCCACTGATGGTGGAGCGTCGCGTACTCGCCGCCGTGGTCGATCAGGTCGGTCGGGTGCCCGTCCTCGATGATCCGGCCGTGCTCCAGCACCAGCACCCGGTCCGCGATCTCCACCGTGGACAGCCGGTGCGCGATGATGATCGCGGTCCGGTCGGCCAGGATCGTTCGCAGCGCCCGCTGCACCAGCCGCTCCGACGGGATGTCGAGCGACGAGGTGGCCTCGTCGAGGATCAGCACGCGCGGGTCGGCCAGGAACGCCCTGCGCGAAGACCACGAGCTGGCGCTGTCCCGCCGAGAGGCGACCACCCTTCTTGCGCACGTGGGTGTCGTACCCGTCCGGCAGCGCATCGATGAACTCGTGCGCGCCCGACGACCTTGGCCGCCTCGACGATCCGCTCCCGCGAAGCCCCCGGCTTGCCGAGTTCGATGTTCTCGGCGATCGTGCCGTTGAACAGGAAGTTCTCCTGCGTGATCATCACGATGTTGCCGCGCAGATCCTGCTCCGTCAGGTCGCGCAGGTCCACGCCGTCGAGCGAGACCGTGCCGCCCTTCGGGTCGTAGAAGCGGCTCACGAGCTTCGCGATCGTCGTCTTGCCCGCACCCGTGGACCCCACCAGGGCCGTCGTCTGGCCCCCCGGGATCAGCAGGTCCAGGCCCGGCAGGACCACCTGGTCCTCGCGGTACTGGAAGCGCACGTTCGCGAACCGCAGCTCGCCGCGGGGCCGCTCGATCGTGCGCGGCTCCTCGGGCTCGGCCACCTCGACCTTCTCGTCCAGGACGCCGGAGATCTTCTCCAGCGCCGAGGTCGCCGACTGGAGCACGTTGTAGAACTGCACCAGCTCGTTCAGCGGGTCGAAGAACCGCTTCATGTACAGCAGGAACGCCGCCAGCACACCGACCTCGGTGTTGCCCTGCATGACCTGCCAGCCGCCGAACACCAGCACCACCACCGTGGCCAGGTGCCCGATGCCGCGCATCCCGCCGGACATGAACGCGTTCTGCTGGTGCCCGCGCGCCTGCGCGAACCGATTGTCGGTGTTGAGCCCGTCGAACAGCTCCCGGTCGCGCTCCTCGCGCCGGTACGCCTGCACCGCGCGCACCCCGCCCATCGACTCCACGAAGTAGACGATGAGCAGGGCCACGGTCTCGCGCGCGCGCCGGTACGCGAGCGTGGACACCCGGTTGAACCAGCGGCCCAGCATGATCATCAGCGGGAACGTCAGCAGCGTGACGGCCGCCAGCCGCGGATCGATCACCAGCATGACCACCGTGATCGTGACGACGTTCAATCCGGCGAGCACGAGGTCGTCCACGCCGTTCTCGGTCATCTCCCGGATCGACTCCATGTCGGAGCTCTGCCGGGCCGTGACGCGCCCCGACGTGAACCGCTCGTGGAACGACACCGACAGGTCCTGGAACTTGCGGAACACCCTGTTGCGCAGGGAGAACAGCATCGCGTTGCCGACCTTCGCCGACTGCGCGATGTAGAGGCGCACGCACACGTACTTGAGGACCGAGACGACCGCGAACGTGATCGCGATGCCGATGAGCACCGAGTAGTCGCCGCGCTCGCTGATGGCCGGGATCGCGTTGTCGATCCCGAACATGACCAGCAGCGGCGTGGCCATGCTGGTGAAGTTCTGCACGACCAGGATCCCGCACAGGAACGCGATCGCCTTCTTGTGCGGGCGCATCATCGACCCCAGCAGCCGCCGGGACTGGCTCCGCAGCTCCTTGATCGACTCGGCGTCGTCCAGTTCGGCGCTCGTGCGGTCGGCCTCGGCCGACTCGGCCTGGCCGCGCCAGGAGACGTGCCTGTCGGTCGGCTTGTCGGTCGGCTTGTCGGTCACCGTCATGCCGCCACCTCTTCAGACTCGGCCGAGAGCACCTCGACGTACTCGGGGCTCGTGGACATCAGCTCGGAGTGCTTCCCGAACGCGGCGATCCGGCCCTCGTGGAGCAGCGCGACCCGGTCGGCCAGCGCCACCGTCGAAGGCCGGTGCACCACCACGAGCGCGGTGGTGTCGCGCAGGACCTGCGCCAGGGCCCGTTCGACCAGCTCCTCGGTGTGGACGTCGAGCGCCGAGAGCGGGTCGTCGAGGACGAGCACGGCCGGCTTGACGACCACGGCGCGGGCGAGCGCGAGGCGCTGGCGCTGGCCGCCGGAGAGGGACAGGCCCTGTTCGCCGATGCGGGTGTCGAGCCCGTACGGCAGGTCGTGCACGAATTCGGCCTGCGCGACGCGAAGGGCCTCTTCGAGGTCGGCTTCGTCGGCGTCGGGGCGCCCGAGGGCGAGGTTCTCGCGGACGCTCATCGAGAAGAGCGTGGCCTCCTCGAACGCGGTGGTCACCACCGAGCGCAGGTTCGCGAGCCGCAGGTCGCGGATGTCGGTGCCGTCCAGGAGGATCCGGCCGCCGGTCGGGTCGTTCAGGCGGGAGGGCAGCGAGACGAGCGTGGACTTGCCCGAGCCGGTCTTGCCGGCGATGGCGACGGTCTCTCCGGGCTGCACCGTGAGGTCGACGCCGCGCAGGATGTCGCGGGAGTCGTCCTCGAAGCCGAAGCGCACGTTCTCGAAGACGAGTTCGCCGCGCACTTCGCTGCGTTCGACGGCCTTCGCGCCGGGCCGGTCCTTGATGGCCGGTTCGGTGTCGAAGACCTCGTAGACGCGGTCGGCGGCGGTCATGGCCTCGTTGCCGTGGGCCATCACCCAGCCGCTGGCCTCGATGGGCCACAGCAGGGCCAGTTGCAGCATGATGAACGCGGTCAGGTCGCCGACCGACATTCGGCCTTCGGCGACCATGATCGCGCCGATGACCAGGACCGCGCCGATGGCGGCGGTGGCGATGGCGTCGTAGCCCGACCAGGAGCGGGACGCGATGAGGCTCTTGTTGATGCCCCGGTCGCGCAGCTCGGCGGCCTCCTTCTCGAAGCGGGCGGCCATGAGCGGGCCGCGCCCGAGCGCCTTGATGGCCCGGATGCCGAGCGCGGATTCCTCTGCGGCACTGGAGACCTCGCCGGACTGGTCCTGCTCGGACCTGGCGGCGGGCAGGTAGCCCCGGAAGAACTTCCGGCCGATGAGGAACAGCGGCACGGCCGAGGCCGCGACGATGAGCGCCAGTCGCCATTCGATGAACAGCAGCTGGCCCAGGATGATGACGACCATGCCGACCGAGGTGATCGCGAAGACCAGGCCGCCCGCGAAGAACCGGCGGATCATGCCCAGGTCGGAGGTGACGCGGGCGAGGAGCTGCCCGGTCTGCCAGCGGTCGTGGAATCCGGTGTGGAGCCGCTGGAGGTGTTCGTAGAGGCCGGCCCGCATGTCCGCCTCGATCGCCATGGCGGTCGTGGTCTGCATGTAGCGCCGGGAGAGCTGGAGGATCGCGTCGGCCGCGCCGAGGACGGCGATGATGCCGACGATGATCCACAGGCCGCGCATGTCGCCGTGGTGGATCGGCCCGTCGATGGCCCTGCCTACCAGCGGGGGGATGGCGAGTCCTGAGGCGATGTTGAGGAGGACCATCGTCCACAGCAGCGCCAGCCGGTACCGGTAGGGGTAGAGGTACTTCTTGATCCGCCACAGGTTCGTCAATGCCGACCTGCGTGCGCGCGGGGAGTGTCCGTCTCGGATTCTTCTGGAGTTTTCAACCGCTCTGAGCCCACCTGACCACGGTACGAGCAGGGTACGACACAGGGCAAGCGAATTCCCACCTGCCGACCGGTAAGTAGATCCAGGACGGTGGGGCCGTGCGCGCGGGCGGCGGGCGGACCCACCCGCCCAGGGTGGGTAGGTCACCCTCGCCGCAAGCTCGCGCCCGGGTCCGACAAGAACGAAGCCCCGACACCAAAAGTGTCGGGGCAATCACAGTTTGCGTTCTAGTGCAGCAGCTGCTCGCGCAAGACGTCGGCGCCCGTGAACCCGATCGCCTCGCTGTACGCCGCCATCGATCCGAAGCGGGCGTTCATCTCCTCGATCGTCTGCAGCATCGCCGCCGCCGGGGTGTCGAGGCCGCCTTCGATCTCGGGCTTGCCGAGGTTCTCGTCGCGCCACTTGCGCCAGCGGGCGCTCCCGATCCGCGTGAGCTCGAAGTCCGCCGCGATGTCCTCCTCGGCGACCCCGAGGATCGACAGCAGCACCGCCGCGACGATCCCGGTCCGGTCCTTCCCGGCCATGCAGTGGAAGACCACCGGTTCACCGCTCGCGATCACCTCGAGCGAGTCGCGCACCGACCGGTACCCGGACTCGAGCATCCCCGTGTAGCGGTGCCGCAGGAACGCGACCACCTCCTCCTCGGAAGAGCGCCCGTTCACCTCCACGCCGATCGACTCCCACTTGATGTGCAGGAGCTCGAAGTGGTGGAACTCGACGCCGTCCACTTCGGGGAAGCGGCCGGTCTCCTCCAGCTCCTCGCCGCGGCGCAGGTCGATCACGTGCCGTACACCGAGGTCGTTCACGACGTGGTCGATGTCGGCCTCGGTCGCCTGCCCGAAGTTGTCGGAGCGGAAGACGCGACCGGTCTTGACCTTCTTGCCGTCGCGGCCCTTCCAGCCGCCCACGTCACGCAGATTGAAGATGTTCTCGGTCGGGGCGAACTGCGGGGGGAGCGTCTCCAGGACTGTGTTCTCCAGGACCATGGGCGACTGCCTTCCTTTCGACGGGTACGCGGCAGGGGACCGGCGCGGGACGAAGAACGGCGTGGACCGATGCGGTCCACGCCGTCGTAGCCCCGTCCCATTATCCCGAAGGTTCGGCGAACGCGCTCACACGATTCATCGAACCCCGGGCCAACAGGGGCTTTCGCTTATTTCGAGCCCTCAGCGAGATTCAAGAACTGCTTCTTGCTCGCCAAGTCGGCTTCCGCCTTCTTGATCCGGCCGGCGTTCCCGTCGGCCTTCGCGCGCTCCAGCTTCTCCTCGGCCTCGGAAACCTGCTGGCGCATCTGGAGCAGCAGCGGGTTCTTCTCGACCGGGACCTTGCGCCAGGCGGTGTCCAGCGCGTCGCGGAGCTTGTCCTCGACGTTGCGCAGGCGCCGCTGCAGCTTGGCCTGGTTCTTGCGCGGGACCGCGCCGATGTCGTGCCAGCCGGCCTGCAGCTCGCGGAACGCGTTCTGCGCGGCCTTCGGGTCCTTCTCGATGTCGAGCGCCTCGGCCTGCTTCAGCAGCTCTTCCTTCGCGGCCTGGTTGGCGTCCAGCTCCGCGTCGCGGGCCGAGAACACCTCCGAGCGGGCGTTGAAGAACACGTCCTGCGCGGCACGGAACCGCTTCCAGGCCTTCTGCTCGGCGTCCGGCGCCAGTCGCCCGGCGTCCTTCCACTCGGCCATGAGGCCCTTGAGCTGCGTCGGCCGTGTGGCCCCAGTCGGTCGAGGTCGAAAGCTCCTCGGCGCGCTGCGATGAGCTCTTCCTTCTTCTGCCCGATCACCTTGCGCTCGGTGTCGAGCTGCGAGAAGTAGGCGCCCCGGTGGCGCGTGAACGTGTCACGCGCGGCCGAGAAGCGGCGCCACAGCTTCTGGTCGGTCTTCCGGTCGACCCCGTGGATCGCCTTCCACTCCTCGATGATCTCGCTGAAGCGCTGGCCCGAGGCCTTCCAGTGGCTGTCCTTCGCGGCGAGCTCTTCCGCCTCGGCCACGAGGGCCTCTTTGGCGGCGACGGCTTCGGCGCGTTCGGCGTCCTTGGCGGCCTTGAACTCGCCGAGCTTGTCGTCGGCGTGCTTGGAGAGGCCGTCGAGGCGGGTCGCGAGGCTGTCGACGTCTCCGACCACGGCCGCGGTGTCCAGGCCCTCGCGGAGCTTGCGCAGCTGCGCCGCAGCCTGCTCCACGTCGGCCGACTCCGAGTTCAACCGCGCGGCGATGAGATCGACTTCGACCACGAGGTCGGCGTATTTGCGCGCGAAGTGCGCGAGGCCCTCCTCGGTGGAGCCGGCCTGCCAGGAGCCGACCGCGCGCTCGCCGGAGGAGGTTTTCACATAGACCGTGCCGTCGGCGTCAACGCGGCCGAAGCTGGTCCAGTCTCCGAGGTCACTCATCGCGGTAATCTCAAATCCTTCACACGAACTTAGGGACGTACTTCCCGTACCTTACGGTGGTTGACGGGTAGCCGCCAGCCGGGTGGTGCCGACACGAACCAAAAGGGGTCGTTCAGTTGGGCTCTGCATCGCACGCTGGCAGCATCCCCACCCTACAGCCGCCGGTGATCGCCGTCGTAGGCCCCACCGCGGCCGGGAAGACCGCACTGTCGGTCGCCCTGGCCGAAGCCCTGGACGGGGAAGTGGTCAACGCCGACTCGATGCAGCTGTACCGGGGCATGGACATCGGCACGGCGAAGATCACCGAGGCCGAGAAGCACGGGATCGCGCACCACGTCTTCGACGTCCTGGACGTCACCGAGCCCGCCGATGTCGCCAGCTACCAGCGCCTCGCCCGCGAAGCGATCGCCGACATCCGCTCGCGCGGGAAGCGCCCGGTCCTCGTCGGCGGCTCCGGCCTCTACGTGCAGGCCGCGCTCGACGAGATGGAGTTCCCCGGCACCGACCCCGAGATCCGCGCCCGGCTCGAAGCCGACCTCGAACGCGAGGGCTCGACCGCGCTGTGGGAGCGCCTGAAAGCACTCGACGCCGAGGCCGCGAAGGCGATCCTGCCCTCGAACGGCCGCCGCGTCGTGCGCGCGCTGGAAGTCGTGGAACTCACCGGTTCCTTCACCGCGAGCCTGCCCGAACCGAAGGCCCACATCGAGGCGATCCGCATCGGCGTCGACCTCGACACCCCGGTCCTCGATGCGCGCATCGAGCGGCGCGTGCGGATCATGTGGGACGCCGGGCTCCTCGACGAGGTGCGCGCCCTCGAGAAACAGGGCCTGCGCGAGGGCCGCACCGCCTCCCGCGCCCTCGGCTACCACCAGGTCCTGGCCCATTTCGCGGGCGAGTACGACGAAGACGAGGCGTTCCGGATCACCGTCCAGGGCACCCGCCGCTTCGTGCGCCGCCAACGTTCCTGGTTCAAAAGGGACGGCCGCATCGAATGGTTCGATGCGGCCGATCCGGAGCTCGTTGACCTGGCGCTTACGCGCGCGGGTTCGGGCTGATCGTCTCCTTCGGGTCGGTCACGGCGACCGGCTCGAGGAGCTTGTTGATCTCGTCCAAGACCTCGGCCTCGAGCTTGACGCCGACGGCCTTGACGTTCTCATCGACCTGCTCGGGGCGGGTCGCGCCGATGATCGCGGCGGAGACGTTCGTGTTCTGCAGCACCCAAGCGAGGCTCAGCTGGGCGATCGTGAGGCCCTTGGCCTCGGCGATCGGGCCGAGCTGCTGGACGCGGTCGAGCACGTCGTCGTCCAACCAGCGCTCCACGAAGCGGCCGAACTTGGGGTCGGCGCCGCGCGAACCCGCGGGGGCGGACTGGCCCGGCTTGTACTTGCCGGTGAGCACGCCGCCGGCCAGCGGGGACCAGACGATCTGGCCGATGCCGAGCTCCTCGGAGGCCGGGACGACCTCGGCCTCGATGACGCGCCACAGGGCCGAGTACTGCGGCTGGCTCGACACGAGCTGGATCTTCAGCTCCTGGGCGAGCGCGTGGGCGCGGCGGATCTGGTCGGCGGTCCACTCGGAGACGCCGATGTAGTGGGCCTTGCCGGCGCGCACGACGTCGGCGAACGCCTGCATGGTCTCTTCGAGCGGCGTCTCGTAGTCGAAGCGGTGGGCCTGGTACAGCTCGACGCGGTCGGTCTGCAGGCGCGTCAGGGAGTTGTCGATCGACTCCTTGATGTGCTTGGTGGACAGGCCGCGGTCGTTCTTGCCCGGGCCCATCGGCCAGTAGACCTTGGTGAAGATCTCGATGCCGTCTCGGCGCTGGTCCTTCAGCGCCCGGCCGAGGACTTCCTCGGCCGCGCCCTGCGCGTAGACGTCGGCGGTGTCGAAGGTGGTGATGCCCGCGTCGAGGGCGGCCTGGACGCACGCGATCGCGGCGTCCTCTTCCACCTGTCCGCCGTGGGTGATCCAGTTGCCGTAGATCAGTTCGGTGATGACGAGGCCTGAGCGGCCGAGATGACGAAACTCCATGCCCAAGAGATTACCTGCCGTGCGGCTAGCGTCAACGACTGCAAGATCACAAACGCCCGTGCGGTACGCGGCGCGTTTACAGCGGCCCGTCGTCGATCGAGACGGCGGCGTCGAGCGTCCTGAGGGCTTCGGCGCGGTCGACGCGGAGCGGGACGATCTCGTTGCCGTCGAAGCCGAGCGCGCCCCACGAGTAGCCGTCGCGAGGCGAGGAACCCGGAGGGGTGGACCTCGACACGCTGGTAGCGCGGAGGGACGACGACGCGGCCGGTCTTGTGGACGACGAGCACGCGCCCGCGCTGGGAGGCGACGGCGACGCCGTTGACGAAACCGGTCACGGTGCGCCCGTCGGTGGTCGGGGTCTCCATGGCGCTGTAGAGCATCGGGACGACCACGGTGCCGGTGCGGTCGATGGCGCCCCAGTCGGCCTGGCACACGGCGGCGACGCCGCCGCGGAAGTCCCCGGCCTGGCTGAACGCGGCCTGCACGACGGGCCGCGAGTTGGGGCCCATGTAGCCGTAGCGGCCGGTCTGCGGGTCCTGGAACCGCTCGGGCGCGGGGTGCCCGGCGCGTTCGGGCCAGCCGCGCGGCGGCGGCCCGAACCCGGCTTTGGCGGCGCGCTCCTCGATGAGCGAGAGCGCGGTCTCGACGATCTGCATGACGAACCCGTGCGGGTTCTGCTCGGAGGCGCGCTGCACGTGGATGAGCGATTCGGTGATGCGGCCCTGGGCGATGCACGAGAGCCCGGCGTAGGCGCGGACGGCGCCCGTGAGGGTCCGCGGGAGCTCGCCGGCCTCGGCGAGCGCGAAGAGCTGGTCGGCCTCCTCGTAGCGGCCGCGCACGCGCAGCACCTGGCCGAGGCGGGCGCGGGCGGGTGCCAGGAGCAGGTCGGCGCCGACGGCTTCGGCGTATTTGACGGCGGCCGCGGCGTCGACTTCGGCGCCGTCGAAGTCGCCGAGCACGCGCAGGATCACGGCCCGCACGCCGAGGAGCCGGGACTGGTCGGCCTCGGCCGGGTGCCGGGACAGCCGCTGCGAGGCCTCTTCGCGGATCTGCTGGAGGGCCACGGTGTCGGCGATCGCGTGCCGCATGGTCGCGCGATCGAGTGGACCGAGGGCGCGGAACAGCCCCGCCCGCAAGTCCGCCGCGACATCCACCACGTTGACTACTTTCCGAGGTAAGCGAGGGCTACGACAACAATTCGAGGGTAAGCCATCGGTGACCCGGGAAGGAAAGCAGAACGATCTCGGGCCTGATCGGTGGCGAGGTGGTGCGGTGCGGCCGGGCGGGGCGGGCGGCCCCGTCCGGCTACTTGACGACCTTGCCCAGGTCGTCTTCTTTCGCCTTGTAGCTCATGCGAGGACGCGGGTTGCGCATCGAGCGGGGCATGATGCTCCGCTGGATCGCGTACCAGTACAGGCCGCCCTTGCGCTGCTCGGTCTTCGGGAACCGCTTGAACACGATCCGCCCGACGCGGCGGGCCAGGAACACGGACTCGAGCACGATCACGGCCGTCAACGCGATGAGCGCGATGAACAGGTAGCTCTGGAGCTGCACCGAGCCGGAGGTGGAGACGATGAGGATGCCGAACGCGCCGAACATGTAGTACTGGCCGATGGACCAGCGGGAGTCGACGATGTCGCGCACGAGGAGCTTCTCGGCCCCGCGGTCGCGCGGCAGGTGGTACTTGTCGAAGAGCGGGTCGCCCTTCCACTGGCCCTCGGCGATGCGGCCGCGCTCGGCGCGGACGTCTTCCTTCGCCTGCTTCTTCTGCTCTTTGGTGAGCGGGCCGGCCTTCTTCAGGGCCTCCCGCTTCTCCTTGGCGGTCATCGGGGGGTTGACCGGGGGCCGCGCCTTGGACTGGTTGGGCCGCTTGGGAGTGGCCTTCCCCTTCTTCTCGGTCGCTGCGGCCGGCTTCGTTTCCACGGCGTCAGTGTTTTCTTCGGCAGGTGCTGCCTGGGTGGACTTCTTCGCCACGGACGTTGGGCCTTCCTCGACTCGCTGCGGGATGCTGCAATTCCAAGCATACCTACGCGGTTTCGACCCGCTTCGGGTCAGTTACGGGTCGAAGCCGCGCGGTCGGTTCAGATCGCGAGTTTCGCGGCCGCGGGCCGCTCGATCTTGGCGCCCAGCCCGAGCAGTTTCGACTCGAAGTTCTCGTAGCCGCGCGTGATGTACCGGTCGACGCCGTAGACGCGCGAGGTGCCCTCGGCGGCCATGGCGGCGATGAGGTGGCTGAAGCCGGCGCGCAGGTCGGGGATCTGGACGTCGGCGGCGTGCAGCTTCGTGGGCCCGGCGATGACGGCCGAGTGCAGGAAGTTGCGCCGGCCCCAGCGGCACGGCGTGCCGCCGAGGCAGTCGGAGTACAGCTCGATGTTGGCGCCCATGCGGCGCAGCTCGGAGGTGTAGCCGAAGCGGTTCTCGTACACGGTCTCGTGCATGATCGACAGGCCGTCGGCCTGCGTGAGGGCCACGACGATCGGCTGCTGCCAGTCGGTCATGAGCCCGGGGTGCACGTCGGTCTCCAGCGCCACCGGCTTGAGCGGGGTGCCCGGGTGCCAGAAGCGGATGCCGCCCTCGATCGGATCGTCGTTCACGTCGTAGGCGCCGCCGATCGAGCGGAACACGTTGAGGAACGTCATCATGTCGGTCTGCTGGGCGCCGCGCACGAACACGCTGCCCTGGGTGGCGAGCGCCGCGGAGGCCCACGAGGCGGCCTCGATGCGGTCGGGCAGGGCCCGGTGCGAGTAGCCCTTGAGCTCGTCCACGCCCACGATCTCGATGACGCGGTTGGTGTGGACCTTGATGATCGCGCCCATCTTCTGCAGGATGCAGATGAGGTCGATGATCTCCGGTTCGATCGCGGCGTTGCGCAGCTCGGTGGTGCCCTTGGCCATGACGGCGGTGAGCAGGACCTGCTCGGTGGCGCCGACGGACGGGAACTCGAGCTCGTAGCGGATGCCGTGGAGGCCGTTGGGGGCCGACAGGTGCGTGCCGTCGGCGTCCTTGTCGACGACCGCGCCGAACTTGCGGAGCGCGTCGAGGTGGAAGTCGATGGGTCGGCCGCCGATGTTGCATCCGCCGAGGTCGGGGATGAAGGCGCGGCCGAGGCGGTGCAGGAGGGGCCCGCACAGGAGGATCGGGATGCGGCTGGTCCCGGCGTGGACGTTGATCTCCTCGACGCCCGCGGACTCGACCGAGGTGGGGTCCATGTAGAGCGTGTCGCCGTCGAGATCGACGTCGACGCCGTGCACGCGGAGCAGCCCGGTGACGACCTCCACGTCGCGGATCGCGGGGACCGAGCGCAGGACCGAAGGGGAAGTCCCGAGGAGGGCGGCGACCATCGCCTTGGAGACGAGGTTCTTCGCACCGCGGACGTGGACCTCGCCTTCGAGGGGGGTGCCGCCGTGGATGATCAGCATGTCTTCGGAGATGGCGTCGGTGCTGCTCAAGAGGTCTCCTCGGTGGGTGGAGTTCTGGGACTGAGGCCGGGAACCGCCGGCGTCCGGTGTCAGGTTTGCCGCCTGTCAACCCGGTATTCGCTCGGCGGACCAACGATAACGGAATAGCCACAGGGAAAACGCCCAGGTAGCGACGTAACCCACGGTGATCATGCGCACCAAGAACGCTGCAACGCGAGCAGTGGGAAAAGCGTGTCGGACGCCCGCCGCGGGCCCCCGCGCGTCCCCTGAAGGACACGCGGCGACCCGCGTCGGCGGTTGCACTGCGCCTTCCAAGACCTACGGCAGCGCGAGCATCCGGTCGAGCGCCTCGCGCGCATAAGCGGCGGTCGACGCGTCGACGGTGATCTGGTTCGGGACCCGCCCGGCCACCAGTTCCTCCAGGGCCCACACCAGGTGCGGCAGGTCGATCCGGTTCATCGTCGAGCAGTAGCAGACCGTCTTGTCGAGGAACGAGATCTTCTTGTCCGGGAAGCGGTTCGCCAAGCGCCGCACCAGGTTCAACTCGGTGCCCACGGCCCACGACGAGCCGGGCTCGGCCGCTTCGAGGGCCTTGATGATGTACTCGGTCGAGCCCACGTGGTCGGCCGCGGCGACCACGTCGTGGGTGCACTCGGGGTGCACCATGATGTTGACCTCGGGGTCGAGGCGCCGCATCTCCTCCACGCTGTCGAGCGTGAAGCGCCCGTGGACCGAGCAGTGGCCCTTCCACAGGATGATCTTGGCGCCGCGCAGCTCCTCGTCCGTGAGCCCGCCGTTCGGCTTGTGCGGGTTGTAGAGCACGCAGTCGTCGAGCGAGTAGCCCATCTCGCGCACCATCGTGTTGCGGCCCAGGTGCTGGTCGGGCAGGAACAGGACCTTCTCGCCCTGCTCGTAGGCCCACCGCAGCGCCCGCTCGGCGTTCGAGGAGGTGCACACGAGGCCGCCTTCGCGGCCCACGAAGCCCTTGATCGCGGCCGTGGAGTTCATGTAGGTGACCGGGACGGTCTCGTCGGCGATGCCGACGCGCTTGAGGTCCTCCCAGCACTGCTCGACCTGCGAAGACGTGGCCATGTCGGCCATCGAACAGCCCGCGGCCATGTCCGGCAGGATCACGCGCTGGTGGTCGCCGGTGAGGATGTCGGCGCTCTCGGCCATGAAGTGCACGCCGCAGAAGAGGATGTACTCCGCGTCGGGCCGCGCCGCGGCCTGCTGGGCGAGCTTGAACGAGTCGCCGGTGACGTCGGCGAACTGGATCACCTCGTCGCGCTGGTAGTGGTGGCCCAGGACGAAGACGTTGCCGCCGAGGGTCTCCTTCGCGGCGCGGGCGCGCTCGACCAGGTCGGGGTCGGAGGGCGCGGGCAGCTCGCCGGGGCAGTCGACGCCGCGCTCGGAGCCGGCATCGGTTCCGCGCCCGAGGAGCAGGAGCGCGGTCTGGGTGGAAGCAGGTTCATTGAAGCCCGTCATGGCGGTAATCTTAGACCTTTCCGAGCACTTCTCGGCCTGCCGAAATCCGCCATGCGGACACCCGGTCCACGGCCGATCGGGACGGCCACCTGCGTCGGCAAGCGGTTACACGCTGGTTTCGGCCATCCACTACGCTCATGGTGTGCGCATCCTCATAGCTCCCGACAAGTTCGCCGGCACCATGAGCGCCGCCGAAGCCGCCGACGCCGTCGCCGCGGGCTGGCGCCGCGCCCGCCCCGACGACACCGCGGTCACCCTGCCGCTGGCCGACGGCGGCCCCGGCTTCGTCGACGTCCTCGCCCACGCCCTCCCCGGCGCGGTGCGCCTCACCGTCGACACCTGCGACCCCCTCGGCCGCCCCATCAAAGCCGACTACCTGCGCGACGGCGAGACCGCCTACATCGAATCCGCCGCCGCCTGCGGCCTCCACCTCCTCGAAGCCGCCGAACGCGACCCGCGCCGCACCACCACCTACGGCCTCGGCCTCATCGTCGCGCACGCGATCGAGACCGGCGCCCGCCGCCTCGTCGTCGGCCTCGGCGGCTCGGCCACCAACGACGCCGGCGCCGGGATGCTCACCGCCCTCGGCCTCACCCTCCTCGACTCGACCGGCGCCGCCCTGCCCTACGGCGGCGGCGTGCTCTCCGCCTGCGCCGCAATCGAAGGCCACGCCCGCACCCGCGGCGTCGAGTTCATCGCCGCCACCGACGTCGACTCCCCGCTCCTCGGCCCCCACGGCGCCACCTACATGTTCGGCCCGCAGAAGGGCGCCACCGGCAGCGCCCTGCCGTTCCTCGAGATGTCCCTCTCGGCCTTCGCCGAACTCGCCGAACGGCAGCTCGGCCCCGTGGGCGCCTCCGAGCAGCCCGGCGCCGGCGCGGCCGGGGGCCTGGGTTTCGCGTTCTTCCTCCTCGGCGGCCACCGCGAGTCCGGCGCCCGCCTCACCTGCGACGCCGTCGGCCTCGACGCCAAGATCGCCGCAGCAGACCTCGTCATCACCGGCGAGGGCTCCTTCGACGCCCAGAGCCTCCGCGGCAAACTCGCCGCCGAGGTCGCCTCCGGCGCCACCGCCCACGGCAAGCCCTGCCTGGTCATGGCCGGCCGCTCCGACCTCGACGTCCCACCCCGACCTCGCCGGCGTCCACTCCGTCACCGAACTCCTCGGCAGCCCCGAGGCCGCCATGCGCCGACCCGTCGAAGGCCTCACCTCCCTCGCCGAGAAGGTGGCGAAGGACCGGCAAGAGTAGGTACCGTCGAGAACTGTTCGACAGGAACTCGTCACACCTCGGTATGTGACCTCGCCGGAATAGCGACACCTGCCATGCCGTTGGGTACTGTTGACCTGTCGAAGAGACCCGATCGACTTGGATCTCGCACACACACGAGGGAGTTGCCAGTGAGCGCCACCCAGCAGGCCGACTGAGAGGCAAAGGACAAGGACGCCAGCAAAGTCGGCGTCGTGCTCACGGAAGCGGCTGCCACCAAGGTCAAAGCCCTGATCGAGCAGGAGGGCGAAGAAGGCCTCCGACTGCGCGTCGAGGTCAGCCCCGGCGGCTGCTCCGGCCTCCGCTACGGCCTGTTCTTCGACACCGACGTGCGCGAAGGCGACACCGTCCAGGACTACGAGGGCTTCGGCGTCGTAGTCGACAAGATGAGCATCCCCTACCTCATCGGTGCGAACATCGACTTCGCCGACCGCATCGACGCCCAGGGCTTCGTCATCGACAACCCGAACGCCCAGGGCTCCTGCGCCTGCGGCGACTCGTTCCACTAGCGGCAACGGTCCGTGTGGCCCGGCAGGGACTCCTGAGAGAAGAACTGGACTGCGGTTCGCGCCTCGCACGTGCCGCTTCGCTCTGAGCACGAGCTTCGCCACGAAGCCTCGCCAGTTCTCCACTCGGCGGGCCCCAAGGCCCGGACCGGACCGACCGCCGCGTTGCTTTCAGCCCGGCCGAACGCAAGTCGGCCGGGCTGCGCTATCTTGTCCGCTCGCTCCCAAATGTCCCGAATGAACGAGGACTATCGCTGTGCCACTTGTCGTGCAAGGCATGAAGACCGCCGTCACCGGAACGACCGCTCCCGCGGTCGGCCACGGCATGAGCAGACTCGGCCAGGCGCCGGTCGTGCTCGACGGCGACGAGCTCGACCTCATCGACGTCATGGAGCGCGGCGGCACCCTCGGCCTGGTCCACATCGGTCCCGGCGACGCCAAGGCCATGCACGCCTACGCCGACCAGTGCCGCGACCTCGGCCTCGAGTTCAGCGCCGACCCCGGCGAACTCGAAGGCGGCGAGGCCGTGGACTTCCTCACCGGCGCCAAATTCCTCGTCACGAGCCAGGACCGCTACGAACTGCTCCAGGCCACCACCGGCCTGAGCGACGACCAGATCCTCGAGCGCGTCCGCGTCCGCGTGACCACGCTCGACCAGGACGGCGTCGAGGTCGCCGGCCACGACATGGACCGCATCCGCGTGCCGTTCGCGCGCGCCCGCGAGATCATCGACCCCGCCGGCGCGGGCGACGCCTTCGCCGCCGGCCTCCTGGCCGGACTGGGCTGGGGATGGGCCTGCGCCGCGCCGCCGAGGTCGGCTCGCAGATGACCGCGCTGGCCCTCGAAACCGTGGGGCCGCAAGGCTATGCGGTGAACCCGGTCGAGTTCGTGCACCGGCTCGAGCAGTCCTACGGCCCGGCCGCGGCGGCCGAGGCCTCCGCGTACCTCCTGCCGGAGTGACCTCGCGGCACGGGGGACGTCCGTCGCGAGGTGATCACAAGCGCCCCTTGGGCGCACAGTGGAAACTTGCGTCTCACTAATTGGGATTCCGCAGGCAATACGGACGAAATGATTGCGCCCAAGGTCTCTGCTTACCGTCTGCACGGTAACGATTCCACAACGTACTCTATCTTTTAGCTGTGTTGTGCGCCATGGTGTGAGTTATCCCACGACCCACTCACGCTCTGGAGACCTCGTGAAACGAATGCGATACGGCGGCCGCAGTTGGCCGCCGCCGCTCTCGCACTGGCCGCCTGCACCGGCGACCGAACGACGTAGGTGGCGGCGGCGAGGCGGCGGCGGCACCGTCAACATGCAGATCGGCGAGGTCCGCAGCCTCATGTCGGCGGCTCCGGCGAGTCCGAGGGCTACCGGATCATCAAGAACGTCTACGACGGCCTGGTCTACTACGACAACAAGACCGGCGAGCCGGAGAACCTCGTCGCCGAGGAGATCTCCACGACGGACAACCAGACCTGGACGATCAAGATCAAGGAGGGCCTGGCCTTCCAGAACGGCGAGCCGGTGAACGCCGACGCCTTCATCCGCTCCTGGGACCACACCGCATACGGCCCCAACGTGGCCGGCCTGAACTACTTCTTCGGCCGCTTCGAGGGCTACGCCGAGATGAACCCCGCGCCGCTGCCCGAGGACCAGTGGGCCGACCCGAGGTCGCCGAGTACCCCGAACCCGAGACCGACACCCTCTCCGGCGTCACCGCGGTCGACGACCTCACCATCGAGGTCAAGCTCGCCGAGCAGTTCATCGGCTTCGCGACGATGCTCGGCTACGAGGCGTTCTTGCCGATCGCCGAGGAGTGCCTGGCCGACCTCGAAGCCTGCAAGGGGAAGCCGATCGGCAACGGCCCCTTCATGCTCGAAGAGCCGTACGACATCGAGGCCGGCGGCACCGCCGTCCGCTGGGAGGACTACGCCGGCGACATGCCGGCCCAGATCGACAGCGTCATCTGGCACCTCTACATCGGCGGAGACGACTGCTGGGACGACTTCCAGACCGGTGACATCGACGTCTGCCGCCCCGCGCGGCCGACTTCGAGACCGCGATGAACGACCCGGAGCTCACCGAGCGCCTCGTCACCCAGCCGGGCACCTCGATCACCGCGCTCGGATTCCCGCTGTGGATGGAGGAGTGGCAGGACGTCAACCTCCGCCGCGCCTTCTCTGCCGCCATCGACCGCGAAGCCGTGCTCACCGTCATCGGCGAAGGCCGCGGCGTCCCCGCCGACGGCTTCATCCCCGCCTCCATCCTCGGCGGCGGCACCGGCGCCTGCGAGTACTGCACCTACGACCCCGACGTCGCCAAGGACCTGCTCGAGCAGGCCGGCGGCTGGCCCGAGGGCGAGGAGTTCCAGCTCTGGTACAACGAGACCGCCGACAACCAGACCTCTTCCGGGCCGTCGGCAACTCCATCAAGGAGACCCTCGGCATCGAGTACGAGCTGGTCCCGCTCGAGTGGCCCGAGTTCCTGACCGCCCGCGACGAGCCACCGTCGACGGGCCGTTCCGCTACCGGTGGGGCCCGGACTACAACCTCAACGAGAACTTCCTGACGCCGGTCTTCGGCGGCGGCGAGCCATGAACGACTCGGTTACGAGAACCCCGAGTTCGACGCCACGATCGTCGCCGCCGGCGCCGCGACCCTCGACGAGGCGGTCCGCTCTACGCCGAAGCCGAGGCGATCCTCGCCGAGGACATGCCGGGCGCCCCGTCGTCTACTCGGCAGACAACAAGTTCTACAGCGAGGACGTCGACAACGTCGTCCTCAACCCGATTTACCTCGGTCCCGGCGGCGACTGCGAACTCCGCGAGGTCACGTCGTCCAGTAGCCGGCAGCGGCACGGCTCCGGCGCTTCCGAAGTGCGGGCGGACCACGGCGCGACCTCCAGTCGCGGTGGTCCGCCCACCCCGCCCGACGCCGTCCCGCTCGCCGCTGCTGTGCCGCCTGCTGTGCCGCCTGAAAATGGAACGGGAACAACTTCCATGGGACGCTACGTCATTCGCCGACTGCTGCAGGCGCTGCTCACCCTGGGACTCGTGCTCTTCCTGATGCACTGCCTGATGGCACTCTCGGTCCAGGTCCGCGGCAATCCGGCCCGCCTCTTCTTCGGCGACCGCACTCCGAACCCCGCCGCGCTCGCGCAGGTGGAAGCCATGTACGGCCTCGACAACACCTGCTACGACCGCCTCGGCGACCCCTGCGTCGCGCCGTTCGTCGACCGGCTCCAGGCCTACGTCGCAGGCGACCTCGGCACCACCCTCAGCGGCAACCGGGACGTCGGCGAGCTCCTCGCCGTCTACATCCCGAACACCCTGCGGCTCTTCGCCTTCTCGATCATCACCCTCGTGGTCGTCGCGATGGTGTTCGGCTCCTGGGCCGCCCGCCACCGCGGCAGCATCGACCACACCGTCCGCGGCAGCACCATCCTCGTCGACTCCGTGCCGGTGTTCCTCATCATGCTGATCTACACCTAGCTCGTCGCCGTGCCCCTGACCCGCTGGGTCAGAGGCGTGTTCGGCGACGACGCGGCCATGGCCAGCTCTTCAGACCCACCTACGACGTCGACTACCCGTGGATGACGATCATCATCCCCGGCCTGCTCCTCGGCACCGCCGGACTCGCGAGCATGACCCGGCTGGTGCGGGCCAGCCAGCTCGAGAACTACCACGCCGACTTCGTGCGCACCGCACACGCCAAGGGCCTCAGCAGGAGCCGCGTCGCCCGCGTCCACATCGTCCGGAACTCGCTCATCCCCGTCGTGACCGCGATCGGCTACAACTTCGCGTTCATCCTCACCGGCGCCGTCGTCACCGAGGGCATCGTGCAGATCCCCGGCATGGGCCAGCTCCTGTGGAACGCGCTCCTCACCACCGAGGTCAGCATCGTGATCACCTCGTTCGTCATCATCGCCGTCGTCGTGCTCGCCGTGAACCTGCTCGTCGACCTCCTCTACGCCGTACTCGACCCGAGGATTCGCTATGCCTGACAGCACCGGACCCCTCCCCGACGCCGTGCCCGGCGTCCTCAAGACCGAGGACGCCCCGCAGGCCTCCCTGTGGAAGGACGCCTTCCACCGCATGGTCCGCCGGGTCGACGTGCTCATCGCCGCCCTGCTCATCCTCGTCGCGGTCGCCATGGCGCTCTTCCCGACCCTGTTCACCGACGCCGACCCGCGCAGCTGCTCGGGGCGGCTCGCCAAGCAGCGACCCGACACCTGGTTCACCGGCGACCACCCGCTGGCACCGACGCGTTCGGCTGCGACTTCGCCGCCAACCTCGTCTACGGCACCAGGCCGACCCTGCTCCTGGCCGTCAGGGTCATCCTCATCGGCGTCCTCATCGGGCTCGTGATGGGCATCCTCTCGGGGTGCTACGGCGGCTGGACCGACGGGGTCATCTCCCGCGCCCTCGAAGTCTTCATCGTCGTGCCGTTCCTCCTCGGCGCGCTGCTCCTCCTGGCGCTCTTCCGGGGCCGCGGCAGCTCCGAGAACCTCATAGCCTCGGTGCCCCCGCGGCGCTGGCGCTCTCGGTGTTCGGCTGGATGGAGTTCGCCCGGTACGTGCGGGCGGCGACCATGAGCCCGCAACCTCGACTACGTGGCCGCCGCGCGCTGCCTGGGCGCCAAGGACCGCCGGATCATGTTCCGCCGCATCATGCCCAACGCGATCGTGCCCGTCACAGCCATCGTGCCGACCACGTCGGCGGGATCATCGTCACCGAAGCCGTGCTCGCGTCCTCGGCCTGGGCGTCCGCCCGCCCGCGACGAGCTGGGGCATCCTCCTCGCCGAGGGCACCGGCTGGGCCGCCGGCGGGTACCTGTACCTGTGGCCTGGCCGATGGCTTCCTGCTCATCACCGTGTTCGCGTTCGCGACCTTCGGCGACGCCCTGCGCGACGCCCTCGACCCGAAGCTGAGGTGACCGCATGACCATGCGCATCCGCGTCGTCGGCGACACGCTTCCCGGCGTCGACCCCAACCGCCCGCTGCTCGAAGTGGACGACCTCCGCGTCGAGTTCCGCCTGCGGGCATCCGCATCCCGGCGGTCCGCGGCGCGAGCTTCACCCTCGAACTGGGCCGCACCCTCGCCATCGTCGGCGAATCCGGCTCCGGCAAGTCCGTCACCAGCCAGGCCATGATGGGCATCCTCGACACCCCGCCCGCCCACATCACGGCGGCGAGGTCCGGCTCCACGGCGTCGACCTCCTCAAACTCGACGAGGAGACCCGCAGGAGCGTGCGCGCCAACCACATCGCGATCGTCTTCCAGGACGCCCTCTCGGCTCTCAACCCGGTGTGGTCGGTCGGCTTCCAGATCGGCGAGCTGTTCCGCGTCCACCGCGGCCTCAGCCGCGCCGACGCGAAGAAAGGCGATCGAGATGCTCGACCTCGTCGGCATCCCCGATGCGAAGAACCGCGTCGGTCACTACCCGCACCAGTTCTCCGGCGGTATGCGCCAGCGCGTCATGATCGCGATGGCGCTCGCGCTCGACCCGGAGATCCTGATCGCCGACGAGCCGACCACGGCGCTCGACGTCACGGTCCAGGCCCAGATCATGCGCCTGCTCAAGCGCATCCAGCCGACCGCACATGGGGCTGATCCTGATCACCCACGACCTCGGCGTGGTCGCGGACGTCGCCGACGACGTCGCGGTCATGTACGCCGGGGAGGTGGTCGAGCGCGCCGGCATTCGCGACACGTTCAAGCGCCCCGCCCACCCGTACACGAAGGCCCTGCTGCGCTCGATTCCCCGCGTGGACACGGTCGGCAGGGAACTCGAGGTGATCCGCGGCCTGCCGCCGAACCCGGCGAGCCTGCCGAGCGGCTGCCCGTTCCACCCGCGGTGCTTCACCGCCGAAGACAAATGCGCTGAGGCGGACCCGCCGTGGCTCGAACCCGCCGTCCGGCCACGGCAGCCGCTGCCACTTCGCCGAGGAGGTCTACGCCGATGAACGCTGAACTCGGCCAAGCGAACACGAACACCGAGCCGATCCTCGAAGCGACGGACCTGGTGAAGCACTTCCCGATCCAGCGCGGCATCGTCGTCAAGCGCACCGTGGGCCATGTGCAGGCCGTCGACGGCATGGACCTGCGGCTGTACCCGGGCAAGACCCTCGGCATGGTCGGCGAGTCCGGCTGCGGCAAGTCCACCCTCGCGAAGCTCCTGGTCGGCCTGGAGACCCCCACCTCGGGTTCGATCAAACTCCAGGGCAAGGAGATCGGCGGCCTGTCCTCGCACAGGATGCGGCCGTTCCGCCGGGACATCCAGCTGGTGTTCCAGGACCCGTACACCTCGCTCAACCCGCGCATGACCGTGGGCGACATCGTGGGCGAGCCGTTCGAGATCCACCCCGAGGTCATCCCGAAGGGCCAGCGCACCAACGAGGTCAAGGACCTGCTCGACATGGTCGGCCTGAGCCCCGACCACGTCAACCGCTACCCGCACCAGTTCTCCGGCGGCCAGCGCCAGCGCATCGGGATCGCCCGCGCCCTGGCGCTGCGCCCCCAGGTGCTGGTCTGCGACGAGCCGGTGAGCGCCTTGGACGTCTCGATCCAGGGCCAGGTCATCAACCTCCTCGAGCGGCTGCAGGACAGCTGGGCCTGGCGTACGTGTTCATCGCGCACGACCTGTCGGTGATGCGCCACATGGCCAACGAGGTCGCGGTCATGTACCTCGGCAAGGTGGTCGAGCGCGGCACCGGCGCGGAGATCTACGACCAGCCCCGCCACCCGTACACCCAGGCGCTCTTCTCGGCGGTCCCCGTCCCCGATCCGGACCTGCGCGGGCGGCGCGAGGAGATCATCCTGCAAGGCGACGTGCCGTCGCCGATCAACCCGCCCTCGGGCTGCCGCTTCCGCACCCGCTGCTGGAAGGCCACGGACCACTGCGCCGAAGAGGTCCCCACCCTGGACGCGGGGAACAAGGGCACACACCCCACCGCCTGCTTCTACGCCGAGGAACGGGACGTCACCCACGCCGTCAAATAGCGACCCCCGCAAGGCGTCGGGGCGGCCCTCACCCGCCCCGGCGACCGCCGTCCCCGGCAACGCCGTTGCGCGGCATGCCGCCGCCCGCTAGCCTCCCGTGGTGACACTGGACCCGCAGCCGCCGAGTGATGCCCCGCCCGCCGATCTCGAAGCGCTGGCCGCCGCCTACCGGCTGGGCGGACTCCGCGAGGTCCGCCCGCTTCCCGACGGCCGGATGAACCGGAACTGGTTCCTCGAATCCGACCGCGGCCGCTTCGCCCTCAAGCACCTCACGGATCGCGACCCGGCCGCGGTCCGCCGCAACCTCGGCCTCCTCGACCGCGTCGCCGCAGCGGCGTCCCGATCGCGCGGCCCCTTGCCACCGACGCCGGCGAACTCGTCCACGAGACGGGCGGCAACGCCTACTACCTGTGCGCGTGGGTCGACGGCACGCAGCCGGGCGCGGAGATGTCGCTCGCTCAGGCCGAGCACATGGGCGCCGTGATCGCCCGCATCCATGAGGTCCTCGCGGAGCCGCGCTCGGTCTCCCTGCACCGCAACCGTTTCCGTCAATGTCCCCGACCCCGGGTCCGCGCTTGCCGAGACCGAACGATTCCTGAACTGGCCAGCGGGAACGCCGCCCGGGACTCGTTCGATCGCGCCGCCGCCCCGGTCCTCCGCGATCGCCTCGAGCTGATCGCCGCGAACGCCCGCCTCCGTCCGGATGCGGGCCCACGACCGGCCCGACCGGCTGGACCCACGGCGACTGCCAGAACTTCAATCTCATCTGGTCCGGCGAGCGGATCCACGCGGCCATCGACTGGGACCGCGTCCGCGTCGGCTCCTACGCCGAGGAGCTCGCCCGCGCCGCGGCCTACCAGTTCTGCACGCCCGCCGCCCGGATCGACCTGCCCAAGATCGCCGCGTTCCTCACCGGCTACCGCAGCGTCCGCCCGGTCGACCCGGGCGACCTCGCCGCTGCCGCCCGCCTCCGCTGGTGGAAGATCCTCGCCCACTGCTGGCAGCTCGACTTCCACTACGGCCGCGACGATCCCGGCTGCGACGACCTGTTCTTCAGGGACCACCGCCTGATCACCTGGTGGACCGCGAACCTTGAAGCGGTAGAGGCCGCCTTCCGCGCTTGAGCCTGCGGCCGTCGATTGCGGTTGTGGTGTCGGCGCAGTCCGATACGGTCGGCCGCATGTCGAACATCGAAGGTCAGCGCCCAGCGCGCATCGACCGAATCGCGGTTCTGGCAGGGTGGCTGCCGCATTCATCACCGACCCTGAGGACCGGTGCTCCTGGTCAAGCCGGCCTCCGAGACGAATGGGTTTCACCGGCGGCTGGGTGGACCGCGGCGAGTCGCCGACGAGGGGTGCGCCCGCGAGATCAAGGAGGAGATCGGCCTGGACTTGCAGGTGGGCGGCCTGCTCGTGCTCGACTGGCTGACCGACACGGATATGTCGCGGAGCCGCTGACGTTCTACCTCTTCGATGCGGGCGTCGTCGACGGACCACCTCGTCCGGCCCCGGGCCGGGGAGATCGAAGCGTTCGGCTTGTTCGCGCCTGAGCAGGCGATCGCCCGGTGCGGCGAGTCAACGCGTGCGGCTCAGCTGGCGATGGAGGCCCGGCGACGGGAGGACCGTGTACCAGTCGTCGCATGAGGCCGAGGTGCTTGCGGGGCTCTGGTTCACCTTACCGATAGCGGGCCGCGCATCAGCGCGACCCCGCCACGGGATGCTCGTCGACGCCGGCGCTCCGGCCTCCAGGAGATCCTCGCGGTCTTCAGCGCATCGCGGAGTTGCCTGGTAGGCGCAGAGCTCGGTCTCGATCGCCGCGTAGGCCGCCTGCTCCTCCGCATCGGACGCCGCGATGACCGCCTCGCGGTACTCGACCTCGTCGGCGCAGTCGGCGAACGCGACGGCCATCTCGATCTCGTACGCCTCTTGCCCTCGAAGCGTCGGGAAGGTCGGCGGCGCCTCCGGGATCACCGCGGCGATGTCGTCGGCGCCCGGCCCCTCGAACGGCTCGTAGTCCTCGCCCAGGTAGATCTGGTCGAAGTACTGGACCACCGGCAGCCAGCTCCCGTCTGGAACTCCCATCCGCGAAGCCGCGCTCGGTGACGCACGTCAGGAACGCGTCCGAGGCCTCCTGGGTCTCCGCTTCGATGGACGCCAGATCGGTCGACGGGACCACGGGCGCCTTAGGCGGTACTACCACGTATAGATCGTCAGGCCCGGTTCGACCCCTTCCTAATCTCCTCCTCGACCAGCTGCGGTTCGCCCGTAGAGCGCCTCGATCGTCGCCAGTCGCCGCCGCCCGGCTTCGGCGGGAGGTCTCCGTCTCGCCTCGATCGAGCCGTCGTCCTTGGCCGGCTCGATCTCGGAGCGGCGCTGGTCGTACTCCTCCTGGGTGGCGTCGGGTTCCGCAGCATCCAGGCGCGGCGTCGTACCCCATCCGCTCCTCGCCCATGAACACCGTGTACCAGGCGATCTGGTCCTCGACGTCGAGCGCCTCGAACGCCGAGTTCTCCGGGGCCTCCTCCTCCTGACCTCCGGCTCGTCGGGGAACCGGAGCTCGTTGTACGCCGTGATCAGCCGTCCGTCCTCGCTCTGCCAGATCCACTGCCCGAAGCCCCATCTGGCGGCCGATCGGCTCGGGCAGCCAGTCCTGGAAGCCGTAGTACTCCTCCTGGGACCGCCCGTCGAGCCGATCACCATGACCTGGAACAGCGCGGCTCGTCATGCACCGAGAACCCTCGTTCTCAGGCACACGCGGGTGACCTTCGGTTCGATCTCGTACAGCTCCTGGCGGGCCCGTCGTTCTCGTCCAGCCGGGCAGCGAGGTCGACTCGCCTCCTCTTCGAGCTGCTCCTGCTGGGCGCGTCCGCGTGCAGGCACGGAGGGCCGCAAGGGACGTCAGTCGTGCGGCCGCTCCGGCCGCGCCCTCACGGTGTGACGGGGACCGCTGCGTCGGGGGATCCCTCTCGCGGGCAGGGGGTGTGAGAGGAATACGCGGCGAACCACGGCCGGGTTGCCCCGCGCCCCCGAAATTCCTACACAAGGGACTCCGCGTAGCCGACCGAGATGTCCCAGTCGGCGTAGGCCCGAACGGGGATCCGGTGTAACCCTCGCGCTCGTAGAAGCGGATCGCGTCGGGCTGCGCAACGCCGGTCGAGCCACGGCGTCCGGCCGCGCTCTCGGCAGCGTCCTCCGATGCGGCGAGGCGCCGCCGCCACGCCGAACCGCGCGATCCGGGGCCGCGTACATGGCTTGACCTCGGCGGACTCGGCGTCGAGTTCACGGAGCGCGCCGCACTCGATCGCCTCGCCGTCGGGCCCGAGGCGATGAGGAAGCCAGACGTGCGCCGGGCCGGGAACAGCAGGGGTCCCCGGTAGTCGTCGTCGCAGCCGTGGCGCTGCGTCGAGTTCGGCGCGCTGGCTCGTGCGCGGGTTCCGCGCCCTGCGGATCGTCCCGGTCGCGGGCTTCGATGGTCGAGGTGGCGGATGATGAACATCAGCAGGTCCTCGTCGTACGGATCTGGAGTGACCAGGTGTTCCCGTCGTCTTGTCGCCCTTGTCGAGGAGCGGCCATCGCCGCGCCAGGCGGTCGCGGGCAGCGGCGGGAGCGGATGTCGAAGGCGGGGTGGAGCATCCTGGGGCCGGGCGGGAGGATCGACGCCTCACGATGCACGCCGTCGCCGCCGAGGCCGGGTCCAGCCAGGCCTCGTTCATACACCGGTTCCCAAGCCGCCGAAGCCCCTGCTCGCCCACGCCCGCGACCTCTCCCACGCCCGCACGCGAGTGCGCCGTCGAACAGCCTCGGAGGCCAAGGCAGGCCCCACGCGGCCCTGCGCGCGATCCTCGCCCAAGGCATGGCGCTCAACGAGGACTCGGCACAGGAAGCACTGGTCTGGATGGGATTCCTCGCCGCCTCAGTCGGCGACGAGGAACTGATCGCCCTGCACCGCAAGAACAACCGCGCCTGGCGCGACCGCGTCGCCGCACTCGTGGCCGCCTCCGCCCCGGACTGGGCCCCCGAACGCGTCGACACCGCCGTCCTCGCCCTCGTCGGCGCCACCGAAGGCGCCGCCCAGCTCGCCTGCTTCGACCCCGACACCTACAGCGCCGCAACCCAGGAGGCCATGCTCGACTCGATCCTGGACGCCTACGGCCTGGCCTGAGAGGCCCCCGCAGCCGCAGCGAGCTCGTCCGTCAACGGATACGCCCGCTCGGCCGGCAGCAGGTGCCGCACCTCGTCACCGCGCCCGGCCGCGACCGCCGCACCGATGCGCACGGCCAGGTCGGTGACGTCCTTGATCCCCGTGATCCATTGGCCGACATAGCGGTCCACGGCCTCGCCCGACATGCCGATCTGGATCGAGCGGTGCTCCAGCCGCTCCAAGCCGGGGCCGCGCTCGGGGTCCCACTGGATCCGCACCGGAGCCGCGGAGAGCCGGGCCTTCCAGTCCTCCACGTCCTCACCCTCGGCGGGATGGCTCCCGCACGAATGCTTCAGGGCCCAAGCGAACCCCTCGCGCGATGATCCGCACCGCGAGGACGCGCTCCTGACCGGGCTTCGACGCCCAGCCGCAGCGGTACATCATCCACAGGAACGACGGCTTGATCCAGGTCATCCGCTCGCGCTTGAACGGCGCCACGAACGTCTGCGCCGCCAGCGCCGGCGCGGCGATGGCGGGGGAGTACGCCTGGTAGACGGTGATCGTCTCGGCGTCGAAGACGGCGCGGATCTGGCGCGAGGGGGTCGGCATGGCCCGAATCCTGCCAGCGCCCGCCTTGGTCGGCAACCCGATGCAGCGTCCGAGCCGCACGCATGAATCGAAGGCGCGCAGGCCTCGCCCCACCGCGCCCCCGAACTACCGCGACAGCCGCCGGATGCCCTCCACGATCCCCGGCAGCACCTCCAGGAACCGGTCCACCTCGTCCTCGGTGGTCTCCCGGTGCAGCGACACCCGCACGTTCCCATGGCTGAGCACGCCCATCGCCTGCAGCACATGCGAAGGCCGCAACCGCGTCGAAGCGCACGCCGAACCCGACGACACCGCGAACCCCGCCCGGTTCAACTCCGTCAGCAGCACCTCGCCGTCCACCCCCAGGCACGAGAACGTGACGATGTTCGGCAGCCGGTCCACCGGATCGCCCGGCAGCTCCACCTCGGGCACCGTATCGACGATGTGCTCCCGGATCCGCTCGGTCATCGCCCGCACCCGCTTCGACAACGACTCGCGCTCGGCGGTCACCGCCCGCAGCGAGGCCGCCGCGGCCACCGCCGCCGGCACGTCGATCTCGCCGATCGCCTCCCGGATGGAGGAGTCCTCCCCAGGGAACGGGTTGCGCCAGCGCGTCCCCTTGCGCACCACCAGAATCCCGGCCCCGGCCAGCCCGCCCCACTTCCTGGCGCTGGCCGCCAGCACCGACCAGCCCTGGGGCACCGGCTCCCACGGCAGGCTCGCCGCCGCGTCGCACACCAGCGGTACGCCCTGGGCGTTCGCCGCGACGGCCGCGATCGGCTGTCGGGTCCCGACCTCGTGGTTCGCGCTCTGCACGACGAGCACTGAGGCGTCCTCGACGCCTGCGAGGGGATCGGCGTCGACGCGGCCGAGCCGGTCCACAGGCACCGCTACGGCGGTCCCGCCCGAACGTTCGTGCCAGGCGGCGGCGTGCAGCACCGAGGAGTGCTCGACGGCGCTGTGCACCAGCGGCCCCGGCTCGCTCCGGGCTGCGATGACGCCGAGTACGCCCGCGTGCACGGCCTGTGTCCCGCTTGATGTGAAAGTGACCTCATCAGGGCTCACGCCCAGGGAGGCGGCGGCCGACTGGCGCGCGGCCTCCAGGAGCATCCGCGACCTCCGGCCCAATGTGTACAGTCTGCCGGGGCCCGCCCAGCCCTCCGACAAAGCCGCAGCATAGGCGTCGCGGGCCGCCGGATGGGGCGGCTGCGCGGTCGCGCCGTCGAAGTACGTGTCGGTCACCTGTCAAATGTAGAAGACATCTCGCCGCGAACCCAACCCCTTGCACTCCCGGGCCCGGGCCAAGCAGTAGGCTCTTGCCGTCAAGATCTGCGCCTTGCCGCCCGCCCGGCGGCGGACGCGGAGCCGAGCGCTGAGAAAGGCATGAGACAGGTGGTCGGAAAACCGTCCCGAGAACGTCGCGGCCGAGCCCGCCGCGCGATAGGTCTCACCGGGATCGCCGCGCTGCTCCCGATCGTGCTCGCGGGGTGCAGCCTTGACGACGCGTTCTACCTGGGCTGGCCGCGCACGCGCCCCACGTCCCAGTCCGAGCAGATGTTCGATCTGTGGGTCGGCTCCACCATTGCGGCCCTCGCGGTCGGCGTCATCGTGTGGGCCCTGACCTTCTGGTGCATCTTCGCGTACAAGAAGAAGGACAGCGACACCGAGCTGCCGCGCCAGACCAAGTACAACCTGCCCGCCGAGCTCACCTTCACGGCGCTGCCGTTCGTGCTCATCGGCATCCTGTTCTACTACACGGTCATCGTGCAGGACAACGTCACCGAGATGAGCGACGAGCCGACAAACTGCACGAACGTCACCGCGTTCAAGTGGAACTGGCAGTTCACGTACTCCGACGAGACCTGCGAGCCGCTGCTCGGCGCCGACGGCCAGCCCGTCACCGAGACCGGCGACTCGGACTACATCCCGATCATCGTGGTCCCGAACCAGGAGGACGTGCGCTTCGTCGGCAACGCCGAGGACGTCATCCACTCCTTCTGGGTGCCCGACCTGCTCTTCAAGCGCGACCTCATCCCGGGCTCGGACGCGCAGACCACCCAGTGGGAGGTCGACTTCAAGTCGGAGGGCGTCTTCGTCGGCCGCTGCGCCGAGCTCTGCGGCGCCTACCACGCCTTCATGAACTTCGAGATGCGCGTGGTCTCGCCGGAGGACTACGAGACCTTCGTGAACGCCCGCGTCGAGGGCATGTCGACGCCCGAGGCGCTGGAGCTGATCGGCCAGGAGCCGTACGCGACCACGACCCACCCGTTCGACACCGACCAGGCCACTGGCGAAGCGAGCTAGGGGAGAGCTGTGAAGACTGAGAACCGCCTGTTCCTCATCGTGATGATCTCGATGTTCGTGTTCGCGGCCATCTACGGATGGGTCACCTGGTACAACGAGAACCCCGCCTACGGCGTGCCGGGCGAGATCGAGTGGGTCGGCTTCCTGGGCCTGATCTTCTCGGGCCTGCTCACCGGCATGGTGTGGCTGGTGTTCTGGGTGATCTCCCGCCGCATCGACCCGCGCCCGGAGGACCGCCCCGACGGCGAGATCTCCGACGTCTCGGGCGAGGTCGGCTTCTTCAGCCCCGGCTCGTACTGGCCGCTGGGCCTGGCCCTGACGGCCGTGTTCGCCGGCCTGGGCGTCGTGTTCTGGCTCCCGTGGATGCTGTTCGCGGGCGGCGTCGCGATCCTGCTCGCCGTCGGCGGCCTGACCTTCGAGTACTACACGGGCACGCGCAAGCTCGGCCCGCAGTAGACCAATCGCGCAAGCGGCCCGGAGCGGAAGCTCCGGGCCGCTTCGCTTTGCGCCCTTGGCAACCCCTCAGATCGCGCGACGCCGACGTGCAGGGCGCCCCGGTCCTCTGGGTAGGGTGTGGCGGTGACTCCCTCTGTGCAGCGCCGGAAGGCGCCGCTGCTGCGGCGCCTTGTCGGAGTGGTGTTCTACAACCTGCCGCACCCGATGCGGCGCCGGATCGTGCGGATCGCCACGCCCACTTACACGCTCGGCTCCGTCGTCCTCGTCATGGACGCCGACCGCACCCGCCTGCTCATGCTGCGCCAGCCCCCGGGGAAGCGCTGGACCCTCCCCGCGGGCCTGCTCAACCGCCGCGAGCAGCCCGTCGAAGGGGCCCGCCGCGAACTCGCCGAGGAGACCGGCATCGAAGCGGACCTCGAGGAACTGGCCCCGGCGAACCCGTGCGCGGTCGTCCACACCTCCGGCCGCTGGGTCGACAACGTCTTCCACCTCGAACGCGACCCCGAGACCACGCAGATCCTCGTCGACGGCCACGAGGTCTGGGACGCCGGCTGGCACCCCGTGGACGACCTCCCGGAGATGACCCGCGCGACCGCGAAGCTCCTGGCCCACTACGAGCTCAGGCAGCTCAGGAACTGAAACCGCACGTGAACGGCCGTGGCGTCGTCGTGCCGCTTCGACTCCGGATGGAAGCGCGCGTCACCGCGCTCGTGCTCGCGCACGAGGCCCGCCAACCCCTCGACGCCGTCCACCGCGACCCGCTCGAACAACTCCGGCCAGTCGTAGCCGTACCGGTCGACCAGGCGCGTGATGCCGTCGGTGCAGAGCAGGAGCTCGCTGAGCCCGTCCAACTCGATCGAACCGGTGAGCGCCTGTGCGGCGGCCCGGCTGTCGGCATCGGCGACCCAGTAGCCGCCGTCGCGATTGCGCACCGTCGCAACATAGGCGGCCGGCCACCGCCGCACCCCGCCCACCGATACGACCGGCACACCGGCGAGCCGTGCCAGCCTGTCGTCCGACCGGCATTCGACCCGGCCGTCGCGGTCCCGCCACGCCAGGGTGCAGTCGCCGAGGAGGAGCCACGAGATCCGGTCCGCCTCGCGCCGGATCAGGCCCACCGTAGACCCGGGAGTCACAGGATTGCTCAAGTCGCAGGTCGAGTGGTGTTCACCGCTGACGCCCCTGATGCTGTCATCGAGGACCGCGGGGAGGCCGGCCTGCACGGAGCCGACGCGGTGCTTGATCTCCCGCCCCAGCCGCGCCACGTACCAGGGCACGTCGTGGACGCAGCCGTCGTCGGGATAACGCGTGATGCCGTCGAGCAGCAGCGCCCACCGGCCCGCGACCAGATACGCGTCCTCGATTCGGCGCACTGCCGCCGGGAACGGACACCGCGGAGATTCGCACCCGCCCATCATCTGCGGGCGGCCGGTGGAACGAGTCGGCCGATACGCCGGGTTCTGTCGTTGGAGCGGCCATCCATCTAGGCCCGCCGTTGCCGACATGCTCGAGCGGCCTACCCGCAGGCTCGGGCGGGCCGCCCTCGGACCTCACGCAGCGCCTCGCGGCTCCTCTTGACCTTGCTCCGGGTGGGGTTTACCGAGCCGCGCCGTCGCCCGGCGCGCTGGTGGTCTCTTACACCACCGTTTCACCCTTACCCGCGCCGAAGCCGGCGGTCTGTTCTCTGTGGCACTGTCCCGCGGGTCGCCCCGGGTTGCCGTTAGCAACCACCCTGCCCTGTGGAGCCCGGACGTTCCTCGCCGGATGTGGTCTCCCGCACCGCCGCGACCGCCTGGCCGACTCGTCCCAGCGGTCAAGCGTACGCTGCCGGAGCCATGAATCTGCTCCAGGTCTCCGCTCTGCTGCTCGCCGGCCTCGTCGGCGGCGGCCTCAACGCCGTGGCCGGAGGCGGCTCGCTCATCACGTACCCGACCCTGATGGCCGTGGGGGTGCTCCCCGCTCCAGGCGAACGCCACCAACGGCATCGCCGTCGCGCCCGCCTACGCGGCCGCCGCGTTCGGGTCGCGCGAGCACCTGCGCGGCCAGAAGCGCCGCGCGCTGCTCTCATCCCCACCGCCCTCGTCGCCTCGGTCTCGGGGCGCTGCTGCTGCTCAACACGCCGCACTCGGTGTTCGAGGCGATCGTGCCGTTCCTGGTGCTCGCGGCGACCGTCCTCATGGCGGTCGGCCCGTGGGTCAACCGGAAGGTGACCAAGCTCAACGGCGGCCGCGACCTCCACCCGGTGGTCCTCCACATCGGCGTGTTCGCCGGCTGCCTCTACGGCTCCTACTTCAATGCCGCGCTGGGGCTCGATCCTCATCGCCGTGATCGCGATGAGCCTCTCGGAGAGGCTCGTCCGCGTCGGCGCGCTCAAGAACTTCTGCACCATGCTCGTCGGCATCGTCACGAGCATCATGTACGGCATCTGGGCCGACGTGGCCTGGTGGGCGATCGGCGTGCTCGTGCCCGCCACGTTCATCGGCGGCTACATCGGCGCGCGCGTCTTCCAGAGGATCCCCGAGCGGCCGCTGCGGATCGCGATCGTCGTCTACGGCCTCGTCCTCTCCGCGGTTCTGCTGGTCCGTTCGCTCTGATCCAGACCACTTCGCGGAACTCCGGTGACGGAGGCGCGCGGGCGCGGAAGAATAGGCCTATGCCGACGCTCCGTATCGCACTCGCCCAGGACAACCCGATCGTAGGCGACCTCGACCACAACGCCGACCTCATCCGCCGTGCCGCCTCCGCGGCCACGGCCGCCGGGGCGCACCTGCTCGCGACCGGCGAGCAGGCCCTCACCGGCTACCCGGTCGAGGACCTCGCGCTCCGCCACTCCTTCGTGGAGGCCAGCCGCGACCGCCTCGTCCGACTCGCCGAAGAACTCGCCGCGGACGGGAACGGATCGCTGCCCGTCGCCGTCGGATATCTGGACGCCGACGGGCCCATGGGCTCGACCAGCGGACACGGCATTCGCAATGCGTTGGCGCTGATTCAGGACGGCAAGGTCCTGTTCCGCTACTACAAGCACCACCTTCCGAACTACGGGGTCTTCGATGAGGACCGTAGTTCGTCGCCGGCCACGAACTGCACCTCGCGCGCATCGGCGGGGTGGATGTGGCCTTCACCGTGTGCGAGGACGTGTGGGGCGGCGTGCCGTTCACCGTCGCCGAAGAGGCTGGCGCCGGATTCGTGGTCAACATCAACGCCTCGCCTTACGAGCAGGGCAAGCACGAGCGGCGCGTCGCGGTCGTCAAGGAGCGGGCCGCCGCGCTCGGCGCCCCGATCGCCTACCTCAACACCGTGGGCGGCCAGGACGACCTGGTCTTCGACGGCGGCTCGATCATCATCGCCGCCGACGGCTCGACTCCTCTCCAGCGCCCGCCGCTTCCCCTCCGAGCTGCTCGTCACCGACGTCGAATGCCCGGCCCCCGGGCGCCGCGACATCGCGAACCACTCCTCGACGCTGATGAGCGCCTCGCTGCACGTCCTCTCCGAGAAGCCCGCGACCGTCGAGACCCGCATCGAGCCGTCGTTCGCGCCCGAGCTGACCGCCACGAGGAGGTCTGGGAGGCCCTGCGCCTCGGCCTGGCCGACTACGTGAACAAGAACGGCTTCGCCTCGGTGCTGCTCGGCCTCTCGGGCGGCATCGACTCGGCGGTCACCGCGGTCCTCGCCCGCGACGCGATCGGGGGCGACCGCGTCCACACCGTCGCGAACCCGAGCCAGTACTCGTCGCAGCACTCGCTCGACGACGCCGCCGACCTGGCGGAACGCTGCGGGATCCACCACATCGTCGAGCCGATCCAGCCGATCGTCGACGCCTACCTCTCCGAGATCGCCGTCTCGGGGCTCGCCCTGGAGAACCTGCAGGCCCGCGTGCGCGGCGTCATCTGGATGTCCCTGTCGAACCAGCACGGGCACCTGGTGCTCGCGGCCGGCAACAAGAGCGAGTACGCCGTGGGCTACTCGACGCTGTACGGCGACTCGTGCGGCGGCTTCGCGCCGATCAAGGACGTGCTCAAGACCCTCGTCTACGAGCTGGCGAACTGGCGCAACGAGAAGGCCCGCAGCCTCGGCGAGACCGAGCCGATCCCCGAGAACATCATCCTCAAGCCGCCGAGCGCCGAGCTGCGCCCCGACCAGCTCGACTCGGACTCGCTGCCGGACTACTCGGTGCTCGACGGGATCCTCGTCGGCTACGTCGACGGCGACGCCGGGCGCGAGGACCTGGTCGAGCAGGGCTACCCGGCCGACGTGGTCGAGCGGATCGCCGGGCTCGTGGACCGCGCCGAGTACAAGCGCCGCCAGTCCGCGCCGGGCACGAAGATCACCGTGAAGTCGTTCGGTCGCGACCGGCGCCTGCCGATCACGAACCACTTCCGTGGAAAGCCGGGGAAGCCGATTAGCCGCATCACCAGGCCCCCGGGCCCGGGTGATTTGTCACAGCAAGCGCTTCGCCGGATGACAAGGACATCGATGAGCGTTAGTTTGGATCGGTAATGCCCGGGGACCGGCGCGGCCGGCCACGAGGAGATTCAGGAGTACCGACGATGGCGTCAACATCGAATTCCCCCGCAAAAGCGCGCTGACGAGATCCCGAGCCTGTACGGGCCGGGCAAGAACGTCAAGCGCGTCCGCACCCGCCACCTCATCGAAGCCAAAGAGCGCGGTGAGAAGTGGGCGATGCTCACCTCCTACGACATGTACACGGCCGCCCTCTTCGACGAGGCCGGCATCCCGGCGCTGCTCGTCGGCGACTCGGCGGCGAACAACGTCTACGGCTACGAGACCACCCTCCAGGTATCGGTCGACGAGCTCGTGCCGCTGGTCGCGGCCGTCGCCCGCTCGACCGAGCGGACGCTCGTCGTCGCCGACATGCCCGTTCGGCTCCTACGAGTCCGGTCCGGTCCAGGCCCTCGAGACCGCGGTGCGGTTCATGAAGGCCGGGGCCCACGCGGTCAAGCTCGAAGGCGGTCGCCGCATGGCCGACCAGATCCGGGCGCTCACCAACGCGGGCATCCCCGTCATGGGCCACATCGGGTTCACAGCCGCAGAGCGAGCACGCCGTCGGCGGCTACCGGGTGCAGGGCCGCGACGCCCAGGCCGCCGAGGTCGAGGCCGACGCGCACGCCGTCGCCGAGGCCGGCGCGTTCGCCGTGGTCCTGGAGATGGTCACCGCTTCGGTGGCCGCCGAGATCACCAAGCAGCTGCCGATCCCGACCGTGGGCATCGGCGCCGGGCCCGACACGGACGCGCAGGTGCTCGTCTGGCAGGACATGGCCGGGATGCGCCGCGGCCGCCCGCAGCGGTTCGTCAAGCGCTACGCCGAAGTCGCCGACGTCCTCCAGAACGCCGCCAAGGCGTTCGCCGACGAAGTACGCGCGGGCGAGTTCCCCACGAAGGCCCACAGTTTCGAATAAGGACCCGGTGAGTCTGGTCGCCTTCGCCCTTTGGGGCGGGCGGCTATTCGCGTAGCGTCTCAGTACGTGAACGACGCCATCCTGCTGTTCGACTACGACGGCACCGTGCGGCTCGGCTCCGAGCACGCGACCCATTACGCCCGCTCCGTGGCCGCCCACCTCGCCGCCGAAGGCGAGCGCGCCTTCCTGTCCGCCCACGCCGCGTTCGTCGCCGGCAAGCCCACGACCGCCTCCACTTTCGACGCCTTCGACGCCGACAACGCGGTGCGCCGCCTCGCGGGCGAATTCGGCGTCGACGAGCGATCCGCCACGAGGCGTACGTCGAGACCCGCAAGCGCATGGCCGCCGGCGAGTTCGACATCTGGGCGCCGAAGGGCTTCCAGGAGTTCATCTGGAGCCTGCCGCGCAACATCGAAGTGGCGCTGGTGACGAACGCGCCCGCCGCGAGCCTCGAGCCGGTGCTGGAGCGCCTGGAGCTCGACGGCCTGTTCGACCACGTGATCGGCGACGCCGGCAAGCCCGAGGGCCTGGACGCGATCATCGACGAACTGCTGGAGGAGCGTCCCGCCGAAGCGCTGCTGAGCATCGGCGACATCCCCCGCAACGACCTCGCCCCGGCCGCCGACCGCGGCTGCGCGACCGCCTACATCGACCACTACGGGCGGCCGTGGCCGCGCGCGACGGTGACCGGCCTCGTCCCTTGAGGAGCTGTACCCGTTCATCCACCGCTGGGTCACCGAACGGACGGCATGAACCCAGCTTGTCGCACCAACGTCTTATGCTGGGAATGCGCCCTGAGCCGACCGATCCCCGGCTCAGGGCGTCTTCACGTCTTGGCGGCGGTGCGCCTGCCCGCGGTCACCGCGCAGCGTTCGCACCACGAACGCGATCCGGGGTGCGATCAGGCGGCGACCGGGTCCCCGACCTTGACCGTGGCCGGGTCGTTGACCCGCAGGTAGATCCCGAAATGGTTGCCGAGCTCCTTGATGATGTGCCGGTGCAGTTCCAGGTCGCGCTCGTTCGAACCGGTCGGGTCCCAGCTCGGCAGCACGCACCGCTCGCACGGCTTCTGCAAGGTGAACTCGTTGGCGCCCAAGCGGATCGCAAGACCCGGCTCGAGCGCGGTCTCCGCGAACGGCTCCAGGTCGGCGTCCACGATCGCGTTCGGCCGGAACCGCGACGCCTCGATCTCGCGGCCCAACTGCTCGCTCAACGTGCGCACGCTCGCCTCGAAGACCACCAGGATGCGCCCGTAGTCGCGCTTGACCTTGCGGACCTCCACGCCCTTCGCGGCGTCGATCGACTCGGCCAGCCGGGCCGGCAGCGCCGCGTCGTCCGCCGCCCAGGCCGCCCCGGCCGGCTCGTACACGACCGGCTCGCCCGACGCGGCGTCGGCGCAGCCGCACTGCGCGGGGAATGCGGCCTCCCAGCCCATCATCTTCGGGTGGCTGCCGCCCCACACCGCCTTGTCGGTGCCCGGCTCGAACAGGCCGAGCGCCGGTCCCCGGCCAAGCCGTCGAAATCGATCACCGCAGAGCGCAGGGACTCGCCCCGCAGGCCCTTGATCGGGTATCGCCACAGTTCTTTCACTTCGCCTGCGAACATGCTCATTAATGTACCTACGCTCACGTTGGCCATCTACCACATTAACGGCCCATCTGCCTGGGGTTAACGTTCATGACATAAACAGGTGAGACAATTGCGGCCCCAGGACCTAGGAGGACACACCATGGAACGGCAGAAGGAGTTCGTGCTTCGCACGCTCGAAGAACGCGACATCCGGTTCGTCCGGCTCTGGTTCACGGACGTCCTCGGCACGCTCAAGTCCGTGAGCGTCGCCCCGGCCGAGCTCGAATCCGCCTTCGACGAGGGCATCGGCTTCGACGGCTCCGCCATCGAGGGCTTCGCGCGCGTCTACGAGTCGGACATGGTCGCCATGCCCGACCCGACCACGTTCCAGGTCTTCCCGTTCGAGGGCCGCGGCATCGGCGAGTCCGCCCGCATGTTCTGCGACATCCTCACCCCCGAAGGCGCACCGTCCTGGGCCGACCCGCGCCACGTGCTGCGCCGGGCGCTCTCCAAGGCCGCCGACCGCGGGTTCACCTTCTACGTGCACCCCGAGATCGAGTTCTTCCTGTTCAAGGACATCTTCCCGGAGACCGGCGACAAGCCCGAGCCCGTGGACGACGGCGGCTACTTCGACCACACCACGCACTCCGTGGCCCGCGACTTCCGCCGCCAGGCGATCCTCGCGCTCGAGCGCATCGGCATCTCCGTCGAGTTCTCCCACCACGAGGTCGCCCCCGGCCAGCAGGAGATCGACCTCCGCTACGCCGACGCGCTCACCACCGCCGACAACATCATGACGTTCCGGCACACCATCAAGGAGGTCGCTCTCACCTCCGGCGTCACCGCCTCCTTCATGCCCAAGCCGTACAACACGCAGCCCGGCTCCGGCATGCACTCGCACCTCTCGCTCTTCGAAGGCGAGGACAACGCCTTCCACGACCCGGGCGACGAGCAGCGGCTCTCCAAGACCGCGAAGGCCTTCATCGCCGGGCTCCTGCGCCACGCGCCCGAGTTCACCGCGATCACGAACCAGTGGGTCAACTCCTACAAGCGCCTCTTCACCAGCCCGCAGCCCGGCCAGATCTCCGAGGCGCCCTCGTACGTCTCCTGGGGCAAGGCCAACCGCTCCGCGCTCGTGCGCGTGCCGGCCTACGGCAAGCCGAACTCGGCCCGCGTCGAGATCCGCTCGCTCGACTCCGCGACCAACCCGTACCTCGCCTACGCCGTGCTCCTCGGCGCCGGACTCAAGGGCATCGAAGAAGGCTACGAGCTGCCCCCGGGCACCGAGGACGACGTCTCGGCGCTCACCAACAAGGAGCGCGTCGCCGCCGGCTACCAGCCGCTCCCGGGGAACCTCGCCGAAGCCCTCGACGTCATGGAGACCTCCACGCTGGTCCCCGAGGTCCTCGGCGAGCACGTGTTCGACTACTTCCTGAAGAACAAGCGCCAGGAGTGGGAGGACTACCGCACCCAGGTGACGGCGTTCGAACGCAAGCGGTACATCAATCTCTGACCGATTAGCATGGGGTGGTGACCACCGCACTCGTCATCGAGAACGACCCCGCGCAAGGCCTCGGACGCGCCGCCGAATGGCTCGTCGAAGCCGGAATGGAACTCGACACGGTACGGCCCCACCTCGGTGAGGCCGTACCGAACTCCGCGGGAGGGCACGACGCCCTCATCGCCCTCGGCGGCGGGCGCGGCAAGGACTGGAGCGACGACCTCACCGGCCTCATGGAGACCGCCGTCGCCGACACCACGCCCGTGTTCGCGATCTGCTCCTCCGCGCGGATGCTCGCCGCCTCGTTCGGCGGCCGCATCGAAGACCGCGAGGAGCCGTTCGGGCCGCGCATGCTCGCCAAACGCGACGCCGCCGGACGCGACATGATCTTCGGGCCCGCCCCCATGACCCTCGACGTGATCCGCTGGCGCCGCCAGGAACTCGTGGAACTCCCGCCCGAAGCCACCCTCCTCGCCGCCTCCCCCCAAGGGGCCCTGGAGGTCTTCCGCATCCGCGACACCGCCTGGGGCGTGCAGTCCCACTTCGAGTTCACCCCCGAACAGCTCGCCGGCTTCGGCGCCTTCGACGACTACGCCCTCGCCAAAGCCGCCGAAGTGGACGAGCACATCGTCGCCACCTGGAAGCCGATCCTCCAGCGGTTCGCGCGCGTCGCCGCAGGCGGACGGAAGTCCCTGCCCGTCATCGACGTCTCGTAGCGCCGATGCCTGACAGCGAATCGGAGAAGAGCGCCCGCACGGACGAGGCCCGCCTCGCCGTCGTCGAGGCCAGCAACGCCCTGGCCGACTTCATGCGCGCCCACCCCGAGGTCGAAGCCGCGCTCACCGAGAACGAGGACGCCGGACACGCGCGCCTCCGCGACGCCGGCGCCGCCGAGCTGAACCTCGCATGGAAGGCGAACCTCCTGCGGATCGCCGCGCTCGACCTCACCGGCCGGGCCGACCTGCCCGCCACCTCGGACGCCCTCTCCCGCCTCGCCGACGCCGTCATCGCCCGCGGCCTCGAACTCGCGCGCGAAGAGATCCCCGGGGAGACCCGCCTCGCCGTCATCGCCATGGGCAAGACCGGCGCCGAAGAACTCAACTACGTCTCCGACGTGGACGTCGTGTTCGTCGCCGAAGGCGACCTCGACCTCGCCACCCGCCAGGCCGCCCGCATGATCCAGATCGTCGGCCCCGCCACCTGGCCCGTCGACGCCGGGCTGCGACCCGAGGGCCGCCACGGCGCCCTCGTGCGCTCGGTCGACTCCTACCTCGCCTACCTCAAGGACTGGGCCCGCACCTGGGAGTTCCAGGCGCTGCTCAAGGCCCGGCCCGCCGCCGGGGACCTCCAGCTCGGCCTCGACTGGCTCGCGGCCGTGCAGCCGTTCATCTGGGGCGCGGCCGACCGGCCCGGCGTCGTCGCCGACATCCGCGACATGCGCCGCAAGGTCGCCGAATCGGTCCCGCGCGCCGAACGCAAATACGAGATCAAACTCGGCCCCGGCGGCCTGCGCGACATCGAATTCGCCGTGCAACTGCTCCAACTCGTCCACGGCCGCGGCGACGCCTCACTCCGCGTCCGCTCCACCCTCGAAGCCCTCGAAGTCCTTGTCGCAGCGGGCTTCCTGGCCCGCCGCGACGGCGACGAACTCGCCGACACGTACATCTTCCTGCGCACCGTCGAGCACCGGCTCCAACTCCAGCGGCTCCTGCGCACCCACCGGGTTCCCGAAGGCGGCGAACCGCTCCACCACCTCGCCCGCACCCTCGGCTACAAGACCGACGAGGCGTTCCTCGCCGCCTGGCGCGCCCACGCCACCACCGCGCGGCGCCTGCACGAGAAGCTGCTCTACAAGCCGCTGCTCGACGCCGTCACCCGCGTGCCCACGCACGAACTGCGCATGACCGAGTCCGAGGCCGCCTCGCGCCTCGCGGTGCTCGGCTTCGCCGACCCCGCCAGCGCTCTGACGCACATCAAGAAGCTCACCGCCGGCGTCTCCCGCACCGCCACCGTGCAGAAGGCGCTGCTGCCGGTCGTGCTCCACGAACTCGCCGACTCGCCCGAGCCCGACCGCGGACTCCTCGCCTACCGGCAGGTCTCCGACAAACTCGGCTCCACCCCTTGGTACCTGCGGCTCCTGCGCGACGGCGGGCCCGCGGCGGTGCGACTCGCCCGCCTGCTCGGCACCTCCCGGTACTTCGCCGGCCTGCTGCTCCACGTGCCGCAGTCGCTGCGGTACCTCTCGGACAACGCCGACCTCACGCCGCGCTCGCGCGCCGAACTCGCGATGGGCATGAGCCAGGCCGCCGTCGCGGCACGCCGAGCCCACCGCCGCGATCGGCGCGGTGCGCGCCATCCGCCGCCGCGAACTCATCCGCGTCGCCGCCGCCGACCTCCTCGGGCTCCTCGACGACCAGGCCGTGGGCCTGGCCTCTCCGACCTCACCGACTGCCGTGCTCGACGCGGCGCTGCGCATCGCTGCCCGCGACGTGCCGGACGCGCCGCCGATCGCCGTGATCGGCATGGGCCGCTTGGGCGGTCGCGAGACGGGCTTCGGCTCCGACGCCGACGTCGTGTTCGTCCACTCCGGTGAAGGCGACGCCGGGCGCAAGGCCGCCGCGAAGATCGTCGAATCGGTGCGCACCCTGCTCGCGGCCCCGACCGCCGACCCTCCGCTGCTGATCGACCTCGACCTGCGTCCTGAGGGCAAGGGCGGCCCGATCGCGCCGAGTTTCGCTGCGTACCAGCGGTACTACGCCGATCGGGCGCGGCTGTGGGAGCGTCAGGCGCTGCTGCGGGCCCGGCCTGTGGCCGGCGACCCGGAGCTGTGCGAGGCATGGACCGCGTTCGCCGACGGCGTGCGCTACCGGCCCGGCGGGCTCACCGAGGCCGAGCGGATCGAGTTCCGGCGCGTGAAGGCCCGCGTCGACTCCGAGCGGCTGCCGCGGGGCGCGGACCCGAACGGCCACACCAAGCTCGGGCGCGGGGGGCTGGTCGACATCGAGTGGACCGCGCAGCTGCTGCAGCTCGAGCACGGCGGCGACGCCTCGCTGCACACGACCCGGACCGTGCCCGCGCTGGAGGCCGCCGCGGCGGCCGGGTATCTGAGCCGGGACGACCTGGAGGCGCTGCGCGAGGCGCTGGGAGTTCGTGTCGCGGGTGCGCAACGACATGACGCTGGCGCGCGGCGTCCCGCGCGACGACCTGCCGCGGTCGGGAGCGGAGCTGGCGGCGCTGGCGCAGACCCTCGGCTTCGGCGAGGACACCGAGCGGTTCCTCAACCACTACCGCAAACTGACCCGCCTGGCCCACGACGCGGCGCAGCGGATCGTCTACGAGACCTGACCGCGCGGCGACGGCGACCGCGGTTGCGCGACGTTCGCATGGCGTCCGACCGCGCGACGCGGCTCGCACTGGCCCGTGCGTTCGATCGCGCCGAACGCGTGACGGACTCCGGCTGTCGCTGCGCTCCGCGAGGCGCCGGCCGCGGCCGCGATCCCGACCGTTCACTCGATCCGGTGAACTTCGGCCGCTCGGGGCCGTTCGGCGGCGGTTTTTGTCGGACCGGGCGCGGGATGATCGCCGCAGGCTTCTTTCCCCTCTCGGGTGGGTGGGGGTTTGTGGACGGCCGTATCGGCCGCAAGCCGTAGCGGACCGCACACGCCGCCTTCGCGCCGAATAGACGCCGAGTGGGACCAAACTGGGGGCGCGGATGATCGACTACACCGTGATCGGTCCTGCCGGGGCCGAGGACCGAGCGCGGCGGGGCGGACGATCTCCGCTCGGCCGCCGAGCGACCGAAGGCGACGGCTTCGTCTGGGTCGAGCTCGACGCGCCCGGAGCATCGACTGCTCGCGACCGCGCTTGGAAGCCCTGGGCCTCGACCGGCTTCGGCCTCGACGCCCGCGCACAAGCCTCGCACCGCCGCCCCAAGGTCGAGGTCGTCGAGGGCGCGGTGATGGTCCTCGTCAAGACCGTCTGGTACATCGAGGACGACCCGCCAGGTCGAGACCGGCGACCTCACCTTCTTCACCGACGGCCGCTCGCTGGTGACCGTCCGCCGCGGCGTCGTCGATCCCGTTCCCGCCGTTCGCCACCGCCTCGCCGCCGAACCCGAATTCCGCTCCGAGGGCGTCCCCGGGGTCGTCGCACGCCCTCTTCGACGCGATCGTCGAGCAGTACGACGGCGCGGTCGAGGACCTCGCCGACGATGTCTGCGACCTCGAGCGCGCCGTCTTCTCCGGCGAGCGCGTCGACCGCAACCAGGAGATCTACTTCCTCATCCGCGAGACCCTGGAGTTCCAGAACGCGGTGCGCCCGCTGGTGCCCTTCGCCCGCATCCTCAAGCAGCGGCACGGCGGCACCGGAGGCGTTGCGGCACCAGGGCTTCGGCGGCGGTCGCCGGGCACCTGCTCCGCGTGGACGCCGCGATCGAGACCTGCATGAGCCTGCTGACGACCGTGCTCACCGCCCACCAGGGCCAGATCGGCACCTGGCAGAACGAGGACACGAAGAAGATCTCGGCATGGGCGGCGATCGCCATCGCGCCCACCATCGTCGCGGGGATCTACGGCATGAACTTCGACGAGATGCCCGAGCTCCACTGGGTCCTCGGATACCCGTTCGTCGCTGGTGCATGATGGCGCTGGTCTGCGTGCTGCTGTACCGGGGCTTCAGGCGCAACGGCTGGCTCTGAGGCCAAGCCGCCCAAGACCATTGGGGCTCGACTTCCAAAGGGGACGAGTGAGGGGCGGTGCCGTCGCGTCTCGCTCTCGACTCGCGAGTGTCTTCGCGAAGGTGCCGCCCCTCTGGCCCTGCCTGCCTTCGAAGACCACTGTAGCGGGGCCCCGCAAAGCGAAAGTGTGGAGGCCGCCGTCGCGCTGCGTCGTCAGTCAGAGCGCTCCCATTTCCGACGTAACCGGGCTATTGAAATTTTTCGATGTGAATGCCTTGACTTCGATCAGCATTCCCGTAAAAATAAAGATACCTATCAGTTAAGTCTCTTTACTTTTGGGAGGAACATTGAGGACGACTGAAAACAAGACGGATGATCGCCACGCTCACCGCGGCCCTGGCCGTGATGACCGACCGGCGCGATCTACATCGTCGCCAACCCCTTCTCGGCCTCCGCCGCGACCGCCTGCTCGCCGGCCTGGACCTCCTCGAAGGTCTACGTCGGCGGCGACACCGCCAGCCACAACGGCACCGAGTACCGCGCCAAGTGGTGGACCCAGAAGAAGACACCCGGCACCACCGGCGAATGGGGCGTCTGGGAGTCCAAGGGCGCGCTGCGGGGGCGGCACGAACCCGACCCAGTCCGAGAGCCCCGACCGAGGAACCCACCGAGGAGCCCGACCGGCGACCCCGGGGCGGTCCGGCGAGATCAACGCCGCCTACTTCACCGAGTGGGGCGTATACGGGCGCAACTACCACGTCAAGAACATCGTCTCCTCCGGCTCGGCCGAGGACCTCACCCACATCAATTACGCGTTCGGCAATGTCAAGAACGGCCAGTGCACGATGGACGACTCGTACGCCGCGATCGACAAGGCCTACACGGCCGACCAGTCGGTCGACGGCGTAGCCGACACCTGGGACCAGCCCCTCCGCGGCAACTTCAACCAGCTGCAAAAGCTCAAAGAGAGGTACCCGGACATCAAGATCGTCTGGTCCTTCGGCGGCTGGACCTACTCCGGCGGCTTCGGCCAGGCCGCGCAGAACCCGGCGGCCTTCGCCGAGTCCTGCTACAACCTCCTGCACGACGCGCGCTGGGACGGCGTGTTCGACGGCATCGACATCGACTGGGAGTACCCGAACTCCTGCGGCCTGACCTGCGACACCAGCGGCACCAACGCGTTCCCGAACCTCATGAGCGCCTTGCGCACCAAGTTCGGGGACGAACTGGTGACCTCGGCGATCACCGCCGACGGCAACTCCGGCGGCAAGATCGACGCCGGCGGCTACGGCAAGGCCGCGGCCCAGTACGTCGACTACTACAGGTCATGACCTACGACTACTTCGGCGCCTGGGACGCCGACGGACCGACCGCCCCGCACTCCCCGCTCAACAGCTTCAACGGGCAGCCCACCGCCGGGTTCGACGGCGCCACGGCCATCGCGAAACTCAAGTCCCTCGGCGTTCCGTCAGAGAAACTGCTGCTCGGCTTCGGCTACTACGGCAGAGGCTGGACGGGCGTCACGCAATCGGCGCCGGGAGGATCGGCGACGGGCGCGGCACCGGGCACTTACGAGGCCGGCATCGAGGACTACAAGGTCCTCGTGAACGAATGCCCCGCAACGGGAACGATCGCCGGCACCGCTTACGCCTACTGCAACGGCGAATGGTGGAGCTACGACACCCCGGCCACGATCGCGACCAAGACGGCCTGGGCGAACAGCCAGGGCCTGGGAGGCGCGTTCGCCTGGGAACTCTCCGGCGACACCAGCGACGGCGAACTCGTCAGCGCCATCGCCGCCGGAATCGACTAGCAAGACCATATGCTGACCCACCAGGCCGGTGGGACTCCAACCTGCCGAGTCCCACCGGCCGCTCTCAGGCGACGACCATCAGCCAGAGCACGGCGACGCTGAGCCCGAGGAACAGCAGCGGTGCCGCGAAGTTGTGGAAGACGCGGTGGCGGATATGCAGGGCCGTCGCCAAGGACGAAGAACACGACGAGCCCGATCGCCGCGGCGATGCCCAAAGGCCGCCAGAACAACCCGACCGCCAGCCCGACCGCGGCGGCGCCCTTGACGGCGCCGAGGAACGGCAGCCACGAATCGGGCACGCCGACGGCATGCGAGTTCTTCTTGACCCAGTCGGCCTTCATGAAGTTCGCGACCGACTCGATCGCGTTGAACAGGATGTTGACGAGGGTGACGACGACGAACGCGATGACCATGCGGCGACTTCCCGAAACGATGCCGGCGGGCGGTCCGCCGGACCGCTCCAGTCTCGATCCGCCCGCTCCGCACGTCCAATACATGCATCGATAACCTCCGGTTATGGATGTGGACACCAGGCTCCTCCGCTATTTCCAGGCCGTCGCCGAAGAAGGCAACCTCACCAAGGCCGCGGCGCGGCTCTACCTCTCGCAGCCGGCGCTCACCAAGCAGATCCGCCAACTCGAAGACCAGCTCGGCGCCCGACTCTTCACACGTTCGAAAGCCGGGATGGCCCTGACCGAACCCGGTGCGGCCCTGGCCGAATCAGTGGGCGCGGTCCTCGAAGCCTGGGACCGGGCGAAGCGATCGGTGCGGGCCGCCGAAGCAGCTGCGTCCAAAGTGCTCAGCATCGGCTTCCTCGCCAGCGCCGCCAACGAAAAGACCCAGGAGATCATCGCCGCGTTCAAGCGGCTCCGGCCCGACTGGCGCGTCGAACTGCGCCAAGCGAGCTGGGGAGCGCCGACGCAGGGCCTGGTCTCGGGCGAAGTGGAGGGCGCCTTCATGCGGCTGCCGTTCCCCGACCAGGACGACTTCCATCTGCTGCCCTTGCTCACCGAACCGCGCTGCATCGCGATGGCGGCGAACCATCCACTGGCGCAACACGAGACGCTCGCCTTCGCGGACCTGCTCGACGAGCCGTTCATCGCGGCCCCGGCCGCCACGGGCGCCTTCCGCGACCACTGGATCGGCGCGGAGGCCCGCAGGGGCCACCCCGTGCGGATCGGCGCGGTGACCGAGCACCCCGACGACTGGCTGACCGCCATAGCGAACGGCGACGGCATCGCACTCGCACCCGCGAGCGCCGCCCGCTACTACGCCCGCCCCGACATCGCCTACCGCGACATCGAAGGCATCGCCCCGAGCGCCGTGGTCCTGGCCTGGCCCAAATCGGCGAAGCCGGGCCCCGCGCTGGCCGACTTCATCGCGGCGGCCCGCGAAGCGGCGGACCGGAAGTCGGGGAAAGGGAACCGCGGACCGGCCTTCACCCCCAGTTCGGGCCGGTCCGCGGTCGGGAGCGAAGCCTTATCTGACGAGCTTCGCGGGCTTGGTGGCCCAGAGCATCAGGTACTCGAGCGGGCCGCGTTTGAGGAACCGCTTCCACAGGAGCGCGAAGGCCAGCATGACCACCACGAAGACCGCCCACATCCGCCAGCCGGTCGTGTAGCCGACCTCGTTGACCGGGTGGTCGATCAGGTACCAGACCGCCGCGATATGCGCGACGTACGCCGTCAGCGACATCGAGCCGACCGCGATCAGCGGCGCGAGCCAGAACCGCAGCTTCCCGAAGCGGCCCAAGAGGAACACGAGCCCGGCGATGACCGTGAACGCGACGCCGATGTTCCCGGCCAGCTCGAGCGGCATGTTCGAGTGCGCGCTCGCAGACGTCAGGCCGGTCCAGTCGAAGGCGCTGCCGCCCGTGCTCTTGTCGGCGGGCGTCAGCTCATAGATGGAGGCGTGGTCGGCGTCGAAGGACTTCCACTGCTCTTCGGTCCAGTTCGCCGAGTCCTTGCCCTCCAGCGCTTTCGACCAGGCCTGGTCGAAGGCCTTCCATTCGGTCGTCGGACGCCGAGCGTGTCCGCCGCGGGCAGGGACTTCCCGATCAGCCACGCGCCGCCGTAGCCGATCAGGGCCAGCGCCGGGCCGATGATCAAGAGCCGCACCTGGATCGCGAGCCTCGTGAGGTCGAGTTTGCCGATCGCCATGCCCGCGAACATGTACGCCATCCACGCCAGGCCCGGGTACATGCCGTTGAACAGCAGCGAGATCAGGCCTTCGCCGCTCCACATCGCGAGCGGGTCCTTCGCGTTGAACGCGTCCATCCAGATCGGTGTCCACTGTCCACAGCCACTGGATGAGCAGCGGTCCGCCGATGCCGACGCCGACGGCGATGATCGCGAGCGTCCGCGCCCGCAGTTTGATGAACGGCAGCGCGAGCAGGAAGAACAGGCCGTAGTACGCCAGGATCACCACGATCGAGGTGCCCATCGCGACCAGCCACGAGCCGAGGGCCAGCAGCAGGACCGAGCGGATCGCGATCCGCACGACCGCCTGCCGCATCGGCCGGCCGCTCTTCGGGCGGCTTCCGCCCGCGATGAGGACGAGCGAGAGCCCGGCGAGGGTCGCGAACAGCGCCGACGAGCGGCCGTGGGGGATCTCCATGAGGAAGCTCTTCCACGTGCCCGTCTCTTCGGGCCAGGGCCCGACGTGCGAGTAGTACATGCCGAACACGGCCAGGGCGCGGGCGGCGTCGAGGCCGACGATGCGGCCGAGGGACGCGTCCCGGGCGGGCGGGTCCGCCATTGCGGCCGCGGGCATTCGCGCGGCTTGAAGTCGATGACATTGGTCATGATGCCAGCGTGCGGCGGTCGAGGGCCGGTTCCCATCCGGCGATGCGCGGACTCGGCCCGCCGGCGGGCGAGCAACCGATCCGCCGTCCGGCCGGAACGCCCCCGCCGATCGGCGGGTCTTGCCCACACCCCCGCCTCGAGGGAGGCGGGAGGTGGCGCGGACGTGCTACCAATCGTCAGGGACACTGAACGAGGAGGCGGCACGCATGATCCGGGTACTGGTGGTCGACGACGAGGCGCTCATCCGCACCGGCTTCCAGCACATCCTCAACGCCGCCGGCGACATCGAGGTGGTCGCCGCGGTCTCGGGCCGCCAGGCGCTGGCCGAGGTCGGGCGGCTGCACCCGGACGTCGTGCTGCTGGACATCCGCATGCCGGACGTCGACGGCCTCACGGTGCTGGAGCGCCTCCGCGCGCTCCCCAGGCCGCCGGTCGTCGCGATGCTCACGACCTTCGACACGGACGAGTACGTGGCCGCCGCGCTGCGCATGGGCGCGGCCGGGTTCCTGCTCAAGGACACCGACCCCGAGCACCTCGCACTGCAGGTGCGCACGCTCGCGCGCCGACGGCGTGGTCCTCTCCCCGAAGGTCACCTCCACCGTGGTCGACGGCTACCTCGCCGGCCGCACGCCCTGCCGGCGGCCTCGTCGAGCGCCTGAGCGCCCGCGAACGCGAGATCCTGGTGCTCCTCGCGGACGGCCTCTCGAACGGCGAGATCGCCGCCCGGCTGTATCTCGGGCGTGGGCACCGTCAAGGACCACGTGAGCGCGATCCTCGCCAAGCTCGAGGTCTGCGGCCGCGTGCAGGCCGCGCTCGCGGCCGAACGCGCCGGGCTCCTGCGGGACCGCGGTGAAGCCGGCTGCCGGCGCTGGTGGCGGCCGTGGATGACCGATGCGGCCTCGTCGCGGTGCCGCCCTCGACGTCTGGTTCGACCTTCTGGTGGGCCGAGTCGGCCTGGGGCGTCTGGCTCATGCGGTCGTGGGCGTCCTGGCGCTGCTGCTGCGCCGCCGGCGTGGCCGCTGGCGGTGTTCGTCGTGACGCTGCCGGGCGCCTTTCATGATGGGCCGGTCGGCGGCCGCGCTCGTCGCGCTGTTCACGCTCGCGTGCGTCACGCACCGCCGGTGGCTGCTCGTCGTCTGCGACCGCGGCGCTGGCGGCGTGCATGGTCTGGCCGATCGGCGAAGGACCCTTGCGTACCGATCGACTCCTGGATCGGTCGCATTCGCCGCCTACGCGCTGGCACCGGCCGCCGCGGCGGCGTTCCTCGGCCAGTTCGTGCAGGCCCGGCGGGAACTCTCGGCCCGCTTGGAGGAGATCACCGAGGCGCGCGAGCACGAGCAGCTCATGGCCACGCAGAAAGTGCTCTCCGAGGAGCGCGCCCAACTCGCCCGCGAAATGCACGACGTCGTGTCGCACCAGGTCAGCCTGATCGCGGTGCGCGCCGGGGCGCTCCAGGTGAGCACTGCCGACGCCGAGGCGAAGGAGGCGGCCGGAACCATCCGCACTTTGAGCGTGCGCACGCTCGACGAGTTGCGCCACATGGTGAACGTGCTGCGCGCGGGCGGCAGCGGCCCCACCGATCTCGCCCCGCAGCCCACCCTCGCCCAGCTCGCGGACCTGGTGGCGGGCAGCGGCATCGAGGCGACCCTGCGCATCGGGCCGCACCCGGAGCTCGGCCCGCCCGCCGAGCGCGCGATCTATCGCACGGTTCAGGAGTCGCTGACGAACGTCCGCAAGCACGCCCCGGGCGCGAGCGCCGAGGTCGCGCTCGCCCACGAGGGCGGCGGCGTCACCGTCACGATCACGAGCACCGCGCCGACCCGCCCCGCCGTCCCGCTTCCCAGCTCCCGGCACGGGCTGCTCGGCCTCCACCAGCGAGCCGCGCTTCTCGGCGGCACCTTGACCTGGGTCGCGACCCAGGACGGCGGCTGGAAGAACACCCTCACCCTTCCCGCCTGATCGCGGTCCCGGTTTCTGTTCGCGGCCCGCAGGGTGCCTCCGGCAATCGGCGGGCCGAGGTGAGCCGCATGGCGTCGAACTCGGCCGGGCGATCCGAACGGGCGCAATTCGACCTCGATGCGCAGCCGCCTCGCGAAGAAGGCCGACCCGTGGGGACATGGACGCGCACGCCGCCGCACCCGCTTTGGGGGACTAGCCCACTGACGCCCGCGCCGCGGCGATCACCTCGCCGCAGACGCCCGGCAGACCGTGCTCGTCCATTGAGGCCTGCGTCAGCACCACCACCGTGAGGTCCTCGGCGGGCACGTTGATCCAGACCGATCCCATGCCGCCCTCCCACGTGTAAGCCCCGTCGTCGAGCACTGAGACGCCCAGGCCCCAACCGCGATCGCCCAGAAAACTGAACCCCGGCCACGCGTTCGCGCGCTGCTCGGCGGTCAACCGATTCCGCGTCATTTCAACCACTGTGGATGGATGCAGCACGGGCGCTCCGTGGCGCAGCAGCATGCGGCCGAACGCGAGGAAGTCCGCCGCGGTCGAAAGCAGCCCGGCGCTCCCGTCGGTGAACGCCGGGGGACCGGCCCACTGCCCGTCAGGCGCGTCGAACACCGTGAACTCGCCCCCTTCGCGCAGATAGGAAGTTGCGAGCCGGTCGGTGTGCGCGGTCCAGAACGCCGTGTCGCGCATGCCGAGCGGTGCGAGCACCCGCTCCCGCAGCACCGCCTCGAACGGCGCGCCCGCCACACGCGAGACCAAAGCCGCGAGCACCTGCGTGCCGGTGTTGTACAGCCAGCGCTCCCCGGGCTGGGCCACCAGCGGCAGCTCGCCGAGCCGCGCCATCCACTCGTCCAACGGCGGCATGAGCGCCGGCTGCGGCGGCCCGAACGTGTGCAGCCCCCGTTCCACCGTCGCCGTGAAGATCGGCCACGGCTCCGCGGCGGTCATCATCGCGCCCTCGAGACCGAAACCCCACGTGAACTGGAGCAGGTCCCGCGCGGTGATCGGCCGCTCGGCCGGAACGGTGTCGCCGAGCGGGCCGGCCGGGTCCCGCAGCACCCGGCGCTCGGCCAGCTCCGGCAGCAGGTCGTCAACGGGCGCATCGAGATCGATCACGCCGTGGTCGGCCAGCTCGAGCACGGTCACGGCCGTGACCGGCTTGGTCATCGAGCTGATCCGAAACAGCGTGTCGCGCTCCATCGGCGCCCCGCCGAACGCGACTGAGCCCGCGGCCGCGACCCGCGAGTCGTCGCCGGTCGCGACCCCCGCGACGACACCGGGCACCTGGCCGCCGCTCACCGCGCGTTCGAGAAGGTCATCGAGCCATGCGAATCCATCTTGGCCACCCATCTCTGCACCCTATACGCGGGACCGAGTCGGAAGCGGCATTCGCCGACTAGGATCGAGCGGCCAGCCCCCCTTTGACCTCCGAGGACCCACC
>CAVUGC010000023.1:0-24667 GCA_963740955.1 uncultured Actinomycetota bacterium
ATGAACGTTAACCCAGGCAGATGGCCGTTAAAACGTGAGCGTAGGTACATTAATGAGCATGTTCGCAGGCGAAGTGAAAGAACTGTGGCGATACCCGATCAAGGGCCTGCGGGGCGAGTCCCTGCGCTCTGCGGTGATCGATTTCGACGGCTTGGCCGGGGACCGGGGGCTCGGCCTGTTCGAGCCGGGCACCGACAAGGCGGTGTGGGGCGGCAGCCACCCGAAGATGATGGGCTGGGAGGCCGCATTCCCCGCGCAGTGCGGCTGCGCCGACGCCGCGTCGGGCGAGCCGGTCGTGTACGAGCCGACCGGGGCGGCCTGGGCGGCGGACGACGCGGCGCTGCCGGCCCGGCTGGCCGAGTCGATCGACGCCGCGAAGGGCGTGGAGGTCCGCAAGGTCAAGCGCGACTACGGGCGCATCCTGGTGGTCTTCGAGGCGAGCGTGCGCACGTTGAGCGAGCAGTTGGGCCGCGAGATCGAGGCGTCGCGGTTCCGGCCGAACGCGATCGTGGACGCCGACCTGGAGCCGTTCGCGGAGACCGCGCTCGAGCCGGGTCTTGCGATCCGATTGGGCGCCAACGAGTTCACCTTGCAGAAGCCGTGCGAGCGGTGCGTGCTGCCGAGCTGGGACCCGACCGGTTCGAACGAGCGCGACCTGGAACTGCACCGGCACATCATCAAGGAGCTGGGCAACCATTTCGGGATCTACCTGCGGGTCAACGACGCGGCCACGGTCGAGGTCGGGGACCCGGTCGCCGCCTGATCGCACCCCGGATCGCGTTCGTGGTGCGAACGCTGCGCGGTGACCGCGGGCCGGCGCACCGCCGCCAAGACGTGAAGACGCCCTGAGCCGGGGATCGGTCGGCTCAGGGCGCATTCCCAGCATAAGACGTTGGTGCGACAAGCTGGGTTCATGCCGTCCGTTCGGTGACCCAGCGGTGGATGAACGGGTACAGCTCCTCAAGGGACGAGCCGGTCACCGTCGCGCGCGGCCACGGCCGCCCGTAGTGGTCGATGTAGGCGGTCGCGCAGCCGCGGTCGGCGGCCGGGGCGAGGTCGTTGCGGGGGATGTCGCCGATGCTCAGCAGGGCTTCGGCGGGCCGCTCCTCCAGCAGTTCGTCGAGGATCGCGTCGAGGCCCTCGGGCTTCGCGGCGTCGCCGATCACGTGGTCGAACAGGCCGTCGAGCTCGAGGCGCTCCAGCACCGGCTCGAGGCTCGCGGCGGGCGCGTTCGTCACCAGCGCCACTTCGATGTTGCGGGGCAGGCTCCAGATGAACTCCTGGAAGCCCTTCGGCGCCCAGATGTCGAACTCGCCGGCGGCCATGCGCTTGCGGGTCTCGACGTACGCGTCGTGGCGGACCGCGTCGTCGACGCCGAATTCGCCCGAGAGGCGGCGCACCGCGTTGTCGGCGTCGAAGGCGTCGAAAGTGGAGGCGGTGGTGGGCTTGCCCGCGACGAACGCGGCGTGGGCCGACAGGAAGGCGCGCTCGCCTTCGGCGTCGAGGTGGGCGGCCACGGAGCGGGCGTAATGGGTCGCGTGCTCGGAGCCGAGCCGCACGGTGCCGTCGTAGTCGAACAGCAGGATGGCGTCGTTCACGTACTGAGACGCTACGCGACTCCCCGCCCGCCCCAAAGGGCCGGACCAGGGTGCGACTCGCAAGCTTCGTCACACTCGACGAGTCGCACCGATGGTGTCCGTCATTCGAAACTGTGGGCCTTCGTGGGGAACTCGCCCGCCCGTACTTCGTCGGCGAACGCCTTGGCCGCGTTCTGGAGGACGTCGGCGACTTCGGCGTAGCGCTTGACGAACCGCTGCGGGCGGCCCCGGCGCATCCCGGCCATGTCCTGCCAGACGAGGACCTGCGCGTCCGTGTCGGGTCCGGCGCCGATGCCCACGGTCGGGATCGGCAGCTGCTTGGTGATCTCGGCGGCCACCGAAGCGGTGACCATCTCCAGGACCACGGCGAAGGCGCCGGCCTCGGCGACGGCGTGCGCGTCGGCCTCGACCTCGGCGGCCTGGGCGTCGCGGCCCTGCACCCGGTAGCCGCCCACGGCGTGCTCGCTCTGCGGCGTGAACCCGATGTGGGCCATGACGGGGATGCCCGCGTTGGTGAGCGCCCGGATCTGGTCGGCCATGCGGCGACCGCCCTCGAGCTTGACCGCGTGGGCCCCGGCCTTCATGAACCGCACCGCGGTCTCCAGGGCCTGGACCGGACCGGACTCATAGGACCCGAACGGCATGTCGGCGACGACGAGCGTCCGCTCGGTCGAGCGGGCCACGGCCGCGACCAGCGGCACCAGCTCGTCGACCGAGACCTGGAGGGTGGTCTCGTAGCCGTAGACGTTGTTCGCCGCCGAGTCGCCGACGAGCAGCGCCGGGATGCCGGCCTCGTCGAAGAGGGCGGCCGTGTACATGTCGTAGGAGGTCAGCATCGCCCACTTCTCACCGCGCTCTTTGGCTTCGATGAGGTGGCGCGTGCGGACGCGCTTGACGTTCTTGCCCGGCCCGTACAGGCTCGGGATCTCGTCAGCGTGCTTTTCGGGGGAATTCGATGACGTCATCGTCGTAACTCCAGAATCTCCTCGTGGCCGGTCTCGCCGGTCCCCGGGCATTACTGAACCAAACTAACGCTCATCGATGTCTCTGTCATCCGTCGAAGCGCTTGCTGTGACAAATCACCCGGGGCCCGGGCCCCGGGTGATGCCCTACTTCCCGCGGAAGCGGTTGGTGATCGGCAGGCGCCGGTCGCGACCGAACGACTTCACGGTGATCTTCGTGCCCGGCGCGGACTGGCGGCGCTTGTACTCGGCGCGGTCCACGAGCCCGGCGATCCGGTCGACCACGTCGGCCGGGTAGCCCTGCTCGACCAGGTCCTCGCGCCCGGCGTCGCCGTCGACGTAGCCGACCAGGATCCCGTCCAAGACCGAATAGTCCGGCAGCGAATCCGAGTCGAGCTGGTCGGGGCGCAGCTCGGCGCTCGGCGGCTTGAGGATGATGTTCTCGGGGATCGGCTCGGTCTCGCCGACGCTGCGGGCCTTCTCGTTGCGCCAGTTCGCCAGCTCGTAGACCAGGGTCTTGAGCACGTCCTTGATCGGCGCGAAACCGCCGCACGAGTCGCCGTACAGCGTCGAGTAGCCCACGGCGTACTCGCTCTTGTTGCCGGCCGCGAGCACCAGGTGCCCGTGCTGGTTCGACAGGGACATCCAGATGACGCCGCGCACGCGGGCCTGCAGGTTCTCCAGCGCCAGCCCCGAGACCGCGATCTCGGAGAGGTAGGCGTCGACGATCGGCTGGATCGGCTCCACGATGTGGTGGATCCCGCAGCGTTCCGCCAGGTCGGCGGCGTCGTCGAGGGAGTGCTGCGTCGAGTACTGGCTCGGGTTCGCGACGGTGTGCACGCGGTCGGCGCCGATCGCGTCGCGGGCGAGGACCGCGGTGACCGCGGAGTCGATGCCGCCCGACAGGCCGAGCAGCACCGTCGCGAAGCCGTTCTTGTTCACGTAGTCGGCCAGGCCGAGGCGCAGGGCCTCCCAGACCTCCTCGTGGCGGCCGAGCTCGGGCGCGAACGAGGACTCGATCCGGGTCTCGACGGTCGCGGGCTCCTCGGACAGGACGTGCAGCGAGGAGCTCATCAGCGTCGAGGAGTGGTTCGCGACGTCGCCGCGCCCGGCGGCCGGGCACTCGATGTCGGTGACGAGCAGCTCGGAGTGGAAGCGGCGGGCGCTCGAGAGGAGGGAGCCGTCGGCGCCGGCGATGAGCGTGCCGCCGTCGAAGACGATCTCGTCCTGGCCGCCCACGATGTTCAGGTAGGCCACGGGCGCGCCGACCTGCGCGGCCCGCTCCTTGACGAGCGCGACGCGCCGCTCGTGCTTGCCCTGCTCGTAAGGCGAGGCGTTGATGTTGACCACGAACCCGGCGCCGGCCTCGGTCGCGACGGTGAACGGCACGCCTTCGTGCCAGATGTCCTCGCAGATCGTGAAGGCCACATCGACCCCGGCGATACGGGCGAGGTGCAGTTCATGGCCGGGCACGAAGTACCGGTCCTCGTCGAAGACCCCGTAGTTCGGAAGGTGATGCTTGTAGTAGCGGAACAGGACCTGGCCGTCCTGAATCAGCGCCAGCGCATTGCGAATGCCGTGTCCGCTGGTCGAGTCCATGGGTCCGTCGGCGTCGAGGTAGCCGACCGCCACGGGGAGGGCGCCGTTGCCGTCCTCGGCGAGTTCGGCGGCGAGGCGGACGAGGCGTTCGCGGCTGGCCTCCACGAAGGAGTGGCGCAGCGCGAGGTCCTCGACCGGGTACCCGGTGAGGGACTGCTCGCCGGTCGCGAGCAGGTGCGCCCCGGCGGCCGTGGCCGCGGAAGCGGCCCGGCGGATGAGGTCGGCGTTGTGGTCGAGGTCGCCTACGACCAGATTGTCCTGTGCGAGTGCGATACGGAGCGTCGGCATAGGCCTATTCTTCCGCGCCCGCGGCCCCTCCGTCACCGGAGTTCCGCGAAGTGGTCTGGATCAGAGCGAACGGATCAGCAGAATCGCGGAGAGAATGAGGCCGTAGACGACGATCGCGATGCGCAGCGGCCGCTCGGGGATCTTCTGGAAGACGCGAGCGCCGAGGTAGCCGCCGATGAACGTGGCGGGCACGAGCACGCCGATCGCCCACCAGGCCACGTCGGCCCAGATGCCGTACATGATGCTGGTGACCAGGCCGACGAGCATGGTGCAGAAGTTCTTGAGCGCGCCGACCCGGGCGAGGCTCTCGGAGACGCCCATCGCGATCACGGCGATGAGGATGAGGCCGAGCGCGGCGTTGAAGTAGGAGCCGTAGAGGCAGCCGGCGAAGACGCCGATGTGGAGGACCACGGGGTGGAGGTCGCGGCCGCCGTTGAGGGCGGTGACCTTCCGGTTGACCCAGGGGCCGATGGCCATGAGCAGTGTCGCGGCCAGGACCAGGAACGGCACGATCGCCTCGAACACCGAATGCGGCGTGTTCAGCAGCAGGAGGGCGCCGCAGATCGAGGCGGCCAGGGCGGTGGGGATCAGGCCGAGGGCCCGGCGTTTCTGGCCGCGGAGGTTCTCGCGGGAGCCGAACGCGGCGGCGGCGTAGGCGGGGGCGACGGCGATGCCGTTGGTGGCGTTGGCGTAGAGGGGTGGGACGCCGACGGCCATCAGGGTCGGGTAGGTGATGAGCGAGCCGCCTCCGGCCACGGCGTTGAGGCCGCCGCCGATGAGACCGGCCAGCAGCAGAGCGGAGACCTCGAGCAGATTCATGGCTGGCACAGCGTACGCTTGACCGCTGGGACGAGATGGCCAGGCGGTCGCGGCAGTGACGGGAGACCATCACTGGCGAGGAACGTCCGGGCTCCACAGGGCAGGGTGGTCGCTAACGGCGACCCGGGGCGACCCGCGGGACAGTGCCACAGAGAACAGACCGCCGGCTTCGGCCGGTAAGGGTGAAACGGTGGTGTAAGAGACCACCAGCGCCGTCGGCGACGGCGGCGGCTAGGTAAACCCCACCCGGAGCAAGGTCAAGAGGAGCCGCGAGGCTCTGCGCGAAGGTCCGAGGGCTGTCCGCCCGAACTCGAGAGAGCACCTTCGCGGGTAGACCGCTCGAGCACGCCGGCAACGGCGCGCCTAGATGGATGGCCGCTCAACGACAGAACCCGGCGTATCGGCCATCTCGTTCCCGTCATTGCACGGCATGATTGCCGGATGCAGATCTCCGCGGCCTCCTCTCCGGGCGGCAGTGCGCCGAATGAGGACTTCTACCTGGTGTCGGACCGGTGGGCGCTGGTGCTCGACGGGATCACCAGGTATCCGGACGACGGGTGTGTTCACGATGTGCCCTGGTACGCGGCGCGGCTCGGGGCGGCGATCGCGGGTCGGGTCGGTGATGACCGGGTGGGGCTCGCGACGGTGCTCGCCGAGTCGATCGCGGCGGTGAACGATCGCCATGCGGGCTCCTGCGACTTGCGCAACTCTGTGACTCCCGGGGCGACGGTCGCGATCGTTCGGCGCGAGCCGGAGCGGCTCGCGTGGCTGGTGCTCGGTGACAGCGCGGTGGCATGGCGGGATCGTGGGGGCCGGGTGGAACACCGGTCGGACGACCGGTTGGCTCGCCTCACTGACACTCCCCCGGCCGCATCGGTGGCCGGGATTCGGCGCTGGCCCGTGAGTTTCGTCGGGACGGTCAGGAATCGGGAAGGCGGGTTCTGGGTGGCCGCGGCCGACCCGGAGGCCGCTTCGCGGGCCCTCACTGGTTCGCTTCCGCGGGACGAGGCGGGTGAGCTGATGCTCTGCACTGATGGATTGACGCGGCTCATCGAGCGGTACGGGTATTCGTGGCCCGACCTGTTCGAGAGTGCCACGGTCGGTGGTGGCGATGGCATCGGCGGGTTGATCGATTTGGTCCGCGACCACGGGGAACGCGACACTCGGTTCCATCCTGAGGCGAAGCGGCACGACGACGCGACCGGCGTCCTTCTGCGGTTCTGAGCGCGGCTCTTTCCCGGGCTCGAATCCAGGTGCGGTGTTTCGCTCGACGCCGTCTCGGGCCGAGTCCCTGTGCGGCTCGGGGTCGGGTCAGACCTGGTCGGCCATGGGGCCGAGGCCGTAGTGGGACAGGAGTTTCGCGGTTGCGCGGGTCATCTCGGGGAGGTCGGTGACGGGATGCCAGCCGGCGTCCCAGACTTCGTGGCCGTCGACGATGACCTGGGTCGTCTCGGGGTCGCGTTCCAGGTGGAAGACGTTGTCGACCCAGCGGCCGGAGGTGTGGACGACCGCGCACGGGGTCGCGGGGACGAGTTCGGCGAGCTCGGCTTCGATGCCGGTCTCCTCGGCGAGTTCGCGCCGGGCGCCTTCGATGGGCTGCTCGCGGCGGTTCAGGAGCCCGGCCGGGAGCGACCAGCGCCGGCCCGGGGGCTGGCGCAGCATGAGCAGGTGCTCGCGGGCCTCGTCCATGACGAGGACGACCGATCCGAGCGTGTACGTGGGCGTGGCGATCCGCACGATCCGCCGCCGCATCGGATGCGGGAGGTTGTAGAAGACCACACCGACCAGACGCCGCAGCAGCGGCGCCTTCCTGCGCTGCACAGAGGGAGACACCGCCACACCCTACCCAGAGGGTCCGCGAGCGGCTGCGGGCGGCGTGGCGATCCCGTTGGGGCGCGGGCGAACGCCGGTCCACGGCACTGCGCGGCCCGAGGGCGGCCGGCGTGTCCTGAGGGGCGCCGACGCTCGGTGAAGGGCGAGCCGCGGATCCCGCTCGACCTCGCACCGGCGGGACGACGACGTTGCCGCGTTCGGTCCTCGGTGCTGCCGAGCCCGCATACGACGACGGCCCGGCGCATCAGCGCCGGGCCGTCCTCTCAGTGCTCGTTACTGCGGGCCGAGTTTGCGGGTGCCCGTGTAGTACTCGAAGACCAGGCCGCCCACGGCGAACAGGAGGGCCACGAAGCCGGCCGTAATGAGCCACGGGAGCCAGAACACGACCCCCAGGCCCGCCACGACGGCGGTCAGGGCCAGGCCCAGCGGCCAGTAGGAGCCGGGGCTGAAGAAGCCGACCTCGCCCGAGACGTCGGAGATCTCGCCGTCGGGGCGGTCCTCCGGGCGCGGGTCGATGCGGCGGGAGATCACCCAGAACACGAGCCACACCATGCCGGTGAGCAGTCCCGAGAAGATCAGGCCGAGGAAGCCGACCATCTCGATCTCGCCCGGCACGCCGTAGGCGGGGTTGTCGTTGATGTAGGTGACGTAGGCGTAGATGGCCGCGAAGATGAACATCGAGACCATGACGATCGCAAAGAGGCGGTTCTCAGTCTTCATGGCGCTCTCCCCTAGCTCGCTTCGCCGGTGGCCTGGTCGGTGTCGAACGGGTGCGTGGTCGTCGCGTACGGCTCCTGGCCGATGAGCTCCAGCGCCTCAGGCGTGGAGAGCCCCTCGACGCGGGCGTTCACGAAGGTCTCGTAGTCCTCCGGGGAGACCACGCGCATCTCGAAGTTCATGAAGGCGTGGTAGGCGCCGCACAGTTCGGCGCAGCGGCCCACGAAGGTGCCCTCGGAGTTGAAGTCGACCTCCCAGCGGGTGGTCTGGGCTTCGCCGCCCGGGATCACGTCGCGCTTGAAGAGCAGGTCGGGGACCCAGAAGGAGTGGATGACGTCTTCGGCGTTGGCCTCGAAACGGACATCGTCCTCGTTGGGGACCACGATGATCGGGATGTAGTCCGAATCGCCGGTCTCGGTGACGAGCTCGCCGTCGGCGCCTTCGAGGGGTTCGCAGTCCGCGTCGGTGTAGGTGAACTGCCAGTTCCACTTGAACGCGGTGATCTCGGTGCAGGCCTTGGGGTCGTCACTCATCTCGGTGACGTTGTCCTGCACGATGACCGTGTAGTAGAACAGCACGCCGATGAGCACGAACGGCAGCGCCGTGAACGTGAGCTCCGCGGGGAGGTTGTACTTGGTCTGCCGGGGCAGCTCGGTGTCCGTGTCCCGCTTCTTGTAGGCGGCGATGCACCAGAAGGTCAGGCCCCAGACGATGACGCCGACCGCGAGGGCCGCGATCGTCGAGCCGACCCACAGGTCGAACATCTGCTCGGACTGGGTCGTGGGGCGCGTACGCGGCCAGCCCAGGTAGAAGGCGTCGTCAAGGCTGCACCCCGCGAGCACAATCGGGAGCAGCGCGGCGATCCCGCTGAGACCTATCGCGCGGCGGGCGCGGCCGCGACGTTCTCGGGACGGTTTTCCGACCACCTGTCTCATGCCTTTCTCAGCGCTCGGCTCCGCGTCCGCCGCCGGGCGGGCGGCAAGGCGCAGATCTTGACGGCAAGAGCCTACTGCTTGGTCCATGCCGCGAAGTCCAAGGGGTTGGGTTCGACGCCCGCAGTCTTCTACATTTGAAGCGTGACCGACACGTACTTCGACGGCGCGACCGCGCAGCCGCCCCATCCGGCGGCCCGCGACGCCTATGCTGCGGCTTTGTCCGAGGGCTGGGCAGGGCCCGGGCGACTGTACACATTGGGCAGGAGGTCCCGGATGCTCCTGGAGGCCGCCCGCCAGTCCGCGGCCGCATCCCTGGACGTGAGCCCTGATGAGGTCACTTTCACATCGAGCGGCACACAGGCCGTGCACGCGGGAGTACTCGGCGTCATCGCGGCCCGGAGCGAGCCCGGTCCGCTGGTGTACAGCGCGGTGGAGCATTCGTCGGTGCTGCACGCGGCCGAATGGCACGAGCGTTCGGGCGGGACCGCGATCGCGGTCGGCGTGGACCGGCTCGGACGGATCGATGCCGACCCGCTGGCCGGGATCGACGACGCCTCAGTGCTCGTCGTGCAGAGCGCGAATCATGAGGTGGGCACCCGCCAGCCCATCACGGCGATCGCTTCGAACGCGGACGGCGTGCCGCTCGTGTGCGACGCGGCCGCGAGCCTCCCGTGGGAGCCGGTGCCCGAGGGCTGGTCGGTGCTGACGGCCAGCGCCCGGAAGTGGGGCGGGTTCGCCGGGGCCGGGATCCTGGTGGTGCGCAAGGGCACGCGCTGGCGCAATCCGTTCCCTGGGGAGGACTCGTCGATCCGGGAGGCGATCGGCGAGGTCGACGTGCCGGCGGCGGTGGCCGCTGCCGCGTCGCTGCGTGCGGTGGTGGCCGAGCGCGGGGAGTTGTCGAAGCGGGTGCGGGCGATGACCGAGCGGATCCGGTCGCACATCGCGGAGACGATCCCGGAGGTGGAGTTGCCGGGCGATCCGGTGGACCGGCTGCCGAACATCGTCACGTTCTCGTGTCTCGGGGTGGACGGCGAGGTGCTGTTGAACGAGTTGAACCGGGCCGGGTTCGCGGTGAGTTCGGGTTCGGCGTGCGCTTCGACGCGGCTGCGGCCTTCGCATGTGCTGCAGGCGATGGGCGTGCTCAGCCACGGGAACGTGCGGGTGTCGCTGCATCGGGAGACCACCGAGGACGAGGTGGACCGGTTCCTCGAGGTGCTGCCGGGCATCGTGGAGGGTATTCGGCGGCTCGCTCGATAGTGCTGCGCGCCTTCGTATTCGAGGGCTTCTCGGACCTTGGTCCTAAGACGACGGGGATCACGGGCGACCCTTGCCGGATTTTATTGCACATAACTTGCAACTGTGAAAGTGTGGCGACAACATTCGTACTGCCATGAACGAGAGAGGCGACGATGACCGTCTACACCCTGCCCGACCTGCCTTACGACTACGGCTCACTGGAGCCGCACATCAACGGCCACATCCTCGAGCTGCACCACGACAAGCACCACGCGGCGTACGTCAAGGGCGCCAACGACACGCTCGAGCGCATCGACGAGGCGCGCGACAAGGGCGACTTCAGCGGGATCGTGGGTCTGGAGAAGACGCTCGCGTTCAACGTCTCCGGGCACGTGCTGCACTCCCTCTACTGGGAGAACATGAGCCCGGACGGCGGCGGCCGGCCCGAGGGCGATCTGGCGGAGGCGATCGACGAGTACTTCGGCTCGTTCGAGGGCTTCCACGGGCAGCTTTCGGCGGCGACGACGCTCGTGCAGGGCTCGGGCTGGGGCGTGCTGTCGTTTGAGCCGACCTCGAAGCGGCTCATCGTGGAGCAGGTCTACGACCACCACGGCAACGTGGCGCAGAGCTCGGTGCCGCTGCTGGCGTTCGACGCGTGGGAGCACGCGTACTACCTGCAGTACAAGAACGTGCGCCCCGACTTCGTGAAGGCGATGTGGGAGGTCGTGAACTGGCAGGACGTGGCCGCGAGGTACGAGGCCGCGAAGACCGCCTGACGGAGGTCGGCGGGGACGTGGCCGCGTTTCCAAGCTCGCCGAAGGCCTCCTTACGGACCGTTTCGAGTACTGCCGTCCCTAGCCCCCACCCACCCAGAGGGGCCGTGACGGTAGGGCCAGCCTGGCAGCCGGGTCCGACAAGAATCCGCGCTGCCAGGCGGTTCGCGGCGATACTTCACTCGAAGGCGTGGCGCAATCCGAGGGCTTCGAGCATCTGGTCGAGCGCCGCCTCCTGCGCTTCTGCGCTGTACGTCTCGGGGTCGAAGCACGCCAGTTGGGCGGCACCTTCCGCCGCGCTCATCAGGGCGAAGACCGCGATCGCCACGCGCTCTTCGTCCCAGTCCGGGGCCGAGGCCGCCACGAGGCGGGCCACCCGGTCCCGCCAGGCGCGGTTGTTCTTGCGGTGCAGCTCGATCAGGTCTTCGTCGCCCACGGAGGCCGCGAGGAATCCCATCCACACCAGCGCCTCCTGCGTCGAGTCCTCGGTCAGCGCCATGCCCTGCGCGAGGATCGCGCGCAGGGCCGCCCGCGGCGTCGCCGCCTCCGCCTCGAGCCGCTCGACCCGCGCCCTGGTGCGCATGTGCAGGAGGTCCCGCGCGTGCGCGAGCAGCGCGCTGCGCCCCGGGAAGCGGTGCATCACCAGGCCCGTGGTGCAGCCCGCCTCCGCGGCGACGGCGCGGATCGTCAGGTGCTCGATCCCCTTGCCCGCCAGGATGCTCCAGACCGCCTTCGAGATCCGCTCCTGCTGCGCCTCGTGATCCGCCCTGCGTGCGATGGCCCGCTCCCCTCTCTCCAGCGTGTCGTAACAAGTGTTACGGTAACACTTGTTACGAACTCTGGACGACGAGGACCCGCCATGCAGACCACCGCCCGCTGGACCATCGACCCCTGCGATTGGGAAGACCCGCAGGGGATCGCGCTGCGCACGAGTCAGCGCGCCGAGCTCGACGAGCGCTACGGCTGCGACGACCACGAGCCGGGACCGGTCCCCGCGGCCGAGAACATCTCGGTCTTCCTCATGGCGGTCGACGCCGGCGGCAAGTCGCTCGGCTGCGGCGCCCTGCGCGAGATCGACACGGCGTCGGCCGAGGTCAAGCGTATGTACGTGGTCCCCGAGTCGCGCGGCTCCGGCCTGGCCACCGCGATCCTCGCGGCCCTCGAAGCGGCGGCGCTCGAGCGCGGCTGGACCACGTTGAAGCTGGAGACCGGCACCGCCCAGCCCGACGCGATCCGGTTCTACGAGCGCGAGGGCTACCACCCGATCCCCCGCTTCGGCTATTACGTCGATTGCGAGATCTCGGTCTGCTACGAGAAAGCCCTCGCCTGAACCCGGGTACCCATAGGCTCACAGAGGGCCGCGCGTCCGGCGCGGCCCGGGAGCCGACTGGAGGCAGAGCATGGGCGAGCAGGACGCGCCGAGGCCCGAGGACAGCCCTAATCGTTTGGACGACGAGGGCCGCAAGACCGGCCTGTGGTCCGAGCAGGACGCGCACGGCGGTTTCATGGTCGGTCAGTACGTGGCCGACCAGCGCGAGGGGATCTGGCGGCACTACTCGGACGACGGGCGCCTTCGCTCCGAAGGCGGGTTCGCCGACGGGCTGGTCCACGGTCAATGGACCTGGTGGCGCGCCAACGAACAAGTGCTCCAACGCGGCGGCTTCGACCACGAGAAGCGCCAGGGCCTCTGGGAACGCTGGACCGAGGAAGGCGCCCTCATCGACAGCGGCCAGTACGACCAGGACAAGAAGGTCGGCGAATGGCACTACTACAACCCGGACGGCACCATCAAGAAGACCACGAACCACAAGCCGCGCAAGTAAGTCGACTCAAGGCCAAGCAGAGCGGCCCCGCAGCCGCGGGGCCGCTCTGCGTTCCGTGCTTCAGTCCTTCCCTTCCTCGGGAGCCGCCTGGACCGAACCGCGGCTCCTCTCCCCCATCGCCCCCGCCTGGTTGCGTGCCCCATTACCGAGGGCGCCGATGATCAACGTGCCCTCGTTGACCACCCGGTACTCGTTGACGACCTTGATCTCGCTGCCCACCTTGCTGATGTGCCTCTCCAGATCCGTCGGGTCGATCGTGGTTCCGAGGTGTTCCTTCAAGGCCTCCAGGCAATGCCGGATCAAGATCAGGGTGATGCGTTCGGTCTCGATCTCCTGGTCCGGCAGCGGCACGGGGTCGGATGCGAACTCGCGCAGACCTTCTGGTGATCCGCAGTCCTCATAGTCCAGCTTAAGACTGCGGTGAAGCCATCTCCCCGCCCGCTTCAGCCCGTTCCAGAACGTGCGCCGCAGACTGACCGGCGTCTGCGGGATCAGCAGCGGAGCGGTCGCGAAACCGAGGATCACCGACGAGACCACGAGCCGCACGCGTTTGCCCGGGCCGCCCCTGAACAGGTCGTAGCGGCGATCGGTGCGGAACAGGTGATGCGGACGGAACTCCAGGTACAGCGTGTCCTCGCTCTGCAGGCAGCGGAAGAACACGTTGGTCACCAGCTCCCCGCCTTCCTGCGAGGCCTGGAACCGCAGATACACCCGCGGGCCCCATTCAGGGTCGGCGCGCACCTCGGCGAAGTCCTTGAATCTGCGGCCCTTGACCTTCCAGCGCCTGAGCCAGTAGACCGGCTTGGTGACCAGGCGATCCGGCACATGGATCTGCTCGATCACCTCCAAGTAGGCCTTGACCTCAGGGCCCGCGGTCTCGTCGATCTGGAAGGCGAACCGCTCCTTGACGGCCCCGATGAGCGCTTCCAGATCGGGAGCCGGCTGGAGCCGCCCGTCCTGGTCGACCAACGGCACCTGAATCGTCCGGCCGAATCGCTCCTTGCCGAACCCGGTGAACCGGTTCTCGGCGTTGTCGGGATGGATGACGATCTGCGACCGCTGGATGCGGTCGAGGCCGTCGGCCCGGGGGGACCAGAGCGTCCACGGGTCGCGCTTCTCCGGGACCCGCAGGATGCGGATCGCGCGGTAGAGGGCGAGCACTGCGACGATCGACCCGATCGCGAGGACGTCGGCGAGGGGGAACTCGAAGGTCCAGTTCAGGCCGAAGTAGCGTCGCCACCCCGCCAACAGGCCCCAGGTGAGGGCGAGCAGGATGCCCAGGATCATCATGTCCCCGCGGCCGAGCAGCTTCCCCACCTCGTACTGGACCGGGGAGTTCAGCCTTGCCGAGACCCGTTGGATCATCCAGGCCAGGATCAGCCAGAAGCCCAGGGCGAGAAAGAGGTTCATCCTTTCTTGGTCCGTCGCGCTGTAGAAGCGCCAGACGAGGTAGGCCGCCACGAACAGCATGGCGGCGCCGTCGATCGATCGGGCCCGGCGGGCGTGCCGGGAGATCAGTGAGACGTCGACGCCGGGGCTGGGCGCCAGCGCGCGGTCGCGGCGGGAGCAGATGTCATTGAAGAACTTGTCCCGGAAGACTTGATCCGTGTAGCTGGCCACGGAGAGGTTGGTGGTCGCGTCGCTGCCGCGATCCGACTCGGGCCCGCCGGGTCCGAATCTCCGGCAGGGGGTGGTGTTGTCCATCGTGACGGAGTCCGGTCACCGGCCTCGCGATTCGATTGCCGGGTGGGTCGGGACGAGAGCGGCCGGGTCGAGCTGAGGATCGCCTGGTGCGAAATGGCTCGCAGTCATGGATCAACTCCCCTAATCGGAACTTGATGAATAAAGTGCACGAATGTTCGATCAGCAGCGTTCATTCCGATAACAGATAGAATATTACTGACCAGTTTATTGTCACTATGACAAGAGTGATGCTGATTAAGTCTATCGCGAGGAGCAGTCATGTCACGGGGCCGGTGGGGGAAACGGGCACACAGCGAAAGAGTGACCCCTTTGGACGAAGATGCCGCCTTCGGGCATCGCGGCGACATCCATGCAACCGCAGAGCGCGTTCTGGCGTCTGTCATTCGCATGACCTCACCCCATCGAGAGGAACCCCTATGCGACGACGGAGCGCGGCGGCCGCCGTGACGGCGGCGATCACGGCCCTGGCGGGTCTGACCGCCTGCACCGCAGACGGAAGCGACGGCGAGAAGGAGCAGAGCGCGGAGGAGACGAAGGTCAGCCTCGTCGACCTGCTCAACGAGAACGAGCGTCTGTTCGCCGAGCTCTACGAGACCGAACCGAAGGTCACCAGAGCCTGCCTCGAAGAGCAGGGCTTCACGGTCCACGACGAGATGGCGCTCTACCAGTCCTATGCCATCGGCGTCGACCAAGGCGGCCTCCAAGAGGACTACTACGACTTCCAGGACTGGCTCCCCGAAACCGAGATGGCCGCCGAATGGGGCTTCGGCCACTGGCTCTGGCGCGGCGACCAGCAAGACGAGGACCTCCTCGAGGAGTACAACACGCTCCTCCACCCCGAAGAGACCGAAGTCATCGAAGAGGAGTACCCCGACAACGCGGCCTTCGAAGCGCTCGACGCCGAAGCGAAGATCGCCTGGTACACGGCGTACATGGGCGAGGCCGAAATGGAGTACGAGGACCGGGCCTGGCAGCTGCGGAACCCCGACGCCTCCGAGGAGGAGATCGACCGGCGGCGCTCCGAGATCCAGCACGTCGAGGACGACGGCAGCATCGAAGGCGACCTCGAGATCATCCCGCCCGACCTCGGCGGCTGCGAACTGACGATGATCGAGTCGCTGTACGGGGAACCCGAACTCGTACAAGAGAACACGGAAATGGAGGACGGCACCGTCGTCGAAGAAGGGCTGGCCATCTACAACTGGGAATACCGCCCCGAGGCACCCGCCGTCCCCGCGAACGACTCGGAGGCCATCGCCGCCGACACCGCCGCCGCGGCGGACGCGTTCCTCACCTGCGTCGCCGAACGCGGCTTCGGCGAATGGCAGTTCGTGGACGACTCGTGGCTGCCGCTGCCGCAATACTTCGAAGTGGTCTACTACGGCGAGTTGACACCGCTGGAGGGCATGGAGGACCCCGAGGACATCGCCGATGCGATGCCCGAGGTCCCCGAAGACCTCCCCTCCGATTTCGAAGGCAAGAAGGCCTACGAGATCGACATGGCCGTCGCCTTCGCCGAATGCGCCGACGAAGCCGAATACCGCGAGACCGTCATGGCCGCATACGACAAGGCCGAACTCGCGGCCTACGAAGCGATCGAAACCGAGCTCTTCACCTACCAGGAGGAACTGCGCAACGCCCTGGCCACCGCCCAGGGCCTCCTCTGAGTCCGGGCGGGGCCAGGGCGGCTACTTCGTCGACACCGCATGGGTGACGTCCCTTTCCTCGGCGTAGAAGCAGGCCGTCGGGTGCGTGCCGTTGTCGCCCACTGCGAGGGTCGGCACCTCCTCCGCGCAGTGGTCGGTGGCCTTCCAGCAGCGGGTGCGGAAGCGGCAGCCTGAGGGCGGGTTGATCGGGGACGGGACGTCGCCTTGGAGGACGATCTCGTCGCGCTGGCCGCGCAGATCCGGGTCCGGGACGGGGACCGCCGACAGCAGGGCCTGCGTGTACGGGTGCCTCGGATGGTCGTAGATCTCCCGACCCGTGCCGCGCTCGACGACCTTGCCGAGGTACATCACCGCCACCTCGTCGGCGATGTGGCGCACCACCGAGAGATCGTGGGCGATGAAGACATAGGCGAGACCCAGTTCGTCCTGCAGGCGCTCAAGAAGGTTGATCACCTGGCCCTGGATCGACACGTCCAGGGCGCTCACCGGCTCATCGCAGACGAGCACCCGCGGACGCAGCGCCAGGGCCCGGGCGATGCCGATGCGCTGGCGCTGACCGCCCGAGAACTGGTGCGGGTAGCGGTTGATGTGGTCGGGGCTGAGGCCCACCATGTCGAGGAGTTCCTTCACCTCGTTGGCGCGCTTGGCTTTCGGCACGACTGTCGGGTGGATCTCGAAGGGTTCGCCGACGATGTCGCCGACCGTGAGACGCGGATTCAGCGAGGTGTACGGATCCTGGAAGACCAGCTGGATGTCCCGCCGGAACGGGCGGATCCTGCGGGCCGAGAGGTTGCCGATCTCCTTGCCCTGCAACCGGATCGATCCCGAAGTCGGAACTTCGAGACCGACCAGGAGCTTCGCGAGGGTGGATTTCCCGCAGCCGGATTCACCCACCACGCCGAGCGTCTTGCCCGGGTAGAGCTTCAGATCCACGCCGTCCACCGCCTGCACGTGGCTCACGGTGCGCTTCATGACGATCCCTCGTTGGATCGGGAAGTGCTTCACCAGGTCCTTGGCTTCCAGGACCGGCTCGGTCGTCGGACTCGCCTGGCCGAGTTCAGCGTTCATCGGTGTAGACCTCCTCGGCGAAGTGGCAGCGGCTGCCGTGGTTCTCGGCGGGTTCGACCCAGAGCGGGGCCTCCTCGGCGCACGTGTCCTCCGCGGCGAAGCACCGCGGATGGAACGGGCAGCCGCTCGGGAGCTTGGCCGGGTTCGGCGGCAGGCCGCGGATCACCTCGAGTTCGCGCCCGACCGAGTCCACGCGCGGGATCGCCCGCAGCAGCGCCTTCGTATAGGGGTGGGCCGGGCGCTTGAACGTGTCGCGGATCCCCGCGCGCTCGACCACCTCCCCCGCGTACATGACCGCCACGTCGTCGGCGACGTCCGCGACCACGCCGAGGTCGTGCGTGATGAGGATCAGCCCCATGTTCCGCTCGGCCTGGATCCGCTTGAGCAGCCGCATGATCTGGGCCTGGACCGTCACATCGAGGGCGGTGGTCGGCTCGTCGGCGATGAGCACCTCGGGGTCGAGGGCGAGCGCCATCGCGATCATCACGCGCTGGCGCATGCCGCCGGAGAACTGGTGCGGGTACTGGCCGACGCGGTTCTTCGCGTCGGGAATGCCCACCTGGTCGAGCAGTTCGATCGCCTTCAGTTTGGCGTCCTTGCGGCTCGCGCCGCGGTGCACGCGGAACAGCTCGCCGATCTGGAAGCCCACCGACCACAGCGGGTTGAGGGCGGACAGGGCGTCCTGGAAGACGATCGCGATGTGGTTGCCGCGCACCGTCCTGCGGGTCTCCTCGTCCTGTTCGAGGAGGTCCACGCCGTGGAGCAGGACGCGGCCGCCGGTGATGTGACCGGGCGGGGTGTCGAGGATGCCCATGATGGCCTGGGAGGTCACGGACTTGCCGGAGCCGGACTCGCCCACGACGGCGAGGGTCCGGCCCTGTTCGAGGGTGAAGCTCGCGCCGCGCACGGCCGGGATCCGTTTCCCGCGCACTTGGAAGTCGACGCGGAGTTCGTCCACTTCGAGCAGCGGGGCGTTGAGGTCGATACCCGGGAGGGTGTCGCCGATGACGCGCATGGTCTCTGTCAACGCTCTCACCTCAGTTTCGGGTCGAGGGCGTCGCGCAGGGCGTCCCCGAAGGTCGCGAACGCGAACACGGTCAGGATGAGCAGGCCGAGCGGCCAGGCGAACAGGTAGATGTAGCCGCCGCCCGCCCATTCGGTGCCCTTGGAGAGCAGCACGCCCCAGCTCGTGGCCGGCGGCTGGACGCCGATGCCGAGCACGGCCAGGGCCGCCTCGGTGACGATGATGCCGCCGATGGTGGTCGGGACGACGGCGGTGACCGGCACGATCGCGTTCGGCAGGATGTGCTTGAACATGATGCGCCGGTCGCTCGCGCCGAGGCATTTGGCGGCCACCACGTAGTCGAGGTTCTTCGTCTCCAGAGTCGCCGCCCGCGTGTAGCGGCAGAACTCCATCCACCCGAACAGCGACAAGGCGATGGCGGCCGGAGCGATGGTCTCGACCAGGCTGTCGGCCGCGACGCGGCCGCGGAACAGGCTCAGGATGAGGATGGCGCCCATGAGCATCGGGATGACGATGAAGACGTCGAGCGCCCGCGAGATGAGCCCGTCGAGCCAGCCGCCGTAGTACCCGGCGTAGATGCCCAGGACCAGGCCGAACAGCACCGAGACGACGATGACGCTGAGCGCCAGGGCGATCGTGGGCCGGGTGCCGTGGACGAGGGTCGCGGCGAAGTCGCAGCCGAACGCGTCGGTCCCGAGCGGATGGTCGCCGGTGAACCAGGTGTCGGGACGCTGCTTGGCCTCGCGGCCGCGGCAGACCGTCGGGTCCTTGTCGGTGAACAGGCCCGGGAACGCCGCCATCGCGAAGACCAGCAGGAGCACCAGGGCGGCGATGATGACGTCGGGGCGCTTGCGCATGGTGCGGAAGGCGTCCGACCACAGCGAGGCCTGCCGCTCGGTGGTCGGCACGGGTGCGGTCAGCTCACTCATAGCGGATCCTCGGGTCGAGTGCGGCGTAGAGGAGGTCGACGATCAGGCTCACGAAGACCACCACGAACGCCGAGACGGTGAGTCCGACGATGACGAGATTGCCCTCCTGGCGCTGCACCGCCTGGAAGATCATGCGGCCCATCCCGGGAATGCCCATCACCCCTTCGGTGAGCACGGCCCCCGAGAGCATGAACGCGAACAGGAAGCCGATGCCGGTGATGATCGGGATCATCGAGTTGCGGATGACGTGCACGATCGTGATGCGCATCGGTTTGAGGCCCTTGGCTTTCGCGGTGCGCACGAAGTCCGAGCCGAGGTTCTCCAGCTGGGAGGCGCGGATGAGGCGGGTCATGGTGGCGAGGCCGACCGTGCCGACGATGATGCCGGGGATGATGATCGTCGTCCACGGATAGTCGGGGTTGTAGTTGGGTCTGAACACCTGGCCCATGAACGACTCGGAGCCCCAGATGCCCCTGGCCCAGCGGGTGAGCGGGACCGCGATGATGTACACGTAGGACAGCAGGATGAGGAACACCGGCACCGAGTCGGCGAGGATCGTGGTGCCGCGGACCGTGTGGTCGATGAACCTGCCGCGGTGGCGGGCGGCCCAGGTGCCGAGCACCATCGAGACGGCCACGAGCGTGATCACCGAGAAGATGAACAGCCGCAGCGTGTTCGGGATGTAGATCGCGAGGAGCTGCGCGACGTCCCGGTTGCCGTTGAGGGTGGTGCCGAGGTCGCCCTGGACGAAGTTCTGGAGCCGGTCGATGAACGGCGCGATGCACGGGTCGCCCACGCGCTCATAGCATTTGTTGTCGAGCCCGTAGAGCCGTTCGACCTGCGCGAGCATGGCCGGGTCGGGGGCCCGGTCGCCGCCGAAGAACAGCAGCGCGGGATTGCCTCGGACCTGGACGGACAGGGCCATCAGGTAGTGCAGCAGGAACAGCACGATCCCGAGGGTGAGCAGGGCCTGGAGGAGTCGGCGGATGACGTAGCGTCCCATGGAATTCCACTTCTAGAGTCCCGGGCGGGCCTCTGCAGGCCCGCCCGGGATTCGTTGGTTGTAGGCGCTACTCGGCGATGACCACTTCGCGGAGCTCGCAGTCGCCGCCCGGCCCGCTGTAGATCGGGTGGACGTAGACGTTGTCGAGCCGCTCGGTGTAGAAGTAGTTGAACTTCTCGCCGAAGACCGGGACGGCCGGCATGTCCTCGGCGAGGATCGCCTCCGCCTCGGCGTAGATCTGCACGGCCTCGTCCAGGCTCGTCGCGGCGCCCGCCTCGGCGATCTTGGCGTCGTAGTCCGCGTTCTCGTAACCGTGGTCGTTGGTGTCGACCCCGCCGCCGAAGACCGGCTCCAGGTAGTTCTCGTTCAGGTTGTAGTCCGGGCTCCAGCCGTAGCGGAACGGCCCGTCGAGACGGTGGTTCTCGCGGTCGTCGAGGAACTCGGTCCACTCCATCGGCACCAGCTCGTACTCGATGCCGAGCGATTCGGAGATGGAGTTGCCGATGGCCTGGAAGATGTCCAGGTTGTCGTTGGCGTCGTTCACCCAGATCCGCAGCTTCTCGCCCTCGGGCCAGCCGCCGGCGTCCTCCAGGAGCGCCGCCGCGGCCTCAGGGTCGTAGGTGCAGTACTCGCCGCACGCGTGCTGGCCGCCGCCGAGGATCGACGCCGGGACATAGCTGTCGAGCGGGTAGAAGCGCTCGGGACCGACCACATTGGCCACGCCTTCGCGGTCGATCGCCATCGAGATCGCCCGGCGCAGGTTCACGTCCTGGTACTGCGGGTCGTACAGCGGGAACGACAGCATCAGGATGCTCGGGTCGTCCTGCTGGATGTGGCGTTCGGCCAGGTCCGGGTCGTTCATCGCGGACTCGTAGTCGGCCGCCGCGGGGCGGCAGACGTCGATGTCGCCGGTGAGGAAGTCGGCCCAGCAGTCGTCGCCTTCGAGGTAGACGTTCCAGGTGACGCCGTCGATCTGGGCCGGCTTGTCGCCCTTGTAGTCCTCCCAGGCCACGGCGGAGCCGCCGCCCTCGATGTCATACGGCTCTTCGAACATGAAGGGGCCGTTGCCGATCGGCTTCGCCTCGCAGGCTTCGAGGTCGTTCAGGCACTCCTCGGCGATCGGGTAGAACGCCTCGTAGCCGAGCATCGTCGGGAACCCGATGAACGGCGCGGCGAGCTTGACCTCGATGGTGAGGTCGTCGACCGCGGTCACGCCGGAGAGGTGGGTGGTCGCGACCTCGGGGAACTCGGGGACCTCGGGGTCGGCCCACTGGTCCTCGGGCAGCGGGTCGGGGTTCATCTCGGCCCAGCCCTCGAAGGTGCCGAAGAAGTAGTTCAGCGGCAGCACGTTCGGGGCGTAGGCGGTGCGGTCCCAGGAGCGGATGAAGGCGTCGGCGTTCACCGGCTCACCATTGTGGAAGGTCAGGCCTTCCTTGATCTTGATCGTCCAGGTCTGGTTGTCGGGCGAGGAGATCTCCTCGGCGGCGAGATTCTCGGGCTCGCCGGTCTCGCGGTTGTAGTAGACCAGGCCGTCGTAGATGTTCTTGATGATCCGAAAGCCCTCGGACTCACCGGAGCCGCCGGGGATGAGGCTGCGGACCTCGCCGATCTGCATGTTGACGATGGCGTCGCCGCCGCCTTCACCACCGACGTCGCCTTCGTCGCCGGCGCAGGCGGCCGAGGTGGCCGCGAGCCCGGCGGCGGCCACTGCGGCCACCGTCATTCGCATTCGTCGCACTGGACGCTCCAGGGTGTGAGTGGGTCGTGGGATAACTCACACCTTGTCGCACAACACAGCTAAAAGAAAGAGTACGTTGTGGAATCGTTACCTGTCAGACGGTAAGCAGAGACCTTGGCGCGCAATGATTTCGTCCGTATTGCCTGCAGAATCCCAATTAGTGAGACGCAAGTTTCCACTGTGGGACACCGTGGCGCGTGGGATCAGTCCGGCAGGAGGTAGGCGGAGGCCTCGGCCGCCGCGGCCGGTCCGTAGGACTGCTCGAGGCGGTGCACGAACTCGACCGGGTTGACCGCATAGCCTTGCGGCCCCACGGTTTCGAGGGCCAGCGCGGTCATCTGGGAGCCGACTTCGGCGGCGCGGCGCAGGCCCATCCCCCACCCGATGCCGGACAGGAGTCCGGCGGCGAAGGCGTCGCCCGCGCCGGCGGGGTCGATGATCTCGCGGGCGCGCGCGAAGGGCACCCTGATGCGGTCCATGTCGTGGCCGGCGACTTCGACGCCGTCCTGGTCGAGCGTGGTCACGCGGACGCGGACGCGCTCGAGGATCTGGTCGTCGCTGAGGCCGGTGGTGGCCTGGAGCAGTTCGTAGCGGTCCTGGCTGGACACCAGGAATTTGGCGCCGCTGAGGAAGTCCACGGCTTCGCCGCCTTCGAGTTCGCCGGGGTCGGCGCTGAACTCGAGGCCGAGGTCGCGGCACTGGTCGGCGTAGGCGTGCATGGCCTTGGCGTCGCTGGGACCGATGTGGACCAGGCCGAGGGTGCCGCCGCGCTCCATGACGTCGATGAGGTCGAGCTCGTCGCCGTCGAGCACGACCGGCGCCTGGCCGAGTCTGCTCATGCCGTGGCCGACCGCGGGCGCGGTCGTTCCGGTGACGGCGGTCTTCATGCCTTGCACGACAAGTGGCACAGCGAGAGTCCTCGTTAACATTCGGGACATTTGGGAGCGAGCGGACAAGCATAGCGCAGCCCGGCCGACTTTGCGTTCGGCCGGGCTGAAAGCAACGCGGCGGTCGGTCCGGTCCGGGCCTTGGGGGCTGCCGAGTGGAGAACCGGCGAGGCTTCGTGGCGAAGCTCGTGCTCAGAGCGAAGCGGCACGTGCGAGGCGCGAACCGCAGTCCAGTTCTTCTCTCAGGAGTCCCTCCCGGGCCGCAACGGACCGTTGCCGGCTAGTGGAACGAGTCGCCGCAGGCGCAGGAGCCCTGGGCGTTCGGGTTGTCGATGACGAAGCCCTGGGCGTCGATGCGGTCGGCGAAGTCGATGTTCGCACCGATGAGGTAGGGGATGCTCATCTTGTCGACTACGACGCCGAAGCCGTCGTAGTCCTGGACGGTGTCGCCTTCGCGCACGTCGGTGTCGAAGAACAGGCCGTAGCGGAGGCCGGAGCAGCCGCCGGGGCTGACCTCGACGCGCAGTCGGAGGCCTTCTTCGCCCTCCTGCTCGATCAGGGCTTTGACCTTGGTGGCAGCCGCTTCCGTGAGCACGACGCCGACTTTGCTGGCGTTGTCCTTGACTTCATCGGCCTGCTGGGTGGCGCTCACTGGCAACTCCCTCGTGTGTGTGCGAGATCCAAGTCGATCGGGTCTCTTCGACAGGTCAACAGTACCCAACGGGATCGCAGGCGTACCTATTCCCATGGCGAAGCGAAGGGAATCTGCGCCACATTCAGAGGTCGTCGACCTGGAGATCTGGAGCACTGTGCCGAACCGTTCTCGACGGTACCTACTCTTGCCGGTCGTTCGCCACCTTCTCGGCGAGGGAGGTGAGGCCTTCGACGGGTCGGCGCATGGCGGCCTCGGGGCTGCCGAGGAGGTCGGTGACGGAGTGGACGCCGGCGAGGTCGGGGTGGGCGTCGACGTCGGAGCGCCCGGCCATGACCAGGCAGGGCGTGCCGTGGGCGGTGGCGCCGGAGGCGACCTCGGCGGCGAGTTTGCCGCGGAGGCTCTGGGCGTCGAAGGAGCCCTCACCGGTGATGACGAGGTCTGATGCGGCGATCTCGGCGTCGAGGCCGACGGCGTCGCAGGTGAGGCGGGCGCCGGATTCGCGGTGGCCGCCGAGGAGGAAGAACGCGAAGCCGAGTCCTCCGGCCGCGCCGGCGCCGGGCTGCTCGGAGGCGCCCACGGGTCCGAGCCGCCGTTCGGCGAGTTCGGCGAAGGCCGAAAGGGACATCTCGAGGAAGGGCAGCGCGCTTCCGGTGGCGCCCTTCTGCGGGCCGAACATGTAGGTGGCGCCATGGGGGCCGAGGAGCGGGGAGTCGACGTCGGTGGCGGCGATGAACTCGACGCCGCGGGTGCGGGCGTGGCCTTCGATTGCGGCGCAGGCGGAGAGCACGCCGCCGCCGTAGGGCAGGGCGGCGCCGGTCGAGTCGAGGAGGGTGAGGCCGAGGGCGGTGAGCATCCCGGCGCCGGCGTCGTTGGTGGCCGAGCCGCCGAGGCCGACGACGAGGCGCCGGGCGCCGGTCTCGATCGCGTGGGAGACGACGAGGCCGAGGCCGTAGGTGGTGGTGCGGCGCGGGTCGCGTTCGTCGACTTTGAGCAGGTGGAGGCCGCAGGCGGCGGCGGATTCGATGTAGGCGGTCTCGCCGGCGCGCAGGTAGTCGGCTTGGATGGGGCGGCCGAGGGGGTCGCAGGTGTCGACGGTGACGCGCACGGCGCCGGGGAGGGCCTGGGCGAGGACGTCGACGAAGCCGGGCCCGCCGTCGGCGAGCGGAAGGGTGACCGTCTCGTCGTCGGGGCGGGCGCGGCGCCAGCCTTCCGCGATGGCGTCGGCGGCTTCGGCGGCGCTCATGGTGCCGGCGAACTTGTCGGGAGCTATGAGGATGCGCACACCATGAGCGTAGTGGATGGCCGAAAGCAGCGTGTAACCGCTTGCCGACCAGGTGGCCGTCACGATCGGCCGTGCCGGGTGTCCGCATGGCGGATTTCGGCAGGCTGAGAAGTGCTCGGAAAGGATT
>CAVUGC010000024.1:0-36492 GCA_963740955.1 uncultured Actinomycetota bacterium
CGCGCGCCCGCATGGTGCCCTGGCATCCGGCCTCGACCAGGCCGTACGTGGGCTCCAGAAGGATCGCGAAGTCCGCGGCGAGCAGTTCGGGCCGGGTCTTGGCGAGCTTGTTGAGGCCGTTGTGCTCGGCCTCGATCTCCTCGCAGTCGTAGAACGCGAAGCTCAGGTCGAACTTCGGTTCGGTCACCGTCGCGGCGATCCACAGCGCCAGCGCGGTGCCCGACTTCATGTCGGAGGTGCCCAGGCCCCACAGGACGTCGCCATCGAGGCGGGTGGGGAAGTTGTCGTTGACCGGGACGGTGTCGAGGTGCCCGGCGAGCATGACCCGGCGCCCCCGGCCCAGGTCGGTGCGGGCGACGAGGGTGTTCCCGACGCGCTCGGTCGTCAAGTGGCCCATGCGTTTGAGGGCCGCCTCGACCTCGTCGCAGATCTCGGCCTCGCTGCGGGACACGGACGGGATGTCGCACAGGGCCCTGGTCAGCGCGACCGGGTCGGCGAGGACTGCCTCACTCAAAACTGTCACATCCGCAGACGATACTCGCCGCGTGGATAGGCTTTTCGCATGAGTGATTTCCTGACTGACGGAGCATGGGGCGTCGGCGTGGCCACGGTCGCCGCCGACGGCACGGTCCTTGACGTGTGGTTCACCCGGCTCGGCCTCGGCGAGGCCCCCGCCGGCGAGGCCGCCCCGGAGCTCGACCGCGCGAACCCGACCGGGACGACCTCGAAGGGCGTGTCGATCACCGTCAAGTCCCTCGCGGAGGAGCCCACGGACACCGCGGACGTCTACCTGCGCCTGCACCTGCTCTCCCACCGACTCGTCATCCCGCACTCGGTCAACCTCTCCGGCATCTTCGGCCTCCTGCCGAACAACGCGTGGACGAACTTCGGCCCGATCCCGGCCGACGCCGTGAACGACGCCCGCCTGCGACTGCGCGGGGAGGGCCAGATCCTCGAGGTCAAGTCCCTCGACAAGTTCCCGCCGATGGCCGACTACGTGACCCCCGCGGGCGTGCGCATCGCCGACGCCTCCCGGGTGCGCCTGGGCGCGCACCTCGCCGAGGGCACCACGGTCATGCACGAGGGCTTCGTGAACTTCAACGCCGGAACGCTCGGCAACTCGATGGTCGAAGGCCGCATCTCCGCGGGCGTCCTGGTCGGCGACGGCTCGGACATCGGCGGCGGCTCCTCGATCATGGGGACGCTCTCGGGCGGCGGCAAGGAGGTCATCTCGATCGGCGAGCGCTGCCTCCTCGGCGCGAACGCCGGCATCGGCATCTCCCTGGGCGACAACTGCGTCGTCGCCGCCGGCTGCTACGTCACCGCCGGCTCCAAGGTCACCACCCCGGACGGCACGGTCGTCAAGGCCGCCACCCTCTCGGGCAAGGACAACCTGCAGTTCTGGACCAACACCCAGACCGGCGTCCTGGAAGTGCGCCCCCGCTCGGGCACCTGGGGCGAACTCAACGCCGCCCTCCACAGCTCGCAGTGACCGCAGCGACCGAACCCGCCCGATAACGACCGCAACGCCACGAAGGCCCCGGCATCGCCGGGGCCTTCTCGCACGCCGTTGTCGCCCTCAGGCGCCGCGGCATTGTCGGTACCGTCGGGCACTGTTGATTCGGGGGACGCTCGCGGCGCCCGATTTGTCGCGAACCGCCGAGACACTCCCGCGACCTGCGCGCATTTCGGCGTAGTACCCGAGTGCTACACGCCTTCCCAGGGTTCATCCCCGAGATCGAGGCGCCCGACCGAAATCTCAAATAGCCTGGTCGCATGGACAGAGTCGGAGAGTTCGGCGGCGCCAACCCCACCACATCGGGGTTCGTGGTCGTCACCACCGAAGGCGTGCCCGGCTACGAGGTCCTCGACACCCACGGCGAAGTCTTCGGCCTCACCGTGCGATCCCGGAACTTCTTCTCCGACGTCGGCTCCGGCTTCAAATCACTGCTCGGCGGCGAACTCAAAGGCCTCACCAAGGCCCTCGCCACGTCCCGCGAAGAAGCGCTCACCCGCATGGTCGACCAAGCGAAGACCCTGGGCGCCAACGGTGTCGTGATGATGCGCTTCGACGTCTCCGACGCCCGCGACATGGGCACCGAAGTGTGCGCCTACGGCACCGCCGTCACCGTCCGCAAGCTTTAACCGGAAACTGGGGAAAACGAGCGGCGGCCCTCAAGGGCACAAGAGGGCCGCCGCTCAAAAAACTCGCCTAGACCGGGCTCAACCCCAGCTGCTTCCCCGCCAGCGACACCTTCCGCACCGCCAACTGGTCCGCGATCGCCCGAATCGCCCGCGACGCCTCGCAGTCGGGATCGGACAGCACCAGCGGCACCCCCGAGTCCCCGCCCTCGCGCAGCCGCGTGTCCAACGGCACCTGCCCCAGCAGCGGCACCTCCGAACCCACGTCCCGCGTCAGCGCCTCCGCAACGGTCTTGCCGCCGCCCGAACCGAACGGCTCGATCTGCGTCCCGTCCGGCAGCTCCATCCACGACATGTTCTCGACCACGCCCGCCAGCTTCTGGTGCGTCTGCGTGACGATCGCCCCGGCCCGCTCGGCCACTTCCGCCGCCGCCTGCTGCGGCGTCGTCACGACCACCAGCTCAGCGGTCGGCAGCAGCTGCGCCACCGAGATCGCGATGTCGCCGGTCCCCGGCGGCAGGTCGAGCAGGAGCACATCCAGCTCACCCCAGTACACGTCCGCCAAGAACTGCTGCAACGCCCGGTGCAGCATCGGACCGCGCCACACCACCGCCGTGTTCCCCGGCGTGAACATCCCGATCGAGATGACCTTCATCCCATGCGCCTGCGGCGGCATGATCATGTCCTCGACCTGTGTAGGCGCGCCTTCGACACCGAGCATCCGCGGAATCGAGTGCCCGTAGATGTCCGCATCCGCGACACCCACCGACAGGCCCTTCTGCATCAGCGCCGCGGCCAGGTTCACCGTCATCGACGACTTGCCCACCCCGCCCTTGCCCGAAGCGATCGCGAACACGCGGGTGCGCGACTCCGGCAGGTTGAACGGGATCACCGGCTCGGCGCCGGCGCGCCCGCCCCGCAGCTTCGTCTGCAGGTCACCGCGCTGCTGCTCGCTCATCACCCCGAACTCGAGCTCGAGCTCGGAGACACCGGCCACGCCGTCGACGGCGGCGGCGATGTCTCGTTGGAGCGTGTCGCGCATCGGGCAACCGGCGACGGTGAGGAGGATCTTGAGCGCGAGCCGGCCGCCGTCGACCACGACGGTGTCGACCATGCCCAGCTCGGTGATCGGGCGACGGATCTCGGGGTCGTTGACGTGCGAGAGCGCTTCGTGCACGGCCTCGACGACGGCAGCGTTGTCAGACATGACCCAATCGTAACCACGCATTTCGGATCGCCAACGTGAGCGTAGCCTTACCGCCATGCTTCCCTACGCGATCTACGACGTGTTCTCCGACCGCGCCTACGCGGGCAACCAGCTCGCCGTCGTCTATGACGGCCAGGGTCTCAGCACCACCCAGATGCAGGCCATCGCCCTCGAGTTCAACTACTCCGAGACCGTGTTCGTCCTCCCGCCCGCCACCGACGGCGCCCACTACCTCGCCCGGATCTTCACCCCTGCGGAGGAACTCCCGTTCGCCGGCCACCCCACCATCGGGGCGGCGCTGGCGGCCGTCCAGTCCGGCCGGGTCGAACCGGACGACGGCATGGTCGTCCAGGAATGCGGCGCCGGCCTGATGACGATCGCGGTCGACGGCGGCACCGCGAAGCTCACCTCCACGGCGATCAGCGTCGGCCCCGAGCTCGACCCGAAGACCGCGGCGGCCGCGATCGGGCTCGACGCCGACAAGATCATCGGCACCCCCAAGAACGCCAGCGCCGGGCTCGACCACAACTTCGTGCGTCTCGCCGACGAGGACGTGCCGGCCGCGGCCGACATCCCCGGCCACCTCGAGAAGGTCTACATGTTCAGCTTCGACGAGGCGACGCACGCGGTGCACGCCCGTCTGTTCCACCGCGGCGTCGGCGAGGACCCGGCGACCGGTTCGGCGGCGGTGGCCCTCGGCGTGCACCTGGTCGACCAGGGCCTCATCAGCGGCGACGGCGTGCACGCGTACGAGATCGCGCAGGGCGCCGAGATCGACCGTCCCTCAAGGCTTCTCGGCGAGGTCGTCGTGGAGGGCGGTGCGGCGGTGTCGGTCTCGGTGACCGGTGCGGCCGTCAAAGTCGCCGAAGGCACGCTTCTCACGCTCCCGGCCGCGTAAAGGGCCCGGCCGGTCGCTTTCCGGCTCGGGTGCCCTCTCGCGGCGTTGTCAGCCTCCCCGATGCGACACCTCGGGGAGGCTTTTCACGTTCGACGCGGGCGCCGGTGCAATCGCGGCCAGGTCTTAGCCGGTGAACGACCGGGCCCCGTAGCGTTCGGCCGCCAGGTTCTCGGGCCAGGCGGCCGAACGGAGTTCGCCCGTCCACAGGTGCTGGGGCCAGCGGCCCTTTCTGAGCAGGGCGGCCACGAAGCGGTCGGGTTCGGGCAGGCTCGTCCACACCGACGGCAGGAAGGTGGCGCGGCGGCCTCCGCCGTCTTTCAGCGTCAGGCCGTCTTGGCCGGGCCGCAGCAGTTCGAGGAGTGAGGTGAACGCCCGCACCGCGATCGGCTCGGACGCGGACAGGATCGTGACGGTGACGCGCAGCGCCGCCAGTTCGTCTTCGCGCACCGGCGCGAGCCGCGGGTCCCTCGCGGCCAGACGCGCGTTGCGGACCACATCGATGCCCAAGGGCCGCAAGGCGGTCAAGGTGCCGACGCAGCCGCGCAGCGCCCCGTCCCGCTCGAGCGTCACGAAGGTGGCTTCACGCCGCGAGAGGGCGGGAGTGTGCGCGGAGGCCTGTGGGGCGGCGGCGATGAGGGTCGAGGCGCCGGGAGGGGCGGGCGCGAACGAGGTCGCGACCGCGTTGCGCGCCAGCGCGGTCAGCGCCGGTCCGAGGCCGTCCGGGTGCGGCTCCATCCCCCGATGGTGCCACGGGGGGGTTTTGGCCGGGGCGCTTGCTCCTTGGTTTTCGGATTCGCTGCCCCGGCCCGGTCGTCCTCATCGAGTGAGAGACTGCCCCATTGGTCTCGCCGCCTCCGCAAGGAGGCGTTGCCGTGCATCGCTACTCGGCCGTTCCTGCTTCGCCGGCTCCCGCCTTGGCGCCAAAACGCCAAGGTCTTACGGCGCCTCCACAGGCGTCACCCGCCGACCCGGCGGTAGTGTCGCTTCGCGATGCGATCGCGACCGTCAGTAGTGTACATGTGGCCATTCGACGCCGAAAGTGTCGGTTTGGCGCTGTTCGGCCCGCCGGTGATGCATTTGGTCGGGCGCCCATGAGAGACTCGCGGCATGAGTGAACCGCGCACGAGCGCCGACGCATTCGACTCGTCATTCGACGCTGTTGGTTACGACGCTGAACGTTACGACGCCGCTGTTTACGACACGAGCGGCGAAAGCCTCGCCGAAGTGATCGACCTGCCGTCGAACGGCGGGGCGCACGGGACCCAGTCGTCCCGCGGGCGGTTGCAGGAACTCGACTCGCTCGCCGGGAAGATCGCGCTGGTCACCGGTGCGGGTGCGCCAGACGGGATCGGTTTCGCCATCGCCACGCGGCTGCGCCTCGCGGGCGCGTCGGTCGCGATCGTGTCCACTACCAAGCGCATTCACGAACGCGCCGAGGAGATCGGCGCGATCGGCTTCGTCGCCGACCTCTCCGACGAGGCCGAAGTGGGCGGTCTGGCCGACGCGGTGGGCGAAGCCCTCGGCGAGGTCGACATCCTCATCAACAACGCCGGCCTCACCTCGAAATCCGATCCGGCCGTGGTGAAACCGGTCGCGCAGCTGTCCTATGCGGACTGGCAGACAGAGCTCACCCGGAACCTGGACACGGCATTCCTCGTCTCGCGCGCGTTCGTGCAGTCGATGGCCGAGCGCGGCTGGGGCCGCATCGTCAACGTCGCGGCCACCACCGGCGTCGTGAACGCCGTCCCCGCCGAAGCCGCCTACGCCGCAGCCAAAGCCGGCGTCACCGGCCTGACGAAGGCGCTCGCCACCGAGGTGGTCGCCGACGGCGTCACCGTGAACGCGATCGCGCCGGGCCTCATCCGCACCGGCTCCTCCACCGTCCCCGAACTCCAGAAGGGCCTCGACGGGCCGATGGGCCGCCCCGGCACTCCGCAGGAGGTCGCGGCCGCGGCCGTGTTCTTCTGCGCGCCTTCGGCTTCCTACGTCACGGGCCAGACCCTCGTCGTGGACGGCGGCAAGTCCCTCAGGGCCTGAACCGTCACATAGGCCCGAATCGTCCGCAACTTCGGCCCGGCGGCGGTCGTTACCCTTGCGTGAACACGATTGCGACGGCGACGACGGCCGGGACCGAGCCGATCGAGATGGGGGAGGCGCGTATGGACGAGGCTTTCGGCGAGAACGAACGCGAGTCCCGGGGACGCACCGTCACCGGGCTCGTCCTGCTGCTGGGCGGACTGGTCGGCCTGGCCGCCGCGTTCGACCTCACCTACGAGCGCATCGCCTCGCTCATCGACCCCGGCCACGCGATCTCCTGCGACTTCAACCCGGTGCTGTCCTGCGGCACCGTGATGAACACCTGGCAGGCGTCCGTGTTCGGCTTCCCGAACCCGATGATCGGCCTCGTCGTGCTTCCCGCTCGTGGTCTTCATGGGCGTGCTCATGCTGGCGAAGATGTCAGCCTGCCGCGCTGGATCCCGCTCCTGTTCAACCTCGGCGACCTCGGCGGCTTCGCGTTCGTGTCCTGGCTGATCTACCAGTCCGTGTACCAGATCGGGGTGCTCTGCCCCTGGTGCATGGCGGTGTGGACCGTGGTCCTGCCGATCTTCTGGTTCACCACCGTCCGCAACCTCCGCACCGGCGCGATCCCGGTGGGGGAGGACTGGCGCGACGCCGTCGACGACCTGCTGCGCTACCACTGGGTCGGCCTGACCCTGCTCTACCTCGTGGTCGTCATGCTCGTGGGCACCGGCTTCTGGGACTACTGGTCCACGCTCATCTAAGGCGGCAAGACGAAAGACGAAACGAAGGCCCCGGGCTCGCGCCCGGGGCCTTTTCACAGGCCGGGCAACGCGCCCGGCCGCTTCGCTACGCCAGCCGCAGGCCGATCGGCTCCAGCCAACCGCCCTCGGACAGGAACTCAAGCACCTGCTCGACGCCTTCGCCGACGGTGATCTCGCTCGTGTCGATGGTCAACTCCGCCGCCGGCGGCTCCTCGTACGGGTCCGAGACGCCCGGTGAACTCCGGGATCTGCCCCGAACGCGCCTTCGCGTACAGCCCCTTGCGGTCCCGCGCCTCGCACACCTCGATCGGCGTCGCCACGTGCACGAGCACGAAATCGGCGCCGGCCGCCTCCGCCATGCGCCGCGCCTCCGCCCGGTCCGCCTCGTACGGCGCGATCGGGGCCGCCATGCCGATGCCGCCGTGACGCGCCACCTCGGCCGCGACGAACCCGATCCGGCGGATGTTCACCGAACGGTCCGCCCGCGAGAACCCCAGCCCGCTCGACAGGAGCCGGCGCACCACGTCGCCGTCGAACAGCGACACCGTGCGCGTGCCCTCCTCCAGCAGCGACTCGTACACGCCCGCGGGAGATCGTCGACTTCCCCGAACCCGACAGGCCCGTGAAGAACAGCACCAGGCCGCGCTGGCGCCGCGGCGGGCGCGCCTTGCGCAGCTCCGACGGCCACGCTCGGCGGCGTGTGCCACTCCGGGAGCCCGAACCCGCGGTCGAGCATGTCCGCGATCTCGGCGTCGCTCAAAGCGATGCGCCGGAACGGCGGCTCGATGTCCTCGATCGGGCGCCACTGCCCGTCACGCGTGTCGTACGCCAACTCGCGCGGCACCATCGAGCGGACGCCGTCGCCGCCGCCGAGCCCGTCGCGGCCGGTCATGATGTGCGTCGCGCCGTACGCCGCCGCCACCTTCGCCGTCAGCAGGCCGTCGCGCAGCTTGTCGCCGCGCTTCGACAGCGGCACCGTCAGCACCGTCGCCGTCGGCAGCCGGTCCTTCGCCGCCAGCACCGAACGCACGAGCGCCGCCGTCGGCAACCGCAGCTCCCGGTCGCCGTTCGTCTCATCGCCCGTGGGGATCATGACCAGCACATGCGCGGCCAGATTGTGCGCGGCCCGCGCCAACTGCGCCAACTGCGGGCGGTGCAGCGGCCGATCGGCCACCAGCGCCAGCACCCGCGGCTTCGTATATGTCGTCCTCGCCTGTTCCGGTGTGGCACGCAGACCCGTGAACACCCCGTGCGCGGCGTCGGCGATCCGTCGCACCGGCCCGCCCACGCGCACCATGTCCGGGCCCAGCGCGTCGAGACTGTGGCACTCGACCGCCGCGACCGGCGCCCCCTCAGGGTCAGTGATGCGAAGCACACGGCGCTTCGGGTCGGGATTGTCCAGCAGCTGCGCGATCGCCACCGGCACGTCCAGCGTCACCGGCACCGGCCACGCCGTGCCGTCCGGCAGCACACCGGTCCTCGTCACCGCCCGCGCCTCCGCCTCGCCCATGAACCCGCGCAACGGCGTGTACGCGCCGTACAACAGCAGTTCCAGGTCGGCCAACTCGTGGGGGAGAGGGGTGTGGCTCGGCGCCTCGGCAAGGATCTCGTCGGGCAGTACCCAGTCAGACATCAGCGGTCGGGATCCCTTCGCAGTGGAACGATCGGGGCGGCATCGGTATCGGTCGCACCAGCGTAAGCCACAGGACCGTCACTCACCTCACCCGCGCCAGGCGGTTATGAGTCGGATCGTCCCGCATGGCGGACTGAGAAAGTGGCGCACCCATTACCGGTAAGTTACGCTGACAGCGCTCTACCGTGCTCTGCCGAGACCGCCGCAGCGGCCCGGCAGCACCCATCACCAGCGCAGCAGTGGACCGCGGACAAGGACGTCGGCGCGGCCGGCCCCTCAGGGTTTGCCCAGACCACCAGTGGAGAACTCCATGGACTACTTCGACTCCTCCAGCGGAACCGACGACAAGCAGCTCCGCCGCGACATCCGCCGCCTCGGCAACCTCCTCGGCCAGGCACTCGTGCGCCAGGAAGGCCCCCAACTCCTCGAACTCGTCGAAGAGGTCCGCGGCCTCGTGCGCCACCAGCCCGAAGCGGTCGCCTCCCGCCTCGCCAAACTCGACGTCAACGAGGAGGTCGACCTCGCCCGCGCGTTCGCCACCTACTTCCACCTGGCGAACATCACCGAGCAGGTCCACCGCGCCCGCGACATGCGCCGCTCCCGCGCCGAGAACGGCGGCTGGCTCTCACAGGCCCGCGCCGAGATCACCGCCGAGGACATCCCCGCCGCGCAGATCGCCGCCGCCGCCGACCGCCTCGAAGTGCGCCCCGTCTTCACCGCACACCCCACCGAGGCCGCCCGCCGCTCCATCCTCATCAAACTCCGCAACATCGCCGACCTCCTCGACGCCGAGACCGCCGAACGCGCCGTCCTCGGCTCCGCCGACGTCGACGCCGTGAACTCCCGCCTCGCCGAGATCATCGACCTCCTCTGGCAGACCGACGAACTCCGCGTCGAAAAGCCCGAGCCCACCGATGAGGCCCGCAACGCGATCTACTACCTCACCGACCTCTACCGCGACGCCGCCGCCCGCGTCCTCACCGACCTCAACGCCACCCTCACCGACCTCGGCGGCACCCCCCGCCCCGGCTCCACCCCCCTCAAGTTCGGCACCTGGATCGGCGGCGACCGCGACGGCAACCCCTTCGTCACCCCCGAGGTCACCAAGCAAGTCCTGCTCATGCAGCACGAGCACGGCATCGCCGCCGCCGAAGGCGCCGTGGCCGCACTCATCAACGAGCTCTCCGTATCCCAGGCCGTGCGCCCCGCCTCCCAGGAACTCCTCGACTCCGTCGCGGCCGACCTCGAGCGCCTCGGCACGGTCATACCCGCGCGTTACCAGCGCATACACGCCGAAGAGCCCTACCGGCTCAAGGCCCGCGCCATCGAGGCGAAACTCGCGAACACCCGCTCCCGTCACGCCGAAGGCCTCCCTCACCGGCCCGGCTTCGACTACTCCGACGGCCGCGAGCTCCAAGCCGACCTCCAGGTCATGCGCGACTCCCTCGCCCGCCAGCGCGGCCAGCTCCCCGCCAAGGGCGTCCTCGACCGCGTCATCCGCACCGTCGCCGCCTTCGGCCTCCAGCTCGCCACCATGGACGTGCGCGAGCACTCCGAAGCCCACCACGCCGTGCTCGGCGAACTCTTCGACGCCACCGGCGAACTCGACAAGCCCTACGCGGACCTCACCTCCGAAGAGCGCGACGCGCTCCTCTCCAAGGAGCTCTCCGGCCAGCGCCCCCTCGCGCCCGCCAACGTCGACCTCACCGAGCTGAACCGCAAGACCTTCAACGTCTTCCACGCGATCGGCGACGCCCAGGAGCAGTTCGGCCAGTCCATCGTGGAGTCGTACATCATCTCGATGACCCACGAGCCCGCCGACGTCCTGGCCCCCGCCATCCTCGCCCGCGACGCCGGCCTCATCGACGTGGCCCGCGGCCGCGCCGACATCGGCTTCGTCCCCCTCCTCGAGGAGGTCGAAGAACTCAGCAACGCCGACACCCTGCTCGACCGGCTGCTGAGCCTCCCCGCCTACCGCGCCATCGTCACCGCGCGCGGCAACGTCCAAGAGGTCATGCTCGGCTACTCCGACTCCAACAAGGACGCCGGCATCACCGCCAGCCAGTGGAACATCCAGAGCGCCCAGCGCCAACTGCGCGACGTCGCCCACAAGCACGGCGTGCGTCTGCGCCTATTCCACGGCCGCGGCGGCACCATCGGCCGCGGCGGCGGCCCCACCCACGAGGCGATCCTCGCCCAGCCCTCGGGCACCCTCGACGGCGCCATCAAGATCACCGAGCAGGGCGAGGTCCTCTCCGACAAGTACACGCTGCCCGCGCTGGCGCGCGAGAACCTCGAGCTGACGGTGGCCGCCTCGCTGAAGGCGACGCTGCTGCACACCGAGCCGCGCCACCAGCCGGATGTGCTGGGCCGCTGGTTCAACGTGATGGACCAGACCTCCGAGGCCTCGAAGTCCGCTTACCGCGAGCTGACGGGGCAGCAGGGCCTGGCCGAGTACTTCTGGGCGGTGAGCCCCACGGAGCTGTTGGGCGCGTTGAACATCGGCTCGCGTCCGTCCAAGCGCCCGAACACGGACGCCGGGCTCTCGGGGCTCCGCGCGATCCCGTGGGTCTTCGGTTGGACGCAGTCGCGCCAGATCGTGCCCGGCTGGTACGGCGTGGGCTCCGGCCTGGCCGCCGCCCGCGAGGCGGGCCTCGGTGACGAGGTCGCCGAGATGTACGAGAAGTGGCACTTCTTCCGCAACTTCGTCTCCAATGTGGAGATGACGTTGGCGAAGACCGACCTGTCGATCGCCGAGCAGTACGTCACCACGCTCGTGCCGGCGAAGCTCCAGCCGATCTTCGACTCGATCAAGGCCGAACACGAGAAGACGGTGGCCGAGGTCCTGGCGCTCACCGGCGGCGAGAAGCTGCTCGACGCGAATCCGCAGCTGGCCCGGACCCTGGAGGTCCGCGACCGCTACCTCGCGCCGCTGCACCACCTGCAGATCTCGCTGCTCAAGCGCTACCGCTCCGAGGGCGGCGAAGGCGCCGTGGACCCGCAACTGAAGCGGGCGCTGCTGATCACGGTCAACGGCATCGCGGCGGGCCTGCGCAACACGGGCTGATCCGAATCTGAACGAACGAAGGGCCGCGGCGGTTTCGCTGCGGCCCTTCGTCGCGCTTCCCGATCGTTTGATTTGACAACACGCTGTCAATATGACAGAATGTTGTCATACGATCGAAGGGAGTCCGACTATGGAACACGTGCACATGGCCGTCTACGACACCTTGGCCGACTGGGAGGTCGGCTACGCGACCGCCCACATCAACGGCGGCGACTGGCAGCGCGAACCGGGCCGGTACCGGGTGCGCACCGTGGGCGCCGGCCTCGAGCCGGTCCGGACCAAGGGCGGCATGACGATCACGCCCGACCTCGCGCTCGACGAGCTCAGCGCCGAAGACAGCGCCATGCTGATCCTGCCCGGCGCTGACACCTGGCTCTCCGGAGGCAATGCCGCCTTCGCCGAGAAGGCCCGGCAGTTCCTGGACGCCGGCGTTCCGGTCGCGGCCATCTGCGGGGCGACGGGCGGGCTCGCCGCCGCAGGCCTGCTCGACGACCGCCGGCACACCAGCAACGCGCCCGAATTCACGGCGGCCTTCGGGTCCAAGGGCGCCGACCTCTACTGCGACGTCCCGGCGGTCACCGACCGCGGGCTCACCACCGCCTCGGGCACGAAACCGGTGGAGTTCGCCCGCGAGGTGTTCGCGGTCCTCGACCTGTACACGCCCGAAGTGCTGGCCTCCTGGTTCAAGCTCTACGGCCTGGGCGACCCGAACGGGTACTTCGAGCTGATGGGCGAGGCCGCATGAGCGACCGCCACGAACTGCTGTCGGGCATGGCCCTGACCGTGTTCCGGCTGAACGGCCAGTTCCTCGACGTGGCCGAAGGACTGGCCAGGCCGGTCGGTCTGACCGCGGCTCACTGGCAGGTGCTCGGCGCGGTCCTGAAAACACCGCTCCCGGTGGCGGGCATCGCGCGCGCGATGGGCATCACGCGCCAGAGCGTGCAGCGCATCGCCGACATCCTGGCCGAGAACGGGATGGTGGAGTACCTGCCCAATCCCGCGCACCGGCGGGCCAAGCTGGTCGCGCCCACCGAACGCGGCCTGGAGGCCGTGCGGCGGATCGGGCCCGCCCACGCCGCGTTCGCCGATCGGCTGTGCGAGGCATTGGGCGATGACCGGGCCGCCGAGGTGCACCGGCTGCTCGGGGAGCTTTCGGGCGCCTTGGAGGCCTTGGCATCTGAGGATCACGACCACGGCTGAAGGGGACGGCGGATTTCGCGAGGATGCCGGCACTCGCCGCCGTGGTAGGTTCTGCGCTGTCCACGACCACCCGAGAATTGCGGAGACCATGGCGAGAACCCTGCAGGTCAGCGTCCGGAATACCAAGTTCCAGCAGTGGGAGACCTTGCTGCGCAACCGGACCAAGCGCCACCGGGCCGGATCGTTCCTGGTGCAGGGGGTCCGTCCGATCTCGCTCGCGATCGAGCACGGCTGGACCGTCGAGACCCTCCTCTACGACGCCGACCGCCCCCGGCTCTCCGACTGGGCCCGCGGCGTCCTCGAACGGCCCCACACCGAGCACGCCGCCGTCTCCGGGCCGCTCCTCGCCGAACTCGGCGAGAAGGAGGACGACAACCCGCCCGAACTCCTCGCCCAGGTCGCCATCCCGCAGCGGCGCCTCGCCGACCTCGAGACCCGCCCCGACTGGCTCGGGATCGTGATCGACCGGCCGACGAGCCCGGGGAACGTGGGCTCGCTCATCCGCTCGGCCGACGCGTTCGGCGCCGACGCGGTGATCGTGACCGGCCGCAATGCCGCCGATCCCTACGACCCCAAGGCCGTTCGCGCTTCGACCGGCAGCCTGTTCGCGGTCCCGGTCATCAGCGCCGCCTCGGCCCACGAGGTCGCCGAATGGGCCCGCAAGCAAGCGCATGCGCCGTCCATCGTGGGCACCGATGAACGCGGCGAGCAGGCCTTGTCCGACCACGACCTGCGCGGGGCCACGCTTCTGGTGGTCGGCAACGAGACCGTCGGGATGTCGAAGTCCTGGTTCGAACTCGCCGACGCCACCGCGCGGATCCCCATGTCGCCCAAGGCCGCCTCGTCCCTCAACGCCGCCAACGCCGGCTCGGTCGCCCTCTACGAGGTCGCGCGCCAGCGCGCTGTCTGAGTCTCGCAGCCGCGATCACCACGATTCCTATGTGGACTGGAGGAATCGGGCCGAACAGGGCTGGCGGTTGCACGCCGGCATGCGGTCGCCGATGCCCGGTGTTCAAGCGGGCGGCGACGGAGGCGGGAGAGAGCGGCCCGCGACTGGTGCCCGGGCTCGGCTCGTAAGTGACTTCTGGTCAAAGCGGGCAGCGACGGAGAGGTGGCCGGTGGGGCGGGGGCGCGCTGGCGGCTTCCCGGTCGGTTTCGGTTGGGGTGCAGGCGGATCGGGGTCGAACATGAGAGGTTTCTCGTCTTGTGGGTGATGCGGGTGTTCCTGGGGTGGGGGATAATTGGTGTACGCACAGGGATATGGATTCCGTACAGGAGTCGAGTAGGTGTAAGCAGACTAAGCCAAGCCTCTGGCCTACTCGCCCCGCTGGCAGGATCCGAGACCACCAGGCCCGCTCTCGGGTCAGGGGGTGCTCAGCCCGGGGCTTGCATGGTATGCCCCACGTGCTATCGGGACTCGCTCCCAGGCCGAGAAAGCCAGAAGGACGGACTCGGAACCGTGAAGCGAGAGATCGCCCGGAAGGGATCACCCCAACCGGAGGCAGTGCCCCGAACGAGGCACACACACCCAACCGACACACTCATGGGAAGGACACACCGGGAACGCCCACCGACCGCAGTCGACAGTACGCAATCGGCAGTTGGCAGTTGGCAGTTGGCAAATCGCAGTCGGCAGTACGCAGTACCGGAAGGAGGTGACACCGCACATGCACACGCCCGCAACGACACACCCCCAGCATGGCCACGCCCAGTGGAAGAGCGCACCGCCCCCGACACTCGGCGAACCCACCCGACCGGCACACCCCACCCCGGCCAGTCCAGCCGAACCGGCACCAGCTCCAGGTCCGGCTCCGGCTCCGGTTCCGGCTCGACCCTGGACGCCGGACGGCCCGGCCCGCCGCACCGACAGCACCCCAGACACCACCGCTGCCACCGCCGCTTCCACTGTCGCTGCCGCTGCGACCGCGCAGGCGCGCCAGCTCCGACAGCTCCGGCCCCGGTCGGACACCCCGACCCCCGCCACACCGGCCTCCGTCGCTGCCAGCCCGAACCCCGACCGACACGACGCCCGACCCGGCAACACCACCGCGAAAGCACGCCACCGCTCCGTCGCTGCCGCCTGCAGCCCGACCCAAACCAGCCTGGCCCCGGGCCGCGAACCCCTGGCAAACTGCAGCCTCGCCGTCGCTGACCGCTTGCAGCCCGGCCCGGCCCCAGGCAGCGACCCCGAGCGACCACCCACCACTCCGTCGCTGCCGCCTGTAGCCCGACTCAAACCAGCCTGGCTCCGGCCGCGAACCTCCGGCAGATCGCAGCCTCGCCGTCGCTGACAGCTCGTAGCTTGCCCGAAGTGGGGCCGAAGGGGCGGCAGCGGACCGGTACTGTTCCCGACTCCGCTTTAGCCCGGCGCTGCGACCGGCACGGCTTCGGCGACGCACCGCCGGGCACATTCAGTGATCCTCGATGAGATCGATGAGGTCGATACGGCGGGCTACGGTACTCAGGCCGAAGTCTTGCTCGCTCGGTCGGCTGCCGCGTCCTCGGCGAGTTTGAGCTCGTGCTGCTCGACGGCCTTCGTCCACAGTGTTTGGATGTCGGTGTCGTCGAGCGTGAGGTTGAACTGCCCCCGCAGCAGGGCCGCGAAGTCGCCCGGGTCCGCGACGGTCCGGACCGTCTTTCCCTCGGGCAGTTTCGGGTCGTACACCGTCAAGGTGCGGGACCGCAGCACGAACATGTCGGTCTCGCTCGGGTTCTGCACCGTGAGCGTCTTGACGAAGGGCGACTCGGGAGCGGTCGAGAGCTCCTCGCATCGCGGCGCGAACTCCTCGGCTCCGCGTGCGGCCAGGGCGAAGTCGAAGGTCAGATTGGCGACGCGCGGGTCGATCGCGCAGCGCCACTCATCACCGCCGAGGCTCCACAAGCTGTAATTGAACGCGCCGACCCGATAGTTGCCGTTGCGGATCGGGAGCGGGTCGCGGAATCCGGTGCCGATCCCCGCATCCGCCAGGTACTCGCTGCCGTTGCCGAAGCGCACCACGAGCGGCATGTGGTTCCACCAGGCCTCGTCGCCGTCGACTTCGCGTCGGACGCCGCCGCGGACGCGGCGCACGTCGAAGCCCATGGCCTCCAACGCGTGCGCGAGGGTCCCGTTGTGCTCGTAGCAGTAGCCGCCGCGCCCGCCCTCCACGAGTTTCGCGAACAGCGAGTCGACGTCGAGCCGGATGGGCCGACCCAGTTGGATGTCGAGGTTCTCGTACGGCATCGCCGCGATGTGGGCACGGTGGACCCGGCGCAGCGCGTGCAGCGTCGGGCGTCTCGGGGCGTTGATGCCGACGCGCTTCAAGTAGGCGCTGAGCTGCGAAGAGTCGAACACCCCTCGACCATAGCGCGAGACGCGGTGCCCGGTAGGCGTCGTGATCGTACCGATACGGGAATGATGTTGCGGGGCTGAAGGTTTGTCGCGCCTGGAACCGCGGTTGTCGTGCGCGTGTGGGATAGTCTCAGCGTCCTCCGGAACCGCCCTTGAAAGAGAGTCCCCACTATGGTCATGGGACCGACCCACGCCATGTCCGGTGCCGCCCTGTGGCTCGCGGGCTCGGCCGTCGCCGACATCGCGTTCGGCATCGACCAGTCCTCCGCCGAGCTCATCGTCGGCACGATCGTCGCCTCCGGCGCCGCCCTCTACCCCGACATCGACTGCGCCGGCAAGGTCACCGAGAACAAGGGCGGGTCCACTGTGGCCCGTTCGTTCGGCGTCGCCTCCCTGTTCGTCGCCGAGATCGTCGAACGCCTCTGCTACTGGTTCTATCTGCTCACAAAGTCCAAGAAGGACAAGAAACGGAAGAACGGCCACCGCACCTTCACCCACACGGCCGTCCACGCCGCGCTCGTCGGCACGGGTACCGGGTTCCTGGCCTACCAGTTCGGCAAGCCCGCCGTGATCGCGATCCTGTTCGTGCTCACCGGTCTCGCGGTGCGCGGCCTGCTCGCCGAGACCGTGGAGAAGAAGGGCTGGATCGTCACGACCGGTGTGGCCCTGGTCGCCTCGTACGGCATGTACCGGCTCCTCCCCGAGGGCCGCGACTACTGGGTCCTCGGCCTCGCGATGGGCATCGGCTGCTTCATCCACGTCCTCGGCGACATGATCACGAAGATGGGCTCGCCCCTGTTCTTCCCCATCCCGATCCAGGGCCGGCGCTGGCGGGACATCGGCCTGCCCAACTCGGTCGCCCTGCGCGCGGGCGGCAAGGAGGAGAACCGCATCCTCCTGCCGATCCTCACCGTGCTCGTCGTGATCGGCATGTTCTACAACGTGCCCGAGGTGCAGCAGTTCCTCTTCGACCAGGGCGGCGGCCAGGGCGCTTCGCAGTAGCGTTCGAATAATCGCGAGCGGGCTCCGCGCCAGCGCGAGGTAGACTCGACCGGTTGCCGGAACCGGCCCCATCGGGCCGGATTCCGGCCGCTCGTCGTGCCCAGAGCACACCGTGTCCGGAACACCTCGCAGGAGCTCCAATGTCCGAAGGCCGATCCGTTCCGAAACTCGCGAGCCTGCTCAAGGCCGCCGCAGGCCCGGCGCCGAAGCTCGCGCGCCTCGCCGAACTCGCGTCCTCGTCCGACCGCGCGGTCGACGTGGTCGCCGTGCCCGGCGCGCGCCCGCTCGCGCTCGCCCAGGCCGCCGTCAACGCCGCGGGGCCCGTGCTCGCGATCACCGCGACCTCCCGGGAGGCCGAGGAGCTCGCCGAGTCCCTGGCCTCCTTCATCGCCGAAGAGGACATCGCCCTCTACCCCGCCTGGGAGACCCTCCCTCACGAGCGCCTCTCGCCGCGCTCCGACACCGTCGGCGCCCGCCTCGAACTGCTCCACCGACTCCATGCCGGGGACGTGCCGCGCGTCATCGTCACACCCGTCCGCGGCGCCCTCCAGCCGCAGCTCAAGGGCCTCGGCAAGCGCGAGCCGGTGCAGTTGCGCCGCGGCGACGAGACCGACCTGACCGATCTCGCCGCGCACCTGATCGACCTCGCCTATGAGCGCGTCGACCTCGTGGAGAAGCGCGGCGAGTTCGCCGTGCGCGGCGGCATCCTCGACGTCTTCCCGCCCACCGCCCAGCACCCGCTGCGCCTGGAGTTCTTCGGCGACGAGGTCGACTCGATCCGCGAGTTCTCCGTCGCCGACCAGCGCTCCCTCGACGAGGCCCCGGAGCTTCGCGCCGTGGCCTGCCGCGAGCTGCTCCTCACCGAGGAGGTGCGCGAGAAGGCCGCCGCCCTGGGCGAGGCGTACCCCGGCCTCGCGGAGATGTGCGCCAAACTCGCCCAGGGCATCCCGGTCGACGGCATGGAGTCGCTGCTCCCGGCCCTCGCCGGACCCGAAGAGCTGCAGCTGTTCCAGGAAGTGCTGCCCCGAAACGCCCTCGTCGTCGCGATCGAGCCCGAGCGGATCCGCACCCGCGCCCTCGACCTCGTCGCCACCTCGAACGAGTTCCTTGAAGCCTCCTGGGCCGCCGCAGCGGCCGGCGGTGAAGCGCCCGTCGACCTCGGGGCGGGCACGTTCCACGATCTCGCCGAGGCCCGCACGATGGCGCTCGCGTCGGGCCAGCGCTGGTGGACGATCTCGCCGTTCGCCGCCGCCCCGGACCAGGACGCTCTGGCCGCGGAGCTGGCGGCGATCACCGGTGAGCCGCTCACCTACGGCGGCGTGGACGACGATGCGGTCACTGTGGACCTCGGCATCACCGAATCGCCGCGGTACCACGGGAACACGCAGCAGCTCGTGACGGACATGCAGGCATGGACGCGTGCCGGCCGGACCGTGGCGGTGGTGTATCCGGCGCTCGGCGGGGCCGAGCGCGCGGCCGAGCAGCTGCGGGCCGAGGGCATCGGCGCGCGTCTGGAGGCGGCGCCCGAGGCGTTCCGCCCCGGCGAGGTCGTGGCCTGCATGGGCACGCTGGCGCTCGGGTTCGCCGATGAGGCGTCGGGGATCGTGGTGGTCACGGCCGCGGACATCGCCGGCGGGAAGGCCCTCGCGGCGCAGAAGCCCCGGAAGGGCAAGGCGGCCAAGCGGCGCGGTGCGGTGAATCCGCTCGAGCTGTCGCCGGGCGACTTCGTGGTGCACGACGCGCACGGCGTGGGCAAGTATGTGGAGATGGTGCGGCGCGCGATCGGCGGGGCCGAGCGCGAGTACCTCGTGATCGAGTACGCCGCTTCGAAGCGCGGCCAGCCGGGCGACCGGCTGTTCGTGCCGACGGACGCGCTCGATCAGCTCACCCGTTATGTGGGCGGGGAGCATCCGACCCTGCACAAGCTCGGCGGGGCCGACTGGCAGAAGACGAAGAAGCGCGCCCGCAAGGCGGTGCGCGAGATCGCGGCGGAGCTCATCCAGTTGTACGCGGCGCGTCAAGCGGCCGAAGGGCATGCGTTCAGCCCGGACTCGCCGTGGCAGCGGGAGTTGGAGGACGCGTTCCCGTACATCGAGACCCCCGACCAGATGTCGGCCATTGTGGATACAAAGGCGGACATGGAGGCGCGGGTCCCGATGGACCGCCTCGTGATGGGCGACGTGGGCTACGGGAAGACCGAGGTCGCGGTCCGGGCGGCGTTCAAGGCGGTGCAGGACGGCAAGCAGGTGGCGGTGCTGGTGCCGACCACCCTGCTCGCGAGCCAGCATTACGGCACGTTCGTGGAGCGCATGGGCCAGTTCCCGGTGAAGATCAAGCAGCTCTCGCGGTTCCAGTCCTCGCGCGAGGCCACGGAGATCCAGCGCGGCATCGCGGCGGGGGAGATCGACATCCTCGTGGGCACGCACCGGCTCCTCCAGGCCGAGACCCGCTTCAAAGACCTCGGTCTGATCATCGTGGACGAAGAACAGCGTTTCGGCGTGGAGCACAAGGAGAAGCTGAAGGCGCTGCGCGCCGCCGTCGACGTGCTCACGATGTCGGCCACGCCGATTCCCCGCACCCTGGAGATGGCGGTGACGGGCATCCGCGAGATGTCGACCATCGCGACCCCGCCGGAGGAGCGCCATCCCGTATTGACCTATGTGGGCGCCTGGGAGGCCCGGCAGGTCGCGGCCGCGATCCACCGTGAGCTGCTGCGTGACGGCCAGGTCTTCTACCTCCACAACCGGGTCGAGTCCATCGACCGGGCCGCGACGCGCCTGCGCGAACTCGTCCCCGAGGCCCGGATCGCCGTGGCCCACGGCAAGATGGGCGAAGGCCAGCTCGAGAAGATCATGCAGGGGTTCTGGGAGGCCGAGTACGACGTGCTCGTCTCGACCACGATCATCGAGTCGGGCATCGACATCCCGAACGCCAACACGCTCATCGTGGAGCGCGCCGACCTCCTCGGCCTCTCGCAGCTGCACCAGATCCGCGGCCGCGTCGGGCGCAGCCGCGACCGGGCGTACGCCTACTTCCTGTACCCGCCGGAGCAGCCGCTGTCGGAGACCGCGCACGAGCGGCTGGCGACGATCGCCCAGCACTCCGAGCTCGGTGCGGGCATGTACGTGGCGATGAAGGACCTGGAGATCCGCGGCGCGGGCAACCTCCTGGGCGCCGAGCAGTCCGGCCACATCGCCGACGTCGGCTTCGACCTGTACCTGCGCATGGTCGGCGAGGCGGTGACGTCGTTCAAAGGCGGCGGCGAGGAGCCGCCCGCGCCGGTCAAGGTGGAGCTGCCGCTGGACGCGAACATCCCGTTCGACTACGTGGAGGTCGAGCGCCTGCGCCTGGAGATGTACCGCAAGGTCTCCGAGGTCCACAGCGAAGCGCAGCTCGACGAGGTGCGCGAGGAGATGGAGGACCGGTACGGTCCGGCGCCCGACCAGGTGCAGACCCTGTTCCACCTGGCGCGCTTCCGTCTCCTGGCCCGGGGCCACGGCTTGACGGACATCGCATTGCAGGGCAAGAACCTCCGGTTCTCTACAGTGGATCTACCGGATTCGCGGCAGCTGCGCCTGGGCCGCCACTACCCGGACGCGCACTACAAGCCGCAGGCGGGCCTCATCAGCGTTCCGCGCCCGACCACCTCGAAGATCGGCGGCAAACCGCTGGAGGGCCTCTCGCTCCTGCAGTGGTGCGCCGACCTGATCAACGACATCGTTCCCGAGGCGGCCCCGGCCAACGCGTGAACGGTCGGGCCGTCCCCGCCGGGACGGCCCGACCTCAGACCTGCTCGAAGTAGAACGACTTGATGAAGCAGTCGCGCGGCTGCCCGATCGCGAACCGGACGCAGTCCACCAGCGACCGGGCCGACAACGCGTCCCCGGCTCCCCGCTCGGCCGACCACTCCTCGCCGAGCGGATCCGGGTTGTCGAAGTCCGGCGGATACAGCGAGATGACCCGCACTCCCTTGGGTCGCAACCGCTTCGACAGCACCTCGGTGAACCCGGCCTGAGCGGCCTTCGCGGCGTAGAACGCCTCGTGCGCGTTCGAGCGGTGGTTTCCGTACTCGCCGCACCCCGACACCATCGTCACGATGTCCGGCCGTGCGCTGCGCAGCAGCAGCGGCAGGAACGCCTTGGTCGCCAGCACCGTCCCGGTGGCCCCGGCGCTGATCGTCGCGACCACCTGCGCGTCGGCGGCCTCCTCGAACCCGCCGGCGTCCAGATACGGCGCGCCATTGTTGACCAGCACGTCCACCGCGTCCGTCACCTCGCCGACCGCCTCGGCGAACTCCCGCACCGACTCGGCCTCGGCGAGGTCGCACTCGAACGCGTGCGCCCGGCCGCCCACGTGCCGCACCTCCTGGGCGACCGCCTCCGCGGCGTTGAAGTCACGGGCGGCGAGGAACACCTCGGCCCCGTCGCGCCCGAGCGAGACCGCCAGGCTCCGCCCGAACCCGCGCCCGGCCCCGGTGACGACCACCCGATACCCCTGGAACCGCATGAGCGCCCTCCCGTCATGTCGAACCGAAAGCCTCAGCTTCCCACCGATGCGGATGCCGCGGCAGCCCGAGACGGTCCTGGTCCCGGGCGACACCCCTGCGGCGGGGGCCCGGACACCAAGGTGCGCAAACGGTTCGCCAGAGCACTATGGCCGATGGCGTTGCGGCCGTATCCTTGAGGTACCCCGTGTCTTGGAGCGCCCATGAACAGGTCCACCGCGTACGATCCGGAAGCGCTGTACGACAAGCCGCACTCCGTCGACCTCGCCCAGGTCATGATGGTGTTCGAGTACTTCATGCTGGTGAGCACCACGATCGGCCTCGGCCCGAGGGTCTTCAACTGGCTCAAGGGCGAGACCTCCGACGTGCCGTTGCTCGCCGACGTCGAAGCGAAGATCGACGTCGGCACCAGTTTCCCGCTGGTGATCGTGCTGCCGCTCGTCGTGGTGCTCACCGTCCCGTACGTCATGGCGGTCCTGGACCTCGGACGCGGGCGCCATTGGGCCCGGGTGGCGGCCTTCGTGTTCGTGCCCGCCGGCGCCGTGATCGGCATCGTGAGCGTGGGCCGAACCTACGGGCAGGTCCCGGCCCTCGTAGTCGCCCCACTGTGGATCGCGGTCGGATTGACCGTGCTCCTCGCCCTGACCTCGTACACGGCGCGGCAGTGGTTCCGGCAGGGCGGCTGGGAACCGTGGTACCTGCGTTACGAGATCGACCAGATGCGGCGCAGGCGCCGTCCGGTGCGCCGCAGGCGGCGAGGCCGCAGCCTCGACCAGATCGAAGACGCCGACTGAACCGCTGCGGCCGTTGACGGTCGGCTGCTACAGCACCTCGATCGCACGCCGAGGCGCACCGGCGATCAGACCCTCCAGGTCCGAGCTCGTCCCGCCCATGAAACCCGCGTTGACGTTCGCGAACACCGACACCGTGTGCGCCACCTGGAACGGCGGCAATCCGGCCGCGAGGAGCCCGGCCCGGAAAGCCCCGAGCGGCACCGGCACGTAGGCGATCGCCTTGCCGTGCTTGGCACTCAACGCGGCGGCCAATGCCTCCCCGCCGATCCCTTCGCCCCCGACCAGGTCGTAGACGCGGCCCCGATGGTCGTTCTCGACCCGCTCATCGGCCTCGGCCGCGACCTTCGCCGCGGCTTCGGCCAGATCCTCGCGCGCCACCGCCGCGACACGTCCCTCCCCGAACGGCAATGCCAGCATCCCGGTCTCGACGGCATGCGCCGCGGCCTGCGCCAGCAGTTCGGCGTAGAGACCGTTGCGCAGCACCGTGGTCGCGAACGGGGCCTCGGCGAGCAGCCGCTCGGTCGCCCGGTGCGCCAGCGCGATGCTCGTGTGCTCGCCCGCGGAGGTCAGGCTCGTGTAGACCACGTGCCGCACACCGGCTTTCGCGGCCGCTTCGACCATGGCCCGGTGGCGGGCGATCACGACATCGTCCTCTTCGTATCCGGCCGAGACGGCGACCAGCACGTCCACTCCCGTGAAGGCCGGTTCGAGGGTGTCGGGGGCGTCGAAGTCGACGCGGCGGGCCGAACCGTCGGGTCGGCGCGTGCCGGCCACGACCTCGCGGCCCGAGGCCGCGAGCTTGGCGGCGATCAGTGAACCGAGTGCGCCTGAAGCGCCGGTGACCATGATCATTTTGCTGCTCCTCATGTTCGGGGACGCCGTTTGGCGTCGTCTCCGATGATGGGTAGCGTTCGGACAGAACATAAGGAGGCACCCGAATGTCCCCAGGGCACACCGCCGTAACCCTCCAGGCCCCGCCGCCCGAGCAGGCCGGTCCTTGTGGTGAAGACCATTGCGGGATCCGCGAGGTCCTCGACCGGATCGGCGACAAGTGGTCGGTGCTCGTGGTCGTGGTGCTGACGAAGGGTCCGCTTCGCTTCCGGCAGCTGCAGCGCGCGATTCCCGGTATCTCGCAACGGATGCTGACGCTCACCACCCGCCGTCTCGGCCGCGACGGCATGCTGGAGCGGACGGTGTTTCCCACGAACCCGCCGCAGGTCGAGTACCGTCTGAGCCCGATGGGCATGAGCCTGGCGGGCCTGGTCGGTGACATCGCGGACTGGTCGCGCGACCATCAGGAGGCGATCGAGGCCTCACGCCAGGCCTGGGACGAGGTGCCGGACGAAACGGATTGGCAGCGGGAATGACGACTGACTTGAAGGCAGAGCTGTTGGCGCCCTTGCGGAGTGCTCGGGCGCTGATGCTTGCGAAGTTGGACGGGCTGTCGGAGTACGACCAGCGCCGCCCGCTCACTCCCACGGGCACGAACCTGCTCGGTCTCGTGAAGCACCTGGCCGGTCTGGAGTACGGCTACCTCGGTGCTTCGCTCGGTCGTCCTCCGGTCGCGATGCCGTCCTGGTTTCTCGACGACCCGGACTCCGAGAACGACATGTGGGCGGCGCCCCACGAGTCGAGCGAGTACATCACCGCCGTGTACCGGCAGGTCTGCGCCCATGCCGACGCCACGATCGCCGAGCTCGACCTCGACAGTCCGGCTCGGGTGGAGCATTGGCCCGAGGAACGGCAGGAGACGACGCTCGGGGTGCTGCTGGTCCGGATGGTCGCCGAGACCGCGCAGCACGCGGGCCACGCCGACATCATCCGCGAGCTGATCGACGGCAGCACGAGCGATGACGGATATTCTCCCGCTGCGGGTTCGCCATTCTGGCTCGAGCGGAGGCGCCGAGTGCAGGAGGCGGCCGACGAGTTCCGCGAGGCGCCATCCGACACGCCGTGAATCCCACGCCGTGCGGCCTCAGTCGTAGTGCCGGAGGATCTGCGCCGCAAGCGCTTTGAGCCTCGCGCGGGCTTCGGGCGGGTCGAGCACGGTCACCGAGTCTGCGAACATGAGGAGCTGCCGCACGTCTTCGAGTTCGCGGCACCGTAGCGTGCCCGCCACGCGACCGTCCTCAGTGGTCTCTTCTAGCGAGAGGCGACTGCCGAGCATCCGCTCCGCCCGCTCCACCTGATAGCGCTGCAGGAGCAACCGGATCTCCAGGTCACCGGCCGACTCCCACCCCGACGACAGCTCGGCCGCGACCTCGGCCAGGGACACGCCCGGCCGGAGGCGCCGGGGAACGGTGAGCGCCTCCCATTTCACGACGCGCTGCAGATTGAGCAGCCGCGGCGTCTCGACCTCATCGGCGACGAGGTACCAGCGTCCGCCTTTCGCCAAGAGCCCGTAGGGATCCACGGTCCGCCAGCGGTCGGGCTCGCCACCCCGCCGGTAGACGACCCGGAGGCGCACGCCGCGCCGCAGGTCGCCGATGAACGCGGCGGGCGAGGCGCCTTCGGGCTCACGGCCGAACCACGGCCGGTTGTCGCTCACGACGAGGTCGCCGACGGGCAGCAGATCATCCGGCGGCCGCGCGCTCGCGACCTTGCGGAGCGCCCGGCCGCTGGTCTCCTGGACGCCGAGGTGCTGCCGCTGCTCGGCGTCGAGCCCGGTCAGCGCCAGATGCTCGCGCTCGCGCGGCGTGAGCCGGGTGGCGTCGAGCGTGCCGCCGGGCAGCAGGAAGACGCCGCCGTAGCGGCCGCGGCGCGACAGGACCGGGAAGCCCGCGTCCTGGAGCCAGCGCAGGTCCCGCATGACGGTCCGGGCCGAGACCCCGGTCTCCTCCGCGATCGCGGCGACGGTGGTCTCCGGCCGCGATTGCAGCGCGAGGAGCAGCGAGAAGAACCTGTCGGGAGTCACAGTCCGATCCTCGCAGAGAACCTGACAGATGCTGGCGTATTTACGGCCTACGGTGGCGGCTTCCACTCGATCGGAAGGGAGGGCAGTGATGACTGCCCCGAACATGTTCATCGTCTACGTCAGCGACGCACCGGCTTCGGCGCGCTTCTACGGGGACCTCTTCGCGATGTCCCCGAGCTTCGAGTCGCCGGGGTTCATCGCGTTCCACCTCGACTCGGGCGTACAACTCGCACTGTGGAGCCGGGCCGCGGTCGACCTCGCCGAGACGACCGTCCGCACGAGCGAGGTGTGCCTGGCCATTGAGGGCGCACCGGCATCGGTCGACGCACTCTTCGCCTCCTGGAAGGAGAAAGGAGTCAAGGTCGTCTCAGAGCCGCACGACGACGGCTTCGGCAGAACCTTCGTGGTAGCCGACCCGGACGACAACCTGATCCGAGTAGCCCCAGTCGACTGACCGGCAGGAAGGGGCCCAGCCGATCCGGCTGGGCCCCCCGGCAGATCGCCTTGCAGGCGTGGCCCGGAACGGGGCGGGGTGGGGGGATTGTGGAGGAATCTTTGGTGAGGCTAAGGTCACAGGGGCAGTCGAGTGAAGGGAAGTGCCGTGCGTGTACTCAGACTTGTCGCGGTTACCGCTGCGGGAGCGCTCGCCTTGGGGGCGTGCGCATCCGAGCAGGGGGCGGCCATGTTCGTCGGGGACGAGCGGGTCACGGAGGCCACCCTCGACGGGTACGTCGACGGCACGGTCAGCTCCTACCTCGAGCAGGGCGCGACGATGGCCGACATCAGTTACGCCGACGGCCGCCAGCAGGCCGCGTTCATCGTGCTCATCGCCGAACTCGGCCGCGCCGAAGGCCTCGAGGCCCCCGACACGAGCAGCGCCGCCGACGAGTTCGAGGCCCAGTACATCGAGGCCGCCGAGTACTACCAGGTCCTCTCCGAGCGGGCCGAGCCCCGGCCGATGACGCAGGACGAGCTCGAAGCGCTGAATGCGGCCATCGAATCCGATGAGGCCCTGCTGCAGCGCGTGGTTCAGGAGTGGATCGCCGGCGCGGGCCTCTCCAGCGAGGAGCTCGAGCAGTTCAACATGGCCGCCCAGGCCGACCCGAGCGTGCTCGCCGAAGTCGTCATGCAGTGGACCGAGGTCCAGGGCGCGCAGGTCGCCGGGTTCGCCGACGATCTCACCGAGTACATCGAGGAATACGACATCGCCGTGAACCCGCGTTACGGCAGTCTCGACATCAGCCCGCTCGTGGGCGTTTTCGAAGTAGAGGTCCCGCAGCGTTGAGCACCATCACCTGGCTTCTGACCTCGCCGCGCATCCCCGCCGGGCTGCTCACCGTCGAGGCTTGGGACGCCCTGCACGAGGCCGAGGCCGTCGCCGCGTTCTTCGAGAGCACCACGGTCGAGGCGATCCGCGACGCCGGCATCGACGTCGAACTCGTCGAGGACGCCGCCGAGTTCATCGAGACCGGCGGCGTCTGGGTCGTGGGCGAGGAGGGTGACGAGGAGCTGCGCGAAGCCCTCGCCGAATACGTCGCCGGCGGCGAGATCGAACTCGAGATCGTCTACGGCTCTTGGGATCCGCCCGGCGCCCGCCTGCTCGACCTCGTGGAGGCCGTGGCGCGCCTCCACGCCGAGGAGGACGGGTGCCCGTGGCACGCCGACCAGACCCACGCGAGCCTCGCCCCGTACCTGCTCGAGGAGTCCTACGAGGTCCTCGACGCGATCGCTCGCGATGACGCCGAGGAACTGCGCGAGGAGCTCGGCGACCTGCTGTTCCAGCCGCTCCTGCACGCCTCGCTCGCCGAGGACTTCGACATCGACGACGTCGCGGGCGACCTGGTCGAGAAGATCATCCGCCGCCACCCGCACGTGTGGGGCGACGCCGACCCGGACGACCTCTACCAGCACTGGAACGAGGCCAAGGCCGCCGAGAAGCCCGAGCGCGACCACCCGGCCGACGGCGTCTCCCGCCAGTTGCCCTCGCTCTCCTTGGCCGCCAAGGTCATCGAGCGGTTCAACGACCAGGGCGAAGAGCTGGAGCTGCCCGAACTGCCCGACGGCATCAAGCTCGAGGCCGACGAGGTGGGCGACTTCCTGCTCGCCGCCGTCGCCGCCGCCCGCGCCGCCGGGGTCGACCCCGAGTTGGCGCTGCGCAAGTCGATCACCGACCGCGCCGGGCTCGAGCGCCTCGACCCGCAAGGGCATGTCGCGGAGGCGATCGAACGCTGAGAACGGCTGACAACTCGATCATCTATGCGTAACTTCACGATATTGTTCTCATTGTCTTAACAATGGGCGCGATCTCTGCTACGGTCGAGCGCATGCCAACCGGTGACGCAAGTGACGCAGGTCCGAAAGGCCCGGCCACCCAGGTCAGAGGGACGAATGACTCCAGTGGTGAGGCGCTGAGCTTCGGCTCGCCGACTCCCGCCGATGGGGTCGAATTGTGGAACCTCGCTCGCGAGGCGGGGAACCTCGACGTCAACAGCAGGTACGCCTACCTGCTGTGGTGTCGCGACTTCGCGTCCACCAGCGTCGTCGCCCGCGGCCCCCTCGGGGAGCCCGCGGGCTTCATCACCGGCTACCGCAGGCCGCAATCGCCGGAAACGTATTTCCTCTGGCAGGTCGCGGTCGCGCCCGGCTTCCGCCGCCGGGGACTGGCTCGGCGCATGCTCGACCACGTGGTCGAACCCCTGCGCCCCCAAGGAGTCCGCTTCGTCGAGACGACGGTGACTCCGGACAACAAAGCGTCGATGCGCCTGTTCGAGTCGTTCGCGGAAGCGAACGGCGCGGACCTGACGCGCGACGTGCTGTTCTCTGAGCGAGAGCTCGGCTCCGGCCACGAGCCGGAGGTGCTGCACCGCATCGGACCGCTCGCGCGCCCGATCGAGCAGCACAACGGTCTTGCCGGTGCGGCAAAGCCGCGCACCGGCACGCTGCCGGACTGAGCCCAGCCCTACCCGGGCACCGACAAGCGCCGGCCCGGGTATGCGCCCGACGGTCCTGCCGTTGCACAAGCACAGCGAGCAGCGCCCGACGGGAAGCGGAGAACAGCCAACCCAGGCCGACCCGGAAGAGATCATGAAGGTTTTTGAAGAGGTCGAATCAGAAGTCCGCTCTTACTGCCGCAACTGGCCCACGGTGTTCACCACCGCGAAGGGCAGCCGCATCGACGATGAGCAGGGGAAGTCCTATATCGACTTCTTCGCCGGTGCGGGATCGCTCAATTACGGGCACAACCACCCCGTGCTCAAAGAGGCCCTCATGGGCTACCTCGCCGAGGACAACGTCGTCCACACCCTCGACACCTACTCCGGCGCGAAGCGCCAATTCCTGGAGACCTTCCGCGACGTCGTACTCGCGCCCAGGAACCTCGACTACAAGGTCCAGTTCCCCGGCCCGGCCGGGAATAACGCCGTCGAGGCGGCCCTCAAGCTCGCCCGCAAGTACACCGGCCGCGAAACCGTCGTCTCCTTCACGAACGGCTTCCACGGCATGACCCTCGGGGCCCTCGCGGTCACCGGGAACTCCATGAAGCGCGGCGGCGCCGGCGTCCCGCTCAACAACGCCGCCACCATGCCCTACGACAACTACATGGACGGGCGCACGCCCGACTTCCTGTGGCTGCGCAGCCTCCTCGAAGACCCCGGCTCCGGCCTCGACCGGCCCGCCGCGGTGATCGTGGAGACCGTCCAGGGCGAAGGCGGCATCAACGTCGCCAGCGACGAATGGCTGCGCGGGCTCGAAGCGGTCTGCCGCGAGCACGAGCTGCTGTTCATCGTCGACGACATCCAGATGGGCTGCGGGCGAACCGGACCGTTCTTCTCCTTCGAGCGCGCCGGGATCAGCCCCGACATCGTGACGCTCTCGAAGTCCCTGTCCGGCATGGGGCTGCCGTTCGCGCTCACGCTCATGAAATCCGCACCTCGACGTGTGGGAGCCCGGCGAGCACAACGGCACGTTCCGCGGGTTCGCGCCCGCGTTCGTCACCGCCACCGCCGCACTCGAGACCTTCTGGCGCACCGACGACTTCACCGCCGAAGTCGACGCGAACGCCGCATGGCTCGACTCGGAGCTGAAGGACATCGCCGCCAGCCATCCCGAGATCTGCGTCGCCACGCGCGGCCGGGGCCTCGCCCGCGGCCTGGTCTTCGAAGATCCCGAGCACGCCGGCCTCGTCTGCCAGGAGGCCTTCGCGAACGGCCTGCTCATGGAGACCTCCGGCGCCGAAGACGAGGTGGTCAAGTTCCTGCCGCCGCTCAACACTCCGCGCGCCGACTTCGAAGAGGGCATCGGCATCGCCCGCGAAGCCGTCGCCACGGTCGTGAAGATGGCGGCGGCCAAGGAAGCGGCCACGAAGGAGGGCGCATGATCGTCAAACGGCTCGAGGACCTGATCGGCACCGACGCGGACGTCGAAGGCGGCGACCGCGACCAGGCGATCGGCACCTGGCGCTCCAGGCGCCTCCTCCTCGCCCGCGACGGCGTCGGGTTCTCCCTGCACGACACGGTCCTGTACGCCGGGACCTCCACGACGATGCGCTACGCCAACCACGTGGAGGCCGTGTACGTCATCGAAGGGTCCGGCAAGCTCAGCGACCTGGAGACCGGCGAGTCCCATGCCCTGGGCCCGGGCACCATGTACCTGCTCAACGGGGGCGAGCGGCACACGCTCGAGATCGAGCAGGACCTGCGCTGCGTGTGCGTGTTCAACCCGCCGGTCACCGGCCGGGAAATCCACGACGCCGACGGCACCTACCCCCTCTTGACCGAAGACGACGCCTAGCCGATGAAGGCGCCGCTTTCCCTTGCGGCGCAGTAAGGAGCGAACCGACATGTCGTCAAACGCCACGATCACCGACTTTTATCCGACGCGACGCTTCCGCGAGCCTCGCCTGGTCTACCGCACCGAGGACCCCGCCGTGTGGGGTCGGCCCGGCGACGGGCCGCTGGCCGAGGAGGAACTCGACTCGCACGAGCTGAATGGCTTCACCGCGATCGAGCAGTTCCTCGAACCCGCCGAACTCGCCGCGGCCCAGACCGAACTCAACCATCTCCTGACCGACCCGTCCCTCGTCGGCGACGAGCGCGTGATCCGCGAGCGGGCCACCGACGAAGTGCGTTCGGTCTTCGACGTCCACCGCCTCTCGCCGTTCTTCGCCGAGCTCCTGCGCGACGACCGGATCGCCGGGATCGCCCGCCAGATCCTGGGCTCGGACGTCTACGTCCACCAGAGCCGGGTCAACTACAAGCCCGGTTTCGGCGGCGCGCCCTTCGAGTGGCACTCGGACTTCGAGACCTGGCACGCCGAGGACGGGATGCCGCGCATGCGCGCGGTCAGCCTCTCCCTCGCGCTGACCGAGAACTACCACTTCAACGGCTCGCTGATGATCATGCCAGGCTCGCACCAGACGTTCGTCTCGTGCGTGGGCGCCACCCCTGAGGACAACCACAGGGCGTCGCTCGTGAAGCAGGAGGTCGGCACGCCCGACCACGACTCGCTGCGGATGCTCGCCGACAAGCACGGCATCCACCAGTTCGCCGGGCCCGCCGGTTCGGCGATCTGGTTCGACTCGAACTGCATGCACGGCTCGAACGGGAACATCACCCCGTTCCCGCGCTCGAACCTGTTCATCGTGTTCAACAGCGTCGAGAACGCCATGGAGGCGCCCTTCGCCGCCGAGAAGCCGCGCCCCGAGTACCTGGGCTCGCGCGACTGGCAGGTCCTGAACTAGGGCGTGTTCGGGAATCCCGGGCGGTCGCCATCCGGCCCGTTCGCTCGCTCGCTGCGTTGTCGGCCCTCCCGATACAACACCGGTATCGGGAGGGCCTTCCGCCTTGCGAGCGAACAAACGGACTCGGATACCGCCTCACCGGGGATTCCCGAACACGCCCTAGGCGGCGCTGAGCCGGCCGCCTGAACGGGGGGAGGCGCGGGTCCGATAGCGGGCCCGCGCCTCTTTTTCCTTGCGCGGCAGCGCGATACGCCCCTACTCCAGGTCGTACTCCTCGACGTCGTAGACAGGCGCCGGCAGCGATGCGGCCAGCGCGATGACGTCCTCGCGGCCGTACCCGTCGATGTCGCCCTCGACCATCGTGTCGTACTCGACGGCCCAACCGGCGGGGTCGAACACGTACACCATGTACGAGACCGATTCGCCCACGGTGATCCTCCGGAGGACGACCGTGCGGCCGTTGACCTCGGTCGCCTCCTCGCACACCTTGGCCGGGTCGTCCTTGCTGCACGGGGGCAGGTACAGGTCGGGCGTCGCGTAGTCGAAACCGGGGAGCCAGCCGCCGGGCAGGTAGTACGTCAGGTCGTAGGTGACGGGGTAATCGGTGTCGTCGGTGAACCCCATATCACCGTCGCCCACGTATACGCGGCGGGCGAGGTCGCCGGAGAGGATGTGCTGGTTCGCGGCACCGTCCCGGGGCTCGGCGTCGGGGTAGGCGGCGGCGATCGTGTCGTACGCGGCGTCGATGCTGGCCTGCGCGTCAGCCGCGGCCTCGGCCGGCCACGACTCGTCGAGCACCCAGGCGTCGGGGAACTCGATCAGGTCCTCGACCGGGGTGAGGCCGGTCGTGTCGAAGTCGATCTCGGGCATGGCGAGCATCGCGTCCCGGAGGTCGCCGAGGGCCATCTCGCGGCCCTGGCCCTCGCAGTCGAGGTCCCACGAGGTGCGCAGTGCCGAGCCGTTCGGGTAGACCACGGCGGCCTCGTAGGCGCACCCGTGGTCGGCGGTCATGAGCGTGCGGCCGTCGCCGAGATCCTCGGTGGCGAACTCCGGGGCCTGGTCGGTCCAGGACGCCTGGTCGCTGATGAGGTGCTGCGGGAACGCCACGTCGCCGGTCGGGCCGGGCTCGGCGGTCCAGCCGCCGGGCAGCATGGCCTCGAGTTTGAGGCCGGGCTGGTCGCCCTCCTCGTCGCCTTCGTGGGCGGCGTAGCTCTTCAGGTACACCTGCCCGCCGTTGCCCGTGTCCGAGCGTGCGTTGAACAGCAGCGGCGTGTCCGGGTGGAGACCGAACTCGTCGGCGAGGGCCCCGGTGTAGTCGAGGTCCAACTCGTCCATGGCCTCCTGCGCCTCCTCGTCGGAGGGGAAGTCGTAGTCGAGGCCCTCGGCGCCGAGGAATCCGGCGTCGACGGCGAGGTCGCCGAAGGCGTCCTTCGCGGCTTCGGTGAGCTCTTTCATCTGGTGATCGATCCCGGAGACGGGAGCCGTGGCGTCCGGCGGGTAGCCGGCCATGGCCGTGTCGAAGTCGAAGTCGGCGGCCGGAGGGCCGTCCGTGCCGTCGTCCCGGTTCGGGACGATCCCGATGGACAGGGCCAGGACCGCGGCCACAGCGGCGACGCCGGCGCTCCCGGCACCGCCGATCACGGCGCGCTGGCGGCGGCGCGCGCGGTAGCCGTCGCGCACGATCCGGTCGAGGTCGAACTGCGCGGGCGGGGGAGTCGTCTCGGGCATGGCGTTGCGGAACACCGCCCCTGGGTCGTCTTGCAGGTTCATGAGTCTTCGCTTCCTTTCCGCTAGGCCCGGGCCAGGACGGCCGATTCGGTGAGGATTTCCTTCAGCTTCCGCAGTCCCTTGGAGGACTGGCTCTTCACCGTGCCGGTCGAACAGCCCATGGCGGTAGCGGTCTCGTCGACGGACAGTTGCTCCCAATACCGCAGGACGAGCGTCGCGCGTTGCCTGGCGGGCAGTCTTTCCAATGCCGCGACCACTTCGAGCCGCACATCGACGGACTCTTGTGGACGGTCGAGCAGCTGCGTCGGCAGTTCGGCGCTGGTCCGTTCGCGGCGGACCCAGGCCAGGCGGCGGTGGGAGATGTACACGTTGGTGACGATCTTGCGGACGTACGCGGGAGCGCCGCCCGGTTCGACGCGCTTCCAGGCCGCGAACATCTTCGTCAGCGACTTCTGCACGATGTCGTCGGCTTCGTACCAGTCCCCGCACAGCAGATACGCGTAGCGGCGCAGGCTCTCGCGCTGGGCGACGGCGAAGGATCGGAACTCGGCCTCTTGCTGCTCCTTGGTCTTCACTGGGCCTCTTTCAGGTGACGGGCAGGGGAGGGGCCGGCCGCGGTGTGGTGGATACGGCGTGGCCCGACACGCCCATTACGCGTCGCCGAAGGCCGGGGTTGCCCGGGTTCGGAGGATTTCTGCGAAGTTTGACCGCGGGCATCGTAGACCGACCGCGCGACGCGTTTCGGCACGCTCGCGCTCCTCGCGCGCCTCGTGCTCCACGTCACCGGAACCCGTTTGTAGGGCCGTGGGCGAGTCCGGTACAGTTACATCCCGTCGGCGCAGCGAGCTTCAAAGCGTTGACGAAGCATTGGGGTATGGTGTAATTGGCAACACGGCGGTTTCTGGTTCCGTTGTTCTTGGTTCGAGTCCAGGTACCCCAGCCATAAGACATAGCGTTCATGGGCGGTCATCACATCGATGACCGCCCATTCGCGTTATGCGGCCCGAGCGGTGCGTCAGGGCCGTTCCTGCCGCTCCGACTCCTTGAGCAATGCCAGCTCTGCGGCGTCTTCGGCCTCGATCTCGGCCGCCGCCTTGGGATCGATCCGTTTCCACCGCTTGTAGAGCTCGTCGGCCGCCTGCCGGCCGTCCGGGCCGGTGAGGTCCGTGATCCTCCACATGAGGAGGTGCACCTCGTGCAGCGCGCCCGGTTCGGCAGCGACGACTGCGTCCGCCCAGTCGAGACCGCCGGAGGCCACGCGTACGACGGGTTCGAGCTCCTCGACCGTCGCCGCCGCGGTCTTGCCGGCCTTGCGGCGCGCCAGGGACTTGGCGAGCTTCTCCAAGAGCGCTCTGCTCGCGGCGCCCAGGATGAGGCCGGTGATGACGCCGATCGCCAGGCCGCTTCCGAAACCTTCCAGGACCGGAACGAACGCCGCGGTCGCGATGACCGCGCAGACCAGGAACCACCAGTTGCCGAGCCGCTCGAGGAGCCCGAACCAGGCCGCGGGTGGGGAGGCGAATCCGGTGAGCGCGTTGTCGAGCCGCACCACCGCGGCGGGAACCGTCGACGACGCGGCGTCCGGTGCGGTGACGAATACCTTCATCGAACGCGGACCGTCGACCAGCCACGGCACTGCGGGCATGGATGCTCCTCGGGGGTCGGGGTCGGGGGTGGTCGGGGGTCGGGGGTCGGGGTCGGGGGTCGGGGGTCGGGGGTCGGGGGTCGGGGGTCGGTCAGGGCGATGGACCGTTGCCGCCGCAGACCCTCGCCTGCGGAGAGCGCTTCGCATCGGCCTCGACCAGGGCCTCCGGCCACTCGGTCCACGATACCGCCGCTCCGATTCCGCCGCTGCTGCGCGGAGGTCAGTCGGCCTGGGCCTGGAGGACTTTCGGGGCTTTGGACTGGAGGTCCTCCAGTTGCGCGGTGGGGATGTCGGCGTCGACGATGACGAGGTCGAAGGCCGATACGGGCGCCATCTGGTAGAGGCCGCGGCGTTGGAACTTGGTGTGGTCGACCAGGAGGATGCGCCGGTCGCAGGCCTCCATGAGCGCCCGTTTGACTGCCACGGTCTCGGGGGACTGGTGGTAGCAGTTCCCGCGGGTGATGGCGGTGGTCGAGGCGAACAGGACGTCGGCGTGCAGGCCCGCGACGGCGTCGATGGTGCGGAGTCCGAGGAACGCGTCGTACGCCGGGTAATAGTCGCCGCCGAGCGAGATGAGGTCGATGCCGGGCGTGCCCGCCAGTTCCCGGATGACCGGCTCGAAGTAGGTGATCACGGTGAGCGGCGCGCGCCCGGGGAGCAGCCGGGCGAGGGCGAGGGCCGTGGTGCTCTCGTCCAGCAGGATCGACTGGCCCGGTTTGACGAGGCGCAGCGCCGCCTGGGCGAGCGCCTCCTTCTCGGGTGCCATGGCCTGCATGCGATGTCGCACGTCTCCGTGGAACGCCGTCGACGGCTGCGCGGTGGCGCCGCCGCGCACCTTGCGCAGCCACCCCTTGCTCTGCAGGAAGTCCAGGTCGCGCCGGATCGTCATGGGAGTGACGCCGAGGTCGGCCGCGAGCTGCTCGATGCGGACGAAGCCCTCGTCGACGACCCGGGTCCGGATCTGCTCGCGCCGGGCCTGCGGGGCGCGGCCCGCCTCGGGTTCGGTGTCCGGCGCCATCGCCCACCTCTGTTCATTTCCTGTGAATCGAACATCGCCCTTTCACGGCCGATATCCGATCGTGATCTTCCTTCTGACGTGGTGTTCTCTTGGTTTCAGGTGAAGAAGCCACCCGGGTGGAGTGTGCGAGAAAGGCCCTATCGGCACATCATTCCGGTTGCTTCTCACATCAATGCTGTTCGATTCAGGTCGGGTAGTGACATCCTACTGTCCTTCGGCTTACGGTCTCCCTACTCGTTGCAACCCCTCCCGCAAGGGATTCCGACAAAGGAGTCGAACATGAGAAGACTGGCAGCCGGCGCCCTCACCGGTCTCGTGGTCCTGTCCGCCCTCGCGGCATGCGCCGAAGAGCCCGACGCCGGCAACGGCGACAGCGGCCCCGGCACGGTCGCGTTCCTGATGCCCGACCTCGCCTCGACCCGGTACGAGGAGTACGACGCCCCGATGTTCAGGCGCGCATGGGCGAACTCTGCGCCGACTGCGATGTCATCTACCAGAACGCCGACAGCGACGCGGCCCTCCAGCAGCAGCAGGCGAACTCCGCGATGGCCCAGGGCGCCAAGGTCCTCGTCCTCGACCCCGTCGACTCCACCGCCGCGGCCACCATCGTGCAGACCGCGCAGTCCCAGGGCGTCAAGGTCGTCGCCTACGACCGGCCCATCCCCGACAACCCCGCCGACTTCTACGTCTCGTTCGACAACGAGGCGATCGGCGAGGCCATCGGCCAGTCCCTGGTCGACCACCTCGACGAGAGCGGCGCCGAAGGCGGACTGCTCCAGGTCAACGGCTCGCCGACCGACGCCGCGGCCGGCCTCATCCGCGACGCCATCCACAACGCGATCGACGACAGCGGCTACGAACTGCTCGCCGAGTACGACACCCCCGAATG
>CAVUGC010000025.1:0-53082 GCA_963740955.1 uncultured Actinomycetota bacterium
CGCGGCAAACGGGCCCACTCGGCGCGGTCCTGGAAGGGCGACAACGCGATCCACAAGGCCGCCGCCGTCCTCGACCGCCTTAACGCGTACGAGGCCAGGGAGGTCGACGTCGACGGCTGCACCTACCGGGAGGGCCTGAACGCGGTCTTCATCGGCGGCGGCGTGGCCGGGAACGTCATCCCCGACGAATGCTGGGTGGAGGTGAACTACCGCTTCGCGCCCGACCGCGACGAGGCCGCCGCCGAAGCGCACCTCCGCGAGGTCTTCACCGGCTTCGAGGTCGCGGTCACCGATGCGGCGCCGTCGTGCCGTCCCGGTCTGGACCGGCCCGAGGCGGCCGAGTTCGTGGCCGCCGCCGGCGGCGAGTTCCGCGCCAAACTCGGATGGACCGATGTGGCGCGCTTCGCCACATTGGGTATCCCCGCGGTGAACTTCGGGCCGGGCGACCCGAACCTCGCCCACAAGCAGGACGAACGCGTCGAGATCCCGCGCATCCGCGAATGCGCGGACGCGCTGCGAGCCTATGTGGAGGCATCATGACCATCAAGCGCCGCATCACCGCGGACCAGCGCCTGCTCGACACGCGGCACAACGAGGAGTGGAAGCAGAAGGCGTCCTGGCGGGTCATGAAGATCCAGGCCGAGTTCGTGGGGGGTTTCGACACCCTCGAAGCGGCCGACCTGGGCGACGCCATCGGCGTCTACGGCTCCGCGCGCACCCCGATCGACTCCGAGGAGTACAAGCTCGGCATCGAACTGGGCCACAAGCTCGGCCAGGCCGGGTTCTCGGTCATCACCGGCGGCGGCCCCGGCGCGATGGAGGCCGCCAACCGCGGCGCCGTCGACGCCGGCGTCAAATCGGTGGGCCTGGGCATCGAGCTGCCGTTCGAGCAGGGCGTCAACCAGTATGTGGACATCCAACTGGACTTCCACTACTTCTTCGTCCGCAAGGTCATGTTCCTGAAGTACTCGTGCGGGTTCTGCGCCCTCCCGGGCGGCTTCGGGACCATGGACGAGCTGTTCGAGTCGCTCACGCTCGTGCAGACCGAGAAGGTCGGGAAGTTCCCGATCGCGCTCATCGGCACCGACTACTGGGGCGGCCTCGTCGACTGGCTGCGCAAGTCGATGATGGGCGACGGCAAGATCAACCCCGACGACGTGGACCTGCTGCTCGTCACCGACGACCTCGACGAAGCGGTCGACCACATGAAGCAGGCCGGTTGACCGGCCCGTCTACGGCGCGGTGTCGCAGGTGGTGTGCTCGACCGTCCCGGCGGGCCGGTGCTCGTCGATGGCGAGGGCCACGGTCCCCGCTTCGGCTTCGAGGACGACCGGCCAGACCGAGAAGTCGAACGCGCAGGCCGTCGTGAAGCGGGTCTCCACCGACCCGCCGTAGCCGGTGACGGTGAGGGAGACGCGAATGTCGGGGTCCGCGGGCTCCATACGGAAGGTCTCGGGTATCGAGAGGTCCGGGTAGGCCTCGAGGCCCCACTCCGCCTCGGTGAACGTGTCGAGGTCGCCTTCATCGGCAGTGACGTTCGTGCCGTCGAGGAGACCGAACGGGCAGTCGTCCGGCGCCGGCTGCGCGGCATCCAGGCACGCCGCGATCCGGTCGTGGACGTCCTGCTGCACCGAGGCCACCGCTTCGGGTTCAGGACTCATGCCCAATCCCGGGACCTCGAATGCCGCATCGCCGAACAGCGCCACCGGTCGGGTGTCGTAGGCGTCGACGACGCCCGGCACGTCCGGGTAGAGGCGGTACACGCCGGGAAAGAGCACGACCGTCGACGCGGTGGCGTCGATCGCGGTCACCGCGTCGTTGGCCTGCAGGTAGCGGATCACGTCGGTTCCGGCCCGGACCGACACGAACGGATCCTCCAACGTCCAGGTGCCGTCCGGCTCCGACTCGAGCTCGTAGCGGCCGTGCTGGACACCGTCGGGCGTGTCGAACTCGGCGGTCACGGAGGCGATGGTCTCGCGGCCTTCGACCTCGGTCCCGGTGAGCTCCCAGCCGTCGCCGACCGCCTCTGGCACGAGGAGATGCGGCTGCGTTCCGTCGGGCATGCCGCTCTCGGCGACCAGCGCCAGCGCGGCATCGACGTCCTTGGCCTGCAGCGCGGCGAAGAAATCCTTGACCACGGTTTCGGCCGGATGGTCGCGGACGACCGTCCAGGTGACCGCGCCGGCCGCGATCAGGGCGAGGGCCGCGATCGCGGCGATCCAGACGCGGCGTCGAAGGGCGGTCGGCGCCGGTCGAGGGGCTTCCATGTCAGGGTCTCCGCATCGGTCGGGGTACGCACCGGAGGCTACGGACCGTTCGCCACCCGCCGTCACCCCCTAGAGGCTGCGGTGCGGGGCCTTCGGGGGTTTGTGGCCCTTGATCGCGGCGACCATGTCGAGGACTTCGCGGGTGGCGGCCACGTCGTGGGCGCGGAAGACCCGGGCGCCGTTCCAGGCGGAGATGGCGGTCGCGGCGAGGGTGCCGTTGAGGCGGCGGTCCACCGGGAGGTCGAGCGTCTCGCCCACGAAGTCCTTGCGGGACAGGGCGACCAGGACCGGCCAGCCGGTGTCGGCGAGTTCGGCGAGGCGGCGGGTGAGGTCGAGGGAGTGGTACGTGTTCTTCCCGAAGTCGTGCGTCGGGTCGATGAGGATGCCGTCCGCGCGCACGCCCGCGGCCACCGCGGCCTCGGCGCGTTCGACCAGTTCGGTGCGCACCTCGCCCACCACGTCCTCATAGACGGCTTTCGCGGCGACGGTGCGCGGCTCGAGCCCGCCGGTGTGGGAGACCACGAACCCCGCGCCGGTGTCCGCGGCGACCTCGATCACCTGGGGGTCCCAGCCCGCCCACGTGTCGTTGATGAGCTCGGCGCCCGCGGCGACCGCCTCGCGGGCGACCTCGCCGCGCCAGGTGTCGACCGAGATCACCAGGTTCGGGTGCTTGTCGTGGACCGCGGCGATGAACGGCACGACCCGGTCGATCTCCTCGGCCACCGTGACCTCGGGGCCGTCGCCGGCCTTCACACCGCCGATGTCGACGATGTCGGCGCCGTGCGCCACCGCGTTGTCCACGGCGGCGACCGCCGCGTCGAACGCGAAGGTCGCGCCCGAATCGTAGAAGGAGTCGGGCGTGCGGTTGACGATCGCCATCACCGCGTAATCGCCCTCATCGAACACCCGTCGGCCAAGTTTCAACGCTCGCATCCGTCTATGCTGACAGCCGCTGCAGCCACCCGCCACCAGTCGGCACTGCGGTGACCTAGACGAGCGCAGAAAAAAGGAGCACCGATGGCCCGCTTCGACCGGTCGCACACCGACGACCTCGCCGCGTTCATCAAGGCCGGTCCCACCCCGCACCACGCGTGCGCCGAGGCCGGGCGGCGGCTGGAGGCCGCCGGGTTCCGGCGCCTGGCCGAGACCGAGTTCTGGCCGACCGACGTGGGCGGCTACTACACCGTGCGCGACGGCTCCATCGTCGCCTGGCGGATCAACGGCGACGAGTACGACGCGTTCCGGATCTTCGGCGCCCACACCGACACCCCCACCTTCAGGGTCAAGCCGAACCCCGACACCGGATCGAACGGGTGGAAGCAGGTCGCCGTCGAGGTCTACGGCGGTGTCCCCCACCAGACCTGGCTCGACCGGGACCTCTCGGTCGCCGGGCGCCTCGTCATGCGCGACGGCACCGAAGTGCTCGTGCACGTCGACCGGCCGCTGCTGCGCATCCCGCGCCTGGCCATCCACCTCGACCGGGGCGCGAACGAGGGCCAGAAACTCAACGCGCAGTCCCAGCTGACCCCGATCTGGGGCCTGGGCGAGCCGCGCACGGGCGAATTCCTCGAGTTCATCGCCGCCGAAGCCGGCGTCGACGCGGCCGACGTGCTCGGCCACGACCTCTTCACCGTCGCCCTCGACGAACCCGCCTACCTCGGCAAGGACGAGGAGCTGTTCGCGGCCTGGCGGCTCGACAACCTCACCAGCACCCACGCCGGCGTCGCCGCGCTCATCGCCGCCGAGGACACCGGCACCCGCATCCCCGTGCTCGCCTCGTTCAACTACGAGGAGATCGGGTCGATGACCTACTCGGGCGCGCAGAGCCCGTTCCTCGAATCGGTGCTGCACCGGCTCATGGGCGACGACTTCGAGACGTACACGCGCGCCATCGCCGCCAGCGCCATGATGTCCTCCGACACCGGGAACGCGATCCACCCGAACTTCGCCGAGAAGCACGAGCCGGGCCACCGGCCGGTGCCCGGCAAGGGCCCGATGATCAAGGTGAGCGCGAACCAGCGGTACGCCAGCGGCGCCGAGGAGCAGGCGCTGTTCCGGCGCTCGGCCGAGGCCGCGGGCATCCCGTGGCAGACCTATGTGAACCGCAACGACATCCCGGGCGGGACCACGATCGGGCCGATCTCGGGGACGCAGTTGGGAATCCTGACCGTGGACGTGGGCCTGCCGATCCTGTCGATGCATTCGGCGCGGGAGCTGTGCGGGGCCGAGGACCCGGGCCGCCTCGCGGACCTGGCGCTGGGGTTGTTCACGCATTAGCGGCGGGGCTGGAGCGTCGCACGGTTCCCGTGTGGCGCTTTCATGTTCGCGTCGCGCTCCGGTCTCCTCGCGCTCCGTGCAACCCCGGTAGGGTGGACTCGTTCGAAGCCCGCGGGCCGGGCACCGGTGCACACCCCTCGGAGGCGGCATTGACTTGGCGGACCGAACTGGAGCGGGTTGCCGCGCGCCTGCGCGAGGCCGCCGGGGCCGCCGACCGGGCCGAACGGCTCCTCGTGAACGACGCTTCGCGTCTGGCCGCTACGGGAATCGAGCATCGCCGCAGCGACCTCGCTGAGCGCCTCCGTGCCGCTGCGGCTGCGGCTGCGGCGGGTTGGCTCGGCGACGACCTCGCCGCGCTCGCCCCGAACACGCCGATGTGGACCGAGGAACCGGAGTCGGCGGCCGTCCGCATCGGCACGGCGGAGATAGACGACGCGCCCGCGTTTCCGGCGCTCGCGGGTCTGCTCGGCAAGGGCCACTTGGTGTGCGACGGCGACGCGGCCGATCCGCGCGTGGCCGGGATGCTCCAGTCGCTGCTGCTGCGCATCACCGCCGCCCACCCGAACCTCGAGGTGAGCCTGGTCGACGGGGTCACGCTCGGGCAGGTGTTCGCGCCCGCGACGGCACTGGTGGACGCGGGGATCGCCGGTCCGGTCGCCACCGATCACCTCGCGCTCGGGCGGGTGCTCACGGCCGCCGAGAAGCGGCTCACCGAACTGCGCGACATCGCCGCCCGCGGCCAGTCGATCGCCGACCGGCCCTGGCATCTCATCGTGATCGCCGGGCTGCCGCCCGAGGTCGGCAAGTCGATGCGCGAGCGCCTCGCCGCGCTCGCCCACGCCGGGCCCGCCGCCCGCTGCCACCTCGTGCTGTGCGGGTGGCGCAACGCCCCGCACCGTGAACCGCTGCCCGCGATCGAGCACGCGACCTACTTGTGGTGCAACGAGAACGAGACGCGGCTGGGGAGCCTGCCGCTGCCGGTCAGGCTCGATGCGCCGCCGCCGCCGAGCCTCACCCGCGCGGTGTTCGGTTCGCGCGCGCAGCAGCGCCGCGAGGCCGGGGAGCTCTCGGTCGGCGACCTGGTGCCCGAGGAGCTGTGGACCGCTTCGAGCCGGGACGGCCTGACCACGGTGATCGGCCGCGACCAGGCCGGCCGTGCCACGGGCGGTGATGTGGAGGTGTCGTTCGACGACGCGACGCCGCACTGGCTCATCGGCGGGCGCACCGGCGGCGGCAAGACCGTGTTCCTCCTCGACGTCCTCTATGGCCTTGCGACCCGCTACTCCCCCGACGAGTTGGAGCTGTACCTCCTCGACTTCAAGGAGGGCGTCTCGTTCACCGAGTTCACGCCCTCCCCTCTGGATCCGTCGTGGATCCCGCATGTCAAGGCCGTGGGGGTCGAGTCCGACCGCGAGTACGGGGTGGCCGTGCTCAGTGCGCTGCGGGCCGAACTCTCCAGGCGCGCGGGGCTCATGAAGCGGGCCGGGGCCACGCGGCTCGCGCGGCTGCGGGAACTGCGGCCCGACGTGCCGCTGCCGCGGATCGTGGCGGTCGTGGACGAGTTCCATGTGCTGTTCGCCGGGAACGACCGGCTCGCGGGCGAGGCCGTCGCGCATCTCGAGGAGCTCGCCCGCAAGGGCCGCTCGTATGGTGTGCACTTGGTGCTCGCGAGCCAGACGATCTCGGGCATCGAGGCGCTGTATTCGAAGAAGGACTCGATCTTCGGGCAGTTCCCGCTGCGCGTGGCGCTGCCGGGCGCGAAGCACCTGCTCGACGAGGGCAACGACGCCGCCGACGGCATCAGTGTCGGCCAGGCCGTCATCAACGACGCCGGAGGCATCAAGGGCCGCAACCGGACCTGTCGCTTCCCCGACTCCTCCAGCGCCGAAGACCTGCTCACGGGGCTGCGCCGGCAGTTGTGGGAGCGGCGCGACTCCGACGTCGAGCCCGTGGTCTTCCGCGGCTTCGACGAGCAGCACCTCGACGACGACCCGCGGTTCGCCGATCTCGCGCCCACGCACGCGCCCGTCGCGCTCCTGGGCCGGGCCGTGGACGTCCACATGTCCTCGGTGGGCTACCAGTTCGACCGCAGCCCGGGGCGGCACCTCGCGGTCCTCGGGACCTCGGTGGTCGCCGCCGACGTGCTCGCCGCGGCCGCCGCTTCCCTTGGGCGCCAGCACGAACCCGGGAGCGTCGCGTTCCAGGTCGTGTCCACGGCCGCGGGCGTCGAGGACATCGCCCGCGAAGTCGTCGAGGACCTCAGGGCCGGCGGCCACGAGTGCGAGCAGCCCGCGCCCGGTTCGATCGTGACCGGGCCGCGCGAGAAACCGACGTACCTGGTGTGGTTCGGCGCCGACGGCGCCGACGGCCAGCCCGGGAGGTTCCGCGACCTGCTCCTGCACGGCCCGGCCGACGGGATGCACGTGCTCGGCTGGTGGCGGGGCGCGCGCCGGTTCCTCGACGACATCGGCGGCTCGGCCGGGCGCGAGCACTGCGCGGGCGTCGTGGCGTTGAACATCGCCGCGAACGACCTCGCCGCGATCACCGGCGGCTACGAGCGGTCCTGGGACGCCCGCTCCAACCGGTGCCTCGTCATCGACCGGCACGCCGGCACCGAGACCCTCGCGGTCCCGTACGTGCGGCCCGGCCGCCTCGACGGGCTGCCCATGCAGGACGGCCCGGCCCGGAAGGTGGAGACGCGATGAGCCTCAGCGCATACGAGGACCTGGTGCACGAGCTGACGCGCCTGGACGCCGACACGACCGCGAGCACCGCGCAGGCGGCCCGGCAGCTCGAGCGGCGCCGTGAGACGCTGCGCGAGGCCAGGTCCGACCTGGAGGAGCAGACCATGCAGCTCGCCGAGCTGTGCGCGCGGCTGCGGGCGTCCACGCCCGACCTCCACCCCGAACCGGCCCAAGGCGACGACGCGGACGCGGCGCTCGCCCAGGCGAGGGAGGCGCTGCGGGAGGCCGAAGCCGCCCGGATCGCGACCGTGCGGGCCGGGCAGCGGCCCACACTGCTGCCGAAGGCCCACCATGTGCTGCGCGAACTCCTCATCTACGGCGGGTGCATGATCGCCTGCCTCGTCGTCCAGTTCATCTATCTGGCGGCGACCGGCGGCGGCGAGGCCGCGATCTCGGTGACGTTCCTGTCGCCCGTACTGGCCACACTCGTGGGATACGTGCTGGTCGGGGCCGCCAACCGGCCGCGGCTGCCGCTGCTGGACCGCGGCGGCAAACCGATCAAGACCGTCGTCCCCCACAACCCGCGTCTGGGCGTGACCCTCGCTGTCTGCACAATGGCGCTGTTCGCCTATTTCGCGTTCTTCGCCTAGAGCTGCTTGGAGGAACCAGTGGGTTTCGTGCTGCCGGTCATCGTCGCCGTCATCGGCGTGTGGATCGCCTTCTCGATCGTCGTGTGGGCCACCGGCCGCGACACGCTGCTGGACACCGGCCCGAGCGGGGCCCCGGTCGGCCTCGGCGACGGGGAACCGGTGAGCGAGGCCGCCGTTGCCTCCGTCAAGTTCGACACCGGCCTGCGCGGCTACCGCACCGACCAGGTCGACGCGGCCCTCAACCGCCTCGCCTGGGAGATCGGCCGCAAGGACGAGCAGCTCAGCGTGCTGCAGGCCAAGCTCGACGGAACCTATGAGGAGCCCGAAGACGTGCTCCCGGACGGTGTCGACGTGCCGTTCCAGGAGCCCTCGCCGGCCGAATCGGACCCGATCGAGGCGGACGCATTCGGTCTCGCCGACGACGACGCCGCCGACGCGGACGACCTCGCGACCGACCCCGGGAAGGACGTCGAGGCGGCCGGGAGTGAGGCAGCGCGCGAGCACGAAGGTGAGACGACGCCGCGGCGCGAGGCGTGATGGGATAAGCCCATGCGTTATTGGCTGCTGGCGTTGAACGACGACGAATTCACCGAGCAACAGGCCTATGAGGTCGAAGCGATCGAGGCCGCCGCGGCGCTTCCCGAGGGCGCCTCGGACGGCGACGAGGTCGCCCTGGCCGGCCCCGAGGGCGTGTTCGCGCTCGGCGAGGTCGACGGACCCGCCGTCGCCTACCGCCGCCGCCTGGAGGAGCCCGCGAAGACCGTCGAGAGCTCCGCGGCCGCCGAAGGCTGGACCGAGCTCAACCCGGACGACTGGGAGGACCTGGTCCGCACCCTGCCGACCCCCGAGCGCCGCAGCGACTGGCTCGTGACCCTGTCGATGCCGATCGAAGCGGTCGACAAGGCCGAGGCCGTGCGCCAGTTCTGGTCGTACATCCGTTCCCTCGGCCCGAAGGAGCTGCCGACGTTCGTCTCCCCGTACGGGAGGGAACTTGAGGGCACTTCGTTCCTTTTGGGCGTCGAGCACGAACAGGACCCAGAAGAATAGTGGCCGGGGTCATACCTCGTTAAGAAAAATCACTGAAGTCACAAAACGCCATTTTCGGTCGTTTTCTACGCAACCTTGTCACATACTCGGAGGGGCGAGTTGGCCCTCGGCCTGCTCATCAGGGAAACTTGATCTAGCAACGTCGAGTCGCAACCTGCGGCCTTGGATCGAGGGGAGACGAAAATGGCGGCCATGAAACCGCGGACTGGCGACGGCCCACTTGGAAGTTACTCAGGAGGGCCGCGGCATCATCATGCGGGTTCCGCTCGAAGGCGGTGGGCGGCTGGTAGTGGAAATGACCCCGGAAGAAGCCGCGACCTTGAATAAGGAGCTTCAGGGCGCCTTGGAGTAGTCCCTTCTCCACCACGCCACCCCCTACGGCGGTCACCCCGCTGCCGAAACCGACCTGAGGGCCCGTTCCGCGTGCGCGGAGCGGGCCCTTCACCTGCGCCTGCGCCTGCGCCTGCGCTGCTGCGCCGATCAAACCCGACTCGCATCAGGCGGCGGAGCGGGACGACCTCGCCCGAGCGTTCGCGGCCGAGTCCGGGTCAGTCCTGGTTCGGGCTTCAACCCGTCAGCGACGAAGAGGCGAAGGATTGGCCGAGGTCGCTTGGCCGGGCCGGCTCAGTAAGGCTGCAACCGGTCAACGACGGAGCGGTGCGTGCTCGGCCGGGACGTCTTGCCGAGGCCGGGCCGATTGACGGTTGGGCTTCAACCCATCAGCGACGAAGAGGCGGGTAGTTCCCGAAGGCGCGTCGCCGGAGCCAGGCGGATTTAGTCGGAGCTTCACCCAGTCAGCGACGAAGAGGCGGGTAGTTCCCGAAGGCGCGTCGCTGGGGCCAGATCGGGTGCGGTTGGACCGCAAGCCTCGGCGACGGTGAGGCGGCGATCTGCCGGGGTTCGGGCTGAAGTCGGGCCGGTTGCCGGTGCAGGGCCACTCGGCGCTGCCAGACGAGCCGTGCGTGCAGTGTCCGGTCGCCGTCGCCGTCGCCGGGTAGGTCGTGGGGACGGTGAAGCGCGGCGAGGTGCCGTGGTGGCCCTGGTCGCGTTCGCCCAGCATCATCAAGCTCGTGTTCGTGTTCGCCATGACCGGTCCTCCTCTCGCTTCCTCGCTCGGTCTTCCTCTGCGGCCCTATGCCTCCGGTTGTGGGCCCTGGGGCCTCCGATCCGTTGACCCTTCGTTTCCTTGCCCTTCGATCGTGGACCTTGCGACCCTCGGTCGCGCCGGTGGGCTTCGCCTCCGGTTCGACCGTCGCCGAACCTGGTCCGGTCCGACCTGTTGTGCCGCATCCGACGCCCTGCGAGGGCACTCGCCGTAGCGTGGCGAGACCAGGGCAGGGGGGGCGAAGTGCCCGGCCGATGTTGAGGCCGGTGTGCCCTTTTCCCGTGTGTCCCTTCCGGTGTGGTGCGGATGCGTCGTGGTGGCGCTGGTGGTGTGCCTCGTTCGGGGCACTGCCTCCGGCCGGGGTGATCCCTGCCCGGACGATCCCTCGCTCCGCGTTTCCGAGTCCGTCACTGTTGCTTCCTCGGCCTGGGGGCGGGTCCCGATAGCACGTGGGGCATACCATGCGAGCCCCGGGCTGAGAGCCCCGACCCGAGAGCGGGCCGGTGGTCTCGGATTCCGCCAGCGGGGCGAGCAGGCCAGAGGCTTGGCTTAGTCTGCTTGCACCTACCCGACTCCTGTACGGAATCCATATCCCTGTGCGTACACCAATTATCCCGCCTTCCAAGGGCTCCCGCATCACCCACAGGACGAGAAACCTTTCATGTTCGACCCCGACTCCGGCTGCACCCCAACCAAAACCAGCCGGGCAGCCGCTAACTGACCCCGCCCCGGCAACCACCTCTTCGTCGCCGCCCGATTGAACCCCAATCGAACACCGACCCGGCCCCGCCCACACACCTACACGCGGCTCCCACCCCTCCGTCGCTGCCCGCTCTAACCCCAACCCACACGGCCGGCAAGCCACCCTGCCCGGCGGTGTCAGACCGGGAGGTCGTCGATGCCGAAGACGCTGCCGTCGGCGAGGTGGAGTTCGACCGGGCCGAACATCAGGTAGAAGCGGAGCGCGCCGAGCGCGCTTTCGTGGGTGCAGAAGTTGCCGCCGGCCCTGGGGTAGACGGTGCTGGAGAAGGCGCCGACATCGACGGTGTCGTACCCGGCCGCTACGACGCTGGGGCAGTGCGGCAGGTGGGTTCCGGCTTCGTCGGCGCACTCGGCGCAGCGGATGGTGAACGACTGCGCCCGCAAGAGTGAACTGCGGTTGGCACCCGAGGGCGGGTGGGCGACAATGGGCGAAGACACGGTTTTACCTCCGATGTCGAAGACCGGGGCGGGCCTCGGTGTCCAAACTTTCGGCCCGACCCGGTCGGCTTTCGCAAAGGGTGTGGAATGTCCGCCTGCGCGTATCTCGCTCCCAGAATGCTGGGATGAACCCTTCACGCCTGTTTGGTAGCCTGGCATAGTTCCGTCGGGAATACAAGTTTGCATTCGAGTTCCTTCGGGATCTTTCACTCGATCGTGTGAGGAGAGCAGTATCGATGGCGCGCGTTGTCGGACCCGGCCCCAGCTTGAGATCGCAATGGCTCGGCGAACGGATGCGTCGCATCCGCAAGCGCCTCCGTGTCCCGCAACAGGAAGCAGCCGACCACATCCAGCGGAACAACAGCATGTTGGGCCGCTACGAATCCGGCGAGATCCCCTTCCGCCGCAACGATGTCATTGACCTGCTCGACTTCTACGGCGTCTCCAACGAACTCGAGCGCAAGGGGCTGCTCCAGCTCTGCGACGAAGTGTGGCGCAAGGATTGGTGGGACCCGCACACCGATGACTTCGGTCAAGACTTCATCGACATCCCCTGGCTCGAATCTCGCGCCGAGCGGATCTGCGTCTACCAGCACATCATCGTGCACGGCCTGCTTCAGACCCGAGAGTACGCCGAGGCGTTGATCCGCTTCGGCTCCAAAGAGAGGACCCCGGAGGTTCAGATTGCGAAATGGATCGACCTCCGAATCGAGCGGCAGCATGTACTTCACCGGGAAGCTCCGACACGGTTCGCGATCGTGCTTGAAGAATCCGCCTTGCAGCGCCCGGTCGGCAGCGAAGCGATCGTGCAGGATCAACTGCGGCGATTGATCGAGCTCAGCAAGCTTGCGAACATCGACATTCAGGTGATCCCCACCGGTTGCGGGCCTCATGCCTCGCTTCGTGGCAGCTTCCAGCTGTATGAGATGCCAGACCCTTACCCGGATGTCGCTCATATTGAGACCATGGGCGGTTCGCTCTACATCGAGGAGCCGACCGTGAGCCAGATTCGGGAGGTGTGGAAAGATCTGGTTGAAAGCGCGCTGACTCCAGCGGAGTCGATTGCGCTGGTCAAGCGGTATTTGGAGGAGACAACATGAAGACCGGCACCGCGCAGGAGCTCTCGAACCAGGAGCTGGCCGGGATCCTCTGGAGGAAGAGCAGCCGCAGCCAGAGCGACAACGGCCAGTGCGTCGAGGCGGGGCCTCTCGCCGACGGCTCCGGGCGGGTCGCCGTGCGGCACTCTCACCACCCCGAAGGCTCGGTGATCGTCTACACCCGCGCCGAGTGGGTCGCGTTCCTGGCCGGAGCCAGGGACGGCGAGTTCGACTTCACCGAGTAGATCGGGTCCGGACCGGTCGGCACCGTGCGGAATCATGGGGCACGTGAAGGACCGGCAATTCCGACATAGAATTTCAGTCATGACTTCCGGCACCCAGCCGCCCCAGGCAGAACCGGGCGATCCGCGAAACCCCGAAACGGACGGCCGGGCGCCGTCCGCAGCGGCCCCCCACCCGGGAGCGGCGGACCAGGCACCACCGCAGCACGACCCGCAGGCACCGGCCGACTCCTCCACGGTCCCGAGCGGGCAGGACCTCGCCCCCCTACGCACCCCAAGGCCCGGCCGACCCGTACGCGGCGCCGCAGGCCGCCCCCCAGTTCGCGGCCCCGCAGCCGCAGTCGGCCCCCGCCGCTCCGGCGGGCCAGTCCGCGTGGTGGCACCCCGCCGCCGCCTCGGACCCGTGGCGCGACCCTGCGAGCCACGCCGTCATCCAGACCCAGGCCGTCCCCTACGCGCCCGCGCCCGAACCGCTCCCCGCCCGGCAGGCGGCCCAGGGCCGGCCCGGATTCGGACTCGTCATCGTCGTCTCGGCGATCACCGCGCTCATCGCCGGCACCCTCGGCGCGGCCATCGGCATCTGGGCCACCCGTTCGGGCCCCGGCTCCGGTGGTTTCCTCGGCGCCGAACCGCAGACCGAACGCGACCTCGAATCGGTCGCCGGCGTCGTCGAGCAGATCATGCCGTCGGTCGTCACCGTCCTCACCGCCGACGGCGGGAACGGCTCGGGCTTCATCGTCTCCGACGACGGCTATGTCATGACCAACCACCACGTGGTCGTCGGCGGCGGCACCGAACCCGCCGACGACCTCCAAGTGCTCTTCAGCGACGGCAACGTGACCACCGCCGAGGTCATCGGCTCCGACCCCGACTCGGACGTGGCCGTCCTGCGCATCGAAGGCGACCAGCACCCCGCGATGGTGCTGGCCGATTCCGACCAGGTAGCCGTCGGCGACCCCGTGCTCGCCGTGGGCGCCCCGCTGGGCCTGTCGTCCACCGTCACCGAGGGCATCGTCTCGGCGATCGACCGACCCGTGCTGACCGAGAACAACAACGGCGAGGTCGAATCGGTCATGGCCGCCATCCAGACCGACGCGGCCATCAACCCGGGCAACTCGGGCGGGCCGCTCACCGACATCGCCGGTCAGGTCATCGGCATCAACACCGCGATCGCCTCCACCGCGGCCGAAGGCGAGGCGGGGAACATCGGCATCGGCTTCGCGATCCCGATCAACCAGGCCAAGCGCATCGCCGACGAGATCATCGCGACCGGATCGGCCACCCACACCGTGCTCGGCGCCGAACTCGGAGAATCCGAATTGGGGATCGGCGTGACCCTCAGCAAGATCATCGAAGGGTCCCCCGCCGACGCGGCCGGACTCCAGGACGGCGACGTCCTGACCAGCTTCAACGGCAACATGGTCGCCGAGAACACCGAGCTGATCGCCCTCATCCGCAAGCTCGCGCCGGGGACCGTCGTCACCGTCGTGTACGAACGCGACGGACAGGAGCAGAGCGCGCAGGTCACGCTGGAGGCGGCTGCCGACTGACCGGGGGTACGCTAGGCGGAGGTTTTTCAGGTATCAGCAGGTCACTAGGAGGGTCAGCGTGTTCGGAGGCTTGGGTGGAACCGAGTTCCTGGTCATCATCCTCATCGCTATCTTCCTGTGGGGCCCCGACAAGCTGCCTAAGGCGCTCGCCAACCTGCGCCGGTTCATTTCGAAGGCCCGCAACATGGCCTCGAACGCCGCAGCGGACCTCAGCCGCGAGATCGGCACGGACATCAAGCCGGAGGACCTCAACCCCAAGACGTTCGTCCGCAAGCACATCCTGACCGAAGAGGACCAGGAGATGCTGACGAGCCCGCTCAAGTCGACGATGCGCGACCTCCAGGACGGCACCAAGCCGCTCAAGGAGGGCCTCGACGACGCCACCCGCGAGGTCGAGACCTCCCGCCGCAGCGTCAACCGCGGCAGCCTCACCAAGCGCGGCAACGCCGCGAACGGGAACGGCACGAACGGAAGCAGCACTGACACCGCCGAGGCCGCCCCCGAGGCTCCGGCCGAGCGCGGCCGCGACCGCGCCGCGAGCTTCGACGACGTCACCTGATCGGGGTTTCCGCGTCGTACCCGGCTGGAACACTGGCCGCATGATCGGAACTTGGCAAGAACTCGTCATCGACTGTCCCGACCCCGCCGCGCTCTCGGCGTTCTACCGCGAGGTCCTGGGCCTGGTCGAACTCCAGAACGAAGGCGACTGGATCGTCATCGGCGACGCCTCCGACCGGACGCGGCTCACCTTCCAGCAGGCCGAGGTCTTCACGGCGCCCACCTGGCCGGATCCGGCCGTCCCGCAGCAGATGCACCTCGACATCAGGGTCGAGGACCTCGACGAGGGCGAGCGAGGCGTGCTCGCACTCGGCGCGAAGCGGCTCGAAGGCGGCAGCGAGACGTTCCGGGTCTACGCCGACCCCGTCGGGCACCCGTTCTGCCTCGTCACCATGTGAACGTCTAGGGGGTGTTTGGGAATCCCGGGCGGTCGCTATCCGGCCCGCCCACCCGTCTCCCACCACCACCCGAACCGGACGCCGCTGCGCGGCGACAAGCGCTGTGCCCGCTCGCTTCGTTGTCGGGCTTTCGAATACAACACCGGTATTCGAAAGCCCTTCCGCCTTGCGAGCGAACAAATGGCCTCGGATACCGCCTCACCGGGGATTCCCGAACACCCCCTAGTCACCGCACCCTTTGGCGCACACGAGAAAGCGGCGCGGGCCTGAGCCCGCGCCGCCTACACGACTTCGTCGGTGGTCACAGCGTCGAGGCTGCGCCGCCCATGCTGAAGATCGAACCCCAGACCGCGATCGTGATGATGATGCCCAGCGCGAACGCGGCGATGCCCAGGATCAGGCCCGTCGTGGCCACGCCCTTGTTGGTCGCAAGGCCCTTGTTCGCATTGGCAATGCCGATGGCGCCGAAGATGACCGCCAGAATGCACATGATCCAGCCGAAGCAGGCCACGCCGGGGATCCAGCTGGTGACGAGACCGATGATGCCGAGGACCAGCGAGGTGGTGCCCATGCCGTTCTTGGGCTGCCCCACCATCATGGGCGCACCGTAGGCCGGCGGGTATCCGGGGGCCTGGGGCGGCAGCTGCGGCGCCGCGGCGTACGGCTGCGGGGGCTGCGACGGCTGGCCGTAACCGGGCTGCTGGGGCTGCGGGCTGTAGCCTCCGGGCTGCGGGGGTTGGGGCTGTGAACCGGGCTGGCTGCCGTACGGGTCGTACTGGAAGCCGCCCTGACCGGACTGGTCCGGAGGAGGCGGAGGATAGGTCATCGCTATTACTCTCTGCTCGGGCGGAAACGGCGCGGGGACGTTCACGATAGCCGACCCCCGCCACCGCACGTGACGAGGCCGGTTCGTGAAAGCCGCAAAAGGCGCAGGTCAACGGGTATCGACTCGCTCGGGTCCGCCGTGCTCGCCCGCGATGCACCCGATTGGGGTTCAACCGGTCTCGATGCGGCGTCCACGGAGGATGATGAGCGCGGGCTCGCGGGTCGCGCTCAGGTCGGCGCGGGGGTCGCGGTCGTAGACGACCACGTCGCCGAGGTCGGGCGGGAGGCCGAGCCATGCGCGCGACTTCCAGGACGACATGGCGACCACGTCGGCGGCGGGGATGCCCGCCTTCTCGTGGAGGAGGTGCATCTCCTCGGCGGCGAGGCCGTGATCGATGCCGCCGCCCGCGTCGGTGCCGAGGTAGACCGGCACGCCGGCTTCCCAAGCGGCGCGCACGACTTCGGGGAAGCCCTGCTTAAGGCGGCGCATGTGGTCGGCGTAGCGGGGGAACTTGGCGTCGGCTCCGGCGGCGATGTCGTCGAAGGTCTCGATGTTGATCATGGTGGGCACCAAGGCGATGCCGCGTGCGGCCATGCGGTCGAGGAGGTCGGGGGCGAGGCCCGTGCCGTGCTCGACCGAGTCGACGCCGGCTTCGACCACGCAGGCGACGGCGTCTTCGGAGAAGGTGTGGACGGCGACCTTCGCTCCTTCGGCCTGGGCGGCGTGGATCGCGGCGGTGAGGACGTCGGGTTCGAAGGAGGGGGCGAGGTCGCCGCGGTCGCGGTCGATCCAGTCGCCGACGAGCTTGACCCAGCCGTCGCCGAGTTTCGCCTGGCGGGCCAGGGCGCCGACCACTTCGTGGGGTTCGCATTCGAGGCCGATGCCGCGCAGGTAGCGGCGGGAGGCGGCGATGTGGTGCCCGGCGCGGATGAGGCGCGGGATGCCGTCTTCCCCGACGAGTTCGGGGTAGGGGTAAGGGGATCCGGCGTCGCGGATGGCGAGGACGCCGGAATCGCGGTCGGCGCGGGCGAGGGTGCGGGCCTCGTCGAGGCTCTCGATGGGCGAGGCGCCGCGGCGGATGCCGATGTGGCAGTGGGCGTCCACGAGCCCCGGCAGCGCGAACCCCTTGGTGGCGACGGTGACGGCGTCGCGGAGGAGGGCGCCGTCGGGTTCGAAGGTGATCCGGTCGCCGTCGACATAGACGTCGCGGACGGTGTCGTCGGGAAGCCAGACGACCCTCAGGTGCAGCGGAGCAAGGCGTTCAGTCATCGTCTGGCAGTATCGCCCGGCCGGGGCGCTTGGTTCCAGCGGGGGCACTGCGAGGACGGCCCTGAGGCGGGCGAGGACGGGCGTGGGCCCGGCCGCACGGGGCCGCCCGCCCAGCTACCCGCCCAGGGTGGGCAGGTTCCGCCGCCACCTTCCTGCCGGAGTCCGACAGGATCGCGCTTGCCCGTCCACCGCTGTGGCGGAGCACACGGGCACACTGCCAGTTGCGCGACCCGCTCGGGTTTCGAAGAGCGGTCACCGGCCCGGAGCCGAACAGCGCGGGGCCGCAGCAGCCTTACTTGTCCTTGTTCTGGTCCTTGAGGAACTGCTCGAAGTCGATGTCGGGCAGGTCGGCGGGGTTGAACTGGCTCAGGTCGGGCATCTGGCCCGGCATGCCGGCGGGGAGCTGCGGCGTCTTGTTCGCGGCCGGGCCGCCGCGGCGGGTGACGGGCTTCTTCTTGGTCTTCTTGCCCTTGCGCTTGTTGTAAGGGGACTTGGTGGCCTTGGTGCCGCCGGGCAGGCCCATCGCGCCGGTCATCTGGCGCATCATCTTCTGCGCGTCCTTGAACCGGGTGAGGAGCTGGTTGACCTCGGAGACGGTGACGCCGGAGCCGTTGGCGATGCGCAGGCGGCGCGAGCCGTTGATGAGGGAGGAGTCGCGGCGCTCGGCGGGGGTCATGGAGCGGATGATCGCGGAGGTGCGGTCGATCTGCTTGTCGTCGATGGAGTCGATCTGCTGGCGCATCTGGCCCATGCCCGGCATCATCTTGAGCACGTTGCCGATCGGGCCCATCTTGCGGATGGCCTGCATCTGCTCGAGGAAGTCCTCGAGGGTGAAGTCCTCGCCCTGGAGGAGCTTCTGGGTCATCTCCTCCTTCTTGTCCTCCTCGAACACGGCCTCGGCCTGCTCGATGAGGGTGAGCATGTCGCCCATGCCGAGGATGCGCGAGGCCATCCGGTCGGGGTGGAAGACGTCGAAGTCCTCGAGCTTCTCACCGGTGGAGGCGAACATGATCGGCTGGCCGGTCACGTGCCGCACGGAGAGCGCGGCGCCGCCTCGGGCGTCGCCGTCGAGCTTGGCGAGGACCACACCGGTGATGCCGACGCCGTCGCGGAAGGCCTCGGCGGTGTTGACCGCGTCCTGGCCGATCATGGCGTCGATGACGAAGAGGACTTCATCGGGGTTGACGGCGGCCCGGATGTCGCGGGCCTGGGCCATCATCTCCTCGTCGATGCCGAGGCGGCCGGCGGTGTCGACGATGACGACGTCGTGGCCCTTGCGGCGGGCCTCTTCGATGGAGTCGGTGGCGACCTTGACCGGGTCGCCGACGCCGGATCCGGCCTCGGGGGCGTAGACGGCGACGCCGGCGCGCTCACCGAGGACCTGGAGCTGGCCCACGGCGTTGGGTCGCTGGAGGTCGGCGGCGACGAGGAGCGGGGAGTGGTCGTCGCCCTTGAGCCATTTGGCGAGCTTCCCGGCGAGCGTCGTCTTGCCCGCGCCCTGAAGGCCGGCGAGCATGATGACGGTGGGGGCCTGCTTGGCGTAGTTGAGCCGCCGGGTCTCGCCGCCGAGGATGCTCACGAGCTCCTCGTTGACGATCTTGATGATCTGCTGGGCGGGGTTGAGGGCCTTGGAGACCTCGGCGCCGCTGCACCGTTCCTTGATCTGGGCGATGAAGGTCTTGACCACCGGGAGGGCGACGTCGGCTTCGAGCAGGGCGAGGCGGATTTCGCGGGCGGTGGCGTCGATGTCGGCTTCGGTCAGGCGGCCTTTGCCGCGGATCGACTCGAAGATTCCCGACAGTCGATCTGACAGAGCGTCGAACACGGGCGAACCTCTCGGTGGTGCAATGCGGTGGACTCATACGAGCTTAACGGGGATCGCGGCGCGGCCGCCGCCCGGTTGTGGCCGCTCGGCCAGTCGTCACGCGGCACGGGCCGGTTCGGGGCCCTAGGGGCGCGGGAGGGCGGACCCGCCGGACTGCTTGGAAACGCGGAACGGCCGCCCCGGGGGAGGGGCGGCCGTTCCTTAGCGGTGAGGTGAAGTCAGGGTCAGACCTTGACCGGCTCGGGCTCGTCGGCAGCCTCGGGCAGGCCGGTGCCGGTGTTGCCGTTGACGGGAAGGTCGTAGCCGGCCTCGCCGTGCTCGGCGGCGTCGATCCCGGCCAGCTCCTCTTCCTCGCTGATGCGGATCCCGATCGTGTACTTGAGGATCAGGCCGATCACGAAGGCGACCAGGGCCGAGTAGACCAGGACCGCGCCGGTGGCGGCGGCCTGCTTGCCCAGCAGGGTCGCGTCGCCGCCGTAGAAGAGGCCGTTGACGCCGGCCGCGTCTTCGAAGGCGAAGAGGCCCAGGGAGACCGAACCCCAGAAACCGGCGACCATGTGCAGGCCGACCACGTCGAGGGCGTCGTCGTAGCCGAACTTGTGCTTGAGGCCGATGGCGAACGGGCAGATGATGCCCGCGACGGCGCCGATGGCGATCGCGCCGAGCGGCGTGACCAGGCCGGCGGCCGGGGTGATCGCGACCAGACCGGCCACGACGCCGGAGCATCCGCCGATGATCGAGGGCTTGATGCCTCGAATCCGGTCGACGAGGAGCCAGGCGAGAATGGCGGCGGCGGTCGCGACCTGCGTGTTCAGGAAGGCGAGACCGGCGAAGCCGTCGGCGGCGAAGGCGGAGCCGGCGTTGAAGCCGAACCAGCCGAACCACAGCAGGCCGGCGCCGAGCAGGACCAGAGGCAGGTTGTGCGGCGCGAAGTTGCCGTCCTTCCAGCCGATGCGGCGGCCGACCACGATCGCCAGGCCGAGCGCTGCGGCACCGGCGTTGACGTGGACCGCGGTACCACCGGCGAAGTCGAGGACGCCCCACTGCTTGATCCAGCCGCCGGCGTTCCAGACCCAGTACGCGACCGGGCAGTAGACCAGGATGACCCAGGCGGTGGCGAAGATGACCCAAGCGCTGAACTTCATGCGGTCGGCGACGGCGCCGGCGATGAGGGCGACCGTGATGATCGCGAACATCATGCCGAAGGCGGTCCAGACGGCGGAGGGGACGCCGTTGAGGCCGGCGGCTGCCGTCAGGTCGGTGGCGGCGCGGGAGCCGAACAGCGAGGTGAAGTCGCCGAAGAACTTGGTGGATCCTTCGCCTACGGCGATGGACTCCCCGACCAGGACCCAGGCGATCGACACGATGCCGATGGCGACCAGGCACTTCATCATCATGTTGATGACGCTCGTGGCGCGGGTCAGGCCACCGTAGAACAGGGCGAGCGCCGGAGTCATGAGCAGGACAAGGGCGGCTGAGGTCAGGATCCAGGCAGTGTTGCCGGTATCGAGCTCGGGCATGGCCGCCTCCTCTCTCTCGAGATAGGTAGGTACTGCGGGCTTTAATGCTGTTCCGGCGGTGAGGGGAGCGACGGTGCTCGGGATAGGTGTCACGCGCCGACCGTGAGGCCGGCGCGTGATTCTCCTACCTACCGGAGTGATGCCAGCTTCACCAAGACGTGTTACGCGACCCGGGCCTGCGTGTTAAGAACTTGTCGCGAAAGATTTCGAGTGTGTGAACTCACGCTCACAGGGGCCTTCTGAAGCGGCGCCAGTGGCGTCTTAGCGACGGATGAGACGTTTGAGGCGTTTGGCGTCGCCTCCAGAACCGTTATCTCGGCATGGCCACCCTGTTACGAAAATGTGCTCTACTGTTCTTGACGCCAAAGTGAAGTGATCGTTAACATCACCGGCGTATCGTCGTATGGGACTGCGGCCACACTGAGTACCGGGACAGCCCGGTCCCTGGACGGCCTGCGACGGACATAGAAAGAGACCTACATCGATGGCGCAAGCGAAGAAGGCAGCCAGTATCTGGGATGTGGCACGGCTGGCCGGGGTCTCCCACCAGACCGTCTCCCGCGTCGTCAACGGCTCCCCGCGGGTGGCCGCGGCGACCCGCGACAAGGTCCTGGAGGCCATCGCCGAACTGGGCTACCGGCCCAACCGGCTGGCCCGGAGCCTCGCCGGCGGCGCGGTCGAATCGGTCACCGTGCTCACCGCCGACACCTCCCTCTACGGGCCCGAGGCCGCACTGCGCGGCATCGAGAAGGCCGCCCGGTCGCTCGACTGGAGCGTCCAGATCTCGGTGCTCGACCCGGCCGACACCCACTCCGACGCCGACATCATCGCCCGCCTGCCCCGCGCGGGCGAGCCCACGATCATCATGGCCCACGACGAGCCCGGCATGCGCGCCAAGCAGGTCCTGCTCGACACCCAGCCGCAGGCGATGGTCGCCATCGGGCCCTACACCGCCGAAGAGCTCGCCGCCTCGCCGTGGCTGGTCGGCATGGACGACGGGAAGGCCGCCGCCGAGGCCACCCGGTACCTCTTGGACCTCGGCCACGAGACCGTGCACCACCTGGCGATCCCCACGTCGACGGGCACGTTCGGCGGCGGCAAGGCCCACCGCGCCGACGGCTGGGCGCGGGTGCTGCGCGACGCCGGCCGGCGCGTACCGGACCCGGTCCCCTCGGGCTGGACCATCGCCGAGGCGTTCAAGGCCGTGCGACCGCTCGTGGCCGACCCCTCGGTGACCGCGATCCTCTGCGGCAACGACCACCTCGCCCTCGCCACGCTGCGCGCCGCGCATCTGGCCGGGCGCCAGGTCCCCGGCGACCTCTCCATCGTGGGCTTCGACAACACGCCGTTCTCCGCGTACACGACCCCCGCGCTGACCACGGTGAACCAGGACTTCGAGAGCGTCGGCCGCGGCGCGTTCGAGCTGCTGCGCCACCGCGTCGACGGCTCGAACCCGCGGCCCAAGCCGAGCTGGCCCGAACCCGAGCTCATCGTCCGCGAGACCTCGGGCCCGCCCCGCCCCCGGGCCTGACGAAAGGCCCGGGAATGGCCCTCAACCCCCTCCCCCAGGGGTCGGCCCGCCTCACCGCGGACTTCGCCGCCCCCACCGGACCGGTCCTGCACGGCGCGGCCGGGTCGCTGTACGGCGTCTCGGAGGACGGCGTGCCCGGTGACGAACTGCTCGACGCCATCGAGATCACCACCCTCGCGGTGAAGCCCGACGGCGGCGCGCAGCACCCCAACGGCGACGCCTCCGGCGCCGTGGCCGCCCTCAAGCGCAACGGGAACGGCCTCGCGTTCGTCTACCTCCAGGACCTGTTCGCCAAGTGGCCGTACGAGGACGTGGGGATCGACCTCTACCACGAGAAGCTGTACGAGATCGTGCCGCCGATGCTCACGCCCGCGAACGCCGGGCGCCTCGTGTGGGTGCCGTTCAACGAACCCGACTGGATCTGGTACGACCTCAAGGAGAACTCCCCCGCGAAGTACGACCGGTTCCTCGCCGACTGGATCACCACCGTGCAGCTCCTGCGCGGGCTCGCCCCCGGCGTGCCGGTCGCCGGACCGAACGAGGCCTATTACCACCCCGAGTTCCTCCCGCACTTCCTCCGGCGCGCCAGGGACACCGGCACGCTCCCCGAATGGACGACCTGGCACGAGCTGTCGCCGCAGTCGCTCGCCGAGTTCCGCGGTCACTACTCGGCCTACCGGGGCCTGGAGCGCTCGCTCGGCATCGCGCCGCGGCGGGTGAACATCGACGAGTACGGGAACAACCGCGACCTGTCCGTGCCCGGCCAGCTCGTGCAGTGGGCGGCGATGTTCGAGGAGGCGAAGGTCCACGCCGACATGGCGTACTGGACCGCCGCGGGCGGCTACTCCGGCGCCGCGCCGCAGCCCAACGTGCCCAACGGCGCCTGGTGGTTCCTCAAGGCGTACTCGGGGATGACCGGCCAGACCGTGCGCGTCACCCCGCCCCATCCGAACACTGTGGACACCCTGCAGGGCCTGGCGAGCTTCGACGCGGAGCGGGGCAGCGCCCAGATCCTCGCAGGTGGCACCGTCGAGGACTTCACCGTCACCGCCGAAGGACTCGACCCCGAGTACTGGACCGATCGCGTGACCGCCACCGTCCACCGCATCGACTGGACCGGCTACGAGGGCGCCGCCGGACCGCCCGTGCCGATCGCGCAGGTCGTCAGCGACCCGGGCCGCCTCGAGATCCCCATCGACGGGCCCGACCGGATGGCCGCCTACTGGATCACCATCACCCCCGGCGAGGCCGCCCTCATCGGACCGCCGCCCTGGAAGGGCCAGTGGGACGCCGAAGCCGCCGACATCACCTCCGGCGACATCACCCGCCACGGCCACGCCGACGACGGCAACGCCTTCGCCGCCTCCGGCGAACACGATGTGAGCGGCCTGAACATGAACGGATCGGCCGTGGTCTTCCAAGTGCAGGTCCCCGAAGCCGGCGCCTACGACCTCGCGGTCTTCTACGCCCACATGTACGGCCGCGGCGCCGAGGCCACCGAACCCCAACCCGCGCAGCAGGTCCTCACCGTCAACGGCGCGGAACGGTTCGTCGACTACCCGAGCACCATGAACTGGCAGCACCGCTCCATCGTGCGCGAGGCCGTGACCCTCAGGGCCGGCTCGAACACCGTCGAACTGTCGAAGTCCGGCGCGATCGGCACCGCCCGCGGCGAGGTCGCCCTCGACAAGATCGAACTCACCGAACGCCGCGGCGAACGCACCTCCTACGACCCCGCCTTCGCGCGCCCGCACGGCGACGGCCTGGTCTTCGACCTGTATGCGGCCGCGGAGGGCTACCACCGGATCGAAGGCGTCGCCGCCGCGGTCCTGGCCGGTCCCCAGAACCAGGACGTGCCGGTCGACCTGGCCCGGCCCGTGTTCCTCCACGCCGGCATCAACCGGCTGCGCACCGGCGCCGTCGCAGGACCGCTCCTCGTCGCGCCCGCCGCGGGCCCCCGGCCGATCGAAGTGGACGCCGCCCAAGTCACCCGCTCGGGCGGCTCCTGCCTGGTCGTGAACGACTTCGCGCACCGCGGCCACGTGATCGGATGGAACGGCCGGGGCGCCACCGCCGCCATCGAGGTCATGGCCACGGCCGGACCACACGCGCTCATGGTCAGCTACGCGAACGACGAACGCGGCAAAGGCCACGAGTACAACATCGACATCGTCTCGCGCCCATGCGACATCGCCGTCAACGGCAAGGACACCGGCCGCTACCCGATGCGCGGCACCTGGACCTGGAACGACTTCTGGACCTACCCGGTGATCCTCGACCTCAGCGAAGGCCGCAACACGATCGTCTTCACCAACCCCGACGGCCCCACCGCCGAATTCGAGCACTTCCGCATCGCACCGGTCAATCCCTGACCGGTCTGTCGCGTAGCAGACAGTTCGAGGAGTTCTCGTCACCTTCCTGTCCCTCGTTCGTTGGACACTCTCGGGACGGTGGCGGGAACACTCGGGTTGTCACATACTGGTGGGAACCTGGCCGTCCCGACGGAAACCAGCAGTCGAGACGCTAGGAATGGAGGACACACATGGGAGGTCTCGCGATGGCCCCAGCTGAAGCCGCTACCGACGCAAGCCGCGCCGACCGCGGCCCTCTGTGGAAGGCGTGGGAGAACCTTGAAGTGCCGCCCGGATTCCGCGCGGAGATCATTCGAGGAGACATCGTCTTGTCGCCGTCCCCGACGAACAGGCACAGTCATATCTGCTCCCGGCTCATCCGCAGCCTGGGACCGTTGGCCAACGAACGTGATTGGGCGCTGGCCAGCGAGCTCGCTGTTTACATTGAGCACACGCAGGAGGCGTTGATCCCTGACCTCATGGTCCTGCCGGACGCGATCCTGGTGGACGAAGAGGAGGCTTCGTCCATCGACTCCGCAGATCTGCTGCTCGCGGTCGAGGTCACGTCCGATTCGTCGGTCCGTCGTGACCGGAAGACAAAACTCTGGAGCTACGCCTACGGTTTGGTCCCGATCTACATGCTCGTGGACCGCCATGACGGCCATGGAACCGTGACCGTTTACAGCGAACCAGACGGCAATGGGCGCTACGCCGAACATCACAGTGTTGAGTTCGGAAAGCTCGTGCTGCTCCCTGATCCGTTCGACATCGAGATCGAAACCAGCCGTTTCGTTCCGAAGAATCCAAAGCCTTGAGCGAACGATGGAGGGGCCCGCGCCGATTCGGCGCGGGCCCCTCCATCGTTCGCTATGCCGAGGCGAGGCCGTTGAGGGCCTCGACCTGGGCGTCGGTGAGGACGAGGTCGCGGGCGCCGAGGTTCTCCTCGAGGTGCGCGATCGAGCTCGTGCCCGGGATCGGCACGATGTTGTCCGAGCGTCGCAGCAGCCACGCCAGCGCGGTCTGGGCCGGGGTCGCGCCCGCTTCGGCGGCGATCTTGCCGACCGGTCCGTCGGGGCCGGCGTGCTCGCCGGCGGCGATGGGGAACCACGGGATGAACGCGATGCCCTGCTCGGCGGTGTAGTCGAGCACGGCTTCGCTCTGGCGGTTGATCAGGTTGTAGAGGTTCTGGACGCTCGCGATCGGGGCGACCGCCTGGGCTTCCTTCAGCTGGTCCACGGTGACCTCGGAGAGGCCGATGTGGCGGATCTTGCCTTGGCGCTGCAGGTCGGCGACGGTCTCGATCTGGTCGGCGATCGGGAGGTTCGGGTCGAGGCGGTGCAGCTGGTAGAGGTCGATCGTCTCGACGTTCAAGCGTCGCAGGCTCAGTTCGGCCTGCTGGCGGATGTAGGAGGGCTGGCCGAAGGGCACCCATTCGGCGGCGGTGGGGCGGGTGTTGCCGCCCTTGGTGGCGATCACGACGTCGTCGGCGTACGGGTGGAGCGCTTCGGCGATGAGGCTCTCGTTGTCGCCGAGGGCGTAGGCGTCGGCGGTGTCGATGAAGTTGACGCCGAGTTCCACGGCGCGGCGCAGGACGGCGATGGCGCTCGCCCGGTCTTTGGGCGGGGTGAAGATGCCGGGGTCGCCTGACAGGCGCATCGCGCCATAGCCGAGCCGGTTGACGCGGAGGTCGCCGCCGATCACGATGTCGCTCATGGAAATGCCCTTCTCGCATTGGAGGTTCGCGGGGTGCGGCCGGTCGGTTCCGGCCGTCCGATGCAACGGCGCGGCGGGCCGGAATGTTCCCGGGAGCGTGATATTGCGCCGCTGGAAGCGGCTCGGCGTCTCGCGACAGCTGTGCCAACGCACAGGGATGCGAGACTCTTCGTCATGATCAAAGGGTTCAAAGATTTCCTGATGCGCGGCAATGTGGTGGAGCTGGCAGTCGCGGTGGTCATGGGTGTGGCGATGACCGCGCTCGTGGACTCGTTCGGCGCGGCGTTCCTCAATCCGCTGATCGCTCTGGTGACCGGCGGGGGCGAGATCGGCGGCAGTTTCACGGTGAACGGGGTCGAGTTCCCGTACGGGGTGTTCCTCAACGGGATCTTCGTGTTCTTCCTGACCGCTCTGGCGGTGTACTTCGTGATCGTGCTGCCGATGAACAAGATCCGGGAGCGGCTCGCGCCGCCGGTAGAAGAGGTCGACGAGGTGCACGCGTTGGCCGAGATCGAGGTGCTGCTGGAGATCCGCGACCTGCTGCGGGAGCAGCGTCGCGGCTGATTCGAGTCGACGGCCCGCCGGTGCATGCCGGCGGGCCTTCGCGTGTGCGGGTTTTCGGGGCGGGCGGGGCGGGTATCTCGTGGGTTGTGGCCGCGCCGTCGTCCCGGCCGGGTTCGCGGAGGTCTTGCCTGCGTCGCACCCGCGTGGGACGGTGGGGTGGCATTGCCGACCCGACCGCGAAGGACCTCCACATGCCGACCTCCATCCCCCTCGGGGCCCCGATCTGGGCCGACGCCAACACCCCTGACCTGGCGGCGGACCTGAACTTCTACATGCGACTGTTCAACTGGTCGAGTTTCGACACCGGGGAGCCGTTCGGGCACTACACGGAGTTGTGCCTGGGGACGACGGTGTCGATGGCCCGCGCGGTGGGCGGGCTCGCGCCGAACGCGCCCGGGGAGCCGGGCAGGCTCTCGGCCTGGGGGGTCGCGTTCCATGTGGACGACTGCGTGAAGGCGGTTTCGGAGGCCGAGAAGCTGGGCGCGACGATCGTGAGCAACCCGGTGCGGGTGGGCGACGACCTCGTGTACGCGGCGCTGCGCGACCCCGACGGCGGGGCGTTCGGCCTGTTCGAGCCGATGAGCGAGCACGTGGGGTTCACGGCGACCGGCGAGCCGGGCTCGGCGGTGTGGTTCGAGTACGTGTACGACGGGGCGCCGGTCGAGGCGATGCAGTTCTACTCGGAGCTGCTGAACTGGGCGCTGAAGGTGCCGGGTGAAGGCGAGCCGCCGCGCGACGCGCCGTATGTGGGGCTGTGGACGCACGAGCACCACGTGTTGACCGGGAGCAATGTGGAGTTCGGCGGGGCGCGGATGGCGCTGGGTCCGGAGGTGAACATGCAGCCGCATTGGCTGGTGTGCTTCGGGACCGATTCGGTGGACTTGACGGCCGCGAAGGCGGTGGACCTCGGGGGCCGGGTGGCGGTGGCGCCGGTTGACGACCCGGGCGGGCGGATGGCGGTGCTGGAGTCGCCGACCGGAGCGCACTTCACGATCATGTCGAGCAAGCAGCGCGGGAACGAGGTTTGAGGGCCGCGCGACCGGGGAAAATCCTGCGGTCGGCGGCGGCTCGTGCCACGGTGGTCGGGTGAGACATTCCCGCTTGCGAAGGAGCAGTGCGTCATGACTTCGATCCCTTTGGGTGCGCCGATATGGGCCGACTCCCTGACTTCGGACCTCGCCACCGACGTCGCGTTCTACAAGGCGCTCTTCGGTTGGACGGCGGTGGATGCGGGCGAGGCGTTCGGCCACTACACGACGTTCGGCGTCCCGGACGGCTCCGAGGGCGGCCGGGAGGTCATGGGAATCATGCCGTGCCCGCCGGGCATGGAGCCGAGTCGCGTGTGGAACGCGCATTTCAGCGTGGAGGACTGCGACGCGGCGACCGAGCGCGCCCGGGATCTGGGCGCGACGGTGCGGGCGGCCCCGCAGGACATGGGCGAGATGCTGCGCTTCGCGATGCTCGAGGACCCGTACGGTGCGGCGTTCGGGCTGGTGCAGTTGCGCGAGGGCGGGAGCGGGTTCGGTGTGTGGGGCGAGCCGAACAGCGTCTCGTGGGTCGAGTACCGCCACGACGGCAAGCCGGCCGAGGCGATGCAGTTCTATGCGGACCTGCTGGACTGGAACGTGACCACGCCGCAGTGGGAGCCGGCCGGCAACGAGAAGCCGTATGCGGCGGTGAGCGCGGCGGGCGGCGACCGCGAGTTCGGCGGCTGCCATGCGGCCGAGGGCTGGGAGCTGAGCATGCCGGAGCAGTGGAGCGTGATGCTCGCGGTGGAGGACGCCGACGACGTGTGCGAGCGGGCGGTCGAGCTGGGCGGCACGATCGCGGCCGAACCGATGGACGTGCCGGGCCTGCGCATCGCGGGCGTGACGGCTCCGAGCGGCACGATCGCGGGCGTCATGTCGAACCGGCCCTGGAGTGAGATGGAATGAAGGCCGGGTCGTCGCTTGCGCGGCGGCCCGACCTTCGTTGAGCGATGGCCCGGGGTGAGGCTCGTCTCTTGTCGCGAGATCTTGCCTATTGCAAATCCAGTGCAATAATGGCGCACATGTCGAGTACTGCGATCGCGCGAGGGACCAGAGGCATACGGGGTTACGTGCTGCGGCAGGCCGAAACGGAGGACCTTCCCCGGGCGCGGTCGGTGATGCTCGACACCGTGTACCGGGACTTCGGCCACGGGTACCTGCCGCAATGGCACTCCGACATCATCGACCTCGACTCGTATTACATTGCGCCCGAAGACAACGCGCTGTTCGTCGCGATGCTCGACGGGGCGGTGGCCGCCACGGCCGGCGTGCGCGGGCAGACGCCGGTCTCGCCGCCGCACCCGCTCGAGGTGACGAACCGCTTCGAGGAGGGCCGCACGGCGACGCTCTACCGCGTGTACGTGCGCCCCGAGCACCGCCGCAAGGGCCTGGCGGGCGCTTTGGTCGACGCGTGCCTCGACTTCATCGCGAGCCGCGAGCGCTACACCGGGGTCTACCTGCACACGGACGCGAGGACGCCGGGCGCGGTCGAGTTCTGGTCGAAGCGGGGCGAGGTCCTGTTCGACGAGCGGACCGCGGCCGACGAGCGGCGCACCGTGGACGAACCGTTCCAGACCGTCCACTTCGCACTGCGCGTCCCGAGCTGAGCGACGCTGCGGCGACAAGGCCGCGCGTAGACGCCCTTGAGCCGCAGGTAGATCACTCGGTCGGGTTCGCGTCGTCTTCACGCTCGGAGAAGAAGATCCACGCGGCGACGCAGCCGACCCCGGGGAACGGTCATGCCGCCTCCTCCCCCGACACACGTTTCGGGCACGAGTGAGGGGCCGCCCCGGCGGCAGGGCGGCCCCTCTTCTCGGTGCGAATCCTGGGTTCGCGTCCCGGTCTAGCAGTCGCGGGCTGCGACTGCCAGGTCCGGGAAGTCACTGAAGACCGCGTCGACGCCGAGGTCGTAGAAGAGTTCGAACTCGGCCTCGATGTCGCCCCACGCGGCCGGGTCGGTGCCCTCGCGGAGGTTCGCGGGCAGGAACGAGTTCTCGGCGCGGAAGGTCCAGACGTGGACGTCCAGGCCCCGGTCGTGCGCCCGCTCCACGATGTCGGTCGGCTCCGAGATCGAGCCGTCCGCGGCACGCGGGAAGATGCGGTTCTTGTTGAGGCTCACCGTGTCCAGGGTCTCGGCGTACTCGTCGAGCTGGGCGTCGGGGATCTCGCCCTGGCCGTCGATGTTCAGGCCGATCCGGTTGTCGACGCGCTCGGCGATGTTGAGCAGGCTCTGGTACTCGAACGACTGGATCCACACCGGCGACCGCTTGCGGTCGAGCTTGCGCTCCTCCAGGACGTCGGCCAGCGCGTCCTCGATGCTCAGGCCCTGCTCCTCGTAGTAGGACGGGTGCTTCATCTCCGGGTAGGTGATCACCTTGCGGTCCAGGGTGTCCACGTAGTCGAGGACCTCCTCGTAGGTGACCAGTTCGAACTGGCCGTCGTAGGCGGCGCTCTGCGGGCGCAGGTCCGGCAGGCGCTCCTCGGCGCGGAGGGTCTTGAGCTCGGCGAGGGTGAAGTCGTCGGCGAAGAAGCCGGTCACGGGCTTGCCGTCGATGAGGTTGGTGGTCTTGCGGTCGGCGAACTCGGGGTGCTCGGCGACATCGGTGGTCTCGTCGAGGACCGGCTCGTGGCGGGCGAGGAGTTCGCCGTCCTTCGTGAGCACGAGGTCGGGCTCGATCACGTCGGCGCCCTGCTCGACGGCGAGCGCGTAGGCCTCGAGCGTGTGTTCGGGCATGTAGCCGCTGGCGCCGCGGTGCGCGATCACGATCGGTTCGCCGTCGTGGTGGTGGGGCTTGGCGACGGCCGGGGCGGCGGCGAGGCCGATGAGGGCTCCGGCGGCGGTGAGCACTGCCGCACCGCGCAGGAGCGCGCTCTTGGGGGACATCGGGGTCCTCTCGTTCGGAAGGCTTGGCCTGTCGGGGACTGGGCCTTCAGTCAAGCGGGCGCGATGGTCCCCCGCTCGGCGCAAATGTGAACGGCGCCTGAACGATGCCAGAAATCGGGTGAGTCCCGGGGGCGGACACGCCGCCGGGACGAGGAGTGGTGCGCAGGACCGCTGCGGCCGGAATACGGGGGGCGCAGCGGAAGGCCGTCGCCTCGGCGGTGGTGGCCACCCCGGCATGCACCACCAAGACCATCGGTACGGTCACCGAGGCGACGGCCTCCCAGTCGGTCCCGCTCGGCCCGATCCGATCGCGGCGGGGTGCCGCGTTCCGATGCCCGGGGTCGCAGACCCGCAGGTATCGGTTTCTAGATCGGGCAATCGAGTCAGAAGCATGAGAGGCTGGACCTCCTGGAAGCGATTCATATATTCATAGGAACCGTTTTCTAAGCCATCTTGGCGCATCCGGGCCCGAAGGTCAAGCATCGAAACTTTCGAATATCAAAAACCCGCAACCGCCCCACCGAAAACGGCGCCCCGCGCCCCGCGCCCCGCGCCCCGCGCCCCGCGCCCCGCGCCCCGCGCCCCGCGCCCCGCGCCCCGCGCCCCGCGCCCCGCGCCCCGCGCCCCGCGCCCCGCGCCCGCGCCCCGCGCCGACGAATTGTCGGACCCCCGAGCCATCTTTGAACCGGGGGACCTTGCGTTCCGACACACCCGACCCCGGGGAGCCGGACACGCCGGCCCGAAAGCGCAGCGGTGCCCCGCGGCATGGCCGCGGGGCACCGTCCTTCAGTGTTCGCCGCCTCCCGGCGGCTGCATGCGATTCGTTATGCGGCCGTGAGGAGTTGCGAGGCCGCCAGGTCGCGGTACAGGTCGTCCTTCTCCACCAGTTCGGCGTGGGAGCCGACCGCTCGTACGAGGCCGGCGTCGAAGACCACGATCTGGTCGGCGCTCGTCACCGTCGAAAGCCGGTGGGCCACGACGAGGACGTTCGTGCGCTCGGCGGCATCGAGCATCACCTGCTTGAGCGCGGCCTCGTTCGCCGCGTCCAACTGCGAGGTGGCCTCGTCGAGCAGCAGCAGCCGAGGCTTGCGCAGCAGCGCCCGCGCGATGGCGACGCGCTGGCGCTCGCCGCCCGAGAGCGTGGTGCCCCGGTAGCCGATCCGCGAGTCGATCCCGTCCGGCAGTTTGCCGACCAGCTCGGTCAGCCTCGCCACCTTCACCACCTCGGCGATGTCGTCTTCGCTCGCCTCCGGCGCGGCCATCACCAGGTTCTCGCGGAGCGTGCCGTCCAGGACCGGCGCGTCCTGCTCGACGTAGCCGATCAGGCCGCGCAGTTCCTCCAGGGGCCAGTCCACGACGTCGACCCCGTCGACTTTCACCGTGCCGGTGGTGACCGGGTAGAACCGCTCGATGAGCGAGAACACCGTGGTCTTGCCGGCCCCGGAAGGGCCGACCAGCGCGGTCAGGCCGCGCCCGCTCGAAGCGAACGTGACTCCATGGTGGACGAATGGCAGGTCTTCGGCGTACCGGAACGTCACGTCGTCGAACGTGACCTGCGCGGGCCCGACTCCGGCCGGGATCCGCACGGCCTCAGGGAGGTTCGTCTCGTCCGAGGGCTCCTCGGCGTCGAGGTTCGCGACCTCTTCGACGCGGTGGATCGCGGCCAGGCCGGTCTGGAGCTGCGAGAGCGAGGCGACCAGGCCGCTGATCGGGCCCATCAGGTAGAAGAGCAGCAGCAGGAAGCCGATGAGGGTGCCGACCTCCATCGCCCCGGAGGCGACGCGCGCGCCGCCCACGCCGAGGACCAGCAGGAAGGCGATGTTGACGGGCAGGAACGCGACCACGCCCGCCAGCGCCTCCCAGAACGAGGCCTTCACGCCGGTGTCGCGGGCGGTGGTGGCGGCCGCGTTGAGGCGGCCGATCTCGTGCGCTTCGGCGCTGGAGGCCTTGACGGTGCGGAAGGCGCTGAAGATCCGCTCGAGGAGCGATCCCATGTCGCCCAGGGCCTTCTGCGATTCGACGGTGGCGTTCTGGATGCGCGGCATGATGAACAGCATCGTCACGGTGACGAAGGCGACCATGGCCATGGTGGTGCCGAACAGGGCGATGTCGAGCCAGGCCATGAGGGCGATGCCGCCGAGGATCATGAAGCCGTCGGTGACGCCGCCGATGACGGTGGTGCTGGCGACGGTGCGCAGGAGGTTGGTGTCGGAGCTGAGCCGGGAGACGAGGTCGCCGGGCTTGAGGCGGTCGACTTCGGCGACTTGGAGGCGCACGAGCCGGTCGATGAGTCGTTTGCGCACGGTGAGGACGACGTCCTGACCGGCGATCTGCATGAGGTAGGGGCCGAGGGCGCCGAGCGCGCCGCCGATGATGACGACCGCTCCCAGATAGAGCAGCGGCCTGGTGAGGGATTCGTCGGCGGAGAGGGTGTCGATGACGTCCATGGCGATGAGCGGTTGGACGAGGCCGACGAGGCCTCCGGCGAAGGAGAGGGCGCCGCCGATGAGGAGCAGGCGCAGGTGTTGGCGCGCGTAGCCCCACAATCGGCTGATCGGGGCCCGGGCGGGCGGCGCGCCGGCCGTTTCCGGGGTCGGTGCGGTGGTGTCGGTCATTGGGTTTCCTAGGGTGGGTGTCGCCTCCGCCGGGTGTTGCGGAGGGGTTCGACGCTACCCGGGCGGTGCGACATCGGCGTCGGCCGCGGGTCGCAGCCGGTCCTCATCCGATGGTCGTAGGACCGCAGCGAGCGGAGCGCGCAGGGAGCGCCGCGCCCTCGGCTCGATGCGGTCCCCCGTTCAGTCCTCGGCGAGGACGATGATCTTGTCGCCGGGGCTGAGCATGAACTGCTGGCCCTTGTCGGGGTTGAGGTGGACGCCGTAGTCGGGGGCCTGCTGGGCTTTGGCGCTCACCCGGTAGCCCATGGCGGTCTCGCCGCGGCGGCGCGCCGATTCGGCCACGGTGTAGAAGTTGACCGGGACGCCGGTGCGCACGTAGTGGTCGGCGGGCTTGAGGTAGATCTCCGAGCCGTCGGGGCTGAACAGCTGCGCGAACACCTGCGACAGGTGCGGGTTCTCGGCGGTCTGGGTGAGCAGCAGGCTGATGATCTTGTCGCTGACGATGAAGTCGTCTGCCTGGGTGACCTGGGCGAGGGTGCGGTTGCGGTCGTCGGCCATCTCCGAGACGACCTTGAAGCGCGCGTTGGAGCGCTGCGCCATGTCGCGCAGGTGGAGCAGGGTCACGAGGGTCTTCGAGTCGGCCATCTGCGGTTCGACGTCGTCCGAGCAGAGGGCGATGATGTGGTTGTACGAGCCGGGGTTGAGGGATTCGAGGAGGATCCGGTCGGTGGTGTCGTCCTCTTTGAAGTTGAGGCCCTGGACGCGCATGGTGGGGCCGATCTTGCGGATCGCTTCGGCGGCGTCGGGGTGGTCGGTGACGACGTCGGTGATCGACCCGGGGGCCACGTACTGGTCGAGCTGCTCGAGGATCATGCGCGAGCGGGCGTTCCAGCCGAGGATGAGGGTGCGCTCGGCGCGGTTCCCGGCTTCGGCGCGGGCGACGATGACGCTCTCGTCGATGCTCGGGCGCGAGCCGTCGAGCTTGATCGCGGAGTCGTCGGCGGCGATGAGGATGAGCTTGTCGCCGGGCTGGAGCGCGGCGGAGGAGGGCGGGTTGATGATGCAGCGGCCCTCCTTGGTGAGCACGCCGACGAAGGACGAGGTCCGGTACGAGTGGAGCGCCTGGCTGAGCGGGCGACCGAACAGGCCGGGCTCCTCGACCATGTAGATCTCGTCGCCGCCGAAGTCGAGCAGGTCGGTGTAGACGACGGAGAGGCCCGACTGGCGGCAGGTCTGGACCATGAGGCGGGCCATGAGGTCGTTGGCGTCGACGACATGGGCGGCGCGGCCGCCGGCGAGGCGGGCGGCGGGGAGGTTCCGTCCGTCGGAGACGGCGCCCACGACGTGGCAGTTCAGTTCGCCGCCTTGGGTGACGGCGAGGAGGCTGCGCACGAGCTGGGCGTCGGGGTCGTCCTCGGCGGAGGTGAGGATGACGACGCTGCGGGCCTGGCCGGGGTTGACGAGGCGGATGTCGTCGGGGTCGGCGGGGTCGCCGGAGCGGCAGACGACATGCGTGGATTTGAGGTCCGCGATCTTCGAGCGGATCTCGTCCTCCATCTCGACCTTGTCGCGATCGGCGAGGATCGCGATGCAGGCGCGTTTCTCGCTTTCGTTGGCCTCCACCAATTCTGAGATCACGATGAAGACTTGATCGGACCATCCGAGAATGACGGTGTGATCTTTCTCAACGACGAGCGAGCGCCCTTTTCGGAGTTCTTCGAGTTTCGCGTCGAGACCGGTCGTCAGCACACCGACGAGTGACGACAGGATCACCAGGCCGCCGATGGTGGTGATGAACATGATGATCATCGAGGCCGCGCCGCCGGTGTCGCCGGTGATCGTGCCGGCATCGAGGATGTGGATGAACGACTTCCACAAAGAACCGCCGACGCCGTCACCGTCCGGCGTGAACAGGAGGAACATCGCACCGATTGCGGTGAGCACCAATGTGATTACGGTCAGCCAACCGATGAGTGCTTTCGTGCCCTTCGACATGGTGTTGTCGAACCAATAGCGCGCTCGCTGTTTGAATGTCGGTTCGGACATCGGGCGTCCTTTCTGAGAAAACTGCTTCGACCGGCCGACTCGGGGCGGAGGCGAGTGGGGCCGGGAGGATTCCTGGGGGCGTCAGCCACTATTACTGCATTGCGTCTACTGCGACTAGTCGCAGCGGCATCGCTACTCGGGGTCACCCGGATCCGAGGGGCGCAAGGGGCGGGCGCACTTTCGGCCGGGCGACAACGCTCACTACCCTAGAACGAAACGTGAGCGACGGGGAGGCGAGGGTGACCGGACGGGTGCGATCCCCGGTGAAACTCGCCGTCATCGCCCGTGAAGTGGGCGTTTCGATCTCGACCGTGTCGAAGGTCGTCAACGGCCGGGCCGACGTCGCCTCCGGGACGCGCGCGCGGGTGCAAGAGGCGCTGCGACGCCACGGCTACCGGCGCGCGGCCTCGCCCGCGGCCGGCGCGAAGCTCAATTCGGCCTTGCTGGACGTGGTGATCCACGAGCTCGACTCGGCGTGGGCGTCGACGCTCGTGAGCGGCATCGAAAGGGCCGCTTCGGAACGCGGGCTCAACATCGTGGTGAGCACCGTGCAGTTGGATCAGGGGTCGCCGGTACCGCCGCGGCGGTGGCTCGACCAGGTGGCGGCGCGCGGCACCTGCGGGGTGCTGGGCATTCTCACCGAATTCACCGCGGCGCAAATGGCCTACCTGCGAGACGGCCGGATTCCGTGCGTGGTGATCGACCCGGCCGCCGAACCGGACCCGGCGGTGGCCACGGTCAGGATCGACAACCGCGCCTCGCAGCACCGGTTGACACAGCACCTGATCGAGTTGGGGCACAAGAAGATCGCCCTGGTCGCGGGCAATCCGAGCTCACTCCCGGCCACCGAGCGGGAAGCGGGTTTCGAGGAGGCGATGCGCGCCGCCGGGCTGGAACCGCGCTGGCGCAAGACCGGCGGTTTCGGGCGGGAATCCTCCCAGGAGGCGATGGCCGAACTCATGGCCCTCGCCGACCGCCCCACAGCGGTGATGTTCGCAAGCGACAAGGGCGCATTGGGCGCACTTGCGGAAGCGAACCGGTTGGGACTCAAAGTGCCCCATGACGTCTCGATCACCGGCTTCGACGACATCCCGGACGCCGCCGGCGCGATCCCCGCGCTCACAACAGTGCGCCAACCGGTGTCGGAGATGGTCGAGGCGGCGATCCGCCACCTGACCGAGGCGGGAACACCGGGCGAGACCATCGAGTGCACAGCGGCACTCATGATCCGAGCGACCACCGCCGGCCCGCTTGTTAACCTGAGGCGATGAACGCGCCGCGGCTCACGCTCAACTCGATCACGATCACCGCCCCGGATCCGCGGGCGCTGGCCGAGTTCTACGGCGCGCTGCTGGGCCGGCCGGTGAACCGGTCCGAAGGGCCCCTGCCGGGCGAACCCGCGAATGCCGGATTCGCGCAAGTCCGTGCCCCGCAAGGCGACGGGCCCACCCTGAACTTCGAGTACGAACGCCACTGGCAGCGGCCCGTCTGGCCCGCCCAGCCGGGCAGGACGCACGCCACCCAGCACCTCGACATCGAGGTCGAGGACCTGGAAGCCGCCGTGGAACACGCGGTCAGGCAGGGGGCGACCCTGGCCGAGGAGCAGCCGCAGGCGACCGTCAGGGTCCTCTTCGACCCGGCCGGGCACCCGTTCTGCCTGTTCCTCTAGGCCGTGTCACGAAACGGGTCGAGGCCGCGGACTTCTCACCCTCGGGGCCGTGTTCCCGCCGTCAACGCAGTTCCGCGGCCACCGGGGCCAGCCGGATCGCGAGCGTGGTGTGGCGCTTGGGCACGATGAAGCGGGGTTCGGCCTCCGGGCCGGTTCCCTTGCGGTAGGCCGTGATCTGGAGGTTCACGCCGTCGCGGCACTCGCCGTCCCACACGCGCACCTCCTCGGCCACGCGCGCCGCCAGGGCCGCGCCGTTCGGGCCGTGGCCGCGCACGCCGATCTCGTTGCCGCCGCCGCTCATCCTCCGGCTCACCAGGTACGCGAAGTCCTCGCCTTCCACCACCGCCGGGTTCGCCCAGCGCATCATCAGCCGCTGCAGGCCGTGGTCGCCGAACGGCGCGCTCATGCGCCCATACCCGGCGAACGCGCAGGCCAGCCACAGCGACAGCTGCGTGGCGTCCTCGTTCATCTTGAGCCGCACCGGAGTCCAGACGGTCATGCCGCGCCCGTCGAGCACCCCGCGCGCGCCTTCGGCCTTGACCTCCTGCTCCACATGGAAGGTCATGATCCGGCCCTCGGAGAGCTCCACGGTCTGGCCCTCCTGGCTGCCGAGGCCGCGCATCGGCATGAAGCCGCAGCTCACGATCGAGCGGCTGCGCAACACACCGTCGGCATAGTCGAAGGCGACCGAATGCTCGCAGCCGCGGATGCTCAGGGGCGCAACGAGCCTGCCGCCTTCCGCCAGCTGGTCCCACCAGGCCGGGGGCAGGTCCCAGGTGCCGACGGTCGCGATGAGACGGTCGTAGGGCGCGCCGTCAACGGAGCCCAGCTCACCGTCGCCCTGCACGACCCGCACGCGCTCGCACCCGACCTCGTCGAGCGCCTTGCGGGCCCGCCGCACGGTATCGCCGTCGATGTCGACAGTGGTCACCGAGCCTTGGGACCCGACGAGCGCGTCGAGCAGCGCGGCGTTGTATCCGGTGCCCGCCCCGATCTCGAGCACGCGGTGACCGGGCCGCACATCGAGCTGTTCGAGCATCTCGGCGACGATGGCCGGCTGCGATGCGGAGCTGACGGCCTCGCCGTCGCTGTTGCGCTTCGTGACGTAGACGTCGTCGGCGTATGCGGCGCGCAGCGGGGCTTCGGGTACGAAGCGGTGGCGCGGTACGGCGAGCATCGCCGTCCCCACCGCCTCGCTCCGGATCACGCCGCTGGACCGCAGGCTCCCCACGAGACGGGTTCGCAACTGATGCGCCTCGTTACCGGAAGTATCGGTGTGATCACCCACATCTTCCAGCGTACGTCCGATGTGCCGTGTTCGCCTCCCCCAGTTCCATCGATTGGAACGTCTCAACGGTCAGTCTTTCTGGGCGCATCGGTTCTCGAGCATGGTCCACAAGGTCTCGCGCCGGTCCTCTCCCACCTCGATCGGGGTCGCGATCGGCTCGCCGCCGTCGATCGCGACCCACACGGTGAACCCGAACGGCTGCTTCGCGTCGCCGACCACATGGCCCTCGCACCGATGGGCGTCGAACACCAGCGGCACCGCCACTCCACCGGCCTCACTTACCGTCTCGCCTGCGGTGATCTCGAACAGGACGCTGCCGCGCACCTCGGTCGCGTCCAGCGCCGCCTCGCCCAGCGGCGTCACGCTCAACCTCCCTTCAAGGGTGCCGTTCTCGGCTTCGGTCAACTCCCCCAGCTCGATCCGCGCGGCCGCCGCGACCGCCTGCGCCGCGCATGATTCCTGGAGCAATCGGTCAAGTGTGCCGTTCGGGTACGACAATGCCGCGGTGACTGTGTGCTCGGTCTCATCCTCGGTCTGGACGGTCAGCACGACCGAGGCCGGTTCGGCCGTGGACGCCACCCCGTCGGGGCACCGCGCCTCTCCATAGTGGGTGATCAGGTCGCGCGGGTTCACGCTCGGCGGGACCGTGGCGTCGAGCTCCTGGACGCCCAAGGGCGCGAACGACTCCGTGACCAGCTCGACGCCGAGCACCCGCACCGGTTCGTCGCCGTGGTTGGTCACCGCGACGGCCACCTGGCCGGGGGCCATGAACGAGCGCCGGATCTCCGCGGAAGCGGTCAGGTCGGGCGGCGCGGAGGGTGCCGAGACGGCGGCGCCGGTTTCGGTCGTGTCGCCGCCGGGGCCGGAACCGGCCAGGTTCCCGGCGAGCGCCGCGGATGCGGCGACCAGTGCGAAGGCGCCGACGATGACGATCCGAACCCAGCGCATGGGACCTCCCGGCGATCCGATCCGAAGGCCCGCAAGGGTTGGCGAATCGCGTGCGGGCGGCCTTCGCGCTCAGTCTGGCACTTCGGCGCGTTCGGGGGAAGCCCGCGACGGCAGAGCGGGACGACACGCCGGGCGGCGGCGCCCCCGAGGTCGGGTGTGTCGTCCAGTCGGGCCCCCGGCACAAGGGTGACTCGGGGGTACGACAATCCGTCAGCGGTTGGAGACCAGGCGGGTTTCGGGGTCGAGGCACCAGTCGAGGACCGAGGGCCAGGGGCCGTAGCCCTCGTCGACGGAGATGTGGCCGGCGCCGGGGATCACGTCGACGTCGCAGCCGAGCGGCCGTCCGTAGTGCTCGGCGGCGCCTTCCACGCAGTAGGGGTCGTCGTCGGAGCAGGCCAGGCGGGCGGGCTCCTTCGCGAGCTGCAACTCCGCGAGGTCGAGGCCGACCGTGGTGAATCCGGCGATCACCTCCCACTCGTACGCGGCGGGCCCCGGCGGGCTGACCAGCAGGACCCGGTCGGCCGGGGCGGCGTCCGTCGCCGCGAGGTGCAGCCAAGCGGCGCAGGCGAGACTGTGGCAGACGACGACCTTCTCGCCCCGCATCAGCGCCAGCTCGGCGCGGATCGCCTCGGTCCAGGCCGCGAGGGTGGGCCGGTCCGTGTCGGGCAGTTGGGGGTAGAAGACCTGTTCACCGCGCTCGCGCAGGCTCATGGCCAGCTCGTGCTGCCAATGCCCGGCGGGCCTGCGGTTCTCTACGCCGTGAAGAAGGAGAAAGCTTCGGTTCCACATGCCACGCAACGGTAGCGTCGATCGATTGCGATCCCGTGAACCGTCTCACCAGGCGGCTCGACGCCCGGGCTCAGCGGCACCAGGCCCTCGAGCCGGGCGTCGCCAGCAGCGCGATCGCACCCACCGAGCAGCACGCCCCGATGACGACGGCGACATTGCCGCGTTCGATGCCCGTGTATTCGGCGACGGTGCGGGACATTTCCGCGGGAACGACCACGAGCAGTGTCGCCGGCCAGAACGCCGCGCTCACCGCCTCCGTCACGATCGCGCCGACTCGCGCCCAGCGGGAGCCCATGCCGGTCCAGAACGCGAAGACGATGCGCGGCAGTACCAAGGCGAACGCCACCAGGGCTCCGAGGTACGTCACCGTCTCGAAGCCGGGAGTCAGCTCGACCGAGGGGACCTCGTTGTCGGCCGAGAGCACGCCGAGCCGGCTCGAGGTGGTGAAGAGACCGCTGAGGAAGCCGTACCCGGTCATCGCCCAAAGCAGGATCACGGCGGCAAGGGCGGTGCCGGGCATGCGGGCCGGAGGGCTCGAGGGCACGGAGGCGGTCACGGTCGAGACCGTAACGCCCCCATGCAACTCCATCAGGCCGGAAGCGTGGCGACGGTCAGCAGGTGGTTGCTCGCGCCCAGCAGCGAGGGTTCGGCTTCGATTACGCGCAGGCCCGCCATGAGGTGCTCGCGCGCGTCCTCGTCGTCGATGAGGCGCTCCAGTTCGGGGAGGTACCCGGGGAAGCCCTGCACCGCGTACTGCGCCGCCCCGCCCAGGCCGGCGTCCGCGAACTCCGCGGCGACCTCGCCCGGGTGGGCCAGGTACGCGGTGGTGAACATGTCCTGCTCGAAGTGCCGCAGGTCGCCCTCGCGCAGGATGCGCAGGCTGTCCTCGGCGCTGATGCCACTTGTCGATGCCGTTGGCCTGGAACAGCAGCCAGTCGTTCCAGCCCGCACTGCGGTTGATCGTCACGGCCGCGACGAGCCCGCCGGGACGCGCGCACCGCCGCGCCTCCGCGATCGCCTGCAGGCGGTGCGCGCGATCGGTCAGGTGGTACAGCGGCCCCATCAGCAGCACCGCGTCGAAACTCGCGTCCGGGTAGGGCAGCTCTCGCGCGTCGCCCACGACCGCGGAGACGCCGGGCAGCGTCGCCGCCACCTCGACCTGGCTCGCAACAGGGTCCACGAGGTGCACACGGTGGCCGTCCTCGGCGAGCCACTTCGAGTGGATGCCGGTCGCGCCGCCCACGTCCAGCACGTCGAGCGCCTCGCCAGGGAGCACGCGCCGCAGCAGGTCCTGCATGCGGGCGAATTCCAGGCGTCCGCGCGCGTTGCGCGTGAGGCGTTCGCGCTCACCGCCGCGCTCGTAATACGACTCGATCTCGGTTTCAAGTTCCCAAGTGCTCATGCCGACCATCCTGCAAGAACGGCCGGGAAACCGCTATCGATTAAGGCTGCGGCGCATGGAGACGGCGGCCGGTCTGCCGACCCGATGCACTCCCGCAAGTGCGATCGGGTCGGTCGGCTGGCCGCCGCGGTGTTATCTCACCTCATTGCCCGAGAACGCCGCCGGGCGGGGCAGGACCTGGTGCGCGGGGTACACCCCGAACGGCGAATCGCCCTCGCCGGTCCACGGGAAGCCCTGCAGCGCAACGCCGGCGCCCTTCGCGGTGCTTCGCAGCCTGAGGAGGCCGTACACGCCGGAGAAGAGGCCCGCCGCGAACGCGATCATCGCGAACGGGGCCATGTCGAACCACAGGAGCCCGGCGCCCAAGGCGATGTCGATGGCCGCCGATGCCAGCAGCACCTTCCCCAACTTGCGGGCGTTCTCCGCCGCGGCGTCGATCGCCGCCGCCGACTCCACCTTCACCGGCAGGACCTCCCCGCATTCGGGGCATGGGACGTCGAGCGTGGCGGCTCCCTGGTCGGGCCGCTCCACCGCGACCGTGTGCGACCCCAACGCGGCGTCGGCGTTCTTGAAGCCGGTCCAGGACTGGGCGCGAGTGTGCTTGAGGATGATCGTGAGCTGCGAAGGCACGGGAGCGGCCCTTTCGACGGATGCGAGCGGCGGGAGAACGCCGGTGGATCACACTCTAAGCAGCTCACGCCGGTTCATGGGTTCACCGGTTCAGCCGGCGGCCACTCGCAGGCCGAGCGCCACCATGATGCCGCCCGTGACGCCGGTGAGCCAGGCGCGCACGCGGGGCCGGTCGAGGACTCGCCGCATCAGGCCGATCAGTCCGGCCAGCGCGAGGAACCAGACCGCGCACACGGCCATCGCGACGGCCGCGAACTCGCCGATGAGCGCCCAGTCGGAGCCGGAGGAGATGAACTGGGGCATGAGCGCGGGGAAGAACACCACGGCCTTGGGGTTGAGCACGTTGCAGAGCAGTCCGGAGCGGAACGCCTCCCAGCGGCTCATCCCGCGGTCGAGTTCGATCTCGGCGGCGGGGCTGCGTCGTTCCTTGATCGCGGTGCGGATCGAGCGGATGCCGAGGTAGACGAGGTATGCGGCGCCCGCGAACTTGACGACGGCGAAAGCGATCGCCGAGGCGGCCAGGAGTGCGGCCATGCCTGACGGAGGCGGCGACGACCCACACCGAGACGCCCAGGCCGATGCCGACCGCGGTCCACATGCCGCTGGCGCGGCCCGACATGACGGTGTTGCGCACGACCATCGCGAAGTCGGGTCCGGGCACGATGGCGGCGACCAGGATCGCCAGGGCGAAGAGCAGCAGTACGGTCATCGGGGCTCCTTCGTTCGGTGGGGACCCGTCGATACTGACACTCGGCGCGGGCCCGGTGCGCATCTGTACGACGACCGGGATTCGGGGTGGCATTACCCCCCGAACGACCTGGTTGCGGGCCGCTGAACCCTGACGAACGACTGGTTCGGGCGGCCGGGCCGCCTGTCAGGCCCGGTCGGCGAGGCGCCAGTACTGCTTCTCGTCCTTGTCGTGCACGACGACCGCGAGGTCGGCGAGTTCCTCGGCGAGTTCCCGCAGGTCGCCGGTGTTCGACTTCTCGAGTGCCTGCTGGCGGGCCTTGAGTACGGCGTTCGCGCCCTGCGGGAGCCCGTCTGCGCCGGGCACCCAGCGTTTGTACTCGGCGGCGTACGGGTCGCCGTCGGACAGCCAGCCGTAGCCGTGCCTGCGGAGTGCGGCGGCGAGCTTGTCGCGGTCCAGGTCGAACTCGACGGAGGCGAGCTCTTGGCGGCGGTGTCCGAGCACGACGATCCGCTTGTCCTCCACGAAGACGGCGGCCGCGTCGGCGCGGTCCACGCCGCGTTCGAAGTCGCCGCGTTTGAGGTCGATGCGGTCGCGGCCCACGGTGATCGTGAGCATTTCGTGGACGACGATGAGCGCCAGGACGAGGCCGAGGAGCAGGCCCACCGCGATGGCGACGACGAGCTGCAGGGTCGTGGAGAGGTCGGTGAACAGTTCGAAGAGGCCTTGGAACGGGAACCAGGAGAGGCCCACGATCCATTCCACGATGAAGGTCAGGCCCCAGCCGAGCGCGGCCCCCACGAGCGGGAGGCCGATGAGGAAGGCCGGGCCGATCCAGGGGTCGTCGGCCACGATGGTGCGGTTTGCGTCTTGGGCGCGATCAGTGGGCATCGGGTCGCCGCCTTTCCGTCGAATGCGAACGACTTCACTGTATACACACCTTCTGACCTGCATAAATACCGCCCTTTGGTACTACTTCCAAAGTCGGAGCCGGTGGGCGCCTGCCGATACCGAAGTCAGTCGGGGCCGCTCGGGTCGATACCAAAGTCGCGAGTTCGCGCGAACGCGTTGGCGCCGGGGTGCCGTGAAAACACGTGAAATCGCTTCAAGGGGGATGGCGGTCGGCTAGCGTCCAAAACGTTCACCGGAACGCGGCCGTGGCTCATGCGCCGTGTGCGAGAAAGGCCCGTCTTGCAGTACCGCCGCTCTTCGACGCTCGTCGCCGCCGCGTTCCTCTTCGGCGCCTTCGCCTCCGCTGCTGCCGCCTCGCCCGCGCCGGCCGAGGCCGCCTCCTTCGCCGACATCGTCCTGGCCGAGGGGTCGAGCCGCTGCGAGGACGTGAACTCGCCGGTCGACGCGGCGCCACCGGCGCGGGTCACCATCAAGGCCGACGGCGTCGACTTCGACTGCAGCGGCAGCACCTCGTTCAGGTTCAGTGCCGACGCCGCGTTCGCCTTCGACGACGCGAAGGGCACGGCCACCGCGCTGAAGGTCCGCATCGCCGCCACCAGGCAGCGGATCACCTGCACCTACGAGGCCGCCCGCGTGACGCTCGAACGCGAAGGCACCACGCGCGAATACGCCGGCGGCCCGATCAACGGCAAGAAGGTCGGGGGCTCGTGGCTCTGCCCGCGCTCGGTGAACCTGGATTCGGCCGCGATCACCTTCCACCAGTAGGAGAAGGCGGTCGGAGGGACCGGACGGCCGGGCAGGGCCGTGCGGTCGAAGGGGCCGGCTCCGAACGAGCCGGCCCCTTCACTCGGTTCAGTGCACCATCGGTGCGGCCAAAGGCGCCGCGTCGCCCGTGTCCCACCTCGCCGCCGCGATCGCGTCCCGCCAGGGCTGGGCCACGGCCGCATCGAGTCGCTGCGGCACCCGGTCCTCCAAGAGGCCCGACTGCAGGCGCTGCAGCCGTTCCCGCGCGGCCCGCTCGGGCCCGAACGGCGTCGCGCGCGCAAAGCGGCGCCGTGAACGCCGACGCGAAAGGCTCTGCGCCTCTTCAGGGGTGAGGCTCCCGGCCGCGACCTCCTCGGCCGAGACCTCCGCCCAGCGGGCCCGGAAGCCGCGCCGCACCACGAGGTACACGACCATCAGGACCGCGAAGTTCAGCAGCGGCTTGACCACCGACCCGGCGATCCCTCCGAGCAGCGGGCTGTCGAACAGCCAGTGCATGCCCATCGCCAGTGCCAGGCACCCGGCCGCGACCCAGCCGCGCCGCGCCGCGGACCGGCTGGCCGCGCTCACCAGGTATCCGATCCCGGCACCCGCCACCGCGCTCATCGCCCAGTGCGAGCCGAAGCCGGTCAGCAGGATCCGGACCCAGAGCACGTCGAAGGTCGACCAGACCGGATCGACCCCACCGGTTATCCCGATCTCGTTGAGCCCGTACGTGAAGTTCTCGACCGCTTGGAAGCCGAAGCCGATCAGCGCGCCGTAGACGAGGCCGTCCGCGGGGCTGCGCACGAGCCGCGTCGAGACGGCCGCCAGGAGCAGCACGCCCGCGGCCTTCGCGATCTCCTCGTTGAACGGCGCGGTCATCGCCGCCGCCCACGAACCGGCCGCCTCCAGGCCGATCGCCCGCGACCAGGCCGACATGAGCAGGCCGTTCATCACCAGCGCCATCCCGCACGCGCCGAGCCCGCCCCACATGAGCGCGAGCCAGGTCCCCGACCAGGCGGGGGCCTGCACCGGGCGCATGATCCGCCGGGCCAGCCACACACCGACCAGGAGACTCAGCGCGAGCACGAACAGGTCGACGACCGCGCTCCCGGGGAACGCCAGCACGACCGGGAGGAAGTCCCGTCTGACCGACCACAATCCGAAGGCGGACAAGGCGATCAGGCTCCAGAACGCCACCGACCGGACCCTGACGTTGACCGGGCGCTGCAGCACCGGCCCTTGAGTGATGGCGGTCATGACCCCTCCTCGAACGCGATCGAGTCGATGAGCTGCGCGGCGGCGGACTTCTCCTCGTCGCTCGCGTGCGGCGGCGCGAGGACCTTCGCCTCCACCGCCTCCGCGCCGTCGGCGTCCGGGAGCACGTACGCCGCGCCGGCCCGGTTGCCGATCTGCAGGCTCCCGGAGAGCCCGCCCTGCACCGATGCGGTGTCGATTTCGGACGGACTGTCCAGCCACACTTCGGTGCCCGCGTGCCGTTCGATGCTCAAGAGCCGGTCCATCCCCGTCCACATCACGGCCGGGGTGGTCTTCGCGGGAAAGACCACACTGGACAGCTCCACCATCATGTCCCCTCGGGTGAGCACGAGCTGCGCGTCGGCGTTGCTCGCGGCCTCGTCGAGGGTCCATCCGTCGCCGACCTGCACCGATGCCTGCCGGTCCGCCCCGAACTCGACTACCGAGCCCGAGACCAGTTCCTCTCCGTCGGGCTGCGACTTCGCGAAGACCGCTTCGGCGGCGATCATCACGAGCAGCACCCCGACCACAGCGAGCGGCACCCAGATTCGGTGCCGGCCGTGCACCGCGTTCCCCGCGGTATCGAAGTCGTCCATGACTTCAACATAGCCACTTCTTAGCGCGAATAACCTGGGAAAACTCTGATCTGCGCTCCCTTGGAGAACTCGCATCCGCGGCCGCCGCGAACCCCGCGGAGGCGGCCTTCGCTACGTCATCGCGTGGGGGAGGCCGAAGCGGCTCATCGGCCCGGTTTCCAGGAAGCGGACGATGGCGTGGATGCGGTCGCCGCGGAGGGTGAGCGCGGTCAGGCCAGGCGGTTCCTCCCACTCGCCGGTGGCGATGTCGCCCAGCCGGACCTCCGACGGGTTCGCCGCTACCCGGAGACGATCATCCAGAGTGCGCGGCAGCGTAACGACTCGCGCTAGGAGGGATCGGACTTTCCTTTGCCGGACAGGGCGGCGGCGGTTTCGGGGTCGGCGGGGAAGAAGGATTCGATGGCGAGCTCGGCGAGGGTGACGTCCATCGGCGTGCCGAAGACCGTGGTGGTGCTGAAGAACGACAGCACGCCGCTTCCGGTGTCCAGTCGGAGCGGGACCACGAGACTGTTCGCCGGCACGTGATCGACCCCGCCGGGGTACCGCCGCAGTTCGGCCCGCAACCGCTCCAGTTCGGGGTCGCCGGTGGCCCGGATCTGGTGGTCGAGGCGGGAGAGCAGGTGGCCCCGCCACTGCGGGAGATTGCGGATGCGGGGCGCGACGCCCTTGGGGTGCAAGCTGAGCCGCAGCACGTTGACCGGGGGCTCCAGGAGCGCTTCGTCGCAGCCTTCGATGAGCCGGTCGATCGCGGCGTTCGCGTCGACCATGGTCCAGTGCCGATCGACGACTATCGAGGGATACGGCATCTGCCCGTCCAGGATCTGGATCAGCGCCCGGCTGACACTCCGCATCGACGGTTGATCCAATGAGGACTCGCTGTAAGCCGGTGCGTGGCCCGCGGCCAGCAGGATGTCGTTGCGGTGCCGCAGCGGCACGTCGAGTTCCTCGCACACCTTGATGATCATCGCCGGGGTCGGCCGCGACCGCCCGGTCTCGATGAAGCTCAGGTGGCGGGTGGAGACGCCGCACCGGATCGACAGCGCCTGCTGCGTCAGGTGCCGCTGCTTGCGCCAATGCCGGATCAGTTCGCCCGGGGTCTCGCGGGTGCGCTCGGTGACGTGCGATGCCATGGCGCCCAGTCTAAAACCACAGGTAACGCGCTTGATTACCTCCGAGGTAATCGACGGGCGCCCCGGTTGCGGCGAAGCTGGTGCCGTTCCCGCGAACCGGCGGGACCACGACAGACAGGGAAACGACATGAACGACTTCCACGCCATCGCCGCCAAGTACATCGACGCCTTCAACGCCGTGGACGCGGACGAGCGCACGAAGCTCGTGGCCGACCTCTTCTCCGCGGACGTCACCTACATCGACCCGATGGCGGCCGTCACCGGCCACGACGGGGTGGACGCCTGCATCGCCGGAGCCCACGCCCAGTTCCCGGGCTGGGTCTTCACACTCGTGGGCCGCGTCGACGGCCACGGCGATCAGGCCCGATTCGGCTGGAGCTTCGGCCCCGCGGGCGAAGAGCCGCCCGTGCTGGGGTTCGACGTGATCGTCCTCGACCACGGCAGGATCACCCAGGTCCTCGGCTTCCTCGACCGCGTCCCGACCGCCTGACACGTGCCAGGGGCGGGTTCCGCGGAACCCGCCCCCAAAGTCGGTTCGATCAGGACTGGCGCTATTGCCTGGCGCTATTGCACTGTGGCGCTGCGGAGGAACGTGTAATTGACGTTCCAGACGTCCGGGTTGCCCGCCCACCGCGCCGAGTACCAGACCCGGTACCCCTCTTCGCCGTCTTCGCTTCCCGCGAGCAGGGTCGCCCGATACAGATGATCGTGCTTGCCCGGCTTGACGCGGGGAATGACCGACCGGCCCGAGTTCTCGAAACTCAGCGGGTTGCGCCCGGAGATGAACAGCAGATCGCCCTCGACGCCGGTCCTGTCCCGGACGGTGTCGTTCAGCAGCCCGATGTACGAGCGGCCGTCCTTGACGACCGACACGTGCCAGGGCTCCTTGCCCGACTGCATCGTTCCCGAGTCGACCGTGGTCGGCTTGCTCCAGGAGCTCTCCGGTTTGGAGCCGCCCTTGAGGTACACCATCCGGTTCGGCGAGGGCTTCATGTCGATCGCCCACATGACCCAGCGGCCGTTCTCGTACAGGAACGACGGCGACAAGAGCCGTCGCTTGTCCATGGAGTTGCGCATGACCTCCTTCTTCGCCGACCAGCTGGAGCCGTTCTTGGAAGTGGAGTAGTAGAGCCGCTCCTGCCGCAGGTCGGGAAACACCGTCCGCCAGAACACGTACATCGTGTTCGACGGCCCCATGCGCAGGTCGGTGTCGGAGTTGTGGGGCCCGGGAAGTCCGGGCTGGTCGTCGAGCGGATTTGCCAGGCCCTTCGGCTTGACCCAGTCGATGCCGTTCTTTGACGCGACGACGTTCGGGTCCTCATGCGAATCGTCACTGCCGGGGTACGGCGTGTGCGCCATCCAGTACTCGTAGCCGTTCCAACCGCCCGGCACCCTCACGACGCTCGGGTGGGTGGTCTGGCCTCCCGCGGGAGACCGGTGTGTGGGAATCGTGAGCTTCTCCCCGAAGGTCCCTGTGACCTCCGTCGGGTCGCCGGCCTCGGGGACCGCGAAGCTCTCGGCCGCGGCCAGGGGTTCGCTGGAACCGGGTCCGGCCTCGACGACGGTGAGCTCGAAGGCGCTCAACGTGCCGATCGGTTCGGCCGCGGTCACACCGCCCACGCTCTCCCACACCGGCACCGACTGCCACAGGGAGTACGTCCGGTCGACGGGCGGGAACGACGCCTCCGCGCGGTCCTTCGGATGGAACTCCAGCGGTCCGGTGTGGAGGAAGACGGGATTGCCGTCCTCCTTCATGCCGGGGACCTTGTCGACCTGGAATTCGAGGCCCGGATCGAAGATGATCGCATCCGCCGACGCGTCGTAGGCGTAACCCGTCTTGATTCCGGGACGGATCGCGGCCGCGACGGCGCCGGAGGCGCCTCTCGCGTCTTCGGCCGGCTGCAGCGCCAGGTTCGCGGTCGTCGCAGCCTGCTCGCCCGGAAGCTGCGCGAGGTCGACCCCGCCGCTGAGGGCCCCGGTGGTGAGCGGATCGGGATACCCCAGGATGTCGAGGGTCGCCCCTGAACTCTCGAGCCCGCCTCGCGTGTAGTCGATCTCCGCATCGGTGCCGGCCTGTTCGGCCGCGGCCGCAGCGGGGGCGCCGTGCGACGGCGCCGCGGTCACGGTTGCCACGAGCAGGGCCGCGAGCGGCACGGCGGCCGCGGCGGTGGCGAGAGGGCGGGTTCGGTGCAGGGCGAGTCGGAGTCGTGAAAGGCGGAGTCGTGAAAGGCGGAGTCGGGCGAGTCGCCCGGTCGGCTTCAGTGCCATGGTGCTCCTCTTTGCTGCTTCATGATCGCGGTCCGGGCTCATGCGGGCCCTGTCGATCAGTGTCCGAACCGGATCTTAAACTCGCACCGTCCTTTATGCACCGACTTGGCTGGATTCGAGCACTGATGCCGGTCGCTAAGCGAGGTGCGGCGGGCATTCGACGCGCTCCCGCAGGTTCCCGGTCGGGGCGCACCTCGACAGTCGCTCCACCAGCGCCTTCCCCGAGAAGTGTTGGGCCAGATGGTTCCAGGCCCTCGTCTGCTGCGCCGAGTAGGCGTCCGGGTCGGAGGTCAACCGCTCGGCGACCGACGCGACCTCAGCGGATTCGCAGTAGATCGCGGCCGGCCCGAAGGTGGGTTCGAACTGGCGGTCCATGATGACCGGCACGCCGGCGGCCATCGCTTCGAGCGGCGCCCGTCCGAACGCCTCCATGCCGTCGGAGGCGATGAAGTAGGCCATCACGTCGATCTGCGCGAGGAAGTCCTTGGCGGACAGGGAGCCGAACGGGTGGACGGTCCAGTTGGCGGGCAGGTGTTCGAGGATGCGGGTCGGGGTCTCCGCGCCGCCGAGCACGTGGATCTCGAACCGGTCCCGGTCGGGGTAGCACTGGAGCATCGTCCGGCGGTCCTCGGGCCATTTCAGTTTGTGGTCGCGCGAATGCCGGCCGATGCGGATGCGGCCGTCGGGGACGCGGCGGTCCGTGCGCCATTCGTCGACCGCGATGACCTCGTTCCACGGCGCGGGGGCCAGGTCGAGTTCGGCGATCTCCTCGGCGTGGTGTTCGGTCAGCGTCGCGAGGACGCGAGGGCCGCCCGCGTACCAGGTGGCGGGGCCGAGCCAGTCGCTCACATGGCGAGCGGCGGTGGCGATGTCCCAGGCCTGCTCTCGCGGTCCTTCCTCGCCGTAGAACTTGAACGGCGTCTGGTTGATGAGGACGGCGGTGTGGGCGGCCGTGATCTTGGGGCGTCGCTCGAGCGGTTTCATCAAGACGATCGGCAGGCGCACGACCGCGAGTTCGCATTCCACGTCCTCGTCGAGGCCGATCAGGTTCACCGAGCCGCCGTCGATCACCTCCTCGATCCGCGGATTGAGCGGCGCGTTCGGATGCCATGCGTACACGGGGTGGTGCAGCAGGCCGACCTTGAGGCCGTTCTCGCGGCAGATCTCGATCTCGGCCACGTTCGCCGAGGTGGTGCCGCCGGGCAGGCCGAAGTGCGAGACGAACACGATGTCGAACACCGAGCGTCCCGTCTCGGACGGGCGGGACCGGTCGTCGTCGAGCTGCCAGGCCGCGACCGACCGCAGCAGCGCGAGACGGTCGGCGACGGGGATCTTGGTGAGCGAGGCGACGGTCCTCGCCTCCTCCACCGCCGAGTCGGGAAACCCTCCGGCGAGGGCCTCGTGGACGCGTCGGATCCGGTGGTCGTCACCGGTCTCCGTGGCAGGGGCATTGCGGACGAGGTCTTGGAGATGGGCGGCCGCGGCCTGCTTGGCGGCGATGTCGCGGCGCACGCGCTTGAGCCGGACCGCGACGCGCGAGCCGAGCGCGGCGAAGACGAGCAGTGCCAGGCCGGCGCAGGCCATTGCGGGCAGGGGCGCGAGCGCGAACGGCGCTGCGGCGACCAGTGCGGCGGCGATGGCAACGGCGATGGCGACGGCGAATCGCCGGTCGAAGCGGACGAGTCGTTTGACGACGGACGGTTTCATCGGGCGCCTTCCAGGCTCAGAACGGATTCGCTCGGTGCGGGTCGGAGTGCGGCAGCGGATCCGGCCGGTACCGGGCGGGTCGCGACGCCGAGCCCGTTCACCCTGCGCAGCAATGCCTCCGGGGAGAACCGCTCGTGGATCACGCGCAGACCGGCCGCGGCTCGCCGCGCGTAGTAGTCGGGATCGGACGCGAGGCGCCGCGCGTGCGTCGCCACCTCGTCCGGTTCGCAGTAGACGGCGCCGTCGCCGAACAGCTCCGCGAAGCTCCGCGGCAGGATGCACGGGACGCCGGCGGCCATGGCCTCCAGCGGGGCCCGCCCGAAGGCCTCCGCGAGGTTCTCGTCGATGAAGTACGCGTAGACGTCGATGTCGCCCAGGAAGTCCACTGCGGACATGGTGCCGAAGCGGTGCGAGGTCCATCCGGGCGGGATCGAGCCGAGGATCCGCAGCAGCGCCTTGTGCCCGCCGAGCATGTGCACTTCCAGGTCTTCGGCGACGGGATAGGCGGCGCGGAGGCGCTTGGCCATGTTCGGGAACTTGGTGATGTGGTCGCGGCTGTGCCGCCCGATCCGGATCGGCTCGTCTTCGGCCCGGACCCTCCGCTGCTCGGGCGCCCACTCGGCGACGTCGATGGTCTCGTACCAGAAGTCCTCGGCCAGGTCGATCCCGGCGATCTCCTCGGCGTGGTGCGTGCGCAGGATGTCGCGCACGGCCGGGCCGATCGCGTACCAGGTGTGGGGGCCGAGCCAGGCGGTCACGTTGCGTTCGACGTCGCCGATGCTCCAAGCGGACCCGTACCCGCCGGTCAGCCCGTACTCCTCGAACGGGGTCTGGTTCACCAGGAGCACCGTTCGCGCCGCCTCGATCCGCGGGCGGTCTTCCATGAGTTTCTCCAGGGCGACGGGGAAGCGCACGACCGTCAGATCGCAGTGGACGGTGTCTTCGGGGTGGACCTCGAAGACCTGCTCGCCGTCGATCAGGTCGAGGATCCGGGGCTCGATCGGCCTGTCCATGGCCCGGTCCATCACCGGGTGATGCACCAGTGCGACTTTCAGGCCGGCCGAACGGTAGGCGAGGATCTCGGCTTCGTTCGCGGAGCTCGTGCCTCCCCGAAGGTTCAATGTGGAGACGATGGTGACGTCGGCTCGCAGTGTCCGCGCGGTCCGGCGGGCGCGGACCGCCCGATGCCCGCACAAGGCCGCCAGGGCGTTCACCTGGCTTTCGTAGTTGCCGGTCTTGGATTCGACCACGCCGGTCAGGACGGCTTCGGCCGTGGTCGACCAGCCGTTGTTCAGCCGCGACTCCCACTGGTCCAGTTCCCGGCGCTTCTTCGCCGGGAGCCCGCCGGAGCGGGAGGACTTCACCGGCTCCGGTCGCGTCGCCGCGTCCCGCGCCTTGTCGAGCGCCGCAGCAGGCCGAGGTAGACGGCGGCGGCGAGCGCGCAGAACGCACTCATCGTGATGCCCGCCGTCAGTGCGGGGCCGCCGGCGGGGAGCACCACGGCGAGCGCCGGGGCGGCCGGTGCGAGCGCGAACGCGGCTGCGAACGCCGACCGGGCCGGTCGGCGGGCGGCGGCCCTGGCGAATTGGCGCGACTCATGACGTGCGGGTCCTCGTCTTTCTCAATGGGACGGAACGGGATGCGGCGCTATCTGGAAGCGAGGGCGCGGCGCAGGGCGATCAGCGCGGCACGGAGCCGGCCCAGATCGCGAAGCTTCCGGCCGCCACCCAGGGCAGGAAGGTGGGCTGGCCGTGGCCGCGAACACGCTCGCCGACGCGGCGGAGCACAGGCCGGCGCCGACGAGCAG
>CAVUGC010000026.1:0-50754 GCA_963740955.1 uncultured Actinomycetota bacterium
CCAACTGCTGACCTCTCTGAAACATCCCTCCGACCCTTAGAGGAGGCGCCTCGTGATGACCCCTTTGAACCCCTCATTCCCCGTTCCCGATCCGTGGAGGAGCATCCGATGACATCGGCCGCACCCGATCTTTCGATACTGTCCCGCTGGGCCCGAGCCATGGCCGCGCTCGCGGCGGCCATCGTGCTCGCCACCGCCGGGCTCGTCGCCTTCCAGGCCGACCGCGCCGACGCGCAGCCGCCGAGCACCAGCGACTGGTACACCGTCCAGTCGCGCCACTCGGGCCTCGCGCTCGACATCCAGGGCGTCTCGACCGAGCCCGGGGCGATCCTCACCCAGTACACCAACTGGGCGAACCCGAACCAGCAGTTCCGGTTCATCGACGTCGGCAACGGCTACTACAAGATCCAGGTCCGCCACTCCGGGCTCGTGCTGGACGTGTGGGACCACAGCACCTCCGACGGCGGCACCGTCGCCCAGTTCACCGACACCGGCGACACCAACCAGCAGTGGAAGGTCACCAGGAACGCGGAGGGCTACTACTCGATCGTCAGCCGCCACTCCGGCAAGGCCCTCGACGTCCGAGACTGGTCGACCACCGCGGGATCGCCGATCGTGCAGCACACCGTGACCGGTTACGCGAACCAGCAGTGGCAGCTGACCCCTGTCGGCTCCACCTGCGGCGCCGACACCGTCCTCGCCGACATCGCGGCGGCCTCCATCGAATAACCGACCCGGGACCGGACCGAGGCGGCGCACCCGCCGGTCCGCGACCGCCCGGTCCGGTCCCGCCCAACGAAAAGAGCTTCTATGTCCTTGACACGACGTACCGTCTTCAGTCTCGCCGCCGCGGCGGGCGCGGCCGCCGTCATCGGCACCGCGACGCCCGCGCTGGCGCGGACCGCGCCGACCCAGACGTACCCGCTCGGCGTCCGTGAGTTCACCTGGAACCGCGACGGTCGCACCCTCGTCACACGGATCTTCTATCCCGCGGCCTCCGGCAATCCCGGCGACTGGCCCACCACCGACGCGCCGATCGCGGACGGGCAGTTTCCAGTCGTGGAGTGGAGCCACGGCCTCGGCGGCAGTCCCGAAAGCTACGGCGCCCAGATCCAGCCCCTGGCCGCTGCCGGGTTCATCGTCCCAGCACCGGTGTTCCCGACCACGACCACAGGTGCGGAAGGGAACGTCGGCGACGTCTACAACGGCAACCAGTCGAAGGACGTCTCCGAGGTCCTCACGCAGACGCTCGCCCTCGGCGAGGCCGGGTCGGGCGACCCCTTCGCAGGGCGCATGGACACGACCCTCGGAGTCGGCGCCGCCGGACACTCATTGGGCGGCATGACCACTCACGGACTACTCACCGCCTGGCCCGACTCGCGCATCACCGCCGCGATTCCATACTCCTGCGTCGACATGGGGGACCCCACGGGAGCCGTGAACGCGAAGGTCCTGTTCGTCCACGGCGATCAGGACACCACCTGCCGCTACGACCTCGCCCGCCAGGCGTACTCGGAACTGCCCGCCCCCAAGGCGTTCATGACCCACACCGGGCAGGGCCACCACGAGTTCATCTGGAACGGCACCACCTACCCGCAGACCATCGCCACCAGCCTCGACTGGATGCGCTGGAGCCTCTACGGGGACACGGCCGCTCGCGACCGCCTCGCCTCGGACGCTTCCGGCGGCGGCATCGTCTGGGAAGCAGATCTCGACCAGCGAAAGGAGCCGTCATGACCTGGCTCGAAATTCCCAAGAGCCGCAGGCGGATGCTCATCGGCGGGGCCGGCGTGCTCGCCGGGGCCGCCGCCGCGACCGCACTCAACCCGTTCACCCAAGCCGAAGCCCAGCAGTCGACCTACACCAACCCCGTCATCTGGCAGGACTTCGCCGACGTCGAGATCATCCGCGTCGGCTCGGACTTCTACATGACCGCGTCCACGATGCACTACTCGCCCGGCGCCCCGGTCCTGCATTCCCGGGACCTCGTGAACTGGGAGTTCATCGGCCACTCCGTGCCGAGGCTGGACTTCAACGACTGGTACGACCTGAACGGCGGCCACCGCTACATCGTCGGCATCTGGGCCTCCTCGCTCACCCACCGCCCCAGGGAGAACCGCTTCTACTGGCTCGGCCAGATCGACTTCCATCGCTCGTTCATGTACACCGCAAGCAACCCCGCCGGGCCCTGGACCCGCCACGCCGAGTTCCCCCGCTCCTACTACGACGCCGGGATGCTCGTCGACACCGACGACACCATGTACGTCGCGTACGGCAACACTCAGATCTCGGTCGCGCAGCTCTCGGCGGACGGCAAGACCGAGGTCCGCAACCAGCAGGTCTGGGACAGTCCGGCGGAGACCGGCGGCCTGGAGGGCGCCCGGTTCTACAAGATCAACGGCAGCTACTACATCTTCCTCACCAAGCCCCCCAACGGCCAGTACATCCTCAAGTCCTCGTCGCCTTGGGGCCCTTACGAATACCGGAAGGTCCTGCTCGACATGCCGGGACCGATCCCCGGCGGCGGCATCCCCCACCAGGGCGGCCTCGTCTCCACACCCGCCGGGGCCTGGTACTACATGGGGTTCGTCGACGCCTACCCCGGCGGGCGGGTGCCGGCGATGGCGCCGATCACCTGGACCGCGGACGGCTGGCCGCAGGTCACCACCGTGAACGGCGCCTGGGGGCAGACGTACCCGTTCCCGAACCTCACCCCGCATCCCGTGCCGTCCATGATCGGCACCGACGAGTTCACCGCCGCGACGCTCGCCGCCAAATGGGAGTGGAACCACAACCCCGACGACTCGAAATGGACCACCGGGAACGGGCTCCGGCTCCAGACCGCGACAGTCACGGACGACCTCTACAAGGCCCGCAACACGATCACCCACCGCATCCAAGGTCCTTCTTCCACGGCCACCATCGAACTCGACCCGGCCCAGATGGCAGACGGCGACCGCGCGGGTCTGGCGGTGCTCCGCAACGACTCGGCCTGGATCGGCCTGCGCCGCGAGAACGGCGTCACCCGGATCTCCATGACCGACGGCCACACCATGGACTCGGGCTTCAACACCGTCGGTACCGGCACCGAACGCGCGACCGCTGAACTGTGCGGTTCCACCGTATGGCTGCGCGTCACCGCCGACATCCGACCGGGCTCCGAACGGCAGGCGAACTTCTCCTACAGCGAGGACGGATCGAACTTCATCCCGCTCGGGCCCGCGCACACTCTCGGCACCAGCCCGGCGTTCTTCATGGGCCCCCGGTTCGCGGTCTTCAACCACGCCACCCAAGCCCTCGGCGGGGCCGTCACCGTCAACCGGTTCTCCCTGACCACACCCTGACCGTTGAACGGACACCGGGAGCATCGATGTTCCCGGTGTCCGCGTTCGGGCATCAGGCGGGATTGGCGGCCGTGACGAGCCAGATCGCTCCGGGGAAGCGGAGGACGCCGCCGACGAGGTGGCGGCGGAGCTCGCCGCGGACCTCCTCCACCAACGACTCCCAGCCGTCGATGCCGATGCGGGGCACGAGCTGATCCCTGGCGAGGCGGCCGATGCCGCCGCCCAGGATCGTGGTGAGCCGCTCCTCGACGCCGTCAGTGCCGTTGAAGCCGTAGTCGCACTCGAAGTCGAACGCTTCGATCCGCACCGAGTCCCACCCGGCCTCGCCGAGCAGCGAGCCGATCCTGTCCTTGTCGGCGAACGCCATCGGACCGGGCGCTCCGGGCGCGGGCGACTCGGGCTTCGGGTCGAGCCGGTCCATGAGGATCTGCGACCCGAGGCTGAACATCGGGTTCTCCTCTTCGCTTCGCCAGCAGGCGAACACGAGCCGGGCGCCGGGAGCGGCCGCACGGCGCAGGTTCGCGAACGCGGCCTTCGAGTCCTCGAAGAACATCACCCCGAACCGCGAGACGACCCGGTCGAACGGCGCCCCGGGCGCCTTTCCGAGCAGGTCGGTCGTCTGCGCGTCGGCGACGATCACGGTCGCCTCGGGGACGCGCTCGCGCGCGGCCTCGGCCATGCCTTCGGCGATGTCCACCCCGACGACCTCGGCTCCCGCGTCTGCGCACTTCGCCAGCAGGGTTCCGCTTCCGCAGCCCACATCGAGTACGCGCTGCCCGGCCGCCGGGCCCGACCGCTCGAGGATCGCCGCCGTCACCGGCGCGAACAGGGCATCGAAGACCGCCTCGTTCGCCACCCACCCGGCGGCCCCTTCGGCCCAGTTCTGCCGCATCGCTTCATTCGCCACAGCGCCACCATACTGAAGCCTCGGGGAGACACCGGCCCGCATCGCGGCGGCATCGAGTCGCAGGCGCCGCAACACGGAACAACGCCACCGCCGCACCAGACTGCGAAGCCCGATGCGGCGGTGGCGATCTCAGAGCGGCTAGGCCGCGCTCTTCGGGCGCGGCCGTTCGAAGACCACATTGCCGTGCGCGGCGAGTTCGATCGTCTCGCCGTCGCCGAGGTCGACGCGCACCTCGGTCGGGTTGCAGTTGAGCACGAACACATGGTCGTGGACGCCGTCGCTGCGGACCTGGGCGGTCACGCCGGCCGGGAGGTCCGCGTCCAGTACGCGCTCGACGCCGCTGTCGGCCACGATCTGCCGGTAGAAGCGGTCGAGGAAGTCCGCTCCGGTGCGGGCGGCGATGAAGTACGCCTTGCCCTCGCCGCGGCGGTTCACGGTGAGCGCCGGGCGGCCCGCGTAGAAGTCCGTGCCGTAGGTGCCCAGGACCTCGGCGCCCTCGGCGTGGATGAGCTCGCACAGACCGAACGCCTCGTACTCCTCGCCGTTCCAGGCGATCGCGTTCCGGTCGTCCTCGTAGAGCGCGTCGATCTCCTCGGCCCAGACGCCGAGCGTCTCCCTGAGCGGGCCGGGGAAGCCGCCGAGGAACGTGCGGTCGTTCTCGTCGACGTAACCGGAGGCGTACGTGGCGACGAAGGTGCCGCCGCGCTCCACGAACGCGTTCACGGCCTCGGCCACGCCGGGGCGGAGCATGTAGAGCATCGGCGCGACCAGCACGCGGTACTGGTCCAACTCACCCGGCGCGGCGATGAGCGAGCCGTCGATCACGTCGACCGGCACGCCCTGCTCCCAGAACGCCTGGTAGTGGTCGACCACCGTGCGCGCGTAAGCGGTCTTCTCCTGCAGCAGGCCCTTCATGTCGTCCATGGCCCACCGGTTGTGCCAGTCGTAGACCAGCGCCACGTCCGCCGGCGTCGACGTGCCCACGACCGAGTCCAGGCCGGCGAGGCGCTCGCCGACCTCGGCCACGTCGCGGAAGACCCGGGTGCGCTCGGTGCCCTCGTGGTCCACGATCGCGCCGTGGAACTTCTCCGAGCCGCCGCGGCCCTTGCGGAACTGGAAGTACTGCACGGTGTCGGCGCCGTGCGCGACCGCCTGCATCGACTGAAGCAAGTGGACGCCGGGCCGGTGGAGCTTGGCGACCGGCCGCCAGTTCGTGGCCGACGGCGAGGACTCCATGAGCATGAACGGCTTGCCCTTGAGGCTGCGCGTCAGGTCGTGGTGGAACCCGGCCTCCACGCCGGTGCGCACATCGCGGTCCGTGCCGCTCCACTGCGGGTAGGAGTCCCACGAGACCACGTCCAGCACCTGGGCGAGCCGGTAGTAGTCGATCCCCGGGTAGGTGCCCATGAGGTTGGTCGTGCACGGGACGTCGGGCGTGATCGCCTTGAGCGGCGCGGCCTCGTGAAGGTAGAAGTCGACGAACTGCTCGGTCGTGAACCGCATCCAGTCCAGGTGCAGGCCATGGATGTCCTGCTCGCCGCGCCAGCCCGTGCTCGGGGACTCCACGTGGGACCAGTCGGAGTAGGTCTTGGCCCAGAACGCCGACCACCACGCCTCGTTCAGCTCGTCGAGCGAGTCGTACTTCTCCTGGAGGAACGCGCGGAACCGCTCCTGGCACAGGTCGCAGTGGCATTCGCCGCCGTATTCGTTGGAGAGGTGCCACACCCCGAGCGCGGGGTGCTCGCCGTAGCGCTCGGCCAGCGCCGTGTTGATCGCGAGGGTCTTCTCGCGGTACACCGGCGAGGTGAGGCAGTGGTTGTGGCGGCCGCCGTGCCGGTTGCGGGTGCGGTCGCCGTTCACGCGCAGGACCTCGGGGTAGCGGTGGCTCATCCAGCCGGGGCGGGCGCCGGAGGGGGTGGCGAGCACGGCGGTGATGCCGTTCTCGTGCATGAGGTCCATGATCTCGTCGAGCCACCCGAACTCGAACCGGCCCTCTTCGGGTTCGAGTGCGGCCCAGGCGAAGATGCCGACCGAGAGCGTGTTGACCCCGGCGAGCCGGGCGAGGCGCATGTCCTCTTTCCAGGTGGTGTCCTTGGACCTGATCCACTGGTCGGGGTTGTAGTCCCCGCCGTGCAGGAGGTGCGGGACGCCCTTGACGATGGGCGCGTGGCGGATGATGTCGCGGCTCATGCCGTGGTCGCTCCTAGAGAAGGCAAACTTTATCGGTCCATACCCTCCGGCCTCAGGCTTGGTTTGTCAAGCCGCAATCCAGCCGGGCGGGAAGCCGGCGGCTATCGTACGGAAATGCCGGTGCAGCGATACCTCTCCGACCTGTTCTCCCTCGAAGGGCGGGTCGCCGTGGTGACCGGCGGCAGTTCGGGCATCGGCCGGGCCATCGCCACCGCGCTGGCCCGGGCGGGAGCGCGCGTCGTGGTGATCGCCCGCCGAGAACCCGAACTGGCCGCCACCGTCGCGGAACTGACGGCATTCGGATGCGCGGCGGCCTGGGTGCGAGCGGACCTGAGCGCTCGCGCCGCAGCACGCGAGGCGGCCGACGAAGCCGCCGCGGTGTTCGGCGAGCCCGACATCCTCGTCAACTCCGCGGGCGTCAACCTGCGCCCTCCCATGGACCGGCTCGACGACGAGGTCTGGGACGCCACGATGGCGGTGAACCTCGACGCACCCTTCGTGCTCGGCCGGCGGTTCGGTCCCGGGATGGCCGAGCGGGGATTCGGACGGATCATCCACGTCTCCTCGCAGCAGGCGCACCGGGCGTTCGTCCAGAGCGGCGCCTACGGCGTGTCCAAGGGGGCCTTGGAATCGCTGGCCCGCTCGCAGGCCGAGGCGTGGTCATCGCGCGGCGTCACGTGTAACACGATCGTTCCGGGCTTCGTGATGACACCGCTCAACGAGCGGATCGCCGCCGACCCCGAGAAGGCCGCGGCGCTGGCCGAGCGCACCATGGTCGGGCGCAACGGGCTCGCGGAGGACTTCGCGGGTGCGGCCGTGTTCCTCGCGAGCGCCGCCTCGGGCTATCTGACCGGCCAGTCGATCTTCATCGACGGCGGATTCTCGGTCCACTGAACGCGACGGGCCCTCCGCCTCAGCCGGCCGCCGGCGGAATGTTCTGGTTGGCGCGGAAGAAGTTCTCGGGGTCGTAGTCGCGCTTGATCGCGGCCAGCCGGTCGTAGTGGCCGCGGTACGCCGACTCCAGGCGCTCCGGTCCCTCCTTGGCGCCGAGGAAGTTGACGTAGGCGCCGCCCATGGAATGCGGGTTCAGGTCCGTCGAGTAGTCGACGCACCATTGGCGGATCAGGTCGGCGTTGGCGGGGTCCGGGTCGATCCCGCCGATCACCGCGGACCACACCGCGTCCCGGTAGGCCCAGGCCGTGTCGTCCGCGCCCACCCGGTGGGCGGCCCCGTCCACGGGGTAGAGGTGCATGGTCGAGGAGTCGGTGGGCATGGCGTTGCCGTACCGCTCGTGCACGTCGATCGCCGCGTCGGAGATGCTGTCGAAGAAAGCGCCGCGCCAGTACCACTGCAGCCCTTTGGGAATCAGTTCGTCGAACATGCTCTGGAGCCCGGGGTAGGGCATCGGCGCGGTGAAGTGGAAGGCCGGCGGGGCCGGGTCGTTCGCCACGGACAGGACTTCTTCGAGGCGGCCGTCCGCCAGGTCGCCGGTGTAGCACCAGACCACCGCGCACATCTTCTGCCCGTGGATCGGCTCGGGGAACGGCGGTCCGGCCGGCACCGTCAGGAGCGCGAAGAATCCGCTGAGGTCTTCCGGCGCGGCCGGGAGGAACTCCCGGTACCACCGCAGGACCTCCTGGATGCGGGCGATGGGCCACACGGTCAGCCCGACCCCGACCGAGTGCACCGCGTGCAGCCGGAAGGTGAAGGAGGTGACGACGCCGAAGTTTCCTCCGCCGCCGCGCAGCGCCCAGAACAGGTCCGGTTGACTCGTCTCCGAGGCGGTGACGAAGGTGCCGTCGGCGAGCACGACGTCGGCGGCGAGCAGGCTGTCGATCGTCAGACCGTACTTGCGGGTCAGGTGGCCGTGGCCGCCGCCCAGCGTCAGACCGCCGACTCCGGTCGTGGACATGATGCCGGAGGGGAGGCCGAGGCCGAACGTGTGCGCCGCATGGTCGAGGGCGCCCAGCTGAGCGCCGCCGCCCACTTGGGCGATGCCCGCGCCGGGGTCCACCCGCACCCAGTCCATCGGGGACAGATCCAAGGTGAGTCCGTCGTCCACCAGGCACAGGCCCGGCCCGCTGTGGCCGCCGCCGCGCACCGCGAGCTCGACACCGGTGTCCTGTGCGAAGGCGATCGTGGCGCGCACGTCGGCGACGTCGACGCACCGCGCGAAGGCGGCCGGACGCCGGTCGATCATGGCGTTGTAGATGCTGCGGGTCTCGTCGTACTCCGGGTCACCTGGGGCGATGACGGGGCCGCGCAGTGCCTCGCGCAGCCGTTCGAGGGTCGTTCCGTTGATGCCGCCCATGATCGAACCTCCATCGGGAGTTCGGGTTGTTGAACAGGTCTGGCGTTCCCGGCCCGTGAACTCGACGCTACGTCACGTCCGTCACTCCAGCCTCGCTATTCGGCACAATGCGCGGGCCTCGACGGCGACGCGAGCATTGCAAAATATCCTGTATAATATTTTAAATAGAGCAATCCTGAGGGGGCGCAGTGACGCGACTGTTCAACGACCCGGCGGCGTTCGCCGACGAGATGGTCGAAGGGTTCGCCGCCGCAGCGGCCGAGTGGGTACAGCCGGTGCCCGGCGGGGTGGTGCGGTCCACGCGAGCCGCCGAACCCTCCGTCGCCGTGGTGATCGGCGGCGGATCCGGCCACTACCCCGCGTTCGGCGGGCTCGTGGGAGCCGGCCTCGCCCACGGCGCCGCCATGGGCAACCTCTTCGCCTCCCCCTCCTCCCAACAGGTCCACTCGGTCGCCAAGGCCGCCGACCAGGGCGAAGGCGTGCTGCTGAGCTACGGCAACTACGCGGGCGACGTACTGAACTTCGACGAGGCCCAGGCCCGGCTCATCGCGGACGGGCACGACGTGCGGACCGTGGTCGTCACCGACGACATCTGGAGCGCCCCAACGGATCGCACGGACCAGCGCCGCGGCATCGCCGGCGGCCTGGCCGTCTACAAGATCGCGGGCGCCGCCGCCGAAGCCGGCTACGACCTCGACGGCGTCGAACGCGTGGCGCGCCTGGCGAACGAGCGCACCCGATCGTTCGGCGTCGCCTTCTCCGGCTGCACGCTCCCCGGCGCCCCCGCACCGCTGTTCCAAGTCCCGCCCGGCCGAATGGCCGTGGGCCTCGGCATCCACGGCGAGCCGGGCATCGACGAGGTCGACGTCCCCACCGCCGACGAACTCGCCGCGCTCTTCGTCGAACGCCTCCTGGACGAGGCCCCCGGCGGCCTGGACCCCGCGGGCGCACGAGTCGTCCCACTCCTCAACGGCCTCGGCGGCGTGAAATACGAAGAACTCTTCGTCGTCTACCGAGCCGTGCACCGCCTCCTCGCCGAACGCGGCGTCACGGTCGTCGAACCCGAGGTCGGCGAGCTCTGCACCAGCTTCGACATGGCCGGCTGCTCACTCACCCTGCTGTGGCTCGATGAAGAACTGGAACGCCTCTGGGCCGCCCCCGCCGACGCCCCGGCCTACCGCAAAGGCTCGATCCCGACCAGAGCACGCGCCGAAGTCAACGTCCAGACCGAAGGCCACGACGCCATCGCGCCCGGCAGCGCCGAATCCCAGCGAGCGGCCGCACGCGTCGGATCCGCACTCGACGCGATGGTCCACGCGATCGACGCCGCGGCCGACGAACTCGGCCGCCTCGACCAGGTCGCCGGCGACGGCGACCACGGCATCGGCATGCAGCGCGGCGTGCACGCCGGCCGCGACGCCGCCCGGACCGCCATCGCGGCCGGAGCCGGCACCGGCACGACCCTCAACGCCTGCGCCGACGCATGGAGCGCCCGAGCAGGAGGCACCTCCGGCGCCATCTGGGCCGCCATGCTGCGCGCCCGCGACGCCGTCATGGCCTTCGGCAAAGCGCGAGTGGGGGACAAGACCATGGTCGACGCCATCGTGCCCTTCGCCGATGCGCTCACCGCAGGCGTCTCGAACGGCGACACCCTCGCCGACGCCTGGTCCCGGGCCGCACTCGCCGCGCAGACCGCCGCCGACCGCACCACCGACATGGCCGCGTCCCTCGGCCGGGCCCGCTCGCACGGCGACCGTTCCATCGGCACCCCCGACCCCGGCGCGATCTCGTTCGCGCTCCTCACCCGGACCGTGCACACGGTCCTGGCCGACCCTCAGGAGAAACCATGACCTGGCGCGTGATCATCGGCAGCGACGACGCCGGATTCGACCTCAAGGAGACCATCAAGCAGGACCTGGAACAGAGCGACCTCGTCGCGAGCGTCGCCGACGTGGGCGTCGCCTCCGACGGCCACACCCCCTACCCCCAGGTCGCCGTCGAAGCGGCCGAACGCGTCGCCCGCGGCGAAGCCGACCGCGCGATCCTGTTCTGCGGCACCGGACTCGGCGTGGCGATCGCCGCGAACAAGGTCCCGGGCATCCGCGCGGTCACCGCACACGACTCCTTCTCGGTCGAGCGGTCGATCCTCTCCAACGACGCCCAGATCCTCTGCATGGGCCAGCGCGTCATCGGCATCGAACTGGCGCGGCGGCTCGCGAAGGAGTGGCTCACCTACACCTTCGACGAGACCAGCCACTCGAAGGCGAAGGTCGACCACATCCGCGCCTACGAGAGCCGCTGACGTGCGACTGCTCATCGGCACCAGCCTCAAGCTCTACTTCGGACGCGAACGCACCGGCTCCTGGAGCCGCGATGTGATCGAGGCGTGCCGGACGCACCCCGCGGTGACCAGAGGGACCGTCGAGCCGTTCATCGTGCCGAGCTTCCTGTCGATCCCCGAGGTCGTGGCGCTGGCCGAGGGCACGCCGGTGCTCGTCGGCGCGCAGAACGCGCACTGGGAGGAGGGCCCGTACACCGGCGAGGTGTCGGCCCCGCAGCTGCGCGACTTCGGCGTGACGCTGGTCGAGATCGGCCATGCCGAGCGGCGCCGGCTGTTCGGCGAGACCGATGAGACGGCCGCGCGGAAGGTCCGTGCCGTGCTCGCGGCCGGTCTGGTGCCGCTGCTGTGCATCGGCGAGACCGAGCGGGGCTCCGCCGCGGAAGCCGCGCTCGTCGCCATCGCGCAGCTCGCGGCCTCGCTCCGGTCGGCGCGGGAGGACGGCCTGAACGGACGGGTCGTGGTGGCCTACGAGCCGGTGTGGGCGATCGGCGCGGCCGAACCGGCGCCCGACGCCCACATTCGCGCCGTCTGCACCGCACTGCGGATCGAGCTCGATCGGTCGGGTTTCGCCGCGGACTCCGCCGTCATCTACGGCGGCAGCGCGGGCCCCGGCCTGCTCGGGCGGATCGCCCCTGCGGCCCAAGGACTCTTCCTGGGGCGCTCGGCGCATGACCCGCGGGCGATGCGCCGTATCCTCGATGAAGCATTGGAACTTGACACTGGAGGCCGTACGTGACGAGTCTGCCGCTGGGCCGCGTCGTCGAGCGCGAACGCCGCGCCTTGCGCGACCGGGTCTACGACCGCATCCTCGAGATGCTCCTCAAAGGAGAGGTCGAATCCGGCACGCGGCTCTCGCCCGAGTCCATGGCGCGGCTGCTCGACGTCTCGCCGACGCCGGTCCGCGAGGCGATGGTGCAGCTCGAACGCACCGGCCTGGTCACCCGCGAGGCGCTCCGCGGCTACCGTGTGGCCCCGCCGCTCGACGAGCGGCAGCTCGCCGAGTTGTACGAGGCCCGGATCATGCTGGAGACCACGGCGACCCGTGCGGCCGCGGCCGAGGCCGACAAGGTCGTCCCGGCGCTGCGCGGCGCGCACGAGCGGCACCGCCTGGCGAGCGAGGCCGTGGTCGAGGCCCATGAGCGCGGCGCCGCCGTGCCGATAGAGCTCACGCACGACTACTTCCGCGCCGACACCGACTTCCACCTGGTGCCTCTCGAGTACCTGGGCAACCGGTACATCCGCGGGATGTACGACGACCTCGGTGCGCTCACCCACCGCATGCGCCAGCTGGCGCTGGGCGGTCCCGACGACGTGCAAGAGGCCGTCGCCGAGCACGCCGCGATCCTCGCGGCCTTCGAGAGCGGCGACGAGGAGGCGTGCGTGGACGCGATGCGCGCGCACATCACGAACGCTCGCGAGCGTTCCCTGCGGCACGGCACCGAGTGACGCCGCACTTGCCTATCTCCGGTTGAGACCCACGGAGGATTGCATCGCTGCCGTACGGTCGGTCAACGGTGATTGCTGGGATAGTCCGCTCGGCGGATGATGCGGACCGGGCCGGATTGCCCTCGAGGGACACAGGAGACCAGGATTGTCGTACCTCGGTCGTAGGATTGCATTGTGCTTCTTCGGTACCGGTTCCGTATCCACCCGACAGCACCGCAGCGCGCGGCACTGTCTCGCGGATTCGGCTGCGCACGAGTCGTGTTCAATGATGCGGTGGCGGCACGCAAGGCAGCTCACGCAGAAAAACGGCCGTACCCGACCACGGCGAACCTGTCGAGAGCCTTGATCACCGAGGCGAAGCGGACCCCGGATCGGGCGTGGCTCGGTGAAGTGTCTGCGGTGGTGCTGCAGCAGGCGCTGGCGGACGCGGACAGGGCCTATGCGAACTTCTTCGCCTCGATCAAGGGCAAGCGACAAGGCCCACGCGTGGGGCCACCGCGATTCAAGCGACGAACCGCGACGCAAGCGATTCGGTTCACGCGCAATTCCAAGTTTCGGGTGCTCGGGAACGGTTGGTTGCGGTTGCCGAAGATCGGTGATGTGAAGGTCGCCTGGTCGCGGGAGCTGCCGTCGGAGCCGACCTCGGTCACAGTGGTCAAGTCGGCGACCGGGAAGTACTACGCGAGTTTCGTGGTCAGACTCGATGGCGACGAGACGCTGCCGCCGGTCGAGGCCGAGACCGGGATCGATTTGGGGCTGAAGGACTTCGCGGTCTTCTCGGGCGGCATGGTGATCGAGAATCCGCGGTTCTTCGCCCGCATGGAACGGAAACTTAAGAAGGCGCAGCGAGTGCTGTCGCGCAAGACGAAGGGCTCAGCGAACCGGGCCAAGGCCCGCACCCGGGTGGCGCGGGTCCACGAGCGGATCAGAGACCGCCGGGACGACTGGATCAACCAGCAGGTCAAGACGATCGTTGCCGAGAACCAAGGCATCTTCGTCGAAGACCTGTCGGTGAAAGGCCTGGCGCGCGGCCGTGCGTCGAAGTCAATCCACGACGCCGCGCTCGGCATGTTCTTGGTCCGGCTCGAATCCAAGGCCGCGAGAACTGGGCGGACCTTCGCCCGGGTCGACCGGTGCTTCCCGTCCACGCAGCTATGCTCTGCGTGCGGGGTGCTCGCTGGCCCGAAGGGCCTGGCGGGCTTGAAGGTCCGCGAATGGGAGTGCGGGTGCGGGGCGGTCCACGACAGGGACCGCAATGCCGCGCTCAACATCCTTCGTGAAGGCAAGCGCATGGTCGCCGCCGGGCAGGCGGAGACCCTAAACGCCTCTGGAGGGCAGGTAAGACCGGGGAAACTCGGCACCGCCCGAAACTCCCGGCAGGGACAGAACGAGGAACCCATCCGTGCGCTGACCGCACCTGCGGCCAGCCAGCCGGGAACCTCCGTCCGATAGTGGCGGAGCGGATGCCAATCCTACTTCCTCGGTCTCCACACAGACATGACCCACCGAGGCGTCGCTGCTGACGCTGCCGATCGCGCAGGACGTGGAGTTCGACCACACCTCGTTCACCCCGATCATGAAGCTCGGCGACGACTACACGCTCATGGTGGTGCGCGACGACTCGCCGTACACCACCTGCGCCGAGGTCGTGGAGGCCGCGCGCAGCGAGCGCGTGGTCGCCGCCGTCTCCGGCGCGGTGAGTCTCGACGAGGTCGTGTTCTCCATGGTGGAGCAGGATCAGGGCGTCGAGTTTGACCGCGTCCCTTACGAGAGCGGCGGCGAGGTCGTGGCCGGCCTGCTCGGCGAGCAGGTCGACATCGCCTCGCTCAACCCGAGCGAAGTGATCGGCCAGATCGAGTCCGGCGACATGCGCGCGCTCTGCGCGTTCTCGGAGGAGCGCTACGAGTACGAGGAGCTCGCCGACATCCCCACCGCTGGCGAGCAGGGCATCGACGTGGCGTTCGCGCAGTTCCGCGGCTTCATCGCCCCCGGCGGCATCCCGGACGACGCGACCGAGTTCTGGACCGGCGCCGCCGAGGACTTCGCCGGGTCCGAGGAGTACCAGGCCTACATCGAGGACAACTACATGCAGCCGAACGCCGCCTACGGCGACGAGTTCGCGGCCTACCTCGACACGGCGTCCACCGAGCTCGAAGCGGTGTTCGCGCAATGACCGGGAAGCACACTGCCAGGATCGCGGCCTCCGGGGTCCTGGCGGCCCTCGGCGCCGCGGCCTGCCTCGGCGGCCTCGGCTACGGACTGCGCACCGAGGACGGCACGGTCGGCACGGGCCTCCTGCCCGCCGCCACCGGCGCGATCATCACCGTTCTCGCGCTGATCGACGTCGCCCAGTCGCTGGTCGCGGCCCGCCGCGCCCGGGCGACCAGCTCCACGGTTCCCGAAGCGCCCGTTGCCGAACGCACTCTCGCTCAAAGCATCGCCGCAGAAGACACCGACTCGGACGCCGCCACCGACGACGGCGTGGACGTGCTCGGGCGCGACCCCCGGCAGCGCAACCGCAACCTGGTGATCGTCCTGGCCCTCGTCTTCGCCGCCGCGGCGCTCGTGCCGCTGATCGGCCTCCTGCTCGCCATGGGGCTGCTCATCCTCGCGATCACGATCGGCGTTGAGCGGATGCGGCCGGTCTCGGCCGTCGTCGTCACCGCCTGTGCCCTCGCCTGCGTCTGGCTGGTCTTCGCCCAAGGGCTGCGCGTGCCCTTCCCGACCGGGATGCTGGGGGTCGTCTGATGGTGGACAACCTCCTGCTCGGATTCCAGACGGCCCTGACGTGGGAGAACCTCGTCTGGTGCTTCGTCGGGGTCCTCCTCGGCACGGTGATCGGTCTGCTGCCGGGTCTCGGCTCGACCACCGGCGTGGCGGTCCTGCTGCCGCTGACGTTCACGTTCGAACCCGTCACCGCGCTCATCATGCTCGCCGGCATCTACTACGGCGCGCAATACGGCGGCACGATCACCTCGGTCCTCATCGCCACACCCGGCGAGGCCGCGAGCGTGGTGACCACACTCGACGGCTACCAGATGGCGAAGCAGGGCCGGGCCGGCGCGGCCCTGGCCATCGCCGCGATCGGCTCGTTCATCGCCGCCATCATCTCTCTGGCCCTCCTCATGGGGCTCGCGCCGCCGCTCGCCGGCCTGGCGCTGGAGTTCGGCCCGGCGGAGAACCTCGCGATCATGGTGCTCGGCCTGGTCATCGTGGTCTCGTTCCAGGGCGGGGCGTTCGTCCGCGGCGCCCTCATGGCGATGGTGGGCCTGCTCCTCTCCACGGTCGGCATCGCGGCCGGATCCGGCGAGGCGCGCTTCACCTTCGGCAGCATCGACCTGCTCTCGGGCATCCCGTTCGTCGAGGTGATGATCGGCCTGTTCGCACTCGGCGAGGTGTTCCACCAGATCCGCATGGGCGCCGAGAAGCCGATCCGGGCGCGCTTCCGCGACATGGTCGTCACCCGCCGGGACGTGGCCCGCAGCATGCCCTCGATCCTGCGCGGGTCGGGCATCGGGTTCTTCCTGGGGATGCTGCCCGGCGCCGGATCCACTCTGGCCTCGTTCATGTCCTACGGCATCGAGCGCCGCGTCAGCCGCAACCGGGCGAACTTCGGCAAGGGCGCCATCGAAGGCGTCGCCAGTCCCGAGTCGGCGAACAACGCCGCGGCGAACGCGAACTTCGTGCCGACGCTGGCGCTCGGCATCCCCGGCGGCGCCACGACCGCGGTCCTGTTGGGCGCCTTCACGATCTACGGCCTGCAGCCGGGACCGCTGCTGTTCGAGCAGCAACCGGACCTCGTGTGGGGCCTGCTCGTGTCGTTCTTCATCGGCAACGTGATGCTGCTGGTGCTCAACCTGCCGCTCGCGCCGGTGTTCGCCCAGATGCTGCGCATCCCGTACGGCTACCTGTACCCGCTCATCATCCTCACCTCGTGCATCGGCGCGTACTCGGTGAGCAACAACATGTTCAGCGTGTGGGTGGTGCTCATCTTCGGCGTCGTCGGCTTCGTCCTGAAGGAGCTCGACCTGCCGATCGCGCCGCTCGTGCTCGGCCTGGTACTCGGGCCGCTGTTCGAGAAGGCGCTGGTGCAGACCAGCGCGGTCGGCGAGGGCAGCCTCGCCGTCGTGTTCACGCGCCCGCTCGCGCTCGGGATCCTGGTGTGCGCGGTCGCGCTGATCGCCGTGCCGCGCATCGCCGGGGCGCTCATGAAGGGCCGCAAAGCGAACGAGAAGGAAAGTGTGGAGCAGTGACACACGACGCCGCCACCGCCGAGGCCCCGCCGGCCGCCGGGGAGCCTTACGCAGCCGAGTCCTGGCCGATCGCCACGTGCATGCACGGGTTCCCCGTCGTGGGCGCCGACGGCGTCGCGTTCCAGGACGCGCCGGCCGAGGTCTGGGACGACGTGTTCGCGCAGATCGAGGAGGTCGGGTTCTCGCTGGCGGAGCTCCCGGACGACCGGATCCGCCCGGCGGAACTCGATCCGGCGCGGCGCGACGAGTTCCTGGCGATCGCGGCCGCGCACGGGGTGCGCATTCCGAGCGTCCACGTGCAGCGGCGCAGCGTGATCTGGCCGGGCCGGGGGGAGGAGAACCTCGCTTACGCGCACAAGACGATCGACGCCGCCGCGGAGTGGGGCGTGGAGGTGTTCTCCACCGGACTGCACCGGCCCTTCAACGAAGCGCAGCGCCAGGCGCTGTGGTTCTGGACGGCGCAGGGCCCGAAGGACCCGGACGACCCCGAGGTGTGGCGGACCGCCGTCGCGCGATTGCGCGAACTTGGCCGCCACGCCGCGGAGGTCGGGATGCAGATGTCCCTGGAGATGTACGAGGACACCTATCTCGGCACGGCCGACGGCGCGGTGCGCCTGGTCGAGGAGATCGGCCTCGACAACGTGGGCCTCAACCCCGACGTGGGCAACCTGGTGCGGCTGCACCGCCCGGTCGAGGACTGGCGGGAGGTGTACGCGAAGACGCTGCCCTACACCAATTACTGGCACGTCAAGAACTACACGCGCGACGAGGCCGCCGACGGCTCGTGGGCGAGCGCCACGCCCACGTCGCTGGAGCTCGGCGTCATCAACTACCGCCAGGTGGTCCGCGACGCCGTGCGCCAGGGCTTCCGCGGCATCTTCCTGATGGAGCACTACGGCGGCGACTCGCTCGGGGTGTGCGCGACCAACCAGCGCTACCTGCGCGCCCTGCTGCCGAAGGGGCGGTGAACGGCGGGCGGGGTCACTGCGGGGCCGGGTCCCGGTCCTTGAGGCCGGAGGATTCGAGGAAGTTCCGCAGGACCATCGCGGCCCCGCCGATGGCCGGGGCCTGGGAGACGCCGTCGGCGAGCTCGACCTGGACACTGTGGACCTGGCGCATGAACACGGACCGGTCGAGCACTTCCTGGATCGCGTCCCGGTAGAGCGGGCCGAGGTCGGCGAACGCCCTGCCGGCGAGCACGACCCGGCCCACGTCGAACATGTTCACGAGCGAGACGGTGGCGACCGCGAGCGTCTGCGCCGCGGAGGCGATGAGCTCGGCCGCGTCGGGGTCGCCCTCGAGCGCGGCGCGGCCGATCCGCATGAAGGCATCGAGGAGGCCGTCGTCGAGCCCGAGCCGTTCGGGCAGGCCCGGCACCGCTTCGGCCCTGCGCACGACCGCGTTCGGGCCGGCGATGATCTCGAGGCAGCCGCGGTTGCCGCAGCCGCAGATCTCGCCGAGCGCGTCGACCGAGATGTGCCCGAGTTCGACGCCGTTGGAGGTCACTCCGCGGTAGGGGAACCCGTCGAGGATGACGCCGGAGCCGATGCCGCCCGACATGAAGACGACCGCGAAGCTGGAGGACGCGCTGCCCTGGGCCTGCACGCCGAGTCCGGCGGCGGTGGCGTCGTTCTCGATCCTGACCGGCAGCCCGGTCGCCGTCGCCAGCGCGGCCGCGAGCGGGTAGCCGCGCCACGCGGGCGCGGGGAAGTCCGTGAGCAGGACGCCCGCCTCGCGGTCCTGCGGTCCGTGGGTGGCGACGCCGATGCCGAGCACGCCGTCGCGGGGGACGCCCGAGTCCTGGAGCAGCGCTTCGATCCGCTCGGCGTAGTCGGCGAGCACGGCGCCCGGGTCGCGCGCCCCGGCCCCGGGCATCGCTCGCTGCGCCACGACGCGCCCGGCGAGGTCGACGACGACGCCGAGGGCGGTGTACCGGTCGAACTGCAGGCCCACCATGTGGCGGGCGTCGGGCTGGAGTTCGAGGAGTCGCCGCGGGGTGCCGCGGGTGGAGCGCGCCGTCCCCACCTCGTGCACGAATCCCAGGGCGATCAGTTTGCGGACGGCGTGCGTCATGGTCGCCTGCGTGAGTCCGGTGGCCTCGGCCAGTTCGACGCGGCTGACGGTGGTCCGCTCGCGGATGAGGTCGAGCACCACCGCCAATGTGGACATACGCGTGTCCGAGCCGAACGACCGCAATACAGCCTCCTGAGCCTGAGTCCCCTAAGCGTGGTGACTGATGCGAACCACCATACTTGCACCGCGTATCGGTGCCGAATCGAATTCGTCCGCGTTCAGGCGGGTCCGGATCGCCCGAGGACCATGTCATGAGGTGCCTTCGAGTGCCGGCTCGTCGGTGGCGGGCAGCGGCGCCTGGGCGTCGATCGGCATGGCGCGCAATACGTGCAGTGCGCCGCCGATGGCCGCGGCGGTGTCGATGTTCGCGGCGAGCCGCACATCGGGGCGGCTCAGTGCGCGGGTGAGCGCGTGCTGCTCGAGTTCGGCGGCCACATGGCGCCGGTACAGCGGCCCGGCGGTGACGAAGGCCGGACCGGCCAGCACGACGGTGTCGAGGTCGAAGAGGTTCGCGAGGGTGACGGCGGCCCGGCCGATCCAGGTGGCGGACTGCTCCAGGAGCGCGGCGGCCTCGCCGTCGCCCGTGCGCCAGGCTCGGGCGACGCGCTCGAAGTCGGCGAGCGTGTCGTCGGGATGGCCCCCGACGCCGAGCCGTCTCGCGAGTCCGGTGTCGGCGAGCACCTGTTCGACCACGGTGCGCGGCCCGGCTTCCGCCTGCGCGCAGCCGCGGTTGCCGCACACGCACGCCGCGAGCCCGCCGCCCAGGGCGACGTGGCCTATCTCCACCGCGTTCGAGGCCCGGCCGCGGTAGCTCTCGCCGTCGACGACGACGCCGCCTCCGATGCCGGAGGCCATGTAGATCAATCCGAACGTGTCGGTGGGGACCGCCCCGGCCCACTGCTCGCCGAAGGCCGCCGCCGTGGCGTCGTTCTCCAGCAGCACCGGGAGTCCCAGGAGGTCGGCGAGCATGGCGGTGAGCGGGAACTCGAACCACGCGGGCTCGGGTTGGGCCGTCAGCAGCACGCCCCGCTCCCGGTCCTGGGGGCCGTGGGTGACCAGGCCGATGCCCAGCACCCGGTTGCGCGGCACGCCGGCGCGCTCCAGGAGCGCGGTGACGTGGTCGGCGAGCGCCGCCACGGTCGTCTCCGGGCCGGCGCCGCCGGAGCCGCGCAGGCTCGCGCCGGCGATCCGGACGCCGGCGAAGTCGAGCATGACGATGGTGGTGGTGGCGCGGTCGATCTGGATGCCGACGGCGTACCAGGCGCCGGGGTTGAGTTCGAGGAGCCGGCGGGGCTGGCCGCGGCCCTGCCGCAGGCCGGTGCCGATCTCGTGGACGAGGCCGCCGTCGATGAGGCGGCGCATCGTGTTGGTGATGGTCGCGGCGGTCAGGCCGGTCCGTTCGGCGAGCTCGACGCGGCTGAGCGTGCCCTGCGTACGCAGGAGATCGAGCATGCGCCCGGCCGTGGTGATACGGCCGGCGTCGGCGTTCGCCATGCGTCGATCTCCCTTCGGTAAGGTTTCGATCTTCTTCTTGACACGTTTAATTTAACAAGTTAATAATAAACGCGGCACCCGGAGCGGGCGCCACCCCTCCCTTCCCGTGGACGGTCGTTCACGGTCCTGAAAGGACAACGATGTCACTCACCTCCCGAATTCGCCGTCGCACCGCGACGGCGCTCGCGGGCGTTGCGGCGATCGGCCTCCTCGCCACCGGCTGCTCCTCAGGCGGTTCCGGTGGCGGCGCGGACGCCTCGACCCTGATCGCCTACACCGGCCAGGCCGGCGACTACCAGATCAACTTCAACCCCTTCTCGCCCACGAAGATCGGCGGGCTCGGCACGATCTACGAGCCGCTGTTCTTCTTCAACAAGGCCCAGGTCTCCGACCCGGTGCCGCTGCTGGGCACCGAGCAGTCCTGGAACGAGGACGGCACCGAGCTCTCGGTGACGCTGCGCGAGGGCGTCAAGTGGAGCGACGGCGAGGCGCTTCACCGCCGACGACGTCGTGTTCACGTTCGGGATGCTCAAGGAGACCCCGGCGATCAACAACATCGGCTTCGACGGCGAGGCCGTCGCCGTCGACGACACGCACGTCACGTTCACGTTCGCGGCCCCCGCGTTCGTCAAGGGCCCGGACCTGCTGGGCACCCCGATCGTGCCCGAGCACCTCTGGAAGGACGTCAACCCCGCGGAGGACGTCAACGAGGAGCCCGTCGGCACCGGCGCCTACACGCTCGACGAGTTCAAGCCGCAGGCGTTCACCTTGAAGTCCAACCCCGACTACTGGGGCGGCGAGCCGAAGGTGAAGCAGATCCGCTTCCTCGCGCTGTCGGGCAACCAGGCCGGCGCGGACGCGATCGCCGCGGGCACCATCGACTGGCAGACCGGCCCGATCCCGGACATCCAGAACACCAACAAGAACTTCCCGAACTACGACGCCTACACGCAGTGGCAGAACCAGATGGTCCTCGGCACCTGCTCCAGCGCCGAGCAGGGTTGCGAAGGGCCGCAGACCGATCCGGCCGTGCGCCACGCCCTCTACTACGCGATGGACCGCACGCAGATCAACAGCCTCGCGTTCATGGACACCGCCAGCGACGATGTCGCCGACGTTCGCGCTCACCCCGAGCCAGGACGACTACGTCTCGGCCTCGTTGGAAGAGCCGACCGTGCCCGAAGAGCCCGACGCCGCCGAAGCGGCCACGATCCTCGAGGGCGCCGGCTGGGTCAAGGGCGACGACGGCATCTACGCCAAGGACGGCGAGCGCCTCTCGCTGACCGTCGAGGTCGTCACCGGCTGGACCGACTACATCACCGCCGTCGACACCATCGCCTCGCAGGCGAAGGCCGCCGGCATCGAGATCAAGTCCGCGCAGTCCTCCTGGAACGAGTGGACCGAGAAGAAGCGGATCGGGCAACTTCCAGCTGGCCATCGACTCGCTGTGGCAGGGCCCGGCGCCCGACCCGTACTACCTCTACAACTACTTCTTCGACTCCAGCTCCGGCGCGCCGGTCGGCGAGACCGCGGGCAACAACTACTCGCGCTACGTCAACCCCGCGGTGGACGACGCGATCGCGGAGCTCGCGCTCCTCGCCCCCGAGGACCCGGCCCGCCAGGCCCAGTTCGACGTCATCCAGACCGAGATCGTGCGCGACATGCCGTACATCCCGATCCTGACCGGCGGCACCACGAGCGTGTGGAACACGACGAAGTTCACCGGCTGGCCCTCCGACGAGGACCTGTACGCCTTCCCCGCGGTCTGGTCGGCCATGGACGCCGCCGAGATCTTCAAGCGGCTCGAACCGCAGGGCTAGCGGGCGCCGTCGCCCCCGAGAGGAGGACATCCGTGAGCTACTTCTTGCGCAAAATCGGCTTCTACGCCGTCGCCCTGTGGGCGGCGCTGACGCTGAACTTCGCGATTCCCGCGGCTGCTGCCGGGCAACCCGGTCGACATCCTGCTGGCCAAGCTCCAGCAGCGAGGCGGCACGGTCAGCCCCGAGACGAGGGAGGCCTACGCACTCCTCCTCGGGGGCGACGACTCCAGGCCACTGTGGACGCAGTACTGGGATTACCTCGGCAACCTGATCCAAGGCGACCTGGGCGTCTCGGTCAGCTACTACCCCGCCCCGGTCTCCGAGGTGATCAACCAGTCGCTGCCGTGGACGGTGGTGCTCGTCGGCCTCTCGACGATCATCGCCGCCATCCTCGGCGTCGCGCTCGGCGCGTTCGTCGGCTGGAAGCCGGGCACCTGGCTCGACTCGCTCATCCCCGCCACCACCCTGCTCGCCGCCGTGCCGTACTTCTGGCTCGCGCTGCTCCTCGACCTACCTGCTCGCCCGCGTGCTCGGCTGGTTCCCGGCGCAGGGCGGCTACGACGTGGTGCTCACCCCCGGCTGGAACTGGCGAGTTCATCGCCTCCGCGATCCAGTACGGCTTCCTGCCGGCGCTCACGATCGTGCTCGCCTCGATCGGCGGCTGGCTCCTGGGCATGCGCAACATGATGGTCTCGACCCTCTCGGAGGACTACATCCTCACCGCCGAGGCGAAGGGTCTCTCACCGCGAAAGATCCTGCGCTCCTACGCCTCCCGCAACGCCGTCCTGCCCTCCGTGGCCGGGTTCGCCATCTCGCTCGGGTTCGTCGTGTCCGGCTCGGTGATCACCGAGCAGGTCTTCTCCTACCCGGGCATCGGCAGCCGCCTCCTGGGCGCGGTCCAGAACAACGACTACGCGCTCATGCAGGGCGTCTTCCTCTACATCACCCTCGCCGTCCTCGGCGCCAACCTCGTGGTCGACCTGCTGTACGGCCTCATCGACCCGCGCACCCGCGCCCGGACCTGACGGGAGACGACATGACGAACCCATCGAACGAGCCCGCGGCCGCCGACCGCGCCGAACTGCTCGCCGAAGAAGCGGCCCAGACCGGCCGCCCCGTCCGCTCAGGCTGGCGGATGCTCCTGCCCACCATGACGCCCTGGCTCGCCGTCGGCCTCATCCTCGTCGGCGGCATCACGCTGTTCGGCCTCATCGGCCCCTACCTCGTGGGCGACCCGACGCTCATCCGCGACCAGGGCCTCACCCCGCCGTCCGGCGAATTCCTCCTGGGCACCACCCAGACCGGCCAGGACGTGCTCGCGCAGCTCGCCTACGCCACCCGCGGATCACTCCAGATCGGCCTCCTCGTCGGCGTGCTCGCCACCGTGCTCTCGGCGTTCTTCGGCATCTACGGCGCCTACCGCGGCCGCGGCATCGACGAGGCGTTCTCACTGCTCACCAACGTGTTCCTGGTGATCCCGGGACTGCCGCTGGTCATCGTGATCTCCGGATTCGTGCCGCGCGAGAGCCGCGGACTGTGGACCATCGCCGTCGTCCTCGCCGTCACCAGCTGGGCCGCCTCCGCCCGAGTCCTGCGCGCCCAGACCCTCTCGGTGCGCAACCGCGACTACGTGGCCGCCTCCCAGGTCTCGGGCGAACGGCCCTGGCGGGTCATCGCCGTCGAGATCCTGCCGAACCTGCTGCCGGTGATCGCCTCCCAGTTCGTCTTCGCCGTCATCTCCGCAGTGCTCGGCGAAGCGGGCCTGTCGTTCATCGGCCTCGGCGCCTCCAACTCCTCCACGCTCGGAACGATGCTCTTCTACGCCCAGAACGGCTTCGCGCTCCCGCTCGGCGCATGGTGGTGGTTCGTCCCGCCGGGCCTGCTCATCGCCCTGTACGGCATGGGACTCGCCCTCATCAACTTCTCCATCGACGAGATCATCAACCCCAAACTCAAGAACCTGCGCCTGCACCGCAAACGCGCCCGGCGCGCGGCCCGCCTCGAACGCGAGCTCGCCCGCACCTCCCGCCGCGAAGCGCCGCGCCCCGCCGACACCGAGGAGTCCGTCCGATGAAGACGATCCCCGCCACCGACCGGGACGCCGCGCCGGTGCTCACCGTCGAAGACCTCACCGTGGTCTACGAGACCGACGAACCCGTCACGGCCGTCAAGAACGCCGACCTCACCCTCCACCGCGGCGAGATCCTCGGCCTCGCAGGCGAATCCGGCTGCGGCAAGACCACCCTCGCCTACGCCGTCAACCGCCTGCACCGCCCGCCCGCGCGCATCGCCTCCGGCCGGATCACCTTCCACGACACCGACGGCGACATCGACATCCTGGGGCTCGGCGACACCGAGCTGCGCGCGTTCCGCTGGGATCGCGCTCTCCATGGTCTTCCAAGGCGCCATGAACGCGCTCAACCCCGTCACCACCGTGCGCGCCCAGCTCCGCGACACCCTGCTCGCCCACCGGCCCCGCATGTCCCGCAAGGAGATCCGCGAACGCTCCGAAGACGTGCTCCGGCGAGTCGGCGTCGACCCGCGCCGCCTCGGCTCCTACCCGCACGAACTCTCCGGCGGCATGCGCCAGCGCGTCATGATCGCGATGGCGATGCTGCTCGAACCGCAGATCATGATCATGGACGAGCCCACCACGGCCCTCGACGTCGTCGTGCAGCGCGACATCCTCCGCGAGATCGTCCGCCTCCGCGACGAACTCGACTTCGCCGTCGTCTTCATCACCCACGACCTGCCGCTGCTGCTGGAGATCAGCGACCGCATCGCCGTCATGCTCGAAGGCGAGATCGTCGAACTCCAGACCGCCGACCGCCTCTACCGCGACGCCCGCCACCCCTACACGCGCAAACTCCTCGACTCCTTCCCGAGCCTGTCGGGAGCGCGCGGCGCCTTCATCCGAACCGGCGTCGACGAGACCGCGAACGCCGAAGCCACCACCGAGGAGCGATCATGACCAGCGTCCACGTGACCGACCTGGTGAAGGACTACACCCTCCGATCGGGGCTGAAGCGCACCCGCCTGCGCGCGGTCGACCACGTCAGCCTCGACCTCACCCCGGGCCGCACCGTCGCGCTCGTCGGCGAGTCCGGATCGGGGAAGTCCACGATCGCCAAGATCCTCACCCGCATGGAACGGCCCACCTCGGGCACGGTCGAGGTCCGCAAGGACGACGGCACACCAGTCCAGTCCTCGGCCTACCGGCGCGAAGTGCAGATGGTCTTCCAAGACCCGTTCGCCTCGCTCAACCCGTTCCACTCCATCGAGCACCACATCGCGCGCCCGCTGAAGATCCACGGCCGCACCAAGACGCAGGACGACACCCACCGCCGCGTCCTCGAGATGCTCGAACGGGTCAACCTGACCCCGGCCGAGAACATCGCGCCCCGCCGCCCCCACGAACTCTCCGGCGGGCAGCGCCAGCGCGTCGCGATCGCACGGGCGCTGGCCCCCGGCGCGCAGGTCCTCATCGCCGACGAGCCCGTCTCGATGCTCGACGTCTCCATCCGCCTCGGCGTGCTCAACCTCCTGGGGCGCCTGCAGCGTGGAGGACCGGCTCGCGGTCCTCTACATCACGCACGACCTCGCCACCGCGCGCCACTTCTCCGACGAGATCGTGGTGCTCTACCGCGGCCGCGTGGTCGAACGCGGCCCTTCCGACGCGGTCATCCTCGACCCGCACCACGACTACACGAAGCTGCTCGCCCAGGCCGCCCCCGACCCCGAGCGGCCGGGACGCGTGACCGCCGACGGGCCGGTCGACCGCGACGCCATCGACAACAGCGTCGGCTACGACCACTTCACCGGCCAGTGGAGCGAAGCCGGAAGCCCGGCCGGCGAACGAGCAGAGGCCACCTGAGGGGCGATCGACCACCGCCCCGCTCACCGAACCGAACGCCCCGTCCAAGCCTTCCCTCCGACCTTGAGGAGTCACCGTGACCCGTCCGCCGACCTTCCGTGCCCTGCACCAGGACTGGACACTCACCGCCGCCGCGCTCGCGGACGCCGCCCCCGAATCGGTCGCCGCGGCGCTCGCCGACGGCGTGCCCGCTGCGGTCCCCGGCGAGGCGCACCTCGACCTGCGCCGGGCGAACCTCATCGCCGACCCGTTCGACGGCGACAACGAGGCCGCGCAGCAGTGGATCGGCGACACCGCCTGGCGGTTCACCACCGTGTTCGACTGGTCGGGCGACGGCGCCGCGCGCCACGACCTGGTCGCCTCCGGGCTCGACACCGTGGCCACTGTGGATCTCAACGGCATCGAGGTCGGGCGCACCGAGAACATGCACCGCTCCTACCGCTGGGACGTGCGCGAGGCGCTGCGCGAGGGCGAGAACACGCTCACCGTCACCTTCGCCGCGCCGGTGCCCGAAGCGGCGGCCCGCGCGGAGCGCGACGGCGCCCTGCCCCGCACCAACCACCACGACTACAACCAGCTGCGCAAGATGGCATGCTCCTTCGGCTGGGACTGGGGCATCGACGTGGCGGGGGCCGGGATCTGGAAGCCGATCGGGCTCGAATCCTGGTCGGGCGTGCGCATCGCGGCGGTGCGGCCGCTGGTGGGCGTCTCCGAAGACGGCCACGACGGCGAACTCTCGGTGCATGTGGACCTCGAACGCGAAGGCGCGGAAGCAGAGGTGCAGGTCCTCGTCGAGGTGACCGGTCCCGACGGCGAACGCCTGCGCCAGACCGGCACGGTCGCGAGCGGCGAGTCCTCCGCGGTCGTGCGCGTCACCGTGCCGAACGTGCGCCGCTGGTGGCCCGTCGGATACGGCGACCAGCCGCTCTACGGCGTGGCGGTCACGGCCTCCACCGGGTCGGATGCGGCCGCATGGGAGGGCCGCGTCGGTTTCCGCACGGTCGAGCTCGACACCGCCCCCGATGAGGCCGGCGCGCCGTTCCTGTTGAAGGTCAACGGCGAGCGCGTCCTGATCCGCGGTGCGAACTGGATCCCCGACCACGCGTTCCTCACCGAGGTCGACCGCGACCGGTACGCCCGACGCGTCGCCGACGCGCTGGACGCCAACATGAACCTGCTGCGGGTGTGGGGCGGCGGGATCTACGAGTCGGACGACCTCTACGACCTCGCCGACGAGCACGGCCTGCTGATGTGGCAGGACTTCCTCTTCGCTTGCGCCGCTTACCATGAGGGCGAACCGCTGCGATCGGAGATCGAGGCCGAGGTCCGCGAGAACGTGACCCGCCTCAGCCCGCACCCGTCGCTCGTCTTGTGGAACGGCAACAACGAGAACACGTGGGGCTCGGTCGACTGGAGCTGGGCTCACCGCCTCGAGGGCCGCGGCTGGGGCGACGCGTACTACAGCGGCCTGCTCCCCGAGATCGTGGCCGAGCTCGACCCCACCCGTCCGTACTCGCCGGCCAGCCCGTACTCGTTCGGCGACTACCGGCACCCCAACGACGAGCGCTACGGCTCGATGCACATCTGGGACGTGTGGAACCGGGTGGACTACTCGGTGTACGCCCAGTACCGGCCGCGGTTCGTCGCCGAGTTCGGCTTCCAGGCTCCGCCGGCGTGGTCGACCCTCGCCGCGGTCGTCCATGACGAGCCGCTCGATCCGTTCGGCCCGCAGATGCTCGTGCACCAGAAGGCCAACCTCGGCAATGCCAAGCTCGAACGGGGCTGGCAGGGCCACCTGCCCGAGCCGCAGTCCATCGAGGACTGGCACTGGACCACGCAGCTCAACCAGGCGCACGCGATCCGGTTCGGCGTCGAGCACTTCCGGTCGCTCACCCCGCACAACACCGGCACGGTCCTGTGGCAGCTCAACGACAACTGGCCCGTGGTCTCGTGGGCCGCAGTGGACTTCGCAGAGCACCGCAAACCCCTGTGGTACGCGCTGCGCGACGTCTACGCGCCGCGCCTGGCCACGATCCAGCCGCGCCCGTCGGAGGCGAGCTGGGCAAGCGCGTGGGAAGGCACGGTGCCCGAGTTCGACACGCTCGCGCTCGTCCTGGTCAACGACACCGGCGAGGACTTCTCCGGCTCGTTCACCGTGGTCCGCGAGGCGTTCGACGGCACGGTCCTCGCCAAGGCCGTGGTCGACGCGCAGGTGGGCGCCCGCGACGCCGCCACCATCACGATCCCGGCCGAGGTGGCCGCGTTCGGCGACCCGAGCGCCGAGGCGATCGTGGCCGTTCCGGACGGCGACGCGGGCTTCGCGCCCGCGTTCCGCTACGGCGCCGAGGTGGTCGACCAGCGGCTCGATCCGCGCCCGTTCCAGGTGACGGCCTCGCCCGCCGAAGACGGCTGCGTCCTGCGAGTGACCGCGACCTCGCTCGTGCGAGACCTGTTCTGCCACGCGGACATCGTGGACCCGGGCGCACGGACGGACGGCGGCATGGTGACGCTGCGGGCCGGCGACACCGCGACGATCCGCGTCCACTCGTCCGCTGGCGACCCGGAGGCCTTCGCCGCCGCGCTGCGCTGCGCGAACGACCTGCTCTAGAAAGGTGGTGCCCCGGCCGCGGCCGGGGCACCACTTCAACCCTTTCCGAGCCGGTCGCCACCCGCGCCGCCGCTCCGAGCTTCGCCGAGGAGAACGGCCGCATGTACATGTTCTACGAGGCCGGCCGGCGCTCGGACACGAACATCGCGATCGCCCGCGCCTGAGCGGGTCCCGCCGAGCCGGTGTCCTCCGCCGGCTCGGCGCGGCCGCTCGTGAACGGGAGCTTCGGCCCGGTGCGCAGTGAACCGTAGGCGCACTCGCGCATTGTCGTATCTTTGGAGTCGGCGATGGGGGCACTGTGGGCGATGCGATCGAGACGGCCAAGGAGGCCGCTGACAACGAGCTGGTGCTCGCGTTCGGGCGGCTGCTCGGGGCGGCGAACCGGCTGGAGTTCCTGCTGGGTCGCGCCATCGAAGAGCGTTGCGGGATATCGCATCTCATGTACGAGGTGCTGCTGATCCTGGCCCGGGCCGGCGAGCCGGGGCTGCCCATGCGCGCGATCAGCCGCGAGCAGGTGCTGACCACCGGCGGTGTGACGCGCCTGGTCGACCGGATGGAGGCGCTGTCGCTCGTCGAGCGCACCGACAATCCCGACGACCGGCGCGGCCGCCTGGTGCGGCTGACGGCGGCGGGTGAGGCGAAGGCGGTCGAGGCGACCCGCGTGCATCTGGAGAACATCCAGCGGTTCTTCGTGGAGCCGATTCCGGCCGAGCATCGTGAATGGTTCGCCGCTGACCTGCGGAAACTGAGCCGTTCGGCCCGGGATGCGATCCCGCCGCTGCGCTGATCCCGGTGATCCGGACCGCAGGTTCCGGTCTGCTGAAATATCTGACGAGTCAGATACTGTTGCGTAAGATGAAGGCGGCCCTCGACGGGAAGGCCGCACGAGCACCTTACGAGGAGCAGCCATGAGCACGCTGGAATTCACGATCTTCGACCTGGATTTCCCGGCCGGGAACCCGGCCAAGACCGCAACGCTCGTCACCGGCGAGCGCGACGCGCTCCTGGTCGACGCCGCGTTCACCCGCGCCGACGGCCACCGCCTGGCCGCCGCGGTCCTCGACTCGGGGAAGACCCTCAAGACCGTCGTGGTGAGCCACGGCGACCCCGACTTCTACTTCGGGGCCGAGGTCCTCGCGGACGCGTTCCCCGACGCCCGCTTCGTCGCGACGCCGCCGGTCATCGACCACATCAAGCACTCCTACGAGGGCAAGCTCAAGGCCTGGGCCGCCTCCGGCGCGAACCTGCCGACCCGCCTGGTCGACCTCGAACCGCTCACCGGCGACCTCGAACTCGAGGGGCACCCCTTCGAGCTCAAGGGCGGCGCCGACGGCCTCGCCGACAGGCACTACCTCTGGCAGCCCGAGCAGCGCGCCGTCGTCGGTGGCGTCCTGGTCTTCTCGGGGCAGCACGTCTGGACCGCCGACACGGATGCGCCCGCGCGCGCGGTCTGGCGCGGCGTGCTCGACGAGATCGAGGCGCTCGAGCCCGAACTCGTGGTCCCCGGCCACCGCGCACCCGACGCTCCGGCCACAGTGGAGGCGGTTCGCCACACCCGCGACTACCTGAACGCCTTCGAGGAGGTCCTCGAGGACCAGCCCGACGGCGGGTCGGTCACCAACGAGCTGGTGCGCCGCTACCCCGACGCCGAACTGCTGGTCGCCGCCCAGATCGGCGGCAAGGTCGCGAAGGGCGAGATGCAATGGGGCTGAGCGGGTCCGACTTCGCGGCCTCGGCGGCCCCGAGAGACGTCGTCAGGCGCCAGTACCTCGCCTCGGCCGCGGGGGACCTGGAGGCGCTCCGCGCGACCTTGTCTCCCGATGTGGAGTGGACCGAGATGGCCGGGTTCCCGCTGGCCGGCACCTACCGCACCCCCGAAGGCGTCACCGCGAACGTGATGCTGCGGCTCGCCGCCGACTGGGAGCACTGGACCGCCCACGACGACACCTATGTGGTCGACGGTGAGAACGTGGTGGTCCTGGCCCGCTATACCGCCCGCAACAAGGCCACCGGGAAGTCGATCGCCGTGCGCGTCGCCCACCACTTCACCGTCAGGGGCGGGCTCATCGTCCGCTTCGAGCAGTTCGTGGACACCGCGAAGGTCCGCGACGCGATGCGGTGACCCCGGCCGGGCACGAATCGTGACCGACGCCGAGGCGCCTACCGCGTCTCGGCGTCGACGCGTTCGAGGATCCGATTGGAGAGCCGCTCGAGCTCGGCGAGCTCCTCCGGGGTGAGGGCGTCGATCACCAGGCGGCGTACCGTGACCACGTGTTTGGGCGCGGCGGCCTCGATGATCTCGCGGCCGTGGTCGGTGATGAGGACGAAGGCGCCGCGGCCGTCCTCGGCGCACTCCTCGCGGGCCACCAGGTCGCGCTTGATCATGCGGCGGATCTGGTGGGACAGGCGGCTCTGCTCCCAGTCGATCTCCTTGGCGAGATCCTGGAAGCGCACTCGTCCCTCGGGCACGTCGGTGAGCGCCACGAGGATCTCGAAATCGGAGCCGGAGAGCTTCGAGTGCGACTGGAGATCGCTCACCAGGTGGGCGGAGAGCTTCTGGTGCAGCCTGATGAAGGCGCGCCAGGACCGCTGCTCGTCGCTGGTCAGCCAGGGCACGGTGTCGTTCATGAGACCCATCCTACCCGATGCTTGACGCATCATCTATCTGATGCTACGTTGGATGACAGGTTAGATGACGCGTCATGAGACGCGCTCGATCCACGATGCGAAAGGCAAGACCATGGCAGAGAAGAAGCTCATCGCAGTCGTCGGCGCGACCGGTGCCCAGGGCGGCGGGCTCGTCCGCGCGATCATCGAGGATCCCGCCTCGGCGTTCACCGTCCGCGCGCTCACCCGCAACGCCGGTTCGGACAAGGCTCAGGAACTCGCCCGGCTCGGCGCCGAAGTGGTCGAGGCCGACCTCGACGACGAGGCGAGCGTGACCGAGGCGTTCAAGGGCGCCTACGGCACCTACCTGGTCACCGACTTCTGGTCGCACGGCTCACCGGAGCGCGAGTACGCCCAGGCGGGCAACCTCGCCAAGGCCGCGAAGGCCGCCGGCGTCGAGCACGCGATCTGGTCGACGCTGGAGGACACCCGCACGTCCGTCCCGCTCGACGACGACCGGATGCCCACCCTCCTGGGGAAGTACAAGGTGCCCCACTTCGACGTGAAGAACGAGGCGAACGCCCTGTTCACCGCGGCCGGGGTCCCGACGACCTTCATGCAGACCACCTATTACTGGGACGGCTTCACGTCCTACTTCCCGCCCAAGCGCGGCGAGGACGGCAACCTCGTGCTCGCGCTGGCCATGGGCGAGGCCAAGCTCGCCGGGATCGCCTCCGAGGACATCGGCCGCACCGCCTACGGGATCTTCAAGCGCGGCAAGGCACTCGTGGGCCAGACCGTGAGCATCGCCGGCGAGCACCTCACCGGCGCCGAATACGCGAAGGCCTTCGCCGAAGCGCTCGGCGAGCCGGTCCACTACTACCCGGTCCCCTTCGAGGGCCTGCGCGCCGCCGGGTTCCCCGGAGCCGAGGAGCTCGGGAACATGTTCCAGTACTACGCCGAGTTCGACGACGAGTTCACCGGCCGCCGCGACCTCGCCGCGGTGCGCGAACTCAACCCGCGGCTCAAGACCTTCAAGGACTGGCTGGCCGCCAACAAGGACGCGTTCGCCGCGCTCTGACGGCTGCCGATGCAACGAAGCGGGACCGGCCCGAATGGGCCCGGTCCCGCTTGCTCTGTCCCCCTAAGATCTAGGGCCGGTCGGCGAGGAGTTCCTTGATGTCCACGATGGTGGTCATACGGATTGCTCCCATTGGTGGCTTCGCGTTCGGACGGCCCGCCCGGGCGGGCCGATATGTCCATGATCGCAACGGTAGTCACCCGCCCGCCCGGGAAGCATGCCCTCGCAGTACCTCCCTCGACCGAATCGCGGCGAAGACGATCCGGCTCCTCAGTCGACGGGGTAGTCCACGAACGCGAACGCCGACCCGTCGGGGGACCAGCTCGGCACGTTGATCGTGCCCTGCCCGCCGTCGAGGGCGACCAGCGTCGTCGGCTCCCGCCAGGCGCCGACCGCGACGAGCCGCAGCTCCACCCGCAGGTCGGGCGGGTGCCCGGTGGTGCCGGGCGGGAAGCTGAGGTAGACGGCGACGTCGCCGGTCGGGGCCACATGCGGGAACCAGTTGACGCGCTCGTCGAACGTGAGCTGCTCGAGCCCGGTCCCATCAGGCCTGATCCGCGCGAGCTGCGCGTGGCCCGGCTCCTGCGAGAACTGCTCCGTATTGAAGACGATCCAGGCGCCGTCCGGAGTCCACTCGCACCCGTCGGCGGGTCCGGGATCGGTCGTGACGGCCGCATCGCCCCGGCCGTCGATCCCTATGGTGTGGACGGTGGCCGAGGCCCACCAGTTCCCACCCTCCGGCACGAGCCGCACATACGCCAATCGCGCGCCGTCGGGGCTGACGCCGTGCAGGAAGTGCATGGCGCCGTCGTCGGCCGTGATCCGCCGGGCCGCCCCTCCGGCGAGCGGTACCTCCCAGACGTGCCAGTCGTTCGCCGAGGCGTAGACCGTCGCCCCGTCCGGGGACAGCACGTGGTCGTTGTTGACCTCCGGCAGGCCCTCGGCCTCGACGGGGGAGGGCGGGGCCGAACCGTCGGCGGGGAGCGTCCAGAGCAGTCCGTCGCCGTTGACCAGGAGCCGGCCGTCGTGCGTCCAGTTCGGGGCCTCGTAGAGCCGGTCCCGCGATTCGTGCACGGTGCGCACGGCCCCGGTCTCCCTGTCCCAGACGCGAATGCGGGCCCTCTGGCCGGGCCGGAGCCGCCGCGAGTGGCTTTCCTCGCTCATGCTTCCTCCAGATGGGCGCGAATGCCCTCGACGACGAATTCGTGGTCCTCCATCGAGGACAGACCGGAGACGGTGGCGGCCGCGACGACGCCGACGCCCCGCACCCGGATCGGGAACGACCCGCCCGTCACCGCGTACTCCTCGCCGCGGAGCCAGCCCGCGGCCGCCGCGTCCACTCCTTTGGCGGACAAGCGGGCGTCGACGAGCGCGCTGCTCGCCTCCATCCGCAGGACCACCGCCGACTTCCGGGCGATCCACGACTCCTGGTCGGGTCCGCTCCCGGGCAGGGCCGCGCGGAACAGGATCAGACCGGGGCGGCGGATGTCGATGCCCACCGGGTGGCCGGCCTCCTGGGCGGCGACCGCGAGCCGCGAGCCCAGCCGCCACGCGTCCGCGTGGTCGAACCCGGTGAAGACGAGTTCGGCCTCCTGGCGTTCGAGCGTGTTCACGAGATCGGTCATGTGCGTCTCCTTCAGGACTGCGGCGCGGCCGCGGTGATCTGGGCTCGGGCCTCGTCGATGACGGCGAGGATCGAGACGGTCTCGTCAAGCGTATGGATCGGCGACTCGGTACGGCCCTCGCCGGCGAACCGCGCGAAAGCCGTGGCCTCCCAAGAGAGCCCGTCGAAGAGCTTCAGGCCGGTCGGGTCGCTCCACGCGAGCGTCGGCCCGTCATGGCGGGCACTCGCGAGCGTGAACGAGTTCGGGATGTGGAAGGGGCCGTCGACGGTGAGCGCCGCCTCGGTCCCGGCGATCGTGGCGGTGGTCGGCGTGCGCTCGAGCAGCGAGGTGTACAACGTGGACTGCGCTCCGCCCCGGTGGGTCAACACCAGCGTCGAGTAGGCGTCCACGCCCGTGGCGGTCATGCCGCCCACGGCCACCACGCTCGAGGGAGCGCCCAGCACCATGGACGCGAACTGCACCGGATAGATGCCCAGGTCCAGCAGTGCGCCGCCGCCGAGCTCGGGCCGGTAGAGGCGGTGCCACGGGTCGGCCGGGATCGCCTGCCCGTGGTCGGCGAGGACGGAGCGGACCTCACCGAACACGCCGTCGGACAAGAGCCTGCGGATGACCGAGGCCTGCGGCTGGTAGCGGCTCCACATCGCCTCCATCAGCAGCACCCCTGCGACGCGCGCGGCCTCGGCCAGCGTGCGCGCTTCGGCGGCGCTCACCGCGATCGGCTTCTCGATGAGCACGTGCTTGCCCGCGGCGATCGCGGCCAGGCCGACCGCGAGGTGCTCGCTCTGCGGGGTCGCCACATAGACGGCGTCCACCTCGGGATGGTTCACGAGCCGCTCGGTCGAATCGAAGGCGAGGCCGATGCCGTGGTCGGCGGCGAACGAGGCGGCGCGCTCCGCGGACCGGGAGGCCACCGCGACCAGACGCTGGCTTGTGTGCGCGCGCAGCGCGTTCGCGAACTCGCCCGCGATCCAACCGGGACCGACGACGCCCCACCGCAGCGAGGGTTCGCCGGTGCCGGGCAGGTAGAGCTCGGGTTCGGGCAGTTGTGATGGGAACATGTCACGCTCCGGATCGAGATCGATCTGTACAAGTCGGTTGGCACGAGCTAAAGTGAGCCCGAGCACGATGTTAGCACGTGCTAAGAGCATCGTCGCACGCCCAACTCCTCAGGGCGCCGATCACCACGCAAGGAGGCGTCAATGTCGACGACAACCCCGCCCCGATCCCTCACCGGCCCAATGCCCGCACCACCGGTCCGCACCCGCTACCTCGCCGCGCTCGGCATCGCCCAGTTCGGCATCTACCTCGCCATCCTCTCCCCGGTCTTCGTGAGCATGCAGCTCAAGGCCCAAGAACTCAACCCCGCCGACCCCGCGTCCGTCATCGGGATCGCCCTGCCGATCGGCGCGGTCGGCGCGATCATCGGCAACCCCCTCTTCGGCGCCCTCAGCGACCGCACCCGCACCCGGTGGGGCCGGCGCCGCCCCTGGCTCCTCGGCGGCATCGGCCTCCTCCTGGTCGGCCTGGTCGCGCTGGCGCTCGCACCGAACGTCCTGGTCCTCACCCTCGCCTGGCTCGCCTGCCAGCTGGCCTCGAACGCCGCCTACGCGGCGCTCGTCGCGAGCTTCGCCGACAACGTGCCCCAGTTCCAGCGCGGCCGCGGGTCGAGCGTCATCGCGCTCGCCCAGAACGTGTCGATCCTCGTCGGCATGTACGCGGCGGTGCTCCTGGTCGACGACCTGCTCCTGCTGTTCGCCGTTCCGGGCGTGATCGGCGTCGTCTGCGTGGCGGTCTACCTGTTCGCCGCGCCCGACCGGCTGCCCGAGGCGCGGCCCGCGCCGTTCTCGCTGCCGGCCCTGCTCCGCACGTTCTGGACGAACCCGCTGCGGCACCGCGACTTCGGCCTCGCCTGGTGGTCGCGGTTCCTGATCGTGCTCGCCACCTTCATGTTCACCACCTACCGGCTGCTGTACATGCAGGACCACCTGAGTCTGAGTGCGGAGGCGGCCGTTGCGGCGGTCGCGACCGGGGTGCTCTGCTACACGATCGCGCTGATCGGGGCCGCCGCCGTTTCGGGGTGGCTGTCGGATCTTCTCGGGCGCCGCAAGGCCTTCGTCGCAGGCTCGACGCTGCTGTTCGGCATCGGCCTCGTCGTGCTCGTATACGCCGACACCGTGATGGCGTTCTACGTGGCCGAGATCGTCATGGGCCTGGCCTACGGCGTCTATTCCGCGGTCGACACCGCGCTCGTGGTCGACGTGCTGCCGGACGCCGAGAAGCCGGGCAAGGACCTGGGGGTCATCAACATCGCCAACAGCCTGCCGCAGTCGATCGCCCCCGCGCTCGGGTTGGCGCTCTTGGGCGGCGGCGGCAATTATCCGATGCTGCTCTGGGGAGCGGGCATCGTCGCGGCCGTGGGCGCGGCAGTGGTCATCCCGATCCGCGGCGTCCGCTGACGGCCCGGATCGGGCCGTGACCGCGTTTCACGGCCCGGTCCGCGCCGGTCCCGTCGAATCCCTGACCGCCAGCCGCGTCGCCGTGGAGACCGCGCGGCGCGGCCCGTCGCCCCCTTCGATCCGGTCGAGGACCGCCGCCAAGGTGGCCTCGACCGTGGCCTCGACGTCCTGGTGCACCGAGGTCAACCGGTGGTACGACAGCGACGACACGTAGCTGTCGTCGAAGCCGACGACCGAGACATCCTGCGGCACTTGCACGTTCGACCGCGCGAACACCGCCATCACTCCTGAGGCGCACTGGTCGCCGCAGCACACCACGGCCGTGGGTCGCCGTTCGCGCGCGGCGATCTCCCGCGCGGCGGCCGCGCCGCCCTCCTCGGAGAAGCCGCTCGGCACGACCTCGATGCGGTCGGCGAGGCCGGAGGCGGACATGGCCGCGCGGTAGGCGTCCGCCCGGTCCCGGCCCACGCGCCCGTCGAGTCCGCCGATGTAGACGATGTCACTGTGCCCCAAGGACACCAGGTGTTCGATCGCGAGCCGGAGTCCCTCGGTCTCGTCCACGTGCACGTTGTCCACCTCGGTCGGATCGGCCCATTCGCCGAGCCAGACGACCGGGAGCAGTTCGCGCGCCTCTGCCAGCGTGGCCGATGCCGGGTCCGGGTTGAAGGCGACGAGCGCCTCCACGCGCTCCTCCATGAGCTCGGCGACGACGGCGTCCGTGGACCGCTCGACCGTCTTGGGGCCGAGCGCCAGCCCGAGGCCGTGCTCGGCGGCCCTCACGAACAGGCGCTCCACGAACCGCACTTGGAACGGGTTGCGCATCTCGAACATCATGCCGATGAGCCGCGTCCGGTTCTGGCGCAGCAGCCGCGCGGAGGCGTTCGGCCGGTAACCGAGCTCGCGCGCGGCGGCCAGGATCCGCTCCCGCGACTCCGGGCTGGGACCCGGGACGCCCCGCAGCACCAGCGACACGAGCTGGCGCGACACCCCGAGGTGGTCGGCGATGTCCTTCATCGTCGGGAGGCGCCCGGACCCTTTCGGCCTCCCGCCCGACCGTGAGCCTTGCGCGCCAGTCGTCATGGCTTCAGTTTCGCACGTGCCAACAAACCGTGGGCGGCGTGTCGACGGGTTCCCGCTCGCCGCCGCCCTGGCCGCATCACTCCGGTTTGCGGAGCATGAGGTGCCCCGAGTCGTAGCCTCGGCGGCTTTGCTTGGGCGCCTTCTCGATCAGTCTCGCCTTCTCCTGGAAGCCGAACTCGCGCAGCATCTCCGCGAGGAGATCGATCGAGAGCCGCCAGGCGAGCGTCACCCGGTGCTCGAACGGCCAGCCCAGCTGCGAGTTGTCGTCGTGCGCGAAGAACCCGAGCAGCAGGTGCCCGCCGGGTGCGAGGACGCGGTGGAATTCGGCGAACACCTCGGGGAGCCGCTCAGGCGGGGTGTGGATGATCGACCAGCGCGACAGGATGCCGCCGAGCGCGGCGTCCGGCAGGTCGAGCGCGGTCATGGTGCCTTCGGCGAACTCGATGTCCGGGTATTCGCGGCGGGCGATCGCGAGCATGTCGGGGGAGAGGTCGACGCCGACGACGTCCACGCCCCGGCCGTGCACGTATCCGGTCACATGTCCCGGCCCGCAACCGAGGTCGGCCGCCTTCGCGGGTTCGGACTCCTTCACGAGTTCGGCGAAGACGTCGATCATGGCGCGGTCGTACGGGGTCTCGTCCAGTACGTCGCGGAACATGTCGGAGTACAGGTCGGCCACGTCGTCGTAGCCGGTGCGGGTGGCGGTGAGGAAGTTCGGCTCGCTCATGTCGGCGGAGCCTATCGGGTGGCGCGCACGGGATCACGGCGTCCCGGCGTTCGACGGATCCCCTTGCGGGGCTGAGAATGCACTCGGCGCCCGGGTCAGGGCGCTTGGGGGCGCGTGTTCGCACCGGAGAGCATGCGACCGATCAGGCTCGGCGGCAGCAGTCTCCCGAGGGACGCAATGGTCTTGTTCTTCCAGCCGGGGATGCTGAGCGCTCTGCCTTTGCGCCAGTCCCGCAGCGCGGTCGCGACGAGCACGTCGGCTTCCATCCACAGGAAGCCGGGGACCTTGGTCATGTTCATGCTGGCGCTGTCGTGGAATTCGGTGCGCGTGAATCCGGGGCACAGTGCCGTGACGGTGACCTTGCGGGGGCGGGTGTTCCTGGCCGCCGACTGGCTGAAATTGATGACCCATGCCTTGGTCGCGGAATAGGTCGAACTGGGAAAGAATCCGAGCACCGAGGCGAGGTTGATGACGCCGCCGCTGCCGCGCTCGATCATGGAGGGAAGTGCGGCGAGGGTAAGGCGGAGCACGGTCTCGGTGTGCAGCCGGGACATCGCGATTTCGGCCTGCACCGAAGTCGTGAGAAATCCGGTGGGATGCCCGAAGCCCGCGTTGTTCACCAGCAGGTCGATCCCGGCGCGGCATCGCTTCTCGACACCGGCGATGTCCGCTTCCACGATGAGGTCCGCGGTCATGATCTCGCATTCGGCGGCCAGCGCATCGGCGGTGGTTCGCAGGCGTTCGCCGTTTCGGTCCACGAGGATGAGCCGATAGCCTTCGTTCGCCAGCGCCCGGGCGAAGGCCGCTCCGATTCCCGATGCGGCACCCGTTATGAGAGCCGTTGGGGGAGAGGCTGATCGCTCGTCGCTCATCGAGCGAGTATATCCAGCGGCAATGGCGCACCGATCCGTCGATCGACGGGCGAACGTGCGCCGCCGTGGCCGAGGGATCGGGTGGCGTACGCCCGCTGACACGATCGGCCGCCTGCTCCGACGCGACGGGCGTGGGGGAGGATCGGTCCATGCGCGCGATGACCGTGGAAGCCGACGACCGGACCCGACTGCACGTGGGAGTCACTGGAACCGGGCCTGACGTACTGGTCCTGTCCGGCGGCCCGGGCTGCGTCCACTACCTCGAGCAGGACGCGATCGCGCCGCGAGGCATGCGGTCGTGGTACCCCGAGCCGCGGGGCGTGGGCCGCTCGTCGGGCGGCCCGCACGACCTCGTCCAGGCCGTCGCCGACCTCGAATCGGTCAGGCGCGCTGCGGGTGTCGACGACTGGGTGGTGCTCGGTCATTCCTGGGGCGCGGATCTGGCGGTCCGCTACGCCCTGGACCACCCCTCGCGCGTGCGTTCGGTCGATCGGGGTGTCCGGCCACGGCCTCCACAAGGACCGCACCTGGTCGCAGGTCTACGAGTCCTTGAAGGACACCGAACCCAAGGTCGACATCGAGTGGGAACCAGACATCCACAGTGCCCTGATGGCGTCGTTCCTGGAGTGGATCCACGAACCCGACCTGTTCCGCCGCCTGGCCGACTGCGCGGTCCCGATGGCCGTCATCGCCGCCGAAGACGACATCCGGCCCTCGTGGCCGCTGCGGCAACTCGCGGCCCTGGTCCCCGGCGGCACCTTCGCCGAGGTCCCGGGCGTCCCGCACGATTTCTGGTCGACCCATCCGGAGGTCTGGACCGAGGTCGTCTCCAGCGCCTGCCGCGATGCGTTGGGGGACGCCACTTAGGCTGCGCGGTATGGACATGCCGAACGTGCAGTTGAATGTGGTCGATGTCGAGGCGACCTGCTGGGAGGGGCCGCCGCCGCCCGGGGCGGTCAGCGAGATCATCGAGATCGGGTTGACGGTGGTCGACCTGGAGCGGCGGGAGCGGATCGCCAAGCACCGCGTCCTGGTGCGCCCGCGCCGATCGACGGTGAGCGCGTTCTGCACCGAGCTCACGGGTCTCACTCAGGAGGAGGTCGATGCGGGCGTGGAGTTCGCCGAGGCCTGCCGGATCCTCCTCGGCGAGCACCGGTCCGACTCGCGGCCCTGGGCGAGCTGGGGCGACTACGACCGCCATCAGTTCGAACGCCAGTGCAAGGCGACCGGCGTCCGCTACCCCTTCGGGAGCCGGCACACCAACGTCAGGCGGCTCTTCACCGAGGCCCGCGGACTGCGGCGCCGGCCGGGCATGGCCGAGGCGCTCGCGATCGCCGGGTTACCCTTTGGAGGGTCGCCACCACAGCGGCGCCGACGACGCCTGGAACATCGCCTCCCTCGTGATCGACCTCGCCGAGAAAGGCTCCTGGCCAGCGGACTAGCCGACCTTCCTTGCGGCGCAGTCGAAACCACTTTGGAAACGCAACTGTCCCCTCGGTACGAAGCGTCATAGAGGTATCGGTATCGCTGGATACCGGTCATTCCCGCTTCCCGAGAGGACGACGACACGATGTCAACCACGGTGAAACGACCGTTCAAGGGCCGCAGGCCGCTCGCCGCGACCGCCGCGCTGCTGGCCGCCGGAGCGGCGTTCCCGGCCCAGGCCGCCTGGGCCGAAGAGCCCGCAGGCGAACCGCGCGCCGCGTGCGTGTTCGAGAAGCTCCCGATCCCCGAAGGGCTCGAATTCACCTTCACCACCGGTATGAGCGACGACGGCTCGGTCATCGCCTACCGCGCGTACCCGCTCGACGCGAACGGCGACTGGGCGCGCTTCCCGCTCCTGTACGCCGACGGCGAGGCCACCGCGATCCCCTTGGAAGGCCAGGACCAGGTCATCGCCGACGTCAACTCCTCGGGAACGGCCGCCGCCTCCACCTACCTCGACGAGGGCCAGGTGCCCTATGTATGGAGCGACGGCGAGCTGACGCGGCTCAACGGCGGAAACGGCGAGGCCAACGGCATCAACGAGAACGGCGACATCGTGGGCGCCATTGCGGGGGAGGCGGGCGAGTACCCGGTGGTGTGGCCGGCCGGGGCCGCCAAGCCCACCGAGCTGCCGATGCCCGACAACGCCGCCTGGGGTATCGCCGTCGGCATCGACGAGGAGGGGACGATCGTCGGCTACTACGAGGACGCCGGGACCGGGGACTTCAAGCCGTACGTCTGGCACGCCGACGGCACGGCCGCCGAGCTGCCGATGCCCGACGGCATCGACCCGGCGACCGCCCACTCCTATCCCACGGACATCAAGGGCGACTGGGTGTCCGGTTACCTCAACACCCCGGACGGCGGCGTGACCGGCGTGCGCTGGAACCTCGCCGATGGCACCGCCGAGGACCTGCAGCTCGACAACGCCCGCTCGATCGCCCTCGACGGCACGGCCGCGGGCTCGGTCGAGCCCGCCGCCGCCGTCCAGTCCGGCGACGAGGTCACCGAGCTGCCGGGTGTGGTCGACCCCGCCGACAACTGGTTCGGCGACACCGTCGACGCGATCAGCGCCGACGGCTCGGTCCTGGCCGGCCATGTCTACGCCGGTGAGAACGAGTTCGGCCACGTCCTCAACTCGGGCATCTGGACCTGCGAGTGAATGATGCGGTGACCGTCACCGAAAGGGACGGTCGCTAAGCCTTTGGTGAGGGCCTGGTCGAGGTCGGCGATCAGGTCCTCGGGGGCTTCGAGGCCGATCGAGAGCCTGACCAGGCTCTCGGCCGGGCGGGCCTCGGGCGGCGACCGGCCGGTGGGTCAGCGCCGCGGGGTGCTGGATCAGCGAGTCCACGCCGCCGAGGGAAACCGCATGCGTGAACAGGCGCACCGCGGACGTGACGTGCGCGGCCTGCTCGAAGCCGCCGCGGAGGTCGACCGCGATCATCGCCCCGGTGCCCTTCATCTGCCGGCCGAGCAGGCCCTGCGGGTCACCGCTGATCCCGGGGTAGTGGACGCGGGCGACGCCCGGGTGCGTCTCCAGCCAGGCGGCGATGCTCTGGGCGTTCGCCTGCTGGGCCCGCACCCGGATCGGCAGCGTCGTCAGTCCCCTGTGGAGCAGATACGCGCCCGAGCGGGTGGAGCAGGCCGCCCGTGACCGCCCGCACCCGCCGCAGCGCCGCCGCGGTCTCCCGGTCGCAGGCGATGACGCCGGCGACGACGTCGCCGTGCCCGCCGAGGTACTTCGTGGCGCTGTGCAGCACCATCGCGGCGCCCAGGTCGACCGGGTTCTGCAGCACCGGCGTCGCGAACGTGTTGTCCACCAGCACCGGAACACTCTCCGGCGGCCTCGACGACCGCGCGGATGTCGACCAGCTCGAGCGTCGGGTTCGCGGGCGTCTCGAGCACGACCATCGCCGTGTCGGGCCGGATCGCGCGCCGCGACCTCCGCCGCCTCGCAGAAGGTCGTCTCCGTCCCGAGCAGTCCCGAGGACAGGAGGTGGTCGGTCCCGCCGTACAGCGGGCGGACCGCCAGGATGTGCCGGCGGCCGGGCCCGCTCGTGGTCGCGAGGATCGCGGCGGTCATCGCCGCCATGCCCGAGGAGAACGCCACCGCGGCCTCCGCGTGCTCCAACCGGGCCAGCGCCGTCTCGAACCGCGCCACGGTCGGGTTCCACAACCGCGCGTACACCGACCCGCCCTCGGCCGTCGGCGTCCCGCCGGTCGCCATGGCCTCGTAGGAGAGGCCGCCGGCCTCGATGCTCGGCAGGGGATTGGTCGAGGACAGGTCGATGGGGAGGGCGTGGACGCCGAGCTCCGCCAGGTCGTCGCGGCCGGCGTGAACCGCGACGGTGTCGAGCTGCAGTTGTGGCGAAATCATGCCCAGAATGTAAGCCGAACCACAACAATCTGCAATACTCCTTGAGGAAACCATCGCTATTCGCGGATATCAATGGGGATTCATCGAAAGGAGCGGTCATGGCGGCCGGGCAATCGAAGAAATCGCAACCTTCACTGGAGGGATTGGACGGCACCGACCTCGCCATCCTCACCGCGCTCGTGGAAGACGGCCGGATGACCAACGCCGCGCTCGCGGCCCGCGTGGGCGTGGCCGAGTCCACCTGCGCGTACCGCATCCGCGCCCTGCGCGAGTCCGGCGTCCTCACGGGCATCGGCGCCCGGATCAACCCCGAAGCCCTCGGCCGGCCCATCCACGCCATCATCAAGGTCCGCCTCGGAAACCACAGCCGCGAACTCGTGCACAACCTGTACGACCGGCTGGTCAAACTGCCGGGGGTCATGACGGTCTTCCACGTCGGCGGCGACGACGACTTCCTCCTGCACGTGACCGTCGCCAGCCCCGAAGCGCTGCGCGACCTCATCCTGGAGCACGTGACCACCCACCCCATGGTGCGGCAGACGGAGACCCAGCTGGTATTCGAGGTCCGCGAGGGCCGCGGCGTGCTGCCCTAGGGACTTCGATTCCCGATCAAGGCCGTTCGGTACCGTCGGCACGGAACGAAAGGAGGTCGCACATGCCGCTCATCCTCGTCACCGGGGCCTCGACCGGGCTCGGCCTGGCCGCCGCGCAGGCGATGGCCGACGACGGGCACCAGGTCGTCGTCCACGCGCGCGACCGCGACCGCTTCCCCGATCCGGCCGTGCTCGAACCGATGCACGGCACCGTCTACGGCGATCTGTCGCGAATGGATGACACGCTCGCGATAGCGGAGCAGGCCAACGGATTCGGACGGTTCGACGCCGTGATCCACAACGCCGGCGTCTACCGCGACCCCGGCGCGCTCCCGGTGAACACGGTCGCCCCCTACCTCCTCACTGCCGCGATGGCCAAGCCGCGGCGGCTGGTCTACCTCAGCAGCGGCTACCACCAGTCGGGCTCGACCGACCTGGACGCGATCGACTTCGGCGACGCGAGCGCCCGCCGCGGCGCGTACGAGGACAGCAAGCTCTATGTGACCGCGCTGGCGTTCGCGGTCGCGCGCCGCTGGGCGGACACCGTTGCGCACGTGGTGGACCCGGGCTGGGTGCCGACCCGCATGGGCGGTGCGGGCGCGCCCGACGACCTCGAGGAGGGGCACCGCACCCAGGTGTGGCTCGCCACCGCTCCGGACGGGACGGTCGAGCCGCGCACCGGCGGCTACTGGCACCACCACCGCATCAGCCGGTCGCACCCGGCCGCGTCGGACCCGGACTTCCAGCAGGAGCTGATCGAACGGCTCGAAGCGCACACGGGCGTCCCGCTCGGCTGACTCGACGGTCGCGCCGAAACAGGCGGGGGAGTACGTGATCCAGACCGGGCGAGGTCGCTCCGGGAGATCGGGCGGTCAGCGGGAGCCGGCGTCGCGTTCGGCCGAATGGGCGCTCGCCGAAGGCGGCCGCGAGCGCGCCACCTCCGGGCCGGGGCGGTCGTTGTTAGCGCACGACTGCGTCCAGCCCGCCTGACCGGCGCCGTTCGAAGGCGGCGGGAGTGCGTGAGCTCCGGGGTCGGGCGAGGCCGTCTCGAGGGATCGACGGTTGGCGCACAGACGTCTCCTTGAATGATCGGCTCCCGCCTACGACCTGCGCTTGGCTTGCGACGCAAGCGAAGACGCCCGACCGCGCACACCCTCACGAGAGCGCCCGGCCGGGCGTGTTTGCGCCTTGGAGTGGTGGGCGTTACGATGGAAACGTTTCCGTCATGGAATCGTTTCCATGAACGCACAGAGAGGTGATGCAGCTTGGCCACGATCAAAGACGTCGCGGCACGCGCCGGAGTCGCCGTCGGCACCGCTTCCCGCGTCCTCAGCGGCAGCCCGCAGACCTCGCCCGACTCCCGCAGCCGCGTCCTCGACGCCGCCCGCGAACTCGGCTACATCGCGAACGGCCCGGCCCGCTCCCTGCGCCGCGCCCGCACCGACGTGCTGGGCCTCCTCGTCTCCGACATCCGCAACCCGTTCTTCTCCGAACTCGCCCACGCGGCCGAGCAGGAGGCGCGCTCCCTCGGGTACACCGTGCTCCTCGCCAACGCCAACGAGGACGCCGCGCAGGCCGACGCCGTCCTCGACGCCTTCGCCTCCCAGCGCGTGGACGGACTCCTGCTCTCCCCCCAAGGCCCGAAGACCCCCCGCCTCGAGACCCTGCTCGCCTCGAAACTCCCGATCGTCCTGCTCAACCGCACGATCGACGGCGTCGACGCCCCCCTCTACGGCACCGACAACGCCGGCGGCGTCGCCCAAGCGCTCGACTGGCTCCAGCGCCGCGGGCACCGCGACGTGGCCTTCATCGGCGGCCCCGAAAGCGTCTCGACCGGCGCCGAGCGCCACGACGCCTACCTCGCCGGCCGCGAATCCCACGGCATCAGCACCGACGACGCCCTCATCGACGCCGGTGACTTCCTCGCGGACGGCGCCGCCCAAGCCATGCTGCGCGTCCTCGACCGGGGCGCGCGGCCCACCGCCGTGTTCGGCGCCAACGGGCAGACGACCCTCGGCGCCATGCGCGCCGTACGCGAACGCCTTGGGGCCGAAGCGGCCTCGCGCATCGAGTTCGTCTCCTTCGACGACATCGAATGGTTCGCGTACACCTCCCCTCCCATCAGCGCCGTCCGCAACGACGCCCCCGAGATCGGCCGCGCCGGCGTGCGGGGCCTCCTCGACCTCATCGGCGGCGGCGACGCGACCTCCCGGCGCATCGCCACGACCTTCATCGACCGCTCGGAAGGAAGCCGCGCATGAGCCCCGGCATCCTCGTCGTCGGCAGCGTCAACATCGACGACGCCATCCGAGTGCCCCGCCTCCCCGGCCCCGGAGAGACCCTCAGCGCCTCCACCTTGGACACGGCGATGGGCGGCAAAGGCGCGAACCAGGCCGTCGCCGCCGCGCGCGCCGGAGCCACGGTGCGCATGGTCGGCGCCGTCGGCGCGCACGACGGCACCGCGCTCCTGCAAGCACTGCAGGCCGACGGCATCGACGTCCACGGCGTCCAGTCCCTCGACCACACCCCGTCCGGCCGCGCCGTGGTCCTCATCGACGACCGAGCCGAGAACTCGATCGTCATCGTCCCCGGCGCCAACCACGCCATTCCCGAAGGCGCCGTTCGCGACGCCTGCCGGACCCTGCTCCCCGGCGACGTCCTGCTCCTGCAGAACGAGATCCCCGCCGCGACCTCCCGCCTCGCCGCCGACCTGGCCCGCGAAGCCGGTGCCACCGTCATCTGGAACGCCGCCCCCGCGCCGACCAGCGCCGATGAACTGGTGCCCGGCGTCGACCTCCTGGTGGTGAACGAACACGAACTGCGGCGCCTGGCCGCCCTGCACGGCATCGAAACCGCGAGCACCGACCGGCTCATGACCGAGCTCTCCCAGGCGACCGGCGCCGACGTCATCTGCACGCTCGGCGCCGAAGGCGCGGCCTACCGCGTCGCCGGCGCGACCGGCACCGCCCCGGCCCGCCGAGTCGACGCCGTCGACACCACCGCGGCAGGCGACACCTTCGCGGGCTACTTCGCGGCGCTGGCCGGCCTGCCGCTGTCCGACCGGCTCCGCCACGCTCTCGACGCCGCGTCGCTCACGGTCACGAACCGGGGTGCCTCGTCGTCGATCCCGCATCGATCCGATGTGGACAGCATTGCCCGACTTCCACTCGAAAGGACCACCGCCGCATGAAGATCGCGCTCGGCGCCGACCACGCCGGTTTCCCGCTGAAGGACACCGTCCGCGCCGTCATCGAATCGCTCGGCCACGAGGTCGTCGACTGCGGCACCGACAGCGCCGACCCGGTCGACTTCCCCGACATCACGCAGGACACCTGCCGACCGGTGCTCGACGGCCGGGCGGACCGCGCCATCCTCGTCTGCGGCACCGGCCAAGGCGCCGTGATGGCCGCCAACAAGCTCCCCGGCATCCGATGCGGGCTCGCACATGAGCCCTACTCGGCGCATCAGGCCGTCGAACACGACGACGCCAACGCGATCGCCATGGGGGCGTGGCTCGTGCCGCACGCGCTCATCCCCGACATCGTGCGCGAATTCCTCGACGCCGCCTTCGACGACGACGAGGACACCCGTCGCCGCGTCGCCAAACTCAACGCCCTCGATCAGTCCCGCTGATCCGTCCACCCGTCAATCCCTGATCAAAGGAGATCCCCCGATGTCTCAGGCAGCAACCGACACCATACGCAGTCCGCTCGGCTCGAAGGACCGCGTCAAGACCGCCTTCGCCGCCGCCCTCGGCACCAGCGTCGAGAACTACGACTTCATCGCCTACGGCACGGCCGCGGCGCTCTACTTCGGCGCCGTGTTCTTCCCCGCCGAAGACCCACTGGTGAGCACCCTGCTCGCCTTCGCCACACTCGCCGTCGGCTTCGTCATGCGACCGCTCGGCGGCGCGATCGGCGGCTACCTCGGCGACCGCTACGGCCGCAAGCCGGTCCTGGTGGGCGCCATGATCGTCATGGGCGCCGCGACCTTCGCCATCGGCCTGATGCCGACGTACGCGCAGATCGGCGTGGCCGCCCCGATCATCCTCACCGTGATCCGCATGGTCCAGGGGCTCGCGTTCGGCGCCGAATGGGGCGGCGCGATCACCATGGCCTACGAGCACGCGCCCTGGCACCGGCGCGGCATGTTCGCCGCCATCCCGCAGTCGGGCAACCCGCTGGGCATCGCCCTCGCCAGCGGCATGTTCGCCTGGAGCTCCACCCTCGAAGGCGACTGGCAGTGGCGCACCCCGTTCCTGTTCAGCGCCGTGCTCGTCTTCGTCGCGCTGGTCGTGCGCTCGCGACTCTCCGAATCGCCCGAGTTCCAAGAGGCGCAGGCGAAGGGGAAGACCGAGAAGAACCCCTTCGTCGCCACACTGCGCGACGACTGGCGCGGCATCCTCCGCGTGATCGCCCTGCGCGTGGTCGAGTCCTTCGCGTACTACTCGACGGCGACCTACCTGCTCAGCTACATCACCGAACGGGAACCGGAACTGCGATCGGTCGCCTTGGGCGCGATCACCGCCGCGAGCATCACCGCGATCGCCGTGACGTTCCTCGCCGGGAGCCTCACCGACCGGATCGGCAGGCGCCCCATCTACATCGCGGGCTGCATCGCGGCGGCGCTCTTCGCCTTCCCCATGTACCTGCTGACGAACGCGGGGCAGCCGGTGCTCGTCGTGACGGTGTTCATCATCGGCATCGGCCTCATCCACGCGGCCCTCACCGGCACGCAGGGGGCGCTGCTCACCGAGCAGTTCCGCACCGCGACGCGCACTTCCGGTGCTTCGCTCGGCTACCAGATCGCGGCCGCCCTGGGCGGTTTCGCGCCGCTGCTTGCGGCCGCGCTCGTCGGCGTGTTCGGTTGGCCCGGTGCGTCGCTGCTGTACTTGGGCGCGGCGATGGTCGGCCTCGTCGGCATCCTGGTCACCAAGGAGACCTATGGCCGCGCCGAACGCGAGCGCGTGAACGCGCTGGTGGAGGCCGCTCGCCGCTGACCGAGGACTCAGTGGATATGACCGCATCCCCCTAGGGAGAGGGCGGACCCGCATCGGGTTTGGCCGACCTAGGGGGATGCTGGCGGTTTCAGGCTCCTGGGTGGGTTGCGGTTCAAGCGGGCAGCGACGGAGAGGTGCCCCTATGGGCAGGGGAGCGGTGTCGGCAGCCCGCGCCGCGATGCCCGAGGTTCAAGCGGGCAGCGACGAAGAGGTGCCATTTCGCTGGGGTGGGTTGGCGGGGCCGGGCCGGTGTTCGGTTGGGGTTCAATCCGGCAGCGACGAAGAGGTGAGCGATTGGGCGGGGGCGCGCTGTCGGCTGTCCGGCCCGGTTTCGGTTGGGGTGCAGGCGGATCGGGCCCGAACATGAGAGGTTTCTCGTCTTGTGGGTGATGCGGGTGCCCCTGGGGTGGGGGATAATTGGTGTACGCACAGGGATATGGATTCCGTACAGGAGTCGAGTAGGTGTAAGCAGACTAAGCCAAGCCTCTGGCCGACTCGCCCCGCTGGCAGGATCCGAGACCACCAGGCCCGCTCTCGGGTCAGGGGGGCTCAGCCCGGGGCTTGCATGGTATGCCCCACGTGCTATCGGGACTCGCTCCCAGGCCGAGAAAGCCAGAAGGACGGACTCGGAACCGTGGAGCGGGAGATCGCCCGGAAGGGATCACCCCAACCGGAGGCAGTGCCCCGAACGAGGCACACACCCAGACCAACAGGCACACGTGGAAAGGACTGAAGGACGAGCGGTTGAGTAGACACTCTCCAAATCGGAGAGAGGATACTGAGAGATATGCCGAAGAACGGACCGTACGACCAGGAGTTCAGAGAGAACGCTGTGGCGCTGTCTCGTTTGCCTGGGAAAACGGTGGTCGGGGTCGCCCGTGACCTGGGCATCAGCGCGGAAACCTTGCGGTTGTGGCGCAAGCGTGCCGGAGAGAATCAGCCGGTGCCCGAGACTGACACCCGGCAACTTCCCACGGAGGTCGCCGCTGAGCTGCGCGAACTCCGTAAGCGGGTCCGCGAGCAGGAGCAGGAGATCGAAATCCTCTCAAAAGCAACGGCCTGGTTCGCCAATCGAAACCCGAACGGTTCGCGTTGATCGCCCAGATCGACGCGGCGAACCAGGCCCGACCCGCCCGAGAGCGCCTCTCCTTGCGCCGCGCCTGCGCCCTCATGCAGGTCAGCGCCTCTGGCTACTACGCCTGGCGTGACCGGGCGCCCTCGGCCCGCGAAACCGACGACGCGGCACTGTCGGCCCTCGTCGCCGAGGCGCACGCGGCCAAGAAACGCCGCTACGGGATCCGCCGCCTCACCGCTCACCTGCGCCGCCAAGGCCGTCGCCACGGCGAGCGGCGCATCCGCCGCCTGGCCCGCGCCGCCGGCCTGACCTGCGCGCACCCGGCCTCGGGCCCGAAGACCACGATCCAGGGCCAAGAGAAGGAGGGCCTGGTCGACTTCATCGGCCGCGACTTCGAACCCGAGGCACCCGGCGAGGTCCTCTATACGGACATCACCTACATCGCAACGGAAGCGGAAGGCTGGACGTATCTGGTCCTGTTCACCGACGGCTGCTCGCGGCGGATCGTCTCCTGGGAGGCCGGACCGGTCATGGACACCGCGTTCGTCCTGCGCGCCTTCGACAAAGCCCTGGCAGACCTCGCCCCCGAACCAGGTCAGTTGACCGTACATTCGGATCGCGGCAGTCAATACACGTCCAGGGCCTTCCGCGACCGCTGCTTCGCGGCCGGGGTCATCCCCTCAGTCGGGCGCACCGGCTCCTGCTTCGACAACGCCCAAGCGGAATCGACCAACGCGACCATCAAGAAAGAGCTCATCAACCTGAAGACATGGAAGAACCTCGATGAAGTCAGGTTGGCTCTGTTCGAGTTCATCGAGTGCGACTACAACCGCGACCGGATCCAGAAGGCCTTGGGATTCCTCACACCCGAAGAGTTCGAAGCGCTCCACCAGCTAGCGTTCACCACCGCCGCATAGTTCACATCCGAGAGTGTCTACTTTTTCGACCGTCCTCCAGGACACACCGGGAACGCCCACTGACCGCAGTCAGCAGTACGCAATCGGCAGTTGGCAAATGGCAGTTCAGCACCCAGTAGGCAGCACGCAGTCAGCAGTATCGGAAGGAGGTGACACCGCACATGCGCACACCCGCAACGACACACCCCCAAGACCGCCA
>CAVUGC010000027.1:0-42726 GCA_963740955.1 uncultured Actinomycetota bacterium
CTTGCTCACGCAGATCGGCGGCAGCCGGCGATGATTCGTCAGCTGGCGCACGAGATCAAGAATCCGCTCGGCGGCTTGCGTGGCGCGGCGCAGTTGCTGGCGCGACAGCTTGCCGAGCGTCGATGCGCGAGTACACGACGGTCATCATCAGCGAAGCCGATCGTCTGGTGGCGTTGGTCGATACGATGCTCGGCCCCGGTCACGCGCCGCGCAAGGAAGCAGATGAACATCCACGAGCTTGTTCCAGCACGTGGGTCATCTGCTCGCCGCGGATGCGCCCCCGGCGTGGCGGTCGAGCGCGACTACGATCCGAGCCTGCCGCCGCTGCGCATCGATCGCAACCAGATCATCCAGGCGATGTTGAATCTCGGACGCAACGCGTTGCAGGCGATCAATCCCGGCAACGGCAAACAGTGGTGCGCCGCGGCCGCATCATGCTGCGAACGCGCGCGCTGACCAACGTGAACATCGGCGCGCGTCGCCATCGGCTCGTCGCGAGCGTGCAGTTCGAAGACAACGGGCCCGGTGTGCTCGAGGAATCTGCGCGACACGTTGTTCTATCCGCTCGTCACCGGGCGTGCGGATGGCACCGGTCTGGGTCTCGCGGTCGCGCAGGACCTGGTCAGTCGTCATGACGGCCTGATCGAATTTGAGAGCGTCCCGGCCAAACCATTTTCACTATTTTCTTGCCATTCCATGTTGCAGATGCCTGTTAAACCGTCTGAACGTCTGGCTCGTCGACGACGATGCCTCCATCCGCTGGGTGCTGGAACGCGCGTTGCGTCAGGGAGGCATGTCGCCAACGGCGTTCGATCACGCGGACAGCGCGCTCGCGGCGTTGCGCCGTGATCGGCCCGACGTACTGATCACAGACATCCGCATGCCGGGGCGCAGCGGCCTGGAGTTGCTCACCGAAATTCGCGACAGTCATCCCGAGCTGCCGGTCATCGTGATGACGGCGCATTCGGATCTCGACAGCGCGGTCGCTGCCTATCAGGGCGGTGCGTTCGAATATCTGCCCAAGCCGTTCGACATCGATCAGGCGGTCGATCTCGTGCGGCGCGCCGCCCAACAGCGCGACACGCGTTGAGGAAGTCGCGACTGAAGCGCGGCGTATTCCCGAGATGCTCGGCCAGGCGCCGGCGATGCAGGAAGTGTTTCGCGCCATCGGACGTCTGTCGCGTTCGAGCATGACCGTGCTGATCACAGGTGAGTCTGGCACCGGCAAAGAACTGGTTGCCCGTGCGTTGCATCGTCACAGCCCGCGCGCAAGCAAGGCATTCATCGCGTTGAATACGTCGGCATTCACTGCCGAGCTGCTCGAGTCGGAATTGTTCGGTCACGAGAAAGGTTCGTTCACCGGCGCCGATCATGCAACGTCGCGGCCGCTTCGAGCAGGCCGACGGCGGCACGTTGTTTCTCGATGAAATCGGTGACATGTCGCCGCAGCTGCAGACGCGCTTGTTGCGCGTGCTGGCGGAAGGCGAGTTTTATCGCGTCGGCGGGCAGACGCCGGTGCGCGTCGACGTGCGAGTGATCGCCGCGACTCACCAGGATCTCGAGGAGCGCGTGAAGCAGAGCCTGTTCCGCGAGGATCTGTTACATCGCCTGAACGTGATTCGCATCGAAGTGCCGCCGCTGCGCTCGCGTCGCGAAGACATTCCTGAGCTGCTGATGCACTACCTCGACGCACGCCGCGATCGAACTGGGTGTCGAACCGAAGACGCTGACGCCGGAAGCGGCCGCAGCCCTGTCGAATTTCGAATGGCCCGGCAACGTTCGTCAATTGGTCAACACTTGCCGTCGCCTGACGGTCACCGCGCCAGGTCGCGAGATCAAGTCGGAAGATATGCCTGCAGATCTGGGTGGCTCTGTCCGGCCCCGCGAAACTTCAGGATGAATGGACGCGGCAATTGACGAATTGGGCGGAGAAGCGACTTGTCGAGTGGCGATACGCCGTTACTCGATGATGCGATGCCGGAGTTCGAGCGCACACTGATTCGTGCCGCACTTCGCAAAGCGGAAGGCGGACGTCAGGAAGCAGCACGGCTGCTTGGCTGGGGCCGTAACACTCTCACGCGCAAGCTCAAAGAGCTCGCGATGGACGACGAATAAGCGCCAGGCTGCGGCGCTAGCAGGCTCTGGAAACCTGGAGGGCCGGTTCGTGCGCTGATGAGGTGCCGATGAGATCGGTGACCGATCGGAATCCATTGCGTGCCAGATACTCGCTGATGCCCGCGTTGATCTTCTGGCACACCAGCGGATCGTAGAACAGCGCAGTGCCGACGCCCACGGCCGTGGCGCCGGCGATGATGAACTCGAGCGCATCGTTCGCGTGTGTCGATGCCGCCCTGGCCGATGATCGGCACGTTGTGCTTGCGCGCGACTTCGTAGACCTGGTGCACTTTCAGCAACGCGATCGGCTTGATCGCAGGGCCTGACAAGCCGCCCTGGACGTTGCCGATCACCGGCTTGCGCGTGTTCACGTCGATGGCCATGCCCATCATCGTGTTGATCACCGCGAGCGCATCGCGTGCCGGCCTCGATGCAGCGGCGCGCGTTCTCGTGGATGTCGGTCTGATTCGGCGACAGCTTGGTGATGATCGGCTTGCTGGTCACTTTGCGGCAGGCCGCGACCACGCGCGCCGACATCTCCGGGATAGTTGCCGAAGGCCACGCCGCCTTCCTTCACGTTCGGGCAGGAGATGTTGATCTCGATGGCATCGATCGGTGAGTCATCGAAGCGGCGCGTGACTTCGACATACTCCTCGATGGTCGAGCCGGAGACATTGGCGATGAAGCGCGTCTCGCTGAAATCGAGTGTCGGCAGGATTGTCTTGCACGACGTGGTCGACGCCGGGATTCTGCAGGCCGATGGCATTGAGCATGCCCATGGGTGTTTCGTAGACGCGATGCGGCGGATTGCCGAGCCGCGGCTCGCGCGTCGTGCCTTTCAGAACGATGGCGCCCACGTCGCGATTGGAGAAACCCTTCGACGCGCGTGTATTCCTCGCCGAAGCCAACGCAGCCCGACAGCAGCACAATCGGCGAGTCGAAGCGCAGACCGCAGAAATCGAGGGCGAGTGAAGCTGTCATGTGAGCACCACGGTGAAGGTGCGGCAGTTTAACCCACGAAGCGGACAGGACCGAATCCTCATCACCGGCCGGATGTTCGATGTTTCACGTCATTCTCTTTCAGCCCGAAATACCGCCGAACACCGGCAATGTCATCCGGCTGTGTGCGAACTCGGGAGCCACGCTGCACCTCATCGAACCGCTGGGCTTTTCTCTCGACGAGAAGGCGGTCCGGCGTGCCGGCATGGATTACGCCGAGCTCGCAGATGTGCGTACCTGGTCGTCACTCGGGCAGTGTTTCAGTGACATGGCGTTCCAGCGCTACTTTGCGATTTCCACGCGTGGAGCGACGCGCTACGACAGTGTGGTGTATCAGCCCGGTGACGCATTTTTGTTCGGGCGCGAAACCAGTGGATTGCCGCCTGACATTCTTCAGTCATGTCCTGCACCTCATCGCCTGAGGATTCCGATGCAGGCGAGTAATCGCAGTCTGAACCTGAGTAACTCGGTCGCGGTCGTGGTGTACGAAGCCTGGCGACAGCAGAATTTTGCGCAGACAGAGTGATCTCGCTCGTGCGAAGCGATATCACCGGTCGGGTCGACTGTGCCTGAGCGACAGTGACGCTGGCCTACTCACTTTCAGGCTTGAGCGCGCGGCTCATGAGTTCCCTGACCGCGACCTTGGGCGCGACCCCTTCATGCACGATGCGAAAAACCTGCTCGCAGATCGGCATCTCGACGCCGGATTGCTTCGCGACATCCCGGACCGCTCTGGAAGCGAGAACGCCCTCCACAACCTGACCGATCGATTGTTGAGCCGCAGCGACTGTCGCGCCCGCTGCGAGAGCGAGCCCGAAGCGTCGATTACGCGACTGGTTGTCCGTGCAGGTCAGCACCAGATCACCCAGGCCAGCGAGGCCCATGAAGGTCTCGCGTCGCGCGCCGAGTGCTACACCCAGGCGGGTCATTTCAACGAGGCCCCGGGTAATCAAAGCGATGCGCGTGTTGGCGCCGAAGCCCAGTCCATCAGACATGGCAGCACCGATGGCGAGCACGTTCTTGACTGCACCGCCGATCTCGACGCCAATGACATCGGTCGAGGTGTACGCGCGAAAGTTGTGACTCGAGAGACGCTGCGCCAGGTCGCGCGCGAACTGCTGATCCGATGCAGCGATGGTCATCGCTGTCGGCAATCCAGCACCGACCTCCTTCGCAAACGTTGGTCCGGATACGACGGCACCTGGCAGTGTCGCACCGAGTACTTCAGCGACGACCTGGTGAGGCAGTAATCCGGTGCTGAGTTCGAATCCTTTCGTCGCCCAGGCAAGCCGCGTATCGGCTCGTCGGTGAGGGCTAATCTGTAATAACAGCTCACGCAACGCGTGGCTGGGTACGGCAATCAGCAGATCGCGGCTACCAGCGACCGCAGCGGCCAGATCGGACTCGATCAGCAGAGACTCGGGAAATGCAGCGTCGGGCAGGTACCGCAAATTGCGTCGCCCGGACGCGAACGACGCAAGTTCGTCAGGATCGCGACCCCACAGGCAGGTACGACCGCCGGCCGCGGCCAGCTGGATCGCGAGCGCCGTGCCCCACGATCCGGCGCCGAGCACGGCAATCTGAGCCGAGGGACTGGAGACCCCGGCGCTACTCATGGCAGATCAGTTCACTGCCGCCGGAGTGTTCGCTGCCGTCTGCTGACGATTTGCGGCGGCCTGATTGAACAACGCCTCGAAATTAACGGGTGGCAGCAGGAATGGTGGGAAGCCACCCTTCACCAGCAGATCCGAAACCACTTCACGGCCATATGGCAGCAGATAGTTGGGGCAGAAAATGCCGAGCAGGCGCTGCATGTCTTCAGCAGGGACATTGCGGATGCCAAACGCGCCAGCCTGCTGCAATTCCACCAGCCACACGGTCTTTTCGGCGGACTGCGCTTCGACGCGTACCGTCAGAACCACTTCCTTCAGATCGCCACCCAGGTCGTTGACCGTAGTGCTCAGATTCAGATTGATCGTCGGATTGGCCGCATTGGGAGCCACTCGTGGACCGCCGGGTGCTTCGAACGAAACATCCTTTACATAGACAGCCTGCGGAGCGAACTGCGGAGCGTTCGGGTCCTGAGACTGTCCGTTTGCCGCAGAAATATCTTCAGCCATGATGCATCCTCGACTCGGTAATTCGTGTAGTTTAATTGTATAAAAACAAAGGCATGCCGCAGGCCGGCGTGCCTGTATCCTGCCGAGTTCAGCTGGTTTTTCCTAACAGCGTATCCAGCTCGCCCGAGCGATCCAGCGCAGCAAGCTCGTCAAAACCCCCAATATGCCGCTCGCCGATGAAAATCTGCGGCACAGTGCGACGACCGCCGCTCTTCTTCAGCATGGCGTCGCGTTCGTTCACGTCCTCATCAATCTTGATCTCGCGTATCGCCGCGCCTTTGCGTTCGAACAGTGCCTTGGCGCGCTGGCAGTAGCCGCAATACGCCGTGGAATACATGACGATGTCTGGGGTGCTCATGCGTTCTTGCCCTCCTTCTTCGCTGCACCTTTGACCAGCGGCAGGTTGTCCTGGCGCCATGTTTGCAGTCCGCCTCGCAGGGCGACTACTTTGGTGAAACCCTGGGTTTGCAAAGCCTTGACGGCCGCAGCGGACGAGGTGCCACTGTCGCAATAGACCAGGACTGGCTTTTCCTTGAATTTTTTCAGTGACTCTGCCCGCGTCGCGATTTCTGCCGTGGGTACGTTACGCGCATCGATAATGTGGCCAGCCTCGAATTCCGTTGCTGATCTCACATCGATGGCCAGGGCGCCAGAGTTCAGCAACCGCACAGCGTCGCTCGACGCAATCACGTTCGTGCCCAGTGCTCGCTGCCGAAGCTCCATCACGATCGCAATGATGGCTGCGAGCGCGGCAGCCGCCACCAGCAACGGATGATGGGTGGTGTACTCGATGAAACGATTCATTGCATCAACTTGGAAACGGCTGCGTGAACGGCGCTGTTCCTGCAAAATCTGCCGCCAGTCAGCGACGCGAGTCAGGGTGAGCAGCAAAAGGCGGGCGAGTATAACAGCGAGTCGTCGCCAGTCATGCTCCGGCACTGCGCCTGGCATTCCGGACAGGTTGCCGAACGAGCATAATAGGCGAACGGATGCGACGACCATTCGGCCCTGATCTGAGTCCCGAATTGATTCATTCAAGCCCCACACAGTGGCCCTTGCTTCCCGGGAGGGCGCATTGTCCCATTCCGGCAAATCATTCGCCGAAGTTCGTCGGTGGTCTGCCTGATGGCGGCGCTGTCCGGCGCTGTTTTCTCGGGACGGCTGATGGCGGCGAGCCCGGCCGCCAAGGAAGCCGAACTCAAGCAGGTCCGAACCCGCATCGAGTCCATTCGCAAGGCGATTCAGGACGATGCCGAGAAGCGGGATTCGCTCGCAACACAGCTGAAAGGCGCAGAACTGGAGATTCAGTCTGCACGTGAAGCGTTCGCCGATATTCGTGCTCGCCAGGCAGGCTGCGGAAGACAGACTCAGAACGCTGCAGGCAGAACGGGTCGAAACCCAGTCACAGGTGGATTCGCAGCGGACGGCATTGGCCGGCGAGTTGCGCGCGGCGTACATGAATGGCCGCGAAGAACAGATCAAGGTGCTGCTGAACCAGAGTGAACCGACGCTGCTGGGGCGCATGCTGGCCTATTACGGTTATTTCGGCCGGGCCCGGGCCGAACGCATCACCGCAATCAACGAACACCTTGCGCATCTGGATCTGCTGACCGAAAACATTGCCGCAGAAACGGCGAAGCTCAAGGCTATCGAGTCCGACAACGCACGGGAAGTCAGTTCACTGGCCGGCGCGCGTGATCGTCGCGCGATCACACTGGCAAAGGTGCAGGACCAACTCAAATCGCGCAGTGATGAACTGGCGAAACTGGAACGCGATGCCCGGGCGCTTGAGAGACTCGTCGAACAACTACGGCGCGCGATCGAGGATTTCCCACAACTTGCCGATCAGCCCTTTCATCATCGCGGGCGTGATCATCGTGCTCGTCGTCTGGTTCATCCTCGCCAACACCGATGAAGTCGGCGTCGAACTCTGGTTCGTCAGCGTCGAGATGCCGATGTGGATCATGATCACCGTCGTCTTCATCGCCGGATGGATCGTCGGCGCACTCCTGCGACTCCGCTCCCGCTCCCGGAGACGGCGCGCTTGAACCACCCGGGCCACACGCCCGGTGACCTGCGCCGCACCACCGCCTGAATCGAGTTGCCCCCGGACGGTGCGGCATCGATACTCAGGCGGTGAACTCGCTCAAGGTGATCGCCACCGATCTCGACGGAACCCTGCTGCACCGAGGCAAGCTCTCGCAACGCAACCAGAAAGCACTGCTCGCCGCCCGCGAGCGAGGCATCCAAGTGGTGGCCGTGACCGCCCGGGCCCCGCGCGGCGTCCACCGCCACCCCGAACTCGCCGCGTCCATCGACGCCGCGATCTGCTGCAACGGCGCCATCGTCTACGACTTCGCGGCCGGGGCCGCCGACTTCCGCCACCCCATGCCGCTCGCCACCGCCCGCGAACTGCAGCGGCGACTGCTCGAAGCGATACCGCAGGCGCTCTTCGCCGTCGAGACCGGCGAGAGCCAGATCGCGCAGGACCCGCAGTTCGAGATCGGCGTGCACCTGCACGACCCCTGGCACTTCGTCGATCCGGCCGCCGACCTCTTCGACGGCGTCGACGCCGTCGCCACGTTCATCGTCAGGGCTCCAGGTCTGCACGCCGCCTCGCTCCTCGCACAGGTCCGGCGGATCGACATGCCCGGCGTGCGCATGTGGCACTGGGGAAAGTACCCGGAGATCGAATACAGCTCGCTGCACGCCACCAAAGGCCTCGCACTGGCCGAATGGTGCGCCGCGCGCGGCATTGGTCCCGAATCGGTGATCGCCTTCGGCGACATGCCGACCGACGTGTCGATGCTCGCCTGGGCCGGACGGTCCTTTGCCATGGCCGACGCCAACGAGGAAGCCCTTGCCGCGGCCACCGACCGCACCGGGACCTGCGCCGCCGACGGCGTGGCGGAGGCGATCGAAGCGGTCCTGGACCTGGAGGCCGGCCGGTAGTCTTCTCGGGCCGCAGGCGGCCATGCGGGCCCGCCGGTAGCGATCCGGTGCGCCTCAGCGGCCGTCGAGTGCGGCGAGCAGCCGCCGGTACGTCCCCTCGATGTCGCCGGGGACGGCTTCGACCGTCAGCGCGTCGGGGCGCCGCGGTATGAGTGCGGTGATGCGGTCGACGTACTCGACCAGCCCGGCCTCCGTCAGCATCTCCCCGGCGTCCACATGGGTCGGGTCGGCGGCGATCCGCGTGCGTTCGGCGAAGCGGCGCACGAGGCTCGCGCCCTGGTCCACGAGGTAGACCTCGCAGAACCCCGCCTCCGACGCTGCGGCGGTCGCCGCGAGCTGCTCGATGAACTCGACGCGGCCCACGAGCTGGGGCACCACCACGTCATGCCCGGATTCGAGGTGGGCCCGGGTCGCCGCGAGTGCGACTGACCGGGCCAGCAGACCTGCGGTGCCGGTGTCCTCGCGCCAGCGCCCGAGCATCCTGCGGACCTGGTCGATGTCGAGCGCCAGCGCGAACGCGTGGTCGTCGGCGTAGCGTCGCGCCAGTGTGGACTTGCCGACGGCGGGCGCGCCGTTGAGCAGGATCAGTCGCGGCATCGCAGGGTCACCGGCACCGGTAGAAGACGAGCGCCTTCTCGAACCGGTAACGGTCGTGAACCGCGAAATGCGCGTCCAGCTCCTGTTCGGCGGCGGCGACGATCCGCTCGAACGCCGCGTCGTCGCAGTCGACGTAGGACCGGATGGAGGCGAGGTAGTCCATGAGAGGGCCGGGTTCGGGAACCGAGACCGTGCCGCGCTCCTCGAACCGCTCCACCGAGGCGAACTCGGCTTCGAGGTAGGAAGGGGCGTTTGCGGAGTCGAACTTGACGACCTCGTCGCCGGGGAGGAACACGTCGGGTCCCAGGACCGAGCGGATCGCCCGCGCCCACATCGCATACGGCTCGGCCATGTCGCCGTGGGCGTTGGTCGACACCAGGAGTGTCCCGCCGGGCTTGAGGATGCGCCGGAACTCGGCGACGGCCTTCGCGATGTCGGGCACGTGGTACAGCATGTGCATGGCGAGCACCGCGTCGGCGCAGCCGTCGGGGTAGGGGATCGCCTGGGCGTCGGCGACCATGATCGGCGGCGCGACCCTGGTGAGCATCCCCGGTGCGGCGTCGATGCCGACGACGGCCGCGTCGGGGTGGTCGGCGCGGAGCCGGTCGAGGTAACGGCCGTAGCCGCAGCCGATGTCGAGCACGAGCCGCGGCCCGGCGGGCATGAGCCCGGCGGCGATGTCGACCGGATCGATCCGGGGTTCGCGGTGGTCGTAGAGGCTCACGCGGGACCTCAGGTTCCCGGCGTGCGCGTAGTTGCGTTGGGTGCGTTCGACATCGACGGTCATGCAGTGCCCTTCTCCTGGCGGAAGACGCCTGGGCATCCTCGCGCAGTGCGGCGGAGCCGGTGCCCAGCCGCGAACGGAGCTGCCCACGCTAACGCAAGGACCTCAGGGGCGCAACCGCTTGCCCGGCGTGTTCCCCGGATCGTTCCTGAAGGCCGCTTCAGGCGGCTTCAGCTCCCGTTCAGGTTCGGGGCTGCACCATCGGAAGCTCCATCGTGGCGTCGTCGGCCACCGAGCCGCCCCGGCGGCGCCACCGGATCCACGCCAGCAGACCGAGACCGACCAGCAGGAGGACTATGCACCCACCGATCAGATAGGCCCACCAGGGCAGACCGGCCGCGCCGGGACCGCCTCCCGCCGCTTCGGCGGCCTCCTGCGGGGTGTCGGTCCGCAGGACGACCCGGTCCTCCTCGTAGGCGACCCTGTAGCTCACGCCGCCGATCTCCAGTTCGGCGTCCTGGGCGAGGTTGCCGAACGTGCCGGAGACGCCGCCCGCGGCGGTGACGACCGGGATCTCCTCGGGGAGCGCATCGCCCTTCTCGTAGGCGACCGCGAGCGTCCCGTCGAGAGCGGCCTCGCCCCCGACCGTGAGCCCCCCGTTCGAGCCCACGGTCAGGGTCGAGGCCTCGCCGAGCGACAGGCTGCCGCCGACGTCGCTTGCGGCGCGCACGGTCAAGCCCTGGTCCACGGCCAGGTCGCCGGCGAGCTCGGCACCGTCCTGAGCCCGGCACCGTCCTCGCCTGCACCGCCATCGCCGGTGCCGTCGGGCGCAGGGCTCTCGGGATCATCACTGCCGGAGTCCGCGCCGCCGAGCGCGAGCGTGCCCTCGGCGACCGTCCACACTCCCGCGGCGGTGCTCGCGCCGGAGTACGTCCAGGTGCCGGTCCCCGATTTCACCAGGCCGCCTTCGCCTTCGACGCCGCCCGCGTATGCGGTGTCTCCGGCGGCGGCCACGGTGAGGTCGTCGGCGCCGAGCAGCAGGGTCGCTCCGGCGACGCCGCTGAGGTCGTTCACCGTCTGGTCCTCGACCTGGGAGAGGTCGAGCACGGCGGCTTCGCCGGAGAGTTCGACGTGCTCCGAGGCGGCGAGGTCGCCGCCGGTGAGGGCGAGCGTGCCGCCCGAGACGGTGGTGGGCCCGGTGTAGACGGTGTTCCCGGTGAGGCTGAGCGTCGCGGTCCCGGCCTGTTCGAGGCCGCCCGCGCCGCTGATGTCCTCGAGGGCGGTGTCGGTCTCGACATTGTCGACGACGAGCGTCCCGTCGTCGACGACCTCGGTCCGTTCGCCGCCGGTGAGCAGCCAGCCGTCGCCGCCGTCCTCGCCCGCGCCGAGCCGCAGGACCGCGTCGGCTCCGATGGTGGTGGCGCCGTCGTAGTTCTGCTGGTCGGCGAAGGTCACGTCGTTGCCGGCGGTGCCCGCGACGGTCACGTCGCCCGCAGCCGGGGTGGACATCGTGTCGTGGTAGATCCCGCCTGAGATCGGCGCGTCGAGGCGGACCGGGCCGTTGTAGTCGAAGATGAGGTGCCCGCGCTGGTCGTGGTTGGCGCCGTGCAGGTTGATGTAGACGGTGTCGCGGTTGCCCGGGAGGAAGAACCGGTCGGTGGTGCCGTCGCCCCATTGCACGGTGGCGCCTTCGATGTTGATGCCGCGCTTGTTGTGGTTGTGCGCGACCACTTCGTAGTTCAGTGCGGGGTCCGAGAGCGAGGGGTCGGAGTCGGGTCCCGAGTCGGCCCACGAGTACTGGCCGGTCATGACGACTTTCTGCCGTCGAGCGCGGAGTGGAAGTTGATGTCGTTGCCCCACTCGCGGGAGTAGAAGTCCATGGTCAGCACGGTCTCGTTCTCGCGCTGGTTGTTGACGATGAACGAGCCCTGGTTGAGGATCTTCTCGACGTCGGGCAGCCGCGACTGGTAGGCGCGGTCGGAGAAGTGGATGCCGGTCCCGTTGTAGATGGTGCCGGTGAAGGTGTGGTCGCCCGCGAGCGCGAGTCCATCCCATGTGGACCGCGGCTGGACGAGTTGGCCGGAGCCGGAGAGGTTCCCGGGGTGGTAGCGGGGGCCGTGCACGGCGACGATGAGCGTCCCGTCGATGCGGTGGTTGAGCGCGTTCCAGGCGAAATCCGGGGTGTCGTAGGGGTAGTGGCCGATGAGGCCGGTCGATCCGGTTCCGTCGCCGTACTGGAGGGTCGCTCCGGCCTCCACGGTCACGGCGGGCGGGTCGGGGTCCTTGATGCGGCTCCAGCGCCAGGGTTCGCCGACGACCTCGACGGTCTGCGGCTGGCGGTCTTCGGGGATGGTGAAGTCGGAGTCGGCGGTGAGGACGAGTTTCCCCGCGCCGGCGACGGTGAGCGTGCCGATGCCGGTGAGGCGGCCGCCGTAGACGATCTCCTCCCCGCTGCCGAGGTTCACGACGGCGTCGCCGTTGAGCGCGACGTCCTGGCCCGCGCGGATCTGACCGGTGATGTCGTAGGCCGCCTGTGCCGGGGCGGCGGCGAACGGGACGGTCAGGAACGCGAGCGCCGCGGCGAGCAGGAGGCGTGTCCAGACGGGGCCGCTTGGCGGCCCGAGCGTGTGAGAATCCTTCACGATTCAACAAGTTACCCGGCGAATTTCAGCGGTTCTCGGTGGGTAGCGGAGCCCGTTTCGCGAACGAGGGAGCCGTCGCCGAGTCCAAGGGGCCCGCGGCGGTCGGTGCGGTGGCGAGTCCGGGACCGGTGCGGCGCAGAGCGGCCCGCGGCGCCGCGAGCCGGGTTAGGCTGGGCCGTATGCATGTCGTCATCGCCGGAGGGCACGGACAGATCGCGCTGCGCCTCACCGAGATCCTGGCCGCCGAAGGGCATTCGGTCACCGGGCTCATCCGCAATCCCGACCACGCCGAGGACCTCACCGCGATCGGCGGGCGCCCCATCGTCCTCGACCTTGAGCAGGCCGACGCCGAGCACCTCGGCGGGCTCCTCGCCTCCGAGATGTACGGCGAGGTCGACGCGGTCGTGTTCGCGGCCGGCGCGGGGCCCGGCAGCGGCTCGACCCGCAAGGACACGGTGGACCGGGCGGCGTCGGTGCTGCTCGCCGAGGCGGCCGAGCGCGCGGGCGTGCGCCGCTTCCTCCAGATCTCGAGCATGGGCACCGACATCGGAGCCCGACCCGAGCCGCGACGAAGTGTGGGCGGCGTACATCGAGGCCAAGAGCGCGGCCGAGGAGGACCTGCGCGCCAGGGACCTCGACTGGATCATCCTGCGGCCGGGCTCGCTCACCAACGACGAGCCGACCGGCCAGGTGCACCTCGCCGAGCCGCCGGTGGGCCGCGGCGCCGTGACCCGCTCCGATGTGGCCGCGGTGCTCGCCGAGCTCCTGCGCCGACCGGCCGTCTCGAGGCGCGTCCTGGAACTGCGCGGCGGCGACACCGCGGTCGCGGAGGCCGTGGCGGCGTTCATCTCGAGGGACTGATTTCGCCTGACCGCTTGCCGCCCATGCGTATGCGGATTGCGGCGGCAAAAGGCTTTGCTCGATACTGTACGAATGCGATTCGGTGTGGTTCCCTCCTCCGTCCGCCGCGACGTCCTCGCCTGGCACGGCAGTGCCGGTCAGGCCTGGCTCGACGGCCTCCCTCAGACGGTCTGGCGTCTGAAGCGACTGTGGTCGCTGCGGATCGACGGCCCGCCCTACGGGGGCGGCAGTCACTCCTATGTGGTTCCCGTTCGCCGTGAAAGCGGCGAGCAGGCGGTTCTCAAGGTGATCTACCGCGACGAGGAGAACGCCGCCGAACCCACGGCGCTGCGCCAGTACGCGGGCGACGGTGCGGTTCACCTGCACGAGTACGACCCTGCGACCGGTGCGATGCTCCTGGAGCGCGCCGTCCCCGGCAACCGGCTCAAGTCGACTCGCTTCTTCGGTCACCGCACTCCCGAGGCGGGGTGGCGGCGCATCCGCATCGCGACGGGGCTCTACAAGCGACTCTGGCAGCCCGCGGCCGCCGCGGACGGGTTCCCGTCGCTGCCCGCGGCCACGGAGATGCTCGACCTGTGGCGCGCCGAGTACGGGGACCCTGCCGGGGCGGCGCGTCGCGGCCCGGGCGCGGACCGCCTCGACCTCGCGCTCGACCTGTGCGACCAATTGTCCGACCCGCCCGAACTCGGCATCGGCAACCGCGACACCCACTTGGGCAACATCGTCTCCGCCGAACGCGAGCCGTGGCTGGTCATCGACCCCAAGCCCTATCTCGCCGAGCGGGCCTTCGACGGGGGGCACTTCCTGTTCATGCAGCAGCTCCTCGGTCCTCACAGCGGCACGGACCTGGTTCAGGCCGTGGCCGAGGGCCTCGGCGCCGACGCCGAACGGGTCCGGTCCTGGGCCCTGCTGCGCGCCATCGACCACCTGACCGAGGTCGAAGGGGAGCGCGACCGCGCCGCCGCCGAAGCGACGGTGACCGCGCTCGAACGGGCGTAAGCGGCCGGCGGCCGCGGCATCGACTACTCGGCCGTCAAGGCTCGTTCGGGTGAATAGAGTCCGGTCGGATTTCCGACTCCGAGACGAGTCGTCCACGCGTCGAAAAATCCACTCAGGAGTCAGTCGCGGCTCGCCCGGCGGGCCGCCAAGAGCCCGCGCAGGCCGATCACGCCGATCGCGACGCCGAGCCCGAACGAGGTGACCGCAAGTGTCAAGTGGACCCAGAAATAGGCCGTCGGATCGCCCGCGGCGTCGAACGCCAGGCCGCTGACGTCCTCAAACAGGTTTTTGACAAAGGTCGACCAAATCACCAAGGACCACACGCCGAAGGCGAGCAGGAACACCGAGACCGGGCGGCTGAGTTTCATGGCACCAGTATCCGTCCGCCCTCGGAGGCGGGCGTTCCGGGCGCACCGCATCGGCCGCCGGTCACGTCCCGGGCGCTTCGGCGCCGTCTCCCCAGGGCGGTCCGCCGGATGCGCCCACTATCCTGGACATTGCAGACTCGGTGTCACTCTGTGCGGCACTTGCGTGCATACCGTGGTCTGCGATGATGGAGACCGGAATGTCATCAATGTATGGAATGGCTGGCCCGGACATGAGCGGACCTGACGAAGCCCAACTGCCAGGCGGTTACCCCGACCCTGCCGTCGTAGGCTGGGCCAGGACCGAGGACCTGGAATTCGCCGGCCTCCACATCAGAATGACCATCACCCCCGGCGAGCGCATCGTGCAGCTGTGGGAACTGGTCGACGGACACCCCGTGCGGTGGTTCGGCAATGTCTTCCGCATCGACTCCGAGCCGCCGGTCCTCTACTTGAACTACCGCTACGAGAAGCAGCTCGGCCGCGCTCAGCGCGATCTCCTGGCCCGTACGGGCGCGAAGTTCTGGAAGGGCTGAGCCGACCGCTTCGGTCTCAGCCGAAGACGTGGGCGAGGAGCCTGCGGGTCACGGTTTCGATCGGTGCGCCGGTGTCGATCTCCATGGTCGCCCCCGCTCGCAGCAGCGGCTCCACTTCGGCTTGATCCTTGAGCGCGCGTTCGAGTTCCCCCGGAGCTTTCCCGTAGTCGTTGCCGGTGCGCGCCAGGAGCCTGGACCGCACGACTTCCGGTGCGGCGCTGAGCAGCACGATCCGGTCGAAGTCGGCGTAGAACCGGCCCTGGTTCGGCACGCAGCCGCTGATGAAGAGGGCCTCGGCGGAAGCCGCCGGGTCTTCGGCCGTGTCGAGGAGGCTCCGGAGGCGCGCTTCATTCCAGACCCAGCCGGGCTGCGCGACCGGTCCGGGCGGTTCCACGTCGGGCGCGGGGGAGCAGTAGCCGCCGTAATCGGTGTCGACCGCCCGGTGCCCGTGCGCGGCGAGCGCCGCGACCACCGTCGACTTGCCGACGCCTGACACGCCCGTGATGAGCACCCGGTACATGCCCGCAGCCTACCGGCGCGGACAGGAGGCCCTGCGGCGTCGGTCAGCCCTCGCCGATGCGCTCCAAGGCCTCGACCAGGGGCTCGAACTCGGGGTTCTTCCGGGCCTGTTCGAGAGCCTCGCCCAGGGCCCGGTCATGGGTCGGCCGGGCGGCCTCGAGCAGGGCATGCCCGGACTCGGTGACATCGGTGTAGATGCCGCGCCGGTCGTCGGCGCAGATGGTGCGCTCCAACAGGCCGCGGTCCTCCATGCGGGTGACCAGGCGCGTGGTGGCGCTCTGGCTCAGCACGATCGCCTCGGCTACCTGGCGCATCTGGAGGTGTCCCTCGATCTGGCGGTCGAGCACGGAGAGCAGCGAGAATTCGCGAACGGTCAGCCCGTGCTCGGCTTCCAATCTACGTTCGATGTGGTCGGCGATGCCCTCGTGCAGTGCGGACAGCGCGCACCAGTGCTGGGCCAGCGCGGTGCTGGGGGGTGCTGCAGCGGTCATGGTGCTCCTCCGTCTGGGTCCGGTCACGTTCAATACTAGCGTACAGCGATATACGTAACAGAACAATAATCGTCGCTTGCATTAGTCGGCGTCTGCAAGTAATGTTGGCCTCGGCCGATCCGAGACCAAGCCGACCCGAAACGTCCGCAGAGAGGAGACCCCATGAGCGACAACCCGACCGTCACCGTCATGGGCGCCGGCATCATGGGGGCCGCCATGGCCCGCAACCTCGCCCGCGCCGGACACGACGTCACCATCTGGAACCGCAGCCGCGACAAGGCCGAACCGCTCGCCGCCGACGGCATCCGCATCGCCGACACCCCCGCCGAAGCCGTGCAAGGCGCAGGCACCGTGATCACCATCCTCTACGACGGCCCCGCAGCACTCGAAGTCATGCGGCAGGCCGCCCCCGCACTCGCCCCCGGGACGCGATGGATCCAGTCCACGACCGCCGGCATCGACGGCGTCGACGACCTCGCCACCTTCGCCGCCGACCACGACCTCGTGTTCTTCGACGCCCCCGTCCTCGGCACCCGCGAACCCGCCGAAGCCGGCAAACTCACCGTGCTCGCCTCCGGACCCAACGACGACCCCGCCGCGAACGCCGTGTTCGACGCCATCGGCGTCAAGACCGTGTGGACCGGCACTGACGGCGCCGACGGCTCCGCCTCGCGGCTCAAACTCGTCGCCAACAGCTGGGTCCTCGTGCTCACCCACGGCATCGGCGAGGCCCTCGCGCTGGCCGAAGGCCTCGGCGTCGACCCGCAGCGGTTCTTCGACATCATCGACGGCGGCCCGCTCGACGCCGGGTACGCCCGGATCAAGGGCGGCCTGATCCTCGACGGCACGACCGAGCGCACGAGCTTCGGCCTCGACACCGCAGCGAAGGACACGCGGCTCGTCATCGAGGCCGGCCGCCGCGCCGGGGTGCGCCTCGACCTTGCCGAGGCCGGGGCCGAGCGATTCCGCCGCGCCGCCGAGCAGGGCCACGGCGACGAGGACATGGCCGCGTCCTATTTCGCGAGCTTCGAGCAGTAGCAAGCGCAGCAACGAGACGAGAAGGAAGACCGATGGCGAAGATCCTGTTCATCATGACCGGGGCCGACGAGTGGACGCTCAACGACGGCTCCAAGCACGCGACGGGCTACTGGGCCGAGGAGGCCGTGGTGCCGCTCGAGGCGTTCAAGAAGGCGGGGCACCTGGTCACCGTGGCCACTCCCGGCGGCGTGGTCCCGCCGGTGGACGAGTCGAGCCTGGCCGACGAGGCGAACGGCGGCGGCGCGGCTGCCGCGCTCGTCCGCTCCGTGGTCGAGTCGGCCCCCGAGTTCGCCGCTCCGGTCGACGTCGCCGGCGTGGACCTGGCCGACTACGACGCGGTGTACGCGCCCGGCGGCCACGGCCCCATGGAGGACCTGGCCGCCGACGCCGACTCCGGGCGCCTGCTCGCAGGGGCCCTCCAGGCGGGCAAGCCGGTCGGCCTGGTCTGTCACGGCCTGGCCGCGCTGCTCGCCGCAGACGTCAACGGCGCGAACGCTTTCGCCGGCTACCGCGTCACCGGGTTTACCAACGCCGAAGAGCGTCTCGCCGGACTGGCCGACAAGGCCCCGTGGCTCCTGCAGGACCGCCTGGAGGCGGCGGGCGTCGAGTTCGCGCAGCGCGATCCGTTCTCCCCCCACGTCCAGGTCGACCGCAATGTCGTGACCGGCCAGAACCCCCAGTCCTCCGCGTCGTTCGCAGCGGCCTTCGCCGCACTCGTCGACTAGCGCCTCGAAACCCTAAGGAAGTCACCATGACCAGCAACCTGTTCACCCCGCTCACGTTGCGCGGGACCACCATTCCCAACCGGGTCTGGATGGCGCCGATGTGCCAGTACAGTGCCGCCGCCGCGGGACCCGCGGCGGGTGTGCCGAACGACTGGCACCTGCAGCACTACGGCTCCCGCGCCGTCGGCGGCCCCGGCCTGATCCTGGTGGAGGCCACCGCGATCGCGCCCGAAGGCCGCATCAGCCCCGGCGACCTCGGCATCTGGAACGACGCCCAGGTCGAGGGCCACCGCCGACTCACCGCGTTCATGCGGGACCACGACGTGGTCCCCGGGATCCAGATCGCGCACGCCGGCCGCAAGGCCAGCACCGACCTGGGATTCGCCGGCGGCGGCGCCCTCACCGAGGACGAAGGCGGCTGGGAGACCGTGGGCCCCAGCGCGATCGCCTTCAACGACGCGATGGCGGTGCCGCACGAGCTGAGCATCGACGGGGTGCGCGGCGTCGTCGCGGCGTTCGCCGACGCGGCGCGCCGCTCGATCGAGGCGGGCTACGAGGTCATCGAAGTCCATGCCGCGCACGGGTACCTCGTCCACGAATTCCTCTCGCCGGTGTCGAACCACCGCGAGGACGCGTACGGCGGCTCCTTCGAGAACCGCGCCCGGCTCGCGCTCGAGATCGCGGACGCGGTGCGCGCGGCGGTGGGGGAGCGGGTCCCGGTGCTCTTCCGGCTCTCGGCGACCGACTGGATCGAGCCGGAGGGCTGGACCGCGGACCAGACCGTGCGCCTGGCCGCCCTGCTGCGCGAGCACGGCGTGGACCTGCTGGACGTCTCGTCCGGCGGCAACCTCCCGCGCGCGTCCATCCCGGTCGGTCCCGGCTACCAGGTGCCGTTCGCGGCGCGGGTCCGCCGCGAGACCGGGCTGCCGACGGCGGCGGTCGGGATCATCACCGATCCGCAACAGGCCGAGAAGGTCCTCGCCGACGGCGAAGCCGACGCCGTCCTGCTCGGACGCGAACTCCTGCGCAACCCGCACTGGCCGCGCCAGGCCGCGCACGAACTCGGCGAGATCCACCCGCTCCCGCCCCAGTACGGCCGCGCCGAGCTGCAACGAGTCTGAACGCAGACGCAGTGAGCCGCATCGCATCGAACTGAAGCATGTTGCAGCGCAAGCGAATGCGCGCCGGTCCCGACGGGACCGGCGCGCATTCGCGTTTTTGGCGTGCTGGAATGTCACACCGCGCGGGTATTTTTGACCCAGGGGTCCCTTTTCTGTCCGATTTGTGTAGACGCTCCGTGACGCTCCCGGACACGCCGCATTTCACCCGACGCGGATCTGTGTGCAGGTCAGGTGCCCGCCGGTGCGGCGCAGACCTCTTCGGTCGATCCGCATCGGACGATCCTGCCCCGCTCCATCACCGCGACGCGGTGCGCGAAGCCCCGCACCACCTCCAGGTCGTGGCAGATGAACAGGTAACTCAGACCGAGGCGCTCCTGCAGGCCGATGAGGAGATCGAAGACCTCCTCGCGCAGATGGGCGTCGAGCGCCGACGTCGGCTCGTCCAAGACCAGCAGACGCGGCTCGCTCGCCAGCGCCCTCGCGATGTTCACGCGCTGGCACTGGCCGCCCGAGAGCTCATGCGGTCGCCGCTCGGCCAGGTCGGGAGCGAGTTCCGTGAGCGCGAACAACTCCCGCACCCGCGCCGGGCCGGTCACCGGGTCCCAGCGGCCTTGCACCCGCAGCGGCTCGGCCACGGCCTCACCCACACGAAGACGCGGACTGAGCGAGCCGTACGGATCCTGCAGCACCGGCTGGAACCGAGGACGCAGCGCGCGCAACTCCCGCTCGGGCATGCCGGTCAGGTCGCGGCCTTCGAAACGGACGGTCCCGCTCGCCGGTTCGACCAGACGCAGCACCGCGGCGGCCGTCGAGGACTTGCCCGAACCCGACGGGCCGATGAGCGCCAGCGTCTCCCCGGCCGCGATGTCGAAGGAGACGCCGTCGACCGCGCGGTTCGATGTTCTGCGTCTGTCCTCCTGGCCCGGTTCGGCCGTCCGTGTTCGGCGTCCCCGACGCAGTCGATGGTGGAGCGGCACATGTGACATGTGATATTCCACTGTCAAGTCCTTGGCTTCGAGGAGTGGATCCGCGGCCCCCAGAGCGGTGCGCGGTTCGACCTTCGGGCGCTGCGGTACCGCGTCGGCGAGCAGGCGGCCGTCGGCGACGGCCAGCACCCGGTCGGCGTACGCGTCGACCACGGCCAGGTCGTGGGTGATGATGAGCAGCCCCGCTCCCGTTGCGGCGCAATGGTCCCGGAGGAGGTCGAGGATCTGGGTCCGGGTGCGCACGTCCAGTGCGGTGGTGGGCTCGTCGGCCACGATCAGCTTCGGGGCGCCGACCGTGGCGAGGGCGATGACAGCCCGCTGGCGCATGCCGCCGGAGAACTGGTGCGGGAAGTCGCGGGCGCGGACGGCCGGGTCGGGGATGCCGACGGCGTCCAGCGCCTCGATCGCGGCCCCGCGGGCCGCGGCCATACCGATGCCCCGCACCGAGGCGATGGCCCCGGCGATCTGGTCCCCGACGCGGTGGACCGGGCTCAGCACGGTGAGGGCGTCCTGCGGAATGTAGGCCAGGGCGCGTCCTCGCAGCCCAGTGAGGACCGCGCGGCGCGCACCGATCACCTCGGTCCCGTCGACCACCGCGCTCCCCGAGGCATGCGCCGAAGGCGGGAGCAGCCCGAGGATCGCCTTCGCGGTCAAGGACTTCCCGGCTCCGGAGGCGCCGACGAGGGCCACCGTCTCATCGGGGCCGATGCCGAAGGAGACGCCCCGCACGACCGCAGCGCCGCCGATCGAGACGTGAAGGTCGCGGACCTCGAGCATGAGGTGGTTCACGGGGCTGTCACCCTTTCGAGCGATGCGGCGGGCCGCTGGAATGTCGGACCCGCCTGGCACCGTGGAAATCGGGGGGTCCCCGGGTGTCCGTTTTGAAGGCCGGAGCCGGGAATGCCGGGATCGCTGGTCCTCATGCGACGTCCTCGTGCGATGACCCCATGACGAGCTTCATACGACCTCCTCATACGACCGCCGCCCTCCGGCGCGGCGTTCGCGTCAGATTCGCGCTCGAGACCGCCAGGGCCGCAAGGCAGGCGATCGCCACGGCCGGTGCCAGTGCCGCCGCCGGGGCGATTTCCACATAGGCGCGCGACTCGTCGAGCAGGAGTCCCCATTCGGGCGTGGGCGGCTGCGTGCCGAGCCCCAGGAAGCCCAGCGAGGCGATCGCCAGCGCTGTTCCCGGCAGACGCAGCACCGCGTGCCGCGCCAGCGGCCCGGCCACCTCCGGCAGCACATGCCGGACGGTGATCCACCGCGGGCTCGCGCCCAAGGCCCGCTGCGCGGTCAGATATGAAGCGGCGCGCGCCTCCTGCGTGAGTGCCGCCGCATGGGCGGTCAGGTTCGGCCACGAGACCGCGGCGACCGCGATCGCCGCCCCCGCCGTCCCCGGCCCGACCGCCGCCGCCACGAGGACGCCGGCGAGGACCGCTGGGACCGCGTTCGCGACGTCGGCGACGCCCGCGGAGGCGCGCGGCGCGAAGCCGAGCCCGAGCGAGAGCACGAAGGCGAACGCGCACACCGCGACCGCCGCGCCGACCGTGTGGGCCGCGCCGTGGCCGAGCCGGGCCAGGACGTCGCGTCCGAGCGAGTCGGTGCCGAGCGGATGGGCCCATGAAGGGTGCAGGAGCTTCGCCGTGACGTCCACAGTGAGCGGATCGCGAAGGAGCCCCCACGCCACGACCGCCGCCAGGACCGTCGCGAGCACGGCCGGGACCACGTATTGCCTTCGGGCCGAAGGGCCTCGGGGAGGTGGCGGCGGACTCAGAGCGTCGTCGCGCAGGCCCGAGCCGAGCATGGCGCGCCGGGCCAGGTGCCCGAGCGCCCCGGCCGCCAGGCCGAGACACATGAGCGCGAGCACGCAGCCCTGCAGCAGCGGCAGGTCCTGGGATTTGGCCGCGCCCAACGCGGTCCGGCCGATCCCGGGCACCGCGAAGATCGTCTCGACGGCCACGGCGCCGCCGGTCAAGGCCACGACGACCATCCCGAACTGGGGCATGACGGCCGGCAGCGCCCGCCGCAGCACCCCGAGCGCGATCCGCCCCTCGGTGACGCCCGCGGAGCGCCACAGCGCCACCCAGCGTTCGTCGAACGCGCCCGGGAGGGCGTCGCCGACGAGCCTGCCGAGCATCGCCCCGGCCGGGACGCCCATGGCGACCGCGGGCAGCACGAGGTTCGCCGGCCCGGCCCATCCGGAGGTCGGCAGCCATCCGAGCCACACGCCGACGACGACGAGTCCGATGGTGGCGAGGAGGAATTCGGGGCACGCCACGAGGATCGCGCCGACGGCGCCGCCGGGGCGGCGCTCGCCGAGCGTGCCGCGGGCGCCGCGCCAGACCGTGGGCGCGCACAGTGCGGCCGCCAGCAGCAGCGCCACGATGAGCGCGCATGCCATGAGCGTCAACGAGGTGCCGATCCCCGACGCCACCGCGGGCCCCACCGGGTGGCCGGAGACCCATGAGGTGCCGAGGTCGCCGCGGGCGAGTCCCGCGGCCCACCGGCCCAGGAGCGCCAGCGGTCCGGCGTCGAGTCCGAGGTCGGCGCGGATCGCGTCGAGCGCCTCCGCGGTGGCCTCCTGCTCGGCGGATTTGGCGCGCAGCACCGTGAGCGCGGGGTCGCTGCGGGAGAGCCACGGAAGCAGGCCCACGACGGCGAGCAGCGCCGCGAGGGCGGCCAGTCGGGCCAGGACGGTCCTCACCGCTACGCCAGGTGCGTCTCGGGGCCCACGAGCTCGCGTTCGCGCGGGTCCTTGACGGACCCGGACACGCCGGCCGCGTCGCCTTGGATGACACGCTCGTGCAGGAGCGGGATCGCCGCGTCCGCGTTGAGGATCGCGGTCTCGGCGGCGAGCACCGCCGCGCGCCGCTCCTCGCCGGGCTCGGCCGCGCCCGCCGCGGCGAGGGCCGCGTCCACGCCGTCGTCGGCGAACTGGGACAGGTTGAACGAGCCGCCGGACCCGAAGTCGGAGTACATGTACGCGACCGGGTCGCCGGAGTCCAGGACGGTGGCCCGCGAGAGCAGGAACGCGTCGAACGCCCCGTCGAGCGCGTCGGCCTCGATGTTGGCGTATTCGCGGACGTCGAGCTCCACGGTGAACCCGGCGTCCTGGAGCTGCTGCTGGAGGACCTGGGCGACTTCGGGCAGTTCGGCCCTGTCAGTGAAGGTGCCCAAGGTGATCGCGGTGCCCGCGGCCGGGGCCGCGGCGGCGGGCTCGGTGCGTCCTGCGCGTTCGGCGGCCCACGGGATCGCGGGCCCGAGCAGGCCCTCGGCGAGGTCGGCGCGGCCGTCGTAGACGCCCTCGACGATCGGGGCGGCGTCGATCGCCTCACGGGCGGCGGCGCGCACGCCGGGGTCGCTGAAGGGCCCGGCCGAGCAGTTGAGGTAGAGCGTGCAGGTGCGCGGCATCGGCACCTCGGTGATCTGGTCGGGCTCCAGCAGCAGCGCCTGGGAGACCGGGACGGCCTCCACGATGTCGGCCTCGCCGGCGCGGAGCTTCCCGGCCCGGGCCACGCCGTCGGGCACGAAGGTCGCATCGATCCCCGCGGCGAGGACCTCCCCGCCCCACCAGTCCTCATTGCGGTCCAAAGTGGCCGATGTGGTGCCGTCGACGGCGGTGAGCATGAACGCGCCGGAGCCCGCGCCCACGGGGTCGACGATGCCGTCCCGGTAGGCCTTCGCGGCGAGGATCGACAGCTGCGGCGAGGACAGCCGGTGGGGGAGCAGGGGATCGGCCTCGGCGGTGGTGACCGTGACGGTGTTCCCGGTCGCCGCCACGGTGAGGTCGACGCCGTCGAGGATGCGCGGCTTCGGCGCGGCCTGGGCGGCCACGGTGAGGGAGCCCGCGACCGCTTCGGCCGTGACGGCCGTGCCGTCGTGGAAGGTCGCGTCCTCGCGGAGGGTGAAGATCCAGGCGTTGCCGTCCTGGACCCATTCGGTGGCGAGCCACGGCAGGGCGTTGCCGTCGGTGTCGAGCACGACGAGGGTCTCGGCGGTGGCCCAGCGGGAGAGCTTGAACGCGTCGTCTGTCAGCGGGGAGAGCCCCGATCGGGGCGGCTGCATCATCGCGACGCGCACGCGGCCCGACGCGCCGGTCCCGTCGGCGCCTTCGGAGAAGCAGGCGGTCAGGCCGAGGACCGGGGCGGCGGAGGCGGCCGCGAGGAGCGAACGACGGGAGACGGGCAAGGGAGGCTCCAACGGGGAGGTGCGGACTGCGTCCCGGAACCATATACAAATGAAAACCGTATTCATTTCCTGAGGTTCGCTACTTGCTCCGGGTCACAAAACCAGAGCCCGGCTCGGGCCATCGGTCGATCGCGGCGCCCGAAATCAGTGGTATGTCACACACCAGGTGGAAAGCGACATAAGATGCACCACACGGAGGGAAGGAGTCGCACCGTGACCGAAGACCCGGCCACCGGACGCCCCATCGAGGACTACGCCCTCCTCTCCGACCGCCGGTGCGCCGCCCTCGTCTCCTCCGACGGCTCCATCGACTGGTTCTGCCGGCCCCGCTTCGACAGCCCCGCCGTCTACGGCCGCCTCCTCGACCCCGACGCCGGCCACTGGTCCATCCGCCCCGCCGGCGCCTTCCACCACGAACGCTCCTATGTCGGGGACACCTTCGTCCTGCGCACCGTCTTCACCACCGACACCGGCACCGCCCACCTCATCGACGCCATGGCCATCGGCGCTTCCACCGAGGCCGACACCGGCGCGCGGCTCAGGCTCGCCTCCCGCGCGTCCAGGGCCACCCTCCGCGTCCTCGAGTGCACCGCCGGAGAAGTCGACATCGACTTCGTCTTCCGGCCCCGACCCGAGTACGGCCTGGTCAAACCCATCTTCACCACCATCCCCGGAGGCATTCTCGCCACCGGCGGCCCGGTCCGCTTCGTCCTCACCAGCCCCGTCCGCCTCGCCTTCAGCGACGAGGGCGCCACCGCCCGCATCGCACTCCGCGCGGGCGACAAACTCCGCTTCGTCACCCAGTCCGCCGAACTCTCCAAGAACCCCCCTGCGACATGGACGTCCGAGGCAGTCGACGCCGAGCTCGAAGAGACCATCCAAGGCTGGCAGCGCTGGAGCGACTCCCGCCCCCCCTGGGACGGGCCCCTGCCCCATCTCGTGCGGCGCTCCCTGCTCGTCCTCGAGGCTCTCCGCTACCAGCCCACCGGCGCCATCGTCGCCGCCCCCACCACCTCACTGCCCGAGGCCGTGGGCGCCGGCCGCAACTGGGACTACCGCTACGCGTGGATCCGCGACGCCAGCTTCACCGTGCAGGCCCTGGCCGCCGCCGGATCCACGGACGAGGCGGTCGAGTTCTTCGAGTTCATCACCCGCGCCGCCGCCACCTACCACCCCGAGAGTCCGCTCCAGATCATGTTCGGCGTCGGCGGCGAGCACGACCTGTCCGAAAGGGAGCTCACCCACCTGAAGGGCTGGCGCGGTTCGCGCCCGGTACGGGTGGGCAACGCCGCCTGGGTCCAGCCCCAGCTCGACGTCTACGGCGAACTCCTCGACGCCGCCTGGCAACTGCGCTCCCACCTGGTCCACCTCGACACGACCGCCCGGCGCTTCCTCACCGGTGTCGCCGACGCCGCCGCCGACCAGTGGGGAAGGCCCGACCAGGGCATCTGGGAATCGCGCGGCGTCCCCCGCCACTACACGTACTCCAAGCTCATGTGCTGGGTCGCGCTCGACCGCGCCGTCAAGCACACCGAACTCTTCGAGGTCGAAAAGCACGAGGCGCTGAATTTCGGCCCGGACATCCTCGCCGCCCGGGAACTCACCCCCGAGGACTTCGACCCGGTGAAACTCGCCCCGGGCTGGGCGGCCGCGCGCGACCGCATCCGCGAGGCCATCGAGAGGCACGCGTGGAAGCCCGAACTCAACGCCTTCGGGGCCGCCTTCGACGGCGAGGACCTCGACGCGGCCGTCCTCCTCCTGCCCGCCGTCGGCTTCCTGCCCGGCGACGACCCGCGCGTCGTGTCCACAGTCGACGTCATCGCCGAGCGCCTTCGGGACCGGCGAGGCCTGGTGCGCCGCTACGCGTCCGGGACCGACGGGCTCGAGGGCGACGAGGGAGCGTTCGTCATGTGCACGTTCTGGCTCGCGCAGGCGCTGGCCCTGACCGGCCGGGTCGAGCGGGCCCGCGGCCTGTTCGAGGAGGCGGCGGCCTGCGCGAACGACCTCGGGCTCATGTCCGAGGAGATCGACACCGAGGACGGCTCGATGCTCGGCAACTTCCCGCAGGCCTTCAGCCACATCGGCCTCATCAACGCGGCCGTCGCGATCCGCGACGCCGAGGCGAAGGTCAGGGCTGCGCCCAAGAGCCCCTGACGTGGCTGAGGTGCAGCTCCATCACCTGCCGCACACACTCGGGATCGCGGGTGAGCAGCCCGTGCAGGATCTCCATGTGCTCCATCGCCGACTCCTCCAGTTCGCCCAACTCCAGCAGCGAGGTCAGGCCGTACAGGCGCGAGCGCTGGCGCAGGTTGCGGACGGTCTCGACGAGGGTGCGGTTCCCCGAGAGCGCGAGCATCTCCAGGTGGAAGCGCATGTCGGCCTCGACGTAGGCGATGAGGTCCTCCTCGGCCGCGGCGTCCACGATCGCCTGGGCGAGCGGGCGGAGCGCCTCGACCTCGGCCGGGTCCGCGCTGGTCGCCAGCGCCACGGTCGTGGGGATCTCGATGAGCTGGCGCAGGTGGGTGTACTCGTCCAGCTGCGCCTCGGAGACCACGGTGACCCGGAAGCCCTTGTTGGGCACCGGTTCGACCAGTTCCTCCTTGACGAGGTCGAGCATGGCCTCGCGCACCGGGGTGGCGGAGACGCCGAACTGCTCGGCGAGGGCGGGCACCGAGTAGACCTTGCCGGTGGCGAGCTCGCCGGTGATCACGGCGGCCCGCAGGGCCTCGCCGATGCGTTCCCGGTAGCTGGCGCGGCGTCCTCCCATCTCGGGCAGGGTCATCGCGACGGCTGGCGCGGCTCCGGCTCGAGCGGGCATCAGGACCTCCTCAGTGGTATGTCACACGTGGCGCATCACAAGTATGCGGGAGTGATCAGAGGATGAAACCGCTGGGGAACGGGTCGTCGGGGTCGAGCGTGTATTGAGCGGTACCGGTGATCCAGGCCCGGCCGGTGACGGACGGGATGACAGCGGGCATTCCGGCCACTTCGGTCTCGCCCACGAGCCGGCCGGTGAAGCGCGAGCCGATGAACGACTCGTTGACGAAGTCCTCGCCGAGGCCGAGCTCGCCCTTGGCGTGGAGTTGGGCCATCCGGGCCGAGGTGCCGGTGCCGCAGGGGGACCGGTCGAACCAGCCGGGGTGGATGGCCATGGCGTGGCGCGAGTGCTTCGCGTCGGAGCCGGGCGCGGTGAGGTAGACGTGGTGCAGGCCCCGGATCGCCGGCTCCAGCGGGTGGACGGGCTCCTCTTCGGCGTTCACCGCCTCCATGATCGCCAGGCCGGCGGCGATCAGCTCGTGCTTCGCCGCGCGGTCGAAGGGGAGCCCCAGGTCGTCGAGGTCCACGAACGCGTAGAAGTTGCCGCCGAAGGCCAGGTCGTAGCGGATCTCGCGGCCGTCCTCGAGCTTCACCGTGCGTCCCTGCCCGACGGAGAAGGCGGGCACGTTCCGCAGCGTGACGGCCTTGGCCGACCCGTCCTCGACCTGCACCTCGACGGTGACCAGGCCCGCGGGGGTGTCGAGGCGGACCGTGGTCACCGGCTCGGTCACCGGCACCATGCCGGTCTCGACCAGCACGGTCGCCACGCCGATGGTGCCGTGCCCGCACATCGGCAGGTAGCCGGAGACCTCGATGAAGAGCACGCCCCAGTCGGCGTCCGGGCGGGTGGGCGGCTGGAGGATCGCGCCGCTCATCGCGGCGTGGCCGCGCGGCTCGTTCATCAGGAAGCCGCGCACGTGGTCGGAGTGGTCGCGGAAGTGGTTGCGGCGCTCCATCATCGTCGCCCCGGGGATGGGGGCGACGCCGCCGGTGACGACCCGCGTGGGCATGCCCTCGGTGTGCGACTCCACGGTGTGGAGCACGAGCCTGCTGCGCATCCGTGTCTCCTAGGCGAGTCCGACCGCAAGGGCCTGCTCGGTGGCGGCGCGGACCTCGGCCGCCTGCTCGGGCAAGAGCGGCACACGCGGCGGGCGGCACTGGCCGCCCTTGCGGCCGACCAGGTCCATCGAGAGCTTGATGGCCTGCACGAACTCGACCTTGGAGTCCCAGCGCAGGAGCGGGTGCAGCTGGCGGTACAGCGGCAGCGCGGTCGTGAGGTCGCCCGCGATCGCCGCGTTGTACAGCTCGACGGTGGACTTCGGCAGGGCGTTGGGGTAGCCCGAGACCCAGCCCTTGGCGCCGGCCACGGCCAGTTCGAGGAGCACGTCGTCGGCGCCCACGAGCAGGTCGAGCCCGGGGGCGAGCTCGGCGATGCGGTAGGCGCGCCGCACGTCGCCGGAGAACTCCTTGACCGCCTGGATGAGGCCTCCGGCGTGGAGCTTCGCCAGCAGTTCGGGGGTCAGGTCCACTTTGGTGTCGATCGGGTTGTTGTAGGCCACGATCGGGATGCCGGCCTCGGCGACCTCCTCGTAGTGGGCGATCACGGAGCGCTCGTCGGCCCGGTAGGCGTTGGGCGGCAGGAGCATGACCGCGCCGCATCCGGCGTCGCGGGCCTGCTCGGCCCAGTGGCAGGCCTCGGTCGAGCCGTAGGCGGCCACGCCGGGCATGACCCGTTCGCCGCCGATCGCGGCGACGGCGGTCGCGACCACTTCGGCGCGCTCGGTCTCGGTGAGCACCTGGTACTCGCCGAGGGAGCCGTTGGGCACGACGCCGTCGCAGCCGTTCGCGACCAGCCAGGCGCAATGCTCGCCGAAGGCCGCGTAGTCGACCGTGCGGTCGTCGTGGAACGGCAGGGCGGTGGCGACGAAGACGCCGCGCCAGGGGCGCGATTCGGGTGCCGACATGGGGGCTTCCAATCTCGATGACGTGTGACATGGTACTGCCGGTGCCGCCCTGAGCGGACCCTCCGAACGGAACGGGCCCGCCCTGGCCGCGGCGAACTTGTGGCTCGCAGCGGCCGGGCGGCGGTGACTCCCGGGCCCGGTCGGGCCCGGGAACGCGGCCTTCGGCGCCGAGGTCGGCATCGGCGGTCGCTCACCGAACAGTTCCAGTAATATGTCACATACTATAGTGCTTCTCAAGTCCCCGTCCCAACGGGCGGTGACCGAACCGAAACCGGCGCTCGAACACCCGGATCTTCTGGCGCCGAACCACGCCGACGGTCGCACCGCACCGGAACCGACCGCCGGTCGGGCACCGGGCGCTCCCATACTGGAGGCCGCGCCCGCGGGGGCTTCACCAACCGGCGCCGCCACCACCCGCGCCACCGCAACCCACCGCACCAACGATCGAACGGAGCAGCATCCATGGCCGACACGCTGCGCAGTGTCAACCCGACCACCGGAGCGGAGTTCGGCGACCCGATCCCCGAGACCGGGCCCGAAGCAGTCGCCCGGATCACGTCGGACGCCCGCGCCGCCGCTCCCGGCCTCGCCGCGATGCGCCCGGCCGACCGCGGGGACCTCATGCGCGCCGTCGCCACCGCCCTCGCCGCCCACGAGGAGGCGATCGTCGCCGTCGCCGACGCCGAATCGGGACTCGGCGACGTGCGCCTCCGCGGCGAACTGGCCCGCACCACCGGCCAGTTCGAGCTCTACGCCGCCTACGCCGAGACCGGCGCGGCCCTCGACATCGTGATCGACCACGCCGCCCCGAGGGCGACCCCGCCGCGCCCGGACCTGCGGCGCCTGCAGGTCCCGCTCGGCCCCGTGGCCGTCTACGCGGCCTCGAACTTCCCGCTCGCCTTCGGCGTCGCCGGGACCGACACCGCCGCCGCCCTGGCGGCCGGCTGCCCGGTGGTGGCCAAGGCGCACGCGTCCCAGCCCGCCACCGCGCTCCTGCTGGGCCAGATCATCACCGAAGCGCTCGAACGGCACGGCGCCGACCCGCGCCTGTTCGCCGTCGTCGGCGGTTTCCAGGCCGGCCTCGACCTGATCCGCGACCCGAACATCAAGGCCGCGGCCTTCACCGGCTCGATCGCGGGCGGCCGGGCCCTCGCCGAGGAGGCCGCGGGCCGAGACGAGCCGATCCCGTTCTACGGCGAGCTCGGCAGCCTCAACCCCGTCGTCGTCACCCCCGAGGCGGTCGCGCAGCGCGGCGCCGCCCTGGCCGAGGAGTTCGCGGCGTCGATGACGCTCGGCGCGGGCCAGTTCTGCACGAAACCTGGGGTGCTGTTCCTGCCCGAAGGCCACGGCCTCGACGAGGCGCTCGCGGAAGCGGTGCGCGCCAAGCAGGTCCACCCGATGCTCAACCGCCGCATCCAGGAGGCGTACACGGCCGAGGCGTCGCGACTCGCCGCCCACCCGCAGGCCCGCTTCGCGGTCGAACCGTCCCCAGGGGACGGCGGCTTCGCGGTGACCCCGGGCCTCGTCGCGGCCCCCGCAGCCGCGATCGACGGCGACGACACCCTGCTGCACGAGTGCTTCGGCCCGACCGCCCTGGTCCTCACCTACGCCGACACTGCCGAGCTCGAGCGGGTGCTGCCGCAGCTCCCGGGTGGTCTCACCGCCACCGTCCAGCTCGCGTCCTCAGCGGACGCGGTCGCGCAGACGGCGCTGCCGCTGCTCGCCGAGCGCTCCGGGCGCGTCATCGTGAACGGCTGGCCGACCGGCGTGGCCGTGACCCACGCCCAGCACCACGGCGGGCCGTGGCCCGCGGCGACGAACGCCCGCCACACCTCGGTCGGCACGGGCGCGATCGCGCGCTTCGCGCGGCCGGTCGCCTACCAGTCCACGCCGGAACCGCTGCTGCCCGAAGCGCTGCACGACGACAACCCGCTGGGCGTCGAACGCCGCGTCGACGGCGTGCTCGAACCGGCCGCGAAGGCCTGAGCCGCGGAGCGGAAGCAACGCATCGAACCTGAAGAGGACGGTGCGCGTCGCGCCACCAGGAGCCATCGTGCCCTGGGGGTGCGACATTCGACGGCCGCCGTGGTCATCCGACCGGTTCGCGGGCCCATTCCTCGGAGTCCTCGGCGGTGGCCGCGCGGGCGATGCGCGTGACCGCCTTGTCGAAGATCCTGCGGTCCTCGGGGTCGGCGAGGTCCCAGTCGTCCAGGTGCCCGTCGATCCAGCCCCGCCACGCGGTGATGAACCGCTGGAACTCGGCCCTGCCCAACGGGGTCAGGCGCATCCGGCCGGTGTCGACGCTGACCAGGCCCGTGCGCACCGCCTGCGTGAACACCGGTGTGAGGACCTCGGGCGGGAGCCGGTGCGCGGTGGCGATCTTGCGCACCGTCGCCTCCTCCCCGGCGCGTTCGAGCACGTAGACCTGGCGCAGCGCCCACGCCTCCGCCCGTTCCAGCCGGCTGTCGGCCGCCAGGTACACCTCGTTGAACACCGTCTTGCGCTCGCGCTGCATGACGTCGGCGATCATCCGCGCCAGCCGCTCCTCCGACGGCGCCGGGTCCGGGGCGCCGAAACCCTCGCCCATGTCCGCGGCCCGGCCGCGCGCCGCGTCGCGCAGCGGCCGCTCGACGAGGAACCACGCCACCACGAAACCGAGCGCCGCCACCGGCACCACCCAGAAGAACACGAAGTTGATCGAGTCCGCGTAGGCCTGGACGATCGGCGCGATGGTCGCGTCCGGCAGGCTGTGCAGCTGCGCCGGGCTCGCCACCGACGCCGGGTCCACGCCCGCTTCCGCGTAGGCGGCGGCCAGGAGCGGCGTCGAGTGGTTGGTGAACATCGTGCCGATGATGGCCGTGCCGAAGGTCGACCCGATGGTGCGGAAGAACGTCACGCCCGAGGTCGCGGCGCCCATCTGCGCATAGGGGACGGTGTTCTGCACGGCGATCGTGAGCACCTGCATCGCCAGGCCGATCCCCAGGCCCAGGATCAGCATGTACAGCGACTCGAGCCAGAAGCCGGTGTCGGGGCCCATCGTGGACATGTAGTACAGGCCCACTCCCATGAGGGCCGTGCCCAGGATCGGGAAGATCTTGTACCTGCCCGTCTTGCTCACCACGTTGCCCGAGAGGATCGACGTGGTGAGCAGGCCCAGGACCATCGGCAGCGTCCGGTACCCCGACACCGTCGCCGACACCCCGTCCACGTACTGCAGGTACGTGGGCAGGTAGGTCATCGCGCCGAGCATCGCGAACCCGACGATGAAGCTCAGGATCGAAGAGACGGTGAAGACGGGGTTCGCGAACAGCCACATGGGCAGGATCGGTTCCCTCGCGCGGCGCTCGACGACGACGAACAGACTGATCGCCACCGCCGATCCGGCGAACATCCCGATGATCGTCACCGAGCCCCACCCGTATTCGTCGCCGCCCCACTCCAGCGCCAGGATCAGCAGCGAGGTCCCGATGGCGATGAGGATCAGCCCCAGGTAGTCGATGACCGGCTTCGCCGCCGACCGCACGCGCGGCACGAACGCCGCCGCCATCGCGATCATGACCACTGCGATCGGCACGTTCACATAGAAGCACCACCGCCACGAGAGGTGGTCGGTGAACAGCCCGCCCAGGGTCGGCCCGAGCACCGTGGTCACACCGAAGACCGCGCCCATCGCGCCCTGGTACTTGCCGCGCTCCCGCAACGGGATCACGTCCGCGATGAGCGCCATCGCCGTCACCATCAGGCCGCCGGCGCCGAGGCCCTGGATCGCCCGCGAGGCGATCAGGAAGAGCATGTCCTCGCTGAGTCCGGCCAGCACCGAACCGCTCACGAACACGATCGCGCTGATCTGGAAGATCGCCTTGCGCCCGAACATGTCGCCGAACTTGCCGACCACGATGGACGCGATCGCCTCCGCGAGCAGGTACGACGTGACGACCCACGCCATGTGCCCGGTGTCGCCGAGGTCCGCCACGATCGTCGGCAGCGCCGTCGAGACGATCGTCTGATCCAGTGCGGCCATGAGCATGCCGAGCATGATCGCCACGAAGACGAGGTTGCGGCGAGTCTTGTCCAGGACCGGCGGCGTCGGCTCCTCGGCCTCCGGCCGAGCGGCAGTGTCGACAGTGCTCATAGTGCGGAACGATAGCCGCAAATCGGGCAAGCGGTGGTCGAGTGCGCCCGATCCTGATCCCGCGGGCGTAGGGTGTGGCCTGGCATTCGGACCCGCCTCGGAGGTGGCATGGAACTGGTGGCGATCCTGTTCGCCCTCACCGTCGGCGGGCTCCTCCTGACGGCCGCCGCCGAATGGATGCGCATCCCCGCGCCGGTCCTCATCTGCCTCTACGGCCTCGCCCTCGGCCTCGTGCCCGGGATGCCCGCGCTCGACCTCGACCCCGAGCACCTGCTGCCGGTCCTGCTGCCCCCGCTGCTGTGGGCCGCCGCCCGCAAGTCCTCGTGGCGGCAGTTCGCCGCGAGCTGGCGGCCGATCCTCTTCCTCGCGGTCGTTCTCGTCTTCGTCACCACCGCGGCGGTAGCGGTCCTGGCCGCGACCATCAGCCCGGCCCTGCCGGTCACCGCCGCCGTCGTCCTCGGCGCGATCTGCGCCCCGCCCGACGCCGCGGCCGTCACCGCCGTCGCCGACCGCCTCGGCCTGCCCCGCAAGCTCGTGACCATCCTCGAAGGCGAGGGCCTGTTCAACGACGTCACCGCCCTCACGCTCTACAACGTCGCGGTGATCGGCGTGGTCACCGGCTCGGTCTCGGCGCTGTGGACGGCGGGCCTGTTCGCCTACTCCGCGGTGGCGGCCGCCGTGATCGGCCTGGGCGTCGGCTGGATCCTGGTCAGACTCGGCTCCCTCGTGGACGACCACCGGGTGCGCACCGCCCTCGGCCTGACCGCCCCGTACATCGCCTACCTCCTCGCCGACGTCGTCAAGGCCTCCGGCGTCCTGGCCGTCATCTGCGCGGCGTTCTACCTCGTGGCCCGCTCCACCGACCCCGACGATTTCGAGGGCCGCCTCGTCCAGGGCTCGGTGTGGGACGTCCTGGAGACCGGCCTCATCGCCCTCACGTTCGGCGTGGTCGGCATGGAACTGGTCGACATCATCCAGGCCGTCGGCTCGGGCGTCTACGACCTGCTGTGGAAGGCACTGGCCGTGGCCGGCGCCGTGATCGCCGTCCGCGCGCTCTGGCTCGCCATGGCCATCGTCCTGGGCCGCATGGGCATCGGATGGCGGACGCTGGGGGAGCACCCGCGCCTGGCCGTGGTCACGGCCTGGGCCGGGATGCGCGGCGTGGTCACGGTCGTCACCGCGCTGGCGCTGCCGGAGTACACCGCGGACGGCTCGCCGTTCCCCGGCCGCGAGCAGATCCAGTTCCTGGCGGTGGTGGTCGTGCTCGCCACGCTCGTCGCGCAGGGCCTCACCCTGCCGGGCCTCATCGCGTTCCTCGGCGTGCGTGCCGACACCGACAAGGAGACCGCGGCGCTGCGGTCCATCATGGCCGAAGCGGGAGTCGCGGCGACCGAGCGGCTCCAGCGGCTGCGCGGGCGGGGCGAGGTCGACGACGAGGTGGCGGCCTCGATGGAACGGTGGTTCGACCATCGGTCCGCGCAGGTCACCGCCCTGGTCGAGGACCGGGAGGATCCCGAGACCGAGCTCCTCGCCGAACGCTTGGACACGGTGCGGCGCATCGAGGGCGAGATGCTCTCGGCCGCCACGGCCCGGGTCCTGCGGCTGCGGTCCACGCCCGGCAACGACCCGGCCCTCGTGGACCGGGTGCTGGCGGCCCTGGACCACCGGGCGGTGGGCCGGCGCGGCACGCAATGAGCCGGATTTCCCGTGCCGTCACGGGAAATGCGGTATGTCGTGGCCCGATGGCGGGCCCTCCCGCGCTTAAGGTGGCGCTTGTGGAGAGACGAGATGCGAGCGCGGTGGCGGCGGGAGTCCGCTGGGCCGCGGCACTGACGGCGGCCGGTCTGGCCCTGACCGGGTGCGGGGCGGGCACGAGCACCCAGACCAGCAGGACGGCGCCGGCGATCACCGGCGTCGACGCGGACGCGGGGGTGCTGGCCCTGCGCGACCTCCAAGTGGACTTCGGCGAGACGGGCTTCTACCCCGAGGGCGGGCAGGCCCCGCTGCGGGTCTGGATCGACAACCAGGGCGAGGAGCCCGTCGTCCTGGAAGCGGTCATGAGTCCTTCGGCCGCGATGGTCACCCTCGCCACCGAGACGCTCGTGAACGAGGCGGTCGATCCTTCCCCCTCCGGCGGCGAGTCCGCGACGCCGGAGGCCGACGAATCCGAGACGCCCTCCGAGGACGCGTCCGAAAGCCCCGACGCCGACGACGCCTCACCCAGCGACGAGCCCACCGGCGACGCCGAGTCGCTCGGGGGCGAGGAGACCGAGGTCGCCGAGCTCGTCGGCGAGGCCGATTTCGAGATCGAGCTCGCCCCGGTCTCCTATGTGCGCCTGGCCCCCAGTGCCGGCTCCTTCCTCCTCCTGGAAGGGCTGAAGGAGGACCTGAACATGGGTTCGACCGTGGAGGTCACGTTCCTCTTCTCCAACGGCGAGGCGGCCACCGTGAACCTGCCCATGGGACTCCCGGCCGAGGCCACGTCCCGTTCGTACTTCAAAGATCCCGGCGAGCCGGCCGCCGACTAGGGCGGACCACCGGAGCGGACTCACGGCGGCGGCGCATCAGCGCCGCCGCCGTTCATGCGCTCCGGCCGCGTTCGCCTGGGGCGCCGGCTGTTCCTTACTGGACGGTCGACTCGGGAATCTGGATCACCAGTCCCGTGACGTCGTCCTCGCGGGAGTAGCCGCCCGCGATGAAGTCGTCGCGCATCCGCGACCGGAGCTTCGCCGGGTCGCGGGTGCCGGCCTCGACGTACGCGTTGAGCAGCGCGACCAGCGGAAAGTGCTGGCCGGCGTCGTTGCGGGCCTCGATGAGGCCGTCCGTGTAGGCCACGACGAGGTCGCCGGGGGCGAGTTCGACCTCCCGCACCTGGGCGGGGCTGTGGAGGCCGAAGTCGGCCAGGCCGAGCGGCGGCAGCGGCCTCCCGCCGACCATGTAGGTGCACGAGCGCACCAGCAGCGGCGAAGGATGCCCGCACAGGATGGTGCGGAGCCGGTCGTGGGCGGGACTGATCTCCAGGACCGCCGCGGTCGCGAACGTCTGGCCCCATTCGTCGCGGTCGCGGTTGTCGATCCGGACCCGCCGCTCCATGTGCGCGGCGAGTGTGACCAGGTCGGGGTCGTCGAGGGCGCGTTCGCGGAAGGTGCCGAGCAGGGCCTCGGTGAGGCGGACGGTGCTCAGGTCGTGGCCCTGCACGTCGCCCACGACGACGCGCAGGCCGAAGTCGGTGTCCTGCACGTCGTAGAAGTCGCCGCCGATGAGGCCGGGGCTGCCCCGGGCCGTGCGGTAGACCATGGCCACCTTCATGCCGCCGATGCGGCCGGGCAGTTCGGGCAGGATCGCCTGCTGGGCGGTCTCGGCCACGAACGTCATGTCGAGCAGCCGCATGACGATCCGGTTCCTGATCCACGCCAGCGCCGTGCACAGCACGCCGACGGCGAGGACCGGCGGCAGGTCGCTCCAGGCGCTCTCGGGGTAGGGGATGAGGCCGAGGGCGTCCTGCCCGGCGCACAGGACCGCGGCGACGGCGAGGGTGGCGATGGCCGTCGCGACGGGGCCGTTGACCAGGGCGGTGAAGGCGGGCAAAAAGACCAGTGCGTAGTTCGCGTAGGGGACCATGATGTCGCTGATGAACGCGATGGGGGCGGTGGCGGCGACCAGGAGCACCGGCAGGAGCCGCAGCAGCAGGACCGACCCGGGGTGCCCGGTGGAGATGCGGTCCCAGGGGCTTCGCGGCACGGCGTAGGACCGGAGGTGTACCGGTTTGTCCGCGGTGGCGCGTTGCTTGCGACTCACGGAGCGAGCGTAAGCGGGCCCGGGAGCGGCGGGTCCGGAAACGGCGAAAGCGGACGGGGGCGCGCTCCCGTCCGCCTCCATGCGGTCCGCTCAGGCGGGTTTCCCGCCTGGCGGGACCCGAAGTTGACGCTGCCGTCCGTTCACTCTATATTTCCCATAGATTTGGTAGAGATCTCGTTCCGGTAATCGTCTCGGAAGGCTTGCCCGTGCGCACCCTCGTCCTTCTCGGCCTCGTCGGCTTGGCCGCCCAACTCGTCGACGGCAGTCTCGGCATGGCCTACGGCGTCACGTCGACCACGCTGCTCCTCGCGGTCGGCGCCAACCCGGCCGCCGCCTCCGCGACCGTCCACCTCGCGGAGATCGGCACCACCCTCGCCTCCGGCGCCTCGCACTGGCGCTTCGGCAACGTCGACTGGAAGGTCGTCCTCAAGATCGGCATCCCCGGCGCGGTAGGCGCCTTCGCGGGCGCGACCGTCCTGTCGCGGCTCTCCACCGAGGTCGCCGCCCCGGTCATGTCGATCATCCTGCTCTCCCTCGGCCTCTACCTGCTCATCCGCTTCACCGTGCGCGGCCTCGACCGCAAGAACCTCGGCAAGCCGCTCCGCAAGCGTTTCCTGACCCCGCTCGGCCTCGTCGGCGGCTTCCTCGACGCCACCGGCGGCGGCGGCTGGGGCCCGGTCGGCACGCCCGCGCTGCTCGCGAGCGGCCGCATCGAACCCCGCAAGGTCATCGGCTCCATCGACACCTCCGAGTTCCTCGTCGCGCTGGCCGCCTCGGTCGGCTTCATCGTCGGCATCGGCAGCGCCGGGATCAACTTCGCGTGGGTCGGGGTGCTGCTCGTCGGCGGCCTCATCGCCGCGCCGATCGCGGCCTGGCTGGTGCGCCACATCCCGCCGCGCGTGCTCGGCTCGGCCGTCGGCGGCGTCATCGTCCTGACCAACACCCGCACACTGCTGCGCAGCGACTGGATCGCCGCCCCCACCGGGGTCGCCATCGCCGTCTACATCGCCATCGCGCTCGTGTGGATCGCGGCCGTCTACTACTCGGTGCGCCGCCACCTCGCCGAGCGCGACGTGGGCGGGCCGGTCCTGGACAAGGCCAACAACCCCGCCGAAGCGTCCGGCTCCGAAACGCCTGCCCGCGTGGACGAACCGGCCACCGAGACCGCCTGACCCGCTTCGACCCGGGCCCGCGCCGTTCACGGCGCGGGCCCGGGTCGTGTCCGCCGCGCCCCGACTCACACAGTCCCTATTGGATTTGGATGATCACCGCAAGGTGAACCTCAAGTAGCATGTTGCCTCAACGTGGCCGTGAGCCGGACCGTTGGAGGCGCCGTGACGCAGTTCTACCAGGCATTGCTCCGAGACGGAGGACAGCGGCTCGGACCCCGGCTGCGGCGGTGCTTCGCCGCCTGGGCCGGCGTCGAGGACGACGGCACTCAGCACCTCGAACGCACCCGCGGCCGCACCCGGATCACCTTCGCCGACAACGAACTCTGCGGCCGCTACACCCACGAGGCGCCCACCGGCGCCGGACACCTCCGCACCACCGCCACCTGGGCCGCCGGCCGCAAGCACACCCGCAGCTGGATCCGCGTCACCGTCGAAGGCGACCTCCACGAAGGCCCGGTGGCCGCCCCCGGCTTCATGCCCGCGTTCCTCGCCACGGCCCGCGCCACCGACGGGGCCGTGCCGGTCGAGTCCGGCCCGCACCTCGTCGGCCCCGAAGAGGTCGCGGAGCTCATCGACTGGCTCGCCCGCCCCGACCGCGGCGTCCCGATCATCGTCCTCACCGTGGACCGCACCGACCCGAACCTGATCACCGCCTGCGCCGACCACCTCGCCGAGGCGCTCGCGGGCGTCGCCGTCGTCGCGCGCCTCTACGACACCCGCACCCAGGACAACCTCAACGACTGGCTCGGCGGCGACCTCAGCGTCTTCGGCGGCGGCCTGCGCACCTACCTGCCCGGCGTGCGACCGGGGGAGGAGACCTACGCGATGCGCCACCAGCCCCGAGGCGGCGGCGCGATCCGCGACCAGGGCGTACGCGCGCTCGAAGTGGTCGTCGAAGGCGTCGTCGACCTCTCGGTCCACCGCGCACTGCCCACCGACGTACGCCAGAGCGAACCGCGCGTGGCCCGCATTCTCTCCGGGGCGCTCCCGCCCGGCGAACTCCATGCCGCCCCGCCCAGTCCCGCCGCGATCGCCGTGCCGCGCGGCCCGAAGATCCCCAGACCCGCCGCCCCGCCCGCGGCCGAGACCTCCGCGTCCCGCAGGACGCCGCCGCGACCGAACCACCGGAACGCATCGAGACCACCGAACCGCAATCAGCACCCGAACCGCCATCCGAGACACCCGAACCCATGCCGGCGACGACCGGGGACCTCGCCGACAGCATCGCCGCGAAACTCGCCGACCGCCTCGACGACAGCGTCCTCGAAGCCCTGGTCGACATGGCCCGCGGCGGCGACTCCGAGACCACCGCGCTCATCAAGACCATGTCCGCCCACCTCGAGGCCCTCACCCGCGTCGTCGAGACCGCCGGACTCCTCGGCTCGCGCGGCCCCGGCCAGGAGCTCGAACGCCTCCGCAGGCAGTACGACCAACTCGAACTCGACTTCGTGGAACTCCAAGAGCACGAACGCAAAGCCCAGGACCGCATCCGCTGGCTCGAGAGCCGCCTCGCCGAACACGCCGACCCCGTCTACGGCGTCCAGACCGCGACCGACCCGAACGGCCCCTGGGAGGCCGAGAGCCTCATGGACGTCGTCCAGCGCGCCCGCAAGCAGCTGCGCCACCTCGACCTGCCCGACACCCTCGACACCGAAGTGTCCAAACTCGACGTCATGTATCCGCGCCAGCGCCGCCGCTGGACCGGCCGCACCTGGGACGCCCTGCGCGCCCTCGACGCCTACGCCGCCGCCCGCGCCGACGCCCGCTTCACCGGCGGCTTCTACGACTGGTGCGTGCGCCCGCTCCCCGGCGCGCCCGTCATCACCCCCACCATGGTGTCCATGAAGGAATCCGACTCGGTCTCGGGCAACCCCAAGTACTACAAGCACCGGATCTTCCGCGTCCCCACCGAGATCGAGCCCTCCGGACGCGTCTACATGCCCTCCCACATCAAACTCCAGCCCGTCGGCTCGCCCGCGCCGCGCATGCACTTCCTCGACGACGCCGGCGGCACCACCGGCAAGATCTGGATCGGCTACCTCGGCGACCACCTGCCCAACACCCGGACCAACTGAAACGCGCGCCGGACGGCGCCCCGCAGGACCCCTCACGTAGGCTCGGAGGAGCGACCCCGGGAGGAACACCGATGGACTTCATGCGCCGTAACGCGCGCTGGATCGCCCTGGCCGCGCTGCTCGCGATCCTGACCCCGTTCATCGCCCAGGCGTTCAACGCCCTCTTCGCGATCGACGCCTTCCTCGTGGCCGTCATCCTGCTGGTCGGCATCGTGCTCGCCATCGTGTTCCTCACCCGCTCGCAGAACGACGAGGACTGACCGCCGCCTCCGGTCAGGAGCCGATGTCGAAGCCGGCGCGGCCCTCCGGCACCTCCTCGGCCACCACTGCGCGGTCCACCCGAGCCTGCGCAGGACCGTGCCGCATCCACGCCACCATCGCCTCGACCGGCTCGGCCGGGCCCTCGAACACCGCTTCGACCGTGCCGTCCGCACGGTTGCGCACCCACCCGGCGAGCCCGAGCTCCCGCGCCCGCCGCCGGCATTCGACGCGAAAGAACACGCCCTGGACGAGCCCCTCCACGATCACCCGCCGCCGCAGCCGCGGTGTCCCCTCCGCCATCCGGGCAGTGTAATGACCTCGCCCCCCGCCCGCGGGCCGACCGGCGGGCCCACCCGAAAACCCTTGGCCCGCTAGGCTCCGAACAAGGAACGATCCCCCGCGGCTCGACACCGGCCGCACACTCCTCGGAGGAAGACCGCATGGCACGCCGCAACCGACCCCTGTTCGCCCGCTGGTACCCCGACGCCGCCGCCCAACTCGAGGAGCGAGGGCTCGCCGACCAGCGCGCACGCCTGCTCGCCCCGCTCGAAGGGCGCGTGCTCGAACTCGGCTGCGGCTTCGGCGCGAACTTCCCCCACTACCCCGACACCGTGACCGAACTCGTCGCCGTCGAACCCGAGGAGCACTTCCGCGACCTCGCCCGCGAGCGCGCCGACGAACTCGGACTGAAGGTGACCATCGTCGAGGGCACCGCCGAAGCGCTGACGGTCGAGACCGCCTCGTTCGACGCCGTCGTCGCCACGGCGGTCCTGTGCTCGGTCGACAGCCAGGCCGACGCGCTGGCGGAGATCGCGCGCGTCCTCAAACCCGGCGGGGCACTGGTCGGCTTCGAGCACGTCGGCTCGCCCGGCCGCGCACGCCACATGGGCGAGAAGGTCCTCGACGCGGTGCTCTGGACCCACATCAACGGCGGCTGCCACCTCTCCAGGGACACGCTCGGCGCGATCCGCGCGGCGGGCTTCGACACCGACGGGATGCGGGTCGAACGCTTCCCGTTCCTGCCGTTCCCGGTCTCGAAGAGCCCTCACATCGTCGGCACCGCCCGCAAACCGGCGTAGCCGCAGCACTCGGGCGACTAGGGTCGAAGCGGAGACGGTTCGCAGAGGAGGCCCGCATGGCACGTCGCAACCGACCCCTGTTCGCCCGCTGGTGGCCGCAGGCCGCCGCCTCCATGGAGGACCAGGGCCTGGGGTCGCACCGCGCCACACTGCTGGCCGGTGTCGAAGGCCGGGTCCTGGAGATCGGCTGCGGCGACGGCGCGAACTTCCCGTACTACACGAATGCGGCGACCGCATTGGTCGGGGTGGAACCCGAGGAGCGCTTGCGGGACCTCGCCCGGGAACGGGCCGAGGCCCTGGGGAAGCACGCGGCCGTGGTCGAGGGCCAGGCCGAGCAACTGCCGGTGGAGAGCAACGCGTTCGACGCGGTGGTGTCGACGCTGGTCCTGTGTTCGGTCGAGGATCAGGCCCGGGCGCTGGCCGAGATCCATCGCGTCCTGAAGCCCGGCGGGCGATTGTGGTGCCTGGAGCACGTGGCCTCGCGGAACCGGGTGATCCATCTGGGGGAGCGGGCGTTCGACGCGGTCTTCTGGTCGCACGTGTTCGGCGGCTGCCACACCGGCAGGGACACGGGCGCGGCGATCGGGCGGGCCGGTTTCGACACGGCGGGCCTGGTGCAGCGCCGCTTCCCGGACCTCCCGTTCCCGCTCTCGGTGAGCTCGCACCTGATCGGCGCCGCCCGCAAGACGCGCTGACCGGCGATTGCTAAGGCTGAAGCGGGTCGGCGCCGGTCAGGAGCGTGATGGCTTCGGTGATGCGTTGCCGGGCTTGGTGGTCGGTGATCAGACCGGCCGCATCGACGGCCGATCGGTCGAAGGCGAGCTTGAGGCAGGCCGCCTCGATGATCGCGGCGCCGGTGTAGCCGAGGACCGTCCTGAGGGTCGCGTCGGCGCCGCCGCCGCGTCCAGGGGCCGCGGCGTTGATCCACGCGGTCGGCTTGTCGTTGATCTCGTCGCCGCCGACGGTCCAGTCGAGCAGGTTCTTGAACGAGCCCGGGAGCGTGCCCGCGTATTCCGGCGTGCAGATCAGGATCGCGTCGGCGCGTGCGATCGCGGCGCGGAGTTCGGCCACCGGGCCGGGGAGCGGGTCGCGGTCGTCGTCGGGATTGAAGTGGGGCAGCGCCGCCAGGCCTTCGAAGACCACGCCTCGGGCCGGGCCCTGCGCGGCGGCGGCGGTCCGGATCACCGCCTCGTTGGTGGAGGCGGCCCGCAGGCTTCCCGACAGCAGGAGCAGTTCCGGCAGGTTCGTCACCGCAGCAGCCTACTCCGCTCCCATTCGTTCGGCCAGAATCCTTGCGCGCCTGAAGAACTCACGCGAGATTCGATGTCACTCGCAGGCCGCCCCCTCGCAGGCGACCTCGCCGAGGTCTGGGAACGCGGCCGCGAACCGCTCCGGGAACGCCGCCGCCTCCCGGAACACCGAACCGCCGGGCCGGCGCGACGCGTTATGC